>CAWACD010000002.1:0-5393819 GCA_963780555.1 uncultured Actinomycetota bacterium | reverse complement strand
GAAGGTGTACAGCGAGGTAAGCAACGCGCCCGCATGCCTGCCAGCCAGAACCAGACATTCCCGTTTGGACCGGCCCAAGCCTGCCATAGAATCAGATCCTTGCTAAAGAAGCCAGCCGTGATCAGCGGAAGCCTGCCAAGGCCGATCCGCCGATAAGAAAAGACCAGTAGGCGAGCGGTAGTTCGAAGCGAAGGCCGCCCATGCGGAACATATCCTGTTCATGGTGCATGGCCTGAATGACCACTCCCGCGGCCAGGAACAGGAGTGCCTTGAAGAAGGCATGCGTCATGAAGTGAAAGATGGCGGCCGACCATGCTCCGAGGCCGAGCGCCAAGAACATGTAGCCGATCTGGCTGATGGTGGAGTAGGCGAGCACGCGTTTGATGTCGCTCTGCGCCAGCGCACTAAAGGCTGCCAGTAGCAGGTGGCTGCCCCGATGAGAGCGACAGCGAGTTGAACCGGAGGCGCAAGGCTGAACAGCGTATGCGTGCGGGCAATCAGGTAAACGCCGGCAGTGACCATGGTGGCGGCGTGGATGAGTGCGCTAGTCGGCGTAGGGCCAGCCATGGCATCGGGCAGCCACGTCTGGAACGGCAATTGCGCCGATTTGCCCACTGCGCCTGCCAAGAGCAGTGCAGCAGCGGCGATGGCAGCCGTACTGCCGACAGGCCACTGCGCTTGCGCCCGCCGCATGAGCTTCCTGAATGTCCAACGTGCCGAGCTGCGTGCCAGGAGAAACAGGCCGACAGCCATCGCTGTATCGCCGATGCGTGTCACGAGGAAGGCTTTGTTCGCCGCGCGAACGTTTGCCGGATCGCTGTACCAGAAGCCGATCAAGAGATAGCTGCATAGGCCTACGCCTTCCCAACCGAGGTACAGCAGCAGGAGATTGTTCGCGAGCACCAAGGTGATCATGGAAGCCACGAAGAGATTCATGTAGGCGAAAAATCGAGGGAAGCCGTCGTCCTCGCGCATGTATTCCGTGGAATAAAGATGAATCAGAAAGCCGACGAACGTGATTACAAGCACCATGACCAGCGAGACTGGATCGAGATATAAGCCGATTTCGGGACGGAATCCGCCGACGATCATCCAGGTCCACAGATCGTTGCATAGGCCGACGCCGGGGGAGGTGCGGAGAAGAATGCCACGGCAACGACGCGGCAACGCAGTGCCGAGAGGCCGACGGAACCTGCGCCCAAGCCACGGCGACGGCGTGGAAGCCGGCGATCCGAACAGAGCCAGTACGACGGCGCTTGCAAAAGGAAAGCCGGAATCAGCCAGAGCAGGTTCATGCATGTTAACCTTTCATCTCGCTTGCCGCATCGGCGTCCAGCTGTAGGGTGTCCGCGGTGGAACTGAATAACATCGCGAGACCTACCGATACCTCGGCCGCGGCCATGGCCAGGATGAAGAGAAACATGATCTGGCCATCGGGCTGACCCCAGCGAGCGCCTGCCGGCCACGAAATCAAGCCGGCGGCATTCAGCATGATCTCCACGCGACATCAGCGTGAAAATGAGATTACGCCGCGTGAGAAGTCCGATCACTCCCAGCGCGAACAACGACTGGCGAGAAGAACGCGTGTTCCATCGGTATCGGTGCCACGTTGCTCCTCCTCTCTTCTGAACGACGCGTCTTCCCAGGTGATAAGCGCCCACGAGCCCCGCCAGTCAGCAGCAGCGAAGCCAGTTCCACGCCGATGGCGTAAGGCCCGAAGAGTGCGATGCCGACTTCTTTGGGCGTGACAATTGCCGCGGTGGAGCGTTGCTGCGGTTCGCAATGCTACATAGACTAATTCCGCAGGAGATCGCGCCAGAACGCCGGGCCCGAGCCAAAATCTGGTTTCAGCCATTTGCCTTTCCGCGTCGGCCGCGCGCTCGCCGATATTGAGCATCATGACCACAAACACGAACAGCACCATGATGGCGCCGGCATAGATGATCAGTTCAAGCGCAGCCACGAAAGGCGCGCCCATGATGTAAAAGTCGATGCGATCGCGAGCAGTGACACGATCAGGTACAGCAAGGGCGTGGATCGCATTGCGCCGCGTGATGGTGAGCAGCGTGGATACGATCGCAACGAGTCCAGCTCCATAGAAGACGAGCAGCATGCAAACTCCTTAGGGCAAAAGGCTGTGAATGTCGACCGGCTGGCTTTCGTGCTCGGCCTGGCCTTTGTCTTTGCCGGCGATCTCGACACCGGCGACGCGCCAGAAATTGTAGTCGGGGTACTTGCCCGGGCCGTTGATCATCAGATCCTCCTTTTCGTAGACGAGATTCTGGCGCACATATTCACCCATTTCGAAATCGGGTGTGAGTTGGATGGCATATGTCGGACAAGCTTCTTCGCAATAGCCGCAAAAAATGCAGCGCGAGAAGTTGATTCGGAAGAAATCCGGGATAGCGGCGGCCGTGTTCGTCTTCGGTGGCCTGAAGGGAAATGCAATCGGTCGGGCAGACGACTGCACAGAGGTTGCAGGCTACGCAGCGTTCGCCGCCGTCAGGATCGCGGGTCAGCACGATACGGCCGCGATAGCGCGGTGAAAGCACGGCCTTCTCATCGGGATACTGAATGGTGACGCGCTTTCGGAAACCATGGAGGAAGACCTCCCAAAGCGAGCGCAGCAGACTGAACATAACGCCACCTCCTTAGTGAGAGCAAAAGCACAACGGCTCCCGTAACCAATAAATTCGCTAGCGAGAGCGGGAACATAGTTTTCCAACCCCAGGACATGAGCTGATCAAAACGCGGACGGGGAAGCGCCGCCCTCAGCAGAATGAAGAGACAGATGAAGGCCATGGTCTTAATGGCAGAACCAAAGCGGGCCGGGCAGGATAGGGCCAAGCCAGCCACCGAAATAGAGCAGAGACAGCATTGAAGAAATGAGAATTACGCCGATATACTCGCCGACGAAGAACATTCCAAACTTCATACCGGAATATTCAGAATGGAAACCGGCGATCAATTCGCTTTCGGCCTCGGCGAGGTCGAAAGGCAGACGCCGTGTCTCGGCCACACCGGCGATAAAGAAGAGCACGAAGCCGGCGAACTGCGGGATGACGAACCAAAGGTGACGCTGCGCTTCGACGATGTCGGTAATGCGGAACGAACCCGTAATGACTACAGTGCCCATCAGGGCGATGCCCATGAAGACTTCGTAGCTAAGCATCTGAGCGGAGGCGCGGACACCCCCAAGCAGAGAATACTTGTTATTCGAGGACCAGCCGGCGAGCACGACGCTGTAGACGCCAAGCGAGGACATGGCGAGCAGGAAGAGAATGCCTATGTTCAAATCCGCTATGACAAAGTCTTTTGCAAACGGAATCACGGCAAACGAGATAAGCGCCGTGGCCACGACGATGGCGGGCGCGAGGACGAAGACCGGTTTGTCGGCGAACGGAGGAATCCAATCTTCCTTCGTAAAGAGTTTGACGGAATCGGCGACGACTTGCCCAAGACCAAAAGGACCGACGCGGTTGGGGCCGTAGCGATCTTGCCAGAGGGCAAGCAACCGGCGCTCGACCCAGATGAGCCCTCCGGCAAGATTCAAGACGATGCCCAGAACGACAGCGATGACGAGTAACGGGAAGAGCGCAGAGAGACTCATAGGCTGCCCCTGAGGGATGAAGCAGCGGTTGTCTCCGGAAGGGTTACAGGCGCGGTGCGGGTGGAAGCCGAGGTGATGCCAGCCGGCACGCAAACAACGCCCAGAGGAATGTCATTGCGAAGGACAACAGGCAACTCTATGGTTTCGGCCTCGGATTGCAGCTTGATTGAATCGCCTTCGCTGAGGCTGAGTGTTTGGGCATCGGCGGGGTTGATGGCGGCGCGGGGAGACGGTATTAGCTGGCGGATGGCTGGAGCACGGACGCTCAATTCTTCTGAGCCGAAGATATGGAACATCGGGACAGGAAGGAGTCCTTGCGCTCGCGGCTCAAATGCACCGGGGACGTCGATTGCGATTTGACGAACAGCATTCGTGCGTGGATCTAACAATCGCACACCAGGGTCGCCGCCGCGCAGATGTCCGCCCACTTCGGCTTGAAACTTTGCCGTTGCCTGGATGGAGTTCCAGCCTGGAGCCCAGAAAAAAGGAATCATCGCCGGCGATTCGGACGCTTGAGGCGAAGTCTCCATTGAGAAAGCGAGTGATGAATCGGGATCTTCGGGCGGCTTCGGCTCATGCACCGAAATATTGGCGAGCATCGATGTGCGTCCACTGTACCGATTCGGCTCGCGGGGAATCTTACCCTTCGCGTGAAGGGGCGCCGCATGGCGAATGGGCGCGAGTGATTGAAACTCGTTGCCGACGGCCTCGATAACGTCATCGAGAGTTTCCCATCGGTGGCCGCTCGTTTCGATCGGCGCGGCCAGATCACGAAGCCAACGCCAACTGGCCTGAACTGTATCAGGCGGCGGGACGACTTCGAAGAAACGTTGTGCCCGGCCTTCATTGCTCACGAGCGTGCCGTCGCTTTCCGCGTAGGAGGAACAGGGGAAGAAAATGCCGGATGCTTCCGTCGTTTCCGTGCGGATGTGGTCGAGGACAATTACGGTCCCGGCGTTCGCGAGAAATGCATCAATCACCCGGCGCGGTGCACGGCGGTATAGGTCGTTCTCAAGAACGATGACAGCCTTAACGCGGCCATGGCGGGCTGCGTCGAGGGCCTGTTCGAATGATCCGGGATGAAGTAAAGACGTGCCGAGACTGTTGGCCTCGGGCAGGGTAAGCGCGAGACGGACGTCGCACCCGCGAGCCTTCAGCACGTAGGCAATCTGAGCGGAGGCGTCTATGATCGCGCTGCTTTGCAGGCCGTAACCGGAGACGACGAGCGGCCGCTCGGCAGTCACGAGGTTGTGTGCAATCTGCTTCGCCAGTGACGAGGCAATATCGGGAAGGCCGTCGATTTGCGGAGAGTTCGCATCAATCTCGTGCGCGACTGCGAGGGCGAGCCGGATAATCTCTGAGGGAACTGCGTGCCACGTATCTGCGGCGATATCGTCGAGCTTCGTGGCGTACGGCGCCGCAATATAAAGGGGACTTCGTTCCTCCTGGGCAGCCTCGCGAACGGCCTGATCGAGCCACAAAGGAATGCCAAGCTTATGGGCAAGCCGGGAGGCTCGCTGACGAACGGACTGGCGGAGCCGGAGCGCAAGAATCGGTGCTGTATTGGTAGCGTCCTCTCCGACGATGAACACAGCGTCCGAATCTTCGACGTCAGAGAGCGAGGCTGAAGGGACCGACCCCTCAAGGGCTTTCCGGACAGATTCGGCAATGGCGAAATCCGTTTGCGAAGCGCCGCTATAGAAATTGTCAGAACCGACTAATTCGCGGAGGGCAAAATTCGCCTCGAGAGAGGCGCGGGGCGAGCCGATCCCGATCGTTGGTCGACTCGCGATGGCCTGGCGCGCCTGTGCGAGAGCGGTCACAGGAGACGCCGACTCACCGTTGATGCGCACTTGCTTTTCGCGGTCGGAAGAATTCACGAACTCGTAGCCGAAGCGCCCGCGGTCGCAGAGGAAGTAGCCGTTCACTTCGCTGTTGTACCGGTTCATAACGCGGCGCAGCAAGCCATATCGCTCGCCGACGGCTGATGTTGCAGCCGGCGCCGCAATGAACGCAAATCGACGGCGCCATCTGCAGATCCCATTTCCGCGTGTAGTGGTGCTTGAGTGTGGCGTCGGTGAAAACACCAGTGGGACAGATCTCGACCAGGTTGCCCGCGAACTCGTTTTCGAGAACTCCGTCTTCGCTGCGGCCGAAGAATACGGTGTCCCGCATGCGGAACGCGTTCAGGTCGTTTCCTCCGGCGTATTCGCGATAGAAGCGAACGCAGCGGTAGCACTGGATGCAGCGGTTCATCTCGTGGTTCATGAAACGGCCCGAGGTACTGATTGCGGAACGTGCGCTTGTCGAAGCGTAGCGGCGGTAGCGATGGCCAGTCATCACCGTCATGTCCTGCAGATGGCACTCGCCGCCTTCGTCGCACACCGGACAATCGTGCGGGTGGTTCAGCATCATCCCCTCGATGACGCGCGCGCGGAAATGCCACGGCTTCCGGATCGTGAATGGAGATCCGCGTCCTTCCGTTGCGCGGCGTCATGCACGCCATCACCAGTCTGCCGCGCTGTGTCCTTTTCATCCTTGAACTGTTTGACCGCGCACTGGCGGCACGCGCCCACCGAGCCCAGCGCCGGATGCCAGCAGAAGTACGGCAGATCGAAGCCGAGCGAGAGACAGGCGTGGAGCAGGTTTTGCTTCGGCGTCCGCTTCGTACGGTTTGCCGTCGACGTAGATGGTTGCCACGCTCATCTCCAGGGGCAGCGCTTGTTCATCGAATGTGCCGCTCGAAATCGTCGCGGAAATATTTCAGTGCGCTTTGCAATGGCTCGGCGGCGCCCGGCGCGAGTGCGCAGAACGTGTTGCCCGGGCGCGAGGAACTTGGTTTGAAACGTCGAGCTTTTCGAGATCCCGGCTTCGGCGCGGCCCTGCTCCATTGCGACGCAGAATCTTTTCGGTCCAGTCAAGGCCGCTCCAGCACGGCGTACACCAGCCGCAGGATTCCTGCGCGAAGAAGTGCTCGAGGTTCCAGACCATGCCGACCGGACAGGTCTTGATCGTCGAGCACGACCATGGTGCCCGTTCCCAGCCGGCTGCCGGCTTTCTGCACTTCGGTGAAGTCCATCGGCATGTCGAGGTGCTCTTCCACCAGGAAATCGGTCGAGGCGCCGCCCGGCAGGAGGCCACGGAACGACAGCCCGTCGCGCATGCCACCGGCGTGTTCTTCGAGAATCTCGCGCATCGGCGTGCCCATCGGCAGTTCCCACAGCCCGGGTCGCTTCACTTTGCCGCTCGCGCCGTAAAGTTTCGTGCCGGCATCTTCGGTGCGGCTCAAGCTTCTGAAACCACTCGAGCGCCGTTGCTTGACAGATGTGGGGACGTTTGCAAAGCGTCTCGACGTTCTGCACGATGGTCGGCTTGCCCAAGAGCCCTGACACCTGAGGGAACGGCGGCTTCGCGCGCGGATTCGCGCGCTTGCCTTCGAGCGCGTTCAGCAGCGCGGTCTCCTCGCCGCACATGTATCGGCCCGCGCTGACGTGCAGATACATTTCGAGGCTGATAGCCGGAACCGAGAATGTTGCTTGCCGAGGTATCCGGCCGCGTAGGCTTCGGCGATGCGCCCGCGCGAATCGCTCCTGCCGCTACTTGTACTCGCCACGGATGAAGATGTAGGCGATGTCCGCCTGGATCGCGTAGGCCGCAATGACCATGCCTTCGATGAGCTGGTGCGGGTCGCCTTCCATCAAGTAGCGGTCTTTGAAGGTGCCGGGCTCCATCTCGTCGGCGTTGGCGAACCAGGTACTTGGGTCGCGGCGCATCCGTCGCCCATCGGAACAAAGCTCCACTTGATTCCGGTCGGAAAACCGGCGCCCCCGCGCCCGCGCAAATCCGATTTCTTGACCATTCATCTGCACTTTCTGGGGCGTCATCGCGCAGCGCCTTGCGCAAGCCCTGATAACCGCCCGGCTCTCGTACTCCGCGAGGTTGAGACCGGCTGGCCATCGGCGTCGGATGTCTGCTGGTGAGCGGCTTCTCCATGGCATGTCTACTTGATAACGCTCCAGGACTTGTCGATCCTGGCCGCGTCGAGGTCCCGTATGAAGATCGTTGTCGATCATCATGGCGGGCGCCTGATCGCACGCGCCCAGACAAACGATCGGCAATAGAGTGAACCGATCGTCGGCGGTAGTTTCTCCGAGTTGGATGCCGAGGCGCGCGGCCAAATGCTCGCGCACGCCGTCGTAGCCCATGATCCAGCAGCTCACGCTGTCGCAGAGCATGACCACGTGCCGGCCTACCGGCTTGCGGAAGATCAGGTTGTAGAACGTTGCGACGCCATCGAGATCGGCGACGACATCTCGAGCAGTTCGCGCGATGTCGCGGATGCTCTCGTCGGAAACCCAGCCGCGGTGCCGCTGCACGATCTTCATGGCATCGATGCAGACCGCCTGCTGAGTGGGATAGCGCGCCACCCCGCCTCAATCTCCTGTCGCTCTTCAGCCGTCAGCATGCTTCTCTCCTTTCTCATCGATCCATATCCGCCAGCACGTAGTCCATGGCGCCCAGGACGGCGAACAGGTCGGGAACCATCCGGCCGCGGCACAAGCAGCGGCAGCATCTGCATGTGAGCGAACGATGGCGTGCGGATCCGTGTCCGGTACGAAGCCGTTGCCTCCGTCGCTCACCAGGTAATAGCCGTTGTTTCCCTTCGTGGCCTCAATCGCGCCGAGCGCCTCGCCGGGAGGAATCACCGGGCCCCAACTCACGCCAAGAAAGTGCGTGATCAGCGTTTCGATGTCGTGCATGGTCCGTTCCTTTGAGCGGCGGGCATGGCCAGCGGATGGACCGACTTGTATGGGCCCTCCGGGCATGTTGTCCACGCACTGCTCGATGATGCGCAGGCTCTGACGCATCTCTTCGACGCGCACCACGGCGCGGTCGTAGCAGTCCCCGTGCCGTGCCGGTCGGAATATCGAATTCGAACTGCTCGTAGCCGGAGTACGGTTGCTTCTTGCGGAAGTCCCACGCGAATCCGCAGGCGCGCAGATTGGGACCCGTGACACCCCACTCGATGGCCTCCTCCGTAGTGCAGTACGCCGACGCCTTTGGTGCGCGCCTTGAAGATCCGGTTCTGCATGACTTCCTTGTCGTACTCGATCAGTCGCGGCGGCAAGTACTTCAAGAAATCCCGAAACATGGCCGTCCCATCCTTTGGGCAGATCCTGCGCGACCCCGCCGATGCGGAACCAGTTGGGATGCATGCGCGCACCGCAGATGGCCTCGATGATGCCGAAAGCGCGCTCGCGATCGTTGAATGTGTAAAAGACCGGCGACATCTGGCCCAGGTCCTGCGCGAACGTGCCGTACCAAACCAGGTGGCTGATGATCCGGAACAGTTCTGACGAGCATCACGCGAATCACCTTCGCGCGAGGCGGCACGTCAATCCCGGCCAGCTTTTCCACGGCCATCAGATACGCCATGTTGTTCATCACGCCGCCGAGATAATCGACGCGGTCGGTGTAAGGAATGTAGGTGTGCCAGGTTTGCCGCTCGCCCATCTTTTCGGCGCCGCGATGATGGAAGCCGATCTCCGGCACCGCGTCGACGATCTCTTCGCCATCAAGCTGCAGGACGATGCGCAGCACGCCGTGCGTCCCGGGATGCTGCGGACCGACGTTTAGGAAAAGAGAAATCCATCGCCGTCGCGGCCCGGCTTCATGCCCCATTCTTCGGGCCTGAAGCGCAGCGCTTCCTGCTCCGCGTCCTGCTTCTCGTCGGGCAAGTGGAATGGACCCATTTCGGTGGCTCGCGCCGGATGGTCTTTCCGATAGCGGATGCCCTTCCCAGGTGCTCGGCATCAGGATACGCTTCAGGTGCGGATGGCCATCGAAACGAATCCCGAACATGTCCCAGACTTCGCGCTCGTACCAGTTCGCCGCAGGGCCAAAGATCGGTGATCGTATCGATGGGCGGCTGCTCGCGCTTGAGAGGCACTTTGATGCGGATGTACTCGTTTCGCTCAAAGGATAAGAGGTGATAGACCACCGTGAAATCACTTGGCGGGCTGACCCTCCCGTGTGTGCCGCATCGCTCGTCGATAGCGGTGAGGTCGTAGAGCATCCGGTATGGCTGATCGACTTCCGTCTTTAGGTAGGCGAGCGCATCGTGAAGAATCTGTCTGGCGATCCAGCAAGGTCAGGATTCCATCGCAGGTGTGTCTGCAGCTTGACCAGCGATTGTCGCCAAGCTTCTGGCGCAACTGGTCAACGATACTGGTACCGGCAACCATTGTTCTCAGACTCTCATCGACCGGCCTGAGCACCGTGGCCTTCCGCCGCTCCGCCCGATTGAGATCGCGCAGCGAAGGCATCGGCGGCCGCACTGTTCCCTGCGGGCCGACCACCCAGCTCAAAGGCCGTCGCTCCGTTCCGACCGCTTTTTGCAGTAGCAACAATCCTTCCTCAAACGCATCGGGTCGCGGCGGGCAGCCCGGCACGTAAACATCGACCGGAAGGAACTTGTCCACGCCCTGCACCACGCTGTAGATGTCGTACATCCCCCCGGAGTTGGCGCACGAGCCCATGGAGATCACCCATCGCGGTTCCATCATCTGCTCGTAGAGACGCTGAATCACCGGCGCCATCTTGATGAAAACGGTGCCGGCGATCACCATCAGGTCGGCCTCGCGCGGCGTCCCGCGGATCACTTCCGCGCCGAACCGGGAGATGTCGTATTTGCTGGTCAAGCTGGTAGCCATCTCCACGTAGCAGCACGAGAGCCCGAAGTTGAATGGCCAGATGGAGTTCTTCCTGCCCCACGCCAACAAGTCCTGAAGGCGGGAGAAAATCACGCTTTGGCGCACACTGCTTTCGGCCAGACTCTCGCCCGGCCGTACGAGTTCCTGGAGAGAGTTCCGCTGGCTTACTGGAGAGGTGTCGGGCGACCTCATCGGATTCTTCTCCTGCGCGCCGGGCCCCGCCGGGAACCAGTCGAGCGCTCCCACCCGCCAGAGATAGGCTAAGCGCGGCGACCAACACCCCGATGAAGATGAGCACTTCAGAATAACCAGCCCAGCCCAGCTTCGCGGCCGGCAACGGCCCAAAGAAATATGAAAATGGCTTCCAGGTCGAAAATGACGAAGAACATGGCCACCAGGTAAAACTTTGACGGACAGGCGCACCTGTGCCGAGCCTTCCGAACGAATGCCCGATTCGTAGGGCGAACCGGTGGCGCGATCCTGGTGGTGCTGTCCGAGGAGATGAGAGGCCCAGCATCACCGCGGCGATGATGCAAATTATGAAGAAGTATAAAGCCAGGGGCCAGAGTTTCATAAAGAGCTTCTTGCGTCAGATGCTCGTTACCGCTCTCGATTCAGCAGTATGGTCGAGTTTCGCCTAAATTACAAGTACCTTCTGTAACTTGATTCATAGAATTCGAAACGGTCGCGCTCAACGATGTGCATCAGCGGATCCAACGCGCATTTCCCAATACATCTTATACCCGCGATAAACAATTTCTTGTGTGGGGCGCTTGCAGCCATCTGTCGGCCTCGCATATATTAGAGGAAGCATCAGTGGCTGCTGAACGATGAAGTTTGGCTCGCCGCCAATGGCACAGACCCTGTCAGTTTCCTTCCTTTTGCTCTGAGTTGAGCAATCCCCAGTAAGTGAAATTTCGTCGATATCGCGGCTTGCGTGGTGTGTTGCCCTCCTGCGTGCAGCCGGGACAGGGAGCTTCTTTTGCCCAAAGCAGCAGGAAAGGTTTATCTGGTTGGGGCCGGTCCCGGACATCCTGACCTATTGACCATTCGCGCGGCGCGTGTTCTGGCGCAAGCCGATGTAGTGATCTACGACCGGTTGGTGGGAGACGAGGTTTTGTCCCTTGTAAACCCTGCGGCGACGCTGGTGTATGCCGGTAAACGGCAGGGGGAGCAGGAAGCGATTCAGTACGCCATTAACCAATGGCTACTAGACAGCGCCGAATCGGGCTACACCGTGGTTCGCCTGAAAAGCGGCGATCCCATGATTTTCGGCCGAGGCGGAGAAGAGCTGGAATTTCTCGCCGCCCACGGCATTCCGGCAGAGGTGATCCCAGGGATTTCCTCTGCGATTTCGTTCTCGTCACTCGCGGGCATTCCCTTGACGCATCGAGGTATTGCCTCCTCGTTTGCCGTGATCGCGGGGCACCGGCAAACAACAGCGACCGCTGATTGGGCTAGCTACGCCGGGATCGACACGTTGGTCGTGGTGATGGGAGTGGAGAATCGCCAGACGATTGCTCAACAACTCCTGTCAGCCGGACGTAGTCCTCAGCAACCGGTGGCATTCATTCAAAAACTGTCTACGCCGCAACAGGAGATTGCAGAGACCACTCTAGCCCAGGTGGCAAGTGGACGAGGCCCCGCAGTTGAAGCCCCGGCCATCTTCGTGATTGGTGAAACCGTGAGGCTCCGCTCTTCGATAGTCAGCGCGGAAGAAAGCCGCATGCAAGAGGTATACGCGTAAGCATGCTGCCGCTGCTTGAGCGCGCGACAGAAAACGGCGACGTTTATTCGTTAACGAAAGGCCTGAGGGCTTCTCAAGCCGGCGAGGCTCTTGTTCAATTGCGCTCACGCCAGCAGCTGATTCCATCACGAAAACCTGGCGAGGGAGAGCAGTACCGCTTCCATTTCGACATGACGAAGTGTGGGCTTCAAGTGTTGTGTCGTTGCCTGCAATGAGCAAAACGGCAACCCGGGCGACTTGCACTGGCGCAGGGTTGGTGAAATTGAAGGTGGTTACTTTCCCGATACCAAGCGCTGGTATCTTTCACTCGGCTGTAACCATTGCCTTGAACCGTCCTGTTTGATTGGTTGTCCTGTCGAGGCGTATCACAAGGATCCGGTGACGGGTGTGGTTGTTCATAACGCTGATACGTGTATCGGATGTCAGTACTGTACGTGGAACTGTTCGTATGCGTGCCTCAGTACAACGAAGAGCGCGGAGTGGTCGGCAAGTGCGATCTCTGTCATAACCGCCTGAGTGACGGTGACGCTCCGGCGTGTGTCGACGCCTGTCCTCAGGGCGCGATTGAGATTGAAATCGTCAACATGGCCGAGCGGCGAGCGAACCACCAACTGGCGGACGCACCGGGTTTGCCTTCTTCTATAGTAGCCTTTCGACAACGCGCGTGACGGTACCAGCGAATTTGCCGCCGGATATCGAGCGCGTGGACCGCCGGCGCTGGGGCTACAGCACCCGCACTGGCCTTTGGTGTTCATGCTGACTCTGACACAAATGTCGGTTGGCGCGGTTGCCTCTTTATGGTGCCAGGCACTCACTCACTCCCGTGTGAACGTCATGGCCGTGGCATTGACATTGGGCGTGGCGTCAGTCTCGCTGATGGCGTCGACCTTACACCTCGGCCGGCCGGTGCACGCCTATAGGGCCATCCGCGGATGGAAGCGGTCATGGTTAAGCCGCGAAGTGCTGATGCTGGGTGTGTTCGCCACAATCGCGGCGGGCTTCGGACTGTTGCAGGTTACCGGCAGCCGGTATGCGAGTGCGGTGGGTGCGGCGGCGGTACTCGCAGGGCTCGCCGGCGTCTATTGCTCCGCTCGGCTCTATATGGTTCCGGCGCGGCCGGCATGGAACACACCGTTAACGATAGCCGATTTCATGTCCACGGGTTTAGTGTTAGGGCCACTGCTGGTAGGCGCCGCGGGCATACACCGCTCATTGTTTGTGCTTGTCGCAGCAGCCGGAGCGCTCACACAACTGCTGGCGCAGATAGCGAAATTCCTGATGCTGCAGCCGGGGCAGAGGGCTCGGAAAAGAGGGCTTCGGCCGATTTGCTTGCGTACCGGATGCGCCGGAACGTTCCTCATTCGATTGTTGCTGTTGACGGTGGGTGAACCGTTCTGCCGTTCCTGAGAAGCGACGCGGTTGCAATGAGCGCGGCGCTGGTCGCTGTCCTTGCCGCAGAGATGACGGGACGCTGGCTGTTCTTTACCACCGTTACGCCGAAGAACATGGCGACCGGCTTCATCAGCGAACAGAGGTCCGCCGCATGAATTGGAAGCGGCGTATCGGGATTGACAACCTTGGCGGCAGTTACAGCTACGACCGGGACACGCTTACGGGCTTCACCACGAAGAAGCGCATTCCGGAGCGGTGGGTACCAACAACCTGCGGCTATTGCAGTGTTGGCTGGGAATGGAGATTGGGGTAAAGGGAAATCGGGCCACCGGGGTGCGCGGCATCACGTCCCATCCGGTGAGTGCCGGCAAACTTTGCCCTAAGGGCCTTGCTGAACATCACACGCTGAACGCGAGGACAAGGGCGAAGTTTCCACTGTGGGCGCGACGGCAAACTCGTGCGTACTACGTGGGACGGGGCCGCTACATGATGTGGTGGGCGGGTTTCGGAAGCGCAGCTTCGCTATGGAAGCGATGCCCTCGCCGTCTTAAGCACCGGCCAGCTTGTCACGGAAGAGTTATATACGCTCGGCAAGCTCGTTCAACTCGGGTTCGGGACTTCAAATTACGACGGGAACACCACGCTTTGCATGGCAAGCGCGGTATCGGGTTACAAGCAGAGCTTCGGCAGCGATGGACCTCCAGGTACTTATGAGGATCTGGCGGTGGCCGATGTCGTCATCCTGGTCGGAGCGAATATTGCCGACAATCACCCGATTCTTTGCCGGTTTCTGGAGGCGAATCGCAACAAGAAGCTAGTTGTTGTCGATCCCCGTGTGTCGAAGCCGCGATGATGGCAGACGTCTTCCTGCCGCTGAAGCCGCGGACGGATCTGGCACTGTTAAACGGAATTGGGCACGTACTGATTCACGATGGCCTTGTTCAGCAGGAGTACGTCAACAATCACACGAGCGGCTTCGAAGAATATGCAGCGCTGGTAGCCAACTACACACCCGAGCGTACAGCAGAGATAACCGGGCTCCGGCCAGATCAAGTGGAGAATGTAGCGCGTTTGTATGGTCGAGCGAAAGCCGGGTTTATTGGCTGGACCATGGGCGTCAATCATTCGACGCAGGGCTCGGACACGGTAAGTGCAATCTGCAACCTGGCACTGCTTACGGGACAAATTGGCCGAGCGGGTGCATCGCCATTCTCGATCACCGAGCAGTGCAATGCGATGGGATCGAGAGAAGCCAGTTTCACGTCATCGATCCCTGGATATCGCAAGTTCAATACAGCGGCCGATCGCAAGGAAGTAGCTGGGTTATGGAACGTTTCCGCTGACCGCATTCCCACACAACGGGGCTTGGCCTATCCCGACATTATTGAGGCGATCCTTGCGCGGCGGATTCGCGCGCTTTGGATCATCGCCACCAACCCGCTGGTTTCGTTTCCGAACCAGGATGTTCTTCGCGAGGCACTCGCGCGCCTGGACATGTTGGTGGTGCAGGACGGATTTCACCCGACGCCGACGACGGAATTGGCACATGTGATGCTGCCGGCGGCGATCTGGGGCGAAAAGGAAGGCACATTCACAAACTCGGAGCGCAGGGTCGGAAAAGTTAACAAAGCGGTAGATCCGCCGGGAGAAGCACGGTCCGACTTTGACATTTTTCTAGCGGTTGCTGAAGTGGCCGGATGCCGAAAGATATTGTTTGCGGGCTGGCAAAAGCCGGAGGACGCGTTCAACGAATGGCGTCGGGTATCTGAGGGGAGGCTGTGTGATTACTCCGGGATTTCATACGAATTGCTGGATGAGTATCACAGTGTCCAGTGGCCATACCGCGGCGACACCGCTCCTTTCACGACTCGCCTCTATGGAGATGGCACTTTTCAAACGGACGATGGCCGCGAAGTTCATCTGTGCGGGATGGCAGCCGTTTCCGGAGCAGCCTAACGAAGAATACCCGTTTGTGTTCAACACAGGGCGAACTGTTGAACATTGGCATACGCGCACTAAGACTGCTGAGGTTGCAGTACTTGAAAACCTCTCGCCTCGGGCGTGGCTCGAGATGAATCCGCGCGATGCGAAGCGTTTGGCCCTGCGATCACACGAACGAGTGGATGTCATTAGCCGCCGCGGCCGAGTGAAGGGCATTGAGTTACGACTTACCGAAATTGTCGCTCCCGGACAAATATTCATGCCATTTCACTTTGCAGAGACCAACGCAAACGAAGTAACGCAATCGGCTTTCGATTCTTTATCAAGGGAACCGAACTATAAACAGTGCGCCGTACGGGTGGAGCGCACAGGAGCTACTGAATGAAGCAACTGGTAGTAGTTGGCAACGGCATGGCGGGCATTGCCTGCGTAGAACAGATTTTGAAGCACGATCACGACTTCGAAATTACTGTATTCGGAGATGAAACCCACGTCAACTACAACCGTATTCTGCTGTCGTCTGTGCTGGCGGGTGAGAAGGAGGCGGATGAAATCATTCTTAACGACGTCGCCTGGTATCAAAAGCATGGCATCGGTCTGCGGCTTGGTATTCGCGTGCAGAAAATTGATCGAGAGATGCGGGATGTATACGGCAATGACGGTTCGGTTACCAGCTACGATTACCTGATTCTTGCTACCGGCAGTAAACCTGCCCTTCCTGCCATTCAGGGTAGAGACAAAGAAGGCGTGTGCGTGTTTCGCACGCTTGACGATACGCGTATGTTGATTGAGCGCGCGGCATGGGCCTGAAAACAGTTGTGATAGGCGGCGGCCTGCTAGGGCTTGAAGCCGCTCGAGGATTACAGGTTCGGGGCTGCGACGTGACGGTTGTGCACCGGTCCAGCAACCTGATCAGCCGGCAACTGGACGCAACCGGCGGCGTGTTTTTGCAGCGAGCGATGGAGCAACTCGGCCTGCGCGTGATGCTCAACCAGCAGACGCACGCGATCGTGGGAAACGAACATGTTCAGGGGGTTCAGTTCACCGACGGTTCAGAGATCGAAGCCGACCTTGTCGTAATTGCGGCGGGCATCATCCAACATGCAGCTAGCCAAAGCTGCAGGGTTGGAGGTGGGTCAGGGAGTCGTTGTCACAGACTATCTACAGACCTCAGATCCGCGTATATATGCAGTTGGCGAATGCACCGAACACCGAGGCGTGACCTTCGGTTTGGTTGTCCTCTTTACGAGCAGGCGCAGGTGCTGGCCGCGCGGATTACCGGAAGAGAAACTTCGCCGTTCGAGGGTGCGACGCTCGCGACTCGGCTCAAGATCGCAGGTGTCGATGTGTTTTCGGCAGGCGCGTTTGACGAAGGAGAACCGGGCGTCGAAACAGTGAAGTACGAGGACATGACGCTTGGCATCTACAAAAAAGTATTACTCAAGGACAACCGGCTCCGCGGCGTCATACTCGTGGGCGACACGTCGGACGAGATTCGCTACAAGAACTGGCTGCGGTCGGGCGAAGACTTGAGCGGACAACGCCGACACTTGCTGTTCCCGCCTTCGGCCGCTGACGCAGGAGTAGATGTCGCTGCTATTGCGGACGGGGAAACGGTGTGCGGATGCATGGGCGTGACGAAAGGCTCGATTGTCGAGGCGATTCACAAACACGGCATCTCGACGATGGCGGAGCTGAAAGAGAAGCCCATCATCGTCGAGTTGCGGAACGTGTGCCGGGACGTGTAGCGGCATACTGCAAGCTGTTTGCCCGGACTTCAGCGAAGAGGGTCCGCGATTGCTGTGTTCCTGTGTACCTTTCACGCAAGATCAATTGCGCGAAATTATCCGAAGTCAGCGGTTGAAGTCGGTTCAGGAAGTACTGGATATCTACGGAAACGGGCGAGGATGCGAGGTGTGCAAACCGGCCCTGAGCTGGCTGGTGGATATTGCCTCTTGCGGCGGCCACAAAGAGGATCACTCAGCTTCGCTTTATTAATGACCGAGTACACGCCAACATCCAGAAAGACGGTACGTTCAGTGTGGTTCCTCGCATGCGCGGGGGGGGTGACAACTCCCGGCGAATTCCGGCGCATTGCCAACGTGGCTGAAAAGTACAGCGTGCCGATGGTAAAGGTTACGGGAAGCCAGCGCATCGATTTGTTGGGCGTTAAAAAAGCAGACCTGCCTGCCATCTGGGAAGACCTCGGCATGCCATCCGGTCAAGCCTACACCAAGGGCGTCCGAATCGGTAAAGACGTGCGTCGGAAGTACGTTCTGCCGCTTCGGCACGCAGGACTCCATCAGTGCCGGTATCGATCTTGAGAAGCGCCTGGAGAACCTGTTTACTCCTCACAAGGTGAAGATGGGCGTTGTGGGCTGTCTGCGTAACTGTGCGGAAACGAGGATTAAGGACATCGGTCTTGTTGGGCAGGAAGGCAGCTGGCAAGTCGTAGTGGGCGGAGCCGCCGGCAAGAGCGTGCGTAAGGCCGATCTGCTGGTGACGGTCGAAACCACGGAAGAGGCGTTGGATGCTGCGATGACGTTCTTTCAGTACTACCGCGAGCACGCCAATTACCTGGAACGAACTTACGACTTCGTTGAGCGTGTAGGCATCGAGAAGGTTCGCAAGGAAACAGTGTACGCAGCCGCTGAAGTAAGGCGAGCCCCTGCTCGGCAGGCTGCAGAAGTCAAAGGATCATTCGTACGACGCTTGGTTGGAGCGCCGCAAACCGCTCACATCGCAGATTCGTAACGATTCAACCTATGGGAGACCGTATTCGCATGAACTGGATTCAAGTCACAAACCCCCGAGAATATCCCTGCTAATGAAGGTCGGACGGTAGAACTCAGGGCCCCTTTCTGTCGCCTTGTTCAACCTTGGTGATCGGTTTGTCGCGATAGAATATCGCTGCCCTCACAAAGGCGGACCTCAGGCGGACGGCATCATCGGCGGCACAACGGTTACGTGTCCTCTTCACAGCTGGCGTGTCTATATCGAAACCGGAGAAGTTACCAAGGGCTGCGCCGACGGCAACATCGGAGTCCGTCGTTTCGACGTGAAGGTTGAAAACGGCTTGATTATGATGGCCGTCGATCAAAACGCCTTCAAGGCTCAGGCCGCCTAGCCGACGCTCTAGCGGGACGAAGAAGACTCCATGAACAAAGCACCCACTGTACATTTCTGCTCGATTTCCGTTCAGTGCCCATGCGCTGTTTCCACATGAGCTGGGCAGCATTTTTCCTTGTTTTTTCGGTTGGTTCGGTGTTGCGCCACTGATGTCGATTGTCAGAGACGAACTGCATCTGACGAAGGGCCAGGTCGGGAACACAATTATGGCGAGCGTGGCCATTACGGTGGTTGCGCGAATCCTTGCTGGATGGCTGTGCGACCGGCTGCGGCCCAAGGCGAACGTATACGGGATTGCTTCTGTTCGGCGCGATCCCGGTTATGCTTATCGGTCTTTCACACAACTACGACACTTTCCTCTTGTTTCGACTGGCGATTGGAGCGATAGATTGGTCAATTTGTGGTCACTCAATATCACACGTCCGTGATGTTCGCTCCCGAGGTTGTGGGAACTGCGAACGCGCTCAGTGCTGGATGGGGAAATCTCGGCGGCGGGGCGGATTCGGATATTTAGTGCCTCTGCTGTTCGCCGCGTTTGTCGACGATTCAGCTCGTTCTCGAGTTGGCGCCTTTCCATGGCTGTTGTCGGGGTGGCGATGATCGTGGCGGGGGTGCTTTATTTCATTCAAGACACCCCCTCCGGTGATTCCAACATCAGGGCGCGAAAGCGGCTGCGGGCACTGCAGGAACTGGCGGCATTTAAAGCGCTGAAAGATAAAAGTGTGTGGTCGCTTGCGGTTTTGTACGGGGCCTGCTTGGGAATGAATTGACGATCAACAACATTGCAGCGCTCTATTTCCGCGATTCGTTTCATTTGACGCTTCAAACGGCCGGCATCATAGCGGGCTCCTTCGGCATGATGAATATCTTTGCGCGAGCGCTGGGAGGGTTCACAAGTGATCGTTTGGCACGGCGCTTCGGAATGAGCGGACGCGTGTTCTTGCTTGGCTCGACAATATTGCTGGAGGGCGTAGCATTAGCGTCGTTCTCGCACATCACTGTCTTACCGATTGCTGTCGCCTTGTTATTAACAACGGGTCTGTTCGTAAAGATGTCAAACGGCGCAACCTATGCGATAGTCCCGTTCGTTAAGAAGGAAGGTTTGGGAGCTGTTGCCGGTATTGTTGGCGCTGGAGGAAATCTGGCGGCAACGGCCTATGCGTTTCTATTTCGAAGTGAACATCTGTCGTGGTCGACAGCACTTCTGATTCTCGGCGTTTGGGTATCACTGACGTCTCTTTGCATTTTGCCTCTGCGTTCACTCAGCCTGACAGCGGAGGGCGCTCACGAACCGGTCTCCGCTCCGGCGTCGGCAAACATCGGGGCGGGAGTGCCGGCAGAGGCATAGTTATGCTAGTCGATTGAGTTTGCCCCGATCGATACGTCACCGTCTTAGCCTGCGGTTATGTAGTTTGCCGGCAATAGTCCTTGCGGCATTGTGCATTCGCGTGGAGTTCCTGTGGCATTACATCCAAGGCAAACCGGAACAGGCGGTTGGCGCGCTTTCGTTTTTATACGAACCCGGTAACATAGCCTTCGCACTTCTGAACCATCGTGGGTTTAGCGACCCATTCCGCATGGCCACCGGGCCGACGGCGTGGATGACCCCCGTCTATCCCTGGATACTCAGCCTCATCTTTAAAATCTTCGGCGCGTACACATTTCGCGCTTTCATAGCAGCGGCAGGATTTAACATCATCTGCTCTGCGGCCGTGTGTATAGCGCTGTATTCGATCGGGAAGACTGTTCGTGGACGGGAATTAGGAGCGGCATGTGCATGGTTCTGGGCGATATTTCCTAATGCCGTAATAATGGCTACGCGCGAGATGTGGGATGCGTCTCTCGGCGCGTTGTTGTCAGTTCTAATCGTGCTTTGCAGTCTCCGTACTGCGTCTTCGCGGAAGCGAAAGGACTGGCTCTTGTACGGCGCCCTCTGGGGTGTTGCCCTGATGACGACACCCACTCTCGGTTCCAGCTTGCCGGTGCTCGGCGCGTGGATGATTTGGTACGGCCGTGAACGCTTGAAAGAGACGGTGCTTCATGTACTGTTGATGCTGCTTGTGGCGGTTGCGGTTTGCCTGCCGTGGACTATCCGAAATTTCGAAGTCTTCCACACGCTGGTGCCGCTTCGGTCTGTGATGGGCCTACAGCTTTGGATGGGAAACAACGACCAGTCGGGACGCGTCTGGCCTGGCAGCCTTCATCCTTTGTCGAATGCCACGGAACGACAGCGTTTCGCGGACGAAGGTGAAACGGCGTATATGCGCAGTAAACGGGAGGAGGCTCTGTCATTCATTATTTCGAATCCGAAGCGGTTTGCGGAGTTGACATGTCACCGGTTTGTAGCGACGTGGAGCGGCGGGACCGAGCATCCGATAGGCGACCTCGTACACCAGCAAAGTTTTTATTTTCGTTCGATTCTTGTGGCGAATCTTCTCGCCGCTCTGGGGGCGCTCTGTGGAATCGTTGTCCTGGTTGCGGTCAGGCATCCTTACACTGTGCCTTTAATTGCGTTCCCGTTACTGTTTCCGCTGATTTCATATGTGACACTCGCGTCGCCGCGTTACAGGCTACCTGTTGATCCCGAGGTGCTTCTTTTGGCCGCTTTGCCCCTATCGTATTGGACAAGGCGGCGGGCTAAATAAGTTAGGAATTGGCCAAGCTTCTTCTCTCCTTCACTGCCGCTGCTATTGCCGCTTTTGGCGCGCCCAACCATTCGGTATGGCGCGACTATGGGGGAGCGCCGGATTCTGCGCAGTACTCTTCACTCACGCAGATCGATCGATCGAACGTGAAGCAGCTTCAGATCGCCTGGAAATATCCCACGGGCGATGGCAACAAATACTCATTCAACCCGCTCGCGATCGATGGCACCTTGTATGTTCTTGGCCATAACCGGTCGATCATCGCGCTGAATGCGGCAACCGGGAAAGAGCTTTGGATTCATCCGACCGGTCCGAAAAATTTGCTCCTTACCGATCGAGGACTGAATTATTGGGAGAGCGCGGACAAGAAGGTCAAACGGCTGCTGTTTGCGCTAGACAATCATCTCCAGGCGCTTGATGCGACGACAGGAGAATCGATCCGCAGCTTCGGCGAAGGATGGCAGCGTCGATCTGCGCGAGGGCCTTGGGCGGGATCCTTCCACTCTACGTCTCGTGCAGTCCTATGACGCCGGGCCGCGTGTTCGAAGATCTGATCATCGTCGGCTCGGCGACCAATCAGGAATACGATTCGGCGCCCGGCGATATCCGCGCCTTCGATGTGCGCACCGGAAGCTGGTCTGGACATTTCACACCATTCCGCATGAAGGCGAGTTCGGCTATGACACGTGGCCCAAAAGGACGCCTGGAAAACCGTTGGCGGCGCGAATGCGTGGTCGGAAATGTCGATCGATAAGCAGCGAGGCATTCGTCTACGTTCCGACCGCGAGCCCGAAATACAACTTCTACGGCGCCGACCGCAAGGGCGCGAATCTGTTTGGCGATTGCCTGCTCGCGCTGGATGCGCGGACCGGCAAACGGCTCTGGCACTTCCAGATGGTGCATCACGATATCTGGGATTACGACAACCCGACACGCGCCGAAGCTGCTGACCGTACGGCACAACGGCCAGATGGTCGATGTGGTCGCGCGAGGCCGGCAAGACCGGCTTCCTCTATGTGTTCAATCGCGTGACCGGCGAGCCGCTCTGGCCGATCGAAGAGCGGCCAGTACCCGAAATCCGATATGCCCGGTGAACAGGCCTGGCCGACGCAGCCGTTCCCGACCGCGCCTCCGCCGTTCGCGCGCCAGTCGTTTACGGCTGAAGGATCTGAGCCCGTATATTCGACGATCCGACGGAAGCGGGCCGCTTTCGCGATGACATCGCAGGCGCGCGGAACGAAGGGCTCTTCACGCCGCCAGGCCTGCGCGAACACGATCGAGATGCCCGGCAACAACGGCGGGGCGAACTTCAGCGGCACGGCAATCGATCCCGAGCACGGGACCATGTTCTAGTGGTCTCGAAGGACTTTCCCGCGATGCTGAAGCTGTCGCCCGATAGATCCGGTCACAGCGGGATCCGGACGACCACGCGATACAAGAGCGGATTCGGCTTCATGGTGACCAACAGCGGCTTGTCGGCGATCAAGCCGCCATGGACGACTTTCACCGCCTACGATCTGAACACGGGAACGATCAAATGGCAGATTCCGCTGGGAGAAGTGCCGGAACTGGCCGAGAAGGGAATTACGAATACAGGCTCGCACTTCCCGAAAGTGGGCCCGTGGTGACGGCGGGCGGCCTGATTTTTACGGGCACGCGCGACCGCGATATCCGCGCGCTCGATTCGATACGGGCAAGGTCTTGGGAAGCCCAACTCGACGCCGCTGTTGAGGGTATTCCGGCGGTGTTCGAAGTCAATGGCCGGGAGTTTGTCGTCTTTTGCGCCGCTGCCCGAGCGACAACCTACACCCACAACGTACCTGGGCATCCGATGTGGAAAGCTCCGATACCAGGCGCGTATGTGGCATTCGCGCTGCCCGAGACGGCCCGAAAATGATTTGCCAGCGGCAGATGGCTCAGCGACTATGTGGCCAAATTCGTGATGGCCGGATTCCAAATGCCGCTTCCTCGCAGCGCGAAATTTGCGATGTGGCCGGCGCGAGCTGCGGCTACGCCAATTTCCACCGGCGCATTTGGTTCTTTCCGCGATTTAACGCAATCGAGGAAGTTCTGGATGTGATCGATGGTGCCGTCGTGATCTGATGTCGCCTGCATCGCGACGTTCTTCGGCTCATACGATTCGGTATAGGACGGCAGTTCGTCGTAAACCCAGAATCCGCTGCGGTGCAAGCGCATGGCAGCGTTTGTGCCCCGGAACATCAATCCGCCGCCCTCGATGTATCCGAGCAGGGCACTATCGAATTCGACAACTGTACCGGGATAGGCTAGAGCCGCACTCATGGTGTCGGGTGTTTGGCGCTGTTTCAGGATGACGGTCTCGCCAGTAGCTGTCGCTCGCGTGGGCATGTCCTGATTCATGTACCATTGGGCAACGTCGACCCAATGGACGAACAGATCGGTCATCGCGCCGCCGCCGAAGTCCCAATACCAGCGCCAGTGCGAATACTGATCGCGGTCGAACGGCCGTTCGGGCACAGAGCCGAGAAATCGTTTCCAATCGAGCTTCGCGACATCAATTTCCGGCCCGGCCTGCTGATTCTTCACGTGATTCTGGAACCAATAGGTGCGGATGAGAGTGACTTGCCCGGAGCCGTCCAGAGGCCACGAGCTCTTTGGCCTCGATGTAATGCTTCCAGCTTCGCTGCTGGGTCCCGGTCTGCACAATGCGTTTCGATTCACGCACCGCCGTGATGAGCGTTTCGCCTTCTTCCATCCGATGTGTCACCGGCTTTTCGCAGTACACGTCCTTACCGGAGGCGACAGCGGCGACCGCAATGGGAACGTGCCAGTGATCAGGGGTGCCAACGAATACCGCATCAATGTCCTTGCGGTCGAGGATGTCCTCAAAATGCACGCAATCTGTTGCGTTCGGCCCATATTTTGACTTTGCGGCCAGCCTGTGGGGTTCGTAGACATCGCAGACCGCGACGATTTCATTTCCGCCGAGCCGGTTAAGGTTCCTCAGCAATGACGGCAGCGCTCCCCCGTACCGATGGCTCCGATGCGAATGCGCTCATTTGCGCCAAGGATGCGGCCATAGGACGCGGCAGTGGCTGTAGCAAGGGCTGAACCAATAAACGTTCGGCGACTATGATTCGTTTCAGACGAGGAATTTTGCGGCATAGATGAGGGTGATGGCCTAATTCTATGTTATCGACCGTGGGATTTACGCACTACATCAGACTAAGGGGGTCGACGTCGATGACCAGTGTTGTGGCCGGCCAGTCGTTACGTAAAGCGTATTCGCGAAGCTGTTTCAACAAAGCGCCCAGCACGGTACGCTTCGATGCCTTGAGCAATAGCTGGTAGCGATATTCAGCTTTCAACTTTGCAACAGGCGCCTCAGCCGGGCCAAGCACCTTAACCCCTTCAGGAGCCGGTTTCAGCATTCGTTCGAGTTCGGTGCTGAACCGTAACGCGTCTTCCTGCTTTTCCGAACGCACCATGACATTGGCAATGACCGCGAAAGGCGGGTAGCGCAGCCATTTGCGAAATTCGAGTCCCTTTTCATAGAAGCCCTCGTAATCCTGCTCGGCGGCAAACGGAATGGCGTAGTGATCAGGATTCAATGTTTGAATGACGACTTGTACCGGGAGTATCGCCGCGACCGGCACGGCCGGCGGCTTGTGTGAGGAGTTGAAAACTTCGCTCCGCGGCGCGAAAATCGGGCATGGCGAGGCCATATCGGCGAGTACGACGCCGACCAATGTTACGTTCGGTATATCGTGACCCTTGGCGATCATTTGGGTGCCGACGAAAATATCGATGTCGCCATTGCGAAATGCGTGCAAGTATCGTTTCGAAGATCCCTTTATCGGACGCTATCGCGATCGAGCCGCGCGATGCGGGCGCCGGGAAATAATCGTGCAGCTCGTTTTCTACCCGTTCGGAACCCGCACCCAGAAATTGAATATGATCGCTTCGCACTCGGGCACTTAGCCGGGATCTTTCGCTGCATACCGCAATAGTGACAGAGCATACGACGGTCGCGCTTATGGAGGGTCATGCTGACCGAACAATTGACGCAGTTCAACCGTTCGCCGCAGGCGCGGCAAACCATGAAGCTCGAAAACCCGCGACGATTCAGGAGCAGCATTACCTGTTCGTTTTTCCCCAGCCAGCCGCATATGGATTCCAGCAATTTGCGGGAGAATATCGCTTGCCTTGGTCTCTAGAAACTCGTTGCGCATGTCGACGACTTTTACTTTGGGCATGGCCGGCGGGCGACACGCTCGGGCATGTGAAGGCGCGTGTACTTGTCTTGTTCCGCGTTGAAGCGCGTTTCTATCTCGGGGTGGCAGAACCCAGCACTCGTTGCTTTAGCTTTGTGGGCGCGAACGATCGCAACATCGCGGCCATGATAACGGGGCGTTTCCTGTTGCTTATAACTGCCATCGTGTTCCTCATCGACGATCATCAAGCCCAGATTTTGAATGGGAGCGAAACACCGGATCGTGTTCCCACGATGACTCGCGCTTGCCCGTCTGGAATCCGACGCCATTGACCCGCTCTTTCCGTTCATTGAAGGCGGAATGCAGCATAGCGACCTGATCTCCGAATCGATGAAAAAACTGGCCGGCCACCGCGGGTGTCAAAGCGATCTCCGGAACCATGAACAGTGTGTTCTGGCCGAGGGCCAGAGCTTCTTCTATGGCGCGCATGTAAACTTCCGTCTTTCCCGAACCGGTTACGCCTTCGAGAAGAAACACGCAGAACCCTTCTCGAGAGTGGAGGCGATGCTCCACTGACGTCTGCTGTGAACCATTCAAGGCTGGTGCTTCGCCGCCGCAATTCGAGGGCCGCAGTTTTTCCGGTTCGAGTCGGACCAAGCTCAGTCGCGCCAGTGCGCGGGCCGCTTGTCTGGCGTGCCGTATTTCGTCGCTGAGTTCAGCCAGGTTGTGCTGGCCGGGGTGCAGTTCGAGAAATGCGAGCAACTCGCGTTCGGGTTTGGGAAGCTTCACTCGCATCCGCGCGGCGCACAAATTCGGCCTGGAGCTTTTCCGACTGCTGCACGCATCGGATCCCTCTCTTCAACTTTCGGCTTTCTTCGCCCATCCACGTCTGTCAGCGCGTCCAGAGCTTTTATCGCGCCTTATCTTCGTTTCAAAGATTGCTGGCAAGCGGCCCGTCCGCGAGTGCGAGCAGTCGTGAGATAGCGGGATCGCTATCGCCGCTTTCGCCAGATCTCGCCGCCTGCACGCCAGCGTCGGTCGACGAGTAGCGCTTTTTGCGCCGGATCTCGCCACTTAAGGGAAGCATTCCTTTGAGGACTTCGCCGATGGGAGCGTGATAGTATTCGGCGATCCATCTGCCGAGTCGAAACATCTCGTCGCTAAGTACCGGCTCCTCGTCGCGCAGCTTCGCTATGGCCCTGCGCGGCATCTGGCGAATGGTCATGCGAGCCGCAATACGACGCCGTGAGCAACCGGGCCCGAATGGCACGTGGATACGACTTCCGGCGAGCAGCGAGGCCGCAGGTCAACGGCAGTTCATAAGTAAACGCCTGTCGACTGGAACAGGTAAAGCGACCTCGCAATACGAGGGAGCCTGTTCAACCATCGAGCCCGTCGATGTCGCGGATCTCTTGAATGCCGGATAGAGCGAGCGAAAAACTTGATAGCGACGCTTGTAATATTGCGGCTTGTGGTATCGGCTCGCGTTCTTCTCTTCCCGGTTCACGCGCCGGCAAATCTCACCAGCTCGACTGCATTCACCGGTGCCGACCATTGCCAGCAATGCCGCTCCGTAAGCCGAGCCTTCCTGCGTTTCGAGCGTCACTGCGACGCCAAATATGTCAGCGAACAACTGATGCCAGAACGGGCTCTTGGCGCCGCCACCGGAGAGGCGCACGAGATCACGGCGCGCCGAGCCGTGATGATCTCGAGACCATCCTTCTGGCTGAAACAGACGCCTTCGAGGATGGCACGCACCAGGTCGGCGCGCTGGTGCTTGGCCGTGAGGCCGACCCATGCCGCACGCGCACTCGCATCCAAATGCGGTGTTCGCTCGCCCATCAAATAAGGAAGCCAAAAAGCCATGCGCGCCCGCGGGCGAGAGCGTGGCTTCGGCGGTCAGATCGTCGTAGGCGGAATCGGAAGCGACATGGTTTCGGAACCATTGGAGGCTCAGGCCCGCGCCCTGCGTCACTCCCATCACATGCCAAGTCCCGCGCACGGCATGACAAAACGTGTGCACGCGGCCGGCAGGATCATAAGCCGGCTTTTCCAGATAGGCGAAGACGACTCCCGAAGTCCCGATGGTGCATGACACGGCGCCGGGCTGACGATTCCGTTGCCGACGGCGCTGGCAGCCTGATCGCCGGCGCCGGCAACTACAGGCGTGCCGGCGTCAAGGCCTGTTGCCGCGGCAGCGGATGTATGTGTGCCCGTGATAGTGCTCGATTCATGCACACTGGTGGCAGGATCGATCGCTCCAACCCCAGCCGCTTAGCCATCCCTTCCGACCACTGCCGGTTCGCAACGTCGAACAGCGCGGTACCGCTCGCGTCGGAGACGTCGCTGGCGAAATTCGCCGCTGAGTTTGAAACGCAGATAATCTTTCGGCAGAAGTACGGTGCGGACGGCGGCGAACTTTTCCGGCTCGTGATCGCGTACCCAAAGCAGTTTCGGCAAGGTGAAGCCGGTAAGGACAGGATTCGCGGTGTACCGGAGCACGGACCCGAGCCCGAGCTTGGAATTGATGAAGTCTACTTGCGGTCTGGCTGCGCTGGTCGCACCAGATGAGCGCCGGCCGGATGACTTTGCGGCGTTCATCGAGCAGCACCAGCCCGTGCATCTGACCGGAGAGCCCCACCCCTTCACCGAGCTGCCATCGTATTCGCGGCTTCGCGGAGTACGCCCTGAATCGCGATTTGGCCCGCTCGCCACCAGTCATCGGGCGATCTGTTCGGCCCATAGCGGCCGCAGCATGCGCATTTCTTCGTGCGGCGCTACAAATCGAATAACAGGACGTCCAGCGGCATCGACCAGGAGGGCGCGGGATCCGCCGGTGCCTACGTCAAGTCCTAGCCAATACATGATCAGTAGTTCCGCCATAAGTGGCCACAGCTCCAACGGCCGTTTCCCGCTGGAAGGGCAGGTAAGCAGCGCCGTAGAGACCGGCTTCACCGCCGAGCAGCGCCTTCTCAATCCGCGTCGCGGTGCGGCTGAAAACGTAACGACCGGCTAGTCACTTCAGCGAGCATGGCGGGCGCGAAAAAATCCCAGGCAGGAAGCGGGCCGCCGCTGATCAGGTAAAGCGGAAAATTGAAAATATGAATGAAATTTGCGATGGCGATTCCGAGTAGCGCGGCCCATAGATTCAAATACATCTTCGCTCGCTCGTTTCCGCCGGAGCGCCATCTCGTAGACCTGCTCGGAGGTCATGTCGTGCCCGAAGTGCATCATGCTCGCCATGGCGGCGATGGCACTGGCGGAGGCATGCTTTTCGAGGCAGCCACGATTTCCGCAGCCACACGGATTGCCTTCCGGAATTACCGTCATGTGACCGAACTCGCCCGCCATTCCATTAGCCCCGTGGAAGATCCGCCATCGATAATTCCGCCGCCGATGCCGGTTCCGAGGGTCAGGAGCACGAGTTCCTTGACATTGCGACCTGCACCCATCCACTTTTCTCCTAGCGCGGCGGCGTTGGCGTCATTTTCCAGAATAATGGCGTGCCCAGGCGCTGCTGAATTTCGTCGCGAACCGGAAAACCCTGAAAGCCGGGATATTCGCCGACCCAATACGACGCCGCTCTCGATTTTGATGAAGCCCGGTATTCCGATGCCGACGCCCAGAAGACCGTCTGTCCCAAGGCGATTACGCACTTTGGCGACTGCTGTGACGATGTCGCCGATGATGGCTTCACGTCCGGCCGCGTACTGAGTCGAACTGGAGACCTTTTCCAGAATATTCCCGGCGCTGTCTACGGCGGCTGCCCGTAGATTTGTGCCGCCCAAGTCAACGCCGATCGAATAGTCTGGCATGCGCAGGCATGATAGCAAATCAAGGCATGCAGCCGCATTCAGCGCTATTCGTACCGAAGCGCCACTAGCGGATCGATGCGAGTGGCTCGCCGGGCCGGCAGCCAGACCGCAATCAGGGCTACGAAAGCGAGCATGAGCGGTACGAACGAAAACACCAGCGGATCCCAGGACTTCACGCCATAGAGCAGATTGGCGATCAGGCGCGTAAGTCCGAATGCTGCCGCTGTTCCGATGAGAACGCCAGCAAGCGCAAGTCGCATGCCTTGCCAGACGACAAGCCCGCGAACGACTGCCGATTGCGCGCCGAGCGCCATGCGGATTCCTAATTCCTGCGTCCGTTGCTGGACCGTGTAGGCCATCAACGCATAGATGCCGATGGAGGCCAGCAGCAGGGCTGTGCAGCCGAATATTGTGAGCAGCAGCATGTTGAAATCTTGTTGCGCGGTAGAGCGAACGACCACTTCATCCATAGTTCGCACCTTCGCTACGGGAAGACCTCCACTGGCTTTCCGGAGCTCGGCTTCAGCGGCGGTGCCGACAGAGCGGGGCGAGCCTTGAGTTCGGATGATCCAGTGGATCGGTCCGATTCGTGCATTGAGTGCAGTAATGCCATCGGGCTCCTGAGGGACCGGTATGTACACAGCGGGCTGCGGATTGCGGTTTAGTCCACCGTCTCGCGTGTCGCCCACGACACCGACAATCTGACGCGGTGGGTCAGCGAATTCGGGACCGACCCCTTTACCAATGACAAGCTGATCATTCAAAGGGTCGCTCTTCGGCCAATATTGCTTTGCCATGGCGTTATTGATGATCACCACGGGAGCCGAGTTAGATTCGTCGCGGATATTGAAGTAGCGGCCTTTCAATAGAGGTACACGAAACGCCTCAAAGTAATGCGCCGATACGCTGGTCCAACCGACTCCACCCGTGTACGGCCCATTTGTTGTGGGCCGCCCGACGATGTTGAACGGCAAGCCGAATCCGCCCTCTAAGGGCAACGCCGCCGTGATGGCAGCAGCAGATACGCCAGGCATCGCTTCGATGCGCTGGATCGCCGTGCGTACCATTTGAGCTACGCCATCCGTTTTTTCAAAGCGCGGCCCGGTGAGAGACATTTGCATCGTGAGCACGTTGTGCGGATTGAAGCCGGGATCAACACTGCGCAGAGCCATGAAAGTGCGAATCAATAAGGCGGCTCCAATCAGGAGAACGATAGCAAGGGACATCTCGCTCACCACCAGCACGACCGCACCTTGTTCTGACGGAAGGAAGTGCCGCCGCGTCCACCACCCTCCTTGAGAGTTGCCGTCAAATCGGTACGGGAGGCCTCGAGCGCGGGGATTAGGCCAAACAGTAGTCCGGTCAGCACCGAGATGCTGATGGTGAATAGAAGAACCGTTAGATCAAGTGTGACAGCCGAGCCTTGTTCACCGATTCGCGGGATATTACCGGGATTCAACGCGAGCAGTGTGCGTACTGCAACAAAGCCGAGTCCAAGGCCCAACAGCCCGCCGGCAAGCGACAACAGAACGCTCTCTGTAAGAAGTTGGCGGGCAATGCGGCCTCGGCTCGCTCCAACGGCGGCACGGATAGCGATCTCCCGTTTCCGGGTGCTTGCGCGTACAAGCAGCAGGTTAGCCACATTGGCACAGGCGATGAGAAGAACAAAGCCGACGGCCGCCGCCAACCCATAGGGATTGACGTACGTCGCTCACAATTGAGTCGTCCGCGCAAGGGCTGCACGGAAAAACCGTCTTTGGGTTCCATAAAGGGGCCGGGGAAGCGTCGATGAAATTCACTGACTGCGAGTTTCAACTGAGCGTTTGCCGTTTCGAGAGTCACGCCTGGCTTCAGACGCCCAGCGGCGATGAAGTAATGCGCCTGATCGCTACTGTTCAAATCAAATTGAAAAGGGATCCAAACATCGGGGTCGGAGTTGAAATGGAACTCGGGACCAACGATACCGACGACTGTGTAGGGCTCGCCGCCCAACTCGATAGAACGCCCAACCAGGTTTGGATCTGCCGCGTAGCGGTGGCGCCAAAGGCTATCGCTGATGAGGGCGACGAGCGGCCCATGAGGGCTGTCCTCTTGCTGGGTGAATGCTCGGCCTCGTTCAATTCGTGCGCCGAACAATTTGAAGTAGTCCACCGTCACGTGGATACCTTTTACCTGTTCCGGAAACGTATCACCTGTCAAGTTAAGGCCCGGACCGGCGAAGTCGTAGGCGGACACATCCTGAAACGCATCGGTTCGCGCTCGCCACAGAGCGAACTTCGGGACGGAAGCGCCGGGGCCGGAACCATTGGGAGACGTTAAGAGGAATTGGACAATACGGTCAGGCTCAGGATACGTAAGAGGCTTCAGCAAGACCGCGTTCACCACGGAGAAGATTGCTGTGTTTGCCCCGATGCCAAGCGCCAAAGCCAGCACTGCGGCAATGGTGAAGCCTGGATTTTGGGAGAACATTCGCAGGGAGTGCTTGAGGTCTTTCAGGATTGTTTCCATTGTCGAGTGAGGCGCCGACACACGGCAGCCATGGAGTGTCAGACGGAGAAACGAGAGAAAAGTTCCGGGACTGCGGGATAAGAACAGGAGTCTCGGCTGGAACCGACGGTACTGGACGCTGTGATCAGTTTTTGATGATTCGGTAAGCAACTATCTCGGGCTGAGGAGCGGACCCCGCAACCGCGACGCTTTGTCAGGAGCACCTCGAAAAAAGGAAAGGCACTATCGTTGGGAAGATCGGCGCGTTTTGAAATATCCGTAATGAAATTGCCTAACGCAGTATCGTCTAGCAGAAAATCTGCGGCGCACTCAGTTCCCGTTGAACTCGTGCCTTCTACCACTAGCGTTCGGGTTGTGGCTCGCAGGCCCGGCAGGAGTGCCACGATACCGTAGGCGCGAACTGGCGAGTCCCCTTTGGGTTCTCGATAAACCTGTTGTTCGCCCGGCCTCGGCCTTTTGTTGCCGACCCTGTTCTCGGAGGTCGAAGGATTCGAGTCCACGAAGAAATTCATCTTGTCTTGAAAGAGATCCTCCCAGGGATTTGCTCGCGGTCCCCCGATGAGAATGGCACTTGCTTCTTTTAATTCCGTGATTTGAAGACTGCGGGCATAGCGGGTCCGTATTGGGTGGGAGCCTGCTTCGGGCAGGCGAACCAACCGAGAAGCAAGTTCCAAATCGGCCATGCTCGTGTACTGCCTGCTCGCAAGGGCTGACAAGGTATTTACGTTCCAGCCCGGCACCATTGCGAGTTCGAAGTGATAGCGGTGGTTTAGGTAATCGGTGAGCCCGATCCGGCGCTCCGTGATGTCTTCGACCAGAGCTAACGCACTATCTGCCGGCACAATCAGTACTTCATTACCGCTTGAAAAAAAGCTTTCCCAAAAGATATGTGGTGTCACCCGCGTCATTGGGGCCGGCCAGCCCCGATGAGCTACAAATCCCACTGCAATCACGCCGAGAGTCCACGACGCCCAGGTCCATAATCGAGGCCGCAACCGTCCCGTTTGGCCACCAACGTCGTCGATGTCCGGACTCGGTAAGCCAGCAACCTTGAGCTCCGAGCGGCTCGAACAAGGAACTAGTGGCCCTTTGGAATTCGTACTCGAATCTTCTCCGTTTGCCCTTCCTGCTCAAAATAGGCATCGAGTTTTTGTCGTAGCAGTCTGGCTGCGATCGGACAATACTGTCGTCGTTAGGATTGTAGTCGGGTGGCCTTTTAAAGACCTGAATGCCAATTTGTTGCTCGCAGATTTCCTCGGCTCGGCCGTTCAGCGTACGGTCACAAATGTAAGTGAAGAAATCGACGAGCCTCTGAGACCGGCTGAAATGTGAACTCGAAACAATTCGTTGAATGATTTCGATTCGCTCATCCTCATCTTGGATTGACAACTCGTGCTGAGAAAGGGTTTGCATCGGTGTTCCTGCCGGGCGCGCCGCCTTTTTAAATCGGCGCTCGCTAACACGCGTTCAGTTTCTGAGGGACCAACGCAACCAGGTGATCCGAGTGGATTGATTATAACGCTCCTAACGATCCTTAGCGATTTGGATTCGGTGACTCGAATCGTTGGATCCATGGGAACGTTGGTGAGCGTTTGCCCTTCTTGGGCCCTCAGTCCCCAGTAACTGGCCCTTTAACGGCTGTTTCACCGTGAAATAACGCGTGAAACCCTTTTAGTTGTCAGGTAGCGGGGTTAGCCTCCAAGGAAGAAAGTAATTACTTCTCAACGCTTCAGTGGAGGTGCGTCGTGCTCTCTATAGATGTTTCATCTCTGGGTTGATTCTTGTTTTCGCCTCAGGTACTGCATGGAGCCAGGTCTTCACCGCAAATATCACGGGAAGCGTTCTCGACCCGTCCGGTAACTTTGTCGCAGCCGCAGATGTCACGGTTCGCAACGAGGCTACAGGCGAGGCTCGCAGGACTGTTAGTGATGCCGCCGGACGCTACACCGTTTCGCAACTGCCTCCCGGTCATTACGAACTGAGTGTAACGGCCCCCGGCTTCAGGCGGTTCGTGACGGCAGGGATTACTCTCGACCCCGGACAGACCGGCGAAAAAACGCCAACCTGGCTTTGGGCGACACAACCCAGTCAGTACAGGTGAACGCCAACGCCGAGGAGATTGATACGCAGTCAGCTAACAAGAACATCACCTTCACGACTCAGCAAATGCAGACACTTCCGCAAAATCGAACGTAACCCACTGTTGTTCGTTCATTCGACTGCCGGTGTCACCGCAGTCCGACAAGGGCAAGCTCCTTATATGACCGACCAAAACACAAATCGGTTTTCCCTCAACGGTGGACGAGACGAGTCAGCGGCTATTCTCGTGGATGGCGTCTCAATCGTGTCGCCCGGTTGGGGCGGCGCCATTGCGGTACCGTCCCAGGAATCGGTAGCGGAAACACAGGTCACACGGCAATCCTACGATGTCCAGTATGGGAAGACCGACGGAGGCGTTTAATCTGGTTACAAGAGCGGTGGCAACCAGTTTCACGGGGGAGTGTTCGAATTTCTGCGGAACGACGCGCTCGATGCAAATAGCTGGTCAAACAATTTTTCGGGTATCCCCCGTCAAACCTTTCACCGGAACCAGTTTGGAGGAACCCTTAGCGGCCGCTTTCTCCGGGACCGCCGAATAGCCGATGAGCAGGACGAAGATGAACAGGTTGTCCAGCGACAGGCTGTATTCCGTCAGCCAGCCGGCGAAAAACTGCCGGGCGCCGCGGGCTCGCTACCCAGCCCAGCCCGAGGCCGAACACCATCGCCAGCGCCACGACCGCAGCGGTCCACAGCGCGGATTCGCGCAGCCCGGGACGGTGGGCGCCATTCCGGGCCCCCACCATAGCTCGAGCCCGATGATCAGGACAAGTGCGCCGATAGTGGCCGCCCAGACCCAGAACGGGACGTTCAGGGTGTTCATTACCGGGATTCAGCGGCTCCCGTTCGCCAGGTCGCCCCGGTCCCCGGTCCCCGCGGCCGGGCCGGGCCGGGCTGGCCGGGCGCGCCCACGTATGCGCCCGGGCAATCCGGCCACCTGGCCCGCCCCCCAGGAGGGGAGGAACCGTCCGGCCGCGATCCTGGCCGCCCGCCCGCCAGACGTCCCATCCGGTCATCGGCTCAGCAGCACCACCAGCCATCCGCCCCCCTCGGTTAGCACGCCCGGCGGCGACTGCCTCCGGAGCGAGCGCGAGCGGATGGTCAGGTGCTGGTATCGCGGTCATGAGTGATCCCTCCAGCGCCGGGTGGCGCTCTGGATCCCTCCTGGCTGTCGTTGGGGTACGACTGTCACAGTCTTTCTTGCCGGGCCAGTGCTGTCACGGGCGCGGACGACCAGTTTCAGGGGCCTTGATCTTGCCGACTTCCGGCAAACTCCGGGTCCAAGGTGCCGACGCGGGGCGGGAGGGCCATGTCAGCCGCGACCGGGCGGGGCGGGCCGCCTGCGGGCGAGCCGGGGCCAGGTGCTGTCCCGGATCTGGCCGCGATCACCCGGGCCGCCAGCCGGGAGGCGGGCGGTGTCCCGCCGGACCTGCTCGGCGATTACCTGCCCGCGGTGCTGGACGCCGCCAGCACCGGACGCCGGCTGACGTCGGCCGAGCTGGCCGGGCACGGCCGGTCGGGCGAGCAGGCCGCGGAGAGCGGCGTCGCCCTGCGCGGCCTGGTCGACCTGTACCTGTCGGCGACCTGGCGCCTGTGGCGGGAGCTGGCGACGGCAGCCGCCCGGGTCGGGGCGGCCCGCGCCGCCGGCGGACGTCCGCGCTGCGAGCGGCCGGGCTGGCCGTGCTGCGCGCCGCGGACGACGCCGTGGCCGCCGCCGCGGAGGGCTTCGAGCGGGCGCACCTGTCGATCGCCCGCCGCCAGGAGGCCGAGCGGATCGAGTTCCTCGATGACCTGCTGGGCGGTCGCGGCAGCCTGGCCGACCTGGTCGCCCGCGGTGCCCGGCTCGGGCTGCGGCTGGCCGGGCGGCACCAGGTCGTGCTGGCCGACGGTCCCGCCGGCGCGCGCTACGCCGGTCCGCAGGGCCTGGCTGGTGGAGCGGCTGATCGCCAGTGCTGTCGCCCCCGCGCCGTCGCTGACCATGATCCGCAGCGGCCGGCTGGTGGCGGTGATCGGCGTGGGCGGCGGCAGCGAGGCTGACCAGGCGGCCGAGGCGCTGGCCAGGCGAGCTGTCCGCGGAAGGGCGAGCCAGGGCCGCGACCCGGCAAGCCGGCGCTGGCGGGTGGCCATCGGCCGCCCCTATACCGGCCCGGCCGGGGTGATGCGCTCCTACGAGGAGGCCACCGACGCGCTGGATGTCGCCGAGCGGCTGGCCCTGGCCGACCCCGTGGTGCACGCCGGGGACCTGCTGATGTACCGGGTCATCCTGCGCGACCGGGCCGCCCTGGCTGACCTGGTCACCAGCCTGCTGCTGCCGCTGAACGACGCGCGCGACGGCGCCGGGCCGCTGCTGGAGACCCTGGAGGCCTACTTCGCTAGTGGCCAGGTCGCCGCCCAGGCGGCCCGGCGGCTGCATCTGTCGGTCCGCGCCGTGACCTACCGGCTGGCCCGGGTCAAGGCACTGACCGGGAAGGATCCCGCCGACCCTGAGGAGGCACTGGGCCTGCAGCTGGCCGTCATCGGTGCCCGCCTGCTGGGCTGGCCGGACACGCCCCTGGACGCCGCCTGACAGAGCTGGCTAGCTCGCTCGCCAGCACCGCCGGTCGCTCGCGGCGCTACCAGGCCGGGCGCAGGCGGCCGGGCGGGGCCAGCCGGCCCAGGTCCGCGGCGAGCCCGCGCAGCCGGTCCTCGCCCAGGACGCCAGCCCAGTTCCGGGCCACCTCTGCGGCGGCCTGCTCGGCGGCGCGGGTGCAGGCCCAGCCGCGCTCGGTCAGCACGACCAGGCGGGCGCGCCCGTCCGCCGGGTGCGGGCGCCGCTCAACGTACCCCTTGGCCTCGAGCTCGTCGACGAGCTGGCTGGCCGCCTGCCGGGTCACGTCCAGGTGCGCGGCCAGGTCGCTGATCGTCGCGCCGTCCGGGGCGAGCCGGGTGAACGCGAACCCGTGGGCGGGCCGCAGGTCAGTGAACCCGCGGGCGACCACCCCGGCGTGAATCCCGTCGATCAGGGCGTTCGCAGCCGCCAGCAGCACCACGGTCAGGTTCTGCGCCGCATCGTCACGCACCCCTCCAGGATGCCACAGTGAGCAAGTAACTTGACAAAAAAGGACAGTAGCCTGAGTATTTAAGCAAGTTACTTGCCTAGTTATCCAGCCCGGGCCGCGAGCACGGACCGGGGTCACGGAAAGAGAGGGCAGCGATGCCTGTCTTGCACGCCTGCGACGCCGTCGTCCACGAACTGCACGGGTCGGTCTTCACCTCCTTCGCTGCGCCTGCGCGGGGCAGCCGGGAGCTGTGCGCCTGGCGGCTGGAGGTCCCGCCAGGAACCCGCGGCGTCCCGCACACCGTCAGCAAGGAAGAGGTCCTGCTGGTCCTGAGCGGCGCCCTGCACGTCACGCTCGACGGGACGCCGGCCCCGGCCGCCGCCGGGCCGGGCGACGCGGTGCTGGTCCCGGCGGGGACGACGCTGCAGGTCGGCAATCCCGGCTCCGAGCCGGTCGCCGCCTGGGTAACGACGAGCGTCGGCCTGGAGGCCACGACTGCGGATGGCTCGGTGATCCGCCCCCCGTGGACGCAGTGACCCCAACCGGACCGGGCGGCGGCCCGGCCGCATTCAGGCAGGCGGGCCGCCCGCGATGACTCCGGCCGGTACCGGGGCTGGCTGGCCCGCCGGAGCCGGCCGGTCTAGCCCTTCGTGAAGGACTTCAGCACTTCCACCGTGGACGGGCCCGATGACCCGTTGAAGCTGCGCAGTTCTTCCTTGACCGGACCGACGTTGTCGGCCACCCAGGTCACCAGCTTGATAGCGAGCGAAACGCCGGAGAACTTCTCGCGGATCGTCTCGTCGATGACATGCGCGTTGTAGGTGCCCGCCGGGACCTTGACCGTCTGCATGCCGTGGCCCTGCACCGTGACATGCGCGGTGGCGTGCATCTTCCGGCCCTCGATGTCCAGGGCCAGGACGAGGGTTGAGTTGTGCGGCTGCCCGTCCGCTAGCTCCGCCGAGTCCGGCCACGCGACCTTGCCGGAGGTGATCTTGGCCGAGTTGCTGCCGAACTGGGTGAACGGCACGGTGATCGATCCGTCGTTATGGAAGATGTAGGTCACCCTGGTCGAGTTCAGCGCCGAGCCGGTGGCCGAGTTGATGACCTCCATGGTCACCTTGCGGCCGCCGGCCACCGGTACCACCCGGGTCATCTTGTTGGTGATCCGGCCGTGCCCGATGGCCGTGACGTCGGTGTCGTAGACCCACGTGTTGCCCACGCCGACGGGGAACAGGGTGGTGCCTGAGCTGCTGCTGCCGCCCGATCCGCCGGAGCCCCCGGAGCCTGAGCCCGGCGACGAGCTGGCCGCGCTGCCGCCGGAGCCACCTGCTCCCGAACCCGAGCCCGACGCGCCGGACGCGGAACTCTTGCATCCGGCTACGGCCAGCCCCGCCACGGCCAGCAGCGCTGCCGCGCCGGCGGCCCGCTGGACGGTAGTGGTGTATCGCTTCATGGTGATGTCCCTGAAAGTCATGAGAAACAAGCAGCCGGATGGCCGTCGCTGCCGTGCAGAAGGGCCAGGACCGGCCCCCGGGTGGCAGCCGCCCCTGCTACGTCCGGGGGTGCCGCCGCATGGGCGTGGTGCCGCACCAAAATAGCGATTTCCGCCTGCTGGCATGCGGATTAGCTGAAAGGTGGCCGAGTAGCAGCTCCGCGGGCGGTGCGCGACCGCCCGGCGACGGCAGCGGCCGCGGCCGGCCACCGCGGCTCCGGCCCGGATCGCCGCGGCAGCGGCCTAGCGCGGGCCGGGCAGGCCAGGCGGGTCTCAGCGGGGCAGGATGGCCGGGTTCAGCGTGCCGGCCGGGTCGAAGGCGGCGCGGATCCGGGCGAAGAGGGCCTGCTCGGCCGGGGAGCGGGCCAGGTCCAGCCAGCGTCCCTTGAGCACGCCGATGCCATGCTCGGCCGAGATGGACCCGCCGAGCTCAGCGACTAGTCCGAAAACCGCGTCCTCGTGGCGTCCGTCAGCGGGCACCGCCGGGACGATGTTGACGTGCACGTTGCCGTCCGCGACGTGGCCGTAGGTAATGACGGTCGCGCCGGCGTCGGCCGCCGCGACTACCCCGGCGACGGTGCCGGCCAGCTGAACCCACTGGGCGGCCGGGACTGACACGTCGAGCTTGATCGGCACGCCGAGAAAGCCGGCCGCCTCGGGATGGCGCTCCCGGCAGGCCCACAGCGCCTCGCGGCCCGCGCTCTCCTGGGCCACCGCGGCGGGCAGCTCGCCGATGAGCGCCGCCAGGTCGTCCAGCGCAGCGGGCCCGGCCGCCTCGAGCAGCACGTAGGCCGGGGCGGGCGCGGCCAGCGGCGGGTCGAACGCCGGCCGCCGCAGGCCCGCGTGCTGGATCAGGATGTCCAGTCCGGCCTGAGTGAAGAACTCGGCCGACAGCAGCCCGGACACCTCAGCCAGGGCCCGGCGGGCCAGTTCATGAACGTCCGGCAGGCCGCTCACGGCCACGATGACGGTGACCAGGTCGCGCGGCCGTGGCACGAGCTGCAGCCGGGCCCTCGTCACGATGGCCAGCGTGCCCTCCGAGCCCGCCAGCAGCGACGGGTAGTCATAGCCGGTGTTGTCCTTGACCAGGCCGGACAGGTGCGACACGACGGTGCCGTCCGACAGCGCGGCCTCGACGCCGCGCAGCTGAGCGCGCATCGGGCCGTAGCGCAGTACCCGCAGGCCGCCTGCATTGGTGGAGATAGCCCCGCCGACGGTGGCGCTGCCCCGGCTGGCGATGCGGATGCCGAGATCCAGGTCCGGGTCGGCGTCGCTCGCCTCCTGCAGGGTGATCCCCGCGCCGGCCGTGATCTGCCCGGACGCCGGGTCGGCCGGGCTCAGCTCGCGGAGCCGGCTCAGGCTGAGCACCAGCTCGCCGTGCAGCGGCACGCCGCCGCCGACCAGCCCGGTGTTGCCGCCCTGCGGGACCACAGCGAGCCCGGCGCCGGTGCAGCAGGCCAGCACCCGCGCGACCTGCTCGGTGTCGCCGGGCCTGATCACGGCCGGGGTCTGGCCGCGGAACTTGCCGGTCCAGTCCACGGCAAAGCCAGCGGTCGCGTCGCCGGTCAGCACGTGCTGCTCGCCCACGATGGCGGCCAGGGCCTGCCGGATGGCCGGTGCCAGCTCGGTCTGCATGGTCAGTTAGCGCCCTCTCCCGCGGCCGTCTGGAGGCCATTGTCTCCTGCCCGGCCCCGCCGGCCGCACCGGGCGATGGCCGGGGAGCACGGCGGTCAGGGCAGTGTGGCCAGAGCACTGCGGCCTGCCCGGCGATGAGCGGGGCAGGCCGCAGTGGCGGACCGCTAGGCCCAGGCCGCAGCCCGCTCCAGGTCCAGGAGCAGGCGCTTGCGGGGCAGGCCGCCGGCGTAGCCGGTGAGCTTGCCGGTGCTGCCGATCACCCGGTGGCACGGGATCAGGACGCACAGCGGGTTGCGGCCCACCGCTGCCCCGACCTCCTGCGCGGTGACGTCGCCGCCCAGGCGGCGGGCCAGGTTCCCGTAGCTGGTGGTCTGCCCGTAGGGGACCTGGCTGACCAGGTCCCAGACGCGCAGCTGGAACTCGGTGCCGTCCGGCGCGAGCGGCAGGTCGAAGCTGGTCCGGCTGCCGCTCAGGTAGCCGGCCAGCTGGCGGCCGGCCTCGGCGAACCCGTCATCCTCGCGCGGGCCGAACGTGGCCCGGTCGGGCATGTACCAGTGATGGGGGAAGTACAGGCCGGTCAGCCGGTCGTCGCGGCGCACCAGCGTCAGCTGGCCCAGCGGGGTGGCCAGAATGGTGTGCCGGGCCGTCGCGGTGGCCAGGTCAGACATCATCAGCTGCTCCTGTGGTCGGCGTCAGTACATCCTGAAGACGCCCGCCGCGGCCCGTTCGTGAGGTAGGCCAGTACGTAATGACCTCGCCACCGACCTCACGAAAGCCTGGCCCCGGACGTCTGCAGGGCATGACAGGCAAGCTGCCGTTCGACTCGGTCGTGGCCCGGCACGGCACGACCGTGCTGCGGGTATGCCGGGCGGTACTCGGCCCGGCCGACGCTGACGACGCCTGGTCAGAGACGTTCCTGGCCGCGATGCGGGCCTACCCTGACCTGCCGGGCGATGCCAACGTCGAGGCCTGGCTGGTCACCATCGCGCACCGCAAGGCGATCGACGTCACCCGGGCCGTCGCCCGCCGGGCGGTCCCGGTGGCCGAGACGCCCGAACCCGCGCCGGCGGTCGCCGGCTCGCCGCCCGGCAACGGGGACCCGGCTCTGGATGACGACCTGACCGACGCCCTCCAGCGCCTGCCCGCCAAGCAGAAACAGGCCGTCGCCTACCACTACCTGGCGGGCCTGCCCTACGCCGAGGTAGCCGCCGTCGTCGGCGGCACTGCCGAGGCCGCCCGGCGCGCAGCTGCCGACGGCATCGCCGCGCTGCGCCGATCGCTGGGCGGCCCCGCCCCCAGCACCCCGCGACCCCGTCCCCGGACCACTAGCACCGAGACAACTAGCACCGAAAGGAGTGCCCGATGAGCGCCAGTGACCTGACTCGCGACCTGATCCGGGCCTTCCCCGACGACCCCGGCCAGGTGGCCCGGCTGCACGGCCAGCTGGCCGCCGCCGCGCAGCGCGACGGCATCCTGGATGTCGCCTACCGGATTATCGACTCTCCCGTCGGCGCGCTGCTGCTCGCCGCTACCGAGGAGGGCCTGATCCGGGTGGCTTATGCCAGCGAGGGCCATGACGCCGTCCTCCAGTCGCTGGCCGACAAGGTCAGCCCGCGGGTCCTCAGCGCCCCGGTCCGCCTGGAGGCGGCCGCGCGGGAACTCGGCGAGTACTTCGCCGGCCAGCGGCGCGCCTTCGACCTGCCGCTGGACTGGCGGCTGTCGGCCGGCTTCCGGCGCACGGTGCTGAGCCACCTGCCGGAGATCGGCTACGGCCACACGGCCAGCTACTCCGCCGTCGCGGAGCTCGCCGGCAGCCCGCGGGCCGTCCGCGCCGTAGGTTCGGCCTGCGCGACCAACCCGCTGCCGGTCATCGTGCCCTGCCACCGGGTGGTCCTCGCTGACGGCAGCATGGGCCGCTACCTCGGCGGCGCCGATGCCAAGCGCACCCTGCTCACCCTGGAGGCCGCCGCATGACACCCGCCGCCAGCGCGCGTCCCGCCCCGGACACCGCCACCATCCCCGGCATCATCAGCCACGATCCCGTTATGGATCACAGCACTGGCCTCGGCCGGCCCGCCGACGCCAGCCAGTCGCCCGCTGAGCGGGTCGAGACCACCGACTGGGCTGCGGTCCGGGCCGGGCTCGACGCCTACGGCTGCGCCCTGACCGGGCCCCTGCTCACGCCGCAGGAGGCCGCCGGGATCGCCGCGCTCTATGCCGACGACTCCCGGTTCCGGTCCACGGTGAACATGGAGCGGCACCGGTTCGGCGCGGGGGAGTACCGCTACTTCGCCGAGCCGTTCCCGGCGGCCGTCACCGAGCTGAAGCAGGCTCTGTACCCGCGGCTGCTGCCGGTGGCCCGGGACTGGTGGGCCCGGCTTGGCCGGCCAGCGCCGTGGCCGGGCACGCTGGCCGAGTGGCTGGCCATGTGTCATGCCGCCGGGCAGGTCAAGTCCACGCCGATCCTGCTGAAGTACGGCGCCGGCGACTGGAACGCGCTGCACCGGGACCTGTACGGCGACCTGATCTTCCCGCTCCAGGTGGTGATCAACCTGAGCAGTCCTGGCGAGGATCACACGGGCGGTGAGTTCCTGCTCTACGAGCAGCGGCCGCGGGCGCAGTCCCGGGGCACCGCCACCACGATCCCGCAGGGCCACGGGCTGGTCTTCACCACCCGGGAGCGCCCGGTCCGGTCGCAGCGCGGCTGGTCGGCCGCGCCGGTCCGGCACGGCGTCTCAGTGATCCGCAGCGGCCAGCGCTTCACGCTGGGCCTGGTCTTCCACGACGCCGCCTGATCGTAGCTAGGAGGATTTCGCGCCGTACAGACGCGAAATCCTCCTACCGGTTTCGATACGCGCGCCGGCCTGCGCGCTGCAGCGGGGATCAGCCGGCGGTGCAGGACTTCATGGCGCGAGTGAAGACGGCGGCCCGGTCCTTGTAGTCCTTGAACACCCCGAAGCTCGGCGCCGCCGGGGACAGCAGCACGATCCCGTCCGGCCGGGCCCAGCCGAACCCGGCCCGGACCGCCTCATCCAGGTCCGCGCAGCTGCGCACCTCCAGCTGGGCCGGCCCGCCCGCCGCCCCGGCGGCCAGGGCGGCCTCGATGGCGGCCTGGATCCGCGGGCCGCTGTCGGGCAGGGTCAGCACCAGGGTGGGCGCCGCGCGCGGCAGCAGCCCGGTGGCCAGCGGCGTGTAGTCGATGCCCCGGTCGTGCCCGCCGGCGATCAGGGCCACCCGGCGGCCGGGGAAAGCGTCCAGGGCGGCGAGTGTCGGCAGCACGTTGGTGGACAGGCTGTCGTCCACGAAGGTCACCCCGTCGACGGTGCCGACCGGCGTCAGCCGGCTGGCCAGGTGCTCAAACCCGGCCGCCGCGGCCCGCAGCGCGTCAGCATCGCCGGCCTGCGGAACCCCCAGCGCCGCCAGGATGGCCCGGGCGATCAGCGCGTTGCGGCGGTTGTGGCCGCCCAGCAGCCCGAGCGGCGCCATCCAGCTGGCGTCCGGGTCGTCCGCCGCGCTGATCCAGCGCACCCGCGGCCCGAGCAGGGCCTGCCGCTCCCGGAGCAGGTCGCTGTCGCCGTTGGCGATGGTCAGGTCCGCGCCGGGCTGCGAGCACGCCGACAGCTTGTCGCGGTAGTAGGCCTCCACCCCGCCGTGCCAGTCCAGGTGGTCGGGGTGCAGCGAGGTCACCGCCACCACCGGCGGGGAGCACGGCAGGTCGGTGGCCTGGTAGCTGGAGGTCTCGATGACGTAGTAGGCGTAGCCGGACTCGTCCAGCGCCGGGTCCCAGGGCGGCCGGCCGATGTTGCCGCCGGTCAGGCACGGGTAGCCGAGCTGGTTCAGCAGGTGGCCGGTGATCGCGGTGGTGCTGGACTTGCCCTTGGTGCCGGTGACGCAGACGACCTTGTCCCGGTCGGCCTCCTGCAGCCATAGCCCCAGCCCGCCGGCCACCGGGATGCCCCGCTGCTCCAGCGATAGCAGGTCGTCGCGGTAGCGGCTGATGCCGGGGGACTTCACCACCACGTCGCAGTGCATCAGCGCGGCCAGCCCGCTGTCACCGGTGGCGAACACCGGCAGCCCGGACACGTCGCCGGGCGGCGGGTGGTCGTCGACCAGAACCGGCTCCACGCCCAGGGTAAGCAGCCGCGCGATATTGGCGGTGCCCTCGACGCCCAGGCCCCAGACGCCGACGCGGGCGCCGCGCAGGTCAGACCAGCAGATCTTCGGGCGCATAGCTATCCGGGATGAAGTGCTCGCCGACGGGCGCGAGCAGCTCGGCGGCGGCGGGCAGGTCAGGCAGGTCCGCGACCTCGGCGGCGAGCTGCTGCAGCAGCGTGTCGCCGGCCCGGTCGGGCCGCCGGGCGGCCAGCACGGCCGCCACCCGGCACTCGCCGATCTCGCCGACGCACTCGAACGGCTTGGCGTCGGGCAGGGTGCCGAGCAGCGCGCGGAACTTGGGCGCCAGCGACTCGGCCGGGTCCAGATCGGCCAGCGGCTCGCGGCCGCCGAAGATCTTGCTCAGCTCGGCGGCAGGCAGGAACGGCGCCAGGATCAGGTCGATGAAGCAGCACTTGTCGCACCGGCCGCACCAGTGGTCCAGCCGCTTGGCCGGGTCCAGGTGGAAGGCGCGGTTACAGCTGCGGAACGTGTCGTGGTACTGCGTCAGCCCGGCGAACCGCTGGGCTACCCACAGCTCGGTGTAGGGGCGCAGGGCGGAGAAGTAGCTGACCCGGCCGCCGAGCGCGCCGTCCAGCACCGACCGGAAGGCGGCCTCGAAGGTCGCGCTCTTGGAGTACTGGTGGTTGACCGGCCGTCCGTCGACCTCCAGCGTCGGGATGGAAGCCGACCACTCGTTGGACATGACCACGGCGTCGCGGCCGTCCAGGACGGCGGCCAGTACCGCGATCGCCGACAGGATCCCGGTCACCGGGACGTGGCCGTTCAGGAAGCCCAGCTCGCGCGAGCGCAGCAGCTGCTGGTCGATCTCCCGGCCCGCCCGGACGATGGGCAGCCCGGTGACGGCGGCCGGTGCCTCGATGGCCTCGAACCGGTCGCCGGGCCGGCTCATGATGAACAGCGTCGCATCGGCCCGGTGCCGGACGTGCTCGACGGTGACGATCGAGTCGATGCCGCCGCCGAACGGGACCAGCGGCCGGGCCGGCCGGGCTGCGCGCCAGCCAGACCCGGACGCGCCGCCGGGCGCGCCCGGCGCGGGGTCGTCCCGCCGCGGCCCGGTGATCTGCAGCCCGGACAGATCGAGCTCGTTGCGGTAGGCGAACTCGCCCAGGCCGTCGAGGTAGAACGCGCGCAGGAACGCGCGCTCGGCGTCGGTCACCGCGGTCGAGCCGAGGTCGATCACCGGCGGCGCGGCGGTCTTGTAGTACGACACCCCGGCCAGCAGGAACACCAGCCGGGCGGCCTCGGTCACGGCCGGGTCCGCCCACGCGCCTGGCCCGCCGGGCGCCTCGATGCTGACCCGCTCGGCGAACTGCCGGCCGCCGACGGAGTACCGGCAGGTCAGCAGCCCGCGTTCGGGGTCGGTCTCGAACGACTCGTAGCGAAACGGCGGCCGGGCGGTCATCAGGCCCCTTCAGGAGTGCGGCGGGTGGCTTCCGGGGTCAGCCGGGCGACCAGCGCGAACCGGCCGGCCGGCTGCGCGGCCCGGTGGCTGAAGAACGCGCCCGGCTCTGGGCCGCCCGGCGCTGGGCCGCCCGGCACGGGTCCGGTCGGCACGGCGGCCAGGTGAATCTGCGCGGCGGGCACGCCCGCGTCGGTCAGCACCCGGCGGTTAGCGGCCCACAGGTCGAGCAGCCATTTCCCGGGTCCGTCGGGGCGCAGCACCTCGCCGGCGATGCTGCCCAGGCCGCGGCGGACCTCAGCGGCAACCTCGTCGCCGACCTGGTAGCGGTCCGGGGCGATGGCCGGGCCGATGCCGGCCAGCACGCCGGCGGGCCGCGCGCCGAGTGCGGCCATCGCCTCCAGCGCGGCCGCGGCGACCCGGGCCACGGTGCCGCGCCAGCCCGCATGGACGCAGGCCAGCACGCGGGCGACCGGGTCCAGCAGGACAATCGGCACGCAGTCGGCGACCAGGATGGCCAGCGCGGTGCCCGGGTCGGTGGTGACCAGCGCGTCGGCATCGCCGATGGCATCCGCCAGGGTCTGCGCCCCGCGGCCCCGGTCGGCGGCCGTAACGACCTGCGCCCGCCCGCCGTGCACCTGCCGCGCGTAGACGAAGTCACCGGGATCGGCGCCCAGGGCGGCCGCGACCCGGCGCCGGTTCTCCAGCACCGCGGCCGGGTCATCGCCGACACTGAGGCTGAGGTTCAGCGCCGCGTAATCGCCCGCCGACACCCCGCCCTGCCGGGTGGTGACCAGCACGTCAGCACTCAGCCCGTCGAACGCCGGCCACGTCAGGACCTGCAGGTCCCCGCGGTGCCGGAACTCGGCGGCGGTCGCGACTGGAGCGGTCACGATCCCCGATCCTAGCCACCGCCGCGCACCCCGGCGGCCATTGCCGCGCGCCGCCCGTGCCCCCGCCCGCCGCCGCCGGGAGTGCCCGCCGGCCCGGCCCGGCGATTGATGCCAGTTTCGCCACCCGAACAGCCCCGGTGAGCCGGCCCTGCTGATCTACGCTCAGCACGTAAGCGCGCGGGTTCCGCCGCCTGGAGCGGGCGGCGGCCGAGCCCGCCCGGAAGGCCTGACTAGCTGGCGATCCGCCGGCGGGGAGCGACACCGATGAGCGACACAGACTTCGGATCCGGACGGCCCGTCGTGCTGCGCGGGGGAACCGTGCTCACGATGGACGACGCCGGGCAGGTGCTGGCCGGCGGGGACGTGCTCGCCGCCGGCGGAAAGATCACCGCCATCGGGCATGACCTGTCCGTGCCCGAGGGCACCATCGAGATCGACGCCCGCGACGGCATCGTGATGCCCGGCATGATCGACACCCACCGGCACATGTGGCAGACGGCCATGCGCGGCTACGGCGCGGACTGGACGCTGACCCAGTATTTCGTCTGGTACTACCTGGAGTGGGGCAGGAAGTTCCGGCCGCAGGATGTCTACGCCGGGAACCTGCTGTCGGCCATCGAGGCCATCGACGCCGGCGTGACCACCACCGTCGACTGGTCGCACGGCCTGCAGACCACCGAGCACGCCGAGGCCGCCGTGGCCGCGCTGCGGGAGGTGCCCGGCCGGTTCGTGCTGGCCTACGGCAACATCCAGGCCGCGCCCGCCGAGTGGACCGCGACCCCGGAGTTCCGTGATTTCGCCGCCCGGCACATCAGCAGCGGCGATGACCTGCTCGGCTTCCAGCTCGCCTTCGATGTCACCGGCGACCCGGCCTTCCCCGAGAAGCCCGCCTTCGAGGTGGCCCGCGAGCTCGGCGTCCCGGTCAGCACGCACGCCGGGGTGTGGGGCGCGACCAACGACGACGGCATCCGGCTCATGCACGAGCACGGCTTCATGACCCCGCAGACCGTCTACGTGCACGCCGCGACCCTGTCGGCGGACTCCTACCAGCGCATCGCCGCCACCGGCGGCTCCGCGTCGGTGTCCACCGAGAGCGAGCAGAGCGCCGGCCAGGGCTACCCGCCCACCTGGGCGCTGCGCCAGCACGGCATCCCGGTGTCGCTGTCCATGGACACCTCGGTGTGGTGGAGCGCCGACCTGTTCTCGGCCATGCGGTCCACGCTCGGCGCCGACCGGTCCCGCGAGCACCTCGAGGCGCACGCGGCCGGCAACACCATCACCCACGCCGCGCTGCGCTCCCGGCAGGTCGTGGAGTGGGCCACCCGCGGCGGCGCCCGCGCCATCGGCCGCGACGCCGACCTCGGCAGCATCGAGCCGGGCAAGCAGGCTGACCTCGTGCTGATCAAGAACGACCACTCGCCGGTGATGTTCCCGCTGGTCAACCCGTACGGTCACGTGGCTTTCCAGGCCCAGCGGGGCGACGTGCACACCGTCCTGGTGGCCGGCCGGGTGCTCAAGCACGAGCACCGGCTGGTCGGCATCGACCTGGCCGCCGCCCGCCGCGCCGCCGACGAGACCGTCAGCCACCTGCGGTCCGAGCTCGGCGACGCGGCCTGGGAGACCGGCATGAACCCCGACATCCCCGAGACCCAGATCCTGGACAACCCCTACACCTACACCGAGTACAAGAGCTCCGGCACGCACGAGGCGGGCTAGGAGGCCCGGCCCGGCCGGTGCCAGCGGGCCGCGCGGCGGTCGGCCAGGATCTGGCGGACCACGTTGCGGCCGGGGATGCCGGTCACCCCGCCGCCGCCGTGGGTGGCCGACCCGGCCTGGTACAGGCCGCGGACCGGGGTGCGCAGGTCGGCGTAGCCGGCCGCCGGCCGGGCGTGGAACATCTGGCCCAGGCTCAGCTCGCCGTGGAAGATGTTGCCGCCCACCAGGCCGTACTCTTCCTGCATCTGGTGCGGGCCGATCACCTGGCGGTCCAGCACCGAGTCGGTGAAGCCGGGCGCCACCGCCTCGACCCGGCCGATCACCCGGTCGGCGTAGGCCGCCAGCGCCGCCTCATCGGGCGCGTCGGCGTAGGTGTGCGGGACCCACTGGGTGAACATCGACATCACGTGCTTGCCCTCGGGGGCCAGCGAGTCATCGAACACGCTGGGGATGCAGATGTCGGCGAACGGCGCCGCGGACGGCCGCCCGGCCACCGCTTCCTGGTAGGCGTTCTCGATGTCGTCCAGGCTCTCGGCCAGCACGATCGTGCCGCCGTGCACCTGCGGGTCGATGTCGGGGTGGCTGGTGAACACCGGCAGCCGGTCCAGCGCGAGGTTGATCTTCACCGTGCCGGAGCGGGTCTGCCAGTTCCGGATGTCGGCCACGAAGTCGTCGGGCAGCGCGGCCGGGTCCACCAGCTTGAGGAAGGAGATCTGCGGGTGCGCCGTGGTGATCACTACCGGGGCGTCCACCTCCTCCCCGCTGGCCAGCGTCACGCCGGTGACCCGGCCGCCGCTGGTCCGGATCCGGCTGACCTCGGCGCCGGTACTGACCTCGGCGCCGAACGACCGGGCCGCGGCGGCCAGCGCGCTGGTCACCCCGCCCATCCCGCCGCGCGGGAACCCCCAGGCACCGGACTGGCCGTCGTTCTCGCCGATGTGGTGATGCAGCATCACGTAGGCGGTGCCGGCCGACCGGGGCCCGGCCCAGGTGCCGATGACGCCCGAGACCGACAGCAGGCCGCGCATCGCGTCGCTGTCGAAGTACCGGTCGATCAGGTCGGCGATGCTGCCGGTCAGCAGCCGGGTCACGTCCACGGCGCCCCGCGCGTCGAGCTTGCGCAGGTGCCGCAGCAGCAGGCTCTGCCGCAGCAGGTCGGCCGGCCGCCGCGAGCCGAGCTTGGGCGGGATCTCGTCCAGCATCGGGCCGAGCACCTCGGCCAGGCTGGCCAGGTGCGCCTCGTACTCGGGGTAGGCGTCCGCATCGTGCGACTGAGAACTTCGCGATCTCGGCGTGCCGCTGCGCCGGGTCATCGGGCAGCCGCAGGTACTGGCCGTCGGCGCGCGGCGCGAAGTACGGGCCCTGCGGGAAGACGTGGTAGCCGTGCCGGTCCAGCTGCAGGTCGCGCACCACGTCGGGCGGCATCAGCGAGACCACGTAGGACAGCGAGGTCACCGTGAAGTCGGGCCCGAACGGGTGCTCGCTGACCGCGGCTCCGCCGACCACCTCGCGGCGCTCGCAGACCAGCGTGCTGAGCCCGCTGCGGGCCAGGTAGGCCGCGGCGACCAGCCCGTTGTGCCCGCCGCCGACCACGATCACATCCCGGCTTGCCGTCATCAGCTGCTGGTCCTCTCCGCTGGCCCGCTCGAACTGAGAATAGGGTTAAAGCAGGCATATGTCCTGCCCGCTGCTTCCGTGATCATAAGCGGACGCTCGGCCCGGCAGCGAGGCTGGACCCGGGGGCAGCGCCCGGCGAACACGCAGCTAGCCGCCCCGGTGCCGGGCGCGGAACCGCTCTCGTCCCGCCCGGCGGTCCGGGCAGAGGCTGGCCAGCCGTCGCTGGGCCGGGTGCGCGGCCGGGATGGCGTCGTGCAGGGCCCGGGTGTACGGGTGCCGGGGGTCGTCGCGGATCAGGGCCGCCGGACCGGTCTCCACCACCTGCCCGGCGTACATCACCGCCAGCGTGTCCGCCACCCGGCCGATCAGGTCGAGGTCGTGGCTGACGAACAGCATCGACAGGTCGCGCTGCCGCCGGGCGGCCAGCAGCAGGTTGACGATCTGGGCCTGCACCGAGACATCGAGGCTGGAGGTGGGCTCGTCGCAGATCAGCAGCGCCGGGTCGCCGATCAGCGCGCGGGCGATGGCGATCCGCTGCCGCCCGCCGCCGGAGTAGCGCGCCGGATAGCTGTCCAGCGGCGCGCCCGGCAGGCCGGCCGCGGCCAGCACCTCGCTGATCCGCTCGTCGGAGATGCTCGTGGCATCGCGCCCGGTTTCGCCGCCTCCGTTCGGGTCCGTGCCGCTGGCCGGCCTGCCGTCGGCGGTGCCGGGGCCGCCCGCGCCCCGGCCGCCCCGGCCGCGGGCCCGCAGCGGCTCGGCCACGATCTGCCGCAGCGTCATCCGCGGGTCCAGCGAGTCGTAGGGGTCCTGCAGCACGAAGCCGATCTGGCTGCGCAGCGGCCGCAGCGCCCGGCGGCCGCGCGGGTAGGGCGTCCCGCCGAAGGTCAGCCGGCCCGAGGTCGGCCGCTCCAGGCCCAGGGCCAGCCGGACGCACGTCGTCTTACCCGACCCGGACTCGCCGACCAGCCCGAGCGTGGTGCCCGGCGCCAGGACCAGGGTGACCCCGTCCAGCGCGAGCCGCCCGCGGTACAGCTTGCGCACGTCCTCGAAGGCCAGCACGGCGGTCTGGCCGGTCACGCCGGCGGCGGGCACGGTCGCCGCGCTCATGACGCCGCCTCCGCCGCCGCGGCGGGAGCCGGGTGGTGGCAGGCGGCCTGCTGCGGGCCGCGGACCATGGCCAGGCGCGGCTCGGTCGTGGTGCAGACCGCGCTCGCCCGCGGGCAGCGCGGCGCGAACGCGCAGCCCGGCGGCACCGCACCTGGCGCCGGCGGCGAGCCGGCAACCTGGAACAGCGGCGTCCCGGCCCGCCCCGTGCGCAGGTCGGCCCGGGTGCGCAGCAGCCCCTCGGTATAGGGATGCGCGGGCTGGTCGAAGATGCCAGTGACCGGGCCCTGCTCGACGATCCGCCCGGCGTACATCACCGCCACCCAGTCGGCCAGCTCGGCCACCACGCCCATGTCGTGGGTGATCCACAAGATGCCCGACCCCGACCCGGCCCGCAGCGCGCCGACCAGGCCGAGGATCTCGGCCTGGGTGCTGACGTCCAGCGCGGTGGTCGGCTCGTCGGCGATCAGCAGCGGCGGCGACAGCGCCACGGCCATCGCGATCATCACCCGCTGCCGCATCCCGCCCGACAGCTGATGCGGGAACAGCCGGGCCACCGCAGCAGGCCGGGGGATCCGCATCCGGGCCAGCGCCTCGGCGGCCTGGTCCGCCGCGGCCCGGCGGCCCAGCCCGCGGTGTGCGCGGAACAGCTCACCCACCTGGCGGCCGACCGGCATGACCGGGTTGAGCGCCGCCATCGCGTCCTGCGCGATGTAGCCGATCAGGGCGGCCCGGCGGCGCCGGAACTCGGCCGCGCCGAGCGCGGTGATGTCCTGGCCGGCAATGCTGACGCTGCCGCTGACCGCCGCCGACCCGGGTAGCAGCCGGGCCGCGGCCAGGGCCAGCGAGCTCTTGCCGCTGCCGGTCTCGCCGATCAGCGCCACGACCTGGCCGGGCGCGACGCTGAGGCTCACGTCGCGGACCGCCCGGGCCGGCCCGTAGCTCACGCACAGCTCGCTGGCCGCCAGCGCGGGGTCCCGCGCCCCGCCGGTTCCGCCGGGCGCCGGGCTCGCGGCACCCGCCGCGGTCACGCCGCCTCCTGCCGGGTACGCGGGTCCACTTGCATCCGGACCAGGTCGGCCAGCAGGTTGAAGGCGACCACGGCAACGGCCCCGACGATGACCGTGCCCATGATCACCGGCCGGTCCAGGTTCTGCAGCGAGCTGACGGCGAGCTGCCCGATGCCCGGCCAGCCGAACACCACCTCGACCGTGACCACTCCCGACAGGTAAGCGCCCAGGTCCAGGCCCACCATCGTGATCGCGGGAGACAGCACGTTGCGCAGCACGTGGCGGCGCAGGATGTAGCGGTCGGTCAGCCCCTTGGCCACCGCGGTGCGCACGTAAGCCGAGGCCAGCGAGTCCTGCATCTGATCGGCCACGATCTGGGCGTACCACGGCGCGCCGACCAGGCCCAGCGTCAGCGCGGGCAGCACGATCTGGGCCGCCCCGGCCCCGCCGGTGACGGGCGCCGCGTGCAGCTGGAAGCCGAACACCAGCAGCAGCACCAGCCCGACAACGAACTGCGGGACGGCCAGCAGGACCAGGTTGACCGCGCTGACCGCGACCCGGACCCGGCGGAACACCGTGGCGGCCAGGCCCAGCGCCCCGCCGATGACCACCTCGGCGGCCACCCCGGCCAGGGCCAGCCAGCCGGTCGCGGCCAGCCGCTGGCCGATGAGCGTGGCCACCGGCTGGCGCTGCACGTAGGAGGTGCCCAGGTTGCCGTGCAGCAGGCCCAGGAAGTAGTCGGCGAACTGCACCGCCAGCGGCTGGTTGAGGTGCAGCTGGATGCGGATGTTGCGCAGCACCTCGGCGCTGCCGGCCCGCGGCGCGATGGCCCGGGCCGGGTCGCCGGGTACCACGAACTCCAGGATGAAGGCCAGGATCGCGACGCCGAGCACCGCGATGAGGCCGTAGCCGACCCGCCGGATCAGCGTCCGAGCCATGACACCCTCTTCAGGTCGGGGTTGCGGGCCTTCAGGCCCTCGCCGATCAGCAGGAAGGACAGGGTCAGCAGCAAGATGCCCGCGGCCGGCACGTACAGCAGGTGCGGCGCGTAGCTGATCGCGGTCTGGCCGTCAGAGATCATGTTGCCCAGCGAGGCGGTGGGCGGGTTGATCCCGGCGCCCAGGTAGGACAGCGTCGCCTCGAACACCACCGCCGACGCCGCATTCAGCGGCGAGTAGGTCACCAGCAGCGTGAACACGTGCGGCGCCAGGTGCCGCCGGACCACGGCCAGGCCGCCCGACCCCATCGCCTCGCCGGCCTCGACGAACCCGCGGCCGCGCAGCCGCAGGACCTCCCCGTAGACCAGCCGGGCCGGGTAGGACCAGAACAGCACCGTGATGATCACGATCACCCGGCCCAGCCCGGCCGTCATCAGCGCCGCGATGACCAGCGCCGCCAGCGTGTAGGGCAGGGCCAGCCCGACGTCGGTGAGCCGCATCAGCACCGCCTCGACCGGGCCGCGGAAGAACCCGGCCAGCAGGCCGACGGCGGCGCCGATCACGATGGAGGTGACGTTGGAGACCACGGCCACGATCACCGAGACCCGGATTCCGTAGGCCAGCCGGGCTAGCTCGTCGCGGCCCAGCGTGTCGGTGCCGAGCAGGTGCTGCGCGCTGGGTCCCAGCGGCAGCCCGGTCGGGGTCAGCCCGTGCAGCACGTCCTGGTGCACCGGGCTGCCGAACAGCCCGGCGCAGGCGCCGATGACCGCGAAGGCGGCCAGCATGACCGTTCCCGCGATCAGCGTCGCCGGCCAGCGTCGCGGCCGCGCTGCGGCACCGGGCAGGGCGTCCGGGACGGCTGCCTCCGGGCCGGTCCCGGCAGGCTGGCTAGCTCCCGCGCCGGCCGCTCCCGCGCTGGCCACGGCCACCGGCTACACCCACATCCGGTCGTAGTAGCTGTAGGTCTCGCCGCGGTACTGATAGTTGCTGACCCGCTGCGTCACCCCGGCCAGCCAGTCGGTTGAGGTCAGGAACACATAGGGCGCGTCCGCGCCGATCTGGGCCTGCATCTGGGCGTAGAGCCTGTTGCGGGCCGTGGTGTCGAAGGTCTGCTTCGCCTTCGCGGCCAGCTGGTCGACGACGGGACTGGAGTAGCCGTTGTAGCTGCTGGAGGCGTGGCTGGTGTACAGCGCGTCCACCTCGTCGGCCGGGGTGGGCTGGATCTGGTACCAGTCGTCGGTGGACATCTGCAGGTGCCCGCCGCCACCCGGCTCGGCCTCCTCCAGGCTGCCCAGCGCGTTGCTGGACACCTGATTGAGGGACAGCTTCACCCCGACCTGGCCGAACTGCTGCTGCACCAGCTGCGCGATCTGCGGGTACGGGTCGTCCGCGTTCACCGTGAGGGTGACCGACAGGCCGCTGCTGAAGCCAGCCTGGGCCAGCAGCGCCTTCGCCTTGGCCGGGTCGTAGCCGTAGGGGGTGAAGGTGGGCGTGAAGTCGGCGATCTCCTTGGGGAACGGCGCGCCCCACGGGGTGTTGGTGCCGTAGGTGACCCGGCCGATAGCAGCCCGGTCAACGGCCCAGTTCAGCGCCTGGCGCACCAGCTTGTTACTGAACGGCGCCGCCTTCAGGTACATGGTCAGCCAGACATTGCCCGGTGAGGGCCGCTGCAGGGCCAGCGGCTTGAGCGTCGGGGTGGCCAGCACATGCGCGGCCTGCGAGCTCGGGATGCCAGGCCCCAGGATGTCGGCGTCGCCCTTCTGCAGCTGCAGGAGCTGGATCTGCGGGTCCACGCCCCACCGGTAGGTGACCGCGTCCAGGTAAGGCAGCCCGGCGTACATGTAGTGCTCGTTGCGCTCGAACCGGGCCGTCTGGGCGGCGCTGTCGTAGGCGGTGATCTTGAACGGGCCGGTGCCGACCGGCGTCTGCCCGAACTTGGCCACGCCGAGCCGCTCGACCTCCTCGCGGGGCACCGGCGCGGTCATCGGCAGGGCCAGGGCGTTGAGGATGGTGAAGTCCGGGGCGGTCAGATGCACCACGAGGGTGTCGTCGGCCGGGGCCTCGACGCCAGCCAGGTGCTTGGCCTTGCCGTTCATCATGGCGCTGGCGCCCTCGATGGAGGACAGGTAGCTGGTCGCCCACGAGGCCAGCTTCGGAGCCAGCATCCGCTCCCAGGAGTAGATAAAGTCGGCCGCGGTGACCGTCCGGCCGTTGTGGAACTTCACGTCGGGGCGCAGCTTGAAGGTCAGCGTCCTGGCGTCCGCCGAGATCTGCGGCATGGCCGCCGCGATGTTCGGCACCGGACCGCCGACCTGCTTGTCGTAGGCCATCAGGCCGCCGAAGAAGACCAGGTTGGTGATGCAGTCCCAGGCCGTGAGGTTGTAGCCGACGGCCGGGTCCAGGGAGTTGGGCGGGTCGCTCCAGACCACGCTGACGGTGCCGCCGTAGTGGCCGCCCGACACCGGCTGCGGGCCCGGCACGTACTCGTGGATGCGCGCTGCCGCCCCCGGCGGCCTTCGCGGCGGGCGCGGCCGAGCCGCCGCAGGCGGCCAGCAGCGGTCCGGCCGACACCGCGGCGCCGGCCGCGCCGGCGCCTCCGGCCAGCCGCAGGAAGTCTCTTCGGTCCAGGGGTCTGCGTGCGGTCATGGTGCGGTCGCCTCCTCGGCGGACTGACCTGGGGGTCCGGGCGGCGGGCCCCCTGGTACTGGGGGTTCCAGGGGGTTAGCTGCGTCAGCGGGCAGGCGGCTGGCCACGTAACGCACGACGTCGGCGCTGGGCTGCTCCATCGGCGCCAGGTAGCCGGTGATGAACCGGCGTGAGGTCATGCCGTCCTGGACCTGCTCGCAGACCGTCCAGTCCTGCCGGTTCACCAGGTCCCAGAACTCCACGGCGTCGGACGGGTCGAAGTCCGGCGCCGCGAGCTCGTCGGGGTGGAACAGGAAGTCGCAGACCACCGTGGTCAGCCCGGCCGCATGCGGCCACAGCGTGAAGGCGGCCACGTGGTCGGCTGACAGGCTGATCATCAGGTTGGGCAGCACCAGCTCGCCCTTGTGCCGTTCCCGCTCGGCAGCGGACAGGCCGGGGAACGGCTTGCGGCGGGTGGTGCCGGTGCGGGTGAACGTGGTGGCACCCGGCCGGTGCGGGACGCCGTCCTCCCAGTCCAGGGCGGCTCCGCCGCCGCGGCGGAACGCGGGCACCAGCTCGCACAGCTCGGGGTGCACCGGCCCGCAGTGGTAGCACTCGTTGTAGTTCTCCAGGATCACTTTCCAGTTGGCGGCCACCTGGTAGACCAGCCGGCTGCCGGTGCGCAGCTCGGCCAGCGGGTAGGAAGCCAGCCGGTCCGGAACGCCGTCCAGCCAGTGCGCCAGCGGCTCGGCGTCCGGCTCGGCGGCCGGGTTCAGCCGGGCGAACACAAAGCCGCCCCACTCGCCGGCATCCACCCGGTGCAGCCCCAGCTGCTCGCGGTACCGGCGCAGGTCGGGCAGGAACGGCGCGGCCCGCAGCGACCCGTCCAGCGCGTACGTCCAGCCGTGATACGGGCAGCGGATGCTGCCGGCGAAGCACCCGCTGCGGCCGGGCGGCGGCGCCTGCGGCCCGGCAGGCGGCACCAGCCGGGAGCCGCGGTGCCGGCACAGGTTGTAGAAGCCCGCCAGGCCATCCGCCGTGCGGACGATGAGGATGCTCTCGCCGGCCACGTCGGCGGTCAGGTAGTCGCCGTCGGCGGGGAGGCTCTCGGCCCGGCCGACGCAGAACCAGCCGGAGAACAGCAGCGCGTCCCGCTCCCGCCGGAACTCGGCCTCCTCCACGTAGCTGGCCCGCGGCAAACTCGGATCCAGCGGAATCCCGGCTGGGACATCCGCAGCGGCCATGCGTGTCCTCCCTGCCTGTCAGTCGTCGCTGTAGGGGAACGGCGGGGTCACCGGCCGGCCCGCCGCGAACCGGCCGGGCGCGAACGGGCCGTCCGGTCCCAGGTCGGCCAGGTGCGGGGCCGGTGAGCCGCGGGTGATGAAAGTGGCCACGGCCTCGCCCACTGCCGGGGAGATCTTGAAGCCCGTGCCGGAGAACCCGGCGGCGATGACCAGGCCGGTCACGCCGGGCCACGCGCCGAGCAGCGGCCGGGCGTCGGGGGTCACGTCGTACACGCCGGTCACCCCGCGGGCGATCCCCGCGCTGGCCAGGGCCGGCACCCGGCGGGCCGCCGCCTCGACCAGCCCGGCTACCTCCTCCGCGGTGGCCCGGTCGCTCACGCTGTCCGGGTCGACGCCGCGCGGGCCGGTGAAGCCGCCGACCAGCGTCATCGTGGCGGCGGCCTCGGGCCGCAGGTAGGTCTGGGTGACCGAGTCGATGCAGGCCACGCTCGCGCCCTGGCCCGCGGGATGCGCGCAGACCGCGACGTGGTGCAGCTCCGTCTCGATCGGCAGCGTGATGCCGGCGGTGGCGGCCAGCGCCGGCGCCCACACCCCGGCGGCCAGGACGACGGTCCCGGCGTGCACCGCACCGGCATCGGTCTGCACCCCGGTGACCCGGTCCCCGGAGCGGATCAGGGACCGGACCGCCGTGCCCGGCCGGTAGCGCGCCCCGGCGGCCCGGGCGGCGGCCAGCAGGTCGCCGGCCACGATGGCGCCGTCGCCGTAGCCGCCAGCTGGTTCCCAGGCGGCGCAGGTCACGTCGTCGGCGAGCAGGCCGGGAGCGAGTTCCCGCAGCGCGGCGGCGTCGATCACCTCGGCCTGCGCGCCGTGCTCCCGCTGCATGGCCACGTTGGCGCGCAGGCTGTCCTCCTCTCCGGGCGCGACGATCCGCACGAACCCGGTGCGGCGCACCACCGGCGGCGCGCCGGTCAGGTCGGTCCAGCCCGCGAACATCTGATCGCTGCGCACGGCCAGGTCCACCTCGGGCGCGAAGGTGTAGTGCATCCGGACCAGGGCCGAGGACCGGCTGCTCATCCCGGCCGCGACGGCGCCGCGGTCCAGCACGGTGACCTGTCCCGCACCGAGCCGGGTGAGGTGGAACGCGGTCGCGGCGCCGATGACGCCGGCCCCGATGACGAGCACGTCGGCGGTCGCGCTGGTCATGGCTGCCCCGCCCCGGCCCCGCGGCGGCTGAGCCGGTTCCGCCTGAGGTCGCGCAGCACCCGGTGCGCCGCGTTGTAGCCGGGCGCGCCGGTGACGCCGCCGCCCGGGTGCGCGCCCGCGCCGCACAGGTACAGGCCGGGCAGCGGGGTCGCATACCGGGCCCAGCCCGGCACCGGCCGCATGTGGAAGATCTGGTCGAGCCGGATGTCGCCGTGGAAGATGTTGCCCTCGGTCAGGCCGTAAGTGCGCTCCAGGTCCAGCGGGGTCAGCACCTGGCGGGCCACCACGGCCGCCGCGACATTCGGCGCGAACTGGCTGATCCGGCTCAGCACCGCATCGCCGAGCTCGTCACGGCGCTCGTCCCAGCTGCCCGATGCCAGCCGGTAGGGCACGTACTGAACGAAGCAGGTCAGCACGTGCTGGCCGGGCGGCGCCAGCGAGTCATCGACCTCCGAGGCGACCACGCAGTCGACGAACAGCTCATCGGGGCCGGCCAGCTCGCCGCGCTTGGCCCGGTCGTAGCAGGCGTCGGCCGCGGCCAGGCTGGGCGGCAGCGTGAACAGCGCCCGGCGGCCGGGGCTGGCGTCGGCCGGCATGCCGCGCACCTGCGGTGCCGCGTCCAGGATCAGGTTGACCTTGGCGCACGGGCCGTCCATCTTGATGCCCGCGACCGCGGCGCGGAAGTCGGCAGGCAGGTCGGCCTTGTCGGTCAGGTGCAGGAACGTCTGCTTCGGGTCGGCCCCGGACAGCACGGCGCGGGCCGTGAGCTCGGTGCCGTCGGCCAGCGTGACGCCGCACGCCCGGCCGTCCCGCGACCGGATCCGGGCGACTGCGGTGCCGGTGCGGATCTGCAGGCCGTAGCCGCGGCCGGCCGCGGCAATGGCGTCGCTGATCGCACCCATGCCGCCCATGACGTGCCCGAAGAAGCCCTGGACCTCTTCCTCGCCGCCGCTGAGCATGTGGAACACCAGGCCCATCAGGGTGCCGGGCTGGTAGGGGCCGCCGTGCTTGCCGTACAGGTTGTTGGCCAGCAGCAGGGCCCTGGCCTGCTCGGACTCGAACCGCTCGTCGAGGAACTCGCCCAGGCTGCCGGTCAGCATCCGGGTCAGGCCCTCGACGTCGCGGCCGCGGACGCCGCGCAGCCGCCGGCCCAGTCGGGCTACCTCGCTCAGTCCGCGGAGCCCGGTCGCCCGGGTGTCGGGCGGCAGTTCGGTGAGCAGCGGCTGCAGGCGGGCGGTGAGTCCGCGGAGTTCTTCCGTTACTGATGCAAAGGCACGAGCATCGGCGGCCGAGAACCGGCCGATCTCCGCGGCCGTGCGCTGCGGGTCATTCCAGTCGGCCAGCACCTCACCGCCGGGCAGCGCGACCTGAACGGCGGGCTCGCACGGGATCATCCGCAGGCCGTGCCGGGCCAGGCTCAGCTCGCGGATGACCTCGGGCCGCAGCATGCTGGCGATGTAGGAGGTGGTGGAGGCGCGGCAGCCGGGGGCAATCTCCTCGGTGACGCAGCAGCCGCCGATGATGTCGCGGCGCTCGATGACCAGGGTGTCCAGGCCCGCCCGGGCCAGCAGCGCGCCCGCGGTCAGCCCGTTGTGCCCGCCGCCGACGACGATGACGTCCCACTGCCTGCCTGCGGTCATGCCGGGCGTCCTCCGGACTACCCCAGGGGGCCACCCCTGGAACCCCCAGTGAACAGCTCACCGGGAGATTGACTTTGGGTCTATTTGGCATGGACTATTCCGGAGAGTATGGATAACGTTCCTGTTCAGTGTCAATAAGCAGGAACGAGATGATGAATGACCCTTGGTCAATCTGCGGCTGAGCCGCAGGGCGGGCCGGGCGGCCGGACGCCTGCCCGGGCGCTGGAACGTCAGCGGGCCAAGCGGGAGAAGATCATCGCGGTGGCCATGGAGCAGTTCGCCGCGCACGGCTACGAGGGCGCGCGGGTCGAGATGATCGCGGCCGGCGCCGGGGTGGCCAAGGGCACCGTGTTCGGCTACTTCACCAGCAAGGCCGGGCTGTTCCTGGCCGCCTACCAGGCCGCCGCCAGCTCGTTCAGCCGCTACCTGGACGCCCCGGACGGCGTTCAGGAGGACGGGTTCTTCGCGATCCTCACCTACTGGCTGGAGCACACCCCGCACCTGATCCAGGAGGACTGGGTGCCCTACCGGGTGACGCTGCTCGGCAACTACTGCTCGGACCTGCAGCTCAAGCGCTGGATCACGCAGTACCTGATGCGCGAGGACCCGTACGGGACCCGCGCGCTGGTGCAGTTCGGGATCGAGCGCGGCGAGGTCCGCACCGACATCGACGCGGCCATGATCGTGTCGATGGTCGACTGGCTGATGGACCGGTGCCAGGACGCCATCGTGACGGAGGAGCTGGACCCGGGTCTGTTCGGCTTTCACACCCAGCCGCCGGAGATGCGCAGCCTGCGCGTCCGGCAGTTCGTCGAACTGCTGCGCGGCGCGGTCGGCAGCGGGAGCGAAGGAGCACGGGCATGACCAGCCAGCCGATGCAGGTCCGGCACGAGACCATCCCGATGCCCGACGGGACCGGGCTGGCGGTGACGCTGTACCTGCCGGCCGGCGAGGCGGACCTGCCGGTTCCGGCGCTGCTGGAGTACCTGCCCTACCGCAAGGACGACGCCATGCGCGTCCGCGACTACCAGCTCTACTCCTACCTGACCCGGCACGGGTACGCCGGGGCGCGCGTCGACATCCGCGGCACCGGCCGCAGCGGCGGCGCGCTGGTGTCCGGGGAGTACACCGAGCAGGAGCAGGCCGACGCCGAGACGGTGATCGGGTGGCTGGCCGCCCAGCCCTGGTGCACCGGCGCCGTCGGCATGTGGGGCATCTCGTGGGGCGGGTTCAACGCCATCCAGGTAGCGCTGCGCCGCCCGCCGGCGCTGAAGGCGATCATCGCCGTTGATGCGTCCGACGACCTGTTCCACGACGACGTGCACTACATCGACGGGCTGTGGCACCTCGATGAGTACACGCTGATGATCGACCACCTGAATGCGCTGCCGCCGGCGCCGGACTTCCCGGTGGACGAGCAGACGCTCGCCGCCCGCCTGGACAGCGAGCCCTGGCTGATCGAGGTGCTGGGCCAGCAGCAGGACGGGCCGTACTGGCGGCGCGGGTCGCTGCGGCCGGATTACGCCCGGCTGACGCTGCCGGCGTTCCTGATCGGCGGCTGGTACGACGGCTACCGCGACTCGGTGCCGCGGATGCTCGCCGCCTGCCCGGGCCCGGTGAAGGTCCTCCTCGGCCCGTGGAACCACACCTTCCCGCATAACGCCGTACCGGGCCCGGCGGTGGAGTGGCGCGCGGAAGCGGTCCGCTGGTGGGACCACTGGCTCAAGGGCACCGACAGCGGGATCATGGCCGAGCCGCCGGTCACCGTCTACGTGCAGGACTGGCACGCGCCGGACCCGGACCTGGAGGAGCTGCCGGGCGGCTGGCGCGCCGAGGACGCGCTGCCGCCGGAGCGGACCCGGTACGAGGTGCTGTACTGCGGCGCTGGCCGGACCCTGGCCGCGGAGCCAGGGGACAGCGGCGAGGCTTCGCTGCGCTATGTGCCGTCCGCTGGCGTCGAAGCCGGGCACTGGTGGGGCGAGCTCACCGCCGACCAGCGCGGCGCGGACGCCTACAGCCTCACCTTCGACTCCGCGCCGCTGGCGGACGATACCGAGATCCTGGGGTTCCCCCGGGTGGAGATCCGCGGCAGCGCCGACGTGTCGCCGCTGCACTGGTTCGCGCGGCTGTGTGATGTCGCGCCGGACGGGACGGTCACCCTGGTCACCGGCGCGGGCCGGGGGGAGCGGCCTGATCCGCTGCGGGACGCCGGCTCCGATCCGCGGGCTACGGCCGCCGGCGCGGCGGGGGACGCGGACAGCGGCGGAGCTGTCCGGGTACTGCCCCTCGACCTGCATGTCACCTCATGGGTCTTCCCGCGCGGGCACCGGATCCGGCTGGCCATTTCCAACGCGATGTGGCCGATGATCTGGCCGACGCCGTACCCCGGCACGGCCGCGCTGCGCCTGGGGCCGGGCGGGACCCGGCTGGTGCTGCCCGTCATCCCGGCCCGGCCGGCCCCCGGCCTGCCCGCACCAAAGTTCGCTGTCCCGGAGCCGGACCCGCTGCCGCCGGGCGTCCGCGGCTGGGGCGACATGCTGCCGGTGCGCTGGACGATGCAGCGCGACGACCGGGGCGTCACGTCGATCTCGTGGCGCGGCAGTTCGGGCAGCGACTTCGAGTGGGGCCGGGTCGTCGATGAGGAGTACCTGCGCTACGAGGTCGCTGACGACCGGCCCGCGGAGTCGTCGGTGCGGGGTGAGGCGCGCACCGAGGTTCACCTGGCCGACCGCCTGCTCATCTTCACCTCGGTGCTGGAGCTGACCGGGGACGAGACGTCGCTGGACTACTCCTACCGACGCGAGCTGCGCCGCGATGGCGTGCTGATCCGGGAGCGGAGCTGGCAGCACCGGTTCCGCCGCGACGGCCACTAACCGCCCGACCCCCGGCAAGCGCGGCTTTCGGGAGATCGTTGCGGGCTGATGCGCCGATTGCGGAGAATGTGCGCAGTGCGCCGCCGGGTCCGGGTCGGCGCCGGACAGCCTGCTGCGGAGGTGACGGGTGCGGATCACCGGCCATCGCGCAGTTCTCGTGTCGTTACCACCGGGCCTGGCCAGCAGCCGCAGGCCCGCCCGGTGCCGCGCGCGCGTGCGGAGTAAGGCGCAGCGCGGGCCGGTGGCGGCGTGATCGAGGATGCCGCCTACTTCGCGGCAGGTCTCGTGCTGCTGGCCGGCGCCGGGCTGATCGGGTGGCGCAGCTGGGCCGGGCCGCAGCGGGACTGGCAGCGGAAGCGCGGCACCTGGGTCACCGCGCAGGTCATCTCCATCGCGGAGGCGAGCAGGCCGGCCGGGCTGCCGTACGTCGAACTGTCCGCCCGGCTGCAGCTGCGCTACACCATCGCGGGCCGCGACTACTCAGCCAGGCTGGCGCTGGACCGCACGGCGCCCGGTGCCTACACCCGGTGGCAGAACCTGGAGGTCTTCGTGCCGGCGTCGAACCGGCGCCGGCCGCGCACCCGGCAGGAGGATAACTTCGAGCCGGAGCAGCTGAACGGCTCACTCCTGCTCGTCATCCTCGGCCTGCTGGTCCTGGCCGCCGGCGTAGCCATCGTCATCCGCGGGACCTGATTCAGTCCGCGTCAGGCGACTTTCCAGCTCCTGTCGCCGAGTCGTGCGACCACGTCAACGCTTCCGCCGAGTGCGGCAACATAGGCCCGGATCACGTCGATGCCGGAGATCTCGCCGTGCTCGATCTTTGAGATTCGAGCCTGGGAGACTCCAAGGGCACCCGCTAGGTCGGTCTGAGTAATGCCGACGGCGGTGCGCATCTCGGCCAGCTGGTGACCGCGGACATATGCTTCCCTGCGCTCTCGGGCTGCGTCCCTTCCAGCGAGCTGATCTTCGCTCGTCCGCGAGTCAAGCTCGCGGCCCTTCTCCTTTACCTCACTCCACTTGGAGTATGTGCTCATAACCTCTTCGCCTCCGCTGCTGCCAGCTCTCTCAGGTGCTGCGCATACCGCTCATCGGCCAGCGGGATGGCCCTGCGGTACCAGGAGTCCCAGATTCCAGCCTTGTCTCCAGCGACTAAAACAATGGCCTCGCGCTTCGGGTCGAATGCAAACAGCACCCGTATCTCCGTCGAGCCTGAGGACGGCGGCCGCAGCTCTTTCATATTGTGATAGCGGCTACCTTTGACCCGGTCAGCTAGCGGTCTCCGCAGTGCGGGGCCTTCTGCGGAGAGCTGGTCGATCGCGTCCTCGATAAGGTCAGCGGTCTCCGGATCGTTCTTGCACAGCCCCAGGTACCACGCCTCGACTTCACTATGGAGGCTTACCTCCCATGCCATACCCAGATTATAACCTATCAGTCATGCTCAGGATGCCCGTCTGGCGGCGTGGCACAGGTTAGAGTCTCGGGCCGCGACTACCTGCCATCCGACGGCAGGTCCAGCACGACCCGGGGGTCGACGTTGCCGCCGCTGACGACGATGGCCAGCGGGCCATCCAGGGCTGGCAGCTTGCCCGAGAGCGCGGCGGCCAGCGCGGCGCAACCGCCGCCCTCGGCCACCACCCGGTGCACCGACAGCGCGAACACCATGGCGGCGGCGATGTCCGCCTCGCTGACCAGCACGTGCTCATCCACGAAGTCCCGGACCGCGGCGAACGACCAGTGGTTGTCCAGGCCGATCCCGCCGGCCAGCACCTCGGCCAGGGTGTCCTGGTAGGGCACGTCGACGGGGTGGCCGGCTTTCAGGCTGGCCACCATGGCGGCAGCGTTGGCGGCCGAGGCACCGATCACCCGCACCGAAGGCGCGCGGCCCTTCAGCGCAGCGCCCAGCCCCCCGATCAGGCCGCCGCCCGACACTCCGCCCACCACGGCGGCCAGGCCCGGTACCTGCTCCAGCAGTTCCAGGCCGATGGTGCCCTGGCCGGCAATCACCTCGGGGTCATCGAACGGGTGCACGTAGCTGAGTCCCCGCTCGCGCTGCAGGCGCTCGGAGACCTCGACGGCGTCGTCGTAGGTCGCGCCCTCGACGACGGCCTCGGCGCCGCTGCCCTGGATGGCCCGCAGCTTTACCGGGTCGACCGTCTCGGGCACGCAGATCGTCGCCGGGACCCCGAGCCGCTGCGCCACGTAGGCGACGGCGGCGCCGTGATTCCCGCCCGAGCAGGCGATGACGCCGTGCTCCCGCTCACCGGGCGACAGCGCCAGCATCTTGCTGGCCGCGCCCCGCACCTTGAATGAGCCCGGTGGCTGCAGGCACTCTAGCTTCAGCCAGACATCGACCCCGAGCTGGTCCGACAGCCGCGGGGAGCGGATCACCGGGCTGGGATCCACCAGGCCGGCGATTCGCGCCGCGGCTCGCTCGACGTCGGCTACGGTGATGCCGGCAGTGGCGCTGGTCAACTTTGCCCTCCCTACCGCGGCACTCCGCGGAAAGACCTGGCCAACGGTCAGGAAGTGACGATATCGCCGCCGGCCCGGCGGGGGACTGGCCGGGCAGGCCGTGGCCAGATGACCGGATCTGCGCGCATCCTGCTGCTCTTGCTCAAGAAGAAGTAAAATTTACCGATTTCCGCAACAATGATCCGGCGGGACCGAAATCGCGGACCGCCGGGTGCGGAGCGCGCCGGCTGTCAGCCGGGCGCGGCCTGCCAGGCGCGCTAGCGGCCGGCAGGTCAGGGCAAGGGGGGCGACATGCAGCTGCGCGTAGTGACCGAGCAGGCGGTGCGCGACCTGGTCAGCCCGGCCGATGCGGTGACCGCCGTCCGGGAGGCGCTGGTCCAACTGGCCCAGGGGACGGCCGTCATGCCCGAGCAGAGTGCGCTGGACCTGGCTGAGGCCCGCGGCGATATGCACGTCAAGGGCGCCTATCTGCACGGCGCTCCGTACTTCTCTTATAAGGCCGCGGCCGGGTTTTACGACAATCCGAAGCGCGGCCTGCCGGTGAACTCCGGCCTGGTGCTGGTCTTCGACGCCACGACGGGATTCCCGGCCGCGATCCTGCTCGACAACGGCTACCTGACCGACGTGCGGACGGGCGCCGCGGGCGCGGTCGCCGCCGATCTGCTGGCCCGGCCGGCGGTGCGCAAGGTGGCTGTGCTCGGGGCCGGCGTTCAGGCCAGGCGCCAGCTGGAGCTGCTGCTTCAGGTCCGGTCGCCCGGCCAGGCCAGCGTCTGGGCGCGCCGCCCGGAACCAGCCGCCGAGTACGCGCACGAGATGACCGCCGCCCTGGGTCTGCCGGTCACGCCGGCCAGCTCGGCCAGGGAGGCCGTCGACGGCGCGGACATCGTGATCACCACCACTCCGGCCCGGCAGGCGCTGGTCAGCGCAGACTGGCTCGGGCCCGGTCAGCACGTCACCGCCGTGGGGGCCGACCTGCCCGGGAAGCAGGAGCTGGATCCGGCCGTATTCGCCCGGGCGGACAAGGTCGTCGTGGACAGTGTGACCCAGGCCGTCCACTCCGGGGACATCCATCACGCGATCGCCGCCGGCCAGTTCAGCCGGTCGGCCATCCACGCGGAGCTCGGCGAGATCGCCGCCGGGATGCGGCCAGGTCGCGAGCGCGAGGACGAGCTGACCATCGCCGACCTGACCGGGCTCGGCGTCGAGGACGCGGCCATGGCCAACCTGGTCGCGCAGCGGCTGGCGGCCGTCGGCGGCGGCCAGGTCATCGAGATCTGAAACGGGGCGGTATGGCGTCGATCGAGTTCGCAGCATCGCTGGCCGGCCCGGCGCAGGCTCAGGCCGACATGCTCGTGCTGCCCTGCTTCACCGGGCCGGCCGCCGGACCCGGAGTCGCCGAGATCAGTCAGCTGCTCGGCATCGACCTGCTGGGCCAGCTGCGCGGGCCCGGCGCGGGCCACGATTTCAGCGGCCGGGCCGGGGACGTCTTCGAGACCCTGACGCTCGGGCGGCTGCCGGCTCCGCGGCTGCTGCTGGTCGGGCTAGGCGATCCGGCAGCGGCCGGCCCGGCGGCGATCCGCCAGGCGGTCATGAGGGCCGCGGCCCGGATCGGTACCGCCGCCAGTATCGCGACGACCATCCCCGGCGCCCGGCCGCCGGAGGGCACCGGCCCCGGTAGCACGGCCTCGGATAGTCCGATCTCGGACAATGCGGTTTCGGGTAGTCCGGCGCCGGGCGGCGTAGCCGGCGGGGCGCCGGGCGGCGCGGCGGACGGGGCGGACGCGGCGGACGGGGCGCGGGCCGCGGCTAGCGCCTTCGCCGAGGGGCTGCTGCTGGGCGCCTACCAGTTCCGCCGCTACAAACGGCAGCCGCTGGACGATGCCGCGCCCCGGCCGGCGGCACTGCGGCAGGTCACCGTGCTGACCTCGGCCGGTGACCAGGCGGCGGTCAGCGCCGGGCTGCGCCACGGCGCCGTGATCGGCGAGGCCACCAACTGGGTCCGCGACCTGGTGACCACCCCGGCCAGGGACCTGACGCCGGCCGACATGGTGGACGTCGCTCAGCAGCTCGCGGCGGGAGCGGGCCTGAAGTTCAGCGTGCTGGACGCCGCCGACCTGGAGGAGGGCGGCTTCGGCGGCATCCTCGGGGTGGGCCAGGGCAGCGTGAACCGCCCGAAGCTAGTCGAGCTGACCTATCGTGGCGGCGGGGACGGCCCCGTTGTTGCCCTGACCGGCAAGGGGATCACCTTCGACTCGGGCGGCCTGACGCTGAAGCGGACGGCGGAGATCGAGTGGATGAAGACGGACATGGCCGGCGCGGCGACGATCATGGCCGTCCTGCGGGCCGCGGCCGAGCTCAGCCTGCCAGTCAGCATCGACGCTGCGCTCCCGTTTGCCGAGAACATGCCGGGCGGCGCAGCGATCCGGCCGGGCGACGTCATCAGCCACCGCGGCGGGCGGACCTCCGAGGTGGTGGACACCGACTGCGAGGGCCGGCTGATCGTCGCCGACGCGCTGGCCTACCTGGCCGAGCGGGCGCCGGCGGCACTGATCGACGTGGCCACGCTGACCGACGCGGCCGGGCTCGGCGGCGAGTTGTTTGCCGCGATGGGCAACGATCAGGCGCTGGCGAGCGCAGTGCTCGCGGCGGGCCAGGCGGCGGGCGACCCGGGCTGGCAGCTGCCGCTGCCGCCGGGCTACCGGCGCTACCTGGAGTCGGCCGTGGCCGACATCCGCAACCTGCCCAGGGGCGTGCCGGACAGCACGGTCATGGCCGGGCTGTACCTCAGCGCGTTCCCCGGCCAGGTGCCGTGGGTGCACATCGACAACGGGTCGACGGCGTACCTGGAGCAGGCCACCGACTGCTGGCCGGAGGGTGCTACCGGCTCGCCCGCCCGGGCGCTGGTGCGCTGGCTTGAGCAATCTGGCTGATCCGCAGCCGTTGACACGGCTGATGACTGATCAACATACTCTGTATGTTGTTTGGGGGAATCAGCCGTTCTGAGCGCCTTCCCGCGGAAGGGAACTCCCATGCGAGCTGCACCTGCCTGGCGGGGCCGGGGCCTGCGTGTCCCGGTGCTGGCTGCTGCCGTGCTCGGGGCTGCCCTGCTGGCGGCCTGCTCCGGATCGTCAGGAGGCGGCGGGCCTGCGGCCGCCGACGGCGGGGTGCTGCGCATCGGGACCAGCTACCCGATCGACTCGATGAACCCGTTCGTCGGCCAGTCGGACTACTCCTACGTGGCCTACCAGTACATCTATCCCGAGCTCGTCCAGTACAACGCGAGCCTGAACATCGTCGCCGATTTCGCGACCAGCTGGCAGCACTCGGCGGACGGGCTGACCTGGACCTTTCACACGCGGCCGCACGCCAAGTGGTCGGACGGACGGCCGCTGACGGCGGCCGACGCCGCGTGGACGATCAACTCGATCCTCAAGTACGTCAACGGGCCGACGGCCAACTCGGCCGGGGTGCTGGCCCACGTCACCGGCGCGACAACATCGGGCCCGGACACGCTGGTCGTGCATTACAAGACGGCGGTGGCGAACGTGCTGGCCCAGTTCCAGCAGCTGTCCATCCTGCCCCGCCAGGTGTGGGGGACGTATTTCACCGGCAAGGGCGCCGGCATCAAGACCTACCAGAACGTGCCGGCCGGCGGTCAGCCGATGGTCTCCGGCGGCCCGTTCGAGCTGGTCAAGTACACGCCCAACCAGGTGGCGCTGTTCAAGCGGAACCCGGACTGGTACGGCCCGAAACCGCACATCAGCGGGTTCGGCCTGCAGTTCTTCGCCAACGACGACGCGATGATCCAGGCGCTGAAGACCAACCAGGTGGATTTCATCGGCGAGTACACCCCGCCGACAGCCGTGGCCGACCTGAAGCACTCCGGATTTGACGTGACCACGCAGCCGTCGGTCTCGATGAAGACCTTCATCATCAACACCAACCCGGCCAAGAAGACGCACCGCGAGCTGCTGAACCCGCTGGTGCGCGAGGCGCTGGAGTACGCGACCGACCGGCAGCAGATCATCAAGACGGCGTGGCTGGGGTACGCCACCCCCGGCAGCACGATCATCGCGCCGGCAGACGGGATCTGGCACGACACCGCCCTGCACGCCGTCCCGTTCAATCTGGCCAGGGCCAGCCAGCTGCTGAACCAGGCCGGCGACAAGATGGGACCGGGCGGCATCCGGGTCGCCGATGGCCACCCGATGTCCTACAACGTGATCTTCCCGCCGGACGAGCGCGGCGCCGGGGACCGCACCTTCGCCATCCTGCAGGCCGACTTCAAGAAGATCGGCATCCAGATCAAGCAGCAGAACATGGACGACAGTGCCGCCTTCAACGCGATCTCCGCGCCGGACAGCAAGTACGAGAACTTCGACATGGCCATGTGGGACTGGGTCCCGCCGGTCGACCCGGACTTCATGCTCTCGGTCCTGACCTGCCAGCAGCTGGGCAATAACAGCGACAGCGGCTACTGCAGCAAGGCCTATGACCAGATGTACCAGCGGCAGGGCACTCTCGGCGTCCAGGCCCAGCGCAAGGCGCTGGTCTGGCAGATGCAGAGCAAGATCTACAACGCGCGGCCCTACATCGTCCTGGACTACCCCGACGTCATCGAGGCGCACAGCACCAAGTGGACCGGGTTCACGCCCGCGCCGGTGATGGGCTCGGTGAACTCGCTGTCGACCCAGACCCTGCTGCAGGTTCGCCAGTCGTGACCGGGCTGCGCACCCGCTTCGCCGGCCGGGACGCCTGACCGGCATGCGCGGCGCGGACTACGTGATCAAGCGGGGCGGGTTCGCCCTGCTGACCATCTTCATCGCGATCAGCTTCAACTTCTTCCTGTTCCGCGTGCTGCCCGGCAACGCGGTCAGCGACCTGGCCCGCGTCCCGCACGCCACCCCGCAGCTCCGGCACGCGCTGACGCTGCAGTTCGGCCTGGACAAGCCGAAGTGGGAGCAGTACCTGATCTACCTGCGCGAGCTGGTGCACGGGAACATGGGCATCTCATTCGCCTATCAGCAGCCGGTTACCCGGCTGCTGCTCAACGACCTCAAGAACACCATCCCCATGGTGGCCATCGGCACCCTCGGCGCCATCGTGGTCGGGATCGCCACCGGGATCATCTCGGCCTGGCGGCGCGGCTCGGCCGCCGACCACGTCACGACCAACCTGGCCGTCGCGTTCTACGCGTTCCCGACCCAGTTCCTGGGCCTGATGCTGCTGATCCTGCTCGGCGGGGTGCTGCCCACCTCGGGCATGGACAACCCGTACGCCGGGGTGTTCGGCACGGAATCCGGGCTGGCCCGGCTGCAGGACATCGGCCTGCACATGATCCTGCCCGCGCTCACCCTGCTGCTGACCCTGTACGGCGAGTTCGCGCTGATCATGCGCTCGTCCATGCTGGAGACGCTGGGCGAGGATTACGTGCTCACCGCGCGGGCCAAGGGGCTGACCGACCGGCGGATCATCTCCCGGCACGTGCTGCGCAACGCGCTGCTGCCGATCGCGACGATCGTGGCGCTGTCGCTGGGCTGGATCGTGGCCGGCGCGATCCTGATCGAGTTCATCTTCACCTGGCCCGGCATCGGCTGGGCGCTGTGGAACGCGATCAACCAGCGCGACTACCCGATGCTGCAGGGCGGGTTCCTGATCCTGGCCGTGTCGGTGGTGGCGCTGAACTTCCTGGCCGACCTGGCCTACTTCCGGCTCGACCCGAGGATCACCGAGTGACCGGGAGGGTGCCGCGATGAGCGCCATCACCGAGCCCGGCCTCATCACGGTCCAGGCCCCGGCCCGGTCCCGGGCCGGGATGATCCGCCAGGTCATCACCCAGCGCAAGGCTGCCGCGGCGGGCCTGGCCATCATCGTGCTGTTCATCGTGCTGGCCCTGGCCGCGCCGCTGCTGGCGCCCTACTCCACCACCGCGCAGACGTGCGCGGTGTTCGCCCGGCCGTCCGGACGGCACTGGCTGGGCTGCGACGACGGCGGCATCGACGTGCTCAGCGAGATCATCTGGGGCGGCCGCATCTCGCTGATCATCGGCTTCGCCGCGACCGTGATCTCGATGGTCCTGGGCGGCGGCATCGGGATCCTGGCCGGCTACTTCGGCCGCTGGACCGACATCGTGCTGATGCGCATCACCGACTACCTGCTGGTGATCCCGGACCTGGCCTTCGCCATGGTCATCGCGGACGTGTGGGGGCCGAGCCTGGCTCACGTGATCCTGGTCATCGGGATCCTGGAGTGGGCAGCGACGGCGCGGATCATCCGGGCCCAGGTGATGAGCGTGAAGGAGCGGGTCTACATCAAGCGAGCCCGCTCGATCGGGGCCGGCCACTGGCGGATCATCTCCCGGCACATCCTGCCGCAGGTGGGACCGCTGCTGATGGCCAACACCGTGCTGACCGTAGCGGTGGCGATCTACCTGGAGACGGCGCTGGCCTTCCTCGGCCTGGAAGACCCGACCGCCACGACCTGGGGCACCATCCTGGAGCATGCCTTCGACCGGGCGGCGGTGAGCGCCGGCGCCTGGTGGGCGATCATCCCGGACGGCCTGGTCATCACGCTGCTGATCATGGGCTGCTTCCTGCTCGGGCAGGCCATCGAGGACGCGCTCAACCCGCGGCTGCGGGTCGCCCACCTGTCGGTCCGGCGCTGGCGGCTCCGGACCCTGGCCGGCCGAGGACCGGATGCGATATGAGGCGGCCGTCATGACCGGGACCGCGCCCGCCGTGCTGGAGGTGGCGGACCTGCACGTCTGGTTCCAGCTGCCGGGTGGCGGCGAGCTGCACGCGGTGCAGGGCGTCAGCTTCGCGCTGGCGGCCGGCGAGCGGCTGGGCCTGGTCGGCGAGTCCGGGTCAGGCAAGACCACGGCCATCCTGGCCCTGATGGGCCTGCTGCCGCCGACCGCCACCGTCGCGGGTGAGGTCCGGATCGACGGCACGAACATCCTGGCGGGCGGCGAGGACTCGGTGCGCCCGCACCGCTGGACCGACCTGGCCATGGTCTTCCAGGGTGCGATGAACGCCCTCAACCCGGTCCGGCGGGTCGCCGCTCAGATCGCCGAGCCGATCCAGCTGCACGGCCGCGCCTCGGCCGCGGCCGCCCGGCAGCGGGCCGGCGAGCTGCTCGAGCTGGTCGGCATCCCGGCCGCGGCCGGGCAGCGCTACCCGCACGAGTTCTCCGGCGGCATGCGCCAGCGGGCGGCCATCGCCATGGCCCTGGCCTGCGAGCCGCGCGTGCTGCTGGCCGACGAGCCGACGACGGCACTGGACGTGATGGTGCAGGCGCAGATCCTCGACCTGCTGACCCGGCTGTCGGCCGAGCTGGGCCTGGCCCTGATCCTGGTCACCCACGACCTGCCGATGGTCGCCCAGGCCTGCCCGCGGGCCGCGGTCATGTATGCCGGGCAGATCGTCGAGGCCGGCCCGACTGATGCGCTGTACCACGCGACCCGGCACCCCTATACCCGGCTGCTGTTCGCTGCCACTCCCGACCTGTACGGCGACGACCCGGTTACCTCCATCCCCGGCATCCCGCCCCGCCTGGACCAGCCAGTCACCGGGTGCTCGTTCCAGCCGCGCTGTGACCGCGCCTTCGAGCCGTGCCCGGTAACGGCGCCGCAGTTGCGCGAGATCACCGCGGGCCACGTCGCGGCCTGCCACCTCAACGACCTGCCCGCCCCGGCGATCCCGGCCCAGGGCGGCCCCGGTCACGACAGCCATGCCCCGGCCGTCCCGGCGCCGCCGGCGGCAGAGCCGGATGGCCGGCCATGACTGTTCCCGCGCCCCGGGCCGCGTCCGCGCCGTCGCCCGCATCGGCGCCGGCTGAGGCGCCGCTGCTGCAGGCCGACAATCTGAGCACCCGCTACCCGGTGCGCCGCCTGCTGGCTGAGCGCCTGGCCCGGCGGCCGCGGCGGTGGGTGCGGGCCGTCGACGGAGTGTCGTTCACGCTGCGGCGCGGCGAGATGCTGGCGCTGGTCGGCGAGTCCGGCTGCGGCAAGACCAGCACGGCCCAGACCATCCTGCGGATGGTCGAGGCCAGCGGCGGGACCATCCGGTTCGAAGGGGCCGACATCACGACCTGGTCGCAGCGCCGGCTCCGGCCGCTGCGCCGCCGGATCCAGATGATCTACCAGGACCCGTATGAGTCGCTGGACCCGCGGTTCCGGGTCCGGGACACCGTCGAGGAGCCGCTGCGCGTGCACGGCATCGGCCAGTCCCGGAGCGAGCGCCGCCACCTGGTCACGGCCGCCCTGGAGCGGGCCGGGCTGGCCCCGGCGGAGCTGTACCTCGACCGCTACCCGCACGAGCTGTCGGGCGGTCAGCGTCAGCGGGTGGCCATCGCCGCCTCGCTCGTGCTGGGCCCGGCGCTGCTGCTGGCCGACGAGCCCGTCTCCATGCTGGATGTCTCGGTCCGGGCCGGGGTGCTGTCCCTGGTCGACAGCCTGCGCCGGGACGGCAGCCTCGGCATCCTGATGATCACCCACGACCTGTCGACAGCCGCCCACTTCGCTGACCGCATCGCGGTCATGTACCTGGGCCGGATCGTCGAGTACGGGCCGGCCCGGCAGGTCGTGCGCGATCCGCGGCACCCCTACACCCGGGCGCTGCTGTCGGTAGTGCCGCAGCGTGACCCGCGGGCCCGGACAGCCCCGCAGATCCTGACGGGGGAGACGCCGGACCCGGTCGACATCCCGGCCGGCTGCCGGTTCCGGGCGCGCTGCCCGATCGCCGAGGACCGCTGCGCCACGCTCGACCCGCAGCTCGCCCTCGTGCCCCCGGCCGGGCCAGCACCCGGCGAGCCCGTGCCCGGCGCGCCGGCGACCGCTCAGCCAGCCAGGCCGGCTGACCAGGACCACCTGGTGGCCTGCCTGCTGGCGCATGCCCCGTCAGCCGGGGACGGCGCCGCCTTTCCGGTCAGCCCTTAACGTAGGACAGCTTGGCGGTGATCAGACCCGCGGAGACAGTCATGACGTCCACCCCGCGGACATGGCCGCCGTCCCAGTCATAGCGCCACCGCTGCACGATCCGCGGGCCGGCGGTGAAGAACTCCTCGACCGTGAACTGGCTGCTGGCATCATCGAAAATCGGCTGCCAGGCCGCCCGGATCGCCGCCTTGCCGACGCTGCGCTGCCCGTCCGGCGCGGGGCTGGTGGACTCGAATACGCAGTCCTCGCTGATCAGCGCCAGCGCGGCGGCGAGGTCGTGCTGGCTCCAGGCCAGGTTGAACCGGGCGGCTGCGGCCTCTGCCTCCCCGGCGGGCGGGACGGGCGCGGCGGCGGATGACCCCGTGCCGGTGGTCACCGTGGCTCGCATCAGCGCATCGCCGGCTCGGCGTCCGCCAGCCCGGCCCGGATCGCCTGGCGGAGCTCGGGCGTGTCATCGTGCCCGTGCCGCGATACGGCGTGGGCGACGGCGGCGTCCATCACCTCGTCCTCGGTCCCGGCGATGGTCAGGCTGCAGTTGATGTCGCTGGGCGTGGTCCGGCAGTCAATCATCTTGCGATCCATCACGGCCCCCCGTGTTAACTTACTTACTAATAGGTAAGTCATTGTCATGCGGCCCCGGAACCGCTGTCAAGGGACGAGCTTGATTCCCGAGGGACGGGGCGGGGTCCGGCGAGGTACCGTCAGCACCAGACACGCTGCTGCCGGTCAGCGGCGCCGCCGGACGAGGTAGCGCCGCCAGCGGGGCAGCGCCGTCAGATCCAGGGGCCGTGTCAGGAGGACCAGTGCGACGCGTAGCCACCACAGCGGCCGGCAAGTCATCCGGCCACGACGTAGCGGCGGCCATCCGCGCCGATGCCGGCACCAAGGGCCGGATCCTGGACATCGCCGAGCGGCTGGTCCAGGTGTGCGGCTTCAACGGGTTCAGCTACGGTGATGTCGCCGCCGAGCTGGGCATCACCCGGGCGGCCCTGCACTATCACTTCGCCAGCAAGGCGGAGCTCGGCGAGGCGCTGATCGACCGGTATACCGCCCGGTTCGGCCGCGCGCTGGATGACCTGGAGGCCGGGTCCGGCTTCGCCCCCGACCTGCTGCGCGGCTACGCCGGGCTGTACCGCGACGTGCTGCGCCAGGAGCGGATGTGCCTGTGCGGGATGCTGGCCGCCGAGTACCAGACGCTGCCGCCGGCGATGCGGGCCGCGGTCGTGCGGTTCCTGGACCAGAACGAGACGTGGCTGGCCGCGGTCCTGGAGCAGGGCGCGGCCGCGGGCAGCGTCCAGGCCGGCGCATCGGCCCGGGACACGGCGCGGATGATCGTCGGCGGCCTGGAAGGCGCGATGCTGGTCGCCCGCCCGTACGGCGACGTCGGCCGGTTCGACGCGGCGGCGGCCAGCCTGCTGGCGGGTGTGACTGGCGCGACGGCAACGGCATCATGAGGTAATTGGGTCATTGATCCGGCCGGCGCCCGGCTGGCCTGCCTGCCGAAGGGGCCATCGCTCATGCCTGACCTGTCCTTGCTGCCGCCGTCAGCCACCATCGATGGTGACGACCTGCTGATTGGCGGCGTCTCGTTGCGCGCGCTGGCCGAGGAGTTCGGGACCCCCGTCTACGTGTTCGACGAGGATGCCCTGCGCAGCCGGGCCCGCGCGTACGTCAGCGCCTTCGGCGGGCGGCACCGCGACAGCCAGGTGTACTTCGCGGTCAAGGCATTCCCCTCGGCCTCGGTCATCCGGGTCCTCGTGCAGGAGGGCCTGGGCTGCGACGTCGTCGGCGCCGGCGAGCTGCGCATCGCACTGGCCGCCGGGGCTGACCCGGCCCGCATCCTGATGCACGGCAATGCCAAGTCCGACGACGATATCCGGGCGGCGCTGCAGGCGCGCATCGGCTACATCGTGGTGGACGGGTTCGATGACATCGACCGCATCTCGCGGCTGGCCACCGTTCCTGTCCCGGTGCTGCTGCGGGTGAGCCCTGGCATCAACTCGGCCACCCACGCCGCGCTGGCCACCGGCGGGGCTGGCTCGAAGTTCGGCATCCCGGTGGAGCAGGTGCCCGAGGCGGTCCGGCGGATGACGGCCGATCCCCTGATCGAGCTGCACGGGCTGCACGCCCACATCGGCTCGCAGATCCTGGAGCTGGCTCAGTTCGAGGCCGAGGCAGCGGCCCTGGCCAGCCTGGGCCGGTTCCCCGTCTACGACCTCGGCGGCGGGCTGGGCGTGCGGTACGTGCCGGAGGACATCGCGCCGTCCATCGACGAGTACGCCGCGCGCCTGGTCGCCGCCGCGCATGAGCACCTCGGCGCGGACTTCCGGCTGCTGGCCGAGCCGGGCCGGTCGCTGATCGCGCCGGCCGGGATCACGCTGTACCGGGTCCTCACCCGCAAGCACGCCGGCCGGATCCACGTGGCCGTCGACGGCGGGATGGGCGACAACCTGGAGCACTCGCTGTACGGGCAGCGGTTCAGCCCGCTGGTAGTGGGCCGGTGGGACGGGCCCCGCATCGTCGCCGACCTCGTCGGCCGGCATTGTGAGGAGGGTGACGTGATCACGTCCGACGTGGAGCTGGCTGACCCGCAGCTCGGCGACCTGGTCGTGGTCCCGGTGACCGGCGCCTACTGCTTCACCATGGCCAACAACTACAACGCCGCGCTCCGGCCGCCCGTCGTGCTGTGCGCGGGCGGGACGGCCCGGCTGGCGGTCCGGCGGGAGACCCCCGATGACCTGATGGCCCGCGAGGTCGGGCTGGCTGACCCGGAGCCCGCGACCGCCGGCCAGGCCTGACCTGCATCGTCGCCAGGAGGCAACTCGGGGGTCCCAGGGGGTCGTCCCCCTGGGACGGCACCTAAGAATCCAGCCAGGCGCGCACCCGCGACGTCAGGAACTCCAGGTCGGCCGGGATGCCCTCCGGGCTGCCCGCCCGGTGGCCCCAGATGCTGTCGATCACGGCCAGCTCACCGCGGCGCAGGTGGGGCAGGTCGGCCTCGTTGTCGGCGACCCGGAAGTACAGGTCCGTCGAGCTCGGCATCAGCAGCACCCGTGCCCTGATCGCGCTCAGCGCCCGCTTCAGGTCGCCGCCGTACAGGTCGTTGGCGCTGATGTCAGCTTCCTGCCAGGTGACCGCCTGGGCATACAGGTTGGCCGCCCGGTTAGCCGCGAACGACTCCTCCCAGTCCGTGTGCAGGAACGACTCCAGGTCGGGGGCCCCCAGCGCGGTCTCGAACAGCCGGGCCCGGTAGAAGTCCTGGCTCAGCCCCCAGCCGGCGTAGATGTGCCCGAACGCCTTCAGGGTCGCCACCGGCTCGGCGCTGAACTGGCCGTTGCCCTGGTACTCCGGTGCCGCCTCCAGCGTCCGCAGCAACCCCGACAGGAATACCTTGTTGTGCACCGAGGTCCGGGCGCTGCCGCACACCACGATGGCGCGCTCCACCAGGTCGGGGTACAGCGCGGCCCAGTGGTAAGACTGCCCGGCGCCCATCGAGAATCCGTAGGACGCAGCGATCTTCTGCACGCCCAGTTCCTGCGTCAGCAGCCGGTGCTGGGCCCGCACGTTGTCGGCCATCGTCACCACCGCCGGGTAGTCCGGGGTGTCCGCGGCGCTGGTCGAGACGCCGTTGGAGAACATGTCCGGGACCACGATGAACCAGCGCTCCGGGTCGAGCACCTTGTCCGGCCCGATCAGCCAGGCCAGCTCCTCGTGGTCGGCGGTGTAGCTGCACGGGTAGACGATCGCGTTGTCGCCCGCCGCGTTGAGGGTGCCGTGCGACTGCCAGGCCAGCCGGGCATCGCGGATCACCCCGCCCCGCTCCACAGGCAGGTCACCCAGCTCGAGGACGCCGTCGCAAACTTGCCAGCTTTGTGTCATAGCGGGCATCTTCTCATTTCCATGATCACGTAACGAGAGCAGCGCCGGTGCAGTTCATCGACCGGTCATGTCGGGTGCCGGCCCGGCCGCCGTCGGCGGCGGCCGTCCGGTCCGCCGTCAGTGACCGTGATGGTGCCGGGTGATGGCCAGGCGGGCCGACTCATGCGTTGCCCAGAGCCGGTCCCATCCCCGAGCACGGCTCTCGTCCGGCTCGGCCAGGCCCGACTCGACGGCGCCGGACCCGGTCGGCCAGGTGCCGTCGATGGCCCGGGCGGCCAGCAGGGCGGCGCCGCGGGCGGAGTAGTCCGTGTCGTCGTCGCCGGGCATCCAGACCCGGCGCCGGGTGGCGTCGGCCAGGTCGGCGCGAAAGCCGGGGTCGCTCGCGCTGCCGCCCGCCACGGCCAGCTCCCGGCCGAAGCCGCCGGTCTCCGCCAGGACGGCCAGGCACCGGCGGCTTTCCAGGATGATGCCGCTGACCAGCCCGCGGGCCAGGTGCTCGCGGCCGTGGGCCAGGCTGAGCCCGACGACGGCGCCGTGCAGCCGCGGGTCCCACAGCGCGCCCTGCTCACCGGGGCTCAGGAAGGGCAGCACCACGGGCGCGGCCGCCGGGTCGGTGCCGGCCGCGAGCGCCACCAGTCCCGCGGCATCCAGGTCGCCGCCGAGCAGGTCCGCCAGCCAGCTGATGGCGCTGCCGGTGGTCAGCAGGTCCATCTCGGCGCCCCAGCAGCCCGGCTCGGCCAGCGGCGTGACCAGGAACCGGTGCTCAGGGTCGAGGACCAGCTCGCTGGTGACGCCGAGGATGACGTTGCTCGTTCCGGCGATGTAGGCGATCTGGCCCGGCGCGCGGACGCCGAGGCCCAGCGCGCCCAGCACGGAGTCGGCGGCGCCCAGGCAGACCGGGATCTGGCCGCAGCCCAGCAGCTCCGCCACCGCCGGGCGCAGCGGCCGGGCGTGCGTCGAGGGCCGCACCGCCGGGAGCGCCGGCCCGAGCTGGCTCGCCGCGAGCGGGGCCGGATGGCCAGCTTCCCGGCCCTCGCGGCCGGGCGGTCCCAGCGCGGAGCGGTCCCCCGCGGGCCGCCGCAGCGCGGCCGCCGCCGCCCGTACCTCGTCGTTCCACTGGCCGGTCGCCAGCTCGTAGCAGCCGAAGCCCGTCGCGGTGCTGGGATCAGTCACCAGCTCGCCGGTCAGCCAGCTGAACAGGTAGTCCTTGGCCGAGGCGAGGACGGCCGTGGCCGCGGCCCGGTCCGGCTCCTGAGCGGCGACCCGGCTGAACATCGGCAGCAGGTAGCGGCCGTCGACCCACTGCCCGGTCAGCCGGTACAGCCAGCCGCCGCCGCAGGTCTCGCGCAGTTCGTCGCCCGCGGCGTCGGCCCGGCTGTCCTGCCAGGTGATCGCCGGGCCGGCCGGTGATGCGTCCCGGCCGATGGTGACCAGCGTCGGGATCATCCCGGACAGTCCGATCCCGCGCCACCGGCTGGCGGGAACCACCGAGCGGATCTGCTCCGTTACGGATTCTGCAGCGCGCAGCCAGGAGGCGGGATCCTGCTCGCAGGCGCCTGCCGCCGGCCTGCGCGTGGGGTAGCCGGCGCTGCCGCGGGCGAGCACCGAGCCCGCTGCGGTCAGGGCGACGCCCTTGAGCCCGGACGTGCCGAGGTCCAGGCCCAGGTAGACGCCATCGCCGCCGGTGGGCAGGCCAGCTGTGGTCACGCGGGCGCGGGGCCGGCGAGCTCGTCCTCCACGAGGTCGCCGTGGCTGGTCGCCGGGTCGGTGTAGAACGGGGAGTGACCGGTCCGCTGGGCCACGAACGACAGCACCAGCCCGACCAGGGCCAGCCCGAAGCCGAAGACAATCTCGACCCCGTTGAGCGATCCGGTGGCCAGCGAGTAGATGATCACGAAGGCCATGAACGCGGCGCCCAGGCCGGGCAGCACGCCGCCGAGCACGAAGCTGGACGCGCTGCGGGTGATGACGCGGCGGTAATACCAGACCGCGGTTCCCGCTGTGAGCAGGTAGAAGATGGCCGCCATCAGGCCGAGGGTATCGACGATGTCGCCCAGCGCCGTGCCGATCGAGCCGATCAGCGTCGATGCCCACAAGAACACGATGTTGAGCAGGCCGAGCAGGATGGTGGCGTTCCACGGGGTGCGGTGCTTCTCGCTCACCATGCCGAACCAGCGCGGGAAGACCCGGTCCCGGCCCATCGCGAACGAGATGCGCGAGGAGCTGACGATGGCGGCCTGCAGCGAGGCGAGCGTGCCGCCCAGCACGGCCACGATCATGACCTGCTTCCAGAAGCTGCCGCCGATGAGCTGGCCGACGAAGGCCAGGATGTTGGCCGCGTTGGCCTGCAGGGCGTGCCGGGGTGCCACGCCCTGGAAGGCCAGGATGACGACCGAGTACATGATGAACAGCAGCACGACGCTGGTCACGGCGGCCGGGCCGGCCTTGCGCCCGTGCGTCTCCTCGCCGACGTAAGCGGCGGTGTCCCAGCCCGAGTACAAGAAGATGGCCAGCAGGATGCCGGAGATCAGCGCCTTGAACCCGCCCGCGCCGCTGAGCGTGAACCAGGATCCGGTCAGGTGCACCGCGTGGTGCAGGTGGTGCCCGTAGATCCCGACGATGGCGGCGATGGTGAAGCCGACCAGCAGGCCGTACTCGAAGATCGCCCAGCCCCACTGGAACCGGGCCGACAGCCTGGCGCCGAGCGCCGCGATGATCAGCACGATGATGTCGAAGGCGCTGCCCACGGCGGCCACGGCGTAGGAGTTATTGGCGGCCGAGTTGCTGAAGAAGCTGAGCATGTAGCTGCCCAGCGGAATGGTCAGGCTGGTCGTGCCGACGGTGTAGTACATCAGCATGATCCACCCGGCGAAGAACCCGGCGTGCGGGTTCAGCGCCCGGCCGACCCACGAGTAGGTGGCGCCGGCGCTGGGCTGCCAGGCATTGAGCCGCTGGTAGCCGATGGCGATGCCGAGCATCGGGATGAAGCAGATCAGCAGGGGCAGGAAGCTGGCGTAGCCGACGGTGGCCAGCAGCGCGGCCAGCGTGACGGCGATGCTCTGCGTCGGCCCCGAGCTGGCCAGGGCCATCACCACGACATCCCCGGCCCGGAGCGCGCCGGCCCGCAGGCCGCCGTGAGCTGGCTGGCTCGTTTCCACCGACATGGCGCATCTCCGTCCGCCTGCACGCCCGTCCGCGCTATGAACATACTGTGTATGTTCAGTATGTCGCCCACACCTTACGGCCGGATGTTGCGGGACGCAATGGGCGCGCAGCCCTGATATGTGCCGTTATCGGGAACGCGCGGGACGGCTCTTGGCGCGCGGCCGGGCCGGGGCCGGGGCGGGCAGCGCCCGGACGTCCCAGTCCTGGAAGCCGGGGGTGGGGAACAGGTGCCGGGAGGTGCTGCCCGAGATCGCGAAGGCGAACTCGGTGGCCGGGTAGAGCTGCTCGAAGCAGTCGAACGGCGTCCCGGACTTGTCCATGCTCAGGCCGCGGATCCGCACCACCTGCGTGCGCGGCGGGATACTCAGCAGCCGCCGCTCCTGCTGGGCCGGCATGACGACCTCGAGGTACTGCTCCTCGTACTCATCTTCCAGGCCGCACTCGCGCGCCAGCAGGTCATACAGCGAGCCGCCCAGCCGGTTCACCAGCCGGTCCAGGTCGGGCGCCAGCTCAACCGGGATGATGGATGTCTCCACGACGGCGGGCTGGCCGTCGATCATGCGCTGCCGCCGCAGCCGCCAGACCTCGGCGTCGGACCGGATCTGCAGGGCGTGCGCGACGTCGGCCGAGGGCAGCCCGCGGCGCATCTCCAGGATCCGGGTATCGATGGTCTCGGCGGCGCCTTCCTCGCCCGGGGCCAGCGTGGCCAGCAGGCTGCCGGCCCTGGTCGGCTCGGTGACGATGCGCGGCCGGGCCAGGAAGGTTCCCAGGCCCTGGTGGCGGCGGACCTTGCCCGCGCGCTCCAGCTCATCCAGCGCCCGGCGGACGGTGATCAGGCTGACGCCGACGCTCTCGGCGAGCTCGGCGTAGGTCGGCAGCAGGTCGCCGGGTACCAGGCCCCGCTCGGTGACAAGCTTCTCCACGTACCGGACGACCTGCTCATACAGCAAGCCGGAGCCGGGTCGCCCAGCGGTGGCTGCACGGCCCGCGGCTGTCGTACGCGCGGCCCGGGCCGGCTGCCACCAAGATCGAGCACCATAGCGAGTTCACCCTAACCGCGGCCGCTGATCGCGGCGAACGCCTCCCCGGCCGCGTCCAGCATGTCGGTCACGTCCGTCGCTGGTATGCACCAGCGACACGAACAGGTTCTCGTACTGGCTGGGGTGGAACAAGACGCCTCGCAGCAGCATCTCCTGCCACCACCGGGTGAACAGCTCCTCGTTGGCGTACCGCTGGGCGTCCCGCCAGTTCCGGATCGGGTGCTCGCTGAACCAGACCTGGAACACCGTGCCCAGGCCCTCCACGATGACCGGCAGCCCGGCCTCGGCGGCCAGCTTGCGCAGCCCGCTCATCAGGGTCTCGCCGAGCGCGCGCTGCCGCTCGTACAGGCCCGGCTCGGCCAGCACGTCCATGGTCGCGCTGACCGCCGCGCAGGCGATGGTGTTGGCGTTGTAGGTCCCCGAGTGCGAGTAGCGGCCCTCGGCGATCATGGACATCGCCTCGCGGGACCCGCCGATCGCTGCCACCGGGAAGCCGCCGCCCAGGCCCTTGGCCATCGTGGTCAGGTCCGGGGTCACCCCGAAGTACTCCTGCGCGCCGCCGCGGGCGAACCGGAATCCGGTAATCACCTCGTCGAAGATCAGCAGCGCGCCGTAGCGCCGGGTCTGCTCGCGCAGCAGCTCCAGGTAGCCGGGCTCGGGCAGGATGCAGCCGGTATTGAACACGGCGGGCTCGGTGATCACTGCGGCCACCTGGTCGCCGCGCTCCTGCCATCACTCGCGTGAAGCTCTCCGGGTCGTTCCAGGTCAGCACGATGAGCGTGTCCTCGAGCTCGGCCGGGCACGCCGGGGCCCGAGGGCACCGGCCGGGGCATGGCGGCCGGGCCCGCCAGCGCCGGGTCCACGTGGTTGCTCCAGTAGATGGTGTCCTGCCAGCCGTGATAGTGCCCCTCGAAGCGGATGATCAGGCGCCGGCCGGTGTGCGCCCGGGCCAGCCGGATGGCGGTGCCGACCACCTCGCTGCCGGAGTTGGAGAACCGCACCAGCTCCACGCCCGGCACGGCCTCGGTGACCTTTCTTGCCGCTTCGATCTCGAGCTCGTAGGGCAGGCCGAAACAGGTACCCAGGTCAGTGATGGCGCTCGTCACCGCGGCGGTGACGGCCGGATGGCGATGGCCGAGGATCATCGGGCCCAGGCCGAGCAGGAAGTCGATGTACTCGTGGCCGTCAACATCACGCAGCCGTGATCCGCTGCCGTCGGCCATGAACGGCGGGTAGGGCCGCCAGCCGAACTTGACGGTCCGGGCGCTGCTGCCGGCGCCTCCGGGGATGTACTGGCTGGCCGCGCGAAACAGCTCGCCCGACTGCTCGGCCCAGCGCTGGTATCGGTCGTTGAACGCCACCCGGTGGCTCCTATCTCCTGGCCGTCACCGCCGCGCCGGCCACCCTGGTCGTCACCGCCGCGTCGGCCCGGGACCACCGAGCCGATCTCGCCCAGGACGATACCTAGCATACTGTGTATGTTCAATACTTAGCTGCGGCCGACCGGACGGGCTGATCTTGGCCGGGGTGTTCGAGGCCCGCCGTTACCGGCCGATTTCCGGGCAGTACTGGCAGCCCCTGGGCCTTGACAACCGATCTGTCCGGCTCCCATTCTGTCCATACTCTGCATGCACAGTATTCACGGAGACGACTCGTCCCGACAACAGTCCAGAGGAGAGGGGCCGGGATGCCCGCACCATCCAGCCGCCGTGAGTTCCTCAAGCGCGCCGGCCTGCTGAGCCTGGCCGTGCCCGGCGCGGCCGCAGCCCTGGACGCCTGCACCAGCGTCGCCACGTCGGCCAAGGCGAGCACCATCCGGGTGGGCTGGGCCATCGAGCCGGACACGATGAACCCGCTGACGACCTACAGCACCGAGGCCGTGGAGGTGTTGCAGCTGGTCTACGACAACCTGATCCACACCAGCCTGGCGCTGGAGCCGGAGCCGGGCCTGGCCACTTCCTGGACCTACAGTGCTGACGGCAAGACGATCACCTACAAGCTCCGGACGGCGACCTGGCATGACGGCAAGCCGTTCAGCTCGGCTGACGCCAAGTTCACGTTCGAGCTGATCAAGTCCAAGCAGCTCAGCCAGTACGCGCAGTGGGTCACCGACCTGGCCTCGGTCGACGCGCCCGACCCCGGCACCCTGGAGCTGCACTTCTCGCGGCCGCAGGCGTTCAACCCGGGGATCGCTGTCCCGATCCTGCCTCAGCACATCTGGGGTTCCATGACGGCCTCGCAGATCCAGAAATTCGCCAACGCGCACCCGGTCGGAACCGGGCCGTACAAGTTCGGCAACTGGAAACACGGCCAGTCAATCGAGATCGAGCGCTACGAGCACTGGTGGAGTGACCGCCCAGCGGCCAGCAAGGTTACCTGGATCCTGTTCCAGAACGAGGATGTGATGGCGCAGAGCCTGCGCACCGGCGCGGTCGACATCTGCCCGGAGATCCCGCCGAATATCTGGGACGGGCTCAGCGGGGCCAGCAAGGTCAAGACCGTCTCCATGGAGTCGTTCTCCTTCCATCACATCGGCATCAACGTCTCGGACAATCCCCGGTCCGGCGGTAACCCGCTGCTCAAGGACCGGTCCATCCGCCAGGCCCTGAGCTATGCGGTGGACCGTAAGCAGCTGGTTGACGTGGCGCTGGCCGGGCACGGCGTGCCGGGCAGCTCCATATTGCCCGCCGGTTTCGGCGAGTGGTTCCTGGACATCCCGGCCAGCCAGCAGTACAACGCCGATCCCGGCCAAGGCCGAGCAGATCCTGGACGCGGCCGGCGTACCGGCTCGCGCCAGCGTGCACAAGGTGCGCGCCGACCGGCATGGCAGCAAGCTCAGCTTCCGGCTCATCGCCATCGAGTCCACCTCGGTGGACGTGGCCGCCGCCCAGCTGTTCCGCAACGCCTGCGCCAAGGTCGGCATCGAGCTGACCCTGACCACGCTGGACGCCAACTCGCTCGGCTCCACCGTCTACAACTCCAAGGCGCCGAACTGGGACATCTTCGTCTGGGGCTGGGACTCGGGCGTCTATGACCCCGACTACATGCTCGGCATCCCGCTGTGCAACCAGATCGGCTCGAACAACGACGTCTACTACTGCAACCGTCACTACGACGAGCTCTACGACGAGCAGGCCACCGAGCTCGACCACGCCCGCCGGCTCGCCATGGTGCACGCAGGCGCAGCAGTTCTACTACGACGACGCCGCCTACATCGTCATGTGGTACCAGGCCAAGCTCCAGGGCTACCGCACCGACACCTGGAAGGGCTGGACGCCGGTGACGCGGCGGGATGATCCTGAATTTCACCCGGGATAACTACCTCAAGGCCACGCCGGTCTAGCCGCCGGCCGTCTGCCGTGTCCCGGCTCCGCTACCTCGCGCGCAAGATGACCTGGCTCGTCGTCACGCTGTACTTGCGTCGTGACGTTCAACTTCATCCTGTTCCACCTGCTTCCGGGCAACCCGGTCCGGCTGCTGGCCCGTTCCGGGCACCTGACGCCAGCAGGCGGTGGCCGACATCACCCGGGTGTACGGGCTGAACCACTCGGCTGCCGACCAGTACCTGATCTACCTGAGGGACCTGCTGCACGGGCAGCTCGGGCATCTCCTACACCTACCGGGTGCCGGTCAGCCAGCTGATCGGCCAGTACCTGGGCAACACCATCCTGCTGCTGGCCGCGGCAACGGTGCTGACCATCGCGGCTCGGCGTCCTGGCCGGGGTCATCGCCGCGCGCCGCCACGGCGGCAGCTATGACTCGGCCACCGTTACAGCGTCGGTTATCGGCTGGGCCCTGCCGACGTTCTGGACCGGGCTGATCCTGGCCTTCGTGCTCGGCGTCTGGCTGCACGCCTTCCCGATCTTCGGGATGGAGACGCCGAACGCGGCTTATACATCCGGGCTCCAGCATGCGGAGGACGTGCTGGCCCACCTCTTCCTGCCCACTTTGACCCTGGTGGTGGTCAACATCGCGCAGTTCGTGCTGGTCGCCAGGGCGTCCGTGATCGAGGTGCTGGCTGATGACTTCATGCTCACGGCCACGGCCAAGGGCCTCACCCCGCGGGCGATCTTGTGGCGGCACGCCGTGCGCAACGCGCTGCTGCCGATCGTCACCTCCTCAGCACTGCTGGTCGGCCTGGTGGTCAGCGGGGCGATTGAGGTGGAGACGGTGTTCTCCTGGCCGGGCATGGGCCTGCTGGTCTACAACGCAGTGCTGAACCGGGACTACCCCGTGATCGAGGCGGCTTTCCTGGTATTCGCGGTGGTCGTGCTCCTGGTCAACTTCGCCAGTGACCTGCTCTACCAGGCGCTGGACCCGAGAGTGCGGAGTGCCTGATGGCCGCGCCCGTGATCATGGCAACAACGGTCCCTGCCGACGGCGAGCGAGAGCTGCGGCGAGCCTGGCGGCACCTGCTGGGTGACCCGCTGGGCCGCACGGGCCTGGTGCTGTTCGCCCTGGTGGTCCTGCTGGCTATCGCCGGGCCGCTGCTTTACCCGTTCAACCAGGCGGCAGTCAGCAGCGCCGCGCGCGGGCTGCTGCAGGCCCCGTCCGCACGGCACTGGCTGGGCACCGACGAGCTCGGCCGGGACGTCTTCCGCGAGTTCCTGTCCGGGGCGCACGTCTCGCTGCTGGTCGGCCTGGCGGCGACGGCCATCTCGATGGTGCTGGGCGCCGGGATCGGCGTCACGGCCGGCTTCTACGGCCGTGGCCTGGACACCGTGCTGATGCGCGATCACCGACTTCTTCCTGGTCCTCCCGCAGCTGCCGCTGGTCATCGCGCTGGCCGCTTTCTTCGGGCAGAACCTGGGCATCATCATCCTGGTCATCGGCATGACCGGGTGGCCGACCACGGCCCGCATCGTGCGGGCTCAGACGCTGTCGCTGCGCGAGCGGCAGTTCGTAACCCGGGTCCGCTCCCTCGGCGCGTCGAACCTGCGCATCGCTGCGCGTGCACATCCTGCCCAACGTAATGCCGCTGATCTTCGCCAACACGGTCCTGGTCATCGGCGGGGCGATCCTAGCCGAGGCGACGCTGTCCTTCCTGGGCCTGGGCGATCCGGTACAGATCTCCTGGGGCACCATGCTGCACTTCGCCTTCGAGTCCGGCGCGATCGGCCGCGGCGCCTGGTGGTTCTTTGTCCCGCCTGGCGTAGGGATCGTGCTGGTCGTCCTGGCCTTCACCCTGACCGGCCATGCCATCGACGAGGCGCTCAATCCCCGGCTGCGAGGCTCACGATGAGCCTGCTGGAGATCGAGGACCTGCGGGCGGAGTACGCCACGCCACGGGGGCCGGTCGCCGCGGTTGACGGCGTGAGCCTGTCGGTGGGCACCGGCCAGCTGCTCGGCCTGGCCGGGGAGTCGGGCTGCGGCAAGACGACGCTCGCGCTGGCCATCCCCCGCCTGCTGGGCCGCGAGGCAACCGTGACCGGCTCCGTCCGCTTCGACGGCCAGGACGTGCTGGCCATGACCGAAGAGGAGCTGCGGGCAATCCGCTGGCGGGAGATCGCCGTCATCTTCCAGGGCGCGATGAACTCGCTCAACCCGGTGCACAGCATCGGCGCCAGATCGCTGAGCCGATCCGGCGGCACGAGCCGGGACGTCTCCCGGGCCAGGGCCGGCAGCGAGCTGCGGAGCTGCTGGACGGCGTGGGCATCAGACCCCGGCCGGGCGCGCAGCTACCCGCATGAGCTGTCCGGCGGGATGCGCCAGCGCGTGCTCATCGCGATGGCGCTGGCCTGCCGGCCGCGGCTGATCGTGGCCGACGAGCCCATCACCGCGCTGGACGTGATGACCCAGGCCCAGATCCTGGCCCTGCTGCGCAGCCTGACCGACCGGCTGGAGCTGTCCATGATCCTGATCTCCCACGATCTGTCGGTCATTGCCGAGGTCTGCGACTCGGTGAACGTCATGTACGCGGGGAAGATCGTCGAGACCGGGCCGACCGCCGACGATATTCGGCCCGCCCGGCGCGCCAGGGCCGGCCCACCCCTACACCGCCCGGCTGCGGCACGCCTTCCCCGACATTCGCCGCGAGCGGTCGTTCGTCGAGGCGATCCCCGGTCACCCGCCGGACCTGCTCGCCCCGCCGCCGGGCTGCCGGTTCGCCCCCCGGTGCACGATCGCGGCAGACCGGTGCACGAGCGAGGCTCCGGTCCTTGAGCAGGTCGGCCCGGCGCACCAGGCGGCGTGCTATCGCAGCGACGTCGTGCTCGGCGCAGCCGACGGCGGACCGGGAGGGCCGTCATGACCGCCGAGGCAGTGGCCGGCCCAGCCCGGCCCGGAGCCGGGGTCGAGCCGCTGCTGAGCCTGGATGACCTGGTGGTGTCCTACCGCACCCGGCGCGGCCCGCGGGCCCGGCGGCTGATCACGGCGGTCGACGGGGTCAGCTTCTCGGTCGGCACCGGCGAGATCCTCGCGCTGGTCGGCGAGTCCGGCTGCGGCAAGACCTCCATCGTCCGGGCCGTCGCCCGGCTGGAGGAGCCCGCGGCCGGCCGGGTCCTGTTCCGCGGCCAGGACATCGCACACGCCCGGCGGCAGGCCCTGCGCCAGCTGCGGCGGGAGATCCAGGTCGTGTTCCAGGACCCGTTCGAGTCGCTTGACCCGCGACTGACGGCCTTCGACACGGTAGCTGAGTCGCTGCTGATCCACGGCATCGGCGGGACTGCGACGGCCCGGCGGGAGCTGGTGCACGCGGCCCTGGAGCAGGTGGGCTTGCATCCGGCCGAGCAGATCGCCCGGCGCTACCCGCATCAGCTATCCGGCGGCCAGCGTCAGCGCCTGGTCATCGCCGGGGCGATGGTGCTCGGCCCCGACCTGCTGATCGCCGATGAGCCGGTATCCATGCTGGATGTCTCCCTGCGCGCAGGCATCCTGCGGCTGATGCTCGACCTGCGCGCCAGCCGCGGGGTGTCGATCCTGTTCGTGACCCATGACCTGTCCCTGGCCTGGCTGATCGCAGAGCGGATCGCCGTGGTCTACCTCGGCCGGATCGTGGAGCTGGGCACGGCTGACGAGGTCATCCAGGCGCCGCTGCACCCCTATACCCGTGCCCTGGTGTCGGTGATCCCGGTTCCGGAGACCGTCCCGCGGGCGGAGCAGGACCGCGAGCGAGTCCTGCTGCACGGTGAGGCTCCGTCGGCCAGCGCGATCCCGTCCGGCTGCCGGTTCCACCCTCGCTGCCCTCTCTACCAGCATCTGGGTCAGCCCCAGCGCTGCCGTACCGACGATCCGGCCCTGTCCGGTCCCGCCCACCAGGCGGCTTGTCACTACGCCAAGGAGATGCCCCGATGACCGTTACCGCTAGCGATGCCGTCGGCCTGCTCGGCGAAATGGTCGCCATCGAGTCGGTCACGCCGTGGCTGATCCCGTCTGGCTCCGGGGAGCAGGCCCTGGCCCAGTTCATCGCCCGGCGTCTCGCCGGCACCGCCGGCCGAGATCGAGATCGTCGAGGTCGAGCCCGGCCGGCCGAACGTGCTGGCCCGGCTGCGCGGAACCGGCGGTGGCCCGACGCTGTGCATCAATGCGCACACCGACACGGTCGGCTTCGCTCACTGGCCGGACGAGGCTCTCGTCCCGCGTCTGGACGGGGACAAGCTCTACGGGCTGGGCGTGGCCGACGACAAGTCCGGCGTCGCCGCCGGGATCCTGGCCATCGAGGCACTGGCCCGGTCGGGCACCCGGCTGCGGGGCGACCTGCTGCTGGCCGCCGTGGCCGACGAGGAGGGGGTATCCATCGGCTCTGAGCACCTCGCTGCTCAGCACAAGGCCGGCCTGCGCGGCATTGACGCCTGCATAGTAATCGAGCCTCAGCCCACGGAGTACCTGGTCGTCGAGCACCAGGGCTTCGGCTGGATCGACGTGATCACCCATGGCGTGGCCGCGCATGGCTGTGTCCCGGAGATCGGCGTGGATGCCATCGTCCACATGGGCGAGGTAATCACCCGGCTGCACCGGCTGGACGTGGCGCAGTACGTGCCGACTGCCTCCCGGATGAGCGGCCGGACGGTGTTTCACACCGGGACAATCACCGGCGGCACGGATTACGCCACCTATCCCAGCCGCGCTGTACTGGGGATCGAGATCGGCACCCAGCCGGGCGAGCACCTCAGTGACCGGGTCGCGGAGATCGAGGCCATCTTCACCGAGATCGCCAGGGACGAGCCTGCCTTCCGCGGCGAGGTGGCCGTACGGCTGGATCGCGAGCCGTTCATGGCCGAGGGGCATGAGCGCCTGCAGGAGACGGTGAGCGCCGCGATGACCAGCGTGCTCGGCCATGCGCCGCAGGTGACCGGGATGAACGGGTGGACCGACGCGGCGCTGATGCAGGAGGCGGGCATCCCGACGGTGCTCATCGGCGCGACCGGCGGCAATTTCCACGCGCCGGGGGAGTGGGTATCGGTTGGCGAGTTCCTGAAGCTGTGTGCCATCGTGGAGGCGGCGGCGGTGAGCTTCCTTGGCTAGCGAGCAGGGGGAGCACGTGGCCGCTCCGGCGATGGGCCGCGCTGTCCGCGAGCTCGATGATGCGGCCTATTACCTGCGCCGGGGGTGCGTTCCCTGCGCGGACCGGCACTTTGACCTGGCCCGCCGTTACGGGGCTACCGAAGCCCAGGTCCAGGCGGTCCGGTCCGCCGCAGGCGGCCCCCGGTGATCCGGGTCGGCCGCGGGCGGTCAGTTGCCGCCGACGACCTTCAGCGTGGTGAGCAGGACGATAACCACCGTCGTGACAGCGAAAACCCCGTGAATGATGACGACCGACACCGGGAAATGCCGCTCGGGCGGCATCACGATGCCCAGCTGAGATCCCGGCCGGGTCAGCGGCGGGTCCAGTCCGCCGCCCGGCGCGCTGCCGGGACTGTAAGCGCCGATCCTGGGTGCGCCCTGCGCAGCCGCGGCGGCCGCTGCGGCGTTCGTGGAGCGGTATACCCCCAGCCAGCGCCAGGCCATAGTCAGCCCCAGCACCGCGACGCACGTCAGCAGGACCAGCGTGACCCAGGCCATCCGGGTGCTGTTGAACAGCAGGTAGGCCGCCCAGAACACCAGCGCAGTCAGCGCGAGCAGCGCGTGCGAGCCGATCACCGGGATGGGCAGCCGGGTCGCTGCGCTGGTCTGGTAGTCGCGGTCGTATTCGATGAGCCAGATCGCCAGCAGAAACAGCCCAGCCCCAGCTGTTGCCACCCCGGCGATCAGCGCGATGATGCCCATAAAGCCTCCCCATGGCATCTCCGTCTGTCGGGCTCAGGGTACGGCCTCTGGCGGCAATAAACCGCGAAAGACGGTTTAGTCACGATCTCGTGACCTGCAGGTAAGTCAGCAGGCCGGTCCCGGGCCGGGGTCCGGGGTAGCTCAGCTGCCGCCCACCTCCAGGGCAGTGAGGACGACCAGGACGATCGTGACCGCGGCACAAACCCCGTGCAGGATGACCACCGGGACGGGGAAGTTCCGCTCCGGGGGAACGAGCTGGTGCGCCCCGGCCGTCACGGCACCAGGCGGCCGGCCGCTGGCCGTCAGGTCGCCGCCCGCGCCCGTCGGCCCGTCCTGCCGAGCGCCTGCGGCTACCTCGGCCTGCACCCGGCCCGGCCGGGCCGACGTGCGGTAAACGTGCAGCCAGCGTGCCGCCATGACCAGGCCCAGCGTCAGCACCGCGGCGAGGATCGCGACGCTGATCCAGGCCAGGCCGTCGTCGTCCAGCAAGAGGTAAGCGCCCCACACGACCACCCCGGCCAGCGCGAGCACTGCATGCGCGCTGATCACGGGTACCGGCAGCCGGGTAGCCGCCGCCGTCTGGTAGCCGCGGTCGTACTCGATCAGCCAGACAGCCAGCAGGAACAGTCCGCCGCATGCAGTGGTCAGCCAGGCGATTAATGCGACGACACCCATGAGCCCTCCCCCGGGCTAACAGCCCCGACCTGAGCGTGGCCCCCCAGAAAACAACAACGGCCGACACCCATGGGCGGCCACCTAGGGAACGCGCGCGGCGCGAAAGTGGTTCATCGGGGCGCATGCCAGAATGCGCTCATGCAGCCCGACCCCGGTGCCGTCCGCGGCGAGGACCCGGCCGCGCGCGTCGCGTTCGTGCTCGGGGGCGGCGGCGTGCTCGGCGCGACGCAGGTGGGCATGCTGCGCGCGCTGCTGGAGGCGGGCCGCCGCCCGGACCTGGTGGTGGGCACCAGCGTAGGCGCGCTGAACGGCGCGGCCCTGGCGGCCGACCCCTCGCCCGCAGGCGTGGACGTGGTGGCCGGGATGTGGACCGACCTGTCCGATGCCGGGGTGTTCGCCGGGTCGCTGTTCGCCCAGGCCAGCACCCTCGCCCGGCACCGGACGCACCTGCACTCGGCCGAGCCGCTGCGGCGGCTGATGGCCAGCCGGCTGCCCGCCAAATTCGAGGACCTGGCCGTGCCCTTCCAGTGCGTTGCGGCCAGCATCGAGAACGCGGGCGCGCACTGGTTCAGCACCGGCCCGCTGGCCGATGCGGTGCTGGCCTCGTGTGCCGTGCCCGGCCTGCTGCCACCGGTCGAGATCGGCGGGGAGCACTTCCTGGACGGCGGCCTGGTGCACTCCATCCCCGTGGGCCGGGCCCTGGCTCTGGGCGCGACCGAGATCTACGTCCTGCACGTCGGTCGCATCGAGCGGCCGCTCGCGCCGCCGCGCTCACCCTGGGATGTCGGCCTGGTGGCTTTTGAGATCGCCCGGCGGCACCGGTTCGTCGAGGAGATGGCCGCGCTGCCCGCCAGCGTCCGGGTGCACGTGCTGCCCAGCGGCGAGGAGAACGCGCCGCTGATGTCGCTGCGCTACCGCAGCCCGGCCGCCGTGGCCGGGCGCATCAGCCGGGGCTACCAGGCCGCGTCTGAGTACCTGGCCGGGCTGACGGGATGAGGCCGCCGCCGCTGCGGGTGCGCCGGGCGGTGCTGGATCCGCTCTGGCCGCCTGCGGCGTTGGTGCTCGCGATCCTGCTGCTTGTCGTGGCCGCGGCCGGAGCACTGACCTGGCCATTTACCAGACGCGGCCGGACCGCCCGGCTGGCCCTGCTGGCCGCCTTGTACGTCATCCTGAACGCCGGGCTGCTGATTGCCTGCACGGGCTTGTGGCTGCGGCATCCAGCGCCGGCCCGCCGCGACGAGAAGCGCTGGCAGGACGCGCACGCCAGCGTGCTGCGCCGGGTACTCGCGACGCTCCGGGCCGCCGCCGGGCCGCTGCTCGGCTTCCGGGTCACCCTCACTGAGCCGCCTGACGCCGCCCGGCTGCGCGACACCCCGCTGCTCATCCTGGCCCGGCATGCCGGCCCGGCGACTCGTTCACGCTGGCCGACCTGCTGCTGTCCCGGTACCGGCGGCGGCCGCGGATCGTGCTGAAGGAGGTCCTGCAGTGGGACCCCGGCCTGGACGTGGTGCTGAACCGCATGTCGGCCTGCTTCCTGCCGGCCCATCCCGGTCCTGACGCCGACCTGCCGGGCCGGCTGGCTGCCCTGGCCAGGACGCTGACCGGCAGCGACGCGATGCTGATCTTCCCCGAGGGCGGTAACTGGACGCCCCTGCGGTACAGCCGGGCCATCGCGCGGCTGCGCGGTCCCGCCCTGCGGCAGGCCGCGGCCGCGGCGGCGCGGCACCCCAACGTGCTGCCGCCGCGGCCGGCCGGCGTCCTGGCCTGCCTGGCGGCGCGCCCGGACCTGGACGTTGTCGTTGTCGCGCACACCGGGCTGGATGACCTGGTCACTCCGGCCCAGGTATGGCGCGCCCTGCCGCTGACCGGCCGGCCGATGACCATCCGCTGGTGGTATCAGCCAGCGGCCGGGATGCCCGCCGATCCGGCTGGCCAGCTGAAGTGGCTGCAGCGCCAGTGGGCGATGGTCGACACCTGGATCCAGGCCCACAAGCCATCGCCAGCCGAGCCGGCGGAGCCTGCTGCGCCCGGCGAGGATCGCGGCGGCGACGACGCGGACCCGCTGCTGGAGACACCCGGCTGAGTGCGGCCGCGAGGTTTAAGGCCCGCTGAGCGGGGAGGGACAGCTGGCATGAGCTGGACCAAGGGATGACATGAACACCAGAACCGGACTGACGCTGCTCGTCATCGGCATCATCTTGCTGTTCGCCGTGCACCTGCACATCGGCTTTCTCAGCCTGCAGGTCGCGGGCCTGATCCTGGTCGTCACGGCCGTGCTCGGCTGGGGACTGCCCCGCTACCGGCCGGGCTGGACGACACGCCAGCGGGCCCGGCTGGGGGAGTGGATCGACCCTGACCCGGCCGTGTCCGGCAGCTTGCGGGTCCCGCTGACCGACATCCTGGCCACCCCGGCCGTCACGCTGGCAGCAGCGCCGGTAGCGGCCCCGCAGCCGCCCCCGGCCGACGTCACCGACCCGGGCCCGGGCCTGGTCGCGGTTACTGACCCGGCCCCTGAGCCGGGCCCATCCCCCGTGCCTGATCCATCCCCGGCTCCCGTGCCTGACCCGGCTCCCGTTCCTGAGCCCTCCCCTGACCCGGCTCCCGTTCCGGGCCCCGGCCCGGTGCCCGCTCCCGGCCCGGTGCCGCCCGCTCCGGTGCCCCCCGCTCCAGGGCCGTCCCCCGCTCCGCCCCCGGCTCCTCCGCCAGGGCCGCTGCCGGACCCGATCCCTGGTCCTGAGCCAGCGCCGCTCCCGGAGCCAGGCACCGGCACCGGGCTGCCCGCCGCCGGCCTGACTCCGTCGCCGACGTGGCCTGCCGAAGACGACCCGCCGACCCAGCCTGATATCCCGGCTTACCGCGGGCCCGCCGCCGGCGCCGGGCAGGATGATGCTGGTCAGGACGTTACTGACCAGGATGATGGTGGCCCGGACTATGCCGGACGGCACGACATGGCCCGGCGGCATGCCGCCAGGCCGGGTAGCGGCCACCCGGGAGGCGCCCACGCCGAAGCTGGCCGGCACGCGGCCGCGCATGCCGGCCGCACTCGTCAGGCCGCTCCTGGCCTGCGAACATAAGCGCCGCATGGCGTCGCGCCGTTTAGTCGGCGGCAGGCACGGTACCTATCGCTCGCAAACGACAGCAAGCGGCTGATGACCTCGGATGAGCGAAGCAGCCTTCTCGGAGGTAAAGATGCGCATCCTCGGCGTGGTGATCGTCATCTGGCTCATCATCGGCGCGATCGCCGGCGGCCAGCGGCACTACTACAGCGGCTCCAAGACGAGCTGCGCGAAGGCCGGCACGATCGCCGTCACCGTGCTGGCGGGCCCGCTGAACTACACCGGGGCCAACCCCAAGGTGCAGTGCAAGCTGCCCCAGCCCAGTAACTAAGACCCCCGCTCCCGCCGGCCCCCAGCCGGGCCAGGCCGGCGGGAGCGGGCAAACCGGCAGCAGCGTCGCCAGCCGGGGCGCACCCGCTGGGTGCGCCCCGGCTGGCCCGCTGCGGGGCCGCTTAGCGCGGCTGGCGGCCCAGCACCAGGACACCGGAGGTGGCGAACATTCCTCCGTTACCTAGCACGACGCTGATCTCAGGCCCGTCGACCTGAGCCGCCGCCGCACCGCGGATCTGCCGGACGCCCTCCTGGATCGCGAACATGCCGTACATGCCCGTGTGGGTGTAGGACAGCCCGCCGCCGTTGGTGTTGAGCGGCAGCGGTCCGCCGGGCTCGGTGTTCCCGTCAGCGATGAACGGGCCGCCCTCGCCCTTCCCGACGAAGCCCAGCGCCTCCAGGCCGTAGATCGGCACGTGCGCGAACGCGTCATAGACCATCAGGTGCCCGACGTCGCCGACCGTGATGCCCGCCTCGGCGAAGGCCGCCTGGCCGGCCAGCCGGAAGGCGCGCGACTCGGTGAAGTCGGCCATCTGGGAGATCATCGGTGTCTCGGCGGACTCGCCGGTGCCCAGCACGTGCACCGCCGGATGCGGGAAATCGCCGGCCCGGTCGGCCGCGGTCACGATCAGCGCGCCGCCGCCGTCGGTGACCAGGCAGCACTCCAGCAGGTGGAACGGGTAGGCGACCAGCCGCGAGGCGAGCACGTCCTCGACGGTGATCGGATCCCGGAACATCGCGCGGGGATTCTTGGCTGCCCACCGCCGCTGGGCCACCGCCACATAGGCCAGCTGCTCGTGGGTGAGCCCGTACTCCTTCATGTACCGCAGCAGCGGGATGGTGAAGGTGGTCGTGGGCCCGAGCGTCCCGTACGGCGCCTCGAACTGCCCCGCCGGGGACGCCAGATCGGGGGACATCCGGGCCGCTCCCACCCGGGACCGGCCGGACTCACCATGCGTGATGAGGATGGTCCGCGCGTAGCCGGCCTGGATCGCGGCGGCCGCGTGCCGTACGTGCAGCAGGAACGAGGTACCGCCGACGCCGGTGCCGTCGATCCAGCCGGGCGTGATCCCGAGCGCATGCGCCACCTGCACCGGGCCGGGGGCTGAGACCGTCGCGATGCCGTCGATGTCCCGCAGCGACAGGCCGGCGTCGGCGACGGCGTTGCGGGCCGCTTCGATGTGCAGGCCGAGCGTGGAGTAGCCGGGCAGCTTGCCGACCTGGTCAGTCTCGGCTGCGCCCGCGATGATGATGGCCGGGCTCATGGCGCCTCCTGCACACCGGCGGGGCCGAAGACCGGCAGGCTGACCTCGCCGCGCTGCTCGAAGGTCACCTGCAGCGGCATGTCCAGGACCAGCGCCTCCGGCGTGGCCGGGACGCCGGTGATGCTGGACATCATCCGCGGTCCCTCGGCCAGCTGGACGACGGCGATGGCGTACGGGCCGCCGGCCTCGAAGCCGGGGGCCGGCCGGTGGTTGATGACGTAGGAGTACAAGGTCGCCCGGCCGCTGGCGGTGAACCACTCGACCTGGTCGCTGCCGCACGCCGGGCACACCGGGCGCGGGTAGAAGTAGGCGTCGCCGCACTCGGTGCAGCGCTGGATGCGCAGCTCCCCGGCCGCGCAGCCAGCCCAGAACGGCGCCGTCTCGGGAGTCGGCACGGGCACCGGCTTAGCTGCCGGGCGAGTCGGGGCCGGGGCGCCGGGGCCCGGGGTGCCGGACGCGGTCACCGCGGCTGGCCGAGCGCCGCGGGGAAGGACTGCTCGATCTGGCCGGCCAGTTCCTCCAGGTCCCAGGGCTCACTGCCGATCAGCCGGACCACCGGCTGCGGGTTGGAGTACAGCGCCACCTCATAGCCGGAGGAATGCAGGATCCGGCCGGTGATCCACCGGGACCGCTCGCTGGCCAGGTAGGCCACGACCGGTGCCACGTTGTCCGGCGACCATTCCTCCGGGCCGGCCCGGCGCCGGCGCCGCTCGGTCGGCACGGACTCGGTCATCCGGGTGGCGGCGCCGGGGGAGATCGCGTTGGCCGTCACGCCGTACTTGGCCAGCGCGTTGGCGCAGGAGTAGGTCAGGCCGACGATGCCCATCTTGGCCGCGGCGTAGTTGGGCTGGCCCGGCGCCCCGTGCAGGCCGGACACCGAGGTGAAGTTGATGATCCGGTTGCTGGCCGACTCATCGCGCAGCGACCGCCAGTGCGCCGCCGCGAACTTGGTGGTGTTGAAGGTGCCGCGCAGGTGCACCCGGATGACGTCGTCCCACTCCTGCTCGGTCATGTTGAAGACCATCCGGTCGCGCAGGATGCCCGCCACGTTGACCAGAACGTCGAGCCGCCCGAACGTGCCGATCGCGGTCTTGATCAGCTCCTCGGCGGCGGCGTGGTCCGAGATATCGGCGCCGCTGGCGACGGCGCGCCCGCCCGCCTCGGTGATCTCGGTGACCACCTGCTGGGCGGGGCTGGCGTCGGTACCCGATCCGTCTAGCTCGGCGCCGAGGTCATTGACCACCACCGCGGCACCCTCGGCAGCCAGCAGCCTGGCCACCGAGCGGCCGATGCCGCGTCCCGCGCCGGTTACGATCGCTACCCGCTGGTCCAGACTTCCCACAGAGCCCACCTGTCCCTCGGCCACGCGCATTATCAGAATCGTCTTCTGGAATTAGACTCCAGCAGCCGGTGGCCCTGTCAAGGAGCACCGCGCCCCGTCCGGGTAGTCGCCCGCGATATGACAAGTGTCATCTCAAGACCGGGACCGATGGCACCCGGCGCGGCGAGATTCCGCGCCTAGCGTTCTGTACGGCACACCGCCGCGCCCGCCTCATCGCGGCGGGCGGCGCAGAACGCAAGGAGACCTGATGAACAGCCAGGAACAGCCGGGGCTGGCCACGCGCTGGCGCGGTCCCGGAGCGCCCGCCTTCGCGCCGCGCCGCCGCCGGTCCGGGGCCGGCGCCTGCTGGGCGTGGTCGCTGCCTGCCTCGGCGTCCTGGTCGCCGCGATCGCCGTCAATGCCGTCGTGCTCAGCGGGCAGACCGAGGCCGCGAAGATCACGGTGCCAGGGGCCCGGCTGGTCCCGACCGCCGAGGGCACCATGCAGGTGCTGGTCCAGGGCGATCGCTCGGGATCGCCCGTCCTGGAAGTGCATGGCGTGCTGTCGTCGCTGCACTGGTTCGACCGCATCACGCCGATCCTGGACCGGCATCATCTGGTGATCCGGGTCGACCTGATCGGCAACGGCGGGTCGGCCAAGCCCGGTCCCGGGCACTACAGCATCTCCGACCAGGCCCGTGCGGTCGGCGATGTCCTCGCGCGCCTGCACATCCAGCACGTGACCGCGATCGGGCACTCGATGGGCGGTGCCGTCGTCACGGCCCTGGCGGAGCACGACCCCGCCGACGTGGCCCGGATCGTGGTGATCGACACCTCGGCCGTCGCCGCCGACGCCACGCTGGGCGGGCAGGCCCGGCTCAGCACCGAGCCCGTTATCGGGCAGGCCCTGAAGACCCTCATCTCGGTGGCCGGCAGCAAGAACATCGCATCCCGGGGCTTCGCGCCCGGCTTCCGCCTCGGGACCGGGTTCGCCCATGCCGACCAGCCGCTCGACGACATCAAGGCCATGACTTACACCGCCTACACCCAGGAGATGGCGGCCTTCGACCCGTTCGTGACCGCCGAGCCGATGCAGCGGCGGCTCACCTCGCTGCGCAAGCCGGTGCTGGTGATCTTCGGAACGCGCGACCAGATCGCCGTCGGCGAGGGCCGTGATCTGCGGCTGTACCGGACTGTTCCCGGTGCGATCGTCGCCACGATCACCGGCGCGGGTCACTCCCCGCAGGTCGAGGCGCCGCAGCGGACGGCGGCCCTGATCCGGGACTTCCTGCGCCGTGCCCGCTGACCGCAACGGCTGCTGATCCGTTCCGGGCCCGGTGTCGCGCATTATCAGAACGCTCTTCTGGAATTAAACTCCAGCCCAGGCAGCCAGGCAGGCGAGCGCAGAGGAGCAGCCGATGGCAAGGCAGGCGCCGGGCAGGCAGGTCCCGGGCCCGGCCGGGCCCGCCCCGGCCGGATCGAGGCCCGTGAGCCGGACAGCGGCGGGCCGGGCCGCGGGCGGCGCGTGGCAGTGGCAGCGCACGGCCCAGACCCAGCGAGCGCTGCTGGACGCGGCCCGGGCGGTCTTCGCCGAGCAGGGTTTCGCCGAGGCCAGCATCGCCGACGTGGTGGAGCGCGCCGGGTCCAGCGTGGGCAGCCTGTACCACCACTTCGGGGGTAAGAGCGAGCTGTTCCTGGCGCTGTGGCAGGAACACCAGGCTGCGCACGAGGAGGCGGCCAGCAGCGCGGTGGCCGACGCCCGCCGCGCGGGCATGACCGACCCGACCGAGCTGTTCTGCGCCGGAGCGCGGGCCTTCCTGGAGGGCAGCTGGCAGCGGCGGGACCTGGCCATGCTGTTCGTCGCGGGCGACGGGCCGACCGGGTTCGAGGTCATCAAGCGCGGCCGCACCGCTGAGTGGCTGGGCCAGAACGACGCGCTGCTGAAGCTGCCCGACACCGCTCTGGACCGGCTGTATGCCGCCGTGCTCACGTCGCTGATCGGCGAGGGTGCCCGCGAGGTGGCGATGGCCCGGACACGCCGCCAGGCCAGCCAGATCATCGACGCGGTGATCGAGTACGCCCGGCGCCTGATGGGCGGCGGCCCCTGGAAGCCGGCGCCTTGACAAGGGCTGCTTCGCTGAGTTTTGATCACTTAGAACCCGATTCTAAAATTCGGCCGCGATGAGGCTGGCCGGGGAGGTTTGCATGACCGGCACGTGCTGGGAATCGCCGCTGGCCGGCCTGGTGCGCGACCGCGGCTGCCTGCCCCGCCCGCGCGAGCTGAAGCAGTTGGAGCGGCAGCCCGGCCAGCCGGGCCGCCGCGACGACCGGCCCGCCAGGGAGGCTCGGCATGGAACTAGACCTTGGGCCGGAGATCGCGGAGTTCCGCGCTGAGCTGCGGTCCTGGATTGCCGCGCAGGCACCGGAGGAACTGGCCGGGCTGACTGACTGGAACATCAGCGCGACCACGGGCGGCTACCGCGACGAGCGGCTGGCCGCAGCACTGGACCACCCGGCGTACGCCGAGTGGGAGCGCCGGCTGGCGGCTGCCCGGCTGATCTGCCCGCAGTGGCCGGCCGAGTTCGGCGGCCAGGGCCTGGACGCCGTCCGGGCCGCGGTGCTGAACGAGGAGTTCCACCGGGCCGGCGTGCCGCGGGTCATCCGCGGCATGGGTGAGGGCCTGGTCGGCCCGTCGGTCATCGTGCACGGCACGCCGGAGCAGCAGGCCGCCTTCCTGCCCCGGATCGTCTCCGGCGAGGATGTCTACTGCCAGGGCTTCTCCGAGCCCGGCAACGGCTCGGACCTGGCGGGCGTCCAGACCAGGGGCGTGATCGACGGCGACGAGATCGTCATCACCGGCCAGAAGGTGTGGACCTCCGGGGCCGCCCGGGCCACCAGGATGTTCCTGCTGTGCCGCACCGACCCGGCCGCGCCCAAGCATGCCGGCCTGTCCTACGTGCTCATCGACTTCACCGATCCCGGCGTGACCTACCGGCCGATCCGGCAGATGTCGGGAGCGGCAGAATTCGCCGAGGACTTCATCGACGGGGTCCGGGCCCCGCTGTTCAACGTCATCGGCGGCCTCAACAACGGCTGGCGGGTGGCCATGACCACCCTCGGCCATGAGCGCGGCGGCCGGGCCACCGTGCAGCACCTGGCCTTCGAGCGCGAGTACTGGGAACTGGTCGAGGCCGCCCGCAAGCGCGGCAAGACCGCCGACCCGCTGCTCCGCCAGGAACTCGCCCGGGCCTACACCAGCGTGCAGCTGATGCGCTTCAGCGGGCTGCGCACCCTGGCCCAGGTCGCGCAGGGCCGTCCGCCCGGACCCGAGGCCTCGGTGGCCAAGCTGGCCTGGAGCGAGTACCACAAGCGGCTCGGCGAGGTGGCCATGGCCATCGAGGGCCCGGACGCGCTGCTGCGCCCGCCCGGCGACGGCTACCCGACCTCCCGCTGGCAGAACGTCTTCCTGGCCAGCCGGGCCGGCACGATCTACTCGGGCACCAGCGAGATCCAGCGCGGCATCATCGGCGAGCGTGCGCTGGGCCTGCCCAAGGAGCCGCGGCCGCCGGGCTGACGGGCGGGCCGGCCGTCGCCGGGACATCTTCCGGATTCGCAGCGAAGGAGTGCTCCGTCATGCCCGACCCGCAGGCCACCCGGGGGTTCCAGGGGGGTGGCTCCCCTGGGCCAGCAGGGTCCCTGCCGCCGGGGTCAGTGCGGGACCGGGCCCGCGAGCTAGTGACGCCCGCCCGGCTCCGCGAGTTCCTCGCGCCGCGCAGCATCGCGCTAGTCGGGGCGTCCGAGACCTCGGGCTGGGCGCGGTTCGCCGCCGCTGCCAGCGCTGCGGCTGGCTTTACCGGGCCGCTGATCCCGGTGCATCCGGTCCACGACCAGTTCTTCGGGCGGCCGGTGGCGCGCAGCCTGCGCGAGCTGGCCGACCCCCCGGACCTGGCCTTCATCATGGCCCCGACCCGCGCGGTGCCCGACGTCATGGCCGATGCGGCGGCCACCGGCGTGCGCGGCGTCATCGTGCTGGCCTCGGGTTACCGAGAGGTCGGCGCGGCCGGCCGTGAGCTGGAGAACCAGCTCGTCGATCAGGCCGCCGCGGCGGGCATCACCGTGCTCGGGCCCAACTGCCTCGGGTTCATCAACGCCACCGCCGCCGTGGCGCCGTTCGCGCTGAACGTGCCGCTGCCGCTGCAGGCCGGCCCCGTCGGGATCGCGCTGCACAGCGGCGCCCTGTCCAGCGTCGTCCTGGCCTTCGCCCGCTCGCACGGCATCGGGATCAGCTCGCTGACCTCGATGGGCAACGAGGCCATGATCACCATGGCGGACATGCTGGAGTACCTCGTCGACGACGAGGCCACCCGGGTGATCTGCCTGTTCCTGGAGGAGGTCAGCGAGCCGGCCGGTTCGCCGCCGCGGCGGCCCGCGCGGACGCGGCGGGCAAGCCCATCGTCGCCCTGAAGGCCGGCTCGACCCCGGCCGGACAGCGCGCCGCGCTGGCCCACACCGGATCAGTGGCCGGCGACGACGCCGTGGTCGACGCCGTCCTCCGCCAGCTGAACGTGATCCGGGTGACCAGTATCGAGGAGCTGCTCACGACCGGCGCGCTGCTGGGCTACGACCGGCACCCGGCCGGCCCGCGGATGGGCGTGATCACTGCCTCGGGCGGCGCCTGCGACATCATCGCCGACCGGGCCAGCGAGCTGGGCCTGGACATCCCGCCGTTCGCCGAGCAGACGGCCGCGGCCATCCAGCCGCACCTGCCGTCGTTCGGCGCGCCGCGCAACCCGCTGGACGTCACCGGCTACATCCTGGCCAACCAGCGGACCACGGCACTGACCGCCGTCGACTACGCGCTGGATGCGGCCGTGGCCGATCCCGGCCTGGACTTCGTGCTGTTCTCGGGCCTCACCCTGCCCGACGCGCGGCCGCCGGATGAGGCGGCCGCCCGGCTGCTGGAGGAGCGGGCGGACTGGCTCGGGCAGCGCGTCGCCACGGCCCCGGTTCCGGTCATCACCATCTCCCCGACCTGCGTCGACATCAGCCCCTACACCCGCGAACTGCTCGGCCCGCGCGGCCTGCACGTGCTCGGCGGGATGGAGCTGGGCCTGCGCGCGATCGCGCACGCGCTGAGCTGGCAGCGCCGCCGCGGCAGCGTCCGGGCGGCCTGCTGGCCCGCCCGCCGGCCCCGCCGGGCAGCGCCCCGTGGGCATGGCCGGCGGAGCCCGCCGGTGCGGCCGGCGCCGCGGAGGTGGCCTGGTCGGAGGCACGGGCGCGCGGCCTGCTCGCCGCCGCCGGCGTGCCGCTGGTGCCCGGCGACATCGCGCACTCGGCGGACGAGGCAGCCGGGATCGCCGGCCGGATCGGGTTCCCGGTGGCCCTGAAGATCTGCTCGGCGCAGATCACCCACAAGTCCGATATCGGCGGTGTCGCGCTCGGCTTGCGCAGCGCCGCCGAGGTCCGCGATGCCTACCAGCGCGTGCGGGCCGCCGGCGCGCGCGTGCCCGGCGCCAGCATCGAGGGCGTGCTGGTCACCGCCATGCGCGAGGGCGGGGCCGAGCTGCTCGCCGGGGTCACGGTGGACCCGTCCTTCGGGCCGGTCCTGGCCGTCGGGCTGGGCGGGATCTGGGTCGAGCTGCTGGGCGACACCAGCCTGCGCCTGCTGCCCGCCGACGCTGCCGAGGTCCGGCGGATGCTCGGCGAGCTGCGCGGCGCCGCGCTGCTGGCCGGCGCGCGCGGCGGCGTCCCGGCCGACCTGGACGCCGTGGCCGAGGCGATCGCGCGGATCGGCACCGCGGCCCTGTCGCTGAACGGGTCGCTGCGCGCGCTGGAGGTCAACCCGCTGTGGGTGCGCGGCGGCCAGGTCGAGGCGCTCGACGCCCTGGTCGTCACCACGCCCGCCGCGCCGGACGGCAGGTCAGGAACGGAGCTTTCATGATGTTCGGTGTCAGCACAGAGCAGCAGGAACTGCGGACCGCGGTGCGGCGGTTCCTGGCCGACCGCGCGCCGCTGCCGCGGGTCCGGGAGCTGATGGACGACGGCGCCCTGGACCGGGAGGTCTGGGATCAGGCCGGCGGCCAGCTGGGCCTGCAGGGCATCGCTATCCCCGAGGAGTACGGCGGGTCCGGTTTCTCCTTCGCTGAGCAGGCCATCGTGCTGGAAGAACTCGGCGCTGCCCTGTACGGCGGGCCGTACCTGGCCAGCGCGGTGCTGGCCGCCACGGCCCTGCTGGCCAGCGCGGACGCGGAGGCGCGGAAGGACTACCTGCCTGGCATCGCGGCCGGGGAGCTCATCGCGACGCTGGCTTGCACTGAGGACAGCGGCTCCTGGGACCCCGCCGCGATCCGGCTCGCCGCCACCCGCCGCGACGACGGCTGGGTACTGGACGGGCACAAGAACTTCGTCCTGGACGGGCACGTAGCCGGACTGCTGCTGGTCGCCGGCGTGACCGAGGCCGGCTTGTCGGTGTTCGCCGTCGATGCCGGCGCAGCCGGGCTGGCCGTCACCGCGCTGCCGACGCTGGACCAGACCCGGACGCTGGCCCGGCTGGAGTTCGACTCGGTCAGCGCGCGGCTGATCGGGGCGCCGGGCGAGGGCGCCGCGGTGCTGGACCGGGTCCTGGACGTGGCGGCGATCGCGCTGGCCGCCGAGCAACTCGGCGGCGCCCAGCGGATCCTGGACATGGCGGTCGACTACGCCAAGACACGGCATCAGTTCGGCCGGGCTATCGGCAGCTTCCAGGCCATCAAGCACCGCTGCGCCGACCTGCTGCTGGAGGTCGAGTCGCTCCGCTCGGCCGTCGCCTATGCAGCGGCCGCCGTGGCTGAGGACTCGGCCGAGATCCCGGTGGTCGCGTCCCTGGTGCAGGCCTACGCCTCGGAGGTCTACTTCCACGTGGCCGCGGAGAACATCCAGATCCACGGCGGCATCGGGTTCACCTGGGAGCACGACGCGCACCTGTACTTCAAGCGGGCCAAGTCCAGTGAGCTGTTCCTGGGCGACGGCAGCTACCACCGCGAGCGCCTCGCCCAGCGCATCGGCCTGTAAGCCGCGCGGCGGGGGAGTTTGCGCAGTTGCGCAGCTAGGAGGATTTCGCGCCTGAGCGACGCGAAATCCTCCTAGCTGGCAGCGCTCAGCCGCCGGCGGGGAGATAGCGCGGGGCGTGCGGGCGGTACTCGCCGAAGACGCGGGCCTGGTGCAGCGCATCCAGGAAGCTGGCCGGGCCGTCGAAGTCAGGCAGCTCGGCGTAGGCGGCGCCGATCCCGGCGGGGTCGTGCGCATCCGACCCGGCCCCGCCCGGCAGCCCGAACTCCGCCGCCAGCTCAGCGGCCTGCTGGTTGCGCGCCGGGTCGGCCACCTTGGCGTTGACCACCTCAATGGCGTCGACCAGGCCGCCGGCACACAGCGGCGCGAGCGCCGGCCCGAGGCTGGAGCGGCCGGGGTCGAACGGGTGCGGCGCGTACACCAGGCCGCCCTGAGCGCGGATCCGGCCGACCGCCCGCGCCAGCGGCAGCACGTACGGGACCCGCTCGGTCAGGAACAGCCCGATGACATCGCCGTCCGGGGTGCGGACCTCCTCGCCGACGATGACCCGCGCGCCGATCCCGCGCTCGACCGCGGCCAGCGCAGCGCTGATCACGTTGTGATCGGTGATGCATACGACATCCAGCCGGAGCGCGGCGACCCGCTGGGCCAGCTCGTCGAGCGTCGTCACCGCGTCGCCGGAGGCCACCGTGTGCAGGTGGCAGTCCAGCCGGACCCACCCCGGCCGCATCGCGCCCGGCTCAGGATCGGGCGGGGCCGCTGCCAGTGGCGGGTCATCAGGTGCAGCCGGGGCCGCTGGCCGGGGCCGGGCCGGCCGGGCCGGACGGGCCACTGGTCTGCGCGGGACGGACGGCACTGGCCTAGCGAGCCGGGACCGGGACGCCGAGCTCGGCCAGCAGTTCCTGGGAGTAGGTGATCTTCCCGGTGCGGTCCCGCGGGCTGCCGTGGCACAGCATCAGGGCGGCCTCGGCCAGCACGGCCGCCGGCTCGGCATCGGCGCTGTCCTCGGTGGTGAGGTGATGGAAGATCGTTCCCGGCGTGGGGACCACCTGGGTCGGCGACAGCGCGTTGACGGCGATGTTGTCGGGATACAGCTCGGCGGCCAGCCCGGTCGAGAACCGCTCCAGCGCGGCCTTGCACATCCCGTACACCGTCGCCCCGAGCCCGGCTCGCGCTCCGGGCGGCATGCCCGGATGCCGGGCGGCGACCGAGGAGATGTTCAGGATCCAGCCCTGCTCCCGCGTCCCGCATCCCCGGCAGGACCAGCCGGGCCAGGTGGAAGGGCGCCTCCACCTGCACGGCGAACATCAGCGCGTAGCGCTTGGGCGTGAAGTCCTCGACCCGGCTGAAGTAGGTGACCGCGGCATTGCTGACCAGGATGGTCGGCGTGCCGAGCTGCCGGGTTGTCTCGGCGACTAGCTGCTCGCGGTCCTCGGGCCGGGCCAGGTCAGTCGCGATGGCGACCGCGGTCCCGCCCGCCGCCAGGATCTGCCCGGCAGTCTCGCCGATGGTCCCCGTCAGCGGCGACGTGCCGGCCTGAGTGGTGCGGGCAGCAACCGCCACGGCCGCCCCCGCGGCGGCGAACCGCCGGGCGATCTCGGCGCCGATGCCCCGGCTCGCGCCGGTCACGATGGCAACCTGGCCGTCCAGCACCCGCCCGCCCGGAGACTGCCCGTCCGGCTCGCTCACGCAGACCATTCCCTTCAGCGCCAGCTGCTGCTGCTGACCGCGCACTCCCGGCCCTCGCCGTCCTTGACAGCCCTGGCCGATTTCTGCCCATAATTCTAGAACAGAGTTCTATTCACCTAAAGGCTCTTCCCGAGCGCCGCCGAGCGCCGTCAGGCGCTCTGGCCGAGCGAGCCGGAGGGGGCGCGCCGGCGCCTGGACTGAGGAGCTTGCGACGAGGGAAGGCGCCGGCTCTAGCGCCCCCGCAGGCGAGCGGGATACAGCGCCCCCGCAGGCGAGCGGGAAGGACGGCCCCAGTGGCACTGGATCACACGCTGGTGGGAGTGCCGGGCGAGCCGCAGGAGCGGTCCTGGACGTCGAAGGACGCGCTGCTGTACGCGATCGGGGTCGGTGCCGGCCTGGGCGACCCGCTGCGCGAGCTGGAGTTCACCACCGAGAACTGCGCGGGCATCACTCAGCAGGTCCTGCCGACCTACGCGGTGCTGATCGCGCAGCCGCGCCGGGGCGCCAGCCTTGGCACGTTCGACCGGGCCCGGCTGGTGCACGCCGAGCAGGCTTTCGAGCTGCACCGGCCGCTGCCGGTGGCGGGCATGGTCCGCGTGGTCTCGTCCGTGACCGGGATCTATGACAAGGGCTCTGGCGCCCTGGTGGTCTCCGAGAGCCGGGCCGCCGACGCGGCGACCGGCGAGCTGCTGGTGACCTCGCGCAGCGGGGCCTTCATCCGCGGCGAGGGCGGCTGGGGCGGCGACCGCGGGCCGAGCTCGTCGTGGCGGGCGCCCGACGGCGAGCCGGATTGCCAGATCGTCCAGGAGACCCGTCCGGAGCAGGCGCTGCTCTACCGGCTGTCGGGGGACCGCAACCCGCTGCACGTAGATCCGCAGTTCGCCGCCCGGGGCGGGTTCGAGCGGCCGATCCTGCACGGGCTGTGCACCTACGGATTCACCGGGCGGGCGCTGCTGCATGCGCTGTGCGACGGCGACCCGGCCCGGTTCCGGGGCATGTCGGGCCGGTTCAGCGCGCCGGTGCTGCCGGGCGACTCCCTGGTGGTATCGATCTGGCTCGGTGACCGGGATGGCGCGGGCGGCGGCTCGGCGCAGTTCCGGACGACGCGCACGGACGGGACCGTGGTGATCGACCGGGGCGAGCTGCGCTACGGGCCGCCGGCCGGATAGGCCGCCCGGCGGAGCGGTGGCTAGCGGGTTTCGCGGCCCGGTGCCGCGGGCTGGCCGGGCTGCTGGGCTGGTGACGCCCCGGTGCCGGGCGCGCTGGCCCCAGCCGCGGCCATGCTGGCCGCGGCGGCGCGGGCCGGCTCCTCGTCGGCGGCCGACATGGTCGGACTGGACCCGGCCGCGAAAGCATCATCATCGGTGCGGGCGTACGAGTCGTGCTGGTATCCGGAGGCATGAGGCTGCTCCGCATGCCGGACATTCGGGTGTGTATCCGCCCAGTAAACAACGGCAATCCAGGCGAACAGCGCGAACACCACTGGAGCGATCAGCGCGACAAAGTCCCAGCCGGTCAGATCGGTACCCGGACTCATTTCCCACCCCCAGGCGAGCCGGTTCCTGTTCTAGCTCTCGTACCCGCAGATCAGCGGCTCAGCCTGGCCTGGCCCGGCCATCTTGCGGCGGGGCTGCCAGCCGGGGATGGTCCTGCTGGGTGCCGGGGTCAGAACTCGGTGTCGCTGCCGACCGAGTCGGCCGGCAGGTAGCCGCCCGCCGGGCCAGGCCGGCGTACCGAACGGGTGGCTACGCCGTTCAGCAGCGTGCCGATCGCGATGCCGATAACCAGGTCGACCACGGCCGTGGCGACCTTCGCCGACAGCGGTGCCGAGGTCCGGAACGGGATGATCACGACCAGCACCGTGGCCAGGCCGATGATCCAGCCGAAGAAGGTGGTCGGCCGCGGGGTGCTCAGCAGCAGCAGGTTGAGCAGCCCGGTGGCCAGCAGCGCCGCCGCGATGGCGACCAGCACCATGGCGGTGGTGTGCACGTCACCGTAGGCGCCGTCACGGCGCGGGGCCAGGATCGGGATGTTGAACAGCCATCGGCTGACCAGCACGCCGACCAGGGCGACCAGCCCCGCCACGACGGCGGTGGCGGCCCCGCCGGACCAGAGCCGGCCCGGGTCCACGCGGCGGGTGGTGCGGTCGGCAGGAGCACGCCCGCGCCCGGGCCCGCGCCTGGGAGGCGTCATCGGGGCTGTCATCTCATACCTGCAATCTCTGCTCGGGACTTAGGCCCGCGGCCCCTGGGGGTAGGGCCGCGGGCAGGGCAGAGGTAACCGGAGGCGCGGCATCCAAACACTGCGGGCAGGCCTGGCGGCGGATCAGCCCGTGTCCCGGGCCGGGACCGGACACCAGCCGGGCATGTCGTGGCGCGGCCCGGCTCGCGGCGCGGCACCGCGTAAGGTGCCGGTGTGAGCGACCTGCACCAGCCGCTGCCGGTTTCCGTGCGGCGCGCCTACTACTCCGAGCTAGATCCTGGTCAGCGCGCCGCGCTGCTGAGCTGGCTGTCGTTCACCGGCACCTTCGCGGGCGTGCGCGGGGTGACCTGGAGCATCCGGGCCGGCAAGGGCCCGTTCGGCAACCTCAGCGTCGGCGGCGAGCACCTGCACCACTACATGTGGGGCATCGCGCTCCTGGCTGGTGTCGGCGCGGTCGCGGTGCGCGGCGAGGACCGGCACCGACGGCATCCCGCCGTGGCGCTGAGCTACGGCGGCGGGCTGGCGCTGATCGTGGATGAGTTCGCGCTGCTGCTGGACCTGAAGGACGTCTACTGGGCGAAGCAGGGCCGGATCTCGGTGGATGTGGGCGTGGGCCTGATCGCGACGGCGGGCAGTTACTTCGCCGCCCTCCCGGTGCTCAGCAAGGTGCGCAGCGACCGCCGGGACCGGCGCAACCGCCGCCGCCGCACCCTGCAGGCCGCTCACTAGGCACCTGGCGCCGAGCGCGCTGCCGCGATCAGCGGCCGGCGCGTCAGGGCAGCTTCCAGTCCAGCGGCTCGGCGCCCAGGCCCTCGAGCAGGCCGCTGGCGCGGCTGAATGGCCGGGAGCCGAAGAAGCCGCGGTCGGCGGAGTTCGGGCTGGGGTGCGCCGACTCGATGATGGGGACATCACCCAGCAGCGGCGCCAGGTTGCGCGCGTCGCGGCCCCACAAGATGGCGACCAGCGGGCCGCCGCGCTCGGCGAGAGCACGGATGGCCTGCTCGGTGACCTCCTCCCAGCCCTTGCCGCGGTGCGAGCCGATGTTGCGGGGCTGCACGGTGAGAACCCGGTTGAGCAGCATGACGCCGCGCTCGGTCCACGGGCTCAGGTCGCCCGTCGACGGACGCGGGTAGCCGAGATCCTCGGAGTACTCACGGAAGATGTTGGCCAGGCTGGCGGGCAGCCGCCGGACGTCGGGCGCGACCGAGAAGCTGAGCCCGACCGGGTGGCCGGGCGTGGGGTAGGGGTCCTGGCCGACGATCAGCACCCGGACGCCGGCCAGTGGCTGGCGGAAGGCTCGCAGCACGTTGTCGCCCGCGGGCAGGTAGCCGCGGCCGGCGGCGATCTCGGCCCGCAGGAACTCGCCCATGCTGGCGATCCGCGGGGCGACGGGCTGCAGCGCCTCGGCCCAGTCGGGCGCCATGATCTCGGACAGCGGGCGTGCGGTCATGGCAGCCAACTGTAGGGGAGCCGCGCACTGTAGCGACGCGCAGTTTCGGCGGACGCCGCGCCGTCTGGACTGAGGAGCCTGCGACGAGGGAAGACGACGCGACCAGGCGCCCGGCGAAACTGCGCAATGTAACGAGGCGCAGTTTCGGCGGACGCCGCGCCGTCTGCACTGAGGAGCCTGCGACGAGGGACGACGACGCGACCAGGCGTCCGGCGGAACGCCGCAAGGGAACAAGCGCCTATCCGGATGACGACCGTGCAACGGGCATGGTCAGGGACATAGTCCGCAATAACCCCTCGGGCACCACATGCGCCGTGCCAGGATTCCTGCGTGCCCAGGCTACGGAATCAGCCCGTCCGGATGACCCTGCCCCGCAAGCTGCCGGGAGCGCCCCTCGCCGTGCTGGCGGCGGCCGCCTGCGCGGTGTCGCTCGCTGCGTGCGCGACGGCGGCCAGCCCGGCCGCGCAGGTCGCGCCCGCCAGCCCGGCCTCGGCGAGCGGCCAGAGCGGTCAGTCGAACGGCAGCGCGGACGCGCAGTCCGCGGCCGCCGGCCCGGCCGCCGCGGCTGCGAGCACGACCCCGGCCGGGGCGTCGGCCTCGCCATCGCCGTCGCCCAGCCCGAGCGCTTTGCCGCCGGCCGGGCACGACGGTTCCCGGCGCCCGCAACTGCCCGCTGTTCCCGGCGAGCAACGTGTGGAACACCGACATCTCCAAGCTCCCGGTCAACCCGCGCAGCTCCCAGTGGATGGCCAGCATGGACTCCGGGAGCACGGACCTGCACCCGGACTTCGGCCCGTCCGGCGGCTACCCGTACGGCATCCCGTTCACGGTCGTCACGAACGCGCACAAGCTGGTCCACATCAAGTTCAGCTACGCGCCGCAGAGCAACCGCGGCCCCTACCCGTTCGGCTCGGACACGCCGATCGAGGGCGGCAAGAATGCCGGCGGTGACCGGCACGCGATCATGGTCAACTCCCAGACCTGCACGCTCTACGAGCTGTGGAACGCCCGGTACTCGGCCGCGCAGCCGAAGGCCGGCTCGGGCGCGATCTGGAAGCTGACCTCGAACAAGCTGCGCCCGGCCGGCTGGACCTCGGCTGACGCCGCGGGCCTGCCGATCCTGCCGGGCCTGCTGACCTACGGTCAGGTCAAGGCGGCGGTGCGCACGGGCCAGCCGATCACGCACGCGATCCGGTTCACCGCGCAGCGGACCCGGTCGGCCTACATCTGGCCGGCCCGGCACGAGGCCGGCTCGGGGTCGAGCCTGCGGCTGCCGCCGATGGGCGCGCGGTTCCGGCTGAAGGCGAGCTACAGCATCGCGAAGTTCTGCAGCAACGCCACGCCGTACTGCAAGGACGCCAAGGCGGTGCTCACCGAGATGCGGCACTACGGGCTGATCCTCGCCGACAACGGAAGTAACTGGTACTTCCAGGGCAGCGCCTTCCAGCAGTGGCCCAGCGGGCTCATCGAGCTCCTCAAGGGCATCCCGGCGCGGTCGTTCGAAGCGGTTTCCGAATCCTGCCTGAAGGTCAGCCGAAATTCGGGTAAGGCGACGGCAAAGCCAGGTTGTCCAATTGGCTGATCGCCCTGGCTGGCGGGCGCGCGCGGGCTAAAGGCGGTAATGTCGCCTGTGGCGGCGCGTGACGTGTCGCAACCGTAGGTGACGGCCGATACCGGGTCACGGGCTGTCGGACCACCAAGTCCAGTTACAGCCGGCGCGCTCGCTCGTGCGACCGCGCCCTGGCTAGCCGCGTGATCCGCCGGAGGTTCAGACAGCTGTGGCTTTGCCGAGGACTTCGCCCGATTCCGTTCTCTTCACTACCTACAACGTCCTTAACCTGTTCCACGCTGACCCGGACGGGGAGCACTACCAGGAGGTCGTGCAGGCCATCCGCGAGATCGGCCCCGACGTCCTGGCCCTGCAGGAACTGCGCGGCAGCGACTCCAAGACGGTCGGCACCCGGCTGCACCAGCTCGCCGACGACGTGGGCATGCGCTGCCTGGTGATCAGGGCCGGGCTGCCCGCGGGGATCCGCAGGCCAGCGGTGGCGGTCGGCTCGCGCGGCTACCACTGCGGGCTGATGTGGCGCGGCGAGATCGAGCCCGTGACCGGCTCGCTGCGGACGATCGGCCGGGGTAACTTCTGGCACTCGCTGGCCGTGGTCACCCTCGACGTCGGCGGGCACCTGGTCCGGCACGCGGCGTTTCACGCGGCGCCGTTCGGCCGCCTGCTGCGCGCCGACCAGAACGAGCGGCTGGTCGCCACCCTGACCGGGCCGCGCGGCAGCCTCCCGCTGCTCATCGGCGCCGACTGGAACACCGAGTCGGCCGACCGCGTCTACGACGAGGCGTCCGGCAGCTGGAAGCTGTATGAGCCCGCTGACCCGTACGAGAAGATCACCTGGTTCGACGACATGATCCACCAGTGCGACTGGGACTACGACGAGCAGGGGAACCGGCGGCACTGGGCTGACCGGCGGCCGGGGGACGTGCTGTGGGCCGGCGGGCTGCACGACGCGGCGGCCGTGCTGCGCGCGCCGTGGCAGCCGACGGCCGGGCACTACCGCAGCGACCGGTACACCGAGGCCGGGATCTCGCGGCGGATCGACGCCATCCGGGTCACCCGGCACGTGACCGGCGCGCTGCGGGGCTACCACGTCACCGACACCGAGCTCACCCGGCAGGTCTCCGATCACCTGCCGGTGACGGTCGAGTACCTGCCCGCCGACATCCTGGAAGCCGACCCCTCCGGCCGGGTGTAATTCCGCAATGTAACGAGATGGCCCGGGCCCAGGTGTCCAGCCCCAGCCCGGGCCATCCATGCTCAGCGAGCGCGCGCGGGGACGAGCTTGGTCACCCCGGATCCGTTAGAGCTGGCTCCGCTTGCCGGGCTCCCGGCCCCGTCCGCCGCGTCCGGCGCCCGCGGGTCGGCTACCGCGACACCTCGCCGCCGCAGCTCAGGCAGCACGCCCTCGCCGAACCAGTACGCCTCCTCCAGGTGCGGGTAGCCGGAGAAGATGAACTCCTCGATGCCCAGCGCGGCGTACTCCTGGATCCGGTCGGCGACCTCCTCGTGGCTGCCGACCAGCGCCGTTCCGGCGCCGCCGCGGACCAGGCCGATCCCGGCCCACAGGTTGGGGTAGATCTCCAGCTCGGCTGAGCTGCCCCCGGCCCGGTAGCCGGAGTGCAGCGAGCGCATCCGGCTCTGGCCGACCGACTCCGACCGGGACAGGGCCTGCTGCGCGGCCTCGATGTCGCCCGGGTCCAGGGAGTCGAGCATCCGGGTGGCCTCGTTCCAGGCGTCGTCGGCGCTGTCGCGGCTGATCACGTGCAGCCGGATCCCGAACCGCAGTGTCCGGCCCGCCTCGGCGGCCAGGGTCCGCATCCAGGCGATCTTGGCCGCCACCTGGTCGGGCGGCTCGCCCCAGGTCAGGTACACGTCGGCGTAGCCCGCCGCGACCGGCCCGGCGGCCGGCGAGGAGCCGCCGAAGTAGACCTGCGGGATCGGGTCGGGCGGGCTCATCACCGTGGCCCCGCTGACCTGGTAGTAGCTGCCGTCCAGGTCATACGGCTGCCCTCTCCAGGCGCCGCGGACGATGTTCAGGAACTCGCCGGTCCGCGCGTACCGCTCGTCGTGCGGCAGCTGGTCGCCGAAGCGCTGCTGCTCGGTGCGCTCGCCGCCGGTCACCACGTTCAGCAGCAGCCGGCCGCCGGAGATGCGCTGGTAGGTCGCGGCCATCTGGGCGGCCAGGGTCGGCGAGGTGAACCCGGGCCGGAAGGCGACCAGGAACTTCAGCCGCCGGGTCTCGCGGATCAGCGCCGCGGTGACGAGCCAGGCATCCTCGCACCACGTGCCGGTCGGCGTGAGTACGCCGGTGAACCCGAGCTGCTCGGCCGCCCGGGCTATCTGGGCCAGGTAGTCGATGTCCGGGCTCCGGGCCGCGGACCAGGCGCCGGTGGCGAGTCCGCCTGGGCCGGCCGACGAGCCGATCAGCGGGACGCTGTGGCCGCGGCCGACGATGGCGCGGCCGTCGCCGGATGTGGGCAGGAACCAGTGGAAAACCAGGCTCATCAGGAACCTCCTCCAGAGGTGTTGTTGAAGGTGCTGACGGCGAAGCTGGCGAACGGGACGCGGCCCGGGATCAGGCCGGCCGTGGTGAAGACGTTGGCGATGGACTGCTCCGAGTCGATGACGGCGGTGCTGATCGGCACCGTCACCGCCGTGGAGTCCTTCGCCGCCTGGACCATGAGCCCGCCCGGCAGCCCGGTGGCCTTGGCCCAGGTCGCGCCCCACTGCTGCGGGTGGGTGTTGGCCCAGGCATGGGCCTGGGCGATGAGCTTCAGATAGGCGCCGATGGCCTTGGCCCTGGCCGGATCGGCGAGGGCGGCGCGGGAGGCCACCTCGAAGGAGTAGGTCTTGCCGATCGTCGATCCGTTGATCAGGACCCGGGCACCGTGCTGGACCTCGGCCTGCTCGAGGAACGGTGTCCACACGTCCCAGGCGTCCACGTGACCCGAGGCGAAGGCGGCGGTGGCCTGCGCGGGCTGGAGGTTCTCGATGGTCACGTCGTGCACGCTCAGCCCGGCCTTCTTCAGCACCGCGACCAGGTGGTAGTTCGACGAGCTGCCCTCGGCGACGGCGATCTTCTTGCCCTTGAGCTGAGCGACCGAGTGCACCGGCGAGTTCTTCGGCACCAGCAGGGCGGTGCCCGCCGGGTTGGCCGCCGTCGCGGCCACGACCGCGATCTTCTCGCCGCCCGCCGCGGCGAAGATGGGCGGTGCGTCACCCACGGCCCCGACATCCACCGAGCCGGCGCCCATGGCCTGGAGCATGGGCGGCCCGGAGGTGAAGTCGGACCAGACGACCTTGAACGGGAGCTTGTTAATCAGCCCGGCCGCGGTGAGCAGCGCCTGGGCGCCGGAGCCTGCCTGGTCACCGACGTGCAGCGTGACATCCGACAGGCTGGCGGTGCTGGCTGACCCGTTGCTGGCCTGCGACGAGCTGCCGGAGGCCGGCGAGCCGGCGGCGCTGCTGCCCGATGACGAGCACGCGGCGGCCAGCGCGCCCGCGGTCAGCAGGCTGAGCGCCAGCGGGAGCGCCGCGGTGCCTTTCTTTCCGGGACGGTGGCGGGAACGTCGGATGATCATCGGATTCCTTCCATAACGACACCGAGCTCGGCCAGCAGGCTGGCCCGGGTGGTGATCAGGTCAGGGTCATCGCGGTCCCGCGGCCGGGCCGCCTCGACGCGGCGGGAGTAGCTGATCCGGCCGTCGGTCAGCACCAGCACCCGGTCGGCCAGGGCCAGCGCCTCATCCACGTCGTGGGTGACCAGCAGCACGGCGGGTCGGTGCCGGGTCCACAGCCGCAGCACGAGCTGATGCATGGTGATCGTGGTGAGTGCGTCCAGCGCGCTGAACGGCTCGTCCAGCAGCAGCAGCCGCGGCTCGCGGACCAGCGCCCGGGCCAGCGAGACTCGCTGGGCCTCGCCGCCGGACAGGGTGAGCGGCCAGGCGTCGGCCCGCTCGGTGAGCCCGACCTCGGCCAGGGCGGTGGCGGCGGCCTGCCGCGGGTCAGCGGCCCGCAGCCCCAGGCAGACGTTGGCGGTGACCCGCTTCCACGGCACCAGCCGGGGCTCCTGGAAGGCCACGGCGGTCGTGCCCTGGACGGCGGCCTCGCCGCTCACCTCGGGATCGAGTCCGGCCAGGGCGCGCAGCAGGGTGGACTTGCCCGAGCCGCTGCGCCCGATCAGGGCGACGAACTCGCCGGGGGCGATGTCGAGGTCCAGGTCGTCCAGGACCCGGCGCCCGCCGAAGACCCGGGACAGGCCGCGGACCCGGGCTACCCAGTCGCTGCCGCCGGCCGCGTCGCTCGCCGCGGGGCCAGCGTCGGCGGCCGGGCCGGCCGCGGGCCGGGTCACGCTGCCACGAAGCTGCGGCGCCATGCCAGGGCCCTCCTCTCGAACAGCCGGACCAGGGCGTCGGTCAGCAGGCCGAGGATGCAGTACACGAGCAGCGCGACGAAGATCACGTCGTTGCGGCTGAACTGAGTGGCCTGGCTGATCATGAAGCCGAGCCCGGCGTTGGTGTTGAACTGCTCGGCCACCACCAGCGCCAGCCAGCCGACGCCCAGGCTCTGCCGCAGCCCCACGAGCGCCTGGGGCAGCGCGCCGGGCAGCACGATCTGCATGATCAGCTCCCGGCGCCGCAGGTGCAGGACCCGGCCGAGCTCGGCCAGCTTGGCGTCGACGTTCCGGATGCCGGAGAAAATGTTCAGGTACAGCGGGATCGCGACGCCGATCGCGATCAGCAGGATCTTCGGCAGCTGGCCGATGCCGAACCAGACGATGAACACCGGGATCAGGCCGAACAGCGGCAGCGTGCGCACCATCTGCATCAGCGGGTCGAGCGCGTTCTCGCCGACCCGGCTGAGGCCCGCTGTCACGGCCAGGGCGATGGCCACCGCGGCGCCGAAGCTGAAGCCGACCGCGACCCGTTCCAGTGAGGCCAGCAGGTTCCCTTGCAGGGAGCCGTAGGCCGGCGAGGCGCTGGTGATCAGGGAGACCGCGGTGCTCCACACCTCGGTCGGCGGCGGCAGCTTGTCCGATGAGATGAGCTGGACGGAGCTGACGAGCTGCCAGCCGGCCAGCACCACGAGCGGGCTGATCAGGCGGAGCAGCGCCTTGCTGTGCAGCAGCCGGCGGACCCGGCTGCGGGGCTGCTCGCCGGGCGCTGGGACCGGCGATGGCCGGGGGCTGGCCGCGCCGGGCGGGCGGGCCGCCTGGTCAGGCACAAGCGCCAGGGTTCTGGTTCCGGACACGCGAAAACCTCATTCGTCATGGGGGTCGGGCGGGCGGGGGATCGCAGACGGGCTGGCCAGATCTCATCGTGCAAGCAATTCCCTATAAAGTCAATTGGGAAAATAGATTGATCATGCTGGCACCGGGAATACCGGGCGGCCCGGTCCGGCGGCGGAGCGCGGTTGACTCCTGCGATACCCTCCAGGGGTATCAACGCAGGAGCGGCGAGCTGTCGGCTGGGAGGGTCATGAACGCCATCGGGACGCGCTGGCCGATCGCCGGATCGATGGCCTGGGAGATCACCTGGGCGCTGATTCTGGGCTTCGGCGCTGTCGGCCGTCATCCAGGCGCTGGTGTCGCGGGAGGACGTCATCGCGGCTGCTGGGCGACGACCGGCCGAAGACCCTGGCCGTGGCGGCCGGGCTCGGCGCGGCCTCCTCCTCGTGCTCCTACGCGGCGGTGGCGCTGGCCCGGTCCCTGCTGCGCAAGGGGGCCAGCTTCACCGCCGCGATGGCGTTCGAGATCGCCTCGACCAACCTGGTCGTCGAGCTGGGCGTCATCCTGGCGCTGCTGCTGGGCTGGCAGTTCACCGCCGCCGAGTTCCTCGGCGGGCCGATCATGATCATCCTGGTCGCCGTCGCGTTCCGGGTGTTCGCGCGGCAGCGGCTGCTCGACCAGCGCCCGGGCTCAGGCCGAGCGCGGGCTGGCCGGCTCCATGGAGGGGCACGCGGCGATGGACATGTCGGTGCGCGCCCGGGGCTCGTTCGCCCGGCGGCTGGTGTCGGGCGACGGGCTGACGTCGGTCTCGCACGTCTTCGTGATGGAGTGGTCCGCCATCCTGCGGGACCTGATCATCGGCCTGCTGATCGCCGGGGCGATCGCGGCCTGGGTGCCGGCGCACTTCTGGCAGGCGTTCTTCATCACCGGCCACCCGCTGGGCGTCGGCGCTGTGGGGGCCGCTGGTCGGCCCGCTGGTGTCGATCCTCAGCTTCGTCTGCTCCATCGGGAACGTGCCGCTGGCCGCGGTGCTGTGGAAGGACGGCCTCAGCTTCGGCGGCGTGACCGCGTTCATCTTCGCCGACCTGCTGATCCTGCCGATCCTCAACATCTACCGGAAGTACTACGGGGCCAGGATGGCGGCGTTCCTGCTGGCGGCGTTCTACGCGGCCACGGTGCTGGCCGGGTACGTCGTGGAGGTCATCTTCGGCGGCCTGGGCCTGGTCCCGGCCCGGTCCTGCGCGACGATCCCGGACGGCGGCGTGAGCTGGAACTACACCACCTGGCTGAACATCGTCTTCCTGCGCTGGCCGCGGTCCTGCTGATCCGGTTCGGCGCACCGGCGGAATCCCCATGCTGCGGATGATGGGCGGCTCACCCGACCAGAGCCATGACCACGGCGGCATGACGACGGGGCCCATGACCACGGGGCAGACGACCACGGCGAGCATCAGCACATGAGCGGGCACCCCCAGCGATAGGCTCGGCGGGTGGCAAACCAGGCTGAGGTCATCGTCCAGCTCCCGCATGGCAGCTCGGTGGACACCCACCTGCGCGAGGAACCGCCGGCCGCGGTCACCGACGGCCGGGTCGTGCTGGAGCACCTGCCCGCCGGGGCGGACGGCACGCTGCTGCCGCCCGGGCCGGCGAGGTCGTGCTCACGGTGGCGTCCCCGGAGGCCCTGCGCCGGGATGCCGCCGAGGTCGAGCGGGTCATCCGGGCGGCAGCCGCCGACGGCGGGCCGCTGATCGTGCTCGTCGACGCGGCCGGGTACCTGCGCGACGACGAGCTCGCCGCGCGTTCTCGACGCGGCCGCAGCCACCTCGCGCGTGGTCATCATGCGGATTATGAGCGGCGTCTGACCTGCTGCAGAAAGCAGCAGTCCGGACTACCTCCCGTTCGGGATAAGTAATCCGGACTGCCGCTGACAGCCGTGCCGCTGACGGCCCGCGGTGTTACGCGGCGACGGGCGCCGCCGAGCGCGCGGGCTCCAGCGCCCGCTCCAGCACCTCGCGCACGTCGCTGACCGGGTGCACCTCCAGGGCCGCCCGCACGTTCTCGGGCACGTCCTCCAGGTCGGGCTCGTTGCGCTTGGGGATCAGCACCGTGGTGATCCCGGCCCGGTGCGCGGCCAGCAGCTTCTGCTTCACGCCCGCCGATCGGCAGCACCCGGCCGGTCAGCGACACCTCGCCGGTCATCGCCACGTCGGACCGGACCAGCCGCCCGGACAGCAGCGACGCCAGCGCGGTGGTCATCGTGACCCCGGCGCTCGGCCCGTCCTTGGGCACCGCGCCCGCCGGCACGTGGACGTGCACGCCGCGGTCCTTCAGGTCGGCGACCGGCAGCTCCAGCTCCGCGCCGTGCGAGCGCAGGTAGGACAGCGCGATCTGGGCCGACTCCTTCATCACGTCGCCCAGCTGGCCGGTGAGCGTGACGCCGGTGCTGCCGGTCTCCGGGTCGGCCAGCGACGCCTCGATGAACAGCACGTCGCCGCCGGCCCCGGTCACCGCCAGCCCGGTCGCCACGCCCGGCACCGCGGTCCGCTCGGCCGACTCCGGCGTGTGCCGCGGGTGGCCGAGGTAGCCGTCGCAGGTCGTCGCCGCGTCGACCGTGACCGGCAGCGCTCGACCTCGCCGGTGGCCAGCCTTGGCCGCGATCTTCCGCAGCACCCGGCCGATGCTCCGCTCCAGCGCGCGCACGCCCGCCTCGCGGGTGTACTCGGCGGCCAGCCGGCGCAGCGCGTCGTCGGTCACCGTGACGTCCGCGGCGTCCAGGCCGGCCCGCTCGAGCTGCCGGGGCAGCAGGTGGTCGCGGGCGATGATCGACCTTCTCGTCCTCGGTGTAGCCGTCCAGGCTGATCAGCTCCATCCGGTCCAGCAGCGGCTCGGGGATCGCCTCGATCATGTTGGCCGTGGCGATGAACAGCACGTCGGACAGGTCCAGCTCGACCTCGAGGTAGTGGTCGCGGAACGTGTGGTTCTGCGCCGGGTCCAGCACCTCGAGCAGCGCGGCCGTCGGGTCGCCCCGGTAGTCGGCGCCGAGCTTGTCCACCTCGTCCAGCAGGATCACCGGGTTCATCGAGCCCGCCTCGCGGATCGCCCGGACGATGCGGCCGGGCAGCGCGCCGACGTAGGTGCGCCGGTGGCCGCGGATCTCCGCCTCGTCGCGGACGCCGCCCAGCGCGACCCGGGCGAACTTGCGGCCCATGGCGCGGGCCACCGACTCGCCGAGCGAGGTCTTGCCGACCCCGGGCGGGCCGGCCAGCGCCAGCACCGCGCCGCTGCGCCGGCCGCCGACCAGGGTCAGGCCCTTGTCGGCGCGGCGCTTGCGCACGGCCAGGTACTCGATGATCCGGTCCTTGACGTCGTCCAGGCCGGCGTGGTCGGCGTCCAGCACGGCGCGCGCCGCGCCGACGTCGTAGGCGTCGTCGGTCGTGGTGTTCCACGGGCATCTCCAGGACGGTGTCCAGCCAGGTGCGGATCCAGCCCGCCTCGGGCGACTGGTCGGAGCCGCGCTCCAGCTTGGCCGCCTCCTTGAGCGCCGCCTCGCGCACCTTCTCCGGCAGGTCCGCGGCCTCGATCCGGGCCCGGTAGTCCTCTTCCTCGGTGCCCGGCTCGCCGTCCAGCCCGGCCAGCTCCTTGCGGATGGCCGCCAGCTGCTGGCGGAGCAGGAACTCGCGCTGCTGCTTCTCCATGCCCTCGCGGACGTCGTTCTGGATGGTCTCGGCCACGTCCAGCTCGGCCAGCTGCGTCGCGGGCCCAGCCGGTCAGCAGCTCCAGCCGCTGCTCGGGGTCGATGGTCTCCAGCAGCTCCTGGCGCTGCTCCAGCGACAGGTAGCCGCGTAGCCCGCGCTGTCGGCCAGCGCCGAGGGGTCGGTGATCCGCTGCAGGGCGTCGACGACCTGCCAGGCGCCGCGCTTCTGCAGGATCGAGGCGGCCAGGGCGCGGTACTCGCGGGCCAGCTCGGCCGCGCGCTCGCTGGCGGCGGGCTCGTCGACGACGGTGCCCTCCACCCACAGCGCCGCGCCGGGGCCGACGGTCCCGGAGCCGATCCTGACCCGGGACACGCCGCGGATCACGGCGGCGGGCTCGCCGCTGGGCAGCCGGCCGACCTGCTCGATCGCGCCGAGCGTGCCGACGGCGGAGTACTTGCCGTTCAGCCGCGGGACCAGCAGCACCTGGGGCTTGGCTTCCGGCTGGTCGGGGCCGGACGCGTCCAGTCGAGCCGCCTCGATGGCCGCGCGGACCTCCGTGCCGGAGGTGTCCAGCGGGACCACCATGGTGGGCAGCACGATGGTGTCGTCCAGCGGCAGCACCGGCAGCGAGAGGGTCTCGGGCATCGCGCTCACTTCCTGTGAGTCGGCGTTACTTGATTACACCACTACAAGGAAGTGAGCCCGTGGTTTGTTCCGCCCTGTGTTCGCGCTCAGCGGACACAGAAAGTTACAGTTAACGGTTAATTTTCGAATACTTGTTTGTCATGCGGGCGGACCCTGGGGCCAGCGCGGGCCGGCGGCGGGGCCTGGTGAACTGTCTGCCGCTGGCCGGATTGCCGGGGATGAGGTATACGGTCGGCTCGTGCAGGTAACGGTCGGTCAGCTCATCGCCCGGCTGGAACGCGATGGCTGGGAACTGAGGCAGAACACCGAGACGCCCCGGCATTACTCCCATCCGAGAAAGCCGGGCCTGGTCACCCTGGCCGGAGTGCCGGGTGCCCGCCTGAGCCGCAAGGCCGAGGCGGCCACCCTGAAGCAGGCCGGGCTGGGGAAGGAGCAGCCGTGACCGGGTACGTGGTCGTTTTCGAAGGCGACGAGCAGTCCGGCTACTCGGCATACTCCCCGGACCTGCCGGGCGTCGTGGCGGCGGGCGCGACCCGCGAGGAGACCGAGTCGCTCATGCTCGCGGCCATGGCCGAGCACATCGAGCTGCTCCGCCAGTCCGGCCGGCCTGCGCCGGAGCCGGCGCAGGCCGCCGACGTGGTCATCCTGGACCCGGCAGCCGGATAAGCCCGGGCCGGGCTTATCGCAGGTCAGCCCATGGGGTAGCGGCGCAGGCCGACGTGCCAGGCGCGGCGAAAATGTCAGACCCGACACCTATGGTCAGCCTATGTCGGAATTGTTAGTCGCCAATCGTCATCCATCCACCACCGCCCCGGCTTCCGGTCAGGCAGGCGCCAAGGATGCTAGACAGTTGAACGTCTAGGATCCTAGGCATATTCTCATGGTACGAGGAATGAGGACGGCCGCCGAAGCACTCGCGGCGTTACGCAAGGCTGCCCGGCAGAAGGGCTATCAGGTGAAGCCCATCACCGATCCGCACGGCAATACGCGGGGCAAAGGCTCACACGTCGCCTATGGACTGTACGACGACGCCAGCCTGCTGGCTCGGTCGCTGTTCCCGCAACATCCCGGTGACATGTCAAAGAAGGTCACGGCCAGCATCGAGTCGGCCTTTGCTGACCGTCTCGGCCCCGGATGGATGGACAGATGAGTCGCGCTCACTATCAGGTAGTCGTGACTCAGGAGGGCACCTACTGGGTCGGTGAGGTTCGCGGCGTGCAGGGCGCCGTCGTCGAGACCCGGCGCCTCGACCGCCTGGAGGACGAGATCCGCGACGGCCTGGCTCTCCTCCTGGCTGTTCCGTACGATTCGTTCGACCTGGCGTGGTCCTATGATCTGCCGGCAGACATCGCCAGCGCAGTTGAGAGATATCACCGGGCGAGCACCAGGCTGGCTGAGGCCGAGCGGGAATACGCAGAAGTCTCGCGCCGTGCCGTCCGCGATCTGGAGCGCGCGCATGTTTCCCGGCGCAACGCGGCAGTCCTGCTGGGTGTATCTCACCAGCGGGTACAGCAGCTGGCGGCAGATGCAAGGCGCAAGCTGGTGGATGCCTGATGAGGGGTGGCGTCAGCCCATAGGGTAACGGCGCAGGCCGACGGCGTACTCGCAGCCCGCGGCCAGGCCGATGTAGCCGGCCATGTTGCGGAGGAACTCGTCCGGGTCGAAGTCGCTGCCCAGGCCCTCGATGTACGCCCGGTGCTCCTTGCAGCGAGGCGATCCCGGCGTCGATGGTGCCGGTCACGTCCACGAAGTAATTCGGCGTTCCGGTGGCCGACACGTAGGCATCGCGAATGGTGTCGCAGCGCGGCCCTGCCTCGGGGAACACCCACTCATTGGCCGCGTCCCGGCAGGCATCCAGCACGGCCAGGCCGACGGCGCGGTGGTCGGAGTGGTTGACCGGCCCCTCCTCGCCCCAGGTCAGGTCGAAGCTCATCGTGATGACGACCTCGGGGCGCAGCCGCCGGAAGGCCGCGGCCAGGTCGCGGCGCAGCGGGACGCCGTACTCCACCAGCCCGTCCTGGTGATCCAGGAACTGCACGTCGGTGACGCCGACAAGGGCGGCCCCGCGCATTTCCTCATCCACCCGCAGCGGCCCGACGGCCGCCGGGTCCATGCCCGCGATGCCGGCCTCGCCGCGGGTGGCCAGCACATAGGACACCTGCTTGCCCTGCCGGGTCCACCGGGCCACGGCCGCGGCGGCGCCGTACTCCAGGTCATCCGGGTGCGCAACGACGGCGACGGCTCGCTCCCAGTCCTCGGGCATTGCCCGCAGCGACGGTACCGGCTCCGGCATCTGTGCCTCCCTGCCCTGGCTGGGTCCTGATCACGACGGCAGGCCGCCGGCCGCGGCCGCGCTGCCGATCATGACTGCAGACTAGCCGCGCCGGGGCCCCCGGCGCCCGGGACGCGGCGTAGGCTGCCGCCGTGTCTTCCGGCCAGCCCGTGCCCGCGCCGCCCGCGGCGCTGCCCCGGGTCGCCGCGACCAGGTATGTCACGCCGCTGCGCGAGGGCGGCTCGCTGCCGGCCGTGATGGAGGCCGACGACCTGGGCACCTACGTGGTCAAGTTCCGCGGCGCCGGGCAGGGGCCGAAGGCGCTGGTCGCCGAGGTCATCAGCGGCCAGCTGGCCCGCGGCCTGGGGCTGGCGGTGCCCGAGCTGGTGACGATCGAGGTCGACCCGGCGATGGCACCCGGTGAGCCGGACCAGGAGATCCAGGACCTGCTGCGGGCCAGCGACGGGCTCAACCTGGGCGTGGACTTCCTGCCCGGCGCGCTGGACTTCGACGCCGCCCGCGCCGGACGTCGACGGCGGGCTGGCCGGCCGGATCCTCTGGTTCGACGCGCTGGTCAGCAACGCTGACCGGTCCTGGCGCAACCCCAACATGCTGCTCTGGCACGGCGTCCTGTACCTGATCGACCACGGCGCGGCGCTCACCTTCCAGCATCGCTGGGAGAGCGCGGCGGCCGCCGTCACCCGGCCCTACGACGCCGACGACCACGCCCTGATCGGCTGCCATCCGCGGCTGGACGAGGCCGATGCCGAGCTGGCCGGCCGGGTCACCCCGGACCTGGTGCAGGCGGCCGTGGCAGCGGTCCCCGGCGAGTGGCTCGGCGCCGAGCCCGGCTTCGCCACGGCGGCCGCGCTGCGCGACGGGTACGTTACGCAGCTGCTGAACCGCCTGGCGGCACGCGACCAGTGGCTGCCGCCACTGCGCGAGATCGTCGCCCGCGGCGGCGGGGAACGGCTGCCCGGCGCGGGGCGGGCCGGACGGCCGGGCTGGCTGGGCGGCACGCCGCCGCGCGGCCAGGGAGCCCCGTCGTGACCGGGGCCGCCGGGGCGGCGGAGCAGCAGCCGTTCGAGTACGCGGTGCTGCGGGTGGTCCCGCGGGTGGACCGCGGCGAGCGCTGAACGCCGGCATCCTGCTGTACTGCCGCCCGCTGCGCTACCTGGGCGCGCGGGTCGCCCTGGACGCTGCCCTGCTGCTGGCCATGGACCCGGCGGCCGACGTGCCGGGCGTGCAGCGCACCCTGGCCGCCATCGCGGCAGCTGTGCACCGGGCTGGCCGGCGACCCGGCTGGCAGCCCGGCCGGGCAGCAGGACATCGGCCGCCGGTTCCGCTGGCTGACCGCGCCGCGCAGCACGGTCGTTCAGGCCGGCCCCGTGCACACCGGGCTGACCCGCGAACCTGACACGGAGATCGACCGCCTGCTGCGGGCGCTGGTGCTGCGGCCTCGGTAAGCTGAGACGCCTGAAGAGCCCGAAGCCGCCGGCGCGGCGGCTAGCCCGCCGGCGACTCATCGGCGGATGAGCTCGGGGCTGATTACACCGGTGGCACCGGCGAGGGGAAGCGGGCCGAATTGTGCGGACTACCGGAGAGCGCGCGACGCTGAAGGTGGCCCTGCTGGGCTGCGGTGTGGTGGGCTCGGCGGTCTACCGGCTGCTGACCGAGCAGTCCGCTGACCTGGCCGCCCGGGCCGGCGCGACGGCTGGAGGTGGCGGGCGTCGCGGTCCGCGACACCAGCCGCGCGCGCGGCACCGCCGTGCCGGCCGAGCTGCTGACCACCGATGCCCGGCGCGCTGGTCACCCGGCCCGACATCGACATCGTCATCGAGCTGATCGGCGGCATCGAGCCCGCCCGCGGCCTGCTGCTGGCCGCGCTCGGGGCCGGCAAGTCGGTGGTCACCGCGAACAAGGCCCTGCTGGCCACCGACCGGGCGGCGCTGCACGAGGCCGCGCGGCAGGGCGGGGCTGACATCTACTACGAGGCTGCCGTGGCCGGGGCGATCCCGCTGCTGCGCCCGCTGCGTGAGTCGCTGGCCGGCGATGAGGTGCGGCGGGTGCTGGGCATCGTCAACGGGACGACCAACTACATCCTCGACCAGATGGACACCTCCGGCGCGGACTTCGGCAGCGGCGCTGGCCGAGGCCCAGGAACTCGGCTACGCCGAGGCCGACCCGACCGCCGACGTGGCCGGCTACGACGCCGCGGCCAAGGCCGCGATCCTGGCCAGCATCGCCTTCCACACCGAGGTCACCGTCGACGACGTCTACCGCGACGGCATCACCCGGGTGACGTCCGCCGACATCGCCAGCGCGCGGTCGCTGGGCTGCGTGGTCAAGCTGCTGGCCATCTGCGAGCGCTCCGACGGCGGCGTGTCCGCCCGGGTCTACCCGGCGATGATCCCGCGCGTGCACCCGCTGGCCGCCGTCCGCGGCGCCTACAACGCCGTGTTCGTCGAGGCCGAGTCGGCCGGGCGGCTGATGTTCTACGGCGCCGGCGCGGGCGGCCAGCCCACCGCCAGCGCCGTCCTCGGCGACATCGTCACCGTGGTGCGCAACCGGCTGGCCGGGCTGCGCGGTCCCGACGCCTCGACCTACGCGGCCCTGCCGCTGGTGCCCATCGGCGACGCGCTGACCCGGTACTACGTGCAGCTCGACGTGGCCGACCGGCCCGGCGTGCTGGCGCCGATCGCCGACGCGTTCGCCCAGCAGGGCGTGTCGATCAAGGCGATGCGCCAGGAGGGCCGCGGCGAGGAGGCCAACCTGGTGATCGTCACCCACACGGCGCGCGAGGACGCGCTGGCCAAGACGGTCGCCAGCGCTGAGCGCGATGGCCGCGGTCGCGGGCCGTGGACAGCGTGATGCGCGTCGAGGGGGAGGACGGCGAATGAGTCCCGCCGCTGAGGCCGGATCCGGTACCGGCCAGCGCCCGGCTGGCACCCGGCCGGCCAGCACGCCGTGGCGTGGCGTGATCGAGGAGTACCGGCGACCGGCTCCCCGTCACCGACGCCACCCCGGTGTTCTCGCTCGGCGAGGGCGGCACGCCGCTGCTGCCCGCGCCCGCGCTGTCGCCCGCACCGGCTGCCAGGTCTACCTGAAGATCGAGGGGGCCAACCCGACCGGCTCGTTCAAGGACCGGGGCATGACGGTCGCGGTCAGCCTGGCCGCGCAGCGCGGCGCCAAGACGGTGATCTGCGCCTCGACCGGCAACACCAGCGCCAGCGCCGCCGCCTACGCCGCCCGGGCCGGCCTGGCCTGCGCGGTGCTGGTGCCGCGCGGCCACATCGCGCTGCGGCAAGCTGGCCCAGGCGCTGGTGCTACGGCGCGCGGCTGCTCCAGGTGGACGGCAACTTCGACGACTGCCTGGAGCTGGTCCGCAAGCTGTCGGCCGACTACCCGGTGGCCATGGTCAACTCGGTCAACCCCGAGCGGCTGCAGGGCCAGAAGACGGCCGCCTTCGAGATCGTCGACGAGCTGGGCGAGGCGCCGGACGTGCACTGCCTGCCCGTCGGCAACGCCGGCAACATCGCCGCCTACTGGCTCGGCTACCGCGAGTACGCCGACGGCGGCCAGGCCAGCCACGCGCCGCGGATGCTCGGCTTCCAGGCGGCCGGCGCCGCGCCCATCGTGGCGGGCGAGCCGGTGCTCAACCCGGTGACGGTCGCTACCGCGATCCGGATCGGCAACCCGGCCTCGTGGCGCCTGGCCGAGGCCGCCCGCGATGAGTCCGGCGGGCTGATCGACGCGGTCACCGACGACCAGATCCTGGCCGCCTACCGGCTGCTGGCCCGCGACGAGGGCGTGTTCTGCGAGCCCGCGTCGGCGGCCGGGGTGGCGGGGCTGCTGATGGCCTGCGAGGACGGTGTCGTGCGGCCCGGCTCGGTGGTCGTGTGCACCCTCACCGGGCACGGCCTGAAGGACCCCGACGCCGCCGTCGACGGGGCGCCCGCCCCGGTCGTCGTCCCGCCCGATCCCGCCGCGGCGGCCAGCGCCCTGGGCCTGGCGTGAGCCGCTGGCCCCGTGAGCCGGTCACCGTCCGCGCCCCGGCGACCAGCGCCAACCTCGGACCCGGCTTCGACTCCTTCGGCCTGGCGCTGGGCCTGCGCGACATCGTCACCGCCCGGGTGACCGACAGCGGGATCAGCGTCGAGGTCACCGGCCCGGGCGCCGAGACCGCCACCGCAGGTGAGAAGCACCTGGTCATCCGGGCCATGCGGACCGCCTTCGCGCTGATCGGCTCGCAGCCGCCGGGCATCGCGCTGATCTGCCACAACGAGATACCGCAGGGCTTCGGACTGGGTTCCTCAGCGGCGGCCATCGTGACCGGCCTGCTGGCCGCGCGGGCGCTGGCCGGGCCCGCCGGGCCGGCCACGCTGCCCCGACGACGCGATACTCCGGCCTGGCCACCCGGATGGAAGGCCATCCCGACAACGTGGCGGCCTGCCTGGCGGGCGGGCTGACCATCGCCTGGGAGCCCGCTGCCGCCGGCCGCGGCGCGGAGGCCGGCCCGGCGCGGCCAGGGGCCGGGATGGCGGCCGGCCCGGCACGGGGCCGCCTCGCCTGGCCGGTACGGGCCAGGCGATGACACCGGGGCGTTCCAGGCCGCGGAGCCCGGGCCGGACGGGGCCCCGAGTCGCCCGCCTGACTCCGCTGCCGGAGATCGGAACCGTGCTGTGCGTGCCCGAGACCCCCGTGCTGACCGCCATCGCCCGGCAGGCGCTGCCGGCCGAGGTCCCGCACGCGGCCGCCGCGGCCAACGCGGCCCGGACGGCGCTGCTGGTCACCGCGCTAACCAGCCAGCCGGACCTGCTGTGGGACGCCACCGAGGACTTCCTGCACCAGCATTACCGGGCCGCCGCCATGCCGGCCACCGCCGAGCTGATCAGCCTGCTGCGCGGCGCGGGCATCCCGGCCGTGGTGTCCGGCGCCGGCCCGTCGGTGCTGGCTTTCACCCGGTCCGGGACACCGGGCGGCAGTGAGGTGGCCGGCATCGCGCGCGGCAGCGGCGCGGCCTGGCGGATCGGCGTCCTGGCGGTCGACACCGCCGGGGCCACCGTTACTCCTGGCTAGCGGGCCCCGAGCTCATCCCGCCCGCGTCGGCACGGGCGCCGCGCCGACCGCCGGGCAGCGCGACCGCCTGCCGCCCGGGGCCGCGCCTCACGGCCGCCGGTAGCCTGCCGCGGCCTCGATGACGGCGCCGGTAGCCAGCAGGAGTTCCTCGCTGCCGGGCGGGCCGATGAGCTGGAGGCTGGCCGGGAGGCGGTGCCGGGCCGGACCGGGATGGCCAGGGCCGGCAGGCCGGCCAGGTTGAACGGGGCGGTGAACCGCGTGTGCCCCGGTGTCGGTTCCCCGGCGACCGGCGGGGCGAACTGGGGGGTCGTCGGCAGGGCCAGCAGGCCGGCCACCTGAAACAGCAGCGCGAGGGTTGCCTGCCAGCGAGCCTGGAACACGCGTCCGGCGGCGGCCTGCTCGGCGGTGACCTGCGTCGCCTCGGTGAGCCGCTCGCGGACCATGCTGCCGAGCCGGTGCCGGTGCGGCTCGTCCAGCAGCCAGCGGTTCGTCACCGCCGCCTCGGCGTCCATGATCGAGTAGGTGGCGCCCAGGGCGTCCCGCCAGCCGGCCAGGTCCAGGCTGGTCACGGGTATCCCGCAGCGGCCCAGCGCCTCGTCGACTGCCGACTCGATGCGCGGGTCCGCGGCCTCGCCGCTGACCTGGAGCCGGCCGATGCTGGGCGCGGGGGCAGCCGCGGCCGAGAATCCCGGCTCCAGCAGGGTCATCCCGGTCACCAGGCTGGCCACGTCGATGGCCATCGGCCCGACCGTGTCCAGGCTCGGGGACAGCGCCCAGACCCCGTCCAGCGGGATGCGCCCGTGGGTGGTCTTCAGCCCGGCGATGCCGCAGTAGGAGGCCGGGACGCGGATCGACCCGCCGGTGTCCGACCCGTAGGCGACATCGGCCTCGCCGGTGGCAACGGCGACCGCGGAGCCGCTGGAGGAGCCGCCCGGCAGCAGTTCGGGGTCGAGCGGATTCGGCGGCGTGCCGTAGTGCTCGTTCAGGCCGGCCGCGCTGTAGGCCAGCTCGGTGAGGGTGGTCTTGCCGACGATGGCGGCGTCCGCGGCCCGCGCCCCGGCCAGGCAGGCCGCATCCGCCGCGGCCGGCTTGGCCTGGTCGGCGACGGCCAGGCAGCCGGCGGTCGTGGGTATCCCGGCCATGTCGATGAGGTCCTTGACGGCAAGCCGGACGCCGGTTCCGCTGGTGTCCAGCCGGGTGATGAAGGTCGACATGGCGTTCAACGTAACGGCTGCGGGGCGTCGGCGGCAGGCGACACTTCGGGCGGCTCGGTCAGCTCGCGGGGCGGACGGCGGCTGCGGCGCGCTGAGCGAGTGCGTCCAGGACGGCCCGCTGGGCGGGCGGCACGGTGATGTCGAGGGTCAGCCCGCCGCCGGTCGCGGTCAGGGTGAAGGTGAAGAAAGAGCAGCAGGCGGTTTCCTCGGCGGCCAGGCCGGCGGCGCGGGCGGCGGTATCCGGGTCCGGCCGCAGGTCCAGCCGCACCTGGTCAGACCCGGTGCGGGTGATCTCCTGCACGCTGGCAGCGAAGAACTCATCGAAGCTGGCCGCGCGCAGCGGGCGCTCGGCCGTCGGCAGCGTGCAGGCCTCCGCCGCCCACGTCCCGGTCGTGCTGGCCGCGGCTGCCGGGGCGAGTTCAGCGACCAGGGCCCGAACTCGCCGGGCGATCTCATCGCGGATCGGCCGGATCTCCGCCAGGCTCAGTCCGGCCGGGTCGGGCAGCTCCCAGTCCAGATAGCGGCGGCCCGGGTAGACCGGGCAGGCGTCGCCGCAGCCCATCGTGATCACGACGTCGGCGGCCTGCACCTGGTCGCCGGTGAGCCGCCGCGGAACCTGAGCGGAGATGTCCAGCCCGAGTTCGGCCATGGCCTGGACGACGGCCGGGTTGAGCTGATCAGCGGGCTGCGATCCGGCCGAGGTGACCCGAAGCTGTCCGGCCGCCTGCTGGCGGAGCAGCGCGGCAGCCATCTGGGACCGGCCTGCGTTATGGGTACAGACGAACAGCACCTCGGGACTGTGGGTCATGCTGGTATGCCTTCCGTGTCGCTAGCGGCGTGCGGCACCCGCCCGTCTGCTGGTGCAGACCGGCCGGGACCCCGGGGCTAGTTATAGATGACTGTCTATGCCTGTAGCCTGACGCCAGACATAGACAGATGTCAATGCCGCTTGCATACTGGCCTGGTGAGTAGCGCCATCGCGATCGGAGCCGGGCCGCAGCCCGGCCTCGCCAGTTCCTGCTGCGCGCCGCTGCTGCGCGAGCCGATCACCGCGGGCCAGGCGACCGACCTGGCCCGGCTGCTCAAGGCGCTGGCCGACCCCGCCCGGCTGCGGCTGGTCTCGATGGTCGCCGCGCACGAGGGCGGCGAGGCGTGCGTCTGCGACCTGACCGAGCCGCTCGGGCTGACTCAGCCGACCGTGTCGCACCACCTGAAGATCCTGGTCGAGGCCGGGATCTTCCGCCGCGACAAGCGCGGCGTCTGGGCCTACTACTCGCTGGTGCCCGGCGCCATGACCGCGCTGTCGGCCGTGCTCAGCCCGCCTCGCTAGCCGCCCTGGTGACGAGCTGGCTGGCCGGCGCCGGGCGGCCGCCGCTAGGTTCGCGGATCTGACGACCGGCCCGCCCGGCCGGGTACCGCTGCTGACCATCGCCCGCGAGTTGCGGTGGCCTGCTCGCCGCGCTGATCGCCTTCACGCCCTCGTTCGTCTTCGTGCTGGTCGGTGTTCGCCATTGTCGGCGCGGCGGCCTGCGGTGTCATCGTGACGCTGGCCGGCCTCGGCTAGCAGCTCAGAACGCCCGGCTAGCGAAGGCGGCCAGGACCGGTGCCAGGCGCCGGACCTCCGCGGGCCCGGTCAGGTCGGGCAGCGCGACAAACACCGTGCGCACGCCGCGGTCAGCGAGCTGCCGGTAGCGGGTGATGTGATCGCCCGGCGTGCCGGCGTGGTGCCGCCGGGCGAACGCGGCCGCCGCAGTCCGTCCCCGCAGCCGCTCGACCAGGTCGGCGACCTGGTCCCGGTCAGTCCCGACGACAGGGGTGTCCAGCACCGTGATCTGCACCTCGGCGGGATCTCTCCCGTCCCGGGCGCAGTGCTCGCGCAGCACGCCGATCTTGTGATCGAGGTCCGGGGCGCCGGCCGGCAGGTTGCAGCCGTCGCCCAGGCGGGCCGCGATCTGCAGGGTTCGCCGCTCGCCCGAGCCGCCGACGATGACGGGGATGTGGCCGGCCGGACGCGGGTAGCAGGTCGTCTCCGGCAGGGATACCCGGTCTCCGGAGTAGGCCCTGGTGCCCGGCGCCCACAAGGCACGCATCGTCTCGATGGTGAGCTCCAGCTGGTCGAGCCGGTCGCGGGCGGGCGGGAACGGCAGGCCGAACGCGGCGTGCTCGCGGTCCCACCAGCCGGCGCCGATCCCGCAGAACGCCCGGCCGCCGGTGATGGCGTCCAGCGTGGCGACGGTCTTGGCCAGCAGCCCGGCGGCCCGGAACGTCACGGGACTGACCAGCGTGCCGAGGCGCAGGCCCGTATCCAGCCCGGCCAGCATGCCGAGGGTGACCCAGGGCTCGGGAATCGGCTCCCAGGCCCGGCCGACCTGCGGGATCTGGATCAGGTGATCCATCAGCGCGATGCCCTCGAAGCCGGCCTCGTCGGCGGCCAGCGCCACCGACCGCAGCCAGCCCGCCGGGTCGTCGCCCCAGCCGAACCGGGAGACCTGCAGGATGAAGCTCAGCTCACCGCTCCGGCCGTCGGGTCCCGGGCCGGCCCAGCCGACCGGGGCCGCCGACTGGCCAGCCCGCGCCTGGCCGGCCGGCTCGTGGCTGACCCGCGCGGAGTGCGTCGGCTCGATCCGGGCGGCCCCGGCCGTCAGGACCAGGTCCCAGCCCTCGGCCGCGACCTCGGCCGGGACGTCCCGCATCCGCCGCAGCTGGCCGTCCAGGACGGCGGCCGGGATCGGCATCGCGCTGGCCCGGTTGCGGTCCCGGCACAGTGCCGCCGCGGTCTCGAAGATCACGACCACGGCGGGCAGCCCGGCGCGGGCGGCCAGTTCCCGGTAGCCGCGGCGCCGGGCCGGGTCCAGGCCCAGAGTGTCGATGACGGTGGTCAGCCCGCGCCGGGTCCGGGCGGCCGCGATCTGGTCCAGCAGCGAGAACGCATCCGCCGAGGCGTCCAGGTCGCGCTCGCCGCTGCCCGCCACGGCCCGCAGCGCGTCGGAGGAGACCACCTCGGCGGCGCGGTAATGCTCGGCCGCCCACCTGGACTTGCCGGCGCCGGACGGCCCGGCCAGCACGATCAGCGCGGGGTCAGGGATCCGCCGGGCCGGCCCGGCGGAGCCACCGGAATCTGAGGCCACGTCTCTCACCCTGGCAGACGAGCTGGCCGGAGGACAGCAACGCCGTTGTGTCGCTGCTGTCGCACTTGCGGTGTTGCCAAGGTGTCTCATCAGCCCGGCTCATGATCTTTTCGTGCGCCGCCTGACCTGGCGTGATGCGCCGGCCTGTATCTGAGCCTGGTGTGGGTGGGTGACCTAAGGCGCAGGCCGCGGCTTCAGCCGGTGCCGGATGCGGACGCGGCGAAACTGGCCGGGACGCTAGATTTCTCGGGTGAGCGAGGTACTTCCCGGCGGCGGCATCGAGCTAACACCCGCCGAGATCGAAGTCCTCGGCACCAGGTGGTCAGCCTGCTGGACTCCGGCTGACGTCTCGCTCCGCCTGGCCGGGATCTCCGCTCCGTGGTACGTGGCTGCGGGGTGGGCACTGGATCTGTTCCTCGGCAGGCAGACGCGCGAGCACGAAGACATTGAGATTGCCGTGCCCGCCGCGGGCTTCCCCGAGGTACGCAGCCGCTTCCCCGGATTCGTCTTCGACGGGGTAGGCAGCGGCCGGATCTGGGCGGACGCCGCACCGGACGTGCTGGCCGCCGTCTACCAGACGTGGGTTCGCGATCCGGCGACCGGCAACTACCTGCTCGACGTGTTCCGCGAGCCGCACGACGGCGACACCTGGATCTGCCGGAGAGACCACACGATCCGGCTGCCTTACCGCGACATCATCCAGTTCACCGGCAACGGCATTCCGTACCTCGCACCCGAGCTGGTCCTGCTGTTCAAGGCCAAGCACTCTCGCCGGAAGGACCAGGCAGACTTCGAGGCAGCCGTCCCGCACCTGACCCCGGCCCAGCGCGAGACGCTCACGGGGCTGCTCGCCCGCGCGCACCCGGGGCATCGCTGGCTCGCGGAGCTGTAGGCCCCGCCGCAGGCAAGACGCCAGCAGGTCCGGGCATCCCGCGGGTGCGGCAGCGGGCGGCTGGCGTGAGCGGGTGGCTAGGGTGCAGGTATGACGGAGCAGCTCCGGATTACCGCCCGCATCCGGATCCGGGCCACGCCGGAACGGGTGTGGCAGACGGCCATGGACTGGTCCCGGCAGCACGAGTGGATCCCGGCCACGACCTCGAAGGGCGGTTCCGCGGAAGGTGCCGAGATCGCCGCGCGGACAGCGATTGGCCCTGTCGGCTTCACCGACACCATGATCATCACCGAGTGGGACCCGCCGCGGCGCTGCGTCACCAGGCACACTGGCCACGTGGTCCGCGGCGACGGGATCTTCGAGGTGGTGCCGGCCGGCGATCTCAGCGAGTTCCGCTGGACCGAGCTGGTGGACTTGCCGGTTCCTGCAGCCTTGCGCCCGGCGGCGACGCTCCTCGCCCAGTGGACGATCGCCCCGCTGGTGCGCGCCGGCCTGGGCTTCGCGCTCCGCCGCCTGGCCCGCCTGATCGAGTCCGGCGCCCGCTAATAGGAGCTGCCGGGTTGGCGTTGCGGCAGACTCGGTGTGTGGTGGCCGCTGGCAGGTGAGCACTCGCGCTCGCCGGGCTTTGTAGCCCTGGGCCTAGATCGTGCCCCTGCCGGTGACCGGGAGAGTTGATCGCTGCTGAGATGTCGTGCCTGCCCGGCTGGGCGTGAGCACTGCTGCTATTAGCGTGCTGATGGTTCTCCCGCTGGCTGCCGGCGGTGTTCTGGTTCCGTGGACGGGAGTGCTGGTGCGGCTGTTCGCAGGTGATGACTGGGCGGAGGACCATCATGACATCGAGGTGATGGACGGGTCGGGGAAGGTGCTGGCGCGGCGGCGGCTGCCGGAGGGCATGGCCGGGATGGCCCGGCTGCACGAGCTGGTCGGCGGCTTGCTGGGCGAGGACGCGGACGACGGCGAGGTGCTGGTCGGGATTGAGACTGATCACGGCCCGTGGGTGGCGGCGCTGGTCGCGGCGGGGTACCGGGTGTTCCCGGTGAACCCGCAGCAGTCGGCCCGGTTCCGGGTCCGGCACGGCGTCTCCGGGGCCAAGAGCGACGCCGGGGACGCGCACGTGCTCGCGGACATGGTCCGCACCGATTCCCACCAGCTGCGCGAGGCGGCCGGGGACAGCCCGGAGGCGGCCGGGATCAAGGTCCTGGCCCGTGCGCACAAGACGATGATCTGGAACCGGACCCGGGAGGTGCAGCGGCTGCGGCACCAGCTGCTGCAGTACTTCCCGGCCGCCCTGGCGGCCTTCCCTGACCTGGACGCTCCCGATGTCCTGGAGATGCTCGCGAAGGCCCCGGACCCGCGGCAGGCCCGCAGCCTCACCCGGGCGCAGGTCTCGGCCGCGATGAAACGGGCCGGGCGGCGTGACATCCACGGCAAGGCCACGGCGGTGCTGGCGGCGCTGCGCAGCGAGCAGCTGGGCCAGCCGCCCGTCCTGGCCGCCGCCTACGCCGCCACCGTCCGGTCCCTCATCGCCCTCATCGCCACGCTGAACGAGCAGGTCAGGCTCCTGGAAGAGCAGGTGAAAGACCATTTTGGCCGGCACCCGGACGCTGAGATCATCTGCTCCCAGCCCGGCATGGGCATGATCCTCGGCGCCCGGGTGCTCGCAGAGTTCGGCGACGACCCCGCCCGCTACCACGACGGCAAAGCCAGAAAGAACTACGCCGCGACCAGCCCCATCACCCGCGCCTCGGGCAAAAGGAAAGTCGTCGCGGCCCGCTACGTGCACAACGACCGGCTCGTGGACGCCCTTAACGCGCAGGCCTTCTCCGCCCTGACCGCCTCACCCGGCGCCCGCGCCTGCTACGACCAGCTCCGCGCCCGCGGCATCGGCCACAATGACGCCCTCAGAAGGCTCGCGAACAGGCTCGTCGGCATCCTGCACGGATGCCTCAAAACCCGCACCCTCTACGACGAAGACACCGCATGGAGCCACCGCCAGCAGCAAGCCGCTTGACAAGCTAACGCCCTGAGATGTCTAGGCCGGGACTTCACCGGCGTCATCCGCCTGTCGAACGGGCCTCCTGTGCTCAGCCTTACGCGGCGGCGATCATGCGCTGTGCGACGTCCTCGCGGAGCCGGGCGATATCAACTCCGGCATCGGTCAGGACCGTGACCGCCGGGCTGGCGGGCTGATCGAGCAGGCCCAGCAGCAGGTGTCCCGACGAGATGTGCCGGTGATCGAGCCGGACCGCCGAGCGCAGCGCCAGTTCGATGGCCCGTTTGTGGCTCTGAGTCATCCGCGGGCCACTGCGCCGGCGGCGGCGCCGCCGCGCCGCAATCCGGTCGAGCGCGCCCGGCCCGAAGGCGGCGTCGGTCGCGCGGCGCACCGCATCCAGGTCAATGCCGAGAGAGGCCAGGGCGTCGGCGTCCAGCGGCGGCGCGGCTGAGGCGCTGCCATGCTGCAGCCGGGCGCGCAGGTCCGCGGCGTCGACCCCGGCGGCGGTCAGCGCGTCGCACGCCATACCGCGGCCGGTCATCAGGGCGAGCAGCAGGTGCTCCGTGCCGATTTCTGGCTGGCCCAGCTGGAGGGCTTCCGCCTTGGACCGGACGATCGCCTGGCGCGCATCCGGATGGAACTTCTCGAACATCGGGTCGTTCTCCTCACGCGGTCGGGGGTACCGGAGCCGGTCAGGCCACCGGCCGCCCGGAGTGCAACTTGTGCACGGCCTGCTTGGTGGTGCCCAGGAAGAATGCGATCTCCTGCCACGACCAGCCGTGCGCCCGTGCGTTGTCCACTTGCAGCGCCTCGAGGCACTCGGCCAGCTCGCGCAGGGCGCGGGCGGCCCGCAGTCCCTCGGCCGGGTCGCGCCCGCTGGCGGCTTCGGCCAGAGCGGTTTGATCTGCCATACCGTCAATGTTAGTTGACGACATGGCGAAGTTGTCAACCGTAGTTGACGATAGTTCGCTGCAGGCTCAACGGCCCAGAGGGAATCGGCTCAGCGGTGATAGCTCAGGCTCAGCCGCCCAGGAGGCAGCGGCTCAGCGGTGCTGGCCCAGGCAGCTGGCGCGGGCTCGAGGGCTAGCGCGAATGCAGGGCAGGCGAGACCGGGACGGTCGGCAGGTGCTGGGTCTCGGCCAGCATGGCCAGGAGCACCGTTGCGTCGGTCCAGGCCAGCGGGGCTACCGCCACCGGGCGGCCGTCGTCGTTCACTTGCTCGGGCAGCTCGCCCAGGCTGGTTCGGTGCCCGGCCAGCCAGGACAGCAGCCCGTCCGCCGCACCCGGCCGGCCGGTCCCGGCATCGAACAGCGCAAAGAACGCCGTCTCGGCCGTGAACGCCACTCCCGTGCTGCCGGTCCACCGCGCGCCCGGGACCAGGCCGCCGTTGCGCTGCAGCAGGGCCTGCTGCGCCGCCCGGGCGGCGAGCCGCACGGCCCGGCTGGGCGTCGCCAGCGGCGGCCCGAGGAAGGTAATGGCCGCATCGGCGCCGGACGAGGCCGAGGGAGTCCGCTGATAGCCCGTGCGGCCGAACTGCGCGTGGATGCCCGCCGCCAGCCGGGTGGCGGCGGTCGCCCACCGCCGTGCGTCCTGACCGTCGTGCACCAGCGGGGCGAGGCTGGCCGCGGCGCGCAGCCCGGCGAGCAGGGGAGCGGCCGTGCCGAGGGTGACCTCGTCGGAGTTCTCCCAGTAGTCCATGGCCGGAACCGGCAGCCCGTCAGAGGTCAGCGACGCGGTCGCCGCGTTGGCGGCGGCCCGCACCATCGGCCACAGCTGCGCAAGCTCAGCGCGGGCCCGCTCGCGGCGGGCGGCGTCCTGCTGCGCAGAACCAGCGGCCGGCGAGCTGGCCTGCTGGGCGGTGAACCACGACCACACCGCCCACGGGACCCACCCGGTGGAGTCCAGCTCCGCCGGGCGGCCGTCCCGGACCGGCGCTCCGGTCAGGTGGTAGCGCGCGGCCCAGATCCCGTCCCGGCCCTGCACCCGGGCCAGGAACCGCAGGATCTGCAGGGCCTCCGCGCCATGACCGGTGCGGGCCAGCGCGACCGCGACCCAGCTGGAGTCGCGCGGCCAGGCGTACTCCCAGTCGCTGTGCCAGCCGGCCACCACGGCTCCGTTCGGCCGGACCGACAGCCGCAGGTCCAGCAGCGCCCGGCTGGCCATCGCTCGCTGCTGCGGCGTGGTCCCCGGGACTACCCCGGCGGCCAGCCAGCGCTGGCTAGCCGCGGTAGCGGCAGCGACGCAGTCGGCTTCCGCCCCGTCTGCTGGCGCCATGCCATGGGCAGTGAGCACGCCGCTGGCGGTGGCCAGCACACTGCTGCCCGGCTCGAAATGCCCGGCCGTGGCCGCCCGCACGGGCAGCACCCGGCCGGGGTCGCACGGGTCCGCCGCGATGCCCGCCGTCAGCAGCCCGGAAGCGTCCGGCGGCTCCCAGCCACCCATCGTGATGACGCTGACCGTGGCCAGCACCGAAGCCGTCGCGACTACGGTGGCCCGGCCCGCGGTGGTCCGGATGGCTCGGCGGGGCCCGGCCGCCCGGCGGGGGCCGCCGGTCAGCGCGGCCAGGGCGCGGCGCAGCGCCCGGCGGGGTGCACCTCCCGGTGCACGCTGCCGGGCTGGCGTGGCACGGTCCTGCTCCGACGAAGGTGTCACTGCCTGCGCTAACGGGCCTGGCAGCACGAGTGCTGCGGTCTGCTCGGACGATCCGACCGGTAGCTATTCGCGGGTTACCGGCCGGTCAAGGCGCAGTTTAAATGATCTGTCAGGACCCTCCCCGGGCCGGCGGGGGCCTGGCCGGGCCCGCCCGCGGTCAGGCGCTCAGCAGCAGGACCCCGCACAGGGCCGTGATCACCCCGACGCTCTGCACCGGCCGCAGCCGCTCGGCCAGGAACCCGCGCGCCAGCAGCGCCGTCACCACCGGGTACAGCGAGGCCAGCACGGCAGCGACGGCGAGATTCCCGTGGCTGGCCGCGGCTGCGTAGGCGCCGTTGGCCGTAATGTCGCAGATCCCAACGGCCGCCAGCGCCCCGAGCTGTCCCGTCGCGCGACTGCCGGCGCTGGCCGCCGAAGGCCGGGAACGGGCCCACCACGACTGGCCAGGGGCAGCAGGTACGCCACTCTGGCCTTCGCCGCCGGCCGCCGGCGCGGCATCGCGACCGTCGGCAGCGGCCGCCGGAGGACTGGTGACGGTACGCAGCACGCGGACGGCGGGCCGCAGGGCCAGCGGCGCCAGCGCCAGCAGGCCGCCGATGCGCTGCATCAGCAGGGTGCCGTAGACCCCGCCGCCAGCGGCCAGCGCGAGCAGCGTGTACGCGCCGCCGAACCCGATCCCGGCGCCGATCGCGTAGCCCAGCGCCTGGCGCCGGACCACGACACCCGAGCGCAGCTCGGGCCCCGAGGCCAGGATGATGCCGACCAGCGCGACGCCAATCCCGGCGGCCTGCACCACGCTGAGCTGCTCACCCCGAGCCAGCCCGGCCAGCACCGGGATGGCTGTGCCGGCCGCGCTGATCGGCGCGACCAGCGACATCGGGGCCATGGCCAGGGCCCGGTAGAACGCCGTCAGCGACAGCGAGCCGACCAGCCCGGCCGCCGCGCCCACCAGCAAGTACCGGCCGCCGGAGATATGCGCAAGCGGGAGCAGCACCAGCAGCCCGGCCAGCGCGAACCCCTGCGACAGGAACACCGCGGCAGCCGCATTCAGCCGCCGGGATAGCAGCCCGCCCCCGAAATCCGACGTCCCCCACAGCAGCGAGGCAGCCAGCGCGAGCAGCGCGTTCATCCGCTCCCCGGGCTGCTGCCGGCCGCGGTGCCGGCCTGGATGCCAGCCAGTGCCGCGACGGCCAGCTCGCCCAGCGAGGCCAGGTCGTAGCCGCCCTCCTGGATCACGGCGACCGGGCCCAGGCGGCCGATCAGCTCTCCGGCGGCCCGGTACGCCGGCCGCGCTGACCCGCAGCGGGCTCTCCGGGTCATCGGCGGCCGCGTCCAGGCCGAGCGAGACGACCACCGCATCCGTACCGCGATCCGCGGCCTCGGCGCACAGCCGTTCCACTGCGCTCAGCCACACCTCGTCCCCGGACTCCGGGGCCAGCGGCAGGTTCCGGTTGGCGCCTGCGCCGCCGCCGGCGCCGCGCTCGTCGGCGAAGCCCGCGTAGTGCGGGAACCAGCCCGCGCCCGGGTCGACGTGCACGCTGCCGTAGTAGACATCGGCCCGGTCGTAGAAGATCGCCTGCGTCCCGTTGCCGTGATGGGCATCGATGTCGATGACCGCGACCCGGCCGACTCCCGCCGCGCGCAGCGCCTGGGCGGCCAGCGCCGCGTTGTTCAGGTAGCACGACCCGCCGTACGCGGCCGGCCCGGCGTGGTGCCCGGGCGGGCGGCACAGCGCGTACGCGACCGGCCGCCCGGCCGCCACCAGGTCGGCCGCGGTCAGCGCCGCGTCCGCCGCGGCCCGGATCGCCGCCCAGCTGCCCGGTCCGACCAGCGTCATCGTGTCGTAGCAGAACAGTCCCGGCCGGGCGTGCACCGCGGCCGGCAGCCGCGGCGGCAGGCCGGCCAGCAGCCCGGCGGTGGGGAACACGTACGGCACCACCCGGCGGCGGCCGTAGTCGGCGACGTAGCCGCCTGCCTCCCAGTCCCGCCAGATGGTGGCCAGGTGCGCGACCAGCGCCGGATCATGCACCGACTCCAGCGCCGCGTCATCGTGCGGCTGCGCGGGCAGCACCTCCGCGCCCGCCGCCCGGGCCGCCGCGAGCAGCACCTCGGCCCGCTCGGGCACCTCGGTCCCGGTCTCCCAGACCCCCAGCCACACCTCGCCGTCGGGCCAGTGCAGCAGGCAGTCCTCGTTCCAGATGACCGGGACGCGCAGCCGGCTCGCGTTCTCAGCAGGATGGCCGGGCACAGTGACCTCCGTGTTTCTCCGTAACGAGGAGCCCGGTGCCGGCCACGGCTCCGGGCGGCCAGTGCGGCATGATCGCCGCATGACGAGAGCTGCTGACCTCGGGATCACCATCGGCGTCCTGCCGAGCGGCCCGACCGGATCGGTCGTCGACGTGCCCGGCGTGGGCGTCGGCCATGCCACCGTGTGGCGCGACGAGCCGCCGCCGCCCGAAGGCCGCGGGATCGCCCGCACTGGCGTCACGGTGCTGGACCTGGGCGGGAACTTGTTCCGCAGCCCGGTCCCGGCGGGCGGCGCGGTGCTGAACGGGGCCGGGGAGTGCACCGGCTTCCTGGCCGCCGCCGAGTGGGGGCTGGCCGAGACGCCGGTCTTCCTGACCTCGACGATGCAGGTAGGCCGGGTCTACGACGCGGCCTGCGAGCTGCTGATGGCCGAGGACGCCGGCATCGGCACCGACGACGTGATCATCCCGATCGTGGCCGAGTGCGACGACAGCTTCCTGTCCGACGCGCGGCGCATGCAGGTTGAGGCAGCCGACGTGCTGGCCGCGCTGGAGGGCGCCCGGGCCGGGGCCGGCGGGCCAGCCCCGTTCGAGGGCGCGGTCGGCGCAGGCACCGGGATGAGCTGCCTGGGCTACAAGGGCGGCATCGGAACGGCCTCCCGGCTGGCGCGGGCGGGCGAGGCCGCGGACGCGCCGCAGTACACCGTGGGGGCGCTGGTGCTGGCCAACTTCGGCGAGCGTGAGCGGCTGACCATCGGCGGGCTGCCCGCTGGCCGGCTGCTGCCCTGGCCGCCGCCGGGCGAGCCCGGCGTGGCCGATGGCGTCGCCGCCGAGCCAGCCGGGAGCGCTGCGGCGGGCGAGCCGCGGTCTGCGCCGCCGGCTGGCTCGTGCATTGTGGTGCTGGTCACTGACGCGCCGCTGAACTCGGCCGGCTGCGTGCGGCTGGCCCGGCGGGCCGGGCTCGGCCTGGCCCGGACTGGTTCGGTCGCCAGCCACGGCAGTGGCGAGATCTTCCTCGGGCTGGCCACCGGGCTGCGCGCGCCGCGCGGTCAGGTGCCCGCCGTGGCACCGGTCTCCGGCAGCGACCTCAACGGGATCTTCGCGGCTGCCGTCGAGGCCACCGAGGAGGCGGTGCTGAACTGCCTGCTCGCCGCGCCGACCGTGACCGGGCGCGACGGCAATACCTCTTACGGCCTGCCCGCCACCCAGGTCGCCGCCCTGCTGCGGGAGCAGGGCCGGGGCTGATCCTGACGCCACCGCCGGGCGGTCAGCCGGACCTGGCCGCCAGCGCGGCGGCCAGGTGGCAGGACACCAGCGCGTCCGCGCCGGCGTCCGTCGCGGGCAGCACCGGCAGCGGGGTGCGACGGCAGTCGTCGGCGACACCCGCGCGCTCGGCGGCCCCGCTGGCCAGTTCCGGGCAGCGCGGGTGGAACCGGCAGCCCGCCGGGATCCTGGTCGGGTCCGGTGGCTCCCCGGTCAGCACGATCGGCTCCACCTTCGACTCGGGCAGCACCGACATCAGCGCCCGGGTGTACGGATGCCGAGGACTGGAGAAGACCTGCTCGGGCGTCCCCACCTCCACGATCCGGCCGAGGTACATGACTGCCAGCCGGTCGGCGATGTTCCAGGCCAGCCCGAGGTCATGGGTGACGACCAGCGCGGCCAGGCCGAGCTCGTCGCGCAGCCGCAGCAGCAGGGCCAGGATCTCGCCGCGCACCGAGGCGTCCAGTGAGGCGACCGGCTCATCGGCCACCAGCACCTGCGGGTCCAGGACCAGCGCCCCGGCGATGACCACCCGCTGCCGCTGGCCGCCGGACAGCTCGTGCGGGTAGCGCTGGAAGAACCGCTCCGGCGGCCGCAGCCCGCACCGGGACAGCGCCGCGGCGACCCGGTTCTCCTCGTTGTCCAGGCCGTGGATCCGCACGCCCTCGGCGACGGCCTCGTAGACGGTGTGCCGCGGGTTGAGCGAGCCGGTCGGGTCCTGCAGGATCAGCTGCGCGGCCCGGCGGTAGTCGCGCAGCGCGGAGTTCCGGTAGGACAGCGGCACGCCCCGGTAGCTGATCCGGCCCCCGGTCGGCCGTTCCAGGCCGAGCATGGTCCGGGCCAGCGTGGTCTTGCCGCAGCCCGACTCACCGACCAGGGCGACGATCTCGCCCGCCGCGATGTCGAGGTTCACCCCGTCGACCGCCCGGGCGCCCTTGCCGCGGCGACGGCCGGCGAACTGCACGGAGACCGCGGCGGCCGACAGCATGGTGCCGGTGTTCGGCGTCGCTACCCCGGCCTGCGGCTGGGCTGTCCCGGTCGTGGCCATTGGTGTCTGCGCCCCGGGCGGCGTGAACGGCGCGGGCTCGGCTGCGGGACTGGTCATGCGGATGCCTCCGTCGGCCGGACCCGGATGCAGGCAGCGGTCCGGGCTGGCCCGGCTGGCCACAGCAGCGTCTCCAGCGAGGCGCACTCCGGCTGCGCCACCGCGCACCGCGGATGGAACGCGCAGCCCGTGGGCAGGTCGGCCGGATCGGGAGGGTCTCCGCCCAGCCCGCGCGGCGCGCGCCGCGACCGTGGGTCCCCGATCACCGGGAAGGCCCAGGCCAGTGCCTCGGCATAGGGATGGCGGGCGTCGGTGAATACCTGGTGCGCCGGGCCTTCCTCCACGATCTGCCCGGCGTACATGACCGCCAGCCGCTGGCAGGTGGCCTGCAGCACCGACAGGTCGTGGCTGATCATGATCATCCCGATGCCTCGGTCCGCGACCAGTCCGGTGATCAGGTTCAGTACCTGGGCCTGGATCATCACGTCCAGCGCCGTGGTGGGCTCGTCGGCGACGATGAGGTGCGGCGAGCAGGCCAGCGCCATCGCGATCATGACCCGCTGCTTCTGGCCGCCGGACAGCTCGTGCGGGTAGCCCGAGGCCCGCCAGGCGGGCAGGCCGACCTGCTCGAGCAGGGTGGCCACCCGGCTGGCCGCCGCGGCGCTGGTCACGCCCGGCTCATGGAGCAGGATCGGCTCGGCGATCTGGGTGCCGATGCTGCGCACCGGGTTGAGCGAGTGCATCGCGCCCTGGAAGACGATCGACGCCCCGGCCCAGCGGACGGCGCGCAGCTGGCCCCAGCGCATGGTCAGGATGTCCTCGCCCTCGAACAGCACCTGGCCGCCCACCTTGGCCGAGGTGGGCAGCAGCCGCAGCACGGCCGAGGCGATGCTGGACTTGCCGCAGCCGGACTCGCCGGCGATGCCCAGCGTCTGGCCGGCGTCGACGGTGAGGCTGACGCCCCGGACGGCCGGCACGCCGCCCGCCGCCGTCCGGTAGGTGACTGACAGGTCGCGAAGTTCGAGCAGCGGAGCCATCAGCGCTCCCGCAGGGTGTTCATGAGCGCGGCCATCAGCGCTCCCGGAGCTTGGGGTCGAAGACGGACTCCAGCGCGTGGCCGACCAGCGTGAAGCCCATGACCACGATGATGATCGCGATGCCCGGCGCGAGCAGCCACAGCTGGTTGCCGGTCGCGCCGCCGCCGGTGAAGAACGCCTCGTTCAGCATCTGGCCCCAGGACGGCCGCAGCGGATCGCCCAGGCCCAGGAACGACAGCGTGGTCTCGGCCAGGATGGTGCCGGCCACCGTCAGGATGGTGTTGGCCAGCAGCAGCGGCATCACGTTGGGCAGCACGTGCTTGATCATCTGGTGCCAGTGCCCGGCGCCCAGGGCGCGGGCCCGCTCCAGGTACGGCCGGGTCTCCACGGCCAGTGCCTGGGCCCGGATGATCCGGGCGGTGCCCGGCCAGGAGGTCACGCCGATCACGAAGATGATCACGCCCAGCGAGGGCCCGAGCGTCTTGGCCAGGACAATGGCCAGCGGCAGGAACGGGACCACCAGGAACCAGTCGGTGACGCGCATGAGCACGTTGTCGATGATCTTGCCGAAGTGGCCGGACACGATGCCGATCAGCGCTCCGATGACCATGGACAGCAGCGTCGCGGTGAAGCCGATCAGCAGCGAGATGCGGGAGCCCCAGATCAGCAGGGTCAGCACCGACCGGCCGTCCGCGTCGGTGCCCAGCGGGTAGTGCCAGCCCGGCCCGGCGTTAACCGGGTAGTTCGAGTACGCCGCGGACAGCCCTTTTGAGCTGGCCAGCAGCGGCGCGGCGACCGCAACGAAGATCAGCACGACCAGGATGACCAGCCCGGTCATCCCGCCGCGGTCCTTGCGGTACTCGCGCCAGAACGTGGCCAGCGCCCGGCGCCGCCGGGCCCGCGCGATCTGCCGCGCGGACGGCGGCGCCGACACCGGTGCGGACGGCATGGCCGTCACGCGGACCTCACCCTCGGGTCGAAGGCGGTCAGCATCAGGTCACCGACCAGGTTGGCGGCGATGACGGCGGCCGAGAACAGCAAGAACGTGCCCTCCAGGACCGGGTAGTCGGGCGCGTTCAGCGCCTGGTAGGACAGCTGGCCCAGACCCGGCCAGGAGAAGACCGTCTCGGTCGTGATCGCGCCGGAGATGACGAAGCCCAGGTTGAGCATGATCAGCGTGATCGACGGCAGCAGCGCGTTGGGCACGGCGTGTCTTCGCCGGACCATGGAGTCGCGCAAGCCCTTGGCCCGCGCCGTCTGCAGGTAATCAGCGCCGAGCTCGTCGATCAGCGAGGACCGCATGACCAGCGAGTACTCGGCCAGGTAGACCAGCGTCAGGACGAGGCAGGGCAGCGTCAGGTGCCACAGCAGGTCGCCCAGGCTGGCCAGCCCGGACCCGGCCCCGGCCGGGTTGTGCATCCCGGCGTCCGGGAACAGCGCGATCTTGGAGGCGAAGGCGATCAGGAAGACCATGCCGAGCCAGAAGTCCGGCATGGCGTACAGGATGTTGCACACCGCCGTGGACGTCCGGTCAAAACCGCTGCCCCGGTTCCAGCCGCCGCGGATGCCGATCCAGACCCCGATGACCGTGGACAGCAGCGTCGAGGTGCCGACCAGCAGCACGGTCGGCCACAGCCGGGTGGCGATCAGGTGAGAGACCGGCTCCTGGTTCACGAACGACCGGCCCAGGTTGCCGTGCGCGGTCTGCACCAGGTAATTCCAGAACTGCTGGGGCAGCGGCAGGCCCAGGCCGAAGGTCTTGTTGATCTGGGCCAGCTGCGACGCGGTTAGCGCATTGTTCCTGGTCAGGTTCTTGGCCGGGTTAGCCGGCAGCACCCGGAACAGGAAGAAGTTGCAGACCAGCACGAAGAACAAGGTGGCCAGGGCACTGCCGATCTTGACGGCCAGCGTCCGGGCCAGGCCGCCGGACCCGGCCCGGCGCCGTCCTTCGGCGTCCGGCTGAGCCGCCGCGGCGACCGCGGCGTGAGTGAGGTCGGCCACGACGTTATTCCCGGTCGTCGGCCGTGGTCACCCGGCGGCGCCGGGCGAGCAGCAGGCCGGCCGCCGCCAGGACGACCACGGCGGCAACGATGCCGCCGATCAGGCCCGCGCCCGGCCCGGAACTGGCCGTGGCCGTTGTCGTGGTCGTCGCGGAGCCCAGGCCCGTGATGTGCTGACAGCCGATGTTGTGGTCGGTCAGCGACGGGCTGGTCCCGGCCGGCCGCAGGCAGCGGTAACTCCACCAGGACACCTCCTGGTAGAGCATCAGCCCGTTGTGGGTGTCGGGCTGCGGCGCGAAGCCGGTGAACAGGTCGCTGCGGTAGGCCTGGGTGTCGTTGTAGTAGTACAGCAGCGAGTACGGGTCGTTGACGTACAGCTGCTGCTCCATGGCCTGCACGACCTTCGCGCGGGCCGCGCCGTCCAGGCTCTTCTGCTCGCTGTACATCTGGTCGTAGGACTTGTTGCAGTAGAAGCTGTCCGACCAGCCCGGCGTGATGTGGCCGGGGCTGCCGATCGAGCGCTGGCCGCAGGTGAACACCGACAGCTGGAAGTCCGGGTTGGGCTCGACGCCCCAGCCCCAGACGAACATGTCGTAGTCGCCATCGCCGATGACCTGGGTGAGCTGGTCATCGGACATGAAGCTGGTGTTGACCTTGATGCCGATCGCGTTCAGCCAGCTCTTGATGTACGGCGCGGCCTGGGTCTCGGTGGAGGACTGGCTGCGGATGAACAGCCGCAGACTCAGCTCCTTGCCGTTCTTGTAGCGGAAGCCGCCCGCCCCGGTCTTCCAGCCGTCGGCGGTCAGGATCTGCTTGGCCTTGGCCGGGTCGAATCCGTACCGCTGGGCCGCGGGCGGGCTGTAGTGGTACTGCCCGTAGATGGGCGGGACGATCGAGGTGCCCGGCGCGCCGTAGCCCAGCAGCACCCGGCTGACCAGCTTGGGCAGGTCGAGCGAGTAGCTGATCGCGTGCCGGACGTTGACATCCAGCAGGGCCGGGTTGCCGTTGCCGATCTTGCGGCCGCTGACCGTGGCCGCGCCGTTGTTGAAGGCCAGCTCGTCGAAGTTGCCGGACGGGGCGTCGTTGAGGGTCACGCCGGGGGCGCCCTGCAGCGACTTGAACAGCTGGTTCGGCAGGTCCTCGGCGAAGTCGATGCTGCCGTTCTTCAGCGCGAACGCCTCGGCGCTGGGGTTGGCGTAGTACTGGAAGACCAGGTTGGAGATGCCCGGCTTGCCGCCCCAGTAGTGCGGGTTGGCCTTCAGCGCGATGGACTGGTTCGAGGCGAACTTGGTCACGGCGAAGGGCCCGGAGCCGACCGGGCTGCTGTTGCTGAAGGTGGAGACCTGCTTTTCCGAGACGTGCTTCCAGATGTGCTCGGGCAGGATCGGGACGATCAGCAGGGCCATGCCCGGGGTGGGCCTGCTGACCGTCATCACCACCGTGTAGGGGCCGGTCTGCTGGACCTTGGTGATGTTCTGGATGTAGCTGAGGCTGTCGGCGCGCTCGGTGGAGCCGTGGATGTCGCGGTTGAAGGTGTAGGCCACGTCGGCGGCGGTGAGCGGCACGCCGTCGGACCACTTGACCCCGCGGCGGATGTGATAGGTCCAGACCAGGCCGTTGGCCGAGTGCGACCACGAGGTGGCCAGCCGGGGCGAGGGCGAGTAGTTGAGCTGGCCGTAGTCCATCAGGTTGTCGTAGATCAGCCCGTAGACCTCGAAGTCCTGCGAGGTGACCCCGACGAAGGGGTTCAGGGTGTCCACCGCGTCGGTGGCATCGCCGACCACGAAGGTCGACTTGGGGTAATGCGTCGGGGTGGGGCTGGCCGATGCGGAGGCACTCGGCGAGCCGCTGGCCGGGGCCGCGACAGCGGGCAGCGCCAGGGCCAGGGAGGCGGGCAGGCAGAGCGCGAGCGCAGCCCCGGCGACGGCGAGCCGCCGTCGCGCCGGGCGGCGGCGTGCGGAGGTAGCCGGCGGGGCGGCCCGGCCGGCGCGGGCGTGCGATCGAGGCAAGGGGGTCTCCCGCGGTCAGGCGGTCCGGCCGGCGGTCGGCCCGCGGTGGTACCAGATGCAGCATCACTCACATATGTGGATAAAGCAGCATAAACAAGTTATTTGCGCACTCTGGTCCCATCTGCCTCACGCCGGTAGGGTCCAGCCATGCCGCCCCAGCCCCCTGCCAGTGCTCACCTGGATCCGCCCGGGCCTCCGCGGGCACCGCGCGTACCGTCAGCGCGGGACCTGCACGGCGTCGTTGACGTGGACAACTACGCCTGGATGCGGGACCACGCCGCGCCGGCCCTGCGCGACTACCTCGTCGCGGAGCGCGCCTATTACGACGCGCACAGCCAGCGCCTGGCGGGCCTCGCGGGCGAGCTGTACCAGGAGGCGACCGGGCGGACCGCCGACCGGTCCGAAGATTCGGTCGGATGGAACCTTAAAGGATTTGTGTACCGCACTCGGACAGTAGAGGGAAGAGAGAATCTTCAGTTTCTTAGGTCACAATCCGGAGAAAGTTCCGATCTTGTCCTGCTGGACGAGAACATCATCGCGGCGGAGACAGGCTTTGTGGACGTCGGCGTGCGCGAGCCCAGCCCCGACGCGGCCCTGCTGGCCTGGTCGGCGGACGTAACCGGGGCAGAGATCTACGCGCTGCGGGTCCGGGACCTGGCCGCCGGCGCTGACCTGCCGGATGTCATCGAGCGCAGCTACCCGGGCAGCGCCTGGAGCGCGGACTCGCGGCAGCTGTTCTACCTGGTGCCGGACGAGCTGAACCGGCCGTACCAGGTCTGGCGGCACCGCCTGGGCACCGACCCCGCCGCTGACGTGCTGATCCTTGAGGAAGCCGACGCCCGGTTCGAGCTGACCCTGCGCACCTCCCGCAGCGGGGAGCAGATCGTGATCACCGCCGCGTCCCGGGACACCACCGAGGTGGCGCTGATCCCGGCGGCCGCCCCGGACCGTGACCCGGTGGTCGTCTGGCCGCGCCGGCGCGGCGTGGAGTACCGCGTCGACCACGCCGCCGACCCGGCCGGCGGGCCGGGCTGGCTGTACATCGTGACCGACGACGGGGCCCCGGAGTTCACGCTCCTGCGCGCCCCGGTGCCGGACGGCCCGGTTGCGGGTGGCGCGAGGCCGGATAGTACGAAATCGGATTATGCGAAATCGGGTAGCGCGGGAGCCGCGGAGCCGGGCGGCGCGCGGCCGGTCGCGGCTCAGCCGGTGCCGTGCCCGGCGGTGGCCCCGCAGCGGACCGACACCCGGCTGATCGCCTGCGACGTGCTGGCCGGCCAGTTGCTGCTGACCATGCGCCGGAACGGGTCCCCGCTGCTGGCCATCACCGGCCACGACGGCGGCAGCGTGCGGGAGATCTGGCCGGCGATGCCGGCCGGGTCGATCGCCGTCGAGCACGCCGAGGACTATGACGCCGGCTCAGTGATCGTGGTCGAGGAATCCCTGGTCGAGCCGCCGGCCTGGTCCCGGCTCGACCTGGCCACCGGCCAGCGGACGCTGCTCAAGCGCCGCGAGGTCCCCGGCTATGACCCGGCGGGCTACCGGACCGAGCGGCGGCTGGCCACCGCCCCGGACGGCGCGGCGATCCCCGTCACGCTCGCGTACCGGGCCGGGACGCCGCTCGACGGCAGCGCCCCGTGCCTGCTGTACGGGTACGGCGCCTATGAGTCGTGCGAGGACCCGGCCTTCGACGTCAGCCTGCCGTCGCTGCTGGACCGCGGCGTCATCTACGCCATCGCGCATATCCGCGGCGGCGGCGAGAACGGCCGGGCCTGGTGGCAGCAGGGCCGGCTGCGGGCCAAGCCCACCACCTTCAGCGACTTCATCGCCGTCGCCGACTGGCTGGCCGGCGATGTGCCCGGCTCGACGGCGCTGGTGGACGGCGACCGGATCGTCTCCCGCGGCCTGTCCGCCGGCGGCCTGCTGCAGGGCGCGGTCTACTCCCGGGCGCCCGGCCGGTGGCGGGCGGTCATCGCCGAGGTCCCGTTCGTCGACTGCGTCACGACCATGCTCGACCCCGGTATCCCGCTGACTATCAACGAGTGGGACGAGTGGGGCGACCCCCGCGACGCCGGTGACTTCGCCTGCCTGCGCTCCTACTCGCCCTATGACAACCCGCCCGACGGGCCCCGGCCCGACCTGCTGGTCACCGGGGCCGTGCACGATCCGCGGGTGCTGGTGCACGAGCCAGCGAAGTGGGTGGCCCGGCTCCGCGAGACCAACGTCGCGGGCTCGCGGATCCTGTTCCGGGTGGAACTCGGGGCCGGCGCGCACACCGGGCCGTCCGGGCGGTTCGGCCACCTGCGCTACGAGGCCGAGGTACACGCGTTCGCCCTCGACGCCATGGGCCTGGCCGCGGCCTGAGCTGAGCCCCCCGGCCCGGCCATACTGGCCTGCGGGCCGCCGCTCGCGGCCCGACGGGAGGAGAGCTTCATGACCGACACGCTGGTGCAGTACTCGGCCGACCGCGGGATCGCCCGCATCGCGCTGGACTCACCACGCAACCGCAACGCCCTGTCAGCCGCGCTGATGACACAGGTCGAGCAGGCCCTGGCCGGCGCAGCGGCCGATCCGGCGGTCCGGGCCGTGGAGCTCACCCACACCGGCTCGACGTTCTGCGCGGGCGCCGACCTGGCCGAGGCCCGGGCGGGCGGGATGGCCAGCGGCGCCGCCCGGCTGATGGCGCTGCTGCGGCAGATCCTGGAGCTGCCCAAGCCGGTGGTGGCCAGCATTGACGGGCACGTGCGAGCGGGCGGGATGGGGCTGGTCGGCGCCTGCGACATCGCGATCGCGGGCCCGGCTTCGACGTTCGCCTTCTCCGAGGTCAAGCTGGCGCTCGCCCCGGCGATCATCTCGCTGACCACGCTGCCCCGGCTGACCCCCCGGGCGGCGGGCCGGTACTACCTGACCGGAGAGACCTTCGGCGCGGCGGCGGCGGCCGCGATGGGCCTGGTCACCGAGGCCGTAGCCGACATCGACGCGGGCACCATGACCGTGCTGGACGCGCTGCGCGGGGGCGCCCCGCAGGGCCTGGCCGAGACCAAGCCGCTGCTGACCGCCGGCGTCCTGGCCCGGTTCGACGCGGCCGGCGAGGAACTGGTCGCGCAGTCGGCCCGGCTGTTCGCCTCCGCGGACGCGGCCGAGGGCATGGCGGCGTTCCTGGCCAAGCGCCCGCCATCCTGGGCGGGCTAGCTAACCCGGAGCGGCCGCGTGCCCGCGAGTCCTGGCCCTCCCGGCCCGCCCGGCGGGCCGCGCCGCGCCGGGCGGCCCGCTGGCTGGCGCCGGGCCGGGACCCTTGATGCCGGCCCGGCTGCTCGTAGGATGACCCGATGAGCGATGCTCCCGCGACTGATTTTTCCGTCACCACCGGGCTGGGCCTGCCCGGCATGACCATCGAGCGCGATCTCGGCGTGGCCTTCGGGCTGGTGGTCCGCAGCATGGGCCTGGCCAAGTCGGTCGGCGCCGGGTTTTCCGCGATGCGGCGCGGCGAGGTGACCCAGTACACCGAGCTGCTGGAAGACAGCCGCCGCCATGCGATGGACCGCATGATCGAGAACGCCCGGCTGCTGGGCGCTAACGCGATCGTGGCCATGCGGTTCGATTCCTCCGAGCTGGGCCAGCAGCTCACGGAAATCGTGGCCTACGGCACGGCCGTCGTCGCCCGCCCGGCGGGCTAGCGGCGGCGGGCGTGACGACGCCGCGGTTCCCGGCTCGCGATACCGACCGGGAGCACGTCATCGGCCTGCTGCGCGAGCACTACGCGCATGGCCGGCTGGACGCCGCCGAGCTGGATCAGCGGGTCGGGGCCGTGCTGTCGGCCGAGTTCGCCGACGAGGTGGCCGCAGCGCTGGCCGGCCTGCCGTCCCTGGTGCCGCCGGGCCGGCCGCAGCGCCGCAGTCGCCGCGGTCACGCGCATGCGGAAACGCCGGGGGCCGGCTGGGTGCCGACCCGGGAGCGGTTCCGTGACCCGACCTCCCGGGTGATCATGCGGGTCTGGCTCGACTCGGCTGACGGCACCCGGCACTACGTGCCCGAGCCCGACAGCTGACCGGTCAGGCCTGGCGGGTGGCCAGGAAGACCGGGATCAGCCGCTCGGTCTTGACCTGGTAGTCGGCGTACGGCGGGAACGCGGCCACGGCCCGCTGCCACCAGGTCGCGCGCTCCTCGCCGGCCAGTTCGCGGACGTGCACGTCGAACGGCTCCGGGCCGTCCTGGACGGTGACCGCGTCCGGGTCGGCGTTCAGGTTGTAGTACCAGACCGGGTGCGTGGGCGCTCCGCCCTGCGAGGCGACCAGCAGGTACTCGCCGTCATGCTCGACTCGCATCAGCGGCGTCTTGCGCAGCTTGCCGCTCTTGTTGCCGCGGGTGGTGACGACAATGACCGGCAGCCCGGTGTCGCTCAGCGTGTTGGCCTTCTGGCCGCCCGAGCTCTCATATTCCTCGACCTGGTCCCGGACCCACTGCGACGGACTGGGGACGTACTCTCCCTCAAGACTCATAGGCAAACCATATGTCGCTCCCTGCTGACCGGCACCGGAGGCTGCCGGGCAGTCCGGTCATGATCACCAGCTAGCCTGGCCGGGATCCGCGGTCGCGTTAAGACCGTCCCCCTGCGACTCGTGTCCGGCGGTTATTCGGCGTACTGTCGGGAGCAGAACGGACGAAATTAGCGTTACGTGCTGCCAGGTCAGGCCCCCGCCTTGCTGCTGAGACAGGAAGGCGCGGCCATGGCCAGCGTGGAACTGAGTACTCGTGAGGTCGGCGGCTGGTTCGTTGTGGCGCTGCGCGGTGAGCTGGACGTCACCGAGGCCGCGTCCGTCGCGGTTGCACTGGCTAAGGTCGCGGCGCATAAGCGCGAGATCATCATCGACCTGGCGGGCCTGGCGTTCATGGACTCCAGCGGCCTGGCCGCCCTCGCGCTGGTCCGCAGGCGCGCCCGGCAAGTCGGCGGCAAGCTCCTGCTGGCCGGGCCGCAACTACAGGTGCTGCGGCTCCTCACCATCACCCGGCTGATCGATGTCTTCACCGTCCATGCCTGCGTGGACGAGGCCATCGGCAGCACCAGGCCGTCTGAACCAGCCGCCCCGGCGCTCGTCCATCCAGCCCTCCCCGTCCCGTCATGACCTCGCTGGCCCGGCGGTAGCGCCGCTAGGACTGCCTGAGCGGTGCCGCCGGTCCGGCACGCGGTCCGGCGGTAATCTAACGCGATGGCCGAGGTGATCAGCAGCGCGGCGAACCCGCTGATCAAGCGGGTCCGGCTGCTAGCCGACCGAAGGCACCGGCGCCGCGAGGGCGCGTTCGTGGTCGAGGGCATCCAGCCGGTCTGGCAGGCGGTGGAAGCCGGTGCCGACATCGAGGTCCTGATCGTCGCCCCGGACCTGCTGCGCCCGGAGTCCGCTGTGGCCATGGTGGCCGGGCAGGAGAGCCGCGGCGTCCGGGTAGCCCGGATCAGCGCGGAGCTGTTCGCGCGGATCGCGGGGCGGGACGGGCCCACCGGGCTGGCCGCCATCGTCCGGGCGCGGCCGCTGGCGCTGGCCGATCTGCCGGTGACGCCCGGATCGGTGTTCGTGGCGCTGCACGAGGCCGCCAATCCCGGCAACCTCGGCACCATCATCCGGACGGCCAGCGCGGCCGGGATGGCAGGCGTGATCCTGGCCGGGCCGGCCACTGATCCCTACGACCCGGCGGCGGTGAAGGCCAGCATGGGCGCGATCTTCGATGTCCCGGTCGCCCGGGCCGACACGGCGGCGGACCTGCTGGGCTGGACAGCCGGGCAGGGCATCACGGTAGCCGCGGCCACCGCCGGGGCCAGCCGGTCGTGCTGGGACGCCGAGTTCCCGCTGCCGCTGGCGATCCTGCTGGGCAGCGAGGGGGACGGCCTGCCGCCGCCGCTGCTGGACCAGGTGCGCGAGGCCGGCGGGCTGACCGTGAGCATCCCGATGACCGGGACGGCCGAGTCGCTGAACCTCGCCGTGGCCGCCGCCGTCCTGATGTATGAGGTCCGGCGCCGCACCGGCCTGCCGCGCCTGACGAGCAGTTAGCTCGGCTGCGGGGCGCCGGCGCCGTCTGGACTGACGAGCTTGCGAGGAGGGAAGGCGGCGCCTCCCGGGCGTCCCGCAGCCGAGCAGAAAACAGAGCCTCTGGACCTGGCGCGGCCGACCGGAAAGGATCAGGACATAACCCAGCTATTCGCGGGCGGCGGCCGCCGCGGCGGCGCTGACCGAGGCGGACTGCGCAAGGACATGATGCGAAGGAGGCGGCGCGGGCATGACCGGGCTGAAGGCGGAGGTAGACCCGGCTGAGGTCGGGCTGGACCCGGAGCGGCTGAGCCGGCTGGACCGGCACTTCGAACGTTATGTCGAGGATGGAAAGCTGCCCGGCTGGCTGATCACCGTCAGCCGCCGCGGCAAGCTGGCCCATGTGTCCGCATGCGGGTCGCGGGACATGGGGGCCGGCCTGCCGGTCGAGGCCGACACGCTGTGGCGGATCTACTCGATGACCAAGCCGGTCACCTCGGTCGCGGCGATGATCCTCTACGAGGAAGGCGCGTTCGAGCTGACCGACCCGGTCAGCCGCTACATCCCGGCATTCGGCGACGCCCGCGTCTACGCCGGCGGCTCGGACCTGAAGCAGGTCACCGTCGCGGCTACCGAGCCGGTGCGCATCTGGCACCTGCTGACCCACACCGCCGGCCTGACCTACGGTTTCCTGCGCACCCATCCGGTCGATGCGGTCTACCGGGCCCGCGGGTTCGAGTGGGGTGCGCCGCGGGGCATGGACCTGGCCGGGTGCTGCGATGCGTGGGCGCAGATCCCGCTGCTGTTCCAGCCTGGCTCGGAGTGGAACTACTCCGTGGCGACAGATGTGCTCGGCCGGCTCGTGGAGGTGGTGTCCGGGCAGAGCCTGGACGACTTCTTCCGTGACCGCATCCTGAGCCCGCTGGACATGACCGACACGGCGTTCTGGGCGAGCGAGGAGCAGGCCCCCCGGCTCGGCCCGCTGTACGGCCTGGCCCCGGACGGCTCGGTGGTGCCGCTGGACGCGATGGGCAACGTCGCCTTCCGCAAGCCGGCCTATTTCAGCGGGGGCGGCGGGCTGGTGTCCAGCGCCGCCGACTACCACCGCTTCACCCAGATGCTGCTGCACCGGCCGGACAGCCCGGCCGGCGAGCTGGAAGGCACCCGGCTGCTCGGCCCCCGGACGGTCGCCTACATGACGCGCAACCACCTGCCCGGCGGCCAGGACCTGGAGACATTCGGCCGGCCGCTGTACGCGGAGGCGCCGCTGCGCGGCAGCGGCTTCGGGCTCGGCTTCGCGGTGGTCCAGGACCCGGTGGCGGGCAAGACGCTGACCTCGGCGGGCGAGTTCTCCTGGGGCGGGGCAGCGAGCACGGCGTTTTTCGTGGACCCGGCCGAGCAGCTGACGGTGAGCTTCTTCACCCAGCTGCTGCCCTCTAGCGCCTACCCGATCCGCTCGCAGCTGCGGCAGCTGGTCTACCAGGCGGTGGCGGACTAGCGCGGCGGGGCGGGCGGGACTTAGCGGCGGTGCGAGCCGCGCCGGTGGCTGGTGGCCGGCGGGCGGACGGTCAGGTCCTCCGCGCTGCCCGTCTCGGTGACGCCGGCGGCAGCCTGCTCGGCCCGCTCCCGGCGGATCTCGCGCAGCCGCAGCGCCACGACACCGGCCATGGCCGCGACCACCAGCACGACGATGACGTAGCCGCCGATGGACAGGTACTTGGAGACGGTGTCCCACGCGCTGCCGACGGCATAGCCGATGCTGGTCAGTGCCGTCGCCCAGACGACCGTCCCGATCAGGTTGAAGATGGCGAACTGCGGCACCGGGACCTCGACGATGCCGGAGACGATGCCGGTGAACGCGCGCAGCACGGGCAGCAGCCGGGTGATGAGCACGGCCCAGGCGCCGCGGCCGGCGAAGAACCGCTCGGCCCGGTCCAGGTCGCGGTGGGTGATGAGCACGTACCTGCCCCATCGCTCCACGGCGGGCCGTCCGCCGGCGCGGCCGACGCCATAGGAGGCGAACGACCCGGCGTACTCAGCCGCCGAGCCCAGGATGATCACCAGGGCCAGGTTGAGATGGCCCTGGTAGGCCAGCACGCCCGCGAAGCCGAAGGTGATCTCGGAGGAGATCGGGATGCTGCAGGCCTCGACGAACCCGAACAGGATCAGCGCGAGGTAGCCCGCGTGCGTGAGAAAGCTCTCCATGCCCACTGTTTCTACAGCACGGCGGCGAATGGCCGGACCGGCCGTGCCAATTTCGCGCGGGCGCGTCGCACCGCGGCGGCGATAGCGCACATGACGCCGCCCTGGTCCCGCGGAGGGATGGGACCAGGGCGGCGATCTCGTGCCCGGCCGCCGGGGGAGCGGCCGGGGTCCTGGGGCGCCGGGCTCCGGTACTGGTGACCGGTGCCCGGCCGGGGGTCAGCCCAGGTGCGAGGCGACCCGCTGGACCAGCTGGGCGGCCTGGGCCTCCCACTTGGCGTACGCGTACGGGAAGCCGGACTGCTGAACGGCCTGGGCGGTCGCCCACAGCGGCTGGCTGGCCCACTCCGGGTCGGCCGACTGGTGGGTGTGCAGCGCGCTGAGGAAGGCGTTCGCCGCGTAGGCCGGGTTGGTGATCTGCGCCGCGGAGCCCCAGCCGCAGGACGGGCGCTGCTGGAACAGGCCCAGCGAGTCACGGTCGCCGTAGGTGATGTTCTCCAGCGTGGACTCCTGCATGGCGGTGGCCACCGCGATGACGGCCGACCGGACGCCCATGTGGCGCTTCAGCGCCTGGCGCACGATGGTGCTCGCGTTGGCCAGCCGGGAGGCGGTGACGGGCATGTAGGTCTGCGCGCCGCTCGGCGAGGCCGGCAGCAGCCGGTCCGGCAGGGGCAGCTTGTGCGGGGCCGGCTTGGGGTAGGTCTGCGCGGCCAGCCGGTCGCGGATCTGCTTCCAGGTCAGCGGGTGGCTGGAGCGGGCCTTCGCGGCGCGCTTAGGGGCAGCCTTGCGGGCCGCGGGCTTGGCCGCGGCGGCCTTGTGCGCGGGCGCCTTGTGCGCGGCGGGCTTGGCCGGGGCGGCCTTGCGCGCCGGAGCCTTGTGCGCGGCCGGCTTGGCCGGGGCAGCGGTGTGCGCGGAGGCCTTGGGAGCGGCCGGCTTACTGGTCGTGGCCGGGGAGGCCGGGCGGCTGGCCTGGTCGCCGACGTTCACGGCGAATCCGTGCGCGGCCGCGTGGTGGCCGGAGCTGGCCGCAGCCGGGACGACCGCCGGTGACGTGGTCGCCGCGATGACGGCGATCCCGATGCCGGCCAGGGCCATGGCGGTTCCCGCGTACGCCGCGGCCTTGCCGCGGCCGGTGAACAGCCCGGCGAGCGCGGCGGGGGCCCCGCGCAGGCCGCTGAGCACGGTGGTGAAAAAGACGGCCAGGGACTTGCCGCGGCCGATGACGAACTCGGTGAGGGCAGTGCGGAACAAAGGGGTTTCCTTCCCTGTAGCTCCTCGCCGCCCGGCCGCGGGGGGCGGCACGGGGATGAGCCGCCCAATCGTTTGCAGGCGGGCTCGCGCACATCGGGGGGAAGTGCGCTTCGCGGGTTCAGGGCGGGCCAGCTCAGCCGGCAGCGCAGGTACGCTGCCGCGGCGGCCGCAGGCGCGGAATCCAGTAGCCCGTTGTGATCGCGGGCTTGGCTCCCGGCGAGGATCGCACGTATAACGCCGAGGTCAGGCGCGTGTAATCCCGATGATGCCTGGTATGGCGTATGTCACTATGAGTGACTAGAGGGAATAAAAGGGGCACCGCTTATTCCACAGTGCGCAACCTACAGGTAGCAACGAGTGACCGGAAGGGCCCAAGGTCCCGGAGTTCAGCGCCTCCGGAGCGCGATGGCTAGGCTGCAGACCGGTTGCCGTGCACCGGCTCGTGCAGCGGCGCGCTGCCCTTCGGGGCCGGCAGGTCTGACGGGCTGACGAACGTGCTGCCGTGCGGGCCGGCCATGACGGCCTTGCCCAGGGCGCTGCCGCGCAGGTACTTCGGCCAGGACAGGAACCAGTCGGTCCAGCCGTTCCCCCAGGCGCCCGCGCGGGGGCTGCCGGTCACCGTCACCGGGTCGCCCGGGTGCTCCAGCTTGTAGTAGGCCTCGGCGTTGGCCGGGGCGAGGTTGACGCAGCCGTGGCTGACATTAGTGAAGCCCTGCTCGCCGACCGACCAGAAGGCGTCGTGCAGGTAGTCCCCGCTCCAGGTGAACCGGACCGACCAGGGGACCTCCAGCTTGTAGCCGGGGCCCTTCATCAGGACCGGGTTGCCCTTGTCGATGGTGAGGTACGTACCGTTCGGGGTGTTATCGCCGGGCTTGCCGGTGCTGATCGGCCAGCGCTTATAGAACTTGCCATCCCGGTACAGGTTCAGGTGGTGGGTGGCGGTGCTGGCCACCACGATGAGCGAGTCGCCGATGGTGAACGACTGGGTCAGCGTGTGATACCCGTACATTCCCGGTGCGCCCTGGACGCCGTCGAGGTGCCCGGTGAAGGTCACCTTGGTGTGGGCTGGCCAGTACTGGCGGGGCCGGAAGTTCAGCGTCTGGTCGCCGTTCCAGTACCAGGTGCCGGCCACCGGCCTGGAGGTGCGGACCTGCAGGGCCCGCTCCACCGCGGCCTTGTTCTTGATCGGCTCGCTGAAGGTCAGCATGATCGGCATGCCGACGCCGTAGGTCTTGTGGTAGCCCTCGAAGATCATTGTCCGGAATGTCCGGGACGGGGTCAGGGTCTTGAAGGTGCTGGTCGTGGTGACCGGCTTGCCGCCGGAGCCAGTCGCCGTTGCGGTGACGTTGTAGGTCGTCGAGACGCTGAGCGCCCACCGCGAGTGCCAGGACGTGCCCGCCGCGTTCATCTTCCCGGTGACCGCAGCGCCGCCGGCATGCACCGACACGCTGGTCAGCTTCCCGCCCGCCGCGCTCACGGTGACACCCTGGCCGGGCTGGACGTCGCGGCTGCCGCTGGCCGGGCTGATGGTCACCTTCGGGCCGGCCGGCTGGCTGGCGGCGCCGCCTGTGCCGCCCGGGCCGCCGCCGGTGCTTCCTGAGCAGGCCGCGGCGAGCAGCCCGGCGATCACGCACGCACACGCTGCGGTGAGCTTCGGCGAGCGGCGGACGGGCACGGGGGGTCTCCTCAGGGATCGGCAGGCGGCGGGTCGCGATCGGGAGCCGGCTCCGGCGCGGCGGCCGGGTCGGCCGGCCCGGGGCTGGCGGTGTCGGCCAGGACGGGGTCGGCGGCGTCGGCGAGGACAGGATCGGCGGGCACGGGGGCGGCGGAGTCGGGACGGCCAGAGTCGGGACGGACAGGCACCGGACCGGACGGCACCGCGGCGTCCGGGACCCGGATGCCCGGCACCGGCGAGGACCCGTCAGGTGCCTTGCTGTCCGTCCAGACTATGCGGGCCGGGGCGGCATCGTGGCCCGGCAGCCCCCGCCGGATACCGCCGCCGCGGCCGCGCCGGGCCACTCCGGTCAGCAGCGCGATCGCCACGATCGTCATCGCGGCCAGCGGCACGTACTCGCCGAGCCGGTCAAAGGGGGTCAGGGCCGTGCCGGGCGGCAGTCCCAGCCGGACGGTCGCAGCGCTGCGGTCGCCGGCGTTCAGCCAGGCCAGCACCCGGCCGCGCGGATCTACGGCCACCGAGTCGCCGGTCAGCGCGGCCTGGACCACGGGCCGCCCGGTCTCCGCGGCGCGGACTGCGGCCAGCGAGGCGTGCTGCTCCAGCGCCCAGCTGCCCTGGAAGGTGGAGTCTGACGTCTGGTACACGATGACCTGGGCGCCGTGGTTGGCGTCATACCGGGACATGTCAGGGAAAGCTGATTCAAAGCAGATCAGCGGTCCGAAGGTCAGCTCGCTGCCGTCGCGGAGCGTGGTCCGCAGCACGTGCGCCCCGTGCCCGGCGATCATGTTCTGCGGTGCGGCCCGGCTGACGGTGGTCAGCCAGCCCAGCTGCGAGCGCAGCGGAATGTACTCGCCGAACGGCACCAGCCGGGACTTGACGTACCGGCCCTCGATGCCGCGCGGGCCGATCAGCACCGCCACCTTCGACTTGACCCCGTCCGGGCTGACGGCGTCCTGGCTGGCCAGGATGGGCGCCCCGACCGATGCCGACAGCGCCTGCAGCCGGGTCAGCACGGCCGGATCGCGGGCCAGGTCGAAGCCGACGCTGCTCTCGCCCCAGACGATCAGATCAGCGCGGGCGGCGGGCCCGGCCGCGGTCAGCCGCTCACTGGCGGCCACCCGCGCGGCGGGCCCCGGGATCACGCCGGGCTGGATCAGGGCGATGCTGACCTCGCGGGTGACCGGGCTGGGGGCGGTCATCGCGAACGCGGCCGGCCCGGCGGCAATGGCCACCAGCGCCCCGCCGCAGCCGATCAGCCGCAGCCCCAGGCTCGGCGCGGCCATCGCGATGAGGATCCCGGTGTTGGCCGCGACCAGGGCGAACGACACGAGCCACACGCCGCCCACCGCGGCCAGGGCCAGGATCACCGGATGCTGCCACTGGCTGACCCCGAACACGGCCCACGGCCCGCCGAGGCCCTGCCAGGACCGCAGCCACTCGGTCACCAGCCAGGCACTGGGCACCAGCAGCAGGGCGGCCACCGCGCGCCCGGCCGTCACCCGCGGGTGCAGGGTGACCCAGACGGCGATCCCGACCCCGGCCCACAGCGCGCCGAGGACGATCGCGATCAGCAGCAGCCCCGGCCCCAGGTTGGGCGCCAGCCAGTACATGGCGGCCAGCAGGTAGCCGGCCCCGAACCACCAGCCGCGCACTCCGGCCTCCCGCCGGGTCGGCGCGGCGAGCATCAGCATCAGCCCGGGGACCAGGCCGACCCAGGCCAGGAACTCCAGGTTGGGAGCGGGGAAGGCCAGCACCGGCAGGGCGCCGGCCAGCAGCACGGCATACCGGACAGGCTGTCCGAAGCCGTGCCGCAGCGCTGTCCTTGCCCGATGTGCCACGGTTCTATTCTGCGACCACTGCCGTGCGCAGCGTGCCCGGACGGTCCTCATGAGCGGCCGCCGGGCCGGGGCCCGCTCAGACGCCGCCGGCCCGGCGCCGGTCGGCCACCACGCTGATGATCATCCAGGCCAGGGCCAGGACGGTCGCCCCGGTCAGGATGCCTTCCGGCCAGCCGCCCAGCCGGTCGGCGAGCGTCGTGCTGCTGCGCAGCGGGACCCGCTCCTCGAGGACGGCCCGGTGCCACAGGCTGGTGCGGGCCAGCATCTTGCCGTCCGGGCCGATGATGGCGCTGACCCCGGTCGTGGAGGCCACCACGACCGACCGGTTGTGCTCGGCCGCCCGGACCCGGGCCATGGCCAGCTGCTGCAGCGTCTCGCCCGTCTGCCCGTCCAGCTCGAAGTCGGCGTCGTTGGTCTGCACGGCCAGCAGGTTGGCGCCGGCGGCCACTTCCGAGGACACCAGGCCGTCGAAGCCGACCTCGTAGCAGATCACGTCGCCGAGCCGGACCTTGCCGAGGTGAAAGACAACGGCCCGGTGGCCGGGCGTGAAGTTGACCGGCTGCAGGTCGGGCAGCGAGGTGAACAGCGTCAGGAAGGCGCGGTACGGGATGACCTCGCCGAACGGGACAAGCTGCCGCTTGACGTAGGACCGGACCGGGCCGACCCGCGGTCGCCAGAGCTGGCCGGCGTTGCGCACCGGGTTCTGCAGCACCGCCCCCACCAGCACCGGCCGGTCGATCGCGTCCACGGCCTGGGCGATCGCGGAGAAGATGTAGGGGTTCAGCCGCGGGTCCTGATCGGTGGAGTTCTCCGGCCAGATGACCACGTCGGGCGCGGGGGCGGCACCCGCCCGCACCCGGGCCGCGAGTGCCTTCGTGGCGTCGGCATGGTTGGTCGTGACCGTATTCGCGCGCAGCAGGTCGGGCAGGTTCCGCACGTGCGGGACATTGCCCTGCACGGCGGCCACCACGGCAGACGGCGTCCGGGGCGTTCCCTGGTCGACGGGCAGCAAGGGCCCGGCCAGCGCGAGGCCGACGACGGCCGCCAGGCAGAGCGCCGGCCCGGCTCGCCGGAGCACCGCCGTCGCGGCCCGCCCGCGGCCGCGCTGGCCGGTGCCCGGGTCTCCGCCCCGCCCGCCGGAAGCTCCGGGACGGGCCTCAGATACTCCGATCTCGGAATATCCGATCTCGGGTGGCTGGTCAGCGCCCGTCCTGGCTGAGGCCGGGCTCATGGTGTCGCTGGCGAGAGCGGCTGAGCTGGTGCCGCCCTGGTCCGCGCGGTGCGCCGCCGGGTCCGCGGCGGCCGCGTTCCGGGCACTGGCCGGGCCGCCCGCGGGCTCGCTGGCTGGCGCAGCGATGCCGTGCTCCGCCGGGTCATCCGTCTCCTGGCCGCGCCCCTCCTGGCCGCGAGCCTGCGGGCCGGTCTCGGGGGCGAGGCTGGTCTCTGCTGGCGGCTGCGGGCGGCGCCGGGTCAGGGGGCACCCGCCGGGCCCGAGCACCAGCCAGGCCAGGCAGGTCCCGGCCAGGGCGACCAGGAAGGTCAGTGCCGACGGCCCGGCCACGGCGACCCAGTGCAGGTCCGGGCTGGCGGCCTGGCTCATCGCCAGCCGTCCCCACGGGAATCCGCCCCACGGCCAGCGATCGCGCAGCGACTCGGCGGCGACCCACCAGCCCGCTGCCGCCAGCGGCCAGGCCCGCAGCCGCAGCAGCAGCCGCTGGCCGATGGCGAGCACGGCGAAGATCAGGGTGTCCGCTACCGCCAGCGTGACCCAGGCGTACCAGGCCACGTTCACGACCCAGGACAGCAGCGGGAAGAAGAAGGCGACACCGAAGAGCAGCCCGGTGCCGAACGAGCCGCGCAGGCTGCGCCGCCACAGGGCCAGCACCAGCAGCGCGGGCCCGGCCGCGGCCAGCGGCCAGAATCCGCCCGGCGGGAACGACAGCGCCAGTCCCAGGCCGCCGGCCACGGCCAGCACCGCGGATATCCAGGCCGATGGCGGCCGGGTGGCGGGAGCACGGGTGGCCGGGGCACCGTCAGTGCGGGGCCTCACCAGCATGTCCCCTCCTCGGCTGTCACATCAGGGCCCAGCCGCCGGGCGGCAGTTCCTGCGCGGTGTCCAGTTCGCCGGTCCGGTCCGGCGCGCAGCCGCGCGCCGGACGCCCATCTGCATGTGGTGAGCGTAGCCGCGGTGCGCAGCCTGCCGGACCGCCGGCGTGGCCGCGGCCAGCTAAGGACCCGGCCGGAGCTCAGAACCGGCTTGTCCGCGGAATTGCAGCTATCCACAGTGATATGGTCGTCACGGATTGTGTGATTAATGCGTCCGGATACCCCCTTGTTGAGCTTTTCGCGAGGTTTTGCTCTTGATCAAGATCAGATATGCAGAGCTGCCCGCCGGGTTACACGTCCGTACCGAGGCGCATGGCCGGAGCACGATCATCTACCTGCTGCCGGGCCTGAGCCCGGCCGAGCGCCGCGCCGCCTTGCTGCGTGCTCGCCGCGGCGCAGACCTGGGCTACGGGCCGCCGCTGCCGGCCTCCAGCGTGGCCGCCGCCGTGATGCGGAACCGGATCAGGCACACGCTGCGCAACGGAGCGCTGGCCTTCCGCGCGCATCCGCTGCTGTTAGTTCCGCCGCTGGTCATCGTGGCCAGTGCCACCCTCGTCTACATCATGATGTCCGCGGTGACCTTCACCATCCGGTCCCCGCAGGCCAGTGGCCCCTACCCGCAGCCGGGTCCGGTGCTGGCCGCGCCGCCGGGCACGTCGACGACGCCGCCCGCGCCGCCGGGCCACCGGGCGGGCGGCCCGACCGGCCCACCGCCCGGCCAGAGCAGCGCACCGGGCCGGGGCCGGCATGGCCGGCATCCGAAGCCGTCGCCCCCGCCGGGCAGCTCACCGTCGCCCACCCCGTCCGGGTCAGCGCCGGTCTCCCCGACCACGCCGCCGACCACGGGCCCGCCCGGCACCCCGCCGGCACCGCCGCCGACAGGCTCGCCGACGCCCACTCCGTCCCCCTCGCCGAGCTGCCTGAACATCGGCCCCCTCGGCATCTGCCTCAAGCTCTAGGAGCAGTGTTTCCCGCTCATCTGCGGGGCTCCCTTGAGGCGCCGTCTTCCCTCGTCGCAAGCTCCTCAGTCCAGACGGCGCCGGGCGCCCCTCCGGATCGCTCGGAGCGCCTGACGGCGCGCTGGGGCTCACCGTCGGCGGGAAGCAGGACATAGGGGGAATGGCGGGCTTGGGCGGCGGGTTTCCTGTGGGGGCGCAAGACCGTTCAAGACGGGCGGCAGCACGCGCGGGAAGCTGATGGCATGGCGCGCGGTGCAGCGTGCCCGGGAGGAGTGGTCGTGAGCCGCCGAGGCTGGGTGATGTTCGCGGCGATGAGCGTGATCTGGGGCGTTCCCTACCTGCTCATCAAGGTTGCCGTGGGCGGCGTGCCGGTACCCGTGCTGGTACTGAGCCGGGTAGCTATCGGCGCGGCGCTACTGCTGCCCGTCGCCATCCGGCGCCGCCAGCTCGCGAGCCTGCTGCCACACTGGCGCTGGCTGCTGGTGTTCGCGCTGGTGGAGATCGTGATCCCGTGGCTGCTCTTGTCGGAGGCGGAAACCCGGCTGTCCAGCTCGCTCAGCGGGCTGCTGATCGCCTCGGTGCCGATCCTGGTGGCGGTGCTGGCCCTGGCGACCGGCGGGACCGACCGGCTGTCGCCGGCCCGCTGGACGGGCCTGCTCATCGGCCTGGCCGGGGTGGGCGTACTGGTCGGGCCGGGCGTCTCCGGAGGTGATGCGCTGTCGGTGGGCGAGGTGCTGCTGGTCGCGGTGTGCTACGCCACCGGGCCGCTGGTGGCCAGCCGAAAGCTGGCTGACCTGCCGCCGCTGGCCATGACAGCGGCCTGCCTGGCCTTCGCGTCGGTCGTGTACGCGCCGCTGGCCGCGGTGACCTGGCCGGCCTCGCTGCCGTCGGGCAAGGTGCTCGCGGCCATCGCCGGGCTGGCCGTGGTCTGCACCGCCGTGGCGTTCCTGATTTTCTTCGCGCTCATCGCCGAGGCCGGGCCGGCCCGGGCCAGCGTGATCACCTACATCAACCCGGCCATCGCCGTGGCGGGCGGTGTCTGGCTGCTCGGCGAGCGGCTGACCCCGGCCATGGTCGCCGCCTTCGCGCTGATCCTGACCGGCTCGGTGCTGGCCACCCGGTCCGGCCGGCGCCGTGCGGCCGGCGAGACGGCCACCGCCGGTGCCGCCCGTGACAGTGCCGCTCCTGACAGTGCTGCCGCGGCCCCGGATCAGGCCACCGCCGGCCTGCCCGAGCCGGGCCTGCCCAGCCCCGCGTCCCCGGCCTGACCCGGCCGCGTGCGGGGTGTAACTGAGCTGCCGCCCTCCGGCATCGCCGATAGACTCGCGCCCGTGATTGACCTCAAGGCTGCACGGCAGGAACCCGACGTCTACCGGGCTGCGCTGACCCGGCGCGGCGCGGCGGAAGACTTCGACGCGCTGCTTGCCGCCGACGCCAGCTGGCGGTCGCATACCGAGCGCGCGGAGTCGCTGCGCGCCGCGCAGAAGAAATCATCCAAGGGGCGCCCGCCGAGCCCGGCTGAGATTGAGGAACTGCGCCAGCTCAAGGAGGAACTGGTCGCGGCCGAGGCCGAGCAGGCCACGGCCGGGCGCGAGCGCGACGAGTTGCTGGCCCGGATTCCTAACCTGCCGGACCCGACGGCCGCTGATGGCATGGACGAGGAAGACGCCGAGCTGGTCCGGACCTGGGGGGAGCAGCCGCAGTTCAGCTTCCAGCCGGTGGATGCCACCGAGCTGGCGTCGCCGCGCGGCTGGATCGACATGGTCAGGGGCGCGCGGCTGTCCGGCTCCCGGTTCGCCTACCGGATCGGCGACGTCGCGCTGGCCGAGATGGCGCTGTACCGGTATGTCATCGACAAGCTGACCGGCCTGGGATTCCTGCTGGTCCTGCCGCCCGTCCTGGCCAGCGAGCGGGCCATGTACGGGACCGGGTTCCTGCCCACCGAGGAATCCAACCTCTACCAGCTGGAGAAGGACGGCCTGTACCTGACCGGGACCTCCGAGGTCGCGCTGGCCGGCATCCACGCCGACGAGCGGCTGGAGGAAGCCGACCTGCCCGCCCGGTACACCGCGTTCACGACCAACTTCCGGCGCGAGTCCGGCGCGGCCGGCAAGGACACCAAGGGCATGTTCCGGGTGCACCAGTTCGACAAGGTCGAGATGTATGTCTACTGCCTGCCCGAGCAGTCCGCGGCCTTCCACGATGAGCTGCTGTCCTATGAAGAGGAGATCGCTCAGGAACTGGGCCTCCCCTACCGGGTCATGAACATCGCGATCGGCGACCTGGGCGCCCCGGCGGCCAAGAAGTACGACATCGAGGCCTGGTTCCCGGTGCAGCAGCGCTACCGGGAGATCACCTCCTGCTCGAACACCACCGACTATCAGGCCCGGCGGCTGAACGTCCGGTTCCGCCGGGACGGCAAGCTGGAATTCGCGCACACCCTCAACGGCACCGGGGCCACCGCCCGGGCGCTGCTCTCGGTCATGGAGAACTTCCAGGACGAGGGCGGCCGGGTGGCCGTGCCCGAGGTGCTGCAGCGCTTCGGCGCACCGCAGCACCTGGGCCGCGGCTAGCCCTCCATGCCGGGGAGCTGAGGTTCGGTCAGGGCTTGTCACGGATTTCTCGCGGCATGTCGTGGCTGTCTGGTGGCCGGAGCTGATCGTGGCGTTGGTGATCAGCCGGCAGTGGCCCGTGGCGCTCCCGGCGGCGGTGGTGACTATGACCTGCGCGTCGATGACCTGGACGGGGACGCCGCCGAACCGCGGCAGCCACGACTCGCCAGGCAGCCGCCGCGATACCGGGAGCCCCAAGGGACCGTCTTCGCGCTAGCCGACACACGTTGACAGCCAGCCCGCCCGCTTAACTAACCGGCCTTGCGGCTAGCTCGTGCCTAACCCCGCGTCGTAATCACCGAATGCGGGAATCCGGGGAGCGCATTCCCCCGAATTGACCGCGCGACACGATGACAGCAACTGGACCTTGTTAAGCGGCTCGTCAGTAGTTCCTCGTGTACTGTCCGTGACAGTTGGTAATGGCCGCCGATCACAGGATCGGCCTGGCGAGTGCCCGGAATGACCGGGCTAATCGGGGGAGTACATCATGCGAAAGTTATTGGCCTGCACTGCGGGCGCCGGCGTCGTTCTCGGAGTAGTGCTGGCACCGATGTCGGCGTTCGCGGCGACCAGCGACGCGTCGCCGCTGGAAGGCTCCGGGCTCAGCAAGACCGTCACGCCGGCGGCCTTTGACCCGGACACCACGATGACGTTCACGGTCACCGTCGGGGCGCTCACGATGAGCGCGCCGTCCTCGGCGAACCTCGGGTCGGGCGCTCCGGGCACCACGATCAGTGGCCCGCTGGGCACCGTCAACGTGACCGACAACCGCGCCCTGCTGTCCGCGTCCTGGACTGTCACGGCCTCGTCTACCAGCTGGACCACCGGCGCCGGGACGGGAAATGAGACCATCCCGGCCAGCGCCGCGAACTACACGCCCGGCCAGATCCAGACCACGGGCACCATCACCGCCACCGGGCAGGCCATCACGCTATCGACATCCGCGCAGACAGTCGTGACGGGCAGTGCCGGGGTGGGCAACAACACCGCGTCGTGGAACCCGACTATCGCGGTGGCAGTCCCGCCGACCGCGGTCGGCGGCGCGTACACCTCCACGCTCGCCCAGTCGGTCTCGTAACTCATCACGGCTGATCCGCATTAATAACCCCCCAGGCAAGGAGAAAGGCCATGCGCCGCCTGCTCAGCATGCTGACGCTGGCGCTGGCGGCCGGGATCGTGTTCCCGGCCGCCAGTGCCTCGGCCGGCACCATCACCCCGGCCCGGATGCCAACCGGAAGTTTCGGGGTCCGGCTTTACGACGTACCGGTTTCAGACGCGCATAATCCGCGCGGCCTGCGTTACATCATTGACTTCCTGCACCCCGGCTCCGTCATTCACCGGCGGATCCTGGTCCAGAACTTCGAATCGCGGACCGTGACATTCACTGTCTATCCCGACGCCGCTCGGATCACCAAGGGCAGCTTCGTCGGGGACGCCGGCGCGACCCGCAGCGAGCTCACGACCTGGACCCGGGTGCAGCACCGGGTGCTCCGGCTGCGGCCGGGCGCCAGCGCCTTCGACAGGGTCACGATCAAGGTGCCCAGGCACCCCACCCGCGGCGAGCACTACGGCGTGATCTGGGCCCAGCAGTCCGCGCTCCGCCGGTCCGCGTCGGGCACGATGATCCGGGAGGTCGCCCGGGTCGGGATCCGGGTCTACCTGGGCATCGGGCGCGGGGGTGCCCCGCCGACCCGGTTCCGGATCACCTCGATCTCCGGCACCACGCTGAAGGGCGGCCAGCCGGTGCTGGTGGCGCACGTGACCAATCTCGGCGGCCTGGCCGTCGACCTGGCCGGGACGGCCCGGCTGTCCGGCGGCCCGGGCGGGGCCAGCGTCGCCTCCGTGACCGAGCGTGTGGTCCTCACGCTGGCGCCGGGCCAGTCGGGCAACCTGATGTTCGCCGAGCGCAAGGGCGTGCCGCCCGGCCCGTGGCAGGCGAAGGTGAAGCTGGTCAGCGGGTTCAGCACGGCCGTCGCCGGGTCGGTCATCGACTTCACCGGGACGGGCTCCGGGTCGGCGTGGCTGATCTGGAGCGCCTGCCTGCTGCTCGCCCTGATCGTGGTGACCATCGCGGCGCTCCGCTACCGCGCGGGGCCGCGCCGGGGGCGCACGCCGGGCCGCGCACGGGATCCGCGGGGCTACGCTCGCCGCCGCCGGGGTCCCGGTGAGCTGGGGGCGTAACGGGCGCGGAGCGCGCGCCGCGGTCGCTGTCCTGCTGACCGCGGCGGCGTCGGCCGCGCTGACCGCGTCCGCTCCCGGCGTGCTGGCCGCCGGCACGGTGCTGTTCAGCCAGCCGTTCCACAGCAACACGGTGGACGGCCCGGCCGGGTCGGTGTCGCTACCGTCGGGGACGAACTTCGCGTGCCTCACCGCGGCTGGCAACCCGTCCGGCAGCCCGCTGGCCACCTGCCCCTCGTCGACGGACCCCAACGGCTCGGGGAAGCTCCGGCTGACGCCGAACACCACCAACACCAAGGGCGCGGTGTTCGCCAGCAACAGCGTCCCGACCTCGCAGGGCCTGGACGCGACGTTCAACAGCTACCAGTACGGCTCCGTCGCGCCGAACGCGGCGGACGGCCTGGCGTTCGTCCTGGCGGCGGTCAACCCGGCCAACCCGGCCACGCCGACCGCGACCGGGCCGACGGGCGGCTCACTCGGCTACGCCGCGCTCGGCACCGGGGCCAGCGGCCTGAGCAACGGCTACCTCGCGGTCGGCCTGGACGCCTTCGGCAACTTCAGCAACGGCAAGAGCGGCTTCGAGGGAACGGGCTGCTCCGACCCGGCGAACATCGCCGTCCGCATGCCTGGCCAGGTGGTCGTCCGCGGGCCGGGCAACGGCACCGTCGGGTACTGCGCCCTGAACAGCAGCGCCGCGACGGCCAGCTCGCCGTCGCTGACGCTGGCCGCGGTGACCCGGGCCGCCTCCGTGGTGCCCGTCGAGGTCGTCATCAACCCGACCTCGGTGCCGCTGACCACGCCGTCCGGGGTGACCGCGGCGGCCGGTGGCTACGCGGTCCGGTTCACCCCGGTCGGCGGGAGCGCCCAGACGCTGACCGGCGCGCTGCCGACCGTCCCCTCCGGGCTGTACCCGTCGAGCTGGCTCAACGCCAGCGGCATCCCCCGGCAGCTGGCCTTCGGCTGGGTCGCCTCGACCGGCGCGGTGACCGACTTCCACGAGCTCGACAACGTGGTCGTCAACAGCCTGAGCCCGGTGCCGAAGCTCGCCGTCTCGCAGACCAGCTACGCGAACGCGCTGACCGTCGGCAGCCCGGTCACCTACACGGTCACCGCGACCGCGAGCGGGGCGACGGAGAACCAGCCGGTAACCATCACCCAGACGCTGCCCAGCGGGGTCGCGCCGCTGGTCGCGTCGGGCACGGGCTGGACCTGCGCCGCGCCGTCCGGGCAGCAGATCTCATGTACGTCCACGGCCAGCCCCTTCACCAGCGGCACGATCACGGTCAACGGCGTCATCACCTCCAGCAGCGTCACGTCCGCGCTGATCACCGGCGGCAGTCCGCGCTCGCCGGGTCCGCGGACGCGGCCCCGGCGACCACCTCGAGCGCGCCGGCCGGGACCGTGCCGTCCACGCCGGTCGTGACCGGCATCAGCCCGGCCAACGGCGCGGCCGGGGGCGGCGGGGCGGTGGCGGTCACCGGCACCAACCTCGGCGGGGCGACGGCCATCGAGATCGGGACGACGGCGGAGTTCGCGGCCGGGCACGCCGGTCGCGCTCCGGCTGTGCGCCGCCGCGGCCCCCGGCTGCTTCACCGTCACCAGCAGCACCCGCCTGGACATCTCCGCGATGCCGGCCCACACGGCCGCCGGAGTCCAGGTCCGGGTGGTCAGCCTGGGCATCGGGAGCAGCGTCGCCTACACCTATAACTCCGGCCCCGCGCTGCTGCCGCAGCCGCCGCCGGCCGGCGAGGTCGGGGCCAGCTACAGCGACCAGCTCGCGGTGACGGGCGGCACCAGCCCGTTCACGTGGACGGTGAGCGCGGGCAGCCTGCCACCCGGCGTCACGCTGAGCAGCGCCGGGGGCCTGCTATCCGGGACGCCGACGGCCGCGGGCACGTTCTCCTTCACGGTGAAGGTCACCGACAGCGCGAGCCTGAGCGCCACCGCCGCCCTGACGCTGACCGTCATCCCGGCGCCGTCGCTGAGCAACCCGGCCCCGCCCCAGGGCTGGACCAACACCGTGTACAGCGACACCCTGACCGTGTCCGGCGGCCAGGCCCCCTACGCCTGGACGGTGAGCAGCGGCAGCCTGCCCGCGGGCATCAGCCTCAGCTCCGACGGGGTACTCACCGGCCAGCCGACCGTCACCGGAACGTTCGCGTTCACGGTCAAGGTCACCGATGCGAAGGCCCAGTTCGCCACCCAGGCCCTGAGCATCACCGTGGCCCAGGGCGTGACCGCCACGTTCGCACCGCCGCCGGCCGCGACGCTGGCCACGCCGTACAGCTACCAGCTGACCGCGACGGGCGGAACCACGCCCTACACCTGGTCAGTGAACGCTGGCAGCCTGCCGCCCGGCATCACGCTGAGCAGCGCCGGGGTGTTGTCGGGGACGCCGACCCTGCCGGGCAGCTACCCGTTCACCGTCAACGTGATCGACGCCAACAAGGGCATCGCCACCACGTCGATCACGCTGACCGTGTCCGCCGGCCTGCTGCGGATGACGGCGCCGACCGCGGCGGCGCTGCCGGATGTCGCGCCCGGCGGCACGACCAGCGCGAAGCTCGGTACCGTGACGGTGACCGACGCGCGCGGGCTCACCGGGGCGACCTGGACGGCCACGGTCAGCGCGACGGCGCCGGCCACCGGGGCCGGGACGGCCGCGCAGAAGATCCCGCTCGGCGGCGTCACCTACTGGTCCGGGCCGGCCGACCGCGACGACGGGCACGGGCACGTTCACGCCCGGCCAGGCGACGGCGTCGCTGGCGGTGAACCTGCTGGCCAGCCGGACTGCGTTCACCCTGGCGGGCGGCGCCTTGGCTAACTCCGCGTCGTGGACCCCGACGGTCTCGGTGGCGGTGCCGTCCACCGCGGTCGGCGGGTCCTATGTGGCCACCATCACCGAGTCGGTGTCCTGACCGGCCGGGCGCGGCGTCCAGCCCGCGCACGCGGGCGGCGGCCCGCCGCTCAGAATTGCGCCGCGCGGGCCGCGGGCGGTTAACGCGTTGCCCGGCCCTGGCCGCCGGGTCAGCATGGCGGGATGAGCGAGCTGACGTTTGAGACCCTGATGGACGAGGCGCTGGCCGCGCCGATGACCGGCTGGAGCTTCCGCTTCCTGCGCGGGCGGTCGACCGCCGCGCCGCTGCCCTGGAACTACGGGGCGGTCGCGGCGGGCCTGGCCGGTGACCGGCCGCTGCTGGACCTGGGCACCGGCGGCGGGGAGGTGCTGGCCGGGCTGCCCGCCCGGCCGGCCCGGACGGTGGCCACGGAGAACTGGGCGCCCAACGTGCCGGTCGCCGCGCGCCTGCTGCACCCGCTGGGCATTCCGGTGGTGCATTACCAGGCCGCGCCGGCGAATCTGGCCCAGGATGCCGGACCCGGCCCGGCGGACCGGCCCGACCGGCTGCCGTTCCGCGATGGCGCGTTCGGCCTGGTGCTCAGCCGTCACGAGGCGTTCCGGGCCAGCGAGGTGGCCCGGGTGCTGGGACCGGGCGGGCACTTTGTCACCCAGCAGGTCGACCTGCATGACGATGACGACTACCGGGCCGCCCTGGGCCTGGCGGCCGGCCCGGCGGCGGGGCGGCCGGCGGCCGAGTCGTGGCTGCCTGCCGCCCGCCAGCAGGTCCGGGCGGCCGGCCTGACCGAGCTCCGGGCCGAGCGAGTGGTGCAGCAGATCAGTTACGCGGACGTGGGCGCGCTGGCCTGGTACCTGGTGCGGGCGGTCCCGTGGCTGGTGCCCGAGGCCGGGCTGCCCGCGGTCCGGCCGGGGCTTCGGCGGCTGCATGACCAGATGCGCGAGGCTCCGCTGACCGTGCGCGCCCACCGGTTCCTGCTGGTCGCCCGGAAGCCCTGAGGCGATTGCCAGTTGCGTCCGCGCGAAATTAACCCTAAGCTGCTTCTATTCGACCGAGTCAAGTTCTGGTTAATTCTGACCAGGACGGGAGAGGAGAGCAGCGATGAGGGCAGCAGAAACGACATCCGAGGCCTACCTGGTCCTGCAGCGCATGCTGGAGGAAGGCTTTGCCGCCGGGAACCCGGCGGTGGCCGAGGAACTGTGCGCGCCGGACCTGGTGGAGCATCAGTTCGGCCTGGCCGGAGCGCCCGGCGAGGCCGTGCAGCACGTGAAGGACGCGATGCGCGACGTGCACGCGGCGATACCGGACGCCCGGTTCACGATCGAGGACGCGGTCGAGTCGGGAGACATCATCTGGGTCCGCGCGCGCGTGCAGGGCACCGCGACCGGGCCGTTCTTCGGGCCGCCCAGCGGCCGGCCCGTCGACTTCACGGTGATCGACGTCGCCCGGGTCGCGGGCGGCCGGATCGTCGAGCACTGGGGCGTGCCGGACCGGTTCGCGATGCTGGCCCAGACCGGTGTGCTGGACCGGCTAACCGGACCGTGAGGGCTGCTAGCGTCAGCTATGCCAGGGCCGCCGGATCACCGCTGAGAGCAGATGACTGCCGATCAGGACCGCCCGGCAACGCGGGGCTACCACTCGCCCCGGCGTGCCGAGCAGGCCGCCGCCACCCGCGCGGCGGTGCTGGCTGCCGCGCGGGAGCTGTTCGTGACCCAGGGCTACGCCCGGACGACCGTGGCGCAGATCGCCCGGCAGGCGCGGGTGGCGGTCGACACCGTGTACGTCACGGTTGGCCGCAAGCCCGCGTTGCTCCGGGAGGTCCTGGAGACGGCGATCTCGGGGACCGGAACGGCTGTCCCGGCCCTTCAGCGCGACTACGTCGTCCGGGTCCGGGCCGCCACGACCGCCCGCGACAAGATCACCGAGTACGTCACGGGCCTGGTGGACATCCAGGGCCGGCTGGCGCCGGTGGTCCTGGCGCTGCGGGACGCGGGCGGCACTGATCCGGAGTCGGCGGCCCTCTGGCAGGAGATCACCGAGCGGCGGGCCCGCAACATGCGGGACTTCGCCGCTGATCTCCGGTCCACCGGCGAGCTGCGCGATGACCTCACCGACAGTGACGTGGCCGACATCATCTGGAGTATGAACAGCTCGGAGTACTGGGTCCTGCTCGTCGGCGAGCGGGGCTGGCCGGCGGAGCGATTCGGCTCCTTCCTCATCGACGCCTGGTGCCGGCTGCTGCTGCGCCAGGCCTGAACCCGGCGGGCCCGGGCCCTGACCGGCGTCCGCATCCCCGCGGCCGCGGACGCGGCTGCGCTGCCGTGCGGGCGGCTACGCGTGCCGTCCCCGGCTACCGCACACCTACCGAAGGAGAACTGTCATGACTGACCTGACCGTGCCGGACCCCGGCCGCGTGGCGACGATACGAGCAGCTGGCGATGCCCCCGCCACGTGGGCGCTGGGCTCGCTGTTCGAGCGGCTGGTGACCGCCGGGCACACCGGCGGGCTGCTGGACGCCGCCATCGTGACCCAGCCGCCGGGCCTGGCCCCGCCCGAGCACGTGCACACCCGCGAGGCCGAGGCCTGGTACGTGCTGGACGGCTCGCTCATCTACCGGGCCGGCGAGCAGGAGGTCAGCCTCACCCCGGGCGACTTCATCTTCCTGCCGGCGGGCCTGCCGCACGCCTTCCGGATCACCGGACGGCAGCCGGCCCGCTGCCTGGCACTGGCCCTGCCCGGCTCGCTCCTGGACATCTACGACCAGGTCGGCAGGCCAGCGGCGACCCGCGGCCTGCCGGATGGCGGCCTGCCGGCGGCCGACATCACGCGCTGGCTGGAGCTGGCGCCGTCCTACGGCATCCAGGTCACCGGGCCGCCCATTCCCGACCCCGACGCGGCCTGATCCGCCGCCTGCCTGGCGGCCTGGCCGCCGAAGGAGAAGATAGGACCACCACATCCGCCGCGTGGGAGGTCAGCGACGCCGAGGCCATCCGCCTCGTCCGTGAGCAGTTCGCCGTGCATGAGTCGCCCGACGGCGCGGTGACCGACGTCTTCCCGGCTACCGGCCGCAGCTTCGCCACCCGGCAGGTGCACTGGTTCCGGATCAAGGACGGACTGATCGCCGAGCATGACGCCGTCCGCGATGACCTCGGCCTGGCTAAGCAGCTCGGCTGGATCCCGCCGCGGCCCGGTTACATCGTCAAGATGATCGCCGGCCGCCGCCGGGAGCGCCGCCTGGCTCCGGGTCGGTGACATCGGCCAGGGTCGCGCCGAGCGTGCGCACCACGTCATCGGCGCCGGCCGCGATGGCCACGCCGTGCTCGCCGGAACCCAGCGTGATCAGCCGCCCGGCCAGCCGCTCGTCCGCGATGACCGGCCAGGCGGTGGTCGCGCCGAGCGGGGTAATCGTGCCGCGCTCGTAGCCGGTCGCCGCGCGGGCTACCGCGGCGTCGGGCAGGGACAGGCGGCTGACGCCCAGCAGGGCGCGCAGCTTGGGCCAGGAGATGGTGCGGTCGCCGGGCACCAGGATGAACAGGAAGTCATCGGGCCCGCGCCGCACCACCATGGTCTTCACGACATCGGCGGGCTCGACGTCGCGCGCCCGGGCGGCCTCGGCCAGGCTGCGCACGGGGCCGTGCCGGATGATGCGGTGCGGAAGTGCAGCCGCCTGCGCGGCAGCGATCGCGGGACTGGTCATGGTCCAGTATCGGCCGCCGCCCGCCCGCCGGGCGCCGGCTCGGCCCGGGCGCCAGCGGTCTGCGCCTGCGATGGCGCCGGTCAGCCACGGTCAGAACTTATCGTCCAGTAAATCCGGGTGCTCTGGTGCAGGCCCGGAGCACGTTCCTGGCGTGGCCCGGTTTGACAGCAGCTGAAAGGAACATAGATAGTAGACGTAGCGTTTAGAAATTAGCTGGCGGAGCGCGGCAGCGCGACGGTCGCCAGTACCTGGCTCAGAGGAGCGTTCTTGACCGCGTCAGGCACCACCGGACCAGCCGCCACCGGGCAGGCCAGCCAGGCCGCGCCCGGCCGCCGGGCCGGCGGCGCAGCTGACCGCCGTCCGGCCGGGCTGAGCCTGGTGATCACCGCCATCGCGGTGGCCTGCGGCGTGACTGTCGCCAACATCTACTACGCCCAGCCGCTGCTGGCGCTGATCGCCTCGACCTTCGGGGTGAGCCAGGGCTCCGCGGCGATCGTGGTGACGGCCACCCAGCTCGGCTACGCGGCCGGCCTGGCGCTGCTCGTCCCGCTGGGGGACGTGCTGGAGAACCGCAAGCTGGCCTGCCGGACGCTGCTGGGCACCGCGGTCGCGCTGGGCGTGGCGGCATTCTCCCCGGACTTCGCGCTGTTCGTGCTGATGTCGGTGTGCATCGGCGTAACATCCGTCGTCGTGCAGGTCCTGGTGCCGTTCGCCGCCCACCTCGCGCCCGCCGAGCAGCGCGGCAAGTACGTCGGGCGGGTCATGAGCGGCCTGCTGCTGGGCATCCTGCTGGCCCGCTCGCTGTCCAGCGTGACTGCGGCCGCCTGGGGCTGGCGCAGCATCTACCTGATCTCGGCGGTGGCGATGGTGGCCCTGTCACTGGTGCTGCGGCGGATCCTGCCTGAGCGCCGGCCGGGCACCTCTGTCCGCTACGGCAGCCTGCTGGCCTCGGCGCTGCGGCTGGTGCGCGAGGAGCCGGTCTTGCGCCGCCGGGCCGCCTCCCAGGCGATGATGTTCGGTGCGTTCTCCTGCTTCTGGACCTCCATCGCCTTCGAGCTCATCGACGCCCATCACCTGTCTCAGCTGCAGATCGCGCTGTTCGCACTCGTCGGCGCGGCCGGCGCCGGGGCCGCGCTGGTCGCGGGCGTGCTCGGCGACCGCGGCCGGGGGCGGCTGGGGCGGGGCATCGCCATTGTCGTGGCCGTGGCCGCGATGGCGCTGGCCGGCGCGGGCGCGGGCAGCCTGGTCCTGCTGGCCGCCGCGGCGGTGCTGCTCGACCTGGCCGTCCAGGGCCATCAGGTGCTCACCCAGCGCGATGTGTACGCCCTGCGGGAGGATGCCCGGGCCCGGCTGAACACGGTCTACATGACGTCGGCGTTCCTGGGCGGGTCGCTGGCCTCCGCCGCTTCGGGCTGGCTGCACGAGGCATACGGCTGGACGGCGGTGACCGCCTTCGGCGCCGTGCTGCCGGTCCTGGCCGGATGCATCTTCGCCTACGAGGGCGTCCTGCAGCGCCGCGGCCGCCGGCTGGCCGTGGCGGCCGGGCACGACCGTGCCTGAGGACGGCGGGCCGGCCCCGCGGCGTCCCCGTGGCCGGCCCCGGAGCGAGACCGCGCGGCAGGCCATCCTGGCTGCCGCCGGCGACCTGATGCTGAGTGGCGGGCTGGGCGCCGCGACCATGGACGCCATCGCGGTTCGGGCCGGGGTGAGCAAGGCCACGATCTACAAGTGGTGGCCGTCGCGGGGCGCGGTGGCGCTGGACGGCTTCCTCGACCGGGTCGTCGGCACGCTGGCCATTCCCGAGGGCCTGTCCGCCGCCGAGTCGCTGACCTGGCAGATCAATGCGCTGGTCACGCTGCTGCGGGACACGACAGCCGGACCGCTGATGCGTGCGCTGGTGGCGGCGGCCCAGTCGGACCCCGACATCGCCCGGTCACTGCGCGAGCGGTGGCTGGCGCCGCGCCGCGCCGTGTCCCTGGCCGTCCTGCGGGCCGGGATAGACCGCGGCGAGCTGCGCCCGGACATGGACACCGAGGCGGTGCTGGACGAGCTGTTCGCGCCGGTCTATTACCGGCTGTTCTTCGGTCACGGCCCGCTGGACGATGACCTGGCGGCAACCATGGTCGCTCAGCTGATCAGCGGAATCCGGGCGCCCAGCTAGGCCGGCCGGCGACGGCCGGGGCGGTCAGCGCCCGGACCACCGCCACCAGTGCCGGCGGCTCCCGTGGCTATCTCCCCAGCCCCCGGATCCATGGCCCCGCCAGTCCTGCCCGTGCCACTGCTGCCTGCCACTGCTGGCCCGGCCAGCGTGACCCGGCCGCGGGCGGCCGCGCCGCGGTCTGCTGGGCGGCAGTTTGCTGCCCGGCCCCCTGCCGCGCGGCCGCATGCTGGGACCAGCCGCGGTGCCAGCGGGAGCACTGAATGGTCCCGGCCGACTGCGCGCTGGCGGTCGACGCGCCGCCAGTCACGCTGACCTGCACGGGCTGACCGCAGGCCCGTGACCCGGTGACCTGGACGGTGATGAGCCCGCCGGTGCGGCCCGCCGCGCTGATGGCCGCGTGCGCGCAGGACACCCCGCCCGGCCGGGCGCTGCAGCTCCAGCCGCTTCGATCGCCGCCCCAGTGGCCGCCGGTCACCAGGGTCGCGTCGGGCGGCAGGGAGACGTAGGCGCTGAGCGGCGCCGTGGCCGCCGGGCCGCCGTCAGCAATAGAGAAGGCGACTGCGGCGATGCTGCTGTGTCCCCACGGCCCGAACACGCTGACCTGCGTCGTGACCTGAGCATGCGGCCGGTGCGGGCCCGGCGGATGGCCGGGCCGGCGGTGCGTCGGCGGCGGCCCGGACGCCGGGGGACCAGGCGGCGGGGGAGCTGCAATGGGAGTCGCCGAGGTCGGCGGCAGCTTGCCCGGCGTGCCGGGCGGTGTGGTCCCGGGCCCGGCAGCGGTATGGCTGGGCCGGGGCGCCGGGGACGTACTCCGGGTCGGTGCCGGGGACGCCGAGGCGGCGGCGTCGGCCGTCTGCGTGGACGCCGCAGGCCTGCTGGCGCCCGAACCCGCGCTGAGCACGTAGCCGCCGACGGCGAACATGGCCAGCACGGCCGCCACCCCCGCGGCGATCGCCCGCTGCTGGCCGCTCGTGTGCCGTAGCCAGCTGCCGCCGCCGGCAGCACCGGGAGCAGCCTGCGGGCCAGGCCTGGCGTTCTTGCGCGCCGTGGCGCCGGGCGGCGGACCGGGACGACCGGGCCGGGCGCGCAGTTCGCCCGGAGCGCGCGGGCCGCACGGCTCCGCCTGCCCCGGCTACGCCCGCTTCGGTGAGCCCGGCCAGGTAGGCGGCTGCGGCCTCGCCCAGGACAGCGGGCGCGACCGCCTCGCGCAGGGCGGTGCCCGGGTCAGCGAGGGCAGCGGGATCCGGCTCGCCCGCGCTCTGCCGCAGCTGAAGATACGCGCGGGCCAGTCCGTCACGGGCCCGGCGGGCCAGGTCGAGGACGCCCGCCGCGGTCAGGCCGAGCAGCGGCGCCGCCTCGGCCGGGGTGGCCAGCTCGATGTCGGTATGCCACAGCGCCGCCCGCCACCGCTCGGGCAGCGACAAGAACGCCTGCAGGACCGGCGAGCCGTCTGGCCCGGTCGTCGCCGGGCCGCTCAGCAGCTGGCCGGGGTCGGGAAGCTGCTGATCGTCCACCGGAACCGGCGCGCTGCCAGCGGCGGCCCGCCGGACGGCCGTCAGCAGGTACGGGCGGAACGCGTCGGTCGGTCCGCCGCCGCGCCGGATCGCGTCCAGTACCCGGCTGAAGGCCAGCTCGACGGTGCCATCGGCCGCGGCGGGCGCGCTGAGCAACTGCGCGGCCAGGTACCGCGCCGCCGCGGCGTGCCGGGCCCGGAGCAGGTCAAATGGCGCGGAATCACCGGACCGGATGGTGTTGAGCAGTTCCGCGTCGCTGCCGGGCATGCTCGCGCCGGATGCCTCACTCATGACTCAACGCCTGCCGCTCCACGTGCCCCCCGATGAGATCCCGCGTCCAAATCATCTCTTGTATGACGCGATAAGGGGGTGCATTCCCTTACAGAGACTCGTGAACAGTGACAGGTCGGCAGGAACAGGTGAGCGGTGGCGGGGCGGCCGGGACCAGGCCCCGGCCGCCCCGCCACCGCTGAGACCCCTGGAGTACCGGGACCGGCAGGCGGCCTGGCTTACCAGGGACCGCCGGGCGGGCTCGCGCTCGAGACCGGAGCCGGCGTCGTCGGGGCGGACGTCGGCATGGTGGTCGGAGTCGCGGTCGGCATCGTGGGCCGGGCTGTCGGCGTCATCGACGGCGTCATGGTCGGGGCCATTGTCGGACTCATCATCGGCGGGCTGGCCGAGACCGGCGGAGCCATGCCGACGGAGTGCGCGCCGGCCGCCCACAGGAAGCCGTCGGTGTTGCCCATGGCGTCGGTGTAGAAGCCGACCACATCGCCGAGGTCGTTGACGCCGTTGACGGTCGTGGCGCCCTTGCCCATCGGGTCGCTGATCGAGTGCCAGCCGCGTCGCGCGGACCAGGTGAAGCCGAAGGACGTGGCGTTGTCGCCGGTGCCCTTGGTGTAGGTGCCGACAACTTCGCGCGCGTCGTTGACGCCGAAGGCCATGGTGGACGAGGCGCCGGGGTAGTGCAGGACGGCGAGGTGCCCGTTCGGGCTCAGCAGGAAGGCCTTGGTCTGGCCCAGGCGGCCGGTGCGGAACCCGGCGATGTCCCCGCGGTTGTTGATCGCGGCGGCAGTGGTACTGACGCCGTCTCTGATCATGACCCGGCGGAACTGGCGGGTCAGGATGTTGTAGGTGTACCCGTGGTTGTGGCCCTTCCGGTCGGTGTAGAAGCCCACGGCGACGTCACGGTCGTTCACGCCGAGCAGCTGGTTCACCGGCGGGCTGGAGTGGTGCGCCGACGGGAAGTTCACGGCGTGGAACCGGCCGCCGCGGGCGTAGAAGCCGAAGTTGTTGTTCATCTGGCTGGCGGTGTTCTGGGTCGAGTAGAAGCCGACCGTCACGCCCCCGTCGTTGAGCCCGGTGACCTGGGTCTGCATCGCGCCGGGGAAGTTCTCGTTAACGAAGTGCGAGCTGCCGCGGGACAGCACCAGCAGGTAGCCCTTGTTGGGGTGGCCCGCCGCGCCGGATCCGAAGTAGCCGGCGATCTGGCCGCGGTTGTTAATGCCCAGCAGCTGGTTGAACGTGGCGTCGTTGGAGTTGTTCAGCGTGCTGAACATGAAGTGGCGCATTTGCTGCCGGTGGGCATGCTCATGTGCTGAGCCGACATGCCGTGCCCGGCCATGCCTTGCTGGCCGCCATCTTGTGCTGGGCGCTATCGGAACTGGCTGACAGGCTGAGCCGGCTCGGCCCGCTGAGGGCATGCACCAGCACGCCGCCGCCGGCGACACTGGCGATGCTGATGGCCGCCACGACAACCTTGCGGCTGATCAGGGGCCTGCTTCCGGCCTTTAGGTCGCCGAGCTGCTCATCAGGCTCAGACGAGCCTGATGCATGCTTACTGTGTCTCACGAATAATCCCTTCCCGGGTTCCTGGTACGTCGCTTTCGGGTCCGCTCCCCAAGCTGGCGTCAACTGACGGGTTAGGGTCCCGCCTCCTTCGCAGCGAAACTGCCTCACGCCGATCGCAATGACGCTAGCTGACGCTCGCGGAATTCGGTGGCCGTCTCAGGCCGGGGGTCCAGGGATCGTAAGATGTGACCAATTCATAAAGAAAGAAACGTGCGCGGCGGCCCGGATCGGGCCGCCGCACGTTTCGTGACGGAATGCAGGCGCGGTGCTGCGCTGACCGGCTACATCCCGGACGGGTCCATCAGCTGGTGGTGCCTGCGGCCGATCCGGTGGCGTGGCCCCGGCATCCGGGTACCGCCTCCGGCGGGGTCACTGGCCGTCTGCTGGCTGGTATCGAAGGTCGCCGCCGTGGCCACCCCGTTGTCATCCAGCGTGACGGTCACCGGGTCAGTCAGGCCGTAGGTCTGGCAGCTCAGGTTGGCGAAGGACATGCTGAGCCGGTTGGCCATGAAGGTGAACAGGTTGTTACCGACGGCCGGCACCGGGGAAGCAGTGCCGGCCAGCGTGGCCTGGGCCGCGGCCAGGAACGGCGTCTGCACGTTAACCATGTTCTGGCAGTAGTTCGCCGGGCTGGAGCTGGCATTGTTCGCGGCCGAGACGGCCGGCATGCCGACCTCCATCCGGTACAGGTTGGTCTTGGCCACGCTCACGGCGTTGTTGACCAGGACCATCTCGTCGTTCTCCGGGACCAGCGCAATGGGTGCCTGCTGGTTCACGATGGCCGACAGTTCGTTCAGCGCCTGAGAGGTGCTCATCGTCCCGCTCTGCGACAGGTCCGGCGCCTCGTAGTCCTGGCAGCCCAGGGCCGGGTCGACGAAGTCCGACAGCAGCGCGTTGTCACTGCCGTTGAGCGCCGTCTGCGCACCGGGCAGCGCGGTGACGTTGGCCTGGTTGAACTGCGCGGTCTGACCGCTGGCGGTGACCAGGTACTTGGTGGTCACGTTGTCGCTCTGGTCCTGGTCGATGATGGTGAAGTCCCGCGTCGTCGGGCAGGCCTTGCCGGTCACCGGCGACGTGCCGGCGGCAGGCACCTTCAGCAGCCCGCGATTCTCGGCCCGCGACGCGGCCTGGAAGAAGTTGATGCCGTTGCAGAACGACACCTGGCCGAAGGCCGAATCGCCCAGGCCGTCCACGCACGTGCCCTGGCGCAGGGCGTTCCGGGTGGCGCCCTGCTGAGTCAGCGTCGTGCCGTTGAAGCCGATGTCGATGGTGACCACGGCGTTGGCCGGCAGCGTCGGCACGGCCGGCGCGACGGCCGGCGTGCTGCCCTGGGTGATGACCAGGGGCTCGTAAACCGACAGCGCCCCGGTAGCCGGGTCCAGGATCGTTGCCTGGACGAACGCGCCGAGGTTGCCGTTGTTGGCCATGGTGCAGCCGGAGGCGTCCGGGCTCATCCCGTCCGGGCCGGTCAGCTGATACGGGGTGGACAGGCCAGTGGCCGTCAGCGGACGCGCCGGCACGACGATCACGCAGGCGGTGTTCGGATCGGCGGCCGGGGCAGACGCGGACGCCGACGGCGACGCCGAGGCCGAGGCCGAGGCCGAGGGGGCACGGGGTCGCGGGGGCACTGGCCGTCGGCGCGGCGCTGGCCGAGGTCGTGGCCGTCGCGGACGCGGACGCAGACGCAGAGGCGGTCGGGGCCGCCGTGGCGCTGTCGGTCGGCGCTGGCGTGGCCGTGGCAGTGCCAGCCGGGCCGGTCGGGGCCGGCGTGGCGGTCGCGGTGCCAGCCGAGCCGGACGCGGCCGGCGCGGCCGTCGCTGTGGTCTGCACGCCGTTCGCGGTGCCGTCGGCTGTGGTTGCCGCGGTGCCAGTCGCGTCGGCCGGGGAAGCAGTTGCGCACGCCGCCGCGGTGTTCGCCTCATTGGTGGTCAGGGTGCTGCCGTTATGCGGCACCGCGAAGACGAATATTCCGGCGCCCACGACGGCCAGGGCGAGCGCCGCTATTGCGCCCATCCGCGCCCGCGGCTGGTCCTCCAGCCGGTGATATTGGCGCGCCACACTACGGCGATAAGACCGTGCGACTCTCCGATAGGACATGTCTGGATCTTTCTCTCGGGACCGCTCCCGGGGGTTCACAGTAGACCCAGAACTAATGCAGTGATACCGAATCGAGATAATCTTCGATTTGTCTGGTTTGTCCGAAGCTGTGCGGCAGGCTCGCTACAATGGGCAAGGGCCGCAAACGCAGTGTAGTTCTTCCTGGATAGGCGCCTTTTTTGGATCCCGGAAAGGGACGACGCGGCCGCACTAGCAGATTCTGCGGTGTGCGCCGGAGACTGGATCGGGTTTATCGAAGCCACGCGCATTAGCAGGTCCCCGCGGACCGGGAAAGCGAATTTCGGGACCGGTCATACTTCGGTAATAACTTAGGTCGGCCCGTGCCGGGATAATACCGTCCGGCGTATCCCGGCAGCACGGAAATTGCCCGGCAGCGGCTGCGCGGCGGGCCGGTACTCCGGCTGTGGTGAACCACGGCCCGCTGGTCACCGTGTCAGTAAGAGTCTGCCGGGTGTCAGCAACAGCCGGCCGTCACCCGCATGGTCACCGGCCGGGAGGAGAGCCGTGAGCGCAGCCGCCGGACTGCCGCGCCGCCCCTCGTTAGCCCGCCGGATCTGCCTGTCCACGCTGGTCATCGCCGCCGCGGCGGCCTACCTGGCCGGCCGGGGCTGGGCGCAGCTCAGCGACTTCGGCCTGGCCCGCTCGATCAACGCGGGCCGCTGGGAACTGGCCGGGCCGGCCGTCCTGGGGTTCGTGCTGCTGGTCTTCCTGCTCGAGCAGGTCAGGCCGGCCGTCCGGCGGCCGCTGCTGGCCCGCGGGCACCTAGTCGACATGTGCTACCTGCTGGCCTACGCGCTGGTGGTCGTGCCGCTGATCGTGCTGATCGGCTCCGGCTTCTCGGCCGGGCTGGCCCGGCTGGCGCCGTGGCTGGTGCTGCCCGCTGTGCCAGGCGTGCCGGGCTGGTGCTTCGTCGTCCTCGCGCTGGTCGCGATTGACTTCGCCGACTGGCTCGCGCACCTGGGCAATCACCGGCTGACCGCGCTGTGGCGGCTGCACGCCGTGCACCACTCGCAGGAAGAGCTCAGCATCCTGACCACGTTCCGGGCGCATCCGCTGGTGCACGTCAGCTTCCTGCTGTCCGCGATCCCGATCCTGGCCATCAGCTCCAACGCAGTCACCCCGGCCGTCGTGCTGACCAGCTACGCGTGCCTGGGCGCGCTGCCGCACGCCAATGTGCGCTGGACCTACGGGCCGGTCGGCAAGGTGCTGATCAGCCCCGCGTACCACCGGATTCATCACGCGGCCGCCGGCCGGATCGACATCAACCTGGGGACCGTGCTGGCCACCTGGGACGTGCTGTCGCGCCGGGCGGTGTTCCCGGCCGCGGGCGCTGCCGCCTGCCGGACCGGCCTGGATGGCCGGCCGATCCCGGTGGAGCAGGCCGCCGCCAGCAAGCGCGGCATGGCCGCGGCGTTCCTGATCCAGTGGGCCGAGCCGTTCGGCACCGCCCGGCCCGGCCTCGCCGCGCGGGCGGCCCGGGCGGCCCGGCCGGACTCGCGGGACGGCTATCCCGACACTAGAAAGGCAGCGAGCCGATGACCCTGACCGAGGCGAAGGAGACCCCGGCGACGTCCCGGGCTGCGACCTGGGCCCTGTTCGTCGTAGACGCCGGGCTGATGGTGACGTCCGGCGTGATTCACCTGCACCTGTGGGATATCGCCTACCGGCACGTGGCCACGCTGGGCCCGCTGTTCCTGGTGCAGGCCATCGCGGGCCTGATCCTGGCGGTAGCCGTGCTGGTGACCCGCAACATCCTGGTGATCGGCGCGGCGCTGGTCCTGATGGCCGGGACGATCGGGGGATTCATCCTGGTCCGCACCGTCGGCCTGTTCGGCTTCCGGCTCACCTTCACCTCGGGCCTGGCCTACACGGTGCTCATCGTCGAGATCGTGGCCGTCGCGGCCCTGGCCCTGACCGGCGCGCTGCTGCTACGCGGCCGGGAACAGGCCCGCTGACGGCCGGGCAGGCTACCGGCCGGCCACGCTGACGGCGTCCGGGCGTTGCTGCATGGCCTGCATCCAGCCCGGCCGCGGGAAGTCCGCGCCGGTGGCCAGCGGCAGCCGGATCATGAACTCGCAGCCCGGGCCGGCGTTGCGGACGGCGATCTGGCCGTCGTGCGCCTCGACGATGCCCCGGGCGATGCTCAGCCCGAGCCCGGCACCCTCAGCCGGGCCGGGAGTGCGGGCCGTCTCGCCGCGGAAGGCGACATCGAACACGCGCGGCAGGTGCTCAGCCGGGATGCCGCCGCAGGAGTCGGCCACGCTCACGGTGGCCATGCCGGACTCCTCGTCGCCGAGAACCTGGATCGCGCCATCCGGCGGCGTGTGCCGGATGGCGTTGGTGATGAGGTTGCGCAGCGCGCGGCCGGCCTCGGCGGCATCGGCGAAGACCGGCGGGCAGGCGGCCCAGGACCCGCGCAGGTCCACGCCCTTGGCCCGGGCCAGCGGCTCGGCGCTGGTCAGCGCCTCGCCGATGAGCTCGCCGAGGGCGACCGGCCGCGGCACCAGGCGCAGGGCGCCGGCGTGAATGCGGGACAGCGCGAACAGGTCGTCGATCATCAGGGTGAGCCGGTCGGTTTCCTTGCGGATCTGGCAGTGGTAGCTGCTCACCGTCTGCCGGTCGGCCACCACGCCGTCCTCCAGCGCCTCAGCCATGGCGCGCAGCCCGGCCAGCGGGGTCCGCAGGTCGTGGCTGACCCAGGCCACCAGCTCGCGGCGGCTGGTCTCCAGGGCCCGCTCGCGGTCCCGGGCCTCGGCCAGCCGGCTGTGCGCCCGGGACAGCGCATCCGACAGCCCGGCGAGCTCAGCGGGCAGCACGGCGTCGGGCTGGTAGTAGTCGCCGCTGCGGCCCACCTCCTGGACGGCGCGCAGCAGCAGCCGGCTCGCCGCTGACAGGCGCCGGCCGACCAGTACCGAGACGACGAAGCCGGCGATCCCGGCGATCACGGTGACGGCCATCACCAGGTCGAGGTCGTCCCGGGAGATGAACATCTCCTTGCCGATGACCAGGAAGCCGGCGGCGGTCGCGCAGACGGTCACCGCGGCGATGACGATCAGCAGCGTTGCGACCGGGCGGGCGGCCAGCAGCCGCACGACGAGGAACCCGGCGACGGTGGCGAGCAGGGCGATGGCGCCGACGGTGTAACTGACCGTCCACAGGTCAGAGAGCGAGATCATGCCGCACCTGGCTCAAAGCGGTAACCGACACCCCAGACCGTCACAATCCGGCGGGGCCTGGTCGGGTCGGCCTCGAGCTTCTCGCGCAGCCGGCGCACATGCACGGTGACCGTGGAGGTGTCGCCGAACGACCAGTTCCAGACCTGGTCGAGCAGCTCGTCGCGGGTGAAGGCCTGCCGCGGATGACGCAGCAGGTAGACCAGCAGGTCGTATTCGCGAGCGGTCAGCGAGACCAGCTCAGGGCCGCGGCGCACCTCGTGCGCGCCGAGGTCGATGCTGAGGTCACCGTCGGTGAGCATGCCGCGGGGCGCGGTGCCCTGCAGGCCGGTGCCGCGCGCCCGGCGCAGCACCGACCGGACGCGCATGGTGAGCTCGCGCGGGCTGAACGGCTTGGTCACGTAGTCGTCGGCGCCGGTCTCGAAGCCGACCACCTTGTCGGTCTCCTCGCCGAGCGCGGTGAGCATCACGATCGGGATCGGCCAGTTCTGGCGGAGCCGGCGGCAGACCTCCAGACCGCTGATGCCGGGCAGCATCAGGTCCAGGATGACCAGGTCCGGGGGTTCTTCCTCGATCCGGCGCAGCGCGGCGTAGCCGTCATGCACGCACTCGACCTGGTGCCCGTCCCGGCACAGGTACCGTCCGACCACGTCGACGAGAGTCGCGTCGTCGTCGACGACCATGATCCGTCCTGGCGGATCCGGGTTACTGTTCATCGGCGCTCACCCGCATCGGACACCTCACTGTCGGCCCCGCGGCGGGCGCTGAGCGCACGCCGCTGTGCTTACGGTAACGGGATTAACCGGCCGGGCTGGGTCGCTCCGGATACGTCACCGCTTCGTAAGGGTCGCCCGCGCCGGTCCGCGGCTACGCTTCGGGCCGCGCTGAGCTGGCGCCGGGCTAGCCGAGCGGGCCCTGGCCGGTCAGATCCGGTGTCCCGAGGTCACCAGCCGTCGGGCCGATGATGATCACCGCCGGGTTGCGGACCGGCGGCGCCGCGGCCGGGTCGGCCAGGCCGCCCAGCGTGCTGCGGAAGACTTGCTGCTGGCCGGTACCCGCGTCCTGCACGCACGCCGCCGGCGTCTCCGGCGGCGTCCCGCAGCCGACCAGGTGCCCGGCGATGGCGCGCAGGTTGCGCACGGCCATCAGCAGGACCAGGGTGTCCGAGCCGGCGGCCAGCGCCTTCCAGTCCACCCGGCTGTCGGGGTGATCCGGCGGCAGGTGCCCGGAGACCACGGTGAAGGACTGCCCGATCTCGCGGTGGGTCACCGGGATGCCCGCCAGCGCGGGACCCGCCAGCGCACTGGACAGGCCGGGGATGACGGTGCAGGCAATCCCGGCGGCGGCGCACGCCGCGGCTTCCTCGCCGCCGCGGCCGAAGACGAAGGGATCGCCGCCCTTGAGCCGCGCTACCCGCCGCCCGGCCCGGGCGTGCCCGGTCAGCACCCGGTTGATCTGATCCTGGCTGAGCTGCTGCGCGCCGGGCGCCTTGCCCGCGTTGATGAGCAGCACGCCGGGCCGCAGCTGCCGGGTCAGGCCGGGGTCAGCGAGCCGGTCGGCGACGACGACATCGGCCTCGTGCAGGGCCAGCCAGCCGCGCATCGTGATCAGGTCGCTGCCGCCCGGCCCGGCCCCGATGAGCGTGACGGCCCCGGCCGGGGGCGTGCGGGCGCTGCCGGGCGGGCCGGCCGCCGGGGCGGTGGCCGCCAGCCCGGTGGTCTGCGGGCTGCGGGTGGCCTGCTCAGCGGCCCAGGCAACCGCCTCGGGCTGGCTGCAGGCCTCCAGCGCGACCAGCGCCAGCGCGCTGACCGGCGGCGCGGGCTGAGCCTCGTGCAGCCTGCGGACGAGGCTGGCGTCCCCGAGCAGGTAGCCGGCGCCCAGCCCGTCCAGGCCCCAGATCCTGGCCAGGGCGCAGATCCTGACCAGTCCCGGCAGATCGCGCCGTGAGCCTGCGCTGACATCGTCATCCTGGCCCTCGTGAGCCGGGGGATGGCCGGCGTCCGCCAGCTCGCCGGCCTGCGTCTCGTCGATGACCAGGATCCGGCCCGGTCGCGCGAGCTGCGCCAGCTCCTGCGTCCCGCCGGGGCTGGCCCGGCCCGCAACGACGACCAGGTCCGCGTCGTCGGGGACCTGGCCGGGATCGAGCGTGCCGTCCGCGGCGAGCGGGACCGGCCGCACGTCATGGCCGGCCGCGCGCAGGATCGTCTGCGCCTCAGTGGTCGCGGGCCCGGCGCAAGCGGCCGGCCGCGGCCGCAGCGTCCGGGCCAGCCGGGTAAGTGCCTCCGCTGCGCCGGTGACCAGCAGGACCTCGCCGGGGGAGCGCTGGTACCGGGCCGCGATCGCGCCGATGGCCGCGTCCGGCCCGGCCGGGCGGCCCAGGTGATCCAGCGCCGCGAGCAGCCGCGCCCGCAGCCAGTCCGGCGGCCCGGCTACCGGGTTCGCTGTGCTGGACGATGCCGGGCGCGGCGTCATGTCCGGTCCTCTCGCCGGCCGTTCCCGGCGCTGACCGCGGGTGACGCCGCGCTGGCCCGCGCTCGCCCGCCGTCCGCAGTCATGCCCGCCCGCGCCGGGCCAGCGACCCGCCCGCCGCCGGCGGCGCGCTCGTCGCGGGCCGCCCGGGCGGTAGCCACCAGCCGGACCGCCGCGCCGGGGATGCCCGCCCAGTGCAGGTGCAGGTAGGAGGCCAGCATCCGGTCGTCCGCCCAGCCCTGCTCGCTGCCGTCGGTCAGCCGCCAGGCGGGGCGGCTGCCGCCGGACGGCTCACTCACGGTGCGGTGGAACTCGTGGGCGCGGACGGTCGCGCCGGCCGGGACCAGCGGGCTGGGGCGCAGCGCCACCGCTTCCCGGTAGCCGAGCGTCAGCCGGCCGGTCATCCGCGCGCGGGCGGGCAGCACCCCGCACTGCTCGCGCCCGTCCAGGTCAGCGCCGAGCCACAGCAGCCCGGCGCACTCGGCGACCACCGGCATCCCGCCCGCGACCCGGTCCCGGATCTCGGCTCGCAGCGCGGTGTTGGCGGTCAGGTCCTCGACGTACACCTCCGGGAAGCCGCCGCCGGCGACCAGCGCATCGGTGCCCGCCGGCAGCTGCTCGGCGGTCATCGGGTCGAACGCGGCGATCTCCGCCCCGGCGGCCGCCAGCAGTTCCTGGTGCTCGGCGTAGCCGAAGGTGAAGGCGCGGCCCGCGGCCACCGCCACCCGGACCGGCGCGCCGGGCCCGGCGGCGGTCTCGGGGGCGGTCTCGGGGGACCAGGGCCGGGCGGTGAGCGGCGGGGCGCTGCGGGCGATGGCGAGCAGGGCGTCCAGGTCCAGATGCGCGGCGATCAGCTCGCGCAGCCGCGGCAGCCAGTCGCTGACCTGCGCCGCCCGCTCCGCCGCCGGGACCAGCCCGAGGTGCCGGGACGGCGTGTGCAGCGTGGCCTCGGCGGGCAGCGCCCCCAGGACCGGAATGCCGGTCGCCGTGATCGCCTCGCGAGCGATGGCCTCGTGCCGGGCCGAGGCCACCTGGTTGAGCACCACGGCGCTGACCCGGACCCGCCGGTCGAACGTGGCGAACCCGTGCACCGTCGCCGCGATCGACCGCGCTGTCCCGGCCGCGCTGACGACCAGCACGACCGGGGCGTCCAGCAGCCGGGCCACGTGCGCGGTGCTGGCCAGGTCGCCGCGGCCGGCCACGCCGTCGAACAGTCCCATGACGCCCTCGATGATGGCGACGTCGGCCCCGCGCGCGCCGTGCCCGAACAGCGGCGCGATCAGTTCCTCGCCGGTCAGCCACACGTCCAGGTTGCGGCCCGGCGCTCCGGTCGCGGCCGCGTGATAGCTCGGGTCGATGTAGTCCGGCCCGGCCTTGTGCGCCGATACTCGCAGGCCGCGCGCGCCCAGCGCCGCCATCAGCCCGGTGGCGACGGTGGTCTTGCCGTCGCCCGACCGGGTCGCCCCGATGACCAGGCGCGGCTGATTCAGCATGACATCACCACCGGGGACTGGCTTACCACTCGATGCCGGCCTGGCCCTTGCGGCCGGCATCCATCGGGTGCTTGACCTTCGTCATGTCGGTGACCAGGTCCGCGGCGTCGACGAGGGCCGGGTGCGCCCGGCGACCGGTGATCACCACGTGCTGGGTGCCGGACCGGGCCGCCAGCGTGGCCAGCACCTCGCCGACGTCCAGGGCGCCGTTGCTGACCGGGTAGGTGAACTCGTCCAGGATCAGCAGCCGGTAGGTCTGCGCCGCGAGATCGCGCTTGACCTGCTCCCAGCCCTCCCGCGCGGCCCGCTCGTGGTCCTCGGGACTGGTGCGCAGCCAGGACCACCCCTCGCCCATCCGGTGCCAGGTCACCGGGCCGCCCTGGCCGGTCTGCTGGTGCACCTCGCCGAGTGCCCGCAGCGCGCCCTCCTCGCCGACCTTCCACTTCGGGCTCTTGGTGAACTGGAACACGCCGATCGGCCACCCGGCCGACCAGGCCCGCAGCGCCATCCCGAAGGCGGCGGTGGACTTGCCCTTGCCGTCGCCGGTGTGCACGGCCAGCAGCGGCTGGGCCCGGCGCTGCCGCGTGGTCAGCCCGTCGGCGGGCGTGCTGGTGATTTTTCCCTGCGGCATCAGGCTGCCTCCTTGGCGCGGATGATAGCCGCGAGCGCCTGCGCCGCGTCGTCGCGCCGGGCGGCGCTCGGGGAGGCCAGCCCGGCCACCGTGACCAGGTCAGCACCCAGGTCGCGGGCGATCACCCCGGCCAGGCCGAGCCGTACCGGCCCGTCCTCGGCGTCGACGACCACGCTGGAGATGCCGGCCAGCCGCTGCGCCGTGTACCGGGCTCGCCCGACCGGATTGGGGCCGCCGGTGGCGCGCCCGTCGGTGACCACGACCAGCAGCGGCCGCCGTGCCGGGTCCCGCCAGCGCTCGCGCCGGGCGAGCGCGCGGGCCGCCTCCAGGCCCGCGGCCAGCGGCGTCTGCCCGCCCGCGGGCAGATCGCGCAGCCGCTGCGCTGCCAGCCCGGATGACCGGGTCGGCGGCACCACGACCGTCGCCTCCCGGCCCCGGAAGGTCAGCAGCGCGACCCGGTCGCGGCGCCGGTAGGAGTCCCGCAGGAGGGACAGCGCCACGGTGGCGACCGTCGCGCTGCGCCGCCGCGCGGCCATCGAGCCGGACGTGTCCAGCAGCAGGATCACCAGGTTCGACTCGCGTCCCCGGCGCAGCCAGCGACGCAGGTCCGAGGAGGTGACGGCGAACGGCTGGCCGGGCCGGGCCAGGACCGCCGCGCGCATCGTGGCGGTCAGGTCCGGGCTGGAGACAGTCCGGGCCGTGCCGGCCGGGCCGGCCGCCGGGGCCCTGCGACCGGGCTCGCCGGCCGCCGCTGCCGGTGCCCAGGCCGCGGGCCTCCAGGCGTCGCAGGTCCAGCAGAGACCGGCTCGCCTGATCGCCGCGGAACGGGAACAGATTCGAAACGGGGGCCTGGCTGCCGGACTGCTCGCCGGGCCGGCCCGGTTCGGGGGCGGTGCCGGGATGCGGGGCCGGGGGCGCGGCCTGCGGGCCGGCGCCGGCATACTCGGGCGGCGGCCCGGCGGCTGCCCCGCCGCCGCCGCGGTCGGGCGGGTCGGGCCGGGACCCCGGCCCGCCGTCCGGGCCGTCGCGGTCCTCGCCGGGCGGGCTGGCCTGCGCCGGGCCGGCTGCCGGGTCCGGGGGGCCGGGCTGGTCCGCGTCCGGCGCCGGGCCGTCGGCGCCGGGCTGGTCGGCGGGCTCGGCCGGCTCCGGCGGGCTGCCGAACGCCTCGTCGAGCTGGGCGTCATCCATGCCCGGGTCATCGAACGGGCCGCGGCGCCGCCGGTGCGGCAGCGCGAGCCGGGCGGCGGCCCGGATGTCGGCCTCGGTGACCGCGGGCCGGTCCGCCCAGGCGGCATGCGCGATGGCCGCGCGGGCCGTCACCAGGTCGCCGCGCAGCCCGTCCACCCCGAGCGAGGCGCAGGCCGTGGTGATCCGCAGCAGTTCCGGGTCGGCCAGCTCGACCGCCGCCGACCGGGCGCGCGACGCGGCGATCTGGCTGGTCAGCTCCTGGCCGGCCGCGCCGTGCTCGGAAAGGCTCCCGGCCGGGTGCCGGTCGTGGCTCAGCCGCGCCCGGACCGCCTCGGCCCGGCGCCGCGGGTCCGCGCTGGCCACCACGGGCACGCACAGCCCGAACCGGTCCAGCAGCTGCGGGCGCAGCTCGCCTTCCTCCGGGTTCATCGTTCCGACGAGCAGGAACTGGCTGGCGTGCCGCAGCGAGATGCCCTCCCGCTCGACCGTCGTGACCCCGGTCGCGGCGGCGTCCAGCAGCACGTCCACCAGGTGGTCGGGCAGCAGGTTGATCTCGTCGACGTACAGGACGCCGCGGTTGGCCACGGCCAGCAGGCCGGGCACGAACGCCTCGGCGGTGGGCGCCCCGGCCAGCACCCGGGGCACGTCCAGGCTGCCGGTGATCCGGTCGTCGGTCGCGCCGAGCGGCAGTTCCACCAGCCGGGCGGGACGGTGCCCGGCGGGGGAGCCGGGCGCGTGCGGGCCGTCCGGGCAGGCCGGGTCAGGCGCGGCCGGGTCGCAGGAGAACCGGCACCCGGTGACCACCGAGATGCTGGGCAGGATGTCGGCCAGCGCCGCGCACCAGCGTCGTCTTGGCGGTGCCTTTCTCGCCGGTCAGCAGCACGCCGCCGATGCCCGGGTCCACGGCGCCCAGCAGCAGCGCCAGCCGGGCCTCGTCCTGCCCGACGACCGCCGCGAACGGCAGCCCGCGCGACCGCGGCGGACCCGCCGCGGCGACCGCGGCCGCCGCGCCGTTCTCGCTGCCGAAGTCGTGCGCGGCGGCGCCGGCCAGTCCGGTGTCGGTCATTCGGTTCCCGCCTCCAGCTGCCCCTCGACCTCGAGATAGGCGTCGCGGAGCTGGCTCAGCGTATCCGGGGCCGGCTCGGCCCACAGGCCGCGGTCGGCCGCCTCCAGCAACCGCTCAGCGATGTTGCGCAGCGCCCACGGATTGCTCGTTTCGAGGAATTTCCTGGTGTCGGGGTCCAGTACGTAGCTCTCGGACAGCTGCTCGTACATCCAGTCGGTGACCACGCCGGTGGTGGCATCCCAGCCGAACAGGTAGTCCACGGTCGCGGCCAGCTCGAACGCGCCCTTGTACCCGTGCCGCTTCATGGCGTCGATCCACCGCGGGTTGATCACCCGGGAGCCGGAACACCCGCGCCGACTCCTCGGTCAGGCTCCGGGTCCGGACGAAGCTCGGGCCGGGTGCTGTCGCCGACGTAGGCGGCGGGCGCGGTGCCGGTCAGCGCGCGGACGGTGGCCACCATGCCGCCGTGGTACTGGTAGTAGTCGTCGGAGTCGGCGATGTCGTGCTCGCGGGTGTCGGTGTTCTTGACCGCCACGGCGATCCGCCGGTAGGCCGACTCCATGTCGGCCCGGGCGGCCCGGCCGTCCAGGCCGCGGCCGTAGGCGTGCCCGCCCCACATCGCGTATACCTCGGCCAGGTCGCCGTCGTCACGCCAGGACCGGCTGTCCATCAGGGCCAGCAGGCCCGGCGCCGTACGCGCCGGGCGGCGACCCGAAGATCCGGCTGGTCGCGCGGCGCAGGTCGGCGTGCTGTTCCAGGTCGGCCAGCACGTGCGGCGCGGACCAGGTTGTCGGCCGGGTCCTCGTCCAGGCCGGCGACCAGCGTCACCGCGTCGTCCAGCAGCGTCACCACGTGCGGGAACGCGTCGCGGAAGAAGCCGCTGATCCGGACGACGACGTCGATCCGCGGCCGGCCGAGCTCGGCCAGTCCGATGACCTCCAGGCCGGTCACCCGGCGGCTGGCCTCATCCCACCGCGGCCGGACGCCCGAGCAGGGCCAGCACCTCGGCGATGTCGTCGCCGGACGTGCGCATCGCGGCCGTGCCCCACACCGACAGCCCGACCGAGGTCGGCCACTGCCCGGTGTCCTCGCGGTAGCGGGCCAGCAGCGACTCGGCCAGCTGCTGGCCGGTCTCCCAGGCCAGCCGGGACGGCACCGCCTTGGGTCGACCGCGTAGAAGTTGCGGCCGGTGGGCAGCACGTTGACCAGGCCGCGCAGCGGCGAGCCGCTGGGCCCGGCAGGCACGTGCCCGCCGTCCAGCGCGTGCAGCACGGCGTCGAGCTCGCCGGTGGTGGCGGCCAGCCGGGGGATCAGCTCGGTCGGCCGCGAACCGCAGCACCCGCGGCCACGGCGTCCTGCCGGGCCGGGCCGGCAAGTCACTCTCGGTCCCGGCGGCGGCGTCAGCCGCGGCGGCCTCGGTCAGCACCTCGCGGGTGACCTCCGCAACGGCGTCCGCGGCCCAGCCGGCCTGCTCCATGCCCTCGGCCAGGCGCGCGGGCCAGCCCTCGGCGCGGTCTACCTCCGCCCGGGAGCCGCCCGTCCTCGGCCAGCCCGAGCGCCTCGCGCAGCCCCGGCAGCGCGCCGGCCTGGCCCGACCAGATCTGCCGGCCTGCAGCATGGCCAGCACCAGGCCCGACCCGGGCCTGCCCTCCGGGGCGACGCCGAGCACGTGCAGGCCGTCGCGGATCTGCGCGTCCTTGACCTCGCACAGCCAGCCGTCCACGTGCAGGATGAAGTCGTCGAACTCGGCGTCGTGCGGCCGCGCGTCCAGCCCGAGGTCGTGATCGAGCCGGGCGGCCTGGATCAGCGTCCAGATCTGCGCCCGCACCGCGGGCAGCTTGGCCGGGTCCAGCGCCGCGATGCGAGGCGTGCTCGTCCAGCAGCTGCTCCAGCCGGGCCAGGTCGCCGTAGGTCTCGGCCCGGGTCATCGGCGGGACCAGGTGGCCGACGATCGTGGCGTGCGCGCGGCGCTTGGCCTGCGTGCCCTCGCCCGGGTCGTTGATCAGGAACGGGTAGATCAGCGGCAGGCTGCCCAGCACCGCGTCCGGCGCGCATTCCGCCGACATGCCCAGGCTCTTGCCCGGCAGCCACTCCAGCGTGCCGTGCTTGCCCAGGTGGACCACGGCGTGCGCGCCGAATCCGGCTCCAGCCACCGGTAGGCGGCCAGGTAGTGGTGGCTGGGCGGCAGGTCGGGGTCGTGGTAGATGGCGATCGGGTTCTCGCCGAACCCGCGCGGCGGCTGGACCAGCAGCACGATGTTGCCCGCCGGTCAGCGCGGCCAGCACGATCTCGCCGTCGGGGTCATGGGACCGGTCCACGTACAGCTCGCCCGGCGGCGGGCCCCACGCCTTGGTCACGGCCGTCCCGCAGCCCGGCCGGGCAGCTCGGCGAACCACGTCCCGGTACTGAGCGGCCGGGATCCGCACCACGGCGTCGGACAGCTGCTGGTCGGTCAGCCACTCCGGGTCCTGCCCGCCCGCCGCGATGACCGCGTGGATCAGCGCGTCGCCGTCCGGCGGCTCGACGCCGGGGAACGCTCCGGCCCGGCCAGCGACCCGATGTCGTAGCCGCGCTCGCGCATGGCCCGCAGCAGCGCCACGGCGCTGGCCGGGGTGTCCAGGCCGACCGCGTTGCCGATCCGGGCGTGCTTGGTCGGGTAGGACGACAGCACCAGCGCGACCCGGCGCTCGCGCGGGCGGGACGTGCCGGAGCCGGGCCAGCGCCATCGCCGTGCCCGCCACCCGGCGGCCCGCTCGGGGTCGGCGACGTAGCGCGACAGCCCGTCGGCTGTCGGTCTCCTTGAACGAGAACGGCACGCTGATCAGCCGGCCGTCGAACTCCGGGATCGCCACCTGGGTCGCCGCGTCCAGCGGGCTCAGCCCGGTCGCGGTGCCCGCCCACTGCGGCCCGCGGCGCGGTCAGGCACAGCGCCTGCAGCGACCGGCACGTCCAGCGCCGGCGATCGCGCCGACGTCCCACGCCTCGTCGTCGCCGCCTGCCTGGGACAGGGCCGGGCGTCACCCCGCCCGCCGCCAGCACGGTGACGACCAGCGCGTCGGCCTGGCCGAGCACGTCCAGCAGGCCGTCGTCGGCCGACCGCAGGCTCGCGCACCACACCGGCAGCGGCCGGGCGCCCCGCGCCGCGACGGCCGCGCACAGCGCGTCTATGAAGGCCGTGTTGCCGGCCAGCTCGTGCGCCCGGTAGTAGACGATGCCCACGGTCGGGCCTGCGTCGCGGCTCCGGCGTCCCGGTGCGGCGGCGCCCAGGGCCGCATGCCCCAGGGCGGGGCCGGGCGCGGCGGCGCGAAGCCGGTCCCGCCCAGCAGCACCGTGTCGGTCAGGAAGCGGGCCAGCTCCAGCAGGTTGGCGGTGCCGCCGTGGGCCAGGTACTCGTGGGCCTGGGCCGCGATCCCGGCGGGCACCGTGGACAGCGCCATCAGGGCGGCGTCCGGCGCCAGCTCGCCGCCGAGCACGACCACCGGGCGGGACTGGGCGCGCAGCTGCGCCAGGCCCTCGCGCCAGGCCTGCTCGCCGCCCAGCAGCCGGACCACCACGACGTCGCGTCCCGTCCAGCAGGTCGGGCAGGTCATCGAGGGGCAGCCGGGCCGGGTTGGCCAGCCGGTAGGGCGCGCCGCTGGCCCGGGCGGCCAGCAGGTCGGTGTCGGAGGTGGACAGCAGCGCCACCATGCCCAGGTGCTCGTCCGCGGCCTGCCCGCTGTCAGGCTGCCCGGTGCGGGGCTGCGGTGGCCGGGCTGCGCGTGATCTGGCTGCGCGCGTTCGTGCTGCCCAGCGGCCGCGCTCGCGGTCACCGGGCCGGGACGGTCGTCTTCCACGCCAGCCTCCTCGGGGTCCGCGCCCCGGTTCGTCGGTCACGACAGCCGGAGTCTCCTGGCTCCCGGATCGGCGCGCGCCCCGGTCTTCCCGCCCGGCCGGGCCGTGACCATGGCGGGGTCTGCTCCCCGGTGACAGTGGCGGGACCGCGCCGGATTCACACCGGTCTTCCTCGCTGGCTGTCGTGTGCTGCTGACTCTCGCCTACGCCGGGCCAGCCAGTCAAGTCGTCCGCCGCGCCGCCGCGGGCTCGTGCCGATCAGGGCGCCGGGGCCGTGGTGGTGCTCGCCGTTGCCCTATCCGCCCAGGCCGCAGCCGCATTGACGGGTATGGCCCGCCCGCTTACGCTCGGTCGGGCATGACGGCGGAGCCCGGTCGGGGTGATCCTCGGCGCGGTCGCGCTGCTCTGGTCCGCGAGTGCTGCGCGGCCGGCGGGCAGCTTCTGGCCGCGCCGCGCGCGCCGGGGACGGCACTCGCGCGGACCAGCGCCCGGGGCCGTCCGTGCCCGGGGGAGAGCCAGACTCGCCGCCGTTACCAGTAACCGATCGGGTCGCCTGATCCCGCGGGAGGTTCGAGTGAGCTCGCCGGCTCGTGATGCCTGCCCGGGCCTGCTGGCGCTGCACCCGGCCCGCGACGGCGGCGTCGCCCGGATCCGGCTGCCGGGCGGGTACGTGAGCGGCCCGCGCTGGCAGGCGCTGGCCGGCTGGCCCGCGACCTCGGCGACGGTCACCTCGACCTGACCTCACGCGGCAACGTGCAGCTGCGCGGGATCCGCGACGAGGCCGCTGCTGAGCTGGCCCGGCGGGCCGCTGCCGCGGGCCTGCTGCCCTCGGTCGCGCACGACCGGGCCCGCAACATCATGGCCAGCCCGCTGGCCGGCCTGGGCGGCCGTCCGCCGCTGCGGCTGCTCGTCCGCCGCCTCGATGCCGTCCTGCTCGCTGATCCGGCCCTGGCGGCGCTGCCCGGCCGGTTCCTGTTCTCCCTCGATGACGGGACCGGCGGGTCCGGCCTGGCGGCCTGCGATATCGGGCTGCGCCGGGTCGGCGAGGGCGTCGAGGTCATCGTGGCCGGCCGCCGCACCGGCGTTCATGTCCGGGTCCGGGCGGCCGTGACGACCGCGGCCACCGCCGCCCGCGCCGCTGTCGCGGCGGGCGTGGGCAGCACCGCCGCCCGCATCGCTGATCTCGGGGATGGCGGCCAGGCGGTCGCCGCCGCCATCGGCGGCCGCCTCGGCGCCCCGGCCTGCGGCACGGACACCAGGCTCCCGCTCGGCATTGCGGCCCGTGATCCCCGGCCGTCCGGAGGCCCGCCAGCAGAGCTCGTTACGGTCGTGCTCGCCGCCCCCCTGAGCCGCCTGACCAGCCGCCAGATCGAGTTCACCGCAAGCGTGCTCGGCCAGACGTGAGGCCATCAGGATCGGCATTGCCGGCCGGCTCGTCATCCCGCTCGAAATGCCGGTGCTGGACGAGGCCGCGCTGGTCCCGGCTACTCACGTGCTGGATAGTTCCGCGGCGGCCAGCCCTGCCGCAGCGAGCCTGCGGCAGCCAGCCTGCGCCGGCCAGCGCGGTCGATGCCGGGCGGGCGGGCCGCCTGGCCGAGATCCTGACCGAGCTGGAAGGGACCGGGCTCATCGCGTCGCCTGGTCATGAACTCGCCGACGTCACGGCGTGCAGCGGCGCGGCCTGCAGCCGGTCGCTGGCCGACGTGCGGGCCGTCGCCGCGCCGGTCTCCGGACACCCGCGCCCGCACTGGTCCGGCTGCGACCGGACCTGCGGCCTGCCTCCGGACGCCGAGCCGGTCATCGCCGCCGACTCCCGCCGCTACCTGGTCCCCGGCGCGGGCGAGCCGGTGCCCTGCGAGATGCTGGTGGCGCCATGACCCAGAGCACAGCTACTTCCAGCCCCGCGCGCGGCGGCCCGGTCAGCCGGACTCCGGCCGGCACCGAGCCCGGTGTGACCGCGGCCTACGAGCGCGACGGCGCGGAGATCTACCGCCGGTCGTTCGCCATGATCCGCGCCGAGGCCGACCTGTCGGCCGTCCCGGCCGACCTGGAGCATGTCGTCGTCCGGATGATCCACGCCTGCGGGATGACCGACCTGCCGGCCGACCTGGCCTGGTCGCCGGGCGTCGGGCAGCGCCGGCGCGGGCCGCGCTGGCCGCGGGCGGCACGGTGCTGTGCGACTCGGCCATGGTCGCGGCGGGCATCACCCGCAACCGGCTGCCCGCCGCCAACCCGGTCGTGTGCACCCTGTCCGATCCGCGGGTCCCCGAGCTGGCCGCGCGGCTGGGAACCACCCGGTCCGCCGCCGCCGTCGAGCTGTGGCCCGAGCACCTGGACGGCGCGGTGGTCGCGGTCGGGAACGCGCCGACGGCCCTGTTCCGGCTGCTGGAGCTGGTGGCCGCCGGGGCGCCGTGCCCGGCCGCGGTCATCGGCGTGCCGGTGGGCTTCATCGGCGCCGCCGAGTCCAAGGCCGCCCTGGCCGCCAGCCGGCTGCCGTACCTGGTGGTGCACGGCCGCCGCGGCGGCTCGGCCATCGCCTCGGCCGCCGTCAACGCGCTCGCCGCGGAGCCAGAATGACCGCCGCCCGCTGCTCGGGCAGCTGACCGGAGTCGGGGTCGGTCCGGGCGACCCGGACCTGCTCACCGTCCGGGCCACGAAGGTCATCGCGGCCGCCGACGTGATCGCCTACCACTGCGCCCGGCACGGCAACAGCATCGCCCGGGCGGCTGCCGCGCCCTACCTGCGCGGCCGGCAGTACTCGAGGAGATCCTGCACCTATCCCGTCACCACCGAGGGCACCAGTCATCCGGGCGGTTACGCGGGGGCGCTGGCCGATTTCTACGCCGAGGCCACCGAGCGGCTGGCCGCCCATCTGGAGCGCGGGCCGGGATGTCGTGGTCCTGTGCGAGGGCGACCCCGCCTTCTACGGCTCCTACCAGCATCTGCACACCCGGCTGAGCGGCCGGTTCAGTGCCACGGTGGTGCCGGGCATCTCCTCGGTCTCGGCGGCCGCGGCCGCCGTCGGGCGTTCCGCTGGTCCAGCACGACGAGACGCTGACCGTGCTGCCCGGCACCCTGGCCGACGACGAGCTGCGCGCCCGGCTGGCCCGAGCTGACGCAGTCGCGGTGCTCAAGCTCGGCCGTACCTTCGACCGGGTGCGGGCCGCCCTGGCCGACACGGGCCTGCTGCACCGGGCCCGCTACGTGGAGCGGGCCGGCACCAGCGCGCAGCGCGTCGAGGCGCTGGCCGACGTCGACCCGGCCAGCGTCCCGTACATGTCGCTGGCCCTGGTTCCCGGCCGCGGCCAGCGCTCCGGCCAGGCCGCCAGCCGAGTCGCCGACGGGCCGGCCGTCGCCGTCCGGGCCGCCGGCACGACGCACGAGGCCGGCGCCGCCGTGGTGCCCGCCGCTGGCCTGACGCAAGACGCCGGCCTGGCAGATAGCGGCGGACGGGTCGCCGCGAGTGCCGGCCGTGTCATCGTCGTCGGCCTGGGTCCCGGTGACCCCCGCTGGCTCACGCCCGAGGCTGAGGCCGCCGTCGCCGGCGCCACCGACCTGGTGGGCTACCGGCCGTACCTGGCGCGCCTACCCGAGCGGGCCGGGCCAGCGCCGGCACGCCTCCGGCAACACCGTCGAGGCCCGGCGGGCCGCCCTCGCCCTGGACCTGGCTGCCGCTGGCGGGCAGGTCGCGGTCATCTCCTCCGGCGATCCCGGCGTGTTCGCCATGGCCTCGGCCGTCATCGAGCAGGTGGCTGCCGAGCCGGACCGCTGGCCCGGCGTCCCGGTCGATGTGCTGCCCGGCGTGACCGCCGCCCAGGCCGTGGCCGCCCGGGCCGGCGCGCCGCTCGGCCACGACTACTGCGTGATCAGCCTGTCGGACCGGCTCAAGCCATGGGAGACCATCACCGGCCGGATTGAGAAAGCCGCTGCCGCTGACCTGGCGATGGCCTTCTATAACCCGGCCTCGCGGGGCCGCACGCTGGCAGCTGGCCGCCGTGCGCGACCTGCTGCTGCGCTACCGCGACCCGGACACCCCGGTCGTGCTCGGCCGCGGTGTCGGCCGGGATGGCGAGCGGGTGACCGTGACCTGCCTGGCCAAGCTCGATCCGGCCGACGTGGACATGTCCACGCTGGTCATCGTCGGGTCCAGCCAGACCCGGGTGCACCACCGGCCCGGCGGCCCGGTCGTGTACACCCCGCGCCATTACGGCGAGGACGGGGCGGCGGCCAGTGCCGCCTCGGCCCGCCCTGGAGGCCGGGGGACCGTGCGGCCCTGACCAGCGCGGCCTCCTGACAGGCGGAAAAGGCCCGTGACGAATGGCGCAATGTACTCCAGAATGTCGACTACTAGCCATTAACGACTGGAGTCCGCTGGTTGAACCGCCGCCCGGCCGCCGAGCGCGGCCAGCCATCTGCGCTGGCGGTGAGCTCGCCCGCTTTCGTGGGCCGCGCGCGGGAACTGGCTGATCTGCAGCGGGCGCTGGACGCCTCGCCCGGCGTGGTCCTGGTGGAGGGCGAGGCGGGCATCGGCAAGAGCCGGCTGGTCCGCGAGCTGCTGACGTCCCCGGCTGCGGCCGCGCATCCGGCGCTGGTGGTGACCTGCCCGCCGTTCCAGCAGCCGCACACGCTCGGCCCGGTGGCGGACGCGCTGCGGCAGCGGATCTACAACGTGGCCGCGCTGCAGCCGAGCGCGCTCGCCGGGGTCCTGCGGCCGCTGTTCCCCGAGTGGGCGGCGGACCTGCCGCCCGAGCCCGAGCCCGCTGAGGACGCGCTGGCCGCCCGGGACCGGGTCTTCCGCGCGCTCACTGAACTGCTCGACCGTGCTGGGCTGCGGCTGCTGGTCGCCGAGGACGTGCAATGGGCGGACGAGGTCACCGGGGAGTTCTTGCTGTACCTGGCCGCGCGGCGGCCGCGACAGACCGCGCTGGTGATGACCTGCCGACCCGAGGACACCACCGTGGCCTCCCCGGCGCGGCAGCTGATCTCCGCGCTGGCGAGCGCGCCGGGCGGGCTGCGGCTGGCGCTGGGTCCGCTTGATGTGGCAGGCACGGCGGAGCTGCTGTCGTCCATGCTGGCGGGCCAGCCGGTGTCGGGAGAGTTCGCGCAGTTCGTGCATGACCGGACCGAGGGCGTTCCGCTGGCGGTCGAGGAATCCGTGCGGATGATGAGCGAGCGTGATGACCTGACGCGGCGCAGCGGCGAGTGGGTCCGCCGCCGGCTGGCGGATATCGATGTCCCGCCCACGATCCGTGACTCGGTCCTGGAGCGCGCCCGTCGGCTCAGCGCCGCCGCCCAGCTCGTGCTCCAGGCCGCGGCGACCGTCGCCCAGCCGGCCAGCGCGGCGGTCCTCGCAGCCGTCTGCCAGCTGGCGCCTGCCTCGGCGCGGGCCGGCCTGACGGCGGCCGCCGGATCGGGGCTGCTGGTCGAGGATGACCGAGGCCAGGCGTCGTTCCGGCATGTGCTGGCGCAGCGCGCCATCTACGACATCATTCCGGCGGAGCAGCGGCGGATCCTGCACCGGCGGGCCGGGCAGGTCCTGGAGGAGGTGTCGCCCCCGCCGCTGGCCCAGCTGGCCCGGCATTTCCGGGAGGCAGGCGTGATATCCCGGTGGCGCCGGTACGCAGAGCAGTCGGCTGAGCTCGCGCTGGCCGCGGGTGATGAGGCAACCGCCGCGGTGCTGATCTGCGATCTGATCAGCAATAGCACGCAGCCCGACGGGGCAGCCATCTCGCTGCTGGACCGGCTGGGCTTCGCGTCGCTGCCCAGCCCGGCTCGCTATCAGGAAGACCTGCTGGCGGTCCTGCGCGGGGCGCTCGCCGCGCGGACCATGACGGCCAGCGAGGAAGGAGCTATCCGGTTCCAGATCGGGCGCATCCTGCGGCTGATGGATAACTTCGAGGGGACCAGGGCCGAGCTGGAGCGGGCGATCCCGCTGCTGTCCGGCGACCCGGCCCGCGCGGCGCGGGCCATGAGCATCCTGGGCTGGGCCCATGACTCCGGTTCCCCGGCCCGGGTGTACTCGCGCTGGCTGCTTCAGGCCGCCGAGCTGGCGAAGTCGCTGGAGCCGGGGGCCGCGCTGCGGATGCAGGTGGACCGGATCACCGCGCTGCTGATGCTGGGTGAGGAAGAGGGCTGGACCGAGGCGGCCCGGTTTTCGGCTGACCCGGCGACCCCGCAGGAGCGGCAGCTGGTCACTGTCGGCCAGCTGAACGCCGGCGACATCGGCATCCTGTGGGGCCGCCTCGACCAGGCCCGGACCCGGCTGGCCGCGGCGCTGCGGCTCGCCGAGACCTATGACTACGCGCGGTACCGCGAGGTGATCCTGATGAACCAGGCTCACCTCGACTGGGCCTGCGGCAACTGGAGCGGGCTGGCCGACCGGGTCCGGCCGCTCCTCGAGAGCCCGGAGGGCCGACCCGGCCGGCCGGAGGCGCTGCTGGTGACCGGCCTGCTGGAGGTCGCGACCGGAAGCCCCGGCCCGGCGCAGGACCGGTTCGCGGAGGTGCTGGCGGAGCGCAGACGACGCGGTGAGACGGTCTACTCGATGACGCCGGCGGCCGCGCTGGCCCGGCTGGCGCTGGCCAGCGGCCAGTTCGCCGAGGTGCTGCGGGTGACCGATGAGCCGATCGCGATCGTGGCGGGCAAGGGAATATGGTTCTGGGCCGCTGAGGTAGCCCCGCCCCGGGTCGCGGCCCTGACCGCGGCTGGCCGGGCGGCTGAGGGCGCGGAGCTGACGGAGGCTTTCGGGCGCGGGCTGGCCGGGCGGAATATCCCGGCTGCCAGCGCCGGGCTGACTCTGTGCCAGGCGCTCCTCGCTGAGGCCAGCAGCGAGCAGCTGCGCGCCGCCACCCTGTTCGGCCGGGCCGCCGAGTCCTACCTGGCCATGCCCCGGCCCTACGACGCGCTGCTGGCCCGCGAACGGCAGGCCGCCTGCCTGCTGCAGGCCGGCCGGGCCGACGCGGGCCTGACCATCTGGCGGCGGACCGCGCAGCAGCTGGCCAGCCTCGGCGCGACCGCCGACGCCCAGCGCGTGGCTGAGCGCCTGCGCCCGTACGGCACGCTGGTGAAGCGGCCGTGGGCCGGGCGGCCGGGCTACGGTGATCAGCTTTCGCCGCGGGAGCTCGACGTGACCCGGCTGCTGGCGGGCGGCGGGACCAATTCCGAGATCGCCGAGCGGCTGTACCTGTCCCCGAAGACCGTCGCCCGGCACCTGGAGTCCGCCAAGCGCAAGCTCGGCGTCGGCTCTCGTACCGCGCTGGCCGTCCGGGCCGTGGAACTGGGCCTGATCACGCCCGGTTCCGGAGGCGCGGCCGCCAGCTAGTCGTGAATTTATTGGGTCATCTGGCCTATTTATTGGGTCATTCCGCCCATCGGCGGGACCGGCGGCCGCACGCAGCATGAAGCGAGGCACCACGACGCCAACGTCTGGGAGAGCGCATCGTGCACACCCCCGCCCAGCCCGGGCCTGCCGCAGATCCGGCCGGCGACGGCGGCCGTCCCGGTCCTGCCGGACGTCCGCGGGCTGACCCCGCCTCGCCTGAGCCCGGCCACGGTGACCGGTCCCCCGATCCGAGCGACGACGACCCGCCCGCTGAACCGGGCGACGGCGAGTACCAGCCCCTCTAAGTACCCGGGCGGCCGGCCGCTGGCTGGCGCGCTTTCCGGCAGAAAGGCTTCCGGCCCATGCACCTCACGCGAATTCGCCGGCTGATTTTCCCGGCCAGCCACGCCGCGGCCCGCCTGCTCCCGCGGGGGTCGCGCCGGTTCCGGTACGCCAGCGTGCTGGCGGCCGCCACCTTCACCGCCACGCTGACCGGGTCGGCCCTGGCCATGGCGTCGTCCGGCGGGCGCCCGGCCCGGCCGCCGGCCCCCGCCCCGGCGCGCGCCGTGCCGGCCGCGGTCACGAGTCAGCCCGGCCGCAGCCCCATAACGCTGGCGACCGGGCAGCAGGTCCGGCTCACTCCCGCAGCGGGCGGCCGGTCGGTGGTGTCAGTGGCCCCGGCCGGGCCGTCGGCGTCGCGGCCGGGCGGCGCCAGCTTGCGGGCGGCCGCCCTGATGGACACCTTTCAGGTGAGCGGCGATGTGTACGCCGTACCCGGCTACGCACTGCCGTACCTGGGGTCGCGGCTGGATCCCCGGCTCTTCGACGTGTCCTACCTGCAGCGCGCCGGCTACGCGGGCCTGAAGGCGCTGCCGGTGTCGATCACCTGGCAGCATCAGGCCCATGCGGCGATCCCCGGCGTCGCGGCGCCGGCGTCCGGGACCCGGACTACCGGGTCGATCGCGCTGGCGGCAGCCGGGCAGTTCGGCCAGTCGATCCAGGCCTCCCTGCGCGCCGCGGCCGGGCGCGGGCCGGCCGCTGGCCGGAGCGCTCCGGCCGGGCCTGCCCGGCCGCGGGTGCATTCGCCCAGATCAAGAAGATCTCGCTGGCCCCGCTGCGGCCCGCCGCGCAGGCCCCGTCCGCCGCGCAGGCCCGGCCGGCCGCGCCCGGCAGCTCCCCGCTGGCGGGAAGGCCGGTAGCACCCGCAGTGCCGCTGTCGGCCTCGTCCGCGCCTGCGGGAACCAGGCTCTACACCCTCACCATCCACGCGCTCGACCGCAGCGGCCAGCCGGGATACGCCGCGATCGCAATCCAGGACCTGGACCATTTCGAGCGCTACTACAGCGTGAGTTCCAGCACGCCGGCCGGGCCGGTGCAGGTCAGCCTCCCGGCTGGCCGGTATGCCATCGAGGCCGTCATCTACGACTACGGGCAGCAGACCGGTTTCACGGACAACATCGCCTTCGTCCCCGTGCCGGAGTTCACGGTGTCAGGCGACAGCTCGCTCACGGTAGACGCCCGGCAGGCCAAGCCGGTGACCGTGACAGTGCCCAGGAAAGCGGCGCCCGAGATGGCGGGCTTCAGCTTCACCCGGACCTCGGCCGACGGCCAGGGGCTGTCGGGCGCCGACTACGGGTTCGGCCCCGCGGTCTCTAGCCTCCTGCCGCCGTTGCGCATCTACGCCAAGCCCACGCCCGCGCCGAGCGCCGGCGCACTGGGCTTCGCCGACTCCTGGGAGCTCCAGCCGCCGGGCACCGGGCTGGAAGGCGTGGACTTCCCGTACACCTACAACCTGGACTACGCCAGCACCCGCGGCGTGCCTGCCACGCTGTCGCACACGCTCACCGCGAGCGACCTGGCCGCGGTGCACGAGAATTTCGACTCCTCCGTCGCCGGCGCCGGGGCGCAGACCGCGGCCACCCCATTTCACTCCTGGTCGCCGCTCACCTTCGGGCTGATCTCGGACTTCCTCGGCCCGTTCCCGGTGCCGTACGCGCAGACGGACTACTTCGGCGGATCGGCGTCCACGCTGTGGGAGCAGGGGGCTGACCTGTGGTCGGCCTCGGGAGAGATCGCGCCGGTCACCTACGGTCCGCTCCGGACGTTCCGGCCCGGCGAGGATGTCAGCATGACCTGGGGCGCCAGCCCGTCGGTCCCCGCTCCTGAGTGGCAGGACAGAGGGCTGGTCCCCGGAACCCAGTCCGTTGTCGGCCTGCCCCAGCCGGACTACTCCTATGTGTGCCCCGTATGCCGGCAGGGCGACGTCATGTCGTTCAACGCGGCCGCATCGGGCGATGCTGACCCGACGCACACGCAGTCTTCGCTCGGCCTGGGCTCGGGATTCCTCAGCAACACCGCCGGGCAGCCGTCGGACGACCTGAAGTTCTACCGCAACGGCGTCCTGACCCAGGTCTCCGGGTATTCCGGCCAGGTCTTCCCGATGCTGCCGGGCAAGGCCAGCTACAAGATTGACTGGGCTAGCACCGCCGCGCCGACCTGGAGCCAGCTGGCGACCAGCGAGGACAGCGTCTGGACCTTCACCTCCGCCCGGCCGCCCGCCGCCAGCAAGCTGCCCTCGTATGAGGCGTGCACCCCGGACGTCGGGCAAGCCTGCTCCTACCTGCCGCTGGTGTTCGCCAGCTACAACTTCGGCGCGAATGCGTCCGGGCAGCTGAGCGGACCGGGAACCGAGACCTTCACGGTGACCGGCTATCACGAGCAGGGCGACACCGGCCCGGCGGTAGATCACGCGTCGGTGCAGGTGTCCTTCGATGACGGGACAACCTGGGCGCCCGCCTCGGCCGTGACCGCGGTCGGCGGGGGCACGTTCAAGGTCACCGTGACGCCGCCCGGCCCGTCCGCCACCAGCGACTTCGCCTCGGTCCGGGTCCGCCTGGCCGACGCCGCCGGCGACACCCTCGACCAGACCATCATCCGCGCCTACGAACTGACCAGCGCGCCAGCGAACGCCGCTGCCCCCGCGCACGGCACCGGCAAGTAAGGAAGGTGGAGTCGTGCTCCGACGTCTCGTGACCATCATGGCGGCGGTTCTCCTGGCGGCGGCACTCGCCGCGGCCAGCGGGCCGGCCGCCAGCGCCCAGCCGGGCCAGGCAGCGGCGCCTGGTGCCGCCGCGAGTGCGGCGGTCCACGTCAAGCGGGCCTGCGGCGCCGCGCCGGCCGCCGGGCGGGCTGAGTGCCTGGCGCTGGTGCGCACGGCGGCCGACGGGAAGCCGCTGACCTCCAGCCCGGACCCGGCGAGCCCGTTCGGCGGGTACGGGCCCCAGCAGCTGCAGGCCGCCTATGAGCTGGCCGCCGCCTCCAAGTCCCGCGGAGCCGGCCAGACGGTGGCCCTGGTGGATGCCTACGACGACCCGAGCGCCGACAGTGACCTGGCTGCTTACCGTGCCCTGTACGGATTGCCGGCGTGCACCACAGCGAACGGCTGCTTCCGCAAGGTCAACCAGGACGGCGCCGCCGCGCCGCTGCCGGCCCCGGACGCGGGCTGGGCGGTGGAGGAATCGCTGGACCTGGACATGGTCTCGGCGATCTGCCCGAACTGCCACATCATCCTGGCCGAGGCGAACGACAACCAGGACTTCGACCTGGCCGCCACCGTCGCCACCGCCGCCAGGCTCGGCGCGACCGAGATCTCCAACAGCTACGGCGAGCCCGAGAACCCCGGCGAGACTGCGCTGGAGCCCTTCTACGACCAGCCCGGCGTCCAGGTGACCGCCGCCGCCGGCGACGCCGGCTACGGGGTCGGGTACCCGGCGGCCTCCGCCTACGTGACCGCCGTGGGCGGCACCAGCTTGTGGCCGGACAGCACGCACAGCCGCGGCTGGAATGAGGAGGTGTGGCCAGGTACCGGCTCGGGCTGCTCCGCCGTCATCCCCAAGCCCAGCTGGCAGCACGACGGGTGCACCCACCGCAGCGACAACGACGTCGCGGCGGTCGCCGACCCGGGGACACCCGTAGCCGTCTATGACAGCTATGAGGATCAGGGCTGGATCAACACGGGCGGCACCAGCGTTGCCTCGCCCATCATCGCGGCCGTGTACGCGCTGCTGGGCGACCCGAAGGCGGCGGGCGGCTCCTACTTCTACTCCCACCGCGGCAACCTGTTCGACGTCACCTCGGGCGAGAACGGCGCGTGCAGCACGGCCTACCTGTGCACGGCCGGCCCCGGCTATGACGGCCCGACCGGGCTCGGCACCCCGGACTTCACCGGCGCGCGCGACAGCGCCGGCGGGTCGTGCGTGAACGGCTGGTCGGCCACTCCCCGGCAGGCGTTCCCCAGCCTGGCCCAGGTCCTGGCCCAGTCGAGCCTGGCCGAAAACAGCAGCGTCGCTGCCTTGTCCGCCAGCAACGCCTGGACGGCCGGCTTCTACGAGGATTCGGACTACACCGGTCCGGCCTTCACCCGAGGGCTGGTGTCGAATATCGAGCACTGGACCGGGAAGAGCTGGTCGCGAACGCCCTCGCCCACTCCGGTCCTGCCGGGCGGTGCGCTCGACACCACCCAGCCCGCCGCCATCTCGTTCGACCGCGCATCCGATGGCTGGTTCGCCGGCACGAGCAACGGCACGCCGCTGGCCGCGCACTGGGATGGATCGCGCTGGTCGCTCAGCCCGGTGCTGGACCCGGTGGCTACCTACCAGGTGAGCGCCGGGCAGACGGCAGCGGCGCTGGCGTCGGCGTCGTCCGTGGCCGCGGTCTCCCCGGATGACGCCTGGCTGGCCGGAAATCTCAGCTCGGGCGGATCGTTCCTGGAGCGCTGGAATGGCAGCACCTGGAGCCTGGTGAGCATCCCGGATCTCCAGGATCTCGACCTGACGAGCCTGTCCGCGATCTCGGCCAGCGACGTCTGGGCGGCGGGCAGCACGTCCGACAGCTCCGGGGATCAGATCCCGGCCGCCCTGCACTGGGATGGCCATGCGTGGTCGCTGGAACGCGCGCCGGTGAGCAGCAGCCCGGCCGCGTACTTCAACGCCGTGTCCGGCTCATCCGCGGACGACCTGTGGGCCGTCGGCACGCAATACGAGGCCGGCATGTATGTCCCGATGGCCGAGCACTGGAACGGCAGCGCCTGGTCGGTCGTGCCGACACCGCAGCCGGACATGACCGAAGGCCATAACGAGCTGTTTGGCGTCGCGGCCATCTCCGCGTCTGACGCCTGGGCAGTGGGCCGGTACAACGGAACCAGGGCTGGCCAGTCCGAGTACATCGACCTGCTCGAGCACTGGGATGGCCGCACGTGGACCATCGTCGGCACCCCGCAGAATCCTCAGCCGGCCGGGCTGGCCGCCATCTCGGCGAGCAGCGCCAGCAACATCTGGGTGGCCGGCGAGCAGTTCCTGCCCACCGCCGTAGACGCCGTGGATCCCTACAACCTGCACTACGGCTGCAGCAATGGGTGAGGCGGCTGGCCGCCCGCCGGCGCGCGGCACGAGACAGATCAGCTCACCGACCGCAGGAGGACCGATGCGCGCACGCTTGTGCCGCCGTGCGGGAACGCTTGTCATCATCGCCGCGCTGGGGCTGCTCGGCCTGACGGCAGCGGGCCCGGCGGCGGGGACGGCCGCCGCCGGCACCGGGCCGGCCGCGGCCACCCGCCCCGGCGCCAGCCCCGATTACCACCGCGCCTGCGACGCCCCGGCCGGCCGCGGCCAGGCGGCCTGCCTGGTGCTCGTGCGCACCGACGTACGGCAGCGCTTGCAGGCGAGCCTGAAGCCCGGCCAGGCGCCCGCCGGCGTCGGCTACGGGCAGGCCAGCCTGCAGAGCGCCTACCTGCTGCCGTCGTCGTCGGCGGGCACCGGCGAGACGGTCGCGATTGTCGATGCCTACGACGACCCGGATGCCGAGTCGGATCTGGCTGCCTATCGCAGCGACTGGGGGCTGCCGCCGTGCACGTCGGCGGACGGCTGCTTTGCCAAGGTGAATGAGAACGGCCAGGCCAGCCCGCTGCCGCCCGCCTCCGGCAGCACCGGCTGGGCCACCGAGGAGTCGCTGGACCTCGACATGGTGTCCGCGATCTGCCCGAACTGCCACATCCTGTTCGTCGAGGCAGACTCGGCCGAGGTCTCAGATCTGGGCACGGGCGTGAACACGGCGGTGAAGATGGGCGCGAAGTTCGTCTCCAACAGCTACGGCGCCGCCGAGTACGCCGGCGAGACCGCCGATTCCGCGTCGTACTACAACCATCCGGGGGTGGCCGTCACCGCTTCGGCCGGCGACGCCGGGTACGGCGTGGAATTCCCCGCCGCCTCGCCGACCGTAGTCTCGGTCGGCGGGACGTCGCTCAGCCCGGCGTCTGATCCGCGCGGCTGGACCGAGACCGCCTGGTCCGACACCGGCTCCGGCTGCTCGTCGCAAGAGTCCAAGCCGTCCTGGCAGACCGACTCCGGCTGCTCCAGCCGGACCAGCACCGATGTGTCCGCCGTGGCCGACCCGAACACCGGCGTCGCCGTCTACGACAGCTATGACCAGCGCGGCTGGCTGCAGGTCGGTGGCACCAGCGTGGCCTCGCCTATCATCGCCAGCATCTACGCGCTGGTGGGAGACCCGGCCACCGGGTCGTACCCGGCGAGCTACCTGTACGCGCACGCCGCCGGCCTGAACGACGTGACCAGCGGCACCAACGGTTCGTGCAGCCCGGCCTACCTGTGCACCGCGGGGCCCGGCTATGACGGGCCCACGGGGCTGGGCACGCCGGATGGCATCGCCGCCTTCGGCCAGCCGGCAGGCGACATCGTCACCGTCGTGAACCCGGGGGATCAGACCGGAACCCAGGACGAGAAACTCAGCTTGCCCATCCAGGCCAACGACTCCGCGGCCGGGCAGACCCTGACCTTCAGCGCGACCGGGCTGCCGGCGGGCCTGTCCATCGATCCGGCCACCGGCGTGATCTCGGGGACCCCGGCCACCGTGGGCAGCGGCCCGGTGACAGTGACGGCGAAGGACAGCACCGGCGCGATCGGCTTCGCGACGTTCACGCTGAGCGTGGTCAGCCCGGTCGCCATCACCGGCCCCGGCCCGCAGGCGGGCTACCTGGGCCAGCCAGTCCGGGCGCAGGTCGCGGCGGCCGACTCGGTGAGCGGGCGGACACTGGGCTACTCAGCAGCCGGCCTGCCCGCCGGCCTGACGGTGAGTTCGTCGACGGGCCTGATCACGGGCCGGCTCACCGCCAGCGGGTACTTCCACCCGGCCATCACGGTGCGGGACGGCGCGGGCCGGACCGCTACCCAGTCAGTGGTCTGGTACGTCGCCCCGGCCCCGGCGGCCGGCCGGGCGGGCGCGGTCAGGCTTAATGGCGGCCAGCTGTGCCTGGCCAGCGCCGGAAGCGGCAGCCCGGTGAAGCTAGCGGCCTGCGGAGGCGCAGCCGCACAGACCTGGACGGTGCAGCCGGACGGTTCCGTCCGGGCGCAGGGCAAGTGCCTGAGCGTGGCCGGCGCCAGCGCGCAGGTCTCGTCGTGCACCGGCACGGCCGCGCAGCAGTGGGAGATCGGCTCGCATGCCGAGCTGGTCAGCTCCGGCAAGTGCCTGGGCGCGCCCAGCGCCGCCAGCGGCAAGCCGGTCGCCGTGCAGTCCTGTACCGGCGGCGCTAGCCAGCGCTGGGCCGCCCCGGCCGGGCCCCTGGTCTCTGCGGTCACCGGTCTGTGCGCCGACAGCGGCGCGGGGACCACCGGCCATCAGCAGGTCTGGTACTGCGGTGACACCGCCGCGCAGGCGTGGACGGTCAGCCCGGACGGCACGGTGCGAGTCGGCGGCAAGTGCCTGAGCGTGACCGGTGCCACGGTCGGCCTCGCTTCCTGCGGCCCGGCAGGCAGCCAGCAATGGCAGCTCACGGCGACCGGCACGCTGGTCAGCCCGGCCTCCGGCAAGTGCCTGGACGATCCCGGTGACAGCCCGGTGACCGGGACCCGGCTGCGGCTCGCCGCCTGTACCACTCATCCGGGCGAGGCCTGGCACGTCGAGTAGTTCACCAGGCTGGCGGCCGGGGAGGGGCGTCCCCGGCCGCCGCCGGCCCGTTCGGTGCGCCGGAGAGCGCAGCGCGCTATATATCCCGTGACGAATAGGGCGAAATGCTCCAGAATGACAGGCGCTGGCAGTTTTTACGGACGGGAGACCTCGGGTTGCAGCGCCGCCCGGCCGCCAAGCGTGGCCCGCTGCCCTCGCCGCCGGCGGTCGGCGCACCCGCGTTCGTGGGCCGCGCCCGCGAGCTGGCGGTGCTGGAGCGGTCCCTGGCCGGGCCGCCCGCCGTCATCGCGATCGAGGGCGAGGCGGGGATCGGGAAGACTCGGCTGGTCCAGGAACTCCTGGCCGGAGCGCGGCAGCCGGCGCTGGTGGTGGGTTGTCCGCCGTTCCGGCAGCCGCACACCCTCGGCCCGGTCGCGGACGCCCTCCGGCAGCGGATCTACGATGTGGCGGCGCTGCGGCTGAGCCCGCTGGCCGGCGCGCTGCGACCGCTGTTCCCGGAGTGGGCGGCGGACCTGCCGCCGCTGCCGGAGCCCGCTGAGGACGCGGCCGCCGCGCGGCACCGGGTCTTCCTGGCGCTGACCGAGCTGCTGGACCGCGCGGGACTGCGCCTGCTCGTGATCGAGGATGTGCACCTGGCGGACGAGGCCACGAGCGAATTCCTGCGTCATCTCGCATCCCGGCGGCAGATCAGCCTGCTGGTGACCAGCCGTGCCGAGGAGATGCGGGCCGGCTCCGGGCTGGCGCAGCTGCTGCCCTGCCCCGCCGCGGTGCGGGCCCGGCCCGGCGGCCTGCGGCTGGAACTGCAGCCGCTGGACGTGACCGAAACGGCCGAGCTGGTGTCGTCCATGCTGGCGGGCCAGGCGGTGTCGGCGGAGTTCGCGCAGTTCGTGCACGACCACACCGAGGGCGTCCCGCTGGCGGTCGAGGAATCGGTCCGGATGATGGGCGAGCGCGACGACCTGGTCCGCCGCGAGGGGGAATGGATACGGCGCCGCCTGGCCGACATTGAGGTCCCGCCGACCATCCGTGACTCGGTGCTGGAGCGTGCCGGGCGGCTAGGCGCACCAGCGCAGGCGCTGCTGCGAGCCGCGGCGATCCTCGCCGAGCCCGCGCGCCCGGACATCCTGGCCACGGTGAGTGGCATGCCTGCGGGCCGGGCCGCCGCGGGCCTGGCGGCGGCTCTGCGCTCCGGTCTGCTGAGCCAGGATGACCGGCAGCTGGTGTCGTTCCGGCACGCGCTGGCCGCGCGCGCCGTGTACGACACCATCCCGGGTACCGAGCGGCGGCTGCTGCACCTGGCGGCCGCGCACGTCCTGGAGGAGCTGTCGCCCCGGCCGGTGGCGGAGCTAGCGCGGCATTTCCGGGAAGCGGGCGAGATCGCCAAGTGGCGCCGCTACGGCGAGGAGTCGGCCGAGCGGGCGATCGCCGCCGGGGATGAGGCGACGGCTGCTGTCTTGCTCTGCGACCTGATCGGCCACGCCGGGCTGTCCGGCCGGGGGGCTGCCCGGCTGCTGGACAAGCTGGCGTTCGCGACCATGGCTAACCCCGTCCGCTATGCGGAGGACCTGGTGTCCGCGCTGCGCGGCGCCATGTCCGCCGGAACGATGACCGCGGGCGAGGAGGGGATGGTGCGGTTCCAGGTCGGCCGCATCATGCAGATGACCGAGAACTATGAGGGCGCCCGCGCCGAGGTGCAGCGGGCGATCCCGTTTCTCGCCGATGATCCGGTCACCGCTGCCCGGGCGATGACCATGCTGGGCTGGGCGCATGACACCGGCTCCCCGGCCAGGGTGTACACCCGCTGGCTGCGGCGGGCGGCCGCCCTGGCTGAGTCACTCGAGCCGCGGGACCGGCTGCGCATCCAGGTGGACCGGATGACGGCGCTGCTGATGCTCGGCGAGGAAGAAGGCTGGGCCGAGGCGGCCCGGATCCCGGCCGACGGGGCAGACGTCAGCCAGCAGCGCAACATCGTCATCGGCCAGCTGAACGCAGGCGATCTCGCCATCATGTGGGGCCGCTACGACGAGGCCCGGATGCGACTGGGCATCGCCCTGGAGATGGCTGAGGACCACCAGTACGCGCGTTACAGCACCCTGATCAGGGCTAATCAGACGCACCTGGACTGGGCGGCCGGTAACTGGGATGGCCTGGCCGAGCGGGCGCGCCCGCTGGCCGATGGCCATGACGGGGTGCCGGTCCGGCTGGAGGCCGTTCTCGTGGCGGGCCTGCTGGAGGCGGCGACTGGCCATGCCGGTCAGGCCGCCGAGCGGTTCCGGCTCGTGCTGCGGGAGTGGAAGCGCCGCGGTGAGACCGCCTACGTGATGCGGCCCGCTACGGCGCTGGCATGGCTGGCGCTGCGCGATGGGCGAGTCGCTGATGCGCTGCAGGTCACCGACGAGCCGATGGCCGTTGTCGCGGGCAAGGGGATCTGGCTGTGGGCGGCGGAGCTGGGACCAGCCAGGGTCGCGGCCCTGACCGCGGCGGGCCGCTGGCCGAGGCGACCGGGCTGATCGCAGCCTTCGGCCGCGGACTGCGCGGCCGTGATATCCCGTCCGCCCGGGCCGGGCTGGCACTGTGCCGGGCCCTGCTGGCCGAGACCAGCGACGACCAGCTGCGGGCGGCGGCGCTGTTCGGCCGGGCGGCCGAGAGCTGCCTGGCGATACCCCGGCCCTACGACGCGCTGCTGGCTCGCGAGCGCCGGGCTGACTGCCTGCTGCGGGCGGGCCGGGCGGAGGCCAGCGTGACCCTCGCCCGGCAGGTCGCCCAGCAGTTCACGGCACTAGGCGCCCGGGGCGACGCGCAGCGGGTGAGCGAGATGGTGCGCCGCAACGGCGGCGCGGGTAAGCGGCCGTCGGCGGGCCGGGCTACGGTGATCAGCTGTCGCCGCGGGAACTCGACGTGGCTCGCCTGCTGGTCAGCGGCGGAACCAACGCCGCGATCGCCGAGCAGCTGTTCCTGTCGCCCAAGACGGTCGCCCGCCACCTGGAATCGGCGATGCGCAAGCTCGGAGTCAGCACCCGCACGGCCCTGGCGGTCCGGGCAGTAGAGACCGGCATGGTGTCCCCGAGCGTCCCGGAAGCGGCGGACTCCCCGGCCAGCTAGCGCTGCGTCGTCCCCGAACGGTTCGGCCGGCCAGCCGGCCGCCGGGCCGGAGTTTATTGGGGCATCTGCCCAATAGCTGGCCCGCGTGGCCGGATTCAGCATGGTGCGTGCACCACGACGCCCACGCCTGGGAGAACGCCCCTTGACTAAGCCCGGCCCGCCGCGACAGCCCGCGGACCCAGCCGCTGAGCGGAGCCGTTCGCATCCCCCGGAGCCTGCCCCGGCCCCGCAGCCGCCCGCCGGCCCGGGCCCCGACTCCGCAGACGCCGCATCCCGCGATGTCCCGCCACCAGAGCCCGCCGACGACGAGTACCAGCCCCTTTAGGTACGCCTGCGCGCCGGCTCCCGGCGGTGCGCTGCCACGCAGAAAGGCCCTCTCATGCACGCATCGAGAATCCGCCGGCAGGCTAGCCAGCTCCGGCATGTCACGGCGCGGGTGCTCCTGCGCGGCTCACCCCGGTCCAGGCCAGGCCGCGTGCTGGCCGCAGCCGTCCTTGCTGCGGCACTGGCCGGATCGGCGCTCGCCATGGCACGCCCCGGCCCGCAGCCAGCCCGGCTGACGGCGCGATCGCAGGCCCTTCCGGCCGCAGCGGTGAGCCAGCCGGGGCCGGCGCCGGTGACGCTGGCGACCGGGCAGCAGGTGCGACTGGTGCCCGCGCCGGGCGGCCGGTCGGCGGTCCAGGTGACCCGGCCTGGTCCGGGGACCGGCGGGCCGCCGGGCGGGGCCGCTGCCGGGCATCCGGCCGCCACTCCTGCCCTCGTGCAGGCCGCGGCCCCGGTGGAGTCGTTCCAGGTCGGCGGCGACACGTATGCCGTTCCGGCCTATGCGCTGCCCTACCTCGGGGCACAGCTGGATCCCCGGCTCTTCGACCTCTCCTACCTGGAGCGAGCCGGCTACGCGAGCCTGAAGGCGCTGCCGGTGTCGATCACCTGGCAGCACCGGACGCACCCGGCGATCCCCGGCATCAGCACACCGGGCAGCGGCCTGCGCACCACCGGGTCGATCGCCGCGAGCAGCGCGGCTCAGTTCGGTCTCGCGGTTCAGGACTCGCTGCACGCCGCGCCGGGCGCGACCGCCGCGAGCCCGGCAGCATCCGGTGCGCTTGCCCAGGTCAAGAAGATCTCGCTGGCACCGCTGGAGCATCCGCAGGCCAGCCAGGCGGGGCCGGGCGCGAGCGCCATGGCGGTGCTGCCGGCTGCCCCGCTGTCGGCATCGTCGGCGCCGGCGGGGACACGGCTCTACAGCCTCAGCCTCCAGCCGCTCGACCGGACCGGGAAGCCGGGCTTCGCGCTGATCAGCATCCAGAACCTCGACCACCTGGCGAGCTACTACAGCATTACCGCCGTAACGCCGGACGCGCCGCTGCAGGTCAGCCTGCCGGCCGGGCGCTATGGCATCGAGGCGACCATCTACGCCTACGGGCTGCCCACCTTCCCGGACAGCATTGCCCTGGTTTCCGTGCCCGCGGTTACGGTGTCGCATGACACCTCGCTGACGCTCGACGCCCGGCAGGCCAAGCCGGTCACGGTCGCGGTGCCGAGGGCCGCGGTGACGCAGCAGGCTGCCGTCAGCTACACCAGGACCTCCGCCGATGGCGCCGGGCTGTCGGCTGTCTTCTTCGGCTACGGCCCCGGGGTGACGAGCATCCTGCCGCCGCTGCGTGTGTATGCCACGCCCGCGCCCGCGCCGGCCACCGGCTCGCTGAGCTTCGCGGACTCCTGGGAGCTGGTGCCACCGGGCACCGGGCTGGAGGGCGTGGACGCCCCGTACGTCTACAGCCTGGACTACGCCAGTACCCGCGGGGTGCCGGCCACGCTGTCGCACACCGTTTCCGCGAGCGACCTGGCCACCGTGCAGGAGAACTTCGATAGCTCTGTCTCCGGCGCGGGGGCGACGATCTCGGCGACGCCCTTCCACCCCTGGTCGCTGCTGGCCTTCGGGCTCTCGTCGACCGCCCTCGGCCCGTTCCCGGTGCCGGGCACTCAGACGGACTACATCGGCGGGTCGCCGGCCAGCACGACCTGGGACCTGGCGTACGAGCCATGGACGGGATCCGGTGCCGGGGCGCCCAACATCTACGCGCCCTACCAGACGTTCCGGCCGGGCGAGAAGACCAGCGTGACCTGGGGCGCCGGCCCTCGGTCCCGGCTCCGGAATGGCAGGACACCGGGATTGCGGCGGCCAGCCAGTCGGCGAGCGGGATCATCAAGCCGACCTGGTCGTATGTCTGCCCGGTGTGCCGGCAGGGCGACGTCATGTCGTTCAACCCGATCCCGTCCGGGGACGACAACCCCCAGCATTCCGAGTCCTGGGTCGGCTTCGGGGCCAGCCTCCTCAGCGGCGGCGAAACGTACGGGGTCCCGGATAACGAGCTGAAGTTCTACCGCAACGGCGTCTTGACTCAGCTCGCGGACCAGTCCGGCCAGGTGTTCCCGATGCTGCGGGGCCAGGCCACCTACAAGATCGACTGGACAACCAGCGACCCGGCCACCTGGACCGCGCTCGGGGCCAGTCAGGACAGCGTCTGGACGTTCACCTCCGCCCGGCCGGCGCAGCCGGACAAGCTGCCGTCCTACGAGCTGTGCACCCCGGACGTCAGCGGCCCGTGCTCGTACCTGCCGCTGGTGTTCGCCAGCTATGACTTCGGGGCGAACGCCACCGGTCAGGTGACCGCGCCAGGGACCGAGACGTTCACGGTGACCGGCTATCACGAGAAGGGCGACGCGGGCCCGGCGGTGGACCACGCCACGGCCCGGGTGTCCTTCGACGACGGCAAGACCTGGGCCCCGGCCTCGTCAGTAACCGCCATCGGCGGCGGCACGTTCAAGGTCACCATCCAGGATCCGGATCCGTCCGCCGCCGGCTTCGCCTCGGTCAGGGTGCACCTGGCCGACGCCGCCGGCGATGCCCTGGACCAGACCATCATCCGCGCGTACGCACTGACCGGTGCCGCTGCCGCGCATGCCACCAGCAAGCAAGGAGGGTGACGTCGTGCCCAGACGCCTCATGACCATCGTGGCGGCCGTGCTCCCGGCCCTGGCGCTCGCCGTGGCCAGTGCTCCGGCGGCCGGCGCGCTGCCCGGCCAGGCCGCGGCGGCCGGGACCGGCGGCAGCCCGCCGGTCCATGCCCGGCAAGCCTGCGATCGCGCGCCGGCCGCTGGCCAGGAGGAGTGCCTGGCGCTGGTCCGCACCAGCGCCAGCGGCAAGCCGCTGACCGCTCGCCCGGGCGCCTCGGCGCTGCCGCTCGGCTACGGGCCGGCGCAGCTGCAGTCCGCCTACGAGCTCGCCGCGGCGGCGAAGTCCCGCGGTGCCGGCCAGACGGTGGCCCTGGTCGATGCCTTCGATGACCCCAGCGCCGAGTCCGACCTGGCCGCCTACCGCTCTCAGTACGGCCTGCCGCCGTGCACGACCGCCAACGGCTGCTTCCGCAAGGTCAACCAGGACGGTCAGGCCAGCCCGCTGCCGTCTCCGGACTCCGGCTGGGCCGTCGAGGAGTCGCTGGACCTCGACATGGTGTCGGCGATCTGCCCGCAGTGCCACATCATGCTGGCCGAGGCGAACGACAACCAGGACGACGACCTGGCCGCCACGGTGGCCATGGCGGCCAGGCTGGGTGCCGCCGAGATCTCCAACAGCTACGGCGGGCCCGAGTTCGCCGGCGAGCTCAGCCTGGAGCCCTTCTACGACCAGCCCGGCGTGCAGGTGACCGCCGCCGCCGGGGACGGCAGCTACGGCGTCAGCTTCCCGGCGGCCTCCGCCAACGTGACGTCGGTGGGCGGCACGAACCTGTGGCCGGGCAACTCCAGCCGCGGCTGGACCGAGACCGCCTGGCCGGGCACCGGCTCGGGCTGCTCGGCCGTCATCCCCAAGCCTGCCTGGCAGCATGACCAGTGCGCCCACCGCAGCGACAATGACGTCGCCGCGGTCGCCAGCATCGAGACCCCGGTAGCCGTCTATGACAGCTATCAGAACTACGGCTGGCTCCTGGTCGGCGGGACGAGCGTCAGCTCGCCCGTTGTCGCGGCGGTGTACGGCCTGCTGGGTGACCCGAAGGCGCCCGGCGGCTCCTACTTCTACAGCCACCGCGGCAACTTGTTTGATGTCACCTCCGGCCTGAACGGCACCTGCAGCCCGTCCTATCAGTGCACAGCCGGGCCGGGCTATGACATGCCAACCGGCCTCGGCACTCCGGACTTCACCGGAGTCAGCGACAGCGGCGGCAGTTCCTGCGTGAACGGCTGGTCGGCCACGGCGCGGCAGGCCTATCCCAGCCTGAATCAGGCGGTGCTGTTCCCCACGACGACGGCGACTGACGGCGGCGTGGCCGCCCTCGCCCCCGACGACGTGTGGACCGCCGGGACCTTCCAGGCCGAGGACGGTTCCGGGCCTGCCTCGAGTTTCGGATGGGTTTCGAATATCGAGCACTGGGACGGCACCCGCTGGTCGCGGATACCGTCGCCCACCCCGGTCGTGCCGGGCGGCGCTCTGGACTCGACCGTCCTGACCGCCATCTCCTTCGATCGCCCGGCCGACGGCTGGGTCGCCGGATACGCCAGCGGCCTGGCGATGGCGGCGCACTGGAACGGATCGCGCTGGGCGCTCACGCCGGTGCTGTCTCCGCCGTCGACGTACCAGAACAGCGGACTCGGGCTGGTCACCGAGGTGCTGCCGCTGGCCGTGTCCGCTGTCGCGCCGGATGATGCCTGGCTGGCCGGGGAATTCGCCGAGATCATCGGCGGCAATGTGGTGCCCGTCGGGTCATTCACCGAGCACTGGAACGGAACCACCTGGAGCGTTGTCAGCATCCCCGACCCCGATCAGATCGACCTGCTGGGCCTGACCGCCGTATCGGCCACCGACGTCTGGGCGGTGGGCGCGACTCTCGGCACCGCCAGCACCGCCAGCACCGCGGTCACCCTGCACTGGGATGGCCACGCGTGGTCGGAGGTCAGCGCCCCCGTCCAGGCCAGCGCGGCCGAGCTTGACGCCGTTTCCGGTACCTCCGCTGACGACCTCTGGGCGGTCGGCAAGAAGTACGACGACAGCGCCGGCACCTACCTCCCGCTCACCGAGCACTGGAACGGCCAGGCCTGGTCGGAGGTAGCCGCACCGGCAGCGCCGGGGGGCTCGGTCAGCGGGCTCCGCGCCGTCACGGTGATCAGCCCGTCGAACGCCTGGGCAGGCGGGACGTACTACGGAATCAGGGCCGGGCAGCAGGAGGCCGGGCAGTACCTGCTCGAGCACTGGGACGGCCGCACGTGGAGCGTCGTCGCCACCCCGCAGACCCCGGTGCCCGACGGAATACGGGCTTTGTCGGCGAGCAGCGCCAGCAATGTGTGGGCCGCCGCGGGGCAGCAGATCCCCGCGTCGGGCACCGCTGGCTTCGCCGATGACCCCTACATCCTGCACAACGGCTGCAGCCATGGATGAGGCAGCGCGCCGTCGTCCCGCGGATAGCGGGCCGCAGAACACTAAAACCGCAGGAGGAACGATGCGCGCAAGGCTGAGCCGTCGCGCGGGAACTCTCATCACCACTATCGCCCTGGGGCTGGTCGGCCTGAGCGCGGGCCCGGCCGCGGCGACCGCCGCCAGCGCGGCCGGTGCCACCACGCACGCGCACGCCGCGTCCGGCTACCGGCGCGCGTGCGGGACGGTGACCGGGCCGGGCCAGGCGCGCTGCCTGGTGCTGGTCCCCGCCAGCCCGCGGCCGCTGGCCCAGTCGAGCCTGAAGCCGGATCAGGCTCCTTCCGGGGTCGGCTACGGGCCAGCCAGCCTGCAGAGCGCTTACCTGCTGCCGTCATCATCTTCAGCCGGCACCGGCGAGACGGTGGCCGTCGTGGACTCGTATGACGACCCGGCCGCCGAGTCCGACCTGGCCACTTACCGCAGCGACTGGGGGCTGCCGCCGTGCACGACGGCGGCTGGCTGCTTCCAGAAGGTGAACCAGAACGGGCAGGCCAGCCCGCTGCCGGCCCCGTCCGGGTCGACCGGCTGGGCAACTGAGGAGTCGCTGGACCTGGACATGGTGTCGGCGGTCTGCCCGAACTGTCACATCCTGCTGGTCGAGGCGAACTCGACCGACGTCACTGACCTCGGGCCCGCCGTGAACACCGCGGTCGCGATGGGCGCCAGGTTCGTCTCCAACAGCTATGCGGCGACCGAGTACTCGGGCGAGACCGCCGACGATGCCTCCTACTACAACCATCCGGGCGTGGTTGTCACCGCATCCGCCGGCGATCAGGGCTATCAGGTGAACTTCCCGGCCGACTCCCCGCATGTGGTTGCGGTGGGCGGGACGTCGCTCAGCCCGGCGTCCAGTACCCGCGGCTGGACCGAGACGGTCTGGAGCGGCACTGGCTCCGGCTGCTCTGCTGACGAGCCCAAGCCGTCCTGGCAGCAGGACACCGGGTGCGCGAACCGCACTGTCGGCGACGTGTCCGCGGTCGCCGACCCGAGCACCGGGGTTGCCGTCTACGACACCTATGACGAGGGCGGCTGGCTGCAGGCCGGCGGCACCAGCGTGTCCGCGCCGATCATCGCGGGCGTCTACGCCCTGGCAGGCGACCCGGCGGCCGGCTCCTACCCGGCCAGCTACCTCTACGCCCATCCCGCCGGCCTGAACGATGTGACCAGCGGCCAGAACGGCACCTGCACGCCTGCCTACCTGTGCAGCGCGGGGCCGGGATATGACGGCCCGACCGGCCTGGGCACGCCGGACGGCATAGCTGCGTTCGGCCAGCCGTCCGGCGACCTCATCACCGTGGTGAGTCCCGGCGACCAGACCGGAACCCAGGACGTGCAGCTGAGCCTGCCGATCCAGGCCATTGCCAGCGAGCCCGGGCAGACGCTGACCTTCAGCGCGACTGGCCTGCCGGCCGGCCTGTCCATCGATCCGGCCACCGGCACGATTTCCGGTACCCCGTCGACGCCCGGCACGAGCACGGTGACGGTGACCGCCAGTGACGGCAATGGCGGTAGCGGCTTCACCACCTTCGGCTTCACCGTCGTCGGGCCCGTCGCTATCACCGATCCCGGCCCGCAGGCCGGCGACCCGGGCCAGCCCGTCGCGACCCAGCTGCAGGCGACCGACGCCGTGCACGGCCGGAAGCTGACCTACTCAGCCACCGGACTGCCGGCCTGGCCTGACGATCGGCTCAGCAACCGGGGCGATCTCGGGGCGGCTGACCGCGCCGGGCAGCGTCCGCTCGACGGTCACCGTCACCGACAACGCCGGCCGGGCCAGCTCGCAGGCGCTCACCTGGTACGTCGCGCCCGCGCAGGCGGCCGGCCTGGGCCCGCGCGGTCCGGCTCAACGGCGGCAAGCTGTGCCTGGCCAGCGCCGGCACTGGTGACCCGGCGAAGCTCGGCGCCTGCACCGGCGCGGCGTCGCAGGCCTGGAGCATGCGCCCGGACGGATCGGTCCAGGCGCAGGGCAGGTGCCTGACGATCTCGGGCACCGCGGTCCAGCTGGCCTCGTGCGGCCCGGCCGCCGCGCAGCAGTGGCAGATCGGGTCTCGCGGCGAGCTGGTCAGCATGTCCGCCGACCGGTGCCTGGGGGTCGCCCGGGCCACCGCCGGGGCCGCCGGCCAGCTGCAGGCCTGCACCGCCGCCGCCACCCAGCGCTGGGCCGCGCCGCCCGGCCCGGTGGTCTCCGCCATCACCGGAGAATGCGCCGACAGCGGCGCCGGGACGACCGGCCACCTGCAGGTCTGGTACTGCGGGAACACCGCGGCCCAGGCCTGGCAGATCAGTCCGGACGGAACCGTGCGGGTCGGCGGCAGGTGCCTGGCCGTCAGCAGCGGTGCCGTCAGCTGGTCGGCCTGCAGCCAGTCCGCCGCCCAGCAGTGGCAGCTGAGCGTGGCCGGGACGCTGGTCAGCTCCGCCTCCGGCAAGTGCCTGGCTGACCCCGGCGACGATCCGGTGACCGGGACTCAGCTGCGAGTCGCGACGTGCGCTGCGCACCCGGGAGAGGTCTGGCACGTCGAGTAGCACCCATGAAGACGGGCGGCGGCAGGGCGGGCGTCCCCTGCCGCCGCCTTACCCGGTGACCAAGCGCGGGCCGGGCTGCCCTTCCGGGGCGGCCCGGCCCGCGCTTCGCCGTCGGGCATCCTGCCCGTGGCCTAGCCGACCGGGGCGGTGACCCAGTTCGCCGGGTCGGTGCCGAGCAGCCGGAGGTGGTGGCGGAACAGGCTCACCACGCCGACCAGCGGGCGGGCGTCATATTCGGAGATGAATACGGACAGGCCATCGGCGTGCGCCGCGCAGACCTGCTGAGTGGGCGGATCGCCGCGGACCGGCCGGATGTGATTGATCGTGACGTGGTACCCGCTGATGACCTCGCGGACCGACTGGCCATCGGGGTAGCGGGAGCACGAGGAGTTCCCGGCCGCGGGGTCCACCGTGAGCCCCGGCGCGTCGGCGCGGTGCCCGGCCACCGTCAGGTAGAACTGGCGGGCCAGCGCCTTTCCCGACTGCGGCGTGAACTCCGTGCTGTCGACCTGCCAGCGGCCAGGCAGGCTCGTGAGCTGCGCCGCCCACCACAGGCTGGGTGCCGTGGCCGTGCCGAACCGGACGGTGCTGGCTACCCGCGGCGCGTCGGCGCGGTCCCGGTGCTGGTGCACAATCGCCGGCTCCAGCCAGGCCCAGCCGCCGCGCGCGTACTGCCAGGCCAGGTACCCGCGGCCCCAGAACGCGCGCCGTCCGTTGACCAGCGGTCCCGGGCTCAGCCGCTCGCTGAGCTGGATCCCGCCGTTGGCGCACGTCAGGGTGTGCCCGCCGCGATGGCACCGGCCGCCGGCGTAGACCGTCAGCGCCCAGGCCGCGCTGCCGGGCTTCGGCCCGGCAGTCAGGTACATCTCGCTGCGGCTGGTCTGACCCGAGACCAGCTGCTGGCCTGCGGGCAGCCAGCCCCAGTACACATACCGGGCCAGCGGGTCAAAGTCCCGCGGCGCGGCGGACAGCGGCGCGGGGGAGGCGGAGACACTGGCCGGCGGCGACGCGGTGGCCGGCCGCGACGCACCAGCCGCCGGAACGCCGATACTGGCCGCCCCCGCGGACATCATCATGACGATCGCGGTCACAGTGGCGGCCGCCAGGACCGGGGCGCCGGCCAGGCCAGCCCGGCGCCAGCGCAGCCGCGCCCGGCCCCGGCGCCGGGCCTGCTCGACACTGACCCGCGACGGCGGCGGGTCCCCGGCGGCTAGCTTGTCCAGCATCGCGCGCACCCCCGGCTCATCCATGCTCAGCCACCTCCCCGAAACTCTGCCGCCCGGTTGCCTGAGGGTCCGCTTCGGTGGCGCTGCGGCCCGCCAGATCGGGACGCAGGGCCCGGCGCAGCGCGTCCAGCGCCCGGGACGTCTGGCTCTTCACCGTCCCCGGCGAGCAGCCCAGCACCCGGGCGGACTGGTCCACGTTCAGGTCGCAGTAGAACCGCAGCACCACCGCGGCCCGCTGCCGCGGTGCCAGCGATGCCATCGCCGTGCGCAGGTCCAGCACCGCGTCGTGATCAGCGGCGGCCGCCGGCGAATCGGGCACCACGCCCGGCAGGCTCACCCGGCGCATCCATCCCGACCGCTGCTCGTGCAGGAACTCGCGGGCCAGGATCGTCCGGACGTAGGCGTCGATGTTGTCCGCCGCCCGGGCCCGGCTCCAGTGCACATACAGCTTGGTGATCGTCGCCTGGACCACGTCGTCGGCCCGCTGCCAGTCCTGGCACAGCAGCATCGCCAGCCGCCGCAGCGCAGGCAGCCGCGCCTCGACGTACTCGGTGAACTCCGCGTCGCGGCTGCCGCTCAGCACGGGCATGGTCCGGTCCGGGGGCGTGTCACATCACCTAGAAGGCCGGCCACGGCCCGTTTGGTTGCGCCCGCGACAAGATTGATTCATAACGGAGCGGGCCCACCCGGCGGTATCCCCCGCTGGCGCCGCCCGGCCACAGCCCCGGAATTAACCGCCCGGCTCAGCCCGGCGCCGATCCGGGCTGCCGGGCTACCCAGCTCGCAGCGGCCGTCGCTGTCGGACAGCGCGGTACGTCGGCCAGCGGCGGACGGCTGACCATGACGACGGAGATGCCCAGCTCGCGGGCGGCCGCGAGCTTGCCCGCGGTCAGCGCGCCGCCGCTGTTCTTGCTGACCAGCACGTCGACTCGTGCTCGCGCATCAGCTCCTGCTCGGCCGCGGCGTCGTACGGGCCGCGCGCCAGGACGACCTGGTGCCGGCCGGCAGCGGGCCGGCCGGCGGGTCCACGCAGCGGATCAGGAACCACAGCTCGTCCAGGCCCGCGAAGGCCGCCAGCCCCTGCCGTCCGGTGGTCAGGAACGCGCGCCGGCCCAGCGACGCCAGCAGGCGGCCGCCTCGGGCAGCGAGCTGACCTCGTGCCACCGGTCGCCCGGCCGCGCCGTCCACGGCTCGCGGACCAGCCTCAGCAGCGGCGTGCCGGTCCTCGCGCACGCTGCCACCGCGTTCGCGCTGATCGTCTCGGCGAACGGGTGGGTCGCGTCCACCACGGCATGACCTGGTGGTCAGCAGCCAGGCCGCCAGGCCGGTCACCCCGCCGAAGCCGCCGATGCGGACCTCGCCCTCCGGCAGCGCGGGTCGGCGAACCCGGCCGGCCAGCGACGACACGACGGCCAGCCCCGGCTGGCCACGCAGCAGGCCAGCCAGCTCGCGGGCCTCGCCGGTCCCGCCCAGGATCAGTACCGTGGCGGCGGTCCCCGCGCTGTCGCCAGGAGCTGCGTCCGGTGCGTCCGGGAGCTGGCCGGCGGGGGAGGGGCCGGTCACGGGGAGGCCGGGCGGCGCAGCAGGTAGCTGTCCATGATCCAGCCGTGCTCGGCGCGGGCCGCCTCCCGCGCGGCCACGATCTTCGGCCCGACCTCCTGCGGCGGCCCGGAGATCAGGATCTCGTCCGGCGCTGCCCACGTAGGCGCCCCAGTAGATCTCACCCGTCCGGGTCCACCCCGGTGAACGCGCACCGGGCGTCGAGCATGACCACGACGTCATCGGCGTTGTCGGGGAAGCCCGCCGGCAGCAGCCGCCCGGTCGTCAGGTGCACCGGGCGGCCGGTCCGGGTCAGGCTGACCCGGTGCCGGGCGGCCAGCGCCTGGATGCTGCTGATGCCGGGGATAACCTGCAGGTCGAACCCGACCGCGCCGCGGTCCAGCACCTCGTCCAGCACGTGCACCGTGCTGTCGTAGATCGCGGGTCGCCCCACGCCAGGAACGCGCCGTGCCCCTGCTCGCCCAGCTCGTCGGTGATCAGCCGCTCGTAGATCTCCGCCGCGCCTGGCCGCGCCAGTCCGTCCACCGCGGCCGGTAGGCGGCCGCGCGCCGGTCCCGTTCCGGGTCCGTGGCCGTCACGATCCGGTAGTCCGAGCCGCTGATGTATCGGTCGCAGATCTGCCGGCGCAGGTCGGTGAGCTCCCGCTTGCTGCTCGCCCTTGTCCATCATGAAGATCACGTCGACGGTGTTCAGCGTCGTTGATGGCCTGGACGGTGATCTGCTCGGGGTCACCCGACCCGATGCCGACTACCGAGATCTTCCTCATGACGTCGGCCCTTCTGCCGCTGCTGGCTGCGGCGATGGAGCTGGTCCCGGTGCGCTGCCGGCCGAGTACAGGTGGCTGTCGCGGAATGCGGCGTCGGCCAGGACGCGGCCGACCACGATGATCGCAGTCCGGCGGATGCCGTGCGCGCGGACCTGGTCCGCCAGGTCGCCCACCGTGCAGCGCAGCACCACCTCGTCGGGCCAGCTGGCCCGCGCGACCACCGCGGCCGGGCAGTCGGCGCCGTAGTGCGGCAGCAGGTCCGCAGCCACCTGGCCGATGTTCTGCACGGCCAGGTGCAGCACCAGGGTGCAGCCCGTCGCGCCGAGCGCGGCCAGTTCCTCGCCGGGCGGCATCGGCGTGGCCCGGGCGGCGGTGCGGGTCAGCACCACCGTCTGCCCGACTCCCGGCAGGGTGAGCTCCTGCCGGAGCGCGGCGGCAGCGGCGGCGAACGCCGGCACGCCCGGCACGACCTCCCAGTCGACGCCGGCCGCGTCGAGCTGCCGGGCCTGCTCGGCGACCGCGCTGAAGATGGCCGGATCACCGCTGTGCAGGCGGACGACATCGTGCCCGGCCTGGTCGGCCGCGACCAGCTCGGCGATGATGGCGGCCAGGTCCAGCTCGGCGGTGTCCACCAGGCGGGCGTCCGGCCGGGTCCCGGCGAGCACCTCGGGCGGCACCAGGCTGCCGGCGTACAAGATCACTGTCGCGGCGGCGATCAGCCGCTGCGCCCGGACGGTCAGCAGGTCGGCCGCGCCCGGGCCGGCGCCCACGAAGTGCACCGTCATCCGCGGCTCACCTGCCACTGGATCACCGGCAGCGCCGGCCGCCAGGTGGTGAAGCCGCCCAGCGGCTCAGCGTAGCTGAGCGCGGAGCGGACGAGAGTGCCGCCGCAGGCCCGCTGCCAGCGGTGCAGCACGGCCTCCGACTCCACGGTGACCGCGTGCGCCACCAGCCGCCCGCCCGGCCGCAGGGCCTGCCAGCAGGCCTCCAGCACGCCGTCGGCGGTGAGGCCGCCGCCGATGAAGACCGCGTCCGGGGCCGGCAGGGCCGGCTAGCGCCGCCGGAGCGCGGCCGCAGATCAGGTCCAGGCCGGGTACGCCGAGGGCGGCGGCGTTGCGGCCGGCCCGCTCGCACCGGTCGGCCCGCGCCTCGATGGCGGTGGCCTGCGCCAGCGGCTCGGCGCGCAGCCACTCGATGCCGATGCTCCCGCTGCCGGCCCCGACATCCCACAGTCGCTCGCCGGGGCCGGGCCGCAGCGCGGCCAGGGCCAGGACTCGTAGTTCCCGCCGGGTGATCTGGCCGTCGGTCTCGAACGCGGCGTCCGGCAGTCCGGGCAGCCTCCCGGAGGCCAGGGCGCCGGTCGCTGGTGATCCCGCGCTGGCCTGCGGCCGCACCGCTAGCACGCACAGGTCGGCGAATGGCCGGCCTCCGCTGCCACCGGCTGCTGCATCTGGCGGGTCACCGCCGGTCCTCCGCTGACCGCTCGCGCCCAGGTCGCGGGCCAGGACCGGGCCCAGGACCCGTTCCGCCGGGCCGCCCAGCCGCTCCAGCACCGTCAGCTCGCTGTCCCCCCAGCCACGGGCGGTCAGCAGCCGCGCCACCGCGGCCGGGGTGGCGCCGTCGCGGCACAGCAGCACCACGCGGGCGCCGGGGCGCATCGCGGCCAGGGCCGCCTCCGGCGGCTGCGCCACCAGGGTGACGACATCCACTTCCTGCTCGGGCCAGCCCAGCCGGGCGCAGGCGAGCGCGACACTGGAGGCGGCCGGGAACACCGTCAGCCGGGCCGGGCCGAGCCGGCGGGCCAGCGTGGCGCCGATCCCGTGCAGCATGGGGTCCCCGCTGGCCAGCAGGCACAGCCCGGGGTTGTCGCGCACCAGGTCGTCCAGGTGCGCCAGCAGCGGCGCGGGCAGCGGCTCGCACCGGACGCCGAGTTCGGGCAGCAGCGCCAGCTGGCGCGGGCTGCCCGCGATAACCGCGGCCTTGCGCAGCGCGTCCCGGGCGCCCTGGCCCAGGCCGTCCCAGCCGTCCTCGCCGATCCCGACGATCGTGACGGCGCTAGTCGTTTCGTCCATTGCGCGGCCAGCATGCCACAGGACCAGCCGGGCCTCAGCCAGGCGGTGGCTCTGCTGCCTGCTGCCGGACCTGGTCCAGCAGCCGGGACCTGACCTCCTTCTTCAGCACTTTGCCGACGCGCGAGCGGGGCAGGTCCGGCCAGATCTCCACCTGCTTGGGCGATTTCACGCCGCCCAGCCGCTCGCGGGCAAAGGCGCGCAGGTCGTCCGGGGCCAGCTGCTGGCCCCGGTGCGGCTGCACCACCGCCGTTACCCGTTCCCCCCACTTGTCGTCGGGCAGGCCGACCACCGCGCAGTCCTGCACGGCCGGGTGCTCCAGGAGTGCCTGCTCCACCTCCGCCGAGTACACGTTGAACCCGCCGGTGATGATCATGTCCTTGGCGCGGTCGACGATGAACAGGTAGTTGTCGCCGTCGAGGTAGCCGATGTCCCCGGTGCGGTGCCAGCCGTTGCGGGTCGCCTCCGCGGTCGCCGCCGGGTTCTGGTAGTAGCCGGCCATCACCAGCGAGCCGCGCACGACGATCTCGCCCCGCTCGCCGGGCGGCAGCAGGCGGCCGTCGGCGTCCATGATCCCCACGGTCACCAGCGGCGAGGGACGCCCCGCTGAGGACAGTCGCTCCCGGGCCAGCGAGCCGTCGGAGTGGAAATGCTCCCGCGGCGCCATGGTGGAGATCATCATCGGGGCCTCGGTCTGGCCGAACAGCTGGCCCAGCACCGGGCCGATCCTGGTGATGGCCTGCTCCAGCCGGGCGGCCGACATCGGCGCCGCGCCGTACCACAGGCACTGCAGCGACGTCAGGTCGGCCGCGGCCAGGCCGGGATGATCCAGCAGCATGTAGATGAGCGTGGGCGGCAGGAAGGCATGGGTGACCCGGTGGGTGCCGATCAGGGTCAGGAACTGGCCCAGGTCGGGTTCCGGCATCACCACGATCTCGCCGCCGAGGGCCATGACCGGGAAGCACAGCACGCCCGCCGCATGCGTGAGCGGGGCCAGCGCGAGGTACACCGGCCGGCCCTCGAACGGGTAGCTCATCAGGGTCAGCGCGGCCATGGCCTCCAGGTTGCCGCCGGTCAGCACGACCCCCTTGGGCCGCCCGGTGGTGCCGCCGGTCCCGGCGATCATCGCCGTGTCACCGGCAGGCCCGGCCTCGAACGGCGCGCTGTCGAGCCCGTCCAGCCAGGTCCCGAACGACACGGCGCCCGGAATGTCGCCGTCCAGGCAGACCAGCGTCGTCAGCCGGGGCAGGTCGGGAGCGATCTGCGCGACCAGCGGCCCGAAAGCGCGCTGGAAGATGAGGCAGGTGCAGTCGACCAGATCCAGCAGGTCGCGGTTCTCGGCGGCCTCGCTGCGCGGGTTGACCGGGCACCAGACCGCGCCGGCCCGGGCGATCCCGAAGACGCAGGCGAAGGCGGCCGGGTCATTGGCGGACAGGATCGCGACCTTGTCGCCGGGCCGGACCCCGGACCGGTCCAGGGCCCCGGCGATCTTCCAGGACGCCTGCTGGACCTCGCTGTAGCTGCGGGTGCGGCCCGCCATGGTCAGGCACGGCGCCCCCGCCCCCAGGGAGACGCCCTTATCGAGGTAGTCGGTCAGCCGCACGGCAGCTCCCCGCCCCGCGTCAGCTGTGCACGGTCAGGATCGGCTGCATGACGAGCCCGAAGCTGCGCAGCACGCCCAGCAGCTCACGGTGCCCGAACGCCTGGCAGCCGGATGCGAAGCCGGCCCGCCGGGGCGGCTGCTGGAGCAGCGAGTAGGCGCAGTGCGCCTGCAGCAGCCCGGTCTGCTTGTAGTTGCAGTTGCCGTGCAGCACGCAGTGCGCCCGGCCGAGCGGGCCGGAGGCGTACACCGAGTCCAGCGAGGTGTTGACCCGCGGGTTCTCCCGCGGCGGCATCTGGTTCATCACCGCGGCTGCCTGCTCGGACAGCGCGGCGACCTTCGCGTCGTCGTCCAGGTCCTTGATCTGCTCCAGCGCGGCCGCCACGATCTGCGGGACGCCCTGCATCAGCGCGCGGTTGAAGACCCCGCCGAGGGCCCGGACGTTGGCCACCCGCGGGTCGCGGCGGAACCACACCGGGTGCGAGGTGCCGCCCCAGGGCAGCGCCAGCCCGGTCTCATGCTGCCCCGGCACCACCACGTCGTAGAGCCCGCCGTCGGCTGGCCACTGAACGTACTGGTTCTGCTCGAGGTAGTACGCATTGGCCAGGGCCGCGTTGACCAGGATCGTGCGGGTCGAGGCGATCGTCGGCAGGCCCTTCCAGAAGACCTCGATGTCGAGGGTGTCCAGGCCCGGCGTCTCCAGGCAGATGCAGGCCGCGATCTCGCCGGTGGTGTACATCTGCGCGACGCCGGGCGCGAGCAGCAGGCCGCGGTCGGCCATCTGCTGGCCGTAGGTCTCGTCACAGTGGATCAGCCAGTCCTGCTCGCCGGTGGTGTCCAGGTAGTGGCAGCCGGCCGCCAGGCTCGCCTCCACCATCTCGGGACCCAGCTGGGCGAACGGGCCCACGGTGTTGCACACCACCCGGGCGCCGCGCAGCAGCTCGGTCAGCGGCCCCGCCGCGTGCTCTACCTCCACCACCTCGTGCGGCACCGTCTCGATGCCGGGCACCCGGTCCAGGGCTTGCTGGATGCGGGCCTTGTCCCGGCCCGCGGCGATGAACGGGACGCCGAACTCGCGCAGATACTCGCAGATCAGCTGGCCGGTGTAGCCGGAGGCGCCGTAGACGACGACGGGCTTGTCTGTGCTCATGGAAGGTGCCTTTCGCTGGGAGTTCGAGAGGTGCGGCCGGCTACGTCCCCATGCCGCCGTCGACCGGCAGGCCCGCGCCGGTGATGAACCGCGCGCCGTCCGAGGCCAGGAACACCACCGCGTCGGCCATGTCCGGCACCTCGCCGAGGCGGCCCAGCGGCGTTAGCCCGATGACATCGCCGACGGCGGCCTCCACGCTGGGCCACAGCCCGAGCGTCACCATGTCCATGGCGAGCTGATTGCCCATCTCGGTCGGCACCAGGCCGGGGTAGACGCAGTTCACCCGGACGCCGTAGCCGAGCTTCCCGGATTCCATGGCCGCCACCCGGGTGAGCCGGTCGACGCCGGACTTCGTCGCGGAGTACCCGGCGATGCCGGGGAAGGCGATCGTGGCCGCCACCGACGCGATGTTGACGATCGCACCGCCGCTGCCCGCGGACCCGCCGGGACGCATGGCCCGGAAGGCGTGCTTGATGCCCAGCGCCGTGCCCAGCACGTTGACCTCCAGCATCCGCCGGACATCGGCGGCGTCGATGTCCGCGAGCAGGCCCGAGATCTCCACGCCGGCGTTGTTCACCACGATGTCCAGGCCGCCCAGCTCGGCCACGACCTCGGCCGTCGCCGTTTCCCAGCTGGCGTCGTCGGTCACGTCCAGGGCGACGAAATGGGCGCTGGCGCCCGACTGCCGCAGCGCCTCGGCGGTGTCCTTGCCCAGGTCCTCGCGGATGTCGCCGATGGCGACCGCCGCGCCCGCGGCGGCCAGCGCCTGCGCCATGCCCGCGCCGAGCCCGCGCGCCCCGCCGGTTACCAGTGCCTTGCGCCCCGCCAGGTCATACACGCTCATCGGGCCCGCCCCTTCGTCGCTGCCGGTGACCTCATGCCGCCCCGCGCCGGGCGCCGGAGGCGGCGCCGCTGCGCAGGCAGGTAGGGCACAGCCTGCTGCCGCGCTTTGACAAGTGTCAAGATTTTCTCTGACAATTGGCCAGATAAGTTTGGTCAGGCGTCAAGACCGGCATCGCCGCCGCGCGCGGCGACCGGGTTACACTCGGGCTGGCCGCCGGGCGGCGGGCCGTCACAGGCGGAGAACAGGAAGACCGGAAGGTGTCTGAGGTAGCGCAGCGGAGCCGGGAGCGGATAGCGCGGCGGCAGGTCGACAAGTTCGCCGAGCGCCGTGCCCAGCTGGCCGAGGCTGCCCTGCAGACGCTCGCCGAGCTCGGCTACGCCCGCACCAGCCTGCGCGACATCGCGCAGAACTCGGCCTTCTCGCACGGCGTGCTGCACTACTACTTCAGCGACAAGGTCGACCTGATCACTTTCTGCGTCCGGCAGTGCAAGGCGGAGTGCGTCACCCGCTACGACCACGTGGTCGCGACCGCGGGCTCGGCCGCCGAGCTGCAGCGCGGCTTCGGGGCGGCGCTGGCCGCCACCCTGGTGCAGGACGCGCCGATGCACCGACTCTGGTACGACCTGCGGAACCAGAGCCTGTTCGATGCCTCGTTCCGCGGCGACGTGCTGGAGATCGACCAGAGCCTGGAGCAGATGATCTGGCGCGTGGTCGCCCGGTTCGCTGAGCTGGCCGAGGCGCCCCCGGCGGTGTCGCCCGGTGTCGCCTATGCGGTGTTTGACGGGCTGTTCCAGCAGGCGCTGCTGCGGCAGGCGGCCGGCGAGGACGGCGGAGCCGCCGCCGCGATCCTGCGGGCCGGGGCCGAGCAGGTGCTGGAGTCGATGATCCTGCGCCGCTGACCGGCCCGGGCACCGCGTGACCGGGCGGCGTTGTTCATATGGGGCAGCGTTTATGTTCAGGGCCGGGTGGTACAAAGAGACGTGCTCGGTCTCCCGGATGGTATCCAGGCCTGTCTGTTCGATCTTGACGGTGTGCTGACGCAGACCGCAGCGGTGCACGCTGCGGCCTGGAAGCAGATGTTCGATGAGTACCTCCGCCGGCGAGCCGCGGCCGACGGCAGCGCGTTCACCGAGTTCGACATCCACGGCGACTACGACGAGTACGTGGACGGCAAGCCCCGCGACGACGGGGTCCGGGACTTCCTGGCCTCCCGCGGCATCACCCTCCCCGAGGGCAGCCGCGATGACCCGCCGTCGGCGGAGACGGTCTTCGGGCTCGGGAACCGCAAGAACGAGCTGCTGCTGACCCGGATCCGCGAGGACGGCGTGGCGGTCTTCGACGGGTCGGTGCGCTACCTGAAGGCGGTCCAGCAGGCTGGCCTGCGCCGCGCGGTGGTGTCCTCCAGCGCCAACACCGCCCAGGTGCTGCAGGTCACCGGGCTGGAGAAGTACTTCGAGATCCGGGTGGACGGGGTCACGATCGCCGAGCGGCACCTGCATGGCAAGCCGGCCCCCGACACCTTCCTCGACGCGGCCCGCCAGCTGGGCGTCGAGGCATCCAGGGCCGCGGTCTTCGAGGACGCGCTGTCCGGGGTGGCGGCCGGCCGGGCCGGGAACTTCGGTTTCGTGGTCGGCGTCGACCGGGTCGGGCAGGCCCGCGCGCTGGCCGAGCACGGGGCTGACCGGGTCGTCGAGGATCTGGCCGAGCTGCTCGACGACCGGCCAGGACGCAGGAGGGCACCGGGTGATCCCGCAGCGAGGAATTCGAGACCGACGCCTGGTCGATCCGCGAGATCGAGCCTGAACCGGGACCGGCTGGCCCCGGCCGAGTCGGTGTTCGCGCTGGGCAACGGGCACATCGGGGTCCGCGGCAACCTGGACGAGGGCGAGCCGCACGGGCTGCCGGGCACCTACCTGAACGGGTTCTACGAGCGCACGGCCGCTGCCCTACGCCGAGGCCGGCTACGGCTATCCGGAGGACGGCCAGACCGTCGTCAACGTGACCAACGGCAAGATCATCCGGCTGCTGGTCGATGACGAGCTGTTCGACCTGCGCTACGGACGGGTGCTGAACCATGAGCGCACCCTGAACTTCCGGTCCGGCCTGCTGCACCGCCAGGTGGAGTGGCGCTCACCGGGGCACCGCGGTGTCCGGGTTCGCAGCACCCGGATGGTGTCCCTGGTCCAGCGGGCCGTCATGGGAATCGAGTACGAGGTCGAGGTACTGGACGGCCCGGCCCGCATCGTGGTCCAGTCCGAGCTGGTGGCCAACGAGGACCTGCCGGTCATGAGCAAGGACCCGCGGGTGGCGGCTGCGCTGGAGCGCCCGCTGGAGTCGGTGGAGCACCGGGCCATGGGCACGCAGGGCTACCTGGCGCACCGGACCCGGCGCAGCGGGCTGCAGCTGGCCGCGGCCATGGACCACCTGTGCACCGCACCCGAGGGGTGGGAGACCGAGTCTGAGCACTACGAGGACTCGGCCCGGGTCACCGTCATCGCCGAGCTGACTCCCGGAACGACGCTGCGCCTGGTCAAGCTGGTCGCCTACGGCTGGTCGGCCGAGCGCTCGGTGCCGGCGCTGCGCGACCAGGTGGCGGCGGCGCTGGCTGCGGCCCGGCACACCGGGTGGGACGGCATGCTGGCCGAGCAGCGCGAATTACCTGGACGACTTCTGGGAGTCCGCCGACGTGCACGTCGACGGGGACCCGCAGATCCAGCAGGCGGTCCGGTTCGCCATCTTCCAGGTGCTGCAGGCCGGGGCCCGCGCTGAGGGCCGGGCCATCCCGGCCAAGGGCCTGACCGGTCCCGGCTACGACGGGCACGCGTTCTGGGACACCGAGAGCTACGTGCTGCCGGTGCTCACCTACTACGCTGCCGTCGGCCGCCGCTGACGCGCTGAAATGGCGGCACTCGATCCTGCCGCAGGCCAAGGAGCGGGCCCGGCAGCTCGGCCTGGCGGGCGCGGCGTTCCCGTGGCGGACCATCGCCGGCGAGGAGTGCTCGGCCTACTGGCCAGCCGGCACCGGCGCCTTCCACGTGACCGCCGACGTGGCCGACGCGGTGGCCCGGTTCCAGACGGTGGCCGGCAACGACGACTACGCCCGCCGGTTCAGTACCGAGCTGCTGGTGGAGTCCGCCCGGCTGTGGGCGTCGCTGGGCTACTTCGACGCCGCCGGCGAGTTCCGGATCGACGGCGTGACCGGGCCGGACGAGTACAGCTCCATCGCGGACAACAACGTCTACACCAACCTGATGGCCAAGCGGAACTTCTAGCGGCCGTGGCCGCGCTTACCGCGCCGCGGACCGGACCGGTCGAACTGGCCGGACGTGACCGACGACGAGCTGGACACCTGGCAGCGGGCCGCCGAGCACATGCGGCTGCCCTACGACGAGCGGCTGCGCGTGCACCCGCAGGCCGACGGCTTCACCGACCACGCGGTCTGGGACTTCGACGACACCAGCCCCGGACGCAGTACCCGCTGCTGCTGAACTTCCCGTACTTCGACCTGTACCGCAAGCAGGTGGTCAAGCAGGCCGACCTGGTGATGGCGCTGTACCGGGCCGGGCACGAGTTCACCGACGAGCAGAAGCAGCGCGACTTCGAGTACTACGAGCGGCTGACCGTCCGCGACTCCTCGCTGTCGGCCGTGCATCCAGGCCATCATGGCCGCCGAGACCGGGCACCTGGACCTGGCCTACGACTACTGGGGCGAGGCCGCCCTGATGGACCTCGACGACCTGGAGCACAACACCGGCGACGGCCTGCACATCGCCTCGCTGGCCGGGTCATGGCTGGTCGCGGTGGCCGGGTTCGGCGGGCTGCGCGACACCGCCGACGGCACGCTGTCCTTCCAGCCCCGGCTGCCCGGCGCGCTGCGCGGGCTGACCTTCAACCTGCTGTGGCGCGGCACGCACCTGAACGTGGCCATCAGCCCGGTCGAGGCGCGCTACACCTGCAACGGCGAGTCGCACCTGGACCTGCTGCACTACGGCGAGACGCTGCGGGTCGGGCCGGGCGGCACCCAGGTCCGCGACATCCCGCCGGTGACCGCAGCGGCCGCGGCCGCGCCAGCCACCCGGCCGCGAGCCGGCCCAGCGCGGCCGCAAGCCGGACTAGGGCAGCCATCAGCCGGGCCCAGGCGGTCCGGCTACGCCTCGCCGGCCCGGACCACGGTTACCGGGCACGGCGCGTGCGTCACGCAGTGCATGCTGACCGAGCCGAGCAGCATCCCGGTAAATGCGCCGCGCCCCTTGTGCCCGACGACCAGCAGGTCGGCGTCTCCGGCCTGGTCGATCAGGGCCTCGGCTGAGTGCCCGTAGACCACCTTGGCCTGCACCTGGTCGGGCGCCCCGTCCGGGTAGGCCGCGGCGATCGCGGCGCGGAGCTCGGCCAGCCGCTCCTGCTCGACCTCCTCGGTCACCTGGTGCGGTGCCCGGCCGACCGGGGCCGTTCCGGCCGCGGCCGGATAGTGCCAGGCCCGGACCGCACGTACCGTCGCGCCGGATTCAGCCCCGTACTGGCCCGCCCAGCGCAGCGCTGCGATCGACTCCTTAGACCCGTCCACGCCGACCACGACCAGCTTGCCGTTTCCCCCGCCCGCCATCGTGCCTCCCCCTGGCTCGCGAATATCCCCTGGGCCCATCCTGGCACCTGGCCCCGGCCGGCCCGCGTGACCGGGCCGGCCGGAAGCACTGGTCAGGCGGCTAGCGAGCAGCCGGAATCCGGACGGTTCGGGAAAGCAGGATCACAGCTCAGCGTCGACGATCACCGGCGCGTGGTCGCTGGGCCCCTTGCCCTTGCGCGCTTCGCGGTCGACCCAGGCGTCGGTGACGGCGCCGGCCAGCGCAGCGTTGGCGTACACCAGGTCAATGCGCATGCCCATGCCCTTGTGGAACGAGCCTGCCCGGTAGTCCCAGTAGGTGTAGGGGTGCGGGCCCTTGGCAATCCTCGGCACGACGTCGCGCAGCCCGGTCTCGCGCAGGGCGGCCAGCCGGTCTCGCTCGGCGGGAGTGACGTGCGTCGAGCCCGCGAACGCGGCCGGGTCCCAGACGTCCTCGTCGGCCGGGGCGATGTTGAAGTCGCCGAGCACGGCGAACGGCGTGCTGCCCGTGGCATCTGCGGCCACGGCGTCGCGCAGCGCTGCCAGCCAGCGCAGCTTGTAGGCGTAGTGCGGATCCTCCGGGGTCCGGCCGTTGGGCACGTAGACCGAGCGGACCCGCACGGGCCCGCAGGTCACCGCCAGCGTGCGCGCCTCCCGGGTGGCCGGGTCGGGGAAGCCGGGGTCACCGGGCAGCCCGGTCTCGGCGTCGGCCAGCCCGACCCTGGACAGCACCGCGACGCCGTTCCAGCGGCCTTCGCCGTGCTGCGCGATCTCGTAGCCCAGTGCGGTGACGGCCTCGGCCGGGAAGGCGCCGTCGCCGACCTTGGTCTCCTGCAGGCAGACCACGTCGGGGGCGGTTTCCGCCAGCCACTGCGTCAGCCGCGGCAGCCGGGCCAGTACCGAGTTCACGTTCCAGGTCGCGATCCGCATGGAGCTATTCTGCCCGCGAGCCTGCGGGGCCGCCTGATTGGCGCTGTCTTCCCTCGTCGCAGGCTCCTCAGTCCAGACAGCGCCGGCGACCCCTCCGGCTCGCTCGCCCGGGGCCGCTGGCGCGGCCCGGGGAGCCCGGGTGACTGCGGGGGCCGGCGCTAGTCCGGTATGGCGGGCGGAATGGGCGAAGGGCCGGATTTGCGGATATTAGTCAATCGGGCGTCCGTGGCCGCGGCCATTGCTCCATCATGTGACGAATGAATCGCCCGGTGGAGTCATCGGCGCCCGGTCCGGCGGCGAGCACGGCCGGCTCCCCGGCCGGGCGCGCTGGCCAGCGCGAGGTTCCCGACCTCACCCCGATGGTGGTGCAGGCCCGGGCCGGCGACCCCGAGGCCTACCGGGCGCTGTTCCGGGACACCCAGCCGCGGCTGCTGCGCTATCTGAGTGCGCTGGTGGGCGAGGACGCCGAGGATGTGGCGTCGGAAACCTGGCTGCAGGTGGCCAGGGACCTGCGCGATTTCACCGGCGACTACGACGGCTTCCGAGGCTGGGTGGCGACCATCGCCCGGCACCGGGCCATTGACCTGATCCGGCGCCGCAGCCGGCGTCCGCAGCTCAGCCAGCTGCCGGTCGAGGACCTGGCCGGGCTGGCTGCGTCCGACGACACCGCCGGCGCGGCCATCGACGCGGTCACCACCGGCGCGGCGGTCGCCCTGATCGCCACCCTGCCGCCGGACCAGGCCGAGGCGGTGCTGCTGCGGGTGGTGGTCGGCCTGGATGCCGAGACCGCGGCCCGGGTGCTGGGCAAGCGGGCCGGCGCGGTCCGCACCGCGGCCTACCGCGGCCTGCGCAGCCTCAGCCGCCGGCTGCAGGAGCCCGGCGGCGGCCGGCCGGAGACGCTTCCGCTGCCGCCGCGACCCGCTGTCCCGGCACCGCGCACTGAGGTAACCCGGGAGTAACGCAAAGTTAGCGAGCGAAGGAGTGACACGAGCGCGGGATGAGTCGCTGGAGGAAGTGAGATGAGCACACGCCACCCCCGGAAGGTCAGCCGGGGAGCCGCCGAGCAGTTGCTCGACGGCTCTGCCGCGCCGGGTTCCGGGCCGGATCAGCTGGCTAGCGTCCTGGCCGCCGCGGCGGCCCCGGGACGCGACGGCGAGCTGGCTGGCGAGGACGCCGCCATGGCGGCGTTCCACGCGCATCATCTCGTCCCCGAAACGACCTCCTGGAGAGGACAGATGATCAAGTCCCCGCTCGCGAAGCTTCTCACGGTCAAGGTAGCCGCGCTGGCTCTGGCGGTCGGCGCGACCGGCGGTGTCGCGCTTGCTGCCAGCACCGGAGCCCTGACCGGTTCCGGCTCCGCCACCGCCACCGGGCACCCCGGCGGCAGCGTCGCGGCCAGCCAGGGTCCGTCCGGCGGCCAGGCCAGCGCCTCCGCCGCAGCGCCCGCGGTGCCATCCGGCGCGGCCGCGCAGTGCCGCGCGCTGGTGGCCAGGGTCGAGTCGCTGGCCCCCGCCGTGACCGGCGGCGCCACTCCGCTCGGCGACCAGCACGCGCTGTCCAGCACGGCCGCGCCGCAGGCGCTCATGTCTGAGGAGGCGGCCCCGCTGCGCGGCTCGGCCGGCGGCGCCAGCCACGTTCCGGATTACTGTGCGCTGGTGCTGCAGCTGCCGGCCCTCCCGGACCCCGGCCAGCTGCTGCAGCTGCCCACCGGGATCGTGGCGCAGCTGCTGGCGCAGCTTCCGGCCGGAACCCTCGGTCAGCTACTCACCTCCTTGCCGGCCGCGCAGCTCAGCCAGCTGCTGACCACCCTGCCCACGGCTACCGTGGCCCAGCTGGTCACCGCGCTGCCGTCCGGCGCGCTGTCGAGCGTGCTGACCGCGCTGCCGGGGTCGGCGCTGAGCCAGGTCCTGACGACGCTGCCGGCCGGGGCCCTGTCGAGCGTGCTGACAACGCTGCCCGGGTCAGCGCTGGCGGAGGTCCTGACCGCGCTGCCCGCGGGTGCGCTGTCGAGCGTGCTGACAACGCTGCCCGGCTCGGCGCTGGCGGAGGTCCTGACCGCGCTGCCGGCCGGGGCCCTGTCGAGCGTGCTGACGACCCTGCCCGGCTCGGCGCTGAGCCAGGTCCTGACGGCGCTGCCCGCCGGCGCCCTGTCCAGCGTCCTCACCAGCCTGCCGGCCGGCTCGCTGGGCACCGTCCTGACCGGGCTGCCGGCCGGAGCGCTGAGCACAGTGCTGACCACCCTGCCTGCGGCAGGCCGGGATCAGGTGCTGACGACCCTGCACGCGCACGCTCTGTCGCAGGTGCTGACCTCGCTGCCGCCCGCCGCGCTGACGCACCTGCTCACCGGGCTGCCCACCAGGGTCCTGTCCACGGTGCTGACGACCCTGCCGCCCGCCCTGTCCCGGGTCTTCGGCATGCTGCCCGACTCCGCCCTGACGCAGATCCTGACCAGCCTCCCGTCGTCGGTACTTTCCCAGCTGCCGTCCTCGGTCCTGTCCGGCCTGCCGTCCTCGGTCCAGTCCCTGCTGCCCACCTCGCTGCTGTCTCCAGCGCTGGGCTAAGGGATCCCGGCCAGCGCCCCACGGTCCCGGGGCGCTGGCCGGCGGCAGGCTCGCCTTCCTGGTCTCTAGGCGGCCTGTCGCCGGGCAGGTACCCCTCGGCCCCCGGGTGCCTGCCCGAGCGGGCGGGATGGCCGGCTGGCCCGCCGCCATCCCGCCCGCGCCCCCCGGCTGCCCGCAACCGCCGGGGGTCCTCGCCCGCGCCCGGGAGAAATCAGATGCCGCAGATGCAGGAACAGATCTCATCGACCCTGGCCGCCCCCGGCGGCCCGGACTTGCCTGACCCGTTCCGCCGTCGCTCGGAGATGTTCGCGCCGGGGACGGTCAACGGGGTGTCCACGAGCAAGATTGTCTGGGTCTACGCCGTCACCGGCGGAAGCAGCGCCGGCGAGCTGCCGGGCCTGACCGGCGTGGGCGGCGAGCCGGTGCGCACCGTGCCGGGGGCCGGCCTGCATGCGGTGGTCAGCTCGGTCGACGCGACGGCATTCGGCGACGACGCGCTGCCCGGCCTGCTGGCCGACCTGCCGCGCGCCGAGACGATCGGCCGAGTCCACCATCAGGTGATCGAGTCCGTTGCCGCGGCCGGCCCGGTCGTGCCGCTCCGCCTGGCCACTGTCTACCCCGACGACACCACGATCCGGTCGCTGCTCGCCGAGCACCGCACCGACCTGGCCGACCTGCTGGCCACCTTCCGGGACACCCAGGAATGGGGTCTCAAGGTGTACCTGGAGCCGCGGGCGGACGGCACGGCCGACCGGGCGCCGCGCTGGGCCGGAGCCGAGGAGCGGGCCGCCGGCATCGACCGCGTGCTCAGCGAGATGGCTCTCGGTTCCCGCCGCTACCCGGCCCCGGACCTGCGCCTGGGCCCGCGGGGCGGCTGGCTGGTGCTCAGCGGCGTCTACCTGCTCAGCGACCTGCGCGCCGCCGAATTCGGCGCGGCAGCCCGGCAGCTGGCCGCCGCGGCCGACGGGCTGACCACCGAGCTGAGCGGCCCGTGGCCGCCGTACTCGTTCGTGGACCAGCCCGATGCCTGAGCCGGCGCAGCGGCTGCGCGGCTACCGCATCGCGCTGGCCCGCCACCTCGGCAATGTCGCCCCCAGTCCGGCGGCCGTCCTGGACCAGCTTCCTAGGTCATCGCGCGGCCGGGCCGTCGTGACCGGCCGCCAGTGCCGACAGCAGCTCGTAGGCGGCATGGGCCGCGGCGATCCCGGTAATCTGCGCATAGTCGTAGGCGGGCGCGACCTCCACGATGTCGGCGCCGATGAGCTTCAGCCCGGCGAATGACCGCAGTGCAGCCAGCAGCTCCCGGCTGGTCAGCCCGCCCGCCTCGGGGGTCCCCGTCCCCGGCGCGTGCGCCGGGTCCAGGACGTCGATGTCGAGCGACACATACACCGGGCGGTCGGCGACCCGCTGGGCGATGCGCTCGGCCAGCCCGGTCACGCCCAGGTGCTCCATCTCCGGCGCCGAGACGACCTGGAAGCCCAGGCCCGTGTCGGCATCCAGGTCCGCGGCGGCGTACAGCGGGCCCCGGATCCCGACGTGCAGGCACCCGGTGGGGTCCAGCAGTCCCTCCTCGGCGGCGCGCCGGAACGGCGTGCCGTGGGTGTAGGCCGCGCCGAAGTAGGTGTCCCAGGTGTCGAGGTGCGCGTCGAAGTGCACCACCGCTACCGGGCCGTGCACCGCGGTGACGGCTCGCAGCATCGGCAGCGCGATGGTGTGATCACCGCCCAGCGCCAGCACGAACGGCGCGCGCTCCAGCAGGCTCCGCGCCCCGTGCTCGATGGTGGTGATTGCCTCGTCGATGCTGAACGGGTTGACCCCGAGGTCGCCGGCGTCGGCGACCTGGCGGGCCGCGAACGGCGCGACCTGCACCGCGGGGTTGTAGGGCCGCAGCAGCCGGGAGGACTCGCGGATATGGGCCGGGCCGAACCGCGCACCCGGCCGGTAGCTCACCCCGGTGTCGAACGGCACGCCCAGCATCGACGGCGTCGGCGTGATCAACCTCGTCGATGCGCGGCAGCCGGGCGAATGTCGCCGGCCCGGCGTAGCGGGGCACCACGGTCGCGTCGACCTGGCCGACGGTGTCGCCGGCACGGACACGGGGGACGGGCTCGGTCATGGGGCTCCTGTCTGCGCGCCCGGGGCACTGGCCGGCGGCCGCCTACCCCCGGCCCGCTGCTCCGGTTCCTGTCGCGGCGGCGTCGATCTCCCGCAGCGCCCGCTCGCTGGCCTCGATCGCGGACTGCTCGGCGCCCACGTCAAGCGAGCGGGACAGCAGCAGGTATACCAGCCCGGAAACGATCAGTCCGACCAGCCAGGAGTAGTCCACGCCGTTGGTCAGGTGGCTGGGGAAGTAGCCGGTGTAGGACAGCCCGGCGATTGGCGGCAGCACCATGAACGGGATCTCCGGCACGAATCCGGCGACGTAGGCAATCAGGCCGCGCCGGCCCCACGCCCCGTACACGCCGTCGGCCCGGAAGATGTCGGTGATCGCGTAGTGCCCGTGCCGGACGAAGAAGAAGTCGACCAGGTTGAGCGCGGTCCACGGCACCAGCAGGTACAGCATCAGCGTCAGCGAGTCGAGCACCGTGGACACTGCGTTGGTGGAGATGCCCGGCGCCGATGGCGTACCAGATGATGGCCAGGGCGACGACGGTCGCCACCCGCCAGGCCCGGCTGGTCTTGATCGTCTTAAACGAGTCGATCCCGGTCAGCACGGTCAGCATGCCGCCGTAGGCGTTCATGCCCATGGTGGCCATCAGGGCGGTCGCCGACAGGACCGCGGTGATCGAGCCCAGCGGCGCGGCCACGTTGTCGCCGACGACCTGGAGCCCGACCAGCCCGTCGGTGGCGCCCAGCCGGGTGGCCAGCCACGCGCCGAGCGCGATCAGCCAGATGGCCGAGCCCGAGGCACCGAAGAAGACGGCGGTGATGATGCCGCGCGGCGAGGTGTCGCGCGGCATGTAGCGCGAGTAGTCCGAGACGTAGGGCGCGTAGGTGATGTTGTAGGCCACGGCGACCGAGAACTGGGCCATGAACGCCGCGAAGATGAAGCTGCCCGGATGCGCCGGGGTGTGCCCGCCGGCGTGCCCGGCCAGGATGGCCACCGAGATGATGGCATAGCACGGGAACGAGATGACCAGCAGGATCCGGAAGACCCGGTGCACCCAGTCGTAGCCGAAGATGGCCAGCAGCGCGGCCAGCACCGCCGTGACGATCGCGACCAGGCTGGCATTCCAGCCGAACGCGCCGTGCAGCCCGGTGCTCATCAGCACCTGGTCGGCCACGTTGAACGCCATGTAGGTGAACAGCACGGCGAACAGCGCGACCACGACGCCGCGGTAGCCGAGCTGCGCGCGAGTCTGGATCATCTGCGGCAGCCCGAAGACCGGGCCCTGGGTGGCGTGGAAGGCCATGAACAGCGTGCCGAACGCAGATGCCGACGACGCCGCGCCAGAATCGACCAGCCCAGGGACAGGCCCAGGGTCGGCCCGACGAAGCCGATCGGGATCGTGAAGTACTGGAAGTTCCCCAGGAACCACAGCATGGTCTGCTGCCAGACCTTGCCGTGCCGCTCCGGGTCCGGGATCCAGTCGATCGAGTGCACCTCGACCTGGCCGATCAGGCCCCTGTCCCGCGTCTCCGTCACGGCGTCAGCGGAGGATCCTGCCGTCATGTCGCCTCCCAGCGGCCCGGCATCGCGGGAACGTCCGGGCCGCCTGCGACCGGAATCGGGCGGGCTGGCGGCAGCCGTTACCGTGCGGAATGAGCGAGCTGGTCCCGATGTGACCGGCCTCACGGCAATGATCACTATCGGTTTCCTGACTGTCAACCCTTGTTTCATGGCTGTTTGCGGGGTGCCATAAGGTGGCCGTGCATGTGGTGATCAGGACCGGCGGACAGGAGAACCGTGCCCAGCGCCAGCAGCGGCGGCCTGCCGGCCAGCCGGACCGCTATCGGCCCGCAGCTGCGGGCAGCCCGGCTCGCGGCCCGGATGAGCATGGCCGAGGTGGCCGAGCGGAGCGGGCTGACCAAGGGGTTCGTCTCCAAGCTGGAGCGGGACCTGGCTAACGTCTCGGTTGCCTCGCTGATCCGGCTGTGCGACACCCTGGACATCTCGGTGGGCTCGCTGTTCCGGGCGTCGGTGGGCGAGGTCGTCCGGCGGGACGCCCGGCCGCCGATCAACTTCGGCGGCAGCAACGTGGCGGAGTACCTGCTGACGCCTTCCGGGGAGAAGCGGATGCAGGCCATCCTCAGCGAGATTGAGCCGGGCGGCGGCAGCGGTGCCGAGGCCTACTCGCTGCCGGCCGACGTCGAGTTCGTGTTCATCCTGGCCGGCGAGCTGCAGATCGCGGTGGCGGGGGAGGTCATCACCCTGGCGGAAGGCGATGCGTTCACCTTCCCGGCCAGTACCGGGCACTACTGGAGCGTGGTCCCGCCGGCGGGCCCGACCCGGGTGCTGTGGGTGTTCTCGCCCGCCCTCCCCGACACCGGCCCGGAGCCGGACGGCAGCCCGCCGGGCGGAGTAGCGGCAGGCCCGGCAAGCGGCTAGCTGAGGAACGCGGCAATCTGCCGGCGCAGGCCGGCCGGGTCGAGGCCGTGGGCCGCTGCATGCTCGGCTGGCGTGCCGTAGCGGCGCAGCTCGGTCCGGCTGACGCCGAGGCTCAGCACCCGGTGCGGCAGGTCGGCCAGGGCCGCGGCCGCCTCGTGCGCGGAGGTGCCGGCCAGGTACGGCTCGACCAGGACAACATCGGCGGCACTGGCGGACCCGGCGGCCGCGCGCAGCCCGCGGGCGTCGAACGGGCGGACCGTCATCGCGTACAGCACGGTCAGGTCCAGGCCGGCGGTCGCCTCCAGAACCGGCTGCAGCATCGGGCCGACGGCAAGCACCGTGCCGGCGCTGCCGCGGCTGCTGCCGGCCCGGACGGTCTCCAGCAGCCCGCCGGTCGCCGGCCGCGGCTGCGGGTTCGACTGGCCCGACAGCCGCAGGTAGACCCGGCCGGTCCCGGCGACGGCATCACGCAGGAGTTCCTCGGCCTCATCGGGATGGCCGGGAACCTGGACGGTCCAGTCGCCCAGGGTGTCGATCAGGGCCACGTCGCCGGGTGACTGATGAGTGCGGCCCAGGGCGGCCATGTCGTAGGACGCGCCGTAGCTGACCAGCACCGCTCCGGCGTCCTGGTGGCTGAGGTCCAGCTTGACCTGCTCCCAGGCTCGCTCGATCAGGAACGCGCTGAAGGTGTGCGCGATCGGCCGCAGGCCGGCCAGGGCCAGGCCGCCGGCAACGCTGACCAGCAGCTGCTCGCGGATGCCGACATTGATGACCCGGTCGGGGTGGCGCTGCGCAGCTGGGCCGAACTGGGCGGCGCTGATGTCAGCCAGTACCACCGCCGTCCGCTCGTCGGTGTCCAGGAGCTCGGCGGCGGTGGTGATGAACCGCTCGCGCATGTTGTCCATCTCAGGTGTCCTTCGCTGCTCGGCGGCGGTCAGTTCTTGGGCTCGGTCACGGCCACCACGACATGCGGCTGCCGGGGGTGGGGCATGATCAGGGCGGCCTCCAGCGCGTCGTGATCGTGGCCGTTGACGGTCTGCGCTGACCAGCGCTCGCGGGTGAACCGGGAAGCGATGCCGCCCGGCCAGCCGTGCGTGGACGAGGCGTTGTCCACGACGATGACGTTCAGGTTCTCCAGCGCGGCGGCGCCGGCGAAGGTGATCGCCTCATGGTTGGACCCCTCATCCAGCTCGGCGTCGCCGACCAGGGTGAACACCCGCGGTCCGGTTAGCTGCCGGGCGCGCAGGCCGAGGGCGGTGCCGACAGCCAGCGGCAGGCCATGGCCGAGTGAGCCGCTGCTGATCTCCGCTCCGGGCAGCAGCACCCGGTCCGGGTGGTAACCCAGCGGGGAGTCAAAGGAGCCGAAGGCGGGCAGCAGGGCGGAGTCGATGAAGCCCTTCGCGGCCAGGACCGCGTAGAAGGCCATCGGGCCGTGACCCTTGGACAGCAGGAACCGGTCGCGCTGCTCGTCACCGGGGTGCGCCGGGTCCGCGCGGAGGATCCGGTCATACAGGACCCACAGCACGTCGAGCGTGGACGTGGCGGCCGGCCCGTGCTTCTCGTCGCCGGTCATCAGGGACATCAGCCCGCGCAGGTCGGCGTAGCCGTAGCGGGTGCCGGGCGGGGCCGGCGCGGTCGGGGCGGGACTGGTTATGCTCGACATGCACCCCATCCTGCAAGTTCAAGTCGGCTTGAAGTCAAGCGGCCGAGTGGGGCCGGGCCAGCTCGCTGCGGGTTCCGTTCTGGCTAGATATCCCGGTGACCCCGCGGCCGGTCGCGGCCGACAATGTGCGCTGTGGATACCGAGGCGTTCATCCGGGACGGTTATGCCGTGATCCGCGGCGCGTTCAGCCCGGACGCGGCGGCGGCGTGCCGGGACATGATCTGGGACGCGATGGCGGGCCAGGGTGTCCGCCGCGATGACCGGTCGACCTGGACCCGGCCGGTTGTCCAGGTGCCGTGCCCGGAGGGCGAGCCGTTCGCCGCGGCCGGGACGGCGCCAGCGCTGATGGCGGCCTACGACGAGCTGATCGGGCCGGGCCGCTGGTGGCGGCGCGAGGGGGTCGGCGGAGCCGTCCCGGTGCGGTTCCCCTCGGAGGAGTACCCCGGCGCCGGCTACCACATCGAGGGCAGCTATGACGGGCCGGGCGGATACTGGGCCAGCCTCCGCTCGCGCGCCCGCGGCCTGCTGGCGCTGTTCCTGTTCTCCGACGTCGGGCCGGACGACTCGCCAACCCGGCTGATCTGCGGCTCGCACCTGTACATCCCGCGGCTGCTGGCGCCGTTCGGCGAGGCGGGCACGCTGAGCGACAGCATCGCCCGGACCTGGCAGCCGTCCCTGCTCTGCCGCCCGGTGGCCCATGCGACCGGGCGGGCCGGCGATGTGTACCTGTGCCATCCGTTCGTGGTGCATACCGCAACCTGGCCGCACCGGGGGACGCAGCCGCGCATGATGGCGCAGCCGGGGGTGCATGTGGCCGACGGGTTCGCCGTGGACGGGTCAGATTCCTCGCCGGTCGCCCGGGCCATCGTGGCCGGCCTGGCGCTATCCGGCTGAGCTGCCCGGCCGGACATCTAGCCGGCGATCAGCCGGTCCGGGTCCGCTGTGCACGGCGGCGGCCAGTTGCGCGGCGGTTGCCGACGGCAGGCCCGCCGCGCGGGCCTGCCGCTCACAGGCGCCGTGCAGGGCGCCGGCCTGCTCGACGGTCAGCGCGATAGCGGCCGCCCCGCCGGGGGGTTCGCTGTCCTCGCCGGCGGCCTGTTGCCGGCGGGCGGGCTGCGCCCGGATGTGCTCCCACGCGTTATTTCCGAGAATCTCAGCGAGTGCGCCGGAAATAACCAGAAATACCAGTTCAGTAAACAGGACGGTGTTGATCCGGTACCCCGGCCCCGGCGCCCCGCCCGGCGCTGGCTGCCCGCGCCGCGGCCCGCTGCCCTCGGCCAGCCACACGTTCGCCATCGTGGCGAAGACGGCTAACTCCCGGGGCGCTATCGCCGCGACCGCGCGCCGCGCAGCCGCCACGACCCACTCCGGAGAGACCTGCTGACCAGCCAGTAATCCGCCGGCCAGCACCTGAGTCGCAGCCGGGACCGGAACCGCAGCCGGGACCGGCGGACTGGCCGTGGCGCTGGCCGGGGGCTGCCCGGCGAGGTGCGCCCCGGAACTCACGCGGCGGTTGAACATACAGGGCCTCATCCCAGAATCCGCGAAATCTGGCGTTCTACTGACATACAGCGGCAAACCTGCTCCTGGCCCGCACGTAATTTTGCCAGGCCCCTAAAGGGCCCGTCCAGGAGAAAGCCCGATCCCGACCCCGAAAACGCCGCTTATCTTATTGAGGAAATGGCCAGCCTGGCAATAACTTACGCCGAACCAGGTTCGGGGCCGGCCGCGCGGTGCCGGGCCTGGCCGTCAATCCGGTCCGGGTCACGGCCGCCGTTTCAGGCCGCTTCAGCGCCGCTTCAGCGTCGGCTGCGATGCTCGCGCCAGGTCTCACAGCGGGACACAGCGCAGGACCGGTGGTGCGGGTGACGCTCCGTGCCAGGTACTCGCGCCCGGCGGTCGTCGGGTGCCAGCCCCGGCCCCTGCAACGGCAGTGCTCAGGCGTGCCGGGGAAGGTCTTCTCCGGCACGCCGCTGCCGGCTGGCGCTGGCTGATGGCCCGGGCGGGTGCAGCTTGGCCCGGACGAGGTCGCCATCGGGATGGCCGATCCCCTCGTAGATGCGTAGCGCCCGCCGCCAGGTGGCCCGGGCGCCGTCAGCGTCGCCCGAGGTGAGCTGTGAGTCGCCGAGGTGATCCAGGGTGTCGGCCTCGTTGAAGCGATCGCCGGCATCCCGGTACAGCTGCGCCGACCGCTCGTAGCACACGACCGAGCGCGGGTAGTCGCCCAGCCGCTGGTGAATGAAGCCGAGACTGTCCCAGGTCGCGGCCTCCCAGCCGCTCTCACCCAGTTCGTGGATGCTGGCCAGGGCGCGCTCGCAGTGCTCGATGGCCTGGTCATAGTCGCCGAGCTGGGCGTACAGGAAGCCGATGTCGTTGGCGGCCATGGCCTGGCCCGCCAGGTGGCCGACCGCGCGGTAGAGCTCGCTGGCCTGGCGGGCGTGGCCGAGTGCCTCGGCCGGACGCTGGTCTCGCTCGGCCAGCCAGGTCAGGCTGTTGTGGATGCGGGCCTGCCCGAAGGCATCATCGACCTGCGCGAATAGTCGCAGGGCCTGGCGGAACTGCGGGGCCGCCGCATCGAACCGGCCGGAGAAGGCGTAGCCGAGGGCCAGGTTGTGCACCGCGTGGGCTTCCCCGGCGCCGTCGCCGCTGCGCCGGGCGGCGCTCAGGGCGGCATGCTGTATCCGGGCGTGATCGTCCCAGGAGCCGCGGCGGATCAGGAACGTGTTCAGGGCCGAGGCCAGCTGCCAGGTCCGGGCGGCCAGCCCGGTGGCGGCCGCCAGCTGGACAGCGGCAGGCAGCGGCCCGGCCTCGGCGGTGAACCAGGCCATCGCATCCTGCTTGGTTGCCAGCTCAGCCAGTCCGGCGCCGGGTTCGGCCGGCTGCAGGGTAATCGGCTTCACGTGCGGTTCCAGCAGCGTCGCCGCCCGGTGGGCGCTGTGCAGGTAGTAATCCAGAACGCGGCGCACCGCCGCGTCGCGATCGGGCTGGCTGTCGTGCGCGCGGACCAGCTCCGCGGCGTAGGCCCGCAGCAGGTCGTGGCACACATACCGGCCGGGGGCCGGCTCGGACAGCAGGTGGGCGCGGGTCAGCTCGGCCAGCGGCCCGCGGGCCGGGCCGGGCGCCAGCCCGGCCAGGCTGGCCGCGGCCGCCAGTCCGATATCCGGTCCGGGGTGCAGCCCGAGCAGCCGGAACATCCGCGCGGCGCTTGCCCTGAGCGCGCGGTAGGACGAGGAGAAGACGGCCCGCACGTCGGTGCTGGCGTCGCCGCCCTGGAAGGGGTCCAGCGCCCGGCTCGCTTCCCGGGCGGCCTCCCGCAGCTCAGCAGCGAAGACGGCGAGCGGGAAGGCCGGGCTGTCCGCGGCGCGCGCGGCGGCGATCGTCAGCGCCAGCGGCAGCCGGGCGCAGCCGGCGATCAGGTCACTGACCGCGGCCGGATCACTGGCCACCCGGTCGCGGCCCAGGCGGCGGACGAGCAGGTCCCGCGCTTCTGCCGCGGGCAGCAGGTCCAGCGCCACCGGGATGGCGCCCTCCGCGGCGACCAGGCCGGTCAGGTGGTTGCGGCTGGTCACGAGGGCGGCGCAGCCCGCCGAGCCGGGCAGCAGCGGGCGGACCTGCTCGACATCGCGGGCGTTGTCCAGCACGACCAGGACCGGCCTGCCAGCCAGCAGGCTGCGGTACAGGCCGGCCTGCGCGGCCAGGTCGGCCGGGATCCGCGTCGGCGGTACGCCAAGCGCCTCCAGGAACCCGCGCAGCGCCTCGCCGGGCTCGAGCGCCTCGCCCGCCGGATCGAAGCCACGCAGGTTGACATAGAGCTGTCCGCCGGGGAACTGCCCGGCTGCCCGGTGGGCCCAGTGCAAGGCCAGTGTCGTCTTGCCCACCCCGGCGGTGCCCGAGACCGCCGCGATGGCCATCACGGCCGGGCGGGCCGGGCTGGATCCGGGCTCGCGGAGTCCGGCCTGGCCCGGCTCCGTGTCGCCCGTGAGCAAGATGGCGTCCAGGCGGGCCAGCTCCCCGGCGCGCCCGGCGAAGGCGAGCACGGCGGGCGGCAGCTGCGCGGGCGTGGGCACGCCGACCCGGCCCGGGCCCGCCCCGGACTGCTCGCTGGCTCCGGCCGCGGCGGTCGCTGCGGCCGTCCTGGTCGTCACCGCAGGCGGATCCAGGGCCGGGTCCTGCCGCAGGACCGCCGCCTCCAGGTCGCGCAGGGCCGGCCCGGGCGCGATCCCCAGCTCTGTATCCAGCGCCTGGCGCAGTTGCTGGTAGGCGGCCAGGGCGTCCGCCTGCCGGCCGCAGCGATACAGCGCCAGCATCAGCTGGGCCGCGACCTGCTCATCGAGCGGGTGCTCGGCGGCTAGCCGTTCCAGGTCCGGCGCTAGGGACAGATGCTGCCCGGCAGCCAGCAGCGCATCGGCCTGGGCGCGCCGCACCGAGACCGCCAGCTCGCTCAGCCGCCCGGCCTGCTCCTCCAGCCACGGCAGCCCGGTGACGTCGGCCAGCGGCTGCCCCCGCCACAGGTCCAGCGCGGTCTGCAGCAGCCGGGCGCCGCAGGCCGGGTCCGGGTGCCGGCTGCCCTCGCGCAGCAGCCGCTCGGCGACCTGCGCGTCGGTGCCATCCGGGCCGAGGTCCAGCAGGTATCCCGGCGGGCGGGCGACGATTGCGGCCCGGTCGCCCAGCACGCCGCGCAGGTAGGAGATATGGCTCTGCAGCGTATTTACCGGGGTGGCCGGCACGGCCTCAGCCCAGACGATCTCGGCTAGCAGCCCAGTGCTCACGACCTGGCCTGGATGCAGTGCCAGGGCAGCCAGCACCGCCTTGCGGCGCCGCCCGTGCACCGGTCGCGGCTGACTGCCGCTGATTACGTCTACGGGCCCGAGCAGCCGCACCTGCACCTGCTGCACCTGCATGTCGTCCCGTCCCTACGGCACGCCCGCCAGCAATGAGTATGAACCGAGCCCGGCGCCGAGGTGTGTGGCTGAGATGGAGGTCCCCCCGCTCGAATCGTCAGGCCTGCCGCAGTTCCACGCAGCACTCGCCCGGCCGCGGGTCCAGCACAGCCTCGGCGCCGGTGGCCTCCAGCCCGTCCAGCACGCCATCGAGGAACGCCAGGTTCAGCCCGCAGACCAGCTCGGGCGCGCGGCCGGCCAGCGGGTGGAAGGGGCAGTTCCGCAGCCGGATGCACGTCGGCGCTGTCCGGGCGGGCTCGAAGCCATGGCGGTCCAGGATCTCAGTGGCCGCAGTCAGCCCGCGCTCCGCGCCCAGCCGGCCCGGCCGCAGCCGGATCCGCTGCCGGGCACCCAGGCGGTGCCCGTGCTCGGCCGCGGCACGCATCGCCGCTGCTCGCGCGCTCTCGCTCTCGCCGGCGGTGAGCACCGCATCGAGCAGGATGCCCGCCAGCACGTCATGCTGACGCGGCGGGATGCTGACCCGGATGTCCCGCCCGGCCGGTGCGTACACCTTCGGCGTGCGGCCCACCTTCCGGGTCCCGACCGCGTGATACTCCGCGCGCAGCACCCCGGCCGACACCAGCTTGTCCAGGTGGAAGGCCGCCAGCTTGCGGGAGATCCCCACCGAGGCCGCGGCCTCGTCCCTGGTGACCGGCCGGGGCGCGTGCCGGATGTACTCGAACATCCCGCGCCTGAGTTCGTCCTCCAGAGCCGCGACAGCACGGATCGAGGACGCGCAGGTGTGCCCTGCCGGGTGGTCCGCCTCACTCACGTCCGCCGTCACCCGCACACAATATCGCCTACGCACGTAGGCGAAAAGGGATCGATAGCACTCGTTCTACCAGTATCGCTTGACCTGGCAGATTTATAAGACCAATACTTGCTGGCGAAATATCAGCGGGGCCTCGGTACGGACAGGAGTCGTATGAGCGACGAGCTTGCTCAGGTCAAGCACCCGGTGAGCGCCGCCCTGGCTGGCCCCTACGGGCATCCCTACCACCCGATGCTGGTGACGGTGCCCATCGGCGCCTGGGTGACCAGCCTGATCTTCGACATCGCCTCGCACCTGTCCCGCACCCCCGCCTTCCTGGTCCGCGGCTCCGCCTGGCTCATCGCCATCGGCCTGATCGGCGCGCTCATCGCCGCCGCGACCGGCTTCCTCGACCTGATCGTCATCCCGGGCAGCACCCGGGCCGCCCGCACGGCGCTGTGGCACATGAGCCTCGTCCTGGTCGTCACGGCGGCCTACGTTGCCAACCTGGCCTGGCGGCACGCCCTGCATACCGGGTCCGCTCCCGTCCCGGCCGGCCCCCTGGGCCTGTCGACCGCCAGCCTGGTCATCCTGACCATCGCCGGGTACCTGGGCGGGAAGCTCGCGTTCCGGTACGGAGTCCGGGTCGCCGCGGAATCCGCTCAGGCCGACGGCTACGGCATGCGGGCCGCCCAGCACGGCCATTCCGGCCAGCCCGGCCCGTCCGGGCAGCCCCTGATGCGGTGACGGAGGGTGCCGCACCGGCTGGTACCGGCCGGCGCGGGCGCCGGCCTGACGAGGGGCAGGCTAGCCACCGCGCGGGCTTAGTCCTCGCCCGAAAAACGCGCCCAGGCTGACAGGCGGGTCATCCCCAGCGCCTCGCCGATCCGGGCCCAGGTGGCGCCCAGCTCCCGGCCGCGCCGCACCCATCCGGTCAGGCTCTCCTCCACCTGCCCGGCGGCCCGGGCAATCCTGGGCAGATTGTCCAGGACCGCCGTCACGTCATCGATCTGCTGCCAGGGCATGAGCGGCGGCAGCGCAGAGGGCGAGTCGCGGCCGTCGAGGATCTCCTGGCACAGCCCGATGCACTCATTGCAGATGTACGCGCCGGGCCCGGCCACCAGGCTCGTCCCCGGTGACATCGCCAGGATGCCCCGGTCATCAGGCTGGCGAGGGATGGCGTGCGGCGTGTCATAAGTGCTTATAGTGCTATAGGTCCTATCCTAAGGGGATGCGGACGGCGTACCGGTGCCGGGCCTACCCGAGCGCGGAGCAGCAGGTGCTGCTGAACCGCACGTTCGGCTGCGTCCGGGTGGTGTGGAACCGGACGCTGGCCGCCCGGCAGGCCCGGTACGCCGCCGAGCGCCGGTCTACGTCGTACGCGGAGACGGACCGGGCGCTGACGGTGCTGAAGCGTGACCCGGAGCTGTCGTGGCTGGGCGAGGTGTCCTGTGTCCCGCTGCAGCAGGCGCTGCGCCATCAGCATGCGGCGTTCCAGTCGTTCTTCGCCAAGCAGGCCCGCTACCCGCGGTTCAAGTCGCGGCGCGGCCGCCAGTCCGCGACGTTTACCCGGTCGGCGTTCCGGATGCGCGGCACGGACCTGCACTTGGCCAAGATGGCCGAGCCGCTGCCCGTCAGGTGGACATGGCCAGATACCGGCCTGGCGGCGCTGAATCCGACGTCGGTGACCGTGGCCCGCGACGCGGCGGGCCGGTGGTTCGTGACCTTCCACGTCGAGGTTGCCGACCCCGCGCGGTTGCCGGCCACGAGCAAGGTCGTAGGCATCGACCTCGGGCTGAAAGACTTCGCGGTCCTGTCCGGCGGGCAGCGCATCCCGCATCCCCGGCACATGGACCGGCATGAGCGGCGGCTGAAGCGACACCAGCGGCGGCTGGCACGCTGCCAGAAAGGCTCCGCCAACCGGGCCAAGGCGGCGAGGAGGGTGGCTCGCGCGCACGCTCGGGTGGCTGATGCGCGGCGGGACTTCCTGCACCAGGCCAGCACGGACCTGACCCGCCGGTACGACATCCTCGCCGTCGAGGACCTAGCGGTGAAGAACATGGTCCGCAACCGCAGCCTGGCCCGCGCGATCTCGCGTACCGGGTGGGCTGAGTTCCGGCGCCAACTGGAGTACAAGGCGCGGCGGCACGGCCGCACCATCGTGGTCGTAGATCGCTGGTTCCCGTCCAGTAAGACGTGCTCGGCGTGCGGGTTCCTGCTCACCAGACTTGATCTCGGGACGCGCACGTGGGCGTGCCCGGCCTGCGGCACCCGGCACGACCGGGACATCAACGCCGCGCGGAACATTCTTGCCGCCGGGCTGGCGGCAGCCGCCGGAAACGGCGGCGATGCCTGCGGAGCGGACGTCAGACACGGACAGGAATCTCCTCCTGTGCAGACCGCAGTGAACCAGGAACCCCGACCCGCGAGGGCCGGAATCCGCGCCCTTCAGGGCGAGGCGTAGTCAAGCGGGGCTGAGTTGCGCCATGGGAAGTCTCCTGGAACTGACGCTGCAAGTCTGTAGCTTACGGCGGCAGTTACAGACTGACACGCGGCCGGGACGACTCCGTCGCCCGCCGGCCGCCTAGCCGGAGCCCTTGATGGCGGCGTCCCAGAACTCCTGGATCGGCGGGTAGATCAGCTCGTGGTCGCGGGACAGCTCGGCCTTCACCGTGCGGGACCGCTCGTCGGCCAGCACCTCGATCTGCCCGGCCTCGACGGCATCGAACACCTGCCGGGCCACCGACTCCGGGCTGATCTTGGGAACGTCCAGCCCGGCGGCCATGTCGGTGTCGATGAAGCCGGCGTGCACCGCGACGACCAGGATGCCGTTGTGCGCCAGCTCGATACGGATGCCGTTGGTGAGCGACAGCGCCGCCGCCTTGGACGCTCCGTAAGAGGCGTTGAACGGATTAGTGAAGAAGCTGGTGACCGAGAGCATGTTGACGATGGCGCCGCCGCCGCTGGCGGCCAGCACCGGCGCGAACGCGCGGCACATGCTCAGCGTGCCGAAGTAGTTGGTCTCCATCTCGCGCCGGGCATTGTCGGTGCTCGGCGCGTCCGTGAACGTACTGGCCAGCATGATCCCCGCATTGTTGACCAGCAGGCTCACATCCGCGCACTGCCGGGCGACCTCGGCGACCCGCCCGGCGTCGGTGATGTCCAGCGCGACCGGGGTGACGCCCGGCTCGGTGACCGCGCCGGGATCGCGCGCGGTCCCGTACACCGTGGCTGCGCCGCGCCGGACCAGCTCACGGGCATACACCTGGCCGAGCCCGCGCCCGGCCCCGGTGACCAGGGCAACCGATCCGCCTATCTGCATGGCTCTCCTTCCGCCCGAGCGTGCCGCCGGTGCCAGCATCCCAGCCACGGCACATCCCGGGAAGAAACTCACCCGCCCGGTCTTCGCCCAGCTCACCCCGGTATCTGCCAACCTGGGAGATCATCGGTGCAGGTGCTGCCAGCGGAGGAGGCCAGGATGGGCATCGCGGTCGCGATGGCGGGGACGGGGGACTGGGCGCGGACCGGGCTCGGCCCGGCGCTGCGGGAAATCCCCGGCGTGACGCTTGCCGCGTGCGCCAGCCCGGATCAGCAGCAGGCCCGGCAGTTCGCGGCCGAGCTTGGCGTGCACCGGGTGTACCCGGGGGTCGAGGACATGCTGGCGGCCGAGACCGGAATCGGGCTGCTCGTGGTGGCCACCCCGGACGACCACCACCCGGCCGCCATCGACGCCGCCATCGCCGCCGGCGTGCCCGTGTTCTGCGAGAAGCCGCTGGCCAATTCCGGCGCCGAGGCCGCCCGCCTGGCCGCGGCGGTCGAGCGGGCCGGGCTCGCGGCCACCGTGGGCTACTCATTCCGCTACAGCACCGCCGTGCAGCAGCTGCGCTCCGACGTGCGCGCCGGGCTGCTGGGGATGCCGTGGCTGCTGGAACTGCACGAGCACAACCCGCAGTTTCACCCGGTCATCGGACGGCCGCTGACCTGGAAAGGAGACCCTGGCCATGCCGCCGGCGGGGCCGTTCTCGAGTACGGCGCGCACATTGTCGACCTGGGCTGCTGGCTGCTCGGCCCGGCCAGCCGCGTCGCCGCGAACTACGCGACTGTGGTGCCGGGCGCGGTCCTGGACGACATTGCCACGCTCCAGCTGCGGTACTCGTCCGGGGCCATGGGCACGGTGGTGGCGAGCTGGGTGCTCGGCGGCGGCTGGCCCGGTATCCGGCTGCTCCTGCACGGGTCCGGCGGCTCGGCCAGCGTGCGGCTGGGCAACCGCGAGGACGGGACCGAGCGCTACATCCGGTACGCGCCGTCGGGGGAGGTGGTGACTGACACCGGGCTCGTGCCCGGCCGGGCGGGCCACGCGACCTATGTCGCCCGGCAGCTGACCGACTTCCTGATGGTGCTCGGCGGCGAGCCGCCCCGTTATGCGGAAACACTGCCGACCCTCCGCAGCGCCGCGCATGTCCAGCATGTGCTCGACGCGGCCCTGGCCGGCACTGACGCCGGGCTGGCCGTGGCCGGCGCGGCGGAGCAGCCCGCGCCGGAGCAGCCCGCATCGGAGGCGGCCGCGCCGCTGCCACCTGGCTAGCGCCGCCGCGGGCGGGAACTTAGATCGGTCTGGTCTGCCACTTCCAGCCCAGCGACGTGTCCTGCGCGGGCCGGACGATGGCGGACTCGGCCGTGTCGGACAGCGCGGAGATGATCCGCAGCAGTTGCAGGTGGAAGTCGGCGGGCGTATCCGCGTGGCCGTCCGCCGCCACGATCGTGACCGCTGCCTGCTCGCCGCCGGACAGGCGGACGGTGATATTGCCGCTGTAGTCGCGGCCTACCGCAGCGATGGCGGTGGCCCGGATGATGTCGCTGCCATCGTCCTTCGCGACCCAGACATCTGGTGCAGCCATGTTTCTCGCTTCCTGGCTCCGGCACCGAGCACGGGGCCCACCGCGGGGCCGATCGGGCTGCGCCGCATCGCGCGGCGCAGCCCGCACGCGCTAGATCGGCTGAACCTGCTCGGCCTGCGGGCCCTTGGGCCCGCGCCCGGCGGTGAACTCGACTCGCTGGCTCTCTTGCAGAGTGCGGTAGCCATCCGTCTGGATGGCGGAGTGGTGCACGAATACATCTGCAGTGCCGTCATCCGGCTCGATAAAGCCGAATCCCTTATCGGCGTTAAACCACTTCACGGTGCCCTGAGCCATCTTTTCTCCTGCTGGGATGATCGTCGGGAACCACATCCGCAGCTCCCGGGCTGCTGCGATCGCCCGCCCGCAAGAAATGCTGGCCAGGTCTCGGCGCCGCGGTCAGAATTCGCAGGCGCTACTACACGAACTTCGACTACAACCAGTTCCATTAAACACCATCGCTACCCCGGCCGGCCGGGTCAGCGGGGCCCGCCGGGGCCCAGTGCCGGCGTCGCCCGCCTCGCCCGGCGAGGCGGGAGGTAGGGTAGGGGCAGCACGTACAGCGTAATGGCGCGGCCACTCGGGCGGCGCCGGTCGTACTCCGCGTTCTCCGCTCGGCGGAACTGGTCTCCACGGATCTGGTGGCTACCACAGCTGCGGCCACTATTTCCGAAAGAGGAACCTTGACGCTTCTGCCTACTGAGCATGCCGCTGACCGCAGCGGGCACCACGACCACCCGGCCATCCCCCGCATCGGCCCGACCTTCGCCAGCCTCGGCGTGCCCGAGCCGGTGATCGCCGCCCTCGCCGGATCAGGGATCACCGGCCCGTTCCCGATCCAGGCCGCCACGCTGCCCGACGCCCTGGACGGCAGCGACATCCTGGGCTGCGGCCGGACCGGCTCCGGCAAGACGCTGGCATTCGCGATCCCGATGGTCGTGACCCTCGCCGCCGGGTACACGATGGCGTGCCGTCCGCGGGGCCTGGTCCTGGTCCCCACCCGTGAGCTGGCCAGCCAGGTGCATAAGGTCCTGGCGCCGCTCGCCGAGGCCGTCGGCCTGAGCGTGACGACCATCTATGGCGGCACGCCGCAGAGCAGGCAGGTAGCGGCGCTGCGTAACCGCGCCGACATCGTGGTGGCCTGCCCCGGCCGGCTGGCCGACCTGATCGAGCAGGGCCACTGCCACCTCGGTGATGTCGAGGTGACCGTGCTGGATGAGGCCGACCACATGGCCGACCTGGGGTTCCTGCCGGTGGTGCGGCGCCTGCTCGCCGCCACTCCGGCTGACGGGCAGCGGCTGATGTTCTCCGCCACGCTCGACCACGACGTGGACGTCCTGGTCCGGCGCTTCATGTCCAGCCCGGTCGTGCACACCGTCGGCGCGGACGCCGCGCCGCCGCCGGTGGTGCACCACGTGCTGACCATGAGCGCTGCCGACCGGGTCAGCATCGTCACGGCGCTGGCCGGCGGTCAGGGGCGGTCGCTCGTGTTCACGCGTACCAAGCACGCCGCGCGCAAGCTCGCTCACCAGCTCAGCGCCGCTGCCATTCCGGCGGCCGAACTGCACGGCAACCTGGCCCAGAACGCTCGCGAGCGGAACCTGGCCGCGTTCTCGACCGGCTCGGTCCGCGTCCTGGTCGCCACCGATATCGCCGCCCGTGGCATCCACGTGGACGGGATCGACCTGGTCATCCACGCCGACCCGCCGTCCGAGGACAAGGCTTACGTGCACCGGTCCGGCCGGACCGCGCGGGCCGGGGCCAGCGGCGTCGTCGTCACGCTCCAGACGAACGCGCAGTCGCGGGATGTCGCCACCCTCATGCGCCGGGCGGGCGTCGTCCCGCTGCGGGCGTCGGTGCGGCCGGGTTCTGCCCTGCTCACCCAGATCGCGGGTCCTGCTGCCGCCCGGGCCCGCGTGGTGCGGCCAGCTCGCCTCCTGAGCGAGCCGGTGACCGCCGGCGCGGCCAGCTCCGGCACTGGCGCCGGGGCGGTGGCGCTCTCCGCCCGGTACCGCGGGCGTCGCCGCTGATCCGGCCGGCCGCCGCAGTTGCGTGCGGCGGGGCCGGGCGATTTGTGCCTGTAAGGGTCCAGACTAGGAACTACAGCCCCGGCCGAGACGGATTGCAGGAGGACCCAGGGTGAGTTCCGAAGTCATCGGGCGCAGTGCCCAGCCGACCGAGCCGGCGCGCGCTCCCGGTCAGGCTGGCAGCGAGTACGCGGAACTCTCCAGGACCGTGCAGGCCGCCGGGCTGCTCCGCCGCAGGCCGGTTACTACAGCGTCAAGATCACCGTGAACCTGATCCTGATGGCCGGCGGCTGGGCTGCGTTCGCGCTGCTCGGCCGCTCGTGGTGGCAGCTGCTGGTGGCCGCCTTCCTGGCGGTCATGGCCACCCAGATCGCCTTTATCGGGCATGACGCCGGGCACCGGCAGGTGTGCGGCTCCCGGCGCGGTGCCGAGCTCATCGGCCGGATCCACGGCAACCTGCTCACCGGGCTGAGCTTCGGCTGGTGGACCGCCCGGCATAACCGGCACCACGCCCACCCCAACACCGAAGGCCGCGACCCGGACATCAAGAGCGCGGTCCTGGCCTTCACGCCCGGTCAGGCTGAGGTACGGCGCGGCGCGGCGGGCTGGCTGGCCCGCCATCAGGCCTGGATGTTCTTCCCGATGCTGCTGCTGGAGGGCATCAACCTGCATGCCGCCGGCATCCGGGCGCTCGGCCGGCGACGCGGACTGCGGACCCGGCTCGCCGAGGCAGCCCTGCTGACGGTGCATTTCGGCGGTTACCTGACCGCGGTCTTCCTGGTCCTGTCCCCGGTGCAGGCGGTGGCCTTCATCGCTGTCCAGCAGGCCGTGTTCGGGGTCTACATGGGGTCATCATTCGCGCCGAACCACAAGGGCATGCCCATCCTGGGCCGGGACCAGAAGCTCGACTACCTGCGCATCCAGGTGCTCACCTCGCGCAACATCCGCGGCAGCTGGCTCATCGACCTGGCGCTGGGCGGCCTGAACTACCAGATCGAGCATCACCTGTTCCCGTCCATGCCGCGGCCGGCGCTGCGGCACGCGCAGGCGTCGGTACGCGCATTCTGCGCCGAGCGTGACATCCCCTACTGCGAGACCAGCTTCGCTGGCTCGTACGCCCAGGTGCTCCGCCACCTCGCCGCGGTGGGCGCCGGCTGACGGGTCCTGCTAGGCGGGCCGGCGCTGGGCCGCCACGGCTCCGAGCGCGGTCAGCTGCGCATTCGCCGGGTCGCTGAGCCGTCCGGCAGGCGTGCCGGTGATCGCGGCCCGGACGGACGGGAAGATGTCGAACTGCCAGTACAGGCCGGTCCGGCGCAGAACCCTGGTGACGGCGGGCACCGGGGCGGCCAGCCGCAGGAATCCGCCTAGCAGCCCGGCCCGGCGCCCGGTGCCGACCAGGACGGCCAGGCCGCTGGCATCGGCGTAGCTCACCGCCGAGAGATCAAGGACGAGCCGGCTGACGGCGGGGCGCAGCACGTTCAGGAGCTGCTCGCGCAGGGCGGGAGCGCTGGCGATGTTGAGCTCACCGGTCAGGGCGGCGATGACATAAGCGCCCTCACTGCGCACGCGAAGGCTGAGGCCGGGAGCCCGGTCGATGACTGTGTGCATCGCACGCTTCCTTGAGATAGACCGCGAACGCAGGTGCGGAGCGCCGCCGACCGCCGGCAGAGCGCCGCCGACCGCAGCGAGCGGAGGGGAGGGCGGCCCTCAGGCCGCCTGCGCGGCCACCCGGCCCGGAGCCCGGGCCTGGCGGCACGCGTTCACACCGATGGCCTCAGCCGGGTACGCGGCACCATTGCGGCCACGAGCACAGCCGAGCACTATGACCTGGCCGTGGACATGATCTCCTCCGGTAACCCCGGGTAGCTGGCCGCCGTCGGCGGCTGAAAACCGGTGCTGATTGTGACGCTACTCTAGATCTACTAAACTAGCAATTCATTTCCATAGTCGAACAGGGACGCTGACGTGCCGAACTGGACCTTCCTGACCAACCACGCCCGGGCGCTGCTCTGCATCGCCAGCGACCCCGGCGTGCGGCTGCGCGACATCGCGGCGAGCCTCGGCATCACCGAGCGCAGTGCCTACGGCATCGTCACCGACCTGGCCGAGGCGGGCTACGTCGTCAAGGAGAAGGACGGCCGCCGCAACCGCTATCAGATCCAGGCACATCTGCCGCTGCCAGAGCCGGCCAGCCAGGAACGCACCGTGGGCGAGGTCCTGGCCCTGCTCACCAGTGCTGAGCCGGGCCAGGTGCCGCGTCAGGCCCGCTGACCATGGATGCTGTTCCTGTGGATGGCGCACCTGGCGGCAGCTCCAGCGGTCCCGCCGCAGCCGAGCGCGCGGGCTACCGGCGGTCGGCCGGGTCGCCGCGCGGTCAGGCCCGGCAGCGCGAGCTGCTGGAACGGGTGACGGACGACCTGGCCGCCTGCGGGCTCGCGGACTTCTCGCTCCGGCGCGCCGCGCGGGCCGCGGGAACCACGCACAAGGTGCTGCTGTATCACTTCGACGGCGCGGATGACCTGCTTCGCCAGGCCATCCTCCGGCTGCGCGAGCGGCGGATCGGGAACATCCTGGAGGTGCTGGCCCGGGAGCCGGCCAGCCAGACGCTGGCCGGCCGGGTGCGCGCCATCTGGCCGGTGCTGATGGATCCAGAATCGGGCCTGCGGGTCCTGGACCAGGCCATCGGGCTGACGATGTATGACCCTGACCGGTACGCCGAGCTGGGCCGGGAGGCGTCGCGGCAGTACCTGCCCGCGTTGCTGGCACTGTGCCCGGAGCAGTGGACGGACCAGCGCAAGCTCGAAGTCAGCGAGCTGATCATGGCGGCCATGCGCGGGTTCCTGGTCGAGTGGCTCACGACCGGCGACAGCTCGGGTGCCGCCGCCGGCCTGGAGGCACTGGCCCGCGCGCTGGAGCGCGAGGAAGCCGCCGGCCCGTAGCGGTCCCGCCCGGCCGGCCGTCCCCGTCCCCGGCTTGCCGCACGCTGGACATTTTGCGAACCAAGTGGTTCACTTGGCAGCGAAGGGGTGAGGATCATGCCAGAGATCGAGCTGTCCGCCGGGACGATCGAGTACACCGATGCCGGCACCGGACCTGTGCTCGTGCTGCTGCACGGGCTGCTGATGGACGCCTCCCTGTGGGACTCCGCGGTGGCCGAGCTCTCCGCCGATCACCGCTGCCTGGTGCCGACGCTGCCGCTGGGTGCTCACCGGCGGCCGATGCGGCCGGACGCCGACCTGTCGCTGCCGGGAGTCGCCCGGCTCGTCGCGGAATTCCTCGAGCGGCTCGACCTGCGCGAGGTAACCCTGGTCGGCAACGACACCGGCGGCGCGCTGGTCCAGTTGCTGATGGCCGGCGATGAGCCGCGCCTGAGCCGGGTCGTGCTCGCCTCCTGCGACGCCTTCGACAACTTCCCGCCGGGGCTGACGGGCCGCACGCTGCTGCTCACCGGCAAGCTGCCGCCGGCGGCGTTCGGGGCATTCATGCAGCAGATGCGGCTGCGCGCGGTCCGGCGGCTGCCGATCGCGTTCGGCTGGCTGACTAAGCGCGGCGACGCCGCCACCGCGCGATGGCTGCAGCCCGTTCTCACCCAGCCGGAAATCCGCCGCGACACGGTCCGCATGCTGCGCGCGGCCGCGGCTGACACCGGGCTCCTGCTGCGGGCCGCCGAGCGCCTGCCCTGGTTTGACCGGCCCGCGCTCGTGGTCTGGGCCAGCGAGGACCGGGTGATGCCGCCCGAGCACGGCAGTCGCCTGGCGGGCCTGCTGCCGGCCGGCCGGCTGACGGAGGTCGGCGACAGCTACACGCTCATCCCGCTGGATCAGCCGGCCAGGCTCGCGCAGCTCATCCGGGAGTTCACCACCGCCGCTGTGCCGACGTAGCGGCCGCCGGCCCGCCGGAGTCGCGGACCTGATTTCGGCCGGGCATGACAGCGCCCCCGTCGAGCATTGCTCGCGGGGGCGTGCCACGGGCCGGTGTGCGGCCGCCTCGCGGCGAGTGGCGCATCGCGGTACCAGCCGGACGGTATTCCGCGACGGCGCTAGATGAGGCCCGGGGGACACAGCACACCGACCGAGATTCAGAACGTACCCCGCCGCCGGCCTATTCCGCCGCAGCCGCCGATTTTCGGGGCGTGACAGGACTGGCTGGCAGGACGCGTGCCGCGTCGGGACGGTCAGCGGCACAGACCTCGATTATCCGGACGGAGATCGTCCGGAATTGCGCCTACGGTGCTGAACATGGCTATCGCACGCTTCCCCACCACCGTCATCGACTGTCCTGATCCAGCAGCTCTTGCCGCCTTCTACGGCACGATGCTCGACTGGAAGACCGACGCCAGGCCCGACTGGGCTGAGATCCGCGCGGACTACGGGCACTGCATCGGCTTCCAGCAGGTGGAGAACTACACGCCACCGCAGTGGCCGGGCCAGGACACCCCGCAGCAGACACACCTGGACGTCGAGGTCGACGACCTGGATGCCGCCGAGGCGGCCGTTCTCGAGCTGGGCGCCACCAAGCATGAGCACCAGCCGGGGACAACCTTCCGGGTGTTCCTGGACCCGGCGGGTCATCCGTTCTGCCTCTGCCTTAGCTAGTGCCCTGCCTCGTTTGTGCCCGCCGCTGCTGAGTCAGGATGAGGCGGGGGAGAGAGACGGCCCGCGCAGCGCGAGGTCAGCGGGCCGTCTTTGTCTGCGAAGCGAAGGCGCGCTTTGCTCACCTTCCCGGAGCCAGCGCCACTGACGCTTAATCCTGGCATCGGCCAGCATCGCGCAGGCCGGTCGCCGGGGTAAGATCGATCAAAACGAGCGATGTGATCGTATTGATCGACCGGGGGAGTCATGGCAGTACCAGCAAGGGATGAACTACAGGACGAGACGTACCTACCGCAGCAGGACGCTGCGGAGATCATTGATTTTCTCAGTGCGCTCCGGGACCGAGGCCGGGAGGCCGCCGATCCCCGCCCTCGATTGACTGGGCCGGACGGGCGCAGCGTCCAGCTTCCGGAGCCGATGTTCGAAGTGCTCCTCCAGGTCGCTGCAGCCATGAAGGCCGGCTTGGCCGTGACGGTTGCCCCGCACCACCTGACACTGTCCACTCAGGAGGCGGCGGACCTGCTGCGGATCTCGCGCACCACGCTGGTCCGGCTGCTAGAGACCGGTGCGATCCCATTCGAGAAGCCCAGCCGCCATCGCAAGGTGCGGCTCGATGACCTCCTGGAATACCGCAGGCGACAGCGGAGCCAGGCAGAACTCGCATTTGCGGACATGGTTGCCGACACAGAGCGCCTAGGCCTGTACGACTCCGATCCCGCCGAGGTGAAGGCGGCCCTGAAAGCTGCCCGCCGGAAGGCCGAAGACTGACCGGCATGTACAGCGCGCTGCTTGACACCTGCGTTCTCGTGCCCAGCCGGGCCCGGGACGTCCTGCTCGAGATCGCCAGTACAGGCGCCTCCCGGCCACTATGGAGCACAGAAATCCTCGCCGAACTTGATCGCACGCTTCGCCTGCTCCTGGTGAAGCGCGGGGTATCACCAGAAGAAACCAGTGCGTATCTCACCCGGCTCTCCCGGCAGATGGACACGGCGTTCCCTGACGCGCTCGTGACAGGCTGGGAACCGCTTGTCGCGACTCTCCAGTTGCCAGATCCAGATGATCGGCACGTGGTGGCAGCCGCCTGGGCAGGACGCGCCGACGTGATCGTTACCGATAACCTTGCGGACTTCCCGCCCGACGCCCTGCCGGCGCCGCTATTCAGGCAGTCCCTGGATGACTTCCTGCTCGATTCGCTCGACCTATACCCCACCCACGTGGTCGCCGCTGTGCGCGCCGTCGCCCGCAGAACCGGAAGATGGGGCCTGGCTAGGACCGCCTCTGATGTCGCCGCTTACCTCCGAGCACACGGAACGCCCGCCTTTGGCGAACGCCTCCTGACAGCACTTGACCAGCCAGATCCCGCCTGAGTTGAGCCTAGGGGCACGCGCCGCGATGCGTAGAAGCTATCCGGCCGACATCTTCCCGGCCTGATCCGGGCAGCGCGGGGGAACAGCGGACCAGCCCTGGGTGCGCTGCCCTCACTATCGCGGTTCGAGGTGGCCTGCCAGCCCGGGCTGGGCAGGATATGGAGAGTGCCCGCGTGGATTGCAACCGGAGGACGCCGCCTGTCCATCCGTGAGATGACGGCAGCAAGGGGAAAGGAAAGAAGGTTCCCGGAATGAGCGATGGCGACAGGATCCACGAATATGAGCGCGTCGTGGTCACCGATGAGGGCGCAACAGCCCGGGAGATTCGCATCTACGGCACCGGAGGCCAGCTGATTCTTGAAGGCTGGCAGGTTGCTGACGACAGCGGTCAGACGGCCTGGATCAGCGAGGCTGGGGCCATCGCCGTGTTCGGTCAGCCGCTCGATCCCGGCGAGACGACGGCGGCCGGCCCGCTGTGGCTCTTCGACAACTTTGGCGAGGTCCGGGAGATGGGTTCCTGCTCGCCACCGTTCATGGCGGAGATCGCCAGGACTCTGGGCGAGCGGTACGAATCTGCTTAGCCGTCCCGCCCACCGCCGAGCTGGACCGCCTCATGACTGCACGCCCCGCCGCCGCCACCGGTGTGCGCGCCCGCGAGATGAACCTCTACCGCCGCTACTTCGACCTGGTCGCCGCGGGACGTAAGACCATCGAGGTCAGAGTCCAGTATCCCAACCTGCGCAAACTCGCAGCCGGGGATCATATCCGCTTCATGTGCGGCCGAGACGATGCTCTTACCGTTGTCAAGCGCGTCACCCGCTACCGCTCCTTCGAGGAGATGCTGGACGGCGAAGACCCCGAGAATGTCAACCCCGGCAGCCCCCGCGACCAGCAGCTCGACAACATCCGCTGCATCTACGGGCCGGAGAAGGAGGCCTTGGGCGTACTGGCCATCGAGATCGAACTCGTGCGCTCCGCAATCCGCTGAAAACCTGACCACCCACTGCTTGGGATATGCGCTTGAGCCGGTCCATCCGCCTGATGACCGGTTCGCTGATGACATCGCGGGTGCACTGGCGCTGATCTCCAGCGAGAGGAACGATCCGTGGGCCGGCGCCTGATCCTGCAGCAGGAGCGCCCCGTGGCGCACGACCTCATCATCGCCGCACACGCTGTACAGACCGGGCGAACCGTCCTCACCTTCAACGCGAAGGCGCGCTTTGCTGACCTTCCCGGAGTCAGCGCCACTGACGATTAAGTCGTGGCAGCGGGTCGATGGCAGCGATCACCGCAGGCGAATACCGGTGGTGCAGCTCCAGGGGTAATGGGGGCACAGGGCGAATGACATCAGCTACGCGCGTGGGCGTCGAGGACGTGCGCGACGGCCTCGGTGACCTGCTGTGCGAAGCTGATGTTCAGCCACTCGTCCGGGACGTGCATATTCGAGTCCGCGCCTAGCGCGCCGGTCACCACGAACTGTGCCTGCGGGTAGAGCCGGCCGAGCAGTTCCATGAACGGGACCGAGCCGCCGATGCCGATGCTGCGGCAGGGGCGGCCGAAGACCTGCTCACCCACCTGCCCGAGGGACTCCGTCAGCCAGGGCGCTGCCTGCGGAGTGCTCCAGCCGTTCTCCGCCTTCATGTCGGTCAGCTCCACCTTCGCGCCGTAGGGCACATCGGTGGTCAGCGTCGTCGTGAGCTCAGCCAGGGCGGCCTTGGCGTCGGCATGCGGCGGAACGCGGAAGCTGAGGGTCAGCGACGTCGACGCGCGCAGCACGTTCCCGGCGCTGGCTGGCTCGGGCAGCCCGGCCGCGCCGATCACCGACAGAGTCGGCCGCCACGTGTTGTTCAATACCAGCTCGACCTCGTCGTCCGAGGCCGGCCGCATGCCCTCCACCAGCGGAAATTGTCGCTTGACCAGGCCGGGGCTGCCGGCCGCGAACGCCTCCGCCTCGGCGCGGCGCTCCGGCGGGATCGGCGGCGTCATCTGCGCCAGCCGGATCTCGCCGGTCGCGGAGTCCTCCAGCCGGTCCAGCAGCTGGCGGATGATGCGGAACGAGCTGGGGACGATGCCGCTGGCGATGCCGGAGTGCTGCGCGGCCTGGAGGACCTGGACGGTGACCGTGCACTGCACCAGCCCGCGCAGACTGCTCGATAGCCACAGCCGCTCATAGTCCCCGCCGCCGCCGTCGAGGCATACCACGAGGGTCACGTCGCCGAGCCGGTCAGCCAGGTGCTCCATGTACGCGGGCAGGTCCGGGCTGCCGGACTCCTCGCCGGTCTCCAGCAGCAGGACCGCCCGGGCATGCTGGCCGCCCGCGGCCCGCACGGCCTCCAGCGCCGACGTCGCCGCGTAGCCGGAGTAGCCGTCATCGACCGCGCCGCGGCCGTACAGCCGGCCGTCGCGCTGCACGGGCTGCCACGGGCCGAGGCCGTCGGACCAGCCGCCCACGGGCGGCTGCTTGTCGAGATGGCCGTACAGCAGGACGGTGCCGTGATCGGCGGTGCCCGGCGTGGCCGGCACGTCGACCAGCAGCAGCGGGGAGCGTCCCGCTAGCTCGACGATCTCGCACTGCGCCCCGGCCAGCCCACGGGCGGCGATCCAGTCCCGGACATGCTCCGCCGCCGCCCGCAAGTGGCCGCTGGCGTGCCAGGAGGTGTCGAAGGCCGGCGACAGAGCCGGGATCTCGACCAGCCCGGACAAGCTGGGCAGGACATGACGAGTCCAGGTACCCGCGACAGTCTCGCGCACTTTCAGTGCCCCATGATCATCCATGCCGGTGATCTTGCCAGAAGACGGACAGTTCGCTCCACTAGGGCCGGGTGGGCCTGAGCGCCAGGCTAGGTCGGCGCCGGGTGGGTGCGAGACGGCGGTCGCAGCGGTGATGCGGAGAAGACATGCCGGCGGGAGCACCTAGCACGTTGATTCCGGGCGTGCCGGGGCAGAACTTCATACGCCCGAGTCTTGGCCGGAGGCTGTCGGTGACGTTGAAGGAGGCTGCGATGACCCTGCCGAGCCTGGAGGAAGTACGCGAGCTGGGTCAGCAGCTGCGGGTGGACTCGATCCGGTGCAGCACCGCGGCAGGATCGGGACATCCCACGTCGAGCATGTCGGCCGCTGACGTCATGGCGGTTCTGCTGGCCAGGCACCTGCGCTATGACTGGAGCAAGCCGGAGGAGCCGGCCAATGACCACCTGATCTTCTCCAAGGGGCATGCCTCGCCGCTGCTGTACTCGCTGTTCAAGGCGGCCGGGGTGGTCTCTGACGACGAGCTGGTGAACTCCTACCGCCAGTTCGGCTCCCGGCTGGCGGGCCACCCGACGCCGGTCCTGCCATGGGTGGATGTGGCCACCGGCTCACTGGGCCAGGGACTGCCCGACGGCGTGGGCGTGGCGCTGGCCGGCAAGTTCCTGGACGAGCTGCCGTACCGGGTGTGGGTGCTGTGCGGGGACAGTGAAATGGCCGAGGGATCGATGTGGGAGGCCCTGGACAAGGCTAGCTATTACCAGCTGGACAACCTGGTCCCCATCATCGACGTGAACCGGCTGGGCCAGCGCGGCCCGACTGAGCTGGGCTGGGACACCGGCGCCTACGCGGCCCGGGTGCAGGCGTTCGGCGCCCGTCCGGTAGTTATCGACGGGCATGACTACGAGGAGATCGACGCCGCCCTCGCCAGCGTGGCGGGCGGCGGCCAGCCGACGGTCATCATCGCCCGGACGCGGAAGGGCCGCGGCTTCGACGAGGTCGAAGACCGGGAGGACTGGCACGGCAGGCCGCTGCCAGCCGACATGGCAGAGCGGGCGATCATCGAGCTGGGCGGCGAGCGACATGCGGTCGTCACGGGGCCGCGGCCCGAGCCGATGGCACCCCGGATCCGGGACATAGGCAAGATCGCCATGCCGGGGTACCAGACCGGGGACAAAGTGGCCACCCGGAAGGCGTTCGGTGAGGCGCTGGCCGCGGTCGGGGCCGACCCGGCGGTAGTCGTGCTGGACGGCGAGGTCGGCAACTCGACGTTCGCCGAGCTGTTCCTCAAGGCTCACCCGGACCGCTACTTCGAGATGTTCATCGCCGAGCAGCAGATGATCGCGGCCGCCGCCGGGATGGCTGCTCGCGGCTACGTGCCCTTCGCCGTGACGTTCGCCGCGTTCCTGACCCGGGCCTACGACTTCATCCGGATGGCGGCCATCTCCGGGCTCAGCATCCGGCTGTCCGGCTCGCACGCCGGAGTCGAGATCGGCGCCGACGGCCCATCCCAGATGGCGCTGGAGGACCTGGCCATGCTCCGGGCCGTCCACGGCTCGACCGTGCTGTACCCGGCCGACGCGCCCAGCGCCGCCTTCCTGGTGCGGGAGATGGCTGACCGCGAGGGCATCAGCTACCTGCGGACTACCCGCGGCGCCTACCCGGTCCTGTACGGGCCAGACGAGGAATTCCCGGTGGGCGGGAGCAAGGTCGTCCGGTCCGGGCCGGATGACCAGGTCACGCTCATCGGTGCGGGCGTCACCCTGCACAACTGCCTGGCCGCGGCAGACGAACTGGCTGGCGCGGGCATCGGCGCCCGGGTGCTGGACCTGTACTCAGTGAAGCCGGTTGACGCCGGCGGGCTGCTGGACGCGGCTGACGCGACCGGCGGGCGGATCGTGGTCGCCGAGGATCACTGGCCAGAGGGCGGCATCGGCAGTGCCGTGCTCGATGCATTCAACACGGCCGGGCGGCCCACGCGGATCAGCCACCTGGCAGTGCGCGACATGCCGGGCTCCGGCACGCCGGCCGAGCTGATGGACGCAGCCGGCATCTCTGCCCGGCACATCACCGCAGCGGCCCGCAAGCTGCTCCCGGCCTGACTGACTGGCCGGGCCGGCCAAACCCCAGCGTGCCATGGCAGCGTTGAGGTGGACTGCCTCCGCGCCCCGAAGCGCTCTGGAGCGGGCCAGCTGGCCGACGTGCTAGCTGCGACTCGTACTGCTCTGAGACGATGGAACTCATCGCGGCCACTCCCTGCTCGGGGACGTCGTGATCGGCGTCGGCCCGGGAAGTCACCGCAAGGCAGGCCTGTAATGGGCCACGACCCGCAGCCACCCCCAGGCCGACTTACAGGCGATTCAGGGCGCTACTTCAACACCGACGAACGCGACTTCGTCGCCGTCTACAGCCGTCAGCCTTGCGCGAATTTGTAGGTGCAGAACACCAGGCCGTCACCCATCTTTCGTGTGTTGACCAGGTGCAGCGGCTTCTTGTCGCTGGTCTCGTCGAAGATACGCAGGCCGGTTCCCAGCACGACCGGGAAAACTACCAGCCGTAGTTCATCGGCCAGGTTCTGTTCTATCAGTATGCGCACGAGCTGATAGCTGCCGTAGACCAGGATTTCCCCGTCCATTTTCCGCTTCAGCTCCGAGATCTCCTTTACCGCATCGCCGTTGAGGACCGTGGTGTTGCTCCACTGAGGATCTTCGAGAGTCGACGACACGACGTACTTGGGGATGCTGTTCATTCTGTCCGCCCACTTGCGGCTTACGCGGTCACCGAACGATGGCATCCGGGACGCGAACCACTCACTGCTCCGCCTGCCCAGCAGTAGCGCCTCGGCACCCAGCGCTTCATCCGTCTCGCGGGCGGCCCAGTCTTCGAGGTCCTTGCCCCCCACGAACTGGTGGAACCAGCCGCCCAGCTCGAAGCCTTCCTGGCCGTCCGGGTCTTGGACCACTCCGTCGAGTGTGGCATTTGAGCTGATGACGATCTTTCCCATTTCCGTGCTCCTTTGACAATGTTGTCGGCTATCACTGGTCGAGATGCGTACGGCTGGCCGGCAGCGCGACGTTCACGATCGAGCCGTCCATGACGTCCAGGAACGTCACCGCGCACAGGAGCGCCAGCGTGACCTTGCCGGGCCCGGTCGCCAGGAACGCCCCCTCCGGCGGCGCCGTCGATGCGGTCATGGCGTTGCTCACGGCCCGGCGGTTTCCATCACGGGGCCGACCTCGACCCCGCCGCCGACCCGCATCACCGGGCAGTCCTTGGCCAGCGCCAGCGCGGAGTCCATGTCCTCGGCGGACACCACCGAGTAGGCGACCATCCGGGAGTCGCTGCCGCCGATCTCGCCGAGCGAGGCGTAATCGGTCACCGCGTTGCCGGCGTCCACCAGGGCCGAGCCCAGCCCGCCGAACCAGGCCTGCCACTCGGCCGGCGTCCCGGCGTGCGGCGCGTAGTCGGAGGGCACACGGAAGGAGAAAACGTACTTGGCCATGATCTGTGGTCCTGTTCAGTATCCGGGGCGCGCCCCGGACTGGGACCGCCTGTAACCGGGTAGATGCCAGCACGGCCATGAATTGGGCGTGCAGACACCGCCCAATTCGCGGGCCCGGCGGCGTCGGCATCGGTAAGCAAGCCGAACGCGCCCAGCGGAAAGTAGGAAAGCGAGGATGCATGCCGATGGAGATGGACACGACGGACCTGATCGCCCGGGCTCGGGCCGGCGACCACAACGCGTTCCGCGACCTGGTCCAGGGCCACTCCCACGAGTTGCAGGTGCACTGCTACCGCATCCTGGGATCCCTGCAGGATGCCGAGGACGCGCTCCAGGAGACCCTCGTGTCCGCCTGGCGTAACCTCGGCGAGTTCGGCCAGCGGTCCTCGCTCCGGACCTGGCTCTATCAGATCGCGACTAACCGGTGCCTGAGCATGCTGCGCGCCGGCAGCCGACGCCCCCGCATCGCCGCCCCGCTGCCCGAGGCCACCCTGCCCGAACCCACCGGCGCCGGCGATGCCCCGCCCTGGCTGGAACCGTATCCGGACGTGCTGCTGGACAACCTCGTCGACCAGCGTCCCGGACCGGAGGCCCGCTACGAGAGCACCGAGGCCATCTCCCTGGCCTTCATCACCGCCCTGCAGCTGCTGCCCCCACGCCAGCGCGCCGCGCTCGTCCTCCGCGACGTCCTGGGCTACCACGCCGCCGAAGTCGCCCAGATGCTCGGCACCACCCAGGAAGCCGTAACCAGCGCCCTCAAACGCGCCCGGGCCACCGTCGACAACCACCTCGCCGACTCCGGCAGCACCGCCAGCGGCAGCAGCGGCACCGGCAGCCGCAGGCCAGCACGCCAACCCGGCACCGCCGCCGAACACCGGATCGTCGCCCGGCTCACCGACGCCCTGGAACGCGCCGACCTGGACGCCCTGATCGACCTGCTCGTCACCGACGTGAGACTTTCTATGCCCCCGGCCATGCTGGAATACCGCGGCATCGAATCAGCCCAGCGCATCCTGGCCGCCACCGCCTTCCGCCCCGGCCGCGCCTACCGCGTGGTACCCACCCGCGCCAACGGCCAGCCCGCCGTCGGCTTGTACCTGGCAGACCCCCACGCCAGTGCCTACCGCGCCTACTGCCTCCTGGTCATCACCACCGCCGGCGACCACATCACCGCCATCACCAGCTTCAGCACCAACGTCATGACCCGCTTCGGACTACCCCGAACCCTCCCCGAAACAGATTGACAAACTTCTGGCGCCACCCTGTTGTCCTGCGCCTGAAGGCAGAGAATCGACCAAGCGACGGAGTCTGGATCCTGCCGGCCCTCCTCGCCAACGATGCCCCGCAGCGTGATCTTGGCCCGCAGAAACCGATCGTTCAGGATCTTGTCGTGGACCTCGCCGTCGTCGACCGTGGCCGGACTCGGGATGTCCAGGGCCTCCAGAACGACCGTCAGCAGCTCGTGGGCCTGGCCCGCGTCCAGCTCCGGGCTCTGGGCGGTCAGGCGGCCAGGTCCGGATGCTGGTCTCGCAGCAAGTCGCGGCCGCTGACACCGCGGCCGGGGTCCACGGTGGCCGCACCCACAGAAACCGCGCTGGGGCGCCTCGATGCGGCGACACGCGACGCGCAGGCGTAGTGGCAGTGCAGGAGGGGCGGACCCCGTTATTTCGGAGCGGCGAGCCATTCTGGCTCAGGGCGCGGAACCGATTTGAGCAGGGTCGCCGGGTAGAGGTCCCGAGGGTTGCTGAGGACCTCCTCAGTCGCGCCGGACTCGACGACCTTCCCCCTGTGCATGACGTAGAGGCGGTCGGTGATCTGGCGGACGATGGACAGGTCGTGCGTGATGAAGATGTAGCCGAGGCCGCGCTCGGCCCGCTCCGCCGAGCGCAGAGCGAGCGCCGAGGCCGTCGACCTGACTGCAGTCAGCGCGCACTGAACGTCAGATGGCTGCATTCAGGTTATTTTCGCACCGCCGTGCATCCGCGCGGCTGCTACGGGGCTACGACCGAGCGGGTCAGGTGGATCGGGAGGTCCGGGTTCCGCCCGGCTGCCATGGCCCAGGCCACCGCGTGCCGCTGGAGTGCCACCAGGCTCACCTGCGGGTCGTCGTCCTCTTCGTGGATGGCCGCTCCGGTCTCGGCAATCGCGGCCCGCAGCGAGGCGTCGACCGGCGTCATCGCCCAGATCAGGGTTCCCGGCCCGGCCACGCTGATCGGGCCGTGCCGGTACTCGCCCGTCGCGTACGCCTCGGCCCACATTCCCGCCGACTCCCGGCACTTCAGCGCGCCCTCCTGGGCCAGCGCCGCGGCCCAGCCCGTCGCCAGCACGACCAGCTGACGCGGCGCGGGCTCCCGCACCGGCCCCCGGATCAGGATCTCGGCCCGGTCGGCCAGCCCCGAGATCGTTTCGAGTGGCGTGTCCAGGCGGGTGCGCAGCAGCGTGAGCACGGTGGTCGGGAACCGGGTCTGGACGACGCTCTCCTCGTCGGCAAAGGACAGGTCGATGATCTCGGTGGCGGCGGCGGCGATCGGGGTATCGAGATGGCCGAGGATCGCAGTTACCGGCACGCCGCCGGGCAGCGTCGCGAGGGCCTGCAGGACGGCCGCCGTTGTCCCCGACCGGCTGATCACCACGACCCGGTCGTAACTGCGAACCCTGGCCGGGACCTCCGAGGCGATCAGGGCGTCGGTGATCCCGTGCCCGGCTTGCTCCCGGAGCCAGGCGTACGCGACTGCCACGTAGTAGGAGGTCCCGCAGCCGAGGACGAGCACGCGCTCCCCGCGCTCGGGCAGCCCGGCGAGCCCGTTAGCTGCCTGCGCCTGAGCTGTCCGCCAGCACTGCGGCTGACTCTCGATCTCCGCTGAGGTGAGACGACCCAGCGCGTCCGGGGTGACGTTGTCGGTCACAGATTCGGTCCTTGCCTTTCTTCGGGCGTCGTGCGGGCGGTCATGCGAAGGCACCCAGGACATCGGGGTCCGCCTCGACCGAGTCATCGAGGATGGACCGTGCTGTCTGGGAGTCCGGAACGAGCGGGTCAAGAGCGAGCGCCTGCAGGGCCAGCTGCCGGTCCCCGGTGACGGCGGCCTCGACGATGATCTCCTGCTGCTTGGCCCGGAAGCTGAGCAGCGACGCGATCGCCGGCGGCAGCTCGCCGACGGCCAGCCCGGTGATCCCCGAGCCGCCGACCACGGCGGGGACCTCCACGACGGCCTCGGGAGGGAGGTTGGGAATCTTCCCCTCGTTCGGCATGTTGACGGCCAGCTCGACCCGGTCCTCGCCGCTGATCAGCGACTCGGCGATGGCGACGACGCGCTCGGCTTCCTGGTTCGTGCCCACCTCGATGGCCACGTCGCCGCGGGCCTGAGCCCGCAGCTCGTCCCAGAGGACGCCCTTCTCCTCGATGTACTGCAGGGTCATGTCCTGCCCGCCCTGCAGGCCCCAGGCCAGCTGCCCGCCCGTGCCGCGGTGCAGGTAGTCACCGAAGAACTCACTGACGTGGCGATCGCCCGGTGCCGGATACCGGCCGAAGGTGGCGAGGAGATCGCCCGACACGGGCTGATGCAGTCCTTCCCGCGGGTCCGACACGGCATCACGGCCGCCGCTTCGCTCCGCGGCGATCCGGCGGAGTCGCGGGTACAGGTCCTGCCCGGCCCGGATGTCGAGCAGCCAGCACAGGTGGTTCAGTCCGGCGAAGACGGCGTGCACCTCCTCGACCGCGAACCCGAGCTCGGCGGCCAGCGCCGCCTTGGTGTGCATCGTCCCGTGACACAGGCCGATCGCGGCGACACCGGTCTGCCTGGTGATGGCGCGCACGTTGGCGGTCAGCGGATTGCTGTAGTTGATCAGCCACGCCGCCGGCGCGAGCTCCGCTACGTCGCTGGCGATGCCGACGAGCTCGGGGATGTGCCGCAGCGCGCGCAGCACGCCGCCCGGTCCCACGCTGTCACCGACGGTCTGCAGGACGCCGTGCCGCGCGGGGATCTCCAGATCGCGCCGCCAGCCGGCCGCGGAGCCGACCGCGATGGTGGTCACGACGAAGCGGGCACCGGCCAGCGCGTCCCGCCGGCCGGCGCAGGCGTCGACAGTCATCCGGGAGCCGGCCGCCGCGGCGATGCGGCGGCCCAGCTCCGCCATGATCGCGGCGGCCTCCTGGCTCAGGTCGACCAGCCGCACCTCATAACGGTCCGAGTGCGGTGAGCTGGCCAGGTCGCGGAGCAGGCCCGGCGTGAAGACGGTGCTGCCGGCGCCGATCAGCACGAAGACAATGCGGTTACTCATGTATCCCTGCTACTGGACGCGTGGGTGCTCGAGCTGTCCCGGCCGGGCGCTGACTGCTCGCCGCGCACGACAACGGCGATCACATGCTCAGCTATCGGGATGCTGCCGACGACGACAATTGCACCTGTCGTGCAGCCGGTCAAGGCAGATCGTCCCGAAAGGAGCACTTCATCGCCATCCTGCGCAGTATCGTGATCGTTTTCTGATAGAAGCGTTCAAAAATCTGCGCATTCTAGGCATCAGCACGAATTATCGTGTTAACGTTTCGAGGGTGCAGCGAAGCAAGCGCCTCAACGAGATGGTGTCGGCCATCGTGGAGAGCAAGTCGCTGGACGTGCGCGCGCTCTCGGAGATGTTCGGAGTCTCCCAGGCCACCATCCGGCGTGATCTCGAGTTCCTTGAGCAGCAGCGACTCGTCCGGCGGACGCACGGCGGGGCCACGCCGCACGCTGCCTTCCACGATCTGCCCCTGAGCTACAAGACGGCTCAGGACCGTCCGGAGAAGCGGCGCATCGCCGAGCGGGCGCTCGCGTGCCTCGACCGCGCGCGCGTCATCGGCATGACCGGCGGGACGACGGTGAGCGAGTTCGCCGGGCTGCTGTCCGGCTTCGAGGGGCTCACGGTCGTCACCAACGCCCTCAACATCGCCACGCAGCTGGCGGGCAGCCCGGGCCTGCGCGTGTTCGCGGCCGGCGGTGAGGTCCGGGGCAGCAGCTGCGAGGCAGTGGGGCCGTCCGCGGAAGCGTTCCTGTCCGGCTACAACCTCGATGTCGCGCTCCTCGGGACCGACGGGGTGGACGCCGTCGCGGGCTGCACGTGCTATGACCCGGTCGGCGCGCGGGTGGCCGGCATGCTGCATCAGCGGGCCAGGACGACGGTGGTGCTCGCCGATGCGACGAAGATCTCCCGGGTCGCGCTCGCCCCGCTCTGCGCCATGTCGGAGGTCGACCTGCTGATCACCGACAGCCGGGCGGACGAGGCGGCGCTGGGCGCGATCCGGCGGCAGGGCTGCGAAGTCGTCTGTGTCTGACCGGCTCGCGGTCTGACCGGTTCGCGCACGTATCCGCGATATTTATGCGCGTTTCGAGCGGAATCTTGCGGAACGAGCGGGGCCGCTTGTACGGTCAGAGCCACCCTGCGGGGGCCTCATCGGTCGTAACTGCCCATTAACCAGCGTGAATGACGTTCTCAGGAGGTTGTGCGGTGCGCAGGCCCAATCTTCGCTTCACCGGCCGGACCCGGCCCCGAGTCGCGGCCGCCGGCCTGCTGACTGCCGTGCTGGCCCTTTCTGCTTGCGCTGGCTCCACATCGGGCGGCCAGTCGGGCTCAGACAGTAAGTCGATCACGGTCGCGTTCTACATCGCCGCGCCGCCGGCCGCGGACCTGGCCGCTTTCACCAAGCAGACCGGGATCCACGTGCACTGGGTCGACGTCGGTTACGACGCCATCCAGACCAAGCTGGCGGCGGCGGCCGAGGCGCACGCGTACTTCGCCGACGTGAGCGACGCCGACTGGTCGAACATCGGCCGGTTTGCCTCGCTGCACTTCTACCGGTCCCTCAACTCCGACATCCCCCTGGCGCAGTGGCAGAAGGACCTGCCGAGCCTTGGCTCGACCACCGTCAACGGACAGGTGCTCGGCGTGCCGATCGACAACTCGGCCCTGGTGACCACGATCAACGCCAAGGACTTCAAGCGGGCCGGCATCACGTCGACCCCGACGACACTGGCCGAGTACACCAGCGACCTTGAGAAGATCAAGTCGAAGGGCATCCTCGCGCACCCGCTCGGCATCCCGTTCGCGGCCGCCGAGGGCCTGTCGACGTACTGGTACGAGACCACCGCCGCGTTCGGCGGCCGCGTTCTCGACGCGCACCTCCAGCCCCAGTTCGCCTCTCCGAGCTCGGCCGGGTACCGCGCGATGCAGTGGATGGTGAACGCCTACAAGAACGGCCTCGTGCCGCCCCAGGCGCTCAACCTGACCGACGGCCAGGACATCACCCAGGAGATGGCCCACGGCCAGGTCGCGAGCATCTTCTCGGAGTACACCGGCGACATTGAGGCGACCTACAACCTGCCGTCTCAGTCGAGCGTCGTGAACCAGGTCGAGTACATCCCGACGCCTGGCATCAGCGGGCCCGGGCCGAATCTCGGCGTCCCGGACGGCTTCGGGGTGCCGGTGACGGCCCACAACCCGCAGGCGGCCGCCAAGTTCATCCAGTGGTTCGACAGCCCCAAGAACCAGGCCAAGTGGGCCGGCGCGGATGGCAAGTCCGGGGTCTACGCCGGCTTCGCTCCCGCCCCGGCGTCCCTGTCGGCCACGCAGATCCTCGCTGCGTCGGGCAAGGACCCGGAGGCGAGCTTCATGGTCAAGCTGGACAAGAGCACCCAGCCGGTGTTCCCCAACGGTGCTCCGTCCTGGTACCCGAACTTCAGCCAGGCGGTATACACCAACATCCACCAGGCGGCGGCCGGCAATGAGACCGTCGCCACCGCGATCAAGAACATCCTGTCCACCGTCAACCAGCTCCGCGGGTCGAGCGGCCAGTGAGCCTGACGGGCGAGCAGCAGCGATCCGGCGTCGGCGAGCAGCAGGCGAGGGCCTGGCGCCGCGGAGGCTCCCGGCGCCGGTCGCTCACCCTCCCGTACCTGCTCGTCCTGCCGGTCGTGGCCCTGGTCGGGGGACTGGTCGTACTCCCGACGATCGTCACCACGATCGGGGCCTTCCGGCAGGACAGCGCCACGGGCGCTGTCTCGTTCGGGATCCGGAACTTCACCGCCTTCTTCGCGAACTCCGGGACGATCCAGGAGATCAACAACACCGGCCTGTACGTGCTGTTCGGTGTCGTCCTGTCGACGCTGTTCGGCCTGGCCATCGCCGTCCGGCTGCGGACCTCGTTCCGGGGCCGGGGCCTTGTCCTGGCCGTCGTGCTGCTGCCGTGGGCGATCCCCGGGGTCGTGGAAGGCATCATCTGGAACTGGATCTACAACCCGACGTTCGGTGTCGTGAACAGCGTGCTGCAGTCCGTGGGCCTCACCAACGGCCAGACGCTGCTGCTCGGCAAGGACCACCTGCTCACGGTCTTCCTCATCGAGCTGTCGCAGGTCTGGCAGATCACGCCGCTGTCCGCGATCATCATCCTCGCTGGCCTGCAGCAGGTGCCGCGGGAGCTCACCGAGGCCGCGCAGCTGGACGGCTGCAGTCCCCGGCGGATCATGATGCGCATCACCCTGCCCCTGATCAGCACGAGCGTGGCGATCGCGGCCGTGCAGGCGGTGATCTCGTCCCTGAACATCTTCGATCAGCCGTATGTGCTCAACGGGGCCGCCCCGCTCGCTGCGCCGGTCACCCTGCAGACCTACTTCCTGGCGTTCCAGGACCTGAACTTCAACGGGGCCTATGCGCTGGCCCTGCTGAGCACCGCCGCCACGCTGGTGATCTCCGTGATCCTGGTGCGCCTGGTCGGCAGAAGGGTTGACTACTCGTGAGCCAGCTCTCGGGGATCAGGCGGGCGCTGACCCTGCTGCTCGTCCTCGCCTGGTCGGCCTTCCCGATCTACTGGGCCCTCAACACCAGCCTGATGACGAACAACGAGGCGCAGTCCCGCCCGGCGCACTTCTACCCCTCGCCGCTGACCCTGGCGAGTTACCGCGCGCTGTTCTCTACCGGCGCCAGCGGCGTGGGCGAGCAGTTCCTGCGCTCGATGCTGAACGTGAGCGTCGAGTGCATCGCGTCGGCGGTCCTGAGCGTCATCGTCGGGGTGGCCGCCGCCTACGCCCTCGCCTGCCTGTCCTTCGCCGGGCGGCGGATCATCTTCGGCGTCGTTGTTCTCACGCTCATGATCCCGGTGTACGCCACCCTCATCCCCACCTACCGGATCCTCATCGATTTCCATCTGCTGAACACCTACACCGGGATCGTCCTGGTCTACGCGGCGGGCAACCTCCCGCTGGTGATGTGGATCATGTACAACTATTTCTCGGGCATCCCCAAGGTGATGCAGGAGGCGGCGGCGGTCGACGGGGCCAGCCCGCTCAAGGTCCTGGTGACCATCATGCTGCCGCTGGCGCGCACCGGGATCATTGCCACCGGGATTATCAGCTTCCTGCTGTCGTGGTCGCAGTTCATCTTCCCGCTCGTCCTGAGCACCGATGACGGGACGGAGCCGATCACGGTATTCATCACCTCGCTGCAGTCCCGCATGAATACGCCGTTCACGCTGATGAACGCGGCCGCGGTGGCCTCCCTCGTTATCCCGGTGATCGTGGTGATGATTCTCAATAAGTACATTATTAACGGTGTCCTGGAAGGGAGCTACCGCTAATGAAGGCGCACACCGAAAGGACGACCTCGTGAGCAACACCGCCGCAGCAGAGCTCCTCGCCGACCGGTACCGGGCCGAAGGCTTCGTGGTCGTGGAGAACGTCCTGTCGGCCAGTCAGGTGGCTCTCTACCAGGACGAGTGCACGAGAATCGTCACCCTCTGCGAGCAGGACATCAATCAGCACCGCCCGCGGCTGCAGTTCGAGATGGACTACCTCAGCGCCGCGGACCGCACCGGCATGGACGGGGTGATCCGGAAGGTCGAGCCGCTCATCGACCTCAGCGAGCCCTTCGCGTCCCTGGCTGAGCAGCCCGGTATCGCCGGCCCGGCCACCGCGATATTCGGGGGGCCGGTCGTCCTGTTCGAGGACAAGATGAATCTCAAGCTCCCCGGCGGGTCGAGCTACCCCTGGCATCAGGACTGGAGCTGCTGCTGGCGGGCCCACACCGACCAGCTGGTCACCTGTTTCGTCTACCTGGACGACGCCGATGAGACCAACGGCTGCCTGGAGGTAGTCCCGCGCAGCCACCTCGACCGGTCGACCTGCGCCTTCAAGGACAGCAGCCATTTTGAGGTGGATCCGGCCTCGTTCGACCACAGCCTGATCAGGCCGGTCCCGCTGCGCGCCGGAGACATGATCGTCTTCGATCCCTACCTGCTGCACTTCTCCGACGTCAATCGCAGCTCGGCACCCCGGCGGACGATCGTGTACACCTACAACCCGGCCAGCCTCGGTGAAATCAACCGGGCCCGCTTTGACGTCCTGCCCGGTGCCGGGCAGGCGGCGGATCAGTAGGCACCTGCCCGGCTGAGCTCAGAGGCGGACTGGCGCAGCGCGCCGCGGTCTGCTTTGGTGACAGCGTGACTGGGTCCGCAGCTCTCCTGTCCCGCCGGGTGCCATCCGCCGCGACGGGCCGGGCGGGCTGACGATGGCGACGGTCGCGCTCGTCGGCACGCTGGACACCAAGGGCCCGGACTATGCGTTCCTGGCCGGGCGCCTGCGGGCGGCTGGCGCCGACGTCATGGTCGTGGACACCGGCACCGGGAGCCCAGCCGGGATCTCGCCGGACATCACCGCTGCGCAGGTCGCCGCCGCGGCCGGGACCACGGTCGACGCGCTGCGCTCGGCCGGGGACCGCGGTGCGGCGGTGGCGACGATGGGCCGGGGCGCGGCGGCCGTGGTCGGCGAGCTGGCCGCCGCCGGCCGGGTGGACGGCGTGCTGGCCGCGGGCGGCTCGGGCGGCTCGTCGATCGCCGCGCAGGTGATGGCCGCGCTGCCGGTCGGGCTGCCCAAGCTGCTGGTCTCCACGATGGCCTCGGGCGACGTGTCGCCGTACGTGGGCGCCAAGGACGTCTGCGTCATGTACTCGGTGGTCGACGTGGCCGGCATCAACCGGATCTCGCGCCTGGTCCTCGGCAACGCCGCGGCGGCGATGGCCGGCATGGTGCTGGCGCGGGCGCAGGCGGGGAACGAGGCGGGGGAGCAGGCCAGCGCGGACGGTGAGCGGCCGCTGGTGGCGGCGAGCATGTTCGGGGTGACTACCGCGGCCGTCGAGGCAGCCCGGGCCCGGCTGACCGGTCTCGGCTATGAGGTACTGGTCTTTCACGCCACCGGTGCGGGCGGGCGCGCGCTGGAGGCGCTGGCGGAGGCGCGGCTGCTGGCCGGGGTGCTCGACATCACCACCACCGAGCTGGCCGATGACCTGGTGGGCGGCGTGCTCTCGGCCGGGCCGGCCCGGCTCACCGCGGCGGGCGCCGCCGGCCTGCCGCAGGTCATCGCACCCGGTGCGCTGGACATGGTGAACTTCGGGCCGCGCGATACGGTGCCCGAGCGGTTCACCGGTGACCGCCTGCTCTACGTGCACAACCCGGCGGTGACGCTGATGCGCACCACCGCCAGCGAGATGGCGGAACTCGGCGCCAGGCTCGGCCGCAAGGCAGCGGCGGCGACCGGGCCGACCGAGGTGTTCTGGCCGGATCGCGGAGTCAGCGCGCTGGACGCCGCCGGGCAGGCGTTCCACGATCCAGCGGCCGACGCGGCCTGCCGCGACGCGCTCGCCGGCGAGCTCCGCGCGGCCGGCCGGGCCCTGCACCGGGTCGACGCGCACATCAATGACCCGGCATTCGCCCGGGCGATGGCCGACCGGCTGCATCAGCTGATCCAGGGCAGGAGCTGACATGCATCGAGACGAGGTGCTGGCCCGGCTGCGCGCCAAGGCGGCCGCTGGCCAGGCCATCATCGGCGCGGGCGCCGGGACCGGCCTGTCCGCCAAGTGCGCCGAGGCGGGCGGGGCCGACCTGATCATCATCTACAACTCGGGCCGGTACCGGATGGCCGGGCGCGGCTCGCTGGCCGGGCTGATGCCCTACGGCGACGCGAACGCGATCGTGACGGAGATGGCGGCGGAGGTCCTGCCCGTCGTGCGGCAGACCCCGGTGCTGGCGGGCGTCTGCGGAACCGATCCGTTCCGGATCATCCCGCGGTTTCTCGACGAGCTTTCCGTTCTGGGGTTCGCCGGCGTGCAGAACTTCCCGACGGTCGGGCTCATCGACGGGGTGTTCCGGCAGAACCTCGAGGAAACGGGCATGGGCTTCGACCTCGAAGTCGAGATGATCCGGCTGGCGGCGGAACGCGGCCTGCTGACCTGCCCGTATGTGTTCGATGCCGAGCAGGCTGCCGCGATGGCAGAGGCCGGGGCCGACATTCTGGTGCCGCACATGGGGCTGACGACGTCGGGGTCGATCGGCGCCCGGACGGCGCTGACGCTGGATGAGTGCGTCGGGCGGGTGCAGGCCATGCGCGACGCGGCGGATGCCGTCCGGCCGGGCATCCTGGTGCTGTGCCACGGCGGCCCGATCGCCGAGCCGCGGGATGCCGCCTACGTGCTGGAGCGCACCACCGGCGTCTGCGGCTTTTTCGGCGCCTCGTCGATGGAGCGGCTGCCCGCCGAGCGCGCGCTGACCGCCCAGGTCCGCGCGTTCACCGAGCTGTCGACCCGGCAACAGGAAAGAGAGCAGCCATGACTCTGCCGTCCAGGGGGGACGACCCCCCTATCCCCCCCGCGCCGCCTGCCGGCGGCATTACTGTCGCGCACGTCCGGCCCGCCGACGTGGAGACCTTCAGCTTCGAGTGGGGCACGATGAAGTGGCTCGTGTCCCCGGCGACCATCCCGGGCGCGGCGAACTCGCAGGGCGAGGTCATCGTCAACCCGGGCCAGGGGCACGCCCGGCACCAGCACGACCAGGCCGATGAGCTGATCTACGTGATCTCCGGCTCGGGCGTGCAGACGGTCGGGGACGAGGAATTCGCCATCGCCGAGGGCGATGTGGTCTACATCCCGATGGGCACGCCGCACTCGACGATGAACAGCACCTGGCGCGCGCTGCGGCTGATCGTGACCTACACGCCCGGCGGCGAGGAGCAGGCGCTGACGGTGCAGCCGGGTTTCGCCCGGCACCCGGCGGGCGACATCGTGGGCTGGACGCGGTCGGCCGGTACCCGGGGCTGAGCCGTTCTGTGGCAGCGGCCCTTTCTTAGGCCGCGATAAGGAACCTCTTCGGCCGACCTGAGTCTCGCCTGGTTCTGTCGGGTGCAATCCGCGACGGCAGGCCATGATGCGATCGTGGCCGCGGTGGCCAGGGAACTGCACGTCAGCACGGCGCGGGTCAGCACGGCGCTGCGGCCGCTGTTTGGACTTCTCGGAGCGCATCCTGATCTCGGTCCGAGTGACATCTGAGTGACAAATGATCTTGGCAAGGGCTGCCGCAGGACCTAACGAGGCTCTGACCTGCGGCTCTGGGTGGAGCTGAGGGGATTCGAACCCCTGACCCCCTCGATGCGAACGAGGTGCGCTACCGGACTGCGCCACAGCCCCAAGACCGACGCCAGCGTAGCAAACTCGCGGAGTCCTCCGCGCACCAGAACGCCGCGCCGGCGGAGGTCAGTCGCCCACGGCGCGGACCGTGGCATCCGCGTACTGGTCGTAGAGCTGGTCGCCGAGGCGGTCGGAGATGTCGATGATCTCGGCCCCCGGACGCTGCGCGCGCTCGCGTGCGCGGGCCCGCGCACGCTGCCGGGCCTCGTGCTCGGCCTCGGCCCGGCGGTGGGCGTTCTCGGCTGTCGGCGAGTGCCGCCTCGCGCAGCAGGAGCAGGTACATGCCGAGCATGACAGCGGGCGGGATGCAGACCAGCGGTGAGGTGAGCCGGAGCGCCGTGCAGGACGCGGCGGCCACGGCGAGCAGGACCAGGATGGTCAGCAGCCGGCGGCGGGCCTGCAGGATCTTGCTCCGGGTGACCGGCGGCCGGCCTGGCCTGACCTCGGCGGGCGGCGGCTGATCCGTAGCGGCCTCGTCGCTCCGGTGCGGCTCCGGCCCGTCAGCGGGCGCCGGAGCGACCGGCACGGTGATGGGCGCCAGCGGCGCGGTGTCCGGCTCGGGCTCCTCGTCCTGGTCGCTGTCCAGCCACTCGGCTCCGGTGGTCTCCGGGGCGTCCGCGGGCTCGGAGCTGACCAGTCCCAGGGTGCGCAGCAGGCCGAGCCGCGGCGGTGGCGCAGCCGCGCTGCCATCGGCGTGCTCGTCGGCTAGGCTGCCATCGGCCTCGCTGCCCCGGCCGCCCTCCGAGCTGGCGAAGAACGCGGTGTGCGGCCGCTTGATCCACCGGGGGATCGAGCAGGAAGGCCCAGATTCCGACGATGGCCAGGTAGAGGATCGCGCTGCTCACCGCACCGCCTCACCGGTCATCCGGCAGCATGCGGCGGGCAGCGGCCATGCATCATTCCCCGGCGGGCTGGGTCGGGAAACGAGCAGGCTCACGTCACGCACGGTAGGCGCCCGCGCGGGGCTTGACGAGCACTGCGGGCGGTGTGTCGCGAGATAGGAACGTTACCTGTACCTGAGCGTGCTTTAGCGCTGCTCCTAGCCTCGGCGCCGCTCGTGAGATATATCTTGTCTTTGTGAGCACATCATCCTTGACTCCCGACGAAATACGGGCGGCCGCGGAGGTCCACAGCGAGCTCGGGCCGAACTACCGGGACGCGGTCATCGACTCGTTCCTGGACAAGGTCGGCCGGGAGATCGACGCCCGGGTAGATGCGCGTGTCGCCCAGCAGTCGGTGCATACCCGGCTCCGGGCCCGGCTCAGCAGCACCCGCATGAGCACCACCACCAGCACCGGAACTTCAACGGCTCCTTCGTGGTTCCGATGGCGTCACTGATCTTCGGCATCCCGCTCACCGCGATCGCGGCCGAACTTTGCGGGGGCACTGGGAATCTTCATCGTCTGGATCGGCATCGCGGTGATCAACGTCGCCTTTGCCGTCCGGCGGCCGCCGAGCCCGCCAGGGCCACTGAGGCTCAGGGGGAGCTGGCGCGCGAGCGCTGGGCCTGCACGATGCTGCGCCAGCGGGCCAGCAGGCCGCCGTGCACGTCCTCCACGGTCAGCGCGTAGCAGACGTGATCGCGCCAGGCGCCGTCGATGTGCAGGCTGCGCCGCCGGATGCCCTCCTCGCGGAAGCCGAGCTTCTCCACGACCCGGCGGCTGGCCAGCGTTCTCCGGCCGGATGGTCGCCTCGACGCGATGCAGCCCGACCGCGAAGAAACAGTGGTCCAGGGCCATGGCCAGCGCGGTCGGGATAACGCCCTGCCCGGCGAAGGCCTCGTCGACCCAGTAGCCGACCTGCGCCGACCGCGATGATCCCCAGACGATGCCGCCGACGGTCAGCTGCCCCGCGAACTGCCCGTCAAAGGTGACCACCCACGGCAGCGTCAGGCCCTGGCGCGCCTCGCGGCGCATCGTCCTGGCCATCGCCACGTACGGGCCGAGCGTCGTGCGGTACAGCGGCGTCTCGGGATTGGTCGGCTCCCAGGGCCGCAGCCAGGCTGGCGTTGCGCACCCGCGCGTCCCGCCAGGCGGTGGCGTCCTTGACCCGGATCGGGCGCAGCCCGACCGCGGCGGCCAGGAGACTGGGCTCGGTCAGGGTGACCGGCCAGCCGCGCATGCGTCCCACGTTTCCCATCATGGCGTGACAATTGCTCGCGACGCTATCAGCTCACCGAACGAATCGACTCGGATGCTGACAGCCGGCCATGGCCAGCGCCGGCCCGGATCGCTGCTGTCCCGGCGCACCAGTAACTCCCTGCTCGCCTGACGCAGCTGCTCTGGCACCGGAGGGGTCCGGGGCGCTGCCGGCGGGGCTGCCGCGCTCCTCATCAGGCCTCCGCCGGGCGCGGGTGGTCGCCGCCCCTGATCTGGTCCACGGCGTGCTGCAGCAGGCCCGACAGCACGGTCATGCCATCGCGGACGCCGCCGGTCGAGCCGGGCAGGTTGACGATGAGCGTGGACCCGGCCACCCCGGCTACGCCGCGGGACAGCGCCGCGGCCGGGACCCCGGCACGCCACCCCGGCGGCCCGGATGGCCTCGGCGATGCCGGGGACCTCCCGGTCGATCAGCAGCCGGGTCATCTCCGGTGTCGCATCGGTCGGCGTCAGGCCGGTGCCGCCGGTCGTCACGACCACGTCATAGCCGGCCTCGACGGCGTCCTGCAGCGCGATCTCGACGGGGCTGCCGTCCGGGATGACCAGCGGCCCCGCCACCTCGCAGCCCGCGGCGCGCAGCGCCTCGGCCAGAACCGGCCCGGACTTGTCGGCGTACACCCCGGCTGCCGCCCGGTTGGACACCGTGATGGCCAGCGCCCGGATCATGCCGCCCCCTCGCCTGCTGCCGTGCCGCCCGCCGTGGTGCTGCTAGCTGGCGGGCTGCTGTCCGCGCGGTCTCCCGTAGCCGTCCCGGCCGCGGCGGGCCGCCGCCAGACGCCGGTCTTGCCGCCCAGTCTTCTCCTCGACCCGGATGTCGGTCATGCACCGCCGCCGGGTCGATCGCCTTGATCATGTCGATCAGCGCCAGCCCGCTGGTCGCCACCGCCGTCAGCGCCTCCATCTCCACGCCGGTGCGGTCCGCAGTCCTGGTCACCGCGGTGATCCGCGCGCCATCGTCGGCCACCGTCACGTCCAGTTGCACCGAGTGCAGCCCGATCGGGTGGCACAGCGGGATCAGCTCCGGGGTGCGCTTGGCGCCCTGGATGCCGGCGATCCGGGCGACGGCGAGCGCATCGCCCTTGGGCACCGTCCCGGATCGCAGGGCCGCCACGGCCTCGGCGGACAGCAGCACCCGCCCGGTGGCGGTAGCCGACCGGGCGGACACGTCCTTGCCCGACACGTCGACCATCCGGGCCTGCCCGGCCTGGTCGAGGTGGGTCAGCTCGCCGCCTGCTGGCTCACTCATCGCCGCTCCATCTCCTGAAGCTCCAGTCCCCGGCCGCCATCCGGCTCAGGGGAGCTGGAGAACCTCCACCGTCTCCCCGGCGGCCAGCTCGGTCACGTGCTCGGGCACGACGATCAGCGCGTTGGCCCTGGCCAGCGAGGCGAGCTGGTGCGAGGCCTGCCCGGACACCGGGTGACCTGCGTCGCGCGCGCATCCAGGCCAGCCGGGCGGTCCAGGATGCCGCGCAGGAACGACCGCTTGCCCGCGGGGGACCGGGCCGGCCCGGCGAGCGTGGCCAGCAGCGGCGCAGCCCGTTCTGGATAAATGCCCTGGAGGGCGTCCAGCGCGGGCCGGACAAACAGCCAGAACGACACGTAGGCGCTCACCGGGTTGCCCGGCAGCGTGAAGATCGGCGTGCCGTCGCCGACCATCCCGAAGCCCTGCGGCATGCCGGGCTGCATGGCCACCTTGCGGAACTGCACCGTGCCCAGCGTGGACAGCGCCGCCTTGACCACGTCATGCTCGGCGCCCATGCTCACCCCGCCGCTGGTGATCAGCAGGTCGGCGCTGGTCAGCGCGTCGCTGGACGGCGGCCAGCACGGCCTCGGTGCTGTCCCGGACGACGGGGTAGCGGGTGGCGGCGCAGCCGGCCTGGCGCGCGGCGGCGGCCAGCATGACGCTGTTGGACTCCCAGATCTGGCCGGGCACCAGCGGCTGGCCCGGCTCGACCAGCTCGTCGCCGGTCGAGATGACCGTCACCCGGGGCCGGGGCCGGGCCGCCACGGTGCCGAGCCCGGCGGCAGCCAGCAGGCCCAGCTGCACCGGCCCGATCCGGGTGCCGGCGGGCAGCAGCAGGTCACCGGGGGCCGCGTCGCCGCCGAGACGGCGCACGGACGCGCCCGTCCGCCACCGGCTCGCGAATCTGCACCCGCTCGGTGCCGGCATCGGTCAGCTCGACCGGGACAACCGCGTCGGCCCCGGCCGGCAGCGCCGCGCCGGTCATGATCCGGATGCACCGAGCCTGGCGGCCAGCTCCGCTGACCGGTGTCGCCGGCCGCGATCTCGCCGTCCACCGGCAGGGTCACCGGCGCGGCGGCGCTGGCTGCGGCCACGTCCGCGGCCCGCACGGCGTACCCGTCCATGGCCGAGTTGTCGAAGGCGGGCAGCGGCCACTGCGCGGTGACGTCAGCGGTCAGCACCGCGCCCTGAGCCTCCGCCAGGCTCAGCTCCCGGCCGGGCAGCGGAACGATGGCGGCGAGGATCTCGCCCAGGTACTGATCTACAGGTTCCATCGCGGCCGGCCACCGTTCCTGTCACTGACCGTCCGGGCCGGCAGGCCGTCCAGGTAGGCTGCGCAGCCAGGGCACGAACTCCGGCGCGATATCCGGCCGCTCGCACGCGAACTGGACCTGGGTGCGCAGGTAGTCCTGCTTGTTGCCGGTGTCGTAGCGGCGGCCGCTGAACAGCACGCCGTGCACGCCGCCGCCGTCATCGCCCTGGCCCCGGTCGGTCCGGGCCAGCGTCCGCAGGGCGTCGGTGAGCTGGATCTCGTTGCCGCGGCCCGGCGGGGTGTTCCGCAGGACCTCGAAGATCGCCGGGTCGCAGACGTAGCGGCCGATCACGATCCAGTTCGACGGAGCATCGGCCGGGCGGGCTTCTCGACCAGGTCGGTCACCGGCCACGATGTCGTCCTCGTCGGTCGGCTTGAAGGCCGACCACCCCGTAGGAAGACACCTGCTCGGGCTCGACCTCCATCAGGGCCACCACGCTGCCGCCGTACTTGCTCCTGCACCGCGATCATGCGCTGCAGCAGCAGGTCGTGCGGGTGGATGAAGTCGTCGCCGAGCAGCACGGCAAACGGCTCGTTCCCGACATGCTCAGCCGCGCACAGCACCGCGTGTCCCAGGCCGCGGGGCGCGCCCTGGCGGACAAAGTGCATCGCTGCCAGGCCGGAGGACTTGCGGACCGCCGCCAGCCCGGCCGTCGTCGCCCTTGGCCTCCAGGGCCGACTCCAGCTCCGGGTTGGCGTCGAAATAGTCCTCGATGGAGTCCTTGCCCCGGCCTGTGACCAACAGCACGTCGCCGATGCCGCGCGGTCACGGCCTCGTCCACCACATAGTGGATGGTCGGGAGTATCGACGACAGGCAGCATTTCCTTGGGCGTCGCCTTCGTCGCCGGCAGGAACCTGGTCCCCAGGCCCGCGACGGGAATGACCGCCTTGGTAACTGCTGGTGAGTGAGCCATGCTGAGAACCTTAGCTAGCGGGCCGGGAGTGTCAGGTGCACGGCAGGGTCGGTGACGGGCGTGTCGGATCCTGGCCCGGCGGCCGCCTGACGGCCCGCAAGGCCGGGCTGCGGGACCAGGTCCTGGCTGCCCGCCGCGAGCTGGCCGCAAACCGAGCGCGCCGCGGCCGGGCGGCTGCTGCGCGACGCCGTGCTGGAGATGCCGCAGACGCAGATGGCCGGGCATCGTTGCCGCCTACGTATCGGTCGGCAGCGAGCCCGGACACCCGCGGCCTCATCTTTGCCCTGTGGAAACGGGGAACCTACGTGCTGCTCCCGCTCCTGCAGCCCGGACAGCGACCTGGACTGGGCCTCCTACGAGGGCCCCGACTCGCTGGTTCCCGGGCCCGCGCGGGCTGCTGCAGCCCGGCGAGCCGCCCCGCGGCGTCCGCCGCCATCACCAGCGCCGACCTGGTCATCGTGCCCGCCCTGGCCGCCGACCGGCGCGGGAACCGGCTGGGCCGCGGCGGCGGCTCCTATGACCGGGCGCTGGCCAGGGTCGGCCCGGCCATCCCCAGCGTGGCCCTGCTGTATGACGGCGAGCTGCTGGACGAGGTCCCGGCCGGGCCGCAGGACCAGCGGGTCCGGGCCGTGGCCCGGCCCGGTGAAGGAATCACCAGCATGCCGTAGCCGTTGCTACCATCTAGCAGTTGACCGCGGCGAGTGCTAACGCCGCAGAGGGAGGACACCGTGCCGACGTACCAGTACGCCTGCACCGACTGCGGCGAGCGGACCGAGAATGGTCCAGAAGTTCACCGACGAGCCGCTGACGGTATGCCCGGCGTGCGGCGGCAAGCTGCGCAAGGTCTTCTCGCCGGTCGGCATCGTCTTCAAGGGCTCTGGCTTCTACCGCACCGACAGCCGCAACGGCTCCCGGCGAGCGCGCCAACGGCGCGGAGCAACGGCAAGGAGAAGGCGGGCTCGTCCGGCGAGGCATCGGGCAGCTCGTCCGGCGACTCCTCTTCCGGGTCGTCGGAGAAGAGCACATCCAGTAACGGCGGCTCGGGCGACAAGAAGCCCGCCGGCCGTCCAGTTCCTCGGGGTCGAGTTCCGGCAGCTCATCCGGCTCATCGCGGCTCGTCTAGCTCCGTCGGGCTCGAAGGTCGCCTGACCGGCCGTGGCCGGACTGGCCAGCATCGGAGTCATCGGCGGATCCGGGTTCTATGAGTTCCTCGACGCATGCCGACGAGGTCAGCGTCGAGACCCCGTTCGGGCCGCCCAGCGACCCGCTGGTCATCGGCGAGCTCGGCGGCCGCCAGGTCGCGTTCGTGCCGCGGCACGGCCGCGATCACCGGTTCCCGCCGCACCGCATCCCCTACCGGGCCAACCTGTGGGCGCTGCGGTCGGTTGGCGTCCGCCAGGTCCTCGCGCCCAGCGCGGTCGGCTCGCTGAAGGCCGGGCTCGGGCCCGGCGCGCTGGTGATCCCCGACCAGGTCGTGGACCGGACGCAGCGGCCGGCCGCACACCTTCTATGACGAGGGCGGCGCCGTCCACGTCCAGTTCGCCGACCCGTACTGCCCGGTCGGCCGGGCGCACGCCGCGGCGGCCGCCCGCGAGCGCGGGCTGGGACCCGGCCCCGGACGGGACGCTGGTGGTCATCAACGGGCCGCGCTTCTCCAGCCGGGCCGAGTCCCGGTGGTACGCGGCCCAGGGCTGGTCGATCGTCGGCATGACCGGCCAGCCCGAGGCTGGCCTGGCCCGCGAGCTGGCCCTCTGCTACACGCACGATCGCCCTGGTCACCGACACCGATGCCGGCGTCGAGGAGGGCGAGGGCGTCACCCACGACGAGGTGCTCGCCATGTTCGCCGGGAACGTGGCCCGGCTGCGCGGGCTGCTCATGGACCTGATCGGGCGGCCTGCCCGAGGACCGCGACGTGCCCGTGCCCGCACGCGCTGGACGGTCTCAAGCTGCCCTTCAAGCTGCCCTGACGGACAGGCCTGGCTCCGCCCGGCCTGACCTGCCGGGGGCGCGGCAGCCGCGGCTCAGTCCAGGTCGCCGTGCTCGATCCTGGCCAGCCGGCGCTGCCGCACGAGCAGGTCGAACTCGTGCTCAACCGCCACGGTGCCCGGCGCCAGCGCCGCGAATACCCCGGTCATGTCGCGCATGCTGACGACGCCCAGGATCCGGGTTCCGTCCACCACCGGCAGATGCCGGATCCACCTCGCCGCCATCTCCCGGGCTGCGTCCTGCAGGTTGGCGTCCGGGCCGACCGTGAACACCTCGGCTGTCATCACCTCGTCCACCGAACTCTGGTCCGGGTCGGCCCCGAACGCCACCGCCCGCAGCACGTCCCGCTCGGTGATGATCCCGGCCAGCCGCCCGCCGTCGGTGACCAGCAGCGAGCCGGTCTGCTGCCGCCACATCCGGGCCGCCGCTTTCCGCAGGCTGTCCGAGCGCGACTCGATCACCGTCGCCGGCGTCATGACATCCCGAACCTGCACGCTGCACTCCCGTCCCGACCGCCGCTCGTGCCGCTGCGGACAGCGACGGCTCACAGCCTACGGCGGGGCGCCGGCCGGGCCGAAGCGGCTACGCTTGACCGGGAGCCGGGCTGGCCCGGCCGCCTCAGCCCTGGTAGCTCAGCGGATAGAGCAACTGCCTCCTAAGCAGTAGGTCGCGCGTTCGAGTCGCGCCCAGGGCGCTTCCCCCCGCAACCCCGTGACAGCCCAGGACCAAGATCGGTTGACGAATCGGTGCACTTCAGGGCACAATCTGCCATGGGTCGGTAGTGAGCGCTAAGTCGTCTCTTCGGGTGCCACCCCGTTAATTTACGTTGTTGTCAGACCATCCGTCAGATAGGTGACTGTGGCCTGCGACCGTGCAACACGGAGGGGCTGGCACAGTCATGAAACGATGGCCGACCGCAATCGCGGCATCCCTAGCACTTCTGGTGGCCGGATGCTCGGGGACATCAGGGGGGTCCTCGTCATCGTCCTCGGGGACCGGCGGCACGGTCACCTTCGCGCTGCCGGTCGGCACCATCCCCACCTACATATCACCGTTCGTGGCCGGACCGGTCTCCAACAATATCGACCTGTTCCAGTTCACTCCTTTCATGTGGCGGCCGCTCTACTGGTTCGGCGTCAACGGGACGCCGACCATCAACTATCAGCAGAGCATGGCGGGTGTCCCGGCCTACTCAAACGGCGGGAAGACCGTCACCGTCACCCTGAACCACAACTTCAAGTGGTCAACCGGGAAGCCAGTAACCAATCGCGACATCGAGCTCTGGCTCAACATGATGAAGGTGGAGAAGAGCGAGTACCTGGGATACAGCCCCGGGAGCATTCCGGACAACATCGTCAGCATGAGTTTCCCGGCATCCAAGCCTGACCAGTTCAGCATCACCTTCGATAAGGCATACAGTCACCTCTGGGTGCTCAACGATGAGCTCAGCGAGATCGTCCCCATCCCCCAGGCTACGTGGGACAAGACCTCGGCAGCGTCTGCCGTCGGCAATTACGACACCACCCCGGCCGGGGCCAAGGCGGTCTGGAAGTTCATGAACGGCCAGGCCACCAAGCAGGGCACCTACGCCACCAATCCGCTGTGGAAGGTTGTCGACGGGCCGTGGACGCTCAGCGCCTTCTCGACCGTGACCGGTGCCACCACGTTCGTGCCCAATAAGGCCTACACCGGACCTGGCAAGCCCAAGATCGCGAAGTTCGAGGAACTCCCCTTCACGAGTTCCAGCGCCGAATTTAATGCTCTCCGGGCGGGCCAGGTTGACTACGGCTATCTGCCGCCCGAGGACGCCTCCCAGGCCAGCTACTTCACTGGTCGCGGGTACAAGGTGAGCAAGTGGACTGACTTTGGCTTCAACAACTTCATGCTGAACTACACAAATCCGACTGTGGGGCCGATCTTCAAGCAGCTCTATGTACGCCAGGCCATGCAGTCTCTGATCAACCAGCAGCAAATTTCCAAGGACATCTGGCACGGCGACGCGTTTCCGACCTACGGGCCGATTCCCCAGACGCCCAGCAGCTCCTACCTGTCCAGCGCTCTGCAGCAGAACCCGTATCCGTACAGCGTGAGCCACGCGGTGTCCCTGCTGAAGTCACACGGATGGAACGTGGTGCCCAACGGCACCGACACCTGCGCCAAGCCCGGAACCGGGCCCACGCAGTGCGGGGCCGGGATAGCCGCGGGCGCCAAGCTCAGCCTGACGGAGGAGGTAGCCACGGGCTCCTCGCCGTTCCTGGCTGAGGTGCAGGACATGGTCTCCAGCTGGAGGAGCGCCGGCATCAGCGTGACCATTCAGCAGAAGTCGGAGTCCTCCATCTTCGCCACGCTCGAGCCCTGCTCGGCTGGGAACGCGGGCTGCAAGTGGGAAATCGCAGACTTCGGGGAGCCCGGGTCCACGCCGACCTACTCGCCCCAGTACCTGCCTGCGCCCGGGCCATGGTTCGGCACGCATTCAGCTAACAACGTCATGGGCTACAGCGACGCCAAGATGGACAAGCTGATCGCCGCGACATACACCGATTCGTCCATCCAGGCCATTCAGAACCTGGCCGAATATTGTGCCCAGCAGCTGCCGGGTCTCTGGCAGCCTGACTACCCCTACCAGACCTCAGTTATCAGCCCGAAGCTTCAGGGGACACTGCCTCAGGACCCGAACCTCAATCTCTACCCGCAGAATTGGTCACGGTCGTGAGCGCTGCCGGGGCAGCGTAAGGGTTACAGGAACCAAGGACAATGCTGGCGTGCGGACCACTGGTGCCCGCACGCCAGCAAGTGCCATCGCTATCAAGTCCGGCCACCCTAGACTTGGAAGATAGAGGTCAATGCGAGCAGCGTCTGAGCACGGAGAAAGCTGAGAATGACGGCTTTCCTGATCCGGCGGACCCTCCACGCACTGATCGTTCTATTTGGAGTGTCCCTCATTGTTTTCCTGCTTCTCCACCTGCTTCCGGGTGGCCCGGCCCGGGCAAGCCTGGGCCTGCGGGCGAACCCCGCATCAGTCAGGGCATTCAATGCCCAGTATGGGCTGAACCGGCCACTGCCGGTCCAGTATCTGGTGTGGATTTCGCAGGTGCTCCGGGGCAACCTGGGCTTCTCCTACAAGCTGAACCAGAGCGTGGACTCGCTGCTCGCCGAAAGCATCCCCCGGACCTTGGTGCTGACCGGGACGGCCACGATCATAGCCGTCGGCGTGGCCGTTCCGCTGGGTGTAATCCAGGCCGTCAGGCGCAACTCGGCGGCTGACTACGCACTAACGGGATTCGCCTTCATTTTCTATTCGATGCCCAGCTTCTTTCTGGGGCTGGCGCTGATCATTGTGTTCAGCGATGTCATCCCGATCCTCCCCCCCACGGGGCCCACGGCGACGGCCCCGCTGATGACGCAGATTCCGAATCTGGTCCTGCCAGTGGCAACTCTCACCCTGATCACGGTGGCTCTATTCAGTCGATACATGCGCTCGGCAGCACTCGACAATCTTGCCGAGGACTACCTGCGCACGGCGAGAGCAAAGGGGGCGTCAAGCCGGCGCGTCCTCTTCCGGCATCTGCTTCCCAACGCCCTGATGCCGATCATCACGTTGGTGGGGCTGAGCTTGCCCGGCATCCTGAGCGGCGCGTTGATCATCGAATCGCTCTTCAACTATCCTGGCATGGGCTTGCTCTTCTGGAATGCGGCCCAGACCGAGGACTTCCCGGTCATGCTGGGCACCAGCCTGGTGGTGGGCCTGGGAGTGGTCGCGGGATCCCTGCTGGCCGATATTTTCTACGGAGTTGCCGACCCTAGGGTCCGGACCCAGTGATCGGCAACGAGCTGCCCAGCGGGGAGGGAAAAGTGAGCGTCGCGCCAGCCGGCGCCATCGAGGATGATCGCGGCGTCAGGACTACCTCGCTGCGGACGGCAGCATTGTTTGTCTTTCGTCAGAATCGCCTCGCTCTCGCTGGCCTCGTAATTCTGCTTGCATTCTTGCTCTTCTGTTTTGTTGGGCCGCTCTTCTACCACACGAACCAGATCGCCACTAACGTTGCGCAAGCCAACCAGCCGCCGAGCCTCAAGCATCTGCTTGGCACGGACACGGTCGGATACGACGAGCTGGGGCGGTTGATGGTCGGCGGGCAGATCACGCTGCTCGTTGCTCTCGCTGTGGCCGTATTTGCGACCAGCATCGGCCTGATCTGGGGCTGTGTGGCTGGCGTGAGCCCGCGCGGCGTGGACACCGTGATGATGCGTATCGTGGACGCTGCCCTGGCTATTCCCGGGATCTTTCTGTTGATCTTCCTGAACTCGATCCTGAAGCCCTCGGTGATCGTGTTGATCTTCGTGATTACCGCGCTTGCATGGCTCGTTCCCTCAAGGCTGGTGCGGGCTGAGGTGCTCAGCCTCAGGGAGCGTCCCTTTGTTGAGGCATCGAAAACCGCAGGGTCGACTGGATCGCGGACTGTGATCAGGCACCTGGTTCCCAATGTTTTTGGCACTGTTGTCGTGAATGCGACGTTCCAGGTTGCGGATGCAGTTCTGACGGTGGCGGCTCTGAGCTTCCTGGGCCTGGGTATCCCGCCGCCGGCAGCGAACTGGGGGAGTATGCTCGCCAATGGTGTCAACTATGTGTTCGCAGGATACTGGTGGCAGATTTGGCCTGCTGGAGTCTGCATCGTCGCGGTGGTTGTTTCCTTCAACTTCATCGGTGACGGTTTGCGGGACGCCATTGACGTGCGCTTGATAGCGGGCAGCGGTCGCTGACCTAGCGATCGCTATGTGGCTGCCTGGTACGGCCGCCCCACGACCTCGCTGGGACCACCTTCGTCCCCGATCGGCCCGGCGGGTCGGAGAGCAGCAACAGCCGCCGTTACCTGATCGGCATGTTGGCCAGCGCAGTGTCGATAGCGTCGTCCGCGGCGCAGTCCACCTGGGGCTCGACTCCGCGACCCTCCCAGTTGGTTCCGGTGACCGAGTCGGTGCAATACCCGATCGGCAGTTCGCTGGTCACGGTCGCCGCCAGTCGTATATCGGTAACGTGATCGGCAGCCCCGGGGGTCCGCTCGCCTACTATCGTGACCCGGCCGCGGGCCTGAAGGTGGTAGGCCAGCGCCTCGCCGGAGGAGAACGTCCGCCCGCTGACGAGCACGGCCACCGGCATGTCGGCCGGCACGGCGGTTCCGATCGGAAGGTCAGGCGTCCACCACTGGCGGCGGTGGTCGCGGTAGGTGACCTCGGACAGCTTCACCGCCTTGTCGCCAAGGAGCCGCCCGGCGAGGTAGGCGACCGTTTCCGGGTAGCCGCCCCCATTGGAGCGCAGGTCAAGCACGATGCCCGTGGCGCCACGCGCCAGTGCGAATGCTGCATCGAGGTACGGCTGGGCGATGGACAGTGACTCGAAACCGTCGATGCGGATGAGGCACGCACCCCTGTCCAGCCGCGATACCTGCCGGACCTGGGCGGCGTGGGGCAGGACGGCCGCTGGATCCGGTTCGGGCCAGCCTGGATCTTCCTCGTCAGGCTCGCCGACGCCATCCCGGTCGTATTGCAGCAGCAGGTGCCGCGAGTATGGCCAGGCGACCCGCTCGATCTCGGCACACGCGTCCGCCGTGATCCGCTCGGTTCGCCCGGCGAATCGCTCCTCCAGTTCGGCCAGGAGCCGGTCGATACGCTCCTGCGGCGGTGGCAGCCGGCGCAGCCAGGCCGCGAGCCGGGTGATCACCTCGGTGACTGGGGTCACCTCCGGCGCCGACGCCGGGCTGGCGGCGACCGGCGTGGTCTTGATTGTGGCCATGCGATCAGGGTATTGCCCGGTTGCCGATCGGCATTCCCTGGTGCGCAGCAGAGGTTCGTAATCTCGTTGAGCGCTTCATGACCCTCTGCGAAAATGTGGCCGGTGGGATGGGAGGCACTCGGGCGGTGGGGTGACGACGTCGTTCGCATCGAGCCGCTCACTGGCGGAGTTGGCGTCAACCAGGTGTGGAGCGTGCGCGTCAACGGGCATCTCGCGGTTGGTCGTCTCGGCCAGCGCAGCGACGCTGATCTCGCGTGGGAGACCGACCTGTTGCGGCACCTCGACCGTGCCGGGATGCCGGTGCCGGTGCCGATCCCGACCACGGACGGCCGGCACTTCGCCGACGGTCTGGTGGTGATGACCTACGTGGCGGGCGGACCGCCCGAGACCGAAGCCGACTGGCGCCGCGTCGCCGACACACTCCGCCAGCTGCATCGGCTGACACAAGGCTGGCCCCAGCGGCCGGGCTGGCGATCGTCGACCGACCTCCTGCACGCCGAGACCGGGACCAGGGTCGACCTCGGTGAGCTGCCGCCTGAGGGCGTCGCTCGATGCCGGGCAGCGTGGGCGCGACTCACCGGTCGCACGACGTGCGTCGTCCACGGCGACCCCAACCGGGGCAACATCCGCATGACCGCGGATCGCGTCGTCATGATCGACTGGGATGAGTCGCACGCCGACGTCCCCGACCTTGACCTGGCACTGCCGCACAATGCCGCCGGTCTCGACGACGACGCGTATGACATGGCCGCGCAAGCGCGGGCCGCTTGGGAAGCCGCCGTCTGCTGGGACCCCAGCGGGACCGACCAGTTCGCAGTCAGGCGGCTCGCCGAGGTTCGAGCGGTCTGAGCAGCAGCGAATCGACAGAGCGCACCTAACGCTGCACGATCGCGCACGTCCAATGCACTCGAACCTCGCTGCTGGGACTCAAGCGCCCCGGCCGTGGAAGGTCCGGCGCAGGTCGCTCACCCAGGCATCGGGGTTCTCCCAGGGGATGAAGTGGCCGCCGTGGTCGTGGGCGTTGACGTTGACGTGATTGAACCAGTCGGCCTGCGGGCCGGCTTTGAACGCGCGGACGCGCTCGCTGGCGGTGTGGATGCCGGGCGGGTTCTCGTACGTGACGAAGGTGAGGCCGACCGGGGCCTGCACGACCGGGGTGCGGTCGTGGGCGGGTGCCCAGGGGTAGCGGTTTGCGTTGGCGTAGTAGCGCATCGACGTGGCGATGGAGTTGTTCACCCAGTAGATCGTGGCGTGGGTGAGCAGGTCGTCTTTGGTGAAGACGGACTCGAGGTCGCCGCCGTTGTCGCTCCAGGCGTTCCAGCGCTCCAGCAGCCAGGCGAGCAGTCCGGCGGGTGAGTCGCTCAGCCCGTGAGCCAGGGTGGCGCCGTCGAGCATGTGCACGGCGAGGTGCGACGCCGAGCGGTGGTCCAGTTCGATGATGCGAGCGCGGACGTCTGCGGGCTGGTCGTCGGTGAGGGGCCGATTCCGGGCGAGGTCCCAGCCGCGGGGGCCGGTGAAGAAGTTGAGCGGCAGTCCGGAGCCGATATGGATGCCGTACAGCTCGCCGGCATACTTGTGGCCGAGCTGGCTGGAGACGATCCCGCCGATGTCGCAGCCCCCGGCGGCGTACTTCTCGTATCCCAGGGTCTCGGTCATCAGGGTGTGCCAGAGGTCGGCGACCTTCCAGAAGTTGACGTCCGGAAAGCCGGTGAGCGGGCCAGGGAAACCGAAGCCGGGCAGGGACGGCACGATGACGTCGAACGCGTCGGCGGGGTCGCCGCCGAACGCGGCCGGGTCGGCGAGCGGGTCGATCACCTTCGACCAGTGCCAGAACGTCCACGGCCAGCCGTGGGTGAGGATCAACGGGATCGGGCGAGGGCCGCGGCCGGGGCTGCGCATGAAGTGCACCGGGACACCGGCGACGTCCACCTGGTAGTGCTCGTAGGCGTTGATGGCCGCCTCAGCCTCGCGCCAGTCGTAGCCGTCCCGCCAGTAAGCCACCAGCCCGCGCAGATAACTGTCCGGCACGCCGTACGACCAGTCCTCATTCCCCTCATCCAGCGGCGGGCGAGTCAGTGCCAGCCGGGCGCGCAGGCCATCGAGAACATCGTCGGGCACATGGATCCGGGTGGGCTCCAGGGGGAAGGCGCGCGGGGTAGCCATCCGTCGTTCCTATCAGGTGAGGGATGCGTCGTCTCAGGTGAGGGGAAGCGTTGTCGTCGGCCAGTTGGGTGGTCGGACGGCGAGCTCGGGCTTAGCGCGGGTGGCCCGCAGCGGCGACATCACCGGGCGTTGCGGACGTGCCGTCTGCGCTGACGGGATCGGCCGGCGGCGGGCTGTTATGCGGCACGACGATGCTGGCGGCCTGCATAGGGGTGAGCCGCGGGTACAGGGCCCGGATCACGACGACGGCCAGGGCGCCGCCGATGATCTGGGCACCGATGTAGGCGGGGGCAGAGGCCGGGGCGATCCCGGCGAAGCTGTCGGAGAACATCCGGCCGACAGTGATCGCCGGGTTGGCGAAGCTGGTCGAGGAGGTGAAGAAGTACGCGGCGCCGATGTAGGCGCCGACGGCGGCCGGGGCTGACCGGGTGCGGCCGGAGCGGGCCAGCGCGAAGATCACCAGGATCAGGCCGAGGGTGGCGATCACCTCGGACAGGAAGTGCGCGGGCGTGGCCCGGTTCTTGGCCGAGATGCTGACCGCCGCGGAGGCGAACATGAGGTTAGCCGCGATGGCCCCGGCGATGCACCCGGCGACCTGGGCGGGCAGGTAGGCGGCGGCGTCCCGCCAGCGCAATCCGCCGAACGCGGCATCAGCGAAGGACACCACGGGGTTGAAGTGCGCGCCCGACACCGGCCCGAACATCAAGATGATGGCGAACAGCCCCGCTGCGGTGGCTGCGGCGTTCTCCAGCAGCTCCAGGCCGGTATCGCCGGGCGACAGGCGCTGCGCCGCGATGCCGGAGCCGATCACGATCGCGGCCAGGAACGCGCTGCCCAGCAGCTCGGCCAGCAGGCGCCGTGACAGCGCGACCTCGTTCACCGTGCCACCCCTCCGGCTTTCATCGACATGTATCTATCCAGATGTGGCCAAGATTGCCAGGCCGCGTCCCGACCGTCAAGATAGAGGAATGTCGATCCAGGCAGGTGACAGGGTGCTGGAGCTGACGCCGGCGGCGGGCCAGGACGCCGGGACGGCGGCGTGCTCGATCCCGCTGGTCCGCGAGCCGGTCGGCGAGGCCGCGGCCGCCGGCCTGGCGCAGGTCTTCAAGGCCCTGGGCGACCCGGTCCGGCTCCGCCTGGTATCCCTGATCGGCGCGCACCAGGGCGGCGAGGCGTGCGTGTGCGACCTGAACTCCGCGTTCAGCCTGTCCCAGCCGACAATCAGCCATCACCTCAAGGTGCTGCGCGAGGCGGGCATCATCGAGGCCGAACGGCGCGGAACCTGGGTGTACTACCGGCTGGTCCCGGCGGCGCTGGAGCGGACGGCAGCCTTGCTATCACCTACTGAAGCTCCCTGAATAGACGCCCCGATCTTCCGTCCTGCACCTTCATCGTCTATCGTCGATTAACGATGAATGAGAACGCGCCGCCACTGGACCGGCCGACCGCCGCTGAGTATGCCGCCTGGTTCCGGGCGCTGGCCGACGCGACACGGGTCCAGATCGTGTCGCTGCTGGCCCGGCGCGGCGTGCCGATGAACGTCGGCGAGATCGTCGCCGCGGTCGATGTCGGCCAGTCGACGGTGTCGGCCCATCTGAAGGTGCTGGCCGAGGTCCGGTTCGTGCTGGCCGAGCGGCGGGGCACCGCCACCTACTACCGGGTCAATGACGCGTGCGTGGAGTGCTTCCCGACCGCCGCGGACATCGTGATGGGCCGCCCGGTCCCGGCGCAGCCCGAGCCCGCCGCCTCGGCCCGGCCGTAAGGAGAACACCGTGACAGATGACCACGCCACCCCCGTCAGCAGCCAGCGCGACAGGGTGATCAGCCGCTATTCCGGTCTGGCGCGCACTGCGCTGGCGGGTGATGCCATCCGCGACTGCGACCCGGACGGATTCGCCGACGGGTGCTTCGGCGCCGCTGCCTACTCTGCCGACGACGCCCCGGAGACAGCGCTGCGGGCCAGCCTGGGCTGCGGGAACCCGGTCGCGGTCGCGGACCTGCGGCCCGGTGAGACTGTGCTGGACCTGGGATCGGGCGGCGGGCTGGACGTGCTGCTGTCCGCCCGCCGGGTCGGCCCGGATGGCACCGCTTATGGGCTGGACGGCAGCCCCGACATGCTCGCCCTAGCCCGGGCCAGCGCCGAGAAAGCCGGCGTGACTAATGCCCGGTTCCTGCACGGGCACATCGAGGACATCCCGCTGCCCGCCGAGCACGTGGACGTGGTCATCTCGAACTGCGTCATCAACCTGTCCGCCGACAAGGCCGCAGTCCTGGCCGAGGCGTTCCGGGTGCTGCGGCCCGGCGGGCGGCTGGGCGTCAGCGACGTCATCGCCAACGAGGGCCTGGACCCCGGCCAGCGAGCCGAGGCCGAGCAGCACGTCGGCTGCGCCAGCGGCACCCTGACGACGCCCGAGTACCACCAGCTGCTCACCGCGGCCGGATTCGACCGCATCTCGATCATCCCGACCAGCGACGCGGGCGGCGGCCTGCACTCGGCCATCATCCAGGCGGTCCGGCCACCAGCCACGGCGGGATAACCGGGGCACGCGGTCCCGGCTCCCGCCGCAGTTATCGACGGCTGGCTGCTAGCAGCACCTGGCCTCAGTCGTGCCGGACTGCCCGGGCGTCTCGGCCTGGTCGACGTGGCCGCCGGGGCCGCCGCAGCACTCGGGGCCGTGGCCCTCGCCATAGAAGGTGGGGCTGTCGGCCAGGACCGTGTAGATCTCCCAGGACTCGCCGTTCGGCGTCCCCTGGACCCAGAACTTGTCCTGCCGGGCGTAACAGCAGGTGGTGTCGCGCTCCTCGACAGCGGCGAGGCCGGCCTCGGCCAGGCGAGCCTGCTCGGCCTCGACAGTGTCGGTGTCGGAGACCTCGACGCCGAGATGGTTGAGGCTGCCGCCCTGGCCGGGGTTCTCCATCAGCACGAGCTTGAACGGCGGCTCAGCGATGGCGAAGTTCGCATAGCCCGGCCGGCGCTTGGCTGGCTCGGTGCCGAACAGCCGCGAGTAGAAGGTCACGGCCTCGTCGATGTCATTCACGTTCAGCGCGAGCTGGAGACGGCGGGACATCAGTACCTCCAAGACATTGATGGACGTCTATCTTTGGTAGCTGCGAGCTTGCCATGAGACATCGGGATCTGTCAATATAGACAGATGTCGAAGTCTCTGATCGTCCTCGACCAGGAGACGAGCCTGTGCTGCGCACCCGGCGAACAGCTGGAGCTGCCGTCTCAGCGAGGCGGTCAGGCCGTCTGCTGCGCGCCGCTGTCGCGCGGACAGCTCTCCGCCGGGCAGGCTGAGGAGGTCGCGCCGCTGCTGAAGGCGCTCGCCGACCCGGTCCGGCTGCGGCTGATGTCGCTGGTTGCCTCCCACCCGGGCGGCGAGGCCTGCGTGTGCGACCTGACCGATGCGTTTGACCTGTCCCAGCCGACCATCAGCCACCACCTCAAGGTGCTGCATGAGGCCGGGCTGCTGGACCGCGACAAGCGCGGCGTCTGGGTCTACTACCGGGCCCGCACTCAGGCCCTGGCCAGCCTTGGCCTGCTGATCGGCTCCCCGCCGCTCTAAGAGCTTTGGAACCGGAAGCCTGTAGCGGCTTAGCCCAGTCCAGCGAACCGGCTGGCCTGAGCCTGGTCGCGGAAGGCCCGCATGGCCACGATCTGGCCCGACCGTACCGTCAGGACCAGGATGTTGCGGTCTCCGTTGTGCCAGGCCCGCTGCTGGTCAGCGCCTGGCGTGCGGGCCACGACCACGACCTGGCCGCCGGGGGCCGAAATCACTTCCTCGACCTGGCTGGCCAGGCCCTGGCCTGCCTGGTGGCCCAGCGCCCAGGCGAGCTGGTCACGGCCGTGACGTCACGGACAGCAGGTCGGGCCTCTGTCCGGCTGCCGGCACGCGGCCGCGGGCAGGTAATGCCCGGCGCCCTGGGCAGCGCAGAGAGCGGTCAGGCTGAACCGAAGGGACGCATGACACCACTGTCGCGAATGCTCCTGTCTCTGGCAAGGACGCGCCGCCCGTCCGGTAGGACAGCGGGGTGCTGCCGATCCGCGCAAGGCCGGGCAAGCCCAGCGCGCACTCTCGGCAAGGTCACTAGTGCGCGATAAGTTGCGGCCGGAGTCGGCATCTGCCGGGGCCGGAAGGAGTCTCACGGTGGACAGTCAGGACCCGGTAGCGCTAGCGGCAGTTCAGGCGATCCGGACCGGTGATACCGCGTCACTCGCGGCCCTGCTGAGGGAGAATCCCGGCCTGGCCAATGCGCATATTCACGGTGACCGGACAGCGCTGCTGGTGGCCGCGGACTGGCCGGGCTACTTCCCCAACGGGCCCGCCGCGGTGCGGCTGCTCATCGAAGCGGGCGCCGACCCGAACGCCGACAGCGGGGGAGGCCGGCCCGAGACGCCGCTGCACTGGGCAGCCAGCAGTGATGACGCTGACGTCGCCGATGCGCTCATCAGCGGCGGCGCCGATCTTGAGAGGCCCGGCGGGTCCATCGGCACGCCGCTGGACAACGCGGTCGGGTACGGATGCTGGAACGTCGCCCGGCTCCTGGTCCAGCACGGCGCCCAGGTCAGCAAACTCTGGCACGCCGCCGCTCTCGGGATCATGCCACGCGTGGAGGAACTACTCGCGGCCACTCCGGCCCCCTCACCGGATGACATCAACGAGGCGTTCTGGCAAGCCTGCCACGGCGGCCAGCGCCGCACGGCCGAGCGCCTTCTCGCCAGCGGAGCCGATCTGGGCGCGACCCCTGGTTACAGCGACCAGACCGCCGTCCAGGCCGCCCAGGAGCGCGGCACTCAGCGAGACAACCTCATCACCTGGCTACAGGGCCCCCCGCCCGTCAGCTGAACCGCGCGGAAGAGCGCTATGCGCGACGGTGACGGCGCTGGCTGCCGCCTCACCCCTACGGGTGCGACGATGAATCGGAAGCTGCGTCAGGCAACCTCTCATCACGCCTGGCCGGCACCTGGGCAGGGGAGGAGGCGCCCGTGCACCTGACCATGCTGGCCGTGCCCGGCTGCCCGAATGCGACGCTGCTGGAGCAGCGCCTGGCCGAGGTACTGCCTGGCCGCAGTGACGTCACTGTCTCGCGGCACGAGGTCGCTGACCAGGACCAGGCCTTTCGTCGGGGCATGTACGGATCACCGGCGCTGCTGATCGACGGGATCGACCCTTTCGCCAGCCCGGGGCAGCTCGCTAGCGAGTCGTGTCGCCTGTACCGAGATGACGAGGGCCGCACCGGGGGTGCGCCGTCGGTCCGGCAGCTCCGCCGGGCCATCGCCGATCCCGTCACTATCGTGGCCGACACCGGCGGCGGACCCTGGCTGGACGCGCTCAGGCGAGACAGTGACAGACGAGTCGCGCCTGCCGAGCGCGGACTCCGGGCCGTCCACCAGGCGGTGCTGCGCTCCTTCGCCGCCACTGGCGGTCCGCCGGGCCGGGACCAGCTCGACCGGGCCGCCCGGCCCTATGACAGCAGCCAGGCAGTGGGCGAACTGGCCGCCGGCGACTACCTCTGCCTCGGCCAGGGCGGGAGGATCACGGCGGCCTACCCGTTCTCTCCCGCGCCCACCCCCCACAAGGTCCAGATCACCGGCGGCGCCGTTGCCTACTCCATGTGCGCCATCGATGCCCTGGGCATAGCAGCCATGCTGGGCATGCCCGTGCAGATCACCTCCGCCGATCCTGCTACCGGCGAGCCGGTCTCCGTGGCCGTAGCCGACAACAGGGCCGTATGGGAACCAGATACGGCCGTCGTGTTCGCCGGGCGTACCGCTCCCGCGTCCGACGGCCCCTCCGCCACCACCTGCTGCGAGTACATCAACTTCTTCACCAGCCAGGCCAGCGCTGCCGTCTGGGCCAGCGCCCGCCCCGATGTCACCGGCGCCATCCTCAGCCAGGCCCGCGCCCTGGAAACCGGACAGCGCATATTCGGGCACCTCCTGCGATGAGTCACGCGAGCTGCCAAGTAGATCGTGTGCGGAACCGTCACGCGTCAGGGCTGATCACACCAACATTGGAGAACAACCGGGCGGCAGCCGCTGACTGGCTAACAGCCCACCGATAACAGGTTGCCGGGCGAGCGGCGGCGGCCGGATGCGACTCGACTGTTTCGCCTGGTTGGGAGCGAGTTAGCCCCGTGAACGTCACACCGGCCCGGTAGCGTGTTTGCCATGACGGCACAGCCACAAGAGGACCTAGGTTCGTACGAGGTCATCCACCTGGGCGGCGAGGCGGCCGCCATCGTTCCGCTATCCGACTTGCGCCGACTTCAGGCAGTGGAGCGTCACGCTTCGGCTGAGTTGCTTGAGGAGGCGGAGGTGGAGTCCACGCTGGATGCTCACCGAGAGTGGGTGGCGGCTGGCAGGCCGGGCGCTGTGTCGCATGAAGAGGCGATGGCCGAGTTGCTAGGCAGTTAATGAAGATCGAGTGGTCGCCCGCAGCGAGAGCTTCGGCGCGGGCCTACTTGGCAGACCAGGACGGAATGCGCCAGATCGGTGCGGCGGTGGCATCGCTTGCCATGGATCCGTATCCTTCTGAGGCGTTTCATCGTGGCGAGTATCACCGACTACGTGTCGGCCGCTTCAGGGTGGTTTACGTGATGGACGGCGACCTCATCACAGTCGAACGCGTCGACAGAGTGGCCTAGACAGACGAAGCTCACCGGCGAGCCTCATCCAGGTAGGCCAGGATCCGCTCCGGCGGCAGCGTTGAACCCGTGGCGGACTTGCGCGACCGGATCCTTGCCAACAACGTCTCTGCCTCCGGCTGGCGGGCCATCTCCACCAGCCGGGAGCGCAGATACTCCTGGAGCGATCGGCCGGTCAGTGCGGCGCGAGCGGCCAGCTCGTCCCGGGCGTCGTCTGGCACGTCGCGGATAGTGATCGAAACCGACATGCTTTGCATTGTGCTGTTTTTCCGCCGGACTGCAGCACAGTCAGCGCGGCGTCAGGAGGCTTCGGCTGGGAGGTCGTGGGCGATCTCCCAGATGTGACCGCCGGGGTCGGTGAAGCTGGCCGTGCGGATTCCCCAGGGCCGGTTCATCGGTCCGTTGAGCAGGGTTATGCCGCGCCGGCCCAGTTCGGCGCACACCGCGTCGACGTCATCGACGCCTACGGTCAGCACGGCGCGGGCCCCGGCCGTAGCGCTGGCGACGGCTCCGGGCTCGATCAGCCCGGGGGCCGCCGAGACGCTGAGCACGTTGATGATGGTGTTATCGAACTTGAAGACCGCGGAATTCTCGTCCTCGAACAGGACCGGCAGTCCGAATACCTCCTGGTAGAACTGCCGCGAGGCGCCCAGGTCCTCGGTGAACAGGGTGATCGCGTCAATACTGGCGCTCTTCAGCAGCACACTCACTGCAGGCCTCTTTCCGCTCGCGACGTGGTCCGTCAGCTCATCCGGCAGCAGTTAGACGAGCGAGCGCCGGATAAGTCATCGGCCGGGCGGGCCGCCGTATCAGCGGCGGGAGAATCGGGGCGAGCCCTGAACGCCGACGAGGGCAGTCACGGGCGACTGCCGCCGAGGAGAATGACGAGTGGAAACCGAGCCGATCCGCGTCCGTGACCGGGAAGCCGCCGACCTGGACCTGTGCGTCGACGCGCTGGCGGCCGTCCACCAGGCCAGCGGCTATCCCACGAACTGGCCCGCTGATCCGGCCCGCTGGCTCACCCCGTCCGGCATCCTCCGCGCCTGGATCGCCTCGAGCAGCGAGCTGCCCGTCGCCGGTCATGTCATCCTGCGCCAGGTACCCGCCGCAGCGACGGCCGGACCCGCGGCGGAGGTGAGCCGGCTCTTCGTCGTCCCGGCCGCCCGGCGGCAGGGGGTCGCCCGGGGGCTGCTGCAGGAGGCGGCGCGCTGGGCGACGGCCGGCGGGCTCGACCTCGTCCTGGAGGTCACCGATCACCTCCGGGCCGCCCGGGCGCTCTACGAGCGGACCGGGTTCCGGCTGATCAGCACCGCGCGGGCGGACTGGACCACGCCGGATGACCAGCCCGTCACCCTGCATCACTACGTCCGCAGCCGGGACGCCTAGCCGGCGGCGTGCGGCGCTGAGCGGAGGAGTTCGAGCTGCCGCCGGGCGTAGGCGGGCTCGATGATCCAGCTGCTCGCCGCCTCCCACGCGGTGATGGCAAGCCGTCCCGCGCTGAGCCGGTCCGCTGGCAGGCCGCTGCCGCTGCCGGGCAGTTCGGCCAGGTCGAGATCCGTGCTGTCGACCCTGGCCTCGTCCCAGTCCAGGAGCCCCGCGCCAGCCGGGGTAATGCGGATGTTGCCGGGGCCTGCATCGCCGTGCACCACCGCCTGCGGCGTTCCGGCCAGCCGGGCCCAGGCCTGGCGGCAGTCCGCGACGGCGGCGGCCGGCATGGCGCGCAGGTCCACGTCACCGCCGCGCTCGGCGGTGAGCAGGCTGGTCGTCGAGGCGAACCCCGGCCGCTGCGGCCAGTCCGCGGTCAGCTCGTGCAGCCGCCGGACAGTGGCGGCGACCGCCGGCCCGTCACCGGGTCCCGGCGGTGTCCCGTCGAGCCAGGTCAGCATCACGACGCCGTCGACGTGCCGCGCGCCCGTCCAGGGCCGGGACCGGCACCGGGACCCGCAGGCCGTTGCGGGCCAGGTGATCCAGGAGCGCGAGTTCCCAGTCGAGGCTGCCGGGGCCGCGCCGCGACCTGCGGGCGACCAGGCGCTGGCCGTCGAGCCGGACCTCCGCGACCGTGTTGCGGTGGCCGCCGCCGAGCGGGCCGGTCACGGTGTGCTGTCCCCACGCGGCCAGCGCCTGGCCGAGGCCGGCATCGGGGCCGGATCTCATGAGCTCATCCGGCCGCGCACAGGCAGAAGGGGTGCCCGGCCGGGTCGGTGAGCACGGTCCACCGGTCCCCGCCGGGCTGGAAGTCCGGCCTGCCCGCCCCCAGTTCCTGGCACCGCGCCACCGCAGCGGCCAGGTCCTCGGTCTGGATGTCGAGGTGGTAGCGCTTGGGAGCCCCCGCGTCAGGCCAGCCCGGACCCTGATAGCCGGCCACGCGGCCGAGGCGGATGCGCAGGCCGCCGTCGCCGTCGAGGACCGCATAGTCAGGGTGGCTGGCGGCGACCGCCCAGCCCAGCAGCCGGTGATAGAACTCAGCCAGGACGGGCGGGTCCGCGCACTCCAGGTCGATCCAGATCAGGCTCGCGAACCCGGCCATCGGCAGTCCCCTTCCGGCCGCATCCGGCCGCTCGCTAGCAAGCTGGCTGTCATTCCGCGCTGCAGGCTAGGTTCAGCAGGTATGACCCACTACAGCAGGCTCTCAGCGATCGTGCTGGACGTTCCTGAGGCCGATCATGACCGTGAGCTGGCGTTCTGGCAGGCCGCCAGCGGCCGGGTGCTGGAACCGGAGGAGGGCCTGCCTGAGTACCACGGTGCGCACTGGCCGGGACATGACCGGCTGATCCTGCTGCTGCAGCGGCTGGGTGACGGGCCGGCGCGCGTGCACCTGGACATCTGGACGGATGATGTGGCGGCCGAGGTCGCGCGGCTGGAGCAGCTCGGCGCCACGCGAGTTCAGCAGAGCCGTTACTGGTGGGTGCTGCGGGATCCGGCAGACCTGGTGTTCTGCGTGGTCCTGGCCAAGCCGGGAGTACTGACCGATGCCAATGCGCAGCGGTGGGACTAGCCTGCCCGCGGCGCGGCGGCGGGCTGACCGGCCTGCCCGCAGGAAGGCTGACCGCAGGAAGGCCGGCGGTCACGGCCGCGGCGCCTTGACGCCGTGCACGGCCCGGTACTCGGCGGCCAGCCAGGGTCCCAGGTCGCTGAGAAAGGCGTCCAGAATCGCCGGGTCCTCGGACGGGGCGCGGCCCACCGTCGCGGCGACGCGCATCTGCTCCGCTCGCCCGGGGTAGTAGCGGCCGAAGATCTCCGCCGAATCGGCGAGGCTGCTGGTCCACCCGCCCCAGCGCGGCATGACCAGGGTGAAGCCGGTCCGCACCAGGCGCCGCCCGACGGCCCGGCTCAGGAACCTGCGATCGGCGTCCGTGGCGGCCCCGGCGGCGCGGGCGCGCCAGCCTGGCAGCACGAGATCCAGGTCGCCGTTGGTCTCGCGGGCCAGCAGCCCGGTAGGCCGGTAGCCGGGCAGCTGCGCGGCCAGGTCATCGCCGAGCAGCGGCGTGCACAGGCAGGCGATGAAGAAGCCAAGATCGTGCCGCTCCAGCTCGCTGAGCAGCACTGCCGCGCTGGCCATCTCGATACCAACGCCGTTGACCTGCCGGAAATGATTCACCCAGTTCCTGCTCGATGGTGCGAGCGGCGGCCTGGTCGGCCGCGGCTGGCTCGTCGCGCAGGGCCAGCATCAGGTCCAGGTCGGATACGCCCGGCAGGGCGGTGCCGCGCGCAACGCTGCCGTAGAGATAGGCGCTGTGCATCCGGCCGCTTCCGTACACCGTGCCGATGCGCTGCCGGGCAGCCTCGACGGCCGGCGCGAACGGTGCCGGCACCAGGTCCAGGGAACCCTCCCGGGCAATTGTCCCGTCTGGATTCAGCCCGCGCCCGGTCATGGCTTCACCCTGCCGGTCCGCGCCGGGTGCTGACGACTGGATTTCCGGCCCGGCGCCGCGCTAGGGCAGCGGCTGGCCGGCGCTGGCCCAAAGATGATCGGCCAGTTCGTCCCGCCACCAGGGGGTTTCGACAAAGCCGCGGCGGATCGTGAGCAGCTCCATGCTGGCCTCCCAGCCACGCACGCCGTCCAGCGACGCCAGGGTCTGGGTGAGGAAAGTAAACAGCGCGTCCTGGCTGGGCTGGATCATCTCGCACAGCAGCGAGCTGCCCCTGAGGGTCGCGGCCACGAACCGGACCCCGGCGAAGGACGTGAGCCGCTCAGATACATGGCCGAGCTTGGGGGGCTCGACGCTGATGTCGAGCAGCACCTCGGAGGTGAAGCCGAGCGCGGAGGCCGGCGTGAGCGTCTGGACGCGCACGCAGCCCCGGGCGACCATGGTCTCGAACCGGCGGCGCACAGTCGTCTCGTTCAGGCCGACCTGGGCGGCCACGACGCTGAAAGCGGCCCGGCCGTCAGCGCGCAGGACCTCAGCGATGGCCCGGTCGAGATCGTCCATGTCGGTCTCGCTGCAGGTGTGCGGCTCGCGCACCGGGCCGGCCGCGGTCTCGCCGACGAGGAGTGGCCAGGTCCAGTCCTGGGCGACCTTGTACTCATGCAGGATCAGGTCGGTCTCGCACCACTCGACGCCGTCGATTTCCTGGAACTCAGCGACCAGCTGGCGGATTAGGGGCTCGGAGGTGTCCGTGCACACTTCGGCGGCAATGTCGTACGGCCCCGTTACCAGGGCCAGGAACCGGATATCGGGATGCCTGGCCAGCTCGGCCACGACCCGCGGCTGGGTGCCTGACCGGCAGGACAGCCGCAGGAAGAACAGCGAGTTCCGGCCGGGATGGGTTCGGTGCGGTACGACTGCGACGTGGACGGTCTTGCCCGCCAGCAGCCGCTGGCCGCGCCGGGACACGGTGGCGACCGAGGTGCCGCAGCGGCCGGCGATTTCTGTCCAGCTGGCCCGGCCGTCGGCGCGCAGGCAGGCGATGATGCGGCGATCCAGGTCGTCGAACTCAAATCCGGCAGGCGCGGCGACGCCGGGCCCGGCATGCACGGTGGCGGGGGCGGGCGGGGGGCTCACCAACGGACCGCGCGGACCAGCGATACGCGGACTGCGGCGAGCCATTCCCCACCTTCCTCGGAAGCGGTATGCCCGGACTGCCGGAAGACTACGGGTCGCGAGTCCGCGATGTCACCGGCCCGCCGGCTGCGGTGATCACGCCGCCGGACTGCGGCTCACCGCGCCCACACCTCCTCCAGGACGCGCATGATGTTGCCGCCGGTGACCATGCGGATCTCGTCGTCGGAGTAGTCGTGCTTGACCAGCCAGCCGATGATGTTCCAGAAGCACTCGGCGGGGTTCTCCAGGCCGTCGACGTAGGCGACCTTCTCGAACTCCACGGCGGAATGCGCCTGCTGGATGGACAGGTTCGCGGCGAATGCCTCGTGCAGGCCGACGTGGTCGCCGAACAGGGTGTCGGGGCCGAAGGCGACGTGCTCGATGCCGAGCACCTCGACGCAGTGGGTGAAGTGGTCCATCACCGACTCGATGCTGTGCCGGGGGTGCTCGCGGGACAGTGAAGTGTGCGGAGCCGCCTCCAGCCCCAGCACCCCGCCCCGCTCGGCGCACGCCTTCAGGATGGCGTCCGGCTTCATCCGGGCTATCGGCCAGACCTCGCGGGAGCCGCAGTGGGTGACGAAGATCGGCTTCGTTGACTTCTCGATGACGTCGAGGGAGGTGCGGTCGCCGGAGTGCGAGATGTCGATGGCCAGGCCGAGCTGGTTCATCCGGCGGACGGCTCGCTCGCCGAAGTAGGTCAGGCCGCCGTCGCCGCGTTCTTTGAGGCCAGAGCCCAGGGTGTTGGCCTCGGAGTAGGCGATGCCGATCTGGCGGACGCCGAACCCGTACAGGACGTCGAGCCGGTCGACCTCGTTCTCGATCATGGTCGCGGCCTCAAGGCCGAAGACCAGCGCGATCCGGCCCGTCTCCTGGGCGTTCTTGATGTCGGCCACAGTCTCGGCCTTGATGACGTAGTCCTGGTGAGCCAGGTCGGCCATCCGGACGCCGAGGTCGAACAGCACGTCGGTGTACTTCCAGCCCGCCTCGCTGGAGATGCAGCAGGTGCCGTCCATGCAGTTGTCGAAGACGGCGGTCATCCCCGACCGGGCCAGGCCCTCGTAGCCGGTGGGCTCGCGGCCGGAGCGGATGTGCTCGCGCAGCTCGCCCTTCAGGTTCTCGGGGAAGACCTGCGGGTGGTCGTGCAGCGAGATCACGATCTCGTCAGTGAGCAGGCGGCGGGTGCGCTCCTCCTGGGCCTGGCTCAGGCCCAGGCCCTGGTACGGGGGTACCCGGCCGATCTGCTTGGCCCAGGTGCGGGCCGGGAGGTCAACACCCTCCTCCAGAAACGAGTACGCGGTGTAGCCGGTGTAGCGCTTGGCTGGTTCCAGCACGGACAGTCTCCCTTCGCCAAGGTGAAGTATCGCTACACTCCGGCATTTAGGTCAATAATCAGCACCGATCCTGTACTTCCACTTGTTTCGGTGCAATCATCCGGTAAGCCTGTGAGCAGGGGCTGCGGCCCGGCCCGGCCGGGCAGGGTGCCGGGCGGTGCCGGGCTGACCCCGGCCGGGGCACCGCGGGGCGGCGCCCGCGCCCGAGACGGCCTCCACCATCTCAGCGCCTACCTGAGGTAAGAAGCTCCGATTCCGTCCCCATAGATGGCTAATAAGATCGTTACAGGACATGATCTTGCAATAGTCCGCTATGCGGGGCCATACTTGTGACCTGCTCCGCGCCAGTCCGGTTAGGACCTGAATCGAGGTGCCCATGCCTGCCTATAGCCCGAACCGTCGCACCGTCCTGAGGGGTATGGGAGCCTCGATCGCCGGGGCTACCTTCGGAGGTGGCCTGCTGGCCGCCTGCTCCGGGAACACGACGGCGCCGACGTCGACGTCAAGCGCGGGAGCTTCCGCCGCCAGGGCCGTCCGGGGTGGCTCAGCCAACCTGGCGATCCAGGACACGCCGGTCAACATGGATCCCGCGCAGGCGGAGCTCTACTCCTCGATGCAGGTGTACCAGAACATCTTCAGCGAGCTGATCGCCGTCGACGCGAACTACAAGTTCCACCCGAACCTGGCCACCAGCTGGTCGCAGGAGAGCGACACGGCGTGGCTGTTCGAGATGGTGGACAACGCGGTCTTCTCCAACGGGGAGCCGGTTACGGCCAATGACGTGGCCTACACCATCCAGCGCATCAAGTCCCAGGCGCTCGGCCCCTACTTCCAGTTCTTCGACAAGACCGAGGTCATCAACCCGCACAAGTTCCGCATCCACCTGGCCAAGCCGTTCGGCCCGCTGGAGGCGACGCTCTCCTACCTGCTCGACATCACAAACGAGAAGGCCATCAAGTCCAGCAACGTGAAGACCTCGCCCGTTGGCTGCGGCCCGTACAAGCTCAAGGAGTGGGTGCACAACAGCCACGTCACGCTGGAGCGGTACGACAAGTACTTCAAGAAGGACCTGCCCTACCTCGACGAGGTCACCTTCACCTCGGTCGGCGACGACACCGTCCGGCTGTCCGGACTGCAGACCGGGCAGTTCCAGTGGATCCAGGGCGTGCCGCCCCAGCAGGCCGCCAGCCTGATGAGCTCGAGTGCCATCAACCACACCCCGGCCCTGCCGGTGTTCCCCTACATCCTGTTCCTGAACTGCTCGCGGCCGCCGTTCGACGACAAGCGCGTGCGCCAGGCGGTGGCCTGGGCGGTGGACCGGACGGAGATCGTCAAGCTGGCCTTCTTCGGCACCGCGGTCGAGGCCACGGAGCCGATCGCCAAGCAGAACCCGTTCTACAGCGGCGTCAACCCCTACAGCGGCGGCCCGGACCTGGACAAGGCCAGGTCGCTGATGCGGCAGGCCGGGGTGAGCAACGTGGACGTGTCGTTCCTCAGCCAGGCCGAGGTGCCGCTGTACACGGCTATCGGCCAGGTCCTCAAATCGCAGCTCTCGAAGATCGGGATTAACCTAACGATCCAGACGCTGTCGTCAGCCGAGTGGTTCGGCGAGTTCTCGGCCCTCAAGTACGGCCTGGGGGTCACCTACGAGAGCACCACACTGGACCCGGCCAACAGCTACTACCTCGACGTGTACTCCAAGTCCCCGTTCAACTGGACCGGCCTGAAGAGCCCCGCGGTCGACGCGGCCCTGCAGAAGTTCACGTTCGAGTCGGATCAGGCCAAGCGCAAGCAGTTCTACCCGGAGCTGGTCCACACGATCGCCGATGAGGCGCCGGAGATCTTCCTGGCCATCGACGACCAGCAGTACTGGACGGTGCCGGCCCTGCACGGCGCGGCGCCCTTGCCGTCGCTCGAGATCCGCGCCGAGAACCTGTGGCGATCGACCTGACCTGACGACCTGACCTGGTAGCCCCCGTGAACCCGAGAACGAGCCGCAGGCCAGCCGCATGATCGTACGCCGGCTGCTGGTCACCATCCCCATGCTGTTCGGGGCCTCGCTGATCATTTTCTTCGTGCTGCGCCTCATCCCGGGTGACCCGGCCACCGCCATCCTGGGCTCGCACTCCAGTCCTGCCCTGGTCCGTCAGGTCCGGGACAGCCTCGGCCTGAACAAGCCGATCTACGTGCAGTTCGGCGACTGGATATCGAAGATCGTGCTGCACGGCAATTTCGGCCAGGACTACATCACCAGCCAGTCCATCAGCTCCGAGATGGCCAGCCGCCTGCCGGTGACGCTGGAGTTGTCGGCGCTGGCCTTCATCGGCTCCGTCATTGTCGCGATCCCGGCCGGAGTCCTCGCGGCGGTGCACCGGGGCGGCTGGACCGACCGCATCATCCAGTTCATCAGCGTCGTGACGATCGCGATCCCGGACTTCGTCTTCGGGATCCTGGGCATCCTGATGTTCGCGCTGGTCCTGAAACTGGTGCCCTCCTCGGGGTTCATCCCGTTCGGCACCTCGCCGTGGCAGAACATCCAGTCACTCGCGCTGCCCGCGATCGCGCTGGCCCTGGGCTTCGCGGGCGTGCTGGCCCGGGTGACGCGGTCGGGGATGATCGAGGCGCTGCAGGCGGACAACATCGTGTTCGCCCGGGCGGTCGGCATCGCGCCGCGCTCGATCGTCTTCCGGCACGCGCTGCGGAGCGCCGCCATCCCGGTCGTGACTGTCGCCGGGATGCAGGCGGGCTACATCCTGGGCTCGACCGTGGTCATCGAGACGCTGTTCGTGGTACCCGGGATCGGCCAGGAAGTCGTGCAGGCCATGCTGAACCGGGACTACACGGTCATGCAGGCCTGCGTGCTGATCTTCGTCGGGGGCTTCATCCTGATGAACCTGCTGACCGACCTCCTCTACCTGCTGCTGAACCCGAAGCTGCGGAGGGCGGCGACATGAGCGTCGTCCGGCCGCTCGGCGAGGCTGCCTCCTCGCCCGTGGCGGCGGTGCCCGGGCCGGCCCGGTCCCGCAGCCGGGCCCTGGCGTCGCACCTGCGGCACAACCGCTCGCTCCTGATCGGCTCGGTCCTGCTGCTCCTGGTCATCCTGATCGCGATCGTGGTGCCGCTGGCCTCGCCCGGCGGCGCGACGACGATCCACGGATCGGCCGCGATGGCCGGGCCCGGCGGCGGTCACCTGATCGGCGCCGACCAGTTCGGCCGCGACCTGCTGGCCCGGGTGGCCAGCGGGTACCGCGTGTCGCTGTTCGTCGCCCTCGGGTCGGTGCTGCTCGGGCTCGTCGCCGGCGTGCCGCTCGGGCTGATCGCCGCGACCGGCCCGAGATTCGTGGACGGCCCCCTGATGCGGGTGATGGACATCTTCATGGCGTTTCCGCTCATGCTGCTGGCCATCGTGGTGGTGGCCATCGTCGGCACGGGCACCGTGGCCCTGATGCTCGCCATCGGGGTGGGCTACATCCCGGTCCTGGCCCGGGTGATGCGCGCCCAGGCCATGGAAACCAGCAAGGAGAGCTTCGTCGAGGCCGCCCGCGCCCGCGGGGCCTCGTACTGGCGGCTGATCGTGCGGCACATCGCGATCAACAGCATGGGCCCGGTCATCGTCCAGGCGACGATCCTGATCGCGGTATCGATCATCCTCGAGGCGGGCCTGAGCTTCGTGGGGCTCGGCGTGCAGCCGCCGACGCCCTCCCTCGGCCTCATGCTCTCCACCGGCCGTGACTTCATGGCGACCTCGTCCTGGCAGGTCACCGACCCGGGTGTGGCGATCCTGCTGGCCGTGCTCGCCTTCACCCTGCTCGGTGACGGCTTGCAGGAGTGGCTGGATCCGAAGCGGCGGGTGATCGGCCGGTGAGCAGCCTGCTGGAGGTGAAGGACCTCACCGTCCGGTACGGGAACTCGGATTTCCTGGCCGCCGACTCGGTGTCCTTCCAGGTATCCGCGGGCGAGGTGCTCGGCATCGTGGGTGAGTCCGGGTCGGGCAAGACCACCGTCGGGCTGGCCGTGCTCGGACTGCTGCCGCCGGGCGCCGCGGCGTCGGGCAGCGTGCTGTTCGAGGGGAACAACCTGATCGGCATGAAGGAAGACCGGCTGCGCGCGCTGCGCGGCGGGCAGATGTCCACCATCATGCAGAACGCCACCACCGCGCTCGACCCGTACTTCACCATCGGCAGCCAGTTCGCTGAGCTGCTCCGGCGGCACCGGAAGCTGTCCCGCGAGGAAGCGCGGGCCGAGACCCTGCGCTGGCTGAAAGCCGTGGGCATCCAGGCCGGCCGCCGCGAGCTGCGCTCCTACCCGCACGAGTTCAGCGGCGGCATGAACCAGCGGGTCGTCATCGCGATGAACCTCGCACTCAGCCCCCGGCTCATCGTGGCGGACGAGCCTACGTCGGCCCTGGACGTCACCGTGCAGGCCGAGATCCTGGGCCTGCTCCGCGACCTGCGCGACGAATCCCGGGCCGGCATGGTGCTGATCACCCATGACCTGGGCGTCGTGGCCCGGCTGTGCAGCCAGGTGATCGTCATGAACTCCGGCAAGGTCGTCGAGGCGAACACCGTCCGGGCCATCTTCGCCAGCCCGCAGCACGAGTACACCCGCCGCCTGCTCGGCTCCCTGCCGGGCCGGCCCGGCACCCGGCCGCCGGGCGAGCCGGTCACGGGAGCGCGGTAATGAGCGAAGCGGCCAGCAGGCACCTGCTCGAGGTGACGGCCCTGCGCAAGGAGTTCGGGGTCAGGTCCCGCAGGCGGCCGGGCGGCGAGCCCGGCGCGCCGGTCGTGGCGGTCCGCGATGTGTCGCTCACCCTCGACCGGGGCGAGATCCTCGGGATCGTCGGCGAGTCCGGCTCGGGCAAGACCACCCTGGGCCGCATCGTCCTTGGCCTCATCGCGCCGACCAGCGGCTCGGTCGTGTTCGAGGGCCAGGACGTCACCTACCGCACGCCACGGGAGCGCCGCGCCCTGACCCGCGACATCCAGGTCATCTTCCAGGACCCGTACGGCTCGCTGAACCCGCGCCAGCGCGTCGAGGACGTGATCAGGGAGCCGCTCGACATCCACAAGATCGGCACTCCGGCGCAGCGGCGTGAGCGCGTCGCCGAAGTGATGGAGCAGGTGGTACTCGCCGACCGGTACCGCCGCGCCTATCCCCATGAGCTGAGCGGCGGGCTGCGCCAGCGCGTGGGCATCGCGGCGGCCCTGGTGCTGCAGCCCAAGGTCGTGGTCGCGGATGAGCCGGTCTCGGCGCTGGATGTCTCGGTGCAGGCCCAGATCATCGACCTGCTGGCCCGGCTGCAGCGGGAGACGTCGGTCGGCATGCTGTTCATCTCGCACGACCTGGGGGTCGTCCACGAGATCAGCGACCGGGTGGCCGTCATGCGCCGCGGGGAGGTCGTCGAGTACGGGGATGTCGAGACGATCTATACCTCGCCCCAGCACCCGTACACCGAGGCGCTGCTGTCCGCGATCCTGCCGGTCGACCCGGATGCGCCGTTCAACCCCATCAAGCTCGAGGACGATCGTGCGGTCTCGGCCGCGGAGTAGCGCGGGCCGCTCCGCCAGCGTGACGGACAGGCCCGCACGGAGGCTGGCATGGCGCGCATAGCTCTGTACGGATCCGGCGGGTCGCCGTACCACCACGCGGCCATCCTGGCCCGGGCGGGTCACGCAACCAGCTTCGTGTTCCCCCGCGACATCGAGGCGGGCGCACTGGACGGGTTCGATGCCTTCGTGATGCCCGGCGGCGGCTACCTGGGCATGGCCGGGCAGCTGGCCCCGCTCGGCGCGGCAGGCTGCCGGGCCATCCGGGAGTACGTCGAATCAGGCGGCATGTACATCGGCTCGTGCGCCGGCGCCTACGACGCCGCCACCGTGTCGGCCAGGTTCCAGGCCGAGTGGCCGGCCCAGGCTGAGCTGCGGCTGCTGGACGACCGGGTCTGGAACGACGCCGAGGACGACGACGACCTGGCCTCACCCGGCATCGGCGAGATCATCTGCGAGACCGCGGACGCCGGCCATCCGGTGATGGCCGGCCTGCCGCAGCGCTTTGTGATCACGCATTACAACGGCCCGCTCTTCGACGGCCCGCACGCCCTGGCCCGGGTGGTCGGCACCGGCGCCGCCTTCACGGCCGCGGAGGAGTTCTTCGGCGCATCCGCGTCCGGGCGCCTGATCGACCGGGCGATCACCGCAGGCGCGGCTAACATCGCGGCCGCCCGCCGCGGCCGGGGCCGCGTGGTGCTGTTCGGCTCGCATCCGGAGTTCGGCCGCACCCTGGCGATGGACGACGAGACCGGCGCCGCCCGGCTGCTGCGCAACGCCGTGGACTGGCAGCTGGAGGAGTCGGGCGGGCCGGAGCGGCCGCCGGTCCCCCTGGTGGCCGAGGCGCCGGTCGAGCCCGGTCAGGCCGACGCGGACCTGGCCGCGGCCGGGCCGCTGGCTACCCGGATCGCGGAGCGATGCGCGCGCCTGTCCGAGCGGACCGCGGACGCCGGGTGGCTCGATGACAGCGCCGCGATGTCGGCGTTCGCCCTCTCGCCGCGGGAGATCTGGACCCGGGCGCTGTCGGTCATCCCCGCGCTGGCCAGCGAGACGGCCGGGAAATGCGCCGCCATCCCGGACCAGCTGCGCAGCTTCCGGCCGCCGCCGGCCTGGCCGGCCGACGGCGGCTTCCACGGGGCGGTGCCGCTGCTGCACCAGGCCGACGAGATGCTGGCCACCGCCGAGACCGCCTGGACCGGGGCCTGGCAGGCCCCGACGGGCGACCCGTACGCCTATGACCACGAAAGCCCCTACCACCTGGTAGCGGGCTCCTACCTGGCCGCTATCGGGAGAGTCGCCTCGGCGGCCCTCCTGGCGCGAGTCGCCGAGGAGAACCGGAAGGCAGTGTCGTGACAACACCAGGTGCTGACGCCGCAGACCGCATGACCTTTGTCCTGGGCAGCGGGGTGATCGACGGCACGGGCACCGGGCTGCGCCACGGCGAAGGCGTGCTGATCCGGGCCGGCCGGGTGGTGGACGTGGGCACGGCGGGCAACGTCGCGCCGGCCGACGCGGTCCGGGTCGACGCCGGAACGGCTGTCATCGTGCCCGGCTTCATCGACTCGCATACCCATGTCACGATCCGGCCGGGCGAGGGCAACCAGCACGGCCAGGTCGTCCAGCCGCCGGTCTGGCAGACCATCCGCGGCGTCGAGAACCTGCGCCGGATGCTGGCCTCGGGCGTCACCACGGCCCGGATCATGACCGAGCAGGCCGACATCGACCTGGAGTACCGCGCCGCCATCGACCGCGGCGAGATCATCGGCCCGAGGCTGCGGGTCTCCGGCCCTGGCCTCAGCCCGCCGGGCGGCCACGGAAGCTCGGCCGGCGGCGTCGCGGGGGTCAGCGACCTGCGCGCCGCGGTCCGGGACCGCGCCGCTAAGGGCGTGGACCACATCAAGATCTTCGCTACCGGCGGCGTCTCGTCCGAGGGCAGCTCGCTGACCGACTCGCTCTACTCGGCCGAGGAGATCACGGCGATAGTCGAGGAAGCGGCGGCAGCCGGGCTGCGGGTGGGCGCCCATGCCATCGCCGGGCCCGGCGTCGACCTGTCCGTGGCCAGCGGGGTCTTCTCGGTCGAGCACGGCTCGGTGCTCAGCGCCGGGACCGCCGCCGAGATGGCCCGCCGCGGGGTCTGGCTCGTGCTGACCAGCACGATCGCCTACCACCCGGCCGGGATCGAGCAGGGTGACGCGCGATCGGCCACGATCATGGAAAAGCTGCGCGAGGACCGGGTCCACGGCCGCGAGTCCGCCCGGATCGCGCGGGCGGCCGGCGTGCGGATCGCGGTGGGGACCGACTCCATGCACGGCCTGTTCGGGTACGAGCTGGAGTGGCTGGTCGAGCAGGGCTGGACGCCGGGCGAGGCGCTGACGGCCGCGACCAGGTCCGGCGCTGAGGTGGTCGGCGTGGACGACGCCGGAACGCTGGAGGCGGGCAAGCGGGCGGACCTGGTTCTGCTGCGCTCCGACCCGCTGAGCGACATCACGGCGGTGTATGACATCGCGGGCGTGTACCGCGACGGCATCGAGCTCATCGACGCGGCGGGCTTTGCCCGGCCGCCGGCCGGCGCGGCCGCGCGGTAACCGGCGGCCCGCCGGGCCGGCCGGCCAGCTAGGAGGATTTCGCGCCCGGACGACGCGGGATCCTCCTAACTGGGCACCTCGATCCCCGCGCGGGATGGCCGGCCCGCCCGGGGGCGGCCATCCCGCGCGGTCAGGCCCAGACCTGCTCCAGCACGCGCAGCGTGTTGCCGCCGACGAGCTTGCGGATCTCGTCGTCGGAGAAGCCGTGCTTGACCAGCCAGCCGATGATGTTGAAGAAGCACTCCGCCGGGTTCTCGAGCCCGTCCACGTACTCGACCATCGGGAACTCCACGCCCTCGTCCTCCGGCCCCGTGGACAGGTTGTCGGCGAAGGCGATGTGCAGGCCGACATGGTCGCCGAACAGGGTGTCCGGGCCGAACGTCACATGATCGATGCCGACCAGGTCGAGGCAGTGGGTGAGGTGGTCCATGACGGACTCGATGCTGTGCGCGGGGTGGTCGTGCGACAGGCTGGTGTGCGGGGCGGCTTCCAGCCCGAGCACCCCGCCGCGGTCCGCGCAGGCCTTGATGACGGCGTCCGGCTTCATCCGGCGGATCGGCCACACCTCACGGGAGCCGCAGTGCGTGATGAACACCGGCTTGGCCGACTTCTCGATGACGTCCATCGCCGTGCGGTCGCCGGAGTGCGAGATGTCGATCGCCATGCCGAGCTTGTTCATCCGCTGCACGGCCTGCTCGCCGAAGTAGGTGAGCCCGCCGTCGCCGCGCTCCTTCAGGCCGCTGCCGAGCAGGTTGGCCTCGGAGTAGGCGATGCCCATCTGCCGGACGCCGATCCCGTACAGGACGTCGATCCGGTCGACCTCGTTCTCGATCATCGTCGCTGCCTCGAGGCCGAAGACATGCGCAAGCCTGCCCGTCTCGTGAGCGTGGTAGATGTCCTTCAGCGACTCGGCCTTGATGACGTAGTCCTGATGCGCCAGGTCGGACATCCGGATCCCGAGGTCGTGCACGACGTCCTGGTATTTCCAGCCGCCCTCGCTGCTGATGCAGCATGTGCCGTCCATGCCGTTGTCGAAGACCGCCGTCATGCCGGAGCGCGCGAGGCCCTCGTACCCGGTCGGCTCGCGTCCCTGGCGGATGTACTCGCGCAGGTCCGTCATGTCCGCGGGGAACACCTGAACGTGGTCGTGCAGCGAGATCACGATCTCCTCGCGCAGCAGCCGCCGGGTGCGGTCTTCCTGCTCGCTGGTCAGGCCGAGCCCCTGGTACGGCGGTACCCGGCCGAGCTGCCGGGCCAGCTTCAGGTCCCGGTAGTCCTGGCCCGCCTCGAGATACTCATACGCGGTGTAGCCGGCATAGCGGTCGGCTGGCTCGAGCACTGGCTGATCTCCTGTTCTGCGGTCGGGAAACGGCTGGCCGGCCTCAGCTCGAGGCCGGCCGTGGCGAGCTCGATGAGGGTGTTCAGCAGGACGTCGGCGCCGTTGGCCACGTCGGCCCAGTCCGTGTGCTCTTCGGGACAGTGGCTGCGGCCGCCGGCGCTCGGCACGAAGATCATGCCCGTGGGCGCGATGGTGGCCATGTTCTGCGCGTCATGGCCCGCGCCGCTGGGCATCGAGGCGGTCGATAGCTCCAGGCCCGCGGCGTGTCCCTGGATCACCGCCTGCATCCGCCCGTCGAGGCTGGTCGGCGCGATCTGCTCGTCCGGGAGCCACGCGGCGGTGACCCCGTGCGCGCGGGCCGCCTGGGCGGCCCTGGCGCTGATCCGGGCGCTCAGCGCGGCCAGGTTCGCCGCATCCGGATCCCGGAAGTCCAGCGTCACGCTGACCAGGTCCGGAACGACGTTCGCGCCGCCAGGGTGGGCGTCGACCCGGCCGCAGGTGGCCACGGCGGCCGGGCTGACCGAGGCGGCGATGCCGGGCAGCCCGGCGATCAGGTCGGCGGCCGCCAGCATCGGATCCTGCCGGGCGGTCATCGGCGTCGTTCCGGCATGGTCGGCCCGGCCATGAAACTCGACGACGGCCCCGCCGAGGCCGACGATCGAGCTGACCACGCCGATCTGGGTGCCGGCCGCCTCGAGCTTCGGCCCCTGCTCGATGTGCAGCTCGGCGAAGGCGTAGACCGCGCTCGCACTGACCCGCGTGTCGGTGAGACGGCCGGGGTCCCACCCGGCCGCTGAGATGGCATCCGCGAGGCGGTCGCCGTCCCGGCCCACCATCTCGTCCACCTGCCCGGCGGTGAATCCCCTGACCAGCGCGCTGGAGCCGAGCAGGTGCGAGTAGTTGCCTTCCTCGTCGGCGAACACGACCGCCCGGACCGGCAGGCGCAGCGCGATGCCCTCCTCGGCGATCCGCCGGACGCATTCCAGCGCCGCCACCGCGCCGACCGCGCCGTCGAACGCGCCGCCGCTGGGCACGGTGTCGAGATGGGAGCCGCTCCAGACTGCGGCGGCCGCCGGGTCGCCGCCCGCGTCGGCGAGCATGTTGCCGATGCCGTCCACCTGCACGTTCAGCCCGGCGTCCCGGCAGGCCGACTGGTACCACTGCCGGGCCTGCAGGTCGGCGGGGGAGAACGAGGTGCGGCTGATGCCGCCGCCCGGCTCGCGCCCGATCTGGCTGAGGGTCTGCAGGTCGGCGCGGAGCCGGCGGGCATCGACGCGCAGGCTCATGCGGCGCGTCCCGCAGCGGCTAGCCCGGGCCGGGAACCGGGCGGAGTCAGGCCACATGGCGCCCGTCCTGGTACACGGCCACGACGTCGCGGACGGCCGTGATGTCGTCGAGCGGGTCCCGGGCGAGCACCACGAAGTCGGCGCGGCTGCCGGGCCGCAGCACGCCGATGTCGTCGCGCTCCAGCACGGCCGCGCCGCCGGCCGTCGCGGCGGTGAGCGCCTCACGCGGGACTCCAGCCGTGCTCGACCAGCCAGCTGAGCTCGTAGCCGAACAGGCCGTGCATCGAGTCGGTGCCGACGGCGATCTTGACCCCGCTCGCCCGCACGAGCTCGGCCGTTCTGGCCGAGATCTCGCGGCCCTGCCTGATCTTGGCCAGGATCGCGGGGTTCGCGCCGTCGCCGCGCTCGAGGCCGTCGGGGTGATGCAGGATCGTCGTGGTCAGCACGAGCCAGACCCCGCGCTCGGCCATGGCCCTGGTGTCCTCGGCCGTCAGCATGGCGCCGTGCTCGATCGAGTGGATGCCCGCGGCCACCGCGAACGCGACGCCGGGCCCGCCGTGGGCATGCGCGCCGACCCGGAGCCCGTGCGCCGCGGCCTCATCCACGATGGCGTCGATCTCGGCCTGGCTGTACTGGGAGTCCATCAGCGCGCCGCCCGGCGAGGACATGCCGCCGGTCATGAACACCTTGATGTGATCGACCTTGTCCTGCGCGCGGCTGCGCACGGCCGCGCGCAGCTGCTCGACGCCAGCGACGCCGGGGCCCACGCAGCCGTGCCCGCCCGGCGGGCTCAGGCCCGGGCCCGACACCAGCAGGCGGGGCCCGGTGACCTCGCCCCGCTCAATCGCGTCGCGGTACTCCAGATCGATCCGGTGCTCCTCGGTCATGATCCGGGCGGTGGTCACGCCCGAGGCGAGCATCTGCCGCAGGTTGGCGAGCCCGCGGATGGTCTGCCAGGCCGCCGGGGCCTCGCACTGCCCGTCCTGGTCGCCCTCGCCCGGCCGCAGCGTCACGTGCGTATGGGCGTCCACGAAGCCGGGCACGATGACGGCGGTGCCGAAGTCGTGCTCGGCGCGCGGCCGAGCGGGCGAGCGCCGCGGCGTCGCCGACCGCCGCGACGCGGTCACCGTCGACGAGCAGGCCGGCTGACGGCCCGGCCGGGGACACTCCGTCGAAGATCCCGCGGGCCCGGTAGAGGACCGCGGCGGACCGGTCCGTCGAGGACACAACCTCACCTCTTGATTCCGGCGCCAGAATCGGTCACGAGTAGGCAAACTGTGTAACTTTTATACCATGTGATCTAGATTGTGTCACCGTATAATTCATCACTATGGCGGCTCATGTATGTTTTGGGTCATATCACGCCTCAGTTCCGGCGCGCCTGCCGGGCCCTGCGCGGGAGCTTGCCGGACCTGTGCCTGACCGTGCCGGACGACCGTGCAGCCGGGGCCGTTAACGCTCACCTCGGCGCGGCATAGAGTGACTAGGCCTCGCCGCCTCCTGGAGGACCAGACCATGCTCGATGCCATCGACACCCAGATCGTCGAGTGCCTGCAGGTCGACGGGCGTGCCTCGTGGACGCAGATAGCCCGGCAGATCGGCGTTCCGACATCGACGGCGTTCCGCCGGGGCACGGCCCTGCTGGAGGGGAACGCGATCTGCATCGCGACGCTGCCGACACTGGCGATGTATCCCGATGAGAGCCGGGTGTACGAGGTCCGGGTGCGCTGCCGGCGCGGCGCCGTCAGGTCCGTGGCCCGGCGGCTGGCCGAGCGGCCCGACTCTCGCTGGGTGGCGGTCGTGACGGGCGAGTTCGACGTGTCGGCTGAGCTGATCGTCCCGCAGAGTGCTGACCTGGGGGAGGTCCTGATCGATCAGATCCAGAACGATCCCGGCGTACTGGCGGTCGATACGGCCATGGTGCTGGCCGAGCACAACGTGGCCAACGACTGGCCCCAGCGGTTCCCGGCCTATGAGCAGCCGCCCCCGCCTGAGCACGCCTGCTCGCCTGATCACTTTGACGCCACCGACCAGGCGATCCTCGCGGAGCTGAGCGAAGATGGCCGGCGCAGCTATGCGGCGGTGGCGGCGGCGCTGGACCTGAGCGAGAACACGGTCCGGCGACGCTGCACGGAGATGTTCCAGCGCCGCTGCGCCCGGGTGGCCACGCTGGTGCGGCCGCACTCGCTGGGGTACAACGAGGAGCTGCTGATCCGGCTGGACGTCCCGCCCGGGCATGCCGACGCGGCCATCGAGACGCTGGCGCACCAGAACGGCGTCCATCACATCGCGTCCAATCTGGGCTCGCCCTCGCTGGTGTGCGAGCTGATGCTGAAGTCGCACCAGGACATCAGGACCTTCGTGCAGGACGTCATCGCCCGGCTGCCCGGGGTGACCCGGATGAGCGTGGAGATCGAGCTGCTCGTCTACAAGCGGGGCTTCCTGCGCTGCCCCTGGGTGCGAGACGAGGCGCCGGCCGAGCCCCGACCTGCGCGCCGCCCCGTCCGGAGGCCGTGGCGCTGTAGGGCCGTCGCTCAGATCCACACCTGCTCAAGCACCCGCAGGACATTGGTCCCGGTCACGGCGGTGATCTCGTCGTCTGAGTAGCCGCGGGTGACCAGCCAGCTCACGATGTTCCAGAAGCACTCCGCGGGGTTTTCCAGGCCGTCGACATACTCCACCTGCGGATGGTCATCGAAGGTGCGGGCCGCGCTGATCGACATGGCCCCCGCGAAAGCGGTGTGCAGCCCGGCGTGATCCCCGAACAGCGTGTCCGGCCCGAACGCCACGTTCTCGATGCCGACCAGGTCGACGAGATAGGTGAAGTGGTCCATCACCGAGTCGAGCGTGTGCTGCGGATGCGCGGCTGACATGGTGGTGTGGGGCGCCGCCTCGATCCCGATTAGCCCGCCCCGCTCGACGCACGCCACAATGACCTCGTCGGGCTTCATCCGGCGGGAGTTCCATACCGCCCGTGCCCCGGCATGGGTGATGAAGACCGGAACGGTCGAGTGCTGGATGACGTCCATGCACGTCAGGTCGCTCGAGTGAGAAATGTCGATCGCCATCCCGAGGCGGTTCATCCGTTCGACGGCGGCCATCCCGAAGGCGGTCAGCCCGCCGTCGCGAGTCTCCTTGAGGCCCGAGCCCAGCGAGTTCGCCTCGCTGTAGGCGATGCCCATCTGCCGCACGCCCAGGCCGTACAGGATGTCGATACGATCCAGCTCATTCTCGATCATGGTGGCGGCCTCAAGACCCGCCACCAGCGCCACCCGCCCGGTAGCGTGCGCCGACCGGATGTCCGGCACGCCATGGGCCAGGAAGACGTGGTCCTGATGCGCCAGGTCGCACAGCCGCATGCCCACGTCGGCGATGACGTCGGTCCACTTCCACCCGGCGCTGCTGGTCACGCACGACGTGCCGTCCATGAAGTTGTCGAATACGGCGGTCATGCCGGATCGCGCCAGGCCTTCGAAGCCGGTCCGCTCACGCCCGGTGCGGATGATGTCGACAAGCTCGGTGATGTCCTCCGGCATCACCGTCGGATGCTCGTGCAGGGAGATCACGATGTTCTCGGTGAGCAGCCGCTCGACGCGCTCTCGGTCCGCCGCGCTGAGGTCGATGCCCCGGTACGCCGGCACCCGGCCCAGTTCCGCGCACAGCTCGAAGTCCTGGTAGTCGGTCCCGGCTCGCAAGTAGCTGTACGAGCGGTATCCGGAGTACCGCTCAGCGGGTGAGAGCATCTGCGTCCTTCCCCGGGCCGGAGGGCCGCCGGCAGCTGGCTGACCCCTTGACCGCCCATGCACAATTTCACTATGCTGTGCACAATTATTACAGTAAACGGTATTATGATGCAAGAATCCGCGACAACAGCGGGCAGTCCTGATTGATAAGCCACGCGACTGGAGCAACGCCGTAGCCCGTCCAGGCCGGTAATCGGTGCGCTCGGCCGCGGGGTCAGGAGGTTGCTGGTGCGTGTCCGGTACGTGATCCCCGGTCCGATGGGCCGCTCCCGCAGCGGTGCCGCCGAGCTGCAGCGGCGGCAGCAGCTGCTGCGCGGCTGGGCCCGGCCCGGGACCGAGGTGACGGTGGCGGACAGCGCCACGGGGCCAGCGTCGATCGAGTCCGGTTACGAGGATCACCTGGCCGTGCCGATCCTGGCCGCGGCGCTGGTCCGGGCGGAGCAGGATCAGGTCGAGGCGATGATCATCGGCTGTTATGACGATCCCGGCTGCGATGCGCTCCGCGAGATCGCCAGCACCACCATCGTGGTGGGGCCGGCTCTCGCGTCCCTGCACCTCGCCGCGCTGGTCGGGACCCGGATCGGCATCCTCACGGTGCCCGAGCCCGGGCCGATCCGCCGCCTGGTCTACGCCAGCCGCCTGCAGGATCACGTCTGCGATGTGGCGGTCATCCGGTCCACCGTCCTGGAACTGCAGGACCGGTCCGGCCCCGCGCGCGACGAGATCGCCGCCGCGGCCGCGCAGCTGGCCGGCTCCGGTGCCGATGTCATCGTGCTGGGCTGCATGTCGCTGGGCTTCCTGGGCGTGGATGAGCAGCTCAGCGACGATCTGGGTGTCCCGGTCGTCAACCCGGCCCGCGCCGCCCTGGCCACCGCTGAACTGCTGGTCCACGCGAACCTGCATCCCAGCAAGGTGGCCTATCCGATGCCGCCCAAGCTGCGGGCCGGTACCCCGGTCGGTGATTTCCTGGCCTGCGGGCCCGGAACAGGAGGCGAGTGAGCCCGGTGAACCAGACCACCCATCAGCAGCTGACGGCCGAGGTCGGGCAACTCCGGGGCAAGGCCATCGCCGTGAGCCGGGAGATTCATCGCGATCCTGAGCTGGCCTTCTCCGAGCACCATGCCGCGGCCCTGCTCACGGGGTGGCTCGAGGACGAGGGCTTCGCGGTGGAGCGCGGCATCGCCGGACTGCCGACCGCGTTCCGGGCCTCCCGGGGCAGCGGCGAGCCGCGAATCGCCTACCTGCTGGAATACGACGCGCTGCCCGACCTGGGCCACGGCTGCGGGCACAACCTCATCGCCGCCGGCGGCGCCACCGCCGCCATCGCGCTGGCGCGAACCCTGGCCGGTCCGGGTGCCGGAACAGTTCAGGTCATCGGTACCCCGGCGGAAGAAGACGGCGGCGGCAAGATCATCGAGCTGGAGGCCGGGGTCTTCGACGGGCTGACGGCGGCGCTGATGTTCCATCCGGGGGACCGCACGCTGCCCACCCGGCGGGCGCTGGCCTGCATCGACTACAAGCTGACCTACCACGGCCGCGCCGCGCACGCGGCGAAGAACCCGCACCTCGGAGTGAACGCGCTGGCCGCGATGATCCAGTTCTTCGTCGCGCTGGACGGCATGCGTCAGCAACTCGACCCGCGGGCGCGGATCCACGGCATCATCACCAAGGGCGGCTCGGCGGCCAACGTCATCCCGGACCTGACCGAGGCGTCGTTCATCGCCCGGCACGTCACCGGCGATCTGACCCGAGAGCTGGCGGTCCAGGTCGAGAACTGCGCGCGGGCCGCGGCCCTGGCCACCGGGTGCACCTGTGAACTGCGCCCCTCGCCGATGTATGCGGAGCGCAACGACAATCCGCTGCTGGCGGAGCGGGCCGGACGGTACCTGGCTGAGGCTGGTCTCGACGTCAGGGATCCGGCCGAGGACGACGGAGCCGGCAGCTCAGACATCGGGAACGTGGGCCAGCGGCTGCCGTGCATCCACCCGTACGCGCAGATCGTGCCCGAGGGAACTGCGGGCCACTCGATTGAGATGCGGGAGGCAGCGGCATCGGACGCCGGGCACGAGGCGGCGCTCGCGGCCGCGCTCGCCCTGGCCCGGGTCGGCGCGGACCTGCTGGCCGACAGCCAGTTCCGGGCTCAGGTGCGCGCCGAGTTCGACCGCCGGTCGTGACCGGCTGAGCCCGCCGCAGGCCGGCCAGCGGCCGGCGTCCTGGTTGCCCAGCAGAAGGAGGCGCGGTGCGAACAGACCGACGGCCGGTGTCGGAGTACCGGTCCTACCAGTACCTGGGGGAAACGGACCGCGCGGCGTTCCGGTTCGAGTTCCCGCCGGAGATCGGGCGGGTCGACAGCACCCGGCCGCAGCTGGACCCGGACCGGGAGGAACTGGTCCAGCAGACGCTCGATGCGCATCCCGTCATCTCCCTGCATGATCATCCGACCCGCAGGCCAGCCGACCCCGGCCAGGGCGCCGCCTACCGCCGGTCGGGCCGTGACGTCACGGCGTATGCCGGGCTCAGCGTCTCCGGCATGGATGCCTTCTTCGACAACATGATGAACGGGAGCACGATGATCGTCTCCCGGGGTGGCTGGACCTGGGATGACGTCATCTTCGACATGGGCATGCGGCAGTGCGATTTTGCCCACCAGGATCTCGTCACGGTGGCCCGCACTGTCCGCGATATCCAGCAGGCCAAGCGCGACGGGCAGATCGGCGCGGTCCTCACCCTGGAGAGCCTCACCTGCATCGAGAGCGAAATCGATCGCATCGAGGTGCTCTACGGACTCGGCCTGAGATCGGCCGGCCTGGTGTACAGCAACAGCAACCAGCTCGGCTCGGGGCTGGCCGAGCAGCTCGACGGCGGCCTGACCGCGATGGGCCGGCGGGCCGTCCAGCGGATGAACGAGATCGGCATGCTCGTCGACATCGCGCACGCGAGCGACCGGACCTGCCTGCAGGCCATCGAGCACAGCCAGGTCCCCGTGACGATCTCGCACCGGGGCGCGCGGGCGCTGTGGCCGACCCCGAGGATGGCCCCGGATGACGTCATCCGGGCCTGCGCCGAGCGCGGCGGCGTGATCGGCATCGAGGCCGCACCGCACACCACGATCACCCGCGCCCATCCGCGGCACTGCCTGGACTCGGTCATGGAGCATTTCGAGTACTGCGCGGAGCTGGCCGGCCTCGACCACGTGGCGTTCGGCCCGGACACGAACTTCGGTGACCACGCGGGCTGGCACGTCACCTTCAGCCACGTTTTCATGGACGACGAGCGGAACGCGCCGCCGTACGAGCGCGTCCCTTACGTCGACGGCATCGAGAACCCCGCCGAGGAGTTCCCGAACATCGTGCGCTGGCTCGTGAGCCACGGCTACCCGCAGGATGACATCGCCAAGGTGATCGGGGGCAACATCCTGCGCCTGCTGGGCGAGGTGTGGCCGTAGGCGCCTGGCGCCTGAGCATGGCGCCTGGACCTCCTGGCCAGGCGCAGGCTGCCCCGGTCGCCGGGGCCGGTTCGCGGTCAGCGCAGCGGCGATCATAGCCACGGCGCGCGTCACCGGGTTAACGTGCCAGCGTGGCAGGGCCGAAGGCGCCCGTGGCGCGATACGACGAGTGGGCCGACTGGTACGAGAGCTACCTGACCGGTGCCGCCGGGGCCTTTACCGACCGGACGACCAGCGCGCTGACCCAGGTCCTCGGCCGGGGCGCCGGCCCGCTCCTCGACCTGGCCTGCGGCACCGGCTTCTACGCCCCGGTCCTGCGGTCCCTGGGCTGGACCCCGCTGGGCCTGGACCTGTCCCGGGGCCAGCTGCGGCACGCTCGCCGCCGGATGCCGGTGGCGGCCGCCGACGCGGCCCGCCCGCCGCTGCGCCCGGGGTCGCTCGCGGCGATCTCGTCGATTCTGTGCCACACCGACATCGACGACTACGCCGCCGCCTGCCGGGCACTCGGCCCGGTCCTGCGGCCCGGCGGCGTCTTCGCCCACGTGGGCGTCCATCCCTGCTTCATCGGCGCCTTCGCGGACCGGTCCGATCCGGCCGCGGTCCGCATCTCACCCGGCTACTGGACCCGGGAGCGCAGCTTCGAGGCCTGGTCGTCGCAGGGTGTCCGGGCCAAGGTCGGGGCGACTCACCTGCCGGTCAGCGAGCTGCTGAATGCGCTGACCAGCGCAGGCCTGATCGTGCAGCGAGTAGTGGAGCTCGGCAGCCCGGTGCCCGACATCCTGGCGGTGCGCTGCACCCGCGGCGCCACGCCGGCCCGGTCCTGACGGCCGCCCCGGAGCTTACGGCCGGACGGCGCGCAGCTGCAGGACCAGCTGGATGCGCAGCCAGCGCCCGGCGCGCTACGCGGCGATCGTGGCCAGGTCGCCGACCGTGACGGTGCCCGGTGACAGCACCTGGGCGTAACTCCCGAAGCAGGCGGCCCGGCCCAGCCCCGGTATCTCGACGCGGTGGCGTGCGACGGCCCGCAGCACTTCCGGCGCGTAATCCAGCCCCGGCTGCTCCGCGGCCGGGATCGCGCACCGCGGCGTAGGCGTCAGGACCCGCAGCCGCACGTCCGGGCCGACCTGGATGCAGTCGCCCGGTCCCGGCTCGCGGGCCAGCGACAGCACCAGGTTCGGCCGCATCCGGCGGGCGTCAGCCGCCGGCGCCTCGCGCCGCAGCTCATCCAGTGCCCGGGTGGTGACCAGGTGCACCGCGCCGAAGTCCACGAACCGCTTGCCGGGCAGGGCACCGCTGATCGCGGTGATCTCCTCCTCGCCAGCCCCGGCGCCCGCCGCCCACTCCGGGATCATCCCCGGCTCCTTCGGCCACAGCCGGTGCAGCCGGGCCTGGGGCGGGACCTCGCCGGTCAGCCGGACCGGCTCGCCGAGCCAGGCGGACACGGCCTCATCGGCCTGCCGGGTCCCGGCGCGCAGCGGCTCGCCGCCGGGAACGCGGACCATCACCTGGTGGCCGCTCGCCGTGTTCAGCAAGGTGGCGATGACCCACAGCAGCCGCCCCCAGCGGCGCGGGTTCTTGGCGCTGACCACGATCCCGTCAGCGGTGATGCAGGCCATGGCCCGGTCCCCGGACGGCCCGTCCGGGCCGAAATAGGCGTCGGTCACCGACTCGCCCTGGGCGGACTTCAGCGGATAGCGCCAGATTGACTCGACCATGACTCCTCAGTCTTCCACCTAGCCGGGCCGGGGCACCCGCGGCCGGGGTGGCCGGGCAGCGAGCCAGCCGCTGTCCCGCCACCCGGCCGGCAGCGGGACGCTAGGCCGGCTCCGCGACCCACCGCATCGGGTCGCCCCAGCCCAGGTCGTCGGCGCCCGCCTGCTTGAGGGCCAGGATGACCAGCGTCCGGTTGTGAGCGGCGAAGGTCAGCACGTGGGCGATCATGCCTCCGTAGGTGAAGACCTCGGCCGGCTCGCACAGCGCATCCACGAACGTCTCATCGAGCCGGCCATTGTCCACCACGTCGCGGACGCTGGTCAGGAACGCCGGAGCGACCACGGCCAGCCGGCCGCGCATCGCCCCGATGCTCTCGTGGTCCTCCAGCGACCAGTCGTACTCCCGGTTCGCGATCGCGCAGTTCCACATGTCCATCTGGCCGATCAGCCGGGACAGCAGCCCGCGCATGGTCAGCCGGTCCTCGTCGACCGACAGCTCGATCTGCTCGTCGAGCCGCTCAGCGGGCAGCTGCGCGGCCCGCTCGATCATCTCGCCGACGAGCCAGATGTGGTGCTCGACCATCTTGGTCAGCAGGTCCATGGATGTCACCTTCGTTCGCGCGGGCAGCCGCAGGCTGCCGGGTGGCTGGAAATGCACGCCGTTGGGAGTGGCGAGCTGGAACCGGCAGGGGGCGGCCCGCCATGCCGAGGGCGGGACGCCGTACTCGCGCTGGAACGCGCGGGTGTACGCCTCGTGTGAGGAGTACCCGGCTTCCACCGCGACCTCGAGGATGCTCCGGCCGCTGGTCAGCAGCCGGTAGGCCGAGCGCTCGAGCAGGACCCGGCGGCGGAACCGTGCCGGGCTCTCGCCGGCGACCGCGCTGACGACCCGGTCGAAGTGATACCGCGACAGGTACAGGCGCGCGGCCAGGTCCTCGCCCCGGGCCTCGTGGTCATCGAGGTGCGATGCCAGCGAGTCCACGAAGCGGGTGAACATGTCCTGCGCAGTGGCCATGACCTCATCATGCCCGGGTCCGCAGGCCGGCCGCTTGATCGGTCTTGCGCTCCGGCCGCGCGGGTTCTGCTGGTCAGCGGCCGGCGGCGGCGCCGCCGTACCGGGCCAGCAGCGCCTGCTCCTGCTCCGCGGTGAAGCCGCGCCCGGACGGGGGCATGCCGCGCTCCCGGTCCCAGGTCAGCACGTCGCGAGCGGTGACCTCCAGCGGGGTCGCGGGCAGGCCGGCCGCCCTGGCCTTCGCGGCGCTGCGCTGCTGCGCCACCCAGTCCTCCTTGACCAGCGGGAACAGCCGCGGTGCCGTTTCCGGCGGAACCGGGACAACCTGTACCTCGGTGCCCGCTGCCCGCGCGCACGTCTCGATGAGGCCGCCCAGGGTCACCGGATCGGCCGGCCCCACCGCCTGGAAGGCTCCCGGCCGGTCGTCGGCCAGCAGCTGCACGACCAGCCGGGCCAGGTCGCGCGAGTCGACCACCTGGACCGGCTGGCGGGGATCGGCCGGCAGGACTACCGGCCCGCCGCGGGCAGCCCGCTGCACCCAGTAGGTGAGCCCGTCCTGCCAGTCGTGCGGCCCGGCTACCTTTCCCGGCCGCACGATCGTCGCGCGCTCGCCAAACCGGGCCAGCACGTCGTCCTCGCAGGCCACTTTGCAGGGCCCGTAGGTGTCATCGTCCAGTACCTCGGTGTCCCGCCGGGGCGGGCGGCGCGGGGTGTCCTCGGTCGCGCCTGGCTGCAGCCCCGCATGCCGGTAGACCGCGTGGCTGGAGATGAACAAGTACCGTCCCGCCCGGTCGCCGAGCGCATCCATCGCCTGCCCCACGTGCCGGGGTACGTAGCCGCTGACGTCGACGACCGCGTCCCAGCTGCCCTCGCGCAGCGCCGCGTAATCCCCGGCATCGCGGTCGCCGATCAGCCGCTGCACGCCGGGGAACAGGTCATTGCCGGTCTTGCCCCGGCCGAACAGGGTGACGTCGGCCCCGCTGCGCAGTGCGTCCTCGGTGATAGCGCGACCGACAAATGAGGTGCCGCCCAGGACAAGAATCCGCATGTTCGCCGACCCTACCGGCGGTCCGCCTGGCCGGTTCAGCTGGCATGCCTGCCCGGCCGAGGCCCGGTACGGGCGGACAAATGTGCCGGTATGCCGCCGTCATTCCCGGCCGCCGGACCGGTGGCCGGAATGGGCTGGACACTGGAGTCAACGAAAGGCAAAGTAGCCGTAAAGAAATGGCCTGCTGGCCCGGTCGTGCCGCGGGCTGCCCTGGGGGAGGGCGGGGGAGATGACTAGCGAGCTCCGGGTTCAGGTGAGCGAGGACGGCGCGGATGCTGAGCGCCTGGACGTCATGACCGGTCACCTGCGCCGGGACCTTGCTCAGCTCGACATCGACGATGTCACGGCGCTGCCAGCGGGGCCGCCGCCCGCGGGAGCGCGCGCCATTGACCCGGTGGCCATCGGCGGCCTCCTCGTTGCCCTGGGCAGTTCCGCTGACAGCCTGCGATCGGTCATCTCCACGGTTCGTGACTGGCTGCGCCGCGGCGACGGAGTCCGGCGCACGGTGCGGCTGGAACTGGACGGGGACGCCCTGGAGTTGAGCGAGGTCAGCGCGGCTGAGCAGGAGCGCCTGATCAACTTGTTCGTCAGCAAGCACGGCCAGACTCCGGCCGAGCCATGAGCACCCAGCGCCGGGCCCTCATCGTCGCCAATGATGAGTACGAGCATCAGGGGCTCGGCCGGCTACTGGCCCCGTCGGCCGACGCCCGGGCGCTCAGCGCGGTGCTCGGCGACGAGCGGATCGGCGATTTCGACGTCAAGGTCATCCGCAATGAGCCCGCATACGTCATTTCTGAGCACATCGAGGACCTGTTCTCCACGGCCCGGTCAGCCGATGTGCTGCTGCTGCATATGTCCTGCCACGGCCTGAAGAGCGAATCGGGCGAGCTGTTTTTCGCCGCTGCCAATACTCGCCCGGAGCGGCTCGGTTCCACCGCCGTCTCGGCCGACTTCGTGCAGCGGTGCATGCGGACTTCACGGGCGCGCAGTGTCGTACTGCTGCTGGACTGCTGTTACGGCGGGGCGTTTGCCCAGGGCGTCACCGTACGGGCGGCCGGAGATGTTGATGTGCTGGGCAGCTTCCCGCGTGAGCGGCTGCCGAGCGGCCGCGGCCGCGCAGTGATCACCGCCTCCAGCGCCATGGAATACGCCTTCGAGGGTGATCAGCTCGCCGACGACGCCCAGGCCCGGCCGTCGGTGTTCACCGCCGCCCTGGTGGAGGGCCTGGCGACGGGAGAGGCCGACCGGAACCAGGATGGCTGGGTCTCGCTCGATGAGCTGTATGACTATGTCTTCGACAAAGTGCGCGAGCGCAGCCCGCACCAGACGCCCAGCCGGGACGTGGAGATGCAGGGCGACCTCTACATCGCCCGCCGCAGCCGCCCGGTGACTGCCCCCTCGCCGCTGCCGCCGGAACTGGCCCAGGCCGTGGATAGCCCGCTGGCCGGGATCCGGACCGGGGCGGTCCAGGAACTGGAACGGGTGCTGCGGGGCGGTCACGCGGGCCGCGCCCTGGCCGCCCGCCGGGCCCTGGAGACGCTGACCGGCGATGACAGCCGCTCGGTATCGGCGGCTGCCGTGGCCGCGCTGGCCAGCGTCCCGCTCGCCCCGCCCGCGCCGTCGTCCCCGCCCGCACCGTCGTCCCCGCCTGGACCGACGTCCCTGCCCGAGCCGCGAGCGGAGTCCGCGCCACCCGAAACCGGCTTGGCTGAAGCAGCGGAACCGGGCCCAGAGCCGATCGTCAGCGTGGCTGAGTCCGATCCCCCCGAGCCGGCTGCCGTAGCACCGCAGCCCGCCCTGACTCAGCCCGAGCCCGGGGCCGTGGTCGCCGGCGCGACCCTGGCCGCGGCGGCGGCTCCTGCGGCACGCCCGCACAAGTCGCCGGGTCCGTCCTGGCTGCTGGTCGGGGCCGGCGTGCTGACACTCGTGCTCTCCGTGCTCACGGTGGTCGCGCTGTACGTAACCTTCGCCCCGGACTTCCGCCTGCTGTCCTACTCCACCAACATTGAGCAGACACTGCTGAACAGCGCCACCGGCGTGGCCGCGGCGATCCTCCTGCTGGTGCCGCGGACCAGCAGGACGATCGGGGCCGGCCTCGCGCTGGGGTCGGCCGTGACGCTGCCGGCCGACGCGGCGTCCATGAGGTTCTCGCTGCAGATCTCTCATCCGCCTGGCCCCGGCGCCTGGCTCATCATCGTGGCCCTGATCCTGCAGCTCGTCGCCGCCTGCCTGATCGCCGTCCACCTCGCGCGCACCCGGAAGATCCGGCTCGAGCCCCGGTCGCTGACCGCCGCGCCCGTCGCGGCGCGGCTGATCGTGCTCCTCGGCGTCGCCGGGGCAGTGGCCTACCTAGCTCAGCTCGCGGGCCGGCACGACATCGTCGGCTTCGGCTCGGCGTACGTCACTAACCAGCTCATCGTCACGCTGGTCTGGCTCACCATCATGGCCCTGGTCATCCCGTTCCTCGCCGCGACGGCGCGGCCGCGGTCGTTCGGCATCGCGCTGGCCGCCGGCTGGGTCTGCGCGGGCCTGGCCGAGGTCATCTTCCTGACCGGCCTGCGGACCAGCGTGTTCGCTTACACGCTCATCGCCATTGCTGTCTTGCTCGTGCCGCTGGCCCGGGCGGCGCCAGCCGAGGCAGCGGCCGGCGAGCCGACGGCGGTCAGCTGACCGCGTCCGACTGGGCAGCATGCTCCGGCGGCGGCAGCCCGCCCCGAGCGTCGCTGAATTCTGATTGCCACGGTCTGGTCGCCTTGCTAGCGTCACGCCCCGTGACGAGCGGCCAGGTACCGGCGCCCGGCGGCTCCATGTGGGCGGCCGAGATCGTGGTCACGCCGGGGCTCGCGGCTGACCTGATCCGCGAGCAGTTCCCGGCGCTGGTCAGCGCGCCGGTGACGCTGCTGGAGACCGGCTGGGACAACACCGCGTTCGTCGTGGACGGCCAGTGGCTATTCCGGTTCCCCCGGCGGCAGATCGCGCTGCCGGGCGTACGGCGGGAGATCGAGGTGCTGCCGCAGCTGGCTCCGCGGCTCCCGCTGCCGATCCCCGATCCCGTGTTCGTGGGCCAGCCGACCGAGCGCTACGCCTGGCCGTTTTTCGGTGCGCGGCTGCTGCCCGGCCGTGAGCTGGCCGCATCGGGACTGTCCGACGGAGCCCGCGTACCGGCGGCCATCGCCGTCGGCGGTTTCCTGCGCGCACTGCACGACCCGGCCCTGGTCCCGCTCGTGGACGGCGCCGGCCTGCCGGTGGACCCGATGCACCGGGCCAGCCCGCCGGCCCGGGCCCGGATGGCTCGTGACGCGCTGGCCATGCTGGCCAGGCGCGGTCTGCGGCCGGCCAGCAGCGAGATCAGCCGCCTGCTCGACCGGGCCGAGGCGGAGCCGCCGGCGGCCGGTGCACCGGCTGCCGGACCACCCGCGGCCGGGCCACCAGGCGCCGGTCCGCCAGCGGAGGGGGCAGCGTCGGTCACGGCCGGGCCAGACGCCGGGCCGCCTGGTCCGGCCGCCGCGTCCGACAATGCCGCCGTCACGGCGAGTCCCGTTACTGCTGGTCATGCGGAGGCGCCAGATGACGGGTCGCTTGCCATCTCGCACGGCGACCTGCACGTGCGTCACCTGCTGGTCGAGGACGGTGCCGCGACGGGAGTAATCGACTGGGGTGATCTGTGCCTGGCCGACCCGGCCGTCGACCTGTCCATCGCCTACCTGGGCTTTGCCGGCCCGGCCCGTGCGGAGCTGCTGGCGGCTTACGGCCGTCCGGTGACCGCCCGCCGGGAACTGGCCGCGCGGACCTGCGCTGTCTCTATCGGTGCCGCCCTGGCCGAGTACGCCGCCGACGAGGACCGCCCGGCCCTGCTGGCTGAGTCCCTGGCGGCCCTGCACCGCGCCGTTTCCTGACCCCCGCCGCCCGGCACGGGCGTCCCGTTCCCGGAGCGCCCGGCGCCGACCGTCGCCGCGGGGCGGCACAATCGAGATCATGAACGCAGGCTTCGCTGACTCCGTGCCCGGCACCGGCGGCCGACCAGCCAGCGAGAGCGCGAGCCCAGCGGATATCGGGCCGGGACAGGACGGACTGCCGTCCCTGACCGCCTTGATGCCGTGCCCGGCGTTGTCGTCGGGATCGACGCCGGCGGCACGGCGACCAGGACTCGCGCCGTCCGAGCAGGCCTGCTGATTTACGCCGGAGCCGGCGGGCCGGGTAATCCGCTGTCGGCCGATGAGCAGACGGTGCTGGCCAGCTATCGCGCCGCCCTGGACGGCTGCCCGGCCGCGACGCACGTGGCGGCCTGCGTGGCCGGGACCCGGAGCCCGGCGCAGCACGCGCGGATCGTCCGGCTGCTGGCCGGCCTGCTTCCGGGCGCCGAGGTGCGAGTCGTGCCGGACTACGTGGGCGCCTTGCTGGCCGCTCCCGAGCACACCGATGCCTGCGTGGTGGCCGGCACGGGCTCGGTGATCTGCAGCGCGCCGGCGGCCATCGACAAGGCGACCTATCCGGCCAGCGGGGGACGGGGCTGGATCCTCGGCGACCACGGCTCGGCCGCGCGGCTCGGCCGCCGGGCCCTCGAGCACTACGTCAACGATCCCGCGGCTGTCCCGGCGGCTTTCGCGGCTGGGCTCAGCCAGGTGATCGGCCACCGCGACCCGAGCCGGATCGTGGCCGCGGTGAACTCGGCTCCGGACCCCGCGCGGCTGCTGGCGCGAGCCGCCCCGCTGCTTACCGGCGCCGCCGAGCAGGGCGCGGACTGGGCGGTCGGCCACCTGGACGCGGAAATGTCGGCGCTGGCCGCCGCAACCGCGCGCCACATCGCGCGCTACCTCAGGCCGCCAGGCGGCGCACCGGTGCGGGTCGCGCTGGCGGGCGGCGTGTGGTCCAGTGCCGTCGCCCGGTCATCGTTTACCGTCGCGCTCGGCCGGGCGAGCACCCGGCCGGTCATCGTGACCCGGTCGGCGGCCGATCCGGTCGCCGGCGCTGTCCGGCTGGCCGAGAGCCTGCGCCGGTCGTGACCGGCTCAGACGGCGCGGCGCACCCGTACCCGGCGGCCGTCCGTCGTCCATGACCGGCTGCAGTCCGTGCAGCCGATCAGCGCCCCGAACCGCTCCGATGTCACGTTGCTGCTGTTCAGCGTGCCGCCGCAGCGGCACGGATCACCGGGTGATACCAGCTGGGTCTTCCAGACCACGCGCCGCGCGGCGGCCATGGACGGGCGCATGCCGGGGGCATTCTCGTGGTGGATCACCACCAGGCCCAGGCCGATGGCCGCCACGACGACCAGGACCAGGACACCTACGACATAATCCACGGCTGCCTCCGGAGCAGGATATTCACGAACCGTAGCGCGCCCGGCCGGCCCAGGGCCAGGAAAATGTCGGCGAAATGGCTGATGGTCCGGCCGGATCGAGGTCGTCTGCGGTGCTAGCGGGCCCGGCGGCGCAGCTGAAATGGCATGAGGGCCGACTCCAGCTGCACTTTCAGGTCCATTTTGCTAGCGCCTTCGCGCCGCTCTTCGAAACGAATGGGCAGCTCGACGATCTTGAGTCCCTGGCGGACACAGCGGTAGTTCATTTCCACCTGGAAGCTATAGCCGTTGCTGCGGACGCTGCCGACGTCGATGGCCTGCAGGGCCGCGCTGCGCCAGAGCTTGAAGCCGGCGGTGACGTCACGGATCCCGAGCTGCAGCAGCGCTCGCACATAGCCGTTGGCGAACGCCGACAAGGCCTTGCGCCGCCATGACCATTCCGACGCGAGGCTGGCGCCCGCCACGTACCGGGATCCGATGACGACGTCGGCCTCGGCCGCCAGTAGCGTGCCGAGCATCTGCGGCAGGTAGCCCGGTGCATGCGAGAGATCGGCATCCATCTGCACGACGAAGTCAGCGCCGGTGGCCATCGCCCGGGTCATGCCGTCGACATAGGCCCGGCCCAGGCCCTGCTTGCCCGGCCGGTGCACGACGGTGATCTTGTCCTCGCCGTACTGCCGGGCGAGCTGATCGGCCACGTCGCCGGTGCCATCCGGCGAGTTGTCGTCGGCGACCAGGATCTGCAGCCCCGACAACGGCAGTCCGAGCAGCTCGGCGGTGATCACCGGCAGATTGGCCGCCTCGTTGTAAGTCGGCAGGACTACCGTCACGGCCGCCGAGCGCCATGGCTCGGGCAGCTCCACAGCGCCGCCCGCCGTCGCCTGCCGGTCCTGGAGCACTATTCCTCTTCCTTCCGCCACTGGCCAGACCAAAGCTGCCAACGTACCCCTGGCCAGCTCGACCTGGCCGGCCGGCCGCCAAACTTTGGGCGTACTTCTGGCGATTTCGCTCACCTGGGCATACGCGGCAATCCAAGGTTATGGTCCGGCCCCGGAAGCCGTAGCGGGAACAGCTACTCGCAGGGCGGCGCGGGCAGCTACGGAGCGGGCGCCCACCTAAGCGTGAAGCTGTCCAGCTTGTAGCCCAGGGCGTTGACGGTGGGCTGGATGAAGCTGTCCCGGATGGTCTGTGCTGCCTCGCTCCTGGCCGTGGCGAGCAGCGGCCCGGTGACCCGGGGCAGGTGGGTGGCCCGGCTGAAGGCCACCTCCTGCGCCTGCCCGTACAGCACCGACGGCGCGAACTGCGGTCGGAGCACCAGGCCGCAGCCGAAGCCTGGATAGGTCCAGCTGTGCTGGGTGGCCACCGGCCGGGACTGGACGTTGTCGATGCTCACGTCGTGCACGGACTGCGGAAGCTGCGGCGGCGGCAGCATCATCGTGACGGCGACCCGGCCAGGCCGGCCGTCGCGTGGCCGGCTGAGAACCTGCAGGCGGTAGTGACCGGTGCCCGGCTTCCACCAGGCCGGCCCCGGATTGAGCGCTGACGGTCGCCGAAGCGCGGCCGACAGCGTAAAAGGTGCTGGCGTACCAGCACGGCCATGGGCCGATGTTCTTCGATACCCGGTGGGTGAAGACGAAGTTGAAGTTCACCTGGCCAAGAGCGGGCCGGGAGATGCCTTGAATCTTCTGCAGCACCCACGGCCCGAGGTCGATGTTCGCCGTGGCGGTGTGGCCGGGTGACTGCCAGGGCCAGGCGAACCGGACGCTGGGCAGGTGCACGTTCAGGCCGACCAGGTGCAGCGTGCCGGCCAGTGCCGCGAGCAGCACCGCGGCGAGGGCGCGGCGGAAGATCAGGGCGACAGCGACCAGCACGGCCGTCCAGATGATCTTCGGCGACACCGGCCAGCGACGGCCGGGCCCTGAACCGGCCGGCCCGGCGGCACCGGGGCCGCCGTCCCGCTGGCCGGGCCAGTCCGGCTGATTGTCGTGCCGGATGTCCGGATGGCCAGCTGGGGCTGCGGGGCTGCCGCCGCGCCGCAGCAGCCGGGTTCCGCCCGGCCAGTCAGGGCCGGTCCCGGCCGGGCCGGCGGGGGAGTACCGGCCGGCCGGGCCCGCGGACGCGGGAGCTGCCTGTGGCGGCCATGCGGCGGCCGGCTGCGCGGCCGGGCGGGCTCGCTGGCCAGTGCGGGCACGGAGCAGGAAGATCAGAAAGCGGAACACGAGGGTCCACCTCTTTCCGGTGTCGGCGGTGACAGGGCGGCTCGGGATGGCCGGGCGGGCATCAGGCGCTGGCCGGGTACTTGAGGATCAGGACGACCGGCACGGCGCCGAAGGCAGGCCGGAACCGGCTGCCTGGCTTATCCGGCGCGCGCGAGTCGCTGATGTTGGGCCAGCGCATGCCGGAGTGCTGGTCAGTTAGGCCCGCCACCGAGTACGGGAACTCCATGGCCGAGGTTCGGTGCAGCTTCAGCAGGCCGCCCCAGCGGAAGGCGGCGAAGACGTTGGCCAGGTCCCGGACTGACAGTGGCGCAGTCCGGGTCAGGTCGATCTGGTACACCGCCCACGACAGGTCCAGCAGATCGTCGGCGCACTGCTCCAGCGCCTCGGACCTGGTGCGGTAGCTGGTGCCGTCGAGGTTGACGGAGCCGAGCTTCTCGCCGTGCACCGGTGAGTAACGCGACTGCGCTTTGCATTGCATCCAGTCGCAGGCCGCCAGCAGCTGCCAGCGGATCCCGGCCTGATCGGCCACATCCCGGTAGACCGGCTCGGCGCGCATCAGCGGCAGCCGCGCGGTCATGGCAAAGGTGTTCTGGACGACAACCGGGATCTGCTTCTGGTACTTGACGGCCCGTTCCGGTGCCCGGCGAGGGGCCGGCCGGCGCGGCCCCGCAGGGCGACGCGGGGCAGGCCGACGCGGCGCGGCGGCCGGGCGGGGCTCGCTGCGCGGGGCAGCGGCCTGCTGAGCCGAGCCGAAGGTGGTGTCCGTCCAGGACTCCGGCCTGGGCCGGCTGCCGGCGGACCGGCTGGCGTGTCCGCTCTGGCCAGGGTCCGGGCTCGCCGCGCTCGCCGGATTCTGACCGGTGCTGTCGCTTCCCGCGGCGCCTGCGCCTGGCCCGGTCGCTGCACCAGTCGCTCGCTCCCGCGCAGCCTGGCGGGTCTGCGTGCCTGCCGCCTGCTGCTGGCTGGCCGGCGGCGTGGCATCGGGAAGACCCGGAATGGCCGCGCTGCCCAGGCCTGCGGCCTGAGCCGATGGGGGCTGCTTGCTCGCGGACCGGCCCGTCCTGGCCGGCGTAGCGTCCGGCCGCCTGGTCCGAGCCGGAGCAGCCGGCGGAGATTCGCTGGCGTGGCCCGTGTTGGCGTGGCCCGTGCGGGCGTGGGCCGTGCTGGCCTGGCCTGTGCTGGCCGCGCCGACCTGTCCCGTGCTGGTCCGTCCGGCGCCGCTCTGCCCTGCGCCGTCCTGCCCCGCGCCGCCATCTCCAGCGCCGTCTTGCCCTGCGTCGCTCTGCCCCGCGGTGGTCGCCGCGGAACTGCTGTCCGTCCCTTGTCCGCCGTCCCCGGCCGGACTGGCCTGTCCGGCGCTGGAACTCGCGCCGGCGGTCTCGGCCTTGTCGTAGCGGTACAGGTTGTAGCGGCGCATCAGGCCGACAAGCTTGGCGCCGTAGTTGGGATCGGTGGCGTAGATCCCGGTCAGGTCGGCCGCGAATGTATCGGGGCTCTGGCGGTTGGCCATGGCCCGCGAGTAGTAGCCGCTGGTAGCGAGGAGCTTCCCGTGATCGGAGATGCTCTGTGCGTCGTCCTGGTAGACCCGGAAGTCGGCGGTGCGCTGGACCGCGCGTCCATGGACGTACTCCTGCGTCGGCTCGGCGACCGAGCCGGCGGGGCCGTCGCCCTTGATCCCGAACAGGTTGTGATCTCGGGCAGCGAGCTCGCTGCGACCCCAGCCGGACTCGTCGATGGCCTGGGCGATCGTCACGGAGGCGGGCACGCCCCACTCGCTCTGGGCGGCGATGGCCCCCGGCGCCACGGCGCTGATGAACGCTTGCTGCTCGGTCGTGCTGCCCGCGGGCACGGCAGGTGGTGACGGATGGTGGCGCGTATAGCGGTGAGTCGGCGCGGACGGCGCGGAGGCCGGAACGTGGCGGGCCGTCGTGACGGGGACGCCAGGAATGTCGGAGGTGCCCTGGTCAGAAGTCCCGCGGCCGGACTCTGCCTGGCCAGCCTGGGAACTGCGCGGTGCTGCCGGTGCGGTCGGCCTGCTGGCCTGCCCGTGGCGCTGGGAGTCCTGGCGCCGGGACTCCTGATGCTGAGCCTCGTGATGTTGTGGGCGGTGACGCTCCGGGACAGACAGGCCGGGGATGGCTGCGTCTCCTGCCGCCGCGGCTGTGGCGCGGGTACCGCGTCCGTGGCTGGCCGAGGCCTGTCCGCCGGAGTCGCTCGCAGCCGCGGCAGCCGATGAGCTGGTAGCGGCGGCTGGGTCGCCGGAGGCAGCCGCCGTACCGGGAATCGCCGCCTGCCCGTCGGCGCTCGGCCCGTCGGTACTCGGTCTGCGGGCTCCGGTACCGGCTCCAGCGCTGGCGCCGGCACCGGTGCCCGGCACCGCAGACCCGCGGGCGTCCGAGCCGTGCCGGGCCGAGGCTGAGCTCGCCTGGTGCCGGGCCGAGCTCGGGGCCGCCTCGTTCCGGCTGGCCTGATGATGAGTCGCGGACTGACGGGTGGCCGGGCGGCCGGCGCCCCTGCTGCCGGCTGCCGGGCCACCCTGGTCCAGGTCGCCGTTGTTCACGAAGCCGGCAACCCCGTCGGCGGCCAGGGAGCCGTGGTACTCGTGGGCATTCACCGAGTAGTCGGGCAGGGAGTCTCCGCCGATGGTGTGCAGGACACCGCCGGAGTAATCCGTCACCACCTCGACGTGCCCGTGGAACAGGACCCAGTCGCCGGGCAGCGGACGGTAGCCGTCGCTGAGCGGATGCCAGCGATCGTGCGCCTGCGCGTCCTGCAGCACGGAGGTGATCCCGAGTGAATCCGGGTTCGGGTCGACCCGGACATCGGCCCATTTGTGCAGCGGCCACGGGTAGGTCGTGCCGCCGGTCACCCAGCTCTGCTCGCCGATGACCCGGGCGCCCAGTTCCAGGGTCAGGCTGGCGAAGGCCGCGCATGACTCGCCGTGATTCGCGCCGTCGATGCTGTCGTGGTCCCAGATGACAGCTTCCATCTCGGCCGGGGTCTTGCCTGCCGCCATCCGCAGGTAGTAGCGCGCGACGCTGACGATGGCCGAGCGCAGCCGGGCATCTCCGGTCGCGGCTGCCTGGCCGGACTTAGCCGGCTGGCCCGCCTCGTCCAGAGCCATCAGGTGGATCATCATTTTCGACGGTGACGACAGGTCAGGCGCCGCCTTGGGGGCGAAAGCGAACCCGGTTACCGCCCCGCTGGCGCTCAGGCTGACAACCGCCGTGGCCTTCTGCCACCAGGGCTTCCGGGCCGAGCTCATGAATCCACCTCCTCCCCGTGGCTGACCGGGCCCGATGGCCGCCGGACCGGTGCCAGGGCGTGGCTAGGTCAGCGGACCGTCCGCGGACAGCCGCCGGAGGACGGCCTGGACCTCCGGATTGCCGGGGTTCGTGGCGTTGGCGAACAGCACGGCCGCGTCCTGCGCTGCGCGCGGTCCGGCGCCGACCACCCACTTCTGGTAGATGTCAGCTACCAGGGCTGCCTGGCCGGCGGCGGTGGTCACCGGACGGGCGCAATGCGGCGGGAACCCGGACCGCCGGGTCATCGCCGCTGATCCGCTGTAGCGGAGGCAGTTCGCTGCGCTGCTCTCCAGTCCGGACTGCACCACGGGCCGCCCGCCCGCGCTAGTCAGGGTCGCGCCGCCCACGATGTTGTTGATCGCCCGGGCGGCCACCGCCAGGCTGTCGACGGCGTTCGACGGGTGATACGGGTGGTGCAGGTTCAGCGACCAGGCCAGCTGCCCGCCCTGGGCCGCGCTGATCGGCTCCAGGCCCACCCGGCCGGTGCGCGCATCCTTGAAGCTGGGGTTGTCGCGGCTGGTCAGCAGGGCGAACACCCACAGGATCTGGCGGGTGGCCTTGGCGCACGCGAAGTTGACCTGGCTGGGCTCCGAGCGCACGTCGGGATTGCGGCAGGCGACCGCGGCCTGGCGCTGGACCACGGCCACACTTCCGGGCCACGAGGCGCCTCCGGCCGTCAGCACCAGGATCAGGATGATCAGCAGGATCGTCCCGGCCGCCCCGCCCAGCACGAGTTTGCGGGTGCGGGACAGCCGCGGGGCAGCGCCGGCCCGGCCGTGCTGAAGCAGGACCTCGGTGCGATCACCGGCGGCCGGATCGATGGGCGGGTCATACGCCGCGCCGAATCCGCCGGCATCCTCGTAGCCGCCAGCACTGTCAGGGCCGCCGTCACCGAACCCTCTGGCATCGAGTCCGCCGTCACCGAGTCCGCTGGCATCGAGTCCCCTGGCATCGGGCCAGCTGTCACCGAGTCTGCTGGCACGGCCGTCCGTGCTGAGCGTCGGCTCGCCGGGCGGCGGATAGGCGGCGCCGGGGTTGCTGAGCTCGCGATCCAGGGTGAGCCGCGCGTCAGCGAGCCGGCGTTCCAGCTCGGCCGTCTGGCCGGCAAGTTCCGCCAGGCGCTCGCGCTTCCGGCGGATGTCGTAGTCGAAGTGGGTTGTCACTTGCTCACCTCCAGCGTGCGGCCAGGTCACAGAGCATCCGGCGAGGTGCGCCGGAGCGAGAATGGGCGTGCGGCAGCTTGGTCAGCGAGAGCTGGGCAAGGGCTGCGCGGGCCGCGGCTCCCGGAACGCGGAGACCGCGGGCTGCCCGTGACACGTCAGGGGCGGGCCGTGCTCCGGTCCGTCAGCGGGACTGCCCGGCCCGAGCGTGACCGGCAGGCCGGATGCGATCTGGCCGCTGTCCGCCGGGATAACCCGGGTCAGCCTGCTTCGCCCGCGCCGCAGGTCGGCCGGCTGGCGGGAGCCCGGCGCCGAGGCGGCAGTGACCGGCCGGGCGAGGCGGGCCGGGTGCACGGATTCGCCTCGCGCGGCTCTGGCCATGACTGGGGCGCCCGTATGGATCAGGGCCGCAAACCAGCTGGGATCCGCTGCCATCAGCACGGCCTGCGACCGCTTGCTGGCGGTGCGGGCTACCTGTGGCATGCCCGTAATTAGAACACATGTGCGAGTGCCGAGGGAAGGCGATAACACTAGAACAAGTGTTCGGCTATCAATGAACACGGCCTTTCCCCAGGTGGGGCGCCTGCCGGTGGCGTAATCGTGACCCGCGGTGCGGGCGGGAGGGCGGGGAACTGTCCCGGTGGCGGTCACCTCCTGATCGAGCGTTACGGTCATCCTCGCAACAGGGACCGACAAAACGCCCGGACCAGGGCAGCCGGATCAGCTCTGCCGGGCTCCGTCAGCCGGGACCAGGTCAGCCCGGTCGCCGCTCCATCCATCGCTCGGCACTGGCCAGCGGCGCATACCCGTGCCGGGAGTACAGGGTGCGGCCGGGCGCGGTCGCCAGAACCTGCTGGATCCCGGCCACCGCCGGATGCTCAATGGCTGTCCGGGCCAGGAAGCTGCCGAGGCCGTGCCCGCGGTGCGCGGTGTCCACAAACACGTCGCACAGCCAGCCGAACGTCGCATAGTCGGTTACGAACCGGGCGAAGCCCACTTGCTCCCCGTCGGCCGCGTACAGACCCACGACGAGGGAGTGCTCAATCGAACGGGCCACCACCTCAGCCGGGCGGCCCTGCGCCCAGTACGCCTCGCGGCTCAGCCAGGCGTGCACCTGCGATACGCGGATGAGATTCCGGTCATCGCTCGCCCAGTAACCATCGGGTCCTGACCACCGCACCTGGCCTCCTCCTGAGCCAGTCGCTGGTGCGCGGCCGGCAATCCAGGCCCGGGTCCGTGCCGGGCTCCCCGAGCTGAGCTCAGAACTTATCCGACCCAAGAGCCGGATACCGGGCCAGGAGGGGTGCGATGACGCCGTCAGCCAGCAGGCCGCGGAGCACGTGCTGGGTGGCCTGGAATGCGCCGGGTGGCGGCGGGCCGGGGAACCGGCGGCCAGCCAGGTTCAGGTAGCAGCGCTGGTTGAGCTCGACCTGAATAGCGTCGACGCGCTCGTGGCCCGCGAAGCGGGTCACCGTCCAGCCGCCGGCGTAGCGCTCATTCATCCGCACGTTGAGACCGGCTCCGGCGAATGCCTCGCGGACCACGGCGACGACCTCGGGCCGGGCCGTCGTGCCGTGCCGGTCGCCCAGGACGACGTCGCCGTCCAGTTCCCGCCCGAAGCTGTGCAGGTCAAGCAGCAGCAGCCGGGGGAAGCGCGTCAGCAGCCGCTCGATGGCGTCGTCGAGGGCCTGGTGAAATGGCTCGTGGGCGAGCCGGATCCGGTGCCGGATCTCGGCCGGGGTCAGTGACCTGCGGTATACCGCCTGGCCGCGCGGCAGCCGGGCGTGTACGGGACTGGACCAGAAGCCGCCCTGCGGGCCGGCCGCCGGATCCCGGTTAACGTCGGCCACGAACCGGCTCAGCGACGTGGTTATGGTGGTAATTCCCAGGTCAGGCAGGAAGGCATAGAGCTCGGCCGTCAGCCAGTCGGTCCACAGCGCCTCCGGGCGGACCGCCAGGTCGCTGCGCAACTCGGCCGGGAAATCCCGGCCGCCGTGCGGGAGGCAGGCCACCACCGGAACGGGTGCGCAAGCGGGGGCCAGCGTCCACTGCCGTCGTGCGTCGCCCGCCGGGACCGCAACTGCCACCACACCGCCGATGCTAGGCGGCACGGTCGCGTGCGTCACCTGGTGGTGCCGGGCCTGATGCTGCCCGGCTGCCAGCCGGCCCGTTACTGCCGCTGCCCGGCCAACCCCTCGCTGGCCCGGGCCAGCCGGGACCGGACCCAGTCCCGCAGGCGGCCGGGCTGCTCGAACGCCAGCCGGTGCCCGGCCTGCTCGCAGGCCGCGTCGAGCAGGTCAGCCACCGACCCGGCGGCGGCCAGCGCATCGGCCACGGCCAGCCCGGCGGCGGTGGCCTCGATGCCCGATGGCAGCTGCGCTCCCGGCGTGTCCAGCACTGAGGTCAGCCCGAACGCGGGATAGACCGAGCCGAGCCCGATCGCCCACAGCTGCCATAGCAGGCCGCGGGCCTCCTCCAGCCGGGCCCGTGCCTCCCACGCCGAGCCGCGCTCGGCGTACTTGGCGACATCGCCGAGCGCCATCCAGGCCAGGCACGCCCATTCCCTGGCCGCTGCGGCACTGGCCTGCGCCGACGGCGGCAGGTAAGGCCGGGACAGGATCCCGTCGGCGTCATACAGGGCTACCGACTGCGGCGGCAGGCCCGGCCGCCACGAGGACGGCATGATCACCAGGCTGAGCTGAACGCCGGACTCGTAGAGGGTGACCAGGTGCCAGCACGAGGCTCCATCCGGGCCAGGGAACCGCTGCCGGAACGAGTCGGTGACCGGCCCGAAGCCGTGCAGCAGCGCCTCGGTGGCCGCGACTGCGTCAGCCGCATCAGCGGCCGTGTCCCAGGCGTCGTCGGCGATGCCCATCCCGGCATCGATGTCGGAGAGCGGGTCGCCAGCGTCGCGGGCCAGCGACCCGGTCAGCTCGATCCACCGCAGCCGGCGCGTGGCCCCGGCCGCGGTGACCAGGCGGCTCAGGATCGCCCGCTGGGTCCCGGTCTCGCCGGTGATCGCGGCAACCCGCCGCAGGCCCTCGGCCGCGGTGACACCGGGCCCGGCGGCAGCCGCAGCGGCCGGCCCGGCCGCGCCGCGGCCAGGATCCGCACTGGCCATTTCAGTCACTCACCTGATCAGACGTAACGGGTGCCGCGTTGGCCTGCGGCCCGGCACCGGTCCCCGAAGACGCGCGAGGGCCCGCCGCTGGTCGCGGCGGGCCCTGCTGCGTGCGTCGTCAGCGACGCCGGAAATCCGCCGCCATCTTGGCGAAGTCCGGCGTGCCCAGCCCGGTGGCCGGGCTGAACTTGGCGCCGTGCAGGCCGCTGTAGAACAGGTTGTCGTTGCTGCGGCCGACGGTGTCGACCGGGCTGAACGGCGAGTGCGACCCTGCCGCGAACCGGTAGATCTGCGGGTTCCAGAACCCGACCCGGTGGTGCACCCAGGAGTCCATCACCGCGGTGGCGCCGGCGAACTGCGGGGCGACGAAGCTCGTGCCGCCCCAGCCGAACTGGAGGTTCGGGCCGGGGAACTTGCTGAAGTACTCCGAGTAGCCGGTGAACGGGTCAGCATTGGCGGACACGTCCGGGACCGCGCGGGTGTTCGGGCCCGTCCCGTAGCTGACCTTCGGCTTGGCGGTGAAGGTCCACTCGCTGGGCAGCGTGATCCCGCTGAAGCTCTGCGGGTCCGTGGGCGTCAGGTACTCGACGGCGCTGAAGTGCCGGGTGTCGACCCGGGTCTGGTAACCGGGCCGCGGCTCGAACGCGCTGTAGCCGCCGCCCCCGCCGCCGATTCCCTCGGCCTCGGCGAAGGCGAACTCCGAGGTGAAGGGCTTGCCGTTGGCGTCGGTGAAGTCGGCGAAGTGCGGCCACAGCCAGTCCCAGCCCCATGCCCGGCGGGTCTTGATCTTGGCGTTGTCCTTCGCAGTGAGCGGAATGGTGCCGGTCAGCGTCATGCCGCCCGCGTCCGTGGTCCACGGGCTGTCACCGGGGTTGTCGACCGACAGGTTAGTGCTGCCCACATCGCCGGAGGCGTCGTAGGAGCCACTGTCGCCAGCCGCGATGAACGAGCTCTGGCCCTGCGCGGCCAGCTCCAGGAAGACCTCGTCAAAGGCCTGAGCGTAGGTCTGCGGCTCGGTCTGGGCGGCGATGCTGGTCAGGATCTCTTCCTCGGACTCGCCCCAGCTGGAGGAGACGGTGTCGGCCTTGTTCTGGCTGGCCGCGACCGCGAACGCGTCGAAGAAGCCAGGGTCGGTGTTGGGGGCCTGGTAGACGATGATGTTGGCCCGCCGCGCCAGCGCCCCGGACTGCTCGACATCCAGCGTGGTCTCGCTGGAGCCCTTGGCGTTGCTGACCGCGCCGGCGCCGCCGTCAATGTTCACGAGCTTGATCCGGTTCGCCTTGGTCCTGATCTTGAGAACCTTGGACCAGAAGTGCGTGGCGTCGGACTTCTGGAGGCTGGCCAGCGTGACGATGCCGATGGTCTCGCCCTGGCCGTTCGCGCCGGCCTTCTGCAGCTTGTTCAGGTCGTAGCGGCTGGCGAAGTCAGCCGGGGTCTGCTTGCCGGACCGGACCGCGGCGGGGTGCGCCAGCGCCGGGGTGTGCACCGCGTCGCTCGACCAGGACGGGTAGTTGGTCAGGCCCAGGACGGTCAGGACGATCGAGGCGATCGGGGCCGGCAGCGTGGCGGGCTGGGTCGTGCCGTGGAACACCACGGCCGGGCGGCCCGCGTGGCCGTTGCTGGCCGGCACGGCAGCCGCCTTGTAGTTGCTCTGCATCACGCCCAGGGCCTGGTTGTAGTCGGCCACCGTGCCGTGCGTGGTCACGTCCAGGTGGTCGGCATGCACCGAGCTGGTGATGTGGAACGTGGCCAGGTACTTGGTCAGCTGGGCGATCGCCGAGCTGGAGCGTCCGTAGTGGCTGGCGAACTGGCGGACCGACAGGTACCCGCCGGGCATCCCGGCGTTGACGCTCGTCTCCAGAGCGCCGAGGCTGCGGGCCCGCAGGACGAACGAGACCGTCTCCTTGGTCGAGGCGGCGGCCGGGCCCATGGCATGCGCATTCTTCAGCACCTGCGGGCCGATGCCCTGCGGCACGGCAACCTTGGCGGCGGTCGGAGAAGTAGCCGCGACGGCGGATCCGGCGCCGAACAGCAGCGCTCCCGCAGTGGCGACGGCCAGGGCAGCGCCGGCATGGCGCCTGGCTGGCCCGCGCGCAATGGGCTTCACAGCAAAGTCCTCCCAGAGATACAGCACCCGCGGCTGAGCGCCGCGCAGCGATTGCGGCCGCCACAGAATCGACCGCAATCAGGCAGATTAGCGATAGCGGTTCGGCAAGGTCCAGCACGGCTTGGGTAGTTCTTTGATGCCGTTTGGCAACATCGCCGGACACGGCGGATATTTCAGCCGCAGGACGAGGGAGAAATAGGAGACGCTGGTGCGGCTGCCGGATCAGCCGAAGCGGCCGGCCAGGGCCCGGAAGGTCCGCGGCGCGGTGCCATGCAGCCAGGCGGGGAACCGCATCCAGCCCGGCACGTACATCACGTCCCGGTTGCGGTAGGCGGCGGTGACGATCGCCCGCGCGACCCGCTCGGGCGGGATGGGGGCCGGCGCACTGCGCCCGTACGGCACGCCGCGCCGGTCAAAGAACGGGGTATCGACCACGCCGGGAACGACAACCGAGACGCCGACGTCCTGACCGGTCAGCTCGTAGGACAGGCTCTCGGCGAAGGTAGCGATCCCGGCCTTGGCCGCGGCGTACCCGGCCTCGTGCCGCGCGCCGGTCACGCCGACGATGGAGGAGACGAATACGACGTGGCCGACGCCGCGCTTGGCCATGCCCGGCACCAGCAGCCGGGCCAGCTGGATGGGTGCCAGCAAGTTGACCGCGACCAGTTCCGCAGCCTTGGCCCCGGTCAGCTCCTCGATCTCGCCGGCCCAGCCGATGCCGGCGTTGCTGACCAGCAGGTCCACCCGGCCCGCCTCGGCCATGGCGGCGGCCGCCAGTTCCTCCGCGCCATCGGGATCAGACAGGTCGGCGCGCAGCGGCACCGCGCCCGTCTGCCGGGCTACGTCGCGCAGCCGCGCCTCGTCTCGGCCGGCGATCATCGGGCAGGCTCCCGCCCGCGTCAGGGCGCGCGCCGTAGCCGCGCCGATGCCTGACGAGCCCCCCGTGATGAGCGCGACCGCGCCGGCAAGTCGCATCGAGACTTACTCTGGCGGATGCCGGCAGCGCCGGCAAGCACCGCCCCCTCAGGCCCTGGCCTGGGCGGGGACGGCCGTGGCGCCCGACCAGCAGCGCACGATGTCCCGCATGGACAGCAGCCCGGCCACAGCGGAGCCGTCGATGACGACGAGGTGCCGGAAGTTGCCGGCCACCATGGCGGTGGCGGCCTGCTCCAGCGTCCACTCGGGCGAGGCTAGGACAATATGGTCGGTCCGGTGCGCGGCGACCAGCTCGGTGTCGGGGTCCTGACCCGCGCCCACGCAGTCCAGCACGTCGCGCTCGGTCAGAATGCCGACGCCCTGGTGCTCCGGATCGATGACGATGGCCGCGCCCACCCGGCGGGCTGACATCATCCTGGCCGCCTCGCGCAGCGTGTGCGCGGGGCCGATCGTCAGGACGACCTGAGTCATCCCGTCGCCTACATTCATGCCGGATCGCTCCCTTCGCCGGGCGCCGCCGACCCCCCCTTGTGCATTTGTGACTGCGGTCTGTCCAGCATCCGACAGGACTGCCGCAAGAGCAAGGCCAGCGCCGCGCGGGCTGTGATCCGGTGCTCAGGACGTCCGGGTTCGGGGGACTTCGCCCCTGAACGCGGCGCCCCTGGGCCTCGCCGGAGCAAGGCCGCGCGCGGTCAGGAGGCGATGTGGCCGGAGCCGGGGGTCAGCATCGACATGACCTCAGCGTGCAGCAGCCCGTTGGTGCAGACCGCGCTGCCGCCGGCGGGCGTGGGCTGGCCGGCCAGGTCGGTGAACGTGCCGCCGGCCTCCTCGACAATGACCTGCAGGGCCGCCAGGTCCCAGAGCTTGACGTCGGTCTCCGCGGAGATGTCCACGGCGCCCTCAGCGACCAGCATGTGCGACCAGAAGTCGCCGTAGGCCCGGCTCCGCCAGGCGGCTGAGACCAGGCCGAGGAACTCGGTCTGCAGCCCGCTGTCGCGCCAGGAGGACAGGCCCGAGTACGACAGCGAGGCATCTGCGATGCGGCTCACTCCCGAGACCCGGCAGTTCGCCGCCTTAGTCAGGCTGCGGCCGGTCCACGCGCGACCGCCGCGCATGGCCCACCAGCGCCGGCTGAGGGCGGGCGCCGAGACGACGCCGACGGTCACCTGGTCCTCGGACATCAGGCCGATCAGCGTGGCCCACACGGGCACGCCGCGGACGAAGTTCTTGGTTCCGTCGATCGGGTCGATGACCCAGCACCGGTGGCTGGCGCCGCTCCTGCCGAACTCCTCGCCGAGCATCGCGTCGCGCGGCCGGGCCCGGCGCAGCAGATTACGCAGGGCATCCTCGGTCGCCAGGTCCGCGTCGCTGACCGGAGTCAGGTCGGGCTTGGCCTCGACGCTGAGGTCGAGGGCGCGGAACCGGCGCATGGTGATGTCGTCCGCGGCGTCAGCCAGGACGTGCGCGAACCGCAGGTCATCGTCAAAACCCGCCATGCCGCGACACGGTATCGCTTACCCGCCTGCGCTGACCATGCCCGGGTTAGTCACGCCAGCTCGGCGCCGTCGGCCTGGTCGCGGGCCGGGTCGCCGCCGCTCTCCCGGTCCTCGGCCGGGTCCAGGCCGCTCTGGCTGCGCAGCAGCCGGCGCAGCGAGTCCAGCCGGGCCGCGCCGCCGTGCTCGGCGACCCACTCATCCAGGGCGCATTCCGGCCCCAGGTGGCTGCAGCCCGGCGGGCAGGCCGCTGCCCCCTCGGCCAGGTCGGGGAATGCGCTGATGACGTCGTCCGCGCTGACGTGGCCGAGGCCGAAGCTGCGCAGGCCCGGAGTGTCGATGACCCAGCCCCCGCCGGGCAGCCGCAGCGCCAGCGCCGAGGAGGAGGTGTGCCGCCCGCGGCCGGTCACCGGGCTGACGGTGCCGATCGCGCGATCCGCCGCCGGGATTACCGCGTTGAACAGCGTTGACTTGCCCACGCCGGAGTGGCCCACCAGAACGCTCACCCGGCAGGCCAGCGCCGCCCGCAGCCCGTTCAGGGCCGGCGTCGTCAGCGGCCGGCCGGTGACCAGGTACCGGATGCCCAGCGGCTCGTAGGCGGCCAGGATCTTCTCCGGCCCGGCCAGGTCGGCCTTGGTCAGGCACAGCAGCGGCTCCAGCCCGGCGTCGTAGGCCGCGACCAGGAACCGGTCGATGAGCCGGGGCCGGGGCGGCGGGCGGGCCAGCGCACAGACGATCACCAGCTGGTCGGCGTTCGCGACGATGACGCGCTCGATCGGGTCGGTGTCATCGGCCGAGCGCCGCAGGGCCGAGGATCGCGGCTGCACCCGGACGACGCGGGCCAGGGTGCCCGGCTGGCCGGACACGTCGCCGGCCAGGTTCACCATGTCGCCGACTACGATCCCGCCGCGGCCGAGCTCGCGCGCCTTCATTGCGGTGACCTCGCGGTCGCCGATCCAGCACCGGTAGCGGCCGCGGTCCACCGCCGCCACGAAGGCCTCGACGGCCTCCTCGTGGGCCGGGCGGCGCCGGGTGCGCGGCCGCGAGCCGCGGCCGGGCCGGACCCGGACATCATCCTCGTCGAGGCCGGCGTGGCCGACCGACCTGCTCAGTGCGGGGTCTCCGGCGGGGCCAGCAGCTGCTGCCACAGCGCGAAGAAGCCCGGCATCGTCTTGCCCACGGTCGCGGCGTTGGCCACCCGCAGCGCCCGGCACCGTGAGGCCCAGCACGGCGGCGGCCATCACCATCCGGTGGTCGTCATGCGGGTCGAACGGCGCCGGGCCGGCCCGCAGCGGCCGGGGCCGCACCAGCAGGCCGTCAGGCAGCTCGGTCACGTCGCCGCCGAGCGCGCCGATCTGCCGGGCCAGCACGGCTAGCCGGTCGCACTCGTGGCTGCGCATGTGCCCGATGCCGGTGAACGTCGACGGCGCGTCGGCGGTTGCCGCCAGCGCGACCAGCGCGGGCATCAGCTCGCTGATATCGCGCAGGTCAGCGGTCAGGCCGTGCACGGTCCCGCTGCCCGCCACCCGCAGCCCGCCGGGCTCCGGCGTGCAGGTCGCCCCCATCGCCGTCAGCACGTCCTGGATCTGCCCGGCCGCCTGCAGGCTGCGGGCCGGCCAGCCGGCAATGGTGACCGCGCCCCCGGTGGCCAGCGCTGCGGCCAGGAACGGCCCGGCATTGGACAGGTCGGGCTCGACCTCGATCCGGCCCGGCGACAGGGTGCCCGGGTGCACCCGCCAGACAGCAGAACCGGAACGGCCCGCCGCCGCGGTGCCGGCGCCCGGCCCGGCCGCCTCGATGTCCGCGCCGGCGGCCCGCAGCATCGACACGGTCATCGCCAGGTGCGGCGCCGAGGGGACGGGCGGACCCTCATGGCGGATCTCGGCGCCCTTGTCATAGCGGGCCGCCGCCAGCAGCAGGCCGGATACCAGCTGCGAGGAAGCCGAGGCATCCAGGGTGACGCTGCCGCCGGGCATCCGGCCGCGGCCGCGCACGGTAAACGGGATCGCCCCGCGCCCGTCATCGCTGATCTGGGCGCCGAGCTGGGTCAGGGCCGCCAGCAGCGGGCCGACCGGCCGGTGCGCCGCTCGCGCGTCGCCGCGGAAAGCTACGTCGGCGCGGGCCAGGGCGGCGGCCGGCGGGACGAAGCGCAGGACCGTCCCGGCATTCCCGACGTGCACCGTGGCCGGGGCGTCCCGCCAGCCCGGCGTCACGAGCCAGTCGCCGTCCCGCTCGGTGACCGTCGCTCCCAGAGCGCTGACGGCGCCGGCCATCAGCTCGGTGTCGCGGGCCTGCAGCGGCCGGATGACCTGCGCCGGGCCGTCGGCCAGCGCGGCGATCAGCAGCGCGCGGTTGGTGATGGACTTCGAGCCGGGCAGCTCCAGGCGCGCCCGGACCGGCCCGCTGGCCGCCGGGGCGGCCCAGGCGGCCGCGGCCGCCGGGGGCTCGCTGCCACTCTGCCGCTCGCCTAGCATGGTCTGAGCGTACTGGCTGCGGCGGCCCCGGCCGGCCCGGCCGGTGTGGCCTGCCCGCGAAGATTGCAGGTTTGGCGGTACCCGAACCTGGCTATGTATGGGCAGATCTGAGCTTCCCCCGGCAGCGCGGCCTGCGGTCGTGACGCAATCTGGTGACAAGGTGAGGACATGTGCGGTCGGTATGCCTCTGCGCGCAAGCGCATTGAGCTCCTGGAGGAGTTCAGTGTGCAGCGCGACAAGGTGACCGAGCCGCTCCGGCCTGATTACAACGTCGCGCCGACTAAGCCGGTGTACGCGGTGCTCGACCGGGCCGGCCGCCCCGATGGCTCGTCCGGCGGCCAGGACGCCGAGGCCGGCGTCGCCCGCGAGCTGCGCGTGGTGCGCTGGGGGCTGGTCCCGTCCTGGGCCAAGGACACCGCCATCGGCAGCCGGATGATCAACGCGCGCGCTGAGACGGTGGCCGAGAAGCCGTCCTTCCGCCGCGCGTTCGCCCGGCGCCGGTGCCTGCTGCCGGCCGACGGCTACTACGAGTGGCAGGTGCTGGCCGGCGAGGGCAGCAAGAAGGTCAAGCAGCCCTACTTCATCTACCGCGCCGACGGCGGGCCGCTGGCCTTCGCCGGGCTGTACGAGCTGTGGCGGGACCGGCAGTTCCCGGACGGCGATCCGGACGCCTGGCTGTGGACGGCCACCATTATCACCACCAGCGCGCCGGACGAACTGGGCCAGATCCACGACCGGATGCCGATGGTGATCCAGCCGGAGAGCTGGTCGGACTGGCTCGACCCGGCGAATACCGAGCCGGGTGACCTGCAGGCCCTGCTCGCCCCCGCGATGGCCGGCGGCCTGGCCACCTATCCGGTGGCCACCGACCGTTAACTCGGTCCGCAACAACGGCCCGGAGCTCATCGAGCCGCTGCCGGCCGATCGCACGGCGCCGTTAGGGCCGCCGGGGCCCGGCGGCGCATCGCCGGCCAGGGCCGGGGCGGCTAGCGCGCCCTCAGCGAGCACGGGGCCGCCGCCCAGACGGGCCGGGCCGGCGGCACGCCGGCATAACTCGCGCTTTCCGGCCGCTGTCGCGCACGAGTGACGCGCGAGGGCGGTCATATCCGGATTAGGAGGTGGAGCCACTTGGATACCACGACCGCGCGCAAGCGCCTGGAAGAGACCCGTGACGAGCTCGACAGGTCGATCATGGTGCTGCAGGGGGACCGGCCGCTGGAGGACAGGTCGGCCGAGTACCCTCGGGATCCGGCGGATGCAGGCTCGAACCTGTCGGAGACCGAGCGGGTCGAGGCGGTGCTGCGGGTGGCCAAGCAGCAGCTCGCCGAGGTCCTGGACGCGCTGCAGCGGATCGACGCCGGCAGCTACGGGACCTGCGCGGACTGCGGCAAGCCGGTGCCTGAGGGCCGCCTGGAGGCTAAGCCCGAGGCGGCCCGGTGCGTGGCCTGCCAGGGCAAGCGGGACCGGCAGCGACGGTAGTAAGGTGCGGGAGGCCGCGGGCCGGGCCGTGACGGAATGAAGCTGGGCGGGGCTGTGTTGTCGCGGGCGTGCCACTAGCAAGCTGTAGCGCCCGCGATGACACTTCGGTGGTGGTCGCGCGCAACCAGGTGACCACTGGCGATGTATCCTCCCGCCGAGGCGGCTGGCCGGCCTTCGTGCCGCAGCCATCGATCCCGGAGGGGGTGGGTCCGGTAGCGGAAACACTCGAGCAGCGCGGTCAGCGCTTCGAGCATGACGTGCTGCCGTACCTGGATCAGCTCTACGCGGCGGGCATGCGGATGACCCGCAACCCGGCTGATGCCGAGGACCTGGTGCAGGAGACGTTCGCCAAGGCTTACGCGTCCTTCCACCAGTTCCAGGAGGGCACCAACCTCAAGGCGTGGCTGTTCCGGATCCTGACTAACACCTTCATCAACTCTTACCGGAAGCGCCAGCGCGAGCCGCAGCGGTCCGGCACCGAGGAGATCGAGGACTGGCAGCTGGCCCGGGCCGCGTCGCACACCTCGTCCGGCCTGAAGTCCGCCGAGTCCGAGGCGCTGGAGCGGCTGCCCGATTCCGACATCAAGCGAGCGCTGCAGGCCCTTCCGGAGGAGTTCCGGATCGCGGTATACCTGGCTGACGTCGAGGGTTTCGCCTACAAGGAGATCGCCGACATTATGGGCACTCCGATCGGTACCGTCATGTCGCGGCTGCATCGCGGCCGCCGCCAGCTGCGTGACCTGCTCCAGGATTACGCCGCTGACCAGGGACTTGTGCATGCGCCGGCCGCGCCGTCCGAGGCGTCATCGCCGCGTGACCTGCCCGGGGAGGACGCGAAATGAGCTGCGGCAAGCCACACGAGCTGCCCTGTACCGAGGCGCTGGCCCGGGTCTACTCCTACCTCGACGGCGAGATTGACGACATGGCCTCCGGCCAGATCCGCCAGCACCTGGACGAGTGCGGGCCGTGCCTGCGCGAGTTCGGCCTGGAGGAGGTCGTGAAGCGCCTGGTGCACAACTGCTGCGGGCACGAGGACGTGCCCGGCGAGCTGCGTGCCAAGGTGATGACGAGGATTGCCGTGGTCCGCGCCGAGCTTGAGGTCACCGAGGTCACGCAGATCCGGGCGGAGTAGGCGCCCCGCGGCTGTGGCGGGCCCGCAGCGGCCAGATCCGGGCCGGGTAACGGCTATGTAACTCATCGTAGTTGAGTGATTACTGATTGTTCACATTTCTGCAGAGGCCTACGCCTTTCTCGTTGATCGCGTTACTGTAAGTCGCGGCGATGGCGACGAGCATGAGGGGGGTCTCAGCCATGGTCTCCCGTGTTGCGTGGCTCTACACCGCCGCGGTGGTGTGCTCGGCGGCCGCGCTGGTGGCCTTAACGCCGCACCGCGATACTCAGCACGGCTTCTGGGCTGACCTGGTCGTCCTGCAGTTACTGTTCCTGATCTGCGACGCCACCCCCACGCCGATGGCCGCCCGGCAGTCCGCCTGGTCGCCGAGCTCGGCGGCCACCCTGGCCGGCGTGGTCCTGCTCGGGCCCTTCGGCGCGGCCCTGGTCGGCGCCGTCTGCGTGCTGACGCCGCGGCGGCAGCTGCGGGTGGCCACCCGGCTGTTCAACGGCGCCATGTACGCGCTGTCGGCCTACCTGGCCGGCCAGGCCTACGACGCCCTGCGGCACGGACCGCGGATGCATGCGTTCGGCCCGCCCGAGCCCCGTGACTTTCCTGCCCTGGTGCTGCCGTTCGCCGCTGCGGCCGTCGTGCACGTGCTGACCAACCACGGCCTGATGTGGGGCATCCTGCGGGCTAACCGCGGCCGCGGCCTGGCCCGCGGCCAGCTCCAGATGGAGTCCAGCCTGCCGCTGCTGCTGGTCTCTGACCTGGGGTTCGCCGCCCTGGGGCTGATCCTGGCCGCACTGTGGAAGGTGATGCCGGGCTGGACCGCCGCGGCCATCGTCCTGGTGCCGCTGTTCGTGGCCCGCTGGGCGATGGGCCAGTTCGCCGAGCAGCAGCGCGCCTACGCGGCCACGATGGCCGCCTTGTGCCAGGCGGTTGAGACCAAGGACTTCTACACCCGCGGGCATAGCGAGCGGGTCTCCCGGGGCTCGGCCATGATTGCCCGCCAGATCAGCATGCGTCCCGAGCGGGCCGAGGCCCTGACCTTCGCCGGCATGCTGCACGACGTGGGCAAGCTCGGCGTTCCGACCAACGTCCTGCAGAAGACCGGCCCGCTGACGGAGGAGGAGTACGCCGCCATCCAGCTGCATCCGATGCGCGGGCTGGAGATCGTCCGCGAGATCGGCTTCCTGAACGAGGCGCTGGCCGGCATCATGCACCACCACGAGCGGATTGACGGGCGCGGCTACCCGATGGGATTCGCCGGCGATGAGATCCCTGAGTTCGCCCGGGTCATCGCCGTCGCGGACGCCTTCGACTCGATTACCTCCACCCGCTCCTACCGCAAGGCCCGCAGCGTGGCGCAGGGCGTCGACGAACTGCGCCGCGGGGCGGGCACCCAGTTTGACCCGGTCATCGTCGACGCCTTCATCGCGGCGCTGGGCCGGGAGGGCTGGCAGCTGGCCGAGCCGCCGGACGCGCCGCCGGAGGGCGAGGTGGTGACCGTCCAGGACCATGACGACCCGACCGCGCCGCTGCGCGTCATCGAGAGCGCCTGACCGGGCGGGCCATGACTACACGCCAGCCCATCGAGCGATGGTCCTCGTGGCAGGCCATGGATTCGGGCCGCCTGCTGCTGATCGCGGTCAGCGGCATGCTGGTGCTGACCGCCTTCGCCCACCTGACCGTGACCGGCATCTTCCAGGTGAAGATCGCCGTCGCGTTCGGCCTGTTCATTGCGTTCGGCGAGCTGCTGCGGCTGGCGCTGCCGGGCGGCCGGGAGGCCGCGCCGCTCGCGATGGCCGGCGCCCTGGCCTATGCCCTGCTGCTCGGCGTCAAGGGCGTCAGCACGGTGAACCACCACGGCGCGCTGCAGGTCATCGCGGTCTCGGCGATCGGGATGTCGGTCGGCGCGCTGCCGCACGTGGCGGCCGGCCGGCCGCCGGGCCTGACCGGGATCTGCACCCGGCTGGTGACGGTGACCTGCGTGGCGTTCCCCTTCCGCTTGCTGGTCGGCCATACCTCCATCGGCGCCCCCGGGCAGCTGTGGATCGTGCTGATCGTGATGGCGCTGCTGGTCGGCCTGGGCTGGCTCATCGAGACACTGATCACGGCGCTGATCCGGGCGGACGACGTCGGGGCCCGGTTCTCGGTGGCGCTGTGGGACGAGATACGGGTGCAGTGGCCGCTGGGTGCCGCTGTCGGCTCGTCGGCCGTGATCACCGTGTTCGCGGCCCAGGTCATGGGCCTGACCGAGCTGGTGGTGTTTCTCGGCCCGCTGCTGGTGACGCAGATCGCCTTCCGCCGTTACGCGGCCATCCGGGCTACCTACCTGCAGACCGTCCGGTCCCTGGCCCGGGTCACGGAGGTGGGCGGCTACGTAGAGAGCGGTCACTCGCGCCGGGTTGCCCGGCTGGCCGTGGCCGTCGGGCGCGAGCTGGGCATGGCCGAGCCGGACCTGCTGGACCTGGAGTACGCGGCCCTGATGCACGACATCGGGCAGCTGTCCCTGCGCGACCCGATTCCCGGCGGCGCGACGGTGCTGGTGTCCGCGCGCGACCAGAACCGCATTGCCGAGCTGGGCGCCGAGGTCATCCGGCAGGCCGGCGTGCTGGACAGCGTGGCGCGGCTGGTGCACTGCCAGGCCTGGCCCAGCTGGGGTCATGACCCGGAGCCGCCGATCGGCAGCAAGATCATCCGGACGGCGAACGCGTTTGATGACATGGTGGGCGGCTCCACCGACCGGGACCGTACCGCCGCCGCGCTGGAGCGGCTGCGGATGGACACCGACGTCGAGTACGACGCCGGCGTGGTCCAGGCCCTGACCGAGGTCGCCGGACGACGGCTGGCCAGCCGGCTGTAGACAGCCGGCCGGTAGGCTGCCGGGCGTGCTCGCGTCAGTCCTGGTCGCCAACCGCGGCGAGATAGCGCTCCGGGTCATCCGGACGGCCAAGGCCATGGGCATCCGCGCCATCGCCGTCTACTCCGAGGCCGACGCCGGCCTGCCCTTCGTCCGCGCGGCCGATGCGGCTGTGCTGATCGGACCGCCCCAGCCCGCCCGCAGCTACCTGGACGCCGACGCGGTGCTGGCCGCGGCCCGGCAGGCCGGGGCGGTCGCGGTGCATCCCGGCTACGGCTTCCTGGCCGAGAACGCCGGCTTCGCCGCCCGCGTCATTGGGGCCGGCCTGACCTGGGTCGGCCCGCCGCCGGCGGCGATCGAGCAGATGGGCGACAAGATCAATGCCCGGAACCTGATGGAGCAGGCCGGCGTCCCGGTCTCCGCCGGGACCCGCGAGCCTGTCGCCGACGCCGACGCGGCCCTGGTGCAGGCCGAGCGGATCGGCTACCCGGTCATGATCAAGGCCGCCGCGGGCGGCGGCGGGATCGGGATGAGTGCCGCCGCTGATGGCGAGCAGCTGCGGGCCGGCTTCGAGACGGCGCGGTCGCGAGCGGAGCGGTTCTTCGGCAGCCCGGCGATCTTGCTGGAGCGGTACCTGCCCGCCGCGCGGCATGTCGAGGTGCAGATCCTCGGGCTGCCCGGCGGCGAGGTGCTGGCCCTGGGTGAGCGGGACTGCTCGGTGCAGCGCCGCCACCAGAAGGTAGCCGAGGAGACGCCGTCGCCCGGTGTCCGCCCTGAGCTGCGGACGCGGATGCTGGCCGCGGCCGCGCGGGCCGGCGAGACCGTCGGCTACCGCGGGGCCGGCACGGTGGAGTTCCTGGTCGACGAGGCGGCTCAGGAGTTCGTGTTCCTGGAGATGAACACCCGGCTGCAGGTCGAGCACCCCATCACTGAGCTGGTTACCGGCACCGACCTGGTCGAGCAGCAGTTCCGGATCGCCGCCGGCGACGACCCGAGCTTTGGCCGCCAGCCGCCGGCTGCCGCCGGCCACGCCATCGAGCTGCGGGTGTACGCCGAGGATCCGCGCCGGTTCCTGCCCAGCCCCGGCACGATCGCCGAATGGCATGAGCCTGCCGGCGCCGGCATCCGGGTTGACGCCGGGTACACCGCGGGCAACACCGTGACGCCGTTCTACGACCCGCTGCTGGCCAAGCTGTGCGCCCACGGCGACAGCCGGGCACAGGCGCTGGAGCGGGCCCGGGCGGCCGTGGCGGACTTCACGATCACCGGCCTGAAGACCAACCTGCCCTTTCACGCCGAGCTCCTGGAGTCGGCGGAGTTCGTGAGCGGCGCCTACGACACCGGGCTGATCGACCGCATGCGCGCCCGCCCGTGACCGTGATCGCCGGGCGGCCGCGGCGCCTGCCGTGCCGCGCGCGGCCGGCCACAATGCTGTCAGCCCCAGACCCGAGGAGGTGCCCGTGACCGAGGTCCGCGCAGAGATGGTGGCCAACGTGTGGAAGGTCGTGGCGGCGGCCGGGGACACGGTCGCCGACGGCGACACGCTGGTCATCCTGGAATCCATGAAGATGGAGATCCCGGTGCTGGCCGAGACGGACGGGACGATCAGTCAGCTGGCCGTCGCCGAGGGCGACGTGGTCCAGGAGGGCGACCTCATCGCGGTGATCGACTAGCCGTGCCCGGACCGCAGGCCGGCGACGGCCTGGCTGCCGGGCAGACGTCCGCCGGAACCGCGGCGACCCGGCCGGCGGGCTGACCACCCGCGCCGCGGCTATACGCCGCTGGTGGACCTGGGGTAGGCCACGGCCGGATCGGTAAGCACGTTCACCAGGTAGGGAACGCCGGAGTCCAGTGCCCGGCGCAGCGCCGGGCCGATTTCGCCCGGCTCGGTCACCAGCTCGCCGGCTCCGCCCAGCGCGGTGACCACCTGGTCATAGCGGCAGCCCGGCTGCAGCTCGGCGGCCACGTCGTACCCGTACAGCGCCTGCATGGGGTGCTTCTCCAGCCCCCAGATCCCGTTGTTGCCGCAGATCATGACGACCGGCAGCCCGTGCCGGACCAGCGTGTCCACGTCCATCAGCGAGAAGCCGGCGGCGCCGTCGCCCAGCAGCAGGACCACCTGCGCGTCCGGTCGGGCGATCCGGGCGCCGGCCGCGTAACCCAGGCCGGTGCCCAGGCAGCCGTACGGCCCGGGATCCAGCCAGCCGCCGGCCTGGCGGGGCTCGATGTACTTGCCCGCGTAGCTGACGAAGTCACCGCCGTCGCCGATGACTACGGCATCGTCGTCGAGGAGCCGGCCCAGCTCACCGTAGATCCGCATCGGGTGGATGGGGCTGGCGTCACTGGCCAGCAGCGCGGCGTCGGCCGCGACCGCCTGCGCGGCAGCCGCCTGCAGCCCGGGCAGCCAGGACCTCGCCCAGGCCGGGTCCGGGCTCGCGGCGGCGTCGGCCAGGCCGGCGAAGAACGCTGTCAGGTCACCCGCGGCGGCTCCGGCCAGCTCCTTGTGGGTGGCCAGCTGGCTGGCGGCGTCGGCCACGTGCACCACCCGGGCCGGCGGGGTGCCGTCCTTTCCGCCGAAGTCGCCGTAGCCGAGCCGGAAGTCCAGCGGCGTCCCGGCCACGATGACCAGGTCAGCCTGGCCGAAGGCGGCCGCCCTGGCCCGTGTCACCAGTAGCTCGTGCCCGGCCGGCAGGATGCCGCGACCCTGGCCGTTGGCGATCACCGGCAGCCGCAGCTTCTCGGCGGCGGCGCGAGCGGCATCCTGCGCGCCGTCCAGCCACACGTCGGACCCGAGGACCAGGACGGGACAACGGGAACGGGCCAGCTCACGGGCAATTCCGGCAATGGCTGCCGGGTCGGGCGCAGCACCCGCGGCGCTCGGCGCCGGGATGGCCTCAGCGGGGGCGGCGCCGGCGGGCGCCGGGCCGAAGAGCGCCTCCAGGCTGATATCCAGGAACACCGGGCCCCGGTGGCGCTCGGTGGCCAGCCGGAATGCGGTACCGACCGCGCCGGGAACGCCGGCGACGGAGTGCTCGGTGAAGGCCCGCTTGGTGACCGGGCCGAGCAGCGCCGGGTGATCAAATTCCTGCAGGCTGCCCGATCCCCAGCGGTAATCGGGTGCCCGCCCGCCGAGCACGACCACCGGCGAGCCGTTGAAGTGGGCGGTGGTGATGGCGCTGACGCCATTGGTCACCCCCGGCCCGGCCGTGAGGACAGCCAGGCCGGGGGACCGGGTCAGGCGCGCGGTGGCCTCCGCGGCGAACACGGCGGTCTGCTCGTGGCGCACATCCACGATCCGCATCGCGGGCCGGGCGCGCACCGCCCCGTCGTAGAGCGGGAACACGTGCCCGCCGGACAGCGTGAACATCGTCTGGACCCCGTGGGCCCGCGCGACGGCTACCGCAAGGTCGCCGCCGTGCGGCGGTGGCGCCGCTGCCTCGCTCATGGGCTGACGTTACCAGCTAGTAGCAATGGGGCAGGCGGGCCCGGCGCACCCGGCCCGCCTGCCGTGGCCGGGCCGTGCTGGCCCTAGCCGCGGGTCGCCGCGGAGCAGTCGGCCAGCTCTCTGGCCGGCTCGGACTGAAGGGTCGCCGTGCCGGGCTGAGTGACTGCGTGGCCGGGCCGAGCGGCCGCCTGGCCGGGCTGACTGACCGCCTGCACCGCCTGCCGGTCCTGGCCGACCGGGCCAGGACCGCGATGGTGACGGCCGCCAGCACCATGACGGCGGCTCCGAACTCGCGGGCCGTAGCGAGCAGGCCCCCGCCGTCCACTACGAGGAAGCCGGCGATCACCGCAGGCAGGCCCAGGGCCAGGTAGGACACCACCCACAAGGTGGACAGCACGCCAGCCCGCTCGTGCGCGGCGGCCTGCGGCAGCACCAGGCGGACGGCGCCCTGGAAGCCGCCGCCGAAGCCGATGCCCGCGATCGTCGTCCCGATCAGGAACACCGCGACCGAGGTGATGGCGATGGACACCAGGGTGAGGCCGACGCCGGCCAGCAGGGCCGCCATCCCCACAGCCAGCACCCGGCGGGGCGGGGACCGGTGCAGCGCGAGCACGGTCACGGCGCCCGCGGCCGCCAGGATGAACAGCGCCAGGCCGCCCAGGACCGCGGACTGGGCCCCGGCCAGCAGGCTGACCAGCGCCGGGCCCAGGGAGCCGTAGAAACCGCCCAGCGACCACACCGCCAGCAGGGCCGGAATGGCGGCCAGCACCGGGCGGCGGACCGACGGCGGCACGCTGACCCGGGGGCGCAGGGACGCCAGCGCGCCGGGTCGCCGGGTGCCGGGCTCGGGCATCAGCGCGACGCCGGCCCACTGCAGGGCGAACACGCCTAGCAGCACCAGGTACACCAGCTCGGCCGGGTCGGGCAGGTACTGGACCAGCAGCCCGGCGCCGAGTGCCCCGACGGCGGTGCCGGCGGGCGCCACCACGGCGTTGGCCACCGTGCCGCGGATGCGGTGCAAGTCCACCAGGCCGGCGCCGATAGCCCCCACGGCCGCGCCGGTGGCCAGGCCCTGGATGACGCGGGCCGCGAGCAGGGTGGTCACGCTGCCGGCGGTAGCGAATACCAGCATCGTCGCAGCCTGCACGGCGATGGCCGCCAGGAGCATCGGGCGCCGGCCCACATGATCGGACAGCGACCCGGCCACCAGCAGGGCGGTCAGCACGGCCAGTGCGTAGATGCCCCAGATCACCGTCGTGGTAATCGGCGAGAAGCCCCATTCATGCTGGTAATGGGCGTACAGCGGGGTGGGCGCGGCCGAGCCGGCCAGGAATGACACCGAGATCGATGCAAGCAGGAAGAAGGCGGCGGTGTCGGGCATCCGCCACCGTGCCGCGAGCCGGTGCTGGCCGGGCGGGCCTGCCGCGGGGTCGGCCCGGGGCTCGATGGTCAGCTGCTGACGGGACATGAGGAGGCTCCCTGTGGGGCTGGCGGGGCGGATCTAGATCCCCGGGCCGGGCTGGCTGCCCGGCGGAGTAGACAGGTCGGTCTGTCTTTCCTCGACACTAGACAGACCGGTCTGGTACTGTCAAGTCATGTCCAGCACCACAGCCGACCGCCTGTCGGCTCGCGAGCGGCTGCTGACCGCGGCCGAGGAGCTTTTCTATCCCGAGGGCGTGCACACGGTCGGCATTGACCGCGTCATCGAGCGCGCCGGGGTGGCCAAGGCGACGCTCTACAGCGTCTTCGGCAGCAAGGACGAGCTGATCCGCGCCTACCTGCTCCGGCACAACCAGACCTGGCGAGAGCGCCTGAGTCGCGAGGTGATGGCGCGCTACGATGATCCCCGGGAGCAGCTGCTCGGCGTGTTCGACGTGCTGGGGGAGCGGGCGACCGAGGACGGCTTCCACGGCTGCGCGTTCGTCAACGCCGCGGCCGAGTCGCCGGCCGGCAGCCCCCTGGATGGTGTCTTTGACGACGCCCGGGCCTGGGTGCGGGAGCTGTTCGCCGGCCTGGCCCGGCAGGCCGGGGTGCCCGACCCGGACTCGCTGGCCCGCCAGCTCGCGCTGCTCTACCACGGTGCCACGTTGTCGGCGCGGATGGACCGGGACCTGACCGCGGCGCAGACCGCCCGCACGGCCGCCGCCACCCTGCTGAACGCCGCCATCGGCTGATCCCGCCGCCGTGGCCAGTATCAGCCGGTCCTGGCCGCCGCGGCGGGTGCGATGATGGGCAGATGCCCACGCTGACCGCCCTGGCCCGCCGGGCCCGGCTGGCCGCGCCCGACGTGCGCTGGCTGCACGCCCTCGTGTCGGACTGGCAGCTCCTCGCGGACCTGTCCTTCGCTGACCTGACGCTGTGGGCGGAGCTCCCCGACGGCGGCTGGCTCGCGCTGTCGCAGATGCGGCCCACCACCGGGCCGACGGCCTTCCCCGATGACATCGTGGGCACGGCGCGCCCGGCGGGCGAGCGGCCGTTCCTGGACGCCGCCAAGCGCGACCGCCGGATCTGCCGGGAAGGAGACCCGGAGTGGACCCGCGGTGTTCCGGTCCGGCACGAGACGATTCCCGTGGTGAGCGGCGACCGGGTGATCGCGGTCATCGAGCGGTCGACCAACCTCAGCTCCGCGCGCACCCCCAGCCGCCTCGACATCGCCTATCTCAAGGCGGCTGATGACCTGGCCCAGATGGTCGCGACGGGCCTGTTCCCGTGTCCCGGTGAGGAGCCGGCGCTGGTCCGCTCGCCGCGGGTCGGAGACGGGCTGCTGCGACTCAACCGGTCGGGCAAGGTCACCTACGCCAGCCCGAACGCCCTGTCGGCCTACCGCCGCCTCGGCCTGACCGCGGACCTGGCGGGCAAGGAACTCGGCCTGCTGACCGCCCGGCTGATCAGCGTCTCGGGCCAGCCCCATGATGACTCGCTGATGCTGACCGCCAGCGGCAAGGCGCACATGGAGACCGAGATCGAGGCGAATGGCTCGGTCGTCCAGTTGCGGACCATCCCGCTGGTGGTTAACGGCGGCCGCTCCGGGGCGCTGATCCTGGTGCGCGACGTGACCGAGCTGCGGGACCGCGAGCGCGAGCTGCTGACCAAGGACGCCACCATCCGGGAGATCCACCACCGGGTGAAGAACAATCTGCAGACGGTCGCCGCCCTGCTGCGGCTGCAGGCCCGGCGGCTGAGCGCGCCGGAGGCCAGGGCGGCGCTGGAGGAGGCGGTGCGCCGGGTGGGGTCGATCGCGATCGTCCACGAGACTCTGTCGCACGCGCCGGAAGAGGTCGTTGACTTCGACGACATCGCCGGACGGGTGGCGATGATGGCGGGCGAGGTCTCCGCGCCCGAGGCGCGGGTCACGCCCCGGCCTGAGCGGCTCATTCGGGATGCTGCCGGCGGCCATCGCGACGCCGCTGGCGCTGGTGCTCACCGAGCTCCTGCAGAACGCGCTGCAGCACGGGCTGACCAGGCCCGCAGCCGAGATGCTGGCGGGGACAGCCGGCCCCGCCGGGCCCCGGCCCGCGCAGCCGCCCGGGCCGGGCGGGATGCTGCTGGTCACGGCCCGGCGCGCGGACAGCAGGCTGACCGTGACGGTGGCCGACAACGGGGTCGGGCTGCCGGCCGGATTCGACCTGGAGCAACACGACCAGCCTGGGCCTGCAGATCGTCCGCACGCTGGTGGTCGCGGAACTAGGCGGCCGACTGGAGATCGGGCCGCACGATGGCGGTGGCACGCTCGTCCTGGTCGAGCTGCCGGTCGAGCAGGTCAGCGCCGATCCGCGCTGAGCCTGGCCACGAGCTGACCGGCCGACCGCCCGGCCGGTCAGCGGTGCTGCAGGTCAGGCGTGCGCGCGAGCCCGGACGCGGGTGCTGCGGCGCTTGTGAGCGCGCCGTTCGTCCTCGCTGAGGCCGCCCCAGACACCGGCATCCTGGCCGCTTTCCAGCGCCCACTGGAGGCAGGAATCGACGACGGCGCAGCGCCGGCACACTTGCTTGGCTTCCTCGATCTGGAGCAGCGCAGGACCGGTGTTGCCGATAGGGAAGAACAGCTCCGGGTCTTCATCACGGCACAGGGCGTGGTGACGCCAGTCCATGAGGTCCACTCCTCCTTGAGCGCGGTGTCGGAACCCGCCGCCTCAGTCTCGCTTGTGAATGATTTCACGAGCTATGTTATATGTCGGGAATGTACCGATTTTCCCGAACCTTGTAACTCCCGATTCACGGAGCGTCTGCTCTGTCTAGCTGTCAGCCGAGGCGGCCAGCCGGAATTCGGAAAAGCACTGGCCACCAGGCTTTGCAGCGCACTATCGCACCGTTCGCCAGGAGCGTTACAACCTTCTCAAGCGCAACGATCAACCGCAAGAGTCTTGAGCAAAGGTTCGACCGGATTTCGGTGTCAGATGAGTCACATTGCCGGCATCACCTGCCTGACCAGCTTGGCGCCAGGCGGGGCCAATGCTGATGTACCCCCGTGCCTCACCCGCTATGCGCCGGATAGGTCAACAGTAAGGAATCTTCCGGTTGCCGGTTACATCACCACGCGCAGCGCATCGGGCACGGCGCGGAACCGCACTTCCTCGCGCTCACCGACGTACTCGCCATCGATCTGGAAAGCCACCGGCCGGTCCGCGCGCAGTGTCAGCGCGGGCAGGTCATGCCGGGCGATGACGCCCCGGCCCCGCGGCGGCGCCTGCCGCCCCGACAGCATCTGCCGCAGCGTGCGCAGGTCGCCGCGGTGCTGAGGCTGCGCAGGCCGAAGACATCGAGTCCCAGGTCGAAGCTGGCCTCGGGGTTGGTGCTGACCGGCCGCCGGCCGAGATAGGTCCAGGGGCTGGTGTTCGACACGGTGCACCAGTACAGGGGGCCGTCGGGCTCCTGGCCGCTGGCCGTCAGGGTCACCGCAGGATGCCGCCGGTCGGTCAGCCGGTAGAACTGCCGGGTGGCCATCCGCAGGTACAGCGCCGGGGTAACCGAGCGGCCGTGCGCCCGGCGGCCCTCCACGGCGCGGACCACCTCGGCGTCGATGCCGAGCCCGGAGTTGAAGGTGAAGTAGCGGTCGCCGGCCAGGCCCAGCCCGATGCTGCGGCTCCGCCCCTCGGTCAGCGCGGCCAGCACCTGCCCGGTGGCGTCGACCGGGTCGGCGGGCAGGCCCAGCGCCCGGACGAATACGTTCGCGCTGCCGCCCGGCAGCGGCGGCCAGGGCGGGCGGGGCGGCCGCTGTGCGGCCCGCAGGGCGCTGCAGCAGCCCGTTGACGGCCTCATTGACCGTTCCGTCTCCGCCGAGGGTCAGCACCAGGCCCGTACGCCCTCTGAAGCGGCCGCTGCGGCCAGCGTGGTGCCGTGTCCCCGGTAACGTGTCTCCACGATCTCAAGTTCGACGGCGGACGCCAGGGCGCGGGCGATGACATCCCGGCGCAGCCGGGTCGTGGAGGTGGCGTGTGGGTTCACGATCAAGAGCGCGCGCACGGGCCAAGGCTAGCGAGGCAGGTCCGGGCCCCGGCCAGGTCCCGGTCGGAGCGGCCGCCGGCCCGGCCGGGCCGGGCGGTCCTGGCCCGGCCCGGTGCCGCCGGGCCGCCCGCTGACGATCACGGCGGCCGTCATCATCGAGGCGCTGGAGGCCGTGCCTGGTCCTGGTGGCGGCCGTGCTGGCCGGCGTCGCCACCGGCCAGGGGCCAGTCCTACCAGCTGTCCAGCGGGATCGCCATCACCGTGATCGGCGTCGCGACGGCGGGCGGGCTGGCCCTGGTGGCGGTCGGGCTGCGCCGCGCCCGGCGGTGGACCAGGACGCCGGCCCTGCTGACCCAGCTTTTCACCGGCATCGTCGGCAGCTACCTGCTGCAGGGCGGCCGGTACGGCTGGGGTATCCCGGCCGTGCTGCTGGGCGTTACCGGGGTCGTGGTCCTGCTGTCGCCGCCGAGCACCCGCGCGCTGACCGCCGGGCTGCCCCAGCCGGCCGACCGGCACCGCCGGCCGTAGGGCGGGCGCCGCCCCGCCGGCCGCCGCTACTCGTCGGTGGTCAGGCCCTCGCGCAGCTGGGCCAGGGTCTTGGCCAGCAGCCGGGACACGTGCATCTGGGAGATGCCAAGCTCGGTGGCGATCTGGGACTGGGTCATGTTGCCGAAGAACCGCAGCAGCAGGATCCGCTTCTCCCGCGGGGGCAGGCGCTCCAGCAGCGGCTTGAGCGACTCCCGGTACTCCACGCCCTCCAGGGCGTCGTCGACCATGCCCAGCGACTCGGCGACCGCGGGCGCGTCCTCGTCGCCGGAGTCCGGCGCGTCCAGGGACACGGTGGAGTAGGCGTTGGCCGACTCCAGGCCCTCCAGGACGTCTTCCTCGCTCATCTGCAGGTGAGCGGCCAGCTCGGCGACGGTCGGCGCGCGGCCGAGCCGCTGGGCCAGGTCGCCGATGGCCTTGGTCAGCGCCAGCTTCAGCTCCTGCAGGCGGCGCGGCACGCGGACCGCCCAGCCCTTGTCGCGGAAATGGCGCTTGATCTCGCCGACAATGGTCGGCGTGGCGTAGGTGGAGAACTCCACGCCGCGCTCCAGGTCGAACCGGTCGATTGACTTGATCAGGCCGATGGTGGCGACCTGGGTCAGGTCATCCAGCCACTCGCCGCGGTTGCGGAACCGGCGGGCGAGGTACTCCACCAGCGGCAGGTGCAGCTCCACCAGCTCGCCGCGGATCCGCAGCCGCTCCTCGTCGTCCGGCGGGCAGCGCGGACAGCCGCTCGAACAGCGCCCGGGCGTGACTGCGCTCCCTGGTCCCGTGCTGGATCCGCGGGGACTCGGTGTCCGGCTTGACCGCGTCGGCGCTGCCAGGGCTGCTGCCGGGGTCGCTCTGGCTGACCTCGGCACCGTCCAGGTCGGCGGCGTCCAGATCGGCGCTCTCGAGATCGGCGCCGTCCAGGTCGGGGCTCTCCAGGTCGGGGCGCTCGAGGGCGGCACTATCCAGATCGGCTCCGTCGAGGTCAGCTCGCTCCACCGCGGCCTTGTCCAGCCCGGCGCCGTCCAGCCCGGGGCCGCCCAGGCCCGCGGGGCCCAGGTCCGGGCTGTCCGGCTCGCCAGCTGCCGCCAGGCCTTCCGGCATCGCGGCTGCCATGGCGTCGAACTCCTCGGTCAAAGCGATCTCTGTCTCCCCCGTCACGCTGACCCCGATGCCCGGCGGCTCTTGCGCATGACAATCGTGAGCTGGTCGCCCGGCCCCGCGAACGCGTCCACGCTGCCCGCCAGCGCGGTCAGCACCGTCCAGGCGAAGGTGTCGCTGGCCGGCGGCTGCGGCGTCAGGCTCGGCACCGAGACCGAGATCGTCATCATGTCGCGGCCCGAGCGCGAAACTGCACTCCAGGGCGCTGCCGGGAATGGCCTGGTGGAGCAGCATCGCGCAGGCCTCGTCGACGGCGATCCGCAGGTCCTCGATCTCGTCCAGGGTGAAGTCGAGGCGAGCGGCCAGCCCGGCGGTAGCCGTGCGCAGCACCGACAGGTAGGCCCCCTCAGCGGGCATCCGCACCGTCACCTGGTCCCGCGGTGCCGTCGCCGGTCCCGCCGTTGCTGCCATCGCCGCTGCTGTGGTCGTCTTCTCGGTCACGTCAGCCCTCCTGCGCCACCGGACGCGATGCCTGCGGGGCGCAGGTGCCGGCTCCTGTCTGCAACCTACAGTGACGACGCGACTGCATCCGACGCGGCACGCGGTGAGCGCGTGCAACCAGCGCGCGCCGCCCCCGCGGCGGCTGCCCCGGCCCGGACGCCGCAGGCGCGGGCCGCCTGGCTGGTCAGGCCGGGCCCGGCGCGCCGGGCCCGGAGGTGGCCAGTCAGGCCTGCTTGGTCTCCCAGAAGATCTTGCTGATCTCCTCGATCTTGCCGAGCAGCTCGTCGGCCTTGGCCGGGTCCGTGCTGCCCTTGGTGCCGCCGGCGCCCGCGAGCTTGGTTGCCTCGTTGAACAGCTGGTTGAGCTGCGGGTACTTCTCAAAGTGCGGCGGCTTGAAGTAGTCGGTCCACAGCACCCACAGGTGATGCTTGACCAGGTCCGAGCGCTCCTCCTTGATGCCGATGGCCCGGGCGCGGAACTCGGGGTCGGTGTTGCCCTGGTACTTCTCGCAGATGGCCTTGACCGACTCGGCCTCGATCCGCGCCTGAGCGGGGTCGTAGACACCGCAGGGGAGGTCACAGTGAGCGTGCGCCGTCGTGCGCGGCTCCAGGAGACGTGCGAGCAACCTCATTGATCTCCTTCTCTCATGTCCGATCATTGATTCGGCGATTCTGACAGTACAACTTGCGCTGGGACTGCCCATCGGGGAGGGATGCATGCACTGGCCGCTGTGGCGGGTATGCGGTCGCGGAGCGGTCGATGGAGCCAGCCCTGCAGCCGGGCGACTGGCTGCTGGTCTGGCGCGGCCTGCGGCCTGGCCGGCCGCCGCGGGTCCGGCCAGGCCAGATCGTCATCGCCCGCCATCCGGGCCGGGCCGGCTTCCTGCTGGTCAAGCGGGCCGTGCGGCGGGATGGCGGCGGCTGGTGGCTGGAATCGGACAACCGCGACGCCAGCGCCGTGGACAGCCGGCACGTTCGGCGCGGTGCCGCCCGAGGCAGATCAGCGGCCGGGTCCTGCTGCGCTACCGCCGCGGCCCGGCGCTGAAACAGCCGCGGTGACCGCGTGGTAGACCCGGTGGCATGACTCGTGGCGACCGGCGCAGTGCCGCGTCCCGTGCAGCGGGTGCCTAGGCGAGCTGGCCGGCTAGGCGTGACGTCCTGCTCGCCCGCGCCTCATCGCCGGACTGCCTGCCGCTCGACCAGCTTCAGCATCTCGGCCGCGGGCAGCTCGGACGGCCTGCGCCCAGAAGTAGATCACCAGGGCTGAACACCGCGACGATCACCATGTCCCACCAGAACGGGATGTTGTTCGTGCGCTGAGCGGGCGCCCGGCTTCGACGGCGCCGGACCGCAGTAGCTGGCCCTGCCAGGAGATGATGCCCATGCCGATCAGGAACACCGGCAGCCACTGCGCCGACTTCCAGTCCAGCGGCGGCCGCTCCTTGTCGAACGCCATCCACGATGCCGATCATCACGTAGCCGATGACCAGGCAGATGCCGAGCTTCCAGATCGCCTCGAAGCCCGAGACCAGTAGATGATCACGTCGGCGAAGATGAACGCCAGCGGGGCCAGCACGGACGGCGCCCGGCATCCGGTACGGCCGCGGCGCGTCGGGCACCTGGCCGCGGAACGCGCCCAGGCCAGCGGCGCGCCCGCGTACATCAGCACGCTGACGCCGCGGTGACCAGGCCGACCAGCGACTGCCAGCTCGGGAACGGCAGCAGGAACAGCAGGCCGAGCAGGAACGCCGAAGATCAGGCTGAACCACGGCACGCCGTTCTTGTCGGTCTAGCGGAAGATCTGCGGGTAGTAGCGGTTCCGGGCCAGGCCGTAGCCGACCCGCGAGGTTGACGGTCTGGTACATCAGGCCGGTGCCGAACGGCGAGATGAACGCGTCGACCCGCAGGAGGTTGGCCAGCCAGGCGAACCCGACCAGGCCCGCGACCGCCGGCGAACGGCCCTGACGACGATCGGGTTGGTGATGCCGCTGGAGCCCGTGGCAGCCAGCCGATGTTCAGGCGGGCAGCGCGCCGATGAACACGACCTGCAGCAGGATGTAGATCAGCGTGGCCGATGAGCGACCGCGATGATGATCGCCCGGGGCAGGTTCTGCTGCGGGTTCTTGATCTCGCCCGCCAGCTGGTCGGCCTGCTCGAAGCCGAGAGTAGGCGAAGACGATGCCGGCCGTGGGCATGCGCGCGGAAGACGCCTTGAGCCCGTCCGGCATGAAGCCGCCGCCCGGCGCCGAAGTTGGCCGGGCTGGAACTGGTGAACAGCAGCACGATGATGGCCAGGATCGGGATCGCCACCTTCCACACGTGATGGCGCTGTTCACCCGGCGAACAGGCGCATGGCCAGGAAGTTGATCGCCGTGAAGATGGCCATCAGGATGATCGTCAACACGAAGCCCAGCCCGGTGGTGACCTTCGTCGTCGGGTTGTAGATGTTGATGCCGTGCCCGTGAACCAGTACTGCCGCGTACTGCATCAACGCGAAGCACTCGATCGGCGCGACGTGACCGCCTGCAGCCACGAGAAGAAGCCGAACCCGATGCCCGCCACGCTGCCGAAAGCGAAGTGCGGGAACCGCGCCGTGCCGCCCGAGACCGGGTACATGCCGCCGAGTTCGGCGTGCACCAGCGCCAGGATGATGACGATGATTCCGGCGACGACCCAGGATGAGCAGGGCGGCCGTCCCGACCGCCGCGGCCGCGAACAGCGAGCCGAACAGCCAGCCGGAGCCGATGATGCGACGTCTCGGACGACCAGATGGCGCCGATCAGCCCCATCTCTCGTTTGAGGCCGACGTCAGCCGGTCTGGTAGCGAGTCGCTACAGACTCTGCTGCCATGGTCGAACCTTCTTTCGGGTCCGCATACGTGGGCCATACGGCCGATGAGTAGGGCTCATGGTAATGATCCAGCTCGTGCGATGAGAAGAAGTCACTTGGCGTCATTTCGGTAACGCGGATCACCGGACCGTGATTACGGATCAAGGTCCGAGCCGTCGCTTCGCGCAGCTTAGCCGCAGGTCAGGGGATTGCCGCCCAGTTACCAGGGAACGTTCGCAGTGATTCTCGCTGCGGGCCTGACGTTCACGTAACTGCCAGATAACGGCGGCAAAATCGGCCCGGTTCGTCAGCTCGGCCGCGGTAGCGGTACGCGCCGGACCGCCGGCGCCCGACTGCGCACGGATCGTCGTGACGTTTGCCCGCGCCGCGCCGTGCTCGGTGCAGTACCGGCGGGACCGGTTCGGGCTGGAGTCGATGAAGACCCGCTGGCACGATGCGATCGAGCAGATACCCAGGCGGGCCAGGCCGAACTGGGAGACGGTCAGCGCCAGGCCGATGACCGCGCCGGCCGCGTACCGGTCGGCGGCCGACCCCGCGTCGGCCAGGTGGACGTGCCAGTGCTGGTCGTCGTGCTGACGAGCTCGGGCTGGACCGGGCAGCGCACCAGGATCGCGTTGAGCGCGCTGGCGGCCTCGCGGCCGCGGCCGGTCGCGGCGGCGGTGAAGACCGCGGTCAGCTCGGCGCGCAGAGCCGCGCAGCGCGTCCAGGTCGGAGGGCGTCACCGCGCGGGCGAGATAGGGGTGGTCGGCCACGAGCACGCCAAAAGCACCGTGTCACCGAGCGGGTCGGGATCGTCGCCGGAATGGAAGGCCGTGTTCACGAGGCGAACCGCGAGCTCGGCATAGGACGTGAGATTCACTCCGGTCCTTACCTGCCGGGGGAGTTCAGATGGCCGCTTCCCGCCGTGATTATCGCACAGCGGGCTGCTGCGGGACCGGGGTTCGGCCGGGCTGTGTTTCCGGCGAGGTGACGGGTCAGCCGCCTGTGAGGCGGCCCCGGTCAACTTGTCAGTTCGGCTGGCGCGCTAAGGTCCACACCATGTTCGCAGTCACTGCCGCGCGCCTGGACGCCGGTGATCCGCTGGCCGGACTGGACCTGGGCGAGCATGCCGAGCCCGCGCCGCCCGACGGGTGGACCACGGTGACGGTGAAGGCGGCCGCGCTCAACCACCACGACGTCTGGTCGCTGCGCGGCGTCGGCCTGCCGGCGGACCGGCTGCCGATGATCCTCGGCTGCGACGCGGCCGGGGTGGACGCTGACGGCCGTGAGGTAGTCGTGCACGCCGTGATCGGCGACCCGGCCGGCACCGGCGGCGATGAGACGCTCGACCCGCGCCGGTCGCTGCTGTCGGAGCGGTATGACGGCACCTTCGCCGAGCGGGTGGCCGTGCCGCGGCGCAACCTGGTGCCCAAGCCTGCCGCGCTGACCTTCGAGCAGGCCGCCTGCCTGCCCACGGCCTACCTGACCGCCTACCGGATGCTGTTCGACCGGGCCGGGCTTGCAGCCCGGAGCGACGGTCCTGGTCCAGGGCGCCGGCGGGGGAGTGGCCACGGCGCTGATCCTGCTCGGCCGCGCGGCCGGGTTCCGGGTGTGGGTGACGAGCCGGAGGAGGCCCGCCGAGCCCGGGCCCTCGAGCTGGGTGCCGACCAGGCCTTCGAGTCGGGCGCCCGGCTGCCCGAGCGCGTCGACGCCGTGATGGAGACGGTCGGCGAGGCAACCTGGGCGCACTCCCTGCGGGCCCTGCGCGCCCGGCGGCACCATCGTGGTCTCGGGCGCGACCAGCGGCCAGGTGCCGCCGGCGGAGCTGAGCCGGGTGTTCTTCCTGCAGCTCTCGGTGGTCGGCTCAACGATGGGCAGCCGCGATCAGCTGGCCCGGCTGCTGACCTTCCTTGAGCAGACCGGTACCCGGCCGGTCATTGACCGTGTCCTCCCGCTCGCGCAGGCCCGGGACGGGTTCGCCGCCATGATCGACGGCGAGGTCTTCGGGAAGATCGTGTTCACGCCGTAGGGCGGTCCTCGCCGGATCCCGCGCTGGAGTCGCCGCCCGGGCCGTCAGCGCCGGAGTCGCCGGGGCCCGCGTCGCGGGGTTCCGCGGCCGGGCCTGCCTCATCGTCACCGTCGGCGGCCCGGGCGTCGTCGGCGGCCCGGTCCGCCGCGCGGCTGTCGTCGTCGTCGGCGCGGTCCCGCGGGCTGGTGAAGACCTCATCGCGGATGCGGGCCAGCGTGTCGGCCAGGATGTCGCGCAGGTCTCCGAGCGCACCCTCGCCGATGTCCCCGGCGTGCCCGGCCGCCGAGCTGAGGTCACGGGCAAAGTCGGAGGCCAGTCCCTCGAGGCCGCCGGGCATGCCGCCCCAGTCCTGCCAGCGCCCCCAGCCGGGTCCGCCCGCCCGGCGGTCGCCGCGCGCCTGCCAGGATGCCGCCCGGTCGGCCCAGCTGCCCCAGTCCTGGCGACCACCGCTCTGGCGGCTGCCGCGGTCCTGGTGCCCGCCGCGGCGCTGGGACCGGAATGAGTCCCGGATGTCCTCGCGGGCCTGCCGGGCCTCGTCGCGGATCCGCCGGGCGTCCTCGGACTGCCCCTGGCCCTGGCGGCCGGCGGGCTCGTCCGCGCCGGCCGCACTGTCGCCGTCGCTCCGGGGCGGCGCCGCGGCCGTCCCGGACCCGTCCGGCAGGCCGGGGTCGCGGGCGGCGCTGGGCTCCGTATCCGGCGTCTGGTCGCCGGTCGTCCGGTCGGCCTGGTCCCGGCCCGGCCGCGCCTCGCGCCCGTCCCGGGTTTCCCGCCGGACGTCGCGGGCCGCCCAGGTAATTTCCTCGCGCAGGCTGCGCACGGTGTCCCGGACGTCCTCAGTGACCTCGCGGGCGATATCGCGGACCGACTCGGTCAGCTCCTCCTCGAGTTCGGCCAGGTCGTCCAGGCGGGCCCGGATCTCGTCGCGGCCCTTCTCGGTGATCCGGTAGACCTTCCGGCCGTCGACCTCGTCGTGCGTGACCAGGCCGTCTTCCTCGAGCCGGGCCAGCCGCGGGTAGATGGTGCCAGGTGAGGGCGAGTACACGCCCATGAACCGGTCCTGCAGCAGCCGGATGACCTCATACCCGTGCCGGGGTGCCTCATCGAGCAGCTTGAGCAGGTAGAGCCGGAGCCTGCCGTGCCGGAAGATAGGGCTCACCGTGCATCACCTGTCCTGCCTTGCCGCGGCGCAGGGCGGGACTCGCGAGTGCCAGCTGACCAGGACATCGCGCTCCTTTCCCCGCACGGGTGCGTCGTCGCACGACGCCCCCCAGATACGTTATGTCGCGTTTGCCAAAAGTCAAGATGTATCGTGTTTGGTCGCGATGACATCAGCCTACTCGCCGCCGGGCGATGCTCCTCATACCCGGCTAGTGCTTACTTTTACTCGGTGTCCTCGTCGTCGTCGAGCCGGGCGAGCCAGCTGGCCAGCCGGTCCACGTGCCCCTCGGCATCCGGGTGCTCGTCGATGAACTCGCGCAGCCGCTCGGCCAGCCAGGACAGCGACACCTCCTCGGCCCCGCGGCGCTCGGTGAGCTCCTCGATGCCGCGGTCGGTGAAGTACACCGCTACCCCTCCAGCTGCAGGGCGGCCTGCACGAGCCCGGCGTGATCGGCCGCGTGGGCCTTGGCCGAGCCTGCCGCCGGAGCCGAGCTGGCCGGCAGGGAGATCAGGCGGACGGGCCGCCCGACGATGCCGGGCAGCCGCAGGCCCATGTACGGCCAGGCGCCCATGTTGGCGGGCTCCTCCTGGACCCAGGTGATCTCCGCGGCGGCCGGGAACCGCGCCAGCTCGGCGGTGATCTCGGCGGCCGGCAGCGGGTAGAGCCGCTCGACCCGGAGCACGGCGACATCGTCCGGCCCGGCGGCCCGCCGCTGCTCGGCCAGGTCGTAGTAGACCTTGCCGGTGCACAGCAGCACGCGCCGCACAGCGGCGGGATCCAGCTGCCCGCCCGCCGGGCCGGGACCGGAGAATGCCGGGTCCGGCAGCACCGGCTGGAACGAGCCGGTGGTGAAGTCCGCCGCCGCGGAGGTCGCGGCCTTCAGCCGCAGCAGCGACTTGGGCGTGAACACGATCAGCGGCTTGATCCGCTCCGACAGCGCCTGCCAGCGCAGCAGATGGAAGTAGCTGGCCGGCGTGCTCGGCACGGCGACGGTCATGTTGTCCTGCGCGCACAGCGACAGGAAGCGCTCGATCCGGGCGGAGGAGTGGTCCGGGCCCTGGCCCTCATAGCCGTGCGGGAGCATCAGCACGACACCGGAGCGCTGGCCCCACTTCTGCTCTCCGGAGCTGATGAACTCATCCACGATCGTCTGCGCGCCGTTGATGAAGTCGCCGAACTGCGCTTCCCAGCACACCAGCGCGTCGGGCCGGGCCACCGAGTAGCCGTACTCGAAGCCGACCGCCGCGTACTCCGACAGCAGCGAGTCGTAGGCGAGGAACTTCGCGCTCGGCCCGTTGAACTGGCGCAGCGGCGTGTACTCCTCGCCGGTGTGCCGGTCCACCAGCACAGCGTGCCGCTGGCCGAATGTGCCGCGCCGGGAGTCCTGGCCGATCAGCCGGACCGCGTGGCCGTCGATCAGTACCGAGCCGAAGGCCAGCAGCTCGCCGGTGGCCCAGTCGACCTGGTCCTGCTCCACCATGGCCGCGCGGCGCTGCAGCTGGGGCAGCAGCCGCGGGTGCGGGGTGAACCCGTCGGGCATGTTGAGCTGGGTGGCGATGATCGCCTTGACGGTCTCGGCCGAGATGTTCGTCGGCACCGCGCTGTGGTCGGCGGGCGCCTCGCCGGTCACCGGCCGGGCCACGGCGCCGGGCTCCGGCGGCCTGCCCAGTGAGTCCTTGGTCTCGGTGAAGGCGCGCTCCAGCTCGCGCTGGTAGTCGCGCAGCGCCTGCTCGGCCTCCTCCAGCGTGATGTCACCGCGGCCGATCAGCGACTCGGTGTAGATCTTGCGCGTCGAGCGCTTGGCGTCGATGAGGTCGTACATGAGCGGCTGGGTGAACGACGGGTTGTCGGTCTCGTTGTGGCCGCGCCGCCGGTAGCAGATCATGTCGATCACAACGTCCTTGGCGAACGCCTGCCGGTAGGCGAAGGCCAGCCGGCCGACCCGGACCACGGCCTCGGGGTCATCGCCGTTGACGTGGAAGATCGGCGCCTGGATCGCCCGGGCCACGTCGGTGGAGTAGACGCTGGACCGCGAGGACTCCGGCGCGGTGGTGAAGCCCACCTGATTGTTGACCACGATGTGCACCGTGCCGCCAGTGCGGTAGCCGCGCAGCTGGGACAGTTCCAGGGTCTCGGCCACCACGCCCTGCCCGGCGAAGGCGGCGTCCCCGTGGATGAGGATCGGCAGGACGGTGTAGCCGTCCTCGTCGCCCATGTCGAGCACGTCCTGCTTGGCCCGGACGACCCCCTCGGTGACCGGGTCGACAGCCTCCAGGTGGCTGGGGTTGGCGACCAGCGAGGTGCGGATGGCCGTGCCGTCATCCACCCGGTAGGTGCCCTCGGCACCCAGGTGGTACTTCACGTCGCCGGAGCCGTGCGTGGTGCCCGGGTCCAGGTTGCCCTCAAACTCGTTGAAGATCTGGCCGTAGGACTTGCCCACGATGTTGGCCAGCACGTTGAGCCGCCCCCGGTGAGCCATCCCGAGGACGGACTCATGCAGCTGGCCGTGGGCCGCCTCGGTGAGCACGGCGTCCAGCAGCGGGATCAGCGACTCGGCGCCCTCCAGCGAGAACCGGCGCTGGCCGACGAACTTGGTCTGCAGGAACATCTCGAACGCCTCGGCCACGTTCAGCCGGGACAGGATGCGCAGCTGCTCGTCCTTGTCCGGCCGGCCGTGCGGCCGCTCCACCCGGTCCTGGATCCAGGCCCGCTCCTGCGGGTTCTGGATATGCATGTACTCCACGCCGACGGTGCGGCAGTAGGAGTCCCGCAGTACCCCCAGGATCTTGCGCAGCTGCATCCGCGGCTCGCCGCCGAAGCCCCCGGTGGCGAATTCCCGCTCGAGGTCCCACAGGGTCAGGCGGTGCTGGTTGATGTCCAGGTCGGGGTGCTTGCGCTGGCGGTACTCCAGCGGGTCAGTGTCGGCCATCAGGTGGCCGCGGACCCGGTAGGCGTGGATCAGCTCCTGGACCCGGGCGCCCTTGGTGACGTCGTCCTCGTGGCCGGCCTGGATGTCGCGCTCCCAGCGGACCGGCTCATACGGGATCCGGAGCGCCTCGAAGATCTCCTCGTAGAAGCCGTCGTCGCCGAGCAGCAGGTGGTGGATGGCCCGCAGGAACTCCCCGGACTGAGCGCCCTGGATGATCCGGTGGTCATAGGTCGAGGTCAGCGTCACGGTCTTGCTGATCGCCATCCGGGCCAGCGACTCGTCCGAGGCGCCCTGGTAGGCCGCCGGGTACTCCATCGCGCCGACGCCGACGATGCACCCCTGGCCCTGCATCAGGCGCGGCACTGAGTGCTCGGTGCCGATCGTGCCGGGGTTGGTCAGGCTGATCGTGGTCCCGGCGAAGTCCGCCACCGTGAGCTTGCCGGTGCGGGCCTTGCGGACGATGTCCTCGTAGGCGATCCAGAACTGGCGGAAGTCCATGTGCTGAGCGGCCTTGATGCTCGGCACCAGGAGCTGGCGTGACCCGTCGGGCTTGGCGATGTCGATGGCCAGGCCCAGGTTGATCTCGCCGGGCTGGATCAGCACCGGCTTGCCGTCGACCTCGGTGTAGGAGTCGTTCATCTCCGGGACCGCGGCCAGCGCGCGGACGACGGCATAGCCGATCAGGTGGGTGAACGAGACCTTGCCGCCCCGGCCGCGGGCCAGGTGGTTGTTGATCACGATGCGGTTGTCGACCAGCAGCTTGGCGGGGACCGCGCGCACGCTGGTAGCGGTCGGCACGACGAGGCTGGCGGCCATGTTGGCGGCCGTCCGGGCGGCCGCGCCGCGCAGGCGCACCTGATCCCCGGCGGGAGCCGCGGGAGCCGGGGGAGCCGCAGGGGCAGCGGGCGCGGCAGGCCGGGCCGGCGCCGGCGCTGCGCCAGGTGCCGGAGCGGGCGCGAGCGCAGCGTCCGGGCCGCTGGCCGGGGCGGCCGGCACGGCTGGCGGGACCGGCGCAGCAGGCCGGGCCGGCGGGGCAGGCGCGGGCGCCGTCGCGGGTGCGGCGGCAGCGGTCGTCGCGGCGGCCAGGTCACCCGGCTGCGGGTGATAGTCAGCGAAGAAGTTCCACCATGCGCGGTCCACCGAGCTGGGGTCAGCCTGGTAGCGCTGATACAGCTCGTCCACCAGCCACTGATTAGGCCCGAAATCGGTTCCGGCGGCGCCGGGGCTGCCGTCGGTTCCGGCTGAGCCGTTCTGGCGGCCCGGCCCTCGAGCCTGGGTACGGTCGGCTACCTGCGCGTTGAGGTCCGCGGATGCACGCGGAGACTCAGAAGACACGGCGGACATCGCCCTCTTCCGAAGCTGGATTCGCTGTCATTGGCCCCGATGTGTAAGGCTACCCGGCGCCCGCAGGGCACGACCCTGCGCAGACCCCGGAGCGGGACGCAGGACAGCTTACGCGGGCAGCCGGTCCCGGCCGTGTGGTTCCAGCCAGCTCACGTAGGGGCCCTTGGGGACTATCCGCGAGGGGTTGATCCAGTCCTGAGTCTGGTAGTAGTGGCGCTTGATCTGGCCGAAGTCGGTGGTGTCGCCGAATCCCGGCCGCTGGTACAGGTCCCGGGCGTAGGCCCACAGGTGCTGGTAGTCGGCCAGCCGGTGCAGGTTGCACTTGAAGTGCACGTAGTAGACGGCGTCGAACCGGGCCAGGGTGGGGAACAGCCGGACGTCGGCCTCGCAGACCTGGCCGCCGAGCAGGAAGCGGCGCCGGCCCAGCCGTTCCTCCAGCGCGTCCAGCGTGGTGAACAGGGCGTCGAAAGCTTCCTCGTAGGCGGCCTGCGAGGTGGCCAGGCCCGCCTTGTACACGCCGCTGTTGACCGTGTGATGGATGAGCGCGCCGACCGCGTCGATCTCGCGGCGCAGCGCGGGCGGGTACAGGTCGGGCGCGCCAGGGCGGTGATAGTCCGTGAACTCGGTCTCCAGCATGACCGTGATCTGCGGGAAGTCGTTGGTGACGATGCGCTGCGCGCGGAGGTCCCAGATCAGCGGGACGGTGCAGCGGCCGGCGTAGGCCGGATCGGTGGCCAGGTACAGCTCGGCCAGCCAGCTCGCCCCGGTGACCGGGTCGCGGCCGCCGCTGGAATCCGGGAAGCGCCAGCCCCGCTCGCCGGGGATCGGGTCGGTGAGCGTCAGCCCGATGACCCGCTCCAGGCCCAGCAGCCGGCGCACGATCAGCGCGCGGTGCGACCAGGGATCGGCCAGCGAGGCATACAGCTGATACCGGCCCGGCTCAGCCGGGAAGCCGCTGGAGCCGTCCCGGGTGATCCGGCTCGCGAACGACGCCTGCTGGCGCAGGAATCCGCCGGTCGTGGCGACGGCCGGGAATGGCTGCGAGGCGGCGGGCATCCTCGCCCCCTTCCCGGATCATTGTCGGGCGACGCAAGATGTCCTACTAGATCCCGGTCGGACCGCGCAAGGGGGTGCCCGCCCGGCTGCGTCAATCGTGAGAGCCTGCAGTACCCCCGGGAAAGGACGGCCAGTGAGTTCTCTGGTGAACGGGCTCACCCACCTCAGCGGCGCCCTGGCCTACGGGCTGGTGGCCGCCCTGGTGTTCGGCGAGACCGCGATCTTCCTCGGATTCTTCCTGCCCGGCGAGGCGGCCGTCGTGCTGGCCGGGGTCCTGGCCAGCCGCGGCCAGGTGTCGATCGGGCTGCTGATCGCCGTGGTAGTCGTCACCGCCGTGGCCGGCCCGCTGGTGGGCTACGAGATCGGCCGCCGGATGGGGGAGCGGCTGTGGCAGGTCCGGCTGCTGAGCCGCATCCCCGGCGGCGTGGACAAGGCGCGGTCGGTGCTGCGCGAGCGGGGCGGCCTGGGCGTGCTGGCCGGGCGGTTCGTGGCCATCGTCCGGGCGCTGATGCCGGCCGTCGCCGGCGCGGCGCAGGTCCAGTACCGGTCGTTCCTGATCTACAACCTGGTCGGAGGCGTCATCTGGGGCGTCGGCTACTGCCTGCTGGGCTACCTGGCCGGGTCGGCCTACACAGTTGTCGAGCGCCGGGTCGGCACGGGCCTGGCCATCGTCGTGGCGGCCCTGGTGGTCACGGTCGCGGCGGCCTGGGCGGTGCGCCGCCACCGGGCCGGGACGCGGCGGCCGGCCGGCGGCCCGCCGGCCGCGGCGGCCGGCGTTCCCGCGGGCAGCGGACCAGCCAGCGGCGAGGCAGCCTGCGGCGAGGCAGCGGGCCGCGAGGCAGCGGGCGGGTAATCCCCTGACCCAGTACAGCATTCCTGCACCGGGGCCGCCGCTGGCCGGCGCCGCCCGCTGCGGCGCCGTGTTTAGCTGAGGCCGGAGGTGGCTGCCACATGCAGGAGTTCGGCCGGCTGGAGAGCGCGGTCATGGAGGTCGTGTGGGCTCGCGACCAGCCGTGCCTGGTGCGGGAGGTGCGCGAGCGGCTGTGCTATCCGCGGCCCGTGGCCTACACCACGGTGATGACGGTCATGACCATCCTGCACGGCAAGGGCGTGCTGCGGCGCGAGAAGCAGGGCCGCGCCTGGCGGTACTGGCCGGCTGAGGCGCGCGAGGAACACGACGCGCGGCTGATGGCCGAGGCGCTGCGCTCCGGCGGCGACCGCCCGGTGACCCTGCGCCGGTTTGCCGAGCTGGCGACCGAGGAGGAACTCGACGCGCTGCGCCGGGCTGCCCGGGCCGTGCGCACGGCGCGCGGGATCGCCGCCCGCGCGGCGCCGCGGGCTGCCCTGCCCCGCCGCCGGGCGGGCTGAGCCTGCCGGAACGCTAGGGGGCGGGTACCGCTGCGCGCGCGAAGATGTCGTCGCGCCGGTTGGCCAGGCACGGCAGGACCGACCGCACCTGCGCTGTCATGGCCGGGTCGACGTCCCCGGTCGCCACCCGCTCAGCGGAGCCGAGATCGAGCCGCACTGCGCCCATCGGGTCCACCAGCATGCTGCGCCCGATCCCGGTCGGCGCGGACGTGGGCCGCTCAGCGGGGTCGGGTACCTGCCCGGCCGCTGCCACCCAGATGGTGTTCTCGATCGCCCGGGCCCGGACCAGGGTCACCCAGTGCTCTTCCTTGAACAGCCCGGCGGCCCACGCGGCCGGGATCACCAGCAGGTCGGCGCCAGCCGCCGCCAGCGCCCGGGCGAGCTCGGGGAACCTGACGTCGTAACAGGTCAGGAAGCCGACCCGGAGGCCGGCCAGCTCCGTGAGCACCAGTTCCTGGCCGGGTGCCACGGTGTCGGACTCGCGCTGGCCGAGCGCGTCGAACAGGTGGATCTTCCGGTAGGCGGCGGTGATGCGCCCGCTGGCGTCGACCGCCACGGTCGTGTTGAAGACCCGGTCCCCGCCGGGATCCGGCTCGAACACCCCGGCCACGATGGCCACGCCGGCCCGCCGGGCCGCCTGCGCCAGGCCGTCGCAGAACGGGCCGTCCAGCGGCTGCGCCACCTGCCGCAGGTCGGCGGAGAACCGGGCCTGCATGCCCTCGGGAAAGACGGCCAGCTGAGCCCCCGCGGCGGCGGCGCTGGTGACCGCCGCCGCTACCCGGGCCAGGTTGGCGGACGGATCGGAGCTGACCGGCAGCTGGCAGAGCGCGACTCGCATGACGGCAGACTAACCTGCCGGTCCGGGCCTGCTCCCGCACGCCGGGACGGCGGCACCCGCGGGTCACGCCGTGACGGCGGCACCCGCGGGTGCCGCCGTCACCGTGCAGACGTGCTGCCCGGGATCTGACCTGGCCGCCGGGCGGCCGTCCCGGACTGCGCGGCTGCGGCCCGGGCCGGCCGCCGGGCTAGGCCGCGATCCGCCGGTCCTCGGACCCGACGCCGGCCAGCAGGCCGGCGAGGTCCGGGTCATCGGGCCGGCCGCGTCCCGCACGGGCCGGCTGCCCCCGCGGCGAGCCGGCCGGCGTGCGAGCCCGGCCCCGTGGAACCCCACCACGCGCCGTGCCGCGATCTGAATGGCCCCGGAGGGCCGGCTGCTCAGGCTCTGTGCCGCGTCCTCGCGCCGGCTGGCCAGGCTGACCACGACGATGCCAGCCATCGGCAAGCTCACCGCGATCGCGGCGATGACCAGCAGGATGATCATGTTCGTTCACCTTTCCCCGTTACTCCTGTGCCGCCGCGTCCGCGCGGCGGGTACCGCTGGCAGGCCCCGTGCCCTTACCATTCGATCTGCTGTTACTGTCGATTGGACTCATACCAATGAGTGGACTGTTTGAAACGTTGAGAATGGGTATCATCTACCTATCCGAATGGTGAGATCGCGGTGAAGTAAGCGCGGTGCGGGGAGGGACAGGCGGGCGTGTCGGCGCAGGCGAAGTACCAGCAGATCGCTGATCAGCTGCGGAACCAGATCTCCAGCGGCGCGCTCGCGCCGGATGACCGGCTGCCGAGTGAGCCGGACCTGGTCCGGCAGTATGACGCCTCGCGCAACACCGTCCGGCTCGCCCTGGCGCTGCTGACGAACCAGGGCCTGGTGGTCACCCGGCAGGGCCTGGGTACCTTCGTGCAGGCCCCGACCCGGCCGTTCACGGCGCTGCTGTCCCGGGTGAAGGGGCAGCCGAGCATCCACCATGCGTCCCAGGCCCTGCCGGTCGTCGGGCCGAGTGAGCCGGAGACGGTCCGGTTCCTCGTCGAGACCGTGCCCGCCTCGCCGAGCGTGGCCGAGGCCCTGGAGATCGCGCCCGCCGACTCGGTGATCGTGCGGCGAACCTCGCAGCACCTGGACGGCGTGCCCTGGCTGATGCTCAACTCCTACTTCCCGATGGACCTGGCCGGCGACACCGCGCTGGCCCAGGCCGGGAAGATCCCGCAGGGCTCGATGAAGATGCTCGCCGAGCTCGGCTATGAGCAGGCGGGCTTCGTCGACCAGATCAGCTCGCGGATGCCCGACACCCGGGAGCTGAACTTCTTCGGGCTGTCCACCGGGGTGCCGGTGATCGTGGTGAACCGGACGTCTTACAGCAGCGAGCGGCCCATCCGGCTGACCCGCTACATCTACCGCGGCGACCGGGTGCGGCTGGCACACGTGGTGGGCAGCATCCCGGCCCGGTACCGGCATGGCCAGCCCGTCAACGGCCGCATCAGCTAGCACCGGCCGCTAGCAGCCCGGCCCGGCCCGGCACCAGCCGCCAGGCCGGCGCCCCGGCCGGCCCCGCTACCTTGTCCTGATGGTGGCGCTGCTGCTGGTCGCGGTATCGCTGGGCCTGGGCAACTTCGCCGCTGCTGTCAGCCTGGGCACCGGCGGCGTGGATGCGCGCGTCCGGCTGCGGGTCGGCCTGGTCTTCGGCGCCTTCGAGGCGGGCATGCCCGTGGTCGGCCTGCTCATCGGCGACCATGTCGCGGGCCATCTCGGCGAGGCCACCCGGTGGATCGGCGGCGGCCTGCTGGTGGCGGTCGGCCTGTTCGGCCTGCTGAGTCCGGACACCGGTGGCCGGGCCCCCGCTGACCGGGGGCTGCGGCTGCTGCTCAGCGGCCTGGCGCTCAGCCTCGACAACCTGGTCGCGGGATTCGCCCTCGGTACCGCCGGGCTGCCGATCCTGGCCGGCGCCCTGGTCATCGGCCTGGTGAGCGCCGCACTGTCGCTGGCCGGCCTGGAGATAGGCGCCTGGCTGGGCAGCCGGGCCGGCGGCCGCGGTGCCCGGCTCGGCAGCGTGATCCTGATCGGCGTCGGGGCTGCCCTCGGCTTCGGCCTCCTGAGCTAGCGGGTGCCGGGGGTTGCGGTGCCGGCGGCCTGGCCCCCGGCGTGGCCGGCCAGCCGGGCCAGCTCCGGGACGAAATCGGCCGCGTTGACGGTCCCGACACCCGAGGCCAGGTCGTATCCGGGTGCGGCGCGGTAGCCGTGCACCACGGCGCCGTCCTGCGGCGAGCGGACCGTGTTGGCGCCGCTGAGCACGTCCACGATGCCGGGATCGCGGGCGGCCGCCATCTGGTACAGCGCCGGGTTGATGTTCCCGAGCCCGTGCCCGGCGACCTGGTCGGCCAGCGCCACTATCCCGGCGAACAGCGGGGTCGCCATGCTCGTCCCGCAGATGGTCTGCCAGTGCCCGGAGCCGGTGCCGGCGAAGCTGGCGTAGATGGCCGCCGAGCTGGTGCACGAGCCGTCCATGGAGATGTCGGGGATGCCCCGGCGGCCGCGGGTCATGCTGGTGACCCCGGCCTGGTAGGCAGGCTGGGCGAAGACCGCCGAGCGGCCGCCGCCGCTGTCGGGCCACACGGTGTCCGGCCGCTGCCGCGCGCCGGCCGGGGTCAGTGACAGGGCCGTGCCGCCGACGGCGGTGACCAGCGGATCGGAGGCCGGCCACTCGACGACCCGGTGCGGGTACAGGCTCTTCATGTTGTAGGTCTCGCCGGAGGCACCCGAGTCGCCGCTGGCCGCCAGCATGGTGATGGCGTACCGCGGCTGCGCGGCCAGCAGGTACGGCCCGCGGAAGGAGCGCAGCTGCGCGGCCGACGCGAATGTCTGCTCGGTGGCGCCGAAGCTCTGGCTGATCACCTGGCCCAGGTGGTGGCGGATCACGTAGTCCTCGGCCGTCACGATGTCCGGGAAGCCGGTCGCGCCCTCATTCTCGGCCGTCGGCGTTTCCACCAGCACGAGGCCCGCCGCCGGGGCCATCGCGTGCGCCCACTCCACATCCAGGGTGGTCTCCGATGCCCAGCCGGTGCGCAGCGTCGTCGGCCGGTAGGCCGGCACGGGCCCGGCCGGCGCCACGACATGCAGGAACGCCGGGGCCCGGAGCCGGAAGGCGGTATCGAACGCCGCCAGGTCCCGCCCGATGGTCGGCGAGCCGAACGAGTCCACGATCACGATCGTCTGCCCCGCGCCGTCGATGCCGCGGGCGCGCAGCGGGCCCAGGTGGTAGGCGGCAGCCAGCTGCGCCGGGGTCAGGCCAGCCCGCGGCAGGCCCGGCGACGGCGCCCCCGTTCCGCCCGGGGCACCGCTGCCGCCGGCCGGGTCGGCCGGGCTGGCGGCAGGATGGTGACCGGCGGATGCGCAGCCCAGCAGGCCGAGCGCGAGCGCTGCGGCCGCGATCGCCGTGACCGGGCGCCGCCGGGTCCGGCCTGCACGCATCTGCTGCCCTCCGATTTTCGGTAACGGGCTCGCCAGCGCGGCTCCCGAGCCGCGCTGAGCGTGGCCTTTGGCAGCTTATCCGCCGGGCCGGCCTGGGTCGCCGGACCAGCGGCCGGCCGGGCCGCCGGCCCTCGGGTCGCGCCGGGCACAGCCTGGCCGGGGCGGCCTGCCCGGCCGCGTGCCCCGTTACGAATCAGGTGCTGGGCCGCCTTGGACGGGAGCGGACCGGATGGCGGACCCGTCGGCGAGGTGCGGGCGGCGCGCCCCGTTACGGAACCAGGCGCAGGGCCATCTTCGGGCAGGAGCCGACCGCATGCCGGACCCCGTCCGCGAGCTGCGATGGGACCTCGGTGACCAGGATGTGCAGCTCGTCATCGTCATCGACCTCGAAGACCTCGGGCACCAGGCCCGCGCAGACGGCGTTGGCCTCGCAGACATCGCGGTCGACTTCCACCCGCATGGGACCTCCATCACCTCTGCTGGGGAGTAGAGCATGCCCGGCCACGCGCGGCAAGGCGGCCGGCCAGACTACCGACCATGCCGACTGAGCCGCGCCCCGTTACCGGGCTTCCCGAGCTTCCCGACGACCTGCGAAAGGCGGCCGAGGCCGCCCGCGGGTTCATGCCGCCCGGCGAGGGGCTGGCGCTGTTCGAGACGGCGGCGGCCTACGCCGGCCGCGGCCCGGTCGCCGAGATCGGCACCTACTGCGGCAAGTCGACGATCTACCTGGCGGCGGCTGCCCGGCTGGCCGGCCAGGTGGTGATCACCGTTGACCACCACCGCGGCTCGGAGGAGAACCAGCCCGGCTGGGAGTATCACGACGCCGGGCTGGTCGACCCGGCCGTCGGCCTCCTGGACACGCTGCCGCACTTCCGGTCGACGCTGGCCGCGACCGGGCTGGAGGAGCACGTGATCGCCGTGGTGGGCCGGTCGGCGGCGGTGGCCGCGCTGTGGCGGGCCCCGCTGGGCATGCTGTTCATCGACGGCGGCCACACCGACGCGGCCGCCGTCGCCGACTACGAGGGCTGGGCCCCGCGGGTGGCGGCCGGCGGCGCGCTGGCCATCCACGACGTGTTCGAAGACCCGGCTGACGGCGGGCAGGCACCGTACCGGATCTACCGGCGCGCGCTGGCCTCCGGCGCGTTCACCGAGGTGCGGGTGGCCGGGTCGCTGCGGGTGCTTGAGCGAGCCGGCGACGGGATCGGCTGAGGCGCAGCCGCAGGAGGCCGTGCCGGCCGCCAGCCGGCCGCCCGCTCCGTCGGGTCCCGCCGCACCGGGCCCGGCGGCCGCGCCTGGCCGGCCGGTGGCTGCGTTGGCGAAGATGCCCGCGCCGCTCGTCGCCCCGGACAGCGCGTCGGCGGCCAGCACGACCGCCGCCGCCGTCCAGCTGCTCTGCTCGCCGGGGAAGTGCGCCCGGTTAACGTACTGCCAGCCAGTCCAGTAAGCGCCGCCCGGATCACGCAGGTGCTGAATCTGGTCGAGCAGGTCCAGGGCGCGGGCCTGGTCGCCGATGCTGTCCAGCGCGATGGCCAGCTCGCAGGTTTCCGCACCGGTCACCCAGGGCTGGTCACTGACACAGCGGATGCCCAGGCCGGGCACGACGAAGGTACCCCAGCTCTGCGCGATGCGGTCGGCGGCGGCCTGCGGCCCGGCGTCGCGCAGCGGCCCGCCGAGTACCGGGTAGTACCAGTCCATGGCATACCGGCTCTTGTCGGCAAAGGCGCTGTCGTGGCAGGCGACGGCGTGGCCGAGCTGGTCGGCCGCCAGTTCCCAGCCGGGCTGACCGTAGCCCAGGTGGTCGGCCAGCGCGATGGCGCAGCGCAGCCCGTGGTACATGCTGGCGCACCCGGCCAGCAGCGCGTAGTCGTCGGCGCGTGCCGTCGGCGCGGCGGCGCCAGATGATCTGGCCGCCGGGCGCCTGCAGGCCGAGCGCGAATTCCACTCCCGGCGCGGACTAACGGCCACATCCGGGCCGCGAACGCCGCCTCGCCGGTGACCAGGAACTCGTGCCAGACCCCGACCGCCGGGTAGACGGCGTGGTTGCTCTCGGCCGCCCGGTCGGCCGCGGCGCCGTCAGCAGTCTGGACCGGCCAGGAGCCGTCCGGCCGCTGGGTCGCCGCCAGCCACGCGTACGCGCGCCGGGCGGGCCCGCGCAGCCCGCAGGCCGACAGCGCCATCGCGCACTCGACATGATTCCAGGCATCCACGTGCCCGTCCGGCCAGCCGATTGCGCCGTCGGGCTGCTGAGCCGCGGCAATGCTCTCGCCCGTGGCGAGGAGCTGATCCGCGGTCAGGATGCCGGCAACTTCCGGCACCCAGCCGTCCGGGCGCTCATGCCCCCGCATGCGCCTCCTCGATGTCCGTGGCGCCGCCCGCCGGGCCCGGCGCTGCGGCGACTAGCCGCGGTGCCGGGCCGGTGGTTCCCCCGTCGCCTGTGGCGGTGCTGTCATCGCTGGCCCGCGTGCTTGCCGCGGCCGGCCCGGGCCGGGCGGGCGCGGCCGCCCGCGGCCTGGTCGAGTAGACCACCAGGCTCTTGCCCAGCACCGGGTTCAGCGCCCGGTCGGCCAGCCTGGTGACTCGCGGCTGCTTCATGATGTCCCACACCAGCAGCCGGTGATAAGCCCGCGCGAGCGGGTGGCCGTCGTCGTGCACGCCGACGGCGCACTTCAGCCACCAGTAGGGCGAGTGCAGCGCGTGCGCCTGGTGATGCCCGCCCACGGCCAGGCCGGCGGCGGCCATCTTGGTCTCCAGCTCGCGCCGGGTGAAGATGCGCACGTGCCCGCCCGGCACGTTGTGGTAGTCATCGGACAGCCGCCAGCAGATCCGCTCCGGCAGCCAGGCCGGCACGGTAACCGCGGCCGTGCCGCCCGGCGCCAGCACCCGGCTGATCTCGGCCAGCGCGCGCTGGTCGGCCGGAATGTGCTCCAGCACCTCGGCCGCGATGACCACGTCGAAGCTGGCGTCCGGGAATGGCATGGCCGTGGCGTCGCCGGCCACGCAGGCGGCCCGGCTGCCGGGCGGCGCCTCGCCGGCCTCGCGCATGGCCGCGCCCATGGCGGCGACCTGCTGCAGTTCCGCCAGGTCGGTGTCGAGCGCGACGACCTGCGCGCCCCGCCGCAGACACTCGAAGGCGTGCCGCCCCGCGCCGCAGCCCAGGTCCAGGACACGGCTGCCCGGCCCGATCGGCAGCCGCGCGAAGTCGACGGTCAGCATGCGGCGCCGGTCATGGCGCGCCGGTATTCCGCGACGGTGGCCCGGGCCACGGCGGGCCACGCGAACCGCTCCTGGACTCGCCGCAGGGCCAGCTCCGCCAGCCGGGCGCGTTCGGCCGGCGAGCTGAGCAGGGTCCGCATCGCGCTCCCGAGCTCCTCCGGCGTCGCCCGGCGTGACCAGCACCGCGGCATCCCCGGTGACCTCCGGCAGCGCGCCCGTCCGGGTCGCGATCAGCGGCGTGCCCGACGCCATGTGCTCCACGGCCGGCAGCGAGAAGCCCTCGTAGAGCGACGGGACCACGGCCACCTCCGCGCTGGCCAGCAGCCCGGCCAGGTCCTCGTCGCTGATCCCGGTGACGAACCGCACCCGGTCGCCGAGCGCCAGCTCCCGGACGAGCCGGTCCGTCGGCCCGCCCGGCGTCGGCCTGCCGACCAGCGTCAGTTCCGCGTCCTGCTCGGTGATCGACCTTGGCGAAGGCCCGCAGCAGCGTGCTCACGCCCTTGACCGGGGAGTCCGCGCTGGCCACGGCGACCACCCGGCCCGGCACCCGCGGCACGGGCCGGGGGTGGAACAGCCGGGTGTCCACGCCCAGCGGGATCACCGTCACCTGGCTGGCGGGAACGCCGAAGTCGCGGCAGATGTCGTCGCGCGAGGACTGCGAGCCGGTCAGCACCGGGCCGACCCGGCGGGCCACCCGGCCCTGCATCCGCACGAAGGAGTACCAGCGGCGCTTGGTCAGCCGGGACCAGCCCCGGGCCTCGGCCAGCTCGATCCGCCGGTCCACGCTGATCGGGTGGTGAATGCTGGTGACCAGCGGCAGGCCCAGCCGCGGGATGCCGAGCATCCCGTAGGCCAGCACCTGGTTGTCGTGCACGACGTCGAAGTCGGCGCGGCGGCTGCGCAGCTCGCGCAGCGCGCGCAGGCTGAAGGTGAGCGGCTCGGGGAACGCGCCGGTCCACATCGTGGCGACCTCGAGCACGTCGATCCAGTCCCGGTACTCGCGCAGGCCGGGAGTGCGGAACGGGTCCTCGTCGGCATACAGGTCCAGGCTGGGCACGGTGCGCAGCACCGGGCCGGGCTCCAGCTCCGGGTAGGGCTGCCCGGAGAAGACCTCGACCTGATGGCCGAGCGCGGCCAGCTCGCGGGACAGGTGCCGGAGGTAGATTCCCTGGCCGCCGCAGTGCGGCTTGCTCCGGTAGGACAGCAGCGCCACGCGCAGCGGGCGGTCTCCGTCCGCCGGGCCAGGCGGCTCGGCCTGCACCACGGCGGTCCCGGCGGCCGGGTCCGGGGCAGCGGCGGTCCGGCTACGGGCTGGTACGGTGCTCACGCGAGATTGCGCCTCCTTGTCCGCCGCTGGCCGCCCGCCCTAGGCGCGCCCGCGTGACCCCCTAGGCGAGGAACATTACCAGGGAGTACCTTCCGTACCCCTGCGCCCCAGCCGTAAGTGGCGTGTGTCGCCGCAACCGGGCTAAATGTAAGCTGCCGCGACGTAGGCAGGCTGTCGCCGGCCCGCCCCGAGGAGCGGAGGACCCGCTGAACCGACGCGCGCTGATCACCGGGATCACCGGGCAGGACGGCTCTTATCTGGCCGAGCACCTGGTGGCTCAGGGCTACGAGGTGTGGGGCCTGGTGCGGGGTCAGGCCAACCCGCGGATCCGCCAGCTGCGCGAGTTGCTGGGCGACGTCCAGCTGGTCCGCGGCGACCTGCTGGACCAGGGCAGCCTGATCTCCGCCGTCGAGCGCGTGCAGCCCGACGAGGTCTACAACCTGGCGGCCATCTCTTACGTGCCGATGTCCTGGCAGCAGGCCGAGCTGACCGGCGAGGTCACCGGGCTGGGCGTGCTGCGGGTGCTGGAGGCCATCCGGGTGTGCAGCGGCATCAGCGCCTCGCGCAGCCCGGGCCGCGGCCAGATCCGCTTTTACCAGGCGTCGTCCTCGGAGATGTTCGGCCAGGTACGGGAGTCACCGCAGACCGAGCGGACGCCTTTCCACCCGCGCAGCCCGTACGGGGTGGGCAAGGCCTACGGCCACTTCCTGACCCAGAACTACCGCGAGTCCTACGGGATGTTCGCGGTCTCGGGGATCTTGTTCAACCACGAGTCACCCCGGCGCGGCGCCGAGTTCGTCACCCGCAAGATCTCGCTGGGCGTGGCCAAGATCAAGCTCGGCTTCGAGCGCCAGCTGCGGCTGGGCAACCTCGGGGCGGTGCCGGGACTGGGGCTTCGCCGGCGACTACGTGCGGGCCATGCACCTGATGCTCGGCCGCGACGAGCCCGGCCGACTACGTCATCGGCACCGGCGTCACCCACTCGGTGGCGGAACTCGTCGACCTGGCCTTCCGGGTCGCGGGCCTGGACTGGCACGACCACGTGGTGACCGACGCCGCCTTCATCAGGCCCGCCGAGGTGGACCGGCTGTGCGCCGACCCGTCCCGGGCCCGCGAGGAGCTGGGCTGGGAGCCGAAGATCGGCTTTGAGGAGCTGGTCACGATGATGGTCGAGTCCGACCTGGAGCTGCTGTCTACGCCCGGCCATCACGCCGATGACTCGCTGGGGCCCGACCCCTGGTAACAAGCTCGGTCACGGCGGCCCGGCGCCCTGGCCGTCAGCCCGGCTGAGCGTGGCCCGGCCATCCGATTCACCGCGAGCGCGGGCGGTGTTTACAACGGCCGCGGGCTAGGCGACGATGAACCCGCCGGGCGGCGGCTGCGGGGCAAGACTCTCAGATCGGCCGGCCGGAGCGAGGTCAGTCTGGCCTCGTCCCCTGAGCCCTGGGGAGGCGCCCGGTGGGCATCTTCACGATCGCGATCCTCATCTTCATCGGCGGTATCGTCGCCGCCGCCTGGACCGTCCGGTTCGTCCTGACCCGGGCGATGCAGGCCAGGATGGGCGGCAAGGAAGCCTACAAAGAGGCCTACCAGGCCTACAACGACCAGCTGGCCGGGCAGCCCGGCCATGACCACCACGGGCAGCCCGGCGGCGGGTTCTTCGGCGGCGGGCACAGCGGCGGTCATCATGGCGGCGGGTTCTTCGGCGGCGGCCATCACGGCGGTGGCGGCGGGGGCGGCGACGGCGGAGGCGGCGGCGGCCACCACCACTGACCGGGCGCGGTCAGCCGCTGACCACGCCCACCAGGGTGCCGATGGCGAACGTCAGCGCGGCGGCCCCGGCCGCCAGCAGCAGCTGGCGCAGTGCCCCGCGCAGGAACGGCCGGGCGGTGATCCGCGCGACCAGCCCGCCGCCCGCGAAGGCGGCCACGGCGGCCAGGATCAGCGCCGCGGGCAGCGACCGGAAGCCGGCCAGGTAGGGCACCAGCGGGATCAGCGCGCCGACGGAAAAGGTCGCCAGCGAGGCTGCCCCGGCCACCACGGGTGAGGGCAGGTCCTGGTGATCGACCCCGAGCTCCTCGCGCACGTGCACCCGCAGCGCCTCCTCGGGATGCGCGGAGACCTGCATCGCGACCTGGCTGGCCAGCTCGGCGTCCACGCCGCGGCGGATGAACACCTCGGCCAGCTCGCGCTGCTCACCGACCGGGTTGCGCTCCAGCTCGATCCGCTCCTTGCGGACCTCGGCGGCCACCAGCTCGTTCTGCGAGGACACCGACACGAACTCCCCGGCGGCCATCGAGAACGCCCCGGCGGCCAGGCCGGCCAGGCCGGTCAGCACCACCGTGTGCCACGAGCCGCCGCCGCCCTCCACCCCGGCGATCAGCGAGACGTTGGTGACCAGGCCGTCCATGGCCCCGAACACGGCCGGCCGCAGCCAGCCGCCGGAGACGTCGCGGTGCCGGTGCTCGGGAAGCGAGTCGTCGGTCGCAGCTGTCATGATCGGCGGCGTGCCGCGGCCTAGCCCAGCGCCTGCGCGGTCCGGACCGGCAGGCCGGCCGCCTGCCAGGCCTGGAACCCGCCGTCCAGGTCGGTCACCTCGGGCAGCCCGATGCGCCGCAGCGAGGTCGCGGCCAGCGAGGATGCATAGCCCTGCGAGCACATCACGATGACCCGGACATCGGGCCGGGCCAGGGCCGGGATCCGGGCCTCGCTGCGCGGGTCCATCCGCCACTCCAGCACGTTGCGGCCGATGATGATCGCGCCCGGCACCTCGCCCTCCACGATCCGCTGCTCCAGCGGCCGGATGTCGACCAGCACGGCTCCGTCGGTGATGGCCGCGAATGCCGCCTCCGGGCGCAGCCGGTGCAGGCCGCTGCGGGCCTCGGCCAGCAGCTCGTCGATGCCCGGCGCGCCGTCCGGCAGCGCGTCGGAGGTCAGCCGGGCGGCCGAGGCGTTGGCCAGCGCCAGCGCGGTATCCGCGCCGCCGCGACCGCGGGCGCCCTCCGGGCCGTCGATGGCGACGGTCTCCCGGGCGATCAGCCCGTAGTCGGTGCCGGTGTAGTAAGTCATCGCCGACAGCGGCGGCGAGTAGGCGTGAATGCTGGTCGCCGACCCCTCGCCGCCGTGCGCGACATCGTGCACGTGGCCGGGGCCGAAGGCGACCGCCGCCCCGGTGGCCAGCCGCCGCCGGGCCATCCGCCGGCCGCTGGGGACCCGGTACTGCTCCAGCAGGCTGCCCTCGGCTACCGCGAACGAGCCGGACGAGCCGCCGTGGTCGTGCCAGTCGGTGTCCTGGCCGCGCTCCCAGGCCAGCAGCCAGACATCACAGGAGTTGGACCGGTGCAGCGGCAGGTACCAGCGCACGTCCGGGTCGTGCACCACCAGGTCGGCCCACAGCTCGCGGCGGGCACCCAGGGTCGTGGTAATGGCCCGCAGCTGGGCCGGGGAGAGCCGGCCGCTCAGCGGCGCCAGGTGGCTCATCGTGTCCACGATCGCCTGCTGCCGCTCGGGGCTGACGCCCCAGCCGGGCTTCAGCCCGGTGCCGCCCTCGGCGGCGGGCGCGGCGGGCGGCACCTGCTTCTTCGTTCCTGACCCGCCTGAGCTGACCGTGACCACCGACACGCTGACCTCCTTAACCAGCTGTTTGCCTGCTGCTGGCGACACCGCCATTATGCACCGGTCCCAGCGCCCTGGCAGGGGGCCGACCTGGCCATCAGGCCAGCCAGCTCCCGGCGGCCAGGCGCTCGATGTCGGGTCCCAGCGGCCGGTCGGCGGTCACCGGCTCGACGATCCTGGCCACGGCCGTGACCAGGTCCGCGCCGCTGCCGGCCAGGCCGCCGGCCAGCGTGGCGGCCTGGTAGGCGGTCAGCACCTCGCACGCTGCTGCCAGCCGGGCGTGCCGCAGCGCCGCGCGCAGGTTCATCGCTGCCGCCCACGCGAAGGACTGGACATCCTCCTGCCCGCCGGAGGTCTCGATGGTGCCGAAGGCGGCGGTGCCCGCGGCCCGCCGGCGCAGCGCGTGCACCTCGCCGGCCGCGCGCTTGTGCACGGCGACCAGCCCGGCGTCGGGCCCCGGCCGGGCGGCCAGCTGGGCCGGCAGGCCGGTGACCCTAGGGTCGAGCATGCCGGTGCGTCCGCGCGGCACTGACCTCGGCGGCGTGCGCGACCGCCGCCGTCAGCTGGTCGCAGTGCGCCGCCAGGTCAATCCCGTGGAACCCGGCCGTCCCGATGAACTGTGTGCCGGTAAAGGCGGGGGAGTCGGTGACCCCGGCCAGCGCCCGGCTTACCGCCGCGGCCAGGGCCGCGGCGGCCCGCACCAGGTGCGCCAGCACCGGGCCGGCGACCCGGAACGACACCGGCGCCTGCAGCATCCGCGGTTCCCGGCCGGCCGCGGCGCGCGCCGCGCCTGACGGGCCCGCCGAGCGCTCGGGGCCCGCAGCGCCTGCCGGGCTCGCTGTGCCTTCGGTGCCCGCCGCGGCTGCCCCGGCCCGCTGGCCGAGCCGGGCCCGCAGCCGGGCCAGCACCGCGGCGTGGATGTCATCGCCGCGGGCGCACACCGCCTGGTACGGGTCGGCCGGGGCGCCGATGGCGGCAATCGACAGGGCCGCGGCGGCCTCCATCATGGCCGTGACCGGGCCGGCCTCGGCGTGCCCGAGCAGGCTCAGGGCGGTCGCGCCGGGCACCCCGGCCAGCAGCGCGATGCCTTCCTTGGGGCCGAGCGAGAACGCGCCCAGCCCGCTGCCGGCCAGCGCCTCGCTGGCGGGCCGGACGCTGGCGCCGTCCGCGGCCAGGACGCTGCCGATCCCGGTCAGCGGGCCGAACGCGTGCGCACTCGGCACGATCTCGCCCGCGGTCCCGGCAGCCTCGGCGGGGACAGCCGGAACCAGGCCAGCCGCCAGGAAATCGGTAAGCCTGCGGCACAGCGCGGCCGACACCCCGGCGTCGCCGGTCAGGAAGGTAGCCAGCCGCACCGCGAACAGCGCCCGGACATCGGCGGCCGGCAGCCACGGCGGGCCGCCGGTGGCCCGGCCGAGCATCAGGTTGGCCTGATGCTCGGCCTGCTCGGCCTCGGTCAGCCGCACGCTGCTGAGCGCGCCCATCCCGGTGCTGACGCCGTACACCGGCTGCCCGCCGGCCAGCACCGCGCGGGCCGCGGCGCACCTTGTGTCGATCTGCCGGGCCAGCTCCGTCCCGAGGGTGACCTGGTCGCCGGCGGCGACCAGCAGGATGAGCGCCGGGTCCAGGTCGGCGGCGGCGGTCAGGATGTGCGTCGCGGCCACGGCTACCGGTAACGCAGCATCGTGCCGGCCGCGGCCTGCTCGGCCCGGCGCAGGATCAGCTGGCCGACGGCGATGTCCAGGATGGGCAGGCCGCGGTGCCACAGCAGGATCCGCTCGTCCGGTCGTTCCCGGCCCGGTCGCAGCCCGGCCACGATCTGGCCCAGCTCGGCGTGCAGGGACCGCTCCGACAGCCGTCCGCTGTCGACGTGCGGCCGCAGCGCTCCGAGCCGGCCTGCCCGGGACTCCGCCCAGTCATCGACCACGACCTTGTCCATCACGTCCAGCAGGTCCAGCTCGACGGCACTGATCGTGCCGTAGGGCACGACGAAGGCGCCGGGTCGCACCAGCCCGGTATGCAGCAGCGGCTCGGGCCGCGTCAGCCGGGACGCCTCGACGAGGATGTCGGCGCCCTCGAACGTCTCGTCGGCGGTGGCCGCGACGCGGACCGGGGTGGCGGTGACCTGGCGCAGCTGCTCGGCGAAGGCCTCCCGTGACTGCGGCCGCGCGCTGGTCACCCGGATCTCGGCCAGGTCGAACATGCCGTCCAGCAGGACGATGTTCCAGAACGCGGTGCCGCGGGCGCCGACGTGGCCGAGGACCCGGGCGTCGGGCCGGGCCAGGTACCGGGCGCCGACCGCGGTCATCGCCCCGGTCCGGGCGGCGGTGATCATCGTGGCGTCCATGATGGCCAGCGGGATGCCGGTGGCCGGGTCATACAGCGTCAGCAGGCCCAGCTCGCTGGGCAGTCCCCGCTCGTAGTTGGTGACGAAATCGCCGACCACCTTGATGCCGCTGACCCCCAGGTGGCCGCGCAGCACGTTGAAATGCCCGGCGCCGTCGTTGGGGGGCATCAGGTGCATCCGCGGCTCGGCGAGAGCGCGGCCCTGGCCGTGGGCCAGGACCGCGCTCTCCACCGCGGCGACGATCTCCGCCCCGGTCAGCCCGAGGCTGTCAATGTCGGGCCCGGACAGGAACCGGAGCCACAGGCTGCCTGAGTCAGTGCCGGTCAGCGCGGCACCTCAGCCCTTGACCGTGTTCCACAGGAAGATGTGGCCGATCGCGGTCGGGTACGCCCCGGTCACGTTCTTCGCCGTGGCGGTCAGGTAGTTGTAGAAGTAACCGAAGATGATCGGCGTCTGCTCCAGCAGCAGGGTCTCGATCTGCCCGGCGATCTTCTTCTGGGTGGTCAGGTCCACGGTCGCGATGTACTGGTTGGACAGCTTGTCGTACTGGCTGTTGTTGAAGTGCGCCGCATTCCAGGAGCCGGTGCCCTTCTTGGCGTTGATCGTCTGCAGCGGCGCGGTCAGGAACACGTTCGGGACGCTGCGGTGCCCGTAGTCAACCATGCTCATCGTCGCGTCCAGCCAGTCGGAGTTCCCGAACGTGGCCTTGCCGTAGTAGACCGAGGACGACTCGATCTTGACGTTGATCGACACCCCGATCTGCTTGGCCGCCTCGGCGACGATCTGCGCGTACTGCGGGATCTCCAGCATGTTGTTGCCGATCAGCTGGGTCTTGAACCCGCTGCCGTGGCCGGCCGCCGACAGCAGCGACTTGGCCTTGGCCAGGTTCTTGGCCCGCTGCGGGACGCTGGTGTTGGTGGAGGGGAACACCGGCGCGAACGGGCTGTCGTTGCCCAGGTCGGCGAAGCCCTTGAACAGCGCCTGGATGATGGCCGGCCGGTCCAGTGTCAGGGCGATGGCCTGGCGCACCCGCGGGTCAGTGAACGGGGCCTGGTCGCAGCGCATCGACAGCTCGCGGTGCGCGCTGGACTTCAGCTTGATCACGTTGTAACTGCCGTTCAGCAGCTGCTGGCCGCCGCTGACCGAGAACTGCCCCAGCACGTCGATGGTGCCGCTGGTCAGCGCCAGGACCGACGGGGTCGGAGTGTCGTAGAAGGTGAACTCGGTGCCGGCCGGCTTGGCCTTGGTGCCCCAGTAATCCTCGTTGCGGACGAAGCTGGCGCCCTGCTTGGCCGTGTAGGACTTCATCTTGAACGGGCCGGTGCCGATAAACGAGCCCTGCCACTTACCCGGGTCGTAGCCGTTGGGCAGGATGATCAGGTTGTAGTTGTCGGAGGAGGTCAGGTACGGGAAGTTCCCGTTCGCCGCCTCGAGGTGGAACTCGACGGTGAAGTCGTCCACCTTCTTGACCCCGCTGGGCGTGAGCACGCCGCCCAGTGCCGACAGCGCGTTGGACCCGCTCTTGGGGTTGGTCTGCAGCTTGTAGGTGTAGACCACGTCGTCGGCCGTCATCGGGCTGCCGTCGTGGAACTTGACCCCCTGGCGGAGCTTGAACGTCCACACGTCGGCCTTGGTGTTGGAGGTCCAGCTGGTGGCCAGCACCGGCTGCAGCTTGAGGTGCTGGTCGGACAGGCACAGGTACTCACCGGTCTGGCCGAGCATGTCCAGGCCGCCCTGGTCGGCGACGGTCACCGGGTTGATCTCACCGGTGGGGGTGACGATGCCGACCTTGATGGTAGCGCCGGACTTGCCGCCGCCTCCGCCGCCCGACGGGGTCGAGGCGGACGGGCTGCTCGAGCCGCAGGCGGCCAGGACCCCGCCGATCACCGGGGCCGACAGGCCGACCACCGCGGCCCGGCGGATGAAGTCACGGCGGGCCAGCAGGCCGGCCACGAACTCGTCAATTACGTGATTGCCGACTTCATTCTGGCCAGCGCGCAGCCGGTCCAGCCGGTCATCTTTTGCGGTCATTCCGGGCCCTCCTCGGGACACCTGCACCGGGCGCCGTGAGACGCCCGGCTCGAATGGAAGGACAAGCTATGCGCCGGTTCCGACATTGTCACGGCGCCGACCCGGTCGCCTGCATCCTTGTTAGCTGATCGATAGGGATATGGCAGCGCATCTGGTGGCCGGGCTCGACCTCGGCGAGCGGCGGCTCCGTCGACTCGCAGATGCCGGTGTCCAGCCGCCGCGGGCAGCGGGTGTGGAACACGCAGCCGCTGGGCGGGCTGGCTGCCGACGGGATCTCGCCGGACAGCCGGATCCGCTCCGGCACCGCGCCGTCCAGGCTCGGCACCGCGGACAGCAGCGCCTCGGTATAGGGGTGATGCGGCCCGCTGAACACCCGCTCGGCAGGCCCGACCTCCATCAGCCGGCCCAGGTACAGCACGGCGATCCGGTCCGACAGGTACCGCACCAGGCCCAGGTCGTGGGAGATGAACAGGTAGCTCACCTGCTCCTTGGCCTGCAAGTCGGCGAGCAGGTTGAGGATGGCGGCCTGAACCGAGACATCCAGGGCCGAGGTGGGCTCGTCGCACACCACGATTCGCGGGCCGCCGCCGAACGCCCGCGCGATCGCCACCCGCTGCTTGAGGCCGCCGGACAGCTGGCGCGGCTTGAGCACCAGGTGCCGGTCCTCCATGCGGACCGAGGCGACCAGGTCAGCCAGCCGGTCCCGCAGCGCGGTACCGGACAGGCCGGCCAGCTTGACCAGCGGCCGGGTAATCAGCCGCCGGACCGAGTGCCGGCGGTTCAGCGCGGAGTCCGGGTTCTGGAAGACGATCTGCAGCGACTTCAGCTGCTCTCGGCTGCGGGACTTCACCTCGGGTCCCAGCGGCGTCCCGTCCAGCTCGACGGTGCCGCCGGAGTCGGGCGGCACCAGCCCGAGCAGGACCCGGGCCAGCGTGGTCTTGCCGCTGCCGGACTCGCCCACCAGTCCGAGTGTCTCGCCGCGCTGCAGGTCCAGGTCGATGCCGGCCAGGGCCTGCACCATCTCGTCGCGGCCGGAGAAGGTCTTGGACACCCCGCGCAGCGTGATCACCGGGTCGGCGTCGGGCGCCGGGCCGGGTCCCAGCTGCAGGTCGGCCGGGGTGGACCGGGGCAGCTCCGGCGCCACGTCATGCCGGTAGCAGCGGGAGGTGCGGCCAAGGCCGGTGGGGAAGGCAGGCGGCGCTGCCTGACGGCACTGGTCCTCGACGAGCGAGCAGCGCGGCGCGAAGATGCAGCCGGTCATGCTCTGGCCGGGCGGCGGCAGGAAGCCGGGGATGGTGTCCAGCCGGCCGTGGTCCTTGCGCTGGCCCAGCCGCGGGATGCAGCGCAGCAGGCCGACGGTATAGGGGTGCCGCGGCTCCTCGAAGACCTGCTGCGCGTCGCCCTCCTCGACCAGTTCGCCGGCGTACAGCACGCCGACCCGGTCGCACATCTTGGCGATCACGGCCAGGTTGTGGCTGATGAACAGCACCGAGGTGCTCAGCTCGGTGCGCAGGCCCGCGACCAGGTCGAGCACCTCGGCCTCGACCGTCGCATCCAGCGCCGTGGTCGGCTCATCCAGGATCAGCAGCGACGGCTCGGCGGCCAGCGCCATCGCGATGACCACGCGCTGGGCCATCCCGCCCGACAGCTGATGGGGGTACCGGTCCATGACCCGGCCCGGGTCGGAGATCTGGACCTTGGCCAGCATCGCCTCGGCCTGGCTCAGCGCATCGTCCCGGCTGGCTCCGGCCACCTCGTAGACCTCGGCGACCTGGCGGCCGGCCCGGATGGAGGGGTTGAGTGCCCGCCCCGGCTCCTGGTACACCATCGACACCGTGCGGGCCCGCAGGCCGCGCAGCGCCGCCGCGTTCATGGCCAGCGGGTCCTGCCCGTTGATCCGGACGGTGCCGCCGCTGACCCGGCCGTTGCGCGGCAGGTAGCGGGTCAGCGCCAGGGCCACCGTGGACTTGCCTGAGCCGGACTCGCCGACCAGGCCGTAGGACTCGTTGCGGCCGATCTCGAACGACACATCGCGCAGCGCCAGCCGGTCGTGCCCGCGCACGGTGTAGCTGACATCCAGGTGACTGACGCTGACCGCGACGTCGGCCTGCGGCTCGGCCGTCGCGGTGGCGGTATCCGGCTCGGTCATCCGGCCAGCACCTGCTCAATCGAGTCGGCCACCAGGTTGATCGCGACGACCAGCGAGGCGATGGCCAGGGCGGGGAACAGCGTGGACCACCAGTACCCGGCGCCGATCAGCCCGTAGTTAGCGTTGATGTCGGACCCCCAGTTCGGCGTGGACACGTTCACGCCGAAGCCCAGGAAGGCCAGCGTGGCCACGGTGAAGATGGCGTAGCCCAGTCTTACCGTGAACTCGACCAGAATAGTGGGGAATACGTTGGGCAGGATCTCGGCGAACATCACCCGGAGCGAGCCCTCGCCCAGCAGCCGGGCTGAGGGCAGGTAATCCAGCTGGCTCTCGACCTGGACCGCCGAGCGGACGGTGCGGGCGATCAGCGGAGTGAAGATGAACCCGATGACGATCACCTGGGTGACCGCCGAGGACCCGAGGGCCACGATGAACAGGAAGATGACGATGACGGCGGGCAGGGCCAGGACCGCCTCGACGATGCGCCCGGCCACCATGTCCAGCACGCCGCCGAGGTAGCCCATGGCCAGGCCTAGCGCGGTGCCCAGGATCGTGCCCAGGATCGTGGCCAGCGGCGCGACGACCAGGATGGTCCGGGCGCCGACGATGACCCGCGACAGCACGTCGCGGCCGAGCTGGTCAGTGCCGAACCAGTTCGCTCCGGACGGTCCCTTGTTGACCAGCAGCAGTTCCTGGGCCAGCGGGCTGTGCGGCGCGATCGTCTCGCCGAAGATCGCGCAGATGACCCAGAAGGCCAGGATGATCGCGCCGACGACGAACGTCGGCCGCCGCAGCAGCAGCCGCCAGGTCGGCAGTTCCCGCTGCGCCGCGTTCGCGACCAGGACGGAGCCGGGCGTGGCGATGATCTCGGTCATTTGATGACCCCCGTGCGCAGCCGCGGGTTCAGCGTGATGGTCAGGATGTCGGCGATGATCGTGGCGACCATGTAGACCACCCCGATGGTCAGCACGCCCGCCTCCAGCATCGGGAAGTCCTTGCTGGTGGCGGCGTTGTAGATCAGCCGGCCGATGCCCGGGTAGTTGAACAGGGTCTCCACCACGACCAGGCCGCCGATCAGGTAGCCGGTCTGCGTGGCGATCACGGTGATGGTCGGCAGCAGCGAGTTGCGCAGGATGTGCCGCCGGATCACCACGCCGCGGGTGAGTCCCTTGAGCGTGGCGGTGCGGGCGTAGTCCGATTCCAGCGCCTCGATCGTGCCCGCCCTGGCCATCCGCGCGATGTACCCGAACAGTACGAAGACGAGCGGGATGACGGGCAGGATCAGGAACTTCAGCTGGGTCCAGAACGGGGCGCCGGGGCCGGCGTTGGCCGTGACCGGCAGCACCTTGAGCTGCACGCCGAAGATGACGATGACCACGATCCCGGACACGAACTCGGGCACGGTCGCGGCCGACAGCCCGGTCAGCGAGATGACCCGGTCCAGTGGCCGCCCGGCGTACAGGGCCGCGACGACTCCGCCGGCGATGCCCAGCGGGATGATGATGATCAGCGCGAGCAGGCCCAGCTTGGCCGAGTTGACCAGGGCGGAGGCCAGGAACGGCCCGACCGCCGACCGGAACTGGTAGGAGATGCCCATGTCGCCGTGCAGCAGCCCGGTGATCCAGGTCCAGTACTGGGTGATCAGCGGCCGGTCCACGCCGAGCTGGTGATCGAGCGCGGCGACTGCGCGCGGCGAGGCCAGGTTGCCCAGGATGGCCCGGCCCGGGTCACCGGGCAGGATCTGGCCGGCAAAGAACACGATGAGGCTGAGGATCCACAGCGTCAGGATGCCCAGGCCAATACGCCTCAGCAGATAACTGACCACGCGGACCCCCTCGCCGTAATTGGACTCAACCGCGCGGAAATGTCAGATCGGGGAAGCCTATGTGTCGGCCGGGCCGGGCGCAATCGACTTGGCCGGCCAGCGGCACGCCCGTGAGCAGCGGTCTCGCCGGGAGGCCGGCGGGCCGCGGCGCGAGCGGGGGTCGGCGCCATGGGCGGAAAGATTAGCCATAATTTGCCCTCGCCGCACCTGCTGTGACCCCAGTAGCCTGCGGCCATGAGCGAGGTAGGCGGGGTCTGGTGAAGATCACCGCGATCCGGCTGGACCGGATGCGGCTGCCGCTCGACCCGCCCTTCGCGGCGGCCTGGGACCCCGAGCCCCGGCGGCATTTTGACGCGACCCTGGTCCGGGTCGAGACCGACGCGGGCCTGACCGGGTACGGATCGGGCGACACCATGGACGGCTTCGCCGGCTACGAGGGACTGTTCCTGGGCGAGGACCCGCGGCGGATCGCCCGGCATGTGGCGGTCCTGGAGACGATCAGCTTCCACGCCGGCCGCTACTGGCCGCTGGAGGCCGCGCTGTGGGACATCACCGGGCAGGCGTGCGGCCAGCCGGTCGCCACCTTGTTCGGCGGCGCCTGCACCCGGCTGCCGGCTTATGCCTCTTTCGGCGAGCACCGGCCGCCGGCCCAGCGGGCCGAGGCGGTGCTCGCTGCCCGGGCGGCGGGCTTCCGGGCGGTGAAGATCCGGATCGGCCGCGACGATGTGGCCGGCGGGCTGGCCGCGGTACGCGCGGCCCGCGCCGCGGCCGGCGGCGACCTGGCCATCATGGTCGACCTGAACCAGTGGTGGCGGATGGCCGGGGACGTCAGCGCCGCGCTGGACGTGGCCGCCGTCCGGCGGATCGCGGCCGAGCTGGCCGACCTGGGCGTGCTGTGGCTGGAGGAGCCGCTGCCGGGCGGCGACCTGGCCGGGATGCGGCTGCTGCGCGAGCAGGCCGGCGTCCGGGTGGCGGGCGGGGAGATGGCCCGCACCCCCGGCGAGCTGATCGCCGCGCTGGAGGCGGACGCGCTGGACGTGATCCAGCCCGACGTGGTGCTCGCGGTGGGCATGCTGCGGGCCCGGACTATCGGAGAGCTTGCCCGGCTGCGCAATCGCTGGTTCACTCCGCATACATGGACTAACGGGCTCGGCTTGCTGGCCAACCTGCAGGTGGTCGCGGGTGTAGGAGGGGGGCCGTACGTGGAGTTCCCCTACGATCCGCCGGGCTGGACGCCGGAGCGCCGCGACTTCTTCCTGACCGAGCCGGTCCGCATCGACGGCGACGGCTGCCTGGCCGTGCCGCCGCGCTCCGGCCTCGGGGCCGAGATCGACGAGGCGGCCGTGGCCCGCTGGGCGGTGCGCTGATGCGGGCCGGCTTCATCGGGCTGGGCCACATGGGCGCCCCGATGTGCGCAAACATCCTGGCCGCGGGCCATGACCTGGTGGTGCATGACATCCGGCCGGACGCCGCCCAGTACGGCGACGGCGGCGGCGAGATGCTGCCGGTCCGCCTGCTGGAGGACCTGACCGGGACGGCCCTGCGACTGGCCCCGGGGCCCGCCGCGGTGCCCGAGTTATTTCAGTCTGGCTGACGTTGCCCTGAACCTGGAGCGCCCGATGTCCGCTGTCCTCCCCGCTCGCGAACTGGTCATCGCACCCGGCCCGGCCGCCTACTTCGGCGCCGGCGCCGTCGCCCGGCTGCCGGCTGCCGTCCAGGCCGCCGGCGAGACCGCGGTCCTGGTCACCGACGCCGCCCTGGCCACCACCCGGGTGGTGGCCGCCGTCATTGCCGTCCTGGAGGGCGCCGGGATCGGCGTCAGCATGTTCAGCGGCGTGCATCCCAACCCGACGACGCAGGACCTGGCTGACGGCGCCGCGGCGGTCGAGGCGGCCGGGCCAGGCCGGCCCGTGCTGGTGGCCGTCGGCGGCGGCTCGCCCATCGACGCGGCCAAGGGGATCGCGCTGGCCGCGGTGAACCCGCAGCGCGGACGGCTGCTGGACTACCGCAGTGAGTTCGCGGTGGCTGCGCTGCCCATTGTCGCCGTGCCGACCACGGCCGGGACGGGCGCGGAGACCAACGCCTTCGGGGTGGTCACCGACGAGGTGGCGCACCGCAAGTTCTACGTCGGGCACGCCAGCACGCTGCCGGCCACCGCCATCCTGGACCCGGAGCTGACCACGGGCCTGCCGCCGCGCGTCACCGCGGCCACCGGCATGGACGCACTGACCCACGCGCTGGAGTCCTACCTGTCGGTGCGGGCCAACCCGTGGTCGGCCGGCCTGTCGCTGCGGGTCATCGAGATGGTCGGCAGCTACCTGCCCCGCGCCTACGCCGACGGCACCGACACCGAGGCCCGGGCTCAGCTGCTGCTGGCCGCGCACCTGGCCGGGCTGGCCATGGCGACCACCGGGCTCGGCGCCTGCCACGCCATCGGGCACGCGCTGGGCGGCCGGTACGGGATCGCGCACGGCGTCGCGCTCAGCCTGGTCCTGCCGCAGGTGCTGGCGTTCAGCCGGCCCGCGTGCACCGACCGGCTGGCCGACGTGGCGTTCGCGCTCGGGGCCGGGGACACCGCCCGGAGCGCCGAGGCCAATGCCGGCGCTGCCATCGAGGCGGTGGACGCCCTGGTGGCCGGCCTGGACCTGACCGGGCAGGTGGCCGACTTCGGCATCACCGCGGCCGACTTCGGCCAGATCGCCGCCGATGCCCTCGACGATGAGGTGCTCATGAACGCGCCCCGCCAGCCCAGCGCCGCGGACGTCACCGCGATGCTGGCCGCCGCCGGGGGCGGGCCGGCGGCCGGCCCGGCCCGATCGGCATGGATGATGATCCAGTCACGGGCACCGATGACGCCTGTCCGGAGAGGAGCTGGTCATGACCGATGCGCACGCCGCCGGCGGCACTGCCGGGACCGCGGGGATACCGGGCGCCCGGCCGGTCCGCGCCCCCCGCGGAACGACCCTGACCTGCAAGGGCTGGCCGCAGGAAGCGGCTATGCGGATGCTGATGAACAACCTCGACCCCGAGGTGGCCGAGCATCCGGACCAGCTCATCGTCTACGGCGGCTCCGGCCGGGCGGCCCGCAGCTGGGCTGCTTTCGACGCCATCGTGGCCTCGCTGACGGACCTGGCCGGCGACGAGACGCTGCTGGTCCAGTCCGGCAAGCCGGTCGGGGTGTTCCGGACCCACGAGTGGGCGCCGCGGGTGCTGATCGCCAACTCCAACCTGGTCCCGCAGTGGGCCACCTGGCCGGAGTTCCGGCGGCTGGAGGCCGCGGGGCTGACCATGTTCGGCCAGATGACGGCCGGCTCGTGGATCTACATCGGCACCCAGGGCATCCTGCAGGGCACTTATGAGACGTTCGCGGCGATCGCAGCCAAGCGGTTCGGCGGCTCGCTGGCCGGGACCATCACGCTGACCGCCGGCCTGGGCGGGATGGGCGGCGCCCAGCCCCTGGCGGTCACCATGAACGGCGGCGTGGCGCTGTGCATCGACTGCGACCCGACGCGGATCAGCCGCCGGATTGAGCACGGCTACCTGGACGTCGCCGCCGACGACATCAGCGACGCCATCCGGAAGGCCACCGCCGCGGCCGCGGCCGGGCAGCCGCTGTCGATCGGGCTGCTCGGCAATGCCGCCGAGGTCGTCCCTGAGCTGCTGGCCATGAGCGCCCCGATCAACATCGTCACGGACCAGACCTCGGCCCATGACCCGCTGACCTATCTGCCCCGCGGCGTGGCCTTCGAGGACATGGCCGCGCTGCGCGCCGAGGACCCCGACGGCTTCACCCGCCGGGCCCGCGAGTCGATGGCCGCGCACGTGGCCGCCATGGTCGGCTTCCAGGATGCCGGCGCCGAGGTGTTCGACTACGGCAACTCGATCCGCGGTGAGGCCGAGCTGGCCGGGTACGAGCGGGCGTTCGCATTCCCCGGCTTCGTCCCGGCCTACATCCGGCCGCTGTTCTGCGAGGGCAGGGGCCCGTTCCGGTGGGCCGCCCTGTCCGGGGACCCGGCGGACATCGCCGCCACCGACGACGCCATCCTTGACCTGTTCCCGCAGAACGAGGCGCTGGCCCGGTGGATCCGGATGGCCCAGGACAAGGTGCATTTCCAGGGCCTGCCTGCCCGGATCTGCTGGCTCGGTTACGGCGAGCGGCACCTGGCCGGCGAGCGCTTCAACGAGCTGGTCCGGCGCGGCGACGTCAGCGCGCCGATCGTGCTCGGCCGCGACCACCTGGACTGCGGGTCGGTCGCCTCGCCGTACCGGGAGACCGAGGACATGGCCGACGGGTCCGATGCCATCGCCGACTGGCCGCTGCTGAATGCGCTGGTCAACACCGCCTCTGGCGCGTCCTGGGTGAGCATCCACCACGGCGGCGGCGTCGGCATCGGCCGGTCCATCCACGCCGGCCAGGTCTGCGTGGCCGACGGCACCGAGCTGGCCAGCCAGAAGCTGGAGCGGGTGCTGACCAACGACCCCGGCATGGGCGTGATCCGGCATGCCGACGCGGGCTACGACCGAGCCACCGAGGTGGCGGCCGAGCGCGGGGTCCGGGTGCCGATGGCGACGGACCGGTAGGGCATGGCCTTCACGGACCTGTGGGCCGAGCTGGAACCCGTCGGGAAGGACGCCGGGACAGGCGGCTACCGGCGCTACTCGTGGACGGCGGCTGACCTGGCCTGCCGGGAGTGGTTCGCCGCGACCGCGTCCGACCTCGGGCTGCGCTGCGAGTGCGACCGCAACGGCAACCTGTGGGCGTGGTGGGCGCCGCCGGGCGCCGCCGGGCCGGCCATCGCCACCGGCAGCCACCTGGACTCGGTACCCGACGGCGGCGCATTCGACGGCCCGCTGGGCATCGTGTCGGCCTTCGCCGCCATCGACCTGCTCCGCGAGCAGGGTTTCGTCCCGGCCCGGCCGGTGGCGGTCGCGGCGTTCACCGAGGAGGAAGGCGCCCGGTTCGGGGTGGCCTGCCTGGGCAGCCGGCTGGCGGCCGGGGTCATCACGCCGGACGCGGCCCGGCAGTTGCGGGATGCCGCCGGGATCAGCCTGGCCGACGCGATGGCCGCGGCCGGCCTGGACCCGGGTCAGCTCGGCGCCGACGACGGCCGGCTGGCCGGCCTGGCCGCCTACGTCGAGCTGCACATCGAGCAGGGCAGCGCCCTGGCCGGGCTGAGCGCGCCGGTCGGGGTGGGCGACGGCATCTGGCCGCACGGCCGGTGGCGGCTGGACCTGACCGGCCGCGCCGACCATGCCGGGACGACCCGGATCGCCGACCGCCGCGACCCGATGCTGCCCTATGCCGCGGCGGTGCTCGCCGCGCGGCAGTCGGCGGCGGTGCACGGTGGCCTGGCCACGTTCGGGAAAATCATCGCCGAGCCGGGCGGCACGAACGCGATCTGCTCGGCGGTCCGCGCCTGGCTGGATGCCCGGGCGCCGGATGAGGACACGCTGGCCGCGCTGACCGGCGAGATCAGCTCGGCCGTGCAGGCCGCGGCCGCTGAGCAGGGCGTCGGCTGTGACGTGCGCCGGGAGTCGTTCTCCCCGCTGGTGGCGTTCGATGCCGGGCTGCGGGACCGGCTGGCCGCCGTCCTGGACAGCGCGGGCGCCCCGGTCCGCGGCGCGGGCCCGGTGCCGGTGCTGCCGACCGGGGCCGGGCACGACGCGGGCGTGCTGGCCGCCCGGCTGCCGACGGCGATGTTGTTCGTCCGCAACCCGACCGGGGTGTCGCACTCGCCTGCCGAGCACGCCGAGCTGGCCGACTGCGCCGCCGGGGTCACGGCCCTGGCCGCCGTGCTCCGCGACCTGGCGGGCGACTGATGCCCGCCGGGCCCGGAACGCCGGCTGCGCCGGACGGCCAGTCCGGCCGGCTCGCCGCCAGCCGGGCCTGGCATGCCGAGCTGGCCTGGCTGGGCGACGGCGGCGTGCGGCGCGACGTACTCATCGAGGCGGTCGGCGGCCGATTCAGCCGGGTGACCCCGGATGTCCCGGCAGCGGCTGTCCCGGCGGGCACGGTCCGGCTGGCCGGGCTGACCCTGCCCGGCCTGGCCAACGGGCACTCGCACGCCTTCCACCGGGCGCTGCGCGGTATCACCCAGGCCGGCCGGGGCACGTTCTGGACCTGGCGGGAGCGGATGTATGAGGTGGCCGCCCGGCTGAGCCCGGCCAGCTACCTGGACCTGGCCACGGCGGTCTACGCCGAGATGGCGCTGGCCGGCATCACCGGCGTCGGCGAGTTCCACTACCTGCACCACGGCCCGGCCGGCGTGCCGTACGCCGACCCGAACGAGATGGGTCACGCGCTGATCGCCGCCGCCGCCCGCGCCGGGTTGCGGATCTGCCTGCTGGACACCTGCTACCTGTCGGGCGGGCTCAGCCCGGACGGCGCGGATCTGCCACTGGCCGGGCCGCAGCTCCGGTTCGGCGACGGCGACGCCGGCCGCTGGGCGGAGCGAGCCGACGCCCTGGCCGCCAGTATCCGGGCGGCGGCTGGCCGTGCGCCCGGGGCAGGCCCGGCCCGCGCGTTGTCCGCCGCCGGAAGCGCGTCGGCCGGAGCTGGCCCGGCGGGGCAGGCTGTTCCGGCGGTACACGTCGGCGCCGCTATCCACTCGGTGCGCGCGGTGCCGCGCGGCCAGCTCGCCCCGGTCGCGGACTGGGCCGCCCGGCACGAGGCGCCGCTGCACCTGCACCTGTCCGAGCAGCAGGCCGAGAACCGGGCCTGCCAGGCCGCCTACGGCCGGTCGCCGGCCGCCGTGCTGGACGAGGCCGGCGCGCTCGGTCCCCGCACCACCGCGGTGCACGCCACGCACCTGCTGGACAGTGACATCACGCTGCTCGGCGGCAGCCGGACCGCCGCCTGCTTCTGCCCCACCACCGAGGCCGACCTGGCCGACGGCATCGGGCCGGCCAGCGCGCTGGCGCACGCGGGCAGCCCGCTCACCGTCGGCAGCGACAGCCAGGCCGTGATCGACCTGTTCGAGGAGGCCCGCCGGATCGAGCACGGCGAGCGGCTGACCACCCAGGAACGCGGCCACTTCACCGCCGCCCGGCTGGCCTCGGCGGCCACCGCCGCCGGGCACGCCAGCCTGGGCTGGCCCGACGCCGGGTCGATCGCCCCCGGCGCCGTCGCCGACCTGGTCACCGTTGCCCTGGACACGCCCCGGACCGCGGGCGCGGCACCCGGTACGGCCCTGGAGGCGGTCATCTTCGGCGCCTCCGCGGCCGACGTCCGCGCGGTGGTGGCCGGCGGCCGCGACATTGTCCGCGACGGCCAGCACCTGCTCATCCCCGACGTCCCGGCCGCCCTGTCCGCCGCCATCCGCGCGGTCCTGGCCTAACGCCATACCTCGGGTCAGCGGGCTCGGTGCTGATGTATCTACACAATGTAGGTACATTTGACAGATGGAGACCATCGGGCTGCGGGAGCTCAATCAGAACCCGTCTAAGGCGGTGGCACGCGTTCGTGCCGGCGCCTCGCTGCTGGTGACCGACCGGGGAAAGCCGGTGCTCCGTATGATCCCGGAGGCCGAGCATCCGAGCACACCCTGGAGCGGATGATCTCCGCCGGGGAGGTCCGGGCGCCGGCCGAGATGGGAATGCCGGAGGTACAGGCTGATATCGCTGCCGAGACCGACAGCCTGGCCGACATCCTGATCGCTGACCGCGACCGGGAGCGCAACCGTTGATCTACCTGGACTCGTGCGCGCTGATCAAATTCATCAAGCAGGAGAAAGAGACGGACGCCCTTCGCTCCTGGCGCCGCGACCTGCCTGCGGGCACCGAGCTGCTCACCAGCGAACTGGCGCAGCTGGAGATCACCCGCACGCTGCTGCGCGCGGGCATCGACTACCAGCGGGTGCCTTTTCTGGCCGGCCAGGCGCTGCGCGGAATCTACCTTGTTGATCTGACCAGCACGGTGCTGTCGCGGGCGATGTCCTATCGCACGCTGCGGCTCGGGTCGCTGGACTCGATGCATCTCGCGAGCGCCGACCCGTTCCGGGAAGACCTGACTGAGTTCGTCACCTACGATTCCGAGCTCGGCCAGGCCGCGACGGATCTAGGTTTCCCGGTCAGCGCCCCCAGCTGACGGAAGGGCTGGGTTACGGCAGGTGATGGAAAGGCATCCGGCCAGCAGTTTCACGGCCTGCCTGGCGGCAGCAGGGCTAGCTGCTGGCGGACGGCGGCTGTGACGCGCGTCGCGTCCCCGGTGGCGAGCAGGTCCAGCAGCGCGCCGCGGAGCACCGCCAGGACCAGGGTCCGCTCGGCCTCGCCCGCCGGGGTGTCGCGGCGGGTAGCTGGCTGAGCCGCGGCCAGCACGGTCAGCCAGTCGGCCACCGTGGCCGCAGCGAACCCGGCCCACGGGCCGTCCGGCTCGGCCAGGCTGCGGGCATAGCCGTCCACCCACAGCTTCAGCAGGCCGCGGTGGCGGTCGTCGGCCAGCCACGACCAGGTTCGCTCGCCGAGCCCTGCCAGCCCGCCCTGGCTGCCGTCGCGGGCCCCGGCGAGCAGCGCCAGCTCGTCGGCCCGGGCGCGGGCCAGCAGGGCCCGGATCAGCCCGTCCTTGCTGCCGAACAGGTAGAGCAGCACCCGCGGGCTGGATCCGATGGCCCTGGCCAGCGGGCGCAGCGACAGCTCGGCCTGGCCGCGCGAGACGGCGTACTGGTAGGCCAGCTCCAGCAGCTCGGCGCGCCGCGCTGACGGCGGGGCCGGCGTGCCTGGCGCGTCCGGGCCGGCGGCCCGGGTTCGGCCGCGCCGGCCGCGGCCGGCCGGGATCCAGTCGCCGGGCGGCCGGTCGCATCGTCTGCGCTCATCTGCCTAGTATGGCACTGACTGAAACACTCGTTTCAGTCAGTCAGCGGTTCGGGAGGAGCAGCACGTGTCGGAGCAGGACACCAGGGGAGTCGTCATCCGGGCGGCGGACCAGCCGGGGGACCTGGGCTGGGTAGTGATGGCGCACGGCGAGGTGTACGCCGCGGAGTTCGGCTGGGACACCAGCTTCGAGGCGCTCGTCGCGCAGATCGTGGCCGACTATGCCACCGCGGCCGACAAGGCCAGGTCAGCGGCGTGGATTGCCGAGCTGTGACGGCCAGCGGGCCGGGTGCATCTTCTGCGTCCCGGCCGAGCCGGACGCCCCGGCCGGCCGGGCGGCCGCAGGGGCCGGGGACACCGCGCAGCTGCGGATTCTGCTCGTGCACCCCAGCGCGCGCGGCCACGGGGCCGGCGACCGCCTGGTAACGGCCTGCATGGACTTCGCCCGGTCGGCTGGCTACGCGCGGATGCGCTTGTGGACCAATGACGTACTGACCGCAGCCCGGGTCATCTACCTGCGGCACGGCTTCACGCTGGCCGGGCAGGACCCGCACCACAGCTTCGGCGCTGACCTGGTCGGCCAGGTATATGAGGCACCGCTGGCTCCGGTGCCCGCCACCCGCTAGCCGCCGCAACTGGTTCTCCGGTCAGGACACCTGAGTCCGCGGGGTCGGCGGTGTAGTGCGCGGGCCGCGTCTCGTCGGTCCCGTCCGGCAGCTTCACCCGGCAATGCTGGCCGGGCGGCCCGGCCGGGCCGCCGGATGGCAGTATTCGCCAGGTGAGATGCGCATGAGCACCCTGATCACCAACATCGGCGAGCTGGTCACCAACGCCCTTCCGGAGGCCACCGGGACGGCGGGCGCGACGCCGGCCTTTGCCGCGCTGCAGAATGCGGCGCTGGTCCTGGACGGCGGCCGGGTGGCCTGGACCGGCCCGGCCGCCGGGGCCCCGGCGGCCGATGAGCTGGTCGACGCCGGCGGCCGGGCCGTGCTGCCCGGCTTCGTCGACTCGCACGCGCACCTGGTCTTCGCCGGCGAGCGCGGCGCTGAGTTCGCCGCCCGGATGGCGGGCCAGCCCTACCGCGCGGGCGGCATCCGGTCCACCGTGGCCGCCACCCGCGCCGCTGCCGATGAGCAGCTGCGCGCCAACCTGGCCCGGCTGTCGGCCGAGTTGCTGGCCCAGGGCACCACGACGTTCGAGTGCAAGTCCGGCTACGGGCTGACGGTGGCCGACGAGGCCCGCAGCGTGGCCCTGGCGGCCGAGTTCACCCCGGAAGTGACCTACCTGGGCGCGCATGTCGTCGCCCCGGAGTTCGACGGCGATCCGGCGGGCTACGTGGACCTGGTCTGCGGGCCGATGCTCACCGCCTGCGCGCCGCACGCCCGCTGGGTCGATGTGTTCTGCGAGCAGGGCGCGTTCGGGGCCGACGAGGCCCGGGCCGTGCTGGCCGCCGGGCAGGCCGCCGGCCTGCTGCCCCGGGTGCACGCCAACCAGCTCGGCCCCGGCCCCGGCATCCAGGTCGCGGTGGCCGCGGGCGCGGCCTCCGCCGACCACTGCACCTACGCCGAGCGACGCCGACGTGGCCGCGCTCGCCGGCTCGGGCACGGTGGCCACGCTGCTGCCCGGCGTCGAGTTCTCCACCCGGCAGCCCTACCCGGACGCGCGGCGGCTGCTGGCCGCCGGGCGTCACGGTGGCCATCGCCACCGACTGCAATCCGGGCTCCTGCTTCACCTCGAGCATGCCGCTGTGCATCGCGCTGGCCGTCCGGGAGATGCGGATGACCACCCGCGGAAGCGGTCTGGGCCGCGACCGCGGGCGGCGCCCGCGGCGCTGCGCCGTACCGACGTCGGCCACCTCGGCGCCGGCGCCCGCGCCGACGTGGTCATGCTGGCCGCGCCGTCGCACGCCTACCTGGCCTACCGGCCGGGCGTCCCGCTGGTCGCGGCCGTCTGGCGGCAGGGCGTGCGAGTCGTCTGACCGTCATACCCCGATTTCGGATTATCCGAGCTCGCGCGATCGGGCCTCCGCAGGCCCGGATGGCGCGCGTCGCCCGGTCCCGGCCGGTGGTGGGTGTAGGCCTACCCCGGCTGTGGAGGTCAGCCCATGGCGCCGGCGGCACCGGGTGCGGCAGCCTTGATCCAGCCGCTCACGGGGGCGGCGACTGACAAGGAGCCGAGATGAACGCGCAGGATGTGATGGTGGCGCTCGGGCTGACAGCAGTCTGCGCGGCAGCAGTATGGCTGCGGACGGTGCTGGCCCGGCCGCCCAAGTCGCCGCGCGGCCGGGCGGCGGAGGCTGGCTGGTGCGCCGCCGCGGTGATCATTGCGTTCCTGCTGGTCAGCACGCAGCAGTCGGTCCTGACCAGCGGCTTCCCGGCCATCTTCGCCGTGCCAGCTGGCCGTGGCCGTCCTGCTGGCGCTGCTGCCCCGGCTGGCGTTCGGGCTGGTTCCGGCAGGCCTCATCGCGCTGGCCGGGTACGGGCTGGTAGCGGCCCATGACTACGGCTTCTGGGGTTACGCCGTGGGCAATTACATCGTTCCTGCCGCTCGGCGACTACAACATTCAGTACTACCTGGTCCTGCCGCTGGCCTACGGCCTGGCCGCGCTCGGGCGGCTGGCTGGGGTGGCGGGCGCTGGACCGCCAGGCGCCGGTCGTCCGGCTGCTGCTCGGCCCGCTGAGCGATCCCGGCGCAGCCCGGGCGGCTGTGGGGGTTCCTGCTGCTGCCGGTCGTGAGCATGGCCGCCGCCCTGCTGCGGCCCGAGACTGGTTCGGCTGCGGGGTGGCCGGGGTGACGGTCTCGCTGGCCGTGGTCGCAGGAACGTTCTGGTTCATCCGGCGCTCCCCCAGGTCGCCGCGAGCGTGGCCACCGGCGGGCTGATCGCGCTCGGGCTCGCTGGCCTGTACGCTGGCGGGATCGTGGTCGCACTGGCCGCTGCCCACGGCCGACAACCAGTACGTCCTGGACGGCCTCGTCGCCGTCTCCAGCCAGCCGCTGGCCAGCCTGGCCGTTGCCCAGTCGGTGCTGTTCGTCGGCCTCGGGCTGTGGCTGGCGCCGCGGACCATCCCGCAGGCCCGCAGGCTGCTGGGCTGGGCGTCGGACCCGGACCTGATGCGCCGGGTGCAGCGGCTGACCGAGAGCCGGGCGGTCGCGGTCGACACGGCCGCGGCCGACCTGCGGCGGCTGGAGCGTGACCTGCACGACGGCGCGCAGGCCCGGCTGGTCGCGCTGGGGATGAACCTGCGCGCGGTCGAGCGGCTGATCCCGACCAGCCCGGACGCCGCCCTGGCCCTGGTCGCGGAGGCCCGGCAGACCTCGGCGCGGGCCCTGACCGAGCTGCGCGAGCTGGTCCGCGGCGTGCATCCGCCGGTGCTGGCCGACCGCGGCCTGGCCGACGCCATCCGGGCCCTGGCCCTGGACACCCCGATGAAGATCGAGACGGACATCGACCTGCCGGGCCGGCTGGCCGCGCCGATCGAGACCGCCTGCTACTTCGCGGTGGCCGAGGTGCTGACCAACGCGGTCAAGCACTCCGGCGCGCGCGACGGCCCGGATCTCGTCACGCACGCCGAGGGCGTGCTGCGGATCATGGTCACCGACTTCGGCATGGGCGGCGCCGACCCGGCCCGCGGCCCGGGCCTGGCCGGGGTCGAGCGGCGGCTGGCGACCTTTGATGGCATCGTGGCGGTGAGCAGCCCGGTCGGCGGGCCGACCATGGTCGTCATGGAGGTGCCGTGCGCGTCGTCGTTGCCGAAGACCTCTTCCTGCTGAGAGACGGCCTTGTCCGGCTGCTGGAGGCGCACGGCTTCGAGATCACCGCGGCGGTGGACAGCGCGCCCGGCCTGCTGCGGGCGCTGCTCGACAGCCGGCCCGACGTGGCCATCGTGGATGTCCGGCTGCCGCCGACGTTCACCGACGACGGGCTGCGCGCGGCGCTGGAGGCCCGGGCCCAGGTACCGGGCCTGCCGGTGCTAGTGCTGTCGCAGTACGTGGAGCAGCTGTACGCGCGCGAGCTGCTGGCCGACGATGGCGGCGGCGTCGGCTACCTGCTCAAGGACCGGGTCTTCAACGACGACCAGTTCATCGACGCGGTGCGCGACGGTCGCGGCGCGGCGGCACGGTAATGGACTCCGAGGTCGTGGCCAAGCTGCTGGGCCGCCGGGCCCGGGAGGAGCCGCTGGCCCGGCTGTCGGCCCGCGAGCGCGAGGTGCTGGAGCTGATGGCCGAGGGCCGGTCCAACAGCGCGATCGCCCAGCGGCTGTTCGTCAGCGAGAAGGCAGTCAGCAAGCACAGCACGAGCATCTTCGCCAAGCTCGACCTGGCGCCCTCCGATGACGACAACCGCCGGGTCCTGGCCGTCCTGGCCTACCTCAACGCCTGACCGCCGGCGCCCTGGCTGCCGGGAGCAAGCCCGGCAGTCAGCGCTGATAACAGCAAGAGGGCTCGGCCGCCGGGTCCGGCTCCGGGACGCCGCCGATAGGCGGGCCTCGCGGGCAGGGCTCAGCGCGGGGCCAGGGCCGGGTAGCCGCCGCGGAAGCGGATCAGCGGCGCGCCGTCCCCGGCCGCCGGCGGGGCCGCCAGGACCGCGGCGATCAGCAGCAGGTGGTCACCGGCCGGCACGCGCTGGGTGACGGCGCACTCGAGGGCGGCCAGCCCGTTGTCGGCGATCAGCGCCCCGGACAGCTCACCCCGGTGATGCGGTATGCCGTCCAGCAGCAGCCGGGCACCGGGCCGGCCCTCGGCCGAGAACCGCCCGGCCACCGCCCGCTGCGATGCGCTGAGCAGCGTGATGGCGAAGGTGTCCAGCCGGCTGCAGCACCTCGGCCGGGTACGACTCAGCCATCAGGGACACCAGGATCAGCGGCGGATCGGACGACACGGGGCAGCAGGCGCTGACCGTCGCGCCGATGTCATCGCGCCCGTCGGCGATCGTCAGCAGGGCAACACCCGCCGCCCAGGCGCTCAGCGCGTCGGCGAATCCGGCAGTGAGCTCGCCCGGTCCCCGTTCGGTCAACGGAAAACCCAGCTGCCGGGCAGCGTCAGCGGGCCGTACGGCGGCAGCCCGGCCTGCGCCGCGAGCTGCGCGGCCGGGCCCCAGCTCTCGGCCAGCAGGCTGGCAGCCGCGGCGCCGCGCGACTCGCTGGAAGCCGGCGGGCGCAGCCGGTCGATGGGCCGGCTGCGCGGGTAGGCACGCAGCTGCGCGCTGGCCGGCAGGCCGGCCCGGCGGCGGGCCGCGGCGACCGCGCAGTCCAGGCCGCCGAGCTCGTCGATCAGGCCGTTGTCCAGCGCGTCGGCGCCGGACCAGACCCGGCCCCTGGCCAGCTCGTGCACCCGCTCGGGAGTCATCCGGCGGCCGTCGGCGACCTTGGTCGTGAAGTCGGCGTAGATGTGGTCCAGCCAGGTGCTGACGAGCGCCCACTCCTCGTCGGTGAACGGGCGGAACTGGGAGAACATGGCCGAGTGCGCGCCCTGCGCGATGGTGTCGCTGGTGATCCCGGCGCGGCCGAGGGCCTCGCCCAGCACCGGCTTGCCGGTCAGCACGCCGATCGACCCGGTGATCGTGCCGGGCTGAGCCACGATCTGGTCGGCGGCCATGGCGATGTAGTAGCCGCCCGAGGCCGCTACGTCGCCCATGGACACCACGACCGGCTTGCCGCTGGCCCGGGCGCGGACGACCTCGCGCCAGATCGTGTCGGAGGCGACGTAGGAGCCGCCGGGGCTGTTCACCCGCAGGACCAGGGCCCGGACCTGCTCGTCGGCGCAGGCCGAGCGGATGGCGGCGGCGATCGTGTCCGAGCCCATCGCGCCGCCGGACAGCGGGCCCCGGCCGCTGCGGCCGCGCCGGATCGGGCCGGTCGCGTAGATCAGCCCGACGACCGGCTCGCGGCGGGCGGACAGCTTGCGGGCCCGCTCGGCCAGCGCCCTGGGCCGCTGGTAGCGGCCCAGGTACAGCAGCGTCGCGCCATCACCGGCCTGCCGCCGGACGCTGGCGTACACCTCATCGCGGTAGCCCAGCGAGTCGACCAGGCCATGCTCCAGAGCCTGGCTGGCCAGGAACGGCCCGGCGTTGATCAGCTCGCTGACCCGCTCGGCCGGCAGCTTCCGGCGCTCGGCGATGGCGCTGGCCAGCTGCTCGGTGACCGAGGCGGTCAGCCGCTCGGTCTCCTCCCTGGCCGGCTCCGAGAAGCCGTGCTCGGTGAGCTGCTCGGCGGCGCTCTTGTACTCGTGCCGCTTGGCCACCTGGAAATCGGCACCGAGTTTGTCCAGGGCACCGCGCAGGAAGACCCGCTCGACGGCGATCCCGGTCAGACCGAGATCCCCGGAGGGCTGCAGCCAGATGGTGTCGAAGGCGGTGGCCAGGTAGTAGCCCACGTTGCCGGCGGAGAACTCGCCGAACGACTCGGCGAATGCCACGGTGGCTTTCCCGGCCGCGCTGAACTCGCGCACGGCCTGGCGCAGTTCCTGCACCATGCCCAGGCCGACAGCCTGGCCGCCGAGCCGGACGACCAGCGCCCGGACCCGGTCGTCGTCGCGGGCCCGGCGCAGCCCGTCCAGCACGTCGGCCAGGACCAGCCGGTGCCGGGCCATGATGGCCGTCACCGGGTCGGCCGGGCGGGTCTCCGTGATGCCGTCGGTGAGGTCGATTTCCAGGATCAGCGGGGCCGTGCGCTGCTGGCGGAGCTTCGCCAGGCGGGCGGCGATGATCTGCTCGGACATCTGCTCAGGCTATCGTCGGCTCGATGGCGAGTCGTGACGGCAATGGCTGGGTGCACTGCACTCAGGGGCACCGGCACTGGGGCAAGTACGGTGCTGCGGGCTTGCTGGCGTACACCGGCGACCCTGGCGCGCCGGGCGCCGAGCAGGTACTGCTGCAGCATCGGGCCTGGTGGAGCCACTATGGCGGCACCTGGGGACTGCCGGGCGGCGCGGCCGACAGCCATGAGGGCCCCGTCACCGCGGCGCTGCGCGAGGCGGCTGAGGAATGCGGTGTCGCACCGGAGGCGGTCGTGGTCCGCGGCATCTATACCGACGATCACGGCGGCTGGGCCTACCGCACGGTGCTGGCCTCGGCGCGAGAGCCGTTTCCGGCGTTCGCGGCCAGCGACGAGACCGACGAGGTGGCCTGGGTAGCGGCCAGCCAGGCCACCGGGCGCCCGCTGCATCCGGGCCTGGCCGCGCGCTGGCCCGAGCTGCGCGCGGCGCTGACCCCGCTGGTCGTCATCGTCGATGCGGCCAACGTGGTGGGCTCCCGCCCCGATGGCTGGTGGCGCGACCGGGCCGGGGCCGCCCGGCGGCTGGTGACAGGGCTGGGCTCGCTGGCCGGCGAGGGCGTCACCGACGTCCCGGCCGAGCTCGGGCTGCCCGAGCCGGCTCGCTGGTTCCCGGAGTTCGTCGTGGTGCTGGAGGGCCAGGCCCGCGCCGCGGCCGCTCCTCGCCGCCGGCCAGGGGACACCGACCCGGACGGTGCCGGGCCCGGCCCGGATGGTGCCGCGCCTGGCCCGGATGGTGCCGCGCCTGGCCCGGATGACGTCGCCGCGGCGGCGGAGGCAGCCGGGGCAGCAGCCGGCGCGGCCGGGATCGTCGAGGGGCCGGTGCGGGTGGTCAGCGCGCCAGGTTCGGGGGACGACGCGATTGCCCGGCTGGCGGCCGCCGAGCCGGGCCGCCGGCTGGTGATCACCGCCGACCGGGGACTGCGGGCCCGCTGCGAGGCGGCCGGGGCCCGGGTCACCGGCCCTCGCTGGCTGACCGAGCGGCTGGACGCCGCGTCCCGGTGACCGCCGCGGCGCCAGGCGCGGGCCAGTCCCGTCCTGGCCAGTCCCGTGCGGGGCCGTCCCGTCCCGGCCAGCGGACGAGCCCGCCAGAGTCCGCGCCGCCCGGCGCGGGACCACTCGGCGCGGCCGTCACGATCGAGCAGCTCACAGACAACCCGCACCCGGTGCTGGCGCGGCTGCGGGCTGCCGAGCCCGCGGCCTGGCTGCCCGCCCTGGGCGGCTGGCTGGTGACCCGGCGTGACCTGGTCGAGCAGGTCCTGCGTGATGCCGCGACGTTCACCGTTGACGACCCCCGGTTCACCACCGCGCGAGTAACGGGCCCCAGCATGCTGTCGCTGGACGGCCCGCCGCACCGGCGGCACCGCGACCCGTTCGCCCGCGCGCTGCGCCGCCGCGACGTCAGCTCAGGCCTGGCTGAGTTCACCGCCGCCGAGGCGGATCGGCTGGTGGCCCCGCTGGTCCCGGCCGGGACGGCCGAGCTGCGCCGCGCCCTGGCCGGACCGCTCGCGGTGGCCGTGATGGCCCAGGTGCTGGGGCTCGGCGCCACCGAGCCGGCCGTCCTGCTGGCCTGGTATGACGCCATCGTGTCCGGGGTCTCCGCCCTGACCGAGGACGCCGGGGCTCCGGTGCCGCAGTCGGCCGCGGCGGCGTTCGGCGAGCTGCGCGCCTCGCTGGAGGGCGTCATCCGGCAGCCCGGCGGCACCTCGCTGCTGGCCGTGGCCGCTCAGACCGCCGGGCTCAGTACCGACGAGGTGGTGTCGAATGCCGCCGTCATGCTGTTCGGTGGCATCGAGACCACCGAGGGCATGATCAGTAACGCGATCCTGCACCTGCTCGGCGGCCCGGTATCCGCCGGCCCGGCCGGGCTGGCAAGCCCGGCCGGGACTGCGACCGGTCAGCGCGGCGCTGAGCGGCCGGACTGGGCCGCCCAGGGCCAGCTCGCTGACGTGCAGGCGGACCGGTCGCTGATCGCCGGGGCGATTGACGAGTCGCTACGGCTCGAGCCTGCCGCGGCCGTCGTGGACCGGTTCGCAACCACTGCGGTCACGCTCGGCGAGGCTCAGATTCGCGCCGGTGACCTGGTGGTCGTCTCGCTGGCCGGAGCCAACCGGGACCCGGCCGTGTTCCCGGAGCCGGACTGGTTCGATATCCGCCGGGCCAACGCGCGGCAGAACCTGGGCTTCGCGCTGGGCCCGCATTTCTGCGTCGGGGCCCAGCTCGCCCGCACCGAGACCGAGGCCGCGATCGGCGCCCTGCTGGAGCACTTGCCCGGCCTGCGGCTGGACCCGGACCGGCCCGCACACCCGCGCGGCCTGGTCTTCCGCAAGCCCGCCGAGCTGCACGTGACGTGGGAGGTACGCGACGCGCCACCCGCGAGCACCGAGAGCGCAGCCTGACCCTTCGGGCATGTCAGCGCCGCGGTGCCGGGGCGCGCGTCCGCGCCGTTAACGGGGGGGATTTGCGCAGCCGGGAGCATCTGTCGCCGCTCAGGCGCGAAACTCTCCCGGCTAACGCGGGCCGTGGTGTCAGGCGACCTGGATGGAGCGCTTGGCCAGGCCCATCCAGTACCCGGTGATGGTGGTGACCGGGGCGGGTGCCTCGGCCGCGCCGAGGGTGACGAACAGCGGGGCGTAGTGCTCGGTGGTGGGATGCGCGTACCGGGCCGCGGGCGCGCCGCGCAGGCCGGCCAGCGTGTCGACATCGCCGGCGTCGAGCGCCTCGGCGGCCCAGCCGTCGAACTCCGATGACCAGGAGGGCGGCTCGGCGTTGTACCGGTGATCACTCAGGAACGGCAGGCCGTGGGTAAGGAAGCCGCTGCCGATGATGAGCACGCCCTCGTCGCGGAGCGGGGCCAGCGCCTGGCCGATGGCCAGCAGCCGGCCCGGCTCCAGGCTGGGCATCGAGATCTGCAGGACCGGGATGTCGGCGTCCGGATACATGACCGTGAGCGGGACGTAAGCGCCGTGGTCCAGCCCGCGCTCGGGCAGGTCGGCGACCGGCTCCCGGTCACCCAGCAGCGCCCGCACCCGGGCCGCCAGGTCCGGCGCGCCCGGCGCGGCGTAGGTGGCGCGGTAGTAGCGCTCCGGGAAGCCCCAGAAGTCGTAGACCAGCGGGGCAGCGTCGGCGGTGGCCGCGATGGTCAGCGGGGCGGCTTCCCAGTGCGCCGACACCACCAGGATCGCGGTGGGCCGGGGCAGCCCCCGGGCCCAGGCTTCGAGCTGGACGACCCACAACGGGTCGTCCACGAGCGGCGGTGCGCCGTGGCCCAGGTAGAGGGCGGGCATCCGGCCGGGCTGCACAGCTCCGGCGGCCCGGCTGGTGACCTGCTCGGCCGCATCAGCTGGAACAGGCTCATGATCGGGTGACTGGCCGCGAAGCTCCTCGTCCATGGTCCCCATTGTCGCTCGCCCGGCTCGTGCCCGGGCCGCGCCCTATGAGTGGCTCAGGATCGAGATGAGCACCACGATGAACACCAGTAGCACGCCCACGCCGGCGACCAGGGAGATCGCCGATGAGGGTCCGCTGCGGCGGTGCTGACCCAGGCTGCCGGGCTCGCCGTAGAGCCCGGCGCCAGCGATATACCCGGGCTGATCCTGGTCGGGCTGCCGGTGGCCGGACCCGGCCGTCCCGCCGTGATGGGCCCCGTGATGCCCGCTGAATCCGCCGCCGTGGTGTCCGCCGCCATAGCCGCCGCCGTGGCCGCCGCCACCGTGGCTGCCCCCGCCTCCGCCGCCCCCGCCGTCTCCGTGCATAACGCCCTCCGCGTTCACCCCGTCGCGCCTGGCCGCTGTGGCTCGCGCTTGTTACCTGTCCATCATGGCCGGGTATCGAGGTGTTAGCTATGACCCGCAGCGGCTAGTGGCTTATGGCCTGGCCCAGAACGCCGGCGCGGCCTGGTCAGCTGTCCGCGGGGAGCAGGGTAAATGCCTCGCCGTGCAGCGGCTTGATGGCCCGGAAATGCCGCTCGTCGAACGTCAGCAGCCGCGTCGTCCGGTAGCGCGCAGCGAGCACAACGATCGAGGCATCGGCCACGCCGATCTTCATGTCGGCATAGCGCTCGCAGATGGCCGCAGCGTGGCCGAGGTCGTGCCGCGTGAACTCAGCCAGGCTCGTAGACGCCAGCTGACACCTCGCCGAGCAGCGTGCAGTTCGGCCTTGACCCCGGCTCTGCTGGAGGAGCAGGTAATCCAGTTCGGCCAGCACGAATGGCGACAGGACGAGCGGGCCCGGGATCAGCCTTCATGAGCCAGGCGGGCCTGCTGGTGCGCGCGCGTCCGGCCAAATGCGGCGAGCAGCCCGCTCGTGTCGGCGACGATCATTCCTCCCGAACCCTTCGGCCAGGATCTCATCGACCTTGTACGGCAGGTCGGGATCGCCGAAGTCAATGCTCCCCAGCATCTGCGATCGGGTCGCGGGAGCAGGCTCTCCAGCCATTGCTCCAGCGCGCTGCGGATGATGTGTGCCTCAGACTCGCCCGGAGCGACGGCGGCCTGGGCCAGGCGATCCTTGAGGTCGTCAGGGAGGTATACAGACGTCTTTACCATATCTATAGGGTACCTCATAGTGCCCTACGTCTGCATTTTGCACATCGGCACCAGCGGTCCAGCTCTGCGGATGAGCGCTGAGCCGACCCGAGATGGCCGGTGCCGGGGCCGGGACCGGCATCGGCCAGGATGGTGGCGTGCAGGTGGTGGTGCTGTCTGATACGCATGCGCCGCGGCGGTGGAAGACGTGCCCGCCGGCGGTGGCGATGCGGCTGCGCCGGGCCGACCTGATCCTGCACGCGGGGGATGTCTGCACGGCGGCTGTGCTCGACGAGCTGAGTGAGTACGCGCCAGTCCGGGCGGTGCTGGGCAACAACGACGGCCCAGACGTGGCGGACTGGGGAGCGCCGCCGACGGTGGAGCTGGACCTCGACGGGCTGCCGGTGGCGATGATCCACGACAGCGGGGCACGGCAGGGCCGGCTGGCCCGGATGCGCCGACAGTTCCCGGCCGCGCAGCTGGTGGTGTTCGGCCACTCGCATATCCCGCTGGATGAGACCGGTGGCGGGCTGCGGATCTTCAACCCGGGCTCGCCGACGGACCGGCGGGCACAGCCGCAGGGCACGATCGGGCTGCTGCGGATCTCCGGCGGGGTGCTGCGCTCGGCGGCGATCATCCCGGTGACCTAGTTGACCGCCCTGGATCTGCTGGCACTGCTCGGAACGGGGATTCTCGCCGGACTGGTCAGCGTCGTGGCCAGCCTCGCCTCAGTCGTGTCCTACCCCGCGCTACTGCTGCTCGGGCTGTCTCCGGTCAGCGCCAACGTGACCAACACGGTGGCGCTGATGTTCACCGCGGTCGGCGCGGCGGCGGGCTCCCGGCCGGAACTGGCCGGCCAGGGGCGGCGCGTGCTGCGGCTCGGTGCGCTGACCGCAGCAGGCGGAGCCGCCGGCGCGGCCCTGCTGCTGGCCACGCCCTCGGCCGGGTTCGAGTACGCCGCGCCGGTGCTGATCGCGGTCGGCTCGGTCGTCATCCTCCGCCGGCCGGGCGCCCAGCCGCGGCCAGTGCCCCGGCGGATGCCGCCCCATCCGGGACCGAGTCCTCCGAGACTAAGCCGACCGAGATCGGATATTCCGAGATCGTAGTATCTGCGCCTGGCTCGCCGGCGGCCGCCGGGCTCGGGCAGCCGGAGACCCGGCTGGCTGGCGGCCCGGAGGGCGGCTGGCCGGCGAAGGCCGGGGTGTTCGCGGTCGCGGTGTACGTCGGCTACTTCGGGGCCGCGGGCGGGATCTTGATGCTGGCCGTGCTGCTGCACATGTTCCGTGAGTCGCTGGCCCGGACCAACGCACTCAAGAACGTGATCGCGGGGCTGGCCAACGCCGTCGCCGGGATCGGGTTCGCGATCTTCGGCCCGGTGCGCTGGACGGCGGTGGTGCCGCTGGCCGCCGGGTTCCTGATCGGCGGCTGGATCGGGCCGTCGGTGGTGCGCCGCCTGCCCGCGCGCGGCCTGCGGGTCTTCATCGGCGTGGGCGGCCTGGCTCTTGCCATCCGGCTCGGTGCAGGGGTCTACGGCTGAGCGCGAGCTGACCGCTCCGGGGGCTCGGGCGGCACCGGCGTCAGCCACAGCGCGCCAAGTGGCGGAATGCTGATGACGGCCGAGGCGGGCATGCCGTGATACGGCTCGTTTGTCGCGGTCACGACGCCCATGTTGCCCACCCCGCTGCCGCCGTAGTCGGCCGCGTCGGTGTTGATCAGCTCCTGCCAGCGCCCCGGCCGGGGCAGCCCGACCCGGTAGTTGTGGTGCGGCCCGCCGGAGAAGTTGATGATGCAGGCCACCACGCCGTCGTTCCCGGCTGCACCCGCGCCGTCGTCAGCGCCCGGCCGGGCCCGGCCGGCAGCTCTGGCCGGATCCCCGGCAGCGGCGGCGCCGGGCGGCGGTCCGGCCAGCTCGCCGGCCAGCCGGAGGAACGACAGAACGTTGCCCGCGGTGTCGTTGGCATCGATCCAGCTGAAGCCCGCCGGGCTGGAATCCTGCCGCCACAGGGCGGGCCGGGCCGCGTACGCCCGGTTCAGGTCGGTGACGAGCTTCTGCACGCCGCGGTGGGAGTCGTAGTCGAGCAGGTGCCAGGGCAGCCCGGCGTCGGCTGACCACTCATCGCCCTGGCCGAATTCGGAGCCCATGAACAGCAGTTGCTTGCCCGGGTGGGCCCACATGTAGGCCAGCAGCGAGCGCAGCCCGGCGAACTGCTTCCACTCATCGCCGGCCATCTTGCGCAGCAGCGACCCCTTGCCGTGCACCACCTCGTCGTGGGACAGCGGCAGTACGTAATTCTCGCTGTAGGCGTAGATCATCGAGAAGGTGATCTGGTCGTGGTGGTAGCCGCGGTGGATCGGGTCGCGGGACAGGTAGGCCAGCGTGTCGTGCATCCAGCCCATGTTCCACTTCAGCCCGAAGCCGAGGCCGCCCAGGTGCACGGGCCGGGTCACGCCCGGCCACGCGGTCGACTCCTCGGCGATCATCGTGATGCCCGGCACCACCCGGTAGCAGGTCGCGTTCACCTCGCGCAGGAAGGCGACCGCGTCCAGGTTCTCCCGGCCGCCGAGCTCGTTGGGCGTCCACTCGCCTGCCTTGCGGGAGTAGTCCAGGTAGAGCATCGAGGCGACCGCGTCGACGCGCAGCCCGTCGGCGTGGAACTCCTGCAGCCAGTACACGGCGTTGGCGACCAGGAAGTTGCGTACCTCGGGGCGGCCGTAGTCGAAGATCAGCGTGCCCCAGTCCGGGTGCTCGCCGCGCCGCGGGTCGGGGTGCTCATACAGCGGGGTCCCGTCGAAGCGGGCCAGCGCCCAGGAGTCCCGGGGGAAGTGGGCTGGCACCCAGTCCAGCAGCACCCCGACGCCTGCCTGGTGCAGCCGGTCGACCAGGTAGCGGAACTCGTCGGGGGAGCCGAACCGCGAGGTCGGGGCGTAGTAGGAGGTGACCTGATACCCCCACGAGCCGCCGAACGGGTGCTCGGCCACCGGCAGGAACTCCACGTGGGTGAACCCGAGGTCGGTGACGTAGGCGGTGAGCTGGTCGGCCAGCTCGGTATAGGTCAGCCCAGGCCGCCACGACCCGAGGTGAACCTCGTACACGCTCATCGGGCTGGTCAGCACGTCCCGCCCGGCCCGCCGCGCCACCCAGTCCGCGTCGCCCCACTCGTAGCCGGAGTCGTAGACCACCGACCCGGTGGCCGGCGGCCGCTCGGCGAACGCGGCCATCGGGTCGGCGTGCGCCACCCAGGTCCCGTCCGGCCCGCAGACCTCGTACTTGTAAGTCGTCCCCGCAGTCACGCCGGGGATGTACAGCTCCCAGACACCTGACGACCCGAGCGACCGCATCGGGTGGGCCCGGCCGTCCCAGTGGTTGAAGTCGCCGATGACCCGGACGCCGCGTGCGCTGGGCGCCCACACCGCGAACGACGTGCCAGTCCCGCGCACCTGAGCGCCGAGCACCCGCCACAGCTCCTCATGCCGTCCCTCGGCGATGAGGTGCAAGTCGATATCGCCCAGCGTCGGCAGGTGCCGGTAGGGGTCGTCGCTGACCAGCTCCGGGCCGCTGGCGTAGCTGACGGCGAGCTGGTAGCCGGGCACCTGGGTCCCGTTGCCGTCGGCGGGCAGCAGCGCCGAGAACACACCCTCGTGCAGATGCTGCATGGGTACCCGGCGGCCGTCGCCCAGCACGATGCTCACCGTCTGCGCGAGCGGCCGCAGCGCGCGGACCCGCACTCCGGCCGGGCCGGGGTGGGCGCCGAGCACGGCGTGCGGGTCGTGGTGCACGCCCGCCACGATCGCGTCGATTGTCTCCGGGCTGACCGGGTCGTCGTAGTTGCTGGCTGTCATGGTCAGGCCGCCGCGATGTAGTCGAGCGGGATGGCCAGCCAGGACGGCCGGTGCCGGGCCTCGTACATCACTTCGTAAACCGCCTTCTCCAGGGTCAGGGCGCGGAGCAGCACAGAGCTCGCGCCCGGGTCGGATCCGCCCGCCTTGGCGTACCCGGCACAGAATGCCTGCTGGCACTGCGTCACCCAGGCATCAGCGGGCTCGCGCAAGGCCGGCGCGTCCGGGTGGGCCAGCAGCTGGTGGCGGGCCGCGTAGTCGAAGGAGCGCAGCATCCCGGCCACGTCGCGCAGCGCCGGGTACATGCCCGTGCGCTGGGCCAGCGGGACCAGCGGCTCACCCTCGAAATCCAGCGCCACCCAGCCATTGTCGGTCCGCATGACCTGGCCCAGGTGGTAGTCGCCGTGAATGCGCTGCACCATGACCGGCTCGGTCAGCTCGGCGACCTCGGCGAAGCTGGACCGGATCTTGCCCGCGAACTCGCCCAGCCCGGGCACGGCCGCGGCGGCCTGCTCCAGCTTGTCGATCAGCTGGCCGGCCAGCTCGCCCAGCTGCTGCTTGGTCAGCTGCTCGGCGCCGAACGCGGTGGCCAGGTCGGCGTGCAGCTCGGCGGTAGCCCGGCCGAGCTGGAATGCCTCCTCGGCGAAGCTCGCGCCCGGCTGGCCGGGTCCCGACCGGGGCACCGGGGCCATCAGGTACTCCCGGCCATAGTCGCCGTGCAGCGCCGACAGCCGCCCGATGCTGGCCGCGGCCAGCGACCAGCCATCGCTGGCCCGGGTCAGGAACTGGGACAGCACGGCCAGCAGCACCGGCTCGCCGTCCACCTCGGTCGCGATCCAGCCGTACGGCGGCGCCACGTGCACCGAGCCGAGCCGGGCCAGCGCTCCGGCCACCTCCAGATCCGGGTTGGCGCCGGGAAACAGCCGCCGCAGCACCTTCAGGATCGCCGCCTCGCCGAACACCACGCTGGTGTTGCTCTGCTCCGCCGAGATCACCCGCGCCCCCGGCCAGCTGCCCAGGGCCGCGCCGGGCTCGCGGGCGAACACCAGCCCGCCCTCGGTCCGGCCGGCCGCGATGCCGGCCAGCAGGCAGCTGCTCAGCTCCGGGTCGTGCAGCGCGTCATATGCGGTCAGCCCGCCGGGCAGTTCCCCGATGACGGCGTGCCGCAGGCCGGCCGGCATCTCCCGGCGCAGGCCGACAAGGACCTGATAACGGGCGCTGAGCTCGCCGTTGTCCGCGATGCCGGGCCGCTGCACGGTGACGATGAGATGGTGCAGTTCGGGCTCACCGGTGACCAGGACGGCCTGCGCGGTGATCGCCAGGCTGCCCAGCGGAGAGCCCTTGCCCGCATACCAGCGCTGCTTCGGCAGCCAGGTCGCCAGCAGCCCGGCCAGGGCCAGCGGGTCGGCGGTCATCGCGGCAGTGCTCCTCTTTCCCCGGGAGTCTCGATCACTTAGTACTCCCCGGGGAACCCGCCCCGAATCATCACGTTCTGTCGCAGACACGTCAAACAGACAATCAGTTCCCGGACAGGCCGATCCTAGCCGTGAGTACCCGGCCGCCCGCAGGGCGCCGGCGAGCCGGCAGCGTGCCGCGCCGCCTGGACTGAGGAGCCTGCGACGAGGGAAGGCGGCGCCTCTCAGGCACGCTGCCGGGGAGCGGGAAACAGAGCTACTTGCCGACGATGAGCATGCCGGTCATGAACGGATGGACGGTGCAGTAGAACGCGTACATCCCGGCCGACTTCGGCGCGGTGATGGTCTTGGTCTGATTCGTGCCGATCAGCCCGGTGTCGAAGGCGCCCTTGTCCTGCTTGGGTCCCGCGGTGAAGCGTGTGATCGACCGAGTCCTCGTTGGTGACCTCAATCCGCTCGCCGGGCTTGACCTCGGGGTTGGCCGGGCTGAACTTGAAGTCCTTGATGACCACCTTGACCGCGGCCCCGCCGCCACCGCCGCTCGCCGTGCTGCCGCCCGAGCCGGAGCTCGCGCTGGTGGCGGTGCCCACCGAGGCGCCCAGGACGATCAGGGCCACGACCGAGAGCCCGGCCGCCGCGCCCGGGCGCCGCCCGGGATCTTCCGCACGGTGTCGGACACCGCCGCGGCGCTGCCGGGCAGGCTGGCCAGGGCCACCCAGGCGAGCAAGCCGAACGCCACCACCTCGACTACCCCGGCGACCGTTCCCGCCGTGGTGCGGACCTCGTGGAAGCCGAACAGCCCCACCCAGAGGGTCAGCAGGTAACCGCCCAGGGTGGAGATGGCGAAGCCGGCCCCGGCCGCCGGGGCCAGCGGGCCGGGCAGGAAGACCACGGCGAGGGCCAGCAGGAGCGCCACGATGACCTGCAGCAGGAACAGCCAGCCGATGGTCGGGATGTTGTTGTAACCAGTGAGGTACAGGTCAAGGTGAATGCCCGCGGTGACGGCCAGCAGCACAGCTCCGGCCAGGCGGGCAGCGAGCCGGCGTCCGCCGGGCTGCCTGGTTGTCTGCTCCATGCCCATGTCACGCCCCCGCGAGACGTCCGGTTCAGCCGCCTGGCGGCCAGGGGCTCCCACAGTACGCCGGGCGGGCGGCGTAGCCCGCCTGACGCGGCCGTCTGGCCGCAGCCATCCCAGGTTCGCAGTCGGTCGGACCCGGCCCGGCCGGGCGGCGTGCCGGGCCGGGCGCCAGCTCGTTACTGCTGGTCTTAGGACTGCTCGGCCGGCGGCTGCAGGACGAACCAGTAGAAACCATGCCCGGGCAGCGTCAGCAGGTAGTTGAGCTCGCCGATGGGCGGGAAGGTCACCCCGCCCATGCACTCCACCGGGGTGGACCCGATGAACCGGCTCAGGTCCAGCTCGACCGGCTGCGGGAACCGGGACAGGTTATTCACGCACAGAATCCGGTCGGCATCGGCCTCGCCGGGTCCTCCTCGGTGAGCTCCCGGACGTAGGCCAGCACGCTGGGGTTGGACGAGCCGAGCTCGTCGTAGCTGCCCAGCGCGAGGACCGGGTGCCGCTTGCGGATCTCGATCATGCGCCGGGTCCAGTGCAGCAGCGAGCCCGGGCTCTTCTCCTGGGCCTCGACGTTCAGGGCCTTGTAGCCGTAGATCGGGTCCATCAGCACCGGCAGGTACAGCCGGGCCGGGTCGGCGCGGGAGAAGCCGGCGTTGCGGTCGGGGGTCCACTGCATAGGGGTGCGGACGCCGTCCCGGTCACCCAGCCAGATGTTGTCGCCCATCCCGATCTCGTCGCCGTAGTACAGCACCGGCGAGCCGGGCAGCGACAGCAGCAGCGCGGTGAACAGCTCGAGCTGGTTACGGTCGTTGTCCAGCAGCGGGGCCAGCCGCCGCCGGATCCCGATGTTGGCCTTCATCCGGGGGTCGCGGGCGTACTCGGCGTACATGTAGTCCCGCTCGTCGTCGGTGACCATCTCCAGGGTCAGCTCGTCGTGGTTGCGCAGGAAGATGCCCCACTGGCAGCCCGAGGGGATGGGCGGAGTCTGGGCCATGATCTCCGAGATGGGGTAGCGCTGCTCGCGCCGGACGGCCATGAAGATCCGCGGCATCAGCGGGAAATGGAAGGCCATGTGGCACTCGTCGCCGCCGACGCTGGCGTCGCCGAAGTACTCCACCACGTCGCCGGGCCACTGGTTGGCCTCCGCCAGCAGCACCCGGTCGGGGTAGAGCCGGTCGACATCGGCCCGGACCCGCTTGAGGTACTCGTGGGTGTCCTTCAGGTTCTCGCAGTTGGTGCCCTCGCGCTCGTACAGGTAGGGCACCGCGTCCAGCCGGAAGCCGTCGATGCCCAGGTCCAGCCAGAACCGCAGCACCTCCAGAATGGCGTCCTGGACCTTCGGGTTCTCGTAGTTGAGGTCGGGCTGGTGGGAGAAGAACCGGTGCCAGTAGTACTGGCCGCGGACCGGGTCGTAGGTCCAGTTGGACTGCTCGGTGTCGACGAAGATGATCCGCGCCTCGGGGTAGCGGTCATCGGTGTCGGACCAGACGTAGAAGTCGCCGAATGGGCCCTCGGGGTCGGTGCGGGAGGCCTGGAACCACGGGTGGGCATCACTGGTGTGGTTGATGACCAGGTCAGCGATGACCCGGATGCCGCGCTCGTGGGCCGCCTCGACCAGCTCCACGAAGTCGCCGATGGTGCCGTAGTCGGGCAGGATCGCGGTGAAGTCGGAGATGTCGTAGCCGCCGTCGCGCAGCGGGGACTCATAGATCGGCAGCAGCCAGATGCAGTCGATGCCCAGCCACTGCAGGTAGTCCAGCCGGGAGGTCAGCCCGCGCAGGTCGCCGAACCCGTCACCGGTGGCGTCCTGGAAACCCCGGACGAGGACCTCGTAGAAGACCGCCCGCTTGTACCACTGCGGATCGCGGGGTTTGGCGAAGGAGAAGGAGTCGGGCACCGGCTCGGCGGGCACGGCACCGGAGCCGGCGCGGAACTCGGGCACCGGTGACCCTGACTGCGGGTCATGCGTGGAATGCATCACGCAGTTCTCCTGCTTGCTTGCGTTGGGATGCTACGTATATCCGCTGGTCCGGCGGTAGCGTCACGGATCGCGGCCGCTGTGGCGCGACGGTAACCCTGTTATGAGACTGTGACGCAGCCGGGCGGCTACGCCGAGACAGTGAGGATATGCGCGGGGGCCGCCGCCGGGTCCAGCCGGACATAGTTCGCCTGCCCCCACTGGTAGCGCTCGCCGGTGAGCTCGTCGGTCACCGTGAAGCCCGCGCCGACGTCGACCCCGAGCGCCGCGCCATCCAGCCAGATGGTCGCCTCCCGCGGCTGATGCGGGTCGAGGTTGACTACGACAATCACGGTATCCGGGGTCGCGCCTGGTGGCGAGCCGGGGACAGATTTCGAGAAGCACAAGATCTCCGGCCGGTCGGGGTAGTGGAAACGGAGGTTCCGCAGCTGCTGCAGGGCCGGGTGGGCCCGCCGGATCGCGTTCAGCCGGGCCAGCAGCGGGGCGATGGTCGCCCCGAGCTGGCGGGCCCGGTCCCAGTCCCGCGGCCGGTAGGCGTATTTCTCGGAGTCCAGGTACTCCTCGCTGCCCGGTACCAGCGGCACGTTCTCGCCCAGCTCGAAGCCGGAGTACACGCCCCATGACGGCGTCAGCATGGCGGCCAGCACCGCGCGGACCCGGAAGGCGGCCAGCCCGGCGTGCTGCAGGTAGCTGGACAGGATGTCGGGGGTGTTGACGAAGAAGTTCGGCCGCATGTAGGCCGAGGCCGGCCCGGCCAGCTCGCGCAGGTAGTCGGTCAGCTCCCCGGCGCTGTTGCGCCAGGTGAAGTACGTGTAGGACTGGTGGAAGCCGATGGTGGCCAGGCCGTGCATCATGGCCGGCCGGGTGAAGGCCTCGGCCAGGAACAGGACATCGGGGTCGGTCCGCGCGATCTCGGCCAGCAGCCGCTCCCAGAACCGCAGCGGCTTGGTGTGCGGGTTGTCGACCCGGAAGATCCGGACCCCGTGGTCCATCCAGTGCCGCACGACGCGCCGCACCTCGGCGTAGATGCCCTCGGGGTCGTTGTCGAAGTTGAGCGGGTAGATGTCCTGGTACTTCTTGGGCGGGTTCTCGGCGTAGGCGATCGTGCCGTCGGCCCGGGTGGTGAACCACTCCGGATGCTCGCTCACCCACGGATGGTCGGGTGCCGCCTGCAGGGCGAGGTCCAGGGCGACTTCCATGCCCAGCTCGCCGGCCCGGCTGACGAAGGCGTCGAAGTCGGCCAGCGTGCCCAGGTCGGGGTGGATGGCGTCGTGGCCGCCCTCCGCCGAGCCGATGGCCCAGGGGGAGCCGGGGTCGGCCGGCCCGGCGGTCAGCGCGTTGTTGGCGCCCTTGCGCGCGACCCGGCCGATGGGGTGCACGGGCGGGAGGTAGACCACGTCGAAGCCCATGTCGGCGATGGCGTCCAGCCGCGCGGCGGCGGTCTTGAACGTTCCCGATTCGGGCGGGCGCCGGAAGGCCGGGTCGACCTTCGCTCCCTCCGAGCGCGGGAAGAACTCATACCAGGAGCCGTACTGGGCGCGGGTGCGCTGCACGATCAGCGGATGCCAGGCCGACCGGGTCAGCAGGTCGCGGAGCGGGTAGCGGCGCAGCAGCTCGGCCAGCTGCGGCGCCAGGGCGGCCTCGAGCCGGTCCAGGGCCGGGAGCTGGCGGCTGATGAGCTGCCGGGCCAGATCGCCGAGGATGACCCGGGCGGCGCGGGCGGCGTGGACCTGGGCGGGCTCGACGGTGCGGTCCACGCGGATGCCGGCCGCGGCCCGGCGCAGCAGCAGCGCGCCCTCGCTGAACATCAGCTCCACGTCCTGGCCGATCGGCACCTTGATGGCGGCGTCATGGCGCCACCGGGCGATCGGATCGCCCCAGGCCTCGATGCGGAACTGCCACATACCCTCGCCGGCGGCCGCGACGTGGGCGCCGTACCGGTCGGAGCCCTCGGCCAGCTCCCGCATGAGCACGGGCGGGTAGGTGCGGCCGTCCGGGCCGCGCAGGACCACGCCGGCCCCGAGCATCTCGTGTCCCTCACGGAACACGGTGGCGGTCACTTCCAGCTGCTCGCCGGGGACAGCCTTGGCCGGGTAGCGGCCGCACTGCACAACAGGCTGCACATCGAAGATGGGGATTCTGCCGATCACGCCAGAGAAGCTACCCGCCACGGGCCGGGCAATGCGGGCGGGGCGGCCGAAAGCCGGACGGCAATTCCGCCGGACCGGTGGCCGGCCAGCTGGCCTGGGCCTTTGCATGGGCCATGTCAGCAGGGACCGGAGGACAGCCAGGCGGGCCGATCGCCGGGGGCCTCGGTTCCGAGCAGGTGCCGGCTGCCGTTAGGGTCACTGCACGTGAGAGCCATCCGCCGATTCACGATCAACCCCGTGCTGCCCGAGCAGCTGGCCCCGCTGCGCGGCCTGATGCTCAACCTGCGCTGGTCCTGGCATGCCGAGACGCGCGAGGTCTTCGCGGCCATCGACCCGGACGCCTGGGAGCGCGCCGGCCGCGAGCCGGTGGCGCTGCTCGCGCAGGTTCCGGCCGAGCGCCTGGCCCGGCTCGCCGCTGACCGCAAGTACCTGCGGCGGCTCGGCGACGCTGCCGATGACCTGCGCGACTACCTGGCCAGCCCGCGGTGGTACCAGGACACCCCCGGTTCCGGCGGGGCGGGCGCGGGCGGGCCCGGTGCCGGGCGGCCGGCCGCGGTGGCCTACTTCTCGCCGGAGTACGGCATCACGGCGGCCCTGCCGCAGTACTCCGGCGGCCTGGGCATCCTGGCCGGCGACCACCTGAAGGCCGCCAGCGACCTCGGCGTCCCGCTGATCGGCGTGGGGCTGCTGTACCGGCATGGCTATTTCACCCAGTCGCTGTCAGCCGAGGGCTGGCAGGCCGAGCGCTACCCGGCCAGCGACCCGAACGGCCTGCCGCTGACCCTGCTGCGCGACGGTGCCGGTGCCCCGGTGCGGATCTGGGTGGCGCTGGCCGAGGGCGCGGCGCTGGCCGCCCAGGTGTGGATCGCACAGGTGGGCCGGGTTCCGCTGCTGCTGCTCGACTCCTTCGTGGAGGAGAACGAGCCTGCCCAGCGGGAGGTGACCGACCGGCTCTACGGTGGCGGCACCGAGCACCGGCTGAACCAGGAACTCCTGCTCGGCATCGGCGGGGTCCGCGCGGTCCGGGCCTACTGCGCGGCGACCGGGCATCCCGAGCCGGATGTCTTCCACACCAACGAGGGCCACGCCGGGTTCCTCGGCCTGGAGCGCATCCGGGAGTACGTGGAGTCCGGTCTCGGCTTCGACGAGGCGCTGGAACTGTGCCGGGCCGGCACGGTCTTCACCACGCACACCCCGGTTCCGGCCGGCATCGACCGGTTCCCGGCGGACCTGGTCCGGCGCCAGTTCGCCGGTCATGCGGCCGAGGGCGCGCTGCCGGCGGACCGCGTGCTGGCGCTCGGCGCCGAGACCTATCCGGGCGGCGACCCGAACGTCTTCAACATGGCCGTCATGGGCATGCGGCTGGCCCAGCGCGTGAACGGCGTGAGCCTGCTGCACGGCGCGGTCAGCCGGGAGATGTTCACCGGCCTGTGGCCGGGCTTCGACACCGCGGAGGTGCCGATCGGCTCGGTGACCAACGGGGTGCACGCGCCGACCTGGGTGGCGCCGGAGGTGCTCAGCCTGGCCCAGGCGGGCCAGCCCGCCGGTGATCTGGGCGACGACGCGGCGTCCTGGGCGCGGGTGGCCGACGATCCGGCCCGGATCTGGGAGATCCGGCGGCTGCTGCGCAGCCAGCTGGTAGCCCAGGCGCGGGAGCGGCTGCGGGCCTCGTGGCGGCAGCGCGGCGCCTCCGACGCCGAGCTGACCTGGATTGACACCGCGCTGGACGAGAACATCCTGACCATCGGCTTCGCGCGCCGGGTGCCGTCCTACAAGCGGCTGACCCTGATGCTGCACGACCAGCAGCGGCTCACCGAGCTGCTGCTGGACCCCGACCGGCCGGTGCAGATCCTGATCGCCGGCAAGGCCCATCCCGCCGACGAGGGCGGCAAGCTGCTCATCCAGCAGATGGTCAAGTTCGCCGATGACCCCCGGGTGCGGCACCGGATCGTGTTCCTGCCGGACTACGACATGTCGCTGGCCCGGTCGCTGGTGCAGGGCTGCGACATCTGGCTGAATAACCCGCTGCGCCCGCTGGAGGCGTGCGGCACCTCGGGGATGAAGTCGGCCCTGAACGGCGGGCTGAACCTGTCGGTGCTGGACGGCTGGTGGGATGAGTGGTTCGACGGCGCCAACGGCTGGGCGATTCCGTCGGCCGATGGCGTCAGCGATCCGGACCGGCGCGACGAGCTCGAGGCCGGGGCGCTGTATGACCTGCTCAGCCAGTCGGTGGCGCCGCTGTTCTACGACGGCGCCGCGGACGGGCCGCCGCGCCGCTGGCTGGAGATGGTCGCGCACACGCTGCGCACGCTGGGACCGAAGGCGCAGGCCACCCGCATGGTCCGGCAGTACGTGACCGACCTGTACGTGCCGGCCGCGCGGGCGTCGGCAGCGCTGGCCGTCAGCGGGACGCCCGGCCATCAGGGAGCCGGCCCGGCGGGCGGTGACGCCGCCGCGGGCGCGGATCCGGCGGGCCGCCCGGCCGCCGGCGGCGAGGCGGCCGGACCAGTCGGCGCGGACAGCTACGCGGGCGCGCGGCGGCTGGCGGACTGGAAGCGCCGCGTCACGGCGGCCTGGCCCGGCGTCCGGGTGGATCACGTGGAGGCCGACGACGGCGCGCTGACGCCCGGCGGCCAGCTCACCATCCGGGCCAGCATCGTGCTGGGCGAGCTGACTCCTGACGACGTCGCGGTCGAGGTCGTCTACGGGCAGGCCGGCGACGATGACGAGATCATTGACCCGGTGCGCCGGGCGCTGACCCCTGACGGCGAGTCGGCGGCCGACGACGCGATCCGCTACACCGGGACAGCCGAGCTCGGCGAGCCGGGCCCGTTCGGCTACACCGTCCGGGTGCTGCCGCGCCACCCGCAGCTCAGCAGCCCGGCAGAGCTCGGCCTGATCACGGTCCCGGCGGTCACCGCCGGGATGGTGAACGGCGACCTGCGCTAGCCCTGAGGGCCGCGCAGCGGTACCGGTGCGCGGGGCAGCCAGCCTCGGCCGTTCCCGGCCTGCCGCGGGCCGTCCCCGGGCCGGCCTTCGGCCGTTCCTGGCCAGCCGGGGCCAGCCGTCGGCCGGTTCGGGGCCAGGGCCGGGACGAGCAGCGTCGGCGACGGCCGGCCCGGGGCTGACGAGGCCGACGGGACGAACGGGGCCAGCGTCTGTACTGGTGTCCGTGTGCTCTCTGATGCTGATGTGACTCCCGGTAAGCAGAAAGCCGGACGGCACAGACCGGGTAACGGAGCCGCGCGTGGTCGCTCACCGTCACGAGCGGGAGTGGCCAGTTCCGGCCTCGCCGAGGGCCTGAGCCCAGCAATGGCAGATTCTGGCCGCCCATAATGGCAGTTTCGGGCCAGATATCGGTCGCAATATCGGCGACCTGCGGGCGGCTCGCCATTGTGCCCGCGGCCCGGCTCCGGGCCCTGGCGGTGGTGACCTGGGCGGCCCGCCGCGCTGTCCCGGCTTCGCCCGGTTCTGCCGTGGGATTGCAACCGCAGGCTGTCTACCTGCCGTTACGCAGCGTGCGACCCCGGTGCGACAGTGCGTGTCCAGGTTGGCACGCTCCGCGAGTAAACCGCCGGCCTGGGCGAGGCGTCCCACTTAAAAAGGGCGCCCGTGCAATCCCAGAAAATTTCTGCCCGTGACTACCGGAAGCCCAGCAAATCCCAAGTGCATGTGACATCCTGTGATAGGACGTTCTCACTGAGTAACGCTCTAGGAACGTCACGTTCTGTTACTTGGCCAACACCCCGAGTACGAGAGGACCCGCAGCCGTGCGAACCCAGATCAAGCCGGACAACCGCCTGCTGACCCCGGCCGAGGTGGCCGCCATGCTCCGCGTGGACCCCAAGACCGTCACCCGGTGGGCCCGCGGCGGCAAGCTGTCGTCGATCCGTACCCCCGGCGGTCACCGCCGCTACAGCGAGAGCGAGGTGCGGGGTTTCCTGAACGGGTGGCAGGGCGTGTCCCTGCCGCGCGCTTCCGGGGAGTGAGGCACGCCACGCCCGTGCTCCGGTCACAGCGCGGGGGCAGGTGCTGGCGCGGTGGCCGCCGGGACAGCGTTCCCGCTGTCCCGGCGGCTGCGGCACCGCAGCCGTGAGCACCGGGCCGGTGGACCCGGGACCGGTGCGCACGGGGCCGGCCCGGCCGGGGCCGGCCCGCACGAAGATGGCCGGCCTGGGTTACCGGAACCAGCCGGACCAGCTGGACCAGCCAGACCGGGGGGTCTGGGGGGACCGGGGGCACGGGGAGCAGCGGGGGGCTGAGCAGGAAGCAGCCCGGCAGGCGATGGCCGTGCTGATGTCGCTCGCAGTTCCGCTGGCCGACGCCACGGCGGACCGGACCAGGGCAGGTTGGGGCCAGCTCAGCCGGGCCGTGCCTGCTCAGGCGAGGCCAGCTCAGCCTGAGCAGGCCCCGGCCGGGGATGAGCGGCCGGGGCCTGCACTCCCGCCGCTGCCCATGCTCCCGCCGCTGACTGCCCGGACCGTGCTTCCCGCTCGCCGGGCTGGCTGGGTACCGGGCACCGTTCCGGTGCCGCCCGCCATCCGGGCGGTGCTGCCCGCGGTGATACCGCCGGCCCGGCCGCCCGGCCAGGTCCGTGACCAGGGTCATGGCCCGGATCACGGCCGGGGGTGGGTGACCCGTCATGTCCCGGCCGGCGCGCCGCCCGCCTGGGCCCGCCTGGGCACCGCCGCACACTGGCCCATCGTGGTCATCCTGATCGCTCAGGCTGCCCTGTCACTGCGGCTGATGTGGCGCGACAGCGCCGCCGCCACCGAGGCGGCCTACCTGAGCAGCTGGCATCTGAACCCGGCGCACTGGCTGCCCGGCGCCGCCGGGCTGACGGCCGGGCGGCTGCTGTCACTGGCCCTGATGCTCGCCGCGACGACGCTGCTGCACGGGACCACCCGGCGGCTGTATGACCGCCGGTCGGCGTTCTTCGCCGCCGCCTTATTCGCGGGCCTGACCGGGACGGCCTTCCTCGGCGCGTTCGCCAGCGGCGACGCGGTGTCGGCCGCCCTGCTGGCGGCCGCGGCCTGGCTCGGCGCCCAGGCTGCCGTCCGCCGCGATGGCGCCCAGGCCGCTCTGGCTGCGGCGGCCGGCGTGGCGGCGGCTCTGTCGGCCGCGGCCGGCTACGGCGCCGGCCCGGCGGCCCTGGCCGGGCTCGGCCTGATCACGCTGGCGGTCTGGCGCAGCTGCGGCAGCCGGGCCGCCGCCCGCGCCGCTGCCACTGCGGGCGGCGGGCTGGTCACGGCCAGCTGCGCCGTCGTGCTGCTGGCCGGGCCGGCTTCCGGCGGGCCCGGAGCGGTACCGCTGCACTCCTGGCTCACGGCCGGGTTGCTCGCGGGCGGGCCAGGCAGCGACGGGTGGCCTGCCGTGCTGCTGACCGGCAGCGGCCGGTGGCTCGCCGTGCTGGCGGTGCTGGCTGCTGTCGGCGCCCTGGTCACGATCTTTGCCCGGCAGGGCTGGCCGGCCAGCGCGCTGGGGATCCTGCTGGCCGCCGCCGCGCTGCTGATCCCGGCCGAGACCATCCGGGCCCAGGCGGGCGCCTGGATGGCGGTTCCGGGGTGCTCCGGGGCCTGGCTCGGCTGCATCATCGCCGGGTACGCGGTGGCGTCGCTCGCCCGGGCCGTGCCGCGGGCCAAGGCCGTGGCCGCCTTCGGCGTCGGCCTCGGGGCCGTCGTGCTGGCCGCGGCACCCGGTGCCGGCTGGGCGGCCCGGCAAGTCAGCTGGCCGCAGGCCGGGCCGGTCGTGAGCGGGGTGCAGGCGGTGCTGACCAGTCATCCCGGCCCGGTGCTGACCGACGGCACCGGTGACGTGCTGCGCCTGTACCTGGGCCGCAGCCTGGCCGGGCGCGAGCTGGTCGAGGCCGGGACCGGCGGCCCGGCGCCAGGCAGGGCCGGTCCGGCAGCAGCGATGGCGGGCGGTGCCGCCCGCCAGTGCGACCCGGCGGCCTGCCAGCGGGCCATCGCCAGGCACCGTTTCGGGGTCATCGTGCTCAGCCTGTGGCACGCCGGCCCGGCCCGTTACCGGCTGCAGCGCGTCATCGTGCTGGCCGGTTACCGCCGGGTGGCCCCGGTGGCCGGGGCCTCGGGGGTGCCGGGCGGCCCGGCGAGCGACGCGGGGGCCGGGTCCTGGAACATCTGGGTGCGAGCGGGCCGGTCATGACAGCTGCCCTGACTGCGCGGGGCCGGCACCGGCTGCTCGGACCGGTCCTGCCCGAGCCACCCGACGATGCGGAGAAGGCCTGCTACGCCTGGCGGTCGCTGCCCTTCCTGACCACGGCGCTGACCGCGAGCGCGCTGTGCATGATCGTCTCCCAGGTCCGGATGGAGGCCGGCCAGCCGGTCCTGCTCATCTTCGCCGCGTACACCGCGGTCTACGTCGCCTACCAGGCGATCAGCCTGCCGGTGAACTTCAGCGGGCCGAGTTTCCGGCTCGCCGACCACGTCCTGAAGGTGAAGGGCTTCCAGCCCGCGCGCTGGCCCGATGTCGATATCTTCCTGCCGGTCTGCGGCGAGCCGATCGAGGTCCTGCGCAACACCTGGACCGGGGTCTTCGAGCTCATCTATGCCTATCCCGGCCTGGCCCGGGCCTACATCCTGGACGACGGGCCGAGTGATGCCGTCCGGGACCTGTCGGGATCGTTCGGGTTCAGCTACCTGCGCCGCCCCGGCTGTCGTCAGTTCAAGAAGGCGGGCAACCTCAACTACGGCTTCGCCCGGACCAGTGGCGAGCACATCGTGGTCTTCGACGCCGATTTCCGGCCGCGCGCCGACTTCCTGGCCGAGACGCTGCCGTACCTGGACGACCCGACCGTGGGGATTGTGCAGACCCCGCAGTTCTTCCGGGTCAGCGGGCGGCAGACCTGGGTGGAGCGGGCCGCCGGGCCGACGCTGGAGATCTTCTACCGCGCCGTCCAGGTGTCACGGGACAGGCTCGGCTCGGCGCTGTGCGTGGGCTCCAACGCCGTCTACCGGCGCGCCGCCCTGGACCGGTCGGGCGGCTTCACGCTCGTGCCGTATGCCGAGGACAGTCACACCGGCCTGGACGCCCGTTTTCACGGCTTCCGCCTGACCTACCTGCCCGTGCCGCTGGCCGCCGGAATCTGCCCGGCCACTCTGGAGTCGTTCATGCACCAGCAGTACCGGTGGTGCTGCGGGGCGACCTCCCTGATCTGGACGCGGCGGATGTGGCGGGTCCCGATGAGCCGGGCCGCGCGGCTGCCGTACCTGGCCGGCTGGCTGTGGAACCTCACCGCCGCGCTGCGGACGCTGGTCCTGCCGCTCATCCCGATCACCTTGCTGGCCTGCCTGCCCGGCGAACTGCGGCTGCGCAACGCGGTGCTGCTCATCCCGCCGGTCATCACCGGCGTGGTGATCTACCCGCTGTGGCACAACGCGCCGTACACGCCGCGGATCTGGCCGCTGTCGCTGGCCATCGGCTGGGCGCAGGCTCTGGCGCTCTGGGATTACGCCACCCGCAGGGTGATGGCGTGGCAGCCGTCCAGCGGCCCGGCCAGTACCGCGCGGCGGTTCTGGTGGGGCGTGACCGCCTGGAACGGAACGCTCGCCCTGCTGTGGGTGGGCCTGGCCCTGTGGCGGATCGTGCAGACCGGGTCGCCGCGGTTCGCGGTAGTCGCGCTCCTGGGCATGCTGAACCTGGTGATCGTCGGCCGGCTGATCATCCCCGGCCGGGACCGCGCCGCCGGGCGCGCGAGATGACCAGCCCGCCGCCGGCCGCCCCCGGAACGGCCGGCATGGCCGCGCGTCCCGGCGCGGCAGCGAGCCCTGGCCGGCCGGCCGCGGGCCCGGGCCCGCCGGGCAGGCCGGGGTGACGCGCATCGTGCAGACCGACGAGCTGCCGGCCGGCGTCGACGCGCTGGCCTCCGCCGATGGCCGGATGATCATGGTGCGGGCATCGCTGGACCGGGCGGCCCGCAGCCGCGCACTACGCGAGGTCATGGCGACCCTCCGGCGGTTCCCGCGCCTGGCGCTGATCCCGGCGATCACCACCGAGGGCGCCCGCCAGGCCGCGCGCCGCCTGTACGGGGCGCTGACCGGGCTGAGCCAGAACGCCGCGCAGCTCGCGGCCGCCGCGGGGGACCATATCGGCGCCGCTACGGTCGCGGTAACGGCGGCGGCGGGGGTGGCTGCCGCGACGGTGGTGCTGGCCACGGCCGCCCCCGGCGCAACGAGGCCGGGAGCCGGGGGGCCGGGAGCCGGGGGACGGGCGGCCGGCGCGCCCGCCGCCGTGGCCCGCCGGGCCAGCCCCGCAACTGGGCACCGGGCGCACGCCGGCCTGCCGGCGGTGCCGCTGCGCTATCTCGGGGTCTATGCACCCGGCGTGCCCGGCAGCGTCGCGGGCCTCAACCAGTTCGCGGTCACCGCCGGCCGGCAGCCGAACGTGGCGCTGTATTACAGCTCGTGGAACGAGCGCTTCCAGCTCGGGTTCGCCCGGCAGGCCTACAGCGACGGGGCCACGCCCGCCGTCCAGATCGAGCCGTTCGGGATCAGCCTGGACGCCATCGCCGCCGGGCGCTACGACGGCTACCTGCGCGAGTACGCCCGGCAGGTGGCCAGCTACGGACATCCCGTGATCATCGGCTTCGCGCACGAGCCGGACGGCAGCTGGTACCCGTGGGGAGTGCAGCACTGGCCGCCGGCCACCTGGATCGCGGCCTGGCGCCGGGTCGTCACGGTGTTCCGCGCCGCCGGGGCGGGCAACGTGATCTGGCTGTGGACCATGAACGCCCAGGGCGCCGACGCGGCTGCCATGCAGCAGTGGTGGCCGGGCGCGGCCTACGTGACCTGGATCGGCATCGACGGCTACTACGTGCATCCGGCGGACACTTTCCGCAGCGTGTTCGGGACGGCCCTGGCCAGGACCGGCGGGCTCGGCCGGCCGGTGCTGATCGCTGAGACGGCGGCGGGCCGCGGCACCGGGGACCAGCCCGGTGCCATCGCCAGCTTGTTCGCCGGGCTGCGCGCCCGGCGGCTGCTCGGCCTGATCTGGTTCGACCAGGACCAGCACGGCAGTCTGTACCACCAGGACTGGCGGCTGGAAGGCGACGCTGCGGCGACCCGGGCCTTCCGCCGCGGCGTGGCCGGCCTGCCGCCGTGACCGGCATCCGGCCGGGCCGGGTCCGGACGCCTAGTCGGGCGGGTCCGGCCAGCCCGGTTCCCCGGAGGTGGCCAGCCGCTCCAGGGCGGACCAGGCGCTGGCCGCGTCGGCCGGGCCGTGCTGCGGGCTGATCGCCGCCACGAACTCCCGTCCGCCGATGCTCAGCCTGACCCCCCGCGGCCCGGCGCCCGGCCCCGGCCCGTGGCCCGCGGCCAGCGCCTGCAAGAACTCCGCGGGCGGCGGCCCGGCGGGCAGTTCCTGGCCCTCAGCGGCCGGGCGGCCGAGCGGCTGGTCCGCCGCCGCGACGACGGCCGCGATCAGCTGCCACAGGCCGTCCACCCGGTCGGCCATGACCAGTACGGCGTCGGCCAGGGCGCAGGCCAGCTCGCCGGCCGCCCGTTGTCGGCCGCCGCCACCTCGCGGGCCAGCTGGCGGATCCGGGCCAGTTCCGGTGTCAGCTCGCGCTCGCCGGGCCGCATGGCTTACGTCCCGTACTGGCGCTCGTCTGCGACGGCGTCCGCCCCGGCCACCGTGATGCCAAGCTGAGCGGCGATCTGGACCAGCAGCTCGCGGGCCTGCTCGCTGTCCATGGCCCGGATCCGGTCCAGCAGCTCGGTGTCGGTTCCGCGAGCGCGTGCCTCGTCCAGCAGCCGGGCTGCGTCCTCCCGCCCGGCAGCCTGCAGGTCCGCCGCGCTGATTCCGGCGACAGCCGCCATCCGGGCCAGGGTGGCAGCCGGCCCGCGGACCGGCGCGTAGACACCGGGGCTGACGACCTGGTAACCGCTGGCGATCTGCCGCCACCGTCCCTCGCTGATCCCGGCCTGCCGGGCGGCCTGGCGGGCCGACGTCCCCGACCGGCGCAGCGCTGCGGTGATGGCCGCCCCCCACGGGGGCGGATCGGGGCGTTCGGACATGGGCAGCCCTTCGCGCTACTTCGCAGCCGCCGACCTGGCGGCGACGGCAGAATTCTCTTCCTGAACACCACTTATACCAGCACTTCCGGGTGGATGGCAGGGCTCGGAAGAAGAACCAACTTCGCGCGAAGTTGTTGACCATCAGCAAGCATTCACAGTAGGTTGAACGCGAACGACATCCAGCTCATCCGCTTATCTGTGGACTGTCCGAGGGGGGACGGTTATGGGCGTGATGCTGTCCCTTGACGGCGCGGGGCCGTCCCGGTCTCGCCGCCGTGGCCAGCACAAGAGGTCTGCTGAGGAGCAGGCCTGTGTTGATGCCTTTACGGCATTCCTGCGCTATGACGCACCAGGGGCCGGGCGCTCCCTGAGCAAGGTGGGCAGGACCGTGCTAGCCGGGCGGCTGCTCCCGGCGGCCAGGGCGCTGGCCGAGGCCATCGACATCGTGCTGGGTGAAGAGCTCCGGGCGGCCGCCGCGGGAGCCGGGTCCTGGCCGGAATCGGTCGCCAGGGCAGCCGAGCAGATCGCGGCCGAGCGCACGGTCCAGGTGGACTTCACCGTCTCGCCCGCCTGCCTGCTCGGGTTGTGCCGGACCGACGGGAGCGCGTGCTGCTCCGGGATGTGCGAGCACGACTGCCACCACGCTGCGCGCCAGCCAGCCCAGCCGTAGGACGCCCTCGCCGTCACGCCGCCTGCCTGGCCGCCGCGCCGCCTGCCTGCCCCGGCCGCGGGCCGGCTGGCATGGCCGTGCGGCGGCGCGCTGCGTAGGATCATGGCTCGGCACGGAGGTGGTGCATGGGCGAGGTGGTGCGCGTCGAGGACGCGCCGGGCGAGGCAGGCCCCGCGGTGGCGGTCATCCGGCTGGACCGGCCGCCGATGAACGCGCTGAATTCCGTCGTGGTGGCCGAGATTGCGGCCGCGGCAGCGCAGGTCTCCGCCGATCCCCGGGTCCGGGCGGTGGTCATCTACGGCGGCGAGAAGGTCTTCGCGGCCGGCGCCGACATCAAGGAGATGGCCGGGGCCAGCTACGCCCAGATGGCGACCGTCTCCCGGCGGCTGCAGGACGCGCTGACCGCCGTGGCCCGGATCGGCAAGCCGGTGGTGGCCGCCATCACCGGGTACGCACTGGGCGGCGGCCTGGAACTGGCCCTGTGCGCTGACTTCCGGGTTGTCGGGCAGGGCGCCCGCACCGGCCAGCCGGAGATCCTGCTCGGGCTCATCCCCGGAGCGGGCGGCACGCAGCGGCTGCCCCGGCTGATCGGCCCGGCCCGGGCCAAGGACATCGTGTACACCGGCCGGTTCGTGGCCGCCGACGAGGCGCTGGCCATCGGCCTGGCCGACCGCGTCGTGCCCGATGCCGACGTCTACACCGAGGCAATCGCGCTGGCCGCGCGCTTCGCGTCCGGCCCGGCGCTGGCCCTGCGTGCGGCCAAGGAGGCCATCGACGCGGGCCTGGAAACCGACCTGGACACCGGCCTGGAGATTGAGCGGCTGCAGTTCGCGGCGCTGTTCGCGACCGAGGACGCCCAGACGGGGACGCGCAGCTTCGTCGAGAACGGACCGGGGAAGGCGCGCTTTGCCGGGCAGTGAGCCGGCCGTTCCCGGCGGCGACGACCTGTCCCTGGACATGCTGATGGCCGCCCTGCGGGCCGACAGCAGCGACGTGGCCATCTACGCCCGGGTGCTGACCGAGTCGCTCGGGGACGCGCTGCCGGCCGGCTGCGTGGCCGTTGACCGGGACCGGTCCATGTCCGACCGCATGAAGGGCCGGCCGGGCACGGTGACCAAGGTCACGGTCCGGCTGGGCGAGCAGGTGCTGACCCTCGGCACGCACCGCGGCGCGCCGGCCGCGGAGATCTGCCGCGAGGTCCGCGGGGTGGTGCTGTCCCGGCAGCCGGTGCCGCTCGGGCAGTGGATATCGGAGCTGGCCAGGGCGCTGATGGAGCACGCCGAGCAGAACGCCGAGGCCGCCAGCGCACTGCGCCGCCTGGTGGCCGGCGGCTAGTCACGCGGCTTCCGTTCTGGTAACTCCCCGCCATTGCTATCCCGCGGCGGGCCGCTTGGTCCGTACTCTTGACTCATGACCATGCAGGAGGAGCGGATACCCGAGCGCCTGGGTCCGTACCGCCTGCGTGAACGGCTGGGCGAGGGCGGCATGGGCGTGGTCTACCTGGCCACCGACCCCGCCGAGCGGCTCGTCGCGGTTAAGGCGCTGCGCCGCGGGGTGCCCGGTGAGCTCACCGCGCGGCGGCGGCTGGCCCGGGAATTCGAGACGATGCGGCGGGTGCATAGCCCGTTCGTGGCCGAGGTCATCGACGCGGACGTGGACAGCGACCCGCCCTACATCGTGACCCGGTACGTGCCGGGCCGCACCGTCGAGGAAGTCGTGGCCCAGGACGGGCCGCTGACCGGGCTGGCGCTGCTGCGGCTGGCCCGCGGCCTGGCCTGCGCGCTGACCGCCGTGCACGCCTCGGGCGTGGTGCACCGTGACCTGAAGCCCGCCAACGTCATGATCGTGGACGGCGAGCCAGTCGTGATCGACTTCGGCATCGCCCAGGCCCCCGACTCGACCCGGCTGACCCAGACCGGGATGTTCATGGGCACCCCCGGCTATCTGGCCCCGGAAGTCATCGAGGGCAGCCCGAGCGGGCCTGCCGCCGACGTGCACTCCTGGGGGGCCACGGTGGCCTACGCGGCGACCGGCCGGCCGCCCTTCGGCTCCGGGACGTTCGAGGCGATTTTCTTCCGGATTGTGAACGGCCAGCCCGACGTGGCTGCGCTGCCGGGCCCGCTGCTGCCGGTGGTGCTGCATGCGCTGGCGCGCGATCCCGCGCGGCGGCCCGGCGCCGCCGACCTGGCCGATCAGGTCGCCGGCCTCGATCCGGCGCGGCTGATCGCCGGGCTGGTTCCTGCCTCGCCGGCCGGGCGCACCGCGGGCGCGACCATGGGCGATTTTGCCCCGCGACTGCTGGCGGGCGGTCCCGGTGCCGCCGCCCCGCCCGGTGTCTTCCCGCCGGCCATGGCCGGCGGCCTGGGGGCCGCGGCCAACGGCAGTTCCGCCGCGCAGTCCGGCTGGCCGAACGGCGGGACCAGGCAGCTGGCCGGCCGGTCCGCGGACAGCTACGCCGACCTGCTGCCGCCGGTGAGCTACGGCAGCCCGCCGGTTACGGCCAGCCCGAACGGCCAGCAGGCGGCCGCGGCCGCGGACCGGCCCCGGTCGCCCCGCACACCGCTGGTCCTGGCCACCATGGCCGTGCTCATCGCCGCCGCCGTCCTGCTGCCCGTTGCGGGCACCCTCGCGGCGCTGGCCATCCTGGTGCTGCTGCGCTCGGTCAGCCTGGCCAGCAGCCGGCTGTACCCGGCGGCGCTCCCAGCAGGGGGCCAGACCCGCCGACGCGGTGGCCACCCTGGCCTACCTGCCGCTCGCCATCGTGCGCTCGCTGCTGCGCCTGGTCCTGCTGCTGCCGCTGGCCCTGCTGTTCGCCGCCGCGGCGGCCGCCGTCACGTTCGTGGCGCTGCCCGGCCACCCGCTCGGCCGGGCCGGCTCCTATGCCGCCGGCGCGCTGGTCGCCTGTTACGCCCTGGGCCCCGGCTCGGGTCGTACCCGCCAGCCGCTCAGCACCTTCTTCGGCTCGGTGACCCGGAGCTCGGCCAGTGCCGTGGCGGTGTTCATCGCCGTCGCCGCGCTGGCGGCCGGGATGCTCGCCGCCGCGCTGTCCCTGCCTGCCGCCTTCTGGCCGGTGCACCAGCTCAGCTTCCAGTTCCTGCACCTGGATCAGCACCTGCCCTGGACGCACGGCTTGTTCACCAGCCCGCGCGGCGGGCTGTCCCGGCATGCGCTGATCAGGCTCCTGCACCGCTGGGGCGTCTGGCCGTTCTGACAGCGAATCCCGAACGGGCTAGCCGGGGGCCGGCCCGACAGTGACCGGGCCGAGGCTGGCCGGGCTGACTGCCGCCGGGCTCGCGATCACCGGGCCCGGCCCGGCCGGACCAGGTCGCCCGGGGCCAGGCGGAACCGGTCCCGGTGCGGCCCCGCCCGCCGCACCCGGCCCGGTCAGCGGCCCGCCCTGGGCCGGCACGGTCACCGGCGGCCGGCGCTCCGGCAGCACCGACTGCGGGAGCGGCCGGACCAGACCCAGAGCCACTACCTCGTTGGCCAGCCGAACCCGCCGGTTGGGGCCTTCCGGTATCCGGAACTTCTGGTAGAGCCGCAGCAGGTGCTGCTTGACCGCAGCCTCGGTCACCACCAGGTCGACCGCGATCTCCCGGGCCGTCGCGGGCGCCACGAATGCCTCATCGGAGAGCGCGGGACGGCACAGCGAGGTCACCACGTCCAGTTCCCGCCGGGTCAGCTCGGGCGCGGCCGGCAGGCGCAGCTCGGCATCGGCGCTCAGCTCCTCGCCAGCGATCCCGCCTATCCGGCAGCGAGCCGACCCGAAGGTCAGCACATCGCCGTCAGCCAGCAGCCGCCGGGCCACCAGCCGTCCGTTGACCCGGGTGCCGTTACGCGATAAGCCCAGGTCGGTCACGTACACGTACGGCCCGCGGCGGATGAGCTCGGCATGCAGCATGGACACGCTCGGCTCCGCGAGCTGCACGTCCACGAACCGGCCCCGGCCCACCGTGGTGACCTCCTGCGCCAGCGGGATGGCGGCGCCGCTGTCTTCAACCCGGATGTAGGGGGACTCCATGACGGTTTCTCCGGCCTGTCGGTTCAGCCACCGATATGTCACTTCTGGGCTACCCTGCCGACCCCCTCTTCTACCCTTCCGGGCACATATCGATGCACTATCCGATGTACATGCTGGCCGGCTCGCTCGCGGTGCATCCGGCTCGCTCGCCGGCGTATGCCCTGGCGGCATTGCCTTCCCTCGTCGCAGGCTCCTCAGTCCAGGCCGCCCCGGCCACCCGCCACTCGCCCGCGGGGCTGCGGGCTGGCGGAAGTACACTTCCGGAGCGAGTCGTCCGGGAGGAAACATGGCGGAAAAGCCGTCGAGGGGGCTGGCCGATGTGGTGGCCGCCTCGACCGCGCTGAGTGATATCGACGGGCGGGCCGGGCGGCTGTCTTATCGCGGCTACGACATCAGCCAGCTGGCCGGGACCGCGACCTTCGAGGAGATCGCTTACCTGCTGCAGCGCGGGTCGCCGCCGGATCGCGGGCAGCTCGCTGGCTACCGGGCCGAGCTGAGCGCCGGCCGGGAACTGGGCCCGCTGGCCGCGGCCAGCCTGGCCGCGGTGGCCCGCGCCCAGCAGCCGATGGAGGCCCTGCGCAGCCTGGTCTCACTCGGCAGCGCCGGCGACCCGGACGCCGGGTCGAACGAGCCCGCGGCCAACCTGCGCAAGGCGGCCCGGCTGACCGCGCAGCAGCCGGTCCTGGTCGCCGCCTATGCGGCCGAGCGGGCTGGCCGGCCAGTGCCGGCCGCTGATCCGGCGCTCGGCCTGGCCGCCAACTTCCTGCTTCAGGTCACCGGGCAGCCGCCCGCCCCGCGCGCGGCTCAGATCCTGGACACCTGCCTGGTGCTGCACGCCGACCACACGATGAACGCCTCGACTTTCGCCGCCCGGGTCTGCGCGGCGACGCTGTCGGATATGCACTCGGCCGTCGTGGCGGCGCTGGGTACGCTCAAGGGCCCGCTGCATGGCGGCGCCAACGAGCAGGTCATGCGCGGGCTGGAGACGATCCGGGCGGCCGCCGGCAGCGACCCGCTGGAGGCCGTCAGCGACCAGGTCAGCGCGCGGCTGCGGCAGGGCGAGAAGATCATGGGGTTCGGCCACCGGGTGTACAAGGTGGAGGACCCGCGGGCGGCGTACCTGCGGCAGATGTCAGCGGAGCTGGGCGGCGCGTCCGGCGACGACACCTATTACCGGATGTCGCGGCGGATGGAGGAGGTCGTCCTGGCCGAGAAGGGCCTGTACCCCAACGTCGACTTCTACGCCGCGACCGTCTACCACTACCTGGGCATCCCGACTGACCTGTTCACCCCGGTGTTCTCGGTCAGCCGGATGACCGGATGGACGGCGCACATCATCGAGCAGCACGCGGATAACCGGCTGATCCGCCCCGACAGCGAGTACATCGGCGCCGCCGACCTGACGTGGACCCCGCTGGAGGCACCGTGAGGCACTCGGCCAGGGCAGCGCCGCGGCGGGCCCGCCGCGGCGCGGGCCGTGCGGCGCCGGCCCCGGCGCGGCGGACGGCCGGGCATCAGCACGCGGCGGCGCGACAGGATCCGCCGCGGGACGGCCGGCCCCAGCCCGGCGCTGGCCCGGCCGGCCGGTCGCGGCTGGACCAGCTGCCCTACATCGTCGTGCTGTGCGGCATCGTGGCCGGGCTGGCATGGATGCACGGCGGCGGGGGAGATGTCCGGGGCGGTACGTTGGTCATTGCCGGCGTGCTGCTGGCCGCGGCCGTGACCCGGCTGGGGCTGCCAGAACGCCGCGCGGGACTGCTCGCCTCGCGGGCCCGGCTGCTGGACGCCGCGGCGCTGACGGCGCTGGGAATCGGCCTGCTGGTCGCGGGACTGGTGTTCCCGACCCTGGCGTAACGAGCACGAAGAAGGATCAGGCACGGGTGGCCCGCCTGGCGGGCTCACCATCGCAATGGCGCAGGTGTGCGGAAGGAACGTAAGCGGCATGTCCAAGATCAAGGTGGCCAATCCCGTCGTAGAGCTCGACGGCGACGAGATGACCAGGATCATCTGGCAGTTCATCAAGGATCAGCTGATCCTGCCCTACCTGGATATCGACCTGAAGTACTACGACTTGTCGATCCAGCAGCGGGACGCGACGGATGACCAGGTCACCGTGGACGCTGCCAACGCCATCAAGCAGCACGGGGTGGGTGTGAAATGCGCCACCATCACCCCGGACGAGGACCGGGTCACCGAGTTCGGGCTGAAGAAGATGTGGCGGTCCCCGAACGGCACCATCCGCAACATCCTCGGCGGCGTGGTGTTCCGCGAGCCGATCGTGGTGTCCAGCATCCCGCGCTTCGTGCCCGGCTGGACCCAGCCGATCATCATCGGCCGTCACGCGCACGGTGACCAGTACCGCGCCACCGACTTCGTCGTGCCCGGCCCGGGCGAGGTGCGGATCAGTTTCACCCCCGAGAGCGCCGGCCAGCCAGTTGACCTGCAGATCGCCCAGTTCTCCGGCGGCGGCGTGGCGATGGGCATGTACAACTTCGACGACTCGATCGCCGACTTCGCCCGGGCCACCATGCGGTACGCGCTGGACCGTGGCTACCCGCTGTACCTGTCCACCAAGAACACGATCCTGAAGGCCTATGACGGGCGGTTCAAGGACATCTTCGCCGAGATCTTCGAGTCGGAGTTCAAGGCCGAGTACGAGGCGGCCGGGATCACCTACGAGCACCGGCTGATCGACGACATGGTGGCCCAGGTCATCAAGGGCAATGGCGGCATCGTGTGGGCCTGCAAGAACTACGACGGTGACGTGGAGTCCGACATCGTCGCCCAGGGCTTCGGCTCACTGGGCCTGATGACCAGCGTGCTGATGACGCCGGACGGGCGGACCGTGGAGGCCGAGGCGGCGCACGGCACGGTGACCCGGCACTACCGCCAGCATCAGCAGGGCAAGCCGACCTCGACCAACCCGATCGCCTCCATCTTCGCCTGGACCCAGGGCCTGTCCCACCGCGGCAAGCTGGATGGCACGCCCGAGGTGACCGCCTTCGCCGACACGCTGGAGCGGGTCTGCGTGGACACCGTGGTGAGCGGCAAGATGACCAAGGACCTGGCCCTGCTCGTCGGCGCCGACACGCCGTTCCTGACCACCGAGCAGTTCCTGGCCGCGCTGGACGACAACCTGCGCGCCGCGGCCGCCGGCTCCTGACCGGCCCGGCCCCCAGCACGCAGGCTTACGACGCAAAGGAGAGCACCGGACATGGCCCGGACAGGCAAGGTATCGGTCATCGGAGCCGGCTTCTACGGCTCGACCACGGCGCAGCGGCTGGCCGAGTACGACATCTTCGAGGAGGTCGTGCTCACCGACATCGTCGAGGGCAAGCCCGAGGGCCTGGCCCTCGACATGAACCAGTCCCGGCCGGTCGAGGGCTTCGAGACGAAGGTCACCGGCCAGACCACTGGCCCGGAGGGCGAGGGCTACGAGGCGATCGCGGGCTCGGACGTGGTGGTCATCACCGCGGGCCTGCCGCGCAAGCCGGGGATGAGCCGGATGGACCTGATCGGGGTGAACGCCAAGATCGTCCGGGGCGTCACCGAGCAGGTCGTCAAGCACGCGCCGGACACCGTGCTGATCGTGGTCTCTAACCCGCTGGATGAGATGACCGCGCTGGCCGCCAAGGTGTCCGGGTTCCCGTCCAGCCGGGTCATGGGCCAGGCGGGCATGCTCGACACCGCCCGGTTCAGCTACTTCGTGGCCGAGCGCCTGGGCGTGCCGGTCGGTGACGTCACGACCCTGACCCTCGGCTCGCACGGCGACACGATGGTGCCGGTCCCGTCGGCGTGCTCGGTCGCGGGCAGGCCGCTGGCCGACCTGATGCCGGCCGATGACATCGAGGCGCTGGTGCAGCGGGTCCGCGACGGCGGCGCTGAGGTCATCAGGCTGCTCAAGACCGGGTCGGCCTACTACGCTCCGTCGGCCGCTGCCGCGCGGATGGCGCGCGCGGTGGCGCAGGACGCCGGCGCTGTCCTGCCCGTGTGCGCGTGGGTGGACGGCCAGTACGGGATCTCCGGCGTCTACCTGGGCGTCGAGGCCGAGGTCGGCGCGAGCGGGATCAAGCGGGTTGTCGAGCGCGACCTGACCGAGGATGAACTGGCCGGGCTGCGCGCGGCCGCGGACGCGGTGCGGGCCAAGCAGGCGGACGTCGCCAGCCTCTGACCAGCAGCGGGTCGCTCACCGGCGCAGCAGCCTATGAGCGCGGGGTACCGGGCCAGCGGGTTAACGCCAGGTAATCTGACGGACACAAGCGGTTAGCCAGGTGCTGGCAAAGAGTGCACCTGGTTGCGGCACGTTCTCGTGATCACCGGCGGTGCGGCGCTAGGCGCACACGTAGCATGGCGAGAACCTGTCGGCCCGTTCCCCGCGTTCGGCTGGTGAGAGGCACATGCGCATGTCGAGACGCCGCCGCGGCGACCCCGCGGCCGATGGCGAGCGACCGCCGCGACAGCGCGGCCGCCGCTCGCGGCGGTCGATCGCCCTGGTGGTCACCGCCTGGGTCGCGGGCGTCCTGGCCGTGGTCCTGGTGGCCGGCGCGCTGGTGGCCTACGCCAAGTACCGGGAGATCTGGGACGGCATCCACCACGACAAGCTCGCTGACCTGGGCAAGCGGCCGCCCAAGTACAACAGCGCACTGAACATCCTGGTCTTCGGCTCCGACAGTCGCGAGGGGCTGAGCCCGCACGAGCAGGTCCGGCTGCACGTCGGCCACGAGGGCTGCAACTGCTCCGACACGATCATGGTCCTGCACGTCTCGCCGGGCCGTCACCAGGTCGCGGTGCTGAACCTGCCGCGGGACACGATGGTGCCGATGTACGGCTGCCTGGCCACCGGCAAGCTGCCCGGCCAGCAGGACAACCCGGCGGCCATGGTGCAGATCAACCAGACGCTCTCGCACGGCGGGCCGTCGTGCCTGTACAAGACGGTGGAACACCTCACCCATATCCACCTCGACCACTTCGTCCAGGTGGAGTTCGCCGGCGTGGTGAAGGTGGTCAATGACGTCGGCGGCGTCGACGTGTGCGTCCCGCAGGCCATCAAGGACCCGAACTCGGGGCTGGACATCGAGGCCGGGCAGCAGCACATTGACGGCCTGACGTTCCTGGAGTTCTGGCGGGCCCGGTACACCGTGGCCGACGGCACCGACCTCAAGCGGATCGACCGCGATGACCTGCTGCTGGCCCAGATGCTGCGCGGGATCCTGAAAAGCGGGCTGCTGTCGAGCCCGACCCGGCTGCTGCCGGTCGTGGATGACGCGGCGCGCGCCATTTATGCCACCGACGCCGGGTTCACCCAGTCCGACATGTTCAAGCTCGCCGAGAGCTTCCGCAGCCTGAGCAGCAAGGACGTCCAGTTTGTCGAGGCTCCCACGGAGCCATACCCGCCCGCCCCCGCGCAGGTGGAACTCGTCCAGCCGACCGACAACCAGCTGTTCTCCGCCATCGCGCACGACTCCAAGCTGCCGAAGAAGGTCAAGAGCCCGCAGCCCGGAGTGTCCGCCAGCGCCGTCGCGACGATCGCGCCCGCGCAGGTCAGCGTCGAGGTGCTCAACGGCAGCGGCGTCCCGCTGATCGCCGGCAACACGGCGACGGCCCTGAGCGCCCGCGGCTTCCACGTAGTCGGCACCGGCGACGCATCGGCATCCGACTACACCCAGTCGGTGATCGAGTACGCGACCGCTGCCGACCTGCCCGCAGCCCGGACCCTGGCCCGCCAGGTCAGCCACGTGAAGCTGCAGAAGGTCCCGGGACTCGCCCCCGGCACCGTGCAGCTGATCCTGGGCAGCAGCTTCAGCGCGCTGGGGGGCAGCTCGTCAGGGTCGCCGTCACCGGCACCGAGTCAGGGCGTCGGCAACCTGGCCAAGGACTTCGGCGGGATCACCGGCACGGCCAACTGCAAGACCGACTCCAGCGCCTTCAAGCCCTGATTCCCAGGGGGACACCCCCCTGGAACCCCCGGTCCGGAGGCGTCCCGCCCCCGGACCCCCTAGCGGGCCAGGCGCCTGAGGGCCAGGGTGGCCAGGAGGGCGGTGCCGTCGGGGAGGACGGCGTCGTCGAAGATGGCCTCGGCGGAGTGGTTGAACGGGGCCGTGTCGGCGTCCGCGCCCGGCGGGCAGGCGCTCACCATCACGAAGGCGCCGGGCACCTGCTCCAGCACGAAGGAGAAGTCCTCCGAGCCGGTCACCGGGTTCGGCGTGCGGACGAAGAAGTCCGGGCCGAAGCAGTCGCCGATCACCTGCTCGGCGAACGCCAGTTCCGCCGCGTCGTTGACCGTGACCGGGTAGCCGTCCACGAACTCCGCGCTGGCCGTCAGTCCGTGGGCGGCGGCGATGTCGCGGATCAGCCGCAGCGCGGATTCCCGGACCCGGTCCCGGGCCTGCGGCGAGAACGACCGGACGGTGGCCGCGAACCGGGCGTCATCGGGAATCACGTTGTCGGCAGTCCCGGCGTGGAAGCTGCCCACGGTGATGACGACCGGGTCGAAGACGTCGAACTGCCGGGTGACCAGTGACTGCAGCGCGGTCACGATCTCGCACGCCGCGGGAATCGGGTCGGCGGCCCGGTAGGGCTGCGAGGCATGCCCGCCGCGGCCGGTGACGGTGACGCGCAGGGTGTCGGCGGCGGCCATCATCGGGCCCGGCCGGCCGGTCCAGAACCCGGCGGGCAGCAGCGCCGAGGCGACGTGCAGCGCATACGCCGCCACCGGACGGTCGCCGGCGGCGTCGAGCACGCCCTCATCGATCATCCGCTGCGCTCCGCCGTCGCCCTCCTCGCCGGGCTGGAACATGAAGATGACGCTGCCCGGCAGCTCGGCCTGCCGTGCCGACAGCAGCCGGGCGGCCCCGGCCAGCATGGTGGTATGCAGGTCATGCCCGCAGGCATGCATGACTCCCTCGACCCGGGAGGCGTACTCCACGCCGCTGCGCTCGGTCACCGGCAGGGCGTCCATGTCGCCGCGCAGCAGGACCACCGGGCCCGGCCGGCCGCCGCGCAGGACCGCGGTCACGGAGCTGAGCGACTGGCCCAGGCTGATCTCCAGCGGCAGCCCGTCCAGGGCCGCCACTACCTTCTCCTGAGTCCGCGGCAGCTCCAGGCCGATCTCCGGCTCGCGGTGCAGTGCCCTGCGCAGCTGGGTCAGCTCGCCTGCCAGGGCGCGCGCGTCGTCTGCTACCCCGCGTACCTGCACTCCGGCCACAGTGCCGACCCTTCTCCCGACGGACGAACCAGGACGTTCTGCCGTGATCGTAACGCGCGGCCCGCGCACCCGCCGGGCGGCCCCGCTGACGCGTACACTGGTCCGATTACCAGGGCGCGCGGCGCCCGCCGAGGCCGACGGCTTACCGCGCACGGCAGTCGTCGCGCCCGGCCGAGACTGAGGTCGGGGATCCAGACGTGAGTGGCGTCGGCTGGGACATTCTTCTCGTCCTGACCGTTATTTTCATCGGGGGTTTCTTCGCGGCCGCGGAGATGGCGCTGGTCTCGCTCCGCGAAGGCCAGGTCCGGGCGCTGGCCAGGCGGGGCAAGAACGGCCAGCGGGCGGCCAAGCTGGCCCAGGACCCGAACCGGTTCCTGTCCGCGGTGCAGATCGGTGTCACCGTGGCCACCCTGCTGTCCGGTGCTTTCGGCGCCGAGCTGCTGGCCGGGCGGCTCAAGCAAGCGCTGATACCGCTGCTGTCGCCGGACGTGGCCTCGATAGTCGGCCTGGTACTGGTCACGCTGATCATCTCGTTCTTCACCCTGGTCCTGGGTGAGCTCGCGCCCAAGCGGCTGGCCCTGCAGCGGGCGGAGCGGGTGTCGCTGGTCGCCGCCCCGGTGCTGGACCGGATCGCGACACTGGCCAAGCCGGTGGTCTGGCTGCTGGTCAAGTGCGTCAACCTGGTCGTGTCGCTGTTCGGCGGTGATCCGCGCGCCGGGCGCGGCGTGATGACCGATGAGGAACTGCGTGACCTGGTGGCCGGGAACCAGGCGCTGAGCGCCGACGAGCGGCAGATCGTCGGGGAAGTCTTCAGCGCGGGCAAGCGCCAGGTCCGCGAGGTCCTGGTGCCCCGGACCGAGGTGGAGTTCCTGTCGGCCGCCATGCCGCTCGCGGAGGCGGCCGAGATCGTCTCTGACGCCCGGCACTCCCGGTTCCCGGTCTACCAGGAGTCCTACGACGACGTGATCGGCTTCGTGCACGCCCGGGACCTGTTCGATGGCCGGGGCGAGCCGCCCGAGCGCCAGGTGGGCGAGGCATGCCGGCCGGTGAAGTTCCTGCCGATCAGCAAGACCGTGCTATCGGCGATGTCCGAGATGCGCCGGGACGGGGCGCACCTGGCCATCGTGATCGACGAGTACGGCGGCACCGCCGGCATCGTCACCCTGGAGGACCTGGTCGAGGAGCTGATCGGGGACATCCAGGACGAGTACGACGCCGACGAGGGCCGGACCCGGCAGCTGACCGGCGGCCAGCTCGAGGTGGACGGGCTGCTGAACCTGGACGAGTTCGCCGAGCAGACCGGGATCGAGCTGCCCGAGGGGCCCTACGAGACGGTGGCCGGCTATCTGCTGGCCGCCCTGGGTCACCTGCCCGGTGACGGCGAGTCAGCCGACGTGGCCGGCCGCCGGCTGACGGTCACCCAGCTCGATGGCCGCCGGATCGCCCGGGTCCGGGTCGGCCCGGCGAGCCCGGACGGCGCCGACGGCCAGCTCGCCCCCGGCCAGCCCGGCGCCCGGGCGGCGGCCGAGGTCGGCCCGGCGGGCTCCGGACCAGCGGGCCACTAGACTGGCCGTCCGGCGGGTCCCGCCGCCTGCCCGGAGTTCTTATGGGGGTTGAGCAGCTTATGGCCAGTGCGGCAGGCTCCGGCCTGGAGTCGGGCCCGGTCCTGGTCGTGGATTTCGGAGCCCAGTACGCGCAGCTCATCGCGCGCCGGGTCCGGGAGTGCCGGGTGTACTCGCAGATCGTCCCGAGCACCATGCCCGCCGAGCAGATGCTGGCCCTGCGGCCCGCAGCGGTCATCCTCTCTGGCGGCCCGTCCTCGGTCTACGCCCCCGGCGCCCCGCCGGCCCCGGCTGGCCTGCTCGAGTCGGGGGTGCCGATCCTGGGCATCTGCTACGGCTTTCAGCTCATGGTCGCCGGCCTGGGCGGCGAGGTCCGCAAGACCGGCGGCGGCGAGTACGGTGCGACCACCCTGGAGCTGGCCGCCGAGGCCGGCGACCTGCTCGGCGGGCTGCCCGCCCAGCAGCAGGTGTGGATGTCGCACGGTGACACGTGCGCCGTCGCCCCGCCCGGGTTCACGGTGACCGCGGCCACTCCCGGCACCCCGGTTGCGGCCGCCGAGGCAGCCGGACGCGGCCTGTACGGCGTCCAGTTCCATCCCGAGGTGATGCACACCGAGCACGGGCTGGAACTGCTGCGCCGGTTCCTGGCTGCCGCCGGGTGCGAGCCGACGTGGACGATGGGCAACGTCATCGACGAGCAGGTCGGGCGGATCCGCGCGCAGGTCGGCACCGGCCGGGCTATCTGCGGGCTGTCGGGCGGAGTGGACTCCGCGGTGGCGGCGGCTCTCGTCCAGCGAGCCATCGGGCATCAGCTGACCTGCGTGTTCGTCGATCACGGGCTGCTGCGGACGGGCGAGGCTGAGCAGGTCGAGAAGGACTTCGTCGCCGCCACCGGCGTCGATCTCAAGGTGGTGGAGGCCGGGCCGGTGTTCCTGGCCGCGCTGGCCGGGGTCACCGACCCCGAGCAGAAGCGCAAGATCATCGGCCGGGAGTTCATCCGCGCCTTCGAGCAGGCGGCGAAGGAGATCGCCGCGGACGGCTCGGGCAGCGCCGGCGGTGAGGTGTCTTTCCTGGTCCAGGGGACGCTCTACCCCGACGTGGTGGAGTCCGGCGGGGGCACGGGGGCGGCCAGCATCAAGTCTCATCACAATGTCGGGGGGCTCCCCGAGGACCTGGGCTTCGAGCTCGTCGAGCCGCTGCGCGCGCTGTTCAAGGACGAGGTGCGCCAGGTGGGGGCCGAGCTCGGGCTGCCGGCTGAGATCGTCTGGCGGCAGCCATTCCCCGGGCCTGGCCTGGCGGTCCGGATCGTCGGGGAGGTCACCGCCGCGCGGCTGGCCATCACCGCCGCCGCCGATGCCATTGTCCGCGAGGAACTGTCCCGGGCCGGGCTGGACCGGGAGATCTGGCAGTGCCCCGTGGTGCTGCTGCCCGGCGTCCGCTCGGTCGGGGTCCAGGGCGACGGCCGCAGCTATGGCTTCCCGGTTGTGCTGCGCCCGGTCACCAGCGAGGACGCGATGACCGCCGACTGGGCCAGGATCCCCGACCCGGTGCTGGCGAGGATCTCGACCCGGATCACGAACGAGGTGCCCGAAGTCAACCGCGTGGTCCTGGATATCACCAGCAAGCCGCCGGCCACCATCGAGTGGGAGTAACTGCGGGGGTCCGGGGGTGTCCCCGGTCCGCGGGGTCGCCGGGGGTCGTCGTCCCCCGGGTCAGCACCGTCCGGGGGTCGTCCCCCGGGTAGCTCAGGTCACCCCGGACGGCTCGCCCGGCAGGTCGGCGTACGACTTGTCGGCGGCGATCAGCCGCAGCCGGTCCAGCGCGTCCCAGACATCGGTGAACCGCGTCGTGATCGCCACCGGCGCCAGGCGGAGCCGGTCCGGGGTGCGGTAGTCCCCGATGACCTTCTCCCGGATCAGCGCCTGGCTGATGCGGTAGGCCTCGGGATGGCGCAGCGTCACGTGCCCGCCGCGCCGGTCGTCATCGCGCGGCGAGGCCACCATGAACCCGTGCGGAACCAGCCACTCATCGGCCAGCCCCATCAGGTAGCTGGTAAGCGCGGTGCTCTTGGCCCGCAGCCGCCCGATCCCGGCCTCGCCGAGCAGCCGGGCGCCCTCCTCGACCGCTACGGTGCCGATGATCTGCGGCGTGCCCGTCGCGAACCCGTCGATGCCGGGCGCCGGCTCATAGTCCGGGCCCATCGCGAACCGGTCGCGCTGCCCCATCCAGCCCCAGATCGGCTGCCGGATCCGGTCCTGCAGGCTGGCCCGGACATACAGGAACGCGGGCGAGCCGGGGCCGGCGTTCAGGTACTTGTAGGTACAGCCGACGGCCAGGTCGGCGCCTGCCGCGTCCAGCTCCACCGGGACTGACCCGACCGCGTGGCACAGGTCCCACAGGGCCAGGGCGCCAGCCTGGTGGATCAGCTCGGTCAGCCCGGCCATGTCGGCCAGGGCGCCGCTGCGGTAGGCCACATGCGACAGGCTCACCACCGCGACGCGGTCATCCAGGGCCGCGGCCAGCGCCGCGCGGTCGATGCCCTCATCCATGTCGGTATGGATGACCCGCAGCTCGCAGCCGCGCTGGGCGGCGATGCCGGCCACTACGTACCGGTCGGTCGGGAAGTTGTCGTCGTCGGTGACGATGACGTCCCGGCCCCGCTGGGCGTCCAGGGCACCCGAGATCAGCTTGTAGAGGTTCACGGTCGTGGAGTCGCACACCAGCACCTGGCCGGGTGCCGCGCCCAGCAGGTGCTCGGCCACCATGTCGCCCGCCTGCCGGGGCATGGTGATCCAGCCCGCCCAGGAGCGCACCCTGCCAACGCCCCACTCCTGGTCGATGACCTCGGCTATCCGTGCCTGCGTGCGCACCGGCAGCGGTCCCAGCGAGTTCCCGTCCAGGTAGAACAGAGCCGGGTCATCGTGCACGAATCGGTCGCGGAAGGCCGATAGCTGGTCTTCCGCATCCCGAGATTCGGCATATGACCGATCTGTGGGGAATTCCGTCACGTCTATCACCCTAACTCCACGCCCCCGAACTCACCTGCGCCCACCCGATACCCGGACGGTCCCAGATGTAACGGCAGCCACGCCGGCCGCGCAGCCGGATGACGCGGGAGTGATCCGGCCGGGCGGGCCGGCTGCCGCGGCCGGGCCAGGCGCGGCCTAGCGGCGAGCGCGGCGCTTGCGGAACCGGCGGGCCAGGGCCACGACAGCGATCGCGACCACCCCGGCCGCGACCGGCAGCGCACGCTTGAGGACGGGGAACCCGGCCACGCTGAGCAGGTCGATCGCGTCATCCTCGGCGTGCCAGGACGGCTCGGTGCGACCCGACGGCACCGGGTGCAGAGGCGCCCGTGCCCGGTCCCGGGCGGCTCGGGAACCGGGAAGGCGGTCGCGGGCCCGTGCGCCCCGTTGGCGCTGGCCAGCTCGCCGGCGTCGCCCTCGCTGAGGGACAGGCCCCGGTCGGCGAGCCGCTGGCGGATCTCCTCCACCGATGCGGGCCCGATGTTCTCGATGGCCAGCAGCTCCTGCGGCGTCTTGGCGACCAGGTCGGCGACGGTGTGCACGCCCTCCCGGCGCAGGCTGTTGTAGGCGCGCAGCGGCAGGCTGAGTTCCTCGATCGGCTGGGCCAGGTCGTCCTGGGCCAGGTCGTCCTGGGCCAGATCGGGAGCGAGCTCATCGCTGGCGCTGGCCGCGGCGCTCAGGCCGGAGCCGGCGTCCGCCGCCAGCCCGGTGGCCGGCTCAGTGGCGGCTGGCTCAGCGGCGAGCATCTTGGCCAGGTTGTCGGAGAAGATCCCGATCAGCCGTCCGCCGACCTCATTCAGCACGCCGCGGCCGAACTGGGCCGGCTTGCCGGTCACGTTCAGGGTGGTGTGCACGGTGACGCGGGTGCTGTCGCCGTCGGCCGTCAGCTGCGAGCGCACGGAGGCTGACGCGGTGCCCGCGCCCCTGGTCTCCTTGCCGGAGGCCTCGAGCATCACCACGCCCCCTTCCCGGTTCCGCTCGGTGAACGACGCCTTGCCGGCGTAGGTCATGGAGATCGGGCCGACCTTGACCTTGATCTTCCCGGTGATGTCGTCGCCGTCGACCGAGTCGAGGCTCGCGCCTGGCATGCAGGGCGCGACCCGCTCGACATCGAGCAGCACGTCCCACGCCCGGTCGAAGGTGACCGGGACGGTGAAAGAGTGCTCTAGTTCCATCTGTCAGACTCCTGCCGCCGCTCCTGGTGCCCGGCCGGTCATGACCCGCGCGCGGTGGCGCCGGTGGTCGGGCGCCCCGCGCAGGTCGGCCGGTGGCTGCATCCCCGCGCCCGCGCTCGCCGCAACGGCCCGCAGGGCGCGGCACCGGGCTCCGCACCCGGCGCGGCTACCCCGCTGGCGGCTCACGCCTGCGCGGTTCGGTAGAACTTCTCGTAACGATAGCCCCATCCGGGGCCGGGCCTCGGCACCCGGACCCCCGTGACGACTGTCTGGAGCCCCGGAGCAGGGCCCCGTCACCCGAAGCGCCCGTGTACGTAGTCGGCGGTGCGCGGGTCGGCCGGGGACTCGAACAGCCGCCGGGTCGGCCCGGCCTCGACGATGTGCCCCGGCGTGTTCTCGGCGGCCAGGAAGAAGGCACAGCTGGCGGAGACGCGCTGAGCCTGCTGCATGTTATGGGTGACGATCACGATCGTGACCTCGCCGGCTAGCTCGCCGATGGTCTCCTCGATCCGGCGCGTGGAGGTCGGGTCCAGCGCCGAGCATGGCTCGTCCATCAGCAGCACGTCCGGCGAGACGGCCAGCGCCCGGGCGATGCACAGCCGCTGCTGCTGGCCGCCGGACAGCGCGCCGCCGGGCGAGCGCAGCCGGCGGTAGACCTCGTTCCACAGGCCGGCCCGGCGCAGGCTGACCTCGACCAGCTCGCCGGTGTCGGGAACCCGCAGCCCGGCCAGCCGGAGGCCGCTGGCCACGTTGTCGTAAATCGACATGGCCGGGAACGGATTGGGCTTCTGGAACACCATCCCGATCCGCCGCCGGACCTGGGCCGGGCGGATGGCCGGGTCGTAGATGTCCTGGCCGCCCAGCAGCACCGCGCCGGCGAGCTGCGCGCCCTTGATCATCTCGTGCATCCGGTTGAGGATGCGCAGGAACGTCGACTTGCCGCAGCCGGACGGGCCGATCAGCGCGGTCACCTGGCCGGGCTCCATCCGGAGGCTGACCCGGTCCAGCACCTTGTGCCCGCTGAACCAGGCGGAGATGTTGCGGGCGTCCAGGCCGGCCAGGCTCGGGGGCGCAGCGTAGTCCGGCGGGCCGGCCGGGCCGGGCCCGGCCAGCCCTGGCGACTGGTCCGGCTCGGCGAGGTGGTGCGGGCGGGTGTCCATCGGCGTCCTCAGTACAGGTTGGGCAGCAGGGCGGCGAGGTTCTGATACAGGTTCCAGGCCACGGCCAGCACGGCGGGTGCCAGCACCAGGTACACCGGCCAGCCCGACCAGCGGGCCGCGGCCGCCGCGCCGCTCGCCGAGACCCCGGCCAGCGCCAGGCCCCAGACCATGGTCAGCACCAGCGCGGCCGGGTCGCCGGCCATCGCGCCCTCGGCGGGCCCGATCAGCGGCAGCTGGACGTACCCGTTATGCGGGGCCGAGGCCAGGTCGGCGTCGACTTCCAGGTAGTACGTCGGCACGTCGGGCGAGCTGGCGGTCAGCAGCACCAGCCGGCTGAGGTCGGTGTCGGTGACCGGGTGCTGGCTGTCGCCGATCGCCGCGACCCGGTACACGGCCCGGCCCTGCTGGGTGGTGGTGATGATCTGATCACCGGGCTGCAGCTCGGCCAGGCGGCCGAACGGCGCGCCGAAGGTGGCCCGGCGGCCGTAGACCACCGACAGGCCGAGCTGACCTGGCAGCGGGGTGTCGCGCAGGTGGCCCGGGCCCAGCTCCAGCATCTCCGGGGCGGTGCCCTCGACGATCACCGCGTCGCGCAGGCCGATAGCCGGGATGCTGACCGCCGCGACCGGGTGGCCCGGCCGGGTCGGGCCCAGCGGCCCGGTCTCCTGGCTGAGCTCGCCGGCGAGCTGCTGGTACAGGCGGCTCTGCGCGCTGGCCTCCTGGATGCGCGAGGCCAGGTACAGGTAGGCGACAAAGCCCCCCACCAGCAGCGCCAGCAGCAGCATGCTGGTGGCGACGGCCTGCCAGGCCGGCATCCGCCGCGGCGGCCGCGCGGGCCGGCGCGCCCCGGCGCCGGGCGAGAACTGATCCGCACGGACGGCCGGCGGGCTGGCCGGGCTGGCCGTCACCGGCGAGCCTGCCGGCGGCGGCGCACCACCGCGTAGATCACCGGCGGCGCGGCGATGACCACGGCGATCTCGGCCGCGGTCAGCACCGCCAGCAGGGCCGAGCTGCTGTCGGTGCCCCCGGCCAGGTTGACCACCGTGCCGGTCACTGGTCCCTCGCTCGGCCCGGCCGGCCCGGCGGCACCGGTCCCGCCGCTGGGCCCGGCGGTCGGTCCCGCGCTGGCTGAGGCCGTCGGGCCGGCCCCGCCGCTGCCGGTGTGCGCCTTGCCGTTGACCACTGTGCAGTTCAGCGGCTCGCCCCGCTTGTCGCACGGCGAGGGCTGCGGCGCGTCGGTCAGGATGGTCAGCTTGCCGTTCTTGATCGTCGGGTTGTTGCAGCCGCTGGTCAGGCTGGGCACCGGCACGTGACCAGGCATGCGGCTGACCTGCTGGAGACCGCCCTGGACCAGGTTGAGCGGCAGTGGCGAGTAGCCGAGCTCCGCCGCGTACTGCTGGCCGGCGCACAGGAAGTAGTTCACGAACGTGCTGAGCGTGCGGCCGTCCCCGGAGGTGAAGTTGGTCGGCACCCGGGCCCCGGACCGGGGCACGATCAGGTAGCTGTAGCTGGACAGCGGGTAGGCCCGCGGGTCGGTGAAGGTGTAGACGCTGTCCAGGTTCTGCTGCAGGAAGTCCGGGCTGGACGAATTCTCGTTGATCTGCGCCCGGGTCAGGGCGACCGCGACGTTGGATGCGCTGGGCAGCACGTAGTAGCCGGCCGGGTTGAGCACCTTGACCACCGGATAGTGCGAGTTCAGCGCGTAGGCGTACTCGTCATAGCCGATGGCGCCCTCGCCGTAGCTGGCGGTCACGTAGGTCGCGACGTTGTTCGACCCGTCCTGCGCTACGGCGCCGGGGAACTGCGGGTAGAACTCGGTCTGGCCGCAGCTCCCGGTGACCCGGCCGCGGGTGACCTTCGTGCAGAAGGCGTTCCACTGGCTGGGGAACTCGTGCGCCATCCACCGGGTGAAGAAGAACGTGGCCCCCGAGCCGTCGGACCGGATGACCGGGATGATCCGCTGGCTGGGCAGTTTCGCGCCGTAGTCCTTGGTGATCGCCGGGTTGTCCCAGTTGGTGATCTGGCCGGTGAAGATCTTCATCAGCGTCTGGCCGGACAGCCGCAGGTTGGTGACCAGGTGGCCGGCGACGGTGAGGTGGTACATGAACGCCGTGCCGCCCGCCGTGTCGGGAACGTAGGAGTACCCGACCGACGGGTGCTCGGCGCCGGCGCCGCCGAGCCGGTCGGTGCCATCCCGGAACGGCGGGTCGGAGGCGGCGAAATCGACCTGCTGGGCCATGTAGTCCTGGCGGCCGGCCGCCGAGCCGTCGGGGTTGAAGTTCACCACGATGCCGTTGGCGCGCAGGTTCTCCGACCACTGGTCGAGCGCCACCGAGCTCCACGATGACCCGGAGCCGCTGATCGCCAGGTAGCTGCCGGCGGTGCCCGCGCTGGCCGCGGCCGATAGCGGCAGCAGCGCGGCCAGGGCGCCGGCCAGCACGAGCGCCGTCCGGCTCACGATGCTCATGGCTGTGCCTTCCCGGCCGGGTCGCTGCCGGCCGGCCGGCGGGCGGCGGCCCGCCCGCGCGCCGTCCGGGCCGGCGGCGCAGCCAGGCCAGCGCGGTTGCCCCGCCCCGGCCGATGGCCAGCGCCGACGAGCCGGCCAGCGCCAGCAGCGCGCCGGTGATCAGCAGCACCGGCAGCGCGTACCGGCCGATGCCCGAGGTGGCGGGATTGGCGGCGTAGCCGAGGCTGACCCGGTGGCTGCTGCTGGCCGTCGGGCTGGGGGACGGGGTGGCGGTCGGCGTCACCGACTTCACCGGGGCGGCGGAGTGCCGGTGCGGGCCGCCGGCCTGCGCGGCCACCTTCCGCGCGGCGGCCAGCGTCTGCGCCCGCAGGCTGGCCGGCAGCGGCAGGTAGCCGGGCGGCAGCTGGCCCGGCTGGGTGCCGGGATCCTGGCCGGCGCCGGCCACGTAGTCGAGGAACTGCGCGATCCTGGCCGCCTTGGCCGGGCGGATGCCGCCGGTCGGCACCATCGCGTAGACCACCATGGTCAGCGGGTAGGCGCCGGCCGCCTTGCCCTTCTCGGGCATGTCCCGGGTGCGGTGGCCGGGGCCGGCCTGCATTTCCGCGGTGGCGGCCGCCATCGAGGCCGCTGTCGGCCGCACGTACCGCCCGGCGTGGTTCTGAACCGCCGCCACCGGCAGCCGGAACGCCGCCGCGTCGCCCTCGTCCAGCACCGCGAACAGCGCCCGGTCGCCGGGGATCTCCGGGTTGAGCTTGGGGAAGTTGCCGAGCTGGTCCTTCTCCCAGTCGGTGGCCGGGTACCAGTTGTCGGCCTGGTACTGGGCGACCGCGCTGAGCGGGAACACCGGGTCGTAGCGGTGCGCGATGAGCGGGTAGGCGTCCATCGAGGTAAACGAGCTCGTTGGCAGCGCCATGCCGAGGTAGTCGGTGTTGACGTGCGCGCCCCATGGGTCAAACGCGCCGTCCACGAAGCCCTTGGCGGCTTTGCTGGCGGCCAGCCACCGGGTCAGCTCCCAGGTCATGTCGCTGGCCCCGGACACCACCGTGGGCACCTGGTAGCCGTCGCCGACCGAGCTGACATGGGGGTTCAGCCGCCGGAACTCGGGGTCGGCCCACAGCGTGACCGGGTCATTGTCGACGGCGTTGTCGCAGCCGACGTCGTTCTTGCGGTGGTGCACCGGGCCGTGCCCGCAGGCCTCGTCGTCGAAGTCGTAGGACTGGGTGAGCAGCTTGGCTACCAGCCGGGCGTCGAGCCGGATGCGGGTCAGGGGCTGGCCGGTGGCCGGGTTGTCGATCCAGTAGGCGATCGAGACGGCCGTGATCGCCACCGGCGCGTAGGTGAAGGGATGCTTGCCGGGGCCGGTCGCCGGGCGGGTGGTGAGCGCCACGTCGTCGCTGCCGGACAGGAAGTCCAGCCGGGCCAGCGGCTCGCTCTGCGCGGAGTCGTACTGAATGGACAGCGGGTCCGCGCCCGTGCACAGCTTCGACTGCCACTGGCTCATCGCGCGCGTCAGCATCGGCGAGCCGATCACGCTGAAGCTGGCATTGGCCACCGGGCAGTCGGTGGGCGTGGGCGCGAAATACAGCGGGATGATGATCCGGTCCCGCCACGAGCAGCCTCCGGTCGCGCTGCTGAAGGCGATGGCGCCGATGTCGGACTGGCCGGTGTCCTGACTGTGGTCGCGGCAGTGCGGCGGCGAGTCGAAGACGTTGCCGCCCTGGGCCGGCACCACCACCAGCGAGCACGGCACGCCGACGTCGCAGGCCAGCTGCTGGTCCTCCTGCGCGGTCAGCAGCTGGATGTTGGCCTCGCCGGCGCCGCGCCGCGCCGTGGTGGCGTAGGTGGTGTTCATCGGGCCGTAGGCGCTGAACGAGCCGGCCACGCCGCCGTTGTCGGCCCCGAAGCACTGGCTCCACCGGGTGGGATGGGTGCCCCGGCACTCCGCGATCATGACGGGGTAGTCGGTCGAGTTGGCGTCATACAGGGTCTGGCTGCTGGGCGTGAAGTGACTCCAGCTGATCTTGACAACCTGGTTGGTGAGGCTGGTCGTCTGGTCGACAGTGACCTCGCTGCGCTGGGCGAGGCTCTTGCCCGCCGCCGGGTTCCACAGCCGCGGGCCGCGGACCGTCCGGCCGCCGCGGGCGGCGTGGCTGGCCGGCGGCGCGGCGCGGCCGGTGTCCCCGCCGGTCGGCGGCGAGGGGACCGACACTGCCGGCCGGGCGGGGCCCGTCGCCTGGCCAGCGGTTGCGGGCACGGCACGGGCCGCCGCGGGCAGGAGCAGCAGGCCCAGCGAGATCAGCGCCACGCCGGCCGCCGCGACGGCACCGGGCCGCGCGAGCCTGGTCATCAGGGGGAGCATCAGGGTCCTTTACGACGGGTCCTGCCGGGCCGCCGCGCGGGCCACCCGGCGCCGCTGGCGCCGGGTCAGCTCGCCCGGCGCGCCGCCGCCGAGCAGCCGCGCGACGGTGAACAGGATCAGCACGATGAGCATGAGGGTGAAGCCGGCGCCGAAGGCGCGGGCGATGAAGTTCGGGAACTGGCCGTCGTCCAGGACGCTGGTGATGATGAAGGTGGGCAGCGTCGCCTGCCAGCCGTGGACCGGGTCAGGGTTCAGCTCGTTGGTGAAGCCGGCTGTCAGCAGCACGGGCGCGGTCTCGCCGATGCCGCGCGCCATGGCCAGCGTCACGGCCGTGGCCAGGCCCGGCCGCGCCGTGGGCAGGATCACGCTCCACACCGTCCGCCAGTGGCTGGCGCCCAGGGCAAAGGAGGCTTCCCGCAGCGTGCCGGGCACCACCCGGATGACGACCTCGGCGGCCCGGGTGACCGTGGGCAGCATGACCACGGCCACGGCCAGCGCGGCGGCCAGGCCGCTTTCGGGCAGCCCCAGCGACAGCACCGCGAAGGCGTAGATGAACAGGCCCGCGACGATAGACGGCAGCGCGGTCATGGCGTTGACGATGGTGCGCACCGGCCGCTCCAGCCGGCCACCCACCTCGGCCAGGAACAGGGCCGCGGTGATGCCCAGCGGCACGGAGAACAGCGTGGCCAGCCCGAGCTGCTCCAGCGAGCCGACGGCCGCATGCAGGATGCCGCCGACCCGCAGTGAGCTGGTCGGCGCCGCGAACGCCATGGTGGAGGTGAAGAAGGTCCAGTGGCTGATGGCGGGCAGGCCCTTGACGAAGCTGTAGCCGATCTGCTCGGCCACCACCGCGCAGGCCAGGATCCCGCCACTAGCGACGGCCACCGCCATCACCTTGTCCCGGACCACCAGCCGCCGCCACTGCAGCGCGGCGGCGGCGGTGTACAGGACCAGGAAGGCCGCGTACCAGCACAGCCAGAAGCCGAGCGCGCCGGTGAAGGGCAGCACCCGCTCATACAGCACCCAGGTCAGGCCGAGCGCCCCGGCGGCCGCGCCGCCCAGAGTCAGCGTGTCCTCAGCGGCGACCGTAGCGATGCGCAGCGGCACCTCACGGTCGCGCGCCAGATCCGGGCCGGCGGTCACATCGCGCGCGTCCGCCCCGGCGGGCAGGTAATGGTCCTCTGCCGCGCTCATCAGTCCGCCGTCACCGCACCGGACCGCGATCTGTTGATCACGACCGCGGCCAGCGAGTTAACGATCAGGGTGATGGTGAACAGGGTCAGCCCCGCCGCCATCAGCGCCGACAGCATCTGTGGCGTGGCCACGCTCCAGACCAGCGCGATCAGCGCCGCCACCGAGTTACCGCCGCTTTGCAGCAGGTGCCAGTTGACGGTGTAGACCGGGGTGATGATCAGCAGCACCGCGATCGTCTCGCCCAGGGCCCGGCCCAGGCCCAGCATGGCCGCGCCGACCACGCCCGCCCGGCCGAAGGGCAGGACCACCGTCCGTACCATGCCCCACCGGGTCGAGCCGAGCGCGTAGGCCGCCTCCCGCTCGCCCTGGGGTGCCTGCGAGAAGACCTCCCGGGACAGCGACGTGATGATCGGGATGGCCATCAGCGAGACCACCAGCCCGGCGATGACCGGCGAGCCGACGAACGTCGACGGGCTGGCCGGGACGGTGATCCGGAACGGCGGGAACCAGGACACGTGACGGGCCAGCCAGGACATCGAGCCGACGGCCCGGGGCATCAGGAAGAACCGGCCCCAGATCCCGTAGATGATGCTGGGGATGGCGGCCATCAGGTCGATCACGGCGATGAGCGGCAGGCGCAGCCGTCCGGGCGCGTACTCGGCGATGAAGATAGCAGTGGCCAGTGCTACGGGCACGGCCACGATCATCGCGATGACGGCGATCAGAATCCCGTCCGGCAGGATCCCGCCGATCCCGAAGTCATCGCCGGTGAAGATCCAGTTCTGCTTGGTCAGGAAGCTCAGGCCCTCCGCGTGCAGGGCCCAGCTGCCCCGCACGATCAGGAAGACCAGGATCATCCCGGTGATCACGAAGACCGACAGCCCCGCCCCGCGCAGCGTGCCGCGGAAGATCAGGTCGCCGCGGGAGGGCCGGGACACGATGGCGCGCGGTGCATCCTCGCTGGCGTCAGCCGGCCGCGCCGCGATCAGCGCGCCGGACATGCTGGTGCCTGTTGTGACACTGCTGCCTCCCGCGCGGTGCCTGGTAGGCATCGCCACCCTCGCCCCGTGGGGGCAGCCCGGCGTCCGCTCCGGCTCTGTTGCATCCTGATCGCCGCTGATTTCCGCGGCCGGAACGCTTCATGGACGCCGGGCAAATACAGGGTGTGGGTTTGCCGGTGAGATCCGGCCGCCCGCAGGGTGGCCGGATCTCACCGGCCTCCAGGGGGTCTGGGGGCGGCGCCCCCAGGTACTGGGGGGTTCCGGGGGGGTGGCCACCCGGGGAATGGCCCCCCCGGGAAACTCAGCCGGTCTGGAGGACCTGGAAGGCCTCGGCCAGGTGACCTTCGGGCAGGCCGCCGGCGGCGGCGATCCTGGTGCCCCATTCGCGGATCCGCGCGGCCAGCTCAGCCGGGTCGGAGATCTGGCTCGCGTGCGCGCTCAGCGCCGCGACCTTCCGCTCGAAGGTGTCGGTGATGTCCACGTAGTGGTCAGCGGCCGGGCTAGCGGCCAGCCACACCTCGCGGACCGTCCACGGCTCGAGCTTCTCGTCGGCCAGCAGCTCCGGGAAGGCAAAGAGATTGCGGGCGTCCGGGTAGACGGCGTCCAGCGCCGCGCTGCCGACGGCCCGGTGGTCGGGATGGCTGGCGCCGATCCGGGCGTAGAAACGGTCCGGGGACTGGCACACCACCCGGGTCGGCTTCACTTGCCGGATGACCCGGGCCAGGTCCTTGCGCAGTTCCAGGGTGGCCTCCACCCGGCCGTCCGGGTAGCCCAGGAACACCAGGTCGTGGACACCGACCTGGTGCGCCGCCGCGGTCTGCTCCTGCTGGCGCAGCCGCGCCATGTCGGCGCGGGAGACCGACGGGTCGCTGCCGCCGGCATCGCCGTCGGTCACGATGCAGTAGCGCACCTCGATGCCGGCGTCGGTCCAGCGGGCGATGGTTCCGGCGGACCCGAAGTCCGCGTCATCGGGATGGGCGGCAATGACCAGGATGAGGTCGACCTCGGCGTCGTCAAGCACGTGCCGATCTTACGCAGCCCGCGCTGCACCCCCGACAGCACCGGACCCGCCTGCCGTGGCCGGCGGCGGGTCCGGTGCGTTGCGCAGCCTTAGTCCAGGGCCGACATGACGTGCTTGACCCGGGTGTAGTCCTCGAACCCGTACATGGACAGGTCCTTGCCGTAGCCGGACTGCTTGAAGCCGCCGTGCGGCATCTCGGCCACGAGCGGGATGTGGGTGTTGATCCACACGCAGCCGAAGTCCAGCCGCCGGGCCATCCGCATCGCCCGGCCATGGTCGGACGTCCACACCGAGGAGGCCAGCCCGTAGTCGGTGCCGTTGGCCCAGCGCAGCGCCTCGTCCTCATCGCTGAACTGCTGGACGGTGATGACCGGCCCGAAGACCTCGTTCTGGATGATCTCGTCGTCCTGGTGCAGGCCGTCCACCACGCTGGCCTCGAAGAAGTAGCCGCGGTCACCCTGCCGGTGGCCGCCGGTCACCAGGCGCGCGTGATCGGGCAGCCGCTGGATGAAGCCGGACACCCGGTCCAGCTGACTGGCGTTGTTGAGCGGGCCGAAGTCGGCGTCGGGCACATCCGGCCCGGCCACTGTCTGGCCCTTGGCCTGCTCGGCCAGCGCCTCGACGAAGTCGTTGTGCACGCGCGGCCCGGCCAGGACCCGGGTGGCGGCGGTGCAGTCCTGGCCGGCGTTGAAGTAGCCGGCGATGGCGATCGCCTCGGCCGCCTTGGCCGGGTCGGCGTCGTCGAAGACCACCACCGGGGCCTTGCCGCCGAGTTCCAGGTGCACCCGCTTGAGGCTGGCCGCGGCCGCCGCGGCGACCTCCTTGCCGGCCCGGACGCTGCCGGTGATCGACACCATCTGCGGCACCGGGTGCGAGACCAGCGCCCGGCCGGTGTCCCGGTCGCCGCAGATCACGTTGAACACGCCAGGCGGCAGGTGCTCGCTCATCAGCTCGGCCATCAGCAGCGTGGAGGCCGGCGTGGTGTCCGACGGCTTGAGCACCATGGTGTTGCCCGCCGCCAGCGCGGGCGCCCACTTCCAGACCGCCATCATCATCGGGTAGTTCCACGGCGTGACCGCCGCGCAGACCCCGATCGGCTCGCGCCGGACGAACGAGGTGAAGCCGGACATGTACTCGCCGGCTGACCGGCCGTCCAGGACGCGCGCCGCGCCGGCGAAGAACCGGATCTGGTCCACCATCGGGGGGATTTCCTCCGACAGGGTCAGCGCGACCGGCTTGCCGGTGTTGCGCGACTCGGTGGCGACCAGCTGCTCGGCGTGCTGCTCGATGGAGTCGGCGATCCGCAGCAGCGCCAGGCTGCGCTCGCCCGGCGTCGCGTCCCGCCAGCCGCCGAAGGCCTCGGCAGCGGCGCCGAACGCGGCATCCACCTCGTCCTGGCGCGACACCGGGGCGGTCGCGAACACCTCGCCGGTGCTCGGGTCGATCAGGTCGGCCTTGGCGTCATAGGACATATCCGTTTCCTGGCCGCCGATGAAATTCCTCAGATCGTCCACCGCAAAGCCTCCGTTTCGAGTCCGGGAAGTACTAGTTGCCCGCAGGCGTGCGCTCCTCGCACGCCCACGGTGATCCGTAATCGGTGAGCAGGTCAAGGAACGGCTCGGCGGGCAGCGCCTCCGGCCCGAGGACCCCCGTTCCCGACCAGGCGCCAGAGTCGATCAGCTCCAGGGCTACGACGGGGTTGACGGCGGTCTGCCAGACCACGGCCTGGGAGCCGTACTCGGCCATCGACCAGGCGTTGTCCACGACATGGTGCAGGTAGACCTCGCGCGGCGCGCCGTCGGTGCCGGTGCCGGTCACCCAGGTCCCCGCGCAGGTCAGCCCGGTCATCTTGTCGCCCAGGGTGGCCGGGTCGGGCAGGCAGGCGGCCACCACGTCGCGCGGCGAGACCTGAGCCCCGCTGGCGCTGACCGGGTCGGTCCGGTCCAGGCCGAGCTTGTGCAGGGTCTGCAGCACGCTGATGAACTCCGCACCCAGGCCGTACTTGAAGGTGACCCGCTGAGCCTGGACCCAGCGCGGCATCAGCAGCACTTCCTCGTGCTCCACGTTGACGCACTCGACCGGGCCGATCCCGGCCGGGAAGGTGAACACCTCGGGCTCGCTGAACGGCGGCGTGGTGTACCAGCCGCGGCCGGCCTCCCAGATGACCGGCGGATTCAGGCACTCCTCGATGGTGGTCCAGATGGAGAAGGTGGGTGCGAAGTCGTAGCCGGCCACTTCGAGATTCGCGCCGTCCCGCACGCCGAGATCGCGGATCTCGCGGAACAGACGGTCGGCGGCATACCGGGCGAACACGTCCGACAGGCCCGGCTCGACGCCGATCCCGGCCAGGGCCAGCCGCCCGGACTGCTCCCACTGGCCGGCCATCTCGAACTGCTCGTCGCCGAGCTTGACCCCGGCCCGGGCGTACGGCTCGTCGCGGTCGGGCCGCGACAGCGACATGGCCATGTCGAGATAGTGCGTGCCGGCTTGCAGGGCGGCACGGAACAAGGGCATGACAAAACGGGGATCCGCGGCGTTCATCAGGACATCGCACGAACGGTCCTTGAGCAGGGCGGTTGTGGCCTGCTCATCCCGCGCGTCCAGCTGGACGGCGGTGTAGGAGTCCTGGGCCAGCGCCGCGCGCTGAGCGCGGCCCAGGTCGTAATCGGCGATGACGAGCTCGGCGAACGGGCGGCGGGCGGCGATCCGGGCGAATGCGGTGCCGACCCCCCCGGCGCCGACCAGGAGTATGCGCATAGCCGCGATCCTAGACCCGCAGTGGGTCGGAACCAACGAGACCAGTCGTGATACCTACCCGTTACAACTGAAATCGTTGCTCATAACAGCAATGAGTGCTAGAACCGTTGCCAAAGGGTGAGCAAACCGTCGCGTCGCCGAACCGGTCCATGGGCCCGGCGGCCGGGACTCGGCAGGCACCTGCCGCGGGAGCGGTCGCTACCCGCAGGTCGGTAATTCCCGGGAGGGGTGGGCATGGCGACTACCGCGCCACAGCTGCAGCCGATGGAACAGTCGGTCGACAAGGGACTCAAGGGCGGGGCGCTCGGGCTGATCTCCAGCACCGTGATCGCGACCGCCTCAGTGGCTCCCGCCTACAGCATCGCGGCGACCCTCGGGTTCCTCGTGGTCGCGGTCGGGCTGAAGGCGCCGATCGTGGCCATCCTGGCGTTCGTGCCGATGATCTTGACGTCGTTCGGCTACAGCGAGCTGAACAAGGCCGACCCGGACTGCGGCACGACCTTCACCTGGGCCACCCGCGCGTTCAGCCCGAGTATGGGCTGGGCAGGCGGCTGGGCCATCGTGGCGGCCGACGTGCTGGTCATGGCCAGCCTGGCCCAGGTGGCCGGGCAGTACATCTTCCTGCTGTTCAACGCCACGGGCATCGGGGAGAACCCGGCCAGCGGCTGGGTGCTGCTGGTCGGCCTGGCCTGGATCGTCGTGATGACCTATATCTGCTACCGCGGCATCGAGGTCTCGGCCAACTTCCAGAAGGCGCTGCTGTCGATCGAGCTCGTCATGCTGGCCGTGCTGTCGATCACCGCGCTCATCCGGGTCGGGACGGGCAACCACCCGGCCGAGTCGGTGCACCCGGCCTGGTCCTGGCTGAACCCGCTCGGCATGCCGTTCGGGGCCTTCGCCACCGGACTGATCCTGATGGTGTTCATCTACTGGGGCTGGGACACGGCGCTGTCGGTCAACGAGGAGACCAAGGACCCGGCCAAGACGCCGGGCCGGGCGGCGATCTTGTCCACGATCATCCTGCTGATCACCTACGCGCTGGCCATCTTCGGGGCGCAGTCGTTCGCCGGCATCGGCACCAAGGGCATCGGCCTGGCCAACCCGAACAACGCCGGCGACGTGCTGTCGGTGCTGGGCAACGCGGTCTTCGGCCACGGCACCTTCGGCAACGTGCTGTACCACCTGCTGATCCTGATGGTGCTGTCCTCGGCGGCCGCGTCCACCCAGACGACGATCCTGCCCACGGCCCGGACCACGCTGTCGATGGCGACCTACAAGGCACTGCCGCCGGCCTTCGCCAAGATGCACCGCCGGCACCTGACTCCGACCGTGTCGACGCTGGTCATGGGCGGGATCTCGTTCGTCCTGTACGCCGTGATGAACTACATGTCGCACGGCAACGTCATCTCCGACGCGGTCACCAGCTGCGGCATCTTCATCGCGACCTACTACGGGCTGACCGGGTTCACCTGCGCCTGGTACTACCGCAAGAACCTGCGCAGCAGTGCCCGGAATCTGTGGATGCAGGGCATCCTGCCGGCCCTGGGCGGGGTCATCTTGTACTTCCTGGGCGGCTGGAGCCTGTGGATGGACTACGACGTGGCCACCGAGAACAGCTACACGACCTACACGGTGCCCGGTATTCACTGGGAGATCGGCGGCGTGTTCGTGATCGTCTTCCTGACGTCCCTTATCGGGCTCATCTTCTTCGTCTTCCTGCGGTTCAGCATGCCGGACTTCTTCAAGGGGCGGACGCTGACCCGGGCCACGCCCACACTCGTGCCCGACGAGTAACCGCCCGCTAGTTACGGAGCGCCGGCCATACTGGCCGCCACTCGCCCCCTGAAAGTCTCCCGACGCAGGGTAAGGCCCTAAAAGTGGGTACTACTCTCTGTAATCGGGGGACCTTCAGGGGGATTCAGAATGGTTAGCACGGGTTCAGCAAACGCGCCGCAGGAAGAAAGGGTCGACAAGGGCCTGAAGTCCGGAGCGCTCGGGCTTATCTCCACCACAATCATCGCCACGGCGTCGGTCGCTCCGGCGTATAGCATCGCGGCCACGCTGGTGTTCGTGGTGCTCGCGGTCGGCCTCCAGTCGCCGATCATCGCGATCCTGGCCTTCGTGCCGATGCTGTTCACCTCCATCGGCTACAGCGAGCTGAACAAGGCCGACCCGGACTGCGGCACGACGTTCACGTGGGCGACCCGGGCGTTTGGTCCGAGATCGGGCTGGTGGGGCGGCTGGGCCATCATCGCCGCTGACGTCCTGGTCATGGCCAGCCTGGCCCAGGTGGCCGGGCAGTACGGCTTCCTGCTGTTCAACGCCGACGGCATCGGATCCAACCCGAGTAGCGGCTGGGTGCTGCTGGTGGGCGTGCTGTGGATCGTCGCGATGACCTACATCTGCTACCGCGGCATCGAACTGTCAGCCAACTTTCAGAAGGTGCTGCTAGCCATCGAGCTGATCATGCTGGTCGTGCTCTCAGTCACGGCGCTGGTGAAGGTGGGGAGCGGGACTGCGCCGGCGGGCAGTCTCACGCCCGCCGGCTCGTGGTTCAATCCGTTCGACATCCCCAATTTCAGCGCGTTCGTCAGCGGCGTCATCCTCATGGTCTTTATCTACTGGGGCTGGGATACCGCCGTGGCGGTGAACGAGGAGACCAAGAACCCGGAGAAGACCCCGGGCCGGGCGGCCATCTTGTCCACCTTCATCCTGGTGGCCACTTACACGCTGGTGATCTTGGCGATGCAGGCCTTCGCCGGCACCAAGACCACCGGTAACGGGCTCGGCAACGTGAATAACGCGGGCGACGTGCTGTCCGTCCAGGGCGACCGGGTGTTCGGCACGACCGGGTTCGGCTCGGTGCTCGGCCACCTGCTGCTGCTGATGGTGCTGTCCTCGGCCGCGGCCTCGACGCAGACCACGATCCTGCCGACCGCCCGTACCACGTTGTCCATGGCGGTCTACAAGGCGATCCCGGACTCGTTCGGCAAGATCCACCGCAGGTATCTCACCCCGACGGTGTCGACGATCACGATGGGCGCGGCCTCGATCCTGGTCTACGTCGTCCTGAACTACACGACCAACAGCGCGGGGGTCATCGGCGACGCGGTGACCGCGATCGGCCTGTACATCGCTTTCTACTACGGTCTGACCGGTTTCGCCTGCGCCTGGTATTACCGGCGGAACCTGCTTTCCAGCGCCCGCGACCTGTGGATGCGGGGCATCTTGCCGACGGTCGGCGGGCTGATCCTGTTCTTCCTGGGCGGCTGGAGCGTCTGGCTGGACTACGACGTCGCCACGGAGAACAGCTACACGCTGTGGACGGTGCCTGGCCTTGACTGGCAGGTCGGCGGGGCGTTCGTGATCGCCGCGGTGCTCTTCCTGGTGGGGCTCGTCGTGTTCATTTACTGCCGGGTCACCCGGCCGGAGTTCTTCCACAAGCAGACCCTGACGCGGTCTACGCCGACCATGGTGCCTGACGAGTAACGGCCAAGGCTCCAGCCGCGGGGTATCCCAGGCTGGGGGCCTTGGCGGAGCGAGCCCCGGCTGTCAGCCGCACCGCCTACGCTTGGGCGGGTGACTGCGATGGCCGTTGACTCCGAGTCCGACGCTCTGCTCGCCGGGCTGAACCCGCAGCAGCGGGCCGCCGTCCTGCACGAGGGCGGCCCGCTGCTCATCGTGGCCGGAGCCGGCTCGGGCAAGACCCGGGTGCTGACTCACCGGATCGCCTACCTGCTGGCCGAGCGGCATGTCCCGCCCCGGCAGATCCTGGCCATCACCTTCACCAACAAGGCCGCCGGCGAGATGGCGGCCCGCGCGGCGGCGCTGACCGGGGCCCGGGCCCGGTCGATGTGGCTGATGACCTTCCACTCCGCCTGCGTGCGGATCCTGCGCCGGGAGGCCGACCGGTTCGGCTACCCGTCCTCGTTCTCCATCTACGACCAGGCCGACTCGCAGCGGCTGATGGCCATGGTGTGCCGCGAGCTGGAGCTGGACGCCAAGTACCACCCGCCCAAGGCCATGCTGAACCAGGTCTCGAACCTCAAGAACGAGCTGATCGACTACGAGACCATGGCCGCCAGGGCCTCGGGCTACCGGGAGAAGGCGCTAGCTCAGGCCTACGCCGAGTACCAGCGCCGGCTGGTCGCCGCCGGGGCCATGGACTTCGACGACCTGATCATGGTGACGGTGCACCTGCTGCAGGCCTTCCCCGAGGTGGCCGCGGAGTACCGCAGCCGGTTCCGGCACGTCATGGTGGATGAGTACCAGGACACCAACCACGCGCAGTACGTGCTGGTCCGCGAGCTGGCCGGAACGCCGCTGGCAGAGTCCGAGGCGCGGACCGCCGACGGCGAGCTGATCCCGCCCGCCGAGCTGGTCGTGGTCGGCGACGCCGATCAGTCCATCTACGCCTTCCGCGGCGCCACCATCCGCAACATCGAGGAGTTCGAGCGGGACTTCGCCGGTGCCCGGGTCATCTTGCTGGAGCAGAACTACCGGTCTACGCAGAACATCCTGGCCGCGGCCAACGCCGTGGTGTCCCGCAATCCCGGCCGGGTGCCCAAGAACCTGTGGTCGGATGCGGGCGACGGCCCGCTCGATCACCGGCTACGTCGCCGACAGCGAGCACGACGAGGCTGCGTTCGTCACCGAGGAAGTCGACCGGCTCGCCGACGAGCACCTGGCGACCCCCGGTGAGGTCGCGGTGTTCTACCGGACCAACGCCCAGTCGCGTGTCTTTGAGGAAGTCTTCATCCGGGCCGGGCTGCCCTACAAGGTGGTCGGCGGCGTCCGGTTCTACGAGCGGCGGGAGATCCGTGACCTGCTGGGCTACCTGCGGCTGATCGCCAACCCGGGGGACGAGGTCTCGCTGCGCCGGGTGCTGAACACCCCGCGCCGGGGGATCGGCGACCGGGCCGAGGAGTGCGTGGCCGCCTTCGGCCAGCGCGAGCGGCTCACCTTCGCCCGGGCGCTGGCCCGGCCCGGTGACGTGCCGGGGCTGGCCGCGCGCTCGGTCAAGGCCATCGAGGCGTTCAACGACCTGATCGGCGGGTTCCGTGCCGCGATCGAGGCCGGCAGCCCGGTCGGCGACCTGGCCGAGGCGGTGCTGGACAAGACCGGCTACGTGGCCGAGCTGCAGGCCTCCGCCGACCTGCAGGACGAGAGCCGGATCGAGAACCTGAACGAGCTGGTCTCGGTGGCCCGCGAGTACGACGCGCGGACGCCGGACGGCTCGCTGACCGGCTTCCTGGAGCAGGTGTCCCTGGTGGCCGACGCCGACCAGATCCCCGAGGGCGAGAACCACGGCGGCATGGTCACCCTGATGACCCTGCACACCGCCAAGGGCCTGGAGTTCCCGGTGGTGTTCCTGACCGGGCTAGAGGAGAACGTCTTCCCGCACGAGCGGTCGATGGGCGATGACCGGGAACTGGCCGAGGAGCGCCGGCTGGCCTATGTCGGCATTACCCGGGCCGAGCAGCGGCTGTACCTGACCCGGGCCATCTCCCGGGCCTGGTTCGGGCGGCCGGCCTACCACAAGCAGTCCCGGTTCCTGACTGAGGTGCCCGAGCACCTGATCGAGTGGCGCCGGTCGGAGGCGGTCGCGGCCCAGCCGGCCGCCGAGCGGCTGGCCCGGCGGCCGGGCGTGCAGGCGCTGGGCAATCGCAAGGTGCCCTCGCTGCAGCCGGGCGACCGGGTCACCCACGACTCCTACGGCCTGGGCACGGTGCTGTCGGTGGAGGGCCGGGGTGACGACCCGGAGGCCAAGATCGACTTCGGCGGCGACTACGGCATTAAGCACCTGGTGCTGCGCTACGCGCCGATCGAGAAGATCTAGGCCGCAGGGCCGGCGTACGCTTCGCCGGGCCCGGCGGCGGGCTCGTGCGCTGCCGGTAGGAGCGGGACTTCGCCCGCGAGCCGCAGATCCGCATGCTGCACCAGCAGCCGCTGCGCGTCGGTGACCGGTCGTAGAACGCCCACTGGCAGTCGCTGGCGCCGCACACCTTCAGCCGGTCCCAGGTGCCGAGTGTGGCGGCCTCGGCCGCGATGATCAGGATGCGGGCCAGCGCGGCGCGCCCGGCTCCGGCTGTGTCACCGGCCGCCAGCTGAGGCTGGCCGTCCGCCGTGACCCGGAGCTGAGCGGGCAGCCCGGCGGCGATCCGGCCCAGCCTGGCCGCGTCCGCCCCGGCCGCGTCCGCCCCCGCAATATCCGCCGCGCCCGCCGGGCCAGTGCCCGCCGCGTCAGCCCGGGCTACGACACCGTCGGCTACGACAGCACCGGCCGGGTGGCCGCCGGGGCTGACGTGCGAGCGCAGCACGCCGCGCAGCGCTTCCCGCAACTCGATCGCGAGGGCCAGGTCGGCCTGGCTGATCCGGCCCCGGCTCGCCAGGCCTTGCTGGTCCAGCCACGCCGCGAGGGCGGCCGGGCTGGTCAGCTCGTCGGTGCGCTCCTCGATGTCGCGGGTGTTGACGAAGGCCCGGACCTTCTCCAGCTCCCCGGGCGCCGGCGTGCTGCCCGCCGCGTCGCCGGCCGGGCGCCGGGGGATCAGCGCTGGTCCTCGCCTGGCCATGGCGCCTCCTTTCCAGATGCCTCGTTATGACTCACCATCGTCACCATCATATTACGTTTGATGGTTGCGCCCTGGCCAGCAGTGTGCCTACGCTGCTAGTCACGACGTCACCTTCATTCACTAGAAGGTGGTGACGCAAGACGGCGGCAGGACGACCGCCGGGACAGGAGGCGCAGATGAGTGACTGGGTAGCCATCGGGGTCCCGACCAGCGCGGGAGCGCATCATGCCGGGCAGGACCGGGCGCCGGCCGCGCTGCGCGAGGCCGGCCTGCTCGACAAGCTGCGTGCGGCGGGTGTCGCAATCACCGATGCGGGAGACCTGCCGGCCACCCCGTTCGCGGTCGACCATGAGCATCCGCGGGCGCGCAGCCTCGGGACCGTCGTCAAGGTCGCGTCGCAGGTCGCCGACGCCGTCGCCGGCCAGCTCGCGGCCGGGGCGCGCCCGCTGGTCATCGGCGGCGACTGCACCATCACACTCGGAGTCATCGCCGGCCTGCGGCGCCAGCACCCGGATGCGGGCCTGGTCTACGTGGACGGTGATGCCGACCTCGGCACGCCGGAGCGAGACGACGGGTCCGGCGTCCTGGACTCCATGGGCATCGCCCACCTGCTCGGCCAGGGCGCGCCCGAGCTGTCCGGGCTGGACGGAGCGGCGCCGCTGCTGGTGCCGGAACGGCTGGCCATGCTGGGCGGTGACCCGCGGGAGACCAGCGACGAGGGCCGCCGGTTCCTGGCTGAGTCGGGCGTGAGCTTCACCGAGGGCCCGGCCTTCAGCGCCGACCCGGCGGGCACCGCCGCCCGCGCGATCGCCGCAGTCGCAGCGGCCAGCGGCCCGGTCGCCGTGCACTTCGACGTGGACGTGGTGGATTCCGGTGACCTGCCGCTGGGTAACTTCCCGCACTACGGCTCGGGAGTCACCCTGGATCAGGTCACGGCGGCGCTGCGCGTGCTGTGCCAGCACCCGGCCTTCGCGGGCCTGGTCCTGACCGAGGTCAACCCCGGCTACGACGCCGACGGCAGCCAGCTGGCCCGGTATATCGACGCTCTCGTGAGCGCCATCGCGATGTCACCCGCTGCCTAGGAGAGCGGGATCAGCTGGTCGTACTCCCGGACCCGCAGCGTCGCCCAGTAGCTGATCGTCGGCGGGGTACGGTCCAGCATCTGCGCCAGCAGTGCGCCGTGGATGACCCGGACCGCCATCGGCGTTCCGTCGCCGGTGGTCACGTGATCCACCACGTACAGGTAGAAATTCTCCGGGTCCTGCCGGGCCTCGGCTACCTGGCTGTCCTCCAGGGCCAGTACCTCGCCCCGGGCTGACCGGCCGAACGCCTTGACCTCGATCTTGCGGGGCGCGCTGAAGATGTCGTAGGGCACGCCCCGGTGGCTCACATCCGCCGGCGACCGGCCGGCATCACGCTCCAGCTTCAGCACGAACTCGAGGGCCAGGCGCTCGGTGTCGGTGTTAGTCACAGTCTCCTCCAGCGCGGCTGGTCCAGCGCGTCCCGGCCGCCATCATGCACCTTAGGGCAGGGTTTGCGGCTGGCTTCGGGTGCTTCTGCCCGGGCCCGGTCAGCGCATGCCCGCCCGCTGGCCGACGAGAATGAGGCCATGAACACGCAGTACCGCGCCGAACTGGACTTTGACATCATCTTCTCCAACGGCGGCTCCCTGCACGGCCAGGAGTTCCGTATCGACATCGCGGGCCCGGATCTCAGCGATGCGGAACTGGGCGCGGCGCTGGTTCGCGACCTGGGCCTGCTGATGGTGGGCGAGGTGCGGATCACCCGGCGCGAGATCCTCGCTGACCGGCATAAGCGGCCCGTCCCGGCGGTCCCGGCCGGGCCGCCCGCCGCGGCGGGCCAGGGCACGGCCACCCGGCATGCCGACCTCAGCCACGTGATCACCGACGGCATGGTGACGGTGCCGGGCCTGCCCGCGCCGCGGGTCCGGGCGCAGTCGGTCAGCGCCGCGCTGCCGCCGGGCCGGTACGCGCCGGGAGTGTCGTTCAAGATCGGCGAGATCACGCTCTGCGGGAACACCTCGACCTACCTGGACAGCCCGTTCCACCTGCTGCAGGCCGGCGACGACCTGGCGGCCCTGCCGCTGGAGCGGCTCGCCGACCTGGACGGCATTGTGGTCGACCTGACCGGCATCGAGCAACGCGCCATCACCGAGGGTCACTTCCTGCCCTATGACCTGGCGGGCAAGGCGGTTCTCATCAGGACCGGCTGGGACGGGCTCTGGGGGCGGGCGGAATATCACACCGGGCACCCGTTCCTGACGGCCGCCGCCGCGCGGTACCTGGCCGGGACGGGGACGGTCCTGGTGGGGATCGACGCCGCCAACATCGACGACACCGGCGACCCGGCCCGGCCCGCGCACGCCGTGCTGCTGGCCGCGGGCATCGGCGTCTGCGAGCATCTCACCGGCCTGGGAGCGCTGCCGGCCTCGGCTTTCCGGTTTACCGCCGTGCCGCCCAAGGTGGCCCGGTTCGGCACCTTCCCGGTCCGCGCCTACGCGACCTGGGCGACCTGAGCAGGCCGTGGCGCCGGCTGCCGTCGCCCGGTAGCCTCGGCTGCGGCACTCCGCCGCCTTTGCCGGCGCCCCGGCCCGGCCCGCCGCTCCCGGGCGACTACGCTGCGAGGGGCAGGCCAACGGCGGCCAGCTAGCCAGTGAAAGGCCAGGAGCCAGGCAATGAGCAGTATCCGGGTCGTCATCGCCAAGCCAGGCCTGGACGGTCACGACCGGGGCGCGAAGGTAGTTGCCCGGGCGCTGCGCGATGCCGGCGTGGAGGTTATCTACACCGGCCTGCACCAGACTCCGGAGCAGATCGTCGCGGCGGCGCTGCAGGAAGACGCCGACGCCATCGGCCTGTCTGTCCTGTCGGGCGCGCACATGACTCAGTTCCGCCGGGTCCTGGAGCTGCTGGCCGAGCGGCACGCGACCGACATCGTGGTGTTCGGCGGCGGCATCATCCCCGAGGCTGACATCACCGAGCTCAAGCAGCTCGGCGTGGCCGCTATCTTTACCCCCGGCGCCCCGACCACCGAGATTGTGGACTGGGTCCGGTCGACGCTGGCGGGCGACCCGGACCCGGCGGAGACCGCGGGCTAGCTCGTGTGCCTGCCAGCGCGCCGCCACCCGGCGCACCTGTTCCCCGCGCCTGCCGCGCACCCGGCCGCCACCCTGGCCGGCCGACAACATTGCCGAGCACGAAGGACGGCCCCGAGTGGACCTGTTTGAGTATCAGGCGAAGGACCTCTTCGCCAGCTATGGCGTCCCGATCCAGCAGGGCAAGATAGCCACCACCCCGGACGAGGCGCGCGCCATCGCGGCCGAGTTCATCGCGGCGGGCAAGCCCGGCGTGGTGATCAAGGCCCAGGTGAAGACCGGCGGCCGCGGCAAGGCGGGCGGCGTGAAGCTCGCCGCCAGCCCGGACGAGGCGGCGGAGAAGGCCGCCAAGATCCTCGGCATGGACATCAAGGGCCACACCGTGCACTCGGTGCTGGTCGCCGAGGACATCGACATCGCGCAGGAGTACTACCTGTCGTTCCTGCTCGACCGGGGCGAGCGCACGTTCCTGTCCATGTGCTCGGTCGAGGGCGGCGTGGAGATCGAGGAAGTGGCCCGGACCAGCCCGCAGGCGCTGGCCCGGATCCCGGTCAGCCCGCTGACCGGCGTGGACGCGGCCAAGGCCGAGGAGATTATCGCGGCCGGCCGGCTGCCGGAGGAGGCGCGGGCCGGCGCGGCCGCGCTGGCCGAGCGGATGTGGGCGGTGTTCACCGACGAGGACGCCACGCTGGTCGAGGTCAACCCGCTGGTGCTGACCGGCAGCGGCGAGGTCATCGCCCTGGACGCCAAGGTCACGCTGGACGACAACGCGGCGTTCCGGCAGAACCTCGACCAGTTCGCCGACCCCACTGCGGCCGACCCGCTGGAAGCACGGGCCAAGGCCAAGCACCTCAACTACGTCAAGCTGGAGGGCGAGGTCGGGATCATCGGCAACGGCGCCGGCCTGGTCATGTCCACCCTGGACGTGGTCGCCTACGCGGGCGAGTCGTTCGGCGGGGTGCGCCCGGCCAACTTCCTGGACATCGGCGGCGGTGCCTCCGCTGAGGTGATGGCCAACGGCCTGGACATCGTGCTGTCCGACCCGTCGGTCCGCAGTGTCCTGGTCAATGTGTTCGGCGGGATCACCGCCTGCGACGAGGTGGCCAACGGGATCGTGTCGGCCATCGGGCTGCTGGCTGAGCAGGGCAGCCCGGTGCAGCACCCGATCGTGGTGCGGCTGGACGGCAACAACGCGGCCGAGGGTCGCGCCATCCTGGACAGCGCGGCCATCCCCGTGGTGGAGCAGGTGGCGACGATGGACGATGCGGCGCGGCGCGCCGCCGAGCTGGCCGCTGCGGCCGCGACGGGAGCATGAGATGGCGATCTTCCTGACCGGCGACAGCCGGATCATCGTGCAGGGCATCACCGGCTCGGAGGGCCGCAAGCACGGCGCGCGGATGATCGAGGCCGGCACCAAGGTGGTGGGCGGCACCAACCCGCGCAAGGCGGGCCAGACGGTGGACCTGGCGGGCCAGCAGGTGCCGGTGTTCGCGACCGTCGCCGAGGCGATGGAGCAGACCGGCGCCGACGTTTCCGTGGTGTTCGTCCCGCCGGCAGGCACGAAGGCCGCCGTCACCGAGGCCATCGACGCGAGGATGCCGCTGGTCATCGTCATCACCGAGGGCGTCCCCGTACACGACACCGCGACGTTCTGGGCGCACGCGGAGGCAGCCGGGAACACCACGCGCATCGTCGGGCCCAACTGCCCTGGCGTGGCCTCGCCCGGTAAGTCGAACGCTGGCATCATCCCGGCCGACATCACCACCGAGGGCCGGATCGGGCTGGTCTCCAAGTCGGGCACGCTGACCTACCAGATGATGTACGAGCTGCGCGACATCGGCTTCTCCACCGCCGTCGGCATCGGCGGGGACCCGATCATCGGGACCACCCACATCGACTGCCTGCGCGCGTTCCAGGAGGACCCGGAGACCGACGCGATCGTGATGATCGGCGAGATCGGCGGGGACGCCGAGGAGCGCGCGGCCGCGTTCATCGAGAAAAATGTGACCAAGCCCGTCATCGCCTACGTGGCCGGCTTCACCGCGCCCGAGGGCAAGACGATGGGGCACGCGGGCGCGATCATCTCGGGCTCAGCGGGCACGGCCCAGGCCAAGAAGGAAGCGCTGGAGAAGGTCGGCGTCCGCGTCGGCAAGACCCCCAGCGAGGCCGCTGCCCTAGTCCGCGATGTCCTGAAGTCCAGCTAACGCCCGAGGCCGCCGCAGGCGAGCGGGAAGGCCGGCGCGCCTCCCCGCCTGCCGGGCGGGGTGTTGTCAGGCTTGTGTGGTGACTACCTCTGCCACGCGTGCCAGCGGCACCGGACCCAGCAGCCAGGCCAGCCCCGCCCGCCGGGGGAGCCAGCGCGGTCCGGCCCGGTCGGGCACGGCACCGGGCGCCGGCCGCCCGCTGGTAGTCACCGGGATCATCGGCGGCTGTGTCGCCGCGGCGGCGGGGCTGGCCCTGCTCATCCTGGTCGTGCTGGTCGGCTGGATCGCGGCGCCGCACACCGGGCAGAACCTGACCGGCGTGCTGCGCACCGCCACCCTGCTGTGGCTCATCGGCCACCACGTCGGGTTCGCGCTGCCGGGGCCGGCCGGATCGGCATGCTGCCACTGGGCCTGGTCCTGCTGCCCGGCGCGCTGCTGTGGCGGGCCGGGCGCTGGGTCGTGCGATCCGGCGGCGTGACCCGGCTGCGCTACGTCTGCTACGCGGCGCTCGCCCTGGCCGCCCCGTACGCGCTGGTGGCCGGAGTACTGGCCCTGGCCAGCCGCTCGGCGCAGGCCACGCCGTCAGCGCCCCAGGCGGTCGTCTGCGGATTCCTGCTCGCGCTGGTCGCGGGCGGGCTAGGCGGCGCTCGGGCGCTGGCCCCCTGGCCGCAGCTCACCCGGCTGCTCCCGGACCGGCCGCGCTCGGTGATCATCGGCATCACCGGGTCGCTGGCGGTGCTGGCCGTGAGCGGCGCGGTGCTGGCGGGCGCCTCGCTGGCGACGCACATCGGCGAGTACGGCACGCTCAGCGCCAGCCTGCAGCCCGGCGCCATCGGCTCGGTCCTGCTGCTGGTCACCCAGCTGGCCTACGTCCCCAACGCCATCGTCTGGGCCATCTCCTTCACGCTCGGCCCCGGTTTTGCCTTCGGCGCCGGCACGATCGTGGCGCCGACCGGCGCCGCGCTCGGCCAGCTGCCCGCTTTCCCGCTGCTGGCGGCGCTGCCACAGGGGATGCATAACGGGGCTCCGGCCTGGCTGGCGGTCATCGTGCTGGCCCTGCCCTACCTGTCCGGCTGCGCGGCGGGGCTGCTGCTGGTCCGCGCGGCCCCGTTCCCCGCGCTCGAAGCCGCGCCGGTGTGGGGACTGGCCTGCGGTGCCGCGGCCGGCGGCGTGCTCGGCATCCTGGCCGCCTTCTCCGGCGGTCCGCTGGGCGACGGGCGGCTGACCGCGGTGGGACCGTCCGGATGGCAGGTCGGCGCCATCGCCGCCCTGGAAATCGGCGTGGCCAGCGCCGTCACCGCCGGGCTGGCGAACTGGCTGCGGCTCGGCCGCCGGGGCCGGCCAGCCGGCGCGGCGGCCGTCCCGGCCGGTCCCGCGGTGCACGGACCCGCGGTCCAGCTGCCCCGGCCCCGGCCGAGCGGCGAGGACGCCGGCGGCCACACGATCTACCTGGACCCGTGGGCGGGGGATGAGCCGGGCGAGCCGCCGCCGGCACCGCGCGGGCCGTCTTCCCTGCCGTAGGGGTGCTTCGCGCTGCCCATGAATGGCCGCCGCCTCGGGCGCGGCTGTATCTCAGGGATGCTGGTTGTTGTGCGACGGCACGGCCGTCTGGAGCAGCTGGTCGGTGCAGTCCTGCTGGGCTGCCGGGGTAGCGGCGTTATTCATGCACTGCTCGTAGTTGGCGAACCGGTGCGGGAACAGCAGCACCACCGAGGCCATCAGGGCCAGGACGACTGAGATCACGCCCAGCACAATGGCCGCCACCGAGCCGCGCGGCCGGACCGCGCCCTCGCGGTGCGCCCGGTTGCCCGGCCGAGATCCCCAGTACGGTCGCGGCCAGGCCGATGACCAGCGCGAACAGCACCAGGTACAGGGCATGCCCGGCCTGGTTGGCGGCGGTCAGCGCGAGCAGGCTCAGCAGGCCGAAGATCGCGGCGGCCAGGGCCTGCTGGCGCAGCTCCCGGCGCGGCACGCCGGTCGGCCGCGGCCGCGGCCGGGCGGCGGCGGGCGGAGGCCGGCGCGGCGCCGGCACGGGGAGGGCGCCGGGCGGCCGCGGGGGCACCGCGGGCTGGTCCGGGAAGAACATTCGCGGCAGGTGACCGGGCTCCGTGCCGCTCGCGGGGCTGGGCTCCGTGCCGCTGGTGCCCGGTGGGCTCGCAGCGGTTGACGGAGTCTGGTCGGCGGGCAGCTGAGACCTCCTTCGGGACGCGGCCGGCGGACCCGGGCCAGATCGCTACCAACCACGAACTATCTCACACCGCGCGGCCATCCCGGCTGATCATCTGGCCATCTGGAATCCGGTTGTGATTTACTCCGCGGACGTCCTTCGTGCACGTGGTTAACAATACCCGGATAATCGCTGTACGGCGTGGTGAGAATAAGCATTCAGCTGGGGCTGGCATGCAATTTCCAGAAGGCAACTGACGGAGTGGCTGGCCGCCGTGCAGGCAGCGAATGCGATAGGTATTGTGTTCGATTAAATGCATTGAGGTAGTGCTTTGCTATCTAGAGGTATTCCGTTCACTCAGACATAAAGGAGCCGCAGCTCTGCGTTCCTTGTTGCCGAAACGTGACTCGGTCATCCTGAGCCCGTCGGCCAACTGGCCGGCCCGCTCGAGCTATTCCGCGCGGGCAGTCTGGCGCCTTTCGTCTGTAGGAGGACGCGTGCGCATGCTGAGAAGTCTGGTCGCGGTGACCGCGCTGGCGGCTACCTCGACCGTGCTGGCCATGGCCCCGGCCATGGCTGACCCGGTGAACAGTCACCTGAAGAAGGTGACGCCCCGGTCCTTCGATGTGGTCGGCGTCGGCTCGGACACCATCGAGTCGGTGCTGGACCAGCTGTCCGTGGCCTACAACGCGGCCCACAAGACCCACAACGCCACGCACCCCTACATCTACAGCTGGGACGCCACCCCGCCGAACAACCCGACGAACCTGACCAGCAAGATCGTGCCCAAGTCCGGCTGCGCCAAGGTGCTGCGGCCAGACGGCTCCTCGGCTGGCATCGCCGCGATGGCGGCCTCGCCCAAGGACAGCCTGCGCCCGTCGGTCCGCTGCTTTGACTACGCCCGCTCCTCGCGGGCGCGGGCCAGCGGCGACCCGATCAAGGGCAAGGGCGGAATCTTGTTCGTGGCGCTGGCCAAGGACGCGGTCACCTACTCGGTCAGCAAGACCACCAACGCGCCGGCCAGCCTGTCGACCAAGCAGCTGCTGGGCATCTACAGCTGCACCATCACCACCTGGAGCCAGGTCGGCGTCAAGGGCAACGCGGGCAAGCAGAAGATCTTCCCCGTCCTCCCGCAGACCGGCTCGGGCACCCGCTCGTTCTTCCTGGCCGCGATCGGCGGCCCGTCGTTCGCGCCCGGTAGCTGCGTGAACAGCACGCCGGAGGAGAACGAGGGCGTCAACAAGGTCTTCAAGGGCAAGAACGCGCCGAACGTGATCTTCCCCTTCTCGATCGGCAAGTACATCGCCCAGAAGTTCCACTCGGCGGCCTGCGGCAAGAAGCCCGCTAAGGGCCAGAACGCCTTCGGCTGCGACGCGATCGGCAACCTGGTCCTGCGCAGCATCAACAAGACCAAGCCGACCACCGGCAGCGGCGCCAAGACCATCATCAACGCCAAGTTCGCGGCGGCTTTCCAGCGCATCGTGTACGACGTCGTGCCGTACGCGACGGGCACCAAGGACCACATCCCGAGCCGCCTGGAGCGGTTCTTCGCCTCCTCGACGATCAAGAAGTCCCCGCACGGCTGGTTCTGCGGGTCCACCGCCCGGAAGATCCTGGTCAACTACGGATTCCTGCCCACCGTGGAGTGCGGCCTGGGCTCCTAAGCTCTTCGCAGTCACCGATCGGGCGGGCGCCGCCGGGGGACACCCCGGCGGCGCCCGCTGCCATGACCGGCGGCGCCCGCTGCCGTGATCAGGGGCTCCCCTAGCATGGCGTCATGTCCTTCCGCCTGGTCGTGCTGGTGTCGGGGACGGGAAGCAACCTGCAGGCCCTGCTGGACGCCGCGGCCGACGGGCGGCTCGGCGCGCAGGTCGTGGCGGTCGGCGCGGACCGGGACGGGATCATCGCCCTGGACCGGGCCCGGGCCGCCGGGCTGCCCGCCTTCGTCCGCAGCCTCGCCGACTGCCCCGACCGCGCCGCCTGGGACCAGGCCCTGGCCGACGACTGTGCCGCCTTCGAGCCGGACCTGGTCGTCATGGCCGGGTTCATGAAGCTGGTCGGCCCGGCCTTCCTGGAGCGCTTCGACGGGCGGCTGATCAACACCCATCCCGCGTTGCTACCGTCGTTCCCGGGCATGCATGCCGTGCGGGACGCGCTGGACCACCGGCGTCAAGGTATCCGGCTGCACGATTTTCCTGGTCGACGCGGGCACTGATACCGGCCCGGTCATCGCCCAGGCCGCCGTCCCCGTGCACGATGACGATGACGAGGTCGCGCTGCACGAGCGGATCAAGGTGGCGGAGCGCACGCTGCTGGTGCAGACCGTGGCCCGGATGGCCGCGCAGGGATGGTCCGCGCAGGGCCGGAAGGTGAGGATCGGGCAGTGACGAAGGTGGCCATCAGGCGCGCGCTGATCAGCGTCTACGACAAGACCGGGCCTGGCCGAGCTGGCCGCGGGGCTGCACGCGGCCGGGGTGGAGATCGTGTCCACCGGCAGCACGGCGGCCACGATCGCCGCGGCCGGCGTCCCGGTCACGCCCGTCGAGCAGCTGACCGGGTTCCCCGAGTGCCTCGACGGCCGGGTCAAGACGCTGCACCCCAGCGTGCACGCGGGTCTGCTGGCTGACCTGAGCCAGGACAGTCACCGTGAGCAGCTGGATCAGCTCGGGATTGCCCCGTTCGAGCTGCTGGTGTCGAACCTGTACCCGTTCGAGCAGACGGTGGCCAGCGGCGCCAGCCCGGCCGAGTGCGTCGAGCAGATCGACATCGGCGGCCCGGCCATGGTCCGCGCGGCGGCCAAGAACCATGCCACCGTCGCCGTGATCACCAGCCCGGAGCTCTACCCCGATGTGCTGGCGGCCGCGGCCGGCGACGGATTCACCCTCGGCCAGCGCCGCCGCCTGGCCGCGCGGGCCTACGCGCATACGGCGGCCTACGATGCCGCCGTCGCCTCCTGGTTCGCCTCGGCCTACGCGCCCGACGAGACTGCCGAGCAGACCGGCTGGCCCGACGTGACCGCGGCCCTGTGGCAGCGCCAGGACGTGCTCCGCTACGGCGAGAACCCGCACCAGCGAGCCGCGCTCTACGTGCGCGCCCGGCGCCAGGCCGGGCATCGCCAGCGCCGAGCAGCTGCACGGCAAGGCGATGTCCTACAACAACTACGTCGATGCCGACGCTGCCCGCCGGGCGGCATTCGACTTCGCCGGGCCGTGCGTGGCGATCATGAAGCACGCCAACCCGTGCGGCATCGCGCTGGGCGCCGACCTGGCCCAGGCCCACCGCCGTGCGCACGCCTGCGACCCGGCCTCGGCGTTCGGCGGCGTCATCGCCGCCAACGGCGTGGTGACCGCGGACATGGCCGCCCAGGTGGCCGAGATCTTCACCGAGGTCATCATCGCGCCGGACTTCGATCCGGCTGCCCTGGACATCCTGGCCGCGGCCAAGAACCTGCGGGTGCTGCGGTGCGCGCCGCCGCAGCGGCTCCGGAATCGAGTCGCGGCCGGTCAGCGGCGGGCTGCTGATGCAGAGCACCGACCAGGTGGCCGAGCCCGGTGACGAGCCGGCCGGGTGGCAGCTGGCGACCGGCGAGCCCGCCGGCGATGAGGTGCTGGCTGACCTGGCCTTCGCCTGGAAGGCCTGCCGCGCAGTGAAGTCCAACGCCATCCTGCTCGCAGCCGACCGGGCCAGTGTCGGCATCGGGATGGGCCAGGTCAACCGGGTCGACGCGGCCCGGCTGGCGGTCCAGCGGGCCGGCGACCGGGCCGCCGGGTCGGTCGCGGCCAGCGACGCCTACTTCCCGTTCCCCGATGCGCTGGAGGTGCTGATCGGGGCCGGAGTGCGGGCCGTCGTGCAGCCCGGCGGGTCGATCCGCGACCGGCTGTCCATCGAGGCCGCCCAGGCGGCCGGGATGACGATGTACCTCACCGGGGTCCGGCACTTCTACCACTGACCGGCCTGGCCGCCGGCGGGCCGGGCAGGCCGCGTGGCGTCCGGTGGCCGCGGCGCGTCAGGAGGCGAAGCCGGGCTTGTCCTGCTGCAGCACCCAGCTGTTGCCGTCGGGGTCAGCGAAGGTCTTCCACCGGCCCCAGGGCGCGTCCTGGATCTCCTCCTCGTGGAAGGTCACTCCGCGCCCGGATAGCTCGGCCAGCGTCTGCTCGAGGTCGTCGCAGCCCAGCACCGCGCCCCGCAGCGATCCGGCGGGCATGGTGTCGAACCAGGTCACTAGCGTGATCGCGGTGCCGCTGCCCGGCGGGCGCAGCATGACCCAGCGCATGCCGCCGCCGAAGGCGGAGTCCATCTCGACGGTGAAGCCGAGCTGCTCGGCATAAAACTTCCTAGCCCGGTCCTGGTCGCTGACCGGGACCGAGATGACCTGCAGGTTGTTCAGTGTCATGGTGCTCTCTCCTTTTCCTACTGCGAGCCGGAGCGGCGCTCTGGGCGCGCCGTCTTCCCTCGTCGCAAGCTCCTCAGTCCAGACGGCGCCGCGCCGCTCCGGCTCGCTGTGCTGGTCCGCGCAGTCTGCCCTCGTCGCAGGCTCCTCAGTCCACGGCGCCGGGCGCCCCGCCGGCTCGCTGTGCTGGTCCGCTCGCATTACCTGGTCGGGCGCCAGCGGCGGACGATGCCGAGATAGGCGCGCCAGCCCGCGGCGCAGCTGACGCTGGCCGGCCCGGTGGCGGTGCCGGCCAGCTGGTCGAGATAGGCCGGCAGCCGCTCGCCGAGAATGCGCGGGTAGCCGCCGGCCAGGATCCGGCGGGTGAGCTGGCCGCCCAGGCCGTGGAAGCCGACCTGGTGCATCCGCAGCCGGGTGCCGGCGCCGTCCGGGGTGAGCGTGAAGGTGACCGTGGTGTCGATGCTGCCGCCGCGCCACGACCAGACCATCCGCGACGGCGGGTCGAGCTCGAGCACCTGGCAGTGCACGATGCCGTCAAAGCCCGGCGCCGGCCTGGTCCGGAAGGTGAACTGGTGACCGGCCCGCGCCTCGAAGTCGTTGGGCATCAGCCAGGCGGCCAGCGCCTCGCTGGAGGTCAGCGCGGCCCAGACCCGGTCGGGCGGGTGCGGGTAGACCACCGTCGCGTCGATGTCAGCCTTCATCACGCCCCGGCCTGCCAGTGTTATCGAGGAACTCGCCGAGGGCGGCCAGGCGGCCCTGCCAGAACCGCTCCAGCTCATCCAGCCAGTCCCGCAGCTCGGTCAGGCCGGCCGGGCGCAGCCGGTAGCGCTGGTGCCGCCCAGCCCGCTGCGCCTGACCAGCCCCGCCTCGCGCAGTACCCGCAGGTGCTGGGACACCGCCGCCTGGCTGATCTCCAGCCCGGTCATCAGCTCGCGTGACCGTCCGGTCACCGGCGGCCAGCTCCTCCAGCAGGTGCCGCCGGGTCGGGTCGGCCAGCGCGGCGAACCGGTCCGCGGCCCCGGACCCGGTCCGCCGCGGCCGCCCGGGCCGTCCCGGTGCAGGCCGGCAGTCCAGGCCGTAGCTGGCCGGAGCGGTGCTGGCCGGGCCGGTGCCGGCTCGGAGCCGGTGACTGCGAGCCCATGAGCAGCATCATATTAGTTTTAACTAATGAGTCAAGGCCGGCCCGGCGGGACCCGACCTGCTCGGCCGGGCTGGCCGCGGCCGGTGCCCTGCCATCAGGCACAATGGCGCGCGATGACTGCGACGATTCTGGACGGCAAGGCAACCGCCGCCGCGATACGCGAGGACCTGACCCGCCGGGTCGCCGCGCTGGCCGTGGCCGGCCTGACGCCCGGGCTGGGCACCATCCTGGTCGGCGACGACCCCGGCAGCCGGTCCTATGTCAACGGCAAGCACCGCGACTGCGCCCAGGTCGGCATCGTGTCCATCCGCCGCGACCTGCCCGCCGACGCCAGCCAGCAGCAGGTCGAGGACGCCGTCGCCGAGCTGAACGCCGACCCGGCCTGCACCGGCTACATCGTCCAGCTGCCGCTGCCGCCGGGACTGACGCGCGCAGCCGGTGCTGGAACTGGTCGACCCGGCCAAGGACGCCGACGGACTGCACCCGATGAACCTGGGCCGGCTGGTGCTCGGCGAGCCCGCGCCGCTGCCGTGCACCCCGCGCGGCATCGTGGAGCTGCTGCGCCGGTTCGAGGTGCCGATCGCCGGGGCCGAGGTCACCGTCATCGGCCGCGGGATCACCGTCGGCCGGTCGCTGGGCCTGCTGCTGACCCGGCGCAGCGAGAACGCGACAGTGACGCTCTGCCACACCGGCACCCGGGACCTGGCCGCGCACACCCGCCGCGCCGACATCGTCATCGTCGCCGCCGGCCGGCCCGGACTGCTGACCGCGGACATGGTCCGGCCCGGTGCGGCCGTGCTCGACGTGGGCATCAGCCGCACCGAGGCGGGCCTGACCGGGGATGTCCACCCCGGCGTGGCCGAGGTGGCCGGATTCCTGGCGCCGATGCCGGGCGGGGTCGGGCCGATGACCCGGGCCATGCTGCTGGCCAACGTGGTCGAGACCGCCGAGCGCAGCGCGAGCTGACCGCCGCGCGTCCAGCGCTGCCCGGCCGGAAAGCTAGATGCTACTAACAAGTAACATGAGGGCCTGACATGCTGTCCGGACCCGGGGTGCCCGCCGCCCGGACCGTTTGGCAGGCTTGTCAGGCGCAGGCTCGCAGAGGGAGGACGGCCGCCGTTCATGAACATCGTGGTGTGTGTCAAGCAGGTCCCCGATACCTGGTCCGAGCGCAAGCTCTCGCGACAGCGACAGCACGCTGGACCGCGAGGCCGCCGACGCCCTCATCAACGAGCTCGATGAGTATGCGATCGAGGAAGGCCTGCGGCTGACCGAGGCCAACGGCGGCGAGGTGACCATCCTGACCGTCGGCCCGGAGAAGGCCACCGAGTCCATCCGCAAGGCGCTGTCCATGGGCGCCGACAAGGCCGTGCACGTGACCGACCCGGGCCTGCACGGCTCGGACGCCCTGGTCACCTCCGAGGTCATCGCCAAGGTGCTCGGCCGGATCGGCTTCGACCTGGTCATCCTCGGCTCAGAGTCGACCGACGCCCGGATGGGCGTGCTCGCGGCGATGCTCGCTGAGCGGCTCGGCGTCCCGCAGCTGTCCTACGCCAGCAAGGTCGAGGTCGACGGCAGCTCGATCACGATCAACCGCCAGGCCGACTACGGCTATGACACCGTCGCCGGCAGCCTGCCCGCGGTGGTGAGCGTGGTGGAGAAGATCAACGAGCCGCGCTACCCCTCGTTCAAGGGGATCATGGCGGCCAAGAAGAAGCCGGTAGAGACGCTCAGCCTGGCCGACCTCGAGCTTGATGCCGCCGCAGCCGGCCTGGCCGGCAGCGCCACTGAGGTGGCCAGCTTCGCCGCCCGGCCGCCGCGCCAGGCCGGGACGATCGTGACCGATGAGGGCGACGGCGGCGCCAAGGCCGCCGAGTTCCTCGCCGCCCGCAAGTTCATCTGAGTCCGGTAGAGACGGAGGACTGCCCGACATGGCAGAGATCCTGGTACTCGTCGAGCACGCGGGCGAGACGGTCAAGAAGGTCACCGGCGAGCTGCTCACCGCGGCCCGCCGCTACGGCGAGCCCGCCGCGGTGTGGGCCGGCGCTGGCGCCGAGGCCGGGCACGCCCGGCTGGCCGAGTTTGGTGCCGCGAAGGTGTACGTCGCCTCCGGCGCGGACTTCGATGACTATGTGGTGGCGCCCAAGGCTGAGCTGCTGGCCGAGCTGGTCGCGCAGAAGTCACCGGCCGCGGTGCTGGTCGCGGCCACGGCCGAGGGGCGCGAGGTGGCCGCGCGGCTGGCCGTCAAGACCGGCTCGGGCATCCTGACCGACGTGACTGCGCTCGGCGATGAGCTGACCGGCGAGCAGTCGATCTTCGGCGGCGCCATCACGGTCCAGTCGCGGGTCAGCTCCGGAACGCCGATCATCGCGGTGCGCCCCAACGCCATCACCCCGGAGCCGGTCCCCGGTGACGCCGTGACCGAGGAGGTCACGATCACCGTCAGCGATGCGGCCAAGGGCGCCCGGATCACCGGGCGGGTGGAGCAGGAGCGCGGCGAGCGGCCGGAGCTCACCGAGGCCTCGATCGTGGTGTCGGGCGGCCGGGGCGTCGGCGCGGCCGAGAACTTCGCCCTGATCGAGAAGCTGGCCGACTCGCTCGGTGCGGCGGTCGGCGCCTCCCGCGCCGCCACCGACGCCGGCTGGTACCCGCACCAGTTCCAGGTTGGCCAGACGGGTAAGACGGTCTCCCCGCAGCTCTACCTGGCCTGCGGCATCTCCGGGGCCATCCAGCACCGGGCCGGCATGCAGACGTCCAAGACCATCATGGTCGTCAATAAAGATCCCGAGGCGCCCATCTTCGAGCTAGCCGACTTCGGCGTCGTCGGCGACCTGTTCAAGGTCGTCCCGCAGCTGATCGAGGAGATTGAGAAGCGCGCTCAGGGCTGACCGCCCGGGCCTGCTTCCCGGCCCGGTTCCAGCGTGATCGCGGCCGCCCCGCCTGCCCCGCGCGGGCGGCCGGGTCCCGGCTAGGCTGGTCTCACCATGGGAAATTCCAGCATGACGCCGCGCGGGCCGGTGTACCTCGATCACGCGGCGACCAGCCCCATGCTGCCCGAGGCCCTGGCCGCGATGACCGAGGAGCTCGCGCAGCTCGGCAACCCGTCCTCGCTGCACAATGCGGGCCGGCGGGCCCGCCGCGTCGTCGAGGAATCCCGGGAGCAGATCGCCGAGGTCTACCAGGCCCGGCCCAGTGAGGTTGTCTTCACCAGCGGCGGCACTGAGGCCGACAACCTGGCCGTTAAGGGTCTTTTCTGGGCGCGCCGGGACGCGGATCCGGCCCGGAACCGGATCCTGGTTCCCGGCACCGAGCATCATGCCGTGCTGGACAGCGTGCAGTGGCTGGTCAGCCATGACAGCGCCGAGGCCAGCTGGCTGCCGGTCTCCGCGACCGGCCGGCTCGACCCGGAGGATCTGCGCGCGGCCATCGAGCGGGACCCGGCCAGCGTGGCCCTGATCAGCGTCATGTGGGCCAATAACGAGGTCGGCACCGTGCAGCCAGTGGCCGGGCTGGCCGCGGTCGCGCGGCAGTACCAGATCCCCTTCCACAGTGACGCCGTGCAAGCGGCCGGGCAGCTGCCGGTCGGCCTGGCCAGCAGCGGCGCCACCGCGCTGACCATCACCGGGCACAAGATGGGCGGGCCCGTAGGCGCCGGTGCCCTGCTGCTCGCCCGGGGCACCGACCCGGTGCCAGTCCTGCATGGCGGCGGTCAGGAGCGCGACGTGCGCTCCGGCACTTTGGATGCCCCTGCTATCCGGGCCTTCGCCGCGGCCGTCAGCACCGTCGCCGAGCGGCGCGCTGATGAGGCCAAGCGGGTGGCCGCGCTGCGTGATGACCTGATCGCCCAGGTCACCGCCGCCGTCCCCGATGCCATGCTGAACGGGGAGCCGCCGGGGCCGGGCCGCCTGCCGGGCAACGCGCACTTCTCCTTTCCCGGCTGCGAGGGTGACGCCCTGCTGATGCTGCTGGACGCCCGGGACATCGCCTGCTCCACCGGCTCGGCCTGCACCGCGGGCGTGGCGCAGCCCAGCCATGTCCTGCTGGCCATGGGTGCTGACGAGGCGCGGGCGCGCAGCTCCCTGCGGTTCTCCCTGGGTCACTCGACCGTTCAGGCCGACATCGATGCCCTCGGCGCCGTGATCGGCGAGGTAGTCGAGCGCGCCCGTCGCGCAGCCGCGCGCTGACCAGCCGGCGGCGCATACCCTGGAAGCGCTATGACCAAGCTGCGCGTGCTGGCCGCCATGTCGGGCGGCGTGGACTCCGCCGTCGCCGCCGCGCGCGCCGCGGAGGCCGGCCATGACGTAACCGGCGTGCACCTGGCCCTGTCCCGCAATCCCAGTTCCTACCGCACCGGCGCCCGCGGCTGCTGCACCCTGGAAGATGCGCGCGACGCCCGTCGGGCCGCGGATGTGATCGGCATCCCGTTCTACGTCTGGGACCTGGCCGACCGGTTCCACGATGACGTGGTGCGCGACTTCGTTGAGGAGTACGCCCGCGGCAATACCCCCAACCCGTGCCTGCGCTGCAACGAGAAGATCAAGTTCGCGGCTGTCCTAAACCGGGCCGTGGCCCTGGGCTTCGACGCCGTCTGCACCGGCCACCACGCCCGGCTGGACCCGGCCTTGCCCGTGCCCGGACCGCGCCGCCTCGTCCGCAGCGTGGACCCGGCCAAGGACCAGTCCTACGTGCTGGCGGTGCTGACCAGCGCCCAGCTGGAGCGGGCCATGTTCCCGCTCGGTGACACCACCAAGGAGCAGGTCCGCAAGGAGGCCGCCGACCGGGGCCTGGGCGTGGCTGACAAGCCCGATAGTCATGACGTGTGCTTCATCGCCGACGGGGATACCCGCGGGTTCCTGCGCGGTCAGCTCGGCAGTGAGCCGGGCCAGATCGTGGATGCCGACGGCACCGTTCTGGGCGACCATGACGGCAGCTACGGCTTCACCATCGGCCAGCGCAAGGGGCTGGGCCTGGACCGGCCCGCCGCGGACGGCCGCCCCCGCTACGTACTCGGCATCGAGCCGGTGTCCCGGACGGTCACGGTCGGACCGGCTGAGGGCCTGGACGTGCGGGAAATCGAGGCCGCGCGGCCGGTCTGGTCGGGCTGCGCGCCGCTCGTCGGCCCGCTGGAGTGCCGTGTCCAGCTGCGGGCCCATGGCGAGCCCGTCCCCGCTACCTGCCGTCCCGAGGGCGACCAGGTGCGGGTCACGCTGAGCGAGCCGGCCCGCGGCGTCGCGCGCGGCCAGGCCGCGGTGTTCTACGACGGCGACACAGTCCTGGGCAGTGCCACTATCGCCGGCACTGACTAGCCGCCGTTGCCGAAAGCCTCCCGGCCCGGGCAATTGCGTGCCAGGCGGAAACTATGCGGCGTCGGCTGTCAGCGGCCTGATCTCCCAGAACAGCGAGCCGGCCGTGCAGGGGATAACAGCCATCGGCTTGGCGAAGAGCGCGCCCGACGGGTAATCCGGGTCCCGGCAGACGCGCAGGAAGCGGAATCCGCGGGACTGGTAATAAGAATGCAGCCGGGTGTTGGTCGTCCAGACATCTATCCGGAGGGACTGGGCCCCGTACTCAGTCCGGGCCCGGGCCCCCGCCCAGTCCGTCAGCTGGGCGCCTGCCGAGCTCCCGGCATATTTCCGGCTGACAATCAGCCGGGACATGTAGGCCGCAGACTGGCGGAGCTCGGCAGGCGTCCACAGCTCAGCATCGCCTTCCGGAGTGCAGGAAACGGTTCCGACCGGGATCTGGTAATCCTCGGCGATCCAGGTCCGCCCGGACAGCAGGCCGCGCACGATCCGGGCGTCTCGCTCCGCCCGGCTTGGCCAGGGCGTCGCCCATTGATCGGTGTCCTGAGTTCTGAGCCATTCGGCGGCCTCATCAATCATCCTCAGGATAAGCGGCAGGTCAGCAGGGGTTGCGAGACGAACTTGAAACATAACCTGGGCAGCGCTCCAATCCCGCTACATGGCAGGCCAGGAGTCCGCTGGCCGACCGGCTGGAGTAAGTGCGCGAAATGGCCGCCCGTCCGGTACGAGGCCAGAAACCAGCACAGGTTATGCGAGGTGTGAAGAGGGGCCGCCGCCTGAGATCGCTGGCCTGAGAACCCGCCGTTTCCCGGGTCAGGGACGAACTGTCGCTCCATCAGATCCGCTCTTACTCGGTCGCAGCCCTCAATGCTAGCCGGTGTCCTGCCGGCCGGCCATCCCCGAGGGGCGAGCCTGATGACTATGAGCCAGTAGCGAGTGTCTGATAATAAAGGTGCCCGAGGGGCGAAAGAGCGCTGTGCTCATTAGCGGGGATAACTGTAAATCAGCGACTGCCGGGCTTTCTCCAGGTATCCGGTGCCGGGTGGCCGCTGACGGTGCCGGATCGTTCGACCAGCCGAGTACCCCTCCCCGCCCGCCACCGGCAGGCGGGGAGGGGTACCAGCCGGTCATCAATCCCATATGCGGCGCAGCACGGGAAGATGCTGCCATCCGTTAATTACGGGCGATGATCAATGCCCCTGTACAATTGTCGCAATCAACATGCCGCGCAGGCACTGCTCGTCAGTGGTTCTGCGTGGCCGCTCAAATCTGCGGTTTCAATCGTTGCTTAAGCCACTCGGGCGCGCAGCGCTGCAGTACCGTCTGCGCTGTGCCGGCGCTGTCCTGTCGTCAAGGGCTCGACAGCGCCGGTGCCTTCTGGTGGCTGCAGGCCAGAATTCAGGGGCGCTGCGAGCCGGCGGCCATCCAGCGTGGGTCGTAGTGCTCATACCGGTACTGCAAGGATGGCCTAGCGTGATACTTCACCATAATACCTGCTCCTTCCTGTGTAGCACGGCGGCTATTCACCGTGACATCTGTAGTCCGGATGCCTTACTGAGGCGAGTCCGGATGCTTGATAATCGGAAAATCAGCCAGGTCCGTTTCACATCATGACCGGCGCTATCTGGACCCGGCTCCCTCGTCCCTTTCGGCAGGTTCGGCATGCTCGACGCCGATGTCCATGACGAATTCGTTCCGGTCGGCGGGATAAGTCGTCACCGTCACCGCAAAGGGAACGTCCGATTCGTCGTACAGAGTCTGCGTGAGTTCGAGTACTGCAATACGGCCATCGTCCGGCAGTCCGAAGAAAAACGTCTCGACGTTATCGGGGGCCCGAATCTTGTACCGGTCACGCCGCCAGGCCCGCTTAACGGACAGCGTCTCTTCGATGTACTGCACGGCGCCAGTTTCTATGGTGTTGGCAATAAGCAAGTCCGTGGCGCCCTCGGTGACCAGCCGCATCGGATAAAACGTCGTCTGCAGGGACCATGGCAGGCCATCGATATACCGTTCCTGATGCCGGCTGACGATCAGCTCAGGCTCGGATATGCCGAGATTGCGCGCCGGATGCCCCGATGCTTGCTGGATCTCGACCCGCGGGTTGGATGCCGAGGGCTTCCTGTTCCCCTTCGTCACCTCAGACGCATACGCCGCGCCCTCGCCGCCCTGCACTCCGGTGACGTCCGCAGCGAGGTGCGTGACGAACGGGTCGATGCGCTGGCGGACGAAAGTTCCCTGCCCGGGCCGGGTGACCACGAGGTTACGGGTGGTGAGCCACTTGACTGCGTCGCGGATGGTGTTGCGAGAGGCGTTGTACAGCTCCCGGAGCTCCAGCTCCGAGGGCAGCGGCCGCCCGTCGCTGCCTAGCTCGCCGCGCTCGATCTTCTGGCGCAGGTCCTCGGCGATGCGCCGCCACATCGGATCAGGCATCTGGACCTCCCAAGTGCCAACGGTCCCAACGGGGTGTTCATATGGGCTGACCGGAACCATGCCACTTGTGCGGATGGTTGGGCTAACCCATTGCGCCGGGTCTTGCCCACTGTCAGTATGACTCTATACCAAACATTGGTATGGCTCCAACGGATGGGTCGATAGGTGTGATCCTAGCAGTCCAGGCCCTTGGGTTCGCAAGGTCATCCGCACGGTCGTCCGCATGTTGCCGTAGCCGGTGGAGCAGCCGGGCCGGGATGGGTACGGGATTCCGGATCTGGCGGCTGGCCAGGAGGAAGGGGATCGCCATGGCTGCCATTGAGGTGCTCGCCGTAGTCGTCGCTCTCGGATTGGGGCTGGCTGGCCTGCTGGCCATCGTGATCATCGGAGTCCGCCAGGAAGAGAAGGCCTGGACGCTAGGCCAGACGGCGCCGTCGGTAGCGGCACGCCTAGCCCGGCGCATCCTGGGGGCGACCTTCCCGGTCAGCCGGCTAGCCCAGCCGCTGACGGCGGACGAGATCGCCGCGGGCCGCCGCGACGACCACTTCTCAGACACCTTCGCCGGCCGTTAGCCCGGCTCCGCCCCCGGCCGGCGCCGCTGCTCGCTGGCCGGGGGGCGCTCCGGTTGCCGCGGCGGCCGCGCCGCGCCAGTCCTGGCGAGCTGATTGCGGTCATCCCTCAGTGCCCGGGCGTATCACGGGGATCACCCGGGCCGGTCATCGGTGCGCTGCCGCCCAGATATCCCAATGGCTGGGGTGGGTGGACCTGCACGGACGGTACTAATTAACCAGATTATTGGTGCAGGCCCCTTGTGTTCGATCTTGTACTTTGCCACCCTGAAAAAGTACCAAACGTTGGGATGGCTCCAACAGGAGGACCAGTAGGCCTGATTCTGGCAGTCCGTGCCCTTGGGCTGGTACCTAATGGTCCTTTCTCGGAGTCCATGCGACAACCGGCGCATAACGCGCCGAAAGGAGCAAGCCGACCAGAGAGCCAGCTGCTGGCCCCGGAGGCGGAAGGGGGTTCGCCATGGCAGCTATCGAGGCGATGTTGTTTGCTGTCGCCGCCGGATTCGCAGTCATCGTCGTCGCAACCATCGTGGTGATCATCGGGATTCACCAGGAGGAGCGGCGCAAGACGATCCTCGGCGGGCACGTCCCGCCGACGGCCTGCGCGCTGCTGGCTCGCTGGGTCCTGGGCGCTCACTTCTACCTGATCCCGGAAGAACGGCCCGAGGTTGATGAGGGGCCTGGCGAAGAACCGCCGTGGTTCGAGCGTCCCTCGCCGCCCACGCGGCCGATCGGGCCACGCGGCCGCTAGCGCGGGATCACCATGGCTCACCACAGTCACCGGGTCGCACCTCCGCCGGGGGCGGGGTGCGGCCCGGCCCGTCGGCGGGCCGGGCCTGCCGCCCCGGCCCGGTGCGTGACCAGCACAGTGTCTGTGCAGGACATTAAGCTCTGGACCGTGCAGGAAACTAGTGCTGCCCCGCCCGCCGCCGGCCCGTCGCTGCCCTGGCCCGCGGCCTCGGCCACCGGGATCGGGTCGATGCCCGGTACCGATCCGGCGCAGGCGTGCGCCGTCGTGCTCGCCGAGCTGCCCGACTTCCCGTTCCTGCCTGAGCTGCCCGGCCGCGGAGTCGGCGCGGACCTGCTCGGGCGGACGGCGGCCATGCTGGTGGACCTGCCGGTCGAGACGACGCCGCGCGGCTGGAAGCTGGCCACGCACCCGGGCCGGGATCAGCGGCAGGCCGAGAGCTTCCTGGCCTATGACCTGGACGCGATTCAGGAGGCCGCCGACGGCTACGCCGGACCGCTCAAGGTGTCGGTGTGCGGGCCGCTGACGCTCGCCGCCGGCTTTGAGCTGAGCCGCAGCGTCAACCCGGCACTTTCCGACACGGGCGCGCTGGCAGACCTGACAGCCTCGCTGGCCGAGGGTCTGGCCGCGCATGTGCGCACCATCCGGGAGCGGATTCCCGGCGCCCGGGTGGTGGTCCAGGTGGATGAACCCGCACTGCCGGCCGTACTGGCCGGGCGGGTGCGCACGGCCAGCGGCCTGAACTACGTGCGGGCGCTTGATGAGCAGGTCGCCACCGCCACGCTGCGCTCCGTGCTGGGGGCGACGCCGGAGTTCACGGTCGTGCACTGCTGCGCCGCGGAGTTTCCGTTTGATTTCGTGTGGAAAGCCGGAGCGGGGGCAGTCAGCTTTGATCTCGGGCTGCTGGGCCGCGCGGGCATCGACGCGGTCGCCGAGATCGCCGACGCGGGGCTGGGACTGCTGGCCGGTGCGGTGCCGGCCGTAACAACGGGCGGAGCCAGGCCGGGTGAGCCGCAGCAGACCGCGCAGGCGGTGGCGACGATGTGGCGCCAGACGTCACTGGATGCGCGGCTGTTCGCCAGCCAGGTCGTGATCACGCCGGCCTGCGGGCTGGCCGGGGCAGCGCCGGCCGCGGCCCGCGCGACGCTGGCGCACTGCCGCGATGCGGCCCGGATCGCGGCGGAGATGATCGAGGAGGGGGCGCGTTGACCGATCCAGAGGCAGTCATCACGGGGCCCGCGGGGGAGTCGGCTGCCGAGCAGGAGGACGCGCCCGCGGAGGTGCGGCACCGGCATGCGGAACTGTCCGACGAGCTGAACATGCACCTCTACCGGTACCACGTGCTGGACTCACCGCTGGTCTCCGACGCCGAGTACGACCGGATGATGCTCGAGCTGCGCGAGGTGGAGGACCGTTACCCGCAGCTGCGCACGCCGGACTCGGCCTCGCAGAAGGTCGGTGGCGCGATCTCGACCGACTTCACCGCGGTGGACCACCTGGAGCGGCTGCTCAGCCTGGACAACGCGTTCTCGGCCGAGGAGCTGGATGCCTGGGCAGCCCGCGCGCAGAAGCTGGGCGGGGCCGGGCCGTACCTGTGCGAGCTGAAGATCGACGGCCTGGCGATCGCGCTGGTCTATACCAACGGCCGGCTGACCCGCGCGGCGACCCGCGGCGACGGCGTGACCGGCGAGGACGTGACGCCCAACATCATGACCATCGGCATCGTGCCGACGAAGCTGGCGGGCTCGGGCTGGCCGCAGACGCTGGAGGTGCGCGGCGAGGTCTTCTTGCCGGTAGCCGCCTTCGAGAAGCTCAATGAGCAGCTGACCAGCGCCGGGAAGCCGCCGTTCGCCAACCCGCGCAACTCAGCCGCGGGCTCGCTCCGGCAGAAGGATCCGCGCGTCACCGCGACCCGGCCGCTGAGCATGCTGGTGCACGGGCTGTACGTGCCGGGCGGGTCGCCCGAGGCGGGCATGCCCGCGCCCGAGGACACCGCGGCGGTCGCGGCGGTCGGCGGCGAGATCCCGGACACGCAGTCCGGCTGGTACGGCCGGCTGCGGGAGTGGGGACTGCCCGTCAGCGACCTGTTCCGCGTCGTCGGCGAGCTGGCCGAGGTGCGCGAGTTCATCGCCCGCTACGCCGAGCACCGGCACGACCCGCCGTATGAGATCGATGGCGTCGTCGTCAAGATCGACCGGCTGGACCTGCAGCGCCAGCTGGGCGCGACCAGCCGCGCGCCGCGCTGGGCGATCGCCTACAAGTACCCGCCGGAGGAGGTCACCACCCGGCTGCTGGACATTCAGGTCAATGTCGGCCGGACCGGCCGGGTCACGCCGTTCGCGGTGATGGAGCCAGTCAAGGTCAGCGGGTCCACGGTGGACCGGGCGACGCTGCACAACGCTGATGAGGTGACCCGCAAGGGCGTGCTGATCGGCGACATGGTGGTGCTGCGCAAGGCCGGCGATGTGATCCCGGAGGTCGTGGGCCCGGTAGCGGACCTGCGCACCGGGGACGAGCGGGCCTTCGACTTCCCGGACCACTGCCCGGTGTGCGGGACGCGGCTGGCCCGCGAGGAGGGCGAGGTCGACTGGCGCTGCCCGAACACCCGGTCCTGTCCGGCGCAGCTGCGCGAGCGGCTGTTCCACCTGGCCGGCCGGGGTGCCCTGGACATCGAGGTGCTCGGCTACGAGGCGGCCGTGGCCCTGCTGGACTCCGGGCTGGTGACCGACGAGGGTGACCTGTTCGGGCTGACCGAGGAGGCCCTGGCCAGCTGCCCGTTCTTCGTGAGCAAGCAGGGCACGCTCACGGTGAACGCGGTCAAGCTGCTGCACAACCTGGAGGAGGCGCGGGCCCGGCCGCTGTGGCGGATCCTGGTCGCGCTGTCGATCCGGCACGTCGGCCCGACGGCGGCTCGCGCCCTGGCCGCCGCGCTCGGCTCGGTCGATGCGATCGCAGCGGCCTCCGACGAGGCGCTGACTGCCGTCGCTGACGTCGGCCCGACCATCGCCGGGTCGGTGCGGGAGTGGTTCGGCGTGGACTGGCACGCCGCCATCGTGGACAAGTGGCGCGCAGCGGGCGTGCAGCTGGCGCAGGCGGGCTGGACCCCGCCGCCGCCCGCCGAGGACAGCGCTGCGGCCCCGCTGTCGGGCGTCACGGTCGTGCTCACCGGAACACTGGCCGATCGCAGCCGGGAGGAGGCGGCCGAGGCCATCCAGGCGCTGGGCGGGAAGGTATCCGGGTCGGTCTCCAAGCGGACCCGGTTCGTCGTCGCCGGGGAGAATGCCGGCTCAAAGCTGGACAAGGCCGCGACCCTCGGCGTGCCGGTACTGGACGAGGGCGGCCTGGACGTGTTGCTCTCAGAGGGAGTGGCGGCGGCTGAGGCGGCCGCCGCGGCCAGCGCCGAGGGACCAGGATCCGGCGGGGACGCTGCGGCCGGGGAGGGCCCGGCAGGGGAGGGCAACTGACACGCGGCCGGGGAAGAGCGACGGACTGGAGCAGGGCTGGTAGAACTTATTGTAGCCAGATAGCTACGTACAGACATGTAGTAACGGATAGTATGCAAACGGCTTCGAGAAGTACCCTCTCGGCCGTAGGCTTGCTAGCAGGCATGTGCATTCGCGGCGCAATCGGTTGCAGCGTTGAGGTTCGCCTATGAAGGATCCGAACGACACCAGGGACATCGGTCCCCGGGTCGGCTCGCCCCTGTGGATTCACCTGGTGACGGTGATCGCAGCGGGCGCGGTTGCCTTGGTGCTGGGCCTGCTGGGACTGCACGGGCTGGTGGGTCACTCGGCGCCGGGCCAGCCGGTGCCGCTGATCGCGCGGCCGATGTTCTGGCTGCTGGTGACGCTGATCCTGGTCGGAGAGATCTGGCCGATCATCACGCCCGGCCGGTCGGGCCAGGAGTCGCCCATCGCGTCGGTCACCTTCAGCTTCGCCGCGCTCATCTTCTGGGGCCTGCCGGTCGCCGTGCTGCTGCGCGCCACCTCCACGCTGGTCGTCGGCCTGGCTGAGCGTAAGGCGTTCAAGCGCTCGGCCTTCAACTCGGCCCAGGTCACGCTCAGCTTGTCCGCCGCGTGGCTGGTGATGCTGGCCTTCGGGCTGCATCCCACGCCGGCGAACCCCTGGGACCCCAACGGCCACGAGCTGTTCGTGGTGCTGCCCGCCGCAGCGGCCTACTTCGCGGTCAACTTCTCGCTGGTCGGCACCGCGATCGCACTGCACGCGCGGGCGCCGGTGCTGAAGACGCTGCGCAAGGCGCTGCCCTACCAGGCGTTCGTCAACCTGGTGCTGCTGGCCACCGCGCCGCTGGTGGCGGTGGTGATGGGCACCGGCTCGGCCCTGCTGGTGCTGCTGTTCGCCTTCCCGCTGGCGGCCATCTACGTCAACGCCGCCATGTCGGTGCAGCGCGAGCACCAGGCCCACCATGACGAGCTGACCGGCCTGTCCAACCGCAAGCTGCTGATCCGGCGGACCAGCGACGCGCTGGCCCAGGCGGCCCGGACCGACACCATGGTCGGGTTCCTGCTGCTGGACCTGGACCGCTTCAAGGAAGTCAACGACACCCTCGGCCACCCGGTGGGGGACCGGCTGCTGCGCTTCGTGGCGCACCGCCTGACCCACAGCGTCCGGCCCGGTGATGTCGTGGCCCGGCTGGGCGGCGATGAGTTCGCCGTGCTGCTCCCGTCGGTGAAGGAGGCCGCCGCGGCCCGCGAGGTAGCCGCCCGGCTGCGGGCCGCGCTGGCGGAGCCGATCCGGATGGACGGGATGTCGTTCGATATCGAGGCCAGCGTCGGTATCGCCCTGTACCCGGACGATGCCAGCGGCTTCGAGGTACTGATGCAGCACGCCGACGTCGCCATGTACCTGGCCAAGGAGCGGCGCACCGGGGTCGAGCGGTACGTGGCCGACTCCGACCGCAACTCCCCGGCCCGGCTCGCGCTGCTCGGCGACCTGCGCCGCGGGCTGGACCGCGGCGAGCTGGAACTGCACTACCAGCCGAAGGTCTTCCTGCCCGACCGGCGGACCGCCGGCCTGGAGGCGCTGGTCCGCTGGCAGCACCCGGTGCGCGGCCTGATGAGCCCGGAGGAGTTCATCCCGCTCATCGAGCAGTCCTACCTGATGCGCGAGCTGACCGCGCGGGTCATCGACATGGCGCTGGCCCAGGCCGCCTTGTGGTGGCAGGACGGCATGAGCGTCCAGGTCTCGCTCAACCTGGCCGCCCGCGACCTGCTGGACAACGGCCTGACCGACATCGTCGAGCGCGGGCTCAAGCGGCACGGCCTGCCGGCTGAGGCCCTGCTGCTGGAGATCGACGAGCGGGTGCTGACCAGCGAGCCGGTGCACGCGGTGGCGACCGCCGAGGCGCTGGCCGCCCTGGGGGTGTCGCTCAGCCTCGATGACTTCGGCACCGGCTACTCCTCTCTGGTGCGGCTCAAGCGGCTCCCGGTCAGCGAAGTGAAGATCGACTCCTCCTTCATCGGGCGGCTGCTGCACTCGGCGGACGACCAGGTGATCGTGAAGTCGATCATCGACCTGGTCAGCGCGCTGGGTATCCGCTCGGTGGCCGAGGGTGTCGAGGAGGCCGAGGTGGCCGCCGAGCTGGTGACCATGGGCTGCCAGGCGGCCCAGGGCTGGTATTTCAGCAGGCCGCTCAACGCCGCCTCGGCCACGGCATGGCTGGCCGAGCGGGAGACCGCGGCCGGGAGCCTGTCGGCCCCGCGCCCGCGGGTCGCCCCCGCGGCCCCCGTGCCGGCCGGGCCGCAGGCGGCCAACGGCGTGCCTCAGGGCGCCAACGGCGTGCCGCAGGGCGCCAGCGCCGTCCCGCAGGCCACCAGCGCGGTGACGCCGCCCGCCGGCTGGCCCTCATAAGCTCCCGGCCCGCGCCCGCCCGGCGGCCCGGATCGTCCGCCGCCGGCTGCGGTGTAACCAGCTGGTTAACCGGTCGGCCCGCTGGCGGCAGGCCAATAGGATGGCCCCCATGCCCATTACCCGCGACGAGGTAGCGCACCTGGCCCGGCTATCCCGGCTGGCCCTGTCCGAGGACGAGCTCAGCCACTTCGCCGGGCAGCTCGACGGCATCATCTCCGCGGTGGCCCGGGTGCAGGAGGTCGCTGCCGAGGGGATTCCGCCGATGACGCACGCGGTCCCGGTCGTGAACGTCTTCCGCGACGACGTCGAAGTGCCGTGCCTGCCGCAGCAGGCCGTGCTGTCCCAGGCGCCTGCGGCCGAGCAGGGCCGGTTCCGGGTTCCGCGCATCCTGGCGGAGGACTGACATGGCGCCCAGCGGAACTCCCGGCGAGCTGACCGGCCTGACCGCGGCGCAGCTCGCCGCGGCGATCGCCGGCGGTGAGGTGTCAGCGGTCGAGGTCGCCACGGCTCACCTGGACCGGATCACGGCGGTAGAGCCCCAGGTCCATGCCTTCCTGCACGTGGCCGCCGACAACGCGCTGGCCGCGGCGCGCGCGGTAGACGAGCGCCGGGCGGCGGGCGAGCCGCTGGGCCCGCTGGCCGGGGTACCGCTGGCCCTCAAGGACGTGCTCACCACCAGCGACATGCCGACCACCTGCGGATCGCGGATCCTGGAGGGCTGGCAGCCGCCGTATGACGCCACGATCACCCGGCGGCTGCGTGAGGCGGGCGTGGTGCTGCTCGGCAAGACCAACATGGACGAGTTCGCCATGGGCTCCTCCACCGAGAACTCTGCCTTCGGCCCCTCCCGCAACCCGTGGGACCTGAGCCGGGTGCCCGGCGGCTCGTCGGGTGGCTCATCAGCCGCCGTGACCGCCTACGAGGCGCCGCTGGCCATCGGCACCGACACCGGCGGGTCAATCCGCCAGCCGGGCGCGGTCTGCGGCATCGTCGGGGTCAAGCCGACTTACGGCGGTTCCTCCCGCTACGGGCTCGTCGCCTTCGCCTCGTCCCTGGACACCCCGGGCCCGCTGGCCCGCACCGTGCTGGACGCGGCGCTGCTGCACGAGGTCATCTCCGGGCACGACCCGTGCGACTCCACGTCGGTGGATGCCCCGGTGCCGCCGGTGGTCGCGGCCGCCCGGCAGGCCGACGTGGCGGGCCTGCGGATCGGCGTCGTCAGCGAGCTGAGCGGCGAGGGCTACCAGCCGGGCGTGCTGGCCCGGTTCGGTGAGGCGGTGGAGCTGCTGGAGTCACTCGGCGCCAAGGTCGTCGAGGTGTCCTGCCCGCACTTCACCTACGCGCTGCCCGCCTACTACCTGATCGCGCCCAGCGAGGCCTCGTCCAACCTGGCCCGCTTCGACGCCATGCGGTACGGCCTGCGGACCGGCGATGACGGCACGCGCAGCGCCGAGGAGGTCATGGCGCTGACCCGCGCCGCTGGCTTCGGCGCCGAGGTCAAGCGCCGGATCATGCTGGGCACCTACGCGCTGTCCAGCGGCTACTACGACGCCTACTACGGAAAGGCGCAGCAGGTCCGCACGCTGATCTGCCGCGACTTCGACATGGCCTTCGAGCAGGTGGACGTGCTGGTCTCGCCGACCACGCCGACCACGGCCTTCCGGATTGGCGAGCGGGCCGATGACCCGATGGCGATGTACCTGGCCGACCTGTGCACGATCCCGTCGGACCTGGCCGGCAACGCGGCGCTGTCGGTCCCGTGCGGCCTGGCGCCCGAGGACGGGCTGCCGGTCGGGCTGCAGGTAATGGCGCCGGTGCTGGGCGATGACCGGATGTACCGGGTGGGCGCGGCGCTGGAGGCGGCCCTGGAGCAGCGCTGGGGCGGGCCGCTGCTGGCCCAGGCGCCACCCCTGACCGGGCTGGCGGCGGGCAGCGCGGCCCCGGGCGGGCCGGCGGCAGACGGAGGGATCGGGCGATGACGGCGACGCTGGTGTCCTACGACGAGGCGCTGGCCCGGTACGAGCCGGTCCTCGGCCTGGAAACACACGTCGAGCTGGGCACGGTCACCAAGATGTTCTGCGGCTGCCCGACGGTGTTCGGCGCCGAGCCGAACTCGGCCGTCTGCCCGGTATGCCTGGGGCTGCCGGGCTCACTGCCGGTCGCCAGCCGGGCGGCCATCGAGTACACCATCCGCATCGGGCTGGCCCTGAACTGCTCGATCGCGACCTGGTGCCGGTTCGCGCGGAAGAACTACTTCTACCCGGACATGCCCAAGGACTTCCAGATCTCGCAGTACGACGAGCCGCTGTGCACCAACGGCTGGCTCGATGTCACCGTCGAGGGCCAGGTCTTCCGGATCGGCATCGAGCGCGTGCACCTGGAGGAGGACACCGGTAAGTCGCTGCACGTCGGCGGCGCCACCGGCCGGATTCACGGGGCTGATTACTCCCTGGTCGACTACAACCGGTCCGGCATCCCGCTGGTCGAGGTGGTCACTAAGCCGGTGCCCGGCACCGGCGCGCTGGCCCCCGATGTGGCCCGGGCCTACGTGACCGAGCTGCGCGATCTGCTGCGCGCGCTGGGCGTGTCGGATGTCCGGATGGAAGAGGGCTCGCTGCGCTGCGACGTGAACACCTCCATCGCGCCCGCCGGGTCGCCGTGGGGCACCCGGACCGAGACCAAGAACGTCAACTCCCTGCGCTCGGTCGAGCGCTCGGTCCGGTTCGAGATCCAGCGGCAGGCGGCCGTGCTGGACTCCGGCGGCCGGATCGTGCAGGAGACCCGGCATTTCCAGGAGGACAGCGGCACCACGACGGCCGGCCGGAGCAAGGAAGAGGCGCAGGACTACCGCTACTTCCCCGAGCCGGACCTGGTTCCGGTGGCCCCGTCGCGGGAGTGGGTCGAGGAACTGCGGGCCGCGCTGCCCGAGCTGCCGGCCGCGCGCCGCGCCCGGCTGCAGGCCGACTGGGGCCTGTCGGACCTGGACATGGCGGCGCTGAGCAACGCCGGAGCGCTGGACCTGGTCGAGCAGACCGTCGCGGCCGGCGCCGCTCCTGGCGATGCCCGCAAGTGGTGGCTGGGCGAGCTGGCCCGGCGGGCCAACGAGGCCGGCACCGAGCTGGCCGCCCTCCCGGTCACCCCGGCCCAGGTCGCGCACGTGGCAGCGCTGGTCAGCGAGGGCACCCTCAACGACAAGCTGGCCCGCCAGGTGCTGGCCTTCGTGCTGGCCGGGGAAGGTGAGCCCGAGCAGATCGTGGCCGCCCGCGGCCTGGCCGTGGTCAGCGACGACGGCGCGCTGGCTGCCGCGGTGGATGCGGCGATCGCCGCCCACCCCGATGTCGCGGCCAAGATCAGGGACGGCAAGGTCGCGGCAGCAGGCGCCCTGGTCGGCGCGGTCATGAAGGCGACCAGGGGCCAGGCGGACGCGGGCCGCGTTCGCGAGCTCATCATGGAGCGGCTGAGCTAGCTCGCGGCGGCTGGACTGGCCGGAGTGGCTGAATGAGCCGCAGTAGCCGGGCCGGGAGACAGCCGCGCCGCCTGCGCGCGCCGGCCACACCCGGCCGGGCTGCCGCGGCGGTCCGCCCGGCGGCGCGATATTGCTGAGGCGGACCGGCCGCGGCCTCGTTATCATGGGGGCATGAACTTTGTCCTGAGCACGGTGATGATGCCCCGCTAGCGGGGCTACCACAGCTGCCAGGACTCATCCGTCCGCAGGAGGCCCCGGGAGGGGCCGGCTCCTGCGTGCTCGCGGCCCGTCTCGCGGCCCTCTCCGGCGCAGACCGCCAGGAGGCCGCCATGACGCCACCACGCGTCTACCTCAGCACGACCATTCCGTATGTCAACGCGCGTCCCCACCTCGGGCACGCCCTCGAGCTGGTCCAGGCCGACGTCCTGGCCCGCCACTACCGCAGGCTCGGGTACCAGGTCCGGTTCCAGAGCGGCACCGACGATAACTCGCTGAAGAACGTGCTGGCCGCGCAGGCCGCCGGCAGGCCAGTCCAGGACCTGGTCACGGCCAACGGCCGTGCGTTCGCCGAGCTGCGCGGCCCGCTGGCGCTGTCGACCGACGACTTCATCCACACCAGCACCGACCCGCGGCACCGGCCCGGCGTCGAGCGGCTATGGCGGGCCTGCGCCGCCCGCGGCGATCTGTACCGGCGGGATTACACCGGGCTGTACTGCACGGGCTGCGAGCAGTTCTACAAGCGCGCTGAGCTGCCTGGCGGGTGCTGCCCGGAGCACGCTGTGCCGCCCGAGCCGGTCGCGGAGCGGAACTGGTTCTTCCGGCTGTCCCGGTACGGCGGCCGCCTGGCGGCGCTGATCGAGTCCGGCGAGCTGCGGATCGAGCCGCCTGCCCGCCGCCGTGAGGTGCTGGCCTTCATCGGTGCCGGCCTGGAGGACTTCAGCATCTCCCGGTCAGCGGCCCGCGCCCGCGGCTGGGGCATCCCGGTCCCCGGCGACCCGCAGCAGGTGATCTACGTCTGGTGGGATGCGCTGGGCAACTACATCACCGCCCCCGGCTACGGCACCGGCTCGGCCGACTACCCGCGCTGGTGGGCCGGCGCCCGGGAGCGCATCCACCTGGCGGGCAAGGGCGTGCTGCGGTTCCACGCCGTCTACTGGCCGGCCATCCTGCTGTCCGCGGGCGAGCCGCTGCCGACGCAGATCGTCGTGCACGACTACCTGACCGCCGGCGGCCGCAAGATCAGCAAGTCCGCGGCGGGCGGTTCGGCAGGCCCCGCCGGGCCGGGCGGCCCGGGCGGTCCGGCGGCGGCGGCCAGTTCCGCGGCGCTGGCCGACCCCGTGGCGCTGGCCGCCCGGTACGGCACCGACGCGGTCCGCTGGTGGCTGCTGCGCGAGGTGCCGCGCACCGGTGACGCGGACTTCACCACGGACCGCCTGGTCGCGTGCGCGAACCGGGATCTGGCCAACGGCGTGGGCAACCTGGTCAGCCGGGTCACCACGCTGGCCCGCGACCGGGACCGCGATGGCGGCTGCGACCGGGACCTTGGCTACGGCGCCGGACCGGGCGGCGCGGCCGCCGGTGGCGCCGGCGGCACAGCGGACGCGCTGCTGGCGGCCGTCGGCCAGGCGCCCGGTCAGGTCGGCCGGGCCCTGGAGTGCGCGGACTTCCGGGCCGCCCTGGCCGCCATCTGGGCGATCGTGGAGCAGGCCAACTCCTGGATCGAGTCGACAGCGCCCTGGCAGCTGGCCCGGCAGGCGCGGGCCGGCGAGCGCGCGGCGGCCGCGCGGCTGGACGAGATCCTCGGCGTGCTGCTGCTGGCCTGCCGGGCGCTGGCCGCCGAGCTGTCGCCATTCGTGCCGGACCTGGCCGCGCGGATCAGCGCGGCCTGCGACCCGGCCGCCAGCGCCGGGCCAGTGTTCCCGCGGCTGGACCGCCGGCCATAGGCGGGCGGAGTACCGGATCTGCCCGCCGTCATCCGCGCATCCGGATATCCTGGAAATGGCCCGGACACGGGCAGTGACCGCTGTCCTGGCGGAGTGCGCCGTGGCCGTCGGCCGGCCTGTGCTGGTGTGGCGCAAGGGGCGCCATTCGACACGTGCGGCCTCCCGGATGTACACCCTTCCTCAATCGAAGCGTGACCTCCGGCACTTAGAGTTATGGCGTATCGCAGATCTGCGAAATCGCGTTCGGTGTCGCGCGCATGTTCAGAGGTTCGCCTGGTAATACGGGAAGAACGTTCCTGGCGATCGCGTGCCGCTAAGGCTCAAGGACGAGCCGGCATGGCTCAATGATGAGCAGGCATCTGACGCGCTGTAGGGCGGGCGGCCAGTGTGGTCCGCCGGGCTCGCCCCACCCGGACGCAGCCGATTAGGAGGCTTGGTGCGCGCTGATTCAGGCAGGGGCGCGTCATGAGCCTGTCCGCGTCCCTCTGGACCACGGCAGGCTCAGCCGCCGGCGCCGCCGCCATGGTGGCACTGCTGCGCTGCCCGCAGCGTCCTGAGTCCGACCGCGCCGCCTGCCGCTGGCTCGCGGTTACCGCCGCCTTGTGGGGCGGGGCTGCCATCGCCCAGAACGTGGCCGGCGGCCCGATCGCCACCGGTGTGCCGCTCACGCTGGCCGGGGTGCTGTCCCTGCTGGCGCTGCCGCCATTCGCGCTCGGCCTGGCGGGGCTGGCCTCGCCGCGCGCGTCCGGCCGGCTCGGCGGCCTGGCCGGCCTCCTCCAGCTGCGGCTGGCCCGGGCCGGGTTCGCGCGGCTGGCCGATGGCTGCCTGCTCGCCGCTGCCTTGTTCCTGCTGGGCTGGAGTACCGCGCTCGCCCCTGCGTTCGCCAGCGCCGGAGTCGGCGCCGGAACCTTTGCCATCGCCCTGATCAACCCGCTGGCGGACCTGCTGGTGCTGGCGGTCGTACTGTGGCTGGCGGCTCGCGCTGGCTACCGCGGCCTGGCCCCGTGGCTGGCCTTGCTGTTCGCCACCGCCGGCGACTTCCTGTCCGTCGGCGCCCGGCTGAACGGTGCGTATCCCGGCTGGGGCGCGCAGCTGGCCTGGCTGGCCGGGACCTGCGTGCTGGGCGCCACGCCGGCCGCGCTGAACCGGGCGGCGGCGTTCCGCCGGGCCCGCGGCCAGGCGGCCCAGGGCAGCCCGGCTGCCCAGCCGGCCTCGCTGCTGCCGGCCTACGCCGCCATCGCGGCGGCTGCCGTCGCCGCCGCAGTCACTCTGGCCCGCGCGCTGAGCGGCAGCCTGACCGAGCCGGTCGTGCTGGTCGCGGCGGGCGCCATGGTCCTGGCGCTGGCCGCCCGGCTGACCGGGCTGGTCCGGGACGCAGCGTCGGCATCGGCGCTGTCGCGAGAGGCGAGCCGCCAGTTCAGCGAACTGGCCGACCGGACCAGCGACGCGGTGCTGGTGTGCGGGCTACGCGGCACGATCGACTACGCCAGCCCGGCCGTGGTGCACTTCGGGTACTCGCCCGCTCAGCTGACCGGGACCTCGCTGGCCGACCTGGTCCACCCCGAGGACCGCAGCAGCGGAACCCGGGTCGCGCTGGCCGCGGGCGAAAGCTCGGCGGAGATCGGCCGGTTCGCCTGCCGGGTACGGGCCGCGGACGGCACCTGGCGGCACGTCGAGTCCACCATCTCCCGGTACGCCGAGGCCGGCGCGGGCGACAAGCTGCTGGTGACAGCCCGGGACATCAGTGACCAGGTGGCGCTGCGCCGCCAGGTCACGCACCTGACCTTCCATGACGGCGTCACCGGGCTGCCCAACCGGGCCTACCTCGAGGAGCGGACCAAGGAACTGCTGACCGCGGCGACCGCGGACAGCACACCCGTGGCGGCCATTTTCATGGACCTCGACGGCTTCACCGCTGTCAACGACACCGTCGGGCACGGCGCGGGCGACCTGCTGCTCGCCCAGGCCGCGCGACGGCTGCGGGCCGCGATCCCGTCGCACGAGATGGTGGCGCGCTGGGGCGGCGATGAGTTCGCTGTCCTCATCGCCGACATCACCAGCCCGCAGGAGGCCATCGACGTTGCCGACCGGCTGGCCACGGGCATTGCCGCCGAGCCGTTCCGGGTGGCGGGGCGGGATATCCCGCTGACCGCCAGCGTCGGCGTGGCGCTGTCGGGCGGTGACGAGACGGGCCACCTGCTGCGCAATGCCGATGTCGCCATGTCCCGGGCCAAGGAATCCGGCGGCGGCCGCGTGGAGGTGTTTGCCGCGCACATGCACGCCGACGCGGTGCGCCGCCTGGAGCTGGCCGCCGAGCTGCGCCAGGCGATCACCGACGACGCCCTGAGCATTGACTACCTGCCGCAGGTGGAGCTGGCGACGTCCCGCGTCACCGGAGTAGAGGCGCTGGTCCGCTGGTCGCCGCACGGGGAGCCGGTCCCGCCGGGCGAGTTCCTCGGCGTCGCGGAGGACTCCGGCCTGATCGTGCCGCTCGGTGACCAGGTGCTGCGCGAGGCCTGCGCCCAGGTCGCGGAATGGCGGGCGTCGGGCTGGGAGATCGGGCTGTCGGTCAACTTCTCGCTGCGCCAGGTCAGCACGGCCCGCTTCGCCGAGACGGTGCTGGCGGCCCTGGACGACAGCGGGCTGCCGTACGAGGCCCTGACGCTGGAGGTCACCGAGCAGGTGCTCGTCGAGGGCGCGGGGCCGATGGTCGACGGGCTGGCCCGGCTGCGCCAGCGCGGCATCCGGCTGGCCATCGACGACTTCGGCACCGGTTACGCATCGCTGGCCTACCTGCGTGAGCTGCCGGTGGACATCATCAAGATTGACCCGTCGTTCGTGGCCGGCCTGGGCACGGACGGCACGCTGGCCCTGCTGACCCGCACGATCGTCCAGGTCGGCCATGACCTGGGCATCGAGGTCGTAGCCGAGGGCATCGAGCGGCCCGAGCAGCTGGAGCTGCTCCGGGCGATGGGCTGCGGCCTGGGCCAGGGCTACCTGGTGGCCCGGCCGATGACGGCCCGCGGCATCGAGGCATTCGCCACCGCCGCCGAGCGGACTCCGGCCCTGGACGCGCCGGGCGTGCTGGCGGCGCCGGATGGCGTGGATGTCCCGGCCGCGCCGGTGCGGTCCGGCAGCCTGCCCGCCAGGGACAAGCAGGCCGCCCCGGATGTGCCGGGCGGCGCGGACACCGGCGTGCCTGCCAGCACCGCCGACGCGGACCCGGTACCCGCCGCCACGCCGGAGCCGCCCGCCGTCCCGCCCGCTCCGGCCGCTCCGGCCAGCCCGGCCGGGCCGCCGGAGATCACCGGCGCCACCGGGCCCGCCGCGCTCGCTGCCCACGACTCTCCGGCCCCCGCGCCGGCCAGCTAGGCATCGTGCCCAGGCCCGTAGTTCTGGTCGCCGAGGAACTGTCCCCGGCCGGCATCGCCCAGCTGGAGGCGGCGTTCGAGGTTCGCTATGCCGAGGGCGGGGACCGCAGCCAGCTGCTGCCCGCCCTCGCTGGCGCCGACGCCGTCATCGTGCGCAGCGCCACGACGATCGATGCCGAGGCCATCGCCGCCGCGCCGCGGCTGCGCGTGGTGGCCCGGGCCGGCGTCGGCCTGGACAACATCGACGTCGCGGCGGCCACCAAGGCCGGGGTCATGGTCGTCAATGCGCCGACCTCGAACATCGTCAGCGCCGCCGAGCACGCCGTGGCGCTGCTGCTGGCGCTGGTCCGCAACGTGCCGCAGGCGATGGCCTCCCTGCAGGCCGGCCAGTGGCGCCGGGCCGCCTTCACCGGCGTCGAGCTGGACGGCAAGGTGGCCGGCATCCTCGGCCTGGGCAAGATCGGCGTGCTGGTGGCCGAGCGGCTGGCTGCGTTCGGCATGACCGTGATCGCCTACGACCCGTACGTGGCCGCGGCCCGGGCTAGCCAGCTGGGCGTGCGGCTGGCCAGCCTGGACGAGCTGCTCGCCGAGGCCGACGTCATCAGCGTCCACCTGCCGCGCAGCCCCGAGACGATCGGCCTGCTCGGCGACCGCGAGCTGCACCTGGTCCGGCCGCAGGTGCGCATCGTCAACGCGGCCCGCGGCGGCATCGTGGACGAGGCAGCGCTGGCCAGCGCGCTGCGCGAGGGCCGGGTGGCCGGAGCCGCGCTGGATGTCTACGCCACCGAGCCGTGCACCGACAGCCCGCTGTTCGGCCTGCCCAACGTCGTGGTCACCCCGCATCTGGGCGCCAGCACGGCCGAGGCTCAGGAGAAAGCCGGGACGGACGTGGCCCGGTCGGTCCGGCTCGCGCTGGCCGGCGAGTTCGTGCCGGACGCCGTGAACGTGCAGGGCGGCCCGGTAGCCGAGGAGATCCGGCCTGGCCTGCCGCTGGCCGAGACGCTGGGCCGGGTGTTCACCGCGCTGGCCGGCGGCGTGGCGGCCCGGGTGGAGGTACAGGTCCAGGGTGAGATCGCCGCCCTGGACGTCGGTGTCCTGCAACTCGCCGCGATGAAGGGCATCTTCGTCGACTCCGTCGCCGACCCGGTCACCTACGTCAACGCGCCGCTGGTCGCCGCCGAGCGCGGCGTCGAGGTCAGCCTGACCGCCGTGCCCGAGTGCGCCGCCTGGCGCAACCTGATCCGGCTGCGCGGCACGCTGCCCGGCGGGCAGGTTATCTCCGTCAGCGGCACCCTGACCGGGCTCCGGCAGAACCCGAAGATCGTCGAGATCAACGGCTTCGAGGCCGAGCTGGCCCCGGCCGAGCACATGATGTTCCTCAGCTACACCGACCGGCCCGGCGTCGTGGGCATCGTCGGCCAGATCCTCGGCGGGCTGCAGATCAACATCGCCGGCATGCAGGTATGCCGCGACGCCCGCGGCGGTGAGGCGCTGATCGCCCTGACGGTCGACTCGGCGGTGCCGCCCGCCGCGCTGGCGGAGATCACCGCCGCGATCGGGGCCACGGTGGCCAGGGTCGCTGACCTGACCGCTGTCTGAGCCGCCGGCCGGCTGGCGGGCCCTGACCTGCCGGAACGCCGGCGCAGCGGGGAGATCGGGTCAATTGCGGCGACTGGTACTGACATCGCCGCGGGGCGGCTGGTTAGCCTGGACCCAGAGGCGGGCGGCGCAGCGGCGCGGCGCACGCGGTACGGAAGGACCCTGATGACGGCTGGCACCAGCACCGAGATCACCTACGACGTTCACCCGGCCAGCCGGACAGTCCCCGCACCGGAGCGCGCGGAACTGCTCGCGGCTCCTGGCTTCGGCCAGATTTTCACCGACCACATGATCTCCCTGCGGTGGACGCAGGAGCGCGGCTGGCATGACGGCCGGCTCGAGGCTTACGGCCCGCTGACCCTGGACCCCGCCACCGCGGTGTTCCACTACGCCCAGGAGATCTTCGAGGGCCTGAAGGCCTACCGGCAGCGCTCCGGCGCGGTCGTCCTGTTCCGGCCGGCCGCGAACGCGGCCCGGTTCCGCGCCTCCGCGGCCCGCATCGCGATGCCCGAACTGCCGGACCAGGCGTTCATCAGCGCCCTCGAGCAACTGGTCCGCCAGGACCGCGCCTGGGTGCCTGAGGCGCCCGAGCACACTCTGTACCTGCGACCGTTCATGATTGCCACGGATCGCGGCCTGGGCGTGAGCCGGCCATCGTCGTCGTACTTGTTCAGCGTCATCGCCTCGCCTGCGGGACCGCTTTTCGGCGGCGGCGTGCGCCCGGTGTCGGTGTGGCTGGCGGACGGCTACTCGCGGGCCGCGCCCGGTGGCACCGGGGCGGCTAAGACCGGCGGGAACTATGCCGCTGGCTTCGCCGGGCAGCAGCAGGCCCTCGACCACGACTGCGACCAGGTTGTCTGGCTCGATGCCGGGGAGCACCGCTGGGTCGAGGAGATGGGCGGGATGAACCTGTTCTTCGTCTATGGCTCCGGTGCGCAGGCGCGGATCATGACCCCGGCGCTCACCGGCACGCTGCTGCCCGGCATCACCCGTGATGCCATGCTGCAGCTGGCCCCCGACCTCGGTATCCCGGCCGCGGAAGGCCGGATCAGCGCGCAGCAGTGGCGCGACGGCTGCGAGTCCGGTGAGATCACGGAGGTCTTCGCCTGCGGCACCGCTGCCGTGGTCCGCCCGGTCGGCCTGGTGCGCGGCGCGGACGGCGAGTGGAAGGTCGGCGACGGCACGCCGGGCCCGGTCACCCTGCGGCTGCGCGAGCAGCTGACGGGCATTCAGTTCGGTGCGGTCCCCGACCCCTACGGCTGGATTCACCCGATCTGCTGACCGGGCAGCCGGCTGACCGGGCAGCCGCCGTGACGCCCGGGGCCGGGGCCTCGTACGGTAGGGCCATGGATGACAAGCAGATCCTCGGGCACATCGATGAGCTCATGGCGACCGAGCACCAGCTTCGGGCCAAGCTGGCCGCCGGAGAGCTGTCCTCCGAGGAAGAGCACGCGCAGCTGCGGTCCGCCGAGGAAGCGCTTGACCAGTGCTGGGACCTGCTGCGGCAGCGGCGGGCCCGGCGGGAGTACGGGGAGGACCCGTCCGCCGCGGTTCCCCGTCCTGCCAATGAGGTAGAGGGCTATCTGCAGTAGGCGGGGGCCACGGCCCGGACCACGGGCCGGGCCGCACCTGCGCACGGGACCGGCCGGGGCTGGGCTGGTAGCGGTATGGAGCAACATAGAGCATTGATAGCTCTCTGGACGTCCTAGACCTCTGGCAGTAAACTAGCGGCATGACCGCAGGCGAGCGCGACTTCATTGACCATGCGCGTGATGTGATCGCCGCCCGGATTACTGCCGAGCATCCCGGCTGGCAGGCCGGGCACGACCGCTATGGCTGGCATGCCTGCCGGCTGGACGACGGCCACACCATCCGCGCCACCGGGCCGGACGGGCTGCGGGCGCTGATGAGCACCGCGCCACCGTTCGCGACCTGGCACCTGGCCGGGGAACTGCGGCGGGCGCATCCCGGCTGGCACATCTGGCGGGATGGCACCGGCTGGTGGCACGCCCGCCGCCGCGGGAACTTCCGCCAGGAGCACCGGGCAGGAGCACCGCTGTATGCGCTGCACGAGCCCGATGCCGTCTTACTGCGGTCCCGCCTCCAGGAACAGGCCGCGCTGGATGCCGGGGCACGGGACCGCGACGGGCAGGCTCAGCGCGCTTAGTAGGCTCCGGGCATGCGCATTTCGAGGTTTGCCTTCGGCGGAGAGGTTCATTACGGCGTCGTCGATCCGGCCGGGCCGAATGGCGTCCAGACCGGCGCCACGGGCGGGGCGGCCCGGCCAGCGGAGGACTCGCTGGAAGTCGCCGAGCTAGCCGGGCACCCGTTCGGAGCGGCGGATGCCATCCGGTTCACCGGCGCCCGGTACCCCGTTGCTGACGTGCGGCTGCTGGCCCCGGTACTGCCCAGCAAGGTCGTGGCGATCGGCAAGAACTACGCCGCGCACGCTCGCGAGATGGGCGGTGAGCCACCGGACGAGCCGGTGATCTTCCTCAAGCCATCGACCGCCGTCGCCGGGCCGCTGGATGCCATCGTGCGCCCCGTGCAGCTGTCCAAGCGCGTCGACTATGAGGGCGAGCTTGCCGTCGTCATCGGCCGGCTGTGCCGGAACGTGGCACCGGAGCGGGCCGCTGATGCAATCTTCGGCTACACCTGCGCCAATGACGTGACCGCGCGCGATTTGCAGTCCCGTGACGGCCAGTGGGCCCGGGCGAAGGGCTTCGACACGTTCTGCCCGCTGGGGCCGTGGATCGAGACCGACCTCAACGCCGGTGACCTGGAGCTCTCCACCACGGTCAACGGCGAGGTGCGCCAGCAGTCGCGCACCTCGCTGCTGCTGCACGGGGTGGCCGAGCTGGTCAGCTACGTCAGTGCCGTGATGACCCTGCTGCCCGGCGACGTGCTGCTGACCGGTACCCCCGACGGAGTCGGGCCGCTGGAGGCCGGCGATCAGGTCGCCGTCGCCATCGAGGGCATCGGGACGCTCACCAACCGGGTGGTGGACGAGGAGTGAGCCGGCCAGCGGGCCGGTACCCCGATTGTGATCTCCGCCAGGAGCGGAGCATCGTGATCCCTTTGGCTGCCGGTTCCGGGTTCGGCTACACTGCTCAGGCGCGCTTAGCCACTGATGGCGCGCTCCCATGGGGTATGGGGTAATTGGCAGCCCGACGGGTTCTGGCCCCGTTAGTCTAGGTTCGAGTCCTGGTACCCCAGCCATTACAGCTGGTCAGCGCGGACGCCCGAGTAGGGCGCCCGCGCTTTCCGGTCATCAGGCCGGGTTCAGAGTCGCCCGGGTGACGACCAGTCTTGCCAGCTAGGGGGCGAGGCTGGGACCCGGGAGCGGGCCGGGCCCAGCCTCAGGCTTACTCAGATCCAGCGCCGCCGGCCGCTGGTGCGGCTGCGGCTGCGCACTGCGGCCCCGGCCGCGCTCGAGCCCGCTGAACCGCAGGATCAGCAGGAGGACGATCGCCCCGATGATCGAGCCGATGATGCCGGCCGGATGGAAGTGGCGGACCTCCAGGCTGTGACCGAAGATCAGCCGCTGCAGGAAACCGCCGACGAACGACCCCACGATGCCCAGCAGGATCGTCCCCAGGATGCCGATGTCGTCACGGCCCGGAACGAGCAGCCGGGCGATGAGGCCCACGACCAGCCCCACGACGATCAGTACAACAATGAATGCCAACATGCGGACTAGTTACCGCAATTTCCCGAGATCATGCAGCAGCCACGCCGCCCGGCCCCGGTGCCGGATCGCTCTCATGCCCTCCTGCCTGGGCTAACTTTCCGCCGCCCGCTGCTAGTTTGGCGCCGGTCCGCGTGGTGCGCTAGCCTTACAGCGCTTACCTGGCCCCGTCGTCTAGCGGCCCAGGACGCCGCCCTCTCAAGGCGGTAGCGCCGGTTCAAATCCGGTCGGGGCTACTGGAGTAGCAGCAGGTCGAAGGCCTGGTCGCCGGTCACGGCGGTCGGGCCTTGATCATCTGTCCGTCATTTGCCCGTGAGCTCTGGCGTCCCAGGCCGGTGGTTCGCGGGACGAGGGGGCCGCCACCGGCATGTCCGCCGAGGCGGAACGCGGGTCGGTGTGAACAACGCTCGGCAGAGCCTCCGGAAACGCCGCGGCGGCTCAACGTGACCTCGCCGCCACCTGCCGCGCGCATCCGTCTCGGGATCTAGAGCCCTCTGTGACCAGACGCGGTCTGCCCCGCCATCGTCGCGGGACCGGGCGTGTGCGGTTGCTGTTCTGGTGGCAGTTATCCGGGCCAGGGAATCTGCCGTCGGATGCATGCGGGAGACCAGCTGATTTACAACCCGTCGGTCAATTTCTCGAACGGCATGCTCCGCGGCCGTTGCTGAGATGCGTAGCGGTCTGTCAACGGGGTCATGAGCTCGGAGGCATGAGGGGTGGCGGGCGGACAGTTCAGCCTGGGGTGACGAGCCTGGTTTCGTAGGCGATCATGACGAGCTGGGCTCGGTCGTGGGCGTCCAGTTTGGTCAGCAGCCGGCTGACGTGAGTCTTGGCCGTAGCAGCGGAGATATGCAGGCGCTCGCCGATCTCGGCGTTCGACCAGCCGCCGGCGACCTCGGCCAGGACCTCTCGCTCGCGGCCAGACAGGGAGTCGAGCAGGGCCGGCGGGGTGCCTGCTCCCGGATCGGGACGATCGGCGAATTCCCGGATCAGGCGGCGGGTGATGCTCGGGGCCAGCAGGGCCTCGCCGGCGGCCAGGACGCGGATGGCGGCCAGCATCTCCTCGGGCGCGGTGTCCTTGAGCAGGAACCCGCTGGCCCCGGCTCGCAGCGCACGGTAGACGTAGTCGTCGAGGTCGAAAGTGGTCAGGATGAGGACGCGCGTCCCGGAGGTGGCCGGGTCGCGGGTGATGGCGCGGGTGGCCTCGATGCCGTCGATGAGGGGCATCCGGATGTCCATGAGGACGACGTCGGGGTGGTGTTCCCGGACCAGGGCGACAGCCTCCGCGCCGTCGCCGCCCTCGCCCAGGACCTTCATGTCGGGGGCAGCTGCGACCATGACGGCGAAGCCGCCGCGGACCAGGGCCTGGTCGTCGGCGATCACCACGCTGATGGTCATCGCCCGGTGCCGTTGACCTGGAGGTCGCGGGCCGGGAGATCGCGGGCGCAGGGGTCGGCGGTGTGGAGGCTGGCCTGGACGCGGAACCCGGCCGCGTGCGGCGCGGCCGCCAGTTCGCCGCCGAACAAGGCGGCTCGCTCCCGCATCCCGATCAGGCCGTGCCCGCTGCCGGCGCGGGACACCGCGGGCCGCAGCGCGTCTTTCGGCGGCCCGTCGTCGGTCACCTCGATGCTCACCGTGTCGGGCCGGTAGGCGATCTGGACCCGGGCGCGGGTGGGGCCTGCGTGGCGGACGACGTTGGTCAGGGCCTCCTGCACGATGCGGTAGGCGGACAGGTCGGCAGCCGGGGACAGGGCACGGGTGACGCCCGCCACGCTGACCTCGACAGTGACACCGGCCGCGGCGGTGTCGGCGACGAGGCGGCCGAGGTCACCCAGCCCCGGAACCGGGCTCAGTTCGGGCTGGCTCTGCTGCGGATCGCGGAGCACGCCTACCAGCAGGCGCATTTCCTGCAGCGACTGGCGGGTGGTGGTCTCGATGATGGCCAGCGCCTCGCGCGCCTGCGCCGGATCGGTGCCGATCACCATGCGGGCCACGCCTGCGCGCACGGCGATGAGGCTCATGGCATGGGCCACGATGTCGTGGAGTTCGCGGGCGATCTCCGCTCGCTCGTCGGCCAGCGCCCGGCGGACCTGCGCGGTCCGCTCGGCGGCCGCGGCGGCCGCCTTCTCCGCCGCTCGCTCGGCCTGGTGGCCGGCGTAGACCCGGCTGGCCCGCGTGTTCTCCCCGGCCACCCAGCCCAGTGCCATCAGCGCAACTCCGCCGATGCTGGCCGGGACCACCATCTGACCGCCGCCGGCGAGAGTGGCGGCCAGGACGGCGCTCGCGGACAGGGCCGCGGCGGTGTGCGCGACGCGGCGGGAGGAGACCGCCACGAGGGAATACAGGCTCAGGAAGACGTAAAAGACAGTTCCCCCGCCCGCCCGCAGGCACAGGGCCGCGACCGCGATCGGCAAGACGATCGCCAGTGCGGTGCGGGGCGCCCGCCGCCGCAGCAGCGTGGCCCCGGCGGCGGCGAGGTAGGCCACCCAGCCGGTGACCTCCCAGGCAGGTCCCGACACCCGGGGTGCCTGGCGCGCCATGGCGACCTGGACGACGACCGTGATCACCGCGACCGTAACCACGTCGATGGCCAGCAGCTGGGCACTGGTGAACCGGTGGGCGGCCAGGCGGCGGCCCAGTGGCAGGGCCATCTCACCGTCCGGATCAGGGTCACGCATGCCACCGACGGTAGCGCGCGGCGACTGCGCTGGCATACGCCGTGAGGCTGACCGGGCGATACACCCGCAGGTGTACCAGGGACGCCGGCCCGTCTCCGGTACCCCGGCAGGCGGATCTCAGGTCAAGCCTGCAGGCCCACGACGCGGCGCCGGGCGGCCGGAAGCATCGAGCCGGGGGTGCGACGGACGCGCCCGCAGGTCGCAGCACGGAGGTTCCCATGGCCCGACTGGCTCGCTGGTGTTTCGCGCATCGCCGCAGGGTGGTGGCGCTGTGGATACTGGCCCTGGTGGTCGCCGCGGGGGCCAGCGCGGCCGCCGGCAGCAGCTTCACCACCGACCTCAGCCTGCCCGGCACCGACTCCGAGGCGGCCGTACATCTCCTGGCCACCAGCTTCCCGGCCGCATCTGGTGAGGGCGACCAGGTCGTGATCCAGGCGGCGCACGGTTTGACCATCCGGTCGGCCCCGGTGCGGACGGCCGTGACCGCGGCGCTGGCCCGGGTGCGCGGGGTCCCCGGCGTGGAGAGCGTCATCAGCCCTTACGCCCGGACCGGGGCGGCGCAGATCAGCCGTTCCGGCACCATCGCCTTCGCGCGGGTGACCTGGAACCGGCAGGCGGCGCAGATAACGGCGGCTGACGCCCGCAAAGTCATCGCGGCCGCTCAGACCGCGAACGGCCCGGACGTCCGCGTCGCGCTCAGCGGCCCGTCCATCACCAATTCCGAGCGCACCGGCCTGGGGAAGTCCGTCGGGGTCGGCGTGGCCGCCGCGCTGGTCATCTTGCTGATCGTGTTCGGCGGGGCCCTGCTGGCTGCCCTGATGCCGCTGGTCACGGCTATCGGCGCCCTGGGCATCGGGGTCTCGCTCATCGGGCTGCTCAGCCACGCGTTCAGCGTCTCCAGCGCGGCCACCCAGCTGGCCGTTCTCATCGGCCTGGGCGTGGGGGTCGACTACGGGCTGTTCATCATCAGCCGGCACCGCAGCGGCGTGAAGGCCGGCCTGTCCTACGGCGACGCTGCCGCCGAGGCCGCGAGCACATCCGGCCGGACGGTGCTGCTCGCCGGGCTGACGGTCTGCATCGCCCTGCTGGGCCAGTTCGCCCTCGGCGTCAGCTTCCTGTACGGCGTATCGGTGGCCGCGGCCATCGCGGTGGCGCTGACCATGGCGACCTCACTCACCTTCCTGCCGGCCATGCTCGGATTCCTCGGCCCGCGCGCCCTGTCGCGGCGGGAACGAGCCGCCCTGGCCGCCGACGGGCCCGCGAACGTGGACGGAACCGGCGTGTGGCTGCGCTGGGCCCGGGCCGTGGAGGCCCGCCGGGTTCTCGTGGCCCTGGCCGCGCTCGCCGTAGTGGTCGTTCTCGCCCTGCCCGCCTTCGGGCTGCGCCTCGGCTCCGCCGACGCCAGCACCGACCCGCCCGGCTGGACCACGCACCAGGCCTACACGGCCCTGGCCCGCGGCTTCGGTCCCGGCTTCACCGGGCCGCTCGAGCTCGCCGCCCGGGTCCGCTCCCCGGCCGGCGTCACGGCCTTCGACCAGCTCCTGGCCACCGCGGCCCGGACCCCCGGGGTGGCATCGGTGACCCCCGCGGTGACCTCCCCCGGCGGCCGGGCAGTGATCGCCACCGTGTACCCCGCCAGCAGCCCGCAGGCCCAGCAGACCGCCGACCTGGTGAACCACCTCCGCCATGACCTGATCCCCGCAGCCGAGCACGGCAGTGGGCTGATCGTCCACGTCGGCGGCGTAACGGCATCCAACATCGACTTCGCTCACGTGCTCACCGACAAGCTCCCCGTGTTCATCGCCGTGGTCGTCATCCTCGCGTTCCTCCTGCTGCTGGCCGTGTTCCGCAGCCTGCTCGTCCCGCTGGTGGCCTCGATCATGAACCTGCTGTCGGTCGGCGCCGCCCTCGGCGCAGTGAACGCGGTCTTCAACTGGGGGTGGGGCGCGTCGGTCCTCGGCCTGTCCGGGACCGGCCCGGTCGAGGCGTTCCTCCCGGTGATCATGTTCTCCGTGCTCTTCGGGCTGTCGATGGACTACGAGGTCTTCACCGTCAGCCGGATGCAGGAAGAATGGCACAGCCTGACCCACACCAAGCCCGGCGCAGCGGCGGAGGCCGGCCAGGGACCGGTGCGCAACCACCTGGCAGTCGCCCTCGGCCAGGCCAAGAGCAGCCGGATCATCGCCGCGGCGGCCGGCATCATGATCGTGGTCTTCGGGTCGTTCCTGCTCAGCGACCACCGGATCCTGGAGGAATTCGGCTTCGGACTCGGGTTCTCCGTGCTGGTCGACGCCCTGGTCATCCGCAGCCTGCTGCTGCCAGCCCTCATGCACCTCATCGGCCCGGCGAACTGGTCCCTGCCGGGCTGGCTGGACCGCATCCTGCCCCGCCTGTCCGCGGCGGCTGGCGAGAAGGCAGTTCCCGCAGCGGGCGAGCCCGGCCCCGTGCGGGCCCGGTGAGACGCCGCCCCGAGCCCGCCCGGGCCGGGCACGTTACCGGCTCACGGGCCCGCTCGTTCCGCGCCCTGTGCTTCTGCCGTGCCGGGTTCTCGGTCGCCTGGGTCGCCGTGGTCGCCGCGCTCGGCTTGTCGGCGTCGTCCGGCGGCACGCCGGGTATCCTCGCCGTGGTCCTGCTCGGCTGCTATCCGGCCTCCGACGCTGCGGCCACAGTCTTCGACCAGCAAGCCAATCGCACGGCATCCCCGAGATGGCCGCAGCAGGTCAACCTGGCGGCCGACGTCGCGGCAGCCGGGGGAATCCTCATCGCCTTGTTGTTGTCGGGCCTGGCCACAGCGATCACCGTCTTCGGGATCTGGGCCGTTGTGAGCGGGACCATCATGGCGGTCCTCGCGATTCGCCGGCGCCAGGTCCTCCGCGGTCAGTGGCTGATGCTTATCAGCGGAGCCGGCTCTGTCGTCGCCGGCATCTCATTCATCGGCTGGACGGGCACGCCCGGGACCGGACTCGCCGTCCTCGCCCAGTACTCGGCAGGCGGCGCGCTCTGGTACCTGCTCGCCGGGATCTTGCTGCTGCGCTCCCCGCCTAGGTCTTCGGCTAGAGCGGCGGGTCAGCCGAGCAGCTGGGACCCAAGCTGATCGTCCCGGCCGGCTCGTCAGCGTCGGAAACTCCGGTCGAGGTTACTGGAGTAGGAGCAGGTCGAAGGCCTGGTCGCCGGTCACGGCGGTCGGGCCTTGATCATTTGTCCGTGAGTTCTGGCGTCAGCGCCGCGTGGTAGCTAGCACCGGATGGCAGATACCGTCCCGCCGGCATGGCGCTGAGCGTCGTCGATACTAGGCGATCAGGGCGGGGAATCAGGTGCTCGCTGCCCTCCAGCTCCGGGCAATCACGTGACCGCCGACACCACGGGCCGCCCTCGCTGCGGGTCATGCTGACGAATCCCAGTAGCGCTACCGGGTAGGCGAAATATCCCCAGCGGCTCGCGGGAGCCAGCGCGATCAAAATGGTGAGATGGACAGCGAGCCGCCTTGCCGCCGCCTGGGTGCTTGCTGGGGGCCGGACAACTAGTGATACCGCCATTGCCAGACTGACTGCGCACAGGAGGCCGATTGCAGCCCAGCGGCCCGCAGGTCCGGTACTGGCGAGCAGGTACCCGGGCAGCGGGCTCCTGGCCTCCGTCTGGTATCTGGTCATGCCCAACGGGAAAAGCACCGTGTTCTGGAAGAGTGCTGCAGGCGCCGTCACCGAGGCCGGTGCCGTCGCCGCAACCAGCGCCATCGTGGTGATGCCAGCCGTGACCATAAACCGGGCTGCTGCCCGGCCGCCGTCCCTGGCCGCGAGCATGGCGACCATAACCGGCAGGGCGGGCCAGGCGGTGGCCTTGATGGCGCATGCCGAGCCGAGGGCGATGGCTGCCAGCACCTGTACTCGCCGCTGCGGCCGCGGAGCGACGCAGGCAAGCGTCAGGCCGAGCAGCGCCAGCACCGGCACATCGGTGAGCCCGGTCGTCAGCGGCAGGGCCAGCACTGGCGAGCCGAAAGCGAATGCTGTACTGCGCAGCGCACTGCCTGGCTTTGCCAGCCGGAACGCAGCGGCGAGGATGGCCGCAGCGGTGATGGCCATCCAGAGCCGGGGGTCCCCGGCCGCGCTAGGCAAGGCGGTCGCAGCGGGCAGGCCGAAGATCGCCATGCCGGGCTCGTACGGGTTGTAATCCAGGACGCGGGAGATCTGGTCTGCGGACAGGTACGGGGTGCCGTGGTGCAGCAGCAGGGCCGCGGAACTGGCCACGACCGTCGATGAGCTCTCGTCGGGCCTGGACAGCTGGGCGCCGAAGGTCACCTGCCAGGCCAGCGGGGCCGCCAGGGCGCCGGTCAGAGCAATGACCAGCGCGGCCGCCCGGCCCCGTGACGGCCACAGCGCGACGGTGAGGGCGGCCAGCGCGTAACCCCCGGCGGCCCAGGCCCCCCAGATCCACTGCACCGGCTGCCCGGCCGTCGCGAGGACCAGCCCAGCGAACACGGCGAACGCCGCATACCAGGTAACGACCTGCCGTCGGTCCCTGACCACGTGTCAGTACATCGCCGCCTGCGGCGGCAGCGATGCCACGATCGGGTGGTCGGAATGGATCTTTCCCGTGCTGGAGGCACCACCGGGCGAGCCGAGGTAGGTGAAGAACTCGACATTGACCCTGTGGAAGGCCAGCCACTCGGCGGGGAGGTCGTCCTCAAAATAGATCGCATCGACCGGGCAGACCGGCTCGCACGCCCCGCAGTCAACGCACTCGTCGGGATGGATATAGAGCATGCGCTCGCCCTCGTAGATGCAGTCGACAGGGCACTCCCCGATACATGTCTTGTCCAGCACATCGACGCACGCTTGCGTGATTATGTAGGTCACCTTGGTGCTCCTGTCCGGTGTGGGCGCCCGAGGGTCAGGTCATGAGCCCGGCGACGACAATTGCTGCTTCGCAGCGGACAAGCTAGTGCCGCAAGTCAGTTCCCGGACACCGACGGATACCCCTTGGGGGACGTGTGCCCCCCAGGGTCCCTGGCCGAGAGCGGCGCAGCCGCCGGCAGCATGCCAAACGCATCTGCGACGGCGAACGCTCCGGATCTGTTGCGCACGCCGAGCTTACGGAACAGCCGGGTCTGGACGTTCTCGACCGTCTTTGGAGCAATCCCGAGCACTCGGGCGGCCTGCCGGATCGAGTACCCCTGGGACAGGCAGCGGAGGATGTCACTTTCCCGTGCCGTCAGTTCCGGCACTTCCACCGTCCCGGCGACTCCGTCCTCCCAGCGAGCGCGCGCTGCTCCAATCAGTGACCGCATGGGTGACGAGCCGACCACGAGGTAGCCCTGGCTCACCATCCGCAATACCGAGAGGAAATGGTCGCCGATTCTGTCGGCCGGTATCAGGGCGCTGGCCCCGGTGGCCAGCGCCTCTGCGAGTGCCGTCGGGTCAACCGGCTTGCTGTGGACCAGGATCGCCGGAATGCCGAGTTCGGCAACCAGATCCCAGTCCTGCCGACCCGGGTCGACCAGGACGGCGACGATCGGGCCGCGATGCCAGCGGGCCCAGTCCGTCTCGGCGAGTGGCCCCTGGGTCCGTGTCAGCACGAACGGCAGCCGGGTCGCGACTAGGACGGCCGCTATCTGACCGATGGCGGAGCCATTCTGGCCGGATACGACGGTCAGGACCGTGTGGAACTCGCTGGCAGTCGTCCGTGCCCGAGGGGGCGGGCTCGCCGTGCGGTCGAGCATGCCGAGCGAGGCTGCCCTGGATACGGCGTGCGCGCTGCTGCTGACATCCAGTTTCGCAAAAACGCGGCGCTTGAGGTTCTCCACCGTGAGCGGGCTGATGCTGAGCATTGCCGCCATCTCGCCAACGCTGTGCCCGGAAGCCGTCAGCACGACGATCTCAACTTCCCGGTCGGTCAGACTACCGGGGGTTGTCCGGGCGTGCCGCGCCTTGCTCGGCCGCAGCAGTGTCAGCAGGGCCGTGAGGCCATGTGACTCAGGCACCAGCGAGGTAACGCCCGCCCGGCAGGCGGCAGCCAGGTCCTGCTCGGTTGCGTTGCGGTAACTCACAATGACGTTCAGCTCAGGGAAGCTGAGCTTCAGCTGGCCCACCAGCAGGGCGATCTCGCCCAGCCGGGGACCTGCATCGAGGATCACTACATCCGGTTGGCGCAGCTCGCAGAGTGCGAGGATGCCGTCGGCCTCCGCCACCTTGCCCACCACGGTGATGTCGGGCCGAATGGCCAGGCAGGCAGACAAGGTGTCACGGAGCAGCCGACGGGACGACTGCACGACTACGCGGACGGTGACGCGAGCGGGGGGCACGGCCATCGTTAGCCTGGGATTCCGGTATCTCCGCAACTGGTGGGATTAGCGAGGGCTCGCAGTCTACGCCGGGGCGGCCGTCAATAATGGCAGTTCGCCTTTATTTAGGACAGCCCGCTATCCGGATGTGATTCGAATTACTGTTCGACCCGGAGGCCGGGGCCGCGCCTGGCGGCCGGGACTCGGGCGGCGCCGCGCGCCGGCCACCCCCCTAAGGGTTTCTTGTCCCACGAGATTGATGCGTCTTTTGCGCGGAACCTCCCTGGAGGATCTAGCTTGTGGCTGGTAGGGAGTTCGCTCGATCTCCAGCCTCGCGCCGAGCCCGACTCCCGGCCCAGGCGCGCTTACTGTCGGAGGCCGCGTGGTGCCGAAGCACCGGAGGTCCGAAGTTGAGCCATCACTGGCGCTAGCTGGTGCGCCAGCAAGCACGGCTGAATTCTGGCCCGAGGCGGCCGGGTACGGCCCGGCCGTCGCCACCGCCGGGCCCGCGGCTGTGTACGCGAGGGTCGAGCCCGCCGGCTATGGCTATCCTGCGCCGGGCAGTTACGACGGTCCTGCCGCCGGGGCAGGCTGGGCACCTGCCCCCGAAGCACGCTCCTGGCCGGACTGGCAGGAATGGGGACCGGCGCCGGAGCTACCCCCAGATCATCCGTCGGCCCCGATGCCGCGCGTCCAGTTCCCCGCCGACCATCCGTCACGGCCGATGCCGGCCTATCGCGAACCCAGCGCGCCCGACCTGCCGCGGCCATCGGGGTCAGCGCCCATCTGGAGCGCGGCGCTCCAGCCGTCGGACGGTTACTACAACGGCGACCCGGGAGGTCCGGACTGGCGGGAGCGGGGCGGCTACGTGGGCCAGGCCAGCCCCGCACGCCGCGACGCCGCCGACTACCAGCAGGACGCCGCCGGCTACCAGCAGCAAGCCGGGCCCGGCTGGCACCAGGCCGCCGACTACCCTCGCGAGGCCGGGCCTTCCCTGCCGGGCCCCGGGCCCGCGTCCGGGCGGTTCCAGAACGACCGGCCCCGGACCAGGGAGTCGCTCCTGACGGCCCGGCAGGTCCTCACTCAGACCGACGGCCCGCCCGCACTCGCCGCGCAGGATGCGCAGGGCTATGCCGCCGCGATTCGAGAGGCCGCGGAACGCGAGGCCGCCGAGATACGCGAGGCCGCGCAGCGGGAGGCCGCCGAGTTGCGGTCCCGGCTCGACTCGATGTCCGGCGAGCTGAGCCGGATGGCCGCCTACGTCACCGAGAGCCTCGCCGGTTCCGCGATGCCGGCGACCGCTCTGGCGCTCCCTGCCACCCGGCCGGCGCTGCCCGCTTCCCGGCCGGCCTTGCCGGCCACCAGGGTGGCGAGGCCGGACACCAGGCCCCACACCAGGCCCGACGCGTGGCCAGCCGAGCCCGGCCAGGCCCAGGGCGACGCCGGCCAGCAAGCCGCAGAAGCGACCCAGGCAGCTCCACGCCATGCGCATCGCCACAGGCGCCACCGCGGCGCTGCTCGTGTTCGCCATGGCCACCGGTGCCGCGGAGGTCGGCCTCCACGGCTTCAAGTTCTTTGTCTTCCGGGAAGCCGGAGTAGGCCAGACAGCAGGCAATTCAACTGACCAGCAGTTCCTGAACCGGCAGGCTGCCGCGGCGCACCACAGCGCCCCGCAGGGGCGGCACGCCAGAAAGACGCACCAGTAAGCAGCACCACTCGGGGAGCGATGGCAGTCCTATCGAAGGAGAAGCTGCGAGATGGCTACTACCAGGGACTACGAGCCAGGCCTGTACCCCGACGATGTCCTGGACACGCGAGGTCCAGCTGAGCGGCCGGCGGATCGCAGCCAGCCCCAGCGGCGGGCGCCCAAGAGCAGCATCGACGAGTGGATGGAGGTGGAATTCAAGTTCGGCGGCTCCCGCATCAAGCGGAAGGCGCTTGCGCTAGTCGTGCTCGGCGCCCCTGCGGTGGCTCCCCTGTTCTTCATGCTGCCCGCGCTCCTCACGCTGAACGAGGCCACCTTCTCCCTGTCGGTCGACGACACGCTCGGGACCGGAGCCGAGCTCTGCCTGTTCCTGTGCCTGCTGGTCACTCCCATGATGACGCTCACCGGGCAGCGCTGGTTCGCCCCGCTGCGGCGCTGGTACGGGATCATGACGGCGGCCTCCGCCATCGGCGACGCGGTAGCCGCCGGTCTCACCGATACCTTCGCGGGAGGCTTTCTCGGCCGACTGGCCGGGCACGCTTTCGAGTTCATGGGCTTCCTGATGGTGATGCTGATCATCCCTCTCCTGATGACCGGCAACCAATGGGCGCAGCGGAAGCTCGGCCGGTACTGGAAGATGTTGCACCGGCTCATTTACGTCATCTGGGGTCTGCTCGCCGCGCACCTGATGCTGCTGGAGGGATTCGGGTTCCAGCACGGCAGTAACGGCTCCGGTGCTGCTGGGGACGGTGATCCGGTCTTCCATCAGCGCCTGTATCAGTACTCAGCGTGCAGCCTCTTCCTGCTCACCCTCAGGCTGCCGCCGGTCAAGCGCTGGATCGCCGCTCGCCAGCGGGAAGGACGCAACTGGCTTGTCTACCTGGTCATCACGCCGATTTTCGCGCTCTTCGTATTCGGATTCATCTTCATCATTGACGAGGAGATCTTCAAGGGAATCGACTCCTTCATAGAACACCCCAGTTCCGAATAAGGTCCCGAGCAACCAGCGGGACGGGTGCGGAGCAGAGGAGAAAGATTCGATGAGCGATACCCTGGCCGGCGGCCGCCAGAAGCAGGCGGCATCTGGCGGCGTCCTGCTCGCGGCCATTTCGCTCCTGGCCGCTGTACTGGTGATCGCGGGGCTCTTCTACGCCGCGGGGACAGGCGCCCGCCATAAAGCGGCGCTTGCCGCTGCCGGATGCGCGCCCAACCTGTCGCCCTCCGGCGAGGACTGCACTACCGTGCACATGCTGTTCAGCCGGTACAAGGCGATCACGACTCCGGTCATCCAGCAACTGAATACGGATGCGGCCGCCTACGCGGCCAGTGAAAGGCGCGACCTCGCCAAGGCCGAAGCGGCCCTGACCGCAGAAGTGACAGTTGAGAATGCCTTCGGCGCGCGCCTGGCGCGATTCCCGTTCCCGCCGGCTGTCGCGCCGCTGGCCAAGGAGCTGATCCAGGCCATCGATGCCCGCGCTCAGCTGACCGCCAGGCAGGCGCGGTCTCCCTCGCTCGCCCGGCTGCGGTCATTCAACGGCCGGGTTAGGGTGGCCAGCGCCGTCGTCCGGACCAAGATGAAGCTCGTCCGCAAGGCTCTTGGTCTGCCACCCACGGCGAATCAAGAGCCTTGATGCGCGGAGAATGCGCAGGGCGGCGAAGAAGAGATTATCTGTCCGCGCGGCTAGCTGGCTCCGGATGCGCGGCGCTGGTCACGACAGTCCAGCCGCCGGCATCCTGCCAGGCGACGCGCATCAGGATCGTGCCGACGAACTCGGCCGACTTCCCGTTGCCGCTGTCATTGATGTAGAACCCCTGGATGCCGTCGCCGTGCGGATCAAGGGCCACCCCGGTGACCGTTACTGCGTGATTGACGCTGCCATCTCCGACGTCCGCCGGAATCTGCCACAGGACGCCGCAGTTGACCCCGATGATCACGCCCCGCCCCTGCTCGACCAGCACGGCGAGCTGTTCCATAGTCTGGCCGGACTTCACCTGGGCGGGCACGCCGTAGTCGGCCAGGATCTGAGCGTCCTGGCTGGGCTGGGTGCCGCCCGACTGGTCAGCGGCGGGGTCAGCCTGGCACTCACCGCGCTGGATCGCGTGCGTCACCACATCGGCCTCAGTCACGTGCGCCCGGAACTGCCGCAGAACATCCTCCACCGACACCAGGCCGCAGTCGCCCTGAAAGTGCTCCGGGTTGTCACCCTGGCGATGATTGAGCAGCGCATCACCCGGCACGTCTCCGAGCATCAGCGACGGCCGGCCGTCCGGGAGCTCGTCCAGCCGCTCCGGCACGTGCGCGTCGAGCCGCTCCGGCACGTGCGCGTCCATGAAATGAACCGTAGTGTCCGGGTGCGGGTGAGTCAGCTAGCGCATCGGATAGAAGTTCAGCGTCAAGCCGTCAGTGCGCAGCTCCGGATCAGGGTTGGCTCGCGGCCTCAGAACAGCCGGCCCCGCAGCGCGAGCACGCGCAGCAGTGCGCTGTCAAACTGACGAGGACCGAGCTGGTGACTTTCCAGCGCGCTGGCGAGCGCGGCGACGGTGTCCTGTCCCTCGCTGACATCTCGCGCTGAGGCCAGCAGCAGGTCCATCCCGGCCCTGGCCGCCAGCACGCCGCACTGGGCGGGCGTCCCGAAGGACTTTATCGCGCCGGCCTCGAGCGCATCGGTGATCGTCACGCCGCCGAACTTCAGCCGCCCGCGCAGCTCCTGGCCGACGATCGTCGGGGACAGGCCGGCGGGGAGCTTCGGGTCGAGGGCTGGGTAGACCGCCCAGGACGTCATGACAAGCTGCACACCCGTCGCGATCGCGGACCGGAACGGCACCTCGTCGATGCTGCGCAGGTCGCCGAGCGGAACGTCCAGGGTGACCGGGCCGAGGTCGGTGTTCTGCTTCACGGTCGCTGCGCCGAGTCCGGGGAAATGCTTCGCGGTCGCGGCGACGCGCAGGGACTGCTGCACAGTGATGAACGCGGCGCCGCACTCAGCGCACACGTCCGGACTCATGCTGTACGAGCGGCCGAACTCGTCATCGAAGTTGCCGGCCTGACGGTACACGTCCAGCACGGGCGCGAGGTTAAGGTTCATGCCGACGCCGGCCAGGTTCTGCCCGGCTCCTGCACCCGCGCTGGCGGCCTGCCGGGGCGGGTCGGCGGAGGCGCCGATCTGCTTCTCGGACAGCACGGGCGCACCGGGAAGCCGGCGCACGATGCCGCCCTCCTGGTCGGTCATCAGCAGCAGGGGCACGAGCACCGGGCTGGCGTCGTGTGCCGCCTTGAGCTGTCGGATGACGCCCGCGATCTGGCTGAGGCTGGTGATGTTCTCGCCAAAGAAGATCACCCCGCCGGCCTCGCCGGCGCTGATCTGGTCGAGCAGGCTCGCGGGCGGGGTTAAGCCGGGATAAGAGAAAATGACGCGCTGCCCGGCCTGCTGCAACGGGGTTAACCGGGCCGCCGGCGGCCCGCCGCGGCCAGCGCGGTGCCGCTCAGCCCGAGACCGCCGACGACCGCGCCCGCTCCCGCTCCCACTGCCAGTGCGCTGCGCCGGGTGATCGCCTTCCGGGGAATGGTCATGACAACTCTCCGTCCTGCCCTAGGTCCAGCGGGATCCTCGGCCATCTGCAGGTGACCGTGCAGAGCCAACTGCGGTAGATCACGTTAGTCCACAGACCTGGCGCTAACACGGAAGGACGCGCAGGTCATGCTAGGTGCAGGCGGCTGCCCGGCCCGCGCGCCGGGGCGCCCGCCGGGCCCGCGCGCCGGGCGCTCGCCCGACCTGAGCGCCGGGCTGCCCGGCGGCGAAAGGCGGGGCCGTCAGGTGGCATGGATCAGTGCGAGGACGCGCTCCAGGTCGGGGACGGCTGGCTCGCGGACGACATACCTGGTGATGCCGAGGTCCCTGGCCTGGGCCAGCAGCTGGTCGGCCAGCTGCGCATGGCTGCCGATGAGCACGAACGGGGTGCGGGAGATGTCCGCGGCCGTGGCACCGGGAATCGCGGCCGCGAGTTTCTCAATCGCAGCCGTCCTGTCGCCGGTGACCTGGACGGACTGCACGAGCACCTCGATGGCCGGGCTGTTCCCGGCGGCCCGGGCTTCGTCCCGGACCAGCTGCAGCTGCCGCTGCAGGTCGGCCGTCGTCCAGCGCACCTCGTGGTAGTGGCCATCGGGCAGGGTCCGGCCGAGCCCGCTCAGGCCCACCACATCGGCGTGACGCGCGGCCGCCCGCAGGATCAGCGGGTGCCCGCCGCCGATGGTGAGCTTGATCCGGTCACCCGCCGGCAGGTCATCGAGCTGCGCGCCGGCCAGCGCCAGGTGCCTGCCATCGAGGTCAGCTGTCTCGCCCCGCAGCAGCGCGGCAACAGCCCCGGCGAACTCAGCCAGCCGCTCGGCCCGGTCCCGCGGCGATGGCCGTTGCCGTCCGATGTCGGACCACTCGCGTGGCGTGTGCCCGGCGCCGATGCCTAGCACGACCCGGCCCGGCGCCAGCAAGTCCAGCGTCGCCGCGTCCGCGGCGACGTGCACGGGCTCGCGAACGCCGGCCTGAACGACGCAGGTGCCGAGTTCCAGGGTCTGGGTCACCGCAGCGGCGGCGCCCAGCGCGGGCATCGGCGCGGCACCGGAGCCGGGATGATCGCCCATCAGCAGCCCGCGGAAGCCCGAGGCCTCCAGCCGCCGGGTCAGGGCCAGCCAGGACGGCAGGTCCGCCGGAGCGGCCTGCACGCTGACAGCAATGTCGGACATGAGCCCGATCCTGCCGCCGCGATCGCCGGCGCGAGTCCGGTTCAGCACCGGGCGAACACCCGGCCGGATCGCGCGCCGCGTTGCTGCCGGCCGCCTCGCTGACCTCATATCCGATCACGCGCACCAGTCAGCCCGGGCCCGCGCAGAGTTACGCTGACGGCCAGATGACAAGGAGGCGTCGTGCGGAAATACCTGATCTCTCTGGTCGCTGCCGGAGCCGTGGTGGCCTTCGGGGCCTCCGCCGCGCAGGCCGGAACCGGCGGGGAGCAGCCGCCGGCCGGAGTGGTGTCAGCGCTGCCGGTGACGAACACCCCGCACCTGCCCACCACGTCCAAGACCACCCAGCAGATCCGTCAGCTGGTCCAGTGCGGCGCCAACATGTACGCGGTCGGGACGTTCAGCACGATCGTCAAGGGCAGCACGACATATGCCCGCACCGATATTTTCAGCTTCAAGGCCACCAGCCCCTACACGGTCACGTCCTGGGCGCCCGCCGTGGTCGGCAGCACGACGACCAACGAAGACGGCGGGGGTGCGATCAACTCGATCGCGTTCAACGGCACTAACTGCGCGGACGCCTACATCGGCGGCAACTTCACCAAGGTCAACGGCACCAGCGTGACCAACATCGCCGAGATCAGCACCACCACCGGCAATGTCGTGACCGGCTTCGCCCACTCCGCGAGCGGGACCGTGGACACCATTCTCGGCGTCAGGGGCCACCTGCTGGTCGGCGGCACGTTCTCCAAGATCAACGGCGCCAGCATCCCGCGCATGGTTAGCCTGAGCCCCGCGACCGGGGCCAGCGACGGCTTCCTGAACCTGGCCATCAGCGGCAGCCAGGTCTACAACCAGCAGCTCAGCCACGGCGGCACGCTGGACCTAGTCGAGGGCGTGTTCAGCTCCGTAGGCGGCGCCACGCGCCACCAGATGTTCATGCTGAACGTCGGCGGGTCGAAGGCCGCCGTCACCGGCTGGACGTCGCCGACCCTGAGCATGACCTGCACCGAGGGGTTCTGGGCCCGCGCCGCGGCGTGGTCACCGAACGACGCGACCGTGTACGTGGCCACCACCGGCTATCACCAGCCGGGAACCAGCACGCACGGACCGCGGCTGCCGGGCAGCCCCTGTGATGTGGCCATGGCCATGCCAGCGACGCAGGCCTCGGTGAATCCGACCTGGCTGAACATAACCGGCTGTGACTCGCTGTACTCGGTCGCGGCTGACGCCAAGGGCGTCTATGCCGGCGGCCACGAGCGGTACTCGATGAACGGGCAGGCCTGCGACACGCTCGGGACGGGCGGCTACAACGCCGTGGGCATGGAGGGCATGGACCCGGCCAACGGCCACCTGTTCGTCAACAAGGCTAATTCGGCCGGCTACTACAGCCGGGCGCGCGGCCTGGGCGCCGATGACATGCTGATCACCAGCGTCGGCCTGTGGATTGCCAGCGACAACTTCGACGGCAGCCAGACCTGCGGCGGGGTCGGCGGGCTGGCCGGCATCTGCCTGCTGCCGTACAGCTGACAGCTGATAGCGGGTGCGGTGGCTGGCCGCTAGGCCGGCCGCGCGGGGCCGAGTGCCTCGTCTACGGACGAGGCCCCGGCCGCGCGGTACACCGCGACGACCGCGCCGAGCGGCAGGTCCCCGTAGACGTGCGGGAACCGGCCGCCGCTGGAAGCCTCTTCCCAGCGCACCGAGTCGCCGAGCAGCCGGGTGTCGAGAGCGGCGATCACCAGCTCCGGCTCCCGGCCGAAGAACCGGGCGGCGGACCCGGCGGCCTGCTCGCGCGAGGAGCAGTGGATGAACCCGCTGCTGTCATCGTCGGGCGAGCCCGCGAAGCGCCCGGCAGCCTCGAACCCGGCCCACTCGGCGGGCCGGAGAATCTTGTAGATCAGCATCGTTCCCCCGCCGGTGGCAGTGCTGGTCACAGGGCGCTGCGCGCCTCGGTAACCTGCGCCAGGATGCGCGGTGCACGATGCGCACCGGCGATCGCGGCGGCCTCATCGAGGGCGGCCAGGGCGTCGTCGCGGCGGCCCTGGGCAGCGGAGATATAGGCCAGCCCGACGAGGTTCGCGGCTACCCCCGGCATGTGCCGGATCTCGCGCCGCAGCCGGGTCGACTCCTCCAGCCGGGTCCTGGCCAGCTCCAGCTGCCCGGCGGCGTGGGCCTGGATGCCCAGGTGCCGGAGCACCTCGGATTCCGTCGCCTTGTTGCCGGCCTGCGCCGCGAGTTCCCGTGCTTGTTCCAGGACCGGCCCGGCGGCGGCGTGATCGCGGCGGGCAACCTGGTGGAAGCAGCCGACCCAGAACAGCGCCTCAGCCGCACCGCCCGCATCGCCCAGCGCCCGGTACAGCTGCGCCGCGCGCTCGAACAGCGCCAGCTCACCAGCGTCCGCCCGGGCCCGGTCCGGGTCCTCGTCCCGGTGCAGCAGGAACCGCGTGTGCATCACCCGGCCGCGGGCCACGGCGAGATCAGCCTCCGCCGCGTCGAGCTCGCGGTCCGCGTCGGCCAGCGGGCCGGCCTCACCGCTGAAGACGGCCTGCTCATACAGCAGGCCAGCCTGCCTGACCCGCTCGTCCACGCTGCCCATCTCCTGCCTGGTTCCGGTGCCGCGCACACCGCCTGACGATGCCGGTCAGGTCATGACCGAGCGCGGGCGCACCGATCAGCGTAGACCGGATCGCCGTCCGGCAGCTCGCGCGGGAGAAGTGTGACAGCGCCGGCCGGAACGCACTGTTGCTATTAGTTTATAAGCTTTATAATTGATCCATGCGGATACGAGCAGACCTCATCCTCCGGCCACCAGCATCGGCGCCGGCCGGATGAGGCCACTGCGGCTGGCCATCCTGGGCTGCGGGACCATCGCTCGCGACACGCACCTGCCGGCGTTCCGTGCCGCGGGCCCGGAGCGGGTCGACGTCACCGTCTTTGCCAGCCGTTCGGCGGCATCGGCGGCCGCCGCGGCTGCCGAGTGGGGCGGCGGGGCGACAGTCACCGACTGGCAGGAAGTCCTGACCAGGGACGACGTCGATGCCGTTGACATCTGCGCGCCCAACGCGCTGCACGCGCAGATGGCCATCCAGGCCGCCGCGGCAGGCAAGCACGTGCTAGTCGAGAAGCCCATGGCGACCAGCCTTGCGCAGGCGGCGGAGATGGTCGCCGCGGCGCAGGCGGCGGGGGTCGTCCTGATGCCCGCTCATAACCTGCGCTTCGCCCCGCGCAGCCTGGCCGCGGCGCAGCTGGTCGCGGCCGGCCAGCTGGGCGAGATCGTCGGAGTCCGGGCCTCGCTCGAGCACACCGGCCCGCAGGACTGGGCACCGGGTGCCGACTGGTTCTTCGACTCCGGCCAGGCGGGCGGCGGGGCGCTGCTCGATCTCGGCGTCCACCTGGTCGACCTGATCCGGGCGGTGACCGGTGACGAGCTGGATGAGGTGACCGCCCTCACCCGGCCGCGACCGGGCTGCGCGGGCATCGACAATGCCGCCGAGGTCAGCTTCCGCCTGGCCGGCGGGGCCGCCGGGTCACTGCGCGCGAGCTGGGAGACAACGCCGGCCGCGGGCATGGGCCTGACCCTGGCCGGCACCGCGGGCTCGCTCACGGTCAGTGCCGGGACGTCGGTGCTGCGGGACGCCAGCGGCAGCGCCCGCGACGTCGCGCTGCCCGCGGCGGTCAACCCCTACGCCTTGTTCGCTGACGCATGCGCCGGGCGGGTCCCGCCGCCGGTTACCGGCCGCGACGGGCAGGCGGCGCTGGCCGGGGTACTGGCGGCCTACGCAGCGGCCGCGAGCCGGCGAACCGTCAGCGTCCCGCAGTTTGTCCGCGACGGCTCGGCTCGCGGGCCGGAGCCGGGCCTGCTCCGCCGCTAACGGCCTGGCCGGCAGCCGGAGCCCGGCCGGATCCCGGCAGGCCCGCGCGGCCGCCCGGCGGGTACCACGCTGCCCTGCCCGGCGTGGCCAGCAGCGCAGACCCGGATCGACGGAGAGTGATGGAACCGTTCATGCGCACCGACATCCCGGACGGCGCCGTCGTGGACATCGGCGGGACGAAGGTCATGGTGGGGATCGCGCGCGCCGGGGACATCGTCGAGGTCGCGACGTTTCCCACCGGCCAGCCGCCGGATCCGGCACAGATCATCGCGGCGGTGGCGGCAGTCATCAGGCGGCTGGCCCGGCAGGCCGCCGTTCAGGTCGCGGCCGTGGCCGTCGCCGTTCCGGGGGCGATCGACCGGGACGCCGGGATCGTGCACCGGGCCGCGAACCTGCCGGTCCGCGAGTACCCGCTCGCCGCCGACCTGGGCGGCCTGCTGGGCGGGGTGCCCGTCACGATCGAGCATGACGCCAACCTCGGCCTGGTGGGGGAGACCGTCGCCGGTGCCGCCCGGGGACTGACTGATGTTGCCTACCTGACCGTGTCGACGGGGATCGGCATGGGGGCGCTGATCGACGGCCGGCTGCTGGCCGGAGCAGGCGGGCTGGCCGGCGAGATCGGTCATATCCGGGTGCTGCCGGGCGGACGGGCCTGCGGGTGCGGCTCATCCGGCTGCCTGGAGGCTTACGCGTCGGGCCGGGCCATCGGCGAGCTTGGCCGGGAGGCCGCCGCAGCCGGGCAGAGCGCGGCCCTGGCCGCCCTGGGGCCGGACGCGGCGATCACCGCCCGCGAGGTCGTGGCGGCCGCCGAGCTCGGCGACGACGCGTGCGCGGAGATTGTCAGCCAGGCGGTCGGCCTGCTGGCCCTGGCGATCGACATGGTGGTCCGGATCCTCGACCCGGCGGCAGTTGTGCTGGGCGGCGGGGTCATGACCAGCGAGTTCGTAACTAAGCAGCTGATCGCGGGCGGGCCCGGACGCCCGGATCAGCGACTGGTCCGGGTCGCCGAGCTGGGCGAGCGCAGCGTTATGGTCGGCGGGACCCGCTTTCTCCGGGCGCAGCGCGGGCGCTGAGCCGTCCGGGCGCTGAGCCGTCCAGACGCTAGCCATCCGGGCGCTGCGCCGGCTGAGCGCAGCAAGCGGCCAGCGTCCGGACCGGGTCCTACTTGGCGGCGCGGCTCTCGAAGAGCGTCTCCCGGGCGTGCTGGATGCCCATCGCGATCGCGCCCAGCACCACGGCGTCGCGGTCCAGGTCGCCCACTCCGAGGGCGGGCCGCATGGGCGTGAGCCGGGCCAGCTCGGTCGTCATCTCCGGCTCGAGCAGGTCGAGATTCTGCCCGATGCCGCCGCCGACGACGATGAGCTCCGGGTCCAGCAGCGCGCAGATGCTGGAGACCACCCGGGCGAGCATCCGGGCCTCGGTGACGACAACCTCCCGGGCGTGCGCGTCGCCGTGCCGGGCGGCGGTGAAGACGTCCTCGGCCGTGAAGGTTCCCTTCATCCCGGCGTCCCGCGCCCGCCGCACGACGGCCTCGCTGCCGAATGACTCCTCCAGCATGCCCCGCTGCGGACGACGCCGCGGGGTGAGCGGGAGCTCGTCGCCGACCGGCAGGTAGCCGACTTCCCCGGCCGAGCCGCTGGAGCCGCGGTATAGCTGCCCGTCGATCACCATGCCGAGCCCCACCCCGGTGCCGATCGTCAGGTAGACGAAGTGCCGCACCGACTTGCCGGCCCCGTAGGTGTACTCGCCCAGCGCGGCAAGGTTGGCGTCGTTGTCGATGGTCACCGCGGAGCCGAAGCGCTCGTCCAGGGCCTTGACCACTCGCGAGCGCAGCCAGCCCGGCAGGTTCGCGGCGTACAGCAGCTGGCTTCGCCCGGTGTCATAGACGCCCGGCGAGCCGATGACGGTATGGGTGATCTGCTCGGGCTGCAGGCCGGCGTCGGCGGTGCCCTTGGACACGAGCTGGCCGACGGCGTCGACCAGGCCGCTGCGGTCAGCGGCGGTGTTGCGGACCTCCAGCTGGCTCAGCCGGTTGCCGGCCAGGTCGGTGACCATCAGCCGGATCCACTCCCGGCCGATATCCACTCCGACGACCGCGCCAGCGCTGGGGTTGATCTCGTACAGCATCGGCGCCCGGCCGGGCGCTGAGGTGGTCCGGCCGCAGGGCCGCACCAGTCCCAGCTTCTCCAGGTCGGCCAGGGCAGCGATGACCGTCGGCTGGGACAGGCCGGCCGCCTGGCCGAGCTGCGGACGAGTGGCCGGGCCGCTAGTGAACAGCAGGTCCAGGAGAAGGCGCTGATTCATTTCGCGCAGAATCGACGGAGCGACCGCGGCAGTGCGCTTGCCTGGCGCCTGCCGGTCATCGTTCATCGCGGTATTTCCAAGGCCATCATGCTCACCCCAAAAGCATACGTACCCGCGGTAGCCCCTCGGGTAGCAGCAGGTTCCGGCCCCTGGAGGCGCGATGTTACCGGTCGCAGCCGGTCCTGGCGAGCGGGGACGGGGCCCGATGACCGAATTGATAGCCGCGGCGACATTGTTGCGACAGAACGGATATCGGGCGGCGCCGGAAACGGCCGCCGCGGGTGCATTCGGCGGATCCGGCCGCCGGCCCGGGCCCGGCTGTCTGTCGTGCTGCCGGGCGGCCGGCCGGGGCTACCCGTCCGGTGCCACCCGACCGGGCGCCGGATGCCGCCGCCCGGATATCGCACCGCCCGCCCGGCATCGTCCGGGTGATCATGCCTTGTCAGCATAGTTTGGAAGCTTTATAATTAAACTATGACGGTGACGACCACGCTGGCCCTCGACGGCGGCCCCCAAGTACGCACCGAGCCGCTCCCGGCCGGCCGGGGCCTGTCGGTGTTCGGGCCCGAAGAACTCCAGGCCGCGGTCGAGGTGCTGAACAGCCGCTCGCTGTTCCGCTACTACGGCCCCCAGCTGCTGGGCAAGGTCGAGGCCTTTGAGCAGGCGGCCTGCGCGGCGATGGGCGCGCAGCATGCGGTCGCGACCTCCAGCGGCACGGCCGCGCTGCGGGCCGGCCTGGCCGCCCTGGGCGTCGGGTGCGGCGATGAGGTCATCGTCCCGTCGCTGACCTTCATCGCCACGGTCAATGCCGTCGTGGTGTGCGGCGCGGTGCCGGTCTTCGCCGAGATCGACGACACCCTCGGGCTGGACCCGGCCGACGTGGAAGCCAAGATCACCGAGCGCACGGCGGCCATCATCCCGGTTCACCTGGACAACGGGCCGTGCGACATGGACCCGCTGATGGCGATCGCCCGGCAGCACGGGGTGCCGGTGCTGGAGGACGCCGCCCAGGCCATGGGCATGTCCTACAAGGGCCGGCCACTGGGCACCATCGGTGACCTCGGCGCGTTCTCGCTGCAGCTGGAGAAAAACGTGACCTCCGGCGAGGGCGGCCTGCTGGTCACCGGCGACGAGGCGCTGTACCTGCGCGCGGCCTGCTATCAGGATCAGGGCGGCCAGTTCGTGACCAGCAGCGGCGCCGGCCGCGGGCGTGATTACCCGGACCCGTTCGTCGGCGAGAACCTCCGGATGACCGAGATCGCCGGGGCCATCGCCGCGGTGCAGCTGGGCAAGCTGCCGGGCCTGCTGGCGAACATGGCCGAGAACAAGCAGCGGATCCAGGCCATGCTGGATGACCTGGACACCATCACCTTCCGCCGCGACCCCGGCGGCGATGGCGGCGGCTCCAGCATCGGCATCTTCCTGCGTGACAAGGAACTGGCCCGCAAGTTCATCGCGGCGATGCGAGCCGAGGGGGTGCCGGTCGGGCAGCTTTATGGCGGTCAGCCGGTGTACCTGACGCCCTCGATCGTCGATAAGCGCACCGCGTCGGGCAAGGGCGGCCCGTGGAACTGCGCGGAGCACCCGACGTCGGTGGAATACGGCCCGGGGCTGTGCCCGCGCACCGAGGACATCGCATCCCGGTCGGTGCTCATCCCGGTCGGGGCCGCCTATACCGAGGCGGACTGCGAGGACGTCGCCACGGCGGTCGACAAGGTGCTCAGCGTTATCGGATGAGGCCGCCTGGCGCCTCAGCAAACTGCGTAAGGAGAGGCTTCATTGGCTACCGCAACCCGTCTGATCGTCCGCGGTGACGACTTCGGCATGTGCCACTCGGTCAACGAGGGGATCGTCCGAGCCTTCACCGACGGGATCCTGACACAGTCGTCGGTGATGGTGCCGTGCCCGTGGTTCACCGAGGCAGCGCAGCTGGCCCGGACTCATGGCATCCCGGTCGGCATCCACCAGACCCTGACCTGCGAGTGGGACAACCTGCGGTGGCGACCGCTGACCAGCGGCCCGTCGCTGACCGGCGCTGACGGCACGTTCTACCGCAGCGTGGAAGAGGCCAGCGCGGCCGTGACGCACGACGAGGCGGTCGCCGAGCTGCTGGCTCAGGCCGCCCGCTTCACGGCCGAGGGCCTGGACATCGACTACCTCGATGTGCACATGGGCGCCGTGGCACCGCGGGCGTACACCGAGGTGGCGGACAAGCTCGGCGAGCTGTTCGTCTACTCCGAGCTGGCCCGGTCCCGCGGCCTCACCTCGATTGACGGCCTCAGCGAGCGGGACACCGACGGCAAGAAGGACTGGCTCCTGACCTACCTGTCCGAGCTGGGCCCGGGCCTGCACATGCTGGTCGTGCACCCGGCCGTGGCGGGACCCGAGATTGCCTCGATGACCGGGCCGGACTCGGTGCCCTACCGGTGGGCCGAGGAGTACCGGATCGCTGACCTGGAGCTGCTGACCGACCCGGAAGTGGCCGCGCTGGTCCGGTCCCGGGGGATCGAGCTCACCACGGTCGGCAAGGCAACCGGCGGCCGGTGACCGGCAGCACCTGCGCGGTCGCCGCGCCGCATGCCAGCGCGACGGCGGCCGCGGCAGGCTGCGTGCGGGCCGGCGGAAATGCGATCGACGCGGCCGTCGCCGCGTCGCTCGCGCTGGCGGTCGTGCAGCCGCACTACACCTCCATCGGCGGCGACCTCATCGCCCTGGTCAGGGCACCGGACGGCGCGATCACCACCATCAACGCGACCGGGTACGCGAGCCGGCACGCCGACGCTGACCGGCTCGCCGCGCGGTACGGCGCGGCGCTGCCGGGCACCGGCATCGACACCGTGACCGTGCCCGGCGCGGTGGCCGGGCTCGCGGCCGTGCACGACCTGGGCGCGGCCCTGCCGTGGGCCGCCTGCGTCGATCCGGCAGCAGAACTGGCCGCCGCCGGAGTCCCGGCCTCGCCGAGCCTGCTGCAGGCCGTCCGTGGTGACCCCGGCCTGGTGGCCGGCGATCCGGGGCTGCGGGCGCTGCTGATGCCCGGCGGCCGCCCGCTGCAGCCTGGCCAGCAGCTGCGCCAGCCAGAACTGGCCGCCAGCCTGGCCGAGATCGCCCGCGATGGCCCGCGCAGCTTCTACGCGGGCCCGCTGGCCGGCCGCTGGCCCGCGGCCTGCAGGCCGCGGGCAGCGCGATTGACGACCGTGACCTGGCCGAGTACGCGGTACGGCGGGAGGACCCGCTCAGCGGCGGCTTCGCCGGGTATCAGCTGTCCACCAGCGGCCCGAACAGCCAGGGCTTCCTGCTGCTGGAGACCCTGGGGGTGCTGGCCGCGCTGGGCGGCGGCATCGAGCCGCTGGCGGACGACGCCGCGATCTTGTCGGAGATCTTCCAGCTCGCCGCGCGGGACCGGCGGCAGTGGCTGGCCGACCCGGCGGCGATGCCGCTGTCCGCCGCGGACCTGCTGACGCCAGGCCGCCTGGCGGAGCTGGCTGCCACCGTCGGACAGGGGCTGCCGCCCGCCCGGCGGGCGAGCCGTCCGGCGGCGCGCGCACCCGGCAGCGGCGACACGGTAGCGGTAGTGACGGCCGACACCGGCGGCCGGGCGGTCTGCCTGATCCAGAGCGTGTTTCACCTGCTCGGATCCGGAATCCTGGAGCGGGATACCGGGATCCTGCTGCACAACCGCGGCAGCTCGTTCGCGCTGCGGCGGGACTCGCCCAACCGGATCGCCCCGCGCAAGCGGCCCGCGCACACGCTGATGCCCGTCATGGTGAGCCAGGGCGGCCAGCTGAGGTGGGTCGTGGGGACCATGGGCGGCACCCGTCAGCCGCAGATCCAGACCCAGCTGATTCTCCGGCTCACCGCCGGGCAGGCCCCGGCGGCGGCGCTGGCCGCGCCGCGCTGGGTAGTCGAGGGCAGCGCAGCAGCACCGGTGGCGTATGTCGAGAGGCAGCTGGCCCCGGCGGCCGCTGCCAGCATCGCGGCCAGCCTGCCGGTCAGCTGGCAGGGACCCGAGGACGACATGACCGGCCGGGCCCAGATGGCGTGGCCGGAGGGCGCGGGATCAGTCGCGGCGGCCACCGATCCGCGGGGTGAGGGAAGCTCCCGGGTGACCGCAGCGGAAGAGACATCTTGACATGGCGAGTTATTTAGTGAACACTCCTAATTAAGCGAGAATTGTACCGGCTGACGCTTATTTCAGCCGCTCAGGCCCACCGCGCTGACGCGCCGCCTGGTGAAAGGAGCATCGATGGCCTGAAGGACAGACAAGCCCGTCGGCTGCTCTCGCTCCGCCAGTCGCAGCGACGCTCCGGTGGCTTTCCGGCAACGCTGCCGGAGATCACACCAGGAAGCGCAGGCCTGGCGAGCCGCAGGCCACTTCGGGCAGCGGGACTAACCGCCGAACATGCCGCCAGGCGGCATTCTCACCGTTTCTTCTCTGGTCCGGCACTGACCGCCGGGTCAGCCCCCTGAATGCGAGCTGCTACCTGCGATTTTCTGGTGGCGCAGGCATTCACGGACCACGGGCGCTTTGCGCTGCCGCCAGCTAGCCATCATCGAGGGAGGTACTGTGCGCTATCTGACCCGGCGGGTATTGTTCTATCTCCTTACCCTGTGGGCCGCCATCACCCTCAACTTCGCGATCCCGCGGCTGATGCCGGGCAACCCCGTGCAGGCCATGCTATCCCGGTTTCGCGGCCAGGTAAGCCCGGCTGCCACTGCCTCGTTCACTAAGCTATTCGGCCTCAACAACGCCAGCATCTGGTCGCAGTACTGGACGTACCTGTCGCACCTCGCGCACGGTGACCTGGGCATCTCTTTCAGCTACTACCCTAGCACCGCGGCCCAGGTCATCATGACCAGCCTGCCCTGGACGGCCGCCTTGATCGGCGTGGCCACGGTCCTGAGTTTTGCCATCGGAACGGTGCTGGGCATCATGTCCGGCTGGTGGCGGGGCTCCTGGATGGATGCCCTGCTGCCGGTCACGACTTTCCTCGGGTCCATTCCGTACTTCTGGTTCGGCCTGCTCGCTGCATTCGTCCTCGCCGACCAGCTGCACTGGTTCCCGCTGTCGGGGGCCACGGCAACAACAACGGCGATCACCTTCAGCGGGACTTTCATCCTTAGCGCCCTCTACCACGCGATCCTGCCTGCCGGCACCATCGTCGTGTCGTCCATCGGCGGCTGGATGCTGGGCATGCGCAACATGATGGTCACGACCGGGTCCGAGGATTACGTCCTGATGGCCGAGGCCAAGGGCCTGACGCCGCGCCGGATTATGGTCACCTACGCCGCGCGCAATGCCATCCTGCCCTCCCTCGCGAGCTTCGCCATGTCGCTGGGATTTGTCGTCAGCGGCGCCATCCTGACCGAGATCGTCTTTTCCTACCCGGGCCTTGGCTACGTGCTGTTCCAGGCCGTGACCAATAACGACTATCCACTGATGCAGGGGGTGTTCCTCATCGTCACCGTGGCTGTGCTGGCGGCGAATTTCATTGCCGACCTCGCGTACGTGGCCCTGGATCCCCGGACCAGGCTGGCCCGCTGATGGCTGTCCAGGCAAGCCAGGCAGCACCGGAGCTGACTACGGCGGACCGTGATGGCGGTCAGTCCCGGCTGCGCTCCGCGCTGCACTCGGGCAAGCTGATGGCCGGGACGGTCATCACCGCCATCTTCGTGCTGGTGGCCATCTTCGGCCCGATGGTGGTCCGCACCGATCCGTCCGCGCTCTCCACGGCGACCCTGCAGCCGCCGTCCGGGGCGCACTGGCTCGGCACCACGCAGACCGGCCAGGACATCTTCGCCCAGCTCGTCGACTCAACGCGCATCTCGATGCTGGTTGGCTTCGTCGCCTCCGCCATCGCCACTGCGCTGTCGGTGATCATCGGCCTCATCGGCGGCTACGCCGGCGGCGTCCTGGACGAGGTGCTGTCGGTGCTGTCCAACGTGTTCCTGGTCATCCCGGCCCTGCCGCTGGTGATCGTGCTGGCCGGCTACCTGCCGAACAAGGGCTCGCTGAGCGTCGCCGTGGTGATCAGCGTCACCGGCTGGGCGTGGGGCGCTCGGGTCATCCGGGCGCAGACCCTGTCGATCCGCAAGCGCGACTATGTCGAGGCCGCGCGGGCCAGCGGCGAGAGCTTCTTGCGCATCCTGCTGTGGGAGATCCTGCCCAATGAGGGCACCATCATCGCGGCCACCTTCCTGGGCACCGTCGTCTTCGCGATCCTGACCCAGGCCGGCATCGCCTTCCTCGGCCTGTCTGACGTGTCGTCCTGGTCCTGGGGGACGATGCTCTACTGGGCCGAGGCCAGCAACGCGCTGCTGCTCGGCGCCTGGTGGTGGTTCGTCCCGCCGGGCCTGGCCATCGGCCTGGTGGGCACCGCCCTGGCCCTGATGAACTTCGGCATCGACGAGCTGGTCAACCCGCGGCTGCGCGCGGCGGGCATCGGGACTAAGGCGTCGGCGCGCAAGCTGGTGCGCGACAGCCGCCGGGAGGATGCCGAGCAGCGCCATGAGGCGGCGGGCGGCGGCCTCAGCCGGCTGACCGGCCGGTCGGGGAGGGGCCGATGACCAGCGTGCAGTCTGCCGTGCCCGCGCCCGCGCCGGCGCCCCGGCGCGAGCCCGGACCCGTGCTGCTTGACGTGCAGGGACTGACCGTCGACTACGGGGCCGGCAGCGGCCGGCTGCGCGCCGTCGACAACGTCGACCTGCAGCTGCACCGCGGCGAGGTCCTGGGCATCGTCGGTGAGTCCGGATCGGGGAAGACGACCCTGGCCTTTGCCGTCGCCCGGCTGCTGCGGCCGCCGGGTCAGGTCACCAGCGGCCAGGTCCGGTACTTCCCCGAGCATGGCGAGCCGATCGACCTGCTCGCCATGCCGCCGGGCCAGCTGCGGAAGTTCCGCTGGTCAGCGCTGTCGGTCGTGTTCCAGTCGGCCATGAACACGCTCAACCCTGTGCTGCGGCTGCGCACCCAGTTCGCCGATGTCCTCAGGGCGCACCGGCCGGGCATCAGCGCCGCGGAGATCCAGGAGCGGACGGAGGAACTGCTGCAGCTGGTCGGGATCACCCCCGACCGGGCCAGCGCCTACGCCCACGAGCTGTCGGGCGGGATGCGCCAGCGCGCGATGATCGCGCTGGCGCTGGCCCTGGAGCCCGAGATCATCGTCATGGACGAGCCGACCACAGCGCTGGATGTCGTGCTGCAGCGGCAGATCCTGACCGAGATCATGCAGCTGCAGGCCAGGCTCGGGTTCTCGGTCATCTTCATCACTCACGACCTGTCGCTGCTGATCGAGCTGGCCGACACCATCATGGTGATGTACGCCGGGCGGCTGGTCGAGGTCGCCGACGCGGCCGAGCTGCACCAGGCCCCCCGGCATCCCTACAGCCGCGGGCTGCTGCGCTCCTTCCCGGTGCTGGAGGGCCCCCGGCTGGCGCTGACCGGGATCCCCGGCTCACCGCCGGACCTGAAGGCCCTGCCGCCGGGCTGCGCGTTCCACCCGCGCTGCCCCGACCGGATGGAGTCCTGCTCCGCGACACTGCCGCGGCTGATACCGACCGGTGTCAGCGCTGACTCCGGCGACCATCAGGTCGCCTGCCTGCTGTATGACGGCAGCCGCCGGGACGTCCCGCCGCGGCTGCACGCGCAGGCCGGCGAGCGCGAGCAGATCCCGGCCGCGGCGGAGGTGCCGGAGCCCGGCGCCGCCGGGCCGCCGGGCCCGGCCGGGCCGATCCTCGAGGCGGCCGGGCTGAGCAAGTCGTTCGGTCATGTCCGCGCCGTGGAGAACGTGTCCTTCGCGCTGTACCCCGGCAAGGTCACGGCCCTGGTCGGCGAGTCGGGCTCGGGCAAGTCCACGATGGCCCGATTGCTCGCGCAGCTGTACGCGCCGACCGGCGGTGAGGTCCGGCTGCGCGGCGAGCGGATCCGGGCCACCCGCGGCCGGGCGTTCCGCCGCTACGTGCGGGAGGTCCAGCTCATCCTGCAGGACCCGTTCGCCTCGCTGAACCCGCTGCACAACATCGAGTACCACCTGAGCCGCCCGCTGAAGGTGCACGGCTTCGCCAAGTCCGCGGCAGAGGTGACCGAGGGCATCGCCGGGCTGCTCAGCGAGGTGAGCCTGACGCCGCCGCGGCAGTTCTCGCAGAAGTACCCGCACGAGCTGTCCGGCGGCCAGCGGCAGCGGATCGCGATCGCCCGGGCGCTGGCCGCCCGCCCGTCGGTGCTGCTGGCCGATGAGCCGGTGTCGATGCTGGATGTGTCCATCCGGCTGAGCCTGCTCAGCCTGTTCGACCGGCTGGTCCGCGAGCGGGACATCGCCCTGCTCTACATCACCCATGACATTGCCTCGGCCCGCCAGTTCGCCGAGACCGTGATCGTGATGTACGCGGGCCAGGTCGTGGAGTCCGGGCCGGCCATGTCGGTGGTCAGCAACCCGGCTCACCCGTACACCCGGCTGCTGATCGAGTCATCACCGCAGCCGAGCCGGCGGATCCGCGCCGCGGAGCCGGTCGCCCGCGGCGAGCCGCCCAGCATGCTGGCGCCGCCCGCCGGGTGCCGGTTCCACGTCCGGTGCCCGTTCGCCATGGAGATCTGCAAGACAACCGATCCGCCCCCGGTGCAGGTGGCCGGGGATCACACAGCACGGTGCTGGCTGCACAGCGACGGACACGGCTCTCTGGTGTCCAGCACGAGAACCGAAAGGGGATGAGCGTAATGATCAGACGGAACCGGCGGAGGATTCAGGCCGTAGCGGGGGCTGCCGTTGCCCTGCTGGCGGCCACCGCGTGCAGTACCGTCGGGGCCCCCGGCGCTGGTGGCAGCGGCGGCGGCAGCTCAGGCTCCGGCGGATCGAACCATGTCATCCTCACCGTGGTCGGCAACACCGGCGGACCGCAGCCCAAGGACTTCAACCCCTACCTGCCCACCAGCGGGATCAACGCCCTGTACGGCGCGGCCGGGATGATCTACGAGCCGCTGGCCCAGCAGAACTCGGTGAAGCCGAGCCAGAACTACCCGTGGCTGGCCAAGTCGTGGGCGTGGTCCAACGACAACAAGACCCTCACCTTCCACCTGCGCAGTGGCGTGACGTGGTCCGACGGCAAGCCGTTCACCAGCGCGGACGTGGCCTTCACCTTCAACATGCTGAAGAAGAACCCGCAGATCAATACCGGCGGGATCAACTTCGAGAGCATCTCAGCGCCGAACCCGCAGACCGCCGTGATGACGTTCAAGACGCCGTCGTTCACGCAGTTCTACTACATCGCCGAGGCGGCCTACATCGTTCCCCAGCACATCTGGGAGCACGTCAGCAACCCCGCCACGTACCAGAACCTCAAGCCGGTCGGCACCGGCCCGTTCATGCTGTCGACGTTCCAGCCGAGCGCCATGCTGCTGATCCGCAACCCGCACTACTGGCAGCCGGGCCTGCCGAAGATCTACGGGCTGCGCTACGTGCAGTACAGCTCCAACACCACCGCCATCGAGGACCAGGAGAACGGGACCATCGACTGGGCCGGCGGCCCGATCCCCGACGGCCAGAAGCTGTACGTCGACCGGGCCCCGCAGTACAACCACTTCTGGTACCCGGCCAACGGCATCGTGTCGCTGCTGCCCAACAGTCACGTGTGGCCGCTGAACATGGTCGCAGTCCGCAAGGCGATCAGCCTGGCCGTCAACCGGCAGGAGATCAGCAAGGTCGGCGAGAGCGGCTACGAGCCGGTGGTGGCGAACGCGACTGGGCTGCTGCTGCCTAACTACGCCCCGCAGCTGGACCCGAAGTACGCGAACGCCAAGCTGACCCAGAATGTGACAGCGGCCAAGCAGACCCTGCAGCAGGCCGGCTTCAAGCTGGACAGTAACGGGCTGATGGCGCTGAACGGCAGGGAGATCAAGCTGACCCTGGGTGACCCGTCCGGGTTCGTGGACTACATGACCGACGATCAGGTCATCGCCAAGGAACTGAAGGACATCGGCATTTCCGTGAACGTCCAGGGGCTGTCCACCAACGGGTGGGAGTCCGACATTGCCACCGGCAACTTCCAGATGACCCTGTGCTGGTCCCAGTCCGGTGACATTTACTACATCCTCGACTCCATCCTGGACTACAAGCTGTCCGGCCCGATCGGCAAGAGCGCCTCAGGCGGCGACTACGAGCGCTGGAACGACGCGCAGACCCAGTCGCTGCTGACCCAGTACCAGAACGCCCCGACGGCGGCCGGCCGCCAGCAGGCGCTCAGCGGCCTGGAGGGCGTCATGGTCAACAAGGTGCCGGTCATCCCGCTGGTCGGCGCGTCGGACTGGGGCAGTTACTCCACCCGGAAGGTGACCGGCTTCCCGTCACCGTCCAACCCCTATGACGCCGCCACCGCCGGAACCCCGAACGGCGAGGTCGTCGCGCTGCACCTGGTGCCGCGCGCCAAGTGACCCCGGCGCATCCCTGACGGCACGACAGCAAAGGAGGAAACGAGCGTGACCACCCTTCTGGCGGGCGGGGCGACAGCCGATATCACGCCGGACACCGGTGTCCCCATGGGGGGATACAGCGCCCGGCAGGGAACGGCGACTGGCGTGCACGACCAGCTGCTGGCCCGGACGATCATGTTCTCCGACGGTTCCGCCGACCTGGTCATCTCGGTCTGTGACCTGGTCGGAGTCGGTGACGAGATCGTCCGCCGGGCCCGGCAGCTGGCGCAGAGCGAGCTGGGTATCCCGGCGGGCAGCGTGCTCATCGCGGCCACGCACACCCACTCGGGGCCGCTGGACGTGAACGCCGCCGAGCTGACCCCGTACGCCGAGCAGGTCGCCCAGGGAATCCTGGCCTCGATCCGCGAGGCGGCGGGCAGCCGCCAGCCGGTCACGCTGAAGGCCGGCACCGTCGAGGTGACGACGATCAGCCAGAACCGGCGCGACCCGGACGGGCCGATCGAGACGGTGGCGACCATTGTCGTGGCGACGCCGGCCGGCGGTGGCCGGCCGGTCGCCACGCTGGTCAACTACGCCTGTCACAGCACCGTGCTGGAGCACGACAACATGGAGTTCTCGCCGGACTTCCCGGGAGCCATGGCCCGGTTCCTGGAACGGGAGATCGGCGGGACGGCGGTGTACCTGCAGGGCGCGGCCGGCAACATCAACCCGGTGTGGATGCGGCACGACTTCACCGAGGTCGAGCGGGTGGGCGGCATCCTCGGCTCGGCGGCCACCCGGGTGGTGCACGAGCTCCAGCCACTCGGCGCCGGCCAGTGGTGCATCAACCTGAGCTGGTCGGAGGACGTCGAGAAACCAGCCGCCGGGACGCTGCTGACCGCCGCGCCGCTGGCCGCCACCCAGGTCACCGTGGACCTGCAGCGGCGGCCGGGTCGCACGCAGGCCGACCTGGAGCAGGAGATCAGCCAGGTCGAGGCCGAGCGGTCGGCCGCCGCCGGAGACCAGGACCGGCACCACGAGCTGACCGCCCGCCGCAACCAGCTGCGGGTCGAGTGGGCGGTGGCGGGCGGTGGCCGAGCTTCCGCCGCGGGCGGAGGTGGTGCCCATCGAGATCCAGGCCATGCGGATCAGCGACGAGTGCGCGCTGGTGAGCCTGCCGGGCGAGTTCTTCGTCGAGACCGGGAACGCGATCCGGGCGGCGGCCGGACTGCCGCACGTGCTGATCGCCGGGTATGCCAACGGCATGATCGGCTACGTCCCCACCAAGGAGGCGTTCGCGCTGGCCGGGTACGAGGTGGGCCGGGCGGACTTCGAGCCCGGTGCCGAGCAGGCCATCATCGAGGCGGCGGTCGCTGCCGTGCGCTCGCTCTACGGCCAGTGAAGCGGGCCGCCCCCGGAGCCGGCCGGTGATCCCCCGGCCGGCGTCACCGCGGCCAGCCGCCGGCTCCGGGGCGCCCGCGGTACTGGCCGACGGGTGCGTCATTGCCTGCGAGCCGGGAGCCGAGCCGGTCGGCGCCCTGCTGCAGTCGTGGCTGGCGGGCTCGTCCGGCTGGCAGGTCAGCCTGGCGGGCCCCGGTCCAGCCCCCGCACGGAACGTGATCGTGCTGCGGCTGGATGACCGGCTGCCGGACGCCGAGGGCTACCGGCTGACGGCCGGCGACGGCGTCGTGACCATCACCGGGAAGGCCCCGGCCGGGATCTTCTACGGGGTGCAGTCGCTGCGCCAGCTGCTCCCGGCGGAGTTCCTGCGCGCGCGCCGCGCCGGGCCCGGCCGCGGCGGTCACCATCCCGGCCGCGGAGATAGCCGATCGGCCCCGGCTGGCCTGGCGCGGCGTGCACATCGACGTGGCCCGGCACTTCCTGCCGAAGCACTGGCTGCTGCGGCTGATCGACCTGCTCGCGCTGCACAAGCTCAACGTGCTGCACCTGCACCTGACCGACGACCAGGGCTGGCGGGTGCAGATCGAGCGCTACCCGCGGCTGACCGAGATCGGGGCGTGGCGCCGGGAGTCGGTGCTGGGTCACAGCCGGGACCGCCGTTTCGACGGCATCCCGCACGGCGGCTATTACTCTCAGGCTGACCTGCGCGAGATCGTGGCCTACGCGGCCAGCCGGTTCATCACGGTCGTGCCGGAAATCGACATGCCCGGGCACATGCAGGCCGCGATCGCGGCCTACCCGGAGCTCGGCAATACCGGCGAGCAGCTCGAGGTCCGGTGCCGCTGGGGGATATCGTCCAGCGTGCTCAGCATGACGGACGCGACCCTGGAGTTCTGCCGGAACGTCCTGGACGAGATCACCGGCATCTTCCCGGGGTCCTACGTGCACATCGGCGGCGACGAGTGCCCGACCGCGGAATGGGAGGCCAGCCCGCAGGCGCAGCACCGGATGGCCGAGCTCGGGCTGACCGACGAGCGGTACCTGCAGGGCTGGTTCACCGGGCAGATGGCCGATCACCTGAGGTCGGCGGGCAAGACCGTGGTCTTGTGGGATGAGGCGCTGGAGTCCGGTGCGCCGCCGGACGCGGTGATCATGCCGTGGCGCAGCGAGCTAGCCGGGCAGTACGCCGCGGCGGCCGGGTACCAGGTGGTCATGGCCCCGCAGTACTGGACCTACTTTGACTGGGCGCAGGCCGCTGGCGACGCTGAGCCGGTCGCCATGCACGCGACCACGAGCCTGCGCCGGGTGCATGCCTTCGAGCCCGCCCCGGCCGGCCTGGGCGCGGGGGAGCGCGAGCGCGTCATCGGCGCCCAGTGCCAGCTATGGACCGAGTACGTGCCGACTCCGCAGCGAGCCGAGTATCAGTACTTCCCGCGGCTCTGCGCCTTCGCCGAGGTGGCCTGGTCGCCCGGCGGCGGTGCCTACGGCGACTTCGAGCAGCGGCTCACCGGGCATCTGGCCCGGCTGGACGCGCTGGGCGTCAACTACCGGCCGCTGGCCGGCCCGACCCCCGGCCAGGCCCGTCGCTGGCCCGACACGGCGGCCGATGATCTCGGCTGAGGCCCGGCACGTCGCCACCGAGCTCGGGCTGGGCGCGGAGTACGCCGGCTGGCTGGCCGACCTGGACCAGGCCGGCGGCGATGACGCCGCCGGCCTGCCGCTCACCGGCCCCGGCGACGCCGCCGTGCTGGAGCGCGGCGGCGTCACCGGGCCGGACGCGGCTACCGTCCTGGCCACGCAGGCCGGGCTGGACCGCTCGCCGGCCCTGCAGTGGCTGCTGCGCCGCTGCCGCCAGCTCGTGCTGGCAGGCATGGGAGACCCGGCCGCCCCCCGGGTCGCGCTGCCGCCGCTGCCCGCGGCGCTGGGCGCGGCCGGCCGGTGCTTCCCGGCGCACCTGTTCCTGGCCACCCTCCCGGCCACGCTGGACTGGCAGCGTCAGCGGCAGGTCCCGGCCGAGGTGTCCTGGGCGATCGTCGCCGACCTGGGCCGGCAGATGGAGATCTACCGCGACCGGTACGGGGAGACCGGCGTCGAGGAGGCGTGGTGGCTGACCCTGCACCTGCGCGGGCAGATCTACGAGTTCGGCCGCCTGCAGTACAACCTGCTGCGGCTGGGCGACGGCTGGCTGTCGCCGGCCCGCTGGTACCCGCCGGCGGAGGCGCGCGGCCGGGGGCCCGGCTTCCGGCCCGGCGACGCCGCGGTCGGCGTGCACATCCCGGATGGCGGGCCGCTCACCCCCGCGGCGTGCGATGAGTCGCTGACGGCGGCACGCGCGTTCTTCGATCGCTGCTTCCCCGCGCCGGCCCGGCGGCTGGCTATCTGCGAATCGTGGCTGCTCGATGATCAGCTGGCCGGCTACCTGCCGGCGGCGGCCAACATCATCGCGTTCCAGCGGCGCTTCACGCTCACCCCGGGCTGGGACTCCGGCGACAAGGACGTCGCTCAGTTCGTGTTCCGGCGCGAGGTAGCCGGCCTGGGCACCGTGCCGCAGCGGACGACGCTGCAGCGGGCCATCGTGAGCCACCTGCGCACCGGCGGGCACTGGCGGCTGCGCACCGGGTGGCTGAGCCTGTAGCCCCGGCCGCCGGTAGCGTCGCGGTGTGCAGACAATTCGCTACCGCCACGTCGATGTCTTCGCGGCCCGCCCGTACACCGGCAACAGCCTCGCCGTCATCATCGATCCGCCGCCGCTGACGACGGGGCAGCGGGCCGCCATCACCCGGGAGCTGCGGCACTTCGAGACGATCTTCGTCGCCACCGGCGGCGGCCCCGGCAGCGTGACCGCGCGGGTCTTCGACCTCGAGGGGGAGCTGGCGTTCGCCGGGCATCCGGTGCTCGGCGCGGCCGCCGTCCTGCACGACCAGGCGAATCCCGGCCCGCAGGTCAGCCTGACCACTTCCGTGGCCCTGCCCGCCCGGACGGTCACGGTGCAGACCACCGGGAGCCTGGCCACCGGCGTGCTGGCCGCACTCGATCAGGGCCGGCCCGATGTGCTGCCCGCTCCGGCCCGCTCCCAGTGGCCCGCCATCGCGGCCGCCCTCGGCCTCACGGCCGGCGACCTGGATGAGGACCTGCCGCCCGAGGTGATATCGACCGGCCTGCGGTACCTCATCGTCCCGGTCCGCTCCGCTGACGCGCTCGGGCGGGCGCGCATCCGCGACGAGGACTTCGCCGGGTTCCTGGCCGGGCTGGGCGCGGATTACGCCTACCTGCTCGACGCCGCGGGCACCGAGGGACGGCACTGGAACAACGACGGCATCGTGGAGGACGTCGCCACGGGCAGCGCGGCCGGCTGCGTGGCGGCCTACCTGATGCGCCGCGGCCGAGCGGGTGACGGCGAATCGCGCACGCTCCGGCAGGGCCGTTTCACCGGGCGCCCGTCCGAGATCCAGATCACCGCGTTCGGTGCCGCGCAGTCGGTCGACCGGGTCGTCGTCGCCGGGCGGGTCAGCCTGGTAGCGACCGGGCACCTGCACGCGCTCCCGCCAGCCTGACCGGCCAGGACCGCGGGATGCTCCGGACGCTCGTCAGGACTGGGCTCCGGCGGTGCCCTCCGTCGTCCCCGGCAGCGGCCTGGACCTGGCCGCCGCGAACACCTCAGCGAAGGTCCGGGTCTGCCGGGCCAGCTGCCGGGCCTCGGATTCGGTCAGGTGCGGGCTGAGCTCGCTGGCGAGCTCGGCGCGGGACGTCCAGCCCATCCGGGGGTCGTTGTCAGCCCGGTGCACGCGGCCCGCTGTCCGGCCGTGCCGGGCGCGGGAGGTCAGCGCGGCCGCCAGGTCACTGCCGAGGTCGACCGTGGCCACCACCAGGACCCGGCCGTCGTGGTCATCGATCAGGTTCTCGATTACGGTGCTGGCCAGGCCCAGGTCGAGGGTGTCAGCATCGTCAATCAGCACCGCCACCGGCGCGGACGCCGAGACCGCGGCCACGACCCGGGCGGCGCGGGCGGCTGCGCCGTTCTCACTGACGGGGCCTTCTTCCGGTGCGCCGCCCGCCGCCGCGGCCAGGCCTGCCGACAGCAGCGAGATGGTCCCGGCCAGCCCCGAGGAGAGCATGCTGCCGGCCCCCGGCCGCCCGGCGGCGCCCGGCCGGGCGGGTCCGGCCAAGCGGCTCCGGCACAGCAGCCCGGCCGCCTGCCGCCGCACGCCGGCTCCCAGCAGGCGGCTCCGGATCGCCGCCGCCTGGCCGGCCCGTCCGGCAGCGACTGGCCGCTGATCCGCGCCACGGTGACCGGCGCCGGTGTCTGGCTGATCAGCTCCGCCAGCTGGTCGACGACAGTGGATTTCCCCCAGCCAGCTGGCCCGGCCAGCAGGACGGCGTGCGAGCCCGCGCCACCGTGGCGGATGCCCTCCCACCACTGCGCCAGCTCGTCCAGTGCTGCCTTCTGCCGCTCTCCCAGCATGCCCCCAGCCTAGAAGGCGGCCACGACGCTCCGGTACGCCTGGGCCGCAGATGCTGCTCCGGGCGGTGCTCAGGGGCGGGAGGTGACCAGGATCAGGGATCCGTCGAGGGCCGGCTGGGTGCGCAGGTGACCGTACCGGCGGTCCCAGGTCCCGTCGGCCAGGTCGCGGCTCAGGTCCCGGGTGAAGCGATCGTGTACCTCAGTGCTGACGAAACTCCACGCTGAGTTGGACAGCCGGGCATCGGGATCCAGGAGCGCCTCGGGGCGGCCGTAGTACGCCTCGCTAAAACCGTCCGTGCAGTCCAGGGGCACCGGCACCGCGGTGGTGACGACGGGGCCGCCGCCCAGCGCGCAGGCGAGGGTCTGGATCGCGGGGTAGCGACGAGCCTCGGTCTCGATGACTTCCGGCGCGTAGCTGGTGAGCCAGAACCGGTGCAGCTGCTGCGGGTCGCAGGTCAGGATCACGACCGGCCCGCGGGTTACCCGGCGCAGCTCCCGCAGCCCGGCGCGCAGGTCGCCCCACTGGTGGACGCTGAAAGTGGTCATCGCCGCCTCGAAGGCGCCGTCGGGAAAGGGCAGGTTCTCGGCGGTGGCGGCTACGGCCGCGGGCAGGCTGGCCGGGCGCTGCGCCCGCATCGACGCGGCCGGCTCGACGGGGGTGACCTGGCGGTCCGCCGGCTGTAGGAGCCCGCTCCGGCGCCCACGTTGAGTACGGTACGGGCGTCGCCTAGCGCCTGGCTGATCCGGGCCGCGATCCGCGGGTCCGGCCGCCGGTAGCGGGCATACGCCCGGCCGATCACCGCGTAGTCCGCGTCGCCCGCGCTGCCGTCTCCGGACCGGGTCTCCATGACAGCAAAATTACTGGTTTGTACCCGATGGTGCGGGGCCCGGGGCCGGTGGTCGTCCTTCGCGGCTCGCGCCGCTAGCGGATTCCGTCCCAGCGCACCCGCTCGGCAGCGGCCGGGTCGTCGACGGCGCTGATGTCGGCGGAGATCAGGCCGGTGGTGCGGCTGGCGATGTCGTAGGGGGCCCAGCCGGGGTCCCCGCTGGTGATGAAGTTCACCCATGCCTGGTGGGCGTTGTCGGCGACGGCCTGCGACGGCGTGTCTCCGACGAGCGGGCGGACCTCATCCCGGCTGATGGTGTCGAAAACGAACGGGATCTCGGCCGCATGGCAGGCGCCGAGCCGGCTGTTGTCGGCCGGGTGCGGGGTGGTCGAAGCGGTAGACCCACGTGCTGGCGCTGCCCGATGCGGCCCGGGCCTCGGCCACCCGGAGGCACGGGATGGCGAAGAACCAGTCGGTGATGACCGCGGCCAGGATGTCGCCCGCGCTGGCGCCCGGCCGGCTCGCCCGGTAGACGGCCAGATCGTCGGGCCCCAGTCCGTACGCGCCGGCGGTCAGCTCGAGCGTCGCGTCGTCGATGAGGTCGATGGCGCCGGCCGCGACCAGGAACAGGCGGGCCTCGTCACGGTTGGATCCGGTCAGCAGCCGGATGCCGCTGCCCTGGCCGGCGGCGATCGCGGGCAGCGGCGCAGCCGGGCAGGATCGTCCCGTCGACGGTGGGCGCGAACGGCAGCAGGCTCAGCGTGAGCTGGCCCCACCGGGCCGGGTCAGGCACGGTCTGTACCTCCACGACCAGGTCCGATGCGGCCCGCACGAGTTTGTCGAGCGGAACGGCGGTGACCGAGTCCCGGTCAGCGGGCACGCCGAGCGCGTCGGCGAGGTAGCCGGCGACCATCGCGCCCTCGTCCGGGGTAAGCGTGTGGGCCGCGGCGCCGCTCTGGGTGATGGCCTGGGTGAACAAGCCCTCCGCCAGCGGCATCGACAGCAGTGTGGTCACGCTCATGGCCCCGGCCGACTCGCCGGCGACGGTGACGCGGGCCGGGTCGCCGCCGAACGCGGCGATGTTGCGCTGCACCCACTGCAAGGCCGCCAGCTGATCGAGCAGGCCGAGATTGGCGATGCCGTCCCCGAGGAACAAGAAGCCCTCAGCGGCCAGCCGGTAGTTGATGCTCACGCACACGACGCCATCGCGAGCGAACGCCGCACCGTCGTAGGCGCCGACCGACGAGGATCCGTTCATGAACGAGCCGCCGTGAATCCACACCAGCACCGGAAGGCCGGCCGCGCCGGGGCCGGGTGTCCACACGTTGAGGTTCAGGCAGTCCGCACCCGGGATTACCACTTCCGGGAACAGGGCGGCGTACTGCGGCGGGTAATCGCCCTTGGGCACCGTCGGCCCGAACTCGGCCGCGTCGCGCACGCCGTCCCACGCCGGGACGGGCTGCGGCGGCTGCATCCGGCGGGGGCCGAACGGCGGCGCCGCGTAGGGGATGCCGAGGAACACCGACACACCGGATTCGACCTTGCCGCGGACGGCCCCGTCCGGGAGCTGAACCACCGGGCGCTGCGTCATGTCGCTCATGCGTCTCTCCGATGCGACGTTTGCTCGCTCTGGTGCAAACTGTCCCGCAGGCCCGGCGGCATGTCTAGCGTCCGGCTGGCACCCGGCGGCCGGGCGGGTCATGCGGACGTCCGGCACGACGCCGTCCCGGCCCGCCGGAGCGGGCCGGGACGGCGCCGGGGGCCGGACCTGACCGGTCAGCCGGTGATGCTGGCCTGGCCGTTCTCGAGATGGCCGACGTAGCGGCGGGACCAGGAATCGTCGCCGCCGAGCGTGACCGACAGGTCATACCATCCGCTGCTGGCCGCGAGGGGGTCGGCTACGTGCGTCGCGCTGCTGCGGGCATGCACGTGGTAGGTGCGGGCCGGCCTCGCGCGTAGTGGTTCGGCCGGACCGTGAACGTCACCGCCTCCTTGCCGTTGTTGGTCAGCCGGAGCGCCAGCCGGGGCCGGGTAGCTGAAGCCGCCCTGGTAGTAATCCGCGGTGACCTGCGCGCTGGCACCGGGGCTGGCCACGTCCCCGGTGAAGTGCCGCAGGAAGCGATTCGGGCCCACGACGGTCAGGTCGTAGGTCCCGTCGCCGCGGCCCGCGCCGATCTCGGCCGAGCCGGGCACGGTCTTGTTCCACACCGCGTGCGACGGGTCGACCGTGTACTGCCCCGGGAAGCGGCCCGGGTAGTCCGCGATGTTCACGTCGGGCGCCGCGTTGTTGTAGACGGAGAAATGGCTCGACCGGGCCACGTGCGGCCCGTTGTTACTGAACGACAGGTTCGCCTGCACCGCCCCGCTGCTGCCGAACGTGAACCCGTCGAGGTTGGCATTGGGCTGGTACGGCAGCGGCCGGGCGTGCTTGGCGCCGGTCTCCTGCACGGGCATCGAATTGCTCGCCGGGTTCGGGTGCCAGGACTGGGGCTCGCCGATCGGCTGGCCCGGATCGGGCAGGTCGGGCATCCCGTAGACCGGGTGGGCGAAGTCGAGGGCGCTGGTCAGGTCGCCGCAGACGCTGCGGCGCCAGGCGCTGATGTTCGGGCAGATCGCCGGCGTGCCGAGCGCCGCTGTCCACTTCTCCAGGAACTGCAGCACCGAGGTGTGATCGGAGACCTCCGAGGTCACCCAGCCGCCGCGGGTCCAGGGCGAGATCAGCAGCAGCGGGACCCGGAAACCGAGGCCGACCGGCAGCGGCTCCGGGGCCAGCGATGCCTCCAGGTAGAACTCATCGGTGGTCCCGGCCGCCGGGACCGGCGGCGGGACATGGTCGAACTGGCCGTCGTTCTCGTCGAAGTTGACGATCACGAGGGTGGAGTTGAAGACCTCGGGGTCGGCGTTGAGGGCCTGCAGCACCTGGCTGATGTAGTAGGCGCCGTCGTGCGGGGCGCCGTCCGGGTGCTCGGAGTACTGCTGATTAGTGACCACCCAGGACACCTGCGGCAGGGTGCCGGCCAGCACGTCCTTCTTGATCGCCAGGGCCAGGTTGTCGCCGTTCTGGGCTTCGGCGGGGAAGGGCTCGGGCACGGTGGCGACGCCATTGTCGTACCAGACCACGCCGGGGGCCGGCGTGCCGCCCTGCTCGGGGTCGTACTTCGCGAACGTGGCGAAGTACTCCGCGCCGTTGTCGCCGTAATTGTCGGTGCCCTGGTAGATCTTCCAGCTGACGCCCGCAGCCTGCAGCGTCTCGGGGTAGCTCGGCCAGCTCAGGAACTTGCCGAGCTCGTCGCCGCCGCTGAAGGCGACGAAGCTGCCGTGCTGCTGGCTGGCATTGATCGTCCCGCCCCACAGGTAGGTGCGGTTCGGGCCGGTGGCGCTGAGCACCGAGCAGTGGTAGGCGTCGCCGATGGTGTAGGCGTCGGCGAGGGCGTAGTGGTACGGGATGTCCTGACGGTTCAGGTAGCCCAGCGTGGTGGGCCCGCCCTTGGCGAAATACCAGGCGTTCATCAGGCCGCCGTACCAGGCGCCGTGCTGGCTTTCCCAGCTGTGGTCGGTCCCGCCGTAGTTCTGCGCGCCGACCTCCGGGCTGGGCGGCTGGGTTCCGGTGAATGTCCCGGAGCTCAGCCGCCACGGGTACTGCGTGCCAGTGACCGGCTGTCCCGGCGCAGTGGTGGGCTGCTGCCACACCGAGGAGCCGCCGGGCAGCGTGATGGTGGAGCGGTCGCCGAACCCGCGGACGCCGCGCAGGGACCCGAAGTAGTGGTCGAAGCTGCGGTTTTCCTGCATGAGGATCACCACGCGCTTGATGTCGCGCAGGTCGTTGTGCCGGGCGCCGCGCTTGGTGGCTGGTTCCGCGAGCGCGGCGGTCGCGGGACTGACGGAGGCCGCGACGGCGGCTCCGGTGACGACGGCAGCACCGCGGATGAGGTTCCTGCGGGAAAGGTCAGGCATGGACGGGACCTCCGGTTGGCCTGGTGGGACGGCGAGCCGAAGGTATAAGGGCCATGCAATGGTCATTCAAAATCGGATGAAACGCCAACCAAAGCTGACAAGAACCGCCCGGTTGGCCGCGCGGGAGGGGTCAGGACGAGCCGCGGTAGAGCTCGGTGAGCAGCGCGACGGCGGCGTGGGTGGAGGGGTGCGGGTCGTGCCGCCGCCAGATCATCTGCACGGTGATGGGCGGGGCGTCGCGCAGCGGCCGGAAGACCACGCCCTCGCGGCCGTACTGAGCCGTGGTCCCCTCCGGGGTGATCCCCACGCCGTCGCCGGCCGCGATGATCGCCAGCCAGTCGTCGATGTCGCGGGTCTCCCGCAGCCGCGGTCGCGCGCCGTCTGGCCACAGCTCGGCGGTGGTGGTGCCGGTGCGCCGGTCGATGATGAGCGTGCGCTGCGGGATCTCGGCCAGCCGGATCGACCGCCGCCGGGCCCAGGGATCGTCAGCAGGCAGGGCGCAGTAACGCTGTTCCTGGCCGATGACGGCGCTGGCGAACCGGCTGGTGTCAGGGCTGGTGCGCAGCACGGCAATGTCGCACAGGCCCTCGGCCAGGCCGCCGGTGGGCGAGTTGGTGCGGATCAGGTCCAGTTCGACGCCGGGGTACCGGGTGGCCCAGCAACGCTGGAACTCGCGGGTGTGCCGGCCCATCGCCGACCAGGCGTGCCCGATGCGCAGCCGGGTGTGCCCGGTGGTGGCCTCGGCGACCAGGTTGCCGGCCGCCGCCAGCACCTGCCGGGCCTGGGCCAGGGCGTGCACCCCGGCGGTGGTCGGGGTGACGGTCCGGCTGGTGCGGTGCAGCAGCCGGACGCCCAGGACCTGCTCCAGGGCCTGCAGGTTGCGGGACACGGCCGCCTGCGAGATGCCGAGTTCGATGGCAGCATCGGTGAAGGTCCCCGAGTCCACGATCGCGACCAGGCAGCGCAGGTGCCGCAGCTCGAGATCCATAACTGCAGCGTATAGCTGAGGCGATGTATGCATTTTGCGTATACACCAGCAGGGCTCATGCTCCTGCTATGAGCAGCCCGATGCGCGTGCGCGCCGCGGACCCGGCCGGCGGCCCGGCCGCGACGACCGGCGACCGGGCCAGCCAGCCAGGCAGTGACCGGGCCGGCCGGGCGGGGCGGTTCGCCGGGATCGCGCTCATGACGGGCGGCGCGGCCGCCAACCAGCTCGGCGCGGCCAGCGCGGCGCTGGCGTTCCCGGTGCTGGGCCCGGCCGGGGTGGTCGCGGTCCGCCAGTGGGTGGCCGCCATCGTGCTGGTCACCACGGTGCGGCCGAAGTTCGCGGCGTTTACCGCGCGGCAGTGGCAGCCGGTCCTGGCGCTGGCGCTGATCTTCGCCATCATGAACATCTCGCTCTATACGGCGGTCAGCCGGATCGGGCTCGGCCTGGCCGTGACCCTGGAGTTTGTCGGCCCGCTGGCCGTGGCGCTGCTGGCCACCCGTCGCGTCATCGACCTCGGCTGCGCGCTGCTGGCCGGGGCCGCGGTGGTGGTCCTGGCCCGTCCGCAGCCCAGCACCGATTACGCCGGCATCGGGCTGGCGCTGCTGGCGGCTGCCTGCTGGGCCGGCTACATCCTGGTCAACCGGGTCGTGGGCGCCCGGCTACCCGGCTCGCAGGGCCCGGCCGCGGCGGCCGCGGTGTCCGGGCTGCTGTATATCCCGGTCGGCATCTGGGCGCTGGCCAGTCATCCGGTGACCGGTGTCGCCCTGGGTCATGCCGCTCTGGCCGGGATCTTGTGCTCGGCCGTCCCGATGGTCACCGACGTGCTGGCGCTGCGGCGGGTGCCGACCCGGTTCTTCGGCGTCTTCATGAGCGTCAACCCGGTCTTCGCCGCGCTGACCGGGCTGATCATCTTGCGCCAGGCCCTCGGGCTGGCCGAGTGGCTGGCCATCGGCGCCATTGTCGCCGCGAACGTGCTCAGCCTCGGCGCCGGGCCGCCCCGGCGACGCGATCCCCGCCGGGGGCTGACTCCGGGTGCCCGGCAGCCCGCACCACCGGTGTCGGCCGTACCCGAGCACGGAGCAGCGGGCCAGGCGCTCTGAGCGATCGGCGGCTTCAGCCGGCCGCCCGGCTCAGCTGGCCCCGGCAGCCGGTGACAGGCCGGCCATTTTCAGCCCGCTGACCTGACCATTCTCGGCTGCCCGCTAAGACATCCTTGTGCCCTCTTGACAGATTACGTCCATTTGATCTGATGTGCCTGGGAGAAAGTGTCGTAAACCGGTCGACCCTGAGGCGGGCGAAGTGGGCATGGCGGGGAACTGGCTTTCTGGCAGGACGTTGACCGGGCGGGCCCGGCTGGCGATAACAACACCGATCCGAACGGTGCGGGCAGCAGCACGGCCCCGCTCAGCACCGGCAGCGGCCCGGAACCCGGCCGCATTGCGGCCCGCGGCGGCCGCGGCAGCTCCCGCAGCGGCGCCGAGCGTAGTCACGCGGAGGCTAAGGACCCGGGCCCGGCTGGCCATGCTCGCCGGGCTGGCGCTCGCGGCGGCCCTGGCCATCCCGCAGCTGGCCCTCAGCCCGGCCCGCGCCGCCGCCGCTCCGGCGCACGCGAGCGCCGCCGCCCGGACGGCCGGTCACGGCGTCACGCCATCCGGCAGTGATTCCTCCTGCCCGGCGGCTACCCCGGCCGCCGCGGGATCGAGGACCGTCTCGGCGCCGGCCGACGCGCGGGTGATCGGCGGCGACGCCTCGGCGACCGTCGTCTGGTGCCCGCCCGCCACCGGGGCCGCCTCAGTGGTCAGCTACACCGTCACCTCATCGGGCGGGCAGACCGTCACCGCCAAGGTGCCCAACGACTGGGCCATCGTGGATGGCCTGACGGACGGCACCGCTTACACGTTCACTGTGAGCGCTAACACCGCGAGCGGCGCGGCCGGCCCGGCCGCTGCCACCACGTCCGTCACCCCGGCCAGGCTGGCCCCGCCGCGGAATGTCAGCCTCGGTCAGCCGCAGCAGGTCGGCTATGACCAGCACTCCATGATGATCGGCGGCAAGCGCGTCTTCATCACCGCCGGCGAGTTCGACCCGTGGCGCACCCCGTCGCCCTCGCTGTGGCTGGACGACCTGCAGAAGATGAAGGCTGACGGCTACGACGCCGTGACCGTCTACTTCGACTGGGACTACTCCTCGCCCTCGCCCGGCGTCTACAACTTCACCGGCGTGCGCGACATGAACGAGTTCCTCAACATGGCCCAGCAGGCCGGCCTGTACGTGATCGCCCGACCCGGCCCCTACATCAACGCCGAGACCGACGGCGGCGGCATCCCCGCGTGGGTGCTGAACGTGGCGGGCGGCTACCGTTCCGACGCCGAGCCGTACTTGTCCGCGGCCCTGCAGTGGTTCTCGCAGATCGACGCGATCATCGCCGCCCACCAGGTCAGCAAGGGCGGCGACGTGATCGCTTACCAGATCGAGAACGAGTACACCGGCAAGTCCGCCGCCGACGTCCAGTACATGGCCGACCTCGAGCACCAGGCCACCGCGGACGGGATCACCGTGCCGTACACCTTCAACCAGTGCTGCGGCTCCGACACCTTCACCTCCGGCACCGGCGCGGTGAACATCAGCGGCCAGGACAACTACCCGCTCGGCTTCAACTGCGCGAACCCCAACGGCTTCGGTAACCCCGGCGGCTACGCCAGCTACTCCGGCATGCCGGTCTACCTGCCCGAGTACCAGGGCGGCTCGTTCGACGGGTGGGGCGGCTCCGGCTACGACAACTGCTACAACCTGACCGGGCCTGCCTTCGAGAACGTCTATTACAAGAACAACATCGCCCAGGGCGTGACCATGCAGAGCAATTACATGGGCGTGGGCGGGACCAACTGGGGCTGGCTGCCTGATCCCGGCGTCTACAGCTCCTATGACTACGGCGCTGCCATCCGGGAAACCGACGAGATCGGCACGCCGGCCAACCCGAACTCGATCGTCGGATCCAAGTTCGGCGAGAACAAGCTCATCAACGACTTCGAGACCTCCGTCGCGCCGCTCGCTGACACCCAGCCGGTCGCCGCCCCGGTGGCCGACAACAGCGCGGTCACCACCCTGGCCCGGGCCAACCCCGACGACGGCACCCAGTTCATCTACCTGCGCCAGGGCAACGCGCCCTCGACCGCCACCGTCAGCACCCACCTCGCGCTGAACGCCGACCAGGCCGCTGGCTATAGCTACGACGACGCCAGCACAGCGCTGACCTACACCGGCACCTGGACCCACGCCGACCCGAGCGCCAGCTACACCGCCGGCGACTACGACAGCACCGAGTCGTGGAGCACCCAGGCCGGGGCCACCATGTCGGTCACCTTCACCGGCACCGCAGTGCAGTGGATCGGCCCGAAGAACAACAACGGCGGCATCGCCGACGTCAGCATCGACGGCACCGATGCCGGCACGGTCGATACCTACGCCGCCGCCGGCAAGAGTTTCCAGCAGGTCCTGTTCACTAAGTCCGGTCTCGCCGCCGGCAGTCACACGCTCACTATCACCGTGACCGGCAACCAGAACCCGGCCTCGTCGGCCGACACCGTCGTGGTCGATGCCATCAACGTGCCGACGGCCGCCCAGCTGGCCGACTACTACCCGGTCGTCCCGCAGCAGGGCACCGTCACCCTCGACGGCCGGGACTCCCGGCTGCTCACCGCCAACTACGACTTCGGCGGCCAGCACCTGGTCTACTCCACCTCCGAGCTGATGACCCAGGGCTCGGTGGGCGGCCAGGCCACCGCCGTTCTCTACGACCCGGCCGGCACCGACGGCGAGACTGTGCTGCGCTACGCCAGCCAGCCCCAGGTCACCGTCACCGTCGGGGACCGTGTCGTCCAGCTGGGACGCCAGCCGCGGCGATCTGCGCCTGGACTACACCCACCGGGGCCTGGCCCAGGTGGACATCACCGGCGGCGGCAGCCCGCCGCTGCGCCTGCTGATCGCTGCCACGGACACCGCCGAGGAACTGTGGCCCGAGTCCACCGCCGCCGGCGACGCCCTGGTCGAGGGCGGCTACCTGGTGCGCACGGCGGTGAGCCACGGCGCCGTGCTGGCCCTGACCGGGGACACCTCGGAGGCTAGCCCGGTCACCGTCTGGGCGCCGCCGGGGATCACGGTGGTGACCTGGAACGGGCAGCCGCTCACCACGAGAAATAGCCAGAACGGGACGATCACCGGTACCGTGCCCGGACCAGCGGCGGCGCACCTGCCCGCACTGTCCGGGTGGCGGTTCAGCGCCGAGGCCCCCGAAGCCCAGCCTGGCTTCAGCGACAGCTCCTGGACCCTGGCCGACCACCCGGTCTCCAACGCCAGCTCGCCGTCCACGCCGGTGCTCTACGCCTCGGACTACGGCTACCAGCACGGCTTCACCTGGTACCGCGGCCACTTCACCGGCACCGGGAACGAGACCGGCGTCAAGCTCACCGCCGACGGGATCGCCCCGACCGGCGCCTACTCGGTCTGGCTGAACGGCGCCTTCCTCGGCTCCGGCACCGCCGCCGGAGCGTCCGCGCAGACCTTCACCTTCCCGGCCGGCGCGGTCCAGGCCGGCGCCGACAACGTCATCGCGGTGCTGGTGGAGAACACCGGCAACCCCGAGGGGCCGAGCGGCGAGAAGACCGGCCTGTACAGCGCCGCGCTGACCGGGGCGTCGGCCAGCTCCGAGCCGGTCACCTGGCGGCTAATGGGCAGCCCCGGCGGCACGCAGCTGCAGGACCCGGTCCGCGGCGTGATGAACGCGGCCGGCCTGTTCGGCAGCAACCACGGCTGGGCGCTGCCCGGCTACCCCGACGCGAGCTGGCAGCCGGTGACGCTGCCCGACAGCTGGTCGGCGCGCGGCGTGCCGCCGGGCATCGGCTGGTACCGGACCTCGTTCTCGCTGAACCTGCCGCACAACGGTTACGTGCCGGTCGACGTTCAGGTCGGCGGGCCCGGCCCCGGCGCGGGCAGCGCCGACTACCGCGCGTTCATCTACGTCAACGGCTGGCTGATCGGCCGGTACGTGAACAACCTCGGCCCGCAGCACCAGTTCTACGTGCCCGCCGGGATCCTGCACGACCAGGGCACCAACACCCTCGCCATCGCGGTCTGGGGCATGGACGCGACCGGCGGCGGGCTGGACAAGGTCAGCCTGGTGGCGGCCGGCCACCAGGCCGGCGGCCTGCCGGTGGCGCCGGTGGCCAGCCCCGGCTACTCGGCCCAGGTGTACGGACCGCCATCCGCCCCGCAGCCCACGCTCGCGGCGGTCCCGTCCGCGGCGCTGGCCGAGGGCACGTTCTCCGTCACCGCGACGCTGCGCAACCCCGGCGCCGTGCCGCTGCGCGGCGCCTCGGTGGGGCTGAGCGTCCCGTCCGGCTGGACCCAGTCCCCGTCCGGTGCCAAGTCGCTGGGCGCGATCGCGCCCGGCGGGTCGGGCACGGCCACTTTCCAGGTGACCGCGCCGACATCGGGGCTGACTCCCGGCCTGGTGTCGCTGCTGGCCACCGCGACCTACAGCGACCTGGCCGGCGGCCACACGCTGATCAATGCCGCCGATGTGAGCGTCCCGGCACCCAGCCTGGCCGCCACCTATGACAACACCGGGATCACCGACGATTCCAACCCGAGCCCGGTGTCGAATTTCGAGGGCTTCGACGGTGAGGGCACCACCTTCTCGGCGCAGGGCCTGGCCGCCGCTGGCCTGTCGCCGGGCGGCACGGTGACCTCGGGCGGCCTGAGCTTCACCTGGCCCGACGTGCCGTCCGCCCAGCCGGATAACACGATGGCCGAGGGCCAGACGATCGCCGTCTCCGGCTCAGGCTCGACGCTCGGGTTCGTGGCCTCGGCCAACAACTCCGCCGAGTCCGGCACCGGCACCATTTACTACACCGACGGGAGCACGCAGTCCTTCACCCTCAGCGTCGGCAACTTCTGGTACGCCGCCGGGCAGAACGGGAACCCGGCCAACACCCAGGTGGCGGGGGTGAACTTCGCCAATTACCCGACCGGCTCCTCGGGCCACGAGGTCTACATCTTCGAGCAGTCGGTGAGCCTGGAGCAGGGCAAGACCATCGAGGCAGTCACGCTCCCGTCGCTGGGCGACGTCGCGGGCTACAACGCCGCCCTGCACATCTTCGCCATGACTGTGGGGTGAGGCGACCGGCGGTGCACTGACCAGCCGAAAACTCACCAGCGGCGCAGCGGGCCGGGCTGCCGGGCAGATTTAACCGGTGGCCCGGCCGGCCTGCCGGTGGCAGGATCCGCCCGTGCGCAAGGCAGACATCACGGCCGAGCTGGTGACCCGGCTCATCGCGAGCCAGTTCCCGCAGTGGGCCGGGCTGCCGGTACGGCCCGTCGACGATGACGGCTGGGACAACGCCACCTTCCGGCTGGGCGAGCAGTTGTCGGTCCGGCTGCCCAGCGCCGCGGAGTACGCCGCCGCGATCGACAAGGAGCAGCGCTGGCTGCCGGTCCTGGCCCGCCAGCTGCCGCTGCCGATCCCCGAGCCGGTGGCGGTCGGGGAGCCGGGCTGCGGGTTCCCGCGGCGCTGGTCGGTTTACCGGTGGATCGACGGCGACCCGGTGACCGAGACCGCGATCACCGACCCGGTCCGGCTCGCCGCCGACCTCGCGGACTTCCTGGCTGCCCTGTATCAGGTCGACCCGGCCGGCGGCCCGCCGCCGGGCCAGCACAACTGGCACCGCGGCGGGCCGCTGGACGTCTACGACGCCGAGACCCGGGACGCGCTGCGGGCGCTGCGCGGGCACATCGACACCGGGCTGGCCGCCGAGATCTGGCAGGCCGCCCTGGCGTCGCCGCTGCCGGCCCGGCCGGTCTGGTTCCACGGCGACGCGCAGCCCGGCAACCTGCTGGTGACTGGCGGCCGGCTGAGCGCCGTCATCGATTTCGGCACCAGCGGCATTGGCGATCCGTCCTGTGACACCACCATCGCCTGGACCTTCTTCTCCGGGGCGGCCAGCCGGGTGTTCGCCGAGCGGCTGCCGGTGGACTCGGCGACGTGGGTCCGGGGCCGCGGCTGGGCGATCTGGAAGGCCATGAAGGTGCTGGTCAGCGCGCTCGAGGATGACCCTGAGGACGCCGTCTTCACCACCGGCGTGATCGAGAAGATCCTGGCCGGTCATCTGGCCAGCAGGTAGCCCCGGGCCGGGGCTAGCCGCCGGCCGCCGCTATCGGGGTGGCTCGGGGACCGACTGCGGGAACCGGAACACGTCGTCGGGGTCGTAGCGGTGCTTGACCCGCGACAGCCGCGGCAGGTTGGCCCCGTAGTAGGCCGCGGGCCAGTCCGGCAGGGACGGGTCGATGAAGTTCTGGTAGGCCTGCCGGGTGCCGAACGGGGCGAGCTGGTGATAGCCGGCGGCCAGCCAGTCCAGGCCGGCCGACACGGTGCGCTGGTCGTCGCGGGCGGTCCAGGTGAACTCCTGGTCGGTCAGGAAGGCCGCGTCCCGGTGCACGAAGGCGGTGGCGGCCGGGTCGACCCGGTTGATCGCGCCGCCCCAGGCGAACATGGTGAGCCCGCCGCCGCCCGGATTGGAGCTGCCGGGCCAGCGCTCGATCCAGTCCAGCGCCGTGTCGATGCCTGCCTCCGGCAGGGCCCGGGCCAGGTAGCGGGATTTGGAGGCGAACTTCCCGGCGGGCGCGCTGTGCGCGAGGAAGGCCTGGGCCTGGCTGTAGGTGCGGTCCTCGATCTGCTGCTGGGCGGGCCAGGCCGCGGCCAGCACCGGCCCCAGCAGCCCGGCCAGTTCGCGGCTCGGGCCGAAGTACAGGCCCAGCGCCGAGACGCCGCGCTCGGCGCGGCCGCCGGTGACCGGGCCGCCGCCGTGCACGTCCAGGCCCAGCCGGCACGACAGCGTGTCCGGGGCCTGTGACATCAGCCCGAGCATGCTGGTCACCGCGGCGCGCGCCTGCGGCCAGGTCCATTCCAGCTTGTAGACCGATACGCTGCCGACCTCGGCCGCGCGCAGCGCGTAGCGGGTGTTGATGCCGAAGTTGCCGCCGCCCCCGCCCTGGCAGGCCCAGAACAGCTCCGGGTGTGACTGCGCGCTGACCTGCAGCACCTCGCCCGCCGCGGTGACTACCTCGGTGTGCAGCAGGTGGTCGCAGGTCAGTCCCAGGTGCCGGCTGCTGAACCCGAAGCCGCCGCCCAGCAGCAGGCCGCTGACGGCCACCGTCGGGCACCGGCCGCTCGGCACCGCCACGCTGGTCCCGGCTAACGCGGCGTACAGATCCCGGTTGCGAGCCCCCGCCCCGGCCCGGATCGTCATGGACCGGGTATCGACCCGGACCTGATTCATCCGGGCCAGCGAGATGACCAGGCCGTGGCTGGTGCTGTAGCCGCCGTAGCTGTGCCCGCCCGACCGGGCCGCGAACGGGACGCCGAACCGGCGGGCCCACCGCAGCGCCGCCTGCACGTCGGCGGTGTCCGTGCACAGCGCGACGCCCGCGGGCCGGATGCCGGCGTACCGCTTGTTGTAGGGCAGGCTGGCCGCCGCGTACCCCCGGTCGCCCGGCCGCAGCAGCGGCCCGCGCAGCTGCCGGGCCAGCGCGGTCCAGTCCGGCGCCCGCCGGGCGCGCTGAGCCGGGCGCGCCGGGTGACCCGGCCGGGTCAGCATCGCCCCGCCGGCCCCGGCAGCCAGGACGGCCTGGCCGCTCATGCCGAGCGCAGCCCGGCGAGTGATGTCTTCCATGTCGTGCCCCCGATTGCCCCGCGGACCGGCTCCCGGCCGGCCGCACCCCCCGGCCGCTGCACGACCCTACGCTCGCGCGGCCCCGGCTGCCGCGCGCCACACGGCAGCGGCCGTGCGCAGGTCAGGGACCCGCCGGCCGGGCTGCGCGTGCTAGACCGGGTGGCGGCCGGTCAGCGCTACGAGCCGGTCGAGCAGCGGGGCGCCGGCCGGCACCTCGACCGGGGCAGCGAACATCCCGGAGGGTGTCCGGTCCACGATCGCCCGGGCCTCGTCGTAGACGGCCGCGACGACGCCGGCGGGCAGCGGCTCCGGGTAGCTGATCGCGGTGCCCAGGTCCCAGGCATGCACGACCAGGTCGAGGTTCATCTCGGCCAGGTACTCGGGCGCCGGGGCCCGGCCGCGGCCGATGTGCACCGTGCCGGCCAGCGCGCCGTAGGCGCGGAACGCGTGGGCCGACCGGGTCGAGGCAATGTCCCACTCGCGTACCAGGCCCGGCCCGCCCGGACCGGCCGGCGCCGGGTACAGGTCCGCCACGACGGCCCCGGCGGCCTCCAGGTCAACGCCGCTCAGCAGCGGCTCCGCCCAGCGATGCTCGTCCACCAGGTGCCAGACCAGATCCGCGACGCTCCACTCCTGGTCCGGCGTGGGCCGGGCCCACTGGTCCCCGGGCACGGCGTGGACCCGCTCGGCGAAGACACGCTGGGCGGTCAGGAAGGTCGCGATCAGGTCGTCGCCAGGCATCTGTCGTTTCTACCAGGGGACTGTCCCTGGCGACCGAGGCCAGGCCCCGGCGCGCCGCCGGGGCCTGCCCACCGGCTACGGCACCCGCGACAAAGTGGTCCGGGCCTGCGCCTGAAGTGCCGAGGTGCTCGGCGGCGCGCCCCCGAGCAGCAGGTCCTGGAACGCGACGAAGGTCGCGCCCTTGAGCAGGTAGATGCCGCTGATGCCGAACTTGTGCCCGGCGATGCTGTTCCTGGAGTACACCGTGGCCGCCTTGTCGCCGAGGCCGGAGACATCCGCGGTCTGCACGCTGACGGTAATGCCGGCCGGGACCTTGTGCTGGAGCAGGTTTTTTGCCTTGGCCTCGGCCGATGACCATTGCGCCTGCGCGTCGGAGCTGGACTGGTCCTGGCCGACCTCCACGGTGAAGACGTTCTTCGTCTGGCTTCCGTAAACGCAGATCTTGCCGCCGCCGGAGGTGGTTTTCTCCCGCCCGGCCCCGAAGGTGGTTCCGGCCAGGGCCGATGCCTCTGAGCTGGTCACCAGCTGGCAGGGGTCGAGCGAGGTGGCGACGGCGGACGGGCTGGAGGACGCCGACGGCGAGCTGGCCGCCGCCGAGGTCGCCGAGGCCGCTGATGGCGAGGACCCGCCGCCGGCATCGACGCCGCCGGCTGAGCCGGACCCGCCGCAGGCGGTCAGGCCCAGTGCCGCGACGCCCGCGAGCACGATCAGTACGTTGCGCATGTCAGTTTCTCCCTGGAGTGCCAGCTGGCCGCCGCTGTGGCCAGGTCAGGTCGGCCGGTCCGGCGGGACATCCGCAGTCAGCGCGGCGGACAGCGCCGTCAGTAGTTCCTCGCTGCTGCGGAACGTGACCCGCCGGCCGGTCGCCACCTCGTCGACAACGCCGCGCATGCGCCCCCTCGCCGCATCCTCGGTGGTGTCCTCGTGGAACCGGACGATGAACGTCCTCATGGCAGCCCAGTGTCGCGGGCGGGGGTTTGGGTGGGTTGTCCGTGGCCTTAAGGCCGCCGCGGGCTGGTCCTCACGGCTGGCGGTCCGCCGCGCCGGCCAGCGGGACGGGCAGGACGTCGAGCTCGGCCATCCGCCGCGCGTAGGCGGCATACCGCCGCCGGGCCTCGCCGTGCCGGTGCAGCCGCAGTTGCGCGGCGACGAGCGCGAGCCAGGCATCCTCGTCGTAGGGATCGCGCTCCAGGAGCTGGCCCAGATGGTGGCTGGCCACCTCGTCGCTGCCCCGCGCTGCCGCCAGCCGGGCCAGCAGTCGCAGCACCATCAGGACCGCTGACCGGGCTTCCTCGCGGCATTCGACGGCCCAGTCCTCGTACGGGTCATCCTCCAGGAAGTCACCCGCGTACAGCCGCCAGGCGCGCTGCAGCGCCGGCTCGGCCGCCGCCGGGTCCGGGCCGGCCGCCGCGGTCACCGCTGCGTCGGCGGTATCGAGGAACTCGGCGACATCGACCGACACGTGGTCCAGTCGCAGCGCGATCGACTGGCCATCGGCTGCCACGTAGTAGTCCGCGGGCCGGGCCCGGCCGGGGTCCAGGATCTTGCGGATAGTGCTGAGCGCCACCGACAGCCGGTTGCCGAGCGGCCCGGCGGACGGCCCGGGCCACAGCGCCTCGGCCGCCGCGTCCCGGCTGACGGGCCGCCCGCGGCGGGCGGCAAGCAGCTTCAGCAGGTCGCGCGCCTTGCGGGACTGCCACGCGGTGAGCGGCACGTGCTGGCCGCCGCGGGTCACCGTGAACCGGCCCAGCGTGACGATCGCGACCTCGGCTCCCGGCTCGCCGCGCGTGATCAGCAGGCCGGCCGCCCCGATGCCCACCGCGACCCCGAGGTCGGCCAGCTGCCGCCGGGCGTCACGGACAGCGGCGTCCAGCCCGCGCTCGGCGGCCAGAGCCAGCCGGGCCCGGGTGGCGGCGACCGGGTTCCCGACGTCGTCCCACAGCTCGACGGCGGCCTCCAGCTGCTCCTGGCCCGGCGGGATCGCGGCGGCGCCGCGCAGCTCGAGCGCCTCGGCCAGCGCGGCCCGGTCCCGGGTGCGCCGGGCCTGCGCCTCGGCCTGCCCGGCCAGCGCGCGCGCCTCCTGGTGCTGGCCGGCCCACAGCTCGACCTCGGCCCGGGCGCACAGCGCGGCAGCCAGCTCCAGGCTGGTGGCCAGGTCGACGGCGGCGGCCGCGGCCTGCCGCGCCGCGTCCAGGTCGTCGGCGGCCAGCGTGCGGGCCAGCCCGCACAGCACGTGTACCTGCGTGTGGGTGTCGCCGTTCTCCTCGGCCAGGCCGCGGGCGCGCTCGTATGCGCTGCGCGCCCGGGCCAGGTTGCCGGTCTGCCGGTACAGCTCGGCGAGCAGGTGCTGGGGGACCGCGGCATCCAGGGAGCCCAGAGCCCCGTAGGTGTCCAGCGCCTCGGTGAGCGCCTCGCGGGCGTCGTCCAGCTCACCGAGGCGCAGGTGGGCCTCGGCCTTGTTGGACAGCGCCAGGGCGGAGAAGTACCGGTGGCTCGCGCCCGTGGCCAGGGCCCGGCCCGCCTCGGCCACAGCCTGGCCGTAGTCGCCCTCTTCCAGAGCCCGCGAGGACAGGTTGGCGTGGATCCGGGCCAGCTGGACCCGGTCGCCCGCCTCCGTGGCCGCCGCCAGTGCCCGCCGGTAGGCCTGCTCATTGCGGTCCCGCTGGCCGCGCCCGGCGGCGACCAGAGCCACCGCGACATAGGCCGCGGCCCGGGCGCAGGCGTCGGTGCTGGCCTCGGCCTGCGCCAGCGCGATCCGGGCCAGGTCATCGGCGGCATCGATGTCGCCGCGGCTCCACAAGGTGGTGGCCAGGAACGCCGACACCATCGCGTCGTCCGCGCTGACCAGCTCGGGGGAGTGCGCGGCGGCCAGCATCTGCAGCGCCCGGCCAGACTGGCCGCGCAGGTACAGCAGCACTCCGAAGCGCCAGGCCACGGACGGCGGCAGGCCGCGCGGGCCGCCGGCGCGCTGCAGCCGCGAGAACAGCTCGATGGCACCATCCCAGTCGCCGGTGGCCTGCAGCGCCTCGGCCCGCACCGCGTCCAGGGCCGGGTCGGCTCCGGTGCCGTGGCGGCGCAGCAGCTCAGCCAGCCGGGCCGCGCCGCCGCGCCGCACCAGGGCCGGCCCGCATCGCGACACGAACGCCCGGGCGCGTTCGGAGCTGGCGTCGAAGCGGCACTCCAGGGCCTCCTCCAGGAGATCCTGTTCCTCGAACCAGGTGGCCGCGGTCTCCCGCAGAGCGGCTGCCTCGGAGCTGGCCAGCTGGGTGGCGGCGCTGTCGGCCAGTACCGGGGACAGCGCGAGCGCGTCGGCGTCCCCGGTATCCACCAGCAGGCCGCGCTGCTGCAGGCTGTCCAGGTCGGCGGCGGCGCCCGGCAGGCCGGTGGCCGCCAGCAACCCGGCGCTGACCCGGCGGCCGGCCCAGGCGACGGCCAGGATCCGGCGGGTCCGCTCCGGCTCACCCGCGACCAGCTCATCGGCGAACGTCCGCCACAGCCGGGCGCCGTGGCGGCCGAGCCGGTCCAGTGCGCGAGCTCGCTCGCCCGGTGCCAGCCGGCTCAGGCGGTCGGTCAGCAGCTGCAGCGCGGCGGCCCAGCCGCCGGTCAGCGCGCAGCACCGCTCCGCCATCGGCGCTGCCTCCGGGCCGAGCCGGGCCGTCAGCAGCTGACCTGTTTCCGCCACGGTGAAGGCCAGGTCCGGGGCGGTTACCTCGAGGACCTCGCCGCGGCCGCGGGCCGTGCCCAGGCCGGGCGCCGCGACCCGCCGGCCGCATAGCACGACGTGCAACTGCGGCGGGGCCTGCAGGCACAGCACCCGCAGCAGCTCGCCGACCGCATCGTCGTCACTCGCCGATTCCAGGTCATCCAGCACCAGGAGCAGCTCGCCCGGCTGCTGCTCGGCCAGGCCGCACAGCAGCGCCGCGCGCCGCTCGGCCAGGCCGCGCCGGTCATCCGCCCCGGTGGCCGCGGCCAGCGCCGAAGGATCCTCGGGCGCTCCCAGCGCGGCGGCCAGCCGGGCGGAGAGTGTCTCGGTGAGCCCGTCGGCTGGCCGCAGCGTCACCCAGCTGGACGCGCCCATGGCCGCCACTCCGCGCAGCGCAGTGGTCTTGCCGTAGCCACCGCCCGCCACCACCAGCGTGGTCCGCTGCTGCCAGGCAGCCGACAGCAGCGCGGTTACCCGCGGTCGTTCCAGCGCCGCCGCCCCGGCGGAATGGTCCACGAGCGGAGTGTAGAGCGCTAGCAGCGCGACGTGGTGGCAGAAAAGCGTGCAGACAGGCCGCTTTCTGTGCTCCAGGCGCGGCCCCTACTCCGGCGTGCCGCTGCCGGCCGTCGCCCGCAGGCGGCCGCGGGCTCGGGATGACTCCGACACCGGAACCATCCGGCTGGCCCGGGCCAGGCCGAACGGCGCCATGTTGCCGTAGACGGCCTCGTACTCGCCGGCCCGGACCAGGTAGGTCTCATGCCAGATCCCGGTCCGCGGACTGGTCCCGACCCGCTGCCAGTAGCGGCGCCACACCTCCAGGTGCGGGTCCGGCGTGGGCCGGGCCCACTGGTTCTCGGCCACGGCGTGAACCCGCTCGGCGAAGGCACGCTGGGCGGTCAGGAAGGTCGCGATCAGGTCGTCGCCAGGCATCCGTCGTTTCTACCAGGGGAGCACCGCTGGCGACGGAGGGTCAGGCCCCGGCGCGCCGCCGCCGGGGCCTGACCACGAGCCACCTGGCGAGCATAAGGAAGTGATACCCTGGATATCGATACTAGATATCTTGGGTATCAAGCTGGCTATCTAGCGGAGGGATGAACTCGTGACCACGGTGAAGACGCCCATCGAGATTGATCAGGAGGCACTGGCAGTCGCCGCTGAAGTGCTCGGAACGACCACGAAGAAGGACACCGTCAATGCGGCACTCCGCGAGGTCGGTCAGCGACTGGTCCGGCTCCGCGCCCTGGCCCGGCTCGGCGAGATGGCCGATCAGGGCGACTTCGATGAGTTCACTGGCAACAAGGCCGCGTACCGTAAGTGAGTCCCGCCCTGTATCTGATCGACACCTCTGGCTTGTTCCGGATTCTGCGGAGTGAGCTGCGCAAAGCCTGGTCTGACCAGCTGGCGGCAGGGGTCATCGCCATCTGCCCGGTGGTTGAGCTGGAGTTTATGTACTCCGCGCGATCGCTTGCTGACAGGCTCGAGAAACAGCGGCTACTACATCAGCTATTCGGCTGGATCCCGATGCACGAGGGAGTCTTCGACCGCGCCCATGAGGTTCAGCAACTCCTCACCGAGGTGGGCGCACATCGTTCGGCGGGTCCCGTCGATCTGCTCATTGCCGCTACTGCGGAACGCGAGAGACTCACCATGCTCTGCGATGACCACGACTATCTGACAGTCGCAACCGTCACAGGCCAGCCCGTCAGGCTAGTCACCGACCTTTAGCTACGCCGGCCCCTACTCCGGCGTGCCGCTGCCGGCCGTCGCCCGCAGGCGGCCGCGGGCTCGGGATGACTCCGACACCGGAACCATCCGGCTGGCCCGGGCCAGGCCGAACGGCGCCATGTTGCCGTAGACGGCCTCGTACTCGCCGGCCCGGACCAGGTAGGTCTCATGCCAGATCCCGGTCCGCGGACTGGTCCCGACCCGCTGCCAGTAGCGGCGCCACACCTCCAGGTGCGGGTCGCTGTCGTCGCGCGCGAATGCCTCCAGGTGCTCGAAGGACCGCCAGTACTGCACGATGACCGGCAGGCCCATCTGGTAGCCGAGCAGTCCCTTGTCCGGATGCGCGACGAGGTAGTCCAGCATGTGCTTCATGCCGCGGCGGCCACCGAGATCCATGAAGCTGCGCACCGGATGGAGCTTGTCCAGGCGTGCGCCGATCAGGAACACCACGAAGTCGCCGTCGATCTCGGCGGTCATCCGCCGCCCCGCAATCTGCCCCATCAGTCCCCCCGAGGTTCTGACCAGCGTAAGCCGGCCTCGGGTGCCGGGACCAGGGCCGGCCTGGCGGCCAGGACCGGCTGGCGGTTGCCGGGACCCGGCAACCGCGGCCCCGCCTCAGTCGTCAGCCCCGTCGAGCGCCGCCTGCAGCACGTCATGCGTGGCCCGGTCAAAGGCGACTAGCCGGACTCGCTCTACCTCGGTCGGCGTCGACCGGATGGTCGCCACGGCTATCTGCGCGGCCAGGCCGGCGGGGAAGCCGTAAATGCCCGTCGAGATGGCCGGGAACGCCACGGTGCGGGCGCCCAGCTCGTCGGCGACGGCCAGGGCGCGCCGGTAACACGAGGCCAGCACCTCGGCCTCGTCCTGGTCACCGCCCCGCCAGACCGGCCCGACGGCATGGATGACGTGCCGGATCCCGGGCTCCAGGTCGAAGGCCGGGGTGGCCCTGGCGTCGCCGGGCGGGCAGGGCGCGATGGCCGCGCCAGCCCGGGCCAGCCGCGACCCGGCCGCGCGGTGGATCGCCCCGTCCACCCCGCCGCCGCCGCGCAGTGACTGGTTGGCCGCGTTGACGATGGCATCCACCTGCTCGGCGGTGATGTCGCCCAGGACCAGCTCGATCTCGACCATGAGCCCGATGATGCCACCGTCAGGCCGGGCGGCTGCGGTCGTAGTCAGTGACCAGGCGGCGCGGCGCCCGCCGCCGCCAGGAATCCGCCAGCAGCTCCCGGACCCGGTCCGGTTCCGCGGCGTCGAGCCGGACCCGCACGCCCGCCACCCGCTGCCCCCAGCGCAGCAGCTCGAAAGCCGCCGGGTCCTCGGCCACGCTCGCCTCGGCCGCTGGCTCGTCGACGAAGACGTGCAGCCGGGTCTCGTCCGGCGGCACGGTGGCGAAGATCTTTCCTTTCACCCGGAACGAGGTCATGTCGAAATGCGGTTCCTCGGTGGCCTCGGGCAGGCTCAGGGCGATCCTCCTGACCTGCTCGATGTCGGTCACCTGCCCAGCACATCCGCCAGCGGGATCTTCGGGTCGCTCAGGGCCTCGGCGCTGACCGGCCGGCGGGACCGCACCAGGGCCCCGATGGGCTCGGTGACGTCCCACACGTTGACATTCATGCCGGCCAGCACCCGGCCGCCGTCGCCCAGCCAGAACGCGACGAACTCGCGGGCCGCGACGTCGCCGCGGAACACGACCTTGTCGTAGCCGCCGGGCTCGGTGTACCCGGTGTACTCCATGCCCAGGTCGTACTGGTCGGTATAGAAATAGGGGATCCGGTCGTAGGAGACAGGCTGGCCGAGCATGGCCCGGGCGGCGGCCTGCGGCTGGTGCAGTGCGTTCGCCCAGTGCTCGACGCGGATGTGGCAGCCCAGCAGCGGATGGAACGCGCTGGCCACGTCGCCGGCGGCGAAGATGTCGGGGTCGGCGGTGCACAGCTGCTCATCCACCCGGATGCCGTTGTCGACGGCCAGGTGGGCGGCCGCGGCGAGCTGGGTGTTCGGCGTGATCCCGACGCCGGCGATGATGGTGTCGGCCGGGATGTGCGTGTCGTCAGCCAGCCGCACCCCGCTGGCCCGGCCATCCTCGCCGGTGATCTCAGCCACCTGCACGCCGCAGCGCAGATCGACGCCGTGCTCGCGGTGCAGGCCGGCGAAGACCTGCGCGACCTCGGGGCCGAGCACCCGCAGCAGCGGCAGCTCGGCGGATTCCAGTACCGTCACCGACGCCCCGGCCGCCCGCGCGGCGGCAGCGGTCTCCAGGCCGATCCACCCGGCGCCGATGACCACGACCTGCGCCCCGTCGCGCAGCGCGGACTTGATCTTGTCGCTGTCGCCCACCGTGCGCAGGGTCAGCACGCCGTCCATCGCGGCGCCGGGCACCGGCAGCCGCCGCGGCGAGGACCCGGTGGCCAGCAGCAGCCTGCCGTAGCCGAGGTGGCTGCCGTCGGCCAGCGTGAGCTGGTGCCCGGCCCGGTCGATGCTGGTCACGGCCGAGCCCAGCCGCAGGTCGACGTTGTTGTCGGCGTACCAGTCCCGGGGATGGACGAAGATCGAGTCACGCTCGGCTTTGCCCTGCAGGTAGTCCTTGGACAGCGGCGGGCGCTCGTAGGGCAGCTCGGTCTCGGCGCCGATCAGGACCAGCGGGCCCTCGAATCCTGCCTCCCGCAGGGCCTGCGCGGCCTTCGCGCCGCCCAGGCCGCCGCCGGCGATCACGTAATTTCCGTCTGAGCTCATCTCTGGTCAGCTCCTCTGCGCTGGGGGTGGCTGCGTGACTACCGGGACTGCAGGGTGGCGGCCAGGCGCTCGCCGAGCTGTGCCCACGCGCCGTCGAACTTCGCGACGCCCTCGTCCTCCAGGTGCTGCACGACCTCGTCGTAGTCGATGCCGATCTCGGCCAGCCGGTCCAGGACCTCGCGGGCGTCCGCGTACCGGCCGCGCACCGAGTCGGCCGGCACCTCGCCCTGGTCGGCGACCAGGCGGAGGGTGGCCTCGGGCATGGTGTTCACGACGCCGGGCGCGACGAGCTCGGTGACGTACCGGGTGCCGGGATAGGCCGGGTCCTTGACCGAGGTCGAGGCCCACAGCGGCCGCTGCGGCCGGGCGCCGGCCGCCTGCAGGGCCTGCCACCGCGGGGTGGCGATGACCTGCTCGTAGTGCTGGTAAGCCAGCCGGGCATTGGCGATGGCCGCCCGGCCGCGCAGCGCCGCCGCCTCGCTGGTCCCGATCTTGTCCAGCCGGGCGTCCACCTCGGTGTCGACCCGGGACACGAAGAACGAGGCGACCGAGGCCATCTTCGACAGGTCATGACCGGCCTGCCGGGCGCGCTCCATGCCGTCCAGGAACGCCTCCATCACCTCGTCGTAGCGGTGCAGCGAGAAGATCAGCGTGACGTTGATGCTGATGCCCTCGGCCAGGCAGTCGGCAATTGCGGGCAGCCCCTGCCGGGCGGCCGGGATCTTGATGAACAGGTTGGGGCGGTCCACCATCCACCACAGCGCCCGGGCCTCGGCGATGGTGGCCGCGGTGTCGTGCGCGAGCCGCGGGTCGACCTCGATCGACACCCGCCCGTCCACGCCGCCGCTCGCCTCGTAGGCCGGGCGGAGCACGTCACAGGCCCAGCGCACGTCGAAGGTGGTCAGGGCGCGCAGCGCCTCGTGCACGCTGATGCCGCGCTCGGCCAGGTCGGCGAGCTGCCCGGCGTAAGCGCTGTCGCGGCCGTCGCCGTTGCCGGTGATGGCCGCCGCGAAGATGCTGGGGTTGGTGGTCACCCCCGTCACGTGGTCGCGGGCGGCCAGTTCGGCCAGGCTGCCGGATACGAGCCGGTCCCGGCTCAGGTCATCCAGCCAGAGCGACACTCCGGCCTGGGTCAGCGCAGCTAGCGGATCGGTCATGCTAATCGTCTCCCCTTAGGCCCCTGGTGGTCTGATGCGGGCGGGGCGCCGGCTATCCCGGCACCCCGGTCAGTGCGAAAAACTCCGCGCGCGAGCGCGGGTCGGAGCGCAGCGTGCCGGACAGCGATGAGGTGACCGTCCGGGCCCCCAGGGCGCGCACGCCGCGCAGAGTCATGCAGGTGTGCTCGGCCTCCAGCACCACCCCGGCCCCGCGGGGACTCAGGTGCTCGGTGAGGCAGTCAGCGACCTGCTTGGTCAGCCGTTCCTGGACCTGGGGCCGGGCGGCGAAGTGCCCGACGATCCGGGCCAGCTTGGACAGGCCGAGGATGCGCTCGCCGGGCAGGTACCCGACGTGCGCGATGCCGGCGAAGGGCAGCAGGTGATGCTCGCAGACGGTCCGGAACGGGATGTCGCGGGCCAGCACCAGCTCGTCGTAACCCTCGTCGTTGGGGAATGTGGTGAGCTGGAAGGGCTCGGCGCTGAACAGCTCGGCGTAAGCACGTGCCATCCGGGCCGGCGTCTCGCGCAGCGCCTCGGCGCCGACCTCGACGCCCAGCGCGGCCAGGAAGTCAGCGGCGGCCCGCTGCGCGGCCGGCAGGTCGATGTCCGGGCGCTCGCCGGCGATGCGCAGGTCCGGCCGGCGCCGCGGCGCTGACTCGGCTTCGGCCAGCGGCTGACCGCGCCAGGCGGCAGCAGGTCGGGATCGGCAGGCTCCAGGGTGAGCTCGTGCGTCATGTCTCTCCTGTCGTCGTGGCGGCCGCTGACGGCCTGCCGGTTCCGATGGCGACGCAGCAGCAGCCGGGCCGGGGCTCCAGCGACGGCCGCAGGTCGCTCGTCGCCAGCCCCGCGACAAGCCCTTCGATCAGTGCCAGGTTCATGCCGCAGACGACCTCGCGGTGCTCGGCGGCCAGCTGGTGGAACGGGCAGTTGCGCAGCCGGATGGTGCCATCGCAGTCGCGCCACGGCTCATACCCGTGCGCCCGCAGCGCGGTCAGCGCCGCGCTGGCCGCCGCGCTGTCCTCCGGCGCGCCGGCCAGGTCCTCCGGCGCCGCGGCTGGTTCCGCCCGCAGCGCGGCCGGTTCCGCCGGCCCGGCGCCAGCAGACGGCCCGGCCTGCCCGGCCGGGCGGCGCAGCGATGGCCGAGCCGAACCGCCGGGCCGCTGCCTGCAGCGCCGTCCGGCTGGTGCCGCCGCAGTCGGCCGCCACGGCCGCGGCCAGCAGGCGCGCCGCCAGCTCGTAGTCACGGGGCGGCACGCTGACCGAGAACTCGCTGGCCGACCGGGCGTAGCGCTTGGCCGGACGGCCCGCGCCGGGCCCGCCCCGGCCGCTTGCCCGCTGGAAGGACGCCGTCAGCAGGCCCAGGCTGACCAGCTTGTCGAGGTGGTAGGCGGCCAGCGGGCGGCCGACACCGGTCGCCGCGGCGGCCTCATCCCGCCCGACCGGCTCCCGGCGGGCCGCCACGAACTCATACAGCCGGCGGCGCACCGGGTCGTCCAGGCAGCTGACCGCGGCGAGGCCCTGATCGCTGCGCTGCTCCATGTCGCGACTGTATCACTAACAAACATTAGCTAAATAGGGCCAGGGCGGGTCCGGGGACGCGACGCCCCCAGACCCGGGGGTTCCAGTGGTGGCCCCTGGGTTAGTGCCTAGTGCGACTCGCGGGTGACCGCATCGCCGCTGCCGCCGACCAGGAAGTCAAGGTCAGCGCCGGTGTCCGCGCCCTGCACCGTGGTCACGTACAGGTGCTCCCAGCCGCGCCGCGGCCGGGCCAGCGCGCCGGTCAGCTCGGCGGGCGGCGTCCGCGCGGCCAGCTCGTCGTCGGGCACCTCGACGGTGAGCTGGCGCCCGGCCACGTCCAGGCTGATCCAGTCGCCGGTCCGGACCAGGGCCAGCGGGCCGCCCGCCGCCGCCTCGGGCGCGACGTGCAGCACCACGGTCCCGTAGGCGGTGCCGCTCATCCGCCCGTCACAGACGCGGACCATGTCCCGCACCCCGCGCTGGAGCAGCTTGGCCGGCAGCGGCACGTTCGAGACTTCCGGCATGCCGGGATAGCCCTTCGGCCCGCAGCCGCGCAGCACCAGCACCGAGTTCTCGTCCACGTCCAGGTCCGGGTCGTCGATGCGGGCGTGCAGGTCCTCGATCGAGTCGAACACAACCGCCCGGCCGCGATGCTGCAGCAGCTCCGGGGTGGCGGCCGCGGGCTTGATGATGGCCCCGTTCGGGGCCAGGTTGCCGCGCAGCACGGCGATCCCGGCGCTCTCCTGCAGCGGCGACGCGCCAGCCCGGATCACCTCCGGATCCCAGATCCTGGCCTCGCTGAGGTAGTCGACCAGCGGCCGGCCGGTCACCGTCAGCGCCTCGGGATCCAGCCGGTCAGCGATCTCGCGCAGCACCGCCTGCAGGCCGCCGGCCCGGTGGAAGTCCTCCATCAGGAACCGCCCGGACGGCTGCAGGTCGACCAGCAGCGGCACCCCGGCGCCGTACTTGTCGAAGTCGTCCAGGGTCAGCGGCACCCCCAGCCGGCCGGCCATGGCCAGCAGGTGCACCACGGCGTTCGTGGACCCGCCCAGCGCGGCCAGCGCCACGATGGCATTGCGGAACGAGCCAGCCGAGACCACCTGGCTCAGCCGCCGGCCCTCGGTGGCCAGCTCCACCGCCAGGCGCCCGGCCTCGTGGGCGCGCTCCAGCAGCCGGCTGTCGGGGGCCGGCAGTCCGGCGGTGCCGGGCACGGTGAGCCCGAGCACCTCGGTGAGCAGGCCCATCGTGGAGGCCGTGCCCATCGTGTTGCAGTGCCCGCGGCTGCGGATCATGGCCGACTCGGAGTCCATGAAGTCCTGCTCCGACATCGTGCCGGCCCGTACTTCCTCACTCAGCCGCCACACGTCCGTGCCGCAGCCCAGCGCGACGCCGCGGAAGGTGCCGTTCAGCATCGGCCCGCCCGGCACCACCAGCGCCGGCAGGTCGACCGACGCCGTGCCCATGACCAGGGACGGGATGGTCTTGTCGCAGCCGCCGAGCAGGACGGCGCCGTCGACCGGGTTGGCCCGCAGCATTTCCTCGGCGGCCATCGCGGCCATGTTGCGGAACAGCATGGCCGTCGGGCGCAGGTTCGTCTCGCCCAGCGAGACCATCGGCAGGTTCAGCGGGATGCCGCCGGCCTCCCAGACGCCCTGCTTGACGCTCTCGGCCACGTCGGTCAGGTGCAGGTTGCACGGCGTCAGGTCCGAGGCGGTATTGGCGATCGCGATCTGCGGGCGGCCAGTGAACGCCGAGCCGGGCAGGCCGCGGCGCATCCAGGCCCGGTGGAGATAGCCGTTGCGGTCCTGCCCGGAGTACCACTGGCTGCTGCGAAGAGGCATCTCGCTCCCACGGTCGACACACCGAAATATCGGTCTATGCGCACGATACGGGAGCTAGCGCCGTGGGCGCGATCCGTGTTTCCCGCTCGCCTGCGGGGGCGCTGTGCGCCGGCGCCTTCCCTCGTCGCAAGCTCCTCAGTCCAGGCGCCGGCGCGCCCCCTCCGGCTCGCGCGCCGGGCGGCGGGCCGCGCTGACGGCGCGGCCCGGCCACGAGCCCCGTTTGGGCTGGTATCTCGTGCTGGCGACACGCGGGACTACCTGGGCGATCTTGCCCACACCAGGGACCTGCATGTCCTATTGTTTTGATAGTGATTAGTAACCAGGAAGCGGTGGCCCAGCCCGCCACCACGCCCCTAGCCGCCCTGCCCCTCCAGCCGGAGAGCTCGGTCATCGCGATCACCCCGTCGGTCAGCGGGGCCGGGAACTGGGTCGGCGCGCCGAGCGCGATCCGCCGGGGCGAGGAGATCTTCCTGGCCTACCGGCTGCGCAAGCCCATCGGGCACGGCCGCGGCTACGCCGTGGCGATCGCCCGGTCGGCCGACGGCGAGAATTTCGAGACCATCCAGACGATCACCAAGGAGCAGATGGACTGCGAGTCGCTGGAGCGGCCCGTTCTGGTCGATCTGCCCGATGGCCGCTGGCGGCTGTACCTGAGCTGCGCCACGCACGGCACCAAGCACTGGCGGGTCGAGGTCATGGAGGCTGACGACCCGGCCTCCTTCGACCCGGCGTACCCGCCGGACGGTGCTGCCCGGCGATGACGCCACCGCGGTCAAGGACCCGGTGATCCTGCACCGCGACGGCACCTGGCACCTGTGGGCCTCGACCCACCCGCTGGCCGATCCCGACCAGGCCGACCAGATGGTCACCCAGTACGCGACCAGCCCCGATGGCCTGGACTGGACGTGGCACGGGGTCGCGCTGGGCCGCCGCAGCGGCGCCTGGGACTCGCGCGGGGTGCGGGTCAGCTCGGTCCGGTTCACCGCCGGCGGCGTGGTGGCCTACTACGACGGCCGGGCCAGCGCCGCAGGAGAACTACGAGGAGCGCACCGGGCTGGCCATGGGGCCAGGGCCCGCCGCGCTGACGGCGGTCGGCCAGGAGCCCGTCGCCGAGTCGGCCGAGGGTGCCCGCGGGCTGCGTTACGTCAGCATCGTCGATCTCGGCGACGGCCGCGAGCGGCTGTACTACGAGCTGACCCGCGCCGACGGCTCCCACGAGCTGCGCACCGAGCTGCGCTGCCTGAGCGCCCCGTCGTCGTGGCTGGGACGGCGGCCTTTATGCTGCCGGGCCGCCGCTGTTCAGTACGAGCGCGGGCGCCCGTTCCTGGCCTGGCGCTGCCCGCTGGGCCGGGCGCCGACCAGCCCGCCGGAGTCGCCGCGGGGTGCCCGCCAGTCGCTGAAGTCCTCGCCCGTAACCGACTCCAGCAGCCGGATGTCCTCCTCGAAGCAGGGCAGCACGGCCTGCCGCTCCTGCCAGGTCAGCGGCCGCCGCGGCGCCGCGTCCTGCTGCAGGATCCGCTCCAGGTGGTCGATCAGGCCCGTCCCGGCCTGCCCCGGCAGCGCGGCCGTGACGGCGTGGCCCGCCCGCAGCGCCCGCGCCACCGCGCGGTGCCGCAGCGTCGGGTCCGGGTGCGCGGTCACGTTCTCCCGCGGCATCTCGGTCAGCACGCCCTGCGGCACGCCCGAGGAAGGCGCAGACCCGGTCTAGCGCCGCCGCCGGGTTCTCGATCAGCGCCCGGTAGCGGAAGACCAGCACCTGCTCGCGCGGGAACACCTCGTACAGGTGCTCGCAGCTGCTCGCCGTACCGGCCCAGGGCGGTGTAGTGCCAGAAGTCGGCCCAGCCCGCCGCGATACGCCGCTGCTCCTCAGCGCAGGCCAGGACGAAGTCATCGACCGGGTCCAGCCCGGCCGACCACAGGTGGGTCCAGTTCGAGTGCGCGCGCTCGACCGGGTCGCGCAGCACCACGATCAGCTCGCGCGCCGGGAATCTGCTCGCGGATCCGCCGCTGGGCGTCCCGGTTGTACAGGTAGAACGGCGTCGACTCGCCCGCGCAGCTGCCCGGCCGAGGCCGGCTCGAAGAGCGCCTCGTAGTCCGCCCGCCGCCAGACATGCTCGCGGTAGGTCTTGGCGTCGCCGGGGCCGCCCTGGGCGGGCGGCGGGCCGTCGGTCAGGAAGAACTTCGGTTCCTTGACGGCCGACATGAACAGGGCGGGATGCTGGGCGAGGGCAGCGTGCAGGGCGGTGGTCCCGGCCTTGGGGACACCCGCGATGAAGAAGTCCGGCATGGCCACGGCTGGTACTCCCTAGATCTCTGGGGAGGTTAGGATTCTTTCCCGATCTAATTAATAGGACATAATTCCTTCTGATGTCCATACCCCTGGGCCGGGTACTTCAACGTCGGCGCCCGGTTTGGCCTGGCTTGCCCGCAGTTCGGTGATCATGCAGGTCAGGCGGCATGGGCCGGGGCCGGACGCGGCTAGTCGACGCCCTGCTCGAGCGCGTAGCGGACCAGCTGGGCCTTGTTGTGCAGCTGCAGCTTGCTCAGCGTGTTCTGGACGTGGTTCTGGACCGTGCGGGTGGACAGCGTCAGCCGGGCAGCGATCTGCGGGTAGGTCAGGCCCTTGGCCACCAGCCGGAGTATCTCGGTCTCCCGGTCCGTCAGCACCGGGGCGGCGGCGGCCCCGGCGCGAGGCGCGGAACGGGCGGGCCGGGATCCTGCGGCCGGGCCGGTGCCCGGGCCAGCCGGCGGTACTCGCCCAGGACCAGCCCGGCCAGGCCCGGCGTGAACACGGCCTGCGCCGGCCGCCGTGGCGCGGACTCCGGCGATCAGCTCGGTCAGCTGCGCGGACTTCAGCAGGTAGCCGCAGGCGCCGGCCGTCACCGCGTCCAGCACATCCTGCTGTTCGCCGCTGGCCGACAGCATCAGCACCCGGATCCCGGCGTCGGCCGACAGCAGCCCGCGGATGACGTCAGCGCCGGGCAGGTCGGGCAGGTGCAGGTCGAGCAGCACCACCCGGGGCCGCGTCGCCGCCGCCACGCGCAGCGCCTGAGCGCCATCGCCGGCCGTGCCGACCACGTCGAAGCCTGCCTCAGCCAGGTCCCTGGCCGCCGCGTTGCGCCAGATCGGATGGTCATCCACGACCAGCACGCGGACCGGTCCGCCCGGGCCGGGCCGGTCAGGTCCGGGGGACGACAAGGTCCACCTCCGTCCCCGCGCCGGGTGCCGACGTCACGTGCGCCGTGCCGCCAGCCTCGCGGATCCGCCCGATAATCGACTGCGAGACACCGAGACGGCCCGCCGCAGCAGCCTGGACCAGCCGGCCGTCCGCGAAGCCAGGGCCGTCGTCCCGGATGCTGACCCGCACCACCTGGCCCTCGTCCTCGACCAGGACCCAGGCGAGCGCATCCGGCCCGGCATGCCGCCGCACGTTGTCCAGCGCAGCGGCCGTCGCGCCGGTGAGAGCAGCCGTCGCCGACGCCGGCAGCAGCACGGCGGTCGCCGGGCAGGACACGGTGACGCGCGAGTCGCCGAGCTGCCCGATGACCTCCCGCAGGTCGCCGGCCCCGCATCCGGATCCGCTCCGGCAGCGGCCGGCCAGGTCCCGCTGCTGCCCGCGACCGCGGCCGGAACCGCGGCGGCGCTGCTGGTCACCAGCCGTCGCAGCGCTGACTCCTGCTCTGCCGCCAGGGCGCCGAGCTCGGCCGCCTCCCCGCCAAGGGCCCGGCCGCGGCTGCTGACCAGGGTCAGCACCTGGAGCACCGAGTCATGGATGCTGCGCGCGAGCCGGTCGCGCTCGGCGATGGCCGCCTCGGTCCGGGCGACCCGGGCCACGGCCTGCTCAGCCTGCACGCCGAGCCGGACGATGTAGCCGCCGATGCCGCCGGCGATCAGCAGCAGGACGATGTTGCTGAACGGGTTCTCCAGGGACAGCTGCGGCCGCTCGGCCAGGTCAGCCGCGGCGACCGCCACCGCGCCGGCCAGGCCCGCCCACGGCCCGCCCGCCACGGCGCAGGCCAGCACCGGCGATGCGGCCCAGAACGACGGGATCGTCGGCATCCCGAGACTGATCCGTTCCGGGCTGTCGATCCAGCGCGTGCTGAGGACCAGGGCCACCGCCACCGCCACGTCTGCGGCGATCATCCAGCGGGTGCGGCCGCCGGGCCGGGAGTAGGCGGCGATGGTGACCACCGTCCAGCCGATCATCACCCCGAGCGCGGCCAGGCCGCCGGCCGGGTGCGCGAAGCTGGCCTCATCGTGCAGGATCAGGACGGCGGCGTAGACCAGGGTGACCACGCGGAACAGCGCAGTCACCCGCCACATCCGCTCCGTCATGAACGTGAGGTTACGCGCAGCACGGTCATTTCCGGCCGGTCATTTTCCGGGCGGCTAGCTGCTGGAGCAGGGTGGGCTGCGGCGGCCGCCAGCGCGCCGGCGGCGGCCTGCGCCGGGGGCTGCCCCTGGGCCTGGCTCGCTTCCCGGGTCCCGGCGGCGAGCCAGGCCCACGTGCCGTCGGTCAGCGTCAGCCGCGCAGCGGGGCCGTGCCGGAGCATGGAGTCCACCAGGCCGGCCGTGAGCACGGTCAGGGCAGCGATCACGAGGCTGGCGCGCAGCACGGACCAGCCGGCGTCGGTCATCGACAGGTGGGCCGCGAGGATGACGATCATGCCGCGGCCGACGATCGCGATCGCCGAGATCAGCAGCTCGTCACGGCGCGGCCCCCGGTCGCGGGCGAGGTAGTGCAGCAGGCCGAGCGCCGCTGCGTTGCAGGCGGCCTCGGCGACCAGCAGGGCCGGGGTCAGGTGCCGGACGGTGAGCAGGATCAGGCAGGTTCCGGCGGTCCAGAAGCAGGCGCTGACCGCGCACGTCGGGCCGCGCCCGCGGCGGACCAGGAAGGTCCGCTTGCCGAACAGCGCGTCGCCGCGCACGTCGCGGAAGTCCTTGAGCAGGATCCGGCCGGTGAATCCCAGGTACAGCCCGCCCAGCAGAGCCAGGTCGGCAGGCCGGACCAGGCTGCCGGGCCGGCTCTCCGCCTGGCCGCCGGCGATCAGGCCCAGCAGGTAGGGCACCGCCACATAGCAGGCCGGGAGCAGCAGCGAGGCGAGCGCGCCGCGATCGGCCAGCCGGACCGGGCGCAGGGAGTAGGCGGCGCTGATCAGCATTCCGGCCGCCGTGACGAGTACCCCGGGCCAGCCCAGCGTGACGCTCGCGGCCAGCGCGACGGCGCCCGCGACCAGGCCGATGACGGTGAACTCGCGCCGGCTCACCACGCCGGCGCTGAGCGGCCGCCGGCCCGGCAGGTTGACCCGGTCGATGGCCTCATCAGCCAGGTCGTTGCAGGCAACCGAGAACAGCAGGAAACCGATCACGACCGCCAGGACCCGGCCGAGGCTGAGTACGCTGCCGGGCTGGCCGGCCTGAGCCAGCCCCGTTACGGCGAAAAATGCCAGCAGGGCGATGACGGCGGGCCGGGCCAGCAGCACGACGAGCCGGATCCTGGCGATCACTTGTTACTCCCGTAACGGCTGAGTCCCACGTACAAGATCACGATCGCGCCGATGAAGACCAGCCCGCCGATGGTGAGCACGACGGCGGCCACCATGCCGAAGATCTCGATTCCCGACCGGCGCGGCCGGTGCCAGCGCTCATTTCCCGGTTCCATGCCGCCAGCATGGGCCGCGCGGGCCGCCCGCGCCTGAGCCCGGATACTCAGGTCGGCCGGGTATTTCTGCTCCGCCCCCGGCTGGTTCGCGGCCTGGTGGCCTGGCTCCCGGCTCGGCGGTCTCGGTCAGGGCCTGGCTAGGAGCGCGGGCGGCGGAGCCGGGTGGCGTCCAGCGGGGGAGCGGCCAGCGGCTCGCCCTGATAGCCGCCGACGTCCCCGAACCGGCCCGCCGACCAGTCGGCGGTCGCGGCGGTGATCTCCTCGGGCGTGCGGGCGACGAAGTTCCACCACATCATCAGCGGCTCGCCCAGCGGCACCCCGCCGAGCAGGAACAGCCGGCTGCCATTGGCGGCCGTGACGGCGACGCGCTCCCGGCTGGTGCGCAGGTAGAGCAGCTGGCCCGGCTGCATCGTGGTCCCGTCGACCTGGGCCGATCCGGCCGCGACGAAGATGACGTGCTCGAAGTCCGGATGCAGCGGCAGGTCGGTGCGGGAGGGGCCGATCGCCGCCAGTTCCGCGCCGACGACGGGCGAGAAAGCCGTCGCGGGGGACCGCTGGCCGGCCAGCTCGCCCATGAACACCGTGACAGCGAAGCCGCCCAGCGCGGTACCAGGCAGGTCGGAATGGTGCTCGAAGGCCGGGGCCACGTGCCGGTCGGCGTCCGGCAGCGCCACCCACAGCTGCACGCCATGCAGGAACGGGTCATGCTCGGCCGGTGACTCCTCGGCATGCGCGATGCCCCGGCCGGCCGTCATCAGGTTGAGCTGCCCGGGCCGGATCATCTGCTCGCTGCCCAGGCTGTCGCGGTGCAGCACGTTCCCGGTCAGCAGCCAGGTCACCGTCTGCAGGCCGATGTGCGGATGCGGCGGAACCTGCATGCCCGCCACCCCGTCGACCGACTGGGGCCCGTAGTGATCGACGAAGCACCACGCCCCGACACTGCGCCGCATTCGCAGCGGCAGCAGCCGGCGCACGGTCATGCCGCCGACCTGCGCCTCGCGCGCGGCCGTGAGCTCAGCTCCGCGAGCCAGCACGGCGTCCTGCGCGATCTCCACGTTCGCCTCGACAGTGCTCACTCTCGCCTGCCCTCCTGGATCAGTCCTGAGCTGACCCTGGCAACGCTAGTGCGTCGGTACCCACCGATCCTGGCGGCCCTCGGCGCTCTGGCGCTGGGGCGCCTCGCCCTGCGGGCCACCGGGCTACGGGGCCACCTCGAATTGTCGTGGGGACTTTCAGGGGCTATAACCCCTCAAAATCCCCGCGCTAACGTGATCAAGGCCAGCGACGAGTCACGGACTGCCCGCAGCTGCCTCAATGACCCCGCCAGTCACTCAGACCCAGCGGCTTCCTGCCCCCGTCGCCGATCCTCAGCCCGCTTCGCCTCAGTTGCCCGGTCAGGTACCCAGTTCTCATTCCGGCCCGGCCGCCCCAGCACCCCGCCGCCCATCCTCAGCCCGCTTGGAAGCCGCCATAGCCTGCGCCAGCACCTCGTAGTCGTCATCGGAGATCTCGCCTCGGTAGAGCGCAGCAGTTACCTCGTCAAAGGAACCTGGGATGTCGGGCTCCGGATCTTCTTGAGCCTGCGCAGCCAATTCAAGGTAGGAAGTGGGCCGAGGTCTGGCACGGCGCGGCCAAGTGCGAGCGCGGAATCGCTGGGCCACCTCGTTGAGACTCATGGTGCCATCCCGCAGGGCGCTCATTAGTTCGGTGACCTCGCTGGTCATGTCGCTGCCTCCCGAGGGCTGTCGTGGTGAAGGCTCTTCAGCAATTCGAACCGGGTCACGGCCGTCTACGCCATTGTCGAACAGAGCCCATTGGTCGAGCCGGGGCTTGACCGCCTCGAAGGTTCGCCGGTTCTGGCTGCCCCAATCCGCGTCGGCCTGGCTGGTGATGAAGTCCTGCGGTACGTACCGGCCACCTAAGCCTTTGCCCAGCCGGTAGTCATCTTCGCCCTCGCGATGGCGGGCGTCGGCACGAGCCAGACTCACGTCGATGGGGATGTCTACGAAGATGCCGCTGACGGAGGTGTACCCATCAGCGCGCAGGTCGCTAATGCGCTTCTCAGTCCCCTCCGGGGAGGCCATGGTGATGTCCCAGATCAGATTCTTCCCGTCTGCCCTGGCCCGGAGCGCGAGTTGCTTCGCAATGTGCGACGACTCTAGGTGGACCAGATCTGAGGCCTCCATCGGAGAGAGGCCCTCGACCTTCGGAATCAGGTCCCGTTTGCCGAGCTCAACCTTGATGTCGTCGGGGTTGACGGTGAGGTACTGGGAACGATCAATGCCCGCATGGTCGGCCAGCACCGTTGTCTTCCCAGCACCTGCCAGGCCGCCAGCGATGATCGCCTTGTGCTCACAGGGGACATCTGCTGCTCGCGTGTAGAGCTCCTCGATGATGGCTGCGTGTACCTCGCGGCGGCTAGATGTCCACACCTCGCCGTCGTCGTCTAGCCCGAACTGGTCGACGCTTTCAAGGCCGTCCTCGCGAGCCGTTTCGAGTCGCGCTGGGACTTCGGCTCGGTGGTCGGCCCATTCGGCGTCGGTGTAGGGGCGGGGCTTGTCGGGCTGGGCGTCGTCGCCGGGGTCTGGGTCGGTGTCGAGGTCGCGTAGGCGAGTGGGGGAGTCGCGGCGGGTGCCGTTGGCGTCGTAGGGCGAGGACGGATGGCCGTCGGGCAGTGACTCCAGGCGCCGGGCTAAGTCGTCGGTGCTGCGGTCGTTGCTGCGAGGCGTGTCAGGCCGGATCCGTTCTGCCCCGTCCGACCAGTCCGCTGCGGCCCGGTCAGGTACCCCAGTCCTCATTCCGACTCGGCCGCCCCAGCGCCCCGCCGCTCATCCTCAGCTCTCTTTGAGAGTGCTACGGCCTCGGAGAGCACTGAGTACTCCTCGTCAGAGAGCCTGCCGTCATGATGTGCTGCCGCAACATCGTCGAACGACCCCGGCCTATACGTGTCAGAGTCCTCCTGCGTGGCGGCAGCGCGTTCAAGGAAAGTCGACGGACGCGAGTGTGGGCGACGAGGCCAGCTTCGCTCGCGGAATCGCTGCGCGACCTGCTCCAGGGTCATCGTGCCGTCGCGGAGCGCGCTGATTAGGTCAGTGACCTCGCTCATCCGGTGTCTCCTCGGGGATCGCCATCAGTATGCGGGTAGGTCTCGATGAGCTCGGCAGCTCGGTGATCAACAGAGTTGTCGTAGCGCGCCCAGTGGTCGAGGCAGCGATTGACCGACTCGAAGTTCTTCCTGTTCCCGCTTCCCCAGTCGGGGTCCGCTTGGGCGAGTATTACTTCGGGCGGGACGTATCGGCCTCCCAGCCCTTGGCCGGCTCGGTACAGGTCTTCTCCGTCACGATGTCGCGCATCCGCGCGACGGACGCTGACATCAACTGGGACATCGATAAAGATTCCGTCGACGCGGTAACCGGCATCCCGCAGGGCATCGATCCTCTCCTCAGTGGTGTCCTGCTTGGACATAGTGATATCCCAGATGATGTTCTTGCCGTCCTGGATGGCTTTGTGCGCGAGCTGTTTCGCGATAACTGAGGACTCCTCGTGGACGAGATCGGAGGCCTCCATGGGAGACATCCCTGGCAGTCGCGGGATGAGCCCTCTCTCCGCAAGCTTCTCTTTGGCGATGTCGGGGTTGATCATGAGGTACTTCGAGAGGTCAATGCCAGCAAGAGTGCTGAGGATGGTGGACTTTCCCGAGCCGGGCAGGCCGCCCGCGATGATGGAAAGCCGGTCGCACGGAACCTGGCTGGCCTCCTCGTACAGATCGCCAACGATCTCGCCGTGGATGCGATCGCGTTCGGCCGTCCACTGTTCTTGATCGGGATCAGTAGTGTGCTGAAACTTGGAGTCAAGCTCAGAGTCGTCGGCCTCGCGGAGACCATCGCGGAGGTCGGCCTTGTGGTCGACCCATTCCGCGTCCGTATACCGCTGAGACTCATTGACTTGAGGGCTGTCGCCTGGGTCGTACTCGTCGTCCAGGTCGCGTAACCGGCGCGGGGCGTCGGCTTCGTGGGGGGATGACGGGTGGCCGGGGGGAGTCGGTCTAAGCGGCGGCGCAGGTCATCGGGCGTGCCCGGCCGGTCGGGGCCGTCGAGGTCGGCTCGGCCGTCGAGGTCGGCTCGGTCGGCAGGCCGGACTCGGTCGGCGGTCACCGGCTTCTCCGGCGGGCAGGCCTGGTTGGCACGAAACGACGATAACGCACCGAAGCCGCGCAGATTGTGTCAGTTCCGTCGCGATGCCGCGAAGCCGCATCGAGGCGGGACCGGGCCAGCCCCGCACCCGTATGCCGCTGCTAGCCGACGAGGGTCTTGACGGCGCTGGTCAGATCAGCCAGCGCGGTCTTGGCGTCGGCGAAGTACATGCTGGTCTTCGGGTCGGTGTACAGCTCGTTGTCGATGCCTGCGTACCCGTGGCCCATGGAGCGCTTGATGACGATGATGCTCTTGGCCTGGTCCACGTCGAGGATCGGCATGCCCGAGATCGCCGTTCCCGCGCGGCGCGCGGCCGGGTTGGTGACGTCGTTGGCGCCGATGACCAGGGCGACGTCGGTCCGGGCGAACTCCGGGTTGATGTCGTCCATCTCCTTGAGCTGCGGGTAGGGCACGTTGGCCTCGGCGAGCAGCACGTTCATGTGGCCGGGCATCCGGCCGGCGACGGGGTGGATGGCGTAGCTGACGTCCACGCCGCGGGACTCCAGCGATGTCGGCGAGCGCGGCGACCTCGTGCTGGGCCTGCGCGGCGGCCAGGCCGTAGCCCGGCACGATGATCACCTTGGACGCGTAGGCCAGCTGGATGGCGGCGTCGTCGGCGGCGACGGACTGGATTGAGCCGGAGCCGCCTGCCAGCGCGACAGCGGCATCGCCGGTGCCGAAGCCGCCGACGATGATGTTGCGGATGGACCGGTTCATGGCGTCGGCCATCAGCTTGGTCAGGATGCCGCCGGATGCGCCGACCAGGGCACCGGCGATGATCAGCGCCCAGTTGCCGATGACGAAGCCGGCCATGGCCACGGCGGTGCCGGTGAAGGCGTTCAGCAGCGAGATGACGACCGGCATGTCGGCGCCGCCGATCGGCATGACCATCGAGACGCCGAACGCGAGCGCGGCGATGATCACCACGAGCAGGCCGGCAGGCTGGTGCGTGGCGATCAGGTAGCCGCCGGTGCCGAGCGCCACGACGGCCAGCAGCAGGTTGACGACGCGGGCGCCGGGGAAGGTGACCGGCGCCGAGGTGATCACGCCCTGCAGCTTGCCGGCCGCGATGATCGACCCGGAGAACGTCACCGACCCGATGATCACGTCGAGCAGGGTGGTGACCGTGGTGGCGGTCCCACGCCGACTCCGGCGTCGGTCAGCCGGATGTAGTCGTGGATGGCCGACCAGCGCCGCCGCGCCGCCGCCGACCGCGTTGAACACGCTGACCAGCTGCGGCATGGCGGTCATCTGCACGGTCCGGGCCGAGTACAGGCCGATGCCCGAGCCGACCAGCGCCCCGGCGATCATCACGGCCCAGCCGGTCGCGGTGATGGCGCCGGAGTGGATGACGATGGCCAGGGTGACGGCGATGGCGGTGGCCATGCCCGCGGTGGAGACCTGGTTGCCGCGGCGCGCGGTGGCCGGGTTGTTCATCAGGTGCAGGCCCAGCACGAAGCACGACGCGGACAGCACGTACAGCAGCTGGGTGATCCAGGCGAAGGCGCTCACGCCGTGCCGCCCGCTGCCGTTGCCGCTCGACCGCTGAGGAGGAGCGGGCGGACGCCGCCGCCTGGCCCGTTCCGGGGGCGGCGTGGTGGGCCGCCGCTTGAACATCTTCAGCATCCGGCCGGTCACCACGTAGCCGCCGACCACGTTCATGGCCGCGAACGCCGCGGCGACGAACGCGATCACGTAGCCGACCGCGTTGTTGGCGGTCACGGCGATGAGCATCGCCCCGGCCAGCACGATCCCGTGGATCGAGTTGGCCGCCGACATCAGCGGCGTGTGCAAGGTGGCAGGCACCTTGCTGATCACCTCGAAGCCCACCCAGAGGCTGAGCACGAAGATGGTCAGGTCAGTGAGCAGGGCCGTCGTCATCGGCGCTACCTCCAGCGGGCTCGGCCGAACCTTCGGGCGCGGCAGGCGCGCTCGCCGCGGCGGGTGCGCCGGGCCCGCCGGTGGTGTTCCCCGCGGCGGAACCGTTCGGGTGCCGGCGCGGTCAGCGCAGGATGCACGACCTGGCCGTCGTGGGTGATCAGCACGCCCGCCTGCAGGTCGTCCTCCCGGTCGATGGCCAGCGCGCCGTCCTTGACCAGGTACTGCAGCAGCGAGCTGACGTTCCGCGCGTACATCGCCGAGGCGGCGGTCGGCATCGTGGACGGCAGGCTGGCCGCGCCGATGACCGTGACGCCGTTCCCGGTCACGATCGTCTCGCCAGGCTGCGGAGCCGGCGACGTTGCCGCCGAGGTCGCTGGCGCCCATGTCCACGATCACCGAGCCGGCGGACATCGCCCTTCAGCGCGTCCTCGGTGATCGAGCAGCGGCGGCCGCCGTCCCGGCACCTGCGCGGTCGTGATGACGCACGTCGTGCGCGGCGATGTGGCCCGCGAGCTCGTCCTGCTGGGCCTGCCGCTCGTCTTCGTCAGCGCCGCGGGCGTAGCCGCCGGTGCCGAGCGCCGGACCCGACGGAGGTCAGCTCGATGAACGTGCCGCCCAGCGACTCGACCTCGGTCCGCGTCTCCGGGCGGACGTCGTAGGCGCTGACCACGGCGCCGAGCCGCCGGGCCGTGCCGATCGCCTGCAGCCCGGCGACGCCGGTGCCCAGCACCAGCACCCGGCGGGCCGCGCCGTGCCGGCCGCCGTGATCAGCAGCGGGAAGAACCGGCCGAACGCGGCCGCGCCGATCAGCGCCGCCTTGTAGCCGGCGATGTTGGCCTGCGAGCGTCAGCGCGTCCATCGGCTGGGCGCGGGGCAGGGTGCGCGGGATCATGTCCATGCTCACCGCGGTCACCCCGGCCGCGGCCAGCCGCGGCGGCCAGGTCCGGGTCGGTCAGCGGCGCGAGCAGCCCGAGCAGCACCTGGCCCGCGGTGCAGTGCGCCGACGGTCGGCTCGTCGGGCGGCCCACCATCAGCACGGCGTCGGCGTCGGCCAGCGCCTCGGAGCGGCCCGAGATGCTGGCGCCGGCCTCGGCGAAGCTGTCGTCGGTCAGCCACGCGCCGTCACCCGCGCCGGACTCCAGCAGGACCTCGAACCCGGCGGCGCGCAGCTTGACGACGGCCTCTGGCACCAGGGCGACGCGCCGCTCGCCGGGCGCAGTCTCCCTGACCACGGCTACCTTCATGGACAGACCTCGCTCGGGTGTCCGGGTGGCAGCGGCGCGGCCGTCCGGACCGGCCGCGGTCCGCTACGGCGATGCTACCGGTACCGGGTCCCGGGCGCAGTGCCCGAAGCGGCCGCGCATCATGGTGGGGCAGCGCGCAGGCGGCCGGGCCGCAGCGAGGCGACCGCGGCCCGGCGCCGACGCCGGGCCGGTTAGGCGCGAACGTGCAGGCAGGGCGGGCGGCCCGCGGCGGCGGAGCCGCGACCTGGCAGCGGCGCTGCCGCGCAGGCCCGGCTCGCCGCCAGACCTGCCCGCGGACATCCGGACCGGCTGCAGCGCCACCTCATCGCCGTCTGCGACGCGGCCAAGGCGCCCGGCGCGACCCGGCAGGCTCCGGCCGGCGGCTGGACGGGTTCCTGGCCGCGCTGAATGCTGCGATAGCCGGAAAATCACTGATATTAATGAGCTAATAATTAAGTCATGCGCATAACGGGGAGCCCGGTGCGGGCCTCGCTCAGCCCGTAGATGGTGCTTCGACACGCCGGTAATTTCCTGCTTGGTATTTGTGTGCACGGCGCTCGATCGCTTAATTTCAGGCACATCAGAGGTCGCGAGTGCCGGATTCCCTGTCCGCGCGACCTCCCGTTGGGGGACCCGCAGGAGTGAGAAATGAACAAGCGTGACCTGATCGACGCGATCTCTGGCCGGATGGGCGACAAGAAGACCGCGACTGAGGCGGTTAACGCGGTTCTCGACACCATCCAGGCGGCGGTCGCCAAGGGCGATAAAGTCGCTATCACCGGCTTCGGCGTATTCGAGAAGTCTGTCCGGCCGGCCCGCACCGCGCGTAACCCGGCCACCGGGGCGGCCATCAAGGTGCCCAAGACCTCGGTGCCCAAGTTCCGGGCCGGCGCCGACTTCAAGGCGATGGTCAACGGCGACAAGAAGGTTGCGGCGCGCAAGTAACCACGCGCGCCAGCACCAGCATCAGCACAGGCGCGGGCCCCGGCCGCCGGGCCGTGCTGCCGACCGGGCAGCACGACTGGAGGCCGGGGCCTTAGCGTGCTGGCGGGGTCCTGGCCGCTGGCCCGGCGCTACCGCAGCCCGGTGCCCTTGCGCAGCGCAGTCTGCAGCAGCCGGTCGATGAGCTGCGGGAACGGCAGGCCGGTGGCCTCCCACATCTTCTGGAAGTACGACGCGGGCGACAGGCCGGGAATCGTGTTGATCTCGTTGATCAGGATCTGCCCGTCGCTGCGTGTAGAAGAAGTCCACCCGGGCCAGGCCCTCGCAGCTACACCGCGTCGAAAGCAGCGGCGGCGAGCCGGCGGATCTCGCTGGCGGCCGCATCGGGGATCGGCGCCGGGATCGCCATCCCGCTCGCCGGTCGAGGTACTTGGCCTCGAAGTCCCAGAACTCCTCGCCGCCGTCGATCAGCAGCTGGCCGGGCAGGCTGGTGTCCGGCGGCGCGCCGTCCACGCCCTCCAGCACCGACACCTCGACCTCGCGCCGTCGACCGCGGACTCGATCAGCACCTTCGGGTCGAACTGGCGGGCCGTCACGATCGCGTCGCGCAGCTGGTCGGGTCGTGGCGCCTTGGACGTGCCGATGCTGGAGCCGCCCCTGGCCGGCTTGACGAACAGCGGCCAGCCGAGGTCGGCGATCTCGCCGAGGATCCGCTTGCGCTCCGGGTGCTCGGTGACGTCCGCGGCCCGCTCCAGCGCCGCCTGATCACGGCCCGGCCAGTCCCGCTCGCGCAGCACCACGTACCGGCCGACCGGCAGGCCCTTGGCCTTGAAGATCAGCTTCATGTACTCCTTGTCCATGCTGACCGCGCTGGACAGCACGCCGGCGCCGACGTAGGGCACCCCGGCCATCTCCAGCAGGCCCTGCAGGGTCCCGTCCTCGCCGAACGGGCCGTGCAGCACCGGCAGCACCACGTCGACCTCGCCGAGCAGGTGCGGGATCTGGCCGGGCGCGCTGGCCACCACGACCGGACCCGGCCCCGACGGCACCACCGCGCCGCCAGGCTCGGCGACGGCCTCGACGGAGGGCAGCTCGCCGCCGGTGACGGCCAGCCGGGCGGGCTCGTCGGCGACCTGCACCCAGCTGCCCTCGCGGGTGATGCCGACGGGGACGACGTCGTACTTGCTGCGGTCGATGGACGCGAGCATGTTGCCGCCGCCCATGCAGGACACGGCGTGCTCGGGCCCCTTGCCCCCGAACACGACCGCGACCCTGATCTTGCGCTCTGCGGCGCCTGCCCGCTCGCCTCCGGCTCGCTCACGTGAGACCTCCCACTACCGCTGCTACCTCGTCCAGCTTGCTGTCTGCCCGCGCCCCGGTCTGTGCCCGGATTCAGGGGCAGCATGCGCGGGGCTGGCGGGCGGCGCTCAGACGCCATAACGCTCGGGCTTGGCCGACCGGCTGGCCAGCAGCAGCGCGGCCTCGCCGACTCGCCAGGCCGTCCTGCAGGACGGCCGCGATGACCTCGGTGATCGGCATCTCCACGCCGAGCCGCCGGGCCAGCTCGCAGAACCGACGGCGAGCCGACTTCACGCCCTCGACGGTCTGCGTCGTCCCGGCGATCACCTCGGCCAGCGGCATGCCGCGGCCCGAGCTGCTCGCCGAACGCCCGGTTGCGCGCCAGCGGAGAGCTGCAGCGAGGCGACCAGGTCGCCCAGCCCGGCCAGGCCCGCGAAGGTGTGCTGCTCGGCGCCGAGCGCCGCGCCGAGGCGGCTGATCTCGGCCAGCCCGCGAGTGATCAGCATGGCCTGCGTGTTGTCGCCCAGGCCCATGCCGACCGCGATGCCGACGGCCAGCGCGATCACGTTCTTGACCGCGCCGCCGAGCTCGCAGCCGATCACGTCGGGGTTGGTGTACGGGCGGAAGTAGCTGGTGTGGCACGCCTTCTGCAGCTGCTGGGCGGTCGCCTCGTCGGAGCACGCCACGACCGTGGCTGAGTGCTGGCGGCGGGCGATCTCCAGGGCCAGGTTGGGCCCGGAGACGACCGCGATCCGGCTGTCAGGCGCGCCGCGCGGCCTGCGCGATTACCTCGGCTCATCCGGTCGCAGCTGCCCAGCTCGATGCCCTTCATCAGGCTGACCAGCAGCGCCCCGGCGGGCAGCAGGCCGTCCCAGCTGGCCAGGTTGGCCCGCAGCGATCTGCGCGGGCACCGCCAGCACGACCAGGTCGGCGCCGGCCAGGGCCTCGCGCCGGGTCGGTCGTGGCGGTCAGAGCCGGGCGGGAGCGCGATGCCCGGCAGGTAGCCGGGGTTCTGGTGGGCGGCCGTTGATGGCCTCGGCCAGCTCGGGCCGCCGGCACCAGATCGTGGTCGGCGTTCCCGCGTCGCAGAGCACCTGGGCGAAGGTCGTTCCCCAGGAGCCGGCGCCCATCACCGCCGCTTTCACGAGCGAGTCGGCGCCCGGGGTCGCGGAGTCGGCGGGCGACTCCGTCTCGCTGCTGGCCTCGGAGAGCGCGCGCATGTCCTGGCGGAACTTACGGCGGGCAACGGCCGGGTGGTAGGGCTTGGCCGGCGGCACCTCGTCGCGCAGCTCGCCGAGCAGCGCGGCCACGTCGGTCATGATCTTGTCGGTGGCGGCGCGGAGCACCTGGCTGGTGAGCGGCTGGCCCGCGAACTCCGACAGGTCGACCGGCGGGCCCGGCCAGGACCTGGACGGTCTTGCGGGGCAGCACCCGCGGCAGAAGGCTGCCGTAGGGCAGGATCCGCTGCGCTCCCCAGTGCGCGACCGGGATCACCGGGATGTTCTGCGCCCAGGGCCAGCCGGGCCACGCCGGTCTTGGCCACCATCGGCCACTTGTCCGGGTCGCGGGTGACGGTCGACTCGGGGTAGAAGATCACGCACGCGCCCGCCCGGCCGATGCGCTCGGCGTCGTGCAGCACCAGCCCGGCGTCGACCTGGCCGCGGTACACCGGCAGCTGGCCCAGCTTGCGCATGAGCCAGCCCAGCACCGGCACCTCGAACAGCGAGGACTTGGCCAGGAACACCGGGTAGCGGCCGGCGCCGGTGCACGAACAGCGACAGGGCCAGCATGTCCATGTAGGACAGGTGGTTCGGCGGCCAGGATCATGCCCTCGCTGGCGGGCACGTTCTCCTGGCCCGCCCAGTCCAGCCGCATCATGGCGCCGGATGGACGGCGGCAGGACGATCTTGGTGAAGTTGCGCCAGGCTTGCCGAGTAGCTGCCGTCGGCCTGCTTGCCCTGGTGCGGGTATCGCTCATCGGGGCGTCATCTCGGTCTCTGGCTTGTCATGGGGCCAGTCTCCCCGCTCGCCGCTCGCCGTGTCGAGGCAAGATCAGACCCATGGAGTCCTCCGATCCCGCCCGGCCGGCTGATCCGGGAGCGGCCGCCTGGTCGCTGGTGATCCCAGTCAAGGTACTTGCTCTAGGCCAAATCGCGCCTCGCCGGCCTGGCCGGGCCGCGCCGTGCCTGACCTGGCGCTGGCCATGGTGGCCGACACGGTGGCGGCCGCGCTGGCCGCGCCGGGAGTGGCCGGCGTCATCGTGGTGACCGATGACGAGCTGGCCGCGAGCGAGCTGGGCGGCCTGGGGGCCGTCGTGATCGCCGACGAGCCCGCCGCGGGCCTGAACCCGGCGCTGGCCTTCGGCGCCCGCTACTCCGACGCCCGGTGGCCGGGCCGCGGCCGGGCCGGCCATGGCCGGCGACCTGCCCGCGCATGCGCCCGGCTGAGCTGGCCCTGGCGCTGGAGCGGGCCGCCGCGGCGGGCGAGGCGTTCGTGCCCGACGCGGCGGGCACCGGGACGACCCTGTACGCGGCCGGGCCGGGCGTACGCGTTCCGGCCGCTGTTCGGGCCCGGCTCGCGGGACCGGCACCGCGGCCGCGGGAGCGACGGAGCTGGACCTGCCTGGCCTGCGGGGCCTGCGCCAGGACGTCGACACCCCGGCGACCTGGACCGGGCCCGCCTGCTGGGGCTGGGCCCGCGGACGACGGCCGTGCTGGCCGAGGCGGCCGGGCAGGCCGGCCGCTAGATGTGGACGATGGGGCAGGTCAGAGTCCGGGTGATGCCGGCTGACGCCCTGGATCTGCGCCACGACCAGCTTGCCGAGATCATCGACGTTGTCGGCCTCGGCGCGGACGATCACGTCGTAGGGCCCGGTGACGTCGTCGGCCTGCATGACGCCGGTGATCTTGGCGATGCTGGTGGCGACGTCGGCCGCCTTTCCGACTTCAGTCTGGACGAGGATGTACGCCTGAACCATGTCGCCCTCCTCGGTCGGATGAGTAAGGCCAACGCTACCGTAGTGAGCCCGGCCAACGGCGCGGGCGATCGTGGCAGGAAGGCCGGTCTCAGGCCGGCTGCCGCTGTCGGTAGATGTCTGACATGTCGGCTGAGCGCCGGGAGGCCGCCATCACCGTCGCGGAGCTAGGCGAGTTCGGCCTGATCGCGGCCATTGCGGGAGCTGCTGCCGCGCCAGCCCGCGGCCGCTGCTCGGAGTCGGCGACGACGCGGCGGTCATCAGCGCGCCGGACCGGCCGGGTCGTGGCCACCACCGACCTGCTGGTCGAAGGCCGGCACTTCCGCCGGGACTGGTCGGGCCCGGCCGACATCGGGCGTGAAGGCGGCGGCGCAGAACCTGGCCGACGTGGCGGCGATGGGGGCCACCCCGACTGCGCTGCTGGTCGGCCTGGCCGCGCCGGGTGACCTGCCGGCGGCCTGGGCGCTGGACCTGGTCCGCGGGCTGATAGCGGAGTGCGAGCGAGCCGGGGCGCCGGTCGCGGGCGGTGATGTGACCGGCGCGGACACGGTGATGCTCGGCATCACCGCGCTGGGCGACCTGGGCGGGGTCGCACCGGTCACCCGCAGCGGGGCGCGGCCCGGCGACCTGCTGGCGGTGGCGGGCGGCTGGGCTGGTCGGCGGCGGGCCTGGCGCTCCTGCAGGCGGGCCTGGCCGGCCCGCCGGACGAGACGCCGGCGCCGGCGGACCTGGCCGCGCTGATCGCGGCGCACCGGCGTCCGCAGCCGCCCTACCCGGCCGGGCCGCAGGCGGCGCGGCACGGAGCCACCTCGATGATCGACGTCAGCGACGGCCTGGTCCAGGACGTCGGGCACGTCGCGGCGGCCAGCGGGGTGCGCATCGACATCGACACCGCGGCAGCTGCCGGCGACCGCAGCCGCTGCGGGCGGCCGCCGCGCGGCTCGGCGCAGACTGGCGGGACTGGGCGCTGGCGGGCGGCGAGGATCACGCGCTCGTCGCTACCTTCCCGGCCGGGGCGGCGCCGCCGGACGGCTGGATCCCGATTGGCCGCGTGCACGCCGGGTCGGGCGTCCTGGCCGACTCCCAGCCGCATGCTGGCCCCGGTGGCTGGAATCATTTCCAGCTGACACGGCGGGTTAATCGGTGCACGCCGGGACCGGGTCTGTCGTTCGCACTAGCTGATCCGGCGGCAGCTTGATATAAACCCCGTGATGCCTCGTCATCGCAAGGAGTGCATACCTAAGCACAGGGCGCAGCCGCCGGAGTACGGATCCGGCCGCCGCGTCCCGATGGATGCTGCGATCGAGGCGGCGAAGACGGCACTGGAATCCGCTCGTGAGCCCTTCCCGGCCAGATCGGAGCAGGACGGCCCGGCCTCGCCCGTGACTCAGCTGTCGCGGGCCCCGCAGGTATCTCAGGATGCTCAGGAGCCCCCGGCAACTGCGGCCGCTGACGCGGCGGACGCGCAGCCGACGGTCAGCCTGCCGGTCATCCCGCTGCCCCGCCCCGGACTGCCGGCCGACAGCAACTCGGCGCGGGCCCGCGCCCGGGCCCGGCGCCAGGCCGCGGCGGCCCGCCGTCCGCCCGGCCCGGGCCCGCCCGCCGTCCGCCGCGACGCATGCGCGGCATGCTGGTGACGCCCTGGTTCGCCGCCGGGGCGGGCTTCGTCATTGCCGCGGCCCTGGCCCTGAACTCGCCGCACACGGTGCTGACCTACAAGCCGAACATGGTCCCGTGCGCGGGCACCCGGTGCCAGGAGCCGGGCGCGCTGGCCACGACCCGGCCCAAGGTGCAGCTGAAGCAGGCCAGGCCCGCGCAGGTGAGCACGCCGCCCTCGCGCTCGCGCCACCATCGCACCACCTCGGCGGCCGGCGTGCTGGTCGGCTACCGCGAGGTGTGGCAGCACAATGGCGAGTTCGCGGCCATCATCACCATTCCTGCTCAGCAGGCGCAGCACGGCTGGAACCTGCGGTTCAGGTTCCCCGGCCGGCACGTCACATCGGTGTGGGGCGCGCTGTGGCACGCCTCACCCAGCGGTGACGGCGGGCTGGCGAGCATCCTGCAGCCGCTCCAGCACACCGGCCCTGGCGACGGGCATCAGGGCCCGCCGGGCCAGCAGGGCGGGCCGGGCCAGAACGGGGGCTCCGGACATGACGGAGGCTTCGGCGAGCCGGGCAGCAGCGGCCAGAACGGCCTGGCGGACGGCGGGTATCCCGAGGATCTCCGGTTCCTGGTCACGGTCGAGGGCGACCCCGCCACGCCGGTGGGCTGCGTACTCAACCAGCACGCCTGCCACTTCGGCTAGCTGAGCCAGCTGACGCGAGGAGCCAGGCCGCCGGGCTGACCCTGGCTGGCGCCGCGCGGCGGCGACCGGGGTGGCCGGCTTAGGGTTGACGGTATGGCTATCGTTCCGCCCCGTGTCCTGGCCATCGCCGGCTCCGATTCTGGCGGCGGTGCCGGGATTCAGGCCGATCTGAAGACGATGCTGGCCCTCGGGGTGCACGGGATGACCGTCGTGACCGCGGTGACCGCCCAGAACTCGCTGGGCGTGCAGGGCTACTGGGAACTGCCGGCCGAGGCGGTTGCCGCGCAGCTGGACTCGGTGCTGGCTGACATCGGGACGGAGGCGGTCAAGACCGGGATGCTGGCCTCAGCAGCGATTGTCGAGGCGATCTGCGATGGCCTGGCCCGGCACGGCCTGGCGCAGGCCGGGGTGCCGGTGGTGGTGGATCCCGTAGCGATCTCCAAGCACGGCGACAGCCTGCTGTCCGCCGGCACGCTGGACGCGGTCCGGCAGCGGCTGCTGCCCATGGCCACCGTCGTGACGCCCAACCTCCTGGAAGCTGAGCTGCTGACCGGCCAGGAGATCAGCGATGAGGACGGAATGCTGCGCGCCGCCCGCCAGATCGCCGCAATGGGCCCGCGCTGGGTCCTGGTCAAGGGCGGCCACCTGGCAGGCGATCCGGTTGACCTGCTGGTCGAGGGACCGGGCGGCGGGAGCACCGTCTTCCGCTATCCCGGCCCGCGGATCATCAGCCAGCACACCCACGGCACCGGCTGCACGCTGGCCTCGGCCATCGCGTCGTGGCTGGCCCGCGGCGAGGACGTACCCGCCGCGGTCAAGTCGGCCCGTGACTACATTTCCGGGGCGATCGCCGGCGGGTTCCCGCTCGGCGAGGGAATCGGGCCCGTCGATCACGGCTGGCAGCACCGCGAGAATCTGGCCTGGCCCCCGGCGTCCGGTACCGTCAGGGGCTGAGCGACCGCGGGTGACCCTAGCGGGTGACCTTGCCTGCCTTGATGCAGGACGTGCAGACGTTCAGGTGGCGCGGGGTCTTGCCCACCATCGCGCGCACGCGCTGAATGTTGGGGTTAAAGCGACGCGGGGTGCGGCGGTGCGAGAACGACACATTGTTGCCGAAGCTCGGTCCCTTACCGCAGACATCGCAGACGGCAGCCACGGATCGCTCCAAAGGGTGTTAGCCAGATAGGTCATCGGCCCGGCCAAACCGGGACGGTCGATGAAGGATAGCCGACCGGCGCCAGTTAGCGCGAGCCGGACGTCAGAGCAGGAGCCTATCCTGCGGGTGTGGTCGCGGCTGAGGTGATGGACGGAGCGGTGGTCCGCCGCTGGTGCCGGCTGGCCGCGGACGCGCTCGGCTCGGCCAGGTCCGCGATTGACGCGCTGAACGTCTACCCCGTCCCGGACTCCGACACCGGTACCAACCTGTACCGGACCCTGCGGTCAGCGGCCGACGCCGTGGACGCGCTGGCGCCCGGCACCGGGCCGGAAGAGGTCTGGCGCGCGGCCGCGGACGGCGCGATGCTCGGCGCCTGCGGCAACTCCGGGATCATCGTCAGCCAGCTGCTGCGCGGCCTCGCCGACGTCTGCGCGCCGGCCTCGCCATGCGACGGGGCGGTCGTGGCCACGGCGCTCGGGCACGCGGCCGGGCTGGCCCGGGCGGCGGTCAGCCGCCCGGCCGAGGGGACCGTGCTGACCGTCGCGGACGCCGCGGCCAGGGCCGCTGCCGCGGCCGTGGCCGACGCCGCTCAGGCCGCCGCTATGGCCGTTGCCGCCACGGCTGCTGGCGCGGCTGCTCCGCACGGAACTGCCCCGCTCGGTGTCGTTCCGCACGGGACTGCTCCGCTGAGTGCCGCGCGGCTCGCAGTCGTCGTGCTGGCCGCTGGCGCCGCTGCCCGGCAGGCCCGCGACCTCACCACCGGCCAGCTGGCGGCGCTGGCCGCCAGCGGGGTGGTGGATGCCGGGGCGGCCGGACTGTGCGTGATCCTGGACGCCTGGGCCGCGGCCATCTCGGGGACGCAGCTGGCCGCGCTGGACGTGCCCGAGCCGGCGACGCCGCCGGCGGCTGAGGCGCCGGCTGCCGCCGGGCCCGCCCAGTCATACGGCTACGAGGTGACCTACCTGCTGCAGGCCGCCCGGGACGAGGTGGCTCAGCTCCGCGAGCAGCTGGACTCGATGGGCGACTCGCTGGTCATCGCGGGCGGCCCGGCCGACGCTCCCGGACCGGCCAGCACTCCGAGCCTGCCCAGCACGGCCAGCCGGGCTGAGGCTGCGAGCGACGTCCAGGAGGCGGCCGTCCTCGCTCAGGCGGGCCGGCTGGCGCTCTGGAGCGTTCATGTGCATGTTCCCGAGGCGGGCGCGGCCATCGAGGCCGGGCTGCGGGCGGGCTCACTGCGGCGGATCACCGTGACCTACCTCGGCGCGCCGCCGCCGGCCCGGCACCAGGTCCTGGCCATCTGCGACACGCCAGGCATGGCCGCGCTGGCCGAGTCGGCCGGCGCACGCCCACTTCGTTTCGAATCGTCTTTCCCGGCCGCCGCCGAGGTCAGCGCGCTCATCCGGCAGGCCGCCGCGGGGGCGCGGCAGTGCATCGTGGTGCCCAGCGGCGCGTCCACCGCCGCGGCGGCCGCTGGAGCCGCTCGCGAGCTGGCCGCCGACGGCATCGACGTCCGGGTCGTGGCCGTGGCCTCGCCGCTCCAGGCGCTGCCGGCGCTCGCCGTGCATGAGCCCGAGGCCGGGTTCGCGGCTGATGCCGCGGCCATGAGCCGGGCGGCGAGCCGGATGCGCTTCGCCGCCATCAGCTGTAACCCGGCGGCCGGGCCCGGGGCCGCTCCGGAGCCAGGCCCGGCCAGTGCCGCCCTCGCCGCGGCCGATGAGCTGCTGGCGGGCGGCGCGGAGCTGGTCACGCTGCTCACGGGCGGAAGCGGCGGCGCCCGGCTGGCCGAGCTCGTTGCCGCCCGCGTCCGCGAGGTCAGCCCGGCGGCCGAGATCGAGCGTCATGCCGGGGCAGTTGCGGGCCAGACGCTGCTCGTAGGCGTCGAGTAAGGCAGGGTTAGCAGGGATGGCGACGATCCGGGATCCGCTCCGCCTGGTCATCGGCGACAAGGCAGCGAAGCGGCTAGACGAGGCCTTCGGCCTGCAGACGGTCGGTGACCTGCTGGGCCACTACCCGCGCCGGTATGCCCAGCGCGGGGAGCTGACCAGCCTGGCCGGGCTGACCGAGGGCGAGCACGTTACCGTGCTGGCCGAGGTCGCGTCGGTCGGCACGCGGCCCGATGCGCAACCGCCGCGGCTCGATCTTCGAGGCCGTCGTCACCGACGGGCACGGGCGGCTGACCCTGACCTTCTTCGGCAACCGGTCGCAGGCCTGGCGGGAGAAAGAGCTGCAGCCCGGCCTGCGCGGCCTGTTCTCCGGCCAGGTGTCCAGCTTCCGCGGCAAGCGCCAGCTGACCCATCCCGACTACGAGATGCTCGGGGCGGGCGAGTCCGACGCGCGGGCCGCCGAGTACGCCGCCGAGCTGATCCCCATCTACCCGGCGACCGGCAAGCTCGCCTCCTGGCAGATCGCCGACTCCGTGCGGATCGCGCTCGACGTGCTCGATGCGCCCGACGATCCGCTCCCGGCCGCTGTCCGGCGCGCGCATGAGCTCATCGGCTACGCCGACGCCCTGCGCGGCATCCACCGGCCGGCCGACTGGACGCGAAGTCAGCCAGTCCCAGAGCCGCCTGAAGTGGGACGAGGCCCTCGATCCTGCAGGTCGCGCTGGCCCAGCGCCGCCGCGCGGCCGCCGCCTACTCGGCGATCAGCCGCGGCCCCGCGTCGCGGGCGGGCTGCTGGACGCCTTCGACGCCGCGCTGCCGTTCGAGCTCACCGCCGGCCAGCAGCTGGCCGGGGCCACCATCGCCGACGAGCTGGCCCGCGGACCACCCGATGAACCGGCTGCTGCAGGGCGAGGTCGGCTCCGGCAAGACGATCATCGCCGTGCGGGCCATGCTGCAGGCCGTCGACGCGGCCGGGCAGGCTGTGCTGCTGGCCCCGACCGAGGTGCTGGCCCAGCAGCATTACCGGTCGATCACCAGCCTGCTCGGCCCGCTGGCCCAGGGCGGCCAGCTGGGCGGGGCCGAGCACGCGACCCGGGTCGCCCTGCTGACCGGCTCGCTGGGCGGCCCGCAGCCGCCGCACGGCGCTGCTGGACGCCGCCTCCGGCGCGGCCGGCATCGTCATCGGCACGCACGCGCTGCTGGAGGAGAACGTCCAGTTCGCCGACCTCGGGCTGGTCGTCATCGACGAGCAGCACAAGTTCGGCGTCGAGCAGCGGGACGCGCTGCGGGACAAGGCCGGCGACGGGCGGCCGCACCTGCTGGTCATGACCGCCACCCCGATCCCGCGCACCGTCGCCATGACCGTCTTCGGCGACCTGGACATCTCCACGCTCACCGAGCTGCCCGCCGGGCGGCAGCCCATCGCCACGCACGTCGTGCCCGCCGCCGAGCGGCCGAACTACCTGGCCCGGACCTGGGAGCGGATCCGCGAGGAGGTCGGCCGGGGCCGCCAGGCCTACATCGTCTGCCCGCGTATCGGCGACGTCCCGGCCGCCGGCGGCGGCGAGGGCAGGCCGGGCGGCCCGGCCGCGGCGCCGCGCCGGGAGCCAGCCCGAACGGAGGACTTCTGGGCGCAGGACGAGCCGGACGACGAGGCCGGCCCGCGGCGGGCTCCGATCGCCGTCCTCGACCTGGCCGCCGCAGCTGGGCGACGGCGGAGCTGGCCGGGCTGCGCCTGGGCGTCATGCACGGCCGGCTGCCCCCGGAGGAGAAGGACCAGGTCATGCTGGCCTTCGCCGAGGGCGAGCTGGACGTCCTGGTCACCACCACCGTCGTCGAGGTCGGCGTCGACGTGCCCAACGCCACCGTCATGGTGATCATGGACGCCGACCGGTTCGGCGTGTCCCAGCTGCACCAGCTGCGCGGCCGGGTCGGCCGGGGCCGCCATGAGGGACTGTGCCTGCTGGTCACCGAGGCTCCGGCGGACAGCGCCGGCGCGGGAGCGGCTGGACGCGGTGGCCAGCACCTCCGACGGCTTCCAGCTGTCCCGGATCGACCTGGAACAGCGCCGGGAGGGCGACGTGCTCGGCACCGCCCAGGCCGGCCGCCGGACCAGCCTGAAGCTGCTGCGGCTGGTCCGACGACGAGGACCTGATCGGCGCAGGCCCGCGCGAGCCGCCACCGACCTGGTCGACGCCGACCCGGCGCTGGCCGGCCACCCGGCGCTGGCCGACGCCGTCGGCCGCGCTGCTGGAAAGCGAGCAGCGCCGAGTACCTGGAGAAGGCGTGATGGTCGCGCGCCCCAGCGCGTCGCGGCCGCCCGTGGCGGCCGGGACCGGTTCCGGGCGGCGGGCGTGACCCGGATCATCGCCGGGCTGGCCGGCGGGCGGCGGCTGGCCGTCCCGGCCGGGCGGTCCACCCGCCCGACCAGCGACCGGGCCCGCGAGGGCCTGTTCGCGCACCGTGACCGCGCTGCCGCGGCGGGCTGGACGGCGCCGCCGTGCTGGACCTGTACGCCGGGCTCCGGCGCGGTCGGCCTGGAGTCGCTGTCCCGCGGCGCCGCCGACGTGCTGCTGGTCGAGTCCGACCCCGGCGGCCCGTGTGATCATGGGAGAACATCGCGGCCTCGGCCTGCCCGGCGCGCGGCTGGCTGCCGACCGGGCGGAGCGGGTGCTGGCCCGCGGGCCGGGCGGCGCGCCGCCGCGCGACTTCGTGTTCGCCGATCCCGCCTTACGCCGTCGGCGACGCCGAGATCGAACGGATGCTGGCGGGCTGCGGCAGCACGGCTGGCTGGCGGCCGGGGCGCTGGTCGCGGTCGAGCGCGCCACCAGGTCGGGCCCGCTGGCCTGGCCGCCGGGCTATCAGAGCGACCGGTGCCGCCGTTACGGCGAAGCGACGCTCTGGTACGGTCTCGCCGCAGGCGCGGGGCCATGCGGGGATCGCCGCGAGACGGGAGCGTGAATCGACGTGCGGCGTGTGGTCTGTCCAGGCTCGTTCGATCCCGTGACCAACGGGCATCTCGACATCATCTCCCGGGCCGCCTCGCTGTCTTGACGAGGTCATCGTGGCGGTGGCTGCGCAACCTCAGCAAGATCCGGCTTGTTCACCGCCGACGAGCGGGTCGAGATGCTCCGCGAGGTGCTGAAGGCCCAGCCCAACGTGCGGGTGGCCCGGTTCGACGGGCTGACCGTCGACTTCTGCCGGGCCAACGACATCTCGGCGATCGTGAAGGGCCTGCGGGCGGTCAGCGACTTCGACTACGAGATGCAGATGGCGCAGATGAACTACAGCCAGGCCGGGGTCGAGACGCTGTTCATGACCACCAACCCGCTGTACGCGTTCTTGTCCTCGAGCCTGGTCAAGGAGATTCGCCAAGTACGGCGGCGACGTGAGCGGGCTGGTGCCCGACCCCGTCCTGAGCGGCTCACCAGCCGGCTGCTCGGCGACTGAGACCGCCGCCGGCGGGCGCCCGGCCACCGCGCGATTTACCGGCAAGTTGGGATTCGCGCAGGCAGGCCGGTAAGCTGGGCGGCCAATGCCATGCCACAACCGCTGTCAGCCATGCCACATCAGCGAACCAAGCACCAGAAGCGCCTCGATCCGGCGGGCCCGCTTGTCTTTGACATCCGGACCCTCGGACCGGGGACGGCGCGCACCGAGCGGCGTACCAGTCCGGCACCTGCCGATCTGGGCGTCGAGATGGTGCGCGTGCCCGCCGGCGCCGACCTCGAGCTGGACGTCCAGCTTGAGGGCGTGACCGAGGGCGTGCTGGTCACCGCTACGGTGACGGCACCGCTGGCCGGCGAGTGCGCGCGGTGCCTGGAGCCGTTCACCTCGGAGACGAGGGTCCGGTTCCAGGAGCTGTACGCGCTGGCGGAGGGAGTGGCAGGCCCGGACGGCTATGTCCTGGACGCTGGCTTGCTGACCTGGAGCCGGCGTTGCGGGACGCGCTCGTGCTGGAGCTGCCGCTGTCGCCGCTGTGCGCGGATGACTGCCAGGGGCTCTGCGCGCAGTGCGGGGTCCGGCTTGCGGACGCCCCGCCCGGTCACGGGCACGAGCAGCGCGGCCCGATGTGGGCGGCATTGAAGGACGTTCGCGTGAGCGAGCCGGGTGCTGGCTCGCGCGACGACAAGGCGGCACCGGACGCGACGGCCGGACCGGAAACAAGCATGCACCGGACGGATTCCGTGCCGGAACGAGCGAAGGAGCCCTGAGTGGCCGTACCCAAGCGGAAGATGTCGCGCAGCAACACCCGGTCCCGCCGCGCGCAGTGGAAGAGCCACCCTGCCGCAGCTGATGGCCTGCCCGAACTGCCGCGAGCCGCAAGCTCCCGCACACCGCGTGCCCGACCTGCGGCACGTACAACCGGCGCCAGGTAATCACTCCTTCCTGACGCGCTCGCAGCGGGGGACTCGCGCGCGCGCACGGCGCGGGGAAGGAGAAGATCGTGAGTGGCTCTTCGCCTGATGGCCAGGCACCGGACGCGGACGTCGCCGAGCTGCTGTCTGCCCTCGGGGTGCCGCTCGGCGCGGAGCTGCTGGAGCGCGCCCTCATGCACCGCTCCTTCGCTTACGAGAACGGCGGGCTGCCGACCAACGAGCGGCTGGAGTTCCTCGGCGACTCCGTGCTCGGGCTGATCGTCACCGACACGCTGTTCCAGTCCTACCCCGACCTGCCCGAGGGCCAGCTGGCCAAGCTGCGGGCGGCGGTGGTCAACATGCGCGCGCTGGCCGGGGTGGCCCGCGGCCTGCAGCTCGGCTCCTACGTGCGGCTGGGCAAGGGCGAGGAAGGCACCGGGGGCCGGGACAAGTCCTCCATCCTCGCCGACACCCTGGAGGCGGTCATCGGCGCCGTCTACCTGGACCAGGGCCTGGACGCCGCCGACGGCCTGGTGCACCGGCTGTTCGACCCGGTGATCGCCCGGTCGGCCCGGCTGGGCGCCGGGCTGGACTGGAAGACCTCCCTGCAGGAGCTCACCGCCGCCGAGGTTCTCGGCGTGCCCGAGTATCACGTCGAGGAGAGCGGGCCCGATCACCAGAAGTCGTTCCGCGCCACGGTGCGCATCGGCACCCAGACCTACGGCGAGGGCGAGGGCCGGTCCAAGAAGGAAGCCGAGCAGCAGGCCGCCGAGGCGGCCTGGACCGCGATCAGCGCCGGGCTGGCCGCGCGCGGGACTGGCCGCGGCGCGAGGCCGGCCGGCACGGGGAACGAGACGGCGGAGCCCGGGCCGGGCTCCGCAAACGGGGCGGTGAGCGGCCAGGACGGCCAGCACACCGCGGCGGCACCAGGCGATGGCGGGGGATCGTCCGGGGCAGCCAGCCAGGGACGGCTAGCTCCGTGCCCGAGCTTCCCGAGGTCGAGACCGTCCGGCGCGGGCTGGACGAGCATGTCGCCGGGCGCACCGTCGACGAGGTCGAGGTGCTGCACCCGCGGGCCGTCCGGCGGCACGTGGCCGGGCGGCCGATTTCGCTGCGGTCCTGCGCGGCCGCAGCCTGGGGCGCGCCGCGGCGCCGCGGCAAGTACCTGTGGCTGCCGGCCGGCGAGGACGCCCTCCTGGCCCACCTGGGCATGAGCGGCCAGCTGCTGGTCGGCGAGCCCGACCGGGCCCTGTCCCCGCACGTCCGGGTCCGGTTCACCTTCCCCGACGGCGGCCCTGACCTGCGCTTCACCGATCAGCGCACGTTCGGCCACCTGCTGGTCAGCCCGGGCGGGGCGCAGCTGCCGTCGGTGATCGCGCATATCGCCCCCGACCCGCTGGAGGCGGCCTTCGACCGGGCCGCCTTCGCCGCCCGGCTGCGCTCCCGGCGCAGCGGCATCAAGCGGGCGCTGCTCGACCAGAGCCTGGTCAGCGGGGTCGGGAACATCTACGCCGACGAGGCGCTGTGGCGGGCCCGGCTGCACTGGGCCCGCGCCGCCGACCGGCTGCGCGGGCCGGACGTGATCCGGCTCATCGACGCCGTTCAGGAGGTCTTCGCCGAGGCGCTGAATGTGGGCGGCACCTCGTTCGACAGCCTGTACGTCAACGTCAACGGGGAGAGCGGGTACTTCGACCGCGCGCTGGCCGTCTACGGCCGGGCCGGGCTAGCCCTGCCCGCGCTGCGGCACCCCGGTCCGGCGGGACCCGTTCATGAACCGGTCGGCGTACAGCTGTCCGGTCTGTCAGCCCCGGCCCCGCAATGGCCGGATGTGACGGGCGGCCCGCGGTGTCTTCTGGTAGATGGTGTGAGCTAGCGCGCTGGCCACATGGGACGTGTGGCGACGATGGAGGCCAAGGTGGCTGATGAGGTTCACCCGCCCCCTTCGGAGCGGCCCCGCGAGCCAGGCGAAGGCTGGCTAGGGGCACCGACCGATGATCAGCCGGCGGCCCGGCCCGGCCGGAGCCGGCTCGCCCGGTGCGGGCCCGCCCGGCGCAGGCCACCCTGGCGGTGCTCAGCGCGGCACCGGGGGCCAGGCCACGGGCCACCAGGGAACGGACTATCCGGCCGAGATCCCCGGTGACGAGGATGAGGAAGCCGCGCTGGAGGCCGAGCTGCTGGCCGAGATCCAGCGCACCATCGCCGACCTTGACGATGGGCCCGGCGATCCGTGGGGCTCGCCGGCCGCAGCCGGGGGCCGTCGAGCAGGGCCCGGCGCCGCGGGGCGACATGGTGCCGGGCGAGCAGCCGCCGGGGGAGACCGGACTAACCCTGGCCCCGACTGTGCGCCTGACGGCATGGCTGCGCGGTCGCGTCCAGGGCGTGGGATTCCGGTGGTGGGTGCGCAGCCAGGCGCTGGAGCTCGGGCTGGCCGGCTGGGCCGAGAACCTGGCCGACGGCCGGGTCAAGGTGGTGGCGGAGGGCCCGCGTGAGGCCTGCGCCCAGCTGCTGGAGCTGCTGGACGGCGGGGACACGCCCGGCCAGGTGGCCAGCATGTCACGCACCGCTGGGACGCGGCGCGCGGCGGACTTGCCGGGTTTGCTGAGCGCTGACGGTAAACAGCGCCGAAGGCGCGACCCCGGTGACCTGCGGGATCCGTCAACTTGACCGGATAGCCTTGACGGTGGGACCATAGAAGTGTTACTTGCGCGCAGTCGCGAACTCGCGATATCTTGCGTCCGCATGCGCGCCCACTCTGGTCGCTCAGTGTGGAGGACCTTACACAATGGCGAAGGCTCTACTTGGCCACGTCGGCGGGCCGGATCCCCGCATGGTCTCAGAGATGCGCCGCCTCCAGCAACGAGTACGTGACCTGGAAGCCGAGCTTGACTCGGCTGCAGGACGAGAACGACGTACTCACCGCTGAGGTGGGGCATGACCTGCTGATCCCGGTCCGCGAGCCCGCGCTCACCTGACGAGCGCAAGCCGCGCACCAGAGGGGCGCCCGACAGGCGTCCCTCGCTGCCGCTCCGGCGGTGGGCGCGGCAGCGTCGGGAGCGTGCGGGCAGCCAGCAGGCGGCAGGTGCAACGCCGCCTAAAAGCGCCCTGGCCAGGGCAAATCACGTTGCCGTCGGCGACGCCGGCGGAGATTTCACCGTGTCGTGACCGGCCCCTTACCCGGGCTCCTCATGACCAGGATGTCGTTGCCGCCTGCCCGGACGAGCCGGGCCGGCCGCCGCGGTGCCGGGCTGGGCCCGGCCCGGCCGGTGCCGGTCACGGCAGGAACGTGCTGAGGAACGTCAGGCCCCCCGGCAGGTTCCTGGCCCAGAATGCGACGTCGTGACAGCCCTCGGTCAGCAGGCCGGCGGGCGGGTGCCCGGTCAGCCGGGTCAGGCGCTCCCGCATCAGCCGGGCCTGCGGCTCGAATGGATCATCGGTGCCGCAGGCGATAAAGGCGGGAATGCGGCGCAGAGCCGAAATCTGCGTGAATACGTTATTCGCTGCGAAATCCGCCGGTCCGTCAAATGACCGGCTATCGGCTCGCCGGGCATCAGGGTAGGAAGCGAATATTGCCGGCGAGATAGCCGCCACCGCCGCGGCCAGCGGACCGGGCGCGGACCCTGCGGTCGTGCTGGCCACGGCCGTGCTGACGGTCCCGGGGCCGCCGCCGAGTCGCTCGGCCAGCAGCAGGGCGCCGTACCCGCCCATAGACTCCCCGACGATCCCGATGCGGCCGGTGGTCAGGCCGAGTGCGGCAGCTCGCGGCAGGACCTCGTGGATGATCATGCCCTGCGGGTCGTCGCCGTCGGCGCGCCGGTGCCAGTAGGTCGTGCCGCCGTCGACGGTGACCACGGCGAACCGGTCCCGGTCCGGCTCCGGGATCTGCCCGGCGGCCATCGCCCGCGCCACGGACCGGGCCGTGCCGGCGGCATCGCCGCCCAGGCCATGCAGGGCCACGACGGTGCCCAGGCCGTGCGGCGACGGAGCGCGGGCCGGGACGAGGGTCACCATGGTGACCTGGCGGTGCCGGTATTCCGACCAGAATTGCTCGGTATGACGGACCGGCAGCGGCCCGGCCGGCGGCGGGGGCGCCGACCCGCAGGCGCCCAGCACCTTGGCCAGCTGGTACCTGCCGGGCAGCTCGCCGGCCTCGACGAGCCCGTATCCGGCCCCGGCCAGTACGCCGGCCGCCGCCACGCTCAGCCCGGCACAGATCGCCGCCCGGCGTGAAATACGCTGATGAGCCACGAGACATCCTAGCTAGGCCGCCAATGCCGCCCCGCCGGGCAAGCGCAATCCGCAGCCCTGACGGTAGCGCGCGGTAAGGTGCGTCTGGACCGGCCGAGCCCGTCGCCGCCCGCGACAGCGGCGCAGGACCATCGCGGGGACTGGTGATCCAGTGCGCCCGGGCCGGGGGATCAGAGGCTGGGGAGGAGTCCGCGGGTGTACGTGAAGACGCTCACCCTGCGCGGCTTCAAGTCCTTCGCCTCGGCCACGACGCTGCGCTTCGAGCCGGGCATCACCTGCGTGGTGGGCCCGAACGGGTCGGGCAAGTCCAACGTGGTGGACGCCTTCTCCTGGGTCATGGGCGAGCAGGGCGTCAAGCCGCTGCGCGGCGGCAAGATGGAGGACGTCGTCTTCGCCGGCACCTCCGGCCGCCCTGCCCTCGGCCGGGCCGAGGTCACGCTGACCATCGACAACAGCGACGGCGCCCTGCCGATCGACTACGCCGAGGTGACGATCAGCCGCCTGCTGTTCCGGTCCGGCCAGAGCGAGTACGCCATCAACGGCGACCACTGCCGGCTGCTGGATGTGCAGGAACTGCTGTCCGATTCCGGCCTGGGCCGGGAGATGCACGTCATCGTCGGCCAGGGCCAGCTCGACGAGGTGCTGAACTCCGGGCCTGAGGCCCGCCGCGCGCTGATCGAGGAGGCGGCCGGCGTCCTGAAGCACCGGCGCCGCAAGGAAAAGGCGCTGCGCAAGCTCGATGCCATGCAGGCCAACCTGACCCGGCTGGTGGATCTCACCGGCGAGCTGGGCCGGCGGCTCAAGCCGCTCGGGCGGCAGGCACAGATCGCCCGCAAGGCGGCCGTCATCCAGGCCGACCTGCGCGATGCCCGGCTCCGGCTGCTCGCCGATGACTACGCCACGCTCGCGGCCGAGCTGGAGCGGGACGAGGCCGACGAGGCGGCCAAGGCGCAGGCCCGGGCCAGCCTGGAGGCGGCGCTGGGGCAGGCCCGTGAGCGGGAAGCCGGGCTGGAGGCCGCCGAGCAGCAGCACGCGCCGCGGCTGGCCGCCGCCCAGGAGACGTTCTTCGCGCTGGCCGGGCTGGCCGAGCGGCTGCGCGGCACGGCCAGCCTGGCCGACCGAGCGGTACCGCAACCTGGCGGCCCCCGAGCCGCACCGGCCCGGCCGCGACCCCGACGAGCTGGAGGCCGAGGCCGCCCGGCTGCGCGCGCAGGAGACGGAGCTCGCCGAGCTGCTCGGCCAGGCCCGCGAGCAGCTCACCGCGATCGTGGCGCGGCGGAACGCAGCCGAGGCCGCTGTCGCGGAGACCGAGCGGCGGGCTGCGGCGGACGCCCGCGAGGCGGCCCAGCGCGCCGAGCGGCTGGCCCGGCTGCGCGCCCAGGCCGAGGCTGCCGCCAGCAAGGCGGCCGCCGCGCAGGAAGAGGCGGGACGGCTGGGCGAGGCCTGTGCGCAGGCCAGCGTCCGGGCCGACAAGTCTCAGGCCGAGTACGCCGAGATGGCCGACAGCGAGTCCGGGCGCGAGGAGGGCCGCGCCGACCTGGCGGCGGCCCGCGAGCGCGCGGCGGCCAGCCTGAAGGAGGCCACGGCAGCCGTGTCGCGGCTGCGCAAGGCCGAGCACGGCGCCAGCGGCGAGCGGGCCGGCCTGCGCGCCCGGGCCGACGCGCTGGCCGAGGCCGTGATCCGCGGCGCCGACGCGTCAGCCGTGCTGCTGGCCGAGCCCCGTGCGTTCGCGGGCGTTCTCGGCCCGCTGGCCACCCTGCTGACCGTTCAGGACGGAGCTCAGGAGGCCATCGCCGCGGCGCTCGGCGGCGCGGCCGGCGCGGTCGCCGTCGACGGCCTGGACGCTGCCGTCGACATCCTGACCGCGCTTGCGTGACCAGGACGCGGGCCGAGCCGGGCTGGTCATCGCGGGACCCGGCGGCCCGGCGGCGGCCGGCGACGGCGCGGATGTGACCGGCCTGCCCGGCATGAGCGCTCGCACGCGATCTGGTCCAGGCGCCGCCGGAGCTGGCCGCTGCCGTAGACTGAGCTGCTGGCCGGGGTGGTTGTCGCCGATGACCTGGCGGCCGGGCTGAGCTGTCCTGCGGGACCGGCCGGGACTGCGCGTGGTGACCAGAGACGGTGACCTGCTCGGCGCGCACTGGGCGCGCGGCGGGTCGAGCTGCCGAGCAGAGCCTGCTGAGCCTGCGGGCCGCCGGGCAGCAGGCGTCGGCCCAGCTCGCCGACGCTGATGCGGCCTGCCAGCTCGCCGAGCGGGAGCTGGCCGGGGCGGTCGAGGACGAGGAGCAGGTCCGTCAGGAGCTGGCCGCGGCGCAGGCTGCGCTGCAGCAGGTAGACGCCGCGGCGGCGCAGACGTCCGGCCGGCTCGGCACCCTGGCCGGTGCCGCCCGCGCGGCCCGGGACGAGGCCAGCCGCCTGACCAAGGCCATCGCGGTGGCCGAGCGGTCCCAGCAGCAGAGCCTGGCCGCCGCCGACGAGCTGCAGGCCCGGCTGGCCGAGCCAGGAAGCGCTCGGCGCGACCGCCGAGCGCCGGCCCCGACGGCCAGGACGGCGTCGCCGGCCGGCGGCACAAGCAGCAGCTCGCCGAGGCCGCGACGGCCGCGCGGGCGGCGGAGATGGACGCCCGGCTGGAGGTCCGCACCGTCGAGGAGCGGCTGCGGGCCATCTCCGGCCGGGCCGACTCGCTGGCCGCCGCGGCGGCGGCCGAGCGCCAGGCCACCGTCCGGGCGCAGGCCCGCCGGGAGCTGCGCGCCGCGCCAGGCCGTGGTGGCCCGCGCCGTGGCCGACGGCGCCCGGTTCGCGCTGGCCCGGATCCAGGCCTCCAGCGCCGCGGCCGATACCGAGCGGCAGCACGCCGAGGAGGCCAGCAAGGGCCGGGACGCCGAGCTCAAGGCGGTCCGGGCCAGCATCCGCGACCTGTCCGCGGAGCTGGACAAGGTCGTCAACAGCGCCCACGGGGCGCAGATCGCGCACGCCACCCGGCGGATGCAGCTCGAGCAGTATCGCGGCGCGCGCGGTCGAGGAGTTCGCCGTCGAGGCCGATGCGCTGGTGGCCGAGTACGGCCCCGCCGTCCTGGTGCCGCCCGCCGAGGAAGGCCAGCTGTCGGTCCCCTACGACCGGGCGGCGCAGGAGAAGCGAGCGCAGGCCGCGCAGCGCAGCTGGACCAGCTCGGCAAGGTCAACCCGCTGGCGCTGGAGGAGTTCGCGGCGCTGGAGGAGCGGCACGCGTTCCTGGTGGCCCAGCTGGAGGACCTGCGCAAGACCCGCCGGGACCTGCTGACCGTGATCAAGGAAGTCGACGAGCGGGTCCTGCAGGTGTTCACGCTCCGCCTACGCCGACACCGCCCGCGAGTTCGAGCGGATCTTCGCCACCCTGTTCCCCGGCGGCGAGGGCAAGCTGGTGCTGACCGAGCCCGACGACATGCTCGCCACCGGGATCGACTTCGAGGCCCGGCCGCCGGGCAAGAAGGTCAAGCGGCTGTCGCTGCTGTCCGGCGGGGAGCGCTCGCTCACCGCTATCGCCTACCTGGTCGCGATCTTCATGGCCCGGCCCTCCCCGTTCTACGTCCTGGACGAGGTCGAGGCCGCGCTCGATGACACCAACCTCGGCCGGCTGCTGGAGATCTTCACCGCAGCTGCGGGAGAGCTCAGCCAGCTGATCGTCGTCACGCATCAGAAGCGGACGATGGAGGTCGCTGACTCGCTGTACGGGATCAGCATGCGCGGCGACGGGGTCTCCAACGTGGTGAGCCAGCGGCTGCGCGAGCGCGAGACCGCCTGAGCCCTGGCCGCCGCAGGCGGCGGGGTCTGCCAGACTGGTGGGCGTCATGGAAGAGCTGCTGATCATCATCATTGCCATCGTCGTCGTGGTCGGCGGGGGAGGCACGGCGCTGCTCGTGCCCCGCCTGCGAGCCCGTCGCCGGCCCCCGGTCTCCGGTCCGGATACCGCCGCCGTCCGTCCGCCGGGTGCCGGTCAGGAGGGCTCTGGTGCAGCTGCGGGCACGGCCAGCGGGGAATCCGCTGGCGGAGCGCCCGCGGGCCCCGGCACCCTGACGCCGAGGCCGGCCGCCACGGCGGCGCCGGCCGCGCCGGCCGAGGTCCCGCCGCCGTTCGCCGGGCGGCTGGTACGGCTGCGCGGCCGGCCTGGCCAGGTCACAGTCGGCGTTCGGCTCGGCGCTGCTCAGCCTGCTGTCCAGCGGCAAGCTGGACGAGGCGGCCTGGGAGGAGATCGAGGACACGCTGATCACTGCCGACATGGGCGTGGGCCCGGCCCGGCAGCTGACCGATCAGCTGCGCACGGAGGTCAAGGTCGCCGGCACCCAGGACGTCGCCGAGGTCCGGAAGCTGCTGCGGGCCGACCTGCTCGCCCAGCTGGGCCCGGACATGGACCGGTCGCTGCGCACGGCCCGGCACGGTGACCGGCCCGCGGTCGTCCTGGTGGTCGGCGTTAACGGGACCGGCAAGACGACAGCCTGCGGGCGGCTGGCCCGCGCCCTGATCGGCGACGGCCAGACGGTCCTGCTGGGCGCGGCGGACACCTTCCGCGCGGCCGCGGCCGACCAGCTGCAGACCTGGGGCGACCGGGTCGGGGCCCGGACTGTCCGTTCCGACCGCGAGGGCGCCGACCCGGCCAGCGTGGCCTTCACCGCCGTCAACGAGGGAATCACCGCCGGCGTCGACACGGTGATCGTGGACACGGCCGGGCGGCTGCACACCAAGTCCGGGCTGATGGATGAGCTGGGCAAGATCAAGCGGGTCATCGAGAAGCACGGCACCGTGGATGAGGTGCTGCTGGTGCTGGATGCCACGACAGGCCAGAACGGCCTGCGGCAGGCCCGGGTGTTCGCCGAGGTCACGGACATCACCGGAATCATCCTGACCAAGCTCGACGGGACGGCCAAGGGCGGCATCGTGATCGCCGTGCAGCGCGAGATCGGGGTTCCGGTGAAGCTGGTCGGGCTGGGCGAGGGCCCTGACGACCTGGCCCCGTTCGATCCCGAGGTGTTCGTCGACGCCATCCTCGGCGAGTAGCCGCAAATTTTCGCCGGATTCGGTCGGGATTGCGTTGACTCTTCACGTTGCAATCTGCAAAAAGCTGAGACAGTGTAGATCCTGGGCCTATCATCAGTGCTGAGCGCTATCGGGCGCTCTTGCCCAGCTGGATGGGGGAGACCATGAATCCTGGGCAGCCGCGGCTGACACCGGACACGGTCCAGTCGGTCACCTTCCGCGCGGCGCGGCGCGGGCGGCGCGGGCTGGATCACGACCACGTCAGGGAGTTCTGCCAGCAGGTCGAGGCTGAGCTGGCGCAGCTGGCGGCGGAGCGCGCGGCCCTGCAGGACGAGGTCCGGCGGCTGCGGCAGCGGGTCCTCACCGGCGGCGACCTGGCCAGCGCCCCCAAAGACGAAGCGCACGTCCATGCCGCCAGCATCCTGTCCCAGGCGCAGAAGACGGCGGACCGCTATATCGCCGAGGCCCAGGACTACAGCCGGCACCTGGCCGAGCACGCCCGCCGCCGCCGCGATGAGATCCTGGCCCAGGCGCAGTCCCAGGTCATCGGTTTCTTAGAGCAGTCGGGCCAGGAGGCTCACCCGGCCGGCGCGGTGCCGGCCGGGCACCCGGTGCCGGACGGCGCCCGCCGCGACAGCCCCGCGCTGCGAGGCCCGGGGCCAGGTGGCCCCGGCAGGCCGGTCCCGCCGCCGATCGCGGCGGCCGCTGGCCAGCGCTGGCGACCCGGGCCGACCTGACGCTCATGGCGGCGCCCGTGGACCTGCCCGCGCCGGGACAGCCGGGCTGGGCCGTCGGCCGCGCGGAGCCGTAGTCACGGTGCGTAATCGCAGCCGTGCAATCCCACCAGGCAGGTCACCCGGGAGCAGCAGATCTCGCCACTCTGTGTAGCATCTCGGGCCGTAAACGTAACTAACGGGTGAGAAAGCCGTAGCGGGTTGCATTGTGCAATTCGCTAGCTATGCCTCCTGCCTGGCCTTATTCTCGGAAACGAGGCTGAGGGGTTAGATAGAGGCCGGTACCCCTTCTGCTCCCATGCACCCGGCCAGCACGCCGCTGGCCGGGTACGGACCGCCTGCGGCCGGCTATGGGGGGATACACATAATGACGTTGCGTCATGAGTCGCCACGTCCTGACCTGCCCGCCGCCGGATTCCCGCGGCCCGAGGCAGATCCGGTGCCTGACGCGGTGATCGAGGGCGGCCAGCGACGGTCGCTGGCCTGGTGGCGGGTCAGGCCCTGGAAGAAGGACCTGGAGCTGCTGGCCCGGCTCCGCGACGGGCTGCGGGCGCTGCCCGACGAGCCCGGCGCCGTGGCTGAGTCCGGGGCCGGCCAGGTCTCCGGGGCAGCAGGTCACGCCGCGGCGGACCTGGACCCGGAGACGGCGGCGGACGCCGCAGCCGGGGGACAGCCGGGCGGGCGGCACCGGTCGCTGCCGCCCGGATCCGCGCCGGAGCCCGCCGAAGCTGACGAGCCCGGGCCGAGCCCGGCCAGCCAGCCCGCAGCGGCAGCGTTACCGGCGGCCGAGACAGCGGCCCCGCCGTCCGCCGCGGCCCGCGACGGCCAGCCCGATGCGGCCATGACGGCCGTGCGGGTGACGTTCGCGCGGCTGGCCGAGGCCGGGGACGAGGCGGCCGCCTACTTTTACGGCTGGCTGTTCTCGCGCCGCCCGGAGCTGCGGGAGCTGTTCCCGCCGGCCATGGACGAGCAGCGGGACCGGCTGCTGCGGGCGCTCACCCGGATCGTGGACAGCATGAGCACGCCCGAGGAGATGGCCAGCTACCTCGGCCAGCTCGGGCGCGACCACCGCAAGTACAACGTCGAGCCGTCCATGTACATGGCGGTGGGGGCCGCGCTGGTCGCTACGCTGCGCGCGTTCGCCGGAGCGTCCTTCACGCCCGAGGCCGAGGAGGCGTGGACCCAGATCTACACCGCGGCCTCCTCGATCATGATCAGGTCGGCCGAGGATGACAGTGCGCGCAGTCCGTCGTCCTGGCCCGCTGAGGTGGTGTCCTGCGAGGAACGGGGACCGGGGATCGCGGTGCTGACGATCGCGCCCGATCAGGAACTGCCCTTCCAGGCTGGTCAGCACATCACGCTGCAGACCCCGCGGTGGCCGCACGTCTGGCGGCCGTACTCGATCGCCGGCTGCCCGCGCGATGACGGCCTCATCCGCATCCACGTCAAGGCCGTGCCGGGCGGGTGGGTCAGCAACACGCTGGTGTTCCGCACCGAGCCGGGCGACGAGGTCATCCTCGGCCCCGCCCTCGGGACCATGACCTTGCCGGCCGCGGCGGGCCGCGACCTGCTGTGCGTGGCCGGCGGCACCGGCCTGTCCCCGATCAAGGCCATTACCGAGCAGGTCATCAAGGAGTCGGGGGACGGGTCGCGCCGCCGGGTCTACCTCTACTACGGAGCGCGTAGCCGGGGCGAGCTGTATGACCTGCGGGACCTGTGGCGGCTCGTGGACGCCTACGAGGGCCTGCAGCTCACGCTGGTCACCTCCGACGACCCCGCCTACACCGGGATGCAGGGCAATGTGGGCCGGGTCGCCGCGCGCTACCTGCCGCACTCCGACTGCGAGGCCTACGTGGCGGGACCGGCGGGCATGGTGCGCGAGACGCTGCGCGTGCTGGGCCGGGCAGGCATCCCGGCCGAGCGCATGCACTACGACGATGCCCTGCTGGCCGGCCGCGCCCGGGTCGGCACCGGAACCTAGGCAGCGCGCGGAGGCGGCGATGCCGCGGCCCCGGCGGTCAGCCGGCCCGGCGCAGCCGGCCGTGGCCGCGGCCCCGGGGCCGCGGCCCCGGGCCCGCGGCGGGGCTACGCCGGGTGCCGGTAGAAGTTGGGCGCCTGGTCGAAGTCGGTGTAGTAGCGGTGGAACACCGGGGTAGCCGATGAAGCGGCCGGCGGCACGATCCAGGTCCAGTCGGCCGGGCAGCCCCGGCCCCGGCGCTCTTCGGCGTCGACGTGGCTGAGGAAGCGCGCCGACTCGGTGTGATGATCGGCCATGGTCACCCCGGCGGCGGTGAAGGAATGCAGGACGGCCAGGTTGAGCTCGGTCATCGCCTTGTCCTTCCACAGCGTGCGGTCACTGGCCGTGGACAGGCCCATCCGCCGGGCGATGACGGGAAGCTGGTCGTAGCGGGTGGTGTCGCCGAGATTGCGCGAGCCGATCTCGGTGCACATGTACCAGCCGCTGAACGGCGCAGCCGGGTAGCGGATGCCGCCGGCGACCAGGTACATGTCGCTGATCACGGGGACGGCATACCAGCGCAGCCCCAGCTCGATGAACCAGCCCAGCTCAGGATGTTGCAGCGGCACTTCCAGCACCGCGTCGGAGGGCACCTCATGCCAGCTGACCGGCTCGCCTGCGGGCTGGATCAGCAGCGGCAGCAGGTCGAACCGGCCCGGCACCGGCGGGCCGAGCCAGCCCAGGCCGCGGGCCATCCTGGTCATCTCGATGCTGGCCGGATCGCCGATCACCCGGCCGCCCGGCAGGTCGTAACCCGCGTACCGGACGACCTGCGGGCTCAGGATGCGCGGCCCAGGCCGGCCGGGGGAATCAGGCGCGAAAATCGTGATCATCGGCCGGATCCGGCCGCCATTGGTCGCCGCGCGCAGGTGCGCGAGGCACTCCGCGGCGATGTCGCCCGCCGCGGTCACCTCGCGCCGGTCGCGCACCTGCAGGCTCCGCCAGTACAGCCGCCCGATGCACCGCGAGCTGTTGCGCCAGGCGACCTGCCCGGCGAAGGCCAGTTCCGCCGCCGTATGCCGGTACGTGCCGGTCCCGGCGATCTCCCGCCGGACCTGCCGGAGCCGCTCGTCCGGCGGGCCGGCCCCGTCGTTCTCGCCGTGAAACTGAGTGATGAACCGCTCGGCCTCGGCCATCAGGCTGTCCGCGGCCGGCGTCCGGGCCCGGCTTGTCATCCGCCGCCGTGAACCTAACCGCTGCCACCCCAGACTCAGGGTCACTGGACCTCCGTTCCCCACCAGCGTGCTTCACCCGCCGGGCCGAAAGGCCCTTACGTTCAGCAGATCGGCGCTTACGTTACGTGCATCCCGACTGGCGTGCAATTGCGATCTGCATGATGAGCATCGCAAATAGCCGGTATGAGCCGGACTGTCCCGGTGCGGCCGCCACCTCTTTGGCCGGAGGTGCGGTCAGGCACCAGATAGCCTGGGAGGCCCACGTCGAAATCTAGCGAGGACGGCAGCCACAGAGTGTTCGAGACACTTTCCGATCGGCTCACCCAGGTCTTCTCGTCCCTGCGCGGTCGCGGGCGGCTATCGGCCGCCGATATCGACGCGACCTGCCGCGAGATCAGGATCGCGCTGCTGGAGGCAGACGTTGCGCTGCCCGTGGTCCGGCAGTTCATCGCCAACGTCCGCGAGCGCGCCTCCGGGGCCGAGGTGTCCGAGGCGCTGAACCCCGCCCAGCAGGTCATCAAGATCGTCAACGAGGAACTGATCACGATCCTGGGCGGCGAGGCCCGGCGGCTGCGTTTCGCCAAGGTCCCCCCGACCGTCATCATGCTGGCCGGCCTGCAGGGCTCCGGTAAGACCACGCTGGCGGCGAAGCTCGCGCTGTGGCTCAAGTCGCCAGGGCAACACGCCGATGATGGTGGCCGCCGACCTCCAGCGCCCCAACGCCGTGCAGCAGCTGCAGGTGCTCGGCGAGCGGGCCGGCGTGCCGGTGTACGCGCCCTACCCGGGCAACGGCGTCGGCGACCCGGTCGAGGTGGCCCGCCAGTCGATCGACGAGGCCCGGCGCCTCCAGCACAACATCGTCATCATCGACACCGCCGGCCGGCTGGGCATCGACGAGGAGATGATGGCGCAGGCGGCCAACATCCGGGACGCGGTCGACCCGGACGAGATCCTGTTCGTCGTCGACGCCATGATCGGCCAGGACGCGGTGCAGACCGCCCAGGCCTTCCTGGACGGCGTCGGCTACGACGCGGTGGTGCTGACCAAGCTCGACGGCGACGCCCGCGGTGGCGCCGCGCTGTCGATCGCCCAGCTCACCGGCCGGCCGGTCATGTTCGCCTCGTCCGGCGAGAAGCTCGAGGACTTCGACCTCTTCCACCCCGACCGGATGGCGTCGCGCATCCTCGACCTCGGCGACATGCTCACGCTGATCGAGCAGGCCGAGCGGACCTTCGACGCAGGATCAGGCCGCCTCGATGGCCGGCAAGCTGGCCTCCGGCGAGGGCTTCACGCTGGAGGACTTCGTCGAGCAGCTGGCCATGGTCCGCAAGCTCGGGCCGATCGGCAACCTGCTCGGCATGCTGCCGGGCGCGGCGCAGAACCGCGAGGCGCTGAGCCAGGTCAGCGACAAGGACCTGGACCGGGCGGCGGCCATCGTCAACTCGATGACCCGTCGAGGAGCGGCGCAACCCGAAGGTCATCAACGGCTCGCGCCGGGCCCGGATCGCCGGCGGGTCGGGCGTGACGGTCGGCGAGGTCAACCAGCTCATCGTCCGGTTCCTTGAGGGCCAGAAGATGATGAAGCAGATGATGGGCGGCATGCCCGGCATGCCGGGGAGCGCCGCGGCGGCAGCAAGGCCCGGAAGGGCAAGAAGAAGGGCGGCGGCCGCCCGGCGGGCGCGCCGCGCCAGCCGGCCAGCCCAGGGCAGCGCCGGCGGCCAGCCTGCGGGCAGCGGCGCCGCCGGGCTCGGCCAGGGCTGCCAGCCGGCGTTCGGCCGCGGCAGCCGGCGGGCCTGCCCGGCCTCGGCGACGGCGGGCCGGACGGGCTGCGGCTGCCGCCTGGGCTTCGCCGCCAGCAGCCGAACCTGCCGCCCGGGCCTGCGCGGCCCGCAGGGCCCGCAGCAGGGCCGCCGCGGCAAGAAGGGGCGCTAGCCGGGCGCCCGGATACGCCCGAGCCAGGCGCGTCCGCCGCGTGATTACGCACTGGTGCGGCGCATCTGGCAGAATGTGACGGGCTACTCTCGGCCGCGCGAGGCCCTCTCTCCTTGCTAGGCCGGACCCATCTGGGCGGCACGCCTGGTCCCCACCCGGTTACGTGCCCCGCCCGACACCGAAATCCGCTGGGAGAAGACCACAGCCGTGGCTGTCAAGATCAAGCTGAAGCGCCTGGGCAAGATCCGGGCGCCGTATTACCGGATCGTCGTGGCCGACTCCCGCACCAAGCGGGACGGCCGGGCCATCGAGGAGATCGGCAAGTACCACCCGAAGAACGAGCCGTCGTTCATCGAGGTCAACTCCGAGCGCGCGCAGCACTGGCTGTCGGTCGGCGCGCAGCCGACCGACCCGGTCCGCAAGATCCTGGAGATCACCGGCGACTGGCAGAAGTTCAAGGGCCTGCCGGGCGCCGAGGGCACGCTGCGCACCGCCGAGCCCAAGGCGGACCGCAAGGTCGCGTTCGCCGCCGCGCTCCAGGAGACCCTGGACGACAGCGGCGCGACGACCAAGGGCAAGCCGCGCGGCCAAGGCCGGCCGACACGGCGGCGAAGGACGCCAAGGCTGCCCGGGGCGCAAGGCCGACAAGGCTGAGCCGGCAAGACCGAGAAGCCCGACAAGGCCGAGAAGGCCGAAAGCCGGCCAAGGCTGACGAGGCCAAGGCTGAGACGGCCAAGGCCGACGAGGCCAAGGCCGAGCGCCAAGGCCGACGGCCAAGGCTGACGCCAAGGCCGACGAGGCCAAGGCTGAGACGCCAAGGCCGACGAGGCCAAGGCTGAGCGCCAAGGCCGAGGCCAAGGCCGACGGCCGAGGCCGAGACGGCCAAGGCCGAGGCGCGCCAAGGCCGACGAGACGGCCGCTGACTCGGCGTCCAGCGAGGGCTGACGTGCTCGAAGAGGCGCTGGAGCACCTGGTCAAGGGCATCGTCGAGCACCCGGACGATGTCCGGGTGGACAGTCGCGGGCTGCGCCGGGGCCGGGTCCTGGAGGTCCGGGTCCACCCCGATGACCTGGGCAAGGTCATCGGCCGGGGCGGGCGTACCGCCAAGGCCCTGCGTACCGTGATCGGCTCGCTGGCCGGCGGCTCCTACGTCCGCGTCGACCTGCTGGACACTGACGAGATCCGCTAGCGCCATGCAGCTGGTCGTCGGCCGGATTGGCCGGCCGCACGGTATCCGCGGCGATGTCACCGTCGAGGTGCGGACTGACGATCCCGAGCTGCGGTTCGCGGCAGGCACGGTTCTCGCGACCGAGCCTGCCGCGGCCGGCCCGCTGACCGTCGCCGCCTCCGCTGGCACTCCGGCCGGCTGCTGGTGACCTTCGCCGGGGTTCGACGACCGGGACGGTGCCGAGGAACTGCGCGGCGTCTGCTGGTCGTCGACTCCGGCGACCTGGAGGACACCGCGCGACCCGGAAGACTTCCGCGACTACCAGCTCATCGGGCTGGCGGTGACGACCACGGCCGGAGAGTCAGGTCGGCCAGGTCAGCTGACGTGCTGCACCACGGCCAGGACCTGCTGGTCATCGCGGGCGACGGGCCCGCGGTCAGGGCGCGGAGATCCTGGTGCCGTTCGTCGCCGCGCTGGTGCCGGAGGTCGACGTCGCCGGCGGCCGCCTGGTCATCGACCCGCCGCCCGGCCTGCTGGACCCGGACGACGCCAGCTAGGCGAGGCGGGAAGCCAGCGTGCGGATCGACATCATCACCATCTTCGGCGAGTACTTCACCGCGCTGCACGCCTCGCTCATCGGCAAGGCCGTCCAGCGCGGCGACATCACGCTCGGCGTGCATGACCTGCGGGCTGGGCCACCGACGTGCACCGCACCGTTGATGACGCGCCGTTCGGCGGCGGGCCCGGCATGGTGATGAAGCCGGAGCCCTGGGGCGCGGCGCTGGATGCGATCGTGCCCGCGGGCCAGCAGGCCCGGCTGATCGTGCCCACTCCGGCGGGTATCCCGTTCAGCCAGGCCCTGGCCGCGCAGTACGCGGCCGAGCCCTGGCTGGTCTTCGCCTGCGGCCGCTACGAGGGCATCGACGCCCGGGTCGCGGCAGGATGCCCGGTCCCGGATGGACGTGGACGAGGTCAGCATCGGCGACTACGTCCTGCCCGGCGGCGAGGCGGCGGTGCTGGTCATCGCCGAGGCCGTGTGCCGGCTGCTGCCCGGCGTGATGGGCAACGCCGCAGTCCGCCGCCCGACGACTCGTTCGGCGGCGGGCGGCGGGCCGATGGCCGGGCTGGTCGAGGGCCCGGCTTACACCCGGCCGCGGACCTGGCGCGGCCGGAGGTGCCGCCGGTCCTGCTATCGGGCGACCATGCGGCCATTGCCCGCTGGCGCCGCGACTGCGCCCTGCAGCGGACCGCCGAGAATCGCCCTGACCTCGTGGAACGCCTGCTCGAGGAGCCGCCTCCGGCGTCGGGCAGGCCGGCCGACGGGCCGCCGGACCGCTCAGCGACCATGATCGGCAGGTGCTCGCGGAGGCTGGCTTTCCGGTTACGGCCAAGATATGGCACACTGAAGGCTGCCGCCTCGCCGCAGGAGCATTCCGCCGGGGCGCTGCCGGGTGCCTTCGCCCGGTAGCTGGGACAGACCCGGTGCTGACCACGTGGTGACAGACAGGTTCCGCGCGACAGCACTGCTGTGACAGGCACAGCCGAGACCGACTCAAGCGCAACGCAAGCGTGCGCGTGATGACTACTGAGGAACCGCAGCGATGCACACCGCGATTGCCGAGCTTGAGCAGGCCCAGATCCGCTCCGACATCCCGGACTTCCGGCCGGGCGACACGCTCCGCGTGCACGTCAAGGTGACCGAGGGCAACCGCTCCCGGATCCAGGTCTTCCAGGGCATCGTCATCCGCCGCCAGGGCGGTCGAGCGCGCGCGAGACGTTCACTGTCCGCAAGATCAGCTACGGCGTCGGCGTGGAGCGCACGTTCCCCGTGCACACCCCGGCGATCGAGAAGATCGAGGTCGTGACCCGAGGCCGCGTCCGTCGCGCCAAGCTCTACTACCTGCGCGACCTGCGCGGCAAGGCCGCCCGGATCAAGGAGCGCCGCGAGGTCACCACCCGCTAGCCGGCGCAGGACTGTGCGGTCGCACCTGATCCTGATGCTGCCGTAGTGGCGCCCGCCGGTGCGGCCGCGGCGGTCAGCGATGCCCGCGGTAGCAAGCGCGCTGGCGGGCTGCGTGATTATGTTGCCCGTGCGGCTCTGGGACAACTGGCCGGCTGACCGTCGGTGGCGGCGAGGGGGAGACGGTGACCAGCAGCCAGGAGCCGGCCGATGGTGCTGCGCCCGCGGCGGGCCCGGCCGCAGGCGAGGTCACCCGCGGCCGCCAGCGAGGCGAAGCCGGGCAGCGCCGGCCGGTCGTTCTGGAGAGAATTCCCGCTGCTCATCGTGGTGGCGCTGGTCATCGCGCTGGTGATCAAGTCTTCGTCATCCAGGCCTTCTGGATCCCGTCGGGTTCCATGCAGAACACGCTGGAGCTCAATGACAAGGTCCTGGTCAACAAGCTCGTCTACCACTTCCGGCCGATCCGCCCCGGCGACATCGTCGTCTTCGACGGCGCGGGGTCGTGGGACGCGCCGACGGCCTCGTCGGCCAGCAGCAACCCGGCCACGCGGGTCTATGACGACGACCGTGCTGCGCCTGTTCGCATGCGATCGGCGGGCTGTTCGGCACCGCGCCGGGCCAGACGGACTACATCAAGCGGGTCATCGGCGTCCCCGGTGACCACGTGGCCTGCTGCAACGCCCAGGGCCGGGTTACGGTCAACGGCGTAGCGCTGCACGAGAGCGGCCTACCTGTACCCCGGCAACGTGCCGGGCGACGCGCCGCTGAATGAGTCCGGCCGCTTCAGCATCACGGTCCCGCCGGGCCGCCTGTGGGTGCTGGGCGACCACCGGGCCATCTCCGATGACTCGCGCGGGCACGTCGACGACCCCGGTGATGGCACGATCCCGGAGAACAGGTGATCGGCCGCGCCTTCATCATCGTCTGGCCGCCCTGCGGTGGCGGATCCTGCGGATCCCGCCGACCTTCGAGCAGGCCGGGCATCGCCGGCCCCGCGGCCGGGCTGGCCGGCCGGGCGCTGGGCAGCCCCGCCGGGCCGCTGGCGGGCGGCCTGGCAGGCGCCCTGCCGCTGACTCTGGCGCGCCGCCGGCTGGCCCGCCGGTCAGCGCGACGCCGCTCTCGGTCCGGCCCCGCGGGGCCACCTCGGGCTCGCGGCGCGGGACCGCCTCGGGCTCGCCGGGCCGGGCGCCTCGCCCGCCGCCGCGCACAAGGTGACCGATTGACTAGGTTGCGATGATTCGAACGTCCGTGTCCTGTCCGACACGGGGCCGGCCCTGCCGCGCTGCCGTCGTCCGCTCCGGGCCGGCGGCGCTAGGCTCGATGCCGACATGAACGACGACCAGAGCATGCGCGACCGCGTGGCCGGGCGGCCGGGGACTGGCGATCAGGCCGGGGGAGCCTCGGCGGGCGCGGCGCCCGCCGGCCAGCCGGGACCGCCGGGCTCTCTGGTAACGGGCAGGCCGCCGACCGGCCGGGCGACACCCCGGCACCGGGTCAGCCGGACGCAGCGGCCGGCGAGGCCGGGGATGGTGGCCAGGACAAGGCCGGCGCTGCGGACGGCGAGCAGCCCGGCGGCAAGCGCAGCCGGTCGTTCTGGCGCGAGCTGCCCGTCCTCATCGTGGTCGCGCTGGCCATCGCCCTGCTGATCAAGACCTTCGTGGTGCAGGCGTTCTTCATCCCGTCGTCCTCGATGGAGAACACGCTGCTGATCGGCGACAAGGTCCTGGTCAACAAGCTCGTCTACCACCTGCGGCCGATCAAGGCGGGCGACGTCATCGTCTTCGACGGCGCGGGCTCGTGGAACCCGGTCCCGCCGCCGCCCAGCCGCCAGCTCTGACCCGATCGTCCGGCTCTACGACGACGACGCTGCTGCCGCTGTTCCACTCGATCGGCGGGCTGTTCGGCACCGCGCCGGGCCAGACCGACTACATCAAGCGGGTCATCGGCGTGCCCGGCGACCACGTGGCCTGCTGCAACGCCCAGGGCCAGGTCACGGTCAACGGCGTGGCCCTGCACGAGAAGTCCTACCTGTACCCCGGCGCGCAGCCCTCGCGAGATCCGCTTCAACGTCACCGTGCCGCCCGGCCGCCTGTGGGTCATGGGCGACAACCGGCTGGTCTCCGACGACTCCCGGCTGCACCGCGATGACCCCGGCAACGGCACGATCCCGGAGAACAAGGTCATCGGCCGGGCCTTCATGATCGTCTGGCCGCCGTAGCCGCTGGCGGATCCTGGGCATCCCGTCCACCTTCGAGCAGCACGGGGATCAGCAGCCGCGGCCGCGTCCCGGGGCTGATCACCGCGCAGCCGGGGCGGCCGCGCCGTACCTGCCGCTGGCGGGCGGCGTCGTCGTGGCCCTGCCGCTCACCTGGCTGCAGCGCCGGGTGCGCCTGCGCGCGCAGCGCGCCGGGCGGCCGCGGCGCCGGTGACGCGATGCAGGCCGTCCTGCAGCGACCCGTCGGCTACACGCCCCGGCAGCGATGCCGGGCTGGCCGGCTACGAGCGCATCCTGGCCCGCGCCGGGCTGGCGCCGGTCGCCGGGATCGACGAGGCAGGCCGCGGCGCCTGCGCGGGCCCGCTGGTGGTCGCGGCCGCCGTGCTGCGCACCCGCCCGCTCCGGCGGCGGCATCCGCCGGCATCCCGGGCCTGGCCGACTCCAAGGCGCTGACCGCCGCCGGCCCGCGAGGAGATCTACGAGCAGATCATGAAGCCGCGGCCGCTGGACTGGAGCGTGGTGGTCATCCCGCCCGCCGACATCGACCGGCTCGGGCTGCACGTGTGCAACGTCAGCGGGATGCGCCGGGCCCTGGCGGGCTTGCGCGGCGCGCCCGGCTACGTGCTGACCGACGGGTTCCCGGTGCGCGGGCTGGCCGTCCCGGCCCTGGCCATGTGGAAGGGCGACCAGGTCGCCGGCCTGCGTGGCGGCGGCCTCCATCATCGCCAAGGTGACCAGGGACCGGATCATGTCCGACCTGCACGGGGACTACCCGGAATACGGATTTTCCCGGCATAAGGGCTACTCCACGCCGAGTCACATGAAGGCCCTGGCCGAGCACGGGCCGTGCCCGGAGCACCGGCGCTCCTTCGTCAACGTCGAGCGGTCCCGGCCGGAGGATCCGCCGGACGGTCGAGGTGACCGCCGGCTGAGCAGGTCGAGCGACCGCTGACCTTGGCCGGCCAGGCCCGGGAGGGCGCCGGAGGACGGGCACAATGGCCCTATCGTTGACGTCGGCGAGGACTTGCCTGGTCGGCACCGGGCGTGGTGTCTGGGGCGCCCGGCGCCTGACGGGAGGAGAAGATGAGCGCGGAGGATCTCGAGAAGTACGAGACCGAGATGGAGCTCCAGCTCTACCGCGAGTACCGGGACGTGGTCGGGCTGTTCAGCCATGTCGTCGAGACCGAGCGGCGCTTCTACCTCACCAATCAGGTCGAGCTGAACGTCCGCACCGCCGACAACGGCGAGGTGTTCTTCGAGGTCACCATGCAGGACGCCTGGGTGTGGGACATGTACCGGCCCGCGCGTTTCGTGAAGAATGTCCGGGTTGTCACGTTCAAGGACGTCAACGTCGAGGAACTGGCCAAGAGCGACCTCCAGATCCCCGAGGACAGAAGTAAAGATCTCCGAAGGCACGTAGCTCGTAGCGCCAGCCGCCGGGTCTCCGTCGCCCCGCCCGGGTAGCAGCTGCTGCCGACATTTTCCCCCGCTTTGTCCACAGCCGGGCTCGGCTGTGGACTGCTGCGCCCGGGGATAACGGCCGCGGCGGCGGCGCCCCGGTTCTGCGGCAGCCTCAGGACCGGAGGTGGTGGCGATGAACGCCAACGAGGCCCTGGGCCGGCAGGGGGAGCAGTTAGCCGCGGAGCACCTGGTCCGGTCCGGGCTGCGGATCCTGGACCGGAACTGGCGCTGCCAGGAAGGCGAGCTCGACATCGTCGCCGCCGACGGCGCCGGACCCTGGTTGTCTGCGAGGTCAAGACCCGCTCGGACACCCGGTACGGCACCCCGCTGGAGGCCATCAGCGCCCGCAAGCACGCCCGGCTGCGCCGCCTGGCCGTCCGCTGGGTCATGGCCCACGGCGTCCTCTACGAGGAGATCAGGATCGATGTCGTCGCCGTGCTGCGGACCGGGGCCGGCGAGTTCAGCATCGAGCACATCCGCGGGGTGGGCTAGATGGCCCTGGCCCGGACCCACGCGATGGCGCTGGTCGGCGTCCAGGGTCACCTGGTGGAGATCGAGGCCGACATCGAGAACGGCCTGGTCGCCCTGCTGCTGGTCGGGCTGCCGGACACGGCCCTGCGCGAGGCCCGGGACCGGATCAGGTCGGCCATCGTCAACAGCGGCGAGTCCTGGCCGCAGCGGCGGATCACCGTCGGGCTGTCGCCGGCCAGCCTGCCCAAGCGCGGCAGCGGGTTCGACCTGAGCATCGCCGTGGCGATCATGTCGGCGGCGGGCGTGGTCCCGGCGGCCCGGCTGGCCGGGATGGTCTTCCTGGGCGAGCTCGGGCTGGATGGCCGGGTCCGCCCGGTCCCCGGCGTGCTGCCGGCCGCGGCCGCGGCGGCCGAGGCCGGCTTCGCCGCCATCGCCGTGCCGCCCGAGAACGCGGCCGAGGCGGCGCTGGTGCCGGGGCTGCGGGTGCTGTCCGCGCCGACTCTGGGCGCGCTGCTGGCCTGGCTGCGCGGGAGCATTCCCGACTCCGAGGCGCTGGCCGTGACCGAGGTGAGCTGCGAGGGAACCGCCCGGCCGACCGGGCAGCCGAGCGCTGACCCGGCCAGGCCGGGCAGTGAGCGGGACCTGGCCGACGTGATCGGCCAGCCGGTGGCGCGGCGGGCGGCCGAGATCTGCGCCGCGGGCGGGCATCACCTGCTGCTGCTCGGCCCGCCGGGCGTGGGCAAGACGATGCTGGCCGAGCGGCTGCCGACGATCCTGCCGCCCCTGGACCTGGCGATGGCGCTGGAGGTGACCGCCATCCACTCGGTGGCGGGCACGCTGCCGGCCGGGCAGCCGCTGCTGACCGCGCCGCCGTTCTGCGCCCCGCATCACACGGCGACCAAGGCGGCGATCGTCGGCGGCGGCAGCGGCCTGATCCGGCCCGGCGCTGCGTCGCTTGGCTCACATGGGGGTCCTGTTCCTGGACGAGGCCCCGGAGTTCGCCAGAGACGTGCTGGACGCGCTGCGCCAGCCGCTGGAGAGCGGGCAGGTGGTGATCGCCCGGTCCGGGCTGACGGCCGCGTTCCCGGCCCGGTTCACCCTGGTGCTGGCGGCCAACCCGTGCCCGTGCGCCCGGTCGACGGCCGCCGGGCACGCCTGCACCTGCACGCCGGTGGCGCGGCGGCGGTACCTGGCCCGGCTGTCTGGCCCGCTGCTGGACCGGGTGGACGTCAAGGTCGAGCTGCTGCCGGTCGAGCCGGGCCGAGCTGCTCAGCGACCGGCAGCTGGCCGAGCCCAGCGCTGTCGTCGCCGGCCGGGTCGCCGAGGCCCGGCAGCGGGCGGCCCGGCGGCTGCGCGAGACCCGGTGGCGGCTGAACGCCGAGGTTCCCGGTTCCGAGCTGCGCCGGGGGTTCCGGCCCGCGCCAGGTGCGCTGGCTCCGCTGGAGCGGGCGCTGGACCTGGGCGAGATCAGCGCCCGCGGCGTGGACCGGATCGTCCGGATGTCGTGGACGCTGGCTGACCTGGCCGGCCGGGACCGGCCCGGCATGGCCGAGATCGGCTACGCCCTGGGCCTGTGGCTGGGAGTCGGGCTATGAGCTGAGCCATGGGTCAGAGCCCGCTCGAGGCGGTCCCGCCAGGGGCGGCCATCAGGGTCGTAGACCATCCGGTAGAGCGGCGACGCCCACAGCCGCTCGACGGATGTCAGGCTCGGGTGCTGATGCGGCAGCACCCTGCCCGGCGGCCTCGGTCCGCGTCTGCCGCCTTCGTGCCACGCGGCGAGCTGCTGGGCCTGCCGCCGGAATGCCGCGAAGGCTTCCCGCGGATCCAGCAGGTCCGCGGTGTCCTCGTCGCGGCGGTCGAGGTGCTCGCGCCACAGCTGGAGGCGGAGGTCCCGGGCGAAGGTCCGCGCTCCGTCCCCAAGGCCGGCCGGATCGCTCGGCTGGCGGGTGTCGCGCTCCGCATCCAGGACCGCAATCGACAGCTCGCTGTCGTGGCTCCACGACCTCCGGTTGAGGTTGTCCGATCCGACCATGGCCCACACATCGTCGACGACCACCACCTTGGCGTGCACGTACACCGGTCCTCCCTGGTGATTCTCCAGGTCATAGACGGCGAAGCGCTCGCCGCCCGCGGCGGTGCAGGCGCGAATCACGTCCTCCTGGCCGAGCATGGCAGGCATCCGGGTGATCGCCCCGTCCTTGTCGGGGTACCTGGGCACGACGGCGATGACGTGCAAGTCAGGCTTGTCCCGGAGCGCTGACGCGATGATGTCGGCCACCGGGCGCGACCACAGGTACTGGTCCTCGAGGTAGACGAGGCAGCGGGCTCGCGCGAACGCCTTCCGGTACGCGTGGGCGATGCTGCGCTCACCGTGCGGCGCGAACGGGTAACGGCGGAGCCGGGCCGGGTAGGTGCGCAGCACCTGGACGGCGTGCGAGCCTCGCCGGGTCTCGTCGGCGGCCAGCGGCTCCGGCAGCGGCCGGCTCGTCATCGCGCCGATGTGATAGGCGCGGTCGTACAGCTGGCGGACCGGGCTGCTCACGTCCAGGATGCTGCTGCCATACCACCGCTCCCGGAAGGTGTGCTCGAGGTCGTGGACGGCGGGGCCGCGCACCTCGGCCTGGATGTCATGCCAGGGCGGCCGCGGGCCGTAGGTGTCCGGGAACTCCATGACCTGCGGATCGCCGGCGTGCTTCGAGTCGTCGTTGCGGCTGTACCCGAGATCGATGCCGCCGACGAACGCGACATCGCGTGCGGGCGAGCCGGGATGCCGCACCACGACCAGCTTCTGGTGATGGCTGCCGCCGCGGCGGGTCCGGGCGTCGAGCAGGACCTGGCCGCCGTCCTCGCCGACCTGCCGGACGAACTCGGCATTGGCCTGCTCGGACTGCTGCAGTGCCCGGGGCTGCGACCGCCAGAGCAACCCGAAGACGCTGACTCCCCGGCGCGCGGCCCCGCCAAGCACCTCGCCGGCTTCTGACCCGGACCGTCGAGAAGTTCGTCAAAGTCCCCCCGGAAGTCCAGGAAGTACACCTGATCGGCGGCCCGGGTCGCCGCGATCTCAGCCCGCAGCCGGGCGAAATAGCTGCGCCCGTCCACGAGCGGCTGCACCAGATTTCCGGTGGTGAAGACCCTGATGTCGGTAGCCGGGTTGACTCGCTCCTCCGCGGCGAGAAACCACGACGTGATAGCCGGGTCGTCCGGCGCGTGATCGGGAGCGTCTTGCTCGAGCGGATCGTCTTCCGGGCTGGCCACATCGGGAAGCATTTGCGTATTCTGCACCTTCCGCGTGGCGGGGGTATGCCGTCGTGGGCACCGGTGCGCCGGCCGTGGCCCGATCCAGCCCGGCGCGGCGCCTGGCCGGCTACGCCCCGGGCTTGCGGCGGGGAGTCGGGTGATGTGCAGAACGGGGCTGACCGTGATCCCGGCCAGCCCCGTTCTGAGGTGTCTTGCTCGCGGTCTCCGGATGATGCCGGTGACCCTCGCGCCGGCCGGGGGGAGGGCCGACGCGAGGGCGCCGTTCCGGCAGGCCGCCGCGCTGCCGGTTAAGGCTTAGCGGCGGCCTTCTTTCCGGAAGTTGTGGTGGCGGGCCCGTTTACCGCGTTCAGGATCGCGGTGCCTTGCTTGCCCTTGGGCAGCGCGGCCGGGTTCTTCGCGGCGTTGATGACCGCCGTGGACTTGACCGCGCGCGTCGTGGTCGCGGTCTTGGCCGCGGTGGTCGCGCCGCCCTTGTACGGGGTGGCCGACAGCACCAGCGTCAGCGGGCCGGAGCCCAGAGTGGTGGAAGCCGACAGCTCCGAGGCGTAGCTCGTGCCGAACGCCGCACCCCTTGTCGTGCCCACCCTGGTCCCGGTCGGCGCCGTGAACGGCACCGAGGTACCCGACGGACCGGTGATGGTGACCGTGGTGCCCTGCACGTAGCCGCTCACCGTGCCGTTGCTGAGCACCTGCGCCCACTGGTCCTGGCTGTTCAGCGCCGCGCCGGCGGCAGACAGGCGCTGGTTCACGATCGGCGCGTTGGAGGCGTACACGGCCCGGTAGGCCGCCAGCGCGCCAGCCACGACCGGGTACAGCAGCCGGTCGCCGGTCAGGTTCGACTGGTGGAACATGAATGGCCGCGGGTCGTTCTGCACCATCGCGCTGAGCATGGTGTTGATCTGGGTCGGCAGGATGAACGAGTCCCAGCCGGTCGTGAGGCTCAGCGGCGCCAGGCACGGCGTGCCGTTGGCCGTGCACAGGCCGCTGCCGCCGTCGGCCGCCGAGTCGTAGATCCAGTTGTACTCCGACGTCTCGTCCGCCTTGGTGCTCGACGTTGTAGAACACGTCGATCGGGTGGCGCGGCACGCCCAGGGCGTTGCCGATGGGTCGCATCGCGGGGTCGCGGCTGGCGTCGATCGGCACCCACTTGATCCCGTTGTCGTTGATGGCCTGGACCAGGTTGGGGTTGTCGACCGGCTGCTGCGGCAGGATCCGCAGCCCGGAGTACTCGCCCGGGGCCAGCTCGTCGGGCTCGATCGGGATGCCGTTGGCCTTGGCCCACTGGATGTTGTTCGTGATCTCGCCGTTGATCGTGTTGTAGTCGACCCACTCGGTGTTGCCGCTGCCGTCGGTGGCGCACTGCCAGGGCGTCACCGTGAAGTCCTGGACGCAGCCCAGCCACTGGTGGGTGTAGGTGTGGTTGACCCACCAGAACTTGCTGGCCACCGGCTTGAACGCGGTCAGCAGCGGGTCCTTCGCCGTTGACCTGGAACCGCGACGAGGCGCCGCCGTTGAACAGCAGCTCCAGCGTGAAGTTGTGCGCTGCTGCCAGTTCACTGCGTAGGTGACGTCGGCCGGCGTCATCCGGCTCGGCGTGGTGTCCGGGGTGCCGGCCGGGCAGGCCGTGTCGTTCGGCGTGCACTTGCCGCCTGGCTCCACTCGGCGTCGGCGTTGAACTCGTCGTCGGAGTCCACGGTCAGGTAGTTGCGCCAGTACCCGAAGTGGACGCCGCGGGTCACCCAGTCGACGATGCCGTGCGCCAGGTAGCGGTACTGGAGCTGGTAGTAGTTGTAGCCGAAGCTGATCTCCATCTGCTCCCGGCCGTTGTTGTTGTAGACCCCGGCCAGGGTGCCCGTGGTGGACGTGCCCGGGATGGTCTCGGTCAGGAACGGGGTGAAGTCGTCGTGGGCGTGTTCGGCAGCGGCGGGCCAGGTAGCCGTAGGACTGTCGCGCCGCCCGCGGTGCCCTGGAAGTTATAGGTGCCCTTGAGGTAGCCGAATCCGGCCGCCTTGGCCGCCGTCGTCACGGTCGCCGCCGAGCCGTCCAGCGACCCGCCGAAGGCGGGCGGGTTCGTTCCCACGTTGCCGTCGGGTAGGGTAGGCATCGACCTGGCGCACGGAGAACGCCGTCTCGTAGTTGGCCAGCGCGGTCATCTCGTCGGCCGACAGTCCGGCCGCCGCGTCGTTGGGCAGGACGACGCCCTGGAAGTGGCCCTCCGGAGTCCCGTTGGCCAGCGTGCCGGACAGGTAGGAGCTGGTGATCGTGGGCCGCCCGGGGTCGCTGAGATTGACCACGTTGGTCGGCACGCCCTCGGAGCTGAGCTGCTGGCGGATGGCTTCTGTCCAGGCATTGCCGTCGGTGACCACCAGGACACCGAGGTCCACGCGCGGGGCGGTCGGCGGCGCGGGCGGCGGGCCGCCGAAGCGGCGCCCAGGGCCAGCACTCCTGTCGCCATCAGCGCCGCGGTAGCCCCGGCCACCATGGCGCGAACTCGTATCCCGGGCTTCATGTGCTACTCCTGTCCAACGGCAGCGGCTGGCGGCGTGATCACTCAGCGGTGCGGTGTGCTGACTCGGGCAAAGGGGGCAGGTGCACGGCGCTGCCAGGCGGCGGGCGGCGCCGTGCGGTAGAAACGCGACCGCGGCCGGCGGGGTGGCAGCCCCGCCGGGCCGGGCCTGCCGTGGCTAGTCGGCGATTCCGGCTGCGGGCTGCGGCTTGGGCGACGGCGGCTTGGGCAAGGCGGCCCGCCGCCGGGCCCGCTGCGGCCGCCCGGCCAGGATCTCCTCGTACAGGTCATCGATGCGGGTCACCACTGACTCCATGCCGTACTGGGCAAAGACCTTGCTGTCAGCGACGCGCTCGCGCGGGCCCGCCTCGACCTCCTTGCGGATTTCCTCGCGCAGGGCCTCAGGCGTTCCGGCGACCTGGCGGGCTCGCTCGGTCTGGATCCCGTCCAGCGCCGGGCACGTGGTGTACAGCACCGGCAGCCCGCTGGCCAGCGCCTCCAGCACCGACAGCCCGAAGGTCTCCTGCAGGGAGGCGGCGACGTACAGGTCGAAGGCCGCCAGCATCGCGGTGGTGTCGCGCTGGTAGCCGCCGAAGATGACGTGCTCGCTGATGCCGAGCCGGGCCGCGGCCTTCTCCAGCCGCTCCTGGTCCTCGCCGCGGCCGATCACCAGGAACTTGCACTTGTCGCCCAGCAGCGGCTTGGCGGCTTCCATGGTGAGGTCCACGCGCTTGTTGGGGTCCAGCCGCCCGAGCGCGCCGATCACGTAGGTATCCGGGGCGAGCCCGAACTGCTCGCGGACCTGCCGGCGGGCGTCCTCGTCGAACGAGAGCTCGGTGACCTCGACGCCGTTGGGGACGACGGTAATTTTCTTGCCGGGCACGCCCCACCGGGTCAGCCGGTCCCGGACGATGTCCGAGACGGCGATCGTCGCGTCCGAGAACCGCTCGGAGGCAAGGTACAGCGCGCGCACGCCGCGGGTCATCGGGCGGCGCTCGATGTGGGTCTCGCCGATCGAGTGCTCAGTGGTCAGCACCACCGGCGTGCCGGCCAGCCGGGCGGCCGGGCGGGCGTACACCTGCGTGCGGTACAGGTGGGTGTGCACAACGTCATAGCGGCCGTCCTTGATCATCTTGCGCAGCCTGACCAGGGCTCCCAGTTCCCGGTTGCTCTGCATCCCCAGATCGCGGACCGAGGTGCCCTCCTCGCGGATCATGTCGGCCACTGGACCCGGGTTGTACAGCGTGACGACATCTGCCTCATGCCTGGTGTGCCGCAGCAGCATGGCCAGCTGGAGCTCGGCACCCCCGGCGTCTAGCCCGGTGATCACGTGCAAGACCTTCATGAACGCCTCCCCCCACAGTTGACGGCCGGCCTGAACGGCCCAGCTCGCCTGCCCGTCGCTGGCTCGTCTGCCCGGCTTGTCCGGGCGCCCGCGCTGATTGCCATTGGTGTCCCCCCTCGCGTGCTGAGGGCTCTTGGCCGCCCCCAGGGCATGCGGTCACGACACTGCCAGCAGGCACCATGCCGGGCATCGGTCATCAGGGTGAGGAAACCTACTCACCCTGGCTGAGCCCGTGCCGGGACCGCCGGAACCAGGGCGTCCGGGTGCATCCGGCCAGCGAAGTGCTTGTCCACCGGCTGCCGTCCACAGATCGCGGGCCTGCGCCCGGTTTTCCACAGCGGGCAAGCTGCCGCGGCGACGGCTGCCCGGGCCGGCCATCGTCGAAACCGGAGGTGGTGAGGGTGACAAGCGAGGACAGGCTGGCCCGGACAACCCTGAGTTTCCTGGCCGATCCCGCGGATGAGGCGCTCGGCCGGCTGCTGGGCGCCTGCGAGCCGGCCGAGGTGGTCGCCGCCGTTTCATCAGGCCGCGACCCGATGGCCGCGCTGCCGGCCGCGGCTCGCGGATTACCAGGGCTGGACCGGGCCTTCACGCGGTGGCGGGGCCGGCTGGGGCAGGTTCCGCCGGCGGCCCAGCTGGCCGCCTGGGCTCGCGACGGGGTCCGGCTGCTCGTGCCCAGCGACACCGAATGGCCGACGCAGCTCGATGACCTGGGCGCCGCCCGCCCCGTTGCGCTGTGGCTGCGCGGCGAGGCCAACCTGCGCTTCGCAGGCCTGCGGTCGGCCTCAGTAGTGGGGTCCCGCGCGGCGACCGCGTACGGCACCCACGTCAGCACCGAGCTATCCGCGACGATGGCCGAGCGCGGCTGGAGCATCGTCTCCGGCGGCGCCTTCGGCGTCGATAGCTGTGCCCACCGCGGCGCGCTGGCCGTCGGCGGCCTGACCGTCGCTGTCCTGGCCAGCGGCCTGAGCTACGGCTACCCGCGCGGTCACCATGAGCTGTTCGCCGCGATCGCGCAGCACGGCGCGCTGGTCAGCGAGGTCCCGCCGGACCGGGCGCCGACCCGGCCGGGCTTCCTGATCCGCAACCGGATCATCGCGGCCCTGAGCCGCGGCACGGTCGTTGTCGAGGCCGCCTTGCGCAGCGGCGCGCTGAACACGGCCCGGCACGCGCGGGACCTGCGCCGCCCGCTGATGGCCGTGCCCGGCCCGGTGACCTCGGAGCACTCAGCGGGCTGCCATGAGCTCATCCGGGAATGGGGCGCGCTGTGCGTGACCGGGGCCAGGGATGTGATGGAGCACATCGCGCCGGTCGGCACCGACCTGGCCGGCCCGCGTCTGGGCCCGGCTGTGCCGCGGGATCACCTGGACCCGGTCACCACGGCCGTCCTGGAAGCCGTCCCAGCGCGTGGCGGCCGCGGGCCCGCCGCCATCGCCGTACTGGCCGGCGTGGACCTGGACACGGCGCTGCGCTGCCTGGGGCTGCTGGCGGCGGCCGGGTTCATCAGCCGGACTGAACGCGGCTGGCGGGTCAGGCCGGCCGCTATTTCCGCCGGCCGGGCAGAGCCTGGCCTGACATCGGCCGGCTCGCCGCCGCCTGGCCTGCTGTCAGCTGGCCCGCCGTCGGGCCGCCCGGCGCCGGCCGGCCAGCTGGTCCTGGAGACGGGAGTTGCGGGCCCGGACCGAGCCGGCGGCAACAGCGGCCAGAGCGCGGGATCGCCGGGCGGGCCAGGAGAGAGCCGGACGGAGGGGCGCAGGCGGGAGGGAAGCGGACGGGAGGAAACGGCCAGAAATGCCGGGTGACACGGCCCGGGCTGCCCCGCCCGGGCGGTGACAGCACCGACACTAGGGGCATGACGCCGCGCCCGCGCGCCCGGCCTGGCCCGGCCGGGGATCAGCTGCCTCCCGAGCTCGGCCGGGCGCTCGCCGCTTTCGAGCGGCACCTGGCCGGTGAGCGGGGCCTGTCGCCGCACACCGTGCGGGCCTACATCGGGGACATCAGCGACCTGCTCGAACATGCCGCCGGGGAAGGCTGCGCCGGGGCAGCTGACCTCACGATCGGCATTCTCCGGAGCTGGCTCGCGATCTTGCATGGGGCCGGTCAGGCCCGGGCTTCGCTCGCCCGTCATGCGGCGGCGGCGCGCGCGTTCACCGCTTTCGCCCACACGTCGCGGCTGGGCCCCGGCCGATCCCGGCCTGATGCTAGGCACCCCCAGGACCGGCAAGCACCTGCCGCAGGTGCTGGCCCGCGAGCAGGTGGCCGCCGTCCTGGACGGCCCGGGCCGGGGCGCCCGGCTAGGCACGCCGGACAGCGCCCACGCCGGGGCAGCGGCGGGCAGCGGGCGGGCGGCGGCCGCTCCGGACGGCCCCGCGGTGGCCGCGGCGGCCGCGGCGGACAGCCCCCGGACGGCGGCCCTGGCGGCCCGCGACATGGCGATCATGGAGTTGCTGTACGCCTCCGCGATCCGGGTCAGCGAGCTGTGCGGCCTGGACCTCGGCGACCTTGACGAGCACCGGCGGACCATCCGCGTCCTGGGCAAGCGCAGCAAGGAGCGGGTCGTCCCGGTCGGCATCCCGGCTCTGCGCGCGGTGCGGGCCTGGATACAGGAGGGCCGCCCGGTCGTGCTCAGCGCGGCCGCGGGCCGGCAGCAGCCGGGCCAGCGTGCCAGGGCAGCGGTGTTCCTCGGGCGCCCGGGGCGGCCGGATCGACCCGCGTACCGTCCGGCGGGTGGTCCATCGAGCGGATCGCGGCCGCCGGGACGGTCCCGGACACCGGCCCGCACGGGCTGCGCCACACCGCGGCCACCCACCTGCTGGAGGGCGGCGCGGACCTGCGCAGCGTGCAGGAGATGCTCGGCCACGCGTCCCTCGCCACCACCCAGATCTACACCCACGTGAGCGTGGAGCGGCTGCTCGCGGCCTACCGGCAGGCACATCCCCGCGCCTGACCGGCCCGGCCCGGCGGCTCAGTAAGCGGCTCAGTCAGCGGCCGTACTGAGGCCTGGCCGGGCATGTAGACTGTGAACACGGCCATCAGCGGTCCTTCCGGGCATGCGCGCAGTAGCACCGCCCGGTCGGCTGGCGGCCGAATTCGCGCGCCCGCTATGCCGCGTCGGATGCCGGTCACTGGCTCCGCGCGGGACGCTCCTCACCGGTTCGCGGGACGACTGTCCCGCCGCGAGGACGTACGGGCGCCAGGCAGAAACCGGATGGCGCCTGTGCCCGCGTGCCAGGGCCACGAGAGGAAGGGGACACCGGAATGGCACCGGTCGTCACCATGCGGCAGCTCCTGGAGAGCGGCGTTCACTTCGGCCACCAGACCAGGCGGTGGAACCCGAAGATGAAGCGCTTCATCCTGACGGAGCGCAATGGCATCTACATCATCGACCTTCAGCAGTCGCTCGACTTCATCGACCGCGCCTACGAGTTCATCAGGAGACGGTCGCGCACGGCGGCTCGGTCCTTTACGTGGGCACCAAGAAGCAGGCCCAGGAGGCCATCGCCGAGCAGGCCCGCCGCGTCGGGATGCCGTTCGTCAACCAGCGCTGGCTGGGCGGGATGCTGACCAACTTCAGCACGGTCTACAAGCGGCTGCAGCGGCTCAAGGAGCTCGAGGAGATCGACTTCGACGACGTCGCCGGCTCCACCCTGACCAAGAAGGAGCTGCTGCACCTCCGCCGCGAGCGGGAGAAGCTGGACCGCTCGCTCGGCGGGATCCGGGACATGGCCCGGGTGCCGAGCGCGATCTGGGTCGTGGACACCAAGAAGGAGCACATCGCCGTCAGCGAGGCCCGCAAGCTGGGCATCCCGGTGATCGCGATCCTGGACACCAACTGCGACCCGGACGAGGTGTCATACCCGATCCCGGGTAACGATGACGCGATCCGCAGTGTTGCACTGCTGACCAGGGTGGTCGCTGACGCGGTGGCCGACGGGCTGATCGCCCGGGCCGGCGCGGCCGCGGGCGAGGAGAAGCCCTCGGCGGCGGCTGACGGCGCGCATCGGGGCCGCTGAGCCGCTGGCCGAGTGGGAGCGCGAGCTGCTGCAGGGCAGCAAGGCCGAGGAGCAGGCCGCCGCGAACGGCGCCGCCAACGGCGCCGGCCGCGACGGCCGCCGCGAAGGCCGGCACCCCGGCCGCCGCCGCGGCCGCCGGAGGCAGCGACCGACGGCACCTGCGGAGGCCCCCGCCGCGGAGGCACCTGCCGCGGAGGCCGGCTGCCGACGGACGCCCGGCCGCGCAGGCCCCGGCCGCGAGGCCCCGGCCGCGGACGCTCCCGCCGCCGAGGCACCCGCTGCCGAGGCGCCTGCCGCGCGAGACGCCGGCTGCCGAGGCTGCGGCCGCCGAGGTTGCGGCTGAGCCGAGCGAGACCGTACCGAGTCGGCCTGACCCGCAGCCTCCGGAGCCCGGCTGGCCGCCGCGGACTGCGCCGCGGCGCCAGGCCGCCGGACCCGATGACGAGGCCGGCAGCTGAGACAACGAGAGATGGAGACATGGCGAACTACACCGCCGCGGATGTGAAGCGGCTCCGCGAGCAGACCGGCGCCGGCATGATGGACTGCAAGAACGCGCTGGTAGAGGCCGAAGGCAACTATGAGGCCGCGGTCGAGGCGCTGCGCATCAAGGGCGCCAAGGACGTGACCAAGCGGGCCCAGCGCACCGCGGGCAGGGCCTGGTCACGGCGGTCCTGGAGGGCACCAGCACCGGCGTGCTGCTCGAGCTGAACTGCGAGACCGACTTCGTGGCCAAGACCGACCTGTTCCAGGAGGTGGCCGCCGACATCGCGCGCCGCCGCGCTGGCGGCCGCCGCCGACGACCGGCTCGCGGTCCTCGGCCTGGAGGTCCGGCCCGGCCAGACCGCGCAGGAGCTGATCGACGAGGCCGGCGCCACGCTGAAGGAGAAGCTGGAGCTGGGCCGGTTCGCCCGGTTCGACGGCGGCTATCGTGACCACCTACCTGCACAAGTCCGACCCCGGCGCTGCCGCCGACGCTCGGCGTGCTGGTCCAGCTCGACGGAGGGCGGCGAGCGGACATCGCCCAGGACATCGCGCACCAGGTCGCCGCGATGCGCCCGCAGTACGTGACCCGCGACGAGGTGCCCGAGGACGTGCTGGCCAACGAGCGCCGGATCGCCGAGCAGGTCACCCGCGAGGAGGGCAAGCCCGAGCAGGCGATCCCGAAGATCGTCGACGGCCGGGTCAACGCCTTCCTCAAGGACATCGTGCTGATCGAGCAGGCCTCGGTGCGCGACCAGAAGAAGACGGTCAAGCAGCTGCTGGCCGAGCGGGGCGCCACGGTCCGCCACTTCGCGAGGTTCCAGATCGGCCAGGCGGGTTGAGGCTGGCTGAGGACGGCGCCGCCGCCGTGAGCGGGCGGTTCCCTGGATCCCGAGTCCGAGGCCCGGCAGGGATCCGCTGCGCGCGATGTCCACCCCAGCTGGCGGTCGGGTGGTGCTGAAGCTGTCCGGCGAGGCCTTCTCCGGCGAGGAGCCGCTGGGCATCTCCCCGGATGTGGTCGGCCACATCGCGCGGGAGATCACGGCGGCCGCCCAGCGAGGGCATCGAGGTCGCCTGCGTCGTCGGCGGCGGCAACATGTTCCGCGGCGCGGTGCTGGCCAAGAGCGGGATCGACCGCTCGCGAGCGGACTACATGGGCATGCTGGGCACGGTGATCAACTGCCTGGCCCTGCAGGATGTCCTGGAGAAGCTGGGCGTCGAGACGCGTGTCCAGACGGCCATCACCATGGGCCAGGTCGCGGAGCCCTACATTCCCGCGGCGGGCCATCCGGCACCTGGAGAAGGGCCGGATCGTGATCTTCGGGGCCGGGCCTCGGCGCGCCCTTCTTCTCCACCGACACCTGCGCCGCGCAGCGCGCGCTGGAGATCGGGGCGCAGGCCGTCCTCAAGGGCACCCAGGTCGACGGCGTCTATGACGCCGACCCGCGCAAGATGCCGGACGCGGTCCGCTTCCACCGCCTCGACTACGCCGAGGTGCTCCGCCGCGAGCTCCGGTTCATGGATGCCACGGCGGTCAGCCTGTGCATGGACAACGACCTGCCAATTGTGGTGTTTGACCTGATGGGGGAGGGTAACGTCGTCCGCGCCGCGCGGGGCGAGCGGATCGGCACCCTCGTCAGCCGGTACGGTCACTGATGGCCGCCCCGGACCCGGCCCTATCCCGGCGGCTCGCCTCAGCTGGCCGGGCCGTGGGAGGATGCGAACGTGCCTTTCTGGCGCCTAGCCCAAGGCCTGACGACGTACGGGAGTCGCTGTGATTGACGACACGCTCCTCGAGGCCGAGGAGAAAATGGACAAGGCCCTGACGGTGGCCAAGGAGGACTTCAGCGGCATCCGCACCGGCCGGGCTCATCCGGCGATGTTCGGCAAGATCACCGCTGAGTACTACGGCACGCAGACGCCGGTGAACCAGCTGGCGTCCTTCCACATGCCCGAGCCGCGGATGGTGGTGGTCCAGCCATTCGACAAATCCTCGCTGGGCGCGATCGAGAAGGCGATCCGCAACAGCGACCTGGGCGTGAACCCGTCGAACGACGGCGCGCATCATCCGGGTCGTGTTCCCGGAGCTATCGGAGGAACGCCGCAAGGAGTTCATCAAGGTGGCCCGGCACAAGGCTGAGGACAGCCGGATCTCCATCCGCAACATCCGGCGGCATGCCAAGGACACGATTGACAAGCTGGTCAAGAACGGTGATGCCGGCGAGGACGACGGCCGCCGCGCGGAGCGTGATCTCGAAGAGCTCACCCACGGCTATGTCGCGCAGGTCGATGAGCTGCTCAAGCACAAGGAAACTGAGCTCCTCGAGGTCTGAGGTGGCCGCAGGCCCGGGCCGGGTACCCCGGCGGGCGGGATGTCGCTGTCCGCTGACCGGGGCCGCTGCTGGCCATGATCACTGGCCACCGGTACTGTCCAGGCATGGCCGCACCCCCCGAGCACATGCAGTCTGACCTGGGGCCGACCAGCGGCCCGCCAGGGGAGACGCCCGCCGGAGACGGTCAGCCGGGTGACGCCTACAGCGGCCATGAGGACATCCAGAACGGCGCCGGGGCGGCGGCTATGACCGGCCACGATGACGCCCCCGGCGACGCTGAGACCCGCGCCTACGACACCCGCGCCGGCGGCGAGGCTGTCGGCCCGGGCGGCCCGCCAGACCCGCCCGGCGAGCACAAGCCGATCGCCACCGGCCGCAATCTGCCGGTCGCCATCGCGGTCGGAGTCGGCCTGGGCGGCCTGGCCCTCGTCACGCTGTTCACGGTCAAGGCCACCTTCCTGCTGTATGTCGGCGCGGTCGTCGGACTGGCGCTGTGGGAGCTGAGCCGGGCGCTCGGCTCCCGTGCGGTCAACCTGGCCCTGCTCCCGGTCGCCGCGGGCGGGGCGGCCATGATCGCGCTGGCCTACTGGACGGGGTACCGCGACACGCTGGCCGCCTTCGCGGTGACCTTCGTGGCGGTGCTGGCCTGGCGGCTGCCGCGCGGCGCAGACGGTTACCTCCGGGACGTCACGGCCAGCGTCTTCACCCTCGCTTACCTGCCGCTGCTGGCCTCCTTCGTGGCCCTGATGCTGGCCCGGGGCGACGGCGACCGCCGGGTGCTGCTGTTCGTCCTGCTGACCGTCTGCAGTGATGTCGGCGGCTACTTCGCCGGCATTCTCTTCGGCCGCCACCCGATGGCGCCGGTGATCAGCCCCAAGAAGACGTGGGAAGGCCTGGCCGGCTCGGCTGCCTTCTGCCTGGCAGCCGGGGCCATCGCGCTGCCGCTGCTGCTGCACGGGCGAGTGTGGCAGGGCCTGATTCTCGGCGTCGCCGCCGTCGCCGCGGCTACCCTCGGCGACCTCGTGGAGTCGATGATCAAGCGCGACCTGAAGATCAAGGACATGGGCTCGATCCTGCCCGGCCACGGCGGCATCCTCGAGCGACTGGACTCACTGCTGATCATGGCCCCGGTGGTCTGGCTGCTGCTGACGTGGTTCGTCCCGCACGTCCACCACGGATAGCCGGCCTGGTCATCAGGCCGGGCCGGCCGCGTCGCCCGGCGGAGCGGCCGCCGCTAGCTGCTGACCCAGCTCCGCCGCTGCGCGGCCAGCTGGGTCACCAGGCTCCCGGACCCGCGGTCGGCGGCCAGCAGCCGCTCCCGCTCGCTGATCGGCACGATCCACAGCCAGCGAACGGGTGCCCCCGAAGCAGTGAAGCCGTCCAGCGAGGGAACCTCCGGGCCGAGCAGCCGGCCGGGCTCGTCCAGCAGCAGCACGGCCGTGTTGCCGCCGCCGAGCGGGAAGGTGGCCGGCTCGTGGTACCAGGGGATGCTGTGGCCCGCGCCCAGCCAGGTCACCTCGCGCCACGGGTACTGGGCCAGCCACAGGAACACCCGGGCCGCGTCTGCGCTGGGCAGCGTCGTGGCCAGGGCCAGCTCGATCCGCGCCTGCCCGGCCCGGCCCGGCCCGGTCTGCTCGATGACCGGCATCCGCTGGCAGCTCATCCCGACCGTGGACAGTACGGAGTAGGGCCGCTGCGGTGTCGGCGGCCGCTCGGACACCCCCACGAGCGGCTGCTTGCCGCCGCTGACGTCCCAGTACTTGCCGCCCGGGCCGAGCCGCCCGAGCAAGTGCCCGAACACGGCCTGCCGGAAGGACGCCCAGGCTGAAGCGTCCGCGCGCCAGCGCCAGAACTGCTCAGCCGCCGAGATGCGCGGACCGAGGCCCTCCATGGCCTGGTCCAGGGACCAGCCGAACGGTGTCTGCCCGATGATGTCGCGCCCGTAGCCGGGCATGCCCGTGGACATGTCCGCCCAGCCGGGGATCAGCGCCAGCGGGACGTCGTTCTCCAGGATGGCGACGCCGTCGCCTTCCTCCAGCCACAGTGCGCGCAGCGACTGCGGGTCCAGCAGCGGCAGGCCCTGCGGATGCCGGGTGTGATCGGCGGGCATCTGCGGCGCCTGCCCGGAGCTGAGCCCGGCCAGGTCGACGACCTGGGGCGCCGGCGCGTGGTTGGCGATCCAGGTGGCCGCGATCGGGCCCTCGCCGTCATGCACGTAGGCGGCCGTGGTGGTGCCGTCGTACTCGACCACGACCCGTCGGCTGCCATAGGGGCTCTCGCTGTCCAGCAGCACGGCAGGCTGGTCCGGCCGGCCGGATATCCTGGCCTGACTGGATGCTCTGCGCAGTGTCGGCATAGTACGGAATCTACCGACTTTGCGTGAGCCCATCCGGACATGCCCCGAAGATCATTGAGTGAACATGCCTCGCACCCGAACGGAGCCCCGCAGGTGACTGGACCGAGCCCGGCCGCGCGCCCGGCGGCGCCGCTCGCCGTGCTCCAGCTCGGCCAGCCGGAGCGGCCCGGGCGGCGCCGCCCGCCGCGGCACCTGGCCGACCTGGACACCGCCGGCCGCCGGGCGGCCGTCGCCGGGCTGGGCCAGCCTGCCTTTCGCGCCGACCAGCTGTCGCGGCACTACTTCGCCCGGCTGACCGATGATCCGGCCCAGATGACCGACCTGCCGTCGTCGCAGCGGGCCGAGCTGACCGACGCCCTGCTGCCCCGGCTGCTGACCGCCGAGCGCGAGCAGGCCTGCGACGACGGGACCACCCGCAAGACGCTGTGGCGCGCATTCGACGGCGCTTATGTCGAGTCCGTGCTGATGCGCTACCCCGACCGGGTCACTATGTGCGTGTCCTCGCAGGCCGGATGCGGGATGGCCTGCCCGTTCTGCGCCACTGGCCAGGCCGGGCTGACCCGCAACCTGTCCACGGCCGAGATCGTCACCCAGGTCTTCGCCGGGGCGGCCAGCCTGGCCCGCGGCGAGGTGCCCGGCGGTCCCGGCCGGGTCTCCAACGTGGTGTTCATGGGGATGGGCGAGCCGCTGGCCAACTACGCCAGCGTGCTGGCCGCGGTGCGCCGGATCACCGACCCGGCGCCCGACGGCCTGGGCATCTCGCAGCGATCGGTCACGGTCTCGACCGTCGGGCCTGGTGCCCGCCATCGAGCGGCTGGCAGCCGAGCAGCTGTCGGTCCGGCTGGCGGTGTCCCTGCACGCGCCTGATGATGAGCTGCGCGATGAGCTGGTGCCGGTGAACCGGCGCTGGAAGGTCGCCGAGGTCCTCGACGCGGCCTGGGGCTACGCGGCCGCGACGGGCCGCCGGGTCTCCATCGAGTACGCCATGATCCGTGACGTCAACGACCATCCCTGGCGGGCGGGCCGCTCGCCAGCCTGCTCGCCGGACGCCTGGCGCACGTCAACCTGATCCCGCTCAACCCGACTCCGGGCTCGCGCTGGACGGCCTCCGACCCGGACGTGGCCCGCGAGTTCACCGAGCGGATCGCCGCGCGCGGCGTGCCGGTCACCGTCCGGGACACCCGCGGCACGCAGATCGACGGCGCCTGCGGCCAGCTCGCCGCGGCCAGCCGCCCGGCTGGGTAGCAGATACCGTAACCACATGTCCTGGAAGGGCGAGCTGGGCCGGCGGCGGCGGGTTCTGATTGCCGACTTCGTGCAGCGGACCTGGCGGTACGCCGAGCGGGCCGGGACCGTCACGGCCGACACCGCGGCGGGCCGCCGGTTCGCTGCCTTCGGGCCGCGATCGCTGATGGCCTTCCCGGCCGGGTCGGTCTACGGCGAGCGGTGGATCGTGATCGGCGACGCGACCATGGTCGGCGCTCAGGTCACCCTCTGCGCCGGCATGGCGCCTGGCCATGACCTCGGCCCTGACCCGGTGCTCCGGCTGGGCAGCCGCTGCGTGATCGGCCGGGGCAGCCACATCATTGCCCACCACTCCATCGACATCGGCGACGACGTCTTCACCGGCCCGTACGTCTACATCACCGACCAGAACCACAGCTACGCCGACCCCGACATCCCGATCGGGCGGCAGTGGCCGGTGAACAGCGCCGGTCCGCATCGGCGCCGGAACCTGGCTCGGGACCGGGGCCGTCATCCTGCCCGGCGCTGACATTGGCGCGAAACGTGGTGGTCGCGGCCGGGGCGGTGGTCCGGGGCAAGGTCCCCGACCGCTGCGTGGTGGCCGGCATCCCGGCCCGGGTCGTCCGCGAGTATGTGCCCGGATCAGGCTGGATCCCGGTCTCGGATCCGCCCCGCTAGCCCGTCAGGCGGCCGGGCGGCGCGTTAACCGGTCGGGTGCCCGCCCGCTGCGGTGGCGCGCTGCCGCCGGGGCCGGGCCGGACTTCCGGGCGGCCGCGGGGTTCAGCTGCGGCACGAATTCCTCGCCGCGCAACGCGCGGGTCACCAGGTCGACCGAACGCTCCGTCTCGACCAGCCGGCGGCCCTCACTGCGGTAGGCCTCCAGCACGGCCGAGATCCCCCGGGGCGGCAGGTCCCGGCCGAGCTCAGCCCGGGCCGTGCGGTAGCCCTGCCGGGCCCCGGCCACGCATGCCGTCACATGATGCCGGGCCAGCGCCGCGAGCGCGAGCGGGTGCCGCAGCAGAACCCCGTGCAGCCGGTAGTCCGGCGGGACCACCTCCAGGAGCCACGTCACCGCCGTGCGCTCGAACTCCTCGGTGCCGGGCGGATGGACCCCCGCAGGCCACCCCGGAGGGAGATAAGCTGCCACGTCCCGAGCATAGCGCGGACTCGAACATACAATCTATATTCTTGAGTTAACTGGCCTATAAGACGCCAGCTGGCCGGGCCGGGCGAGAGCTCGGCCCGGACCAGGCTAGCTGGCCGCCGACCGCATCAGGCCGCCCGCTCCGCCGGCCGGGGCAGGTAACGGTCGGCCGCGGTCAGCAGCGCCGACGGCTGCAGGCCCGCCGGGCTGGCGGCCGCGGGCGCCGGGCGCACGGGCACCTGGCGGCCGGGCAGCGGCTGGACCGGGCGCGGCTGCGCGGCGCCGGCCGGAAGTCGGGGCCGGTCACCAGGCCGGCCGCGCGCCGGGCACGGCGGGCCTGGCGGGCCCGCCGCGCCGCGCTGGCCTGGGCGATCTGCTCGCGCCGCTGCTGCGCTGCGACGGCGGTGATCAGTGCCGGGTGCATGGCTACCTCCTGGTTGCGCGGGCCGCGGTCGCGGTCGCGCAAGACTCAGAATCGCCGTAAGGCGGCGCCCGGCACATCGGGCAGAAGCCCTAACTGCGCCCGCTGCCGGTCTTAGGCGTGCTTAGGTCCGCTCACCAGCACATTTGCCGGGACGGGGCAGTGACGCCGAGGTGCCCGTTTCGCAGGCCGGGGCGAATAGACTGGTAGCCAGGACGCCGTATGGCGCGCCTTCCCCAAATCTTCGGAGCCTGCCCGCATGCCTGCCACCGTCCAGCTGGCCACCCGCGATGACCTGCGCAATGTGGCCATCGTCGCGCACGTCGACCACGGCAAGACCACGCTGGTGGACGCGATGCTCTGGCAGTCCGGCGCGTTCCGGGCCGGCGCCCATATCGCCGACCGGGTCATGGACTCCGGTGACCTGGAGCGGGAAAAGGGCATCACGATCCTGGCCAAGAACACCGCGGTCCTGCACGGGGGGCTGACGATCAACATCGTGGACACCCCCGGTCACGCTGATTTCGGCGGCGAGGTAGAGCGCGGCCTGTCCATGGTCGATGGCGTGGTACTGCTGGTGGACGCCAGCGAGGGGCCGCTGCCGCAGACCCGGTTCGTGCTGCGCAAGACCCTGCAGGCCGCGCCTGCCGGTCATCCTGGTCATCAACAAGGTAGACCGGCCGGATGCCCGGATCGCCGAGGTCGTGGATGCCTGCTACGAGCTGTTCATGGACCTGGACGCCAGCGAGGAGCAGATCGAGTTCCCGATCGTCTACGCCTCGGCCCGGGCCGGGCGGGCGTCCCTGGAGCGCCCGGACGACGGCGCGCTGCCCGACTCTGCCGAACCTGGAGCCGCTGTTCCAGGTGATCCGGGAGAGCGTGCCGGCCCCGTCTTATGACCCGCAGGCGCCGCTGCGCGCGCACGTCACCAACCTGGACGCCTCGTCCTACCTGGGCCGGATCGCGCTGTGCCGGGTGTTCAGCGGCGAGATCACCAAGGGCCAGCAGGCGGCCTGGTGCCGCCGCGACGGCTCCATCGAGCGGGTGAAGATCACCGAGCTGTTCCGGACCGAGGCGCTGGAGCGGGTGCCGACGGCCAAGGCCGGGCCGGGCGACATCATCGCCGTGGCCGGGATCGCCGACATCATGATCGGCGAGACGCTGGCCGACCCGGACGATCCCGCGCCCGCTGCCGCTGATCACCGTGGACGAGCCCGCCATCTCGATGACTATCGGGGTGAACACCTCGCCGCTGGTCGGCCAGGTCAAGGGCTCCAGGGTGACGGCCCGGATGGTCAAGGACCGCCTGGACCGCGAGCTGGTCGGCAACGTCTCGCTGGCCGTGCTGCCCACCGAGCGCCCCGACACCTGGGAGGTGCAGGGCCGCGGTGAGCTGGCCCTGGCCATCCTGGTCGAGACCATGCGCCGGGAGGGCTACGAGCTGACCGTCGGCCGGCCGAACGTGGTGACCCGCGACATCGGCGGCAAGCTGCACGAGCCGGTGGAGCGGCTGACCGTCGACTGCCCCGACGAGTACCTGGGCACCGTCACGTCGCTGCTGGCGGTGCGCAAGGGCCGGATGGAGAACATGATCAACCACGGCACCGGCTGGGTCCGGCTGGACTTCACCGTGCCGGCCCGCGGGCTGATCGGGTTCCGCACCCAGTTCCTCACCGAGACCCGCGGCACCGGCATCGCCCACCACGTCTTCGAGGGCTTCGAGCCATGGTCGGGACCGATGCGGATGCGGCCCACCGGCTCGCTGGTGGCCGACCGCAGCGGCACCGCGACCCCGTTCGCGATGTTCGCCCTGCAGGAGCGGGGCACGCTGTTCGTCGAGCCGGGCAGCGCGGTCTACGAGGGCATGATCGTCGGCGAGAACTCGCGGTCCGACGACATGGACGTGAACATCGCCAAGGAGAAGAAGCTCACCAACATGCGCCAGTCCACCGGCGAGGAGCTGGAGCGGCTGATCCCGCCCCGGCGGCTGAGCCTGGAGCAGGCGCTGGAGTTCTGCGGCGATGACGAGTGCGCCGAGGTCACCCCGGCGGCCGTCCGGCTGCGCAAGGTCGTCCTGGACGCCAAGGAGCGCGGCCGCAGTCGCGCCCGGCGCTCCCGCGGCGAGTGATAGCCCCGCCGCGGCCGCAGCTGGCCGCGGCTGCTACCTGATCGACAGCAAGACGGCGCTGATCACGCCGAAGACCACGCAGTAGATCGCGAACGGGGTCAGCGTGCGGGTCTGGAAGAACCTGACCAGGAACCGCACCGACACGTAGGCGCCCACCCCGGCCAGGACGCTGCCGACCAGGATCTGCCCGTGGATGCCGTCGCCCAGCGGCCCGGTCAGCTTGGGCAGCTCCAGCAGGCCCGCAGCCAGGATGACCGGGGTGGCCAGCAGGAACGCGAACCGTGCCGCGTCCTCGCGGGCCAGCCCGCCGAACATGCCCGCTACCATGGCGATGCCGTCGCGGCTGATCCCGGCCAGCAGGGCGAAGATCTGCACCGTGCCGATGACCACGGCCTTCTTGTAGCCCATCCCGGCCAGCCGTTCATCGGCCCGGACGGCGACCGACAGCTTCCTTCTGGCGCATGGCCCGCTGGCCGGAGGCATGCGCGGCCCCGGCCCGGGCGGCCTGCGAGGCGCCGACCCGGGCGGGCAGCGAGTCGGCCAGCTGCCGCTCGCGCTCCACCTCCGCGTCGGCCTGCAGCGGGCCGGCCGCCGGAACCGCTCGCCGGCGAACAGGATGAGGCCGTTGATGATCAGGAACACGGCGGCCAGCACCGGCTTGGCGAACAGCACCCGCGTCTCATGGTCGGCGACCAGGCCGACCAGGCCCACCGGGATGGTGGCCAGGATGATCATCCAGGCCAGCCGCTGGTCGGCGTTCTGGACGTGCCGGTACCGGACGGAGCTGATGAACGCCCCGATGATGCGCAGCCAGTCCCGCCAGAAGTAGATCAGCATCCCGATCGCCGTGGCGACGTGCAGGCCGACCACGAAGGCCAGGTACGGCGAACTCGGCGCGGCCGCATCCAGGTCCTTGGCCCAGCTGCCGCCGAACAGCGCCGGGATCAGCACGCTGTGGCCCAGGCTGGAAACGGGGAACAGCTCTGTCACGCCCTGGATGAGCCCGATGACCGCAGCCTCGGGATACGTCATGTGGGACATGGCAGCCTTTCGTCAGGCACGCGGCGCGGGTGCGCCGTCAGGGTCTGGCCATCGGTAATCGTGCGCGGAGCCTGACCGGCTGTGCCGCGCGGCAGCCGCCGGCCTGGCGCCGCCCCGGCCGATGGCTGGCCCCGATGTTACCGGGCGGCCGGGACTGAGCCGGAAAGGCTGACCGGGGGCCAGCAGCCGGACGCGGGCGGAAGCCCCGGCTCGCAGCCGATGTACCGCCACGGTATGCGCTGCTACGATCTCGCCCGTCATACCTAAATAAATCCGCAGAAACGTGACCTGACCCCTGGCTGGCCTGCCGGCTGGCATCCGCCCGCGCACGGGAATGGCACCGTTCCGGCCCGGCGAGCGATTCGGGTAATAAGTTCGGAAAATCTGAATTGTTCAGCTTGCTGTCATTCGGCCCGCTGATACGCTCCGCTCCGGATTAGCGTCGTCGGGTGCTGGCCGGCCAGGCCACGACGGCCCGTTCGGATCATCGAGGAGACCTCAGTGCGTGCTCGTCAGTTGTTTCAGCATGCCTCCGTCGCGCTCGGCGCTGGCCTGATGGTCCTCGCCGCGGGCGTCGCACCTGCCCGGGCGGCGAGTGTCCCCAGCTGGCGGCTGACCGCCACGCCGGGGGCGACGGCCCCGGGCACGACGGGCTTTGACGGCCTGGTGGTCACCGGCCCGCGGGACGCCTGGCTCGGGGCCAGCGGGTTCAATGACAGCACGCACAAGTCCATGCCCGTCATCGAGCGCTGGAACGGCAGTTCGTGGCGGCAGGTCAGCCTGACCCCGCCGGCCGGCTTCAAGGTCATCTCGGCCATCGGCGCCGCATCCAGCCGGGATGCCTGGGCCTTCAGCTGGGATCGCCATGTCGCGCTGCACTGGAATGGCGTGACCTGGAAATCGGTCACTATGCCGACCTGGGTCATCCGGCCGGCCAGGGACGGCGGGTATGACCTCACGGTCGCGGTGTTCGGGCCACGCGACGTGCTGGTGTTCAGCTCGGGAGCCGGGGCCTACGCGGCGCACTACAACGGCCGTAAGTGGACCAGGATGCGCCTGCCCGCGGCGGCATCGGAAGTGCGGGCGGTGTCACGCACGGACATCTGGCTGACCACTAGCTCCCATGGCTTCAAGCTCCGGCACTGGAACGGCCGCTCCTGGCGCACGCTGACCCTGCCCCGGGTGCAGGTACCCAAGGGCGCTACCGAGACAGTCGGCATGCTGCCGGCCACCGGGCACAGCAGCGTGTGGCTGCAGCGGAACATCCAGCAGGGCTCATCGCTGCGCACCCTGTTCTGGCAGCACTGGAACGGCAAGAAGTGGAGCCGGGTCTACCCGCCGCACACGGCAGATGCATTCGGGCTGACCCCCGGTGGCCATGGCACCTTCTGGGCGGGAGCAACTGGCCCGGCGCCGGCCTACCGCACCTACCTCTACCACCGCTGGGCGGCCGGGCACTGGACGCGTCAGGCCGCACCGGGAACCGCCGCCGTGTCGCCGGCCAGCGTGCTGGACATCGCCCGTGTCCCCGGCACCGCCGCGATGCTGGCCGTCGGGCAGGCTACCGACCCGGCGAGCGGCAGCATCACCGGCGGCCCGTTCCTCGCGATCTGGCAGGCCGGCAGGCCATAGCCGGCCGGGGGCCGCGGCATCGCCTGCCTATCCGAGACCAGTCCGTCAGAGCCTGCCGTTTATAGGATTCAGCGCGTCTTGGCGCTGGCGTAGCCGCGTGCTTACCCTCTGGCTGTCACACGGGGGGCTCAGCAGATGGGCGGCACTCAGATGGCACGACAATCGATGTGGAAGACGGCTGCCGCGGGGGCGGCGGCCATGGCGGCGCTCCTGGGCACCGGCCTCGCCCCGGCCCAGGCGGCGACGGCACCCGGCTGGCAGGTCTGGCAGACGGTGGGGCCCAGGACCAGCCAGACCTACCCAGAGCCGCTCAGCGAGGCTGACTACTATCCGGGCCTGGCGGCGACAGGCCGGCGTGATGCCTGGGCGCTGTTCTCCACCTGCGGAGCGGGCAAGTGCGCCAGAGTCCTGGCGCACTGGAACGGCAGCAGGTGGTCGGCACGCCAGCCGACGGCGCTGGAGAAGCTCGGTAACCCGGCCACGCTGGGGGCCAGCTCGGCCAGCGACCTGTGGATTTTCGGCGGCGGGACCGGCAACGGGTCGCGACCTGACAATCCCGCCCTGCACTGGAACGGCCATACCTGGAGCTGGCACAAGGTGCCGTCCTGGGTGGTCCGCTTTGCCCCGCAAGGCGACGAGCCAACCTCGGCGGCTGTGTTCAGTCCTCGCAATATGTGGGTCTTCGGGCTGGCCACGGGCTACGGCAGCCGGCAGCGGCTGGCGGGGCACTTCAACGGGCATCGCTGGGTGAAGGTCCACCTGCCTGCCATCCCGGTCAGCGTCAGCGCGGTCTCTCGCTCCGACATCTGGGTCCTGGGTCGGCCAGCAGCGAACGGAAAGTCATCAGTGCTGATGCACTGGAACGGCAAGTCCTGGCGCACCCGTGCTCTGCCGGCATCGCTGGCCCCGGCCGGCAGCGAGCTGGACGGCATGGAGGTGAGTGCGGCCGGGCCGCGCAGCGTCTGGGCCCAGATCTTCGCCCTGAACACCGGCGGGACCTCGGAGATCTTCCTGGCCCACTGGAATGGAACGACCTGGCGGCGCGTCTCTCTGCCGCCGAAGACAGAACTGGGGAACATGGTCTCTGACGGAAGGGGCGGCCTGTGGTTTAGCGGCCAGAACATAGCCGAGAACCAGTCGCACTTCTACCACCTCACCGGCGCCCGCTGGATCACCGTCAGCATTCCAGCTCCGCGGTCGACGCAGGTGAGTGGCGTGGACGCACTGGCCCACGTGCCCGGCACGACAACGGTTCTCGCTGCGGGCCGGGCTGTCCCGAGCAACGACCAGGGCACCGTCGGAGTTATCTGGCGGTACCGCCGCTAGAAGCCGCGCGCCGCTGGCGGGATCGCTTCCCTGCCAGCGGCGCGCCGGGCGGTACCGGTACCCCGGCCCTCCCTAGCCCTGCTTGCCAGGAACCTTGGGGGTGCCGGCGTTGCGCGGGCGGCGGGAGATCTTGGAGCCGAGCCAGACCAGCGGGTCGTACTTGCGGCCCGCGACGCGCTCCTTCATCGGGATCAGCGCGTTGTCGGTGATCTTGATGCCCTCGGGGCAGACCTCGGTGCAGCACTTGGTGATGTTGCACAGGCCCAGGCCGAAGTCATCCTGGGCGATGTTGCTGCGGTCGGCCTCGTCGGCCGGGTGCATCTCCAGCTCGGCGATCCGCATCAGGAACCGGGGGCCGGCGAACTGCCGCTCGTTCTCGGGGTGGTCACGGATGACGTGGCAGGTGTTCTGGCACAGGTAGCACTCGATGCACTTGCGGAACTCCTGCGAGCGCTCCACATCGACCTGCTGCATCCGGAACTCGCCGAGCCCGATCGAGGGGTCCGGGGTAAAGGACGGGATCTCCCGCGCCTTGGCGTAGTTGAACGAGACGTCGGTGACCAGGTCCCGGATCACCGGGAAGGTGCGCAGCGGCGTGATGGTCAGCACCTCGTCCTCGGTGAACGTGGACATCCGGGTCATGCACGCCAGCCGCGGGCGGCCGTTGATCTCCATGGAGCAGGAACCGCATTTGCCGGCCTTGCAGTTCCACCGGATCGCCAGGTCGCCCGCCTGGGTGGCCTGCAGCCGGTGCAGCACATCGAGGACGACCTCGCCCTCGTTCACCTCGACCGTGTAGTCAGCGAGATCGCCCTGGCCGTCATCGCCGCGCCAGACTCGCAGCGCTGCCTTGTACGCCATCAGTGCGCCTCCTTGGTCGCAGCGGCTGCCGGGACGGAGGTCTCGGCGGGCAGGGCCGCCATCTCGTCCTCCGACAGGTACTTGCTTCAGCTCGGCCCGGTCGAACAGCGCGATCAGGTCATCGCGCATGGCGGGCGTCGGCTGCCTGGTGAGCGTGATGGTGTCGCCCTCGAGGCCGCAGACGATGTTGATCTTTCGCCAGTCTGGCCGCATGCCCGGGTAGTCGTCACGGGTATGGCCGCCGCGGCTCTCCTGCCGCTCCAGTGCGGCCTGGGCCACGCACCGCGCCATCAGCATGATGTTGCGCATGTCCAGGGCCAGGTGCCAGCCGGGATTGTAGGCACTGCCGCCCTGGGCCGACACCTCGGCCGCCCGGGTACCGAGTGCGTCGAGCTCGGCCAGCGCCTTCTTGATCTCGGTCTCGGTCCTGATGATGCCGACCAGGTTGCTCATGGTGTCCTGGACCTCGGCGTGCACCGTGTACGGGTTCTCCCCGCCGGGCCGCCCCAGCGGGGCCAGCTGCCTCAGCGCGGGCCGCCTCGATCTCGCCCTCGTCGGCAACCGGCACGCTTGGGCCCAAGCCCGTTGATGTACTCGGCCGCGCCCAGCCCGGCCCGGCGGCCGAACACCAGCAGGTCGGACAGCGAGTTGCCGCCCAGCCGGTTCGAGCCGTGCATGCCGCCGGAGACCTCGCCCGCCGCGAACAGGCCGGGAACGCAGGACTCGCCGGTGTCCGGGTCGACCTCGACGCCGCCCATCACGTAGTGCTGGGCCGGGCCGACCTCCATCGGCTCCTTGGTGATGTCGACGTCGGCCAGCTCCTTGAACTGGTGGTACATCGACGGCAGCCGCTTGAGGATCTCCTCGGGCGACCGGCGGGAGGCGATGTCCAGGAACACGCCGCCGTGCGGTGAGCCGCGGCCTGCCTTGACCTCGGCGTTATTGGCCCGGGCGACCTCGTCACGGGGGAGCAGCTCAGGCGGGCGCCGGTTGTGGTCCGGGTCGGTGTACCAGCGGTCCGCCTCTTCCTCGGTCTCCGCGTACTGGGCGCGGAACACGTCGGGGACGTAGTTGAACATGTACCGCTTGCCCTCGGAGTTCTTCAGCACCCCGCCGTCACCGCGGACCGACTCCGTCACCAGGAGCCCGCGGACCGAGATCGGCCACACCATGTGCGTCGGATGGAACTGGACGAACTCCATGTTCAGCAGCTTGGCCCCGGCCAGCAGCGCGAGGGCGTGCCCGTCCCCGGTGTACTCCCAGGAGTTGGAGCTGACCTTGAACGTCTTGCCGATGCCGCCGGTGGCCAGGATGACCGCGGGCGCCTCGAAGACGACGAACTGGCCGTTCTCCCGGATATAGCCGAACGCGCCGGCGATCCGGCCCTCGCCGTCCTTGATGAGCCGGGTGACGGTGGTCTCGGCATAGACCTTGATCATCGCCTCCGGGTCGCCGAGGGCGACTGCGTCCTCCTGCTGCAGCGCGACGACCCTCTGCTGCAGGGTGCGGATCATCTCCAGGCCGGTGCGGTCGCCGACGTGCGCCAGCCGCGGGTACTCGTGCCCGCCGAAGTTGCGCTGGCTGATCTTGCCCTCGGGCGTCCGGTCGAACAGCGCGCCCCAGGCCTCGAGCTCGTAGACCCGGTCCGGTGCCTCCTTGGCGTGCAGCTCGGCCATCCGCGGGTTGTTCAGGAACTTGCCGCCGCGCATGGTGTCGCGGAAGTGCACCATCCAGTTGTCGTTCGGGTTGGCGTTCCCCATGGCCGCCGCGCAGCCGCCCTCGGCCATGACCGTGTGGGCCTTGCCGAACAGCGACTTGGAGATGATCGCCGTCTTCTTGCCGGCCAGCCGCGCCTCGATTGCCGCGCGCAGCCCGGAGCCGCCCGCGCCGATGACGACGACGTCGTAGGGGAGCCGCTCGATGTCGGTCATGTCGTAGCGCCGCCTCAGTTGAAGATCCGCGGGTCGTTGAAAACGCCGGCCGACAGCAGCCAGATGTACAGGTCGGTCAGCATCAGCGTGCCCAGGGTGGTCCAGGCCAGCTGCATGTGCCGGGTGTTCAGCTTCGAGACCTGCGTCCAGGCCCAGTACCGGACCGGGTGCTTGGAGAAGTTCTTCAGCCGCCCGCCCGGTGATGTGCCGGCAGGAGTGGCAGGACAGCGAGTAGCCCCACAGCAGGACCACGTTCACCAGCATGATCAGCGTGCCCAGGCCGAGCCCGAAGCTGCCGTTCGGGCCGCGGAAGGCCTCGATCACGTCCTAGGTGTTCAGGATCGAGATCAGCAGCACCATGTAGAAGAAGTAGCGGTGCAGGTTCTGCATGATCAGCGGGAAGCGGGTCTCGCCGGAGTAGGTGGCGTGCGGCTCGCGGACCGCGCACGCGGCCGGCGCCCGCCAGAACGCCCGGTAGTAGGCGCGCCGGTAGTAGTAGCAGGTCAGCCGGAAGCCCAGCACGAACGGCAGCGACACGAACGCGTACGGGATGATCGGCGGGACCGCGGCCGAACCAGGTACCCAGGCTCGCCGACCCCGGCACGCACTCCCCGCTGACGCACGGGCGAGTAGAACGGCGTCAGGTAGTGGTACTCCGGGACGTAGTACCACTTGCCGATGAACACGTGCACCGTGGCGTAGCGTCACCCAGATGGTCAGCAGCGTCGCGGTGATGCGCGGGGCCCGCCACCAGGGGTCCTTGCGCAGCGTCTCTTCTGATATCTGCGCGCGGGTCTTGGCCGGCGCCACCGATGCCTGCGTCATTGTCAGACGTCTCCGCCCTGGAAGGTTTGCTCCGCTTGCCGCACGCGCTCAGCGGCCTGGGGCGCCTGCGCCGCAGCGGGCAAATGCCGCATGCCAGCGCCGGGCGCGACCAGCTGTCACGCTGACCGCGAGCTCGAACGAAACCTTAATCCCTTGGATATCACCCCGGGGGCGTGCCGGGAGCGTCTGGGCGTGTGACTCTTACTACAATGCGCTATCCGTCCCAGCGTGCCGGTCCCCGCCGCGGTGCCAGATGCCGGCGCCGGGGCGCGCCAGGGCCGGTCCGCAGGAAGTCGACCTGCAGCAGGAGCAGGTTCTCGGCCACCTCCTCCTGGGACGCCATGTGGGTCACCCCGGTCAGCGGCAGCACCGTGTGCGGCCGCCCGGCGGCCAGCAGCGCCGAGGACAGCCGCAGCGAGTGGGCCACCACGACGTTGTCGTCGGCCAGCCCGTGGATGATCATCAGCGGCCGGCTCAGCCGGGCGGCGTCGGACGAGCAGCGAGCTGGCTCGTAGGCCGCGGGTCGGCGGCCGGGTCAGGCCGAGGTAGCGCTCGGTGTAATGGGTGTCATACAGCCGCCAGTCGGTCACCGGGGCGCCCGCCACCGCGGCGTGGAACACGTCGGGCCGCCGCAGCACGGCCAGCGCGGCCAGGTAGCCGCCGAACGACCAGCCGCGGATCCCGACCCGGCTCAGGTCCAGGTCGGCGCACTCGCTCCGCCGCCGCGTGCAGCGCCTCGACCTGGTCCTCCAGCGCCGGCCCGGCCAGGTCGCCGGCCACCGCCCGCTCCCAGTCCGGGCCCGCGGCCGGGCGTGCCGCGGCCGTCGGCGATCACCACCGCGAAGCCCTGCTCGGCCAGCCACTGGGAGGTCCAGAACGCGTCGCGGGCGGCGAGCACCCGCTGGGCGTGCGGGCCGCCGTAGGGGTCGCACAGCACCGGCAGCGGCGCCGAGCCGGGCTGGTGCCAGGACGGCAGCAGGATCGCGGTCTGCAGCCGCCGCGGGCCGCCGTAGCTCAGCACGGGCGCGGGTCGGGCAGCTGCGGCCGCTCGGCCAGCGACGCGATGCTGCGGCTCCGGCGCGCCGTCGCGCCGCACGGTCACCTCGGCGCCGCGTGGCGTCCAGCCGGCGGCTGACGACCACCGTCGTGCCGCCCGGCCCGCCGCCCGCCATGCAGGCCCTCGCCCAGGGTGCAGCTCGGTGAGCCCGCCCGGGCCGGCCAGCCACAGGCCGACCTGCGCCGGGTCCCCGGCCGACGCGGTGAACAGCACCGCGTCCCCGTCCATGTCCAGGACCTCGCGCACCTGCAGGCCGGCCGGGGTCACCGGCTCGGCGGTGCCGGCCGCGTGCTGCTCCGGGGTGGCCACCAGCAGCCGCCGGGTGCCCGTCCGAGTCGGCGGTCCAGGCGATCCGCCCGTCGGCGGTCCAGGCCGGGACGCCGGGCACGATGTCGACCCAGTCCGGGTCGGTGTCGGCCCGCACGCACCGGGTCTTCCCGGTCGCCGGGTCCACGGCCAGCAGCCGCAGCTCCGCTGGTCCCGGCTCTGCACGACCAGCAGCGGGGTGGCCGCGCCTCCGGGCCGCCCCAGCAGGCGGTGACCAGATAGGGGAACGCCTCGGTGTCCCAGGTACCGGGGTCAGCTGCGCCGGCCAGGCTCGCGATGACCGCGGTGACCTCGGCGTTGGCGGTGCCCGCGGACGGGTAGCGGACCTCGCGGCCGGCGCCTCCGGGCGGGCCGGGTCGGCGATGTGCCAGCGCTGCACCGGGTTCTCGTCCACCCGCGCGGCCAGCACGGCGCGAGCCGTCCGGCGCCCACCAGTAGCCGCGGGTGCGGCCCATCTCCTCGGCGGCCATGAACTCGGCCGGCCCGAAGGATGACCAGCGGCCCCGGCCGGGTCGGCCACGGCCCGGTCCTCGCCGGCTGGCAATGTCGATGACGCGCAGCGCGCCCGCGCAGGTGTAGGCGACCAGCCGCCCGGCCGGGTCGGGCCGCGGGTCGGCGGCCGGGGCCCGGGTGGCCAGCTCCCGGACGGCGCCGGCGCCGGCACATCGGGGGCGAGGCGGGCCAGGTAGACCCGGCCGGCCAGCGTGAACGCGGCCACGGTGAAGGCATCGTCGGTGGCGAAGCCGACGATGCCCCGGCGCCGCTCGCGGACCCGCTCCCGGCGGGCCTTCTCCAGCTCGTCGTCCTCGCCGCCGAGCCGGTCAGCTGCCGCCGGGTCGGCGACCAGCCGCTCGGCCCCGCTGGCCACGTCCAGCGCCCACAGGCAGGTCACCGGGTCGGTGCCGCCCCGCGAGCGCAGGAACGCCACCGGTGCCGCCGTCGGGGGAGACCTGGAACGAGCGGGGCGCGCCCAGCGAGAAGTAGCGGGTCCTGGCCTGCTGCCGGGGGAACGAGTCCGTCATAGCTGAGATCCTGCCAGCCTGCCCGGCCTGCCGGGCACCCCGCATCCCCGGCCTCGGCCGCGTAGCTAGGCTCGCGGCATGATCTCGGCCAGTGACCAGAGCCTGCTGCTGGTGCATGCCCACCCCGACGACGAGTCCATCGAGACCGGGGCCACCATGGCCCGGTACGCGGCCCAGGGCGCGCAGGTGACGCTGGTCACCTGCACCCTGGGCGAGCTCGGCGAGGTCATCCCGGCCGGGCTGGCGCACCTGGCCTCGGACCAGCGCGGCGGGCTGGGGGAGTACCGGATCGGCGAGCTGGGCGCCGCCTGCGCGGCGCTGGGCGTGACCGACCACCGCTTCCTGGGCGGGGCGGGGCGGTGGCGCGACTCGGGGATGATGGGCCTGGCCGGCCAACGACGGGCCGGGCAGCTTCTGGCAGGCCGACGTCGACGAGGCGGCCGCCGAGCTGCTGAAGATCATCCACGACGGTGCGGCCGCAGGTGATCGTCACCTATGACGAGCGCGGCTTCTACGGCCACCCCGACCACATCCAGGCCCACCGGGTGGCCTGGCGGGCGTTCGAGCAGGCCGGCGGGCTGGTCAGCAAGTTCTACGCGACCGCCATGCCGCGATCCCGGCTGGCCCAGGCCATGGCCTGGCCGGACGGTCCGCCGCCGCACACCGGCTTCACGAAGGCGCCGTCGCTGGAAGATCTTCCGTTCGGAGTCGCTGATGAACTGGTGACCACGGAGATTGCGGCGACTGCCTAGCTGGATGCCAAGCTGGCCGCCATGCGCGCGCACGCGACGCAGATCACGGTGGACGGCCCGTATTTCGCGCTGTCGGACAACGTCGGGCAGCGGGTGCTGGACAGCGAGTACTACACCCTGCTGGCCGGCCCGGCGCGGGCCAGCCAGCCCGGGAGTCCGACCTGTTCGCCGGCATTGGCTAGCCTGCCTCCGTGACTACTCCCCGCCCTGGGGGGCGGGGATTCCGGCCCTCGCGGGCCGGGGTTCCTGGTTCGCTGCAGACTGCACGGGAGGGGGTTCCTGGCCGTGTCTGATGTCCGCTCCGCAGGCATCGCCGCCGTTTGGGGCGGCTGCCGCCAGCCCGGCGGCAAGGATGTTCTTGGCGGCGTTGATGTCCCGGTCATGCCGGGTGCCGCACGCCGGGCACGTCCACTGGCGTGTCCCGAAGGTCAGTTCGGCGAGCAGGAACCCGGACGCCGAGCAGGTCTTGCTGGACGGGTACCACCGGTCCGCCACGGCCAGGGTGCGGCCGTAGCGTTCGGCCTTGTATTCCAGCTGACGGCGGAACTCGGCCCAGCCGGTCCGGGAGATGGCGCGGGCCAGCTTCCGGTTGCGGACCATGTTGGCCACGGCCAGGTCCTCGATGGCGAGGATGTCGAACCGGCGGACCAGGCCGGTGCTGGCCTGGTGCAGGAAGTCGCGGCGTGCGTCGGCCACCCGGGCGTGCGCGCGGGCCACCTTCCGTGCCGCCCTCTTCCCGGTTGGCGGAGCCTTTCTGGCAGCGGGCCAGCCGCCGCTGGTGACGCTTGAGCCGCCGCTCATGCCGGTCCATATGCCGCGGGTGCGGGATCCGCTCGCCTCCGGACAGGACCGCGAAATCCTTCAGGCCGAGGTCGATGCCGGCGGCCTGACTGGTGGCGGGGAGCGGGACCGGGTCGGGGACCTCGCGCGTGGAGGGTCACGAACCACCGCCCGGCCGCGTCCCGCGCTACCGTCACCGACGTGGGGTTCAGTGCGGCCAGGCTGGTGCCGGGCCAGGTCCAAGTCACGGGCAGCGGCTCGCTCATCTTCGCCAGGTACAGCAGGCCGCCGCGCATCCGGAACGCCGTCCGGGTGTAGGTGCCCGACTGGCGGCCGCGCCGCGACTTGAACCGCGGGTAGCGGGCCCGCTTAGCGAAGAACGCCCGGAACGCTGCGTGCTGGTGACGCAGGGCCTGCTGCAGCGGGACACAAGACACCTCGGCCAGCCACGCCAGTTCCGGGTCGCGTTTCATCGCGGTCAGCGCCCGATCCGTCGCAGCGTAGGACGTCGACGTGCCCTCGGCGGCGTACCGGGCCTGCCGGACGGCCAGGGTCCGGTTCCACACCACCCGCACGCACCCGAAGGTGCGGTTCAGCAGCGTCTGCTGGTCCGCACTGGGGTAGGCCCGGCACCGGTATGCCGTCCGCATCCACTTAGTATAGGACTTATAGCTCTAGGGGCATTGATGACACGCCGTACGCCAATCCTCCCCGGCCTGAAGACCGGGGCATCCTGGCGAGGCCACTGGTGACCAGCGAGCCAGGACAGCCAGCGGAGCGGGGCAGGCGGAACGGGCCCGCGCCGCGGGCCGGGCAGCCGGGCGGTTCCGGCGGGCGGCCGGCCGCGATCGCGGCGTACCTGCTGCTGTTCGCCTTCGGGCTGCTCCAGGCGCTGATCGGCGCTTCCAGTACAGCCGCGGGCCGGTCCCGCTGGCCGCGGTCTGCTTCGCCGCGGGCATCCTCGTGACCTGCGTACTGGGCGCCTGGGGAATGCGAACGCCTCGGCGGGCTTATGCCCGGAGTGGGCTGGTTTGCCACCACGTTCATCCTGGCGACCGCAACTCAGGGAGGAAGCGTCGTGATCACGAACACGACGGCGGGCAAGTGGTTCCTGTTCGGCGGCGCGGCGTGCGCGGCCGGGGGCTGCCTGGTGGCATTCCTGGGCTTCTCGCGGGCGGGACGCCGGTGACGGCCGGCCAGCCGCCTGGCGTCGACCCGGCCGCCTTCCGGCGCGCGGCCGGCCAGATGCCCACCGGCATCCTGGTCGTCGGCACGACCCTGGACGGCACCGATCACGCCATGACCGTGAGCGCGTTCACCTCGGTGTCGCTCGATCCGCTGCTGGTGCTGCTCTGCGCGGAGAAGATCGCGCGCTTCCACGACACGGTCCTCGCCGCCGGGTTCTGGTCGCTGTCGGTACTCGGCGAGGAGGCCGAGAAGACGGCCCGCTGGCTGGCGACCCGGGGCCGGCCGCTGGACGGCCAGCTGGACGGGATCGAGCACCACGCCGGCCCGGAGACCGGCGCGCCGGTACTGGACGCCGCGCTGGCCTCGATGGAGTGCCGGACCACCGCCGTGTATGACGGCGGTGACCACAGCATCATCGTCGGCGAGGTGGTCGGGGTCAGCGATGACGCCCGCGGCCGCGGGCCGCTGATCCACCACGCCGGGCGGTACCGCAGCCTGGCCCCGGAGCAGCCGCCCGCCGAGCCGCGTTAGCGAGCCGCGCTTCGCGAGATCCCGCGGGCCCGGCCCGGCGCCGGGCCGGGCCGCCGTCCTAGCGGGCCAGTGGATGTCCTCGACCTGGTCCAGGGCCCAGTCCAGGTCCTCCTCGCTGATCACCAGCGGCGGCGCGAGCCGGATGGCGGAGCCGTGGGTGTCCTTGGCCAGCACGCCGCGCTCGGCCAGCCGCTCGCACGCCTCGCGGCCGGACAGCCGGTCGAACTCGATGCCGGCCCACAGGCCCCGGCCGCGGACCTGGCGGACGGCGCTGGGCGGCAGGGCGGCCAGCCGGTCCAGCATGTGCGCGCCCAGCTTGGCCGACCGCTCCTGGAACTCGCCGGTGTCCAGCATGGCGATGACCTCGCGGGCCACGGCGCAGGCCAGCGGGTTGCCGCCGAAGGTGGAGCCGTGCTGGCCCGGCTTGAACACGCCCAGGATGTCGCTGCTCGAGACCACGGCCGAGACCGGGACGATGCCGCCGCCCAGTGCCTTGCCCAGCACGTACATGTCGGGCACCACGTCGTCGTGGTCGCAGGCGAAGGTGGTCCCGGTGCGGCCGAGCCCGGACTGGATCTCGTCGGCGATCATCAGCGCGCCGGCTGCCGTGCAGATCTCGCGGACGCCGGCCAGGAAGCCGGGCGGCGGCACGATGACGCCGGCCTCGCCCTGGATCGGCTCGACCAGGACGGCCACCACGTTCGGGTCCATCGCGGCGCGCAGCGCCTCCAGGTCGCCGTAGGGGACGATCCGGAAGCCCGGCGTGTACGGGCCGTAGGAGGCGCGGGCGTCCGGGTCGGTGGAGAAGCTGATGATCGTCGTGGTGCGGCCGTGGAAGTTGCCGTCGAACACGATGATGACGGCCTCGCCGTCCGGCACGCCCTTGACCTCGTATCCCCATTTGCGGGCGGTCTTGATGGCCGTCTCGACCGCCTCGGCGCCGGTGTTCATCGGCAGCACCATGTCCATCCCGGCCAGCGCCGCCAGCTCGGCGCAGAACGGCCCGAACTGATCGTGCTCGAACGCCCGGCTGACCAGCGTGACCCGCTCCAGCTGGCGCTGCGCGGCGGCGACCAGCCGCGGGTGGCGGTGGCCGAAGTTGATGGCCGAGTAGGCGGCCAGCATGTCCAGGTACCGGCGGCCGTCGACGTCGGTCACCCAGGCCCCCTCGGCCGCGGCGATCACCACCGGCAGCGGGTGGTAGTTATGCGCGCTGTGGGCCGCGGCCTGCGCGCGCAGCTGATCGGCGGTGAGATCGGTCATGATGTCCTCCCGGCTGCCTGGCTCGCATTACCGCAGTTCCAGGGTGCAGCACTTCGGTCCCCCGCCGGCCTTGAGCAGCTCCGACAGGTCCACCGGAACCGGCTCGAATCCGGCCGCGGCCAGCTGTGACCGCAGGCCGTGTGCCTGCGTCGGCAGCACGACGTGATGGCCGTCGCTGACCGCGTTCAGCCCCAGTACCTCGGCGTCCTCGTCCTTGGCCTCGATCAGCTCGCGAAGTGCGAGGCCAGTGCGGCCCTGCTCGCCTCGTCGAACGCGGCGGGGTAGTAGGCGGCGGTGTCCGCGTCGAGAACGACCAGGGCGGTGTCGAGGTGATAGAACCGCGGGTCGACCAGCCGCAGCGAGATCACCGGCAGGCCGAACAGCTCGGCCAGTTCCTGGCTCGCCGCCGGGTCGCTGCGGAAGCCGTGCCCGGCCAGGATGGCGCGGCCGGCGTAGACCAGGTCGCCCTCGCCCTCGTTGACGGCAACCGGCTCGCGTATCCCGGGGTAGCCGTGCTCGCGCAGCCAGCTGGCGTACGCCGCGGCTTCGGCGGCCCGCTGGGGGTAGCGGAACCGGGCGCCCAGCACCTGGCCGTTCACCACGCAGGCTCCGTTGGCGGCGAAGACCATGTCGGGCAGGCCGGGAAGAGCGGGAATGGTGCGCACCGTGTGGCCCAGGCTCTCGAACGTGGCGCGCAGCTGCTGCCACTGCCGCATGGCCAGGTCCGGATCGACCGGCTCGTCCGGCTTCATCCACGGGTTGATCGCGTACTCAACCGCGAAATACTCGGGCGGGCACATGAGGTAGGTCCTGGCGTGCGTGCAGCTGCGGCGCACGGCGCTCAATCCGGCCATCCGACTCCTTCCGGTCCTGGTCAGCAGATGATCTCGGTCAGTCAAGATTAGGAGCGCGCTGCGGCGGTTTGGCCTGGTGCATCATGCGCGCTGGAGGCGATCTGTTGCGTAGTTAGCAGCCTGACCAGCGATCTGTTGCGGATAACGGCAGGTGCACGGACGGGCGGCTGCCGGACACGCGCTGCGGTGCCAGCGGGAGTGCCGCCGGGCGGCCGCCGGCCGCGCTACGCGGGTGTCAGCCGCGCTGCGCGGCTAGGGGTCAGGCGAGGTGCGCGGGGCGCGTCAGGAGGGGTCTGGAGGCGGCAGCGGGGCCTTGCCGACGTCGCTGACCAGGTCGAGCCCGAGCAACTGGTCGACATGAGCCAGCGTCTCGAACCTGGCCCCTGGCGCGACCCCGGCATCGCCGTCCAGCGCGCGCAGCACGGCGAGGGCGGCTGGGGTGTCCAGGTCGTCCTCGAAGGCGGCGGTGACCTGCGCGGAATGCTCGGCGGACAGCGGGCGGCTCGGGTGCGTGGCCCACTCGGCGACCTGGCCGCGCCACCGGCGCAGCACCGCGTCAGACTCGGCCAGCGCGGGCCAGTCCAGGGCGAGCGGATCCCGGTAGCGGCACTCCAGGAATGCCAGCCGCAGGGCCAGCGGGTCCAGCCCGCGGCGGCGCAGCTCAGCCAGGGTCACTGGCGCTCCTGGGCCGTCCGCTCCGGGGGCGCTGCCGCCTGGTCCGGGGGCGCTGTCGTCCGATCTGGTGGTACTGCCGTCTGGTCCGGTGGTGCTGCCGTCCGGCTCGCGGCCCTCGAACAGCAGCGGCCCGCTGCCGGCCCACAACCGCGACCGCCGGGTGGCCAGCAGCCCGGTCAGCGGGCGTCTCAGTCCCGTGCCGCGGGACGCCCTGGCCGGCCGGGCCGATACCGATGTCGATGACGTCCCCGAGCTCGTGCCAGGTCGTGAACTCCGGCGGCCGGACGCCCAGCGCAGCACAGTCGGCGCGGAACGCACCCTCGTGGTCCTCGCTGCCGGCGTCGCCGGTGCCCAGGCTGGCCAGGATCATCAGCCGGCGCCGCTCCGCGGTCCGCCGGATCAGGTCGGCGAGCAGCACCGCCCGCAGGTCACCCAGGTGGGCCGGGCCGCCCGGCCGCCGGGCCGCAGGCGCCGATGCGCAGCTGGCCGCGCCGGGCCGGCTCCACCGGGAGCACGTCTCGTAGCCGGGAGTCATACAGCCGCAACACTCTGCCAGCGTACGGGTTCGGCCTGCCGCGCACGGCCCGGCCGGGACGATCTGGCCGGTCGGATCAGGCCTGCGGCAGCGCGCCGGGCGGGATCAGGCCAGCGCGGCCAGGCGGCTGGCGGCGGCGTCGATGCGCTCGTCGGTCGCGGTCAGCGCCACCCGGATGTGCCGGGCCCCGGCCGGGCCGTAGAAGTCGCCCGGCGCGACCAGGATGCCGTGCCGCGGCCAGCACCTCGACGCTGCCCCGGCAGTCGTAGTCCGGGTGCTCGGCCCACAGGTACAGGCCCGGCTGCCGAGTGCGTGACCCGCCAGCCCGCCGCCTCCAGGGCGGGCCGCAGCCGGGCGCGCCGGGCCGCGTACCGGGCCCGCTGCTCGCGTGCGTGCTCGTCGTCGGACAGCGCTGCCGTCATGGCCGCCTGCACCGGCCCGGGCACGATCATGCCCGCGTGCTTGCGGATCTCCAGCAGCGTGGCGATCAGCTCGGGATCGCCCGTCACGAAGCCCGGCCCGGTAGCCGGCCAGGTTGGATCGCTTGGACAGCGAGTGCACGGCCAGCAGGCCCTGGTGCGAGCCGCCGCAGGCCTCCGGCGCCAGCACCGAGACCGGCTCGGCGTCCCAGCCCAGCTCCAGGTAACACTCATCACTGGCGACCACGGCGCCGCGCTGCCGGGCCCAGTCCGCCGCCTGGCGCAGCTGAGCGGCCGGCAGCACCGCACCGGTCGGATTGGACGGTGAGTTCAGCCAGGCCAGCCGGACTGCGTCCGCGTCTGCCTCGGTCACGCCGCCAGCAGGCCCGGCGGCCAGGTCAGCCGGGTCGGCCCGGACCGGCCGGGCGCCCGCGAGCCGGGCGCCAACGTCATAGGTGGGATAGGCCAGCCGCGGGTGCAGCACCACATCGCCGGCCCCGCAGCCCAGCACCGTCGGGAGCCAGGCAATGAACTCCTTGGTGCCGATCAGCGGCAGCACGGCATCGGGGCTGACCTGCACGCCGTGGCAGCGGGCCAGCCAGCCCGCGGCGGCCTCGCGCAGCGCGGTGGTTCCGTAGGTGGCCGGGTAGCCCGGCCAGTCCGCCCCGGCGGCCAGCGCGGCCTGGATCAGCGGCGGGACCGGGTCGACCGGCGTGCCTATCGACAGGTCCACGATCCCGCCCGGATGGGCGCGGGCCCGTCGGCCTGCCTCAGCCAGAGTGTCCCAGGGAAACTCCGGGAGCCGGCCAGCCAGCGTCAGCGTGGCCGGCGTCCGCGGAGTCAGCGGCGGGGCGCTCAGTGCTCGGTTTCCTGCGGCGGGAGCGCGGCCACGATCGGGTGGTCTGTCGGGATCTTGCCGGTCTTCGACGCGCCGCCCGGTGAGCCGAGCTCGCTGAAGAACTCGACGTTGACCTTGTAGTAGTCCTTCCACTGGTCGGGCACGTCGTCTTCGTAGAAGATCGCCTCAACCGGGCAGACCGGCTCACACGCCCCGCAGTCCACGCACTCGTCGGGGTGGATATAGAGCATCCGCTCGCCCTCGTAGATGCAGTCGACGGGGCATTCCTCGATGCACGCCTTGTCGAGCAGATCGACGCAAGGCAGCGCGATGATGTATGTCACGTCCGAACTCCTCTTCCTTACTGCGCCGTGCAGCCGCCGGGAATTGCTGGCCGGCAGCAAGCGCCATGACACCTAGTATCGCGGGTTCCCGGCTTGGTCATGGCGCCGGCCTCGACCCCGGGGATCGCAGATTATCAGCCGAACAGGACCGTGGCGGGGGGTGCCTTGGCCCGCCCGCCCGTCCGGACCGCGGTCCAGCCGCTGGAGGCGTGCGTGGTGGTCCACTGATAGCCGTCGTAGCTGATGTGCCGGATGCCGTAGGTGCCGGCGTGCGATACCAGCCACGCCGCCACCGCCCAGCCGTCCTTTCCGCCCGGCGTCCGGACGGCCACCGCCGGATCGCCGGCCTCGCTCGCGTGCAGCGGCCCGAAGGCGTGGCTCAGGCCGAGCCGGGCGGCGGCCAGCCGGGCCGGCCCCACGCCGCCCGGATACCAGCACCACACCGAGTGGGCCACATCCCCGGTGAATGCCTTCGACAGCCGGGACGCGACCGACGCGTACTGGTTGTAGGCGTAGCCGTCGGCACTGCGCTGCACGGACTGGGCGGCCCGGTACACCGGCATGCTGGCGTAATCCGGGATGCGGCCCAGCGCGGCGAAGAACTTCGTCGTGGCGTACACCGGGTCTTCCAGCTGGCTGCGCGCGCCCCAGCCCTGTGAGGGCCGCTGCTGGAAGACCCCGACCGAGTCCAGGTCACCGGAGTGCAGGTTCGTGAGCTTGGACTCCTGCAGTGCCGTCGCGTAGGCCACGGTGACCGCGCGCCGGGGCATCGCGTTGTGCTGGGCCACGCCGGCGATCGTGGCGGCGATCCCGGCCTGCCCGACATTGAGCGAGACCGGCTGACCGGGCGCGGTCACCGAGCACGAGCTCGGCTCCAGCACCGGAACGGAGTGTCGCAGCGCGATGTAGCCGGCCACCGTGAGCAGCAGCGCGAGCACCAGCGTCACACGGATGGCCAGCTTGACCCGGCGGCTGACTCCGCGGCGCGGCGAGCGGCTGGTGAGCACACATCAGAAGCTACCCGCTGCGCTCAGCCGCTAGGCTCGCTCGCCATGAACCACACACCGCATGTCGCGGCGCGCTCGCCGCTGTCGGAGCAGATCGATGAGCTGTGGGAACGTCGCGCCGAGCTGAGCGCCGACGACACCGGCGCGCGCGCGACCGTCAGCACTGCGGTGGATGCTCTCGACACCGGCCAGGCGCGCGTGGCCTGGCCGGATGCGGCCACGGGCGAGGTCGAGGTGGATGAGCGGGCCAAGCGCGCCATCCTCCTGGCGTTCCGGCTCATGCCGATGCTGCGCACCCAGGTCGGCGACTTCCGCTATCACGACCGCGTGCCGCTCACCTCGCACCTGGACGGCGTGCGGGCGGTGGCCGGCTCGATCGTCCGCTGGGGCGCGTACGTGGCGCCCGGCGTGGTCCTGATGCCGTCGTTCGTGAACATCGGCGCCTACGTCGATACCGGAACGATGGTCGACACCTGGGCCACCGTCGGGTCCGGCGCGCAGATCGGCAAGAACGTCCACCTGGCCGGCGGGGTCGGCATCGGCGGGGTACTGGAGCCGGTCAACGCGGTGCCGGTGGTGATCGGCGACGACGCGTTCATCAGCTCGCGCTGCATGGTCGTGGAGGGCGCGCGAGTCGGCGCGGGCGCGGTGCTCGGCGCCGGGACCATCCTGACCAGCAGCTCGCACGTCATCGACGTGCAGACCGGGGAGGAACTGCCGCGCGGCCAGGTGCCGCCGTGGTCGGTCGCCGTCGGCGGCACCCGGCCGCGTACCTTCCCCGGCGGGGAGTTCGGCATGCCGTGCGTGCTGGTGCTCAAGCGGCTGCCGGAAGGCACCGCCCACAGCAAGGCGGAGCTGAACGAAATCCTGCGTGATCACGGCGTGAACGCCTGAGCCAGGTAACGAGGCGCGGCCGGGCCGGCCGATCTTGGCGCTACCTTAGGCCTCATGAGCGGCAACACCGAGCCGCGCCGTCGGCTGCGCCGCCAGGGGCCTGCCACGCTGCGCGGAGAGCACATCCCGGCCACGACCACCGATCAGCGGCTGCTGGACTGGCGCGGCTCAGGGGACTGGGTGCATACCGACCCCTGGCGCGTGCTGCGGATCCAGGCGGAGTTCGTGGAGGGCTTCGGCCTGCTGGCTGAGCTGGGCCGGGCCGTCGCGGTCTTCGGCTCGGCCCGGACCGCGCACGACAGCCCGTACTGGCAGATGGCCGAGAAGGTCGGCGCGGGCCTGGCCGGCGCCGGCTACGCCGTGATCACCGGCGGCGGCCCCGGCATCATGGAGGCGGCCTGCAAGGGCGCGGCCGAGGCGGGCGGGGTAGCGGTCGGCCTGGGTATCGAGCTGCCCGTGGAGCAGGGCCTCAATGACTACGTGGGCATGGGCCTGGAGTTCCGCTACTTCTTTGTGCGCAAGACCATGTTCGTGAAGTACGCGCAGGCTTTCGTGGTGCTGCCCGGCGGGTTCGGGACGCTGGACGAGCTGTTCGAGGCGATCACGCTGGTGCAGACCGGCAAGATCACCAAGTTCCCGATCGTCCTGGTCGGCCACGACTACTGGTCGGGGCTGCTGTCCTGGATCCGCAGCACGCTCCTGGACCACGGCATGGTGGCGGCCGACGATCTCGATCTGCTGCACGTGGCCGACGATCCGGCCGAGGTCGTCCAGATCATCACCGACGCGCACCGGCAGGCCGACGCTGTCACCCACCACTCGCCGCGTCCCGACCTCACCTAGGCGGGCGGCGGGCCAGCGGGCCCCGGTAGGCCGGGCCGGGCCCGGCTGGGCTAGCGGGTCGGGTACGGCGCCGCGGGCTGCGGCTATCGGGGACTGGCTGTCGGCCGGGCATGGCACGATTGCCGTATGCCTGTGGTCCTGGTGATGGCAGCGGTCGCGATTCTGGCCGGAGTGGTGGTAATCGCCGTCGGGCGGGGTGGCGAGCTGGCCATCGTCCGGTCCGATGTCCCGCCGGTGCGGTTCGACCTTTTCACTCCGGCCGACGTGGCGGCCTTCCGCCCGCGGCTGGCGTTCTTCGGGTACAGCGCGCGGGTGACGGACGACGCGCTGCTGCAGATTGCCCGCGCAGTGGCCGAGCGTGACGCCGAGCTCAGCCGCCTGCGGGTCCAGCTCACCGCGGCGCGGGACCAGCTAGACGACGGCGCGGAGCCAGGTCCGGCCCGCGCGCCTGGTGCTGACCAGGAGCCGGCGGCTGGCCGCGGGATGACGGATCCCGGATCCGCGGATGCCTGGCCCGAAGCGGCCCGCGATGAACCGGAGTCAGCCGGTGCCTGGCCACCTGCCAGCCGCACCGGGGCGGAGCCGGATGCCTGGCCGAGTGCGGGCCGCGCCCAGGCCGAGCAAGATGCCTGGCCACCTGCGAGCCGTACCGAAGCGGAGCCGGATGCCTGGCCGAGTGCCTCCGGGCACGCGCCGGAGCCGGATGCCTGGCCCAGTGTCGTCGGGCATCCGCCGGAGCCGGATGAGCTGGACCTGGCCGGGGCGCAGGCACCAGGGCCGGAGTCGGCCGCCGCCGGGGGTGCCGGGCGCCTCCCGTCACTGCCGGTCCTGCCGCGTCGGCCGACGCCGGCGACGAGGCGGATCCTGTCGCACGCTACTGGGATGAGGACCGGTGACTGACCGGCCAGCGGGGGCCACGGCCGGGCCGGACGGCCTGCTGCGCTGCCCATGGGGCCTGAGCCCTCCGGAGTACGTGGGCTACCACGACAAGGAGTGGGGTCGGCCCGTCCGCGACGACCAGGGACTGTTCGAGCGGCTGTGCCTCGAGGCCTTCCAGTCCGGGCTGTCCTGGCTGACGATCTTGCGGAAGCGGGAGAATTTCCGGGTTGCGTTCGCGGGCTTTGACATGCCGGCGGTGGCCGCCTTCGGGCCGGCTGACGAGGCCCGGCTGCTCGCCGATGCGGGCATCGTCCGGAACCGGGCCAAGGTGCAGGCGGCGATCGCTAACGCCCGCGCCGCGCTGGACCTGCCCGGCGGGCTCGCCGAGCTGGTCTGGCGTTACGCCGACGACCAGCGGCCAGCCCCCGTCACGGTCAGCGACATCCCGGCGCAGACCCCGGCCTCTAAGGCCCTGTCGGCTGAGCTGCGCCGCAATGGCTTCCGGTTCACCGGACCGGTCACCGCGTACGCGACCATGCAGGCCTGCGGCCTGGTCAACGATCACCTGGCCGACTGCTCCTTCCGGCACGGCTGAGTCACCCCGGCCGCCCGGCAGAGCTGCCCGGCCACGGGCTGAGTCCCGAGGCCGCGCGGCCAGCTGCCGGGCCGCCGCGTCGGTCCTGGTCACCGGGTGCTTCTAAAGTTTCACCATCTGTTATCCCGCGCCGCGGGAAATTATCCGCAGGATGGGTATATCTCCGGGCGGAGGCGATATGTCAGAGACCGGCCGACCCGTCCAGCGTCCGGGCCGTGCTGGCCGGTTAGTAACCGGCGGCTGATGGCGTCGTGGCAACCGAGGCTGACCGGTGCGACGCCGGTCGCATGCTCGCCACCGGGCCCGGACGCCTGCGCCGCCACGCCGGCGTGTCCGGAATCTCTGGCGGCGGTCAGGCCGGGCCCGTGACTCGCGGCCTGGCCCGCCTGGACACATCCGGGCTGGTGGCGAGCAGGGGGCGACAGCGCCCCGGCCGGCGACCGCGAGCGTGCGTTCTACCGCCCGGTAGCAAGGCGGCCCGGGTGGGGGCACAGGCGGCACGCCGGACTCATCCGGAGGGCTACGATATGAGCGCCCGCGACGGAAGATTCCCGTTTGCTCGTCGCGGTTGCTGTCGGCAGGCTGCCGGGGTGCTGCGCTCGTCACGCACTGATGCGGCGTACGGCCAGGCATGACCGGCAAGCCTGCGGGGGACCAGGAACGCCGGTACCGCATGCCCGCGTCGCGAGGTACTGCTCGCGGACGGTCCTGCCCGGTGCCGGACAGGATGCCACGCGCCTGCAAGTTAGCGCGTTCCCCCGGGAGGCGAGATGACCGAGCGGCCAGAGCATCGGGTATTGCCATGAGCCAGCCCGATCAGGTACCTCCCGGCGTGGACCCGACCCGGCCGAGCCCGGCCCGGCTGTATGACTACTACCTGGGCGGGACGCACCACCTGCCGGTCGACCGCGAGGTCGGGGACCGGCTGAAGGCGGCGGTGCCCGACCTTGAGGACGGGGTATGGGCCAACCGGGGCTTCCACCAGCGGGCTGCGGTGTGGCTCGCGGCTGAGGCCGGCCTGCGCCAGTTCATTGACATCGGCTCCGGGCTGCCCACCCAGTCCAACACCCATGAGGCCGTGCACAAGGTCACGCCGGATGCCCGCGTGGTGTACGTCGACAACGACCCGATCGTGGCGCTGTACGCCGGCCAGCTGCTGGCCGGCGACGGGACCACAGCGGTGATCACGGCGGACCTGCGCGACCCGGAAGCGGTGCTCGGCGCTCCCGGCCTGCGCGAGCTGATCGACTTCACCGAGCCGGTCGGCCTGCTGATGACCGCCGTGCTGCACTTCGTCGCCGACGGCTCACGCCCGCACGCGCTGGTCCGCCGCTATGCCGAGGCGGCCGCGCCGGGTAGCTACCTGGCTTTGTCGCATTTCACCGCGGACGGGATGCCCCCGGCATTCGTGCAGGCCGGCCAGGACACCTACGCCCGCGCCACGGAGAGCATCTACCCGCGCTCGCGGGCGGATGTGCTGCGCTTTTTCGATGGCCTCGATCTCGTGCCGCCGCGCCGCGGTGAGCCGGGCGGGCTGACCTACGTCGGGGTCTGGGGAGCCGAGGACCCCGAGACCGCCGACACCGACGGATCACGCGGGCTGTACTGCGGTGTCGCCCGCGTCCCTTCCAGATGACCAGCCGCCGAACCCCCGCGCGCCAGCCGGCCACCCCGGCCCGGGTCCCGTGCCCAGCCCCAAGGAGCCCCGAGATGTCCGTCCCTGAGCAGGCCGCCGCGGAGATCCCCGCAGCGCCCGAACCGGACCAGGTCCCGGCCGGCGTCGACCCGACCATGCCGAGCCCGGCCCGGCTGTATGACTACTACCTGGGCGGCACGCACAACTTCGAGGCGGACCGGCAGGCGGGGGAGCGGCTGCGGGAGAGCCTGCCTGAGCTGGCCGACGCGGCCTGGGCCAACCGCGGTTTCCACGGCCGGGCCGCGGTCTGGATGGCCGAGGAGCTCGGCATCCGCCAGTTCCTCGACATCGGCTCGGGCCTGCCCACGCAGAACAACACCCACCAGGCGGTGCACCGGGTCAGCCCCGAGCGCGCGGATCGTGTACGTGGACATCGACCCGATGGTCGCCGCCTACGGCGAGCTGCTGCTGGCCGGGGACGGCACCACCACCCTGATCACTGCCGACCTGCGCGACGCCGACGCCGTGCTGGCTCACCCGGAGCTGCGGCGCATGATCGACTTCAGCCAGCCGGTCGGCGTGCTGATGACCGCGGTCATGCACTTCGTCGAGGACTCCGATGACCCGTGGGGACTGGTCGCCCAGTACATGGGCGCGATGCCGCCGGGTAGCTACCTGGCGCTTTCCCACGCCACCTACGACAAGCTGCCGCCCCGGGCGGTGCAGACGATCGACGACATCTACAAGAACGCGACTAGCCGGATCTGGCTGCGGTCCAGGAAGGACATCGAGCGCTTCTTCGACGGCCTGGAGCTGGTCCCGCCCGTACGCCGGAGCCAGTCCCGGACTCACGTTCGTCGGCCCCTGGGGCGCCGAGGACCCCGAGCAGGCCGACAGCGACGGGTCGCGGGTGCTGTGCTGCGCCGTAGCCCGCCGTCCCTGAGGGTGCGGCGGGTGACCCGGATACGCGACCTGAGCTGCCGGCCTGGCGGCCTGGATGCACTGGAGGCGGAATGACGGACACGACGATGGCTGCGGGGAACCGGCCGGCGCCGGGTGGCAAGCCCACTGTCGAGAGCCTGGGCATCGACGTCAGTGCCCAGGACTGGCAGCGTTCCGGGGCCGGGGACGGCGCCATCGAGGTCGCCGTGGTCGGGCGAGGGGACCGGCGGCCGAGTGGGTGCTGATGCGCGTGTCAGGCGACCCGGACGGCGCGGGTGCTGGTCTATGACCGCAACGAGTGGGAGTGCTTCCTGGACGGCGTCCGGGCCGGCGAGTTCGACGCGGCCGCCCGCTGACCAGCCATCGTGCCCGGACGTACCTGGCCGGACCCGGCCGGCGGCCGTCCCGCCCGGGGCAGTCAGCCCGCTGCCGCGCCGGCTATCCCGCTCAGGCCCCTGGCCAGGCCATTTTCCTGACCCCCCGCCCGGCTACCTGGAACCTTCAAAATGGTGCCGCCAATGTTTGTGAATCACAACTTAAGTACCGCTATGCTAAAAATCTGGTCCCGTCAAGGAGGCAATCGCGGATGAGCGACGATGCCTACGGGGCAACCGCCGCCAAGCGGCGGCTGGCCCGCCGCCTCACCGAGCTGAGGCAAGCATCCGGGCACACCGCCAACCACGTGTGCGACCTGCTGGACTGGGGCCGGGGCAAGGTCGGCCGGTTCGAGGCCAACCAGTGGAAGCGGCCCGAGATGAGCGACATCCGGGACCTGCTGCGGGTCTACGGGGTGAGCTCGGCCGAGGCCGCTGAGGAGCTCGAGCAGCTGGCCGCGCCAGGCCCGGGCCCGGCCGTGGTGGCGGGACTACTCCGACGTGTTCGAGAACGAGTTCCCCGGCTTCGAGAACGACGCCAGCCAGATCCGCACCTTCATGCCGCTGGTGCTGCCGGGCCTGCTGCAGACCCGCGAGTACATGGAGGTCGTGCTGCGCGCGGGCTCCCGCTCGCCCAGCTTCGTGCGCCGGGCCAGCGAGGCCCGGCTGCGGCGCCAGGAGATCCTGGACCGCAGCGACGGGACCGCGCCGCAGTTCAGCGCGGTGATCACCGAGGCCTCGCTGATGTACCGGTGGGGCTCGCAAGGGCGACCGGCGGGAGCAGATCGAGCACCTCGCCGCCGCTGAGCCGCAAGCACCAACGTTGAGCTGCGCATTCAGCGCTTCGCTGACGGGCCGCCCACGGGCATGCACTCCATGGTCAACATCTTTGACCTGCCCGGTGACGAGCTCGCGCCTGGTCTACCTCGAGACCGACGTGGCGATCCACGAGGTGAGCAAGCGGGAGGAGGTGGAGCAGCTACATGCAGGGCTTCAGCCGCGCTCAGGATGCGGCCCTGGAGCCCGGCGACACCACGGCGTACCTGAAGTACCTAGCCGAACAACTGGAGTGAACGATGATCGACCTGTCTCAAGCAGCCTGGCGGAAGGCCCGCGCGAGTTCCATGAACGGGGGCTGCGTCGAGATCGCGGCCAACCTGCCCGGCGTGATCGCCGTCCGGGACAGCAAGCGCCCCGAGGGCGGCGCCCACGTGGTCGGCCGGGAGGCGTTCGCCGCGTTCCTGGCCGACGCGCGAGGGCCGGTCGCTTACGACCTGGCCGCGCCGGTGCTCAGCCAAATTACTGACACGAGGTTCCATACGACAGCTGCAAGAATCCCCCGGGCTGTCCCCCGGGGGATTCTTCTTATAGCTGCGCCTGTCTCAAGGGCACGGCGGTCCCGCTCGGACGCTCAGCCCGGTCCCACCGCGTAGTGCGACCGTACCGGCGCACGAGCCTCGCTGGCTACGGGCCTTGACCGAGGTTGTGCCTGGCCCTGGGGCTACGGTTGGCTTACCTCCGGAGCGCCAGCGGCCCGCCGGGCAGGCCAATCGGGGACCATTGGGCGGTAATTTTCCGTGAGTTTCCCCCGATCCCATTGCGGTAGTTCGCACAAGACTCATAATCTGTGCTTCACAGATGCTTTACTCGGGAAGTCGGAGGAGCATGCTCCCGTCGCCTGCCGACAGCGGCCGTACGCGGCCGCGGCGGACCCGCCCCGTCCGCGGCCGATTCGGGGTTGCTGGCGGCACCGGTGGCCGAGGCGCTCGACATCCTTCCCGACACGCAGGCCCGGCTCCAGGACGCGTCTGTCCGGGCCGGCGGCTGCTTCGTCCGGCCGCTGCCGCTGGACCGCACCTGCTCCGTCGGCGGCCCGGCGGTTCTTCCGCGAGGCCGTGGCCGGCCTCGGCCTGCCCGGCGACCTGGTCCATGACGGCATCACGATGGCCAGCGAGCTGGCCGCCAACACGCTGCACGCCCAGGGCAACGTGGAGTACAGCGGCGGGAACCAGCAGCGCGCGGTCAGCGGCATCCCCGAGTTCTGGCTCTACCTGCGCGGCCGCGGCGCCCGCAGCGAGGTGGTCTGCAAGATCTTCGACTCCGAGCCCGGCTGGGCGGTGGATGCCCAGGAGCAGCCAGGCAAGGCGCCGCTGGAACAGGTCGGCGGGCGCGGGCTGCAGGTCGTCGCCGCGCTGTCGGCCGGCCAGTGGGGCGGCCATCCGAGCCGGGGCCGGCTGGGCGCCTGGAAGGTGCCGGGCAAGGCCGTCTGGTTCGCGCTGCGCGTCCCGCCAGCGGCCGAGTCCGCCCGGCTACGGCCGCCGGCGAGCTGAGCGCCGAGCAGGCGGTCGACGAGCTGGAGGCCATGCTGACCGACCGCGGGCCTCGGCAGCCGGCTGGTCCGCGCCGACGAGCCGGTCGGGCGACATGTCTGTGCTGTCGTCAGCCGTCACCTGACGGTCTGGCGGCACGGCAAGACCCTGTCCTGGCGCGCTCACGAGGGCGAGTACCGGCAGATGCACGTGTCGACCTGGTCGACGTCGCCGAGCAGATCATCTGCGCCCACGAGGAAGCCGCGCACGCCGACCCGGCGGTTGTCGTCTAGGCCGCCCGGTCGGTCTATAGCCCCGGCAGGTCGGGTCAGCCCGCGCTCAGCGGCCCTCGAAGACCGGCTGCTCCTTGCGCAGGAACGCGCGGGTGGCCGCCTGATGATCGCGGGTCGCCGAGCAGCTGCTGGAGATCGGCCTCCTTGGCCAGCGACTCGTGCAGCCCGTGCTCGGCCGCGTACAGCAGGCTCTCCTTGATCGCGGCGTAGGCCAGGGTCGGGCCCGGCGGCCAGCCGGGCCGCCAGCGCGGCCGCGGCGGCGGGCAGCTCCTCGTCGGCGACGACCGAGGTCACCAGGCCCATGCCGAGGGCGCGGTAGCGGCGTCCACCGGCTCGGCCAGCATGAGCAGCTCGGCGGCCCGGGCCGGGCCGGCCAGCCGCTGCAGCGTCCAGGAGGCGCCGGAGTCGGCGCCCAGGCCGACCCGGGCGAAGGCCATCAGCAGGCTGGCCCCGCCGGGCCGCGATCCGGAAGTCGCAGGCGAAGGCCAGGGCCGCCCCGGCGCCCGCCGCCACGCCGTTGATCGCGGCGATCACCGGCTTGGGCATGCCGGTGATGCACATCACGATCGGGTTGTAGTGCTCGCGGACGGTCTGACAGCGGCGCCGCGCCGGAATCCAGCTGGCTCGGCGTGCTCCCGCAGGTCCTGGCCCGGCGCAGAAGCCCGGCCCGGCGCCGGTCAGGATCACCGCCCGGATCGCGGCATCAGACACTGCAGTCCCGCAGCGCCGCTCAGCAGCGCGACCTTGGTCTCGGCGGTCAGGGCGTTACGCGCTGCCGGGCGGTTGATCGTGATGGTGGCCACCGCGCCATCTTGCTGGCGCAGGACGCTGTCGCTCATCGCCGTCTCCTCATGCCGCCGGGCTGCTTGCGACGGTACCGGAAACGGGGGGCGCGGGTCCGCAATCGCCGGCCCCGCCGGGCAAAATGATCCGGTGGCGGCGGGCCGGAACACTGATCATTACCACTCGCCGCCGCAACTGAAGGATAATAGAGGTACTGATCAAGATGCTTGTGGCTGGCCGGTCCCGTCACGGCACCGTCGCTGCGGTGTGCTGCGCCTCAGCGAGCGGTTCCGTGCGGCCCCGAAGTAGCAGGAAGGGGATGCAGCATGGCGGCGATGAAGCCGCGGACAGGTGACGGTCCGCTTGAGGTCACCAAGGAGGGCCGCGGCATCGTGATGCGGGTTCCGCTGGAAGGCGGCGGCCGCCTCGTGGTGGAGCTGACGCCCGACGAGGCAGGCGCCCTGGGCGAGGCCCTCAAGTCCGCTGTCGGCTGACCTTGCCGATCACGACTGACGTCGTCGTGCTGCCCGGCGCCAGCGCGCGGCTGCTGGCTGCCTACGTGGCCTCGCTCGCCAGCGGCGAGGCCGATCCGGCGGACATCCTGTGCGCGCCGGTGCAGCCAGACGGCCCGGACGGGCCGCGGTGCCGACCCGGCGCTGGATGAGCTGCTGCCGGTGACCGCCGCTGAGGCCATCGCGGCCTACCGGCTGACCGGCAAGCGCGGGTGAGGCCGCCCAGGTCATGGCCACCATCGCCGGCCAGCCCGTCAGCCTGCTGCTGCTCGGCGTCGGCGACCGCTCGCCCCGCGCGCTGCGCCGGGCCGGAGCTGAGCTGGGCAGGCGGCTGGCGGACGGCGGTACCGCTACCTCCAGCGTGGTCGCCAGCGAGGACAGTGCCGGGATCCAGGCTTTCGCGGAGGGCGTTCTGCTGGGCGGCTACGGGTTCCGGCTGCGGTCACCGGCGGCCAGCCCGCCGGGTCCCGCGCCGCGGGCGACCCGCCCGGGCTGGCCCGGCTGCTGGTGAGCCCGGACGCTGACGGCCCGGAGGCGCTGCGCCGGGCCGCGGTCATCGCCGGGGCCGTGGGGATGGCCCGGGACCTGGCGAACACGCCGTCGGCGCTGAAGAGCCCGCAGTGGCTGGCTGACGCGGCCTGTCCGGCTCACGGCGGGCCGCGGCGTGACAGGCCGGGTCTGGCCTGACGGCGAGCTGGCGCCGCTGGCTTCGGCGGCATCCTGGCCGTCGGCTCCGGCTCGACGCGGCCGCCGCGGCTGATCGAGCTCAGCTACCAGCCGGACGGCGCGGCCGGGCCCGCCCCGCACATCGTGCTGGTCGGCAAGGGCATCACGTTCGACAGCGGCGGGCTGTCCCTGAAGCCGAATGACGGCATGAAGAGCATGAAGACCGACATGGCCGGCGGGGCGGTCGTTATCGCCGTGCTCTCCGCGCTGGCCGCGGCTGGGCGTGCCGCTGCCGGGTCACCGGCCTGGTCGCCGCGGCGGAGAACATGCCCTCGGGGTCGGCCTACCGGCCGGGCGACGTGATCACCCACTACGGCGGCCGCACGGTGGAGGTGCTGAACACCGACGCCGAGGGGCGCCTGGTCCTGGCCGACGCCCTGGCCTACGCGGTCCGGACGCTCGAGCCCGACCAGGTCATTGACGTCGCCACGCTCACCGGCGCGGCCCGGGTGGCGCTGGGTACCACGCACGCCGCGCTCTACGCCACCGATGACGAGCTGGCCCGGTCGCTGACGGCGGCCGGCGAGGCCAGTGGCGACCGGGTGTGGCGGATGCCGCTGGAGGACGGCTACCGGGCCGCGCTCGACTCGGAGGTCGCCGACCTGGCCCACGTGGCCCGGGACAACACTTCCGCCGGCTCGATCGTGGCGGCGCTGTTCCTGCGCGAGTTCGCCGGCGAGCGGCCGTGGGCGCACCTGGACATCTCCGGCCCGGGCCGGTCGGCCGAGAACAGCGGCGAGCTGTCCAAGGGCGCGACCGGGTTCGGTGCCCGGCTGCTCCTTCAGCACCTGAGCTCGGTTGCCAGTAGCACCTGAGCTCTGTTGCCAGCGAGCGGGGCGCCGGCGCCGCCTGGACGGACGGGCCTGCGAGGAGGGAAGGCGGCGCCTTAGCGGCGCCCCTCCGGCTCGCCCGGAAGATCTAGTCCGCGCGCTTGACTGCGGCCAGCAGGCCGTTGCCCACCGGTAGCAGGAGCGGCACCAGCCGCTCATCGCCGCGCACCGCCTCGCGCAGCTCGCTGGTCGCGGCGCTGTCATCGGGTCCGTGCTCGGAGCCGAGAGCGTCGTCGATCACCACGATCCCGCCGGGCCGCAGCAGCCGCAGCGCGGCCGTCAGGTAGTCCGGGTCCTCCTGCGGGTCCGCGTCGCAGAACACCAGGTCGTAGGCCCCGTCGGCCAGCCGCGGCAGGACCTCGAGGGCCAGGCCGCCGATCAGCCGGTACCGGCTGGCCGGGAAGCCCGCCGCCAGGAACGCCGCGCGGGCCAGCCGCTGATGCTCGGGCTCGACGTCGACGCTGGTCAGGACGGCACCGGGCGGCATGCCCCGGAGCAGCCAGATGCCGGAGGTCCCGCAGCCCGTGCCGATCTCGACCACCGACCGCGCGCCCGTGGCGGCGGCGAGGAACCGCAGCGTGCCCCCGGTGACCGGGGTGACCGGGGCCGCCCCGCCGACCTCCGCGGCGTTCCGCCGCGTCGAGACCAGGATCTCGTCCTCGGGAAGGAACTGATCCACGTAGGCCGCGCGTGACGTCTGCTGTCGAGATGACTACCTCCCCGGGTGGGCCGAAGACCTGCTGGATACGGGACTTCTTCCGGGCGGCAGCCTAGCGGCAGCTCAGCTGACTCGGGAACTTGCTGGGTAACCTGGCTCGTTGAGGAAGCTGGCAGTGGAAGCTTGCGGGCACGAACGGCGTTGGAGGCTGTGAAGCGGGTGAAGGGGGAAACCGTGGGCCAGGCCGGGACGCCCGAAGGTGACGAGCTCGACGCTGCCGAGTGGACGCCGCCGACGTGGGAGGACGTAGTCCGGGAGCATTCTGCCCGGGTCTACCGGCTCGCCTACCGCCTGACCGGCAATACCCACGACGCTGAGGACCTGACCCAGGAGGTCTTCGTCCGCGTCTTCCGCTCCCTGTCCAGCTACTCGCCGGGCACGTTCGAGGGCTGGCTGCACCGCATCACGACCAACCTGTTCCTGGACATGGCCCGGCGGCGGCAGCGGATCCGGTTCGAGGGGCTGGGCGAGGAGACCGCGGCCCGGATCGGCGGGGCCGAGCCGACGCCGGCCCAGGTCTTCGATGACCGCCATTTTGACGGCGACGTCCAGGCCGCGCTCAAGGCCCTGCCTCCGGAGTACCGCGCCGCGGTGATCCTGTGCGACATCGAGGGACTGTCGTATGAGGAGATCGCAGACACGCTGGGGATCAAGCTGGGTACTGTCCGCAGCCGGATTCACCGCGGCCGGGCGCAGCTGCGGGAGGCGCTGGAGCACCGCCGCCCGCGGCACCTGACTGTCTCGCCCATGCCGGCCCCGCGGATCGGCGCCGACCTGCCGCTGCCCCAGGGAGGGCAGCCATGAGTCATGTAGGCCAGCGCCTGTCGGCGCTGATCGACGGCGAGCTGGACGGCGAGGAGCGGGACCGCGTCCTGGTGCACCTGGCCAAGTGCGAGTCCTGCCGGGACGACGCCGTCGCGCTGCGGGCGCTGAAGCGCCGGATGAGCGCGCTGGGTTCCGAAACCGAGGCCAACTCGGCCCTGACCGGGCGGCTGATGGGCCTGGCCGGGCTCGGCCTGGACGGCCGCGGCCTGCCGATGACGCCCTGGTCGGCTATCCCCGTCGCGGCCCAGTCCGGGCGCGGCTGGCCCGAGGGGCGGCCCGCCTGGTACCTGCTCGGCGGTGCTTTCACGATCTTCCTGGCCGGGCTCAGCACGGCCGCCTTCATGGCCGGCGGCAGCCCGCAGCCGGAGCCGCGCATCACCCCCGCGGTCGATGTGTTCGTCCTGCAGCACGACATGGTGACCGGCGAGATGCCAGCGGCCGAGCCCAGCGGGGGCTTGCCGGTGCCGGGCGCCAGCCCCGGATTCACGCCGAACCATCGGTGACCGGACGCCCGCGTTCGCCTCATCGCCTCGCTACCGCTGCCGTGGCGATCGGCCTGCTGGGCGCGTGCGCGGTCCTGGTCGTCCTGGTCGAGGCGCCGGGCGGGCACAGCTCTGCCCGCCGGGCCAGTCCGGAGCCGCGCCCGCGGCGGCTGGCCCCGGCCGTGCTCACCCCGTCCGCCAGCCGCGGCCTGCGGCTGCTGCGCGAGGCCGCCACGGCCTGCCAGAAGGTGCCCTTCCGCGGGATCCAGCTGGCCGACTGGTGGGGCCCGGCGGGCGGCAGCGCGTCGGTCATCCAGGTCTGGCACCGGCCCGGCGGGGCGGTCCTGGCGCGGTCCTCCAGCACCGCTGCTGACCCGCCGGGAGAACGCCAGCCCGACCCGGACGCCCTGCCGGACAGCGACGAGGTCATGACGCTGACCCCGGCGCTGGTGACGCTCATGCGGGCCAACTACGTGCTGTCCTACGACGGCCACGGCGCGGTCGACGGCCGCGCCGCCCAGCTGGTCGAGGTGCGGCGGCCGGGCGGCGGCCTGGCGGCCCGGTTCTGGATCGATGACGCCACCCGGCTGCCGCTGCGCCGGGAGCTGTTCGACAGCCACTCGCGGATATTCAGCGAGGATGCCTTTGTCGGGCTCAGCGTCGGTGCCGGGCAGCTGGGCAGCATGCCCGCCGCGCGCGCCCAGCCCTGGTCGGGGGAGCTGACCGCGGCCCGCCAGGCCGCGCTGCGCAGGGCCGGATGGCCGGTCCCGGCCACCCTGGCCGGCGGGCTGACCCTGTTCAGCTCGACAGAGATGTCCGGCGGATCCGGCCGCGTGCTGGACCTGTCCTATTCGGATGGACTGTCGGTTATCTCCGTGTTCCTGCAGCGCGGCCAGCTGCCGCGCGAGCTGCCGGGCTGGCGGCGGATCAAGGCCAGCGGCAGCTCGGTCTACGCAGTCGATCCCGATGACCGCAGCCTGGCCTGGTCCGCGCGCGGCTTTGTCTACACGGTGATCTCCGACGCCCCGGTCGGCACCGTCAATCAGGCCGTGCTGGGCCTGCCGCACGGCAGTCCGCCCGGCTTCTGGGAGCGGCTGGGCCGCGGCTTCCGGCGCATGGCCTCGTGGGCCAACCCGTTCCGCTGAGCAGGCCTACTCGCGCCCGATATAGGGCAGGAATGCAGGCAACGGCGGCGCGCACCAGGACGAGGCCGCCTCGGGGAGGAACGCTATGTCCGAGGGGCCCTGGCGGTCAGGCATGGGCAATTCGCCCCGGCCTGAGCCCGCGGCCGAGCCTGAACCTGAGCCCGTGCCGGGAACCGCCGAAGGTTCGCCGTCCGCGCCGGGCCCTGCGTCACCGGCACCGGACGCCCCGCCCGGCCCGGTCCGCCAGGTGGCCGGCTATCCGGACTTCCCGGTACATACCGCCTATCCGCCCGCGCCCTTTACCGGCGCGCAGCCCGGCTACTCGCCGTCGCCCGGCCCGATCCGGCCAGCGGCTGGCCGCCCGCCGGCGGTCCGGGTGCGGGCCAGCACGGCCCGGCCGGGCCGTCAGGGGAGTTTCCGGCTCCCGGTGACCGGTACCCGGGCGGCAGCGGCGCGGATGCCTGGGAGCCGGATGGCTGGGATCGCGAGTTCTGGGGTCCAGAGGACCCGGAGCGGCGGCGCTGGCAGCTCGGCACCCGCGGCCGCCGGCTGGCCGCTGCGGGCCTGGCCATCGCGCTGGCGTCCGCCGTCGCGGGCGGCGTCGCGGGCGGATACATCGTCAGCCGGTCGCAGAACTCCGGCACGACCCCCGGCTACAGCCTGGGACCGGTCCCGCAGGCGCAGCACGGCCGGGCGTCGAGCTCACTGGCCGGGATCGCGCAGCGAGTGCTGCCGTCGGTGGTCATGGTCCGGGTCAACGGCGGCGAGGGCACCGGCTCGGGGTTTGTCATCCGGGGCGGCTACATCGTCACCAACAACCATGTGGTGACCCTGGACGGCCACTCCACCAGCGCCGCGCTGCAGGTCGTCTTCGGTAACGGCAAGACCGTCGCCGCCCGCCTGGTCGGCCGGGACACCTTCTCCGACATTGCCGTGATCAAGCCGCAGGGGACCGACGCCCTGCCCGCCCTGCCGCTGGGCAACTCCGCTGGCCTGCAGGTCGGCGACCCGGTGGAGGCATTCGGCGCCCCGCTCGGCCTGGCCGGCACGGTGACCAGCGGGATCGTGAGCGCGATGAACCGCCCGGTGCAGCCGGGTGCAGGGAACGGGCCCGCCGCGCCGCAGGTCTACCTGGAGGCAATCCAGACCGACGCACCGATCAACCCGGGCAACTCAGGCGGCCCGCTGGTCAATGCCCGGGGGCAGGTAGTCGGGATCAACTCGGCCTTCGACACGCTGGGCGGCAACATGATTACCGGCCAGGGCGGCAGCATCGGGCTCGGCTTCGCCATCCCGGTCAACCAGGCCCGCCGGGTCGCCACCGAGCTGATCCGGACCGGGCACGCCACCCACTCGGTCATCGGCGCCCTGCTCAACCTCAAGTACTCCGGGGCCGGGGCGCAGATCGCCGCCCAGCCCTCGGCCGGCAGCTCCCGCCGGGCATCCGCAGGCCCGGCCGCATCCGGCTCGCCGCGAGCCGGACGCCACGCGGGCGGCAGCGCCGGGGCGGCCCCTCCGGTCACGCCGGGCGGCCCGGCTGCTGCCGCGGGCCTGCGTCCGGGTGATGTCATCGTGAGCTTCGGCGGCCAGCAGGTGACCAGCGCTCCCACGCTGCTGGACGCGATCCGGGCCCGGCCGCCCGGCTCCCGGGTCACCGTGAGCTACCAGCGCGACGGTGCGGTGCGGCAGGTTACGCTCCGGCTGGGGTCGGCTCCGTCCTGACCGGGGTTCCGGCCCGGGCCGCCGGCAGATTACCCTGGGTGGCAGCGGACCGGCACGCTCACGAGGTCCATCGCCAGCTGGAGCGCTCGTTGTTTGATTTGTCCCTGGTCAAGATCGCGGTACTCGCCGTCATCGCCCTAGTCGTGTTCGGCCCCGACCAGCTGCCGAAAATGGCGGCCCAGGCGGGCCGGGCGCTGCGTGATGTCCGCCGGATAGCTGAAGGCGCCCGGGCTGACCTGCAGGAGCACCTGCCTCCTGAGCTCAGCGAGTTCGACCTGAACGAGCTGAACCCCCGGTACTTCGTCCGCAAGCACCTGCTCGAGCCGGCCGAGGACGGCGGCACGGCCGCCGCCTCCGGAGCCGGGGCTGCCGGGGCCGGGGTCGCCGGCATCGGGGTACCGGATGGCGACGAGGGATCGCTCAGCGTCCTGGCGCCGGGCGAGAGCCCGCCCTACGACGCCGAGGCCACCTGAGCCGCCGCGGCCACCTGAGCCTCAGACCGGGGACAGGCCGAGCTGGCGGCCGGCCAGGCTCCGGGACCGTCCGGCCAGCTGCTCAGCGACCTTCCTGAGCTCCAGGGCCGCGGGCGAGTCCGGAGCCGAGACCACGATCGGCTGGCCGGCATCGCCGGACTCGCGCAGCCGGGTGTCGATCGGGATCTCGCCCAGCAGCGGGACCGGGGCTCCGGTGAGCTTCGTCAGCGTGTCGGCGACCGCCTGGCCGCCGCCGGCGCCGAAGACCTCCACCCGCTCACCGCAGTGCGGGCAGGGCAGGTAGGACATGTTCTCGATGACGCCCGCCACCCGCTGGTGCAGCTGCGAGGCCAGCGACCCGGCCCGCTCGGCCACCTCCGAGGAAGCCAGCTGCGGAGTGGTGACCACGATCAGCTCGGAGCCGGGGACCAGGTGCGCCGAGGAGATCGCCACGTCCCCGGTGCCGGGCGGCAGGTCCATCAGCAGCACATCCAGGTCGCCCCAGAACACGTCAGCCAGGAACTGCTGCAGCAGCCGGTGCAGGATCGGGCCGCGCAGCGGCAGCGGCTCGTTGCCCTTCTTGAGCATCCCGCTGGAGATGGCCCGGACCCCGTGCGCGGTGCGGCGGCATGATCATCTGCTCGACCTGGGTCGGCCGGCTGGTCACGCCGAGCATGCGCGGGACCGAGTGCCCGTAGATGTCGGCGTCCAGCAGGCCGACCTTGTGGCCGGCCGCGGCCAGCGCCACCGCCAGGTTGACCGTCACCGATGACTTGCCGACGCCGCCCTTGCCGCTGGCGATCGCGTACACCTTGGTCAGCGAGCCCGGCTGGGCGAACGGGATCTCCCGCTCGGCCTTGCCGCTGGCCCCGCGCAGCCGGGTTTGCAGCTCGCGGCGCTGCTCCTCGCTCATGACATCCAGCTCGACCCGGACCCGGCTGACGCCCGGCAGCGCGCCGACGGCGCTGGTGACCTCGCGTGTGATGGTGTCGCGCAGCGGGCAGCCGGACACCGTCAGCCAGATATCGACCCGGACGGTCCCGTCCGGCGCGACCTGAACGTCTTTCACCATGCCCAGCTCGGTGATCGGGCGGTGGATCTCGGGGTCGTTCACGCCCGCGAGCGCCCGGGTCACCTGCTCGACGGTCGGGGGTGGGGTGGACATGGCTCCATGCTACGGCTGCCGTGCCAGTGCCCCGGATCCGGACGCTACCCTCGGGGCGTGAACATGCGCGCTTCCCGGTCCCGGCGGACCTGCCTGGCCGTGCCCGGCAGCAGCCAGCGGTTCCTGGCCAAGGCCCGGGAGCTGGCCGCCGACGAGGTCATGCTGGACCTAGAGGACTCGGTGGCGCCGGCCCAGAAGGCCGCCGCCCGGGCGGCGGTGGCGGCCGCGCTGCGGTCCGGCGAGCTGGGGCAGCCGGGTGCGCGCCGTGCGGGTCAACGATGTCACCACGGGCTGGGCCTACCGGGACGTGATCGACGTGGTGGAGCAGGCCGGGCAGTGCCTGGACGCCATCGTGCTGCCTAAGGTGACCGGCCCGGCCGACGTGCGCTGGCTGGACCTGCTGCTGTCCCAGATCGAGCAGGCGATGGGCTATGACCCGGGTGCGGATCGGCATCGAGGCGCAGATTGAGGACGCCGCCGGGCTGGCCGCGGCGGATCAGATCGCGGTCGCGTCGCCGCGCCTGGAGGCGCTGGTCTTCGGCCCGGCGGACTTCATGGCCAGCCTGGGCATGCGCTCGCTGGAGATCGGCGCGCAGCCGGCCGGGTACGCCGGCGGTGACGCGTTTCACTACCCCCTGCTGCGAATCCTGGTCGCCGCGCGCAGCGCGGGCCTGCAGGCCATTGACGGCCCCTTCGCGGCCATCGCCGATACCGCGGGCCTGGAGCGCAGCGCGACCAGCGCCGCCGCCCTCGGCTACGACGGCAAGTGGGTCGTGCACCCCGGCCAGGTCGGCGTCGTCAACGCCGCGTTCTCGCCGGGCCAGGAGGAGTACGACCGGGCCGAGCTGATCCTGGCCGCCTGCGCGTACTACGCCGCGGCCGGGAAGGGCGCCGCCCTGGTAGACGGCGAGATGATCGACGAGGCCTCGCGCAAGCTGGCCCTGGTAGCCGCCGCCCGCGGCCGCGCGGCGGGCCTGCAGCGCACCCGCGAGTTCCGCCCCGGCGACTGACGGCGCGCGGGGCCCGGCTGACAGCGCGCGGGGCCCGCGGACGTCACAGCACCCGCCAGGAGCGCAGCGCTGTGACCAGGCCGGGGGTGAGCTGCCCGGCTGCATCCAGGTCCGCGATCTCGGCGGCGGAGGCCCACCGCACGGCCGCTGCGTCATCGCCGGCCGCCAGCTCCCCGCCGGCGATGGCGGCGGCGTAGTCCCGGATGTCCACGACCGTGCCCGGCGGCAGGCCCGGCCGCTCGACCGAGCCCAGCAGCGCACCGCACTGCACCACCAGCCCGGTCTCCTCCGCGACCTCACGCACCACGGCCTGCTCGTCGGTCTCGCCAGCCTCGATCCGCCCGCCGGGGATGGACCACAGCCCGGCGCCGGGCTCGTTTCGTCGAAGGATCAGGAGCATCCGCCCGGCGGCATCGAACATGACCGCGCCGACGCAGGGGACCCGTCGCGTGCCGTCCATGCTGTCGGGCCTCCTTTGCCGCGGCGTTTACCGTTGGCGCCGACTGAGCAGGTTAATCCCTAATAATCGCAGCTAGCGGGGGAGGTGCGGTGACGGTCCGGGCCGACCCGACCTGCCCGCGCTGCGGTGCGGCACTGCGCAGCCCGACCATCTGGTCCAGCTCGTGGCAGTGCGACCAGCACGGTGAGGTCTACCCGCTGCGGCCGTCGCTGAGCCCGTCCCTGGCCGGGCCTGGCCGGCCTGCTGCGGGGGACCAGGGTTCCGGTCTGGCTGCCCTGGCCGCTGCCGCCCGGCTGGCTGGTCACCGGCTTCGCCGGAGCCGGCGATGAGCGCACCGGCACGCAGGGCTGCGCGGTGGCGCTGTCCGGCCCCAACCCGGTGGGCGGGCCCGGCGAGATGATGCTGATCTCCGAAGGCCCCTGCGTTGGTCTCGGCGCCCGGTTCGCCGGCCTGGCCGGCCCGGACCCCGGCGCTCAGTTCGCGGCCGGCCCGCCGGACGCCACCGTCCGCTACGGCCATCACGAGCTGCCGCTGTGGCACGTGGACGCGCCGGGCCGGGCGGCGTTCGCGGGCGAGCTCATGGGTACCTGGCTGTGGCTGGTGCTGTGGCCCGACACCGCCGGGGTCATGCTGGTCGAGCCGATGCAGGTCAGGGACCTGCGTGACCCGGGGCAGGACCTGGACCTGCCGTTCGGCGCGCCGTCGCCGCAGCTGCCCGGCTAATGTCGGCCCGTGGTGGAAAACCCCGGCCTAAATCCGGCCTCATCGCCTGCACGCCCGCGCGCCGACCTGCATAGCCATAGCACCGCCTCCGACGGGACCACGTCGCCGGCGGATGTCATGGCCCGGGCGGCCGCGGCGGGCCTGGACGTCATCGCGCTCACCGACCACGACACGGTGGCCGGGCACGCCGAGGCGGCCGCGGCCCTGCCGGCCGGGCCTCACGCTGCTGCCGGGCATGGAGCTGTCCTGCCGGCTGAGCGGCCACAGCGTGCATGTGCTGGCCTACCTGTTCGACCCGGCGAACGCCGAGCTGGCCGCCGAGATGGCGGCCATCCGGGACAGCCGGGTGAGCCGGGCCCGGGCCATGGTGGACCGGCTGGCTGCGCTCGGTGCCCCGGTGACCTGGGAGCAGGTCTGCGGGATTGCCGCCGGCGGGGTAGTCGGCCGGCCGCACATCGCCCGCGCCCTGGCCGCCGCCGGGGTAGTGGCCAGCCCGGCGGACGCCTTCACCCCGGAGTGGATCGGCGCCGGCGGCCGGGCGCACGTGTCCCGTTACGCGCTGGACCCGGCGCGGGCCGTCGCTCTCGTCCGCGCCGCGGGCGGGGTAACGGTGCTGGCCCATCCGCGCGGCCAGGGCCGGGGCTGGCAGATCCCCGACGAGGTGCTCGCGGACCTGGCCGCGGCCGGGCTCACCGGCGTCGAGGTCGATCACCCCCAGCAGGACGCCGTGCAGCGGGCCCGGCTGCGGGACCTGGCTGCCGCGCTGGGCCTGATCCCGTCGGGCGGCAGCGACGACCACGGCGAGCTCACCGGCTTCCGGATCGGGACCGAGGTCGCGCCGCCGGGCAGTTACGAGGCGCTGATCGAGCAGGCCGCCGGGGCCCGGCCGGTGGCCGGATGACGTCGGTCTTCCCGCTCAGGCTCTTCTGGGAGGCGTTCGTCACCCTGCTGGTCATCACCGACCCGCCGGGCGTGGTGCCGGTATTCATCGGGCTGACCCGCGACCGGGCCCCGGCGGCCCGGCGCCGGCTGGCCTGGCAGGCGGCGGTCGTCGCGTTCGGGGTCATCGTGGCCTTCGCGCTGTTCGGCCGCTCGATCCTGACCTACCTGGGCGTGGGCCTGCCCGCCCTGCAGGTGGCCGGCGGGCTGCTCCTGCTGCTGGTGGCGCTGCAGCTGCTGACCGGCAAGTCCGAGCCCGCCGAGCTGGCGGCCGTCCAGGCCAACGTGGCCTTCGTCCCGCTCGGCACGCCGCTGCTGGCCGGCCCGGGGGCGATCGTCGCCACCATGCTGTTCGTCCAGCGGGTCCACGACTTCGGCGACGGACTGGCCTTCGCCGCGGCGCTGGTGGCCGTCGCGGTGGCGCTGTGGGCCGCGATGCGCTACTCGGGGTTCATCCAGCGGGTGCTGCACGACAGCGGCGTGGAGCTGCTGACCAGGATTGCCGGGCTGCTGCTGTCCGCCATTGCCGTTCAGCTCGTCATCGGCGCGGTCCGCACTATCGTTGCGCAGAGCTAAGTTGCCCGAAACGACTTGTGACCGTGAGCCAGGAAGGCAGTACCTGGATGGAAGCCCGGATTGAGAGCGTGACCGGCGAGCCCGCCGACGAGGCCGCCACCACGTGGATCGTCGGCGACGATGAGGAAGTCATCGTCATCGATCCCGGCACCGATGCCGCCGCCGTGCTCGGTGCCGTCGGCGAGCGCGAGATCCTCGCCGTGATCTGCACCCACGCGCATGCCGGCCACACCGGCGCGGCGCTCGAGGTGGCCGAGCGGGACGAGTCGCCGATCGCCCTGCACTCCCGCGACCTGGTGCTGTGGCGCGAGGTGCACGACGACGACCCGGACATCCAGATGGAGGACGGCGGCGCCTTCGAGGTCGCCGGGGTCAAGCTCGAGGTGCTGCACGCGCCGGGTCACAGCCCCGGCTCGGTGTGCCTGTACTGCGAGGAGCTCGACGCGGTGTTCGCCGGCGACGTGCTGTCGGCCGACGGGCCGGTCGCGCGGGCTGATGGCTACCCGGACTTCCCGCGCCAGCTCAGCTCGATCGGCGGCCAGGTGCTGACCCTGCCCGCCGTGACCCGGGTGCTGCCCGGCCACGGGGCGGAGCTGACGGTGGCCGTGGCGGAAAAGAGCTTTGACTCCTGGGTGGCGGCCGGCCCGGTCGTCCCGGAGTAGCGGCCGAGTGGAGCAGCTCGGCTTCGAGGGCATGCCGCGCCGGCTGTACGCGTGCACGCCGACCCGGCTCAGCACCTGGCTGGACTGCCCGCGCCGGTACCGGATGACCTACCTGGACCGGCCGGCTGCCGCCGAAGGGCCCGCCGTGGGCGCACAACAGCGTGGGCGCCAGCGTGCACAACGCGCTGGCGGGCTGGTGGCGGCTGCCGCGCCGGGACCGGACCGTGACGGCCGCCGGTGATCTGCTCGAGCGCGGCTGGCTGACGGACGGGTTCGCCGACGACGCGCAGTGCGCGGCCCTGCGGCGGCGCTGGCGGCCGCTCGTCGAGCGCTACGTGGCGGGCCTGGATCCGGACCGCGAGCCGCTGGGCGTCGAGCGGACGGTGGCCACCCGGACCGGCCAGATCGCCGTCTCCGGCCGGATCGACCGGCTGGATGACCGCCCGCCGCGATCCGGAACGGGGCCCGCCGCGGACGTCGCTGACGACGGCGGGCCGGCTGACCACGGCGGGCTGGTCGTGGTCGACTACAAGACCGGGCGGCACCTGCTGACGGTGGACGACGCCCGCAGCTCGCTGCCGCTGGCCTTGTACGCGCTGGCCGCCGAGCGGGTCATGCGGCGGCCCTGCCGCCGGGTGGAGCTGCACCATCTGCCGACCGGGCAGGTGCTGGCCTGGGAGCACACCGATGCGTCGCTGGCCCGCCAGCTGGAGCGGGCGGAGGACATCGCTGCCGAGTGCGCTAGCGCCGACGAGCGCTACCGTGACCCGGCGGCGCCGCGCCGCGGCGACGAGACCTTCCCGCCGCGGCCCGGCACCTGGTGCGGCTGGTGCGACTACCGGGCGCACTGCCCCGAGGGCAGCGCCGCCGCGGTCCCGCGCCGCCCGTGGGACGGCCTGAGCGACGCCGAGCCGGCCGGCAGCGTGCCCGCCGTGCCCGGTCCCGCCATCCCGGCCCCCGCGACGGCCCCGGCCCCGGCGGCGGGCGCCCCGGCCCTGGCGGCGGGTCTGTCCTCAGCTCCGGCCGGACCGTCCCCGGCGCCGGCCCCGCCGGCCCGGCCGGCTCGCCCTGATCAGACCGGTGCGCGGGCTGCGGGGCGGCGCTCGGCGGCGTTCCAGAACGTGGTCAGGGCCCCTGCGGTCGTCTCCGGTGCCTCGACCGCCGGGGAGTGCGCCGCGCCGGGGATGCAGGCCCGCTCGGCGTGCAGCCGCCGGGCCATCCTGTCCTGCATAGCGGGCGGCCAGGCGTCGTCGTTCTCGCCGTACATGACCAGGACGGGCAGCTCGGCTGCCTGACCCCGGCCCGGCGGGCGGGCCAGGACGGCCAGTTCCTCAGTCCGGTCCGGGCAGCTCAGCAGGTACCTGGCCATCACGATGAGGCCCTGCGGGCAGGTCCGGTGGGTGCGCTCGCGCAAGAACGCGATGATCTTCTCATCGGTGCCCTCGCTGCGCGCCTGCGGCTCCAGGTGCTCCCGCCAGATCTGGCCGATGATCTCCTGCAGCCGGCCCGCCGGGCGGGCGATCCTGACATCGGTGCCGGGCTGGCCGCCGGCTGCCCCTCCGGCGCCCGGCTGGCCGCCGGGCGGCTCCGGGTCGAGCACCTGCAGCAGGTTGCGCAGCGCCGCTGCCCGCTCCCCGGCGATGGCGCCGGGCCCGGAGCCGAGCAGCGCCAGCGACAGCAGCTGCCCGGCGCGCGTCAGGGCCGCGTGCCGGGCGATCAGGCCGCCCATGGAGTGACCCACCAGGTGCACGCCCGGCGATCCGTCCGCGCCGCCGCCCGGCTCGCCCAGGGCAGCGGCCACGCTGAGCACGTCGGCCGCCAGCTCGCCCGCTGCGTAGCCGGCCCGGCTGGGCGCGTGCGGGCTCTGGTACTGCCCGCGCAGGTCCATCGCGACAACCGTCCGGCCCGCCGCGGCCAGCGGCTCCAGCACGGGCAGAAAGTCTTCCTTGCTCCCGGTATAGCCAGGGATCAGCAGGGCCGGCCGCCGCTCGCAGACGCCGTGGCCCGGCTGTGCCTGCAGCACCGCGAACCTGCCGCGTCCGGTAACGATGGTTCCCGACCGGACCCGGCGGGGCATCTCAAGAGACCTGGGGGTGCTCACGTGGCCGCAGCCTATCGACGATCCCGCAGGAAACCTACGGCGTTAAAGCCGAGAGTCTGCTGAGGATCCTCCCCGGCTTGGGCCGGTGTTATTCGGCGGTACCGCTCCCGGCTGCCGGGCCGCTGTGGCCGCCGCGGCCGCGGGATGAGCGCCGCCGCCGGCGCCGCCGGGCCGTGGCCGCCGGGTCGCTGCCGGTATCCCCGGCCGGGCCGGCCTCGCCGCCGGGCCCCTGGCCGCTGGCCTGCTGGGCCCGGCCCGAGTCAGCGGCCGCGTGCTCGCCGCCGCCGGACCCGTCGCCAGCGACCTGGAGGCCGCCCCGGGTGCGCCGCCGGACCCGCTGACGCCGCTGGCCCGGCTCGCCGTCGGGCCCGTGCTCGCCGCGCTCACGCCGCCCGGAGGGTCCGGTGCGGCCGCGGTCCGGCTGGCCGTGGCGCGACCGGTTTTTCCCGGTCTCGCCGATGTCCTCCAGCTCTTCCGCCTCCAGCCCGGCCCGCTCGCGCTGAGCGCGCGGCAGCGTTCCCCTGGCTCCGGCCGGGATCTTCAGGTCGCTGTAGAGGTGCTCGGAGGTCGAGTACGTCTCGGCCGGCTCCGGGCGGCCCAGGCTGAGGGTGTCGCTGATCATCTTCCAGCGCGCCAGGTCGGCCCAGTCCACGAACGTGACCGCGACGCCGGTGCGCCCCGCGCGGCCGGTCCGGCCGATGCGGTGCAGGTAAGCCTTCTCGTCTTCCGGGCACTCGTAGTTGACCACGTGCGTCATCTCGTCCACGTCGAGGCCGCGGGCGGCGACGTCGGTGGCCACCAGGACATCGACCTTGCCCGTCCGGAACGCGCGCATGGCCCGCTCGCGCTGGCCCTGGCCCAGGTCGCCGTGCACGGCGGCGGCCGCGAAACCGCGGGTGGCCAGGGCGCTGGAGACGGTGTCGGCGGACCGCTTGGTCCGCAGAACACCATGCACAGGCCGCGTCCCTCGGCCTGCAGGACCCGGGCCAGGACCTCCATCTTGTCCATCTGGTGGGCCCGGTAGATGTACTGCTCCGTGGTCGGCACGAGCGCAGGCTCGTCGTGCTGCTCGGCCCGGATGTGCATGGGCTGGCTGAGGTGCCGCCGGGCCAGGGTCACGACCTCGCCGGGCATGGTGGCCGAGAACATCATCGACTGCCGGTTCCGGGGCGTCAGGCTGAGGATCTTCTCGACGTCCGGCAGGAAGCCGAGGTCCAGCATCTTATCGGCCTCGTCCAGGACCAGGACCTGCACCTGCCCCAGCTTGACATGGCCCTGGCGGACCAGGTCCAGCAGACGGCCGGGCGTGCCGACCACGATGTCCACGTTGGCCAGCGCCTCGATCTGCGGTTCATAGGCCCGGCCGCCGTACAGGACGACCACCTCTGGCGCCCATCCGGCTGCCGGCGATCTGCAGGTCCTCGGCCACCTGGAAGGCCAGCTCCCGGGTCGGGCACGACGACCAGCGCCCGGGGCGAGGCCGGGCGTCCTGCCGCCCGGCATGTCGTCCAGCCGCTGCAGGATCGGGATGCCGAAGGCGAGCGTCTTGCCGGTGCCCGTCCTGGCCTGGCCGATCAGGTCGTGGCCCGCGAGCGCGACCGGCAGCGTCAGCGACTGGATCGGGAAGGCGGTGGTGATGCCCTCCGCCTCCAGCGCGGCGCAGATCGGCTCGGCGATGCCGAAGCTCCCGGAACGTCTTGGTCGGCCGGTGCGGCCGCGGGCGACGCTGATGCTGGCCGCGTCATCACTGGCGATGTCGCCGGGAACGGGGCCGTCGGTGGTGGCCAGCAGCTCAGCCGCCGGCGGCTCGATGGCCTCCGGCTCGTCCTGCGTGGCAGCTGTGTAGGTTGTCAGGGCTTCCGCCTCCATCACGTGCCCGCGGTCCGAGGCTGGCGCCGGTGCGCCTGGCCATGTCGCCGCAGGCGGGCATATGTCCTCTCCGGCGCGACAACGGGCATGGCCAGATCAGGCGCCCTGCGCTCACGAAGAAGTGGGCGGCATGTCGGTCCTGCGCGATTTCCGCGCACGGCATACGTCATGCCTTAGCTTGTGTAACACGATCGGGGGGTCACCGCATTCCTGCTGTGGATCGCCACCCCATTCTAGCAAGCCAGCTCAGACGGTCCTGCGGTACGGCCGCACCGGGGTTGTTACGCTGCGCAGGTGACCGACGAAGCAGGCCCGGCATCCGGCTCCAGCCGCGCTGCGGACGGCCCGGCCAGTGCCGCCTCAGGCGCTCCGGGAGCGGCCGGTGACGGCGTGCTCGACCTGCTCGGCCTGATCGCATATGCCCAGCTCGTGGCGTTCTTCCGGCTCTCTGATGATGCCGCGCTGGCCACCTCGCTGGCGGACAAGGCCGAGCTGGCCCAGATGGCCGTGGCCGAGTTCGGCCATTTCCAGCTGCTCCGGCGCCGGATCGAGGAGCTGAGCGCCGACCCGGACGCCGTCATGCAGCCGTTCGTCGCCGCCGTCGATGCCTTCCACGCCAGGACCGCGCCCAGCGACTGGCTGGAGAGCCTGGTCAAGGCCTATGTCGGAGACGGCATCGCGGCCGACTTCTACCGGACCGTGGCCACCGTGCTGGACCAGCCCACGCAGGCCCTGGTGCTGGAGGTGCTGGCCGACACCGGGCACTCGGCCTTCGTGATCGAGCGGGTCCGGGCCGCCATCGCCGCCGACCCGAAGGTGGCCGGGCGGCTGGCCCTGTGGGCGCGCCGGCTGGTCGGCGAAGCGTTCGGGCAGGCCCAGCGGGTGGCTGCCGAGCGCGAGCCGCTGGCCGGCCTGCTGGCCGCGGGGCGGGCAGCCAGCTCGGCAATGTCAGCCGGATGTTCGCCCAGCTGGCCGACGCGCACGCCGAGCGGATGGCGGCGCTGGGCCTGTCGGCCTGACGGCGATCACGCCGGGGCGGGCAGCTCGCTCTTCGCCCGGAACGCCGCCGCCTTCACCCGGTTCTGGCATGCCGTCGAGCAGAACCGGCGGGTCCCGTTGCGCGAGGTGTCCACGAATACCCGGTCGCACCGCGGCGCCGAGCAGACTCCCAGCCGCCCCCGACGCCGCTGCCCAGCACCACGGCCAGCCCGGTCGCGCAGCCGGCCGCCCACCCCTGGACCAGCGTGTCCTGGCCGCCGGGAAAGTGCAGGTGCCAGTCCTCGCCGTCGTGCCGTCGCAGTTCCGGCCGGGCCCCGGTCTGCGCCAGCATCGCGTTGACCTGACGTGCTGCCGCGTCCGCGTTCCCGGCCGCGTGAGCCTCGAAGACCTGCCGCAGCGCCCCGGCAACCGGCCGGAACCCGGCTGCGTCCGCGGCTGTCACCAGCGGGCCGGGCACCGCGCTCCGCGGCCCGGTGCCGGGCGGCCCGGCGCCCTGCTGCCCGGCGCCCTGCTGCCGGTCGCCTGGCTTCCTGTGGCCGCGCTCGTGCCCGGCGCGCAGGGCAGCGCTGACCGCGGCGGTGAGCGCATCCCCGGCGGGCGGCTCGTAAGGCCGGCCGTGAGCCGCGCCGGCGGTCAGCGCGTTGACCAGCCGCACGGCGACGGTGACCACGGCGTCCATGTGACTGGTGAAATTCACTTGACCGGTTACGCCCTTTCCCTGCATGCTGTGACTGTCTACTTCGATAGTAGACAGTCACTCCGCGCAGCGGAGGCAGTCCCGGCAGCAGCCCCCCGGAGGTAGTGCAGATCATGGAAAACGGATCGCTCGACATCGCGGCGGCACGCGCCTGGCTGACGCGCTGGGATGCCCAGCAGCAGGGGTTCATGCCCGACCGCGAGGAGCGGTTCACCGTCCTCATTGACGCTGCAGCCGAGGCTGCGGGCCGGCCCGATCCGCTGATCCTGGATCTGGGCTGCGGCCCGGGCTCGCTGGCGACCCGGCTGCTGGACCGGATTCCCGGCGCCACCGTCGTGGCGATCGACGCCGACCCCGTGCTGCTGGCCCTGGGCCAGGCGGCCGCGCCTGGCCGGCCGGGTCTCCGGTTTGCCGACCAGGACCTGCGAGTGCCCGGCTGGAGCTCGGCCCTGGGCCTGGATCGCCGTGCCGACGCGGCGGTCAGCACCACCGCGCTGCACTGGCTGCCGGAGCGCGAGCTGGCCGCCATGTACGCGGAGCTGGCCACGGTCCTGCGCCCCGGTGGCCTGCTGCTGAACGGGGATCACCTGGAGGAGGACGAGGGCGCCGCGCCGACCCTGGCCCGGCTGGGCAGCGCCCTGATCGAGCGCGAGCAGCAGCGCCGGCTCCCCGACGCCGAGCCGGAGAACTGGACCGACTGGTGGACCGCCGTGCTGGCCGAGCCCGGGCTGGCCGGCCCGGTCGCCGACAAGCAGCGCCGCCGTTACAACTCCGACCACCACGGCTCGGAGTCACGCTGGCTGCGCACCCACGTCGCGGCCCTGACCGCGGCCGGCTTCGCCGAGGTCGGCACGCTGTGGCAGCTCGGGTCCAACCGGCTGCTGTGCGCCGTGACCGCGGCGGCCTAGCCGGCGCCCGTTTCGCTTGCGGCGTAGGCCCGCGGTGCCCCGTTTGCCGCGCGGCGGCCGGGCCGCGGGTTAGCCTCAGGGCGGAGAGGAGTGCCGTGGAAGTCAAGATCGGAATTCAGTCCGTACCGCGCGAGCTCGTCCTGGAGACGCCCTCGACGGCCGACGAGGTGGAGCGCGCGCTGGCCGCGGCGGTCGCCGACGACACGGTGCTCGTCCTGGAGGACGAGAAGGGCGGCAAGGTCCTGGTCCCGGCCGGCAAGATCGCCTACCTCGAGCTGGGCGGCAGCGAGCAGCGCCGCGTCGGATTCGGCAGCCTTTAGCTGCTAGGCCGGGCCGGAGCCGTTGAGCGGCCAGCCGCTGATGCCGCGCCAGGCCAGCCGGGCGATCAGCTGCTCGGCCTGGTCCTTGGGGATCGCCCGGTTGGTGCTCAGCCAGAACCGCGCCGTCACCTGCGCCATGCCGACCAGTGCCATGCCCAGCAGCTGGGCCTCATCCTCGCCGATGCCGGCGTCCTCGTGGATGAACTGGCTGACCAGGTACGCGCAGCCCTGCATCGCGTGGCCCAGCTTGTCCCGGACGGCCGGCTCGTTGCTCAGGTCCGACTCGAAGACCAGCCGGAACGCCTCACCGCTGCCGCCCACGAAGTCGAAGAACGCCTGGAAGGTGGCCGAGACCCGCTGCTTGTTGTCGGTCGTCGAGGACAGCGCCGCGCCGACAATCCGGTTCAGCTCCGCCACGCTCTCGTCCAGCAGCGCCAGGTACAGGTCCAGCTTGCCGGGGAAGTGCTGGTAGAGCACCGGCTTGCTGACGCCGGCCTTCTCAGCGATCTCGTCCATCGCCGCCGCGTGGTAGCCCTGGGCGACGAATACGTCGCGGGCCGCCCCCAGCAGCTGCCGCCGCCGCGCGGGGCGGGGCAGGCGCGTGCTAGCCGACTTGGTCTGCGGCGAAGCGGTCACCATGAACTCCGGGCGGGTCGGTACTGACAGCGATGGGGCGGCGTTACCGCCGGGTCTTTGTGAGATTCTACGGCGGGCCGGCCGCCTGGCGGCTTACCGGTAATCCTCGTCCTCGTCGCCAGGTACCTCGCGGGCCTGCTCGGCCGCATCTGCCGGATCGGCCTCCAGCGGCACGCCCGGCTGCTCCAGGTCCTGGTCATCGGCGTCGAGCTCGGCCTCAGTCTCCTGCTCAGCTGCGTCAGCATCGGGCTTTTCCAGGCTGTCATCGCTCATGCTGAGCCCCCTTACATTCCCTGCGCACTCGCTGCCGCGGGCGTCCGCTGCCGTGGGTCCTACCATCGGAAAAACCGGACAAACCTCGGATGGCCCGGCTCGCCGTCCGGTCGGCCGGTCCGGGCGGCCCGGCGGCGCCGCCCGGGCGCTGCCGTCCGTTATGCCGTGATTGTTACCGCAGCGCCCGTTGTACACAGGCTGGTCACGAGCGATGCTGGTAACCGGTACCCGATCTGGCCTCGGGGTAAGGAGAGATCATGCGCAGCATGTGGAAGGGTGCCATCTCCTTCGGCCTCGTCATGATCCCGGTGAAACTCTACGCCGCGACCGAGCAGAAGGACATTGCCTTCCGCCAGGTTCACCGCGATGACGGCGGCCGCATCCGGTTCAGGCGGGTGTGCTCGGTGGACGGCGAAGAGGTGCCCTACGAGGACGTGGCCAAGGGCTACGAGCTGCCCACCGGCGAGATGATCATCCTGACCGAGGAGGACATGGCCGAACTGCCCTTGTCCACCAGCAAGAGCATTGAGGTCCTGCACTTCACCCCGGTCGACCAGCTCGACCCGATCTTGTTCAACCGCAGCTACTACGTCGAGCCGGAGACCGCGGGCGTGCGCGCCTACGCGCTGCTGCGGGACGCGCTGGAGCGCTCCGGCCGGGTCGCCATCGCGCAGGTGGCGCTGCGCCAGCGCGAGGCGCTGGCCACGCTTGCGCTCCCGCGACGGCGTGCTGGTCCTGGAGACGCTGCTGTGGCCCGACGAGGTCCGGGCCGCCGACTTCGGCTTCCTGGACGAGGACATCGAGGTCCGCTCCCAGGAACTGCGGATGGCCACCTCGCTGATCGACTCGATGACCGTGGACTTCGATCCCGAGGAGTACCACGACGGGTATCGCGAGGCGCTGCAGGAACTGGTCGACGCCAAGGTCGAGGGCCGCGAGGTGGTGCAGCCCGAGGCTGAGGAGGAGGCCGGCCCGCCGACCAGCCTGGCCGACGCGCTCAAGGCCAGCCTGGCCGCCGCGCGCGGCGGCCAGTCCGCCCCGGCCAAGCCCAAGAGCGACACCAAACGGGCTGGCGCCGGCCGCTCCGCCCCGTCCAAGCCGAGCCGGTCCAAGGCCGCCGACAGCGACGAGGACGGCAAGTCCGCCGCCGGCAAGGCGACGCCGCAGCGGCGCACCCGGCGCCGGGCCAGCTGAGCGCCGGTGCCCGCTCCGGCGGCTGTCGTGGCCCGCGGTTAGAGTCTGATTCATGGCCGGCCCGATCCCGCCCTGGCCCGGTGACTTCGTGACACTGGACACCGGGGAGCTGTTTGTCCGGGTCGCTCCGGGCGGCACTGATCCTGGCGCTGGCCCCGGGCCGGCCTGGCCGAGCCGGCCGTGTTCGTGCACGGGCTGGGCGGCTCGGCCCGCAACTGGACGGACCTGATGGACCTGCTCAGCCGGCCCGGCCAGCCTCCTGTCCCGGCCGGCCCGGTGCTCGACTGCGCGGCGCCCGACCTGCCCGGCTTCGGGCACTCGCCCGCCCCGGCCAGCCGCGACTACTCCATCGCCGCGCACGCGCGGGCCGTCATCGCCCTCATCGACAAGCAGGGCCGCTGGCCGGTGCACCTGGTCGGCAACTCCCTCGGCGGCGCGATCTGCACCCGCGTCGCGGCCCGGCGCCCGGACCTGATCCGGACCCTGACCCTCATCTCGCCCGCCCTGCCCGACCTGCGGCCCCGGCCGGCGCCGCTGCGCGTCGCCGCGGCCAGCGTGCCCGGCCTCGGCTCGTGGGCCCTGCGGCGCCTGGAGATGGTGCCCCGCCGAGCGGCGCACCGCGCAGACCATCCGGGAGTTGTACGGCGATCCCTCGCTGCTGCATCCCGACCGGTTCCGCGAGGAGGTCGAGGAGGTCATCCGGCGGGACGGTGTCGGCTACCAGGCTGAGGCGCTGCTCGGCTCCGCCCGGGCGATCGTCGCGGAGTACCTGCGCTGGGGGCCCGGCACGCTGTGGCGCGACGCGGCCCGGGTCACCGCGCCGGCCCTGGTCATCCACGGCAGCCAGGACCGCCTGGTCCGCCCGGCCACGGCCGGCCGGGCGGCGCGGGTCTTCCGTTCGGGTCAGGTCGTGGTGCTGCCCCGGATGGGGCACGTGGCGATGATGGAGCGGCCGGCCGAGGTGGCCGCGATCATGAGGTCGTTCCTCGCGCAGGCCGACGGCCGCCCCGCGGCCCGGGCCAGGGCGACTGCGGGCGGCGCGGCTGCGGGCCAGCCGACGGCCGGGCGCGGCGGCGAGCAGGCGGGACCGGGCGAGCTGAACCAGGTGTCCAGCTGAGCGCCGGGTCCGGGCCGGACCCGCGAGTCCCGGGGCACGGCACCTTCGTCATCAGCGCGCCGCAGGTCGTCACGGGCCGGTCCGGCGAGATCCTGAGCCCGGGCTACGTGGAGCTGCGCGACGGGCAGGTCAGCGAGGCCAGGGCGGGCGCGCCGCCCGGCCGGGCCGACGTCGAGCTGCCGGCCGGGGTCCTCGCGCCAGGCTTCGTCGACCTGCAGGTCAACGGCTACTACGGCGAGGAGTTCCAAGCCGCCAGCCCGGAGGGCTGGGCACGGGTCATCACCCGGCTGCCGGAAACCGGCACGACCGCGTTCGTCCCGACGTTCATCACCGCGCCGATCGACCGGCTCGTGGCGGCGTTCGCCGCGGCAGCCTCGTTCTGGAAAAATCTTCCGGACGGCGGGGCCCGGGTCCTCGGGATCCATCTCGAGGGACCGTTCATCTCCCCGGCCCGGCGCGGCGCGCATAACCCGGACTGGATCACCGACCCGTCGCCCGCGGCCATCGACCGGCTGCTGGCCGCGGCGGGGGGCCACCTGAGGCTGCTGACCCTGGCCCCCGAACGGCCCGGCGCGCTGGCCGCCATCACCCAGCTGACCGCCGCCGGGGTCCTGGTCAGCGTCGGCCACACCGACGCGACCGCCGCGCAGGTGGCCCGCGCCGCTGACGCCGGCGCGCGGATGGTCACCCACCTGTATGACGCGCAGCGCGGCCTGCACCACCGGGAACCCGGCGTAGTCGGCCAGGCGCTCACCGACCCCCGGCTGACGAGCGGGCTGATCACTGACCTGCATCACGTCAGCGCCCCGGCCTGCCAGATCGCGTTCGCCGCGGCGCCCGGCCGGATCGTGATCGTGACCGACGCGGCGGCCTGCGCCGGGATGCCGCCCGGCCGGTACCTGCTCGGCGGTGAGCCCATCGAGCTACCGGATGAGCCCGGCGCCCCGCCGGTCCGGGCTGACGGCACCCTGGCGGGCTCCGCGCTGCGGATGGACGTGGCCGTCGCCAACATGGTCGCGTCCGGCGTGGAGCTGACCGCCGCCGTGGCCGCGGCCACCCGGATCCCGGCCGACCTGATCGGATGTCCCGGACTGGGCCGTATTGCCCCGGGCGCGGCCGGCGACCTAGTCTGGCTCGGCCCCGACCTGCGGGCCAGGGCGACCTGGATCGGTGGTCAGCAGGTTTTCGGCACCGGCGCGGTCGCCCGCGGCTGAGGCCGGGCGCGGCCCGGAGCCGGGGGGCAGCCCAGAAAATGCAGCACCGGCAATGCAGTGACGGAATACGGAGGGTGGTCGTGAGCGTGTCGACCGGCGAGGGACAAGAGGTTTCGCACCAGGACCGGTCGTTCATGGGCCGGGAGATCGCCGAGCAGCCCGCCGCGCTGCAGGCCACGATCGACAGCCTGCTACCGCGCCGCGACGAGGCCGCCGCGCTGGGCCGGCAGACCCGTGAGGTGCTGTTCATCGCCCGCGGAACCTCCGACAACGCGGCCGTCTACGGCAGCTACCTGATCCAGGCCTACGGCGGCCGGCTGGCCACCCTGGCCGCGCCGTCCATCGCGACCACCTACCGGAGCCGGATGGACCTGTCCGGCGTGCTGGCGGTGGCGCTGTCCCAGTCCGGCCGCACCGAGGAGATCGTCGAGACGCTGGCCTGGGCCCGCGACTGCGGCGCGCGCACCCTGGCCGTCACCAACGGCGCAGGCTCCCCGCTGGCCGAGGCCGCCGAGGTCGCGTTCGTGACGCAGGCCGGGACCGAGCAGGCCGTGCCCGCCACCAAGACCTTCACCTGCCAGCTCGCGGCCCTGGCCGTGCTGGCCCTCGGGCTGGGCGCCGACCTGGACGCCGGCGAGCTGCGCGGCGTGCCCGACGCCGTCGCGGCCATGCTCAGCGAGCCGGCCGAGTTCGAGGACATCGTCAGCGAGCTGGCCGGAGTGCGGGGCGTGGTGGTCTCGGGCCGCGGCCTGGCCTACTCCGCCGCGCTGGAGCTCGCGCTCAAGCTCAAGGAAGCCTGCTACCTGCACGCCATGGGCCAGTCCTAGGCCGACCTGCTGCACGGCCCGCTGGCCGTGGTGGACGCCGACACCCCGGCCATCCTGCTGGCCGCGGAGTCCGGGCCGACCCTGGCCGGCACGGTCGAGCTGGCCCGGCGGATCACCCGGTCCGGCGCGAAGGCCTACGGCATCGGCGGCGGCCCGCAGCTCGCGCAGGCGTGCTCGCGGGCGCTGCCCGGCCCGGCGCTGCCGGAGTGGCTGGCCCCGATGGGGCTGATCGTGCCCGGCCAGCTGCTCACCGAGGCGCTGTCCCGGCGCCTGGGCCTCAACCCGGACGCCCCCCGCGGCCTGACCAAGGTCACCCAGACCACCTGATCGGGGGCTAGGGTCGGCGGTCGACCTTGTGCTGGGCGGCCTGGGCGCGGGGGCGGATCACCATCAGGTCGACGTTGAAGTGCGCCGGGAGGGTCACCGTCCAGGCCACCGCCGCGGCCACATCCTCGGCGGTCAGCGGCTCGGCCACGCCCGCGTATACGCTCGCCGCCTTGGCCGCGTCGCCGTGGAACCGGTTCACCGCGAACTCGTCAGTCTTGACCATGCCCGGCGCGATCTCGATGACCCGGACGGGCTGGTCAAACAACTCCAGCCGCAGCGTGCCGGCGATGGCATGGGTGCCGTGCTTGGCCGCCACGTACCCGCCGCCCCCCTCGTAGGCGGCGAGTCCGGCCGTCGAGCCCATCAGCACGATCGTGCCCGCGCCGCTGGCGATCAGCTTGGGCAGCAGCACCTGGACCGTGTTCAGCGTGCCCAGCACGTTGACGTCGAACATCTGCTGCCAGTCGGCCGGCGAGGCAGTCGCGACCGGGTCCAGGCCCACGGCGCCGCCGGCGTTGGCGACGAGCACGTCACACCGGTCCAGCGCCGCGCCGAATGCCTCGACGGCCGCGCGGTCGGTCACGTCGAGCTACGTGGACCTCGGCCTGGCCGCCGTTCTTGGTGATCTGCTCGGCCACCTCAGCCAGCCGGTCAGCCCGCCGGGCGGTGAGCACCACCCGGTAGCCCGCGTCGGCCAGCTGCACGGCGCTGGCCGCTCCGATTCCGCTACTGGCTCCGGTGATTACGGCTACAGAAGTCATGCCGCGATTCTGCCAGCCGGGTGCCCCGCCGGCCGCCGCGGTCCGGGCGCTTACGATCGAGGGGTGCCTGAGCAGGACGCTACTGACCCCTCGCCCGCCCGTCCGGCTACCGACTCCCGGCCCCCCGGCCCGCCCGCCCGGCCCGCCATCCCCGTGCGCGGTGTGATCACCGACTGGGGCGGGGTCATGACCCGGCCCATCCTGGACACCGTCAGGGTGTGGCTGGAATCTGACGGCATTGACCGGGACAGTTACCGGACGGTCATGCGGGCCTGGGTCAGCCAGGCCTACGGCCAGGATGGCGACACCAACCCCATTCACGCGCTGGAGCGCGGCGAGTGCACCTCGGCCGAGTTCGAGCGGCTGCTGGCCGCCGAGCTGATCGGGACCGACGGCGGGCCGGTATCCGCCGACGGGCTGCTGTCGCGGATGTTCGGGGCCGAGTCTCTCGATCAGGACATGCTGGAGATCATCCGCGTCGTCCGGCGGGCCGGCCTGCGCACCGCGCTGCTGTCCAATTCCTGGGGCGGCGGCTATCCGCGTGAGCTGTTCCCGGAGCTGTTCGACGCGGTCGTGATCTCGGCCGAGGTGGGGATGCGCAAGCCGGAGGAGCGGATCTTCCGGCATGCGACCGAACTGCTGGGGCTGGAGCCCGCGGAGTGCGTTTTCATCGACGACATCGAGCAGAACATCACCATGGCCCGGTCCCTGGGCCTGGCCGCCGTGCAGCACCGGACCGCTACCGAGACGGTGCGGGAGCTCAGCGGGCTGCTCGGCATCCCGCTGTGAGCCGGCACCGGGACCAGACTCCGGCCCGCCAGCCACCTCTTGACTTTGCGCCATAAAGTTCGGGGCTCAGGGCATTGACTTTACGCCATAAAGTTGCGTCTACTTTATGGCATAGAGTCGATGACGGGAGACATCGTGAACCACACATCGGACACCTCGGTGGCCAGCAACGGCGGCAACTTCGACCCCCGCCAGGCTGCTGCGCTGCTCGACCAGACCACACAGCAGGCACGCCGCAACTTCCAGCCCTCGCCGCCGTGGCTGCTGGTCATCAGGGCCGTCATGGTCCTGGCTGCCCTCGGCGCGATCTGGCTCTCGGTGCGCGGACAGAACCCCTACCGGGGCCCGACGGGCGCGGACATCCCGGTCCTGGTCGCGTTCATCGTCGTCAACTTCGCCGCTACCGTCGCTGTCCGCAGCCGCGCGACCGCCGGGGTCAGCGGGCGATCCCGGTTCACCCAGGGCGAGATCATCATCCTGGTGCTGGCCTTTGCCGCCGCGGTCGTGGCCATGACGGCGCTGGATGGCGCCGGGGTGAGCTTCGCGACGTATCCGACCTCGGTGCTGGCCATCCCCGGCCTGGCCTGGACGGTCCTCATGGCAGTGCGGGCTAACCGGCGCGGGCTCGCCACCGGCATCACGGTCCTCGTCATCGGCATCGTAGGCGCGTTCGCCGGCCCGGCCGGGTCGTGGGCGGTCGCCGCCGTCGGCCTGTGCGTGCTGCTGCTGGGCAGCGCCGCCGCCGTCGCCTGGCAGCAGCGTGGCTGACGGCAGGGCCGGGACCGACGACGGACTCGACCCGCTGATCCACGTCCCCACCCGCCTGAAGATCGTCGCGACACTGGCGGCGCTACCTGACGGCGACACCCTTTCCTTCACCCGGCTGCAGGACATGCTGCAGCTGACCCCCGGCAACCTGATCGTCCAGCTGCGCAAGCTCGAGCAAGCCGGCTACCTCAGCAGCGAGAAGACCAGGAACGGGTCGACCCAGACAACCACGGTGACCCTGACCGGCCAGGGCCGGGCCGCTCTCGGCGCCTACACCAAGGCGCTGCGCGGGCTGCTCAACGGCCTGTAGACGGAGGCCGGGCCGACCGTGCGCACCAGCGCTTGACCTGCTGATCCACAACCCGGAGCGGTTGCGCAGCCACGCTGACTGCTGCAACGCACGGCGAGCTATCCCGGGCCGCCCGCGATCTGCCTGACCTGACTGTGCTGTCGCCCCGGCATGGCAGGCGGCACTGGCCTAGCCTGGATAGCTGTGGCTGACTATCCGCACCCGCTCAACCCGGGCCGATCGGCCAACATGCGCGCCAACCGGCGGACCGACACCAAGCCTGAGATGGCGCTGCGCCGCGCGCTGCACCGGCAGGGCTTCCGGTACCGCAAGGACTACCGGATCGACCTGGACGGAACGCGGGTCCGCCCGGACATCGCGTTCACCGCCCGCCGGGTCGCGGTCTTCGTGGACGGCTGCTTCTGGCACGTCTGCCCCGAGCACGGCACCAAGCCGGCCAACAACACCTGGTACTGGGGGCCCAAGCTGGCCCGCAACGTCGAGCGCGACCGCGCCGCGGACGCGGCCCTGGCAGCGGCGGGCTGGCAGGTCGTGCGAATCTGGGAGCACGATCCCGCTGGACGCGGCGGTCGCCGCGGTCGTGGCGGCGGTCGGCCCGCTGCCCGGCCGCCCGCCAGTCGTCCCGCCGGCCCGGCCGCCGCGGCGGACCCGCCAGTCGCAGCGGAGATCGCCGCTGCGCCGGACTGCCCGGCGGGCGCGGCACCGGCGGCGGTCAGCGATCCCGGATTGCCGGCCGATTGACTGACCGGCCCGGCCGCCGGCTGGCAGACTCAGACCCTATTCTTCTGCGCTGCGGGGAAGTCATGCGCGTATACCTGCCGTCCACGCTTCCGGCCCTGGCCGGGTTCCTGCTGAGCCGAGCGAGGTCGGCCAGCCGCCGGTGCGCGGCTTCGCCGTCACGCCCGCGCTGCGCGAGGGCTACTCCAGCGGCGACATGGAGGAACTGGAGTACGTCGCCCTGCTGCACGCCGCCCGCGCCTCGCTGCGGCTGCTGGCCGACGACCCGGCCGCGGCCCGCGCGGCGCGTCGTGCTGGCCGCCGAGGTGCCCGACGAGCTGATCGTGACCCACTCCGGGTTCGACGAGCCCGCGCTGGTCGAGGTGAAGAAGCCGGTCCCGCTGCGGCCATGTCGCCTCCGGGCACGTCGATGACCCGGCCGCGATGGCCGAGATCGCCGCCGCGGTCGCCGCCCTGGCGGCCGCCGACAGCGGGGACGACGACGCCCAGTTCGCCGTGGACAGCGCCGAGGGCCACGAACTGCTCTGGTACGCCACCCAGGAACTGCGGCACATCACCAGCTAGATTGCCCACCGCGGCCACCTGTCCCGGCTCGGCCACCCGGCACGGGAATACCCTCGGGTGCATGCGACGATGAACCAGAACCGCCGTCGATGTCGGGTCAAGCAGGGAGCAAAGCCGTCAGTGGATGCCGTAACCAACGTCCCCGTGCCGGTGAACGAGCCGATCAGGGGCTACGCGCCGGGGAGCCCCGAGCGGGCCGCGCTGGAGAGCAAGCATCAAGGAGCTGGCCGGCGAGCGGGCCGAGCTGACCATGACCATCGGCGGCCAGCAGCGGATGGGCGGCGGCGAGCGCGCTGGACGTGGTCCAGCCGCACAACCACCGCCACGTCCTGGGCCAGCTCGCCGACGCCACCGACGACGACGTCGCCGCCGCCATCGAGGCCGCCCGGCAGGCCGCCCCGGCCTGGCGGGAGCTGTCCTTCGACGACCGGGCCGCCATCTTCCTCAAGGCCGCCGACCTGCTGGCCGGCCCGTGGCGGCAGACCATCAACGCCGCCACCGTGCTGGGCCAGTCCAAGTCGGCCTACCAGGCCGAGATCGACGCCGCCTGCGAGCTGATCGACTTCTGGCGCTACAACGTGCACTACGCCCGGCGGCTGCTGGCCGAGCAGCCCGTCTCGTCGCCCGGCAGCTGGAACCGGCTGGAGTACCGCCCGCTCGAGGGCTTCGTGCTGGCCATCACCCCGTTCAACTTCACCTCGATCGCGGCCAACCTGCCGACCGCGCCCGCCCTGATGGGCAACGTGGTGGTCTGGAAGCCGTCACCGACCCAGCAGCTCTCGGCGCACTACCTGATGCGGCTGCTGGAGGCGGCGGGCCTGCCGCCCGGCGTGATCAACATGGTCACCGGCAGCGGCCAGGCGGTCTCCCGGGTCGCGCTGCCGCACCCCGACCTGGCCGGCATCCACTTCACCGGCTCGACCGGCACGTTCCAGCACCTGTGGCGCACCGTGGGCGAGAACATCGCCGGCTACCGCGGCTACCCGCGGCTGGTCGGCGAGACCGGCGGCAAGGACTTCGTCATCGCGCACCCGTCCGCCGACCCGGCCGTGCTGACCACCGCGCTGATCCGCGGCGCGTTCGAGTACCAGGGCCAGAAGTGCTCGGCCGCCTCGCGCGCCTACCTCCCGCGCAGCGTCTGGAACCAGGTCCGCGACGAGCTGATCGGCGGCATCGAGTCGCTGACCATGGGCGACGTCAGCACCGACCTGTCGCTGTTCATGGGCGCGGTGATCGACGACCGGGCGTTCGCCAAGCACGCCGACGCGATCGGCCGGGCCCGGACCCGGCCCGGCATCAGCGTGCTCACCGGCGGCGGCACCGACGACAGCGCGGGCTACTTCGTCCAGCCCACCGTGCTGCAGTCCGCCGATCCCGCCGACGAGATCTTCACCACCGAGTACTTCGGCCCGATCCTCGCCGTGCACGTCTTCGATGACGCCGACTACGACGCCGTGCTGGCCCAGGCCGCCGACATCGCGCCCTACGCGCTGACCGGCTCGATCATCGCCCAGGACCGGGCCGCGATCGCCGCAGGCCACCGACGCGCTGCGGTTCTCGGCGGGCAACTTCTACATCAACGACAAGCCGACCGGTGCCGTGGTCGGCCAGCAGCCGTTCGGCGGCGCGCGGGCCAGCGGCACCAACGACAAGGCCGGGTCGATCTTCAACCTGATCCGCTGGGTCAACGCCCGGACGATCAAGGAGCTGTTCGTCCCGCCGACGGACTACCGCTACCCGCACATGGGCTGACCGGTCCGCAGGCTGCCGCGCCGGGCGATTTCTGTCCCGAATCCGCGCAGCGGAGACTGTCCCGGTTTACGGCGGTACGCTCGGGGTGACGCCCGCGCACCAGCGCAGGGGCCTGGCTATTTCGCCCCATGCTCGTTCCGGAGGCTGCACCATCTACCGCCTTGTCCTGTGGAACATTGACCTGACCCTGGTCGACGTGGCCCGGGTCTCCCGGGAGGCCTACGCCGAGGCGTTCCGCGCGTCACCGGCCGCCCGCTGGTGGCGCTGCCGCAGGCTCGCCGGCCGCAGCGACTCGGAGATCTTCTTCGAGTCGCTGGCCCTCAACGACGTCGCCGTCGGACGCGCTCCGAGCACGGCCGGCCAGGAACTGCTGGCCCGGTACGCCTGGGAGCTGGCGGCCGCGTTCGGCGCCCGGCGCGACCAGCTCACCCGCAGGGCCGGCTGCTGCCCGGCGCGCTGGACGCGGTCCGGGCCACCGCCGCCCTGCCCGGCGTCGCTCCAGTCCGTGCTGACCGGCACGATCAGGCCCAACGCGGCGGAGAAGCTCAGCGCCTTCGGCCTGGCCGGCTACTTCGACCTGGACATCGGCGGCTACGGCTCCGACGTCTACCCCAAGGGCTCCCAGCTGCTGATGTGCCGGACCCTGGCCGCCGAGAAGTACCGGCGCCGCTGCCGGCCGGGGCGACCGTCTACCTCGCCGACTCCGGCCGCGACGTCGAGGCCGCCCGGATCAGCGGGGTGCGCTGCATCGCCGTCGCCAGCGGCCGGTCCACCATGGCCGACCTGCGCGCCGCCGGCGCCGACATCGTGCTGCCGGACCTGACCGACACCGCCCAGGTCGTGGCGGCCGTCGACCGGCTCACCGCAGTGGCGGCCGGCCTGGCCTAGGGCTGCCGCCCGGCGCAGCCGTGCCGGCCGGGCAGGCGCAATTGCGGGCGCGCATACTGGGATATAACAGTCCAGTCAGCGGCGACGGGAACTGCGGGATGGGGCGGGCTACGCGATGACGCGCACGTCGCGGGGGATATGCGGGGTGCAGGCAGCCGGGCTGCTGCCGTCGTGCCTGCGTTGCGGCGGGCAGCCAGACAGCGGATGCTGATCGCTATGCCTACCGACCACTCCAGCACCCAGGACGGAGCCGTGGCCGCCGGTGCCGCGGCAGCCGGCCCGGCGGCGGCCGCGGCCGGGCGCGACTACGGCGCCACGCTGTGGACCCCCGACCCCGCGACCGTCGAGCACGCCCGGATCAGCCAGCTACGCGCGCTGGCTGGCCGCCGAGCGCGGCGTGCCGCTGGACCGGCCGGTTACGACGAGCTGTGGCGCTGGTCGGTGACCGAGCCCGGCGCAGTTCTGGGCCTCGCTCTGGGACTACTTCGGCGTGCTCGGCCAGCGCGGCGACGGGCCCGTGCTGGCCGGCGGCCCGATGCCCGACGTGACCTGGTTCGCCGGGACCACCCTCAACTACGCGCGCAACGCGCTGCGCGGGCCCGCACCGACCCGGACCGGACCGCGGTCATCTACCGCTCCGAGGCGGGCCGGGCAGGCCGGCTCAGCTACGGGCGAGCTGGAGCAGGCGGTGGCCCGGGTCCGGGCCGGGCTGCGCGGCGCTCGGCGTCGGCCGCGGCGACCGGGTGGCGGCCTACCTGCCCAACTGCTCCCGAGGCGCTCATCGGCCTGCTGGCCACGGCCAGCCTGGGCGCGATCTGGACGTCCTGCTCGCCCGACTTCGGGGCGACCAGCGTGATCGACCGGTTCGCGCAGACCGCGCCCAAGGTGCTGATCGCCGTCGACGGCTACGTCTACGGCGGCAAGCGCTTCGACCGCCGCGCAGCAGGTGGCCGCCATCGCGGCGGCGCTGCCCGGCCTGCAGGCGCTGGTCACGGTGGACTACCTGGGCGCGGGCCCGGCCGACCCGGCCAGCGGGCCGCAGGTACGCCAGCTGAGCTGGGCCGCCCTGAGACCGGCCCGGACCCGGCAGGACCGGGGCCGGCCCGCCGGAGTTCGACGAGGTGCCGTTCGACCATCCGCTGTGGGTGCTGTACTCCTCGGGGACCACCGGCCTGCCCAAGCCGATCGTGCACGGCCACGGCGGGATCGTGCTGGAGCACCTCAAGGCGCTGTGCTTGCACCAGGACCTGGGCACTGACGCGGAGACCGGCGAGCCCGACGTGTTCTTCTGGTACACCACGACCGGCTGGATGATGTGGAACTACCTGGTCGGCGGGCTGCTGGCCGGGATCACCGTCGTGCTGTACGACGGCAGCGCCGTCCACCCGGACACCGACAGCTGTGGCGGCTGGCCGCCGCCGAGCGGGTCACCTACGCCGGGACCGGCGCCCCCTACCTGCTGGCCTGCCGTAAGGAGGGTCTGCGGCCGGCCGCCGAGCACGACCTGTCCGCGGCTGCGCGGGGTCGGCTCGACCGGCTCGCCGCTGCCCCCGGAGGGCTTCCGCTGGGTCTACGACGAGGTGGCCCCCGGCTCGCGGGCGGCGCAGTTCATCCTCGGCTCGTTCTCCGGCGGCACCGACGTGTGCACCGGCTTCGTCGGGCCCAGCCCGCTGCTGCCGGTCCGGGCCGGGATCATCTCCGGGCCGCTGCCTGGGCGCCCGGGTGGAGTCCTTCAACGCGGCGGGCCAGCCGGTCACCGGCGAGGTCGGCGAGCTGGTGCTGACCGCGCCGATGCCGTCCATGCCGGTCGGCTTCTGGAACGACCCGGACGGCGAGCGCTACCGGGCCAGCTACTACGCCGACTACCCGGGGGTCTGGCGGCACGGCGACTGGATCATGATGCTGCCCGACGGCGGCTGCGTCATCTACGGCCGGTCCGACGCCACCTTGAACCGCGGCGGCGTGCGGATGGGCACCAGCGAGTTCTACCGCGTGGTGGAGGCGCCTGCCCGAGGTCGCCGACAGCCTGGTGGTGGACACCGGGCAGCTCGGCCAGGACGGCCAGCTGATCCTGTACGTGGTCCCGGCCGCCGGGCAGGAGCTCGACGACGCGCTGACCGCCAAGATCAAGGGCGCTGCGGGCCGCGCTGTCCCCGCGGCACGTGCCCGACGAGATCCGGCCGGTGCCCGGCATCCCGCGGACGCTGTCGGGCAAGAAGCTGGAGGTCCCGGTCCGCAAGATCCTGCTGGGCACGCCGGTGGCCGAGGCCGCCGACCCGGATGCGCTGGCCAACCCCGAGGTACTGGCCTTCGTTCCAGCCCGGCGGGAGCAGCAGGTGACGCGCGGACGAGGCGGTCGAGCGCCGGCCGCAGCTTCGGCGAGGAAGGCGGGCTGCTGACCTACGGCAGCTACCTGCGCCTGCCCGAGCTGCTGGCCCAGCAGGTGCCGCAGGTCGTCGCCCCCGGCCCACGACGAGCTGCTGTTCATCACCGTGCACCAGGCCTATGAGCTGTGGTTCCAGCAGCTGCTGCACGAGCTGACCGCGGTCCGCGACTTCATGCTCCTGCCGGCCCGGCGGAGGACCCCCCGGAACGCCCAGCTGAACCGAGAAATGAGATCTGGCGGGCGCGGCAGCTGCTGCGCCGGGCGCATGTCATCGAGCGGCTGCTGATCAGCCAGATCGACGTGCTGGAGACCATGACGCCGCAGGACTTCCTGGAGTTCCGCGCCGCGCTGGCCCCGGCCAGCGGATTCCAGTCGGTGCAGTTCCGGGAGCTGGAGTTCCTGTCCGGCGCCAAGGATCCCGGCTTCCTGCGCCAGGTTCCGGTCGCTGACCGAGGCCGAGCGGGCCCGGCTGGACCGGCGGCTGGCCGAGCCGTCGCTGTGGGACGCCTATCTGGCGCTGCTCGCCGCGCGCGGGCCTGCCGATCGGCGACGATCAGCAGATCCTGGCCACGCTGGTCGCGGTGGCCAGGGACCGGGACCGCCATGATGACCTGTGGCAGCTGGCCGAGGACCTGCTGACCCATGATGAGCTGGCCGGGCTGTGGCGGGCCCGGCATGTGCAGATGGTGGAGCGCCAGATCGGCACCAAGTCCGGGACCGGCGGCTCCACCGGGGCGCCGTACCTGCACAGGCGGGTTCCGCTCCGGTACTACCCGCTGCTGTGGGAATTGCGGGACTGGCTGTAAGGCCTGCCTGACGGCGGGCACCTCGTTAAGGAGTGAAGGATCGATGTCGGAAATTGCGGGCAGCACCCGTGCTGGCGAGACCGTGCTAGCGACGATCGTGCTCGCGAGGACTGGGCCGACGACGGCGCGCGCGATCTGCTGGCCGCGGCGGCCAAGGCCGTCGGCGAGCTGCCGGGGGTCGGCGACGTGCCGGCCTACCTGCGGGCCTACTACCGGCATGTGGCCGCCGACGAGCTGGCTGCGGCCGGGCCGCAGCGGATCGCCGCGGTCGCCGGGCAGCACGCCGAGCTGGCCGCCCGGCGGCCGCAGGGCCGGGCCATCGTCGCGCGTCCGCCCGGCGGGGAGGCCGCCCTGGACCCGGCCTCCGACGTCATCGACATCGTCACCGACGACATGCCGCACCTGGTCGACTCCATCACGATGGAGCTGGCCCGGCACGGCCTGGCGGCCCGGCTGGTGGTGCACCCGCAGCTGCGGATCCGCCGCGACGTCAGCGGCGCCATGCGCGAGGTCAGCGGGCCTGGTCAACGGCGCCGAGCCGACGCACGACGAGCTGGCCGAGTCGTGGACGCACATCGAGGTCGCCAAGCTGGGCGACGGCGAGGCCGCGGCGCTCGGCGATGACCTGCGCGGGTGCTGGGCGATGTCCGGGTGGCCGTCGAGGATGCCAGCCGGATGCGGGCCAAGGCGCTGTACCTGGCCCAGGAACTGGCCGACGAGCCAGGCGGCGAGCCGCGACGAGCCGACGAGGAGATCGCCGCGCTGCTGCGCTGGCTGGCCGATGGCCGGTTCACGTTCCTGGGCTACCGCGAGTACGACCTGGAGCCGGGCAGCGGCACGACGCTGGTGCGGGCCGTGCCCGGCACCGGCCTGGGCATCCTGCGCCACGACCACGCCCGATCCCGGCTCGTTCGCGGAGCTGCCGCCCGAGGCCGGCGCCCGGGCCCTGGACCCCGGCAGCGGCTGATCGTGACCAAGGCCAACTCCCGGTCCACCGTGCACCGGCCCAGCTACCTGGACTACGTCGCGGTCAAGCGGGTCGACGCGCGCCGGGCAAGGTCGTCGGCGAGTACCGGTTCCTGGGCCTGTACACCCACGTGGCCTTCTCCGAGAGCATCACCAGCATCCCGGTCGCCCGGCGCAAGCTGACGGGCGTGCTGGCCGCGCTGGGCCTGGCCGCTGACAGCCACGACGGCAACTACGCCGCCGAGGTGCTGGAGTACTACCCGCGCGAGGAACTGTTCATGACCTCGGTGCCGGAGCTGGCCGAGGTCGCCGCGGGCGTGCTGCGGCTGCGCGAGCGCCGGCAGACCCGGCTGTTCCTGCGCCGCGACCCTACGGCCGGTACATCTCCTGCCTGATCTACCTGCCCCGGGACCGCTACACCACCGCACGTCCGGCTGCGCGCCCAGGAGATCCTGCAGCGCGGCCTGAACGGGTCGCAGGTCGACTACAGCGTGCTGGTCGGCGAGTCGCCGGTGGCCCGGCTGCACGTCGTGGTCCGGGCCGAGCGCGGCCAGCCGCTGCCCGACATGGACACCGCCGAGCTGGAGCGGGCGGTCGCCGCGGCGGCCCGGTCCTGGGACGACGACCTGGCCGACGAGGCGCCGCGGGCCTGCGGCGAGCAGGGCGCCCGGGCGCTGCTGGCGATGGTCGGCGGCGCGATCCCGGAGACCTACAAGACCGACGTGCCCGCCTCGGCGGCCTGCTCGGACCTGTCCAAGATCCTGCAGCTGCGCGAGTCGGGCGAGGACGTCGCCTTCGAGCTGTGGGAGTCGGTGGACTACGTCGGCGGCGTCCCGATCGAGGACGACCGGCCGCGGAGCAGGCTGCGGCCAGCAAGGCGGGCAAGCGCGTCTGGCGGCTGACGATCTACCGGACCGGCAGCCCGATCACGCTGACCGACGTGCTGCCGCGGCTGCAGCACATGGGCGTCGACGTGGTCGACGAGCACCCCTACGAGTTCCCGGCCGCCGAGCCGTTCTGGATCTACGACTTCGGGCTGCGCCGCAGCTCGGCCGATGCGGCGGCCGGCGAGCGAGACCTCGATCGAGCCGGTCCGCGAGCAGGTCGAGGGCGCGCTGGCGGCGCTGTGGCACGGGGTCATCGAGGACGACGGCTTCAACGCCCTGGTCCTGGACGCGCACCTGAGCTGGCCGCAGGTCGCGGTGCTGCGCGCCTACGCCAAGTACCTGCGCCAGGCCGGCACCACCTTCAGCCAGGACTACATCGAGCACGTGCTGCGGACCAACCCGACGGTCACCCGGCTGCTGGTCCGGCTGTTCGAGTCCCGCTTCGACCCGGCGCACCAGGGCGGCGAGCAGGAGCGCAGCGAGGCCATCGCCGAGGAGATCCGGGGCGAGCTGGACGAGGTCGCCAGCCTGGACGAGGACCGGATCCTGCGCACCTACTGGCAGCTGATCGCGGCCACGCTGCGGACCAACTACTTCGCGGGGGCCTTCGGCGGGCCGGGCCTGCTGGCCGCCGAGTCCGCCTCGGTAACCGCCGTCCCGTACCTGGTGGTCAAGCTGGACGCGGCCGAGGTGCCCGGACCTGCCCGCGCCGCGGCCCAAGTTCGAGCTGTTCGTGTACTCGCCCCGGTTCGAGGGCGTGCACCTGCGGTTCGCCGACGTGGCCCGCGGCGGGCTGCGCTGGTCGGACCGGCGCGAGGACTTCCGCACCGAGGTGCTCGGCCTGGCCAAGGCCCAGGAAGTGAAGAACTCGGTCATCGTGCCGTCCGGGGCCAAGGGCGGGTTCGTCTGCAAGCAGCTGCCCGACTCCGCCGACCGGGACGGCCTACCAGGGCCGAGGTGCTGGCCTGCTACCGCATGTTCATCAGCGCCATGCTCGATGTCACCGACAACCTCGAGGCCGGCCGGGTTGTCCCGCCGGCCCGGGTGGTCCGGCACGACGGCGATGACCCCTACCTGGTGGTCGCGGCCGACAAGGGCACGGCCACGTTCTCCGACACCGCCAACGAGATCGCCATCAGCCGCGGGTTCTGGCTGGGCGACGCCTTCGCCTCGGGCGGCTCGGAGGGCTATGACCACAAGAAGATGGGCATCACCGCGCGCGGCGCCTGGGAGTCGGTGATCTTCCACTTCCAGACCCTGGGCGTCAACGTCGAGCACCGACGATTTCACCGTGGTCGGCATCGGCGACATGTCCGGGGACGTGTTCGGCAACGGCATGCTGCTGTCGGAGCACATCAAGCTGGTGGCCGCCTTCGACCACCGGCATGTGTTCATCGACCCGGACCCGGACCCGGCGGCCAGCTTCGCCGAGCGGCAGCGCCTGTTCGCCCTGCCCCGCTCGTCCTGGGCCGACTACGACCCGGCGCTGATCTCGGCCGGCGGCGGCGTCTGGCCGCGCTCGGCCAAGTCGGTGCCCGTCTCGCCGCAGGCCAGCCGCCGCGCTCGGGCTGGCCGACGGCGCCGCGCCTGTCGCCGGACCAGCTGATCTCGGCCATCCTGAACGCGCCGGTTGACCTGCTGTGGAACGGCGGCATCGGCACCTACGTCAAGGCCAGCGCGCAGTCCGACGCCGACGTCGGGGACCGGTCCAATGACGCGGTCCGGGTGGATGCCGCCGAGCTGCGGGCCAAGGTGGTCGGCGAGGGCGGCAACCTGGGCCTGACCCAGGAGGCGCGGATCGAGTACGCCCTGGCGCGGCGGCCTGGTGAATACCGACTTCATCGACAACTCCGCGGGCGTGGACACCTCCGACCACGAGGTGAACATCAAGATCCTGCTTGACCGCGAGGTCCGCGACGGCGCGCTGAGCCAGGCCGACCGCAACGCGCTGCTGCACGAGATGACCGACGAGGTCGGCGCGCTGGTGCTGGAGCACAACTACGCAGCAGAACCGGGCCCTGGCCGCCTCCCGGGCCCAGGACGTGCCGATGCTCCACGTGCACGCCCGCTACATCCGCAAGCTGGAGCGGGACCGGCGGATCCGGCGGCGGCTGGAGGTGCTGCCCGGCGGCCGGGAGATCGCCGAGCGCCGGTCCGCGGGCACCGGGCTGACCATGCCCGAGTTCTCCGTGCTGCTGGCCCACACCAAGATCGCGGCCACCCAGGAGGTGCTGGCCAGCGAGCTGCCCGACGACCCGTACCTGCGCCGGGTGCTGGTCAGCTACTTCCCGACACCGCTGCGGGAGCGCTACGCGGCCCAGATGGGCGATCACCGGCTGCACCGGGAGATCATCACCACCGCCGTCGTCAACGACATGGTGGACCGGTCCGGGACGACCTTCGCCTTCCGGCTGAACGAGGAGACCGGGGCGTCGGTGCCGGAGATCACCGCCGCCTGGCTGGTCGCCCGGCGAGGTGTTCGACCTGCGCGGGCTTCTGGGCCGAGCTGGCCGCCCTGGACGGCCAGGTGGAGACCTCGGTCCAGATCGCGGCGCTGCTGGAGGGCCGCAAGCTGAGCGAGCGGGCCGCCCGGTGGCTCCTGCACTCCCGGCGGCCGCCGTTCGACATCGCGCAGACCATCGACTACTTCGCCGACGGCGTGCTGGCCGTGGGCCAGGGCCTGCCGGGCCTGCTGGCCGGCCGGGACCTGGCCGGGTATGAGGACCGGTGCGAGATGTTCGCCAGCCGCGGGGTGCCCGACGCCCTGGCCAACCGGCTGGCCTCCATGGTCCCGGCCTACTCGGCGTTCGACATCGTGGACATCGCCCGCGGCACCGGGCAGCCCGGCGCCGGAGGCGGCCGCGGTCTACTTCGACCTGGCCGACCGGCTGCAGATCGCCCGGCTCCGGGACATGATCACCGCGCTGCCCCGCGATGACCGGTGGACCACCATGGCCCGCGGCGCGATCCGCGATGACCTGTACGCCGCGCACGCGGCCCTGGCCAGGGACGTGCTCACCGTCACCGAGCCAGGCACGCCCGCCGAGCGGCTGGCGGCCTGGGAGAAGCGCAACGACTCGGCGGTCCGCCGCGCGGCCCAGACCCTGACCGAGATCTGGGAGAGCAACGCCTTCAACGTGGCCACGCTGTCGGTGGCGGTCCGGGCCGTCCGTACCCTGGTGGCCACCAGCAGCCTGCCGGCCTGAGCTGCCGGAACGCCCGCGGCCGGCCCCGTGCTGGCACCGGGCTGGCCCGGGGCCAGGCGCACGGGGCGATTGCACGGCGCACCTGCACAAGACGGCTGCACGCGGCATTTATTAGGCCACCTGATACTGGCCAGATCGCCGCTCTCGCGTAGGCTTCGGGCATGGCAATCGACGCTGCGGGCGAGATCTCGGAACTACTGTCGAAGCTCGCCAGCGTAGCGGCCGTCCTGAACCCGGACGCCATGCGCAAGGAGGCAGACGGCCTGCGCGAGCGGTCGGCCGATCCCGAGCTGTGGAGCCGACCAGGAGCAGGGCCAGGCCGTCACCCGGCGGCTGGCCTACCTGGACGGCGAGCTGGCCCGGCTGGACGGGCTGAAGCAGCGGCTGGACGACGTCGTGGTCATGTTCGAGCTGGCCGAGACCGAGCACGACGAGCCGACCCGGGAGGAGGCCACCCGGGAGCTGGCCGCGATCCGCAGTCGAGATCGACCAGCTGGAGATCCGGACCCTGCTGTCGGGGGAGTACGACGCCCGCGAGGCGCTGATCGCCATCAACGCCCAGGCCGGCGGGGCCGACGCCGCCGACTGGGCCGAGGGCCTGCGGCGGATCTACCTGCGCTGGGCCGAGCGGCACGGCTTCCCGACCGAGATCTACGACACCTCCTACGCTGAAGAAGCGGGGATCAAGTCGACCACCTTCGCGGTCAAGGCGCCCTACGCCTACGGAACGCTGCGCGGCGAGCACGGCACGCACCGGATGGTCCGGATCTCCAAGTACGACAACCAGGGCCGCCGCCAGACCTCGTTCGCCGGGGTCGACGTCCTGCCCGTCGTCCAGCAGGCCGACCACATCGACATCCCCGAGGACGAGATGCGGGTCGACGTGTTCCGCTCCAGCGGCCCCGGCGGCCAGGGCGTCAACACCACCGACTCCGCGGTCCGGATCACCCACCTGCCGACCGGGATCGTGGTGTCCTGCCAGAACGAGCGCAGCCAGATCCAGAACCGGGCCAGCGCCATGGCCGTGCTCCAGGCCAAGCTGCTGGAGCGCAAGCGGGAGGAGCAGGCGGCCAAGCTCAACGAGCTGCGCGGCGACGGCGGCCGGAGCTGGGGCACCCAGATCCGCAACTACGTGCTGCACCCCTACCAGAACATCAAGGACCTGCGGACGGGCTTCGAGACAGGGAACACCGCGGCGGTCATGGACGGCGAGATCGACGGCTTCATCGAGGCCGAGATCCGCTGGCTGCGCCAGCAGGGCCAGTAGCCGGCCGCCGCGGCCGGGGGCCGCTAGTGAGCCAGGTGCATGGCCGCCAGGCTCAGCAGCAGCAGCCACCAGCACCGCGGCCAGCAAAAGGGGCAAACCGGGAATATGGCCGGAGTGGTGAACGTGGTCACGGGCGCATGCGGCAGGCTGGGCAGCGGCCCTCCGCGACTGGCCCGGCACAGTGGGCGCAGATCAGATGCTCGCAGCTCATCTAGTTCCTCCGGGGCCGGCGCCTACCCGGTCACTTCGACGATGTTGGACGTTCCAACCCAGTTTCCCCCCTAGACTGGCCCGTGGCCAACCCAGGGCCCTGATAGATACCCCCCAGGTTCCCTGGCTAAGCCTGCCAGGAACTCGTCGAAAGCGTGTGATGGGCCCACCGTGATCCACTTCGATAACGTCACCAAGGCGTACCCGAACCAGAGCCGCCCGGCCCTGGAGAACGTCACCCTTGACGTAGAGAAGGGCGAGTTTGTCTTCCTCGTCGGGCCCTCCGGCTCGGGTAAGTCGACCTTCCTGCGGCTGGTGCTGAAGGAAGAGCGGCCGACCGACGGCCGGATCCACGTGGCGGGCAAGTGACCTCGCCCGGCTGACGAACTGGAAGGTGCCGCACCTGCGGCGCCGGATCGGCTGCGTGTTCCAGGACTTCCGGCTGCTGCCCGAGCAAGAACGTCTACCAGAACATCGCGTTCGCGCTGGAGGTCATCGGCAAGCCGCGGCGGTTCATCCGCAAGGTCGTGCCGGAGGTCATCGACCTGGTCGGCCTGGAGGGCAAGCGGGACCGGATGCCCGATGAGCTGTCCGGTGGCGAGCAGCAGCGGGTCGCCATGGCCCGGGCTTTCGTCAACCGGCCGATGATCCTGCTGGCCGACGAGCCGACGGGGAACATCGACCCGGCGACGTCCATCGGCATCATGAAGGTCCTCGACCGGATCAACCGGACCGGCACCACGGTCGTCATGGCCACGCACGATGCGGCGATCGTGGACTCCATGCGCAAGCGCGTCATCGAGCTGGAGTACGGCAAGGTGGTGCGCGACCAGTCGCGCGGGGTCTACGGCCAGGCCTACTAGCCTGCGTCTAGTCGAGCTACCGAAGGAATCTAGCGACATGCGCGCGCAATTTGTCTTCCATGAGGTATGGATCGGCCTGCGGCGGAACCTGACCATGACGATCGCGCTGATCGTGGTCGTCGCCATCAGCCTGTCCCTGCTGGGTACCGGGCTGCTGTTCGTCAAGCAGGTCAACAACACCAGAACCTACTGGCAGGGCAAGGTCCAGCTGTCGGTCTACCTGTGCGGCAAGACCGAGCGTCAGCCCGCAGTGCGCCAAGAACGGCCCGGCCACCCAGAGCCGAGATGACGCAGATCGAGCAGGAGCTGAAGAGCAACCCGGACGTAGCGCGGCGTCGTCTACCAGTCGGCGCAGCAGAACTACCAGCAGTTCCGGCAGGAGTTCTCGCAGAACCCGTCGTTCGTCGACTCCGTGTCACCCCGGCGACATCCCGGCCTCCTTCGAGGTCAAGCTGAAGAACACCGAGGCGGACACGGCGCAGGTCGGCGAGGTCATCGACGGGGCGCCCGGCGTCGACCAGATCGTCGATGACTCCTCGGTCCTGAACAAGTTCTACAAGCTGCTGGACGGCGCGCGGAACGCCGTGGTGATCATCGCGATCATCCTGATCATCGCGGCCATCCTGCTGGTGGCCAACACGATCCGGCTGTCGGCGTTCAACCGGCGCCGGGAGACCAGCATCATGCGGCTGGTCGGGCGCGTCCAACTTCTACGTCCAGCTGCCGTTCCTGGTCGAGGGCATGATCGCCGGGCTGATCGGCTGGCTGGTCGCGGCCGGCCTGCTGATCGCGGTCAAGTCGCTGTGGCTCGACGGGCTGCAGCAGTACTTCCCGTTCAACGTGCAGCTGAGCACGACCGACCTGGTCGAGGTCGTCATCCTGGCCATGGTCATCGGCCTGCTGCTGTGCGGGGCCACGTCGTTCCTGACGCTCAGGCGCTACCTGCGCGTGTGACAGCCGCTGGGCAGCACGCGCACGGGATAAGCACGCGGAGGGCAGCGGGAAGTACGGTCGACCAGTGGCAGCGGAACAGGACCGGAAGATCATCGCCAGGAACCGGCGGGCCCGGCACGACTATCACATCGACGACGTGGTCGAGGCCGGGCCTGGTGCTGACCGGCACCGAGGTGAAGTCGCTGCGGGCCGGCCGGGCCTCGCTGACCGACGGGTTCGGCCAGGTCACCGACGGCGAGGCCTGGCTGCACGGAGTGCACATTCCCGAGTACACGCTGGGCACATGGACCAACCATGAGCCGCGCCGGACCCGTAAGCTGCTGCTGCACCGCAAGGAGATCGAACGGCTGGCAGCTTCCACCCGGGAGCGGGGCTTGACGCTTATCCCGCTGTCGCTGTACTTCAAGGATGGGCGGGCCAAAGTCGAGCTAGCGCTGGCACGGGGCAAGCGCACCTACGACAAGCGCCATGACCTGGCCGAGCGGGACGCGGCCAGAGAGGTTGACCGTGCTTTGCGGCGCCGGAGATAGCGGAGTGGCGGATGATGCCGCGCACGCGTAACCGCGGTGCGCACGCCGCCACTCATCGCGCTCCGAGGTCCGGCCCGCCGCGGCCGAGGCCGCCGGCGCGAGGATCCCGGGCCAGGGGAGCCGGGGACGGGGACAGGCAGGTCGGGGGAAGCAAGTTGGCAGCTCTGCCGCGAGCCACGGTCGGCAAGATCGCCGCGGGCGTGGTGGTCGTCGGCGTCATCGTGGCCGGGCTGGTCCAGGGCGGCGGGACCTCTGCCGAGCCCACGGTGCAGGCGTTCCTGCTGGCCTGGGAGAACGGCCAGTACCAGACGGCTGCCGCCCTGACCACGGGCAGCCCGCACGCGGTCACCGCCGCGCTGGCCGGCGCCTACCGCCAGCTCGACGCCGCCGACCTGGTGCTGCAGATCAGCAGCATCAGCCAGCACGGCGAGCACGGCCACCGCGCGGTTCCTGGCCTCCGTCGACCTGGGCAGCGGCGGCCTGCGCTGGTCGTACCACGGCTCGTTCGAGATGCGCCGGACCGGCTCCGGCTGGAAGGTGCATGTGGAGCCCGTCGGTCATCGTGCCCGGCCTGCGGCCGGGCGACCGGCTGGCCGTGCTGAGCAGCGAGCCGAGCCGGGCCCAGATCGAGGATTCGGCCGGGCAGTCCGCTGGCCGTCCCCTGCGCAGGTCTGGGTGGCGGGCGTGCGGCCGGGCGGCCTGGCCCACCCGCAGAAGACGGCCAGCGCGCTGGCCGCCGCGACCGGCGGCGTGCTGGACGCCCCGCAGGTGTACGGGCAGATCATCGCCGCGCCCGTCGAAGTCGTTCCTGCAGCCTGATCCGGCTGCGTCCCCGCGACCTACGACCGGATGCGCGCCCGGCTCGCCCGGGTGCCCGGTCTCCAGGTGCACGAGCAGACCGAGCGGCTGTTCGAGAGCATGCGCGCCCGTTATCGCCGGCTCGGTCGGCACCGAGACGGCGCGAGATCCTGCGCACCGACGGGGTGCCTTACCGGCCCGGTGCCACGGTCGGCCTGTCCGGCCTGCAGGAGGCCTACCAGCGCACGCTGACCGGCTCGGCCTACGACCAAGGTCGTCCGGGAGAACGCAGCCGGCCACCAGGTCGCGACCTTGCAGACCTGGACTGGCAGCAAGGGCAGCCCGGTCAGGACCACCCTGAACTGCGAGGGTGCAGGACGCGGCCGACCGTGCGCTGCGGCAGGTGCCGGGGTCAGCCGCCATCGTGGCGATCCAGCCGGGCACCGGGCGGATTCTGGCCGTCGCCTCCCGGCACGCCGGCGGCATGCCCGCCGTCAGCCCGCTGGCCGGGGAGTACGCGCCCGGCCAGGCGTTCACGATCATCTCCACTGCCGCGCTGCTGCAGGAGACCGGGTTCGACGCGGCCAAGCCGGTTCCGTGCCGGGCCGAGAACAGCGTGGGCGGCCAGCCGGTTCGCCAACCATCCGGCCGAGACCGGGCTGGGCGCCCAGCCACCGTTCTCGGTCGACTTCGCGCACGCCTGCGGCACCGCCTTCGCCGGGCTGTCGCTGCGGCTGAACTCCAGCGACCTGGCCACCGCGGCGCCAAGCCTTCGGGATCGGCGCGGGCTGGAAGCTGCAGGTGGACAGCAACTCCGGCACGATCGGCAATCCGCAGGGTTTCGGCGAGATCGCCGCGGCCGTCGGTGGGCTCGGGCAGCGTCCGGGTCAGCCCGCTGGACATGGCGCTGGCCGCCGGGCTGGTCCAGTCCGGGACCTGGCACGCGCCGCTGCTGGTCACCAGCCCGCCCGATCCGACGCTGTCTCCGCGCCGCCCGTTCAGCGCCGAGATCATGACCTCGCTGCGCAAGCTCATGCGGGCCACCGTGACCAGAAGGGCGCGGGCCAGGCCGCCAACGTGGGCCATGGTCGCCGTTTACGGCCAGGTCGGCTCCTCCGCGCTGGGCGCCGGCGGCAAGGGGCTGCGGTCGGCCTGGTTCGTCGGATACCAGGGCAAGGTGGCCTTCGCCGTCGTGGAGTTCACGAAGTCGGTCAATGTGTCAGCTGCGCCCGCTGGCCGGGGCATTCCTGCGGGGTATACACGGCTAACGCAGTTGCAGTACCACACGTGACTAGATGATTACCTGGTTTTTGCCGACCCGGAGCAACCTTCTGGGTGCGAAGCGACGTCTTTCTAGGTGACTGGGGTGCCGCTTGGGGGGTTGCGGCCCAGTCAGTGATGAGAACCGGGCCTCATCTCGGGGGAGGCCCGGGGCCATGGACCGGCCCCGACCCTGCCGGTCGACCCCCGCGGGCGCGTCTTCGGCCACCGCCAGCGCCCGCGGGGGCCTCATCACCCTATGGATGCCCGATGGGATCCGCGTTCTGCGGACGACCCATCGGGCGTTCTGCGCTCGGGAGCGGCGATATCTCCGCACCTGGCATTTCCTGCGGCTGATGCTCCGAATGCTGGCTATGCCCTGGTCCGCCCGGGAACTGGCCGGGCATACCCGGCGGCTGATTGTCGTTGGACCCTAGGTGAGCGCTTCCGGTACCGTTGCCGGGTAGGTAGCTCTACGAGGGGGTGACAGGCTTCGACTTCGGTGGTTGATCCAGGGGAAGCGGGTCGAGGGTTGCGGTATCTACCTCGTAAATCCAGGTTCCGCACACCAATAAGTGCCAATACACAGCGCACTCACCTCGCCCTCGCGGCCTAATAACCGCGAGTTAGGGGTTGTCAGCCCGGGAGTTCCTCCGGCCCGGTGTCTGGCATCAGCTAGGGGGATCCACCGCCCGGCCCGGTCGCGGGGCTAGAGCGGGACATCAAACAGCGACTGAGCCCGTCGGCACCTTGCCTGCGTGATTGCCGGGGCTGAGAAAAGCACAGCAGGCTGCACCCGGAGAAGCCCTGGTGATGTACTGAAGGACGCGGGTTCGATTCCCGCCACCTCCACCTCAGGTGCCTGGCCCGGTCTCCGCTCGAAGCGGGGGCCGGGCCAGGCGCATGTCCGGGGCCGGATGGCAGGCGCCGGGTGGCAGCCGCCGGCTTGCTGGCGTCAGGCGGGCTGCGGCGGCGGGCCGGCAACCGCCGCCGCGCAGCGTGCCGCGAGCGCCGCGACGGCCGCGCGGAGCTCGTCGCCACCCTCGACCCGGAAGGCGAATGGCAGCGGCGCCAGCCATTCCTGCGCGTACATCCTGGGGTTGCTGGTGCTGCCGGTCAGCACGCAGCCGGCCGGGTGATCCGCCAGGCGCCCCATCGGCGGGCGGATCCACGGTGCCACCTCCGCCGCCGGTGCCTCGAACACGACCCGGGTCGGGAACTCCCAGCCCGTGCCCAGGTTCTCCTCCAGCGCCGCGACCGGGTCCAGCCCGTCGGGCGGGGTGAACCGGTGGCTCGTCAGCTCGACCGCGCGGACCCGGTCCACCCGGTAACTGCGGACCGCGCCGGCATGGTGGGCGTGGCAGAGCAGGTACCAGCGCCCGTGCCGGACGACGACCGCCCACGGGTCCACGTCGGCATCCCATTCGCGGCCCGAGCCGCTCTGGTACCGGAGCCTGACCCGGTGCCGGGACGCAACGGCGATGATGAGCGAGCTGGTCACGGCCGGATCCGGGGGAGCGGCACGCCGGTCGGGTGCCGCTGCGGCGACCTCGCGCAGGGCCGCTGCCTGGCGGCCGACGCCGCCGGGCAGCGCGCGGATGACCTTGGTCAGCGCTGAGCCGACCAGGTCGCCGGAGTCGGTGGCCGCCGGATGGCCCTCGAGCACGGCCATGACCAGCCCCAGCGCCTCGTCCTGGGTGAAGACGACGGGCGGCAGCCGGGTCCCCGGGCCGAGCCAGTAGCCGCCATACCGGCCTCGCGAGGACTCGACAGGCACTCCGGCCTCGCGCAGGATGGCCACGTAACGGCGGGCCGCGCGCTCGGTGACCCCGAGGCGCTCGGCGATCTGCTCGGCGGTCGTACCGGGCCGGATCTGCAGCAGCTCCAGCGTCTGCAGCGCGCGAGCCGTGGGGCTGACACTGGTCACGCTCTGAGGGTAGGGGAACTCCCGAATATCCGGAAGCTGATCGTCCGGTAATGGCTCTACGCTCGGAACTGGACGGGCTGGCCGCCGCTTCAGCGGCATGATCATCGAGGCGGGCCGCCCGGCCGAGGTTTGCAGTCGTCCGCGAAAACACGCACCGGGAAGGAGCAGCGATCATGATGAAGATCCTGCTCATCGGCGGCCTGTGGCTCGACGGGTCCGCCTGGGATGAGGTTGTCCAGCAGCTGCAGGGCAAGGGCTACGAGGCCGCGGCCGTCACGCTGCCTGGCCAGGGCGCGCCGCCGCCGGCCGCCACGCTCGACGACCAGCGCGCGACGGTGCTGGCCGCGGTCGATGCCGCCGGCGGCAGCGTGCTGGTCGTCGGCCACTCGGCCGCGAGCACGCTGGCCTGGATGGCGGCCGACTCGCGGCCGGGCCAGGTGGGCCGGGTGGCCATGATCGGCGGCTTCCCGTCGGCCGACGGCGAGGCGTACGCCGACTTCTTCGAGCTGGCGGACGGCGTCATGTCCTTCCCCGGCTGGGAGCCGTTCGACGGTCCCGACTCCGCCGATCTCAGCGAGCAGCAGCGGGACGCCATCGCGACCGCCGCCATCCCCGTCCCCGGCGCCGTCGCGAAGGGGACGGTGCAGCTCCGTGACGAGCGCCGCTTCGACGTGCCGGTCACGCTGATCTGCCCGGAGTTCTCCCCGTCCGAGGCCCGGGAGTGGATTGCCAAGGGCGATGTCCCCGAGCTGTCCAGGGCCCGGCACGTCGATTACGTCAACATCGACTCGGGCCACTGGCCGATGTTCAGCCGGCCAGCCGAGCTGACCAGCCTGCTGGCCGGGCTGGCCGATGGCTGACCGCCCGGCAGCGGCACCGGCGAAAGCGTCTCCGGCCGCCGGTGCTGCCCTCACCATCCGCCCGCTCGACGCGTCCACCTGGGAGCCGTTCGCGGACCTGGTCGAGCGCAACAACGGGATCTTCGGCGGGTGCTGGTGCATCGGGTTCCACACCGTCTACCAGCGCGGGGTCAGTGACCCCCGGACGCTGAAGGAGCAGCTGGTGCGCTCCGGTGACGCCCATGCCGCGCTGGTCTTCGACGAGCTGGGACTGGCGCAGGGCTGGTGCCAGTACGGCAGCACGGACGAGCTTGGCCTCAAGCACGAGCGGGCCTACCGGCAGGACCCGCCGCCGCCCGCACGCTGGCGGATCACCTGCATTTTCGTCGACAAGAGACATCGCGGCCAGGGGATCGCGCGGGCCGGGCTGGAAGGCGCCATCGCGCAGATCGCCGCCGCCGGAGGCGGCCTGGTCGAGGCGATCTCCGAGACCACCGCCGGCCGCCAGGCCCAGGGCCGGTTCCTGTTCAGCGCGACGGTCGAGCTGTTCGAGGAGAACGGGTTCGCGCGGGTCCGGCAGGTCGGCAAGCACGCGTGGATCGTGAGCCGGGAGATCGCCCCCGCGTAGGGTCTGCCGCCTCCGGCGCCGCGCCCTCCGGCGCCTCGCCCCCGGCCTCGCCTGCGGGCCGTCAGGGCAGCGAGGCGCCGGGGAACCCGCGGACAGGGTGCAGCTCGTAGGTGAAGATCCCGGCGCGGATGCCAGGGTCATCCGCCATGATCGCGGCGGTGTCATCCGGCGTCGCCGCGAAAACGCCGATGCCGGCCAGGTCGGTGTCGTCCCTGACGGGCAGGACGACCGACAGCAGGCCAGCCTCGGCGAGGGCCATGTTGCGCCGGCCATGCTCCCAGATGGTCGGGCCGGCGGTCGCGGGGTCGAAGGTGCCGGTCACCCGCAGCAAGATCGCCGTGTAGCCGGCCGCCCCGGCCAGCCGCGCGCGCATCGTCTCGTCGGTGATGACCGGCAGCTCGCGGCCGAGGACCTGCCGGGACTGCTCGATCCGGGCCCGGAGTGGCTCCAGGCTCCAGCCCTGGCCGACCGCGTCGCGCATGCTCTCCCAGCCCTCGCCGTGCCGGTCGAGATGGCGGTGGGTGAGGACGACCCGGGTGCGGCCCGGCGTGATCTCGGTGAACGTGATCTCGATCTCGCTCGTCCGCTCCGGATCGGTCTCGATCTGCCACTTCGGGTTGATGTCCCAGCTGAAGCAGACCCGCCCGGGCGGCTCGTAGGCCAGCACGCGGGCCCAGCGGCACTCGCTGCCGTCGGTGCCCCGGTCGATGATGTGACCCCCGGCGAACGGCTCGAACACCATCTCAGCCAGCGGGGCCTCCAGGATGTGCTTGTCGTCATCCCACCACGTGCCGATCCCGGCGGTGAACACGTGGAAGGCATGCGCGATCGGGGCATCCACCTCGACCGAAGTCCTGACCGTCGTGGTGTCGGTGATAGTCACGTGTCCTCCCGTGGGCGCTCGGCCGCTTCCTGGAACGAAGCCAGGGACCGGGTCCAGAACGCGTCGAAGTAGGCGCGGATGATCGCGAGCGCGTCCGGGTCGACCCGGTAGATACGCCGCGTGCCCGCCGCCTGGTCGGTAACCAGGCCGACGGACTTGAGGATCTGCAGGTGCTGGGAGACCGCCGAGCGCGTGATCGGCATGTCCCTGGCCAGGTCACTGACGGCGGATGGCCGCTCGGCTAGCCGCTCTACGATGGCGCGCCGGGTCGGCTCGGCCAGCACCTCCAGCAACTCTGATGCGTTAGTCATCACTAACGAAAGCTACGGCTAACGGAGTCACCGGTCAAGTCCGCTGGCGAGCTCTCGTGCCGGGATCTGGTGCCCGGCGCGGCTGGGTGCCGGCAGCGGCTCCGGGATGCTCCTGCGGCGACTCCGCAGGAGCGGCCAGCTGGGTAGTTCAGCTGCGGGCAGCGGCAGCGGGACTTGTTCCGCCGGACAGCTTCCCGGCGGTCTGTAACACCCGCGAGCGGGTCTTGCGCCGGCGGCTGCCGCGCTGAGCCGGCGCAGCAGCCGCCGTCCGGCGGGCTGGAAGGCGATCAGCGTGCCCAGCATGATCGCGGCCAGCAGCGCGTACGGAACCAGGTCTGAGGTGGCCTGGGCCAGGGCTCCGCTGCCGCCCGCGGCGATGGCCTGCCCGGCCGCCCAGGCCAGGTTGGCCAGGCCGAAGGCGAGGCCCTGGTTCAGCCCGAGCCGGTCCGCGCCGTGGCTGAGCATGGCGCTCGCGGGGGCGAACATGGTGCCGAACGCGGGCATGCCGATCACCAGGGCGACGATGAGCACGGCGGCGGGCGCGAGCACCGGCGCTAGCAGGGAGATGATCACCGCGGCCACCAGGGACAGCTGGATCGGGAACATCGCCCCGTGCTTGTCCGCCAGCCGCCCGGCCAGCGGGGACAGGCCCGCCTCCAGCGCGGCCGAGGCCAGGAAGGTGGCGGCGATCAGCGCGGCACTGACGCCCAGCTCGCCCAGCCGCAGCGGGGCCAGCACGTCCAGGACCCCGAAGGCCAGGCCCGGCAGCAGGGTCAGCCACATGGCCACCGCGATCTGGCGGTCGCGCAGCGCGGGCAGCGCCGAGCGCAGGCCCTGGGACTGCGGGGCGTGCGCAGGCGGCATCAGGAAGGCCACGACGATCAGGGCGGTCCCGGCCACGGCGGCGGCCGAGAACGCCGCGCCGGTGCCAACCCGGCTGGCCAGCGCGCCCAGGACGGGGCCCAGCAGGGCCCCGCCCACGGCCGCGCCCAGGGCGGTGCCGAGCAGTTCACCGCGGCGCTGCGGCGGGGCGGCCGTGGCCAGCCAGGCCATCGCCGCTGACCAGGTGCAGGCGCCGCCCAGGCCCTGGACGAAGCGCGCGATGTCCAGCACGCTCTCGGTCCTGCTCCAGCCGAACACCAGCGTGGACACCGCCATCAGGGCCAGGCCGATGACCACGACCTCGCGGCAGCCCAGCCGCGCGGTCAGCACGCCGGCGGGCAGCGCCGCCACCAGGGTGCCCAGCGGGTAGGCGGCCACCAGCAGCCCGGCGCCCGACTTACTGAGCCCGGCCTCGTGCACGTAATGCGGCAGCAGCGGGGTCAGTGCGGTGAAGAACACCGTGTCGACCAGGACCACCGCGCATACGAACAGCAGCAGGGCGCGGATCTTGGGGGGCATGGCTACCTTGCTGTCGGCCACGCCTGCCCCATCACTGGTCTCCCCGTCTGCCCCGTCAGCCGCCGTGATCACGGCAGGCGCTGGCCGCGATACGCGCGGCGGTCAGGCGAGAATATCTGTCGGCAGGTCAGCCCGGAGAATCGCCCGGGCTCGCTCCGGAGCCTGCGGCGCACTCCTGACCTGCTGCGTCCCGGTCTCGGCCAGTCTGGCCGGCCACTCCGACCCCGAATCCGAAGACCAGCTTGCCGCCGAACCAGCCGCCGCTGCAGGCCAGCGTCGCGAGAGCCAGCGACAGCACGACGATGCCGGCCGGCGCGCCGGGCCGGGCGTAGTCGCGCAGCCGCCAGGCCAGGTCACCCGCGCCCATCATGAACACCAGGCCCATCAGGGCCACGTGCACGGCCGTGGTGCGCAACGCGGCTGGCGAGCGCGGCTGGAACCGGACCAGATCCCAGAAGCCCGTCCCCATCGTGACCAGGCAGATCACCAGCCCGCCGACGACCACGAAGGTGCCGGAGTGCCATAAGCCAGCGGCCCAGCCATGCCCGGAGCCGACCGCCGAGGCCAGGTCGAACGCCGCCGCGAACACGTAGCCGGCGATCGGGAAATGGGTGAATGGCGGGTGCAGCGGCCGGGCCGGACGGCGCAGCGAGGAGAACTTCCCGGTCATTCCGTGTTCTTCCTGGTCGTAACCCAGCCAGCGGCCCGGCGGGGGAGGCTGCCGGGCAGACTGCCGCTAAGGTACCGCGAACCCCCGTGAGCGGGCGCGAAATGGTCAGATCCCCGCAGGCCGGGCGCGGCCGGCGCCGCCCTGGCGCCGCCGGCGCGGGCCTGCGAGGATGTCTGGACAGAGTCAGGTACGGCGCTTACCCTTGACTGTATGGTCAGTCAACTGCAGGATCCCGCCGCCCCGATCGACCCGGCGGCCCTCGCGCAGGCGCTGCGGCCGTTCGGCCAGAGCACCATGCTCCCGCGCGCTGCCTACGTCGATCCTGCGGTGTTCGCCTGGGAGCAGCAGCACTTCTTCGGTGATGGCTGGCTGTGCGTCGGATTCTCCTCGATGCTGCCGCACCCCGGTGACCAGCGGGCCGAGCAGGCCGGGCGGGGCAGCGTGCTGCTGACCCGGGACGACGACGGGCAGCTGCACGCGTTCGGCAACACCTGCCGGCACCGCGGCCACGAGCTGCTGGGCGTCGGGGAGTCGGTCCAGCGCAACACGGTCATCTGCCCGTACCACTCGTGGACTTACGGACTGGACGGCGGACTGCGCTTCGCCTCGGGCTTCCGCCGCAACGAAGGCTTCGACCGGTCCAGCTGGGGCCTGGTGGAGCTGCCCGTCGCCGAGTGGCACGGCCTGATCTTCGTCGACGGCTCTGGCGGCCAGGCGGGCCCGCTCGCTGAGGAGTTCGCCGAGCTGGACCCGCTGGTGGCCCCGTACGAGCCCGAGCGGCTGGTCATCGGCGGGCGGCACCGCTACGACGCGAAGGCGAACTGGAAGATCCTGACCGAGAACTACCACGAGTGCTACCACTGCCCGATGATCCACCCCGAGCTGTGCGCGGTCAGCCCGCCCAAGAGCGGCGAGAACTACCATGCCGACGGCGCCTGGGTGGGCGGCTGGATGGACCTGCGGGACGGCATGGACACCATGTCGCTGGACGGGACCAGCCAGGGCGTGCCGCTGCGCGGCCTGGACGCCCAGGGCCTGCGCACCGTGATCTACGTCAACCTCTTCCCCAACGTACTGGTCAGCCTGCACCCGGACTACGTGATGACGCACCGGCTGGTGCCGCTGGCGGCCGATCGCACCATCATCGAGTGCGTCTGGGCCTTCGCGCCCGAGGCGGCGGAAACGCCGGGCTTCGACCCCGGCTTCGCCGTCGACTTCTGGGACATCACCAACCGCCAGGACTGGGGTGCCTGCGAGTCGGTGCAGCGCGGGCTGACCTCCGAGCACGCCAAGCCGGGCCCGCTGGCGCCCGATGAGGATGCGGTGTACCAGTTCGTCACCATGATCGGCCGCGGTTACCGGGGCGAGCGGGTCTGGAACAAGGCCGACGCCACCCGGGCCAGCGAGCAGGTCGTCAGCTAGCGCGAAACTGGCCGGCCGTCGTGCTCAGGCGGCCGGCCAGTCCCAGCCCAGCTGCAGGAACAGGCCCAGCCGGTCGCTGACCGCGCGGATCTCGCTGATCTTGCCTGCGGCGAGCGTGAAGATCCAGATCTGCTCGACCTCGAAGGATCTGCCGGTCGGCTGCGGCATCCGCGGGTGCGCCCCGGTATGGGTGCCACTGACTAGCAGCCGGGCCACCACCCGATCCCCCTCGGCGATCAGGTCGCAGACCCGCATCCGGCCTTCGCCAAATGCCGCCAGCTGCTGCGCGAACCCGTCGAACGCAGCGCCCGGCTCATCGGCCTCGCCATAGATGATCTTGTTGTGGTCAATCACGTTCGCGGCCATGAACCGGGGCAGGTCGGCCAGGCGCCGGTCGTTGATGGCGGCGAAGAAGCCCGCCACCACCTGCTTGCCCGGGGGCGTCCGGTCCGAAATGGCGTCCATCATGCTGGCTCCATTCTTACGATGTAAGTTACGCTAACCTTACGACGTAAGAATTCGTAACGCAACAGGGGCCGCCGTTGCCGGACGGCGGTCCGCGGCGGGAGGGACGCAGTGGCCAGGCGGGGTGCGGGAGAGCGAGCCGGGCTCACGCGCGCCCGGGTGCTGGACGCGGCGCTGGATCTGGCCGACCGCAGCGGGGCGGCCGCCCTGACGATGCGCCGGCTCGGCACTGAGCTGGGCGTCGAGGCGATGACCTTGTACCACTATGTGCCCAGCAAGGAGGCGCTGCTGGACGGCATGGTGGAGCGGGTCCTGGATCTCAGTGCCCTGCCGCACTCCGGCGGCCAGCCCTGGGACGCGGCGCTGCGCGACTATGCCGAGACCCTGCGGGCCACCCTGCTGCGCCATCCCGGTGTCCTGCCCCTGGCCCTGAGCCGTCCGGCCGCGACGCCGCAGTCGCTGCAAGCAGTCGAGTCCGGGCTGCGCGTGCTCACCGCGAGCGGGTTCAGCCTGGGCGCGGCGCTGGATGCCCTCAACTCCCTGACCATCTTCGTGGTCGGCCATGCCACTGCGGAGGCCGGCACGGCGGGCGTGCACCAGGCCGGCGCGCCCGGCTCCACGACCGCGCTGGCTGGCCTGGACCCTGCGGCTTACCCGCTGCTGACCGAGGCGGCCCGGGCCGGCCAGGGCACCGATGATCACCAGCGGTTCCGCTTCGGGGTGGCAGCGCTGCTGGCCGGGTTCGCCGCGGGCCTGGCTGAGACGCAGCGACGTGCTGACCCAGGGGGCCACCCCCTGGAACCCCCAGTGCGAGAGGGCGGGCATTGCCGCCCGTAGCCGGGCATTACCGGGCAGCTGGCTGCGTTAGAGTCCGGCAGTGGGCCATCTGCGTGACGCGGTCAAAGGAGCCTGAACATTGAGCCTGCACGACATCCCCCTCACCACACTCGACGGCCAGCCCGGGTCGCTGGGCGAACTGGCCGGCAAGACGCTGCTGGTCGTGAACGTGGCCTCCCAGTGCGGGCTGACGCCGCAGTACGCGGGACTGGAGCGGCTGCAGGAGCGGTTCGCTGACCGGGGCTTCTCGGTCGTCGGATTCCCCTGCAACCAGTTCGGCGGCCAGGAGCCGGGCAGCGCGGAGGAGATCTCGCAGTTCTGCTCGACGACTTACGGCGTGACCTTCCCGATGTTCGAGAAGATCGAGGTCAACGGCGCTGGCCGGCACCCGGTCTACACCGAGCTGACCGCCCTGGCCGACGCCGAGGGCGAGGCCGGGGACATCCAGTGGAACTTCGAGAAGTTCCTGGTCGGCGCCGACGGCAAGCCCGTGGCGCGGTTCCGCCCGATGACCGACCCGGAAGCCCCCGAGGTCATCTCCGCCATCGAGGACAGCCTCCCCGCCTGAATTGTGTTTCCGCGAGATGGCGTGGCGCGTCCCGAGCGCCCGCTAGCTCGCAGGAAACAGCGCGCGATTGCGGGGCGCGTCCAGAGCGCCCCGCAGTCTCGCCGGGAAATTAAGCCAGGGCGCGGGGGCCGCGCTTGAGCATCTGGTCGGCGATGATCGCCCGCTGCACCTCGCTGGTGCCCTCCCAGATCCGCTCGACCCGCAGCTCGCGGAAGAACCGCTCGGCCACGTTCTCGCGCATGTAGCCGCGCCCGCCGAAGACCTGGACAGCCCGGTCGGCGACCCGGCCGGCCATCTCTGAGGCATACAGCTTGGCCATCGAGCACTGCGCGTGCTGGACCTTCACGTCGGCACCGGCATCGATCGCCCGCGCCGTCTCATAGACCAGCGAGCGGGCCGCGAACAGCTCGGTCAGGCAGTCGGCCAGCATGGCCTGGATCTGGCCGAACCGGGCGATGGGCTGGCCCTGCACCTCCCGCTCGGCCGCGAAGGCAGTGATCTCGTCGGTCAGCCGGCTGGCCGCGCCCAGGCAGCGCGCGGCGACCATCAGCCGCTCGAACCGGAACCACTCATAGGCGAAGCTCATCCCGTCGCCCTCGGCGCCGACCAGGTGCGTGGCCGGCACCCGGACGTCGGTGAACGCCACGATCGGGTGGTGGTGGCTGATGGTGTGCGAGTACGCCGGGGTGCGGACCACCCGGACACCGGGGCTGGGCAGGTCGACCAGGAACATCGCGTGCTCGCCGTCATGCTCGCCGCCGGTCAGCTTGCCCTGGAAAAACGCGTAGTCGGCGCTGTTGTAGGAGGTGACGTGCCACTTCTCGCCGTTGAGGACGTAGTCATCCCCGTCGCGACGGGCGGTGGCGACGATGGCGTCCACGTCGGAACCGGCGCCTTCCTCGGTGATGGCGTAGCACTCCTCGCGCTCGCCCCGGATCGTCGGGACGATGAACTTCTCCAGCTGGAACGGGGTAGCCACCTCCGTCATCCAGGACGGCGGGGTGGAGCAGACCCAGGCCAGCGCGTTGGTGACGCGCCCGACCTGCTCTTGCACCAGCGCCTGCTGCAGCGAGGTGTAGCCCAGGCCGCCCAGCGCAGCCGGCATGTTGGTCGAGCACAGGCCCAGCTCCCGGGCCCGGGCGGCGTGCCCGGCGGTGATCTCCTTATCCAGCTCACCGTCGTTCAGCTCGGCGGTGACCTCCAGCGGGATCAGCTCATCCGCGAAGGTCGCGGCGCGCCCCTGGATCTGCCGGTCAGCATCTGTCAAGCCGTACATCGCGCCCCTTCAGCCGGTCCGCTGTCACGGTCCACCACTCTTGACTGAACGTTCAGTCTAGGCGAGCATGGTGTTCGTGCCAATGCCTGCAGCTAGCCAACCGGACGTCGCTGACGCGGTGGTCGTCGGGGGCGGGACCGTCGGCGCCTGGTGCGCCTACTTCCTGCGCCGCAGCGGCCTGGACCGGGTCGTCCTGGTGGAGAAGCGGACCCTGGGCCAGGGCGCCAGCAGCCGGGCGGCCGGCGTGGTGCGGACCCAGGGCGGCACCCCGTGGGCGGTCCAGCTGGGCGAGTGGTCGCGCCGGTTCTACCTCGGCCAGCAGGATGAGATCGGCATTGACTCCGGGTTCACGCCGCAGGGCTACGTGATCCCGTGCTTCACCGCCGCCGACGTGAGCGCTGCGCGCGAGCGGATGACCATGCAGAACGCCCTGGGACTGACGGTCCGCTGGCTCGAGCCCGGCCAGCTGGACGCACTCAACCCGACGCTTGCGCCGGGGCGGACGCTGGGCGGTACCTACTGCGCCGACGATGGCTACCTGACCCCGCCGCGCAACGTGACCGCCTACGCCGTGGCCCTGGCCGCGAGCGGCGTGCAGGTCCGGGAGCACGTCGCCTGCACCGGCCTGCAGACCGCGGGCGGGCGGGTCACGGGTGTGCTGACTTCCGCCGGCCCGGTCAGCGCACCGCTGGTCGTCCTCACCGGCGGCCCGGAGCTGGCCGAGGTGGGCGCGCTGGCCGGGGTGCGGATCCCGGCGGGCGGGGTCCGGCACCAGGTGGCCGTGACGCAGCCGCACCCCGATCTGGACCCGGCCCGGCTGCCGATGGTGTTCGACCTGGCCGCCGGGCTGTACTGGCGGCCCGAGGAACGCGGCCTGCTGTTCGGGATGAGCAATCCCGACGAGCGCCCCGGCCCGGCGACCGCGGTGGACGAGCCGTACCTGGCCCGGATGCGGCAGCGGCTGGCGGAGCTGGTCCCGGTGACCGCCGGCCTCGGGCTGCGCCGGGTATGGGCGGCCACCATCGACTACACCCCCGACCACCTGCCGATCATCGGCCCGGCCATCGCCGCCGACGGCGAGATTGCCGGCGTGACGGTGGCGGCCGCCGGCGGGGCCGGGATGATGTGGGGGCCCGCGGTGGCCCGCGCGGCCGCGGACGTGGCCCTGACCGGTACCTCGGACGTGACCGACGTGAGCGACCTCGGCCTGGACCGGTTCGATGAGAGCGGCGCCAGCAAGCTGGGCACCGATCCGATCGCCCTGCCCTTCCCCGAGGCCGTGGCGCAGTCCGCCGCCGGCCCGGCCGCGAGCTGATTTCCGCTTACCTGACCACGCACCTTCACCAGAAAGGAACGGTCTTGCCATGACAGACATGACCACGCCGTATCTCGCCGCCGCCGTGACGGCCGAGCTCGAGGACTGGGGCCCGCTGGAGGAAGCTACCGGCGAGCCGATGCAGACCGCCGGGTACACCCTGTGGCAGGACGGCGACCAGGAGTCCGGAGTCTGGGAGTGCACGCCCGGGCCGTCCTACTGGAAGCTGGAGACCCACGAGTTCGTGCACATCGTGGCCGGCCGGATGACCGTGACCCCGGACGGCGGCGAGGCGCAGGAGATCGGTCCCGGCGACACCGCCGTGTTCCCGCGCGGCTGGGCCGGCACCTGGCTGATCCACGAGAAGATCCGCAAGGTCTACGTCATCTTCTAGGCGCCAGCGGCCGTCCGCGGCCCTCAGCCTGGCTGATCCGCGCCGCGGGATTCACGATTCACCCGCGGCGCGGATCTGGCCTTACTTTGCCAGTGCTGCGTCGATTCCCGTGGTTACCGCGCCGGATGGCACGGTGATCACGGTTGCCGCCCCGGCTGAGGCGGCATCTCGCCACCACTGGGTGGCGTAGCCGGAGGCACCGCAGCCCGAGCTGAACCGCACCGTGTACCGGCCGGGCGCCAGGCCGCTGACGCGGTAGCCGCCGCCCGCGGAGGTGGCCGTGAAGCTCGCGGCCCGGCCCGCGGCCCGCGGCACCACCCGGACGCAGGCCCCGCTAAGCGCCGGACCGTCTGGGCCGGAGGTCACGGTGCCGGAGATGCCGCCGTCGGCGCGCAGCGTGGCGCTGATCCCGGTGCTGGCGTGACCGGCGGCGACCGTGATCACCGTCGCCGCTGCCCGGGAGCTGGCGCTGTCGTACCACTGCGGCACCAGCCCGTCCTGGCTGTTGTCGCAGCCCCCGGTGGTGTTAAAGAACACCTGGTAGCGCCCGGCCGGCAGGTTGCGGAGCTGGTACCGGCCGTCGCTCCCGGTGGTCTCGACGCTGGCGGTGGCCGCGACCCCGCTGCTGGCCGCCGGGACAGCATCGACGCAGACATCGCCCGGCGGCGTGGCCGGCGAGCCGCTCAGGACCTGGCCCGAGATAGACCCGCCTGGCGGCCGGGCGATGTTCACGCCCGTGACGGTGCGCGGCCGGACGACCCGGATCGTCCCGGCCGGGCTGCCTGCGGCAATCATGCCTGCGTTGTCGTTGCAGTTGCTGACCGTCAGGCGGTAGCGGCCGGTGTTCAGCCCGCTGAGCGTGTAGTCGCCATTCCTGCTGGTGCTGCCGAACCCGAAGAAGGTGCCGGATGCGGTGCTGGCGTCCACGCAGAAGCCGCGCACCGGCTGGCCGGTCGCCGCGGCGGTCAGCCGCCCGGTGATCCGCCCGCCCCGCGGCAGCGCGACGTCAATCGAGCCGGTCGTGTGCCCTGCGGTCACGCGCACCGCCGTGGCCGAGCCCGGCCCCGGCCGGTTCTTGTACCACTGGATCGCGTAGTTGGATCCCGCACAGTCATAGAACTCGATGGTGTAGCGGCCGGGCGGCAGCCCGGCCACCCGGTAACGGCTGGTGAAACCGGGGTCGCCGAATAGCACCTGCCCCGTGCGCAGGCTGGTGATGATCTCACAGGCGTCCGCCAGGGGCTTGCCGGCGCCGGTCCGGACGGTGCCGCTAATGGTGCCGCCGGGCGACATGACGGCGCCGATTCCGCGCACCGTGGCGCCGCCGGCCACCGTGACGATGTCACCGATCCCGGATCCCGGCCGGCCGCCGAACCATCGGCTGGCAAACTGCCGCCCGCCGCAGCTGAAGAACTGGACGGCGTACCGGCCAGCCGCCAGATCGCGGACGCGGTAGCGGCCTGCCGCCGAGGTCCGGGCATCGTAACCGGCGAAGTCGGCGACGAACTCAGCGTCAAAGAAGGCGTCGCTGACCTGCTGGATGCTGACGCAGACCGTCCCGGCCGGCTGGCCCGAGATACTCGTCAGCGTCCCGGTGATGGTCGCTCCTGGTTGCATGGCGGCGTTGATCCCGGTGACCTTCCGGCCGAGCCAGAGCCGGAGGCTCCGGGCCGTGGCCGCGCTCGGCTGGCCCGGGTAGTACTGCGGCGCGTAGTTGCCCTTCGCCCCGCATTCGTTGACGAACGCCACGGTGTAGCTGCCCGGCGGCAGCTGGCCAACGGAGTACCTGCCCGTCGGTGACGTGCAGGTGCCGTTGCCATTGCCCTGGGCATCCGAGACGAAGACCGAGATCCCGCCGACCGCCTTGCCGTGCGCGTCGGTCACGGTGCCGCTGACGGTGGCGCCCGGCTTCAGGACGGCACTGATGTTACCGGCGGTCTGGCCAGCCGCGATCCTGACCCGGTGCGGGTAGCTGGCGGCCAGGTAATCCCCGTTGTTGCTGCAGCCCGGGGAGAACTCCACTCGGTACCGGCCCGGCGGCAGCCCCTCGGCCACATAGCGGCCGTTCTTGCCGGTCGCAGCGAGCGCGTCATATCCGGTTTCCGGGCCGCCGGTCGAGGCGTCCACGCAGATCCCGCGCAGCGGCCGGCCAGCGGCGGTGCGGAACCGCACGGTTCCGGTGATCTTGCCGCCGATGACGAGCCGCGGACTGATGCCGCCAGTGGTGTGTCTCAGCCGCACCCGGATGGCTCGCGCTCCGGTGTAGCTGCGGGCCCCGCGCCACCACTGCCACAGGTAGGGCGTCGGACGGCCGGTGCAGTTGCCCTGGAAGAGCATGCGGTAGTGCCCGGCCGGGAGCCCGCGGAAGCTGTAGCGCCCGCCGCGGGTAGTACGGAAGACCGGGAAGCTCGCGGGACCGGTGAACAGCAGGGCGCAGGCGCCAGCTAGCCGCTTGCCCGCCCGGCCGGTCACGATGCCGGAGATGATCCCGCCGTGACGCAGCCGGCCGTTGATCCCCGTGGTGATCTTCCCGGACCTGATCCGCACCCGGGAGGCCTTCGCGGCCCGGCTCTGGTTCCGGTACCACTGCGGCGCCCAGTTTCCGGGGTTGCCCGCGCAGTCCAGGGCGGCGAACTCGACGGTGTACCGGCCGGGCGGCAGGCTCTTGCCGACGGTCCAGCGGCCGGTCTTCGAGACGGGGACCCCCACGTAGAAGTCTGTGGAGTGAACCTCGGCACAGGTGTGCCTGATGGGTCGGCCCGACCGGCTGGTCACCCGGCCGGAGACGCCACCCAGCTTCAGGCCCGCCGCACCGGGCAGCGCGGCGGCCCGGACGTGCAGGGTCGCGGCCGACTCCCGGGTCAGCGCGGCCGGGCTGGCCGGCTGCAGCGTCACGGTCCCGGCCGCCGTCGGCCGGCCCGCCCGCACGGTGATCTGACGGGCCAGGGCGGCGGTCGGCGCCGCGCTTGACCATTGCGGCAGGAACTCGCCGGGCCGGGCACAGTCGGCGTACTTCAGCGTGTACGAGCCGGCGGCCAGGCCGCGGACCGAGAACGTGCCGGCAGAACCGGCGCGGGCGGTGCCCGTGCCGGCCGGGCCGAAGGCCGTCACGCAGGCGCCCGGCAGGGGCTGGCCGGTGAAGGACCGGATGACGCCGGTCACGGTCCCTGGCCGGCGAGCCCGGAGAGCGGCCTGGTGCTGCCGGGCCAGCGTGGCCCGCATCGCCAGAGCGGCCGGAGACGGCGCGCTGGCCGTCGCTGCCGGGCTGGCGCCGGGCGACTGCGCGGCCGTGACCGGAGCGGCCGAGGCCAGGCTGGTGATGACCGCGGCGCTGAGCGCGAGCGCCGCCACGGCTCCGAGTTTCATCGAGCTCCCGCACCCGGCCGGTACTGCCTCCGCCCATGCGGAGCTATCGGAGCATACGGGCAATTCCCGCCGCTCAACAGAGGCAAATCAGCGTGATTTTCCGCGCCCGAGGTGCCTGCCATTCCGGTTTGCCTGGCGGCCGCCAAACGGCAGTAGCAGCGGGGGTATGGCGGTCGGCCGCGCGGACTGCCCCGCCGCTCAGCTGCCGGCGCTGGCGGCCCGGAGAATCCTGGTGAACATTGGGCCACGGGCTGCGTGCCGGCTGGTTATCCGGCCGCCTGATGATTACCTTCTTTGCCAGAGCCGGGCCAGTTTATTAACGCTTTCGCGTGGTGAATGGGTGTCCGCCGCCCGGGAATCGGGTAATGCTCGCCATATCTGCAGACGTCCGGGCTGAATGATCCGCCCGTAAAGCGGGCTGTACTGCGCGGACGTCGCTGGATCAATCGGGGAGGAATATCAGGATGCGCTTCATGAAGCCTGCCATGGCGATCGCCGCGATGTGCGTCGCCATGCTTTCCGTGACCGTAGTCGCCAAGCGTAAGCGCCAGGGGCAGAAGGGGCGACGGGCGCGCTAGCGCGTCCCATGACGGGGCCTGGTGCTGGCCGCCTCGCGGCCAGCACCAGGCTCGTCGCCCAGCACAGACGATCGGGGATACCGGTGAACAGCACGACCGAAGGATGCAGGACCGCGGGACGCGGAAGGGCCAGGCTGACGCTGGCCGGCACGGCCGGGGGAGCGGCGCTGGTCATGGCGCTGGGCGCCTGCTCGGCTGGCGGGACGGCGCAGGTGGCGAAGAAAGAGGCGCTGGTCCCGAAGCTGACGATCTTGCCAGCCGACGGCACGGCCAAGGTCAGGCCGGGTGCCGAGATTACCGTCCGCGCCGCCAACGGGACCGTTCAGGCGGTGCAGGTGCAGGCCGGCAAGCACCGGGTTGCCGGGCAGGTGACGGATAACGGCACCCTGTGGCGCAGCGTGGGCCCGCTGAGCACGTCGCGCAAGTTCACGGTGACCGCGACCGCCACTGGCTCGGGCGGCAAGACCGTGACCCAGACAGCCTCTTTTTCCACGCTGAAGCCGAAGAAGACTTTCGTCGCCAGCACCATACTCGGCTCCGGGTATTACGGCGTCGGCGAGCCGATCATCTTGAGCTTTAATCGCCCGATTAAGCGCAAGGCGGCCGTCGAGAAGGCCATCCACCTGCGCACCTCCAAGCACGTCACCGGTGCCTGGTACTGGGACGGCGATCAGACGCTGTACTTCCGGCCGCGCACCTACTGGCCGCAGCACACCAAGGTGAGCTTCACTGCGCACCTGAATGGGGTGGAAGGCGCGAAGGGCGTATACGGGACACATAACCTGAGCCAGCATTTCACGATCGGCAACTCGCTGATCGTGGTGGCCAGCACGCGGACCCACCAGATGAAGGTCTACTACAAGCGGCACCTGTGGCGGACCTGGCCGATCAGCACCGGCCGGCCCGGTGACGATACGCCCAACGGCACCTACGTCACCATGGACAAGGGCAACCCGGTGGAGATGAAGGGGCCGGGCTATGACCTGATGGTCCCGTGGTCAGTGCGGTTCACCTGGAGCGGTGACTACATCCACGACGCCTACTGGTCGGTGGGGGAGCAGGGGTACGCCAACGTCAGCCACGGCTGCGTGAACACCTCGCCGGCGCACGCTGCCGAGTACTACCGGATGGAGGTGCCGGGCGATCCGGTCACCGTCACCGGCAGTCCCAAGGGCGGAACCTGGGGCGACGGTTACACGGTCTGGTTCCTGACCTGGAAGAAGCTGCTGGCCGGCAGCGCCACGCACATGGCGGTCAAGGCCGGCCCGGACGGCAGCACGCTGGTCAGCCCGGCCACGCTCAACGTGGTCCATAAGAAGGCACCGGTCAGCCGGCCCAGCAATCACAACTTCTGGGCCCGCTGATCGCAGAGCCATCGAGCCCGGCATCCCTCGCAGCGTGGCGGGGATGCCGGGCTCGGTGATGTCCGGCGGTAGCGCGGTTAGCTGGCGTCGATCCCGGTGGCGGTCGCACCTGCGGTCACGGTGACCGGGGTCGCCGCGGCCCGGGTAGCGCCGCCGTACCACTGAGCCGTGTAGCCGGACGCGCCGCAGCCGTTGCTGAACTCGACCGAGTAGCCGCCCGCGGTCAGGCCGCTCATCTGGTAACTGCCGTCCTTGCCGGTGATGGCGATAGCCGCCGGCTTCGCCGACGACCCGGCGTAGGCACCGACGCAGACCCCGGCGGTGGCCGTGCCCGAGACGGTCACGGTGCCGGAGATGGCGCCGTCAGCGGCCAGCGTCGCGCCGATGCCGGTGGTGGTCTGCCCGCCGGTGACCGTCACCGGTGCGGCGGCGGCCGCGGACGACGCGCCGTTGTACCACTGGGGCGTGACGTCGGCCGTGCCGAACAGGCACAGCGGGGTGAACAGCACTCGATACGTTCCGGCCGCCAGGCCCGGCACCGTATAGCTGCCATCCTGACCGGTCAGTCCGAGCCAGGGCTGGCCGTGCCCGGTCAGCGGCGTCGCCTCGACGCAGATTCCCGGCTCCGCTGCAGCCGGCGAGCCGCCCTGGACGGTCCCGCTGATCGACCCTGCCTGCGGCAGCGTGAAGCTGGCTCGCGTGATCTTGCCGTTGCGGACCCGGTAGCCGCCGCGGACGATCCCGGCCGCACTCGGGTTTTCCGCCTGGCACTGCGATAGCTCCAGCTTCCACTGGCCTGCCGCGACATGCGACAGCCGGTACTGGCCCGCCGAGTTCGTGCCCGCGAGGTTCGTCAGCTGGTTTTTCGAGTCCGCGAGGATGACGCACACGTTCTTCAGCGGCTTGCCGGTGGCTCCCGAGCGGACCTGGCCGGTGATCGTGCCGCCAGCCCGCAGGGCGGCGTTGATGTGCCGGGTGGCGCGCCCGGCGCTGACCGTCACGGCAGTGGCCGAGGCCCGGCTGGGCTTCTCCCGGTACCACTGCTCGGCATAGGACTGGTCTCTGCCGCACGGCGTGAACACCACGGCATACCGGCCGGGCGCCAGCCCGCTGACGGAGTAGCTGCCGTCCCGCCGGGATTCAGGTCCGCCGAGGGAGATGAGGTAGCCCAGCTGGTTACCTTGCGGCAGCGCGCCCACGCACACCTGGGGCAGCGGCGCGCCGCCCCGCCCGGTCACGGTGCCGCTAATGGTCCCGCCCACCTGCATGGCCTCGGTTACCCCGGCCGTCGTGGTCCCGGCGCCGACCGAGATCCACCGCCCACCGCCCTGCGGCTCGAACGTGCCGAATGCGTACTTTGCCGAACCGTGCCCGCAGCCGCCAGCGAAGACGACCGAATACTGGCCGGCCGTCAGATTCCGGATCGTGAAGTGGCCCTTCGGCCCGCTCACCCCGGAGCCGACCTCGGCAAACAGTGGCGCGAGCGCCGTCAGGTAGACGTTCTGGCCCAAGCCGCCGGCCAGATTGCGCGAGATCACGCCCACGCAGGCGCCTTCAATGGGGGCTCCGGACCGGGTCGTCACCTGGCCCGTGACCGTCCCGCCGGGCTGCAGAGCGGCGTTGATGCCGGTCTTGATCTGGCCGGTGGTCAGGTGCACGGGAGTGGCGTCGCCCTGGTTAACGACATTGTCGTAGTACTGCGGCGCGTAGCTGTCGCTGGTGCGGTTGCCATAGCAGCCGGGAGTGAAGCTCAGGGTGTAGCTGCCCGGCGTCAGCCCGGTGAGCGCGTAGCCGCCACCGGGCCCCGTGATGTCCTCGTCCCCGTTCTGATCCTCCACGCACACATCGGCGACTGGCGTGCCCGCCACCGCGCTGGTGACGGTGCCGTGGATCTCGGCGCCGGGCCGCAGGGCGACGTTGATCCCGCCGGTGGTCTTTCCGTCAGTGACGGAGACCGGCGCCTTGCGGGAGGTGCCAAGGTAGTCCCCGGCCGCGCAGTCAGCCTCGAAGGAAATCTGGTAGCGCCCGGTGCCGAGGTCTTTCATGGAGTAGGAACCGTCGGGGCGGGTGAGTACCTCCATCTCCACGCCGCTCATACCGTGCAGGCCCGCCGCGTCTACGCACACCCGCTTCAGGCCGGTCCCCGTCGTCGCGGAGGTGACCTTGCCCGTGATGGTGCCGCCGCGGCGCAGGACGGCGTCGATTCCGTGGAAGCTGCGTCCGCGCCGCATGGTCAGCTTGGTGGCCTTGGGCCCGGTGGCTGCATGCCGCCACCACTGTGGCGCGTAGTTCCCCGCGTTTCCGCAGCCGCCGTCGAACTGCACCCGCCACTTCCCGGAGGTGCCGACCGGCAGGCGATAGCCGCCGTGCTTGCCGGTGCGGACAATCCACCAGTCATGAGATGAGTACGCCTGAACGCAGAAGTGCGGGACTGGCTGGCCGGCGCGGTTGCGCACTGTTCCGGAGATCACGCCGCCGGAGCTCGCAGCCGGGGACATCTGCGCCAGCCGGGCCTGCACGTCGGGCCGCATGGCCGCTACCTCCGCAGCCGGATCGGTAGCCCGCAGGGTCACCGGAGCTAGCTGAAGGGGTCGGCCGGGGCTGACCATGACCGGGGCTGCCCCGGCGCGGGACGACCCCGAGGCCAGGCTGGCGCTGCCATACCGCTGCTCGAAGTACGCAGCGGGCCGGGCGCAGTCGCGGTAGCTGACGGTGTAGGCGCCTGGCGCCAGCCCGGCGATGGCGAACCGGCCGTCGGCCCGGGCGCGAGTGGTCACCGATCTTCCGGATCCCGTGGCGGTCACGCAGGCACCGGGCAGCGGCGCACTGCCCAGGCCCCGCACTGTGCCGGTGATGGCGCCGGTCACCGGGCTGGCGGCGGCGCCACTGCCGGGCCGGGCGCTCGCGGCGGCCCGCGCCGCGGCGGCAGCCAGCGCGGCTGGCACCGACGGGCCGGACCGGGCGGACGCGAGGGAGTGCGCGGACTGCGCGTGGCTGGCGGTCCGGCCGGCCGCGGCGCTCGAAGCGGACGCGGCAGACGGGAGGGTGCCGATCGCCAGGGCGGCGGCGGTGGTCAGGATGCTGATCGAAGCAAGGGCGCGGCTCGGGCCGCGGCGGATTCTCACCCGGCAGAGCGTAGGGTCCAGATCACCTGAAGACAGGCCTAAAGCGGCATAGCGCCGGTAAAGGAACTTCCGGGTAAGCCCGATTACGTCCCAGATAATGCAGAAACGGAAATTCAGCAGCTCCGGATAGGAGACCATCGCCGCTGACATGTCCTGTCACTGACTCTCGCCCTGCTGTCATCCGGCCCCTCGAGCCCCGGCCTCAGGAGCCCCGGCCGCCCGATGAGCGGGCGGGCTAGCGAGCGGCGGGCCGCCGGCCAGCCGGGCGCCGGGAGCCTGCCGGACGCCGCCGACCGGACCGGCCACTGCGGTCGGTTAACGCCCGGTCCGGCCGGGGGATGGCCAGCGCGTCGACGGCGACAGCCGTCTCGGGGCCGCAGATGAGCGGGTTAATGTCCAGGGCGTCCAGGTCGTCGCCCAGTTCGGCGGCCAGCTGGGACAGGCCGGTGATAGCGGCCAGCACGGGACCCCGGGCCGCCGGGGGCATGCCCCGCACGCCGGCCAGCAGCTTGCTGACCCGCAGTCCGTCCAGGAGCTCCCCGGCCAGCTGCGCGCCGACCGGCGGCAGGGCCACGGCCCGGTCGGCCAGCAGCTCGACCAGGATGCCGCCCGCGCCGACGACCAGCAGCGGGCCCAGGCCGGGGTCGCGGGCCAGGCCCAGGGACAGCTCCGGGCCGGGCCGGATCGCCTGGCAGACCAGCACCCGCGGGCCCAGCCGGGCGGCCAGGTCGGCGTAGCCCGTGGCCAGCTCGTCCGGGCCGGAGATGCCGAGCAGTACGCCGCCTGCGTCCGACTTGTGCGCGATGGCCGGCTCGTCGGTCTTGAGCACTACCGGATAGCCGATGGAACCGGCGGCGGCGAGCGCCGCGGCCGCGTCGCAGGCGGGCTCGGCCCGGGTCACGGCGATGTTGTACTCGGCCAGCAGCGCCAGCAGCGGCGCCCCGCTGGCCTGCCCCGACGCCAGCAGCTCGCGCCCCCGCCGCTGCCGGGCAGTGTCGATCGCCGCGGGCCCGGCGTCCGCCCCGGCGGCAGCGGCCTGCTGCGTGCTGGACTGGCTTTCGGGCTGACCCCCGCCGGACTGGCCCGGGCACGTCTGCCAGGCGGCGCGGTCCAGCAGATGCCGCAGGGCCAGCAGGCCGCTGCGCGTCCCCTCCAGGACCGGGATGCCCTGGGCGCGCAGCTTGCTGGCCGCCTCGGGGTCGATTCCGCTGGGCAGGTTGCTGAGCACGGCCAGCGGCTTGTCGGTGCGCGCCGCGGCGTCCAGCACGGCTAGCGGGTAAGACTCGTCGCCGTCCAGCTCGGGGACCAGGTCGACGGCCAGTGCCACCGCGGTGACACCGGGATCGCTGGCCAGGGCGACCAGGGACGCGGCGAACAGGTCGCGGGTGTCCGCCCCGGTGCCCCACACATCCAGCGGGTTAGCAGGCAGCAGGCCGGGATCGAGCAGCCTGGTCAGGAGCTCGGTGGTCTCGGTGGCGATGGGCGTGAACGGCACGCCGAGTTCTTCGGCCAGGTCAGCAGTATGCGCCCGCTCCAGCCCGGAGTCGTGCACCGTGGCCAGGCCAGGCCGGGCCGGCCGGGTGCGGGCCAGGCGGGTGGCCGGCGGCCGCCCGATGGCGAACAGCTCCAGCGTGTCGGCCAGCTCGGCCAGGTCACCCACGCGGTGCACGCCGTAGGCGCGGGACAGGGCCTCCCAGGGGCCGTCGCCGGCGGCCAGGGCGCCCGAGTGCGCGGCCACCATCGCCTGGCCGGCGGCCGAGCCGCCCACGGTGAGCAGCACGACCGGGATGTCCCGCTCGGCCGCGGTGGCCAGCGCCGCGCGCAGCCGTCCCGCGTCCCGCATGGCTTCCAGGACCAGCCCGACGACCCGGGTCTCGGGGAGGTCCAGCGCGTACTCCAGGTAGGCCGGGGTGGTGGTGACCAGCTCCTGGCCGGAGGACACCGCCAGCGAGAACGACAGCCCGCGGCGGGTCCGCAGCAGCGCTGAGAAGACCGAGCCGGAGTGGGTGACCAGCGCCACCGGGCCCGGCCGCAGCGTGCTGGCCTCGGTGTATCCGATCGCGCGCAGGCCCCGGCTGACGTTGATGAAGCCCATGCAGCCCGCTCCGCACAGCGCCATGCCCGCCTCCCGCGCGATGCGGCCCAGCCGGTCGCGCAGCAGCGGCCCCGGGACCAGCGGGTCGGGCTCGGAGTGGGCGTTGCCGAAGATCACCGCGGCCCGGTCGCCGTGGCTCGCGGCCAGGCTGAGCTGGTCCTCCAGCGCGTCGTCACGGACGCCCAGCAGCACCAGGTCGACCGGCTCGGGCAGCTCAGCCAGCGACGGGTGGCAGGGCTGGCCGCCGATCTCGGTGTACCGCGGGTTGACGAGATAGACCCGCGGCCGCGACGGGCTGCTGGTCACCTCCTCGATCATGCGCTGGCCGAACGAGCCCGGCCGGGGCGACGCCCCGACCAGCGCCACGCTCTGAGCCTCCAGCATGGACGTCAGCGCGGATGCCATCGTTACGGGTAATCCCCCCGGGATCAGGAGCGCCGGGTGATCCGGCGGACCTGGCTGGTCCGGCGGGCGGACTTGCGGTCGGCGATGGCTGCCCTGGCCGCCTGCCAGCCGGGGATGCCGCAGACTCCGCCGCCCGCGTGCGTGGCTGAGCTGCCGTAGTACAGGCCGTCCACCGGGGTGCGGTAGTCGGCGTAGCCGGGCGCCGGGCGCATGTGGAACAGCTGCTCCAGGGACAGCTCGCCGTGGAAGATGTTGCCGCCGACCAGGCCGTACTCGTGCTCCATCTCATAGGGCCCGACGATGTCGCGGTGCAGGATCGAGGACTTGAAGTTGGGCGCCAGCTCGTTGTAGCAGTCGATCATCCGGTCGGTGTAGGCCTCGAGCTCGGCGGTGTGCGGCTCTTCGCTCCAGTCCGCCGGAACCCACTGCGTGAACAGCGACATGATGTGCGTGCCCTCCGGGCTGAGCGTCTTGTCGAACGCGGTGGGGATCACGCCGTCGCTGAACGGGGCCAGGGCGGGCTTCCCGTCGCGGGCGTCCTGGAAGGCGCGCTCGATGTACTCCATGGTCGGCGCCATCTCGACCGAGCCGGTGTGGTGCTCCTGCAGCTGGGAGCCGGGGTCGGCGATGAAGTCGGGCAGCTCGGCCAGGGCCAGGTTGATCTTCACGACGCCGCTGCGGGTCTTCCAGTGCTCGATGTCGGTGACGAAGTCGTCCGGCAGGTTCTCGGCGCCCACCTGCTCCAGGAACGCGAGCTTGGGGTGCAGCGTGGAGACCACGACCTTGGCCCGCAGCTCGTCGCCGTTGTCCAGCACGACGCCGGCCGCGCGGCCGTTCTCGACCAGGACCCGGGCAACCCGGGCGCTGGTGCGGATCTCCGCGCCGTTGGCGCGGGCCGCGGCCCCGATGGCGTCGGCCACGCGCGCCCATGCCGCCCTCCTGGAAGCCCCAGTTCCCGAGATGGCCGTCACCGACGTCGCCGATGGAGTGGTGCGCCATCACGTACGCCGTGCCCGGCTCGTACGGCCCGGCCCAGGTGCCGATGACCCCGTTGACCGCCAGCGCGCCCTTGACCTGAGGGGACTCGAACCAGTCATCGAGCAGGTCGGCGATGCTCATGGTCATCAGCCGGGTCACGTCGGCGATGGTCCGGACGTCCAGGCCGCGGTGCCGCCAGGCCAGCCGCAGGGTCTCGGCCAGGTCATGCGGACGGCGCGAGCCCAGGGTGGGCGGCACAGTCAGCAGCAGCGGGCCCAGCACCTCGGCCAGCCCGGCCAGCCAGGCGTCCCAGCGCGGCATCGCGTCGGCGTCCTTCTTGGACCACTGCGACACCGACTCGTGGTTGCGCTTGGCATCGTCGGCGTACAGCTTGATCGACCCGCCCTCGGGGAAGGCCTGGTAGTACGGGCCCATCGGGTAGATCTTGTACCCGTGCCGGTCCAGCTCCAGGTCGCTGATGATCGTCGGCGGCAGCAGGCTCATCACATAGGACAGCCGGGTCACCCTGAACTCGGGCGCGTCGGGCCAGGGCGCCTCAGTGGTGGCCGCGCCGCCGGTCTTGTGCCGGCCTTCCAGGACGACCGTGCGGGCGCCCGGAGCGGGCCAGGTAGGCGCCCGCGACCAGGCCGTTATGCCCGCCGCCGACCACGATCGCGTCGTATGTTGCGGCCATGTGTCCGCCTTCCGTAGGTTGCTGCCAGCGGTGCTGAGCGCCGGCGGGCCAGGCCTGGTGAGGCCGCCGGCCAGGTAGTCGCCGGCTCGCCAGACTTGTTGACTGAATGTTCAGTCTAGAAACCTGATACCGTATCGACAAGAGGGCACGCAGCCCCGGACGGACATCGCGAGACAATGAGAAGCCAAGATGGCTCACATCGCGCGATGAGAGGATAGCCGGGATGACAGACCGAGTCGGCGACGGCGCCGAGACGAGCGTCACCGCTGATCAGCGGCGTGCTCAGATGATGTCGGCCGCCCTTCGAGGTCATCTCCGAGCGCGGCTTCGCCGACACCCGCATCGCCGATGTGGCCGAGCGGGCCGGGACCAGCCCGGCCCTGGTCATCTACTACTTCAAGACCAAGGATCAGCTCCTCACCGAGGCTATCCGGCAGTACGAGGACTCCTGGTACGCCGTCGGTCAGCAGCGCATGGCCAGGCTGCCGACGACCAAGGCCAGGATCGAGGAGATCGTGGCCATGAACCTGCCTCCCGGAGGCTGACCCGGAGCCGCAGGGCAGCTGGCAGTTGTGGCTCGATTTCTGGGCCCAGGCGGCGCGCAACGGCGACGTCGCCACGGTGCGGCGCAAGTCTGATGAGCGCTGGCGCGAGGAAATCGCGTCGCTCGTCCTTTCCGGGCAGGAGGCCGGCGAGTTTGCCGACGTCGACCCGGTTAGCTTCGCTATCTGCCTGTCGGCGCTGCATGGACGGGCTGACTATTCAGATCGCGCTGGAGGACCCGGGGGTTGACCCCGTGGGTGCCTTCGAGCTAAGCATGCAGTTCGTCGCCGGCCGGCTGGGCTTCGCCTGGACTCCTGGCCGCGGACGCGACGGCATGACTCCGGAGGGCTCCTAGAAGGGCAGGTACCCGTCATGGCTGGTGGCCGGATCGAGCTGGTGTCGCTAACCAAGCGGTTTGCCGAGGTCGCCGTCGATGGCATCGACCTGCAGATCGCCAGCGGCGAGTTCTTCTCTCTGCTCGGCCCCTCGGGCTGCGGCAAGACCACCACGCTGCGGCTGATCGCCGGCTTCGAGCAGCCGACAGCGGGCAGGATCCTGCTCGACGATGTGGACGTCTCGGCTATCCCGCCGCATAAGCGCAATGTCAACACGGTGTTCCAGAGCTACGCCCTGTTCCCGTTCCTGACCGTCTTCGACAACGTGGCCTTCGGCCTGCGCAACCGCAAGCTGTCCGCCGCGGAGCTGAACAGCCGGGTCGGCGCCGCCCTCGAGCTGGTCAAGCTCAGCTCGTTCGGCAAGCGGCGGCCGGGTCAGCTGTCCGGCGGCCAGCAGCAGCGGGTCGCGCTGGCCCGCGCGCTGGTCCTGCAGCCGGCGGTGCTGCTGCTGGACGAGCCGCTGGGCGCCCTGGACGCCAAGCTCCGGCGGTCCCTGAAGGTGGAGCTGAAGGCGCTGCAGGAGCAGGTCGGGATCACCTTCCTGTACGTCACGCACGACCAGGAAGAAGCCCTGACGATGTCCGACCGGCTGGCGGTCATGCGCGAGGGCAAGATCGTCCAGATGGGCGCGCCGGCCGAGATTTACGAGCAGCCCGCTGACACCTACGTGGCTGACTTCCTGGGCGTGTCCAACCTGATGGCCGTCGACATCGTCGAGCGCGGGCCGGGCACCCAGTGCCGGGCCAAGCTGGGCGAGATGGTGCTGTCGGTGGCGCACGGCGGCCAGGAGGCCCCGGACCACTCGCACGCGGTGATCCGGCCCGAGCGGGTCCGGATCGAGGAGTTCGGCACGGCCGGCGACAACCGGGTGCCGGCGATGGTCGAGCGCCTGGTCTACCTGGGCTCATCGACGCAGGTGTTCCTGCGGCTGGCGCCGGGCGTGGAGCTGCAGGCAGTGCTGCAGAACGACGGCAGCGTCGGCAGCCTGACCCAGGGCACCCCGGTGCACGCCTACCTGGCCCCGGACGCGCTGCGGGTGCTGCCGGGCGGCAGCCCGGCGGACGACGCCGACGACGAGGCAGTCTCCATCGGCCACAAGGAAGTCCCCGGCCAGTTAGCCCAGGGGTTAGCCCAGTGGCGGCCACGCCCCTGGAACCCCCAGTAACCGGGGGGCCGCCCCGGACCCCCGGATTTCTTATTCGCCGGTGATGGCGGTCAGGGCCTGCTTGTTGTCGACGCGCTCGCCGCGGGTCATCCAGCGGTAGCCCGCGAACCCGATCGCGGCGACCACGAACGACATCACCAGCATGATCGTCGCCAGGGCGTTCAGCGCCGGGCCGCCGTTGCCGCCGCGCTGCGTCGAGTAGATGATCACCGACATCGGCGTGTTGCTGGCGTTGGAGGACAGCAGGTCGACGATCACGAAGTCGTCGATGACGCCGGAGAAGACCAGGATCGCGCTGGCGAAGATGGCCGGGGTGAGCAGCGGGATCAGCACCCGCCGGATCGTCTGGAACAGGGTGGCGCCCAGGTCGGCGGCCGCCTCCTCGTACTGCCGGCCGATGCTGACCAGCCGGGCCTGCACGATGATGGCCGGCCAGCTCACGTTCCAGGTGACCAGGCCGAGCATCTCGGCCAGCAGGCCGAGCTGGATGCCGGTGAACAGCTGGGTGAAGACGAAGAACATCGCGACGCCGAAGATCAGCTCCGGCACCACGAACGACAAGATCATCACGAAGTTGAAGCTGAGCGAGAGCCTGGCTCCGCCACCGGTTGATGCCCAGCGCGAAGGCCACGCCGAGCGGCACGGCGATCAGCGTGGTGTAGCCCGGACAGCCTGAGCGTGGTGAACACCGCGCTTTGCAGCTGCGGGTTGTGGAACACCGAGTTGACCGGGTCGCCCCAGTACCAGCGGAAGGACAGGCCCTGGTAGGCCGCCTGCGACTTGCCCTTGTTGAACGAGAACAGCACGGCGATGGCGATCGGGGCCAGCGACCAGAGCAGGTAGAGCCAGGTGAAGCCCTCCAGGAACCAGGGCCGCCGCCACGGGTTGCGCCAGGCCGCGGCCGGCCGGGCGCGGGTGCCTGCGCGGCGTGCTCGGACGGCTCGGCCGGCCGCGGGGCGGTCACGCTGGTCATGACGCCTCCTTCTGCGAGCGCGGTTGGTGGCTACCACGTAGTAGATCATCGGGACGAGCAGGACGAGCAGGACCATCAGCGACAAGATCGCGCCCTGCCCCTGCAGGCCGGGCGTGCCCAGCTGGCCCTGGATCAGGTTGCCGATCATCGAGGTGTTCGGCGCACCGGACAGCAGCTGGTTGGTGAAGTAGTCGCCGATCATCGGCAGCACCGTGATCAGCAGCCCGGTCATGATCGGCTGCCGGGACAGCGGCAGCGTGACCCGCAGGAACGTCTGCGTCCGGCTCAGCCCGAGGTCACGGCCGGCCTCGATCAGCGACGGATCGATCCGGTCCAGCCCGGCGATACAGCACCAGGATCAGGTACGGGATGTAGCCGTAGACCAGGCCCAGGATCACCGTGACCGGAGTGCCCGCCCAGCCAGTTCGTACCGGGCCGAGGCCGACCCAGCCCAGCGCCTTGTTGACGTAGCCGTCGGTCTGCAGCAGGTCGATCCAGGCCAGCATGCGCATCATGTAGCTGATCCAGAACGGCGCGATCAGCAGGACCAGGAACAGGCCCTTGCGCCGCCCGGCGAACCGGCTGACGAAGTAGGCGGCCGGGTAGCCCGAGCAGCAGGCACAGCAGCGAGGCGACGAGCACGTAGACGATGGTCCGCACCACGATCGGGCCGGCGAAGGAGTCGGCGCCGAAGATGTCGTGCCAGACGTTGGACAGGTTGGCCGAGCTCCAGTGCAGCGGGTTGTAGACGGCGACCGGCGACTCGGTCAGCCGGTTCAGCTTGCCCTCGGCGATCGCCAGCACCGCGTAGAACGGCACGATGAACAGCACGGCCAGCCACAAGATGCCGGGCAGCGGCCAGCGCGATCCAGAACGCCCGGGACTGGCGGCCGGAGTCGGCGCCCGAGCGCCCCTTGCGGCCGGGCGGGCGGACGGGCTGCGGGGGCGCGTGAATGGCCATGGCTAGATCCCGTTGCTCGCGACGAGCCAGGCCTGCTGCCACAGCGCGTCGGTGTCGACGGGCAGCTGCAGCTCCCCGAGCCCGCGGCGGAAGTAGGACGGCAGGACGGCGGTGGACATCAGGCTGGGCGGCAGGAGCTTCTCCTTGACCAGCCGCTGCGGGGTGACCTGCGTTCAGCGGCTGCATGTAGCCGTTGAAGCTGATGTTCTCCAGCACGTTGGGCAGGTCGAGCATGTAGTTCAGGAACAGGTGGGCCAGCACCGGGTTGGTGGCCGAGCGCAGCACCGTGTTGGTGTCGTTGGCCACCGGGCCGCGGCCGTCGGTGGGGAACCAGTACCCGACGACCTCGACCGGCATGCCCTTGGGCATGTAGTACGGCGGCCGCCGCCATGTCGCCCGACCAGGCGTGGTGGATCCACGTCTGGCCGTTGGGGATCTCGGTGTAGTCGTTGTTGTCGATCTGCACGTTGACCTGGCTCGACCAGCTCCTGCAGCGAGCTGCCGGGCCAGGTCGATCTGCGACCGGCTGGTGGTGTTGAGGTTGGAGATGCCGTTCTTCATCAGCCCGAGGCTGATGCCCTCGCGGTAGTCGTCCAGGATCGCGACCTTGCCCTTGTACTTGGGCTGCCACGGCATCGCGTACCCGTTCTTCATCGTGTACGGGTTCTCGTGGACCAGGTCCTTGCGCCAGGAGATGCCCGTCGTGTAGATCGTGTACGGGACGGTGTACTGCCAGCCCTGGTCGTAGAACGGGTTGGTGAAGTCCGGCCAGGCCTGGGCGATGTTCGGGATGTAGCTGTGGTTCAGCGGCTGGATCAGCTTCGACTCGACCAGCTGGCCCAGCACGTCGACGGTGACGCCCATGAACACGTCGAACTTCAGCCCGCTGCGCAGCTTGGAGATGGCCTCGTCCATCGTGTTGAACGTGGTCACGACGACCTTGCAGTTGTACTTCTTGGCGAAGTGGTTCAGGCAGGCCTGGTTGACGTAGGCGACCCAGTTGAAGATCTGCAGGGTGGCGCCCGGTCTCGGGCTGCAGGCCGCTGGCGATCGGCTTGTTGTCGGTCGTGGGCCAGGTCACCGGGTTGTTCGGGCGGGGCAGCGGCAGCGTCGCGCCGCCGGTCAGGAACGGGCGCGCAGGCGTCCGAGCAGCGCTGCCCGCCGCCGCCCGCCAGCACCGCGGCGGCCGCGCCGCGCTGCAGCGCGGCCCGCCGGGACAGGCCCGGCACCCGGCGCGTGCCGTCGGGCTGCCAGCCCTCGCGTGGGTGCATCTACCCCCACCTCTTCGCTCCGGCATCCTGACTGAACATTCGTTCAATCGGGATCTACCCGCATAGGACTACTCTCCGCCGGACCGCCGTGCGCAAGCTCTTCCCGATAACAGACGAGGTTATCTCGCGACTTCAAGGCTGCCGACCGCAGCCGCGAAAGTGGCGAAGTTAGCTACGAACCGGTCGATGTCCGCCTCGTCGTGCTGCACCGAGATCAGCCACTGCTCGCTCTTGCCCCACGGCGGCAGGAACACCCCGCCGTTGTGCTGGAAGAGCCAGTGCGCGTGGCTGTAGGCGTCCTCGATCGCCAGGAAATCGCGGAAATCGCGGACCGGCTCGGCCGAGAACACCACGCAGCCCTTGGCGCCCGACCGACACCACGTGGGCCGCCAGCCCGTTCCGGGCGATCTCCCGCTCCAGCCCGTCGACGGCCAGCAGCCGCAGCTTCTCGATCCGCTCGTACGCCTCGCCGGTGTGCCACCTCGGTCAGCATCGCGCGGGCTGGCGGCCATGGCCAGCGGGTTGCCGTTGAAGGTGCCGACCATCTCGTAGTCGCCGTTGGCCACGTGGGCCATGACCTCGGCCGTGCCGCCGATCGCCGCGACCGCGACGCCGCCGCCGATGGCCTTGGCCAGGCAGACGATGTCGGGGGTGACGCCGGTGACAGCCGGTGGCGCCGCCCGGGCCCGCGGTGAGGCCGGTCTTGACCTCGTCGAAGGTCAGCAGCGCGCCGTGGGCGTGCAGCAGGTCCTTCAGCCCGGCCAGGTAGCCGGGCTCGGGCTGGATGATCCCGGCGTTCATCATGATCGGCTCGATGATCATCCCGGCGACCTGGCCGGGGTGCTCCGCCAGCAGCCCGGCGACACGCTGGCCAGGTCGTTGAAGCCGACGATCAGGGTCAGGTCGGTGATCGCCTGCGGGATGCCGGTGCTCGACGGCACCCGGTCGGCCGGTCCGGCCGGCCCGATCTCGGCGTCATCCTCGGGGCAGACCGAGACCTGCACCGAGTCGTGGTGGCCGTGGTAGCAGCCCTCGACCTTGATGATCAGGTCGCGCCCGGTGATGGCGCGCATCAGGTGGACCGCGTCCATCGTCGCCTCGGTGCCGGAGTTGGCGAAGCGCCACTGCGGCAGCCCGAACCGGCGCGACAGTTCCTCGGCCACCGCGATGGCCGCCCGGGTCGGCTGGGCGAAGTGCGTGCCCAGCGCGACCTGGGCGCGGACCGCCTCCACGATAGCGGGGTGGCCGTGCCCGGCCAGCCCGGCGCCGTAGCCGCCGTGCAGGTCGACGTACTCGTTGCCGTCGACGTCGTAGATCTTCGAGCCCTGGCCGTGGCTCAGCCAGACCGGCTGCGGCCGGGTGATCTGCCAGCTGGAGGTGACGCCGCCGGCCAGCGACCCGGCGGCCAGGCCGGCCAGCCGCCGGGACTCAGGCTGGCGCTCGGCGAAGATCCGCTCCTGCTCGTCGATGATCTGCTCCAGCGTCGCGGCTGCGGGCGCCGGGCTGGCTGCGGTCCGGGGGTGGCGGCTGAATCGCTGTGGCTGGCCTGTATGTCGGCCATATCCCGCTCCTCACGCGGTTGACTGAATGTTCAGTCTAAAGCCGCACGCCCACGTCGGGCAAGCATGACGCGGTGCCTGATCACTCTCAGTTATTCGCAGGCACCGGCAGTACCCGGCCGCGTCCGGCTGCCGCGGGCGCGGCAGCGATGCGCGGGCGGTGCTAGTGGGCCAGGTTCAGGCGGGTCGTCACGATGCGCACGACCACCCGCCACCCGAGCAGGAACAAGGCCAGGAATCGCCAGTGCCACGACGATGAACGCCGCCGCCGTGCCCTGGCCAGCCAGCACCCGGATCACCATGCCGGCCCCGGCCGCGCCGAGCCAGGCCCCCAGCCCGCTCGGCACGAGGGCCAGCGGTCGCCGCCAGGCCCGGCTCGCCGCCAGCCCGAGGGCCAGCCCGGCCAGGAACGGCCAGGCCGTATGCCACAGCCCGGCGATGCCGTCGCCGTCGTGATGGGTGTGCCGGCCGATGGCCACGAACGCGAGCACGGCACAGATATCCAGGACCAGGCTGCCGGCTGCGCGCGCGCATGCGGTCAGGGTACCGGCCGGCCGAGGCTGGCGTTATTGGGGCCAAACCGGGGCGGGTCAGCGCTTATGCTGCGGGCACATGTTCCCCCTGCTCACCATCTGGGAGTCCGGCCGCCGATGATCGTCGCTGTCAGCCTCGACCCGGCCGTGCACGTGAGTTATGAGACCAGGCGGGTCCTGCCGGGCACCACGCACGACGTCGGGCCGGGTCCGGTACCGGGCAGGCGGCCGGGGCCCCGCCGTGGCGCGGCTGCTGCATACCTTCGGTCACGAGGTCGTGGCGGCCGGCCTGGCCGGCGGCACCGCGGGCGAGCTGATCCGCGCCGAGCTGGCCCGGACCGGGGTGCCGACCCAGTTCACGCCCATCGCCATGGAATCGCGGCGGGTGGTGGAGGTGGCCGAGTCCGAGACCGGCACCACGACCAGCTTTGCCGAGCCGTCCCCGTACATCACCACCGAGGAACTCGGCCGCCTGGCTGCTGACTACCGCAACCTGATCGACGGGGCCAGCGCGGCAGTGCTGTGCGGCGGCCTGCCCGACGGGCTGCCCCCGGAGACGTACGCCACCTTCGCCACCTACGCAGCCGAGGCCGGCGTCCCGGTCGTCCTCGACGCGGGCGGCACCGCCCTGTGGCATGCGGTAGCCCGGCACCCGGTCCTGGCCGTGCCCGAGCCCGCCGCCCGGACCGCGGCCGCCCCGCCCGGCCCGCAGGCCGCCGGGTGCGACGGCGACCCGGCCGCCCTGATGGCCGCCGGGGCGGGCGCCGTGGCGATGATGTCGGGGGACACCGTCAGCGTGCACACCGCCGCCGGCCGGTGGCAGGCCCGGCTGGCGAGCAGCAGCGGGCGGGCGACCGCAATGTCGCGGGACGCGCTGGTGGCGGGGTTCGTGCCCGGCGTCGCGCTGGGCTGGGACTGGCCCGACAGCGTGCGGCACGCGGTCAGCCTGGCGGCCAGTGCGGGCCGCGACGGCGTGATCGACCTGGTGACCTACGAGGAACTGCTGGCCGAGGTCACAATCGACCAGCTCAGCGGCTAGGCCGGCCGCTGGCCCCCCGGGCCGCTGGCCCGCGCCGGGCCGGCGACGGGCGCGCGACTAGCTAGCCGGGCGTCAGGGCGCGGGGTAGTTGTACGGGTTCTGGTTGGGCGGGGTCTGCGGGCCGGTCGCGATGGCCGTGACTCCGTACGCCCCGCCGGCGGCCAGCAGGACGCCCGCGATCACCGCCGCGATGATGGCTCCGACGCGCGACATGTTCATCCTCCCCGGCCGGGCTAGCCGTCCGCCTGGTCAGAATATACGCAGAGCCGGATGTTCGGACGATGTGTCCTGATACCGTACGAATCGGATTACCGGCCAGTATGCTGCCGGTCACTCTTGCTGGGGCCACAGGCTGAGCCCGGATGCGCGGGCAGCGGAGCCGGGGGAGGTTTCATGCGCCGTGCCGTCGGCCTGCTGCTTACCGGGCTGGGCGCATTCCTGGTGACGTTCGCGCTGCTCCTGCACTGGTGGGTACCCGGCCAGGTGATCAAGTTCCCGCTGAATGAGTACTCGGTAACGAATTTCGCCGGCCACGGCATTACCTATTTCAACCGGGACAGCCTGAAGGAATACACCGGAGTCACGGCCGCCGCGGTCCAGACCATTGAGGGCGACGTCAAATCGGGTACCTCGTCGACCGCGGTCTGGGGCAGCTTCACCGCGCTGGAGGACCAGAGTCATCACGTCTCTATCCAGAACAGCAGCCGGCGGTCGGCCTTCAACCGCCGGTCCGGCCAGCTGGTGAACTGCTGCGCCGCGGCCATCGGGTCCAGCACCCGGGTGGCCCAGTCCGGACAGGGATTCGTGCTCCCGTTCGGCACCCAGCGCCGGACCTATCAGATCTTCGACGTCACGTTGCTGCGGCCCGAGCCCCTGACCTACGCCGGGACCGGCACCATCGACGGGATGGCGGTGCTGAAGTTCGTCGAGCACATTGCCAACGACCGGTTCGGCCAGCAGACGCTGCCCGGCCCGCTGGTCGGCCAGCAGGCGCAGGCCACGGTCACCTTGCCGGAATACCTGACCGCGACCAGCACCTACTGGGTCGACCCGGTCACCGGCCGCCCGGTGGACGTCACGCTCGATCAGCGGATCTCCCTGGAGGACAGCGCCGGGGCCACCAAGCTCGTCCTGCTCGGCGGCACGCTCAGCCAGACCCCCGCCAGTGTCCGGTCGGCCGTGGCCAGCGCTCGCCAGGACCACGCGAAGATCGAGCTGATTACCCGCACCGGGCCGCTGGCCGGGATCATCGCCGGGCTCGTCGCGCTAGTCCTCGGAATTGTGCTGGCCTGGACATCGCAGCGGTCGCGGGTTGCTGATTACGATGACGATGAGGTCGTCGACTTAACGGGGCGAGCCAGGAGGTAAGAGTGGGTTTCTGGAATCGCGCGGAGCAGGACCCCGAATGGATCGCCGTTGTCGAGCCTGACGGCACAAAGATCCGTGCGGGTGAACTGCTCGGGCGCGTGAACCAGATCACCGCCGGGCTGCGCGCCGCCGGGCTGCAGCCCGGCGACGGCATCGCCGCGCTGCTGCCCAACGGGTCGGCCGCCCTGGAAGTGATCCTCGCCGCCTTGCAGGCCGGCTGGTACCTGACGCCGCTGAACTGGCATTTCACCCCGCCCGAGCTGGCCTACATCGTCTCCGACTGCGAGGCGAAGGCGTTCTTCGCGCACGAGCGCTTCGGCCCGGCCGCGACCGAGGCGGCCGACCAGGCCGCAGTCCCCGCGGCCGCCCGGTTCAGCTACGGCGACATCGCGGGCTTCACCCCGGTCGCCCGGCTGCGCGACGGCCAGCCCGTGACCGCGCCCCCGGACCGGACCGCGGGCGCGACGATGCATTACACCTCCGGGACCACCGGGCGGCCCAAGGGCGTGCGCCGGTCGCTGTCCGGGCTGTCGCCCGAGGACGCCGCCGATATCGGCGCCGCCCTGCTGCAGTTCTTCGGCGTGACCGCCGGGGGACCCAATGTCCACCTGCAGACCTCGCCGATTTACCACACCGCTGTCACGGTCTTCGGCGGCGGCGCGCTGCACCTGGGCCACACCATGGTGGTCATGGACTCCTGGGACGCCGAGCAGGCGCTGGCCCTGGTGGAGCGTTACCGGGTGACGAACTCGCACATGGTCCCCACCCAGTTCAAGCGGATGCTGAGCCTGCCCGCGGACGTCCGGCAGCGCTACGACCTGTCGTCGATGCAGTGGCTGATCCACGCGGCCGCGCCGTGCCCGGTCGGGATCAAGCGGGCCATGCTGGAGTGGTGGGGGGCGTGCGTTTATGAGTATTACGCGGCTACCGAGGGCGGCGGCACGATCGCCACGCCGCAGGACTGGCTCGCCCGGCCCGGCACCGTCGGCTCGGCCTGGCCGGTCAGCGAGATCGTGGTCAGCGACGACGAGGGCAACCGGTGCCCGCCGGGCGTCCCCGGCACCGTCTACATGAAGATGGGCGACGCGCAGTTCGAGTACAAGGATGATCCGGCCAAGACAGCTGCCGGGCGGCGGGGCGGCATGTTCACCGTCGGCGACATCGGCTACCTGGACGAGGACGGCTTCCTGTTCCTGTGTGACCGCAAGTCCGACATGATCATCTCGGGCGGTGCCAACATCTACCCGGCCGAGATCGAGGCCGAGATCATCATGCATCCGCAGGTGGCCGACGTAGCGGTGTTCGGCGTCCCGGATCCGGACTGGGGTGAGCAGGTCAAGGCTGTCGTGCAGCCCGCCGCCGGCGTTGAGCCGGGCGAGGCACTCGCGGCCGAGATCCTGGCCTCGCTGGAGGGCCGCCTGGCTCGGATGAAATGGCCGAAGTCGATCGACTTCGCCAGGGAACTGCCTCGTGACCCGAGCGGCAAGCTGCTCAAGCGCCGGCTGCGCGACCCGTACTGGGCCGGCGAGACCACCCAGATCTGATAACAGCAAGATAGGGCCGGACCTGGCGCAGCCGTCGGCGAGCGTCGGCCGGGCCGGACTGGCGAGGCGGGCCGAGGCCGGCGTCGCGCCAGCTCGTTTCGGCTAATTCCCGGTATTCGGCGGCTGGCCCGGGCCGCTGGCCAGGTCCATGCCCGCCGCCTGGGCCAGCACATCCAGGAGCCGGGAGGTGGCGGGCGGGTCCGGCGGGTCCCCGTAGGTGACCGCGAACACGTGCCGCCGGGCGCCGGGCAGCGCGGTGGCCACGATGCCCGGGTGCCGGGCGGCACGCAGGCACAGGCCGGGCAGCGTCGTCACGCCCAGCCCGGCCGCCACCAGGGCCTGGACCGCCACGTAGTCGTCGGTGGTGAAGGCCACCTTGGGCGTGAACCCGGCCAGCGCGCACTGCCGGATCAGGTAGCTGCGGCACCGCTCGCAGCCGGCGATCCACCGGTGGTCGGCATAAGCGGCCAGGTCCGCCAGCCCGCCGCCGGGCGCCGGGCCCGGTCCGGTGTGCCCGGCCGGTCCGCTGTGGCCGCTGTGGCCGGAATGGCCGGCCGCCGCGGAATGAGCGGACGGCCCGGTGTGCCCGCCGGGGGCGCGGCGCGCGGCGGCTCCGTTGCGCGCAGGCAGGGTGCCATGCCCGGACTGCGTGCCGGGCGCTGACGGGGCGCTGTGCCCGGACGCGGCGGCGTGCGCGGCGATCGCGCCGGACCCGGGCGCCGTGCCGTGCGCCGCGGCCGGGCCGGGCCCGGCCGCCGTGCCGTGCGCGACCGGGCTGGCCGGGGTAACCAGGTGCACCGGCTCATCGAGCAGCAGCCGGCCGCGGGTGCCCTCCTCGGCGGCGGTGGGCGGCGCCGGGTCGGCGTCCTGCTGGTAGTGCTGGAAGACCAGGGCCACGTCCACGTACCCGGCCCGGAGCATCCGCAGCGCCTCGGGCGGCTCGGCCTCGGTGAGCATGAGGTCCATCCCCGGCGTCTCGGCCTCCAGCCGGGCCGCGGCCGCGGGCACGATCGTGCCCAGCGCGGACGGGAAGGCGGCCAGCCGGACCCGGCCCTGCCGCAGGCCCACGTGGGCGGCAAGCTCGGCCTCGGCGGCGTCGAGACGGCCGATAATCTCCTCGGCCCGCTCGGCCAGCAGCCGCCCGGCATCGGTCAGCCGGACGCCCCGGCCGGCCCGCTGCAGGAGCCGGGCGCCGGTCTCCGCCTCCAGCCGGGCGATGTGATGGCTGATCGACGGCTGGGCATAGTTCAGCGCGCGGGCCGCGGCTGTCACTGACCCATGGCGGGCCACCGCGACCAGCACGCGGAGCCTGATCACGTCCAGCATGAGGACAACTATAGATCCCCTCGATTGATTAGCGCGAGGGGCGCCTCGGGATCTATTTAACGGGTCTGCCTGGGGTGATGCCGCGGCTGATCCGGTACCCCGGGGGGTATCAGGGCAGCGCGGGCCAGTGTGCCGGGAGCGACGGGGGAAGCTGTGGCTACGGTGGTGGGGAATTCGCCGCGTACCGAGGAAACGCGGCGCAACCGGCGGATTGTCGCCGCGGCGGCGATCACGGCCGTCGGCGGCCTGCTGTTCGGCTACGACACCGGCGTGGTGTCGGGGGCCCTGCTGTTCCTGAAGAACGACTTCGGCGGCCTGTCCACCCTGCAGCAGGAACTGGTCACCAGCCTGCTGCTGGTCGGCGCGATGGCCGGGGCGATCCTGGCCGGGCGGATCTCCGACAAGGTCGGCCGCCGCAAGACCGTGCTGGGCACTGCGCTGGTATTCGTCGTCGGCGTGCTGCTGGCCGCGTTCACGCCGACCTACCCGGTGCTGCTGATCGCCCGGATCATCATCGGCCTGGCGGTGGGCTCGGCCTCGATGGTGGTGCCGCTGTACATCGGCGAGTTCGCGCCGCCCAAGGTGCGCGGCGGCCTGGTCAGCCTGAACCAGCTGGCCATCACGGTCGGCATCCTTGTTTCCTACCTGGTCGACTACGGGCTGGCCGGCTCTGCGAACTGGCGGCTGATGTTCGGCCTGGCCGGCATCCCGGCCGTGATCCTCTTCGTCGGGATGCTGTTCCAGCACGAGAGCCCGCACTGGCTGGTCGAGCAGGGGCGCGAGGACGAGGCCCGCAGCGTGCTGCGCCAGCTGCGCGACCCGGCCGAGATCGACGCCGAGGTGGCCGAGGTCAAGCAGGTCAGCCAGGGCCGGGCCGGCACCCGCGAGCTGTTCACCCCGGCCATTCGCCCGCTGCTGCTGACCGGCGTCATGCTGGCGGTGTTCCAGCAGGTCACCGGTATCAACACGATCATCTACTACGCCCCGTCCCTGCTGCACGACGCCGGGCTGGGCTCGTCCTCGGCGCTACTGGCCAACGTCGGCATCGGTGCGGTCAACGTCGGCCTGACGATCGTCGCCATCCGGCTGCTGGACCGTACCGGCCGCCGGCCGCTGCTGCTCAGCGGGACCGTCGGCATGGCGGTCGGCATGGCCATCTCGGCCATCGCGTTCATCGGCACCGGCGATCACCTGACCGGCGCCCATGCCATCGCGGCCATCATCGGCCTGGTGGTCTACACCGGCTCGTTCGCGATCGGGCTGGGGCCGGTGTTCTGGCTGATGATCGCCGAGATCTACCCGCTGCGGATTCGCGGCGCGGCGATGAGCGTGGCCAGCACGGCCAACTGGGGCGCCAACTTCATCGTCACCATCTCGTTCCTCACCCTGCTCAGCGCGATCGGCGGGACCGGCGTGTTCTTCCTGTACGGGTTCCTGACCCTGATCGCGCTGTTCTACTTCTTCAAGCGGGTGCCGGAGACCAAGGGGCGCAGCCTGCAGGAAATCGAGCGGGACCTGCGCGGGCTGCCGCCGCCGGCCGTGGCCAGCGGCGGCGCGTCGTCCGGGCCGGCCGGACCGGACGGCCAGTGAGCTGAGCGGGCCCGGTCAGGGCTGGGCGAGCGGCGGCCGGCGGCCCTCCAGCAGCGGAGCCTCCGGGCGGCGCGGCGGCGGCCCGTCGGCGCGCAGCGACCGGCGCCGCCAGGCGATGCCGGACAGCGCCTCCAGCACGACCCGGTTGGCCAGGTAGGCCGTGACCTCGGCATGGTCATACGGGGGTGCCACCTCGACGATGTCTACCCCGGCGACCGGCAGCTCCATGGCGATCCGCCGCACCGCGTCCAGCAACTGCCGGGTGGTCAGGCCACCCGGCTCAGGGGTTCCGGTGCCGGGTGCCATGCCCGGGTCCACGACGTCTACATCGACCGACAGGAACACGCCGTCACACTCGTCGGTCGCGATGGCGAACGCCTCGGTCAGGCAGGCGTCCAGGCCCCTGGTCACCACCTCGGTCATCTCGAAACTGCGCATCCGCTGCCCGGCCATCCAGGCCAGGGTCTCCGGCTCGGGCCAGTAGCCGCGCAGCCCGACCTGCAGGAACCGGTCACCGCGGACCGCGCCGGACTCGATCAGCCGCCGCATCGGGGTGCCGTGCCCGTGCAGCGCGCCGAACTGGGTGTCGCCGGTGTCGGCGTGGGCGTCGAAGTGGATCATCGAGACCCGGCCCCAGCCCACGTGCCGGGCCACCCCGGTGGCGTCTGGCAGCGCGATGGTGTGATCTCCGCCCAGGATCACCGGGATGGCCCCGGCCGCCGCGGCGGTCTGCACCGCATCCTCCAGCCGGCGCAGCGACAGCTCGGTGTCGCCCGAGGGCATCTCCACGTCGCCCGCGTCGGCGACCCGCAGCTCGGCTAGCGGGTCGACGCCCAGGGCCAGGTGCGGGCGGGAGCCATCGTGCGGCAGGTAGTCGGTGAACCGGATGGCCTGCGGGCCGAACCGGGCACCGGGCCGGTGCGAGGTCCCGCCGTCGAATGGCGCACCGATGATCATGATGTCGGTGCCGGCCCAGGACGCCGGATCGGCCAGGTCGGCGCGGGGCACCCCCAGGAACGTCGCATCCGGCCCGTACATCCCGCCCAGTCGCGCCATCGGCCTGCCCTCCCGGCTCTCCTGCCCCGCCCGGACCTGGGCGTGATCATCTGTGGCCCGACGATAGCGCCCGGGCCGACTGATCCGCGCCGGCCGGGGGCTCGATCCCGCCGGGCTGGCCGGCCAGCCCGCCCGCCGCGGCCGGGCCGCCGGGCAGGATCCGGGCCCGGTCCGGGCAGCCACCAGTTGGCCCAGCCGAGCTGCGGCCCACGGGAGTCTTGCCGTCCTCTAGCCTCGTCAGCGAGGCCCGCCGGCGCGTCATACGGCGGGAGGCATTTCCCGGCCCGGCTACTTGCCCGGAGTACTCCCGGCGGAGTACGCGGGGCGCGCAGCGCGGCAGCATGAGCGGAGCGAGCGTGGAGCAGGCGGCGGACCCGGCGGCGGTCGCGGCGGACGAGCGGCGGATCCCGCTCGCCGGCACCTTCAACTTGCGCGACCTGGGCGGGTACCCGGCCGCGGGCGGCCGGGCAGTCCGCTGGCGGCGGCTGCTGCGCTCCGATGCCCTGCACCTGACCGGGCCGGCCGGAGCAGGCGCCCTGGCCGGGTACGGACTGCGCACCGTCGTTGACCTGCGGACGCCGGCCGAGGTCGCCCTCGCGCCTAGTGCCGATGCTGGCTTCGCCGCCCGTGTCGTGCACGTATCCCTGCTCGGCGGTCACCTGGACGAGTCGCCGGAGTCCCTGGAAGCGATCTACCGCTACGTGATCACCGAGCGCGGCACCGCCGTAGCCGCCGCCATCCGGGCGCTGTGCGCGGCCGGCGCTGTCCCGGCGCTGGTGCACTGCAGCGCCGGCAAGGACCGGACCGGGATCGTGATCGGGCTGGTCCTGGCCGTGCTGGGGGTGCCCGACGAGATCATCGCCGCCGACTTCGCGCTCAGCTCCCGGTACCTCAACCCGCAGACCACCGCGGCGCTCGGACAGCTCCAGGCGAGCAGCGGGCTCAGCCAGCTGAGCACCGAGCTGCTGGCCTGCCCGCCCGAGCTCATGATGCAGGTGCTGAGCTGGGTCCGGGAATCGGACGGCTCGGCGGCTGGCTACCTGAGCGCCCGCGGCGTCAGCCCGGCCGAGCTGGACGTGCTGCGCGCCAGCCTGACAGCTTAGGGCCCGGCTCGCGCCGGGAAGCTACCCGCACACCCGGTTTGCGGTCTCGGCCAGCACCGGCTCGACGATCTCGTCGGCGACCCACTGCGGGGAGCGGTCGCCCAGGATGGGCGCGATGACGATGTGGCTGACCCCGGACTCGATCATCGCCCGGATCGTCGCTCGTGCGGCGGCCGCGGCTTCCGGCTCCCCGGCCCGGACGATGAGCTGCATGGACCGGGCGATCTCAGCCTGGTCCCGGCCGATCGCGGCGCAGGCCGCGCGCAGCGCCGCGTCGCGCCGGGCGAACTCCGGTGACGGCCCGCCCGGGTAGCTCCAGATGTCGGCGTGCTCGGCAATGATGCCCAGCATCCGGTCGCCCTGACCGCCGATCATGACGGGCGGGTGCGGCTGCTGCACCGGCCTGGGCTCACAGACCGCGCCGCGCAGCCGGATCGAGCGCCCGTCGAAGTCGAAGGGCTCATCGCGGGTCCACAGCTGCTTGATCAGCGTCAGGGCGTCGGCCAGGTCCGTGACCGCCTCGCCGGGGGAGACCAGCGGCACGCCGTAGGCCTCGAACTCGCGCACGGCCGGGTTGGCCCCGGCGACCCGGCTGCCGCCCGCGCCGATGCCGAATTCCAGCCGCCCGCCCGCGATGATGTCGGTCGTCGCGGCCATCTTGGCCAGCAGCGCCGGCGAGCGCAGCCGGTTGCTCGTCACCAGCACGCCCAGGCGCAGCCGCCGGGTCTGCGCGGCCAGTGCCGCCAGCAGCGTCCAGGCTTCCAGCGCCGCGCCGCGGATGTCGCCGCGCAGCGGGACCATGTGGTCCCACAGCCAGGCGTGCTCGAACACCTCGATCTCGTCGGCCGCCCGCCAGATCCGGCGGATCTGCTCGTAGCTGGCGCCCATCTGGGTGGTCTTGATCCCGAAGCTCAGCCGCCGGGAAGGGAGAGTAGTCATCATATCGTCAGCATAGCTGATTATCACTAGAGCTGATCATCAGTCATGTCCGTAGACTAGTGGCATGCCCCGTCGTGCCGCTGCTGACCGGCCCGTCACACTGCCCGCCGCGACGGCCGCCGACGCAACGGCCGCCGCCAGGCCCGCTGCCGGTCCGCCGCTGCCGGAGCTGGCCGGCTGGGTTATCTCCTCAAGCACGCGCAGCTCGCGCTGGCCGGGCTGACCGCCGCGGCGCTCGCGCCGTCCGGGATCACCGGGCGGCAGCTGGCGGTCCTCATCGCGATTGACGGCGCGGCGCCGCTGTCGCAGGCCGAGGCCGCGGGCCGCCTGGGCGTCGACCGGACCACGATGGTGGCCCTGATCGATGAGCTGGAGGAGGCCGGACTGGTGCGCCGTCAGCGCGACCCCGCGGACCGGCGCAAGAACGTCGTCGTGCTGACCGCGGCGGGCCGTGCGACGCTGGTCACGGCGACGACGGCCAGCGAGGCGGCCGAGCGCCAGTTCCTCGGCCCGCTACCGCCGGCCCAGGCCGCCGCGCTGCGAGCCGCGCTGCAGGCGGTTGCGTTCCGGCCTCACGACGACTCGTAACGGAAGCCGTCCAGAAAGCGCCGGAACACCCCGCCCTCGCGGGGCAGCGGCGGGGCCGGCGGCGGCGCGGTGGCCCGCTGGCGGCCCACCGGCCCGCTGTAGTCGGTGCGGGCGATGGCATCGATGACCTGCGCGTCATCGAAGCCAGCCGAGCCGGAGATCCGCGGCACGAACCCGACCAGGTTGCCGTTCTGCAGCACCGTGGCTTCCAGGCTCGCCGTGCCCTCGGCACCCCAGACCGCCTCGCGGCCGCCGTCGATCCGCACGCGCACGGCGTAGGTGTCCATACTCACCCTGGCCAGGTGCGCGTCGATGCCGCGATCCCGCAGCCCGTCGCTTACCCGGCGAGCCCTGTCCTCGTCCATGGCACGGAAATTAAGCGGGCTTCCTGAACAAAGCCTGCAGAATCCCGCAGTCCCACCCGGGGCCCGGCAGGCCCCACATCATCTGCACATCCCGCCCACGCAGCCCCCAAGCCAGGGCTGCTCAGAGGCCGCCCGGCCGTCTGCGCCGCTATCGCGCGCCTGCTGCGCACCGTGTCGCCGAGCAGGCTAGCGAGCAGCAGGACTACCACCGAGGGCAGGAAGTCGCTGGCCAGCGACGGCACCTCTGGTGCGTCGAGCCACCGACGATGAACAGCCGACCACTATGTAGAACGCCGGGCTGACAATGGCCAGGGCCAGGAACCCGGCGGCGGCCGCGTCATACAGCGGCAGGCACAGCAGGGGACCGGCGATATGTCCCGCCGGGCCAGCGAGTAGAAAAAGAACAGCAGCACCGAGCAGCGATCAGAGCGCAGTGTCACCAGCAGCGCCGCCCGCGCGGGTCCGGCCACGCTGCGCAGTCTGCTCACGCCGTCACCGTACGCGACTCAGCGCGATCGCGGGAATGGCAGGATCTACGCTCAGGGAGGGGCGCTGATGGCATTCGACGAGCTCGATAAGCGGATCGTCGTCGCGCTGGTTGATGACGCCCGCGCCACCTATGCCGAGGTCGGCGCGCAGGTCGGGCTGTCTGCCCCGGCGGTGAAACGGCGGGTCGACCGGCTGCGCTCCTCGGGCGCGATCACCGGCTTCTCGGCGCGCATCGACCCGGCTGCGCTGGGCTGGACGACGGAGGCCTACGTGGAGCTGTTCTGCCGGGGCCGGACCTCCCCGGCCGACATCGCCGCCGCCGTCGGCAAGCACCCCGAGGTCATCGACGCCTGCACCATCACCGGCGAGGCGGACGCACTGCTGCACATCCGGGCAGCTGACGTGCGGCATTTCGAGCGGGTCGTCGAGCGGATCGGGGCCGAGCAGTTCGTTGTCCGCACCCGCAGCGTCATCGTCTTGTCCCGGCTGGTGAACCGGCCTGACATGCCGCCGCCCGAGCCGGGGCGCTAGCTGCGCTCATCTGAACCTTTTCGCCTGGATCTGCGCCGACCGGGCGGTTAGCCGCGGCCTGATCGGCTACAGTCATGCGCATGTCAGAGCGTGACGACTTCCCCGGTACCGGGCGGCCGATGACCACCGGCGAGTTCCGCGCAGCCCCCGACGCGTCGGCGAACACCGCGCAGTTCCGGGCATTCGCCTCCGAGCAGGCCGGTAATGACGCGGCGCCCTGGGAGATGAAGGCCTCCGGCCGCAGCATCGGCCGCCTGGTCGGCATCGTGGTGCTGGTCGCCATCGTGCTGGCTGTCCTGGCGATCATCGTGGTGAAGCTCTAAAACCGCGCGAGCGGGGCACCCTGGCCCACTCCGTGTCACTGCGTCGCTGACGCAATCTTCCTGGTCACGCCTGCCGGGCTGAGCCGTGCGCGTCGGGCCGGTGCCGAACCCTGACTGTGCTTGTATGAGTCGTCATGAGCGCTGGAGCAGGCGCGGGCGACGACGGGACCGGGCAGCTGCCGGGCGTCCTGGCGGCGGGCGGCCCGGATCCTGATGACGACCCGGCGGTCGAGCGGCACAAGCTGACCGCCCTGGAGGGCCTGGCGGCCCTGTCCCTAGACGCGCTGTCGTCGGTGGCCTACGGCCCCGAGGCGATCGTCATCGTGCTGATGACCGCCGGCGCGGCCGCCCTGGACTACACCCTGCCGGTCACCATCGCGATCGTCGTCCTGCTGCCGGTCCTGGTCATCTCCTACCGCCAGGTCATCGAGGCGTTCCCCAGCGGCGGCGGGGCGTACGCGGTGGCCAAGGCGCACCTGGGCACGACGCCCAGCCTGGTAGCGGCCGGCTCGCTGGTCGTCGACTACATCCTGAACGCGGCCGTCGGGCGTGTCGGCCGGCGTGGAGGCGCTGGTCTCGGCGTTCCCGTGCCTGTACGGCGACCGGGTGCTGATCTGCCTGGTCATCCTGGCCGCGATCACGGCCGCCAACCTGTGGGGCGCCGCCGAGTCGGCCCGGCTGCTGATCGCCCCGACCGTGATCTTCATCGTCGCCATCTTCGCGGTCATCATCGGCGGGCTGCTGCGCTCGCACCCGGCCGTCCCCGATAACCCACCACCTGCCAGCAGCCACCGAGACCATCGGCCTGCTGATCCTGCTGCGGGCCTTCGCCTCCGGCTGCTCCGCGCTGACCGGCGTCGAGGCCATCGCCAACGCGGTCCCCCAGTTCCGCCAGCCGCGGCGTGCGCCGGGCGCAGCACACCGAGATGTGGCTGGGCATCCTGCTCGGCACGATGCTGATCGGCCTGGCCGTCCTGATCCGCAAGTTCGATGCCACGCCCACGGCCACCACGACCGTGCTGGCCCAGCTGACCGCCGCCTCGCTCGGACACAACTTCATCTACTACGCGGTGCAGATGATCACCACGGTGCTGCTGGCGCTGGCCGCCAACACCTCGTTCGGCGGGCTGCCGGTGCTGGCGTCCTTGCTGGCCACCGACAACTTCCTGCCGCACCTGTTCTTCCTGCGCGCGGACCGGCAGGTGCACCGGTACGGCATCGGGGTGCTGGCGGTAGCCGCGGCGCTGCTGCTGGTCGCCTCCCGCGGGGACACTCAGGCACTGGTTCCGCTGTTCGCCATCGGGGTGTTCGTCGGGTTCACGCTGTCGCAGTTCGGGATGGTCCGGCACTGGCGCCAGCGCGGCGGTCCCGGCTGGGAGCGGCGGGCCACGATCAACGGCGTCGGCGCGGTGTTTACCTTTGTCGCGCTCGGCATCGAGCTGTTCAGCAAGTTCACCGAGGGCGCCTGGCTGGTGGTCATCGTGGTCCCGCTGATGGTGCTGCTGTTCCACCGGATCAACCGCACCTATGAGCGGATCGGCCTGGTGCTGCGCCTGGGTCAGCACCCGCCCCCGCCACAGCGGACGGAGTCGCTGGTCATCGTGCCGGTCCGCGGCATCTCCCGGCTGGTCGAGGAAGGGATCTCGGCGGCGCTGTCGCTCGGCGATGAGGTCCGGGCCGTGACGGTCAGCTTCACCGACCACAGCCGACGAGGAGGCCCAGGCGCCTGTTCCGCCAGCGCTGGCAGGACTGGCATCCCGACGTGCCGCTGATCACGCTGGTCACTCAGCACCGGTCGCTCGGGCCGCCCATCGTCAGCTACCTGCGCGACCTGGAGGTCACCGAGACATCGCCGGCAGATCGTCGTGCTGATCCCCGAGGTGCAGCCGCACCGGTTCTACGCTGCGGGTGTTGTTCAACCAGCGCGGCGGCGTGCTGGACCGGGCCATCCGCCGCGGGACCAGCAACGTGGTGACTGCCGGCTGCGCTACCGGCTGACCTTCCTAGCCGAGCGCGGCCCGCTGCAGCCGGGGGCCACGCCCTGGAACCCTCAGTAACAACCGTCCGCGGCCGGGCCGCCAGGACGGCCGCCGGGATGAGAGGGTGGCTCGATGACCTGGGATGAGCTGCTCGACTACTGCCTGGCCAAGCCGGGCGCGTGGCGCGACGAGCCGTGGGAGGGCGATGTCGTGGCCAAGGTCGGCAGCAAGATCTTCGCTTTCACCGGGTCGCCGGACAGCCCGTCGGTGGGCCTGAAGTGCGGCGCGACCCGGGAGGCGGCCGATGAGTGGCTCGCCCGGTTCCCGCAGGACGCTGCCGTGATGGCCTACATCGGCCGGTCAGGCTGGAACACGCTGCAGGTCGGCGGGGCCATCCCGGACGAGGAGATCCGGGAGGCCATCGACGCCTCCTACGACGCGGTGGTCAGCAAGCTGCCGAAAAAGCACCGGCCGGCCTAGACTGGCCGATCTCGGATAATCCGATTTCGAACTATCCGAGATCGGTGATCCGCTCAGTACCCGCCGCCCAGGCTGGTCCAGGCGGACCACTGACTGTTGGCGTAGGTCGAGACGGCGATCTTCAGCTGCTTGGTCAGGATCGCCACCTCGGGCTGGCCGCCTGCGTTGGCCCAGGCCGTGGGGGATCCCAGCATGTGGCTGCTGAGCTGCGTCCAGGTGCCCCACCCCGCGGCGCCGCTGCCTTCCTGGATGGCGTAACCCAGCTGCCCGTTACTCTGCTGCGCCAGGACTCCGGTGCCGCCGCCGGGCCACGGGACGGCGGTCGGGGAGTTCTTGACCTTGGTGCCCGCGGCCGGGGAACTGCCCCAGTTCCAGCCGCTGCCGCTGGCCGCCTGCCAGGCATAGGCCAGCTGGCCTGAGCTGGCCCGCGCGAACACCTCGGTCTGGCCGTTCTCGCCGCTGACGACGGCCGGCATCCCGGCCAGCCGCCCCGGCCCGCCGCTGATCGTCGCCCAGCCGCCCCACTGCCCCTGGCTCTGCTCCCGGACGGCCAGCGCCGGCCGCGGTCCGGCAGAACACCGCCAGCTTCTTCCCCGAGGTCACGAACGGCACGGGCGTGCTGGCGCAGCTGCCGCCCAGGCTGGCCCAGGCGGTCCAGCCGGTGTTGTCGCCCGGCGAGCGCTGCCGGGTCCAGGCCAGGCCGCCGCCCCCGGTGGTGGCGAACACCGCCACCTCGCCGCCCGCCATGCGGACCGCGCCGGGGCTGCCGGTGGCGCCGCCCGGTGGCCGCCCGCCGCCCGCCGAGCCGCCCCACTGCCAGTCATTGGGCGCGCCGTCCTGCTGCCAGGCATCACGGACCGCGCCTGCGCGCGGTCCGGGCGAACAGCGTCAGGGTGCCGTCGGCGTTGGCCGCGACAGCCGGGTTGCCGGCCAGGCTGGACGGCGAGTTGCCGACCGCCCGGGTGGCCGACCAGGCTGGCCGACCCGATCGGGTGCTGGTAGTTGTGCCGCACGGTGCCGTTCGCGGCCCGGGCGAACCATTCTGCTGAGGTGTTGGCGTTGAGCGCGACAGCAATCCGGAAGGCGGGCCGCAGCGCGCTGCCGCCCCCGCCGCCGCCGCCGGTCGGGGTCCCGCTGAGCGTGACGTCCAGCTGGTCATTGTCGATGTTGACCGTCGTGCCGCCGTAGGTCTCGTTGTGGCCGCCCTTGTACTGGTGGATGCGCTGGTGGCTGGTCCACATGTCGGCGGGCATGTAGGAGCTGTTGGTGGTGGCGTGGCCGTCCCAGTCGGCGTAGTGGATGATGTCCGGCTCCGTGATCTGGTCGGCCGCGCTGACCAGGTCGGAGATGTTGGAGAACGACTCGTAGATCCCGGCGACGTAGCCGCGGGCATGCAGCTGGCTGTCCCAGGCGGACAAGAACGTGGTCACCGCCTGCGTGCAGCCGCTCCGGTAGGCCTCCATGTCGTAGATGATGGGCGTGCCGGACGGGATGCCCAGGCTGGTGGCCTGGGTCACGGCGTCGTTGGCGGCGGCCCGGCCCTGGGCTGCGGCCTGGCCCGAATTGATCTTGGCCAGGCCGGAGGCTGCGGCGCACGAGGCCTGCAGCCCGACGTAGAACGGGAAGTAATTCCAGCCCTCGGCCTGGATCGCGCGGATCCAGCCCGGCGTCAGGCTGGACTGAGCACAGGCCCGGTTGACGCCGCCGATGTAGATGCCCGACCGAGCGGTACGGGGAGGCCAGCCAGTGCTTCATCGTTGCCGCCGACGGGGCAGCGCAGGTGTCGAATCCGGGGCCCTTCACCACGCCGGACTGCGGGGCCGCCGGCGTGATCGCGGCGGGCGTGATGCTGGCCGGGGCGGCCGCCGCCGTCGCGCCCCGTCCGGTGATGGTGATCGTCGACTGAATCGACCGGACCAGAGCCGGGCTGCTGCCGTAGGACAGGCTCACCTCCACGCCGGCTGCGGGCAGGATGTCGATGATGGTGTGGGTGATCGCGGCGTCGGTGTTGGTCTGCGCCGGGCGGCCGCCGATCCGGGTCCGGCGGGTGGCCTGCCGCAGATCCGGGCTCGTCAGGCTGACCGGCGTCAGCGCGACGGCTGCGGTCTTGCCCTGCAGGCCCGCGGGGCAGGACGGGTCCGGGCCGGGCAGGCCCAGGTACACGGCGTGCACGTCCAGCCGCGGGCAGGCGCGCGGGTGCCGGGTCAGGTTCAGCACCGGCCACGACGCGGGTACCTTCAGCCGGACCCCGCGGTAGCTGACTTGCTGCCAGGCCCGGGCGGCGCGGCCGCCGGCGGCCGCGGCTAAGCCAGGGGAGTTCGCGGGCGACCCGGCGCTCGCCGCGTCGGCTGCGGTACCGGCCAGCAGCGCGCCAGCCGTCAGCAGGCAGCCCGCCGCCAGGGCGCGGGTCGGCAGGGAACTCCGGTAGCTCATCGGAAATCCTTTCGCGCGGACACCGCGCAGTTCAGGGCGGGGAGGAGCGTGCGGCCGGTAAAATCGGGACGTCCGCTTCCGGACCCGCCGCCGGGCAGGCGGTGGCAGCGCGGGGAGCCTTCTGGTGCAGTAAGGCCGGGCCTTGAACCGTGAACCTCTGCGAGCTGGTGACACTTCGCGCGGGAGATGCCATCCGGCGAGGGCCGCCAGTACCGCGATAGCCAAGCGGTGGCGGCCCTCGCGCTAGACTGGAATGTCACCAGTTCGCGGAAATCCACCGCCTTCAGGCGGATGGAGGATGTCAAACAGTCATCCCGATCGCCGGGCGGCACGCGCCTGAAGAGCCGCAAGTGACTATGGGCAAAGGTACGATCACCAAGAGTAACTGCATTTGGCCGAGATTAGCGGAGATCCCGGTCCGACCGGCCGCCGGGGCGCCCGGCATTACCTGCGGTTTGCCGGAGGGCCGGCGCTGGTTGGGGATTCAGGCGGGGTCGGGCTGGAAGCGGTAGCCCATGCCGGGCTCGGTCAGCAGCCAGCGCGGCCGGGCCGGGTCAGGCTCCAGCTTGCGCCGCAGCTGGGCCATGTACAGGCGCAGGTTGCCCGTCGCGTCGCTGTAACCAGGACCCCAGACCTCGGCCAGCAGCTGCTGCTGGCTGAGCAGCTTGCCGGGCGAGCGCAGCAGCACCTCCAGCAGGTGCCACTCGGTGGGCGTCAGCCGCACGTCCGGGCCGTCCGGGCCGCGGATGACCCGCTTGGCCGCCAGGTCGACCACCAGGTCGCCGATCCGGACCTGCGGGAGGTCGTCGCCGTCCGCGCCCTGCCGCCGGCTGACGGCCCGCATCCGGGCCAGCAGCTCATCCATGCTGAACGGCTTGGTGACGTAGTCGTCGGCGCCGGCGTCCAGCGCCTCCACCTTGTCGCTGCTGTCGGCCCGCCCCGACAGCACGATGATCGGCGCGTCGGTCCAGCCGCGCAGGCCCTGGATGACCTCCACGCCGTCCAGGTCGGGCAGGCCGAGGTCGAGGATCACCAGGTCCGGCGGGTGCTTGGCGGCCAGCTCCAGGGCCTGGGCGCCGTTCGCGGCCACCTGCACGTCGTAGTGCCGTACCCGCAGGTTGATCCGCAGCGCGCGCAGGATCTGCGGCTCGTCGTCGACGACCAGCACGGTCGTCATGCCGGCCCCGTCCCGGCGCGGGCCGCGATGGTATGCCTGGTGGCCATGTCAGCTCGCGGCCGCCGGCGCCGCCGGGACCGGACCGGGCGCCGCGGGCAGCGACAGGGTCATGGTCAGCCCGCCGCCCGGCGTCTCCTCCGGCTCCAGGGTGCCGCCCATGGCCTCGGTCAGGCCGCGGGACAGGGCCAGGCCCAGGCCGACCCCGGTGGTGTTGTCGGTGTCGCCCAGCCGCTGGAACGGCACGAACATCCGGTCCAGTCCGCCGCCGGGATGCCGGGCCCGCGGTCGATGACCCGCAGCTCCACCCGGTCCCAGCAGCGCGCTGCCGCTCAGCGCGGGCGGTGACCCGGCGGGCGAGTAGCGCAGCGCGTTGGCCGTCAGGTTGGCGATGACCCGCTCCAGGATCCCCGGGTCGACCGCGACCTCGGGCAGCTCCTCGGGGATCGCCACCACGACGGCGCGCCCGGCCGGGCCCAGGTCGTCCAGGGACCGGGCCACGATCTCGGCCAGGTCGGCCGGCCGCGGGAAGACCGCCAGCGCGCCCGCCTGCAGCCTGCTCATGTCGAGCAGGTTATCGACCAGGTGGGCCAGCTTGTCGAGGGACTCATCGGCGGTGGCCAGCAGTTCGTCGCGGTCGTCGGCTGTCCACTGCACGTCGGTCGCGCGCAGGCTGGTCACGGCGGCCTTGGCCGAGGCCAGCGGAGTGCGCAGGTCGTGGCTGACCGCGGCCAGCAGCGCGGTGCGCATCCGGTCGGCCTCGGCGATCGGCCGGGCCGCCTCGGCCTCGGCGGTCAGCCGCTCCTGCTCCAGCGCGGTGGCCGCGTAGGCGGCGAACGCGCCGAGCACCCGGCGGTCGGTGGCGGCCAGCGGCCGGCCCGCGCAGCGCCAGCACCAGCTGGTCGGTCACCGGGACCTCGGCATCGGCGGCGCCGGGTGAGCCCACGGGCTGGTCCCCGGCCGTGGCCACGGCCGTCCACTGGCCGGGAGCCCGGCCGCGGGCGGTTGCTGTCCAGCCGCCGCCCGCCGCCCGCGCCCGGCCACCTCGTCGCTCCCGGCTCCGGGCGGGGCGGTTGAGCTCCAGCAGCGTGACCGAGTCCATCCCGAACGCCTCCCGGACCCGGCTCAGCACCGCGGCGAGTGCCTGCTGCCCGCGCAGCACGCTGCCGGCCGTGGTGACCAGCAGCTCGGACTCGGCGCTGGCCCGGGCGGCCTGCTTGGAGCGCCGGGCGGCGCTGTCCACCATGGAGCTGACCACGCAGCCCGACCGCGACGAAGATGACCAGCGCCAGGACGTTGTTGGCCTCGCGATGGTGAACAGGTGGATGGGCGGCGTGAAGTAGTAGTTCAGCAGCAGCGACCCGGCGATGGCCGCCAGCACCGCGGGGATGAACCCGCCGACCAGGGCGACCGAGATCACCGCGACCAGGAACAGCAGGACGTCGCTGGTCAGGTTGACCTCGGCGCGCAGCTGCGGTGAGCACGAGCGTCAGCACGCGGCGCCAGCACGGCGGCCAGCAGCGTAGCCCAGCAGCCGGCGCCGCAGCGGCAGGCCGCCGTCGGCGGCGCGGCAGCCCCCGGCCGCGGCCCATCTGGGAGTGGGTGACGATGTGCACGTCGATGTCGCCGGACTCGCGGATCGTGCGCATGCTGACGCCGGGTCCGGTCAGCAGCGACGACAGCCAGCTCGCGGCGGCTGGCGCCCGAGCACCAGCTGGGTCGCGTTCTCGGCGCGGGCGAAGGTCAGCAGCGCCTCGGACACGTTCTCGCCCGACGACCTGGTGATAGGTGCCGCCCAGCGACTCGGCCAGCTGGCGCTGGGCGGCCAGCGCGGCCGGGTCTGGCCCCGGTCAGGCCGTCCGAGCGGGTCACGTGCACGGCCAGCAGGTCGCCGCCGGACGACCGGGCGGCGATCCGGGCCGCCCGCCGGATCAGCGTCTCGCCCTCCGGGCCGCCGGTCAGCGCGACGACCACCCGCTCCCGTGCTTCCCAGGTGCCGTGGATGTCGTGCGCGGCCCGGTAGCGCTGCAGCCCCTCGTCGACCTTGTCGGCCAGCCACAGCAGCGCCAGCTCGCGCAGCGCGGTCAGGTTGCCGATCCGGAAGTAGTGCGTCAGCGCCGCGTCGATCTTCTCGGCGCGGTAGATGTTGCCGTGCGCCATCCGGCGGCGCAGCGCCTCGGGCGTCATGTCGACCAGCTCGACCTGGTCTGCCGCCCGGACCACGGCGTCGGGCACGGTCTCGCGCTGCGGCACGCCGGTGATCTTCTCGACCACGTCGTTGAGCGATTCCAGGTGCTGGATGTTGACGTTGGAGATGACGTCGATGCCGGCGGCGAGCAGCTGCTCGACGTCCTGCCAGCGCTTCTCGTTGCGCGCTGCCCGGCACGTTGGTGTGCGCGAACTCGTCGACCAGCGCGACCTCCGGGCCGCCGGGCGAGCACGGCGGCCAGGTCCATCTCCTCGAAGAAGGTGCCGCGGTAGGCCAGCCGGGCCCGGGGGATGACCTCCAGGTCGCCGATCTGGGCCTCGGTCTGCGGCCGGCCGTGCGTCTCGACGAAGGCGATGACCACGTCGGTGCCGCGCTCGGCCCGCCGGTGACCCTCGCTGAGCATGGCGAAGGTCTTGCCGACCCCGGCCGCCGAGCCGAGGTAGATCCGCAGCTCGCCGCGCGGGGTCGCGCCCGCGGGGCGCGAGTCGCCTGCGATGTCCGGGGCGTCCGGGTATGTACTGCTGCTCACGAGTTTCCTCTACGGGCCTGCGGCGTCGGCTGGCACGGGCCGGGATGGCCTGCGCGCCAGGCCGGCCCGCTCTAGCTGACGATAGATCACGTGGTCATGGCTGGTACCGGTAGCCCATGCCGGGCTCGGTCAGCAGGTGCCGCGGCCGCGGCGGGTCGTCCTCCAGCTTGCGGCGCAGCCCGGCCATGTGAAAGCGCAGGTAGTGGGTGTGGCGCTCGTGCCCGGCGCCCCAGACCTCGGTCAGCAGCCGGGCCGAGCTGACCAGCTGGCCGGGGGAGCGCAGCAGGATCTCCAGCAGCCGCCACTCGGTCGGGGTCAGGTGCACCGGCCGCCGGCCGCTCCGGCGCCGCGTCGGCCTGCCCGGCGCGTAACCGTGCGGGCGGCCAGGTCGATCTCGCAGCGGCCGATCGTGACCACGGTGCCGGCCGGCCGCTGTCCTCGCGGCGCAGCGCCGCCCGCAGCCGGGCCAGCAGCTCGTCCATGGCGAACGGCTTGGTGACGTAGTCGTCGGCGCCCGCGTCCAGGGCGCCGATCTTGTCCTGCACGCCGGTCCGCCCGGACAGCACGATGACCGGCACCGCGGACCAGCTGCGCAGCTGCCGGATGACGCTGGTCCCGTCCAGGTCGGGCAGCCCGAGATCGAGCAGCACGGCGTCCGGCGGCTGCTCGGCGGCCTGGCTGAGGGCGTCCCGGCCGGTGACGGCGGTCAGCACCTCGTAGCCGCGGGCCCGCAGGTCGATCCGCAGCGCTCGCAGCAGCGCGGGCTCGTCCTCCACGATCAGGACCGCGGCGCCGGTCGCCGCGCGACTCCGGTCCGGCGGCCCTGGGCCGGGCGGCGCCGCCCGGCACCGCCGGCCCGGACGCGGGCACGGGCACGGGCGGATTCCCGGTCCGCCCGCGCCCGCTCATCTGCTGCTCCGCACCGGCAGCCGCCGGTAAGCCGCCATGGCCGCCGTCCCCGCGATCAGGCCGGGTACTTTTCATCGAGCGCGATGTTCAGCGTGAGCACGTTGACCCGCGGCTCGCCCGAGGAAGCCCAGCGTGCGGCCCTGGGTGTCTGCCTGGACCAGCGCCCTGACCGCGCCGGGCTGATGTGCCGGCTCGGCCGCCACCCGGTTCACCTGGATGGCCGCGTTCTGCGGCGAGATGTAGGGGTCCAGGCCGGAGGCCGACGCCGTCACCGCGTCCGGCGGGATGGCCGAGATCTGCACGTGGTCGAACGCCGCGATCTGCTTCTGCCGCTGCTTGATCAGCTGGACCAGCTCCGGGTTGTTCGGCCCCAGGTTGGACGCGGCGGAGAAGCCGGGGTCGCAGCCGTAGTCGGTCTTGTCCCCGCTCGTCGCGTTGGACGGGCGCGGCTGGAAGTACTGCGGCAGCGGGTTGCCCTTGCCGTCCACGAACTCCTGGCACAGCAGGCTGGAGCCGACCACTCGTCCGTGGTAGCTGACCAGGCGAGCCGTTGGCCTGGTTGTGGAAGGCCCCCTGGGCGATGCCGAACATGACCACCGGGTAGATGATCCCGCAGATCACGGTGAACAGGAGCAGGCCGCGCAGCGCGGCGAGGTGCTGCCGGACGATGCCGGGAAGACGATTCATGGTCAGGTCACCTGAATCCGGGAATGAACTGGATGATGAGGTCGATGATCTTGATCCCGATGAACGGGATGATCAGCCCGCCCACGCCGTAGATCCACAGGTTCCGGCGCAGCATCGCCGCGGCCGACGAGCGGCCGGTAGCGGACGCCGCGCAGCGCCAGCGGGATCAGCGCGACGATGATCAGCGCGTTGAAGATGATCGCCGAGGTGATCGCCGACGCCGGGCTGTGCAGGTGCAGGATGTTGAGCTTGGCCAGGCCGGGGATCACGCCCTCGAACATGGCCGGGATGATCGCGAAGTACTTGGCCACGTCGTTGGTGATCGAGAAGGTGGTCAGCGCGCCGCGGGTGATGAGCAGCTGCTTGCCGATCTCCACGATCTCGATGAGCTTGGTCGGGTTGGAGTCCAGGTCCACCATGTTCCCGGCCTCCTTGGCGGCCGAGGTCCCGGTGTTCATGGCCACGCCGACGTCGGCCTGGGCCAGCGCCGGGCGCGTCGTTGGTGCCGTCGCCGGTCATCGCGACGAGCTTGCCGCCCTCCTGCTCCTTCCGGATCAGGGCCATCTTGTCCTCGGGCGTGGCCTCGGCCAGGAAGTCGTCCACGCCGGACTCGTCGGCGATGGCCTTGGCGGTCAGCGGGTTGTCGCCGGTGATCATGACGGTCCGGATGCCCATCTTGCGCATCTCGGCGAACCGCTCGGCGATGCCCTCCTTGACGATGTCCTTGAGGTAGATCACGCCCAGCGCCCGGGCCGTGCCGTTCACCCGCTCGGCCACGACCAGCGGGGTGCCGCCGACTCCGGAGATGGCGTCGACCATCTGCCCGAGACTCTCCGGCGGCGTGCCGCCGTTGTCGCGGATCCACTGCGCGACCGAGGCCGCGCGCCCTTGCGGACCTGCCGGCCGTCGGCCAGGTCGATGCCGCTCATCCGGGTCTGCGCGGTGAACTCCACGAACTCCGCGCCCTGCAGCTCGCCCTCGTGGCGCTCGCGCAGGCCGTAGGCGTCCTTGGCCAGCACGACGATGGACCGGCCCTCGGGGGTGTAGTCGGCCATGCTGGACAGCTGGGCCGCGTCGGCCAGCTCGGCCGCCTCGACGCCGTCGACCGGGCAGGAACTCGGTGGCCTGCCGGTTGCCGATGGTGATCGTGCCGGTCTTGTCCAGCAGCAGCGTGTTCACGTCGCCGGCTGCCTCGACCGCGCGGCCGGACATGGCCAGCACGTTGCGCTGCACCAGCCGGTCCATGCCGGCGATGCCGATCGCCGACAGCAGCGCGCCGATGGTGGTCGGGATCAGCGCGACCAGCAGCGCGACCAGGACGACCAGGCGTCTGCGGCGCCTTGGAGTAGAACGCCATCGGCTGCAGCGTGATCACCGCGAGCATGAAGATGACGGTCAGCGCGGCGAGCAGGATGTTCAGCGCGATCTCGTTCGGCGTCTTCTGCCGCTTGGCCCCCTCGACCAGGGCGATCATCCGGTCGATGAAGGTCTCGCCCGGCTTGGAGGTGATCTGCACCACGATCCGGTCCGACAGCACCCTGGTGCCGCCGGTGACCGCGGAGCGGTCGCCGCCGGACTCGCGGATCACCGGGGCCGACTCGCCGGTGATCGCCGACTCGTCGACCGAGGCGACGCCCTCGACGACGTCGCCGTCGCCGGGGATGATCTCGCCCGGCCTCGACCACCACGTGGTCGCCCAGCGTGAGCTGGGTGCCGGGGACCTGCTCCTCGCGGAGCTCGGCCTGGCCGTGCTGCCAGTCGATCAGGCGGCGGGCCACCGTCTCCCGCTTGGTCCGGCGCAGCGTCTCGGCCTGGGCCTTGCCGCGGCCCTCGGCCACCGCCTCGGCCAGGTTGGCGAAGACGCACGGTCAGCCACAGCCAGACCACGATGGTCCAGTTGAAGATGGACGGCTTGGTGATGGCGGTGTAGGTGGTCAGCACGGCGCCGATCTCGACCACGAACATGACCGGGTTCTTGAGCTGGACCCGCGGGTCCAGCTTCTTGAACGCGTCGGGGGTCGCCTTCCAGAGCATCCTGGGGTCGAGCAGGCCCCCGCCGACCCGGTGCGGCGTCGCAGAGCCCGCCTTGACGGCGGTGTCCGGCGCCTCCGGGGTCGTCGTCACAGACATTCAGTGCAGTCCTTCTGCGAACGGGCCCAGCGCGAGGGCGGGGAAGTAGGTCAGGCCGACCAGGACGAGGATGACGCCGACGAGCATCCCGACGAACAGGGGCTTGTGGGTCTCCATCGTGCCGACGCTGGCGGGCACCGGTTGCTGCCGGGCCAGCGAGCCGGCCAGGCCGAGCGCGAAGATCTCCGGCGCGAACCGGCCGAGCAGCATCACGATGCCGCCGACCGTGTTGTACCAGTCGTCGCCGTGGTCAGGCCCGCGAAGGCCGAGCCGTTGTTGTTGGCCATCGAGGTGAAGGCGTACATGATCTCGGTCAGGCCGTGCGGCCCGGGATTGAGTATCGATGCCTGCGGCGTCTTCATCGCGATCGACAGCCCGGCCGCGGTCAGGATGAGCACCGGCAGGGTCAGGAAGTACAGCGCCGCGTACTTCATCTCGGTAGGCCGGATCTTCTTGCCGAGGTACTCCGGCGTCCGGCCGACCATCAGGCCGCCGACGAACACGGTGACGATGGCCAGCACGAGGATGCCGTACAGCCCTGCGCCGACGCCGCCGGGGGCGATCTCGCCGAGCGCGATGTCGAACAGCGCGATCCCGCCGCCGAACGGGGTGAACGAGTCATGGAACGAGTTCACCGAGCCGGTCGAGGTCACCGTCGTCGAGGCGGCGAACAGCGAGGACCCGGGCGTGCCGAAGGCGACGTTCTTGCCTTCCATCGCGCCGTGGGCCAGTTGCGGGGCCAGCCCGGCGCCCTGCGCCTCGAAGAAGGCGATCCCGCCGACCGCCGCCAGCCAGATGATGACCATGACGGCCAGCAGCGCGTAGCCCTGCCGGTTGTCCTTGACCATCTTGCCGAAGGTGCGGGGCAGGCGAACGCCGTCAGCAGCAGCAGGAAGATCTCGAACCAGTTGGTGAACGGGTTCGGGCTCTCGAACGGGTGCGCGGAGTTGGCGTTGAAGAAGCCGCCGCCGTTGTTCCCCGCGTCCTTGATGACCTCCTGCGAGGCCACCGGCCCGCCGACGATCGTCTGGTGCGCCCCGGACAGCGTGGTGACGGTGTGGTAGCTGGAGAAGTTGTCGATCACGCCGGCCGCCATCAGGACGATCCCGCCGACGATGGACAGCGGGATCAGGTAGCCGGACCGTGATCCTGGTCAGGTCGACCCAGAAGTTCCCGAGCTTGTCGGTCCGGGACCGGATGAAGCCGCGGACCAGCGCGATCGCGACCACGATGCCGACCGCGGCGGACAGGAAGTTCTGCACCGCCAGGCCGCCCATCTGGACCAGGTAGCCCATGGTCGACTCGCCGGAGTAGTTCTGCCAGTTCGTGTTGGTCACGAACGAGGCGGCGGTGTTCCAGGCCAGCGCGGGCGGGACGTTGGCCATGCCCAGCGACAGCAGCAGGTAGTGCTGCAGCCGCTCGATGCCGTACAGGAACAGGACGCTGACCAGGGAGAAGGCCAGCATGCTGCGCAGGTAGTTGCTCCACTTCTGGTCCGCCGCCGGGTCGACGCCGATGATCTTGTAGATGCCGCGCTCCACCCGCCAGTGCTTGTCGGTGGTGAAGATGCGCGCCATGTAGTTGCCCAGCGGCACGTAGCAGGCGGCCAGGGCGGCGACCAGCAGGGCGAGCTGCAGCCACGCCGCGAGAGCGGTACTCATCAGAACCTCTCAGGCAGGACGAGAGCGACGAATAGGTAGATGATCAGCAGGATGCCGGCGATCAGGCCGATCAGGTTCTCAGCGCTCAAAGCGCTCAACCCCCTTCACCAGGAGGTAGAGCACGACGAAAACGACGATCGTCAGGCCGATGTAAGCCAGGTCGAGCATGGAGCCCTCCTAGGCTGCACACACCGTTAACGGAGCAATAGAACTCCAGCTGACCTGGCCAGATGCCGGCCCTTGCACGATCCATGCGGGGCCGCGGGAACTCCTAACGAGGCCCATGCGCGGTGCCGGCCAGGTAGGCGCGGGCGCAGGCTAACAACGCGCTAGCGGCGCGCGGCGCATGCGGCGTGTGATACCCGCATGGACCGGCGGCGAGGCCGAGTATGCGAGCCGTAGCTCAGCGGTCAGCCGTAGATGTCCGGGTCGCGCACGCCGAGCTCGTCGGCCCGGGCCAGCAGGTCGGCCGGGTCGGAGTACACCCGGTAGGCGCCCGCCCGCTCCAATTCCTCGCGGCCGTAGCCGCCCGACATCAGGCCGACGCCGATAGACCCGGCGCGGCGGGCCGCCAGCAGGTCCCAGACGCTGTCGCCGACCACGTAGCAGTCGCCCGGGGCGACCTCCAGCAGCGCGGCGGCGGCCAGGAACAGGTCCGGGTCGGGCTTGGCGTGCGCCACCACGTCGCGGGTGATCATCGGCGCGTCCGGGGGCAGGCCCAGCAGGTCCAGTGCGTGCTGGGCGGTCGCGCGCCGGCCGCTGGTGGCGATGGCCCAGCGCACGCCGCGGGCGGTCAGCGTGGCCAGCAGCTCGGCCGCGCCCGGCAGCGGCCGGACCGAGTCGGCCAGCTTCAGGTACTCACGGGCGTGGGCGGCCTGCAGGGAGTCCGCGTCGGCCGCCGACAGCCGGATGCCCGTCTCGCGGATCAGCGCGGCCATGAACAGCCCGCCGCTCATCCCGATCCGCCGGTGAATGCGCCACACCGACAGGTCGATGCCGGCCCCGGACAGCGCCTCCCGCCAGGCGATCACGTGCTGGTAGACGCTGTCGATGAGCGTGCCGTCCAGGTCGAACAGGAAGGCCGGCACCGCCGGCCGCGGGTAGCTCACGCCGCCGCTCATGCCCTGCTGACCTGTCGCACCCGGCCGGCCTGCTCGCTCATGACGGCCAGCCTAGGCCAGCGCGCGGGCGGTCGGCGGTCAGCTCCGGCGGCGGGTGTAGATGGCGCCGTAGCCCACGCCGACCGAGCCAGCCAGGCCGAGGCCGAGTAGCAGGCCCTTGCCCGAGGCGACGGGAACCAGGGTGCGAGCGCGACGGACGCGGCCGTGGCTAGCGCGGCCAGGGCCAGCCCGCGCCGGACGGGCCTGCTGGCGAGTGGGTGCGGCACGATCGTCTCCTGCACGCGGTGGCGGTACGCTCGGCTCCCACCGTCAGCGCGTGAGATTGCACCGCATGCTCACCCGGCCGGGTGAGCGCGCGGTGCGGATTCACTCCCCGGGATCAGCCGCCGCCGGCCCCGGACGCACGAAAGCGGGGCTGCACCCCCCGAGCATGCAGCCCCGCCTCTTCGTGTCGGCCAGCCACTGCGGCTAGCCGGGGGTCCAGCTAGAGAACCGACGAAGCCCGGCGACGGCGGGTGTAGATGGCGCCGTAGCCCACGCCCACCGAGCCCAGCAGACCCAGGCCGAGGGCCAGGCCCTTACCCGACGCAACTGGCGTGTCGGCCGAGAACGGGCCGCAGGTGGAGGACGCGATGTTGATGCTCCTCGCCGCTGCGCCCAGCAGTGCGATGTGGATCGCGTTCACCGTCTGCGACCCGGTGATCGGCCCGGCGACCTGCTGGTTCAGGATGATGGTCGCGACGCCCGGGATGGTCAGGAACGGGGTGTTCGGCGCGATCGCGCCCGGCGGCAGAGTCGTGCGCGCCGATGGTCAGGCTGCCGATCGATGCGTCGTACTCCGACGAAACGAGCCGTCCGCGTTCACCAGGCAGGACGACGTGACGGCCGTAGCCGCGACGATGCCCGAGCAGCGGCGTCATGATGCCGGTGCTGTTCAGGCCGCCGACGGTGGCGGTCGCCGAGTTGGTGGTAACGCGGCGCGTCAGCGTCGCCGGCGTTCAGGATCAGCGGAATGCCGACCGATGGCCACGTTGGCCGGGTTCGGGTGTGGCCAGGGTGGCGTCCGGCGTCGGCGCGATGCGCCAGCAGGCCGGTGCCCTCGATGCCGAACGCCTCCGGGCTGGTCGTCTGGGCGAACGCCGCTGGCGCGGTGGCGACCAGGGCCGTCCCCGCCAGGGCGGCCAGGACAAGCCCCCGTCTCATGGAGTGTCGCATGTAGTTCCCTTCGTACCGCCGGGTCAGGGAACGGCCGACCCGGTCACTTAGCGTTACATTGGGGCTGACCGTAGGGGCGACATACCTCACCCCCGGGGACGTCCTGGCAGCTCATCACGCGTCAGGGTGAGATGAGATTGCAAAATCACCCCCTGGTAGGAGGTGTCAGATCACGCTCAGTGACGTTCACTTCGATACGTTGACGGCGTCAGCGACACCGACGGGGGGAAAGCGGTGGAGAAGATACCGGGAGACGGCCGGGCGGCGACGCTCGCTCGCCGGGCTCCGGGTGGCGGCCAGCCGCTCTCGGCCAGGCTGGTCCGGACCGTGGTGGTCGACGAGGCCGAGCTCATGCATTTCGCGATCCGGGCCCTGCTGTCGACGGCGCCCGGCTACTCGCTGGTCGCCTCGGCGCGCAGCGTCGGCGCCGGTGAGCAGCTCGTCCGGCGGATCCGCCCGGACCTGATGATCTGTGACGCTGACATCGCCGGGGAGAGCGGGATCGGGCTGTGCCGGTGGGTCCGCCAGGTCAGCCCGGCCACCGGCGTGGTCATCCTGACCAGCCGGGACGAGCCGCTGCTGGCCCAGTCGGCGCTGGCCGCCGGGGCGCACGGCTTCCTGCTGAAGGATTCCGCGCCCGAGGATCTCGTCGCCTACCTGGAGGAGGCCTCGGCGGGCCTGCAGGTGCTGGATCAGCGGCTCGGCCGGTCCCGCAGCGGTGGCCGGCGGACCGACCCGACCGACGAGTTCGGGCTGAGCCGGCGCGAGCGCGAGGTGCTCGGCGAGGTGCTCGGCGGCCTGGACAACAAGACCATCGCCGACCGGCTGTGCATCTCGGAGGACACCGTGAAGAGCCACGTCAAGGCCATCTTCCGCAAGCTCGGCGCCCGCGACCGGGCGCATGCGGTCGCGCTGGCCCTCGGCACCGCCGCGATACCCGGCCAGCTGCGACCGGTGCCGCAGGTCCCGGTACCGCAGGTCCCGGCGCCACGACGGGCGGCGGCCCGGTGACCGCCGGCGCCCTGCCGCGCCGGGCCGGCCGGGCCGCGCCGCGCAGCCGCGGCGGGCACCGCGGCGCCCGCCGCGGGGCGGCCTCCCAGGCGGCCACCATCGGGCGGCTGGCCGCCTGCCTCTCGTGCGTCCTGCTGGCCGCCACCGCCGTCAAGGAGAATTTCCTGCTCCGCGGCTTCGAGGCGACGCTGGCCAGCCATGTCGTGGCGTTCGTGACCTCGATGCCGGCCGGCCCGATCCCGCAGACGCCGACCTTCTGGTTCACCGTGGCGCCGCATCATGAGATGGGCCTGGAGATCACCCCGGCCTGCACCGTCGTGCTGATGATGACGCCATTCCTGATCGCCACCGCATTCCTGGTCTGGCGCCGGTCCTCGGCCATGCGGCCGCTGGTCGCCTGCGCCATCGCCATTGCCATGCTGCTGGTGGTCAATCAGCTGCGCATCCTGGCCATCATCATGTTCGTGCTGCACATGGGGTTCAACGGCGGCTTTTACTGGGGGCACACCCTGGTCGGCTCGCTCATCACGATCGTCGGCGGCTCGGCCACGCTGGTGATGTACGTGCTGATCGCGGTCAGGCGAGGAACTCCCGGGCGCGCGCGGCGATCCGCTCACTAGCCAGCCCGTCCCCGAACGGGCACTCGATGGCCGCCAGCCGGGCGGCCAGCCCGGCATCGCTGATCAGCTCCCGGCCCAGCTCGCCGATCGCGGGGCCGGGCTGGACCAGGTGAGCGAACCCGGCTGTGACCGACTCGGGCCGCTCAGTCGAGTTACGCACCACGATCAGCGGCCGCTTGAGCACGGTGCACTCCTCCTGGACGCCGCCGGAGTCGGACACCAGCAGCCGGGCCAGGCTGGCCAGCCCCAGGAACGTCCGGTGATCGGCGGGCGGGATCACCCGCAGCCGGTCCAGCGCCGCGCTGAGGCCGTGGGCCAGCGCGGCCTTGCGGGTCCGCGGGTGCAGCGGCAGCAGGACAGGCAGGCCGAGCTTGCTGAGCTCGCCGAGGATGGCCTCCAGCCGCGCCGGGTCGTCGGTGTTCTCCGGCCGGTGGATGGTGGCCAGCACGTAGCCATCTGGCTCGACGCCCAGCCCGGCGGCGATCTGCCGGGCCGTCTCGGCCGCCGGCAGCATCTGCCGGGTCGCCTCCACGATCGTGTTGCCGGTCAGCGCGATGCGCGCGGCGGGCACGCCTTCCGCCCGCAGGTTGGCCACGGCCTGCCGGGTCGGCGCGCAGTGCAGGTCAGCGAGCACCCCGGCCACGCACCGGTTGATCTCCTCGGGCATGGCCCGGTCGAAGGACCGCAGCCCGGCCTCCACGTGGATGACGGGCAGGCCGGCGTAGCTGGCCGCCTGGGCGCTGGCCGAGGCCGTGTTGGTGTCGCCCTGCACGACGACGGCGGCCGGCCGCGCCGCGTCCAGCAGCCCGCCGAGCTGCTCGATGATCCGGCCAACCTGCGCGTGCCGGGGCTGGCCGCAGATCCCCGATAAGGCGCGGGCCTGGGTCAGCCCGGCCGCGGCCAGGAACACGCCGGACAATTTCTCGTCCTCATGCTGGCAGGTATGGATCAGGGTGGCATCGGAATCCAGTAAGCGGACAAGCGGCGCAAGCTTGACAATCTCAGGGCGAGTGCCGACCACGACCGCAATCTGTCCTGAATTGCCATTCTGGCTCATCAAGTGCTCTCTCGTTGCCGGGGCTCAGTAACTATCGAGAGAATATCGGCGGCGCGCGCTGCGCGCTGCTGGACTGCCATCCTCGCGTCGTTAGTCTTGGTCCAGCATCAGCAGCGTACGGGGGTCAGCTGTGTATCCACCGCCAATTGGAATTCTTCCGATTACCGGTTTTAACATGATCGGTTTCGGCTTGCTCGCGGGGGCACTTATTATCGGGGGCCTGCTATTTCTGCGGGTTGCTCATTTCTCCCGGTCCAGGAGATAGCGAGGCCCCGCCGGATTTCCGGGCGGGCCTTCAGCGATTTAGTTTCCGGATCGGTCAGGCAAGGGAGTAACCGGTGCTAGCAGGCGCCCTGGAATTGTTTCTTGTTTCGCTCGGGCTAACGTATTACGTCGCTACTGTCGGCGCTGGCCTGCGGATCATGCGCCGGGCCCGTAAGGCCGCGCGGGCGCAGCGGCCGGCGGGCCGGGGCCGGCCTGGGCTGCTGGCCCGCCTCGGGGTCAGGGCAGGCGCCCGGATCCGCGGCCGGGCCAGGTCCGGGCCGGCTGAGGAGCTGGCCGCCTCGGTGACCGCCCGGCTGGGCCGGCTGCGCACCCGCCTGGACACCGCCGATGAGCCGCCCGCCCGGGCCAGCGTGGTGGTCTCGCCGCAGGACTGCGTCGTCTACTTCATCGTGCCGTGCATGAACGAGGAACTCGTCATCGGGGACACGGTGCGCAGCCTGCTGGCCGACTCCCGTGCCCTGGTCGTGGTGGTCGACGATGCCTCCGACGACCGGACCGGCGAGCTGGCCGCGGCGGTCGACGCCGACCGGGTGATGGTCGTTCGCCGCGAGCTGCCCGACGCCCAGCTGGGCAAGGGCCCGGCGCTGAACGCGGGCTTCGCGCGGGTGCTGCACGACTCCGGGCTGCGCGGCATCTCGGCCTCGCGGATCACGGTCTGCGTGATGGACGCCGACGGGCGGCTGTCACCGGGGGCCCTGGACGCGGTGCTGCCGCTGTTCACCGACCAGCAGGTCGGCGGGGTCCAGCTGCCGGTGCAGATCCGCAACCGGCACTCGCTGCTGACGATCATGCAGGACCTGGAGTTCTGGGGCGTGTGCGCCGTCGCCCAGCTCGGCCGGATCGCGTCGGGCACGGTCAGCCTCGGCGGCAACGGGCAGTTCACCCGGCTGGCGGCGCTGCTGGAGATGGGCCCGGCCCCGTGGCAGGCCCAGCTCACCGAGGACCTGGACTTGTCGCTGGCCCTGGCGGCCAAGGGCTGGCGGCTGACCTCCTCGCCCGCGGCCTATGTCTCTCAGCAGGGTGTCGACAGCCTGCGCGCGCTGGTCAACCAGCGCACCCGCTGGTACCAGGGGCACATGCAGGCGGTGCGCTGGCTGCGTGAGCTGTGGACCTCGCGGCAGCTATCGCACCTGGCCATGCTCGAGCTGACCGTCTACCTGATGGTGCCGTGGGCGCTGGTGCTGCCGTGGTCGATCATCTTCAACTACAACCTGCTGATCATGCTGCTGTGGGTGCTGGGCTGGGTCTCCAGCCCTGGCCTCGGAGCGAGCCTGACGCAGAAGATCGCCACGCTGGTCTTCTGGTACACGCTGTCCTGCCTGCCCATCTACATGGCCGGCTTCCTGTACGGGCGGCAGGAGCGCAAGGTCGGCTACGTGCGCGCCTTCTTCATCGGGCACCTGCTGCTGCTGGGCAACTACGTCACCTACGCCGCCTGCTGGCGCGCGGTCTACCGGCTGATCACCGGGGCGCACGGCTGGGAGAAGACCCGGCGGCACGACGAGGCCCGGCCGCAGCCGGCCACCCCCGGCCGGCTCGTGCCCGCTCTGCAGCCCGGCCCCGTGCCGCTGCCCCGGGCCGCGTTCGCGCCCGGCGCCGCCGCGGCGGCCGGCGAGCTCGCCGCGGCGGGCGCGCTGAGCGTGCCGTCGCCGCGTCAGCCGCTGGTGACCGGGCCGCCGGTGGACTATGCCGCGACGACGGCCGGCCTCCCGGCGGTCACCGGGCACGCCCGCCCCGCCGCGCGGTCCGGACCGGTCAGCCACCGCGCCGGCCGGCCCCGCGCGGGCCGGGCCCGGTCCGCCGCGCGCACGGGCAGCCGGCTCCGGTAGCCCGCGCGCGCCGGGTTACCCTCGAAGGCGGAATTGCGTGATCTGTCCGCCGCCGGGGCTGCCGAGCCGGGCGGCCCCGGGAGGTGCTGGACAAGGTGGGGGAGTCGCCGGGCCGGGCGGTGCGCAGCTTCGTGGCCCTGGGGGACAGCTTCAGTGAGGGCGTCGGGGACCCGCGGGCCGACGGCGGCTGCCGGGGCTGGGCCGACCGGGTGGCCGAGCGGCTGGCCAGCAGTGACCCCGGCCTGCGTTATGCCAATCTCGCCGTCCGCGGCAAGCTGCTGGGCGAGGTGATCGGTGAGCAGGTGCCTGCCGCGGTCGCCATGCGGCCCGGCCTGGTCAGCATTGCGGCCGGCGGTAACGACCTGCTGCGGCCCGGTTCCGACCCGGATGCGCTGGCCCAGCCGTTCGCTGATGCGGTCGCGGAGCTCACCGCGGCGGCCGGCCGGGTCCTGGTGTTCACCGGCTTCAATCCCGCCGTGTTCCCGCTGATCCGGCTGATCCGCGGCAAGGTGGCGGCCTACAACGCGCACCTGCGCATCATCGCGGCCCGCTATGACTGCCTGCTGGCTGACCTGTGGGCCATGAAGGTCCTGCGCGATCCGGCGATGTGGTGCGAGGACCGGCTGCACCTGGGCCCGGAGGGGCACCGGCGGGTGGCGCTGCGGGTCTGCGAGGTGCTCGGCGTGCCCGCCGGGGGCGACTGGCGGGCGCCGGTTCCGGCGCCGCCCGCCGGCCGCTGGCTCGCGCAGCGGCGGGCCGACGCGCAGTGGGCCCGGGCCTATGCCGCCCCGTGGGTCCGGCGCCGCGTCACCGGCGCCTCCAGCGGCGATGCGATGACCGCCAAGCGGCCTGACCTGCTGCCCTTCTAGCGCCGGGTGCCCGGCCAGGCCGGGGTGCGGCCGGCCGTCGCGGGCCCGCGGGAGCTGAGCAGGGCCAGCCCCCGCGGGGGTCCGCGGGGCAGTTCGGCCGGCCGGGGTGACGCCTGGCCCGGCCCGGCCGGCGCGTCCGCGGACGGCTCAGGTTCAGGGGCTCAGGTCGCCCAGCATGTCCTCGAACGCCGTCAGCGCGGCCGCGATCCACGGCAGCGCGCAGCGGGTCCGCTGACTGCCAGCGCGGCCTGCCGCTGCTCGTCGGTGTCCCCGTACAGCAGGCCGGTGGCCAGCCGCAGCCGCAGCGCCTCCGGCTCCTCCCCGAACGCGCTGGCGGGCAGGGACCCGGCGCCGTATCGCTCGACCAGGTGCCGGGACAGCTCCTCGCCGGTGCTGATGCCGCGCCGGGCCAGCGGCTCACGCCAGGGCGCGAAGTCCGGGTACACGTAGAACGCAGCCTGCGGCGGCGGCACGCTCAGCCCGGCCGCCGCGCACCGGCCGGCGATGGCCCGGGCCACCGCGGCATGCAGCGACCGGCTCCGGGCGACTCGCTGCGCGAGTTCCGGCGGCTCGCTGAAGCCGACAGCCGCGGCGTGCTGGACCGGCACGGCGGGGGCCGACCAGATCTCGCTGCCCACGCCGCGCAGGCGCTCGGTGATGGACTCGCCGAGCGGGCCGTCGGGGAGCCGGGCGGCGCCGATCCGCCAGCCGCCCAGGGCCAGGCTCTTGCTCAGTGCCGTGGTCACCACGGTGCGGCCGGGCGCGACGGCGGCCGGGCTCAGGAACGGGGTGGCGGGGTCATGCACCAGGTCGCGGTAGATCTCGTCGGAGATGATGATCAGGTCGTGCCGCTCGGCCACCGCGCACAGCTCGCGGACGGCCTGCGGGCTGGCCAGCGTCCCGGTCGGATTGTCGGGCAGGGTCGCGACGACGGAGCGGATGGGGCGGCCGGCCCGCGCGGCGGCCAGCACGGCCTCCTCCAGGGCGCCGGGATCGCACACGCCGCCCTCGCCCGGCGCGGCCGGGACGAAGCGGGCTTCGAGCCCGGCCAGCCGGGCCTGGGCCGCGTAGCTGACCCAGCTGGGCCGGGGCACGGCCACGTCGGTGCCGATGGCCAGCAGCACGGCGAACAGCAGCGGCTTGCTGCCCGGTCCGGCGACGACGGCGTCCGGGCTGGTGGGCAGGCCGCGGCGAGTCCAGTAGCCGGCGACCGCGGCGCGCAGAGCCGGGAGGCCGGCCACTGGCCCGTAGCCGCCGTGGCAGGCGGCCGCGGCCAGTTCCGCCTGGAGCAGGGGGTGCACGGGGATCCCGGCCTCGCCGAAGGCCAGCGGCAGGACGGGCTGGCCGAGCAGCCGGCGGCTGGCCAGGATCTCGTTGGCCGCGAGGGTGGCGGAGACGGGGACGCCGGCGCGGCGCGCCGACAGGGGTGCGGGAGGTGCGATCGGGGTGACTGGAGGTGCGATCGGGGTGACAGGCCCGGCCCAGGGCATGCGGGAACTCCTAGCTGCGGGGTGGGGGTGCGCGCGTCGTCAGCGGACGCTTCGACGTGATCTGGCAGCCTTGCAAGGGCTCTGACCAGGATGTACGCAGTTAAGCATCAGGGCAAGCGCAGCAAATCTGAGGCAGAGAATAAGCTGGGCTTATGCTTGATGCTCACCGCCTCCGGCTGCTCCGCGAGTTCGCCGAGCGCGGCACCATCGCCGCCACCGCAGCGGCCCTCGGCTACACCCCGTCGGCGGTGTCTCAGCAGCTCGCCGCGCTGGAGCGGGAGGCAGGCGCGGCGCTGCTGGACCGCAGTGCCCGATCCGCCGAGCTGACCGACGCCGGGCGGCGGCTGGCGGCGCGCGCCGGCGAGATCCTGACCCTGATCGAGGCCGCGGAGGCGGACCTGTCGGACCGCGAGCCGGTGGGCCGGGTGACCATCTCCGCGTTCCCGACCGCCGCGGTGGCCTTCGCCCCCGCGCTGACCAGCACCGTCCGGGCTCATCCTGGCCTGAGCCTGCTGCTGCGCCAGATGCCGGGCAGCGAGGGCATGCGCCAGGTCCGGGCCGGGCAGCTGGATGTCGCCCTGGTGGATGACTGGACGGGCAGCCCGCCGTCGGCTCCCGCGGGCGGGCTGCGCTTCTCCCCGCTGGTGCGCGATCCGCTGGTCCTGGTGGTACCGCGGCGGCACTGGGCGGCCGATCTGTCGCAGCCGGTGGCACTGCGGCGGCTGCGCGACGAGCCGTGGCTGGCCCCGCCCGCGGGCGAGCCGTCCCGGCGGGCCGTGGACCGGGTACTGGCCGGCGCGGGCGGGGCCACGTCGGCGCCGTCGGAGTTCGAGGGACTGGCCACGATCCTCAGCCTGGTCGCGCGTGGCATCGGCATCGCCGTGCTGCCCCGGCTGACGCTGGCGGCCGGGGAGGGCCGGGTGGCGGTGCGCGAGCTGCCCGGCCGCAGCCCGGCCCGGCACGTCTACGCGGTGGCCCGCGAGTCGGGCGTCCGGCGCCCGTCGGTGGCGGTCATCCTGGCCGCGCTGACCGCAGCCGCCCGGCCGCTGTCCCGGCACGCAGGCGGCAGCGCGACGGCCGAGCCCGCAGGCTGAGCCCGCCAGCCCGCCCGCCAGCCAGGCCCGTCAGCTGGGCCCGCCGTCAGGCGTCGCGCTCCACGGGGCAGGTCATGCACCGCGGGCCGCCCCGGCCCCGGCCCAGCTCGCTGCCGCGGATCGTGATGACCTCCAGGCCATGCTCGCGCAGGAAGGTGTTCGTGGTCACGTTCCGCTCGTAGGCCACCACCACGCCCGGCGCCAGGGCGAGCACGTTGCACCCGTCATCCCACTGCTCGCGCTTGGCCGAGCGCACATCCTGGGTGGCGGTGAGCACGGTGATCTCCGGCCGGCCCAGGGCAGCCGCGATCGCGTCGTGCATCTGCTCCGGCGGGTGATCGGTGACCTTGAGCTCACGGGCGCTGATGCCCGGCTCGATCGTGTAGGACGGCAGCATCCCCATCCCGGCGTACTTCATGAAGACCCCGTAGTCAGCCATGGTCAGCACGGTGTCCAGGTGCATGAAGGCGCGCGCCTTGGGCATGTCGACGGCCAGCACGCGCTCCGCGGCGCCGGCCGAGAACAGCCGGTGGGCCAGCATCTCCACCGCGGGCGGCTGTGTCCGCTCGCTCATCCCGACCAGGACCGACCCGTTGCCGAGCACCAGGACGTCGCCGCCCTCGATGGTGGCCGGGGCAGCATCCGCGCCGTGATACCAGACCTCGAACCGCTCCGCGGCGAACATCGGATGCCAGCGGTACATGGCCTCGTCGCTGATGGTCTCGCGCATCCGGGCCCGGCGGCGCATGGCATTGATCGACACCCCGCCGTAGATCCAGCACGAGGTGTCGCGCTGGTAGAGCAGGTTGGGCAGCGGAGCGAGCACGAAGCTGTCGATGTCCAGGGAGTGGAACGCGATGCTGCGCGGCGCCGAGCCCAGCTCCAGGAACTCCCGCTTGGTGATGCCGCCGATCAGGAACCTGGCCAGGGCGTCGGAGTCCAGCCCGGCCAGTGTGGCGCGCAGGGTGTCGACCGCCAGCGGGCCGTGCCCGCGCGGGTCCAGGACCTTGCTCCAGCACGTAGTCGCGGGCTGCGCCGATGTCCAGGGTCTGCGCCAGCAGCTCGCCGTAGTAATGCACGGTCACGCTCGCGCTGGCGCAGCGCCTCGGCGAACGCGTCGTGCTCGGCCTGCGCCTCGCTGACCCACAGCAGGTCGTCGAAGAGCAGGTCGGCGGCGTTGTCCGGGGTCAGTCGCTTGAGCTCCAGGTCGGGCCGGTGCAGGATGACCTGGCGCAGCCGCCCGACCTCGGAATCCACGTGGAACATGGCGCCTCGTCCCTGCCGTGTGCGGCGTCGCCGGCTCGGCATTGGTGAACTGGGAAATTATCAGGATCTCCGGCCCGGTGCCGCGCTGGCCTGCCCGGCCGCCCGGTGCGCGCCGGCCCGCGCACGGCCCGGCCGGGCCGCCGGGGCCGGGCTATGCTGCGGCGGATGAAGCTTGATCTTGACGTGACTGCGGCGGAGCTGACGGCCCAGCTCGGTCGACGTGCCATCGGTCAGCGGCGCCGAGCAGCCGCTGGCCGACCTGATCGCCGGGGCCCTGGCCGGGCTGCCGCACCTGACCGTGCACCGGGACGGCAACGCCCTGGTGGCCAGGACGGAACTGGGCCGGGCCGAGCGGGTGGCCATCGCCGGGCATATCGACACCGTGCCGCGAGGCGGGCAACCTGCCATCCCGGCTGGAGCCAGGCCCCGACGGGACCGGCCCGGTCCTGTACGGCCTGGGCAGCTGCGACATGAAGTCGGCGGCGTTGCCGTCGCGCTGCGGCTGGCCGCCGGGCTGCCCGAGCCGTCGCGGGATGTGACGTATGTGTTCTATGACTGCGAGGAGGTCGAGGCCGAGCGCAACGGCCTGCTCCGGCTCAGCCGCAATCGCCCCGACCTGCTGGCCGCCGACTTCGCCGTGCTGATGGAGCCCACCGGCGGCCTGGTCGAGGGCGGCTGCCAGGGCACCATGCGGGCCGAGATCGCGCGGCCGGGGAGCGGGCGCACAGCGCCCGCAGCTGGATGGGCCGCAACGCCATCCACGACGCCGGCGCGGTCCTGGACGTGCTGCGCGGCTACCGAGCCGCGGCAGCCGGAGGTCGACGGGCTGCAGCTACCACGAGGGCCTGAACGCCGTCGGGATCAGCGGCGGCGTGGCCGGCAACGTGATCCCTGACGAGTGCGTCGTGACCGTCAACTACCGGTTCGCGCCCGACCGCGGACGCCGGCCAGGCGGCCGACGCACCTGCGGGAGGTGTTCGCCGGCTGGGAGGTCGCGTGTCGCCGACGCCGCGAGCGGGGCCCGGCCGGGCCTGGACCGCCCGGCGGCAGCCGTCGTTCGCGGCGGCGATGGGCGGCACGCCGCGGGCCAAGTTCGGCTGGACCGACGTGGCCCGGTTCGACGCCCTGGGGATCCCCGCGGTCAACTACGGGCCGGGTGACCCGCTGGTCGCGCACGCGCGGCACGAGCACGTGGCGCTGGCGCAGATCGAGCAGTGCGAGGCCCGGATGCGCGCCTGGCTGGCGTCCTAGCCGGCCGCGCGCTCGCGCAGCCCGCCGGAGCTGACCGACATGCTGGACGACGTCCTGCGCTGCCTGCAGTGCCCGCAGTGCCAGGCGACCCTGCAGGCCGGCGCGGGCACGGCGCTGCGCTGCCCGGCCGGCCATGCCTTCGACGTCGCCCGGCAGGGCTATGTCAGCCTGCTGCCGCCGGGCAGCCGCCCGCCCGCGGGTGACACCGCCGCGATGGTGGCCGCCCGGGCGCGTTTCCTGGACGGCGGCCACTATGCGCGGGCTGGCCGCGGAGCTGGCCGCGGCTGGCCGCCGCGGCCGCGGGACCGGCGTGCCGGGCTGCGCCGCCGACGTCGGCGCGGGCCCCGGCTACTACCTGGCTGCGGTGCTTGGCCAGCTGCCGGGCCGGGCCGGGCTGGCCCTGGACGTCTCCAAGTTCGCGCTGCGCCGCGCCGCCCGCGCGCACCCGCGCATCGGCGCCGTCGCGGCTGATGCCTGGCGCCGCCTGCCGGTCGCCGACGGCGCGGCCGCCGTGGTGGTCAACGTGTTTGCGCCGCGCTCCGGTCCGAGCTGCGCCGCATCCTCAGCCCGCGAGGCCGGCTGCTGGTCGTCACCCCCGGCGCCGGGCACCTGGGCGAGCTGGCCGGGCCGCTCGGCCTGCTAGCGTCGACCCGCGCAAGGACGAGCGGCTGGCGGCCACCCTCGGCGGCTGCTTCGCCCGGCAGGAGCGCCACGAGTACGAGGCGAGCCTGCAGCTGGACCACTCGGGCGTGGCCGCCGCCGTTGCCATGGGCCCCAGCGCCTGGCATGCCGATCCGGCTGCGCTGGCCGGGCGGATCAGGCAGCTGCCCGCCCAGGTGCCGGTGACCATGGCGGTAGCCATCTCGGTCTTCGCTCCGCTGGCTGCCGCGCTAGCGCCGCCAATCCGGGCCGGTCTGGCCCCGGCCGCACTGGCCCGGCCGGCATGGCCGTCCGGCCGCGGCGGATGGTGGCTCCGGGCGACCGCCGCGAGATCGCGTGAGATTGCAGGAGCGGTCCGACTGGAGCCACCGCAGGCGGGATACTGAAGCCCATCCGGCGCCAGCTGGCACCGGGAATCGCGCGGGAAGGATAGCCAGGGATGGATCTCACCAGCGCCGACTGGCGCAGGCGCCAGCACGGGCGAGGCCGACGAGGCCAGCGTGGAGATCGCCTTTGTTCCCGGCTCCAAGGAGGGCAGCGAGCAGGTCATCGCCATGCGCGACAGCCGCGAGCCCGAGGGGCCGGTGCTGATCTTCACGCCCGACGAGTGGCGGCGTTCACGGCCGGCGTTCAGGACGGCGAGTTCGACCTGGCCTAGCCAGGGCGGCGGGCCGCGCGCCGGCGCCCGGCCCGGCGGAGAACCCCCGGATAGCAGCAGCCGCAGACAGCGGAGCCGGGGCCGCCTGGTGGCGGTCCCGGCTCCTTGCTGGCCCTGCGCCCGTCTCTACTGCGGCGGCTTCACGCCCAGCGTCAGGGTCTTGGTGACCTTCTTGCCGGACGGCTTGGACCAGGTGACGCTGATCTTGGCGCCGGGCCGGTAACCCTGCATGATGCCGGTCAGCGAGGTGGGCGTGCTGACCGCATGGCCGTTGACCGAGGTGATGACATCCCCGGCGATGATGCCCGGCTGTGGCCGACGGCGTGCCGCACAGGTCACCGAGGATGAGCGCGCCCGAGCTGACCGGGGCCACCTTGGCCGGGATGCCGACATCCAGCGAGTTCGGCACGCACTGGGAGCCCGCCCGCGGGATGCCCAGGCCGCCGCTGGAGCCGCTCTGCTCACTCTGGATCTGCAGGCGGCGCTGCTCAGCCGGGTCGGCGGCCTGGCTGGCCTTGCCGTCCGGGACCAGAACGCCGAGGAAGCCCGACGAGCCCAGCGTCACCGAGCCGCTGGCCTGGCCGTGGATGATCTGATTCGCGATCTTCATGGCCCGGTTGATCGGGATGGCAAACCCGACATCCTGCTGCCCGGTTCCGAACGAGCCGGTCGCGGCGGCGGTGTCCATCCCGATGACCTTGCCGTCGGTGCTGGCCAGCGGCCCGCCCGAGTCGCCCGGCACGATATCGGCGTTGGTCCGCAGCATGTCGGTCAGCTTCTCGCTGGTGGAGCTGCCGTCATCGCTGGCGGTGATGGTCTGGTGCAGCCCGGTGATGCTGCCGGTGACCGTGGTGGTCTGGCCGCTGCCGCCGGCGTTGCCGAGCGCCACGACCCCGTCGCCGAGCTTGACCTGGGCTGAGTTGCCGATCGGTATGGTGCGCAGCCCGGAGGCGTGCTGCAGCTGGAGCACGGCCACGTCATCGGCCTTGTCGTAGCCCAGGAACGTGGCCTTGTAGCGGCGGCCGGTGGCCACTACCCGCGCGGTCAGCCCGGTGGTGCCGTTGATGACGTGGTTGTTGGTCAGGACCAGGCCCGAGCTGCTGATCACCATGCCGGTCGCGGCGGCCGTGCCGCCCTGGTACTGCAGGTTGCTGGTGATGTCGACGATGCCCGGCTGGACGGCGTTGTAGACCGCCTGCTCGGTGGCGCTGCTGACCCGCGATGCCGGGGCTCTGGCCGGGCAAGCCTGAATTGCCCTGGCTGTTGCCCTGCTGGCTGGCTGACGGCTGCCCGCTGCCCTGGCCGAAGTGGTCGGCGAGCAGGACCGTGCCCGCTCCGGCGGCGGCGGCGACCGCCGCGACCGCGATGTAGGCGACGATTCCGGTCAGCCGGCGCCGGGGCGGCGGCTGCTGCTGGATGTAGTCAGCCGGCGGCCCGAACCCGCCCGGGCCGTAGCCACCCGGCCCGTAGCCGCCGGGCTGGCCGTAGCCACCACCCGGGCCGTAACCGCCCTGCTGGCCGTAGCCGCCGGCGCCGGGCTGGCCGTAGCCGCTGCCGCCCTGCTGGCCGTAGCCGCCACCCTGGCCGTAACTGCCGGGCTGGCCGTAGGAGCCCTGGCTGTAGGTCCCGGGCTGGCCGTAGCCGCCGCCCGGCGGATAGCCGCCCTGACCGTAGCTGCCCGGCTGGCCGGGCCCGCCGCCCTGCCCGTAGCTGCCGGGCTGCCCGTAGCCGTAGCCGCCCTGGCCCGGGCCGTAGCCGTAGCCCGGCTGGCCGTATGCGCCCGCGGGCGGGTGCTGGCCGGACGGGGAGTACCCGCCGCCCTGGCCGGGCGGCCCGAAGCCGTAGCCGCCGGTGACGGCGCCCGGAACCGTAGGCGCGGCATCGCCACCAGGGGCGCTGCCGCCCGGGAACCCGGCGCCCGGAGCACTGTCGCCGGCGGCACTGGTGCCAGCGGACATGTTCCCTGCGGCGCTCTCAGCAGCCGGGTCGGCTCCTGTCTGGCCGGTTCCCGCCTGGTCGGCGCCTGGCTGGCCGGCGGCACTGGCCCCGGCTGCGTCGCCGCTGGTCATGCCGCTTCCGGTGGCGCCGTCCGCGGCGGCGCTGCCCGGTGCGGCGCTCTCCTGGCCGTCGCCCTCGGCGCCCGTCGGCCAGGATCCGCCGTAACGCGGCTGCTGATTGTCGCCGCCCTGCTCGTCTTGCATCCTCATCACCTCTGCCAGTGCCAGCCTAGGTTCCTTTTGCCCGCGCCCCTAGTACCGTCCCGGCGGCCCAGCGCTCCGGGCATGCGGCGGGCGGCGGGTGCGAGACGGCGGAGAGCAGCGCATCTAGTAAGCGCTATCTACCTGTACGCGAGCTGAACGTCCTCTGAGGAACCTCTCTTGTGGGCTATCTCACACGCCGCGGGACAGCGCCCGGCGACAGCCAGGCGACCGTCCGCCGCCCGGCCGGACCGGCCCGCCGACGATTCTCCCGGCCGCTCCCGGCGAGCCGGCAGCCGGGTGGGATCCCGGCCAAGAAGATATATCTTGTCAACCGCGGACAGGAGATATATCTTGACTTACGTCGAACCTCGAAGCCTAGGGGAGTCATGATGTCGACACCAACCCGCAATTCTGCGCGGACGGGATATAAGCAGGAGCCAGGCCAGGGAAACCAGGGGCTGACCCGGCGCGACGAGATGGCCGTCTCCGGGGCGGTTTTCTCGGAGGCGCCGTGGGCTCTGGCGGGTGCCGCGGGGGTGGCCGTTGCCGGTGCCGACGTGGTTCTGCACGCCCTGGCCTTCCACCTGGCCATCGCCAGCCCGCTGGCGCTCGGCGCCGTGGCGTTCTTTGCCGTGGCCGGGGCGGGCGCGCTGCTGCGCGCCAAGCACAGCCGGGCGCTGCTGTGGGCGCAGCGCAACCCGTGGCGGTTCGCTGCCTTCCCGGGTGCGGCCTGCGCCATCGTCGTGTTCGCCCTGTCCGTAGTGGTCGACGGCGGGCTGTTCGGCAGCCTGTGGACCGCGCTGTGGCATGGCGCCGCGACCTACGGCCTGACCGGCCTGGTCGGCTCGGTCGGCCGCCCGCGGCGCGCGCGCAGCTGACGAAGGGAAGTCTCCGGGCTGAGCGGGCCGGGGGCCTGGCCGTGGTCGCCTAGCGGCCCCACGGCCAGCCCCCGGCTCTCGCATTCCGCCAGCAGCCGGGGCAGTGCACCGAGGGCCGCCCGCGCCGAGCCCGGCCGGGAGGTGCAGTCCGAGTCATGCAGCAAGACCGTGACCCCGCCGCGCAGCTGCCGGGCCAGGCTGGCGTAAACCGAGCCGGGAGTTGCGGCCAGGTCCCACTCCCGGCCCCAGGCACCCCACAGCACGGGCTGCAGGCCGAGTCTGCGGGCGGCGATCAGCCCCGGCCCGCTCAGCACCCCGTACGGCGGCCGGAACAGCCGCGGCCGGGTGCCGGTCGCGCTGGCGATGACCTCGGTGGCGCGGCGCAGATCGTCGGACGCCGCTCGCGGGCTGCGCAGCGTCAGGTAGCGGTGCGCCCAGCCGTGCACGCCAATCTCATGGCCGGCCGCGGCCAGGTCGGCGGCGAGGCCGGGTGCCCGGGCCGCCATCTGGCCGAGCAGGAAGAACGTGGCGGAGATCCCGCGGTCGGCCAGCAGGGCGGCGAAGCCGGGGGTGGTGGCCGGGTCGGGGCCGTCGTCGAAGGTCAGCGCCACGTGGCCGGGATCGCCCTGGCCAGACAGCCGGGGGAACAGGGCCCGCCGGACCGGCCCGAGCCCGGTCAGGCCCGGCCCGGCCTGGGCAACGGCCAGTGCCGCGCCCGCAGCCGCCGGTACCCAGCATATAGCTGCGCCCCATTGCGGTCACATGTACTGAGTGGCGCTCGGGATTATCGTGCGGCAGCACGCCGATTCATACGGGACACGCGGCCGGGTGCGCGGCGGCGGCAGCGCATTCCCGGGATCATGTCCGTGTTCAGCGGCTCGCGGCACAAGACCGCGCTGACCTGGATCGCGGTGAGTCTGGGCGGACTGCGCCCGCGATTTCCGGAATGGGGGATCATCATTGGCAGTGCAGGCAGCCCGGGTTACCTTTCCCGCGCCCGACCGCGCGGAGATCGCCGCGGCTATCACCGGAATTCTCGACAGCGGAATGCTGACGCTCGGCCGCTACACGCGCGAATTTGAGGCGGCCTTCGCCAGCGCGCACGACAGCGGCGCCGGGCCCGCGCACGCCGTCGCCGTGGCCAGCGGGACGGCGGCGCTGGAGATCGCGCTGCGCGCTGTCCCGGCCCCCGGCGCCGGGCCCGCGGACGCCGCGCCCGGAGCCGGGCGAGCGCGACCGGAGTCGCCGGCCGGGACGTGATCGTCCCGGCCAACACCTTCTACGCCACGGCCGCCGCCGTGCTGCGGGCGGGCGGCCGGCCGGTCTTCGCCGACATCGACCCGGCGACCTTCGCGCTGAGCCCGGACACGGTGGCTGCCGCGCTGACGCCGCGGACCGCCGCCGTCGTGCTGGTGCACATCGGCGGGCCTGATCACGCCGGACGTCGACGGCTGCGGCAGCTGTGCGCCGAGGCGCGGGATCGCCTTGGTCGAGGACGCCGCGCACGCCCACGGCGCCACCTGGCAGGGCCAGTTCGCCGGGTCGTTCGGGACCGCCGCGGCCTTCTCGTTCTATCCGACTAAGGTCGTGACCTGCGGCGAGGGCGGCATGATCCTCACCGGCTCGGCGGCCCTGGCGGACGAGGCCCGGATCTACCGCGACCAGGGCAAGGGCAGCTTCGGCGCCAACCACCACGTCCGGCAGGGCTACGCCTGGCGGATGAGCGAGCTGCACGCGGTGACCGGCCTGGTGCACCTGCGCCGGATGGCCGCCTCGATCGAGCGCCGCCGCGACAGTCGCGGCCCGCTACGCCGCCGCGCTGGCCGGCCTGGACGGCCTGGACGTGCTGGCCGAGCCGCCCGGCTGCCGCAGCAATATCTACAAGTACATCGCGGTCCTGCCGCCGGGCTGCGACCGCGCGCGGTTCAAGAAGGAACTGGCCGACCTGCATGAGGTCCGGCTGGCCGGCGAGGTCTACGACGTGCCGCTGCACCACCAGCCGGTGCTCGCCGCCGTTCGCCGGCCCGGCGCTGCCGGTCGCGGAGGACCTGTGCGCCCGGCATGTCTGCCTGCCGGTCCACTCGGACATGACGGACGACGAGGCAGAGCAGGTGGTGGCCGCGGTCACGGCGGTGTACCGGGCCATGACCGGGGCATGACAGCTCATCCGGGAAACCGGGCCAGCCGGGTAGCACGGGCCGGGCAGGACAGCCGGCCAGAACGCAGGCGGAGCACAGACGGGGGAGTGCGATCATGCGCGTCGCGGTAACGGGCGGCTGCGGGTTCATCGGCTCGCATGTGGTGGACCATCTGGTGGCGGCCGGCCATGAGGTGTCGGTGATCGACGTCGGCGGCTCGCTGGCGCAATCCGGCCGTCCGCTACCACGACGCCGACCTTTTCGATGCCGGCGGCGCTGGCCGGCGCGGTGGCCGGCGCCGAGGCGGTCTTCCACCTGGCCGGCGCGGCGGACGTGAACGAGGTGGCGGCCGACCCGGTGCGTGCGGTCCGGCTGAACGTCGAGGGCACCGCGCGGGTGCTGGAGGCGGCCCGCCAGCGCGGGACCGAGCCGGGTGCTGCTGGCCAGCACCGTGTGGGTGTACGGGGCCACGGCCGGCGAGGGCGAGCGGACCGAGGCGGCCCCGGTGCAGGTGTCCCGGGCCGGGCACGTCTACGTCGCGACCAAGCTGGCGGCCGAGATGCTCGTGCACAGCTACCGCGAGATGTACGGCCAGCACTTCACGATCCTGCGCTACGGCATCCCGTACGGCCCGCGGATGCGCGACGCTCTGGTGGTGGCCCGGTTCGTCCGCCGCAGCCCGGCAGGGCAGCCGATCACCATCGCCGGGACCGGCGAGCAGCAGCGCAACTATGTCTACGTCGAGGACCTCGCGGACGCCCACGTCCGCGCCCTGGCCCCGGCCGCGGCCGACCAGACCCTGGCGCTGGAGGGCGGTACGCCCGGTCTCGGTCCGGGAGATCGCCGACACGGTCTGCGACCTGGTCGCCCCGGTGCCGGTCGAGCACGTGCCCGGCCCGGGCGGCCGACTACGCCGGGGCCGCCATCTCCGGCAGCCTGGCCAAGGAGCTGCTGGACTGGGCGCCGGTCACGCCGTTCGCGGCCGGGGTCCGCCGGTACCTGGACTGGCTCGACGCGATGGCCGCCCGCTCGTCATGACCGCCGGCCAGCCGGATCAGCCTGGCCCGCGCGGGCAGCACAGCGCGCCGGAGGGGCGCCCGGCGGCGTCTGGACTGAGGAGCGCAGCGACGAGGGAAGACGCTGCCTCCCGGGGCGCCGCTCCGGCGCGCAGGCAACACAGCGCGCTGCTGGTCTCGGGGTCCATCGGGATGGGGCACGATGCGCTCGCCGCGGCCTGCGCGCGTCGTGCTGGAGCGGCGCGGCTACCGCACGGACACGCTGGACGCGATGCGGCTGCTCGGCCGGCGGGGCAGCTCGGCGGGCGAGGCGCGTGTTCCGGACCATGCTGGCGGTGCCCGGCCTGTTCGACGCCTTCCACTTCGCCGCGCTGCGCCCCGGCAGCCGGCTGGCCCTGCTGGCCGACGCCGCGGCCCGCCGCCAGGTCGTGCCCCGGCTGCGCGACTACCTCGACGAGCACCCGGCCGACCTGGCTATCTCGGTGTTCGCCACCGCGCGCCTCCGCGCTCAGCCGGCTGGCCCGGCGCTACCCGGCCATGAGCCACGTGGTGTTCTGCACCGACGTCACGCCGCACCGGCTCTGGGTGCACCCGAACGTGGACCTGTACCTGGTCACCTCCGGCGGCCGCCGAGGCGGCCGTGCGCCGGTTCGCCCCGGACGCCCGGGTGCGGGTGCTGCCGCCGCCGGTCCGGCCCGGCTTCTACACCGGCCCCGGCGCAGGACGCGGCCCGCGATCAGCTGGGCATCCCGCGTGCAGGAGCGGTGCGTCCTGCTCATGTCCGGCGCCTGGGGGCTGGGGCCGGTGGCCAGCGCCGCCGAGGCGCTCGGCCACGCGGGCGTGCACGTGCTGGCGGTGGCCGGGCGCAACGCCCGGCTGGAGCGGCGCGCTGACCGCGGTGGCGGCCCGCCAGCCGCGGGTCCGGGCCATCGGCTTCACCGATCGCGGTCCCGGTCCTGATGGCCGCCGCCGACCTGGTCATCACCAGCTCCGGCGACACCTGCACCGAGGCCCGCACGGTCGGCCGCCCGCTGCTGCTGCTCGACGTCGTGCCGGGCCATGGCCGCGACAACCTGCAGCACGAGCTGGAACTGGGAGACGCCGGGGTCACCTGGCCCGGCACCGCCGACGTGCTGCGCACCACGCTGGCCGCGCTGGACCGGGTGAAGCCGCCCGAGCCCGGCCCGGCCCGCCCGGCGGCCGCCTTCGAGGCCGCATTCGGAGCCGCGCTGGCGGAGATCGGCGCTTAGGTTAACCGGCGCTGCCCGGTCCGTCGGGCACCGCCGCCGCGCTGGGCGGGAAGGCGGCCGGCGAGCTCGGGTCCATGGCCGTCACGCCGTGGCGCAGCTTTTTCCAGTTCAGCCAGCCGTAGTCGACCCGGACCACCTGGTGGCGGGAGTTCAGGAAGAAGGTCGCCGGGATGCCCGGTACTCCGTACCGGGCCGCGACCTGGAGCGTCTGGTCGGTGGCCACGGGATAGGTCACCGCCGAATTGCGGATGAGTCGCAGGGCGGCGGTCCGGTCGTCGCGGGCGTCCAGCGCCGATGATCGCGACCTTCCCGTGGTAGTAGCGGTAGAAGTGGCCCAGAAGCTGAGTCTCGGCCGTGCACGGCGGCGCCCACGAGGCGAAGAAGTTGATGATGACGGGCTTGCCTGCGTAGCCGGCGAGGCTGACGCGGTCGGCCGGGTTCTTCAGGCCGGGCAGCGAGAACCCGCTGGCCGCCTGGTCGCGGGCGTCCAGGACCCGCGGACCCAGGCAGGCGGCCACGGTGATCCCGACCAGCGTGAGCGTGATCAGCAGTGCCAGGACGCGCAGCGGCCGCGGCCGGTTCCAGCGGGGCCGGGCACCGCCCGGCCCGGCACCGCCCGGGTCGGCACTGCCCGGTCCAGCGCTGCCTGGCCCGGCACTGGCCCGGCCGGTACCGTCCGGCCCGGCACTGGGCAGCCCCGCCAGTGCCGGGGTAGTGCGCTGCCGGGTGGCTCGTGGCGCGGCATGGCGGCCCGCCGGGCGGCCGGATGCCGGCCGCCCGGGCGGCCCCGCGCGCGAATGACTGGGCATCGTGCTGGAGCTCTCCCCCCGGTGCTGCTCCATCAGGAATGCGGCCGCGCACCCGCGCGCGCCGCACTGCCGATCATAGTTACCTCGCGATCACTCTCAGCGACGCCCCGCCCGCCGGCGGCGTGCCGAATCGCGGCGTGCTGACGGTGTGCGACGGGCCGGGCACCGCCGGCGGTCCGGCCGGGCAGGCCGGCCGGGCCACGAGGCCGCTATGGATAACCGGTCGGCGGGTTCATCGCCTCCCGATCCGGGCCGCCGGGCCACGAGGCCGTTACGGATAACCGGCCGCCGGGGTCATTGCCTCCCGATCCGGGCGGCCCAGGCGGTCAGCTCGCGTTCGGTCAGCCCGCCGACGACATGCCGGACAATCTGGTGCCGGGCGTTGAGGAAGAACGTCTGCGGCAGCGCGAGCACGCCGTAGGAGGTGGCCGTGTTCGCCGGGAAGGGGTCCACCCCGACGGGATAGCTGACCTGCATCTTGCGCACGAACTTCTGCGCGGCAGCCTTCTGGTCGTTGGCGTCGACGCCGATGACGGCGACCTGGCCGCGGTGCGCGGCATAGAACCGGGCCAGCAGCGGCGTCTCCCGCTGGCACGGCTCGCACCAGGAGGCGAAGAAGTTCACGATGACCGGCCGGCCAGCCAGCCCGGCCAGCGATACCCGGTGGCCGGGCAGGCCGAGCTCAGTGAGAGAGAACGGCCTGGCCGCCGGGGGCGGGCCAGCCGCCCGGCCCGCGCCGCCGGACACGCCAGCGGTAAGCGCGATGATCACGGCCAGCAGGACCAGCGCGGCGGCGCCGAGCAGCAGCATGCGCGGCCGTCGCCAGGCCGCCCGCGCGGGCAGGTGGAGCCGGCCGATCACCGGGCACGCCCCGGCGGGCGGGCGGGCCGCGGCAGATCCGGGTGAGCTTGGTGGCGGCGATCACCGGGCCGCTGTCCTTCGTGACCACGCTGGCGAATCTAGCGCGCCCGCCGGAGGTAACCGGGACCGGCAGCTCGGCAGGCGAGCCGGGAAATCAGCTCGCGAGGCCGCAGAGGCCATCGGGCTGCGGACTCCTACACAGCGTCGGGTAACGTATCGCACGACGCGGATGAGCCAGCCGCCGCCACGCCGGGTCCCGACGCCCCGGTGGCTGACCAGTCATCGACCACGGCCAGTGCGCCGCCGGCTGACGACACCCCCATCAGCACAGCACCGAAAGGCCGGCGAGTGACACACGTGACGGGCGCCCTTCCCCCCTCCGGGGCGGGAGAGGCACTGGGGCCTGCGGCCGCGGGCGCCAGGCCAGGCGGCCGGCGCCGCGTCAGCGTGATCGCGCGCTCGCTGTTCCTGCTCACCAAGCCGCGGATCATCGAGCTGCTCCTGGTCACGACCCTGCCGACCATGCTGCTGGCCCAGCGCGGCCTGCCGCCGGTGACGCTGATCGTCGTGACGCTGGTCGGCGGCGCGCTGGCGGCCGGCAGTGCCAACACCCTGAACTGCTACATCGACCGCGACATCGACGCGCTCATGAAGCGCACCTCGCGGCGGCCGCTGGTGGCCAGGACGGGCCGCGACGGTCAGGCCACCATCAAGCCCGGCGAGGCGCTGGCCTCGGGCATCGTGCTCGGAGCTGCTTCCACGCTGCTGCTCGGGCTGGCCGCGAACTGGATGTCTGCCGCGCTGGCCGACGCCGCGATCTTGTTCTATGTCTTCGTTTACACCCTGGGCCTGAAGCGCCGCACCGCGTCGAACATCGTGATCGGCGGGGCAGCCGGCTGCTTCCCGGTCCTGGTCGGATGGGCCGCGGTGACCGGGCGGGTCAGCCTGCCCGCGGTGCTGCTGTTCGCCGTCATCTTCTTCTGGACGCCGCCGCACTTCTGGGCCCTGGCCATGAAGTTCCGCGACGACTACGCGGCGGCCAACGTCCCGATGCTGCCCGTGGTCGCCTCGGCCGCCGTGGTGGCTCGCAAGATCGTCTTCTACTCCTACGCCATGGTCGCGGCCACGCTGGCCCTGGCCCCGTACGCGGGCTGGCTGTACGGCGCCTGCGCCGCCGGCCTGGGCGGCTGGTTCCTGGTCGAGGCCCACCGGCTGCGCAGCGGGATCGCTGCGGCTGATCAGGCGGCGGACTCTCCGGCCGGCGGTGCAGGGGCGCCTGCCCCGATGCGGCTGTTCCACCTGTCGATCGCCTACCTGACGCTGCTGTTCGCAGTGGTCGCGATCACCTCCCTGGTGCCCTTCGGGCGCTGGTAGGGATCTGCTAGCCAGCTCGCTCGCGGGGGCAGGGCACGGGAAGTTATTACTCTCTGTTGACAGCTTGGTAACGCTGCGTAGTCCATGCTGGACGGATGAGCAGGTCGCACCGCTCCTACACCCGCAGATCGTTCCTGGGCCGCGCGGCGGCGGCAGCCTCCATCCCGGCCGCCGTCGGCGTGGGCGCGTGGGTAGCTGAGCAGTCGGGCCCGGCCGGGCCCGCCCGGCCCGCCGCGGCGCTGGCCGCGGGCGGCCGCCGCCGGGTAGCCGAGAACGAGCTGCCCGGTGACCCGCGGTGGGATGTCCGGCACCTCGGCGCGCGCGACGAGATCATGGGCTACGCCGGCCAGGCCAGCGTGCTGGCCGGGGAGCGGGTGCCGCTGTTCGTGTCTACGACGGCGCGCTCGTTCCGGGTGCGCGCCTACCGGATGGGCTGGTACCGCGGCGACCTGGCCCGCATGGTCTGGCAGTCGGGCACCGTGCGCGGCCACCGCCAGGCCAGGTCGGCGCTGGAGCACGCCACCCGGACGGTGCGGACCGACTGGGGCCCGTCGCTGACCGTGCCCACCCACGACTGGCCCGACGGTTCCTACCTGCTCCGGCTTGACGCTGAGACCGGTGCGCAGCGCTTCGTCCCGCTGACCATCCGGTCGCCGGGTACGGCCGGCAAGGTCGTGATCAAGAACGGCGTGGCCACCTGGCAGGCCTACAACCTGTGGGGCGGCTATGACCTCTACAACGGCCCAGCCGGGCTCGCCGACTACGACAACCGCTCCCTGGCGGTCAGCCTGGACCGGCCTTATGACCACGAGGGCGCCTACCTGTTCCTGATTTACGAGCGCAAGGTCATCGAGCTGGCCGAGCGGCTCGGCCTGCCGCTGGCCTACGCGACGAACATGGACATCGCCGCTGACCCGCACCTGCTGGACGGGGCCAGCGCGCTGATCTCGCTGGGCCACGACGAGTACTGGTCACCGCCCGAGCGGGCCCATGTCACCGCCGCCCGCGACGCCGGGGTCAACGTGGCGTTCCTGGGCGCCAACGCCATGTTCCGGCGCACCCGGCTGGCCCCGACCAGCCTGGGGGACCGGCGCCTGGTCATCTGCTACAAGACCAGCTACCTGTCCGACCCGATGTACGGCAAGCGCAACGACCTGGTGACCAGCGACTGGCGGGAGCCGCCGCACCCGGACCCGGAGTCCTCGCTCACCGGCACGCTGTACGAATCCAACCCGACCACGGCCGACTTCGTCGTGACCAGCCCCGGTGCCTGGATCTTCGCCGGCACCGGCGTCCGGCACGGCACCCGGTTCCGCGGCCTGGTCGGCACCGAGTACGACCGGGTCAACCCGGACTCCCCGGTGCAGCGGCCGATCGAGATCATGTCCCACTCGCCGCTGACCTGCCGCGGCATCAACAGCTACGCCGACTCGGCCTACTACACCCATCCCGGCGGCGCCGGGGTGTTCAACACCGGGACCATGCGGTGGGTGGAGTCCTTCGGCGGCTACCACCACTTCGGCCTGGACCGGCGGACCGGCCGGTTCACCCGGCGGGTCACGGCCAACGTGCTGCGCGGCTTCGCTGACGGCCCGGCCGCCGCCCGGCACCCGGCGCGGGACAACCTGAAGAAGGTCCGCGAGTGGGCCGGCGATCCGGTCGGGTCGCAGCACAGCCTGTGGTGACCGGCAGGTCAGGGCAACCGGGGTCGCGCAGCTTGCAGCGGCCGCGAAGGCCACGGCGTCTCAGGGGTAGCCACAGTCTCCGGTACTGTGACAAGAGGGCCCCCACACGAGGCTGTGCTTCCGGCGGAGGTGGCGGATGAGGTACGGACGCACTCAGGCAACCCGGGCTGCGGGCGCGCCAGGCTTCCGGCTCGGCCGCCGGGCCCGGTGGGCGGTGCCGGCCGGCGCTGTCGTGGCCGTGGCCGCGGTGGTCGCGGGCACCACCGTGGCGGGCGCCCAGGCGGCACCCGCACTGCCCGGCCGCAGCGCCGCTCAGCTCATCGCGGACGTGCAGCGGTCCGCCGGCCCCGGCCCGATGACCGCCACCATCCAGCTGATCGCCAACCTCGGCCTGCCCAGCCTGCCCGGCACGGGCGACTCGGGCGACACGGGCGACTCGCCCTCGGCGCTGTCGCTGCTGTCCGGGACGCACACGGCCAGCATCTGGTACGCCGACCCGCAGCACGTGCGGATCGCCGAGCCGGTCCAGCTCGGCGAGTCCGACCTGCGGCGCGACGGCCAGCAGGTGTGGCTGTGGGACAGCCGCAGCCAGACCGCAACGCACGTCGTGCTGCCCGCGGCCGGCCGGCGCAGCGGACCGCGCCGGCCGGCGGCAACCCCGCGGCCCGGCGGCACTATGCCCACCCCGCAGCAGGTCGCCCGCCAGATCCTGGCCGCCGTCGGCCCGACCACGACGGTCAGCGTGCAGCGCAACGTTGAGGTGGCGGGCCAGGCTGCCTACCAGGTCTCGCTGGCGCCCAAGAGCGCCAGTTCGCTGGTCGGCCAGGTCAAGATCGCGATCGACGCCGCTAAGTCCTTCCCGCTGCGGGTGCAGGTCTTCGCCCGCGGCTCGGCCAGCCCGGCCTTCCAGCTTGGCTTCACGTCGCTGACCTTCGGCCGTCCCGCGGCCTCGAACTTCACCTTCACCCCGCCCGCCGGGGCCAAGGTCAAGACCATCAAGGTGCCACCGCGGCCGCCGCTGCTGCGCGGGCCCGGCAGGAGCCAGAAGGACATCTCGCTGCCGATGGGTGACCGGTCGGTCTTCGTCAAGTCGCATGGCGGGCTGATCCAGGTGCCGTCGCGGAGCATGCCCGGCAAGGTCATCGTCCTGCATCCCCGCACGGGCAAGCGGGTCGTCATCGTGCGCGGCCAGGCGCTGCGGCCCGGCCACGGGAAGAACTCGCAGCGCCACGCCGACTGGCTGCTCAAGCCGGCGCAGCGCGCGCCCAGCGGCAGCCTGCTGGCCAAGCCCTGGACAGCCGGCGCCGCTCCGGGCCTGGCCGGCCCGCTCCTGGGCCGTCCGCAGGTCCTGGGCAAGGACTGGCTGTCGGTGCTGGTGATCCGGCCCGGCGACTCGCGGCGGCTGATCATGAGCCAGCCCGGGCACGTTCATATGTCAGCCAGCGCCAGCGGGTCCGCCAGCACGATCATTTCTTCCGACAGCACGATCTCGTCCACGGCCGGCCCGACCGGTCCGGCGCTGCCCGCTGTCGCGGGGCTGGCCGGCCCGCCCATCCTGCGCGCCCTGCTGAAGGCGGCGACGCCGGTGCACGGCGCGTGGGGCAGCGGCCAGCTGCTGCGCACGAGCCTGGTGTCGGTGCTGATCACGAGTAAGGGCACCGTCCTGCTGGGCGCCGTCACCCCGGCCGTCCTCTACGCTGACGCCGCCCAGGTCAAGTGAGCCCGGTCCCGCCGTCGTCCGCCCAGCCCGACGAGGTCAGCTTCGGCCGCGGCGCCGCGGACGAGCCGGCGGGTCCTGCGCCAGCCGATAGTGACCGCCGGGCTGGCGCCTGGTCTCCGGGCAGCTCGCCCCGGCCCGGCGGTGCCGCGGCGCAGGCGGCAGCCGCGCCGTCAGCATCCGCGTCCGAGCCGGACGTCGCTGCAGCGGCGGACGCGGCGATCGCCACCCGCGGGCTGACCAAGCGGTTCCGCAGCGGGCAGCTGGCCGTCGACAACCTCACCCTGCGAGTCCCGCGCGGCAGTGTCTACGGGTTCCTCGGCCCCAACGGCTCGGGCAAGACCACCACCATCCGCATGCTGCTCGGCCTGGTGGCGCCCACCAGCGGCGGCCACCAGCTGTTCGGCGTGACCATGCCCGATGGCGCCGGGGCGGTGCTGCCCCGGGTCGGCTCGCTGGTCGAGGGCCCGGCGTTCTACTCGTTCCTGTCCGGGCCTGCCAACCTGGCCCGGTGTGACGCCGCCGACCGGACCGCCGACCCGCGCACCGCCGCCGCGCGCATCAGCGAGGCGCTGGAGCGGGTCGGCCTGACCGCCGCCGGAACCAAGCACTACCGGGCCTACTCCCTCGGCATGAAGCAGCGGCTGGCCATCGCCGCGGGCCTGCTCCGGCCCCGCGACCTGATGATCCTGGACGAGCCCACTAACGGCCTGGACCCGCAGGGCACGCGCGAGGTGCGCGGCCTGATCCGGCAGATCGCCGCCGACGGGACGACCGTGTTCGTCTCCTCTCACCTGCTGGCCGAGGTCGAGCAGATCAGCTCGCACGTCGGCGTCATGCGGGCCGGCCAGCTGGTCTTCGAGGGCAGCCTCGACGAGCTCCGCGGCCGGGACGCCGCGCGCATCCGGGTCCGCACCCCCGACCCGGACGTGGCCGCCCAGGTTCTGGCCGGCCTCGGGCTGGCTGACATTCAGCGGCAGGACGGCCAGATCAGCGCCCAGCTCGGCGAGGAGCTGCCCGAGGATGTCTGCGCCCGGCTGGTGCACGCCGGGGTCCGGGTCGCCGGGCTGGATACGCCGCGGGCCAGCCTGGAAGACCTGTTCGTCGAGCTCACCGGGGAGGGCTTCGATGTCAACGGGTGACCTGGTCACCGCAGGCCGCCCGGCGGCCGGCGAGCCGCCCGCCGGGGAGACCGCCTGGCACCCGTCAGCGTTCCGGGCCTGGGTGCGGATGTACCGGTCCGAGCTGGGACTGATCTTCCTGCGCTGGCGCAATGTCGCGCTGCTCGCTGTGCTGGCCGCCATCCCGGTGCTCACCGGCGTCGCCCTCAAGCTGGCCGCCCCGTCCGGCCGCGGCCAGGGCCCGGCCTTCCTCGACCAGGTCGCCGGGAACGGCGTCTTCCTGGCCTTCCTGGCCCTGACCGTCATGCTGACCCTGGTGCTGCCGCTGGCCGTCGCGGTGGTGTCCGGCGACTCCATCGCGGGTGAGGCCGGCCACGGAACCCTGCGCTACCTGCTCACCGTCCCGGCCGGGCGGACCCGGCTGCTGGCCATCAAGTACGGGGCGCTGCTGACGTTCTGCGTCGCGAGCTGCGTGCTCATCTCGGCCGTCGCGCTGGCCACCGGCGCCGCCGCCTTCCCGGTCGGCCCGGTCACCCTGCTATCCGGGGACACCGTCTCGCTGGCGGACGGGCTGCTACGGCTGCTGCTGGTCACGCTGTACGTGGCCGCCGGCATGGGCGCCCTGGCCGCCATCGGGCTGGCCATCTCCACCATCACCGAGCACGCCATCGCCGCGATCGCCGCCATCCTGGTCATCGCCATCGCCAGCGAGGTGTGTGACAACATCCCGCAGTTCTCGATCGTCCACCCGTACCTGCCCACGCACTGGTGGCTGTCGTTTGACGGGCTGCTCCGGATGCCGATTGCCTGGGGCGAGGTTGGCCACGGCCTGCTGTCGTTCGGGATCTACGCCGTGATCTTCTGCGCCGTGGCCTGGGCCCGGTTCACCAGCGCTGACGTCACCAGCTAGGGCCGCCGCCGCCGGCTGCCGCTGCCTCCTCAGCCCGGCGTGGCCCTGTGACTTTGGTGCGGGCCGGGCGTCACTCACGTTACTGACGCGGCGGGCAGGCGGCGGCAGTCTGGCTGAGTCAGGGCCGGAGACCCCCGTCTCGCCGAGACCACCGGCAGCTGACCGGAAAGGCAGCTATGCCAGCGTTCGAGAACACCGTGACGATTCAGCGGCCCGCCGAGGATGTCTTCGCGTTCCTGGCCGATTTCGAGAACATCCCGAAGTGGAATTACGCGATCGAGCAGACCAGCAAGATCTCCGCCGGGCCCGCCGGGGTGGGGACTAGGTACCGCCAGACCCGCACCATTCCGAGCCGGGGCGTCGAGGACTTCGAGATAACGGCCTTCGAGCCGGCCCGGCACCTGGCCATCCGCGGACAGATCGGCCCGTTCCAGGCAGCGATCAGCTATGTCCTTGAACCGAGAGCCGGCGCGACTCAGATCGTCAACGCCATAGAACTCAGCCCCTCGCGCGCGATGCCGAGGGTTCTCGTCCCGCTCGCCGCGCCCAGGGTCAAGGCGGCAGTGGCACAGAACCTCGGCCAGCTGAAGCGGGTACTGGAGGTGAGCAGGCCAGTGTGAGGACCTACCGGAGGGGCCTGCCCGTCAGCTGCTCAGCCAGGCTGGCGATGGCGGTGGCCACCGCAGCGGAACTGGCCAGCGGATGCAGGTGAGTGCCCGGGACCTCGGTGACGGGCCAGCCGCGCTCGCGGGCCAGACCGGCTTCCTGCTGGTAGCCCGCCGAGAACAGCAGGTACCCGGCGGCGCTGACGGGCGTGCCCGCGGCGGCGGGCAGCGTCTCCTCGAAGAACGACAGCGGCAGCGGCCGGGCGTCGGCCAGCACAGCGGCCTGCGCCGCCGCAGTCGGGAACAGGTCAGCCGGCTCGGCCTGCGGGAACCACTCTGGCCACGGCGGGACGACGCCGTCGCGGGCGATGTGGCGCAGGTAGGGCAGGAAGCCGGCGTCGACGACGGGCGTCGGGCCCGCCGGGCTGGGCAGGCCGGCATCGGCGAAAATGACCGACACTGGCCCGGCGGGGACGGCGGCGGCGAGCTGCTCCGCGAACGGACCGGCTCCGGAGTGCACCACCAGGATGACCTGACCCGGCCCGCTGCCAGCGCCCGGGGCTTCCGCGTCCCGGGCGGCCGCGGCCGCGGCCGCCGCGACCTGGTCAGCGAACTGTGCGATCAGCCGGGGCGCGTAGGGCGGCCTGCCGGTGGCAAAGCCGGTCAGGTCCGGGACGGCCACCCGGTGCCCGGCCCCGGATAGCTCGGCACCGGCCTGCCGCCAGCTAGCCGGTCCGAGCACGGGGGCGTGGACAAGAACGAGCAAATCGGCCATGACGCTAACGGTGCCAGACGGCGAGCCCGGCCGCGGCCCGGACTCGCCGCCGGCGCAGGCGCGGCAGCGTTCCGAGGGCCGGAACCAGCCAGAACCACAGCCAGTCACCGCCCGCCGCGGCCAGCAGCCGCCGCGCCTCGCCGCTGCCCGCCGTGTTCCCGCGCGCCGCAGTCACACCCGGGCGGTAGCGTTCACCCGTGCCCTCCAGCAAGGCCGCGGCTCGTCGGACGCCGCGTGCTCCCCGCGCGCGGCCGCCGGCCGATGACCCGGACCAGCCTGCCCTGGACGCCGTCGATGACCCGGCTTCCGGGGTCAGCGCCGAGCTGACTGGCCCGGTGACCCAGGCCAGCGAGCCGCCAGCCGGATCCCCGGGTCAGCGGCCGCCCGCCGCGCCGGACGAGCCCGCCGGCCAGGAGGCCGCCGCTGAGCCAGCGGCGGCCCGCGTGGCGCCCGCCGCCCCGGCCGGCCGCCGTCCGGTCCGGCTTACCGCGCGGTCCGGCGACCTGCCCCCCGTCACCGACCTGCTGGCGACCGCCGTCGCCGCGATCGGCGGCGCGCAGCGCCCCGGCCAGGTCCAGATGGCCGAGGCGGTCCGGCACAGCCTGGAGACCGGTCAGCACCTGGCGGTCCAGGCGGGCACCGGGACCGGCAAGTCGCTGGCCTACCTCGTGCCGGCGATCCGGCACGCCGTGCAGCAGGACACCACGGTGGTCGTCTCGACCGCGACCATCGCCCTGCAGCGTCAGCTCATCGACCGGGACCTGCCCCGGCTGGCCGGCGCCCTGACCCCCAGCCTCGGCCGCGCGCCGGTGTTCGCGATTCTCAAGGGCCGGCGCAACTACCTGTGCCTGCTGCGCGCCCAGGGCGATGCGCGGGCCGAGCCCGAAGACACCCTGTTCGACCCGGCCGCCACCTCGGCCACCGGGCGGCAGGTCAAGCGGCTGCACGAGTGGGCCGCTGAGACCACCACCGGTGACCGTGACGAGCTCGTGCCCGGCGTCGAGGACCGCGCCTGGCGGCAGGTCTCCGTCAGCGCCCAGGAGTGCATCGGGGCTCAGCGATGCCCGTTCGGCACCCGCTGTCATTCCGAGCGCGCCCGGGAACAGGCCGGCCACGCGGACGTGGTGGTGACCAATCACGCGCTGCTGGCCATCGACGCGATCGAGAACTTCGACGTGCTGCCCGAGCACGACGTCGTGATCATCGACGAGGCGCACGAACTGGTCGACCGGGTGACCTCGGTAGCCGCCGCCGAGCTGTCCGCCCCCGGCATCGAGGCCGCGGCCCGGCGCTGCGGCAAGATGGTCGACGAGAAGCTCATCGATGACCTGCGGAAGGCGGGCGAGGGGATCGAGCACGTCGTGGCCGATCTCCCGGACGGCCGGCTGGACTTCCTGCCCGACCCGCTCGGCGTGGCCCTGGCCGCGGTCCGCGACGGCGCCGCCACCTGCGCGGCGCAGCTGCGGACGACTGCGGCCGGCGGTGACCAGGACCTGGACCGGATCTCCGCGGCCCGCGCCGCGGCGGCCCTGCTGGACGAGCTCGGCGGGGCCGCCGGGGAGATGCTGAAGGCGTTCGCTGCCGAGATCGCGGCCCGGCCCGACGTGGTCTGGCTGGACCGCCCGCCGCCGGATTCGTCGCGCCCGGTGACGCTGCGGGTCGCCCCGCTGGAGGTCGGCGGCCTGCTGGCCGGCCGGCTATTCGGCCGTCAGACCGTGGCGCTGACCTCGGCGACGCTGTCCCTGGGCGGCTCGTTCGAGCCGCTGGCCCGGCAGTGGGGCCTGCCCCTGGCGGGCGCCCGCCCGGCTGCCCCGGCAACGCCAGCCGCCCCGGCCGGCAAGCCGGACGCGCCTGCGCGGCCCGGGCCAGCGAGCCAGCCCGGCCTGAGCCAGCCGGCGCGCCGGCCCGGCCGGACGGGCCCGCGCGCCGCGACGACGAGCCGGAGCAGCACTCCCTGGACTGGACCGGGCTGGATGTCGGCTCGCCCTTTGATCACCCGCGCAGCGGCATCCTGTACGTCGCCCGGCACCTGCCCCCGCCCGGTCGCGACGGCCTGCCCGAGGCCTACCTGACCGAGCTGCGCGAGCTGATCACCGCTGCGGGCGGGCGGACCCTGGGGCTGTTCTCGTCCATGCGGGCGGCCAAGCAGGCCGCCGCCGAGCTGCGCGAGCCGCTGGCGGCAGCCGGGTTCCCGCTGCTGTGCCAGGGCGAGGACTCCACCTCGCTGCTGGTCACCCAGTTCGCCGCCGACGAGCCCACCTGCCTGTTCGGCACGATCTCGCTGTGGCAGGGCGTCGATGTCCCCGGCCCGTCGTTGCAGCTGGTGGTGATCGACCGGATCCCGTTCCCGCGGCCGGACGACCCGCTGGCCTCGGCCCGGCAGCGCACCGTCGCCGCCCGCGGCGGCAACGGGTTCATGACGGTGGCCGCCTCGCACGCCGCGCTGCTGCTGGCCCAGGGCTCGGGGCGGCTGCTGCGGACGATGACGGACAAGGGCGTGGTCGCCGTGCTCGATCCGCGGCTGGCCACCGCCCGCTACAGCGGCTTCCTGCGCTCTTCCCTGCCGCCGTTCTGGGCCACCAGCGACCCTGAAGTCGTCCGCGGCGCGCTCCGCCGCCTGGCCGGGCAAGCGTGACGCCGGATTCCCGCCAGACTTTCCGGGCCTCGCCGGCCAGCCTCGGAGTATGACGGCTACTGCTTCGACCATGACCGGGGTCCGGGTTTCGGCCATTGACCCGGCCGCCCTGAGCGAGCTGCGGGTCCGCGACGACGCCGGCCTGCCACCCCGGCTGCTGACCGATGACGAGGGCGGCAGCCCGCTGCGCTGCTGCCTGCGCCGGATCGAGCCGGGGGAGCGGGTGGCGCTGGTGTCCTACGCGCCGCTGCGCCGGTGGGCGGCCCGGACCGGCGCCGACCCGGGGCCCTACGACGAGGTCGGGCCCGTGTTCATTCACCCCGAGCCGTGCGGCGGCCCGGCGGGGGGCGCAGCGGGGTTCCCGGCCGCGCTGGCCCGGGGCCACTGGATGCTGCGCCGGTACTCGGCGCAGGGCCACATCCTCGGCGGCGAGCTGATCGACCTCGGGCCGGACGCGGACCCCCACGCTGGCAGCGCCGCGCTGGCGGCTGCGCTCGGCGAGCCCGGTGTCGCGCTGCTGCACGTCCGCGCCCTGGAGTTCGGGTGCTTCCAGTTCGAGGCCGCCCTCGCCTGAAGCCCGGCGGCAGCCGGAGTGCCACGCTGCCTGGGGGCGAACGGGCCGCTCCCCGAGGCGAGAGCGGCCCGTCGGCGCGCGGCTAGCCCGAGTCCGTTACGGATAGCGGGTCTAAAGAACGTCGTGGCCGGGGTGCGGCTCGGCGGGGATCGAGCCCAGCCGGCCGGCCTGGTAGTCCTCGAACGCCTGAACCAGCTCGTCGCGGGTGTTCATGACGAACGGCCCGTACGCCGCCACCGGCTCCCGGATCGGCTGGCCGCCGAGGACCAGGACGTCGAGCTTCTCGCTCGGGCCGTCCATCTGGCGCTGCGCGCCGAAGGTGAGCACATCGCCGGCGCCGAACACGGCTAGCTGCCCGGTGTGCACCGGGCGCTGGTCCGGGCCGACCGTGCCGGCGCCGGCCAGCACGTAGGCCAGCGCATTGAAATCGGCCCGCCAGGGCAGCCGTAGCTGGGCGCCGGGCTCGACGGTGGCGTGCAGCAGCGTGATCGGGGTGTGCGTGGAGCCGGGACCGGAGTGCCCGCCGACCTCCCCGGCGATGACGCGGATCAGCGCGCCGCCGTCAGCGGAGCTGAGCAGCGCGACCTGGCCGGCCCGGATGTCCTGGTAGCGCGGCGGTGCCATCTTGAGCCGGGACGGCAGGTTCACCCACAGCTGGAAGCCATGGAACAGGCCGCCGCTCATGACGAGATCCTCGGGCGGCTCCTCGATGTGCAGAATTCCGCCGCCAGCAGTCATCCACTGCGTGTCGCCGTTGGTGATGACGCCGCCACCGCCGTTGGAGTCCTGGTGCCGGAAGGTGCCGTCGATCATGTAGGTCACGGTCTCGAAGCCGCGGTGCGGGTGCCAGGACGTGCCCTTGGGCTCACCGGGGGCGTAGTCGACCTCGCCCATCTGATCCATGTGGATGAACGGGTCCAGGACGCTCATCTCCACGCCGGCGAACGCGCGCCGGACCGGGAATCCCTCGCCCTCGTAGCCCTGCGGCGCGGTCGTCACGCCCCGGACCTGGCGGTCCCGGCTGACGGCGCGATCGGGCTCGTCGACGCGCGGCAGGATCAGGATGTCCGGGGCGGTGACTGCGGGCATGAGCTCCTCCTCAGGCTTCCGGCTTGTTCAGCCTACTGACCGCCACAACAGTAGTTGAACGCGCAACATTCCTTGCGGCAGTGCGGCCGGCGAGCGCGGCGCGCTCCTAGAGCGGCAGGCCCGCCTCGAGCTGGGCCAGCGCGGCGTCGATCCGGGCGAACATCGCGGCTACGTCGATCTCCTCGCCGGCCAGCCCCCAGGGCATCGTCGCCGACATGATCACGCCGATGATCGCCCCGGCCAGGGTGCGGACCGCGAAATCATCGGGGCTGCGGCCCGCCCGGCTGGCCAGCGGGCCGGCGATCTGGTCGATGGTCCGGGCGAACTCATCCAGCGCCCGGGCCCGGATCTCCGGAATCTGGGCGGTGAGCTGCATGCCCTGCCGGATCCGCTCCAGCTCGTCGGCGCTGATCCGGCCGAGCACCTGGCCCGCCGCCGCCCGGAAGGCCGCTATCGGGCCCAGTTCCGGCGGCTGGGCCTCGAGCATCTCCAGCGTGACGATGTCGAAGTCGTCCTGCAGGACGACGTCCTCCTTCGTCGGGAAGTAGCGGAAGAACGTTGCCGGCGAGACCTCGGCCGCCGCGGCGATCTGCTCGACCGTGGTTGCCGTGTACCCCTGCTCCCGGAATAGCCGGAGCGCGTGCTCCCGGATGGCAGCACGCGTCCTGGCCTTCTTGCGCTCGCGAAGGCCGGCGGGCCTGCCTGCCTCAGCGATATCGCTCATAGCGCTTATTCTGCCTGAGCAGCGGCGCTGGCGTTCGGCAGCGCGGCCGGCCGGGCCTCGGCGGGCTCCGGGTCCGCCTGCCGCGGCAGGTAGACCGCCGCCACCACCGCGGCCAGCACGGCGATGGCCGCGCACACCCACAGCATGATGTCCAGGCCGCCGGAGTAGGCGCTGCGGACCGAGGTCAGCAGCGCGGCCGAGTGCGTCGCGTGCGCCACGGCCAGGCCGCCGGTCACGCTGTCGCGGGCGGCCCCGGCCAGCGCGTGCGGCAGGCCGCCCAGGTGCAGCCGGGTCTGATAGACCGAGTTGAGCACGGTGCCCAGCACGGCCACCCCGATCGTGGCGCCGACCTGGCGCATCGTGGTCATCAGCGCCGAGCCCGACCCGCTGCGCTCGGCGGACAGGGCCCCGAGCGCGGCGTTCATGGCGGTCGGCATGGCCAGCCCGAGGCCCAGGCCGGTGGTGGCGAACCAGGCCGAAACGAAGCCCGTGCTGCTGTGCTCGCCGGTGGCGGTGCCGACCGCCAGCGCCGCCGCCATGATCACGAACCCGATGGCAGCCACCACCTTGACGCTGACCAGCGGCCCGCGGGCCGGCCGGTCACCGGAAGCCGCCCGCGGGGACTGCAGCCGCTGGCCGATGCCCAGGCCGACGGCCAGGCCGCCGACCAGCGGCAGCAGCCGCACCCCGCTGGCCAGCGAGTCCAGGCCCCAGACGTCCAGGAAGAACTGCGGCATGGCGAAGGTGATCCCGAACAGCGCGAACTGGACCATGGTGGACAGCGTCGTCCCGGCCGCGAACCGGGCCGACCGGAACAGCGACAGGTCGACGAGCGGCTGGCCGCCGGGGCGGCGGGCGATCATCCGCTCCCACAGCCCGAATCCGGCCAGGACCACGGCGCCGGCCGCCATGGTGGCGATCGCCGTCGGGTCCGACCAGCCTTTCTGCCCGGCGGTGATGACGCCGTAGACGAGCGTGATCAGCCCGGCGCCGGAGATCAGCACGCCGCCGACGTCGATCCGCGGGCGCTGTGAGCTGCGCGATTCCGGCATCAGCCACAACACCGCGAGCACGGCCAGCACGACGACCGGGACGTTGATCAGGAACACCGAGCCCCACCAGAAGTGGTCCAGCAGCCAGCCGCCCAGGATCGGCCCGACGGGGAAGCCCACGAAGGTGGCGCCGCCGACGATGCCGATGGCCCGGGGCCGCTCGGCCGGGGTGAACAGCACCGGCAGCACGGCGAGGGCCATCGGCATGATGACCGCGGCGGCCACGCCCAGCACCGCCCGCGCGGCGATCAGTTCGCCGGCCGTGCCGGCGTAGGCGCAGATCACCGACGACACCCCGAACAGCCCGAGCGCGCCGGCCAGCATCTTCCTGCGCCCCCACCGGTCGCCGAGCAGGCCCGCGGGCAGCAGCGCGGCGGCCAGCGCCAGGCTGTAGGCGTCCACGAACCACTGCAGGTCACTGGTCGAGGCATGCAGGTCAACCGACAGGGTCGGCAGCGCCAGGCTGAGCACGAACAGGTCGATGCCGACCACGAGCATGCTGATGGCCAGTGCGCCGAGTGCCCACCAGCGGCGGGCGCCCGTCTTCGCAGCATCCATCTTGAACACCTTCCAGCATCTAGCTCTCATCTGAGGGTCAAGCTAAATTGATAGTAGCTCTTAAAAGGAAGCAAACGTCAAGTGATTTACGCCACCATAATCTGGCAGAACCGGGCTATGGCCCTGGAACCGGATCGCGCCATATCCGGTGCTGCCCCCGCTGTCGGGACCGGGTCCTCCTGCGCGACACTGAGGGAACGAAAGGGCCCGCATGCGGGCTCAGGCGAGGGGCCACAATCCGGGAGGTCAGCCATGCCACAGCCACAGGGCGAGGAACTCGCGCGGGTGCGAGCGCGCCGGGAGGAACTACGCGAGCGCTACCTGCGGCCGGCGGCTGAGCGGCCGCCGACAACGGTCGGCGGCGTGCATCACCTGGCGCTGATCTGCAAGGACACCGAGGAGACGATCAGGTTCTACCAGGAGCTGCTCGGCTTCCCGCTGGTCGAGCTGGTGGAGAACCGGGATTACGCCGGCTCCAACCACTTCTTCTTCGACATCGGCGACAGCAACCTGCTGGGCTTCTTTGACTTCCCCGGCCACGAGCACCCGGCCTGGCAGGAGACCATCGGCGGCGTCCAGCACCTGGCCATCTCGGTGACCCAGGAGCAGTTCGACGGCGCGAAGAAGCGGCTGGAGCAGGCGGGCATCGACTACCTCGGCCCGGACCGGGGCGCGGACAACAGCATGTACTTCCGCGACCCCAACGGGGTCGGCCTCGAGCTGTACCGCGAGGACCTCGGCAAGTTCGAGGGCCACCAGCTCCTTTAGAAGAGAGGCATGCGGGCGGGAAACAGAGCTAACGCAGCTCGCGGCGGATCACCAGGCGCAGCCCGGTCCAGGCCGGGCTGATCGCGCACACCTTGTTGTCGACCAGTCCCGTCGGCAGGGCGATCTCCCGGACCACGTCGTCGGACATATCGGTGGGCAGCCCGGAGGCGCGCTTGGGCCAGGCCACCCACAGGCCGCAGGCCGGCGCCATCCGGGCGCGCAGCCGGGGCAGCTCAGCTTCCAGCTCGGTGCGCTCGGTCACGAAGGCAACGATGACGTCGTAGCGGGCGTCGTCGGACAGGTCGGTATGCATGCCCTCAGCGACCTCGGGCAGGTCGGCGGCCAGCAGGGCGCGCAGCGTGTCGGTGAAGCCATCCGGCGCGCCGATCACGGCCAGCTCATCGTCCTCGCCGATGCCGAGCTTGCGGGGCAGGGGCGTAGCTGAGTAGTCCTGGTGGCCGTCCCGGGCCCGTCCGGCCGCGGTGCCCGTGCCCGTGCTGGCTCCGTCTGCGCCCATTACTGTCCCTCCCGCTCACTCGCCCGTCCCTGGTGCCGGCGGCACCAGGACCCGGTCCCGCCACGCTCAGAACGAGAAGCCGCCCGGCCGCCCGTTGCGGTCAGCGATCAGCCCCGCGATGGTCGAGATGGCGATCTCCGCTGGCGTCCGCGAGCCGATGTTAATGCCGATCGGCCGGTGCACCCGGGCGACTTCCTCGGGCGGTACCCCGAGATCGGCTAGCGCGGCGATGTGCGGCCCCACGTGCCCGGCCTTGCCCATGATGCCGATCCAGCGGGCGTCGCCCGCCAGCGCGTCCCGCAGCGCGACGCCCAGCTCCGGACGATGATGGTCGGTCACCACCACGTCGGCCTCCCCGCCTGCCCGGCCGGTGTCCTTGACCCCGGCCGCCAGCGTCGTCTCCGGCGGCAGCGCGCCGCCGTCGCGGGCCGCCGCCCGGCGGTCCGGGTCCGGCTCGACCAGGACCGGCCGGTAGCCGGCGTCGGCCGCGTACCGCAGCAGGAACGCCGCGACCGGGCTGGCGAACACGGCCACCAGCGCCCGCTCCTGATTCGGCTCCGGAGGCGGGGCGCCGTGGGCGATCGCATCGGGAGAGGGCACTGCGGCCGGCGCCGGGCCGCCATGGGCGATGGCGCAGGCGGGGTCCTCGATCGGGCTGGTCATGCACCGAGCTTGCCACCCTCCGCCCGCGCCCGGCAATGCAGTGCTGCCCGGTCCGCTGTGTCCGCCGGCGCGGGATGGGGTACATGGCCGGGATCAGCTCCTGGCCGGGGACCGCAGGGTCAGGTTCGGGAACAAACGTGACAGAACGGAGCCGGCGATGCGACTCAGCGCCCGCAACAAGATCCAGGCCCGGGTGACCGGCATCACCAAGGGCGAGGCCGCCGCCAACGTCGAGCTGGACGCCGGCGGGGTCCGCCTGGTGGCGTCGATCACCACCGAAGCCGTCGCCGAGCTCGGGCTCACCGAGGGCACCGAGGTCACGGCCATCGTCAAGGCCTCCGACGTCATCCTGGCCGTCGCCGAGTAGCCCGGAGCCGGCGCGCTGCACTGCACGCCGCCAGGAAGACCTGCGAGATCACCGGGCGAGGCCGGACGGCCCGGCCGTTACTGCGCCAGCAGATCGCGGACGGCCTCGCGCAGCGGGCCCATCCGCCCGGCCGCCGCGCGCCGGGCCTCGTCCAGCCGGCCGCCGCTCACCGGCTCGGTGACCTCCAGGTAGGCCTTGATCTTGGGCTCGGTCCCGCTCGGCCGGATCACGACCCGGGCGCCGGCCAGCCGGTAGATCAGCACGTCCGCGGACGGGAGATCGCGGGTACCGCCGGTCAGGTCGGTCACCGAGGCCACGGCCTCGCGGCCCAGGAAGGTCGGGGCCGCGGCGCGCAGCCGGGCGGTGACGTCGGCCGGCGAGCTGGTCGTCACCGTGAGCTGCGCCGTGAGGTGCACGCCGTGCGCGGCCTCCAGCGCGTCATAGCACTCCAGCAGCGACTCGCCCCCGGAGCGCGCCCGGGTAGCGAGCCCGAGCACGGCCAGCGCGGCCCCTATTCCGTCCTTGTCCCGGACCAGGTCCGTCACCGCGTAGCCGAGCGCCTCCTCATAGCCGAGCACGAACCGGCTGCCGGGCCGGGACTCCCCGCCGCGCACGATCCACTTGAACCCGGTCAGCGTCTGCGCATACTGCGCCCCGGCGGCCGCCGCGATCCGCGACAGCATCGTGGAGGAGACCACCGTGGAGACCAGCAGCCGGTCATCGGCGCCGGGCCCGTCCGGCGCGGGGAACCGGTCCAGCAGGTAGGCGCCGAGTAGCGCGCCGACCTGGTCGCCGGTCAGCGTCCGCCAGCCGCCGGGCGCAGCGGTGTCCGGCACCGCGACCGCCAGCCGGTCGCCGTCCGGGTCGTTGGCGATGACCAGGTCCGCGCCGCTCCGCCGGGCCAGGGCGATGGCCAGGTCCAGCGCGCCGGGCACCTCCGGGTTGGGGAACTCGACCGTCGGGAAAGCCGGGTCCGGCTCAGCCTGGGCCTCGACCACGTCCGGCTCGGAGAAGCCGGCCTGCTCGAAGGCGCGCAGCGCCAGGGCGCCGGCCACCCCGTGCAGCGGCGTGTAGACGACGCGCAGCCAGGCCGCGCCGGGCGGGCCGGGCGACACCGCGCACAACGCGTCCAGGTAGGCCCGGGCGATCTCGTCGTCCAGCCGGGTGATCAGCGGGCTGTCCGGGGCACTGACCGGTACCTGCGCCAGCGGGCCCCCGGCGGCGATGGCCGCCTCGATCTCCGCGTCCGCGGGCGGCACGATCTGCGCGCCGTCGCTCAGGTAGAGCTTGTAGCCGTTGTCCTCGCGCGGGTTGTGGCTGGCCGTGATCATCACTCCGGCCGCCGCGCCGGTGTGCCGGATGGCGAAGGCCAGCAGCGGCGTCGGCTGCCGGGGTGGCAGCAGCCGGACGGCGATCCCGGCCCCGGCCAGCACCCGGGCCGCCTCCTCGGCGAACTCGTCGCTGCGGTACCGGGCGTCACACCCGATGACCACGCCCGCCCGGGCCGCGTCCGGGTCACGCCGCAGCAGCCAGCCGGCCAGCGCCGCCGTGGCGGCCCGCACGACCGCGCGGTTCATCCGGGCCGGGCCGGCCGCCACGGCGCCGCGCAGGCCCGCGGTACCGAACTCCAGCCGCGCCGCGAACCGGTCAGCCAGCTCGGCGGCGGCCTGCGGGCTGGGGTCCGCCAGCAGCGCGCTCAGCTCGGCCCGGTCCCGCTCATCGGGGTCATCGGCGATCCACGCGGTGACCCGCGATCGCAGTTCCTCAGTCAGGGTGGTGTCACTCATCTGTGTTAGTTCCGGCATCCCGCTCGGCATGTGCCCAGGTCCTCGTGCTTCCTGCCCGTCCCGTGCGGGCGCCGGTCCCGGTGCGCCCGCCTGCTCTCATGGTTCCTGCTGGCCGGCGCCAGGCGGAGCCCGGGCCGGCACTGACTGCTAAGCCGTCCGCGGCAGGACGCGGGCCAGCAGGTCGCCCATCCGGGCGGCCGCGGCCTGCCCGGTAGCCAGGACGTCCGCGTGATCCAGCGGCTGGTCCGATAGCCCGGCCGCGATGTTGGTGACCAGCGAGATGCCCAGCACCTCGGCACCCAGGTGCCGGGCGGCGATCGCCTCCAGCGCGGTGGACATGCCGACCATGTCGGCGCCGCAGGTGCGCAGCATCCGGATCTCGGCCGGGGTCTCGTAGTGCGGCCCGGGCAGGGCCGCGTAGACGCCCTGCGCCAGCTCCGGGTCCGCGGCCCTGGCGATCTCCCGCAGCCGCGCCGCGTACAGGTCAGACAGGTCGGTGAACCGCGACCCGTACCCCTCCGGGGGTGGCGGCCCGGTCAGCGGCGACTGCGCCGTCAGGTTGAGCTGGTCACTGATCAGCACCGGCTGGCCGGGCTGGAAGCCGGCCCGGATCCCGCCCGAGGCGTTGGTGAGCACCACGGTCCGGCAGCCGGCCGCCACGGCGGTCCGGACGCCGTGCACGACCCGGGCTACCGGGTGGCCCTCATACAGGTGGGTGCGGCCCAGGAAGACCAGGACCCGCAGCGGCCCGACGGTCACCGACCGCACCACCGGGACGTGGCCCGGCACGGTCGACTCGGCGAAGCCGCCCAGGTCGGCCAGCGCGACCTCGGCGTCGGCCGCCCCGAGCGCGTCGGCGGCGGGCCGCCAGCCCGAGCCGAGCACCACCGCGGCGTCGTGGGCGTCGTGCCCGGTCAGCTCGGCCAGCCGCGCGGCGCTGGCCGCGGCGGCGGTATAAGGATCGCTCATGCCTTGATGTAGGGCTTTCCGTCGGCCGCCGGCGCCCTGACCCGGCCGACGAGGCCGGCCACGGCGACGATCGTGGCGACGTACGGGGCCATCAGCAGGATGTCCGACGGGATGGGGACATTGGTAGTGGACAGCACCGACCCGAGCTGGCGGGTGAAGCCGAACAGCAGCGCCGCGGCGAGCGCGCCGAACGGTGTCCACCGGCCGAAGATCAGCGCCGCAAGGGCAATGTAGCCCATGCCCGAGGAGATGTTGGGCGAGAAGTTCCCGGCCGAGCCCAGGGTCAGGTAGACGCCGCCGATGCCGGCGATCAGGCCGCCGATGGTGACCGCGCCATAGCGGGTGCCCAGCACCCGGATGCCGACCGTGTCGGCCGCCATCGGGTGCTCGCCAACGGCGCGCACGCGCAGTCCCCAGCGGGTACTGAACAGCCCGATCTGCACGGCGGCCAGCAGCACGTAAGTGATGTACAGGAAGATCGTCCCGTCGAAGAAGACCGGGCCCAGGATCGGGATGTCGCCCAGCAGCGGGATCTTGACCGGCAGGTAGGTGGCCGGGGAGTTGAGCGAGTTCTCGTACGGCACTAGCGCCCGGTCGTACAGGAACCCGGTCAGGCCCGCGGCGAACACGTTGAGGACCACGCCGAGCACGACCTGGTCGACCACGTAACGGATGGCGAACACGGCCAGCATCGCGCCCAGCAGCCCGCCGGCCACCGAGCCCAGCACCAGGCCCAGCCACAGGGCGCCGAAGAAGCTGGCCACGACGGCGCCGGTAAAGGCGCCGAACAGCAGCTGGCCCTCGATCGCGATGTTGATCACGCCCGAGCGCTCGCACAGGCAGCCGGCCAGCGCGCCCAGCACCAGCGGGATGGACGCCTCGAATGTGCCCTGCAGCAGGTTGATGATGTTGAACGGGATGCTCTGCCCGGCCTGCGCCCAGCACAGCAGCGCGAGCACGAAGGTGAACAGCACCACCCCGATGCCGACCCGCCGGGCCACCGGGCCAGCCGGGCGCAGCGCCCTGGCCACCCCGATGACCAGCGAGATCGCGCCGCACACGTAGGCCGTCGCCGCGGCCGGCAGGCCGAGGTTAGGCACCGTGACCTTGGCGAAGTCCTGGGAGAAGGCGAAGACCGCGTCGCCGTGCGCGGCGTACATGCCGAACCCCAGGATGTCCACCAGGCCGAACAGGATGAAGGTGGCGGCGGCCACCAGCCGGCGGTCGGCCGTGAAGGAGAACCCGGCGGGACTGGTCAGCGCGGTCACCAATGACCTCGCCAGGATGCCCCGGTCTTCAGGCCGGGGACGATTGGCGTGCGGCGTGGCATGAGTGCCCCTAGTGCTATAAGTCCTATGCTGTACCCATGCGGACGGCGTACCGGTGCCGGGCCTACCCCAGCCCGGAGCAGCAGATGATGCTGAACCGCACGTTCGGGTGTATCCGGGTGGTGTGGAACCGGACGCTGGCCGCCCGGCAGGCCCGGTACGCCGCCGAGCGCCGGTCCATGTCCTATGCGGAGACGGACCGGGCGCTGACGGTGCTGAAGCGTGACCCGGGGCTGGCGTTCCTGGCCGTGGTGTCCTGCGTCCCGCTGCAGCAGGCGCTCCGTCATCAGCATGCCGCGTTCGGGGCGTTCTTCGCCCGCCGGGCCCGGTACCCGCGGTTCAAGTCCCGTCGCGGCCGCCAGTCCGCCACCTTCACCCGGTCGGCGTTCCGGATGCACGGCGGCCAGCTGTGGCTGGCCAAGATGAGCGAGCCGCTGAAGGTCACCTGGACCTGGCCCGGCACCAGCCTCGCCGGCCTGAACCCCACCTCGGTGACGGTGGCCCGCGATGCGGCGGGCCGGTGGTTCGTGACCTTCCACGCCGAGATCCCGGCCCCGGCGCCCCTCCCGGCCACCGGCGATGCCGTCGGCATCGATCTGGGGCTGACGGACTTCGCGGTCCTGTCCGGCGGCGAGCGGATCCCGCATCCGCGGCACATGGACCGGCATGAGCGGCGGCTGAAGCGGTACCAGCGGCGGCTGGCCCGCTGCCACAAAGGCTCCGCCAACCGGAAGAAGGCCGGGAGGAAGGTGGCCCGCGCGCACGCCCGGGTGACCGACGCGCGCCGCGACTTCCTGCACCAGGCCAGCACCGACCTGACCCGCCGGTACGACATCCTCGCCATCGAGGACCTGGCAGTGAAGAACATGGCCCGGAACCGGTCCCTGGCCCGGGCCATCTCCCGCACCGGGTGGGGCGAGTTCCGCCGTCAGCTGGAATACAAGGCCGAACGCCGCGGCCGCACCATCGTTATTGTGGATCGCTGGTTTCCGTCCAGTAAGACGTGCTCGGCGTGCGGGTTCCTGCTCGCCGAACTCTCCCTGGGGACACGCCGGTGGGCGTGCCCGGGCTGCGGCACCCGGCACGACCGGGACATCAACGCCGCCCAGAACATTCTTGCCGCCGGGCTGGCGGCAGCCGCCGGAAACGGCGGCGAAGCCTGCGGAGCGGACATCAGACACGGCCAGGAACCTCCTCCCGTGCAGACCGCAGTGAACCAGGAACCCCGACCCGCGAGGGCCGGAATCCCCGCCCTTCACGGCGAGGAGTAGTCAACCGTTCCACCCCTTGGCGAGAGACTGCCCGGCGCCCCGGGCGGTGGCCCTATGCAGCCGGAACAGGCCGCGGATCAGCGGCGGCGCCGCGACGAACAGCACCACCAGGGATTGGATCACCGTGGTGATGGTCAGCGGCGTGGACGTGCTGGCCTGCATGGCGACGCCGCCGGCGTCCAGGGCGCCGAACAGCAGCGCAGCCAGCACCACGCCCAGCGGCCGGGCCCGGCCCAGCAGGGCCACCGTGATCGCGTCGATGCCGTAGGTCCCGTAGCTCTGGAACGTCAGCGCGAAATCGGTGCCCTGGACAACTGCGCTGCTAGCCAGGCCGGCCAGCGCGCCGGCGATCAGCATGACCAGGATCCAGCTGCGCCCCACGCTCATGCCGGCGCTGCGCGCCGCGCTCGGGTTGGCCCCGACGCTGCGGAACTCGAAACCGATCGTGGAGCGGCTCAGCAGCCACCACACGCCCGCGGCGCAGGCCAGCGCGAGCAGGAAGCTGGCGTTGACCCGCAGGTGCGTGCCGAGCAGCAGGGGCAGGTGGGCATCACTGGCAATGAACGGGCTGACCAGGTCCGAGCGGCCGGGCCGCTGCATGGCCGAGGTGCCCAGGATCCAGGACAGGAAGTCGGCCATCACGTAGTTGAGCATGATTGTCACGATGACCTCGTGCGCGCCGGTGGTGGCCTTGAGCACGCCGACCACCCAGCCGGTCACCGCCCCGCCGACGATGGCTCCGAGCACGCACACGACCACGTGGATGAACGGCGGCAGGCTAACCCCGAAGCCGAGCCAGGTGCACAGTAGCGCGCCGCCGATGAACTGGCTCTGCGCGCCGATGTTGAACAGGCCGGCCCGGAAGGCCAGCGCCACCGACAGGCCCGCGAAGATCAGCGGCGTGGCGTTGACGGCGGTCTCCGACAGCGGGCTGAACACCTGGCTGACCGTGCCGTCGCTGAAGGCCGTCCCGAGCGACTGCTGCTGGAAGACCGCGGCCAGGGTGTGCGGGTTGAAGATCGAGCCCTCGAACATCGCGATGTAGGCGCTGGCGGCCGAGTCCCAGGCCTTGCCGATGGAGTAGCCCGGCCCGTCGGCGACGAAGCTGCCCCATACGTGCAGCACGGCCGGGTCGGTGAAGGCGATCAGCAGGCCGCCGACGACGATGGCGGTCACGATGGCCAGCACCGTGACCACGACCGAGTTGCCCTCGACGATCGACTCGATCAGCAGCGGCCCCAGCCGCGGCCGCCTGCCGCCGGTCTCGCCGGTGGCCGCCTGCGCGGTTCCGGCCGCGCCGCCGTCCGCCGCGCCTGCTCCGGCCGCCGGGGTCGCGCCGGCATCGGCATCGGCGGCGGTCCCGGCGGCCGTGGCCGCGGGGACCGCGCTCGCGTCAGCTCCGGCCGGGGTCGCGGGCTCGCTCGCCGCGGGCTGGCCGCCGGCTGCGGTCTCGTCGCTCATGATGGGTCCTGGTCCTCGGCGGGCTGGTCATCCGCGGGCGGTGCGGCGGGCTCGACCGGGCCGGCCCCGGCGGCTCCGAGGTCTCCGGCTGACTCCGGCGTCCCGGCCGGCTCAGCAGGCGTTCCGGGCGGGCCGCCGGCGGGCCCGGCGGCCGGTGCGCCGCTGCCTGTCCCGGCGCCGGCCATCAGCATGCCGAGCTCCTCGACCGGCACCGTCGGCGGCCGGAACCCGGTGATCCGGCCCTCGTACATCACCGCGATGCGGTCCGCCAGCGCGTACACCTCGTCCAGCTCGGCCGAGATGATGACCACCGCCCGGCCCTGATCGCGCTCGGCCACGATCCGCTTGTGCACGAACTCGATCGAGCCCACGTCCAGGCCGCGGGTGGGCTGGCTGGCCAGCAGCAGCCGCAGCTCGCGGCCGAACTCGCGGGCCAGGATGACCTTCTGCTGGTTGCCGCCCGACAGGGTGCCGGCCGGGGTGTCCACCGACGTCGTCCGCACGTCGAACTGATCGACCCGGACCTCGGCGTTCTTGCGGCTGGCGGCCAGGTCGAGGGCCAGGCCGCGGGCGTAGGGGGGACGGTCGTAGACGTCCAGGATCATGTTGTCGGCGACCGAGAAGTCGGCCACCAGGCCGTCGGCCTGACGATCCTCGGGAACGTAGCCGATGCCGGCCCGGATCCGCTGCCGGGGGGCGTCATGAGTGATCTCGCGGCCGTTCAGCCGGACCGCGCCGCCGCTGACCGGGCGCAGCCCCATCAGGGCCTCGCACAGCTCGGTCTGCCCGTTGCCCTGCACTCCGGCGATGCCGAGCACCTCGCCGGCCCGGACGTCGAAGCTGATCCCGGCCACCGCGTCCTGGCCCCGGTCGTCGGGCACATGCAGGTCGGAGACTTCCAGCACGACGTCGCCGGGCTGCGCCGGCTCCTTGCTGACCCGCAGCGAGACCTGGCGGCCCACCATGAGCGCGGCGAGGTCCTCGTCGGTCGCCGACGGCGGCCGCTGGCCCACGACCTGACCGCGCCGGATGACGGTGATGACGTCGGCGATCTCCTGGACCTCGCGCAGCTTGTGGGAGATGAAGATGATGGAGCGCCCGTCGGCCCGCAGCTGGCGCATGATCGTGAACAGCTCGTCGGTCTCGCCGGGGGTGAGCACCGAGGTCGGCTCGTCCAGGATGAGGACCTGGGCCTCGCGGACCAGGGCCTTGAGGATCTCGACCCGCTGCTGCACGCCGACAGGGAGTTCCTCGATGAGCGCATCGGGGTCGACCCGCAGGCCGTAGCGCTCGGAATGCTCGCGTACCTCGCGGCGCATCGACCGGCGGTCCAGCAGGCCCAGCCGCCGGGTGCGCTCCGCGCCGAGGGTGACGTTCTCGGCCACGGTGAAGACCGGGACCAGCATGAAGTGCTGGTGCACCATGCCCAGGCCGGCCCGGATGGCATCCTTGGGCGACCGCAGGGTGACCGGCTGGCCGTCGGCCAGGATCTCGCCCTCATCGGGCTGGGTCAGCCCGTACAGGACATTCATCAGCGTGGTCTTGCCCGCGCCGTTCTCGCCCAGCAGCGCGTGGATCTGGCCGGGCTCGACGACCAGGCTGATCTGGTCGTTGGCCACCAGGGTGCCGAAGCGCTTGGTAATGCCCTTCAGCTCAAGCCGCACCGCGCCCTCCTCCCGTCACCAGATCCGGACCTGCCGGTGGCCAGGGCGGCAGCTGCCGCCCTGGCCACCGGCAGGTAGTGAGAATTCAGGGGTTATACCGGGGACTTGGTGGCCGGCTTGATCTTCCCGCTGATGATGTCCTGCTTGATCTTGTCCATCTGCGAGGACAGCGAGGCCGGGACCTTGCTGGAGAAGTCGTGGAACGGCGAGAGCACAGCGCCCTGATTGGCCAGCGTGCCGATGTAGTTGCCGCCCTTGAACGTGTTGTGGGCCGCCGCCAGCACCGCCGCCTTGACCGAGGCCTGGATGCCCTTGGTCACGCTGGAGAGGAAGTACTTGCAGTACTGCGCCGCGCTGATGCAGCCGTCGGTGTCCACCCACATCATGTTGACCTTCTGCGAGCCGGCCTGCGCGTCAGCGTTCTGCACGGCCTTGGCGGCGCCGAGGCCGACGTTGCCGGCCACCGGGAAGATCACGTCGGCGTGGCTGGAGATGAAGGTCTGGGTGAGGTTCTGGCCGGCGGTCTGGTCGGTGAAGTTGCCGGTGAAGCTGCCGCGCTGGGTCTTCTCATTCCAGCCCAGCACCTTGACGCTCTTGTGGTTCTGGGAGTTGTAGTACTGCACGCCGTCCCAGAAGCCGTCCATGTAAATGGTCACCGTGGGCAGCTTCTGGCCGCCGAACGTGGCCACCACGCCGGTCTTGGACATGCCCGCCGCCAGGTAGCCGCCGAGGAATCCGTCCTGCACGGTGTTGAACACCAGGGCGTCGACGTTATTGAGCGCAGGGGAGTAGCTGTAGTCGACGATCGCGAATTTCTGGCTCGGGTTAGCCTTCGCGGCAGTCTGGGTGTTGTCCCCCATCAGGAACCCGACCGTCACGATGATCCCGCACTTCTTCTGAATGAAGGCGTTGATGTTCGGGGTGTAGTCGCTGCTGGACTGCGACTGCAGGTACTTGACCTGGACGTCCGGGTCGGCCTGCGCCGCTTCCTGCATGCCCTGCCAGGAGGAGGCGTTGAAGGACCGGTCGTCGATGCCGCCGGTGTCTGTCACCATGCAGCCCAGGAACTTGCTGGCGGCAGACGTGCCGCCCGAGGACGAGCCAGATGCGCTCGAGTTAGCGCCCGGAGCCTGCGTCTTGGACCCGCACGCCGCCAGCAGCGCGATGGCGCTGACCGCCGCGGCAGTCCTGAGAATCGCTCTCACCGATACCTCCTACGTCAAAGCAGCCACAGCGCTGCGGACAAGAGCCGCGGACTCGCCCGGCCCATCCTGGCCCAGGATGCGTGAGTCCGGTATATCCCCCCCAAGGGATGCCCGAAGGCTAACTGCGGAGGTAGTCGTGCGAAAGGCGGAAATCGTCTCCGGGATGGCCTGTTGCACAATTGAGACCCGCAGGTCGGGCCGCCTGGCCCGGCCGCGAGTCACGCGGAGGCTGCATGACCATCGACTGGGCCGCGCTGCGCGCTGCCGCCACGCAGGTAGCGGGGCACGCGTACGCCCCCTACTCCCGGCTGCGCGTCGGCGCTGCCGGGCTGACCCCCGGCGGAGCCGTGGTCACCGGCTGCAACGTGGAGAACGCCTCGTTCGGGCTGACGCTGTGCGCCGAGTGCGGTCTGGTCTCGGCGCTGCACGCGGCCGGCCACGACCGGCTGGCGGCGGTCAGCGTCGTGGCGGGTGACGGCGCGCCGCTGGTGCCGTGCGGCCGGTGCCGGCAGCTGCTGCTGGAGGCGGGCGGCCCGGAACTGCTGCTGGACGCCGACGGCGGGCCGCGGCGGCTGGGCGACCTGCTGCCCGGCGCGTTCGACCCGGCCGAGCTGGCCGGCCGCCGGGATGACGACGGCGAGCCCGGCGGCGCCGGTGCCTGACGTCGTTGACCTGATCCGGGCCAAGCGCGACGGCGAGCTCCTGCCGGGCTCCGACATCGAGTGGCTGATCAGCGCCTACACCGCCGGGCAGATCGCCGACGAGCAGATGTCGGCCCTGCTGATGGCCATCCTCTTCCGCGGCCTGGAACCTGATGAGCTGCAGGCCTGGACGGCCGCGATGATCGCCTCGGGCGAGCGGCTGGACCTGTCCGCCGTGCCCGCCCCCACCGTCGACAAGCACTCCACCGGCGGGGTGGGCGACAAGGTCTCGCTGATCCTGGCCCCGCTGGTGGCCAGCTGCGGCGCCGCGGTGCCGCAGCTGTCCGGCCGCGGCCTGGGCCACACCGGCGGCACCCTGGACAAGCTGGAGGCGATTCCCGGCTGGCGAGCCAGCCTGGACAACGCCGAGATCGTCCGCGTGCTGCGCGAGGTGGGCTGCGTGATCTGCGCGGCCGGGCCCGGCCTGGCGCCCGCCGACCGGCGGCTGTACGCACTGCGGGACGTCACCGGGACGGTCGAGTCGATCCCGCTGATCGCCAGCTCGATCATGTCTAAGAAGATCGCCGAGGGCACGGCCGCGCTGGTCCTGGACGTGAAGGTGGGCAGCGGTGCGTTCATGCCCGACATCGGCTCCGCGCGGAAGCTGGCTGCCACGATGGTCGAGCTCGGCGAGGCGGCCGGAGTGCGCACCAGCGCCCTGCTGACCCGGATGGATGAGCCGCTGGGCCGGGCCGCGGGCAATGCGGTCGAGGTCGAGGAATCGGTGGCCACGCTGCGCGGCGAGGGCCCGGCCGACCTGGTCGAGGTGACCCTGGCCCTGGCCCGCGAGATGCTCACGCTGGCCGGAGTCCAGGCCGACCCGGCCGCCGCGCTGGCCGACGGCCGGGCGCTGGCGGTCTACCGGGACATGATTAAGGCCCAGGGCGGTGATCCGGACGCGGAGCTGGCCCGGGCGCCGCACACGATGGTGGTCCGGGCGGCTGAGTCCGGGTTCGTGCGGCGGCTCGACGCGCGGGCCGTCGGGGTGGCGGCCTGGCGGCTCGGGGCGGGCCGGGCCCGCAAGGAGGACGCGGTGAGCGCCGCGGCCGGAGTCGTCTGCCTGGCCCGGCCCGGCGACCGGGTGGCCGCGGGCGACCCCGTGCTGGAGCTGCGCGCCGCGGACGAGACTCGCTTCGGCCGTGCCGTTACTGCCCTGGATCAGGCCGTGGAGATCGGCGCGCAGCCGCCATCACGTCAGTCCCCCGTCCTGGAGCGAATAGGCACCTGAGCTCGCGGGTTAGCAGAGCGAGCCGCCGGGGTGCCGGCACTGCCCGGGCTGAGGAGCCTGCGACGAGGGACGGCAGCGCCTTCCGGGCATCCCGCCGGCTCGCCGGAAATAGATCTGTGACAATGAGGCGCATGGCTGTCACGCTCGCGGAGATCCGCCAGGTGCCCAAGGTGCTGCTGCACGACCATCTCGACGGCGGGCTGCGCCCGGCGACCATCGTCGAGCTGGCCGCCGAGACCGGGTACGACGGCCTGCCCGCGACTGATGCCGCGGAGCTGGCCGCGTGGATGGGCGAGGTCGCCCGGCGTGGTTCGCTGGAGCTGTACCTGGAGGCGTTCCAGCACACGGTCGGGGTGATGCAGACCCGCGAGGCCCTGATCCGGGTCGCCGCCGAGTGCGCCGAGGACCTGGCCGCCGACGGCGTGGTGTACGCCGAGGTCCGGTTCGCGCCCGAGCTGCACCTGACCCGCGGGCTGAGCCTGGACCAGGTGGTGGAGGCCGTGCTGGAGGGCTTCCGGCGGGGCAGCGCGGGCCGGCCGATCACGGTCTACGCGCTGCTGACCGCGATGCGCACGGCGGCCCGGTCCCTGGAGATCGCCGAGCTGGCGGTCCGGCACCGCGACGCCGGCGTGGTCGGGTTCGACATCGCCGGGGCCGAGGCCGGCTTCCCGCCGAGCCGGCACCTGGACGCGTTCCAGTACGTGGCGCGGGAGAACTTCCACATCACGATCCACGCCGGGCGAGGGGTTCGGGCTGCCGTCGATCTGGGAGGCGGTGCAGTGGTGCGGCGCTGACCGGCTCGGTCACGGCGTGCGGATCATCGACGACATCGGTGTCGGAGCAGGACGGCCGGGCCCAGCTGGGCCGGCTGGCCAGCTACGTGCGGGACAAGCGGATCCCGCTGGAGATGTGCCCGACCTCGAACGTGCAGACCGGCGCGGCGCCCTCGATCAAGGAGCACCCGATCGGGCTGCTGCGCGACCTGGCCTTCCGGGTCACGGTCAACACCGACAACCGGCTGATGAGCGGCGTCACGCTGTCGTCGGAGTTCCACGCGCTGTCGGAGGCGTTCGGGTACGGCTGGGGCGACATCGAGTGGCTGACGATCAATGCGATGAAGAGCGCGTTCGCGCCGTTCGACGAGCGGCTGCGGCTGATCAACAACGTCATCAAGCCCGGCTTCGCCACCGCCCGCGCCGCCCGCCTCGGCAGCGTCAGCTGACCCTCGCCCGCCGACCCGACTGCTGACCTCCGCCCCCCGGCGCTGGCCCGGCCGCAACGCCGGCCTCTCCCGCCCCACCAGCCCCGCCCGCCATCCAGCAACGTGTGAAGTTCTGGGTTCGTGGAGAATTCAGGGGCCAGGGACCCCCCGGATTTCACCTGTTGATCGGGCCGGCCGGGCCGGGCCAGCCGGGGCCCGGCCGGTGGGCAGGGCGGCGGCGGGATGTAGCTTCTTAGCGTGGGAATCGAGTCGATAGCCGAGCCTGCCGCCGGCGCCGCCCCCGGCGGCTGGGCGCTGGACGCCGCCGGCCTGGTGGCCTCCCGGCCCGAGATGTCCGACGCCGCCCTGCGGCAGGTGCTGCACGGGCTGCCCGGCATCGACGAGGTCGGGGTCGCCGGCCGGGTCGCCGCGCTGGCCACCCGGTCGATCAAGAAAGACGCCAAGATGGCCGCCCTGGACCTGGCCATCCGCACCGTGGACCTGACCACGCTGGAGGGCGCCGACACCCCGGGCAAGGTGGCGGCCATGTGCGCCAAGGCCCGGCGGCCCGACCCGCAGGACCCGGCCGTGCCCCCGGTGGCCGCCGTCTGCGTCTACCCCGACCTGGTCGAGATCGCGCGCCGGGAGGTGGCCGGCAGCACCGTTGCGGTGGCGTCGGTGGCCACCGCGTTCCCGTCCGGTCGGGCCTCGCTGGCGGTCAAGCTGGCCGACACCGAGGACGCCGTCCGGGCCGGGGCCGACGAGATTGACATGGTGATCGACCGGGGCGCGTTCCTGGCCGGCCGGTACGGCCAGGTCTTCAGCGAGATCCGCGCCGTCCGCGCGGCCTGCGGCCCGGCCCACCTCAAGGTGATCCTGGAGACTGGCGAGCTGGCCACCCTGGACAACGTGGCCCGGGCCTCCTGGCTGGCCATGCTGGCCGGGGCTGACTTCATCAAGACCTCCACCGGCAAGGTGTCGCCCGCATCCACCCCGCCCGTGGCCCAGGTCATGCTGTCCGCTGTCCGGGACTTCGAGCAGGTGGCCGGGCGTCAGGTCGGGGTCAAGGTGGCCGGCGGGATCCGGACCGCCAAGGACGCCATCCGCTACCTGGTGCTGGTCAACGAGACCGCGGGGCCGCGCTGGCTCACTCCGGCGCTGTTCCGGATCGGCGCCTCCAGCCTGCTCAACGACCTGCTCATGCAGCGGTCCAAGCAGCTCACCGGCCGGTACGCCGGGCCCGACTACTTCACCGTGGACTAGCGGAGGCTCCCTCACCGATGGCCCGAACCCGATCCAGCCCGCCCAGCCCGCCCGGCCCGCCCGGTGCGGGCAGCGCCGGCGGCGCGCTGCAGCTGGCTGACCCCAGCTGGACCTACGCGCCCGCGCCAGAAGCGCGCGACATCGTCAGCATCGCCCCCGAGTACGGGCTGTTCATCAACGGCGAGTTCGCTCCCGCCGCTGACGGGCGCCAGTTCGCCACCATCAACCCGGCCACCGAGGAGCCGCTCGCGCAGGTGGCCGAGGCCGGTCAGGCCGACATCGACCGGGCGGTGGCCGCCGCCACTGCCGCGTTCGAGCAGTCGTGGCGGCCGCTGCCCGGCGCGGAGCGAGCCAAGTATCTGTTCCGGATCGCCCGCATCCTGCAGGAGCGGGCCCGTGAGTTCGCGGTGCTGGAGAGCCTGGACAACGGCAAGCCGATCCGGGAGTCCCGCGACGTCGACATCCCGCTGGCCGCCGCGCACTTCTTCTACTACGCCGGCTGGGCCGACAAGCTGGAGCATGCCGGGTTCGGGCCCGCGCCGCGCCCGCTGGGCGTGGCGGGCCAGGTCATCCCGTGGAACTTCCCGCTGCTGATGGCGGCCTGGAAGCTGGCGCCCGCGCTGGCCGCCGGTAACACCTGCGTGCTCAAGCCTGCCGAGACCACCCCGCTGACCGCCCTGCTGCTGGCCGAGGTATGCCAGCAGGCCGGCCTGCCGCCCGGTGTCGTCAACGTCGTGACCGGCGCCGGGGCGGCTGGCGCCGCGCTGGTCGCCCATCCTGGCGTGCACAAGATTGCCTTCACCGGCTCCACCGAGGTCGGCCGCCAGATCGCCGGCGCGGTCGCCGGAACCGGCAAGAAGCTCACCCTCGAGCTCGGCGGCAAGGCGGCCAACGTCGTGTTCGACGACGCCCCGCTGGATCAGGCCGTCGAGGGCATCGTCAATGGGATCTTCTTCAACCAGGGGCACGTCTGCTGCGCGGGCTCCCGGCTGCTGGTCCAGGAGTCAGTCGCCGACACCGTGCTGGAGCGGCTGCGCCGCCGGATGATGACCCTGCGGCTCGGCGACCCGCTGGACAAGAACACCGACATCGGCGCGATCAACTCACGTGATCAGCTGACCAAGATCCGCGAGCTGTCGGACTCCGGCGAGGCCGAGGGCGCCGAGCGCTGGTCGCCGCCGTGCCCGCTGCCGGACCGCGGGTTCTGGTTCGCGCCCACCATCTTCACCGGAGTCAGTCAGTCGCACCGGATCGCCCGCGAGGAGATCTTCGGCCCGGTGCTGTCCGTCCTCACCTTCCGCACCCCCGAGGAAGCCGTGACCAAAGCCAACAACACGCCCTACGGCCTGTCGGCCGGCGTCTGGACCGAGAAGGGCAGCCGGATCCTGTGGCTGGGCCAGCGCCTGCGGGCCGGCGTGATCTGGGCCAACACGTTCAACAAGTTCGACCCCGCCAGCCCGTTCGGCGGCTACCGGGAGTCCGGTTACGGGCGGGAGGGCGGCCGGCACGGCCTGGCCGCATACCTCGATGCCTGACCGCGCGGAGGGTAAAGAGGGCAAGAAGCCGGGCGCCGGAAAGACCAGCAAGAGCAGCGGCAAGACGACGGCCAGGGCCAGAAGAATATCCAGAACGACGTGACCGGCCGGCCGCTGGCTCGTCCGCGACCGCCGCCCGGCGCCGGCCGGGAACGCGGCCCGCCGCCGGACCGGCACCGCCTCGCCGCCGGCGGCTCAGCGGGACACTGCCAGGCGGGACTCGGCCCGGGCGGACGTGGTTGAGCAGAACCCGGCTCAGCCGGACGCAGCCCGGCCGGACGCGGCTCACCGGCGGCTGCGAACGGGGCGGCCGCCGGGTCCGGTGGCTCCGGCCCGGCCCGGCTGGACGTGCGCAAGACCTACAAGCTGTTCGTCGGCGGGGCCTTCCCGAGGTCGGAGTCCGGCCGGTCCTATCCGGTCCGCACCCCCGGCGGCGAGCTGCTCGCCTACGCCGCGCGGGCCTCGCGCAAGGACGCACGAGATGCGGTCCGGGCGGCCCGGGGTGCCTTCGGGCGCTGGTCGGGCGCTACCGCCTACAACCGCGGCCAGGTCCTGTACCGGGTGGCCGAGGTGCTTGAGGGCCGGGCCGGCCAGTTCGAGGCCGAGGTCGGCGCAGCCGAGGGGGTACGGCCCCGCGCCGCGCGCGACCAGGTCGCCGCGGCCATCGACCGGTGGGTCTGGTACGCGGGCTGGACCGACAAGGTAGCCCAGGTCACCGGCGCGGCCAACCCGGTGGCCGGGCCGTACGTCAACTTCAGCGTGCCCGAGCCGGCCGGCGTGGCCGCCATCATCGCGCCGCCGGAGTCCAGCCTGCTCGGCCTGGTCAGCGTCCTGGCCCCGGTCATCGCCACCGGCAACACCGCCGTGGTCGTCGCCAGCCCGGACCGGCCGCTGCCGGCTATCACCCTGGCCGAGGTGCTGGCCACCTCCGATGTGCCCGGCGGCGTGGTCAACGTGCTCACCGGGCACGCCGCCGAGCTGGCTCCGGTGCTGGCCGGGCACATGGACGTGGATGCCATCGACCTGGCCGGGGCCGGACCGGAGGCGGCCGCCGAGCTGGAGCGGCTGGCCGCGGCCAACCTGAAGCGGGTGCTGCGCCCGGTGCCGGGCGAGGACTGGGCGGCACCGCCGGGCACCCGCCGGCTCACCGCGTTCCTGGAGACCAAGACCTTCTGGCACCCGGTCGGGATCTAGCCGGCCCCGCGGGGCACTCGCTTCGGGATCTGATAACAGCAAGAGGCCATCGGCAACCTCCCGGCTGGCGGCGTGCGGTCAGCCGGCGGCGCGCGGCGCGGGCTGACCGCCTCAGGTGCGTGGCGCGGTCAGGCGGCCCCGGCCGCGGCTCCGTCATCGCTGGTGGCCTCGCTGGTTGCGGCAGGAACGAGCAGCGAGACTGTGTCCGCTACGCAGGCGGCCTTGTCCTGGCCCTCGATCGACACGGTGACCCGGCTGTAGCACAGCAGGCCCAGGTGGGTTTCCTTGACCTCGCGCAGTACCGCGCCGGCCCGGATCCGCGAGCCGACTGGTACCGGCGAGGGGAAGCGGACCCGGTCCAGCCCGTAGTTGACCCCCATGGCCAGGTTGTCGACCCGGTAGATCTCGCTGGCCAGCACCGGCAGCATGGACAAGGTCAGGTAGCCATGCGCGATCGTGGTGCCGAACGGCCCGCTCTTAGCTCGCTCGGGGTCGATGTGGATCCACTGGTGATCCCCGGTGGCGTCGGCGAACGCCGATACCTGCGCCTGGGTCACCTCATGCCACTCGCTGTAACCCAGCTCCTGGCCCGCCTCGGCGGCGAACTCGGCCAGGCTGCTGAAGATCCGCACAGTTCCTACCTCCGTCGTGTTCTGTCCCGGCCGCCCTCGGGCTGCGGCCAGAACCCTGCCGTCGGGCGCGCTCAGACCGTGCCGAACAACCGGTCGCCCGCATCGCCCAGGCCCGGCACGATATAGCCCTGTTCGTTTAGTTCCCGGTCCACGGCCGCTGTCACCACCCGGACCGGCACCGGCGTGTCGCTGGGGAAGGCCTGCTCGATGCGGGCGATGCCCTCCGGCGCCGCCAGCAGGCACACCGCGGTGACGGCCGCCGCGCCGCGGGCCACCAGGATCTCGATGGCCGCCTCCAGCGTGCCGCCTGTCGCCAGCATCGGGTCCAGCACGAACGCCTCCCGGTCGGACAGGTCCTCCGGCAGCCGGGTGGCGTAGGTGGTGGCCTTCAGCGTCTGCTCGTCGCGGGCCATGCCGACAAAGCCGACATCGGCGTTGGGCAGCAGCCGGATCATGCCGTCGAGCATCCCGACGCCGGCCCGCAGCACCGGGACGACCAGGGGCACCGGCCGGGAGAGCCGGACTCCCTGCGCCGCCTCGATCGGGGTGGGCACGGTCACCGGCTCGACCCGGACGTTGCGGGTGGCCTCGTAGGCCAGCAGCGTGACGAGCTCGTCGGCCAGCCGCCGGAAGGTCGGAGTCTCGGTGCGGGAGTCGCGCAGGGCAGTGAGCTTGTGCGCGACAAGCGGATGATCAACAACCAGGGTCTGCATGGCGGACAGTCTGGCAAACGCCGCGACACGCCGGACACTGATGCCCCGAACTGTCGCAGCCGCCCGGCATGATGGCCACGGTCACGAAACACCCTGGCCGCGCGGCCCGCCCGGCGCGCACAGCCCGCTGTGCCGCCGATCTGGCCGTCGGCCCTGGCAACTGGCGGACGTCCATGGCGCGGCTGATCCACACCTCGGACTGGCACCTGGGGCGCACCCTGCACGGCGAGAGCCTGCTGGCGCACCAGGGCGAGTTCCTGGACTGGCTGCTGACCGAGGCGGTGGGCCGGCAGGCGGACGCCGTGGTGGTCTCTGGTGACATCTACGACCGGGCCGTCCCGCCGGTAGACGCGGTGCTGCTGCTGGACGCCACGCTGGTGGCCTTCGCCCGGGCGGGCATCCCGATGCTCATCACCAGCGGGAACCATGACTCGGCGGTCCGCCTCGGGTTCGCGGCCGGCCTGAGCGAGGCGGCCGGCATTCACCTGCGCACCTCCGTCGCTGACCTGGACAAGCCCGTCGTGCTGACGGATGACGGCGGGGTAGTAGCCCTGTACGGCGTGCCGTACCTGCTGCCGGACGCGGTCATGGCGGAGCTGGGCGTCGCCGAGCGCTCGCACGCCTGCGTGCTGGCGGCCGCGGCGGCCCGGATCCACGCCGATGCCGCCCGGCGCGGCATCAGCCGGGTCGTGATCGCGGCGCACGCGTTCGTCACCGGAGCGGCCGCCTCGGAGTCCGAGCGCGACATCCGGGTGGGCGGTATCGGGGATGTCCGGGCCACCGTGTTCGGCGGCGCCTGCTACGTGGCGCTCGGTCACCTGCACGGCCCGCAGCTGGTCGCCTCGGCGCCCGGCCCGGCCGGGGGAGCGGCTGCCGGGCCGGGGCTGGCCCGGTACAGCGGGTCGCCACTGGCCTTCTCGTTCTCGGAGAAAGATCACCGCAAGTCGGTCACGCTGGTGGACATCGACGCGGCCGGGCAGGTGCGCACCGAGCTGCTGCCCGCGCCGGTGCCCCGGCCGCTGCGCGAGGTGCGCGGCCGGATCGAGGACCTGCTGGCCCGCGCCGACGGCGATCTCGCCGGGCTGGCCGGGGCCTGGGTCAAGGTGGTGCTGACCGACGCGCAGCGGCCCGCGGCGCCGATGGAGCGGCTGCGCGAGAAGTGGCCGCACACCCTGGTGCTTGACTTCGCGCCCGAGGGCGGCCTGGTGAGTGCCGCGGCCGACCTGCAGGCGCTGGCCCGGACCACGGACCCGGCGGAGATCTGCGGCCTGTTCGTCGAGTACGCCGGCGGCGCCGCGCCGGACGACGCCGAGCGGCAGGTGCTGCGGGGCGCGGTGGAGACCGCCGAGCACGCCGAGGCGGTGGGCTGATGCGGCTGCACACCCTGGAGCTGGAGGCTGTCGGGCCGTACGCGACCCGGCAGCGGATCGACTTCAGCCGGCTGGCGGCCAGCGGGCTGTTCCTGCTCGAGGGCCCGACCGGGGCGGGCAAGACCACGATCCTGGACGCCATTACCTTCGCCCTGTACGGCGGCCTGGCGGGCAGCGAGTCCGCGGGGGACCGGCTGCGCTCGCACTTTGCCCCGCCGGACGCCGAGCCGTCGGTCACGCTGGAGTTCAGCATCGGCGGCGTCCGGCACCGGGTCCACCGCTCGCCGGAGTACCAGCGGCCCAAGCGCCGCGGCGACGGGTTCACCGTCCAGCACGCCCAGGTCCACCTGGAGCGTCTCGGCGACGGCCGGTGGACCAGCCTGTCGTCGAACAAGGCTGAGGCAGGCGAGCTCATCGCTGAGATCGTCGGGCTGAACCGCGACCAGTTCACCCAGGTCATGCTGCTGCCGCAGGGCGAGTTCGCCACGTTCCTGCGCAGCAGCGACGATGACCGGCGGGCGCTGCTGACCAAGCTGTTCCGGACCCAGCTCTACGACCGGATCACCGCCGAGCTGGAGCGCGGAAAGCAGGAGGCGAGCCGCGCCCGGCAGGCCGCCCAGACCCGGATCGGCACCTGCGCGGCGGCCGCCGCAGAGGCCGCCGGGCTGGACGGCGACACCCGCGGCGAGCTGCTGGCCGCGGACCGGGCCGAGCGCGCGGCCCGGCTCAAGGAGATCGGTGCCGAGCTGGCCGCGACCATGGAGGTCGCCCGCGACGGCCTGGAGATCGCCGTGAGCCAGCTCGCCGCGGCGCACCAGGCCCACGCCGAGGGCAGCCCGGCAGGCCGAGCTGATGACCCGGCTGAGCACTGCCCTGGACCGGCTGACCGCGCATGAGGCCACCCGGCCTGCCCACGACGAACTGGCCGCGCGGCTGGACGCCGCCCGCCAGGCCGAGCCGGTTCGCCCGCTGCTGACCGCCCTGGACGAGGCGGAGCAGATCAGTCAGGCGGCCCGCACGGCGCTGGCTGAGGTGGTGGCGGTTCTGGATCAGGAACTGGACGAGTGGCCCGGCGGCCCGGCCGGCGCTGAGCTGCGCGCCTGGCTGGCCTGTCCCCCCGGCAGCGCGGCTGGCACCGTGCCCGGCCGGGCTGATGACGGCCGGGCCAATGGCGGCCCGGCTGGTGCCGGCCGGGCTGATGGCGGCTGTCCTGATGCTGGCCAGGCAGATGGCGGCCCGGCTGATGTCGACTGGGCTGATGGCGGCCGTCCAGATGCAGGCCGTGCTGCTGCGGCCCGTGCGGCTGCGGCGGCGGCCTGGGCCGAGGACGGTGAGCGGCAGGTGGCGGCGCTGGAGCACCTGGTCGCTGCCGAGGCGGCCCGGCCCGCGGCGGGGGTCGCACTGGCCGGCTTGCAGACGGCGGCAGAGGCCGCGGCGGCACGGGTCACGACGCTGGAGCGGGCGAGGGAGGACCTGCCAGCCCGGATCACTGCCGTGCAGGAGCGGCTTGGCGGAGCCAGGGTGGCCGCCGCCGGGCTGGCCGCGGCCCGCGACCAGCACGCCGCCGCCGAGGCGCAGCTCGCCGCCGCCCAGCTGGCCGAAGAGCTTGGCGCGCAGCTGGCCGGCCTGGAGGCGGATCTGCGGGCCGCGATCGACGCGCACCAGGGCGCCGTCGACGCCCATCAGCGCGCCATGGAGGAGCGGCTGGAGAACATGGCCGCCGAGCTGGCCGAGCGACTCGCCGACGGCGGCCCGTGCCCGGTCTGCGGCTCGACCGACCATCCGGGGCCAGCCGCGCATCTGGCCGACGCGGTCTCGGCGGATGACGTCGATGCGGCGGCCGATCGCCGGGACGGCGCCGCTCAGCAGCGCGATCAGGCCCAGCAGGCGCGCGACGACCTCGCGGCTCAGGCCAGCGCGGCCAGTGCCGCGGCCGGCGGGGCGACCGCCGCCAGCCTGGTGCAGGCCGTGGCCGGGCTGGCCGAGCAGGCCGGGCTGGCCGAGCACGCCGCGGCCGAGGCGGAGACGCTGGAACCGGAGCTGGCCGACCTGGCCGCCGAGCGGGACAAGCTGGCCGAGGAACTGGTCGCCGCGGTTGCGCAGGTGGCGGCGGCACAGCAGCAGACCAGCGACGCGGCGGCCGAGCTGGGCCGGCTGGATGCCGAGCTAACGGCCGCCGCGGCGGGCTGCCCGTCGGTGGCCGCCCGGCAGCAGGCGCTGCACGAGACAGCACTGGCCGGACACACCCTGGCCCAGGCGCTCGGCGCGCTGGCCGAGACAAGCGCGGCCGAGCAGGCGGCCCGGGCCCGCGCGGAGCACGAGCTCGCCGCCAGCGGCCTGACCTCGCTGGCCGCCGCTCGCGCGGCGGTGCTGACCCCGGCCGGGCAGGCCCGCCTGGCCGGCCAGGCCGAGGCCTGGGTCGCCGCGCTGGCCGGCCTGACCGCCGCGGCCTGCGCCGACGACCTGGCCGGGCTCGATCCTGACCAGGCTGACGCCGTCGCCGAGGCAGCGCAGGCGGCGGCTGCGACCCTGGCTGCCGCGCAGGACGCCGAGCGGCTGGCCCGCGACAGCTGCCAGGCCCTGACCACCCGCGAGGACCGGCTCGGCCAGCGGATGGCCGAGCTGGCGCAGGCCGAGGAGGACGCCGACCGGACCGAGGAGGAGACCGGCCCGGTGATCCGGCTGGCCAGCCTGGCCCGGGGCATGGACGGGCACCGGCGTATCGCGCTGACCACGTACGTGCTGCGGCGCTGGTTCGAGCAGGTCGTGCAGGCCGCCAACGTGCGGCTGGCGGCGATGTCGGCCGGCCGGTACGAGCTGGCCCGCACTGAGGAGGCCGAGTCCCGGCGCCAGCGCACCGGCCTGACCCTGGTCGTCATCGACCGGCACACCGGCGAGGAGCGCAGTCCCCGGTCGCTGTCGGGCGGCGAGACGTTCTACACCTCCCTGGCCCTGGCCCTGGGTCTGGCCGACGTGGTGCGAGCCGAGGCCGGCGGCGTCGAGCTGGACACCCTGTTCATCGACGAGGGCTTCGGCACGCTCGACGGGCAGACTCTCGACCAGGTCATGACCGTCATCGACGACCTGCGCGACCGCGGCCGGGCGGTGGGGATCGTGAGCCATGTGGCCGACCTGAAGGACCGTGTGTACGAGCGGCTGGAAGTGCGCCGCCTGCCCGACGGCTCCTCGGCCGCCACCGTCGTCGCCTAGCCAGGCCCGCCCCGACCGGCCCTGCCCAGCCCCGCTCACGCGCCAGCCCGAGAAGCCCCCGCCCGGGTCACACTGCCCTCACCCGCCGCAGCCGTTCCCGGATCCTCTGCTGATCCAGATAACGTGACGGATCGGCGGGGTGATCACCCCGCCGATCCGTCACGTTGATTCCGGATGCGCGCGGCGTGCTCAGGGCGCGTCGGCGAAGAAGCGGCGCAGCTCGGGGACGACTACCTCAGGCTTGCCGTTCCGGTTGGACGGGCTGACATCGCTGGTGCCGCCGTGGTCCAGCCCGGCGAACTCCACCTGCCGGCTGTGCGGCAGCACGGCGGCCAGCGCGTCCAGGCCCGGCCGGAGGAACGGCAGGCCCTTGCTCCCGCTCATCAGCAGCACGTCGGCCTGCACCGGCCGGAACAGGTCGGCCTGGCCAGCGAGCTCGGCCAGCAGCATGCCCTCGTAGTGCAGCGTCGGGGCGAGCTTGCGCATGGTGACCGCGTCAGCGGCGGCCTTCTTGTCCTCGCTGTTCATGGCCATGCTGGTCATCGCGGCCAGCAGCCGGCGCGGGATCATGCGGAAGAACGGCGGGGCGAGCTCCAGGCCGAACATGCTGGTGACCATCGCGGCGGAGGTCCGGCCCGCGGCCAGCTCGGCGTCGAACCGGCTCAGCCACCCGGTGTACCGGGCCTTGTCCAGGACCAGTGCGGGCTCGTAGGCCGCGACCTTGCGGATGCCGGGCTGGGTGCGCGCCGCCGCCAGCACGGCCAGCCCGCCGGCGCTGACGCCGAAGACCCGCTGCGCGCCGGACTCGGCCAGCACGGCCTCCAGGTCCTCCACCTCTGTCCGGACGCCGTAGCCGGCGGGGTAGGGCCCGGACCGGCCGCGGCCGCGCCGGTCCGGCAGGTAGCAGGTGTAGGCGTCGGCCAGGCCGCGGGCCAGCCCCAGGTGACTGCCAGCGGACTCGAAGCTGCCGTGCAGCAGCACGACGGCCGGGCCCTGCCCGATCTTCAGGTAGCCGATACGCGTGCCATCACGGGAGGTCACCGAGCCAGTTCCGGGCTCGGCCGCGGCGCGCTGCCCGGCGGATCCGCCGGTGGTCGGTGCGGTAGTCATGTCGTCTCTCGTCTTTCGTGCGTGGTGCGATCAGGGAAAGGCCGGCCAGCCGGGCCAGGCGGCCCAGCCCGGCCCGGGTGGCGACGCGGGGCCGCGGGGGACAGGTGCCGGGTTAGCGGGTGCGGGCCGGGTCGTCGAGCTCCGGGGCGCGGCCCTCGGCGTGCGCGCGGCGAGCATCAGCCAGGAACTCGCGCGTGCAGATCGCCGCGAGCTGGGCGATCCCGCCGCTGCTGATCCGGATTTCGCCGTGCCGGACCGGCCCGCTGAGCCGGATCACGCGGCCAGAGCCGGCCGGGTTGTGGTGGTAGGTCTGCTTGACCCGCCCGCGGCCCGTCCAGCGGATGTCCTGCTGGTCGATGACCGTGTTCTCGGCGACCAGCAGCTTGACGGTCGCGTGGTCGAGATCCAGCTCAACCTCCAGGTCCCCGTCCGGGATCTGCGGCGAGCGCAGGTCGATCAGGACGGAGCTGTACCGGGCCCGGATCTGGAAGTCGCGGGCGCTGGTCCAGCTGCCGAGGCGCCGGGCCGTGTCGTGGTCGGAGTGGATCCGGGCCGGGCCGCCGGCAGTGGCTGCCGCGAGTCCCGCCGGCGCGGTGGTCTGCGTGGTGCTCATGGGTTTTCCTTCCCGAGTCTCCTGTGTTCGCTCTTGAGTATCCAGTTCTGACTAGTCAGTGTCAACTATTAATGCGTGAAGCGGGTAACCAGGCCGTACGCAGGTAGCAATCAGGGCCGGTCGGCTGTCCGGGCCCGGTCAGCGGCCGGGCTGCGTGGTGGCCAGGCCGGTCAGCGGCCGGGCCGGTCAGCGACGCGGATGAGCCGTCGGCCGCGCCGCTCAGCTACGCGGGGCGGCCGGCCAGATCAGGGCGGCTGCCTCGCGCAGCGAGGCGACCCGGGCCATCTGCGCGTCATGCGGGCCGGGGCTGGCGGCGGAGCCGGCCGGGCCGGGTGCCGGGCTGCCGGGCCGGGTGATCTGGATGGCGGTGATGCCGGCCGCTGCCGCCCCGGCGCAGTACGGGACCTGATCATCAACGAAGACCGACGTCTCGGCGGCGACGCCGAGCTGGTCGAGGGCCTGCTGGTAGACCTGGGGCGCTGGCTTGGCGTAGCCGGCCTCGCAGGACAGGACAAGGACATCAGCCAGCGCGGCGACGCCCAGCTCGGACAGGAGGCTGCGCGTGTTGTCCCGGCAGTTGCTGACGATCGCGATCTTGATGTTGCGGTGCCGGAGCGACTCCAGGAACCAGATCGCGTCGTCAAACAGCCGGGCGGAGGCCCGGAGCAGTTCCCGGTCCCGGCGGACGAGGCGCTCGAGCAGCCCGGGCCGCGGGGTGACGTCCAGGGCCTGCAGGATCTGCGCAAACGCCGCGGCGGTGGACAGCCGGCCGTTGCTCAGCGCCGGGCCGCGCGCGGTCAGTTCCCGGTGCCAGGCCCGCTCCGGGACACCGGCCAGGGCCGGAAGCTCGCTCCGGAGCCTGCCGAAGTCGCAGGTCAGGATCGTCTCGTAGACGTCAACGAGACATGCCTGCGGCGGGCTCACGCTAATAAGCGTACGGGCCAGCCCGGGAGTCGTCCGGGATGCGATTCGCGCTGCTGTAAGCCGGTTTGCACGGCAGCGTCCAGATCGCCGGGAACGGCGTGCCGCGGCCGGTACCAGATTGAGGTACAGCCCGGGGCGCGGCAGCGGACCCACAGGTGGCCGCGCCCCGGCTCGCGCATCGCATCGGGGCAGTCACACGGCATCCACCCCACGATCACACGGCCCGGAGCCCACGGGTGGCCCGCGCTGCAGGCTGGCGGATATCTCCACCACGCTGGCCTGGTGACTGAGTCCATCGGGATATTAGAACACAGGTTCGATCGCAGGTCAGCGCCCGGGCGGGACCCGATGCCGGCCGTGGTCAGACGGTCGCGGCCAGTTCCGTGGTGCAGTACTTGCACCGGGTGGCATCGGCCGGGACGTCGACCGACTTGCAGCTCGGGCAGGTCCGGGCCAGCGGCGACTCGCCGAAGACGGCCTCGCCCCGCCGCTTCATGTAGGACCGGTAGGGCACCACGATCAGGAAGTAGACCACGGCCATGAAGATGATGAAGTAGATGATCGCCGAGATGAACGCGCCCAGGTCGACGCGCTGGCCGTTCACCGTCCAGCCCAGGCCGCCGCCGGCGACCAGCCGCCCGCCGCGTTGACCAGCGGGGTGATGATGTTGTCGGTGAACGCCTTGATCAGGGTGCTGAAGGCCAGCGCGACAACTAAGCCGACGGCGATGACGATTAAGTCGCCCTGCATCAGGAAGTTCTTGAAGCCCCTGAAAAACCCCACTGTGGTCCCCCCGTATCGTCCGCGATCAGTGCGCGCGGGCGGCGGCCTCCAGTTGCGCGGCTGACAGCCACCCGTCGTGTTTCCACATCACCTTGCCGCTCGCTGACACCAGCATGAACCAGGGCTGGTCCTGAACGCCGTATCCGTCGGCGATACGGCCTGTCGTGTCGAGCCCGACCGGGTAGCGCAGCGGAGCGCTCAGGTGGCTGAGGTAGGAGCGGACGGCCGCCACCGAGGGCTCCGTTACTGCTTCATCTATCCCCACCAGTCGCGGCAGGCCGCCGGAGCGTGCCGCCCGGACGTAGCTGTTCAGCTCAGTCAGGTGGCGCCGCAGGTCAGAGGTCTCATCCAGCCAGGTAGCGAAGAAGAACACCAGCCGGGGCTTGCCGGGCCCGAGTGAGACTGAGCCGGACCGCAGCCCCGGCGCGGTCGTGGTCTTCGCCGGGGACACCCCCTTGATGAAGGCCAGGGAGCTCTGGCTGGCCAGCTTCGGGTGGCTGGGCAGCAGGCTCGATGCCTCCTGGGCCAGCAGCTGCCCGGCCTGGCCGACCGTGGTGTAGGCCATGGTGGTCAGGTAGAGCTTCCGCTCCCGGCCCTGCGGGTCGATGACATACAGCGCTGGCGTGTGGTCGATGTCACCCCGGACGATCTGCACGTAGATGTGGTACGCCTTCCACACCGCGCGCAGCTGCGCCTGCGAGCCGGTCAGGAAGTCCCACTGGTTGGTCATGCCGTGCGCACGTGAGTAGGCCGCGACGTTGGCCGGCTTGATGGCGTCGGGGTTGGCGTCGATGCCGAGCAGCTGCACCTGCTGGCCGGCCTTGCCCAGCAGATCCTTGGCCGCGACCATGCTGGCCGTGGTGAGCGGGCAGATGGTCGTGCACTCAGAATCGGTGAAGGCCAGGATCACGACCTTGCCGCGGAAGGCGCTCAGCGAGATCTGCTGCCCGAACTGGTTGGTCAGCTTGAAGTCCGGCGCCGGGGTGTTCATCGCGCTGCCGGTATCCAGCTGCGGATTGGACTCGGCCTGCTGCTGGGACGACGCGTCCATGCCGTCCTGGGCGGTGCCGTGCCCGCTGCTGCTCGCGGCCGAGCTGCAGGCGGCCAGGGCGAGAACCCCGGCTGCGGCACTCGCCAGCGCGATCATGCGGCGCAGCCGCGGTCGTGTCGTCATCGGGGAGCTGCCACTCATGGCTCGTCATCCTCCCACCGCCGGCTGGCGGCCGCGCGACCGGCCCGCATAACGCGCCGTAGCTAGTCCTGCGCCGTGAGCGGCCGGGTCATCTCCAGGACCGTTATCCCGTTCCCGGCGGCGGCGGCGCCGCCGGCCCGGCCCGGCCGAACCCGCTGCGCTCATACAGCCCGATCGCCGGGGCGTTGTCCTGCCGGACCTGCAGCCGCAGCTGGCTGGCGCCGCTACCCGCAGCCCACGCGATGAGCTCGGCGATGAGCCGGTGTCCGGTGCCCGTGCCGCGGGCGGCCGGGCTAACCCACATGGAGATGAGCTGAATGACGCCGTCCGCCTGTCCGGGGACGCCGCTGACCATGCCGGCCGGCTGGCCGTCGTGAATCGCCATGAGGTTGAGCGAGCCGGGAATCTCCAGCCGCGCCCGCCAGCGCTCCGGCTGGTCGCCCGCCCCCTGCCAGTCCGCCAGCCGGGAGCCGAACTGCCGCGGGGACTCGGCCAGGGCCGCCAGCCGTAGCTCGCGCCAGGCCGGCCAGTCATCGGGGGTCAGGACCTGTATCTCGGGCACCGCCGCAGCATGCCCGATGCCGTCAGGCCGCGCGAGCGAATAATGAGCGGCCCGGGCTCGGTGGCGGGATCTCGCTGCCGGCTGGCACGCACGCATCTGGCTCGCCGCGCAGCCCCGCTGGCAGGCTGGCAGGTATGGCGGACATACCAGCACCGGGCCCGGCCGGACGGCAGGGCCCGGTGCTGGCCTGGTCGGCCCTGGTGGCGGTCTACGTGCTCTGGGGATCGACGTACCTGGCGATCCGGATCGGCGTCCGGGACATCCCGCCGGGGATGCTCGCGGGCCTGCGCTACCTCGCCGCCGGCGCGATCTTGTACCCGGTCGCGGCCCGGGCCGGCCGCGCCGAGCTGCGGGCCGCCGACCGGCCGGGCCGCCGGGAATGGCTGGGCAGCGCGCTGGTCGGGCTGCTGCTCCTGGTCATCGGCAACGGCGGGGTGACCCTGGCCGAGAAGTCGCTGCCGTCCGGCCTGGCCGCCGTGCTGGTCGCCACCGTGCCGCTGTGGATGGTGGTATTTGCCGTGCCGCTGCAGCGCCAGCGGGTGACACTGCGCGCGGCCGCGGGGCTGGTCGCCGGCCTGGCCGGGGTGGCCGTGCTGGTCGGCGGCGGCGCCGCCGGCGCTGGCCTGGGCGCCGTCGCGGTGGTACTGGCCGCCGCGGCGTCGTGGGGACTGGGCTCGGTGGTCAGCAAGCGGCTGCGGCTGCCCCGCCGGGCACTGCTCGCCGCCGCCATGGAAATGCTGGTGGCCGGGCTGGTCCTGCTGATCCTGTCGGCCGTCACCGGTGAGGCGGGCCAGATGCACTGGGGCGCCATCTCGGCCGGCTCCTGGGCCGCCCTGGCCTGGCTGGTCATCCCCGGCTCGGTCCTCGGCTTCACCGCCTACGGCTACGCGCTCGCCCACCTGCCGCTGGCCACGGTGTCGACCTACGCCTACGTCAACCCGGTCGTGGCCGTCATTCTCGGTGTCCTGGTGCTGAGCGAGCGCCTGACGATCCGCGAAGGGCTGGGCGCGCTGCTGGTGGTGGCCTCGGTGGCGCTCACTCTCTACCGCCCGGCCCGCCGCCGGGCCCGCCCCGGCGGCCCCGGTCACCGGCCCGGCAATCAGCTCAATCACGCCAACCAGCACATGGTCGCGCAAAGGATGCCCACGTCAGCGTGTCCCTGCGCGTCTTCGCGTGGCTGGGATACCTTCTGAATCCACGCGGGCAGGCGCGCTGGCCGGCCGGGCTCACCAGCACTCAGACTGGTGCAGCGGCCACGCGAATGAGGGGGAAATGATGGGCCGGAATTCAGGCATGCGCAGATACACGGCGGCCGCTCTCGGCCTCCTGACCACGGGCGCGACAACCGTCGCGCTGCTCGGGACGAGCACCGCGGCATACGCGTGGCCGTCCACCGTATTCGTCTCGCCGCACGGGTCCTCGCAGCACTCGGGCAGTTCCTGCCAGCAGGCCAGGTTCCGCAGCATCAACGCGGCTATCGCCGCGGTGGCCCGGCACGGCACGGTGATCGTGTGCCGCGGCATCTACCACACCCAGGCTGTCATCTCCAAGCCGCTGCGGCTGGTCGGCGAGCACGCGACGATCAACGCCCGCGGCCAGAAGCCGGTACTGCCCAAGCTGCCGGGCGGCAGCGGGGTCGTGGTGCTCGGCACCCGGCACGTCACGGTCCGCGGCTTCAAGGTCGTGCACGCGGGCTTCGACGCCATCCTGGTCGTGCGCAGCAAGCACATCCGGGTGACCCACAACCGGCTGGAGCACAACGGCGACGTTGGCGTCGACTTCAACGGGACCTGGTGGTCGGTAGCCCAGCACAACGTGTCGAAGCACAACACCGGCGGCGGCTTCCTGATCGCCGATGACATCGGCTCATCCGGGCACGACACGGTGAGCTGGAACACCGCCAGCCACAATCCGGGCGGCTGCGGCGTCATCATCGCCGGGCACAGCAAGGCCGGGGTCCGGGACAACTGGGTCGCTCACAACTGGCTCATCGCCAACGGGACTAACAAGAAAGCGGCGGGCGCAGGCGTCGTCATCGCCACCGAGGTGCCGGGCGAGACGGTGGCCGGAAACACGGTGATCAGGAACTGGATCTACCGCAACGGCATCGCCGGCGTGACGATCCACTCCCACGTCGCGGGCCAGCACATGAACGGCAACCGGATCATGGATAACTGGATCGGCAAGAACAACCTGGTCGGCGACGAGATCGGGCTGGGCAAGCCGGTCAGGAACGTCCCGGATCCCCGGACGACCGGCATCCTGGTCGGGGCATCCAGCCACGTGCACGTGTCGATCACCGGTAACCGGATCTCCCGCAACCATTACGGCGTCTTCCTGGAGGGACGGGTGACGGCGCACCTGCGGCACAACCAGTTCCGTCACGTGCCCGTGCCGGTCAAGGTGGTTCTCTAGCCAGTCCGCCCAGTCCGCGCTGGCTAGCGCAAGCAGCCCCGGCCCGGCGCCCCTGCCGGTGCCGGGCCGGGGCCCCGCGCTGCCCGGCGAAGGCCGGCTGGTAAGGCTCAGCCGGCAGGGCTCAGCAGGCAGGGCTCAGCAGGACGCGCCGGGCACCGGCTGGTAGATGAGCACGTCGCGGTTGGCGAACACCGGCCGGTACCAGTTCGTGGTCGCCGCGAAGGCGTCATAGTTCGCCTCGTTCGTGAAGCGGTACAAGAAGATGTACCGGACATGATCGGCGGCCAGGATGCGCGCTGACTGGCAGGACGCCGGGTACAGCAGCACCATCCGCGAGTCCAGCAGCGGCTGGCGCCCGGCCGTCGGCAGCGACCGCGGGTGGATGATCTTGGCTAGCGGATAGGACTGCAGCCCGGTGTAGCCGCCCATGGCCAGCACCGCGCGGTTGGTGACGCCGCGGTTCAGGTTCGGCGTGGAGATGATCGTGCCGCCGGTGTTGTGCTGGCGCAGCCATGTGCCGGCCGCCGCCACTCCGGGTGGCACAACCTCGCGGGAGGGCTGGAGATCGTAGTGGATGTTGTTGCCCACCTGCACGGCGCAGGCGGCTAGCACCGCCACCGCGGCCGCTACGGCCAGGACCGGCCGGGCGAGCGCCCACCGGGTTCTGGCCGAACGAGCTGGCGCCGGGCCGCTCACCGCCGGATGAGCCGGCGTGTCACCGGAGCCGGCGGTCCCGTCCGCCTGGTAGCCGCCCGCCTGGCCGCTGCCGGGGGCGGTGCTGGCGGCCGTGCTCCCGTCCGCCGCGGAGTCCTGAGCGGCGGTGGCGGTGGCCTCGGGTGCTCCGGTCAGCACCGAGCCTGCCGAGCCTCCCGACCCCGCGCTGGCCGATCCCGCGCTGGCCGGCTCCGCGCTCGCCAGGTCCGCATGCGCCAGCTCGGCATGGGCCAGGCCCGCGCCTGCTAGTTCCGCGCCGGCTGGTTCTGGCTGCGCCGGGCTCGCTACCGCCAGACCGGCATCCGCCACCGGCCGGACAGGCAGCCCGGCGCCGGCGGGCACCGCGGCGCGGCGGCGCGCCCGCCACAGCTGGAGCAGCGACTGCAGGACCAGAACCAGGCCGAAGGCGGCCAGGATGGACAGCGGAGCCCCGACGTCACGCTCATAGCGCTGCGGGAACCCGTCGATGGCCAGGCGGCTGCCGGCGTACATCGTCGCGGCCCAGATCAGGACGGTCAGTGCGCTGGCCAGCTGGCCGGGCTGCCGGACCTGCCGGATCACCAGCACGATCAGCGCCGCGAAGCCGAATACGCCGAGCCAGACGATTGGCGATCCGACCCAGTTCAGCACGTCGGCAGCCCGCAGCACCGGCTGGCTGCCCACATCCAGGCCCACCTGATCGCGGGTGGTCGCGCCGCGGCCGGTGAGCTCGCCCAGGCCGTAGGTGCGCCAGGCGTAGGCCAGGGACAGGAAGCCGACCGCGGCCATCGCGATAATCAGGGCCCGGCCCAGGTCACGGCCCACCGGGCCGCGCAGGAACAGGTAGGGCAGGCAGGCCAGGGCCGTCACGGCCAGCAGCACCGCCAGGTACTCGGTGCCGACCGAGTGATACAGCACGACGGCGCCGCCGCTGACCGTCACCAGCAGGCCCGACCGGATGGTCGGCGACTGGAAGAAGGTGACCAGCGCGGCAACGGTCATGACCATGAAGAAGAACGCGGCCAGCAGGTCCGGGTACAGGCCGCCGGAGAAGCTGACGTACGGGCCGATCAGCACCAGGCCCGACAGCGCGGCCGCCGCCACGCCGAAGCTCCGGCCCCACAGCCGGGTGGCGAGCGCGTAGGCGGCCAGCGTGGTCAGGACCAGCAGGGCGGGTGCCACGACGGCGAACATAGCCAGCGGCGGCAGCCCGCACAGGCGGCAGATCACGGCGCTCATCGTGGACAGGCCCGGCGGGTAGATGAGGTAGCTCTCGTAGTTGCCGTGCGCGAGCATCTGCTCGGTCATCACGGCGTGCGAGAACATGTCCTGGCCGCGCAGGTTCGGCCAGTCATGCCAGGCCACCCCGGCGTAGGTGCGGATGGCCGTGAGGGCCAGGATCACCGCCAGCGACCACTCCGGCCAGGCGCGACGCAGCCCCCAGCGCCGCCCGGTGGCGGCCGGCGGCTCTGGGTGCTGGGCTGGCCCGGCGTCGGCTGGCGGGTGCGGGCTCTGGGCCGGCCCGGCGGCAGCCCGCTGGCGGCGGCGCCCGGCGGTGGCCAGCAACCCGGCGGCCGCGGCGACGGCCAGCGTCGCGATCAGCAGCCAGCCCGGAATGGGCCAGCTGGCGGCGGCGGCAGCCGCCAGCCCGGTCGCCACGATGATCAGGGCCAGCACGCGGACGTCCCGGATCGGCCGGGGTGCGGGCAGGGCCGGGCGGGCCGGGCCGGCGGCCGGGCCGATCAGCCGGAGGGCCAGGGCGCCCGAGGCGAAGACGATCAGGACCGAGGCGATAGCGACCACGAGCGTGACGCCCGTGCCGAGAATCCAGGACAAGGCCAGTGCGATAGCCGGGACCGAGCCCATGGACAGGACCGCAGAGTAAGCCAGCCGCTCGCCGGGGCCGCCCGTCCGCCGGACGACGGCAGCCCAGTAGTAGCCAGGGAGCACGCTGGCGGCCAGTGCCGCGAGCATTGCCCGGACCAGATGCGCGATCAACGTTGCCACCGCCGACTAGGGGATGTTCCAGAAATTGTGGCCCGTCCAGGCCGATTTGATGGCGATTTGCCCCCGGACGATATCGCATCCCCGCAGGCTTTCCCTGGCACCGTACGGCAGCACCGCTGCCGGACCGGCAGGCCATACTTACGGTAGCCGGGTGCCGCCCGTGCCGGCGCCCGGCTGGCGCGGCGCGGCCCGCCAGCTCGGCGGCGTGCCCGCTGCCGGCCCGGCCGCCACGGCTACGCTGGGGCTGTTAGCTTGTCACACGGGCGGCGCCGGAAGACACGAATCAGGCGCTATCGGCGGGTTCCGCCCGTCAGATCGTCGCCACGACCGCGAAACTGGAGTCATGGGATTCGACTTGCCTGGTCTCCTGGCCGATCGGCAGGGGCAGGGATATGAGCTGCACGCCCGGTACCTGAACCCGCAGCGGCCCCGGATGCTGCACGCCATCGGCTTCGACAAGGTCTACACCCGGGCTGAGGGTGCCTACCTGTACGACCGAGACGGCAACTCCTACGCCGACTTCCTGGCCGGCTTCGGCGTCTTCGCCGTCGGCCACAACCACCCCGTCGTCCGCCAGGCGCTGCACAGCATGCTGGATGCCGAGCTGGCCAGCATGGTCCAGTTTGACTGCAGCCTGCTGGCCGGCCTGCTGGCCGAGCGCCTGCTGGCCAAGGCCGACGGCATGGAGCGGGTGTATTTCTGCAACAGCGGCACCGAGGCGGTCGAGGCCAGCCTGAAGTTCGCCCGGTACGCGACCGGCCGGTCCCGGGTCCTGTACTGCGACCACGCCTTTCACGGGCTGACCGTCGGGTCGCTGTCGGTCAACGGCTCGAATGAGTTCCGCCGCGGCTTCGACCCGCTGCTGCCCGACGAGCGCATCCTGTTCGGCGACCTGGACGCGCTGGAGCGGGAACTGCGCAAGGGCGATGTCGCCGCCCTCATCGTGGAGCCGATCCAGGGCAAGGGCGCCCATGTGGCCCCGCCCGGCTTCCTGGCCGCTGCCCGCAAGCTGCTGCACGACCACGGCGCGCTGCTGATCTGCGACGAGGTGCAGACCGGCGTCGGCCGGACCGGCCGGTTCTTCGGCTACCAGCACGAGGCGGACGTCGAGCCCGACATCGTCACGGTGGCCAAGGCCCTGTCCGGCGGCTTCGTCCCGGTCGGCGCGACCATGGCCAAGAACTGGATCTTCGAGAAGGTCTACTCCTCGATGGACCGGGTGCTGGTGCACGACTCCACGTTCGGCTCCAACGCGGCCGCGATGGTGGCCGGCCTGGCCTCCCTGCAGGTCATCGAGGACGAGCAGCTTGTCGCCAACGCCGAGCAGACCGGCAAGCTGCTGCAGGACGCGCTGCAGGACATGGTGCAGGAGTGGGACCTGCTGGCTGAGGTCCGCGGCCGCGGGCTGATGATCGGCATGGAGTTCGGCAAGCCCCGCTCGCTGAAGCTGCGGCCCGGCTGGAACATGCTGCAGGCGGCCCGGCGCGGCCTGTTCGCCCAGATGGTGGTGGTGGCACTGTTCCAGCGGCACCGCATCCTGACCCAGGTCTCGGGCGACTTCATGGACGTGATCAAGCTGCTGCCGCCGCTGACGATCAGCGAGGCCGAGGTGAGCCTGTTCCGTGAGGCGTTCACCGACGTCATGACCGAGGCGCACAAGGGCAGCGGCCTGATGTGGGACTTCGGCCGCACGCTGGTCAAGCAGGCCGTCACCCGCTAGCGCCGCCCGCCCGGCGGTCCGGCGGACCCGGCGGCCCGCCATTTGGTAGATAACAGCAAGAAGCCTTCCAGCCCGGGGGCTGCCTGCGCGCCAGCTGAGCTGGCTACAGCAGCATGTCCTGCCGGCTACAGCAGGGTGTCCTGGCCGTCCCAGTCCCAGTCCTCGGGCGGCTCGGGTGGCTCGGGCAGGTCCGGCTCGTCCGCCAGGTCCGTGACCGCGGCGGACCGCCGGCCCGGCCGCGGCCGCCGCCGGCCCGGGCGACCGGTTCCGGGCGGCCGTCCGGGGTGGCCTGCGCGGAGTCAGCAGCAGCGCTGCTGGCCGGCTCGGCATCGCCGAGCGTGTCCAGGATCTGCTGGCCGTACTTGGCCAGCTTGGCCTCGCCGACGCCGCTGATGCCCGACAGGTCGCCCAGTGTCCGCGGCGCCCGCGCGGCAATCTGGCGCAGCGTGGCGTCATGGAAGATCACGTAGGCGGGCACGCCCTGCTCCTTGGCCGCGGCCGCGCGCCAGGCCCGGAGCTGCTCGAACGTGGCCAGGGCAGCGGGCGGCAGCTCGGCCGCGGCGGCTGCCGCGGCGGCGGACTTCCCGCCCCGGGCCCGCGGCGCGCGCACCCGCTCGGGATCCTTGCGCAGCAGCACCTCGCGGCTGCGGCCGAGCACCTCCGCGCTGCCCTTAGTCAGCCCCAAGGTGCCGTAGTCGCCCTCAACGGCCAGCAGTCCCTGAGCCAGCAGCTGGCGGACTACGCCGCGCCACTCGGTCTCGCCCAGCTCGGTTCCGATGCCGAAGACTTTCAGCGAGGCATGTCCCTGATCGGTCACCCGGGGGGTGGTCTTGCCGAGCAGGATGTCGATCACGTGGCCGGCCCCGAAGTGCTGCCGCCGCTCGTTCTCCAGCCGGTACACCGCTGACAGCAGCTTCTGCGCCGCGATGGTGCCATCCCAGGTCTGCGGCGGGACCAGGCAGGTGTCGCAGTTGCCGCACGGCTCGGTCTGCTCGCCGAAGTAGGCCAGCAGCTGGGCCCGGCGGCAGCTGGCCGTCTCGCACAGGGCGAGCATGGAGTCCAGGTGGGCGGACTGGCGGCGGCGGTGCGCCGTGTCCCCCTCGGAGGAGTCGATGAGCTTGCGCTGCTGCACGACGTCCTGCAGCCCGTAGGCCAGCCACGCGGTGGCCGGCAGCCCGTCGCGCCCGGCCCGGCCGGTCTCCTGGTAGTAGCCCTCGACGGACTTGGGCAGGTCCAGGTGCGCCACGAACCGGACGTCGGGCTTGTCGATGCCCATCCCGAACGCGATCGTGGCCACCATGACCAGGCCGTCCTCGCGCAGGAAGCGGGCCTGGTTCGTGCTGCGAGTCGCCGCGTCCAGCCCGGCGTGGTAGGGCAGCGCGGTGATGCCGTTGCGGGTCAGCAGCTCGGCGGTCTTCTCGACCGAAGCGCGGGACAGGCAGTAGACGATCCCGGCGTCGCCGGGATGCTCGGTGCGCAGCAGGTCCTGCAGCTGGCGGGCGGGCTCGGCCTTGGGCTCGATGCGGTAGCGGATGTTGGGCCGGTCGAAGCTGGCCACGAAATGCCGGGCCCGGGTCAGGTCCAGCCGGGTCGCGATCTCGGTGCGGGTGGCCTGGGTGGCGGTCGCGGTCAGCGCGATGCGCGGCACGTCGGGCCAGCGCTCATGCAGCTGCGACAGCCCGAGATAGTCGGGGCGGAAGTCATGGCCCCACTGGGACACGCAGTGCGCCTCGTCGATGGCGAACAGCGCGACCTTGCCGCGGTCCAGCAGTCGCATCGCCGAGTCGGTGCGCAGCCGCTCCGGCGCCAGGTAGAGCAGGTCCAGCTCGCCCGCGGCGAACGCGGCCTCGGTCTCGCGGCGCTGCGCCACGTCCTGGGTGGAGTTGAGGAATCCGGCCCGCACGCCCAGCGCCCGCAGGGCGTCGACCTGGTCCTGCATGAGCGCGATCAGCGGAGAGATCACCACGCCGGTGCCGTCCCGGACCAGCGCCGGGATCTGGTAGCACAGCGATTTGCCGCCGCCGGTGGGCATCAGCACCAGGGCGTCTCCGCCGTCAATGACGTGCTCGATGATCTCCTGCTGGCGGCCCCGGAAGGCGTCATAGCCGAACACCCGGCGCAAGACGCCGGCCGCCGGGCTGAGAGCCGGATCGCTCAGGATGGTCTGGGTCTCCTGCGCTGCTGCCACCCCGGCGATTGTAGTTGCGGGGGTGTGACAAGCCGGTCAACCCGAAGAATCGCGGTCGCCCCGGCAGTCCGGTCTTTTCGGGATATCTGTCCCGGGTGCGCCGGTCAGGATCGGGCCGCCGCCGCGAAGGCGTAGCTCGTCATCTCGGCCTCGTAGGCGCCTACCGCGACGCGCAGCGGCACCTCGCCGGCGGCGCACCGGGCCAGTTGCCGGCTCAGAATCCCGGCATCGGCCAGGGCCAGGTTGGCCCCGGAGCCGCGCGCTGGGCTCACCGCGTGAATCGCGTCGCCGATGAGGGTGACCTGCGTGGGTTCCCGCGGTGGCGGCGGCTGCCCGATCGCGACCTTCACATAGCAGGTCTCATCCGGCTCGGCCGCCTCGACCAGCCCGCGCAGCTGCCGGTGCCAGGACCCGGTCATGTCCCGGGCCACCCCCAGCAGCTCCGGCGCGGCCCGGCCGGCCAGCTCGTCGCCGCCGGGAAACGCCTTCGCCTGTCCCGACAGCGACCACATCACGAAGTCGTGCTCGGCGCTGAGCCGGGCGCCCGGCACCGCCTGCGCCGCCCGGGCCGGGGGAGTGGTGAACCGCACCGCGCCCAGCGCCATGCCCAGCTTCCGCGACCCGATCACCGCCGTGAACCCGTCGTGCAGCACGCCGGTCAGCAATGGCTCGGTCTGCGCCGTGATCAGCGTCCGGCCGAAGATGCACCGCTCCCCGGTGTCAGCCGCCACCGCGTCCGGCAGGTACTCCTGGCGCACCCGCGACCCGGTCCCGTCGGCGCCGATCAGCACGTCGCCCTCGGCCGCGCTGCCGTCGCTGAACCGGGCCCGCGCCCCGCCCCGCTCGTCGCGATCCAGGCCAGCGAGCTCCTTGCCGAAATGCAGCACGTCATCCAGCCCTGTGGCCAGGATCTCGCGCAGGGTCAGCCGGTCAACCGATGTGCTGACGGCCGCCGGGCCGGTTCCGGCCGGCTCGGGGAAGTGCATCGTGCGCACCGTGCGAAGCCGCTTAGTGATGACCGTCAGCTGCCGGCTCGGCGCCCCGCAGGTGGCCAGGAACAGCTCGTACAGTTCCGGCGGCAGGCACGCATGCAGCCCGCCCGCCCCGCGCCCGTCGATGTGCAGCCGGTAGCCCTGCCGCCGCGCGGCCAGCGCCGCGTCCCGCTCGTAGACCGCTACCTCCAGCCCGGCCTGGCGCAGTCCCTGAGCCAGGCAGAGGCCGCCGAGCCCGGCGCCGATGATGATGACGCGCAGCGAGTCCGGCATGGCAGCAAAGCATAACGACCACGGATATTACGAAATCGGACTATCGACTGTCCGTGAGCTAGCTGCTTCGGCCCCGAGGTCCTGCGAGATCGGATACTACGAACTCGGACTACTTGCCCGCCAGCTGGCCCCGGCTGGTTACTGACCCGCCAGCTGGCCCCGGCTGGTTACTGACCCGCCAGCTGGCTGGCCAGGCTGGCCTGTTCGGAGGGCGGTGCCTCGGCACGCAGGTCCAGGCCCAGGTCCAGCGCCGGGCTGGAGTGGGTGAGCGCGCCAGCCGACAGGTAGTCCACGCCGGTCTGGGCCACGGCCAGCGCCGTGTCCAGGCGCAGCCCGCCGCTGGCCTCCATCCGGGTGCCGGGGAAGCGCCGGGCCAGCGCCACCGCCGCGCGTAGTTCCGCCAGGCTCATGTTGTCCAGCAAGATCAGCTCGCAGCCCGCTGCCAGTGCCTCGCGGACCTGGTCCAGCGTGTCGCACTCCGCCTCCAGCGCGATTCCCGGCGCGGCGGCCCGGACCGCGTCGATGGCCGCCGCGATACCGCCTGCGGCCGCCACATGGTTGTCCTTGATCAGCGCAGCATCGCCCAGACCCAGCCGGTGATTGCTGCCACCACCGCAGCGCACCGCGTATTTCTCCAGGTCACGCAGTCCCGGCGTGGTCTTGCGGGTATCGCGGATCACGGCGCCAGTGCCGGCCACGGCACTGACCCAGGCCCGCGTCGCGGTGGCGATGCCGGACAGGTGCGTCATCAGGTTCAGCAGCGTCCGCTCAGCGGTCAGCAGCTGGCGCAGCGGCCCGGTGACGCTGAGCACGATGTCGCCGGGGACCACGGCGGTGCCATCCGGGCGGGCCACGCCTGCGGCGGCGACGGGCAGGCCGGCCACGTCGAGCACGGCCAGTGCCACCGGAACCCCGGCGATCACACCGGGCTGCCGGGCCGCGACGTCGGCGGTGGCCACGGCGCCGGCGGGCACGGTCGCCTCTGTGGTCACATCCGGCCCGTAGCGCAGGTCCTCGGCCAGCGCGGTGCGGACCACCGCCTCGGTGCCGGCCGGGTCGAGCCCGGCCGCGGTCAGCGCCGCGGTCACCTGTGCGTTCATGCTGGCACTCCGATCCACTCGGCGGGCTGATCCCCAGTCCGCAGGTCAAGCTGCCCGGCCTGAGCCCGGATGGTGATCCGCTGTCCGGCGCCGGGCCGGGCCCGCGGGTAGTCGCTGCGGCGATGGCAGCCGCGGCTCTCGGCCCGGGCCAGCGCGGCGGCGGCCACCAGCGTCGAGACAGTGTGCAGGTTGGTCGCCTCCACGGTCGGCAGGTCCAGCGGCGCCGGCTGGCCGCCGGTCGCGGCGCCGGCCGGGCCGGTGCCGTCGGCCACGCCGGTGCCGTCGGCCGGACCGGAGCTGCCGGCCGCGGCGCCGATCGTGCCGCCGTCACCGGCACCGCCGCCGGTCGCGGCGGGCTGGCCCTGGCCTGGCTGCGCGGCGGGCGGGATCGCGGCGAGCAGGCCGAGCAGGTGCTGCAGGCCGTCCGCGTCGCGCAGCACGCCGGCGTACCGGGACATGGCCGCGGCCAGCGCGTCGCGGGAGCCCGGCGCGGCCCCCGCGCCCGCGCCGGGCCCCCGCAGGCTCCGGGCCGCGGCGCGAACCGCGAGATCTGCGCTGGCGGCGGGCTGGCCTGGCCCGGCTCTGGCCGTCCCGTCCCGGCTGGCCGTCCCGGCGTCCTGCGGCGGGAGGTCAGCGCTCCTGGTCGCTGCCGAGCAGGCGGCCGACGCGGCGGCCGGCGGTGATCGCCTCGGTCAGCGAGTTGGAGGCGAGCCGGTTCGCGCCGTGCACGCCGGTCGCCGCGACCTCGCCGACCGCGAACAGCCCAGGCACGGTAGTGCGGCCGCTCATGTCGGCCCGGATTCCGCCGCATGCGTAGTGCGCGCCGGGGGCGACCGGGATGGGCTCGGCGGACGGCTCAATGCCGCGCGCCCGGCAGGCCGCGGTCACGGTGGGAAAGTGCCGTTCCAGCTCGGTGCGGCCCAGGCCGGTCGCGTCCAGCCACAGGTGCGTGCCGCCGCCGTCGCCGGCCAGCATCCGCCGGTGCAGCTCGGCCGCCACGACGTCGCGCGGGGCCAGGTCACCGCGCGGGTGCCGTCCGGCCATGACCGGCCGCCCGGCGTCGTCGACCAGGACGGCGCCGGCGCCGCGCAGCGCCTCGGTGACCAGCGGCTGCTGGCCGTGTCCGGCGGCCTGCCACAAGACGGTCGGGTGGAACTGCACGAACTCCAGGTCGCAGGCCTCCGCGCCGGCCCGCAGCGCCAGGGCCAGCCCGTCGCCGGTCGCCCCGGCCGGGTTGGTCGTGGTGGCGTAGGCCTGCCCGTAGCCGCCGGTGGCGAGCACGATGACGGCCGCCGAGATCGCGCCGACGGCTAGCGGGCGGCCGCCTGCGGGCCAGGTGCCTGGCTCCTGTCCGGCCTGAGCACCAGCGGCGCCAGTTCCGGCCGGGCCAGTTCCGGCCGGGCCGGCCAGCTGACCGGCGAGCAGGCCAGCCACTCGGCCGGAGTCGTCCAGCAGAGCGTCCAGGGCGATCGTGTGGTCCAGAATCTCGATCGGGCTGGCCAGCACCGCGTCGCGCAGCGCCCGGTGGACCTCTGCGCCGGAGGCATCCCCGCCCGCGTGCAGGATGCGGGGCCGGGAGTGCCCGCCCTCCAGGCCCAGCGGGCCGGTATCGAAATGGGCGCCCAGCTCGCGCAGCCAGGCGATCTCGCCCGGCGCGGCACCCACCAGGACCTCCACGGCCGCGTCGTCGCACAGCCCGGCGCCGGCCGTGATGGTGTCCTGACGGTGCAAGGCGGCCGAGTCGGCGGGATCCAGCACCGCCGCCAGCCCGCCCTGCGCCAGCGGCGAGGATCCGGAGACCAGGCCGGCCTTGGCCAGCAGCAGGACCCGGCGGCCGCGGGCGGCCGCCTCCAGGGCGGCGCTCAGCCCGGCCACACCGGCCCCGACAACCACCACGTCGGCGGCGCGGGCCCAGGTCGCCGGCGCGGCCCGCAGCAGCCGGAGGCCAGGGCTGGTCATGCTCGTCTCGCTCATGCCCGCGCCCTCCGCCGCAGCGGACCAGGTCGCCCGCGCCGGGACAGCGACCAGATCGCGGGGGTCGTGCTGCTCGTGGCACTCATGCTGGTGTTCTCCGTCCCGGGCCGGCGCTTACTCGCCGGAGTCCGACGGAGTCCCGGCCGCGATCATGGCCTCGACCGCGGCCCTGGCCCGGCGGGCCACGTCGGGGGCGACGGTCACCTCGGTGACGCCGTCCCGCAGGCAGCGGGTCAGGACCTGCGGCGTGGTCATCTTCATGTACGGGCACTCCGCCCGCGGGTTGACCGGCTCCCAGCTGACGTCCGGGTTGGCCTGGCGCAGCTGGTGCAGCATCCCGGTCTCGGTCGCCACCAGCACCGAGCTGGCCCGCGTGGTCCGGGCCGCGGCGAGCATGCCCCCGGTGGACAGCACGTGCGTGCGGTCGGCGGGCAGGTCGCCGGTCCCGGCCAGCCACAGCGCCGCGGTGGTGCAGCCGCACTCGGGATGCACGTACAGCTCGGCGTCGGGCCGGGCCGCCGCCTTGGCGCGCAGGTCGTCCGGGCTGATGCCGGCGTGCACGTGGCACTCGCCGAGCCAGACATGCAGGTTGTCCCGGCCGGTGACGCGCCGCACATGCGCGCCGAGGAACTGGTCGGGCAGGAACAGTACCTCGCGGCTGGCCGGGATGGACGACACGATCTCCGCGGCATTGGCCGAGGTGCAGCACAGGTCACACTCGGCCTTCACCTCGGCGCTGGTGTTGACGTAGGCGACGACGGCCGCGCCCGGATGCTCGGCCTTCCAGGCCCGGAGCTGGTCGGCGGTGATGCTGTCGGCCAGCGAGCAGCCGGCCCGCGGGTCCGGGATGAGCACGGTGCGGTCCGGCGCCAGGATCTTGGCCGTCTCGGCCATGAAGTACACCCCGGCGAAGACGATCGTGGCGGCGTCACTGGCCGCCGCCAGCCGGGACAGGGCCAGCGAGTCACCGACGTGGTCAGCAACGTCCTGGATCTGCGGCGGCTGGTAGTTATGGGCCAGGATGACCGCGTCCCGCCGGGCGGCCAGGGCCCGGATCTCGGCCGCCCAGGCGCGGGCGTCCGCTTCGGTACCGGCTGGCGTCCTGCCGGGCGCCTGAAGTTCCTGACCTGGATAAATGTCTGCTATCGCAGGGTTGGTCGCGGTCATCGGAGCCTCCTTCCGCTGTGCTGAGAGCTCCGCTGCTAGGTTTTAGCCTGACAGTCGAAAACTACTAGATGCCACGCTACCATGGGCGCGTGAGATCGGGACAGCAGGGTGGTGCCGGGCCGGCGACTCAGCCGGCAGCGCCGCGAGCTCCGTTATGGCTAGTCCGCACGGTGACTCGCGGCACGGTGGCCGGTTCCGGCATGAGGTGCTGGCCGTGGTCTTCCAGGTCCGGCAGGGTCAGCTGCACGTGCTGCTGTGGCAGCGGGCCCGCGAGCCGTTCAGCGGGCGGTGGGCGCTGCCGGGCGGGCCGCTGGGGGCGGGCGAGCGGCTCGGTACCTCACTGGGCCGGCACCTGGCGGCCAAGGTGGACCTGCACGACGTGGCGCTGCTGGAGCAGCTGGAGACGCGCAGCGACCCGGACCGCGACCCGCGCGAGCGAGAGCTCGCCACGGCCTACCTGGCCCTGGTATCTACCGAGGTCAGCCCGCGGGTTCCGGGGGATACCAGCTGGTTCCCCGCAGCGGCGCTGCCGCCCACCGGATTCGACCACGCCTCGATCATCGCCTCGGCCTCCGAGCGGCTGCGGTCCAAGCTCACCTACACCAACATCGGGTTCGCGCTGGCCCCGCGCGAGTTCCCGATCGCCGAGCTGCGCGATATCTACGCGGCCTGCCTGGGCCACCCGGTGTCGGCCACCAACCTGCAGCGGGTGCTGACCCGGCGCGCCGTGATCGAGCCGGCCAGCGGGACGGTGCAGCGCGGCCCGGCGGGCGGGCGGCCGGCCGCGCTCTACCGGTTCGGGTCCCGGTCGCTGGTGGTCACCAACCCGTTCGCGGGCTTCCGGCCGCCCGCGGCGGCGCGCGGCGGCCTGGCCGAGCTCGCGGCGGGGAGCCGGCCGCGGGTGACCCGGCCGAGCTGGCCGCCGCCGACGGGCTGCCCGCGAGCCGGGCTCCGGCGGGCGGCCCGGCTACCTGATCGACCCGGCGGTGAGGCCGCCGACCACGCGGCGCTCGATCAGCGCGAACAGGATCAGCACCGGGATGGTGGCCACCACCGAGGCGCCGAACAGGTGCTGCCAGTCCACCGTGTACTGGCCGATGAACTCATCCAGCCGCACGGTCAGCGGCGTGACGCTATTGCTGGTGGTCAGCGTCAGGGCGGCGATGAACTCGTTCCAGGCGGCGATGAAGGTGAAGATCAGCGCCGTCACCACGCCCGGCATCGCCAGCGGCAGGGTCACCCGGGCCAGCGTGCCCAGCCGGCTGCTGCCGTCCACCATCGCCGCTTCCTCCAGCTCGGCCGGGATGGAGGCGAAGTAGGCACTCAGGATCCAGATGGCAAAGGCCAGGTTGAAGCCGGAGTTGACCAGGATCAGTGACCACAGGGTGTTGAGCAGGTGGAAGCTGAGGAACTCCTTGTAGATGCCGACGATCAGCGCGGTCGGCTGCAGCATCTGGGTGACCAGCACCAGCAGCAGGAACGCCGTGCGGCCGCGGAACCGGTGCCGGGCGATGTAGTAGGCGGCCGGGGTGGCCACCAGCGCGACCAGGATGGTGGCGCCGACGGCCACTTCCAGGCTGACCCGCAGGCTGGTGGTGATGCCGTAGCTGGAGCCCCACATGTTGGTCAGGTTCGACCAGGCGAAATGGTGCGGCAGGTAGTTGCGCTCCAGCAGCTCGCGCTGCGGGCGCAGCGCGGTGATGATCATCTCGATGTAGGGCAGCAGGAAGATGATCGCGATGAGGTAGGCGGCGGCCGCGATGATCGCCGTCCGCACCCCCGGCAGCCGGCGCCGCGCTGGCGGCCCCGTCATCTCAGCTCCTCCTGCCGGTTCCAGCCGCTGACCCGCAGGTAGATGAGCACGATGATCAGGATCAGCACGAAATTCACGATCGACAGGGCGGCCGCCTCGCCCAGATAGCTCTGCTTCAGGTTGTACATGAACACCGTCGTGGTGTTGGTCGCGTAACCCGGCCCGCCGCGGGTCATCTCCCAGATGATCGGGAACGAGTTGAACACGTTGATCAGGTTGATGATCACCGCCACCACGAAGGCCGGGCGCAGCAGCGGCAGCGTGATGCGCCGGTAGGCGCCCCACCGCGACGCCCCGTCGATCCGGGCCGCCTCATACAGGTCGCCGCCGATCGACTGCAGCCCGGCCAGCAGCGTGTAGGTGGCGAACGGCAGCGAGACGAACACCGCCACCCCGATCATCCACGCCATCGCGCTGTCGGGCCGGCCCAGCCAGGACGAGGTGTTGGAGTTGAAGCTGGGCACGATGCCGAGCTGGTGCAGGAAGATGTTGATGACGCCGTTGTCGGGCTGCAGCATCCAGCGGAAGATCAGCGCCGTCATCATCACCGAGGCCGCCCACGGCGCGATGAGCGCCCAGCGGGCGACGCGCCGGCCGGGGAAGCGCTGGTTGAACAGCTGGGCCAGGCCCAGCGACACCACCATGGTGATCCCGACGACGGCCACCACCCAGATCACGGTGCGGACCAGGATGCCGGGCAGGTTGGGGTTGGCGAACAGCGTCCGGAAGTTCGCCGTGCCGGCCGAGCCGATGGTGACGCCGATCGGGGTGATGTTCTGCATCGAGGTGTGCACCATGGCCACGATCGGCCACAGCACGACGACGCCGATCAGGATCAGCGACGGGCCCAGCCACGCCAGGGGCGCCAGCCGCCGGCGCCCCTGGCCTGCGCCGGCGGCCCGGGTGCCGGGGCCGGGCCGACGGCGCAGCCGCGGCCGCCGCGTGAGCACCGCCGGCCGGGGCTGGGTGCCCGCGGCCGGCCCGGCGGCCGCTGCCTCCGCCATGCCTCAGCCGCCGCCGTTGCTGGCCGCGGTCTGCTGGATGGCGTTGAGGATCTTGCTCGGGCTGCCGGTGACGGCCTGGCCCAGCGTGGTCTGGATCTGGGTCTGCACCGTCGTCCAGTTGGCCGCGCTCGGGTAGTTCACCGACTCCGGGATGTTCTGCAGGAAGGCCGCGAACATCGCGTTCTGGCTCATCGTCTTCGCGGCGCTGGTCGTAGCCGGCAGCAGGTCGTACTCGTGGTCGAACTGCAGCTGGTACTTGTCGGAGTAGGCGAAGTCGAGGAACTTCCTGATCGCGGCCGCGTGGCCGCCGGTGTTGAAGGCGACGATGTCGTCGTGCACGCCGAGGGTGGAGGTCAGCGGGCCCGTCTTGCCCGGCACGTCAGCCGTGGCGTAGTCGGCGGGCTGCAGGTTGCCTGCGGCCTGGATGATCGGGATCACCGCCGGCGAGCCGAGCATCATGCCGACCCGGCCCTGGGCAAACGAGGCCCACACGTCCTTGCGGTCGGTGGTGCCCGGGCTCGGCTGCGTGTCGCCGGCCTTGGCCAGCTGGCTCATGTACGTCAGCGTCTGCACGTTCTGCGGGCTGTTGATGACGTACTTCCCGCTTGAGTCGACGTAGCCGCCGCCATTGCCCAGGAACCACAGCAGCGCCTCGGCCTGCGCCTCCTCGCTGCCCAGCGGCATGCCGTAGCCGATGAAGCCCTTCGCCTTGATCTTGGCGGCGTCGGCCTTGAGCTCGTCCCAGGTCTTCGGCGGGGCCGAGATCCCGGCCTTGGCGAAGATCTTCTTGTTGTAGTACATGGCGCGGGTGCTGGTGGTGAACGGGATGCCGTAGTCGGTGCCCTGGTACTGGCCATCCTTGAGGAAGGTCGGGATCAGGTTGCTCAGCATCGCCGGCGACAGCACCTTGCTGGCCGGGTACAGCAGCTTGCTCTGCGCGAACTGCGGTGCGGCGCTGCCCTCCAGGATGTCGGGGAACTGCTTGTTCTGGATCAGCGTCTGCACCTTCTGCGGGTAGTCGGTCCAGTCGACCGTCTGCACGCTGACCGTGATGGAGGGGTTGGCCTTGTGGAAGGCCGCCGCGATCGCATCCCAGTACTTCGTGGTGCTGTTGGCCGGCCCGGTGCCGTAGTCGGCACCGAAGAAGACCAGCTTGGTCGTGCCGCTGCTGGCGCCTCCGCTAGAGGATCCGCAGCCGGACAGCGCGAGCAGCGCCGCCGCGCCGATGGCCACTCCTAAGGTCAGCTGGCGTCTCATCTGATCTCCTCGCTGAGCGGGCGGCCGGCGCGACTGGCCCGGCCGCTGTCGGAGTCTGGAAGCAGGTTCTGGAGTCAACACCACCCGAGCCGGGCGGTACCAGGCCAGCCGCCAAGTTTTTATGAAAGTTTCTTATTAGTCATGATCCGGCGGTTCTGTCAATAAACCAGCCAGATGTTGCGCTGCGTGACGAATGGCGGCCGGACCGGGCAGCGGCGCGCCCGGCGGCCGGGCGGCGGCGCCTGCGCTGGCCGCGTGCGGGGCTGTACGGCGAGCCGGGCGGTTGTTACTGTCGGGTCACTGGTGTGAGTCCAGGTGCGGCGGTCACAGCCCGCCGGTCCTGTCGCGGACGGGACAACCCGGCGTAATTCCGGGGCCACGCGGTGATACCCCGCGGACGAGAACGGCGTCCCGCCCTTCTCGCGTCCCTTCGTGACGAAGGTGACAGCTGCGGGCTGTCACCGCGGGAGGTACGTGCAGCATGTTCTCCGGAATGATCAGCGAGATTGGCGTCATCGCGCCCGCGGACGGGTCAGCTGCCCTGGTCATCGCCGCCCCGAAGGCCGCCGGCAACCTCAGGCGGGGCGGCTCGCTGGCCGTCAGCGGCGTGCGGCTGACGGCCGCGGACATCGACCCCGGCGCCGGCCAGGTCAGGGTGCAGCTCTCCCCGGAGACCCTGCACCGCTCGACGCTCGCCGAGCTGGAGCCGGGCACCCGGGTGAACGTGGAACTGCCGCTGGCGCTCGGCGACCGGCTCGACGGGCACCTGGTGCAGGGGCACGTGGACGCCGTCGGCAAGGTGACCGGGATCAGCGACGAGCCCGCCGGGCGGCGGGTCTGGATCCGGCCGCCGGCCCGGGCGCTGCGCGAGCTGATGGCCAAGGGCTCGGTAGCCGTCGACGGCGTGAGCCTGACGGTCGCCGAGATTGTCCGCGACCGGTTCTCCGTGGCGCTGATCCCGGCCACGCTGGCCGCCACCACGCTCGGCGGCCTGGCCGAGGGACAGCGGGTCAACCTGGAGACCGACCTGGCCGCCAAGGTAATTCGCGATTACCTGGGGGGTTCGACGGGGGTGGCCCCCCTGGGCCAGCACCCCCACCTGGGCCGGCCGGCGGCGGCGCTGGCCGCCGTGGTCGGCTCGCTGCCGTGGGCCGGGCACCTGTCCGGTCGCACCGGCGCGGAGAAGGCGGTGGCCCAGATCGCGGCCGGCGGCGCGGTGATCGTGTGGGACCCGGTCGCCGAGGGCGAGGGCGATGTCATCTTCGCCGGGTCCCGGATCAGCCCCGAGGCCATGGTGTTCCTGCTCACCCGAGTCTGCGGGCACACCACCGTGCCGTGTGACGCCGGGCGGCTGGACCGGCTGGAGATCCCGCCGATGCCCGGCGCCGGCGACCGGCAGGGCACCGCCATGCACACCGGTGTCGACCTGGCCGCCGCCGCGGGTACCGGCGTGAGCGCCGCCGAGCGCGCCGCGACCATCCGCCGCCTGGCCGCCCCCGACGCCCGTCCCGGCGACTTCCTGCGGCCCGGCCACGTCTTCCCGCTCGCGGCCCGGCCAGGCGGCCTGGCCGAGCGGGCCGGGCACACCGAGGCCGGCGTCCAGCTGTGCCAGGCCGCCGGGCTGCCGACTGTCGCCGCCGTCTGCGAGGTCATGAACCCGGACGGAACGATGGCCGGGGTCGCTGAGCTCGAGCGGTTCGCGCTGCACTGGGGACTGCCGCTGGTGGACATCGCCGACCTGACCGCCTGGCTGTAACACGGTCACCAGGCAGCCCCGCCGGGCGGGCTGCCGCGAGGCGGAAGGACCGGCCATGACGCGCCAGAACGTCTATGACCAGCAGCTGTTCTTCGACCGCTATCAGCAGCTGCGCGCGCAGGACAGCGGGATCAATGCCACCGTCGAGCAGCCGGCGCTGCGGGCCCGGCTGCCGGCGCTGGCCGGCCTGCACGCCGTCGACCTGGGCTGCGGCGACGGCCAGCTGTGCCGGGACCTGGCGGCCGGGGGAGCCGTCCGGGTCCTCGGCCTGGACCCCTCGGCCCGGATGCTGCAGCTGGCCGCCGCGCGGACCCCGGCCGGGACCGTCCGCTACGTCCGCGCCTTTGCCGAGGACGCGTGCCTGGCGGCCGGCTGCGCCGACGTGGTGGTGAGCAGCCTGGCCTTCCACTACGTCGAGGACCTGGACGGCCTGCTGGGCCGGATCGGCCGGTGGCTGCGGCCGGGCGGCCGGCTGGTGTTCTCGCTGGAGCATCCCGTCGTGACGGCGGCGCCGCAGCTCGGGCCCGACCCGTGCATCGTCGACGGCTACTGCGAGGAGGGCGGCCGGGACACGTCCTGGTTCGTGGACGGCGTCCGCAAGTATCACCGCCGGGTGAGCACCATCCTGGCCGCCGTGCTGGCGGCGGGCCTGGTTATCGAGCACGTCGACGAGCCGGCGCCGCCGCCGGGGCTGCTGGGCGAGCGCCCGGACCTGGAGCTGTGCCGGCGGCGCCCGTCGATCCTGCTGGTCACCGCCCGCGGCGCCGCGGGTGACGTCGGCTAGCTGGGTCAGCGGGTAGCTATGGTCGCGGGCGTAGCGGCCCGGAACGGCTCGCCGGAGGGTTCGGGGTGACGGGGTGAATTGACAGGCGGGACGTGGGCTTTTACGGTCGCGGCGTGACTGGTCTGGACGTGGTGGAGCGGCTCGTGCACCTGGGGCTGACCCAGTACGAGGCGCGGGCGTACGCGGCGCTGATCCGCCGCGACGGCTCCACGCCCGCCGAGGTCGCCCGGGTCGCCGGGGTGCCCCGGCCGCGGATCTACGACGTCATGGACAGCCTCGTGGCCAAGGGCCTGGTCATCTCGCGCCCCGGCCGGGCCGCCAAGTTCGCGGCCGTGCCGCCGGCCGAGGCGACCGGGCTGCTGGTGGAGGCGCACCGGGCGCGGCTGGAGAGGCTGGAGGCCGAGGCGGGCGCGGTCGCGGCGGCGCTGACGCCCGCGTATGTCGAGGGCAGCGCGCACGGGGATCCGCTGGACTACATCGAGGTGATCCGGTCACCCGATGCGGTGGCCAAGCGGTTCACCGAGCTGCTGGACTCCGTCGAGCGGGAGGTGCTCTCGTTCACCAAGAGCCCGTTCGCGGTGCGGATCGACGAGAACGACGCCGGACTCGACGTCACCCGGACCCGGCGCGTGCGGACGGTCTACGAGCTGTCCGCGCTGGAAGATCCGGCGACCCTGACCGCGATCCAGGCTTTCATTGAGGCCGGGGAGCAGGCGCGCTTCGTGGCCGAGCTGCCGATGAAGCTGCAGATCATCGATGAGCGCCTGGTGATGGTGGCGATGGCCGACCCGGTCGCCGGGGAGGGCGGGCTGACCACCCTGGTGATCGAGAACTCGCAGCTGGCCGGCTGTCTCAAGCTCGCCTTCGAGCAGGTGTGGGCATCAGGGATCAGCTTCGCGACCGCCGCCGGGCCAGCGCAGGACAGCCGGTCCCGCTGACAGGCCCGGCCGGCCGGGCCGAGTTCCGAATGGCGGCAAAAGCCACACGACCGTTCTAACGTCTTATCTTTTCCTTCTTGACACATACCGGGGCACAGTCGCATCATCGGCGGTAACCACTGCCAGTGGTACAGATGGAGGCTAGGTATGGGCATGCGCCATTCCCGGATGGTGTTCGCGGCGGGGGTTAGCGCCGCATTGGTGCTGACGGGGGCGTGGCAGTTTCCTGCCGCCGCCTCAGCGGCAGCGGCAGCAGCCGGATCAGCCGCCCGGGGGCAGACAGGCCACCCGGCCGCCGGGGCAGCCGCGGCCCGGCCTACCGTGGCCTACTCACGGCTGGCGCTGCCGGGCGGAGCGTGGGCCCGGGTGTACTCCGATGGCGTCGCCGAGGTGTACCGCACTGGTGATCAGGGCGCGGAGATCGAGCACGTCCCGCTGCTGAACCCGGCAGGCGGGACGAGCCCGGCCGGGAAGGGCCGCCTGGAGCTGCCGGCCCGCGGCCAGCTGACCGCCGATCTCATTCACGGCCGCCCCGCGCCGTTCGAGGCGGGCAAGGTAGTCGTCGTGTACCGGGCCGGCGTGACGGCGAAAGCCGCCGCCCGGGTGCCGGCCAGCACGCTGCGCGGCCCGGACGCCGTCGTCCCCGCCTACACCAGCGCCCCCGCGCTGAACCGGACCCTGGCGGGGCTCGGGGTCGACTCCGCCACGCGCCTGTTCACCGGCGAGGGCCAGCTCGCCAGCCAGCGCGCCGCGGCGCAGCAGCAGCTGGACAAGCCGGTGCTGAACTTCGCTGACGCGGCGGTCCTGCACCTGACCGGCTCGTCGGTGGCGACGGCCGTGGCCCGGCTGCGCAGCAGCGCCGATGTCGCCTACGCCGAGCCCGACTGGACCGTCAGCACGACCGACACGCCCGCGATGGCGGTGCCGAAGGCCGCGCTGGCCGCTGCCCGCACCGCGGCCGCCACCCGCCAGATGTCCCGCCGGGCGACGCCGGCCAGTTCCGGCGTTCCCGCGAACTACGACCTCACCTCTAGCGCCCAGAGCATGCTGAACCGGCCCGGCGACGACGTCGTGCCCGCCTTCACCGAGCTCGCCCGGCACGGGCAGCTGCCCGGTCAGGGCGAGATCATCACCAATGTCTCGCTGGGCACCCTGGACGACGCCAGCGCGGCCGCGAGTACCACGGACCCGTGCAACTTCTACGCCGCGAACTACGGCCCCACGACGATCGTGCAGAACGGCCAGCGTTACCTCGACTGGCCCTCGATGCCGCTCATCCCCACCTACACCGCCAGCTCTCAGGCGAAGCTCGACCCGACCGGCGAGACCTGCGGCGATGACCCCACCCTGGCCGAGATCGGGCCTCGACTTCTCGATGATGGCGCCGCTGCCGGACAGCGCGCAGCGGGCCGGCATGCAGGGGTCCGGGCTGACTGACCTGCTCGGCATCGCGCCCGGCGCCAGCTACCGGCTGGTCGTGCCGTCCACGCCCGGCGGGGCCATCACCGACGTGGACGCCGCCTTCCTGGCCGCCGCCGCGCAGTCGCCGCGGCCGGACGTCATCACCGCCTCGCTGGGCTTCGGGCTCGACCAGTTCGGCTACTCCAGCCGGTACCTGGAAGACGACCCGCTGACGCAGGCGATCATCTCCGCGATCGTGCAGCAGGACCACATCGTGGTCTGCGTGTCGGCCGGCGACGGCCTGCGCACCTACACCAATGCCGCGGTCCCGCCGTCCGGCGGCGCGGTCGCCACCAACCTCGCGGCCTCCGGCAAGGACGTCACCAGCCTGTCGGACGTCGAGTACTCCAGCGTCCCGTCCCGCGACGTGGATTCCGGCGCGATCGACGTCGGCGGCACCACGCTTGACGACATCTTCGCCGCGCCGCCGGGGAACCCGGCCAACGCCCGCCTGGCTTACTGGCACGCGTTCCCGGCCACCCGGTACGACGGCGGGCGGCTGTACGCCAGCGGGTTCGGCTCCCGGGTCAACGTGTCGGCCCCCGGTGACAGCGTGCTGAGCTTCTCCCACCCGCAGGGCGGCGGCGCCACCGACGTCGAGGTCGACGAGGAGGGCGGCACGTCCGCGGCGGCGCCGCAGGTGGCCGCGGCGGCCGCGGTCGTGCTGCAGGCCGCCCGGCTCACCCGCGACAAGAGCCTGCTGGGCAAGCCGCTGGCCGTGCGGAAGCTCCTGGAGCACACCGGAGCCCAGGTGCCCGCGGTTCCGCAGTCCGACCTCCCGATCCATGTCGGAACCCAGCTCGACCTGGGCCGGGCGGTCCAGGAGATCTTCGCCCGCGCGGGCGACCCGGCCCCGGCCGGCGTGGCGCGGGTGGCCGTCGAGCAGCGCCAGCAGGGGTCGGCGCTCGGGGGATCCATCATGACCGCCACCGACCCGGCCGCTATCTCGCTGACCGGCCGGCTGGCCAATGCCTGGATCACCATCTCGCCGGACTGGACCGGGCTGCCCCCTGCCGGGGTGAGCTACCGGCTCGGCGTCGACGCGCCGGGCGGTCAGGCACTCGCGGCAACGCCCTGGGCGCGGCTGCAGCCCGCCGCCATCCTGGCCGCGGCCGGGCTGCCCGTGGTCTCCGCCCAGAACCGGACGGTCGCACTGGTCTACACCGAGTCCGCGCACGGCAAGGTGCTGGCCCAGATCCACTTCACGCTCACCTTCGGCCCGTGGGACGGGACCGTGCCGAGCGTGCCGGCCCCGATCGTCCCGCCCGTGGTCCACGGCTCCGTCATCCCGGTGCGCTACGACATCACCGGCCTCACCGGAGCGACCGACCCGATCCTGGTCGTGTCCCACCCGGGCCGGGTCGACACCGCGACCGGGCTGTTCTTCCGCCCCTCCTACACCGCCCCGCTGACCGGCACGACCGGGACCATCGACGTGCCGGTGTCCGCGCTGGCGGGCGGCGGCATCTACGGCATCGGCATCCAGAACGCACCCGGCGGCTGGTTCAGCACCAACGATTCCGCCTTCACGTTCATCCGGGTCGCGCCGACCGGGGACGCGCAGCCCCCCGTGCCGACGCTGTCCGCCGCCGGCGGCCCGCCGGGTCATTACCTGGAATTTCCCTTCGACGGATCGTTCCAGATCCATTACGACGTCCGTAACGTGCCCGGGGCGAACGGCGCGGTAGCCGAGTTCAGCGCTCCCGGACCCACGACCTTCAACAACTACAGCACCTTCAATAACCCGAACGGCAGCGAGCGTGACGACAGCGCCGGCGACACCGGCTCGATCGCGTACGTGCCGCTGCACGGTGTCAGCGGGACCGCCACCCTGAACGGCGGCCAGATCCACCTCGACCCGACGATGAACCACACCGTGCGGGTCCTGGCCACCAGGAACGGGCAGGTGACCGGCGAGGCCAGCGGCATCTCCACCATCGAGATGGACGGCGTCCGGCCGACCGACAACGGTTCGGTCGCCGGCGGGTTCGGCGTCAGCGAGAGCGGCTCCGACGGGTTCATCACCTCCAGCCAGGAGACCGCTGACGGGTCCGTGCTCGGCTCGGTGCAGACGTTCAGCCAGCAGACCGGTGCCGTCGGCAAGCCGGTGGTCTCCGGGGCCAGGGTGTTCCAGACGGTCGGCGGCGGCTGCGCGGGCATGTTCGCCCACGACACCGGGCTCTACGACCAGGTCAACCCGGCCACCGGCAACGACACCTTCCACATCATCGACCCCGTGGCCAGCGGCGGGCGCAGTGGCACGTGGTCGCCGCCGAGCGCGCTCGGCGGCATCATGTGCACGGCCGACGACCAGGCCGACGGCAGCGCCGCCCTGCTCTCGCTCCAGGGCACCGACACCCCGGACCTGCTGGTGTCCTCGACCAACGTCGCCGCGGATACGTTTACTAAGCCCGTCGATCTGACCTCGGCGCTCAGCCCGGTCGTTCCCGTGGTCGGCGGGTTCGCGCAGGACACCGCGACCGGCCAGGCCGCGGTGGCTTACAACGACGCGGCCAACTTCAGCGGCCCCCCGGCCATCGCGCTGGCCGGCCTCAAGACCGGGCAGGTCACCACGATCCCCGGGGTCACCAGCGGGACCGTTTCCGGGCTCGCGGTGGACTCGTCATCGCAGACCGCGGTGGCGGGCTCGTTCGAGGGATTCGGGCTCTACCACCTCGGCACCGGCTCGGGCACCCTGATCCAGCCCGGCGGCAGCACCTACCAGCAGCCGGCCGCCGACCCGGTGCACGGCGAGTTCCTGGTCGAGGAGGTGGCCAGCCCGGACGAGTTCGGCGGCTCACCCAACAACAACAGCATGTCCAGTGTGCTCGTCACGAACGAGTCCGGGACCGTGCTCAAGCGGATCGAGGCATTCAACTTCTACAACATCTACCTGCTGAACATGGGCGACTACCTGCAGCTCAATCCCGCGACCTCCACGGCCTTCGCCCTCGGCCCCGGCGGTACTCAGCTCTACCCGTTCCACTACTAGGCGGCGGCCCGAGCGGCGCCAGGCTGGCCAGTGCCTGGCGCCGCTCGTGCTGCGCCGCAAAAGCGGTCGCGGCACGGGCGGAGCACCCGCCGAGAGCGGTGTATGCTCAGGTCAGCGCCCTGGACCTCGGCCGTGCCACCGCGATATCGGCGGCGGTGCCGTAGGTCCTTTTTCGTGCACGGAACGGACGCGTCATGGGCATCATCGGCTGGGCTGCCGCCCCGGTGTCCGGCATCCACTCCCCGCAGAGCCTCCTGAGTGCTGCCGCCCTCGCCGGGCCGGTGGCCGTGCTGGCCGCCTGCCACCTGGCCACTGGCCGGTCTGGCCGGTCCGCTCATCGCTGACACGGTTCTCGGGGCTGACCCGGGGTGCCAGGGGCCGGTGCTGCCGCAGCCAGCAGCAGCCCGGCCGCGGCGCGGCCGGAAGGTCCTGCGCGCGGTCGTGCCGGTTGTCCTGGCCGTGGCCACATTCGGATTCGCCCTTCCGCACCTGGCCTCTTACCGCAGCGTGTGGGCCAGCATCGGGGCCATGACCCCGGTCCAGGCTCTGCTGCTGGCGGTCGCGGCGGCCTGCAGCCTGGTCACTGGCTGGATAGCGATCTGCGCGGTGCTGCCGGCCGTCCGGCTGCGCGAGGCGGCAGTGGTGAACCTCAGCTCGACGGCGGTGGCCAACACGCTGCCCGCGGGCGGCGCGCTGGCCATGGGAGTCACCTGGACGATGCTGTCGGGCTGGGGCATCGGCACGGCGGACTTCGTGCTGTACACCGTGGTGTCCGGGATCTGGAATGTCTTCGCCCGGCTGAGCCTGCCGGCTGTCGCCGTGCTGATCCTGACAACGGCCCGCCAGCCTGATGCGGTCCTGGTCGCCGGCGCGGCGACGGCCGTGGGACTGCTCGCGGCTGCCGCCGCCGGGTTCGGCCTCATCCTGCGCAGCGAGTCGCTGGCGAGCCGCGCCGACCGGGGGCTGCGGTGCGCGGCTGCATTCTGCTGCCGCCTGGCCCGCCGGCCGGGGCCCGGCACGGATTCCGGGTCGCTGCTCGCCTTCCGCGACCGGGCAGCGGTCCTGCTCAGGGCCCGCGGCTGGCGGATCACCGCAACTACGGCGGCCACCCAGGTGGCCCTGTGGCTGGTCCTCCTGGCGTGCCTGCGCGGCGTCGGCCTGTCCCAGGCTCAGGTGTCCTGGCAGCTGTCGCTGACCGCTTTTGCGTTCGTCCGGCTCCTCACGGTCCTGCCGGTTACTCCCGGCGGCCTGGGTATCACCGAACTCGGGCTGGCGGGCATCCTGGCCGACGGAGCCGGTCCGCAGGTCACCGCCCGGGTCGTCGCGGCCGTGCTCATCTTCCGGGCGCTCACATACCTGCTTCCCGTCCCGCTGGGTGCCGCCGCCGGCCTGGCCTGGCGGTATGTGCCCGGGCTGGCCGGCGCCAGGCCCGGTCCGGCGAGCCCGGCCGGCCAGCCAGCCAGCAGCACGGCCGGCCAGGACGGGCGGCCAGCTGGCCGCCCGTCCTGAGTGCGTCAGCGCGGGCCTGCGGCCGGGACGCTGCCACTGGCCGCAGTGCGGCCGGCCGGGGCTGAGCTAGCTGCCGGGGCTGAGCTAACCGCCGCGGCAGGGCCGTCCGCCAGCGCCGCCTTCCGCAGCTCGGCGAGCCGCTGCCGGGACGGAATCAGCAAGGCGGCCAGCAGGGCGCCCAGGCCGAACAGCGCCGCCGACACCGTGAACGCCACGCTGTAGCCGTGCACGGCCGCCGTGGCCGGAGCCAGCTGTCCCGCCGGATGCGCGGCCAGGTAGCCAGCGGTCGCCGTGAGCGCCACCGTGCTCAGGGCCGCGGTCCCGATCGAGCCGCCGACCTGCTGCATGGTGTTGACCAGCGCCGAGGCCACCCCTGAGTCCTGCCGGGAAACGCCGGCGGTGGCGGTGTTGATGGCGGGCGACAGGATCATCCCGAAGCCCAGGCCGAGCGCAGCCAGCGCCGGGACGATGTGCACGGCATAGCTCGAGGTAACGGTGAGCTGGGTCAGGTAGGCCATCGCGCCCGTGCCGAGCAGCATGCCGGTCACGATCAGGGCCCGGGGCCCGACCCGCGGCAGCAGCACGATGCTGGAGGTGTTGGAGGCAAGCAGGATGCAGGCGATCATCGGCAGGAAGGCCAGCCCGCTGGTCACCGGGCTGTAGCCCTTGACCTGCTGCAGGTAGTAGGTGAGGAACAGGAACACGCCGAAGACCGCGATCCCGGTCAGGCCGACCGAGAGGTAGGAGCCACCCCGGGCCCGGTCCAGGATCACCCGCAGCGGCAGCAGGGGATGGGCGACCCGGCGCTCGGCCAGCACGAACGCGCCGAGCAGGACCACCCCGGCGACGAGCGAGCCGATGGTCAGGGCGGCGGTCCAGCCGGCCAGCTCCGCGTGCGAGAACCCGAAGACAATCAGGAACAGCCCGGCCGAGGCCAGGACAGTGCCGGCCCAGTCCATCCGCGGACGGCTGTCGGGCCGGTTACTGCGCATGTAGGCCAGGGCGCCGGCGACGGCGACCGCGGCGAAGAACAGGTTGACGTACAGGGTCCAGCGCCAGGAGACGTACTGCGTGAGGATCCCGCCGAGGATGAGGCCGACGGCCCCGCCGCCGCCGGCGACGGACCCGAAGACACCGAACGCCCGGCCGCGCTCGCGCGGGTCGCGGAAGGTGCTGACCAGGGTGCCCAGGGCGGCCGGGGCGAGGATCGCGCCGAACGCGCCCTGCAGGGTCCGGGCTATCACGAGCATCTCGAACGAGACGGCGGCGCCGCCCAGTGCCGAGGACAGGGCGAACCCGACCAGGCCGGTGATGAAGACGCGCTTACGGCTGAACATGTCGCCGAGCCGCCCGCCGAGCAGCAGCAGGCTGCCGAACGCCAGGGCGTACGCGGTGACCACCCACTGCCGGTCACTGTTCGGGAAACCCAGGGCGTGCTGAGCCGAGGGCAGCGCGATGTTCACGACGGTGGCATCCAGCACAACCATGAGCTGTGCGATAGCCACGATCACCAGGATCAGCCAGCGATGGTCGTGCTGCGCGGAACGCCGGCCGCCGCCGACAGACGTTAGAGATGACATAGCAGGCTAAACCCCCGAATGCGGAACGTTGCTGATTGAGGTCGTGACGCGGATACGGCCGACCGTCATGCGGGGACCGAGTCCGCGGCCGCCGGAGCCGGGGCCGGGGCCGCCGTGGCCGGTGCTGCGGTCAGCTGCTGAGCCGCCTCGTCGAGGCTGTCGAGCAGCCGGAGCAGGGTCGCCCGGTCCGCCTCGCTCAGCGCGCCGAAGATCTGCGTGAGCAGTCGTTCCCGCGTGACGTAGGCCACGTCGAGGCTGGCCTGGCCGGCAGCAGTGATCGCGACGAGCTTGGCCCGGCGGTCGGTGCTGTCCGGCTGGCGCTCGGCCAGGCCACTGCGCTCCAGGCCGTCGACAACGTCGGTGATGGAGTGCGGGGACAGCCCGAACTGGGTGGCCAGCACGCTCTGCCGGGTCGGCCCGTGCTCACGCAGCTGCTTGAGCACCTTGGTCCGGGCCATCGACAGGCCGCATCCGCTCATCCCGTCACTGACAGCCCGGAACATCCGGTGATACACGGCGAGATACCGCTCACCCAGCTGCTCTGGCGTCATCTTGCTGCCCCTCTGGCTCTGACAGACGTCGGCCCGCCTGAAGCTGACGGTCCTCACGTTGATGACTCTCATAATGAGGAACCTCACGGATTTATTCCGTGCGGTCCGGCTCGGGCAGCCCACGACAACGATGCCGGCCCGCGAGGCGGGCCGGCATCGTCGTCGTGCCCGTCAGCGGTGCGAGAACCGCCGGGGCTGGCTGCGCTGGCCGGTGACCAGGTGGTAGGCCAGCAGCAGGACGGCGGCCCCGATGATGGCGGTGAGCCAGGTCGAGAGATTGAAGAACCCGTGCAGGGTGTGCACGTGGAACAGCTTGGTGGCGACCCAGCCGCCGCCCAGCGCCCCGGCGATGCCGATCAGGCAGGTCAGGATGAGGCCCTGTGACCTCTTGCCGGGGATCAGCAGGTTAGCGAGCAGGCCTGCGACCAGGCCGAGAACGATCCAGGCGATGATGCCCATGGCTGACTCCTCGTCAGTGACGTACGGGAATGCTCGGCGGCCGGTACTGCCGCCGGTTCGCGGCTGGCTTAGCTGGCCTGCGGGGAGCGCCGGCTGCGTCGTATGACCCGGCGCAGCTGGGTGATCCGGGCAGTTCCTGCGGCGGCCATGACGAGTGCGCCCGCGATGGCGGCCAGGACCAGCGCAACGGCCAGCGACAGGTGCAGGTGCGCGCCCAGGTAGTGGATGCTCACGGCGTGCGCGTTCTGGATGATGAAGATCATCACCAGGACGAGGCCGATGAGGCCCCCAATCAGGCCGGTGCGCATGCTGCTGATCCGGGTGTGCGCGCGCTGACGCCGGGCCGTCGGCGGGGACGCTGCGGGCGGTGACGGTGCGGCAGGCGACGGCGGCGCGGAGCCGTTAGCCGAGGGGGGCGGCACCGTGAGGGGGGTGCCCGGCAGCGGTGCAGCTGGCGGTGGCGGTGCTGCGGAGCCGTTGGGCGAGGGAGGCGGCAGAGTGGCGGGCGTGCCCGGTGGCATGACTCCGGTCATAGCAGAGCTTCTTTCCTGGGCGGAGCGGGCTGCTGAGGTCCTGGTCGGCTCCCGGACAGCCCCGGGCGTGCGCGGCCTGGGCCGGCTGCTTCCCGTTGTCCGTTCTCAACGTATATCTGAAATCCGAAACTAGCAATTCATTTCTAGAAAATTTGGTAGTAGATTGTCAGGGGTGGAGAGCTGGAGTTTCCTGACGAACCACGCCCGCGTGCTGCTGTGCATCGCCGTCGACCCGGGCGCGCGGCTGCGTGACATCGCGGCCAGCCTGGGCATTACCGAGCGCCGCGCGCACAGCATCGTCACCAGCCTGGTCAGGGCCGGGTACGTCGTTAAGCAGAAGGACGGCCGCCGCAATCGCTATCAGATTCAGGCCCACCTCCCGCTGCCGGAGCCAGGCGGCCCGGCGCCGGCCGTTGGCGAGGTCCTGGACCTGCTGGCCCGCGGCAGTGCCGGACGGCAGCCGCGGCCTCGGCCGGCCCGCGGACCAGCCCGTCGCTAGGAGTCGGCGCCCAGCACGGCCTTGGACTTCCGGTCCGGGTGGCGGCGCTTGTCGCGGACGTAGATGGTGCGCTGCTTGCCGTCGCCGACGTTGCGCCGGTCCGTCTCGAACAGCGTGGTCGCCGTCATCAGGTCGCTGAGCTTGGCGTAGCCGTAGTTGCGGGAGTCGAACTCCGGGCGCTGCTTGGTGATGATGTTGCCGATGGCGGACAACGGGGCCCAGCCGTCGTCGTCGGAGCCTGCCTCGACGGCGTTACGCAGCTGATTCACCAGCGCTGCGTCTCGCTTGAGCTGCGCGGCCGAGGCGCGCGGCGCGGGATGGGCGCCGGCCTCGGCGGGGGCGGTCGTGCTCTCGGCGTACGTCAGGTTCTCGATATAGATGAACTTGTCGCACGCGGCGACGAATGGCTTGGGGGTCTTGCGCTCGCCGAACCCGTACACGATCAGGCCGGACTCGCGGATGCGCGCGGCCAGCCGGGTGAAGTCGCTGTCACTGGACACCAGGCAGAAGCCGTCGAACCGGCCCGAGTACAGCAGGTCCATCGCGTCGATGACCATCGCCGCGTCCGTGGCGTTCTTGCCGGTGGTGTAGGCGAACTGCTGGATCGGCTGGATGGACTGCGCGAGCAGCTGATCCTTCCAGCCCTTGAGGCTGGTGCCGGTCCAGTCGCCGTAGGCCCGCTTGACGTGGGCCGTCCCGTACTTGGCCACCTCGGCCAGCAGGCCCTCGGTAATCGACGACGAGGCGTTGTCGGCGTCGATGAGCACGGCAAGCTTGGCGGCGTTCTCGCTGGCGGCGTTCTCGCTGACCATGCTGCTCCCCACCTCGGGCGAGGCCATGTCCCCGGCCGCCATGCAGGAGCAGCCGGGAGTGGCCGCTGCCCCCGATCCTGCCGGACAAATGGCCGCAGCCCAACCCGCCACCCCGGCGGCCGCCGGGGTGGCGGCAGCGCGGGCTGGCCGGCGCCCGGCACAGTAGGCTGAATGCCCGGTATGAGCACCCCGGTGCGCACGCGGCTGATCGCTTCCCTGACCCCGCCGGCCATCATCCGCATCAGCGTCGACTTTGGCCTGGGCGCGGGACTGGCGTGCCTGGCCGGGCTGCTGATCGGGTCGCGGGCGGGTAACTCGCTGCTCGCGCTGGCCCTTGTCGTGCCCGTGCTGCTGATCTCGGCCGTCACGAGCCGGGCCGGGACCGGGCTGCTGCGGTTCATCGTGCGCCGGCTGGCCAAGCCGCCGCCCGCAGGCCGGTCCTGGCCGCGCCGCTGGCTGCCGTCGCTGGCCGTGGCCGCTGCCGCGACCGGGCTGCTGCTCGGGCTGGCCGGCCCGGCGCTGGTGTGGGCGGACGCAAAGTCGGCGGCGGTCCGGCTGCTGCCGGCGGTCCTGGCTGCGGTGTTCGCGGCCTGGGCGATCACGCTGGCCGGCCGGCGGCTGCGCCGGGTCCGGCGCAGCTGGGTGCGCCGGGTGGCTACCGACCTGCTGGCCGCGGCCCTGACCGGGCTGGTGCTGCTGACAGCCTTCAACCGTGATCTGCTGACCGGTCAGCCGGCGGCCGGGCTGCTGTTCCCGGTGATCGCCTGGGCCGGTGTCCGGACCTGGCTGGTGCTGAGCCGGTCGCGCCGCCTGGCGGTCCGCGCCGCGGCCGACATCGTGCTGTCGCTGCTGCTGGGCGCCGACCTGGTGCTGCTCGTGGTGTGGGGCGCGAACCTGCTGGGCCTGCGGCCTGGCGAGGTCGCGGCACTGCGCGGCACGCTGGAGCAGGCCGGGGCCGTGGCGGACCTGCCCTGGTGGCTGTGGTCGGGGCTGTACCTGATCCTGGCCGGCCTGAGCGTGGCCATCGCGGTCTGGCCAGCGCCGCTGACGGCCGTGACCCGGTGGTGGGAGCGGCTGCGCGTGGTGCCGTCGGCCGATGTGACCCGGCGGGTACTGACCGTCGTGCACATCGGCCTGGCGGTGACCGTCCTGATCGGGCTGGCCGCGCCGCCCGGCCTGGGCGCGGCATTAAGGACCGAGCTGCAGGACCAGTACGCGCTTGCTGTCTCCGCTGAGCTGCAGGCCCGCGGCGAGCAGGCCGCCTACCAGGCCATCGCGCGCGAGTTCAGCGCCGGCCGCCTCGCCGTCTCGCAGACGGGGCCGCTGGCCAGTGTCGTCAGCAAGATCCACACGGTCGCCAGCCCGGAACCGGGTGACAGCGCAGGCAGCAGCGCGACGAGCACCGAGCGCGAGGTGGCCCGGCGCCTGGGCCAGGCGCAGGCCGTCACGCTGCGGCTCAGCATGCCGCCCGCCGCGGATGCGACCGCCGCGGCGCCAGCTGACCTGGACTCACCCGGCCGCGATGCAGGCGACCTGCGCCAGCGGCTCGACCAGCTCGGCGAGCAGCAGCACCGGGCGGCGCAGGCGCGGCGGCAGGCCGCCGAGGCCGGCGACCTCGCCGCGGCCGCGGTGGCCGGGCTGCTGCAGGTCCCGCGGATCGGCGGCGGCGAGGTCGTCCAGATCATCCGGGAGTACCTCAGCGGGCTGGTCGAGGGCAGCCGGCTGAAAGATGTTTTCGCCGCCTGGGTACGCAGGCGCGCCGGCGGGGCGGCCGAGGCGGCGGGCGGTTCCGCGTCCGGCAGCGGTTCGGGGCCCGGGAGCGGGTCCGGTGGTGCGCCAGGCGGCGGCTCGGGGCCAGGCGGAGGTTCTGGATCTGGCGGCGGCGCTGGTCCCGGCGGTGGCTCGCCGCCGGGTCCTGCGGGCCTGCCGGGCCCCGACAAGCTGGTCGTCCCCGACCCGCCGCGCCTGGAGATCGCCGCCCTGATCCTCCTGATCCGGGTCCGGCTCACCGTAACGGTGGCTAACCCCCTGGCCGGCGACCAGGCCGAGCGGCGCACGATGTCCGAGTCGCCGCTCGATGCGGCCGTCGACCTGGCCAACGAGGCGCGCTTCCTGCGGGAGGACACCGGGCCGTGCGCCGGCTGCCCGCAGCCGCTGCGGCCCGGCGACGAGCCGTTCGAGGGCCACGATGAGCATCCCGCGGAGCCGCACGAGGCCCCCGTCCCCTGAGCCGGGTACCTGCCTGACCAGCCGGGCCCGGCTGGAATGAGAGTCAGGCGGGCTGGCGGGGGCGGCTGGACTCGCGCAGGATCAGGCTGCACGCGATCTGGCGGACCCCGGCACCGGGGCTGCCGTTAATCGCCGCGAGCAGGTGCTCGCCGGCCTGCTGCCCGAGCTCGCGCAGGTTCATGTCCACGGTGGTCAGCGGCGGGCGGCAGGCCTCGGCGATGACCACCCAGTTATCGAACCCGACGATGGCGATGTCCTCCGGCACCCGCTTGCCCGCGTCGCGGCACCCGTCGGCGAAGCCGCGGGCGATCTGGTCGCTGCCGCAGAACACCGCGTCGAGTCCGGGGCAGCTGCGCAGCAGCACGTCGGCCGCCTGCCGGCCCCATTCCTCGCTCCACTCCCCGTACAGCGTGCCGCCGCCGGCCACCGTCCGCCCGGCGGCGGCCAGTGCTTTCTCGGCGCCGTCGGCGCGCAGCCGGGCAGCGGCGAACCGCCGCGGGCCGGTGACGTGGCCGATCTGCGTCCGCCCGGTGCTGACCAGGTGCTGCACGGCCATCGCGCCGCCGCCGACGTCGTCGGGGATCAGCGACAGGTCGCGGGGATCGCTGGAGAACGTCATGGCATAGACCACCGGAACGGCCAGGTCGCGCCCGATCGGCTCGCGCCCGTCCTGGCGGCGGCCGGTGACGATGATGCCGTCCACTCGTCGTTCCAGCAGCGTGCGCAGGTGATGCTGCTCGCGGATCCGGTCGCCGCGGCTCTCGCACAAGAAGACCGAGATCTGGCCCGGGCCGAGTGCATCCTCGGCGCCCTGCATGACCGGGATGCTGAACCGGCCGAAGCTGTCGGTGGTGATCAGCCCGACCGTAAAGGTCCGCCCGACCAGCAGCCCGCGGGCCAGCGCGTTGGGCTGGTAGCCGAGCGCCCGGGCGGCCTGCCGGACCCGGTCAGCAGTGGATTCCCGGATGCCCGCCCGGCCGTTCAGCGCCTTGGACGCGGTGCCTGCCGACACCCCGGCCATGCGGGCAACGTCGGTGATCGTCACAGGTCTGCGCCGCAGATGGATGACGATCACCTCACCGGGTGGGCAGTGGCCCGGGTGGCCAGTCCGGGCCGGTCAGAAACTGGAAAAGGTTTGCGCATTGTGTTCATTGCGGACCATGAGCGTAGCTTCCGCGCGGACAGCCAGATTGTCAACGATGTGCCCTTATAGGCGTTGACCGCACCGTTAGAGCGGATCTACGATCCACTGGAAAACCTTTGCTTCCTACCCTCGAAGGGCTGGAGACGGGTGGGTACCTTCGCGCACGGCGACGGAACTGCACTGGAGTGGCGAGGCGGACACGAGACACTGCGCATCGAGCCCTGGGGAGAGCACAGCCTCCGGGTGCGCGGCACGGTCTGGCAGGGCATCCGGGACGACCTGGCGAGCGCGCTATTGCCGCCTGAGCCGGTCCCGGCGGACATCGAGATCGCCGCGGACAGCGCGCGGATCAGTAACGGGAACCTGATCGCCGAGGTCACCGCGGACGGCCGGCTGACCTTCCGGCGGGCTGACGGCAGCATCCTGCTGGCCGAGTCAGTCCCGCACTTCACCGGGCCGCCGATGCGGCGGTACCGCTCGGCGGCCGGCGGCATGCACCATTTCGAGGTGCTGTTCGACCCGCACGACGGCGAGCGCTTCTACGGCCTGGGCCAGCACCAGCACGGCAAGCTGGATCAGAAGGGCGCCGTTGTCGAGCTGGTCCAGCGCAATACCGAGGTGTCCATTCCCTTCCTGGTCTCCAGCCGCGGATACGGCCTGCTGTGGAATCACCCCGGCACCGGCCGGGTCGAGCTGGGGACGACCGCCACCCGCTGGGTATCGGAGGCGACCCGGCAGTGGGACTACTGGATCACCGCCGCCGCCGGGCCCGCACAGCTGCTGAGCGCCTACGCCGACGCCACCGGGCACGCGCCGGCGCTGCCGGAGTGGGCATCGGGGTTCTGGCAGTGCAAGCTGCGCTACCGCACCCAGGACGAGCTGATGGCGGTGGCCCGCGAGTACAAGCGGCGCGGCCTGCCGCTGTCGGTCATCGTGGTGGACTACTTCCACTGGACCCGGCAGGGCGACTGGCGCTTTGACCCGGCCGAGTGGCCCGACCCGTCCGGCATGGTGGCCGAGCTCGCCGAGCTGGGCGTCCGGCTGATGGTCTCGGTCTGGCCGACGGTCAACCCCGCCAGCGAGAACTACGCCGAGATGGCCGACGCCGGCCTGCTGGTCGACAGCGAGCACGGCATCGGCGTGCACCTGCCCATCTGGGACAAGGGCCGCGCCGACCGGGCGCTGGTCAGCTTCTATGACCCGACCAACCCCCGCGCCCGGTCCTATGTCTGGGGCAAGGCCCGGCAGAACTACTACTCCCACGGCGTGCGGGTGTGGTGGCTGGATGCCTGCGAGCCGGAGCTGCGCCCGGAGGACCAGGGCAACCTGCGCTATCACATCGGCCCCGGCGCCGAGGTCAGCGGCATCTACCCGATGATGAACGCCCGTGCCTTCTACGAGGGGATGCGGGCCGAGGGCGAGGACGAGATCGTCCTGCTGTGCCGGTCGGCGTGGGCGGGCAGCCAGCGGTACGGGGCTGCGGTCTGGTCCGGCGACGTCGACTCGACCTTCGAGGACCTGCGCCGCCAGATCCCGGCCGGGCTCAACATCGGGCTGTCGGGCATCCCGTGGTGGACCACCGACATCGGCGGGTTCAAGAACGGCAACATCCACTCGCCGTCGTTCCGCGAGCTGATGGTCCGCTGGTTCCAGTTCGGGGTGTTCTGCCCGCTGACCCGGCTGCACGGCGTCCGCGAGCCCGGCACCATGATCGGCGCCGACCAGACCGGGGCGGACAACGAGGTCTGGTCGTTCGGCGAGGAGGTGTACCAGATCCTGCGGCGGCTGCTGTTCCTGCGGGAACGGCTGCGCCCCTACGTCATGGACCAGATGGAGGTGGCCGCGCAGACCGGGCTGCCGCCGATGCGGCCGCTGTTCGTCGACTTCCCGGCCGATCAGGCCGCCTGGGACATCGACGACCAGTACCTGTTCGGCCCGGACATCCTGGTCGCCCCGGTCGTCACCGAGGGCGCCCGCGAGCGGCGGGTCTACCTGCCGGCCGGGGTCACCTGGCGGGATGCCTGGACGGGGGCACCGCATGAGGGCGGCGACTGGATCACCGCGCCGGCGCCGCTGGACAAGATCCCCGTCTACCTGCGCGACGGCGGGAAGGTCGAGCCGTTTCCAGACGACGTCAGCGCCGGCGAGGCCACCGCGGAGGGAGACAGCGCGGCATGACCAGCACGAGGGCACGCAGCGCCCTGGCCACCGGCGACCGCGCGGCACCGGCACCCCGGCGGCCGGGCTGGCGGGCGCACAGCCGCGGGCTGGCCCGGGCGGCGTTCCTGATCCCGGCGCTGGCCTACGTGCTGTTCGCGTTCGCCCTGCCGACCCTCTACAACCTGGTCCTGAGCTTCCAGGAGACGTCACCGGCGACCATCTCCAGCCTGGCCGCGCCGTTCGCCGGGCTGGCTAACTACAAGGCCACCCTCCTGCAGGACACCACCCAGTCAGCCCTGCTGCGCACCCTGTGGTTCACCCTCGGGTCGCTGGCGTTCCAGTTCCTGATCGGCTTCGGGCTGGCGCTGCTGTTCAACCTCCGGTTCCCGCTGCGCCGGCTGGCCCGGTCGCTGATCATCGTGCCCTGGCTGCTGCCGTTCCTGATTACCGGCACCATCTTCCGGTTCCTGTTCCAGGCCGAGGGCGGGGCGGTCAACCAGCTGCTCATCGACCTGCACCTGATCCATCAGCAGGTCGGCTACCTGCTCTCGCCGGGCTGGGCGTTCACGGTCTTGCTGATCACCAACATCTGGATCGGCGTGCCGTTCTTCACCGTGCTGCTCTACAGCGCGCTGCAGGACGTGCCGGCCGAGCTGAAGGAAGCGGCGATGATCGACGGTGCCGGGTTCTGGCACCGGCTGACCCGGATCACGCTGCCGATCATCCGGCCGGTGATCGAGGTCACCTTCGTGCTCGGCTTCGTGTTCACCGTCAAGGTCTTCGACGTGGTCATCGGCCTGACCCAGGGCGGGCCGGCCAACTCCACCCAGCTGATCGCCACCTGGGCGTACAACCTGTCATTCCAGCAGTTCAACTACGGTGCGGGCGCCGCGCTGAACACGGTGCTGCTGATCATCGTCGCGATCGTCGCGCCGGTCTACATCTGGCTCAACCGAGAATCGCTGCGGAGGGCATAGCGGTGACCAGGCATCCCCGGCTTCTCTCCCTGGCAGCAGCCATCATCGCGCTCGGCGGCGCTGGTCATCCTGCTGTTCCCGCTGTACGCGGTGGTGATTGCCTCGCTGGAGAACAACTCCCAGCTGATCGGCAACCACTACTACTTCTTCCCGCCCACGCCGAGCCTGGCCAACTACCGCTCGGTCATCTCCAGCCAGGGCGGGCACATCCTGAGCAGCCTGATCATCGGGGTCGGCACCGCCGCGCTGACCCTGGTCATCTCGCTGCCCGCGGCGCATGCCCTGGCCCGGTACCGGTTCCGGGTCACCGCCCTGATCGCGGGCACGCTGCTGGCGGCGCAGATCCTGCCGTCCATCGTGATCGCCAACTCGCTGTTCGTGATCTATCACCACCTGCACCTGCTCAACACCTACCCCGGCCTGATCCTGGCCGACGCGTCCTACGCGGTGCCGTTCAGCATCCTGGTGCTGCGGGCGTTCATGCTCGGCCTGCCCGGCGACGTGCTGCAGGCGGCCCGGGTAGACGGGGCCAACGAGTGGCGCGCGTTCACCCGCGTGGTGCTGCCGATGAGCCGCACCGCGATCATCACCGTGGCCGTGTTCGCCTTCCTCAACGGCTGGGGCGACTTCATCTTCGCCCTGACGATGCTGTCGGGCAGCTCGTTCGAGCCGATCACGCTGTCCATCTACTCCTACATCGGGGAGTTCTCCGAGAATCTCGGCGCGGCCATGGCCCTGTGCGTCTTCGGGCTGCTGCCCGCGGCCGTCCTGCTCATTGCCGCCCAGCGGTACATCGCCTCCGGCCTGACCGTCGGGTCGGTGAAGGGGTGAGCGAAGTCAGCTAGCTAGCGAACCAGGAGGGTGTCCATGCGCACGTCCACCAGACTGAGTGCCAGATCCCGGTGGCGGCTCGCCGCGGCCGGCGCCGTCGCGGTCGGACTGGCCCTGGCCGGCTGCGGGTCGTCCTCGGGCGGCAGCAGCTCCAGCGGCAAGGTCACGATCACCGAGCTTGACTACTTCACCTCCAGCGGCGCCAACGTGGCGGTGAACTGGTACAACAAGAAATTTGAGGCCGCCCATCCCGGGGTCACGGTCAAGCGCGAGGTTGTCCCGTACGCCAACCTGATCACCAAGGTGCTGCAGGAAGCCAGCGCCGGGGACCTGCCTAATATCGTCATGCTGGACAATCCCAACGTGCCGCAGGTCGCCGCCACCGGGCAGCTGCTGCCGCTGAACAAGGAGCCGGGCTTCACCACCAGCGGCTACTACACCGGCGCCATGAACGAGTGCAAGTTCCAGGGCAACTACTACTGCTACGCGATTGGCACGAACTCGGTCGGCATCTTCTACAACGCCAAGATGTTCGCCGCCGCGCACCTGCCGGCGCCGCAGACGTGGGCGGAGCTGGCCGCGGACGCCCAGAAGCTGACCAAGCCGCACGTCTACGGCATCGCCTTTGACGCGACCGGGGACGAGCAGTCGACCTGGCAGCTGGAGCCGTTCTTCTGGAGCAACGGGGCCAGCCTGACTAACGTCGACACCCCGGCGTTCCAGCAGTCGCTGCAGCTGTGGGTCAACATGGTCAAGGACGGCTCGGCGTCAAAGTCGGTGCTGAACTGGGGCCAGGACCCGGACCTGACCCAGCAGTTCCTGCACAAGAGCGCGGCCATGATCGAGGACGGCCCGTGGATCTTCCCCGAGCTGAACCAGGCCGGCTGGAAGTACGGCAAGGACTACAAGATCGCGCCGATCCCGGTCCGCCAGGCCGGCCAGACCGTGATCGCCCCGCTGGGCGGCGAGACCTGGAACCTCGGCAAGTCCGGCAGCAGCCAGGAGCAGAAGATGGCCTGGCAGTGGATCCAGGGCATGCAGCAGCCGGATGTCATGAAGCACGTGACCTCGCTGATGTACTACCTGCCGACCAAGCCGGCGGTCACCCAGCAGGAACTGGGCCAGGGGCCGCAGTACACCGTGTTCGCCAAGGAGACGCAGACGGCCCGGCCGCGTACCACGGAGTACGGCGCCAACTACCCGAAGGTGTCGCAGGCCATCTGGACCGCCATCCAGTCGGCGATCACCGGCACCGCATCGGTGAGCTCGGCGCTGCAGCAGGCGCAGTCCACGGTGTCGGGCGTCCCGAAGGTCAGCGGATAGGAGTGAGCGCTAACAGCCAGCGGTAAGTGCGCCGGCCTGGTGATGGTCTTCCGCGAGCCCGTCACCAGGCCGGTGCCAGGGTCCAGTGACTGCGGCGCCGCCGGGTGGGTCAGCTGGTTAGCCGGAGGTGACGCGGCGGGGTGCTGGCCGGGACCGGCAGGACCAGCGCCGAGGCGCCGGGCTGGATCGAGCCCAGGATCGACGGGTGCCGGGCACCGGTGGCGGCCGTGACCGAGCCCGGCAGCCCGTTCCAGGACAGGAAGCCAAGCACGGCGAAGGCCACCGCCTCCTTGGCCTGCGCCGGGACACCGAGATCGTCAGTGGTGAGCACCGAGACACCCGGCAGTGCCTCGCGCAGCCAGCGCATCGTGACCGGGTTGGCGCTGCCGCCGCCCGACAGCACCAGCTCGGTCAGGCCGTGCTGCTTAGCCGCGTCGGCCAGCAGATCGACCAGCAGCCGGGTGACCGTCGCGGACACATCCGCCGGCGCGGGCGCCGGCTCGATCCCGGCCACCATCGCGCGCAGGTAGGCGGCGTTGAACAGCTCACGGCCGGTGCTGCGCGGCGGCGGCAGCCGGTAGTACGGCTCCGCCTTCAGCCGGTCCAGCAGCGCCGCGCTGACCGTGCCGCCGGCGGCGATGACCCCGTCTGCATCGAACTGCCGGGCGCCGTCGGTGGCCCAGATCGCGGCCGGGTCCATCAGCGCCCCGGCCGGGCCGAGGTCGTAGGCAGTCAGCACCCGGCCGTCTTCCACGATCGTCAGGTTCGCGATGCCGCCCAGGTTGACCGCCGCCGCCGGGCCCGCCCGCCCGGCCAGCAGCAGCTGGTCGAACATCGATACCAGCGGCGCGGCCTGGCCGCCCGCTACCAGGTCGCGGCTGCGCAGGTCAGAGATCACCGGCAGCCCGGTCTGCTCGGCGACCTGCGCCGCGTTCCCGAGCTGCAGCGTTCCGAGGGCCCGCCCGCTTTCATCGACCCAGTGGAAGAAGGTCTGCCCGTGCAGCACCGCGAAGTCGGCCTGGCCGCCGGCCAGGTCGGCGGCCGCGGTGGCGAACGCGGCGGCGTAGGCGTGCCCGAGCCCGGCGTGCAGCTCGCACAGCTCGCCCGCACCGGGCAGGCCGGGCGGCAGCGCCGCGACGATGCGCTCGCGCAGCGCGGCCTCGAACGGCACACTGAGCACGCCGCGATAAGAGCAGGTCAGCGTCTCGCCGTCCAGCTCCAGATCCGCGCAGGCAACGTCGATGCCGTCGACCGATGTCCCGGACATGCAGCCGAGCACCCGGGCCCGGCGGCGGCCCGCCGGCCCGCCGGGTTCCGCGGCATGTGAATATGCAACCAAACTGGACCTCCCGACGGAAAACAGTAACATGGGGGCGGCGTCCGTGAGCGGCGATCCGATCCCGTGACCAGCAATCTGAGGAGGGCGGCGGTGCCAGCAGAACCGCAGCCGGAGCAGCCTGGCCTGGCCGCATGGCCGGCGCGGTCCAGCACCGAGATGCGCAACCCGCGCACGACCGGCATCGACACCGTCAGCACACTCGAACTGGTCGGGCTGCTCAACGCCGAGGATGCTCTGGTGGCCGGCGCGGTGGCCGCGGTGCTGCCGGTGCTGGCCAGCGTGGTGGACCTGACCGTGGCGCAGCTGCGGGCGGGCGGCCACGTTCATTACTTCGGGGCCGGCTCGTCCGGGCGGATCGGCGTGCTGGACGCGGCCGAGGTCGTGCCCACCTTCGGGGTGCCGCCCGGTGTCTTCGTCGCCCACCATGCCGGCGGCGAGCAGGCGGTGGCCAGCGCCATCGAGGGTGCTGAGGACCGGGAGGCGCTGGGCAGCCAGGCCGCCTCCGGGGTCACCGCGGCGGACGTGGCCATCGGGCTGTCGGCCAGCGGCCGGACCCCGTATGTCGCCGGAGCGCTGCGCGCGGCCCGGGCGGCCGGGGCGCCGACGGTGCTGGTCAGCAGCAACCTGTCGGCCCCGCTGGCGGAGCTGGCCGATTACCGGCTGCTGGCCGACACCGGGCCCGAGGCCATCGCCGGGTCCACCCGGCTCAAGGCCTCGACCGCGCAGAAGATGATCCTGAACTCGCTGTCCACGGCGGTCATGGTCCGGCTCGGCCGGACGTACTCCAACCTGATGGTGTGGCTGGCGGGCACCAACGAGAAGCTGCGCCAGCGCCAGGTCGCCATACTGATGGAGACATCCGGCACAGGTGAGGCAGCCTGCCGTGCCGAGCTGGCCCGCTGCGGCGGTGATCTCCGGCTCGCCATGCTCTGCCTGCTGGCCGGGCTCACCCCTGACTCGGCGGCCCGCGCGCTGGCCGGGTCAGGCGGCAGCGTCCGTGCGGCGCTGACCGCGACCGCTGCCGGGGCCGCCGGCGGCGAGCGCTAGGCCGGCCGGGCCGGGGACCGAGGAGGCTGTCGTGGGCGGTGCGAGCGAGCGGCCGGACCCAGCCGGCCGGGACGTCCGGCCGCCGGACTCCGGGCCGGAGGGGGCCGGCCAGCAGCCAGCCGGGACGGCGCCGGGTGAGGCCGGGAATGACATCCTGGTCCGGATCCGGGCGCTGCTGCCCAGCCTCGCGCCGGTCGAGCAGCGGGTGGCCCAGCAGGTGCTGGCCGACCCGTTCGGCACGGCGATGCAGGCGATCTCCGAGCTGGCCGGGCTGTGCGGCACATCGGCGACCACGGTCGTCAGGTTCTGCCGGGCGGTCGGGCTGCGCGGCTATCCCGAGCTGCGGATCGCGCTGGCGGCGGCGTCCGGCCAGGGCGGCCCGAGCGCCGGCGTCGAGCTGTCGCATGACATCCTGCCCGGCGACGACGCGGCCGCGATCGCGGGCAAGATCGCCCGCGCCGATGCCCGGGCCGTCACCGACACGGTCAAGCACCTGGACATCGACGTGCTGGTCAAGGTCGTGGACCTGCTGGCCACCGCCCGGCGGATCGACCTGTACGGCGTCGGCGCCAGCGGCTATGTCGCCCTGGACCTGCAGCAGAAGCTGCAGCGGATCGGCAAGCCCGCCTTCGCCTGGCCGGACCCGCACATGGCCATCACCTCGGCGGCGCTGCTTGGCCCCGCCGACGTCGTGGTTGCCCTGTCGCACACCGGGACCACGGCCGACACCATCGACGCCCTGCGCGAGGCGGCCAGCCACGGCGCGCGGACCGTCGCGATCACCAACTTCCCGCGCTCGCCGATCGCCGCCGCCGCCGACCATGTGCTGCTGACCGCCGCGCGCGAGACCGCGTTCCGGTCCGGCGCCATGACCAGCCGGATCGCCCAGCTCACCGTCGTCGACTGCCTGTTCGTGGTGCTCGCCCAGCACGACCTGCCGTCCAGCCGGGAGGCGCTGGAGCGGACATATGAGGCGGCGCAGGCCAAGCGCACCCGGCGCGGCCGCAGGCCGGCCCCGGGGAGCTGACCGTCACGCCGGTCATGTGTTCTTTGTTGACATCAAAAGCACATCACTCGTAACATCCTTACATTCCAGGGCGGCTGGGAGATGCAGGCTAGGCTGGACCGGCTGCGCGCGGAGCTGGCGCTGTCGTACCTGTTCATCAGCCATGACATGGCGGTGATCCGGCAGCTCAGTGACCAGATCGGGGTCATGTACGCGGGCCGGTTCGTCGAGCGCGGGCCGTGGGACGCGGTTATGTCGGCGCCGCTGCACCCTTATACCCGGGCGCTGCTGGCCGCGGTCCCGGCGCCGCAGCCCGACGGCAGCCTGCTGGCCGGCGCGGAGCGGGCGCCGGCGGAGTCCGTGGCCGCCGAGCCGGGCGAGGCCGCCGCCGGGCCGGGCGGCGCGGCCGGGGATACGGCCGGGGCTGGGGTCAGCGGCCGGGCCGCAGCCAGTCCCGTAACGGGCTGCCCGTACGCGCCGCGGTGCCCGCTGCGGATCGGCCAGTGCGTGACGGCAGACCCGCCGCTGGCTCTGGTCAGCGGGCGGCACGAGGCAGCCTGCTACCGCGCCGGGGAGCAGGACAGTTCCTGATATCCGCCTCGGCCGGACGGCCGGGGATTCCGCACGAAGCTGACGGCATGAGGGAATCTGGTGGATCGGACGCGCAGGACAAGCCCCGGCCCGGCGCCCGGCGGCCAGACTGGTATCCGCCCGGCGGTGGCTGGTGACAGTGACGCGATGGCGGAGGTGTTCATCCAGGCGTGGCGACAGGCCTACCCTGGCGTAGTGCCTGATGAGGTGCTGGCCGGGCTGGACCACGACCAGACCGCCGCCTGGCTGGCCGGCCTCATCGAGCGGCGGCCGGAGGGGGAGACCGATGTCGCGGTCGGGGATGGCCAGGTGACCGGCTTCGTCCGGTACGGCCGCCGCGCGGCAGCTGCGGAGCAGCCGCCCGCCGGGCCGCCGCCGGGGCCGGAGCCGGGGCCCTGCGGGTACGTGTTCGGGCTGTACGTGCATCCCGGTGACGCTGGCCAGGGCACCGGCCAGGCGCTGCTGGCGCACGCCGAGCAGCGGCTGCGCGAGCGCGGCTGCACCAGCGTCGCGCTGCACGTGTTCGAGGCCAACGAGCGGGCCCGGCGGCTGTACTCCCGAGCGGGTTACGCGCCCGATGGCAGCAGCCGGGTCGAGCCGGAGTACCAGGCCGCCGAGGTCCGCCTGGTCAAGGTGCTGAGGTGAGCCCGCCGGCCGGACCGCTGCCCGGCCTCACCGCGACCTACACCGAACTGGCCGGCTGGCCGGCCGGCGACTACCCGGCCGTCAGCCGGGTGCTGCTGCAGCACCTGGCCGGCGGGTTCCCGGCGGCCGTCGCACAGGTATGCACCCCCGGCGGCAGCCCGTACACCGCCGCGGGCGGCTGGGCCCGGCTGCCGCTGCCCGACGACTCCGGCGCCGCCGGGCCGGCCATCCCGGCCGCGCCGGGCACCCTGTTCGACCTGGCCTCGCTGACGAAGGTCGTTGCCACCCTGCCGCTGGTGCTGCTGCTGCACCAGCGAGGCCAGTGGAGCATCGACGACCCGATCGCGCGCTGGCTGCCGGGCGCCCCGCGGTCGCCGGTCACCATCAGCGACTGCCTGCTGCACATCGCCGGGCTGGTGCCGCACCGGCCGTTCTTCCAGACCTGCGCCAGCCCGGCGGAGATCCGCCGCGCGGTGACCGCTGAGCTGGCCACCGCCGCCGGCGGCCCCGTCAGCTACAGCGACCTGGGCTACATGCTGCTGGGCTGGGCCGCCGAGGCCTGCGCCGACGAGCCGCTGGACAGCCTGGTCCGCCGGGAGGTGCTGGCGCCACTCGGCATGACCACGACGAGCTACCGGCCGGCCGTGCCGCGCGAGCGGATCGCTGCCACCGAGGCCGACGGTGACCAGCGGCTGGTTCCGGGACTGGCCTGGGGCGAGGTGCACGACGGCAACGCCTTCGCGCTGGGCGGCGTCAGCGGGCATGCCGGGCTGTTCGGCCCGGCCGCCGACCTGGCCCGGTACGCCGCCGCGCTGCTGACCCCGGGCCGGCACCCGGTGCTCAGCGCTCAGACGATCGAGCTGATGACCGCCCGGCAGGCCGGCGGCACCGCCGAGCCGCGGGTGCTGGGCTGGCGGATCAGGCCGGATGCGTGGGGCGACTGGCCCGCCGGGACGATCTGGCATACCGGTTTCACCGGCACCTCGCTGCTCATCTGCCCGGCGCTGCAGGCCGCGGTGGTGCTGCTGACCAACGCCGTGCACCCGGTGCGCCGGCCTGCGGAGACCGCTGAGCTGCGGGCCGGCGTGCACCGAGCGGTCCGGGACGTGCTCGGGACCGGCGGCTGACGCTGGCCCCGGCAGTCAGCACCCGGGCCGCCAGCGTGGACCAGCAGGCGGCCGAAGTCAGTAGCTGTCGAGAAAGGCCCTGACCTCGGGGCCAGCGAACTGAGCGCCGTAGCCGGCGTTGAGAACCAGGCAGGCGACTGCGACGTCCCGTGACGGCTTAAAGGCGATCAGCCAGCTGTTGGGCTGACCCTGGCCCTTGATGTCCGCGGTACCGGTTTTGGCGTAGACACCGGAACCGAACCCGATCGGTGCGGCCGTGCCGCTCGTGACCACGGCCCGCATCATCTTTTTCATCCAGGTGTCGGTCTGGGCTGGAAGCGGCTTCGCGCTGACCAGCCGGGCGCCCGCTGTCAGGTAAGGCTGCCGGAACTGCCCGCTGGCGATGGTGGCCGCAATCGACGCCATGGCCAGGGGTGAAGCGGTCAGCTGACCTTCCCCGAAGGCTTCTTGCGCCAGCTCGGAGCCAGAAGCGGATGGCGGGGCGCTGAAGTAGCTCGCGGATTCCCGGCCGCTGCCGATGCCGATGTCCCATCTCCGGTCCAGGCCGTAGTACTTCCGGGCCGCCCTGGCCAGGCGGCCGTCGGTCAGGTGCTCCCATTGCGTGCTGAAAGCGTTGTTGCAGGACTGGGCAAAATCAGTGATGAACGGCGTCGATGCCGGCTCGGATTCGCCCTTGTCGTTGTGGTACGTGATCCCCTGAATCGTGAAGGTCTTCGGGCATGCGACGTTGCTGGCCGGAGTGAGCACGCCCTCCGTGAACAACGCGGTTGACGTGACGGTCTTCATGGTCGAGCCGGGTGCCACGCGCGCCGTGAGCGCGAAGTCGTTGAAGCCGGCGTTATTGGCGACGGCCAGGATCTTGCCGGTCGATGGCTGGATGACGACCATCGAGCTGTCCTTGTGCAGGTGAACGGCAGACAGGGCAGCTTGCTCCGCAGCTGTGTCGATGGTTGTGGCCAGTCCGGAGACATTCCTGGGCGCGACCACGGCCGCCCGGGTGTGGGCGACGGGCCTGTCTTTCCGGGTCTGGATCTCGACGTCCAGGCCCGGGGATCCGAACCCCGGGGGAGCGCTTGCCTCAATGCCGGCGGCGATATTGTTCAGCCCCGCGTCACCGTAACTGGTGAGACTGCCGCCGCGCGCGTCGGCGACCGAGGTGACTCGCGGGGCGACTATGACGGCAGCCAGGTGCCTGGACGCGGTGAGGCGGGGAGCCAGGTCGTCGGGCGCCCACGCGACGTACCAGTACTTGGACTGCTTCGCCTGGTAAGTGACCAGCGATGCGTGGTAGCGCCAGGTTCCGCTGACCGCCGAGGCTCCGCTCGGCGCCGCCACCGTGGCGCTGGCCGCATACGTTACCTTCTCCCGAGGGGCCGCCGAGTTCGACGAGACCGACGTTGCCGACGCCTGGGTGCTGCTGAGCTTGCTGAGGTGGAGGTCGGTCTGGAAAGCCGTCAGGGCGGCCTTGGCGGCAGCCGGATGATCGGTGTAGTTCGCGGCTTGCTGCAGGTGGCCCGCGTCCCAGGCGCGCAGGAATGCGCGGGCCGTCTGCCGCGCGTCCTGGCCATCCGATGAGCCCGTCGGCAGGTAACCAGTCGTCTGGGTGTGCCCGCCCCTCGGCAGCACCAGCGCCGCACCACCGGCACCTGCCGCCACTACGGCTGCGGCGACCAGCACATACGGAAGCTTTCGCCGCCTGGGGCCCTGCTTCCCGTGCCTGCCGCGCGGCGGCGGCTGCTCGGCGGCCGGCGGGAGCTGCCCGGCGGCCGGCGGGAGCTGCCCGGTGACCGGCGGGAGCTGGGCGGCCGGGGACGCCGGGCGAAACCACTTGTCCCACTCGGCGTTGTCATCCGAATTGCCGCTCACCTCAGTGACCGTACCTAGTGCCCCGATTGCTGGCCAAATCACCTGGGAAAACTGCCCTGAGCAGGCAGCCTCCTCAGAACCGGCAGAACGCGGCCTCGGCCAGGTCGTAGTCCAGGCCGCCGTCGGTCCCGCCGGGCGCGTTGTAGGTCCAGGTGATGTTGCGGCCGCCGGTCAGGCTGTGCGCGGAGAACGTCTCATAGCCCATCACGTAGCCGTTGTGCCACGCGATCGTGACTCCGCAGCCCAGGGTGGTCTTGATCAGGCCCAGCCCGTACACCTGGCCCGGGACGCCGTCCGCCACCGTGTCGTTTTCCATCTCCGACAGCTGTGCGGCCGGCAGTAGCTTGCCCGACAGCAGGGCCTGGTAGAACGTGTTGACATCGGCGACCGTGGACACCACCGCGCCGGGCCCGTACCAGCGGCTGGCGTTCTGGCTGGTGGTGGTCACGACTGCGGACCCGTCGTTCCACCGCCCCGGCATCGCCGGGCTCGCGATGGTGGTGTCCTCCGGCACCGCCGTCCCGGTCAGCCCCAGCGGGCCGATGATGTGGCTGGTGATGAAGTCGCCGTAATAGGCCCCGGTGATCTTCTCGATGACCATGGCCAGCAGCACGTAGTCGGTGTTGGAGTAGTGGTAGCCGGCGCCCGGCGCGAAATACGGCGGGTTGGCCACGGCGATCTGGACCAGCTGCGCCGGCGTGAACGACTGCGACATCGTGCCCGGGGTGAACGCGAGCTCGTCGGTGTAGTTGTTGATTCCCGCCGTGTGGTTCAGCAGTTCCTCGAGCGTGATGTTCGCGCCGTTCGGCACCACGCCGGGCAGCCACTTGTCGACCGAGTCGGAGATGGACAGCTTGCCCTCCGCCTCCAGCAGCAGGATCGCGGTGGCTACGAACGTCTTGGAGATGCTGCCCACCCGCGTCTTGGCGTTGTACGGAACCGAGCCGAACGTCAGGTTGGTCGTCCCGTAGGTCGAGTCGCTGAACTGCAGCAGCCCGTTGGCAGCGCCGTCCTGCGACTGATAGGCGTCCAGGGACTGGGTGAGCACGTCGGTCCGCATCGCTGCCTGATCCGGGTTGTTCTCGGTCGTCAGGATCACGTAACTGGTGCTGCCCGAGCTCGTCGTGTACTCGTCGTCGGCGAGGACCCGCAGGTCATCGCGCGCGGCCATGGTCACCATCGCGCTCACGTCCGGGCCGTACCACCAGCCCACCCACGCCCCGGCGCTGGCCGTCAGCACGATGTTGAAGGTCCCGTCGCTGTTGCCCTCGATGTCCAGCAGCCGGGCGTGGTAGGCGGAGAGGTACTGGCTCACGTAGGCCGGCGACACGCCGTACCACCAGCCCCACCACGTGGTGCCGGTGCGGCCGGAATCCGGCGTCATCAGGGCGTCGAAGTAATGATCGCCGCTGGAGTCCACCTGGTACTGGTGCAGCCGGGTGATCCGGGCCTTGTTCGCGGTGGCCTGCTGGCTGAGGTAGCTGGTGTCGCCGTAGTACCAGTACCAGGTCTGGGCCGCCGAGCCGGTGTCGGGGATCAGGACCACAGCGAACAGCGTCTGGCCGCCGGACTGGTAGCGCTGCAGCGAGATCGGCCGCGCGCCCAGGCTGTTCGCCAGCGGGATGACCTGGCTGACGGTCAGCCCGTAGTACCACCACCAGTTGCTGGTGGCGTAGCCGCCCGAGTCGGCCACCATCGTGACCGAGAACGTCGGCGTCGCCGGGTTGATGACCCGGATCTCGGTCGGCCGGGCCTTGCTGGCGGTCAGGTCGGAGTTGAGCTGAGTGGCGGTCACGCCCGCGTACGTCGCCCAGCCCGTCTTGGCCGTCGACAGCCGTTCATCGCCACCGGGGTCGATCGTCCCGGTCGTCGATGAGCTGGCCAGCAGGGTCGCCCGGGTGCCGCCCCGTGCGCGGCTGGCACTGGTGAGGTGAGCCGACGCGGAGCCGCCGTGCGCCGTCGCCTGGATCTTCCGGCCCTGCCGCATCATCGCCGCCGGGACCGTGGCGCCGCGGACGTAACCGCCGCCGCCGTGTACCCCGCGGACGGTCCCGGGAGACCAGCTCCCGCCCGGCCCGCCGGTGCCGCGCGGACCGGGGGAGCCGTGCCGCCCGGCGGCCGCGCCGTGCTGCCCGGAGGTCGTGCTCAGCAGCCCGCCGGCGACCGAGGAACGGCCAGCTCCGGACGGGCCAGTCCGGGACCGCCCGGCCGCGGACAGCCCGGCCGCGGACAGCCCGGCCGCCGCGCCGCCGCTGGCCTGCCCGCCCGCCGGCGCGGCCTGGCACGCGGTCGCGCCCAGCAGCAGCGTGGCGGCAACCGCGGCCAGCGGCAGCTGGCCCAGCCCGTGACAACTCGGCCTGTGAAAAGACGATGACCTGCTCAAGGCTCTCCCCGCGAGAATCGTTGCTATGCCGCACGGGCAAACAGAAGCGGCAATCCTCGCACCGGAGCCAGCGGAAACAGCCCGCAGTGACCAGGGCGGCCCGCTCGTCAGGCCGCTGACCTGGGCAGCCGTCAGTTCAGCCGGGAAATAAATGGGTCAGATGCCCCATGCGCCGCCGCCGGGGCAAGCGCCATCCTCGGGAGCAGGCAACAGGACTCCGCGACATCGCTGGCAGGCCGGGAAGGGACGCTGATATGAGCGGCAAGGCGGTTATCAGCCTGACGACCGGGCTCGAGGATCCCGAGAAGGTGACCGTGGCCCTGCTGGTGGCCGTGGCGGCCGCCGAGCAGCAGCGGCCGACGCTGATGTTCCTGACCAAGGAAGCCGTGCGGCTGGCCCTCGACGGCATAGCCCAGGGCGTCGCCTGCGACGGCTGCCCGCCGCTGCCCGAGCTGACCCGGCGCTACCGCGACGCCGGCGGCCGGTACCTGGTCTGCCCGATCTGCTTTGACGCGCGGAAGCTCAGCGGGGACGCGCTCGTAGCCAATGCCGAGCTCGGCGGCACCGTGCCGCTCTGGAACTGGATCGGCGACGGCCGCCACGACCTTCAGCTACTCGCCGGCATCACACCGACAGGAGCCGTTCCGCATCGGCCCATCCGGAGGAAATGAGGCCGTGAGCGCCCTGGACCTTGCGATAGAAGTTCAGTTCCGGGGGTCGAGCCGGATGGCGGCCCGACTCCGGCGGTCAGGTCAGTGTGTCGACGTGGATGGATGGGTACCGGTGGCGCAGCTTGCGGTCGAGGGTGGCGAGCGTGGCGCCAGCGGCTTGCGAGAATGCGGCGAGGTAGTCATCGGTCCATGGCTTGTGACTGTTCTCATCCCGGGCGGACAGGGCCCGCCACACTGCCTCGAGCTGAGCAGGCTCCTCAGCCCACAGGACTCGCTGGTCGGCCCGGATCTGGTCGATAACCTGCCACGCGTCACCGCGTGACACGACGTCCTCGTGCATAACGGCCGGATTCGATAGCAACCGGAGCAGGCTCATCTGAGTGACCCGGCATAGCCCGAGGTCGCCTTCCTGGCCGTCTAGCCATTCAGCAGCCACCGGAGATTGATGTGCCGCCCCCAGGCAGCGGCGAGCCAGACGCCTGCGTCTAGGAGGATCACCGGCCTGCGTACCTGTCGACGTCCTCAGCATCGAGCGCAGCCTCGATGTCGGCATTCGTTACGTCCACGCTGGGGTTTGCACCGCGGCCAATCAGCGGCAGGGAGAGGCGCCCGGTATGTGCAGGTCCCGCCGGCACATGCACTCCCGGGCGACCGCGCGGGTCACCAGGTCCCTTGAGTGTCTCTCCGCGCTCAGCAGCCCGCACCTTAGCGGCCTGCATGAGCTCGGGCGGCATGTCCAGGAGGACCGGACCTTCGGGCGACGGTGACAGGCCGGCCAACTTGCCGCGGCTGGCAGATCGGCATTCTTTGCCAAGTTATTACCTAGATGCCTTCTTTACGGCCTAGCTCCTGAGATGTCTGATGATCAGGGTGTTCTTGGTTATCCGGCGTTCTAGCGCGCACGGGGAGGTGGTCCGGGCCGTCCATTCGCATCTGCCCAGGTAGTGCTCTTCTTTACGGCTTTAGGAGGTCCTTCGTGACCCGTGAAGTGAGTCGCCGCCAGCTCATGGCGTCGGCCGGAGGCGTGGTGCTGGGGTCGTTCGCCCTGCCAGCCAGCCTTCGCAAGATGGTCGATGCCACGCCAGCGTCGCTGCTTCGCTCAGACCGGCCCGGCCGGCCCGTCTCCGAGATCAAGCACATCGTCGTGCTGATGCAGGAGAACCGATCCTTCGACCACTACTTCGGCGCCATGCCGGGGGTGCGCGGCTTCAGCGACCCCGCCGTGCCCCGGTCGCTGTTCTACCAGGCCGACTCGAGCAACCCCGACAACTACCTGCTGCCGTTCCACACCGACACGACCAGCACCAGCGCGCAGGCGCTGCCCTCCAACAGCCACAACTGGGGGCCGCAGCATCAGTCGTGGAACAACGGCAAGATGGACTCGTTCGTGACGGCGCACCTGGAGGCTGACGGTGTCGCCGGGCAGTACACCATGGCCTACTTCAAGCGCCCGGACATCCCGTTCCACTGGGCGCTGGCCGACGCCTTCACCGTGTGCGACGGGTACCACTGCTCGATGATGGGCCCGACCTGGCCCAACCGCCTGTACATGATGACCGGCCAGGTGGACCCGGCCGGCGTCGCCGGAGGCCCCGTTTACGGAAACTTCGTTCCGACCGAGGCCTTCTCCTGGGAGACCTACCCCGAGATGCTCTCCAAGGCTGGCGTCCCCTGGAAGATCTACCAGGAGAACGACAACTACGGCATGAACGTGCTGGAGTACTTCGACCAGTACCAGAACGCCAGCACGTCCTCGCCGCTGTTCAAGAACGCGATGCGGATCTACCAGCCGGGCCAGTTCGAGTACGACGCGATGCACGACCAGCTGCCGACGGTGTCGTGGATCATCCCCACGTCCTACCAGTCCGAGCACCCGGACTTCATGCCGGCCGCCGGCGCGGACTACGTCGCCAGCAAGGTGGAGGCGATCGCCGCCAACCCCGACGTGTGGGCCAAGACGGTGTTCATCCTCATCTACGACGAGAACGACGGGTTCTTCGACCACGTCAACCCGCCGACGGCGCCGGCTGGCACGGCCGGCGAGTACATCACCGTGGACGGGGTCAGCGCGCCGATCGGCCTGGGCTTCCGGGTGCCGTGCATCATCGTGTCGCCGTGGACCGTCGGCGGCTTCGTCTGCCACGACACCTTCGACCACACCTCGACCATCCGGCTGATGGAACAGGTCACGGGTGTGCTGAACCCCAACATCACGCCCTGGCGGCGCGGCGCTGTCGGGGACTTCAGCACGGCGCTCGGCACGGTGCCCGCGCGCCGCGCGCCGCGGCTGCCGGACACTGAGAAGGACCTGAACCGGGCCGAGGAGCAGCGGGTCAACCTCGAGCTCCCGGCCATCCCCGGAGCCAACCAGACGTTCCCGGTGCAGGGCCATGGCGGCAAACCGGTGCGCCACCGGTCCGGCGACGCGGCAGCGGCAGGGGTGTGATCACGATGTCACGAGTTACTGCACCAGGCTGGATGCGCCGGCGCGTGGTCGCGGCAGGCGCAGCAGGAACGGCGGCGGCGCTGGTCGTGGCCGGGGTGGCCGCGGCCGCGGCGCTGAGCGGCCCGTCCGCTGCGGGGCACGCGGGCCAGCACGCCCAGGCGGCCGCCGACGCGGCGTGCTCGGGCCCGGCCGGGGCGGCCTATGTCGCTGACGCCGGCTGGGACGGGTTCAGCGCCATTAACACCGCCAACTGCCAGATCCTGCAGACCTACAACGTGGGTGACCCGCAGGTGCCCGGCGACGCCGGCGATTACGACTACGACTCCACCGACGAGGGAGTCGCGCTGTCCGGGAGCACGCTGTACTTCGCGGACGCCGGCAACTCGACCGTGGGCGTGATCAACTCCGCCACGCTGGACCCGTCCAACTACAACCCGGACGAGACGCTCATCCACGTCGGGCTGTTCCCGCAGGACCTGGCGGTCAGCCCGGACGGATCGCAGCTGTGGGTGGCGGCCACCGGCCCGCAGACCGGCCCCCGGTCGGCCTCAGGGCTGGACGTGATCTCCACCGCGACCGACAAGGTGACCTCGAGGCTGCACCTGAGCGGCAGTCCCAGCCAGATCACCTTCGCCCCGTCGGGCAAGCGGGTGTACGTGGTCACGTCGGAGGGGCTGTGGGTGTTCAATGCCGCGAGCCTGCGGCCGGTCACGCTGGTCCGCGGGCTGGGCGACCCGCACGGCCTGGCGGTCTCGCCGGACGGCTCGACCGTCTACGTGACCAACACTCAGCAGGGCACGCTGGAGGTCATCAGCGCGGCGAGCAACCGCGTCGAGCGGTCCGTCAAGGTGGGCGACATGCCGTGGGACGTGGTGGTCTCGCCGAACGGCAAGGTCGTCTACGTGGCTAACCCCAACTCTGACTCGGTGTCGGTCCTCAGCGCGGCGACGGGCAAGGTGACCCGGACGGTCGGCGTCACCGGCGGGCCGGCACGCTCGGCGTGACCGCCGACGGGTCGCGGCTGTGGGTCGGCGGGATTACCTCGGCCGACGTGACCGTGCTGGACACCTCCGACTACTCGGTGACCGGCAGCTTCAACCTGGGCGGCGAGGGGGCTAACTCCGGTGACGGCTTCGAGCCGACCGGGATGGTCCTGACTGCCACCCCGACGCCGGGCAGCAATGCCGCGAAGGCGGCGGTGCAGAACCCGGCCGTGAAGGCGGCCCTGCACGGGGTGTCCCGGCACTAGGGATCTGCGGCCGGAACCGGGGTCAGCGCAACGGCGGCAGTGGCCGCTCGCGCTGGCCCCGGCCTCCGGCCGCCGGAAAGGCGGCAGCAGGGCGGGGGAGTGCTGGCATAACGACAGGTAGGCGCACAGCACGGCGGTGTCGTCGTCGCGCCCGTTGCGCGCCACGGACTGGCGGACGAGCGTGTCGCACAGTTCGGCCGGGTCAGCCGGGAGCTCCTTCTTGAGCTCGTCGGCCAGCCAGGCGATCCCGGCATCAAAGCCCAGGTCGCGGCGCTCGATGAGGCCGTCGGTGAACAGCACCAGGCTGCTGCCGGGGGCGAACCGGACCACCCGTTCCGGACGGTCGCGGGTTTCCAGGCCGAGCAGGATCCCGCTGGCCTCGTCCAGCATGCTGACTGAGCCGTCCGGTGCACGCAGCAGCGGCGGCGGATGCCCGGCCAGGCAGTACCGCAGCGTCCGGCTGGCCGGATCGATGATCGCCACGGCGGCGGTCGCGAGCGGCTCCCTGATCGTGCTGCAGATGAACTGATCGAGTGCCTCGAGCAGTCCCGCGGGCTGGTAGGCCGGGGCCAGCGCGCGGGCGGCGCTGCGCACCTGGCCCATGCTGATCGCGGCCTCCAGGCCGTGGCCCGCGACGTCCCCCACGATCAGCATCATCCGGCCGTCGGCCAGCGGCATCGCGTCATACCAGTCACCGCCGATGCCGTAGCGCGCCTCGGCCGGCAGGTACTGGGCGCCCAGCCGCAGGCCGGGCCGCTCGGGCAGCGCGCCGGCCAGCAGGCTGCGCTGCACGGACACGACCAGGTCCCGGTCGCTGTCATGCTGCGCGGCCCGGCTGATCGCATCCGAGATGGCCGACCCGAGGGCGGTCAGGGCGAGCTGGTCACGGCCCTCATCCAGCGGATGCGGGCGGGAGAAGATGAGCGTGAGCACGCCCAGGTTGCGGCCGCCGCTCCGCAGCGGAACCGCCGCCCAGGCCCGCTGGGTCGGGGCCGGCGAAGGACAGGTGCGCATCGGGGAACTCCTGCTTCAGCTCCGCGCGGCTCGGCACGTAGACGATCGTGCCCGTGGCCAGTGCCTTGCGGGACGGCGAGTGCGCCGACAGCGGGAACTCGCGCCATTCCGTCAGGGCCGGCTCCGGCAGCCCGACCGCGTTCACCGTCATCAGGCGGCCGGGCTGGCGCTGATCAGCCAGGACCAGCCGGGCGGCGGACGCGCCGAACGGCAGCAGGCCATGCTGGAAGACCGATGCCTTAACCTCATCCAGTGACGCCGAGGCGACCAGCGCGGTCATCATCCGCTGCAGCCGCTCGGTACGCTGTCGGGCGGCGCGCTCGGCTTCCAGCTGCTGGGCCCGGCCCAGGGCGTCGGCCGCCAGCCGGGCTACGACCCGGATCTCGTTCCTCTGCGCCTCGGTGAAGGCCTGGGCCTGTCCCCAGGCCAGGCCCAGCGCGCCGATAACCTGCTGCTGCCGGTCGGTCAGCGCCAGCGAGGCAGTGGCCGCCGCCCCGGCGCTGATGGTGTCCCCGAGCAGCTCCGGGTAGCGGACCGCGATGTCGGCCAGCGACGAGTGCCACACCTCGCCGCCGGATTGCAGGACGGCGCCCAGCGGGGTCGTCTGGTCGAGCGGGATGACGGTGTACCGGTCCGCGATGACCCGGCTCACGCTGGAGGCGTGGTAGAGCCGCGCTGGCGTGTCGGCGGCCGGGTCCAGGACCGCGATGTTGGCGAACACGGCGCCCGCGGTGGCCCCTTTCTCGGCGATGACGCTGGCCACCTCGTCGGCGCTGTCGGCCTGCGACAGGGCCTGCACCAGCTGACCCAGCTGCGACGCTGACGGCGCGCGCGGTCCGGTCGGGGCGGGCTCGGTCCAGCGTCTCAGGTGCCGCGCGCAGATGCCGGCCAGCTCCAGCAGGAAGTCCTGCTCGGCGGTGGTGAACTCGTGCCCGCCGGCGAACCGAACGCCGAGGATCCCGACCGAGACGCCGTCCGAGCGCAGCGGCAGCACCGCGCAGGCCAGCTCACCGGGACCAGCCCGCTGGGCCAGCTTGGGGAACCGGCTGGCCAGCTCGGCTCGCGAGCCCAGCCACTCCGGGCGGCCGGTGGTCGCTGACCGGGTGACCGGCAGGGACATGTCTCCGACGCTGAGGGTGCCGGCTGGGGCGCACGGGCCCGGCGGGTGCCGGTCCCGGGCGAGTTCGGTGATCTGGCCGCCGAAGACCCCGCACAGCACGCCGCTGTCCGCGCCCGCCGCCGCCACCGCCTCAGACACCAGGAGCTGCGGAAGGCCAGCGTCGAGCCGGGCTGTCCCCAGGGCATGCCGGACGGGGCCCAGCGAGCGGCGCGCGCTGGCCGCCTGGCGGGCCGACGCGGCGCGCGAGCCTGGCTGTTCCTCAAGGTCCGGCACGGCATCCCCCGGTTACGTGCTGGCCACCTGATGTCCTGACTGCCCGGTGATGCCGCTGGAAGCGGCCCCTCAGGCCGGAACAAAGCTGAAAGTAACGAGGTAAACACTACCAGTGGGAACGGGTAAGGCCAGCGGGGCGGCAGTGAGCGCTGATGCGGAAGTGTGCCCCCGGAGGCCAGGAGCCAGGCCCCGGCGGGTGCTGAACCAAGCGAGCCTGCGTCCCGGCCTGGTGCCGGAATAAAGTGGCCTTATAAGGACCAAGCAGATCATCGGCCGCAAAGTGTGGCTCGGCCCGCGGCGGCTGGGCTGGGGCCTGTCGCCGGTGACGCCCGGGGGCTGGGCAGCGGTCGTGGCGGCCGTCGCGGCAGTGGTGTCCATGCGCCGCACTTGCGTCGTCTCGCCGCCAGCCGGGAGGCTAGGACCCGGCAATGGGGTTCAGGCGCGGGAGGTTGCATGCCAGTCATCGTCGTGACCCGGCTCCGGCTCAAGGATCCGGGCCTGCTGGATGAGTTCTTCACCGACGCCGTCGCCGCGATCGAGCAGGCGCAGAAGTCGGCGGGCAACCTGGGCGCGGACGCCCTGGCCGACGCTGACAATGCCTGGTGGAGCGTCAGCGCCTGGTCCGAACGTGAGCCGATGCGGGCGTTCGTGCGCAGCGAGCCGCACCAGACGATCACCACGCGCCTGGATCACTACTGCGACGAGGCAACGTTCGTCGACTGGGAGCAGGACGCGCCGCAGCTGCCGGGCTGGCAGGTGTGCTGGCAGCACCTGGTCGCTGATGGCAAGCCCGCCGAGCTGTCTCAGCCCTCAGCCGCGAACCCGACGCGCGAGTTCCCGCCGCCCGTAACAGCCCCGTAGGTACAAGCAAAAAGCCTGGAGCCGATAGCTCCAGGCCATTACGGGTGCGCCGCCAGGGACTCGAACCCCGAACCCGCGGATTAAGAGTCCGCTGCTCTGCCAGTTGAGCTAGCGGCGCTGGAGAACGCAGTGATCGTAGCGCAACTTCCCAAGCCGCGCGAATCATCCGGGCCAGGCTAAGCACGCTCTTGGGCACCAGCTGACTCACCCATTAAGCGGCGTACCACCCTTACCTGCACAGATAGTCCGATTACTCCGCAAACCGGCAGCGTGGCAGGCGGGCTATTCGCCCAGGAACCGTCCCATGAACGCTGCTGCCTTCGACGGCCGGCCGGTCCGGTTCTCCTCCCGGTCCGCGAAGCCCATCACCTGCAGCCCGGCGTTCAGCCCCAGCCAGCGCAGCGGCTCTGGCTCCCACGGCGGTGACTGATGCCCGACCCACGGCAGCCGTACCAGCTCGGTGTCGGCCCCGGTGATCAGGTCGGCCAGCGTGCGCCCGGCCAGGTTCGTGGTCGACACGCCGTCGCCGACGTAGCCGCCGGCCCAGGCCAGCCCGGTGTCCGTGTCCAGTCCGACCGACGCGCACCAGTCCCGGGGCACCCCGATGGGACCGCCCCAGCGGTGGGTCACGGGCACGTCGCCCAGCACCGGGAACAGCTCGGCCAGCGTCCGGCGGATGGCCTCGTGGACGGCCGGCACCTGGTCGAACGAGGGCCGGATGGCCGAGCCGAGGTGGTACGGCGCGCCGCGGCCGCCGAACGCGAGCCGGCCGTCGGCCGTGCGCTGGCCGTAGATGATCAGGTGCCGCAGGTCGCCGAAGGTCGGCCGCCCGGCCAGCCCGATCTGCTCCCACGTCGATTCGGGCAGCGGCGCGGTGGCGATCATCAGCGAGTAGACCGGCGCGATGGCGCGCTCCAGGCCGGGCAGGCGGGGCGTGTATCCCTCGGTGGCCCGGACGACGAACTGGGTCCGGATCGTTCCCGTCGCGGTGGTCACCAGCCGCGGCTCGATCTGCCGGACCGGGGTGCGCTCGAACACGCTCACCCCGGCCCGCCGGACGGCCTCGGCCAGCCCGCGGGCCAGCCGGGACGGGTGAATGGCCGCGCAGTGCGGTGTGTAGGTGCCGCCCAGGACGCTGGTGGCGCCGGCCATCGCGGTCGTCTCGGCAGCGTCCAGCAGGCGCAGGTCGTCCTCGCCGAAGCCGAACTCCCGCGCCTCGGCCACCTCGGCCCGGGCCCGGTCGAGCTGCGCCGGGGACCGGGCCAGCATCACGGTGCCGCCCTTGGCGAAATGGCAGTCGATGCCCTCGGCGGCGGCCGCCCGGCCCACCTCGTCCACGGTCTGGTACATGGCTTTCTGCATGGCGATGGCCTGCTCGCGGCCGCCCATCCGCTCCAGCTTGGCCAGCGACGCCGGGAACAGCGCTGAGCACCAGCCGCCGTTGCGGCCCGACGCGCCGAACCCGGCGATCTCGGCCTCGCAGACCACCACGCGCAGCCCCGGGTCGGCCCTGGTCAGGTAGTAGGCCGTCCACAGTCCGGTAAAGCCCGCGCCCACGATGACCACGTCAGCGTCGGTGTCACCGTCCAGCGGCTCGCCGGGGCTGAGCGTGCCCGGCACGGTGTCATGCCAGAAAGACAGCGAGCGGTACGTCTGGGTGGAAACCATGCAGTACATCGTGGCAGGTGACGGGGCGCCAGGAGGCATCGGGCATGCTGGTGCCATGCCTGCTGATGCTGATCGTGACGCCGCCCGGTCCGCCGGGCCTGCCCAGCCCGCTCGCCCGGCCGAGCTGCCCGGGCCTGCCCGGGCCCCGCGAGCCCGGCGGCGGGCCGTACCGGATCCTGCTGGTCTGCCTGGGCAACATCTGCCGGTCGCCGATGGCCGAGGTCATCCTGCGCGACGAGCTCGACCAGGCGGGCCTGGCCGGGCAGGTCACGGTGGAGAGCGCCGGGACCGGGGACTGGCATATCGGCGGACCGATGGACGACCGGGCCCGCGCCGAGCTGGGCCGTCGCGGCTATGACGGCTCGGCGCATATTGCCCGCCAGATCAAGCCGCCCTGGCTGCCGAACTACGACCTCTTCATCGTCATGGACGGCAAGAACCTGGCCAACCTGCGGAAGATGGCCGCGGGCAACGGCGACGGGCCGGGTGACGGCCGCCGGCGAGCGGATCTACCTGATGCGCGCCTTCGACCCCGCGGCCGGCCCGGACGCCGAGGTGCCCGATCCCTACCACGGCGGCCCGGCCGAGTACGCCGAGACTTTCGAGCTCGTCCACGCGGCCGCCCGCGGCCTGGCCGGCCAGCTGGCCGCGCTGCTGCACCGCCCGGCCTGAGCCGCCCGGCACGCGGGCGGGAGGTCATGCATGGCGGGCTCCCGGAACCTGGCCCAGCGCCTGGAGCAGGCGCTGGGCGCTGTCGTCGGCGACGTGCGGAGCCTGGGCGGCCAGCACGGCGTCGCCCATTACCGGCTGGAGCTACCCGGCGGGCAGGCCGCGTTCGCCAAGATCGCCGGCGACGAAGCCGGCGACCCGGGCTTCGCGGCCGAGGCCAGCGGGCTGCGCTGGCTGGCCGGGGCGGGTGCCGTTGCCGTCCCGGAGGTGCTCGGCTGGGACGAGGGCCTGCTCGCGCTGAGCTGGATCGCGCCGGGCCGCCCGGATGAGCACGCGGCCCGGCGCTTCGGCCAGGAGCTGGCCGCCCTGCACGCGGCGGGCGCCGACCGGTTCGGGGCGCCGTGGCCGGGGGTTATTGCCGGCCTGCCGCTGCCGAACGAGGCGGCCGCCGGGGACGAGCTGGGCGGACTGGTACGCCAGCGCCCGGGTGCTGCCTTACCTGCGCCGGGCCAGGGACACCGGCCTGCTGTCAGCGCGCCGACGCCAGGCTGATCGAGTCCGCGGCGGGCCGGGCTGCCGCGCTGGCCGGGCCGCCCGAGCCGCCCAGCCGGATTCACGGGGACTGCTGGTCGGGCAACATCATCTGGTCCGGCGGCCGCGGCTGGCTTGTCGACCCGGCCGCGCATGGCGGCCACCGGGAGACCGACCTGGCCATGCTGGCCCTGTTCGGCGCCCCGTTCCTGGATCAGATCCGGGCCGGCTACCAGGAGCAGGCGCCGCTGGCCGATGGCTGGCCCGAGCGGATCCCGCTGCATCAGCTGCACCCGCTGCTGGTGCACGTCTGCCTGTTCGGCGCCGCGTACACCGAGGCCGCGCTGTCGGCGGCCTGGGCGGTGCTGTCCGGCTGACCCGCCGGCGGTCACCACGGGCCCCGTTTCGTCACGCTCTGGTACGGGTGGTGCGACCGCGCTTCTCTTTAAATCAGATAGGTAATATAGTTTTACCTGATAGGACCCGGAGGCCTGCGGGATATCCCGAACGCTCTCCGGGCGCCTGCCCGGCTCGCGCCGTGGGTCTGGCGCACTGCCAGACCGCGTTCCGCCGGGCGCCCTGACCGGGTCACCAGCTGGTGACCTCCGCGGCCGGCCCGCCGCCGGGCTGGCCGGCCGGGCCGGGCCCAGCGCCGTCACGGGGGGCGGCGTTCGGGCCCGGCTGCGCAGCGTCCGGCTCCGCGCCGCCCTGCTCCGCAGCGCCGCCCTGCTCAGCAGCGTCCGGCAGTGCGCCAGCGAGGTCCTGGTCGTCGGCGTAGTCGTGCTCGTCGCCCGGGTCGTGGTCGTCGGGGTGCAGGGCCTCGGGGGCCAGCGGCAGCGCGATCCGGAAGGTGGCCCCGGCACCGGGCGCTGACTCGACCCAGACCGTGCCGTCGTGCGCCGCGACCAGGGCAGCGACGATGGCCAGGCCCAGGCCGGTTCCGCCCGTCGTCCGGGCCTGGTCGGCGCGGTAGAAGCGCTCGAAGACATGCTCGGCCTGCTCGCTGGTGAGCCCCGGCCCGTGGTCGGTGACCTCCAGGACCGCGGCTGACCGGGGCAGCGCGCCGGGGCGCGCCGGGGCGGCCTGCGGCGGCCCGGCGGCCGGTGGTGCCGGCTCGGGCGGGGCGGGCGGCGCGGACGGTGCCGACGAGAACGGCGCCGGCAGTGGCGCGGTCGGCGACCCGGCTGCTGCCGATGATGGCGGTGGCTGGGGCGGGGCGGGGAGCGGTGCTCGCGTCGGGCCGGGCGGCGTGGCCACTCCCGCGGCCCGGGCCTCATCCAGGCTGCCCGAGCGGATCCGGACGTCGATCGGCGTGCCGTCCGGGGTATGCGCGAGGGCGTTGCTCATCAGGTTGCCGATGACCTGGCGCAGCCGGACCTCGTCGCCGAGCACCAGCAGCGCCGCGCCGGCCCCGACGGTGAGGTTGATGCTGCGCGCGGGGGCGACTACCCGGGCGTCGTGCACCGCGTCGGCGGCCAGCGTGAGCAGGTCGACGGTGTTGCGGTCCAGCGGCCGCTGCTGGTCCAGCCGGGCCAGCAGCAGCATGTCCTCGACCAGGATGCCCATCCGGGAGGCCTCCTGCTCGACCCGCCGCATGATCCGGTCCAGGTCCTGCGGGGCCAGCTGGCTCGCGCCGTTGCTGCCAGCTCCGGCGAGGGCCGGGATTGCCCGCAGCGGCCCGGCCTCCGCCGCGGCTCCAGCGGCATCCGCGGGCTGAGCACTGTCTGCCGGGTCGGCGCCGCCCGGGGACTCAGCGCCTGCCCGGGACCCGGTTGCGACACCGCCGCGCTGGCGGTAGTACTCGGCGAAGCCGCGGATGGCCGTCAGCGGCGTGCGCAGCTCATGGCTGGCGTCGGCCACGAACTGGCGCATCCGCTCCTCGGAGCGCCGGGCCGCCGTCTCCGACCTGGCCTGGGCGCGGAAGGCCGTCTCGATCTGGCTGAGCATCGCGTTCAGCGACCGGCCGAGCCGGCCGACCTCGGTGCGCGGATCGAGGTCGGGCACGCGCCGGGTCAGGTCGCCGGCCGCGATGGCCTCGGCCGTCTGCTCGATGCCGGACAGCGGCCGCAGGCTGGCCCGGACCACCGCGACGCCGACGACGGCCAGGCCGACGATCACGATGCACGCTGACCAGCAGGTCGATGGCGGTCAGCCGCCCCAGGGTGGCGTACTCGTCGGTGACGTCCACCCCGACGACGATCGTGCCGGTCACCAGGTCACCGCTGGCGTCGGCGAACTGATGCTCGTAGGCCAGCACGCGCCAGCGACCGTTGCCGGAGGTCGCCGCCACTGTCAGCGGCTCGGCGCGGGCCGCCTTCACCCAGCCGGCCGTGGCTGAGACGGCCGGTCCCGGCCGCGATGCGCGATGCCGAGTCGCGGCCGAATCCCGATGCCGGGCCGGATGATCTTCTGGACCTTGCTGCCGCCCCTGCGGGACCCAGTCCACGGCAACGCCCTGCTGCGTGCCGGGCGACGCGCCGCCGGCCAGGTAGCGGTCCGACGGCCTTGACCGGCGCCACGGGTCGCATGCTGCTGCAGCTGGCTGTCGGCCTGGTCGAGCAGGTAGCTGCGCAGCACCGAGATGCCCGCGATGCTGATCACCGCGAGCGCGATGACGACCAGCGTCAGCACGGCGGTGATCATCTTGATCCGCAGCGGGGTCCGGTCCGGCAGCCGCCGCAGCGACTGCCAGAACCCTCCCGGTTCCCCCCGGACCGTCGTCATCGGAGCGCGGGTGCCTAAGACGCCGGGAGCCGAGGACGTAGCCGACGCCGCGCAGGGTGTGCAGCAGGTGCGGCTCGGAGGTGTCGACCTTGCGGCGCAGCACCGACACGTACGACTCCACGATGCCGGTGTCCCCGCGGAAGTCGTAGTCCCAGACATGATCGAGGATCTGCATCTTGGACAGCACGCGGTTGGCGTTGCCCATGAAGTAGCGCAGCAGCTTGAACTCGGTCGGGGACAGCTGGATCTGCTTGCCGTCGCGCCAGACCTCGTGGCTGTCCTCATCCAGCTCCAGGTCGGCGAACTTCAGCCGTGGCGGCGGCTCGCTGCCGTCCCCCCTGGTCCGGCGCAGCACCGCGCGGATCCGGGCGATGACCTCTTCCAGGCTGAAGGGCTTGGTCACGTAGTCGTCGCCGCCGAGGGTCAGGCCGCGGATCTTGTCCTCGGTCGAGTCGCGCGCGGTCAGGAACACCACCGGGATCCTGGTGCCGCCGCCGCGCAGCCGCCGGATGACATCGAAGCCGTCCATGTCGGGCAGCATCACATCGAGCACGATGAGGTCGGGGCGGTGCCGCTGCGCGGCTTGTACTGCCTCGCCGCCGGCCGCCGCGGTGACCACCTCGAAACCGGAGTAGCGCAAGCTGGCGGACAGCAGCTCCAGGATGTTGGGCTCATCCTCAACGACCAGCAGCCGGGCATCCGGGGTGCGGGTTCCGTTCGTGGGCTGGCTGTTCATGGTCTCTATTGTCGGCCAGCTGCCTGAGCGCTAGCTGAACGCCCCCTCCAGGACGCCTCCGCAGGTCAGTACGGGGCAGCCTGGGCGGCTGGCCGGCCGCCCGGCGCCGTGGCGGGACGGCTCCGGACGGCCGGGCGGGGCGGGGCGGTTTCGGGGCCGGCCAGTGCCGCTGCGCGGGCCGCCCGCGGCGAGCGGGCGCTAGGCCCGGCCGCCGTGGCCGGCTGTCCAGCGGGCGATGGCATCGGCCCGCGAGCCCGCCCCGAGCTTGGCGTACATGCGGTTCACGTGGTTCTTCACTGTCTTCTCGGTCAGCACCAGGCTGGCGGCGATCTGGCCGTTGGTGTGCCCGGCCGCGATCAGGGCCATGACCTCGGCCTCGCGGGAGGACAGGGCCTGCACCGCGCGAGCAGGCGCGTCACCGGGGCCGGTCCTGTCAGTGGTGGCGTGCATTCGCCCTCCGGCTGCCGATAGCGCGGATAAACCGCTACCTATGCTATCGATTGCAGCGGTACTCCCGGCAAGACCGATTTTGGCCCGCTGTGCCCTTGATCGGGCATGCCAGCGCCGATGCCGCCCGGCGGGCGGGCCTGAGCTGGGCCGATGCCGGAGTGGCCCCTGGGCCCGCTAGCTGGCCTGGTGCGAGCCGCTGATCAGGCTGGCGGGGACTGGCCGGCCGTTGTTCAGGTCACCGAACAGCTCATGCACCTGGGCGGAATCCCACTCCACCGCCGACTCGCCGGTCGGGGTGGTGAAGTTGGCATTGGCGATCGGCACCGTGGTGGTCTCGGGATGCTTCAGGGCGAAGGCCGCGCCGGCCAGCGACAGCAGGCTGGTGCCGTTGTCGACCGTCAGCGTGCTGGTCGCGCCGTCGGCCGCGGGGATGATCGCGAACGGGTTCAGCAGGGTGCCGGGGCTGGTCAGCTTGCCGAGCAGGGCCTTCATCAGCAGTCGCTGGTCCTGGACGCGCTGCAGGTCCTGCTCGGCGAAGTTGTGCCGGTCCCGGACGTAGGCCAGCGCCTTGCCCCCGCTCAGGTTCTGGCAGCCCTTCTTGATGGTCAGGCCCGAGGCCACGTCGTGCAGCGGGTACTTGATGCACATGTGCACGCCGCCGACCGCGTTGACCACGCTCACGAATCCGCCGAACCCGATCTCCATGTAATGGTCGATGCGCAGGCCGGTCGCGTTCTGCACGGTCTTGGCCAGCAGCTTCGGGCCGCCGAAGTCATACGCGGCGTTGATCTTGTTGTAGCCATAGCCGGGGATGTTCACCCACGAGTCACGCGGCAGGCTGATCAGCAGCGGCTGGCCCGGCCCGCCGGTGTGCAGGAGCATGATCGTGTCCGAGCGGTGCCCGCCGATGTCATGGCCGGTGGCCAGCCGGCGCTCCTGCTTGCGGGTCAGGCCCTGGCGGCTGTCGGACCCGGCGATCAGCCAGTTGCTCCCGACGCCCTGCGCCGGCCGGGCGGAGTACTCGACGAGCACGTTCTTCTTGTGCAGCCGGCTGTTGAGGTTGAAGTACTCGGCCACGCCGGCCACCAGGACCAGCGCGATCACGATGGCCAGCACGCCGAGGATGCGGCGCGGCCGCAGCCAGCCCCGCCCGCGGCCGCCGGGCCCTGAGCCGGGCCCGCCCGGTGCCCCGGCCGGGCCGGGCCGGGGCCGGCCGGGCGCGACGGCGTGCTTGTCCCGCGACCGCGCGACGATGAGCTGGGCGGCGGCTGATCGGGCCACGGGCTGGCCGGCCGGCCGCCGGGGCTGGCGGCCGGGCGGGTTCCCGCTGGCAGGCCCACGGTCGGATCGCTCGCGCCGGGCGTTCCCTGATTGCTGCCCGGCGCGCCGCGGAACCAGCCGTCTGGGTACTCACTCATGCTGCCATCCCATCGACACCTTGCTGATTGCTGCCGTCTCTGCCTCTTGAGACGACGGCAGGGTCAATCTGGCGATGCCGAATCAGATTAATCGAGGTAATCGAGTCCTGCGGCGCTCCCGGCCCACCAGATGGTGACCATTTCGCGGCGTGCGGTGGCCAGGTCCGTGGGCCGGTCAGGATCGGCACCGGCATCGGTCAGCGCCCGGGCGACCTCGCCGGCGCGCTCGGGCGGCAGGCACAGCCGCCGCCGGGTGACCTCGGTCAGTTCCGCGAAGCTGCCGTAGTCCGCGCCGCCCGGCCGCTCCCATCGCTGATGGCTGGCCTGGATGCCCATCGCCGCCAGGATCTCCAGCAGGTCCGCGGCGGTCGGGCCCTGCGGGCGGGGCAGGCCGTGGAACCGCATCCATAGCTCGTTCATGCTCACCAGCGGATGCTCGGCGGTCAGCTCAACGACGACCTGCCGGCGGGCACTGGCGGTCAGCGCGGCGATGAACGGCAGGATGTCCGGCGCGTTGTAGACGACGTTAAAGCACGTCACCAGGTCGGCCGGGGCGGCATCGGGCGCCGTGTCCGGCCAGCTGCCGGTGACCAGCCGCACCTTCCCGGCGAGCGCTGACGCCCGGTCGGCCAGCAGGTCGAGCATCTGCGCGTCGGTGTCCACGGCGGTGAGTGCGGTGGTGCGCGGGAGCAGCGGGATGCAGGCCGCGCCCGCGCCCGCGCCGACGTCCAGCACGCTGCCCGGCGGGTCCAGCGCGGCCCAGGCCCGGCGGTAGGACGGGCCGTCCGGCGCGGCCGCCATCCGGTCGGCGCGGCGGGCGAAGACCTGCCGCGGCAGGATCCACGGGGACTCGCTGGCGGCGGCGGTGATGTGCTCCGGGATGGCCCAGGCGGCGAGATCATCGCGCCAGTGATCAAGCAGCTGGCCGAGACCGCCGGGCCCGGGACTGCGACGGTTCACCGTAAGTTTCCTAGCCTCGCTCGCCTGCACCTGACCGATGCCGCAACATCCTATCCGGAGCGTTACCGCCCGGCGGGTGCTGCCCGGTGTCCGCCTGGTTCCGTTCAGTGATCGGCCAGCAGCGGGGAGCGGGCCAGCATGACGGCCGCGGCGGCGATCAGCACCACGCAGATGACCTCCGGGATGATCAGCAGGCCGGCCCGGACCTGCTCGCCGAAGACCAGGATGCCCCAGGCCACGGACACCACCGGGTCCATGATGCTGATGCCGGGCTGGGCGGCGACCAGCCGGCCGGCGTTCAGCGCGGACTGGGTGAGGAAGAAGCCCAGGACGCCCGCGGCCACCACCCCGTAGACCTGCCAGTGGCCGAAGAGGCTGAACAGGCCGCCGTGAAAGGTGCCGGTCATGCCCTTGATCAGGGCCGCCGTCAGCCCGAAGGCGGCTCCGGCCGCGACGCCCAGCAGGGCGGCCCGCTCCGATCCGGTCACCCGCTCAGCCGTCGGGGCGCCGGCCGGCGGCCCGGCCATCGCTGAGTGCGGGCCGGCCAGGCGCATCAGCCAGGCCGGCCGCCACAGTCCTTCCTTGCTCCAGGCCACCAGGCCGGCCAGCAGCGCCGCGCTGATCCCGATCCCGATCAGCCAGGCATACCAGCTCGCGCTGGCGCTCCCGGCCGACGGGGACAGCAGGGCCAGCAGTGCCGCCAGGCCGACCGTCATGGCGACGATGGGCAGCCACTCCCGGCGGCCCAGCGGAACCTGCAGCAGGCGCGAGCCCAGCAGCAGGGTGAGCGGCAGCTCGATGATGAGGATGGGTTCCACCAGCGCCAGCGCCCCGGTGTCCAGCGCGGCGGCCTGCAGGACGAAGCCCGCGGTAATGGCCAGAATGCCGCCAAACCAGACCGGCTTGCGCAGCAGGTCGCGGATGAGCTTGAGCGACAGGCTCTCGCTGGCCGGGATCTCGCGGTTGGCCTTGCGCTGCAGGACCCAGGACAGGGCGTTGGCCAGGGCAGCCAGCACGGCCAGGATCACGGTCAGCATGCGCGCCGATCCTAGCCGTCTGCGCCGCGATGGCCGCGCGGCTCGCCGGGCCGGTCGGCCCGGACGCCAGGAGCCCTTGGCCGGCAGTCCGGCGAGGGCTCCTGAGCTGGGCTTTTCTGCGGGGTGAGTGATGGGATTCGAACCCACGACATCCAGGACCACAACCTGGCGCTCTAACCAGCTGAGCTACACCCACCATGGCTGCGGGGCCGGACGGCCCCGAGGCTCAGGCAAGCATACCGGTTGCTGATTAGTGTGCCGCACCGGTTTCGCCGGGCCCGGACGGGACCGGGGGCGGGCTGGCGAACCGGGCCGCGATCCGGCGGGCGGTCGCGGTGTCCGGGCCGGGCTGCGGCACGAAAACCGCCTCGCGGTAGTAGCGCAGCTCCCGGATGCTCTCCAGGATGTCGGCCAGCGCCCGGTGACCGCCGTGCTTGGGCGGGCTGGCGAAATAGGCCCGCGGGTACCAGCGCCGGGCCAGTTCCTTAATGCTCGACACGTCGACCATCCGGTAATGCAGGAACTCATCGAGCTCCGGCATGTCCCGGGCCAGGAACGACCGGTCGGTGGAGATGGAGTTCCCGCACAGCGGGACCTTCCTCGACTCCGGGACATGCTGCCGGATGTAGGCCAGGACCTGGTCCTGGGCCTCGGCCAGGGTGATCCCGGCGGACAGCTCAGCCAGCAGCCCCGATGCGGTGTGCATCTCGCGGACCACCTCGGGCATCGAGTCCAGGGCCTCAGCCGGCGGCTTGATGATGATGTCGATTCCGTCGTCGGCCGTGGTGAGCTCGGCGTCGGTCACGATGCACGCGATTTCCACGAGCGCATCGGTACCCAGATCGAGCCCGGTCATCTCACAGTCGATCCAGACAAGCTGGTCGGTCATGGCTCCACCCTAGGCCAGCCCGGCTGGCTCGCGCGCACCTGTCGTGCTCCGGGGATGGCACCCGTGATCTCGTACCGGGCAGGCCCGGCTTGCGGGCCGGGGCCGGGCCGGTGGCCCGGTTAGCGGGCCCGGCTCAGCGACGCGGCTCCGGCAACGTGCGTGCCGAGGAAATCCCCCAGTTCATCGCCGTCGTACCCGGAGGGAGCCGGGACCGCGCGCGGAGCCTCGCCGGCGGCCAGGGGCAAGGGAGCGGGCCGCAGCGGCACGGGGCCGCGGCCGGCCGGTAGCGCGCCCGGTGAGCCGCTCGACGTCGATCGCGCCGGGCCCGGTGGCCGCCAGTCCCGGCACCTGGGAGGCGCCGTAATGGCCGCCGCGCGCCCACAGCCGGCGGCTGCGCGGCCATGGCATGGCATTCCGGGAATGGCGCGGGAGTTCCCGCGGGCCAGCGGCGCGGCACGCCCCAGGAATCCAGCCACGTCATGATCTCCCGCAGCCCGGCCAGCGGCCCGGAGGTGAACGGCGCGTGCGCGAAAGCGACCACGCAGATCTGCACGCACACCCGCCCCTCGGCGGCGACCTCCGCGGTGCCGGGCCCGGAGCTGCTGGCAGCCGGCCCGGTCCAGCCTGCTGACCTGGCACACTCCAGCCAGTCCGGCGGGCGGGCCGCCCGCACGATCGGGATCAGCTGAACGATCTCGCCGTTGAGCGGATTCCAGACCAGGTGGCTGGGGTAGCCGCCCTGATCCAGGCGCTGGGCTGCGGACCTGGCCGAGACTGCCTGCGGGTCAGCGCCCAGGGTCTGCCAGACCACTCGGGGGGCGCCTCCTTTCAGCGGGCCGCCATCCGCCGCTGCCCGGACGTACCGAATGCCGGGCATCCATGCGTCACTCACCGCGCTCCCTCCGCGCCGCCTGCCAGTCTCAGCGTCGTTGCCCCTTCCTACTTCCTTACGCCGGAGTAAGTCATTAGTCCAGACCCGCTGTACGGCCCCGGCGGTGCACATGGATTATTGGGACGAAGTGATAGCCCGTGCCTGAACCGGCGCGGGCCGGCAACGGCCAGGTGAGGTGCGCAGTGGCAGAGGATCAGGTGCCCGGTGTCCCCGGCGTCGAGGACCCGGCGCGGCTCGCAGCCTGGATGAGCGCGAACGCCGGCGAGCAGCTCGGCCGGCTGAGCGGGGTCACGCTGATCGCGGGCGGGCGGTCGAACCTGACTTACCGGCTGGACATGACGGCCGGGCCCATCGTGCTGCGCCGCCCGCCGCTGGGACACGTGCTGCCCACCGCGCATGACATGAGCCGGGAGTACCGCGTGCTGAGCGCGCTGGCCGGCACCGAGCGTGCCGGTGCCGGAGCCGCTCGCCAGCTGCACCGACAGTGAGGTCATCGGCGCGCCGTTCTACCTGATGAAGTTCGTTGACGGCCAGGTGCTGCGCACCGCGGAAGACGGCGCGCAGGTGAGCCCGGCGCAGGGCGGCCTGCTGTCGGAAGCGCTGGCGGACATGCTGGCCCGCATTCACGGTGTCGACATCACCGCGGCCGGGCTGGCCGGGTTCGGCAAGCCCGACGGCTACCTGGCCCGCCAGCTGGCCCGCTGGCAGCGGCAGTGGGAGCTGTCGAAGACCCGTGACCTGCCGGGCTACGACACCCTGGTCGAGCGGCTGACGTCCGGCCTGCCGGACTCCGCCGGGGGGACGCTGGTGCACGGTGACTTCCGGCTCGACAACACGCTGGTCACGCTCGGGGCGCAGCCGGCCATCGCGGCCGTCGTCGACTGGGAGATGTCGACTCTCGGCGACCCGCTGGCCGATCTGGGCCTGACCCTGACCTACTGGGCCGACCCGGACGACGCGCAGTGGCAGCCGGTCGGCCCGGGCGGCTCGGTGACCGGGCTGCCGGGCTTCTACACGCCGGGCCAGTTTGCCGCCCGGTACGCCGAGCTGACCGGCCGTGATGTCTCCGGCATCGGGTACTACATGGCCTTCGGGTGCTTCAAGCTCGCCGTGGTGCTGGAGGGCATCAACGCCCGGTTCCTGCAGCACAAGACGGTCGGGGAGGGCTTCGAGCAGGAGGGCCAGCGGGTGCCGCTGCTGATCGAGCGCGCGCACCTCATGCTGGACCGCAGCCCGGTCGGCTGACTCCCGGCCCGGGCGGCCCGGGGGAAAGAAATGAGGCCCGGCGCCCCGCTCTCGCCGGACCTCATGTCTGAGGGAGGCCCGGCGCCCCGCTCTCGCCGGGCCTCTGAAAGTGAGACGCCTGGCCCTCAAGAGGGGTTCACAAGTTTCCCGCAGATTCCGTAAGGAATTTTTCAGGCCGGCGTTCCCGCAGCTCGCGGGCCGTGCCGGCCCGCGGCCGAGGGCACGCTCGGTCGGCCGGGCGACGCCGCGGCTACAGCGCGGCTATGGCGCCGCGCAGTGCGGGTCGCACAGGCGGCGCGAGAAGCCCTTGATGAAGGCCTTGGCCACCTGGGCGGGCTTGGTGATCTCGAACGCGGCCCCGCCGGTGGCGGCGGCGATCTGCTGCATGGCCGGGAAGTTGCCTGCCGTGCCGAGCTGCAGCACGACGACCTCGACCTTGCGGCTGGGATTGAACAGCTTGCGCAGCTGCGCCAGCAGGGCGCTGGTCGGCATGTCGCCGGCGGTGTCGACGCCGGCCGTCAGCACGATGACCGCGTTGGCGTAGTCCGGCTGGTAGCTGGCCGTCATCTGCTTGTAGGCGGCCAGGATGGTGGTGTTCAGCGCCAGCGCGCCCGCGCCCGGGTGCAGCGTCTCGTCGATCTGCTGCAGTTGCTGGCGCCGGGTGATGAGACCGAGGTCGGCGGGCAGCGGGCCGACCGGGACCAGCTGCTGGTAGGGCTTGCCGTTCTGCGTTGCCGCCGATCTGCCACTCGCCCATCTGGGTGCTGTCCGGGAACAGCGCCAGCCCCAGCACGGCGGTCTGGGTGAGCTCCTGCTCAAGCGTCGTCTGCTGGCCTGGGGCGACCGGATGAGCCATGGCCGCCGAGGTGTCGATGAGGACCAGGTCGCGCGAGCCCAGCCCCAGCTTGCTCCACACTTCCAGGGTCGTCTGCGCCTCGCTGGGGGCGGCCGCGGCGGCCTCGGTGAGGACCTGCGACCGCAGCCCGAACGAGGCGGGGGTGGCGTCGATGCTGCCGTCGGCTGACCGGAAGCCGCTGTAGCGGACGACCGAGGCGGCGTAGGGCTGCTGCAGTTCCTGCCCGAACTCCCGGGCCGCCTCCCGCTCGGCCGGGTCCGACGAGGTGAGCACGTAGGGGTAGTTCAGCACCGGGCTGGCGAGCGCGGAACTGAAGTCGGCCGGGTACTGCGCGGCCAGCGGCCGGGCCGGGTTGGCCCGGTCGTAGGCGATCACCGCCTGCTCGGAGGTGACGGTTACCGGCCGGGCGCTGAACGGCGGCGCGGCAGTAGACACGAACGAGGCGAGTGCGGCCGGGCTGTCGAACTGCGAGGTCGCCTCGGAGCTGAGCACGAACTTAGTGAAGCTGGTCCGGGCCGCCTCGCCATGGCCGAGCATCCGGCTCAGCTCGACCAGGGTGGCCAGCCCGGCCGCGCTGTCGGCGGGGTCGGGCAGGTCGACCTTCAGGCCCAGCGACCGGGGCGGCCCGCCGTCGGCCTGCGGCAGCAGCATGCTCCAGCCGGCGGGGGAGTCGAAGGCGTGCGTCGCGGCCGCCACCGTCTTCGGCATCACGATCACCAGCGGTGAGCGGGCCACGGAGATGCCGGTGGGCTGGACGTCGCGGGCGCCCAGCGGGAAGCTGCGGGCCACGTCGACCCACAGGCTGGAGTCGGGGATCCACGCGTCGACCGACGGCATGCCGTTCTTGCTGTCCTGCCCGTCGATCCGCCCCGCGACCGTGGCCGAGGTGGCCTCGGTGACCTGGACCTGAGTACAGCGGCCGTCGGCGCGGTGTTCCTGGCGGTTGAAGTCCTGGGCGACGCGCTCCACGGCCGGGGCCAGGTCCAGGTTCACGGCCACGTTGAGCAGCACCGGCCGGCTGGTGCAGGAGGAGTGCGCGGCGATCGCCTGGGCGCTCAGCCCGGCCATGACGACGGCCGCGACGGCGACCGCGATGACCACCAGGGCGGCAGTGCTGACGCGGCGCCCGGACCGCCGGGCCGAGGCCGGCCCCGGCGCGGTCGTCGCTGCACGTCGTGCCATCACCCGTGTCCTTTGGCTGGCCTGCCCCCTGGGTGTTCCAGTGGCCGACTATATCGGGCGGGTAGCGGCTGTTCTGCCTAGTTGACCGCTTTGCCGGGCTCGGCGGACCGGGCCCGGCGGCGGGCCCGCGCGGGATGCCCGCGCGCGCCGGGCCGCCCGGCCCGGCAGACTAGGGCGATGAGCGGTCCGGTGCCTGTCGGCGATCCGCGCGACCCGCGGCTGGCCGACTACGCGGGGCTGACGGACGTCCGCCTGCGGCGCAGCCTGGAAGCTGAGCACGGGCTGTTCATGGCCGAGGGCGAGAAGGTCATCCGGCGGGCCGTGCAGGCCGGCTACCCGGTCCGCTCGATCCTGGTCACGCCCGAGCGGCTGGCGTCTGTCGCCGGCCTGGCCGACGGCCTGCCCGGCGCCGCTGTACGTAGTGCCGCCGGCGGTGGCCGAGCAGATCACGGGTTATCAGGTGCACCGCGGCGCGCTGGCCGCCATGCACCGCATCCCGCTGCCGGCGGTCGCCGAGGTGCTGGCCGGAGGGCGCCGGACGGAGCCCGCCCGGCGGGTCATCATCCTGGAGGACCTGGTGGACCACGGCAACGTGGGCGCGATCTTCCGGTGCGCGGCGGCCCTCGGGGTCGATGCCGTCATCTTGTCGCCGCGGTGCGCGGACCCGCTGTACCGGCGGGCCATCAAGGTGTCGATGGGCGCGGTGTTCGCCATCCCGTACGCGCGGCTGACCGACTGGCGAGGCGGCCTGGCCCAGCTGCGAGCGGCCGGGTTCCGGCTGCTCGCGCTGACCCCGGACCAGTCTGCGGTGCCGATCGATGCGGCCGCGCTGGGCGAGCGGACCGGGCTGCTGCTCGGCACTGAGGGTGACGGGCTGTCGGCCCGCTGGCTGAGCGAGGCCGACGAGGCGGTCTGCATCCCGATGCGGCCGGGAGCGCGGGAGGCGGGGGTGGACTCGCTGAACGTAGTCGCGGCCGCTGCCATCGCCTGCCATGCGCTGGCTGGCTGACCCGCTGACCCGCTGACCCGCTGACCCGCTGGCCCTGCTGACCTGGGCGCCTGACCCGGCCAGCCGGCTCGGGCTGCTAGGTTATATGCATGCGCACGTATCTACTGGCAGACTTCAGCGGCGGCCCGCGATGACGGCCGGGATCCAGGAACGGCAGCCCAACCCGCGCGGCGAGGCGATGGTCGCCGAGCTGAAGTGGGTGCACGAGATGATCCGCGGCGACCTGCGCATCGTCGCCCAGCTCGCCGCCGACGCCCGCGACGGCCGGCCGGGCGAGCAGGTCGCGGCCGGCATCGAGTCACTCGCGGCGGCCGGGCCGCTGTGGCAGCTCAAGGTCAACTGCCTGCAGTACTGCCGGTTCGTGCATTCCCATCACCACGCCGAGTCCGCCCTGCTGTTCCCGGCCCTGCGGCAGGCCAACCCGGCACTCGGGCCGGTCGTCGACAAGCTCGAGGCTGATCACGCCAGTATCGCGACGCTGCTGGACCAGGTCTCGGCCATCGCCAGGGAGCTGGCCGGGCAGGAGGACGCGGGGACCCGGCAGCGCCTGGTCACCGCCCTGGACGCGCTGAGCACGGACCTGCTGGCGCACCTGGCGTATGAGGAGGAGAACGTGTCCGCCACGATGGCCTCGATGACCGGCTGGCCGGGCTGGTGACCGGCGCCGGGGCGTCGTCCGGCCCGGCTGCGGCCGGGCCCGCTGCGCACGCTGGCGAGTACGAGTGCGCGCACGCCTGGTCCGCGCTCACCGCTGCGCACGCGCGGATAACAGCCCAGCTCAGCGCGGCCCTGGACCGCGAGTGCGGGCTGTCGATCCACGAGTTCGAGATCCTGCTGCGGGTGGACGCGGCAGGCCCGGCCGGCCTGCGGCTGGGCGAGCTCAGCGCCGCCGTGCCGCTGACGCAGCCGGCGCTGAGCCGGGCGGTCGCCCGGCTGGCCAGCCGCGGCTGGGTATCGCGGGCCGGCGTCCCGCACGACCGGCGCGGCATCCTGATCGCCAGCTGCCCGGCCGGGCGGGATCTGCTGCGCCGGGCCGTCCCGGTGCACTCGGCGACAATCCGCGAGCTGCTGCTGGACCGGCTCAGCCCGGCCGAGCAGGACCTCCTGGCCCGGGTGCTGAACCGCGTCGCCGACGACCAGACGGCGTCCGCCTGACTCGGCGCGTGCTCAGGGCGGCGAAGGCGGCGAGGGCGGCGGCCTGCGTCGCGGCGGCCGCGATCAGCAGCAGCACCGTGGAGTGCGCCCCCGGCTGAGCGGTGCGTGCCGCCGCGTGCCCGGCCAGGGAGCCCGCTACGGCGGCGCCCACCGCACCAGCGGTGATCTTGAGGCTGGCGGCCGTGGTGAACACCTGACCGCGCAGCCGCGGCGGCGTCTCCCGGTGCCGGACGGCGAAGATCGCAGCCAGCTGCGGTCCGTCTGCCACGCCCGCGACGGCCACCGCCGCGATCACCCAGCCGGCCCCCGGTGCCAGGGCCAGGCCCAGGTAGGCGCAGCCGGCCAGCGCGGTGGCGAGCGTGAACAGGGTGTCCGGGGCCAGCCGGGCCGGCCACCGGGCCAGCGCCGCGTTGGTCGCCAGCGACGCGGCCGCCAGTACTGACAGCAGCAGTGCGCCGCGGTCGGCTCCGCCGAGATAGCCCGCGCCGAGCAGCGGGCAGGCCACGATGAGCATCCCGACGCCCAGGTACGCGACCACGGAGCACACGGTGATCCGCAGCAGCGGCCGGGTTCGTGCGATAGCCGCGAACCCCGCTCGCAGGTCGCCCCGCAGCGTCGTCGCCCGCCTGCCAGCCGGGGCCGGGTGGCGATCGCGGCCGGGAAGGCGCCAGGCGGCCGGGGCGGCGAGCAGCAGCAGGGCCGTGACAGCCGCCATCGCCCAGCCCGCTCCGGCCACCGCCGCGACCAGCCCGGCCAGCGCCGGGCCGGCCAGCGCGGCGGCCGAGTAGGTCCCGGCGTCCAGCGAGTACCCGCTTGTCAGTCGCTCAGGTTCGACGACGTCGGGCAGCCGCGAGGTCCAGCCGCCGGTCAGCGACGGAGCCAGGAAGCCGGCGAATACCGCCACGGTCACCACCACGACCAGCGGAAGCCGGCCCAGGCTGATGGCTATTACGGCCAGGGCCGCGGCGTAGCCGGCCAGGGTGCCGGTCAGCAAGCGTCCCGGCCGGGCGCTGCGGTCCAGCAGCGCACCGAGCACCGGCCCGCCCGCAGCCGAGGAAACCGTAAGCCCGGCATACAGAACGGAGGCCGTCTGCGCCGATCTGGTCACAGCCAGCCCGAGCAGCAGCAATGCCGGCGCCGACATCTCATCCGCGGTCCGGGCCGCGGTCGCCCCCGCCAGGTATCCCGCCAGCATGTGCCGGCGCCGGCCAGGAGCCGGAGCCGCAGCTTCACACGAGGCCCGGTTAAGAAGGAGCGCCCTGGCTGCCCGGCGCCTCACGGCAGTTCATCTTCGGCGCACAGCGCCTCCAGCGTGGAGAGTTCTGACAACGCGCGGAGTTTCGGGGGCTCCAGCCCCCGAAACTCCGCGCGTTGTTCCATGACCGGGCGGCCTGAGCTCAGCTGGTGCGCTGCAGGCCGGCGAAGCAGGAGCGCAGCCGCTGCGCGGCGGCCGGGCCCGCGCCCGACCGGTCCAGGCCCAGCAGCGCCGCTCCGGCCACCGGCGGCACGTCCACGATGCGCAGCCCGGCGTGCGGCAGCTCGGCGGCCAGCCGCTCGGTGAGCCGGCGCATGAGCAGCGGGTGGCGCGAGGTGGCCACGCTGCCGCCCACGATGACCGGCACGGGCGCGCTGGTCAGGTCCAGCCGCCGGGCCGCCGTGGCGGCCATCGCGACGATCTCGTCGGCCTGCCGCACGATCAGGTCCTGCGCCACTTTGTCGCCCTGGCTGGCCACGTCGAACAGCACCGGAACCAGGCCGTGCAGTTCGTGGCGGGTGATCTGCCCCCGGTAACAGCCGATCGTCACGTCGCGAACGTGCCCGAGGCCGAAATGCGCGGCCACAGCCTCGCGCAGCGTGGTCTCCGGGCCCCGGCCGTCTTCGGCCCGGACCGCCCACCACAGCGTCTCGCCGGCCAGCGTCGCCGCCGCCGCCCCAGTCGCCGCTGATCTCGCCCAGCGACAGGAACCGCGTCGTCCGCCCGTCCGGCGCCACGCCGACGCAGTTGATGCCCGCGCCGCAGGTCACTCCGACGCCCCAGTGCTGCGCCGCCTGCCCTGGGCTGGAATCGCCGTCCGCCGCGGAGGCTGCGCCGCGCGCGTCCTCCAGGCCCGCGCGCAGCACGGCGAAGGTGTCGTTGACCACCTCGCTCGACTGAGTCCAGCCCTGGGCCTGAACCAGGTCAGTGAGCTGCTGTTCCTCGTCGGGAAGGTCAGCGCCGGCCAGGCAGGCCGAGGCGTGGCGGGCGACCGGGCCGGGCCCGGCCGGGATCCCGGCCACCCGCGCGGCGTCCTGGACGAGCCCGGCCAGCACCGCGAAAGCCTCGTTCATGCCGATGTTCTGGAAGTTGGACCGGCCGCCGCGGACCTGCGCGAGCAGGGTGCCGTCGGCCGCCACCAGCGCGAGCTCGGTCTTGCTGTTGCCGCCGTCGATGGCCAGGACAGCGGCCGGGGGGTCGTCCCCGGGGGACGGCACCGCGGCCGGGGGGCTGGCCATCGACTGATCTGCCGGGCTGTCCTCTCCGGACGGGGGCGCGCCCTCGGTCACGCGCCCCTGGCCCACGGCAGGAAGGCCTGGTTCTCCGCGACGAGCCGGTCCGCCAGCTTTCCGGCGGGGTCGTACTGGCCGATCAGCGGGTGCGCCAGCAGCGCCATGTACACCCGGTCGCGGCCGCCGCGCAGCGCCGCGTCCAGGGCCAGTTCCTCATAGCCCGACACGTGCGCCACCAGGCCGCTCATCAGCGGGCTCAGCGGGGCCACCGGAACCGGGACGGCTCCGTCCTTGCCGATCGTGGCGGACACCTCGATCACGGCCTCGTCGGACAGGAACGGCAGCGTCCCGGCGTTGCGCACGTTCACCACCTGCCGGTCACCCTTGCCGGTGACCAGCGAGGCCAGCAGCGCCACGGCCGCCTCCGAGTAGAACGCGCCGCCGCGCTTGCCGAGCAGCTCGGGCTTGTGATCCAGCGCCGGGTCGGCGTACATCTCCAGCAGCTGGCGCTCCATCTCCGCCACCTGCTGGGCGCGCGTCGGCTGACCGCGCTCGGCCTCCACCACCTCGTCATGGGCCCAGAAGTACCGCAGGTAATACGACGGCACCGCTGCGATTTCCTGCAGAACGGACTCCGGGGCACCCACCCGCTCCGCCTCGTCCGCGCCGTGGGCGCTGAGGATTTCCGGCAGCCGGTCGATGCCATCCACGATGGCGGCCCGCTCCCAGGTCAGGTGATTCAGCCCGACATGATCGAGATCCACCTTGTCGGGCTCGACGCCCAGGTAGCCGGCGAACCGGCGCTGGAAGCCGATGGCCACGTTGCACAGCCCGATGGCGCGGTGGCCGAAGTCCAGCAGCGCGCGGGTCACGATTCCCACCGGGTTGGTGAAGTCGATGATCCAGGCGTCCGGCTCGGCCCGCTGCCGGGCCCGCTCGGCGATGTCGAGCACCACCGGCACGGTCCGCAGCGCCTTGGCCAGCCCGCCTGCGCCAGTTGTCTCCTGGCCGATGCAGCCGCAGTCCAGCGGCCAGGTCTCATCGCGGTGGCGGGCGGCCTGGCCGCCGACCCGCAGCTGCAGCAGCACGCCGCCCGCGCCATCCAGGCCCGCGTCCAGGTCGCTGGTCCAGCTCACCTTCGCCGGGTGACCGTAGCGGCGCATGATCCGCGCGGACACCGGGCCGACCACCGACAGCCGGGACTCGTCCGGGTCCACCAGCACGACCTCGGTGACCTTGATGTCACCGGTGAGCCGGGCGATGCCGTCAATCAGCTCCGGGGTGTAGGTGGAGCCGCCGCCGACGACCGCGATCTTCATTGAAAAGCCCTCACTTCCGCGCCGGACTGCGCCACATGGCAGGCGGCATCGTGATCTGGCCCGAGCGTGGTCAGCTCGGGTGTGACAGTGGAACAAATGTCGATGGCCAGCGGGCAGCGCCAGCGGAACCGGCAGCCGGGCGTCGGGTCGATGACCTTCGGCGGCTCGCCGCGGTCCGTCAGCGCGGACACGTTGACCTGGGCCCGCGGGTCGGGCACGGCCGAGACCAGCAGCTGGGTGTAGGGGTGCCGCGGGCTGGCCAGGACCTCCTCGACCGGGCCTGCCTCGGCGAGCCGCCCGGCGTACATGATGATCAGCCGGTCGGCGACGTAGCGCGCGCTGGCGATGTCGTGGGTGATGTACAGGATCGAGACGCCCTGCTCGTCGCGCAGCTTGGCCATCAGGTTGAGCAGCCCGATCCGGATGGACACGTCCAGCATCGAGACCGGCTCATCGGCGATGATCAGCCGCGGGTGCATGGCCAGCGCCTGGGCGAAACCGACCCGCTGGCGCTGGCCGCCGGACAGCTCGTGCGGGTAGCGCTGCAGGACCTGCTCGGCGGGGCTGAGCCCGACCACCTCGAAGACCCGGCAGGCCTCGGCCCAGCGCTGCTGCGCGGACATCTCCGGTCGGTGCAGCTTCAGCGCCCGCAGCACGCCGTGCGAGACCCGGAACACCGGGTTGATGGAGGCGAACGGGTCCTGGAACACCATCGGGGCCTGGCCGCTGAACTTCAGCCGCTGCGCCCGCGAGGAGACCGACGACAGCGGCGTGCCCTCGAAGTAGATCTCGCCCGCGGTGGGCTTGTAGCCCTTGGCCAGCAGCCGGGCGACGGTGGACTTGCCACTGCCGCTCTCGCCGGCCAGCGCCACGATCTGGCGCTCGCCGATCGTCAGGTCCACCTGGTCCACGGCGTGCAGGGTCCGCCGGGAGATCGCGTTGCCGATCTTGAAGTGCTTGGTCAGCCCCTCGGTGCGCAGCAGCGGCTGCGCCGTGGTGCTGACGGCCGGGCCGGTGCCCGCGGCGGCCTGGTCGGTCACTGCTCGCTCCTCGCGTCATCGGCCGGGCTGGCCGGGGCGGCCGGGGCGGGTTCCTCGGCCGGGCCCGAGCCGCTGCCGCCCCGGAAGCGGCCGTGCTCATGCAGCAGGCACCGCACCACCGTGCCGTCGACCCGGTACAGCGCCGGCGGTGTCGCCCGGCAGCGGTCCATGACCTTCGGGCAGCGCGGGGCGAACCGGCAGCCTTCCTGCGGGCGGCTCAGGTCCGGCGGGGTGCCGGGGATCCCGGTCAGCATCACCTTCGGCCCGCGGATGGACGGGAACGCGTCCAGCAGCCCGGCAGTGTAGGGGTGCAGCGGGGTGTCGAAGACGGCGCGGGTGGCGCCCAGCTCGGCGACCTGGCCGGCATACATCACCATCAGCCGGTCCGAGAAGTTGCTGACCAGTGACATGTCGTGAGTGACGAAGATGACCGCGAAGCCGAGCTGCTCCTGCAGCTCCTTGATCTGCACCATCAGCGACCGCTGCGCTACCACGTCCAGGGCCGAGGTGGGCTCGTCCATGATGATGAGGTCCGGGGTGAACAGCATCGCCATGGCGATCATCGAGCGCTGCCGCATGCCGCCCGACAGCTGGTGCGGGTAGCTCTTCAGGTGCGCGGGGTCGATGCCGACCATCTTGAGCACCTCGGCCGACCGCTCGGCGATCTCCGTCCGGGACCGCACCCCGTGCGCCCGCATCGCGTCCTTGAACTGGGCGCCGATCGACTTGACCGGGTTGAGCGCGTTCATGGCGCTCTGCATGACGACTGACAGGTCCTTCCAGCGCACCGCCGCGAGCTGCGAGTCGGTCATGCCGACCAGGCTGGTGCCCTTGAAGGCGACGGTGCCGCCGCTGACTTGCGGCCGGCGAGGCGAGCAGCTGGGCGATCGCGAACAGCAGGGTGGACTTGCCGCAGCCGGACTCGCCGACGATGCCGATGAACTCGCCGGGGGCGACGTCCAGGCTGACCCGGTCCACCGCGGTGACGCCGCCGACGTCCATGACGTAGGTCACCGACAGGTCGTCGACTTCCAGGATGGTGCCAGCCGGGGACAGCTGGCCGGCGGGCGCCCCGGTGGCGCGGGAGGCCTCAGCGGGCACGCTTGACACGCTTCCTCCTCACCGGGCGCAGAGCGGGGTTGCCGATCTCGTCGAAGGCGTAGTTCATCAGGGCGAAGGCCGCGCCGAGCAAGACGATGAGCACGCCCGGCACGATGGCCCACAGGTACTGGCCGGTCTGCAGGGCCTCGTTGTTCTCGGCCCAGTAGAGCATCGTCCCCCAGCTGACCGTGTTGGGGTCGCCCAGGCCGATGAACTGCAGGCTGGAGCCGAACAGCACCGCGTACAGGGCGTTGGTCAGGAAGCTGGCCACGATCAGCGAGGTCATCGTCGGGATGATCTCGACCACGATGATGTACAGGCGCCGCTCGCCGCGGACCCGGGCCGCCTCCAGGAAGTCCCGGTTGCGCAGCGACAGGGCCTGGGCCCGGAGCTGGCGGGCGGTATAGGACCAGCCGGTCAGGGTCAGCACGACGACCAGCACCAGCGTGCCGGCGTTGCTTACGTAGGTGGCGATCACGATCAGCAGCGGGAACAGCGGGATGACCAGCAGCACGTCGGTCAGCAGGTTGAGGCCGCCGTCCCACAGGCCGCCGAGGTAGGCGGCCGCGACGCCGATCAGGACCGCTACCGTAGTGGACAGCAGGCCGACCCCGAACGCGATGATCAGCACCTGCCGGGCACCGTTGACGGCCTGGGCGAAGATGTCCTGGCCGAGCGCGGTCGTGCCGAGCAGGTGCGCCCCGGACGGGCCCAGGCTGCGGCCGTAGATCTCCGCGTTGGGCTCGTCATGGGCGATCACGCCGGGGAACAGCGCGAGCAGGATGAAGAGCCCCAGCAGCACGGTGCCCGTGGTGGCCTTGCGGTTGGACCGCACGGCGCGGGTCAGCCGCGCGAACGGACGGCGACTGCGCCGCTGCGGGCCAGGCGCCAGGTCCGCAGGCGACGCGACCTGGCCGGGCGCGGTGGAGACAGGCAACATGGCCATCGGCTACCCCCTCGTCCTGGTGCGCGGGTCGAACAGGGCGGTGGCGATGTCGGCCAGCAGGATGGCGACCAGCACGGCCACCGTGATCAGCAGGAACAGGGCCTGCATCAGCGGGTAGTCCTCGTTATTGACCGCCTGCAGCAGCATGAAGCCGACACCGGGGTAGTTGAAGACGTACTCGACCAGGATCGCGCCGCCGACGACGAAGCCCAGCGACATGGCGAAGCCGGTCAGGTTGGGCAGGATGGCGTTGCGGGCCGCGTAGTCCAGCATGATGCGCCGGCCGGGCAGGCCCTTGGCCCTGGCCATCCGGACGTAATCCTCGGCCAGCGTCGTCACCATCGTGTTGCGCATGGTCAGCACCCAGGTGCCGATGGTGGTGACGAGCAGCGCGAAGCCGGGCAGCACGGCGTGCTGCAGGATGTTCCCGATGAACGCGGGGGTAAGCGAGGGCGTCAGGGTCACGTCGAAGCCGAACGCGGCTGGCAGCCACTGCAGCTTCACCGCGAAGACCAGGATCAGCATCATGCCGATCCAGAAGTAAGGGATGGCGGTGGTGATGACGAAGACCGGCGGCAGGATGCTGTCGGCCACGCCGCCGCGCCGCCAGGCCGCGACGATCCCGGTCCCGGTGCCGAGGATGAAGGCCAGGATGGTGGTCACCCCGACCAGGCCCAGCGTCCACGGGATGGCGTCCAGGACGACCCGGCCGACGGACTCGGGGTAGAAGTAGAGCGAGGTGCCGAACTTGCCGGTCGACACATTGCCCAGGTAGCTGAAGTACTGCGCGATCAGGCTCTTGTGCGTGTCGACGCCGAACGCCACCTCGAGCGCCTTGAGCGCCTGGCCGGTGACCGGGCCGCGGAACTTGCCCATCATCGCCAGGGCCGGGTTGCCGGGCATCAGCCGCGGCAGGAAGAAGTTGAGCGTCAGGGCCGCCCACAAGGTGAGCACGAAGAAGCCCAGACGGCGCAGAAAAAATCTCACGACCGCCTCCAGACCGTCATCCGGCCCCAGTCCCTTCCGCTGTGCTTGCCAGCATGGGCGGCCACCTCCAGGTGGTCAATCGCCGGGCCGAGCCCGGTGCGTCCCGCATCGTGCCGGGACGCACCGGGCCCTGAACCCGCTTACCTAGCCCTGCGCGTAACTCGCCGGGCTGCTACTTGGGCGCGATCTTCTGCAGCTGGATTCCCCAGTCGGGGTAGCTGTAGGGCGCGGGCTGGGCGTACGGGTCCTGCTGGGTCACCCAGCCGGTGAAGTTGGCGGTGCTGTACTGGAACCAGTCCACCGACTCGGTCACCGGGATCACCGGGACGTCCTTGAGCATGACGCCTTCCAGCTTGCTGACGATCGCGTGCTGCTCAGCGGAGCTGGTCGTGTCTCCGTAGGAATTGATCAGCTTGTCGGTAGCCGGGTTGGAATAGCGCTCGAAGTTCGAGCCGGCCGGCTGGCCGATCGCTGCCGTGTTCGGCCCGTAGAGCCACTGGCGCAGCTCGTAGTACGGCGTGGGGCCACCGGTCTCGCTGCCGTAGCCGAGCTGGTAGTCCCCGTCGTACAGGGCGGCCTGGTAAGCGGGCGCGGCCATGTTCTTCGGCGTGACCTCGATGCCCACGGCCTTCAGGTCGGCCTGGATCACGTTGACGGAGGCGACCCAGTCCGAGAAGCCGCCGTTGTTGATGATCGAGAACGACAGCTTCTTGCCGGCCTTCTGCATGACGCCGTCGGAGCCGGGGGTGTAGCCCGCCTGCTTGAGGACGGCCTTGGCCTTAGCCGGGTTGAAGGCGTAGTTGTTGCCGTACTTGGCGGCCTGCGTGGTGTCCAGCCAGCTGGTGAAAGTGGGCGTCACGACGCCGGACTGGTTGGAGCCGGGCTCGTAGCCGTACTCGCCGACCTGGGAGACCTTGTTGCGGTCGATCGCGTAGGCCATGGCCTGCCGCACCGCCGGGTCGGACAGGATCGAGTTCTTCAGGTTGATGAACAGCGAGACGTTGGCCACCGGCGGGAACCAGTAGTGGTTGTCCGGGCTCTTGTCCAGGTAGAACTTCTTGATGCTCGGGATGAACTGGCCGCCCCACTGGGCCTGGCCGTTGGCCAGGTAGGTGTTGGCCGTGTCGTTACTGGTGAAGGCCGGGTAGTTGATCTGCTTGAGATTGCGGCACGCCCGGCACGTAGTAGTTCGGGTTGGCCTTGTAGGTGATGTTCTGCGCCCGTGCAGGCGCTCATCGTGAACGCGCCCGTGCCCACCGGCTTGGTGTCGGGGTACTTCACCGGGTTGGCGATCGAGGACCAGATGTGCTGCGGCACGATCGCGACCTGGTCGGCGATGTAATAGAAGTAGTTGACCGCCGGCCCCTTGAAGTTCATGACGACCGGTGTCGCCCTTCTGGGTGACGCTGGACAGCACCGACCAGACGGCGTTGACGTCCAGGGCCTTGAACTTCTTCAGCAGGTTGAAGCTGAAGGCCACGTCAGCGGCGGTCATCGGCTTGCCGTCGCTCCACTTCACGCCGTTGCGGATGGTGAAGGTGAGCGTCTTGTTGTTGTTGCTGTAGGCGAAGCTGGACGCCAGCCACGGCGTCGTCTTGGCGCTCTGCAGCGAGTTGACGAAGACCAGCGGCTCGTAGACGGTCCCGAAGGACAGCCCGATGTCCGACAGGTTGTAGGGGTTGAAGTTACAGGTCCACAGCGCGCCGCTCTCGTTATCGATAGTCAGCACGCCGCCGGAGCTGCCCGACGACGAACCGCCGCCTGACCCCGAGCCCGAACCTGAACTGGACCCGCACGCGGCCGCCACGAGGCTGGCCACGAGGAGGACCCCGATCGACATAATTCGTCGTTTCATGTGCCTAGCCCTTCAAGGGGAGGTGAGTCCTGCGCACCGTCCCGGCCGGCCACCGCTGGCCTTAGGCCGGCCGCGCTGCGCAGGCGCCGGAGATGACGCGGCCCGAATCCTCGGTGCCGCTGCGAGGAGGCATGCATCGTACCTTTCATGCCTTAGCGCCCGTGTTGTTATCAAAACTCCCGATGATTCCGAGTGTCGCATCCGTGCTGCATGGGGCGCTCATGGCAGCTGCGACGCTTGTGGTCTCCGGGATACCAGCGGGTGTCGGTGTTTCTGGCTTTTCCGGGCTTTCCGGGCCATCTGAGGCTCCCGATGCCGACGGTATACCTGATGTATCCGCGATATCGGGGCGAAGTGCGATACCGGGCCTTTCCCTGCTGGCCCCGCTCCCGGCCGCCGCGTCGACCGCCAGGGCCACGGCGCCCAGCAGCGGCGCGTCATAGGGGAAATGCGCCAGCACCAGCTCCGGCGGGAACGGCGGGCCGGAGCTGAGCGCCCGGTTGAGCTGGGGCCCGATCTGGTCCCAGGACCGGACCAGGCCGCCGCCCACGGCAATGCGCACCGGGTCGATCGCGATGGCCAGGTTCACCAGGTGGTAGGCGAGCTCGTCGGCGAACTCGGTGATCAGCACGCTGAGCGCGGCGTCACCGGGCCCGCCCGCGAAGACGTCTGCTGCTGTCAGCCGCCCGGCCCGGCCGGGCTGGCGGCTGGCCCGCTGGCCGATGCCCTGGCCGCTGACCCGGTCCTCCAGCATCGTGCGCGCGCTCAGCGCGAGCCCGACGTCGGAGATGGCCCGCAGGTTATAGCCGATCTCGCCGGCGGCCCCGTTGCCGCCGGAGATGACCTGGCCGCCGGCCACGATGGCCGCGGCCAGCCCGGTGCCCAGGTTCAGGTAGACGGCGGGATCGCAGCCGTGCAGGGCGCCCCAGCGTGACTCGGCGGCAGCGGCCGCCTTGGCGTCGGTCGCCATCCGGATGGCCGCGCCGCCGAACGCCTCGCGCAGTTCGCGGCCGAGGGCCAGGCTCTCCCAGCCGTCGATGGCCGGGGCCAGCTCCACCCGGTCCTCATACGGGATGCCGAAGGTCGCTACCCCGACGGCGGCCAGCTCACTGCCGGGAGCGGCGGTGGCCAGCAGGCCGCGTGCGGCGCGAACGCTCCGGTCGAAGACCTCCCGCGCGGCCGTCGGGTGGCCGCCGGGCGCGTGCTCCGCAGGAGCGCCGTCGCGGCTGCCAGCGGCCGGGCTCGCGCTCACGGTGGCGGAGGCCAGGCGGTTTCCCTGCAGGTCGCAGACCGCCACGGCGATCTTCGTGCCGCCGAAGTCGAGGCCGAGCACGACCGGAGGGCGTCCCACCATCACCTGCCAGCACCGTCTGAGAGAGATTGCGTAGGTTGCGTCAAGATAGTTAGGACAGTATCCTAACTATTTAATAGGGAACAAGGCTCGTGGCCGAAATGTGACCGACATCGGCCCCCCGCTGGCGTAAGGGCTAGCTCGCCGCCGGCGCCTGGCCAGGCGCCCGCGTGGCGCAGCTCGCCGGAAGCGCTGTTAGCTTGGCTGTCGCGGCCAGGTCTGGAGGACTGCTCGGTTTGGACATGATCTCGTTCGGCTCGGTGTTCCTCGAGCTGGTCTTCGGCCACGTGCCCGCGCTGCCGGGGCCCGGCGAGGAGGTCTACACCGACGAGTTCGCCGTGTCCTGCGGGGGTGCCGTCACCAGCGCCAGCGCCGCGGCCCGGGCCGGCGCGCAGGCTGGCCTGTGCACGGTGCTCGGCGATGACCTGGGCTCGGGCGTGGTCGCCGAGTTCTGCGCCGGGCTGGGCGTGGACCTGACATTCTCGCGGCGGGTGCAGCGCCCGTCGGCCGGGATCACCGTCGTGCTGAACTTCGACGGAGACCGGGCCTTCGTCACCCACAACCCGCCCCGCCCGCCCGGCGAGCAGTCAGAGGTCCGGCGCTGGCTGGGCGTGCTGCGCAGCAGCGCGCCCCGCTGGGCCTACCTGCACGGCGGCGCCGGCGTGCCCGAGGTGCTGCGGCAGGCGCGGGCCCAGGGCACCCAGACGGTCCTTGATGTCTCCCTCGGCGACGAGCAGCACATGCGCGATCAGGTCATCGAGTGCGTCCGGCTGGCTGACCTGTTCGTCCCCAACGAGGCTGAGATCCAGCGGCTGACCGGCACGGCCAGCACCGAGGCGGCCGTCGCCGCCGCGGCCGCCTGGGGGACCACGATGGTGATCACCCGGGGCGCGCGCGGGGCGCTGATCGCCGGCCCGGACGGAGTGACCGAGGTCAGCGACGGAGTACGTCAGGTCACGGTCCGCGACCTGACCGGCGCCGGCGACAACTTCGCCGGCGCGATGATCGGCGCGCTGGTCCAGGGCATGCCGCTGGCCCGGGCGGCGGCCGCGGCCAACGCTGCGGCCGCGGAGTCAGTGACCCGGCCGGGCGCGGTCGGCGAGGTCGAGGTAGCCGGATTCAGCTCGGCCAGCCGGACGGCAGGCGCGCTGGTCGCGGAACAGCTCGCGGTCGCGGCTGTCCAGGGCGCCGTGGCCGCGATCGCCGGGCAGCAGGATGACCGCGACCGGACAGCAGATGAACAGGCAGCTGGCAACTAAGCAGAGCAGCTGACAACCAAGCAGCAGAGCGCAGCACCCAGAGCAGGAGTGCGCGGGAATGGAGTCCGAGCAGTGAAGCTGGCAATCCTGGGTGGCGGCGGCGTGCGGATGCCCGCATTCGTCCGTGCAGTCCTGACCAGCAGGCCGGATACCTTCGACCAGATCAGCCTGTTCGAGCCGGATGCGGGCCGCCGGGACACGATCTGCCGGCTGGCTGCGGAACTGGCCACGGCCCTGGGCCACCCCGGCGTGGTCCAGGTGACGGGCGATCCGGCCGAGGCATTCACCGGCGCCGACTACGTTTTCTCGGCCATCCGGGTGGGCGGCGACGCCGGGCGGGTCATCGACGAGGACGTGGCGCTGCGGCGCGGCATCGTGGGGCAGGAGACGACCGGCCCCGGCGGGGCCGCGATGGCGCTGCGTACCATCCCGGTCGTGCTGTCCTACTGCGACCTGCTCAGCCAGTGCGCGCCGGACGCGGTGCTGATCAACTTCACCAACCCGGCCGGCCTGATCACCCAGGCCATCTCGGCCCAGGGGCAGGTCCGCGCGGTGGGCGTCTGCGACACCCCCGGCGGCACGGTGGCGCGGCTGGCGCAGTTCCTTGACGCCCCGGCCTACGACGTGGCCGGCTCCTACGCCGGCCTGAATCACCTGGGCTGGGTCTGCTCGCTGCAGGCCGGCGGCCAGGAGCGGATCGGCGAGCTGCTGGACCGCTTCGAGGAGCTGCAGCACTTCGACCACCGGTTTGCCGGCTTCGACCCGGCCGTGGTCCGCCGGGTCGGCGCCATCCCGGCCGAGTACGTTTACTACTTCTATGACCCCGGCCGATACGTGCACGGCGTGGCCCGGGCCGGCTCCAGCCGCGGCCAGGACGTGCTGAAGCTCAACACCGAGCTGCTCGCCGCGCTCGCGGCGGCATTCTCCGAGGGCGACGTGCACGCCGCGTGGTCGGTCTATGACACGCTGATGGGCGTGCGGCGGGACACCTACATGCGTACCGACACCGAGGGCGACAGCGGGCAGCGCGAGGCGCGCGCCCGCCGGGCGGCGGCCGGGGCGGTGGCCATCGACTCGGCGGCCATCGGCGGCTACGAGGGCCTGGCGCTGCGGGTGATCGACGGGCTGTCGGGCCGGGCACCCGGCAACGTCATCGTCAACACCGCGCACGGATCGAGCCTGGGCCTGGACCCCGGCGATGTCGTCGAGCTGCCCGCCCGGGTGGACACCACCGGCCTGACCCCGCTGGCGGTCCCGGAGCTGCCGCGGGCGGCCCGCGCCCTGGTCGAGCAGGTCAAGGAGTACGAGCGCGGCATCGTGGAGGCCGCGATGACCGGGGACGCCGGGCTGGCGGCCGTGGCGCTGTCCCAGCACCCCCTGGTGCCGGGGATCACCGCGGCTCGCGAGCTGCTCGGGGAGTACCGCGAGCGGCACGGCCAGCACCTCGCCTACCTGCAGTAAGACAGCTGGGGAGCCGAGGATGGCGGAGGAGCTTCCGATGATCATCGCCCGGGAGCGGGACGGCGGGGCCAGCGCGCGCGCGGCCGCTGAGCGGGATGCGCCGGCCGGCGGGCAGGCGGCCCGGCCGCAGCTGCTGCGGGCGCTGAACGAGCAGCTGCTGCTCAGCCACATCCGGCGGCTGGGCCGCTGCTCGCGGGCCGACCTGGCCCGGCTGTCCGGGCTGTCCAAGCCGACCGTCTCGCTGGCCCTGGCCAATGTCGAGCGCTCCGGGCTGGTCCGCGAGGCCGGCCAGCGGACCGGCGTGCCCGGCCGGTCTGCCCTGCTGTATGAGGTGCGGCCCGACGCCGGCTACGTGCTCGGCCTGGACATCGGGCAGCAGTACCTGCGCGGGGCGCTGGCCGACCTCAGCGGCCAGATCATCGGCCGGCTGGCGGTCCGCTCGCGGGCCTCCAGCACTGCTGGCCGGGTGACCGAGCTGGTCGGCCTGGCCGACCAGGTGTGCGGCGGAGCCGGGGTCAGCCGGTCCGCGGTGACCCAGACGGTGATCGGCAGCCCCGGCGTCTATGACCCGCGGCGCAACGCGATCGTGCTGGCCGGCGGCCTGGCGGGCTGGGGCAGGCGCGAGGTGCTGGCCGGCCTGCGGGATGCCTTCGGCCCGCAGCTGATGGTCGAGAACGATATCGACGCGGCCGCGGTGGCGGAGCGCGAGCACGGTCATGGCCGCGACGTCCGGACGTTCGCGTTCGTGTCCATCGGCACCGGCATCGGGATGGGCCTGGTGATTGACGGGCGGCTGCACCGGGGCGTGCACGGCGTGGCGGGCGAGATCGCGTTCATGCCGATCTCCGAGGGGCCGGGCGTGGCGGCCGAGGACGTGCGGCGGCGCGGCGCCCTGGAGGCGGCCGGCTCGGCGTCGGCCGTGGTCCGGGCGGCCCGGCGAGCCGGGATGCGCGGCTCGGTGTCCGCGCGGCGGGTCTTCCAGGCCGCCGCCGCTGGCGATGAGCGGGCGGCCGCGGTGGTGTCGGCCGAGGCGCAGCTGGTCGCCAAGGCGATCTGCGCCATCATTACCGTGGTCGACCCCGAGCTGGTCGTGCTCGGCGGCGGCATCGGCCAGGCCCCTGGCTTCGCCGCGGCGGTCACGACCGAGCTGGGCCGGCTGGCCCCGGCCCTGCCGGAGGTCCGGGTCAGCGCGCTGGGCACCGACTCGGTGGTCGACGGCTGCCTGGCCCTGGGCGCGGAGCTGGCCTGGCAGCGGCTGACCGCGCTGCTCCCGTCGGCGGTGCCGGACGCCGCCGCGGCACCCGCAGGCCCGGGCAGCTGATCGGCGGCGGCGCGCTGCCCGCCGCCGGCTGAGGCCCGGCCCGCGCGGATGTAGCTGGTGGTCGCCGGGCGCCAGAGCAGCACGGTGGCAGCCAGCCCGGCCAGCCACAGCGGAACGACGGTCACCTTCAGGACCACCGGATAGCCCTGGCTGATGTACCCGGCCAGACTCAGGGTGCTGGCCACGCACAGCACCGAGGCGGCGATCCGGGCCCAGCCCCGGCCGGCCTGGTTGACCTTGGCCATGATCAGCCACAAGGCGATGGTGATGGCCCAGATCGCTACCGACGAGATGATCCCGGCGTGCACCGCCGAGGACAGCTGCGCCGCGCTGAGCTTCGGCTCGGCGGCGTGCAGCAGGCTGCGGGCCTGCCCCGTGGTGAGCAGCGTGATGATCAGGGCCAGCCCGGACAGGACCGCGCCGGCGTACATCAGCCAGACGGCGTAGCGCACGGTCGCCGGCGGCTCGCCCGGCCGGGCCGCCGCAGCGGGTGCCGCCGGCGCGGACGCCGCTCGCGGGGCCGGCCGGGACCTGGCGGCAGCGCGGGCCCGCGGCGGGGCCGGCGGGCTTGCCGCAGCCGCCTGGCGGCCGGCCCGCTGCCGGGCTCGCTTCTGCGCGGCCCCGCCGGCCGGCTGGCGCGGCGCGGGGGCCGTCAGCGCGGGCCCGGCCGCCGCGGGCTCGGGCGCCGCGGCTGGCGGCCGGGGATCGGTCGGCTGCTTCGGCTTAGCCATGACTGCTCCTGGGGGAACCGGTATGGGTCCGGTGCGGGCCAAGGTAGCAAAAAGCGGCGGCGGTGCGGCGGGCTGGCTACTTCCGGTGCCAGACAGTGATCCCGGACTGCCCGGTGGTGACCTGGTAGTCGATGCGGAACCCCGTGCCGTACAGGTACTTGATGATGGTCGGGCGGGCGGCGCGGGTCCGGCTGTGCCAGGAGATGATCCAGCCGATATCCGCGCGCTGGGCCGCGCGCTGGGCCCGCAGCAGGTCCTTGCCGCGGCACATGTGCTGTGCTCCGTTCTCCGCGCCGTACAGGCACCGGTAGAACGGGTTGCCGGTGATGCCGTTGATGGTCGGCTGCGGCACCCACGAGGTATAGGACACCGCGCGCGGGTGGCCGTCCGCGGTCGCCAGGACCAGGGCCTGCGGCGGCATGCTGAAGCCGGTCACCCCGACGCCGCCGCGCAGCCCGAACGGCACGTCGACCACGATCGAGTGCGACCGGTCGGCGGCGATCGGCCCGTCCACGCTGGGCATCGCCGCCCGCATCATCGGGGCCCCGGTAGCCGACCAGCCCGCCTCCAGGTAACCAGCGCCCGCCACCACCACGATGACCGCGGCCGCGAGGACCGGCCAGGCGTGCTGGCACAGCCACTGAACCGCCGCCCCGGCCAGGATCGCGGCACCCAGCAGGCCCAGCAGGGCGAGCCGGTCCGCCTCGCGCAGCGCCGACAGGCCGGGGATCCGGATCAGCCAGGTATAGGGCAGCAGCGGGGACACGGTGACGCCATGCCAGCGCTCCGCCAGCGGGATGAACGTCCGGGCGCCGATGATCAGCGTCGGGCCCAGCGCCAGGGCCGCGCCAGCCAGCCACAGCAGCGCCAGTCCCCAGGAATGCCGCTTGCGCCAGGTCAGCACCAGCCCGATGACCGCCAGCACGGACAGCACGACGCCGAAGGTCGGGATGCCCTCGGTCGGCTCGCCGAACTGGTAGGCGCTGGCCAGCTGAGCGAGGTGGAAGTGACCCAGCCGGGGGGACGGGGCGAACAGCGCCGGCAGCCCGACCCCGTAATTGCGGTAGCTCTGGGTGAGCTGGATGAGCTGGCTGGGTGCGATGGTGGTGCCGCCGTCGGTGACCTGGCGGAGCATGGCGAGCAACTGCGGGCTGGCTACCACGGCGGCCACGATGGCGCCCAGCCCCAGGGTCCGCAGCGGCGGCACCGACCCGGCCCGGTCCTCCCGGTTGGCCAGCATCCGGACCAGCCACGGCACCAGGACCGCCGCGGCCAGCAGGGCGGCGACGACGGCGGACTCCTGGTTGGTCAGCACGGCGGCGCCGAGCACCAGGCCGAGGATGATGCCCTGGCGGCGGCCGGGACGGCGGCGCAGCCGGACGGCCGCCTCCAGCGTCATCGGCAGGAACAGCGTGCCGATGGAGATGTTGAGGTGGTACAGGTTCTGCCAGGTCACCATCGTGGCCAGGCCGAAGAAGGCGCCCGCGGCGATCGCGCCCGGCTGGCCGAGCCACAGCCGGGCGGCGCGGTAGGTCACGTAGCACAGCAGACCCGGGATCATGACGGTCAGCACGCTGAACGACGCGAACGGGCCCAGCAGCAGGGTCACCGGCGTCAGATCAGGCCGGGTAGCGGCATCAGGGTGTCGAAGCCGAGCTGGATCCCGGTCGGGGCAGCCATGTACTGGGTGAACCAGGGGTCACCCAGGTGCGCGACCTGGTGCGCCATCCACCACAGGGACCAGACATAGCTGGAGACATCCGGGACCTTGAGCAGCTGGCCGCTGGCCAGCCGGTCGGTCATCGGCCAGGTCACGATGACCCCGGCCGCGATGTAGCAGGCCACGAGCAGCAGGTGCGCACCGAGCCGGCGGCAGGCCGGGCCGCGCAGCCAGCCCCAGGTCGCGGCGGCAGCCGCGCGGCCGGACTGGCCGGGTGACCGCCGGGCGGCGGCGCGGCGGCCGGCCCGCGGCGCGGGCGCGTCCGGCCCTGGCCGGGTACCTGGCGTGTCGGTGCTGCCCGGCGTGTCCGTGCTGCCGGGGGAGCGCGTGCTGTGCGCGGAACCCGCGGCGCGCGAGGAACCCGCGGCGCGCGAGGAACCCGCGGCAGCGCGGGGGCTCGGGGTGGCCCGGGAGCTCGCGGTACCTGACGGGCCAGCCTCGCCTGTCACGCCCCGCCGCGGCCCGGCCGCCCTACTGGCGCTCACGCGGGCCCTCGTCCGCCGCAGCGCCCGGCGTGCCAGCCAGGACCACGGGCCTGCCGGGTAACCACGCCATGCGATCCCGCCGTCCTGGCACGTCCGGAGCTGGCCTGGCCGCGCTGACTGCGGCCCGCTCGCTTCATGAGCCCACCTTGTCGCTGTGCGCTGTAGCTGGCTGTGCGCTGTAGCTGGCTGTCCCCCCGGATTGCCCCCGGAGACTGCGGTCCGGGATAGCTGCTGCCCGGCGGCTGCTGTGACTGGCGCGGTGCCGGGTGCAGGACTGCCGTCCCCGCCGCTCGCTGCCCGCCGCCGGACGCGGTGAACGCTGAGCAGTTTGCTCCAGCCCGCTGCCCGCCCGCAGGCAGTCAGCAGGCCCGCCGGCACGGGCCGCCGCCTGTAGGAAGGTTACACCGCCGGGCGTGCCGCGGGCGGGTACCGATTCGCTCGCGGCGCCGTCTGCTGCCAGCCGCCGGCCAGGCGCGCGCGGTGCCCGCGGGCGCGCTAGTCGCCGCTCGCGGCGGTCCGGAGCGCGCGCCTGGCACCGGCTACAGTCCTGGGGTGGCCATCGCGGAGGAAGAAACCGGCCTGCGGCTGCCGCCCGCACGGCTGCTGCACTGGGAGATCTTCGCGGTCCTGGCAGTGTCGCTGGGCGCCAGCGCCCTCAACGCCCTGCTGGACCTGATCGGCTCGCTGCTGTCCCGGCAGGCCCTGGGCAAGCAGGAGGCGCTGCTGGTCGGGTCGCTGGCCGCCAATCACTGGCTGGACCTGGCGCTCCAGCTGGCCAGCATCGCCGAGAGCCTGGCCCCGGTCGTGCTCGTGCTGTACCTGCTGGCCCGTTCCGGCGAGCACCCGGCCGACATCGGCCTGGACACCTCCCAGCCGGGCCGCGACATGGCCCGCGGCGCAGTGCTGGCCGCCGTGATCGGCGGCTCCGGCCTGGGCCTGTATATCGCGGCCTTCCATCTCGGCTTCAGCCTCAACGTGGTGCCCGAGAGCCTGCCGGCCATCTGGTGGCGCATCCCGGTCCTGCTGCTGAGCGCCGCGCACGACGGGATCCTGGAGGAGATCGTCGTGCTGGCCTACCTGCTGCGACGTTTCGGCCAGCTGGACTGGGCGCCGTGGAAGGCCATTGTGGTCAGCGCCCTCCTGCGCGGTTCTTACCACCTGTACCAGGGATTCGGCGCCTTTATCGGAAACGCCGTCATGGGCGTGATCTTCGGTGTTTTGTACAAGCGCTGGGGCCGGTGCACTCCTATGATCATTGCCCACACGCTGATCGATGCGGTGGCGTTCATCGGCTACGCGGCGCTGCACGGAAAGGTATCCTGGCTGCCTTAGGCGGGCTGGGAAAGCCGCCAGGCCCTAGCCGGCGGCGCTGCGGCCAGGAACACTAGTGCCGTTCCGCGAGCCATTCGCTTAGGGGGCCTTGCCCATGCCTCAGCCGCCAGCAGAAAAAGTCGTACTCGGCCTGGGCGGCGCCTGGGGGTATGCGCTGCCGGACCTGACCAGCCCGGCCCGGGCGGCGCAGGCCGGGGCCCTGACCGATACCGTCCCGCCCGTCGCCGAGTCGGCGTTTACCGAGGTGCGGGTGCACGGCGTGGGCGGCTCCAGCGGCCCGGTGATGCTGGAGCATCCGCACGCCCTGCAGGTGGCCGGGGACACCACGACGATGTTCTACCGGCGGTGGATGCCAGCTGGCACCGGCGGGGCCGGCGTGCCGTGGAAGCTGGAGGCTTACTCCTGGGGCGGGCTGACCCAGGCGGCGCTGGCATCGGCGTCCTGGCTGCTGCTGGCGCCGTTCATGCTCTACAACCTTGCTCACTTCGCGCTGCCGCCCGCGCGGTCCTACGGCCTGCAGATGGCTCCGGACAGCGGCGGGCCAGCTCACCCGGCCGCGCCCGGGCCGGCCGGGGACGGTCGCCCGGCGGACGGTCACACTACAGACGGCCGCGCCGCCGCCGGGCCGGCCGGGGCGGCTAGCGCCCCCGCCAGCCGGCCGTGCGCGGCGGCCGAGACGCTGCGGGGGCCGAGCCTGCGGGGGCAGCCGCCAGCGGCGCCTGCCGGAACCCACCCGGCTCAGCTGCTGACCCGCGATCGCCCGCATGCCTGGGCCCAGGCACTGGTGCGCGTGCTGGCCCTGGCCGCGACGCTGCAGTTCACCACCGCCCTGGTGGCGGCGCTGGTGGGCATGGTGGCGCTGCAGGCGCCGCGAGCCCACTTCCCGTCCTGGCTGTCGTGGCTGCCGCGCTGGCCGGCCGGCGACCGGGTCACCCTGGCCCTGGTGGCGGTGGCGGTCGTCCTGGCGGCGCTGTGGCTCATCAGCCAGCGCACCGCGCACCGGTATGAGGCACGCACCAGTCAGGCCCGGCCGACCGTGAACCGGGACTGGCCGCTCACCCAGACCAGCTTCTGGAAGGGCGGCCGGCTCGTCGCCCGGCAGCGCATGCTGCATGCCGGTGCCGCCGCGGCAGCGGTGGCGTTCATCACGGCCCGGCCGGGCCCGGGCATGAGCGGCGGCCGGATCGTGCTGGCCGCCACCGCGGCCCTCGTGGCCGCGCTGATCGTCGCCACCCTGTGCTCGCCGGTGGCCGACCGGTATCACGTGACGCTGGCCGCGCCGCGCGCCGGGCAGGCCGGGGCCGGACCCCGTGCCGACGGCCCCGGCACCTGGTGGTGCCGCGGTCTGCTGGGCGCGGCGGCCGCGGTCTACCTGGGCGCGTTCTTCGCCGGCGGCTGGCCGGCCGGGCCCGGCGCCGGGGGGCTGGGCGCGGTCGCGGAACTGACCGGGTTCACCAACTTCTGTGCCTTCCTGCTGCTCGCCCAGGTGCTGCTGATCGCCGCCCTGGCCGTGCTGGTGACCCTGCTGGCCCGGGGCGCGCCCGCGTCGGCCCCCGGTACCCGGCCGTTCGCGGGCGGGCATCTCACGACGGTGTTTGCCCTGCTCGCGGTGTGCTTCGGCGGCGTGCTCAGCGCCGTGCTGGACCTGCTCGCCGCCCGGCTGCTCGGGTCGCCCGTCCCCACCGGGGTGGCGCTGCTGGTACCGCACGCGCTGCAGATCCCGTGGCCGGTGTTCGCCTTCGCCGCCGCGCCCGCCGGCCTGCTGGCCGGCGTGCTGATCGCGGGCGGCTACCTGGCCTGGTGCTGGCGGCAGCAGGCCAGCGGGCTTGCTGACTGGACCGCGCAGGGCTCGGCCGTGGGGCGGTTCTACGGCCTGGCGCCCGGCTCGCCGGAGCCCGCGGGCTACCACCGCCGCCTCCAGGCCGTCGCCCGGTCCTGGTCGACCGGGCTGCTGACGGACCGGGCGGGCGTGCTGGCCGGCTGGGCGGCAGGCGGCATGGCGCTGGCCACGGCGGCGGCGCAGGTGTATGCCGCGCAGGCCTCGCGTCAGCCGCTGTTCGGCAAGAGCCTGCACGGGCTGGTGTCGGCGGAGAGCTTCATCGGGCTGCTGGTCGCGGGCTGGCTTGTCGTGCTGCTGCGCGGGGCCTACACCAGTGCCCGCGACCGCAAGACCATCGGGGTCCTGTGGGACGTGGCCACGTTCTGGCCGCGCGTGGCGCACCCGTTCGCGCCGCCGTGCTACGCCGAGCGCGCTGTTCCCGAGCTGGTCGACCGGCTCCGCATCCTGACCGGGACGGTGCGCCCGGACCCGGCCGACCCGGCCTGGCAGCAGATCGCCGCGCACGACCGCGACTCTGGCCCGGCGGCCTCGCCCGGCCTGTCCCTGCCACCGGGCCCGGTGCTGCTCACCGGCTACAGCCAGGGCTCGGTTATTGCCCCCGCGGTCATCGCGCAGCTGCCCGATGAGACGCGGCCGCACGTCGCCCTGCTGACCCTGGCCTGCCCGGCCCGGCGGCTGTACGGGCGGGCGTTCCCGGCTTACTTCGGCCAGCTGCAGATCGACACCCTGGCCGGCCTGCTGGACGCCCCGCGGCCCGACGGCCCGGCCTTCCGCAAGTGGAAGAACCTGGTCCGGCGGACGGACTACATCGGCTCGTGGATCTTCGCCGAGCCGGACCCGGCGCCTGGCGCTGATCCGGCGGCGATCCAGCCCGGCGTCGACCAGCCGTGCTGGGACCCGGCCAGCCTGGCCGCTGACCTCGACCCGACCCCGCCACCGGTGCACTATCACTCGGGCTTCTGGCCGGACCCGCGCGTCACTCAGCTCGGGGCCTACCTGGGCGCTGAGTCGTTCGCCGCGCCCCCGGCTCCGGCCGTGCCGCCGGCCCCGCGGCTGCCTGCCGATCAGCAGCAGGACATGCGGTCCGAACCAGGTCTGGCGGCGGAGGTCCAGCAGCCGGACGCCTAGCGCCGGGGGAGCTAGCGGCCGAGGCCGTCCAGGACCACCGCGCCGGGCAGGCGGGCCAGCGTCCGTCGCCGGCAAGGTCAGCTTCGACCGCCGCAGCGCCGCTGCCGACGATCGACCGCGCGGCGTCGCCGCCACCGCCGCGTCCACCAGCACCGGCCAGCCGCCGGGCAGGCCGATCGGGGTGATGCCGCCGTACTCCATCCCGGTCTGCGCCACCGCGTCGGCCATCGGCGCGAACGATGCCTTGCGCACGTCGAGCTGGCGGCGGGCCAGCCCGTTGACGTCGGCCCTGGTGGTGGCCAGCACCACGCAGGCGGCGTACCGCGGCTGCCCGTCCCGGCGGCCCGCATGACGACGCAGTTGGCCGACTCGGCCAGCGCCACGTCGTAGCGCTCGCAGAACGCCGCCGTGTCGGCCAGCTCCGGATCGATCTCGGCGACCCCGACCGCGCTGGCCGGAGCACCTCGGCCAGCTCGGCCAGCGCCTTGGCCACGGGCTGGCCAGCAGCTCGGCCGCGGTCGAGGGCGGGTACCACGGTCAGGCGTCCCATGCTCATCGTCATCCGCCGAAGTCTAGAGGGCCCGGCTGCGGCGGCCCGCCGCGCCCGACGCAGCGGCCCTCGCTGGCAGGCAGCCGGCCGCGTCCGGAGCGCGCGGCGCTGGCCAGCCGGGCTCGAGGCCCGCCGCGATCCGAGCCGGCCTGGCCGCGTCCGGGCTGGCCACCGCAGCGCCCGGCATCGCAATACTTCGATCATGTCGATCTTCGAATCCCTGGCCCAGTCCCTGACCGAGCCATCGGGGGCACCGGCCTCGACGCCGGGTCGGCGTCCGTCGCCGCGCTGGGCCACGCCCTGTCCTCGGGAACCCTCACCGCCGCCGCCCTGACCGCCTTCTACCTGGACGCGCATCGAGCGGCTCAACCCCGGCCTGCGGGCGGTCATCTCGTCAGCCCGCAGGCGGCGGCCGAGGCCGCGGCCAGCGACGCGCGGCGCGCCAGCCGGCCAGTCGCGCGGCCCGCTGGACGGCATCCCGGTCCTGGTCAAGGACAACGTCGCGGTGACCGGGCAGCCCGCCACCGCCGGGTCGCCGGCGCTGTCAGCTGGCCGGCGGTGCACGGACGCGTTCTGCCTCGCCGGGCTGCGCGCGGCCGGGGCGGTGATCCTCGGCAAGGCCAACCTGTCCGAGTGGGCCAACTTCCGCTCCCGGCACTCCAGCAGCGGCTGGAGCACGCTGGGCGGCCAGGCCGTCAACCCGCACGGCGCCGGCCGCAACCCGTCCGGCTCCAGCTCCGGCTCGGGCGTGGCGGTCGCCGCCGCGCTGGCCCCGCTCGCGATCGGCACCGAGACCGACGGCTCCATCGTGTCGCCCGCCGCGGCCTGCGGCGTAGTCGGCATCAAGCCCACCCTCGGACTGGTCAGCCGGACCGGCATCGTGCCGATCTCGGCCGCGCAGGACACCGCCGGGCCGATGGCCAGGACCGTCGCCGACGCCGCCGCCCTGCTGACCGCGATGGCCGGCCCGGACCCGGCCGACCCGGCCACCGCCGCCGCGGCGGGCCAGGCCGCCGACTACACCGCTTCCTGGACCCCGGCGCCCTGGCCGGCGCCCGGCTCGGCATCTGGCGCGACGGCTCGGACTACGGCCGGCCCGGCCACCGCCGCCGTGCTCGACGCCGCCATCGCCCGGCTGCGCGCATGCCGGCGCGACCATCATCGACCCGGTCGACCTGGCCGACGCCGACCAGATCAGCGACCCCGAGTTCGCGGCCCTGCCCATGAGTTCAAGCACGACCTCAACGCCTACCTGGCCGCGCTGCCCGGCGAGCACCCGGCCACCCTGGCCGAGCTCATCGCGCTCAACCACGCGCACGCGGCCGACACCGTGCTCGCGGCCTTCGGCCAGGACCTCTTCGAGGCGGCCGAGGCCACCAGCGGCGACCTGGCCGACCCCGACTACCTGAGCGCCCGCGGCGAGGCCCGGCGGCTGGCCCGCGCCGCGCTGGACGGCGCGCTGCCGGCTCCGGGCTGGACGCCGTGGTCAGCCTGACCGGCAACCCGGCCTGGCTGACCGACCACGTCCTCGGCGACCACCACACCTTCGGCACGTCGAGCCCGGCCGCCGTGGCCGGGTACCCGTCCATCACCGTCCCGGCCGGCCAGGTCGGCGGCCTGCCGGTGGGTATCTCGCTGGCCGGGCCTGCCTGGAGCGAGCCGCGGCTGATCGCGCTCGCGCACGCGTTCGAGCTAGCCGACAGCCAGTTCACGGCCCGCCAGAAGCGCGAGGATAATCTACGCATATGGAATCCTGGCCCGCCGCTACCGTGCCTGAGCTGCCCGGACGGGCCCGGAGACCGCTGATCTGGGACACCGCGAGCCGGTGCGCTCGCGGTGGCCGCCCCGGCCGCCGGCCCGCCTGTACGCCTGCGGCATCACCCCGTATGACGCCACGCACATGGGCCATGCGGCCACCTACCTGGCCTGGGACCTGCTGGTCCGGGCCTGGCGGGACGCCGGGCACGAGGTCGCCTATGTGCAGAACGTCACCGACGTCGACGACCCGCTGCTGGAGCGCGCCGACCGGGACGGCGAGGACTGGCGGGAGCTGGCCGCGCGCGAGATCGCGCTGTACCGGTCCGACATGACGGCGCTGCGGGTGCTGCCGCCCGACCACCTCATCGGCGCGGTCGAGGCGCTGCCGCTGATCGAGGAGTTCAACCGGGTGCTGGCCAGCCACGGCGCGCTCTACGACCTGGAGGGCGACACCTACTTCGCCCGCAGCGGCGGACCCGGACTTCGGCGCGGTGTCCGACCTCGATACCGCCGACCATGGCCGAGCTATCCGCCGAGCGCGGCGGTGACCCGTCCCGGCCGGGCAAGAAGGACCCGCTGGACCCCATGGTCTGGCTGGCGGCCCGGCCCGGCGAGCCGTCCTGGCCCTCCGACTTCGGCCCGGGCCGGCCGGGCTGGCACGTCGAGTGCGCGGCCATCGCCACCGCGCTACCTCGGCGCCTCGTTCGACGTCCAGGCCGGCGGCTCCGACCTGATCTTCCCCCACCACGAGATGAGCGCCTCGCACGCCCGGGTGGCGCTCGGCGGCCGGGCGACGCCGGTGTTCGCCCGCCGCTACGCCCACGCCGGGATGGTCCGCCTGGGCGGCGAGAAGATGTCCAAGTCGCTGGGCAACCTGGTCTTCGTGTCCCGGCTGCTGCGCCGGCGGCACCGACCCGATGGCCATCCGGCTGGCCATCCTGGCCCACCACTACCGCCAGGACTGGGACTGGACCGACGAGGTGCTGGCCACCGCCCGGCGGCTGGACCGCTGGCGGGCCGCGGCACGGCTGACCCGTAACGGGGACGCCGGGACCGGGCTGGCCATCGCGCAGGCGGCCGGCACCGGGGCGGTGCTGGCGGGCGTGCGGGAGCGGCTCTCCGATGACCTGGACGCACCGGGCGCGCTGGCCGTGGTGGACGAGTGGGCGGCGGCGGTGACCGGGGCTGACCAGGCCGGTGCCGTGATTCGGCGGCCACGGCGCCCGGCGCGGCGGCGCCCGTGCGGTGCGCGAGATCATCGACGCGACCCTGGGAGTCAGGCTCTAGCCCGCGTCAGGCCCGAGCCCGCGATGCGACCCGTTCCGCCGGTTTGCGAGGTACCGTGATATCTGAAGCGATATCGCGGTCGCACCGCGCAGCCCGGCCGGGAGGTCCTCATGACGGAGCAGGATCCCGCTGGTCCCGCCCAGCCCGCGGCAGGAGCCGGCGGCGGCACCATGGACACCATCCGGCTGCTGGTCAAGGCGGTCGGCACGCTGCCGGACGATGAGCGCGACCAGGTCTATGCCTTCCTGCTGAGCCGGGGCATCACCACCACCCCGACCCTCACTGGCCGGCTCGCCTGGCCAGCTGCGCGAGGTCAGCGACCAGCTGCTGCCGCTGCAGACCGCGGGCGCGCCAGGCACTCCGCAGATCGGCCAGCAGGTCGTGCCGGTCCGGTTCGCCGCCGATCAGCATGCCGAGCTGCGCACCTGGTGCTCCGAGCATGGCTTCTCGATGGCCACCGTGATCCGCGGGCTGGTGGCGCGCTTCCTTGAGGGCCAGCTGCCCGCGCGCAACTAGCCAGGCGCTGCCCTGGTGTCGGTGCGCCGGGCGACCGCCAGCGGCTACGCGGGGCGCCAGCGGAGCGGCGGGGGTCGGGCCGCAGGTGGCGAGCTCAAGCTGGGTGCCGTTCACGGTGCTGGCGTCCGGGTCCGCCAGGCACAGGCCCGAGCGCGGGTTAACCAGCAGCAGGCCGCTGCCGCGCGGGGTCAGGTGCCATATCTGGGAGGCGGTGCCGTCGCAGGAGTACAGCGCGCTCTTGGTGCCGGCCGTGCTGCCGTGGTTGCGCAGCCCCAGGCACCGGCTGTGCACGCGGACTGTGCCGTTCTGCTTCACGGTCCATCGCTGCGCGGCCGTCCCGTTGCAGGTCTGGATGTCGATCTTGGTGCCGCTGGCGGCGCTGTCGCCGGCATCGTCCAGGCACTTGCCCGGCACCTGGGACTTCAGCGGCCCGGCCGGCAGGGTCCACGACTGGCTCGCGGTCCCGGCGCACTTACGGATGACGATCCGGGTGCCCTTTGTCGCGCTCGGGTCGGTTAGGCACATCCCGGACCACGGGTTCAGTAGCGTCGTCGCCCTGGCCCCGGCCGAGGACGAGATGGCCCGGGGGTAGGCCGGCTCCCATTGCTGCCGGGGCGCACCGGTGCAGGTCTGCAGCCGGACCAGGGTCCCGCTGGTCGCGGTGCTGCCCGGCACCGCCAGGCACATCCGGTGGATCCGCAGCGTGCTGTCCTGGACGTAGGTCCAGTGCTGGGCCGTGGTCCCGTTGCATGGCCAGCCGTCGGCCGCCGTGCCGCTGGCGGCCTGGTTGCGCACGTCGTCGAGACACCTGCCGGCCTGGCCGGAGTACACCACGCCGGCCGGGCCGCTGTCGGCCGCCTGGCTCACGGTCCAGGTGAAGGATGCGGACGCGGTGGCTCCGAGGCTGTCGGAGCCAGTCACCGTGACCTGGTAGGTACCGGCTCTGGTCGGCCAGCCCGCCGCCCGCGCGGTGGTGCTGCCGGCGCCGGTGATCGTGATTCCCGGCGGCAGCCCGGTCGCGGCGAAGGTGACCGGCTGGCCGGCCACCGAGTCCGCGGCCGTCACCAGGAAGTCGGCCGGGCTGCCCTCGGCCGCCGACCGGCTGGCGGGCGGGGTCAGCGTGATCGTCCCGTGCACGTTCCAGGTAAAGCTCACTGACGCGGTGGCGTTCGAGACCGGGTCCGTGGCCGTGACGGTGACGTGGTAGCTGCCGGCGGCCGTCGGGGTGCCGCTGATCAGGCCGGTGCTTGCGTCCATGGCCAGGCCTGCGGGGAGCCCGGTCGCGGTGTAGTCGAGCCCGCTCATCGACGCGTGCACCTGCACCGAGGCGGCCGACCCGGCCGCGTCCTGCTGGACACCGGGGCTGGTCAGCGTCAGCACTGCCGGGTTGAGCTGGTCGAGGTCGGCGCTTCCGGAGATCCCGGGCACCGTGCCGACGCCGTACTGCCAGATGTTCCAGGTGGTCCATCCGGCCGGCAGTGCGGGGCTGGATACGCCGGACTCCGCGACCCACAGCTGATCCTGGCCCTGCGCGGTGCTAGATCCGGTGCACTTGTTCCACCAGTCCTGCGTGGAGTAGATGATGGGCGGCTGGCCGGTCTTGGCCCTGATCTCGGCCGCGAAGCCGGAGATCCAGGTCTGCATCTGGCTCGTGGTGAGCCCATAGCACTCGTTCGTGCCGTCGCCGCTGGGCGGCGGGCCGTCGTAAGGGTCGTATTCGATGTCCAGCATGATTTCGGGCACCTGGCCGTCGGACTCAGTCGCCTTGGCGACCGCGTAGTCGGCCTGGACGACCGGGCTGGCCTGCTCAGGGTCAGCGGTGCCGCCGTTGGGGATCGCGAACGCGTAGGCCATGACCGACAGGCCCGCGGCCTGGGCGGCTTTCAGGTCCGCCTGGGCGTCGGGGTTGAGGTAGTAGTCACCCTCGGTCACCTTGATCGCGGCGAACTTGATCCCCGCGCCGGCGACCGTGGTCCAGTTGATGCCGGAGTCCTCCTGGAAGGACGAGACATCGATGCCCTGCACGGCGCCGGAGAGCACGGGAAGTGTCGTGGCAGGCACTAGCCCGGCACGCATGGCCAGGCCAGACGGCCCGCCCGCTCCGGTGCTGCTGGGCGCGGCCGTGCCGCCGCCGGAAAGCTGCTTCAGCAGCTGCGGGGAGTGGGTGGCCCCGGTGTTGAAATGCACGACGCCGGAATTCCGTGCCGCGGCCGAGCCGGTGCTGGCCTGCGCCGAGGTGGCCTGTGCGGTCCCGGACTGGCTCGCACTGGCCTGCGCTGTGCTGGCTTGTGCCGGGCTGGCTGCGGCAGCGCCGACCGGGACAACGGCCAGAGCGGTCAGCATCGCGGCCAGAGCGGCGCTCTTGCGGGAAGCGGCCCGCAGCCGGGACTCCGGAGCGGCAGGCGAGGTCGGCGGCAGCGGCGAGCGGGGGGTCAAGCAAGGTCCTCTCCGTCAGCGGCCCGCTCCGGTGCGCAGGCACAGTCAACGAGGCTAAAGCGGTCGGATTCCCGCACTCGTTACATCCGGATATAGGAGACCACGCGGACTGTGGCATGTGATGCGGCTGGGGCTGCGGCGGTGTGATGACAGCGCCCGGCCAGTGCCACGCCAGCGTCATGTCAGCGCGGCGGATGCCTCGCGGCGGCAGCGGGCGGGGATTGTCGCGTGCGGCGACGGGCGGGTCAAGGTCAGTTCCTGGTCTGTGCACAACCAGGCCGCGAGCACCGCAGAACAGGTGGTTATCCACGGCCGCCAGAACGCGAGGGTCGCGGCCCGCGGCGGGGGAGTCGCACGGTGGCGGCATGACCTCTGACGAGCACCCCGACTCCGCAGCCCCGCACTCCGCGCCCGCCGGCCCCGCAGCCTTACCCGCGGGCCCGGCACTCACTGGCTCCGCATCCGCCGACCCCGCGCCGGGCGACCCCGCGGACGCGTCGACCCCGCGCCTGGCGACCCTGCGCAGGCAGATCTGGCGCACGAGGACTGCGCGGGCGCGCAACCCGCGGCCGCGCCCTCCGCAGGCACCCGCCCTGGCTCGCCTGCGCCGCGGGTCCGGGTGGGCTCGCCCGCTGCCGTGCTGGCCATCGTGCCGCACCTGCTGGGCTTTCACCCGAGCCGCAGCCTGGTCGTGCTGGGCGTCACGCGGCCCGCGCAACCGGGTCATGCCTGGCCTTCCGCTACGACCTGCCCGACCCGCCCGATGCCGAGCTCGCGGCGGATATCGCCGCCCACGCCTGCGAGGTGCTGACCCGCGAGGCAGATCCCGGCCGCCATCGTGATCGGCTACGGCCCGGCGCGCCCGGTCGGCCCGGCGGTCGCGCCCGGTCGTCGCGGCGCTGCTGGACGCGGGCGTGGACGTCCTGGAGGTGCTGCGCGCCGAGGGCGGCCGGTACTGGTCCGCGCTGCTGCCGTGATCCGGGCTGCTGCCCGGCCGAGGGCAGTCTCGTTCGACCCGTGCTCGCACCCGGCTGCCGCCGTCGCTGAACGCAGGCCGGGATCGACGCCTGCCCGACCGCGCCGCGCTCGCGCGCACGCTGGAGCCGCCGCCGGGCACGCGCGCGAGCCACCCGGCAGGCGACCAGCCGGGCGCTGCGGCGCGCTCGACCGGCTGATGGCCGCCGCCCGCAGCCGGCGGCCTGACCCGGCGGCCGCGCTGGCCGAGCGCCGGGCCGCGCGGCGGTGCGCGAGGCCATCCGGCGGTATCGCTCGGGCGCGGCGATCAGCGGACCGGCGCCGCGCGTTCCTGGCCGTCGTCCTGGCCGACCTGCGGGTCCGCGACGATGCCTGGGCCCGGATGGACCCGGCAGTTCCGGCCCGCACCTGCGCCTGTGGACCGACGTGGTCACCGGCGCGGCGCCGGAGTTCGTCCCGGCCCCGGCCTCGCTGCTGGCCTTCACGGCCTGGCAGTCCGGCGAGGGCGCCCTGGCCAACGTCGCGGTCGAGCGCGCCCTGGCCGCGGACCCGGCCTACTCGATGGCGCTGCTGATCGGCCAGGCCGTCCAGGCCGGCCTGCCGCCGTCCGCCGCGCGGCTGCCGATGACCCAGGACGAGGTCGCGGCCAGCTACGCGACCCGCGGCCAGGCTGGACCGCCCGGGCTGGCCAGGACCGCCGCGACGAGGCAGAAAGTAGACAGACGATAAACTTCCTGAGCCGTTCGTCCAGTTCGGCACAGAGCATGGCCAGGAAGCCCGCTGGGTACAGTATCGCCGGGAACGGCCGAAAACCCCGCGGCCTGTCACCGGGAGGCCGCGTGACCGACCTCGCCGACAAGGGCCAGCCGCCCGCGCGGCCCGCTGCTCGGTCCGCCGCGGCCTCCGCGCTGGCCGTGCATGAGGCCGCGTCGCGGAGTCAGGCGGGCCTACGCGGCGATCCCGGCCGGCAGCCGGTGCGGCTGGCCAAGCCCACCTCCAACCTGTTCCGGTTCCGGGGCGAGACGGCCGGGCCGACGCCTGGACGTATCGGCGTTCGGCCACGTCCTGCACGTCGACCCGGCCGCCCGGACGGCGGTCGTCGGCGGCATGACCACCTACGAGCACCTGGCCGACGCCACGCTCGCGCACGGCCTGATGCCGCTGGTCGTCCCGCAGCTCAAGACGATCACCCTGGGCGGCGCGGTCAGCGGCCTGGGCATCGAGTCGACCTCGCTGCGCAGCGGCATGCCGCACGAGTCCGTGCTGGAGATGGAGATCCTCACCGGGGACGGCCAGGTCGTCACCGCCGCGCCCGGCGGGGAGCACGACGCGCTGTACCACGGGTTCCCCAACTCCTACGGCACCCTGGGCTACGCCCTGTCGCTGACCATCGAGCTGGAGCCGGTCACGCCGTACGTGCACCTGCGGCACTTCCGCTTCGCTCAGCCCGGAGGACTGCATGGCGGCGGTCGCCCAGATCGCCGCCGACGGCAGCTACGACGGGCATCGCGCCGACTTCGTCGACGGCACCATGTTCAGCCTTGACGAGCTGTACCTGACCGTCGGCGCGTTCAGCGAGATCGGCGCCGTGGCGCAGCGACTACACGCGGGAGCAGATCTACTACCAGTCCGTGCGCGGCCCGCGCGAGGACTTCCTGACCATCCGGGACTACCTGTGGCGCTGGGACACCGACTGGTTCTGGTGCTCGCGCCCGTTCGGGGTGCAGCAGCCGCTGATCCGCCGCTGTGGCCGCGCCGCTACCGCCGCTCGGACGTGTACCGCAAGCTGGTCGCCTTCGACCGGCCGCACCACCTCAGCGCCATGCTGAACGCCCGCCGCGGCGCGCCGGCGCAACGAGGACGTCATCCAGGACGTGGAGATCCCGGTCGACCGCGGCGCGGACTTCCTGCGCTTTTTCGCCGGCGCAGGTCGGCATGAGCGCCGGTGTGGCTGTGCCCGCTGCGGCTGCGCGGCGAGCGGACCTGGCCGCTGTACCCGATGCGGCCAGGCCAGGTCTATGTCAACTTCGGGTTCTGGGGCACGGTGGCGCTGCCGCCGGCGCGGCGCCCGGCTTCTACAACCGGCAGATCGAGGACGCGGTCAGCGACCTGGGCGGGCACAAGGGCCTGTACTCGACCTCGTTCTACTCGCCGGAGGAATTCTGGGCCAAGCTACAACGGCCCGGAGTATGCCGACCTGAAGCGCGACTATGACGCCAGACGGGCGGCTGGCCGACTTGTACGCCAAGTGCGTACGCGGTCAGTAAGGCAATGACAGTGCGAAGGAGTAGCTGAACATGGCGCTGGCCGAGGTATTCGAGAGGGTCGCTGGACCGGATGCCCCTGTCGACTTCCGTGCCTACGACGGGAGCAAGGCCGGCAGCGGCGGCGCCCCGGTGCGGATCACCGTCAAGTCCCCGACCGCCGTGGCCTACCTGGCTCAGGCGCCCGGTGCGCTCGGGCTGGCCCGCGCCTACGTCTCCGGGTCACCTGGACGTGGAAGGCGACATGTACGGGGCGCTGAGCCGGATGGTCAGCGCCCAGCGCCTGGAGATCGACGCTAGGCCGAGCGGATCCGGCTGCTCAACGACCTGGGCGGCCCGCGCCTGCTGGTGCCGCGGCTCGAGCCGCCGCCGCAGGAGGTCCGGGTCAACAGGCGCTGGCAGCTCGGCCGCCGGCACTCCAAGGACCGCGACGCCAACGCCATCTCGCACCACTACGACGTCTCCAACACGTTCTACGAGTGGGTGCTCGGCCCGTCGATGGCCTATACCTGCGCGTGCTACCAGAGCGAGGACGCGACGCTGGAGCAGGCCCAGGCGGCCAAGTTCGACCTGGTCGCCAGGAAGCTCGGGCTGCGGCCGGGCATGCGGCTGCTGGACGTCGGCTGCGGCTGGGGCGGCATGGTGATGCACGCGGCCCGCGAGTTCGGCGTCCAGGCCCTGGGCGTGACCCTGTCCGAGCAGCAGGCGTCCTGGGCGCAGCGGGCGATCAAGGAGGCCGGGCTGAGCGACCTGGCCGAGGTCCGCCACATGGACTACCGGGACGTGCCCGAGACCGGGTTCGACGCGGTCAGCTCCATCGGGCTCACCGAGCACATCGGCAAGGCCGCAGCTGCCCGGCTACTTCTCGTTCCTCTACAGCAAGCTGCAGTCCCGCAGGGCCGGCTGCTCAACCACTGCATCACCCGCCCGGACAACACCGGCCCGGCCAACGTCAAGGACGGGTTCATCAACCGGTACGTGTTCCCCGACGGCGAGCTGGAGGGTCCCGGCTACCTGGCCTCGCTGATCCACGACACTGGCTTCGAGGTCCGGCACTCGGAGAACCTGCGCGAGCACTACGCCAAGACGCTGGCCGGCTGGTGCGCCAACCTGGACGACCACTGGGACGAGGCGGTCGCCGAGGTCGGCGAGGGCACCGCGCGGGTGTGGCGGCTGTACATGGCCGGCTCGCGGCTGGGCTTCGACCGCAACCAGATCCAGCTGCACCAGGTCCTCGCCGTCAAGCTGGACCGCCAGGGCACATCCGGGATGCCGCTGCGGCCTGACTGGGAGCCCCCGCTCCCGGCCTGATGTCAGCCCGCCCGGAACTGCGCAATGTAGCTAGCCGCGGTAGCTCTCCGCCACGGTGAAGGCCAGGTCCAGCGCCTGGCTGCGGTTCAGCCGCGGATCGCAGGCGGTCTCGTAGCGCTGGTGCAGGTCGCCGGCGGCGATCTCGTAGCTGCCGCCCACGCACTCGGTCACGTTGTCGCCGGTGAACTCGATGTGGATGCCGCCCGGGTGGGTGCCCAGGCGGCGGTGCACCTCGAAGAAGCCCTGGACCTCGCTGAGCACGTCATCGAACCGCCGCGTCTTGTAACCGCCCGGCGCCTCGAAGGTGTTGCCGTGCATCGGGTCGCACACCCAGGCCACCGGGATGCCCTCGGCGCGGACCGCCTCGACCAGCGGCGGCAGCAGCGCGCGGATCCGGCCCGCGCCCAGCCGGGTGATCAGGGTGAGCCGTCCGGGCTCGCCGTCCGGGCTGAGCCGCCGGACCAGGGCGAGTCAGCTCGGCCGGGGTGATCGCCCGGCCCGACCTTGAGCCCGAGCGGGTTGCGGATGCCCGCCGCGAATGCCACGTGCGCGCCGTCGAGCGCCCGGGTCCGCTCGCCGACCCACAGGAAGTGCGCCGACAGGTCGTAGGCGGCGCCGCGTGCGCGCGTCGGTCCGGGTCAGCGCCTCTCATACGGCAGCAGCAGTGCCTCGTGGCTGGAGTACAGCTCGACGGTCCGCAGCTCGTCGGGATCGCTGCCGCAGGCCCGCATGAAGGCCAGCGCCCGGTCGATCTCGCCCGCCAGCCGCTCGTAGCGCTGCCCGGACGGGCTGGCCCGGACGAAGTCCTGGTTCCACGCGTGGACCTGGTGCAGGTCGGCGTAGCCGCCGGTGGTGAAGGCCCGGCACAGGTTCAGGGTCACGGCCGCGCAGTGGTAGGCGCGCAGCAGGCGGCCCGGATCGGGCCGCCGGGCCGCCGCGGTGAACTCCAGGCCGTTGACCGCGTCGCCCCGGTAGGCCGGCAGCGTCACGCCGTCGCGGACCTCGCTGCCGCTGGACCGCGGCTTGGCGAACTGCCCGGCCATCCGGCCGATCTTGACCACCGGGACGCTGCCGCCGTAGGTGAGCACGACGGCCATCTGCAGCACGGTCTGCAGCTTGGCGCGGACCGCCTCGGCGGTGGACGCCGGCGAACGTCTCGGCGCAGTCGCCGCCCTGCAGCACGAATGCCTCGCCGCGGGCCACCGCGGCCAGCCGGTCCTTCAGCTGGTCGCACTCGCCGGCGAAGACCAGCGGCGGCAGGCCGGCCAGCTCGGCGGTGACAGCGGCCAGCTGACCCGCGTCGGGCCAGTCCGGCTGCTGGGCGGCGGGCAGGTCGCGCCAGCTGATCGCGCCGCCGGCGGCGGTCACGGCGGTCATGCCCGGCCGCCGGACTGGCCCGGCCCCGGGCAGCCGCGGATGCCGGGGACGTTCGCGGCGGGGTAGCCAGGCGCCGGGCAGCGGCGGGTACCGGGGAAGCTGTCGGCGGGGCAGCCCGGCGACGGGCAGCGGCGGATGCCGGGGATGCCGACGGCGGGGTAGCCCGGCCCCGGGCAGCGGCGGCTACCTGCGCCGGCCCGCGGCGGGGCGCCGGCTCCGGACGGGGCGTGAGCGGGGGCGCGGGTGCGGATCAGTCACGTTGTCACGCTAGCGCCGGCCGCAGCTGGCCGTGGCCGCCGGGGACATCCGGGCACCGCCGGGGGACAATAGCCGGATGGAAGACGCCCGGGCCGCTGCCCCGCCACGTGAGGTCGTCCTGCTCGGCTCGACCGGGTCCATCGGCACCCAGGCCGCTGACATCGTCCGGCGCAATCCGGGCCGGTTCCGGCTGACCGGGCTGGCCGCCGGCGGCGGCAACCCGGAGCTGCTGGCCCGCCAGGCCCTGGAGCTCGGCGTCGAGGTCGTCGCGGTGAGCCAGCGAGGCGGCCGCGCCCGCCGTCCAGCAGGCCCTGGCTGCCGCGGCCGCCGCGGACCCGGCCGCCCGGCCGGCCAGCACCGGCCGGGCAGGCCGGCCGGTGCCCAAGGTCCTGGCCGGGGCCGACGCTGTGGCGGAGATGGCCACCTGGCCCTGCGACGTGGTGCTGAACGCGGTCACCGGGGCCGCCGGGCTGGCCGCCACGCTGGCCGCGCTGGACGCCGGCCGGGTGCTGGCGCTGGCCAACAAGGAGTCCCTGATCATGGGCGGCCAGCTGGTCGCGGGCCGGGCCGCGCCCGGCCAGATCGTGCCGGTCGACTCCGAGCACTCCACGATCGCGCAGTGCCTGCGCGGCGGGCGCCGCGCGGCGAGGTGCGCCAGCTGGTGCTGACCGCCAGCGGCGGGCCGTTCCTGCACCGCGAGCCGGGCGGAGCTGGCCGCAGGTCACTCCTGAGCAGGCGCTGGCCCACCCGACCTGGAACATGGGCCCGGTCATCACGGTGAACTCCGCCACCCTGGTGAACAAGGGCCTGGAGCTGATCGAGGCGCACCTGCTGTTCGGCATCGGCTTCGACCGGATCGAGGTCGTCGTGCACCGCCAGTCCGTGGTGCACTCCATGGTCGAGTTCACCGACGGCGCCACCGTCGCCATGGCCAGCCCGCCGGACATGCGGATCCCGATCGCGCTGGCCCTGGGCTGGCCGGAGCGGGTGGCCGGAGCCGGCGGCGCCGGTCGACTGGTCGGTGCCGCATACCTGGACATTCGAGCCGCTGGACGAGGCGGCCTTCCCGGCGGTGGCGCTGGCCCGGGCCGCGGGCCGGGCTGGCGGGACCGTCCCGGCCGCCTACAACGCCGCCAACGAGGAATGCGTCGCCGCGTTCCTGGCCGGCCGGATACCGTTCACCGGAATCGTCGATACTGTCGCCCAGGTAGTCTCAGAGCATGACGGCGCCAGCTCCGGCGAGGTGACCGTGGTAGCGGAGATCCTGGCCGCCGACCAGTGGGCCCGTAGCCGGGCCCGCGAGCTGACCGGCCCGGCGTGATGCATTGACGGGGCAGTAGTTACCGGGCAGCGCGGGCATGCTGCGTCCGGGGAGCGGAGCACGACGGTGCCCGCCGGGCCGCCCGGCTCGCCGGGCCGGGCAGGCGGACCGCAGACGGGAGAGACGTCCGGATGAGCTTCGTGCTCGGCGTGGTGATCTTCGTTCTCGCGCTGCTGGTCTCGGTCATGCTGCACGAGTTCGGGCACTTCGTGACGGCCAAGAAGTTCCACATGAAGGTCACCCAGTTCTTCGTGGGCTTCGGCCAGACGCTGTTCTCCCGGCAGCGCGGCGAGACCGAGTACGGGGTCAAGGCGCTGCCGCTCGGCGGCTTCGTGAAGATCACCGGGATGACCGCGCTGGAAGAGGTGGACCCGGCCGACGAGGCGCGCTCGTTCCGCCGCCAGCCCGGCTGGCAGCGGGCCATCGTGCTGGTGGCCGGCTCCTTCATGCACTTCGCGCTGGCCTTCGTGCTGCTGTTCATCCTGGCCGTCGGCATCGGCGTGCCGAACAGCACCACGGTCGGCGTCGATCAGCAAGTGCCTGCCGGCCAGTACGCTCAAGGCACTGGACACGAGTACCTGCGGGCCGGGCGCCGCCGCCTCCCCGGCCGGGCGGGCCGGGTTCCAGGCCGGCGACAAGGTCATGTCCATCGCGGGCCACCCGGTCAGCAACTGGACGCAGCTCGGCGACGTGATCCGGGCCCAGCCCGTCGGCCAGCCGATGCCCGTCGTGGTGGACCGGGACGGGCGCCAGGTGACCCTGCAGGTCACGCCCGGCGCGATTGGCGGGCGGCAAGGGCTCCTACCTGGGCATCGAGCGCTCAGCTGTTCCAGCGCGTCGGCCCGGTCAGCGGGGTCGCCTACGCCGGCTCGGACCTTCGGCGAGGTCATGGTCTTGTCGGCGCAGGCGGCGTCCAAGCTGCCCGTCGGCGCTGCCCGACCTGTTCTCGAACGGACCGCGCGCAAGACCGCGGGCGGCGACGTCAGCAGCATCTTCGGCGCCGCCGATGACGCCGGCCAGGTGGTCGCAGGCCGGCGGCGGCTGGCAGTTCACGGTCTCGATCCCTGCTGCTGATCATCATCTCGCTGAATATCTTCGTCGGCGCGTTCAACCTGCTACCGCTGCTGCCGCTGGACGGCGGGCACCTCGCTATCGTGATCTATGAGCGGATGCGGGCCTGGCTGGCCAGGCTGCGCGGCCGCCCGGATCCGGGCCTGGTAGACATGCAGAAGCTGATCCCGGTGAGCGTGGGCGTGTTCGCCCTGCTCGTCGGGCTCGGTCTCGTCCTTATCCTGGCGGACATCGTCAACCCGGTTCACCTGACTCAGTGAGGCGATTGCACAGATGACTGTTGACCTAGGGATTCCCGAGCTTCCGCCGGAGCCGCTGGCGGCGCGCCGCACCTCCCGGCAGATCATGGTGGGCAAGGGCAGCCACGCCGTGCCCGTGGGCGGCGGTGCGCCGGTGTCGGTGCAGTCGATGACCACCACGCTGACTGCCGATGTGAACGCCACGCTGCAGCAGATCGCCGAGCTGACCGCGGCCGGGCTGCCAGATCGTCCGGGTGGCGGTGCCGTCCCAGGACGACGCCGATGCGCTGCCGGCCATCGCCAGCAAGTCACAGATCCCGGTGATCGCCGACATCCACTTCCAGCCGAAGTATGTCTTCGCGGCGATCGATGCCGGCTGCGCGGCGGTGCGGGTCAATCCCGGCAATATCAAGGCTTTCGACGACAAGGTCGGCGAGATCGCCCGGGCCGCCTCGGCGGCCGGGACCCCGATCCGGATCGGGGTCAACGCCGGGTCCCTGGACAAGCGGCTGCTGGCCAAGTACGGCAAGGCCACCGCCGAGGCGCTGGTGGAGTCGGCGCTGTGGGAGTGCTCGCTGTTCGAGGAGCATGGCTTCACCGACATCAAGATCTCGGTCAAGCACCACGACCCGGTCGTGATGATCAACGCTTACCGGCTGCTGGCCCAGCGCTGTGACTACCCGCTGCACCTGGGCGTCACCGAGGCGGGCCCGACCTTCCAGGGCACGGTCAAGTCGGCGGTCGCTTTCGGCGCGCTGCTGGCCGAGGGCATCGGTGACACCATCCGGGTCTCGCTGTCGGCCCCGCCGGTCGAGGAAGTGAAGGTCGGCATTGCGATCCTGGAGTCGCTGGGCATGCGCGAGCGGGGCCTGGAGATCGTGTCCTGCCCGTCGTGCGGCCGCGCCCAGGTGGATGTCTACAAGCTGGCCGACGAGGTCACCGCGGCGCTGGACGGGATGGACGTGCCGCTGCGCGTCGCGGTGATGGGCTGCGTCGTGAACGGCCCCGGCGAGGCCCGCGAGGCCGACCTCGGCGTCGCCTCCGGCAATGGCAAGGGCCAGATCTTCGTCCGCGGCGAGGTCATCAAGACCGTGCCGGAATCCCAGATCGTGGAGACGCTGATCGAGGAGGCCATGAAGCTGGCCGCCGAGATGGAGCCCGCTGAGGGCTAGTCAGCGGCTGCCCGCCGAGAGCAAAAGCCCGCCGCTCCGCCGGCGGGCTTTTTGCTGCTGCGGAAATGCTTTGCTGTCCGGAAATGCGCAGGTCACGGCGTCATGATTGTCGTCTGGCAGATCCGGGACGCAGTCGGCACCCAGAGGATGACTTCGAATCACATCTTCGTATCTGTGAGAATTTGTTATTGACGTGCCATCTGTGCCTGTTCTAGCTTGTGGCGTCTAACATGCATCGCTGACCAGATGTGAGCGCTCACAATGGGGCGGGCGGTCGCTCGGCCAGGCGCGCTCCGGCGCGCACCGGACCAGTCGGCGGCGCAGCCTGCGTGCGGCTCGGCTGAGCCCGCAACCAGCAGTTAGGCGACAGGAATGGCCACGACGCGACGGGAACGCCAGGAACCGGAACGGCTGGGGGTGACCGCCCAATGGCAAGGCCACGGCGGCCTGTCCAGACCGCTTCGCCCGGCGGCCCCGGAGCTGGTGGAAACGGGTGCTCATCCCACTACATCCCGGAGGTCAGCGATGGGCAAAATCGACCCTAAGGTCGATGAGGCGATCCAAACGCTCAACATGAAGGACGGGCCGACTCGCCGGCGCCTCCTCCAGGGCACCGGACTCGTCAGCGCGACGGCCGCGGCGTCAGCCCTGCTCGCTGCGTGCGGTTCCAGCGCTAGCGGCAGCAGCGGCTCGCCGTCGGCCAAGGACGCGGCCGGGGACTTCCCCACGGTTCCCAAGTGGAAGTTCACGTTCGTGAACCACGTCACCGACAACTCGTTCTTCACGCCGACCCAGTACGGCTTCCAGGACTGCGCCGCGCTGCTCGGCATCCCGACGCCTGCGTGGACCGGGGCCAGCTCTACCCAGCCCACCGTGCCCACCATGCTGACCTCCTTCAACTCGGCCGTCGCCGCGAAGTCGGCGGGCATCGCCACCACGGTGGTGTCAGCGACCGCGTTTACCTCGCCGATCGACAACGCGCTGAAGGCCGGCATCCCGGTCGTCACCTACAACGCCAACGGCGCGACCAACAGCCCGACTAACGGCCTGGCCTACGTTGGCCAGGAGCTGTATGTCTCGGGCCAGCAGGTCGGCGCGCGGATCGCCGCGGCCATGCCGCACGGCGGCACCGCCTGCGGGATCATCGCCCAGCCCGGCTCGCTGAACATCCAGCCGCGGCTGGACGGCGCCAACGCCGCGATCCTGGCCGCCGGCAAGGGCCTGAAGATCCTGCACACGTCCGGGTTCAACAGCGGCGCGGCGCAGAGTCAGGAGGCCAACAGCATCCCGCAGTTCCTGCAGGGCCAGGGCAGCAAGCTGCAGGGCGTGTTCGCCGTGGACGGCGGCTCCACCGCCGTGCTCGGCCCGGCGCTGGCCAAGTACAACCTGACCAGCAAGATAGCCTCGGGCGGCTTCGACCTGGAGCCGGCCACGCTGACGGCGATCAAGGCCGGCCAGCTCGGCTTCACCATCGACCAGTCGCCGTACCTGCAGGGCTTCCTGCCGACGCTGTACCTGTACCTGTTCAAGCTGTCGGGCGGCCTGGTCTCCCCGCCGGAGACCGACACCGGGCTGAAGTTCGTGACCAAGGGCAACGCCGACCCCTACACCTCGCCCCAGACCCGGTTCGAGGGCTCGACCACGGCACAGAAGTACGTCCAGCAGACCGGGCCGATCAGCACCTGATCCGGTACTGCGCGCGGCGCCGCCGCCCGGCGGGTTTCATGGCTGGACCCGCCGGCCGGCGCTGCGCGCTCCCGTCTTCCGGGCGTCCTTCTCCGGACATCTGGTGACGGGTAGGTTGCTAACCAGGCAGATGACACAGAACGGACTACGGACGTGAGCGACACAGCTCAGCGAAGCGCCGGGACGGTCTCCGGCCCCGGCGGCGGCCCGGGCTCGGGCGGCATGCAAGCCCTGCTCCGCCGCTACGGCGCCGCCTTCCTGCGCCAGCGCGAGGCCAGCGTGCTCATCGTCGCCGTGGTGCTGATCTTGTACTTCGGCTTCGTCAGTTCGGCGAGCGCGTCGTTCTTCACCAAGCTCAACTTCATCAACGTCTCGCAGGCCACAGCGCCCTACGCGATCATCGCGATCGGCGAGGTGCTGCTGCTGGTCTGCGGCGAGATCGACCTGTCGGTCGGCTACGTCTGGACGCTGTCGCCGTTCCTGATGTACTTCTTCACCGCCTACTACGGCTTCCCGGTGATCCTGGCCATCATCGCGGCGATCGCCTGCGGCACGGTCATCGGGGCGATCAACGGCCTGCTGGTGGTGCGGCTGAAGGTGCCGTCCTTCATCGCCACCCTGGGCACCTCGTTCGTGATCTTCGGCTTCATGCTGACCACCTCGCAGGCCCAGGAGAAGACTCTGCCGGAGAACGCCCTGAGCCTGGGCAAGTGGTTCGGCGGCTACGCCTGGTCGGAGATCATCTGGGCGTCGTGCTGGTGGCGATCTTCCACGTCGTGCTGACCCGGACCCGCTGGGGCCTGCACACCATCGCGGCGGGCGGCAACCTGGTCGGCGCCAGTGAGGCCGGCATCAGCGTCGCCAAGGTCAAGATCGGCAACTTCATGTGGACCTGCTACCCTGGGCGCCGTGGCGGGCATCCTGGAGGCCTTCCGCACCAACACCATCGATCCCAGCGCGGGCGGTTACACGCCGATGTTCTACGCCGTCGCCGCCGCGGTCATCGGCGGCACGGCCCTGGCCGGCGGCTCGGGCACGGTGGCCGGCGCGTTCCTGGGCATGCTGACCCTGGCCATCCTGCAGAACGGCTTCAACCTGCTGGGCATCTCCGCGGACCCGTACTTCATCATCCTGGGCGTCGCGATCCTGGCCGCCATGATCGCCAACGTCTACCTCACCCGGCTGCGAAGGGCAGGACGATCCTGATGAGCGCTGACGCGAGCCAGTCGGCGGCCCCGGCGGCCGGGAGCCAGGGCGGCGACGTCCTGCAGGCTGAGCACATCAGCAAGTCATTCGGCGCCGTGACCGCCCTGACCGACATCAACCTGCGGCTGGCACCCGGCGAGGTGCTCGGGCTGATCGGCGACAACGGCGCGGGCAAGTCCACGCTGCTGAAGATCCTGTGCGGCTTCCAGCCGCCGGACTCCGGCCGGATCCTGCTGCGCGGCGAGGAGGTCACCTTCAAGTCGGTCGACCACGCCCGCTCCCTCGGCATTGACGTGGTCTACCAGGACCTGGCCCTGGTCAATGAGCTGAGCGTGTTCCACAACATGTACCTCAACCGGGAGTACCGGCGGGGGTCCCTGCTCAACAACCGGAAGATGCGCCGGCTGGCCCGCGAGCACCTGGCCGACATGGGCGTCCGCATCCCCTCGGTCGACGTGGAGGTGGCCAAGCTGTCCGGCGGCCAGCGGCAGGGCATCGCCGTGGCCCGCTCGGTCTACTACCGACGCCAAGATCCTGCTCCTGGACGAGCCGCTGGCGGCCATGGGCGCCAAGGAAGGCGCGCTGATCCTGGGCCTGGTCAAGCGACCTGAAAGAGCGCGGCGACGTGTCGATGATCATCATCGCGCACAACTACGCCCAGGTGCTGGAGGTCTGCGACCGCGTCAACCTGCTGCAGCACGGCGAGATCACCTTCGACAAGCCCAGCTCGGACACCTCGGTGGAGGAGCTGACCGAGATGGTGGTCGCGGAGTACCGGGCCGCCCTGGAAGCCCGCCAGCGCGAGAACAGCGGCGGCGCACTGCCGGCTCCCTGACGCCCGGGCCGGGCCGCTGCCGCCCTGGTGCCGGCGCCCGCGCTGGGCGCGCCGGCGGCCGGACCGGGACCGGGACGCGTATGCGAACATGGTCACACCAGTACGGTTTGCGCCTGCTGGTGAGAGGAGCGTTCGCATGGCTTCGTCAGCGGGTGGCTCGGCCATGCGCCCGGCGACGGGGCAGCCCGCGGCGCGGCGGCCGGTGATGGCCGACGTGGCCCGGCTGGCCGGGGTGTCCCATCAGACCGTCTCCCGGGTCGTCAATGACCATCCGCACGTCCGCCCGCAGACCCGCGAGAGCGTGCTCGCCGCGATCAGCAAGCTGGCCTACCGGCCCAACGCAGCCGCCCGCACGCTGGTCACCCGCCGCACGCACACGCTCGGCGTGATCAGCTGCGACACCGACCTGGTCGGCCCCGCGTCGATGCTGTACGGCATCGAGCAGGCCGCGGCCGGCACCTACTTCGTCTCCATCGCCAGCCTGCCGGCGCTGGATCACGGCTCGGCCCGCGACGCCGTCGAGCGGCTGCTCGGCCAGGGCGTCGAGGGCATCATCGTCATCGCGCCCAGCACCTCGGCGGTGGCGGCCCTCGGCGGGATGCCGGCCGAGGTGCCGCTGGTGGCGATCGGCTGCGGGACCAGCGCCCCGATGGCCTCGGTGGCCGTCGACAACGCGGCCGGCGCCCGGTCGGCGGCGCAGTACCTGCTGAGCCTGGGGCACCCCGGCGTGCACTTCGTCGGCGGCCCGCAGACCAGCATGGACGGGCAGGAGCGGGAGGCCGGGTGGCGGTCCGCGCTGGCCGTCGCCGGGATCGCGCCGCCGCCGGTCATCACCGGCGACTGGTCATCGCGCTCGGGGTACCAGGCCGGGCTCGCGCTGGCGGCCAGGCCCGAGGTCACCGCCGTGCTGTGCGCCAACGACCAGATGGCGCTGGGCGTGCTGCGGGCGATGACCGAGGCCGGGCGGGCGGTTCCTGATGACGTCAGCGTCGTGGGGTTCGACGACATCCCCGAGGCCGAGTTCTTCCGGCCCTCGCTGACCACCGTCCGGCAGGACTTCAACGAGCTGGGCAGCCGGGCCCTGCGGCTGCTGGTGGCCAAGATCGGCGGCGCCCGCGCCGACAGCCCGCAGCCGCCGGTCGGCACCGAGCTGATCGTCCGGGCCAGCGCCGCGCCGCCGCGGGACGCGGGCAGCGGTGGAGACGACTGATAACAGCAAGAGGCGGGCTGACCGCGGGCGGCGGCGAGCGTGCTCGCAGGTGCCCGCGGTACCTCAGCCCCGGCAGTCGGCGCCGCCCCGGCCGCAAGCCTGTTCCGGCCATCCCGGCCCGGCCGGCCCCGCCCTGGCGGCAGGCCCGGTTCCGGCCATCCCGGCCCGGGCCCGCGCAGCTGACCCGGTACTTCGCAACGGCCGCCGCGCCTGGCAGACTGCCAGGAATGTGCCCGAATACCAGATAAGGTCGGCTCATGAGTGTGAGCGCTAACAACGACGCGTGCGTGGTCGGCGTCGACTACGGCACCCTGTCCGGGCGGGCGCTGGTGGTCCGGGTGCGCGACGGCGCCGAGCTCGGCACCGCCATGCACGAGTACGCCCACGGCGTGATGGACGAGACGCTGGCCGCCAGCGGCGAGCCGCTGCCCCCCGACTGGGCCCTGCAGGACCCGGGGGACTACGTCGACGTGCTGCGCACCGCCGTCCCGGCCGCCGTCGCCGCGGCCGGCATCGACCCCGCGCGGGTGATCGGCATCGGCACGGACTTCACCGCGTGCACCGTGCTGCCCGCCCTGGCGGACGGGACCCCGCTGTGCCAGCTGCCCGACCTGGCCGGGCGCCCGCATGCCTACGTCAAGCTGTGGAAGCACCACGCCGCCCAGCCGCACGCCGATCGGATCAACGCGCTGGCCGCCGAGCGCGGCGAGCCATGGCTGGCCCGCTACGGCGGGAAAATCTCCTCGGAGTGGCAGTTCGCCAAGGGCCTGCAGCTGCTGGAGGAGGACCCGGACATCTACCGGCGGGCCGACCGCTGGATCGAGGCCGCCGACTGGATCATCTGGCAGCTGTGCGGGGCCGAGACACGCAACGCCTGCACCGCCGGCTACAAGGGCATCTACCAGAACGGGCACTACCCGTCGCGCGAGTTCCTCGCCGCGCTGAACCCGGACTTCGCCTCCTTTGCCGACGACAAGCTGGCCCATCCGGTAGCCCAGCTCGGCACGCTGGCCCGGCGGCCTCACCGCGCAGGCGGCCGGCTGGACCGGCCTGCCCGAGGGCATCGCCGTCGCGGTCGGCAACGTCGACGCGCACGTCACCCCGCCCGCCGCCAACGCCATCGCGCCCGGCCAGCTGGTCGCCATCATGGGCACCTCGACCTGCCACGTCATGAGCGCCCCCGAGCTGGCCGAGGTTCCCGGCATGTGCGGAGCCGTGGACGGCGGCATCGTGGCCGGGCTGTGGGGATACGAGGCCGGGCAGAGCGGCGTCGGCGACATCTTCGCCTGGTTCGCCGAGCACGCCGTCCCGGCGGCTTACACCGAGGAGGCGGCCCGGCGCGGCATCAGCCTGTTCGAGCTGCTGTCCCGCGACGCCGCCGCTCAGCCCGCCGGCGCGCACGGCCTGATCGCGCTGGACTGGCTGAGCGGCAACCGCTCGGTCCTGGTCGACCACTACCTGTCCGGCGCCCTGGTCGGCCCCACCCTGGCCACCCGCGCGCCCGACATCTACCGCGCGCTGGTGGAGTCCACCGCGTTCGGCACCCGGGTCATCATCGACGCCCTGGAGTCCTCCGGCGTGCCGGTGACCGAGCTGGTCGTCGCCGGCGGACTGCTCAAGGACCCGTTCGTCATGCAGGTCTACGCCGACGTGCTGCGCCGGCCGCTCAGCCTGATCGTCTCCGACCAGGGCCCGGCGCTGGGCTCGGCGATCCACGCGGCCGTCGCCGCGGGCGCCTACCCCGACGTGCCGGCCGCGGCGGCCGCGATGGGCGGCAAGCGCGAGGCCGTGTTCACCCCCGACGCCGCCAGCGCCGGCATCTACGACGAGCTGTACGCGGAGTACGTGCGGCTGCACGACTACTTCGGCCGCGGCGCCAACGAGGTCATGCACCGGCTGCGCGCCATCCGCGACCGCGTCCTGGCCGCCGCGGCCAATCCGGAAGCGGGCAGCTCCCCGTCGGGACCGGCCGCCGCGACGACCGCCACCGATGCTGCGGGCCCCGATACTGCCGCCCCCGACGCCGCCGCTGCTGACCACGGCGTCCCTGACCGTGCCGCCCCCGACGGTGCCGCCCCGGCCAGCGTGCCCGCCGGCGGCCAGGAGAGGACCTGACCGTGCCCACCAGCCCTGCGGCCAGCGCGACGCCTCAGCGAGGCGGTCGCCCGCACCCGAGCCGAGGTCTGCGCCCTGCACGCCGAGCTCGTCACCAACAACCTGGTGGCCTGGACGGCCGGCAACATGTCCGCCCGGGTGCCCGGCACCGAGCTGATGGTGATCAAGCCCAGCGGCGTCACCTACCCCGACCTCACCCCCGAGAACATGGTGGTCTGCGACCTGGACGGGCAGGTTACCGGCGGCCCGCTGAGCCCGTCGAGCGACACCGGATCGCACGCTTACGTGTACCGGCATATGCCGGAGGTGAGCGGCGTGGTGCACACGCACTCGGGCTACGCGACCGCCTGGGCGGCCGTCGGCGAGCCGATCCCGTGCGTGCTCACGGCGATGGCTGACGAGTTCGGCGGCGAGATCCCGCTCGGCCCGTTCGCGCTGATCGGCGGCGAGGAGATCGGCCGCGGCATCGTGGGCACGCTGGCCGGGCACCGCTCCCCGGCGGTGCTGATGCGCAGCCACGGCGTGTTCACCATCGGGCCGACCGCGCGGGACGCGGTCAAGGCCGCGGTCATGTGCGAGGACGTGGCCAGGACCGTGTCCATCGCCCGCGCCCTCGGCCCGCTGACCCCGCTCGATCCCGCTGACGTGGACGAGCTGCACCAGCGCTACACCCAGGTCTACGGCCAGCGGTGAGGACGGCAGGCCGAGCGCGGGACCCCGGCTCGGCCGGGCCGCTGCCCGGCGACTCCGGCCGCCTGCGAGCCAGCTGACCCCCGTGCCCCGTTCCGGCTCCCGTCCTTGCCCGTCCTTGTCACCCGCCCCGTCGGCCCGTCCTTGTCACCCGCCCCCGTCGTCCGCCCCGCTGCTTTCCTGCCGTCCCGCTGCCCACGACCGCCCTACTGCCCCCCGGCCACTGGCCCGCACTGAGGAGAAGTGATGACCGACCGCAAGCCCCGCATCGGAATCCTCGGCATCATGCAGGACCTGTACGACGACATGATCCCCGGCATCGCGAGCCGCCAGGCGGGCTACGCCGCCGAGCTGGCCGCGCAGCTGGCCGATGTCGGCGAGTTCATCCCGTCGGAGCCGGTCAAGTACCGCGAGGACGCCGAGCGGGCGATGCGCGAGTTCGAGCACGCCGGGCTGGACGGCGTCCTGGTGGTGATGCTCACCTACGGCCCGGCTATGCGGGTGGCCCGGCTGCTGTCGGAGTCCCGGCTGCCGATCTGCCTGGCCAACATCCAGCCCGAGCCGAGCGTCACGCCTGCCTGGGACATGGCCGACATGACCTACAACCAGGGCGTGCACGGCGCGCAGGACACCGCGAACGCGATGGTCCGGGCCGGCCGCCGGTTCCACGTGCTGACCGACGACTGGAAGTCCGAGTAGTTCCGCGCCGACGTCGGCCGCTGGGCCCGGGCGGCCGCGGCGGTCACCGCGTGGCGGTCGCTGAAGGTGGCGATCTTCGGCTACGCGATGAACGACATGGGCGACATCCGGGTCGACGAGAGCGCGCTGATCCGGTCGCTCGGCCCGGAGATCCTCGCCGTCGCCCCCGGCGACATGTACCGGGGCATGCAGGCGGTCACCGGCGCGCAGGTCGCTGACGTCATCGCCGCCGAGGACGCCAGCTTCGAGATCGACCCGCGGCTGTCGGCCGTCGAGCGCGAGGACCATGCCCGGATGCAGGTGGCGATCAAGACGATCCTGGACGACCGCGGATTCGGCGCCTACACCGCGCACTTCGACGCGATCGGCGAGGACGGCCGGTTCAGCCGGCTGCCGCTGGCCGCTGCGTCCACGCTGATGGCCCAGGGCTACGGGTACGCGGCCGAGGGGGACGTGCTCACCGCCTGCCTGGTCTCGGCCGGGCACACGCTGATCGGCGACGCGCACTTCACCGAGATGTACGCCATGGACTTCCCGTCCGACTCGGTGCTGATGAGCCACATGGGCGAGGGCAACTGGAAGATCGCCCGCACCGACCGCCCGGTCAAGCTGATCAAGCGGCCGCTCGGCATCGGCCGCCTGGAGGACCCGCCGACCTTCCTGTTCCAGTACCAGCCTGGCCCGGCCACGCTGGCCACCCTGGTGTCCCTGGAGGGCGAGCGGTTCCGGCTGGTGGTCGCCGAGGGCGAGAACCTGGACAGCCAGGAACTGCCGGCCCTGGAGATGCCCTACGGTCAGTTCCGCCCCGCATCCGGGCTGAAGGCCTGCCTGAACGGATGGCTCAGCGCGGGCGGCCCGCACCATGAGGTGATGAACCTCGGTCACCACGCGGCCGACTGGAAGGTGTTCTGCCAGCTCGCCGGCATCGAGTTCGTCCAGGTCTGACCGCCACCCGCCGCGCCGGCCCGGACCGGGGCTGGCGCGGCGGCCCGGATGGGGCAGGATGACGGGGATGAACAAGACGCTGGCCGCCATCGCCGGGTGCGGCCTGGCCCTGGCCCTGCTCGCCGCCGGGTGCAGCAGCGGCTCCGGCGGGGGAGCCGCCAGTTCGGCCAGCTCCGGCACCACCGGGGGCAGTCCCGGTGGCTCGCGCGCGGGCGGCACTGCCCCGGCCCTGGTGTGGCGGTCATGTGACCAGGTGGCCCCGCGGCTGCAGTGCGCCAGCCTGCGGGTGCCGCTGAACTACGCCCGGCCCGGCGGCCGGAAGATCACCCTGGCGCTGACCCGGCTGCCCGCCACCGCGCCGCCGAGCCAGCGGCAGGGCGTGCTGCTGGTCAACCCCGGCGGGCCGGGCGGCCCCGGCCGGAGCATGGCCGCCAATGTCGGCCAGGGCCTGGACCCGGCGGTAGCCGCGGATTACGACATCATCGGCTTCGACACCCGGGGCACCGGGCGCCTCGGTCCCGGCGCTGCACTGCGACCCTGGCTTCTTCGCCCGGCCGCGGCCCGACTACATCCCGGCCAGCAAGGCGGCCGAGCGGGCACTGGTCAGCCGGGCCCGCGGCTACGCGGCTGACTGCCAGCGCCGGTACGGCTGGCTGCTGCCCTACATGACCACCCGCGACATTGCCCGTGACCTGGACTCCATCCGGGCCGCGCTCGGCCAGCGGCAGATCAGCTACTTCGCCTTCTCCTACGGCACCTACATCGGGCCAGGTCTACGCCACCATGTTCCCCGGCCGGGTGCGGCGCATGGTGCTGGACAGCACCGTGGACCCGGCCGGCGTCTGGTACGCCGACAACCTGCAGCCAGGACTACGCCTTCCAGGGCCGGATCGGGGCCTTCTTCGCCTGGGCGGCCCGCTACGACAGCACCTACCGGCTGGGTGCCACCGCCGCGGCGGTCAGCCAGTCCTGGCACGCTGCCCGCGCAGATCCTGGCCGCTCACCCGATCACGGATTCGTCGGGGCCGGTGGTCGGCCCGGACGAGTTCGACGACACCTTCCTGGCCGGCGGTTACAACGACCAGTACTGGCCGGCCCTGGCCGCGGCGCTGGCGGCCTACCGGCACCAGGGGGACGCCGGGCCGCTGCTGCAGGCTTACCAGCAGGTGGGCGTGCAGAACGAGAACGAGTTCGCCGTCTACAACGCGGTGGAGTGCAGCGACGCGGCCTGGCCCCGGTCGTGGGCGCGCTGGGACGCCGACGCGCGCAAGATCTACCGGACCGCGCCCTACGAGGCCTGGGACAACACCTGGTTCAATGCCGCCTGCGCGTTCTGGCCCGTGCACGGGCCGCAGCAGCCGATGAAGATCGGCGCCAGCGGCCTGCCCGGCATCCTGATGCTGCAGGGCACCAAGGACGGCGCGACCCCCTACGCCGGCGCCCTGGCGGCCCGGCGGGCACTGCCCAGCGCGCGCATGGTCGTGGTCACCGGCGGCGGCAACCACGGCCAGTCGCTGGCGCAGCCCGCCCAACAGCTGCGTCAACGGCTACCTCAACCGGTACCTGGCCACCGGGGCGCTGCCCGCCGGGACGGGCCCGGTCAGTGCGCCGCTGCCCGGCCGGGCCGCTGCCGACGCCGTAAGCAGCCGTGCCGCGGGCCGCCAACCGGGCCCGGGCCGCGGCCCGGGCCGCCGCCGGTGGCGCGTGAGCCCGGTTGGGGCAATCCTGCGGGGGCCGCACCGCGGCAGCGCGAACTGCCGTTACGCTGGAGAGGTGCTGCGCACCAGGGCGTGGCGGTCCACCTCGCTCCGCCTGATGACAGATCACGATCGCGACGAGGTGCTCGCCATTTGCGACCGCGATGCGGTCAGTAATGTCTTCGTCAGTGCCCGGATCAGGAATGCGGGCCTGGATCCGCGCCGGCTCGGCGCGCAGGTCTGGGGATATTACGAGTCCGGCCAGCTCACCTCGCTGTGCTATTCCGGCGCCAACCTGGTACCGGTTCAGGCGACGCCCGACGCCATTTCCGCATTCGCCGAGCGGGTCCGGATGCACGGGCGGCGGTGCTCGTCGATTGTCGGGCCCGCGGACGTGGTGACGCCGCTGTGGAGCGTGCTGGAGCCAGCCTGGGGGCGGCCGCGCGAGGTGCGCGCCGCCCAGCCGGTGCTGACCATCTCCGGCCCGCCGCAGGCCGAGCCCGACGCGGCGGTCCGCCAGGTCCGGCCCGACCAGCTGGACCTGATGCTGCCGGCCTGCGTCGCCATGTTCACCGAGGAGGTCGGAGTTTCCCCGATCGGCCCTGATGGCGGCGCCGCCTACCGGGCCCGGGTCGGCGAGCTGATCCGGGCGGGCCGCTCCTTCGCGCGGATCGAGAACGGCCAGGTGCTTGTTCAAGGCCGAGATCGGCGCGGTGACACCGCTGGCCTGCCAGGTCCAGGGCGTATGGGTGCCGCCCGAGGCGCGCGGCCGGGGTCATGCGGTGCACGGCATGGCGGCGGTCGTGCAGGCCGCCCTGGCCACGCTCGCGCCCGTGGTCACCCTGTACGTCAACGACTACAACGCGCCGGCCCGCGCCGCCTACCGCCGGGTGGGATTCACCCAGGCGGGCACCTTCATGTCCGTGCTGTTCTAGAGCCCTGCTGTTCTGGGGCGCTGCTGTTGCAGGGGCGCCGCCTTTGCAGGGCCCGCCGCGCCGCGGCGGGCCCTGCAACCCCCCCACTGCGGCACTTTCCGTAATGCCCGCGCCTCAGGCACGTAAGCTAGCCTGTGCATGTCGCAGTAAGGTCGCACAGAGGGCGAAAATCAGGCCGTGAGCGATAAAACGCCCGTAGCCGGGAAAGGGCGCGGAGTTGCGGCGGCCTACCTGCGGCAGTTGTTACTCAAGCAGGGCAGTTACCGGCGCCTGTGGGAACAGCACGTCATCCGGGAGCGAGCGGGCGAAATCAACCAGCTCGCGGTGGCTGAGGTACTCGCGCGGTACCTGTGGAGCTATCCCGCGGCATGCCGGAGACGCCGACGTGATGCCCCGCCAGCTCAAGGACTCGGTGTCCCGTGCCCTGTCCGGCCGGCTGCTCAGCCGTCCGCTGCTGTCGCTGTTCATCGACGCCTTCGCCATTGCCGACAGCGAGGCTGAGCGGCTGTGGCGGCTGTGGAACGGGTCCGACTCCATCGCCGTGCTGTCCGGCCGCCGGGCAGTCTCTCCGCAGGCTCGAGCACGACCTGCGCGCCGCGCTCGGCCCGCGCCGGCACCAGACGCTGTCGCTGCATGACCACGTCGAGATCGGCGCCGACGGCCTGCCCGCCCGGACCCGGACTATGCAGGTCATCGAGGCGCTGGTGCCGGGCACCGACTCCGATCCCGTACCTGTATGACACCGCGCGCTGACCCTGGACGTCGGGCCAGGGCTGCCAGGGGGTCTCGCGCCAGCTCTACCAGATCGGCGACCGCTGTTCTGCACCAGCATCGTGCTGGCCGGGGTGCTCGGGCCTGGGCGAGACCAGCACGCTGGAGTACTGGACGACCTACAACTACCAGGCTGACCCGCAGGACCAGCAGATGCGGCAGTACCGCCGGGCCGTGATGGGCTACCTGGAGAACTTCGACATGCGGGTGCAGTTTGACGCCGGCCGGCTGCCGTCGGCCCTGTGGTGGGCGACCTGGGACGGGGTCGACGGCGAGGTGCTCGGTCAGGAGCCCGTCGGCCTGGACTCGCAGTACTCCGCGCACCGCTACCTGCGCTCCATCGAGCGCACCGTCGTCGGGTTCCACTGGCTCTGGTAGCACCGCGGGCGGCTGCCGGGCAGCGGCCGGGCGGGCGGAAAATCAGGTGACGCCGGCCGGCGGCGTTGCTAAGGTTGTCTGCTCCTCCACGCCAGCACTGTTATCAGCATGCCCGCGTCCGCGCTCGCGCCGGATCGCGGCCCCGGCCTGCCGGGCGGCACTCCTGCCAGGGCGGCACTCCGCGCCCGGCCCGCCTGCGCCAGCCCGCCCGTCCCTGATCGCCTGTCCTCGATCGCCACTTACCACCTGCCGGGTCATGCCCGCCGACGCCGGCTCGCCGCGGGCTGGCCGGGTGCGCATGCCTGCCCGCCGAAAAGGAGGCCATCATGCCGCCGGCCAGCCCGCACCGCGCCGGTACGACCGAAGCCCATCCAGCCCGGCACTGACCCGGCCAGTGACCCGGGCCGGAGTGACCCGGGCCGCGCCGATCCGACGCTGACCGCCGAGCGCGAGCACCTGCAGCAGCTCCCGCGAGTTCCTCCGGCTGATGCGCGAGGACGTGCTCTGGCTGCGCGCCCTGGCGGGTGACCCGGTCTCGGAGGAGTACCTGAAGGCCGACCTGTACCGCCGCGCCGAGGCGCTCAAAGACCTGCCCGATACCCCGCTGTTCTTCGGCCGGCTGAACTACGCGCCGCGCCCGGCGGCCGCGCCCGGCTCCGCGTCGCCCGGCGAGCCAGGATCCTCCTTCGCCGGCGAGCAGTTCCACGTCGGCCGGCGCCATGTGCATGACGGGTCCGGCCGTGCCGTGGTCGTGGACTGGCGGGCGCCGGTGTCCCGCCCCTTCTACCGCGCCAGCCAGGCCGAGCCGCTCGGGCTGGACCTGCGCCGCCGGTTCGGTTTCTCGGGCGCCGCGCTCACCGCCTATGAGGATGAGCGCTTCGGCACCGTGCCCGGCGGCGCCCCCGCCCCCGCCGCCGACACCCCGGCCAGCAGGATCCTGATCCAGGAGATCGAGCGTCCGCGATCGGGCCCGATGCGCGACATCGTCGCCACCATCCAGCCCGAGCAGGACGACATCGTCCGCGCCGCCGTCGAGCAGACCGTCTGCGTCCAGGGCGCCCCCGGGACCGGGAAGACGGCCGTCGGCCTGCACCGCGTGGCCTACCTGCTGTATGCCTACGCCGAGCGGCTGAGCCGCGGCGGCGTGCTGGTCATCGGCCCGAACCGGGCCTTCCTGGCCTATATCCGCCATGTCCTGCCCGCCCTCGGCGAGCTGAACGTGGCCCAGCAGTCGGTGACCGACCTGCTGGCCACGCGTGCCGGTCCGCGGCACCGACACCGAGCGCGCCGCCATGATCAAGGGCGACGCCCGGATGGCCGAGGTGCTCCGGCGCGCGCTGTGGGAGCAGCTGGCCGAGCCCGCCGAGGCGATCATGCTGCCGCGCGGCTCCCGGCGCTGGCGGGTGTCGGCCTACGAGATCGCCGACCCTGATCGGCGAGCTGCACGACCGGGGCGTCCGGTACGGAACCGGCCGGGACATGCTCGGGCACCGGATCGCGCACGTGATCCTGACCAAGATGGAGGCCGCGGGGGAGAGCTGCGATGACCGCACGCACGACGCTGTCCGGCGGACCCGCCAGGTCCGGGCGGCGGTAGACGCCATCTGGCCCAAGGCCGACCCGGTCCGGGCGGTGTTCCGGCTGCTGTCTGATCCCGGGCTGCTGAGCCGGGCCGCCGAGGGAATGCTGGACGCCGGCGAGCAGGCCGCCATCAGCTGGCCGGCGCCGCCGCGCGGGCCTGGCTCGGCTCGCTGGTCGGCGGCCGACGCGGTGCTGATCGATGAGGCGCGCGACCTGATCGAGCGCACGCCCAGCCTGGCCCATGTCGTGGTGGACGAGGCGCAGGACCTGTCCCCGATGGAGTGCCGGGCGATCGGGCGCCGGTGCGCGACCGGCTCGGCCACCGTGCTCGGCGACCTGGCCCAGGGCACCACGCCGTGGGCCACGGCGAGCTGGCCCGAGCTGCTGGGCCACCTGGGCAAGCAGGAGGCCGACCTGCGGATCCTGGAGACCGGCTACCGGGTGCCGCGGCAGATCCTGGACTTTGCCAGCAGGCTGCTGGACCACATCGCCCCCGGCCTGGGCGCGGCCCGCTCGGTGCGCCAGGACGCCGGGTCGCTCGCGGTCCGCCCGGTCGGGGCCGGGTGAGCTGGCCGCGGACCTGGCCGCGAGCCTGCCGCGATGCGCTGAGCCAGGCCCGGCTCGGCCGCCGTCATCGCCGCCGACGACCAGGTGCCCGAGCTCGCCGCCGTCCTGGCGGCCGCGGGGCTGCCGCACTCGGTCCTGGACGGCGGCCAGGAAACCGGGCAGCTCACGGTGGTCCCGGTCACGCTGGCCAAGGGCCTGGAGTTCGACCAGGTCATCGTGGTGGAGCCGGCCCGGATCGCGGCCGCCGAGGAGCGCGGCCTGCATCGCCTCTACGTGGCGCTGACCCGCGCGGTCTCCCGGCTGACCGTGCTGCACGCCGAGCCGCTGCCGGAGGCGCTGGCCTGACCCTCCGGGGCCGGGGCGGGCCCCCGTACGGGGGCTCCGGGGGTGCCCGGGCAATACGGCTACATCTCCTTGATGACGGAGCTGATCAGCGCCGCCGAGGCGTCGAAGGACAGCGCCGTGGCGCGCAGGTGGTTGAAGAACATGTTGTACCGGTCGACCTCGTCCACGTCCTCCACGTACAGGGCGCTGGTCAGGTCCTCCAGGTAGACCACGTCCGGGTCGACCCGCTCGGGGAAGACCAGGATCACGAACGGGCGGCCCATGGCCGGATGCGCGCCGCCGCCGAACGGGATCACCTGCAGCGACACGTTGGCCAGCGCGGCCAGCTCCAGCAGGTACTCCAGCTGCAGCCGCATCAGCCCGGCGCCGCCCACCCGGCGGCGCAGCGCCGCCTCGTCCAGGACGGCCCAGACCTTGGGCGGGTCGGCCCGGGTCAGCGTCGGCTGGCGGGCCATCCGCAGCGCGACCTGCCGCTCGATGTCCTCCTGCGGGCTGGTCGACCATGCCCGCGCTGATCACCGTCCGGGCGTAGTCCTCGGTCTGCAGCAGGTTGGGGATCAGGCTGACCTCGTAGATCCGGATCTCCGAGGCGGCGCTCTCCAGCCCGAGGTAGGTCGCGAAGTGCGGCTGGATCGAGTCGCTGTAGGCGTGCCACCAGCCCTTCTGCCGGGAGTCGCGGGCCAGCTGGACCAGCCCCTCGCGCTGGTCCGGCGGGCACCCCGTAGATCTGCAGCATGTCGCGGACGTCGCGCGGGGAGACCGAGACCCGGCCGGTCTCGACCCGGCTGATCTTGGACGCCGAGCACTCCAGCCGCTCGGCGACCTCCTCGCAGGTCAGCTTGGCCGACTCGCGGAGCCGCCGGAGCTCGAGCGCGAGCCGGCGGCGCCGGACAGTCGGGCTCTGCGCACTGGCCATGGGTCCCCTCCCTCGGTCAGCTCGACCGTGACCGTCCAGTGTGGCTGGGTCCGGGTCATCCGCGTCCAGTGGCGGGGTCCATGCCGGCGACATGTAACGATCCGGCGCGGGGTCTGCTGCGAATTACGTCTATGCATGTTGCATGCCATCGATGGCACGGGCATGCTGGTGCCTGTGCAATTACTTATTGTTGGCTTATGACTACCAGGAGGTGACCAGATGACGGTGGAGACGCCAGCCGTCCCGCGAGGACACCGACAGCTGGCACGCCTACCTGGCCGGCTCGAGGGGCTTGCCGAGGCGCTGGCCCAGCACGGCCTGCGGACCCGGCTGGTCACGCCGCCGGGCCGGGTGCCCAGCCTGCACGTGGTGAACCCGGCCGCCGCGGCGCTGGCCGAGGACGTCTACGCGGGCCGGGGCCGGGACGGCCAGTGGTGGTTCTGGTGGTCGTGGGCCGAGCGGATCGCCGCGGGCGAGGACCTGGCGGGGCGGCCAGCCAGATCCGCCGCGTCCTGGCCGCGCACGACTAGCTCGGCACGCAGCTAGCTCGGCACGTCAGGCGGGCCGCCCCGGCTGGCTGGTCCGGCTACCCGGCCGGGTGGCCCGGAGCGGTCAGGGCGGCGCCGCCAGGCCGGGGAAGGCCACGGTGCTGCCGCGCCAGGCCGCCGCGCGCAGCGCCGCGGCCCGGGCCTGCTGCGCGCCGAGCATCCGCAGCGGTGCCGGTCGTCGATGCGCGACCAGGCCCAGGTAGGCGCTAGTCACCCGGTCCTCCAGCGTGACGGCCAGCGCGGCGGCCTGGCCGGCGGTCCGGACGGCACCCGGCAGCTGGTAGGCCAGCGCCGCGGCCGGGTCGCCGCCGCGCCCCGCGCGGCAGCAGCGCCGTGAGCTTGTCCGCGGCCACCTGATGGGCGACCCAGTCGGCGCGGGCCGCGCGCGGCCTGCGGTCCCGGTCAGGTGCGAGCCGACCACGCCGTATCCGTAGACCGCCGCCTGCTCGGCGGCCAGCGCCGCCTGCAGCGCGCTGACCTCGGCCGCGGCCAGCCGCCGGCGCGGCGCACCAGGCCGGCTCACCGGCCCGGCGGCCAGCACCGGGACATGAGTGGCCTCCGAGACGCCGAGATGCTGGCGAACAGCTGGGCCAGCGACGGCGGGACCCCGGCCGCACCTGGCCCAGCAGCCGGTCCGAGGCGGCCTGCTCGGCGCTGACCAGGCTCGCTGATCGCCTGCCGCGGCGCGGCGGGCAGCCCGCGCCGGGCGCCGGCACGGCAGCGGCCCGCAGCCGGCCGCCCGCGGCGAGCCGGGGATCAGCCGGGACCGGAGCTGGCGCAGGTGCTCCTGGTGCTCGGCCAGCAGCCGCGGCCAGGATGGCGCGAGCGGCTGGCTCGGTGCCGGCGGCCGCCCGGCCGCGGCCAGCCGCGGCAGCACGCGCTGGTAGCGGGCCACCATGGATCTGCTCGGCCGCGGTCGCCGCGCGCAGCACGCCGACGTCGCGGCGGCCGGCTGCGGCGGCGTGCCCAGCACCTGGTCCCGCGGCAGCCGGCGACCAGCAGCGGCAGCGCCGCCGCGCCCGTCAGCATGACCCGCCGCGACAGCCGCGCCGGGCCATGCAGCGGCTCGCCGGCGGCCTGGCGGGCAGGCAGCAGCGCCCGCCGGGGGATTGAGCCACCACGATCAGGTCCTCCAGCCGGTGCGGACTAGGGGGTCCGGCCACGCCTGCGCCGCGGTTGCCCAGCATGGCACGGGCCCGGCCCTGGTGCTGCCAGAGTGCGACGGACCGGATGCGGACCGCCGTCCCGCCCGGCCCGCCGCGGATCCGCGGCAGGCGATAGCGGCGCTGCCGGCCGCGCCGGACAGCCGGCGGCGCACGTCCGCACTGCCCCGACCCGGCTAGGCTAGAGGCGGACTTACACAAAAGCACAGGTCGCGGGGCGAGGAGGTCGTGATGAGCGGGAATTCCCGTCACGGTTCGGTCCGACCGCCTGCCGCCGCGGGCAGCAGGCAGGCCGCCGGCGGCAGGCCGGGCGCGAGCAGCCGCCGGGCATCCGGCGGTCGGCCGGGCACTTCGGGCACTTCGGGCAGACCGGGCGCAGCAGGTCAGGGCCGTGGCGGCGACCGGCCCGGCCCGGCCGCGCTCGACGCCGAGCAGATCGCCGCCCTGCTGGAGCCCGTGCTGCAGCGCCCTGGGCATGGACCTGGAGGGCGTCCGCGATCACCGCAGCCGGCCGCCGCCGCCTGCTGCGCCTGATCGTGGACGCCGACGGCGGCGTCAGCCTCGATGACATCGCCCTGGCCAGCCGGGACTGTCTGGCGGCGCTGGACGACAGCGCGGTGATGGGCGAGCAGCCCTACACCCTGGAGGTCTCCTCGCCCGGCGTGGACCGGCCGCTCACCGAGCGGCGGCACTGGCGGCGGGCGATCGGCCGCCTGGTCTCGGCCCCGCTGGTCAGCGGCGGCCCGGACCTGGCCAGCGCCCGGGGTCCGCGGACCCGAGGCCCGGCCATGGTCGAGGGCCGGGTCACCGGGGGCCAGCGCCGACGGCGATCACGCTGGAAGTCGACGGCGAGAGCCGGCAGTTTGGCTACGGTGACCTCGGCCCGGGCAAGATAAAGATCGAGTTCGCACCGATCGACGGCCGGGCGGATGACGACCTGGACGGGGCGGACTCCGGCGAGGCGGAGCCGGGCGGCCGCGCGGGCGCGGGCACCGGCGACGAGGGCGCAGACGAGGAGGGATCCGATGGATATTGACCTGAGCGCGCTGCGCAGCCTGGAGGCCGAGAAAGACATCTCGATGGACCTGTCGCATCAAGGCCATCGAGGATGCGCTCCTCGTCGCGTACCACCAGAGCGACGGCGCCGCGGCCACGGCCCGGGTCGAGGTCAACCGGGGTACCGGGCACGTCACCGTCTGGGCCGCTGAGCTGGGCGAGGACGGCCAGGTGACCCGGGAGTATGACGACACGCCCGACGGCTTCGGGCGGATCGCGGCGACCACGGCCCGGCAGGTCATCCTGCAGCGGCTGCGCGACGCCGAGGACGAGCTGACCTTCGGCGAGTACGCCGGCCGTGAGGGCGACGTGGTCGCGGGCGTGATCCAGCAGGGCAGGGATCCCCGCGCCGTCCTGGTCGACCTGGGCAAGCTCGAGGCCATGCTGCCGCCGAGCGAGCAGGTGCCCGGCGAGCGGTACGTGCACGGCGAGCGGCTGCGCTGCTACGTCCTGCATGTCCGCAAGGGCTACCGCGGGCCGTCGGTCACGCTGTCGCGCACCCATCCCGAACCTGGTGCGCAAGCTGTTCGCGCTGGAAGTGCCCGAGATCGCCTCCGGCGCCGTGGAGATCGCCGCGATCGCCCGTGAGGCGGGGCACCGCAGCAAGATCGCCGTCATCTCGCACCAGCCGGGGGTCAACGCCAAGGGCGCCTGCATCGGCCCGATGGGCAGCCGGGTCCGCAACGTCATGACCGAGCTGCACGGCGAGAAGATCGACATCGTGGACTACTCGCCCGACCCGGCGCAGTTCGTGGCCCACGCCCTGTCGCCGGCCCGCGTCTCGCAGGTGATCGTCGTGGACCCGGGGCCCGGGTGGCCCAGGTGATCGTGCCCGACTACCAGCTCTCGCTGGCCATCGGCAAAGAGGGCCAGAACGCCCGGCTGGCCGCCCGGCTCACCGGCTGGCGGATCGACATCCGGCCCGACACCGCAGGTGACGAGCCCGGCGCGGCACCTGGCGCCCGGCCGGTCGCCGGCTCCGGCCCGGCGGCGGCAGCGGCGCGCCAGCGGGCGGCAGCCGGCGCGGCCGGGACGGCGGCGGCCGGGCGGGCGGCGGATCGGCCGGGAGCGCCGGCGGCGCGGGCATGGCGGGGACCGTGCCCGGTGCCGCCGACGCGCCAGCACTGTAAGCTAGATGCCGTAATGGCCAGGCGGTCTTCGTCGCCTACCCGGCCGGAATCGCGAACCTCTGGGGCGCCAGTCCGGACGTGCGTGGGATGCGGAGTCCGCGCGGCCAAGTCCGACTTGCTTCGCCTGGTGGCATCCGGGGACGAGATCGTCCCAGATGCCGCCGCGCGGATGCCCGGCCGGGGCGCGTACCTGCACCCCAGCCGGGGATGCTGGGAACGGGCGCAGCGCCGGAAAGCTCTGGCGCGGGCGCTCCGGCTGCCGGGACCGATCCCGGCCGGCGCGGATCGCCGGAGACCTGGACCGGCTGCTGACCTGGCCGCTCGTCGGCAGTGAGCTGCCGGGAGAGGCCGCGGAGCGGTACGGACGCTAGATGTGAGAGAGGTCAGGCTGAGATTGCAATGAGCGCGCGATGAGCATGCGGCGATGAACAGCAGAGGCTGACGCCGGACGGAGCACGCGCTGCCCCGGACCGGCTGACTGGCCCGGCACTGGCCGGGCCGAGTAGAGGGAGCGCAGTGGCGAAGGTCCGGGTTTACGAACTCGCGAAAGAGTTCGGCGTAGAGAGCAAGGCCGTCATGGCCAAGCTCCAGGAAATGGGCGAGTTCGTGCGGTCGGCGTCCTCGACGATCGAGGCGCCGGTAGTCCGCAGGCTCAAGGAAGCGTTCGCGGCTCAGCAGCCGAAGCAGGCCGGGAACGGCCAGCGGCGGGCTCAGCAGGCCGCCGTCAGTCCGCCGTCCGCGGGACCGGCGACGTCAGGCGGCCCGACGGCCGCGGCGGCCGCAGCCGATCAGCGGCAGGGCGAAGCGGAACGGCAGCTCCGGCGGCGCCCGCGGCACCGCCAGGCCCCGGCAGACGCCGGCCGCCGCCGCGGAGCCAGGCCCGTCCGCGGCGCTCGGCAGACGGCCCGGCATCCGCCGTCCGCACGCCGTTCCCGGCCGACTCCGCCCGGCGCGAGGCCGAGCCGTCCCAGCCCAGCCGGGACCCGGCTGCAGCGTCCTGGCCAGCCCGCCGGGCCGGGCCGCGCGGCCAGCCCGGTCAGCCCGGCCGGCCGTCCCGCCGCGCCGCGGCCCGGTCCGGCCCAGAGCGGCCAGCGCCCCGGCGGCCCCCGGCGGCCAGCGCAACGTGCCCCGTCCCGGCCCGCGGCCCGGCAACAACCCCTTCAGCTCGACGGCGACCGGCATGGGCGCGGCACGCCCGCGTCCCGGCGCCAGCCGGCGCCGGCCAGCCCAGCCCGCCCGGCCAGCCCGGCCAGCCGGCCCGGCGCCCGGCCGGCGACCGCGCCGGCTCGCCGGCGGCCCGCGTCCCGGCCGGCGCCCGGCCCGGCGCGCCCGCGTCCTGGCGGTCCCGGCGGTCCCGCGGTCCCGGCGGCCCGCGTCCGGGCGGCCCGCGGCCGAGCCCGAGCAGCATGCCGCCGCGCCCCGTGGGCGGCCGCGGGCCGGGCGGCCCCGGCGGCCCCGGCGGCCGCGCGGCGGTCCCGGCGGTCCCGGCACCGGCACCCGGCCCGGCCGGCGGCCGTGGCGGCCCCGGCGCTGGCGGCGCCGGCCGGCCCGGCGGTGGCGGCGGCGGTGGCGCGCCGCGTCCCGGCATGGGCCCGGCGCGTCCGGGCGGCCGCGGCCGCAGCGGCACGCAGGGCGCGTTCGGCCGGCCCGGCGGGCGTCCCTCGCGCGGCCGCAAGTCGAAGAAGCAGCGCCGTCAGGAATTCGACAACATGCAGGCGCCGTCGATCGGCGGCGTGTCGATCCCGCGCGGCAACGGCCAGGTCATCCGGCTGTCGCGCGGCGCCTCGCTGAGCGACTTCGCCGACAAGATCGGGGTGAACCCGGCCTCGCTCGTCCAGGTGCTGTTCCACCTGGGCGAGATGGTGACCGCCACCCAGTCGGTCAACGACGAGACGCTGCAGCTGCTGGGCGCCGAGCTGAACTACAACGTCCAGGTGGTCTCCCCGGAGGAAGAGGACAGGGAGCTGCTGGAGGCGTTCGACATCGAGTTCGGCGAGGACGAGGGCGAGGACGCCGACCTGGTGGCCCGGCCGCCGGTGGTCACCGTCATGGGTCACGTCGACCACGGCAAGACCAAGCTGCTCGACGCGATCAGGAACACCAACCTGGTGGCGCACGAGGCGGGCGGCATCACCCAGCACATCGGCGCCTACCAGGTCGACACCACGGTGGACGGCCAGGACCGCAAGATCACCTTCATCGACACGCCGGGTCACGAGGCGTTCACCGCCATGCGAGCCCGCGGCGCCGAGACGACGGACCTGGTCGTGCTGGTGGTGGCGGCCGACGACGGCGTGAAGCCGCAGACCACCGAGGCGCTGAACCACGCCCAGGCGGCCGGCGTGCCGATCGTGGTGGCGGTCAACAAGGTGGACAAGGAGGGCGCCGACCCGCAGCGGGTCCGCGCCCAGCTCACCGAGTACGGCCTGGTGGCCGAGGAGTTCGGCGGCCAGAACCTGTTCGTCGACGTCTCCGCCCGCAACGGCACCGGCATCGAGAGCCTGCTGGAGGCGGTCGTGCTGACCGCCGACGCCGAGCTGGACCTGCGCGCCAACCCCAAGCAGCAGGCGCAGGGCGTGGCGATCGAGGCGCACCTGGACAAGGGCCGCGGCCCGGTCGCGACCGTCCTCGTGCAGCGCGGCACGCTGCACGTCGGCGACTCGATCGTCACCGGCGAGGCCTTCGGCCGGGTGCGGGCCATGCTGGACGAGAACGGCGACCAGGTCAGCGAGGCGCCGCCGTCCCGGCCGGTGCAGGTGCTCGGCCTCACCGCGGTGCCCGGCGCCGGCGACAGCTTCCTGGTCGTCGACGACGACCGGGTGGCCCGGCAGATCGCCGAGCGGCGCGAGACCCGCGAGCGCAGCGCCATGTTCGCCCAGCGGCGGCCGCGGGTCACGCTGGAGGACCTGGAGTCGGCGCTCAAGTCGGGCGAGCGGGACGAGCTGCTGCTCATCATCAAGGGCGACGTGTCCGGTTCGGTCGAGGCCCTGGAAGACGCGCTGATCCAGCTCGACGTGGGCGAGGAGGTCGCGCTCCGGGTCATCGGCCGCGGCGTCGGCGCGATCACGCAGGACGACGTCAACCTGGCCATCGCCTCCGAGGCCGTGATCATCGGCTTCAACGTCCGGCCCGCGGGACGGGCGGGCGAGCTGGCCCAGCGCGAGGGCGTCGACATCCGCTACTACTCGGTCATCTACCAGGCGATCGAGGAAGTGGAAGCCGCGCTCAAGGGCATGCTCAAGCCGATCTTCGAGGAGGCTCAGCTCGGCACGGCGGAGATCCGCGAGGTCTTCCGGGTGCCGCGGGTCGGCAACGTGGCCGGTTCCATCGTGCGGTCCGGGACGATCACCCGCAACAGCAAGGCGCGGCTGGTCCGGGACGGCGTGGTGGTCTCCGAGAACCTCACCGTGGAGTCGCTGCGCCGGTTCAAGGAGGACGCAACCGAGGTCCGCGAGGGCTTCGAGTGCGGCATCGGCGTCGGCTACAACGACATCAAGGTCGGCGACGTTATCGAGACCTTCGAGCTGCGGGAGAAGCCACGGGCCTGATGCTGAGGGGCCGCTGATGGCGGGGCTGCTGGCGGGCCGGACGTGTATGTCGGGGCGCTGACGCTGGACGTGCTGCTGGGCGACGTGCGCTCGCTGAAGCAGAAGCGCTCGGTGGTCCGGCCGCTGGTGGCCGAGGTGCGCCGGCATTTTCCCGGCGCGGCGGTCGCCGAGACCGGGCACCTGGACCTGCACCGACGGGCTGAGATCGGCGTCGCCGTGGTGAGCTCCACCGCGGCGCACGCCGGCCGAGGTCCTGGAGCCAGTGCGAGCGATTCGTCGCCGGGCGCCCGGAGATCGAGTTGCTGTCGGCCCGGCGGCAGCTGTTTCACGACGAAGGGGAGTGAGCGCGATGAACCCGGCCAGGGCACGCAAGCTCGGTGAGCGGATCGCGCAGATCGTGGCCGAGATGCTCGAGCACCGGATCAAGGATCCGCGCCTGGGGTTTGTCACCGTCACCGAGGCGCGGGTCACCGGTGACCTGCGCGAGGCCACGGTCTTCTACACCGTGTACGGCTCCGAGGAGGAGCACGACGGGACAGCGGCGGCGCTGGCCAGTGCCGCCGGCCTGATCCGGTCCGAGGTGGGCAGGCAGACCGGCATCAAGCACACCCCGTCCATCGCCTTCGAGCTGGACAAGGTGCCCGACACCGCCCGGAACATCGAGGACCTGGTGGCGCGTGCCCGGCAGGCGGACGCGGCGGTCGCGGCCAGCCGGCAGGGCGCGGTCCCGGCCGGCGAGGACGATCCCGTACCGCACATCCGGCGATGACGGCGAGGATGACGCGCGACCGGGCGAACTCGGCGAAATCCCGGCCGGCGCGGAGCGGGACGCGGGATACTCGCCGTCGTGACGTCTGGCGCGGCCGAATCCGCTGATCTCGAGGCTGAGTGGGCTCGTGCCCTCAAGATCCTGGCCGGCGCGCAGCAGATCTGCCTGGCCTGCCATGTCCGGCCCGACGCGGACGCGCTGGGCTCGATGCTGGCCGTGGCGCAGGCGCTGCGCAGGCTGCCGGGCACCGCGGCGCGGTCATCGCCTCCTTCGGTGACGACCCGTTCGAGGTCCCGGGGAACCTGCGCTTCCTGCCCGGCTGCGAGCTGCTCAGCCCGCCCGCGCAGCTACCCGGCGCGGCCGCAGGTCATGATGACGTTCGACGCGGCCAGCGCGGACCGGCTGGGCATGCTGGCGCCGTGCGGCGGCGCGCGCCGACGAGCTGATCGTGCTTCGACCACCACGCCTCCAACGCCGGCTTCGGCAGCGTCCGGCTGGTCGACCCGGCGGCGCGCCGCAACCGCGGTGCTCGCCCGCGAGCTGATCGCCCGGCTGGGCATCCGCGCTGTCCCGCGACATCGCGACTCGGCCTGTACGCCGGGCCTGCTCACCGACACCGGCTCGTTCCAGTTCTCCACCACCGCCGCAGGTGCACCTGCTGGCCGCCGAGCTGCATCGGCACCGGCATTGACCCCGGCGCGGTGGCCCGCGAGCTGTTCGACCGGGCCCCGTTCGGCTACCTCGGGCTGCTGGCCGCGGTGCTGGGCCGGGCCGCGCTGGAGCCGCAGGCGGCCGCCGGGCTCGGCCTGGTCTGGACGGCGGTCACGCCGGGCCGACCGGGAGCGGGCCGAGGCTGCCGCTGGATGTGGTCGAGCCGGTCATCGACGTGCTGCGGCGGACCGACGAGGCCGAGGTGGCCGTCGTCCTCAAGGAGGCCGACGACGGCGACTGGCTGGTCTCCACCCGGTCCAAGGGCCAGGTCGACGTCGGGCCGGGCCTGCCAGGCGCTGGGCGGCGGCGGCCATCCCCGCGCTGCCGGATTCACCGCGGGCGGCACGGCGGCCGAGGCGATGGCGGCGCTGCGCGAGCGGCTGGGGCGGTGACGGCGGACAGCGGCCTGCTGATCGTCGACAAGCCCGCCGGCCTGACCTCGCATGACGTCGTGGCACGAGTCCGGCGGCTGGCCGGCACCCGCCGGGTCGGGCATGCCGGAACCCTGGACCCGATGGCCACCGGGGTGCTGGTGGTCGGGCCTCGAGAAGGCGACCCGGCTGCTCGGCCACCTGGCGCTGACCCAGAAGGAGTACACCGGCACCATCCGGCTCGGGCCAGCGCACCGACACCGATGACGCCGACGGCGAGATCATCGCCAGCACGCCGGCCGCGGCGCTAACGGACGCGGCCGTGGCCGCCGCCGCGGCCGCGCTGACCGGCGAGATCCAGCAGGTCCCGCCCGGCATCAGCGCCATCAAGGTCGGCGGCCAGCGGGCCTACCGGCTGACCCGGCAGGGCCAGGCCCCCGAACTGGCCGCCCGGACCGTGACGGTCTACGCCCTGGCGGCCGGGCCGCTGCGCGAGCCGGAGGACGGCGGGGCGGCGGCGGCCGGCGCGGCGACCTGGACATCACGGTGACCTGCTCCAGCGGCACCTACATCCGGGCCATCGCCAGGGACCTGGGCGAGGCCCTGGGCCCCGGCGGGCACCTGACCGCGCTGCGCCGGACCCGCGTCGGCCCGTACCTGGCCCGCGATGCCGCCACCCTGACCGAGCTGGAGACTGACGCTGCGGGTGATCCCGCTGGCCGCGGCCGCGGCCGCGGCCTTCACCCGCCGGGACCTGAGCGCCGAGGAGGCCCGGCGGCTGAGCCACGGCGGCCGGCTGCCCGCTGCCGGAGCCGGGCCGGGCCCGGTAGCGGCGTTCGCCCCGGACGGCTCGCTGGTCGCGCTGCTGACCGAGGAGGACGGCCAGGCCCGGCCGCTGGCAGTGTTCGCCGGCCAGCCAGGCTGACCCGGCCGGCCGGGCGCGGCGCCGGGCCGGTGCCCCGGATCGGGCCGGGCCGGGCGCGCTGGCGTGCCGGGGACACCCGCGGCATGGCAGGCTGGGGGCACCGCCGTTACCGCCCGACCAGGAGGGGGAACCGCAGATGCAGCGGTGGCAGGGCCCGCAGGAGGTGCCCGCGGACTGGGGCTCCAGTGTCGTCACTGTCGGGGTGTTCGACGGCGTCCACCGCGGTCACCAGCGCATCGTCGCGCGCGCCGCCGAGGCCGCAGCCGAGCGCGGGCTGCCGGTCGTCGTCGTCACCTTCGACCCGCACCCGGACGAGGTAGTCCGGCCCGGCTCCCACCCGCCGTTCCTGTGCATCGACGCGGCGGCGCTGCGAGCTGCTGGCCGGCCTGGGCGTCAGCGCCGTCTGCGTGCTGCCGTTCACCTACGAGTTCTCCCAGCTCGGGCCCGATGAGTTCGTCCGGGCCGTGCTGGTGGACCGGCTGCACGCGGCGCACGTGGTGGTCGGCGAGGACTTCCGATTCGGCCACAAGGCGGCCGGGGACGTCGCGCTGCTGGCCGAGCTGGGCGACAAGTACGACTTCACGGCCGAGGGCGTGCCGCTGCTGGCCGACGGGGCGGTACGGATCTCCTCCTCCGCGATCCGCGAGCTGCTGGCGGCCGGTGACGTGGCCGCCGCGGCGCGGCTCCTGGGCCGCCCGCACCGGGTCGAGGGCGTAGTCGTGCGCGGCCACCAGCGCGGCCGGGCGCTCGGCTTCCCGACGGCCAACCTGGAGACGCTGCCGCACACCGCGATCCCCGCTGACGGGGTGTACGCGGGCTGGCTGGTCGCCCTGGATGCCGGCGGGGCGCAGGCCGAGCGCTGGCCGGCGGCCATCTCGGTCGGGACCAACCCGACCTTCGACGGGCAGGAGCGCACCGTCGAGGCCTACGCCCTGGACCGCGATGACCTGGACCTGTACGGGATGCACATGGCCGCGGACTTCACCAGCCGGATCCGCGGCCAGGCCCGGTTCGACTCGGTAGCCGAGCTCATCGACCAGATGCACGCCGACGTCGACCGCGGCCCGGGAGGTCACCGGCCGGGACGTCGCGGGCCGCTAGGCCCGGTCTCGCCTGCTGCGCCGGCGTGGTAGCGTGATTGCTGGCCAGATTCGCTGGCCCGGTTAGCTGTGCCCTCAGAATGGCTGACCGCTGAGGAACGCCCGCGCTAGCCGCGTGGCGGCCTCCTGGCCCGGCCAGGTTCTTCGGATCTGCCCGGGTCCCGACATGCAGGAACAGGAAACAGGGAGCAACGTGCCGCTCGAGACCTCGGTGAAGAAGCGAGATTATCGCCGGTCACGCGACCAGTGAGGGTGACACCGGTTCGCCGGAAGTCCAGGTTGCGCTGCTGACCAGGCGGATCAATGACCTGACCGAGCACCTGAAGGTGCACAAGCACGACCACCACAGCCGCCGCGGGCTGCTGCTGCTCGTGGGCCGCCGCCGGCGCCTGCTGCAGTACCTGTCCCGCGAGGACATCAACCGGTACCGCGCGCTGATCGAGAAGCTCGGACTGCGCCGGTAGGTTGGATCGGAGGCACGGGCCGCGCGCCCTGGTGGCGCGCGGCAACGGCCGCCCGGCCCCGCTGCCGGTACCGCCTGCAGCTGGCGACTGACAACTGAACATCTAACTGAAAACACCACGAAGCGAACGACGTCCCGCGGCTCCGGCCCGGAGCGCTGACAGCGCCCCGGCCGGTCCTCGGTAGTGGTTCTCGGGTCAGGCAGGCCGCCACGGGCGGCGCTGGCGGGCCGAGAGCTTCGATCGAAGACCGGCCGGCAGCACCAGCAAGCTGGCTGGCATGGCGCTCCACAGGCGGCGGGCAGGCGCGGGACCTCACTGCAAGGAGGTCTCACCCGTGGAGGGTGTCAATAGCGCCGAAGTCATCATTGACAACGGCTCTTTCGGAGTGCACAAGCTCCGGTTCGAGACGGGCCGCCTGGCGCGGCTCGCCGCCGGGTCTGCCGTCGTCTACCTGGACGACGAGACCATGGTGCTGTCCGCGACGACCGCGTGCAAGCACCCCAAGGAAGGGCTGGACTTCTTCCCGCTCACCGTTGATGTCGAGGAGCGGATGTACGCCGCGGGCCGGATCCCCGGCTCGTTCTTCCGCCGCGAGGGGCGGCCGTCCGAGGACGCGATCCTCACCTGCCGGCTGATCGACCGGCCGCTGCGGCCGTCGTTCGTGCACGGGCTGCGCAACGAGGTCCAGGTCGTCGAGACGATCATGGCCCTGCACCCCGAGCACCTGTACGACGTGGTCGCCATCAACGCGGCCTCGATGTCCACCCAGCTGTCCGGGCTGCCCTTCTCCGGCCCGATCGGCGGTGTCCGGGTCGCGCTGATCCAGGGCCAGTGGGTCGGCTTCCCGACCCACCCGCAGCTGGCGGAGGCCACCTTCGACATGGTCGTCGCCGGCCGGGTGCTGGAGGACGGCGAGGTCGCGATCATGATGGTCGAGGCCGAGTCCACGCCGAGCACGCTGCGGCTGCTGGCCGACGACGGCAGCGGGGCCGTGGCCCCGACCGAGGAGACGGTGGCCGAGGGCCTGGAGGCGGCCAAGCCGTTCATCCGGGCGCTGTGCCAGGCCCAGGCCGAGCTGGCCCGGGTGGCCGCCAAGCCGACGGTCGAGTTCCCGGTCTTCGTCGACTACGAGCAGGACGTGTTCGACGCCGTCGCGGCCGACGTGTCCGGCGAGCTGGCCCAGGCGCTCACCATCGCCGGCAAGCAGGACCGCGATGCCGAGACCGACCGGATCAAGGCCCTGGCCAAGGAGAAGCTGGCGGCCCAGTTCGAGGGCCGCGAGAAGGAGATCAGCGGCGCGTTCCGGGCGCTGACCAAGAAGCTGGTCCGCCAGCGGGTCATCCGCGACGGGCTGCGCATCGACGGCCGCGGGCTGGCCGACATCCGGACGCTGTCGGCCGAGGCCGGCGTGCTGCCGCGGGTGCACGGCTCGGCGCTGTTCGAGCGCGGCGAGACCCAGATCCTGGGCGTGACCACGCTGAACATGCTGCGCATGGAGCAGATGATCGACACGCTCAACCCCGAGCGCACCAAGCGCTACATGCACAACTACAACATGCCGCCGTACTCGACCGGCGAGACCGGCCGGGTCGGCTCGCCCAAGCGCCGCGAGATCGGCCACGGCGCGCTGGCCGAGCGGGCGCTGGTCCCGGTGCTGCCGACCCGCGAGGAATTCCCCTACGCGATCCGGCAGGTATCGGAGGCCGTGAGCTCCAACGGCTCGACCTCGATGGGCTCGGTCTGCGCCTCGACGATGTCGCTGCTGGACGCGGGCGTGCCGCTCAAGGGCATGGTCGCCGGCATCGCGATGGGCCTGATCAACGAGGGCGACGACTTCGTCACGCTGACCGACATCCTCGGCGCCGAGGACGCGTTCGGCGACATGGACTTCAAGGTCGCCGGGACCAAGGACGTCATCACCGCGCTGCAGCTCGACACCAAGCTCGACGGCATTCCCGCCTCGGTGCTGGCCGCCGCGCTGAAGCAGGCCCGCGGTGCCCGGCTGACCATCCTGGACGTGATGGGCCAGGCGATCGACGGGCCGGGCGAGATGAGCGACAACGCACCGCGCATCATCACGGTCCACGTCCCGGTGGACAAGATCGGCGAGGTCATCGGCCCCAAGGGCAAGATGATCAACTCGATCCAGGACGAGACCGGCGCCGAGATCACGATCGAGGACGACGGCACGATCTACATCGGGGCCACCGACGGCACCTCGGCCGAGGCCGCCCGGACGATGATCAACGCGATCGCCAACCCGCACATCCCCGAGGTGGGCGAGCGCTTCCTCGGCACGGTGGTGAAGACGACTACCTTCGGCGCGTTCATCTCGCTGCTGCCGGGCAAGGACGGCCTGCTGCACATCACCCAGATCCGCAAGCTGCACGGCGGCGCCCGGATCGACAACGTCGACGATGTGGTCAAGGTCGGCGACAAGATCCAGGTCGAGATCCGCGAGGTCGACGACCGCGGCAAGCTGTCGCTGGTCCCGGTCGAGGTCGTCGAGCGTGAGGCGGCTGGCGAGGACCTCGGCGGGCACGACGACCGGGGCGGCGACCGCGGGCCCCGCGGTGACCGGGATCGCGGCGACCGGGGTGACCGTGGCGGTGACCGGCACCGCAGCCGCCAGCGCACCCGCGGCGGGTCGGGCGACTCCGGCGGGTCCGGGAACTCATGACCGGCAGCGAGCGGCTGCCGGGTAGCGACGCCGGCGTACGCCGGACCGTCCTGCCCGGCGGCCTCCGCGTCATTACCGAGTCGCTGCCGGCCGTCCGGTCGGCCGCGCTCGGGATCTGGGCCGGCGTCGGTTCCCGCGATGAGGACCTTGACCACGCCGGGGCCACGCACTACCTGGAGCACCTGCTGTTCAAGGGCACCAGGCGGCGCACCGCGCTGGAGATCTCCGCGGCCCTGGACGGGGTCGGCGGCGAGCTGAACGCGTTCACCGCCAAGGAGTACACCTGCTACTACGCGCGGGTGCTCGACTCCGACCTGCCGCTGGCCATTGACGTCCTGTCCGACATGGTGAACAGCTCGCTGATCGAGCCCAGGGACGTGGACGCCGAGCGCGGGGTGATCCTCGAAGAGATCGCCATGAACGAGGACGACCCGTCGGACCTGGTGCACGAGGCGTTCTCGGCGCAGCTGTTCGGTGACACCCCGCTGGGCCGGCCCATCCTCGGCACGGTGGACTCCATCAACTCGATCTCCCGCGAGCGGATCTTCGAGCACTACCGGGCCCGCTACACCCCGGACGGCCTGGTCATCGCGGCGGCCGGCAACCTGGAACACGACAAGGTCGTGGACCTGGTGGCCGAGGCCTTCCGCCCGGTGCTGACCGGTGACCGTCAGCCCGCCCCGCCGCGGCTGACCGGCCCGGAGGCCGACGGGGCCACCGGCACCGGCGTGCGGCTCGTCTCGCGTCCCATCGAGCAGGCCAACCTGGTCCTGGGCTGCGCGGGCCTGGCCCGCAGCGACCGCCGGCGGTTCGCGCTCGGCGTGCTCAACTCCGCGCTGGGCGGCGGCATGTCCTCGCGGCTGTTCCAGGAGGTCCGGGAGAAGCGCGGCCTGGCCTACTCGGTCTACAGCTTCAGCTCCCAGCACGCCGAGACCGGGATGTGGGGCATTTACGCCGGCTGCCTGCCGGCCAAGGCCGACGAGGTGCTGGCTATCTGCCGCGATGAGGTCGGCAAGGTCATCGCCGACGGCCTCACCGACGAGGAACTGGACCGGGGCAAGGGACAGCTGCGCGGCTCGATCGTGCTCGGCCTGGAGGACCCGTCCTCCCGGATGAGCCGGCTGGGCAAGGCCGAGCTCGTCTACCCGCGGCTGGAGCCTGTCGATGAGGTACTGGCCTCGATCGAGGCAGTCACCGGCCAGGACGTGCGTGACGTCGCAGCGGAAGTGCTGGGCCAGGCCAAGGCGCTGGCCGTGGTCGGCCCGTACGACGACGCCGAGCCGTTCGCCGCGGCCGCCAGCTGACCGCCGGCCCCGCTACGGGGCCGGCGGGGCCGCCAGCAGCGCGGCGGCGCGCTGCAGCACCCCGCCGTAGCTGGCCTGTATCTGGGACAGCTGCGTCAGGTTCTGGCCGACCAGGGCCTGCTGGTAGGCCGCCTCGACGGCCAGCCAGGTGTTGGCCAGGTTGACCTGGCGCTTGCACCTCACGTCGGCCACCGCGGTAGCGATCTCGGCCGGGGTGGGCTGCTTCGGCCAGGCGTGCAAGGCGGCCCTGACGGGCTGGGAGTAGCGGTAGCCGTGGCTGGTCATGCAGGCTGCCCAGGCCCGGACCGCTGCCGTGACCCGCGGGTCCGACTCGGTCCAGCTCGCCGCCTGGAAGGCCAGCTGGGGCACGGGGTCGCCGCTGCCGGAGCCGTACAGCAGTGCCTGCGCCTGGCTCAGGCAGCCCGGCTCGCTGACGCCGCCATCCAGCGCCGCGGTCCAGGCCGGCGGCTGCTTCCCCGGCTTGCTGCTGCCGCCGGGCACGCCGCCGACCCCTGGCGGCACGAACCCGCCTGCCACGCCTGCGGCCAGCACGGCCAGCCGGGACCCGGACCTGCTCCCCGCGCCAGGCGTCGCGTAGCCGTAGGCCTGCGCCTGGGCGAGGCTGGTCAGGCCCAGCGAGCTGGTCTCGATCTGCTGCAGGCTGGCTAGTCCGTTGTCGGCGGCGCTGGCCTGGCTGTAGGTAAAGCCGCGCGCCGCCATGCAGCGCTGGGTCAGCAGGGTCGCCGCGGCCGCCAGCGTGTTCTGCTCCTGGCCGGAAATCAGCTCGTAGTTGTCCAGCGGCATGGGAATGGGCACGGCGGAGCCGGGCTGCGGGATCTGGCCCGGCGAGACCCGCGGCCGGCCGTCCGAGCCACCCGCCGGGCCGCTGCCGAACACGATCACCGGACCTCCGCCGCCGCCGGGCGCGATCAGGATGGCCCGCACCGCGCCGCCGGGCCGGCCGCGGCTGAACTCCCGTGCCCCGCCAGCGGCGCCGCGGGCGAGCGCGGCGGCCTTCCCCGCCCGTCCCGCGGGCCCGGCACTCCCGGCCGCCCCCGACCCGTCCGAGCACGCGGCCAGCAGCACGGCCGCGACGGCGAGGCCGGCCCAGGCCAGCGCGGCCGGCCGTGGTCGCCCGCGCGCGGGCCGGGCACGGCGAGCGGGCCGGCTACCGGCGCAGCGCATCTGCTGGCTCCAGGGCGCTGGCCCGCAGCGCCGGGTACAGCCCGGCGAGCAGGCCGATCAGTCCGCCCGCCAGCGGGGCGGCCAGCACCACCCGCGGATCCAGCAGCGCTGTCCACTGGTGGTAGATCGTGACGGCGAGGGTCGTGGCCACGCCCAGGCAGGCGCCGAGCAGCCCGCCGAACAGCCCGAGGGCAGTGGACTCGGCCAGGAACTGGACTCCGATGTGCCGCGGCCGGGCGCCCAGCGCGCGGCGCAGCCCGATCTCCGGGGCCCGCTCCAGCACCGCCACCAGGGTGGTGTTCGCGATGCCGATCGCGCCGACCACCAGCGCCACCCCGGCCAGCGCCAGGAAGAGCGTGTTCAGGCTCTTGGTCACCGAGTGCTGGAACTGGGCGGGGCTGGACGGCGCCGTCGCGGTCAGCGCCGCCGGGCTGGTGGGCAGTACCGCGACCGGCAGCTGGCGGGCGACGACCTTGGCCGCGCCGAGCCGGGTGTGCACCAGCATCTGGGCCGGGCTGTCGGTGGCCGGCGGTCCCCACAGGCGCAGCGCCGTGCTCGACGGCACGGTGACGCCGAAGTTCAGCTGCTGCAGTCGCTGGTCGCTGTGCAGGATCCCGATCACGGTAAACGGCTGGCCGCCGATGAAGATGGCCGGCTGATTCTGCAGGCCGGCAATCCCGAGTTCGCGCGCGGCCAGGGACCCGAGCACGGCGACCTGCTGACGATCGCGCTGCTGGAACTGGTTGAACAGCACGCCGGACTGCAGCCGGGCGCCGCTGGCGGTCAGCAGTCCGGGCGTGGCCGCGGTGACCGGGAGGCCGATCTTGGCGCCGCCGGGCAGCGCGCTGATCCCCGGACGGCTGAACTGGACCAGCCACCACACCCCGGCCGCGACGACCCCGTGAATCCGGCCGGCGAGCTGATCGGCGCTGGCCGGGAAGTCGAGGGTCGGGACACTGGCGTGGCTCGCGGCCGTGTCGGCCACGGTGACCTGCGTCGCGTCCAGCTCGCTGAACTGCTTGCCGATCTGCCCGGAGGTGGTCTGCGACAGCCCGACGATGGCCACGAAGGAGCCGATGCCCAGCACCGTTCCGACCACTGTCAGCGCCGACCGGCCGGGGCGCTGCAGCAGCCCGGCCAGCGACTCACCCGCCAGGTCGCGCAGCCGGAACCGGGACGTGGCCGCCGCCTGGCCGGGACGCCTAGACCGGGGCCAGCGCACCGGAGCCTCCGCCGGGCCCGGCGGCCGTGTCGGTCTCGACCTGGCCGTCGCGGATCTCGATCGTCCGCTCCGCATGGCTGGCGACCGCCGGGTTATGCGTGATCACCACCAGCGTCGCGCCGGCCTGGTGCAGCCCGGCCAGCAGTCCGGTGAGCTCGGCGGTGGTGGTCGTGTCCAGGTTGCCGGTCGGCTCGTCGCACAGCAGCAGCGACGGGCGGTTCACCAGGGCCCTGGCTACGGCCACCCGCTGCCGCTCCCCGCCGGACAGCGCGCTCGGCAGCGCTCCGGCCCGGTGGTCCAGGCCGACCTGGGCCAGCACGGTCATGGCCGCGCTATGCCGCTGCCGCCGCGGCTGATCGGCATAGACCTGCGCCAGCATCACGTTCTCGATCGCCGTCCGGTGCGGCAGCAGGTGGAAGGCCTGGAAGACAAACCCGATGTGCCCGGCCCGCACCGCGGCCCGCTCCCGCTCGGAGGCGGCCCCGACATCGAGGCCATCGATCTCGACCCGTCCCTCAGTCGGCCGGTCGAGCAGGCCGATCAGGTTCAGCAGGGTCGATTTTCCCGAGCCGGACGGGCCCATGATGGCCACGTGCTCGCCGCGGCTGATCTCCAGGCTGAGCGGCTGCAGCGCCACGACCGGCGGCGGGCCGTGATAGGTGTACCCGACAGACGACAGCCGGACCACGGGCGCCGCGCTGAGCGGCCCCGTGCTGAGCGGCCCGGCGTGCTGAGTGGTGCCGTGCTCATCCGGAAGCTCCGCGCAGGCCGGCCTGCTGCACGTAATCCTGCCCGGTGACGACCTGGTCGCCGGCCGACAGCGAGGCCTGGCCGTCGGGCGTGACCTGCACCAGGCCGTTGCCGGTCAGCCCGGTCCTGACCGGCACCCGGACCTGAGAGCGAGGACCGGTCACCTTGGTCACGTAGATCTGGCCGCTGGCGCCGGCGAACACCGCGGCCACGGGTACCGCCAGCACGGGCCCGGCGCTGCGCGCGCTGGCGATGGAGAGCGTGACGTCCTGGCCGATTTCGGCGGCCGGCACCGACTGGCCGGTGCGCACGCCGAGCGACAGGTACGCGGCGCCGGAGATGCTCTTGGTCGTCTTGATCGCCCGGCCGACTGAGGTGACAGTCCCGGCCACGGACCGGCCGGTGGACGGGCTGGTGATCCGCACGGTCATGCCGGGCCGGACCAGCGCCCGGTCGGCCGGGCTGAGCTGGCCCCTGATGGCCGGACGGCCGGCCGACAGCGTGACCAGCGGGCCGCCGGCCTTACCGCCGACCTTGGCGCCGAGCTTGGCCACCCGGGCCGGCAGCCGGGGCACGAAGACGACCTCGGCCAGCGGCACCCAGGCGCCGCGGCGGGCCTTGGGCCCGGTGCTGATCTGCGGGGCGGTAAAGCCGATCGCCTGGTAGAAGGCCGCCACGGCGGCGGCGGTGCCCGCCCCGTACACGCCGCCGGTGTCGCCGCCGACGGAGTAGCCCAGTGACTCCAGGTCGGCCTGGAGCTGCGCGACATCGGTGCCGGTCTCGCCGGGCAGCAGGTTGCGGAAGCCGGGCTGGCTGCCGGCCAGCACGAACACCGGCTGGGCGTCGACCTCCAGGATCACGCTGCCCTGGCCGACGCTGTCGCCCGGGTGCCGGAGGATCTTCGTGACGATCTGCTGCTCATCGCTGCCGGCCACGCTGTCGGCTGGCAGCGACCCGCCGACCGGCCCGGTCACGGCGGGCGGCGTGGTGACCAGGCCCTGGGCCAGGACCGAGCTGGTGATGACCGTCCGGCGCACCGGCACAGTGAGCCGGGTAGCGACCGGCGGCGCGGCCTGCGCGGCCTGCTGCTGCGGCGACTTGATGGTGGTGGACAGCAGCAGTCCGCCGATCGAGGCCACGACCGCGAGCAGCACGGCGCCCACGACGATGACGCGGCGCCGCCGCATCCGGTTGCCGGCGCCGGGGGTGCCGCCGACCGTGAGGTCCACCTCATCACGCTCCCATCGGGGATCGGGGCCGGCGGCCCGCGGGGAATCGCAGGGCCAGGGCGGGCGGGCCGCCGGGCGGACAGCCGGCCCAGCTCCGGCCGGCTGTCATCCCTGAGACTCGCGAACCCCCCCAGTGTTGCCACGGATCCGGAAATTCCTGTGTAACGACATGGCTTCGTCCTCATCTGCCGCGCAGATAGCGGCTGTTCCCGGGACAAGACTGCGCCGCGGCTGCCACCTGCGAGCCTGCAGCGGGCCAGGCACCGGCCGGCCGCCGGGCACCCTGGCGGCCAGTGGGCGACCGGGCCGGGGCCGGATGGCTAGGATCAGGCCGGAGCGGCGAGGCCCGGAGGCGCAGCGTGCCGGCGGTGCGTCACCGGCGGCGGTGAGTGAGGGAAACGCGATGATCAAGGTCGGAGTGCTCGGCGCTAAGGGGCGGATGGGCTCACAGGCGTGCCAGACGGTCGAGGCGGCCGGCGACCTGGAGCTGACCGCGCAGGTCGACCTGGGTGATCCGCTCGACCCGCTGGCCGGCTGCGACGTGGTGATCGACTTCACGCACCCGGGCGCGGTCATGGACAACCTGCGCTGGTGCATCGCCCGCGGCGTGACCGCGGTGGCCGGGACGTCCGGGTTCGATGCGGAGCGGCTCGCGCAGGTGCGGCAGTGGCTCAGCGCGGCACCAGCCGACGTGCGGGTGCTGGTGGTGCCCAACTTCTCAGTCGGCGCGGTGCTGATGATGCGCTTCGCCCAGCAGGCCGCGCCGTTCTTCGAGTCGGCCGAGGTGATCGAGCTGCACCATGCCGGGAAGGCCGACGCGCCATCCGGGACGGCGGGCCGGACGGCGGTGCTGATCGAGCAGGCCCGGTCGGACGCCGGCCTCGGACCCTCGCCGGATGCCACGGTGACTCAGCAGGACGGGGCCCGCGGGGCTGTGCTGGGCGGCGTGCACGTCCACTCGGTCCGGCTGGCCGGCCTGGTCGCGCACCAGGAGGTGCTGCTGGGCGGCCATGGCGAGATCCTCACCATCCGGCACGACTCGCTGGACCGGTCCTCGTTCATGCCCGGCGTGCTGGCCGCGGTCCGCGGCGCCGGATCCCTGCCGGCCGGCCTGACCGTTGGCCTGGACACCCTGCTCGGCCTCTGAGCGGGCCGCGCCGCCGGCGGACTGTTAGTTACGTTGCGTAGCCGCCTGAAATACCTTCGGTGGCTTCCGGTGTTCTAGCTAGTGCTGGATGCAGCAGCGCGCCGGATGCCCCCGAGTCCGGCGCTGCGGCATGCCTGGCGGCTCGATCGGCCGGCCAGGCTGCCTCCCAGGCTCTGCCCTCGCCTGGTTACCGGGCTGGTCGCTGGCGACTGGCTCACGTGCCGACGAAATCCCCCTCGAAGTTGCGGAGCCCTGTGATGCACCGGCCTGCCCCTGGCCAGCTGCGCGCTGCCCTCGCCACCCGGTGGCAGCGGCTGCAGACCCGGACCACCCCCGCCCGGGTCAGCCCGGCCCCGGCCACCCCGGCCCCGGCCAGTCCGCCTCGCCCCGCTCCGGCCCGGACCCCCCCGCCCGGACCGCAGCGGACCGGCGTCGGGCGGCGGCCAGCGGCCGGCCGCCGGGGCCGGGCCCGGCCGGGCCTGCGCCCGGCGGCGCTGGCTGGCGCCGCCGGGCTGGCGGTGGCCGGCGTCGCGGCAGGTGCCCTGGTGACGGCGGCGAGCGCCACTGCGGCCGTGACGGGGGACCTGTCCGGCTCGCTTGCAGCCCCGGCCGCCGGCGCACTGGGGCCCGAGGTGTCCGTGCTGGCCGGGATGGATCACGCGCTGGACACATCGCGGGCATCGCGCGCGGCGACTCGGGGCGGCCTGGCCGGCCGGAACCAGGCGGGCGCCGCTGCGCCGCACCCCAGTTCCGCACCGGCCGCCCGGGCATCGCGGGCCGCATCCGGCCCGGCCCGGGCCGGATCCGGTACCCACGGTCAGGAGCAGAGCAAGGGCCGGGCCGGCGGCCAGCACGCCCCGCCGCGCGCCGCGGCCTTGCGCACGTCCTGCACCTCAGTCGCCCACATCGGTGACTCGACCTCCGTGGACCTGATCTCGCCGGCCAGCCTGCCGGACCCGGCGCAGCGGCTGTCGGCCACCTACGCCCGGGTCGGCGTGCGGCACCTGCGCATCAGCGCCTCGGGCGGCCGCTCCATCGTGGAGGAGATGCCCGGTCAGGCCAACGGCGATGTCGTGGCCCGCGCCTGGCACGACTCCGGGTACCGCGGCTGCTGGGTATTCGCGCTGGGCACCAACGACGCGGCTGATATCAGCGCAGGCTCGCAGGTCGGCATGCTGGCCAGGATCGAGCGGATGATGTCGGACGCGCACGGCGAACCGGTCCTGTGGGTGAACACCCGCACCGAGCTGTCGGCCGGCCCCTGGTCCGAGGCGCACGAGCAGGCCTGGGATGACGCCCTGCACGAGGCGCTGGCCCGGTACCCGAACCTGCGGATCCTCAACTGGGCGGGGGTCGCGCAGCCGGGCTGGTTCCTGCCCGACGGCATTCACTACAACTCCGCGGGCTGCGCCGCCCGGGCTCGCGCGATTGCCGACGGGCTGGCCCGCGCGTTCCCGCTGCACGGCCGCAGCCCGGCCCGCGTCGTGTCCTGAGCGCTCCCCGCCCCGGCCGCGCCCCGGCAGCTCCGCCCGCCCCGGGCCCGTTAAGGCGCGCGTGCGGCCGGTCCAGCCCGGCCGCCTGGCAAACCGCCCGTTGCAGGCCGCTGGCCGGCCACAGTTTGGCCACGGTCCGCGCCATCTTTTTATGGCTACGAGAAGTAGTCAATAATAACTCTGGGTAATTACTCAGCTGAGCGCGGCAACGGCGCGCGAATAGGCGGAAACGGCCGGCACCTGGATGCGGCCGACGGGCACCGCCGGCCGGGCACGGGGAATGGCGGCCGGCGGTGCCGGCCGGCCGTGAGGCGGCCCGGCTGCGCCCGATCGGGGATGAGGGGGACGGATGCCGATGTCAGCCGGCTCCGGGCGGCACGGACTGCCCGGCCTGCGTAGGCGGCGTAATCAGGGCGGCGAGAGCGGTCCGGGCAGCGAGGACGGCCGGGGGGCGGCGGGCGGTTCCGAGACCCGGCCGGAACCCCGCCAGCCGCACGACCCGGCCCGGCCGGACGGCCTGAGCCTGTTCGAGGACCTGGGCAGCCAGGGCAGCTACAGCGAGGCCGGCCGGGCGGGCAGCACCGGCTACGGCCCGGCGGGCGGCGCGGCGGACAGCCCGGCGCGCGCCCTGCCGGGTGGAGCGGCCGATGCCGGCAACCTCACCGGCCGCGGCCGGCGACGGGGCTGGCCGGCCGGCCGGGTTGCCGCGCTGAGCGGGGGCGTGGCCGTGCTGGCTGCCGTCGGCGTCACCCTGGTCTACGTCGGCCTGCCGGGCTCGAAGTCAGCGGGCGGCAGCGCGCAGGGTCCGGGACAGAACACCGTCCTGCCGCTGGGCAGCAGGTCCATCTCGCAGTCCGGATCGCGGCCCGAGTTCGCCGGCGGCTCGCCCTCATCGGCCCCCGGCCAGACCTCGGGCCCGCTGCGGACCTCCTGCCAGTCCGTCGCGCACATCGGCGACTCGACCTCCGACGGCCTGATCTCCGCGGACTACCTGCCGAAGAAATGGCAGCGGATCCCGGCCCGGTACCGGCACGTCGGTGTCCAGCACGTCTGGACCAACATCGAGGGCGCGCGGTCAATCGTCGAGGTCATCCCGGGGACCACCAACGGCTACGACGCGGCGCTCCAGATGACCCGCCAGGGATTCCGCGGCTGCTGGGTGCTGGCGCTGGGCACCGATGACACCGCCGATGTCGCGGCCGGCTCGCTGACCAGCCTGTCAACCCGGATCCACCGGATGATGGCAGCGGCCCACGGCCAGCCCGTCATGTGGGTCAACGTCACGACCCTGCTGAGCAGCGGCCCGTACGCCGAGGCGAACATGCAGCGCTGGAACAACGCCCTGCTGCGGGCCTGCGCCCGGTACCCGAACATGCGGGTCTACGACTGGGCCGCCGCCGCCAAGAAGCGCTGGTTCATCTCCGACGGGATCCACTACACCTCGCCCGGCTACGCGGCCCGGGGGCGCCTGATCGCCAATGCGCTGGCCGCCGCTTTCCCGGCGCAGGGCCAGAGCACGGGCTGTGTCGTCAGCTAGCCGCCCGGGGCGGGCGCCAGGCGCACCCGGCCCGGCCCGGGCGGTCTCGCCCGGCCGTCGGTTAGCCTCAGAAGCGGGGGAGGAGAATCTATGAGGACCATCCTCAATGTGATCTGGCTGGTGCTGTGCGGTTTGTGGATGGCTCTTGCCTACGCAATCGCGGGGATCGTGTGCTTCATCCTGATCATCACGATTCCATTTGGTATCGCCTGCTTCCGGATCGCGGGGTATGTGCTGTGGCCATTCGGCAGCCAGATTGCCCCGCGCAGTGATTCCGGGGCGGGAGCGCTGATCGGCAACGTGATCTGGATTGTGCTGTTTGGCTGGTGGCTGGCGCTGGGGCACCTGGTCACGGGCGTCCTGCTGTGCGTGACGATCATCGGCATCCCGCTCGGCCTGGCCAACTTCAAGATCATCCCGATCTCGCTGATGCCGCTCGGTGTCGAGATCGTCCCGACCGACACCCAGATCGTCCGCTAAAGCTGAACCGAGCCGCAGGGACGCCCGGCGCCGTCTGGACTGAGGAGCCTGCGACGAGGGAAGACGGCGCCTTCAGGGGCGTTTCTGCGGCTCGCCGGAAAACTCGGCGAGGCGCTTGATCTCGCGCAGCCGGACGTCCCACTCGGCGGCTAGGGCGGCCAGCCACTGCGCGGTGGCTGCCAGCCCTTCCGGCTGGGGCGCGTAGCGCACCTCACGGCCGTCCCGGTGACTGCTGACCAGCCCGGCGCGGCTCAGCACCGCGAGGTGCTTGACCACGGCCTGCCGGGAGATCGGCAGCTGCCGGGCCAGGCGGGTGGCCGTGGCGGTGCCGCGGGCAGCCAGCTCGCCGAGCAGCTGCCGCCGGGTCGGGTCGGCCACCGCGGACAGGATCTCGTCGGCCTGAGCGCCGCCCGGCCGCAGGGCCGTCGTCAGCACGCGGCAGCTCGCTGCGCGTACTCCTTCAGCTCGCCCAGCTCGTTCCGCCAGCCCGTCGTGTTCTCCTCGACGGCCGTGCTGCGGTCCTCCTCGGAGCCGGCCAGCGTGGCGAAACCGGTCTCGACTACGCGCAGCCGCGTCCCGGACCCGGCCTGCTCCAGGGTGAACTCCACGAGCGTGGACGTGTCGCCGGCCACCGGATCGCCCGCCTGGTGGGCCCAGCGGTAGGAGAAGAAGCCCGGTGGCTCGACTCGCTCGATCCGGGCCTCGTGGCTGCCGTACTCGGTCCACCCGAATACGGCCCGGCCGCCGGGCCGCAGGTCAATCTCGACCAGGTCGCCGAACCACCGGGCCACGTGACCGGGCTCGGTCAGCACCGCCCAGACTCGCTCGCGGGGGGCGCTGATGACGATCTCGCGCTCGACCCTGTCGGTGGCCATCTGATCATCCTCCTGCGCTGCCGAGCTCCGGCGTTGCCGTAAGTGCTACCGCATGGTTGCACGTCCAGCCAGCAAGTGCAACCAAAGAGTTGCGCTTAACGGAGCCAGGGCCGGCGTGGTCCGGGACGGCGGGAGCCCCGGCCGGAACTCAGGCGGGCCCGGCCGGGGCTTCTCGGGGTGTGCCGCCTAGCAGCCGTCGTAGGGGCTCCACGGCTGCGTGCCGTACTGCGCGTACAGCCGCTGGAATGCCTCGTCCTGCTGGGCGACCGAGGCCTGCCCGGCCGTCCCGGAGTATCCGAGGCTGGCCCAGGTACTGGGCAGGATGCCGTACAGGCCGTCCGGGCTGGAGGGGTTATTGGACGACTCGCGCCAGGCCACGCACTTCTGGTACGAGGACGACGTCGAGCTCGTGCTCGTGCTGGCGCCGGTGCTGGTGCCCTGGTCCGTGCTCGTGTTCGTGCTCGTGCTCGTGCCGGTGCTGGTGCTGGTGCCGGTAGCCGGCGCCGACGAGGTCGTCCCCGTCGCGCCGTCCGGCACGTTCACCAGCTCGCCGACGGTGATGACGTCGGGGTTGCCAATCTGCGGGTTAGCCGCCTGCACCTGGCCGACCGACAGGCCGGCTTGCGCGGCGATGCCGCTGAGGGTGTCACCTGCCTGGACAGTGTGCGTACTTGCCAGCGCCGGTCCTGCCGCCAGTCCTGCTATCGCGGCGCCCGCACCGAGCGTGGTAATTATCCGCATTCGTGTCCGCATACAGCTCCTTGTCTCTTCCAGACAATGAAGCCCCCGAACGTATGCAGGGATCGAGAGCGATGCAAATCAGCTGCTACGCCTGCTACCTGCGCAAACGCGCTAAAGCTGGCCCACGGTGGTCACCATCACCACAGCGGTGCCGGCCTCGTCGCTGGCGGCCAGGTCGACCGTGGCGCTGAAGCCCCAGTCGTGGTCACCCGCCGGGTCATCGAAGATCTGCCGGGCCGACCACTGGCGCGGTCCCTCTTCCATGATCAGCAGGGCCGGCCCGCGCGCGTTGGGCCCGGTGCCGATCTCGTCGTGCTCGGCGAAGTACGGCTCCAGCGCCTCCGCCCAGTCGCCGGCATCCCAGCCGGCCTCGCTGTCGAGGTCGCCCAGGTCCTCCCAGCGCCGCAGCGCGGCCAGCTCGACGCGGCGGAACAGCGCGTTGCGGACCAGCACCCGGAAGGCCCGGCGGTTGCCGGTGACGGCCGGCGGCGCCTCGTCGACAGGCCCGGCGGCGACCGCCTCGGCCGGATTGCGCAGCCGCTCCCACTCATCGATCAGGCTGGAGTCGGTCTGCCGGACCAGCTCACCGAGCCACTCGATGAGGTCGGTCAGCTCCTCGGTCCTGGCTTCCTCGGGCACCGTCTGGCGCAGCGCCTTGTAGGCATCGGCCAGGTAGCGCAGCACCAGCCCCTCCGAGCGCGTCAGGGAGTAGAAGCTGACGTACTCGGTGAAGGTCATCGCCCGCTCGTACATGTCCCGGACCACCGACTTGGGTTCCAGCTGGTGGTCAGCGACCCAGGGATGGCCGCGCCGGTACATGTCGTAGGCGGCCTCCAGCAGGTCGGCCTGCGGCCGGGGGTAGCTGACCTCCTCCAGCAGCTCCATCCGCTCCTCGTACTCGATGCCCTCGGCTTTCATCGCCGCCACGGCCTCGCCCCGGGCCCGGAACAGCTGCGCCGACAGCACCTGGCGCGGGTTGTCCAGCGTGGCCTCGATCACCGACAGCACGTCCAGCGGGTAGGACGGCGAGTCCCGGTCCAGCAGCTCGATTGCCGCCAGCGCCAGCGGGGACAGCGGCTGGTTCAGCGCGAAGTCCTCCTGCAGGTCGACCGTCAGCCGCACCAGCCGGCCGTCCTCGTCGGGCTCGGCCAGCCGCTCGACTACGTCCCCGGCCAGCAGGGCCCGGTAGATGGCGATGGCCCGGCTGATGTGCCGCCGCTGCGCGGCGCGATCCTCGTGATTGTCGGTCAGCAGGTGGCGCATGGCGGCGAAGGCGTCGCCGGGGCGGCCGATGACGTTCAGCAGCATGGCGTGGCTGACCGCGAAGCTGGACTTCAGCGGCTCGGGCTCGGCCGCAACGAGTCGCTCGAACGTCGGCAGGCCGTACCCCACCGTGCCCTCGGGCGGCTTCTTGCGGACCACCTTGCGCCGCTTCTTCGGGTCGTCGCCGGCCTTGGCCAGGGCGCGCTCGTTGTCGATGACGTGCTCGGGGGCCTGCACCACGACCCGGCCGGTGGTGTCGAAGCCCGCCCGGCCGGCCCGCCCGGCGATCTGGTGGAACTCGCGGGCCATCAGCAGCCGGGTCCGGGTCCCGTCGTACTTCGACAGCGAGGTGAACAGCACGGTGCGGATCGGCACGTTGATGCCGACCCCGAGGGTGTCGGTGCCGCAGATGACCTTGAGCAGGCCGGCCTGGGCCAGGGTCTCGACCAGCCGCCGGTACTTGGGCAGCATCCCGGCGTGATGCACGCCGATGCCGTGCCGGACCAGCCGGGACAACGTCTTGGCGCCGAAGCCGGCCGCGAACCGGAAGTTGCCGATCAGCTCGGCGATGGCATCCTTCTCGGCCCGGCTGCTGACGTTGACGCTCATCAGTGCCTGAGCCTGCTCGATGGCGGCCGCCTGGGTGAAGTGCACGATGTAGACCGGCGCCTCGCCGGTGCTCAGCAGCTCGCGGACGGTCTCGTGCAGCGGCGTCATCGCGTAGGCGAACACCAGGGGGACCGGCCGTTCCGCCGAGTGGATGACGGCGGTGGGCCGGCCGGTGCGCCGGGTCAGGTCATCCTCGAACCGGCTGACGTCGCCGAGCGTCGCCGACATGAGCAGGAACTGGGCATTCGGCAGCTCGATCAGCGGCACCTGCCAGGCCCAGCCGCGGTCCGGGTCGGCGTAGAAGTGGAACTCATCCATGATCACCAGGCCGGCATCGGCCGCCGCGCCATCGCGCAGCGCGATGTTGGCCAGCACCTCGGCGGTGCAGCAGATCACCGGGGCGCCGGCGTTCACGCTGCCGTCCCCGGTCATCATCCCGACCAGGTCAGGGCCGAGCATGTCGATCAGCGTGAAGAACTTCTCCGAGACCAGCGCCTTGATCGGCGCGGTGTAATACGACCGGTCGCCGCGGGCCAGGGCGGTCACATGAGCGCCGGCCGCGACCAGGCTCTTGCCGGAGCCGGTGGGCGTGGACAAGATCACGTTGGCGCCCGAGACGATCTCGATCAGCGCCTCTTCCTGGTGCGGGTACAGCTCCAGGCCCTGATCCGCCGCCCACCCGGCGAACGAGGTGAAGACGGTGTCCGGATCGGCGGTCGCAGGCAGCTCATCGAAGAGGGTCATGACGCCCTCCATGCTGCCAGTTCCGGCGCGCTCGTGCGCCGCCCGGGCGCGGCGTCCGCCCGCCCGCGATGGCGCGCGGCGGCAGGCCCGCCTAGTACTCGCTGACCCCGGCCAGGGATCCCTGCACGTCCCGCCGGGTGATGCCCAGGTAGGCGACACCGATGGCGATCGCGATCGTCAGGATCAGGGCGACCGTTCCGTCGCCGAAGCCCAGCCCGCCGGCCAGGCCGGCTTGCCCATGAAGTCAGCGAACGAGGCCCCCAGCGGCCGCGTCACCACGTAAGCGAACCAGAACGAGGCGATCGCGTTCCAGCCCAGCCACCGGTAGCCGGCCACCGGGATGATGATGATCACCGCGAATGCCGCGATCGAGTAGCCGTAGCCCAGGTGGAAGGTCGTGGCGGTGAGATCGCCCAGGGCGGTGCCCATGGCGAAGGTGGCGACCACCGTGGCCCAGTAGAACGCCTCCCGGCGGGCGGTGTTCACGGTGTGGATCGACAGCGTCCGCTCGGTCCGCTGCCAGGTGATGAAGACTGCCGCCAGGACCACCGCGTACAGGGCCGACGAGGCGATATAGGGGACGCCGAACCCGACGTGCAGCACGTCGGCCGCCATCGTGCCGAATACGCCGACCATGACCACGGCGAACCAGTAGGTCCAGGCCAGGTAGCGCCGCCGGGAGAACTGCAGGGCCAGGGCGATCACGAAGCCGATGAACCCGATCCCGACCGCGGCCACCGGGTTCATCACGTGCACCATGTAGTCCGACGTCGACTCGCCCATGGCGGTCGACAGAGCCTTGAGCACCCAGAAGAAGACAGTGATCTCCGGCACGCGCAGCGCGCCCGCCGAAACGGTGCGCGCGGCACCGCGGCGCGCAGCGTGGGTCCCAGTCACGCGACAGACAACTTTCAGCCGTTTGTCAGAGTTCCCGCCCGGTCATTGTTTTGCCAGTCCTTGACCTGTCTGGTTCCCGGCCGGGCGGGAACCGGCCGAGCTAACGGCTGAAATCCACCGCGGTCGTGTTCGCGCCGCTGATGATGACAGCCACGTGCTCGTCTGGCGACGGCACATAACGACCCGACAGAACGGCGGCGAGCGCCGTGACTCCGCCCGGCTCGGCAACGATCCGCAGCCGGTCCCACAAGGCCTGCTGAGCGGCCAGGATGGCCTCGTCACTGACCAGCGCCACGGCGTGCACCAGGCGCGCGGTGATGGCGTAGGTCAGCTCGCCGACCTGGCGCGGCGCCAGCGAGTCGACGGCCACGCTGCCGGCCGGCGCGTCCGCCGGACGGCCGGCGGCCAGCGCGCCGGTCATGGTCGGCGCGCCCTCCGGCTCGGCGCCCACCACGCGCAGCTTGCCCGAGCACGCGGTCGCGGTGCCGGCCAGCAGGCCGCCGCCGCCGACCGCGGTCAGCACCGTGGTCACCTGCGGGGCCTGGTCCAGCAGTTCCAGCCCGGCGGTCCCGGCGCCCAGCACCGTCTCGGCGGCGTCATAGGCATGCACGGGCAGCGCGCCGCTGGCCGCGGCCCACTCCTGGCTGACGGCGAACGCCTCGGAGTAGGTGGCGCCCTCGATGACCAGGTCGGCGCCGTAGCCCCGGATCCGGCTGACCTTGGCCGGCGAGGACACCTCGGGCACGAAGATGCGCGCCGGGATGCCCAGCACGCCGGCCGCGTACGCCACCGCCGCGCCGTGGTTCCCGCCCGAGGCCGCGACCACGCCGGCCGGGGGGATGTCGCGCAGCAGCAGGTTGGTGAAGGCCCCGCGGGCCTTGAACGACCCCGAGTGCTGGAGGTGCTCCAGCTTGAGGGTCAGTGCCCCGGCCGGCAGCCCGAAGTCAGCCAGGTCGACCTCGGTCACTGGGGTGCGCCGGACATAGTCGCGGATCCGGTCGGCAACGGCCGCCACATCCTGCTGGGTGAGCGAACGGGGCTGCGGGCGCGCCGCCGCCCCGGTGTCGCAGGCCGACGTCATGGTCGCTCCTCTCGCCGGGCGGCGCCGCAGCCGGAAAGCACGGGAAATCGCGCGTAACCCTAGCTCATGGCGCCACGCAGTCCGGCGCCCGGCCTGCCGGTCCGGGCCGCTCGCCCGCAGCGGGCTTACACTGCGGCCCGCCAGGCATTTCTGAGCGCGATCTACCGGGGGGGACAATCGCATGCTAAAAGAGAAAGGCGACGCTGCGGCCGTGCTCGTCGCGACGGCGGCGGGAGGCTGGCTCATCGCTGGCTGCAGCGTCAGCGCCCATGTCAGCATCGGCGAGCCGGCGGCGGTTCCCCGGCACACGGTGGAGAACGAGGTCGCCACCACGCTCGCCCGGCAGAAGCACCAGCCCGTCCCGAAGGTGACATGCCCCGGAAACCTTAAGGCCAAGGTCGGCACCGTTATGTACTGCTCGCTCACCGCGCAGGGGTCGGCCACCACCTACCCCGTGAAGCTGCAGGTCAATTCGGTCCGCGGGAAGACGGCTCATTTCCACATCGAGGTCAGCAAGACGCCCGGCCATTTCACGGCACCAGACTGAGACCCGCCGCGGCTAGCCTGCCGCGCCCGTGCCCAGCACGGGTCAGAACTCGTCCTGGATCTGCTGGCGCAGCGTCTCGTACTGCTGCGGAGTGAGCTGGCCGCGGTCGCGCTGGTCCTGCAGCGCGGCGATCCGGTCGGACTTGCTCTCCCCGAACCCGCCGAACGAGGCCGGCGGGCTCGCCGGGAACGGCTGGGGGCCGAACTGGCCGCCGACGTCGAACGGGTTGGCGGGGCTGGCCGGACCGGGGAAGGTGCTGGCGGGCGGCACCGGGTCGAAGCTGGCCGGCGGGCCGAACGTCGCCGCCGGGGTCACCGGCGGCGCGGCCGGACCGACCTGCTCGAAGGTAGCCGGGCCGGCTGAGCTGAAGCCCTCCGGGGCGGCTGGCACCGGCGGCACCGGCGGCGCCGCGGGAGCAGGCCCGCCGCTCATTCCCGTGCCCCCGGACCGGGCCGCCTGCGCCTGGGCGGCCAGGCCGGCCCGCCACTGCCGGATCTTCTCCTGGGCGTCTTCGCGGGACGTGGCGCCGGCCATCAGCTGCTGCATCATCTCCTGGGCCTGCGCGGCGGTCACCCGGTGCACCTCCGGCGTGCCGCCGGGGTGCGCGGCGGCCTGCTGCTGCGCCAGGTCCGCGAACTGCTGCATGGCCGCGCCGAACGCGCCGCCGGTCATCTCGGTGCGCAGTTCCCTGGCCAGGTGCACGGCGTCACGCACGGAGCTCACGTTCACCCGGATGGCAATATTGTCCGGGTCGAACCGGACCTCGCCGCTCTTACCGTGCACCTGCAGCCGGACCGCGGTGCCGGCGGGCAGCTCGCCCTGCAGGGTCGGCGGCGCGGGCACGGTCACGCGCTGGTGCTGGCCGCCGCCCTTGCGGATGTCGATGGTGTAGACCCGCACCTCATGCAGGCCATGCTGGCCGTCAATGGCGCGCTGCTCGACCACGGATCCCACGACCGTCCCGTGCGCCGGCTCCCATTTGTGCCCGAACACCCCGGTGCCCTCCCCAGTCCGCCGCCCTGAGCGTCAGTGCCGGTGCCCGGAATCGGCCCGGCAGCGGCAACCGCCGCGGTCCTGACGTTCGAGGCAACTATGACATGCGCCGGGGCGTTCGCGCCCTACCCCCGCGGCTATGGATCTGGCTCAGACCGGGGCCAGGTCCGGCGGGGCCGGGGTCAGGCGGTCGGCTGGCTGGCCGCCTGCTGCAGGCCGAGCTCGGCGACCGAGGTCTCGCGCATCTTGAACTTCTGCACCTTGCCCGTCACCGTCATCGGGAACTCGTCGGTGAACCGGACGTAGCGCGGGATCTTGTAGTGCGCGATCTTCCCCGAGCAGAACTCCCGGAGCTGCTCGGTGGTCAGCTCGCTGCCGGGCCGCAGCCGGACCCAGGCGCACAGCTCCTCGCCGTACTTGGCGTCCGGCACGCCGATGACCTGGACGTCCTCGATCTCCGGGTGCCCGTAGAGGAACTCCTCGACCTCGCGCGGGTAGATGTTCTCGCCGCCGCGGATGACCATGTCCTTGATCCGGCCGACGATGTTGAGGTAGCCCGCCTCGTCCATGACGGCCAGGTCGCCGGTGTGCATCCAGCGCGCCGCGTCGATCACCTCGGCGGTCTTCTCCGGCTCGTCCCAGTAGCCGAGCATCACCGAGTACCCGCGGGTGCACAGCTCGCCGTTGCTGCCGCGCGGCAGCACCAGGCCGGTCTCGGGGTCGATGACCTTGACCTCGACGTGCGGGTGCACCCGGCCGACGGTGGACACCCGGCGCTCCATGTCGTCGTCGGCGCGGGTCTGGGTCGACACCGGGGAGGTCTCGGTCATCCCGTAGCAGATGGTCACCTCGGCCATGTGCATCTCGCTGACCACGCGCTTCATCACCTCGACCGGGCACGGCGAGCCCGCCATGATCCCGGTGCGCAGGGTGGTCAGGTCGTAGCCGGCGAAGTCGGGCAGGGCCAGCTCGGCGATGAACATCGTCGGCACCCCGTACAGCGAGGTGCACCGCTCGGCCTGCGACCGCGGCCAGCGTGGCGGCCGGGTCGAAGCCGGGCGCCGGGATCACGATGCACGCGCCGTGCGTCGTGCACGCCAGGTTGCCCAGCACCATCCCGAAGCAGTGGTAGAAGGGCACCGGGATGCACACCCGGTCGGCCGCGGTGTACCGGCAGCCCTCGCCGATGAAGAACCCGTTGTTCAGGATGTTGTGGTGCGACAGCGTCGCGCCCTTGGGGAACCCGGTCGTCCCGCTGGTGTACTGGATGTTGATCGGGTCGTCGAAGGACAGCCCGGCCGCGGCGTCAGCCAGCTGGCCAGCCCCGGCCGATCCGCTGGCCAGCGCCGTCTCGCCCGCCGCCACCAGGTGCGTCCCAGTCCGGCGTGCCCAGGTAGATGACCTGCTCCAGGCCCGGCAGCGCGCCGCGGACCTCCTCGACCATGCCCCGGTAGTCGCTGGTCTTGAAGCTCTCGGCGCTGACCAGCATCCGGACGCCGGACTGGCGCAGCGCGTAGCTGAGCTCGTGGCTGCGGTAGGCCGGGTTGATGTTGACCAGGATCGCGCCGATCTTGGCCGTGGCGTACTGGATGAGTACCCACTCGGCGCAGTTCGGCGCCCAGATGCCGACCCGGTCGCCCTTGCCGATGCCCGCCTCGGCCAGCCCGAGCGCTACCGCGTCGGTGGCCGCGTCCAGCTCGGCGTAGGTCCAGCGGCGCCCGGACGGCACGTCCACCAGCGCCTCGCTGGCACCGATGCGCGGCGGCAATCCGGCGCAGGTTGTCCCCGATTGTCTCGCCGAGCAGCGGGGTGGCCGCGGTCCCGTGACTGTAGGACAGCTGAGTAACTGCGGGCATGAGCTAGACCTCCGAGATGTCTGTGACCCCCATGGTCCTCGTTTCGCCTGGTGGTGTGAAGCGTCGCTGCCCCGGAAGCACCGGCCGGGACGGCCCTGGCCTGCGGCAGTGCAACACGGCCCCGTAACACTGCGCCGTGCCGGCTGCCCAAAACCAGGCCGGCGGAGTTACTGTCGAGTTCTAGCTCAATCACGTTTCGTAATTCGGAGCGCTGCGGTGGGAACCTGGATTGTCTGGCTCATCATCGCCGCGGTGCTGGGCGCGGTCGAGATCGTCACCGTGACGCTCGCGTTCGGGCTTGTCGCCGTCGGCGCGCTGGTGGCTGCGGTGGCTGGCGCGGCCGGGGGGAACCTGGCCGTTCAGTTCGGCGCGTTCGTCGTGGCCTCGGCTGTCGGGCTGGGCGTCGCCCGGCCCATCGCCATGCGCCATGTCCGGCAGCCGCCGCTGCTGCGGACCGGCACGGCGGCGCTGGTCGGCCGTACTGCCGTCGTGGTCGAGGAAGTCAGCGCCGACGGCGGCCGGGTCCGCATCGGCGCCGACCTGTGGACGTCCCGGCCCTATGACGAGACGCTCGTCATCCCCGCCGGGACCAGGGTGGATGTGCTGCACATCGAGGGCGCCACCGCGCTCGTGTACCCGAGGGAGTGACGGCGATGGAGGCTGTCGGGATCATCGGTGCGGTTATCGTGCTGCTGGTGCTGCTGGTCGCCACGCGGACGATGCGGATCGTGCCGCAGGCCAAGGCCAGGAACGTCGAGCGGCTCGGCCGCTACCGCAAGACACTCGAGCCGGGGATGAACTTCATCATCCCGCTGGTCGACCGGGTCAAGCCGCTGATCGACCTGCGTGAGCAGGTGGTCTCCTTCCAGGGCCAGCGCGTCATCACCGAGGACAACCTGGTGGTGTCCATCGACACCGTGCTGTTCTTCCAGGTCACCGACCCGCGTGCGGCCGACTACGAGATCGTCAACTACATCCAGGCCGTCGAGCAGCTGACCGCCACCATGCTGCGCTCGGTGATCGGCTCCATGGACCTGGAGCAGGCGCTGACGTCCCGGGACCACATCAACACCATGCTGCGCGGGGTACTCGACGACGCCTCGGGCAAGTGGGGAATCCGGGTCACCCGGGTGGAGATCAAGGCCATCGACCCGCCGCAGAGCGTCAAGGACGCGATGGAGAAGCAGATGCGGGCCGAGCGGGAGAAGCGCGCGGCCATCCTGAACGCCGAGGGCGTCCGCCAGTCGCAGATCCTCACCGCCGACGGCGACAAGCAGGGCACCATCCTGCGCGCTGAGGGCGATAAGCAGAGCGCCATCCTGCGCGCTGAGGGCCAGGCGTCGGCGATCTCCACGGTGTTCGAGTCCATCCACGCCGGTGACCCGGACCCCAAGCTGCTGGCCTACCAGTACCTGCAGACGCTGCCCCAGCTCGCGCAGAGCCCCGGTAATACGGTCTGGATGATCCCGAGCGAGCTGACCGGTGCCCTGAAGTCGCTGAGCACCGCGTTCGGCGCGGGCCAGGAGGAGGCCGCCCCGGCGGCCGGCGGTCCGCCGCCGGGCCGCCGCAGCGACCCCGCGCCGCCAGCGGTGACCGCCGCCGGGGCTGGCGAGAGGGACGGGTCCGCAGGTCAGCCCGGCCAGGCCGGTCAGCCGGCCGCTGCTGCCCTGCCCCCGCTGCCGCGGCTGCCGCCCGAGCCCGAGGTAGTCGCCGACCCGCCAGCCGAGGAGCTGCCAGGCGGGCTCAACGGGGCCAGTTCCGCGGCGGAGAAGGCGGACTGAGACATATTAAGGTCGGTGCATAACCCGGTGCACCAGGCGAATGCACGTGCAGAATTAATGGGTAACCCTGTTAGCATGGCCAGATATCTGGATGTGCGCCTGCCTGGCACGGGGATCATGCCAGCGGCGCGCCAGCGGCGGCCCAGGGAGCTGACATGCATCTTCCAAACGGCATTCCCGGCGATATGGTGCCCGGCACGTGGCGCAAGAGCACGGCGAGCAACCCCAGCGGCTCCTGCGTTGAGGTCCTGCAGCTGCCCGGCGGCGAGGTCGCCGTCCGCAATTCCCGCCATCCCGGCGGTCCCGCGCTGATCTACACCCGGGCCGAGGTCGCGGCATTCCTGGCCGGGGTCAAGGACGGCGAGTTCGACGACCTGGCCTGACCGCCGCGCAGCGGTACAAGCCGCTCACGGCCGGATGGCCAGCCCGATGGTCAGCAGCGCGCCGAACGCGAGCTGCAGGCGCCCCGTCTGACCCAGCGCGGCGATCAGCCCGCGGCCGGTGACGCCCTGGCGGACCTGCCGGACCGGCGGGAACGCCAGCGGCACCGCGGCCAGCGCGACCAGGCACAGCGGCGCCACGGGCGCCAGGGCCGCGGCCACGCAGAACGGGACGATCACGCAGCCGGCGTACAGCGCCCGGGTCCGCGTGGTCGCCGAGCACGACGGCCAGCGTCCGCTTGCCCGTCTGCTCGTCGGTCGGGATGTCGCGCAGGTTGTTGATGACCAGCAGCGCGCAGGCCAGCAGTCCCACCGGTGCCGCCGCCGCGACCGCCAGCCAGGTCAGCGTCCGCATCTGGACGTAGGCCGTGCCGGCCACTGCGACCAGGCCGAAGAACAGGAAGACCGAGACCTCGCCCAGCGCCCGGTACCCGTAGGGCCAGGCTGCCGCCGGTGTAGAACCAGGCCGCCGCCACGCGCGGCCGCGCCGACCAGCAGCAGCCACCACGACGTCATCGCGGCCAGCACCAGGCCCGCCACGCCCGCGACCGCGAAGCAGGCCAGCGCCGCGGCCAGGACCTGCCGGGGCCGGGCCAGGCCGGACGCGACCAGCCGGACCGGGCCGACCCGCACCTCGTCGGTGCCGCGCATCGCCGTCGCTGTAGTCGTTGGCGTAGTTCACGCCCACCTGCAGGGCCAGCGCCACGAGCAGGGCCAGTGCCGCCCGCCAGGCCGAGAACTGTCGTAGCCCGTCGCCACGCCCGAGCCCACGACGACCGGGACGATGGCAGCGGGCAGCGTGCGCGGCCGTGCGCCCGCTACCCAGTCCCTGAGTGCAGCCACAGCCCGCCCTCCGACCAAGTGATGAAGTCACAGGGTATTCGCCCCGGTCCCGGCTCCCGCGCCGCCCCACCGTCAACCCGGCAGCGGCGGGCTAGCGGGCCGGGGGCAGGGCCTGCTCGGCGGTCTGGTAGATCAGGTCGATCTCCTCCGGCCCCAGCTGCTCGCCGCGGGTCGCCCGGTTGCGGGCCCGGAAGAACTTGCGGACCCGGCGGCCGCCGAAGACGTCCACGCCGCGCAGGTTGGCCACGCCCCACGGGATGGTCGGGCCGTAGATCACCATGGCCGGGCTGACCGCGACCTCCTGCCGGAGCCCGGCGCCGATCAGCGTGGCGGCCCGCGCTGCCTCCCAGCGGGCGTGCGCGAGCCGGGGCGACTGGCTGAACGGCCCGTGGTAGAGAACGCCGGTTCCGGTCGCGCCGGTCGTGCGGACCGGCAGCCGGCGGTCCCAGCGCTCGGAGTCGATGGCGAAAACGCCCGCCGGGCCGATGAGCAGGTGATCGATGACCGAGTCGGTGCCGGGGATGGCCCGGTTGTGCAGGGCCACGTAGCCCGCGGTGCGCAGCAGCCCGAGCCGGTGCCGGGTGCGCCGCTGCGCCGAGCTGGCCCGGGCGTCGGCCGGGATCGGCGACATGGCCTTGGACTGGTAGATGGTGTCGACGATCGCGACGACCGCGGCCGCGGTCAGGCCCCAGCGCCAGCCCGCCAAGATGGTCACGATCGACGCCGACGACCAGGGCGAGCATCGGCCCGCCGGATCCAGACCGGGATCCGCGGGTCGGTGCTCAGCGCCCCGGTCCGGCCCAGGCCGGGGGCCGGGACGAAGGGCTGCGCGGGCCGGCCACGGCACGGCGGGCGGGTGCGGGGCGGCTCGGGCTCGGCCGGCACGGTCTCGCCGGGCGCTGTGTCGTCCAGCTCGGAGTCGTCAGGTGCCGGGCCGCCCAGCCGGGTGCCCGGGGTGGTGTCGACCAGCGCGCTCTCGTCCACCACGATGTCGTCCACCACGATGTCGTCCGGCGCGGCACTGCCCGGCTGCGGCCGCCCGGTGCCCGCCCGGCCGCCGCTCGCCCGGTCCGGGCTTGCCTGACCAGGATCAGCTCGGTCCGCCTGCACCAGGTACGGGCGGGCCGGATCGGGGCGTGCCGGACCGGAATGCGTCGTCTCGGGCCGCGACCGGTAGCGGGGAGTCCGGTCGACTGAGCTCCGGTCGGCTGGGCTGGCACCAGCGGGCCCGCCGCGGCGGTCTTCCCGGGGGGTGCCGCCGGACCGGTCGTCGGTGGCTCGGGGCCCGTCTCGCGGTCCACGTGCCTAAGCGTAACCGAGCCGTCACCCGGCATCCAGAGGATGGACCGCATCGGGCCGGTCGTTCTACTGTTCGGTGCGTGACCGACATTCATGACCTCACGGTGACCGAGCTGGCAGCAGCGATCCGGGACGGGGAGCTGTCTCCGGTCGAGATCACCGATCATTACCTGGACCGCATCGACCGGCTCAACGAGCAGGTCGGCGCGTTCTACACGGTGACCCATGACCTGGCCCGCGAGCAGGCGGCCGCCGCCGAGAAGGCGGCGGCCGCGTGCCGCCGCGATGACGGCGCCGGCGCCGCTGCCGCCGCTCACCGGCGTGCCGATCCCGATCAAGGACCTGAACATGGTCGCCGGGGTGCGGATGACCCTGGGCAGCACGTCTACGCCGACACGGTGGCGCCCGAGGACGACTACGTCGTCGCCGCGCTGCGCGAGGCCGGCATCGTGATCACCGGGCAAGACCGCGACGCCGGAGTTCGGCCTGCCCTGCTACACCGAGACCAGGATCGGCCCGCCGGCCCGGACGCCCGTGGGACCTGAGCCGGTCGGCCGGCGGGTCCAGCGGCGGCGCGGCCGCCGCGGTCGCCGCCGGGCCTGGCGCCGGCCGCGCAGGGCAGCGACGGCGGCGGCTCGATCCGGATCCCGTCCAGCGTCTGCGGGCTGTTCGGGATCAAGCCGAGCCGCGGCCGGGTCTCCGGCGGCCCGCTGATGCCCGACCTGGCCGGCCTGTCGGCATCGACGGCCCGCTGGCCCGCACCGTGGCGGACGCGGCGCTGCTGCTCGACGCCATGACCTGCAACTACCCGGGCGACATGTACACCCAGCCGCCGCTGCCCGCCGGCGAGACGTTCCTGGGCTACGCCAGCCGCGAGCCGGGCCGGCTGCGGATCGCGCGGTCGCTGACCTCCGCCGTGCCGGGCGTCGAGGTGCACCCGGACTGCCTGGCCGCCTATGAGGAGGCCAGCGCGCTGCTGGACTCGCTCGGGCACGAGGTGCAGGACATCGAGCTGCCGTTCGGCCCGGACGCCGTCGCCGCCGTTCGTGACGCTGTGGTACGCCATGGCCACGCTGGCCCCGGTCGGCCCGGAGCAGGACGAGCGAGCTGCTGCCGCTGACCGCCGTACCTGCGCGGCAAGGGCCTGGAGCTGAAGGCCAACGACCTGATGTTCGCCCAGGGCTACCTGCAGGCCGTCACGCGGCCCGCGCTGGCCGCGCCCTGGCCCCGTACGACGCCATCCTGACCCCCACCCTGGCCGCTGCCGCCGGTGCCGGTCGGCTACTTCGACGAGGTGGACCCGGCCGAGAACTTCGAGCGGCAGAAGCGGTTCACGCCGTGGACGGCGCTGTACAACTTCTCCGGCCAGCCGGCCGTGAACGTCCCGCTGCACTGGACCGAGGGCGGGCTGCCCATCGGCGTCATGCTGGCCGGGCGGATGGGCGACGAGGCCACCCTGATCTCGCTGTCGGCGCAGCTCGAGGCGGCCCGGCCGTGGCGGGACCGGCACCCGCCCATCTGGTAGCCGCCGTCTGATAACAGCAAGAGAAGCCTTCGGAACCGGGCCGTCCGGTTCCGGGCTGGCTGCGCTTTGCGCCGCCGCGGGCGGCGCAGGAGTACCGCAGTACGGCGCCGGAGTACCGCCAGTACGGAGCACCGGGCCCGGAATCTCGTTTGACCAGGGATTCCGGGCCCCTTTACTGTCTGCAGGAGCCGGAGGATCGCCATGCCCGCTTCAGCATCGCGGCTGCGCGTCATCGAGACTTAACGAGATATATCTTGCTCGCTCCAGAGGATGCGATATATCTTAACCCTTGACGAAGATGTGGCGGCGTGCCGCCACCGCAAGCAACTGCTGATCCTGGGGGATCGCAGATGAACAAAGCCCGTGCGCTCCTTCGCGTGCCCAGCGGACGACGGACTAAATGGCTGGTCCTGGTCTTCTGGCTGATCGTTGTCGCGGCGGCTCGGCCCGCTGGCCGGCAAGCTGACCGGCGCCGAGAAGAACGACTCGTCGGCCTGGCTGCCGGCCAAGGCAGAGTCGACTCAGGTCGTGAACCTGCAGGCCAAGTTGCAGTCGCCGAACATCTTTCCCGGCGTGGTCACCTACTCCCGGCCGTCCGGCGTGACCGCGGCCGACAAGGCCAAGGCCACCGCCGACGCCCGCAGCTTTCGCCAGGTCAACGGCGTCGTCGCGGGCCAGATCGCAGGGCCCGGTCGTGGCCAAGAACCAGCGGGCGATCGAGACGATCGTGCCGGTCAACCTGGGCAAGAACGGCTGGAACGGGGCCAGGCCGCCGCCGACCATGTTCGGGCGATCGCCACTTCCGGCGGGACCGGGATGGCCATCCACATCGCCGGGCCGCTCGGCACGGCATCAGACTCGTCCAAGTCGTTCAAGGGCATCGACAGCACGCTGCTGTATCGCCACGCTGGCCGTAGTGATCATCTTGCTGCTGATCACCTACCGGAGCCCGGCCCTGTGGCTGCTGCCGGTCATCTCGGCCGGCATCGCGCTGTCCGTATCCGCAGGGCCTGATCTACCTGCTGGCCGCGCACGCCGGGCTGACCGTCAACGCGCAGACCGCCGGCATCCTGGACGTGCTGGTGTTCGGCGCGGGCACCGACTACGCGCTGCTGCTGACCGCCCGGTACCGGGAGGAACTGCGCCGGCACGAGGACCGGCACGAGGCGATGGCCGTCGCCCTGCGCCGGGCCGGCCCGGCCATCATGGCCAGCGCCGGGCACCGTCGTCCTGAGCCTGCTCGTGCTGACGGTGGCCGAGCTGAACTCGACCAAGAGCATGGGCCCGGTCCTGGCCATCGGCGTCGTCGTCGCCCTGGTCGCCATGATGACCCTGCTGCCCGCGCTGCTGGTGATCTGCGGCCGCTGGGTGTTCTGGCCGGTCCGGCCGCCCTACGGCTCGGCCGAGCCCACCGCCGCGCGGCCTCTGGGCGCGCGTCGGCCGCGGCCATCGCGGTCCGGCCCCGGCTCGTCTGGGTGCGTCACCGCGCGTGGTCCTCGGCGCCCTGGCCCTGGGCACGCTGGGCCTGAAGTCCAGCGGCCTGACCAACGCGCAGTCCTTCCGCGGCACGCCCCGACTCGGTGGTCGGCCAGTCAGGTGCTCGACCAGCAACTTCCCGGCCGGCGCCGGCGCAGCCCGTGGTCGTGGTCGGCCAGCCCGTCGGCGGCACCGCAGCTCGCGGTCGGCGCTTCCGGTCGACGCCCGGCATCTCCGGGGTGGCGCCGCTCGGCACCCGCGGACGGGCCTGACCTACCTGTACGGGACGCTCACCGCGGCCCCGGACAGCCCGGCCGCCTACGCCACCATCGGCGAAGGTCCGCGCCGCGGTGCACGCCGTGCCCGGCGCGCACGCGCCGAGGTCGGCGGGACGACCGCGGTCAACCTGGACATCAAGCCGGCCGCGACGCACGACCGGGAGGTGATCATCCCGCTCATCCTGCTCGTCGTGTTCCTGATCCTCGGCGCTGCTGCTGCGGGCGATCGTCGCGCCCGGTCATCCTGATCGCGCACCGTGGTGCTGTCGTACTTCGCGGCCCTGGGCGTCAGCGCGCTGGTGTTCAACCACCTGTTCCACTTCGGCGGCGCGGATACCTCGTTCCCGCTGTTCGTGTTCGTGTTCCTGGTCGCCCTGGGCATCGACTACAACATCTTCCTGATGACCCGGGTCCGGGAGGAGGCCCAGCACCACGGGCCGCGCCGCGGCGCGCTGACCGGCCTGGCCGCCACCGGCGGGCGTGATCACCTCGGCCGGCGCGGTGCTGGCCGGAACGTTCGCGGTGCTCGGCACGCTGCCGGTGACCTTCCTGGCCGAGCTGGGCTTCGCGGTCGCGTTCGGGGTGCTGCTGGACACCATCATCGTGCGGTCGGTGCTGGTCACCGCGCTCAACCTGGACCTGGGCCGGTGGATGTGGTGGCCGAGCCGGATAGCTGGCGACTAAGCCCGCCCGCGCCGAGGCGGAACTGCCCGAGGTGACCGCCGGCGAGCCGGCCGAAGTGCCGGTAGCCGCGTCCGCCGTCACCCGGCCGGGTGATGACACCCGGCCGGGTGAGCCGCAGCCGGGTGCTCCGCACCGCTGAGCCGCATCGCGCGGCGGCTCTCGGCGCGCCCGGTGGCGCGCCAGCAGGAGGCACGGCGGGCATGAACCAGCTGCTGGAGCGGCGTGGCCGCATTCGCGGCCCGGCGGCACTGGATCGTCATCATCACCTGGGTGCTCATCCTGGGCGGCGTGCTCGGCGCCAGCCAGACCTGGGGCGGCACCTACGTCAACAACTACACCGTCTCCGGCACCGACTCCGCCTCGGGCTCGACCGGCTGAACAGCGACTTCCCGCAGCAGGGCGGCTACGCGGGCCAGATCGTGTTCCACGCCCGGCACGGCACCGTCACCCCGACCAGTCGGCCGTCAACCAGGCCACCACCAACATCGCCAAGCTGCCGCACGTGATCAAGGCGGTCAGCCCGTTCTCCTCGGCCGACCGGGCACGGTGTCCAAGGACGGCACGATCGCCTACGCCAGCGTGTCGTGGAAGGTGAACCCCAACTCGCTGGGCACCTCCTACCTGACACCGGCTCAACACGGCGGTCAAGCCGGCCACCCAGGCCGGGCTGCAGGTCGCCTACGGGGCGGGCGCCGGGCAGATCGGCCAGACCACCAACGACCGCACCTCCGAGGCCATCGGCCTGGGCTGCGCGCTGCTCCTGCTGGTGTTCATGTTCGGCTCGCTGATCACCGCGGCCATCCCGCTGATCTCGGCGATGTTCAGCGTGGGCGCCGGGCTGGCCGCTGCTGGGCCTGCTGGCCTCGGCGGTCACCTTCCCGACCACCGCGCCGACCATCGCCACCCTGCTCGGCCTGGGCGTGGCCGTGGACTACGGGCTGTTCCTGGTCTCCCGGCACCGGGAGCAACTCGACGCCGGGATGGATGTCATCACCTCGGCCCGGCACGGCCGAGGGCACCTCGGGCGCGGCCATCGTGGTGGCGGGCACCACCGTGGTCGATCTCCATCCTCGGCCTGTACGTCGTCGGGGTGTCGCTTCGTCGGGCTCGCTCGGGCCTGGCCGCCGCGCTCGTCGTGGCGGTCACGATGATCGCCGCGCTGACCATGGTCCCGGCCCTGATGGGCCTGGTGCGGGGCAACGTCCGGTCCCTGCCGGACCGGATCCGGGCGCGCCGCGAGCCGGCATCTCGATCCGGCAGCAGGCCCGCCAGACCGCCGGGCGCCACCGAGGAGCGGCACGAGCACAGCGCGTTCGCCCGGTGGGGCCGGATGGTCTGCGGGCACCCGTGGCCGTGGGGCCTGGCCAGCGTGGCGCTGCTGGTCGTGCTGGCCATCCCGCTGTTCTCGATCACGCTGGGCCAGCCCGACAACGGCACCAACCCCACCTCGCAGAGCAACCGCCGGGCCTACGACCTGATCAAGCAGGGCTTCGGCGTCGGCGTCAACGGCCCGCTCGCGTCGTCGTCCCGCTGCCGAAGCAGTCCAGCTCGGCGACCCAGTCGCTGCTGTCGGGCATGCAGAAGAACGTGTCCGCCACCTGCGGCGTGGCCTCGGTCGGCCCGGCGGCCGTCAACTCGGCCGGCCAACACGGCCGTGTTCAACGTCATCCCGACCACCCGGCCGCAGGCCAGCGCCACCACCAGCCTGGTACCACGCTGCGCGACACGGTGCTGCCCAAGTCGCACGTGACCACCTACGTCACCGGCACGACGGCGGGCCAGGTCGACTTCACCACGCGGATCACCAGCCGGATGGTGTGGCTGATCCTGGCCGTCGTGGCCATCGCCTTCATCCTGCTGACCGTGGCGTTCCGCTCGGTCGTGATCGCGACGCAAGGCGGCGATCCTGAACCTGCTGTCCATCGGCGCCGCCTACGGGGTGATCGTCGCCATCTTCCAGTGGGGCTGGGGGGCCAGCCTGGTCGGCGTCCCGACGACGCTGCCGATCCCGGCCTACGTGCCGATGCTGGTGTTCTGCATCGTGTTCGGCCTGTCCATGGACTACGAGGTCTTCCTGCTGTCGCGGATCCACGAGGCCTGGATCAGGACCCGCGACCCGCACCGGGCGGTGGCCATCGGCATCGGCGGCACGGCGCGGGTCATCACCACGGCGGCGTCGATCATGGTCGTGGTGTTCGCCAGCTTCGTGCTCAGCACCGACCCGACGGTCAAGATGCTCGTCCATCGGCATGGCGTTCGCGGTGCTGATCGACGCGTCACCGTGGTCCGGATGATCCTGGTGCCGTCGATCATGTCGCCTGCTGGGCAAGCACGCCTGGTGGATGCCGCGCTGGCTGGAGCCGGTCGTGCCGCACCTGCAGCTGGAGGGCAGCGCGGCCGCGGCCGCCGGAGCGGAGGCCGCGGCCAGCGCCGTGGGCGAGCCCGCGGCTGCCGGGCAGCGGGACGGGCGCCGAGACGGCTAGGGTCCCGGATAGTCCGAGATCGGAATATCCGAGATCGGTGGCCGCAGGCTCCGCGTGAACTGATAACAGCAAGCGGGGTGAGCCTTGCTGCCGGTTCCGCCAGCTTTCCGGCCGCTGCGCCGCCGGTGTCCCGTTCGGGAGTAATCGAAACGAGCTGGCGCCGCGCTGACGTGGCCAGGTCCGTGCCTGCCCGGCCCGGGGCTCTTACGATGCCGGGTAGCCGGCGGGACTGCTGCGGACGGGCAGCCCGGCCGGGACGGGGGATGCGGAGGTGGTGTGGCGTGGTGCCGGAGCGGCGGCGCTCCCGGCAGGCGGGGCGCATCAGCCACGCCGTGCTCGCGCTCAGCGTGTCCGCGGCGCTGCTCGTCCTGCTCGGCCTCGGGATTGGCCCGGTGCCGGCGCTGGGCCGGGCGCTGGATCCCGGCCACGGCGCCTGGACCTCGGCGGCTGGCGGGCGGCTGCCGGGCTCGCAGGCCTTACGGCTGCCGGGCCTGGCCGGCCCGGCCCGGGTTCGCTTCACCACCGCGGGGGCCGCGTCGGTCAGCGCGGCCACCGACGCCGACCTGTACCTGGCCCTCGGATACGTGCACGCCCGGTTCCGGCTTGCCCAGATGGACACCGAACGGCGCCTGGGCGAAGGGCGGCTGGCCCAGCTGGCCGGGCCCTCGGCGGTGGCCTCGGACCGGTTCGAGCTGCAGCTGGGCCTGCTGCGCACGGCGCGCCAGGAGTGGGCCGCCATGCCCAAGACCAGCCCGGCGGCGGTGGCGCTGAGCGCGTATGCCCGCGGCGTCAACGACTACCTGGCCACCGCGCGGGCCAGCGGCCAGTGGCCGGCCCAGTTCTCGCTGGCCGGGGTGTACCCGGCGGCCTGGACGCCGGTGGACAGCCTGGTCGTTCAGGGCGTCCTGGACCAGGAGCTGAGCTTCACCACCACGCCGCTGGACTATGCCCTGCTCGAGCAGGCGCTCGGGGCGCGGCGCACCATGGCCTGGTTCCCGGTCACGGCGCCGGGCCCGCAGTCACCCTTCGACCCGGGTCCCTACCGCAAGCTCGGCATGGCGCCGCTGCCGGCCAGCCCGGTCACGGCCGCGGCGCCGGCCACCGCGGCCGCCGGCAGCGGACGGGCCGGGGCCGGGCCTGTCCCGGCGCTGGGGCGCATCGAGCCGGGCGGGCCGAATAGCCTGGCCGGCGGCGGCCCCGGCGCCGCGGCGCGGGCCGCCGCGGCGATCCTTACTCAGGTCGGCGCGCTGCCGGCCGGGCAGAACCATGCCTTCCCCGACAGCAACGCCTGGGCGGCCAGCGGATCGCGGGTGGCTGGCCCCGGCGCGATGCTGGCCGGCGATCCGCACCTGCCGCAGACGCTGCCCTCGCTGTGGTACCAGGTGGCCCTGTCCGCGCCGGGCCTGGCGGTGTCCGGGGTCAGCGTGCCGGGTCTGCCGGCGGTGGTGATCGGGCACAACGCCGACATCGCATGGTCGCTGACCGACACCCAGAACCAGTCCGTCCTGTACTACGACGAGGAGACCAGCCCGTCCCGGCCGGGTGAGTACTTCTGGCGCGGCCAGTGGCGCCGCATGCAGCAGGTGCACTACGAGATCCCGGTGCGCGGCGGCCCGGCCCGGCCGCTGACCGTCAGCCTCACCGTGCACGGACCGGTACTGACCACGGCCGGGCAGACGGTCTCGGCTGACTGGACCGGCGCGCTCGGCTCGCCCGACCTCGCGGCATTGATGCGGATCGGCCAGGCGCGCGACTTCGGCCAGTTCCGGGCGGCCCTGGCCGGCTGGCGCTCCCCGACGGAGAACTTCGTCTACGCCGACCGGCACGGCAATGTCGGGGCCATCTCGGCCGGGTCCTTCCCGCTGGTCCGCCGCGGCCAGCCGTGGCTGCCGATGCCGGGCACCGGCGCCTACGACATCGCGGGCGTCATCCCGTACCGGGCCGTGCCGCAGGTCTACAACCCGCCCGGCCGCGTCGTCGTCACGGCCAACCAGCGGCCGGTGAGCACCGCCTACCCCTACTACATCGGCACCTCCGCCAACGACTTCGACGCCGGGTACCGGGCCGCTACCGAGCAGGCCTACCTGCGCGGGCATCGCTCGCTGCGGCCAGCCAGCTTCGCGGCCCTGCAGGGCAGCCTGCGGGACGGGCTGGCCCGCCAGGTCGTGCCGCGGCTGCTGGCGGCGCTGCGGCACGCCCGGCTGACACCGGTGCAGCAGCAGGCCCGGCAGGAGCTGGCCGGCTGGGATGACTCGATGACCGCCGGGTCGGCCGGGGCCGCGATCTGGTGGACATTCTGGTCGGACTACCTGTCGGCGGTGTTCGGTCCGTGGTGGCGGTCGGCGCAGGTGCCCGTGCACCTGGACCGGGCCGGGCTGGCGGTCGGGCCCGGCCAGGCCAGCCTGGATGAGGTGCTGGCGTCATGGACGAGCCACGACCGGCACAACGCGGCCTTTACCCCGCCGGGCGGCCCGGCCAGGGACGCGGCCGGGGCGATGCGGGCCGCGTTCGGCGCCGCGGTGGCGCACCTGAGCGCCAGCCCCGGCGGGGCCCCGGCCAGCTGGACCTGGGGCCGGCTGCACAGCCGCCGGTTCCCGTCCCTGACCGGGGCCAGCGCGCTCGGGTACGGGCCGGTGCCGGACGGCGGCGACCTGTGGACACCCGATGCGGCCGACGGCGGGCTGGCCTCCAGCGTCGGCCCGAGCTGGCGGATGATCGTGCACTGGACCGGCTCGGGCGCGGCGGCCGGGGAGGGCATCTACCCCGGCGGGCAGAGCGAGAACCCGGCCTCGCCCTGGTACGGCAACCTGATCGCGGACTGGCGGGCCGGCCGGTACCTGCCGATGCCGCCCGCGCGGCCGCCCGCGTCGACGGCGGCCGGCGGGCCGGCCGGGACCGGCGCCCGGTGGGAGCTGCGGCCTTGACCGCCGACCTGCGGCGGCTGGGCAAGCGCGGCTCCTACCGGCTCGGGCGGCTGCGGGCCCAGGGCATCGCCGATCCGGGGCCGCCGGCGCCGTTCCGGCCGAGCTTCACCCGGCCCCGGCACCGCGGCGCGACCGCGGGGTGGCTGCTGGCCGGGCTGGCCGGGACGCTGGTCATCGCGGCGGGCGCGGCCGCCGGGCTGTGGTTCGTGCCGTTCATCGCGGGCCTGGCGGCGGGCCTGGCCAACCGGATCGGCGGCTGGCGGGCCCGGGTCATGATGCTCGCAGTGACGATCATGGCCGTGGCCGGGTGGGCGATCGGACTGGGCTGGCCGGCGCTGACCGGGCAGCCGGCCGGCGCCACGGCCCGGGTCATCGCCGCGCTGCTCGGGCTGCCCGCGTTCGCCACCACCGGCGTCCTGGTGACGCTCGCGGTGGCCGTCGCGCAGGCGCTGGCCGGGCTGTGGCTGGGCCGGGCCCTGACCCCGTTCCCGGATCGCGGCTAGCCGGCTCGGTGGCGGCTGACCAGAAAATCTCCGGGCGGTAGCGGGGGGCGGAATAGGCCGGCAGTGGCCTGCGTTACCAACCCTCGCTGGTGTGATGTGTCCCCGGGCCTCACCTAATGCCATCGCGGACTACCGTCCGGCTGGAGCCGCGATGTGCCTATCGCCGAGAGGCGACCACACACCAGCTCGTGACACGCCCCCGCGAGCAGCTGCTCGACGGGGGCGTCGTCATGTCCGGTCCCGGCCAGGGCCGATCATGGAGGCATGACGGATCCGGGCCTGATCCGGCGGGCCGAGGCAGCCGGGATTTCGACGAGCTACGAGAACTGGCTGGGCGAGCCGGCGGAGGTCGCGGCGGACACGCTGGAGGCCATTCTCGCGGCGCTGACGGCTGCTCCGGCGTCCGGCCCGGACCAGGCCGGAACCGGCCAGACCGGGACAGACCAGGCGGGGAACGGCCGGGCTGCCGGGGCGGCGCGGCCGGGCCCGGTGCCCGCCGGCCAGCCGGATCCGGACCAGCCGGATCCGGACCAGCTCCCGGCACCCCGGCCGGGGCAGCGGTCCTGGGGGTTTACCGTCCAGCTGTACTCCGTCCGGTCCCGGCAGTCCTGGGGGCATGGTGACCTGCGCGACCTGGCCGAGCTCGCGGCCTGGAGCGGCCGGGCCCTCGGCGCCGGGTTCATCCTGGTCAACCCGCTGCACGCGGCCGAGCCGCGGCCGCCGGTCAGCCCGTCGCCCTATCTGCCGATGACCCGCCGCTACACCAGCCCGCTCTACCTGCGGATCGAGGACATTCCCGAGTACGCCCGGCTCAGCCCGGCCGGCCAGGCGGAGATCGAGCGGCTGGCCGCGCCGCTGCGAGCCCGGCGCCGCAGCGCCGCCCTGATCGACCGGGACGAGGTCTGGACGGCCAAGCTGACGGCGCTGGAGCTGATCTGGCGGGTTCCGCTGCCCCCCGGCCGCCGGGCGGCCCTCGCGGCGTTCCGCGAGCGCGAGGGCGCCGAGCTGGAGTACTGGGCAGCCTGGTGCGCGCTGGCCGAGCGGCACGGGCCGGACTGGCGGTCCTGGCCGGTGCCGCTGCGCACCCGCGCCGGGGGGCTGACCGCGGTGTCCGGCGAGGCGGCCGGGCTGGGCGAGCGGGCCGGCTTCCACGCCTGGCTGCAGTGGCTGGTGGATGAGCAGCTGGCCGCGGCCCAGCGGGCCGCGCTCGGCGCGGGAATGGCGCAGGGCGTGCTCCATGACCTGGCCGTCGGCGTGCACCCCGGCGGTGCGGACGCATGGGCGCACCAGGATCTGCTGGTGGCCGGGATGAGCGTCGGCGCGCCGCCGGACAGCTTCAACCAGCGGGGCCAGGACTGGGCCCAGCCGCCGTGGCACCCGCAGCGGCTGGCCGCCGCCGGCTACCGGCCGCTAGCGGAGCTGTTCGCCGCCGCGCTGCGGCACTCCGGCGGCCTGCGCGCGGATCACGTGATGGGCCTGTTCCGGCTGTGGTGGGTGCCCGACGGGATGACCGCCGACCGCGGCGCCTACGTCCGCTACGACCATGCCGCCTCGGTCGCGGCCCTGGCCGGCCAGGCCCGCGCCGCCGGCGCCCTGGCCGTCGGCGAGGACCTGGGCACCGTCGCCCCCTGGATCCGGCCCTACCTGGCGGACCACGGCGTGCTGGGCACCATGATGCTCTGGTTCGCCCAGCGGCCCGACGGCTCGCCGCTGCCGCCGGGCCAGTGGCGAGCGGACTGCATGGCCACGGTCGGCACGCACGACGTGCCGACGGTCGCCGGCTTCGCCTCCGGGGACCAGGTGGGCATCCGGGCCCGGCTGGGCCTGCTGACCTCGCCCGAGGAGCAGGAACGAGCTCGCGCGGCGGCGCTGATCGCAGGCTGGCGGGCGGCGCTCGAGGCGGCGGGGCTGCTGGCCGCCGACCCGGCCGCCGGGCCGGCCGGCGACGGCGGCGCTGACGACACCGCGCGGCTGACCGTCGCGTTGTACCGGTACCTGGCCCGGACCCCGGCTCTGCTGCTCGGCGTCTCGCTGGCCGACGCGGTCGGCGAGACGCGCAGCCAGAACATCCCCGGCACCAGCACCGAGTACCCCAACTGGCAGATCCCGCTGGGCGACGAGGCGGGCCTGCCGGTCCTGATCGAGGACCTGCCGGCCCTGCCGCTGGTCCGCGCGGTGGCGGCCGCGGTCGCGGGCTAGCCCGCCGCCGCGTCGCGCTGCCGGCAGCGCAGCGCCCGGGCGACGTCGTCGCGGCCCTCCGACAGCAGCCGGGCCAGCGCGGCAGGCGCGCTGCTGCGCTGCAGGTAGGCATCGGCGGCCTCAATCGCCGCGGGCGTGATGACCGTGCTGGGGTAGGCCACCTCGGCAAAGTACTGGGCCATGTCGGAGCCCCAGTCCTGCCAGATCCCGCCGATCACGTCGAAGAACGGCCCGGCGAAGGGCTCCAGCAGCTCGTCCTGGTCCAGGTCGTGGAACCCGCTGAGGGTGGACCGGAAGGTGGCGCTCGGCAGCTGACCGCTGGTGATCTGCTGCCAGGCCGCCGCCTTGGCCTCCGGCGCGGGGATCGCGGCCCGGGCCGAGGCCGCGTGCCGCTGCCCGGCGTCGGTCAGGTCCCGGTCCAGCTCCGCCTCGATCTGCGGCTCGCCCGCCGCGCCCCGGCTGACGAGCCGGTGCAGCAGCCGCCAGCGCATGTCGGTGTCGATGACCAGCCCGTCGATGGCCACCGAGCCGTCCAGCAGCCCGGCCAGCAGGGTCAGGTCGGCGCTGCCGGTCGCGAGGTTGGCGAACGCGATCGCGAAGGCCAGCTGCTCGTCCGACCCGGCCGCGGCGGCTTCCAGCAGGCCGCGCAGCCCCGCGGCGAGGCGGGCCATCCCGGCGGGCCGCCAGCCGGGGTCGGCGAACCGCCGCACCGCGACCGAGACCTGGCGCAGCACCGTCTGCAGGACGGTGACGTCGGTGATGGTGCCCGTCCCGGCCAGGACCAGGTCGAGGTAGTCGCGGACGGCCAGTTCCCCGTCCCGGACCATGTCCCAGGCGGCCGCCCAGCAGATCGCCGCCGGGAGCGCGTCAGCGAACTGGCCGCGCCCGTCGATGAGCGCGCGCAGCGACTGCTCGTCCAGCCGCACCTTGGCGTAGCTGAGGTCGTCGTCGTTGACCAGGATCAGGTCCGGGCGCCGGGCGCCGGTGAGCTCGCTGATCTCGGTGGCGCCTCCGGCGATGTCCACCTCGACCTGCCGGGTGCGGGTGAAGCCGCCGCCGCCCCGGTCGTACAGGCCGATCGCGATCCGGTGCGGCCGCAGCTGCGGGTAGTCAGCGACCGCCTCCTGCAGGACGCTGAACGAGGTGAACCGGCCGTCCGGCCCGGTCTCGAACCGCGGCCGCAGCGTGTTCACCCCGGCGGTCTCCAGCCAGGCCTTGGACCACGACGTCAGGTCGCGTCCTGAGGTCTGCTCCAGGCTCCCGAGCAGGTCAGCGAGCGTCGCGTTGCCCCAGGCGTGCGCGGCGAAGTAGGCCCGCACGCCGGCCACGAAGGCCTCCCGGCCGACGTAGGCGACCAGCTGCTTGAGCACGGCCGCGCCCTTGGCGTAGGTGATCCCGTCGAAGTTGACCTCGACGGCGGCGATGTCGGGGATGTCGGCCGCGATCGGGTGCGTCGAGGGCAGCTGGTCCTGCCGGTAGGCCCAGGCCTTCTCCACCTGGGAGAAGGTCGTCCAGGCCCCCGTCCACCGGGTGTTCTCGGCCTCGGAGACAGCCGCGGCCCAGGTCGCGAACGACTCGTTCAGCCACAGGTCATCCCACCACCGCATGGTGACCAGGTCGCCGAACCACATATGCGCCATCTCGTGCAGGATGGTCGAGGCGCGCATCTCCCGCGCGGTGTCGGTGACCCGCGAGCGGAAGACGTAGTTCTCCAGGAAAGTCACGCAGCCGGCGTTCTCCATGGCGCCCGCCTTGAACTCGGGCACGAACAGCTGGTCGTACTTGGGGAACGGGTACCGGACCCCGAACTCGCGGTGGTAGAAGTCAAACCCCTGCCGGGTGACCTCCAGGATCTCGCCGGGGTCCAGGTAGGCGGCCAGCGACTGGCGGCAGAACACGCCCAGCGGGATGCCGTCATGCTCGGAGCGGACGGCGTGGTACGGCCCGGCCGCCACCGCGGTGATGTAGGTCGGCAGCACCGGCGTGGGCGGGAACTGCCAGCGCAGGTTGCCGGGCCCGGCCGGCTCGGGGTCGCCGGCGGGCGGCATGTTCGAGATGACCTGCCAGTCGTCCTGACCGCTGACGGTCAGCTCGAAGGTGGCTTTCAGGTCCGGCTGGTCGAAGCAGGCGTAGATCTGGTGGGCGTCAAAGGTCTCCAGGTCGGAGTACATGTAGATGCCCTTGTCGGCCGGGTCGGTGAACCGGTGCAGGCCCTCCCCGGTGCGCGAGTAGGCGCAGTCCGCGCTCACCCGCAGCTCATTGGCCGCCGCCAGGCCGGTCAGCGCGATCCGGTTCCCGTCGAAGGCGGCCGTGTCCACGGGCTGGCCGTTCAGGGTGATCTCGATCACCTCGGGCGCGGTCAGGTCGATGAACGTGCTGGCGCCCGGCGCCGTGCAGCTGAACCGGGCGGTCGTCACCGACCGGAACGTGGACTCACCGCCGGTGAGATCGAGATCGACCTGATAGGACTGCACTTCCAGCAGCCCGGCTCGCTCCCGCGCTTCGTTGCGCGTCAGATTGCTCGCCACCGCGATGTCCCCTTCCTGGGTTCCCGGACGGGCCTGCTCCCTGTCGCTCCCGCGGAATTACCCGGCAGGCCCCCCGGTTGGGCCGGGGGAGAGCCCCCGATCTGCGCAAGGAGCAACATGGCTGAGCAGGAGCCTACTGAAGTCGATTTCTGGTTCGATCCGCTGTGCCCCTGGGCGTGGATCACCAGTCGCTGGATCCTCGAGGTGGAGAAGGTCCGGCCGGTCAAGGTGACGTGGCATGTGATGAGCCTGGCCGCGCTCAACGAGGGCAAGGACGACCTGCCGGAGCAGTACCGGGAGTTCATGCGCACCGCATGGGGCCCGGTGCGGGTCTGCACCGCCGCGGCCCAGAAGTTCGGCCCGGAGGTGCTCGGCCCCCTGTACACCGCGCTGGGCACCCGCTTCCACGACCAGAAGGCCGACCGCGACCGGGCCTCGATCGAAGCCGCCCTGACCGAGGCCGGGCTGCCGGCCGAGCTGGCCGACGCCATGGATTCCACCGAGTACGACGAGGCGGTCCGGGCCTCGCACGCCGACGGCATCGACCGTGTCGGCTATGAGGTCGGTACCCCGATCATCTCGGTGCTCGGGACCTCGATCTTCGGGCCGGTGGTGTCGCCGATCCCGCGCGGGGAGGCGGCCGCCCGGCTGTGGGACGGCGTGCTGCTCGTCGCCGGGACCGACGGGTTCTTCGAGCTCAAGCGCAGCCGCACCCGGGACCCGATCTTCACCTGAGCTGCCCGGCGGGCGACGGCGCGGCCGGCCTCCGGGCCGCGCCGCCGCCCGGTACTGCGGTCAGCGAGCCCCGAAGACGCTGACGTTCCACGAGCAGCTCGTGATCACTACCAGGTAGTGACCGGAGCTCGTGGCATAGCTGGAGCTGCTGCCGTGGCCAGCCGCGCCGGTGGCATCGACGCTGACGCCGTCGCTGCCGGTGCCGCCCTCCCGGATGATCAGCCGCCCGCCCGGCGTCCCGGCCGGGCACCGGTAGGACCACTGCAGGATCCAGCGGCCCGGCGCGGCGACGGAGAACGCGCTGGTGGTCCGGTTTCCTGTGCCCGCGAAGGTGTGCAGGACGGAGCGGCCCGGCCCGCCACCGGACTGGCCGGCCCGGCCGCCGTGCTGCCGGCCACCCTGCCCGGCCCGGTCGCCCGTGTGCGCCGGGCCCAGCCGCGATGAGCCGGCCGCGGCCGTGACATGTGTCTCCCGGCCCGGCCCGGCCGTGGCGGCCACCAGCGCGACCAGGCCAATCACCAGGCATAACCCGGCGGCCCACGTCCCGGCGGTGACAAACAGCCGCAGGGCGCGCTGCGCGTGAACAAGCAGCGGGGTGGTCGAGCCGAACGGCGCCGCGTGGTGCGCGCCGCGCGGCGGCAGCCGCCACCCCTCGGGAGCCTGATAAGTCATTCGCCTACCTCAGCTCGGTCGTCCGGACCTTAGCTACGGACCGTAACTACGCGCCTGGTTACTTACAGAGAGCGTTGTATCACGAAATGCAGTGTCGTCCCGGCCTTACAAATGTTTTAGCTGGCAGGGACGTAGTGGTCAGGCCTCGTACGGATCCATGCGGATCCGTGGCCAGACCTAACGCTTGACCAAATTTCCCGGCGATCATGAACGATAAGTGACATTCACGCGCTGATCGTCTGGCCGGCTAGCGCTGCTGGCGGGCTGGACGCCAGCAGCCGGGCCGCCGTGCCGTCGTCGCCGCCGGTCCGATGCGGCAGGATGGCGCCATGCGTAGCAACTTCATCGGCGGCAGCTGGACACCGTCGGCCAGCGAGACCGGCATCGACGTGGTCAACCCGGCCACCGAGGCCGTCATCGACCGGGTTCCGGCCGGCCACCCCGCGGACGTGGATGCCGCGGCCCGGGCCGCCCGCGCCGCGTTCGCCGGCTGGTCGCAGACCTCGCCGGCCGAACGCGCCGGCTACCTGGCTGCCGCTCACGACTTGCTGGAGCAGCGAGCCGGCACCGTGGCCGCGGCGATCAGCGCGGACATGGGGTCGCCGCTGGCCTTCGCCCGCGCCGTGCAGGTGGGCACGCCGCTGGCGGTGCTGGCCAGCTACGTCGAGCTGCTGGCGGAGTATGACTTCGGTGGTGACCGCGTCGGCAACTCACTGATCGTCCGGGAGCCTGCGGGCGTGGTGGGGGCCATTACCCCGTGGAACTATCCGCTGCACCAGATCGTGGCCAAGGTCGCCGCCGCTCTGGCGGCCGGCTGCACGGTGGTGCTGAAGCCAAGCGAGGTGGCACCGTCCGCCGCCTACGAACTGGCCGACATCCTGGCCGCGACGGGACTGCCGCCCGGCGTGTTCAACCTGGTGAGCGGAACCGGGCCGGTCACCGGTGAGGCCATCGCCGGGCACCCGGAGATCGACGTGGTCTCGTTCACCGGGTCCGCCGCGGCCGGGCGGCGGGTCGCTGAGATTGCCGCGGCCACGCCGAAGCGGGTGGCGCTGGAACTGGGCGGCAAGTCGGCGAACCTGATCTTGCCCGATGCCGACCTGGCGACCGCCGTGAAGGTGGGCGTGGCGAAGGCCTTCGTCAATGCCGGGCAGACCTGCAACGCGCTGACCCGGATGCTCGTCCACCGGGACGCCTATGACGAGGCCGTCGCGCTCGCGGCCGGGAACGCCGGCCGGTACGCGCCGGGGGACCCGATGGCCGACGGCGTGCGACTGGGCCCGCTGGCGTCGGCCGCCCAGCGCGACCGGGTCACCGGCTACATCGAGAAGGGGCTGGCCGAGGGAGCGCGCGCAGTAGCCGGCGGCCCGCAGCCGCCCGCGGACCTGCCCCGCGGCTTCTACGTCACGCCGACGGTGTTCGCCGACGTCGCGCCCGACATGGTGGTCGCGCGCGAGGAGATCTTCGGCCCGGTGCTGTGCGTGCTGCCCTACGAGGGCGAGGAGCAGGCCATCCAGATCGCCAACGGCACGCCTTATGGCCTGGCCGCGGCGGTCTGGTCGGCGGACCACGACCACGCGGTGAGCATCGGCCGGCGGCTCCGGGCCGGGCAGGTCGAGATCAACGGCGGCGCCTTCAACGTGGCCGCGCCGTTCGGCGGTTTCGGCCAGTCCGGGTACGGCCGCGAGCTGGGCGTGCACGGACTGGAGGAGTTCCTGGAGGTCAAGGCCCTGCAGTTCTGAGTCCGGGCCGGCCATCGCGGTCGGCTCCGCGCCGCTCCGCAGGCCGGGCAGCAGCGCCTGGTCGGCCAGTTCCGCGAGGGCCGGCCCCGGATGCGGCGGGCCGGGCGGCGGGTCTGCCACACTGTCCCCGTGCGCGTCTACCTGGGATCCGATCACGCAGGCTTCGAGCTGAAGAGCGCCCTGATCGACTGGCTCCGGCAGGCCGGCCACGAGGCCGTGGACTGCGGCCCGGCCAGCTATCACGACGGTGATGACTACCCGCCGTACGTGATGCGGGCGGCCAGTTCCGCGATGGCCGACCCGGGCAGCCTGGGCATCGTGATCGGCGGGTCAGGCAACGGCGAGCAGATCGCGGCCAACAAGGTCGCCGGAGTCCGGGCCGCGCTGGCCTGGAGCGAGGAGACCGCGCGGCTCGCCCGCCTGCACAACAACGCCAACGTCCTGAGCCTGGGGGCCCGGATGCACCCGGTCGCCGATGCGATCGACTTCGCGCGCGTCTTCCTGGAGACCGCCTACTCCGGGGAGCCCCGGCATAGCCGGCGGCTGCAGATGATCACCGACTACGAGGAATCCGGCGAGCTCCCGCCGCTGCCCTGATCTGCTGGCCGGGCCTGCTCCGCAGCGCCTGGCCTGACCTGCTCCGGAGCGTCCGGCTGGGCTTGCTCTGGAGCGTCCGCCCTGACCTGCACCGGAGCGCGTGGCCAGGCCTGCTCCGGAGCGTCTGGCCGGACCTGTAACTGGCCGCCTAACCGGCGGCGGCGCGACCGGCGTCGGGCGGGCCGGTCTCCGGCGGCCGGATGCCGGTCGCGCCGGCCGCCGCCAGCGGGGCGGCCCTGGCCGGGATCGGCCTTGTTCCGGTCAGCCTGCTGCGGCCCGGGCGCGGCCCGCCCGGGAACGTCGGAGTCCGGCCGGACCGAGTCCTGCCTCTCGGCGACCGGGTCGCCGGCTGCCGTTCTGCTGGATTCCGCGCCGCCGGCTGCCGTTCCGCCAGATGCCGTTCCGCCGGCTGTCGGGCCGCTGGATTCCGGGGCGCCGGCTGGCGTTCCGCCGGATCCCGTCCCGCTAGCTGCTGTGCCGCCAGGCGCTGTGCCGCCAGGTGCCGTTCCGGCGGATTCCGGGCCGCCCGTCGCCTGCCGGCCGGCGACTGCCTGCCCGCCGCCTGGTCTGCTCGCGGCCGGCCATCCGCCCGGCCTGCTCCCGCGCCCGCGGGGGCCGTGGCCCTTCCGCCCGCCCGCCGCCCGCTCGCCCCGGTCCGCAGGGCCAGGGCCGGGTCTTCCGGCTGCACCGGAGTTCGCCGGGCTGCCCGCTGGCGGCCCGGCGGGCGCGAAGACCGGGCTGGGCGTGACGGCCGGGCCAGGCGCGGGGGCCGGGCCGGGCGCAACTGCCGGGGCGGGAACCGGGGCCGGGCCTGGCGGTCCCGTGCCGTCGGCCGGCCCGGTCGCGCGCGCGCCGGCCGCGGGACCAGCCGGCGGGACCCGGTCGCGTGCTGGCGCGGCCCGCACCGCCGGCGCCCCGGCCGTATCGCCGGCGGCGTCGCCGGGAGCGGGCCGGGACACATCCCGGGCCCGCATCGCTGCGTCGACCGTTATCTTCATGCTGCCCCTACGGTACGCCGGGCGGCCTGCGGTCAGAACTCCGTCGGGCACCACGGCGCGCGATCGGCGGACATCGCCGTCGTCAGCGTCGCCAGGGCGGCTGGCCGGCTCGCCGTGACCTGACCGGCCGCCGCGAGCGCGGCCAGGCCGGTGCCGCCCAGGTAGGCCGCCCCGAGGGCCTGGGCGGTGGCGGTGAGATCGGCGGCCGCGGTGGTCGGCTCGCAGCTCGCATGCTCGCCGGCGGCAGCCTTCAGCCGCCACCGCCCGCAGTTGCCGGGCAACTCGGCGTCGGCCACCTCGATGACCACGTCGACGTCGCAGGCGTACTGGCGCTGGCGCAGCGCCGCGGGCACGTCGATCAGGCGGGCCCACAGCCCGTCCATCAGCCGGGCCCGGGCCCGCCGCGGGCCGCCTAGCCACTGCAGCAGCGGGTCGTCCAGCGGCCGGGCGGCGGCCCGCACCTCGGTGATCAGATCCCGGCTCAGCAGGTCGCTCCACAGCGCCAGCTCGGTTTCGGCGTCGGCGGCGACCAGCTCGCGGACGTTGAGCTGCCCGGCCGGGAGGCTGTCCTCGCCCCAGGTGGGCCGGGCCGCGTACAGCGCGTAGCCGCGCGGGCCGCGATCATCGGAGGCCAGCAGGCAGCGCAGCGGCGCGGCGCCCTCGCGCGCCCACTCCGGGTCAGCGGTCACCGCCCGCCACCACCGGTCATCCCGGGCGATGGCGCCCGGCCGCCTGGCCGCCACGGGGTCGTAGACCGCTGCCAGCTCGCCGAGCACCGCGGCGGGGTCGGCGATCCGCAGCCGTGGCGCCGCCGCCCCGGCGCGGCCGGGCAGCGGCGGCGGGACCAGCCGCGCTTCGCTGCGCCGGATGGAGAAGTTCAGCTGGCCCGAGGCGCAGCCGTAGCCGAAGCGGCCGTAGATTTCCGGCTCGGCTGCCCACAGCACCGCGACCGGCTCGTCGCGGGCGATGGCGTCGGCCAGCAGGTGGCGGATCAGCGCCGACATGATGCCGCGCCGCCGGTGCGAGGGCAGCACGGCGACGAAGCTGACCCCGGCGGCGGCGACCGTCGCACCCGGCACCGACAGCCGGAAGGTGAAGTTGGCGGCGGTCCCGACAATCTGAGCGCCGTCGAAGGCTGCCGCGCTGCGGTCGAACTCAAAGGTGGTCCGGGCGAGCTCGCTGGACGGCTCGGCTGGCCAGTTGGAGTTGAAGGCGTGCTCGGAGACGGCACAGAAGGCCCGGTATTCGCCTGGCTCGATAGCCCGGACGGGGTAGGCGGTGCTCATGCTGCCATCTGTACCCCGCCGGCCCGGCCCCGCGCGACTGAATATGCGCCGCATGGCGGATGCCGCATTCCGGAGCTACCGGTACAGTGCCGGCATCATGGTTGTCCCAGGCGCCAGAGCTGTCCTGTCCGCGACCCGGAGGTCGGCGGAGCGGGCCCGCGGCGTGCTGAGGCGCCAGTTCATTACCAGGAACCGCCGGATTGCCCTGGTTCTCGCCCTGGCGGTGATAGGGATCGGCGTGGCCGCCGTCGGGGAAACGGGCCAGTGGTTCTCGGCCGGGGTGATGATCCTGCCGATCCTGGCCGGCGGCCTGCTGCTGTGGCCCCGGGCGCTGCGGATCCTGTTCATCCTGGTCGTCGGCATGCTGGCCTTTGACGGGTCACAGGGGAAAGCCGGGCCCGGCATCATCGCCACGATCGTGGTGACCGCCGCGTTCGCCTATGTCCTGGCCCGGACCCGGGCCAAGCTCGGCATGCAGGGGCTGCGCGGCGATCAGATGCTGATCGAGCTGCGCGACCGGATCCGGGCCCAGTCCGCCCTCCCGGCGCTGCCGGCTGGCTGGCGGTCAGTGTCGGTGCTCCAGCCGGCCGGCGGCGTCTCCTTCGGCGGCGATTTCGTGGTGTCCGCGTGCGATGGCAAGACGCTGGAACTGGCCCTGGTCGATGTGGCAGGCAAGGGCGTGGATGCCGGGACCCGCGCGCTGCTGCTGTCCGGGGCCTTCGGCGGCCTGCTCGGGTCGGTGCCGCCCTCTGATTTCCTCGGTGCCTGTAACAGCTACCTGCGCCGCGGCTCGCAAACCGAGGGCTTCGTGACCGCCGTGCACCTGGCCGTCGACCTGGTCACGGGGGAGTACGTGATCTCCTCGGCGGGCCACCCGCCCGCGGCGCACTTCGAGGCGGGCAGCGGCCGGTGGCGGCTGACCTCAGCCCGCGGCATCGTGCTCGGCGTTGTCCCCGACCTGCGCGGGAGTTCCGACCGGGGCGCGCTGCGGCACGGCGATGCCCTGATGCTCTACACCGACGGACTGGTTGAGGTACCAGGCCGGGACATCGACGCGGGCATCGACCGGCTGCTGGGCGAGGCGGATCACCTCATCGCGGGCGGCTTCGCCCCCGGCGCGGCCCAGCTCGTGCGCACCATGCAGGCCGGCCGGGCCACCTCCGATGACTGCGCCCTGGTCCTGATCTGGCGGTCCTGACCTGCCGCCAGCGCGGCCGCGCCGGGCCGGGCCGGGCCGGGCCGGGCTACACCCCGGCCGGGGTGCGGCTCCTGCGCAGCAGCGCGTGCTCGGCCAGCGTGACCAGGACATCCCGGCTGGAGTCGCGGCGCCGCGCATCGCACAGCACCACCGGGCTATTGCTGGACAGCTGCAGGGCCCGGCGCACCGCGTCCAGGGGATAGCGCCGGACTCCCTCGAAGCAGTTCACCGCGACGACGAACGGCATGTCGTTCCGCTCGAAGTAGTCCACCGACGGGAAGCAGTCGGCCAGCCGCCGGGTGTCGGCCATCACGACCGCGCCGAGCGCCCCGAACGCCAGCTCATCCCACATGAACCAGAACCGCTGCTGGCCCGGCGTGCCGAACAGGTAGATCACCAGGTCGTCGCGGACGGTGATGCGGCCGAAGTCCATCGCGACCGTCGTGGTGGACTTCTGCTCCACTCCGCGGAGCGAGTCGACCCGCGTGCTTCGCTCGCTCAGCGGTTCCTCGGTCCGCAGCGGCCGGATCTCGCTGACCGAGCCGACCAGGGTGGTTTTGCCCGCGCCGAAGCCGCCGGCAATGAGGATCTTGATGGTGACGGGGATCGCGCCCGCGGGCAGCCCCGGCTCAGATGCGGCGAAGGCCATCGGCGACATCCTTCAGCAGCTGCGGGTCGGCCAGGCCGACGGAGACCGGCCCGTGCACGGTGACGAGGCCGCGCTCCCGCAGGTCAGATACGAGGATCCGGACCACGCCGAGCGGCAGGTCCAGGTCCGAGGCAAGGTCGGCCGCCGGGATCGGGACCCGGCACTTGCGCAGCAAGATGAGCTGCTCGGGTTCCAGCTGAGTGACATCGGGGGTCGCGCCGCGGACCGCGCAGACCAGGGCCAGCAGGTCGAAGCTCGCGCCGACCGGCCGCGTCCGCCCGCCGGTCAGGGCGTACGGCCGGACGACCGGTCCCGCGTCCTCGTCAACCCACTGCCCGTCGGCGTAGCCGTCAGGAGGGAACACGGCCGGTCACACCGCTTCGGCGGGCGAGGCGGCGGGCCGCGGGTTGACCCCGAGATGCTCACCGACCCGCCTGACCAGCACTGCCATCTCGTAGGCGACCAGCCCGGCGTCGACGTCTGCGCTGGCCAGCACGGCCAGGCAGCTGCCCTCGCCGGCCGCGGTGACGAACATGAAGGACGACTCCATCTCCACCACCGTCTGCCTGATCGCGCCGCCGCCGAAATGCTGCGCGGCGCCGCGTGCCAGGCTCTGGAATCCGGCCGCGACGGCCGACAGGTACTCCGAATCCTCGCGGCTCAGCCCGGCCGATGCGCCCATGGCCAGCCCGTCCCGGGACAGGATGACCGCCTTGCCGATATGCGGGACCCGCGTGACCAGGTCGTCCAGTAGCCAGTCCAGCTGCCCACCGTGACTCATGCTCGGCCTCCCCTTGCCGCTGTGCCTATGCCGCTGTAGTGGCTGTTGTTCGTGTCGTCGGCCGGATGTGGTTACTGGTCCGCTGGGCGGGATTCGTCCGGGCCGGCCGGATCCGGACCAGCGCCGCCTGCCGCATCGTCCCCGCGCCGTCCGAGCGCCCAGCCGCGCTGCAGTGCTGCCATCGTGTTCCGGGCTGCCTCGGGGGATGCCTGCTGCGCAGCGCGGGCGGGCGGGCTGTCGCTGGCGGGCCGGGCGTCCCGCAGCTGCGGTGCGAGGCTGGCCTGGCGAACCCGGACCGGCAGGCCGAGGCTGCCTAGCTCGCCCGTGTCGCTCAGGTCGCTGACCTCGCCCAGGCCATCGAGTTCGCTCAGGTCACTGGCCCCGGACGGGCTGGGGCCCGCGGCCGGGCGCCCGGCCGCCGCGAGCCCGGAGTCGGGGTATCCGGGATCCCGGTAGTCCGCATCCAGCGGGCCGGCGCCGGAAACGGTCCAGGGTGCTTCCGGCCCGGCGCCTTCGGGCCGCGCCGCCAGCCCGGCCAGCAGCGGGCTGACCGGCTCGGGCCAGCCCGCAGGGCTGCCGGGCAGGCTGGTGACCGGCGCGGAGCCGCGCCAGTCGGGCGCCGGCATCGTCGTGATCCGGGCTGTCGGCAGCGGGGGTGCGGGCACCGGGGGCAGCGCCTCCGCGGGCTCGGCCGGTCCCGGCCGGGCCGCCGGGGATCCGGTGCCCGCTGGCCAGGCCGGACCGCCGCCGTTGCCGGCCAGCCCGCCAGCCCGCGAGTCAGCGCCGTTCTCCCGGCTGTCGGCCAGCGCGGCGTGCCGGCCGCCCGCCGACAGCGACCGGCCGTCCGCGCCGATCGCCGGGATGGCCTCGTAGGCACCTTCCTCGACCACCAGGCTGAGCGGGATGATCACGATCGCCGTCGTCCCGCCGTACGGCGAGGGGCGCAGCGTGATCTTGATGTCGTGGCGGTGCGCCAGCCGCCCGGCGATGAACAGGCCTAGCCGGTCGCTGCCGGACAGGTCGAACGCCGGCGGGCTGGCCAGGTTGCGGTTGATCTCCTCCAGCCGCTCGTCCGTGATGCCCAGCCCGCGGTCCTCGACCTCGACGGCGAACCCGCGGCCCACGATGTCCCCGGCGATCCGCACGGGCGTATTGGGCGGCGAGAACACGGTGGCGTTCTCGGCCAGCTCGGCCACCAGGTGGATGACGTCGGCGACGGCGGACCCGGCCAGCGCGGCCATGGTGCGCACCTCGACCCGGATCCGGGTGTAGTCCTCGACCTCGGCCACCGCTGCCCGCAGCACGTCCTGCAGCGGCACCGGGTGCCGCCAGCTGCGGCCCGGCGAGTCGCCCGACAAGATGATCAGGCCCTCGGCGTGCCGCCGCATGCGGGTGGTGAGGTGGTCGATCCGGAACAGGTCCTCCAGCTCGCCGGGCTCGCTGGCCCGGCGCTCCATGCCATCCAGCAGCCGCAGCTGCCGGTGCAGCAGCACCTGGCTGCGCCGGGCCAGGTTGCGGAACACGTCGCTGATGCCGTGCCGCAGGCTGGCCTCGTCGACGGCGGCCTGGATGGCGGCGGCCTGGACGGTCTGGAACGCCTGGCGGACCTGGTCGATCTCGTCCGCGCTGGATTCCACCGGGGGCGCCTCCGCCGCGACGTCGACGTTCTGCCCGTCGCGCAGCCGCTGCATGACGCTGGGCAGCCGGTCGTTGGCCAGCTCCAGGGCGGACTGGCGCAGCTCGCGCAGCTGGCGGATCAGGCCGCGGCCGACGAAGAAGGAGAACAGGATCGACACGATGATGGCCAGCAGGCCCAGGCCGCCGGCCAGGATCAGCCGCAGGTAGATGGAGCTGCCCTGCAGGTTGGCCCGGATGGAGGCTGAGTCCGCGGCCTGCGTGAGCGCCTTGCCCAGGCCGGTGGAGTAGGCCGTCACGGTCGCCACCCAGGGCATCGGCTGAACCGGCGGCATGCCGTGCACCGCCCGGCCGTGCATGACCGTGTTCTCCAGCTGCGTCAGGGCCTGCGCGGTCTGCGGGCTGACGAAGTGGTTGTACAGCACCCGGTCGCCGGGGTTCAGCTGCGGCAGCGAGTCGTTCACCAGGAACCGCCGCTGACCGGCCAGCTGGGCGAACTCGGCCCGGTCCGCCGCCGGGAACGAGCGCGCCGCCAGGTCGCTGGTGACCAGGTCGCTTTCCTCCAGGACCAGCTGGTCGGCGGCGTCGAGCCGGACCAGGGTGACCGACTGGATGACCAGCGGCACGTTGTCGTACTGCTGGACGGCCTCCTCCAGCACCCGGTCCGTCGCGGTCACCATGGTGCTGTACTGATTCAGCACGGCCAGGCGGCCGATGCTGCCCGAGGTGATCCGCTGCCGTAGCTGGGGCAGCCCGCCGGTGCTGGCGACCAGCTGCGCCGCCGCTGTCTTCTCGGCCCGCGAGGCGTCGGCGGTCAGCGTGCCGGAGTTGTCCGTGCCGTCGAACAGCCGCACCACCCGGTCGGTGATCCGCTCCTGGGCGTTCAGCTGGGCCAGCGCCCGGCTGGTCGGCGCGGCCAGGTACAGCATCGCCAGCCGCCGCTCGGTGGCCAGCTGGGTCTGCACGGCCCCGGCCGGCTCGGCGGTCACGTTCTTGACCGTCTTGGCCTTCTGCAGGTTGACGGCCGCGTTCACCGTGATCGTCGCGGCGTAGGCGTAGACCCCGACCAGCGAGAGCACGGGGACCAGGATGAGCAGGAGAACCCGAAGTCGGATCGACTTGTGACGCAGCCCCATGACCGTATCCCCGGTGTGAGAAGTGACCGCCGGACCCCTGTGTGGCGGATGAGTCATACGAAGGTTTCGTAGCTTAACAACCATTAATAAACCCGGAGGGGTGAACGTCCGCATTGCCGCTAATCTTTTGCCGGCGGTGCGCCACCCGTATCCCGGCGGTCCGCTGTCAGTAGTTTTGGGTGGTCACTGACACCGGCCGGGCACTGATTCCGCAGCATGATTGCGAATAGCGGCAAATACATATTTTCTATAAATATGTCCGCATATCATACGGTTGCCGGACTGGCTTCCCCGGGGGCCTCGCAGCCGTCGCCGGACCACAGCGAGGTATCCGGCCGACCCCGGCCGAAGGCTGGCTCCTGGCAGCCAGTCAGCCGGGCCGGAGCGCTGGCTGCGGCAGTGTCCGGGGATGCTGCCGGGTCATCCCGGGGCGCCCGCGCCGCCTCGCCTTCGCTTCGCCGCCGGGCGAGGGCGGCAGGCTGGCCTCGCCGCGGCATATGACAATGGCGTCAGTTTTAAATGATTTGACGACGGATCGGATAACAGGAATCACCGCGCGGCGCCTACTCTGACCTGCCCGGGCCGGCATAATGGGGTCGGCTGCCGGCCCTGTGCGGCCTTACGGCTGCGAAGCGTCACACCGACGCGGACGTCATCTGACGTCGATGTCATTATTTGCCTTCATTACTATTCTGTGCGGAAAATAGGGCCGTGGCGCGTGACGGGACGCGAATGAGCGAGGAGTTCCTCTGGGCGGGGGCGGCGGAAGCCACCCGTGCGGACGCGATGATGACGCGTTCTACCAGCGAGAACTTCCCTGTTGCGCTGCGCCTGCTGCCGGCCGCCCGGCGCCGGCACCTGATGGCCGTATACGGCTTCGCCCGGATAACCGACGACATCGGCGATGAGGCTCCGCCCGCCGAGCGCTCCCGGATGCTGGACGAGCTTGAGGCAGATCTGAGCCGGCTGAATTGACGGCCAGGCGCGACTTCCGGTCATTCGCGCGCTGGAACCCGCGGTGCACGAGCTGGGCGTGCCTATACAGCCCTTTCTCGACCTCATCGCCGCTAATCGGCAGGACCAGATTGTCAGCCGCTACCCGGCGTTCTCTGACCTGCTCGGCTACTGCGCCTTGTCCGCCAACCCCGTCGGGCGGATCGTCCTTTACGTCTTCGGCGCCTTCACCCCGGCCCGGGCCGCGCTGTCGGACCAGGTCTGCACCGCGCTGCAGCTGGCCGAGCACTGGCAGGACGTGGCCGAGGACTACCAGGCCGGCCGGATCTACCTGCCGGGCGAGGACCTGGCCCGGTACGGGGTCCGCGAATCCGACCTGGCCGGCCGGTCAGCGCCGCCCCGGCTGCGCGAGCTGATGGCTTTCGAGACCCGCCGGGCGGCCCAGCTGCTGGACGACGGCGCGCCCCTGGTGGCCACGCTGCGCGGCACAGCCCGGCTGGCCGTCGCCGGCTACGTGGCCGGCGGCCGGGCCGCGCTGGCCTCGATTGCCGCGGCCGGCTACGACGTGCTGGCCATCGCGGCCGTGCCGGGCCGGCGCTGGACCGCGGCCGAGCTGCTGCGCACGGTGGTGACCGGGCGATGAGCACGATGACCCCGCCGTCACCGCAGACGCTCGCCGCCTACGAGCACTGCGAGCAGGTGACCAAGACCGAGGCGCGGAACTTCTCCTACGGCATCGCGCTGCTGCCGCAGGACAAGCGCCGGGCCCTGTCGGCGGTCTATGCCCTGGCCCGCCGGATCGACGACATCGGCGACGGCGACCTGCCGCCCGCCGACAAGCTGACCGCCCTGGCTGCCGTCCGGGAGCAGGTGGGTGAGCTGGCCGCCGGGGCCGCCGGGCCGCAGCAGGACCCGGTGCTGCACGCCCTGGCTGATGCCGCCGCCCGCTTCGCGATCCCGCTGGGCGCGTTCGGCGAGATCATCGACGGCTGCGAGGCGGACGTGCGCGGCACCAGGTACGCCACCTTCGCCGAGCTGGAGCACTACTGCCGGTGCGTGGCCGGCTGGTGGGCCGGCTGTCGCTGGGCGTGTTCGGCTGCGCGGACCGGGCCGCCGCGGAGCCGCTGGCTGATGCGCTCGGCGTGGCCCTGCAGGTCACCAACATCCTGCGTGACATCCGCGAGGACCACGGGACCGGCCGGGTGTACTTGCCGGCCGATGATCTTGCCCGGTTCGGCGCTACCCTGGCGGCCGGCGAGCCGTGGCCCGCGCAGACCGCGCCGCTGGAGCAGGTCATCCGCTTCGAGGCCGACCGGGCCCGTAGCTGGTATGCGGCCGGACTGCGGCTGATGCCTATGCTCGACTGGCGCAGCGCCGCGTCAGCCGGGGCCATGGCCGGAATCTACCTGCGCCTGCTGGGCCACCTGACGGCCCGGCCCGCTGAGGTGCTCACGCGGCGCATGTCGCTGCCCACGAAGGAGAAGCTCATGGTCGCCGTCGCGGCACTGGCGGGCCGCCCGCCCCGCCCGCCGGCCGGGGTGTCGCCCGCGCAGCCGTCCGGATCCTGGCCGGCCCCGCCGCCCGGCGCCGTCCCGGCCGCGCCGGGGGACCGGACGGCGGCCCCGGCCACCGAGGCCGTCGCGGCAGGCGACGGGTCTCCGGCAGCGCCGACCGGGCCGGCAGATACCGGGCGGCCGGTTGCGGGAGGTGCCCCGTGACCGGCCGGCATGTTCTGGTCATCGGCGGCGGCCTGGCCGGCATCAGCGCCGCCATCACCCTGCGCGAGGCCGGCATCGGCGTCACGCTGCTGGAGGCCCGTGGCTGGCTCGGCGGCGCGACGTGCTCGTTCGCCCGGGGCGACAAGGTCATCGATAACGGCCAGCACGTGTTCCTGCGGTGCTGCACGGCCTACCAGGATCTGCTGGCCCGGCTCGGCATGACCGGATCGGTGTCGGTCCAGGAGCGCTTTGACGTGACGGTGCTGACCCCCGGCCGCCAGGCCCGGCTGCGCCGCAGCTCGCTGCCCGCGCCGCTGCACCTGACCGGGTCGCTGGCCCGGTACGGGCTGCTGACCCCGGCCGAGCGGCTCAAGGCCGGCCGGGCCGCGCTGGGCATGCGGTTCGCCGACCCGGCCAGCCCGCGGCTGGACAGCCAGCGGCTGGGCGACTGGCTGGCGGCCCGCTGGCAGGGCGAGCGGGCCCGGCGCCGGCTCTGGGACCTGTTCATCATCTCGGCGCTGAACATCGGCGGGGACGACGCCAGTACCGGCCTGGCCGCGACCGTGATCAAGACGGCCCTGCTCGGCGCCAAGGACGCCGCCGACATCGGCATCTCCGCCATCCCGCTGGGCGACCTGCACGGCAAGGCGGCCGCCGGGCTGCTGGACCGGCTCGGCGCCGATGTGCGGCTGAGTACCAAGGCGGTGTCCATCGAGCCCGTGACCGGCGGCGGCTTCCGGGTCCGCGCGGTGGCTGGCGGGGACGACGCCGACCGCCGGCTCGGCGCCGCTGGCCAGGACCGGACCAGCCCGGACGGACCGGACCCCGACGGCGCTGCCCCGGCCGAGGCCGGCGCAGCGGGCCCGGATGGCGTCCTGACGGCCGACGCCGTGGTCCTGGCCGTGCCCGCCTGGCTGGCGCCCAAGCTCGCCCCCGCCGCCCTGGCCGCCGACGCGGCCCGGTGGGATCAGCTCGGCATCTCGCCGATCGTCAACGTGCACGTCCATTACGACCGCCGGGTGACCCGGCTGCCGTTCGCGGCGGCGCTGGACTCGCCGGTCCAGTGGGTGTTCGACAAGACCAGGGCCGCTGGCGTGCACAGCGGCCAGTACCTGGCCGTCTCACTGTCCGCGGCTGATGAGTACGTGGACGTGCCGGCGGCCCGGCTGCGCGAGCAGTTCCTGCCCGCGCTGGAGCAGCTGTTCCCGGCCGCCGCGGAAGCGAGCGTGCTGGACTTCTTCGTCACCCGGGAACGCCGGGCGACGTTCCGCCAGGCACCCGGGTGCGGCCAGCTGCGGCCGCAGGCTGGCACCTCGGTGCCCGGCCTCGCGCTGGCTGGCGCCTGGACCGATACCGGATGGCCGGACACGATGGAGGGAGCCGTGCGCAGCGGAAACAATGCCGCAGAGCACATCATGAGGGGACTGACGGGCCGGGCGCCCGCCGATCAGGAGCACGCTCCGCCGGTTAGCGCCGGGGAGATTGCGGCAAGGGCGTCATCATGACGACCACCATGCCGGCGGGAGTGGCCGCCGCACGCGATCTCGTGGCCCCGGCGATTGCCGGCTGGCTGGAGCGACTCAGCCCGGATGTCCGGATTGTCGCCTCTTACCACCTGGGCTTCGTCGATTCCGACGGCGCGCCCACCGGGGACGGGCAGGGCGGCAAGGCCCTGCGGCCCGCCCTGGCCCTGCTGTCAGCGCGGGCCGCGGGCGCCCCGGCCGAGCGCGGCGTCGCCGCCGCGGCGGCCGTCGAGTTCGTGCACAACTTCTCGCTGCTGCACGACGACATCATGGACGGCGACACCGAGCGGCGGCACCGCCCGACCGCCTGGACGGTGTTCGGCGTCGGCTCGGCGATCCTGGCCGGCGACGCCCTGCTGTGCCTGGCCCAGGACATCCTGCTGGCTGATCCTGGCCCGCAGGCGGTCTGGGCGGCCCGCTGCCTGTCGGCGGCCGTGCACCGGCTGATCGCGGGTCAGGGCGCTGACCTGGCCTTTGAGCGCCGCGATGACGTGACGCTGGAAGAGTGCCTGGAGATGGCCGGGGACAAGACGGCCGCGCTGATGGCCTGCGCCTGCAGCATCGGCGCCGTCGGCGTCGGCGCGCCGGCCGAGCTCGCCATGGGCCTGGCCGGCTTCGGCGCGCACGCCGGGCTGGCCTTCCAGCTCACCGATGACCTGCTGGGCATCTGGGGCGCGCCCGAGGTGACCGGCAAGCCGGTCCGGGCTGACCTGCGGGCCCGGAAGAAGTCCCTGCCGGTGGTGGCCGCGCTCAGCGGCGACAGCGCCGCCGGCCGGGAACTGGGCGAGCTGCTGGCCCGGCCGGACGCGCTCGGCGAGGAGGACCTGCTGCACGCGGCCGACCTGGTCGTGGCGGCCGGCGGCCGCGAGTGGGCCGAGAGCGAGGCCGACGCCCAGCTGGCCGCCGCCAGCAAGTGCCTGGCCGAGACCGAGATGCCCGACGACGTGCGCTCGGAGTTCGCCGCCATTGCCGACTTCATCACCCGGCGGGACAACTAGGCCGGCCACCAGACAGGACGAAGAACGCGGGATCAGGCAGCGGGATACGACACGCGGGATGGGACGACGCGGAGTGACGCGATGACGATGACTCAGGCAAGCGGGACGACGGCGCAGGCTGCCGCGACCGCGCGGTCGGCCCTGGGCAAGGCCGCCCGGCATCTGCTGGACCTGCAGGACGAGCAGGGCTGGTGGAAGGGCGAGCTGGAGACCAACGTCACGATCGAGGCCGAGGACCTGCTGCTGCGCGAGTTCCTCGGCATCAGGACCGCCGAGCAGACCGAGGCCACCGCGCGGTGGATCAGGTCCCGGCAGCGCGCCGACGGCACCTGGTCCAACTGGTTCGAGGGCGACGCTGACCTGTCCACCACGGTCGAGGCCTACGTCGCGCTGCGGCTGGCCGGCGACTCGCCGGACGCCTTCCACATGGCTCAGGCCGCGGGCTGGATCCGGGACGCCGGCGGTATCCCGGCGACCCGCGTGTTCACCCGGATCTGGCTGGCCATGTTCGGCCACTGGTCCTGGGACGAGCTGCCGGTCATGCCGCCGGAGCTGATCTACCTGCCCAGCTGGTTCCCGCTCAACGTCAGCGACTGGGGCTGCTGGGCCCGGCAGACCATCGTCCCGCTGACCATCGTGTGCTCGATGCGGCCGGTCCGCCCGTTCCCGGCCAGCCTGACCGAGCTGGCCGTGCCCCGGACCGGCCCGGCCCGGCGCCGCGAGCGGCCCGCGCCGGCCGGCGCCGATGCCGCGTGGGCCCGGGTCTTCACCGAGCTGGACAAGGCCCTGCACGTCTATCACCGGCACGGGCTGCGGGCCCGGCCGGCCCGGGCTGTCCGGCAGGCGGCCATCCGCCGGTGCACGGACTGGATCATTGCCCGGCAGGAAAAGGACGGCTGCTGGGGCGGCATCCAGCCGCCGTGGGTGTACTCGATGATCGCGCTGAGCCTGGTCGGCTACGAGGTGAGCCACCCGGTCATGGCCAGGGGCCTGGCCGGCCTGGATGACTTCACGATCTGGGAGCAGACGCCCGATGGCCCGGTCCGGCGGATGGAATGCTGCCAGTCCCCGGTGTGGGACACGGTGCTGGCCATGACGGCGCTGGCCGACGCCGGCCTGCCCGCCGGGCACGAGGCCCTGATCAGGGCCGGGCAGTGGGTGGTGGATGAGGAGATCCGCGGCCCCGGCGACTGGCAGGTGCGCCGGCCCGGCCTGCCGCCCAGCGGCTGGGCGTTTGAGTTCCACAACGACAACTACCCCGACATCGACGACTCGGCCGAGGTGCTGCTCGCCCTGCGCCGGGCCGGGCTCCCGGCCGGCAGCGGCCTGACCGGCACGATGGAGCGCGGCATCGCCTGGCTGACCGGCATGCAGAGCCGGGACGGCGGCTGGGGCGCCTTCGACGCCGACAACACCCGCCAGCTGTGCAACCGGCTGCCGTTCTGCGATTTCGGCGAGGTGATCGACCCGCCGTCGGCGGACGTCACCGCGCACGCGGTCGAGGCGCTGGCGGCCGAGGGGCTGGGCGGCAGCAAGGCCGTCCGCCGCGGCGTGGCCTGGCTGCTGCGGGCCCAGGAGCCCGACGGCTCCTGGTTCGGCCGCTGGGGCGCGAACTACCTGTACGGCACCGGCGCGGTCGTGCCGGCGCTGATCGCCGCCGGGGTGCTGCCCGGCAAGCCCGTCATCCGCCGCGCGGTGGCCTGGCTGGTCAGCCACCAGAACCCCGATGGCGGCTGGGGCGAGGACTTGCGGTCCTACTCCCGTGACCCCGGAGTCAGGGCCGCATTCGCCGGAACGGGAAGCTCGACCGCGTCCCAGACCGCCTGGGCGCTGCTGGCCCTGCTGGCGGCTGGCGGCGCCGACGGCGAGCGCGCCATCGAGCGCGGCGTGGGCTGGCTGTGCGAGCACCAGCGGCCCGACGGCACCTGGGACGAGCCGCAGTTCACCGGGACCGGCTTCCCGAACGACTTCTACATCAACTACCACCTTTACCGGCTGGTGTTTCCGGTCAGCGCGCTCGGCCGCTACGTGAGCGGCCCGGGGGGAGCCGCAGGATGAACAGGAAACTCAGTAACGACGCAGCGGAGCCGGCCCGGCTCACCGTGTGCGCGCCGCTCCGCCTGGAGGCCAGGGCCATCCGGCGCGGCCTGCGGGGCAGCACCGGGACACAGGTCCGGCGCACCGGCATGGGCGCGCGCCGGTCGGCCGCCCAGGCGCAGCGGCTGGCGGACGAGGGACTGGCGGTTGCGGGGCTGAGCGTGGAGTGGCCCGGCCCGGTCGCGGTCACCGGCACCTGCGGGGCACTGGCTCCGGACCTGCGGCCGGGCGACCTGGTGGTCGCCACCGAGGTCATCGGTCCCGGCGGGGACGCCACTGGCTGCCCGGCGGCACCGCTGCTGGCGGGCGAACTGCGCCGCGCCGGGTTCACCGTGCACGAGGGACCGGTGGCCACCGTCACCCGGCTGCTGGACCGCGAGCAGCGCGAGCGCGCGGCCGCGGCCGGCGCGATCGCGGTGGACATGGAATCGGCATTCCTGCTGGCTGGCCGCGCCGGGCGACCCGTCCGGCCCGCCATCGTGCTGCGCGCGGTATCCGACACCGCCAGCCAGCCGCTGCTGCGGCCGGGGACCATAACCGGCGGGATCGCCGCGCTGCGCTCGCTGCGCCGGGCCGCGCCCGTGCTGGCCCGGTGGGCCGCCGCGACCCGGCCGCGCCAGGTCCTGCTGGCCGGGCCCCGGTCGTTCTGCGCCGGGGTGGAGCGGGCCATCGAGATCGTCGACCGGGCCCTGGGCGGCAGCACCGCGCCGGTCTACGTGCGCAAGCAGATTGTGCACAATACCCACGTTGTGTCCGGCCTGGAGCAGCGCGGCGCGGTGTTCGTCGACGAGCTCACCGAGGTGCCCGACGGGGCCACGGTGGTCTTCTCGGCGCATGGCGTGGCCCCGTCGGTCCGGGCCGAGGCCAGCCGCCGCAGCCTGGACGCCATCGACGCGACCTGCCCGCTGGTGGCCAAGGTGCACGCCGAGGCGCGCCGGTTCGCTACTGATGGCTACCTGGTCGCCCTGATCGGGCATGCCGGGCACGAGGAGGTCGACGGGACGCTCGGCGAGGCGCCGGGGGCCATGACCCTGGTCCAGACGGTGGCGGACGTGGCCGCGCTGGAGCCCGCGGACCCGGCCAAGGTGGCCTACCTGATGCAGACGACGCTGTCGGCGGATGAGGCGGGGCTCATCGTCGACGCGCTGCTGGAACGATTCCCCGAAGCCCGCGGGCCGGGCAGTGACGACATCTGTTACGCGACGACCAACCGGCAGCAGGCCGTCCGGGCGATCGCCGGTGACGCGGATGTCGTACTTGTCGCTGGCTCGGCCAATTCATCCAACTCCAAGCGTTTGGTGGAGACGGCCGAGCGGGCAGGTACCCCGGCGTACCTGATTGATCACACGGGGGATATCGAACTCGACTGGCTGACGGGGGCGTCGACGGTCGGGATCACGGCGGGGGCCTCGGCACCGCCTGCTGCGGTCAGCCAGATCGTCGCGGCACTGTCCGGCCTTGGTTCCGTCGAGGTGAGCGAGCGAGTGGTCGCCACCGAATCCATCCGTTTCGGCCTGCCCAAGGAGGTAAGGCAAGCATGACTATGCCGCTGCGCCAGAGCTTGCGCATCGGAAGCTATCTGATGCGTCAGAAGCTCGCCCGACGTGACAAGTTCCCGCTGCTCGTGGAACTCGAGCCGTTGTACGCGTGCAACCTCAAGTGCGCCGGCTGCGGCAAGATCCAGCAGCCCGCCAGCTTGCTGAAGCAGCGGATGCCGGTGGATCAGGCGATCGGGGCCATCGAGGAGTGCGGGGCGCCGATGGTGTCTATCGCGGGCGGCGAGCCGCTCATGCACCCCCAGATTGACCAGATCGTCGCCGAGCTGGTCAAGCGCAAGAAGTACGTGTTCTTGTGCACCAACGCGCTGCTGATCCCCAAGAAGCTGGACAAGTTCACCCCGTCGCCGTACTTCGCCTTCGCGGTGCACATCGACGGGCTGAAGGAACGCCACGATGAGTCGGTCTGCAAGGAGGGCGTGTTCGACGACGCCGTGGCCGCCATCAAGGAGTGCCAGCGCCGCGGCTTCCGGGTCACCACCAACACGACCTTCTTCAACACCGACACCCCGCAGACGGTCATCGACGTGCTCAACTACCTCAACGATGACCTGAAGGTCGACGAGATGATGATCTCGCCCGCCTACGCCTACGAGAAGGCCCCCGACCAGGAGCACTTCCTCGGCGTGACCGAGACCACGGAGTTGTTCCGGAAGGCCTTCGACGGGAACCGCAAGCGGTGGCGGCTGAATCACTCGCCGCTGTTCCTGGACTTCCTGGAAGGCAAGGTCGACTTCGCCTGCACCGCGTGGGGCATCCCGTCCTACTCGCTGCTGGGCTGGCAGCGGCCGTGTTACCTGATGGCTGACGGGTATGTGCAGACTTACCGGGAGCTGATCGAGGAGACCGACTGGGATGCTTACGGGAGGGGCAAGGACCCCAGGTGTGCCAACTGCATGGCACACTGCGGGTATGAGCCCTCCGCGGTGCTCGCCACGATGGGATCATTGCGGCAGTCCATCCGCGCGCTGCGCGGAATGTGAAATAGGCTCGGTCCCGGGTACCGGGATCCGTCCCGCAGCGTCAGAGAGCCGGTCGTGGCCGGCTCTCTGTGCGGTGTGATCAGCGCGCCATCAGGCCGTGCACGGGAGTGCACGGCCTGGGCCGTGCTCGGGCGGGCGCGCTGCATGCAGCGCGACATGGACGAACTGCGATGTACGCCAGTGCGACGTAGCTGACCGGCCGCCGAGGGCCAGGCAGGCCGGGCGACCGCACGCGAGCAGCCGGAGGAAGTCGGGCAATGAGCTCACCCAGTGGCCCGGCGCTCTTGCGCCGGGTAGCCGGGCGGAGCAGCGCCGCTGCCGGGGGCGACGCTGCCAGTACGCAGGAGCGAAGCGGCGACCTGCGGGAATACCAGCCAGGCCCGTGGTGGATGCGGTTGCTGCCCCCGGTGGTGACCTTCGCGGTCATGATGATCGGGATCACCGTCCCGTCCTACTGGCGTGACGAGGCGGCCACCATGGCCGCGGTCAAGCGCCCGTTCGGCGACATGATCGCGATGCTGGGCAACGTCGACGCGGTGCACGGCGCCTACTACTTCGTGGCCTGGGTCGTGGTCCGGCTCTTCGGAACCGGCGAGCTCGCCTTGCGGATGCCCTCGGCCATCGCGATGGCCGTGGCCGCCGGTTTCGTGGCGGCCCTGGGCCGGCGGATGGTCTCGCCGCGGGCCGGCCTGGCCGCCGGGGTGCTATTCGCCGTCGTGCCCGACATCGGCCTGTACGGGCAGGATGCCCGCTCGTACGCGATGGTGACGGCGATGGCCACCATCGCCAGCTACGTGCTCATCCGCGCGCTCGGCGCCCGGCATGGCCGGCAGCGCCGCTGGTGGATCACCTACGCCGGCAGCATCGCCCTGCTGGGCATCCTGAACATCTTCGGCCTGCTGCTGCTCGCGGCGCACGGCGCGACGGTCCTGCTGCGGATGTTCCGGCCCGCCGAGGGCCAGTCGCGCCGTGCCCTGCTGCTGCGCTGGCTGCTGGCCGGGTGCGCTGGCCTGCTCATCACCAGCCCGCTCATCGTGCTGGGCTGGATGCAGCGCGGCCAGCTCAGCTGGCTGACCGCCCCCGGCTACGCCGGCCTGACCAGCGTGACCAAGCTGATCGGCCCGCCGGTCATGTCCCTGGCCGTGCTCGCCGCCCTGATTGCCGGGGTCATCGTCACGGTGGTCCGGTCGAAGCAGCCCCGGGTCCCGGAGTGGCTCACGACGCTGCCGGGCCTGTGCCTGCCCTGGCTGATCCTGCCCCCGGCGATCCTGCTCATCGGCTCGGCCGTCACGCCGGTCTACAACTTCCGCTACATCCTGTTCTGCGTCCCGGCGGCGGTGCTGCTGGGCGGCGCCGGGCTGGCCGCGCTGGGCCGGATCGCCGGAACCGCGGCTCTGGTCATCGTGGCCGTCCTCAGCCTGAACTCGAATATCTTCTTCCGCACTCCCGGCGGCCACGGCGACGACATCCGCCAGGCTGACCGGCTCATCCAGGCGACGGCCAAGCCCGGCGACGTGGTGCTCTACACCAACAACAACGCCGAGAGCTTCGGCTCGGCCTACTCCTACGGGCTGGGCAAGCTGGACAACATCGAGCTGGCCCAGCGGCCGATCCAGTCGGCCACCCTGGGCGGGACCAACGTCTCGCCCGAGGTCCTGCGCCAGCGGCTGGCGCACGCCTCCCGGCTGTGGATCGTGGAGATCGACGCCTCGGCCCCGGCCCGCGAGCTGCTGGAGGGCCTGCACTACCACCTGGTCTGGATCTGGAACACCTCGGACATCTGGCTGCGGCTGTACGTGCGCAAGGGCAGCCCGGCCTTCGAGTCCACGGTCAAGAACATCGGCCGGTCAGACTCGACCGTCACGGTCGAGGGGGACGGCAGTAAGCGGCTCGCGCCGCACCACCGGCACCGGGCGGCCGCGAAGTTCCCCGGCCACAGCGGCCTGCAGAACTAGCCCGCGGCGCAGGCCTGCGGAGCGGAGCCCGCGGGCCGCCGCGGACGCGGGAAGTTCAGAGAGGCACTGCAGCGTGCGCTCAGACGCCGCCGCCATCATCTGTACCGGCGCAGGCGGCTGCGCCCGGCCCGCTCGGGCCGCATTCGGCCCGGCTCGCAGCCGGGTGGGGCCCCGGAGGAGCGCGCGATGTTCTTCACCTACCTGCGGCGTGAGTTGCGCCGGCGGGCACGCCAGGCCAGCCTCATCGCCCTCGGCCTGGCACTGGGCATCGGCCTGGTGATCACCGTGACCGCCCTGTCGGCCGGGGTGAAGAACGCCCAGGGCAGGTGCTGCACTCGCTGTACGGGGTGGGCACCGACATCACCGTGACCAAGACCCCGGCCGCGCGGCTCGGGCCAGCCCGGCTCGTTCGGCTTCCGCGGCGCCTTCGGCACCCGCTCCCGGCCCAGGCTGGCACCAAGATCAACGTCGACAGCCTGCGCGACAGCGGCCTCGGCATCGATCGGACGCCTCATCAGTAACCACCGTGGCGAAGCTGAATCACGTGGCGGCGGCCGCGGGCGGCCTGACCCTGACTGACACCAAGATCAGCGGCAAGATCCCGTCGTTCACGGCAGGCGGCGGAGGCGGCAGCGGCGGCGGCTTCGGCGGCGGCGGAGGCGGCGGCGGCGGCACCTTCCGCGGCTCGTTCAGCCCGAGCTCGTTCAGCGTGGACGGGGTCGGACCTGGGCCAGGGCGCGCTCGGCCCGCTCAGCTCGGGCAAGCTGACCGCCGGCCGGACCTTCACCGCCGCCGACGCCACCGCCAACGTGGCCGTGCTGGACGCCAACTACGCCAACCCAGAACAAGCTGAAGACCGGCTCCACGATCACCATCGCCAAGAAGAGCTTCACGGTCGTCGGCGATCGTCAGCGTGCCCGCCGGGGTCCAGCTCGTCGGACGTCTACATCCCGCTGGCCCGCGCGCAGGCGCTGGCCGGGCATGAAGAACGACGTCAACACCATCTACGTGGCGGCCAGCAGCGCGGCCAACATCTCGCAGGTGTCCAAGGAGATCTCCGGCGCCCTGCCCAAGGCCACCGTGACCAACTCCAGCGACCTGGCCAGCGAGCTCACCGGCTCGCTGTCCAGCACCTCCAGCCTGGCCAACAACCTCGGCCGGTGGCTGGCGATCGCGGTGCTGATCGCCGCGTTCCTGCTGGCCAGCCTGCTGACCATGGCGGCGGTGTCCCGCCGGGTCCGCGAGTTCGGCACGCTCAAGGCGCTGGGCTGGCGCAGCCGCCGGGTCATCGGCCAGGTGGTCGGCGAGGCCGTGGTCATCGGCATCATCGGGCGGCGTCGATCGGCGTCGGGCTCGGCTTCCTCGGCGCGGCGCTGGTCGCCCACTTCTACGCCGCCGCTGACGCGCGTCGGTCGGCCAGACCACCGGCACGCGCGACGCCCGGGCGGCGCGCGGACGTTCGGCGGCGGCTCGGCGGCGGCGCCCCGGCGGCGGCGGGCGGCGGCGGCGGCGCGGGCGGCGGCGGCTTCGGCGGCGCGGTTCCGCCGCCTGCGGCAGCGCCGGGCACACCGTCGGCCGTGCACCTCACCGCCCCGGTGACCGCTGAGCGCCATTCTGCGCCGCCGTGGTGCTGGCCATCGCCGGCGGCCTGATCGCCGGGGCCTTCGGCGGCTGGCGCGCGGCCCGGCTGCGCCCGGCGGCGGCGCTGGCTCGGGTCGAATGACCGGCCGGCGGGCGCCACAGCCGGCCGTCCGACCCGGCAGGTGGCCCGGCGCCAGCGGACCCAGCGAGGAAGGAGGCTCATGTACAAGCTGACCGGCGTGACGAAGACCTACCAGAAGGGCCGGGGCACGGTCGCCGCGCTGCAGGGCGTGGACCTGGAGATCACCGACGGCGAGTGGCTGGCCATCCAGGGCCCGACCGGGCACGGCAAGACCACGCTGCTGCAGATGCTGGGCGGCCTGGACCGGCCGACCTCGGGCGTCAGTCGACTTCGCCGGCCAGGACCTGGCGCAGCTGCGGGAGGGCCAGGTCACCCAGGTCCGGGCGGAGTCCATCGGGTTCATCTTCCAGACGTTCAACCTGGTGCCGACGCTGAGCGCGCAGGAGAACGTGGAGGCCGCGCTGGTGCCGCTCGGCGATCAGCGGCGCGCGAGCGGCGCGCGCCGGGCCGCAGGCGCCCTGGCCGACCTCGGCCTGGCCGACCGGCTGCGGCACCTGCCGTCCGAGCTGTCCGGCGGTCAGCAGCAGCGGGTCGCCATCGCCCGGGCGCTGGTCAAGCAGCCCAAGGTGCTGCTGGCCGACGAGCCGACCGGCAACCTGGACGAGGGCACCCGCGACGAGATCATCGGCCTGCTGGAGAGGCTGTGGCCGGACCGCGGGCTGACCCTGGTGCTGGTCACCCACGACAGCTCGGTCGCCCGCCGGGCGCAGCGCGTCGGCGGTGATGAAGAACGGCAAGCTGTCGATCCGCCAGGACACCCGCCCCGCCGTCAACGCGGCCAGTCCCGCCCCCGACGCCGCCGCCCCGGCGACACCGTTCTAGATGATCAGGAGTGGGGGCAGCGGCAGCTCGCACCAGACGACCTTGCCGGACAGCGCCCGGCGGGCGCCCCAGCGCTGCGCGATCTGGCTGACTACCTGCAGGCCGCGGCCGCGCTCGTCGTCATCGTCGGGATGCCGCAGCCGGGGCAGGGCCGCGGAGTCGTCCAGGACCTCGCATGACCAGGCCGCCCTCCAGGACCAGGCGCAGCCCGATCTGCCCCTGGGCGTACCGCACCGCGTTGGTGACCAGCTCGGAGACCAGCAGCTCGGCGACCGGGGATCAGCTCGGCCAGGCCCCACCGCTTCAGCGGCCGGCGGATCAGGACCGGGCCCGGCGCGCGGAGGTCAGCTCGGCCGGCAGCTTCCAGGCTGACGAGTTGTCCTCCGGGATCCGGCCGCAGCCGGGCGATCAGCACGGCGATGTCGTCCCGCTGCTCGTCGGCGTAGACCCCGGCCAGGGTCGCCTTGCACAGCTCCTCGAGCGGCTGGCTCGGTCGATCCGGGTCCGAAGATCGTCCGCAGCCGGGTCAGCCCCACGTCGATGTCCTCGGTCCGCCTCTCCACCAGGCCGTCGGTGTAGAGCACGAGCAGGCTGCCGTCCTCGATCGTCGAGCGTCCGGCTCTGGATCGGCCCGGAGCCGACGCCGAGCGGCGGGGCCGGGGAGACGTCGAGCAGCTCGGTGCGTGCCGTCCGGCCGGACCAGCAGCGGCGGCAGGTGACCGGCCGAGGCGACCTCGCAGGTGCCCGCTGACCGCGTCGAAGACCGCGTAGACGCAGGTGGCGAAGTGCGGCTCGCGCGCGCCGAGCTCCTGCATCAGCTCGTTTAGCTGCTGCAGCGTCTCGGCGGGCGGCAGCTCCAGCATGGCCAGCGTGTGGATGGCGGTGCGCAGCCGGCCCATGGTGACAGCGGCCCGGACCCCGTGCCCGGCCACGTCGCCGACGACCAGGGCGACCCGGCCGCCCGGCAGCGCGATCGACTCGTACCAGTCGCCGCCGACCTCGATCAGCTTGCTGCCCGGCAGGTAGCGGTGCTTGACCTCGACCGAGGACGGCGCGGACAGCCCGGTCGGCAGCATGCTGCGCTGCAGCGTCAGCGCGGTGGCGCGCTCCCGGCTGTAGCGCTGGGCGTTGTCCATGAAGATCGCCGCGCGGGTGGCGAACTCCATGCCCGATCTCGGTGTCGTAGGCGTCGAAGCGCCGGAAGCCGACCAGCCGGATGCAGACGAAGAAGCCCAGCATGCGCCCGCGCGCGATCAGCGGCAGCAGCAGCATCGACGTCGCCGGCCAGCAGCTCGGCGACCGGCTTGCGGATCCAGGCATCGGCGATCTGGGTCGGCCGTGTCGTCGGCCAGGATGATCGCAGACCGGCAGCCCGGTGGCCATGCACTCGGTGTAGGGCGTGCCCGGCGGGTAGCGCAGGATCTCCCCGGTCGGGAACGTGGCGTCCCAGCCGGCGTCGTCGTCGTCGTGGGCGACCGCCAGCCGCCGGACCAGCTGCGGACCCGTCCAGGGAGTCGGCGGGGATGTCCTCGTCGCCGACCAGGCTCTCCAGGACCAGCAGGCCGGCCGCGTTGCAGAAGTGCGGGACGACGATGCTTGATCAGCTCCGGCGCCATCTGGTCGATGTCGAGCGCGCCGCCGATCCGCCGCAGCGCGCCATCGAGCATGGCGTGCCGCATCACGGCCGGGTCCAGGAACCGCTCCTCCAGCGGCGGCGGGATCCGCAGGATCACCTGGGCGACCAGTTCCGGGTCGGCGGACCGGACCGGCTGGACCGTCACCACGCCGTCGGCGGCGGTGCCGCGAGCGGTCCGCACGGTCAGCACGGCCGTGCCCTCACGGTCGGAGCAGGCGCCGTCGATCAGCCCCTGCAGCGCGGCGGCGTTCGCCTCGGTGCCGGCCAGCAGGCTGCCCAGCTCGGTGCCCGAGCAGCGCCGAAGGCTCGTCGCAGAGCACGTCGGCAGCGGCCCGGTCGTGCTGCCGGATTGTGCCCGTTTTGTCGATACCCAGCATCAGCGTTCGGGCTGAGGTATTCGCCAAGAGCGCGGAGATCTCGGCGGTGGCCGCGGAAGTCAACCTAGCGCTCCCTTCGGCTGAGCGGATCATGGCCTGTTGTTCTTATTATGGATCAGCTTCATGCTGGTTGAGCGAGAAGACTAGTCGGCAGAACTCGCCCTGGGCAGAGGCAGTCGAACCGGAAGCCCATTGTCATCTCGGGAGGGATGCATGCCCTCGGGCGCCGTAGTTATCGTCGGAGCCGGCCCAACGGGCCTGATCCTAGCCGCTGAGCTGGCCCTGGCGGGAGTCCGCGCCGTCGTCATCGAGCGGCGGGATGGCCCCCGGGTCGACTCGCGGGCTATCTGCGTGCACGCGCGCACCATGGAGGCACTCGATCTGCGCGGCATGGCGTCCGATTTCGCCGCATCCGGGCTTGCCGTCCCGTCTTTCCCGCTCGGCCCGCGCGGTGCCCGGATCAAGTTCGGGGTGCTGGACTCGGACTTTCCGTACCTGCTGGACATTCCGCAGAGCCAGGTGGAGCGACTGCTCCTGGAGCGGGCCACCGGCCTGGGAGCTGAGGTCCGCTGGTCGACCACGGTGACGGCGGTCAGCCCGGATGCCGGCGGCGTGAGCGTCAGCACCGATGACGGCGGCCAGCAGCGAGCCGGCTATGTCGTCGCCTGCGACGGAGTCCGCAGTTTTGTTCGTGACGCGCTGGCGATCCCGTTTCCCGGCATCCATAATCGCGGCTCGGTCATCCTGGCTGATCTGCGGCTGGGCGGATTGCCGATGGACTCGGCCTACGGCGACCTTTCCCGGAATGGAATGCTACTGGTTTTCCCGTTTCGGGACGGAACCTGCCGGGTGGTGCTTTATGACTACGCCCGGGCTGATGTGCCGGTGACCGAGCCGGTCACCCTGCCCGAGGTGGTGGCCGGCCTGCGGCGGGTCGTCGGGGAGGACTTCGCCCCCGACGACCTGCGCTGGGCGGGCCGGTACCGGAGTGAGAGCCGCCAGGTTGCGCACTACCGCAGCGGGCGGGTGCTGCTGGCCGGCGACGCGGCGCACGCCCATTCCCCGGCCGGGGCACAGGGCATGAACACCGGGCTGCAGGACGCGATGAACCTGGGCTGGAAGCTGGCCGCGCAGGTGGACGGGTGGGCGCCGGACTGGCTGCTGGACTCCTACCACGCCGAGCGGCACCCGGTCGGCGCGGACGTGCTGGCCCTGACGGGCCGGCAGTTCCGGCTGAACACCGTCCGCACGCCGGCCGGGCGGGCCATTCGCTGGGCGGTGCACCGGCTGCTGGTGCCGCTGCCACCGGTGCAGTCCCGGCTGGCCCGCGACTACTCCGGCGTGTCGGTCCGCTATCCGCCTGCCGCGCCCGGTGCGGCGGACGAGGCGAGCCTGCCCGGCCCGGACGGCCAGGCAGCCGCCCGGCCAGCCCATGAGCTGGCCGGGTCCCGGCTGCCGCCTGCCCTGGTCACCCTCGACGGGGCCCGGCAGGTGCGGCTGGCTGAGCTGTTCCGCGACGGGAAGTTCGTTCTGCTGGACGCCGCGCCAGCCCCTGCTGCTGCCCCGCCCGGCGCTGCCGCCCCGCCGCACGCCTCCGGCCCGCCTGATGCTGCCGCCCCGCCCGGTCACGTGGTCAGGGTGACCGGGCGGGCGGACGGCGGCCGGCGCGGCGGAGCGCGGCTGCCGGCCGCCGTGCTGGTGCGGCCCGACGGGTACATCGCGTGGGCCAGCGACGAGCCCGACCCGGCTCGCCGCGCCGCCGCCGCAGCAGCCGCCGTCCAGCACTGGTGCACCAGCGGCCAGCCCCGGAACTAGCCGCTGGTGCGGTCCTCAGTTCGCGATGCTGCCCAGCAGCAGCCCTGACTTCCAGTACCGCTGCAGGATCAGGAACAGGCCGATCAGCGGGACGATGGTGACCAGGCCGCCCATCACGATCAGCGGGTAGAGGTTGTTGTCGCCGCTGGTCGTCGCGTGCTGGCTCCAGAGCCCCATCCCGACGGTCAGCGGGAACAGGTTGTTCTGGCTGAAGATGATCAGCGGCAGGAAGTAGTTGTTCCACACCCCGACGATGCTGATCAGGAGCACGGTCATCAGGCCGGGGACCATCAGCGGGATCGCGACCCGGAAGAAGATCCGCACCTCGCCTGCGCCGTCGATGCGGGCCGCATCGATCAGCTCCCGGGGCACCGACACCTGAACGTAGGTCCGCATCAGGTACAGGCCGACCGGGCTGACCATGCTGGGCAGCACCATGCCCCAGATCGAGTTGATCAGGTGCACCTTGGCGTAGACCAGGTACAGCGGCAGCGTGATCGCGCTGATCGGCACCAGCAGGGCCGCGATGACCAGGTAGAAGGTCGCCCGCGAGCCGCGGAAGCGGAACCGGGCGAAGCCGTAGCCGCCGAAGGCCGCCAGCGCGGTGGCGCCGAGGCCGCCGAGGACGGCGTACAGGGCGGTGTTCCCGAACCACCGGATGTAGGTCCCGTCGCCGTCCACGTTCTGGAACAGCAGCGAGAAGTTGTGGAAGAACTCGAACGGCCGGGCGAACCAGAACCCGAAGGACTGGAAGACGTTGGCCTGCGTCTTGGTCGAGTTAATGATGATCCACAAGATCGGGACCAGGGTGAAGATCGCGAACAGCACGGCCAGCGCGGTCAGCAGCGGGGCCGTCCACGGGCGCAGGCCGTAGAGCTTGACCGGGATCTGCGCGGTGCGCTCCTCCAGCTGCTCACGCTGCCGCCGCTCGCGGCGGGTCTCGCGGCGGCTCGCGCTCCTGGGCGAGGCGCCCCGCAGGGTTGAGGCCGTCACGACAGCTCCCCTCTCCGGCGGCGGAACAGCAGCGCGCCGACCGAGATGATGATGACGATGACTCCGAGGATCACGGCCATGGCCGCGGCCAGGTTGTACTGCGCGCCGCTGATCGCTGTGTTCAGGATGTACAGGGTCGGGGTGTAGTTATCGGTGATGACCCCGGCCTGGTAGTTGCTCAGGATCAGCGGCTCCACGAACAGCTGCGAGGCGCCGATGACGTTGAGGAAGACCAGCATCACGATGGCCGGGCGGACCAGCGGCAGCTTGACCCTGAGGATGATCTTCCACAGCGGGGCGTCGTCCAGGATGGCGGCCTCGACGACGTCACGCGGCACCGACCGCAGCGCGGTGTACAGGATCACCATGTTGTAGCCGGTCCACTCCCAGATCACGATCACGATGATCGAGGGCAGCATCAGGCCGGAGGAGAAGAAGTTGACGTTGCCGGCGCCCAGCGCGCTGGCCAGGTGGGTGACCGGGCCGTACTGCGGCTCCAGCATGAAGCCCCACATCAGCGCGGCGACCACGATCGGCACGGCGAACGGGATGAAGAAGATGGCCCGGAAGGTCCGCCCGGCCTTGATCACCCCGAGGTCGAACAACGTGGCGAAGAAGAACGCGATGATCAGCATGACCGTGATCTGGATCGCGCCGAAGATGGCCACCCGGATGACCCCGGACCAGAACAGCCCGGAGCCCAGCACCGAGGTGTAGTTGCTGGCCCCGGTGAACACGGTGCCGCCGATGATCCGGCTGGTGTACAGGCTGGTGTACACGGCGTAGCCCAGCGGCACGACGATGAACAGGATGAACGCGATCAGGAACGGCGTGATGAAGGCGATGCCGCGCCGGTCCCGCCGGGTAGCCCACCCGGCGTGCGCGGGTGGCCGCGCCGCCGCAGCCTTGCCCGGCGGACCGTGCCGCGGGGTGCGCACGGCGGTCTCACTCATGACAGCTCCCTTGCACTGATGCGGTAGTTCTAGCCCCGGGGACCCCCGGTGCCGCCCGGCCGGGCGACATCGGGAGGGCGGGCCCGGGTGGCGCGCCGAGCGGGGGTTGGCGCGCCACCCGGGGGTCTTAGCCGGTGACCGTGAAGCCCTGGGCCTTGGCGTAGGCGGTTTCCTGGCTCTGGAACGACTTGAAGGCCTGGGCCAGCGTCTCCTTGCCGGTCAGGACGCCGCCGAAGGTCGTGTTGGCCTGGGTCAGCGCCTGGGTCATGAACGGCGGCCACGGGGTCGCCGGGATCTGCGTGGCGTGCTGGGTGAACACCGCGTTGGGATGCGAGGAGCCCGAGATCGGGTAGGTCAGGCCCTTGAACGACGACGAGGTGAGCAGCGGCACGTAGGTGGGGAAGAGCGAGGACGGCGGCGTCTTGACGATGTTCCACGAGGCGTCGGTCGAGGTCAGCCACTCGGAGAAGGCCGCCGCCTGGGCCGGGTGCTGGCTCTGGCTGAAGACGGGATAGGTCGAGCCGCCCCAGTCGGCGCCGACCTGGGCGCCGGAGCTCCACTGCGGCAGGCTGGCGGCGCGCCACTTGCCCATGGTCTGCTTGGCGTTCGGTGCGAAGTAGGACGGGGCCCAGGCTGAGTACAGCGCCGCGCCGATGATGCCCTTGTCCATGTTCGTGTCGACCAGCGTGCCGGCGTCGTTGAACGTGCTGATGACGTGCGAGTTGAGCAGCTTCTGCCAGTAGGCCGCGAACTTCATCTGGGCCGGCCCGGTCCAGTTGATCTGCACCGAGCTGCCGCCGTTGTAGCCGAACGGCCAGGCGCCTGCCTGGCCCATGATGTTCATCAGCCACTGCAGGTCGTTGGGCGAGAAGTTCAGCAGGTACGCCGACGGGTCGGCCTGGTGCAGCTTGGCCGCCGCGGTAGCGAAGTCCGCCCAGGTGGCCGGCGGCGTGACCTTGTACTTCTTCAGCAGCTGCGCGTTGTAGTAGAACGCCATGGGGCCGAAGTCGCTCGGCATCGCATACACCGACGAGCCCCGGCTGACCTGGCTCCACGCCCACGGCACGAACTTGCTCTTGTAGGTGTTGGCGCCGTACTTCGACAGGTCGACGAGGTAGTGCTGCACCTCAAACGAGGGCAGCTCGTCGAACTCCATCTCGGCCACGTCAGGCGCGCCCGAGCCGGCCTTCATGGCGTTGTTGAGCAGCGTGTACTCGGCGTTGCCGGCGCCCGGGTCCTCCAGCGCGACGCAGACCGACGAGTGCGTCTTGTTGTACTCGTTCACCGCCCGGTCCATGCCCGGCACCCAGGCCCAGAAGGTGATCTTCGTGGCGCTGGAGTTCTGGCAGGAGCCGCCGGCCAGCACGCTGGCGCTCGGGCTCGCCGAGCTCGACGACCCGGACGAGGCGGATGAGCCGCCCGCCGCCGGAGCGCTGGTACCGCAGCCGGCCAGCAGCGCGATCGCGGACCCGCCCGCGATCAGCGCGGCCCCGCGAACTGCCCGTACCCCGGGTCCTGTGCGGCGGGCCCGATGCCGATGTGTGAGCGCAAACATCTTGGTTGGACTCCCTTGCCTGTCACTGGTGGTGTTACTGCGGGGAGTAGCCGGCGTGGCCGGCTACCGGCTGGTCGTCGCCACCTCAACTGCGGTGAACGACTGTGGCGGGAGGGTGAGGGACAGCAGCGAGCCGACAGGCTTCTCCGAGCCTTCCTCCACGGACGCTGTCTCGACGTCGGGCAGGATGCGGGCCGCTGACCCGCGTTCAGCGGTCACGGTCGTGACCTCGGCGCTGCCGTCGAACGCCAGGTCGCGCAGCACGATCTCGGCGGACTCGGGCTCCCGGCTGCGGTTCACCAGGGTGAGCGACAGCCGGCCTGCAGACGCCGTGGCCGCGGCGTCCACCAGGTGGAACGGGCCCAGGTCAGCCACCCGGTGCGGCCACCGGCCGACCGGCTCGCCAGCCGGGCCGTCGACCGTCGGCCCGGTCACGTAGCAGTCCACGGCTGCCTCCAGCGCGCCCCTGGCGTGCAGCAGCACGGGGTAGTAGATCGGCTGGACCGCCGCGGCCTGCGGGCTGGTGACGATCGGGGCGATGGCGTTGACCATCTGGGCCAGGTTGGCCATCGTGACCCGGTCGCAGTTGCGCACGAAGATATTCAGGTAGGCGCCGACGGCCAGGGCGTCGGAGAAGTCGTACCGCTCCTCCAGCTCCCCGTCATCGGCGCGGTACCAGACGTTCCACTCGTCGTAGGCGATCTTCGGCTTGCGTGCGATCTTCTTGACGTAGGCGGCCCGGTCGATGAGCGCGCCGGCGCACCGGATCGCCCGCTCCGCCTGGTGCGGGGCCAGCACGTTGGCCCAGTAGTCGTCGGAGCCGGTGTAGATGTGCAGCGAGTGCAGGTCCACCAGGTGCGCCATGCCATCGATGACGGTCCGGTCCCAGTCGTTCCAGCCGTTCATGCCGCAGCTGACGAGCACGGCGCTCGGGTCCAGCATCCGGATCGCGCGGGCCCAGCGGGACGCGGTGCGCACGTACTCCTCGGCCGACAGCGCGCCGACCTGCCAGTCGCCGTACATCTCGTTGCCCAGGCCCCAGTACCGCACCTGGTAGGGCGCGTCCTGGCCGTTGTCGCGGCGGCGCTGCGCCCAGGCGGTGTCACCTGCGCCGGTGCAGTACTCGACCCAGGCCAGCGCCTCCTCCAGGGTCCCGGTGCCCATGTTCAGGCAGATGTAGGGATCGGTCCCGAGCTCGGCGCAGTAGGCCATGAACTCGTCGGTGCCGAACCGGTTGGACTCCTGGCCGCCCCAGGCCAGCTCCGGCCGCCGCGGCCGGGCCTCGCGGGGGCCGATGCCATCGGCCCAGTGGTAGTTGCTGACGAAGTTGCCGCCGGGCCAGCGCAGCACGCCCATCCGCAGCTCGCGCAGCAGGTCCAGCACGTCGGTGCGGAACCCGCGGGCATCAGCCAGCGGCGAGCCCTCCTCGTACAGGCCGCCGTAGATGCAGCGGCCCAGGTGCTCGACGAATCCGCCGAAGACGTTGCGGTTGAGGTCGCCGATCCGGCGGCCCGGGTCAACCACGATGCGGGTCACAAATCCTCCGATGTAGACGTCACGGGTGCAGCGGGGGCAGGAGCGTGAGCGGGCCGCGGCGCGGCGGCCCGGCCCGGCGCCGGGCTGCCGCAGGAGCCGCGCACGATCAGCTCCACCGGCAGCAGGACCGGCTCCGCGGGGGGATCCTGCCCGCCGATGCTGTTCAGCAGCAGCTCCACGGCGCGCTCGCCGGTCTGCGCGAACGGCACGCGCAGCGAGGTCAGCGACGGCGTGAGGTACTCGGCAAACGGCATGTCGTCGCAGCTCACGACGGCCACATCGGCCGGCACGGAGCGGCTGGCCGCGGCCAGCGCGCTGAGCACCCCGATGGCCATGGTGTCGCTGTGCACGAAGATGGCGGTCATCTCCGGATCCCGCTGCAGCAGCAGCCGGGTCGCCGCCGCCGCAGTGCCGGGGGTCCAGGCTGCCTCCACGGCCAGGTCCTCGCCGGGCTCGATGCCTGCCTCGCGCAGCGCGTCCTCATACCCGTGCAGCCGGCTGCGCACCACGTGCCGGCGGAACGGCCCGGTGACGGTGCCGATCCGGGTGTGGCCCAGAGCCAGCAGGTGCCGGGTCGCCAGCCGGGCGCCGTCACGGTGATTGGAGCCGACCACCGGCACGCCGCCACCCGGCACGTGATGCAGGCTGACCGCCGGGACGTAACGGCGGAGCAGGTCAGCGACCGCAGTATCGCCCTCCAGCTGCGGGGCGGCGGCAATGATGCCATCCACCCGCCGGTCGATCAGCATCTGCAGCACGGCCGTGCCGCCCTCATCGTGCTCGGCCAGGTTGCCGATGAGCACCGCGTGCTCGTGCCGGCGGGCGGTCTGCTCTGCGGCCACCGCGAACTGCGACAGCGCGCCGTCGGTAAGGTCACCGGTGATCAGCCCGATGGTCGAGGTGGTCTGCTGCACCAGGCTGCGGGCCACGGTGTTGGGCCGGTAGCCAAGCTTCTCGGCGACAGCCATGATCCGGGCGGCGGTCTCCGCGGAAACCCGCACGTTGCCGCCGTTCAGCACCTTGCTCGCAGTCTGGAAGCTGACGCCGGCCTTAGCCGCGATTTCCTTGACCGAGACGTACCGGCGTGCCATGACCGTCCTGCCGTGCGCGACGTGGATGGGCGGGGAGACGGGCCTGCTGCGACGCTGACGAGCGTCGGGCCGGCGGGTGGACGAACGTTCGCGTAAAAGGTAGATCTGCCGCCGATCACCCGTCAATAGGTGTTTCCAACCGTTTCCGGCCGAGCGGGGCATCGCGCCGCTCCTGGGTGAATCGCTATAGGCGCAGCTAAACGCCATGATCGCGTGACTCAGTGGCTGCGCGGCGGCAGCGGAGCGGGGCCGGAGCGGATGCTGTTTCCTGCCGGGCCGGGTCCGCGCGCTGTTGTCCGGGTGGCTTAGGTGGGGGGTTTAGGCGCTTTTGTCCGTGCGAACGTTCGCTCGGATTAGCCGGGCCTGGCTGGCGGGGCCGTGCCCGGCTCCGCCCGGCGGCGCCACGTCGCTCGCTCCGGCGGCTGCAGAAGCGGGCGCCGGAGCGGCCAGACTGCCTCCGCTGGCCAGTGCGGCGGGATCTCCGCTGGCCAGTGCTGCGGGATTGCCTGCGGTGGCCGGGGCGGCGGGACCTGCGCTGCCCGGTGCGGCGGGACTGCCTGCGCTGGCCGCCGTCATGGCGGAATTACCGGCCGCCGCAGCAGCGCCAGAAGGGGGGCTGCCCGCCTCGCCTGCCACGGCGGCCGCTCCGGCCGACTCGCGCAGCACCAGGCGGCACGGGACCGCCTGGGCGCCGTGCGTGGGCTCCCCGCCGATCGCGGACAGCAGGTGCTCGGCGGCAATCCGGCCGACGTCCTCCAGGCACATGTCCACACTGGCCAGCGGCGGCTGCGCGCCGAGCGCCATGGGCTGCCAGTTGTCGAACCCGATCAGTGCCACGTCTTCGGGGATCCGCCGGCCCATGGCGCGCAGCGTGTCGCTCACGCCCCGGCCGAGCTGGTCGCTGCCGCAGAAGATGGCGTCCGTCTCGGGATTGTTGCGCAGCAGGATCTGGGCCGCGTCGCGGCCCCACTGCTCGGTCCATTCCCCGTACAGCACATCGCTGGGCTCGAAGGCCAGGCCGGCGTCCCGGGCCGCCTCCCAGAACCCCGCGGCCCGCTTGCGGGCGGCCAGGAAACGCTCGGGCCCGGTGATATGCCCGAGGTGCCGGCGGCTGGCGGCCGCGAAGTGCCGGGCCGCGAGCTGGCCGCCGCCATGATCGTCGGGCAGGATCGCGGGCTCGTCGCTGTCCAGCGACTGGGTCATCGCGTACACCACCGGGATGCCCAGGCCGGTGCCGATGCTCGGCCGGGGCTCGATGCGGCGGCCGGTCACGATCAGGCCGTCCACCTGACGGCGGGTCAGCATGTCCACGTACTGCCGCTCGCGGGCCGGATCGTCGCGGCTGTCGCACATGAAGACCGAGATCTGGCCCGCTCCGAGAGCGTTCTCGGCGCCCAGCATGACCGGGATGCTGAACCGGCCGAAGCTGTCGGTGGTGATCAGGCCGACGGTGTAAGTGCGGCCCGCCAGCAGGCCCCTGGCCAGCACGTTCGGGGCGAAGCCGAGCTCGCGCGCAGCCGCTGCTACCCGGTCCCTGGTCTCGGTGCGCAGCTTGCCCTGGCCGTTGAGGGCCTTGGACGCCGTGCCGATCGAGACGCCGGCCCGCGCGGCTACGTCCCGGATGGTTGCTCGCCTGGAGTCCGGCCCGGTATCTGGCAAAGGCAAAGGGTTGCTCCCACCGTCGTGCGCCTGATGCAGAGGATGGTACGACAAAAGTCATGGTAGAGGTACTTGACGCGACACTAACCTGACTTCTAGCCTTCGGCAGGAAAACCTATTCTTTGCCGGATTGCGCGCTGCCCGGGCACGCGCCAGAGCCCGCTGGGGGTTCCCGCAGGTGAGCAACAGCCAGGTGGCAGGAGCGAGCGGGCCGGTCAGCCCGACGCAGGCAGCGGACGTGGCGCACCGGCCGGTGGCGGGTCCGGGTACCCAGCTGGCCGCCGGGCTGCTGGGGGACTGGCAGCGCCGCAGCAGCGAGGCGAGCCTGCCGCTGGCCGTGACCCAGATGGAGGCCGCCGGCAACCTGGCCAACCTGCGGCTGGCCATCGCCGCCAGCGACGGCGCGGCGGACGGGACCTACCGCGGCCCGGCGTTCATGGACTCCGACGTCTACAAGACGCTGGAGGCGATCGCGTGGGAGCTGGCCCGGCCCGGCACCCCGCACACCGCCGATGCTGTCGCGGCGTTCACGGCCGAGGCGACGGCGCTGCTGGAGAAGGCCCAGCAGCCCGATGGCTACCTCAACTCCCACGTCCAGGTGACCGGCAAGCCGCGCTACGCCCAGCTGGCCTCCAGCCACGAGCTGTACTGCGCCGGGCACCTGATCCAGGCCGCCGTGGCCGCGCACCGCGGCGCCGGGGCCGGGGCGCCGGATGACGTGCGGCAGGCGGCCGCCGGCCTGTTCGCCGTGGCCCGCAAGTTCGCTGACCACCTGGTCGAGCACTTCACCGGCACCACGCTCAACGACGGCCACCCGATTATCGAGACGGCCCTGGTCGAGCTCTACCGGGAGACCGGGCACCCGCCCTACCTGCAGCTGGCCAGCCAGTTTGTCGAGCAGCGCGGCCGCGGGCTGATCGGTGACTCCGGGTTCGGCAGCCGGTACCTGCAAGACCACGAGCCGGTCCGCACGTCGGCCACGGAGGTCGGTCACGCGGTCCGGGCCCTGTACCTGGAGGCCGGGGTCGCTGACGTGGCGGCCGAGACCAGCGACCGCGAGCTGCTGGCCGCCTCGGCGGCGCGCTGGAGCGACATGGTCGCGACCAAGACGGCGATCACCGGCGGTAACGGGTCGCGGCACTCCGGCGAGGCCTTCGGCGACGCCTTCGAGCTGCCGCCGGACCGGGCGTACAACGAGACGTGCGCCGCCATCGCGAGCTTCCAGTGGAGCTGGCGGCTGCTGCTGGCGACCGGCGAGGCCCGGTACGCCGACCTGATGGAGCGCATCCTCTACAACGGCTTCGGCGCCTCGGTGTCCGCCGACGGGCGCAAGTTCTTCTACGTCAACCCGCTGCAGCGGCGCATCGATCACTTTGAGGACGACCGCCCCGGCCGCCGCCGGGAATGGTTCTCCTGTGCCTGCTGCCCGCCCAACATCATGCGGCTGCTGGCCTCGGTGCAGCACTACCTGGCCACCACGGCGGGCGATGTGCTGTACCTGCACCAGTACACCGCCGCGCAGATCGCTGCCGCCCTGCCAGGCGGCGACTTCGACCTCGCGGTAGCTACCGAGTACCCGTGGGCCGGGAAGGTGACGATAACTGTCGGGGCGGCTCCGGCCGGCGAGGCCGGACTGGCGCTGCGCGTCCCCGGCTGGAGCAGAGCCGCCGGGCTGACCCTGAACGGCGAGCCGTCCGGGGTGACCGCCGCAGACGGCTACCTGACGCTGACCCGGCGCTGGCAGGCCGGCGACACGCTGACTCTCGACCTGGACCTCAGCCCGCGGCTGAGCTACCCGAGCCGGCACACCGACGCGCTGCGCGGCACGGCCGCGGTCGAGCGGGGGCCGCTGGTCTACTGCTTCGAGCAGGCCGACCAGGGTGCCGCCAGCGTGGCGGACCTGGCCCTGTCCGGCGCTGGCCTGGCCGAGCGCGAGGTCTCGCTGCCCGGTGCCGGCCGGGTGGTGGCGGTCACCGCGGCGGCCACCCACCTGCCGCCCGCGGCCGGCGCGCCCTTCGCCGCGGAGCCCGACGCGAGCGCCAGCGCGGGCGAGCCCGCCACGGCGGTCGCCATCCCGTATTTCCAGTGGGACAACCGCGATGGCGCGGCCATGCGGGTCTGGCTGCCCGTGCAGCCCGCCGATGACGCCGTCACCGGTGGCGATGCCCGTTAAGACCGGTTTCCCCGGCCCCCGGATCAGTAGCTAGCAACCATTCCGCCAGGAGATAACTGACATGCCGATAGGCCAATCTGTGAGCGCAAACATCCGCCGACCCAGACGCCCCGCGCGCCGCGCGGCCACCGGGCTGCTCGCGATCAGCTCCGTCACCGCCCTGCTCGCCCTGGCCGCCTGCGGCAGCTCCGGCGGCGGCGCCAGCTCCACCAGCCAGTCGCCGAAGACCTTCGGCGTCAACGCCACCGGCACCGTGCACTTCTGGGCCCGGCAGGCCACCGACGGGCCGGCCAAGGCGCTGGTCAAGGAGTTCAACGCGAGCCACAAGAACCTCAAGGTGGTCTTGCACCTGACCCCGCCCAACGACGACACCAGCCAGCTGGCGACCGCCATCCGGGCCGGCTCGCCGCCCGACGTGGTGGGTCTCAATGACATTGACGTGCCGACCTTCTCGCACGAGAACGCGCTGCTGAACATCACCAAGTACGTCAACGCGCTGTCCTACAAGAGCGCGCTGAGTCCTGGTCACCTGGCGCTGGCCACGGTCGGCAAGGAGTACTTCGGGGTGCCCTACCTGGCTGACCTGTCGGTGCTCTGGTACAACAAGACGCTGTTCAAGAAGGCCGGCCTGGACCCGAACCAGCCGCCGGCCAACTACGCGCAGATCGTGTCCGACGCCGAGAAGATCAGCGCCCTCGGGCACGGCATCTCCGGGTTCTCCTTCGCCGGCAACTGCCAGGGCTGCCTCGGCTTCACGATGCTGCCCTCGCTGTGGGCGGACGGAGTGCACCTGATCAAGGGCCCGCTCGGCACCCAGACGGCCAACGTCGCGAACAACGCCTCGCTCAAGACGATGCTGGCCGACTACCACACGCTGTGGGCCAAGAAGCTCGTCCCGCTGAACGACCAGACCCAGAACGGCCTGACCTGGGGCCAGGACTTCGAGAAGGGCAAGGTCGGCATCCTGCCGGGCGACTACGGCTTCGCGGCCGCCTTCACGACGCCGGCCCAGAAGGCCGAGTTCGCCGACGCGCCGCTGCCCAGTGTCACCGGCGACAGCTACAGCACCTTCGACGGCGGGGATGACTTCGTGATCCCGGCCGGGGCGGCCAACTCCTCAGGCGCGTGGGAGTTCATCAAGTGGGCGCTGGAGCCTGCTCAGCAGCAGCAGTACCCCTCGCTGGGCGACACCCCGGTGCGCACCGATATTCTCACCCCCGCCTTCGCCCAGAAGAACCCCTACGACGCAGTCGCGCTCAAGGCTCTGGCCAAGGGCTCGGTCGAGTACACCCTCGCCTACGACGCGGTCTTCAACGAGCCCGGCTCGCCCTGGTTCAAGATGTTTGAGGCTGCCGTCTACCAGGGCAACCTGGGCGGCGGGATATCGGAAGGCCAGTCCGGCATCCAGAGCACGCTGCAGAGCGTCAAGGGCTGACCAGGGCCGCGCCGTGCCCGCCACCCGGCGGGGCACGGCGCGGTCGCTGGCCATGACCCGCAGATAGGAGATGTGTGGCTCCGACAGTGGCCCCCGAGGTGAGCACCGCGCCGCAGGTCCGGCGCCGGTCGCGGGCCAGCGCCCAGTCCCGCAGGAACGGCCGGACCGGGGTGCTCCTCGTGCTCCCGGCACTGGCGTTCGTGGCGGTCTTCGCGCTGTTCCCGCTCGGCTTCGGCGCTTACATATCGCTGACGAACTGGCCGCTCGTCGGCGCTTATCACTTCATCGGGCTCGGCAACTACACGGCACTGATCCACAACTCCGTGTTCGTGGAGTCCATCCTGTTCACCCTGAAGTACACCGGGATCGTGACCATCCCGATCCTCGTCGTCGGGTATGCGCTGGCCGTGTTCGTCCGGGCTAACCGGCGCGGCTCGGCGCTGTTCCGGACGCTGATTTTCCTGCCTTACATCGTCGGCCTGGTGGTCGAGAGCTACATGGCCGTGGTCGAGCTGCAGCCCACCTCGGGCTCGGCGAACTACGTGCTGAGCAAGCTCGGGCTGGTCTCGGACTCCACTGCCTGGCTGGTGCACACCGGCGAGGCGCTGACCGCGATCAGCGTGCTGGTGGTCTGGTTTTACGCCGGCTTCGCCATGATGATGCTGCTGGCGGGCATGCAGAGCATCCCGCGCGACCTGTACGAGGCGGCCCGGGTGGACGGGGCATCGTGGTGGACCGCCGAGCGCCGGCTCACCCTGCCGCTGCTGCGGCGCTGGCTCGCGCTCAGCCTGATCATCTCGGTCGTCGGCTCGCTGCTGGCTTTCAACCAGTTCTTCGTGATGACCGACGGCGGCCCCGGCACCAGCACGGTGACCGTGGTGATGTCGATCTATGACACCGCGTTCGCGCAGTTTGATGTGGGCCTGGCCAGCGCCATGTCGGTGGTACTGGTCATCGTGGTCGGGCTCATCACGTTCCTGCAGTTCCGGGTCCTGCGTGAGGATGGCAGCTGATGGCAGTAGCAGCACGGCGGGCGGCTGGCCGCCGGCCCTCGGCAGGGGACGAGCCCGGCGGCCGGTTCTGGTTCATCCTGGCCGGGATCCTGATCAGCGCCGTGTTCGTCCTGCCGCTGGGCTGGGAGATCCTCCGCTCGTTCCAGCCGGAGTCGGCGATCAGCTCGGCGCCGTCGGGAGCCAGCTTCCGCCACCTCACGCTGGGCAACTACCGGACGCTGCTGTCCGGCCAGGACGACATCATCCGCAACGTGGTCAACAGCCTGATCGTGTCCGTGGTGGCGACGGCCCTGACGTCGGTGGTGGCGACCCTGGCCGGCTATGGCTTCGGGCTGTTCAAGTTCCGGTTCTCCGGGCTGGCCTTCGGCATGATCCTGCTGGCGTTCATGATCCCGTTCCAGGCGGTGCTGACCCCGCTGTTCCTGGAACTGCACGACATGCACCTGCTCAACAGCCTGCTCGGCCTGGCGCTGTTCTACACGACCTTCAACCTGCCGGTCGGGGTCTACGTGATGACCAACAGCTTCGCCCAGGTGCCCGCCGAGATCGTCGACGCTGCCCGGGTGGACGGTGCCTCGGTCACCCGGACCCTGCTGTCGGTGCTGCGCCCGCTGGTGCTGCCCGGCGTGGCCACCACGGCGCTGTATGCGTTCCTGTTCTCCTGGACCGAGTTCCTCGGCGCGCTGAGCTTCCTGACCAACGACAGCCTGTTCACGCTGCCGGTCGCGCTCAGCAACGTCGAGACCGGCACCTACGGCTCAGTGAACTACGGCCTGCTGCTCGCGGGAGCGGTCATCGCCATGGTCCCGTGCATCGTGGTCTACATCTCGCTGCAGCGCTACTACGTCCGCGGCCTGCTGTCCGGGGCGCTTAAGGGCTGACCGGTCCCTCGACCAGGGCGAATGAGCGGGCCGGCAGCGTCAGCTCCAGCACCGGGCCGCCGGGCTTCTCGGTGCCCTCGGTGATGGTCGCGGCCTGCACGTCTGGCAGCGTGCGCTGCTCCGGGCCGCGCTCGGCGGTGACGACCGTGATCTGCACCGGGCCGCCGAATGTCCCGCCGCGCAGCACCAGCCGGGCCGGCTCGTCCCGCTCGCTGCGGTTGACCAGCGTCACCGCCACCTTGCCCCGGTCGGCGGCCGCGGTCGCGCTGGCGTCGACCACCGTGAACGGGCCCAGGTCGGCGAACCGGTGCAGCCACCGGCCGCGCGGCTCGGCCGCCGGGCCGGTGACCGCCGGCCCCGTCACGTGACAGTCCACGGCCTCATCCAGCGCGCCCCGGGCGTGCAGCAGCACCGGGTAGTAGATGGGCTGGGTCACCGCGACAGCTGGCGTCGTCACCACCGGCGCGATCACGTTGACGAGCTGGGCCAGGTTGGCCATCGCGACCCACCGGCAGTTGCGGACGAAGATGTTGAGGTAGGTCGCGACGGCCAGCATGTCGGAGACGTCATAGCGCTCGTCCATCATCGAGTCGCGGGTCCGGTACCAGACGTTCCACTCGTCGTAGGCGATCCGCGGCGGCGCGGAGATCTTCTTCACGTACGCGACCCGGCTGATCATCGCGCTGGCCGCCCGGATGGCCCGCTCGGCCATGTGCGGGGCCAGCACGTTGGGCCAGTACTCGCCCGCGCCGGTGTAGATGTGCACCGAGTGCAGGTCGACCAGCGGGGCCAGCCCGTTGATGACTGTCTGGTCCCAGTCGCTCCAGCCGTTATTGCCGCAGCTGACCAGCACGGCGGCCGGGTCCAGCCGCCGGATGGCCCGCGCCCACGTGGTCGCCGTGGCTACGTACTCCTCGGCCGACATGCCGCCGACCTGCCATTTCCCGTACAGCTCATTGCCCAGCGCCCAGTAGCGCACCCGGTACGGCTCGGCGTGCCCGTTGCCGCGGCGCTGCCGGGCCCAGTCGGTCTGGCCCGCGCCGTTGCAGTACTCGATCCAGGCCAGCGCCTCCGCCAGCGAGCCGGTGCCCATGTTCAGGCAGATGAACGGGTCGGTGCCCAGCTCGGCGCAGTAGGCCAGGAACTCGTCGGTGCCGAACCGGTTGGACTCCTCCAGGTTCCAGGCCAGGTCGGTGCGGCGCGGCCGGGCAGTGGCCGGCCCGACCCCGTCCTGCCAGTGATAGTTGCTGGCGAAGTTGCCGCCGGGCCAGCGCAGCACGCCGAGCCGCAGCTCGCGCAGCAGGGCCAGCACGTCGGTCCGGAAGCCGCTGGCATCCGACAGCGGTGATCCCTCGTCGTACACGCCGCCGTAGATGCAGCGCCCGACGTGCTCGATGAAGCCGCCGAACACGTTGCGGTCCAGGCTGCCGAGCGGCCGGGTCAGGTCAACCGCGATCTGGGTGCGGCCGGGGCCGTCGCTGCGCGCGACACTGCCGGGCGCACCGGCGGCATCAGGGGCGGGCTGCTGGCCGGGCCGGGGCCGCGGCCGGAGTGACCGGAACGTCGCCAGGTCCAATCTCGCGTGGCCGGGCGCGGCACTCGGGGCCGCCGCCAGGCAGGATCAAAGGCCAGCAGGCATGACAAAATGTCAGCAGCTAGCCGGATACGGCGGCCACGCTAAGGCGGCCCGGCAGCGCCGGTCAACGAAGCCCGGGCGGCTGTCCGGTGAACTTCCGCTGACCCGGGTACCGCCCGGCCGCGGGCGGGCCGCCTGGCCGCGAGAATGCCGGGCGTCACCACTGAGAGGAAGTTCCAGGGATGAGCCGCGTCGTCGTCATCGGAGCCACGGGTCACATCGGCAGTTACCTGGTCCCGCGACTGGTCCGGGCCGGCCACGAGGTCATCGCGCTGAGCCGCGGCACCCGCGAGCCTTACCACCACAGCGCGCAGTGGGCCGCGGTCAGCCGGGTCACCGTCGACCGGGACGCCGAGGACGCCGCCGGGACCTTCGGCGACCGGATCGCCGCGCTGCACGCCGACGCGGTGATCGACCTGGTCTGCTTCACCGCCGCCTCGGCCGCGCAGCTGGTCGACGCGCTGCGGCCGGCCCGCCCGCTGCTGGTGCACTGCGGCACGATCTGGGTGCACGGCCCGGCGCGGGTGGTGCCGGTCACCGAGGACGAGCCGCGCACGGCCTACGGCCCGTACGGCACCGGCAAGGCCGAGATCGAGGCACTGCTGCACCGGGAGACGGTGCGCGGCGGCGTGCCCTCGGTCGTGCTGCACCCGGGCCACATCAGCGGTCCCGGCTGGCCGGTCATCAACCCGGCCGGCAACCTGGACCCGTCGGTCTGGACCGCGCTCGCCACCGGGAAGCCGCTGCCGCTGCCCGACCACGGGCTCGGCGTCCTGCACCACGTGCACGCTGATGACGTGGCCCAGGCGTTCGAGCTGGCGCTGACCCGGCCCGCCGCGATCGGGTCCAGCTTCCACGTGGTCGCCGAGCAGTCCATGACGCTGCGCGGGCTGGCCGCCGGGGCGGCGGCCTGGTTCGGCCGCGAGCCGGTGCTGGACTACGTGGACTGGCCAGAATTCGAGCACCGGGCGGGCGCGGAGCACGCCGAGGCGACCCGCGAGCACACCTTCCGCAGCATCACCGCGAGCATCGGCCGGGCGCGGCAGGTACTGGGCTACGCACCGCGGTTCGCCACCCTGGAGACGCTGCAGGAAGCGCTGCGCTGGCTGGCTGCGCACGGCCATGCCGACGTGGCGGGCCAGGACATCTAGCCGGGCCGGCCGCGCGCCGGGTCGCCGTGCCAGCCGGAGCAGCTCAGGCCCCGTTTGGTCGAATCCGGAGAGCCGGGACGCACGGCCGCCCGGTACGGCCGCGCATGCCGCCGGGCGGTGACCGCCGCGGCGGGCCGGTCCGGCCAGGAGTCCCGCCGGGCAGGCGGCGTCAGTCGCGGGCGGGCTCGCCGTGGCCGCCGTTAGCGCGGCCCCGGCCCCAGTACGCCTTGGGCGACATCTGCTCCGCCGGCAGGCCGCGGCCGGCCAGCACCTCGCGCAGGGCCAGCACCACCCGGGCCTCGCCGAGCAGGTAGGCCTGGCCGCGGCCGGGCAGCAGCTCGACCTCGGCGGCCTCGGCGGTCAGCGCGCCGGGCTCGCCGGCCCGGCCGCTCAGCCGGTGCAGCCAGGTCAGCCGGGTGCGCGCCGCGGCATTGACATCCTGCTCGTCGGCCGCGTCGGGCACCTCGAGCACGATGGTCGCCACGCTGTCGCCGGGCAGTGCCTCGGTCATGGCGAAGATCGCGGGCAGGGCCGACTCGTCGCCGATGAACAGGTGCCAGTCCGCGGCGGGCGAGACGGTGATCTTGCCGCGCGGGCCGATGCCCTCGATCCGGTCGCCGGGCTGGGCCGCCCGGATCCACCGCTCGCCGGGGCCATCGCCGTGCAGGACCACGTCCAGGGTGAGCCGCTGCGCGGCCAGGTCCAGGTAGCGGATGGTGTAACGGCGCCGGACCGGGCGGTTCCCGTCGGCGGCGACCAGCAGCATCACGTCCTGGCCGGGTGCGTAGCTGAAGCCCGCCAGCTCCGGCGCGGTCAGCTCGAGCCGCTGCATGTGCGGGGTGAGCTGCGCGGCGCTGGCGACGGTGAACTGCAGCCGCCTGGTGTCGGCCAGGTTCCCGGTGAGCCGGGCGAACGGGTCATCCAGCGTCTCGCGGACAGCCTGGGGCAGGGCATCAGTCATCGGGCATCACCTTGAACTCCGGCAGCTCTCCTGGTCAGTCGCCGGCTCAGCGGCCCGGCGCGACTGCCCACAGTACGCGACAGACAATCAGCCAAGTGACGCTGGAGGTTAGGGCCGTCGCCGTTCAGAATGGGGGACGGAGCGAGGGACCAGGGGGACAGCCATGCCAGACCTGGATGAGCCAGGCGTGCCCGCCGGCAGCACGCCCGGGCGCCGCGATGATACGCAGGCCGGCCGCGCCGGCTGGACGACCGAGCGAGACGACCTGGGTAACCAGACGCGAGTGCCGGGGTCGGTGGGCCGGGTCGTGTCGCTGGTCCCGTCGCTGACCGAGGCGGTGGCCTCGTGCGCGCCGCGCATCCTGGTCGGCGCAACGTCCTGGTGCACCCACCCCGCTGACCTGACCGTCACCCGGATCGGCGGGACGAAGAACCCGGACGTGGCCGGGATCACGGCGCTGGCGCCCGATGTGGTGCTGGCCAACGAGGAGGAGAACCGGCAGCCCGATCTGGACGCGCTGCGCGCGGCCGGCCTGGCCGTCTGGGTGACCCGGGTGCGGAACCTGCCCGAGGCGCTGGAGTCGCTGAGCCGGATGCTGACGGTGGCCTGCCGGCTCGCGGCCCCGGCGTGGCTGGACACGGCCGCAGCGGCCTGGCGGCGGGTGCCGGCTGCCGGGCCGCGGCGACCCGGACGGCCGTGGTGCCGGTCTGGCGGCGGCCGTGGATGGTGCTCGGCCATGACACCTTCGCCGGCGACCTGCTGGCCCGGCTCGGCGTGGCCAACGTGTACGCCGGGCACGACGAGCGGTATCCGCGGGTCGGCATCGGCCAGATCCGCGAGGCCCGGGCGGACCTCGTCGTGCTGCCCGACGAGCCGTACCGGTTCAGCGCCTCCGACGGGCCGGAGGCGTTCCCGGGCAACAGCACGGCGCTGGTCAGCGGCCGCCACCTGACCTGGTACGGGCCGTCGCTGGCCGAGGCACCGTCGGTGCTGGGACGCCAGCTGCTGGCGGCCCGGGTGCGCTGCCCTGGCTTACCGGCGGGCCGGCTGGGCACCTGAGGACGGCCGCCGGCCGCCGCAGTCAGCGGACCAGGACGGGCGGGGCCGGCGGGGGAGCGGCTAGCCTGGAAGCAAGCCGTCCCTGTGAGCGAGAGGGAGTTGTCCTTGCTGTCCCTGGTCCTGCCGAAGGGTTCTCTGGAGCGTGCCACCCTCGACCTGTTTGACGCGGCCGACCTGACGGTCCGCCGGTCATCAGAGCGGGACTACCATGCGACGATCGACGACCCGCGCATCGACCGGGTCCGCTTCCTGCGGCCGCAGGAGATCCCGTCCTATGTCGCTGAGGGCCTGTTTGACTTCGGCATCACCGGCCGGGACTGGATCACCGAGACGGGCGCGAACGTCACCTCGCTCGGTGAGCTGCAGTACTCCAAGGCCACCTCGCAGCCGGTCCGGGTGGTGCTGGCCGTGCCGGTCACCGTGTCCTGGTCGTCGGTGGCCGACCTGCCCGACGGAGTGCGCATCTCGACGGAGTTCCCCGAGCTGACCAGGCGGTTCCTGGATGCGCGCGGAGTCAAGGCCATCGTTATCCCGTCCTACGGGGCAACCGAGGCCAAGGTGCCCGACATCGTGGATGCGATCGTCGACCTGACCGAGACCGGGTCGTCCCTGCGCCGCAACGGCCTGCGCATCCTGGAGACGGTGCTGACCAGCTACACCGAGCTGGTGGCCAACCCGGCGGCCTATGAGGACGCAGGCAAGCGGGCGGCCATGGAGGACGTCGCGCTGCTGCTGCGCGGCGCGATCCGGGCCCGGGCCAGCGTCCTGCTCAAGCTGAACGTCGGAGTCGGCGACCTGAGCAGTGTCACCGCGATGCTGCCGGCCATGTCCTCGCCGACGGTGACCGCGCTGGCCCGCGGCGACATGCACGCGGTCGAGGCGGTCGTGCCTAAGCGCGGCGTCAACACGCTGATCCCGGCGCTGAAGTCGGCGGGGGCGCGGGACATCCTGGAAGTCCCGATTAGCAAGATCGTCGAGTAACCGCCCGCCGCGCCAGCACCCGTGCCGCCGCGCTAGGACCCGCCTCGCCAGCACCCCGCCCGCCGGCTAGCAGCCTCCGCCCCCTGCACCACATCTGGGGCGCCGCCTTTGCGCGCCTTCAGTAACGTGCGGGATTTCGGGGCCCGGAGCCCCCGAAATCCCGCACGTTGTTCGAACTCTCCCGGCTGAGCGCGGGACAGAGCCACCTGCTGAGCGACCCGGAGCACCCCGGGCGGCCCGGAGTGACCGCCTGCCGCGCCGACCGGGCGGGCCTGCTGCGGTGAGCCGCGGGCCACATGTAGGTACCTCGCACCGCGTCCGAAACCTTGACGATCACGTCGTGACACGGCCAAGATGAGTTGTTCCGCCGTGGAACCGGTTCCAGAATCTGGAACCGGGAGGGGGTGGCCGTGTCGAAGTCGCGCCGACCGACCATCGCTGACGTCGCCGCGGCCTCTGGAGTGGGCGTGGGCACCGTCTCCCGGGTCATCAACGGGGCAGCTGGCGTGCGCGCCGCCACCCGGGCGCGGGTGCTCGCGGCCATCGAGCGACTCGGTTACCGGCCCAGCCATCTGGCGGCCGCCCTGTCCCGCGGCACACCGCGGACCATCGCGATCGTCATCCCGCACCTGACCCGGCCGTCCGCGGCCGAGCGGCTGGCCGGCGCGCTTTCGGTGCTGACCCGCCACGAGTACGACACGATCGTCTGCAACGCCGACAGCCCGGCGCAGCGCGACCACGTCCTGGCCATGCTCGCCGCCCGGCATCGCGCCGACGGCGTTCTGGTGATGTCGCTGTCCCTCAGCCGGGCTCAGCTGGCCGCCTTCCGGAAGGCGGGGCTGCCGGTCGCTGCGGTGGACGTCGCGGTGCGCGGCGTTCCGCACACGATCATCGACGATGTGGCCGGCGGCCAGCTGGCCACGAGCCACCTGCTGAGTCTCGGGCATCGCCGGATCGGCTTCATCGGCGACCGGGTGCCGGACGCCGTCGCCTCCGGCTCGGTCGCGTCGGGCCGCACCGCCTCGGCCCGGCGGCTGGCCGGCTACCGCCAGGCCCTGGCCGCCGCCGGGGTGGCCGCCGACGACAAGCTGATCCGGCTCGGTCCGCACGGGCCGGCCAGCGCCCAGGCCCTCGCCGCTGAGCTGCTGGAGCTGCCCGACCCGCCGTCGGCAATCTTCGCCGCATCCGACACCCAGGCCATGGGCGTGCTGGCCGCCGCAGACCGGTCGGGCGCGCAGGTGCCCCGGCACCTGTCGGTGATCGGCTTCGACGACATCCAGCCGGCCGCGCTGCTCGGCCTCAGCACGGTGCGCCAGCCGCTGGAGCGCAGCGGCGCAGAGGGCGCCGAGCGGCTGTGCGCGCTGCTGCGCGGTGAGCGGATCCGGCCGCTGCGCCAGGTGCTCGAGGTTCAGGTTGTGCCGCGGGCCAGCTCGGGGCGGCCCGGAACCCGGCCCGGCGGGCCGTCGCCGGCCGCGACACATGGTCCGCCGGGCGGCACTGCCGCGGCTGCGGTCCCGCCCGCCGGTGACGGCCGCGCGAGCGGCGCGAGTAGCGCAGGCCCCGCGCACGGCGATGCAAGCTCTGACCCGGCGGACGCCGCCGGGCCAGCTGAGGGAGCGAGGGGAATGCAGGCGGCGGTCCCGGCAGGCGGGGCCGCCCTGGCGGAAAGGGAGGTCCTGACATCCGCTGGAGCGTCTCAGGCGCATTCAAGATCTGCGCGAAGGGAAGATGATGGCTGATCAAGAAGGGCCGGCCCGGCCGGCCAGCAGCCCCGCGTTCCGGCATCGCCGCCGGCCGGGAATCCCGCGCCGGAGGCGGCGCGGCTGGGCAGGCCTGGCGGCCGTGGCGCTGGCATCCTCGGCGCTGGCCGCCTGCGGCTCGTCCGGCGCGGGCTCGGGGCCAGTGACGCTGAGCTTCTACCTGTATCCCGATAACTCTGGCGCCACGCAGACTGCGATTAAGAACTGCGACGCGCAGAGCGGCGGCAAGTACACGATCTCCTACCAGCAGCTGCCCAACGGCTCGGACGGCCAGCGGCAGCAGCTGGTGCGCCGCATGGCCGCGCACGACAGCAGCATCGACATCATGGGCCTGGACGTGACCTGGGAGGCCGAGTTCGCCCAGGCGGGCTGGATCGAGCCGTGGACCGGCAGCAACCGGGCGCAGGCCGAGGATGGCACGCTCCAGCCGGCGCTGGACACCGCGATGTGGAAGGGCAAGCTCTACGCGGTGCCCGATAACAGCAACACCCAGCTGCTCTGGTACCGCTCCGACCTGGTGCCCAACCCGCCCAAGACCTGGGCCGAGATGCTCGCCGACTCGGCCAAGCTGGCCAAGGAGGGCAAGCCGCACTACATCGAGATCCAGGGCGCTCAGTACGAGGGCACGACCGTGTGGTTCAACACGATGGTGGCCAGCGCGGGCGGCTCGGTGCTGAACTCCGACGCGACCAAGGTCACGCTCGGCCAGCCTGCCGTCAAGGCGCTGTCGATCATGAAGCAGCTCGCCTCCGGGCCGGCCGCCGACCCGTCGCTGGACGTGCAGATGGAGAACGACAACCGGCTGGCCATGGAGGCCGGCAACGCGGCGTTCCAGCTGAACTACCCGTTCGTTTATCCGGCCATGAAGGCCGACAACCCCGCGATGTTCAAGCACTTCAAGTGGGCGCTGTACCCCGAGGTCATCCCCGGCCAGCCGGCCAAGGTGACCATCGGCGGCATCGACCTGGCGATCGGCGCGTACTCCCAGCACAAGGCGCTGGCCTTCCAGGCGGCGCTGTGCCTGCGGGACAAGCAGAACCAGATCATCGGGGCCAACGTGGGCGGCGTCCCGCCGACCATCACGAGCCTGTACAACGACCCGGCGCTGTTCAAGAACTACCCGTTCCACGCCGACATCCTCAACGCCCTGGAGCACGCCAGCGTCCGGCCCAAGACGCCGGTCTACCAGGTGGTGTCCATCGACATCTCGCACCTGGTCTCGCCCCCGGAGGGGATCAACCCGGCGAGCACCGAGAAGACCATGGCCAACCAGCTGAACAACGCCCTGCAGTCGAAGGGCCTGGTCCCGTGAGCCGCCGCGCGACGGGCGCCAAGCGTGCAGAAAGGAAGAGGCAGCCATGAGCACGAGCACTGAGGCGGCCGCGACCGACACCGCCGCCACGAGCAAGCGCAAGGGGCGGGCACCGCTGTCGGAAGGCGCGAGGGCGGAGCGCAAGCTCGGCTGGATGCTGTGCGCCCCGGCCGTGATCGTGATGATCGCGGTCACCGCCTACCCGGTCATCTACGCCGTCTACCTGTCGCTGGAGCGCTACAACCTGGAGCTCCCGCAGCAGATCAAGTTCATCGGGCTGAGCAACTACGCGGCGGTGCTGAGCTCGCCGTACTGGTGGCAGGCCCTGAAGGTAACGGTGATCATCGCCATCTTCTCGGTCAGCATCTCGCTGGTGCTGGGCATGCTGCTGGCGCTGCTCATGCACCGGACGCTGTTCGGTCGCAACACGGTGCGCACGGCAGCGCTGGTGCCCTACGGCATCGTGACGGTGGCCGCGGCCTACGGCTGGCAGTACGCCTGGACGCCGAGCCAGGGCTACCTGTCGGCAGCGTTCGGCAACGGGGCGCCGCTGACCAAGGAGGTCACGGCGATCATCGTCATCATCATCGCCGAGATCTGGAAGACCACGCCGTTCATGGGGCTGCTGCTGCTGGCTGGCCTGTCGCTGGTCCCCGAGGACCTGCAGAAGGCGGCCAAGGTGGACGGTGCGACCGCCTGGCAGCGGTTCGCCCGGATCACGCTGCCACTGATGAAGCCGGCCATCCTGGTCGCGCTGCTGTTCCGCACCCTGGACTCGTTCCGGATCTTCGACAGCATCTTCATCCTGACCGCCGGCAATAACGGCACCGGGTCGGTCTCGATCCTGGGCTACGACAACCTGTTCAACGCCCTCAACCTGGGGGTCGGGTCGACCATCTCGATCCTGATCTTCATCTGCGTGGCGATCATCGCCGTCGCGTTTATCAAGGGCTTCGGGACCGCGGCTCCTGGCTCCAATCTCGGGACGAGGTGACTAGCTGATGGCTGTAGCGACAACTCCCCAGCAGAAGACCGGCTGGGGGGTCGCGAACTTCGTCGTCGTGGCGCTGGCGCTGATCCCCGTGCTGTGGATGGTCTCGCTGTCGTTCAAGACGCCGGCCGCGATTCTCGATCCGTCCTTCGTGCCGAAATCCTGGACCTGGTCGAACTACACCGGGATCCTGCAGACCTCGCAGTTCATCCACCCGCTGCTGAACTCGATCGGCATCGGCCTGATCGCGACGCTCATCGCCGTCGTGCTGGCCTCGATGGCGGCCTACGCGATCGCCCGGCTGAACTTCCCGGGCAAGGGCGTGCTGATCGGCATGGCACTGCTGATCGCCATGTTCCCGCAGATCGCGCTCGTCACTCCGCTGTTCAACATCGAGCGCGGGCTGGGCCTGTTCAATACCTGGCCCGGCCTCATCATTCCTTACGTTGCTTTCGGGCTGCCGCTGGGCATCTACACGCTGTCGGCGTTCTTCCGGGAGATTCCGTGGGAGCTGGAGAAGGCGGCCAAGGTCGACGGGGCCACGCCTTACCAGGCGTTCACCAAGGTCATCGCCCCGCTCGCGGCACCGGGAATGGTGACTACGGCCATCTTGGTGTTCCTGTTCTGCTGGAACGAGTTCCTGTTCGCGATCTCGTTCACCTCGACGCTCGCGTCGCGGACCGCGCCGGCTTCCATTGCCTATTTCAGCGGCAGCTCGCAGTTCACCGTGCCGACCGGGCCCATCGCGGCCGCGGCGGTGGTCATCACTATCCCGATCATCATCTTCGTGGTGTTCTTCCAGCGCCGCATCGTGGCCGGGCTGACGTCCGGCGCGGTCAAGGGCTAGCGAGCGCCGAGTCGTGAAGGAGTAACAGTGGCCGAGATCATCCTGGACAACGTCACCAAGCGTTTCCCCGACGGCCAGCTGGCCGTCGACAAGATCAGCCTGGACATCGCCGACGGCGAGTTCATGATCCTGGTCGGCCCGTCGGGCTGCGGGAAGTCCACCACCCTGAACATGATCGCCGGGCTGGAGGACATCACCGAGGGCGAGCTGCGCATCGGCGGCAAGGTCGTCAACAACGAGGCGCCCAAGGACCGCGACATCGCCATGGTGTTCCAGAGCTACGCGCTCTACCCGCACATGACGGTGCGCGAGAACATGGGCTTCGCGCTCAAGCTGGCCAAGACGCCGCAGAACGTCATCAACGAGAAGGTCGAGGAGGCAGCCCGGGTCCTGGACCTGACCCAGCACCTGGACCGCAAGCCCGCCAACCTTTCCGGCGGCCAGCGCCAGCGGGTCGCCATGGGCCGGGCCATCGTCCGCGACCCGCAGGTGTTCCTGATGGACGAGCCGCTGTCCAACCTCGACGCCAAGCTGCGGGTGCAGACCCGGACCTCGGTGTCGCGGCTGCAAAAGCGGCTGGGCACCACGATGGTCTACGTCACCCACGACCAGACCGAGGCCATGACGCTGGGCGACCGGCTGGCCGTCATGCGGTCTGGCCTGCTGCAGCAGGCGGGCACCCCGCAGGAGCTGTATGACCGGCCGCTGAACCTGTTCGTGGCCGGCTTCATCGGCTCGCCCGCGATGAACTTCCTGGGTGCCACCATGGAAGAGGGCAGCCTGCGGACCAGCATCGGCGACCTGCCGGTATCCGACCAGCTCCGCCAGGTGCTGGAGCGGTCCAACGTGGGCCGCAACGTCATCGTGGGCCTGCGCCCGGAGGACTTCGAGGACGCGGCGCTCGTCGCGGCCGACAACCGCCCCTTCGGGACGACGTTCCGGCCCACGATCGACGTGCGCGAGTCGATGGGCTCGGACGTCTTCGTCTACTTCGCGACGGAAAGCGAGCTGTCGGCGACCTCCGACCAGCTAGCCGACCTGGCCGCCGATTCCGGCCGGCCGACACAGTGGGCGGTGAGGAGCAGGTCACGGCCCGGCTGGACGCGGCGACCCGGATCCGCGAAGGCGACGAAGCCGAGCTGTGGGTGGATCTGCGCCCGATGCACGTATTCGACCCGGAGTCAGGACGCAACCTTGCGCTGGAGGCCCGTCCCGACGACGCGCCGTCAGCGCCGGCCGCGAGCTGACCGGCTGAGTGCGTCCGGGAGGCCGGCCGTCAGCGGCGCGGCCGGCTCCCGGACGTCCAGCCCGCGCTCGCGCAGCGCCGCCTCGGCGCGGTAGATCTCGGCCTGGCTGGCCCGGTCGCCGCCCGCGGGCGGGCTGACCTCCAGCCGTGCGCAGGCGTCGTGCAGGGCGTCCAGGTAGGCGCCGCGCAGCGCCCGGATCCGGTGGCTCTTGGCGGTCGCGCCGGGGGTGGTCTCGGTCGTCTCCAGCTGTGCCCGCAGCCGTCGCAAGGTGGCGGCCAGCCGGTCCGGCGACTCAGGCGGCGGCGGCCGCCGCAGGGCCTCGGCCAGCTTGTGCCAGCCGCCCAGGGTCGCCAGCAGGAAATACCCGGCGGCGGTCGGCAGGGCCAGGGCGAGTACGAGCAGCGCGATGGTGCGCATGCTCCAGTGTCCGCCGTGCGGCACCCGGCAGGCAAGCGGCGGCCGGCGGGCGCCATCTTGATCACCGCCGCGGTTTGCGGCGATAGTGGGGGCGCCGGGCGCCATGCCGCCCGGGGCCAGGATTCAGCAGAGAGCGCGGTCGCCGCGCCGGAGCAGTGGGAGAAAGATGCAGAACGGCGGTGCGGCGCAGCCGTGGTGGCACGGGTCGGTCCTCTACCAGCTCTATGTCCGGTCCTGGCAGGACGCTGACGGTGATGGCTACGGCGACCTGCGCGGCCTGCTCAGCCGCGTGGATCACCTGGAGTGGCTCGGCGTGGACGCCATCTGGCTGTCGCCCACCATGCCCTCGCCCGACACCGACTGGGGCTACGACGTCAGCGACTACACCGACGTCCACCCGGAGTTGGGCACGCTGGCCGACCTCGACGAGCTCATCGCCGCCGCCGGCCAGCGCGGCATGCGGGTGCTGCTGGACCTGGTGCCCAACCACACCAGCTCCGCGCACGCCTGGTTCGTTGATGCGCTGACCGGCCGGGACGCCGAGCACCGCGACTATTACGTGTGGGCTGACCCGGCTGCGGACGGCGGGCCGCCGAACAACTGGATCGATGCCGCCGGCCAGCCCGCCTGGACGCTGGACCAGGCCAGCGGGCAGTACTACCTGCACAACTTCCTGGCCACCCAGCCCGACCTGAACTGGTGGCTGCCGGCCGTGCACGAGGAGTTCCGGCAGGTCCTGGAGTTCTGGTTCAGCCGGGGCGTCGCCGGGTTCCGCATCGACGTGGCGCACGGCCTGTACAAGGACGCCCAGCTGCGGGACAACCCGCCGGTCACCGGCGACGATCCCCTGGAGGGCCGGTTCGGCCTGCAGCCCGTCTACAACTTCAACCGGCCCGAGGTGCACGGCGTGTACCGGGACTGGCGCAAGCTCGCCGACAGCTACGACCCGGCCCGGCTGCTGCTGGGCGAGACCTGGGTGCGCGAGCCGGCCGAGCTGGCCAAGTTCTACGGCGACAACGACGAGCTGCAGCTGGGCTTCAACTTCCCGTTCGTGTTCGCCAGCTTCACCGCCGCCAGCCTGGCTGGCGTGGTCGCGCAGACGCTCGCCGACCTGCCTGAGGGCAGCTGCCCGGTGTGGACTGCCTCCAACCACGACGTCGGCCGGTTCGCCAGCCGCTGGTGCGGCGGCGATGAGCAGCAGACGCGGCTCGCCTTGCTGATCCTGGCCACGCTGCCCGGCGCCATGGTCCTGTACTACGGCGACGAGATCGGCATGCCCGACTTCGAGGTGCCGCCCGAGCTGCGCCGCGATGAGATGACCCAGAATCAGGACGGCCCGCACGGCAACCGGGACCGGGCGCGGACGCCGATGCAGTGGGACGTGACGGCCTCAGCGGGCTTCACCACCTCCGCCCATCCCTGGCTGCCTGTCGGCGATGCTGCCGCCTGCAACGTGGCCGCCCAGCGCGAGGATCCCGGCTCGGTGCTGCGGCTGTGCCAGCGCCTGCTGGCGCTGCGCAAGGCCGAGCTCAGCGGCCAGATCGCGCCGTACAAGGAGCTGGCCGTAGACGGGGGACTGTGGGCCTATCAGGCGGGCGGGCTGACGGTCCTGGCCAACCTGTCCGCCGGCCCGGTGACCTGGTCCGGTGACCTCGGCGAGATCCTGCTCAGCACCGGCGACGGTGCCTCATCGCCGGGAGCCGGCGGCATCACCCTGGCCCCCTGGCACGGCCTCATCGCCCGGACGGCGGCCTAGCAGGCCCGTTCAGCGGCGCTCGCCGAGCGTGCCCGGCGGATCCAGCTGGCTGAGCCTCCGCACGCCGCGCCGCATGATCCGCCGGGCGCGATAGGCACGGTGCAGCCGCCGGGCTGCGCCGAGCCGGACCTCGTGGCCAGCCCGGCGGGCATGTATCTCCTGCGCCAGGGCGGGGGGAACCCCGAAATCGGCCAGGCGGCTGATGGCCTCGCCCTTGGTGATCAGATTCCCGCGAGCCAGCACGGCCTCAGCCCGGGGCAGCACCACCAGAGCATGGTCGACGGTGTCATCCGCCAGCCACTGCCTGCGCTGGCGAGCGAAGCGGCGCCAGTAGCCGCGCATCTCCTTGAGCACCGCCGCCTGGATATCCGCGACCGGAACCGGCGCGATTCCCGGCGGTGGCCACGGCCCGTGCAGCGCCACGCCCGCCGTTGAGAGTTCCGCCTGGGTCATGACCTTCATCTGCCACTGCGTCATCCGGTCGCCGAACCAGTACAGGCACAGGCGGTCCGGATCTGCGGCATGCTCGGCGGCCACGTACAGGCAGTGCAGCTGCCCTGCGGCCCCGCCGAGCGCGGCTAGTTCCTGGTGCAGTTTCCGGAGCTCGCCCGCTGCGGCATCGCCGGGTTCGCGATCCAGCAGCACCACAACGTCAATGTCGCTGCGAGCCGGACTGAAGTCGCCGGTGACCAGCGACCCGTAGACGTACATGCCGACCAGGTCCGGCCGCTCCGCCAGCCGGTCCCGCAGTCGCTGCAGCACGATGCCTACCTGATCAGGAAACTCCGACACGTCTCGTCCCGCTGCAGGCATCCGCCAATTATGCGGCGCGGCGCGGCCTGCCGGTCGGGTCCGCCCGGTCCGCCGGATCTGAGGGCATCACCGTGACCTGCTGAGCGGCCCGGCTGGCCGCGGCAGCGCACCTCTACTGGCGCGGGGAATGCCTGGTGAAAATCCGCCGTTAAACCAGTTGTAACCGGAAACAGCCCTACCTAGCATGGATGTCATGAAGACGCGATCGGTAAGCACAACCAGGCGAGATGAGGCGCAGATGTACGTCCTGTGCGCCTCTATTAAGCATGGGATGGGCCCGTACGCGGAGGCTTCCGGATAGCACCAGACTCACTTCCGGAAGCCGCTCGCAGGGGACACCCGGCGGGCGGTTTTCGTTTACCGGGATCAGCCAGCTGATAGGCGGCCCGACGCCAGCCTGGGCGTTATGCGGATTCAACTCCTGCGATCTCTGCACAGCACCACCACCTCGGTGAACGTGCCTGATAATTGATACCTCCATAGCGTGAGCACGGCCGGCCGGGCGCCATCCCGGCCGGCACAGATCAACCCTGGCCCAGGTCGGTGCATGCCGGCCTAGGTCAGGGCTTGGGGATGAGTAGCTGAGGTAGCGGGTGCGCCTTGCAAGCGTTGCCGACACGGTTCGATTCCGTGCATCTCCACTGGGGTGTAGGGAAGCTTGGCCATCCCGCCTGCCCTGGGAGCAGGATGTCGCGGGTTCGAATCCCGCCACCCCGACCATGCCGCCTTAGCTCAGTTGGAAGAGCGTCCGGTTGAAACCGGAAGGGCCCAGGTTCGGCTCCTGGAGGTGGCACTGTGCGGATGTGGCCGAATGGCTTAGGCGTGTGGCTTCCACCCACATCACGCAGGTTCGATTCCTGTCATCCGCTCCAAGCGCCGCAAGCATGACTGGTGATGCACCGGACTCTTAATCCGGTATGACTCTTAACGCGAAGCGCTGCTACTCCTGCAAGAAGAACAAGCCGCTGTCCGCCTTTCCGGTGAACCAGAAGCGCGCCGACGGCCACGGCACGATGTGCAAGGTCTGCAAAAAGTCCTACAACGTGGCCTACTACGCCAAGACGAAGGACCGGCACAACCCGGCGCGTATCGAGAGACTTCGCCGGGCGCGTATCGATGCACGCGAGGCCGTCTGCGCTTACCTCCGCGACCATCCGTGCCTTGACTGCGGCGAGTCGGACATCGTGGTCCTGGACTTCGACCACCAGGGCGACAAGACCGCGGAGATCAACGCGATGATCCACGCAGGGAGGCCCTGGCCGGAGATCCTTGCGGAAGTCCAGAAGTGTGAGGTCGTCTGCTCCAATGACCATCGGCGCAGGACGGCCCGAGCGTTCGGGTGGCACCGGGCGCTCATGAGCGCCGCAAGCACAAGCGGACGTGTACCTGACTCTTAATCAGGGGGTTCTCGGTTCGAGGCCGAGGCGGCGCACGCCTTACCAAAGGTCGGCCGGGTCCGTGCCGCTCTCGTTACTGGCCAGGACGAGGGGGAACGGCCTCATTGCGGGCGTAGCCCAATGGCAGAGGCGGCGAGTCCAAACCTCGCGCGGTGCGCGTTCGAATCGCGCCGCCCTTACTCAATGGGATATAGGGGAACTGGCAGACCCGCCGGGCTCTGAACCCGGAGCTTCCAGGTTCGAAGCCTGGTATCCCAGCTCATGCCTCTCGGGCCGGCGTCCGGTTGTCCTTCGTACGGACGACTTGCGCGGTTCGACACCGCGGAGAGACTCCATGCTCTCGTAGCCCAATCGCAGAGGCACCAGTCTGAGGGGCTGGCCAGTGTGCGTTCGAGTCGCACCGGGAGCACTCTGGCCCTTCGGACCGGCGTCCGGCAGCACCCTGTAAGGGCAGCTCGCCCAGGTCGACACTGGGGAAGGGCTCACGATGGCGGCTGGGGTAATGGCAGCCCGGCGGACTTTGGATCCGCGTGTCCTGGTTCGAGTCCAGGGCCGCCAGCGATGCCCTTCGCGCCGGCGCGCTCCGCTCCTCGGTAAGGAGAGGCCGCCCGGGTCGACACCGGGGAAGGGCTCTGATGCCACGATGTAGGACATCTCCAGAGGTATCCTCAAGTATGGCAGTTAAGCACGGCACCCGATCCTGTTATGTACGCGGCTGCCGCCAGCCTGGGTGCGTTGAGGCCAACGCTGTCTACGAGCGCGATCGGCGCTGGGAGAAGTACCAGCCCAGGCCCCGGCCGACGCTGCGCGAGATCCCGGCCGTCGAGCTGGCGTGGCTGGCGGGCCTGCTGGAAGGGGAGGGCGCCTTCATCGTCCAGCGAGTCCCGGCCGACGCGCATCAGGCGGCCCGGATACGCATCAGGATCTCGCTGCAGATGACCGACCAGGACGTCGTCCAGAAGGTCCGTGACGTTGTCGGCTTGGGCACGGTGCGCTTGGCCAAGGCGCAGAAGGCCCACCACAAGGACACCCACCAGTGGCAGGTGTCCGCGATGAAGCCGGTCACGGATCTGATGGAGCTGCTTCGCCCGCTGATGGGCGAACGGCGCCAGGCGCAGATCGGGGCCTGCCTCGCGGCGATCGAGGAGGCCGGGGGAATCCCGGAGCGTCGCCGCCGGCATGGGCAGTCCAAGTACAAGGTCGACGGCTGCCGGTGTGACGTGTGCGTCGACGCGAAGTCGAAGGTCAACGCCAGCCGGCGCCGCCGTGCGGATGTGGAGTAGCGGTTGCACAGCACCTTGCCAAGGTGCCAGCGCCGGTTCGATCCCGGTCATCCGCTCCAAGCCGAACTAGCCCAATCTGGTAGAGGCGCGCCGTTCAGGGCGGCGAAGTTCTCGGTTCGAGTCCGAGGTTCGGTACGCAGGGAGAGTGAACCGGCCAGGGCGCCGGGACCGGTTGCTAGCCGGATCGTGTCGCGAGGCATGGCTTTCGAGTAGTCCGCTCTCCGCCTTGGAGGACGAACCGGCCAGGGGTCGGCGTCGTCTGGAAAGCGCACGGGCGACCTGGTCGCTGGGGATCGTGCCCTCCGTCCTCCGCACATGGAAAGCGAACCCGCCGGGGAGCGGGCGCCGGCCCGAACCCGGCTGGGCGCGCGAGCGCTGGGGATCGAGACCTCCGCTTTCCGCTCTGGGAGATGAAGCCGCCAGGCGGCGGCCACCGGCCTGAACCCGGACGGGCGCCACGGCGCTGGGGATCGTGCCCTCCGTCTCCCGCATGATCGCCTCTACCCAACCGGTGAAGGGGCCTGCCCGATAAGCAGGTAGCCGCGTGGTTCAGCTCCACGGGGGCGGACTGGCCGGTAGCCAAGCTGGTGACGGCTCCTCCCTTATAAGGGGAGATACGCGGGTTCAAGTCCCGCCCGGCCTAACCAATGCCGCTCGCTCCCGACTGGACGGGAACCCGGCTTTTACCCGGGGCTGAAGGGGTTCGAGCCCTCTGGGCGGCACGCGCGTCGCTGGCGTAACGGATAGCGCTCCCGGCTTCTAACCGGGCGGTCCGGGTTCGACACCTGGGCGACGTACGCATGATCTTGCTCCGTTGGAGGAACGGGCTAACTCACCGGATTCTCAATCCGGAGACTGCGGGTTCGAGCCCCGCACGGAGTACGGCGCAGTGGACGAAATGGAAGAGTCGGCGGCCTTTCGAGCCGCGTCACCTTGCGGGTTCGAGGCCCGTCTGCGCTGCTGCGGAGTGGAGGAGCTGGTACCTCGCCAGGCTCATAACCTGGAGGCCGCGGGTTCGAATCCCGTCTCCGCTACGAAGGCTGGCCGCGCGCCAGGACCGGCAAGACGGCAAAGCGCGGCATCTTGATCTCGTGTCGTCTAAGGGCAAGACGCTGGATTGTTACTCCAGCTATGGAGGTTCGAGTCCTCCCGCGAGAGCCAAGGCGCTTTAGCACAACTGGCCAGTGCACCACCCTGTCACGGTGGAAGGTGCCGGTTCGAATCCGGTAGGCGTCGCCACGCCCCTGTCGCCAACGGACAGGCAAGCAGCTTACGAAGTTGCCGATGCAGGTTCGACTCCTGCCAGGGGTACGCATGCTCGGCTAGCTCAATGGGAGAGCGCCTGTCCTGCAAACAGGAGAGACGAGGGTCCGACTCCTTTGCTGAGTACTGGTGTCTGGACCCAGATGGCGAGGGGCCCGGCTGTGAACCGGGTATTAGCGGGATCGTTACCCGTCAGACACCCAGGCGTCGGTGGCAGAGCGGACGATTGCACCTGGCTGTAAACCAGGCTCCTCGGACACGGTGGTTCGAATCCATCCCGGCGCACGCAAGCGCTCTCGTGGTGCAACGGATGGCATAGCGCGGATGGCATAGCGGGTTCCGAACCCGTAGGTAGCAGGTTCGACTCCTGCCGAGAGCACATGGGACGGTAGTATTAGTACCATGGCGCAATTCCCACGGACCTGGACCGATGAGCAGCTAGCCAGGGCCGTTGCGGCCGAGCACTCGTGGCGAGGTGTGGCACGGGCGCTCGGCCTTGCCTCGACCTCGAGCTGGACAATCATCCAGCGCCGCGCCGAAAAACTCGGGCTGGACTCGGGCCATTTTCGAGGAAAGCGGAACTGGGGTGACGAGGAACTCGCCGAAGCGGTCGCAGGATCAAAGACCTGGAGCGGCGTGGCCCGCAAGATCGGTGCAGGCAGGGACAAGTCCACGGTCGGGACGATGAAAGAGATCGCAGTCCGAATGGGCCTGGATGCCTCGCATTTCCAGCCAGAACGCGTCGATAGGGTATACACGTCCGTTCCTCTGCCCGACCAGAGCTTCGCAAACTTCGGCCTGGAGGCCGAATACCTAGCTGCCGCGTGGTTCGTTTCACGCGGCTTCCGAGTTAGCGTGGCGGCCAGTGGGCTCCCATATGACCTGATCGTAGACAGATGCGGGGAAGTTCAGCGAGTTCAGGTCAAGAGCACGACGACGGTGCCGTTCGCCAACGGTAACGTGGTCGTCGTGCTGAGCCACTTGTCCCCTTCCAGGGGCGCGGGTACTAATCGCCGCAAGCAGTGCTACGCGCTGACTGACGTCGATCTTTTCTTTGTCCTTACGGGCGAAGGGCATGTCTTCTTGATCCCGCTACGGGATGTTGAGAAGATGAAAAGCCTGCTGGTAGGCCCAAAATCTCCGTATTACGTCCACACAATTGGACTGTCGGGCCGGTAGGATAGCACCCCGTCGCGAAGCTCGGCTGCTCAGTTCGACTCTGGGCGGGGAGACTCTGGCGCATATCTCGCTGGTGCGGGAGGCGGCCCGCAAAGCCGCCGTCGCTGGGTCCGATTCCCAGATGCGCCTCAGCTGACATCGGTGCTCACGCCGTGGAGAGTGTCGACCATTCCGGGTGGTGCCGCGTTTGGCCAGTACGCCCGGATAGCGTCAGCCGGCTCAGGCGACGGTCAGTCGCTCGGCCGGCTGCCCAGTGATGCCCGCTATGAGCTCGAAGTCTTTGTCGAGATGCAAGATAGTGAGCCCGGCTAGCTCGGCCGTCGCGGCGATCAGGACGTCAGGAAGGGACGGCGCGCGGTGCTGGCCGCGGTCAGCTAGCAAGGCAAGGACATCGACGGCCCGGTCCTCGATCACTGGTGTCAAGTACTCCACGGGCATGGACGCTAGCGGTGGGCGCCGAAGCCCGGCTCCGGAGCTCCGGTCCGGACCGGGCCGAATAGCAGACCTCCAGGCGGGTGACGGTGGTGATCCGCACCAGACCGCGCTCGATTCGCGCGGCCCACTCGGCGGCATCCGGGCTACTGGAGAGGCGGACAAGTGCGGACTTGTCGATCAGCCAGTTAGTCACTCCCACGCGCGGGACATCACATCAGGATCGGCCAGGTCGCCGAATGAATCGGTGAACATCGCCAGGTCCGCGACGGTGACGGCGGACTCCTGGACTGCCGCGTCCTGAGCTAGGCGCCGGCGGACGTATTCGCTGCGCGACAAGCCAAGTCGGCTCGCATGCGCGTCGATCGCCGCTACGACGTCATCAGGCACGTCTCGAATCAGCATGTCTGTCATGTCCACCTCCTGATATCCCATGATAGCGCGAGTGGCTATCGACATGCATGACTCAGCGCCGGCTGCCCGCCGGTCGTACCTCTCCTCTCCCGGAGCAGGTACGCGGATCCTGGCGATCTGGCCGGTGGCCGAAGGGGGTGGGCTACCAGCTGCCTCCGCCGCCTCCGCCGCCCCCGCCGCCGACATCGCCGGAGAAGCCGCCGCCTCCGCTGCCGCCGAAGCTGCTCCGGTGCGACAGGTACGGGTAGTACGTCTCGCCCGAGAGGGCAGCGGCCGCTCCCGAGCCGGCGACCGCGACGCTGAGGCTGCCGTGCGGGGCCAGCTGGCAGACCTGATGCGTGAACGCGGTGAAGTACCAGCCGGGCATGAGGCTGTTACCCATCCCGGCGGGCAGCCAGCCGCTCGTCTGCGCCGGCACCGGGACTGCGGCGAACCGGCGGGTCCACCGCTCGCCCAGGCCCAGCGCGATGGCGTAAGGCAGCAGGCCGGAGAACTGCGTCCAGGGACTCACCGCCGAGGGCAGCGGATCCTCCGCGAGCTGCTTGCGGGCCGGCTTGAGGTCCTCGAGGAGCTGGCGCCCGCGGGGGGTGTACCGGTACGGCGCCCGGCGCAGGCTCGGCGTCGCGAGCACGGTCAGCAGGCCGGCCGCGCCCACCACGATCCCGAAGAACCCGGCGCCGGGCAGCGCGGGCAGCTCCACGCCGATCGCCACCGCGGCCACGCCGATCACGACGGCCGCCCGCGCGCTGAGCATCCAGCCGCGGGCCTCGCAGTTCTTGAGCTTCAGCCAGCCCTGCCGCTGGACATCGCGGCCGAGCTGCGCGCAGAACCGCCCGACCGGTGCCCGGAAGGAGCCCTTGAGCTCGGATACCCGCAGCTCATCCCGGCCGCTGAACAGGTCCTGCAGCAGCGTCTGCTCATACCGGAGGAGCCCGGCGCGGGAGCCGGCCGGCCCGGCTGACGCGGACGGGAGCGGCGCCTGCCGGATGAGCCGCCAGTCGCTGGCCTGCTGATCGGCGTCATCGTGGCCGGCCGGCTGGCCAGCGGCGCCGGGCCTGACCCGGGCCGTGCCGGGCAGGTCCTCGATCCGGAGGTAGCCGCGGATGGCCAGGTCGACGACGGTCGCCGCGATGTGCCGGGCCTTGATCTGGCCGGACTGGACCACGTCGGCCTCAGCCGGCCGGATGACCCGCCCGGACTGCCGCGGAGCCAGTCCCGGGTGGCCGGGATGACCGGCCTGGCGCACGGGCCTGGCCAGTTCCGGCGGCAGCTCGGTCTTGGCTGCCCGGCGCCGCCAGCCGAGGACCGCGAGCCAGGGCCAGCTCCACAGCAGGGCCACGGCCAGGACGGCCAGGGCCGCGCTGAGGAGCGTGGGCTTCAGCGCCGCCAGCGACCCGCCTGTCTTGACCAGCAGCGGCGGTGCGGCCTGCACGCTGCCCGGCGGCACCAGCACCGACACCGTGAGGCCCTGGCCGGGCGCTAGCGCACCCTGGGTGAAGCGGGCCCGTTTCCCGGTGACGGTCATGCCGCCGCAGCGGGCGTGGCTCCCTACAGCGCCGGCATAGCAGACCACGTCGGACAGGGCACCCGGCCCGTGCACGGTGGCCACCACGTGCCGGATCGGGACCTTCCAGTCCGAGCCGATCAGGTTCCAGTCCAGCATCTCCGTGCCGGCGACGGGAGCGAGCGCCCGCGCGATGTCGTAACTGAGCACGTACCGGTGCTGCCCGGTGATCGTCCGCGCCGGATCCCCGATGCGGATCATGAGCTCGCCGTTGCTGCGGGTCACCGTGGTCAGCGACGGCGCGCCGTCGGGGCTGGACACGGTGATGTCCCGGATCGGGAACTCCTGGTCACGGCCGTCGCCCGCCGGCACCCGGTCCAGGATGTAGCGGTAGATGCCGTGCCGCTGATCGGCCCCGAAGTCGTAGGCGATGGCCTCGCGGACATGCGTCACGCCGTCCGGCCGGATCGTCACGCTGATCCGGTACGAGGTGACCTGCTCGCCGCCGCCGGCGGCCGCCGTCTTGCTCGCCGCGCTGGCCTGCCCGGCCGGCAGTAAAGCCAGCAGCACCACCGGCACCGATAGCCCCGCTATGCCCATCAACCGGGCAAACCGCGCCCTCATGAGCTGAGCATAAGGCTCCGCGGTCCGGCCCGCAGCATGGCGGCGGCGCGGCCCGGACCGCCGGCCAGGTCGGTCAGGCTCGCAGGCCGTGCCGGGTGGCGAAGGCCTCGAGCTGGCGCAGCTGATCGTCCAGGCCGGCCGGGGGCGGGCTGAGGATAAGGCGGTCGACGTCCTGGGCGGCGTAGGCCTCCACGGCGCCGGGCTCCAGGTCGATCGAACCCCAGCGGGTGTACTCCAGGGCTGCCGGGTCGCGGCCCTGACCTGCGGCGGTCGTGCGCATCAGCTCGAGCTGAGCGACCCGCTGGGCCGGAGCCAGCCGGCCGCCGGGGAAGTACCCGTCGCCTCGCCGGCCAGCGCGCCGGGCGGCGGCTGCGCTCGACCCGCCGACGTGAACCGGCAGCATCTGCAGCGGCTTCGGGTAACTGGTGATGTTCTCGAATGAGTAGAACTCGCCGTCGAAACTCGTCCCGGTGGCGTCGCCCGCCCACAGCGCGCGCAGGACGTCGATCGCCTCGTCGGCGCGGCGGCCGCGGGTGGCGTAGTCGATTCCGACGGCGGCGGCCTCGCCGGGCAGGCTGCTGACCCCGATCGTGAGCAGGCGCATGCGACCGCGGGAGAGCACGTCGATCGTCGCCAGGCGCTTGGCCAGGACCACCGGGTGGTGGTAGGGCAGCAGCAGGACGCCCGTGCCGAGCAGGATCGTCGTCGTGGACGCGGCGACGAAGGCCAGGCATTCCAGCGGGTCGGCGATCTGCGCATCAGGCGGGAACACGGCCTCGCCGACCCGCGCGCCCGGGTAGAGCGCGACGTGCTCGGGCAGGTAGAACGACTCAAAGCCCAGGTCGTCGGCGTGCCGGGCGATCGCCGTCAGGTTCGCCGGGTCGGTGCCTGCGACAGCGGTGTTGTACATGAGGCCGAATTTCATGCCCCCAGTTTGCCGGGCGGCCCCGGGCCGGGCCCGGCGCGCTCCCGCACGCTGGTGACCAGCCGGGTGCCGGCGCAGGCCCGCATCTCGCTGACGTGAGCGATTAGCCCAGCGCAGTAGTCAGCCGTGGCAGGAAGTAATGCCAGCCGTCCCAGTGCTCCTGGTGCGCGGTCCGGCCGGCGTCGTCGGCGGCGTGCGGTCCGTGCCGGATGGTCAGCAGCGCCGAGCCCGCGGCCGGGCCTGGCTCGGCGCTGGCCAGCACGGTGCTGTCCGGCGGCAGGTTGTCCCAGCTCCAGCTGAACTCCAGCAGGCCGCCTGCCTCGTACTGCAGCACGGTGCCGGTCAGCCGGGCCTCGATCGCGGGGAACGCGACGACGTACTCGCCGCCGGGCGACAGCACCGCTGTGAGCTCGCCGTTCCACCATCGCGACACGAGTTCAGGCTCAGTGAACGCCGAGAGGGCCCGGTCCGGCCGGCAGCCGGGCAGCGTGACCTTCGCGACGATCATGGGTCCGTCATCGACTATCCGGACAGCGTCCATGCCGGGCTTCTCCCTGCTCCGCTCGTGACCGGTCATGCCGGGGGCGTTCCCGCAGAACCGCACTCTGCGGATCGCCGCCATGATCCCATCCGCCCCGGCCGGCCGGGGCGGCTGGCAGCGCCGCGCGAGCCCGCTGACCGGTTCGATCCTCGTCCGCCTTGGCCGAGAGGCTCGGCAGCGGTCCGCGAAAGGCGCTCCCGTAGGCTTGACGGGTGCTGATCCGAGTCGACCTGCGGGGCAAGCCCGCCAGCGAGCTGAGCCCCGGCGAGCTCGCCGGGGTGCTGCCACGCGCCGAGCTCGACGTCGAGGCCGCCCTGGCCGCCGTGCGGCCGGTCTGCGACGACGTGCGGCAGCGCGGCGCCGAGGCGGTCCGCGAGCATACGGTCCGCTTCGACGGCGTGGACCTGGTCAGCACCCGGGTCCCGCCGGAGGCGCTGGCCGAGGCGCTGGCCGAGCTGGACCCCGCGGTCCGGGCCGCCCTGCAGGAGGCCGCGCGCCGGGCCCGGCTCGTGCACCGCGACCAGGTGCCGACCGACAGCGTCACCACCGTGGCCCCCGGCTCCACCGTCACCGAGCGGTACGTCCCGGTCGGCCGCGCGGGCGTGTACGTGCCCGGCGGGCTGGTCGCCTACCCCTCGTCGGTGGTCATGAACGTGATCCCGGCTCAGGCGGCCGGCGTCACCGAGATCGCCGTTGCCTCGCCGCCGCAGGCCGACCGCGGCGGGCTGCCGCACCCGGCCGTGCTGGCTGCCTGCGCGCTGCTGGGCATCACCGAGGTGCACGCCGCCGGCGGTGCCCAGGCCATCGCCATGCTCGGCTACGGCACCGCCGACTGCGCCCCCGTCGACGTCATCACCGGCCCGGGTAACGTCTACGTCGCCGCGGCCAAGCGGCTGCTCAGCGGCCGGGTCGCCGTCGACGCCGAGGCCGGGCCGACCGAGATCGCGATCATCGCCGATCACACCGCCGACCCCGCCTTCGTAGCCGCCGACCTGGTCGCCCAGGCCGAGCACGACCCGCAGGCCGGGTGCCTGCTGATCACCACCGACCCCGGCCTGGCCGACCGCGTCGATCCCGAGCTGGCTGCCGCCGTCGCGGCCACCAGGCACCGGGACCGGGTCGCCACCGCGCTGGCCGGCCAGTCCGCCTGCGTGCTGGTCGATGACCTCGACGCGGCGCTGGCCGTGTCCGACGCCTGGGCCCCCGAGCACCTGGAGATCCAGGCCGAGAACGCCGCCGCCCTGGCCCGCCGGGTCCGCAACGCCGGCGCCGTGTTTGCCGGCCCGTACGCGCCGGTCTCGCTCGGGGACTACCTGGCCGGCTCCAACCACGTGCTGCCGACCGGCGGCACCGCCCGGCACTCCGGCGGCCTGTCGGTGCTGGCGTTCCTGCGCGGCATCCACCTCGTCGAGTGTGACGAGCCCGCCCTCGCCGCGGTCGCCCCGCACATCGACGCCCTCGGCGGCGCTGAAGACCTGGTCGCCCACGTGCAGGCGGTACGCGTCCGGGTACCCGCGGAAAACACGAATACAGAACGGGGTCCCCGGTGACTCAGTCCCTCCCGCTGCGCGCTGACCTGGTCGGGCGTAAGCCCTACGGCGCGCCCCAGCTCGACGTACGGATCGCGCTGAACACCAATGAGAATCCCTACCCGCCGCCGGCGGCGGTGGTCGCCGACATCGCCGCGCGCGTCGGCGCGGCCGCCGCCAGCCTGAACCGGTATCCCGACCGGGACGCTAAGCAGCTGCGCGCCGCGCTCGCGGCCTACCTCGGCCATGACCTGACCCTGGCCAATACCTGGGCGGCCAACGGCTCCAACGAGATCATCCAGCAGCTGCTGCAGGCCTTCGGCGGGCCCGGCCGCAGCGCGATGGGCTTTGAGCCGTCGTACTCGATGCACTCGATCATCGCCCAGACCACGGCGACGAAGTGGATCGCGGCGGCCCGGGACGACGACTTCGGGCTGCGGGCCGACGGCGCCGTCGCCGCGGTCGCCCGGCACCAGCCTGACGTGGTGTTCCTGACCTCGCCCAACAACCCGACCGGCACGGCGCTGCCGCTGCCCGTCATCGAGGCGGTGTGCGAGGCGGCGCCGGGCATGGTGGTGGTCGACGAGGCCTACTCCGAGTTCGCCCGCGATCCCGGCGCCAGCGCGCTGGCCCTGCTGCCGCGCTACCCGCGGCTGGTCGTGGTCCGGACCATGTCCAAGGCGTTCGCGCTGGCGGGCGGCCGGCTTGGCTACCTGGCCGCCGACCCGGCCGTGGTCGAGGCGGTGCTGCTCGTCCGGCTGCCCTATCACCTGTCCGCCATCACCCAGTCGGTGGCCCTGGCCGCGCTGGAGCACGCCGGCGCGCTGCTGGCCTCGGTCGAGGCGATCCGCTCCGAGCGGGACGCGCTGGTCGGCTGGCTGCGCGAGCAGGGCCTGACCGTCGCCGACTCCGACGCCAATTTCATCCTGTTCGGCACCTTCGCTGACCGCCGGGTCACCTGGCAGGACCTGCTGGACCGCGGCGTCCTGATCCGCGAAGTCGGCCCGCCGCAGTGGCTGCGGGTCAGTATCGGCACTCCCGAGGAGAACGCCGCGTTCCGCACCGCGCTTAGCGCCGTGCTGGCTGGCCAGGCCGGGGCCGATCACGGCGGTGCTGAGCATCCGGGTGCTGAGCCTGCGACTGCCGGGCATGCGCGTGCTGACCAGGACGGAAAGCTGACAAGCGGAGGAAACTTATGAGCCGGGCCGCCACGGTGGAGCGCACCACCAGGGAGACCAAGATCGCGATCGAGCTGGAGATCGACGGCACCGGCATCACCGACGCCCGCACCGGCGTGCCCTTCTTCGACCACATGCTGTCCCAGCTCGGCAAGCACGGGCTGCTCGACCTCACGGTCAGCGCCGAGGGCGACACTGAGATCGACGCCCACCACACCGTCGAGGACACCGCGCTGGCCCTCGGCCAGGCGCTGCGCGAGGCGCTCGGGGACAAGGCCGGCATCTGCCGGTTCGGCGACGCCCTGGTGCCGCTGGACGAGACGCTGGCCCGGGCGGCCGTGGACCTGTCCGGCCGGCCGTATGCCGTGCACTCCGAGCCGGACGGCATGGCCCCGCTGATCGGCACCTACGACACGACGCTGACCCAGCACTTCTTCGAGTCGCTGGCCCACTCGGCGGGCATCTGCGTGCACCTGGACGTGCTGCGCGGCCGCAACCCGCATCACATCGTCGAGGCCCAGTTCAAGGCGTTCGCGCGGGCGCTGCGCGCGGCCGCCGCGTTCGACCCGCGCGCCGCCGGCGCTATCCCCAGCACCAAGGGCACCCTGTGAGCTGGTTTCCCGCTCGCCTCCGGGACGCCCCGGAAGGCGCCGTCTTCCCTCGTCGCAACTTGCGGGGGATGCTGTGACCCGTCGGCCGCGGGTCACGGTGCTCGATTACGGGTCGGGCAACCTGCGGTCCGCGCAGCGGGCCCTGACCCGGGTCGGCGCGGACGCCGAGGTGACCGCCGACCTGGCCGCCGCCTACGACGCCGACGGGCTGGTCGTGCCCGGCGTCGGCGCGTTCGCGGCGTGCATGGCCGGGCTGCGCGGCATCGGCGGCGACCAGGTCATCGCCAGGCGGCTGAGCGACGCCAGGCCGGTGCTGGGCATCTGCGTGGGCATGCAGGTGCTGTTCGAGGCCGGCGTGGAGCACGGCGAGCGGACCGCGGGAGTCGGCTGCTGGCCCGGCGTGGTCGAGCCGGCTGGACGCCCCGGTGCTGCCGCACATGGGCTGGAACACGGTCGTCCCGCCGGCCGGGTCGGCGCTGCTGGCGGGCCTGGACCCGGACACGATGTTCTACTTCGTGCACTCCTACGCGGCCAGGGATGTGCCAGCCGGTGCCAGCGCCGCGGCCGGCGAGGACGCTTCCGTCACCCCCGAATCTGATAACAGCAAGAGGAGCGGGGATCAGGCCGGCCAGGCTCCGCTGGTGACCTGGGCGGTGCACGGCGAGCGGTTCGTGGCCGCGGTCGAGGACGGGCCGCTGACGGCCACCCAGTTCCACCCCGAGAAGTCCGGTGACGCCGGCGCGCAGCTGCTGGCCAACTGGCTGGAGACACTGAAATGACACCGACCACGAGCGCCACCCTGACGCTGCTGCCCGCCGTGGACGTGGCCGGCGGCCAGGCCGTCCGGCTGGTTCAGGGCGCGGCCGGCACCGAGACCGCCTACGGCGCCCCGCTGGACGCGGCGCTGGCCTGGCAGGACGGCGGCGCGCAGTGGATCCACCTGGTCGACCTGGACGCGGCCTTCGGCCGCGGCTCGAACGCGCTGCTGCTGGCCGAGGTCGTCGGCCGGCTCGAGGTCGCGGTGGAGATGTCCGGCGGCATCCGCGACGACGCCTCGCTGGCCGCCGCGCTGGCCACCGGGTGCGCCCGGGTGATCATCGGCACGGCGGCCCTGGAGAACCCGGACTGGGTCAGGCGGGTCATCGCCGAGCACGGCGACCAGATCGCGGTCGGGCTGGACGTGCGCGGGACGACGCTGGCCGCGCGCGGCTGGACCCGCGAGGGCGGCGAGCTGTTCGACGTGCTGGCCCGCCTGGACGCCGAGGGCTGCGCCCGGTACGTCGTCACCGACGTGGCCAAGGACGGCATGCTGCAGGGACCGAACCTGGACCTGCTGCGCCGGGTCTGCGACCGGACCAGCGCCCCGGTCATCGCCAGCGGCGGTGTGTCCAGCCTCGATGACCTGCGCGCCATCGCCGGGCTGACCTCGGCCGGCGTGGACGGCGCCATCGTCGGCAAGGCGTTGTACGCGGGCGCGTTCACCCTGCCCGAGGCGCTGGCCGCGGTGGCGCGATGACCCGGCGGTACTCCAGCGGCGGCCGCTGGGAGGAGCCGGTGGCCTACAGCCGCGCCGTGGCTGCCGGGGACTACATCTTCGTGTCCGGCTGCACGGCGGTGGCCGGCGGCGAGCTCGTCGGCGGCAGCGACGCCTATGCCCAGGCTGTCCAGTGCATCGCCAACGTGGCCGAGGCACTGGCGGGCCTGGGCGCCAGCCTGGGCGACGTCGTCCGGACCCGGATGTTCGTTACGGATATCTCCCGGTGGCAGGAGTACGGGCGGGCGCATGGCGAGGCCTTCGCCGATGTCCGCCCGGCCGCGACGATGGTGCAGGTCGCGGCATTGATCGACCCGCGGATGCTGATCGAGATCGAGGCGGACGCCTACCTGCCGGGGGCGGGGCAGCGGTGAGCGCCGCCACGCTGGCCGTCCGGGTCATCCCGTGCCTCGACGTGGACGCCGGGCGGGTGGTCAAGGGGGTCAACTTCCGCCGCCTGCGAGACGCCGGCGACCCGGTCGAGCTGGCCGCGGCCTACGACGCCGACGGCGCTGACGAGCTGGTGTTCCTGGACATCACGGCCTCTTCTGACCAGCGCGGCACCATGCTGGACGTCGTCCGGCGCACCGCTGAGCAGGTATTCATCCCGCTGACGGTCGGCGGCGGCGTGCGCAGCGTGGCCGACGTGGACGCGCTGCTGCGGGCCGGGGCGGACAAGGTGTCGCTGAACACCGCCGCGATTGCCCGGCCGGAACTGCTCACCGAGGCCGCCACCCGGTTCGGCTCGCAGTGCATCGTGCTGTCGGTCGATGCCCGGCGGACCGGGGCGGCGGCCAGCTCGCCCGGCGAGGCAGCGGACGCGGCGCCGGGGCGGTTCGAGGTCACCACGCACGGCGGGCGGCGCGGCACCGGGATCGACGCCCTGGCCTGGGCCCGGCAAGCCCAGGACCTGGGGGTCGGCGAGATCCTGCTGAACTCGATGGACGCCGACGGCACCCGGCGCGGCTTCGACACCGAGCTGATCAGCGCGGTCCGGGCCGCGGTGAGCGTGCCGGTGATCGCCAGCGGCGGCGCCGGGCAGCTGTCGGACTTCGCGCCCGCGGTCGAGGCCGGGGCCGACGCCGTGCTGGCGGCCAGCCTGTTCCACTTCGGCGCGGCCACGATCGGCCAGGTCAAGCAGGCACTGGCGGCGTCCGGTCACCGGGTGCGACATCCCGCCGGCCCGCCCGCAGCTGACCCCCCGACGTAAGGCCACTGGTGATCACGATATGAGAATCGACGCACGCGACTCCGCGCTCGACCCGGCCATCGCCGCCCGGCTGAAGCGCGACCCGGCCGGGCTCGTCGCCGCCATCGCCCAGCAGTACGACACCGGCGAGGTGCTCATGCTCGGCTGGATGGATGACGAGGCGCTGCACCGGACGCTGACCACCGGCCGGTGCACCTACTGGTCGCGCAGCCGCCAGGAGTACTGGGTCAAGGGCGAGACCTCCGGGCACGTCCAGGCGGTCAAGTCCGTGGCGCTGGACTGCGACGGTGACGCGGTGCTGGTCAGGGTGGACCAGAGCGACGGTGCCTGCCACACCGGGGACCGGACCTGCTTCGACGCCGGCGTGCTGACCGACCCGGCCGCCGGGAGCTAGCCGGCGGCCGCCGCCTGCTGGCGGGCAACCTCGGTGAAGGCGGCCAGCGCCTCATCGGCGGGATAGCGGGTCAGCACGTACTCGCGGGCCCAGCTCGCCGCGTCCCGGTAGCCGCCAGCGCCGATTGCCGCGGCGGCCGCCTCGGTGTCATACGGCGTGCTGCGCAGCGTGACCTGCTCGCCCAGCAGCGCCCACGGAGCGCCCGGCTGGCCGTAGGCCATGCCGACGCTGCCCGGGTTCAGCACCCGGTGCCCGGCCGCCAGCCGGTCGAACTGCATGTGGGTGTGCCCGCACACCACGGTCGGCGCGGTGACCCCGGCCAGCGCCTGCGCCCAGCGCTGCGGCGGGCTGTCGACCAGCACCATCTCATCGTCGCGGCGCGGCGAGGCGTGGCAGAACAGCACGGCGCCCAGGCCGGCGACGTCGAGGGTGACGGTCAGCGGCAGCCCGGTCAGCAGGTCCCGGTGCGCGGCGCCGATCAGCGCCGCCGTGGCGGTCGCGGCGGCGACCACCTCGGCCGGGCCCGGCACCGCGCCGCCGTCGAAGGCCGTCACCAGCTCCCGCTCGCAGTTGCCGTGCACCCAGACCGCCCGGTCGCCGAGCCCGGCCAGCCGGTCCAGGGTGGGGCCGGGCAGCGGGCCCAGCGCGATGTCGCCGAGCAGCACCACGGCGTCGGCGGCGGCCACGTCCGGCTCGGCCAGCACAGCTTCCAGGGCGGGCAGGTTGCCGTGGATGTCAGCGAGCACGGCGACCGTCTGGCAGCGCCGCGGTGGGCCGGCCCGGCCGGCCGCCCTGGCGTGTTCTCAGTCACGGTCTTATTCTTAGCGCCGGCGCGGCAGTGCCGGAACTGGTCAGCGTTCGCCCTGGACGAACTCAGCCCACGTCTGGCGGCCGTCGGCGTGCTCCGGGCAGGTGTTCAGGCCGTCGGCGAACGCCCGGTAGGTGCGGCCGGGCAGCGCGACATTGAGCACCCGCCGCGGCTGGCCGAACCGGGCCCGCCAGGTCGCGGCCAGCTGCCACCCGGTCAGCACCTCGGGCCCGCCGAAGTCGGCCGCCCGGCCCAGCGGCGGCCCGTCCAGCACGTCGGCGGCGCGGGCGGCGACCTCGGCCGCGGCCACGCTCTGGCACACCAGGTCCAGCGGCAGCGGCGTGACCGGCCAGCGCCGGGTGGCCCGCAGCGCCGCGGCGACCAGCTGGTGGAACTGGGTGGCCCGCAGCGTGGTGGAGGGCACCGGGCTGCCGGCGATGAGCTCCTCGCAGCCGAGCTTGGCCTTGTAGTAGCCGTACGGGATCGCGTCCACGCCGACGATCGAGATATACAGCAGGTGGCGGCAGCCGCTCGCCGCGGCCAGCAGGTTGCGGGTCTGCAGCGCGTCGGATCGGCCCAGCCGGCGGTCGGAGGCGGCGTGCACCACGAGCTCCGCGTCCGCCGCGGCCTGCGCCAGGCCGTCTCCGCTGGCCAGGTCGCCGGTGTGGGTTCCGGCGCCGGGCCGCCGGGACAGCACCCGGACGTCGTGCCCGCGGCTGGCCAGGACCGGGACCAGGGCCTGACCGAGGGTTCCGGTCCCGCCCGTCACTAGGACAATGCTCATGGCCACCGTCCTATCAGCTAACCCCGTCCTATCAGCCCGCCGCGCCGGGCTGGTACCGGGATCCGCGGAACTGGCGAGCAGCTGATTGCCGCCTGGCTGTTGATCACAGGCCCGGCTTATGACGATCATGGTCGAGGAGGTGGGCGAAGATTCCTGACATCGAGTGTGATCTGGTCATCCGCGGCGGGACTGTCGTGACGGCGGGCAGCTCCGGCGAGTACGACGTGGGCATCGCCGGCGGCCGGGTCGTGCAGCTGGGCAGCGGCCTGCGCGGGCGGCGGGAGATCGACGCATCGGGCGCCCTGGTCCTGCCGGGCGGCCTCGACATGCACGTGCACCTGTCCCAGCCCGCGCCGCCCGAGCCGGGCACGCCGTCCTGGGTCGACGATTTCGCCAGCGGCTCGCGGGCCGCCATCGCCGGCGGCGTGACCACCTTCGGGAACATGACCTTCCCGTGGGCCGGGCAGTCGCTGTCGCAGGCCCTGGCCCGCGACCGCGCGGCGGCGGAGGCGGGCGCGGCGGTCGACTACGTGCTGCACCCGGTGCTGATCAGCCCGACACCAGAGGCGCTGGCCGAGCTGCCCGGCCTGGCCGCCGAGGGGCACGCCAGCCTGAAGCTGTTCATGATGATGCCCGAGTTCGAGGCACAGACCGGCGCCGCGCTGGCCGCCATCCAGCTGGCCGGGCGCAGCGGGATGCTGACGCTGCTGCACTGCGAGGACGGCGCGCTCGTCACGTTCGCGGGCGAGCAGCTGGTGGCGGCCGGCCGGGGCAGCGTGCACGACTGGGGGCCGAGCCGCCCGGACTTCGCCGAGCGGGCCGCCGTCGAGCGGGCGGTGGCGATCTGCGAGACGACCGGCTCGCCGGTCTACATCGTGCACCTGTCGTCGGCTGCCGCACTCGACTCGGCCCGCCGCGGCCAGGCCCGGGGCCTGCCGGTATTCGTCGAGACCCGCCCGCTGTACCTGTACCTGACGAGCGCGGCGCTCGCCGAGCCGGACGCCGGCAAGTACATCGGGAGCCCGCCGCTGCGCGAGCCCGCCGACGTCGCGGCGCTGTGGTCGGGCGCGGCCGACGGCTCGGTGCACACCCTGGGCAGCGATCACGCGCCGTGGACACTGGCGGCCAAGACCGACCCGTCGCTGAACGTCCTCACCGCCCGGCAGGGCGTCGCCGACCTGGAGACGATGCTGCCGATGCTGTTCTCCGAGGGCGTCCGCACGGGCCGGATCTCGCTCGGCCGCTTCGTGTCGCTGATCTCCACGACCCCGGCCCGGCTGTTCGGGCTGTACCCGCGCAAGGGGACGATCGCCGTCGGCAGTGACGCTGACCTGGTCATCCTCGACCCGCAGCGGCACCGGGTCATCGACGGCGCGGCCATGCAGTCGCAGTCGGGCTACTCGACCTATGACGGCTGGGACGTGCATGGCTGGCCCCGGTTCACCATCAGCCGGGGCGAGGTCGTCCTGGAAGACGGCGAGGTGACGGCCACGCCGGGCCGCGGCCAGTGGCTGCCCCGCACCGGCCCGGCCGGCCGCGCGGGCGGCACCGAGGCGGGAGCGGCGGCCCGCCTCGCGGCACCGTAGCCGCCGGATGAGGAAAGGGACGTCGTCATGACCGCTGCGCATCCCGCCGACCTGGACCTGCTGGAGGCCGCCGCCGCGCTGCGCGCCGGCGAGCTCTCCTCGCGGGAGCTGACCGCCGCGTGCCTGGAGCGCATCGCGCAGCGCGACGGCCAGTACGGCGCCTTCATCCGCGTCTACCGGCAGGCGGCCGAGCAGGCCGCGCGGCAGGCCGATGAGCTGCGCGCGCGGGGCGCCGCGGGACCGCTCACCGGCCTGCCGATCGCGCTCAAGGACGTCGTCGCGGCGGCCGGGCTGCCGCTGACGGCCGACAGTGCCGTGCTGGAGGGCAACGTGGCCGGCGCCGACGCGACCGTCTGGGCGCGGCTGCGGGCCGCCGGGATGGTCCTGATCGGCCACCTGCACTGCGGCGAGTTCGCCAGCGGCGTGTGGGGGATCAACCCGTGGGGACCGACGTTCTCGCCGGGCGGATCCAGCAGCGGCAGCGGCATCGCGCTAGCCGCCCGGATGGTGCCGGCCACCCTGGGCACCGACACCCGCGGCAGCATCCGGATGCCCGCGGCATTCATGGGCCTGTCCGCGGTGAAGCCCACCTTCGGGCTGGTCAGCAACTCCGGGGTGATCCCGTTCTCCTACACCAGCGACGTGACCGGCCCGATGGCCCGGTCGGCCGCCGACTGCGCGGCCCTGCTGCAGGTGATGGCCGGCCGGGACCCGGCCGACCGCGCCACGCTCGCCCAGCCGGCCGGGCCGGGCTCCTATCCGGTCCGGCCGCGGCCGGGCTCGCGCCCGCTGGCGGGAACCCGGATCGGCATCCCGCAGTTCGGCGATGATGAGCCGTCGCCGGGCGTGGCCGGGGTCTATGACCGATTCCAGAACGATCTCGCCCGTCTCGGTGCCGAGCTGGTGGGCTTCCCCTGGCCGGGCAACCCGCTGGAGGGCGGCGGCCACAATATCGGGGACTGGACGCATGTTCTCGGGGCCGAGATCCAGGTCATCCACGAGCAGTTCGCCGACCGCAGCCACCTGTACCGCGATGAGTTCCTGGGCCTGCTCGCGCCGCTGCGCACGTCCGGGTCGGCGCTGGATTATGTCCGGGCCCAGCTGGCCAGGGCCCAGCTGGCCGACACCTGGACGCGCGTGTTCACCAGCCACGAGCTGACCGCCGTCGCGCACCCGGCCTGCCAGGACGAGCTGTTCCGGACCGACGTCGAGCTCACCTACTCCGAACTGCCCCGGCTCATGCTGGGCGTCTGGAATGACACGGGCTTCCCTGTCGTGTCGGTCCCGGCGGGCCTGAGCCCGGCCGACCAGTCGCCGGTCGGCATGCAGCTGGCCGGCCTGCCGCACACCGAGGCAGCGCTGCTCCAGGTGGCGATCGACCTGCAGGCCGCCACCGGCTATCACCGCCTCAGCCCGGCTGGCCTGGGCGACGGCCCGGCCTACCAGCCGCCCGCCCGGCACGCGGCCGGGCCGCAGCCGCCGTATGTGCCCGGCCTCAGCGCGCTGAACGCCGTTATCCCCGTCGACCCGGCGGCCGCGGACGCCGGCTAGCCAGTCCCGAGTCCGGACGAGTCAGGAAAGGCAGGCCATGACAGTGCCGACGACGATCTTTACCGAGGCCACCGTGTTCACGGCCACCGGACGTGACCCGTTCGAGGGCTCGGTCGTGGTCGAGGGGGACAGGATCTCCGAGGTCGTGCCCGGACCCGCCGCTGCGGCGGCATCGGCCCAGGTGATCAGCCTGCGCGGGATGACGCTGCTGCCGGGGCTCATCGACGCGCATGTCCATGCGGCCGCGGTCGAGGCCGACATCCAGGATCAGCATCGCCGCCTGTTTGACAGCGAGCTGGCCGTGCTGACCGCCCAGTCGCTGACCGACATGCTCGACCGCGGCTTCACGGCCGTGCGGGATGCCGGCGGGGCGGACGCCGGCTTCCGGCGGCTGATCGAGCGCGGCACGATAGCCGGGCCGCGCCTGCTGGTGTCCGGGCGGCCGCTGTCGCAGACCGGCGGCCACGGCGACAAGCGGCGGGCGATGGAGCCGGGCGCTGCCGTGGTGCCGCGGGCCCTCGGCATGACCCACGCCGTGGCCGACGGCCCCGAGGAAGTGCGCCGGGCCGTGCGCGAGGAACTGCGCCGGGGCGCCGACCAGATCAAGGTGATGGCCGGCGGCGGAGTCATGTCACCGACGGACCGGCTGGAATCGGTGCAGTACTCACTGGAGGAACTCCGGGCGGCGGTGGCCGCGGCCGCTGCCACCGGGTCCTACGTGCTGGCGCACGCCTATACGGCTGAGGCCATCGAGGTGTGCGTCGCGGCCGGCGTGCGCTCGATTGAGCACGGGAATCTCCTCAATGACCGGGCCGCCGGGCTCATGGCCGAAGCCGGGACGTTCCTGGTGCCCACCCTGGTGACCTACGAGAAGCTGCACGAGCAGGGCTCGGAGCTGGGCATCCCGGCGGCCAACCTGGACAAGCTGAGCAGGATCATCGACGCCGGCCTGGAGAGCCTGCGGATTGCCCAGTCAGCGGGCGTGCGGATCGGGTCCGGGTCCGACCTGCTCGGGCCGATGCGCAGGTTCCAGGGACAGGAGATCGCGCTGCAGGCCGGCGCCCTGGGCGCGGCCGGCGCGATCATCGCGGCCACGAAGACGAACGCCGACCTGCTGGGAATCGGCGCGGACACCGGCACGATCGAGGCCGGCAAGGTGGCCGACCTGGTCGCGGTCGAGGGCGATCCCCTCGCTGCACCCGGCCTGCTCGGTGACCCCGCACGGCTCGGGCTGGTCATCAGCGGCGGCCGGATTCACCTCGACCGGACCGGGCGCCAGCACTGACTCGCGCCGGCCCGACCACTGTCGCCACGCCGCCAGGCGGCGCGGCCGGCCCGCGGGCCGACTTCCCGCGCCGCCCGGCGAGCGGGCCGGGCCGCGCCCTGCGCCCGGTCTTCGGCCGGCACATCCGGCGTGGTGCGGGAGAAGCAGAAATGTCGTAGTTCATCTTGACCCTCCGTACACGCCCGATCTAGGCTCTTCCATTAATTGCGATTCCACTTCCACTGAGTGGGAGAACAGTGCCGCGCAGACTGACCCCTCCGGAATGGGGTTTCCCCTGCGCGGCGGCCGATTCAGGAGCGGTTGCGGCTGGTGCGAGCGCAGCTGAGCGGGGACCGGCGCGGATCTGCGCGGCCGGGCCATTCGGGGAGTAACGGTGGGTGCGCTGACCGAGCTGCCGGCCCGCGTCCGGGCTGTTGCGGAAGCGCGCCTGGCCTTCAGCCGGGAGTACTCCGGACTGCATGAGCTCGACGGCCAGATCCAGGACCTGTCGCCAGCTGGCGTCCGGAAGTCCCTCAGCGCCCTCGGCGGTCCGCCGCTGAGCGACCCCCTCGACGACGTCACCGTCGCCGGCGCCGAGGCGTCGCTGCGCACCCGCCTGGGTGACCTGGAGCTGCACCGGCGCGACCCGTTCCTGCACATCGAGGCGCTCGACCTGACGTCCTACGAGCGCGACTATGCCCCGGCGGCCGACCGAATGGCGGCCCGCAGCCGCCACCTGGCCCAGTGGCCGGCGGCCATCGACAACGCGATCAGCTCCCTGGACCGCGTTCCGCCGAAAGTCGCCGCGGCGTTCCTCCGGTCCGTGCGCGGCCTGCGGGCCGCCATTCGTCCCGGCGACGGCGCGGCCGGCACGCAGGCCGCAGCGGCGCTCGACCGGCTCACCGGCCACCTCGCGCGCCGCGCCGCGCTGCCGGAGGCCGACGAGGGACTGGGCGCGCAGCGGCTGACCGCGCTGCTGGGCTGCGCCGACGGCATCACCGTGGACCTGGAGCTGCTCGCCGCCCGGACGGCCACCGAGATGGCCGCTATGAACGAGCTGCTGGCCGATGCCTGCGCCCGGATCGCGCCCGGCGAGCCGGTGGCCGCGGTGGTGCGCGACCAGCTGACCCGGCACGGCGCCTTCGGCGACATCGTGAGCTCGGCTCAGCGCCTGGCTGATGCGGCGCGGGAGTTCGTCGCCAGCCGCAGGCTCGTGCCGTTCACGGATGTCGGCTGCGTGGTCGAGGCCACCCCGGCGCCGCGCCGCTGGGGCGTGGGGCGGATCAGCTGGCCGGGTGCCTGGGAGCCGCTGGCTCCGGCCCGGTTCCACCTGACGCCGCCGGATCCGGCCTGGCCGCCGGAGGCCCGCGATGCCTGGCTGCGCCGGTTCGGCTGCGCGGCCCTGCCCGGCGCTCACCGTCCACGAGACGTTCCCCGGCCATGTCAGCCACGCCCTGGCCATGCGGCAGGTGGCCAGCCCGACGCGGCGGACGCTCTGGTCCGAGCTGTTCTTCGAGGGCTGGGCGCACTACTGCGAGCAGATGTGCTTCGAGGAAGGCTTCGGCGACGGCAGCCCGGTGCTGCAGGCCGGCGTCGCCCTGGAGGCGCTGGTCCGGCTGACCCGGATCGAGAACGTCATCGGCCTGCACACTGGCGCGCTCACGGTCGCTGACGGCGCGCGGCTGTTCACCCGCAACGCCTTCCTCGACGGCCCGGCCGCCCTGGCCGAGGCGCAGCGCGGCCTGTTCGAGCCCACCTGCACCCGCTACGGCGTCGGGAAGTTCTTCTTCCTGGACCTGCGCGAGGCGGCGAAGCGCGAGTGGGGGCCGGGCTTCACCCTCGAGCGCTTCCACGCCGAGCTGCTGTCCCTCGGCTCTCCTCCGCTTGCCCCGGTCGCGGACGCGCTCGGGCTCGGCCGGCAACTGACAGGTGGCGTTAGCACATGACAGGTCCTGCACCCTCCGCGGCCGCGGCCGGGCTCTACGCGCGAGCCAGCCGCCGGGTGCCCGGCGGCGTGCACTCCACGACGCGGGCCCGGAAGTCCGGCCCGTTCTTCGCCGCCCGGGCGGCCGGTGCCTACGTGTGGGATGCCGACGGGACGCAGTACCTCGACCTGCAGATGGGCAACGGCTCGGTCGCGCTGGGCTACGCACGGGCCGAGGTCGACGCCGCGGTCACGGACATGATCTCTAGCGGCGTGACGACCGGCGTCGAGACGGCGGCCGCCGTCGCCGCGGCCGAGGCCATGGCGGCCGTCATCCCGGACTGCGGCATGATCCGCTTCGCCAACACCGGGACCGAGGCCCTCATGCACGCCCTGGCCATCGCCCGGCACGCCACCGGGCGGGACCTGGTGGCCAAGGCCGAGGGTGCCTACCACGGCTGGTACGACACGCTGTGGGTGTCGACCTGGGCCGCCGCCGGCCAGCTCGGGCCAGTCTCCAGCCCGGCCGCCCCGCCCGGCTCGGCGGGCCTGGCCGCCGGCGCCGGGACGACGGTCGTGCTGCCGTTCAACGACGTCGCGGCGACGACCGAGATCCTCCGGGCGCGGGCCGGCCAGCTGGCCGCGGTCGTGATCGAGCCGGTGATGATCGACATCGGCTACATCCCGGCCACCGCGCAGTACCTCACCGCGCTGCGCGAGGTCACCCGCGAGCTCGGCATCGTGCTGATCTTCGATGAGCTGCTGACCGGCTTCCGCATCGCGCCGGGCGGCGCCCGGCAGGTGTACGGCATCCGGCCCGACCTCACCACCTACGGCAAGGCGATCGCGAACGGCTACCCGGTCGCCGCGGTCGAGGGCGATCCGGCGCTGATGGGAGCCACGGACGTGACGGCCGGCGGCCCGGTGGGCTGGGTCGGCACCTACAACGGGCACCCGGTCGCCATGGCGGCCACCGCCGCGGCCGTCGCCCTGCTGGCCGGCGGCCAGGCCCAGCGCGAGCTCAGCGCCCGCAACGCCGAGCTGCGCGCCGGGTTCGCCGAGCTGGCGCAGCGGCACGGCATCCCGGCGGTGGTGCCGGGGGAGGGCGGCCATTTCCAGCCCTATTTCCTGGACCGCGAGCCCGCCAGCTACCGCGACGCCCTGCACACCGACGCCGCGCGGTACGAGGCGTGGCGGTCGGCGATGGAGGCGGCCGCCATTCTCGTGCCGCAGCGGCCGCTGCTGCACTGCGCGTTCTCGACCGCCCACGGCCCGGCCGAGGTGGCGCGCGTCCTTGAGGCCACCGACAAGGCGTTCGCGGCCATGAACTGACTTCCGACCCGGCCGGGCCCCGACCAGTGGGGGCGGGAGCCCCGCCAGACCAGCCACATCGTGAGAGGACCAGGAATATGCATGATCGAGCTGAGATGAGTGCTCCCGGCCTCGCAGGCCTGAGCAGGCGGGACGTACTGCGGGCCGCGGGAATCGGCGGCGCCGGCCTGGGCGCGGCCTCGCTTCTGAGCGCCTGCGGCAGCTCCGGCGGCAGCAAGGCCTCGACCGGGACCAAGACCTCGTCGGCCTGGATGAAGGGTCCGGTGTCGTTCGTGTTCCTGGACACGACCGAGCCCGGCAACCTGGACCCGTCGCTGCAGACCCTGTTCGACGGGATGCTCATCATCCGCAACACCTACGACGCCCTGACCTTCACCAACGAGACGACCAAGAAGCTGGAGCCGTGGCTGGCGACGTCCTGGTCACCGAACAAGGACGTCACCCAGTGGAAGTTCAAGCTCCGGCCGGGGGTCAAGTTCACTGACGGCTCGCCCGTGGACGCGGCCGCGGTGGCGCTCAGCATGCAGCGGCACCTGGCCATCGGCTCGGTGGCGCAGGCCGGCTACATGCTGGCCGGCATCTCCTCGGTCAAGGAGACCGGGCCGATGGAGGTCACCTTCACCACCAAGGCCCCGCAGCCGTGGCTGCCCTACCACATGACGATGTTCCCGGTCATCAGCAAGCAGGCCATCACCAGCCACAAGACCAGCAAGGACCCGTGGGCCAAGGACTGGTTCGCGAACAACACCGGCGGCAGCGGTCCCTACGTGCTGGACCAGTGGACCAAGGGCACGAAGATCACCCTGAAGAAGAACGAGCACTGGTGGAACGGCCAGTGGCAGCCCGGCTCGATCGACAACGTCACCGTGCAGTGGGAGTCCTCGCCCAGCACCAGCGTCGAGCTCATCGAGAAGGGCAGCGCCAACTTCGCCACCGAGTGGTCGATCGACAACGCCCTCAGCATCGGCAAGCAGCCCGGCTTCTCGCTCAAGCGGTACCGGGCCTACAACACCGACCCGATGATCGCCTTCAACCAGGCCAAGCCGCCGTTCGACAAGCTGCAGGTCCGCCAGGCGTTCCAGTACGCCTTCGACTACAAGGCCATGCGGGCCTACTTCCAGGGCTACGCCCTGCCGACCCACGGCGTGCTGCCGTCGTTCAACCCCTACGCCCTGACGTCGCTGCCGGAGTACAAGCAGGACCTGACCAAGGCCAAGCAGCTGCTGTCCCAGGCGGGCGTGGCCCCGTCCAGCATCTCGGCGACCCTGTACTCGGCGGCCGGCTATCCGGACCTGGTGGCGGGCGGCACGATCCTGCAGTCCTCGCTGGCCCAGATCGGGGTGCACATCAAGGTGCAGGCGGTCCCGTTCCCGACCATTGAGTCGGCCGTGACGAAGATCAGCACCTCGCCGCCGCTCACCTCGGCGCTGTACAACGGCATCTTCAGCCTGGACCCGACGACGTTCCTGTCCTCGTTCCTGCCCAAGAGCTTCGGCGACGAGTTCATGAACTACGGCAGCAAGACGGTCCTGGCGGCCTACAACAAGGCCTCGTCCTCGCCGTCGGACGCCGACGTGAAGGCCGGCCTGAACCAGGCCCAGCAGATCATCCATGACGACGCGCCGGTGATCTTCGGGGCGCTCCCGGAGCTGATCATCCCCGTCCCTGACTACCTCGAGGGCTACGTCATGCAGCAGACCAACGACCAGTACCCGTGCCTGTTCTTCCAGCTGCGGCTGCACGAGCACTGAGCCGCCTATGCGACGCCGAGGAACTGAGGAACGCTGATGCTCCGGTATGCCGCGCAGCGGATCATCTGGGCCGTCTTCCTGATGTGGCTGGTGACGCTGTTCACCTTCTTCCTGCTGCACCTGATCCCCGGTAATCCCGCCATCGTCATGGCGGGCATCGGGGCCAAGAAGGCGCAGATCCACGCCCTGGAGGTCGAGCTGGGCCTGAACAAGCCGCTGAGCGCCCAGTACTGGGAGTACCTGCTCGGCCTGGTGCAGCTGCACCTGGGCCGGTCGGCGGTGACCCGCGATCAGGTCAGCACCGACCTCGGCCACTACCTGCCCGTCTCGCTCGAGCTGATCGTGATCAGCTTCACCATCTACGTCGTGCTGGCCGTGGGCATCGGCGCCTGGTCGGCACGGCGGGAGGGCCGGGTGGCCGAGGCGCTGGTCCGGGTGTCGGCCATCGTCGGCAGCGGCATGCCGGTGTTCTGGGTCGGGGCCATGCTGCAGGAGATCTTCTTCGCCCGGCTGGGCTGGCTGCCGCAAGGCGGCCAGCTCGGCATCACCGCCTCCGGGCCGCCGCACGTCACCGGCGTCTACCTGATCGACAGCGCGATCGCCGGGGACTGGGCCACCTTCGGGCAGACCGCGGAGCACCTGGTCCTGCCGGTGGCCACGATCGTCATCGCCATGCTCGCGGTGGGCCTGCGGTCGACGCGGGCCAGCGTGTTCCAGGAACTACGCCGGCCCTACGTCCGCACGGCGGAGGCCAAGGGCGTCCGGGGCGCCCGGCTGATGGTGGTGCACATCATGAAGAACGCGCTGAATCCGGTGATCAGCACGCTGTCGCTGCAGTTCGGGTACCTGCTGGGCTGGGTCGCCCTGGTGGAGACCGTATTCAGCTGGCCCGGCATCGGGCTGTACCTGTACAACTCCATCCAGAATCTGGACTACGCGCCGATCCTGGCCATCACGGTCCTGGTCAGCGGGGTCTTCATCGTGGTCAACCTCATCACCGACCTGGTGTACCCGCTGCTGGACCCGCGACTGAGGGACCGCCAGGCATGAGCATGGACGCAGACGTCGCGGTCGCCGGCGGCCGCCCCGAGGTCCCGCGCACGACGTTCCGGCGCACCTGGTCGGGCTCGACGCGCAGCCGGCAGGTCTTCGTGGTCGTCGGCGGGCTGATCGTGGCGGTCTTCCTGGTCGCCGCCATCGCTCCCGGGCTGCTGACCAGTCACAGCCCCAGCGCGCTGTACTCCGGGCCGGCCACCACGGCGCCGGGGTCCGGGCACTTGCTGGGTACCGACGAGCTGGGCCGGGACTTCTTCGCCCGGCTGGTCTACGGCACCCGGTCCTCGCTGGTGATGTCCGTGCTGATCGTCGCTATCGGGGCCGTCCTGGGCACCGTGGTCGGCGTCACGGCGGGCCTGTTCGGCGGGTGGATCGACGAGGTGCTGATGCGCGTCGTCGACCTGTTCCTGTCACTGCCCGGCTTCGTGCTGGCCCTGGCCCTGGCGGCCGCCCTCGGCCGCGGTGAGCGGTCGGTGGTCATCGCGCTGGGCCTCATCTGGTGGCCCGGCTACGCCCGGCTGTTCCGCGGCATGGTCATCGGGATGAAGCACCGGCTGCACGTGGAAAGCGCCCGGGCCCTGGGCGCCAGTAATTTCCGGATCGCGCGCCGGCACATGCTCCCGTTCATGTACGGCCAGCTCAACGCCCGCATCACCCAGGACCTCGGCTACGCCCTGGTCAACGTGGCCGGCCTCAGCTTCGTCGGCCTGGGGGCGCAGCCGCCCAGCCCGGAGTGGGGGTCGCTGCTGCAGACGGGCCTGCAGTACGTCGCGACGGCCTGGTGGCTGATTGTGTTCCCGGGGCTGGCCATCACCTTGTGGACGGTCGGCATCGCGATGCTCGGCGACGGGCTGTCCGGGTTCGCGCGCGGTGAGCGCCTGACCGGGGAGAGGGACTGAGGTGACCGAGACCACGACGCCCGCCGCCAGCCCGCCGGCGCTGGAGGTAACCGATCTGCGCACCGCCATCGGCGGCGCCGGCAGCCGCCGGATGCCCGTCAACGGGGTGAGCTTCACGGTGTCCGCGGGGGAGACCGTCGCGATCGTCGGCGAGTCCGGCTCAGGCAAGACGATGACGGCGCTGTCGGTCATGGGCCTGCTGCCCCGCGGCGTGGCGCAGGTCGTCGGCGGCCAGGTCGCGGTGCGCGGCCGGGTGGTGAGCGGGCTCGGCGAGCGGCAGATGCAGTCGGTGCGCGGCGTGGAGATCGCCTACATGCCGCAGGATCCGGTCAGCGGCCTGAACCCCGCGCTGACCATCGGGCTCCAGGTCACCGAGCCGCTGCTGGTGCACAAGACGGCCAGCCGCGAGCAGGCCCGGGCCGATGCCCTGGACCTGCTGGGCAAGGTCGGCATCCCCGACCCGCCGCGGGCGATGCGCGCCTACCCCCACCAGCTGAGCGGCGGCATGCGGCAGCGGGTGCTGCTGGCCATGTGCCTGATCGGCCGGCCCAGTGTGCTGATCGCTGACGAGCCGACCACGGCGGTCGACGTCACCACCCAGGAGCAGATCATCGACCTGCTGGCCGACATCCAGGGCGAGTCGCAGCTGGCCATCCTGCTGATCACGCACGACCTGGGCGTGGTGGCCCGGATCGCGAGCAAGGTGCTGGTCATGTACGCCGGCCGGGTGGTCGAGCACGGCAGCGCCGACCAGGTCTTCGAGGAGCCGATGCATCCCTACACCCGGGGACTCCTGCAGTCCGTGGACTTCGACAGCGTCACGCCGCGCACCCGGCTGTACGCGCTCGACGGCGCGCCGCCGCAGCTCGGCGACCTGCCCTCCGGGTGCTCGTTCCGGCCCCGCTGCCGGTACGCCGAGGAGGTCTGCTCGGAAACCGTCCCCGAGCTGGCGCCTGCGCCGGGCAGCGGGCTGAGCGCGTGCCATGTCGCGGCCCGCGGCGGCCTGCCGCCGTGGACATCGGCGCAGGACCTGCGGAGCGGGGCATGACCGCCCCGGCCGCCGCGCTGCTGGAGGTAGACGGCGTCAGCAAGACCTTCACCGCGCGCCGCGGCGGTCTCGGCCGCCGGGTCGACATCGCCGCCCTCAACGACGTCGACATGCGGATCGAGCCCGGTGAGACGGTCGGGCTGGTCGGCGAGACCGGCAGCGGCAAGTCCACCCTGGGACGGATCATTCTGGGCCTGGACCGCCCGACCACGGGCACCGTGAAGTTCGAGGGATCGTCCATCGGCCAGATGTCGCGGGTCCAGCTCAAGCACCTGCGCCGCCGCATGCAGGTGGTGTTCCAGGACCCGTATGAGTCGCTGAACCCGTACATGACGGTCCGGGAGATCCTCGAGGAGCCGTTCCGGGTGCATGACCTGTACGACAGCAAGACCACCCCGGTGCGGCTCGGCGAGCTGCTGGATGTCGTCGGCCTGCCGCAGGCGGCGCTGCGGCGGACATCGGTGGAGTTCAGCGGCGGTCAGCAGCAGCGGCTGGCCATCGCCCGCTCGCTGACGCTCGACCCGGACCTGCTGGTCGCCGATGAGCCCACGGCCGCCCTCGACGTGTCGATCCAGGCGCAGATTCTCAACCTGATGCTCGACATCCAGCGCGCGCGGCGGATGAGCATGCTGCTGATCTCGCACAACCTGCTCGTCGTCCGGCACATGAGCGCCCGCCTGGGCGTGATGTACGCGGGCCGGATCGTGGAGACCGGCGCCTCCGAGGACGTCTACCGCTCCCCGAAGCACCCGTACACCACCGCGCTGCTGTCGGCCGTACCGATCGCCAACCCGCGCCGGGAGCGCGAGCGGCACCGGATCAAGGTCACCGGCGAGGCGGCCGACCCGGCCGCGCTGCCCAGCGGCTGCCCGTTCCATCCCCGCTGCTGGCTGGCCGAGGAGCGGTGCCGGACCACCCGGCCGCCGCTGCGGCCGGTCGGCGCCGCGGGCCAGCTCGTGGCCTGCCACGTAGCGGAGTAGAGCCTTACCCAGTACAGCAACCCGGCCCAGCCGATTACCAGGAGGAACTGAATGGCCAGCGGGCACAGCGTGGAGCGGATTCCGGTCACGCACCTCAGTAACGGGCACGACGTGGAGCTTGTCGTGCACGTCATCCGCGGCGCGAAGGACGGGCCGAAGCTGGCCATGTTCGGCGGCGTGCACGGCGATGAGCCACTCGGCACCGAGGCTGTCCGGCGGTCGCTGGAACAGATCGACCCGGAGCAGCTGACCGGCACCATCGTCGCCGTCCCGGTGGCCAACCCGTACGCGTTCGAGGCGGGCAAGCGGGTGACCCCGCTGGACGGGCTGAACCTCAACCGCATCATTCCCGGCGACAGCGGCGGATCGCTGACCGAGCAGCTGGCCGCCAAGCTGGCCGGCATCCTGGATGACGGCGTCACGCACTTCATCGACTACCACTCCGGCGGCATCCTGGCCTGCGTCGACTACTCCTACGTGCACGAGGCCGGCGCGGAGATGTCGCGGGCCTACGGCTGCCAGGTGCTGTATGACCACGAGAGCTATCCGGGGTCGGCCACGGACTACGCCCTGAAGAAGGGCATCCGCACGATGGTGAGCGAGCTCGGCGGCGGCGAGTACGACACCGAGTACTTCCTGGGCAAGGCGGTCAGCGGCACCCTCAACGTGCTGCGCGAGATCGGCATGTACGCCGGCGAGGCGAGCCCGCCGCGCGCGGACCAGGTCGTGGTGACTACCCTGCACGCGGTCCGGCCGACCGTGGGCGGGCTGCTGCAGGCCGAGGTCGCTGCTGACCGGCTCGGCCAGAGCCTGCCGGCCGGGACCGTGCTCGGCCGCGTGATCGACCCGGCCACCTTCGACGAGCTCGAGGTGCTGACCGCGCCCTATGACCCGACCTACCTGATCCTGAGCCGCACCCCGGTGACCCAGGTGAGCCCGGGCGATTACGGGTTCATGGTCGCCGACGGCGCGACGGCCAAGCCCGCGGCGCAGGGCTGAACTGACCGGGCATGGATCTCGTAGTTCGGGGTGGGTCGGTAGTCACGGCGGACGGCTGCACGGTGGCCGACGTCGGCGTGGCGGACGGGCGGATCGTGCAGATCGGCGGCCGCATGACCGCGGCGCAGGTCATCGACGCGGAAGACAAGCTCGTGCTGCCCGGCGGCGTGGACATGCACGTGCACCTGTCGCCGGCACTCGTCACGGAAGGGGACTTCTGGTGGGCCGACGACTTCGGCAGCGGCTCGCGCGCGGCCGCGGCCGGCGGCGTGACCACCGTCGGCAACATCACCTTCCCGGTACGCGATGAGCCCGTGCTCGACGCGCTGGCGCGCACGACGGCCGAGGCGGCGGCCGCCAGCCTGGCTGACTTCGTCCTCCACCCGGTCATCACGGCGGCCCCGGACGATCCCGCGGCACTGGCCCGGGACCTGGCCGCCGACGGCTGCGTGTCGGTGAAGATGTTCACCCACATGTCAGGATTCACGGCCAGCCCGGCCCGCTACCTCGACCTGATCGCGGCCGCGGCGCGGCATGACCTCACCGTCATGGCGCACTGCGAGGATCCCGCCCTGGGCGAGTACCTGTCCGGCCCGGCCGCCGCTGCCGGGCCAGCCGAAACGTACTACCCGCCGGAGGGCATCGAGGTGGCGGCGGTCGCCCGGATGGCGGAGATCGCCGCGGCTACCGGCGCCCGGATCTACCTGGTGCACCTGGCCAGCAGCCGGTCAGCGGATCTCGCGCTCGCCGCCCGCGGGCGCGGCGCCCGCCTGCTGCTGGAAACGCGGCCGGAGTACCTGCTGCTGACCGACGATGAGCTGGCGGCCGCCGCCGGGCAGCAGCCGGCCACCGGACCGGGCGGCCGCGGCCCGGCCGACCTCGGCCGGCTCTGGCAGGCGGTCACCGGCGGCAGTTTCGATGCGATCTGCACCGACCATGCGCCCTGGCGCGAGGCGCCGGGGAAGCTGCCCGCCAGCGGCGCCCGGTCGGTGCGCAGCGGTTTGTCCTGCCTGGAGCTGTCGCGCTCCCTGCTGTTCATGAAGGGCGTGCTGACCGGGCGGCTGAGCCTCCCGCAGCTGGCTGAGCTGACGGCCGCGGGTCCCGCGCGGGCCTTCGGGCTGTATCCGGCCAAGGGCGTGATCGCCATCGGCAGCGATGCTGACCTGGCGGTGTTCGACCCGGCCGCGCACTGGCGGTATGCCGGCGGCCAGAGCCGCGCGCCATGGACGCCGTTCGACGGCTGGGCGGTAACCGGCCGCACGCTTACTCACCATCCGGCGCGGGACAATAACCTACCGGCACGAAGATGGCTTCGCCGACGGCGGCGGGCAGCGGCTGCGCCGCCCCGGTGACAGCATTGCTCAGGCTGATCAGCGCGCGAGGCAGCCTGTGTCGTAGTGATAGGCACAACGGCGGCCCGGAACACAGCTGCGCGACCGCCTGATCATCATCAGTACTTTCTGAACGGACCTCGACGTGACCGAGAACAGCCCACAGCGGGGGCCCAGTTACCTCCGGCGGCTCCTGCATTTCCTGAGCGTTGCCGTCAGCGAGGGGTCGAGTGCTCGCGGTCTCACGGAAATCGCCCGCGAGGCGGGCATCCCGCTGTCGACGGCCTCCCGGCTCGCGAGCCTGCTGACCGAGTCGGAAATGCTGCGCGTCCTGCCGACCGGTGGTTACGGCCCGGGCGCGGAGCTCATCCGCATCGCCGGCAACGCGCTGGTCAGTCTCCGCGGCGACCTGCACATCCAGACGGTGGTGCGCTCGCTGGCGGAGGCGTCCTGCGAGAGCGCCAGTGCCGGGATGCTGGTCGGCGACGTGATCGTGCTGATCGCGCGCGAGGAGCCCGACCACTCGCTGCGGGCGGTGGCCCACGTCGGCGACAGCATCTCCCCGCATACCTCCGCCATGGGCAAGGCCATTCTCGCCAACCTGGGCGCCGAACGCCGGCTCGCTGTGCTCCGGAATGCGGCGGGACCCGAGGCCGGCCAGATCCAGGACGAGCTGGCCGGCGAGCTGGAGGTCATCCGCACGCAGGGCTACGCGCTGGATGAGGAGACTTACTCGCCTGGCCTGCGCTGCCGGGCCGCTGCGTTCATGGACGGGGGCGAGCAGGCGATCGGCGGCATTTCCGTGGCCGGCCCGGCGGCCCGGTTCTCGTTCGCCAAGGCGACGGAGTGCCTGCCGATGCTGCGGACGATGGTGGACGAGCTGTCGGCGCGGAGCCAGACCGAGCGTTCTCCGGCGGCGACCTAGAGTCCGGCGAAGCCCCGGAAAGCGGAGCAACAGGGGCGTTAGAGTCAGCAGCTATGCAAATCCGGTTTATCAGCCGTGACTGGCGCGCCCGGCGGTGAGCGCCGGCAGCTTCATCGCCTCGCTGGTCGGCTCGCTGGCCTGGCCGGCGGTGATCATCGTGATCCTGGTCATCTTCCACCGGCAGTTCGGCACGATGCTGGAGCGGCTGGCCCGGGTCCGGCTCGGCGGCGGCGGTACCGAGGCCGACCTGGACTGGAATCAGACCGAGTCGGTGATCCGGCAGAGCCTGGCCTCGGCCCCGCCGGCGGCCCCGTCCGGCGGCGGTGCCGGGCCCGGCGCGGCGCCGGGCGGAGCGGGCGCGGCGGGCGGCGTGGCCCGGTCACCGCAGGCGCTGGTCGAGGACCGCTGGCGGGCGCTGGCGGACCAGCTGCGCAACGTGGCCCGGCCGGCTGGCTCAGTCAGCGAGGCGCAGCTGGCCGGCGCGGACTTTGACCAGCTCATGGACGTAGCGCTGCGCGCCGGGCTGCTGGACGCCGCGACCGTGCGGTCCCTGGACGGGCTGCGGCACCTGCGCAACCTGGCCCGGACCAGCCCGGCGCTCTCGCCGCGGCAGGCCCAGGAGTTCGCCGTCATGGCGGATGCGGTCAGCTACGGCATGCAGCGTGACAGCGGCTCGGTCTGGCCCGTCGCCTGACCGGGGTTAGCCTGGCCGCGGGGGCCGCTGATGCCGCCGGGGCCGGCGGCGGGGGGAGGCCGGCGAGCTGGCACTGGCGGGCCGTCAGCCGGTCCGCGGCGCCGTGGCCGGCGTAGGCGTTTCGGCACATCTGCCGGGCCCGGTCCCCGCAGCCGTGCACCAGGGAGCCGCCCATGGAGCTGGGCAGGTTCACGGTGATGCAGCCGTGCCCGGAGGCGCCGTAGCTGCCCGGCCGGACGGCCGCCCAGATCCCCACCCCGGCGAAGATGGCCAGCACCAGCAGGCCGGTGACCAGCAGTACGCGCTTGTCGCGCCGGGTCGCCGGCTGTGCCTCGGGAATCCTCGCGAACGGCATGTTCCCCGGAGTATATGCAGGGCCCGCCGCGCGCGACGCTGCGCGCGGCGGGCCCTGCCGGGCAGCCCGGCCGGGCCCGGCCAGCTGGCCGGGCCCGGCCGCCCCCCGGTGCCGGCAGCACCAGCCCCGCCGACCGGTGCCGCCGGCCGCTCGGCACCAGCCGCTGCGGCTGATGCCCCGGGCCTGCTGTTACGGGTTCGGGCAGGTCCGGAACGTGAGCTGCACCGTCACGGTGCGGCGGGCCCCGCCGTCGGCGAAGGTCACCCGGCCGGCCAGCGTGTGCGACGAGCCGCCCGCGAGGCTGGCCCCGTTCAGTGTCCGGGAGTGCGCCGTGCCGTCCAGCCGCAGGCTGGTCGAGGCCACGTGCCAGTGCGCGGCGGCCCGGCCCGACACCGTGACATGCACGCCGACCGGCGGCAGGCAGGAGGCGGGCCCGGTCAGGCTGGCCCGGCTGCCGTGCGAGGTCTTGTGCACGGTCCGGGTCCTGGCCGGCAGCAGCACCGGCGCGGCCAGCAGCTTGTCGCTCACGCTGGACTCGATCGACCAGACCACCCAGCCCCGGCCGCGCGGGGTGGTGGTGATCTGCGGGATCCCGCCGGCGAACGTGCCCCCGCTGGCGAAGCGCACCATCGCGGCGTGCCGCGTGTCGGTCAGGTTGGCGACGGCCAGCTTGCTGCACTCCTCGGAGACGTCGGCCATCCGGCCGCTGGCGTCGGCCACCGGGTCATGGCTGGCCGGCGAGCAGTTGTTCCGGTCGCCGGTCAGCTGCGGCGCGCTGAACGAGCTGCCGGTCCACCGGGACACGACCGGCCAGTAGCCGGCGTGGCTGACGCTGGCCAGCAGCCGGATCCCGGAGCGGGTACTGGCCAGGCCGAGGTTGGCGTCGGAGGTCCAGGTCTTGCGCAGCGTCCGGAAGGCCGACCAGCTGCCGCCCTTGCGGCTGGCATACGACACCGGATCGGTGATGGCGCCGGCCTTCTGGATGGCCAGCACGGCGGTCGAGCCGGTGAACCGGAGCCGGGCGCTGCCGACCATGTACGGGGTAGTGCCGGCTGACCGGGCCGCTGCTGAGGCCGGGCCGGATCTGCACCGAGCTGCCCGACGACGGCTGGCTGACCACCCAGATGCTGCCCTGCGGTCCCACCGTGGCGTCCAGCAGGTCGCCGAAGCTCGGCGCGGTGGCCACGTCGGACGCGGCCGACAGCGAGCCGCCGGCCTGCCGGGTGGCCACGGCGATCTCGTCGCCGTCCGGGCCGTTCTCCGACGCCGTGGTGGTGTGCGACCAGACCAGCGTCACCGTCCCGCCGGAGACCAGCACGTGCAGCCCGGCCGCCGAGGACGCGCCCAGGGACGCGGTGCTGGCGACGCCGCCCTGGCAGGCCGTGGCGCCGCGCGGCAGCGTGCACAGGTACACGGCCCGGTCGGCGGCGGTGCCGTGGCTGGCGATCCAGCCGATGTAGGTGGTGCCCGCAGTGTCAGTGGCGGCGTCGTAGCCGAACGGGCTGACATTACTGGCCAGCACGACGGGCTTGCGGGCGCGGCCGGGCCTGGGGGCCGCGGCCGGGTGCGCCGCGCGGGCGGCCGCCGGGTGCGCTGCGAGCGCGGGGCGGGCCGCGCTGGCCGCTGCCGCCAGCGCTGTGCCCGTCACGGGCAGGATGACGGCCACGCCGGTGGCGGCAGCCACGGTGAGACGTCGGAGCGATCCAGGCAAGATGTCTCCTTGCTAGTGGGATGGGTGCGGGCCGGGGCCGGGACGGGGACATCGGCTTGCCGGGTTCTCTGCGGTGAGTAGACGCCAGTTGCGTAATGTTTGTGTAATGGGGCGGGTAACAGGCGATATGCCGGTGCATATCTCAGTGCTGGGCCCTGTCACGGTCTCTGGCCGGGATGTCGTCGTCGCAGGTCAGGCGCTTGGCGGCCGCCGGGCACGGGTCGCTCTGGTGGCCCTGGCGCTCAGCGGCGGCCCGGTCCCGGCCGAGCGGCTGGCCACCCTCATCTGGGCCGGGGAGGCGCCGCCCACCTGGCCCGCCGCGCTGCGCGGGGTGATCCGCGGGCTGCGCGCTGCGCTGGACGGTATCGGCGCCGCCGGCCAGCAGATCATCACTACCGCGCCCGCCGGGTACGGGCTGGCTGCCGGGGTCACCGTCGACGTGCGGGACCTGCCGCGGGCGCTGCGCGCGGCCGAGGGCCTGGCCGGGCAGGGCCGCCACCAGGCCGTGCTCGACGCGGTGGCACCGCTCGCGGCGATGGCCGGGGAGCAGCTGCTGCCGGGCGAGGACGAGGCCTGGCTGGAGCCGCGCCGCCGGGAGATCGACGAGGCGGCGCTGCGGGCCACGGAGCTGATCGTGGCCGCGGCCGGCGCCCTCGGCGACCATCACGGGGCGACCGGCGCGGCGCGGCGCTCGGTCGCTGCGCATCCGCTGGACGAGCGGGCTCACCGGGGCCTGATCCAGGCCCTGCACCGGGCGGGCGACCGGGCCGGGGTGGTGCTGGCCTTCGAGCAGTGCCGGTCGCTGCTGGCCGATCAGCTGGGCGTCGACCCGGACCCGGAGACCGTGCAGGCCTACCTGGCCGCGATCGGCGAGCAGGAGTCAGCCGGGGCGGCCCGGCTGCCAGCCCTGCGGTCGGCGTTCTTCGGCCGCGAGGCGGAGTCGGCGCAGCTGGCCGGGGCCATCGCCGCGCCGGGCCTGGTCACCGTGGCCGGCCGGGGCGGTGTCGGCAAGTCCCGGCTGGTGCTGCAGGTGGCGGCGCGCGGCCCGGTGCTGCCCGGCGGCCGGCTGTGGGTGCCGCTGGCCGCGGTGGCCCAGGACGAGCTGGTCGCCTCGTCGGTGGCGATGACGCTCGGTATCTCGCCCGGCGCCGATGACGTGACCTCCCAGCTGACCCGCAGGCTGGCGCCGCTGGGCCGGGCGCTGCTGATCCTGGACGGCTGCGAGGCCGTGGTCGACGGGGTGGCGTCCCTGGTGGCAGGCCTGCTGGCGTCGTGCCCGATGCTGTCGGTCATCGTGACCAGCCGGGTGCCGCTGTCGGTGGAAAGCGAGCAGGTGCTGCCGCTCGCCCCGCTGCCCGGCCCGGATGCGGGCGGCCGGGATGCCCTGGCGGCCAGCCTGCAGGTGCGGCTGCTGGCCGACCGGGTCCGCGGCGGGGGCGGTCACCTGGACCTCGATGCGGCGGCGGCGCCCTTCGTGGCCGAGCTGTGCCGCCGCTGCGGCGGCCTGCCGCTGGCGCTGGAGCTGGTCGCCGCGCAGCTGTCGGAGATGTCGGTAGCCGACCTGCTCGACCACCTGCCCGAGGTCGCCGGCGATGACCGGCTGCGAGCCGTGGCCCGCAGCAGCTACGAGCTGCTCGACGCGGACGAGGCGCAGGTCTTCCGGCTGTTCGGCGTGCTGGACGGGGCTGTCACGCTGCCGCTGGTGCGCGAGGTTGCGGCCGCCGCGGCCATCGCGCCGGTGCGGGTGGTGCGGATCTTGCGCGAGCTGACCTCCCGCGGGCTGCTGCTGGCCGACCGGTCCGGGCCGCGCTGGCGCTACCAGCAGGATGACGACCTGCACGCGTTCGCCCGCGAGCTGCTGGCCGCGGCCGGGGAGGAGCACGCGGCGCTCAGCCGGCTGGCCGATGCCGTGGCGGCGGTGCTGCCCGCCGACCCGCGCGCCGCGCCCGCCCCCTACCTGGAGCCGATCGGCGAGCTGCAGGCCAGCGTGCGACTGCTGCTGGGGGCCGCGATCGACGGCCGGCTGCCCCGCGACCGGGGCCTGGAGATGGGCTTCCGGCTGCACCGGTACTGGGCGGCCACCGACGTGACCGAGGGCCGGTTCTGGCTGTCCCGGCTGCTGGCCGGCCAGCCGCGGATGACCTGGACGGGGCGGGCTACCTACGCGGCCGGCTACCTGGACTACTGGGCCGGCGACTCCGAGCTGGCCGTCCGGGAGCTGCAGACGGCGGCCGACCTGCTGAACGAGGCGGCTGAGCCCGATGAGTATGCGGCCCGGGCCCTGATCTACCTGGGCGGCCTGGCCGACGACCTGGATCGCGGCGCCGAGGCGCTGAGCTTCGTCCGCCGCTCGATCAGCGCGGCCGCCCCGTTCGGGGTCGACCTGCAGGTGGGCGCGGCGATCGGGCTGGGCTGCGTGCTGGCCGAGCGGGCCGACCCGGAGGCCGCCGGGCACGCGGCCGACGCGATCGGGCTGTGCCGGCGGGCGGCTCGGCCGAGCAGCTGGCCGCCACGCTGCCGACCGCGGCGATGGTCTGCTGGCAGGTCGGTGACCTGGCCGCGGCGGCCCGCTACATCGCCGAGGCCCAGCCGCTGCTGGGCGGCACCCGGCGGATCGCCCGGGTCGTGCTGCAGACCGCCGCGGCGGGCGTGGCCCTGGCCCAGGGCGATGCCGGCGCCGCCATTGAGCTGGGGAGCAGCGCGGCAGGCGATGCCAGCGCCCTCGGGATCGCCCGCGAGCAGCCGCTGCCCAGCGCCATCGTGGCCCGGGCCTGGCTGGAGCGCGGTGACCTGGCCGCGGCCGCGCAGCACGCCCTGGCGGCGGTGACCGCGGCCCGGTCGCTGGCATTTGCCTTCCCGCTGGCCGTGGGCCTGGAGACGACGGCCCTGATCGCCCTGGACGGCGGCCTGCCGTCCGGGCCGGAACTGCCGGTGCCGGGAATGTCGGTGCCCGAAATGTCGGTGCCGGAGCTGGCCGGTCAGCTGCTAGCCGCGGCGACAGCCATCCGGGAGCGCGGCGACCGGCCGGTGCCGCCGACCCTGCGGGCGGCCGTGAGCCGGGCCGCGGCGCTGGTCGCCGGGTCCGGCGGCGCCGCCGCGCCGCTGTCGCCGGCCGCCGCCGCGGACCTGGCCGTCACCGTCCTGACCCCGGGCCCGGCGGCCGCTGACGTTAACCTGAAGACTTTGCGCCACCCCTGACGCAAAGTCTTCACGTTGTGCCGCAGCGGCGAGGCGGGCGGGGGCGGCGCTCAGCCGGTGAAGGTCAGGACGAGCAGGAACGCGTTCAGCACGATGATCACGCCCGCGATGCTCCAGGCGGCCAGCGTGGTCACCCCCCGGTTCACCAGCCCGCCCATGATGTCGGCCCGCCGGGTCAGCAAGACCAGCGGCACCAGCGCGAACGGGATCCCGAACGACAGCACCACCTGGGAGATGACCAGGCTCCCGGTCGGCGGCAGGCCCGACCGCCAGCACCACCAGGGCCGGCAGCATGGTGATCGCCCGGCGCAGGAACACCGGGATCCGCCAGCCGACGAAGCCCTGCATGACCACCTGCCCGGCGTAGGTGCCCACGCTGGAGGACGACAGCCCGGACGCCAGCAGGGCGATCGCGAAGGCCAGCGCCGCGCCGCCGCCGACCATCGTGCCCAGCTCGGTGTGCGCGGCCTCCAGCGAGCCGGCGGTGTGCGGCGCTCCCGGCCGGCTGAACAGCGAGGCGGCCACGCACAGCATGGCCAGGTTGATCAGGCCCGCCGCGCCCAGCGCGATCAGCACGTCGACGCGCTGGAAGCGCAGCAGCTGGCGGCGCTCGGCGTCATCGCTGCACGACACCCGGGACTTGGTCAGCGCCGAGTGCAGGTACACCACGTGCGGCATCACGGTGGCCCCGATGATCCCCGCGATCAGCAGCAGCGCTCCGCTGCCGCCGCCGCCCAGGCCCGGTATCAGCCCGGCGGCCACCCCCGGAGCGCTCACCCCGCCGGCCACCAGGTCATAGGCGAAGCCGAGCAGGACCAGCCCGAGCAGCGCGGCGATGGCCAGCTCGAACCGCCGGTAACCGCGCTGCTCCATGGCCAGGATGCCGAACGCCACCACGGCCGTGATCGCCCCGGCGGCCGGCAGCGGGACGCCGAACAGCAGGTTCAGCCCGATCGCGGCGCCGACGAACTCGGCCAGGTCGGTGGCCATCGCGACCAGCTCGGCCTGCACCCACAGCCCGTAGGTGACCGGCCGCGGCAGGTGCTGGCGGCACAGCTGCGGCAGGTCCCGGCCGGTGGCCACGCCGACCTTGGCCGACAGGTACTGCACCAGCATGGCCATCAGGTTGGCCATCACGATGACCCAGGCCAGGCTGTAGCCGAACCGGGCGCCCGCGGTGAAGTTCGTCGCGAAGTTGCCCGGGTCGACGTAGGCCACCGCCGCGACGAAGGCCGGGCCGAGCAGCGCGATGCTGCCGCGCAGCCGGCCGCGGGAGCGCAGTGCTGCTAGCGCTCCCGCGGCTGGCGGGCCCGGTGGCGGGCCCGGCTCGCCGGACGGCCGGACCAGAGGATCGACCGCCATCGGCGAGCCCTACGCGACCGACGGGCCGAGGCCGAGTGACTGCGGCGTGCTGGCGTCCGGCGACGGCTGATGCAGGCCCTCGTCCAGCTGGCCGAACTCGGTCATCAGGGCCGGGCTGCCGCCCCACGGGGTCTGCTCCTCGGCCACCAGCGTGTCGGTGGTCAGCAGCAGGCCGGCGACCGAGGCGCCGTTCTGCAGCGCCGACCGCGCGACCCGCAGCGGGTCGATGATGCCCATCTCCACCATGTTCCCGTATCTACCCACCAGCGCGTCGAAACCCTCATCCAGGCCCAGCTTGCTGACCTGGGCCACCACTTCCTCGCCGGAGTAGCCGGCGTTGGTGGCGATCAGGAACGTCGGCGCGGTCAGCACCTTGCGGACGATCTCCACGCCGGTCGCGTAGTCGTCCTTGACCTGCAGGTCATCCAGCGCCCGGTCGGCGTGCAGCAGCGCGGCGCCGCCGCCGGCCACGATGCCCTCGGCCATCGCCGCCCGGGTGGCGGCCAGCGCGTCCTCGACCCGGTGCTGCAGTTCCTTGAGCTCCGCCGGCGTGGGGGCGCCGACCTTGACCACGGCCACCTTGCCCGACAGGGCGCCGATCCGCTCGCTGAGCACGTCCTCGTCGATGCCGAAGGTGGCCCGTCCCAGCTCCGCGCGCAGCTGGCCGAGCCGGAACTCGACCGCCTCGGCCGAGCCCTGGCCGCCGATGATGGCGGTGCTGTCGGCGTTGGCCCGGACCTGGGCGGCCCGGCCCAGCTGGTCCAGCGTCATCGTCTCCAGGCTGAACCCGGCGTGCCGGGAGTAGACCGCGCCGCCGGTGATGGCCGCGATGTCCTCCAGCTTGTGCAGCCGCCGGTCGCCGAAGCCGGGCGCCCGCACGGCCAGGCACTGGAACACCTTGTTGACGTGGTTGTGCACCAGCATGCTCAGCGCCGTGCCCTCGACGTTCTCGGCGATGATCACCAGCGGCCGCGGCGCCCGCATCACCTTGTCCAGGATCGGCATCAGCTGCTGAACCTTGGTGATCTTCTCGCTGCACAGCAGGATGTAGGGATCCTCGACCACCGACTCCAGGCTGGCCGGGTTGGTGACCAGGTAGGGCGACAGGTAGCCGTTGTCGAACTCGAAGCCCTCCACGAAGTCCACGCCCATGCCGTAGCGCGCCGACTCCTCGACGGTGACGATGCCGCCGTCGCCCACGGTGTGCAGCGCCTTGGCGATGACCTTGCCGACCACCTCGTCGTCGTTGGCGGAGATGGCCGCGACCCGGGCGTAGTCATCCTCGGTCTGCACCGGGTGGGCCACGCTCTGCAGGTGCTCCACCAGCCGCCCCACGGCCAGGTCAATGCCGCGCTTGACCAGCACCGGGTTGGCCCCGTCGGCGATCGCCTTCATGCCCTCGCGGACCATCGCCTGGGCGATCACGGTCGCCGTGGTGGTGCCGTCACCGACGATGTCGTTGGTCTTGATCGCCGCTTCCTTGACCAGCTGGGCGCCCATGTTCTCGAACTGGTCCTTCAGGTGGATCTCGCGGGCGATGGTCACGCCGTCATTGGTGACGACCGGGGAGCCGGTGATCTTCTCCAGGATGGCGTTGCGGCCCTTGGGCCCGAGCGTCGGCTTGACCGCCTCGGCCAGCTGGTCTACCCCGGACAGCAGCCGGGCGCGCGCGTCCGCGCCGTAGCGCAGTTCCTTGGACATGGCTCCTCCAATATGTCGTTAACCGGCGGGCAGACGGTCAGGTGCAGCGCGCTAGGGGACGAGGATGGCCCGGCCGCGGACGCGCCCGGCGTCCAGGTCGGCCAGTGCCTCCGGGGCAGAGTCGAGCGGGTAGGTCCTGGTGTGCAGGGTGACCCGGCCGGCCTGGGCCAGCGCCATCAGCTCCGCCAGGTCGTTATAGGTCCCCACGATGTTGCCGATGATGTTGCGCTCGGTGGAGATGATGTCGAGGGTCGGGATGGTCAGGGTGCCGCCGTAGCCGATCACGAAGTAGGACCCGGCCGGGGCCGTCATGTTCCAGCCGTCGGTCTCGGCGCCCTGCTCGGCGACGAAGTCCAGCACCACGTGCGCCCCGGCGCCGCCGGTCAGGTCCTTCACCGCGTCGACGTGGCTGCCGTCGGCCACCACGGTGTGCTGGGCGCCCAGGTCGGCGGCCAGCTTCAGGGCGTCCGGGTTCTGGTCGACCACGATGATGGTGGTGGCGGTCAGCGCGGCCAGGCACTGGACCCCGATGTGGCCCAGGCCGCCCGCCCCGATCACCACGCAGGTGGTGCCCGGGTACAGCAGCGGGATGGCCTTGCGCACCGCGTGGTAGGCGGTGATGCCGGCGTCGGCCAGCGCGGCCACGTCCTGCGGCCGGGTCGCCGGGTCCAGCTTGACGCAGGCCCGGGCGGAGGTGAGCAGGTACTCGGCCATCCCGCCGTCGCGGGACAGGCCGGGGAACTCGCTGGCCACGCAGTGCATGTCGTCGCCGGCCCGGCACGCGCGGCACAGCCCGCAGGTCGGCGTCGGGTGCAGGATCACGGTGTCGCCGACGGCCACGTTGCTGACCGCCGAGCCGACCTCATGGACCCAGCCGGCGTTCTCGTGGCCGAGGATGTAGGGCAGCGGGGTACCCATCGCCGCGTCCCACTGGCCATCGATGATGTGCAGGTCGGTGCGGCACACGCCCGCGCCGCCGATCTTCACGATGACGTCGAGCGGTCCGCCGATCTTCGGCTCCGGAACCTCGTCGATCACCGGCTGAGCATGGAACTCGTGCAAGCGGACGGCCTTCATGGCTTTTCCTCACCTTGGCCCGGAGAGTCATATCGGTGCCGCAGCATGCCGCGGCAGATGCTGCCATTGGCTTCCAGGCTGACCGCCGTCGTCCGCGCCCGGCGCAGGTACAGCGGCACGGCATCACCAGTAACGCCGTGGCCGGTGGCCGGGTCGATCAGCAGGGGCGAGGAGTCCCCGGCGGGCAGCCCGAGCGCGGCCCGGCGCTGGCGCAGCCGCTGCAGCGGGGCCGAGTCGGGCACCTGGCCGAGGGCCAGCTCCGGCAGCGCGGCCGGGTCAGTCCCGGCGGACAGAAGCGGCCGGCACACCTGATCGGTGCCGGCCAGGACCGCCTTGCGCAGGAAATCGGCCCGCAGGCCGTCCAGTTCGCCGACCGCCTCACCGTCAAACGAGCGGGCGAAGCCGTCCTGCGCTGCTACGCCCCCGTTGATCGCATCGGAGGCGAAATGCTCTTCCAGCACCACCTCCGCCCGGCGGACGCCGGGCACCGCGCACGCGGCGTCGTAGGCGTCGGCCACCATCAGGAACGCGAAGTTGGGCGCGCAGAAGTAGGTCGGCAGCCGCAGCCGCACCTGCGCCGTGCCGTCCGGCTCGACGCTCGCGAACGAGACGAAGCCGAGCCCGGTGATGGGCTCATCGAGCTCCGGGTCGAGCACCGTGGCCAGGGCGGCCAGCAGGTCCTGCGGGGTGGCCGGGCCCGCGGCGGCGGCACCGGCGGGATGAGCCGCCGGCACCGCCGCTACGGGAGCCGTCATGCCCCGGAGACGAGCTGGGCGTCGTCCTGGGCAGCCGGCTCGTCCTTCTTGTCCGCCGGCAGCTGGTATTCGGCCGGGACGTCGATCCCGTAGAGCCGCGCCGCGTTCAGCCCGAGGATCTTCTTCTTGCCCGCGATGCCCAGCCGCGGGTAGTCGGAGAACTCCTCGCCCGGGAAGTCCCAGTCCACGAAGCCCTCGATCTGCCACTTCGGCTCCCAGATGCCGTAGTCGCTGCCGAAGGTCATCTTGTCCTCGCCGACCCAGAACAGCAGCTCGCCCATGACCTTGGCGAAGAACTTGGGCCGCGCGTACATCAGGCCGCCGATGACCACCGACAGGCCGGCGTAGACGTTGGGCTCCTGCGTCGCCATGAAGCAGAAGTCCTCGATCCGGGGCAGGCCGACGTGCTCGACGATGAAGTTCAGCTCCGGGAAGTCGGTCGCGCAGTGGTCGATGTCGGAGACGTCGAACGCGTCTTTGTCCAGCGGCCAGATCGTCGGGCCCTTGTGCACGTGGACGTTCTTGATGCCGAGGTTCTGGGCCGCCTCCAGGTACCGGTAGGCGGCGGGGTCGCTCAGCTTGTAGCCGCGCGAGCCGTTGTTCCACTCGGCGGTGTAGAGCTTGACCCCGATGGACCCGAACCGCTCGACGTTCTCCTTGAGCCGGACTAGGCCCTCATCGCCGTCGCGCGGGTCGAAGCGGGTGTTGTAGACGAACTTGCCGGGGTGCTTCTGACCCATGAGCGCGTTGCGCTCGGTGGTGTTGAAGCCCTCGGTGTACCACTCCTTCAGGTAGGTCGGCTGGAAGACCGCCACGTCCACGTACCCGTCCTCGAAGACGTCCTTCATCAGGTCGTCCTCGGAGTACTTCTGGAAGTGCTCGATCGACCAGTGCGTCTCGGGCGGCCCCAGGCCCTGATAGGCGTGGAAGCACTCGATCCAGCCCTTCGCGTATTTCTCCGCACCGGGTACCCAGTTATCCGGAGCCGCGTTCCAGTAATGCATGTGGCTATCGACCACGAAGTACTTCTCGCCGTCTTTCTCGTACACCGTGCCTCCTTGGCCTGCTCGGGCAGTAAGTGCGGACCGGAAACTGGGGAAGCCGGGGCGGCTGGGGCCGCCCCGGCTCGGCTAGGCCTTGCGCTGGGACGGGACGAGGTCGAAGCCCAGGGCCTCGGCCGCGTCCTCGGGGTTGGCGAAGAAGATTGTCCGGTCGTCCTCGTGGATCATCCGGCCGTAGTGCGTCGACATGTCTTCCTCCAGCTCGGCGGAGTTGAAGTAGCCAGGTTCCTCGCCGAGCGCCTCGGAGATCTCGTCGTAGTTGACCTCCATGGTCCCGACGGCGTCGACGCGCATCATGGACGGCAGTTGCATCACCCGGACGTTGGGCTTGGTCGCCATGACCTCGGCCACGACCTCGCCCACCTGGTTGTTCATCAGCGTGAAGCCGCACATGTTCGACGCCGTGCTGTCGGACTTGAACGGGCTTTCCGCGGTTTTGAAGGTGGTCACTGTGCCAGCTCCTTCGGTGTGTCCAGGCTGATTGCGGACAGGATTCCGCTGAATCGGTGCTTGGCCGCGTCCAGTCCGTCCTCGAAGCGCGGCGGCTTGGCGTCGGGCTGCGACCACAGCGGCTGCAGTGTCCGCGCCGCGGAGATGGCCCGCGGCACCCAGGCCGCCAGCCACTGGCTGAGGATCTCCTTGTTGTGGTCGGCGAACTCACGGTCGCTGGTGAGCAGCTCGAACATCGGGATCGTGTAGCGCAGGTCGCGCTCGGCGAAGTCGTACTCCGCGGCGCCGACCACCGTCGGGGTCACGAAGTCGCCGTTGCGCGGCGCGGCGTGCTGTACCAGGTGGCTGCGGAACAGCTCGCCGACCAGCGGCTCGAACACGATGTTGGCGGCGAAGATCGCCTCGCACCAGTCGTCGATCCCGGTCAGCCGCTCGGCGACATCCCGGACGCCCTGCCAGGCGGGGTCGGAGTTCCAGGTCTCCACGTGCGCGGACCCGTCGAAGTCCGGGATCTCCTCGCTCAGCGTGAGGTTGTACAGCGCCAGGTCCTGGGCCGCCCGGATCCGGTGCATGCTGTTCACCGAGATCGCGTTGTTGTGCATGTTGGTGGGCGCCCGGCGGTTGGCGTTGGCGTACAGGTAGAGCCCGAGGCCGTGGTCCACGTGCATCCACGCGCCGACGTTGCGCTCCACGAACCGCACCCAGTTGCGGTTCCACTGCTCGAACGCCTTCGATGCGCGCGCCGCGTCGACGTTCTGGTTGAGCTGGCGCACCACGTTGGCGTTGTAGCGGTAGAGGGTGAGCTCCCACTCCTCGTTGGGGTCGCGGAACTCGTGCCAGCCGAGCGCGGGCCAGTCATAACCCTTGCCGCCGGAGCCCGGGTAGCGCTCGGGCTCGGGCCGGTCCGAGCCCCAGGCCTTCAGGGCCGTCCAGTCCAGCGGGTACCCGCCGCGGCCATCGGAGAACCCGTACAGCCAGCCCTGGGCCAGGTAGTGCCGCGGGTCGGGCTGAACCTCGACGGTGACGTCCTCATAGTGTGACTGCTTGCGCTTGGCGGCGGTGAAGTAGTTGAACCTCCTCGCAGTCGAGTCGGGGAACACCTTGGCTCCCGCCTCCGCGTCGGTGAAGTGAGGCTGGGGAACACTGCGTTCTTGCGTCTCAGTCATGACGTCATTCCTCCGGATTGCCGGTGGTCGTGAACTTGTCGTAATAGATGCGCTTGTCGTCCACGCCGAGCGAGCTCAGCAGCGGGATCGCTGCCTCGACCATCGGCGGGGGGCCGCAGACGTAGGCGTGCGCTCCGGCCAGGTCGTCGGCGTGCCGCTTCACCACGTCGGTAATCAGGCCGGTCTCGCCCGTCCAGCCATCGCCTTCGGCCGGCTCAGACAGCGCCGGCAGGTAGCGGAAGCTGGGCAGCTTCTCCTCCAGGTCGCGCAGCTCGGACTCGAAGCACAGGTCCTGACGGCCGCGCGCGCCGTAGAAAAAAGTGGCCGGGCGCGAAAGTCCGCGCTCGGCCATCGATCGCAGCAGCGACAGGATGGGCGCCATGCCCGCGCCGCCGCCGACGAAGACAAGGTCGCTATCACCCTCGCGGAGGGTGAATACGCCGAACGGCCCGGTGAGGTCCAGCCGGTCCCCGACCGCGACCTGGCTGTCGAGGAACTGGGAGAACTGGCCGTCCGGGTACACCTTGATGACGAACTCCAGCAGCCCGCCCTCCCGGCTGTTCGTGTTGGCCATCGAGAACGACCGCACGGCGTCGGTGCCGGGGATCGTGATGTCCATGTACTGGCCGGGGAAGAACTTGATCTCACCCGGCTCGATCAGCTTCAGCACCAGGTGGCGCATGTCGTGGGTGACCGGCTCGTTGGCGACCACCTCGGCCACGCCCTGCTGGATCGGCAGGCCGGAGCGGATCATCTCCTCATCGAAGTTCAGCAGCTCGATGGTGAGGTCTTCGTAGGCATGCGCCCGGCACAGCAGGGTGTAGCCCTCTTCGAGCTCGTAGTCGGGCAGCGCGAAGGTGGAGTACTTGTCGTGCTCGACGTCCTCGCCGTCCAGGATGAACGACTTGCAGGATGAGCACTGGCCTTCCTTGCAGCCGTGCATGAGCATGATGCCCTGCTCGGCAGCGGCCCGCAGGATGGTCTGGTCCTCGGCTACCTCGATCTCGATGCCTACCGGCTCGAAGCGCACGACGTGCTTGTCGGCCATGACCCCCCTCGCGGGCTCGGACTGCCTGGGCTGTGCTGCTCGCGGGTTCGACCCGCTCGCGCTGGCTGGCGGCCAGCGCGGATGGCGGGCGGGAGAGAGCGCCGGCTGCCCCGGCGGCTCCCTCCGCCCGGGCGATCAGTCCGCTTCCGCCGGGGCCGGCCTGGCCGGGCCACCGCGGATGTAGTCGGCGTGGAACGCCTGCCGCTCTTCCGGCGTCATCTGGTTGAGCAGCACGTTCGGGCTCTGCACCTCGGGCATGCGGCGCAGGTGATCCAGCGTCCACATCTTCTTCGGGTCGAGGTTCAGGTGCGGCTGAGCCGTCATGGTCTTGCCGTCATCGCGGACGTAGCCCATGTCGCTCACCACATCGGCCCAGTTCCAGCCGTGGTAGAGGGTCTCCCACTCGCGGTGGCCGATGAGCTGGCCCATGTTGGGCGTCTCGCGGCCCTGGTAGGTGGGCCGGAACGCCTCGACATCGGTCCACCGGCAGGCCTCGTGGCAGTAGGTCCGGACCTGGCCGTCGACCTCGTCCATGACCATGTCCTCGCGGACCAGGCACGGGACCATGCAGGTCCAGCACCGGTGCGGGTACGCGTAGTCAACGGCCTCGGCGACGATCGGGTGGTGCCCGTTCGGGATCGACAGGCGGTTGTAGTTCTCCCACCACTTGCCGTACCGGTCATACCAGCCCGGGTACTTGTACTCGAACCACTCGAAGTCCTCGTCGGTCATGCCGTCGATCCGCCAGTAGTTGGCCAGCCAGCCCGTGGCAAAGAACTGCGCCACTTCGTGCACGTAGCCCTTGTTCCAGATCTGGTTCCACGACTCCTCGATGAGGTCGTGCGGGATGGTCAGGCCGTACTTCTCCAGCGGCACGAGGTAGCTGCGGTAGTAGTCGTCGTAGATCCACCGCCGCCACATCTCGGCGTAGGACTCGCGGTCCTTGCGCCGGTCCTTGGTGCCGTACTCGATGAACGTGCCGATGGCCGCGTCCACCACGCGGTGGTTGTTCCACCACGCGTAGCGCAGGTCGCGCTCGAGCAGCTGGTGGTTGCCCTCGTCGGCCAGCGCCATCAGCAGCGTCGCGTAGCCGTTGGAGATGTGCCGGGACTCATCCGACTGCACCGAGTGGAACACCGTCGGCAGCAGGTAGTCGCCGTTGGCCGCGGCCTCAGCCGGCATGGCCACGAACAGCGTGTTGGTGAACGCCGTCTCGGCCACGATGGTGAGGTAGATGCTGGCCGCGGTGATGGCGTCGCCGGTGATGAACCCCTCAGCGAACTGCCGGCCGATCGTCCCGCAGTAGTCGTTCTGGAAATTGCGGAGGCTGTTGTTGAAGCCGGCCGGGTCGATGTAGTTGTTCATGTACAGGCGCTTGAGGTTCTGCTGGATCGTCGAGTGCCGGACCTCGTCGATCATCTGGATCGCCTGGCCGTTATGCAGCTCGGGATTAGGGACCGTCCGGAACAGCAGCGGCATCGCCCGCGCCGCGGAGATCTCCGGCAGCGGGATGATCGACAGGAACAGCTTCTGCCACTCCAGCCAGCGCTCCTGGACCTGGCGGAACATGTTGCCGCGGATGGCGCCGTCCTGCGCGCCGTACACGCGGTGGTCCTTCTCCTCCTGCATCGGGAAGTAAGACCGCAGAACCTGCTTCAGCGGGTCTTTCTTCTGTGCCTTCTGGAATGAGTAGTCCGTCCCGTACTGGGATACCGGCTCGTGATACTGCGGTTCCCAGGCGAGCTCCTGAATCTTCTGGTGTGCCTTTGCCACACTCTGGCGACTCATGTGCCACCCCTTGCCCTTCCGTGCGTCGGCTGAGACGGGCCAGCCTGGTACCTGCGGTACCTGCGCCGTACCGGTGCGTCACAGGCCGGCGCGTCACACGCCAGCCCGGAGCCGGGTTGGCGCATACGCGGCGGCGGCAGCCCGAAACGTCTCACGTGGCCAGTCCAACCCCGCTGAGCCGCATCGGCGCTCTCAACATGAGACAGCCCGGAAACACGCCCGAAACAATGGGCGCGATAAAAGGCGGGCATTCCCGCAGTTAGCTGGGCAAACAGGAAGATGCGCGTTACTCGCGACCGGGGTCGCCGGCCTCGCCGAACACCGCGGCGCGCAGCTCGTCCAGCTGCGCGCGTACATCCTCTTTGAACCGCCGGTTGCCCTCGGCGGCTGGCTCGATCCCCATCGCGCGCAGCAGCTCGGCCGCTGGCGCGCCCGGATCGCCGCGATCGCCCAGGACTGGGTGCAGGCCCTGTGCGGCCAGGTGGTGAAATACCAGGTTAACGACGCTCCACGGGTTGTAACTCTCGCTGGGCGGCTGGACGGGACTGGACACCAGGCACCTCCTGCATCCTGCGAGTGGATGGGCTGCCTGCCAGCCTGCCAGGCAGGCAAGGTTCGCATCAAACGCTGGCCTGCCTGGCCTGGCGGTCTCAACATGAGACATAGGGCCTTGCCACCGCGCTTATGGTGGGACTAGGCCGTACTCCGAACTGACCGCCTCGAACCCGGCTCTCGCGGGCACTGGCCGGGCCCGCTGGGCGCGGGAGGCAGGAGGCGCCATGTCGTCCCGCAGCGGACGTGCGCATGGGTAGCGACCGGCTGGCCCGAACCAGAGAGCGATTCCTGACCAGGGACGCGGTCGAGCCCCAGCAGGTGCGCGAGCCGATCCTGGCCTCCTGGTGGAGATCCCGGCAGTGGAATGTCCCCGCCGACAAGATCGAGCTGTCCTACATCCGCGATCCGAACCTGGACACGCCGCTGACCCGCAGCGCCATGCCGATCCTGCGCCACCTGCGGGAGAACCTCGAAGGCCAGCCGATCAGCGTCATCCTCACCGACTCGTCCGGCGTCGTCCTGTCCCGGCTGACCGCCGACCACGACCTGGAGCGGCACCTGGACGGCGTCAAGCTGGCGCCGGGGTTCAGCTACGCCGAGGAGTTCGTCGGCACCAACGGCATCGGCACGGCCCTGGAGGGCGGCCAGCCCGCGCATGTGTTCGGGCACGAGCACTACGCCGAGCACCTGGAGGACCTGGCCTGCGCCGGAGTGCCCATTCATCACCCGATTTCCGGCAAAGTGGTCGGCGCGGTCGACCTGACCTGCTGGCGGCGCAACGCTGACCCGCTGCTCATCGCCCTGGTCAAGACCACCGCCGACCAGATCACCCAGGCCCTGCTGGCCGACTCCAGCGCTCAGGAGCTGGAGTTGCTGCAGGAGTACCTGCGCGCCTGCCGCCGGACCAACGGCATCGTGCTGGCGCTCAATGACGACATCGTGATGATGAACGACCACGCTCGCCAGGTGCTCGACCCCGGCGACCAGGTGGTGCTGCTCGGGCACGCTGGCGAGGCGCTGGCCGGCGGCCGGTCCGGCGCGGTGGAGGTCGAGCTGCCGACCGGCATGACGGCCCGGCTGCACTGCCGTCCCACCCGCGCCACGATGGGCAGCGGGCACGGCGGCGTGGTGCATGTCCGGCTGCTGGAGGCGACCCGCCGCCCGGCCGCCGACTCGGCGGTCCCGGCGCGGATGTTCCTGCCCGGCGTGGTCGGCACCGGGGCGCTGTGGCTGCGCGCCTGCCAGCAGGTGCAGGACATCAACGAGGCCGGCGAGTGGCTGGTCCTGGAGGGCGAGGCGGGCGTCGGCAAGCTGGCGCTGGCCCGCGCGGTGCACCAGCGGCGCAACCCGGCCGCCCGGTTCGAGGTACTGGACGCCGTTGAGGCGGGCTCGGGGGACTGGCTGCCGCAGGCCCGCGCTGCGCTGCTGGACGATGCCGGCGGCGGCCTGGTCATCCGCCATGTCGACAAGCTCGGGCCGCGCCAGCTGCACATCCTGGCCGGCGCGCTGGCCGAGGCCCGGGCGGCGGCCAAGCCTGGCCAGCTGTGGGTGGCGGTGACCCGGACCCGCGAGTCCGGCGCGGCCCACCAGGCCGAGCTGCTGCGCCTGTTCCCCAGTACGGTGGAGCTGCCGCCGCTGCGCCATCACGTTGAGGACCTGCCCGAGCTGACCACGTTCTTCCTGGGCAAGCTGAGCCAGCACGCCCGGCTGACCTGCTCCCCGGAGGCCACCAAGCTGCTGGTCCGGGCCAGCTGGCCGGGCAACGTCGAGCAGCTGTGGCAGGTCATGCGGAAAATCGTGCAGCGCCGCCGGGTCGGCGCGATCCAGCCGCGGGACCTGCCGCCGGAGTGCTGGACGGTCAGCCGCCGGCTGCTCAGCCCGCTGGAGGCGATGGAGCGCGACGCGATCGTGCAGGCGCTGCTGGATACCGAGGGCAACAAGGCCAAGGCGGCTGAGTCCCTGGGAATGTCGCGCGCCACTATTTACCGAAAAATACATGAATACGGGATTGTTATTCCGGCTAGCTGAACTGCCGGACGGAATGCACCGAGCCGGAGTGCCTCAATTTGAGAGCGGTTCTGGGCCGTGAGCGGCAAAGGGTGTCAGTACTAGCCCGATTAAAAGCAGGGGGCTTCGCAATCTAAGCGAAGGAGCAGCAGATGACTGCATCAGCAGGTTCTGGTTCTGCGCAGTCAAGCTCGCCCGGCTATCAGGAGGCTGAGGCGAGACACACGTCGGTGCCGGCCCAGCAGGGCCCGCCCGAGGCCCGCCAGCGTCCTGCGGAGAGCCAGCGGGCCGCCGTAGAGGCCGAGGCCACCCCGGAGGTCACGGGGCCGCTCGCCGGGGACCCGCTGTCCCTGGGCCTGCCCAGCTTCATCGTGGGATCCGTAGCCCTCGGGATGGTGCTCATCGGGTTCGTCTCGCCGCTCGGCGTCGGGGCGTCGCTGCCGATCATCCTGGCCGCGACGGCCCTGGGGCTGCTGGTCTCGACATTCTGGGCGGCTGGCCTCGGCCAGTCGGCCGTCGCGCTCGTTCTGGGGGTATTCGGCGGGTTCTGGCTGAGCTATGCATTCTTGATCCTGGGACTGACCCACAACTGGTTCGGCATCGGCCTGGCCGACGCCAAGGCCACCCAGGAACTCTTCCTGACCGCGTGGATCGTGATCATGACCATGCTGACCCTGGCCACACTGCGGCTGGCAGCGGCATTTACCGCCGTCCTGGCCCTGGTCGACGCAGCCCTGATCTGCGTCCTGATCGGCGTGATTCAGGTGTCGGATAACTGGCTGAAGGCTGGCGGGGCGGTCGCATTCCTGTTCGCCGCGGTCGGCATTTACATCTTCTTCGGCACCGCGTCGACAGCCACTGGCGGTAAGCCGATGCCGCTCGGCAAGCCCCTCATGAAGTAAGACGGAGGCAGGATTGTCCCGGCCGGCGGGCGGCCGGGACTGTCCTGTGCTTGCTCACTCCCAGGCGGAGAGCCGTCGATTAGACCGACGGCGTGAGCGGGACGGCGGCCTCGGCTGTCAGCAGCTGGAAGGTCAGGCTCTCCTGGAGGTAGAGCCGGACGCTGGAGTCGGTGTGCGACAGGTAGCCGATCGAGACGTCCGTACCCAGCTGCAGCTCGAAGTCGCCGCCCCGGGTGCTCAGCACCAGGCCGCCGGTGAGGGCGGGCGCCCAGATGATGTCCTCGCTGATGATCCGGCGCAGGTGCTCCATGACCGGGTACCCGTGCACGGTGGTCTCGCTGGCCGCGGTGAAGGCCTCCGCGCTGAGCACGAGCGCGTACGGGCCGTTGACGCCGGCCTCGCGCAGCGTGCTCAGGGCCTGGGCGATCGCGTCGGGGTAGTCCCCGGCGCCCGCGGGCAGCGCGATCGACGGATTGCTCGCTCCCGGCCGGATCCCGTCAATGTCGGCGGCGGCGTAGCCGTCGAAGATGGCCCGGTCCTCGGCGAAGGCCAGCAGCCGCGCGGCGTCCTTGACCGGCTGCCAGTCCGAGTCGCGCGAGCCCCGCGCCACGTCGTCGACCTGCTCGCGGTCCAGCGAGAAGGGCACCCGCAGTTCCACGACCGACAGGACGTGCCGCTGCCGCGCCTCGACGCCGTCACCGGGTGCCGCTATCTCCCGGATGTGCCCGGTGCCCACCGCCGACAGCTGCTCGCCGGCCGGGCCTGCCACGTCCACCACCCGGCGGCCCGCGAGGTATCGCTTGAAGGTCCTGGCCGCCTCCTCGCCGATCTCGGCCCAGGCGGCGTCGGAGACCGGCGCGAGCTCGCGATGCAGGTTATTCATCCGAGGATGCTCCTCTCAAGCTGCCGATCTGCAGCGACCCGCTGCGGCCAGCGTCGGGTTGGTCGGGTGCGGGTTCCGTGTCATCCGGCCGGGCAGAGCTGGCCTGGTCCCCGGCGTCATCGGCCGGGTCGTCGGCCAGGTCTTCCAGCACGTCCTGCGACGGCACGAAGAACAGCGTGCCGGTGACGGCGCGGCTGAAGTCCAGGATCCGGTCATAATTGCCGGGCGGATCCCCGAGAAACATGTTGCGCAGCATCTGCTCGGTCGGCTCCGGCGAGCGCGCGTAGCCGATGAAGTAGGTCCCGAACTCCGCGGTGCCCAGCGTGCCGAACGGCATGTTGTCCCGCAGGATCTGGATTTCCTCGCCGTCGGCGCCGGTGATCGAGGTCAGCGCGTTGTGCGCGGACGAGGGCTTCACGTCGTCGGTCAGCTCGACGTCGCTGAGCTTTCTCCGGCCGATGACCAGCTCCTGCTGCTCGACCGGCAGCGCGTTCCAGGCATCCAGGTCGTGCAGGTACTTCTGCACGATCACGTAGCTGCCGCCGGCGAACTGCGGGTCCTCGGCGCCGATGAGGGTAGCCCGGTCGACGGCCGGCCCCTGCGGGTTCTCGGTCCCGTCGACGAAGCCGAGCAGGTCCCGGTTGTCGAAGTAGCGAAAGCCGTGCGTCTCATCGACGATCGACGCGGCGCCGCGCAGCCGTCCGGTGATCAGCGCGGCCAGCTCGAAGCACAGGTCCATCCGCGCCGAGCGGATGTGGAAGAGCAGGTCGCCGGCCGTGCTCACGGCGTGCCGGGGCCGGCCGCCAGCTCGGCGAACGGGTGCAGCCCCGCGGGCGCCGGAGATCCAGGCACCAGCCGCCGCCACAGCCGGTCGCCCACTCCGGTCACGCAGGTCAGGAACAGGTCGTCGTCGCCGCGGAAGCCCACCGCGCGGACGAGGCCGGCCATATCCCCGCACAGCGCCCGGATCTGGTCCAGCGCGGCTTCGCCGGGTTCGGCAACAGCTACCAGGAAGATGGCGGCCCGCGTCAGCGGGGACGCCACCGCCTGCGGCTCCGGCGGGACAGCCGAGGGCCCGGCGGTCGCGGATCCGGTGTCCGAAGTCACCGTCACATCTTGCCCTGTAGCACGCCCAGGTGTGGCAGCCACCCCGCAGACTTCGTCAGAAGGGCAGGCCGCCCAGGGCACGGGCAGTCACCCAGGCTCCCCGGGCCGCGCCAGCGGCCCCGGGCGAGCGAGCCGGAGGGATGCCCGGCGCCGTCTGGACTGAGGAGCTTGCGACGAGGGAAGACGGCGCCACCAGGGCATCCCGCAGGCGAGCGGGCTAATTGGAAAAGTCCTGGGTCATCCAGACGGTTCCGTGGGAATCGCGGAATACGTAGATTCCGACGTGGTGGAAGGACGAGCTCAGGATGTTCAGCCGGTGGCCATCGTCCGGCGGCTTCTCAGCCAGCATGCTTTGCGTGAGGCCGACCGCCATCTTGGCGATGTCCGCCGAGCTGTCCGGCTCCGGGCCGCCCTCGCCGATGTTCTCTCCGGCCGCTGTCCACTGCACGCCGGCCGCGGTCAGCCGGTCGCCCAGCGATGCCTCGCCCGGGCACTGGTGTGACAGCCCGCAGCCGCCGGCCATCACCATGGTGTGCCGGCGGGAACTGGTGTCCAGCCCGGAGCTCATCGTGTAGCCGGGAAGGCCGGCCTGCGCGCGAGCGGAGTTGATGAGGTCCAGCACCTGGGTCGCTGCCGACCCTGATGAGGTGCCTGAGGGGGCGCTGCTGGACGGGGACGGATGCGGCCTCGGCGCGGCCGTGTGGGTCGGTGTGGGAGTCGGGGTGGGCGTCGCCTTGTGCTGGCGGTGCTTCTTGTGGTGCCGGGCCTTGGCCGAGGCGCTGGCCGATGCCGCCGGGGAGGTCGCCGCACCGCTGCCCGCAGCCCCGCCGGCCGGGCACGGCTGCGCCGCGCCGCTGCCCTGGCCCTGACTCGCGCACGGCCCGCCCGCCGAGTCCTGCACGGCTGTCAGCGCGGAACTGTGGTGCATCCGCGCCACGCCGTAGGCGCCGAGGCCGGCCACCACCAGTGCCACGGCCGCGATGCTCAGGCCGATCCGCGGCCACCGCCGGCCGGGCCGCCCGCCGCGGCCAGGGCCACCCGGGCCAGGACCGGCCGGGCCGGCCTGACCGCGGCGGGGGTCGCCGGGAAACGGGGCATCACCAAACTGGGCGCCGCCGGGGACACCGGCCGTCAGCCGCGTGTCACCGAGCAGGCTGGTGCCGTCGTCGCCCGGATACCAGGTGCCCGACCGGTCCGGGTAGGCGGCGTTGCCGAAAGGCGCTCGGGTGTCACCGTAGGACTGCGGATCGCGATAGGGCTGCTGGTCGCCGTAGGGCCGGGGGTCGCCGTAGGGCTGCTGGTCGCCGTAGGGCCGGGTGCCGTCGGGCGCTGGACTGCGGATCACGGTAGGTCTGGCCGTCGACATAGGGTCGCCCGCCGAAGGGGCTGCCGCCCGCTGAGCTGTCCCGCCAGTCCTCGGCGGGGGTCCACTCGCGGTCCTGCGGGCGCCCACGGCGCCACTCTGGCTGGGATGGCATCTGGGTCCCTCGTTCGCCAGCACGTACTGGACGAGTAGTCATGGCTCAGGCTGGCGTCACCAGCAGTGCCGCCAGCCGACCCGGCTCGCCCGCTCCGCCGACTACCTTAGTGACATCAGTGCCCGGCTCGCCCGGATCTGTGTGTTCTCGCATAAAACACGCGCCTGATGCGCCCCTCTTGACCTTCGTCAGGGCAGGTGGTTGTTTCTGGGCATGGGGTGGGGACCTGGCTATCCGGCGTGGCCGGGATGACGGGCGCTATCACGTTCGTCGTGATAGCCGCGATCTTGTGCGCGGCGGCCGTGCTGGTCATCCTCGGCACCGCGCAGGTCTACCTGTCCGGTCCCGAGGCGCTGGAACATGACGGGCTGGCCCGCGGCCAGCGCGCGCCGGCCTGGGCGCTGGCCGACGCTTCCGGCGTCCGGCATACCTCGCCGCCGTCCCGGCCGCTGCAGCTGGTCGTCTTCGCCGACCACTCCCTGAAGTCGTTCCCGTCCGTGCTGGACGGACTGCGCGAGCTGATCGCGGCGGACCCCGCACTGGAGACCGTCGTGCTGCTCCGCCAGCGCAACGAGCTGGCCGGCCCGCTGCTGGCGATGCTGGGCCTGGACGGCGTGCCGGTGCTAACCGGGACGCCGGCCCTGTATGCCGACTACAACGTGCGGGTCGGCCCGTTCGCGATCTTCGTCGATTCCGGCGGCCTGGTGCGGGCCTCCAGCCTGGTCAACCACGACTGGCAGGTCGCCAAGCTGCGCCAGCTCGCGGGTATCCCGGTCGACCCCGCCGAGATCCCCGCGCCACGGTGGCCGCGCCGCCGCCTCGCCCGGGCGGGGGTGTAGCCGTGCTGGTCACCGGCGCGGGCGCGGTCCTGGTCCTGGGAGCCAAGGCGGTCCTCGCCGTCATGCTGCTGGTGGCCGGCGGCGCCAAGCTGGCTGACCTCGCCGGCTTCGCCGCGGCGCTGCGGCTGTTCACCCCGCGCCGCCTGGCTGGCTCGGCAGCCGCGCTGCCGCTGCTGCGCCGGCTGGCCCTGGCGGTTGCCGCCGGCGAGCTGGCCCTGGGCACGGTCAGCCTGACCTGTCCCGCGCTGGGCTGGGTCAACCCGGCTGTGCTGGCTGCCGGGTGCGTGTTCGCGGCGGTGTCGGTGGCCGGGTACGCCTTCCACCGCGGCCGCTCGTGCCGCTGCTTCGGCGCCTTGTCCCAGCGCCGCTTCGACCGGGCGGGCATCGGCCGCGCGGGCCTGATCGCGGCCCTGGCCATCCTGGCTCTGGCCGGCGTTCCCGCTGCGGCGGTGCAGCTCAGCACCGGTGACCGCGGGCTGCTGCTCGGCGGCGCCTGCCTGATCGCTTTCGCCGCCTGTACCGCCGCCAGGGCCCTGGCGGCGAGCCGCGACGCGCTCCCGGAGGTGATGTCGTGAGGATCCCGGTGTTCCTGGCCGACGCGCAGTGGGCCCTGCTGCTGGCGCTCGGCCTGCTGGTGATCACGGCCTACCGGCAGCTCGGCCGGGTCATGGGCCGGTCGGCCCGGCCGGCCGAGCTCGGGCCGCCGCCCGGCAGCCGGCCAGGCCAGATCGACTACACCCGACTGCCCGGCGACGGCAGCGCCTCCGGCGACCGGGTGGCCGCCTTCGTGCCCGGCGGCGGTCAGGCCGCCCTGATCGCGTTCGTCGACCCGACCTGCCCGTCCTGTGAGGAGCTGGTGACTGCGCTGGGCGAGGCGCGCGCGGCCGGTGACCTCGACGATGTCCGGGTGCTGCTGCTGACCTCCGATCCGCCGAGCTACCTGCAGATCTCGGCCGTGTTCCGGGCCACCACCCTGGAGATCGGCCGCCCGCTGGACCGCGATGACCTGGAGTCCTACCGGGCCACGGCCACGCCGCTGCTGGTCGCCATCGACGCCGAGGGCGTCGCGCGAGCGGCGGGCACGGCCGTCCGGCTGGCCGAGGTGCGTGCCTACCGGCAGGCCTGCCTGCTGCCCGCGCCGCCGGACCTGCTCCCGGTGACCGGACTGACTGCCGCGCCGGCCGCGGGCGGCGGCCTGGACCGCCGGCCAGCTGACTGAACGACCGCAGGACCGCAGGACCGCCGGCCGCGCGAGCGGCGGGCGGACGCCAGAAGGGAGATCGCGCTCATGGGGTGGACGCGCTGGGGTACACGCCTGGACGCCCGGATCGGCAGCGTCGCCGAGCGCGCGGCCAGGAGGCTGAGCCGCCGGGATGCGCTGCGCGGCGCCATCGTCGGCGGGACCGCCGGGCTCGCCGCGCTGTCCCTCGGCCAGCGGCCGGCCGAGGCAGCGCAGGTGTGCCACTGCGGCCCGACGCGGCGCTGCTCGGGCTGCCCGGGCACGGGCTGCCCGCCCGGCTATCACCTGTGCAAGGGCTCGGTCACCAGCAGCTGCTTCAACAACCAGGGCTACCGCTGCGAGTGGCCGAACGGGACCTGGATCGCGTGCATGAACATGGGCAATGGCTACGGCTACAAGGTCTGCTACGACTGCATCGGCAAGAGCGGCTGCCAGGGCTGGTGCACCTGCCTGAGCCAGTGCGTCTGCTGCCGGTGCAAGACAGTGACCGACCTGCGCGGCGAGCAGCAGCGGGTGCAGTCCGCAGCGCACGCGGAGGCAGGCGCGCATTGACCGCGCCGCTGGCCGGGCAGCCGGGCCTGGCCCGCCGGGCGCTGACCGCCGCGGCCGGGACTGCCGCGGTCGCGGGCGGCGCGGGCCTCGGGCTGCTGGTCTCCGGTCCCGGGCCAGTCCGGCCGGGTGCCGCGGGGCTGACTGCTTCTGGCGCGGGCACCGTCGTGGCCGTCCTGGCCGTGCTGCTGGCCGGGGCGAACGGCTTTTCCAAGGCGTACTCGCCTTGAGGCGCGAACTCAGCGGCCTCGCTGGCCGCCGGCCTTCCGGTCGGGAGGCTCAGCCGGGCCGCGCTGGCGGTGAGTGCCTACGCCCTGTCCGCCGTCGTGGTCTGGACTGTGCTGGCGCGGGCCTCGGCGCGCTGCCGCTGGCCCGGCCGGCGCTGCTGCTCGCCGCGGCGTATGCCGCCGGCTACGGGCTGACCGAGGTCGCCGGCCAGCGCTGGCTTCCGGCGCCGGGGACCCGGTGGCAGGTGCCGCAGACCATGGTGGTCGGGACCTCCGCCCGGCGGAGGCTGCTGGTGTGGGGCACGATCCTCGGGCCGGGCTTTCTCACCCGCAATCCGTACGCCGGCTTCGGGCTGCTGCCGGCTGCGGTGGCCGCCGCGGGGGGAGTGCGCGCCGCCGTCGTGCTCGCCGCCGCGATCGGCCTGGCGCACGGCACCGGGCGGGCGCTGGCGCTGCTGCGCGATGCCCGGCCGGGGGCCGCCCTCGACCCGATGCGGCTCGTGCTGGTCTCGATGTACTGGCGCACGTTCGACGGCTTTGCCCTGCTGGTCATCGCGGGTGCCGCCGCCGCGGCCTGCGCCCGCCAGTTCTGGTGAAGCTCACCGGTACCTGAGGACTAACCGTGGAGGGGATTCACATGCGCCGAGCGCTAGCCGCCGCGATCACCCTGGCCTCGTCCGCCGCGCTGGTGGGCGGCGTCACGCTGACCGCCGCCCAGGCCAGCCCGCAGGCCGCGGGCCGCGCCGCCACCGGCTGGCTCGCCAGCATCCGGCAGCCGCCGCTGCCGTGCCCGCCGCCGCTAAGCACGAGGAGTTCCGGATCATCAGCACCGCGACCTCGTCGCGCCGGCAGAGTCTCCTGGCCACCGGCGGCTTCGTCGCGGGCGGCTACGTGGTGCCCGGCAAGGTAGTCAGCCTGCGCTCTACGGACCGGGTTGTCTTCCGCAGCGGCGGGTTCCGGATGGCCCGGCACATCACCCGGCAGTCGCTCCCGCTGCCGACCCGCAACTGCCTGATCCGCGAGACGATCCACGGCACGTTCAGTCTCAGCCACGGCACCGGCGCGTTCTCGGGGATCAGCGGATCCGGCGGCTTCACCATGAAGATCCGTGGCGTCCTGCGCCGCACGAACGGGCAGTGCGGCGGCGCTATGACCGTCTACCAGATGATGACGTGGGCGGGCGGCAACGTCCGCCGGTAGGCCCGCAGAACCGCCGCCCGCGCCCGCGTCCGGCCTGCCGGGCCGGGCCGCCGGCCCTCGCCGGTCAGCCCGCCGCGCCCGATCCGGTAGGCGCGGGGCTGGCCGGGGCGCCGCTGCTCGGAGTCGGGCTCGGGGCTGCCGAGCCGCTGCCGGATGGGGTCGGCGTGGGGGTGGCCGGGGGAGTGGTCGCCGGCGTGCTGCTCGGACTGGCCGGCGCGCTGGGCGTGCTGGTCGGGGCTGGCTTGCTGTGCCGGGGATGGGCCGCCGGCCCGTCCACCAGGCCGCCGACCGTCGTCCCCGAGCCCTTCTTGTGCCAGACCACGCTCTCCAGCGGCTTGCCGGCGATCGCCTCGATCGCGGTCACGGCGCCCATCGCGATCACGAAAACGCCCACCGCGGCGAGAACGGAAATCAGCCAGCGCCGCCGCCCGCCCGGCAGGCCGCGGGCCCGCGCTCGTGCCGGGGTGATCCGGACCGTGGTCAGCAGAGCCGCGCACCGGGTCACCGGTGGCAGCGGTGCCGGGTCCGGCCGCGCCGGTGCTATCTGCCCTGGTGACGGCGGCGGCGGTGTCCGCGTGTGCTCCGGACCGGGACCCGTTACCGGGCGCGGTGTCGCGGAACCACGTCCGGGTGACGTCGTCGCCCGGATCAGCCGTCTGCCGGACGGGGCCGGGTCCGGTCATCGCGCTGCAGGTCGCGGGTGGCCGCGGGATCGCTGCCATCAGCTTCGGCGGGATTCCCCCAGCCGGGCCGGGCGCGTCCGTTCCCGGTGCCCGCGCTGCCGGGCTGCGGGCTGGCGGGCCGGCCCGCGACCGACGGCATGACGGTGGTCCCGGCAGCGTCGGCCGCGTAGGCCCAGTCCGGCATGGCGGGCGCAGTTCCGGCTTCCGGCGTCGCGCTGCCCGGCGAGGATCCGGCCGCCGTCCCCGGAGCTGCTCAGGGAGCCGGCGGTCCCGGAAGCCGGCTCCCGGAGCCTGGTGGTGGCGCACGAGGGCGGCGGCTACGACGCTGCCGCTGGCCTTCGGCGCGAGGCTGGCGGCCGCCGCGCGCAGGCGCTCGTTGCTGCGGGAGATGTAGTGCCGGTACACCGCGGCGCCGACGGTCGAGGCCAGGCTCATGAAGGCGGCGCCGACCAGCGTGCCGGCAATGCCGAGACCGGACGCCGCGATCGCTCCGGTGATGGCCGCCAGCATGCTCGATACTGCCTGGACTGCGGAGACATCTAGTCGCCGCCCGCTCATAGTCCTCCTGTCTGTCGGCCTGCCAGCGGCGGGGCAAGGCGCGCTGAGCCACTGCGGGGTTCTGTCAGCTTTCGAGACTATGCGGCCCTTACGACCGCTCCGGGCCTGTGGTACCCCGGATGTCCGGACTGACACAATCCTGAGGCTTCCGGCCTGACCCCCGGGGCCGGTACTGTCCTGCGTGCCGCCGCGTGCATGAGGAGGACGACGATGGGTGACGAATCCGGGCGGACCTTCCTGATCACTGGCGGCAACACCGGAATCGGCCTGGCTACGGCCACCGAGCTGGCTCGCCGCGGCGGGCGGGTCTTCGTGGCGTGCCGGTCGGAGGCCAGGGGGTCGCATGCCGTGGCCAGCATCGTCGCGGCCACCGGGAACGCTCAGGTCAGCTATCTGCCGCTGGACCTGGCCGACCTGGGTTCCGTCCATGCCTGCGCCAAGGAGTTCCTGGCGACCGGGCAGCCGCTGCACGTGCTGATCAACAACGCGGGCGTGGCCGGCAAGCACGGCCTGACCGGCGACGGCTTCGAGCTCGCTTTCGGGGTCAACCACCTGGGTCACTTCGCGCTCACCACGGCCCTGCTGGACCTGCTCGCCGCCAGCGGCCCGGCCCGCATCGTCAATGTGTCCAGCGACGCCCACTACCAGGCCAAAGGCATTGACTTCACGGCGCTGCGGCGCCGGGCCCGGACTGTCACGGGCGTGCATGCCTACGCGGTCTCCAAGCTGTGCAACGTGCTGTTCACCCAGGAACTGGCCCGCCGCCTGGAAGGCCGGGGCGTCTCGACCTACGCGCTGCACCCCGGGGTCGTCGGGTCCGACATGTGGCGGCAGGTGCCGTGGCCGGTCCGGCCGCTGCTCACCGCGCGCATGCTGACCACGGAGCAGGGCGCCAGGACCTCGCTGTACTGTGCCACCTCGCCCCAGGTCAGCGGGCAGACAGGCCGCTTCTACGACAACTGCGCCGAGCGCAAGCCAAGCGACGTGGCGACTCCGGACCTGGGCCGCATCCTGTGGGAGCGCAGCGAGGCCTGGGCCGGTTCGTGACCTGACAGCGCCGGGCCGGCTATCCGAGCTGTTGCTGCCCAGTTCGCCCTGCGAGGCCCGCGGGCAGCCCGCTACGGTGTGGAAATGCGACGTATCAGGCGGCAGACAGTCCGGTCCGCAATCCCCCGGCCGGAGGCGGCCGTGGCACCGGGATCCGGGCCGGCAGGTATCAGGGGGATGGCGGCCGGGCGCAGGACCGCGCTGCTGGCCGGCGTGCTGGCCGCGGGGCTGGCGGTGACCGCCTGCGGTGCGCCGCACAGCCATGCGGGCGCGGCTGCGGCGACGGCGAATGTTGCCGACACCAGCGGCGGAGCCGCCTCGGCCAGCAGTTCCAGCAGCCCCGGCGGCGCGGCCGGGTCCGGGGGTTCAGGGTCGGCCGCGGGCGGCTCCGGCGGCTCGGGTCAGGCCGCCTCGGCCATGCCGCTGGCCGGCAAGATCATCGGCATCGACCCCGGCCACAACGGCCACAACAAGGACTTCCCCAGCAAGCTCGCCAAGCAGGTGTGGAACGGCCGCGAGTACGAAGACTGCGACACCACCGGCACCGAGACCGACAGCGGCTACACCGAGGCCCGGTTCAACTTCAACGTTGCCACCTATCTGCGTGCTGACCTGCGCAAAGATGGTGCCCGCGTGGTCATGACACGCAATAACAACCATGGCTTCGGCCCGTGCGTGAACACCAGGTCCAAGATCCTGAACCGCGCGCACGCCAACGTCTCGATCGACATCCACGCCGACGGCGGCCCGGCTTCTGGCCGCGGCTTCACCGTCCTGGAGCCGGTGGCCGACGGCCCGAACAACAAGGTGATCAAGTCATCGGACCGGTTCGGCGCGGACGTGCACGGAGCGCTGCTGAAGCACACCAGCATGCCGATCAGCAACTACTACGGGCACAACGGCTACATCAAGCGTGATGACCTGGCCGGCACCAACCTCACCACCGAGCCCAAGATCCTCATCGAGTGCGGCAACATGCGGAACTCGACCGACGCCCGGCTGCTGCGCGCCACCTGGTTCCAGAAGCGCCTGGCCAAGGCCTTCGCCAGCGCCATCGTCTGGTTCGAAACCCACAAGAAGTAAGCCCGCCACAACGACACTAGGCCCGGACAATGCCGGTAAGTTCCGGACGCCCCGGAGGGTGGCCGGAACTTACCGGCCCCCATGGGGTCCGGGGGCGGGATGCCTCCGGTCTGGGGTCCGGGGGTAATCCCCCGGGTAAACACGGTCCGGGGGTAACCCCCGGGATAACTCAGCCGGTGGCGGGCGGGGGGAGGCGCAGGAAGCTGCGGATGACGCGGACCTGGGTCTCCACGGCCGCGTCCGCCGCCTTGTGCTGGTGATCGAGGGCGCGCAGCTGCCCCAGTGAGATGGCCCTGGCCTGACGGGTGGTCAGCTCGATGCGGGACTGGTTGGCGCGCACCAGGGCCCGGGCGGCCGGCGCGAGTGACGACGGGAACGGCAGCCGCAGCAGCTGCCGATCGAAGTGCCGCTCGGTGGCGATCTCCGACCGCAGATCAGCCGCCGCCCTGGCCAGGTTGCTGTGCTCGGCGTCCGCGTAGCCGTCATTGGCCCGGTCGAGCTGCCGGTCGGCGGGCCGGGCGATCGCCAGGTACCTGCTGGCCATCACCCGCAGAGCAGCGCGGGACTCCGTTGTCGCCGCTGTGCTGCCCTGCTGGTCCGGCGGGCCGGTCGGGCTCGCCGGATGACTGATCCCGCAGCCTGCCGCGAGTACCGCCAGGCAGCACGCGGCTGCCAGGCTCGCGAGCCGGCGGCCTGCGGTCCGGTCGCCCCCTCGTAGACCGGCCTCGCTGGGGTCCCGCCAGCTATCCGGTGCGGTCGTCATCGGCGATCAGTCCGTCCACCCAAAGCAGCTTCCGGGTACACCAAACGACGGCACGCTCCCGGTGCCGCGATTCCAGCCTTCTGTTCCAGCACGTCCGGCAGGCAGGGATGGTTCAGCGCCCAGTGGATTTTCTCCAGGGCAGGAACGAGGGCCGGGCGAAACGGCAGCTGACGAGGGAAATGTCGTGGATGTGTCAGCCGTCAGAGGTGACTGGCGGCCTTCTGCACACCGGGGGCGGAGCAGACGCTGCCCGGCTTGCCGCCGGTGGTCTTGCAGATCGCGGCGGTGATGACGTTGGCCGTCCCGTTGATCCCCTGCGCCACCGGGCTGCTGGCCTGGTGCATGTCGGCTGCGATCTGCGACCAGGTCAGGCCCTTCAGGACGCCCGGGTCGTAGATAACCCCGAGCTTGTACCTGTTGCCGATATCGATGAACGGGTAACCGCGCTGGCTGGCGACGGGCTCGTACTTCGCCCACAGCGCGTTCTGCTGGGACGTCAGCGCCTGCAGCGGCGCGTGCGTGACCGTCTGGTTCTCGACCGGGGTGAAGGTCAGGTACGGGCTGGAGTAACTGGTCTTGTAGAACGTCAGGGTGGCGGTGCTGGGAAAGACGTCGCTGGAGCTGGAGTGGATGCCCTTCAGCGGCGTCGACAGCGTCCCGAACCGGCTGAGTGCCTCAGCCATGGACCAGCGCATCGCCGCGCAGTAGGGGCAGAACTCGGCGCCGATGTAGAGCATCTCCGGCTTGCCGTTGCTGGTCAGCGCCGGCCCGGTGATGCTGGTGACGGCATTGGGGATGACTGAGCCGGCCCCGACGGAGTTGAGCACGCTGGCCGGGACGGTGGTCACGTTCCGGGTCACGCTGGCAGGCAGGGCGACCCCGCCGACCGGCTCGGCGGTGTTCTTGCTCGGGCTCGATCCCGAGCCCACCTTGAGCACGATCAGGACGATCGCCACGGCGAGGACGACCACGATCACTCCGCCGCCCAGGATCAGCCGCCGCCGCGTCTCCGCGCGCTTGGCTGCGGCCTGCTGGGCCGCGATCCGCTGCCGGACGCTTTCCTGGCGGTTTCGCTGTGCCTTGCTCATTGGCGCGATTATCCCATCCGGGTCGGCCGGCCTTGGTTACCGGCGGCGCACCGGCGCGTTAGCGGCGGGCGGGGCGTGCCGGAAGGTGGCATCGAAGACAATCAGGCAGAACAGGATGAACGTGATGATGTGCACGCTGGTGCAGTACAGGCAGATCGAGTCGACCTGGAACAGTTCGACGTAGACCAGGTAGAGCACGAAGCCGATGCCGATCACCATCGAGGCGACCCGCACGGCCCGGAACGAGGGCAGTTTCAGGCCGCCGATCCGGATCGTGTCCCAGCGCCATCCCCAGGGGGAGTTGGCTACCGCGAGGAAGACGTAAAAGGCCAGGCCGAGGACCGCCACCGGGAGGACCCCGAAGACCATCGACTCCGGGCTGGTGGTGACCTTGGTGCAGTTGAAGGTCGCGGACTCCGGGCACAGCGCCAGGTTGTTGGAGCTGAAGTGCTCGATCGTCAGGTAGACCGATACGCCGAGGCCGGCCAGGGACAGGATCCAGGTCGTCCACACCAGCCAGCGCGGAGCGGCCGGCAGTTCCGGACCGGCGGCAGCCTCGGCCGGGGCGGCTGCCTTCCCGGCGCCTGGCGGGCCGGGCGGCCTGCGCGGCGCGGGCCTGGGCGGCGGCGCGGGCCTGGGCCTTGCCGGCCTCAGCCTTGCTCCGCGGTGCAGCAGTCCCGCCGGAGGAGGCATTGCCGCCTGCGGGCCGGCTTCCCCGGCCTGGCGCTGGCTGGCCATCAGATCGCCCCGTTCGCCTTGGTCACCCCGGCTGAGGTGCACACGTTACCGGGCTTGCCGCCGGTGGCCTTGCAGATGGCGGCCGTGATCAGGTTGGCGGCGCCGTCCACGCCCTTGGCCACCGGGCTGCCCGGGTCCTTGAGCGCCGCAGCGACCTGGGCCCAGGTCAGGCCCTTGAGCACGGCCGGGTCATAGCTGGCGCCGTTGATGACGTACTTGTTGGCGAAGTCGACGAACGGGAACGACCCGTCATAGGACGACGACGGCACGTACGGCGGCGCGTCGTACTTGGCCATCAGGTCGTTCTGCTGCTTGGTCGTCTTCTCCAGCGTGGCGTGGGTGACCGTCTGCGCCTCGGTCGGGTCGAACACGATGTAGTTGCTGGTGTAGCTGGACTTGTAGAACGTCAGGGTGGGCGTGCTGGGGTCGACTTCCGGGGCCGGCGCGGAGTGGATGAACCCCAGGTTGCGGAAGGTCCCGAACTTGCTCAGGGCCACCGTGAGGGCCCACCGCTCGGCGGCGCAGTACGGGCAGTACTCAGCACCCACGTAGGTGATGAGCGGCTTGCCGTTCTGGGTCGCCACGGCAGTGCTGTCCTTGATGGTCTGGACAGCGTTCTGGTACGTGCTGCCGACGCCCACCGAGGCCAGCGCCGTGTCCGGGACGCTGGTGATCTGCTTCACCACGGTGGCCGGCTGCGTGGCCCGTGTCGCGGTCGCCTTGGCCGGCGAGCCCGCGGTCTTGATGACGAGGAACACGGCGACGATGGCGATCACCAGGAACACCGTGCCGCCAGCGAGGAGCGCCCGCTTGCGGTTCTCGGCCTTCCGGGCCGCCGCCTGCTGCGCGGCGATCTTCTCCCGGGCGCTTTCCCGCCGGTTCCGCTCCGCCTTACCCATGCCTGTCCTGCCCTTGTCCGTGGGAAGTCTCTAGCCTGCACAACGTCACGCGCCGGGCCTGAGTTCGCGGGTCAGGCCGGCCGCTGGAAGATGCTCGTGCCTGCCGCGGTGCGGCGGAACCGGCATCCCGGACGCGCAGACCATCGTAAGCCGCCCCGGCGCGTTCAGTTGCCGGACTATCCAAGCCGTGCCGCCTGAATGCGGGCTGAAGGCCGGCGTCGGCCGGTGCTGTGCATCGGTGGCGCTGTGTGCCGGCCTGGCCGTGCGTGCCGGAAATGGCACCATTTCCGATCTGGCGTAGCGGAAATGGCGCCGCAAACCGATGTCAAGGGAAGGTCACGACATGTCTAGTGTCATTGCGCCGCGCAACTGACAATGGCTACATTCGAGGAATGTTGGCCCTCACGAGAAAGCACGGCGCGCGCCTGGGCGCGCTGGTCGCTATCACTTGCATGGGGCTCGCCGCGGCTGGCTGCGGCAGCTCCTCATCTTCGGGCGGCTCTGGCTCCAGCGCGAGCAGCAGCCCCAGCACCGGCACCGCCAGCAGCGGTACGGCGTCCATCGCCTACGCGGCATCGCTGGTGTACCTGAACGAGAAGGTCGTCGGCCCGGCGTTCGAGAAGGCCACCGGGCTGAAGTACACCGGCCGGGCCGGCCCCTCGGACGGGCTGGAGGCGGAGATCGCGTCGAAGGAGATCACCCCGGACGCGTTCGAGTCGGTCGGCGGGGCGTCCATCGCGGAGCTGGTGCCGAAGTTCACCTCGTGGTACGTGCAGTACGCGACGACGTCGATCGTGCTGGCCTACAGCCCGCACAGCAAGTACGCCAGCCAGTTCAAGGCCATTGCCAGCGGCAAGGAGCCGGTCAGGAACCTGTTCGCGCTGATGGAGAAGCCCGGCTTCAAGCTCGGCCGGACCGACCCCAACACCGACCCGCAGGGCCGCGCCTTCATCTTCATGCTGCAGCTGGCGGCCAAGAAGTACCACCTGCCGGCGAACACGGTGAGCAAGATCATCGGCTCGCCGGTAAACTCCGCTAAATCGTCGCAGATCTTCGAGGAAGCGTCGCTGGATTCCACGCTGCAGTCCGGTCAGCTGGACGCGGCCAGCGCGTACCTGTCCCAGGCCAAGCAGCTGCACCTGGACTACATCACGCTGCCCTCGGACATCAACCTCGGCGACGCGGCGGACGCGGCCCAGTACAAGAAGGCCTCCATCTCCATTACCACCACCGCCGGCCAGACGACCAAGACCGGGTCGCCGCTGACGATCGACATCACCGCGATCAACAACAGCCCGAATGGCATCAAGTGGGTGGCCTACGTGCTGTCCCAGGCCGGCCTGGCGCTGCACCAGCAGCAGGGTGGCTACACGCTGCTGAAGCCCACGGTGACCGGCTCGAACGTTCCCGCCTCGGTGCAGAGTGAGCTGGGCGGCTAGCCCCACATCCAGTGCCGGCGGCGCCCCGGGGGATCTGCCCCCGGGGCGCCAGCCGACTGGCCAGTTCCTGGGCCTGGCCGGCCCGGGGGGCCTGCGCACGGTCTCGGCCGCCGCCTCCCTGGCCGCCACGCTGGTGATCTGGATCGCCCTGCTCGGCCCGGTCATCGCGCTGCTGACCCACCTGTCCTGGCATGAGATCAGCACCTCGCTGTCCGCACCCGGTGCCTGGGATCCGCTGATCACGTCGCTGGAGGCGGGCGGGGTCACGCTGGCGGTCCTGCTGCTGGCAGGCACCCCGCTGGCGTGGCGGCTGGCGAAGGGCACGCTGCCGCTGCCGCGAGTCTGGGAAGCCGGCGTGCTGTGCAGCCTGCTGCTGCCCCCGCTGGTGATCGGGCTGCTGCTGATCTTCATGGTCGGGCCATTCACGCCGATCGGCGAGGCCCTCGGGCACCTGAACCTGTCCGCGACCAACACCTTCTTCGCCCTGGTCGTCGCCGAGGTCTATGAGTCGGCCCCCTACTACGTACTCGGCGCGCAGGCCGCGTTCGCCGGGGTCGACGAGAGCATGCAGCAGCAGGCGGCGCTGCTCGGGGACCGGCCGCTGCGGGTGTTCCGGCGGGTCACCCTGCCGCTGGCCGCGCCGGGACTGGCGATGGCGATGGCGGTGGCCTGGGCGCGGGCGATGGGCGCCTTCGGCGCGGTGGTGATCGTCGCCTATCACCCGTTCGGGCTGCCGTTGCAGATCTGGACGACGCTGGAGGAAACTGGCCTGCCGTCTGCGCTGCCGTTTGCCCTGGTCCTGCTCGTGGTCGCGCTGCCGCTGCCGCTGGCCGCCTACATCTGGAGCGCCCGTGCTCGACGCCGACGTCGAGGTTGACCGGCGCGACTTCTCGGTGCGCGCGGCCATCCGCGTGGCACCGGGGGAGCGGCTGGCCCTGTTCGGCCCCTCCGGCGCGGGCAAGACCACGCTGCTGGAGACGATTGCCGGGCTGGTGCCGCCGCGCCGCGGCCGGGTAGAGCTCGCCGGGCGAGTGCTGACCTCGACCACGCGGCCCGCGCGCGCCGTGCCGCCATGGCAGCGCCGCACCGGCCTGCTGCGCCAGGACCCGGCCCTGTTCCCGCACCTGTCGGTGCGGCGCAACCTGGCGTATGCGCCGGCCGCGGACGCCTCCGCCGCTGAGCTGGCCGCGCTGGCCGAGGTGCTGGGGCTGACCGGGCTGCTGAGCGCGATGCCCGCCGGGCTGTCTGGCGGCCAGGCCCACCGGGTGGCGCTGGGCCGGCTGCTGCTGTCGCACTGCGACGCGCTGCTGCTGGACGAGCCCTATAACGGGCTGGACGCCGGCCTGCGCCGGACGCTGACCGAACTGGTTGTCCGGCTGGTCACCGAGCGCGAGATCCCGGCGATCCTGGTCGCGCACGAGCTCGCCGAGGCGCAGGCCTTCGCCAGCCGGCTGGCCATCATCGACCGGGGCCTGCTGCTCCAGGAGGGCTCGCCGCGCGAGGTGGTGCTGCGCCCGGCCTCGCGCCGGGTCGCCGAGCTGACCGGCTACCTGGGGTTCGTGCCGGTCCGGCCGGACCAGGGCTCCGGGGCGGCCGGGGCCAGCCGGGACGGCGGCGGCATCGTGGCCGGGGTGCACCCGGACCGGGTGGCCAGCGGCGCGCACCCGGATCGCGGCATCGTGCTGACCGGCATTGTCCGCGGTGGCCGGCCAGCCGGGCCGGCCTGGGAGGCGGACCTGCGCGTCGGGTCAGCGGAGCTCACCTGCCACCTGACTGACCAGCCGGCCGCCGCCGACGCGGAGCTCGTGGTGACCGCCCTGGACCCGCCGTGCTTCGGCCCGGACGGCAGCGCGGTACGGCTGGCCAGCTGGCCTGTCCAGGCGGGCGCATGAACGAGGGCAGCGCCGCCGGCGGCACAGGCACAGGCGGCACGGGCACAGGAGCGGCGGCCGGGCGCGGCCGGGCCGGCCGGGGCGGGTCGCCAGGCGGCAGCGGGACCGGGCTGCGGCTCGCCCGGCAGGCCCGCGGTTTCTCCCAGCAGCAGCTGGCCGGGATGGCGGGGATCTCGCGGCAGGCGGTCTCGGCCGTCGAGTCCGGTGTGTCTGACCCGTCGCTGCGGGTCGCGCTGGCGCTGGCCCATGCGCTGGGAATGACGGTCGAGGAACTGTTCGGGCCGGGCAGCCCCGCGCCCCTGACCGCGGTCAGCCCGGTGGCCCCGCTGCCGCGCGCGGGCGGGCGGGTCGCCCTGGCGCCGGTGGGGGACCGGCTGGTGGCCCTGCCGCTGACCGGCGCGACCGCCACCCGGGCCGGGTTCCTGCCCGCCGGCGGCCGCGCCGCCCCCGAGGACCCGCGGTCCCGGCCGGCCCGGCATCAGCCTGGTCCGGCCGATCGGACCGCCGCGGCCCACCCTGCTCGTGGCCGGCTGCGACCCGGCGCTGCCGCTGATCGAGGCACCGCTCGCCCTGCTCGACCCGCCGGTGGCCTTCGCCTGGTGGCCGTGCGGCAGCAGCGAGGCGCTGCGGCTGGCAGCCGACGGGCTGGTGCACGTGGCGGGCGCGCACCTGCGCGACACCGACGGCGACTACAACACCGGCCCGGCCGGCGAGCTGCTGCGCGGCGGTGCCGAGGTCATCCAGTTCTGCTCCTGGCGCGAGGGGCTGGTGCTGCGTCCGGGCCAGGACGGCCAGGATCACCGGCGTCGCCGACCTGCCGGGCTCGGGCCTGCGGCTGGTGAACCGGGATCCCGGCTCCGAGGCCCGCCGGGTGCTGGACCGCGAGCTGGCCGGTCACGCCGTGGACCCGGCCGCGCTGCCCGGCTACGACACCCGCGCGACCGGGCACCTGGAGGTCGCCGCGGCGATCGCGGCCGGGCATCGCCGACGTCGGCGTGGCCAGCGAGCCGGCCGCCCTGGCCTACGGGCTGGCGTTCCTCCCGCTGACCCAGGAGCGCTTCGACCTGGTTATCCCGGCCGCGCAGGCCGGCTCGCGCGAGGTGCAGGCGATGCTGCGCGTGCTGTCCTCGCCGTGGCTGCGTGACCAGCTAGCCAGCCTGCCCGGCTACGATCCCTCGCGCTGCGGCGAGCACCTGGCCAGCCTGCGGGGGCCCGGCGACCGTCCGAGCCGCAGCCGCATCCAGCGCTACTATCCCGAGTCCCCGGAATAGCCCCCTCGGGGCAGCCGCTTCGCCGGTAACGAAAGAACTGGCTGAAACAGCTGCCCAGCAGGCACGATGGCGGCATGAAGCTACTGGTACTGGGCGGAACTCATCATGTCGGCCGGGCTGTCGTCGAAGTGGCGCTGGCCCGCGGCGACCAGGTCACCACGGTCAACCGCGGAGTCAGCGGGCCGGACACAGCCGGCGCCCGCACACTGCGCGCCGACCGCACCGACCGGCCGGCGCTGGCCGCGGCGCTGGGCGAGGAGACCTGGGATGCGGTGATCGACACCTGGAGCTACGCGCCGCGGGTCGTCCTGGACGCGGCCCGGCTGCTGGCGGGCCGGGTGGGTCACTACGGTTACGTGTCCAGCCGGTCGGTCTACCAGTGGCCGATCCCGTCCGGGGCCGACGAGAGCGCGCCGGTGGTGGCGGCCGACGCCGCCAGCGAGAGCGGCGACGACTACGCCGCCGCCAAGCGCGGCGGCGAGCTGGCCGCCATCGAGGTGTTCGGCGACCGGGCGGTGCTGGCCCGGGCCGGGCTGATCCTCGGCCCGTACGAGATCGTCGGCCGGATGCCCTGGTGGCTGCGCCGGATCGAGCGCGGCGGCGATGTACTGGCCCCGGGGCCACCCGACCGGCCGCTGCAGTACATCGACTGCCGGGACCTGGCGGCCTGGATGCTGCAAGCCGCCGAGCGAGGCCTCGGCGGCACGTTCAATACGGTCAGCCAGCCCGGCCAGGCGACTATGCGCACCCTGCTGGAGGCGGCGATCGAAGCGACCGGGTCGTCGGCCCGGCTGGTCTGGACGCCGCCGGAGGTCATCGAGGAAGCCGGGATCGAGGCGTGGACCGAGCTGCCGGTGTGGACGCCGCCCGACGGTGAGGTGGCCGCGCTGCACGACGGCAACGTGGACCGCGTCTACGCGGCCGGCCTGACCTGCCGCCCGGTCACCGAGACGGTCGCGGACACCTGGGCCTGGCTGCAGGCCGAAGGGGACCCGCCGGTCCCGTCCGGCCGCCCCGGCCACGGCCTCGACCCGGCCCGTGAGCAGGAGGTGCTGGCCAAGCTCGGCGCCTGACCGGGCCGCCTGCGGGGAGCAGGAGGTGCTGGTGCTCGGCGCCTGACCGGGCCGGCGGGAGCAGGAGGTGCTGGCTAAGCCTCGGCGCCTGACCGGGCCGCCTGGCCGGGAGCAGGAGGTGCTGGCTAAGCTCGGCGCCTGACCGGGCCGCCGGCCGGTCCATGATCAGCCGGGGCCGCCGCCTCCAGTTCCCGCTCGACAGCGTCTGCTCATCTGCTGAAGCACCTGCGCCGCAAGGAAAAGGTGCTCCGCAGCCACCTTCCGGAGGTACTGATAACAGCAAGAAGCCCTGGCCAGCCGCCGCGCGGGAGCGCCAGCGTGGTGAGCTCCGGCCCGGCCGCACCGTCAGGAGGCCGCTGATGCCCGACGCGAGCCCGCCCGTCACGGCGGGCGGCAGGAGCCTGCAGGCGGACTGCGCGCAGTGCGCTGCGCTGTGCTGCGTGGCCCCCGCCTTCGTGGCCTCAGCGGACTTCGCCATCAGCAAGCCCGCCGGCCAGCCCTGCCCGAACCTGACTGCGGAGTTCGGCTGCTCGATTCACGGCCGGCTGCGACAGCGCGGGTTCCCCGGCTGCAGCGCTTATGACTGCTTCGGGGCCGGCCAGCAGGTCACCCAGGTCACCTTCGGCGGCCAGGACTGGCGCAGCGCGCCGCAGCTCGGCGACCAGATGTTCGCCGTGTTCGCCGTGATGCGGCGGCTGCACGAGCTGCTCTGGCACCTGGGCGAGGCGCAGGCGCTGGCCGCTGCCCGGCCGGTCCGCGCCGAGCTCGCTGCCGCAGCGGCCGCTACCGAGCGCCTGGCGAGCGGCACGCCCGCGGAACTGCTGGCACTGGACCTGGCGGGTCACTGGCAGCAGGCGGCCGCGCTGCTGCAGCGCGCCAGCGAGCTAGCCAGAGCCGGCGCGGCCAGCCTTCCCGGTGGGGCTGGCCCAGCCGGGCCTAGCCGCGCTGCCGGGACTGCCGGGGCTCACCCGGGCGCGACAGGTCCGGCCCGGTCCGGCGCGAGCCGGGCGGGACCTGCCCGGCCGGGCGCTGACCTGGCCGGGGCCAGCCTGGCCGGGGCGGACCTGGCAGGGCGCAAGCTCCGCGGCGCCCGGCTGTGCGGGGCTAGCCTGCGCGGCGCGCTGCTCGTCGGTGCCGACCTGCGCCAGGCCGACCTGCGGCTGGCTGACCTGGCGGGAGCCGACCTGCGCGGTGCCGACCTGCGCGGCGCCGACCTGACCGGGAGCCTCTTCCTGACCCGGGCGCAGCTGGATGCGGCCACTGGCGATCACGGCACCCGGCTGCCAGAACGGCTCGCCCCGCCAGCGTCCTGGCTGGTGGCGCCAGGAGCGAGCTGACGGCGTCGCGGCGAGTCCGGGCCAGCCCGCCGGGTCCGGGCCAGCCCGCCGGGCCCGGGCTCCCCGCCGGGCCCGGGCTACCCGTCCGGGCCCGGGCAGTACTAGTCCGGGCTGCGGCGGCCAGAGCCGCCGTTAATCATATGCCTTGACATTCATATGATCTCCACGGCATATTAAGGCGATGGACGGGTTCGCGCTGATCGCTGATCCCACCCGGCGGCAGATCATGGACCGCCTGCGCGGGGACGGCAGTGACGTCGGGGGACTGATCGCCGCCCTCGGGCTGCCGCAGTCGCTGGTGTCCAAGCACCTGCGGGTGCTGCGCGAGGCCGGCGCGGTCACCGCCACGGTGGCCGGCAAGCGCCGCGTCTACCAGCTGGCAGCGGACCCGCTCCCGGAGGTGCTCGCCTGGGTGACGCCCTACCACCGGATGTGGCAGGGCAGTCTCGACCGGCTCGCTCAGGTCCTGGCTGAGGAGGAGGACGACGAATGACGGACACGACTGACCCGGTGACCGCCGAGATCGCCGCGCACGACGCCACAGCGACCCTGGTGCAGCAAGACGGCCGCTGGGTGCTGACGATGACCCGCGACCTGCCGCACCCGGCGGAGCGCGTGTGGCCGAAGCTGACGGAGCCGGGCGAGCTCGGCAAGTGGTCACCGGTGGGGCCCAGCCGGCCGCTGACCTCGGTCGGCCCCGCCACAACGCGCGAGAATCCCGGCGAGGAGCCGATCGACGCCGAGGTGCTGTCCTGCGATCCGCCCCGTGAGCTCGTGCACCGCTGGGGCCCTGCGCAGCTGCTGCGCTGGACGCTGACGCCGACGGCGGAGGGGTGCCGGCTGACCCTGGCGCACACCTTCGGCGACCGCTCGGAGTGCGGGATGTACGGGGCCGGCTGGCATCTGTGCCTGGCCGTGCTGGTGGTGGTGCTCGGCGGGCAGGACGTCCCGCGGATCACCGGCGAGCGCGCCAGCGACTACGGCTGGGCCGCCCTGCGTGACCGCTACGACGCGCGCCTGGCCTGACCAGCGAGGTCAGCGCTTGCCGAGGGTGCGCGGTGTCACCACCTTGTCCGGGGCGATGACCATGATGATCCGCCCGTGCGGACCGACGATGGCGTCATCGAAGTCCTCGCCGCTGTAGCGGCGGGACACCTCGTCGATGTGGGCCCGGGCCTCGGCGCCGTCCACGGTGCGCGCGAGGTGACCGCGCACCTCGGCCCAGTCCCACGGGTCGGCGGAGTGGATCATGACCGTGATCTTCGGGTTCCGGCGCGCGTTCTTCGCCTTCTGCCGCTGCGGCTCGGTGTTGACCAGGATGTTCTCGCCGTCATGGTCCACCCAGGTCAGCTGGGCGTGCGGCTGGCCGTCCGGCAGCACGGTGATCACGGTAGCCAGGTTCTGGCCCTTGGCCAGCCGGGCGGCATCCTCATCAAGCGGCATGGTCGGCCTCCTTGGCAGCGGGCCGGGCCGCTGGCGGAGCAGGCCGGGGCGGTGCCGGTGGCGGCACGCGGCGGCTAGCTCAGCAGGAAGCGGACCGGGGGATCGGGACGGGGCGGGACGGGAAACGGGCGGGAGGTACGTGCCGGGGGAGCACGGTGAGGTCAGTCATCGTCTCACCGCCTGCAGCCTGGCCGGCCGCCGGCCCGTCCGGCAAGTGCCCCGGTACGGCCGGGTTCGCCCGGTCCGGGGCCCGCCGCCGGCATGACGCTACTTCGCGCGGAAGATCATGTCCTTGACTGGCAGCCAGTAGCCCCGGCTCTGCAGCGACAGGCGGCCGTCTTCCTTCATCGCGGCCAGCAGGCCCCGGATTTCCTCCTCGGTCTGCTCATCGGCCCCGCTCTGCCGCTGGCGCAGCTCGTCCAGCGTCACGGTGATCCTGATGGCCATGCGATCCCCCCGGTCAGCCTGCCATCGTCTCCTGCCTCAGCTAGTACCCGGGAGAGCCCAGCTCAGCGGATCAGGGGCCAGCGGCTCAGCGGATCAGGGGCCAGCGGCTCAGCGGATCAGGCCGTGCACCGCGATGCGGGCTGACCTTGACTGCTGGCGCGGGCAGCCCGGCCCAGTCCGCCTCGCGGATCTCGCGCATCGCCTGCTTGCGGGTCTCGGCGTCCATCCGGTCGATGAACAAGACGCCGTCCAGGTGATCGGTCTCGTGCTGCAGGCAGCGGGCCAGCTGCTGGTCGCCCGACGACCCGCACCGGCCGCCCGTCGGAGTCGAACCCGGTGGCCACGGTGTTCAGGCGCCGCCTGACGTCGTAGTACATGCCGGGGAACGACAGGCAGCCCTCCGGGCCGTCCTGCTCGGCTTCGTCGGGGAAGTCCAGCACCGGGTTGATCAGGTGCCCGCGGACGTCGTCGACGTCGAAGACGAAGACCCGCAGCCCGACGCCGATCTGCGGCGCCGACAGGCCCGGCGCCCTGCTGGTCGCGCAGCGTCTGGGTGAGGTCCTTCACCAGCCGGCGGAGCTGCCGGTCGAAGTCGGTGACCTCCTGCGGCGGGCGTCCGCAGTACCGGGTCGCCGAACAGGCGGACGGGGCGGACGGTCATGCGGGTCCTTTCGCGGCCGGCAGACGGCGGGCATAGCCGGACAGCAGCTACAATACTTTGCAAAGAATTACTTTGCAAAGCTCACTGCAGAGGCAGGAGCAGGCGTGGCCGATCAGGCAGGCGAAGTCCGCGTCCCGGCCGGGGCCGGGCCGGATGGCGGGCCGGGCGGCCAGGCGCGCCCGCGGCCGGCCCGGCCCGGCGGGGCGCTCGGTCATCCGCTGCGCGTGGCGCTGCTCGACCTGCTGGCCCGGCGGGGCACGCTGACCTCGACGCGAGGCCGCCCGTGAGCTCGGCGAGAGCTCCGGCGCGTGCTCGTTCCACCTGCGCCAGCTCGAGCGGTACGGGCACATCGAGGAGGTCCCCGGAGCCGCGCGGCCGGGCGCGGCCCTGGCGGCTGGCCGGGCCGGCGCGGGACGCGGGCACCCGGCGCGCCGCAGCCGGGTGAGCCGGGCGACGAGTTCGGGGTGCTGGCCAGGGAACTGGAGAACGAGGGCTACCGGCGCTGGCTGGCCGGCCGGGACAGCGCGCCGCCGGGCTGGCGCGACGAGGCGTTCAGCACGGTGCTGCCGCTGACCCCGGACGAGCTCACCGAGGTCGCCGGGGCGATCAGGGCGGTCATCGCCGCCCGCGCAGCCGCTGGCGGCCGGCCAGCGGCCCGGGCCAGCCGGTGAGCCGGGGCCGGGCTCCGAGCCGGAGCCGGGGCGGGGCTCCGAGCCGGGGCCGGGCTCCGGGCAAGCGGCGCGGTCAGGGCCGGGCATGCCGGTCGGAGTGGTGGTCCGGATGTTCCCGCTACTGCCCGCCAGCGCGGACGACTGACCGCTGCGCCGACGCCCCGGGGCACCGCCCCGCCTGGCGCCCGGCTCCCCCCAGTTGCTGCGCGCGGAGCCCGGGCAACGTGGCGGATCCGGGGGGTTGCGACCCCCCGGATTCACCACGTTGTGGCCGGCCAGGACGCGGGCCGGTGAGCCTGGTGCTCAGTGGCCGAAGACCGGGATGATCATCGCCCGGGCGATCGTGTGGAAGCGCAGGTTGAAGCCCGCCACGGCCGGCGAGACATCGGAGTCGATGCCCAGGTTGTCGGTGTCCAGCGCGTGCACGGCGAAGACGTACCGGTGCGCGGGGTCACCCTGCGGCGGGGCCGCGCCGCCGAAGTCCTTGGTGCCGTAGTCGTTGCGGACCGAGAACGCGCTGCCGGGCAGCTGGGCGCCTGCGGCGCCGGCCCCGGCGGCCAGTTCCGTCACCGAGGCCGGGAGGTCCAGGACCAGCCAGTGCCAGAACCCCGAGCCGGTCGGCGCGTCAGGGTCATAGCAGGTCACCGCGAAGCCCTTGGTCTCCGCGCGGGAAGCCGTGCCAGCGCAGCTGCGGGGAGATGTTCTGGCCCGACATCCCGAAGCTGTTGTAGACCTGGGCGTCGCCCATGCTGCTGGTCGTGCGGCGACGTCGTCGCTCTCGACCGTGAACGACGGCACTTCGGGCAGGAACTCGTACGGCAGCGGTGCCCGGTCCGTCATCGATATCCTCCTTGGGGTCGGTCCCCGGACGGGACCGCAGCGGCCAGCCTCGTGGCGAGCACCACGGTACTCAGCCCGCCGGGCCGGCCGCGCGGGGGCGCTGCGGCAGGCGCGCGCCGGTGCCGGCGACGCGGGCGCCCGGGGGCGGGCGGCCCGGCGGGCACGAGATGGTCTCACTCGCGGCAGGCCGGCCTCCGCGGCGGCGGGACCGGACTACCGTGGAGCAGCAGGGATCAGCCCCCGGGGAGCCTCCGGGCGGGATCGGGGCCAGAAGGGTCAGTCAGCAATCGTGGTGGTGACGCGCGGGTCGGCCGTGTGGGCGCGGCGGGGCATCCTCGCCGTCGTCCTGATCGGTGCGGCACTCGTGCCGGGCCGGGCGCGCAGCGTGCCCGCGGCGCGCTGCGCCGGCCAGTCCTGTCACACCGTGACGGCCACCGTGCAGTGGAAGCGGCCGCTGCCGGGCAGCTGGACGGCCCAGCGCGGCGCGCTGGGCACGGTGCTGCAGGCCGGCCAGGCCTATGCCGCGGCGGGCGGCGGCGTCGCCGCCGTCGGCTTCGGCGGTGAACGTGGCCGCCTACCGGCTCAGCGACCGGGCCGCCGCTGTGGACCACCGACGCTGGCCGGGTTCCCGCCCGGCTCCGCCATCGTCTCGGTGCGGGCCTGGGACCAGGTAGTGACGGCGGGCGTCTCGGTGCCCGAGGCTGCGGGCCATCCCGCGCACCGCGAGGAAGTTGTCCTGTCCGGCGGTGACCGGGCGCGCGGATCCAGGTCGTACCCCGCGGCGGCCTACGGCGGCGCGGTCTGGGCCGCGGCGGGCCGCACCGTCGTGGTCGGCACCGCGGGCGGTCACCAGCTACGTCAACGCCACGGGCCGGGTTGGCCTGGCGGGTCAGGACCGGAGCCGTAGCGCAGGCCTGGCGGGTGGCTGGCGACGACCTGTTCGTCACGATCGCCAAGGACGGCTACCTCGGGCACCGCGCCGGTGACCGCGCTGCGCCAGATCGAGCTGGCGACCGGCGCGCAGAAGATCCTGCGCCCGCCGGGCGGCTCGTTCGCGGGCACGCTGAGCGCCGCCATCGGCGGCGCCGTGCTGTTCTCCGGGCCGGCCGGGCTCACCGCCTACAGCGGCATGGACGGCGCGGCTGCTCTGGCACCGCGCCGGCGCGGTGCCGCAGGCGGCCGACGACGCTCCGGCAGACGATCTACGTGACCAGCGGCAAGGCGCTGATCGGCATCGACCCGGCCACCGGCGAGGTCGTCACCAGCGCGGCCACGCCCGGCGCGGCCGGGCCTGTACGCGGTCAGCAACGGCGTCGCGCTCGGGCTCGACCAGGGCGCGCTGGGCGATGCCTGGGGCTATGACCTGTCCACCCGGCGGGTGATCTGGACGGCGAAGGCCGTGCCGTGGCCGCACTTCTTCGTCGACCTGTCGGGCATCGGGGGCAGCGCCAGCCCGGACGGCGGCATGATCGTGCTGGCCTCCTGCGCGCAGCCCGGCGCCGCCCCGTCCGGCGGCTCCGCGCCGCCGTGCCTGCGCCCGCAGCTAGTCGCCATCAACCCCCGCCGCTAGTCGCCGCGAGCTCCTGGCAGCGTGCCGCCAGGCCGGCACCGCCCGCTGCGCCGGACGGTGTGACTGCGCTGCTGTCAGCGGCCGATCGGCAGTGGTGCCAGCACCGGCGGCACGGCAGAGCCGCACGCCCTTGGCGATCAGCTTGCCGCGCGGGTGCGGCTTGGCCGTGGCCACCGTGCTGACCGACCCGCAGCGGGCCGGGCTGCCGAACCGCGCCGCCAGGACCACCGTCAGCGTCATCAGGGCCAGCGCGATGGGGAAAAATACCGCTACCCGGATCCGCCGCCGCATCCGCCGGGCCCGTTCGTGGGCGTAGGCCGGACGCGCGCCTGCGGGTGCTCCGCCTGCTCGCCGGTATCCGGCGGGCCGCCCGCCTGAGTACCGGTATCCCGGCTGGGCCGGGCGGGCCCGGCTGCCCTGCGGCACGTTCCGCTGGCGCATGTCGCGCTCGCGGCCACGCTGGCGCGTGTCCCGGCGCCCGCGCCGCCGCAGCCGTCCCACGGCTGATGCCAGCACGAGGCGGATGCGCAGCAGCAGGATCGCCGCGCGGTGCCGTAGTTCCTCGATCCGCGGCATCTCCTCATCACGAGTGAGTCGGCCGAAGATGACGAACTTGGCTGCGAGCCGCGGATCTGTGCTCCGCAGCTCGCTCTCGATATTGTCCAGGACTCTGCGCTGGCGTGCGGGTAGGCCCACCGAGACCTCCGATCTGGCCCCAACATTCATCTTCCCCCGGCCTCAAACTAACAGGCCCTTCCGGCCGCCCGCGAAACGGCCGAGAGTTATGCCCGGTATCCGTGACAGATGTCATGTCCAGGTCAGGACGGGGGGCATGGGGAAGCGGGCCGCGGCGGACCTAGCGTGGAACCGTAAGCCGGGGCGTGGGCCGGGGCGCAGCGCGGGCCCCGGCCCGCCCGGCTGGATACAGGCGGCAACAGGGAGTCAGCACAGTGAAAGATCAGCAACTTCTCGATCTCGTCATCGGCGTCGCGGTCCTGGCACTGCTGATCGTCCGGCAGCTGCGCACGCGTCCGGTGAGCGGGTCCGGGATGCGGATCGCGCTCGTGCTCGGCGTGGTCGGCGTGTTCGAGACCGTGGGTTTCCTGCAGAAGCACCAGGCCGGCACCGCGATGATCGCGGCACTGACCGGCAGCCTGGTGCTGGCCGTGCTGTTCGGCGCGCTGCGCGCCCGGACCGTGCACGTGTGGCTCAAGGACGGCACGGCCTGGATGAAGGGCAACGCGATCACGGCCGGGCTGTGGGTGCTGGCCCTGGCCGCGCACCTGGGCTACGACGCGCTGCTGGACACCCACAAGAGCACCAGTGGCCTGGGCAGCGCGACCATCGTGCTGTACCTGGCGGTCACCCTGGCCGTGCAGCGCTACCTGGTCGCGCAGCGGGCCGCCCGGCTGACTCCCGGCCAGGGCAGCACGCCGACCTTCGGCGCCGGCACGTTCGGCGGCGCCGGCCGCTGAGGCCGCCGCGGGTCCGCCGCGCCGGGCGGGTCGGGCAGGCCGGCGCCACCGCGGCGCCGCCCGCCCGTCCCGGCTTCCTACATCGGCACGAGCTCGAAGATCTCCACGCTGAACCGGGCGTCCCCGCCGGCCAGGAACGGGTGCTTGTCGGTCAGCGCCCGGGCCGCGGCCAGGTTGTCGGCCTGCACGATCGAGTAGCCATTCTGGTCGCTCGGCGGGGCGGAGGTGCCGTCGCCGGCCACCGCGTCGCGGGCCCCGAACGGTGACCCGGCGTCCGTCAGCGCCGGGCCGATGTGCTCCATCCAGGCCCCCCAGGCCTGCATCTGCTCGGCCGACTGCTCGGCAGTGAACTGGTCCATCGGAGTGGCCGGGCCGCGGTACAGCAACAGGAACTTGCTCATGGTTTCTCCCCTCACCTCGCGGGCGGCCGCCACGCGGTGCCCGCCAGCGCGCCCGGTGCGCGCCTCACCCTCCCGACGGACAGCCAGGCGCCAGAATCGACACCGCGCCGCCGCCAGATTCGGGCGGGCGCGGTCAGGCGGGCGTGACGGTCAGCACGGCGACGAGGTAGGCCACTCCGAACGGGTCCTCGCTGTACAGCACCTCGGCCGCCGGCCTGGTCCAGCGCAGGGCCCCGGCCAGTACCTGCCAGGCCGGCCATCCGGTGGCCATCAGCTCGGCGGCCAGCGCCTGGTCCACCTTGCTCAGGGCAGCCAGGTCACCGGCGCGGACCGCCTGCTCCACGCCGGCGTCAAAACCCGCGCTGCGCTCGTCCAGGGCACCCGGCGCGCGGCGGCTGCGCCGGGCGCTGCCATCGGCCATCACCAGCAGCGCCATGCGCTCCGGCTGCCGGGCCAGTTCCTCGCCGGTCCCGGCGCAGGCGCTGGCCTCGGCGTTCTCGGCCGGCCCCCTGCAGCAGGCGGCGCCCGGTGTAGCCGGCCTGGTCCAGCAGCAGGGCCCCGAGGCCGAGGGACGGCGGCAGGCCCGGTGTGCCGCCGTGGCCCGCGGCGGGGGCGTAGATCCCCAGGTCCAGCCGGCTCGCGCCGTCCCAGGTCCCGGTCTGGGCGGCGGCCCCCACCACCGCGATCACCTCGGGCCCGGTGCGCAGTAGCGCATGCACCGCGGCCAGGCAGGCCTCGCGCAACTCGGGCAGCACCGGATCGCCGCCGGTGAGCTCGCGGGCAAGCAGCGGCGGCGCCGGGCACAGGGCGGCTGCAGTGATCATGTCTAGGCCAGTCCCCGCACCGCGCGGGCCGGCGGGAGGTCCCCCCGGATGGCCGACACCATGTCCAGCACCTGCCGGGTCTGCCGGACCTGGTGCACCCGGTAGATCCGGGCCCCGTGCCAGGCGCAGATGGCCGTACTGGCCAGCGTCCCGGTTACCCGCTCCTCGGGCGGGACGTTCAGCGTCTCGCCGACGAAGTCCTTGTTCGACAGCGAGACCAGTACCGGCCACCCGGTCGCGGTCATCTCATCCAGCCGCCGGGTGACTTCCAGCGAGTGCCAGGTGTTCTTGCCGAAGTCATGGGCCGGGTCGATCACGATCCGGCCCGGCTCCACCCCCGCCGCGACCGCCCGCCGGGCCTGGGCCAGCGTCTGGTCCAGCACGTCGGCCATCACGTCCGGGTAGGACACCCGGAACGGCCGGGTCCGGGGCTGCTGCGGGCCGGCGTGCGCGCAGACCAGCCCGGCGCCGAACTCGGCCGCGACCTCCGCCAGCCGGGGATCGAACCCGCCCCAGCTGTCGTTGAGCAGGTCGGCTCCGGCCGCGCAGACCTCCCGGCCGACCTCGTGCCGCCAGGTGTCGGAGCTGATGATCAGCTCCGGGTAGGCGGCGCGGACGGCGGCGACGAAACCGGCGGTGCGGCGGATCTCCTCGGCGGCGTCGACCGCGGCGCCGGGCGCCGCGGGCACGCCGCCGATGTCGACGATGTCGGCGCCCTCGGCGACCACCTCGTGCACCCGGTCCATCGCCGCGCTCTCATCCCAGGTGGTTCCCGGCCGGTAGAACGAGTCCGGGGTGCGGTTGACGATGGCCATGACCAGCAGCTGGCGCGGGGCAAACGTGTGCCGGCCCAGGCGCAGCTCGCCGGGCTGGCGCGGCTCGCTCACGAGGCGCCGTCCGGCCTGGCGGCATCGTCCGGGCTGACAGCATCGCTGGGGCCGGCAGCACCGTCCGGGCTGGCGGCTTCGGCCGGGCCCGCGGCGCCGCCCGGGCTGATGGCATCGGTCGGGCTGGCGCTCTCGCCCGGGCTGGCGGCCGTCCGGGCCGCGGCGGCGGGCGGGCGTTCGCGCAGCGGGATCGGCCGGACCCGCGGCCGGGCCAGGCCGTCCTCGCTGCGGACGAACTGCCGCAGGTCCTCGCGGGGGGTCAGCTGCCGTCCGGGCGGGCGGCGGCGCTCGGCGACGGCCAGCAGCTCGGCGGCCATCAGGGCCAGGTCATGGTTGGCCTGGTGCTTGTGCGCCCGGCGGCCCAGGTCCACCTGGGCCAGCGCATCCAGGCCGTGCCGGGCGGCGGTATCCATCAGGGTGGCCAGCTCGACGCCGTAGCCGACCGGGATCGGCAGCGACTCCATCAGCTCCCGCCGCGCGGCCCACTCGCCGGCCAGCGGCTGCACCACGTCAGCCAGCTCGGGCCACCACATGCTCAGCAGCGGCCGCGCGACCAGCTCGGTCACCCGGCCGCCCTCGGTGGACACCGAGCCGTCGGACTCGGCGAAGACCCGGGCGTAGAACCCCTTGACCAGGCGCACCTGCGGGTCGGCCAGCAGCGGCCCGAGCAGCCCGGTGACAAAGTGCGGACCCCACTGAGTCAGGTCGGCGTCCACGAAGACCAGCAGGTCCCCGGTGGTGACCAGGAGCGACTTCCACAGGGCCTCGCCCTTACCGGGATAGCTGCCCAGCTCCGGGGCGACCTCGCGGGTGCGGTACACCGCCGCGCCCGCCTCGGCGGCGACCCGGGCCGTGGCGTCGGTGGAGTCGGAGTCCATCACGACCAGCTCGTCCACCAGGCCGGTCCGCGTCACCAGCTCCCGGGCCAGGGCGCTGACGACATCGCCGACGGTGCGCTCCTCGTTGCGGGCCGGGATGACGACACTGACCCTGGCCCCCAGCCGCTGCTTGCGGTCGGCCAGATCGGCAGTCGGCCAGTCCTGCCAGCGTGACGTCCGGCGGCGGAACCAGGGCTGCTCGAGGTCCCCCATGCCCGGCACGGACTCCCTCCGTCAGGCGGGCTAGCACCCGCTCGCCCGTGATCATCGTCAGCCTATGCCACGTAGTCCGGGCCGCAGCGGTTCACCGGGCGGCGCCGCAGCGGCACGCCGGGCCAGGCGGCAGTAGTCCGCCGGGGCCAGGCGGCAGCGGCTCGCCGGGCCGGGCGGCAGTGGCCGACCGGGTCGGTCCGCCGTTTCAGCCGGCCGGGCGGCAGTGGCCGGCCGAGTTGGTCCGCCGTTTCAGCCGGCCGGGCTGCCGCCGGGTTCCAGCGGCTTGCGCATCTGCACCGCGGTGACCTCATAGCCCGAGGACTCATAGAGGCCGCGGGCCACCGTGTTGGCCCCGAAGACGTTCAGCGCGATCTCGGCGGCACCATGCCGGGCGGCCTCGCGCTCGGCCGCGGCCAGCAGGGCCCGCCCGTAGCCCTGGCCGCGGTTCTGCGCGGAGACCACGATGTCGTAGATCCAGGCGCTGGCGGCGTGCTGGCCGGGGCGCAGCGCCACCCAGACCGACCCGACCGGCTCCCCGGCCGGAGTCCGGGCCGCCATCAGCAGCATCCCTGGCGTCTGCCGCCCGGCCGGCAGCAGGCCGTCGATCTCCCGCGCCGAGCGCTGCTGCGCCTCCTCGCGGGGCCACTCGCCGGCCTGCGTCTTGTCCTCGGCGTAGGAGCTGATCAGCCCGGAGCGGAACGCGGCGAACTCGGGGTCGGTCATGGGTCGCAGTTCCAGATCGGCCATGCCCGCAGCCTAGGCCGGCCAGCCTTCCGTCCGCACTGCCGCCGGCGCTCGTGCGAGGATCGGCGGCCCAGCACCGATGATTGCGCTGAGCAGGGCAGGTCTGCCGGGCATGTCGCAGAAATACTGGAACGTCACAAGCCGGCCCGGTGGCCGCGCCGGCATCGGCCTCCGGGCCGCCCGGTGAGCGGCCAGGAAGATCTGGATGGGCTGGCCCGCCGGGTCATCGACGCCAACCAGTACCTGACGCTGGGAACCGTGGACCCGGATGGCCGCCCGCGGCTGTCGCCGGTGTACTACACGGTCGCGCGTTACACCGACTTCTACTGGGTGTCATCGCCGCAGGCCCGGCACTCGCGCAACCTGGCCGAGCGGCCCGGTGCCGAGATCGTGATCTTCGACTCCACCGCCCGGGTCGGCGCGGGGCAGGCGGTCTACCTCGGGGCCGCTGCCCGCGCTGTCGGCGACGACGAGCTGGCGGCCGCCTGCCGCGAGGCGTTCCGCACCGTCGGCGGCGCGCGCTGGTTCAGCCCGGCTGACCTGCGCGATGACGCACCGCTGCGGCTGTATGTGGCGCGCATGACCTCGTGCGAGGTGCATGTGCCCGGCGGCGACCCGGTTCATGGCCGGGGCGTGGACACCCGCCAGCGCGCCGACCCGGCTCGGGCCTGAGCGCGTGCGCCGCCGCCGCTAGCTCGCCGCTGGCCCGGCGCTGACGGCCAGCTCGGCCGGGGACTCGGCGCGGGCAGCCACCCCGTCTTGCGGCTCAGCGATGGCAGCCACTCCGCCCTCGGGCTCAGCGGTGGCAGCCGCCCCGGCCGGCGGCCCGGCGGCGACGGCCACCCCGGCCGGCGGCCCGGCGGTAATGGCCGCCCCGGCCGGCGGCGGGGCAGCCGGGCGGTACGGTCGCAGGCGGCTCGACTGGGCCGCGAACTGGGCCCGGTACTTGGTGGCGCTGAGGCCGTAGTGGGCCCGGAACCGGCGCGCGAAGTAGTTCTGATCCGGCCAGCCGACCTGCTGCCCGATGACGGTAATCGGCTGGTCAGAGTGCAGGAGCAGCGTCGCGGCGTGCTCGGCGCGCAGCCGGGCCAGGTACGCCATCGGCGGCACGCCCGTGGCGGTCCTGAACAGCCGGACCAGGTACCCGGGCGCCATGTGCAGCAGATCGGCCAGCTCCGTCAGGGTCCAGCCGTAAGCCAGCCGTGCCTCCAGCATCCGCATGGCCCGGCCGACCGCCGGGTGGGCCGGGCCCGGGCGGCCCTGGCAGCGGGCCGTGCGTCCGGGCCACCGCGCGGCCCAGGTGCCCGAAGACCAGGGACAGGCGGCCGATGATGTCGCCCCGGTGCTGCGGCACGGAGTTGTGCCACAGCGTGTCCAGCGCCTCCAGGTGGATCTCGCACTCGGCCAGCGCCGCGCTGTCCAGGTGCGTCCGCAGCATGCCGTGCCCCTGCGCCGAGTACGGCCCGGTCCACAGCAGGTAGCCCAGCAGCGGGTCCTCGCGCGTCCAGGCCAGCTCGTGGCGCAGCAGCTCCGTGCCGAAGCAGCAGTTGTACAGCTCCAGGCCCCGGCAGTCGTCGTAGCTGTGCCACACCCCGGGCCGGAGCAGGACGACATCACCCACCTGCATGTCGTGCCGTCCGGCGCGGGAGTGGTGCACGCCGGCGCCCGCGGCGACGAAGGCGATCTCGACGAAGCTGTGCGTGTGCAGCGGGGCCGGCCGGTGGTGCAAGTGGTAGCCCGCGTAGGCCAGGGCGCCGTCGATGAAGTGGTACTGGTCGTGGCTGGTATCGAGCGGCAGGTCATCGTCGGACATGGCGGCACAGTACTCCGCATAGACCGGCAAAGTTAATTTTGTGCTACTAGGTGTTCATTGTGGCCTAGCCTGTGCCTGCCTGAAGGCGCAGGATCTCCCCTTAAGAACTAAGAACGTTTCAATCCTGATCTTCTGGATCTAGCTGCAGAGACACAGGTAGCCCATGACCCTCTCCCGGCTGCGCTTCCGGTACCGGCCGGCCCTGGCCGTGCTGCTGGTGCCGAGCCTGCTGCTGATCGGCGTGTTCAGCTACTACCCGGCCGTGCGCAGCCTGATCGGCGGCTTCTACCAGTGGAACGGGTTCTCCCCGCCTACCTGGGCCGGGGTGTCGCAGTTCAGCCAGTACATCAAGTCGCCGACGTTCGGGGTGGAGGCCCGCAACATCGCCATTCTTACCTTCGGCTCCATCGCGATCACCCTGGTCTCCCAGTTCACCGCCGCCGAGATCGTGACGCACCTGCCCAAGCGGGTGGCAGGGATCGCCCGGTACGTGCTGGTCCTGCCGATCGTGCTGCCGCCGCTGGTGCTCATCGAGGTCTGGGCTTACCTGCTGCAGCCCAGCTCCGGCCTGATCGACAGGTTCCTGGGCGCGGTCGGGCTGCCCCAGCCGACCTGGCTTGCCTCCCCGCACCTGGCCCTGGTCGGGATCTTGCTAGTCGGCTTCCCGTGGATCTCCAATCTCGGGTTCCTCATCTTCCTCGGCGGGCTGCAGAACCTGCCGAAGGAAGTCCTGGACGCCAGCCGGATGGACGGCGTCAGTGCCTTCCGGCGCGTGTTCTCCATCGACATCCCGCTGCTCATCCCGCAGTTCCGGATCGTCATCATCTTGTCCGGCATCTTCGCCGTGCAGAACTTCATTCCGATCCTGCTGCTGACCAACGGCGGCCCCGGCACCACCACCCTCGTGCCGGGCCTGGACATGTACCAGTCCGCTTTCCAGAACGACCAGTACGGCTACGGCATGGCCATCGGCACCCTGCTGTTCCTGGTCATGCTCGCCTTCACGCTCAGCGCCATGCGGGCCCTGCGGCCTCGCACCGGCTAGCGGCCCCGGCCGCCAGCCCTTGTATTTCTCCAGGTCACGACCCTGACACCAACTAGGAGGTGGGGAACTGTGCGCAGGATTCCCATCAGCAAGCCCTTGTCGGCCGTAGCGGCACTCCTGCTGGCCGGCGGCCTGGCCGCGGGATGCTCCTCGGGCGGCTCGAGCAGTTCCGGCGGCTCGGGCGGCTCGGTAGTCATCAAGGCGGTGCTCCCGCCCAACACGGGCCCGATCAGCTCGACCGACAACGCCGGGCTGAAGAAGCTGACCAGCCAGTACGAAGCGGCCCACAAGAACGTCACCGTGCAGTGGCTGCCGAACAACTCCTCCAGCATCACCCAGGCCAACGCCACCGTGGAAAGCCAGGCCTCCGGCGGCGCCGCGCCCGACGTGGTCTGGGAGCAGTACGGCCCGGTGACCTCCGGCGCCATGCCCAAGGGCCTGCTGCAGAACATCAAGCCGTTCCTGGAGAAGCCCAACCCGTACGTGCCGGGCAACGCCAGCTGGCTGTCGCTGTTCTCGCCGTCGACGGTCCCGTACATGACCTCGCCCAACGGCGACATCGACATCATCCTGGGCTCGAACGTCGAGACCGGCATGTTCTACAGCAAGGCCGCGTTCGCCAAGGCCGGGATCACCAGCACCCCGACGACCTGGGCGGCATTCCTCGGTGACCTGGGCAAGCTCAAGGCCAAGGGCATCACCCCGTTCATGTTCGCCGACGGCGGGCTGTGCAACCCGTCCTGGTACGAGCGGCTGGCCACCTCCTCGCTGCTGGCCAGCCAGGTCAGCCAGTTCAACATCAACCACGCTCAGGTGACCAATGGCCTCGACGTAGCCATCGGCATCCACAAGGGCATCATCAGCATGAAGAACCCCCGCTACGCCGAGGTCTGGAAGCTGCTGGGCCAGCTGGTGAAGTACTCGGCGACCGGCCAGAGCGGCTATGACGCCTGCTCCGCGCCCACCGCCACCAGCCCGCCGCTGAGCACTCAGACCCTGATGGTCCAGGGCAAGGTCGGCGTGCTGTGGGGCGGCAGCTGGTACATCCCGCAGCTGGCCTCGGCGGGCCTGCCGACCTCGAAGTTCGGCGTGTTCCCCGAGCCGCCCATCACCTCGGCGACGACCTCGTTCGGCCTGGGCACCTCGACCGTCGGCGTCATCGGCGGCCCGAACGGCAACGGCCAGTGGGGCATCACCTCGCAGCAGGCTGACAAGACCATGACCCCGGCCAAGACCAAGGTCGTGATGAACTTCATCGCCTGGCTGTTCACCCCGCAGCACCTGGGTTACTGGATCAAGATCAACCAGCAGGGCGGGGACATCCCGACGGAGACCGCCGCGCCGACGGTCAACCTGCCCGGCCTGAAGAGCCTGGTGCCCTCGGGCAAGGTGCCGACGGTCGTGGACGTGATCCTGGACGACGTGCTGTCCACCGCGGCGACCAACTCGGGGCTGCGGCTGATCCAGAACTACGTGAACGGGTCCATGTCCTACGCCGCCTTCTCCACGGCCTGGCAGTCGCTGCTGACTAGCGCGGCGCAGTCCTACGCGACGCAGAATCACGTCAACCTGAGCAAGTACTGATCGGTGACTCCATGACCTCCGCTGTCAAGATCACGGCCCCAGCAGGCCGCCGCCCGGCTCTGGCCGGGCGGCGGCCCCGCCGGAGCCGCCTGCATCCGTACCGCTGGCTCGCCATCGCGGCCGGGGTGCTGATCGTGGTGATGACCTACTTCCCGATCATCTTCGTGGTCTCCAACTCACTGAAGACCGGAAGCAACATCTTCACCAGCGGCGTGTTCTCGCTGTTCACCCAGTTCGATACCCAGAATTACGTGCAGGCCTGGTCGGGCATCGACCATCCGCTGTTCAACACGATCATCGTGGCGGCCCTGTCCATCGTGCTGGGCGTGACGGCCGCCATCCTCGGCGCCTACGCCTTCGCCCAGCTGCAGTTCCCCGGCAAGGGCCTGCTGTTCCTGGCCTACGTGGGCCTGCTGATGATCCCCTGGACGCTCACCCTGATCCCGCTGTTCCTGACTGTGCAGAAGCTGCACCTGTTCAACACCTGGTGGGCCCTGGTCCTGCCGTACGCGGCCACCGCCCAGCCGCTGCTGGTGCTGATCTTCCGGGGCTTTTTCGAGCAGATCCCGCGCGAGCTGCTGGAAAGCGCCCGGGTAGACGGCTGCAGCGAGCTCCGGGTGCTGCTGAAGGTCGTCGCGCCGCTGACCAAGCCGGTGCTGCTGACCGGCGCGATCCTGGTCACGATCAATGTCTGGGGCGACTACCTGTGGCCCACGATCGTGATCCAGGACCCGGCGCGGACCACCATCTCGGCCGGGGTGCAGCAGTTCATCGGCGGCCTCGGGCTGAACGTGAGCTCGGGCGGCTCGGTGTTCGCCTCGTTCGTGATCGCCACCGCGCCGATGTTCCTGCTCGTCGGCGTCACCATGCGCTATTTCGTTTCCGGACTGACTGAAGGAGCACTGAAGCTTTGACTATTCCCCGCCCTGAAGGACGGGGATTCCGGCCCTCGCGGGACGGGGTTCCTGTTTCGCCGCGGTCTGCACGGGAGGTGCTGCCTCGCTGTGTCTGACGTCCGCTCCGCAGGCATCGCCGCCGTTCCCGGCGACTGCCGCCAGCCCGGCGGCAAGAATGTTCTTGGCGGCGTTGATGTCCCGGTCATGCCGGGTGCCGCATCCAGGACACGCCCACCGGCGCGTCCCGAGGTCAAGCTCAGCGAGCAGGAACCCGCACGCCGAGCACGTCTTGCTGGACGGAAACCAGCGGTCAACGGCCACAACCTGGCGGCCGTGCCGTTGCGCCTTGTACTCCAACTGGCGGCGGAACTCAGCCCACCCCGTGCGCGAGATTGCCTTAGCCAGCGACCGGTTGCGGACCATGTTGCTGACGGCCAGGTCCTCGATGGCGAGGACGTCGTGTCGGCCTATCAGGCCGGTGCTGGCTTTGTGCAGGAAGTCGCGGCGAGCGTCAGCCACCCGGGCGTGCATGCGGGTGACCTTCCGCGCCGCCTTTGCCCGGTTGGCCGAGCCTTTCTGGCAGCGGGCCAGCCGCCGCTGGTAGCGCTTAAGCCGTTGCTCGTGCCGGTCCATGTGCCGGGGGTGGGGGATGCGCTGGCCGTCCGACAGGACCGCGAAGTCTGTCAGCCCCAGGTCGATGCCCGCGGCCTCGCCCACGGCGGGCAGTGGCACCGGGTCCGGGATTACAGCGTGGAAGGTCACAAACCACCGGCCCGCCGGGTCACGGGCCACGGTCACGGATGTCGGATGGAGCGCGGCCAGGTCCACCCCGGGCCAGGTCCAGACGATCTTCAGCGGCTCAGTCATCTTCGCCAGCCACAGGTTCTCGCCCTTCATCCTGAACGCCGACCGGGTATAGGCGGCCGACTGGCGTCCGCGCCGGGACTTAAACCGCGGGTAGCGGGCGCGGCCGGCGAAGAACGCCTGGAACGCGGTGTCTTGGTGACGCACCGTCTGCTGCAGCGGAACGCAGGAGACCTCGCCCAGCCACGCCAGCTCCGGATCGCGCTTCATCGCGGTCAGCGCCCGGTCGGCCTGCGCGTACGACATGGACACGCCCTCGGCCGCATACCGGGTCCGCCGGGCCGCGAGCGTCCGGTTCCATACCACGCGCACACAGCCGAATGTCCGGTTCAGCATCACCTGCTGGCCCGCGTCTGGGTAGGCCCGGCACCGATACGCCGTCCGCATGCCTCTAGGATAGGACTTATAGCTCTATGAGCATTCATGACACGCCGCACGCTGTTCCTCCGCCGCATGAAGAACGAGGCACCCTGGCGAGGACTCTGGCGACCGTGCCACCGCTGACGCCTGCCGGACTGCGCTGCGCTTACCTGGTAAACCCGCTCGGCGTCGCCCCGGACCGGATCGCCCTGAGCTGGGAGCTGGAGGGCCCGGGCGATGGCCGGCGGCAGAGCGGTTACCAGGTTCAGGTGGCCGCCACGGCCGCCGGGGCCAGCCCGTCCTGGGACAGCCTGTCCTGGGACAGCGGCCGGGTGGACTCCGATGAGTGCTCGGGCGTGCGGCTACGGCGGCCCGGCGCTGCAGCGCGGCGGGCGCTACTCCTGGCGGGTGCGGGTCTTCGAGGACGGCCAGGCCGAGCCGGCCTGGAGCGAGCCGGCCTGGTTCGAGGTCGAGCTGGACCCGGCCGGCTGGCAGGCCGCGTGGATCGGCCGGGCCCAGGTCCGGGAGAGCTTCACGCCCCCGACCGGCTCGTTCGACCCGATGCGGCACGCCTTGCACCCGGCCCCGTACCTGCGCCGCTCCTTCTCGGCGGACGGCCCGGTGGCCGCGGCCCGGCTGCACATCACCGCGCTGGGCCTGTACGAGGCCCGGCTGAACGGGCAGCGAGTCGGGGATGCGGTGCTGGCGCCGGGCTGGACTGATTACGCCCAGCGCATCCCCTACCAGAGCTACGACGTGACCGCGCTGCTCCAGCCGGGCGAGAATGTGCTCGCCGCGGTGCTGGGCGACGGGTGGTACGCCGGCTTCGTGGGGTTCGACGCCAAGCGGGCCGGCGCGCACTACGGGACGGCGCCCGAGCTGCTGGCCCAGCTGGTGATCACGATGGCCGACGGGAGCACCAGGGTCGTGGCGACCGACGGGCAGTGGCAGGCCTCCTCGGGGGCCATCCGGCGCGCCGACCTGCTGATGGGCGAGCAGCATGACCTCGCCCGCGAGCCGCACGGCTGGGACCAGGCCGGCTTCGATGCCGCGGGCTGGGCCGCCGTCCGGTGCCGGGAGCGGGATGCCACGTCGCTGGTCGCCGACCCGGCACCGCCGATCCGGGTGACCCAGGAGATCGCGGCGCAGGAGATCACCCGCCGGCCCGATGGCGCGCTCATCATCGACTTCGGGCAGAACCTCACCGGCTGGCTGCGGATCGCGGCCGAGAGCCCGGCCGGGGCCTGCATCCGGGTCCGGCACGCTGAGGTGCTGGCCCCGGACGGGAGCCTGTACACCGAGAACCTGCGTACCGCCCGGCAGACCGATGAGTACGTCACGGCCGGCGGCACCGAGGTGCTGGAGCCGCGGCTGACGATCCACGGATTCCGGTACGCCGAGATCTCCGGCTACCCGGGCGAGCTGAGCGCGGCGGATGTGACGGCCCGCGTCGCGCATTCCGACATCGCGCCCGCCGGGTCGTTCGAGTCCCCGCTGCCCTGGCTGAACCGGCTGTTCGCCAACATCGACTGGGGTCAGCGCGGCAACTTCATCAGCGTTCCCACCGACTGCCCGCAGCGCGATGAGCGGCTGGGCTGGCTGGGCGACGCGCAGGTCTTCGCCCGGACGGCCTGCTACAACCGCGATGTCGCCGCATTCTTCAGCAAGTGGCTGGACGACGTCACCGACGCCCAGCTGCCCTCGGGCGCCTTCCCCGACATCGCGCCGCGGCTGAACCTGGACTGGGCGGGCGCCCCGGCCTGGAGCGACGCCGGGGTCATCGTGCCCTGGACGCTGCATCAGATGTACGGCGACACCACCAGCCTGCGGCGGCACTACGGCGCGATGACCGCGTGGATGGACTTCCTGGAGCGCGCCAACCCGGACTACCTGCGCTCGCGCGAGCTGGGCCACTCCTACAACGACTGGCTCGCGCCCGGCGGCGACGACAAGACGCCGCACGAGCTGCTGGCGACGGCCTACTGGGCCCATGACGCGACGCTGATGGCGCAGATCGCCGACGTCGTCGGCCGTTCGGAAGATGCGGCCGGGTACCGGGCGCTGCGGGCCAGGATCGGCGCCGCGTTCGCGGCTGCCTTCGTGGCGGCCGACGGCGAGGTGGCCAGCGGCACCCAGACCGCCTATGTGCTGGGCCTGCACATGGACCTCATCCCGGCGGAGCTGCGCGCGGCGGCAGCCGGCCACCTGGTGGCCGCCATCGAGGCCGCGGACTGGCGGCTGAGCACGGGCTTCGCCGGGGTCAGCTACCTGCTGCCGGTGCTCAGCTCAGCCGGCTGACACCGACGTGGCCTACCGGCTGCTGGAGCAGGACGCGCTGCCGTCCTGGCGGTACATGATCGACAACGGCGCCACCACGATCTGGGAGCGGTGGGATGGCTGGAGTGCCGAGCACGGCTTCCAGTCGCCCCAGATGAACTCCTTCAACCACTACTCACTCGGCTCGGTGGGGGAGTGGCTGTACCGGTTCGTGCTGGGCATCGACCTGGCGCCGGACGGCGCGGGCTTCCGCCGGCTGGTCATGCGCCCGCACCCGGGCGGCCAGCTGCGCCAGGTATCGGGCGGCTACCGCTCGGTGCGCGGCCCCGTCACCAGCCAGTGGGAGCACGACGGGGAGTCCTTCACCTTCCGGGTCGGCCTGCCCCCCAACGTGACAGCCAGCGTCCGGGTGCCCAGCCGGGACCCCGCCGCCGTCCGCGACGGCCAGGGCCGGAAGCCCGACAGCATCGCGGCCTACCCCGGCGCCCCCGGCGCCCGGGAGGCGGTGTTCGAGGTCGGCTCGGGCAGCCACGAGTTCACCGGGCCGGCCCTGGCCAGCGACGCGCAGCCGGGTACCGCGCCGACGACGACGGAGGTGGCCGGCCGTGGCTGAGCTGAGCGCCGTGCGGGCCGCGCTCCGGGATCTGCACATCGAGGTCCCGTCCTGGGCCTACGGCAACTCCGGGACCAGGTTCAAGGTCTTCGCCCAGCCCGGCGTGCCGCGCACGCCGCACGAGAAGATCGATGACGCGGCTCAGGTGCACGCCTTCACCGGCGCCGCGCCGTCGGTGGCCCTGCACATTCCCTGGGACAAGGTCGACGACTACGCCGAGCTGGCCGCGCACGCCAAGGCGGCCGGGGTGACGATCGGCACCATCAACGCCAACACGTTCCAGGACCAGGACTACATGCTGGGCAGCGTGTGCCATCCGGACCCGCGGGTCCGGGCCAAGGCGGTGGCACACCTGCTGGAGTGCGTGGACATCATGGACGCCACCGGGTCGCGGGACCTGAAGCTGTGGTTCGCCGACGGCACGAACTACCCCGGCCAGGATGACATCACCGCACGGCAGGACCGGCTGGCCGACAGCCTGGCGCAGGCGTACGCGCGGCTGGGCGAGGGGCAGCGGCTGCTGCTGGAGTACAAGCTGTTCGAGCCGTCGTTCTACACCACCGACGTGCCGGACTGGGGCACCGCGCTGGGCCACTGCCAGGCCCTCGGCCCGCAGGCGGCCGTGGTGGTCGATACCGGGCATCACGCGCCGGGCACCAACATCGAGTTCATCGTCGCAGTCCTGCTGCGGGCGGGCCGGCTGGGCGGCTTTGACTTCAACTCCCGGTTCTACGCTGACGATGACCTGATGGCGGGGGCGGCGGACCCGTTCCAGCTGTTCCGGATCCTGCGCGAGGTGGTCGCGGCGGGGGCGCTGGGCCCGGCCGCGGGGGTGGCGTTCATGCTGGACCAGTGCCACAACATCGAGCCGAAGATCGCGGCGCAGATCCGGTCGGTGCTGAATGTGCAGGAGGCCGCGGCCAAGGCCCTGCTCGTCGACGCGCCCGCGCTGGCGGCGGCGCAGCAGGCCCAGGACGTGCTCGGCGCGCACGCGGTGCTGATGGATGCCTACAACACCGACGTCCGCCCGCTGCTGGCCGGGCTGCGCCAGGATATGGGCCTGGACCCCGATCCGGTCGCGGCCTACCGCCGCTCCGGGTACCAGGACAAGATCGTCGCCGAGCGGATCGGCGGCACGCCAGCGGGCTGGGGCAGCTGAGCACCCGGCCGCGGAGAGGACACAGCCGGCCATGACGACCGCGGTTCCGACGCGCACGCTCAATTCCGGGCACCAGATCCCGCTGCTGGGCCTGGGCACGTACCCGATGAACGGGGAATCCGGCGCCGCGGCCATGGCTCGTGCCATCGGCCTCGGCTACCGGCTGCTGGACACGGCGGCCAAGTACGAGAACGAGGCGGCGGTCGGCGAGGCCATCCGGCGCAGCGGCGTCGACCGGGCCGAGCTGTTTGTCACGACCAAGCTGCGCGGATCCCAGCACGGCCGCGCACTGGCCCGCGACGCCGTGCAGGAGAGCCTGGGCCGGCTCGGGCTGGACTACCTCGACCTGTACCTGATCCACTGGCCGCTGCCCCGGCTCGGCCGGTTCGCCGAGTCCTACCAGACGATGCTGGAGCTGGCCGGCGAAGGGCTGATCCGCTCGGTCGGCGTCTCCAATTTCACCCCGGCGCACATCACGGTGCTGCTGGACGCGACCGGAGTGGCGCCGGCGCTGAACCAGATCGAGCTGTCCCCGGCACTGGCCCGCGCCCAGACTCGCGAGTGGCTGGACGGCGCCGGGGTGGTCACGCAGGCATGGGGCCCGCTGGGCCTGGACCAGCGGGTGCCCGAGGCGCCCGCTGTGACGGCCGCGGCCGCCGCGCACGAGGTCACCCCGGCGCAGGTCATCCTGCGCTGGGAGGTGCAGCAGGGCATCGTCGCCATCCCCAAGTCCGCCGACGAGCAGCGGCAGCGCGCCAACCTCGACGTGTTCGGGTTCGAGCTGACCGAGGCGGAGATGGCGGCCATCGGCGCGCTGGACCAGGGCGAGGCCGCCGCCGTTGACTCCGACGCCCACGAGGAGTTCTAGCTGACCGGCCCGGCCGGTCAGCCCGGCTGGCCGGCGCTGGCCTGGGCGGCGGCGGCCGGCACGGCGGCGGCAGCCGGGTCCTGCGAGCCGGGCCCGGCCGGATCCTGCCACGCCTGGTAGGCCGCCGCCAGCGCTGACCGCGGCCCGGGGTCGGACAGGACGTCGGCGCAGTCCGCCCACTGCCCGACGCTGCCCGCCCGGACTGGCAGGCGGGTCAGCTCCGGATCGGTGATCTGGGCGAGCAGCCCGGTGATCAGCTCCCCGGAGATGATCCGGTAGGGCCGGTCGAAGAAGGACGTCACCACCACATCCGGCGCCGGCAGGCCGCGGTGCCGCTGCACGCTGGCGAGCAGCTCGGCCGCCTCGGCCAGGGCAGATTCCCGGTCCGCCCAGCCGGCCGCCGTCGCGGCCGACTGGAGCACGGACAGCAGGCGGGCTGCGCCGGGCAGCCGGGCGGCCAGGGCGCCGCGCCACTTCTCATACGGCTCCCAGGCGCGGTGCAGCAGGAACGCCTGGCTGAGCAGGTCGCTGGCCAGCCCGGCGGACAGCAGCACGGACTGCAGCGGCTGGCCGGTATCAGCAGTCCGGCCCACGAACGGCAGCCGCTGGGCCACCCGCTGCCACCCGCAGGCCAGCACGTACCGCTCCACATCCGGCGGATACCAGTCCAGGGCCTGGCGCAGCCGGGACAGCTCCGTGGTGGTGTCGGCGTACACCGGGCCCGCGGTGACCTCCAGCACGCTCTGCCCGATCAGGGTCAGCCAGCCGATGCTGGACAGGCCCGCCAGCGGGTTCAGGCCCAGCCGGCTCGCGGCGAAGCCGCCCACCGTCATCACCTCGACCTGGTGCACGGGCAGCGGGTCCCAGGTCGTAGCGAACCGGGTGGGCAGGCCGGCGAAGGTGTCCGGCAGGCCGGCGTCCAGGACGTTACGGATAACGGGCAGGACCGCCTGGTCGCGCTCGTCGACCAGCAGCGCCAGCCGCAGCCCCCAGTCGTGGTCGCGGCTGCGGGCATCGTCGAGGCCGAGCACGTCGGACCCCGATCCCAGCCGCCCGGCCGCATGCGGCAGCCGGGGCAGCTCCCGCCCGAGCAGCGGCCCGACGACCTCCCGGTAGTACGCCCCGGCCACCTCGCGGCCCGGCCGGCCCGTCGGCTGCTGGCTCATAGCTACCGATCACAGCCGGCCGGCGGCCGGGTGTCGACTGAGTTTGCGCTAGCGCCCCCCGGCCAGCTGCCGGCTGCGCTGCTCGATGCCCATCTCGCCGTAGGGGTAATCCACCGGCTGCGGGTCGCTGGCGGTGTCCAGCGTCGCCGTCTCCCCGGCGGTGAGGACCAGGCTGGCCGCGCGCAGGTTGGTGTCCAGCTGCTCGAGCGTGCGGGCGCCCAGGATCGTCGAGGTCACCGCCGGGCGGCCGGTCACCCAGGCCAGCGCCACCTCGGCCATCGAGATGCCGCGGTCCTCGGCGATCTTCTGCACCGCGTCGATCACCTGCCAGGTCAGGCCCGTGTTGCGGCGGTCGTAGCCCTCCATGCCGCGGCCCGGGTTCTCGCCCAGCCGGGTCGCGCCGGCCGGCTGCTGGTCGCGCCGGTACTTGCCGGACAGCCAGCCGCCGCCGAGCGGGCTCCACGGCAGCAGCCCCATCCCGGCGTCGCGGGCGGCGGGCACGATCTCGTACTCGATCTCCCGGACCAGCAGGCTGTACTGCGGCTGCAGGGTGACCGGCGCCGGGACGTTCATGGCCCGGGCCAGGTGCACCAGCTTGGTCAGCTGCCAGCCGGTGAAGTTGGACAGGCCGTAGTAGCGGATCTTGCCGGCCCGGATGAACCCGTCCAGCGTGCGCAGCGTCTCCTCCAGCGGAGTCCACGGATCGAACGCATGCACCTGGTAAAGGTCGACACTGTCCAGCCCGAGGCGGCGCAGCGAGGCATCCAGCGCCCGGGTCAGGTGCCGCGCCGACAGCCCGGCCGCGTTGGGCTCGTCGTCCAGCGGGAACCGGCCCTTGGTGGCCAGCACCACCCGGTCGGTGACCTCGGCCGGCCTGCTGGCGAACCAGCGGCCGATGATCTCCTCCGACACGCCGCCGCTGTACACGTCGGCGGTGTCGACGAACGTGCCGCCCTGCTCCGCGAAACGGTCGAGCTGCTGGTGCGAGCCAGCCTCGTCGGTCTCGCTCCCGAATGTCATGGTGCCCAGGCAGTAGGCCGACACAGCGCAGCCGCTGCCGCCAAGAGTGCGATAGTCCATGATGTACAACCCTACGCGCGCAATGTCACATAGCGCATCCCGCCCCGGCCGCCGAGCCGGTCAGGGCAGATGCCAGAGCTGCCTGGTGATCAGCCAGAACACCAGCGCGGCCAGGGCCAGGAAGACCATGGACGCGACCGCGCCCCTGGTATCCAGCCGGACGTCCTCCTCGTCGCTGTCGGGCGCCAGCCAGAACCGCAGCGCGCGGGTCACGATCGGCATGACCACCCAGGTCAGCAGGCTGACCGACAGGACGTTGCCGATCAGCAGCGTGGCCCACAGCGGCCCGGCCGGCCAGATCTCGCTGATCGCCAGCGTCAGCAGCACCACGGTCGGATACAGGCCGACCAGCACCGAGACCGCCGTCTTCCACCGGGCCGGCGGCCGTCCGCCCGCGTGCTCCTCGTCGGCGGCGAACCAGCTGCCGAACGGGGCGGAGATGCGCTTGAGCTTGAAGTCCTGGAACCGCCTGCCCTCGTCCAGCAGGTCCTGCCGCTGCGGCGACTCCAGCCAGGCGTCGACGTGCTCGTCGGTGTCGAACCGGTACAGCGCCGTCCACTCGTCCTGGATGCCGGGCACCGGCCGGAACAGCTCAGCGCCCTGGAAGCCAGCGAACGTCCGCTCAGCATCGGTCACCCGGCGCTGCCAGTCCATGAAGTCCTGCTCCGCCTCGGGCTCGACCGGGTGCGAGACCATGATGGTCACCACGTCCTCGCCCTTGTCGCGGATGAGCACATGCCGCGACTCGGTGCCCTCGAACAGCTCGGCGCCCTGGCTGATGACCTCGTCGCGCTCCGTGCTGGACAGCCAGGACGCCAGGTGCGGCTTGGAGTCGAACCGGTAGATCACCGTCCACTCGCCGTCCGGGCCGGCCGTGCTGACGTCACTGCCCAGGTATCCCGTGAACGGCGCGACGGCCTGGTCGACGCGCTGCTGCCAGCGGCGGACGTCATCCTCGCGCCCGTGCCTGATCCGCTGCGCGATCACTACGGTGGCCGGCCCCTCGGTCGCCGTTTCCGTCGCTCCGCCCACGGGATCCCCCTGTCCTCGTGACCTACCGGACTACGGCACCCGGAGGTGCCGCGCGAACCGCTTCCCTCGGTGCGTACGGACTAGTACGGGTGCTTGTCGGGCCGTGAGTCCCACGCCTTGTACGGCGCCTCGGCCAGGTCCGGCCGGAACTGCTGAATGTTGATCCGCCGCTGGTCGTAGGGCTTGGCGAAGTCCTCGTACTGGAAGGCATCATCGAAGCCGATCTTGCTGGTCTCGGCCAGGTCGTTGGCGAAGTAGACCGAGTCGATGCGGGCCCAGTAGATGGCGCTCATGCACATCGGGCACGGCGCGCCGCTGATGTAAATCTCGTGTCCCATCAGCATCCTGGCCCGCTGCGGGACCGGGTCCGGCGAGCCCTCGGGCCGCGGGATCAGCTGCAGCGTCGAGTCGTTCTGGTGCTCGTGGGAGATGGTCGGCGCCTCCGGGTTCAGCCGGGCCACCGCCTTGCGGATGGTCTCGACCTCAGCGTGGGCGGTGATGTCGCCGGTCAGCAGCACGCGATTCTGGCCGCGGGCGACGATCTCACCATCCTTGGCGATAACGGCGCCGAACGGGCCGCCCCAGCCATTGTCCACCGACTCCTTGGCGAGCCGGCAAGCCTCTTCCATCAGGTCATCGCGTGTCATCGTCGTCATGCTGATTCCCCCCTGAAGAATGTGCGCGGGCGCGCGAATAGGCCGCCATCGCGGATGCGGGTGCTGCCTGTTTTCCTCGTATCTTTCTCGCGGGCATGCGCGAGGCCACCGAGGCGTCAGGCGCAGCGCAAACGGCCCGTGCATTACCGCCCGTGCCGCCTGATGCACGCTCATGACCTGCGCTATCGCGACCGGCTGCGGCCGCGGTGTCTGAGTTCACCTACCACGGCTCCCGGGCCGTGAAACGCCGCTGACCCGGCCGCCGCCGGTCAGAATCCGAGGTACATAATGTGCAGGCCCACCCGGCCTAGCCGGGGGTGGGCGAACGCCCCGGGAACCGTCCCGATCACCTCGAAGCCCAGCCGCTGATACAGCCGCACGGCGTGGTGATTTGAGGCAGCTACGGCATTGAACTGCATTCCGGCGTAATCGCGGTGTTTTGCCCAGTCGACCGCGAACCCGGCCAGGGCGGAGCCCACGCCCTGGCCCCGCGCGCTGGCCGCGACCATGAAACTGGCCGAGGACACATGAGCCCCCGGCCCGGCGTAGTTCGGGCCCATCTTGGCCGTCCCGGCCACCCGGCCGCCGGCGAGTGCCACGACGGTCAGCCCCGGCGGCGTCTCGATCCAGATGCCGCGCGCCTGCTCCTCGGTCATGTCCGGGTCGTACATGAACGTGTCCCGGGCCCGGACGACGTCCGCGATGATCGGCCAGACCTGCGGCCAGTCCGCCGCCGCGTACTCCCGGATCTCCATGCCGCGGACCATAACGACGCCCGGCGGCGCCAGGCAACACAATTCGGGCGGGCTAGGCTGGCCGCCGTGGCAGCTATCTATGTCCGCGCGATCTGACGCCGCCGGGTCCGCGATGCCCGTGGCACCGGCAGGCAACTCGCGGCCGGCCCCGGTCACCAGCGCGCGGGTCGTCCTCGCCACCGAGCCGGGCACGCCGGGCTGGCCGAACGAGGACTTCGCCGCCGCTGCTCCCGGCGCGGCCGTCCTGCTGGACGGGGCGACGACCATCCCGCGCGGCGCCGGCACCGGCTGCCAGCACGGCGTCGCCTGGTATGCCGGCGCGCTCGGCGGAACCTTCCTCGCGGCCATCGTCGCTGGCCCGCGGATCCCGCTAGCCGAGGCCCTGGCCGCCGCCATCGCCGACGTCCGCGCCCGGCACGAGGCCACCTGTGACCTGACCCATCCGGCCACGCCGGCGGCGACCGTGACCGCGCTGCGCGCCGAGCCCGGCGGCATGGCTTACCTGGCCCTGTCTGACTCCACTGTCGCCGCCGACTACGGTCCCGGCCTGGCGCCAGTGATTATCAGCACCCCGCACCGGGCCGCCGGCGCCGATCCAGCGGTCGCGGCCCGGGCCCGCACCGGCATCCTGCCCCTGGCGGGCCTGCGGGGAGTCGCGCTGCTCAGCGACGGCGCCACCCGGATCACCGACCGCTTCGGCCTGCTCGGCTGGCCCGAGCTCATAGACGTCCTGCGCACCGCCGGCCCGGCCGAGCTGATCAGCCAGGTCCGCCAGGCCGAGGCCAGCGACCCGGCCGCCGAGCGCTGGCCCCGGGTCAAGCTCACCGACGACGCCTCCGCCCTGTGGTGGCCGCTCAGCGGCTGACCGGCCGGCGTGCTGCTCAGCTGGGCCAGGACGGGGCGGTCAGCGGGTCATCGGGGCTGCCCGGCGCCGGCGGGCGGCGCCTGGACGTGACGGGCTTGTGCTGGCCGATCTCGCCGAGAATCGGCATCAGCAGCGCATCGAACGCCGCCGGGCTGTATTTCCTGCGCAGGGCGCCGAGCACGCCCGAGCCGCTAGCCGCGCCGATCATGTCATCCAGGACGGTGTAGTGAACCTCGCCCCGGTCAGCCAGTGCATCGAAGGCCTGCTGCGCGAGCCGCTCCAGTTCCGGATGGCCGGCCGATTCCGTCAGCATCATCAGCGTCGCGTCCCGCAGGTCCATGACCGGAAAGTGTAGGACCAGCACGGCGGTCAGGGACGCGCGGCCTTCCGGCAGCGGGCGGCCAGAACACCGGTTGGCGGTCCGCCTCGTGGGCCGGGTCCCAGCTTGCCTCCGGCTCCGGTTCGGCGAGAGAAGTCCGCGAGCTCGTCGTACCGCGCAGCAGCCATGCTTCGACCCGGCACGACAACCGGGCCTTCCAGCCCAGTTCGCCAGGAGCCTGCCCATTTCCCTGCCGGGAAACTTTTGACAGGTCGGATTGGGACTGTCATACCCAGAGAGCACGATGACCCTTATGGCAGGCTTATCGCGAGTCGTTCGTTACTTGCTCTTCCAGGCTTCATTGGCCGCTGCTGTGTTGATCTGCCTGGCGGCAAGGCCGCGTAACCGGCACGAAAGCGGGTCGCCCCGCATTCTCCAAATGATACCGTCGATGGTATATCATGGCTTGTGGAACTGGAACCGGAGGTGGCTAGCTGGCTGGGCGACCTGGACGACCAACGCTGGGCGCAAGCCTTGTTTCATATCGACCTGCTTGAGCAGCGTGGTGTCCTGCTGGGGGAGCCTTACACCCGTCAGCTGTCAGCTGTCAGGCAAGTTAAGAGAACTGCGATTCTACTGCGGAGATCAGCGGACTCGTATCACCTACTGGGTGGCGCCAGGTCGGAGGATCATCGCCTTGACAGTCTTTACTAAGACCAGGATGCGTGAGACTGGCGAGATCAGGCGGGCAATAGCTGCCATGGCCCGATGCCAGCGAGAAGGCCACGAACTTGACGACGAATCCGGGGACGGCTCGTATGAGTGACGGCAATGGTCGGCGGGTGACTCTGGCCGAGGCTCGAGCGGCGAGGACGATGTCCCCGGCCGCTGAGGAGGCATATGAGCTGGCCCGGTTGCGCTTCGAGCTTGGCGAGGCGGTTCGCGGGAGACGCGAGGAACTTGGCTGGTCTCAACGGCAGCTCGCAGACCGGGCGGGTATGACTCAGCCAGGCATCGCGCGTTTCGAGGCGGGCGGGACCATGCCGACCATTCCGGTACTCGAGCGTCTCGCCGAAGCGCTCGGACTCAGGCTCACCGTGGCACTGAGCTCAGGTGACCGCCGGACTGCCTAGCAGCGGCCCGGCGCCGTCGCGGCTGCGGGTCGTTTCGTGGCGGTCCAGGCGGGAGCGCTCAGCGGGCCGCCGGGGCTGCCCGGCTGGGGCGGACGGCGGTCCGACACGATGGGCTTCTGCAGGCCGATTTCCCGGTAGATCGGCATAAGCAGCGCCTCGTAGGCCACCGGGCTGTACTTGTCGCGCAGGATGCCCAGCACGCCCGATCCGCTGGCCTCGCCGATCATGTCGCTGAGAATGTTGTAGTGGACCTCGCCGCGATCGGCCAGCATGTCGAATGCCAGCCGCGCGAGCCGCTCGAGCTCGGGGTGGTCGGCCGCCTCCGCCAGCATCATCAGCGTCGCGTCCCGCAGGTCCATGATCGGGAAGTGTAGGACCGGACACCCGGCTGGCCTGCTACATCTGGCGAATCTGGTGCGAGTCCGGCCCTCGTGGTGACCGTGACAGGCAGGGGAGGATCAGTGCAGGAAGTCGCGAGCCCGCTCGGGGCGGAACTCCTGGCCATGCTGCCGCCGGTGCTGGCTCAGTGCGTGACAACCCGGCAGTGGTGGGCGCCTGACCTGCTCGGCCTGCGGGTCATGCACGGGCTCAGCGAGCTGACCCTGCCAGCTGAGTGGCCGGGCTACCGGCGAGTGGAGAGCGTGGCGGCCGGGCGGTGGCCGTGGCCGGGACACGCGCTGGTGCACGAGAGCTCGATCGTGCACGCGGGGGTGAGTTTCTTCGGCCCGGTGCTGGTCGGGCCGGACTGCGAGATCGGCCCGCACGCCACGATCTACGGCCCGACGATCGTGGAGGCCCGCAGTTACCTGGGGCCGAGCGCCGAGATCCGGCGGTGCCTCCTGCTGGACGGCACGGAGATCTCGCACCTGAGCTACGTCGGGCACTCGGTGCTCGGCCGGGGCGTCTGCCTGGGCGCCTTCTTCTGCTCGGCGGTCCGGAACCTGCGCCGCGGCACGGTGCACGTGCTGGTCGACGGTGTCCTGACCGATACCGGCGAGCGAACCCTGGGCGTGGTGATCGCCGACGGGACGGAGACCGGCGTGCGCGCCACGACCATGCCGGGCCGCCGTGTCGTGGCCACGCCGGTAGTCGCCGCCAACTCCGTGATCATGAAGAACTGCTAACCGCCGCCCGGGCCGCATGCAGAGGAGAGTCAGCTGGAACTGCTGCCGCACGGCTACACCAATCACACCACCCGCAGCGGCGCGGTGGTGACCAAGGCCTACCTGGGCCCGGACGCCGCGCGCCGCGGCGGCCGGGAGGCGGCCGTGCTCCGGGCGCTGGCCGGGCCCGCCGCGGCCGGCCGGGTGCCGGTTCCGGCGGTGCTCGGCTGGGACGACGGCCGGCTGCGGATGCAGTTTCTGCCCGGCATGCACGGCCAGGACCTGATCGCGGCGGGGCGGGCCTGCGCGGTACTGCGCGCCTGCGGGCAGATGCTGGCCGCGATCCACGCGATCGACCCGGCGGCGGCCGGCCTGAACGGTCCCGGCGACGCCGGCGGCGTGCTGGTGCACGGCGACTACGGGCCGAACAACGTGCTGCTCGATGAGCGGTCCAGCGCGGTCACGGCGGTGCTGGACTGGGAGTGGGCGCACCGCGGCGAGCGGGTCGAGGACCTGGCCTGGTGTGAGTGGATCATCCGCATGCACCACCCGGCGGCGGCGCCGGCCCTGGCCGGGCTGTGGGCCGGCTACGGCTGGAGGCCGGGCTGGGCGCAGCGGCAGCAGGCGATGGCCGCGCAGTGCCGGGCGCTCGTCGCGCTGTGCGAGCGGTGGGAGCCCGGCGGGACCGGGGTCCGCCAGTGGCGCGAGCGGCTGGCCGCCACCCAGTCGTGGACGGAGCACTGACCGCGTGGCCGGCGCTGGGCGCGGCGGCGCACCAGGGTCAGCGCGGGGCCCGGGTGGCGTAGACGCAGCAGCCGCGCATGGTCAGCGTCAGCGGCAGGTCCAGCCCGGCGGCCGCGGCCTGCGCGGCGGACTCGGTCATCCCGTGCAGGCGCAGGAAGCTGGCGGCATGTCCCGGCTCGGTGAGGGTGACCAGCGGCCCGTCCCACCGGTCGGGCACGACCTGATCACCCGGCTCGCTGAACACCGACGCGACAACGGCCGCGGCGTCCTCGCCGTCGAAGGGCGACGGCTCGCCCCAGCCGGGCAGAATGTGCGCGAGCTCGGGGGTGCTGTCGCGGTTGGGCGCGCACGCCGCCAGCATGCCGCCGGGCCGCAAGACGCGGCGCGCCTCGCGGACCGGCACCCGCGCGTCGGAGTAGTGATACAGCGTGTAGAGCAGGGCGACGGCATCGACGCTGGCGTCCGCCACCGGGAGCCGGCTGCCATCGCCGAGGACGGCCGGTCGCGGCGCGAGGTCCAGCATGGCCGGGGACAGGTCGACCAGCACGCAGCGCATCGACCGGTCCGGGAGCAGCCGGGCCAGCTTGCCGCTGCCGCCGCCCACGTCCAGGACGGTCCGGGCGCCGGCCGCGGCGAACCGGGCGGCAACGTACGGGTGCACGTCGTCGTGCGGGTACCGGGTGCTGGACAGGAACCGCTCGGGGTCGGCGTCGTAGTCGTGCGGCAGCACAGTCACGGCCGCGGGCCCCGTTACCTGAGATAGGTGACGTTGTCGCGGACGTGCTCAGCCAGGCCCAGCGCGTGCCAGGCGCACCGTTATCTCGGCCCGGTCGGCATCCCGCGCGCACAGTGCGGCGACGATCTCGGCGTGATCGAGAACCGAGTGCTCCCGCCGGTCGTCATCGCCGATCGTCCGCTGCCGGATCGCCCGCATGTGGATCCGCAGCCGGGCGATGTGACTGGAGAACAAGTCCGAGTGCGCCAGGTCCACGATCCGCTGGTGAAACTCGAGGTTAACGGCGGAGTACTGGCTGATCGGCGAGTCGGTATCATCGGCCTCGCTGCCCGGCCGGAAGGCCGGGAACCGGTCCAGCAGCTCCTCCAGCTCGGTGTCGGCCGCGCGCTCGGCGGCCAGCCGGGCCGCCATGCCTTCCAGCGCGGCGGAGGCCAGGATCACCTCGATGATCTCCGCCTTGGTCTTGCGGACCACGTAGATCCCGCGACGCGGGATGGTCTGCACGACGCCCTCGTTCTCCAGCCGCACGAGCGCCGCCCGCACCGGCGTGCGGCTGATGCCCAGCCGCTCGGCCAGCGCGCGCTCATCCAGCCGGATGTCGTCGTCGGTTCCGTCGTAGATCGGCATCTCGGCGATGGCATCGCGGAGGATGCCATAGGCCCGTGAGGTCAGGCTGGCCTCGATAGCGAGAGCCGGCAGCCGCAAGCTGTCGGTACCCCGCCGTCCGGGACCATCCTTCCTCGACTCCAGTGACGCGATGGTGTTCACCCCTGTCCCACGCGCCCGGGCCGTTCTGGCCAGGGTGCTCCCGCGTGCAGTGTAACCACGCTGCTGCCGCAGATGACCAGGCAGAGCGCCAGATCTGAGACAGCCGAAATGGCTACGAGGCCCGGCTCGCAGCTCCCGGGCGGCCGGGATCGGGGATATATGGTGTCTGGTATACCACATTCCCCATTCTTGACACCAGAGTGGTGCGATGGCACAGTTCTCTCCCAGAATTATCCGCAACGGGGCACGGGGCTGAAAGCAGGCTGAAAGCACCATGCAATTCCGTCGATACCGTCTGCTGAGTGCAGCAGGCGTTGCTGCCGCCGCGCTCGTGGTCTCCGCGTGCGCGAGCGCCGGGGCACCACCAAGCTCGAGTCAGTCGTCAGGCGGGGCCGTTCAGAAGGGCGGGACCGCTACCTTCGCCCTTCCGCCCGGCGCCGTACCGGACTGGATCCTCCCGTTCATCGACAGCGCGCACAGCTCGATCGACAACCGGAACCAGTTCGAGTACCTGATGTACCGGCCGCTGTACTTCTTCGGCCAGAACGGTGAGCCGGTCGTCAACAACAGCCTGAGCCTGGCCGACCCGCCGGCCTTCAGCAACGGCAACAAGACCGTGACGATCACGATGAAGAACTACAAGTGGTCCAACGGCGAGGCGGTCACCGCGACCGGCGTCGAGTTCTGGCTGAACATGATGGCGGCCGAGAAGACGCACTGGGCCTACTACGTGCCCGGCGGGCTGCCCGACAACCTGAGCAGCTGGAAGGTCATCAGCCCGACCAAGATCGTGCTGAACCTGAAGTCGGCCTACAGCCCGTCCTGGTTCACCGACAACGAGCTGTCCCAGATCACGCCGCTGCCGATGGCCTGGGACATGACCTCGGCCTCGGCCAAGGGCAGTTGCGCGACAAAGGTCTCGTCCTGCGCCGCGGTCTGGCAGTACCTGTACAACCAGGCCAAGCAGGTGTCGACGTACGGCAAGTCACCGCTGTGGAAGGTCGTCGACGGCCCCTGGGTGCTGACCAGTTACCAGACCACCGGCCAGTCGGTCTTCAAGCCGAACACGTCCTACTCGGGGCCGGTCAAGCCGAAGCTGGCGGAGTTCATCGAGACGCCCTTCACGACCGAGTCGGCCGAGCTGAACGTCTTGCGCAGCAGCCAGGTCAGCGTCGGCTACCTGCCTGTCACCGACCTGGCGCAGAAATCGGTCATCGCGGGGTCGGGCTACAACCTGAACCTCTGGGTGGACGCCGGGATCAACTACTTCCCGGAGAACTTCAACAACCCGACAGTGGGCCCGATCTTCCGCCAGCTGTACTTCCGGCAGGCCTTCCAGCACCTGGTCAACCAGCCGGAGTACATCACCAAGATCTTCCAGGGTTACGCGTCGCCGACGTACGGGCCGGTGCCGATCCAGCCGGCTAACCCGTTCGTGGACAGCTTCGAGAAGGCCAACCCGTACCCGTTCAGCGTGTCGGCCGCCAAGAACCTGCTGACCAGCAACGGCTGGACGGTGCACCCGGGCGGGACGTCGGTCTGCACGAAGCCGGGCAGCGGCGCGGGGCACTGCGGCCCGGGCGTGCAGGCCGGCGCCAAGCTGTCGTTCAACCTGCCCTACGCCAGCGGCACGACCAGCCTGACGCAGGAGATGGAGGACATGAAGTCGGTGGCCTCCCAGGTCGGCATCAACCTGAACCTGTCCCAGGAGCCGTTTGACCAGGTGATCAGCAGCTCGGTCCCGTGCAAGGCGGCACAGGCCAGCTGCAAGTGGCAGTTCGCGAACTGGGGCGGTGGCTGGAGCTACAGCATGGACCACTTCCCCAACGGGGACCTGATCTTCGGCACCGGAGCGGGCGACAATTTCGGCAGCTACTCCAACTCCCAGACCGACCAGCTGATCGCCGAGTCCGACCACGTGCCGGGCACCATCTCCAAGGTCGAGGACTTCGAGGCCAAGGACCTGCCGGCGATCTTCATGCCCAAGGCCGACTACCAGCTGACCGAGATCAAGAGCAACCTGCGCGGGGTGACCCCGCAGGAGCCCACCTTCAACATCACGCCCGAGAACTGGTACTTCACCAGCGGCTCATGAGAAGCGTCGCAGTGAACCCGCAACCGGGCCAGCAGGCGGTCAGGGTCACCTCGCGTGGCCCTGACCGCGGGGCACCGCGGTGACGGCCTACCTCGCCCGCCGGCTCGTGCAGGCGGTCGCGGTGGTGTTCGGTGTCACGGTCATCGTCTTCATCATCATCCACTCGCTGCCCGGCGGGCCGGCCCGCGGGCTGATGGGCCCGGAGGCCAGCGCCCTGCAGGTGCATGAGTTCATCGTGCAGAACGGCTACAACGAGCCGCTGCCGGTGCAGTACGGCCGGTTCATCGGCCAGCTCCTGCAGGGCAACCTGGGCTACTCCTACCACTACAACCAGACGGTCTCGGCGCTGCTGGATCAGGATCTGCCCAAGAGCCTGGTGCTGGTCGGGCTGGCTTACGCGCTGGCACTGATCGTCGCCATCCCGCTGGGGATCATGCAGGCGGTCCGGCGCAACAGCCTGGCCGACTACGTGACGACCGGGGCCTCGTTCGTCGCCTACTCGATGCCGACGTTCTGGCTGGGCATCCTGCTCATCCTCGGCTTCGCCATCAGCTGGCGGCTGCTGCCGCCCGAGGCGCCGCAGGGCGCGACGGTCAGCGCCGTGCTCAGCCATCCCAATGCCATGGTCCTGCCGGTGCTAACCCTGGCCCTGGTCTCCATCGCGGCCTTCAGCCGGTTCATGCGCTCCAGTGCCATCGAGACGCTGCTGCAGGATTACATCCGCACGGCGCGGGCGATGGGGGTGCCGGAGCGCATCATCTTGTCTCGGCACCTGCTGCGCAACTCGCTGATCCCGATCGTCACCCTGATCGGCCTCAGCCTGCCCGCGACCATCTCCGGGGCCGTGATCACCGAGTCGGTATTCAACTTCCCCGGCATGGGGCTGCTGTTCTACACGGCGGCGACCTCGCACGACTTCCCGGTTCTGCTCGGGTCCACGGTCGTCATCGCCACCGCGACGGTGCTCGGCTCGCTGCTGGCCGACGTGCTGTACGCCGTCGTCGACCCGCGGGTGCGGTTGTCATGAGCGGCCGAGGGAGAGTGACGCAGCGGTGAGCATGATCGTAGGTGACCCGGCCCCGGAGGTACCGGGCGCCGCGCAGGCCCCGGCAGGCGGCGCGGTCCCGGCCGGCGGCAGCGCCTGGCGGATGATCCTGGCCGTCTTCGTTCGCAACCGGCTGGCCGTCCTCGGCGTCGGGATCGTGATCCTGATGGTGGCGTTCAGCTTCCTCGGGCCCGTTTTTTACCACACCGACCAGGTGCACACCCGGCTGTCACTGATCAACCTGGCGCCCAGCCACGCACACCCGCTCGGCACCAATGACGTCGGCTACGACGTGCTCGGCCGGCTGATGCTCAGCGGGCAGTCCTCCATCGCGGTCGGGCTGTCGGCGGCCATCCTGGCCACCGTCGTCGGCACCTTGTGGGGCGCTGTGGCCGGCTACGTCGGCGGCGCGGTGGATGCGGTGATGATGCGCGTGGTCGACTCCATGCTGGCCATCCCGCCGCTGATCTTCATCCTGCTGCTGGCCAGCGTGTTCAAGGTGTCCACTCCGGTGCTAATCCTGGTCGTGGCGCTGGTCGCCTGGCTGGCTCCGGCCCGGCTGGTCCGCGGCGAGGCCATCTCGCTGCGCAGTCGCGAGTACGTGCAGATGGCCCGCGCGATGGGCGGCCGGCACGTCTGGATCGTGCTGCGGCACATCACGCCCAACGCGATCGGCACCATCGTGGTCCAGGCCACCTTCGAGGTGGCCAACGCCATCCTGCTGCTGGCCGCGCTCAGCTACCTGGGCCTGGGCCCGGCGCCGCCCGCCACCAACTGGGGCGACATGCTGTCCAACGGCCTGAACTACATCTACGAGGGCAAGTGGTGGCTGATCTACCCGGCCGGCATTGCCATCGTGCTGACCGTGGTGGCCTTTAACTTCATCGGCGACGCGCTGCGGGCCGCGCTCGAAGTCCGGCTGCAGGAAAGGTGAGCGCCGAGTGACTGAGCTGCTGCGCGTGCAGGACCTGCGGACCGACATCCGCCGTCGCAAGGATGCGGTGCACCCGGTGGACGGGGTGTCGTTCACGGTCAGCCGCGGCGAGACGGTCGGCCTGGTCGGCGAGTCCGGCTGCGGCAAGACCATGACCGCCATGTCGATCATGAAGATGCTGCCGCCCGGCGGCCGCATCATCTCCGGCTCCGTCGCGCTGTCGGGCCAGGACCTGGTCCCGCTGGATGCTGCCCAGATGCGCCGGGTCCGGGGCCGGCAGGTCGCCACGGTCTTCCAGGACCCGATGACCAGCCTGAATCCGACCATGACCATCGGTGACCAGATCGCCGGCCCGGTCCGGATTCACCTGGGCCACTCGCGGGCGGCGGCCCGCAAGCGGGCCGAGGAAGTGCTGGGCCTAGTGGGCGTGCCTCGCCCGGCCGAGCGGCTCGACGCGTACCCGCACCAGCTGTCTGGCGGGCTGCGGCAGCGCGTCATGATCGCGATGGCACTGGCCTGCGAGCCCGCGCTGCTGATTGCTGATGAGCCGACTACCGCGCTGGACGTGACCATCCAGGCTCAGATCCTGCACCTGCTCGATGACCTCAAGGCGCGCCTGGACATGGGCATGCTGCTGGTCACCCACGACATGGGCGTGATCGCGGGCCGGGCCGACCGGGTGCTGGTGATGTACGCGGGCCGGATCGTGGAGGCCGCGCCCACCGAGGAGCTGTTCGCCCGCCCGCGGCACCCCTACACCGAGGCGCTGCTCGGCTCCATCCCGCGGATGACCCAGGACCGCGGCCAGGACCTGTACTCCATCCCCGGCCTGCCGCCGGACCTGGCCGACCCGCCGGCCGGCTGCCGGTTCGCGGCGCGCTGCCGGTATGCGACTCAGGAGTGCCGGGACGCCGACCCGGTGCTGACCGAGCGCGAGCCGGAGCACCTGTACGCCTGCTTCCATCCCCGCCCCGACCCGGCGGAGACCGAGGCTGCCGCCGTCATGATCGAGTCCCGGCAGCAGCCCGCGGCTAAGGCAGCCGCGCCGCTGCTCGTGCTGGACGACGTGCACAAGGAATTCGGCGTGCGCAAGGGCGTGCTGCAGCGCACCGTCGCGTCGGTCAAGGCAGTATCAGGCGTGTCCTTCGAGGTCGCGGCCGGCGAGACGTTCGGGCTGGTGGGGGAGTCCGGGTCGGGCAAGACCACGGTCGGCCGGCTGATCGCCAGCCTGGACCAGCCCGACTCCGGCAGCATCCGGTTCGACGGGACCGAGCTGAACGCGCTGTCCGGCGGGGCGCTGCGCCGCGCCCGGCGTGATGTGCAGCTGATGTTCCAGGACGCCTACGCCTCGCTGGACCCGCGCATGCAGGTCGGGTCCTCGCTGCGCGAGCCGCTGATGATTCAGCACATCGGCGACCGGGCCGCCCGGCGGGCCCGGGTGGATGAGCTGCTGGACGGCGTCGGGCTGCCGCGTTCGGCGGCCGGCCGCTACCCGCATGAGTTCTCCGGCGGCCAGCGGCAGCGCATCGGCCTGGCCCGGGCGCTGGCGCTGAGCCCCCGGCTGATCGTTGCCGACGAGCCGGTCTCGGCCCTGGACGTGTCGATCCAGGCCCAGGTGCTCAACCTGATGAAGAGCCTGCAAGCCGAGCTCGGCCTGACCTACCTCGTCATCTCGCACGACCTGTCGGTGGTCAAGTACCTGGCCGACCATATCGGCGTGATGTACCTCGGCAAGCTGGTTGAGATCGGCCCGTCCGCGGCGATCTACGCTCGCCCGGCGCATCCGTACACGGCCGGACTGCTCGAGGCAATCCCCGAGCCTGACCCGGCGGTGGAGCGGGCCAAGGAGTCGGCGGCGGTGAAGGGCGACCTGCCCTCGGCGCTGAACCCGCCGTCGGGCTGCCGGTTCCGCACCCGCTGCCCGCTGGCCCAGGACCGGTGCGCTGCCGAGGAGCCGCTGCCCCGGCTGTTCGGCGACGGCCACCTGGCCGCCTGCCATTTCCCGCTGCAGCCCGTCCTGCCGGACCTGGCTCAGTCCGATGACCGGCTACCTCAAGCTGGGTAGCCGCGACTCAGTAACTGAAGGTGGTCGCCGCTCGTCGCCGATCCACTCCCAGAGCTGGACAGAGCCCGCCAGCTCGGCGTTGGGCAGCAGCGTCCCCTTGTCGAGCTGCTTGGCGTTGAAGCAGACCGGGCAGACCATGTACTGCCCGCCGGCCTTCTCATACCGGGCGATCAGGTCGGGCAGGGCGGGGCAACCGTCACAGGCGACACCGGTGGCCACTCCCTCCAGGGCGAGCCGGACGGCCTCCTTGGCCTGGAACATCAGCGTGGGCCGTCCCGACTCGGCCGCGCCCAGCGCGACCAGGAACGCCACCGTGACCTTCTCCGGATCCTCCAGCCCCGTCGTCAGGCTGATCACTGCCTTGCCGGCCATTGCTGCCTCGCCTTCCCCTGATGGTCCCGGCCGCGCCCGGCGGCAGGCCTCCGAGATAGATAGCACGATCGTTCGTGCGAAATAAAAGTACGACCGATCGTGCTATCTTGTCAACGAGATGACCGGAATCATGACCGAGCGACCCGAAGCCGGGCGGCGGACGCGCGCCGACGGCGAGCGAACGCGCAGCACGATCCTGCGGGCCGCCGCGTCGCTGGCCACTGTTGACGGCCTGGAGGGCCTGTCGATCGGCAACCTGGCTGCGGCAATCGGGATGAGCAAGAGCGGCCTGTACGCGCACTTCGGCTCCAAGCAGGAGCTTCAGCTGGCCACGGTGCAGGAGGCCGCCCGCATCTTCGCTGCGGAGGTTGTCCAGCCCGCCCTGGCCGCCGCGCCGGGCCTGGCCCAGCTGGCGACCGTCTGCGAGGCCTTCTTCGAGCACCTGGAGCGCCGCACCTTCCCCGGCGGCTGCTTCATGGCCAGCGCAGCGCTGGAGATGGGTACCCGGCCGGGCCCGGTCAAGGAGATGATCGCGGCCTTCCAGACCCAGTTCGTCGGCGTGATCCGCGGCTTCGCCGCGACCGCCATCGAGCAGCGGGAGCTGCCGGCCACCGACGACCCCGACCGGCTCGCGTTCGAGCTGAACGGGATCATCCTGGCCGCCGACACGAGCTTCGTACTGCACGACAATCCAGCCGTGCTGGACCTGGCCCGCCAGGTGGTCCGCCAGCGGCTGGCCCCCGCGCAGCCCTGACGCCCGGCCGCCGCGCGGGCCCGCGCCGGGCGGCCGTTCCCGGCCCGGTCAGGAGAGCGGTGCCGGCTGTGGGTCCTGCCCGGCCAGGACGGCCCGCGCGGCCCGGGCCAGCGCCTCGCCGCAGCCGTGACTGCTGGCCAGCAGGCCGACCGCGTGCCCCGCAGCCGGGTCGACGATCAGGCAGGACGAGAAGCCCGTTGTCCCTCCGGTGTGACCGCGCAGGTTACCGTCCACCACAATCCAGGCCAGGGCCTGAGCATTGCCGGCGTCAATCGGGACCTGCGCTTCCTGCGCGGCGGTGATCGCCATACCCAGCGGGCCCGCGGGCGGGTCCAGGCAGGCCTGCGCGTACCGGGCCAGGTCGCCGGCGGTGACCCGGACGCCGCCGGGGCCGGGCACCGGATGGTCGCGGTGCGGCACTTCCCGGCCGCGGACATGGCCGGGCAGCAGCGGGCGGCCCGCACGCTGGCCGGCGCCGGAGTCCGTCATGCCGAGCGGGTCCAGCAGCCGATCGCGGAGCAGGTCCGGGTAGGCCTGGCCGCTGGCCAGTTCCAGGGCTAGCCCGAGGAGCTGGTAGCCAAAATTGGAGTACTGCCACGCCCCGCCGGGCGACCGGGCCGCCTGCCGCAGGCCCTCCTCGGCGAGCTGCGCCGTGAAGTCGGCCCACGGATTCAGCCGGTCGGCCTGCCGCAGGTCGTATCCCGGCGCGACCGGGGGCAGGCCCGAGGTGTGCGTGGCCAGCTCCCGCAGCGTGACCCCGGCGTTCGGCCCGGCGTCGAGCCAGCCGCCGATCTCGTCATCGAGGCTCACGATGCCGTCGCCGGCCAGCAGCGCGAGCAGCGTCGCGGTCATGGTCTTGGTGACCGAGCCGATCTCGAACCGGCCTGCCTCGGGTGCTGTCTCCGGGCTGATCCGGCTGACCGAACCGGTCTTATCCGCGGCCGCCGCGGCGACCACGACCCGCGGATCATCGAATGATCCCGCGAACGTCTCCGTCAGCGAATCCGCCGCCTGCTCAGCAAACATCCGGCCGGCCTGGCTGATTGCAGGTGTCCGATAGTCGCACGCCGCCATTATGATCCCGCGACCGGGCAGGCTTCCGGGCGCTGTCGCTAATTCCGCTGTGCGCTGATATTCACGAAAGCGGGCTGTCACTCCTACAGTGAGCCTATGACGGCGGCTAGGCACGCATCCGGCAATCCCGGTCCGGGCGCACGGAAGACGGCTCGCTGGCTCATCCTGACCCTCGCCCTTGTCGTTGTGGTGCCCGCTGCGCTCGCGGGCATCATTTACATCCTGGTCACGGGCACGGTCGCGGAAGCGGCGGGGCTGACCGGGCTGACCGCCCTGGCCGCGCTGGGAGTTGCGCTGGTCTGCAGGGATGGCGACCAGGCATTCTGGGCCTGGCTGATGGCGGGCATCGTGCTGAGCGCGGCCGGGCAGATCCTCGGCAGCCTGGCGGAAGGGCACGGGCGGCCGACGGCCCAGGCCCACACTATGAGCCTGCTCGGTCCCGGCCTCCGGGCGGCCTGGCATTACCTGTACCTGCCTGGCGGTCGCCTACTACGCCATCTTGCCCTGGCTGCGCCGCAGGGCAGCCTCCCGGCAGAAGTAGGCCGGCCGGGTGCTGGCCGCCGGCATCAAAGGTCATCTGCTGGCCAAAAGTTCGAATTGTTATCGCCCCCTGCCTGGTGATTTGACTGCGCCGCGCGCACCCTGACAGCAGGGGGCCCATCGCGACGCATCGCGCCGAGTGATCAGGCCCGCGAGGCCGGTTCGAGCGCGATCAGCGTGGGGTGAGCAGTGCGGCTGTCAGCTGCATGCGCGGCAAGCGCCAGCCGGGGACCGCATGCTCACTCAGCGTGCCGCCCGCCGGTGATCCTGGCCTGCCGGGGCTCGACCGGCAGCCGCTCCGGCCCGGCTATCGTGCCCGGCTGCGCCGCTGGTCCCGGATCTGGGCGGTTGCTGTCGCCTTTGTCGTGGCCATCGGCACCATCTCGGCGGTCCGGGCCGTCTCGGCAGGAGCCGCCGTGCCGTGTGCCGCCGGGACCACGGTCCGGGCGGCCAGCGGACTGGTCTGCGGCCTCCAGGCCGAGGGCACCCGGCAGTGGCGGGGCATCCCGTACGCCGCCCCGCCGGTCGGGCGGCTGCGCTGGCAGGCCCCGCAGCCGCACGCCCGCTGGCGCAAGACGCGCAGCGCGACGGCCTTCGCTGCCCGGTGCATCCAGCCCTCGCCCAACCAGGGCGGCGGGCCGGGGCCGCATACCAGCGAGAACTGCCTGTACCTCAACATCTGGGCGCCCCGGGCGGCCTCGCTGAAGGCCAGCCTCCCGGTGCTTGTGCACATTCACGGCGGCGGGTTCTTCACCGGATCGGGCGACGGCGACTACTCGCTGCTCTCCGCTGCAGGCGACGTCGTGGTGGTGTCGGTCAACTACCGGCTCGGCATCTTCGGGTTCCTGGCTAACTCGGCCCTCGGCCCGCACGCCGGCGACTACGGCCTGCAGGATCAGCAGGCGGCGCTGCGCTGGGTGCGCGCCAACATCGCGGCCTTCGGCGGCAACCCGGCCCGGGTCACCATCTTCGGTGAGTCGGCGGGCGGCTCCAGCGTCTGTGACCAGATTGCCTCGCCGACGGCGCGCGGGCTGTTCACCGGCGCGATCACCGAGAGCGGGGAGTACAACACGCTGCTGGGCACCCGGGCGCCGTCCCGGGCGCCGAACGAGGACATCGAGACCCAGGACTGCAAGTCGGCGCTGCCCTCGCAGGCGCGCGCCGACCAGGCCGGCATGCGTTTCGCCGCCGTCGTGGGCTGCACCGGGGATAGCGCCAGCGTGGCCCGCTGCCTGCGGCGCGTCTCAGCTATGCGGCTCACCAAGGCCTCCGACACCCCTGGTGACGGCTTCCAGTACGGCGCCGCTGGCACGATCGCGCCGACCATCAACGGCTCGACGCTCACCAGGACGTTGCGGCAGGCGCTGCTGACCGGCCAGGTCAGCCCCGTGCCGGTGCTGGCGGGCACGGGCCGCGACGAGAACCTGTCCGGCTGGCCCGGCACCCGGGCCCGGTACGTGCAGCTGATCAGGATGGAGTACGGCAGCTGGGCGCCGGAGGTCATGGCCCGTTATCCGCTGTCGCACTACGGCTCGGCGCAGATCGCCTTCCGGACGCTGGCCGCCGACTCGAACACCATCTGCCCGGCGCTGTCTCTCGACGCTGCCCTGGGCCGCTGGATGCCGGTCTACGCCTACGAGATCGACGACGCCGACCTGCCGCCGTACACCGAGCCCCGGATCCCTGACACCCCGGCCGGTGCCTATCACGTTGGCGGCTGGTTCCTGGGGACAGTGCGGCCGGGTCTCGACGCTGATCAGCAGGCCCTGCAGAACCAGGAGATCGCCGAGGTGGCGGCCTTCGCCCGGTACCAGAACCCGAGCGCGCACGGCACGTTGCCGTGGCCCGACGTCAGCCAGTCGGGTGCCGAGATGTCGCTGCAGGCCGGCGGAGACAGCGAGATGATGCCGCTGGCCGAGGTCGCCACCATCCACAACTGCGCGTTCTGGGACCACCTGGCCCCGCGCCCGTGACCGCCCGCCCCAGCCGCCTTCGCGGGCGGCCCGGAAGGGTCCGGGCCAGTGCGCGGAGCACCCGCCCGGACTGCCTCGCGCCTTAAGCGAACTGCGGGTAGAGCGCCGCGACTCCGCCGGCCAGGCCCGCCCGCACGTTCCGCGTCGTGTCGTCGGCCAGAATCTCCACCTCGCCCGCCTCAAGCCCGTCCAGTGCCGTCGCGGCCACCACGGCCGGATCCAGCTTGGGAACATCCAGCCCGCGGACCAGGTCGGTGTCCATGTAGGCGACGTGCAGCGCCGTCACCTGAGTTCCCTGGCCCGCTAGCTCCTGGCGGACCGCGTTGGTCAGCGCCCACTCCGCTGACTTCGCCGCGCAGTAGCCGCCCGCGCCGGGCAGCGAGAGCCAGGACAGCACCGACAGCACGTTGAGGATCGCGCCGCCGCCGCTGGCCGCCAGATGCGGCGCGAAGGCGCGAGTCACCGCCAGGGTGCCGAAGAAATGGGTCTGCATCTCCCGCTCGAGGTCGGCGAGATCGCCGTCCATGAGGCCGGCGCCGGTGGAGATCCCGGCGTTGTTAACGACCAGGCTGACCTCCGGCAGGGCCCGCGCCGCCGCGGCGACCGACCCGGGGTCAGTGATGTCGAGGGCGACCGGCGTGACGCCGTCCAGGGTGACCGTCTCGGGATTGCGGGCCGCCGCGTACACGTGCGCGCCGCGCTCCAGCAGCTGCTCGGCAAACCGGGCGCCCAGGCCCCGGTTGGCACCGGTGATAAGGGCGGTGCTTCCTGCGATCTTCATGGCAGCTCCTGATGCTGGCTAGGTAAAACAGTAGTCAGGACGCTAAGCGGCTGGCTATGGATATGTCAAGTCAGCTATGCTGGCGAGCATGTCCGACACCACGGTGACGCTGACCGGGCAGCTCAGCCCCCGGGACCGGTGGGAGGCGGAGCACTGCCCCATCGCCGCCGCCGTCGAGCTGGTCGGCAACCGCTCGGCTTTCCTGTTCCTGCGGGAGGCGTTCTACGGGACGACCCGATTTGATGACTTCGCGCACCGGGCCGGAGTCAGCGAGTCAGTTGCCGCCGCACGGCTGAAGGCGCTGGTCGAGGCGGGTCTGCTGGAACGGCGTCCTTACCAGGCACCGGGCGAGCGCACCCGCTCCGACTATCACCTGACCGAGATGGGCGCCGACTTCTTCCCGGTCCTCGCTGCGCTGTCGCAGTGGGGAGACCGGTGGTGCGGGCCGGTTCCGGTCGGGATGCGCCATCACGACTGCGGCGCGGCCGTGCACGCGGAGCTGCGCTGCGAGCACGGGCACGCGCTGTCGGTGGGCGACGTCGACCTCGTCGTCGGCGAGCCCGGCTCTGTGAGCCCCTGCTAATCCGGCCACGGGCCGAGCGGCCTGCCGATCTCCCACTCATGACCGAACGGGTCGATGATCCGGCCCAGCCGCCACCCGTGCTCGTCCGCCACCGCCGACGCGGCCGTAGCTCCGGCTGCGACCGCGCGGGCCAGCAAAGCGTCCGGGTCCTGCACCACCAGCAGTGTCCGGCCGGTGGTGCCGCCGATCGCCGCCGGGCTGAACCGGGGCCCGTCCGCGCTGGCGGCCGACACCCAGAACACGGCGTTGTCGACCGCCAGCTGCGCCACGATGTCGTCGCCGTCGCCGACTCGGTGCAGGATTCGCGCGCCGAATGCGGCCTGGTAGAACTCGACGGCCGCGGCGGCCCGGTCGATCCACAGCTGCGGCTGGATGCCCGTCATGCTGGCCAGGCTAGAGGCCACCGCCCCCGCTGCTGCCTACATCGGCGGCACGGTCGCTCGCCGGTCAGGAACTGCCGTCCAGGGCGTGCGGACGGTACGGGCGCTGCAGCTGCGCGATCTCCTCGTCGCTCAGCTCCACCATCAGCGCCTGAACCGCGTCCGTGAGATGGCCGGGCTTGGTGGCCCCGACGATGGGCGCGGTCACGCCCGGCCTGCCCAGCACCCACGCGAGCGCGACCTGAGCGGGTGGCAGGCGCCGCAGGCCGGCGACGGCGCGGACGGCGTCGGCGACGTCGTAGTCGGCGGACCGGAACGGCCTGCCAGCCGCGGTCTGCGCCCGGGCCGACCGCTCGCCGCCGGCTCGCTGCCGGGCTCCGGCGAGCAGACCGCGGGCCAGCGGGCTAAAGGGCAGTACTCCGAGGTTCTGGTCGAGGCACAGCGGGATCATCTCGCGCTCGTCGTCGCGGCTGACCAGGTTGTAGCGGTTCTGCATGGAGACAAAGCGCGTCCAGCCGTTCATTGAGGCGGCGTGCTGGGCCTTGGCGAACTGCCAGGCGGCCATGACGGAGGCGCCGATGTACCTCGCCTTGCCGCTCCTGACGACCTCATGGAGCGCCGACAGGGTCTCTTCCACCGGCGTCTGCTGGTCCCAGCGATGTACCTGGTAAAGATCGACGTAGTCGGTCCCGAGTCGCCTCAGGGATGCATCGATGCTCGCCAGGATGTGCTTGCGGGACAGCCCCCGGTCATTCGGCCCCTGGCCCGTCGGGTAGTAGACCTTTGTCGCGACCACATAGTCGTCGCGGTGCGGGAAGAGCCTGCTCAGCAGCCGCCCGGTGACTTCCTCGCTGCAGCCGTCGGAGTACATGTCGGCGGTGTCGAAAAACGTCACGCCCGCCTCGGCCGCCTGGCGGACAATCGGCTCAGCGCTGTCCTCGTCTAGCGCCCACTGCTGGCGGGCGGGATCTCCGTAGCTCATCATCCCGAGGCCGATCTGCGATATTCGCAGACCGCATCCGCCCAGGTTCACGTAGCGCATGCGTGTCTTCCATTCGGTCGGGGACCGCCGCCCGGCAGCCTGCAGGCCGGGCGGTGCATCCCGGTATTCTTCCAGCCCGCCGCCTGGCCGCAGTGGCGTGTGAGCGTCCGGCCGCGCCGCCGGAGGCCGGTCAGGCGGGACGGCACGCCTGCCGAGTGCTGCTAAGAATGAAGGGACATCCTGACGAACCGGAGTGGCGATGAGATTGTGCGGGAGATCATCCTGCACGTGATTGCCGAGACCGCGGTTCATGCCGGTCACCTGCAAGCGGCTCGTGAGCTCATCGACGGCCGGACATTCTTTTAGTGCGCTGTTCCTGATCCCCGCCATATCCGGCTAGCCATCCCCGCAAGGATGTCATCGTTGGTGCGAACGACATCTAGCGCCACCAGGTGGGCATAGCGCGGGTGCCGCATGACGAAGATGTCCTGTGCCCAGCAGGCGGCGGCCAGCAACTCGCGTGCCGAGTGCAGGTCGCAGGCGCTGGTACCTGCGCGACACCACAAGTAGACGCGCTCGCCGAAGGGCTGGTGGCGGCACAGCAGCACCGCCGGGATCTTGCCCGTCCGGGAGTGAATCCAGGCCTGTGCGCACCCGGACCGGATGCGGTGAGGTGTCACGACGCACCAGGCCCGGGCAACTAGGAGCCGTCGCCCCTGCGGGATCGCCGCGACGGTGGCAACCGCGCATGCCACGCCAGCTGTCAGGACGGCCGCGGCGGCCGGCTTCAGCGCGATCCAGATGCATGCCTGGGAAACTGTGGCCAGCAGTTCATAACGCCAGCGCCAGATCACGACGACCGGACTGGCCGGGGCCGGCCAACTAAGTGCCAGGTCGATGCCAGCACGTGCCTGGCGAGTGCTGTCCGGGCGAGGCGGTGGAGTCATCGTTGTCACCCCGCATTCCGGCCGGCAGACGCGCCGGTCACGATCCGACCGGTCCCGTCGCACTGACCGCAGTCCTGGCCCTCCGACAGCACTCCATTACCGTGGCACCGGCGGCAGGACTGGAAACGGTCGAAGCGGGGATCTCGGTAGGACCTGCTCAAGCCGTCCCGCCCGGGACTTGCCTGCCAGCCGAGCTGGCCGGCGAGCGCGTCGTCATCGCGGAACAGCCGGGCGCCGATCGCGCGTGCCGCGTTGCTTACCAGCTTCCGGCGAGAGTTGCCCCCGGGACTTACGCTGAGGTCGTTCATGCCTCCATGACACGTCCGCGTGACCGCAATGAATACAGCTCCCGGAAACACGTAATTAACCCGACCGTAGCTGCTCATATACCTTGGTTTCATGACACGCGGCAGCGGGCGTCCGGTAGAACGGCCGGCCCACCTGTCGCCGGAGCAGCGCATCCAAGCGCAGCAGCGAACGAAGGAATGGCGACTGCAGGCGCAGCTGAGCCAGCCGCCGATGGCGGCCAAGATCGGCGTTAGCCCTGCCACCTATCGCAGGTGGGAGAACGGAAGAGACGACCATGCCGGGCCTACCCGCGCACAGGCGGACCTGCTCAACAAGGCGCTGCGGCAGTTGCTGCCGGAGTCCTACGCTGACGGGGAGGCCTTTGATGCATGGGGGTGGCCCCGGCAGCAGGATATGAGCTACGACCAGATGGCTGAGCTGCTCCATTTCGCGGGTTTCGCCGTTCCGCGGACGCACCCCGTCGCTCCGCCTCCGGACCAGGTGTTCTGGCCACACAAGGTACGGGATCCGCACCTGGTCCACGGCGTTTATGCGCTGGCCGCGGCGGCCGCGACGCGGGCTGGCCTGCCCGTCCGCCTGCTTCTCGATGATGTCGGGCTTCCGGAGCGCGACCGCTATAAATGCCAGGACCTGGAGTCATCGGTCCGGGCCTGGATCGGCTTCGCCTCGGGCGACCAGGCGAAGCTGACGGTAGGCCTGTTCTCGTCCGTGCTCACTGAGGAGTTCCTGGCCGACCGGGCATGGCCCGCTCTCAACGACTATCTCAATTCCCATAGTTCAGTCCTGAGGTTTCTGCTCGCGAGCAAGGTCATATCACCGCTGCGCTACAGCGCCGACGCGGACCAGAGCCTTCTGGAATTGCTGCGAGACCGAGAGTCGCACCGGGCCGACCGGCTCCTCACCCCGCTGCGGAACTGGCTCGTCTTCGAGGCGGAGCTCACCCGCCTGCTGCGTATGGGCCGGGCGCAGAGCACGATCGTCACGCTGGGCGGTGATGACGAGCGAGATCTCTGGGAGATGTGGCACCGGGGCTGCTCGGAGAACCTGTCTGCTCGGGTTCAGCACATGTTCCTGAGAACGATGCCGATCCCTGACCACATCGACTACTGGAAGGTGCCGGCGCTGATTGCCAGCAACGCTGACCGGTCGAAGCTCAGCACCTACCTGAACAACCACGCCAAGTCGGCCGGCTCCGACCTGATCGAATGGCTGCTCCGGTCCGCAGTTCACCTGCCAGCCGAGCTGAGCCCCGGCTTCAAGGATGCGCTCGACCCCGCAGTGCGCGACGTGGCCGGGCTACTCAGGACGTCGGAGGGAGAACTGCCCACGGCCGGGGTGGTCGGTCCGGTCGCCCGGGCGGTGGTCGCGTGGTTTACCGCATGATCCGGGCCTGAGGCGGCCGGCCGCTGACCGTCGGCGTGTTGGCCAGTGTCGCGGGCGCAATGGCATCTGCCTTCGGTAGGCTCGGGGCGCCTACCGACGCTGAATTTCGGCCGGAAATCACATACTCGCTGATCAGCTCTGTGCAGAAGCCATGCCGAAGGCGGTATCCAGTGGTCCAAAACGTGGCGAGCGCCGCATTGGATGCCCCTGTGCGGACCGTCTCTCACCGTAACCTGACAGCGATGTCACCCGGTGCTGGGCTGGCATCGGTCGATGTTTACATCTCCTCGCAATGCAACAGGCGCTGCTCATACTGTTTTCTGCCACCCGAGTTCTTCACTCCCGGTAGCCGCATGAGCATGGACGACTTCGCCGGGGTAGTGGCCTGGAGCAAGCATCACGGCATCAATGAGATCACCCTGCTCGGCGGAGAGCCATCTCTGCATCCGTCTTTTACTGCCATGGCTGACTTCGCCGTCGGCCAGGGCCTGAGCGTCCGCGTGGTTACCAACGGAGCGCGCCGCTTCCGGCGCCTGCTGGCCGATGGGCTGGTCGGGCCGCACAATCTGTCGCGGGTGGCAGTCAGCTTCGACACATTAGATCCCGATATCCAGGACCAGTTCCGGGGGAAGTATGCCTGGCGGGATGCCGATGCGACCATCCGGCTCCTACGGGATCAGGGCGTACCCTTCGATATCAATGTCACAGCAGTACGGTCTGTCCTGCCCGGCATCGTGGCGCTCATCGGCTTCGCCGAGGAAAAGGGATGCCGGCGCGTGAACATTCACTGGCCATCAGCCATGGGTATGGGCAGCGGGCTTAGCCCGGACCAGATACCTGGCCGTGGCGAGTGGGAAGCCCTGGTGCGCCGGATCGGCGCCCGCACCGAAACCCGGCCGGGATTTTTTGTCGAGATCGAGCGCGGATACCTGGCCGACGACGAGCCGCTCACGGGCTGCGCGCTAACCGACTTCGATAACCTGGAGATACTCCCGGATGGCCGGGCGTATCGGTGCGGGCTGCTTGTCGACCAGGTGGAAATGGCATCCTTGTCCATGGCAGCCGACCAGTTGCTGCTGAGCCGGCCTGGCCATGGCGAGGAATTGCTGCGGTCATCGATGGGGCATTCCTGTGACAGCTGCCCGGTCGTGCGGGCTGACGACCGGCGGGCGTGCATCTATGACAAGGTACGTTCCGCGAGCACTGCCTGACGCCCCTGCCCTTGGGAGTACCAGGGGCCGAGCAGGCCATCAAGGCGCTGCGCGGGCTCTACACAGCAGGGAGGCCCAGGCCGCTGCGCCCCGTGGCGTTGAGGTCCGCCTGGGTGAAGCGGTTCGTCCAGCTGCGCTCGTAATGCTCCTCGGGGAAATCGGCGGGGCTGGATCCGGTCAGGAAGGCGTCCTGCACGGAGGCGGCGTACCGCTCGTTGCGCGGGCACCACGGTGCGGCGGGGATGTACATGACGTTGCCCCAGCCCTGCTGGCTGGTGACCGGGGCGACGGAGTGGATCATGTCGCAGTGCCACCACACCGAATCGCCGGCCTGAACGTCGGGGATGCCGCTGAGGGCTTCCAGCAGGAGCGGATGCCAGGTCTGGCTGGCGGGGAAGACCTGGTTGGTCGTGACACCGCACATCTCGTCGTCGGGGACGTCGGAAAGCAGCGGCCGGAGCATCAGGCAGGCCATGGCGCCGGGGATCGGGACGGTATGCAGGACGCCCTGGTCGTGGCGCATATCCGAGAGCGCGGTCCAGCCCTGGAAGGTGCGGAAGACCGAGCACATGGTCGAGCCGGGATACTGAGGCCCGGTCGTGCGATAGGCGGCGTCCCACGGGTCGTACTGCTCAATGGTGCCGTCGAACAGGTGCCGGAAGGCTTGCTGGTAGGCCTGCGTCATCCACAGGTCCAGGGTCCCGGGATCCAGGTGGGTGCCCAGGCCGGCCGAGTTCACGCCAGGCGGGCGGCGGCGGATGCGGTCCGGGTAGAGGGAGTCCCGGTCCGGGTCGAACCAGCGGGTGCCTTCGGACTGGTACTTCCACTGCCGGTTCAGGAAGGCCTGGACGCTGGCCATCCGATCGCTCTGCCGGGCCTGCATCTGCGCGGCTGACCAGTAGATCGGGTAGATCTCCGGCCGGGAGCCAACGCTGACGAAGAAGTCGTCGCCGGGCCCGCGGTAGTTCTCGAAGAAGGCGTTGCTCTGGACGTACTCGACGATGCTGCGGTCCCAGCCCAGGGCCTGCTCGCGGTCGAAATGGCCGCGGACGACGAGGCACCCGCGGCGGCGCAGCCGGGCGACGGTTTCGGCCGGCACGGTGCCGGCCGCGATGTCGGCATAGTCGATGACCGGCCAGATGGTCTCACCGCGCTCGCGTGCCGCCGCGATGTCGTCGACCTCAGCCCTGATGCGCTGCTCGACGATCGCGAAGACGTCCTCCACCGTCCGGCCCGAGGCCGCGATCCGCTCCCGCAGCGCCGCCTTGACCTGCTGGATCGCGGAAGGGAGGTCGGCTGGGGGCGTCTCCCAGTGCGGCAGCGGAGGCAGGGCCGCGGCCGTGATCGTCAGCTGGGCAGTCATCACGCCCTCCTTCTAGTCAGGTCTCCTTCTTTAGAAAAGAGTAGGCGGGTTCATCTTTCTAGGCAAGGCTCCTGACTAGAATCGGGGGCGTGCCACCCGATCTGCCGTCCCCCGACCTCGTCCGCTCCGCCAGCGACGAGCGCGTCCTGCGCGCGCTCATGGCCGCCCGGCGCCTGACCCGGGCTGAGCTGGCGTCCCGGACCGGCCTGTCCAAGCCGACGGCCGGCGAGAGCGTCCGCAGGCTGACCGAGGCCGGCCTGGTGGCGGATACCGGTGCCCGGACACCCGGCGGCCGCGGCAAAGGCCGGGTCGGGACCTATTACGCGCTCGCCGCCGGCGCCGGGGCAGCGCTGGCCCTCAGCATCGCCCCGGATGGCGTCATCGCCGAGTGCGCGGACAGCTACGGCGATGTCATCGCCCGCAGCGAGCAGCGCATCGACCGGCCGGCCAGCCCGCCGCGCGTAGCTGAGGCGGTGCAGTCCGCGGTGAGTGACGTGCAGGATGCCGCCGGATCTGCATGCCGGCTCGCCGTGGTGAGCGCCGCCGATCCCGTCGACCGCAAGACCGGCCGGCTGGTGCACCTGCCCGACGCCCCGTTCCTGGTCGGCGAGCTATCGCCAGCCGAGCTGCTCGCTCCGCGCGTCTGCGGACCGGTCATTGTCGATAACGACGTCAACTGGGCCGCCCGCGCCGAGCGCGAGGCAGCCGGCGGCGGGCTCGACAACTACGCCTACCTCTATCTCGGCGAGGGCCTCGGCTGCGCCATCGTCAGCGACGGCGAGGTCCTGCGCGGGCACGCAGGAATCGCTGGCGAGATCGCGCACGTGCTCACGATCAGCCCCGCTGGCCGCCCGGTCCCGCTGACCGAGGTCTTCGCCGAACTCGGCCTCCGGCACGCCCGGTCAGCCGCCATCAACGTCAGCGCCCTGCTGGCCGCCGTCGCCGACCCAGCGGAACGGGGCCAGCACACGCGAGCGGCCCTTGCCACGGCGATCAGCGGAGCGCTGGCCGCGATAGTCGCCATCGCCGATCCCGAAGTCACGATCATCGGCGGTACCTGGGGCACCCACCCCGCGGTCATCGACGCGATCTCGGCCGGGGCCCGGCGCCTGCCGCGGCACGCGCCGGTTAAGGCTGCCAGTCTCACCAGCGAACCCGCACTCGCGGGCGCACGCCAGCACGCCGTGCAGAGCCTGCGGTCGGCCATCGTGGCCGCGGCAGCAGGCGGCCGTGCAGGCTGAGCCGGGCGGCCGCCTGAACCTGAAATACGATTACTTGCCGGAGGCAGCCATGCGAGACGATCAGTTCAGCCAGTTGCTTGAGCTGCTCGATAGCGGCGGGCTTCCTGGTCCGGCAGTTGACGCCGAGGATGCTGTGCTGATGCTGGCTCAGCAGTACGCGTATGTTTTTCCCGGCGAAGCCGCGCTGGAAATGCTCGCCGGGCTAGGACCGCTAGTGGAGATCGGCGCCGGCACGGGCTACTGGGCACACCGGCTGCGCTCGATCGGCGTGGATATTGTCGCCTTCGACCAGGCGCCCGTCGACGGGGAGCGCGCCAACCGGTACCACTCGCGGACCCGGCCATGGACTCACGTGGAGCAGGGTGATCAGACCGTGCTGTCCGGTTACGCTGACCGCGGCCTGTTTCTTTGCTGGCCGCCCTTGTTCTCCTCGCTGGGTGACTGCCTGACGTACTACGGCGGGGACACCGTCGCCTGCATCGGGGACGGAGGTCACCGCACCGCCAGACTGGACCACCTGCACACCGCCTTCACGAAGGTTGCCTCGGTGCCAGTCCGGGCACTCGATCCCTGCCCTGGGTTCGAGCCCCGGCTCACGATCTGGAAACGAGCGCCCGAATGACTGTCATCAGGTAACTCTGGTCGCTGGTCACTGCGGCCGGGCTCGACGGCTGCCGGTGCCGGCCGGGCTCACCCACACTCCGAGCCCGACCGCGGCTCCGACCACGAGCATCAGGAGGATGGCGGGCAGCCAGTACAGCGAGTCGTGCGCCGGGAACACCGCGTGCAAGCCTCCGGGGAAGATGGCCGGGATCCGCTCGCCGGGCCGGGAGTCAGCTGGCAGGCTCCCGTCGTAGGTAACACCCGGCGTTACCTTTCCGCTCCGGGATATGAAGGTGCCGTACCAGGTGCACCCGTCCCGCCGCTGACACTGCTCGGAACCGATGGTGAACGTGCCCGGTTCGCCTTCGCCCCGCGCAGCAGTGATGGCTGGGCCGACAGCGAATGCCGCGGCGATGATGGCCATCGCGATGAGTGCGGCTGCCAGCGCCAGTCCGCCGTGGCTCAGTTCAAGGCGCCGCCGCTGCCGTGCTGCGGCCCGCTCCCGGCTGATGCGCTGCTGGCGGCGCCGCTCGGCCTTGCTGAGCCCGTCTGAGGGAGCCATGTGTTTCTCCCGCAGATCGCTGTCCGGCCGGCCATGCTGCGCGGACGGCAGCGATGAGTTCTGTGCTCGGGACGGTCTCACGGCCGGTGCCTAGGATCGGGACCCGATCGCACGAGACTGAAGCCGGAGTAGTGAGTGAGCTTCAGGGTATCGCCGGGTGGCGTCACTTGCTGGCGTCACAGCTGGCAGCGAATACTGATGAGCCAGGCTGTGCCTGCGACGTGCCCTGGGCCAGGGCGCTGTGCCGGGCCTGGAAAGGAGTGAGCGGAGAATGGCATACCTTCCGACCGTGCCGCCGGAGGCAGCGGCTGGCGACGTCAAGGCGATGTATGACAGTGACGTTGCCGCGCAGGGATACGTGGCTAACTACACGCGTGCCTTCAGTAGCCGGCCCGACGTGCTGCAGGGCTGGCTGGGCCTGAAGAACGCGATCGCGTCCGGGACGGATCCCCGCCTGTATGAGCTGGCTACGGTTGCGGCGGCGACGGCGATCAGGTCGAGCTACTGCAGCCTGGTGCACGGCAACATCCTCGCGGCCGGTTTCTACCCGGCCGAGACGGTCGCGAGCATGGCCGCTGGCGGAGTGCCCGGCGGGCTGAACGAGGCCGACGCTGCGGTCGTCCGGTTCGCGCGCAAGGTCGCGCAGGAGGCCGACAAGGTGACCCAGGAAGACGTGGACGAGCTCCGCGGCCTCGGGCTCTCCGATGCCGATGTGCTCAGCGTCATCCTGGTCGCGGCGGCCCGCTGTTTCTTTAGCAAGGTGCTGGACGCGACGGGCACGCTACCGGACGCCGTCCTCCATGACCTCCCAGATCAGCTGCGTTCCGCCCTGACCGTCGGGCGGGAGATTGAATGACTGCGCCCAGCGTCCAGGCCGCCGAGCTGGAGCAGCACGCCGGGCTGCCAGACGGTGCCGGAGAGCGGTTCAGCGGCTACGGGGTCATGGGGCTGCCATTCGCCTCCGGGCACGTCCTGGCCATGCGGCGGTTCCCGGCCTCATCTATCGGGCCTGCCTATACCTCGGTGTGGCATCGCGACCCGGCAGGCCGCTGGGACTTCTGGCAGGACCAGCCCGATGACCAGGCATGCTCCCGCTACTTCGGCTCGGCGCTCGCCGCGACCCACCGGGCGCGCATCGAACTGGACTGGCCAGGCGAGGCCACGCTGCGAGTCGCGATCGCCGAAGCAGGCTTGATCTGGAACATGACCATGGGAACATCGGCCGCCACCCGGGCACTCAACGCCATCGGCACGCTGCTGCCCGACCGGGCGTGGCGCGCTCCCCGGGTCCTGGCGGTGATGGGACCTGCCGCTGGCAGGGCGCTGCACGCAGGCCGGGTCGCCATGGCGGGTAGCGCACCCAACGGTCACGCGTTCGTGACCAATCCCCAGCGGATCTGGCTGATCGCAACGTCATCAGCCGTCATCGGTGACCAGAAACTCGGGCCGCCGGGTCCGCTCGGCCAGCAGGCCCACCTGGGCGATTTCTGGATTCCTCAGCGCGGGATTTTCGCCATCGGCCGCGCCTTCTTCGGCAAGCCCTAGCCTCGTGCCGACCCGCTCGAGTGTGGCTCATCCTGCGTCTTACCCCGGCTCGCGCCGCCGCGGCTGGCTAGTGACCTCGGCACGCTAATGGCACCCAGCTAGTGCCGGGCGTGCCTGTGGTTATCCGGTGCCGTCGTCACTGATGAGCAGGCGGCCGTGGCGGGGTATGAGGGTGTAGCCCCAGTATGTGTCCCCGTCGGGGAACGAGTCGTCATGGGCCCAGGGGTGGCTCGTGTAGCGGAAGGTGACGTTGACGTCGTACTGGGCTTGCCGGGTCCAGTGGGTGACGTTCTGGATGGCGATGTGCCGGATGGTGGCGGTGGACTGCAGCCAGGAGCGTGTCTCGGAGCGGAAGCCGGCGGTGGACAGCTGCTCGGCGGTGGCGGTGTCGTGCGCGTCCAGGGCGTGCAGGTAGGCCAGGACGACTTGCCGGGCAGAGGCGCCCGGCGCCGGCATCGGCACCGGGTACTTCTGCGGTTCGGAGTGATCAGGCCCCAGGCTGGTAACCGCCACAGCCGCGATCACCACTGCGGCAGCGGCCACCACCACGGAGGTCAGCCGCCTGGTGCTGAGCGTCATCGCTACCTGCCTCGTCGCGCACCCGCCTGGTGCGGGCAGCTGGATTGAGCGGTGGCGCGTCGCGGTCGTGACTCGCACGACCCGTTCAGTTCGCTCACTAATGAGGCGCGTCAGGAGTGGCGGCCGTCTCGGGTTCGGGGCGTCTTCTTCCGCTGCGTCTTCCTCTTGCGTGCCGGGCCGTCTCCTGGCGCTGCATCGGCTGACGGCCATTCCACCAGTGCGACCTGCCCAGGAGAGATGCGGCCAGGGAAGTACAAGTAGCCGTTGCCGTTGTCGGTCATCTGTTCTTGGTCGATGCCGGTTACCGCCCATACATCGACCGGCCCGCCGGTGTTGTTCATCCGGACGAAGTACCTAGCCTCGAACTCATCCGCGCACAAGAAGACCCCGTCTGCCTCGGGTCCTCTGCTGCCGGCAATTCCTGGTGCTGCGCACATTCGGGTCCAGTCCAGGCCGTGCGCCCGGATCGATTCTCGGTTCGCTGCAGAACTCACATGAAACCAAGTTTCCACCCGGTGAGCATAGCTAGGAGGCCATGCGTGTGGATCTCGGACGCCGTCCATCTGGGCTGGGTGCAAGATCGCCCGGACGTCTGCCGGACGATCAAGAACGTAAGAACCATCGAGCACCCGCAACGTCTGATGGCCGGCCACGGACATCGCTAGCCGGCTGTCCCGTCGCGCTCGCTTCTTCGGGTGAGGCCCTGGAGTTGCCGTGCGTGCACGCCGGCGACCCAGTCCCAGCCGTCCTTGGCCGATGGGCCGACCCGCGGGTCGCCGGGATCCCGGGCGTCACGCAGGGCGTGCACGTACGCGCGATCCTGGTCGATCCGTGCGCGTACCTGATCAGCTCCGCCGATGGACCCGTGGCCTGGGACGAGGACATCGACGTCGCCCGCCGCGCCCTCGAGCAGCCGCAGCGCGGCGAGGTAGTCCTCGACCGGGTCCGCGGTGCCGTCCAGGTCGAGCATCGGAATCAGGACATCAGAAAGCATGTCGCCGGCGACGAGAACCCCGCGTTCCTCGATCAGGAGCGCCGCATGGCCCGGGGCATGCGCCTGATGCTCGACAATCCGGACTTGAGGGCCATCCCAGGGAATCCGCGCAGTTTCGGCGGGCAGGCCGGTAATGAGGCCAAACAGTTCCCACGATATCTGCCCGGCGATGTCCGGCGGTATCCACTCGGCGATGCGAGCCTTCCAACCCGCGTCCGACAGCTCATCTCGGACAATAGCCGCGCAGCGGGCCGTGCCGTAACGGGGCGCCGCGCCGAACCTGGCGTGCCAGAGCACGTGATCCCAATGATCATGCGTCGAGAAGCCCGCCACAACGGTCTGGCCCGATTCGGACAGGTCGTTCGCGAGGCAGGCCATTTCGGAGCCGTATATCCCGGGGTCGATGAGCAATACGCCAGCCCGGCCTTGCACGACAACGGCGTTGCTCTGGACGAACTCGCTCTCGTGGATCAGCACACCCTCCGCGACCTGCCTCAGCACGGATGGCTCCTTCCGCTTGTGGTCTGCAACCGCTTGTGGAGACCGTAGTACCAGGCTCGTCGGAACCGGGCCCCTCGGTAAGGTCCAATTCCATGTCGGGTTCGAGAACCAGTTTGTCGCCGGTCTCGGCGCTGGCGATCGAGCTGGACCGCGACGCCGGCCTGGACCTGTTGTCAGCGCGCCTGGACCCTGGGATGGTCGCAGCGTCCGCCGCCGGTCCGCCGGATCGTTCTCGCGCTCAAGTCAGGTAGGCGGCACGGAAGAGCTCGGCGAACCGTTCCGCCCGCTCCTGCTCCCCAGCCACGGCAACAGCTTTCCGGCCAGGTAAACCATCGTCAATCCCGATGCATCGGGGTCACAGCGCACTGACTCTGGCCCCGGTGAGGCCTCCCACCACGACTTCCTCATGCACCCACAACCACGCTTCAGCTACCTCGACTAGTCTTCGGCGTCGTAGGCGGCGCTCAGCGCGGCGGCGATGGGCTCGAGATCGGCGATCAGCTGGGCGAGCTCACTCGGTTCGAGGGCGTCGTAGGCCGGCGCGGCGAGGTCGTCGGTGAGCGCCTCGATCCGGGCCTTGGTGGCGCTGCCGTCGGCGGTCAGCCAGCCATCGGCGCCGACCAGGCCGCGGTCGCGCATGCCGTCCACGACCGCCGCCAGCTGCGCGGGCGGCAGGTGCCAGACCCGGCCGAACTTCTCCGCCGGCATGCCCTCCGACAGCGCGAGCAGCACGTGTGCCTCCGTCCCGCCGATGCCGTTGGCGACCAGCGCGACGGTATGGCCGTCGCCGCGGTGCTCACGCAGCAGGTTGGCCGCGTACCACAGCCGCGCCAGCGGCTGCTCCGGTGCCGGCAGCGTCCGCAGCGCGGCGTAGAGGGGACGTCCCTCGGTCCGGGGGTAGGTGGCCGCCCTGACGGCGAGGTCGGCAGCCCGCGCGACGCTGGGGTTGTCGGCGAGGTCGCCGAGCATCCGCCGCAGCGCCGTGACGCACCCTCGGTCGCGCGCCGCCAGCGCCGCCTCGGGCGTGATCATGTCCCAGACGCGCGGGATGTGGCGGGCGGCCTCGCCCGGGGCAAAGTTGTAGAAGATCGCGTGCACGACGCCAGCCGGGACATCGCGGCCCAGCGGGGCGGCCCGGCCGGCGAAGTAAGTGTCCCAGTAGTTCCGCAGGCCGAGCGCCAGCAGCGCCTCGGCAGGATCCTGAGCCGCATAGGGGATGAGCCCGATCGGCTCCACGAGCCCGAACATGCGGCGGGCAGTGCTGCCCGAGGTGAGCGGTGCCATGATCACGACCTTAGGTCCGGAGTGTGTCCCTCACCCCTACAACGAATAGCCCGGCCGCGATCCGACACCCAGCGTCCCGGCGCAGGACAACAGCGCACGGTGCCGTGACCGGCAACGTTTGCCTCGCTGGGGAGATCCTGCTGAAGGCGGAACGCACGGCTACCGATTACGCCGTGATCCTCTCAAGTCGCCGTGTCAGCGCGGTCGATCTGTCGCCACGCGCAGAGATCGCGCAGAGCGCCGATTTGAGTACCGTGATGGCCTACTTCGGTGAGCGTGCCGGCGATGAAGTGCGTGGCCGGGTGCGCGGGACCCGGCGGGCCGGGAACGCACAGGCCGCCTCTTGGCGGCTCCGCGGCATATGTGTACCCCGCGGTCGTCACTTCGAGCTGGTCGTCATCGGCCCGCTCGATCGCCTCGCGGAGTCTCTGCCAGCCGTCGCGCAACGCGGTGACGGCCTCGGCTGCACTGGTGAAGATCGGGTGATGGGTCAGGTACGGGGACGTCCAGCCGCTGGACATAGTGCGCGTCCCGCCCAAGAGGTCGATATCGCACAGACGGCCCGGCATCGATCCCATGTGCCAGTACAGCCAGGCGATGGTGGTCATCGGGACCGGGGCTGGCTCAGGGATCGCGAAGTCGGCCACCCATTCGCCGGCTCCGAACGGGTTCAGTGTCGAGCACTGGTCTTGCCGGCGAATGCTCCAGGTCGTCGTGAATGGCTCCCAGAAGAACTCATCATCGGTCAGGTCTTCCCAGGCGCGGGCAAGAGTGAAGCGCTCGATCTGGTGCATCAGATCGAGCAGCGTGCCGGCTCGTTTCCCGGTCATGAGCCGCATCGTACTCACCCCCTCTCCTGCAGACGCCGCAGCCGCCTGACCCCACGCGGTGAGAGATGACGACGGGCCCGGCGAGTCATTCAGCGCGAGACTTGCGGCATGACCTCGCCCGCGATCAGCTCTATCTGGCGCGGCTCGTCACCCACTGGCCAGAAGTGGACTCGCTGGCACCCCGCGCGGGCGTAACGGGACAGCAGCTCGGCGCAGTCGGCCGCCGAGCCGACGCAGATCCGGCCGCGGAGCTCGGCCGGGTCACGCCTGACCAGCGGCGCGACGATCTCGGACAGAACCCGGTCGGCCTCTGACCGGCTGCCGGTAATCCAGGCCCACATCGTGACAAGCGCATTCGGGAAATCGCCGGACGGTCTTTGCTGGCTTTCAAGCTCAGCGCCCAGGACCTCCTTGGCCGCCGTGAAAGCCTCCGGAGTGGTGTTGTATGCCGAGGCAAGCCAGCCGTCGCCGGCCCGGGCAATGCGGCGCATGCCAGCCCGGGAGCCCCAGCTCCCGATCCACACCGGGATCCCGCGGCCTTGCTGCGACGGCGGGAGCGGGCTCCCGCCCGGCGCGCCGTCGCTGGCGCCGCTGCCCTCAGTAGCCGGCTGGAGCATGGCCTTGATCAGCTGGAGCGCCTCGTCGAAACGCTGCCACCGCTGCTCGAACGGCACGCCCACCGCGTCGTAGTCGGCCCTGGACGAACCCGGGCCAACACCGGCGATCACCCGGCCACCGGACAGCTCGTCCAGCGCCGACAGCGCCTTGGCCAGTGGCACCGGCCCGCGCAGGGCCGCCAGCGCTACGGTCGTCACCAGCTTCATCCCGCCGGACCGCTCGATCACCGCTGCCAGCGCCGTCAGCCCATCTAGCCAGGGCGCGGAGAACAGGAAATGATCATTGGCCGAGACCGCTCCGAACCCGCACGCCCGCGCGGCGTCCACCGTCTCGGCGAGCCGACGGTAGGAGAACCCCCCGCCGCTGAAGTCGATCAACGGCAGATGAACACCGGCGTCCATGGCCGCCATCCTCCCACCCACCCCACTACATGCCATCCACCGCCCGCGCGCAGACGGTGATGCCTGACTACTGGCCCAGCCCGAGAACGCCCAGAACCAGACGATTTGCGTGCCGCACTCGCTGGGATGTCTGCGATGTTGTTGCGGGTGGTGACGGACCAACTGGTGTCAATCGTGGGTGTCAGCAGTCGGGTCAACAGCCGTAACTAATCGTGGTAGCTATCCGGAGCGAATCGTGTCGTCTGATCGGTTAGCTCTTCGTCGCTATGACGAGTTCGGTGTCACCTGGCCAGTCCCAGAAGAGACCGTCTGGCGAATGCTCGTGCAGCAGGTGACGTAGATCGGACTCGAAGTCGGCGCGGCGGTTCCCGAACCATCGGGGCGCCGCATATGACAGCGAGAAGTAGCTGGCCACAACGGTGTCGATGTCTTCGACCAGGTCGGGGCGCCCGGGCGCGTAGAGGGTGCGCGAGCCGCCGAACCGGGTCTGCGACAGGGTGTCCTCAAAGCGTGCCGGCTGGCCTTGGTTCCAGGTTGCGAGGTAATGGCGCGTGCGGTCACCGAGGTAGTCGAGGATGAGCTTGCGCACCGCGGCGTGGGGAACTTCGGGGTACCCCGGCTCGGCGGGCCGCGGACGGCCGTCGTCAACGTGATGCGATATCAGGACCAGCGAGCCACCTGGCACGAGCAGGTCATAGACGGCCTCGGCAACCTCCAGCTGGCGGACCCGGTGAAACGACTGCCCGAAGGTGACCGCTCGCCACGAGCCGAGGCTCAGCGCAGCGACATCCTCCGCGACCCCCTGCACCCAGCGCACATTGGCGACTCCCGCCTGCTGGCAACGCCGCTGGCCCGCCTGCAACATGCCGGGCTCGGGATCCAGCGCCGTCACCTGGTCGAACAACCGCGCCAGGGGCAACTCCAGGACGCCAGGTCCACAGCCCACATCGAGCAGCTGGCCGGTGCCATCAAGCGACAGCTCCCGGGCCATCGTGTCCGCCAGCTGCGCAGAATACGGAGGACGCCCGACCGCGTAGTACTCGGCCGTCCCCTCAAACGCCCGGGGATCGAACGCCGACGGTGGGGGCATTGTCATGCACACCATCCTGACTCTCCGCTAGCCGATGCGCACATCCGCCGATCGGATCGCTCTGCTTCGACGGCGGCAGGGGTAATCGGGGTGGCGGGGAAGCTGAGCTGTGCGGCCGCGTGCCCGGCGTGGGGCGGCACCGTCGGGTCGGCTGGCGGCCGCGGCTGCTCCATAGCGTCGGCACCATGCGAAGCTGGCGGGGTGGCTACCTTCCGGGCAGAGCAGTTCGATGTCAGGGTGAGCGACGAGGTGCTCGCCGACCTGCGGGCGCGGATCTTGAACACGCGGTGGCCGGGGGCGGCGCCGGGCGCTGCGTGGGGGCAGGGCACAGATCTCGGTTACCTGCAGGGACTGCTGGGGTACTGGGCGGATGGCTTCGACTGGCGCGCGCAGGAACGGTGGCTGAACGGGTTCCGTCACTTCCGAGCCGGGATCGATGGTGTCCGGGTGCATTTTGTGCACGAGCGGGCCCGCAGCGGCCGCGGGATCCCGCTGATCCTGACCAATGGCTGGCCAAGTTGTTTCGCCGAGCTCCTGCCGCTCGTGCCGCGGCTGACGGACCCGGCCGCGCATGGCATCGACGGGCCCGGTTTTGACGTAGTGATCCCCTCGCTGCCCGGCTACGGATTCTCCGACAGGCCGGCCCGGACGGGGGTGACATGCCGGTATACCGCCGGGCTGTGGCACCGCCTGATGCACGGCCTGGGATATGAGCGCTACGGCGCCTACGGGAGCGACTTCGGGTCCGCCGTGACGACGTTCATGGCGCTGGATAACCCGGCACCCATGCTCGGCATTCACCTGTCCAACCTGGACCTCGCGCCCTACACCGGGCCAGGGTCGCGGCCGCTGTCCGCGGCAGAGCGCGCATACCTGGCCCAGTACCAGAGATGGCGCGAGGACGACCGCGGCTACGGCGCGATCCAGTCGACGCGGCCGCAGACGGTCAGCTACGGCCTCAACGACTCACCAGCTGGCCTGGCTGCCTGGATCCTGGAGAAGTGGCGAGGGTGGGCCGATTCCGGCGGGAACATCGATGCCGTCTTCTCCCGCGACTTCCTGCTCACCGTGGTGACCCTGTACTGGGCGACTCAGACGATCACGTCCTCCATACGGGACTACGTGGACAACCGGTGGCTGGCAGCCGAACTCGGCCCCGCCGACACGGTCACGGTGCCCACCGCGGTAGCTGTCTTTGCGCACCAGTTCATCGACGACGGCACGCCTCCCCGCGAGTGGGCCGAACGCCTCTATAACGTCCGCCGGTGGACGCCCATGTCGCGCGGCGGCCACTTCCCGTCCGCCGAGGAACCCGACCTGCTCAGCCGCGACATCGCAGCGTTCTTTAACGACCCCGGCGCGGCGACCAGTCCAGAATGAGGCGCTTAAGGGGCTATCTGTGCCCGCGCCCGCCGATATCCCGAGCCGGGAGCCAGGCAATTATTCGGCGATCTGTACTCGTTCCGGGCCAAAGGACCGGTAGTGGGCGCGCGGCGACCCGGCCAGACGCCACTCCCCTGCCATTTGCCGGGGGAGGGGCAGGTCTGAGGTCTGGCGCCCTTCGTGACCCGAGGTCAGCTGGTGTCAAATGGGTGTCAGTGATGTGCCGATGATCGTGCAGGGAGTTGCTTATGCAGGTCAGATGCGCGCGCCTGGCAGGACTCGAACCTGCGACCGGCTGCTTAGAAGGCACGACCAGGTTGTCCGGGAGCGTCCCTGACCTGCGTTGGGCCGCTGCGATCGTCCGGGGATGTCCGCTCGCTGCCAGATTCGTTGGTGTCTGCTGTGGGTGTCAGCCGCCGGGTTCCGCAGCCGTGACCAATCGCGGTAACTAGCCCGAGCGAGCCCGCCACGGCGGTCGCCATCCTGGGCATCTCGCGCAGTCGCCGGCTGGTGCGCAGATCCGTCGACGTCATAAGGAGCCTGCCTGCTTAGAGCCGCCTGCACAATTGGTATGCAGTTGATTACCGATAGTGTTTTGCAACGGAGACTTAGACAGGCAGTTGCGTCGAGCGGCAGGCCTGTTCACGCCTTCTGTTCAGTTCGCTTTCCGCGGCGGTGCAACATCAGGCGAGGGTGAATGGCCAAGGTCAGGCAGGCGGCGTCAGGGCGGCTGATGCGGGTCGGGGCAGCGGGCGTGCTCGCGGCGGCGGCCGGGCTGGCGGCCTGCCCGATGGCGAGTGCCGGTCCCGCAGCGGCGATGGCGGCCGCGGCGAGGAGGCCGGCGTGGCGGATGCAAGCGCCGCCGCCGGTGCCGGCCGGGACGACTAATCAGGGGTTTGGTGCCGTGTCGTGCGCGTCGTCGTCGGCGTGCATGGCGGTCGCGGGCAATGATTTCCCGCGGGGCTTCGGGGAGTTCGCGGAGACCTGGAACGGGTCGCGGTGGACTGTGCGGGCGGTGCCGGGCGGACAGGCCGGTGCTGACATCGACGGGGTGGCGTGCCGGTCCGCTCGCTGGTGCGCGGGGGTCGGCAGCAAGCCGTCTGGCGACGTCAGCTCCGTTCCGGTGGCTGATCGCTGGAATGGCAGCGGCTGGGCGCAGGCCAGGGTGCCGGTCCCGGCTGGCGCCACGACGAGCGGGCTGTCCGCGGTGGCGTGCTCGGGCACCAGGGCGTGCACGGCGGTTGGCTCGTTCGCGAGGGGCCGCGCCGCGCCGCGGCCGCTGGCCGAGCGGTGGAACGGCTCGGGGTGGAAGGTCCAGCCGGTTCCCGCGCCGGCGGCTGACGGCAGCATGCTGGACGCCGTGGCCTGTTCCCGGGTGAACGCCTGCCGGGCGGTGGGCAGCGACCCCCGCGGCCTGTTCTCGGAGGTCTGGAACGGGTCGAGGTGGCGGATCCGGCCAGTCCCCGTGCCCGCCGGCAGCTCGTCCGCGTTGCTGAACGACGTCTCCTGCCCGGCGGCTGACCGCTGCGAGGCGGTGGGCACCTACAGCACCAAGAAGGGCTACTTCCGCTCGCTGGCCGAGGCCTGGAACGGCTCCCGCTGGCATGTCCAGGCGCGGCCTTCTTTCTCGGTGGCCCCGGTGAGCACCCTGAACGCGGTGTCGTGCGTCTCGGCTGCCGACTGTGAGGCGGCTGGCGTTGCCCGGATCACGGCCGGGACCCGGGCCGGGGCGCTGGAGAAATGGAACGGCACGAGGTGGTCGGTGCAGAAGAAAGTGCTGCCCGCGGGTGACAAGTGGGCCGGCCTGGGCGGTATCTCGTGCACGACCGGCCCGGTCTGCGAAGCGGTCGGCTACCACGCGAAGGCGACCCGCGACAGCCACCTGCTAGCCCTGCGCTACTCATCCTGATAGCTACTGCGAGCTTCGCCAGTTCCGCGATTAGCGCCCGTCAACATCGGCGCCGCAATCCACGGCGAGTGGACAAGCCTGCGAGCCGCCCTGACGTGGTCAGCCCAGGCTCCCGGCAGCCACCTCTTCGCGTGGACGGCTTTGTCTTGTGACTGGAAGCGGCCTGCGGCCGGCCCCGCGTGAGAACGCCCGGTCGTCCTCGAAGTAGTACTTAGTAGTACCATGGCTCTCATGGAGTCCGTGACGGTAAGCGAGCTGAACCGGCAGACCGCCAAAGTACTCGAGCGCGTCAAGGCCGGGGAGTCGGTCGAGATCAGCGAGTACGGGCGGCCCGTTGCCCGCATCACGCCGGCCGCCCCCACGACGGGGGTCCCGCTGCTTGACCGCCTGATTGCGCAGGGCCGGGCAGTCCCGGCATCCAACCCCGGGCCGATCCCGCCTACACCGCCACGCGACGAGGCGGATGAGAACGTGTCCCTCAGCGCAACTCTGGCGCAGATGCGCGACGACGAGCGGTACTGATGATCTACCTGGACACCTCGGCCGCGCTCAAGCTCGTCGTGGCCGAGCCAGAGACCGCGCGCCTGGAGCTGTGGATGGCGGAGCGCGCAGGAATCCCGCGCGTATCGTCGCGACTGCTCCGAATCGAGATGTGGCGAGCCGTGACCCGCACTGCGCCGCACCGGATCAGTCGCGCCCATGTGGTCCTTTCCGCGATCGCATTGCTGAGCATGGACGATGTCGCCCCGGCAGCTGAGGTCATCGGGGACACGACGCTGCGCAGCCTCGACGCCATCCACCTCGCGACCGCTCACGAGATCCGAACCGATCTGAGCGCCTTCGTCTGCTACGACAAGAGACTGCGAGACTCAGCACACGCCCTCGGACTGCCCGTCGAAGCCCCCGCCTGACGCAGTGTGCGGTGGGCGCGCAGCGCTCCGAACTGGATGTACTGCGCCTGTCTATGCAGGTCAGAGCGCGCCTGGCAGGACTCGAACCTGCGACCGGCTGCTTAGAAGGCTGCGACTAGGCGGGCTGCGGCCTGCATTTGTCCAGGTGATCAACGCTGGCTCTTGTCCGCTAGTAACCGTGGTTGCCGGTGGTTCGCCGCAAGCCCATACTCACAGGCACGCAACGGGCACGGAAGCGCAGGCAGGCAGGTTAGTGATGGCCTGACAAGCCCAAGAGATCGGCCTGACCTACGTCGGACTGCGCGCCTGGCAGGACTCGAACCTGCGACCGGCTGCTTAGAAGACACGACCAGCTCATCCAGGATCGTCCCTGACCTGCGTGAGACCGTCGCGATCGTCCGGGGATGTCCACCCACTTCCGGATGCGTTGGTGTCAACTTTGGGTGTCATCCGCCGTGCTGATCATCCGTGACCTTGAGGCCAGTCGGGTCTGCGGGCAATCCGTCGAGCCCATCTCTGATGAGCTGCGCTGAGGCGCTGTCAGCCCGCCTCGTGTCCGCCGCCACCGCCTCGACCGGACAAGCTTCTGATCAGGCCAACGAGGGTGGCCACCCCGGTGCTGGCAGCACCGGGGACAAGTCATTAGAAAGACACGCCACACGGCGGCTAGGCACGCGAGGAGCCACCCGGCGCCACCAGACACCCAACCTGGCAGGCCCCGCCTCGGAACACGGCCGGTACCCGCAAGCCCATACTCACAGGCACGCGGCGGCGGCCCCGGATCGCTTGCCCCGCGCAAATGGTGCCGTGCCCGGTCCACCCCGGCCGCCGAAGCGGCCGGCCATGCCTGGAAACCGCAGAAACCATGCCGCTGTCCGCCAGCACCAAACGACGAACAGGCCGGGACCGCCTACGGCCAGGATAAGCCAGACGGCAGGCGGCAGCGCTGCCGTTGCTCCTGCTGTCAGGCGATCGTGAACGCTGCGGCGGCCGGTATCCTGCCAGGGACGGAGGTAGGTCGCCGGTCTATTCGTGGAATCGGGTCAGACGGTCGCTCAGGACCCGGTCGAGCGCCGCTCGTCCCGCCGGACCCCAGGCCGGCTTGCCGCCGGGCAGGCCGCGGTCCCCGTTCTGGCCCATCAGGATCAGGAAGAGGCTCTTGAGCGCGGCCAGCCCGCGGGCGCGCCTCACCGTCGCCGCGTCAGCTTCCGCGTACGCGGTGAAGAAGCATGCGGCCGCGCCGGCCGGCAACAGTACCCAGGCGGCCGCCAGGTCCAGCGCCGGGTCGCCGGCGAACATGTCGCCGAAGTCGACAACGCCCGCCAGCGTCCCGTCCGCGACGACGACGTTCGCGGGATGCAGGTCTCCGTGCACCCACACCGGCGGACCCTCCCATGCGGGGGCTGCGACGGCGTCGTCCCAGACGGCCCGGACGCCGGCGGCGTCGGAGCCGATCGCGTCAGCGTCGACGGAGTCGAAGAACTGGTCGAAGCCGTCGGTGCAGTCCGCGGGGTGCGCGCCGCGGCCTGTATCAGCCGGGGCGTCGGCGGGCGCTGCCACGTGCAGCGCCCGGAGGAACGCCGCCAGGGTGTCGGCCGCGTGCTCGGCGCGGGTGATTGACCCGTGGTCCAGCGGCAGGCCCGGCACCCACGTCATGACCGTCCAAAGTTTGGGGAAGCGCTCAGAGGGCGCACCACTGCGCACCGGGACGGGGATGGGCAGCGGCAGGCGCGGGGCGAGCAGCGGCAGCCACCGGCGCTCCTTGAGCTGGTGACCGGGGTCGGTTTCCATGCGCTGGATTCGCACGGCCAGCTCGTCCCCGAGGCGCCACATCTGGTTGCCCCAGCCGCCCTCCACCTCGCGGAGGGGCAGTTTTGCCAGGTCCGGATGCTGGTCCCGCAGTAGGTCGCGGATGAGACCGGCGGTGATCTCGGTCTCGATCTCGGCCATGCGGAGCAACCATACGGGGTTCGACCACGGTGACGCTGTCCGACCGTTCCGACGTGCGATCGATGTCCAGCCAGGTCAGTTCGGTGTGGGCCCGTACCTCTTCCAGGGCTCCTAGTTCTCCCGGCAGTCGTGCGCGGCTTTCAACCGTCCCTCTCGGCCGACCGGTTCTGCGCCAGCAGGAGTAGTTCGCGCTTGCAGCGGCGTCCGTCTTCTTCGCGCTCGATTGTCCAGATCGCGGCCACCGCGTCTAGAGCGGCCATCCAGGCCGTCGTATGCGATCGGCTGTGCCGACTCTAGGCCCGCCGCCCACTCGCCTGGTTCTGGCGCCTACGAGGATGACGGTGGAAAGGATCTGGCTCGATGCGGGATGAGGCATACCCTTGTGGGCCGACATCCAGCGCATTGACACTACGCACGCAGCTCTTTCGCCTCGCGGTGCCAGCAGCTAGCAGGACCACCAGGCCAGACAACATCACATTCGCGGCGCCGCACAAAGATCGGATCGTTACACCCTTAGCGTATTCGACCAGGAGCGCCGAGCCCGCTAGCAGCGCCGACATCACAGCACGTGACAGGGGTGATGCGGTCAGCCTGGCAGAACAGGTCATGTTTCTCCGCATCCGGCAGCCTCCTCGATGCGGTGTATGACAGCGTGGCACGGTATATCTGAGACTGTTATTAGTGAAGCCGCCCTGGGCTGCTGCCGGGATTCGTGCGGAACCACGGGGCCCGGCGAGCAGCATGTCCGCGTGTTAACCAGGCTGCTGACAGGGGGTGCCGTGTCTGCATCCGAGTCTGCTGGTTCACGCATGGCGCAGGCTGGCATCGCGGTTCTGAGCCGGGGCCTGCCGCCGCTGCCGGATCTCTTGACCTATCAGATGGTGATCCCGGTCTCCTACTGGACCGCGAGCCGGTGCGCCGTGGTGCTATTCCTCCAGTTCGACGAGAGGAGCGACCACATCGTGCCGCTCGGGGCCATGGCGACCTACACCCGGCCGCACCAGCAGGGACCATGGGAGGCGGTACCAGGGCCTCAGGTCGGCATCGGGGTGCATCACGATCCCATCGCCAGGCCCGGCGACCTGAAGGAACTGGACGGGCAGGCGATGGCGACTAGCGGCGGAAGCCAGGATGATGACCCGGTGCCCGGCTACCCCGCGGCCATCCTCGTCGGCCGGGCCGCGCCTGCCGTCCGGCAGATCGCCCTTGTCCAGGACGGTCACGAGGACCGTCGGCCACTGCACAGCCACTTTGGCTTCTGGGTCGTCTGCACCGAAAAGCCAACGCCGTTCCGCGTCACTGTGCTCAGTCAGGACGGAACAGTCCTGGACACCGCGTAACTAGCCGAGCTAGCCTCCGGGACCCGCGCGGGATATATACGGGATCACGGCCGCCAGAGCCGTTCGGGACCGTGCGGCATGATTGGTCGGCGTGACGCTTGTCTACCTGGTGCAGCATGGCGAGAAGGAACGACTGCCCGGCGATCCCGGACTGACCGAGGCTGGCAGGCGGCAGGCCGAAGCGACGGGACACTGGCTGGGCCGCACAGGGCTGCGCGGGCTGTATGCCAGCCCGTTGCGGCGCGCCCGGCAGACAGCCGATCTCATCGCGGGCGTGACCGGCCTGCCGGTTCAGGTCGATGCCCGGCTCCGCGAGCGGATGAACTGGGATGGCGGCTGCTCGTTGGAGAGTTTCCTGGCCGACTGGGCCCGCACGACCCGGGACAGAGACTTCGTGCCCAGTACGGGTGAGTCATCGCGCCAGGCCGGAGACCGATTGCACGCATACATCACCGGGCAGCTAACCGGCGCCGCTCCCGTTGCCGTGGTCACCCATGGCGGCGTGACCGTCGACCTGCTGCGGAAATTGATGCCGGATGAGGCGCTGCCCGTCGGCCTGCTGGTTGCTGGCATACCTGCGTGCGCCATAACCACCATCAGTGACCTCAATGTCGAGTCGATTGCTGCTATCGACCATCTGCCCCCGTCCCCTGAGGGCCCGCGGGACAAGCTCGCCTGGATCCTGGTCCGGCATGGCCGGGTGCTGATGACCCGTAATCAGGGCCGGGAGCTTTTCTACTTCCCGGGCGGCATGCGGGAGCCGGGCGAGTCTGACGCGCAGGCCCTGGCGCGCGAGATCGAGGAGGAGCTCCGGGCCTTGATTGACGTGGCGACGCTGGTCCACGTCGTGACCGTCGAGGCGCCCGGCGATGGCGGCGGTCCGCAGATCCGGATGATCTGCTACACCGCGCGGCACGCCGGCGCGCTGGTCCCCGATCACGAGATCGCTGAACACGCCTGGCTCAGCTACGCAGACCGGGACCGCACCTCGCCCCCCGACCAGCTCGTATTCGACATGCTCCACTTGTCCGGCGAGCTCGCCTGAGCCTGCGGCGACAGGCCCGGGTGCTCAGGGCCGGCTGACCTCCGCCACGTAACGAGCAGACCTTCTGCTCTGTGGGAATCCACCTAGTGGCGGGAATCCGTAGCCGCTGATCAGGGTCCGGCAGATGTCTGGTCCGGTGCCCCTGGTCCAGGCTGGCCCAGCAGGCTGGGACAGGTCTGTGAGAAGCCGACCACGCGCACCGTTACGGTGGTCGTGTGGTTGCCGGTCGTGTTCACCTGCTGTATGGCCTGGCTGGCTCGGGGAAGACGACCCTGGCGCGCGCCCTGGCCGTCGACGGGAAGGCGGTCCGGTTCACGCTCGACGAGTGGATGATCCGCCTCTACCCCGGCTTGTCCTTCGAGTCAGCCGAGTACGGACGCCAGGCCGACGTCGTCAAGGACCTGATCTGGTCCCTGGCCGAGCAGGTCCTCAGGACGGGCACGGATGTGGTGCTCGACTGGAATGCGTGGTCGCGGGCCCGACGAGCGTGGGTCATCCGCCGCGCCGCCGAGATCCCCGCGCCGGTTGTGCTCCACCGCCTCGGCGCATCGGTAGAGCGAGCCACAGCTCAGGCAGCGCAACGCGCCTGCGACGAGCGCGCCATCTACGCCCACCCGATCATCCGGCAGGACAACGAACATCTCGCATCGATCATGGAGCCACCCAGCGAGGAAGAGGGGTTCCGCATCATCGATCAACGATGAGCTGATCACCTCGGCCGCGGTCGTGCCCAACCCTCGCAAGGCAGGTAACTGGCTTTCGGGGATGTCAGCGAAACGCGCTGATCGTGCGCTGGTCAGGATGGGCCGCGGAGCAGGTGGCGGCCGTCTCCGCGGCAACTGTCGCCGGCCCTGCCCTGGCCGGTCTCTAGTCGTCCCGGTTAGCCCCAGCTGGGCCATCCTCGCCAGCGCCGCCAGCTTCGCATTCCTGGCCCCGGCTGACCGTAAGCCCTGGTGGCGAGGTGACGGCGTGAGCAGGAGTCCGGCTCACAACGTAGCCGCGCTTAGCGCGGGTGGGTGGCCGGCGCGGCCGCAGAGTTACACATCACTTGGCCGCCGTTGCTGGCGAAGACTTGCGCCTGACACCCTCGCAACCGGAGGTAATGGGTGTCAAATGGGTGTCAACTGCCTGTCGATGATCGTTAAAGAAGCTGTTTGTGCAGGTCAGATGCGCGCGCCTGGCAGGACTCGAACCTGCGACCGGCTGCTTAGAAGGCAGCTGCTCTATCCATCTGAGCTACAGGCGCCCGGAGCACATTGTGCATGACCCAGGTCACATGCCGGAAACACTATGCACACGGGCATGTCGCTAGCCGGACTGCCCGTCCGGGCCGCCGCCCGCGGCCCCCGTGGCTGCCGGGACTGGCTCGGCCGCCTGGTCTCCGGCCATCGACAGTGGTGGCATCAGTCCGCGCCTGACCAGGTAGGCCCGGATGCTCATCACGATAACCGCTGCCGCTATGGATAGCAGCGCGTAGATCACCAGCGTGGTCTCCTGGGCGCTGCGCGGCGTGTGACCCGAGCGCTCCAGCGCGCTGATGATGCTGGCCGCCGCGGCCAGGCCGATGCCGCCCAGGGTGACCAGGAACGTCAGCACGATGCCGGATGCCTCGCCGGCCCGGGCCGGGTCGACCACCTCCTGGGTGGCGATGTTGGCGAACGTCCAGCCGAGCCCGAGGCCGAAGCCGCAGATGGCGAAGATGGGCACGAACGCCCACCAGGACGTGACGAAGGTCAGCGAGATGATGGCCAGCGCGGCCGTCGTCCCCGCGAAGGCCATGATGAGCGTCGGCCGGAAGTGCGGCTGGAGCCGGGCGCCGACCGGGCCGGCGACGGCGACCAGCGAGGCCATGCCGAGGAACACCGTCCCGGCCTGGAGCGGGGTGAGCCCGCGCACCTGCTGCAGGTACAGCGACACCACCACGACGACCACGCCGTAGGCGATGTTGCACACCGAGCCGAGGAAGGTGACCAGGTCAAACGGCAGGTTGCGGAACAGCGACAGGTCGATCAGCGGGTGCGCGGTGTGCCGCTCGCGGACGATGAACAGGCCCAGCAGCACCGCGCCGGCCGCCAGGAGCGCGATCGTGCTGGCCGATGACCAGCCGGCGGCGCTGGCCCGGTCGACGCCGAAGCTGATGGCGGCCACGCCTGCTGCGACGATGGCGGCGCCGGGCAGGTCCACCTGGCGCGATGCGCTCTCGTCGCGGGACTCGGGAACGTAGCGCAGGGCGACCAGCGCCGCCGCGGTGCTGACCGGCACCAGCAGCCAGAAGATCCACCGCCAGCCGGGGCCCTGGGCCATGCCGCCGCCGACGAACGGGCCGAGCGCGGTGCCGATGTTGGCCAGCGCGAAGGTCAGGCCCAGCGCGCGGGCCCGGCGGTCCTCGGGGTAGCCGTTGGTGACCAGCGCGATGCCGACGGGGAAGATCAGCCCGGCACCGGCGCCCTGCAGCACCCGGAACGCCACCAGCGCCGCCAGGCTGGGGGCCAGGGCCGCCCCGATCATGGTGGCGGTGAACAGAACGCATCCGAACACGAACGCCCGGCGGCGGCCGACGATATCGCCGACCCGGCCCGCGACGATGAACAGCGCGCCGAGGCTGAGCATGTACCCGCTCAGCGCCCACTGGGCCGACTCGGGCGAGGCGGAGAAGGAACGGGCCATGGCGGGCAGCGCCAGCGTGAGGGCGAAGAAGTCCAGCTGGATGCAGAACAGGGCCAGAGACACCGAGGTCAGCGTCCCGCGCTGCCGCGCCAGGGCAGACATACCGCCACTTTCCGGAACGCCGACGTTTCGGAACATGGCCGTATCGTAAGCAGTCCGGCTGGCGGATCCCGGCAGGCCCGGCCCCGGCTGCCCGTGCCGTCATGATCAGTCCGCCTCCTGCGTTCGGAATCGTTTCGCCGCGACTGCGAAGGGGCCGCCCGGGCCGCCACCTTCCGGGTCCGTTGAGCGGATGCCGGCAGGCGGGCGGAACCGGGGTGACGCGGGCCGGGCCGGCCGGGCCGGCGATGATGGCCCGGAGCAAACCCGCCGATTCGCCCCGGGAGGACATCCGGCCGTGCAGGTCTACATCAGAGCGGACATGGAGGGCATTACCGGCCTGGTCGACGCGATCGACGTCCAGCCCGGCGGCGCCGACTACGAGCGCGGCCGGGTCATGATGACCGAGGACGTGAACGCCGCCGTCCGCGGCGCGCTGGCCGCCGGGGCGAGCCGCGTGCTGGTCAACGACGCGCACGGCCCGATGCGCAACCTGCTCCCCGACCAGCTGCACCCCGCCGCCCGGCTGGTCCGCGGCCGGCCCAAGCCGATGGGCATGCTCGAGGGCCTGGACGACTCGCTTCGACGCCGCGCTGTGCGTCGGCTACCACGCCCGGGCCGGCACGCTCGGCGTGCTGAGCCATAGCTTCATGGGCCACGAGATCGAGGACATGTGGCTGGATAGCGACCCGGTCGGCGAGATCGGCATGGTGCACGCGACCGCTGCGGCGCTGGGCGTCCCGGTCGTCCTGCTGACCGGTGACGACGCGGCATGCGCCGAGATGACGACTGGGATCCCGGCGTCGCGACGGTCTCGGTCAAGCCGTGCCCGCGGCCGGTTCGCCGCCGAGCTGATGCCGGTGCCGCAGGCGCGCGAGGCGATCGAGAAAGCGGCCCGCGAAGCCCTGCAGGCCGCCGCGGGCACGACCGCCGCTCCGGTCGCTGCTCCGGCGCACCGCGCTCGCCGCGCCCCGGCCGACCAGGTGACGCTGGCCGTGCGCTGGCAGTCCGCCTCGGTCGCCGACATGCTGCTCGGCATCCCCGGCGTCACCCTCCGCGACAGCCGCACGGTCCAGGTCACCGGCACGATGCCGGACCTGTTCCGGCTGTTCAGCTCTGTTCTCAGCGTCGCCGATCCCGATGAGCGGCCAGGGGCCATACTGCTGACGATGAGGACAGGCCCGACCATAACGAAAGCGCTGGGTGACTGAGTCCCGTGCGGCGCAGCCGCCTCGCGCGCGCGGCCCGCCGCCCGCCGCGGCTGGCCGCTGGCCGCGGCCTGGTCGCCGGGGTGGCGACCGACGCCTGCTCGGCGACCCGCGGCGCGGCCACCCGGTCGCTGCTTTCGGCCGCTCGCGACGGCGCTGGAGGCGCGGCTGTACGCCGACAGCCGGCTGCGCGGCGCCGGGTACGCGGCGGCCTGCGTCGCGCTGGCCGCCGCGCCCGCGCTGGCCGCGGGCCGCCTCACCCGGCGGCGGCCGTGGCTGGCGCTGGCCGCCGCCGCCGCCGCGACCTGGACGGTGACCGGCGCGCGGTCGCTGGCCGGCGAGGCCCGCCGCGATCGGCCGCGCTGCTGGACGCCGGCGACCTGGACGCGGCCCGCGCGCGCCCTGCCCAGCCTGTGCGGGCGGGACCCGCGCGGGCTGGGCGAGAAGGAGATCAGCCCGGGCGGTCGTCGAGTCGGTGGCCGAGAACGCCGGCGACGCCATCGTGGCGCCGCTGATCTGGGGTGCTGCCGGGGGCACCGGCCGGGCTGCTGCGCCTACCGGGCGATCAACACCCTCGACGCGATGGTCGGGCTACCGCTCGCCGCGGCTGGCCCGGTTCGGCGACCGCCGTCGGCGCGGCTCGACGACGTGGCCAACTGGGTTCCGGCCCGGCTCACCGCGCTGCTCGCCGCGGCCTGCGCGCCGGCCGTCGGCGGCCGCCCGGCGGCGACCTGGCGGACGGCCGCGCGGTACGGCGGCCAGCATCCCAGCCCGAACGCGGGCTGGTGCGAGGCGGCCTTCGCCGGCGCGCTCGGCGTGCGCCTGGGCGGCACGAACTGCTACGACGGGCGTGGCCGAGCACCGCCCCGAGCTGGGCGACGGGCCGCGCGCCCGAGCCCGCCGACATCGCCCGCGCCGTCCGCCTGTGCCGGGCCGTCACCGCCGCGTCGGCAGGCGCCGCCGCACTGCGCCGCGGCTCGCGCTGGCCTGCCGGACAGCGCCGCCCGAGCCGCGGCGGACGGGGCCGCCGGCGTGAAGGGCGCGCTGCTGGTCGCGGGGACCACGTCGGACGCGGGCAAGAGCGTGGTCGCCGCCGGGCTGTGCCGGTGGCTGCGCCGCCAGGGCGTCAGCGGTCGCGCCGTTCAAGGCGCAGAACATGTCGCTGAACTCGTTCGTCACCCCGGACGGCGCCGAGATCGGCCGGGCGCAGGCCATGCAGGCCGCCGCGGCCGGCATCGAGCCGGACGCGCGGATGAACCCGGTGCTGCTCAAGCCCGGCGCGGCCGGCAGCCAGGTCGTGCTGCTCGGCCACCCCGACGGCGAGGTCGACGCGCTGTCCTACCGGCGCGCGCAAGGCGCGCGCTGCTGGAGGTCGCGCTGGACAGCCTGGCCGCGCTGCGCGCGCGAGTACGACGTGGTGGTCTGCGAGGGCGCGGGCAGCCCGGCCGAGATCAACCTGCGCGCGACCGACATCGCCAACATGGGCCTGGCCCGGGCGGCGGACCTGCCGGTCATCGTGGTGACCGACATCGACCGGGGCGGCTCGTTCGCCGCGCTGTACGGGACGGTCGCGCTGCTGGAGCCCGCCGACCAGGCGCTGATCGCCGGGTTCGTGATCAACAAGTTCCGCGGCGCCCGGGCCCTGCTCGACCCCGGCCTGGACATGATCACCGGCCTGACCGGGCGGCCGGTGCTGGGCGTGCTGCCGTGGGCGCCCGGCCTGTGGCTGGACGCCGAGGACTCCCTCGCCCTGGATGCCGCCCGGCCGGCGCCGCCGGGCTGCCCGGCCCGCCGCACGGGCAGCGACGTGCTGCGGGTCAGCGTCGTCCGGCTGCCGCGGATCAGCAACTTCACCGACATCGACGCGCTGGCCGCCGAGCCCGGCGTGCTGGTCCGGCTACGCGACCAGCCCGGCCGAGCTGGCCGACGCCGACCTGGTCGTGCTGCCCGGCTCGCCGGGCCACGGTGGCCGACCTGGGCTGGCTGCGCGACCGGGGCTTCGACCGGCGCGTCGCCGAGCGGGCCCGCAAGGGGCTGCCGGTGCTCGGCATCTGCGGCGGCTACCAGATGCTGGCCGACCGAGATCGACGACGAGGTCGAGTCACGCGCCGGGCGCGTCGCCGGGCTGGGGCTGCTGCCGGTGCGGGTCACGTTCGGCGCGGACAAGACGCTGGCCGCCCGGCGGGCACCGCCTCGGCGCAGCCGGTCACCGGCTACGAGATCCACCACGGGATCGTGACCGGGCCCGGGACCGGCGCCGAGCCGTTCCTGGACGGCTGCCGGGCCGGCGCGGTGTGGGGCACCAGCTGGCACGGCACGCTGGAGAACGACGGGTTCCGCCAGGCCTTCCTGACCGAGGTGGCGGCGCTGGCCGGGCGGGACTTCCGGCCGGCGCCGGGCATCTGCTTCGCCGCCCTGCGCGAGGCGCAGCTGGACCTGCTCGGCGACCTGGTCGCCGACCACCTGGACACCGCCGCGGTGACCCGGCTGATCGAGCAGGGCGCTCCGGCCGGCCTGCCCGTCATCCCGCCCGCCGGCCCAGCGCGGTAGCGACGCCGGTCATCTCGGCCCGGAACTGCGGGTCGGTGATCGTGCCGTCCGCGCCCGCCCACTCCCGCGATACCGGCAGCCGGCGGCAGGCATCCTCGACGATGCTCGCGCCGACGTAGCCCAGCACCGTCAGCAGTGTCTGCTGAGCGCCGTCGCCGCGGCCCTGATTAGCGACGTTGACCCAGGCCACCGGCTTGCCGTAGAGCTCGCCGCCGCCCACGGTCCAGTCCAGCAGGTTCTTGAAGCTGCCCGGCAGCGTGCCGGCGTACTCCGGCGTGCACACCACGACGGCATCCGCCGCGGTGATCTGCGCGCGCAGGTCAGCGACCGGTGGCGGCACGTCCGCGCCGTCCTGGTCGGGGTTGAAGGCGGGCAGCCCGGCCAGCCCGTCATAGAGCTCGGCGCTGACCCCGGCGGGCGCGACGGCGGCGATCGTGCGCAGCGCCGCGGTGTTGGTGGAGCCGCTGCGCGTGCTCCCGGAAATCAGCAAGATCCGCGCCTGCGCGGTCACGACAGCTCCTTTCCGCAAGGCCTGCCGTCCGTCCGGATGGCTCCGGGCTCGCGGCCTGATAGGCGTGCAACACCACCGAAGCCGCCGGTCATACCATCGGCGTCCATTGACAAACCGCCGTTGCCGGGCATACCAAGCCACCATGGCGCCCGCATCGCACCCGTCAGCGCGGCGCCCGCCTCGGCCGCAGCCGGCGAGGACACCGCATGCTCAGGGAGGCCCTCGGATGAGCGACGGACAGATCGAGATCCACGGCACCTGCGCGGCTGGCTTCGAGCCGGTCCGGGCTGCCTTCGCGGCCAATTTCGCCGAGCGGGACGAGATCGGCGCCAGCGTCGCCGTCGTCTCCGGCGGCGAGCAGGTGGTGAACCTGTGGGCGGGCTGGGCCGACCCCGCCCGGACCCGGGACTGGCAGGAGAACACGCTGACCAACGTCTGGTCCACGACCAAGGCGATGACGGCGCTGTGCGCCGCGCAGCTCTGATCGACGCCGGCGAGCTGGACCCGGACGCCCCGGTCGCCCGGTACTGGCCGGAGTTCGCGGCCGGCGGCAAGGCCGGGATCCCGGTGCGCTGGATCATGAGCCACAAGTCCGGGCTGACCGGGCTCGCGGTCCCGGTCCAGGTCAGCGACTACTACGACTGGGAGAAGATCACCGGCCTGCTGGCCGCTCAGGAGCCGCTGTTCCCGCCCGGCACGGCGTCCGGCTACCAGGCCATCACCTACGGCTTCCTGGTCGGCGAGGTGATCCGGCGGATCACCGGGCAGACCTGCGGCCGGTTCTTCGCCGCCGAGATCGCCGGCCCGCTGGATGCCGACTTCCACATCGGCCTGCCCGAGCCCGAGCTCGACCGGTGCAGTGACCTGCAGGGCGTCCGGCCGTACCGAGGACGAGCAGGCGGCGCTGGCCCAGGCCTACGCCAACGCCCACCCGGCGGCCATGGCCGCGCTGGTCAACCCGTCGCTGACCGGGCGACGAGGCTAACGAGGCGGACTGGCGGATGGCCGAGATCCCGGCCGCCAACGGGCACGGCACCGCGGCGGCCCTGGCCACCATCTACGGGGCGGTCGCTGACGGCTCGCAGCGGGTGGTCTCGGCCCCGACGATGGAGGTGGCGCGTGCCGGCGAGGGCCTGTTCACCGACCTGGTGCTGGCTTCCCGCTGGAGTTCGGGCTCGGTGTCGGGCTGTCGGACGGCACGCATTACGGGCCCAGCCCGAAGGCCTTCGGCCACGACGGATTCGGCGGCTCGGCCGTCGGCGCCGATCCGGAGGCCGGCGTGGCCTTCGCCTACGTCATGAACCGGATGGGCATGAACCTGCTCGACGACCCGCGCAAGATGGCCGTCATCGACGGCGTCTACAAGAGCCTGGCCAGCGACTGACCTGGCCGGCGGGCTGCTACCCCTGGGGCTGCTGCTCGGGCCGGGACGGCACGCCGGGCTGGCCGGCCCCCGTCCCGGGATCGGGGGCGCAGGGACGCCGAGCGCAGCGCCGGGATGGCCAGGCCGAGCAGCAGCGCGCCCGCCACGCAGGCCAGCCCGCCGCTGACCACCGACACAACCGGCGAGAACAGCTCGGCCACCGCGCCCGCCTCGACGTTGCCCAGGGCGGGCGCGGTGTTCACCTGGGCCAGGTACAGGCTGCTGACCCGGCCGCGCAGCGGATCGGGCGTGTAGCGCTGCAGCAGCGCGTTGCGCAGTACCTCCGAGATCAGGTCGCCGGCGCCGGCCAGCGCGAGCAGTGCCAGCGCCAGCACCAGGCTGCGGACCAGGCCGAACCCCACGATGGCCCCGCCCCAGACGACCCCGGCGCCGATCACCACCGGGCCGGGACGGCGCAGGTGACTGGTCCAGCCGCTGGTCGCCCCGCCGATGATGGCGCCGAGCCCGGGCGCGGCGGTCAGCAGGCCGAACGTGGTCGCCGTACCGTGGAAATGCTCGGCGGCCAGCGCGGGGAACAGCGCCGTCGGCATCCCGAAGATCATCGCGCTGGTATCGACGAGCAGCATGCCGCCGACGACGCCGTTGTGCCGGACGAACCGGAAGCCCTCCGCGATCGAGCGCAGGCCGGGCCGCTGCGCGTCGGTGCTGGTCGGCGGCAGCGGCCGCACGGCCAGCATGGCCAGCGCGAACGCGGCGAAGGCAGCGGCGTCGATGCCGTAGCACACCGGCAGGCCGGGACCGGCGATGAGAAACCCGCCGAGCGCCGGCCCGACCAGGTTGCCGAGCTGGCCGCCGCTGGAGTTCAGCGCCATCGCCGCGGCCAGCTGACCGGGCCCGACCAGCGCCGGGACCATGGCCGTGGCGGCCGGGCTGCCCAGCCCCGACAGCAGCCCGATGCCGAGGGTGAGGACGTAGATCGGCCACAGGCCGGGATGCGCCAGCAGGCTGTTGACCAGCATCAGCGCTGACAGCAGCGCCTGCGGGAGCCGGGTGGCGATCAGCACCTGGCGCCGGTCGTACCGGTCGGCGAGCACCCCGCCGGCCAGCAGCCCGATCAGCATCCCCGCGCTGTCGGCCAGGGTCAGCATGCCGACCGCCAGCGAGGAATGGGTCAGCCCGAAGACCTGCCAGTTGGCCGCGGTGACGGCCACGGCGTTACCCGCGTTCGACACCAGCCGCCCGCTGAACACCCAGCGAAAGTCGCGACCCTCGCGCAGCGGTGCCACATCGATGACGATCTGCCCGACGCGCACTGCCAGCTCCGCTCGGTGACTGTTCCGGTCGCCCCCGTGCCGCGCGTCCCCTCGCGGGCCGTGACCGGCGATCGCGCCGGTCGCATAGGCAGGCTACTGGCCCACCGCGCTGAGCTGGGCGTCAGCCCCGGCCATGCGGCGGCCGCGGGCCTGCCCGGCGCCGCGGCGGCCGGGCGCTTAGGGTCGTGAGCATGCCTGCTCGCCTCCGCTCCCGCCCGGCCGGCCTCTCGTGCTGACGATCGTGCTGGCGCTGGCGGCGGCCCTCGGCTACGGCAGCTCCGACTTCGCGGCCGGCCTGGCCGCGCGCGGCGCGAGCGTCATCCGGATCACGATCCTGGCCGAGGCCATCAGCGTGCTGGTGCTGCTGCTGACCGTCCCGTGGGTCAGCTCGCAGCCGCCTTCGCTGTCCACGGTCACGTGGAGCGTCGTCGGCGGCCTGAGCGGTGTCACCGGAGCGATGGCCCTGTACATGGGCTTCCGGCATGCCGCGTTCAGCGTGGCGGCCACGATCAGCGCGGTGGCCTCGGCTGGCTTCTCGGTGCTGGCCGGCCTGGCGTTCGGCGAGCACCCGACCGCGCTGTCGCTGGCTGGCATCGTCCTGGCGCTGCCGGCCATCGTCGGCGTCTCGTTCAGCTCGTCCGGCCAGGCCGCGACAGCAGCGTCGGCGGAGGCTGCCGGGCACCGGCACCGGCCGCGGACGCGGGCCACGGCCGACCGACAGGCCACGGCGGACACACGACGACGGCGGACCCGGCCACGGCGGACACGGCCCGGCGGACACGGTCCCGGCAGACGCCAGGGGGCCCGCCGGGGCCCGCCGGGACCGCGAGCACCGGGCGGCACGGTGCCGGGGTGCTCTGGGGCCTGATCGCCGGGGCCGGCTTCGGGGTGCTGTTCATCGGGCTGAACCGGGCCGGCTCCGGTCACGACCTGTGGCCCCTGGTCATCGCCCAGCTGGCCGCCCTGGTCGCGGTGGCCGGGTTCGGCGCGGTGCGCGGGAACCTGCGCCTGCCGCCGCGCCGGGCGAGCTGGCTGGCCGCGGTCACCGGGGTGACCGGCGCGGCCGGCTCCCTGTGCTTCTTTGTCGCCACGCACCGGGGCCTGCTGGCGGTGACAGCCGTCATCACCTCGCTGTACCCGGCCTCAACCATCCTGCTGGCGCGGCTGCTGCTGGGGGAGCGGCTGACGCCCATCCGGATCGGCGGGCTGGCGCTGGCGGCTGCATCGGTTGCCCTGATCGCGGTGGGCGGCGCCGGCTGACCACGGGCCGGCTGACCACGGGGCCGGCTGACCACGGGGCCGGCTGACCACGGGGCCGCCTCACGACGAGGGCGGCTAGCCGCCCGGCTTGCGGGCCCAGAACAGGGCGTGGCCGCCGTCGTCCTCCGGGACGAAGCCCTGCTCGGTGACCTGCAGGCCGGCGTCCTCCAGCCAGGCACGGTAGGTCGCGGCGTCGGCCTGCGACCACCACATCGGCGCCTGGCCGCCCAGCCAGTCATCCTCGGTCCCGGTCCAGGCGGCCTGCCCGGCTACGGCCAGCAGCCAGCCGCCGGGCCGCAGCCACCCCGCCGCCCGGGCCAGCAGGCCGGGCTGCGCGGCGAGCGGCATATGGATCAGCGCGTACAGGCACACGATCGCGTCAAGCGACTCCGCCGCGAACTCCACCTGCGTCGCATCCGCCTGCACGAATGAGGCGGCCGGAACCAGCCGGGCAGCCCGGCTGACCTGCACCGCGCTGATATCCACGCCGGTCACCCGGTACCCGGCCGCGGCCAGCGTCCGGGCCACCGGGACACCGCAGCCACAGCCCAGGTCCAGTACCTGGCCGGCCGGCGGCACGAGACGCTGCAGCCGCTCCAGCCACGGCCGGTAGCCGGGCGGGTCCTGGTCATCGGCCCGGTACCGGTAGGACAGCTCGTCATAGCCCCGCCGGACCAGCTCGGTTTGATCATCGAGGCCTGCGGTCCCGCCCGGCCCGGCCGGCCCTGGTCGCTCACGCTCCAGCATCGGGGCAAAGTACCACCAGAGCACGGCGACGATTCCGGTCCCGACCAGCAGGCTCTCGAAGGTGTCGGTGAGCCAGTGCGCGCGCAGGTAGGTGCGGCAGACCATCATCGTCAGCGCGGCCGCTGCCACCCCGGCCAGCGCTAGCGCGCGGCGGCCGGGCCGGGCCAGGACGGCGGTCAGCACTAGGCCGACGACCACGACGGTGATTACGTGTCCCGACGGGAAGGACCCGGAGTCGGCGTGGGTCAGCGAGCCGGCCTGTCGTGGTCGGCCCACCAGGTGCTTGATCAGCTGGGACATCAGTGACCCGGCGGCCACGGCCAGCGCCGCGAACAGCGCGGCCCGCCATCGGCCGCGCACGAGCAGGAAGATCACCAGCGCCGCGACAATGACGGTGCCGCCCCAGGGCCCGCCGATCAGGCTCAGTGCTTTCGCGGCGTCGGTCAGCGGGACCGCCTGCCAGGTCCGGACCACACTCAGCCACCACCGGTCCAGCGCGGTGCCGGGCGGCCGTGCGGGCTGCGCCGCAATCACGGCGGCCAACGCCCCGGCCGCTGTCAGCAGGACCAGCCCGGCGGCCAGCAGCAGGGCCGGCCGGGCGGGCAGCCGGGCCGCGGCCGGCTGACCCGCAAGCGTGGCCGCCTGGTCAGCAGGCCTGGCCGGCTTGTCCGCAGGAGTGGTCGGCCCGGCGGGCGCCGGGCGAGTGCCCGCCGGGGCCGGCAGCCCGGCATCCGGCAGGCGCTGGCTCGGCATCAGGGCTGCTCCCTCTCGCTCGCCCGGTGGACCCGGCCGGCGGACTCCCGGCCGGGTCGGCTGGACCTAATCCCTGCCCCGCAGCGACCCGGTCAACCAGGCGCGTGCTCCCGCTCCGGCCCGCTGCCCGACGGTATCGTCGCAGGGCACGGCGCATGACAGCCGCCGCGCCGGGCACTGTGGCAGCCACAGCACCCGGCACCTGGCGAACGCGGAGGTCACCAGCAGTGAAGCCGAGAACCGGCGGGCGGTGGCCGATGCACGGCCGGGTCGGTGCCGCCGACCGGGCCATCATGGCCCGGCTGGCCGTGACTGACTCCGCCGTCCTGGATAAGGTCATGCCGCTGCTCAGCGAGGCGGCCAACCACAGCGTGCTGTGGCTGGGCATCGCGGCCGGGCTGGGCGCGACCCGCGACAAGTGGGCCCGCCGTGCCGCGCTGCGCGGCCTGGCCAGCGTCGCACTGGCCAGCGCGGCGACCAACGTGGTGGCCAAGAACCTGACCCGGCGCGTCCGCCCGTCCGCCGAGGTGCCGGCGGCCAGGCGGCTCACCGCGCTGCGCACCACCTCCTTCCCCTCGGGGCATGCGGCCTCGGCCGCCGCGTTCGCCACCGGGGTGGCGCTGGAGTTGCCTGTCCTGGCCGCGCCGGCCGGCGCGCTGGCCGCTGCCGTCGGCGCCTCGCGGGTGGTCACCGGGATGCACTATCCATCCGACGTGCTGGCCGGCTTCGCGACGGGCGCGGCGGCCGGGCTGCTCACGATGCGCTGGTGGCCGCGCCGCCCGCTGGCGCCCGCCGAGGCGGCCCGCCCGCGCCGGGCAGCTCCGGCCGCGCCGGGCGGCCAGGGCCTGGTCCTGGTGGTGAACAACGGCTCGGGTACCGCTTCCGCCGATCTTGCCGGCCAGCTGCAGGCGGAACTGCCGGAGGCACGCATCGTCGTCGCGGCCGAGGGCAGCGAGCTGCCTGGCCTGCTGGCCGAGGCCGCCAGTACGGCCCAGATTCTCGGCGTGGCCGGCGGGGACGGCTCGGTACAGCTGGCCGCCGGGCTGGCCGTCGACCGGGGCCTGCCCCTGCTGGTGATCCCGGCCGGGACCTTCAATCATTTCGCCGCCGACCTCGGCCTGCGGTCGGCAGCCGACGCCGTCGCCGCGCTGCGCGCCGGTGACGCGGTGCTGGTCGACGTGGCCCGGGCCGGGAAGCGATCATTCATCAACACCGCGAGCACCGGCATCTACGTCGACCTGGTGCGGGCCCGCGAGCACCACGAGGAACAGCTCGGCAAGTGGCCGGCCGTCCTGGTTGCCCTGACCCAGGTGCTGCGCCGAGCCGGCCCCTGGACCTGGTCGTCAACGGGCGGCGGCGCAAGGTGTGGCTGCTGTTCGCCGGCAACTGCCGGTATGAGCCGCAGGGCGCGGCGCCCTCGTACCGCCCTGACCTGAGCGACAGCCAGCTCGACATCCGGGTTATCGACGGGAGTCAGCCGCTGGCCCGGGTCCGCCTGCTGGCGGCCGTGGCGCTGGGCACGCTGGGCCGGTGCCGGGTATACCGGGCCTGGACTGCCAGCTCCCTGCACGTGACGACCCCTGATGGCACTCCGGTGCTGCTGTCGGTGGACGGCGAGGCGGTCCAGGCGGAGCCGTCACTGATGCTGCGCAAGCGGTCCGAGCGGCTGCTGGTCTACCGGCCCAGCGAGGCCTGACCAGGCCCGGCCCGGTCCCGCTCGCTGCGTCCCGGTTTGCCGAAGCAGGTCCGGGGCAGCTGACGCCGGGCCCCGTACGGGCCGGCACCGGTGCGGGGCGAGCCATGAGCCCGGCGGCCGGGGCGCCATCCCCGAGGAGGTCGTCATGGTCGCTGGCTCAGCGCGGCGCAGGTGGTCGGGCCGGACATCGCGCGGCGGATCTGCGGCGCGGCGCGCGGGCGCCAGCACGGCCCTGACCGTGCTGGCCCGGACCGGCCTGGCCGCCCGCGGGGTCATGTACATCCTGATCGGCGCGATCGCCGTGCAGGTCGCCTTCGGCCACTCCGGCCGGCAGGCGGACCGGGCCGGCGCGCTGCACCTGGTCGCGTCGACCCCGTTCGGCGAGGTCGCGCTGTGGCTGCTGGTGATCGGCTTCACCGGCATGGCCCTGTGGCGGCTGTCCCAGGCCATCTGGGGGACCGGCGGCCAGGACGGTCGCACGGCAGCCAGGCGGCTCGCGGCCCTGGCCCGCGCCGTCTTCTACGGCGTGGTGACGTTCGGCATCCTGAAGTACGCCATCGGCCTGGGTGCGCCGTCCTCCAGTGATAAGCAGTCCAGGGACCTCACCGCCACCGCGCTGCACTATCCCGGCGGTCAGGTCGTCGTCGTGCTCGCTGGCCTGGGTTTCCTGGGCGGCGGATGCTACCTGGCCTTCCGGGCCTTCCGCAAGAAGTTCCTGCGGCACCTGCGGATGAGCTCGGCCTCGCCCGCGGTCCAGCGCCTCGTCACCCGGCTCGGCCAGGTCGGCGGGATCGCGCGCGGAGCCGTGTTCGGCACGGCCGGGGTGTTCCTGATCATCGCCGGCGTCCGGTCCAGCCCGGACAAGGCCAAGGGCATCGACTCGGCGCTGCGCGCACTGGCGCGCACGCCGCTAGGCCCGTGGCTGCTGGCGGCCGTCGCCGCCGGGCTCATTGTGTTCGGCGTGTACTCCTGGTGCGAGGCCCGCTGGCGCGAGGTGTGAGCCCGCTGCGCGTCCCGGCCGCCGTCCCGTCCGGCCCGGGCGCACCGGCGGCCCGGCTGGACCTGGCCGCCGCCAGGTAGCCTGGTCCTACCGCCCGCCGCCAGGCGAGCGGCAGCTAAGCCCCCGAGGAGGGGGAGACGGCGGAGGCCGCCATGTACCCGTGGGAAGTCACCGGGCTGAGCCAGCTCGGCGGATACCTCGCTGGCCTGGCCCACGTCATCACCACCCCGCGTGACCTGCTGGCGATCACCGCGCTGGCCCTGGTCGGCATGGTGATCACCGTGCTGGCCCGCGGCCGCGTCGCCGCCCCCGTCACCGCGGGCCCGCTGCCCGGCCGTGCCGCGGCGCTGCGGGAGAAGGCGTGGCGGGCCGCGTTCCAGCGCCTGCTGGATCCCGATGCCGCGGGCCGCCCGCGGCCCAGGGCCCCCGGACCGGCCCCGGCGGCCGCCTGATCTCCGCCTGACCTAGCCCGGTACCCCCGGGCCCGCGCAGCCTGCCTGCGCGGCCCGCTGGCGTGCCTGGCCGCGGTGTGCTCGCCGGCCGCCTCCAGCCCGATTCCGTTTCCGGCCCGCTGGAGGGTGCAGTCATGCTCGGATTCCTCGACGCTGGTGTCAGCGTCGCTTACCACGTCGTCACCGCCCTGGTGCAGTTCCTTACGCCCGTCGCCGGCCCGGTCGCGGCCGCTGCCGCGATCGTGGTGTTCACCATCGCCATCCGCCTGGCCCTGGTCCCGCTCAGCTACTACGCGATCCGCGGTCAGGCCGCCCAGGCCCGGCTTCAGCCGCAGGTGCAGGACCTGCGGCGGCGGTTCGCAGGCCAGCCGGACCGGCTGCAGCGCGAGCTGTCCGGCCTGTACCAGCGCGAGGGCAGCGGCCTGCTGGCCGGCTGCCTTCCGCTGCTGGCCCAGCTCCCGTTCTTCAGCATCATGTACCGGCTGTTCCTGTCCCCGCAGGTCGGCGGCCATGCCAACGGCCTGCTCGCGCACCAGCTGCTCGGCGCGCCACTCGGCCTGCACTGGACCGCTGCCGTGCTCAGCCTGCACGGCCTGGTGTTCGCCGGGCTGTTCGCCGCGCTGGCCGGCGTGGGCTGGATCTCGGCCCGGCTGGCCCGCCGGCTCGGCCAGCCCGGCCTGGCCGCGCCGCTGCCGGGCTGGCCGGCTGGTGCGGGGCGCACCCCGTCCGCCCCGGTCCGCCGGGCCGCCCGGACCGGCCAGCCGGCCGGCGCCGGCACCCAGCAGGCGACCGCCACCGCGGAACGCCTGGTCGCCCGGCTGGGCACGGTGCTGCCCTACGTCACCGTGGTGATCGCCATGTTCGTCCCGCTCGCCGCCGGCCTGTACCTGCTGACGACGACCTCCTGGACGGTGGCGGAGCGCGCCATCCTCGGGCGCCGGGTGCAGCGGGAGATGAGCAGGAACGAGGTGACGGCCCGGCACGCCGCCGCGTGACGCGCGGCCGGCTCAGCGCCGCGGTGCCGGGATTCGCCGGCCGGAGAATAGGGCCCGGCCGGCGTGCCGGCCTTTCCTCCTTCCGGCAGCCAACTAACCTGAATTCCGGTAACACCGAGGCCGGAAAGGCCAGTGCCTAAAGGCTGATGTGAAGGCCGGTACCGCGCGCGGGGGCGCTGCGGGCGAGCCGGATTCCGCGCATATAACCGGGCCTGGTGTTACGCGTCCTGTCGGGGGACAGGGCGCATTACGGGGGAGGTTCTCGCTAGTTATGCATTTCGGGGAATTAACCGCGCTTCCTGCCCGCCTGGCCGCGTGCGCCCGCGCGCGCGGCCGGTAACCGACAGCACCGGCCAGCGGCGGAAGCGGCTCTGCAGCCCGCTGCCCGGCGGCCCGCGTCCGGCGGCCGCTCGTGCCTGCTCAGCTGGCCGCTCCATCCGGGCACTACGAGAAGGCGGTAGCGAGCATGCGCGCTCTCCGGCTGACACCAGCAGCACGCCCGGCGCGGATCCTGGCCGCGGGATTAGTCCTGGCCGGGCTGGTCGTGTCCGCGAGCGGCGGCGAGGCGGCAGCCAGCTTGGCCGCGGCCAGCTCGCCGGCGGCCGCCCGGCTGCCCGGCCGGGCCACCGGGCCGGCCGCGGTCAGCCAGCCAGCCCGGGCCGGAAGCCCGGCCGGGGCCGGGGCGGCCAGCGCGCGGACGGCCAGTTCCGGGGCCGCCCTGCGGCGGGTGCAGTTCGCGGGCTACACCTTCCAGGTGCCCGCGTCCTGGCCGGTCATTAACGAGACCCGGCATCCCAGCACCTGCGTCCGGTTCGACCGGCATGCCGTCTACCTGGGCACGCCCGGCCCCGACCAGTCGTGCCCGAGCTGGCTGGTGGGCACGACCGAGGCCGTCTTGATCCAGGCCGGCCCGGCTGCGGCGCGGCGCTCCTCGCAGGAGAACCCGACTGCGCGGCGGATCACTGTCACCGCCCCGCGCATTCAGATCACCGCCACCTTCAATACCAACCCGAACGTGCTGTACCGGATGCTGTCCCTGGCCGGGCTGCCCGCGCCGCAGATCACCCCGCCGAACCCGGCCCGGCTGGCCGCCGCCGGGGACTCGGCGGGCGGCGCGGGCCAGTCGGCGGCGCTGAGCCAGGGCTCCCGCAAGCTCCGCGACGGGGCTATCCAGGTCGGGCCGCCGGAGCTGCCGGCCGGGGTGGCCAACTACCGCGGCCGCGGTTTCGACTCCTGCGCCGCGCCCGAGCCCGAGGACCATGCGCGCCGTGGCGGCGGCACTCGCCCTACGGCGCCGTCGGGATCTACATCGGCGGCTCGGACCGGGCCTGCGACCAGGCCAACCTCACCCAGGGCTGGGTCCGCCGCGAGGCCGGCGCGGGCTGGCGGTTCTTCCCCATGTACGCGGGCCCGCAGGCCGCCTTCGGCGAGCTGAAGTCACCCGGCCGCCCAGGGCACCAGGGCGGCCGCCGACGCTGTCATCGAGGCGCAGGCGCTCGGCTTCGGCCCGCGCACGCCGATCTACTACGACATGGAGGCGTACCCGGCCAAGGACACCGGCGCCGCGCTGCGCTTCCTGTCCGCCTGGACCAAGGGCGCTGCACCGGCTCAACTACCGGTCCGGCGTCTACAGCAGCTCCCGGTCGGGAATCATTGACCTCGCCCGGCAGTACGCCAAGCGCACCTATGCCATGCCCGATGCCATCTATGACGCATTGTGGAACGGGTCAGCGAATGTCTCCGACAGTGTTTACGGGAGCAAGGCGTGGCCGCGCACTCATCGCATGCACCAGTACAGCGGGAATGACACCCAGACATTCGGCGGCGCGACGCTGGATGTCGATAAGGATTACCTGGACATTCAGCTGGCCGCGCCCGGCGGGACCATGCAGGATTCCGCGGCCGCTGAGTCCTCGTCGGTTTTCTACGAGGGCGCCGACCACCATCTGTGGCGCAAGCCCCGCGCCGCCGGGCGGACCTGGGGCCGCGCCGTCGACATGGGCGGGGACCTGGGCTCCCAGCCCTCGGTAGTCCGGGTGGGCTCCGCGGGCCTGGATGTCTTCTACCGCGGCCGCAGCGGCGCGCTGTGGCTGATCAAGCACACCAGCAAGGGCTGGCAGCGCGGCCGCAAGATCGGGCTGATGGGCGAGCTGGGCAGCGGCCCGCGTGCCGTCTCCCAGCCCAACGGGGTCATCGACGTGTTCTGGAAGGGCTCAGCCGATCCGCACCTGTGGCACGGCCAGTACAACCCCGGCCACGGCTGGAGCGGCCCGCAGCGGCTGGGCGGGAACCTGGCCGGGCCCCCGGCCCCGGTGCGAGAACCGCTTCGGCGGCGTGCAGGTCTTCTGGGAGGGCAAGGGCGGTAATCACAGCCTGTGGCGGGTCCAGCGGCGGCTGGGCAGCAGCTGGACCAAGCCGCAGAGCCTGGGCATGGGGCCGCTGGGCGGCTCGCCCCGCGCCGCCGCGCTGCCCAGCGGCGCCGTCGAGGTCGTCTGGCGGGGCTCCACCCGGCCGCACCACGTCTGGTCAGCTTTCCTGCAGGCCGGCCACCGGCCGCAGGGCCCGCGGAACCTGGGCGGCTCGGTGACCGGCGCGCCGTGGCCGGTCGCCGCCGACTCGACACGCGCGGGTGTTCTTCCGCGGCACGGATCACCGGCTCTGGCAGCTGACCTACCGCAAGTCCGGCCGCTGGCACTCGCCGGCGAAGTTGCGGATGGGCAAGCTGGGCGGCGCGCCGTTCGCCGCGGCCGGCCGGGGCTGGGGGTCGTTTCGAGGTCTTCTGGAAGGGGCGCAAGAGCGGCCTGTGGACGGTCTCGGGGACCGGCCGCAGTGGCGTGGCCCGGCCCGGCCTGGGCGGCCGCCTGCATTAGCCTGTCGGTGGATCCGATCCGCTGAGCTGGTGTTATCGAGGGCGGTAAACGGGAACCTGCCGAAGCGAGGTCGCGAGTTCCCGTAATGTAGAGGTGGACCCGCAGGCGTACTGTCCCGCAGACAATTGCGGTCGCGGCTCATCTCGAAACTCGTGGACAGGAAATTCATGGCTGGGGCAACCCATAAGGTCAGCAAGGCCGCCTGGCACCTGCTTCCCGCACCGTTGCGGCGCAAGCTGCGCACCGAGCCGGGCCGGCGGTTCATGCGGTTCGTCCCGGTTTCACTCGCGGCGCTGGCCTCCAGCCAGCTCACCCTGGCCGTGCTCGTCGGCGTCATCGGCATGAGCGCCGGGACCGCCGCCTTCATCGCCTCGATCGTCGGCGCCGGGGTCAGCTACCTGCTCAGCCGCTGGGCCTGGGAGCGCAAGGGCCGCCCGGACCTGCTGCGCGAGACGCTGCCGTTCTGGGTCGTCTCCGTGGCGGCCTGGACGTTCCTGTCGTTCATCAGCCACGAGGCCAGCATGTGGTCCAAGAACATGGGCCACTCGCACTGGGAGCACGTGGCCGTGGTGAACGGCGCGTATTTCCTGGCCAACTGCGTCACGTTCGTCGCGCGTTTCGCGATCTTCCACTACGTGCTGTTCGCCAATCGCGAGGGCCGCCTGCGGGTCAGCAGGCCCGGACCCCGGCTGTGCCCCAGGACGGGCCTGAGCACCCGAACGGGACCTCCCCGAACGGCACCGCGGTCCGCCCGGCCGAGGCTGACGAGTCCAGCCCGGCGACCCGGCTGGAGATGGCCGGCCAGCAGCAGCACGCGGAGCCCCGGGTTCGTCGCTGACGGGGCGCCTGCGGGCAGTCAAAAGGGCTGGCGTCACAGACGCCAGCCCTTTGTCATGCCCGCACCGCTTCATGCCTGCACTGCGCGGTGATCCGGCCGGGCTAGCCCTTGCGGGCGCGGCGCTGACGCTCGCGCCAGCCAGGTCCCGGCGATCACGCTCGCGAAATGCAGGGCGTAGAAGGCGTTGTGGCCCTTCTTGCTCTCGCCGACCTGGCGCTTGTGGATCGTGGCCGGCACCTCGGCCACCCGGTAGCCGTGGGTGATGACCCCGATCAGCAGCTCGGCGGCCTGGTACTGCGGCTGCCGCAGGCTGGACCGCGCCGGTGACCTCGGACCGCATGGCGCGCAGGCCGAAGGACGGGTCACTGACCCGCTGCCCGGTCAGGACGCTGATGGTGAGGGCGAAGACCCGGACGCCGAGCTTGCGCACCGGGTCGGTGGTCTCCTCGCTGCCCTTGGTCCGCGAGCCCGTCACGAAGTCGGCCGTCCCGGCCAGCAGCGGCGCGATCAGGGCGCTCGATCTCGGCCGGGTTGTACTGGCCGTCAGCGTCGGTGGTGACGATGTACTGGGCGCCGCCCTCGCGGGCCAGCCGGTAGCCCAGCCGCAGCGCGGCTCCCTGGCCCCGGTTCACCGGCACGTCGCACACCAGCGCTCCGGCTGCCTCGGCATCCTTGACGGTCGCGTCCATCGAGCCGTCCGACACGACGATCTTGGCGACCTCCAGGCCGGAGATCGACTGCGGGAGCGCCTCGAGACCGGCCCGATCGCGCCTTCCTCGTTGTAGGCGGCGATCACGATCGCCAGCGGCGGCAGCTGCGTGGCCCGGCCGCCGTACTGGTCGGTGAAGGCCCGCACGGCCGCGTTGTCGATGACGTCGTCATCCTGGGTCACAGTCACTGAGCTGCCTCCGCGAATGCGGGCCATCCGGTGGCATGGCCCGACTTAGGGTCCTGCTGGTGGTGAGAGCCGGTCAGGCGGGCGAGCGAGAAGCCAGACAAGACCGTCGGCATCTCACCTGGGTGAGCTGGCGCGCTCGTTACCAAGAGTTTCTCCTTGTAACGCTGCGTGAACCATTCAGGATGACACTAGCGGGCCACGGCCCGCCAGCACCGGACCGCGCCGGCCCGGTGCAGGCAGCGGCCAGCGGGCCCGGCCCGCGCCGCTGCGCGCGAGCGGGCACGCCGGCCGCCAGGACCCGGGCACGATGCTCGATGCCCATGACGCTCCGTTCGCAGGTGATCCGATGGCCAGCAGGTATATCCGGGGGGTGCCGGGTGCCGCCGGTTTGGGGTAATCCGGCCGTCGGCCGTGGCCGTGATCCGGGCCGCTGCTCCCCGGCCGCGCCGCAGACGCCCGGTCAGGTGCGCAGACATGGGAGCAGTCGCGCCCCAGCAGTGTACCGAGGTACTTAAGTGACCGAAGCATTCCAAGCCGATCGACAGTACCGCACCGGGGCCGGCCGGGCCCGGAGCCGCGCGCGTGACCTGCCGATGGGCCGGGTCCGGGCGAGCCTGCTGTGTCATGCTGGGAGATCGCGGGCCGGGGGCGGGCCCGTGGCGGCCTCGCCGCGCAGCGGGCCGGCGGGGCGGTACCGCCGGGATGAGCAGGCGCCGGGCGAGGAGGTGGCACCATCGTGACCGTGCCGGGCTGGATACCCCAGGAGGCCCCGACGGCCGAGGAGGAGTCCTACCGGATCCTGCGTTCTCGGATCGACCTGTCGCGGCTGCCCAGGTTCAGCCGCGATGTCACTGAGGCGGTCATTCACGCGAGCGCCGACTTCGATTACCTCACCGACCTGGTGTGCGAGGAGGAGTACCTGGCCGCCGGCGTGGCCGCGCTGGCCGCCGGCGCCCCGGTCGTCGCGGACTCGGCGATGGTGGCGGCCGGCATCACCGGCTGCCCGGTGATCTCCAAGATCGGCGAGCCGCTCACCGCGCGGCTGTCCCGGACGGCGCTGATCAGCCCGGCGGCCGCCGCGGTCCGGCTGGCGTTTGGCGATGCGGGCCCCGGCGCGGTCTGGGTCGTCGGCGGCCCCGCTGAGGCGCTGCAGGAGATGCTGAGCCGCCGCGTGGAGCCCGCGTTCGTCGTCAGGCTTCCCGGCCGGCTTCGTCGGCGCGGCGGCGGCCAAGGACGCCCTGCGGGCGACCGGCCTGCCGTCGGTCAGCAACGTCTCGGAGAAAGGCGGCGCCGCGGTGGCGGCGGCGGCGTTCGGCGCACTGCTGGCCGCGGCTGAGGTCATGCGCGGCCCGCAGGCCGGGCCGGACCGGGATAGCGGTGCCGGGCGGCCCCGCGGCCGGGCTGCGGGCGGCTGATCGCTGCGCCGATCGGCTAGCCCGCCGCGACCCTGCCCGTATGGCTGCGCGGTGCTGCCCGCGCACGGACAATGATCAGCACGGGACTATCGCGACAACTCCTGTTTACGGCATCGCGGCGGGTAATCTTCCCTCGCGGCGCACAATAGCCTTAAGGCCAGATACTGTCGCCACCTGAGCAGTCAGGCGGGTGAAACGGCCAGCGGCAGCCGCGCGCCCGTGCGGACCCTGATCCGGCCGCGCGGAGCAGCACGGCAGGGCTGGTCACGCACGGTCCGGACCGGCCATGGCGCGGCGGCTGCGGTCAGGGCAGGCTGGAGCGCGATGACGACCGAGCAGGAAACGCGGGTGACGACCGAGTAGCGGTAGCAGCGGCGGGGGTTCGGCTGGGCAGGAGGCCCCGGGGAACATGACTGAGGGACAGAGCGCGAGCGCAGTACCGGTGCCGGTCAGCGGCACCGGCGGCGTTGGCGTGCCTCAGTCAGGTGCATCCGGCGGCCGCCCGGCTGCTGCTCCTGGCTCCGCGGTCCCGGCGCCCGTCCCCGACACGGCCAGCCGCGCCGGAGCCGGGCCGGCGGAGGCGGCCGCGGCGGGAACTCCGGCCCCTGGCCCCCGGCCAGCCAGCGGCGGCCCGGCAGGCAGCGGCCCCGCAGGCGGCGCGCACGCCGGCGCGGTGACCCGGGAGGCGGGCAGCCCCATTGCCACCGGCCTGCACGCGGCGGCGAGATCTGCCTCGGGCGGGCGGCCGGCGCCCGGCGGCCGGGCCACGCCGGGCAGCCGCCCGGCCGGCGCCCATGCCGCCGGGGTGCACGCGGCCGGGTCCACGGCCGACGGGCCCCCGCTGCCGGGCGCCCGCCCCGGCGCGCACGCGGGACCCAGCCCCTCAGGCGGCGGCCCGCCGCCGCCCGCCGCAGCGCCCGGCCCGGCCGGCCCCGACGGCGAGCTGGGCGACGTCGCGCAGCCGCCCACCGAGCCTTACGTCAAGGTGGACGCCCGGCGGCTGGAGAACGCCCTGCTCGGCCTGCGCCACCCCATCGTCACCGTGCCGCTGCTGCTGGAGGCGCCCGGCGTGGCGGAGGCCCGGGCCGAGCGGCGCAAGCTGCTCAGCCAGATCGATGACTACCTGCTGCCGCGGCTGCGCCAGTCCGGCGCGCCGATCCTGGTCGCGCTGGTCGGCTCCACCGGTGCCGGCAAGTCCACCCTGATGAACAGCCTGGTCGGCAAGCAGGTCAGCCAGACCGGGCATCCGCCGGCCCACCACCAACAGCCCGGTCCTGGCCTGTCACCCGAGCGACGCGCACTGGTTCGCCGAGAACGTCTTCCTGCCCACGCTGCCCCGGGTCCGGCAGCAGGGCCTGGCCATGCCGGGCCGGGACGGCCTGCTGGTGCTGGCGGCGAGCGAGGGCATGCCGCAGGGCGTCGCCCTGCTCGACACGCCCGACATCGACTCGGTGGTCCAGGCGCACCGCGACTTCGCGCACCAGTTCCTCGATGCCTCGGACCTGTGGCTGTTCATGACCTCCGCCCGCCGCTACGCCGACGCCGCGGTATGGGAGCTGCTCCAGGACGCCCGCGACCGGGCCGCCTCGCTGGCCGTGGTGCTGTCCCGGGTTCCGCCATCGGCAGCGCCGCAGCTCGCGCCCACTTCGACGCCATGCTGGAGGCCAACGGCGCTGACCGGCTTCCAGCGGTTCCTCATCGCCGAGACCATCGTCACCGACGCGATGCTGCCGCCCGAGATCGCCCGGCCGGTGCGCGAGTGGCTGGACGAGACGGCCGCGGGTGACGACCGCCGGGTGGCGGTGCTGACCCAGACCATGTCCGGGCATGCTCGACACCTTCCGGACCCGGATCCCCGCGCTGGCCGCTCACGCCGAGCACCCAGCTCACCCTGCGCCGCGAGCTGCGGGAGGCGGTGCGCGCCGCCTATGACGGCGGGCTGGCCGAGCTCGACCGGGCGCCCAGCGACGGATCCCTGGTGCAGCGGCGAGGTGCTGACCCGCTGGCAGGACTTCGCCGGAACCGGCGACCTGATGCGCACCCTGCAGGTGCGGCGCGGCCGGGCGCGGCGCCGGCAAGGCCAAGAAGAAGCGCCGCCTGCCGGTCCGGGCGGGCGCGCTGCGGGCCGCGCTGCGCGGCAGCCTGGAGTCGCTCATGGCGGCCATCGCCGACCGGGCCGCCGAAGACGCGGTGCGCCGCTGGCAGCAGCATCCGGCGGGCGCGGCCCTGCTCAGCGAGCTGGCCGCCGCGGCCGAGGCGGGCCGCTCGGCCGCCTCGGACTACCTCGCGCTCGCGCTGGCCGACCTCGGCATGGCCGATAACGCCGCCAACGAGGGCAGCTCCGTCGCGGTGGACGCGGCGGCCCTGGCCCGGTCCTCCCCGGCCTGGCCGCGGCCGCCCGCAAGGCGGTGCGCGGCTGGCAGGACAACGTGCTGGATCTGGTGCAGGCGGAGAACGTTACCAAGCGCTCGATCGCCCGGGTGGTCTCCTTCGACACCGAGTCCGCTGGCCCTGGTGCTGATGATCGGCGTGCTCGCGGCCCGAGTCGGCCAGGCCCCGCGTCGCCCGGCCGGCCGGCGCCAGGCCGGACCCGGCGCGGCGGCCGAGGGCGGGACCGGCCCGGAGCGGCTGCTCGGCTCCCTGTTCGGCGCCGGCCAGCTGCGCGACCTCACCGCCAGGGCGCGGCAGGACCTGCAGAGCGGGTGGCGGCCCTGTTCGATGGCGAGCAGGAGCGCTTCAGCGAGGTCATTGACGCCGCCGGAACCCCCGATGAGACCGTCGCCGCCCAGCTGGTGGCGGCCAGCGAGGCCCTTGAGGCCGCAAGGTGAGCGCCATGGACAGGCAGCGCGGGAGCGCCCGGCGGACTGGCTCGCCCGATGATGAGGCCCCGGCGCGGCGGCCGCTGCCGGGCCGCCTGCCCCGGTGACGGCCGCGGTCGGTCCGCGCGACGGCGGGTTCCGCCACCGGCCCGGTGCCCGGGCCGCCGCCCGGCAGCGAGGCTGCCCGGCAGCGGACGGGCATCGGGCGGCGGGCTGCGCTTCGGGCCCCGGACCGGTGTCTGGCAGCGGGCCGCGGCCAGTCGGGCAGCGGGCCGGCATCCGGCCCTGCGGCCGAGCTGCGGGCCGCTTCGATCCGGGCCGGCAGCGAGCTGTCCGCGCCGGCTCAGCGCGCTGGCCCGGCTGGTCCAGATCGGCTCGGCCCGCAGCGGCGCCGACGGCATCAGCGCGGAGCTGATCGACGACGCCGGCGAGCTGCTGAGCCCGCGCCGGCCAGCGGCTGCGGCTGTCTTCAGCGCACACCGTCGTAGCGCTGGCCGGCGGTACCGGCAGCGGCAAGTCATCACTGTTCAACCGGATTGCCGGGGCGGACTTCTCCACCGTCGGCGTGACCCGGCCGGTGACCAGGGACGTGCACGCCTGCGTCTGGGGCGTGGCGGGCTCCGGCGCGCTGCTGGACTGGCTGGGCGTCCCGCGCCGCTACCGGTACGCCCGGGCCAGCGCGCTGGACAGCGGCGAGAACAGCCCATGACCGGCCTGGTGCTGCTCGACCTGCCCGACCACGACTCGGTGATGGCACACGCCAGCGACCAGGTGGACCACCTGGTCGAGCTGGCCGACCTGATGGTCTGGGTGCTGGACCCGCAGAAGTACGCTGACGCCGCGATTCACCGGCGTTTCCTGGTGCCGCTGGCCGGCCACACCGAAGTCATCGCCGTCGTACTCAACCAGGCCGACCTGCTCGCCCCCGAGCAGGTCGAGGACTGCGTGAACGACCTGCGGCGGCTGCTGGACTCCGAGGAACTGCACGACGTGCAGATCCTGGTGACCTCCGCGCTCACCGGGGCCGGAGTCGGCGAGCTGCGCAAGCTGCTGACCGAGACCGTCTCCGCGCGCCGCGCCGCCACCGCCCGCATCTCAGCGGATGTCGACGCCGTAGCCGGCGCGGTTCCTGCCCTACGCCGGCGAGGACCCGCTCGGGCTCACCACGGCCAGCCAGGCCAGCGGGGACTCGAGCTCGGCCGGCCCGGCGGCCGACGGCACGGCCGGCGGCCCGGCATGCTGGCAGCCTCGCCCGGCAAGCTCGCCGCCGCGTTCGCCCGGGCGGCCGGGGTGTCGGCCATCGGCGACGCGCTGCAGAGCGCGCGCGAGCTGCGGGCCGTCGACTACGTCGGCTGGCCGGTCAGCTGGCTCGTCGAGCGGCTCGTCCGGCGCGACCCGGTGCGCAAGATCCGGCTCGGCAAGCTGTGGGCCGAGCTGCGCGGGCGTGACCGCCGGGCCGTCCGGTGCCCAGCAGGCCGAGATCGACAACGCCCTGACCCAGCTCGCCGACGAGGTCAGCCCTGGCACTGCCCCGGCCCTGGTCGCAGACCGTCCGGGCGGCGATCCGCTCCCGGGCCGGGGACATCCCCGGCGCGCTCGGCGAGCGGATCGGCGAGGCGCTGCCCGCCGAGAACACCATCGCCGGCCTGGTGGCGGGCCGATCGGCGTCTGGCAGGGCCTGCTGCTGGGCTGCGTGATCGTCGGGATCGCCTGGATCGTCGCCATCGTGGTGTTCGGCGTCTTCCGCGTCGCCAGCGGCGTGCCGCGCCTGTTCCGCGACGATCGCGCTGCTGCCGCTGATCGTCATCTTGATCGCCGCCATGCTGGTGCTCGGCTGGCTGACCGCGTCGGCCTGCGTCAATGCCGTCCGCACCGCCGCGATCCGCGAGAACGAGCAGGTCGCCGAGGCGATGCAGGACCGGATGGCCAGCGTCGCCCAGGAGCTGGTCGTCGTCGCCGGCCCAGCAGGAGCTCTCGGAGCTGGAGCGCTTCCGCGCCGAGCTCCGCGCGGCCCTGGCGCCAGTACCGGCTGACGCCGCCGCCGATCCTTCGGCCTTCCGCGGCTATCTCCCTGATCAACAGTCAGCACGGCTCGGGGCCGCAGGCACGTCTAGCTGGCCGGTTCCCGCGGCTGCGGTCCGGCTGCGGATCTCGCGCGAGTGGCGGGCTTCCACGTTCTATGTAATCTTGTAATTCCGATCGGAGGAGATTACATGTCATCAGGACTCCGGCCTCGACGCCTACTCCCGGATCGTGGCCGGGGTGGCCGCCGCACTGACGCCGCGGGTGGCCAGCCTGCGGGTGCCGCAGGAGGGCGGCCGCGGCGCGCAGAGCCAGGGCTCGGCCGTCGTGTTCACCCCCGACGGCTTCCTGCTGACCAATGCCCATGTGGTCGGGCAGCTCGCCGCAGGGCACCGCGCTGTTCTCCGACGGCACCAGCGCGCCGTTCACGGTCGTCGGCGCTGACCCGCTGTCGGACCTGGCCGTGCTGCGCGCGCGACGGCGGGACGCCCGAGCCCGCCGAGCTGGGCGAGGCCGACGACCTGGTCGTCGGGCAGCTGGTGGTGGCCGTCGGCAGCCCGCTCGGGCTGGCCGGGTCGGTCACGGCCGGCGTCGTCAGCGCGCTGGGCCGGTCGCTGCCGACCCGCAGCGGCGCCGCGGCCCGGCTGGTCGAGGACGTCATCCAGACCGACGCCGCCCTCAACCCCGGCAACTCGGGCGGCGCCCTGGCTGACGCCCGCGTCGCGGGTGGTGGGGATCAACACGGCGGTCGCCGGGTTCGGCCTCGGGCTGGCCGTGCCGATGAACGCCACCACGCGCCGGATCATCGCGGCGCTGATGCGGGACGGCCGGGTCCGCCGGGCCTACCTGGGCGCTGGTCTGCGTGCCCGCCCCGGTCCCGGCCGCGCTGCGCGAGCGGGTCGGCCGCGCCGAGGGCCTGCGGGTGGCGGAGGTGGTGCCGGCCGGCCCGGCGGCCCGGGCCGGGCTGCGCGCCGGTGACCTGCTGCTGACCGCGGGCGGCCAGCCCGTCGCGCAGCGCCCAGGACCTGCAGCGGCTGATGTTCGGCGAGGCCATCGGCCGGCCGCTGGCCATCACCGTGATGCGCAACGGCGCCCTGGTCGACGTCATCGCCGAGCCCGCCGAGCTGGTCGCGGCCTGACCACCTGACGACCGGGTCAGCCGCGGCGCGGTTTCCGGGCACCCCTGCCGCGGCGGTACAGGCGCGGCAGGACTGGCGCGGCAGGACTGGCGCGGCGGTACAGGCTAGGCCGTCGGGCGCTGGCGCCCGGCCGCTGTCCACAGCTCGGCGCGGACTGCCGGAGGTTGTCCACAGCGCCGGACGAGCGTGCCGCCAGTCCGGCCCGGCGCCGGGGACTGTGGAGGCAGAGGCGGCGGCACGAGCCGCCGCAGCCGACGGCCCGGGAGGTCCATGATGTTCAACGAGGCGCATATCAGCCTGAGCGGCTACGTGGCGACCCAGCCCGCCCTGAGGTGAGACCCGCACCGGGATCCCGGCCCTGACGATGCGGGTGGCCTGGACCCCGCGCCGGATGGACCGGGTGCACCGGCGAGTGGATCGATGCGGGCACCTCTTCCTGACCGTGCACGCTGTACCGGAAGCTGGCCGAGAACGCCGCCACCTGCCTGCGCAAGGGCGACCCGGTCGTGGTCCGCGGCCGGGTCGACAGTCCGCGACTTCGAGGACAAGAACGGGCACCAGCGCACCGCGGTGGAGATCGACGCCATCTCCGTTCGGCCACGACATGACCCGCGGGATCGCCACGTTCCACCGGGTCCGGCCGCAGACCGGGATGACGGCCAGCGGAGTTCCAGGAGCCGCCGACGACGCGGGTCGTCAGCGGGCCGCATGAGCGGCTCCGCCGCGTGCTGGACGCTGGCGGACGATGCCGGGCTGACCGGCGACGGGACCGGGAGCCTGGCGAGCCGGGCGCCGCAGCCGGGTACCCCGGCGGCGACGCGAGCGACCCGCCGGCGGCCGGACGCGAGCACGCTTCCCGGCCTGGCGGAGCGCCGGCGACGGAGCCCGGCCCGGCCGGGGCCAGCGCGGGGACGAGGCGCGCGGCCGGGAGGAGCCCGGGATGCGGCGAGCAGTGGCGCTGGCCGTCCTGACGCGGGGCGCGGGCGACGGCCCTGGCTCCGGCGTGACCCGCGGGCGGGCCCGGAGTTCGCGGCCGGGCTGGCGCGATGGCTCGAACCCGCCGCCCGCCGCCCCTACCCTTGGCTGCTATGCCGGAGTTCATCTATCAGATGAGCCGTGTGCGCAAGGCGCACGGCGACAAGGTCATCCTCGACGACGTGACGCTGGCGTTCCTGCCGGGCGCGAAGATCGGCGTCCTCGGGCCGAACGGCACCGGCAAGTCGACGCTGCTGCAGATGATGGCCGGGACTCGAGCAGCCCTCGAACGGCGAGGCGCGGCTGATGCCGGGCTTCACGGTCGGGCTGCTGGCCCAGGAGCCTGCCCTGGACGAGAGCAAGACCGTCCTGGGCAACGTCGAGGAGGGCGTGGCGCAGACCAAGGCCCTGCTGGACCGCTACAACGAGATCGCCGAGCAGATGGCGACCGACTACTCAGACGCGCTGCTGGAGGAGATGGGCAAGCTCCAGGAGCAGCTGGACCACAGCAACGCGTGGGACCTCGACAGCCAGCTGGAGCAGGCGATGGACGCGCTGCGCTGCCCGCCGCCTGATGCTGGACGTGAGCGTGCTGTCCGGCGGCGAGCGGCGCCGGGTGGCGCTGTGCCGGCTGCTGCTGTCCCAGCCCGACCTGCTGCTGCTGGACGAGCCGACCAACCACCTGGACGCCGAGAGCGTGCAGTGGCTGGAGCAGCACCTGGAGAAGTACCCGGGCACCGTCGTCGCGGTGACCCACGACCGGTACTTCCTGGACAACGTGGCGGGCTGGATCCTCGAGCTGGACCGCGGCCGCGCCTACCCCTACGAGGGCAACTACTCCACCTACCTGGAGTCCAAGGCGGCCCGGATCAAGGTCGAGGGCCAGAAGGACGTCAAGCGCCGCAAGCGCCTGGAAGACGAGCTGGACTGGGTCCGGTCCAGCCCGCGGGCGCGGCAGGCCAAGAGCCGGTCCCGGCTGCAGCGCTATGAGGAGATGGCCGCCGAGGCCGACGGCAACAGCGCAAGCTGGACTTCGAGGAGATCCAGATCCCGCCGGGTCCGCGGCTGGGCAACCTGGTCGTCGAGGTCAATTCGGCCTCAGCAAGGGCTTCGACGACCGGATGCTGATCGAGGACCTGAGCTTCACCCTGCCGCCGAACGGCATCGTCGGCGTCATCGGCCCGAACGGCGTCGGCAAGACCACGCTGTTCAAGATGATCATCGGCGAGGAGCAGCCGGACAGCGGGACGATCCGGGTCGGCGAGACGGTCCAGATCTCCTACGTCGACCAGAGCCGCGGCCGGATCGCGGCGGACAAGAACGTCTGGGACGTGATCTCGGACGGCGAGAGCTACATCCGGGTCGGGCAAGACCGAGATCCCCAGCCGGGCCTACGTGGCCGCCTTCGGCTTCAAGGGCGGCGACCAGCAGAAGCCGGCCGGCGTGCTGTCCGGCGGCGAGCGCAACCGGGTGAACCTGGCCCTGACCCTCAAGCAGGGCGGGAACATGCTGCTGCTCGACGAGCCGACCAACGACCTGGACGTGGAGACGCTCTCCTCGCTGGAGAACGCGCTGCTGGAGTTCCCCGGCTGTGCCGTGATCACCAGCCACGACCGCTGGTTCCTGGACCGGATCGCGACCCACATCCTGGCCTGGGAGGGCGGCGCGAGCTGGTTCTGGTTCGAGGGCAACTTCGAGTCCTACGAGAAGAACAAGATCGAGCGGCTGGGCGCCGAGGCCGCCCGTCCGCACCGGGTCACCTACCGCAAGCTGACCAGGGACTAGCCACAGCTCACCACCTCAGCTCACCACCTCAGCTCAGCGTCAGCTCACCCCGCACGGGTGAGGCATGCCGTCGGCGGCTGCCTGATCATGGCCTGGGCGGGCCTGCCGGGCAGCCGCCTCTGGTTCACGGCAGCGGATGAGGGGTGCGTGCGATGTCCGACGTCAAGGTGGAACGCAAGGAGGCTGTCAGCCGCGACGAGGCGGCCAGCTGGCTGACGCTCTTGTCTGAGGCCTTCGCCGGGGGCGGCCACACGGAGATCCCGTTCGGGCCGGGCGGCACCATGAGCCTGCGTGTCCCCGACAGCGTGCGCGCCGAGCTCGAGGTGGAGATCGAGGGCGACGAGGTCGAGATTGAGCTGGAGTTCAAGTGGTCGATCGCGCCGTCCCGGGCCGCGGCGTCCGCGCCGGCCGCGTCCGCGGGCTCCGGCACGACGCGGCGGCCCCGGACTCGCACGGCCGCTGGTGCCCGCAGCCCGGCCCGCACCACCCGGCCGCGGAAGCGCTGACTCGTTAGCGGGCCCGGGCGTCCCGGCCCGCCGCGCCGCTGTTGGTACCGGCCCGGCCGCCTGCCGGCGCTGCGGTGCTGCGCGCATCGGCCCGCCGCGTCCCGCGGCGCCGCTCGCACCGCCCTGACTCGCAGTCCGGCCGCAGCCTGGCTGCGATCGGCGGCGAGAACTGGGCCTAGCTCACCCGGCTGATATTGAACTGGGTGATCTGGCCGCCCGCCACCGTATAGGTGCCCTGGTAAATCTGCGTCGTGCCGTCGGTCTGGGTGGCGACCAGCCTGGCCGTCACCACGCCGCCGCTGACCGAGGAGATCTGGATCGCGTCATGGGCGGTGTCGCTGAAGCCGCTGACGAACTGGGAGTAGGTCTCGCCGGTGTTCCGGCCGCCCAGCGCCCAGGCCCGGGCGTAGCGGTGATGGTTGATCGCCCGGAAGTAGGCGCCCACGACTGCGGCCGGGGCGACGGGGGCCGCCTGGCCGGGTGCCGTGGTCGGACCGGTCGTCGAGGCGGCCGGGGCGGACTGGGCCGGGGCGGACTGCGGCGGCGTGGCCTGGCCCGCGGTGCGGTGCCGGTGCACCAGGAAGGCGGCGCCGCCGAGGCACAGCGCGACGACGATCACGATCACGATGGCCAGGCCTGCCCGGCCGCCCCCGCCGCGGCGGCTCTCCCGCGCCCTGGACGGGCCGGGCGGCATCGTGGCCGGCGCGCCCGGCGAGAGCCACCGCGGGTCAACCGGCGCCTGTGAGGCGGCCGGCGCGGACTGGCTGGCCGGGCCCGATGGGCGGAACCATTCGTCCGGGGCGGGCGGCAGGTCCGAGTCGGCCCAGCTAGCTCCGGCCCACGCCGGCCCCGCGGACGGCTGCCCGGCGGGCGCGAACGGGGTGCTGGCGGCTGCGGGCGGGACAGACGGGCCGCCGGGTCCCGCGGATGCCGGCCAGCCCGGCGGGCTCGACGGGCCAGCCGGGCCGGACCAGGCGGCCGGATCCGGCGGGCCAGCGGCGACGCCCGGCCGGGCCGGCAAGCCCGCTGCGGCACCGGCAGCGGCCGCCCCGGCGGCAGCGGCACCCGCGGCTGCCGCCGGGAAGCCGGTCCCGAGCGGCGGACTGGCTGGCGCTGGTCCGAGGGCCGCGCCCGCGGCCCCGTCCAGCACGGTATGCCGGGCACCGGGCAGGTAGGCCTGCTCGGTGAGCGGCCGGATCCCGCTGCGCGGCGCGCCCCATGACTCCGGTCCGGAGACCAGGGCCGCGCTGTGCAGCGCGGCGGCGAACTCGCCGCAGCTGAGGTACCGGTCGCCCGGCGCCTTGGCCAGCGCGGTGAAGATGACGTCGTCGATCGCGGGCGGCAGCTCGGGGCAGCGCTCGGTCAGCCGGGGCGGCGGCTCGGACAGCTGGGCCCACATCAGTGCCATGTTCTCGGCCCGCCGGAACGGCGGCCCGCCGGACAGCATCTCTACGGTGGTGCAGGCCAGCGCGTACAGGTCGGCCCGGCCATCCACCGCCTTGCCCTCGATCTGCTCGGGTGCGACATAGTCGAGGGTGCCCATGAACTGGCCGGTCGAGGTGAGCCCGGTCGGTGCCAGGGTCAGCTTGCTCAGCCCGAAGTCCGACAGGTAGACGTGGTCGGACTGGCCGTCGGAGGACTCGGCCAGCAGCATGTTGGCAGGCTTGATGTCCCGGTGCACCAGGCCGCGCGAGTGCGCGACGTCCAGGGCCGAGGCGACCTGCGACACGATCGCGACCACCCGCGGCAGCGGGAGCCGGCCCTGCCGCTGCAGCAGAGTCCGCACGTCTCCGGTGCCGACGTAGCGCATGGCGATGAACAGGCAGCCGGCCGCCTCGCCCGCCTCGAAGACCGGGACGATATTGGGATGATCGACTGCGGCAGCGGCCCGTGACTCGTGAATGAAGCGGCGGCGGAACGACTCGTCCTCGGCCAGCTGCGGCGCCAGGATCTTCAGCGCCACCAGCCGGCCCAGCTTGCCGTCCAGGGCCCGGTAGACGATCGCCATCCCGCCACGGCCGATCTCCGCCTCGACCTGGTAGCCGGCGATCTGCGTGCCGGGCGCAGCCTCGAATGCGGCCGCGCCGATCTCCTCGGTCACCGGGCCTCCAGCGGGGACCGCTCGCGTTCCGGGTACGGCCCGGAGCCACGAGCGCGGTTCAGTTGCGTGCATGTTGCTCACCTACCAGTGAGTCACGCACGGGCCAGCTAAGTACGGATTGAAGAACAGTTAATTTTAGTATCTGCCGGAAAGCCCGTCATCCCGTCAGCTGAGGCAGATCAGGCCGGGGTCAGGCCCAGGTCGGGACCGCCGGGCTGGCGCAGCGGCTGGTTGACCAGGCTGTGCGCGGCCATCACCAGGTACTCCCAGAGCTGGTCGTCGAGCGCAGGGTCGAGCTTTAGCTCGTCCAGCGCGGTGCGCATGTGCCGCAGCCAGCCATCGCGCTCGGCCTCGCCGATGCTGAAGTGAATGTGCCGCATCCGCAGCCGGGGGTGACCGCGCAGCTCGTTGTAGGTGGCGGGCCCGCCCCAGTACTGGATCAGGAACAGCCGCAGGTGCTCCTCGGCCGGCCCCAGGTCCCGGCTGGGGTAGACGGGCCGCAGCTGCGGGTCGGCAGCGACCTCCTCGTAGAAGCGGTGCACCAGGCGGCGGAAAGTCGGCTCGCCGCCCACGGCCTCGTACAGGCTGATCTCTGTGGTCTCATCCATAACAGCTCCAGGGTATGTGCCGCCGCCGGCGGGCCGCCGGCCTGGTCAGCCGGCGTGCGGCTGGCGCCCGTGCCGGACCCGGCGGGCGGCGGCGCGTCCGGGGGCGCCGCGCCCCCGCCTGCGGCGCTCTGCCCCTCTGGCAGCGAGCTCGCCCTGGCCGCGGACACCGCGGCCAGGGCGGTCTTGATCTGCTCCCGGAGTTCCCGGCCGACCTCCCACTGGCGCAGCGGGGCGGTCCGGGCGATGACCCGGATCAGCACCGAGTCATTGGTGACCTCCTGGACGCCCCATACCTCGGGCCGCTCCAGGATGACGTCCTGCCATGCGGGGTCCTGCCACATGGCCACGGCGGTGCTCTCCATCAGGCTCCGCACCTCCACGATGTCCAGGTCGTAGGGGACCGGGAAGTCCACCACGGCGCGGGCCCAGCCGTGTGACTCATTGCCGGACGAGGTGATCGTGCCATTGCGGATGTGCCAGATCACGCCATTCACGTCGCGGACCCGGGTGATCCGCAGGCTGACCGCCTCGACCGTTCCGCTGACCTTGTCAATATTGATCACGTCGCCGACGCCGTACTGGTCCTCCAGCAGGATGAAGATCCCGGCCAGGAAGTCCTGGACCAGGTTCTGCGCGCCGAACCCGATGGCGATCCCGATGACCCCGGCGCTGGCCAGCACCGGCGCCAGGTTCAGGCCCAGGTCGCCGAGGATGATGAAGGTGGCGATGGTGAAGATGGTCATCGACGCCGCGTTGCCGAGCACCGAGCCCAGCGCGGTGGCCCGCTGCTGCCGCCGGTCGCCGAGCAGCGAGTGCGACCGCCCCCCGCTCTCCGTGCGGGCCGCGGCCCGGCTGGTGACCCGGTTGATCAGCCGCCGCGCCGCCGCCCGTGCGACCAGCGCGAGGACGAGCACGAACGCGATCTTCACGGCCACCTGGACCGGCCCGGCCAGGTAGGCCTGGGACACCTGGGCCAGATGCTCGTTGTGGGTGATGTCCCAGACTGTGCGGCAGGCGATGCTGGGTTCGGTGCTGTGGCAGACCGTCTCCAGGTTCAGGACCGGGCCCAGCACGGAGGTCACGGTATGGGCGGAGGCCAGCGGCATCGACCCCCGCGGTAGCGATCCCAGGATCGTCATCAGGGCGTGCAGGGCCACGAGGGGATCCTTTCAAGCGGTCGGCCCCGGCCGCAGGCGGCCAGAGCATTTGCGCGGCGGCGCGCTCCGCGGCGGAGGGCTGGTCAGCGGGCCGGCGCAGGGCGGGGCAGGGCGCATGCCAGCGACCGCCGGCCGCGGCGTCCGGGCCGCCCTCCGGGCGGCGCGCCGCGCCGGCACAATTCCGAAACCATAGTTGGCCACCGCGCTAACAGGAAATCTCCGCCGATAGTAATCGACGGAGTGCAACTGCTAGATTACAATTAGTTAGCAAAGATCATCCTCGCGCGGATCCTGCCGCGCGATATCACCCCGGGCAGCCGCGGGATGCGCAGTCGCGCCGCGGGCAGCGGGAAGGGGATTCATGCCGGGAGAGCACCGTGGCGCCGCCTCCGCATTAGGTGGCGACCCGGCCGCCGGCCCGGCCGGGCGGCCCGGGCTGGTGCTGGTCGGTGCGGCGCGCCAGGAGGTCGCGCTAGCCCGCGCGATCCGGGCGCGGGAGCTGGTTGCCGGGACCTCGCCGGCCGGGGTGGCCGCGGCGATCCTGGCCGAGTGCGGCCCGGCGTATGGCACGAGCCGGATCCGGGCGCGCCGGCTGGCGCTCGGCATCGCCCTGGCCGATGTGGTGGCGCAGGTCCGGGCCTGGTATCAGGCCGAGGGCCGCCGCGCGCCGCGGTTCAGCGAGACGCTGCTGTCGGCCTACGAGAGCGGCCAGAAACGACCCGGCCCGGAGTACCTGCACTACGTGTGCGCGGCGTACCGGGCTGACCCGCCGGACCTGGGCTTTGAGGGTCCGTGCCTGTGCGGCCGGTCACACCGTCCGGCCGGCGCCGCGCCCGCGGCCCGGCTGCGGGTGTCCGACAGCGGCCCGGCCTCGCGGGGCGCGCGGGTGCCGGCGCAGGCGGTCGCGGCCCGGCAGGGCCGCCGGCCGGAGCAGCCTTCCCTGAATGCCGCTGCCCGCGGCAGTGCTGCCCCGGACCCCGCTGCCCCGGATCCTGCTGTCCCGGACCTGGCGTCCGCGGCTGGCCAGCCGCGACAGGTGCTGGTGCCGGAGCAGGCCGCGCCCGCGGATGCGGCCGGAGAGCGGGCCGGGCGCGGGCTGGTCCCGGCTGAGTTAGCCGCGGGTGAGGACGACCTGCGGCGGATGCTGATCCGGCTGATGGCCGACTCAGGCGCCCGGCTCGACTGCGAATTCCTCGGCGCCGTGGACCGGATGCGCCGCCAGATGGATGATGCGCTGCTGAGCGGGACCGTGTCGGCCACGATGATCGATCAGTGGGAGGAGACCACCGCCGGCTACGGCCGCCGGTACATGACCGTCCCGTCGCTGCGGCTGCTGTGCGACGCGCTGCTCGATTTCGGCGACGTGCGGCGGATGTGCGCCGAGCGGCAGCCGCTGGAGTTCGCCGAGCGGCTGTGCCGGGTGGCCGGCCAGCTGGCTGGCCTGGCCGGGATCGTCATGCTCGACCTCGGCGATCAGCGACTGGCCCGGTCCTTCTTCCGCACGGCGCGGACGGCGACCGACGAGACGGGCGACCGCAGGCTGCGGGCCTGGGTCGCGGTCCGCGAGGCGCTGGTACCGCTGTACTACGGAGATCCCCGCGAGTCGGCCAGCCTGGCCAGTTCCGCGATTGACCTGGCCGGGCGCCGGACGTGCGTGGCCGGGGTGATGGGCCCGGTCGTCGAGGCGCGGGCACAGGCCCGGCTGGCCCGGCTGGCCCGGCGCAGCGGGCGGGGCCTGCGCGACGCGCTGGACCGGGCCCGCGGCGCCCTGGACCGCGCCCATGACGGGCTGGCCGGCCTGAGCGCCGAGGAGGCCGGCGATACCGCGCTCGGCTACACCGAGCGGCAGTTCTGCTTCCATGCCGGGGACACCCTGGCCATGCTCGGCGATCATCAGGAAGCCCAGCGGTCCTACGCGCGCGCCCTGCGCCTGTACCCGGCGGCGGAGGTGCTCGATGCCACGCTGGTGGTGTTCGGGCAGGCGCGCTGCCTGGCCGACGCCGATGAGCCGGAGCAGGCGCTGCGGCTGGGCCGGGACCGGCTCGGCGCCCTGCCCGCGGAGCAGCGCACCGAGATCGTCCTGCAGGCCGCCCGTGACCTGGGCCAGGCGGTCAGCCGGCGGCACCCGGACCTGCCGGCTGCCGCCGAATATCAGGAGGTCCTGGCAACTGCGTCAGCAATCGCTGAGCCATCGCCCGCGACTGGCCCGGCCGGCCTACGATGACGGTGCCTGACCAGCAGTGATGCAGTTCCGACCCGCTGCCTGATCCGGCAGCCCGCGAGCGAGGAGGCCGCAGCGATGCCCGAAGCAGGCCGGTTCCCGCATACCCGGTGGGGTTCGCCGGGGTACGTGCTGGCGGACGTGGACGAGCTCGTGGCCCGGATCGAGGCCACGCTCGGCGGCACCGCCGCCCCCGGCCAGGCCGTCGCGGCCGGGGACATCCGCGCCACGCAGTTCCGGGTTACCCGGCGCGGCGGGTACGACCAGATCGAGGTCGACGCCGGGCTCGATCGCCTCGCCGAGGAACTCACCCGCCAGGCCCGGCGGGCCGGCGCGTCCCTAGCCGGCCGCTGGCGGCGGCCCGACGTGACAGGTCGCGGCCCGCTAGAGGCCCAGCCCGGTGTAGGCGGCGGCGAACACCAGCTGCTCACTGGCCAGGGCCACGGTGCGGCTGACCGCGCGGGCGCCGTGGCCGACGTCCTTCTCGCGGCGCAGCAGCACCGGCGCGGTCGCCAGCGGCGCGGCGGTGGCGTACTGCAGCGCGGCGCACATCTTGCGGGCGTGCAGCGGGTCGACGCGGGTGTCGCCGTCGAAGACGGTGAACAGCACCGCCGGGTAGGCGGTGCCGGCCCGGACGTGGTGGTAGGGCGAGTAGCCCAGCAGCCAGCCCAGCTCCTGCCGGGTCGTCGGCCCGTGCCGTACTCGTCGTTCCAGGTCACGCCCAGCCCGAACCGCTCGTACCGGACCATGTCCAGCAGCGGCGCCGAGCAGATCACGGCCGCGAACAGCTCGGGGTGCTGGGTGAGCGAGGCGCCGACCAGCAGGCCGCCGTTGGACCCGCCGGAGATGGCGAGCTGGCCCGGGGTGGTCCAGCCGTCGGCGACCAGCCGCCCGGCCGCGGCGGCGAAGTCGTCGAAGACGTTCTGCTTGCGCTCGCGCATCCCGGCCCGGTGCCAGTCCTCGCCCTCCTCGCTGCCGCCGCGCAGGTTAGCGACGGCGTACACCCCGCCCGCCTCGACCCAGGCCAGCGCCTGCGCCGAGTACGCCGGGGTGAGGCTGACGTTGAAGCCGCCGTAGCCGTACAAGATCGTCGGCCGGGCAGCGCGCTGTCCTGCGTCCCCGGCTGAGGCCGGGCCGGAGATGACGATCATCCGGATCGTGGTGCCGTCCGCCGACGGGAAGGCCACCTGCTCGGCGCGGACCTGCGGCACGTCCACCGAGCCGGGGAGCGGGCCCAGGTGGTCACGGCGCCGCTGCGGGCGTCGAAGTGCAGGACCAGGGGCGGGGTGGCGTAGTCGGTGTAGCTGAGCCAGGCCTCATGCCCGCCCTCGGGGCGGCTGCGCAGGCCGCCGGCGGAGCCCAGGCGCGCTCGCCGGCCGAGCCCGGCCCGGCCAGGCTCAGCTCGGCGGTCCGCCGCCGGTGGCCAGGTCGTGCACGGCTGATCTCGCTGATGGCGTGCCGGGTCCGGACACCACCAGCACCGGCGCGTCCAGCTCCGGCCCGTCCAGGATGGTGTACTCGCTGAGCACCGCGCTCGGGGTCCTCGGGCAGCATGTCCTGCCAGCTCGCGGCGCCGGGGAAGTCCGGGTCGGCCGGGTCGGCGACCGCCAGCCGCCCGCGCGGCGCGTCCCGGTCGGTGTGCACGTACAGCCGGCCGTCACGGCCGGGCCGCATGCTCGACCAGGGCGTCCACGCCCTCCTGGACCACCCGCAGGTCCGGCGCCGACTCCAGCGAGCCGGTCAGGTCAGCCAGCCACACGTCATTGCGCGGCGCCGTGCCGGCCGACGCATCGATCACCAGCCACCGGCCGTCCCGGCTGACCAGGACGCCGTAGTAGTTGGTCTTCTCCAGTCCCTCGCCGTGGATCAGCACGTCCTCATCGGCCGGGGTTCCGACCTGGTGCAGGTAGACCCGGCGGTGGAACTGCTCCTCGCCGGCCGGGACCTGGTCGGGGGCGAGGCGGCGAGCGTAGTAGAACGCCTTGCCGCCGGGCAGCCACGCGACCCCGGTGTACCGGCAGCGGTCGATCGGCCCGTCCACGTCCGCGCCGGTGGCAACGTCCATGATCCGCAGCACGGACTCCTCCCGGCCGCCCTCCGACATCTGGTAGGCCAGCAGCCGGCCCTCGTGGTCGGGCTGCCAGGCGTCCAGGGTCGTGGTCCCGGACGGGTCGATGGCCATCGGGTCGATCAGGACCCGCTCAGCCTCGCCCGCCGCCGGGCTCTCGCCGGGCCCGGGCTGGCCGGCGACCGCCGTGTACAGCACGGCGTGCTCCTGGCCGGCCTCCCGGCGCAGGTAGAACTGGCGGCTCGCCGCGCCAGGCGGGCGGGCTGACCAGCCCGGCGCTCGAGCAGCTCGGTCAGCCGCCCGGCCAGCCGGTCCCGGCCCGGCAGCGCGGCCAGCGTCGCCGCGTAGAGCTCGTCCTGCGCCGCCAGCCAGGCCCTGGCCGGGTCGCTGTCCGGGTCCTCCAGCCACCGGTAGGGGTCGGCGACCTGGTGGCCGTGCAGGTTCTCGACGATGTCTTGCCGGCGGGCGTCGGGATAACGGGCGGAAGCGCGGGATGAACTCATGACTGGCACCTTATGACCCTGATCGCCCCTCGTCAGGCCCGGCCGGGGCGCCAGGCACGGCCCGGGCAGGCCCGGCGGCCGGCCGGGTCCGGGGTGAGCTGCGGCCGGGCCGGGGAATACACATGACCTCGCCGGCCGTGCTACTGCCGGGCGGTGGCGATACCCGGCTACCCTATTGATGTTGGCGGCCGGGCCGATCGGCAGTCACACTGGTCACGGGTGCCCCGGCGGCACATGTGCGGAGCGCACCCGGCAGGAGGTGCGCGCGTGCGTCGGGTACTGCTGCTCAACATCACGTATGAGCCGCTCACGACTGTCGGCCTGCACCGTGCGGTGTGCCTGGTCCTGGGGGACAAGGCCGATGTCGTGCACGATGACGCCGACGGCCGGACGCTGCATTCCGCGTCGTCCCGGCTGGTGATTCCCTCGGTCATCCGGCTGCGCCGGTATGTCCGGATCCCGCATCGCAGCCGGGTGCCGCTGACCCGCGCCGCCCTGATGCGCCGGGACAACTACCTGTGCGCCTACTGCGGCGTCAAGGCCGACACGATCGACCACGTGATCCCGCGCAGCCGCGGCGGCCAGCATGTCTGGGAGAACTGCGTGGCCTCGTGCAACCGCTGCAACCACCGCAAGGCCGACCGGTTCATCGAGGAACTCGGCTGGACGCTGCGCTTTGACCCGACCGCGCCCCGCGGGGCGCACTGGCGCCTGATCGGCGCGGCTCACGACGGCGACCCCCAGTGGGTCGCTTACCTGTCGGAGCCGAGTGCCGCCTGAGCCGCCTGCGCTAGCTGGCCGGCTCCGGGCCGGGCTGGGCGGCCGCCCCGGCCGCGCGCCCCGGTGACTCGCCCAGGGTCCGGTATTCCCGCTGGGTCAGCGCGCCGAGGACCGCGGCGATCAGGATCGCCCCGGCGATCGGGAAGAACGGCGTGGTGCCCACGTGCCGGACCAGGATCCCGGCCACCACCACCGACAGCGGGAAACTGCCGAACGACGCGAGCATCACGATGCTCATCACCCGGCCCAGCAGCTGCGGCGGGGCCCACTTCTGGATCAGCGTCAGGGTCAGCACGTTGCCGAGGCCGTTGGCGATCCCGAACACGAAGCTGGCCGCGGCCGCCCCGGCGATCCCGCCGAACGGGATCACTGCCGCGGCCACCCCGTCCACGATGAACAGCGCCGATGCAACGAGCATTGGCCTGCGCAGGCCGGTGGCACGGGCGGCGGCCAGCGTGCCCAGCACCGCGCCGGCGCCCAGGCAGGCGATCATGGCGCCGTAACCGCCCGCGCCGAAGTGGGCGTGGGCCAGGGCCGGGAGCGCCACCTCGAACGTGCCGCCGAAAGCGAAGTTGGCCGCCATCGTGACGACCACGATGACCCGCAGCAGCCGGGCGCTTCGCAGCAGCGCCCAGAAGCCCGCCTGGCTGCCCAGCGCGCCCAGCCCGGACGGGTCACCGGCCAGGTCAGCCGGAGCAGGGCTGGCAGTAGCGTTCTCGTCCGCGCCGGGGAGCACCCCGCCCTTAGCCACTGCCGCCTCCGGCGCAGGCGCGCCTGCCGCGGCCCTGGCTCCGATCAGGGCCAGCGTGATGGCCGAGATGGCGAAGGTGGCCGCATCCGCCGCGAACGCCGGCGCCGAGCCGACCAGGGCCACGATCGCCCCGCCGATCACCGGGCCGGCCAGCGAGCCCAGTTCCATCGCGGTGCCGTTCAGCGCGTTGCCCGCCTGGAGCTGAGCGGTCGGCAGCAGCGTCGGCATGATGGCCGCCGAGGCCGGGATGAACAGGCCCTCGCCCGCCCCCACCACTGCCGCCGCCGGGCCGAGCGCGGCCAGCGCCACCACGTGGCCGGCGGCCAGCACGGCCAGGACCGCCACCAGCGCCGCGCGGACCGTGTCGGCGGCGAGCATGACGACGCGCGGGGACAGCCGGTCGGCCAGCACGCCGCCGACCGGGATCAGCACCGTCCGGGGGACGCCGTAACAGGCCAGCACCGTTCCCAGCAGGACCGGGCCGCCGTGGGCGGACAGGACCAGCCAGGGCAGCGCGACCGCATAGCAGTAGTCGCCCACCGTCGAGGTGATCTGGCCGGCGGCCAGCAGCCGGAAATCCCGCCAGGCCAGCGGGCCGCCGCGCAGCGCCGCGCCGGCGCGGCTCACGGCCGTCATCGCGCCGCCTCCGGCGCGAACCAGGGCACCAGGCCCAGCTCAACGCCGACGCGCAGGGTGCCGGGCGGGCGCTCGGCCGGGTCCATCCGGCGGTAGCGGCCCAGCAGTTCCTGGATCCCGTCCCGGATCTCAGTCAGCTCGCTGGCCGAGACGTGCAGGATGTCCAGGATGCCGCCCAGGGCCTCCCGCCACTCGGCCGGGTACTCGGTAGCCCGGTCCCGGTAGCGCCGTCGGATCTGCGCCGCCTCGGCTTCCACAGCGTCCTGGAGCAGCCGTCCGGCCGCGCGCACCGCTTCGGGCTGATCCGGATCGTCCTCCATCATCATCGCGATGATCCGGGCCCGCCACGGCCGCTGCCGGCCGTCTCCGGTGGCCGCTGGCTCCTCCTCGACAAACCCGTATCTGGCCAGTTCCCGCAGGTGATAGCTGCACGCCGACGGGGACAGGCCGGTGACCTCCGCGCACTGCGTGGCCGTGGCCGGGCCCTCCAGGCCCAGGTGCTGCAGGATCGCGATCCGCGCCGGGTGGGCCAGGGCCCGCATCATCCGGGGGTCATCCAGCTTCAGCGGATTTCCGGGAGTTCCGGGGGCCGGGCCGGCCGGGGGCGTGCTGCCGGGCATCCCCGGCAGCGGCTCGCCTGCTGGTCCGGTGCTGCCCGGCGCAGGCCCGGTGCTGCTTTCTGCTGGCCGGGCGCTGCCGGGCTCTGAAGCGGGGCCGCCGCCCGGTTCGTCAGATCGGAAGGACATGCTTCGAAATATTAGCTTCGAAACTTTTCCTTCACAATCCCTGATGGCTCTCCGGCCGCTCAAAGTCAGCCAGCGCCACGCAGCGCCCGCGCCGGGCGCGCTCAGCGCGCGAGTGAGCGCTGCGCTCCGGGCGAGCGATAGCCGGGAGGCGGTCACGCACAGTCACTATCGCGGGGCTAGCGAGCGTGGCCGACGGCGGGCCGCCCGACACCCGGGCGCGGCCTGTCCTCTCGCCCGGGACACCGGGCTCCGCGGCAGCGAGCCTGTGGGAAGTCCTGTGGACGGGCCTGCTGACAAGCCGGCGGCTGCGGGGGACAACGCGAGCCATGCTGTGGATAGCGGTGTGGACAGCGGAAATGCCGTCAAATTGCCGCGGTCAAGCCCTTGTGCGGGGCCGCTGATTGGCAGTAGAACGGCTGTCACCACTGAGGCGGGTCCACCCCGAAGGTGACTGCGGAACGGCGGGCGGACTGGGAGGCCAGTCCGCACGGCGGGGGCCCGGAGCCGGTGGCGCGGTCACGCGGTGTGCGGCAGCCGGGAGGCCGGTGAGCCCGGGCCACGGGCCGTCGAGGCCCCTCCATCTCATACATGGAGGGGCCTCGTCCTATTTTGGCTAGCTGCGGCAGCGATGCCAGCACCGACACGCGGTGGCGCCGGACTTGGGCGGGTGATCTTGGCCCGGCTACCCGGTGCACGGCCCGGCAGCGGCGCCGGAAGGGCGCCAGCGCCCTGGTCATAACGAATTGCTCCCAACGAGTAACGCCATGTGCAATGGCGGGCGATAATAAGACAGACGCCGGCGGCGTGGGTACCCCCGAGCTCACGTCGCCGGGTCTTCAGCATCACCGGCCGCGCCGGCGGTACCCGCGGGCAGCCCCGCCCGGTAGCGTGCACTACATGACAGCTACATCAACGCCTGCGGGCAGCGGCACAGCCCGCCCTGATGCCCCGTTCGGCCGGAATCTCACGGCGATGGTCACGCCTATGACCGCCGACGGTGCCGTGGACTACGCGGGCGCGGCCCGCCTGGCTGAGTACCTCGTTACCGACATGCGCAACGACGGCCTGGTCATCAGCGGCACGACCGGCGAGGCGCCCACCACCACCGACGCCGAGAAGGACCGGCTGCTGCGGGCCGTCATCGAGGCGGTCGGCGACCGGATCCCGGTCGTGGCCGGAGTCGGCACCAACAGCACCGCGCACAGCTGCGAGCTGGCTCGCGCCGCTGAGCAGGCCGGCGCCAGCGGGCTGCTGGTCGTCACCCCGTACTACAACAAGCCGCCGCAGGCCGGCGTCGCCGCGCACTTCACCGCCGTCGCCGACGCGACAGGCCTGCCGGTGCTGCTCTACGACATCCCCGGCCGGACCGGCATCCCGATCGAGACGGCCACGCTGCTGAAGCTGGCCGACCACCCGCGGATCGTGGGCGTCAAAGACGCCAAGGCCGACCTGATGGCCGGCTCGCAGGTGATGGCCCGCACGGGGCTGGCGTTCTACTGCGGCGATGACCCGCTGAACCTGCCCTGGCTGTCGGTGGGCGCCTGCGGGTTCGTCAGCGTGCACGCCCACGTGATCGGTGACCGGCTGGCCGAGATGATCGAGGCGTACCTCGACGGGCGGCCAGCCGATGCGCTGGCCATCCACCGCGAGGTGCTGCCCGTCTACGCCGGCATGACCCGCGCGCAGGGCGCGATCATGGCCAAGGCCGCACTTGACCTGCTAGGCCAGCCGGGCGGCGGTGTCCGGCTGCCGCTGGTGCCGGCCACGCCCGAGCAGGTTGAGCAGCTGCGCGAGGACCTGACGGCTGGCGGCGTGAAGATCCGGTGAGCCATCCGCATCCAGAGCTCGGCCCGCCGTCGCCGCTGCCCGCCGACGGCCTGCGCCTCATCCCGCTAGGCGGCCTCGGCGAGATCGGCCGGAACATGACGGTCTTCGAGCATGCCGGCCGGCTGCTCGTGGTGGACTGCGGCGTTCTGTTCCCCGAGCCGGACCAGCCCGGAGTCGACCTGATCCTGCCCGACTTCTCCATGCTGGAGGGCCGGCTGGACCAGATCGAGGCGCTGGTCCTCACGCACGCGCACGAAGACCACATCGGCGCTGTTCCCTACCTGCTGCGGCAGCGCGCCGACATCCCCATCGTGGGGTCGCGGCTCACCCTGGCCCTGGTGACCAGCAAGCTGGCCGAGCACCGGATCCCGCCAGTATCGGTCGAGGTCACGGCCGGGGAGAGCCAGTCCTTCGGCTCGTTCGAGCTGGAGTTCCTGGCCGTCAACCACTCCATCCCCGATGCGCTCGCGGTCGCGATCAAGACCAGGGCCGGGGTCGTCCTGCATACCGGCGACTTCAAGATGGACCAGCTCCCGCTGGACAGCAGGCTGACTGACCTGGGCGGCTTCGCCCGGCTCGGCGCCCAGGGCGTGGACCTGCTGCTGGCCGACTCCACCAACGCCGAAGTGCCCGGCATCGTGACCAGCGAGCGCGCGATCGGGCCCGTCCTCGACGAGGTGTTCGCCAGCGCGCAGCAGCGCATCATCGTGTCCTGCTTCGCCAGCCACGTGCACCGCGTGCAGCAGGTCATGGACGCCGCCGCGGGACACGGGCGGAAGGTGGCGCTGGTCGGCCGGTCCATGGTGCGCAACATGGGGGTGGCCCGCGACCTGGGCTACCTGCGGGTGCCGTCCGTGCCCGGCGGGCTGCTGGTGGACATGCGCGAGGCCGAGGAGATGCCGCCGGAGGAGATCGTGCTGATCTCGACCGGATCGCAGGGCGAGCCGATGTCGGCGCTGTCGCGGATGGCCGGGCGGGATCACCCGATCCGGATCGCCGAGGGCGACACGGTCATCCTGGCTTCCTCGCTGGTGCCGGGAAACGAGACCGCGGTCTCCCGGATCATCAACGACCTGACCAGGCTGGGCGCGCACGTCGTGCACAAGGGCAACGCCCTGGTGCACGTCTCCGGGCACGCGCCGGCCGGCGAGCTGCTGTATGTGCTCAACCTGGTCAAGCCCGGCAACTTCATCCCGGTGCACGGCGAGTGGCGGCACCTGAAGGCGCACGCCGACCTGGCTGCGCTGACCGGAGTGCCGGCCGACCGGATCGTGATCGCCGAGGACGGCGTCGTGGTGGACCTGGTCGACGGCAAGATCGCGGTGGCGGGCAAGGTGCCGTGCGGGTACGTGTACGTCGACGGCGCGTCCGTCGGCGAGGTCACCGAGACCTCGCTGAAGGACCGGCTGATCCTGGGTGACGAGGGTTTCGTCTCGGTCGTCGTCGTGGTGGACTCCACCAACGGCAAGCTGGTGGCCGGGCCAGAGATCCACGCCCGCGGGTCAGGCATCGACGAAACCCACCTGGGCGAGGTCGTGCCGCTGGTGGAGGAGGCGCTGGCCCGCGCGGCCGCCGACGAGATCAGCGAGATCCACCAGCTACGGCAGGTCATCCGCCGGGCAACCGGCCGCTGGGTGAGCGACAACTACCGCCGCCGCCCGATGATCATCCCGGTCGTGGTTCAGGTCTGAGGCGCGTTCCTGGCCGGCCCCGGAACGCCAGGGCCGGCCAGGAACGCGCGCCGAGCCGCCGCGGTCCGGCCGGCGGCCAGCGGCGCGGCGGCCAGCCGCACCTGCCCTGCGGTGGGCCAGGCGCAGCTGCCCTGAGGTGGCCCGTTTTGCGTAACCGCAGGTCCGGCGGGCCAGTTGCTCCTATCCTGTGGCTAGTCGCCAGCGTGGTTGTGCTGGCGGCGCGCTGACAGGGGAGCCAGCGGTGACAGGGAGCGGCCCGGACGAGCCTGTGCCGGGCTCGGGCGCGCCCTGGAACGGCCGCCGGCGGGACCAGGACCCGCCAGCCGGGGGCCGTCCGGCGGAATACCCCCGAGCGCCGGACTACAGCCGTCTGCCTGGCGACAGCCTCCCGCCCCGGCCTGGCCGTCCTGCTGATGACGGCCGTCCCGCCGGCTACCGGCGCCCGGACGGCCCCCCGCGGGAGGATGACCGCGCCGCCGGCCACGGGCGGTCGCGCGACCGGTCCCGGCAGCGTGACCAGGACCTCCGCGGTGACCAGGACAACCCGCGGAATCCGAGCCGGCCGAGTGGCCGGTCCCGGCGGCCGGGCCGGGACAACCCCCGCGGCCAGGACAACCCCCGCGGCCAGGACTACCCGCGGGACCGGGACTACCCGCGGGACCAGGATCGCCCGCCGGGCCGGAACTGGTCCCGCACCCGGAATCGCTCCCGCGATGATGGCCGCTCGCCGGGCGATGGTCGCTCGGGGGAGTACGGCCCGCGCTCCGCTGGCGGTGCGCCCGTCAATGGCCAGTCGGGTGCCTACGGCCGTTCCGGTCAGTACGGACGCTCGGGTGAGTATGGACGCTCGGGTGAGTACGGGCGCGCCCCGGACGACGGCCGGTGGCGTGACGACCGTCGGCCACGCGGCTCGCGGGGCGCCCCGGATGACGGCGGCTGGCGCGATGACGGTCGCGGCCCGCGCGGTTCCCGGAGCGGGCCAGACGACGGCTTCGGGCGCGACGGGCGTGGCCCGGACGACGGCGACGGCGGCTGGCGTGACGATCGCCGTCCGCGTGGGCCGGGCTCATCCCGAGGCAATCGCCGTTCGCGTGCTTCCGGCCGCGGGCCTGATGACGGCCCCGGGCCCGACGGCCCGGGCCCGACGGCCGCGGGCGAGATGACCGCGGGCCCGATGACCGCGGCTGGCGGGCCGGGGGCGGGCCAGCTGCCCGGCCCGGAGGTGGCGGGCGCCGCTCGCGTAGTCCCCGCCGGGCGCCCGACGACTCCCGCTGGCAGGACGGCTCGCGGTGGCAGGGCGACGATCGCCTGACCGACGCCGGCTACGGCCGCTCGCCGGATTACGGCGGGCGGCCCGGGTATGGCCGGCAGCCGGGCTCGGACCGGCCGGGCCGGCGTGGCCGCGATCCGGGCTCCCGGCCGCTGGGGGAGTACGGGTCGTATCCGGGTTACCGCCAGGCGCCGGACGACGGTGCGCCGCCCGGCTACGGCGGCGGGCCCGGCTACGGTGGCGGGTCCGGCCACAACGGTGAGCCGCCCGGTTACGGTGCGGCGCCCGGCGACAACGGCCCGCCCGACTTCTGGCGGCCCTCCGGCGGCGATGGCCCCCCGGCCGGCGGTCGCCCGCCATCGCGCGGTCACCCGGTGGCGTGGCTGGTCGCGGCCGTGCTGGCCGTCACGGTGCTCGGCGGCGCCGGGCTGCTCCTGCTCCGGCACGAGCCAGGATCAGCACCGGCGGCCGCCGCAGGCGCCGGCGCCGCCGGCAGCGGATCGCCTGCCCCCGGCGGCAGCACGCCGGCCAACGCCGCGGCTCGGGCCACGATCAGCATCGCCGACGTCGGTGACATGAACTTCGGCATGGACGGGCGGTATCCGCCCGGCGGGGCGGGCACGGTGTTCGCCAGCGTGACCCGCTACCTGCACAGCAGCCTGACGGTGGGCAACCTGGAGACGGCGCTGGGCAGCAGCGGGGTCACCAAGTGCGCACCGCACGCGACCAACTGCTACGCCTTCCAGGCGCCGGCCAGCTCGGCGGTGGCGGTACGCCAGGCCGGGTTCGCCGCCGTCAACGTGGCCAATAACCACACCGATGACGCGGGTGCGGCCGGCATCTCCGAGACCAACGAGGCGCTGCAGGCGGCCCACCTGCGGTGGACGGGCCGGCCTGACCAGACCACCTACCTGACCCGGCATGGCGTGCGCATCGCGCTGCTGGGCTTCGCGCCGTACAACTACGACCGCAGCCTCCTGGATATCCCGGCCGCTGTCGCAGCCGTCCAGGAGGCCGCGGCCCATGCCCAGCTGGTGGTCGTGTTCATTCACGCGGGTGCCGAAGGGGCCGGCGCCCAGCATGTCCGGCCGGGGATGGAGACCTACCTGGGCGAGGAGCGCGGTGACCCGATCGCCTTCTCGCACGCTGTCGTGCGGGCCGGCGCCGACCTGGTCCTCGGCTCCGGGCCGCATGTCCTGCGGGCGATGCAGTGGTATCACGGCCGGCTGATCGCCTACAGCCTGGGAAACTTCGCCGGCTACTACACCCTCGGGCTGGGCGGGGTCACCGCCGACAGCGCTGTCCTGCACGTCCGGCTGCATGCTGACGGCTCCTTTGCCGGCGGCAGCGTGACCCCGCTCCGGCTGGTCGGCGGGGGGACTCCGGAGCTGGATCCGGCGCGGGCCAGCATCGAGATCATCAACTCGCTGTCCCGCGAGGACCTGGGCGCCAGCGGCGTGCACATCTCCGCAGCGGGCATCATCGCGCCGCCCGCTCACTAGCAGCCAGGTCAGGAGCGCGCCTGGCCCCGGGCCCCGTTACCAGTCTCAATAAGAGACCTGAGCTATTCGCTTCCTTGTATCGTTCGTGTTTATGCCGCTAGGTTAGGGATCATGACCGCGTCCGACCCGCCGACCACCGCTGACGAACTTCGCGGTGCCGGCCTGCGGGTGACGGCAGCGCGCGTGGCGCTGCTGCAGACCGTCCGGGACGGCGACCACCTGGGCGTGGAGGCCATCGCCGCGCGGGTGCGCGATCGTCTCGGTCATATCTCCGTCCAGGCCGTGTATGAGGCCCTGCACGCGCTCACCGCGGCGGGCCTGGTGCGCCGCATCGAGCCGCCGGCAGCCCGGCCCGGTTCGAGGGGCGCCTGGGGGACAACCATCACCACGTCGTGTGCCGGTCGTGCGGCGCCGTCGCGGACGTCGACTGCGCGGTCGGCGAGGCGCCCTGCCTGACCGCCTCGGATGACCACGGCTTCGCCATCGATGAGGCTGACGTCACCTACTGGGGCCTGTGCCCCGACTGCTCTGCCGCCCGAAGTTCCTGGGCAACGTGATCCGCCTAGTCCGAAAGGATGCCCATGTCTGAGAGCCACGATCCCCTAGTCGTTGAGGACGCGACCCCGGAGAGCGGGGGATGCCCGGTCATGCCCAGCGGTCTCACCCAGCCCACGACGGGTGACGCCAACCGTGACTGGTGGCCGAACCGGCTCAACCTGAAGATCCTCGCCAAGAACCCCGCCGTGGCCAACCCGATGGGCGCGGAGTTCAGCTACGCGGAGGAGTTCGGCACCCTCGATCTCGGGGCGGTGAAGGCCGATATTGCGGCCGTCCTGACGGACTCACAGGACTGGTGGCCGGCCGACTTCGGCAACTACGGCCCGCTGATGATCCGGATGGCCTGGCACAGCGCGGGCACCTACCGCATCAGTGATGGCCGGGGCGGGGCTGGTTCCGGGCAGCAGCGCTTCGCGCCGCTCAACAGCTGGCCGGACAATGTCAGCCTGGACAAGGCCCGGCGCCTGCTGTGGCCGGTGAAGAAGAAGTACGGCCGCAAGCTCTCGTGGGCCGACCTGATTGTCCTGACCGGCAACGTCGCCCTGGAGACGATGGGCTTTACGACCTTCGGCTTCGCCGGCGGCCGGGTGGACGCCTGGGAGCCGGACGCGGACGTCTACTGGGGCCCGGAGACGACCTGGCTGGACGACGAGCGCTACAGCGGCGACCGGGATCTGGAGAATCCCCTGGCCGCCGTCCAGATGGGCCTCATCTACGTCAACCCGGAAGGCCCGAACGGCAACCCGGACCCGCTGGCCGCGGCCCGCGACATCCGCGAGACATTCCGCCGGATGGCCATGAACGACGAGGAGACTGTCGCCCTCATCGCGGGCGGCCACACCTTCGGCAAGACCCACGGCGCCGGCCCGGCGGACAGCGTCGGCGTGGACCCCGAGGCCGCCCCGCTTGAGCAGCAGGGCCTGGGCTGGCGGAGCAGCTACGGCACCGGCAAGGGCGGCGACACGATCACCAGCGGCCTGGAGGTGACCTGGACTCCCACGCCCGTGAAGTGGGACAACAGCTTCCTGGAGACGCTGTACGCCTACGAGTGGGAGCTGACCAAGAGCCCCGCGGACGCCTACCAGTGGAAGCCGAAGGACGGTGCCGGGGCGGGGACCGTCCCGGACGCTTACGACTCCACTCAGCGGCATCAGCCGACGATGCTGACGACCGACCTGTCGCTGCGGATGGACCCGGTCTACGAGCAGATCACCCGGCGCTTCCTGGCCAGCCCGGACGAGTTCGCGGACGCGTTCGCCCGGGCCTGGTACAAGCTGACCCACCGCGACATGGGCCCGGTCGTGCGCTACCTCGGCCCGGAGGTGCCGGCCGAGGAGCTGATCTGGCAGGACCCGGTGCCCGCGGTGACCCACGAGCTCATCAGCGCGGCGGACGTCGCCGAGCTGAAGGGCAGGGTCCTGGCCTCGGGGCTGACGGTGTCCCAGCTCGTGTCGGCCGCCTGGGCGGCGGCGTCCACGTTCCGCGGCAGCGACAAGCGCGGCGGTGCCAACGGCGCTCGGATCCGGCTGGAGCCGCAGAACAGCTGGGAGGTCAACGACCCCGACCAGCTGGCGACGGTGCTGCGCACCCTGGAGGGGATCAAGGAGTCCTTCAACGGCGCGCACGCCGGCGGCAAGCAGGTCTCGCTGGCCGACCTCGTCGTGCTGGCCGGCGATGCGGCCGTGGAGAAGGCGGCCGGGGATGCGGGCGTCGAGGTGCAGGTCCCGTTCTGGCCGGGTCGCACGGATGCCTCGCAGGAGCAGACCGACGCCGAGTCGTTCGCGGTGCTGGAGCCGGTCGCCGACGGGTTCCGGAACTACGTCGGCAAGGGTGCCCGGCTGCCGGCCGAGTACCTGCTCATCGACCGGGCCAACCTGCTCACCCTGAGCGCCCCGGAGATGACGGTCCTGGTCGGCGGGCTGCGCGTGCTGGGCGCGAGCGTCCAGCAGTCGCCGGTTGGCGTCCTCACGGCGACCCCGGGGTCGCTGACCAATGACTTCTTCGTCAACCTGCTCGAGACCGGCACGACGTGGGAGCCGGTCTCCGGGGACGCGAACAAGTTCGAGGGCCGCGACGCCTCAGGCGCGGCCCGGTGGACGGCCAGCCGGGTCGACCTGATCTTCGGGGCGAACTCCGAGCTGCGCGCCGTCGCGGAGGTCTACGCCAGTGACGACGCGAAGGAGAAGTTCGTGAACGACTTCGTCGCCGCCTGGCACAAGGTCATGAACGCCGACCGCTTCGACCTCGCCTGATCCGCACGTCGCGCGCGTCCAGGCCGGCCCGCTCGGGCTGGCCTGGACGTTTGCGCGGGCCGGGATCGTAGCCGCGGCGGCCCGGCCGGCCGGTCGGCCTGGCCCGGCCGAGCTGTCTGGTCAGCCCGGCCCGGGTCAGCCCTGGTCGCGGAGCCGGAAGCGCTGCAGCTTGCCGGTGTTCGTGCGCGGCAGTACGTCGACGAACTCGATGGCCCGCGGGTACTTGTAGGGCGCGATCTGCTGCTTGACATGGTCCTGCAGCTGGCGGGCCGCGGCCGGGCCGCCAGCTGCACCAGCGGCCAGCACCACGAACGCCTTGACGATGTGCCCGCGCGCCTCGTCCGGAACGCCCACCACTCCGCACTCAGCTACGTCCGGGTGGCTGAGCAGCGCCTCCTCCACCTCCGGCCCGGCGATGTTGTAGCCGGAGGAGATGATGATGTCGTCGGAGCGGGCCTGGTACCAGAAGTAGCCATCGGCATCGCGGACGTAGGTGTCGCCGGTCAGGTTCCAGCCGTCGCTCACGTACCGGCGCTGCCGGTCATCGGCCAGGTAGCGGCAGCCGGTCGGGCCCTTCACCGCCAGCCGGCCCGGCTCGCCGTCGGGCACCGGCTTCCCCTCGTCATCCAGGATCGCCGCCCGGTACCCGGGGACGGCCCGGCCCGTCGAGCCGGGCCGGATGTCGTCATCGGCGGCGGAGATGAAGATGTGCAGCAGCTCGGTACTGCCGATCCCGTCAATGATCGCCACCCCGGTGGCGTCGTAGAACGCCTGCCAGGTCGCGGCGGGCAGGTGCTCGCCGGCCGATACCGGCCGCCGCAGCCCGCGCAGCTGGCCGCCCTTGCCCGCGGCGATCATCGCCCGGTAGGCCGTGGGCGCGGTGAAGCAGACCGTCACCCCCCGCCCGGCGATGTGGTCGGCGAGCTCGGCCGGGGTGGCCTTCTCCAGCAGCAGCGTCGCGGCGCCCGCCCGCAGCGGGAAGACGACCAGGCCGCCCAGGCCGAAGGTGAACGCCAGCGGGGGAGTGCCGGTGAACAAGTCGTCCGGCCGGGGTCTCAGCACGTGGGCGGAGAAGGTGTCGGCGACGGCCAGGATGTCGCGGTGAAAGTGCATGGTCGCCTTCGGGCGGCCGGTGGTTCCCGAGGTGAAGGCGATCATCGCGACATCGTCGGCGGCTGTCGCGACGGAGCTGAAGGTGCCGGGCTTCCGGGCGGCCAGCGCGGTCAGGTCATCAGCTCCGGTCCCGCCGAACGGGATGACCGCCAGGCCCGCAATCGCGGCCGCGGCCAGCTCGCTGGTGCCGCGGTGATCGCAGAGCGCCAGGACCGGCCGGGCGATCTCGCCGATCGTGGCCAGCTCGCCGGCCCGCAGCAGCGCCATCGTGGTGACCGCCACGCCGCCGGCCTTGAGCACGCCCAGCCAGCAGGCCACCAGCCACGGGTTGTTGGGCCCGCGCAGCAGCACCCGGTTGCCGGGCACCAGCCCGAGGTCCTCGGTCAGTACCCGGGCGACCTGGCTGGCGCGCCGGGCGAGCTCGCGGTAGCTCCAGGTCTCGCCCGGCGACAGCAGGCACGGCCGGTCCGGGCCGTGCGCGGCGATCGTGGCGTCGAGCAGCTCATCGGCGCAGTTGAGCCGGGCGGGGTAGCGCAGGCCGGGCAGCGTGAATTCGAGGTCGGGCCACTGGCCGGGCGGCGGCAAGTGGTCGCGGGAGAAGGAGTCCGCGTGAGCGGACGCCGACAGCTGCATGTCCGGACCTCCCTCTGCGGCGCCGGGCCGCCGGCCCCGGCCGGACCACGGCGTCAGGACGACTCAAGTATGCCGCCTTTATGACGATAGTCAATGAAGCGGAGAATGGCCCGTACTCGCGGGTCGCGGCCTGCGCGGCGCCCGCCGGCTGGCCCGCTCGAAGCCGGGCGCGGGGGCGCCGCGCGGTCGGGACGCGGACCGGGCCCCGTTGCTCAGCGACGCTGCAAAGTAACTCAGAAATGAACTACTTAGCAGAAGAACAGAGCATTGCCACTGCATTCTGCATCAGAGATGAGCTATATTGCAGTTGTGGCACACTACGCGACGCTGAGCCGCCTGGCCTCGGCGGCGGAGGACCAGTGGGGCCTGCTGACCCGGCGCCAGGCCGAGCTGGCCGGCATCTCCCGCGCGACCCTGCAGCGGCTGGCGGGCACCGGCCTGCTGGAGCGGGTCGCGCACGGCGTCTACCACCTGGCCGGCGCACCGCTGCCGGACCAGGCTGGCCTGCGAGCCGCGTGGCTGCAGCTGGCTCCGGATGTGCCCGCCTGGGAACGGACGCCAGCCCAGGGCATCGTCTCGCACCGCTCGGCCGCTGCCCTGTACGGCCTGGGTCACCTGCCCGCCGACCGGCACGACTTCACGCTGCCGGGCCGCCGCCAGTCGCGTCGCGCCGATGTCCGGCTGCACCGCCGTCCGCTGGCCGACAGTGAGTGGACCTGGCGCCTCGGCCTGCCCGTCACCCGGCCCGCCCGGATCGCCGCCGACCTGGTGCAGGACCTGGAGGAACCCGAGGCGGTCGCCGCCATGATCGCGGACGCCCTGCGGGACGGCTACGACCGCCCGGCCGCCGTCGCGACCGCCCTCGCCCCGCACGCCGCCCGGCTCGGCTTCCGCCGCGGCGACGGCGTGGCCCTGCTGCGCTGGCTGCTGGACACCACCGGCGACCCGGCCGCGGCCAGCTGGCTGGCCGCAGCTGCCGCGGGAGCGGTCACCGGCGCGGCCGCCGCCCCGGCCTGCCCAGGCCGGGCGGGCGCGGCGCGCCCCGAGACCGTTACGGATTCGCCGGAATCTGGGCCGGTGACCGCGGAAAGCCGGCCACGATGACGGGCCCGCGGGGCTATGCCAGCCCGGCGGCTTTCCGCCGGGCCCTCACCGACCGGCTGCAGAGCCTGGCGGCGACCGGCCACTGGCCGCTGCAGCACCTGCAGCGCCAGATGGCCTACGACCGGCTGCTGGAGCGGCTGTACCTGGCCGACGACGGCTGGATCATCAAGGGCGCCGCCGCGCTGCTGGCCCGCGACATCGGCGTCCGCGCCACCATCGACATCGACGTGTACCACCAGGCTGCGAGCGAGGTCGCCGAGGCGCGGCTGCGCGCCGCGGCCGCCAGGGACATCGGCGACTGGTTCCGCTTCGAGATCCGCCCGGCCCGGCCGCTGCTCAGCGGCACCCGGCTGCCGGTGACCGCCTCTGTCGGCGCGGCTGTGTGGGCCGGGTTCCATGTTGACCTGGTCGGGGCCGGGCTGGTGATGACCGGTCAGCCCGAGGCCGTGCCGCCGCTGGCCCGCGTTGCCATGCCGCAGGTCAGCCAGCACGGGTACAAGGCCTACCCCCTGGTCGACCACGTCGCCGACAAGGTCTGCGCGATGCTGGAGCGGCACGGTCCCGACGGCGCGGCGTCCACCCGGTTCAAGGACCTCATCGACCTCGTCGCCATCGCCGCGGCCGCGTCGGTCCAGGCCGGTCCGCAGCTCAGCGCCCTGCGCTCGGAGGCCAGGCGGCGCGGCCTGGCGCTGCCCGGCCGGCTGGCTGTCCCCGACCCGGCCCGGTGGCGGCCCGGCTACGCGGCCGAGGCCCGGCGCTCGCTGCTGCCCGTCGCGCCGACCCTGGAGGCCGCGCTGGCCGTCGCCGGCCCGTTCATCGACCCGGTGCTGGCCGGCACGGCCGCTGGCACCTGGGTTCCGGCTGACGCCCGGTGGACCCGGTAACGGGCTGCCGAAACAGCAGCTGGCCCGCCCGGCCAGGCGCTGCCGGGCGGCCCGGCGGCCAGGCCGGGCGCCGCTGCCGCCCGCTCTGCTGGCCTGCCAGGTCACGAGTCGGAGAACGTCGCATTTGCCCGCTGGACGCGCACCCGCCCTACGCGGTAAACATGCAGCGAATTTACTCCTATGTGAGGGGTGGACCGTAAGTGACCGAATCTAGTCATGGGGCGACTGAGCTCATCGAGGCCGAGGTCCGCGAGGGTACCTACGGCGCTAAGGTCGCCGCGGTCGAGCCCGGCGGCGCTGAGTTCATCCCGCTGGCCGACCGGCATGGCCGGCCACTGCAGCAGTTCTGGACCTGGGTGTCGCCGAACATGGAGTTCGCGACCATCTTCGTCGGCATCATCGGCGTCTGGTTCTTCGGCCAGTCATTCTGGATGGCGGCCCTGGCCATCGTGCTGGGCAGCGGGCTCGGCTCGCTGTCGATGGGCTTCCTGGCGGCCCGCGGGCCGATGTTCGGGGTGCCGCAGATGGTGCTGTCCCGGATCGGCTTCGGCTTCCTGGGCAACATCTTGCCGGCCGGCATCAACTCGCTGGTGGCCGGCGTCGGCTGGTTCGCGGTCAACAGCGTCAGCGGCGCGTTCGCGCTGAGCGCGCTGCTCGGCTGGAGCTCCAAGATCACCCTGCTGATCATCGTGGTGCTGCAGCTGGCGGTGGCGTTCTTCGGTCACAACCTGGTGCACACCTTCGAGCGGTTCTCCTTCCCGCTGCTGGTTGTGGTCTTCGCCATCGCCTCGGTAGTGATCTTGTCCAAGTCCCACCCCGGCGCGCACGCGACAGGCGTGCCCGGCGGCTTCCTGATCACCTTCGGCGCGGCGTTCGGCTACGCGGCCGGCTGGAACCCCTACGCCAGTGACTACACGCGCTACCTCAAGCCCGACACCAGCCGCCGGGCCACCGGCCTGTGGGCCGGCCTCGGGGTGTTCCTGTCCTGCGTCGCGCTGGAGGTAGTCGGCGCGGCGGCGGCCACGATCACCAGCATCGGCAAGTACGCCGACAACCCGACCGCCGGGTTCACCAGCCACCTGCCGACCGCCCTGGCCGACGTCACGCTGCTGTGCATCGCGCTCGGCGCCGTGTGCGCCAACGCCCTGAACGTGTACTCCGGCTCGATGTCGTTCCTGGCCCTGGGGGTCAAGCTGCCGCTGACCCTGCGCCGGGCCATCGTGGCTGTCGTGTTCGGCGTCGTCGGGTTCTTCCTGGCGCTGGCCGGGCTGCACGACGCCGGCGAGAAGTACAACAACTTCCTCCTGGTCATCGCCTACTGGATCGGCCCGTGGCTGGGCGTGTTCTTCGCCGACCAGTACCTGCGCCGGGGCAAGCGGGTGGACGGGTTCCTGTTCGACCGCAAGCACAACCCCTGGGGCGGCTTCGCGGCGATGGCTATCGCGATGGCGGTGTCGATCATCTTCTTCGCCAACCAGTCCGACTACATCGGCGTGGTGGCCAAGCATGTCCCCGGCGTCGGGGACATCGCCTTCGAGGTCGGCTTCGTGCTGGCCGCCGGGCTGTACGCGCTGTTCTTCCGGCTGCAGCGCGACAGCGGCCGCGAGGAGGCGCTGGTCATCCCCGGCCAGGAACCGGCCGCGCCCGTCGCGGGTACCTAGCTCCGGCCAGGCCGTTAGCCCGAAGGATCCGGGTCGCGCGCACGACCCGGATCCTTCCGGCTAGGACAGGCCGGCTGGCGCCGTGCTGATAACAGCAAGAGGCCAGCTGGCCTGGCCGCGCTGGCGGGGGCCTGCTCGCGCGAGCGGCCCGGATCCCCGGTCAGGCGCGCAGGAAGGTGACCGGCTCCTCGGCGCCGTGCCAGATCACCGTGTGCTGAGCCGGCACCGACCGGGCCACCACCTGCCCGCCGCGCAGCACCAGGGTCCGCGGCGCCACCAGGCGCAGCGCGTCGGCCTCCGACGGGGCGTCAAAGACCACCAGGTCGGCCGGGCCGCCCGGCCGCAGCCCGTAGTCCGGCACGCCTAGCGCCCGGGCCGGGTTGAGCGTGATCATCTCGATCAGCGCGCGCAGCTCGGCGTCGCCCGACATCTGGCCGTAGTGCACCAGCACGAAGGCGGCCTGCAGCGGGTCGCCGTACCCCAGCGGGTACCACGGGTCCATCACCGAGTCGTGCCCGATGCTGACGTTGACCCCGGCCTCGGCCAGCTGCTTGATCCGGGTGTGCCCGCGGCGCACCGGGCCGGTGTCGAAGCGGCCCTGCAGCACCGAGTTGTCCAGCGGGTTGGTCACCATGTGCAGGCCGGCCCGGGCGATGTTGTTGATCAGCCGGTAGGCGTAGGCGTTGTTGTAGGAGTGCATCGCCGTGGTGTGGCTGGCGGTGACCCGCCCGGACATGCCGCGCCGGATGGTCTCGGCCGCCATCACCTCGACAAACCGCGAGTGGTCATCGTCGGTCTCGTCGCAGTGGATGTCCACGGCCAGGCCGTGCTCGTCGGCCAGCGCCATGGCGAACTTCACCGACTCGACGCCGTCCTCGCGGGTCAGCTCGTAGTGCGGGATCCCGCCGACCACGTCGGCGCCCACCTCGACGGCCTTGCGCATCAGCTCCCGGCCGCCGTCGAAGCCCAGGATGCCCTGCTGCGGGAAGGCGACCAGCTGCAGGTCGATCAGGCCGCGCGCCTCCTCGCGCAGGTCCACCAGGGCGCGCAGCGCGGTGAGCTTCGGGTCGCAGACGTCCACGTGGCTGCGGACGTGCTGGACGCCGCAGGCCAGCTGCCAGCGCAGGACCTGCCGGACCCGGTCCTGGACGTCCGCATAGCTCAGCGAGGCGACCCGCTCGGCCCACACCGCGATGCCCTCGAACAGCGAGCCGGACACGTTGGGCCGCGGCTGGCCGACGGTCAGCACCGCGTCGAGGTGGATGTGCGGCTCGATCAGCGGGGGCGTGACCAGCCGCCCGCCGAGCTCGAGCACCTCGGCGCCGTCTGCGGCCTCGGCGGCGGCCACGATCCGGCCGCCGGAGATGCCGATGTCACTGAGGGCGTCCTGACCCGCGATCCGGGCGTTCCGCAGGATCATGTCGGCCATAGGGCCATCCTCCCGTTACTGATCTTCGCCCGGGCGCCCGGGTCACGGGGCGGGCATCGTGGCGGCGATCCGGCGCCCCCCGATGTGGCCGGCCAGCACGGCGTCGGGATGCGGCAGGTAGTCGGAGTAGTGCAGCGTGACGGCGGCGGTGACCCCGCCGGGGCCGGTGACCGTCAGGGTGGCCCGGATCCGGCCGCTGGCCTGGTTCCAGGAGACGGTTCCGCTGACCTTGGTGTCGGTGGTCCACCGCACGGCGCGCAGCCGGATGCCGACCCGGCTGCCGGGATAGCTAAAGGCGAAGGTGCCGCCGCGCAGTCCCCAGCCCTTGACGCCGTCGCCGTAATACCAGCGCCAGACGGCATCGCCCACGGCGGCGGCCCCGACGGCGGCCAGCCGCCGCCCGGTGCCGGCCGGCCTGGTTGCCCGGCGCCGCGGCGGCCGCGGTGACCTGGCGCAGCTTGTCGGGGAAGCTGCCCAGCACCCGGACCTCGGGCGTCCGCGTCGCGCACGAGGCGTTCAGCTGGCGGAGCCGGCCGGGCCGGGCGATGAACTGCCGGACCAGCCCGGAGGCGCAGCCGAACGTGTCGTCCATGGCGTTGACGTGGGTGTCGTTGTGGATCAGGATCCAGCGGGCCGACGGGCCCATGTCGCGGGCGGTCTGGCGGCCCTCGAACGGCGTGGTCAGCGAGTCCAGGTCGCCGGACAGCACCAGCACCGGCAGCCGCCGCGGCGCGTACGGCGCCGGGGTGGTGATGGGCGGGTCGGGATGCGCCGGCGCGGGCCAGTCCAGGCAGGCGTCGAACTCCTCATCGGGCTCAGTCACCCACTCGCGGATCGTGAACGGCGCGAACAGGCGGCGCGGCAGGGCGGCCAGGGCCTGCCGGTATTCGCGCGCCCGGACGGCCGGCGGCTGGCCGTAGCTGAACGGCTGCGGGTAATCCAGGCAGGTAGTCGCCTGGTACAGGCCGTCATTGAACTCCTTAACGGGGCCCGAGGTGCCGGTGAAGATCTCCTGGGCGGCCAGCCGGAGCAGCGGCGCCTTGTCGTGGTCGCGCAGCAGCGCCCGGATCGCCGGGTCGAGTTCCCGGTACACGCCGCTGTCAGCGCCGGCGTTGTTGATCAGCTGGGTCAGGCCCAGGTCGGTCAGCCGCTCGGTGATCACCCGGCCGCCGGGCTTGCGGGTCCGGCCGGTGACCGGGTGGACGCGCAGGTACCGGGCCAGCCTGCTGATCCGGGCCCACGACGAGCCGGGCGCGGCGCGATGGCAGGCCCGGCTGCGGCGGCAGGAGATGTCGAAGGCATGCCGGGCGGTCGAGATGGTGTGCGGGTAGAACGGGTCCTTGCCGCTGACCGGGTAGGCGGCATCCAGGGTCACCGAGCGCAGCATGCGGGCGTACCGGGCCGTGAGCACCTGGCCGAAGAAGGTGGCGTAGGAGTCGCCGTAGTAGTCGACCCGGCCGGTCCGCAGGCGGCGCAGCAGCAGCGCCACGTCGCGGGCGGCGTTGGCCGTGGTGTACAGGTCACTGGCCTGGACGTAGCGGCCGCCGGGGAGCTTGCGGCTGTGGTTGAGCTGGCGGCCGCACTTGCCGGTGTCCACGGTGTAGGCGTGAATGCCGTCGGCGGCCGTCCAGTTCTGCAGCGCCCGGCACAGGAAGGCGCTGGAGTTGCCGGTGCCGCGCAGGTTGACCAGGAGCAGGTTGCGCCGGGTCAGCATCGCGGGGCCGAAAGTGCCCAGGTAGTCCGGAGCGGAGCCGGTGGTGGGGAAGCCGGGGCCGCCCTCGACGGCCAGGATCGTGCCCTCGGGACGGTGCTTGCGGTTGGTCGCCGGATACCACTGGAAGCCGAGCTTGATGTGCCCGGCGGCCTTGTCGCGGTAGTCGAGCGGCACGTTGATCCGGGTGCACCAGGCGAGTCTGGAGGCCTTGCACGGCGGGATGGTGATGGTGCCAACCTTGATGGGCTTGCGCGGCGCGGCGGCGCCGGGCACGGCCAGCGGCGCGGCCCGGCGCGCGGGCAGCACAGGCCGCGGGCGGCCCGGTGCGCGGGCCGCCGTCGCGGTGCGGGTGGCCGGCGCGGCCGCGGCGGACCTCGCGGCCGCGCGGCCGGGCGCGGTCGCGCTGGCTGCGGCGGGCGCAGCGAAGGCCGACAGGGCCAGCGCCCCGGCGGCGGCGGCCGCCGTCACGGGCGAGAGCAGCGATTTGCGCATAGCGCACGCTCTCACCGGACTCCGCCCGGCGGCAATACCGGGATCTCGGCAGATTTCCCCGGTTATCGTGCGGGATTCCGGCAACGCGGTAGATCCGGGGGGTTGTAACCCCGCAAAATCCGCACGATAACGGGGCTTCTCTCCTCGGCGCCCCGGCCGCGACGGCGGGTGGGGCGGACGGAGCTACCGGGACTGGAGCCGGGCGTGGTACGGAGCTTCAGTCGCCCGGGTGTCGGCTGCTACGGCAGGAGCGGCCGGGGAAGCAGGGGCGCCGCCGGAGGCGGGGGCGGTGTCGGATGCGGGGGTGGTGCCGGAGCTTCAGTCGCCGGGGGCGTCGGGCGCGGCGGCGGGAGCGGCCAGCGGGGCCGGGGCGCTGCCGGAAGCTGAGCCGGCGCCGGAAGCCGGGGTGCCGGAGGCTGGAGCCTCGTCTGAGGCGGCAGCGGCCCGGGAAGCCGCCGCGGCGCGGCCGGTCCGGGAGGTCACCGAGGCGCGAGCCGCGCGGGCCATGCCCCGGGCCGTCTCGCGGGCCGCGGCCCGGGCTGCTTCGCGGGCCGCGACGGCCTCGGGGGAGGCCAGGCCGGCCGCGCGGCGGCACAGTTCCACGGCCAGCATCGAGGTATGCCAGCGGCTCGGGTGCGCGACATCGGTAGCGGCTTCCACGCACGCGGCCTTCGCTGCCATCAGCGCCCGCGGCACGCTGCCGTCGAGCTGGTCGAGCAGCTCCATGGCGTGCTCCTCGACGATGTCGGCGATGGTGCGGTCCCCTCGCGGTGCCTTTTCGTCGCGGCGCACGCAGTCTTCCGCGTAGCTCAGCGCGATGCGCGCGTCCCGCTCGGCCTGGTTCTGCTCATCGCCCATGTTCCCGAGACTAACCCCGGCAGGCTGGCTCGCCAGCGACTCAGAAATTTGACCAGCAGCGGGCGGCAGCCCCTACGGTCGGGGCAGGGCCGCACGGGGCGCGGCTGCGGGGCGGCTGCGGCGCGGCTGACCTGGAACGCGAGCGGATGAGGGGTGAGACGGCGTGGGTGACGATCAGGCCGGCCCGGTGCTGCAGCCGGCGCAGGAGCGCAAGCTGGCCGCCGCCTTGTTCAACGAGGTGTGGCGCCTTATGGAGCTGCCCGAGCGCTCCGAGGCGGAGGACGCCGCGATGCTGCACGGCGCCCACGCCTCCTGTTACCACTGGATGCAAGTGGGCGAGCCGGTCAACCGGGCCCGCGGCGAATGGCAGGTGTCGCGGGTATACACCGTGCTGGGGCGGCCCGAGGCGGCGTTCCTGCACGCGCAGCAGGTGCTCGACATCTGCCAGCGTGCGGGCATCGGCGACTTCGACCTGGCCTTCGCCTACGAGGCGCTGGCCCGGGCCAGCGCGGCGGGCGGGGACACCGAGGCGGCGCGCAGCTGGGCCGCGCAGGCCCGCGAGGCCGTCGCCGGCATCGCCGATCAGGAGGACCGCGACCTGGTGCTCGCCGACCTGGCCACCATCCCGGCCGTCGGCTGACGTCGGCACCCCTGTCCGGCTCGCCGCAGGCCGAGCCGGGCCCGGGGTCGTCTGGGCCGGCCCGGCGCGGGCGGCGCGCTATCTTCCAGTCGTGACGTCCCACTCGCCCCGGCAGGCCGCCGCGGAGCAGCCGGCCAGTCTCGCCCGGCCCGCGCAGCCGCGCGCGCTGATCGTGACCGTCTATGGCCTGTACGCCCGCGAGGCGGGCGGCTGGCTGAGCGTGGCGGCGCTGATCCGGCTGATGGCCGGGCTGGGCGTGGACGAGCCCGCCGTCCGGTCGGCGATCTCCCGGCTCAAGCAGCGCGGCCTGGTGGAGCCCCGGCGCGAGGGCGGCACGGCCGGCTACGGGCTGTCTGACCACGGCCGGGCGGTGCTGGCCGAGGGCGACCGGCGGATCTTCGACCGGCCCCGGGCCAGCGCCGGCGATGGCTGGCTGCTGGCGGTGTTCAGCGTCCCGGAGAACGAGCGGAGCCGACGGCACACGCTGCGCTCACGGCTGGCCTGGCTAGGGTTCGGCACGGTCTCGGCCGGGGTGTGGATCGCGCCCGGCCAGCTCGCCGCCGAGACCCGGGACACGCTCGACAGCTACGGGCTGTCGGCCTACGTGACGCTGTTCCGGGCGGACTACCTGGCGTTCGGCGATGTCCGCGACCAGGTCGGCCGGTGGTGGGACCTGGCCCGGCTGGAGCAGCTCTACCAGGCCTTCATCGATACCGCCGGCCCGGCGCTGGCCCGCTGGGACCGCCCCGGTCGCAGCGCCGCGAGCGCCGAGAGGGACCCCGGCCCGGAAGGCGGCGCGGCGGTCCGGAGTGGCTCGGAGGACAGCGGCGATCCGGGCGCGGCGGGAGCTGTCGGAGCGGACAGCGACGCGGCGGCGTTCGCGGACTACGTGCGGGTGCTGACGGACTGGCGGCGGCTGCCGTTCCTGGACCCCGGCCTGCCCGCCGAGCTGCTGCCCGGTGACTGGCACGGCAGCCGGGCCGCCGACCTGTTCGACGCGCTCCGCTCCCGGCTGGCCGGGCCGGCGCATCAGCATGTGCTCGCCGTCACCGGCATCGCCGCTCCTGGCTAAGGCATCCGTTCAGCTGATAACAGCAAGAGGCGGCCGGGCGCCGCCGGGCGCCGCCGGGCAGCCGGGCAGCCGACGGCGCCGGGCTCGCGCGAGGCTTGGCGGGCAGCGCTGGCTCCTGGTCAGGGCACCATGGCGAAGCCCTGAACCTCCACCAGCGCGTCGGGGTCCCACAGCCGCCGGACGCCCACGGCCGCCATGGCGGGGTACTCGCGGCCGGCCAGCCGCCGCCAGATGGCGCCCAGCTCCCGGCCGGCCGCCCGGTAGCCGGCCAGGTCCACGGCGTAGACGGTGAGACTGGCCAGGTGCTCGGGTCCGCCGCCGGCCGCTCGCAGCGCGGTCAGCAGGTTGCCCAGGGCCTGCTCGAACTGATCGGCCACCGTGGCACCGACGATCGCGCCGGACTCATCCAGCGCGGTCTGCCCGGCCAGGAAGACCAGCCGCCCGCCGGTCGCCACCACGGCATGCGCGAAGCCGGACGGGGCGGGCAGGCCGGGCGGGTTGACGCGCTCCAGGGTCATGGCATCAGCCTCCCACGCTGTCCGCCCCGGGCGGCGAGGCTTCGCCGGGGCGCCAGCGCGCGTGCCGGGTGGCCGGCGGGCCGCCTGTCCGGATCAGCTCCAGGCGCGGCCGCGGCCCGTCGGTGCGGCCCGTCCGGGGTGCCCCCGAGCCCGCGCGCCACTGCACCGGCCAGACCGCGCCCGGCCCGGCGTACCCCTGGTCGGCGGCGGCGTGCAGGGTCCAGTTCGGGTCGTGCAGGTGCGCCCGGCCGATCGCGCACAGGTCGGCCCGGCCCGCCAGGATGATCGAGTTCACGTCGTCGTAGGAGGAGATGACGCCGACCGCGATCGTGGCGATGCCGGCCTGGTTGCGGATCGCGTCGGCGAACGGTGTCTGGTACGAGCGGCCGAACGCCGGCTGCTCATCGGGCGTGACCTGCCCGGTGGACACGTCCACGGCGTCCGCGCCGGCCGCCGCGAAAGCGCGGGCGATCTGCACCGCGTCCGGCCCGGTGATGCCGCCCGGCACCCAGTCGGTGGCCGAGATCCGCACCGTCATCGGCCGTCCGGCCGGCCACTCCGCGCGCATCGCCGCGAACACCTCCAGCGGGTAGCGCAGCCGGGCCGCCAGCGAGCCGCCGTAGGCGTCGGTCCGCTGGTTGGTGACCGGGGAGATGAACGAGGACAGCAGGTAGCCATGCGCGCAGTGCAGCTCCACCAGGTCGAAGCCGCAGCGCCGCGCCGCCCGGGTGGCGCTGACGAACTGCTCCTTGATCTCCGCCAGCTCGGCCAGGCTCAGCTCGCGGGGCACCTGGCTGACGCCCGGCAGGTAGGGCAGTGCCGACGGCCCGCAGACCGGCCAGTTCCCGTCCGGGAGCGGCTCGTCGATGCCCTCCCACATCAGCTTCGTGGAGCCTTTCCGGCCCGAGTGCCCGAGCTGCAGCCCGATCTTCGCCGCGGACTGCTCGTGCACGAAACTGGTGAGCCGCTGCCAGGCTGCCTCGTGCTCCGGCGCGTACATCCCGGCGCAGCCGGGCGTGATCCGCCCCTCGGGCGACACGCACACCATCTCGGTCATTACCAGCCCGGCCCCGCCCAGCGCCTTGCCGCCGAGGTGGACCAGGTGAAACTCCGACGGCAGGCCATCGCGGGCGGAGTACATGTCCATGGCCGACACGACCACCCGGTTAACCAGCTCCAGCTCGCGCAGCGCGAACGGCTGGAACATCGGCGGGATGACGTCGCCGGTGCCCGGGCCGCTGCGTTTGGTATATCCGGCGAACCAGGCGTCCATCCGGTCGGTGAACTCGGGGTCGCGCAGCCGCAGGTTGGCGTGGGTGACGCGGCGGCTGCGGGTGATGATGTTGAACGCGAACTGCTCGGGCTCCTGCCCGGTGTACTGGCCCAGGTTCTCGAACCACTCCAGGCTGGCCTGCGCCGCGCGCTGCGTGGAGGCCACCACGGGCCGGCGCTCGCTTTCGTAGGCGGCCAGCGCCGCGTCCAGTTCCCGCGGGCCCGCGGCCGCGCCGTGCTCATGCAGGCAGGCGGCCAGCGCAAGGGCGTCTTCCATGGCCAGCTTGGTGCCCGAGCCGATGGAGAAGTGCGCGGTGTGCGCCGCGTCGCCGAGCAGCACCACGTTGCCCTGCCGCCAGCTGGCGCAGCGCAGCGTGCCGAAGCTGATCCACCGCGAGTTGTTGGCGTGCACCTGGTGCCCGTCCAGCAGCCCGCCGAGCAGTTCGCGGATCCGGGCGATCGAGGCGTGATCAGAGGTGCCCGGCGCGGTTCCGGCCGCCTCCGCCAGGGCGGCGAAGCCGGCGGCCCGCCAGACGTCCTCGTGCATCTCCACGATGAAGGTGCTGCCCGTGGCGTCATAGGGGTAGCCGTGGACCTGCATGACCCCGTAGGGCGTCTGCTCGATGTAGAACTTGAAGGCGTCGAAGACGCGGTCGGTCCCCAGCCACATGTACTTGCAGGCCCGGACCTCTGTTTCCGGGCCGAACGAGGCCAGGGCACTGCGCACCATCGAGTTGGCCCCGTCGGCGGCGACGACCAGGTCATAGCCGGCGGCCAGCTCGGCGGCAGGCGGGGCGGGCGTGCGGTAGTGCACCGTGACGCCCAGGCTGGCGCAGCGGTCCTGGAGCAGGCCGAGCAGCCGCCGCCGGCTCATGGCCGCGAAGCCGTGCCCGCCGCTGGTGATGACCTGCCCGCCGGCGTGCACGTCGATGTCGTCCCAGCGGGCGAACTCGCGTTCCATCTGCCGGTAGATCAGCGGGTCGGCGTTCTCGATCCCGCCGAGGGTCTCGTCGGAGAACACGACGCCGAAGCCGAAGGTGTCGTCGGGAGCGTTGCGCTCCCAGACGGTGATCTCGGCATCCGGGGACAGCTGGCGGGTCAGGGCGGCGAAGTACAGCCCGCCGGGCCCGCCGCCTGCTACGGCGATCCGCATCCCCCCAGTATGCCGGTCCGGTATGCCGGTTGCCAGACGACCGTCACCAGAACGCTAGAGGCGAACCTGGCCAGGCCGCCGGAGCCCTGGCCAGGCCGGGCTCCGGCCGGGCCCGCTAGCGGCGCAGCCAGGCGGTGGTGTCGGGCGGCAGCTGGCCCGCGGCCGTCAGCGGCCCGCTGGCCAGCAGGATCACCGCGTCCGCGGGCAGGTCGGCCGGCGCCGCGGACAGGTTGGCCACGCAGCGGATGCCGGGGTCGCGGTCGAAGTCCAGCACCCCGGCGGGCGCCTGCCGCCAGGCCAGCGTGCCGTCACCCAGCCCGGGCTCGGCCCGGCGGATGGCCAGCGCCGCGCGGTACAGCTCCAGCATCGAGTCCGGGTCGCCGGACTGGCCGGCGGCGGTCAGCTCGCGCCACTGCGCGGGCTGCGGCAGCCACGGCGGTGCGCTGGCGCCCGGCGGCGAGAAGCCGAACGGCGGCTCCTGGCCCGACCACGGCAGCGGCACCCGGCTGCCGTCCCGGCCGGGGTCGGCGCCGCCCGTGCGGTGCCAGATCGGGTCCTGGCGGCTGGCGTCGGGGATGTCCTCGACCTCCCACAAGCCCAGTTCCTCGCCCTGGTACACATACACCGAGCCGGGCAGCGCCATGGTCAGCAGCGCCGCGGCCCGGGCCCGGCGGGTGCCCAGCCGCAGGTCGACCGGCTGGCTGTGGTCGCGGGCCTGCAGGCTGAAGGAGGTGGCTGGCCGGCCGTAGCGCGACACGTGCCGGTCCACGTCGTGATTGGACAGCACCCAGGTCGGCGGGGCGCCGGCCGGCCGAGCAGCGCGAGCGTGCCGTCGATGACCGCGCGCAGCTCGGCGGGGTCCCAGGCGCAGGACAGGTACGGGAAGTTGAACACGGTGTGCAGCTCGCCGGGGCTCACGTAGCGGGCCAGCCGGGCCGCGTCGGGCAGCCAGATCTCGCCGATCAGCACCGCGCCGGAGTAGTCGTCGGCCACCGCCCGCCAGGACCGGTAGATCTCGTGCACGTCATCACGGTCCATGTACGGGTGCGCCGGGCCGGGCGGGTCGTCCGGGCTGGCCTCGGGCAGGGCCGGGTCCTTGGTCAGCAGCGCCGCCGAGTCGATCCGGATGCCGTCCGCGCCGCGGCCCAGCCAGAACCGCAGGATGTCCTCGAACTCCGCCCGCACGTCCGGGCTGCCCCAGTTGTAGTCCGGCTGCTGCGGCGCGAACAGGTGCAGGTACCACTCGCCCGGCGTGCCGTCGGGCTCGGTGACCCGGCTCCACGCCGGGCCGCCGAAGATGGACTGCCAGCCGTTGGGCGGCAGGTCGCCGCCGGGCCCGCGGCCCGGCCGGAACCAGAACCGGTCGCGCTCCGCCGAGCCGGGCCCGGCGGCCAGCGCGGCGGCGAACCACGGGTGCTGGTCCGACCCGTGGTTGGGCACCACGTCGATGATGATCTTGATGCCGACCGCGTGCGCCTCGGCGATCAGGGCATCGGCCTCGGCCAGCGTGCCGAAGGCCGGGTCGATGCCCCGGTAGTCGGCGATGTCGTACCCGGCATCCGACATGGGGGAGGGGTACCACGGGTTGAACCAGATCGCGTCGATGCCCAGCCGCGCCAGGTAAGCCAGCCGGGACCGGACCCCGGCCAGGTCGCCGATCCCGTCCCCGCTGCCGTCCGCGAAGCTGCGCATGTACAGCTGGTAGATCGCGGCGCCGCGCCACCAGGCCGGGTCAGCGGCCGGGCGGGCGGCCGGCGCCGCGGGCGCGGCGCCGGCGGACTGGTGATCTGCGAGGTCGGTCACGAATGACCGTGCCATGGTGCCCCGGCCATCGAGCCGGGCATGAATCGGGTCCGGCGTGGCATGAATGCTCATAGAGCTATAAGTCCTATCCTGTCATAGTTGAGAACGGCGTACCGGTGCCGGGCGTACCCGACCGCGGAGCAGCAGGTGATGCTGAACCGCACGTTCGGCTGCGTGCGGGTGGTGTGGAACCGGACTCTCGCCGCCCGGCAGGCGCGGTACGCCGCCGAGCGCAGGTCCGTGTCCTATGCGGAGACGGACCGGGCGCTGACCGCGATGAAACGCGACCCGGAACTGGCGTGGCTGGGCGAGGCGTCCTCGGTGCCGCTGCAGCAGGCGCTGCGTCACCAGCATGCGGCGTTCCAGGCGTTCTTCGCTAAACGGGCCCGGTACCCCAGGTTCAAGTCCCGGCGCGGCCGCCAGTCCGCCACCTGGACCCGGTCGGCGTTCCGGATGAAGGGCACGGACCTGTGGCTGGCGAAGATGAGCGAGCCGCTGAAGGTCGTCTGGACCTGGCCGGGTTCCGACCTGGCTGGGCTGAACCCGACTTCGGTGACCGTGGCGCGTGATCCGGCCTGCCGGTGGTTCGTGACCTTCCACGCCGAGATCTCCGGCCCGGAGTCGCTGACCACCACCGGCCACGCCGTCGGCATCGACCTCGGGCTTGCAAACTTCGCGGTCCTGTCCGGACGGGCAGCGCATCCCGCGTCCCGCGCCACATGGACCGGCACGAGCAGCGGCTGAAGCGCTGGCAGCGCAGATTGGCCCGCTGCCAGAAGGGCTCTGCCAACCGGGCGAAGGCGAGGCGGAAGGTCGCCCGCGCGCACGCTCGGGTAGCGGACGCGCGGCGGGACTTCCTGCACCAGGCCAGCACTGACCTGGTCCGCCGGTTCGATGTCATTGCCATTGAGGACCTGGCCGTCAGCAACATGGTCCGCAACCGCAGCCTGGCCCGCGCGATCTCCCGTACCGGGTGGGCTGAGTTCCGCCGCCAGCTGGAGTACAAGGCGCAGCGTTACGGCCGCACGGTCGTTGTTGTGGATCGCTGGTTTCCGTCCAGCAAGACGTGCTCGGCGTGCGGGTTCCTGCTCGCCGAACTTTCCCTGGGGACACGCGCGTGGGCGTGCCCGGGCTGCGGCACCCGGCACGACCGGGACCTGAATGCCGCGAGGAACATTCTTGCCGCCGGGCTGGCGGCAGCCGCCAGAAGTGGCGGCGATGCCTGCGGAGCGGACGTCAGACACGGCGAGGCAACCTCCTCCCGTGCAGACCGCAGCGAAACAGGAACCCCGGCGGGCGACCACCGGAATCCCCGCCCTCCACGGCGGGGAATAGTCAAGTGAACCCTCTTTCTGGACGGCTCAGCCCTTGAGGCTGCCGGCGGTCAGGCCGGACATGATGTTGCGCTGGAAGATCAGGAAGAACACGATCGTCGGCACGGCGGCGATGGCCGAGGCGGCGATGATGACGTTCTGCGGGACGGTCGTGACGGCCTGGGTGATGCCGACGTTGAGGGTCTCGCGGCTGGGCGTGTAACCGCCTTCGACCAGCAGCGGCCACAGGAAGTCCTTCCACACCGCGACCACGCCGAAGATCGACACCACGCCCAGGATCGGCCGGGAGATGGGCAGCACCACCCGGCGCAGGGTGGTCAGCGACGATGCGCCGTCGATCGCGGCCGCCGCCATCAGCTCATCGGGGATGGAGTCGAAGAACCGCTTGAGCAGGAAGATGCTGAAGGCGTTGGCCACCGACGGGAGCCAGATCGCGGCCGGCGAGCCGATCAGGTTGATGTGCAGCAGCGGCAGGCTGGCCACGGTCAGGTACTGGGGGACGACGAGCACCGTGGCCGGGATCATCAGCGTCGCCAGCATGCCGGTGAAGATGAGCCCGCCGAGGGCAGGCCGCAGCTTGGACAGCGCGTAAGCGGCGGCCACATCGAAGACGAGCTGGAAGGCCAGCCCGCCGGCCGCGTAGTACAGCGTGTTGACCAGCAGCCGGGCGATCCCGACCTGGTCCCAGGCGCGCAGGTAGGTATGCGGCTGCAGGTGCGCCGGGATGACCGTCGGCGGCACCTGGACCGCCTCCTGGGTGGACTTGAGCCCGTCGGCGAACAGGAAGTACAGCGGGCCGATGAAGATCGCGGTGAAGGCCAGCACGACCAGCGTCAGCACGATCCGGTACACGATCTTGCCGCGCGGCCGGCTGAGCTGCGCGCTGGAGATCAGGGTCCGGGGGACGGACGCGGCGGCGGCCTGGCGTGCCGCGCGGGCCGGCCGGGTGAGGGTGGTCACGGGCGCTCCTTCGCTAGTCCCGGTCGCGGCTCAGCCACAGGTACCCGCCGGAGAACACGGCCAGGACCAGCATGAGGATCACGCCGAGGGCCGAGGCGCTGTTGTAATTGCTGGCGCCGCTCATGGCGAACGCGTACTGGTAGATAGGTTGACCACCGACAGGGTGTTGTTGTTCACCCCGGCGCCGCCGTTGGTCAGGATGAAGGCCTCGACGAACATCTGCATGGTGGCGACGACCTGCAGCATCAGCAGCATCGACAGGATCAGCCTGGTCTGCGGGATGGTGATGTGCCAGATCCGCCGCCACAGCCCGGCGCCGTCCAGCTCGGCCGCCTCGTACAGCTCGCCCGGGATGTTCTGCAGCGCGGCCAGGTAGATGAGCGTCGCGCCGCCCATGTTCATCCAGGTGGCGGCGATGACCACCGAGATCATCGCCGCGCTGGGCAGGCTGGTGCCCGGCGACTGGACCCACTGCGAGGCCGGCAGGTGCAGGGCGGTCAGGATGTGGTTGAACAGCCCGTAGGTCGGGTCGTAGAAGTAGGCGAACAGCAGCAGCGCCGAGGCGGGCGGCAGCATCACCGGCAGGTAGACCAGCACCCGCAGGTAGCCCCGGGCATGGCGCAGCTCGTTCAGCAGGATGGCCACGAAGAACGGCACGGCGTAGCCGACGACCAGGGCCAGCACGGTGAACTCCAGCGTGTTCCGCCACGCCGTCCAGAACGTCGGATCGTGGTAGATCCGCGCGTAGTTGGCCCAGCCGGCCCAGCTCGTCACGCCGAGATGGGTCTTCTGGAAGCTCATCACGATCTCGCGGACGATCGGGTACCACGAGAAGAACGCGAAGCACAGCACGGCGCCGACCAGGAAGCCGTGCGCGGAGACCTGGCGCCGGGCGCGCGGGCCGAGCCTGCCGCGCGCCCCCGGCGTGCTCAGCTCCGGGCCTGGCCTGGCAACGCGGCCGGCCCGGGACAGCGGTATCAGTCATCGGCACGTACTACTGGCTGTTGGCCAGGATCTGGTTGACCTCGCTGGCCGCGGTGGCCAGCAGCTTGCCGATATTGGCGCTCGGGTCGGTCAGCACGGCCAGCATGACCGGGTCGAGCGTCTTGTACACGGCCTGGGCGTCGGCCGGCTCGCCCATGCCCTTCTCATGGGCGGCGGTGAACGTGGAGTAGTAGGCGGTGTGGATGGTGGCGCTGGCGTCCATCAGCTTCTGGTTCTTCGCCGCGGTGGCGCCGGTGAACAGCTGCGGCTCAGGGAAGCCGACCGGCAGCCCGTCGGCCTTGGTCCGGGTGTAGTTGAAGAAGCCCTTGCCCGGCGTCAGGTTCTCGAAGTCCAGCCACTTGATGCCGGCCCGGATCTGGGCCGGGGTGTCGCGCTTGGCGAACATGTAGTCGTTGCCGCCCGACAGCGACCCGGCCGGGGTGCCGGAGGCGCTGGGCAGCGGGCCCATGCCGTAGTCGTCAATGTGGCCGCCGTCCTGCGGGACGATGACGTTGTAGATGTCATCGGGCGCCGCGATGTACATGCCGAGCTTGCCCGCGGCCATCTGCTTCTGCAGCGTGCCCCAGGCCAGCTGCTGGGTCGGGCTCATGCTGTGGTCGGTGAACCGCATCTGGTGCAGCGCGGTCAGGATGGCCGTGCCCTGCGCGGTGTTGAAGGCGGCCGAGGTGCCGGCCGAGTTGACCATCTGGCCGCCCATGGCGTCGATCTCGGAGGAGAAGTGCCAGCCGCCGTTGTTGCCGGCGCTGTAGTCCCCGTAGCCGTAGATGCCGTGGCCCAGCCCGGTGATCGCCTTGGCGTCCTTGGCGACCTCGGCCCAGGTCGTCGGCGGGCTGTCCGGGTCCAGCCCGGCCTGGGTGAACAGCTGGCGGTTGATGATCAGGCCCTGGGTGTAGTTGGAGGTGGGCAGGCCGTAGATGGTCTTGCCCGCGGTGACCGCGGCCATCGCCGAGGGGTCGATGTCCGTCAGCGCGGGCACCGTCGTGGAGTTCACGTACGAGCTGATGTCGGCCGCCTGGCCGGCGTCCAGGACCTGGTTGCGGTCGGTGAAGTAGGTGTAGAAGACGTTGGGCTCAGTGCCGGCCCGCAGCCGGGCGGTGAACGTCGCGGGCACCTCGCACGGGCTGGTGTCGATGCTGTGGATCGTGATGTCCGGGTTGGCCTTCTCGAAGATCGCGACGTCCTCGGTCCACTCCTTGTGCTGCACCGGCGAGCTGGCGGGCGGCGCGCAGTCGACGCTGATGGTCACGTGGCCGCCGGAGGCGGAGCCGGGTGAGCTGCTGCTCCCACAGGCCGTGAGAGCGAGTGCGAGGGCCGCGACGGCGGCCGCGGCGATCGCGCGGCAGCCGGCCCGTCGATGAAGCTGTCTGCGCATCGATAGTCCCTTCGTCTGGAATATGGCGATGCCTCAACATACGCATGCGAACACTTCGTTGCAATATCTGAATGAAATCTAGCAAGTTCACAACTCGATAACGGATAATCCGAAAGTCCCAGGTGGCGGGCACGCTCTGGCGCGGTTGGCCTTCGCGCTGGGCCGCAACGTCAGGACATGCTGTCGGTGAATGTTGGCCGGCTGCCGGATACGAGCATTTCTGGACGACCGAGGAGGCAAGAATTGCGGAATGCCAGGCGACAATTCACGCAAGAACTTGCGCGCAGATGACGTATCCTTACGGCATGACGCGCACGCCTACCCGGCGGCTGGCCGAGGTCGCCAAGAAGGTCGGGGTCAGCGAGGCCACCGTGAGCCGGGTGCTGAATGGCCGGGCCGGGGTCTCCGATACCACCAGGGAAGCCGTGCTCACCGCGCTGGACGTGCTCGGCTACGAGCGCCCCACGCAGCTGCGCGGCGAGCGGGCCCGGCTGATCGGCCTGGTCCTGCCCGAGCTCAGCAACCCGATCTTCCCGGCGCTGGCCGAGGTGATCGGCGGGGCGCTGGCCCAGCGCGGCTTCACCCCCGTGCTGTGCACGACGCGGCCCGCGGGCGGCCTGTCGGAGGCCGACTACGTGAGCATGCTGCTGGAGCAGCACGTCTCCGGGGTGGTGTTCGCCGGCGGGCACTTCGCCGAGATGTCCTCACCGCACGAGCACTACCGGCTGCTGCATACCCGCGGCATCCCGGTGGTGCTGCTCAACGCCGCGATCGACAACCTCGACTTCCCGTGCGTGTCTACCGACGACAGGACCGCTGCCGGGCAGTCCTACCGGCACCTGGCCTCGCTCGGCCACCAGCGGATCGGGCTGGTCGTCGGCCCCGAGGATCACATGCCGTCCCGGCGCAAGCTTGCAGCATTCCTTGAGCAGGCCGAGCAGGCCGGGAACGCCGTCGCCCCGGTCGAGCACGCGCTGTTCTCGCTGGAGGGCGGGCAGGCGGCGACCACCCGGATGCTGCGGCATGGCATCACGGGCGTCATCTGCGGCAGCGACGTGCTCGCGCTCGGCGCGGTGCGGGCCGTGCGGCGGGCGGGACTCACGGTTCCCGGCGACGTCTCTGTCGTGGGCTACGACGACTCGGCCTTCATGAACTGCACCGACCCGCCGCTGACCACGGTCCGCCAGCCGATCGAGTCGATGGGCAAGGCGGCGGTGGCGCTGCTGGTCAGCCAGCTGGAGGGCATCGCCGCCTACCCCGAGGAGCTGCTGTTCGAGCCGGAGCTGGTGGTGCGCGGCTCGACCGGCCCGGCGGCGCGCGAAGCGCGGGCATAGCCGGCGCCTGTGCGGCCCGGGCATAGCCGCCTCTCGCGCGACACGCGCGCATATGTATTAGGTCACGGCAGCATCGCTGGCTACGGTGGGCAGCATGGCGACTCGTGCGCCGAAGAGCGCAGCACGCCCGCGCACCGGCACGAGCCGCCCGCGCTCGGCCAGCACGGGCAGCACCGGAAGCAGCGGCCGGGCTAAGACCTCTGGCGGCACGAAGAAGACCAGCGCCCGGTCGGGGCGCGGGACCGCCTCGCCCTACACGCGCAGCTCCGGGCGGCCGCGGTCCGGCACCAGGGCCAGGCGGGGGACCGCCCGCCGCCCGCCGCCTCCGCCGAACCCGCTGATGATCCTGCTGGGCTGGCTGGTCGCCGCGCTGGGCGGCATCTGGATGGCGCTGGCGGCCACGGTCGGCACGCTGGCCCGCGCCTTCGGCAGCAGCGCCCGTGACCTGGACCCGGCGCACCAGCCGCGACGGCGTCGGGGCTGCTGGCCCTGTGCGCGGCCATTCGTCACCGCCGCGGCCATCTGGTGGCACCTCGGCGTGATCGGCAACCCGCTGACCGCCGTGATGCTGGGAACGTTCGGCTCAGGCGCCTGGACGGTGCCGATCCTGCTGCTGCTGCTGGCCATCCGCTTCCTGCGGCACCCGGACGGCAACGCCGACACCGGCCGGATGGTGATCGGCTGGACCGCGCTGCTGGTCGGCGCGCTCGGCCTGATCCACATCGCCAGCGGCACGCCGGGCCCGGCGGACGGCGGCGCGGCGATGCGCTCGGCCGGCGGCCTGATCGGCTACCTGGCCTCGGCGCCGCTGGTGCACCTGGTCACCAAGTGGGCCGCGGTGCCGGTGCTGGCCGCGGTGGCCGGGCTTCGGCCTGCTGGTCATCACCGGCACGCCGCTGCACCAGGTGCCGGGCCGGCTGGCCGAGCTGCACGGGTACGTGTGCGAGCCGGGGCGTGCCGGAAGATGGCGACGCCGAGGGCGAGGCCGGCCCCGATGGTCAGCCGGTCGCCCGGCGTCAGCTGAGCCGGGGCCAGGCCCGCCGGCTGGCGGCCATCGAGGCCGGCGACCACGAGCAGCCCTACGACACGCCGCTGCTGGGCGGCTCGGTGCCGCGCGGCCAGCGGGGCGGCCAAGGCAGCCGCCGCCGAGGGCGCCGCCGCCGACAGCCGTGGCCGCCGAGCCGGTCCCGGCGCGCGCCGCCGTCAGCGCCGAGCCGGGCTGCCCAACGGGCGGCCCTCTCCGTGCCGGGCGGCGTGGCCGCCGCTGGAAGAGCCCGGCACCGCCGGGGTCGGCGCGGCCGACGCCGGGGCCGCCGCGCGGCGCCGCGGCTGCCGCGAAGCCGCGCCGAAGCCCGAGCAGCTCACCCTGGCCGGCTCCAGCGACGCCACCTACACGCTGCCGCCCACGGCGCTGCTCAAGCCGGGCAGCGCGCCGAAGGCCCGGACCCGCGCCAACGACGCGATGGTCGAGGCGCTGACCGTGGTGCTGGACCAGTTCGAGGTGGACGCCCAGGTCACCGGGTTCACCCGGGGGCCGACGGTGACCCGGTACGAGATCGAGCTCGGCCCGGCGGTGAAGGTCGAGCGGGTCACGCCAGCTGACCAAGAACATCGCCTACGCGGTGAAGAGCGCCGACGTGCGGATCCTGTCGCCGATCCCCGGCAAGTCCGCCATCGGCGTGGAGATCCCCAACACCGACCGGGAGATCGTCAGCCTGGGCGACGTGCTGCGCTCGCCGGTGGCGCAGACCGACCACCACCCGATGGTGGTGGGCCTGGGCAAGGACGTCGAGGGCCGGACCGTGGTGGCCAACCTGGCCAAGATGCCGCACATGCTGATCGCGGGCGCGACCGGCGCGGGCAAGTCACGTGTATCAACGGCGTGATCACCTCGGTGCTGCTGCGGGCCACGCCCGAGGAGGTCCGGATGGTGCTGATCGACCCCAAGCGGGTCGAGCTGGCCGCCTACGCCGGGATCCCGCACCTGATCACGCAGATCATCACCAACCCGAAGAAGGCCGCCGACGCGCTGCAGTGGGTCGTCGGCGAGATGGACCGCCGCTACGACGACCTGGCCGCCTCCGGGTTCCGGCACATGGACGACTTCAACAAGGCGGTCCGGGCCGGGCGAGCTGACCGCGCCGCCCGGCAGCGAGCGGGTCTACGTGCCCTACCCCTACCTGCTGGTGATCGTGGACGAGCTGGCCGACCTGATGATGGTCGCGCCGCGCGACGTGGAGGACGCCATCGTCCGGATCACCCAGCTGGCCCGGGCGGCCGGCATTCACCTGGTGCTGGCCACCCAGCGGCCCAGCGTGGACGTGGTGACCGGGCTGATCAAGGCCAACGTGCCGTCCCGGCTCGCGTTCGCCACCTCCAGCCTGACCGACAGCCGGGTCATCCTGGACCAGCCCGGCGCCGAGAAGCTGGTCGGCCAGGGCGACTCGCTGTTCCTGCCGATGGGCGCCAGCAAGCCGATCCGGCTGCAGAACGCGTATCGTCAGCGAGAAGGAAATCCGCGAGGTCGTTGCCCACTGCAAGAAGCAGATGGAGCCCGATGTACCGCGAGGACGTCGTCCCGGCCGAGGGCAAGCAGAAGGAGATCGACGCCGACATCGGCGACGACCTGGACCTGCTCTGATCGCAGGCGGTCGAGCTGGTCGTCAGCACCCAGTTCGGGTCGACCTCGATGCTGCAGCGCAAGCTGCGCGTGGGCTTCGCCAAGGCGGGCCGGCTGATGGACCTGATGGAGAGCCGGGGCGTCGTCGGGCCCAGCGAGGGCTCCAAGGCCAGCGACGTCCTGGTCCGCCCCGACGACCTGCCCGGCCTGCTCGCCTCGCTGCGCGGCGGAGCGATCCGTTCCGGGGGAATTGGCAGTTTTCAGGGGTCGCGAGAGACTTGAGGAAGAAGCGACAGAACCGCGCCGGTCCTCGCCGGAAGGTAATTGCGTGTCTACACTTAGTGACCGTTCCCTCTACGGGAACGTGGGAACGAGACGGCACGCGCCCGCACCCCCGGGCCGGCTGCAGTGCCAGGAGAGCAGTGGAGGCGCCGAGTGAGTATCGGTGACGCCCTGGCCGAGGCACGCCGCCAGACTGGGCTCACGATCACGCAGGTCAGCCAGCGGACCTGTATCCGAGAAACGATCATCCGGGGGATTGAGCGCAACGACTTCTCCGCCTGCGGGGGCGACTTCTACGCGCGCGGGCACATCCGCAGCATCGCCCGGGCGGTCGGCGCCGAGCCCGAGCCGCTGATCCGCGAGTACGACGCCACGCAGGGCGCCCCGGAGGCCATCACCGCGGCTGACGTGTTCGAGCCGTCCACGCCGATCAAGATCAAGGAACGGCGGCGGCCGAACTGGAGCCTGGCCATGCTGGTCGCCCTCGCGGCGATCGTGGGCATCGCCACCTACCATTTCCTGTCCGGCGCCGGCCAAGGCCAGCCCGGCGGCCGTCAGCCACCGGCGCGGCCAGCCGGCACCGCGCATCCGCGTGATGCCGGCGGCGCGGGCCAGAAGAAGCCGGCCTCCGACACCACGACGGTCGGCAAGCACCACAAGCACCACATCGTGATCACGGTCCGGGCGGCCAGCGAGGACTGCTGGGTGGAGCTGACGACGCCCGCCGGCCAGCCGATCTATCAGCGGGCGACTCCCGGCCGGGACGTCGAAGACGTGGACCGAGCACCACACGGTGAAGCCTGCTGCTCGGCAACCCGGGCGCCGTGACGCTGAAGGTGAACGGCAAGACCCGGCAGCCGAGCCCGGCGCTCGCCGGTCACGCTGACGTGCACCCGTCGGCGGCCGCCAGCGGCAACCGCGCAAGGCGAGTAACAGCGGCAAGACCGGCACGTCGAGCACCACCGGCTAGCTGGCCGGCCATGGCGTGGCGGCATTGCTGGTGCGCTGGCACCGGCGGCGCTTACCGTAGTCTGCCGGTGTGTCGTCGAGCCAGAATGCTCTACCGCGCGCGAGGCAGCCCGAGCGCGGCGCGGGCGCAGCGTCAGCCTGGTCACGCTGGGCTGCGCCCGGAATGAGGTCGACTCCGAGGAACTGGCCGCCCGGCTGGAGCAGGCGGGCTGGACGCTGGCCGAGGCGCAGACGACGCGGACGTCGTCCTGGTCAACACCTGCGGGTTCATCCAGGCCGCCAAGCAGGACTCGATCGACGAGCTGCTGGGCGCCGCGGGGGCGGCGCCGCGGTGGTCGCGGCAGGCTGCCTGGCCGAGCGGTACGGCTCCGGGCTGGCCGAGGCGCTGCCCGAGGCTCAGGTCCTCAGCTTCGACGACTACGGCAATATCGCCGACCGGCTGGACGACGTGGTGGCGGGCCGGCGCTGGCAGGCGCACGAGCCGCGGGACCGGCGCAAGCTGCTGCCGCTGACCCCGGCCGCGCGGCCGGCGGCCGGCGGGGCGCCGCTGCCCGGCCACGGCACGGTGGCCGGGCCAGCCGCCGGCTGCGCCGCGGCGCCGGCATTCCCGACCTGCCGCCCGGCGTGGCGCCGGCCTCCGGCCCGCGGGTCATGCGGCGGCGGCTCGGCGGCGGCCCGGCGGCGCCGCTCAAGATCGCCTCGGGCTGCGACCGGCGGTGCAGCTTCTGCGCCATCCCGGCGTTCCGCGGGGCGTTCGTCTCCCGCCCGGCTGCCGACCTGGTCGCCGAGGCGGGCTGGCTGGCCGCGCACGGCGCCCGCGAGCTGTACCTGGTCAGCGAGAACTCCACCTCCTACGGCAAGGACCTGGGCGACCTGCGGCTGCTGGAGAAGCTGCTGCCGCAGCTCGCCGCGGTCCCGGGCATCGCCCGGGTCCGGGTCAGCTACCTGCAGCCGGCCGAGGTCCGGCCGGGCCTGGTCGAGGTCATGGCCGGCACGCCGGGCGTGGCGCCGTACTTCGACCTGTCGTTCCAGCACGCCAGCGGGCACGGTGCTGCGGTCCATGCGCCGGTTCGGCGACGGCGAGCGGTTCCTGCGGCCTGATCGACCAGATCCGGCAGCTGGCCCCGGCGGCCGGCATCCGTTCCAACTTCATCGTCGGCTTCCCCGGCGAGACGCCGGACGACGTCGAGGCAGCTGCAGCGAGTTCCTGACCGAGGCCCGGCTGGACGCGATCGGCGTCTTCGGCTACTCCGCCGAGGACGGCACCGAGGCGGCCGACCTGCCCGGCGAGCTGCCGGAGGACGAGGTCGCCAGCCGGGTCGCCGACCTGGCCGACCTGGCCGACGAGCTGATGGCCCAGCGGGCCGCCGACCGGATCGGCGAGGTCGTGGACGTGCTGATCGACGAGGACCTGGGCGAGCGGCCGCTACCTGGGCCGCGGCGCCGCACCAGGCGCCTGAGGTCGACGGCACCACCGAGGTCAGCGTGCCCGGTGCCGGGCCGGACGCGGCGTGCGGCGCTGGCCGTCGGCGACCTGGTCCGGGTGACCGTGACCGGCTCCGACGGCGTCGACCTGACCGGCTGCCCGGCCGCCGGCGCCGGTGCCGGCGGCCCGGCCGTCCGGGTCCTGGCCGCGGGACCGCATTGAGCCAGGCCGGCCCCGGAGCGCCGGGGAACGGGGCGGCCGGGGCGGCGCGGTCGCCGCGGCGCCGCGGCTGCTGAACGTGGCCAACGCGCTGACCGTGGCCCGGCTGCCGCTGGTGCCGGTGTGCGTCGGCTTCCTGGTCGCAGGGCGGGACCGGCTACCGGTACCGCGGCGTTCGCGGCGTTCGCGGTGGCGTCGGTGACCGACCTGGCCGGACGGCGAGCTGGCCCGGCGGCGCAACCTGATCACCGACTTCGGCAAGATCGCCGACCCGATCGCGGACAAGGCGCTGACCGGCTCGGCCCTGGTCACCCTGTCCGCGCTGGGCGAGCTGGCCTGGTGGGTCACCGATCGTCATCCTGGCCCGCGAGCTGGCCGTCACCGCGCTGCGGTTCTGGGTCATCCGGCGCGGCGTGATCGCCGCCAGCCGCGGCGGCAAGCTCAAGACGCTGCTCCAGGTGATCGCCATCAGCCTGTACATCCTGCCGTGGCGACGTCCCGGTGGAGCGGCGGGTGCTGATGGGCGCGGCCGTCGTGGTGACGCTGGCGACCGGAGTCGACTACACGGTCCGGGCCATCCAGCTGCACCGGGCCGTCCCGCACGGCCTGGCGCCCGCGCCGCGACCCGCCCGGCGGCGCCCGCGCCGGGCGCGCCCGCCGCTGGCCCGCCCGCGGCGGCCGCCCCGCCCCGGCCGCTGGCCCGTCCGCCGCGCGCGCGCCGGAGCCGGTCTGGCAGCCGGTCGGCCCGGTCGGCTGGTGCAGCCGGGGACCGGACCGGGCGGATTCAGCTATCGGCGATTCAGCGCCAAGCGAAGCCGGATTCTGTGCGCCGGCGCGCGCACCGGACGTCACCGGGCGGCCGCGGCCGGGGCCGGCCGCGGCGGGCCGGAGGATGCGTCATGACGGCGCGCAGGCCGCCGGATCGCGGCGCTGGCCGGCACCGCCATCGGGCTGCTGATCGCGCGCGGACGAGACGGTCGCCACGGCCGAGTCGCTGACCGGCGGGCTGGTGGCGGCGGCGCTCACCAGCGTCCCCGGCTCCTCCGCCGCCTTCCGCGGCGGCGTCGTGGCCTACGCCACCGATCTCAAGGCCGCCCTCCTCGGCGTGCCCGATGACCTGCTAGAACGCCATGGCGCCGTGCATCCGGCGCGTGGCCGAGGCGATGGCCGAGGGAGCCCGGGACCGGCTCGGCGCCACGCATCGGGGTGGCCACCACGGGCGTCGCCGGGCCCGATCCGGCCGAGGGCAAGCCGGTCGGCATGGTCTTCGTCGCGGTGGCCGGCCGGGCGGGCCGGCCTCCCGGCAACTGGCCCTGATCGGGCGACCGGGACGCGATCCGGCGCGGCCACCGTGGAGAGCGTCCTGGGCCTGCTGATCGGTCGCCCTGCGGGAAGACGTAGTCTGATTACAGCGTTACAGAGCCGAACACGCAGTTATACCCTCTCCCGAACTGTCCGTAAGGACAGGTACGGTGGAGGAGTCAGGGTAGGCCCAGGAGGGAGTGCGACGATGGTCTTGCTTCGTCACATGCTTGGCGATGCGCTTCGGCGACTGCGTCTCCGTCAGGGCCGCACTCTGCGCGAGGTGTCCGCCGCCGCACGCGTGTCGCTGGGTTACCTGTCCGAGGTCGAGCGCGGGCAGAAGGAAGCGTCCTCGGAGCTGCTGGCGTCGATCTGCGGGGCGCTCGGGGCGCCGCTGTCCCAGGTGCTCCGCGAGGTCTCCGACAGCTTCGCCCTGGCCGAGCTGCAGAACGAGCCGGTCTACGCCGGCCCGGTCGCCCCGACGGCCGCCTGAGCCCGCGCTCGACGGCCCGCCCGCGCCCCGGCCCGCCAGCCACGACGGCCGCGGCGCCGTTCGGCCGGCCCCGGCCGCCGCGGCCGCGCGCCGGGTGCCGGTGCCCGGCGGGCGCCCGGCTGCCGCTGGCCGCGCCAGCGCAAGATCACCGTCCGCCAGCCGGACCGCGAGCATCATCTCCGAGCCGAGCCGGTCACTGGACCAGTCCCAGCTCCCGGTATCCGGCGCCCCAGTTCCAGCGGATCCGCGACATCACGAACATGGTGCCCGTCTAGTCAGGATCCGGGCATCCGCGCTCCGTCTAGCCCGCTTCACAGCCCAGCCTCGGCTGGGCTCTGTGCTGTCCGGGCCTAGCGACCGCCCGGCGGCTCAGCGGCTGCTCAGCGGCGCTCAGCCGGTGCCGGGCTACTCCCAGGCGCCGGGATTCTCCGCCAGCTTGCGGACCTCGTCGGGCAGCTGCCCGCTGACGATGTGCTCCAGGCTGACGTCCTCCAGGATGGCCCGCTCGTTGGCGCGCAGCGCGATCCATACCGTCTGCAGCGGCTCAGCGGCGCCGATGTAGCCCAGGTTCTCCGGACGCTCGCCCCGCACGCCCGACCAGCGGCCCGTCGATGGCCCGGATGATGTCGGCCAGCGAGATCTCGCTTCGCGGGCCGGGCCAGCCAGAAGCCGCCGTCCGGGCCGCGCTGGCTGCGCACCAGGCCCGCCCGGCGCAGCTGGGTCAGGATCGCCTCCAGGAACTTCCCCGGAATGGCCTGGCTGCGGGCGAGCTGGTCGGCCGTTACGTGGCCGCCACCAGAGGCGGCGAGCTCGATCGCGGCACGAAGGGCGTAATCGGCACGTGCGGACAAACGCATGCCAAGCATTATGCAGGTAAACGGCGTCCGACTGGTGCACCCGGACCGGATCAGCGCGGCCTCAGCGGCCGGGCGCCGCCAGGCCCAGGACCTCGGCGGCCGCCCGGCTGCTCGTCCGGGCCGCCCCGAAGGTGGCCAGGTACAGCCCCGCGGGCGGCCGCCAGACCGGCAGGCCCATCTCCACCACCACCGCGTCCGGCCGGGCCGCCAGGATCGCGCTGGCGATGCTGGCCGCCGCCGGATGGCGGTGCGCGTCACGGACCACGATGACCAGCGAGCGGCCCGCCGCCTCGGCCAGCAGGGCCGACGATCGAGCTGGCCATGCCGCCGGCCGGGGTGCCCGTGCTGAGCCGGCGCAGGCTGTCGGCCTGCACCCAGGAGCCCAGGCCCCAGGGCACCGTCCCGGCGGCCATGTTGGCGGGCGGGACCACCTCGACCACGAACGGCCGGTGCAGCGGCTGCGGCATGCCGTCCACCCGGACCGCACGGCGCGCGGCGGCCAGGCCGATCTCCGCGCCCCCGTTGCGCTCGCCGCCCGGCCGGCCGCGGCCGTCCAGTCGCGCAGCCGGCGACCCGGGCCGCGGCCTCCTCCAGCCGCTCGCCGGCATCCGGCCGGACCGCACGGCGTCCACCAGCGGCCGCGCGGACCCGCGCGTACATGTGCTGGTCCTGATCGCGGCCCAGGCACAGCAGGTCGGTGCCAGCCAGCACGGCCCGTACCGCCGCCTCCGGGATCCCGTACACGTCGGCCGACGGCGCGCATCTCCAGGCCGTCTGACACGATCACCCCGGTGAAGCCCAGCTCGCCGCGCAGCAGCCCGGTCAGCGCCGCCGGCGACAGCGAGGCGGGCAGGTCGCCGGTGAGCTCGGGCACCCGCAGGTGGCCGGGCATGATGGCGCGGACCCCGGCCGCGATGGCCGCGACGAACGGCGGCAGGTCGCGCTCGGCCAGCAGGCTCAGCGAGGCGTCGACCGTGGCCAGCTCCTGGTGGCTGTCGAGCTGCGTGCTGCCGTGGCCGGGGAAGTGCTTGGCGCAGGCCGCCACGCCGGCCGACTGCAGCCCGGTGACCGCCGCCGCGGCGTGCCGGGCCACCAGGGCGGTGTCCGAGCCGAACGACCGGGTGCCGATCACCGGGTTGTCCGCCGCGGTGTTCACGTCCACCGCCGGCGCCAGGTCCAGGCTGATGCCGAGGGCGGCCAGGTCGGCGCCGAGCGCCGCGTACACCGCCTCGGTCAGCCCGGCGTCGTCGATGGCGCCGAGCGCCGCGTTGCCCGGGTACGGGCTGCCGCGCCGGTGCGCGATCCGGGTGACGTCGCCGCCTTCCTCGTCGATGGCGATGACCGGCTCGGCGCCCGCGGCGCGCAGCATCGCCGTCAGCATGGCCAGCTGCTCGGGGGAGTCGATGTTCAGCCCGTACAGCGTCACGCCGGCCAGCCCGCCGGCTCAGCGCGGCAGGCATCCACGGCGGCACCGCGGCCGCCGAACGGCGGGATCAGGACGGCGTCGGCCAGCCGGCCCAGCTGCGGGTCGGCGTCAGCGGCGGCGCTCATCCCTTCACCGCCCCGGCCACCAGGCCGCCGACCAGGCGGCGCCGGACGAGCATGAAGAAGATCAGCACCGGCACCGTGTAGAGGGTGGAGGCGGCCATGATCGGGCCCCACTGCGCGCCGCCGCGGCCGAAGAAGTAGGTCACGTAGATCGGCAGCGTGTAAGTCCGAGTGCGCCTGGCCCAGGAAGGTCAGCGCCACGATGAACTCGTTGTAGGCGGTGATGAACGAGAAGATGCTGGTCGCGACCAGCCCCGGGGCATGACCAGCGGGAACAGGATCCGCCAGAAGATCCGCGGTCGCTGATGCCCCGTCGATGGCAGCGGCCTCCTCTAGCTCTTTCGGCACGGTGGCCACGAAGTTGCGCAGCATCCAGATCGACACCGGCAGCGCCTGGGCCGCGTAGACGATGACCAGGCCGCCCAGGTTCTCCAGCAGGCCCAGCTTGTTGAAGTCGACGAACAGCGCGATGATCAGCGCCTGGCCGGGGATCATCTGCACGATCAGCAGCATGACCAGGAAGAGGCCCGCAGCCGGAACCGGAACCGGGCCACCGCTACCGAGGCCAGCAGTGAGATCACCGAGGCGATCACGACCGTGGCCAGCGTGACGGTCAGGCTGTTGCGGAAGAACAGCCATACCGAGCCGATGCCCGACGCCCGCCCGCTGATCACGTTGCTGAAGTTGCCCAGCGTGGGGTGGGCGGGCAGCAGGCTGGGCGTCAGCGAGTAGATCTCCTGCGACGGCTTGAACGCGGTCGACACCATCCAGAAGATCGGGAACAGCGTGACCAGCGCGATGATCAGCCCGAACCCGTTCCGGCTGACGGCGCGGGCCCGCCGGGCCGCCCGCGCCCGCGAGTTCGGCCCGGTTGCCGGCCCGCGGGCGGCGACATCGTGATCCCGGTCATGAGAGCGCCCCCTGCCGGACCGAGGCGCGGACGTAGCCGACCGTGATCACCAGCAGGATCAGGGTGAAGATCAGCGCCAGCGCGCCGCCCAGCCCGTAGCTGGGCGGGAAGCCGAATGCCTTGCCGTACATGTACAGCGACAGGTTGAACTCGTTCTGGTTAGCCGGGAACCCGGTGATCAGGAAGGTCTGGGTGAAGATGTTGAAGTCCCAGATCACCGACAGCAGCAGCAGGACCAGGAAGATCGGCTTGAGCAGCGGGTAGGTGACCCGCCAGAACACGCGCCGGCGGCTCGCCCCGTCCACCCAGGCCGCCTCGTACAGCTCGGCCGGGACCGTCTTCAGCCCGGCCAGCACGGTCACCGCGATGAACGGGAACGAGGTCCACAGCACCAGGATGGTCAGCACCGTGTAGGCCTGCAGTGCCCCGGTCGTGGTCCAGTTGTACTGCGCCCAGTTGGTGGTGCCGACCAGCCAGTGCGGCAGCTTGGACAGGCCCCAGTCGACCAGCCCGCCGTCGGGGTTGAACAGCCAGTAGAACAGCACCGCGCCGGCCGTCGGCGGGGTGGCCCAGGCCAGCAGGGCCGCGCCGGACACGAACGCCGCCATCTTGCGGCCCAGCCGGTTCAGCAGCAGGCCCGACCCCCGTGCCGGTGATCAGCGTCAGCGGCACCACCACGGCCGCGAACAGCACGGTGGTCCGCAGCGACAGCCAGAACTCGGGGTCCTTGAGCGTGGTGGTGAAGTTGCCCAGGCCCACCCACTGCGTGGGCGCGGCCCCGGTCAGCTGCGGCAGCCCGTAGTTCTGGAAGGAGAACATCACGACCTGCGCTAGCGGCCACAGCAGCACCAGCGCGATCCCGGCCAGGGCGGGCAGCAGCAGCAGGTAGGGGGCGATCTTGTGCCGCCGGATGAACGCGCCTGCCCGCGCCCCGGCCGGGGCGGCCAGGGCGGGCGGCCAGGCGCTGGCCCGCGGGCCGGGCCGGCGTCCGGCGCTGGACGGTGTCGGCCACTGGTCAGCTCCCTTTCTGGGGCTGGCAGGCCCGCGCCCGCCGGCCACCGCGACCGCTGCGTTGATCAGTAACGAGGGTGGCCCGGGCAGGCGATCCGGGCCGGCCGCGCACCAGGGGGGGTGTGGCACGCGGACGGCCCGGATCTCCGGCCGTCAGGACCGGCAGGTCAGCCGGCTCAGCCGGTCAGGACTTCTTGCCGGTGTTGAGCACGTTCTGCAGCTCGGTGTTGGCCTTGGCGACCGTCGAGCTGAAGTTCGCGCCCTGCATCAGGGCCTTCATCATGTCGGGGATGATCGCGTCCGTCGCGTCGGCGGTCGCCCAGTTCTTGGAGTTGAGCGGCGAGATCTGGGTGTAGCCGGCGGCCTTGGCGAACCCGGACATGACCGGGCTGGAGGTGTACACCCCGCTGGACAGCTGCGCGGTGAACTCCGGGAAGAAGCCCTGGGCGTTGGCGAACGTCGTCGCGTTGGCCGGGCTGTCCATGACGGTGATCAGGTCCCAGGCCGCCGTCTTGTTCGGGCTCTTGGCCCAGACGCCGAGGTCAGAGCCGCCGGAGAAAGCCGGCGCCGGGTTCGGGCCGTTCTGGCTGGGGATCGGGAACGAGGCCCACTGGCTCTCGTACTTCTTGCTGACCGCCTCCAGTGAGGCCTTGGCCCACGGCCCGTCCATGTACATGTCCAGCGTGCCCTTGGCGAAGTCCTCGTTGGAGCCGCCGGAGGTCGCGCCGGGCGCGCCCAGCTCGGTCTGGCCGATGTACTTGGCCGGCGAGACGTGCTCGGTGAGCAGCAGGTCGGCGTAGAACTTGAGGCCGGCCTCGGCCTGCGGGCTGGTCAGCTCGGCCACCCACTTGCCGCCCTGCTGCACCGCCACCTGGCCGCCAGCGCCCCAGATGTAGCTGACGATCCCGTTGGTGAAGTTGCTGGGCGCGCCCAGGCCGTAGGTGCCGGGGTACTTCTTCATCAGCAGCTTGGCGTCCTTGACCAGGTCGGCCCAGGTGGCCGGCGGCGCCGTGATGCCGGCCTTGGCGAACTGGTCCTTGCGGTACCAGATGCCGCGCACGCCGCCGAACCACGGCACGGCGTAGTGCTGCCCGCTGATCGTGTCGTTGGCCAGGTTGCCGGCGATCAGGCCGGAGCCGGGCGACCAGCTCTTGACCTCAGTGGTGACGTCGGCCAGCGCGCCCTGGGAGGCCACGCCCGGCGTGTCGGTGTTGCCCAGCTCGGTGATGTCGGGCGCGCCCTTGCCGCTGGTCAGGGCGTTGGTCCAGTCCGTGGTCCGGTTGCCCCACGGGATCCAGTCGACCACGACCTTGGTCTTGGCGTAGGCGGGGAACTGCTTGTGGAACTGCTTGACGACGCCGTTCATCCAGGTGACCTGGGACGGGACTGAGGCGCCCATCCGCCACACGACGAGCTTGGCCGGCGCGGCCGAGCTCGATCCGCCTGAGCTGCTCGAACCGCAGCCGGCGACGGCTGCTCCCGCGAGCGCGACAGCGGCCCCGACCGCGGCCGCTGATCTGGTGAAGTTCACTGCCCGATCTCCCTTCCCGGCTCTGCCTGTCGCGGAGTCACGCCCGCCGGGCGGGCGGCTCCGGCCCGGGCGCGCTGGTCGGCAGGCTGGCCCCTACGCTGGTGCGAGGCCGGGCGGTGGGCTCGGCCTCTCCTCGCTGGAACCTGCCGGTAGCGGCCTGGACACGATCTGGGCAGAAACTAACAGGAAAGTTTCCTGTAAGATAGATGCTGTTGCCATATTGAGACACAGTGCGCGTCCTGGCACTCTTGTGACCAGGGCCGCTGCCCCGGCGCGCGTGCGCCGGACGGGACCAGGGTGGTGGAGGGGTGGGCATGGAGCGACGGCCGGGGACGCCGAGCCTGCTGCGCGAGCTGAACGACCGGGCCGCACTGGAGCTGCTGCTGACGGGCGGGCCGCTGACTCGCGCGCAGCTCGGCGCGCATACCGGGCTGTCCAAGGTGACGGCCTCGCAGCTGCTGTCCCGGCTGGAGGAGCGCGGGCTGGTCAGCGTGGCCGGGGAGCTGGCCGGCGGCCGCGGCCCGAACGCCGCGCTGTACGCCGTCGTGCCGTCCAGCGCCTACGTGGCCGGACTGCACGTGGAGGCCGACGAGGTCAGTGCCGGCGTGGCCGATGTCATGGGCACCGTGGTGGCCGAGGTGTCGGTGAACCCGCGCGGCGCGCAGGACCCGGTCGAGCTGGTCCGCGGTGCGGTGGTGACCGCGTGCGCCTCCGCCGGGGTGTCCCCGGACGCGCTGCACGCGTTCGTGATCGGCACGCCGGGCGTGATGGACCCGGCCACCGGCGACCCGCGGCTGGCGGTCAACCTGCCGGCCTGGCACGAGGGCGTGCTGGATGCGCTGCGCGCCGAGCTGGGCCGCCCGGTGACCATCGAGAACGACGTCAACCTCGCGGCGATGGCCGAGCGGGCGGTCGGCGCCGCGACCGGCGTCACCGACTTCGTGCTGGTCTGGATCGGGGTCGGCCTGGGCCTGGCGACCATGCTGGGCGGCCGGCTGCACCGCGGCGTGGGCGGGGCTGCGGGGGAGATCGGCTACCTGCCGGTGCCCGGCGTGCCGCTGCCGCAGGACGTGACCCACCCGGCGACCGGCGCCTTCCAGTCCCTGGTCGGCGGCCAGGCCGTGCAGCCGCTGGCCGCCGGGTACGGGTTCACCGGGCCCACCGCCGCCGCGGCGGTGCAGGCCGCCGTCGCGGCCGCCGAGTCCGGCGACAAGGCCGGCAGTGACTTCGTGGCCGAGCTGGCCAGCCGCGTCGCCACCGGCGTGGCCGCCATCTCGGTCGTGCTCGATCCCGGCCTGGTGGTACTGGGCGGCGATGTCGGCCGGGCCGGCGGCGCCGCGCTGGCCGACAAGGTGGGCGCCGAGGTGGGCCGGATCTGCCCGTGCCGCCCGCAGGTCGTGCCGACCAGTGTCAGCGGCGGCCCGGTCCTGCGCGGTGCCATCCTGGCCGCCGTCGACCGGGCCCGCCACGACCTGCTCGACTCCGTGGCCGGCCCCTGACCGCGGCCTACTCGCCCAGCTCCCACAGCAGCCGGTAGTAGCGGGTGCGCTCGGGATCGGGGTCGGTGCCGTAGGCATCCAGCAGCGGGCGCTCCCAGCCCGGCCCGTAGTTCCAGGTCGTGCTCCAGGTCGCGATGGCCAGGTCCGCCCACCGGTCGGCCACGCCCAGGTCGGACAGGTCCACGTGGGCCGACCAGCGGCCATCGTCACCGAGCATCGTGTTCGGCGCGCAGGTGTCGCCATGGCAGACCACCAGCCGGTCGACGGGCGGGATGTCGGCCAGCAGGTCCAGGGCGCGGGCCAGGCCCAGCTGCTGGTGATCCTCATGCCAGTCCGCGGGATCGATCTGCCCGGCGGCCGCCCGGCGGCGCGCGCTGGCCAGCCGGATCTCCGCTGACCAGGAAAACGGGCAGCCGGAGACGGGCAGCGCGTCATGCAGGGCACGCAGGCCGGCGCCGATCGCGGTCACGGCGGTGCGCGGATCGGAGGCCCACGGCTCCTGGGCCGCGCTGCGGCCCGGCAGCACCGTGGTCACCAGCCAGGAGCCCGCCTCGTCGCGGCCGGTCCCGAGCGGCCGGGCCACCGGGATGTACCGGCCCGCCCAGGCCAGCCGCGCGGCCTCGGCGGCCAGGTCCAGCGGCGCGCCCGCCGGCGCCCACTTGATGAACTGATCGGGGCCCTCGCCAACCAGGAACGCCAGCCCGCCGACCACGTTCTCCCACACCAGCGAGATCTTCCGGCCCGCCGCCAGGTCCCGCACGCAGTCCGGCACAGTCAGCCCGCCGCGCAGCTCATCCGCAACCACGGCCTCACCCTGCCACCTGCACCACCCCGGCTGCGCCTCAATTTCTGGCGGATCGGTCCCAGAGTTATCGGCAGATCACTCACGAGAGCCTCGGCAGCCTGCTACTCCGGGGCGGGGTTCGATGAGGAACTCCGCGCCGAAGCGGACCGGGGCCAGGTGCTGCTGATCGGCCTCCCGGAGCTTTACGGCACGTCAGCGGCGGCGGGCTAGGGGATAGGCGAACCACACGCTGGCGAACAGGCCGCCGACGATGGCGGTGATCACGATGGCGGCCAGGTCCCCGGCGACGTAGCTGAGCACCAGGGCGACAGCGGCGCAGATGGCCAGGCTCACCGCGGCCAGGCCCAGGATGGCCATGATGTTGGCCGAGCGGACCAGGGCCTCTTTCTGCCGCTGGCGGAAGACGATCCGGTGGTAGGCGACCGGGCCCAGCAGCAGCACGGTCGCCAGGACGGCCAGCAGCACGGTGGTGATGTACAGGTCGCGCTGGGCGGTGTCCAGATGCTTGAACCCGGTAGCGAACGGGATCGCGAGCAGGAAGCCGAACAGGACCTGAACCCCCAGCCCGGCCACGCGCAGCTCCTGCAGCAGCTCGGCCAGGTTGCGGTCATCGCGTTCCGCTGTCGACTCGTTCCTGGGGTCGGGCTCGCCCGTCATGGCAGTGGACTACCCAGGATTGCGCCCAGCCCACCTCCGCCGGGCATGACCCAGGCGCGGCAGGACGGCGGGGAAGGGTGATCGCGCCGCCGGCACCGGGCTGCCGGTGGTTACGATCCTGGGGTGACGAGCCCGGCGCTGGTGATCCTCGATGGCGAGTCGCTCACCTGCGCCCGGGTAGCCCGGGTGGCGCGGGGCGGAGCCCGGGTCGGCGTCAGCGCCGCGGGCCGGGCCCGGGCGCAGGCGGCGGCCCGGGTGGCGGCCGCGGTCACCCGGTCCCGGCCGGTATACGGGCGGACGACCGGGGTCGGTGCCAACCGGGATCAGCTCGTCCCGACCGCGGGCGTGGCCGGCAACGGGGTCCGGCTGCTGCGCAGCCATGCGGGCGGCGGCGGGCCGCTGATCGCCGCCGAGCTGAGCCGGGCGATGCTGGTGGTCCGGGCCAACCAGCTCGCGGCGGGCGGGTCGGGCGTCGACCCAGGCGTGCTGGACGCGCTGGCCGGCGTGCTCAACCAGGGGCTGGCCGTGCCGGTCCCGACCTATGGCGCGATCGGCACCGGGGACCTGACCGCGCTGGCGGCCACCGCGCTGTGCCTGCTCGGCGAGCGTGACTGGCTGCCGCCGGGCGGCGATGCCGCGCGACCCGGCCCGGGTCCGGCCAGCGCGCCACGGTTCACGCTGGCCTCGGCCGACGCGCTGGCGTTCATTTCCAGCAACGCGGCCACGATCGGGGAGGCGGCGGTCGCCTGTCACGACCTGGCCGGCCTGCTGCAAGCCAGCACGCTGATTGCCGCTTTCTCGCACCTGGCCGTGACCGCGTCCGCCGAGCCCTACGCCGCCCCGGTGCACGCCGGCCGCGGCCGGCCGGGCCAGGAGGCGGTGGCCGCGGCGCTGCGCGGCCTGCTGGCTGCCGAGCCGGGATCACCGGCCCGGATCCAGGATCCTTACGGCTACCGGGCGCTACCCCAGGTGCACGGCGCGGCGGTGGACAGCGTGCGGCAGGCGGAGCAGGCGGTGACCAGCGACGCCAACGCCGCCTCGGAGAATCCGCTGGTCGATGTGGCCGGCCAGACCGTCTGGCACAACGGCAACTTCCACACTGCCTACATCGGACTGGCCCTGGACGCCGTTCGCGCGGCGCTGTTCCAGACCTCGGCCCTGTCCGCGGCGCGGCTGGGCACGCTGGTCGAGCCGGCCTTCACGGGGATGGCACCGTTCCTAGCCGGAGACACGCCGCCGAGCTCGGGCATCATGATCCTGGAATACGTAGCGCACTCGGCCATCGCCGACATCCGGCGGCTCGCCGCGCCTGCCGCGCTGGGCAGCGCGGTGCTGTCCCGCGGCGTGGAGGAGCATGCCGGGTTCTCCACCCAGTCGGCCCGGGCTACTACTGACGTCAGCGCCGCCTACCGGCTGGTGCTGGCCTGTGAGCTGGTCGCCGCCGTCCGGGCGCTGCGGATGCGCGGCATCCGCCCGGCCGGGGAGCGGCTGGGCGCCGCGTTCGAGCGGGCTACCGGGGCACTGCCGGCGGAGCTGCGCGACCGGCCGCTGGATGCCGACCTGACGGCCGCCCGGGACCTGCTGCCCGCGCTGACCGAGCTGGTCAGCGAGGCCTGAGCACGGGCCGCCGGCTGCGGGTTCCCGGCCCGGCGGCGCATGCTCGGGTCTGCTGCCCATATATCGCCGTTTCCGGGGCAGCTGAGTGCCATGCCAGGGACTGCGCCGACCGCCCGGGAGGGCCAGATGAGACAGCACGACCGGATGAGCCCGGAGCTCGCGCTCCGGTTCGACCGGGTGACCGCTCCCTACCGCGGCCAGCTGTACTCCCGCGCGCTGCGGATGACCCGCAGCCCGGAGGATGCCGAGGACCTGGTCCAGGACACCCTGATGCGCGCCTGCGGTGCCTTCCACCGGTTCGGCGGCGAGCACCCGCGGGCCTGGCTGCACCGGATCATGACCAACACCTTCATCAACGGCTACCGCCGCGCGCAGCGCGGGCCGCGGATCCTGCTCGTCGGCGGTCCCGGCGAACTGCCCGCCATCGATCAGAGCCGCGCGACGCCGGCCGATGCCCGGCCTGCCGAGACGATCGTGCTGGACCGGATCCCGGCACCGGAGGTGGCGGCCGCGGTCGCCGGGCTGCCGGACCAGTTCCGCCGCGCGCTGCTGCTGACCGACGTGGCGGGCCTGAGCTGCCGGGAGACCGCCCGGCTGATGGGCACGCCGGTCGGGACGGTCATGTCCCGGCTGCACCGGGCCCGGGCCGCGGTTCGCGCCCAGCTTGACCAGCCAGCCCGGCAGGCCGGGGACGGGCCGGGTCAGCAGCGGGAGCTGATCAGGGCGGGCCGCTAGCCGGCGCTAGCCGCCGTCCGGGCGGTTAGCGGGCGGGCCTGCTGAAGAAGGTCAGCAGGGCGCTGACCAGCTCACCGGGTACCTCCTCCGCCAGGTGATGACCGCCCGGCAGGGCGCCGCCGGACAGATCGGCCGCCCACGGCCGCCAGACGCCGAGGACGTCGTTGTCATAAAGCCCGGCCAGGTCGTCCCGGTCCCCCCACAGCACCAGCAGCGGTGCGGTGATCTGCCGGCCCGCGGCCCGGTCGGCGTCATCAGCGGCCCGGTCCGGGCCCAGCCCGGCCCGGTAGTCCTCGCACATCGCGTGCTGCACGGCGGGATCGCTGACCGCCTGCCAGGCGTCGGCATAGTTCTCCGCGCCCATGAGGCTCTCGCTGAGGTGATACCAGGCGCGCGAGTCGGCGGCGATGAGCCGCTCAGCCAGCGGGGCGGGCTGCCCCATGAAGAACCAGTGCCACCACGCCGTGGCGAACCGGGCGTCGCAGCGGGCCAGCGCCTCGCCGATGGGGACATCGCCGAGGATGACCACGCGGCTGACCGCCGCGGGGTGATCCAGGGCCAGCCGCTGGACGGCGTACCCGCCGCGGTCGTGGCCCACGGCGATGAACTGCTGCTCGCCCAGGGCCTGCATGACCGCGAGCAGGTCGCCGGCCATGGCCCGCTTGCTGGCCTGCGCGTGATCAGGCTGGTCGCCGGGCGCCGCTGACTGACCGTAACCGCGAAGATCGGGGCAGATGACCCGGTAACCCGCCGCGGCCAGCGCCGGGGCCACGCGATGCCAGGTCGCATGAGTCCGCGGATGCCCGTGCACCAGCAGGACGGCCGGGCCGCTGCCGCCGTGCCGGACGCGCAGCCGCAGGCCTCCCGCATCGATGAAGCTCAGCTGGAATCCGTCGAACAACCGCTGATCACCTGCCCTGTCACTGGATGACGGCGGCTATCACCGCAATGACCGCCCGCAGTGGCCCGCCGGCCGCGCGGTACCGGTCCGCCAGCCCTCGCCTACCCGGCGGGCGGCCGGGTACTCGCCGCGGGTCAGCCGCCGGGCGCCCGCTGCTTACCACCGGAGCGACGGAGTCCGGCGATCCGAGCCTGGATGCGCTTGCCGACCGCCTCCTCGCCCTGTTCGGGCCACGCGAGGACGACGTGGCCCGCATCGCCCTGCGCCGGGCCTGACCAGCCCGGCCGCCGCCGTGGATAGGCAGGCCGTTCCCGGGTAGCGGCCGCACTCGGAACCAGGCAGGCAGTGCGCCGCGGGCGGCCAGCCCGCGCCGGGAAGGACTCGTCATGACGATGAGCGACGCCGCATTGCCGGCCGACCTGTCGCGCAGTGACCTGGCGGGGCCGGGCTACCGCCGGCAGCGGTGCGGCCGGGGGTTCCGCTATTTCGGCCCGGACTCCCGGCCGGTCACCGACAAGCCGATGCTGGCCAGGATCAAGGCCCTGGTCATCCCGCCGGCCTGGGAGCAGGTCTGGATCTGCCCGGACCCCGGCGGCCATATCCAGGCCGTCGGCACCGACGCGGCGGGCCGCCGCCAGTACCGCTACCACGACTTGTGGCGCGAGGAACAGGATCAGCGCAAGTACGACCGGATGCTGGAGTTCGGCGCGGTCTTGCCGCGGCTGCGCCAGGCCATCGGCGAGCAGCTCAGCGGCCGCGGGCTGAGCCGCGACCGGGTGCTGGCCGCCGCGCTGCGCCTGGTCGACCTGGGCTTCTTCCGGGCCGGCGGCGAGGAGTACGCCGCTGAGCACGGCACATTCGGGCTGGCGACGATCCGCCGTGATCACGTCACCATCCGGCGTGGCGAGCTGGTGTTCGAGTACCCGGCCAAGGGCGCTATCCAGCGGGAGCAATCCGTGGCCGACGAGCAGGTCCTGGCGGTCATCGCCAGCCTGAAGCGGCGCCGCTGGGGTGGCCGCGAGCTGCTGGCCTACCGGACCCCGGCTGGACCGCACGACGTGACGGCGGCCGACATCAATGCCTACCTGGGCGAGCTGTCGGGCGGGGATTTCACCGTCAAGGATTTCCGGACCTGGCATGCGACCGTGCTCGCCGCCGTCGGCCTGGCCGTGTCCACCCGGGCGGGCTCCGACAGCGCCCGCAAGCGCGCCGTGACGCGCGTCGTCCGCGAGGTAGCCGGCTACCTCGGCAATACGCCCGCCGTCGCCCGCGCGTCCTACATCGACCCGCGCGTCATCGGCCGCTACGAGGACGGTGCGACCATCGCGCGCATCCTGGGCGAGCTCGGCGCCAGCAGCGAGTTCGGGGAACTGGCCACCGAGGGCAACGCGGAGGCAGCCGTCCTGCGGCTGCTGCGCTCTGCATCCTGAGCTAGCCGGCACGGGCCTCCCGCAGGGCGGAGGAGTAAACCGGCTGAGCCGCGGTAGAGGGCACGGAGGCTGAACCAGCTGACCTGCCCGGATCTCGGGCAGGCTCGACGGGAGGGTGGTCTGCCATGGTGACCTGCACGGTGCCAGGCCTGCCTGCCTGGGCCGGGCCGCTGGTCGAGTCCAGCGCGGACACCGGCGAGGACGCGGGCACGGCGCTGCGGCTGGCTGCGAAGTACGGCACGCTGCTGCCACAGCCGGGCGGCGGCCAGACAGCCGAGCGCTGGGCGGTGCTGGCCGGCGTGGCCGAGCGGAACCTCACGGTGGCCCGCGTCCTGGAGGCGCACAGTGACGCGCTGGCCATCCTGGCCGAGGCCGGCTCGCCGCCGCCCGGCGGAAGCTGGGGAGTCTTCGCCGCCGAGGCGGCCCCGCACCGGCTCGAGGCCTCACCTACGGGCGGCACGACGGTTCTGACCGGTGTGAAGCCGTGGTGCTCGCTGGCCGACCAGCTGGACTACGCGCTGGTCACGGCCCATGAGGGCGAGCAGCGGCGGCTATTTCGGGTCGGCCTTCGCGAGCCCAGCGTCACCGTGGATCCGCCGGGCCGGTGGGTGGCCCGCGGGCTGCGGACCGTGACCAGCGTGGCGGTGCGGTTCGACGGAACCCCGGCCGAGCCGGTAGGCGAGGCGGGCTGGTACCTGTCCCGGTCCGGGTTTGCCTGGGGCGGGATGGGCGTGGCCGCGTGCTGGCACGGGGGAGCGCGCGGCCTGCGGGCCAGCGTGCTGCAGGCCGCCGAGAGCCGGGGCGGTGACCTGGCCGCGCTGCACGCCGGAATCATTGACGCCGCCTTGTGGGCCTCGGCCGCGGCCCTGAGCCGCGGGGCGGCGCTGATCGACGCCGGCGCGGCGCCGGGTAAGGACGGCCAGCTCCTCGGGCTGCGGGTCCGCGCCGTGGTCGCCGATGCGGCCGAGCGGACCATCCGGCAGGCCGGGCACGCGCTGGGCCCCGCGCCGATGGCGTTCGACGAGGACTACGCCCGGCGGCTGGCTGACCTGGAGCTGTATGTCCGCCAGCACCACGCCGAGCGGGACCTGGCCCGGCTCGGCGCCGCGGTCAGCGCGATGGCCGGGCCCGCGGCCGCGCCGGGGAGCGACGGTTGATCCGCCGGGTGGCCGTGGTCGTCCCGGCGGCCAACGAGGAGGCGACCATCGGCCGGTGCCTGGCCAGCATCGCGGCCGCGCGCAGCAGCCTGTACCGCAGCAGCGTGAGCACCCAGGTGCAGATCATGGTGGTGCTGGATGACTGCACCGACGCGACGGCGGACGTCGCCCGGCGGTTTGCTGACGTGCAGCCCGTCGGCATCGCCGCCCGGAACGTGGGCGCCGCGCGCCGGGCCGGCGCCGCCGCTGCGCTGCGCGGCAGCCGGGCCAGTGAGGTGTGGCTGGCCAGCACCGATGCCGACTCCGAGGTACCGGCCGGCTGGCTGACCGCCATGATCAGGCACGCTCGCCAGGGCGCGCACCTGGTCCTGGGCACAGTCCTGCCCGGAACCGGGCTCAGCCCCGGCGTGCAGGCCGCCTGGCTGGCCCGGCATCACCTGCGCGACGGCCATCCGCACGTGCACGGGGCCAACCTCGGCATCCGCGGCGACGCTTACCTGGCTCTGGGCGGCTGGCTGCCGCAGGCAACCGGAGAGGACGTCGGCCTCGCTCAGCGTGCCGTGAGCGCCAGTCACCTGCAGATCATCCGCACGGCGGCCATCCCGGTGCTGACCAGTGCGCGGCCCGCCGGGCGGGCCGCGCAGGGATTCTCCAGTTACCTGGGCGCCCTCGGCACGGCCGTGGCGGCCCGGTGACCGGCGCTGGCGGCCAGGGCAGGCCGGTGCCCGGTACGGTGCCCGCGGTCAGCCCGATAGACGAGGCCGGTACCAGCGAGGCCGGCTGGCGGGCCTGGCCGGCGCTGGCCGCCCTGCCCGAGGCCAGGATCGACGGCTGGGCCAGCGTCGTCGTCCTGGCCGCTCATCCCGACGACGAGGTGCTCGGGGCGGGCGGCATCATCGCGCGGCTCGCCGCCGCCGGGTGCCGCCTGCGGCTGATCGCCGTGACCGATGGCGAGTCCTCCCATCCCGGCCACCCGGACCCGGTGGCACTCGCGCGGCGCCGGACGCAGGAGACCCGCGCGGCACTGAGTGAGCTGGGCGCCGGCGAAGCCGAGGTCATCCGCCTCGGCCTGCCGGATGCCGGGCTGACCGGCCGGGCCGGTGACATCGCGGCCCGGATAGCTGACCTGGTGACCGGGTTCGACATGTGCCTGGCGCCGTGGGAGGGCGATCTGCACGGCGATCACGAGGCGGTCGGCGCCGCGGTCCGCCAGCTCGGTCCGCGCGCATGCTTCTACCCGGTATGGATGTGGCACTGGGCGCAGCCCGGCGACCCTCGCGTGCCGTGGCGGCCAGCGCGCCGCGTGCCCCTGCCGCCGCCGGACCGCGACCGGAAGCAGGCGGCCGTGCACTGCTTCGCCAGCCAGCTCGAAGATCGCGGCGGGCAGCCCCCCATGCTGCCGCCCGGCTTCCTGGCGCACTTTGCCCGCGACTACGAAGTGCTCTTCCCGGTGGAGGCCCGGACATGACGACGATCAGCCCCGATTACTTCGACCAGATGTATGCCGCCGCAGCAGACCCCTGGGGCTTCACCAGCCGGTGGTATGAGAAGCGCAAGTACGCCCTCACGCTGGCCATGCTGCCGGCTGAGCGCTACGCCGACGCCTTCGAGCCGGGCTGCTCGATCGGAGTGCTGTCGGCGCAGCTCGCCCGGCGCTGCGACCGCCTGCTGTCGTGGGACATCGCCGCCGCGGCGGTGGAAGCGGCCGCGAAGCGGACGGCGGAGTGCGGCAACGTCCGGGTCGAGCAGCGGGCACTGCCGGAAGACTGGCCAGAGGGTCAGTTCGACCTGATTGTCATCTCGGAGTTCCTGTACTACTTCGGCGGTGATCAGCTGCGGCCCCTGCTGCGCCGGTGCCGCGAGACGCTGCGGCCGGGCGGGACGCTGCTGGCCGTGCACTGGCGCCACCCGGTGGCCGAGTACCCGCGTAGCGGGGACAGCGTTCATGAGGAGCTGGCGCTCCTGCCGGGGCTGGCCCGGGTCGCCGAGCACCGGGAAGCCGACTTCATTGCCGAGGCCTACCTGCGGGGCGACGCGCCGGTCTCGGTGGCTCAGGCCGGCGGCCTGGCCTGAGCCCCGGCCGGCCCGGGCGGCGAGATCTCCCCGGGAGTCTCAGGCGTGCTGTCCGGCGCGGGGACTCCCGGCTTCCGGTCGTCGAAGGTCACCTCGATGTGCTGCTCCTCGCGCCGCTGGTTCTGCAGTGCCTGCGCCGCCAGGCTGGCCCGGTCGGCCTCGGTCAGCGGCGGCTGGATGAGGCTGCGCGGCCACAGCCGCCGGGTCAGGACCACGTTGATCTCGGCTCCGTAGATGGTGATCTGGGCGATCAGGTAGATCCACGCCATCAGGCCGAGGACGGTCGCGAACACCCCGTACAGCGAGTTGCTGGTCAGGTAGTGGTGCACCAGGAAGGTGCCGAGGATCTGCAGCAGGGTCCAGGCCACGCCGGCCACCCCTGCGCCCGGCACCAGATCGCGCGCCGGCACGCCCTTGGGGGTGAGCACGCGGAAGACGCCCAGGAACATGCCCGCATTCACCAGGACCGCGGCGGCCTCGGCCAGGACCACGAAGATCACTGCCTTGCGGCCGTAGGTGTTCAGGCTGGCCAGCACGGTGGTGACGACGACCCCGCCGCCTAGCAGCCCCAGGAACGCCAGCGACCGGCCGAGGCGCTGCAGGTAACCGGGCCGGGCCGGGCCGGGCAGGTTCCAGGCCTGCGCCATCGCGAACAGGCCCGCCTGGGCCAGCCCGGTCGCGCCCCAGATCACCCCGGCCAGGCCGATGACCAGCCCGATCACGCTGGAGCGCTGCAGCGCGTGCACGTTGCCCGTCAGCTGCTGCCCGATCAGCGGGACCTGGCCGGCCACCGCGCCGATCATCTGCTGCCGGAAGCTCGCGTCCACCGAGGCCGCCAGGCCCAGGATCGTGACCAGGACCAGCAGCAGCGGGAAGAGCGAGATGAATCCGGAGTACGCGAGGTTGGCGGCCAGCACGCCGCCGTTGTCGTCGCCGTACTTCTTGACGATGCCGAAGACGAACGCGGCTGGCGTGAACCGCTGCTGCGTGCCGTCGGCCCGCCGGATTGCTCGCTCCACGCGATTCATCGCTCTCACCCCTGCCTGCTGCCCGCTGTGACTGCCCGTGGCGCGCTACGGCAAACCGGGCCTGGTGCTGGCCGGGCGAGAAGGCGTCCGCGGTCAGCTTGCGGGTGCCATCCGCAGCAGCAGCAGCGCCATGTCATCGATGTGCGAGCTGCGGGGGGCCAGGGCAGCCATCAGCGACGCGCAGGCCGCTTCCGGCTCGGTAGTGGTGATCGCGGCGCACAGCGCATCGATGCCGTCGTCGATGACCTGGCCGCGCCGCTCGACCAGCCCGTCGGTGTACAGGCACAAGGTGGCGCCCGGCGGCAGTTCCAGGACGGTGGACCGCCGGGGCTTGCCGCCGGGCACGCCGATCAGGAGATCCGTCGCGACGTCCGCAGGCCGGGCCGGCTGTCCCGGGCACGCCAGGACGGGCGGCAGGTGGCCGGCACAGGACAGCTGAACCAGGCCGGAATCGGGACTGATCACGGCGCACAAGACGGTGGCCAGGGCATCGGGCTCGAAATGCTGGACCTTGCGATCCAGCCGCTCCAGGATCTCGGCGGGATCGCAGGTCTCCAGCGCGTAGGCGCGCAGCGCACTGCGGATCCGGCCCATGATGGCAGCGGCCCGGATGCCAGAGCCGGCGACATCGCCGATGACCGCGCAGACCGGACCCGCGGGCAGGCTGAATACGTCGTACCAGTCGCCGCCCACCACGCCGCTGCCCGGAACGTAGCGGGAGGCCAGCTGCAGGCCGCCGATCTGCGGCAGGGCCGCGGGCACCAGGCTGCGCTGCAGGGCCACGGCCGCCGCCCGGTCCAGCTGGCTGTCGAGGGCCTGCACGGCCAGGGCCGCGCGGTCGGCGGCCAGCTGGAGCAGGTCCTTGTCATGGCCGGTGAAGTTGCGGGGCGTCAGCGCGCCGACGTGGATGACGCCGATGACCGCACCGCCGGCGCGCAGTGGCGCGCCCATCATCGACCGGATGCCCCGGGCCAGCAGCAGCGGGTTGACCACGTTGGTGCGATCCACCGTGTCCAGGACCACGATCTGGTCCTCCTGGGCGATCCGCCCGGCGAACCCTCGTCCCAGCGGAACCCGGACGCCCTGCTGGACTTCTTCTTCCAGGCCGCTGGCCGCGGAGGCGATCAGCTGCCCGGACGGCTTGTCCAGCAGCAGGATCGCAGCGGTGTCAGCGTCGAGCGCCTTCTTCGCCCGGTCCACGAGCGCGTCCAGGAGCTCCTGCGGGTCGAGCGCGGAGAGGGCAGCATCGGTAATGGACTGAATATCCCGCATCGTGTCTGCCGGGCTCGCCATCATCGCGTTATGGCCGTGTTCCTGGCGCGCGACCAGGCCCGGTGCCTCCCGGCGGCGGGCATTGTCCGGCACGAGCGCTACCACCCCCGTTTGGTATGTCCGGTCAGGTCATAGCTATGTCAGCCTACTGCCGCCTGGTACTGCCGGGCAGGGTCCGCGGGCGGCCAGTTCGCCGGGCGGCCGGGGCGGCGGGAGCCAGCAGCAGGTATCGCGGCTGCGGGTGCTTACCGGGTGAGCCGGCTGAGCTTGTCGCGGGCCCGGCTGAGCCGGTACCGGCGCCGGGGCATGCTGGCCCACGGATCGGTGCCGCGATCCAGGCCGGCGAGCCGGCCCGGCACGGTAGTGATCGTGAAATCGTGCGGGCTGAGCCGGGGGTTCTCCAGCTCCGCCCAGCTCAGCGGTGTCGCGACCGGCGCGCCGGGGCGGGCCCGCACCGAGTAAGGCGCGACGGCCGTCTGCGCATACCCGTTGCGCATGATGTCGGCGTAGATCCGGCTGCCGCGCTTGTCCCGGCGCTGCTCGGTGGTGAGCAGCCGGGGTTCCCGGGCGACCAGCACGTCCGCCGCCTGCCGGGCAAAGGCGCGGGTCGCATCGAAGTCGTCGGCGGGTCGCAGGGCAACGTGCACGTGCACGCCCTTGCCGCCCGTGGTCTTCACGAAGCAGGTCAGCCCCAGCTCGTCCTCGAGCAGCTCGCGCAGCAGGCCGGCGACTCGCCGCACGTCGGCGAAGTGCTGGTCGTCGGGCGGGTCCAGGTCGAAGATGAGCTGGTCAGGCCGGTCCAGCGCGTCCCGCTTGCTCAGCGCGGCATGCAGCTCGACGCACGCCTGGTTGGCCAGGTAGGCCAGCGTGGCCGGCTTGCCGGCGAGGACGTGCTGCACGGTGCCGCCGCCCTGCCTGGGCACCGGCGCGCGGGTGATCCAGTCCGGGAAATAGCGTGGCGCGTTCTTCTGCAGTACCCCGTCGGAGGCAATGCCGTCCGGATAGCGGATGAGGGTGAGCGGCCGGTCCCGCAGCAGGGGCAGCATGGCGGCGGCGGCGCCGAAGTAATACTGCACCAGGTCGCCCTTGGTGATGCCGTCATCGGGGAACAGCACCTTGCCGGTGTGGGACAGCTCGACGGTGATGCGGCCGTCGGTCAGCCGGTCAGCGGTCATGGTCACGTCAGGTCCCCTTCCGCGGCAGCTCCCGGACAACGCTGGCCGGGTCCTTGTCCCGGCGCAGGCCCTGGTAGCGCGGATGACGCAGCTGCCCGGCCTCGGTCCACTCGCTGAAGGCCACCTGGCAGACCAGGCGGGGCTCGGCCCAGTGGACGCCGGACCGGGGCAGGCTGCCCCGGCCGAACGGCGGGGTGCGGCGCTCCGCGCCGGCCAGCGCGGTCCTCAGGCTGGCCAGCGTGGCCTCGTCGAATCCGGTGCCCACCTTGCCGGCGTAAGCCAGCTGGCCGTCGGGGTCGTAGTAGCCGATCAGCAGCGCGCCCAGGCCCGTGCGGGTGCCCCGGGGGTCGGTCCAGCCGCCGATGACGAACTCCTGGGCGTTCTGGCACTTGAACTTGAGCCAGTCCCGCGACCGGCCGGCCCGGTAGGGCGAGTCGCCGTGCTTGACCACCAGGCCTTCCCAGCCGCTGGCACAGGCGCGGGCGTAGTAGGCCTCGCCGTCGCGGGTGCGGTGAACCGAGAAGCGCAGCGGGTCCTGCCAGGTCAGCAGGGCGCGCAGCACGCGCTTGCGGGCGCGCAGCGGCTCCGGCCGGATATCGCGGCCGTCAGCCCACAAGACGTCGAAGACGTAGTAGTACACCGGCACGGCGCGCTGCAGCTGGTCATCCGGGTTGCGGACGCCCAGCCGCTGCTGCAGCCGGCTGAAGCTGGTGGCCGGGCCGTCGAAGGCGACGACCTCGCCGTCGATGATGAAGTCGGCACTGGCCTGGGCGGCCAGCGCCGTGGCGATCTCCGGATAGGTCGTGCTGACCTGCTTCTGGTTGCGGGTCAGCAGCCGCACCTGGTCGCCGTCCCGGTAGGCCAGGCATCGCTCCCCGTCGAGCTTGCGCTCATACAGCCAGGCCGGGTCGCTGAACCGGTCCTGGGTCAGGGTGGCGAGCTCTGGTTCCAGCCAGCCGGGCTGGGCCGGGCCTTGGTGATCTCGCTGGGCCGAGTCAGGCCCGGTGGCCGCCGCTGGCGAGTGCGTCCGTTCCATCTGTCTGTGGCCCCCCGTACCGCGCCTGATCGCGAACCGGCTCTCCGGAGGCGCTACCCGCCGCGGGAGCTGCTACACCCGTGCCCGGGGCCCGGGCTAGGCCTCCGGGGTCTGCGCGGCGGGAATCTGCTGCGCGGCCTGGCTCAGCCGGGCCAGTACGGGCGGGCAGGCAGGTGCGGCGGCGCGGGCAGGTGCGGCAGCGTCGGCCGGGGCAGCGCGGGGCGCGCCGCGCGCAGGCTGGTCAGCACGTGCGCCCGGGCAACCAGGATGACGCCGATGACCAGGGCGGCGAAGCCCGCCGACTGCAAGGCGATCATCCCCGGCGAGATGCGGATCACATCGCCGAAGACCACGACGCCCAGGGCCATCCCGGCTACTGGCTCGGCAGCGGTGATGGCGGGCAGGGAGGAGTTCAGCGGGGCGGCGTTGAAGGAGCTTTCCATCAGCCAGATGCCGAGGATGCTGGCCGCGAGCAGGCTGTAGGCGGGCCAGCTGGTCAGCAGCACCGACAGCGGGTGACCGGTGGCGACCTCCATGGTGCGCCGGGTCAGGGCATCGGAGATCCCGAATACCAGGCCGGCCGCCGTGCCGGTGAAGGTCCCGCGCAGCGAGCCGGATCGCCGCCAGCCTGCGCGCAGGAAGAAGAACGCGATCACCGCGATGATGGCGGCGGCCGGCCAGTACTGCGCCGAGCCGAACCGCATGCCCTCCGAGGTCACCGACCGCGACACCGACAGGGCGGCGACCCCGCCGCTGAGCAGCAGGGCACCGAGCAGCTCCCGGCGGCGCAGCCGCTGGCCGGTCAGCGGGACGGCGAGCAGCAGGGCGAACAGCAGGCTGGTGGCCAGCAGCGGCTCGGCGACCGTCAGCTCCAGGTGGCCGATGGCCCACACCGACAGCAGCTGCCCGGACACCATGATCCCGATTCCGGCCAGCCACCGGCGCTGATGCAGCAGCTCGGTGATCAGCCGCAGCCGCAGGAAGGAGGACTTGGGGGCCTGCTCGGCGGACTGCTGCTGCAGGACCAGCCCGGCGCCGATCAGCGCCGCGGCCATCAGGGCGATCGCAATATTCATGCGCTGCATCCGCGGGGCCGAGGACTGCGGATCAGCGGCCACGCCGCCGCGGCCACCGTCAGGGGTGGCAGCAGGGCGCGGGCTAGCGCGCCACGGTCAGCCAGTTCGCCGAAAACGACAACTCCCAGCGACTCGAGATGATCAGATTTACTAGCGTAAGTCCTGGCAGGCACGCTGTCAGCGGTCTGTCCGACATGTCCGGCGAAACCGTAATGCCGGAGCTGGCGCGTCCGGGCGCTCCTGCGGTAAATCTGTCCCCGACAATAAGCCCGCGCCCTGATTGCCGGGGCCGGTTTGGCTCTGTCTTTCCTGAGAATTACCCCGGCCGCGGAGTTACGGGACGGACTGGCCCCGGCCCCCCCGGCCGGTGTCTGGCCGCTCATCCGGCGGCCGCCGGCACCAGGTGCCGGTAGGCCGATAGCGCCTCCTGGCTGATCCGGAACCAGGAGTACCGCGACCGGGCCCGATCCGCCGCGGCGGCGCCCATCGCGCCCCGCCGGACCGATGACGCGAGCAGCTCGCGAACCTGCCGGGCGAGCAGCTGCGGCAGGCCCGCCGGGACCAGCGTCCCGGTCGTGCCGTCGATCACGGCGTCCTGGTTGGCGCCGACGCCGGAGGCGATCACCGGGACCCCGCACGCCATGGCCTGAATCGTGGCCAGGCCGAACGGCTCGTGCGACGCCATGCTGAGGACGAGGTCGGCGGACCGCAGCCAGGCCGGGACTTTGTCGGAGGCCACGGCGCCAGTGAAGGTCATGCGGTCGCGCACCCCGGCACTGGCGGCCAGCCCGGCCAGGGCGCGGTAGCCCGGGTCGGAACTCGAGCTGCCGGCCGGGCGGGCCGCCGAGAATCACCAGCTCGGCCTGCGGTACCTGAGTCAGCGCGCGCACGGCAGTGTCCAGGCCCTGCCGCCGGGTGAAGGGCCCGAACGCCAGCAGCCGGGGCCGCTTGCCGCGGGGCTGGACCGGGCCGTTCGGCGTGAACTGCTCGGTGTCGACGCCGAACGGGACCAGCCGGACCGTGTCGTTCGGGACGCCCAGCGCCGACAGTTCCTGCGCCTCCTCCGAGGAGGCGGCCAGGACCGCGGCCACGCTGCGCGCGATGGAGGTTTCCAGCCGGATCCGGCCGGCGGGCCCGCGGTCGGGCAGCTGATGGCGGTGCTCGGCGACGCCGAGCGAGAAGAAGGTCTGCACCACCGGGACGTGCTGGATCCGGGCGGCGGCCAGCGCCGTCAGGCCGCCGGTCCAGTAGTAGGCGTGCGCCACATCCGGCCGGTCTCGCCGCCAGCTAGCGGCCAGATTGTCAGCAAACTGTGCGACGTGCTGGCTCAGCTCCCCGGCCGGCAGCCGCCCGGACGGCCCGGCCGCCAGGTTCCTGATCAGCACCCGCGGCGCTACCCGGTGCCGGGCCGGCTGCCGGGTGGTGTCCCGGCGGGCGTAGATGGTGACGTCACTGCCCTGGCTGGCCAGGGCCCGGGCGAGGCCGAAGACCTCGCGGTTCATGACCCCCGGCTCTGATCCGGCGGACGTGACATGAGCAGCATTCCAGGCGACAAGGGCAACTTTCAGGACGGGGCTCCTTCGGCGGGCAGTTACCGCCGTGCTGGCGCGTCAGCGCAGAACTGGAGAAACCGGGCTATCCCGGACGAGGAGCGCGTGCGCTTCCCCGTGTGGTGCGGGCACCCGGGCACACCTGCGCAACGACACCTGGCGGCGCGAGAAGTGTGCCTTCGTCATAAGCACCTGTTCGCACGCTACCACGGTGGCGCCGGTGTCCCGGAGTGGCGCTAGCTGGGATGTTTGTCTGCGTGCGCCCGGGTAGCGCACATCTGCGGAGGCTAGCGCGGCTGGCAGTGTCGCCTCGTGCGGCCCCGGACGGGAGGATGCACGTGTCTGACAAGGTAGGTCCCGCGACCGGCAGTTCCGTGGCTGGCGCGGCAGGCCGGGGGAGCGAGGCCGACAGCGGCGGGGACCGCCCGGCGGCCGCCGATCGGGCCAGCGATCCGATACCGGGCCCGGGCGGCTCGCTCGCCGCCGTCCTCGAGACGCTGCGGGATGCCGCCTCGGAGCATGACGCCCGGGCTGAGCCGCCGCGGCTGCCCGGCACCGGGCCGCTGCCGGGCAAGGGTGAGCACGGAGCCTGAGGCCACTAGCGCGCGCCCGGCGGCCGCGGCCCGCGCGGCGGGCACGCCGTCGGTCCGGGCTAGCCGGCGTCAGTGCGGTAGCTCGACGACCGCGAAGAACTCGTCGATCTGGCGGATGACGTCAATGAATCGCTCGAAGTCCACCGGCTTGCTGATGTAAGCGTTGGCGTGCTGGGCGTAGCTGCGCAGCACGTCCTCCTCGGCCCGGGAGGTGGTCAGGATGACCACCGGGATGATGCGCAGTTCCGGATCCTGCTTGACCTCGGCGAGCACCTCGAGGCCGCCCCGGCGGGGCAGGTTCAGGTCCATCAGGATCAGCCCGGGCCGGGGCGCGTCAGAGTAATCGCCGTCCCGGTGCAGAAACTGCAGGGCTTTGTCGCCGTCCCCGACGACGTGCAGCGGGTTGCGGATATTGAAATGCGCGAAGGCCTCGCGCGTCATCAGGACGTCGCCCTCGTCGTCCTCCACGAGCAGGACATCGACGGCCCGGTGGCTCACGTCCTCATTCATCATCAGCATGATTCTCCTCGACGCGAGCTGGCAGAGTAAAGCAGAAGCGGGATCCGCCAGAATAGGCGGTGTCGAGCCAGATCCGGCCCCCGAAGTACTCGATGATTTTCCGGCACATGGCCAGGCCGATGCCCGTCCCGGAGTAGGCGGCCCGGTCATGCAGGCGCTGGAAGATGACGAAAATGCGGTCGGCATACTCCTCGGGGATCCCGATGCCGTTATCGGTGACCGAGAAGACCCAGAAGCCGTCCTCCCGCTCGGCCGTCACCCGCACGTGCGGCGGCTGCTCGCCGCGGAACTTCAGCGCGTTGCTGAGCAGGTTCTGAAACACCGCCGTGATCAGGGCGGGCTCGCCCAGCACCACCGGCAGTTCCCCGGCGTCGATGACCGCCCTGGCGTCCTTGCGGGCCTCGGCGAGGTTGGCCCGGGCCTGGCCGAGTGCCTCACCGGTGTCGACAAGCTCGCGGCTCTCGATCGACCGGCCGACGCGACTGAAGGCCAGCAGGTCGTTGATCAGCACCTGCATCCGCTTCGCGCCGTCCACGGCGTACTCGATGTACTGGTCGGCCCGCTCGTCCAGCCGCCCGGAGTAGCGCCGCTGCAGCAGCTGGCAGAAGCTGGCCACCTTGCGCAGCGGTTCCTGCAGGTCATGCGAGGCCACGTAGGCGAACTGCTCCAGCTCGGCGTTGGAGCGCTGCAGGTCCAGCGTGCGCTCCTCCAGGGTGACGTTGTTGGCCCGCAGCGCCGACAGCTCCCGGAGGATCCGCTGGCGCATCAGCTCGACGTCCTCGCCGACGCCCTGCAGTTCCCGCGGGCCGGTGCGGCCGACCTGATGCTCGAAGTCGCCGTCCGCGACCCGCCGTGCGTCGCTGGCGACCTGTGACAGCGGCCGCAGGACGGAGCGGCGGGCGCCGAGCGCGAGGGCCGTCACGATCACCAGCAGGCCGAGCGCGATGAGGATGCAGGCCGCGTTCAGCTCCCTGGCCGATGAGCTCAGTGACGCCACGGCCGCGCGGCGCCGGGTGGCCAGCGACGCCTGCAGCCGGGACAGCGGGGCGCGCAGGCTGTCGAAGTCGGCCTTGCCCTGCTGGATGGCCGGGCTGAGCAGCGGCTTGCCGCGCGCGGCGATCTGGTCGATGGCCGGCTGCGCGTACTGCGTGCGCCACTGGCCGGACCCGGCGGTTACCTGAGCGAGCTCGGCCTGCGCGCCCGGCAGGCCCGTCAGCAGCTGGCGCAGCCGGGCCGCGGACCTGCGCTGGGCGGCCATGCCGCGGGTGTAGGGGTCCAGGAACGAGCGGTCCGCGGTCAGTGCGTAGCCGCGGACCGCGGTTTCCTGGTTCAGCAGGGCGGCATAGAGCTGCGAGGCCTGGAAGGAGGCCGGGTCCAGCTTGCTGACCACCTGGCTGCGGGCGGCGGACAGGTCATGCAGGGCCAGGCTGCCGGTCACGATGGCCGCCAGGGAGAAGGCAGCCAGCACGCCGATGGCGACCGAGATGGTCCGGCCGAGCGGCCAGCCGCGGGCCGGCCGGCGTCTCGGGCGGCCAGGCGGTCCGGCCCCGCTGTCGGGTGCCCCGGCCGCGGCCGGACCGGGCGCGGCCGGGCTGTCCGGCACTTCCGGCAGGCTCGTCATCACGGCGGGCCGGCCGCGCAGGCCAGGGCGAAGATCGCCAGGTCGTCGTCCAGGTCGCCGCCGTTCAGCCCGCGCACCCGGTCGATGAGCGCGTCCAGCAGCCGCTCGTCCCGCTGCGGGCCCGGCAGCCCGGCCCCGGGCAGCGCGGGCAGGATGCCGGTCAGGCAGCTGATCAGGCCCTCGCTGCCCAGCCGCTCCGGGCCGTCGTCTACCTTGCCCTCGATCAGGCCGTCGGTATACATCAGCACGGTCCAGGACGGGCCGAGCCGGACCTCGCTGCTGGGCCACTGCTCGGCGGCGCCGATTCCGACCGGCAGGCAGGCGGGCGCGGCTAGCTCGCTGACCCGGCCGGGGGTGATCAGCAGCGGCGGCGGGTGACCGGCCAGGTGCAGCCGGCCGCGGGTCCGGTCCGGCGCCACCGACAGCACGCACAGGGTGCTGAACAGCCGGTCCTGGTGGCGCTCGTGCACCAGGACCTGTTCCACCGCCCCGATGGTCTCGTCCATCGGCCGCCCGGCCAGCACCATCGTGCGCCAGGCCACCCGCAGGCAGACGCCGAGCGCTGCCTCATCCGGCCCGCGCCCGCAGACGTCGCCGATCAGCGCGTGCACCCAGCCGTCGGGCGCCTCGATCACGTCGTAGAAATCGCCGCCCAGCAGGCTCTGCCCGCCGCCGGGCCGGTACCGGCTGGCCATCGTGAGCCGGGGATCCGACAGCAGCGGCGAGGGCAGCAGCCCGCGCTCCAGGCGCGCATTCTCCCGGGCCACCAGCCGGGCCTCGTGCAGCTGCCGCTGGACGTCCTCGCCGCGCCGCCGCTCGACCGCATAGCGGATGACCCGGTGCAGCAGCGAGCCGTCGACCTGGCCCTTGACCAGGTAGTCATGCGCTCCGGCGCGGACCGCCGCGGCGCCCAGGTGCTCGTCGGACAGGCCGGTGAGCACCACCACGGCCACCGTCGGGGCCTGTTCCTGCAGCCAGTGCAGGCTCTCCAGCTCGCGCGAGTCGGGCAGGCCCAGGTCCAGCAGCACGCAGGTCACGTCGGCCAGCAGCTGCCGGGCCTCGGCCAGCGACCGCGCCCGGCGCAGGCTCACCTGCCCCACGGCATCCAGCAGCAGTTCCTCGACGAGCAGCGCGTCCCCGTCGTCATCCTCAATCAGCAGCACGCCCAGAGCGCCGGGCGCTGCCTGCGCCGGCATCCCCGCGGACGTGGCATTCCCACTGACCATGAGCCCTGTTCCCGCTCTAGAGTTCCTGGCTTCCCAGTATTTCCCGGCCAGCTGCGCAGGTCTGGATCGACCGATGCGTCGAGCTAGCCTACTGGTCCGTAGGCATTGTCGCTTTCGGTGCGGCATATCCGCGAACTGGGCCGTCAGGGCCAGCTCACAGCCCCGCCGGGCACCGCCGGTGTTTGCCGGGCGGCTGGTGCGGTAGTCAAGAGCCCTCATCCCATCGGCGCCACCGGGCCCGCCCGGCCGCGCCTGCCAGCACGGAGGGTCATGGACGGGGTATTCATCGCGGAACCGGGCGAGAACGAGGAGCCGGGCGGCGCATTGCCGGACCGCACCAGTGCTGCCGGGCCGGCCGCGGCCAGCCCGGCCGAGGCGGACCTGCCCGCGGCCGAGGACATTGCCGCCAGCGTGACTGAGCTGCAGAACGTGCTGCTGGGCACCGAGAGCATCGAGAAGTTCGTCCAGGAGCTGGTGGTCCAGGCCGCCCGGCTGATCGCCGACAGCCTGTCGTGTGCCATCACGCTGAACCAGGCCGGCCGGATGTCGACGGTGGCCTGCAGTGACAAGCTGGCGACCGAGGTGAATGACCTGCAGTACCAGCTCGGCGAGGGGCCATGCCTGGCCGCGCTGGCGCAGGCCAGCCCGATGCGTGTCGACGACGCCGCCACCGACGACCGGTGGCCGCGGTTCGGCCGGGCCGCCGCCGCCCTCGGGGTGGCCTCGGCGCTGTCGCTGCCGCTGTGCGCCCAGGAGGAGACGATCGGCGCGCTGAACCTCTACGGGCTGGGCCGTCACGCGTTCGGCGACGCTGAGACCCGGCGGGCGGAGAAGTTCGCTGAGAACGCGGCCGGGGCGCTGGCCCTGGGCCTGCGGCTGGTGTCCTACGCCGCGCTGACCGATCAGCTGCGCGAGTCGCTGGCCTCCCGCGCCGTCATCGACCAGGCCGTCGGCGTGATCATGGCCCAGGACCGGTGCGGCCAGGACAAGGCGTTCTCGGTACTGCGCTCGGCATCGCAGAACCGCAACCTCAAGCTCCGCCAGGTAGCTCAGGAGATCGTGCTCGGCGTCACCGGCCAGGCCCCGCAGCCGCCGCCGTTCGGCCATTAGCGGGCCCGCTCGCCGGCCGCCGCCAGGGCCGCGGCGAGGCTGGTGAAGACCGGGAGCTGCCGGTCGATACCCGCGATGGCGAGCACCCGGCGGACGATGGGTGCCGGGGCGGCCAGCAGGATCTCGGCTCCGCTGGCTCGTGCGCGCTGCTGGGCCCGGGCCACCGCGCTGGCCCCTCCGACCGAGCAGAACGAGGTCTGCGTCATGTCGATGACCAGCAGGGAGATACCCCGGTTCAGGATCGCGAGCAGCGTGTCGCGGACTTGCTCAGCCTGCTCGGCGTCAATCTCGGCAGGCAGCTTCACGACGGCGAGCGGATGCGCCCATTCCACCGGAAAGTTGTCCAGAGACCCCATGATTGCCCCGCCGGCTACGCACAGGAAGGAAGCGGGCCGCGTCTCTGGACCCAGGACCGCCGGCCAGCTGGCCTGGCGGATTGGCACAGTATGTCGCCCCGCCTGCCGCGTCGCAACTCTGCCGCAGCCGGCGCGGTGCAGCGCCGCCAGGGCCGTGCTCTCGCCTCGCGGGACAGCAGGGCGGCGGCGCTGAGCAGGCGGCTAGAGCCGGGTCACAGCGTCGGGTGCTCGGCCTGGGGGTAAGCCGCGCGGCCCTTGGCCGGCACGTACTCCGGGTGGCCCTGGCCCGCCGACATCTGCCGGATCCGCAGGTACCGGATGATGTCCTGACGGGTCGCGAAAGCGACCACGGCCAGGACCGCGGACACCGCGCCCACTGCCTTGAACATGAACGTCACCATCTTCCTGTGGTCAAAGCTGCCGTGCCGTGCGGCCCGGCGCCGGCAGGCTCAGTCCGGCCGCGGCGTGCTGGTCAGGTACGTGGCGCTGAAATCCAGGTCCCCGTACCGGAGGGCGCCCTGCGCCATCCGGTCGGAGATGGCCGTCAGCACCGGCAGGTCCAGGTCACGCCGGGCGGCGGCGTCCCGAACCAGGGCCGCGTCCTTGGCGGCCAGCCGCAGCGCAAACGCCGGATCGAAGCTCCGGCTGGTCATCGCCGCCGCCTTGAGGCGCAGGTAGGGGAGGTCGAGGGCGCCGCCGGACACCGCGTCCAGGAACAGTTCCGGGCGCAGCCCCAGGCCCTCGGCCAGTGCGATGGTCTCCGCGGTCGCCTCCACGACCGACAGCACCCAGCTGTTGGCGATCAGCTTGAGCCGGGTCCCGCCGCCGGCCTCGCCGACCCAGATGGTCTTGTGACCGAGGGCCTCGAACACGGGCCGGGACGGCTCACGGGCCTGATCCGGGCCCGACGCCAGGATGACCAGCGCACCCTGCTCGGCCGGCTGCCGGGTACCCAGGACCGGGGCATCGACGAAGGCCACCCGGCCGGCGGCCAGCGCGGCGCAGGCCTCGGTGCCCTGCTCGCCGATGGTGCTCATCTGCAGCCAGGTGGCCGGGGCGTCCATCGCGGTCAGCGCGCCGTGCTCGCCGCCCATGGTGGCCAGCACCGCGTCAGCGTCGGACAGCATGGTCACCACGAAGTCCGCGCCGCTGGCCGCGGCGGCGGGGGAGTCCGCTACCGCGATGCCGTCGGCGGCCAGCGCGGCCAGCTTGCCGGGTGACCGGTTCCAGGCCGTGACCCGCATCCCGGCACGGGCCAGGTTCCTGGTCATCGGCAGGCCCATCGTGCCGCCTGCCCCGAGCACCGCGACCCTCGCGCCCTGCATCGGCCTGACCTCCGGATTGTTGCCCGCCCTGAGGTCTAGGCGTTACCCGGACCCGGACCCGCTACACCTCCTCGCGCTCGGGCCGGGGCGCGGGCTGACTCCGGGCCGCCCCGCGCTTATCGTCGGGCCCCGGCCCGGGTCCCGGGCCGTGCTCGCGGTGCGGGAGGGCGGGCCGCAGGCTGCTCAGCACCGGCGCGCGGGCGACCAGGATCACCCCGCCGACCAGCGCGACGATCCCGGCTGCCTGCAGGGCGATCAGGGCCGGGGAGATGCGGATGACGTCGGCGAACACCAGCACGCCGAGCAGGATTCCCACGACCGGCTCGGCGGCGGTGATGGCCGGCAGCGAGGCGTGCAGCGGCGCGGCATTGAAGGCGCATTCCATCAGCCACAGGGCGATCAGCGTGGATGCGGCCAGCGAGTAGGCCCCCCAGCTGGTCAGCGCGGCGATGACGCCGTGGTCGCTGACGATCTCCAGCGTGCTGCGGGTCAGGGCGTCGGAGATGCCGAAGACCAGGCCGCTGGCCAGCCCGGTCAGCGTGGCGCGCTGCTGCCCCTCGCGCCGCCAGCCCGCCCGGACCAGCAGCAGGGCGATCGCGCCGATCGCGGCCGCGGCCGGCCAGTAGGCCGCCGACCCGAAATGCGTGCCCTGGGAGTTGACCGACCGCGACACGCTCAGCGCCGCCACGCCGCCGGCGAGCAGGACGGCACCGAGAATCTCTGACTTCTGCAGCCGCTGGCCGGTCAGCGGCACGGCCACGACCAGGGCGAACAGCAGGGATGTGGCCAGCAGCGGCTCGGCCACCGACAGGTCAAGATTGCCCAGCACCCAGGCCCAGGCAATCTCCCCGGCGGCCATGATCCCGATCCCGGCCAGCCACCGGCGCTTGCGCAGCAGCTCGCGAATCAGGCGCAGCTGCAGAAAGTAGGATTTGGGCGCCTGCTCGGCGGCATGCTGCTGAAGAACCAGGCCGACCCCGATCAGCAGGGCGGCCGCGAGCGCGAGCGCAATGATCATGAAACCGCCTCAGCGGGTCCGGCCAGAGCCTCTGACCACGGTACCCCTCTTGCCGCCGTCCGCAGTGTTATGCAGCGCGCGCCGTGAGCCAGGGCTCCCTACCGTGGTCGACCTGCGGGTTTGCCGGCACATTAGTAGTACTCGCCCGGATCGTCACCGCGGGCCTCGCTGCCTCCTTCGGGCGTTGTCCCGCGGGGCCGCGGCCGCTGCTGGACTGCGTGCTCCGACAGTTCCCCGCCGGACCGGCCGCCGCCAGCCCGGCCATGATCGGCGAACTCCTCGCGGTAATAGGAGAATGTCCACTCGCCCAGCTCGACCCGGTCTCCGGTATGCAGGGCCTGCGCGTCGGTGCCCGTGACGGGCCGGCCATCCAGCCGGGTGCCCTGCGGGCTGCCGAGATCGACCAGCACGTATTCATCCTCCGCATCACGCCGGATCTCCGCGTGACGGGCCGCCAGCCCGGGCAACCGCAGGTCAGCGCCATCTCCGCTGCCGATCGTCGTCACGCCAGGGATGAGGTCGAACTCCTCCGGCCGGGCATTACCTGCTGCCAGCCCGCCCATCGACAAAATCAGCCGCGGCCGCCCGCCGCCGTGCACGTCATGAGTAGTGATTGTCATCGTTCCCCCTCATTCAGGTGCCTTTCCCCGGCCTGTGCCGCTGGCCGCCGGGCCGGTGAACCTGAACTGCGCGCACTACCCGCGGACCTGAGTGTCATGCATCGGCCCGGAGCGGCGTGTTACATCTGGGTCACGGCGGGCATGTAGGCTCACTGCTACGGTCGAAAAGGTTGGACTTTCAGACCATGACAGTTGAGACAACTGAGCGGTCCGCGGACATGCTGGGGCACGCCGTCCTGTTCTACCGGGACGACGATGAGCTCGCTGACCGCGTCGGCCGGTACCTGGCTGCCGGGCTCAGCAGCGGTTCGGCCGCTATCGTGCTGGCCACGACACCGCACCGCACCGCCATCACGGGCCGGCTCGCCGCGCTCGGCACCGACGTCGCGCGGTGTCAGCAGCACGAGGACCTTGTCCTGCTGGATGCGGGCGAGGTCCTGGACCGGTTCCTGATCGGGGGCCGGGTCGATCCCGCTGATTTCGAGCAGCAGGTGGGCGGCCTGGTGCGGCACGCGGCCGCCGCTGACCGGCCGGTGCGCATCTTCGGCGAGATGGTGGCCCTGCTCTGGGCGGCCGGGCAGGTGAGCGCGGCCGTGGAACTGGAGATTCTCTGGAACGAGCTGCGCGCGTTCGTGCCGTTCTCCCTGCTATGCGGCTACCCGGCCCGTTACTCCTCGGGCCAGCAGCACGCTGACGCTCTCGACGAGATGTGCCGCCTGCACACCCTGGTAACCGGCCCCGGCCGCTCCTAGCGCGCCGCCTCCTGCTGGTCCCCGCCGCCGGGAACCTCGTCGCGGGTGATCCGGTCCCGCAGGTAGGACAGGGCGTGATTCAGCAGCCGCGAGACGTGCATCTGCGACATACCCAGCTCCGCGCCGATCTGGGCCTGGGTCATGTTGCCGTAGAAGCGCATCATCAGCATCCGCTGCTCGCGGGCCGGCAGCTCCGTGCAGTGCTGCCAGACCGACTCGATGTCCAGCGTGTGCTCCAGCAGGGGATCCTCACCGCCGACGAAGTCGGCCAGGCTGCCAGCGTCGCTGCTCTCGGCAGGCAGGGGGGCATCGAGTGAGGCAATCTGCAGCACCTGACTGGCCAGCAGGGCGTCGGTGATGTCGGCCTCGGAAACCCCGAGGTACTCGGCGAGCTCCGCGTCGCGCGGAGCGCGGGCGAGCTGCTGGGTGAGCTCGCCATTCGCCGCGTTGATCCGCAGCCGGAGTTCCTGGGCCTGCCGCTGGACGCGCATGTGCCAGCGCTTGTCGCGAAAATGGCGCTTGATCTCCCCGCTCACGCACGGCTGGGCGTAGGCCGCGAGGCTGTCCCCGACCGCCGGGTCGAAGTTGTTGATCGCCTTCATCAGCCCCACGTAGCCGACCTGGGCCAGGTCCTCCGCCGATTCCGGGCTGTCCCGGTAGCGCGCCACGCAGGACCGGACAATATTTGCATACCGGTCAACGAGTTCCGCGCACGCCGCGTCCCGGCCGGGATCGCCGGGCGGTCGCGACTGGACGACGCCCAGCAGCTCGGCATCACTGCGCTGCGGGCGGGCCCGGCCGTCCTGGGCGTGGTGGTCGAGTATGGCGCTCATGCCGCGCTCCCCGTGTCAGGTCGGGGCGGCAGGAGCGCTAGCAGGCTCACCGGGCACGTAAGCAGCCCGGGCACCTACCGCCCCGGCTGCTTCATAACCGTTACTGGCTAGGACCAGGTTGACATCAACCTGGCGCTACGGCAAGCCGCTGGCGCGGGTCCGGGCGGCCGGGAGCTCTGCGCCGGCGTGGCGGTAGGCCAGCAGGAGGGCCACGTCATCGTCGGGGGCGTGCCCGACATGCTGGGTCACCGCGGCGCTCAGCCGCCGGACCAGCGCCTCGGGATCCCCGCCCGCCAGGGCCGCAGCCTGCTCGGCGAGCGGGAAGAACTCACCCGCCCGGTTCCGCGCCTCGCTGATCCCGTCGGTGTAGAACAAGACCTGGTCACCGGGGCCGAACGGGATCGTGACCGGCACCCGCGGGGTGCCGGTCAGGCCGCCCAGGCCCAGCGGCAGGCTGCCCTCGTCGCGGCTGACGAACCGGGGCTCATCCGCACCCATCAGCAGCGGCGCGGGATGGCCGCAGCTCAGCAGCTCCATCTTGTTCTCTTCCGGCCGCACCTCAGCTACCACCGCGGTCACGAACTGCTCATCGTCGAGATGACGGCCCAGGCTGATCTCGATCCGGGCGACGATGCCCGCCAGGCAGTGCTCCTCGTGCACCGCCTCGCGGAACACCCCGAGGGCCGCTGCCGCCAGCTGCACGGCGGGCAGGCCCTTGCCCCGCACGTCGCCCACGATCAGCCGCACCCGGCCGGGCGTCGTCGCCACCTCGTACAGGTCGCCGCCGATCTGCGCCCCGGAGGACGCGGACTGGTAGTGCACCGCCAGTCCGACGGAGCCAGCCCAGCGGGGGATCGGCCGCAGCAGCACCTGCTGCACCGCCTCCGCGACGACCCGGACCTGGGCGAGCTCGCCCTCGCGGCGCTCGCGGACCCGCACGGCCAGGACGCCGGCCGCAGTGACCGCGGCCGCGCCGATGATGGCGATCTGCGCCTGCCGGTGGTCATCGCCGCGCGGCAGCAGCAGGTCCAGCAGCAGGCACTCGACCACGGCCACGGCCCCGGTGGCCAGCGTGTAACGCACGCCGCCGATGGCGGCGGCGACCGCCGGGCCCACCACCACCAGGGGCAGCAGCCCCCAGTCCGCCCCGACCATCACGCCGGCGATGCCGACGGCCGCCATGATGGCGTAGGGCAGCGCGAGCAGCATCAGGACAGGCCGGGATCTGATAGCTCGATCAACTCCCCGTGAACAGCAGCCGGCGCCGAGACCGCCTTGTGCGGTCCGGCCCCCCGCCGGCACCACTGCCGCCTGAGTGACCCACAGTAACCGAGACCGGGCGAGTTGGGAAAGCGCAGATGAGCCGATGAAAGCGCAATTAACGGGGTAGCGGGCCGGCTGTCAGGCGGGCTTACCGCTGCCCGGCCCGCACGCCCGCCTCGATCTTGTCGCCGAGGCTCTTGTCGACGTTGCGCCAGTACTCGAAGGCGCGCAGCAGCACCGGCTCGCTCACGCCCTCCAGCAGGTGACCGACGACGTTGCCGACCAGCCGCCCGCGGGCCGCGTCGTCGAGGACCTCGCGGACCATGGTCCCGGCCTGGCCCCAGTCGTCGTCCTCGGCGTGCAGGGTGGCGGCCGAGCGCATCAGGTCCCCGTCGGAGTGCCAGTAGTCCGGCTGATAGCGCTCGCTGTCTGCCTTCGGGCCACCCTTGGAGTTCGGCGCGTACACCGGGTCAGCGGCATTGACGACCCGCATGGCCCCGTCCTTGCTGTAGCTGTGCACGGGGGCCTGCGGCCGGTTGACCGGGATCTGCTTGTAATTGACCCCGAGCCGGGCGCGGTGCGCGTCGGAGTAGGAGAAGCCGCGGGCCAGCAGCATCCGGTCCGGGCTCAGCGCGATGCCCGGCACCAGGTTGTTGGGCTCGAACGCGGCCTGCTCCATCTCGGTGTGGTAGTCGGTCAGGTTGCGGTCCAGGGTCAGCCGGCCGACCTCGATCAGCGGGTAGTCGGCGTGCGGCCACACCTTGGTCAGGTCGAACGGGTTGAAGCGGTAGCGGCGGGCCTCCTCGAACGGCATGACCTGCATCCGGAGCGTCCAGCTCGGGAACTCGCCGCGCCGGATCGACTCATACAGGTCGCGCTGGTGGTAGTCGCCGTCCGCCGCGGCCATCGCATCGCCCTCATCCTGGGTCAGGAACTCGATGCCCTGGTCGGTCCGGAAGTGGTACTTCACCCAGAACTTCTCCCCTGCGGCATTGATCCACAGGTAGGTATGCGAGCCATAGCCGTTCATGTGCCGCCAGCTCTTCGGGATGCCGCGGTCGCCCATCAGCCAGGTCACCTGATGGGCGGATTCGGGGGAGAGCGTCCAGAAGTCCCACTGCATGTCGTGATCGCGCAGGTTGTTGTCCGCGCGGCGCTTCTGCGAGCGGATGAAGTGCTGGAACTTCATCGGGTCGCGGACGAAGAAGACCGGGGTGTTATTCCCGACCATGTCGTAGTTGCCGTCAGCGGTATAGAACTTCAGCGCGAAGCCGCGAGGGTCGCGCCAGGTGTCCGGGCTGCCGCGCTCGCCGGCCACGGTAGAGAACCGGATCAGCGTGTCGGTCCGGGTGCCGGGCTGGAAGACGGCCGCCTTGGTCCAGGCGCTGACGTCTCCGGTCACCTGGAAATGGCCGAACGCGCCACCGCCCTTGGCGTGCGGCTGCCGCTCGGGTATCCGCTCCCGGTTGAAGTTGGCCATCTGCTCGATGAGGTAGTGATCCTGCAGCAGAACGGGGCCATCGGGCCCGACCGTCAGCGAGTGCTCGTCGCTCTCGACCGGAATCCCGGCATCGTTGGTCGTGATCGGGTGCTGATCGTGGTTCACAGTCGTCTCTCCTCCTCGTGCTGGGCCGGAGCGCAGCCGGGCTACATGCCCCGGGCCTGATCCGGTGCGGTGCTCCAGCCCCGGTCGGCCGGCGCGAAGCCGGGCTCGGCGCCGGCGTCGGACCGGACCAGCAGCCCGCGGTCCAACAGATCGGCCAGCGTCTCGTCTAGTACCTGGTCATCCACGTCAGTCACCGCGGCGATCTGGCTGCGGGTCGCCGCCCGGCCGGTGTACTCCAGGGTGGCGATCGTTTCGTATACGTAGGTATCCAGGTCCCGCAGGCTCTGGGCGTCCACGTGGGGACTGTCACTGCCTGAACTCATGTCCGCACCTCCCGCGCTGTGCATCGGGGCTTTCGGCCCCACTACCCGGTGCCGCCGGCATCACACCGGCTCGCTGTCCCCGCCGCGGCAGGCACCGAGCGGGCCCGCCCGCTACTGGCGCCGGCTGGTCTCGTCTCCCGCGTTGGCGACCATGGCGGCGATGGGCGGGACGATCATGACGGCAACGGAGATCACGATGGCCGCCGTCACCGAGAACAGCCGGATCACTGTCCAGGACAGGATGATGGCCGCGATGACGCCGCCCATCAGCGCGAAGTACAGCCGGTTGCGGGTCACCGGCCGCGGGCCCGGGCCGGCGCCGTGCGTCCGGGCTGATCCGTCCTCATGGTCAGGACCTACCGGTGCCAGCCGGGCTCAAACCAGCGATGCCGCCGGGATGACGGCTGCGCTCGGGTGAGCCGGCTGCCCTGCTCCGGCGCCGCCTAGAGCCGGAAGTGCAGCCGTACCGTCGTGCCGCCGGGACCGGTTCGGAGTTCTACCAGGTCACAGACCTGATTGACGACCCACAGTCCCTGGCCGGAAGCTGCGGAGTCCGGCCGGTGGCGCCCGGCTAGCGGGTCTTGAATGACTCCCGGATCGGTGAGCTGGCAGACGATCTCCTGGCCGGTGTGCCAGATCTGCAGCGTCCCGTCCGAGCGCGCGTGCCGCAGGGTGTTGGCGGCCACCTCGCTGGCGGCCAGCGCCAGGTCGGCGATCCGGCCCGGCGCCAGCCCGGCACTGGCGGCGCAGTCGGAGACCAGGGTGCGGACCTGCCGCAGATCGGCGGAGTAGACCAGCCGGGTGGCGGCGGGCGGCGGCGCCGCCAGCGGAAGGTCACACTGCTCGGGGAGCACGCCGGCGCCGGCATAGCGCTGGCTGGGCCGGGGCAGCCCGCCCGAGATGATCACCGGGTGCGTCAGCTCGGCGCAGCCCGTGGTCGCCGGGTCCAGCGCGCTGATGTCGTAGGCGCACATGACGGTCGCCGGACGGCCGGCGAAGGCCAGCTCCAGCAGGGCCTCGTGGCGGACCGCCTCGGCGTTCTCGGCGGCCGACCGGCCGACCCAGAACGGCTCGCTGACAAACCGGATCGCGTCGCCCGCGTGCGCGCCCGCGAAGTCCAGCATGGCCGGGATGATCCGGCCCGGATTGCGGCCCAGCTCCCGCATGTCGAAGTAGGCAACCGCCGGCTCGCCCGCCAGCAGGTCGCGCAGCGGGCCGCCCAGGCCGGCCGAGACCCCGACCGAGACGGGCTCGGCTAGGGCCAGCCCGTCCCGGATGAAGGTCAGGACCGAGGCGATGCAGTCACCCGGGCCCCGGCACAGCAGGGCCTGGTGACGCAGGCCGGCGGCCCGGTCCGGCCGGGCTGCCGGGGGCGGCCGCGTTCCTGTCCGGTTCATGCCGCCGGTCACCTCCGGGCCTGGCTGCGCGCGGACGTCAGGCGCGCGCCTGCGACCGGTCCTGGCGGAGCATACGATGGGCTGGCAGCAGCCTTCTGTCCCGACTCGCGCGCCTCACGGGGGCTTACGTGGAAGCACTCGAACTCTCGTCGCAGCGACAGGGCGCGGTCACGATTGTCGCCGCCCGGGGCGACCTGGACATCATCACGAGCCCGCGCCTGGACAGCTGCCTGACCGACGCCCGGCGCGCCACCGCGCAGGTCATCCTCGACCTGTCGGCCGTGGACTTCATGGACACCAGCTGCCTGGCCGTCATCGTGGGCCACTGGAAGAAGCTGACGGCCCGGGGCGGGACGCTTGCCCTGGCGGGGGCCAGGTACCGCTATACCAAGACTTTGTGGATCACCGGGCTCGCCGACCGGCTGCCGATGTTCGATGACGTGCCAGCCGCCCTGGCGGCCGCCCCGGCGGGGGATGCGGCGCAGCCCGGCGCCCCGGCTGCGGGCGGCGCCCCTGACTCTGCCCCGGCTGCTCCTGCGCCGCCCGATTCCGGTCCGGCCGGACCTGCCGGTACCCCCGCGCCGCCTGGCGGGCCCGCTTGACCGCCAGCCGGGTGACCGCCCGGCCGGGTCGCGCGCCCTGGGTGAAGTCATGGAGACCGGCTACCCGCTGTATTTCGGTCAAACATCGGGCCTGCCCGCGCCGTGCCGACGGCCTGAGCCGCCCTGGCGGCGCCCGCTGCCATGCATAACCGGCAGGCGCCGGGGCAGGAGCACCCGGCGGGGCGGGGACAGATGATCCGGGGTCACAGGCCCGGCGGCCTGGTGACCGCGGCGGATGCGAGGTGCGGAACGGGCGGAATGCTCCGGCACGAAGCCGTCTACTACCACGGGCCCGACGACTACCGGTCGGCCGTGCAGGATTTCCTGCGCGCCTGGCCCGGCCGGCGGTGAGCCAGCGCTGGTAGCCGTGCCCGGCCCGTCAGCCGAGCTGATCCGGGACGACCTCGCCACCGGCGTCGCCGGCGGCGATGTGGTATTCACCGATATAACCCAGCTCGGGCGCAATCCGGGCCGGATCATCTCGGCGGTCTGGGACTTCCTGGACCGGCATCCTCGCGAGCCGGTGCGCTTCGTGTCCGAGCCGGCCTGGCCGGGCCGGTCGGCCGCCGAGCTGCGCGAGACCGCCCTGCACGAGTCCATGCTGAACCAGGCCTTCGCCTCGTCGCCGGTCAGTGCGCTGTGCGCCTACCACGTCGGCGTGCTCGCCCCGCGGGTCATCGCCAGCGCTACCCGGACCCACCCGTACCTGCGCGCCTCGGGCACGACCCAGCCGAACACCGGCTACGCGGAACTGACCCGGCCGCGATTCGGCCGCTCGCTGTCCCCGCCGCCCGCCCGGGCCCGGCAGCTGGCCTACACGACGGACCTGCGCGCGGTACGCGAGGCCGTCGCCGACTATGCCGAGCAGGCGGGACTGACCGGCGAGCGGCTCGCCGACCTGATCATCGCCGTCAGCGAGGTGGCGGCGAACACGACCCGGCACACCTCCGCGGGCGGGACGCTGCATATGTGGCATACCCCGTCGGAGGTCATCTGCGAGGTCAGCGACCAGGGCCAGATCGCTGATCCGCTGGTCGGACGCCGGCGGTCACCCGGTTCTGGCGGCCTGGGCCTATGGGTCGTTCATCAGCTCTGTGACCTGGTTGAACTGCGTACCGGGCGGCGCGGCACCCGGATTCGCATGCACATGCGGCTGGAGCGCCCGGCCGCTGCAGGCTGACCTCGCCAGCGGGTTAGCCCGGCCGCCCGGCCCGCCTATGCTGGGCTGTTCTGGCCCGCGCAACGGTGGGACCATGGAACTGCGGAGTACCCGGCCTCCGCCCGGCGTCGCCAGGCTTGCAGGGAGAGGGGGCGCCAGATGCTCGGCAAGGATCTCGCCGCGCAGAGTGCCGACCTGCTCAAGATCGCTGACGCTTCCGAGACACGGGCCCTGGACCGGCTGGCTGTGCTGGCCGCCGAGCAGGTGCCGGGCTGCGCCGGTGCCGACACGGCGGCCTGGCGGCGCGGGGAGCTCGTCGCTGCCGCGGCCAGTCACCCGGACCTGGCCCGGCTCAGCGAGATTCAGCGGGCCGGCGGATCGGGTCCGATGGTTGCCGCGCTGACGGCCGGCGGGCCGGTGCACTGCCCCGATACGCTCACCGAGCAGCGGTGGCCGGACTACGCCGCCGCCGCCCTGCGCTGCGGGGTGCGCTGCTGCGTGGCCATCGCGCACCGCGCCGGCGACGGGGCAGTGACCCTGGTGCTGTCGGCCGCCCGGCCGCGGGCCCTGGATCCTGGCCGCCTGCCGGTGGCCGAGCTGCTGGTGGCCCTGGGCGGGGCGATGCTCGGCAACGCGTCGCACTACGGCGAGTCCCAGCGCACGGCGCTGCAGCTAGTGGACGCGGCACGGTCGCGGGAACTGGTCGACCAGGCCAAGGGGATGCTGATGCACGCGCTCGGCTGCTCAGCCGACGACGCGCTGAAGCGACTGCGGCAGATGTCCCAGAAGCACAACATTAAGGTGACTGACGTGGCAGAGCGGATTATCGAGTCGAACGGTGTCGGTGAGTTCTGACCGGGACCAGGCCGTGACACCCCAGTCCGGCCGCGAGCCGGGGCGCCGCCCCGCGCGGCCACGGCCCGCCGCGCCGGGGCGCGGTCCGGCCCGCGCGCCGTCCGGCGGCGTGGCCGCCGCGCCCGGCCGCGGGCCCGGCCCGGCGCCGGCGGCCGGCCGCGAGCCGGCCGGGGGCGGCGGCCAGGAGGCAGCCGCGCTGCAGTCGCGGGCGGCCGAGCTGCGGCTGGCGGCGGCCCTGCCGGAGGCCGAGCTCAGGCCGATTCTGGACGCTGCCCTGGCCGAGGTGGATGCCGCGGCTGACGCGCTGGCCCGCCGCCGCGAGGTGGCCGGGGACCGGGAACCGGCGGCGGCCGCGCACGCCGAGCGGCGCCTGCTGCATGCCGTCTTCCTGCAGCTGCCGGTGCCGGTGTTCCTGCTGGGCCAGGACCGCTCTATCCGGCGCGCCAACTCCGCCGCCGCGCAGCTGCTCGGCTCGGCACCCGGCTATGCGACCGGCAAGCAGTTCACGGCGCTCGTGGACGGGCCCGACCGGGCGCGCGTGCAGACTCAGCTGGCCGACGGCTTCCGGACCGGCCGGTCACGGCAGCTGGACTGCCGGCTGCTGGGAGCGGGCGGCGTGGTGGAAGTTAGCCTGACGGTGCGGCTGGCCGGGCTGCGGGGCGACGCCGATCAGCTGATCGTCGCCGTGTCCGGCTCGCCCGCTGGCTCGCCCGCCGATCTCGCTGCCGGGCCGGGGGCCGCCGGGCCGGGTGAGCCCGCCGACCTGAAGGTGATCAGGGAGCTGACCGGCCGGCTCGACCTGGGCGCCGACAGCGCGCGGCTGCTCCTGGAGCACGTGATGGCCGGCGAGTCCGCGCTCGTCCAGCGGCTCGTGCGGGTGCTGGCCGGACGGCTGGCCGGCTGGGTGATCGCCGACGTGGAGCGCGGCGGCCGGCTGCGCCGCCAGTTCGTGGCCGGCCCCGACAGCCCGGAAGCGGAAGAGCTGACCCGGCAGGTTGCCGACGTTGCCCCGGCGCCGGGCTCGGCGCCGTTCGAGGTGCACGCCGCCGTGAGCTCGCAGCTCATCACCCACGCCGAGGACACCGACGCGCTGGGCGCCGATGCCACGGGCATGCCGCTGGTCATGCGGCTGGGCGCCGCGTCGGTGCTGAGCGTGCCGCTGGCCGACGGCGAGCGCAGCTACGGTGCGCTGACCCTGATCCGGCAGGCTGAGGACGGGCACTTCGCGATGGCGGATGTGGCCGCGGCCGAGGCGGTGGGCGAGCAGCTGGGCCTGGCCATCCGGGCCGGCCGGATCTTCCGGCAGCTCAGCGGGGTAGCCGGCGCTTACCGGGCGAGCCTGATCCCGCCCGAGCTGCCGCTGGTGCCCGGCATGGAGATCGCGGCCGCGCACGTCGCGACCGAGGGCCCCGATGCGGGCGGCGACTTCTACGCGGTGTACCCGGTGCCCGGCGGCACCGGGCTTGCCATCGGCGATGTCTGCGGGACGACGCGCGCGGCGGTGGCGGTCACCTCAGCGGCCCGGCACGCCATCCGGGTGCTCGCCGGGCGGGACCGTGACCCGGTCAGCGTGCTGCGCGGGGCGAATGAGGTGCTGCTCGGCGAGAACCTGAGCGGGGAGTTCGTCACCGCCCACGCGGCCAGCCTCGGCTGGGACGGGGGGAAGCTGGTGATCGAGCTGGGCAGCGCGGGCCAGCCGGCGCCGGTCCTGCTGACGGCGGACGGGCAGGTCCGCCAGCTGCGCGGCGGCGGCCAGCCGCTGGGTATCTTCCCCGATGCTGAGCCGGCCGCGCAGCGCCTGGAGATGGAGCCCGGCGACACCCTGCTGCTGTACAGCGACGGCGTGGCGGACGCGCGTAACCCGGAGGCGGGTTATTTCGGCGACCGGCTGGCCGACGAGCTGGCGTCGCTGGCCGGGGCGTCAGCCGCTGAGGTCGCCGCCGGGCTGCGCCGCCAGCTGCTGGACTTCTGCGACGATCAGGTCCGCGACGACATGACGCTGGTGGTCCTGCGCGCAGGCGAGCCGCCCGGCTACTGACCGGTGCTCCGGGTCAGCGGCCGGGCGGCTCAGGGCGCCCAGCGGGGGCTGCGGGGATCACTCCCGGAAGCTGGCTGCTCCCGGAAGGACCAGCTACTTCTCCTCGAAGTACTCGTCCACCAGCTCCTCGTCCGGCACGACTTCCTCGACGACCTCCTCGCGGATGACACCACCGCGGGGGTCGGCAAAGGTGTCGTGGTCGGCCGGCATAGTAGCCGTAACCGGGCCGGCGGCCCCGGCGCTCTCGGCCGCGACAGCCTTGGGATTGATCATGATGTAGGGCGGATAGCGCTTCTGCCGGACGCTGACTCGCGACCGGCCGTCCGGTCCGGTCCGCGTCACCATCTGGCGGCGCAGCCAGCCGTACCCGCTCCGCGGCACGAACATCCCGACCAGGCCGACCACCATAATGATCCAGCCGACTACCTGAAGGTTGATGAACCAGGGGTGGCCGTGCACGGCGAAGGCGAGCACCGCCCCGATGGCCAGTAAAGTCAGTCCGCTTGCAGTCTTCACGGGGGTTCCTCCTCACACCTGCTGACTGGGCCGGCAGCTAGCTACCCTGGCTGGCGACTTCATGCGCAGCGAAGCGATCAGCCCTGCGCGCACGGCCGGCCGGCCGTTCCGTTGATGCGCTCGCGCAGGTAGGTCAGCGCGCGGGTGAGCAGGCGCGATACGTGCATCTGCGAGATGCCGAGCTGCTCCCCGATCTGGGCCTGGGTCATGTTGCCGTAGAACCGCATCGCCAGCAGGCGCTGCTCGCGCCCGGGCAGTTCCTGCCAGTGCGTCCACACCGACGCCATGTCCACGGCCTGCTCGATCGCCGGGTCATCGGCGCCCATCAGGTCGCCGATGCTGACGCTCTGGCCGTCGTCATCCACCGGTGCGTCCAGGGACGAAGCCTGGAAGACCTGGTCGGCGCACTGGGCCTCCCGGATGTCGTCCTCGGTGACATGCAGATGCTCGGCCAGCTCGCTGTCCCGGGGCGAGCGGGCCAGTTTCTGGGTGAGCTCGGCGGTGGCGCTGCGGATCTCCAGCCGGAGCTCCTGCGCGGACCGCCGGACCCGCACCTGCCACCGCTTGTCCCGGAAGTGCCGCTTGATCTCCCCGGACACGCACGGCTGGGCGTAGGCCGCGAGGCTGCCGCCGTACGCCGGGTCGAAGTTATTGATGGCCTTGAGCAAGCCGACAAAGCCGACCTGAGTCAGGTCATCGGCTGGCTCGGGGCTGCCGCGGTAGCGCTGGGCGCAGGACCGGACGATGGACTGGTACCGGCCCACCAGGGTCGCGCACGCCGCCTCGCGCTGCGGGTCGCCGGCGGGCAGGGTCTGCACCAGCCCGACCAGATCCTGGTCGCTGGTACCGGACTGCGCCGCCGGGTCCGGTGCTGCCTCGGGCTTCCTGGTCGGGTCCAGGACGCTCGGCTGCATCTGTCACCTCCGACGGGCCCGCGGGCAGGGCCGCGAGCCGCACGGGTGTCCCATTCCCGTGCCTCAGGGCCTAAACATCGCGCTCCCGGCGCGCGCCGGGACCGGCCCGCCGGGCCGGGCGGAGGCCGCCGGGGTTTGGCCGCGCCGCCGCTGGACAGGTGCGTGTACATGCCGGTTCTGGCTGGGACCTCCGGATGGCAGTACCGCGACTGGCGCGGTGTCCTGTACCCGTCCGGCGTGCCGCAGCGGGCGTGGCTGGAGCACTACGCCGCGCGCTACCCGACGGTCGAGAACAACGGCTCGTTCTACCGGCTGCCCGGCCGCGATACCTTTGCTGCCTGGCGGGACCGGACGCCTGCTGATTTCGTGATGGCCGTGAAGGCCAGCCGGTATCTCACCCACATCCGGCGGCTGCGTGACCCGGCCGAGCCGGCCGCGCGCTTCCTCGCGGCGGCCACCGGGCTGGCGGACCGGCTCGGTCCTGTCCTGCTGCAGCTGCCCCCGACGCTGCGCGGAGACCGTGGCGCCCTCGGTGATCTCGACGCCTGCCTGCGCGAGCTGGCCCGGCGGCCGGGCATCCGGGTCGCGGTGGAGTTCCGGCATCCGTCCTGGTGGACCGAGCAGACCCGGCAGCTGCTGGAACATCATCAGGCTGCCCTGTGCTGGGCTGACCGCCGCGGCCGCCCGCTGAGCCCGCTGTGGCGCACCGCCGGCTGGGGCTACCTGCGGCTGCATGAGGGCGGCGCGAGCCCGTGGCCGCGGTACGGCCGGCAGGCGCTGACCCACTGGGTGCAGCGCATCGGCGACACGTGGCCACCCGGCGCTGACGTGTTCGCCTACTTCAACAACGACCAGGGCGGCGCTGCCGTGCGGGACTGCGCCGCGTTCACCGCGCTAGCCGCTCGGTCAGGCCTCCGGGTGACCGCCGCCAGGGAACTGGGCCAGGCCGCGCCGGGCTGACTGGTCAGGCGGCGGACCGGGAAAGCTGGCGCCGGGCCCGGCGGATCAGCCGCTTGCGCTCGTCCTCGGTCGTGCCGCCCCAGATGCCGAACTGCTGCTGGGTGGACAGGGCGAAGTCCAGGCACCGCGCACGTACCGGGCAGGAGGCGCAGACGTTCTTCGCCCGGTCAATCTGTGTCGCTGACACGCCCCGCGAGGAGACCGGGAAGAACAGGTCCGGATCAGCTGACAGGCAGGCGCCCTGTTTGCGCCAGTCCTGCTGCTCATGCATCACGCTCATGAAGACCTCGCATGTCTGGGGTGCGCTGGCCGCCTGCGACGCAGGCGAGATCGTAAGCTCGCTTCACTGCCCCGGCCCGGCCGGACTACTCACGCAGCCGGGATGTTTTTGCTGCCGGTAGCCCGGGCCGGGCTGCCCGGCCCGCGGGCCGGGCAGCCCGATGATGCCGCTGCGGGCGTGTGCGGGCGGGCTGCGGCGGGCTGGCAGCGCATGCTGGACGTCAGGCCCAGCGCAACGAGCACGGCCAGCGCGGCCAGCGCGACGGCCGGGACTACGACGCGCCACAGGACCCGCACGCGCCGGGCCCGCGACCGGCTCCGGGCGGGCGCAGGCCGCACGCCCCGGATCTGGTCTTCCTCCGGGGGCTTGCCCTCCTGCGCGGTCAGCCGGGTGAAGATGCTGAACATGGCCGCCAGCCGGGGCTCGCCCGCGGCCAGCTGGCCGTCCAGGTAGCTGAGGGCCTGCTCCTCACGGGGAGTCAAGATCATTTTGTGTACTTCCCTGCTGCCGTGCCGTCCTGCGGTGCTGAGATCCTGCGACTGCCCGCGCCGCGGGAGGTCAAACCTGGCTACCCGCTCGCGGCCAGGTCAGCCCCTGTTTGCGGCCGGCGCATGATGGGCTGATCAGGTGGCGGTGCGGGGCGCGCCGCCCCTGGCGCCGGATCCGTCGGCATCCTGCGCCGTCAGCGGCCGGGCGATGTTCTCCAGGCTCTGCCGCTCGGCCTTGACTCCGAGGAAGAGCTCCGCGATGCCGGCCAGGATCATCAGAGCGGCGCCGATCGAGAACGCGATGACCGTGTCCGGGACCTTGCCGGTACCGACCAGGCTGGCGAACAGCAGCGGCCCGGTGATCCCGCCCGCCCCCGTGCCGATCGCGAAGAAGAACGCGATGGCCAGTGCCCGGGTCTCCATCGGGAAGATCTCGCTGACGGTCAGGTAGGCGCTGCTGGCCCCGGCCGAGGCGACGAACAGCACGCCCGACCAGCAGGCAGTCATGGTGACGGCGCTGAGCAGGTGCTGGCTGAACAGGTAGGCGGTGAGCAGCAGCAGCAGGCCGGACAGGATGTAGGTGCCGGCGATCATCGGCTTGCGGCCGATGCTGTCGAACAGCCGCCCGAGCAGCAGCGGCCCGAGCAGGTTGCCCACGGCGATGACGGCGAAGTAATAGCCGGGATTGGTCTTGACGCCGAAGAACGTGGCCAGGATCTGCGCGTAGCCGAAGGTGATCGCGTTGTAGAGGAACGCCTGGCCGATGAATAGCGAGAACCCCAGGATCGTTCGCCGCGGGTACAGCGTGAACATCGTCCTGGCGATCGTGCCGAACCCGATGACCTTGCGCTGCCGGATGGTGATGGAGTCATCCGGCTCGGCCAGCTGCGTGCCGGTGTCTCGCTCGACCTGTTCCTCGATGCTGTCGGCCAGCTTCTCGGCCTCGCGGGCGTGACCGTGGATGAACATCCACCGCGGGCTCTCCGGCACGTTGCGCCGGACCAGCAGGACCACCAGGCCGAGCACGACGCCGAGGCCGAAGCACAGCCGCCAGCCCAGGTTCACGGGCAGGTCGTTGGTGACCGGAACGGTCAGCACGGCGCCGGCCGCTGCGCAGGCCCAGTAGGTGCCGTTGATGACGATGTCGATCGTGCCCCGGTGCCGGCTGGGGATCAGCTCGTCGATCGCGGAGTTGATCGCCGCGTACTCGCCGCCGATCCCGAACCCGGTCAGGAACCGGAACAGGAAGAACCACCAGGGCGCGAAGGACAGGGCGGTCAGCGCAGTGGCGGCCAGGTAGACGCCCAGGGTGATCATGAAGAGCTTCTTGCGGCCGAACCGGTCGGTCAGCCAGCCGAAGAACAGTGCCCCGGCGCAGGCTCCCGCGACGTACATGGCAGCACCCAGGCCGGAGATCTGCTCCTGGGTGATGTGGATACCGCTGCCCGGCATGGCGAGCTGCCCGGAGATGTTCCCGACGATGGTGACTTCCAGGCCGTCCAGGATCCACACGCTGCCCAGGCCGATGACGATCATCCAGTGCCACCGTGACCACGGCAGCCGGTCCAGCCGGGCCGGGACCTTCGTCGTCACCGTGCCGGTCTGTACCTCGCCGACCGGGCTCCGTCCTGGCGGCAGGCGGCGCTAGCCGGCGGCCCGGCCGGCCAGTCCGGCCGGCCGCGGCACCGGGGCCGGGGCGTCGTCCGCGGGCCCGGGGCCGGGTGCCGCCCAGCGGTCGGCCGCGGTGACCCGGATCCGGAAAATCACCCAGATCATCCCCAGCGCGATCAGCCCGAAGCCGTCCTGCAGGATCCGGGCCGGCAGCGCCGGGATCAGCCGGGTGTAATACAGGTATCCGCCGACAATGGGCAGCACGCTCATGAACAGGCCCGCGGTCACGATCGCGCCGATGACCCGCCGCTCCCGGCGGCAGTCGCCGGCGACCGCGCCGACGGCCAGGATGATCCAGCAGTAGTGATGCACCCAGGCGACCGGGGACAGCAGCGCGGCCAGCAGGCCGGTGATGGCGACGCCGCCGGTCTCGAAGCCGCGCCGCGCAACCAGCCGGGCGGCGGCGAACCCGGCGACGCCGACCACGAGCGCCACTGCGATCCAGAGCACGGCGGGCGGCGGGTGCGGGAAGAAAGCACGCAGCAGCATGCCGTTGAGCGACTGGTTGGCGGCCTGCGCGTTCTGGCCGAGACGGCGCGCGTTGAAGACCGCGCTGGTCCAGTAGTGGGCCGAGGCACCGGGCGCGATCAGCCAGGCCAGGCCCGTCCAGGCCGCGAACGACGCGGCGGCGACAGCCGCAGCCTTGCGGCGGCCGGTGAGCAGCAGGTAGATCACGAACACGCCGGGCACCAGCTTGATCGCGGTGGCCAGCCCGATGAGCGCGCCGCGCGGCCAGCGCGGCCGGCGCACCAGGCAGTCCAGCGCGCACAGGGCGACCAGGAAGATGTCGATCTGGCCGTAGTGGACCACCTGGCGCATGGGCGTCAGGATGGTGCCGCAGGTGATCAGGACCCCGAACACCGCCGGCGCGTACCGCCCGGCGCGGGCCAGCGCCGGCCGGAAGGCCAGCCAGCTCACCACCGCCAGCGGCAGGTAGACCATCAGCATCCAGGCCACCCGGGCCGCCTGGGCCGGCACCCAGGTCAGCGGCACCGACAGCACCGCCGAGACCGGGGGATAGGTGAACAGCAGCTTCCCGTTGGTCAGCGTCGTGTACAGCCCCGAGCCGTGCCGGATGGCCTCGCCGCCGTTGCGGTAGACGGCCAGGTCGGGCATCCGCAGGTGACCGGGGTTGGTCAGCGCCCAGTAGATCATGTACGTGATGAGCGCGGCGGCCATCGCCCAGGCCGCCACCGTGATGAGCCACACCGCCCAGGTGCGCCCTAGCCAGCCGCGGGCCCGGTCACGCCAGCCGCAGGCCGCGCCGGGGCCGTCTGCGCCGGGGCTGCCGTCGCCGACGTCGGCGCGGGCGCCATCGGCCAGCGGATCTCCCGGCCCCTGAGGCGATCCCTGGCGTGCGTGTCCGGCCCCCGAAGCACCCATGCGGTGGTCACCTGCCCGCGCGGCGGCAGTTCAAAAGTCCGGCAGCCCGGCGGCCGGCGGCCGCCTGCCCGGTGATCCGGCCGCAGGACGATGCCAGGCCGGGTCAGCAGCTGCCCCGGCGGCCCATCTTGACCCGTTGTTCCCGGTACGCCTAGCCTGGACGGATATTCCATGCTAAATCGATTTACCATTCTGGCCGCCGCCTGCCGGCGCAGCACCGAAGGGGCCCGTGCCGATGCTCTTCCACCCCGAGTCTGACCTGCTCTGGGACACCTGGCTGATCGAGCACGACGGCATGTTCTACCTGTTCTACATCCGGCTGCCGCGCTCCGGCGGACCCGATCCGGCGACCCTCACCATGGGCGCCGGCTGGGACGCGATCAACCTGGCGACCTCAGCGGACCTGCTGCACTGGACCGAGTACGGGACGGTCCTGGAGAAGGATCCGGCGGCCGTGTGGCTGGGCACCGGGATGATTCACCGGTCCGGCGACACCTTTGTCATGAATTACTCAGAAGAACGACCTGCCGGGCGTCAGGTCATCTGCTTTGCCACCTCGACTGACCTGATGCACTGGGACAAGCTGCCGGGCGACGCTGACCTGCGGCCGGACGGCGCGGTTTACCAGGCCGATGCGGCGCGGAGCGCCGACCCGCTGCCCCGGTGGGACTCGATCGGGATCATTGCGCCCGCCGCGGCCGGCGGCGACTACTACGGCGTGCTCGCCGCTGACCTGGCCGACCCGCCGCTGCCCGGTCAGTGCGCGGTCCTCGGGCTGGTGTCCTCCGCCGACGGGATCACCGGCTGGCGCCCGCTGCCGCCCGCCACCGCACCCGGGCTGTTCCCCAGCTACGAGGTCCCCGAGCACGCGGAGATCTGCGGCCGGCATTACGTCCTGTTCTCCACCAACACAACGGCGGGCGCGCGGTTCGTGCCCGGCGACCCGCTATCGCAGGGCGGCACCTATTACGTGGTTTCCGACGACGTGCGCGGGCCCTACGTGCGGCCGCCGGCCCACCCGCTGCTGCACGGGCACCGGATCGCCGGCCGCGAGTTCGCCACCTACGTCGGGCGGCCGTTCACCACCAGCGGCGGTGAGCTGCTGCTCTACCACCACTGGGCCGCTGACCCGCCGGATGGCTGGTGGGGCCCGCCCAAGCGGCTGGTGGAGCGCCGCCCTTACGTCCTCGGCCTGGACTACTGGCCCGGCTGCGAGGCCCTCAAGGACCCGGCTTCGCAGCTCAGCCTGGCCGCCAGCGACGTTCGGCCGCTGCCCTCGGCCGGCGCGCTGCCGGTGACAACCTGGATCGTGGCCGGCGCCGACCTGGTGGCTGGCAACGCGGGCGGCGCGCACGGCGCGGCCTGGCTCGCCGGCCGCCAGCCGGGGAGTTGTCCGGCCGGCGGCCGGATGCGCCGGATACGCGGCCGGCCGGATCATCGAGACCGGCCTGCGGATCGACGCGGGCCGCGGCCTGGGCCTGTGGGTGCGGTACGCCGGCCGCGAGACCATGTTCGCGGCCAGCCTCAACGCCGACACCCAGCAGCTCGAGCTGGGCACGCTGACCTGGTACAAGGACGGATCGTCGCTGAAGCTCGACGTGGAGGAGCAGGTCGGGTTCCCGGTCGCGGCCGGAGTCACGTACCGGGTCCGGCTGCTCATCCGGCACCGCTATGCCGAGCTGTACATCGACGATCAGCTGGTCAGGTCGTTTGTCTGCCAGGCGGAGCTGGAGCCCGCGGCGGCGGGCTTCTTCTGCGACCTGGCTGACGGAGTGTTCCGGGATCCGCGCAGCTGGCGCATGCTCACCTGAGCCGCCGCCGGCCGCCCAGGACCGCCATCGTCCCGCGCTGATAACAGCAAGAGGCCGGCGTGCTTCCGCGCCGCGGCTGTCAGCTGCGCTAGCGGTCAGCGCGCAGTCGCAGGCCACGCGGCGTGGGGCGGAAGCCGGCCGCCTCCAGCGCCTCGGCCAGCGGCGAGTCATACACGGTCTCGCCGTCGGCGCGCTCGACCGTCAGGCGGCCGAGGGCCCCGGCGCGCCCGGCGGTGGCCAGGGCCCGGGCCGCCGGCTCCAGGACCGCCGGATCGCTGCTCCAGGACAGCAGCGTCTTGCCGCCGCGCTCGACGTACAGGACCAGGTCGCCGTGGCACAAGATGACCAGCGCCCCGGATTTGCGGCCCGGCCGGTGCCCGCCGGCCGTCTCCTCGGGGCGCTCGGGCCACGGCAGCGCGGCCCCGTAGGCATTGGCCGGGTCGGCGGCGGCCAGCACCACGACGGGCGGCTCAGTGTTCCTGGCCCGGCTCACCTCGCTGGCCCACGCCGAACGGTCGGTCCAGTTGACCTGGACGGTCGGGTCGCCCCGGCGGGCGGCATCAGCCGCGCCGGATCCGTAGTCCTGGCCGGCCAGGCCTGCTCCGTCGTGGTCAGCGCCACCGGTGCCGGTAGCGTCGCGGCCGCCAGGGCCATGGCCCGGCGCGTCGGCACCGCTGCCGGCGGCGCCGTCCGGGCCAGACCCGGCCGCCGGGCGCCCGCCGTTCTCGCCGTTCGCCGCGGCGGGACTGGCTGGCAGGCCCCAGCCCGGCCGGACATACCAGTCCGGCTCGGGCAGCGCCGGCGACCCGCCGGGCCCGCCGCCCGCCGCCTGGCCCGCCTGGTCCGGTCGCGGCAGGCCCTGGCCAGCCGCGTCATCCGCCGGCGCGCCGGCCTCCGGCAGGGTCTCGCCCAGCGCCCGCATCCGGTCGACCGCGCCCGGCAGCGCGAACTGGGCGGCGCCCAGTCCTTCGACGAAGTACCCGCGGCGGCACTGGCCGCCGTCCTCCATGGCGCGCAGCACCGGGTAAATGGCGCTGAACCCGCCGGGCACACGCTCGGTGGCGGCGATCCCGCGCAGCACGATGCCGTGCCGCTCCAGCAGCGTGATCGCCATCGCGTGCAACCGCCGGGTCGGGTCCGGCTCAGCGGGCGGCAGCATCGACCACCGGCCGCTGACCGCCGGCGGGCCAGCGCGCGAGGGCAGCACGGCCCGGCCAGCTCCCGGCCGGCGGCCGCCCCGGCCGCCTCGGGACAGCTGCAGCCCGCCGCCGGAGCGGGGCCAGCCAGCTCCGCCACCGCCCGTCCCTGCCGGGCTGGCGAGGCCGCCCGGTGCGGCCAGGCCGCCGGGCGCGGTGCGGGCCGCCGCCGGCGCGCCCGGATCGGCCGGCGCCACTGGCCGGCCGCTGCTCAGCACTGTGCGCAGCGGCGCCAGGGTGTCATTGGTGAGCCGTCCGGCCCAGACCAGGTCCCAGATGGCGCTGGCCACCGCCTGGTCGGTCGCGTGCATCCCGGCCGCGGACAGGAACTGGCCGGCCCGGTCAGCCAGCCCGCGGAAGAACAGGGCCCCGCCGCCGTCCAGGACGGCCAGGACCGCCTCATGCGCCGGGGTCATGGTGATCTCGCCGGGCTGGGGGAACAGCAGCGGCGCGGTCTCGGCGGGCGCCAGGACCAGCCAGCCGTCGCCGCCCGGCAGGGCGCCCGCGCCGGTCCAGACAAGCTCGCCCGCCGAGGTCAGCTCATCCAGCAGCGCGGGGGAGTAGCCAGGAACCCGGCCGGGCAGCACCAGCGTCTCCAGCGCCGAGGCCGGCAGCAGCGCTCCGGCGAGCTGCTCGATCGCCTCATACACCGCATCGAGCCGCGCGGCGCCGCGCGGGCCGCTGCTGCCCGCGGCCGCCCAGCTCTGTCCCCATGCTGGCGCGGTGCTGCCCTGGCCCGCCCGCCCGGCGGCGGCACCCCGCGGCCCGGCACCAGCCGGGCCAGCCCAGCCCCGGCCAGCACCGCTGCCTGCCGGGCGGCTGCCTGCCCGGCCCTGGCCCGGCGGCGGACGCCCCGCGCGCTGCCAGGCGGGCAGGAACGCCGCCAGCACCCGGGCGGGCACGGGCTCGACTTCCTTGCGCAGCTTGGCCAGGCAGCGCCGGCGCAGCTGCCGCAGGACGCCGGCCTCGCACCACTCGGTGCCCCGGCCGCCCGGCCGGAACTCGCCCTCGGCCACCGCGCCCTCGGCCGTCAGCCGGTGCAGAGCGCCGGCCACCACCGCCACGCCGAGCCCGTAGCGCTCGGCTACCTCATGCGCGGTGCACGGGCCATGGGTGCGCGCGTAGCGCAGGACCAGGTCCCGCAGCGGGTCGGGGACTGGCTCGGTGAATGCATCCGGCACGCCCGGCGGCAGGGCCACGCCCAGCGCGTCCCGGAGCCGTCCGGCGTCCTCGACGGCGGCCCAGCGCTCCTGCCCGGCGACGCGCACCTCGAGCACCCGGCGCTGCGCGGCCAGGCTGGCCAGCCAGTCGGGCGCGGCCGCCGGGTCAGCGGACCGCTCGGCTACCTCGGCCACCGCCAGCGGTCCGAGCGCGCGCAGCATGTCGGCCACCGCTTCCGCGTCGCGGCAGGCCCGGCCCGGGGCCAGCCGCTGCAGTTCCCGCTCGGTCTCATCCACCACCAGCGGATCGAGCAGCTCCCGCATGTCGGCCTGGCCGAGCAGGTCAGCCAGCAGCGCTGAGTCCAGCGCCAGCGCCTGGGCGCGCCGCTCCGCGAGCGGGGCGTCGCCCTCGTACATGAACGCGCCGACGTAGCGGAACAGGATCGACCGGCTGAACGGCGACGGCGACGGCGTCTCGACCTCGACCAGCCGGATCTTGCGGGCCGACAGGTCGCGCATCAGGCTGATCAGGCCCGGCACATCGAACACATCCTGCAGGCATTCCCGGACCGTCTCCAGCACGATCGGGAAGGTCCCGTACTGGCTGGCCACCGACAGCAGCTGAGCGGAGCGCTGCCGCTGCTGCCACAGCGGCGTCCGGCGGCCGGGCTGGCGGCGGGGCAGCAGCAGCGCGCGGGCCGCGCACTCCCGGAACCGGGAGGCGAACAGCGCCGAGGCGCCCAGCTCGGCGGTGACGATCTGCTCCACCTCGTCGGGATCGAGCATGGCGATGCCGGCGGGCGGCGGGTCGTCGGCGTCCGGGACCCGGATGATGATGCCGTCGTCGGTGTGGACGGCCTGCACGTCCATCCCGTTGTAACGCTCGCGCAGCCGGGCCGCGATGGCCAGCGCCCACGGCGCGTGCACCTGCCCGCCGTACGGGCTGTGCAGGACCAGTCGCCAGTCGCCGAGCTCATCACGGAACCGCTCGATCACCAGCGTCCGGTCATCGGGCAGGTAGCCGGTGGCCTCCCGCTGCCCGGCCAGGTAGGAGATCAGGTTGGCCGCGGCCAGTTCATCCAGGCCCTCGCGGCGCAGCTGGGCCGTCGCGGCCTGGTCGCCGGCCGCGCCCAGCTCGCGGCAGTAGGCGCCGATGGCCGCGCCCAGCTCGGCGGGCCGCCCCGGCGCGTCACCGTGCCAGAACGGCAGCCGGCCGGGCTGGCCCGGCGCGGGCGAGACGAGCACCTGGTCGGCGGTGATGTCCTCGATCCGCCAGGAGCTGGCACCGAGCACGAAGATGTCGCCGACTCGTGACTCGTAGACCATCTCCTCATCGAGCTCGCCGACCCGGCGGGAGTGCCGGCCGGACCGGTCCCGCTGGCCGCCGGCCAGGAACACCCCGAACAGGCCGCGGTCGGGGATGGTGCCGCCGTTGCCGACCGCGATCCGCTGGGCACCCGGCCGGCCGCGCAGCATGCCGGTCGTCCGGTCCCACACCAGCCGCGGCCGCAGCCCGCCGAAGTCCTCGCTCGGATACCGGCCGGCCAGCATGTCGAGCACGGCGTCGAGCACCGGGCGGGTCAGCCCGCTGAACGGGGCCGCCCGGCGGACGGTCTGCTCCAGCTCGCCGACCTCCCAGTCATCCATCGCGGTCATCGCGACGATCTGCTGGGCGAGCACGTCGAGCGGGTTGCGCGGCATCCGCAGCTGCTCGATCTGGCCGGTCTGCATCCGCTGGGTGACGACCGCCGCCTGCACCAGGTCGCCCTGGTACTTGGGGAAGAACACGCCGCGGGAGATGTCCCCGACGTTGTGCCCGGCCCGGCCGGTGCGCTGCAGCCCGCTGGCCACCGACGGCGGCGACTCGACCTGGATCACCAGGTCGACAGCCCCCATGTCAATGCCCAGCTCCAGGCTGGAGGTGGCCACGACGGCCGGCAGCCGCCCGGCCTTCAGCGCCTCCTCGATCTGGGTCCGCTCCTGCCGGGAAACCGATCCGTGGTGGGCCCGCGCGACGACCGGGACCGCGCCTGACCCGGTCCCGCCCTGGGCCATCACCTCCGCCGGCGCGCCCGGGGCCGGCGGCCGGAAACCATCGGCCGCCCCGCCGGGCTCCGCGCTCCCGTCCTCCGCCGCCGCCTGCTCCGCCTCCTCGGCGCGCTCGGCGGCCAGCTCGTTGAGCCGCGCGCACAGCCGCTCGGCCAGCCGCCGTGAGTTGGCGAACACGATCGTCGACCGGTGCGCCTGGATCAGGTCCAGGACGCGCTCTTCCACGTGCGGCCAGATGGAGTGCTGCCGCACCGGGTCCCCGTCGTTGTCCGGGTCCTCCAGCACCGCGCCGGCGCCGGCCCGGCCGCTCCCGGCGCCGCCCGGCGGCGACCCCGGGCCATCCGGGGCCCGGCCCGGCGCGCCGGCCGACATCTGCAGGTCCGCCATGTCCTCCACGGGCACGACGATCTTCAGCTCCAGCTGCTTGCCGCTCGGCGGGGCGACGATGCTGACCGGCCGGGCGCCGCCCAGGAACGACGCCACCTCCTCGGGCGGCCGGACCGTGGCCGACAGCCCGATCCGCTGCACCGGCTGCCGCCCGCCACCAGCGTCGCCGGCACCGGAGCCACTGCCGTCACCCGCGTCGCCGCCGGCCGCGCGCAGGGCGTCCAGCCGCTCCAGGGACAGCGCCAGGTGCGCGCCGCGCTTGCCGCCGGCGAGCGCGTGCACCTCGTCGATGATCACCGTCTGCACGCTGCGCAGGGTGTCGCGGGCTCGCGAGGTCAGCATCAGGAACAGCGACTCGGGAGTGGTGATCAGGATGTCCGGCGGCTTGCCCGCCAGCTTGCGCCGCTCGTCAGCAGCCGTGTCCCCGGTGCGGACCCCGACCCGGATGTCCGGCTCCGGCAGTCCCAGGCGGCGTGCCGCATGCCCGATGCCGGTCAGCGGCGAGCGCAGGTTCCGCTGCACGTCGACCGCCAGTGCCTTGAGCGGGGACACATACAGCACCCGGCAGCGCTGCTTGGCCTCCGCTGGCGCGGGCTCGCCGGCCAGCTTGTCGATGGCCCACAAGAACGCCGCCAGCGTCTTCCCCGATCCCGTCGGCGCGATCACCAGGGTGTTCTCGCCGCGCCCGATCGCCCCCCAGGCCTGCGCCTGGGCCGGCGTGGGCTCAGCGAAGGCAGCCTGGAACCAGGACCTGGTGGCCTCGCTGAAGCCGGCGAGGTCCAGGCCCGGAGCGGCTGTGCCTGCGGGCATGCCTCCATACTGCCGTGCCCGGCCGACAGTCCGGTCCCGCGACGGCCGCCCGCGCGGGCGCCGCGGCCAGCTCCGGCGAAGTCGCTGACCGGAAGAAACGGCTGTCGATGCTCCTATAGGCCATTTACTTGCCTATTTTGGGCATTACCGTTGATAATCTGCCGCTCAGCGGCCCGGGGCGGCCGGGGCAGCGGAGGCAGCCATGAAACCATTTCTCCGGATGAGCCTGCTGTCAGCCAGCGGCCTGACCGCCTGCATCCTGGCGGCCACGCTCACCACGCCCGCTCAGGCCGCCGCCAGCAGCGGCTGGCGGACCGCTTACCGGCACCACTACGGCGCCACGACGAATTACAGCGGCTACTTCGCCGTCGTCGCGCCCGGCCGGAATGACGCGTGGGCGTTCGGGGGCAGCGACGAGTCACACAGCACGACCGAGCACCCGGTCGCGGCGCACTGGAATGGCCGGCACTGGCGGGCCGCCGCCCTCCCCGGCGGCCTGACCGACCAGATCTCCGCGGCCAGCGCGCCCTCCGGGAGCGACATCTGGGCCGTCAGCCTGTTCGGCCGGTATGTCCTGCACTGGAACGGGACCAGGTGGACGGTCGCCAAGCGCTTCAAGCAGTCCGGTGGCCTCGCCCTTCAGCTCACCGGAGTCCGGGCCTTCAGCAGGACCAACGTCTGGGTGTTCGGCGCGCCGGGCGCCGACCCGGGCCTGGGCACCTGGCATTACAACGGCCGCACCTGGACCCAGCAGGGCGGTGCCGCTAACGGCGTCCTCCGGGTGAGTGCCGTGTCGCCGACGAACATGTGGGGGATCGGATCGGCCCAGTCTTCCCAGGACTCGCTGGTGCACTACAACGGCAGCCACTGGCGCCGCCTGACCGCAGCGGCCCTGAAGAACACCCAGTTCAACGGGATTGCGGCCGTCTCACGGACCAGTGTCTGGGCCGTCGGCGAGGCGGCCGGCGGCCAGCTTCCCGGCCGGGCGCTGCACTGGAACGGGACGAGCTGGAAGCCAGTGTCGATCCCCTGGGCGGTACAGCTAGGCCAGATCGTCGCGGACGGCCACGGGGGACTCTGGATGACGGCGGCCTCGGGGACGCCCGAATCCGGGTTCGTGCAGTGGATCGTGCACCGGTCCAAGTCGGGCGCCTGGACCCGCAGCCGCATCGGCAAGCAGCCGACCGTGGTGCTCGGCCTGGCCCGGGTACCGGTAAGCGAACGTGTCCTGGCCGCCGCGACGTTCGCGACCGCGACCGCGACCGACGCCGTCGTCCTCCGCCACCCGGCCGCCCGCTAGGCAGCCAGGCCAGGCCAGCCAGGCAGCCAGGCAGGCGGCCCGGCCGGAAGGCAGGCCACGGTCGGCTCCGATCAGGGCGCGTGCAGGACGTCCAGGGCCCGGTCGACCTCCGCCGGCGTGTTGAACAGGTGCAGCGACAGTCGCAGGTTGCCCTCCCGGTAAGCGGCGTCGATCCCGGCTCCGGCGAGCAGGCGATGCCGCTGCGCGGCGGTGCCGTCAGTCCGGGACAGCACCACCAGCGTCGATCGCTGCGGTCCGGCAGCCGGGCTGATCAGCTCATACTGGGCCGGGTCGAGTCCGGCCAGCAGCCGGTCCACCAGCTGCTGGTCCCAGGCGGCGATGCGGTCGGGGCCAGCACCCAGCAGCACTTCCAGCGCGGCGATCCACGGCATCGTGGTCCCGAAGCTGGCCGGGCAGAACACATCGAGACCGCGCACGCCCAGATCCGGGCGGATCGTGGTGTCCCGCATCTGGTCCAGGCCCCGCCCGGCCTGCATCGCCAGCCAGTACGCCTGCTGCGGGCGCAGTTGCGCGAGCAGGCCGGCCTCCAGCCAGGCGAAGCCCGTGCCATAGGGGCCGCACAGCCACTTGTAGCCGCAGCAGACCAGCGCATCGACGGGGGTATCAGCGACGCTGACCGGCCGGGCGCCCAGGCCCTGGGAGGCGTTGGCGACCAGCAGCACTCCGGCCTGGCGGCACACGCTGCCCAGGGCGTCCAGGTCCACGGCGCGGCCGGTGAACGAGTCCACCCAGGTGACCGCCAGCAGCCGGGTGCGCGGTCCGATGGCGGCGGCCAGCTCGTCCGCCGTCAGCAGCCCGGCAGCCGGCCGCAGCGCGCGGACCCGGACGCCCTCGCTGGCCAGCCGGTGCCAGGGCAGCACGGTGGCGGGGTAGTCGCCGTCCAGCACCAGGACCTCGTCGCCGTCCCGCCACGGCAGGCCGTTCGCGATCAGGTGCAGCCCGTAGGACGTGCTGTTGCCGAGAACGATCTGCTCGGGCGAGCCCGTCACCAGCTCGGCCAGCACGCCGCGCAGCAGCTCGGGCACGTCACGAAAATCACCGTCGGCGATCCGGTACGGTGCCGCCTTCAGCGCCGCGGCGTGCCCGGCGGCCGCCACGGCCAGGTGCGGCAGCGGTCCCTGGTGCGCGGTGTTCAGCCAGGCGCGCTCGCCGAACGGCCCGAACTGCCCGGCGGCAGCCCGTACCGGGCTGAGGTCCAGTTGGCCAGTCATGGCCGCCTGCTTCCCCGGACGCGGCCGATGACACGCGGCCGATGACACGGGGCCGATGACACGCGGCCGCTGACACCGGGCCGCCAGCACCGCGCGCGAGTTTCGGGCGGGCCTGCCCGCGTCCCGGCGGCCGTTACTGATGTTCTGCGGTTGAACCGTCCCGCCGGGGGCAGCAGATCTGCGCCACCCAGAATCCGGTCCGGTACGGGAGGGACTCATGGACAGCGTGCCCGGCAGTGACTTCTACTCCCTTGAGCAGCTGCTGGATCCGCCCGGCCGCGAGCTGGTGGCGCGGGTCCGGGAGTTCATGGAGAAGAATGTCGAGCCGGTCATCAGCGACTACTGGACGCGGGAGGAGTTCCCGCGCGAGCTGATTCCGGGCCTGGCCGGGCTGGGCATCGCCGGCCGGGCGTACTCCGGCTACGGCTGCCCGGGCGGCGGCAGCCTGCTGTCCGGGATGATCTCGATGGAGGTCGCCCGGGTGGACTGCTCGGTCGCCACGTTCCTGGGCGTGCACAGCGGGCTGGCCATGGGCTCGATCTACCTGCTGGGCTCCGAAGAGCAGAAGCAGCGCTGGCTGCCCGCCATGGCGGCCATGGACAAGATCGGCGCCTTCGGGCTGACCGAGCCAGGATCGGGGTCCGACATCGCCGGCGGCCTGGCCACCACCGCCCGCCGCGACGGCGATGAGTGGGTGCTGGATGGCGCCAAGAAGTGGATCGGCAACGCCACCTTCGCCGACCACATCATCATCTGGGCCAGGGACGCGGCCGACGGGCACGTCAAGGGCTTCGTGGTGGACGGGGACGCGCCGGGGCTGACCGCCGAGAAAATGCGGAACAAGATCGCGCTGCGGGCGGTGGAGAACGCGCTCATCACCCTGGACGGCGTCCGGGTGCCGGAGGCCAGCCGCCTGCAGAAGGCGAACTCGTTTGCCGACACCGCCGCGGTGCTCCGGCTGACCAGGGCCGGGGTGGCCTGGGAGGCGACCGGCTGCGGCCGGGGCGCCTACGAGCACGCGCTGGCCTACGCGCGCGAGCGCCAGCAGTTCGGCCGCCCCATCGGCAGCTTCCAGCTCGTCCAGGACCAGCTGGTGAAGATGCTGGCCAACGTCACCGCATCCGGGTGCATGTGCGTGCGGCTGGCCCAGCTGCAGGAAGCGGGCCAGGCCGGCGATGAGCAGTCCGCGCTGGCCAAGGTGTTCTGCACGGTGCGGATGCGGGAGACGGCGGGCCTGGCCAGGGAGCTGATGGCCGGGAACGGGATCCTGCTGGAGCACCATGTCGGCCGGTTCGTGGCTGACTCCGAGGCCATCTACTCCTACGAGGGCACCCGCGAGATCAACACGCTGATCGTCGGCCGGGCCATCACCGGTACCGGCGCCTTTGTCTGACCGACGCCTAGCTGACCGGCGCCGCGGCCCGGCCCGGCGGCGGGCCGGGCCCGGCGCCACTCGAGAAGGAGCACCTGGTGTGGAACACCCTGGAGCGGCTGGAGGTGGCCGTGCTGGCCCGCCGCCAGCCGCGCGGCCCGCTGCCCGAACCGGACCGGCAGCCCGGCACTGACCTGCTGCCGCAGATCAAGCACATCGTCGTGCTGATGATGGAGAACCATTCCTACGACAACTACCTCGGCATGCTGCGCGGCCGCGGCGAGGGCCTGCCGCTGGGCCCGGACGGGCAGCCGGCGGCGCGCAACACCGGCTCCGGCGGCGAGACGGTCGCGGCGCACCGGATGTCATCCACCGTGCAGCAGGACGGCGTTCCGTCGCAGAGCTGGCACGCCGTGCACCAGCAATGGGGCGAGGGCCGCTGCGACGGGTTCGTGACCGCGACCCAGACGGTGCTCGGCGAGGCCGGCGCCACCCCGGAGGCCATCGCGGCCGCCTCGGACGTGGCCATGGGCTACTGGACCGAGGCGGAGCTGCCGTTCTACTACGGGCTGGCCCGGGCGTTCCCGGTCGCCGACCACTGGTTCAGCTCCTGCCTGGGGCCGACCTTCCCCAACCGCCGGTTCCTGATCGCCGGCACCGCGCACGGGCTCATCGACGACTCGCCCTATGACCTGCTGGACTACCCGGCCGCCGGGACCATCTTCGACATGCTCACCCGGCACGGCATCTCCTGGGCCAACTATCACCCGGTCCCGTCCGACCACACCCCGGTGCGGCGTTACGCCCGGCACAAGCGCAAGGCGGCCCGACGGCGCCTGCAGGCGCTGGGCCAGTCGCTGGCCAGCGACACCTCGAGCGCCCTGAAGAAGGACATCACCTTCACCGCGGACGTGTTCCCGGTCGGCGCGGGCCGGCTGATGAAGCACATCCGCAGCACCGATGACTTCTTCGCCGCGGCGGACCGCGGCGAGCTGCCCGCTTTCAGCATCGTGGATCCCGACTTCACCGCGTTCTCCGAGGAGAACCCGCAGGACATCCGCAAGGGCGAGAGCTTCGCCGCCGAGGTGATCCGGCACGTGCTGCACGGCCCCGGCTGGCCGCACACCCTGCTGATCTGGACCTACGACGAGCACGGCGGCTACTACGACCACGTGCCGCCGCCCCCGGCGGTGCCGCCCGACAACATCCCCGGCCGCAGCCTGATCGGCCGCCGGGGCCACCTGACGGCCGCGCTCCGCCCGCTGGCGCCAGGTGCCGTGCGCGACAAGGAGAACATGACCACCGGGCCGGACCGCTATGACCAGTACGGGTTCCGGGTGCCGGCGGTGATCGTGTCCCCGTACGCGCGGCGCGACTTCGTGCTCTCCGACGTGCTGGATCACACCTCGGTGCTGCGGCTGATCGAGGACAAGTGGAACCTGCCGTCGCTGACGGCGCGCGACGCCGCGGCGCGCTCCCCGCTGGGCGCGCTGGACCTCGATGCGCCGCCCGCCTTCCTGAACCCGCCCGACCTGCCGCCGCCTAGCCTGACCTGGGACAGCTGGTAGCCCGGCGGGCAATGACCGGCTGGCCGCCTGCCGCCGCGAGTTTGGGACGCCATTACCACGGTACGTAGCGGCATGCCCCTGACATCAGCGGCCGGCGCCACGGCGCAGGCCAGGCGCGCTTCGCGCGGCCGAACGGCGCACGTGCTGGCCCGGACGGGCCTGACCGCGCGCGGCGTCATCTACCTGCTCATCGGCTGGGTCGCGATCGAGGTGGCGGTCGAGCACAGCCGGCACGAGGCCGACCAGTCCGGAGCGCTGAACCTGCTGGCCCGCCAGTCCTTCGGCCTGATCTTGCTGTGGCTGCTGGCCATCGGGTTCGCGGCCTACGCGCTGTGGCGGCTCAGCGAGGCCGCATTCGGGGTGACCGGCGACAAGCCCGGCGCCGGGCCCCGGCTGAAGTCCCTGGCCCGCGCCGTGGTGTACGCATTCTTTGCCTACCTGACGTTCGGCGTGATCGCGGGCCGCAAGAGCAGCCAGTCGCACAAGGAGCAGGACCTGACCGCGCGGGTCATGCAGCACACGGGCGGCCAGTGGCTGGTCGGCATCGCCGGGCTGATCGTCGTGATCGTCGGCGCGGTCCTGATCATCGAGGGCGTGCGGCGCACCTTCATGAAGTTCCTGAACCTCGGCCAGCTCAGCCCGCGGGCCCGGCGGATCGTGGAACTGCTCGGCATGGTCGGGACGATCGCGCGCGGCGCGGTCTTCGCGCTGGCCGGAGTCCTGGTCATCGAGGCGGCGGTCACCCACAAGCCGTCCAAGGCCGGCGGCATCGACAAGGCGCTGCTCACGCTGCGGGGCCAGCCGCTGGGCGAGGTGCTGCTGTTCGTGGCCGCGCTCGGCCTGGTGATCTTCGGGATCTACGGGCTGTGCGAGGCGCGCTGGCGGAAGGTGTGAGCCGGCCCGTGCGAGATTACTCAGTAACGGAAACGTCGGTCGGCCCAGCTGAGACAGCCGGGCCGGCCTCCGGCACCGCCCAGATCGCCGTCGTCGCGCACGCGCGCAAGTCACTGGGTGGCGGCCTGCCCGAGCTGCGCGAGATCCTGGCCCGCGAGGGCATCACCGACCCGATCTGGCATGAGGTGCCCAAGAGCCGCAAGGCGCCCAAGCGCGCCCGGCGCGCGTACGAGGACGGCGCGAGCCTGATCTTCGTCTGGGGCGGCGACGGCACCGTCCAGCGCTGCATCGACGCCCTGGCCGGAACCGGGGCCGTGCTGGCCATCCTGCCCGCCGGGACGGCCAACCTGCTCGCCGCCAACCTGGGCGTGCCCGGCGACCTGCACGAGGCCGTGCAGACGGGCCTGCACGGGCGGCGCCGTCAGCTCGACACCGGGACCGTGAACGGCGAGCACTTCGCGGTGATGGCCGGGGCCGGGTTCGACGCCCGCATGATCGCGGCGCCAGCCGGGGACTGAAGGACCGCCTCGGCCGGGCCGCCTACCTCTTCACCGGCGTGCAGAGCCTGGCCGTGCGGCCCGCCCGGGCGAAGATCCGCGTGGACGGCCAGGACTTCTTCACCGGCCGGGTGTCCTGCGTGCTGGCCGGGAACGTCGGCCGGGTGCTCGGCGGCATCAAGGCGTTCCCCCAGGCGCGGCCCGATGACGGGCTGCTGGAACTCGGCGTGGTCACCGCGCGTACCCCGGCGCAGTGGGCACGGACGTTCAGCCTGCTCGCGCTGGGCCGGGCCGCCGACTCGCCGTTCGTGAAACTGGCCCGCGGCCGGAAGTTCCGGATCCGGTTCGACCAGCCGCAGCCGTATGAGCTGGACGGCGGCGCCCGCCCGCCAGCCGCGAAACTGCGGATCAAGGTGCACCCCGCGGCCATCACGATCTGCGTGCCCGCCGCCCGCAAGCCGGCCGGCGGCGTCCTGACGTCAGCCGCTGACCGGGCCGGGCTGGCGGCCGGCGGGCAGCGCGGGCGACAGGGTCACCGCGACGGCGGCGCCGAACCACGCGAGGCCGAATAGCCAGCCGGCGACGGCATCGGTCGGCCAGTGCACGCCGAGCCAGACCCGCGACCAGCCCACGGTGGCCGCCCAGGCGGCGGCGCTGCCCCACACTGCGCGCTGCCGCCAGCCCGGCCGGACCCGGGCCGCCAGCGCCCAGGCGGCGGTCAGGGCGGCGAGCGTGGCCGCCGTGGTGTGGCCGGACGGGAAGGACAGTCCCGAGGCGGCCCCGGCCCAGTCCGCCACGGGCGGCCGCGCCCGGCCGACCAGGTGATTGAGCTGGATTTCGGCGTAGCCGCCGGTGCTGGCGACCAGGCACAGCAGCAGGCCGGCGCCGGCCCGCCGCCGCAGGCTGCTCCCGGCGCCCGCAGCGGCCGCGCCGACCGCGAGCAGGGCCGGGAACACGACCCAGGTGATGCCGCCCCAGCGGACCGTCCGGGCCACGCTCGCCGACGCGGGACCGCGGTGCTGCAGGACCCAGCGGTGGATGTCCTGATCAATCGCGGGCACGGCCGTGCCGCGCCCGGCGATCCAGATGGTGAGCGCGGCCAGGGCCAGCCCGGCGGCTGCCGCCGTGATGCCGGCCGTCCGGCGGGAGAGCGGCGCCGGTGTCGGGGTGACATGCGGGGCGCCGGGGATGACGGCCGACTCGGCCGCCGGGTTCAGCGTCACCCGCTCGGCATCGCCGCCGGCCGCCACCTCAGGTGAGATCGCCTCGTCCTGGCTTTCTGGCCCGGGGAGTCCCGGCCCCCCGGCTGCTGGCCGGCGCACGGGGCCCGCGCGGCCCGGGGCCGGCTGGCCGGGCGAGACCGGCGCAGCGCGAGCCGCTGGCCGGCGGCCCGCGGCAGCAGCGTGGTGGTGACGATCAGCAGCCACGCGCCGCCCAGCAGCGCCCCGGCCAGGACGTCGCTCGGGTAGTGCATCCCGCGGTACAGCCGGGAGAACCCGACGAAGACCGGCACCAGGGCCAGCACCACGGCCGCCAGCCGGGTCGCCGGGCGCCGCCCGTAGACCCACAGCGCCAGCACCGCGATCCCGCCGTACAGCGCGACGGCGGCCGCCGTGTGCCCGGACGGGTAGCTCGAGGTCGGCGGGGCCGGGTCCAGCCGCGCCACGGGCGGCCGGGCCTGGTGCACCAGCTCGGTCGTGCCCAGGAACAGCACCAGTTCGCCCGCCATGACCGTGATCATGAACAAGGACTCATACCAGCGGCCCAGCTGCCAGCGGCAGAACAGCACCACCACGATCGCGACGCCGATGACCGTCTCGGTCTGGGCCATCGTGGTGCCGACCAGCGTGGCGGTATTCCACGCTCCCGAGCGCCGCGCGGCCAGCCACTTGTCGACGCTGAGGTCGGCCCGGTGCGCCTGGCCCGGAACTGGCGTAGTGCGTCAGCAGGAAGCCGATCAGCCAGATCAGGCCGAACAGCAGGACCACGCCGCCGGCCAGCCGGAGAGCGACGACCTTCTTGTCGCCGGCCGGCTGCGGCCGGCCGGGCGCCCGGACGGCGCTGCGGGCCGAGTCCGGGGCGTGCAGGTGCAGCCGCATGGCAGCTCCGTTCCGCGGCCACGCACGGGCCGGCACTACCGGGTGCCCGCCGGCGGCGCGGTCAAACACCGGCCGGGCGGCCTGCCCGCGGGGCACCGGCTCGATCCGCGTGACCGGGGTGCGGACAATGGACCGGTGACCCTGCTGCTGAGCAGATCAGACATAACGAGCCTGCTCGACGTCGACGCGGCCCTGGAGTTGCTGGCCGAGGGCTGCCGTGCCGCCCCGGCCGAGCTTGCGCCGCTACGGGTCACTACCGAACTGCCTGGCCCGGGCACGGCCACCTGCCTCCTGCCCGGCCTGCTGCCTGCCGTGCCCGCCTACACGGTCAAGGTCAATGCCAAGTTCCCGGCCGCCCGGCCTGCGCGGGGTGGTGTGCCTGCACCGCCTGGACACCGGCGAGCTGCTGGCGCTGGCTGACTCGGCCAGCATCACGGCCTGGCGCACCGGTCTGGCCGCGGCACTGGCCAGTCACGTGCTGGCTGACCCGGGCGCACGGACGGCCGGGTTCGTCGGCGCAGGCGCGCAGGCACAGCTGACCTGGGCCGGGCTGCGTCGCCTGCGGGCCTGGGACCGCATCGTGGTCGCCGACCTGGATCCCGCCCGCGCGGCTGCCCTGGCCCGCCCGTCGCTGGCCACGAACGGCCCGGCCGAGCCGGAGACGGCCGGTCGCGTCGTGGCCGATGCGCCCGCCGTGGCCGCCGCTGCTGACGTGGTGATCCTGGCCACCTGGTCGCGGCAGCCGCTGCTGGACCTGGCCGACGTGCGGCCCGGCCAGCACCTGACCACGCTCGGCGCTGATGAACCCGGCAAGGTTGAGCTGTCCCGCGAGCTGCTGGCCGCCAGCCGGGTACTGACCGATGACGTGGGCCTGGCCGTCCGCGGCGGCGCGCTGGGCAGCGCCGGCCTGGGCCCGGAGGCGGCGGCCGGCACGCTCGGCCAGGTGCTGCGCGGCGAGCTGCCGGCCCGCGTGCCTGGCGGTCAGCCCACCGTGTACGCGCCGGTCGGGCTGCCCTGGCAGGACCTGGCGCTGACCTGGGCGGTCTATCAGGCGGCCCGGCGAGCCGGGGCCGGCCGGTCGATCTGCTGGCCTGACCGGGGGTCAGCGCCGGTCGCCGCCGTGCCCGGCGAACCGCTGGAACAGCGTCAGGGCCGCGACGACCAGCGCAATGCCGCCGCCGAGCTCCAGCGCCGTGCGGCCGCTGGGCGAATCCACGCCCAGCTCGGCGAAGCTGACCGCCAGCACCAGGATGATCATCGAGATGACCCGGCCCTTGAGATCGTTGAGGTCGTGCATCTGCAGCCAGCCCGGCATTCGGGAGGCCTCATCCTGGCGGATCTCCCGGATGAACAGCTCATAGAGCCCGACGGCTGAGATGAGCAGCGTGGCGCCGATCAGGAACAGGTCAATGTCCAGCAGGAACAGGCCGATCTGGTGGCCGACCGGGAACGGGTGCCGGGCGATGTTGTCGATGGCATAGACGAACACGGCGGCCCCGTAGACGAAGGCGCCCAGCGCCGCCAGCACCAGGATGGCGACCGGGACGATCGTCAGCCACAGCGAGCCGGTCAGCGCGCGCTCGACGCGTGCCTCCAGCGGGCTCGCCGCCCGCCGCGATACCGGCCGGTCCGGCGGCGTCGGGACCGGCTGGGTCTCTGATTCGTCCGGCATGTCACCTTCTGTCGATCATGATGCCCGGAACAGGTTTGTTCCCCATGATCCCGGAGATCATGGCTGGCCCGCCGGCGGCGACCCGGCCCGGACAGCAGCTGCATGCTCTTCGGCCGGCTTCCCGGGGCCATCGCGGGGCGCCGCTGAGGCATCGGCGATTCCGTAGAGCTCGCGCAGGATCGAGGTCAGCGCCGGGCCGGTCAGGGCGCCGAGGTTGATGCCGATGACGCGCTGGCCGCCGGGGGACAAGAAGAAGGTCTCGGGCAGGCCGGGCACCCGGTAGCGGTCGGCGGCCACGCCCTGGGCATCGAAGGCCGTCGGGAACGTCAGCCCGTACCGGCGGGCAAACGCCTGCGCCGCGCCGCGCGAGTCCAGCGTGTCGATGCCCAGGAAGCGCACCCGGCCGCGGGTCGCGCGGGCCACCCGGGCGATGGCTGGCCCTTCCTGCCGGCAGACCGTGCACGAGGAAGCCCAGAAGTTGATGACGAGACCCTGACCCGCAGGCTGCGGCACGCCCAGCTCGCCGGGTCCGCTCAGCCGGGGGAGAGTGAAGCCGGGCGCCGCAGGCTGACCCGGCTGAAACCCAGCCCGTCAGCGGCGCTCCGGTGCGTGCTCGCCGGCGGGGTCCCCTGCGCTGCGGCCGCGACCAGGGCCAGCGCGCCCGTCGAGACAGCTGCCGCCAGGCCCAGGATGACAGCGAGAGGCTTCCTGCCCATGATCCCTACATGATGTAGTAGCTAGCAGGGAACCTATCGCACGCGGCGGTGCGGCCCGTAAGGCGGGCGGGCGGCATCCGGGCCGGCGCGGAGCTGCCGCAGGAGCTGCCGCAGAAGTGCTAGGCGCGGGCGGCGGCCAGGGCGGGGCGGCGGGACGCCGCGCGGTAGCGGTCGATGACCACGCCGGCGACCGCCGGGTGGGCACCGAGCGGGCTGGTGACCCAGCGCGCTCCAGCGTGCTGCAGCTGATCATGGAAATGGCCGGGAGCCAGCAGGTAGGTGGCCACGGCCACCGGGCGGCCGGTGCGGGACCGCAGCTCGGCGACTGCGTCCGTGACTCGCGGCCGCGCGGCCGAGGCGAAGGCGGCCGTCACCGGTACCTCCAGCCGCTCGGCCAGCAGGCCGGCCTGGCGTTGCGCGTCTTCCGCCGCCGCCGGACTGGCGGACCCGGCCGCGGCCAGCACGACCGGGGTCTTATCCGGAACGCCGGCCTCGGCCAGCCGCCCGGCCAGGGCGGTCACCAGCAGGGTGTCGGGCCCCAGCGGCTCGGCGACCTGCGCACCGGCGGCCGCCGCGGCGCCGGCGATGTCGGTGGTCAGGTGATAGCCGGTGGCCAGCAGCAGCGGCACCACGACGGTATTGCGCCCGGCGGCGGCCAGCTCGTCCGGCAGGGCCGGCTCGGCGTGCTGCACGAACGCGACCCGGACATCCAGGACCGGGGCCAGCCGCCGCACCTGGCGGGCGAGGGCGGCGATGGTCTGCTGGGCGGCCGGGTCCCGGCTGCCATGCGCCACGGCCAGCAGGACGGGGTTACTCATGGCCGGGCTCCCGCTCGCCCGGGCCGTTCAGCGGCCTGCTCATGCGGCGGCCCTCGCCCCGGTGGCGAGGCCGGGGTCCAGCAGGTCCCGCAGCCGGACTACCTCGCCGATCACGATCACGGCCGGGGGCTGGATCCCGGCCGCCTCGGCGTCCGGCGCGACCTGGCCCAGCGTGGAGGTCAGCACCTGCTGGCTGGCCAGCGTCCCGTCCCGGATCACCGCGACCGGGGTGGCCGCATCGCGGCCGCGCTTGATCAGCTCGGCTGAGATCTCGGCCAGGTGCGCGACGCCCATCAGCAGCACGAGCGTGCCGGGGCCGCTGGCCAGCGCCGCCCAGTCGACGGTGGCGCCGGGCTGGGACGGGTCCAGGTGGGCCGACACCACGGCGAAGTCCTGGGTGACGCCCCGGTGCGTCACCGGGATGCCCGCGGACGCCGGCACGGCCACGGCGCTGGTGATGCCCGGCACGACCTGGACGGGCACGCCCGCGCGGACGCAGGCCAGCGCCTCCTCGCCACCGCGGCCGAACACGAACGGGTCGCCGCCCTTGAGCCGTGCCACCCGCTGCCCGGCCAGGGCGCGGCTCACGATCAGGTCGTTGATCTGGTCCTGGGTCAGGTTGTGCGCGTGCGGCGCCTTGCCGGCGTTGATGACCTCGACGCCGGGGTCCAGTTCGGCCAGCAGCGACCGCGGCGCCAGCTTGTCCACCACGACCACGTCGGCTTCGGCCAGCAGGCGCCGGCCGCGCACGGTGATCAGCTCGGCGTCGCCCGGCCCGCCGCCGATCAGGGCCACGCTCCCGGCGCCGGGCCGGCGGCGGCGCAGCGGCAGCGACCCGGCGGCCAGCGCCGTGGCGATGGCCGCGCGCAGCGCCTGGGAGCGGCGCGGGTCGCCGCTGGCCGTCACGGCAACGGTGACCTCGCCATGCCGGGTCACCGCGGGCGTGGCCGCGGCCGAGGAGCTAGCGTCGTCGGCGCGCACGCACCAGACCCGCTCGGCCTCGGCCTCGGCCGCGACCGCCGCGTTGACCGCGGGATCATCAGTGGCGGCGTGGGCCAGCCACATCCCGGCCAGGTCACCGTCCCGGTAGGACCGCCGGACCAGCCGCAGGCGGCCGCCGGCCTGCGGGCCGGGGCGGCCCGCGCCCCGTTTGGTGGCCAGATCAGACAGGGCCGGCAGCAGGCGGGGAGCGATCACGGTGACCTCCGCCCCCGCTTCCAGCAGCGCGATGCTCCGGCGCAGCGCCACCGGCCCGCCGCCGATCACCACGACGGGACGCCCGGCCAGGTCCAGGGTGAGCGGGTAGCCGGTCATGACGCGGCGCCGGTCAGCGGGCCGGCGGCGCCGGGCCGCAGCACGGCGGTGAACCGGAGCTGGAAGCCGCGGGCGCAGGCAGCGCACTCCCACTCGCCGGCGTCGGGCCCGCCGGGCGCAGCGTCTCCTCGCCGCAGTACGGGCAGTAGAACGGCACCTGGCGCTCGCTCATCTGCTGGCCTCCGCCCGGCCCGGGCCGCTCATGACGAGCCTTCCGACAGCAGGGCCTGGTCGGCGCGGCGGACCCAGGCGGCGAACAGCTCGCCGCCGGCCCGGTCGGCCTGGAAGTTGCGCAGCAGCTGCTCCACGTAGTCGGGCAGCTGGTCTGCGGTCACCTTCAGGCCGCGCAGCTTGCGGCCGAACGAGGGGTCGGCGCCGAGCGAGCCGCCCAGGTGCACCTGGAACCCCTCGGCGCCGTTCACGATCGAGCCCTTGAGCCCGATGTCGGCCAGCTGGAACCGGGCGCAGGAGTTCGGGCAGCCGTTGACGTTGATGGTGATGGGCGTGTCGAAGCCGGGCAGCCGCCGCTCCAGCTCGGTGTACAGGTCGCGGGCCCGGCCCTTGGTCTCGACGATGCCCAGCTTGCAGAACTCGATGCCGGTGCAGGCCATGGTGCCGCGCCGGAACGGCGAGGGCTGGGCCTGCAGGTCAAGGTCGGCCAGGCCGTCGAGCAGGCCCTGCAGGTTCTCCTGCGGCACGTCGAGGATGAGCAGCTTCTGCTCGGTGGTGGTACGGATGGTGCCCGAGCCGTAGGCCTCGGCCAGCTCGGCGACCTGCCACAGCTGGGTGCCGGAGCTGCGGCCGACATGCGGGGCGACGCCGACGTAGTAGCGGCCGTCCCGCTGGCGGTGCACGCCGACGTGATCGCGGCTGCCGGCGGGCGGCTCGGCCGCCGGGCCGTCGGGCAGCTGATAGCCCAGGTACTCCTGCTCCAGCACCTCGCGGAACCGCTCCACGCCCCAGTCGGCGACCAGGAACTTCAGCCGGGCCCTGGCCCGCAGCCGCCGGTAGCCGTAGTCACGGAACAGCCCGGTGACGCCGGCCCAGACCTCGGGTGCCTGGTCCGGGCGGACGAACACGCCCAGCCGCTGGGCCAGCATCGGGTTGGTGGACAGGCCGCCGCCGACCCACAGGTCGAAGCCGGGGGTGCCGTCCGGGCCGCGGACGCCGACGAAGGAGATGTCGTTGATCTCGTGCCCGGTGCAGTGCGCGGCGCAGCCGGAGATGGCGGTCTTGTACTTGCGCGGCAGGTTCTCGAACTCGGGGTTCAGGGCGGCCACGGCCTCGACAGCGCGCAGGACCTGAGTGGCATCGAGGATCTCCTCGTCAGCGATCCCGGCGACCGGGCAGCCCAGGATGTTGCGCGGCACGTCGCCGCAGGCCTGCAGGGAGGACAGGCCGGCCTCTTCCAGCCGGGCCCAGATGGCGGGCACGTCCTCGATCCGGATCCAGTGGTACTGGATGTTCTGCCGGTCGGTGATGTCGGCCAGGTCGCGGCCGTACTCCTTGGCGATCTCGGCCACCGTGCGCAGCTGCTCGGCGGTGAGCTGGCCGCCGGGGATGCGCACCCGCATCATGAAGAAGCTGTCCTCGATCTCGGCGTCCTCCAGGGCGCCGGTGCGGCCGCCCTCGATGCCGGGCCGCCGCTGGGTGTACAGGCCCCACCAGCGGAACCGGCCGCGCAGGTCGGCCGGGTCGATGGCGTCGAAGCCGAGGTGGGCGTAGCGGTTAACGATCCGCTCGCGGACGTTCAGGCCGCCATCGTCTTTCTTGAAGCGTTCGGCGGCGTTCAGCGGCTCTAGGTGGCCAAGGGCCCACTGGCCCTGGCCGCGGCGCTGGGGCGCTCGTGGCAGCGACGGCATGCGGCAATCCTTCTGCTGGCGTGCGGACAAGGCAGGATCGAGCCGGGGGCAACCCCGGTCAGGGGCGAGGGAGAGATCCGTGCGGTCGAGTCCGTGCCGGGCGGTCGGAGCCCGGGACGGGAATCAGCAGAAAGCGCGACAGATGGCGCTGGACACGCGGAGCAGGTCGACGTGACGCCGGGAGACGAGCCACATGCCAGGGCTCTGATCCGGGCGAGTCACTGCTGGCCTCCGGGGGCTAGGTACTGCGGACAAGGCGCGGGCTGGTGCACTGCGTCACTGCACTGCGGTCCTTGTGCTCCATTACGACATTAACACCGGCACAACGCCACTAGGCAAGAACATATTTCTGTGACCGACAGGTCAGGCGCCCGGTGGCGGCCGGGCCGCGCCAGGAATCCTCGTTCGGGGCTGGACCGGGCCGGGCCCGGCGTCCGGGCGGATGTGGCCGGATCGCTGCTGAGCTGAGCGCGCGCGGCCGGCGCAACTGCTGCGCGAAGGGCGCGGTGCGGACGGGGCGAGCACGACCAGGACGGGAGAGCACGAGCCGACGGGTCAGGGTCAGCCCGCCCCCCTTCCTTCATTACACATCGTCTTGGTTGAGATTACAACCTGTGATCACGGTTCGCTCCGCGGGGCGCCGGACGAAGCTGGCCGCCGTGGCAGGCGAGGCGCCGGCACGCTGCCCCGGCCAGGCAGGCCCAGGAGGGGACACTCGCGGGGTAGCCTGACGCCCGTGCGGCTTACGGTGTTCTGGGAGCGGATGCGGGCGCAGTTCGGCGAGGCCTACGCCGAGAGCGTCGCGCAGGATCATGTGCTGGCCGGGATGGGCGGCCGCACCGTGAACCAGGCACTGGCCGACGGCGAGGACGTCAAGCGAATCTGGCTCGCGGTGTGCGACGCGTTCCGGCTGTCCGACCGGGTCCGCTGAAGCCGGATGCGGCGGGTAGTGCTGGTCTCCGGGGCGCCCGGAGCGGGCAAGTCGACGCTGGCCGGGCCGCTGGCCGCGGAGCTCGGGTTCGCGCTGCTGACGAAGGACCAGATCAAGGAGACGCTGCACGACGCCCTGGCGCCCGGCGCGCCGGGGCCCGGTGCGCCGGGAGTCCCCGGCGCTCCAGGATCCCCGGACGGGCCGGGATCAGCCAGCCTGGCGGTCCCTGACGGGGCGGTCCTGGCGGCGGGCGAGGTCAGCCTGGCGTGGTCGCGGTGGCTGGGCGGCGCGTCGATGGAACTGCTGTGGATGCTGGCCGGCCAGGTGCCCGACGCGGTCATGGAGGCCAACTTCCGGCCGCACCTGGCCTATGAGCGCGGCCGGTTCCTGGCGCTGGGCGCATCGGTGGTCGAGGTCAACTGCGCCTGCCCGCCCGCGCTGGCCGCGCAGCGCTACAGCGCCCGCGCGGCTCGCGGCGCGACCCGGCATCCGGTTCACGTGGTGACCAGGCTGACCCCGGAGCTGCTGGCGGAGTACGACCAGCCCGTCGGCATCGGCCAGCTGATCAGCGTGGACACCACCGCCCCGGTCGATGTGGCGGGGCTGGCCAGGGCCATTCGCGTGCTGCTCCCGGCCGCCCTGCCCTGACCAGTCCGTTTGGCATGGTGGCGGGGCGATTTCGGCGGACTCGGCGTGTCGCCTGCGGGATCGAACAGTTGTTCGTTAGAGTGGGGGCCGCTGGAGTTCCGCGCCATGTGGCTCCGCCGGGCTCTTCGCCCGGTGAGCAGGGCCGCGCGGCCTGTCCCCGGAATTGTCAGTGGCGGTGCGTAGCGTCTCCGTCGATAGCAGGACCGCCAGTCAACAAGACAGCTAGCAGACCAGGAAGCTGACAGTGCGGAAGGCGCACGCGAGCGGCTCAGCTGGAGCCCTCGATCCCGACGGGAGTTCACATGGCAGCGAACGATAAGGCCAGCAGCCGGGTCAGTGGCGACCGGGACAAGTCGCTGGAGACCGCACTCGCGCAGATCGAGCGGCAGTTCGGCCGGGGCGCCGTCATGCGGCTCGGTGACGAAACCCGCGCGCCCATCGAGGTGATCCCCACGGGCTCTATCGCGCTGGACGTGGCCCTGGGCATCGGCGGCTTCCCGCGCGGCCGGATCGTGGAGATCTACGGCCCGGAGAGCAGCGGCAAGACCAGCCTGGCCCTGCACGCCGTGGCCAACGCGCAGCGGGCCGGCGGCATCGCCGCCTTCATCGACACCGAGCACGCTCTCGACCCGGACTACGCCAAGAAGCTCGGCGTCGACACCGACGCCCTGCTGGTTTCCCAGCCCGACACCGGTGAGCAGGCGCTGGAGATCTGCGACATGCTGGTCCGCTCCGGGGCCATCGACATCGTGGTCATCGACTCGGTCGCCGCACTGGTCCCGCGCGCGGAAATCGAGGGCGAGATGGGCGACAGTCACGTGGGCCTGCAGGCCCGCCTGATGTCCCAGGCCCTGCGGAAGCTGGCCGGTGCCCTGAGTAACACCAAGACCACCGCCATGTTCACCAACCAGCTCCGCGAGAAGATCGGCGTCATGTTCGGCTCGCCAGAGACGACAACCGGTGGCAAGGCGCTGAAGTTCTACGCGTCGGTGCGGCTGGACGTGCGGCGGATCGAGACGCTCAAGGACGGGACCGAAGCGGTCGGTAACCGGACCCGGGTCAAGGTCGTCAAGAACAAGACGGCGCCCCCGTTCAAGGTGGCCGAGTTCGACATCCTGTACGGCATCGGGATCAGCCGCGAGGGCAGCCTCATCGACCTCGGCGTCGAGCAGGGCATCGTCCGCAAGGCCGGTGCCTGGTACACCTACGACGGTGACCAGCTGGGCCAGGGCAAGGAGAACGCGCGGACGTTCCTCAAGGAGAACCCGGACGTGGCCAACGAGATCGAGAAGAAGATCAAGGAGAAGCTCGGCATCGGTCCCCGCCTGGACGCCGACGCCACGGCTGCTCCGGTCGCCGCCGCGGCCAACGGCTCGGCTAAGGTCACCGCGCTGCGGGGCGCGGAGTAAGTCATGGGCACCGCCGCTCACCCGGCCGCCGGGGATTCCGCGGGCGGCCGGGCGCGGCGAGGGCCGCGGGAGCGGTCACCAGCGCCCGGTGCGCCGTCACCAGCGCCCGGCGCGCAGATACCCGCCGGAGCGCAGCTGTCTGGCGGCGCGGCGGCCGGAGCATCCGGCCAGGACGCGGGCGATCTCATTTCCTGGACCATCCCCTGGGTCACGGACGCGCCGGCTCCTGCTATGCCTGATGCCGCCGCCGGGATGGCCGGGACCAGCGGGCCTGGCAGTCGCGCCGGGCTACCGGATCGTGGCGACCGGGACGAGGTCAGCGACCCGGACCGGGCCGGCGGGCGCGGCGGGCGCCGGAAGCGGCGGGAACGCCGCAGCCCGGAGCAGCAGGCAGAGCGGGCCGAGCGAGCGCGGCGCGATCGCCAGGCCGAGATCGAGGCGGACCCCGAGGCGGTCGCACGGCAGATCTGCCTGCGGCTGCTGACCGGTGCGCCGCGGACCCGGGCCCAGCTGGCCGATGCGCTGCGCAAGCGCGGGGTCCCGGAACAGGCCGCCGAGACGGTGCTGGAGCGGTTCGCCGATGTCCAGCTGATCGACGACGCGATGTTCGCGCGGGCCTGGGTGGATTCCCGCCATCACGGCCGCGGCCTGGCCCGGCGGGCACTGGCCGCCGAGCTGCGGCAGCGGGGCGTCGCCGCCGAGGAGATCCGGACCGCGGTGGACCGGGTGGATCCCGAGCAGGAGCACGCCACCGCATGCGCCCTGGTCGAGCGGCGGCTGGCGGGTACGCGCGGGCTGCCGCGGGAGACGCGGTTCCGGCGGCTGATGGGCATGCTGGCCCGCAAGGGGTACTCCGAGGGGCTGGCGTACCGCGTTGTCCGCGAGGCGCTCGACAGCGAGGACAGCGACGCCGTCCGGTACCTGGACCGGCTGGCCGGACGGGACGCGACACCCGCCGGGCTGCTCGACGCTGACCGGTTTGAGGAGCCTGCTCCGGAGCCGGACGACGACCCCGGGCCCGGACTCGCCGGCAACCGCGGCAGCTGGTAAGCCGCGCCGCTGAACTGGGCGGGCATCTTGGCCTCTACCCAGGCGCCGATCGGCCCTACTTGCCCAAATCGTTATCTACGCTTAACCTGCCGGCAGCGAGGTTTTCTTTGCACTGGCGGATTTGCAGTGTGAGCAGGATGAGATATGAGCACCGGTCAGCAGGGCCGAATCTGAGCCCGGCCAGCCGGAGTTGATGAAGATACGAGCGACGGACAGGTGGCAGAACCGGACCGAGCCGGGCCGTGCGGCGGCCCCGGGCCGGGGCCTGGGAACCGGGTCCGGTGGAAGGAGCGCACGACCTGAGCTGGCAGTACTGGCAGGCGCCGAACCAGTACCCGGAGCCGGCTAGCTGATCGCTAGCAGGCGGGGTGCGGGGCGGTGCCGGCCGGGCCGGGTCAGGCCGGGACTGGATGACCGGAGGCTGGGATCGCGGGTGTCATCAGGGTCGGGTGCCCGCTGACGCCAGTGTCCGGACGTGCGCAGGCCGACAAGTCAGCGTGCCCGGATCCTGGCCTGCGATGCGCCCCGGGAAGCCGGGACGCACCGAGCATGGCCCTGCCCGGCTAGCAGCCGGCGAGCCAGGGGCGGAGAGGCTGGTTTCCGGGCCGGGCGAGTGCGCCCGGGCTGGCGGGCTGGCCGGCCATCGCGGCCCGCCGCCCCGGGTGGTCAGGGTGCCTGGCTGCCCCGGTCTCCGGCGACCTGTGAGCCTGTCCGCTGCTGAGGCGGCGGCCGCCGCGCGAAGAAGTACCCCTCGCTGCCGTGCATGTGCGTGCGCACATGCCAGGAAAGGCCTGCGCCCGGCGTGAGCCTGTAGCGGAAGGGGTGCGACGTGACCACCGGTATTGCGCTCGCGGCGGCGATCATTCTGTGTGTCGTCGTGCTGGTCGCTCTCGGAATAGTCATCCGCCGCACGTCCGGCCTCGTTCCCCGGCAGCCCGGCGAATCCCCGCATAGTGCGCAGCAGCCGGGTAGTGCCGCCGCCGGCCAGCCGGGGACAGCCAGCTCCGGCTCAGCCAAGTCCGCTGCACCGGGAACCGCCTCGCTCGCCGTTGCCCCGGCCGCCGCGGCTCAGCCCGCCGCGGCTCAGCCCGCCGCGGGCCAGGCCAGCGGGCCGGCCGGCGAGGCCGTGGCGGCCTCCGCCCGGTCCGCGCTTTCCGCGCAGGCCGCCGAGGATGCAGCCCGGCACGCCGAGCAGGTCCGGGAGCAGGCCGAGACCGAGGCCGCCGCGATCCTGTCCCGGGCCGAGGCGTCCGCGGCCCATGCCGCCCAGGCGCGCGCCGATGTCGAGGCCGAGATCAAGACGGTCAAGGAAGAAGTCCGGCTGCTGCGCGCCGACCTGGAGCGCCGTGAGGGCCGGCTGGCCGAGCGCGAGCAGCGCATCGACGCCGACGCCCGCAAGGCCGATCAGCGGGCCGAGGCCCTGGAGGCAGCGCAGGCCGAGCTCGGCCGGCAGCGGGCCGAGCTCGAGCAGCTCGACACCCAGCGGCGCGAGGTGCTGGAGCGGGTCGCCGGGCTCACCGCCGACCAGGCCAAGGGCGAGCTGGTCGCCGGGATTGAGAACCAGGCCAAGCGCGAGGCGGCGCTGATCGTGCGGGACATCGAGTCCGAGGCCCGCAAGGAAGGTGACAAGCGCGCCCGCAAGATCGTCACCCTGGCGATCCAGCGGGTGGCCAGCGACCAGACCAGCGAGTCGGTCGTGTCGGTACTGCACCTGCCCAGCGACGAGATGAAGGGCCGGATCATCGGCCGCGAGGGCCGCAACATCCGCGCCTTCGAGTCGACCACCGGGGTCAACCTGATCATCGACGACACCCCCGAGGCGGTCCTGCTGTCCTGCTTCGACCCGGTCCGCCGGGAGGTCGGCCGGCTGACGCTGGAGCGGCTGGTGCTGGACGGGCGGATCCACCCGCAGCGCATCGAGGAGGCCTACGAGCGCAGCCGGGCCGACATCGAGCAGCTGTGCGTCCGGGCGGGCGAGGACGCGCTGGTCGACGTGGGCATCACCGAGATGCACCCGGAGCTGACCAACCTGCTCGGCCGGCTGCGGTACCGCACCTCCTACGGCCAGAACGTGCTCAAGCACCTGATCGAGTCCGCGCACATCGCCGGCATGATGGCCAGCGAGCTCGGGCTCGACCCGGTCCTGATGAAACGTTGCACCGTGCTGCATGACATCGGCAAGGCCCTCACCCACGAGGTGCAGGGCAGCCACGCGCTGATCGGCGCGGAGATCGCCCGCCGATACGGTGAGTCCCCGGACGTGGTGCACGCCATCGAGGCGCACCACAACGAGGTCGAGGTGCGGACGGTGGAGGCGGTGCTGACCCAGGCCGCCGACGCGATCAGCGGCGGCCGGCCGGGGGCGCGCCGCGAGTCGCTGGAGGCCTACATCAAGCGGCTGGAGCGGCTGGAGCAGATCGCGCTGGCCCAGAGCGGGGTGGAGAAGGTCTTCGCCATGCAGGCCGGCCGCGAGGTGCGGATCATGGTCAAGCCCACGGACGTGGATGACATCCAGGCGCAGGTCATCGCCCGGGACGTGGCCAAGCAGGTCGAGGAGGAGCTGACCTACCCGGGCCAGATCCGGGTCACCGTGGTGCGCGAGTCCCGGTCCATCGAGTTCGCCCGCTGACCGGGCCAGGCCCGCTGACCGGACCCGGCCAGCTGGCCGGGCCCGGCACGTGCGGGCTCAGCCGGAGACCTCGACCTCGGGGATGCCCGGCGGCGTGAAGCCCAGGATCTGCCCGTAGAACGACAGCTCCGCCTCCAGCGCGGCCATGATCGACTCCGACTTGCGGAACCCGTGCGACTCGCCCTCGAAGCTGATGTAGCCGTGCCGGATGCCGTGCGCGGCCAGGTCGGCGGCGATGCTGTCGGACTGGGCGGGCGGCACCACCGGGTCGTCCAGGCCCTGCAGCAGCAGCACCGGTGAGGTGGCGTCGGTGACGTGCCCGACCGGGGCGCGCTCGATGTACACCGCCTCGAAGCCGGGCCACGGCCCGATCAGCCCGTCCAGGTAGCGCGACTCGAAGTCGTGGGTCTGCTCGACGAACCCGCGCAGGTCCGAGACACCGAAGTAGGACGTCGCGGCCGCGAACACCGGGCCGCGCGCGGTCGCCCCGGTGGTCACCGCGGCCAGTGCCGTCCAGCCGCCCGCCGACCCGCCCCGGATGGCCAGCCGCTTGGGGTCGGCCTCGCCCTGGGCGGCCAGCGACTGCGCGGCCGCCATCGAGTCCTCGACGTCGACGATGCCCCACTGGCGGCGCAGCCGCTCCCGGTAGGAGCGGCCGTAGCCGGTCGAGCCGCCGTAGTTCACGTCGATGACCCCGATGCCGCGGCTGGTGAAGAACGCCTTCTCCACGTCCAGCGTGCCGGTCACGTGCGAGGTCGGGCCGCCGTGTACCCAGACCACGTACGGCGGCAGCTCGCCCTCGGGGCCGGCCGCGTCCGGGCTGGCCGGCGGGTAGACCAGGGCGTGCACCACCCGCCCGTAGGGTCCCTCCAGCTCCACTGCCCGCGGCACCGGCAGGTAGTCCTCGTCGGGCAGCTCGGCCATGCTGCGGCGCAGTACCTCGGTCTTGCCTGTCGCGGTGTCGACCCGCACCACCGAGGCCGGCTGCAGCGGGCCGCCGGCGATGCCCGCGACCACGGCGCCGTCCGCCGAGATCGCGAATCCGAACTCATCGAAGGGCATGCTCAGGTCGGTCAGGTCACATGTCTCAGGATCCAGGATGCCCAGCCGCCCGTCGCCGCGGCCGTGCACGGCGGCCAGCCGGCCATCGCCCAGCAGCGCGAACGGCCGCCCGCCGAGCTGCCACAGCGGCGCGGCGAACTCCTCGTCGGCCGGGAACAGCGCCTGCGGCGGCTGCGCCGTTCAGGCTGACCTGGTAGATGTTCCACCAGCCGGTCCAGTCGGTGGCGATGTACAGGCTGGTCTCGTCGCGCCACAGCGGGGCCATGACCGACTCGCGGAGGCTGCCCTTCAGCAGGCGGCTCTTGCCGGGCACCCCGTCGCTGAGGGCGGCCACCCGCAGCTCGGTGCCATCCCAGGGCATGTGCGGGTGGTTCCAGCTGAGCCAGGCCAGCGAGCCGCCGCTGGGGGACGGGCTGGGGAAGGCGTAGAAGTCCGAGCCGGTGACCAGCGTCCGGATCGCGCCCGCGTCGGCGGCGGCCGAGCCGTCCAGCGGCACGGCCACGATCGCCCGGCTGACCTGGCCCGCGTCGTGGCGCTCCTGCACGCACCACACCTCGGCGGCGTCCGGGCTCAGGACGAAGTCGGCAAAGCGCAGCGCGCTGGCGGCCAGCATGCCGCTGCCCGTGGCCGACGGGATCTGCTGCGGGTCGGGAGTCAGCGGCTGCGGCTCCGCCCGGCCCTCGGCCACCTGCGGCCCGGCCAGGTACAGCCGCTGGTCGGCGTAGTTGGCGAAGATGACGGACCGGCCGCGCGGCGACTTGCCCGCCTGGCCGGCCGCCCGCGGCACGGGCAGGTAGGACAGGCCGCCGTACTCGTGCACCCGGGTTCGCGCGTTCCACGGCGCGGGCAGCAGCGCCGTCTGCTTGCCGCCTGCCGCGTGGCAGACCACGGTGGTCCGGCCGCCTTCATCGGGCCGGCCTTCCTGCCACCAGGTGTCCCCGCCGATGGTGGTCACGAACGACAGCCGCAGGCCGCTGACGGCCACGTCGGCAGCGGTAATCGGCGACGGCCACGCGCCGTAGGGCAGCTCCGGTTTCGTCACGGCCGGACCGGCCGCTGGGGTTGTCGAGGTGTCTACTGAGCTGTCCGCCGCGCCCGGCCCGCCATCTGTCATAGGGCTATGTTGCCCTACCGCGCTAGTGGTGCTGGACGTGAATAGGGACCCGTCGCGCCCGGACGGCCGGCCCAGCCGGCCTCCAGGCGCGCTGACCTGGCAGCCGTCACCACCGGGCGACTCGCAAGTAACCGGCGGTAGCCGGGATCCGAGGCCGGGCCCGGCCTGCCCGTGCGGGCGTCTACCCTGGTGGGCATGGCGGGCGCCACCGGGCAGCGAACTTTCGACATCCGCACCTACGGGTGCCAGATGAACATGCACGACTCCGAGCGGCTGGCCGGGCTGCTGGAGACCGCCGGCTACCAGCGCGCCCCGGACGGCGCCGATCCGGACGTGGTGGTGTTCAACACCTGCGCGGTACGGGAGAACGCCGACAACCGGCTGTACGGCAACCTCGGTCACCTGCTCCCGGTCAAGAACGCCCACCCCGGCATGCAGATTGCCGTCGGCGGCTGCCTGGCCCAGAAAGACCAGGCCGCCATCACCCGGCGTGCCCCGTGGGTGGACGTGGTCTTCGGCACGCACAACATCGGCTCGCTGCCGGTGCTGCTGGAGCGGGCCAGGATCGAGCAGAAGGCCCAGGTCGAGATCCTGGAGTCGCTGGAGAAGTTCCCGTCGGTGCTGCCCGCCCGCCGCGAGTCGCCGTACTCGGCGTGGGTGGCGATCTCGGTCGGCTGCAACAACACCTGCACCTTCTGCATCGTGCCCAGCCTGCGCGGCCGCGAGGAGGACCGGCGCCCCGGCGACGTGCTGGCGGAGATCCGGGCGCTGGCGGCCGACGGCGTGCTGGAGGTCACCCTGCTCGGCCAGAACGTGAACTCCTACGGGGTGGCGTTCGGTGACCGGCTGGCGTTCGGCAGGCTGCTGCGGGCCTGCGGGCAGATCGAGGGCCTGGAGCGGGTCCGGTTCACCTCGCCGCACCCGCGGGACTTCACCGATGACGTCATCGAGGCCATGGCGCAGACCCCGAACGTCATGCCGCAGCTGCACATGCCGCTGCAGTCGGGCTCGGACACGGTGCTGCGGGCCATGCGCCGCGCCTACCGGCGGGAGAAGTACCTGGGCATCATCGACCGGGTCCGCGCCGCGATGCCCGAGGCCGCCATCACCACCGACATCATCGTCGGCTTCCCCGGCGAGACCGAGCGCGACTTCTGCGACACCCTGGACATGGTCCGCCAGGCGCGGTTCACCGGCGCGTACACCTTCCAGTACTCCATCCGGCCGGGCACGCCCGCCGCCGAGATGCCCGGTCAGGTCCCGCCCGAGGTGGTCCGGGACCGCTACGAGCGGCTCGCGGCGCTGGTCTCGGAGGTCTCCTGGGCCGAGAACCGCCAGCTGGCCGGCCGCGAGGTCGAGGTGCTGGTGGCCGACGGCGAGGGGCGCAAGGACGGTGCGACGCACCGGATGTCGGGCCGCGCCCCCGACAACCGCCTGGTCCACTTCGCGCCCGGCGCCGCCCCCGGCGACCCGGCCGCCCCGCGCCCCGGCGACATGATCACGACCGTGATCACCCGCGCCGCGCCGAACTACCTGCTGGCTGACGAGCCGCCGCTGGCCATCCGCCGGACCCGCGGCGGGGATGCCTGGGCCGCCCGCGCCGCCGCGGCGGCGGGCGGGGCCGGTGACGGCAGCGGGCCAGCAGGAGCGGGGCCGGCGGCCGGGCAGGTGCTGCTCGGCATGCCGGCCCGCCGTCCCGGCTCCTAGGCCGGTGCCGCGCCCGCCCGTCGTGGCCGTCGTCGGGCCGACGGCGGCCGGGAAGTCTGCCCTGTCGCTGCGCCTGGCGCAGACCCTCGGCGGCGAGATCATCAACGCCGACTCCATGCAGCTGTACCGGGGGATGGATATCGGCACGGCCAAGCTGACCGTGGCCGAGCAGGCCGGGATCCCGCATCACCTGCTCGACATCTGGCCGGTTACCGAGGCCGCCAGCGTGTCGGAATACCAGCGGCTGGCCCGCGAGGCCATCGCGGCGGTCCATGCCGCGGGCCAGATCCCGGTGCTGGTCGGCGGGTCGGGCCTGTACGTGCGGGCCGCGATCGACCGGCTGGAGTTCCCTGGCACCGACGCCGGCCTGCGTGCCAGCCTGGAAGCGGAACTGGCCCGGCTCGGCCCGGCGGCCCTGCACGCCCGGCTGGCCGCCGCCGACCCGCGCGCCGCGGCCGCCATCCTGCCCAGCAACGGGCGCCGCATCGTGCGCGCCCTGGAGGTCATCGAGCTGTCCGGCCAGCCGTTCAGCGCGACCCTGCCGCAGTACGAGTCGGTATACGAGACCGTCCAGATCGGGATCGAGCTGCCGCGCGCTGAGCTGGACCAGCGGGTCGCTGACCGGGTCACCCGGATGTGGCAGGCGGGCCTGGTCGACGAGGTCCGCGTGCTGGAGCAGGCCGGGCTGCGGGCAGGCCGGACGGCCAGCCGGGCCCTGGGATATGCCCAGGTCCTGCAGTTCCTGGCCGGCGAGTGCACCGAGGACGCCGCCGCCGCGCAGACAGTCCTGGCCACCCGCCGGTTCATCCGGCGCCAGGAGTCGTGGTTCCGCCGCGACCCGCGGATCCGCTGGGTGGGCGGCGGACCGGAAGCCGCTGCCCGCGCGCTCGACGCGCTGGGGGCCGCCTAACGGGCGTGCCCCGGTCTGTCGTCTTATAGTGCGGGAATGGCGAGTAACGCCCCTCATATCGTTGAGCTGGACCGCCGTGCCGTCGAGCTCAGCATGCAGATCCTGAAGCAGGCACGGCCTTGTGACCTGGCTCGCCCGACGCCCTGCGCCGGGTGGAGCCTGAGTCAGCTGCTGGAGCACATGACGGCCCAGCATTACGTGTTCGCCGCGGCCAGCCGGGGCGTGGGCGGGAACCCCCGCGCGTGGCTGCCGCCGCCCGCCGCCGACGGCCAGGTTGCGGCCTACGACGAGGCTGCCCGGTACGTGCTGGACTGCTTCGCCGACCCGGCCACCTTGCGCCGGTCCTTCGTGCTGCACGACATCAACCCGGCCCTGGCCTTCCCGGCGGACGAGGCGATCAGCTTCCATTTCGTGGACTACGTCGTGCACGGCTGGGACGTGGCCCGGGCGCTGGACGTGCCGTTCGGGGTCGGTGACGAGGTGGCCGAGGCGGCCTTGCTGGTGGCCCGGCGGGTGCCGGACGGGCCCCGGCGGCTCAGCCCGGACGCGCAGTTCCGGCCGGGTGTCCCGGTACCAGCGGGCTCGTCGGCGATCGAGGAGACGGTGGCGGCACTGGGCCGCCCGCCCGCCTGGCAGGCGCATCCGGCGCCGGACGGGCTGGCCGGCTGAGGCGAGCGGCGGGGATCAGGGGGACGCCGGGCGGACGAGGATCGGGCGGGGACGGGGATCGGGCGGGGACGGGGCGGGGACGGGGCGGGGACGGGGCTGACCGGGGGAATCGCAGGATCCGGGCCGCCGCGCGGCGGTGCGGCGCGGGCAGGTCCTACGATCGGGATCATGCGCTTCGCCAAGGGCCACGGGACCGGCAATGACTTCGTGATCCTGCCCGACCCCGATGGCACGCTGGACCTCTCGCCGCAGGTCGTCGCCCTGATCTGTGACCGGCATGCCGGCCTGGGCGCCGACGGGGTGCTGCGCGTGGTCCGCTCCGCCGTCGGCCGGCCCGGCAGCGGCCCCCTGGGCTGCTGCGGCTGCCGGGCAGGGGGCGGAGTGGTTCATGGACTACCGCAACGCCGACGGCAGCGTGGCGGAGATGTGCGGCAACGGGATCCGGGTGCTCGCCCGCTACCTGCTGGACAGCGGCCTGGCGGCCGGTCCTGAGCTGGCGGTGGGCAGCCGGGCCGGCGTGCGCGTCGTGCGCGCCGACGGCGACGGCTGGTTCACGGCGGAGATGGGGCCGGCGCAGGTCACGGGCACCGGGTCGGCGCAGCTGGGCGAGCATGCCTATGCCGGGCTGGCGGTCAGCGTCGGCAACCCGCACCTGGTCTGCGTGATCGACGGCCCGGTCGCGGAGGTCGACCTGAGCGGCCCGCCGGGCCTGGACCAAAGTCAGTTCCCGGACGGGGCCAATGTCGAGGTCGTCCAGGTCACCGGCGATCACCAGGCCGAGATGCGGGTCTACGAGCGGGGCTCGGGCGTCACGCTGTCGTGCGGGACGGGCGCGGTGGCCGCGGCGGCCGGCGCGGCGGTCGCGGCGGGGGAGTGGCAGGCCGGTCCGGAGCGGCCCTGGACGGTGCTGGTGCCGGGTGGCCGGCTGGCCGTCACGCCGAGCGCTGCGGCCAGCCGGCTGGCCGGGCCGGCGGTCATCGTCGCGGCGGGCGAGCTGGACGATGCCTGGCTGCGCGGGGCCGCGGCGGCCGGGCCGGACGCGGTCTGGCCCGCCGCGGGCGCGGCGGGCCAGGGCCGGGAGCGGGCCGTCTCAGGCACTGGCTGAGCGGGCGGCCATCCGCAGGCCGAGGGTGACCAGTGTCCAGCCGGCCCGGTTCCTGATGGTCGTGCGCGAGGCGGCGGCCTGGCCGGGCTGCCTTCCGCTGGTCGGCCTGCCGGTGCAGTTCGGTGACGTGCTGGTGAGCGGCCTGGGCGAGCAGCTGCGGGTTCATGATCATGGTCCTTCCGGGAGTTACGGGTAACGAGGGTGTGCGGGCCGGGCCGGAACGGTCCCGGGCGGGCCCGGTGCGGGTGCCGTCGGCCGGGGCGCGGCCGGGGCGGGTGGTGCTGGTCACGCGGTGGGTTACGCGGCGGGGGCGGGCGACTCGGCGCGGACAACCCGGATGTCGCCGCTGACGCTCCGGCAGCGCAGCTGCAGGCCAGCGCCGCTGCCGCCGTCGGTCTCCTCCAGCTGGCTCTTGATCTTGCCGCTGAGGCTGGACAGGTCCAGGTACACCTCGGCGCCTGCCTCGACCCCGATCAGCATGTCGCCGGAGACGGTCTTGAGGCCGACCTCACCCCGGGCGGTGCTGTGCAGGTTGATGTCGCCGCTGGCGGTCTGGCCCGGACCGACCCGGCCGCCGCGGCGATGCTCAGGTCGCCGCTGGCCGTGGTCACCGTCACCTCGCCGCCGGCCTGGCTGCAGCTGGACGTCTCCGGAGGCGGTGTTCACGCTGGCGGTCTCGCCAGCCCGCTCCACCCAGACATCGCCCGAGGCCGTGGTGATCTGCAGCGGCCCGGTGACCTGACCCGCGGTCACGTCGCCGCTGGCCGTCCGGGCGTCCAGCTCGGCCAGCTCGCCCACGCAGGCGACGTCGGCCGAGGCGGTCCTGACCGTGCAGCGTGACCCGGCTGGAGCCTTGACCGTCAGGTTCAGGCCCGCGTGCGACCGCAGGAAGCCCGCCTGCCTGGGCTGCTCGATCTCCAGGACGCCGTCGCGGAAGGACACGCCGACCTGGGCGATGAGCTCGTCTGCGTCGCGGCCGTGCTTGGCCGCCTCCAGTTCCACGATGGTGGTGTCGGTCGGCTCGCCGGAGACGGCGACGCTTCCGGACGAGAGGTAGATGATGATGTCGATCGGGCTCGGTTCCGGGGAAGTCCCAGCTGGTCATGTCGCCATCCTCTGGTCGGGGAGCGGTCTGCTCCGCGGGCTAGGTCGCGGCCGGGGACCGTTCGCAGGCAGCGTCGAGCTGCCGGCGCCGGTCTCGTTCCGGGGCCGCTACGGGAGTAGTTAGTTGGGGGAGCGGGTGGTGCGTCGCCGGTCAGCCGCGGGCGTAGCCGGTGAGCGCTGGCCCGACCACCCCTGACTTCCTGGGCCGGCCGGACCGGCCGCCGGAAGAGGCGGAATCCAGCGCCTGGCTGATCGCGCGGACCAGCCAGGTGTTGACCGAGACTCCGGCGGCGGACGCAGCTGCGTCCACCCGGGCCTTGACCGGCTCGGACAATCCGCAGCGTCACCCGGGCCATGTCGTCAGAGCCCGCGGCCTCGGCCGGCGTGGCCGGATCGTGCGAGGAGTCGGCGGGCTCATCCGCCGTCACGGTGACGACGAAATCCGCGTCGCTGCCCGCCAGCCGGACCTCGATGACCGCATCGTCCAGCCGGGTGGTGATCTCCGCCGCCGCCGCGGACAGCACCTCCAGCAGCGTCAGCCGCACCGAGGACTCCATCGCCTCGGTCAGCATCTCCGCCGCGCGGGTGACGTCCTCACCCGCGAACCGGGTGATGGTGGCGAGCTCCCGGCGGAGCGTGGCCACGTACTCTGACATCTCCATGACGTCACTATGACGTCATGGAGATGCGCCTGTCAAGCTGGATGACGTCAAATAGTGGCGTCATCTGACGTCAAACTGACTGCATCTGATGTCACCGCAGGTCAGCAGACCTATGTCTGATAACAGCAAGAGGCGGGCGTCCGCCGGTGGCGCCAGGTCCCGGGCGGTTCCCGGCGTGGCTAGCGGCCCAGCAGGGTCGTCACGGGCAGGCCGCGCAGGGACGCATCCAGGACCTGGACGATGTGCGCCACTGGCATCGGCGTGCCCTGGTCGCCCAGCGCGGCCGCGATCTGCATGGCACAGCCGGGGTTAGCCGACACCAGCAGTTCCGCGCCCGTGGCCCGCACGGCCCGGGCCTTCCGCGCGCCCAGCTGCGCGGCGGCCGCGGGCTGGACCAGGTTGTAGATGCCGGCCGAGCCACAGCAGGTTCCGCCGTCACCGATCTCGGCCAGCTGGAGCTCCGGGATGCCGGTGAGCAGCTCGCGCGGCTGCGCGGTGATCCGCTGGGCATGGCCCAGGTGGCAGGCGTCCTGGTAGACGACCGTCAGCGGCAGCGGCTGCCGCTCAGCCACCGGGCCCAGGCTGGCCAGGAACTCGCTGAAGTCCCGGACCTGGTCACTCAGCGCCGCGGCCCGGTCCGCCCACTGCGGGTCCTCGGCCAGCAGCAGGCCGTACTCCTTCATCGCCGAGCCGCAGCCGGCCGCGTTCACCACGATGGCGTCGACGCCCGCGCGCTCGAACGTCTCGATGGTCTGCCGGGCGAAGGCCCGGGCCTCCGCGCGCCGGCCACCGTGCAGCGACAGCGCGCCGCAGCAGCCCTGGCCGCGGGCGATCACGACGTCGCAGCCCTCCATGGCCAGTACCCGTGCGGTGGCCGTGTTGACCTCCGGGAAGAACACCCGCTGCACGCACCCGGTCAGCATCCCGACCGTCGCCCGCCGCTCCCCGCGGGCGCGCACCAGCCGGGGCAGGCCCGGCACCGGCCGGCTCCGGCGGCCCGGTGCCCGCCGGCCGGGGCGATGCGCAGCGCCGCGGTCAGCTCCGGGGCCAGCCGGCCGATGAGCTCGCTGCGGCCCAGCAGGCGGTCCGCCCGGGTCCGCTGCGCGGCCCGGAGCGGGGCCATGAGCAGCCGCAGCCGCCGGGGGTAGGGGAAGGTCTCGAAGATGGCCCGCCGGATGGCCCGCTCCCGCAGCGACCGCGGCGGCAGCACCGGCCCGGCGGCCGGGCCGGCCGCGGGCTCCTCGGCCCACTCCCGGGCGGCCTCGATCAGCCGGTCGTACCGCACGCCCGACGGGCAGGCCGGCACGCAGGCCATGCAGCCCAGGCAGCGGTCCAGGTGCGTGGCGGCGGCCGCGGTGCCCTCGGCCCCGTCCAGGATCTGGGTGATCAGGTGGATCCGGCCGCGCGGCGAGTCCATCTCCTCGCCCCACAGCTGGTAGGTCGGGCAGGCCGGCAGGCAGAAGCCGCAGTGCACGCAGTCTCCGGCCAGCGCGCGCAGCTCACCGGTGGGATCGAGCTCGCTCATCGGTTAGATCCCTCCTGCGAACCGGCCCGGTGACATCCGGTGCTCCGGGTCGAACCGGTCCTTGACCGCGTGCATCAGCTGCTCCGATGGCGCCGGCCCCCACATGTCCACGCCATCACGGACCAGCGGCGGCGCGGTCAGCACCACCACGCTGGACCGGGCCGCCGGGCCAGCGTCCGCGCCGCCGGCGAGCGCGGCACGCAGGCCGGTGACGAACCGGGCCACCGCGTCCGGCGGCGCCGCGCCCGGTAGCGCCGCATGCAGTACCCCGGCCGCGCCCGAGCCGCCGATGGCCGGGTCCAGGCCGGCGCTGGCGGCAGCTGTCCGGATCGCGGTCAGCACGGCGGCTAGCCGGCTGGCCCAGAACGCGACCCGCAGGACGGTGCCCTCGCTGGCGGCCGCCGGGCCCTGCCCCCACCACGACGGCGCCTCGGTGCTGACGTCAGGTGCCGATGCGCCGCGCGGCGAGGGCAGCAGCCCGGCGATGGTGGCGTCGGGGCCGGCCGCGCGGGGCGCGGGCACGCCAGCCCGGAGGGCCGCGCCGCTGGCGGTGCTCCGGCCGTCTTCCGGCGCTCCCGCAGCTGTGTTCCGGTCGTTCCCCGGCGCTCCCCGGGCCGCGCTGGCCAGCAGGTCGTGCATGAGCGCCGCACGCTCGGCGACGCCATCCGGGTCGCCCTCAAGTGCCACGGCCACGGTGACGGGCGCGTCCCGGCCCGGCCAGTCGAGCTCGGCGGCCACCGGCGCGAGCGGCGAGCTGGCCGCCGCCAGCAGGGCGCCGGCGGCCTGCCCGGCCGCGCCGGGCGGGCAGGTCACGCTGATCCAGGCGGCGGCCGCCGGGCGCGGATGCAGCCGGAAGGTCGCCTCGGTGATCAGGCCGAGCGTTCCGTAGGAGCCGGCCAGCAGCTTGCCGATGTCATAGCCGGCCACGTTCTTGACGACCTTCCCGCCGGCCCGGGCGACGGTGCCGTCGGCGCGGACCAGGGTGACGCCGATCAGCAGGTCGCGCGGACTGCCGAAGCGCAGCCGCAGCGGGCCGGCCGACCCCGGTGGCGATCAGCCCGCCGACCGTGCCGGCCGACCCGGCGCCGTCCGCGGCGGCTGGTGAGTGGTCCGGGGTGGCCAGGACGCCGGGCCGGGAGCCGGCCGGGGCGGTTGCGTGGCTGGCCGGGCCGGCTCCGGGGCTGGCCGGGGCTGCGGAGTTGCCCGGGGCGGCCGGGTCGGCGACGGCGCGGGCCGCGGGCGGGTCCACGGCCAGCCGCTGGCCGGCCGCAGCCAGGATCTGGGCGAGCCGCCCCAGCGGGACCCCGGCCTGCACCCGGGCGACCAGGTCCCCGGCCGCGTGCTCCAGCACCTGGTCCAGTCGCCGGGTATCCACGACCAGGTCACACCGGCGGGGCGGCAGGCCCCAGTCCAGCCGGGTGCCGCCGCCGCGCGGCACGACGGCCAGGCCGAGGCCGGCTGCCGCGCGCAGCAGGGCGCCGGCCTCCTCGGTCGAGGCGGGCTCGGCCACGTACTGCGGCCGCACGCCCCCGACGGCGTCGGCCTCGGTGCCGGGCCTGACCTGCGGGCAGGCTGCGGCGAGCGGCGCGGGGATCACGTCAGCGGGTGGTGCTGGTCGGCGCCGGGCAGCTCGCAACTGAGTTCCGTGGCGGGCATCTCAGAACTGCTCCAGCTGGCCGGAGGCGACCAGCGGATGCGGGGCCCGGCGGACCCCCGGTACCTCCCCGCACAGCCGGGGCGTGGGGAAGATCTTGCCGGGGTTGCACAGCCCGGCCGGATCGAACGCGCACCGCACCAGCTGCATCGTGTCCAGGTCGTCAGGCCCGAACATCCTCGGCATGTACCGGGACTTGTCCACGCCGACCCCGTGCTCGCCGGTGATCGACCCGCCGTAGTCGATGCACAGGTCCAGGATCGCGCCGGACACCTCCTCGGCGGCTCGCGCCGCGACCGGGTCCCCGTCGGGGAACAGCACCAGGGGATGCAGGTTGCCGTCGCCGGCGTGGAAGACGTTGGCCACCCGGATGCCCGATTCGGCCGACAGCTTGGCGATCGCGTCCAGCACGGCCGGGAGCGCGGTGCGCGGCACCACGCCGTCCTGCACGATGTAGGCGCTGCTGATCCGGCCGACGGCCGCGAATGCGGACTTGCGGCCCCGCCAGATGGCGGCCCGCTCGGCGGCGTCGTGGGCGGCCCGGATCTCGTAGGCGCCGGCCTGCGTGCACAGCTCCCGGACGGCCGCCGTCTCCCGGGCCACGTCGCCGGCCGGCCCGTCCAGCTCGACGATCAGCACGGCGCCGGCGCCCTCGGGGTAGCGGCACGCCACCGCCGCCTCGGCGGCCTCGATGGCCAGCGCGTCCATCATCTCGATGGCGCCGGGCAGGAGGCCGGCCCCGATGATCGCCGACACGGCCGCGCCGCCGGCGCCCATCGTGGTGAAGGCGGCCAGCAGCGTGGTCACCGCCTCGGGGATCGGGGTCAGCTTGACAATGATCTTGGTGACGATGCCGAGCGTGCCCTCCGACCCGGTGAACGCGCCGAGCAGGTCGTAGCCGGGCGCCGCGCCGGTGCCGTCGCCGAGCCAGGTCAGCTCACCCTGCGGGGTGACGATCTCCAGCCCGGTAACGTGATGCACGGTGAAGCCGTGCTTCAGGCAGTGCGCGCCGCCGGAGTTCTCCGCGACGTTCCCGCCCACGGAGCAGACGACCTGGCTGGACGGGTCGGGGGCGTAGAACAGCCCGTAGGGCTCGGCGGCCTGGCTGACGGCCAGGTTGGTGACGCCCGGCTCGACGATCGCGCGGCGGCTGACCGGGTCAATCTCCAGTACCTGGCGCATCTTGGACATGACGATCAGCACGCCGTCGGCCCGGGGCAGTGCCCCGCCGGACAGGCCGGTACCGCTGCCGCGGGCGATGAACGGGATCCGGGCCGCCGCGCACGCGGCCACCACCTGCGCCACCTCCGGCGCCGAGCCGGGCAGCACGACCAGGCCGGGGCTGCAGCGGTGCGCGGTCAGGCCGTCGCACTCGTAGGTGGCCAGGTCCAGCGGGTCGGTGATGACGTTGCCGGCGCCGCAGATCTGGCTGAGGTGGCCGGCCAGGGCCGCCAGGCCAGTCTGGCCGCCCTGGCGGGTCAGGGCGGTGCTCGCCGTGTGCTTCATCGTGTCGCCTCCCGACGGATCCGGCCGCTGTGTCCTGCGGGGTCCCTGCCCTCAGGATCTCTCGCGGGCGTGCGCGGCGCCAGCGCGGGCCGGCCGGAAGCCCGGCGCTGTCCCGCTAAGTAGACAGCTAGCCGCCCGAAGGCCCGCATCCCGGTCCTATCGGGCGACCGCGCGCCGCCGGTCCCGCGCGGCTACTGCGGGCATCCCGATCCGGCCAGGTAGACCACGCGCCGGGCGACGTTGACGGCGCGATCGCCGAGCCGCTCGTAGAAGCGGGCCACCAGCGTCATGTCCATCGTCACCGGGAGCGCCATCTGCCCGGTGGACAGCTCCGCGATCAGGCTGGCGTGCAGCTCGTCCATCTCGCCATCCCGCTGGCCGAGCGCGACCACGGCCGACGGGGAGCGCCGGTACCAGGAGTCCGCGGCTGCCCGCCACATGGCGGATGCGAGGTCGCCCATCCGCTCGACGAGCGCCCGGCAGCGCGGCGAGAGGTCCTCGCTCGCCAGCAGGCCGGCCTGGCGCGCGATGTGCAGGACGAGGTGGTGGGAGCGCTCGAGCTCGGGCATGATCCGGAGTACGGAGAGCAGGAAGCGCAGGTCCGAGGCGACGGGTGCCTGCAGCGCGATATCCCGGCTGACCAGCTGCTCGATCTCCCGGTGCAGGGCATCGATGACCAGGTCGCGCTCGGTCAGCAGCATGGCTACCTGGCCGTCGCCGCTCAGCAGCGCGCGGGTCGCCTGGCCGAGGTCCTCGGCGACCACGGCGAACAGCTCGATGACCTTGGCTTCGATGGACTCCAGCTCGCGCTGGAACTCCTGGCGGTGCTCGGGCATGGTCCAAGTCTCCTGAGCGCCGACGGTACCAGCCCGGCTGGCGCCGGGCCGGAGTCGCAGCAGCGGCGGTCATCATCAGGAAGCGGCGAATAATAGTGCAAGCCGCCACTCACTGCCCAGAAGGTTCCTGCTCAGCCGTGGTTTGTATGCCTAATGTTCATCTTCTGTCTCATGCTCGTTAACTTGTGCCTGCCGCCATCGCGAAAGACTCGTCGTGGGGAATGCAAGCTAAGTGTGCTGGCCGTGCCCGGGGGGTCGGGTGTTCACGGTCGCAGACGGGGGTCACTCACATGCGAGGTTTTCGCGTCCGACGGTTCACCGCGACGGGGGTGGCCATCGGCGCGATGGCCGCGATCCTCGGCGCCTGCAGCTCATCCGGCAACACCAGCAGCGGGTCCGGCAGCGGTGGCTCGAGCCTGTCCGGCACGCTCAATGCGAGCGGCTCGACATTCCAGCTGCCCTTCCAGCAGGCCGCCATCCAGGAATTCAAGTCGGTCCAGCCCGGCATGACCGTCAACTACGGCGGCGGCGGATCCGGCAAGGGCCGCACGGACCTCGCCGCGGGGACCGTCAACTTCGCCGGCTCGGACTCGCCGGTGCCCGCCGGTGAGCAGTCGAGCTTCCAGGGCAAGAAGGTGCTCTACTTCCCGGTCGTGATCGGCCCGATCACGGTCGCCTACAACGTGCCGGGGGCCAGGAACCTGAAGCTCACGGCGCCGGTCATCGCCGACATCTTCCAGGGCAAGATCAAGACGTGGGATGACCCGGCGATCAAGTCGATCAATCCGGGCGTCAGCCTGCCCGGCACGGCGGTCACCATCGCCCGCCGCGCCGATTCTTCGGGCACCACCGCCAACTTCTCCCAGTTCCTCGTCGAGGGGGCGCCGGGTGTGTGGAAGCTCGGCAGCGACTCGACTATCAACTGGCCCGCCACGAGCCGGGGCGGCAACGGCAACGGCGGGGTGGCGCAGATCGTCAAGACCACTCCGGGGGCCATCGGGTACGTGGACTACGCGGATGCCAGGGCATCCGGGCTGAGCTTCGCCTCAGTCAAGAACAAGTCCGGGAGCTACGTCGCACCCACGACGAAGTCGGCCTCGGCCGCCGCCAGCCAGGCCAAGGTCGCGCCGAACCTGACGTTCAGCGCCGTCTGGGCGCCCGGCGCCAGTTCCTACCCGATCACCTATCAGTCGTGGAACCTGGTCAGCCAGTCGCAGTCGAGCAAGAGCGACGCGAAGATGCTCAGGGCCTACCTCAGTTACCTGCTCGGAGCGGGCCAGAAACTGCTGCCCAGCCTGAACTACGCGCCGCTGCCCGCCGGCCTCGACCAGCAGGCCAAGGACCAGATCGCCAAGATCGGCTCGTCATCGTGATCAGCGTGCCGCACGCAGGCGGGATCGGCTTGGGCCGGTGAGCACGGCCACCCGGCAGCAGCAGGGCCTGCCCGGCGCCCTGAGCGAGCGGCGGCCGCTCGGCGACCGCTGCTTCGGTGTCCTCGCGCTGGCGGCCGGCCTGCTGGTGCTGGTGATCCTGGTCCTGATCGCCGTCTCGACCAGCCAGCAGGCCTCGTCGTGGTTCTCCAGCGAGGGTACGAAGATCTTCACCGATACCTGGAACCCCGCCGCCCGCCAGTTCGGCGCGCTGGCCTTCATCTACGGCACGGCCATCACGGCAGTGATCGCGATCGTGATCGCCGTCCCGGTCAGCGTGGGCACCGCCCTGCTGCTGACCGAGGTAGTGCCCTACCGGTGGGCACGCCCGATCGTGTATGTGATCGACCTGCTGGCGGTGGTCCCCTCCGTGGTCTGGGGCCTGTGGGGGATCCTGGTGTTCGCCCCCTGGGTCCAGGGCATCTACAGCTCCGTCGGCTCGGGTGTTGAGGGCGTCCCGGTACTGAGTGCGCTGTTCGGCCCGCCGACGAGCGGCGCCTCGTTCTTCACCACGGGCATCATCCTGGCCTTCATGATCACCCCGATCGTGACGTCGCTGTCGCGCGAGGTGGCCGCGACGGTGCCGGCGATCGACAAGGAGGGGGCCTACGCGCTCGGCGCTACCCGCCTGGAGGTGATCCGGGGCGTCGTCCTGCCGCACAGCCAGGGCGGCATCGTCGGGGCGGTGCTGCTCGGGCTGGGCCGGGCGATGGGCGAGACGATCGCGGCCGCGCTGGTGATCGGCTCGTCAGCCACGATCACCTCGCACCTGCTCGCTCCCGGCTACAACATGCCCGCGGTCATCGCGAACGAGTTCGGCGAGGCGACCGGCGTGTTCCGGTCCGCGCTGATGGGGCTGGGCGTGCTGTTGTTCGTGTTCACCATCATCATCAACGTCATTGCCCGCGCGGCGGTGCAGCGCTCGGCCCGGCGGGGACGGGGTGCCTGATGGCGCGCGTGACCACCAGGCTGCAGCATGATCTGCGCGAGCCGCCGTCCTGGCGGCGCAGCAAGAACCGCATCGCGACCGTACTGATCGTGGCAGCGCCTGTTTTCGTGATCATCCCGCTCGGGTTCGTCCTGTTCACGGTGATCGCCAAGGGCGCGTCGGTCATCAGCTGGTCCTTCCTGACCAGCCCCATCCCGCCGACGGTCGTGCCCGCCAGCGTGGGCGGGATCGGCCCGGCGGTCCTGGGCACCATCGAGATCACCGCCCTGGCCACCGCCCTGGCCGTGCCGCTGGGCATCCTGGCCGCGGTCTACCTCCATGAGTACGGCGGCAACCGGCCGCTGGCACGGCTCATCGGGTTCATGGCCGATGTGATGACGGGCGTGCCCTCGATCGTGATGGGGCTGTTCATCTTCTCCGTCTGGGTGCTGCACTTCGGCTTCTCGGGGCTGGCCGGCGCCTTCGCGCTCGGCTGCCTGATGCTGCCGATCGTGATCCGCTCCACAGACGAGATGCTCAAGCTGGTGCCGGACTCGCTGCGCGAGGGCAGCTATGCCCTCGGCGCCACCAAGGCCCGCGTGACGCTCACCGTGGTGCTGCCGGCGGCGCTCGGCGGCATCGTCAGCGGCGTCCTGCTCGCCGTGGCCCGGGCCGCCGGCGAGACGGCACCGCTGCTGTTCACCATCCTCACGGTCACGACCGTGAATCCCAACCTGTTCAGCGGGCCCAGCACCTCGCTGCCCTCGCAGATCTTCGTGAACGCCTCAGCGCCGTATGCCGGCGCCCAGAGCCGCGGCTGGGGCGCCGCGCTCACGCTGATCGCGATTGCCTTCGTCCTGATGATCGCCGCCCGCCTCGTCACCGCCCGGTTCGGCCGATACGCGCGCTAGGAATCTCATGGAACAGCCTGAGCTGAATGTCGTCACCCACCTTCCGCAGCCTGCCCGGGTGCGCCGGCGGGAGCCGCAGACGGCGCCGGGCGAGGTCATCTTCGGGATGCAGAACGTCTCGATCTGGTACCACGCCTTCAAGGCCGTCACGGACGTCTCGATGACCGTGCACGAGAACGAGATCACGGCCCTGATCGGCTCGTCCGGGAGCGGTAAGACCACGGTGCTGCGGGCACTGAACCGGATGAACGACCTCGTGCCGGGCGCCCGGCTGGAGGGCGAGGTGTCCTACCGCGGGCAGCCGCTGTACGGCAGCGAAGTCTCCGCGACGGCGGTCCGGCGGCGCATCGGCATGGTCTTCCAGAAGCCCAACCCGTTCCCCAAGTCGATCTACGACAACGTCGCCTACGGGCCGCGGATCAACGGGGAGCGCAATAAGGGCCGGCTGGATGAGATCGTCGAGCGCTCGCTGCGCCGGGCCGCCCTGTGGGATGAGGTGAAAAGCCGCCTCCGCACCTCCGGCCTGAGCCTGTCCGGCGGGCAGGCGCAGCGGCTGTGCATCGCCCGGACGATAGCCGTCGAGCCGGATGTCGTCCTGATGGACGAGCCCGCGTCGGCGCTGGACCCGATCGCGACGGGTGCCATCGAGGAGCTGATGCGGGAGCTCAAGTCGCAGTTCACCATCGTCGTCGTGACGCACAACATGCAGCAGGCCACCCGGGTCAGCGACCGTACCGCCTTCTTCTACGTGCTCACCGACTCCGCGGCCGACACCCGCACGGGCGTCCTGGTCGAGTACGGCACGACAGAGCAGATCTTCCAGGATCCGCGGGACAGCCGAACCAAGGCCTACGTCACCGGCCGGATGGGCTAAGCGTCAGCCCGGCGGCCGGCGGCGCATCCCGCGCGTTCGGGAACAATTGCCTAGCTGTCTCACTATGTAAACAGCTAATATCAACATATGAGCACGGCGGACGACGACACCCAAGCCGGGCCGGGCAGTACCGGCGATCCCGGGGCCGGTCAGCACGGCGACCAGGCGGCGGGCAGCAGTCCGGACGGGGCTGAGCCGGGCGCGCGCCGGTGGCTGGTCCTGTTCGTCGGGCTGATCGCGCTGACCGCGGGGTGCACGTTCCAGTACGGGCTGGCCTACCTCATCCCGGCCCTGCGCCATGAGGGCTTCTCCCTGGAACTGGCCGGGGTGCTGGTCGCCTGCCCGACCGCGGGCCTGCTGGTGACGCTGATCGGCTGGGGCGCCGCGGCCGACCGGTGGGGCGAGCGGGTCGTGCTGTCGGCGGGCCTGGGCCTGGCCGGGCTGGTGCTGCTGGCCGCCCGGCAGGTCAGCGGCGTGGCCGCGCTCGGCGCCTGCCTGGCCCTGGCCGGCGCAGCCGGCGGCTCGGTGTTCGCCGCCAGCGGCCGGCTCATCCTGGGCTGGTTCGCGCGCCGCGAGCGGGGCCTGGCCATGGGCATCCGGCAGAGCGCGCAGCCGCTCGGCGTGGCGATCGCCGCCCTGACGCTGCCCTCGCTCGGAGTGGCTGGCCGCGGCGCCCCGCTGCTCTTCCTGGCCGTGTTCTGCCTGGTGTCCGCGGCCCTGGTGGTGGCGCTGGTACGGGACCCGGCCCGGCTGGCGCCGGCCGCTGGCCAGCCGCGCGCCGCCTCGCCGTACCGCACGCCGGTGCTGTGGCGGATTCACGCCGCGAGCGCGCTGCTCGTCGTGCCGCAGTTCACGGTGGCCACGTTCGCGCTGGTCTTCCTGGTGGACGCGCGCGGCTGGGAGGCCGCGCCCGCCGGCCGCCTGCTGGCCGTCGCCCAGGCCTGCGGGGCCGGCGCGCGGCTGGCCGCCGGGTACTGGTCGGACCGGGCTGGCAGCCGGCTGCGCCCGATGCGGATCCTGGCCGTGAGCACCGGGATCGCCATGCTCGCCCTGGCCGGCGCCGTGGCCCTGCGCTCCCCGGTGGCCATCGCGCTGCTGCTGGCCTGCAGCGTGGTGGCGGTCAGCACGAACGGCCTGGCCTTCACCGCGGTAGCCGAGCACGCCGGATCGGCCTGGGCGGGCCGGGCTCTCGGCGTCCAGAACACCGGCCAGAACGCGCTGGCGGCGGCCACTCCGCCGGTGCTGGCGCTGGCCATCGGGGCGGCGGGCTTCGGGGCCCCGTTCGCGGCCGTCGCGGTGTTCCCGCTGGTCGCGGCCGCGATCGTGCCGGTGGCGTGGGAGGGCCGGGCCGGGCAGGCCGGCGACCCGCGCCGCGCCGGGCAGACGGCCGCCGGTCCGGGCTGCGACCCGCGCCGCGCCGGGGAGGCGACGGGTGGTCAGGGCATCCGCTCGTAGGCCGGGATGGTCAGGAAATCGGCGTAGTCGTCGGCCAGCGCGACCTCGCGGAACAGCGCCACGGCGTCGTCCAGGTGCCGGGCGGCCGGGGCGCCGGCGGCCTGCTCGCGGATCGTGGCCAGCTCCTCGCCGATGATCTGCTCGACCAGGTCTGCGGTCACCTGCGGCCCGTCATCCAGGGTGACGTCGTTGTGCAGCCACTGCCAGACCTGCGACCGGGAGATTTCCGCGGTGGCCGCGTCCTCCATCAGGTTGAAGATCGCCACCGCGCCGTTGCCGGCCAGCCAGCTGGCCAGGTACTGCAGGCCGACGCTGACGTTGTTGCGCAGCCCGGCCTCGGTGATCTGGCCCGGCGTCTGATCGATGGCCAGCAGGTCGGCCGCGCCGACGGACACGTCCTCGCGCAGCTTGCCGAGCTGGTTGGGCGCGTCGCCGAGCACCGAGTCGAACACGTCGCGGCAGATGGGCACCAGGTCCGGGTGCGCCACCCAGGACCCGTCGAACCCGTCCCGCGACTCACGGGTCTTGTCGTCGCGCACCTTGGCCAGCGCCTGCTCGTTGACGGCTGCGTCGCGGCGGCTCGGGATGAACGCCGCCATGCCGCCCATCGCGTGCGCGCCGCGGCCGTGGCAGGTAGCCACCAGCAGCTCGGTGTAGGCGCGCATGAACGGCGCGGTCATCGTCACCGAGTTGCGCTCGGGCAGCACGAAGTCCGGGCCCCTGGTGCGGAACTTCTTGATGATGGAGAACAGGTAATCCCACCGGCCCGCGTTCAGGCCGGCGCTGTGATCCCGCAGCTCATACAGGATCTCCTCCATCTCGAAGGCGGCCGGGATGGTCTCGATCAGCACCGTGGCCCGGATCGTCCCGCGCGGGATGCCCAGGGTGTCCTGGGCCAGGCAGAAGGCGTCGTTCCACAGCCGCGCCTCGCCGTGCGACTCCATCTTGGCCAGGTAGAAGTACGGGCCCTTGCCCTTGTCCAGCTGGCGCCGGGCGCAGTGGGTGGCGTACAGCGCGAAGTCGAACAGGCTGCCCGACACCCGCTGGCCGTCGACCAGCACGTGCTTCTCGTCCAGGTGCCAGCCGCGCGGCCGGACCACGATGGTGGCCAGCTCGTCGTCGGGCCGCAGCCGGTAGTCCTTGCCCTCGGCGCTGGTGAAGTCGATCTTCCTGTCCAGCGCGTCCCGCAGGTTCAGCTGGCCGGTGATCATGTTGTCCCACAGCGGGGTGTTGGCGTCCTCGAAGTCGGCCAGCCACACCTTCGCGCCGGAATTCAGGGCGTTGATCGTCATCTTCTGGTCGGTCGGGCCGGTGATCTCGACCCGCCGGTCGACCAGGCCAGGCGCGGGCGGGGCGACCCGCCAGTCCCGGTCGGCCCGGATGGCGGCGGTCGCGGCCAGGAAGTCCGAGCTGGGCGCCGGCGCTGCAGCTCGGCCTGGCGCCGGACCCGGGCGGCCAGCAGCTCGGCCCGCCGCGGGCCCAGCTCGCGCTGCAGCGCCGCCACCAGGCTGAGCGCCTGCGGGGTCAGGATCTCCTCATAACGGGGCCCGGCCGGGCCGGTCACCTCAACGCCGTCGGGGTAGTTCACGTGGCTGGCTCCTCCTGTGGAACTGCGTCCGGCTTAGTTACCCGTGAGTAGAAAATAACCCACGGCCGCCCGGCCCGCCCTCAGTCTGACGCAGCCTGGTGCCGCCCGGGCGACTCGCCCGCCTGCCGCCCGGGCACATCCTGGCGCGGCACGGCGTTATTGAGGTGAGGACGGGTGCCGCGCGTGGCACCATCGACGAATCGGCCCGCAACGGGCGGGCCGGGCCGACCGACACGGCCGGGCACCGGCAGCGGCCAGGTGACCGGGCTGGATGGCGAATGACTGCACTTTCTGATCAGTATCCCGACCGGCCGAGGGCGGGCCAGGCAGATCCGCTCCCCGAGGAGCCGGAGTACCAGGCGCCCGAGCATGACGAGCCCGACGCCGGCCAGCTGGACCTGGAGGACCGGCACGCGCTGCGGCGGGTCGCCGGGCTGTCGACCGAGCTGGAGGACGTCAGCGAGGTCGAGTACCGGACCCTGCGCCTGGAGCGGGTCGTGCTGATGGGCGTCTGGACCGAGGGCACCCTGGCCGACGCCGAGAACTCGCTGCGCGAGCTGTCGCAGCTGGCCGAGACGGCGGGCTCGGAGGTGCTCGACGGCCTCATCCAGCGCCGCGGCCGCCCGGACTCGGCGACCTACGTCGGTCCGGGCAAGGCCGCCGAGCTGGCCGAGGTCGTGGCCGCGGTCGGCGCGGACACGGTGATCTGCGACGGCGAGCTGACCCCCGGCCAGCTGCGCCGGCTGGAGGGAATCGTCCGGGTCAAGGTCATCGACCGGACGGCGCTGATCCTGGACATCTTCGCCCAGCACGCGCGCAGCAAGGAGGGCAAGGCTCAGGTCGAGCTGGCCCAGCTGCAGTACCTGCTGCCGCGGCTGCGCGGCTGGGGCGAGTCGCTGTCCCGGCAGGCGGGCGGCCGGGCCGGCGGCGCGGGCGGCGGCGGGATCGGTACCCGCGGCCCCGGCGAGACCAAGATCGAGACCGACCGGCGGCGGATCCGGACCCGGATCTCCCGGCTGCGCCGCGAGATCGCCGACATGTCGGTCGGCCGCGAGGTGCAGCGCGGCCAGCGCCGCCGCCGTGAGGTGCCCTCGGTGGCGATCGCCGGCTACACCAACGCCGGCAAGTCCAGCCTGCTCAACCGGCTGACCGGCGCGCACGTGCTGGTCGACAACTCGCTGTTCGCCACCCTCGACCCGGCCGTCCGCCGGGCCCGCACGCCGCAGGGCTGGCCGTTCACGCTGACCGACACCGTCGGCTTCGTCCGGCACCTGCCCCACCAGCTGGTCGACGCGTTCCGCTCGACGCTGGAGGAGGTCGCCGACGCCGACCTGATCCTGCACGTGGTCGACGGGTCCGACCCCGACCCGCGGGCCCAGCTGACCGCCGTGCGCGAGGTGCTCGGCCAGATCGGCGCCCGCAATGTGCCGGAGCTGGTCGTGATCAACAAGGCCGACGCCGCCGACCCGATCGAGCTGGACGCCCTGCGGCTGGCCGAGCCCGGCGCGGTCGTCGTCTCGGCGCACACCGGCGCGGGCATCGACGAGCTGCTCGCCGCGCTGGACCAGCTGCTGCCGCGCAAGCAGCGCGAGGTCACCGTCACGCTGCCCTACGACCGCGGCGACCTGGTGTCCCGCGCGCACCGCGAGGGCGAGGTGCTGGAGGTCCGGCACGGCGCGGCCGGCACCGAGCTGACCGCGCGGGTCCCGCTCGGCCTGGCCGCCGAGCTGGACCAGTTCGCCGCGCCCGTGGCGGCCGGCTGATCGACGGCGGCCGCCGCCCCGGCCGGGTACGGATCTGCCGGGTTCCGGCGCGGGCTTTCGCGATTTGCGTATCGCATTTTCGGTAACGCAGCGTGCGCGTTTCGGCAGTTGCGGAAACGCTGGACCGGCCGCCGGTTCGCCGCTAAATTGCTTCCGGCAATTGCGCCCGGTGCACGCCCTCCTACCTGCAGCAGGGCGACAAAAATGACCCTGTACACGGAACCTTCTTGTGCAATACCGTAACTGAACCGATATGTTAGTCAGCACCATCCGCAGGGGCACGCAGGGCCGATGCACGTGCTGGTCCGGCCCGCAGGCCGCTGCCGGAACCTTCCACTGGCATGACCACTCGGCAGGTGACGCGTATGGCAACCGATGGGCACGGCGGCCGCGCGTCAGGATCGACGGGGTAAGACGGGATGACCGTTCGGCTGCTCACCAACATTGGCCGGTTGTGGACCGGCTCTGAGGTGTGGAGCAACGCCGCCATTTTGTCCCACAATGACCGCATTGCCTGGGTCGGTCACGCCTCCGAGCTGCCGTCCAGCATCCCCGGCGTGATCTCCGACATCGTCGACGTCGACCACGTCGAGAACCTCAACGGCGCGCTCGTCACGCCCGGCCTGATCGACGCGCACACCCACCCGGTCTACGCGGGCAACCGCTGGGCCGAGCTGGCCATGCGCACCGGCGGCTCGTCCGCCACCGAGATCGCCGCCGCCGGCGGCGGCATGGCCTCCACCGTCACGGTGACCCGGGGCACTGATCCCTGGACCCTGTGCAACGGGGTGCGGGAGCGGCTGCGGTCCTGGCTGCTGAACGGGACCACGACGATCGAGGCCAAGACCGGCTACCACCTGACCCGCGACGGCGAGCTGGCCGACGTCCGGCTGCTGCGCTCGCTGGAGGGCGAGCCGGGCATGCCGAGGGTGCACGCCACGCTGCTCGCCGCGCACGCGGTGCCGCCGGAGTTCTTCGGCCGCCGCCACGACTACGTGGACGCGGTGGGCAGCTGGTGCGCCGATGCCTCGGCCGCCGGCGCGGACAGCGTCGATGTCTACTGCGACGACGGCCGGTTCACCACCCGCGAGGCGCAGTGGATCCTGGCCGCCGGCCGGGCCGCCGGGCTGCTGCCCCGGCTGCATGCCTGCGGGACCGCTGGCAGCGGCGCGGCGCGGCTGGCCGCCGAGATCGGCTGCGCGTCGGCCGACCTGCTGCACGGGGCCAGTGACGACGACGTGGCCGCCCTGTCCCACGCCGGACGTGGCCGCCGTCCTGTGCCCGGCGGTGACCGTCGAGTCGGCCTGCGTCCCGCCCGTCCGCGATGCTGCTGGACAAGGGCGTGGCCGTGGCTCTCGGCTCCGATCACTCACCGGGCGGCAACGGCATCACCTCCATGCCGCTGATCATCAGCATGGCCATCGCCAGCTACGGGATGAGCGTCACCGAGGCCCTGCGCGCGGCGACCCTGGGCGGCGCTCAGGCGCTGCGCGCACCCGACCGGGGCGTGATGATCCCCGGCCGCTTCGCCGACATCGTGGCCTGGGACGCCGATCATGAGGGCGCCTTCGCCTGGGCCTACGGCCTCAAGCCCTACCGCGTCTGGCGCGGTGGCGAGCTGGTCAGCGACTAGCTGCCCGCTGGTGCCCCGTCCGTGCCCCGTCCGCCGGTTCCCGGCCCGTCCGGTGCCGGCCGCCCGGTGACCGCCCGGCGCTCGGCGTTCGAGGAGCGGGGCAGCCGCGGCCAGGTGGTCGTGATCACCGACTCCTCGGCCTGCGTCGGCGCGGACGGCGACGACAGCATCGGCGTCACGATCGTCCCGCTCCGCGTGCTGGCCGGGGGAGTGGCAGCCGAGGACCAGCTGGGCGGCCGGCTGCCGGAGGCGATCACCGCCGAGGTGGCCCGGGGCGAGCGGCTCACCACCGCCCGCCCGGCACCGGAGGATTTCGCGGCGGTGTACCGGCACGCGGCGGCGGCCGGAGTGCCCGCCATCGTGTCGGTGCACCTGGCCGCAGAGCTATCCGGCACCATCGGCTCCGCGCAGCTCGCGGCGGCCAGCGCTCCGGTGCCCGTGCACGTGGTGGACTCGCGCACGATCGGCGCCGGACTCGGGTTCGTCGTCGCCGCCGCCAACCGGGCCGCCGTGGCCGGGCTCCCGGCCGCGGCCGCGGTACGGGCAGCGACCAGCAGGGCGGCGCGGACTGCCTCGTTCTTCGCGCTCGACACCCAGGAGCACCTGCGGGCCGGCGGGCGACTGCGCGGCGCCGGCCCCGCCCGGCCCGCGGGCCCGGTCCCCGGCGCGAGCCAGGCAGCCGGGAGCATGCTCGCGTCCCGGCCGCTGCTGCGCATCAGCGACGGCACGATCACCGTCCTGGAGCGCGTCCGGACCCGCGCCGCTGCCCGCGACCGCCTGACCGAGCTGGCCGCCGAGTTCGCCGCCGGCCTGCCGGGGGAGTGCCAGCTGGCCGTGCAGCACATCAGCAGCCGCGACGACGCAGCGCAGCTGCACCGCCAGCTGACCGCTGCGGTCCCGGCCGCCGGCCGGACGGCCATCGTCCAGGCCAGCACGGCGATCCTGGCGCATACCGGGCCCGGCCTGCTCGGCGTCGTGGTCACCCCGGCTGCTGAGCCGGCCTGCTGGGTGTGACTCCGGCCAGCTGAACCAGGACCGCCCGGCTCCAGCACCTGGCGGTGCTCTGGCACGATGGCGGTATGTCTGCCTACTGGGTGAGCGTGTACAAGGAGATCCTGGACGAGGGCAAGGTCGCGGCCTACTCCGAGCTGGCCCGCCCGGCCCTGACTGCCGCGGGCGGCACGTTCATCGCCCGCGGCCTGCCCGAAGCGGTCTATGAGTCCGGAGCGCGGACCCGGACGGTGCTCATCCGGTTCGACTCGGTCGAGGCCGCCCGGGCCGCGCACGAGAGTCCCGCCTACCAGCAGGCCCTGGCGGCCCTGGACGGCGGCGCCATCCGGGACCTGCGGATCGTGCCCGGCACGGACTGAGCCGGCCCGGCGCCGGGAAGCAGCCCGCTGGCCCCGGAGCTGCAGCCTGTCCCGTCACCGGAAGATGAGGCGAACGCCTCATGATCCGACGTCCGCTCCCGCCTACGTTGGCAGCAGGGATCTCTGCGCCTCGGTTGAGGACGTCGCGGAAGCAGGTGCACCAGGATGAGCTTGGAATGGGAAGTCGTCGAGTCCGGCCCGGAAATCGCCGATCGGACAGTGCTGCTCATCCCGGGCGGCATGCATAGATCGCGGTCGTACGCCGAGCTGATGGCTCAGCCGGCGCTCGCCGGGGTCCGCCTGATCGCGGTGACCCTGCCCGGCCATGGCGGCACGCCGCCCCCGGCGGACTTCAGCATCGAGAATTACGCCCGGCTTGCCGCTGACCTCGTCACCGAGTTTGGCTGTGATGCCGTGCTCGGGTTCAGCTTCGGGGCCACCGTCGCGTTCGAGATGGTTACGTCGGGAGCGTTCTCCGGACCGGTGGTCTTGCTGGGAACAAGCCTGTCGCCCGGCGACGAGGCGGGTTTCTTCCGCGCCATCGTCGGGCTCGGCGGCCTGCTGGGGAGCCTGCCATCAGCAGCGCTGCTGAAGATGATGCCCATGATGGTGAAGCTGGCGCGGCTATCCGATGAGCGCCGCGGCGAGCTGCTCGCCGACTTCCGCAAGAATGACCCGCGGGTCATGCGGCAGGGCCTGCGCGCGTACCTGAGGTACCTCCGTCGTGCTGCCTCGCCAGCGGCACGCCTCTGCGACGCTGGCGTGCCAGCCTGGGTCGTGCACGCGGAGAAGGGCGATGGCGGGCTCACCAGCCAGGAACGTGCCACGCTCGCGGCGTGCCCGCGCACGACCGTCGTCACCATCCCTGGCACCAGCTACTTCATCCCGAACGAGGAGCCCGAGCTGGTCGCCAGCCTCCTGGTCGATGCCCTCGGGCAGGTGGCCGACCCGACCCATGCCGATCGGCGGGGCCGCTGACCGGCCTGGCTGTCCTGACGGTGCGGCGGAGCCAGCAGGCGGCCGGGAGCTGGTTACCGGCATCCCGCGGGACGTGGCATGCTGCGGGCATGGCTGCAGCGGCTCAGGCGGGCGCGCCCGCACCGGTGACGGTGGTGGTCGGCGAGGAGGACCTGCTCATCGAGCGGGCCGTCAGCTCGGTCCTGGCCGCCGCGGGCGCCGCTGCCGGGCCGCCAGATGCCGAGGGAACCGACGTGCATGACGTCGCCGCGGCCGGGCTGCCGCCCGGCGAGCTGACGAACCTGACCGCCCCGTCCCTGTTCGGGGGCGGCGCGGTCGTCGTCATCCGGGGCGCTCAGGACGCCGCCAAGGACCTGGCCGCCGAGATCCTCCGGCTGGCCGCCGAACCCGTGCCCGAGGTGGTGATGGTCCTCACGCACGCGGGCGGGGCCAAGGGCAAGGCGCTGCTGACCGGCCTGATCGGCGCGGGCGCGGCGCGGATCGACTGCCCGGCGGTCAAGCGGTTCGGGGACCGGATGGACTTCCTGCGCGGGGAGTTCCGCCGGGCCGGGCGCAAGGCCGATGACAGCGGGCTGCGCGCCCTGCTCGACTCGGTCGGCAATGACCTGCGGGACCTGTCCGCCGCGTGCAGCCAGCTGTCCTCCGACACCGAGGGCGTCATCAATGCCGCCGTCGTGTCGAGGTACTACCGGGGCCGGGCCGAGGCGACCGGGTTCACCGTCGCTGACCGGGCCGTCGAGGGCAAGCTAGCCGACGCGCTGGAGCAGCTGCGCTGGGCGCTGGCCACGGGCACCTCGCCGGTGCTCATCTCCAGCGCCCTGGCCCAGGGCGTGCGAGCGCTCGGCCGGGTCGGCTCCGTCTCGCGCAGCAAGCGGGCCGAGGCGCTCGCCGCGGAGCTCGGCATGCCGCCCTGGAAGATCGACCGGGCGCGCCAGCAGCTGCGCGGCTGGACCGCCAGGGGGCTGGCGACGGCGCATGCGGCAGTCGCCGAGGCGGACGCTCAGGTGAAGGGCGAGGGCGCCAGCGCCGGATACGCCCTGGAGCGCGCCATCACCACCATCGTGGCCGCGCGCGCCCAGCACTGACGGACGCAGCGGCCCTCGCTGATAACAGCAAGAGGCAGGGGCTGCAGGGGCTGCAGGGGCTGCAGGGGCTGCAGGGCCGCCGGGAGCGTACCGCGGCCGGACTGGCGCGGCCGGGCTAGCGGCGGGCGTGCAGGGCGGCGACGTCCAGGTTCTGCTCAATGGCCAGGGCGCCGGCCAGCCGCCGGTCGTGAGTGACCAGGATGAGCGCCCCGTCGTAGGCCTGCAGCGCCTGCTCGAGCTGCTCGATGGCCTCGATGTCCAGGTGGTTAGTGGGCTCGTCCAGGATCAGGCAGTTCACCGAGCGGGCCTGGAGCAGGGCCAGCCCGGCTCGGGTGCGCTCGCCGGGGGACAGGCCGGCGGCCGGGCGCAGCGCGGCGTCGCCGCGGAGCCGGAACTTGGCCAGCAGGGTCCTGGCCTCCTCCGGGGACAGCCCGGCGGCCTCGCGGATCACGTCGGTGACCGGCGCCCCGGTGGCGAATTCGCGCCGGGACTGGTCCAGCTCGCCGAACACGGTGCTGGGCCCGGCGTAGCGCTCGCCGGCCTCCAGCGGCTGCCGCCCGAGCAGCGCATCGACCAGCGTCGTCTTGCCCGAGCCGTTGGGGCCCGTGAGCCGGAGCCGGTCAGCGGGTCCGATGCTGAGGTCGACCGGGCCGAGCCGGACGTCGCCGCGGCTGACGACCGCGCCGCGCAGCGCCACCACCACGTCGCCCGCCCGGCGGCCCGAGCCGATGGTGAGCTGCAGGTGCCACGGCTCGCGGACTTGCTCGGGTGCATCCTTGTCGAGCCGGGCGATGGCCCGGTCGGTGCGCGCCGCGCCGGCTCCGGTGTTCTGCGCCCCGGAGACCCAGAAATGCTTGCGGTTCTTGTCCCCGTCCGGCTGGCGGCGCGGGTTGGCGGCCCGCTGCGCGCCTGAGACGGCCCACTGGCGCTGCGTCTGCGCCGACTCGCTGAGGTGGTCGCGCTGCTGCTCGTAGCTGGCGTAGGCGTCGATGGCCCGCTGCCGGGCCCGGTCGCGCTCGGTGAGGTAGGCATCCCAGCCGCCGCTGAACTCGGTGCCGCGCCGGGTGAACTCATCCAGTTCCAGGATCCGGTTCACCGTCCCGGCCAGCACCGCCCGGTCGTGGCTGACCAGGGCCAGCCCGGCCCGGCTGCCGCGCAGGTGCGCCTCCAGGCGGGCCAGCCCGGCGTCATCGAGGTCGTTGGTGGGCTCGTCCAGCAGCAGGATGTCGGGCTGGGCCAGCAGGATGGCGGCCAGGGCCAGCCGGGCCCGCTGGCCGCCGGACAGCTGCGCGGCGCCGCGCTCCAGCAGGTCGGCGGGCAGGGCCAGGTCGGCGGTCACCGGGGCCGCCCGGTCGGGCAGGTCGGCGGCACCGATCGCCAGCCAGTGCTCCAGCGCGGCGGCGTAGGTGTCATCGGCGCCGTGCGCGCCCCGGGTCAGCGCCTCGGTGGAGGCATCGAGCGCGGCCTGCGCGGCCGCTACTCCGGTCCGGCGGGCCAGGTGGGCGGCCAGCGTCTCGCCGGGCCGGATATCAGGTTCCTGGGCCAGCCGGATGACGCTGGTGGTGGCGGGCGACCGGGTGACGGTGCCCGCGTCGGGCTCGAGGTCGCCGGCCAGGACCTTCAGCAGCGTGGACTTGCCGACGCCATTGGGCGCGAGGATGCCGACCCGGTCGCCAGGACCGATCGTCAGGTCAACGCCGTCCAGAACAGTGAGCGCGCCGAAGACAACCTGGACACCGCGGGCTGCCAGCCTGGACATGGTGCTTCTTTCCGCCAGGCTCACGCCGCTAGAACCCCCGGGGCACTGCCGGACCGGGGGAGCGGACGGGGAACTGCTGGCTACGCCTTGGTGAGCTGCGCGGCGCGCTGCGCGATCGCCGACTTGCGGTTCGCGGCCTGCTTCTTGTGGATAACGCCCTTGCTCGCGGCCTTGTCCAGCTTGACCGAGGCAGCCCGCATCGCCTGGGTGGCCTCGTCCGCGTTGCCGGCGTCAGCGGCCTCGCGGAACTTGCGCACAGCGGTCTTCAGCTCCGACTTCACGGCCTTGTTGCGCAGCCGTGCCTTCTCGTTCTGCTTGTTCCGCTTGATCTGCGACTTGATATTTGCCACGCGAAGTGCCTCGCTCAATGTCGTGTCTGTGCATGCCCTGCTGGCATGTCATCCTGGTGGTTGGCGCCCGGCACGAGCCGAGAGACCGCGGCTTCGCGCCCGGCGTTGCGCACGCGGGCATGCAGGCAGCCAGCGCCCAAGGATAGCCGAATGCGGCCTGCTCCCTCAAACCAGTAAGGAACTCCGGGGCCCGGCCGCGGCGGTGGCGGGGCGTGAGCATCGGCCCCGGCATGCGACGATAGACCGCTGGACCATTGTCTCGACCTCAGCGCTGCCAGGTCAGCGCCTACTACCGGGCGGAATTTTCTGTGCCACCCACCCCTGCAGGATCCTCTTCCGGCTCGCCGGCGACCGGGCAGGTCGCACCGGCGCTGCCCGAGCCGGGGCGGACCGATCAGGCGATAATTCGTAATTTCTGCATTATTGCGCATATCGATCACGGCAAGTCCACGCTGGCCGACCGGATGCTGCAGCTCACCGGGGTGGTCGAGGGCCGCCAGATGCGGGCCCAGTACCTGGACCGGATGGACATCGAGCGCGAGCGCGGCATCACCATCAAGAGCCAGGCCGTCCGGCTGCCCTGGCGCGGCACCGACGGCCGCAGTTACGTCCTCAACCTCATCGACACCCCCGGCCACGTGGACTTCAGCTACGAGGTGTCCCGCTCGCTGGCCGCCTGCGAGGGCGCCATCCTGCTGGTCGACGCCGCACAGGGGATCGAGGCCCAGACCCTGGCCAACCTGTACCTGGCGCTGGCCGGCGACCTGCACCTGATCCCGGTGCTGAACAAGATCGACCTGCCCGCCGCGCAGCCGGACAAGTACGCCGCTGAGCTGGCCGGGATCATCGGCTGCGCGGAGTCGGACGTCCTGCGGGTCTCGGCCAAGACCGGCGAGGGCGTCCGGGAGCTGCTGAATGCCGTGGTCGAGCAGGTCCCGCCGCCGAGCGGGAACCCCGACGCTGATGCCCGCGCGCTGATCTTCGACTCCGTCTATGACACCTACCGCGGCGTGGTCACCTACGTCCGGGTGATGGATGGCCGGCTGTCGCACCGCGAGCGCACGGTGATGCTCTCGACCAAGGCTGTGCACGAGACCCTCGAGGTGGGCGTCATCTCGCCCGACCCGGTGCCCTCGGACGGGCTGGCGGCCGGCGAGGTCGGCTACCTGATCACCGGCGTCAAGGACGTCCGCCAGGCGCGGGTCGGCGACACGGTCACGAACGCGGCCCGCCCGGCCAGTGAGCCGCTGCCTGGCTATGCCAACCCGCGGCCGATGGTGTTCTCCGGGCTCTACCCGGTCGACGGCGACGACTATCCCGAGCTCCGCGACGCCCTGGACAAGCTGCAGCTCAACGACGCCTCACTGGTCTATGAGCCGGAGACCTCCAGCGCGCTGGGCTTCGGCTTCCGCTGCGGGTTCCTGGGCCTGCTGCACATGGAGATCGTCCGGGAGCGGCTGGAGCGCGAGTTCGGCCTGGTCCTCATCTCCACCGCGCCCAACGTGGTGTACCGGGTGGTCACCGAGGCCGGGCAGGAGATCATCGTCACCAATCCCAGCGAGTTCCCCGAGGGCAAGATCGCCCAGATCTTCGAGCCGGTGGTCCGGGCCACTGTCCTGGCCCCCACGGATTACATCGGCGCGATCATGGAATTGTGCCAGGGCCGCCGCGGCGTGCTGCTGGGCATGGAGTACCTGTCGGCCGACCGGGTCGAGATCCGCTACACGATGCCGCTGGCCGAGATCATCTTCGACTTCTTCGACCACCTGAAGTCGCGTACCCGCGGCTATGCCTCGCTGGACTACGAGCCCGACGGCGAGCAGGAAGCCAGCCTGGTCAAGGTGGACATCCTGCTGCAGGGCGTGCCGGTCGACGCCTTCAGCCAGGTCGTGCACGCCGATAAGGCCCGCGACTACGGCCTGAGCATGACCGCGCGGCTGAAGGAGCTGATCCCGCGCCAGCAGTTCGAGGTGCCGATCCAGGCGGCCATCGGCTCGCGGGTCATCGCCCGGGAGAACATCCGCGCCATGCGCAAGGACGTCCTGGCCAAGTGCTACGGCGGGGACATCTCCCGCAAGCGCAAGCTGCTGGAGAAGCAGAAGGAAGGCAAGCGGCGGATGAAGACCATCGGCCGGGTGGATGTGCCGCAGGAGGCCTTTGTCGCCGCCCTGTCGACCGAGCAGCCCGCCGAGAAGAAGCGCTAGCCGGTCAGCCGCCCGGGCTCGGCGTGGCGTGGACGACCGCGACCGTCGCCACGGCGGCCAGGAGCACCACGAGCAGGACCAGGCCCAGGCCGGCCCAGCCCAGCGCCAGGCCCCAGGTGGCCATCCCCCTGCCGTCATCCCCGGTGCGCCGGATCTGCCCGCGGGCCACGTGCCCGAAGGCGATCGCCGGGATCGTCGACAGGCCGAAGGTAACCGGCTGGGCCAGGCCGCAGACCAGCGCCGTGATGGCGAGCCCGTTGGTGTGCCGCGGGCCGGCTGCGACCGGGGCGTCGGGGTAGGCGGGCCGCTGCGGGAGGTCCAGCGTCAGGCTGTCGAGATCGGCGTAGGTCTGGGCGGCGAGGGCCCGCCCGACCCGCGCATCGTGCTCGTCCTTGGTCAGCCGGCCCTCGGTGTAGCAGGCCTGCAGCACGGTGACGGCGGCCTCGCGGTCCCGGTCAGTGGCGCGTAGCGGCACGGCCGGGGGACCTGGCTGGCCGGCCGGGCGGCCGGAACCCGCCGGACTGCCGAAGCTGCCCTGGCCGCCGAAGCTGCCCGCGCCGCGGAACCGGCCGCTGCCCCCGGAACCTGGCCAGCTGCTCCCGCCTGTCCCGCCATCGCCGTAGCTCATCCTCGCGTCATCCCCATGCCGCTTCGCCTGCGCAGCGCCCCTGCTGCCCGTGTCTCCAGGGTAAGCGCTCGCGGGCATTCCGGCTGGCCGGCCATCGTGCCCGTATCGGGCAAGCCCGGGCGATCTGCGTCAATCGGGCCCGTGCCGGGGCCGGGGCGCGTGTGCTCAGCCGCACCGCGCATCAGGCTACGGTGGCAGAGTCCGTGCGCGCCTGCGACGGCGACCGGGCGATCATGTGCAGGCTGCTTGCGGCAGAAGGGCGAGGCACCAGGTGGGACGAGACCGGCCAGCAGGTCCTCAGCCGGGCCAGCGTCCAGGCGATCTCACCGTCGCCCGCCCGTCCCGGCGAGCGCGCCCGGCGGCCGCCCCGGCCTGGCCGGCGGGCTGATGCCGGGCCAGCCCCCGCCGGGCCAGCCCGTTCCCGCGGACGGCGCGCTGCCCGCCGGGGCAGTGGACCAGCTCGGCGACCGCCCGTTCGGGATTTATGTCCATGTCCCGTTCTGCCGGACGCGGTGCGGCTACTGCGATTTCAACACCTACACCGCCGCTGAGCTGGGCGGGGGCGCCTCCCGTGAGTCCTATGCGGGCCTGGCTATCGCCGAGCTGCGGCTGGCCCGGCGCGTGCTGGGGGAGCGGGCCGGGCCGGCCACCACGGTGTTCTTCGGCGGCGGCACGCCGACCCTGCTGCCGCCGGCGGACCTGGCGGCGGTGCTGTCCGCGATCGGGGACGAGTTCGGGCTGGCTCCCGGCGCCGAGGTGACCACCGAGGCCAACCCCGAGACCGTGGAGCCCGCGATGCTGGCCCGGCTGCGCGCCGCCGGGTTCACCCGGATCTCGCTGGGCATGCAGAGCGCGGTGCCGCACGTGCTGAGCGTCCTGGAGCGCGCTCATCAGCCCGGCCGGCCCGAGCAATGCGTGGCGTGGGCCCGCGCAGCCGGGTTCGATCACGTCAGCCTGGACCTGATCTACGGGACGCCGGGAGAGAGCGCGGCGGACTGGGAGCTATCCCTGGACCGGGCGGCGGCCGCCGGCCCGGACCACATCTCGGCCTACGCGCTCATCGTGGAGGACGGCACCCGGCTGGCGGCCCGGGTCCGCCGCGGCGAGCTGCCCGCCCCCGACGACGACGAGCTCGCCGACCGGTACCTGGCCGCCGAGGAGCGCCTCGGCAAGGCTGGGCTGGCCTGGTATGAGGTCTCCAACTGGGCGGCCAGCGACGCGGCCCGGTGCCGCCACAATCAGCTGTACTGGACCGGCGGGGACTGGTGGGGCGTCGGCCCGGGCGCGCACAGCCACGTGGGCGGCACCCGGTGGTGGAACGTGCGGCACCCGGCCGCCTACGCCACCCGGATCACCGCCGGGCAGAGCCCCGGACAGGCCCGCGAGGTGCTGACCGCAGCCGAGCGCAGCATGGAGCAGATCATGCTGGCGACCCGGCTGGCCGAGGGCTGCCCGCTGGCCGTGCTGTCCGCGGCCGGGCGGGCCGCAGCCGCGGCCGCGGTCGCCGACGGCCTGGCCGAGCCGGCTGCGCACGCCGCTGGCCGGGTGGTGCTGACGCTGCGCGGCCGGCTGCTGGCTGACGCCGTGATCCGCGACCTCACGGACTAAACGGCGACTAGCGCGCGGCGGACTTGCCGACGATGGTTGCGCACATCCAGCGCGGCAGCTGGTAGAAGCCGCCGGCGCTGGCCCGGATGGCGGCCCGGATCAGGAAGACCAGGGTCACCAGCCACAGCACCAGCGCGACGGGCACGGCGATCATCAGCGCGACGCCGACCGAGTCCAGGGACAGCATCACGCCCATGATCAGCACGCAGATGTTGTACAGCAGCAGCGTGATGCCCAGGTTCAGGCCCTGGACGGCGTGCCGCCGGACGAACGCCGAGCGGCGGGCCCGGAGCAGGTAGACAGCGAGCGGGGCAAGGACGCTGATGAACGGCACGCCCAGGTAGGCGAGCATGGCCCAGGCCTCGTCGCCGTCCCGCGCTGGCGCGGCGGCCGCAGCTGGCCCGGCTGCCGCACCCGGTCCGGCGACTGCGGCTGCCGCGCTGCGCTCCGGGGCGGCCATGGCGGCGCGGCCCGCCTCGTCCGGCCAGGCTGCCGCGCTCCTGCTGGCAGCGGCCGGCTGAGTCGCCGGCGGCCACGGCTGCTGACCCGGCGGCCCCTGCTGGTCAGCGCCCTGCTGGCCCGGCCGCCATGGCTGCCCCTGGCCCTGCGGCTGTCCCGCGTCCCACGGCTGCGCTGGAGCCTGGAGCTGCCCCGCATTCCGCGGCTGCCCCAGGTCGGGCTGCGGCCCGGCGGAGGGCAGGCCGGCGCTCCACGACTGAGGCCGGGCCGGCAGCCGGGGCGGCTGGACATGATCCGGCGCGGCACTACCCGGCACGGCGGGCTGCGAGCCGGTGTCCGGACGCACGGCCGGCATCGAGCCGGTGTCCCACTGCACGGCGGGCATCGAGCCGGTGTCCGGACGCACGGCCGGCATCGAGCCGGTGTCCCATTGCACGGCGGGCATCGAGCCGGTGTCCCAGCCCACGGCAGGCTGCGACCCGGTATGCCATTCCGCGGCCGGCGCTGAACCTCCGCCAGGCTGCGTGGGGGTGACCTCGGTCACAGCGGGCTGGGAACCCGCCTGCCAGTCCCCGGCCGTCCCGGCCTGCCAGTCCCCGGCCGTCCCGGCCTGCCGCCGGCCGCTGTCCGGGTCCCGGTCGCGGCCTGACCCGCCCAGATCGCGCTGCAGGCCGTCCAGATCGCGCTGCAGGCCGTCCAGGACGCGGCGCAGTGCGCCGGGGTCGGGCGGGCCTGCCCGCGCGTCGCAGCCGCCCAGGCGGCGAAGCCGGGATCGGCACTATCCCTGGCCACCCACTCGTCAGTACCGGAATCAGCACTGCGCTCGCGTGGTGTCCAGACATCCGGGCCAGGGTCGGGATCCTGGCCCGGAGCCGCGTGCCGCCGCGGCTCCGGTTGCGGTGGGAAGCTTGTCATCCGCCCTCGTTCGTTGGGTCTTTTGCCCACGCTAGCCGGTGCGCGGCGAATATGACGGGCAAGGACTCTGCCCCGCGAGCCGATGTCCCAGTATTGTTCGCGCCATAGAATTGGCACTCGGAACACCGGAGTGCCAGGGAGGTGGAGCGTGCTTGACGACAGGAAGCTTGCTGTCCTGCGCGCCATCGTGGAGGACTACGTCTCCACCAATGAGCCCGTCGGCTCCAAGAATCTCGTAGACAGGCACAACCTGGATGTGTCGCCGGCGACCATCCGCAACGATATGGCTGTCCTGGAGGAGCTGGGCTTCATCGTCCAGCCGCACACCAGCGCGGGCCGGATTCCCACCGACAAGGGCTACCGGCTGTTCGTGGACCGGCTGTCCGGGATCAAGCCGTTCACCTCCGCTGAGCGGCGGGCCATCGAGACCTTCCTGGCCGGGGCCTATGACCTGGACGAGGTCGTGATGCGGACGGTGCGGCTGCTGGCCCAGCTCACGCGACAGGTGGCCGTAGTCCAGTACCCCTCGCTGAGCCGGTCGGCCATCCGGCACCTGGAGCTGGTGCCGCTGACCGACACGCGGCTCCTGCTGGTGCTGATTACTGACACCGGGCGGGTGGAGCAGCGGTCGGTGGAACTGCCCGCCCCGGCTGCGGAAGACTCGGTCACGCACCTGCGCGCGGTCCTGAACGCTTATCTCGACGGGCGCAGGCTCACCGAGGTAGCGTCGGTCATCGACGAGCTGCCCGACCGGATTGAGCCCGTCGAGCGGACTAACGCAGCAGCCGTGTTCTCGGTGATCCTGGAGTCCCTGGTTGAGCGGCACGAGGAGCGCATTGTGGTCGCCGGCGCGGCTAACCTCGCCCCCGCTGATTTCGCCAAGGGATTGCATGACGTCCTGGAAGCGTTGGAAGAGCAGGTAGTCCTGATGCGCCTGCTGGGCGAATCAGGTGATCAGGCCTCGGTGACGGTGCGGATCGGCGCGGAGAATCAGGTCGAGGGGCTGCAGAGCACCTCGCTGGTGGCGGCTGGCTACGGCTCCGGGGAGCAGGCACTGGCCAGGCTGGGCGTGCTCGGCCCGACACGGATGGACTACCCGACGGCGATGGGAGCGGTGCGCGCGGTGGCACGGTATGTAGGCCAGATTCTGGCAGGGGCGTAGGAGTATGCCGGTCGTGAACGACTATTACGGCGTCCTCGGCGTGCGCCGCGACGCTGATGCGGACGAGATCAAGAAGGCTTACCGCCGGCTTGCCCGCGAGTTGCACCCCGACGTCAACCCTGACCCGCAGACCCAGGAGCGGTTCAAGGAAGTGACGCAGGCCTACGAGGTGCTCTCCGACCCGGAGAAGCGCCAGATGTATGACCTGGGCGCCGACCCGTTCGCGGCGGGCGCCGGGGCCGGGGCCGGCGGCTTCGGCGGGGCGGCCGGATTCCCGTTCAGCGACATCATGGACGCGTTCTTCGGTGGCGGCGCCGGCCCGCGCGGGCCGCGCAGCCGGGCCCGGCGCGGCCGCAACGCGACCATCCGCGTCGAGCTGGACCTGTCGGAGTGCGCGTTCGGCACGACCAAGGACCTGGTCGTCGATACCGCTGTGGTGTGCCCCACCTGCTCGGGTGAGGGCACCGCGCCGGGGACTCACCCGACCACCTGTGAGGTCTGCAACGGGCGCGGTGAGGTGAGCCAGGTCACCCGGTCTTTCCTCGGCCAGGTGATGACCTCCCGGCCGTGCCCGGGCTGCGGCGGGTTCGGGACCGTGATCCGCAAGCCGTGCCCGGAGTGCGACGCGGACGGCCGGGTGCGCACCCGGCGCACCATCAAGGTCCGTATCCCGGCGGGCGTCGAGGACGGCACCCACATCCAGCTGGCCGGCGAGGGCGAGACCGGGCCGGGTGGCGGCCCGGCCGGCGACCTGTTCCTGGAAATCGTCCAGCGGCCGCATGAGATCTACGAGCGGCAGGGCGATGACCTGCACTGCACCGTCACCATCCCGATGGTGGCCGCGGCGCTCGGTGCCACGCTCCAGGTCGAGACCCTGGACGGCCCCGCTGACGTGGATATCCGGCCGGGGACCCAGTCCGGCCAGGCGATCCCGCTGTACGGGCAGGGCACCGCCCACCTGAACTCCTCCGGCCGCGGCGACCTGGTGATTCACGTCACCGTGGAGACCCCGACCAAGCTGGAGCCCGAGCAGGAGGAGCTGATGCGCGAGCTGGCCAAGCTGCGCGGAGAGGAAGCCCCGCCGGGCCGGTTCGCGCCTGGTCAGCAGGGTTTTTTCTCCCGGCTCCGGGACGCCTTTAACGGGCGCTGAGACCCGGAGGGACGGCCCTGCGCCCGCCTGTTTTCTACCGCCGCGGACCTGGCGCACGACTCGATCGTGCTGTCCGGGGCCGAGGGCCGGCATGCCACCACCGTCCGGCGGCTGGCTCCCGGTGAGCGGATCGACCTGACAGACGGATCCGGAACGGCGGCTGAGTGCGTGGTCACGGCCGCCCGGCCGGGCCACCTGGAGCTGACCGTGCTGGCGCGCCGGTCCTGGCCCGGCTCCGGCGCCGCGGCTGTCGGTGGTCCAGGCCATCCCCAAGGGCGACCGCGGTGAGCTGGCCGTGGAGACCATGACCGAGGTCGGCGTCGATGTCGTCGTGCCCTGGGCGGCCGAGCGCTGCGTGGCGGTGTGGCGGGGCGACCGGGCAGGCAAGGGAGTGGCGCGCTGGCGGTCCGCCGCCCTGCAGGCGGCCAAGCAGTCCCGCCGCTACTGGTTTCCGGAGGTCACCGATGTTGCCTCCACCGCCGCGGTAGCCGCGCGGGTCCGCGGCGCGGCACTGGCGCTGATCCTGGACCCGGACGCGGCGCAGCCGCTGATGACGGCGGCGAGCGCGGCCGGCCTGGCGAGCGCGGCAGACCTGGCGGGGACGCCGGGGGAGATCGTGCTGATCGTGGGGCCGGAAGGCGGCGTCTCGCCGGCGGAGCACGATGTGCTGGCCCGCGCCGGGGCGGCCGGAGCCCGGCTGGGGCCGACGGTGCTGCGGGCATCATCGGCGGGCGCGGTTGCCGCGGCCCTGGTGCTGACGGCTGTGCAGCGCTGGGCGTAGCGCGCCCGGACCTGCCTGGTAACTCCCCAGCCAGGCCCGGGCAAGTGTGTGCTGCTAGCCCCGCTCGCCCGCGGCCGTTCCGGCCGGCGCCTGGCGGCCGGAACCGACGGCGTACCGCCCGGCATCCAGGGCAGACGGCCCGCTAGCCGAGGCCTTCGGCTTGGTCGTCGGCTTGGTGGACGCGCACGGGGACGGGGCCAGCGACTTGGACGGCACGACGTACGCGGCCTGGGCCATGCTGCCGGCCTGCCTGTCGGCCTGCGTTCCGCTCCCGGCCGGCGGCGTGACCACCGACGGGGTGGGCGTGATGGCCGACCCCGGGTCCGGCGTCGTGCTGTCGCTCGCCGGGGGCGATGTCGGGGTGTCGCTCACCGGCGGCGAGCTGGCCGGCGGTGTCGTGGCCGGCGGCGAGCTGGCTGGCGGCGAGCTGGCTGGCGGCGAGCTGCTGGTGGCCGGCGGAGGGCTCGTCGAGGTCTTCTTGCCGCCCGACGGGCTGCACGAGGTCTTCGCGATCGGCACGCCGGGCATCGTGCCGGGCGCACCGGCCGTGCTGGGGCCGGTGATCAGCTGCGAGCCGTTGCCGTTCAGGCCGGAGGTACCCGCCGGGGCAGAGCTCCCGTCGTGGGTGTTCCACGGCAGGGCGCTGGAGTTGAGTCCGGTGGCCTGCGGCAGGGTCATGACGGCGAAGGCGCCGGCCGCGACCACGAAGATGGCCGTTCCCATCGCGGCCACCGGCCGCAGCCAGCCGTACCGGCCCCGGCCGTGCTCAGAGTCGCCGCCCGGCCGGAACCGGTCGACGGCCGTCCAGAAGAACTCCAGCGCGGCCGAGACCGCGGGCTCGGCCCAGGAGGCCAGCCGGACGGAGACTCCTGACCACCACGCTGCCGCTGTGGCCAGCGAGAATACGGGCGACGGGCGGATGCGCGCCCGGATGCGCTCCAGCCCGTCAGCGGACGGGCTCGATATTTTCTGCGGCGGCATGCAGCGCCTGGCGCAGCACGTCGTCGTAGCTCGGTGTTCACGCTTCACGCTCCAGCACACTGCGCAGGGCGACCATGGCCCTGGCGGTGTGACTCTTAACGGCACCCTTGCTGATGCCCATGGCGGCCGCGATCTGGGCCTCGGAGAGGTCCCCGTAGTAGCGCAGCACGAGAGCCTCGCGCTGCCGCGGCGGCAGGGTCCGGAGCGCGGCCACCACGGCCGACCGCTCCAGGAGCGTGAACGCACCATGCTCAGCGCTGGGCTCGTCCGGCGCTGGCTTGGGAGCATTGCGATCCACGACGACCCGGTGCCGCAGTACTGATCGGGACCGGTTCACGACCGACTGTCGCAGGTAGGACAAGGCCTTGTCGCTGTCGCGGAGCCGGCGCCAGCCGCCGTGCATGGCGACGAACGAGTCCTGAACTACTTCCTCCGCGGTAGCGATATCCCGGACCAGCAGCGCCGCCAGGCGGACGAGCGAGCGGTAGTGCTCGCTGTACAGGGCTGTCAGTGCGCGGTCGGCATCCCACTCGGCCGGAACCGGCCCGATAGCAACATCCGCTACCAGGGTTTCGGTCACGTTAGTTGGACGCGCTGCCACGTCACTAGGTTCACCCGCGGTCATGGCTGAATCCGCGCGGCCGTAGCCGACCGGCCGGGCGCCGACTTGACTCAACGCTCGCACTTCCCCCCATGCCTGTCCATTCCTGGATCGCATCGCTGCGGCTGCCGTATGCGACACCCGGAGGCGACGGTGGCAGGGCATGGGCCAGACCGTGCACCAGAGGGGTGGTGCATCATGGGTTCGCAGTACTGTCACCATATATGTCGAGCGGCCTCGCGGAGCCGGCCACACGTTAAGATCAATCCGTGCCCGACTGCCTCTTTTGCAGCATCGTCACCGGCGACATCAGCCGCGGACCGCGTGCTGGAGAGCGAGCGCACCATTGCGTTCCGCGATATCAGCCCGCAAGCTCCCGTTCATGTGCTGGTCATCCCGCGGAGCACCTGCCCGCCTGGCCGCAGCTGGCCGCGGCCGGCGACGGGCCTGCTCGACGAGATGGCCGCCCAGGCGCGATCAGGTGGCCGCGGCACGAGGGCATCGCCGATTCGGGTTACCGGGTGGTCTTCAACACCGGCCCGGACGCCCGGCCAGACGGTCTTGCACGCGCATGCCCATGTCCTGGGCGGCCGCCCGATGACCTGGCCGCCGGGCTGATCAGCGTGGCCTGCGGGATAAGGCGCTGCTTCGGGGGCATTAACATGGCCGCAGTGCCAGCAGGGGCAGACGCCTGGGCAGGGAAGGGTCATTGACAGACAAATCGCGCGAATCGACCAGGGGTAACGGCGGCTAACGGCGGGGCCGGAGGCGGACGCAGCGCGCCAGGCCGCGGCTGACAGCGGTGCCGGAGCACCCAGGTCAAGATCGTGATCCCGGACGACCACTCGATGGTCAGCCTGCTCGGCTCCCGCGATGAGCTGCTCGGCGTCATCGAGAAGTCGTTCGATGCCGACGTCCACGTGCGCGGCAACGAGATCACCGTCACCGGGGCGCCGCAGGAGACCGCGCTGGTGGCCCGCCTGTTCGACGAGCTGACCCAGCTGGTCGCCGGCGGCGCCGAGCTGAGCGCGGACGCCGTCGAGCGCAGCGTGGCCATGCTGCGCCGCAAGAGCGGGGCCCGCCCGGCCGAGGTGCTCAACCTCGGGCATCCTGTCCTCGCGCGGCCGCACCATCCGGCCCAAGACGCTGGGCCAGAAGCGCTACGTCGACGCCATCGACAACCACACGATCGTGTTCTCGATCGGCCCGGCCGGGACCGGCAAGACCTACCTGGCCATGGCCAAGGCGGTCCGGGCGCTGCAGGACAAGGAAGTCAACCGGATCATCCTGACCCGCCCGGCGGTGGAGGCGGGCGAGCGGCTCGGATTCCTGCCCGGCACCCTGTACGAGAAGATCGACCCGTACCTGCGGCCGCTGTATGACGCGCTGCACGACATGGTGGATCCCGGACTCCATTCCCCGGCTGACCGCCGCGGGGACCATCGAGATTGCGCCGCTGGCCTATATGCGCGGCCGGACGCTGAACGACTCGTTCATCATTCTGGACGAGGCGCAGAACACCTCCGCCGAGCAGATGAAGATGTTCCTGACCCGGCTCGGATTCGGCTCCCGGATCGTGGTCACCGGCGACGTGACCCAGGTCGACCTGCCGGCCGGCCAGATCAGCGGGCTGCGCCTGGTGCAGGACATCCTCGATGGCGTCGACGATGTCTACTTCTCGCGGCTGACCAGCCACGATGTGGTCAGGCACAAGCTGGTGGCCGACATCGTGGACGCCTACGAGCGGTTTGACGCCCGGCAGGCAGCCGAGACCGGCCAGCAGCCCGGCGGCCGCCCGCGGCGCGACAGCCGCCGGCCAGCCGCTAGCGGCGCGGACGCGGGACACGCGATGAGCATCGAGATCGCCAACGAGTCGGGCGTCGAGGTCGACGAGGCCGCCCTGGCCGCGCTGGCCCGGCACGTCCTGGACGGCATGCGGGTGCACCCGCTGGCCGAGCTGTCGGTCCTGCTCGTCGACGAGCCCGCCATGACCGAGCTGCACATGCGCTGGATGGGCGAGCCGGGCCCGACCGACGTGCTGGCCTTCCCGATGGACGAGATCCGGCCGCCGCAGCCGGGCGGCACGCACGCCGACCACGCCGCCTCCGAGCCGCCGGAGATCCCGGGCCTGCTCGGCGACGTGGTGATCTGCCCGCAGGTCGCGCAGGCCCAGGCCGCGGCAGGCCGGGCACGACGTCGCCGACGAGATCAGCCTGCTGTGCACGCACGGCATCCTGCACCTGCTCGGCTATGACCACGCCGAGCCCGAGGAGCACGCCGCCATGTTCGGGCTGCAGGACAAGCTGCTGAGCTCATGGCGGGCCGAGCAGGGCCACCAGAGGGCCGGGGATCCCCCCGGCCTGGCCGGGAACGACCAGGACGGACGCGAAAGGGCCCGGTGAGGCGCCGATGGGCTGGCTGCTGGTAGCAGCGCTAGCGCTGGTGCTGCTGGCGGCCGTGTGCGCCGCGCGCCGAGACGGCTCTGCTGCGGGTATCGCGGGCCGGGGCCAAGGAGCTGGGCCGCTCGCCGGGCGAGGGCGCGCGGGCCGCTGCAGGCGGTGCTGACCGAGATATCGCGGTACCTGTCGGTCCTTGTCCTGGTCCGGGTGGCGGGCGAGATCGCCGCCACCGTCCTGGTCACGGCCGTGCTCGTGCAGCTGGATCGCCCCGGACTACCGGGCCTACCTGATCTCCGCGGGCATCATGATCGTGGTCTGCTACATCATCGCCGCCGTCGTCCCGCGCAGCATCGGGCGGCACCGGGCGGTCCGGGTGGCCACCGCTGCCGCCGCTGTCCTGCGCCCGGTCGTCCGGCTGCTCGGCCCGCTGCCCCGGCTGCTGCGGCCACCGGGGGCGCGCTGAGCCCCGGCAGCGAGGACCGCGACGGCCCGTCCGGGTCGGAGGAGGAGCTGCGCGGCCTGGTTGACCTGCTGGAGCAGCGCCAGATCATCCAGCCCGACGAGCGGGCCATGATCCACTCGGTCTTCGAGCTCGGCGACACTATCGTCCGCGAGGTCATGGTGCCGCGCACCGACATGGTGTTCGTCGAGCAGCGGCAAGACGCTGCGCCAGGCGCTGTCGCTGGCGCTGCGCAGCGGGTTCTCCCGGATCCCGGTGATCGGCGAGAACCTCGACGATGTCGTCGGCATCGCCTACCTCAAGGACCTGGTGACCCGCAGCCACGAGCACCGCGAGGGCGAGTCGGTCGAGCAGGTCGACTCGGTCATGCGCCCGGCCACGTTCGTGCCCGAGAGCAAGCCGATCGACGAGCTGCTCCGCGAGATGCAGGCCCGCCAGATCCACCTGGCCATCGTGATCGACGAGTACGGCGGGCACCGCCGGCCTGGTCACCATCGAGGACATCCTGGAGGAGATCGTCGGCGAGATCGCCGACGAGTACGACCGGGAGCAGCCGCCGGTGGAGTGGCTCGGCGACGACGCAGGCCAGGGTCACCGCCCGGCTGTCGGTCGAGGAGCTGGAGCGAGCTGTTCGACGTCAGCATCGAGGCCGAGGACGTGGAGACCGTGGGCGGCCTGCTGGCGCAGCGGCTGGGCCGGGTGCCGATCCCCGGCGCGGTCGCGACCGTGGCCGGGCTGCGGCTGACCGCCGAGAGCCTGGCCGGGCGGCGGAACCGGATCGGCACGGTACGGGTAGAGCGGCTCGGCCCCGACGGCGAGGTGGCGGCCGGCGCGCCGGGCGGGGAGCGCGGCACGCCCGCCAGCCAGCCCGGATCCGGCGGCACTGAGCCGGCCGGAGCAGCGTGCCGGGCAGCCGCCCGCGAGCCGCCACGGGCAGCCAGGCCGCCGGAAGTCAGGGCGCCGGCACGGCGCCAGGCCGCGGTGACCGCAGCGGCAACGGAGGCGGCCGGGCTGGTGCGCGGGCGGGCAGCCGGGCTACCGGGCCCGGCGAGGACCGGGCGGCCGGGAGCGCCGCCGGTGACCCCGGAGAGCGGCGGAAATAACCGGTTGAGCGCAGGCCGGGCGCCGGCTCAGGCTGGCGCGGTGTACTCCGACGCTGACGATGCCGCCCTGTACGACGTGCTGTACCCGTGGGATCCGGCCGCCGATCCCGCTGATCGCTTCTATGACGACCTGGTGATGGCCGCGGACTCCGTCCTGGACGTGGGCTGCGGAACCGGCGCGATGCTGCACCTGGCCCGCGAGCAGGGTCATCCCGGTCGCCTGGCCGGCCTCGACCCCGACGCGGCCGCGCTGGCGCGGGCCCGGCGCCGGGCCGGCATCGAGTGGATCGAGGGGACCGCGGCCGGGGCGCGGCGGGCCCGCCAGGCCGGTCAGCCCGGTTTCGGCCTGGCCACGATGACCAGCCATGCCTTCCAGTGCCTGGTGACCGATCAGGACCTGCACGAGTCGCTGGCCGCGATCCGCGCGGTGCTGCGCGACGGCGGGCGGCTGGCTTTCGAGACCCGCCATCCGCAGGCCCGGGCCTGGACGGAGTGGAACCCGGGCCGGGCCGCCGACGTGGTCGACCACGCCGGCCGTGCCCTGCGCGTCTGGCACCAGGTCGAGTCTGTCCACGACGGCGTGGTCACCTACACCAGCACGACAGCCAGCGCGGACGGCACAGTGCTCCGGGTGGACCGGCAGAGCCTGCGCTTCCTCGGGCCCGATGAGCTAAACCGGCTGCTGGCCGCCACGGGCTTCCAGATCGACGCCCAGTACGGCGACTGGCAGCGCGCCCCCCTGACCAGGCTCAGCCGCGAAATCATTACCATCGCCCGCCGCGAGTAGGGGCAGGCCGCCAGTTGACAACAACTGGCACCGCAAGCGCGGTGTAGCCCGCCGCAGTCACCCAGGCTCCCCGGGCCGCGCCAGCGGCCCCGGGCGAGCGAGCCGGAGGGATGCCCGGCGCCGTCTGGACTGAGGAGCTTGCGACGAGGGAAGGCGGCGCCACGAGGGCATCCCGCAGGCGAGCGGGCAAGACGAGCGACGAGGGAAGGCGGCGCCTCCAGGGGCATCCCTCCGGCTCGCGGGGTGAAAGCCCACTAGACTCGGCGGGGTGAGCGAGGCCCATCCGGGGGAGGCCCGGCCCGTGACCGAAGAGCCGGGTCCCGAGGATCTCAAGATCATTACCCTGGCCCGGTCGGCCAGGGCCCGAGTCGCGGCTGCCGAGGGCGCCGCGGTCCGGGACGAGACCGGCCGGACCTACGCTGCTGCCGCCGTCGCCCTGCCGTCGCTGCGGCTGTCGGCCCTGCACCTGGCGGTCGCCATGGCGGCCTCCAGCGGCGCCGCCAGCCTGGAGGCCGCGGCCCTGGTCAGCGATGGCCCCGGCCCGGATCCGGTGGACCTGGCCGCGGTGCGCGATCTCGGCCCCGCAGCCGTCGTCTTCCACGCCGCATCCGACGGGAGCGTGCGCGCGACGCTGCGCGCCTAGGACCGGTCCGCGCCGCCGTGCCCGGCAGCGCCGCCGGCCATCGCTGCCATGGATTCCGCCGATACCGACCCTGGCCGGCCTGAGTCAGCGGGCCGGCCCGCTCCAGCGGCCCAGCCAGCTCCGGGGGTAGCCGGGCTTGTCCCGGGCCGGGCCGCCGCGTTCATCCAGGCACGGACTCAGCGGGCCGCCGTGCCGCTGGTTCCCGAGATCGAGCTGTTCCTGAGCCGAGCCGAGCCGACCGTCTTGTGGGAGCAGACCGAGCAGGAACTCGGCTGCCCGGACCTCGCGCCGCCGTTCTGGGCCTACCCCTGGGCGGGCGGGATCGCGCTGGCCCGTTACCTCCTGGACCACCCGGAGCAGGTGGCCGGCCGCACCGTGCTGGACATGGCCGCCGGATCGGGGCTGGTCGCCATCGCCGCTGCACTGGCCGGCGCGGCGCACGTCACCGCCTGCGACATCGACCCGATGGCTGTCGCCGCGATCGGGCTCAATGCCCGGGCCAATGACGTCCGCCTCACCGTCACCAGCACCGACCTGCTGGCCAGCGGCCCGGTGCCCGGCGGCCCCGTGCCCGTCGGCCCCCTGCCCGGTGGCGCGCTGCCCGGTGGCGCGCAGCCTGGCGAGCCGGCGCCTGCTGCGGGCGGGACCATCGCCGCCGACCTGGTGCTGGTCGGCGACGCCTGGTACGAGCGGCGGCTGGCTCACCGGATGCTCGGATTCCTGACCCGGTGCCAGGGCGGCGGGGCCCGGTGGCTCACTGGGGACCCGGGCCGCACCTACCTGCCGTCCGCTGGCCTGCGCGCCCTGGCCAGCTACGCCGTACCGGTGTGGGCTGGCCTGGAAGACAGCGACGTCAAGCAGACCACCGTCTGGGAGCCGTCCCGTCCCCCTGCTGGACGGGCCCGGCCCGTTTCCTGGCCGGGCCAGCTAGCCGCTGGCCCGGCTGCCCGCGTGCGGCGTCGCCGGTCCCTGCCCGGGCCGGGGACATCCGGACGGCCGGGCTGGCGGGGCGGACGGACGTTCCGTTTCATGCCAGACTTTTCGGCGTGCAGCGCCAGCGAGGACCGCAGCCGCCGCTGCGGCCCGCGGTCCGCGCGCCGCCCGGCAGGCCGGGCCCGGCGGCCGGGCCAGCGCGGGCGGGGCCATCGCGGTCCTGCTCGGCGCGGCGGCCTGGGGGAGCACCGGCACCGCAGCGCATTTCGCCCCGCCGGGCGCGAGCTCAGCTTCGATCGGCGCCGCCCGGATCGTGCTGGGCGGCGCGGTGCTGGCGGCCCTGGCGCTGGGCAGCGGGCACCGCGCGCAGCTGCAGGCGATGCTGGCGGCGGGCTGGGGCCCGCGGCTGATCCTGGTGCTGGCCGCGGTGGCGGTGAGCGGATACCAGCTGTGCTTCTTCTCAGCCGTCCGGCTGACCGGCGTTGCGGTGGGCACCGTGCTGGCCATCGGCAGCGCGCCGGTGTTCACCGGCATCGTCAGCCGCCTGACCGGCGGGGCTCCGCTGACCGGGCGCTGGCTGTCCGCGACGGTGGCGGCGATCGCCGGGTGCGCCATCCTGGTCACCGGAGGCAAGGCAGCCGGAGTCCAGCTCGGCGGCGTGGGGCTGGCGCTGCTAGCCGGGCTCTGCTACGCCGTCTACGCCGTGACAGCGGCCCGGCTGATCTCCGGCGGCACGTCGGAGACTGCGGTGATGGGCGTCTTGTTCGGGACGGCGGCCGTGCTGCTGGCGCCTGTCCTGGCCGCGACGTCAACGGGCTGGCTGCTGACCGGGCGAGGCCTGGCCGTCACGGCTTACCTGGGCGTGGTGACCACGGTGGCGGCCTACCTGCTGTACGGGCGCGGGCTGCGCACGGTGCCGCGCGCCGGTGGCGGTGACGCTGGGACTGGCCGAGCCGGTGGTCGCGGCGCTGCTGGGCGTGGTCGTGCTGGGCGAGCGGCTGACCGGGCCGGCCATCGCGGGACTGGTCCTGGTCGGGCTGGCGATCGCGATCCTGACGGCGGGCCGGACGCCTGCTGACCAGCGCGTTAACACCGGACTGCCCGGCTAGGGGACAATCGGGAATGAGATCGCCGTCTGCACCGCGTCCGGGGCTGCCGCCATCGCCAGCCCCCGGGCAGCTGCCGGACGGGCAGGCACCGCAGACGGCCGCGTTCCGGTCCGGGTTCGCGTGCTTCGCCGGGCGGCCCAACGTCGGCAAGTCGACGCTGATGAACGCGCTGGTCGGCAGCAAGATCGCGATTACCAGCAGCCGCCCGCAGACCACCCGCCGGGCCATCCGCGGGCATCGTGCACCGGCCCGGACGCCCAGCTGATCATCGTGGACACGCCCGGGCCTGCACCGGCCGCGGACCCTGCTCGGCGAGCGCCTGGACAGCCTGGTCCGCTCGACCCTGACCGAGGTCGACGTGATCGGCCTGTGCATTCCGGCCGCCGAGCGGATCGGGCCGGGGGACAAGTACCTGGCCGCCGAGCTGGCCAGCGTGGGCAAGACGCCGGTGGTCGCGATCGTCACCAAGACCGACGAGGCCACCCGCGAGCAGGTCGCCCGGCAGCTCGCGGAGGTCAGCGAGCTGGGCGACTGGGCCGATATCGTGCCCGTCTCGGCGGTGTCGGGTTTCCAGCTGGACGTGCTCGCCGACGTGCTGGTGTCGCACCTGCCGCCGGGCCGGCCGCTGTATCCCGACGGCGACCTCACCGACGAGCCCGAGCAGCAGCTGGTGGCCGAGCTGATCCGCGAGGCGATCCTGGAGGGCGTTCGGGACGAGCTGCCGCACTCCATCGCCGTGCATGGTCGAGGAGATGGGCCCGCGCGAGGGCCGGCCGGACCTGATCGACGTGCACGCGATCATGTACGTCGAGCGGCCCAGCCAGAAGGCGATCGTCATCGGCTGCGAAGGGCGCCCGGCTCAAGGCGGTCGGCTCGCAGGCCCGCCAGCAGATCGAGGCCCTGCTGGGCACCAAGGTCTACCTGGACCTGCGCATCAAGATCGCCAAGGACTGGCAGCGCGACCCCAAGCAGCTGCGCCGCCTGGGCTTCTACGACTGACGCGACCGGCTGCGCCCGCCAGGCCGGCTGTGCTGCGGCCAGCCGTGCGTCACGCGGCCGAGCCATCGCCGGCAGGGTCAGCTCCCAGCTGTGATAGCTGCGCTCGGCGCGGTAGCCCAGTCGTCTCGTTGATCGCGATCATGTGCTCGTTGGCCTCGCATTGACCATGGTGAACCGGCCGCACGCCCGGCTCGGCGGCCAGCAGCCACTGGTACATCGCGGCCTTGACCAGCAGGCCGAGCCGGTGGCCGCGGTGCGGCCGGGCCACGGCGGTCATCGGCCTGGAACGCCCAGCCCGGGCGTGCCGGGATCCAGGACCGCCTGGCTCAGCGCGGCAAGCTCGCCGGAGCTGGCGTCGGCCGGGCGGCGGCCGAGAACAGCCGCAACCCGGCCCGGCCGCCGTCCCCTCGCTGCCCGGACCCGGTCCGCGTCCCAGCGCGCGGGCTCGATCGTCGTCCTCGCGCGGCGCGTCGGCCATGGCCTCATGACCGCGGCGACCTGCTCGACCGGTGCTCGGCCGGCGCCGGCCCGGGCCAGCTCAGCAGCGAGTAGCCGGCGGCGGCGCCTCGGCCTCGGCGCGCAGCCGGGCCAGCCGCTCCGGGCAGCTCAGGTTCGGCGGCCAGCATGCGCCGCACGTCGATCAGCCCGCGCGCGGCCGCCGGCCGCCTGCGCGAACGCGTCGCCGGGCGAGCCCGGCCAGCGCCGATGCCGGCCAGCGTCGTCCGCCCGGCGGCCGGCGCCTGCGCGGCGGCAGTGCGCCAGCAGCGCCGGTCCCGATGCCGCGCCGCCGCCGGGCCGGCGGCACGGCGAGCACCACGGATCCCGAGTCGCCACATTCTCCCGGTCGGGCAGTTCCAGCAGGTAGCAGCCCGCTGGCCCGGCCGCGTCGGCGGCCAGCCAGGCCTGCCGCGGCGCGGCCGGCGAAGCCGTAGGCCCACCAGTTGCGGAGCGCGGCCAGGCGATTCAGGCGCGCCGCCTGGGTCGTCGTGCCGCGCTGGCCCGCCAGGTACAGCTCGATAGCAGGCATCGCAGCGGCGTCATCATCGGCAGCGGGATCGAACTGCTGCGATGTGCATGCGCTCAGCCAACTGGCCGCAGGCCCCGGCGGCGCAACGCGATTTTCGGGCGGCCGGATGGCCCCGCGGCGGCCTCGCTGTTTGCCCGAATCCGCTGCTCATCGTCACTCAGACGTGTGATGATCGGCGGACCCGGGTGTTCCGAGGACGCCCACAGCAGCGGGCCGGACTCGCTGAAGGGGGAACATGTTGATCTTCGGATTGCGGGTCTGCTTCCGCACCGTCGGCCACTGGCATGTTCCACTGCCAGCGCTGCGGCGGCGACCGCCGGTACCGGCACCGGGCCGGGCGCCGCTGGTTCCACATCTTCTTCATTCCGGTCATCCCGCTCGGCAAGGACCGGCGAGCACCTGCAGTGCAGGACTGCCGCGGCCGCTACCGCCCCGGCGTGCTGGCCGTCCCGACCGCCGCCCAGATGGAAGCGGCGCTGCCCGCCGGAACGCTGGCCGCCGCCACCTGCATGCTGCTGGCCGGCGACCCCGGCCAGCGGGCCGGCCCGCCGGCGCGCCGTGGAAGCGGTCCGGTCGGCCGGGCTGCCCGACTACGACGAGTCGGCGCTGGACGAGGACCTGGTGCGGTCGGCGGTCAACGGCGGCGACGACCTGGCCGCCCCGCTGAACACGCTGGCCACGCAGCTGGCCGTGCCCGGCGCGGGAGTGGTTCCTGGCCGACATGGTGCGGATCGGCCTGGCCGACGGCCAGCTGTCCGACGAGCAGCGGCACGCGGCCCGGCAGGTCGCCGCCAACCTGGGCCTGACCGCCGCCCACGCCTACGGGGTCATCACGATGACCGAGGAAGGCGCCACCGCGAAGTAGGCCGCGCCCGGCGCGCCCGGCGGCCGTACCCCGGACCCGTTTCGTCTCCGCCTTGCCCGTCGTGCCTGCCGTCACCCGCGCGGCGCATCTCGGACGTGTCGGCCCGGTAGGCGACAATAGCCAGGTGAGCATCTACCGCGACGACGGCATCGTGCTGCGCACCCACAAGCTGGGCGAGGCCGATCGCATCGTCACGGTGCTCGGCCGCAAGTCCGGGCCGGATCCGCGCGGTGGCCAAGGGCGTCCGGCGGACCAAGTCCCGGTTCGGCGCCCGGCTCGAGCCGTTCACCCATGTCGACCTGCTGCTGTACACCGGCCGGTCGCTGGACGTGATCACCCAGGCCGAGACCGTGCGGCCCTACGGCGAGCCGCTGGCCGGCGACTACCCCCGGTACACCGCGGGCACCGCGATGCTGGAGACCGCCGAGCGGCTGACCCCGGTCGAGAAGGAGCCCGCCCTGCGGCAGTTCCTGCTGCTGGTCGGCGGGCTGCGGGCGCTCGGCGAGCGGCGAGCACCACCCGCGGCTGGTGCTCGACGCCTACCTGCTGCGCTCGCTGGCCGTGGCCGGGTACGCCCCGGCCCTGGACGAGTGCGCGATCTGCGGCACCCGGTCCGGGGCGCCCGGCACGCCGCGCCGCGCTGCGGTCGTTCAGCATCGCGGCGGGCGGGCTGACCTGCCCGGCCTGCCGGGCGCCCGGGGCGACCACGCCGTCGGCGGCTACGATCGCCTTGATGAACGCGCTGCTGCGGGGTGACTGGACGACCGCCGACGCCAGCGAGCGCCGGCACCAGCTGGAGTGCAGCGGCCTGACGGCGGCCTACCTGCAGTGGCACCTGGAGCACTCGATCCGCTCGCTGCGCCACGTGGAGCACGCATGAGCGCCAGCCCGGCGCGCGCGGCAACGGGCGGGCCCGCGCCGCTGAAGCCCCCGAGCCGCACGTCAGCGGCGCGCGGCCGCCAGCCATCCCGGCCGACCTGGTGCCCCGGCACGTCGCCCTGGTCATGGACGGCAACGGCCGGTGGGCCAAGCAGCGCGGGCTGCCCCGCACCGAGGGCCACAAGGCGGGCGAGCACTCGCTGTTCGACGTCATCATGGGCGCCATCGAGCTGGGCATCCCGTACCTGTCGGCGTATGCGTTCTCGACCGAGAACTGGCGGCGCTCGCCGGACGAGGTCCGGTTCCTGATGGGCTTCAACCGGGACGTGATCCGGCGCCGCCGGGACCAGCTGAACGAGATGGGCGTGCGGGTCCGCTGGGCCGGGCCGGCGGCCGCGGCTGTGGCGCAGCGTCATCTCCGAGCTGGAGGACGCCGAGCGAGCTGACGGCGGGCAACTCGGTGCTGACCCTGCAGTTCTGCGTGAACTACGGCGGCCGGGCGGAGATCGCCGACGCCGCCGCCGCCATCGCGGCCGACGTCGCGGCCGGGCGGCTGCGGCCGGACAAGATCGACGAGAAGGTCTTCGCGCGGTACCTGGACGAGCCGGGCATCCCGGACGTGGACCTGTTCGTCCGGTCCTCCGGCGAGCAGCGGACCTCGAACTTCCTGCTCTGGCAGTCGGCCTACGCGGAGTTCGTGTTCCTGGACACGCTGTTCCCCGACTTTGACCGGCGCCACCTGTGGCAGGCCTGCGAGATCTACGCCAGCCGGGACCGCCGCTACGGCGGCGCGATGCCCAACCCGCCCGCCGCCCCCGGACTGGGGTCGCCGGCTCAGGGTCGCCGGTCTTAGGGTCACCCGCCGCCGGACGCCTGAGCCTGCTAGCGGGTGGCCTGGATGACCGCCACCACCATGACCACGGCGATGACCGCCGAGCGGCCCAGGCGGCCGCCGGGGGTCAGCCGCGGCCAGGACAGGGCCGCCAGCCAGCCCAGCACCAGGGCGACCATCGCCAGGGCGAGGGCGGCGCCGATCCCGTGCAGCGACCAGCCCGGCGACCAGCAGCACGGCGAGCAGGCCCGGCAGCAGCCAGCGCGGCATCTGCCGCAGGAACAGCAGCGGCACGGCGCTGCGCTGCTCGACCGCCTGACGGGTGCGCGAGGCGCCGGCCGTGGCGCCCGGCGTGGCAGCGCGACTGGCCCGCGGCAGCGGCTTGCCGCCGGGAACCGGGCCTGTTCGAGGTCACGCGGCCAGGGTACCGCCCGGACGGCACTGCCTCCGGGCCGCCCGCAGGCGGCTCCGCAGGCCCGGGCGGGCGGCCGAGGAGCGGCCCCTGGACGGCTCCGGGAGTGGCGGCGCGTGATCGTGCGATAACCGGAGGCAGTCACCGGCCGGCCGCCGCTAAGCTAGATGGCTACCGCCGCAGTCCGGAAATTCCTGGGCCGCGCATGCTCTGCGAGCCGCCGACCGCCAGCCGGATGGAGACCTTGATGGCACGCCGCAATGACCGCCTGGACACCCTTGTCAGCCTGTCGAAGCGCCGGGGAATCGTCTTCCCCTCCAGCGAGATCTACGGCGGCCTGCGCGCCGCCTGGGACTACGGGCCGCTCGGCGTGGAGATCAAGAACAACATCAAGCGCCAGTGGTGGCGGTCGATGGTGCACGAGCGCGACGACGTCGTCGGCCTGGACTCCAGCGTCATCCTGGCGCCCGAGGTGTGGAAGGCCAGCGGGCACATCACCGAGTTCGTCGACCCGCTGACCGAGTGCATGTCGTGCCACCACCGGTTCCGGGCCGACCACCTGATCGAGGCCTACGAGGCCAAGCACGGGCACCCGCCGGAGAACGGGCTGGCCGATCTCGCCTGCCCGAACTGCGGGACCCGCGGGCGCGTTCACCGAGCCGCGGATGTTCAACGGGCTGCTGCGGACCTACCTGGGGGCCGTGGAGCGGGACGGCGACGACGCGGAATCGGGCCTGGCCTACCTGCGGCCCGAGACCGCCCAGGGCATCTTCGTCAACTACCGCAACGTGCTGCAGACCTCGCGCAGGAAGATCCCGTTCGGGATCGGGCAGATCGGCAAGTCGTTCCGGAACGAGATCACGCCGGGCAACTTCATCTTCCGGACCCGTGAGTTCGAGCAGATGGAGATGGAGTTCTTCGTCCGGCCCGGCACCGACGAGGACTGGCACGAGCGCTGGATCGAGACCCGGCTGGCCTGGTACACCGACCTCGGCGTCACCAAGGACAACCTGCGGCTGTACGAGCACCCGGCGGAGAAGCTCTCGCACTACTCCAAGCGCACCGTCGACATCGAGTACCGGTATGACTTCACCGGCACCGAGTGGGGCGAGCTGGAGGGGATCGCCAACCGCTTCGACTTCGACCTGGGGGTCCACGGCAAGGCCTCCGGCCAGGACATGTCCTACCTGGACGCCGAGTCCGGGGAGCGCTTCGTGCCTTACGTCATCGAGCCGGCCGCGGGCGTGGACCGCGCCATGCTGATGTTCCTGCTGGATGGCTACGCCGAGGACGAGGCGCCGGACGCCAAGGGCAAGCTGGAGAAGCGGACGGTGCTGCGGCTGGATCACCGGCTGGCGCCGGTCAAGGTGGCGGTGCTGCCGCTGTCGCGGCACGCGGACCTGTCACCCAAGGCCCGCGACATCGCCGCCCGGCTGCGCAAGAACTGGAACTGCGAGTTCGACGACGCCAGCGCGATCGGCCGGCGCTATCGCCGCCAGGACGAGATCGGCACGCCCTACTGCGTGACCATCGACTTCGACACGCTTGCCGACCAGGCGGTGACGGTCCGGGAGCGGGACTCGATGAGCCAGGAGCGCATCGGCATCGACGCTCTGGTCCCCTACCTCACGGAGCGGCTGGCGGGCTGCTAGCGGCAGCGGGGCTGCCGGAGCCCGTGCCGGGCGGCGCGGAACTGGCCGCCCCGTCGGGAGCGAGCTGCGCGGCGCTGTTGCACCCGGACATGGACTCCTGGGCCACGGCCGTGTAGTGCTTGCCGCCGACGTGGTAGTGCACCGCGACCTTGCCGATGCCCCAGCAGCCGCCGCTGCCGGGCGCCCCGACCTTGATGGCGATGTCGATCCCGCGGGTGCCCGGCGCGGCATTGGCCCCGTCGGAGGCCAGCAGCGAGGCCGGGCGCATCGGCACGACGCGGCCGAGCACCGGCACGGTGCCCGCCGGGGCGCAGTGCCGCCGGAACTCGCCGGACCGGGTCAGCGGGTACCAGATCCCGCTGCACGCCTGGCTCATGTCGCCCGCGACGCTGAGCAGCAGCGGCGGCGGTGACCCGTCCCCGCCGGTGATGCCCACCGCGTCGATGACCGCATGGGTGCCGGCGCTGGTCTGCACCGGGACGAGGATCATGGTGGGGGCTGTCTGCGGAACGGTGCCGGTCGAGGCCACGAAGGCCACCGACAGCGGCCCGGTGCCGACCCCGACCGGCCCCCAGGCCACGAAAGCGCCGGCGGCCAGGAGGATCAGGGCGGCAACCCCGCCGCCGATCAGTCCCCAGTACCGTCCGCGCACAACTGCCTCCGAGCCCCGTTGACAAGTCGCCTGAGTTGATGAGTGACCCGATTAGTCACGACACAAAGCCGTTTGCCACTGTATCGCGCGGTCACCGCAGGTCGCAGGCTGCGACGGAGGTATCTGAGACCGGGCTGGCCAGCGCGGCGGCGGTCGTCCGGCGAGCAGCGGCCGATGGCTGGGTTACAGGGCGGCGCTGTCGCCGGTCAGCTCCCCCAGGACGTGCTCCAGGGCCAGGTCAGGCCCGGTGCTCTCCGCTTCGGCGCCCGTCCGGGGGGAGCGCCGGAAGATCTCGGCAGCGGCCTGGTGGAAGCCGTCCGGCAGGCCGGCGGCCGTCATCGAGGCGGCGATCTCCTCCATCTCCGCCACCCAGCGCCAGCCCTTGGTTACCGCCGAGCCGGCCGCGCCGCGGGACCGCTGCGCCAGGCCGGGCTGGGACTGCTCCCACTCCGCCAGCAGCGCCTCCTCCACGCCCTGGTCCCGGGCCAGCGCGCGGATGGCCAGCAGCAGCGCGGCGGTGCCCTTGGTCCACCCGGCGTACGCCATCTTCAGCGCCGAGGCGGCCGTCGCGGCCCCGGTCACCTCGCGGGCCTCCAGCGGCGTCCCGGCGAAGATGGCGGCGACCTGTCCGGCGTCCGCGCCGGACAGGTAGAGCCGGGTGGTGCCCGGCTGGCCGGGCGGCGGGCCGATGATGCCGCCGTCGACGTACTGGCCGCCGCTGTCGGTGATGAGCTGCGCGATCTCCCGGGCGGTACCGGGCGAGATGGCGTTGGCATCCACGTAGCGGCCGCTGAAGCCATGGACCGCCCAGGCGACGTCCAGGGCGGCGTGCGGCGGGCAGACCGACAGGATGACCTCGGCGCGGCGGGCCAGCCCGGTGATGGTGCCGGCATCGGTGAGCCCGGCGGCCGCGGCCCGGGCCGCCGTCTGCGGTCCGCGGCCCTGGGCCGCCCACAGCACCTGATGCCCGCGCGCGGTCAGGCAGCTGCCGATGGCCGCGCCCATCTCGCCGGGATGCAGCAGCCCGATGACCAGCGGGCGCTCGGTGGAGTTCACCAATGACCTCGCCAGGATGCTCCGGTCTTCGGGCCGGGGAGGAATGGCGTGCGGCGTGTCATGAATGCCCCTAGTGCTATAAGTCCTATGCTAGTACCTATGCGGACGGCGTACCGGTGCCGGGCCTACCCCGAGCGCGGCGCAGCAGGTGCTGCTGAACCGCACGTTCGGCTGTGTCCGGGTGGTGTGGAACCGGACCCTGGCCGCCCGGCAGGCCCGGTACGCCGCCGAGCGCAGTGTCCACGTCGTACGCGGAGACGGACCGGGCGCTGACGGCACTGAAACACGACCCGGAACTGGCGTGCCTGGGTGAGGTGTCCTGCGTCCCGCTGCAGCAGGCCCTGCGCCACCAGCACGCGGCGTTCGGGGCGTTCTTCGCTAAGCGGGCCCGGTACCCGCGGTTCAAGTCGCGGCGCGGCCGCCAGTCGGCCACGTTTACCCGGTCGGCGTTCCGGATCCGCGGCGGCCGACTGCACCTGGCGAAGCTGAGCGAGCCGCTGCCCGTGACGTGGACCTGGCCCGGTATCGACCTGGCCGCGCTGAACCCCACGTCGGTGACCGTGGCCCGGGATCCGGCGGGCCGGTGGTTCGTGACCTTCCACGCCGAGATCCCGGCCCCGGCGCCGCTGCCCGCGACCGGCGACGCGGTTGGCATTGATCTCGGGCTCAAGGATTTCGCGGTGCTGTCCGGCGGTGAGCGCATCCCGCATCCCCGGCACATGGACCGGCACGAACAACGGCTCAAGCGGTACCAGCGGCGGCTGGCCCGCTGCCAGCAAGGCTCCGCCAACCGGGCCAAGGCCAGGCGGAAGGTGGCCCGGGCGCACGCCCGGGTGACCGACGCGCGCCGCGACTTCCTGCAGCAGGCCAGCACCGACCTGGTGCGCCGGTACGACGTCCTCGCCGTCGAGGACCTGGCCGTGAAGAACATGATCCGGAACCGGTCGCTGGCCCGCGCGATCTCCCGTACCGGGTGGGCTGAGTTCCGGCGCCAACTGGAGTACAAGGCGCAGCGGCACGGCCGGACCCTGGTCGTGGCGGATCGCTGGTTCCCGTCCAGCAAGACGTGCTCGGCGTGCGGGTTCCTGCTCACCACACTTGACCTCGGGACACGCAAGTGGGCGTGCCCGGCCTGCGGCGCCCGGCATGACCGGGATATCAACGCCGCCAAGAACATTCTTGCCGCCGGGCTGGCGGCAGCCGCCAGAAGTGGCGGTGATGCCTGCGGAGCGGACGTCAGACACGGCCAGGAACCTCCTCCCGTGCAGACCGCGGTGAACCAGGAACCCCGGCGGGCGACCACCGGAATCCCCGCCCATCAGGGCGGGGACTAGTCAAGCCTCCCATTGTCCCTGATGGGCGCCGGGCCTGGCCCAGCTACCAGGCGGCCATCGGGAACTCGGCACCTGCGGGCCGCGGGAGGCTGGTGAGGGCGCCGTCGCGCAGCACGGCGATCTGACCGCGGCCGGCCGGGTACTCGACGATCAGCATGCCGCCCGACGCGCTGCTCCACAGCACCGTGGTCAGCCCGGGGTCCCCGCTGACCGGGGGCAGGTCCAGGACATCGCGCAGGGCGCCGGTGGCCGGGTTGTAGGCGGCGTACCCGGCGAGCCCGTCCGGGGCCGCCGTGACCGGCTGCCCGGCCATGTCCAGCTCCAGGGCGGCCAGGATGGCCCGTCCGTCGGGCGTGATCTGCGCGGCGCCGGTCATGATGCCGCCGGCGGCGGTGCCGGTGCTGACGTTCCAGTGCAGGGCCAGCCTGCTGCGGGCCAGCAGGTCGCCGGGAGGCGCGCTGGCGGGCAGCAGCCGCAGGCCCGCGGCCGGCTGACTGGCCTGCGGGCCGAAGGCGGACCAGTTAAAGGCCAGCGTCCTGGAGTCCGCCGTCCAGCTCAGGGTCTGCGGGTAGACCGAGCCCAGGACGGCCCCGCCGCTGCCGGTCCAGGTCCGGACCTGGCCGGTGGTCACGCTGCCGACCTGGATCTGGCCGGGGTCGCGGGCGCCGCCGCCGCCCGGCTGGAACGCCACCGCGAGCTGCCGGGCATCGGGGGACAGCGCGATCCCGTCCAGCCAGCCGCCGGCCTGCACGCTGAGGCCAGGCACCTCAGTGAGCTGCGTGCGCTGCCCGGTCGGGCTGAAGCGCAGGATGAAGAACGCCACCCGGGCGGTGACGTCAGCCACCCAGGCCGCGCCGGGCCGGGCCGCGATCGCGGCCGGGACCGGGGCCAGGCCGCGGCGGCCCGTCGGTGCGCCGCGCACCGCGGCCGGGCCGGCCTGCACGGGGACGATGGCACCCGGCTTCGGCGGGCCGGCGGGCTTGTACTGGGCCGCGAGGGCGAAGGTACGGTCATCAGCGGCCGCCGAGACCTGGACGAACCCGCGAAAGCCCGCGGGCGGGCTGACCCGGGCCAGCCCGGTTCCCGCCCGGGAGCTGTAGACCTCGACGTCATCGGTCACCGCGCCGGCCGCGGCTGGCTCACGGTCCGGGTCAGGGCCACGTAATACGCCGGAATGGCCGCCGTGGCGGCCGCCACGGCGGCCGCCGACGCCAGGCCTGCGAGCCGGGTGGGCTGCCCGGCTCCGCCGCCCTGGACCACGACCGCCGGGCCACGGACATGCTGGACGGCCGCTGCGGGGGTTGAGCCCGGGGCCGTTCCGGCCCCGTGCCGCGCAGGCATGCCGCGCGTCCGCTGTCCTGCGCCGGGCGACTGCGCTGCGCTGGCCGGCTGTGCTGTGCCGTGCGCCGGTGCCGGGCTGCCCAGCCCCGCTGTGCGGTGCAGCTGGACCACGCCGCGCGGCCCGGCCGCGGTGACACCGGACGTGCCCGGGGCCAGGCTGACCACCCCGCCCAGGACGGCCAGCACCGATGCGGCGGCTGCCAGCGGCACCAGTCCCTGCGCCCCGGCGCCGGCCCGCAGGCAGCGGGCCCGGCCCGGCCGGGTCCGGTCGGCGCGCGGCCGCCGGCGCCGCTCGGCCCGCCGCCGCGGCTGCAGCCGCAGCGGCCCGATGCTGCCGTCGGTGACCTCCGCGGCGGCCGCGCGGGTGGCCGACCGGATCCGGTCCTCGAGCAGGGCCAGTCCCGCACCGGCCGCCGGCTCCGGGCCGCCCGGCAGGCTCGCGTCCGGGTCGCGGCGCCCGGCCCAGCCGGCGGTCATGACGTTCCCTTCAGGTCCGCGCCCAGCCGGGCCAGCGCCCGGTGCAGCGTGGACCGGACGGTGCCGCCCGTGATGCCCAGCGCCTCGGCGATGGCCGCCTCCGGCTCGTCCAGGTAGTAGCGCAGGACCAGGACTGCCCGCTGCCGGTGCGGCAGCCGCATGATCGCCTCCAGCACCTCCTGCCGGTTCTCGCCGGTGATCGCCTCGGCCTCGGCCGACGGCTCAGTCCGCGCGGCCGGGTCCTCGGCCTGGCTGTCGCGCAGCCGGATGGTGGTGCGGCGGCGGGACCGGCGCAGCTCGCTGCGGCACCCGTTGAGGACCGAGGAGCGCAGGTAGGGCAGGGCCTTGTGCTTGTCCGTCAGCCGGGGGTAGTGCCGGTACAGGCCGTAGAAGGCGTCCTGCACGACATCCTCGGCGGTGCTGCGGTCGCTCAGCATGACGCGGGCGAGCCGGGTCAGGCCCAGCGCATGCGCGTGATACAGCTCGGTGACCGCCGCCTCTGCTTCCCGGCTGCCGGCCTGGTCGCGGCTGTCGGCCCGCGGCGCGTCCAGCAGCGGCCCGGCGGCGGCCCGGCGCGGCGCCAGCAATATCGCCGGGGCATCAGAATTGCTGCTCACGTCTCTATGACTCGCCTCAGCCGGGTTTCGCTGCTTCCCCAGACAGGTTAATTCGCCGCATGCGCCGATCTGGCCGTTCTGCCGCGCCGGGTTTCCCCGGCCGGCCGGGGAAACCCGGCCATTCCGCCTGTCAGGCGTCGCCGGGTGCCCGCCCGGCGGCGCGCGCTGCCGGTTCTGCCCGTCGGTGGCCACGAGCACGGCAGATGCTCGGTAGAGTCCACACAGAGGGGCCGTGAGGCCGCAAATTCACTGAGCCGTCTACCACCGTCGTCCGCCGCCGGGTGTCAGGCCGGCGGGGCGGCATCCCGAGGAGTGCGTGCAGTGCCGAAGCTCGTCTATGACTTCACCGAGGGCAACAAGGACCTGAAGGACCTGCTGGGCGGCAAGGGCGCCAACCTGGCTGAGATGACCAACCTGGGGCTGCCGGTACCCCCCGGATTCATCATCACCACCGACGCCTGCCGCTATTACCTTCGCCACGGCTCGATTCCCGACGGCCTGGCCGCCGAGGTCAGCGAGCACCTGCAGCAGCTGGAAGAGCAGATGGGCCGCAGGCTCGGCGACCACGCCGACCCGCTGCTGGTCAGCGTCCGGTCCGGGGCCAAGTTCTCGATGCCCGGCATGATGGAGACGGTGCTGAACATCGGCCTGTCCGATGAGTCGGTGCACGGCCTGGCCAAGCAGGCCGGCAGCGAGCGGTTCGCCTGGGACTCCTACCGGCGGCTGATCCAGATGTTCGGCAAGACGGTGCTCGGACATCGAGGGCGAGGCCTTCGAGCACGCGATCGACGCCGCCAAGCAGGCCAAGGGCACCAAGAACGACCTGGACCTGGACGCCGGCGACCTGCAGGCCCTGGCTCGACACCTACAAGGGCATCGTCCGCGAGCACACCGGCCGGGACTTCCCGCAGGACCCGCGCGAGCAGATGGACCTGGCCGTCAACGCCGTGTTCAACTCCTGGAACGCCGACCGGGCCATCCTGTACCGCCGCCAGGAGCGCATCCCCGACCGACCTGGGCACCGCGGTGAACATCGTGACGATGGTGTTCGGCAACCTGGGCAAGGGCTCGGGCACCGGCGTCGCCTTCACCCGCGACCCGGGCACCGGCCAGCAGGGCGTCTACGGCGACTACCTGGAGGACGCGCAGGGCGAGGACGTCGTCGCGGGCATCCGCAACACGGTGCCGCTGCAGGACCTGGAGCAGATCGACGCCGAAGTCCTACGCCGAGCTGATGGAGATCATGTCCACGCTGGAGGGCCACTACAAGGACCTGTGCGACATCGAGTTCACCATCGAGCGCGGCAAGCTGTGGATGCTGCAGACCCGGGTCGGCAAGCGCACCGCCGCGGCCGCGTTCCGGATCGCGCGTCCAGCTCGTCGAGCAGGGCATGATCGACCTGGACGAGGCGCTGCGCCGGGTCACCGGCGACCAGCTCGCCCAGCTGATGTTCCCGCGCTTCGACGCCAAGACCGACGTCAAGCGGATCGCCAAGGGCATCAGCGCCTCGCCTGGCGCGGCCGTCGGCGAGGCCGTGTTCGACTCGGCCACGGCGGTGGCCCGGGCCGCCAAGGGCGAGCCGGTCATCCTGGTCCGGCGCGAGACCAACCCCGACGACCTGCACGGCATGATCGCCGCCCGCGGCATCCTGACCAGCCGCGGCGGCAAGACCAGCCACGCGGCCGTCGTCGCCCGCGGCATGGGCAAGACCTGCGTCTGCGGCGCCGACGAGCTCCAGGTCGACGTGCCCGGCAAGAAGTTCACCCTGGCCGACGGCACGGTCGTCAGCGAGGGCGACATGATCTCGATCGACGGCTCGTCCGGCGCGGTCTACCTGGGCGAGGTCCCGGTCGTCGCCTCCCCGGTGGTCGAGTACTTCGAGGGCGGGCTCGACCCGTCCGCCGACGAGCTGGTCAGCCGCGGTGCACGCGATCATCCAGCACGCCGACGCGCAGCGCCGGCTGAAGGTGCGGACCAACGCCGACAACGGCGAGGACTCCGCCCGCGCCGTCCGGTTCGGTGCCCAGGGCATCGGCCTGACCCGGACCGAGCACATGTTCCTCGGCGAGCGGCGCCAGCTGGTGGAGAACCTGATCCTGGCCGAGGACGACGGACGGCCGCCAGGCCGCCCTGGACGCCCTGGAGCCGCTGCAGCGCGGCGACTTCGTGGAGATCCTGGAGGCCATGGACGGGCTGCCGGTCACCATCCGGCTGCTGGACCCGCCGCTGCACGAGTTCCTGCCCGACCTCACCGAGCTGTCGGTCAAGATCGCGCTGGCCGGCGACGCGGCCACGGCGAAGGACCACAAGCTGCTGGAGGCGGTCCGCCGCCTGCACGAGCAGAACCCGATGCTCGGCCTGCGCGGCGTCCGGCTCGGCCTGGTCATCCCCGGCCTGTACGCCATGCAGGTCCGGGCCATCGCGCACGCGGCCGTCGACCGGGTGAAGGCCGGCGGCGACCCGCAGCCGGAGATCATGATCCCGCTGGTCGGCGCGGTGCAGGAACTGGAGGCCGCGCGCGAGGAGACCGAGCGGGTGCTGGCCGAGGTCAAGGAGGAGACCGGCACTGACGTGCCCGGCGCTCATCGGCACGATGATCGAGGTGCCGCGGGCGGCGCTGACCGCGGGGCGAGATCGCCCAGGCGGCGCAGTTCTTCTCGTTCGGCACCAACGACCTGACCCAGATGGGCTGGGGCTTCTCCCGCGACGACGTCGAGGGCTCGTTCTTCGGCCGCTACATCGAGCTGGGCGTGTTCGGCGTCTCGCCGTTCGAGACCCTGGACGCCGACGGCATCGGCCGGCTGGTCAAGATCGCGGTCGAGCGAGGGCCGGGCCACCCGCCCCGACCTCAAGATCGGCGTCTGCGGCGAGCACGGCGGCGACCCCGAGTCGGTGCACTTCTTCCACTCGGCCGGCCTGGACTACGTGTCCTGCTCGCCGTTCCGGGTCCCGGTGGCCCGGCTGGAGGCCGGCCGCGCCGCGGTCCTGGAGGCCGTGGGGGGCAGCGACAGCCGGTGACCCCGGGCTACGACGGCCTGGCCACGGCCCGGTGGGCAGCCGAGCCGTCGAAGCATGCGCGCAGCTCCGGGCGCGGTCCCTTCACCAGGGACCGCGCCCGGGTGCTGCACAGCGCCGCGCTGCGCCGCCTGGCGGCCAAGACCCAGGTCGTCGCGGTCGGGTCGGGCGACTTCCCGCGCACCCGGCTCACCCACTCGCTGGAGTGCGCCCAGATCGGCCGCGAGCTGGGCGCGGCGCTGGGCTGCGACCCCGACCTGGTCGACGCGGCCTGCCTGGCGCATGACCTCGGCCACCCGCCGTTCGGCCATAACGGCGAGGCCGCCCTGGCTCAGCTCGCCGCGGGCTGCGGCGGCTTCGAGGGGAACGCGCAGAGCCTGCGGCTGCTGACCCGCCTGGAGGCCAAGGCGCCCGGCGCCGGCCTGAACCTGACCCGGGCCACCCTGGACGCCACGCTGAAGTACCCGTGGCTGGCCGCCGGCCGACGGCGCGCCCGGCAAGTACGGCGCCTACGCCGACGACGCGGCGGTGTTCGGGTGGATCCGCGCGGGCGCGCCGGCGGGCCGGCCCTGCTTCGAGGCCCAGGTCATGGACTGGGCCGATGACGTCGCCTACTCGGTGCACGACCTGGAGGACGGCCTGCACGCGGGCCTGATCCGGCTCGGCCAGCTGCGTGACCCGGCCGAGCGCGACGCAGGTCGCCGCAGCTCACCCTGGCCGAGCTACTGCGCGCCTGGCTCGGCCACCGCCGCCGAGCTGGGCGAGGTCTTCGCCGGCCTGCTGGAGCTGGACTTCTGGCCGCGGGCCTTCGACGGCGGCGCGGCGGCGGCCGCGGCGGTCAAGCACCTGACCAGCGAGCTGATCGGCCGGTTCTGCGGCGCCGCCGAGCAGGCCACCCGCCCGCCGGGCACGCCGCCGCTGACCCGGTACGCGGCCGACCTGACCGTGCCGCGCCGCCAGCGGCTGGAGTGCGCGCTGCTCAAGGGCGTGACCGCGCACTACGTGATGTCCCGGCCCGGCGCCGCGGCGGCACAGGCCTGCGAGCGGGAGGTGATCTACGAGCTGACCCGCGCCGTGCCGGACGGGGCGCCGGGCACCCTGGACCCGATGTTCGCCACCGCGTTCGCGGCCGCCGGCGACGACGCGGCCCGGCGGCGGGTGGTCATCGACCAGATCGCCTCGCTCACCGATACCTCCGCGGTCTCCTGGCACCAGCGCATCTGCGCGCTATGCCGGTAGCGTTGGCCGGACTGACGTCCAGGCGCCGTCGCTGGAACCGCCCGTCGCAGGGGCCGCCCCGGATCCCGGAGGATCGATGACAGCCGACACGTACGTGATCGTCGGGGCCAGCCTGGCCGGGGCCAAGGCCGCCGAGACGCTGCGCGACGAGGGCTTCGACGGCGCGATCGTGCTCATCGGCGCGGAGACCGAGCGCCCCTACGAGCGGCCGCCGCTGTCCAAGGACCTGCTGCTGGGCAAGGCCGACCGGAACACGGCCTTCGTGCACGAGCCGGGCTGGTACGCCGAGCACGACGTGGACCTGCGGCTGGGCAGCCGGGTCACCTCCTCGACCGGGCCGCCCGGCAGGTGCGCCTGGAAGACGGCTCGGCGGTCGGCTACACCCGGCTGCTGCTGGCCACCGGCGCCGTCGCCGCGCCGGCTGCCGGTCCCCGGCGCCGACCTGGACGGGCTGCTGTACCTGCGCACCCTCGCCGACAGCGAGGCGCTGCTGGCGGTGCTGCGCCGCGGCGGCCAGCGTGGTCGATCGCCGGGGCGGGCTGGATCGGGCTGGAGGTGGCCGCCGCGGCCCGGCAGGCGGGCTGCGCGGTCACCGTCGTCGAGCCCGAGGCCGCGCCGCTGCAGCGGTCGGTCGGCCCCGAGCTGGGCGAGGTGTTCGGCCGCCTGCACCGCGAGCCACGGCGTGCAGTTCCGGCTCGGCGAGGGCATCAGCGAGCTGCGCGGCGACGGCTCCGGTTCCGGCGCCGCGGGCCAGGCGGCACGGCGCGGTGCGCCAGGTGCTGACCTCGGGCGGCGCCACGCTGGACGCCGACGTGGTGATCGCCGGCATCGGCGCGGTGCCGAAGTCGGCCTGGCCGCCGACGCGGGGCTGGAGGTCGACAACGGCATCCTGGTCGACGCGTCGCTGCGCACCTCGGACCCGGACATCTTCGCCGCCGGCGACGTGGCCAGCGCGGTGAACCCGCTGCTGGGCCGCCGGATCCGGGTCGAGCACTGGGCCAACGCGCTGAACGGCGGCCCGGCCGCGGCCCGCGCCATGCTCGGCCAGCAGGTCAGCTACGACCGGGTGCCCTACTTCTTCAGCGACCAGTACGACCTGGGCATGGAGGCGGCCGGCGTGCCCGAGCCGGGCGGCTACGACCAGGTGGTGTACCGGGGCGAGCCGCAGTCGCGGGAGTTCGTTGCGTTCTGGCTGAGGTCCGGCGTCGTGGTGGCCGGCATGAACGTCAACGTCTGGGACGTCAACGACGCCATCCAGGACCTCATCCGGTCCGGGTCCCCGGTCGATGCCGGCGCGGCTGGCCGACCCCGACGTCCCGCTGGCGGACCTGGCGTAACGGTCCCGCCGGTCCCGCGGCGCCCGCCTGGCCGGGCGCCGCGACGCGGGCGTCCGGCGCCCGGCGGCTCGCTGATAACAGCAAGAGGCGGGCGCGCGGCCAGCTAGCCGAGGATGGCCGCGACGACCTGCGCGGTGTCGGTCAGGTCGGGCAGGACCGCGTGCGCGCCGGCCGCGGTCAGGACCGCGACGCTGAACTGGCCGGTGGCCACGCCCACCGCCCGGGCGCCCGCGATCAGCGCGGCCTCGACGTCGAGCGGGGTGTCGCCGACCAGCACGGTCGCCGCGCCGCCGAAGTCCGTGCCGCCCAGCCGGGCGCCGTAGCGGGCCGCCGCGTGACGGCGGGCAACAGGGACCAGGTCAGCGCGGGTCTCGCTCTCGGTGCCGTAGGCCCCGGCGTCCAGGTCGAGCGGGCTCGCGGCGTCCAGCAGGCCCAGGGCGCCCAGCTTGACCTCGGCCATGGCCCGCAGGTTGCCGGTCAGCAGGGACTGCACCACCGCGACGCCGGGCCGGCCGGCCGCCACCGCGGCCAGCGCCTCCGGCACGCCGGGCAGTACCCGGCCGTGCTCGCGGACCCGGCCGGCCAGCGACGCGGCGCGGGCCGCCTGGATCGCTGGAACTGGTCGAGCTGCGCGAGCGGGTCGCTCACCCCGGCGACGGCCAGCACCTCCAGGGCGATGGCCCGGTCGGTGCGCCCGGCCATCGACACGGAGCTGACCTCGGGCAGCGGGCGGCCGAATTGCTCGGCGAAGGCCAGCTCGTAGATCTCACGGCCGACGCGGCCGATGCTGACCAGGGTGTGATCGACGTCCCACAGGACGAGCCGGGCGGGGCCGCCGGCGCCGGGCCGGGCGGTGTCGCGGCGCCGCGGCCCGGCCTCGCTCAGCGGGGCAGCGCAGGATGATGACGGGGGGAGGCGGGTCACACCGCGGAGGCTAGCCGGCACCGGAATGCGGGCAGCCGGGACTAGACTCGCGGCGACGACGTGAAGGGGCGGGGAGCAGACGCATGCCAGGCCGGATCCGCGACGAGGACATCGCCCTCGTGCGCGAGCGCTCGGCCATCGATGATGTGGTCGGGGAGTACCTCCAGCTGCGGAATGCGGGCGGCGGGTCGCTGAAGGGCCTATGCCCGTTCCACGAGGAGAAAACACCGTCATTCAACGTGACCCCCGCTCGCGGCCTGTGGTACTGCTTCTCGTGCGCCGAGGGCGGCGACGTCATCAAGTTTGTCCAGAAGATCGACAGCCTGGGCTTCACCGAGGCCATCGAGCGGCTGGCGGCCCGGGTCGGCATCGAGCTGCGGTACGAGCAGGGCGGCCACGTGCCCGGCCAGGAGCAGTCGCTGCGCCGCCGGCTGATCCAGGCCCACCGGGCCGCGGCTGACTTCTACGCCGAGCGCCTGACCAGTCCCGACGCCGCACCCGGCCGGGACTTCCTGTCCTCGCGGGGCTTCGAGCGGCGCCGACTACGAGCGGTTCGGCGTCGGGTACGCGCCGAACGAGTGGGAGACGCTGACCCGGCACCTGCGCGGCCGCGGCTTCACCGACAAGGAACTGCTGGCCGGCGGGCTGGCCAGCCAGGGCCGCCGCGGCCTCATCGACAAGTTCCGCGGTCGGCTGATCTGGCCGATTGCCGACCTGACCGGCGACGTGATCGCCTTCGGCGCCCGCAAGCTGCGCGCCGACGATGACGGCCCCAAGTACCTGAACACGCCCGAGACCCCGCTGTTCAAGAAGAGCTCGGTGCTCTACGGCGCGGACCTGGCCCGGCGGGAGATCTCCCAGCGCCGCCAGGCCGTGCTCGTCGAGGGCTACACCGACGTGATGGCCTGCCACATGGCGGGCATCGGCACGGCCGTGGCGACCAGCGGCACCTCCTTCGGCGAGGGCCACGTGTCGATCCTGCGCCGGCTGCTGATGGACTCCGACAAGTTCCTGGGCGAGGTCATCTTCACCTTCGACGGGGACGCCGCCGGGCAGCGGGCCGCGGTGCGCGCGTTCTCACTGGAGGAGCGGTTCGTCACCCAGACGTTCGTGGCCGTGCAGCCCGACGGGCTCGATCCGTGCGACCTGCGGCTGGCCCGCGGCGACGCGGCCGTGCGGGACCTGATCGCCCAGCGGGTGCCGGTCTATGAGTTCGTCATCCGCACCGAGCTGGCCAAGCACAACCTGGAGACCAACGAGGGCCGGCTGGCCGCGCTCGACGACGCGGCCGCGATCGTCGGGCAGATCAAGGACCGCGGCCTGCGCGACCGGTACGCGATCAGCGTGGACCGCTGGCTCGGCATGATGGACGAGAACTTCGTGCTGGAGCGGGTCCGCCAGCACGCCCGGCCGCGGCCGGCGGCCGGGATGGCCGGGACCGGCACGGGTCCCAGCGCGGCGGGGCGGCCAGCGGCGGCAATGGCCGCGGCGGCCGCGGGCCGGGCGGCGCCGTGCCCCAGCCGCGCGACGGCGCGGGGGATGGCCGCGGCGACCGCGGCCTGGCCGGCTACGACGAGCGGGACCCCGCGCACCGGGTCGAGCGGGAAGCACTCAAGCTGGCCGTGCAGCGACCGGCGCTGTGCGGGCCGGCCTTCGACGCGCTCGGGCCCGCCAGCTTCGCCGTCCCGATGCACGTGGCGGCGTTCGAGGTCGTCGCGGGGTGCGGCGGCACCGCGGCGGCGTCCGGCGCCCGCGAGTGGGCTCAGCAGCTGCGCGGCGCGGCACCTGATGAGCAGGTCCGCGAGTTCATCACCCAGCTCGCCGTCGAGCCGGTGCGGGCTCCCGGCGCGGACGCCGAGCCGGACGCGCGCTACATCGAGGCGCAGTTCGCCCGGGTCGGGGAGCTGGCACGTGAGCCGGGAGATCGCCCGGGTCAAGTCGAAGCTGCAGCGCATGAACCCCGTCACCGAGCAGGCCGAGTACGGCCGGCTGTTCGGTGACCTGGTCGCCCTGGAGCAGCGCCGCAAGGTGCTGTCCGGGCCGGCCGCTGACGCCCTGCAGTGATCACATGCACACGATCGGTCGCAGCCGGCACTAGCTCCGGGGTGACAATAATGTGTCCGAGCAACGGCCGCATCCTGACGCACACTAGTCCCCATGAGCGTTACGGCTGCACCCCGAACTGACCAGGTAGCAGATCTCATCGCTCAGGCGCGAGAACGCGGGACGATCGCCATGACCGAGCTCGCCGCGGCCTTTGAGCGCCACGACTTCCCGGCCCAGGCCGTCGATGAGGTGCTCAAGACACTCGCCGACGAGGGCGTCGAGGTCGTCGGGGTGGTCCAGACGGAGGACGTCGAGGAAGTCCGGCCGGTGGCCGGGCCGGATGCCACGCGCCGTGCCGCCACCGGTGACCTGGTGCGGATCTACCTGCGGGAGATCGGCCGCGTCCCGCTGCTCACCGCGCAGGACGAGGTCAACCTGGCCAAGGCCATCGAGGCCGGCCTGTTCGCCGAGGAGAAGCTGCAGGGCGGGTTCGCCGCTGACGACGGGAACGGCGTCCTGATGGGCGAGCTGTCCCTGGTCGCCGCCGAGGGGCTGCGGGCCAAGCAGCGGCTCATCGAGGCCAACCTGCGGCTGGTGGTGTCCATCGCCAAGCGCTACATCGGCCGCGGGCTGGTGTTCCTGGACCTCATCCAGGAAGGCAACCTCGGGCTGATCCGCGCGGTGGAGAAGTTCGATTACACCAAGGGCTACAAGTTCTCCACCTATGCCACCTGGTGGATCCGCCAGGCCATCACCCGGGCCATCGCCGATCAGGCGCGCACCATCCGGATCCCGGTGCACATGGTCGAGACGATCAACAAGATGGCCCGCATCCAGCGGCAGCTGCACCAGGATCTCGGCCGCGAGGCCAGCCCGGACGAGATCGCCGCCGAGATGGGCCTGCATCCCGACCGCGTCGCTGAGATCCAGCGCATCGCCCAGGAGCCGGTGTCCCTGCAGTCGCCGATCGGCGAGGAGGACTCTGACCTGGGCGACTTCATCGAGGACGCCGACGCGGTCGTGCCCATGGAGGCCGCCGCGTTCATCATGCTGCAGGACCAGCTGGACCGGGTGCTGGACAACCTGTCACTGCGCGAGCAGCGCATCATCCAGCTGCGCTTCGGGCTGACCGACGGCCACCCGCGCACCCTGGAAGAGGTCGGCCGCGAATTCGGCGTCACCCGCGAGCGGATCCGGCAGATCGAGTCCAAGACGCTGGCCAAGCTCCGGCACCCCAGCCGCGCCCAGATGCTGCGGGAGTACCTGGCCTAATCCGGGGCTGGCGGTTCCAGGGGGTGGCCCCCTGGGTCAGTACAGCTAGTCCTTCTCGCCGGGCGCCCGGCGCCCTGAGCTGCGCACGTGGCCGTTGCCGCTGCCGTTGCTCTCGTGGCTGTCGCCGTTGCGGCGCAGCGCCGGAACATGCTCCTCGACCTTGCTCCGCGCGGTCTTGGCCAGCTGGTCGGCGCGCTCGCGCACGCCGTCGCTGAGCTTGCTGCCGGCCGTCGAGGCCAGCTCACTGGCCTGGGCCTGGACCGCGCCGGCGGCCTGCTGGACCGTCGGGTTGCCCGCCACCGAGCGGGCGGCCTTCATGATCTGCTCGTAGCGCTCGCGGCCTGCCCGGGTACCCAGGACATATCCGGCGGCGAAGCCGGTGACGAAGCTGATCCGGTAGATGTGCATGTCGGCCTCTCCTAGGAAATCAGCCTGCCGGGCCCGGTGGGCGGAGCCGCAGGCGGCCACCGGCGCATGCGGGCACGGCAGTGACCTACCTCATGCCCAGCGCGGGGCCCCTTATGCGCGGCCTGACCACGGGGCACCCGGTTACGGCTGCGGGCGGGCTGCCTTGGGGACCGCGATGACGGCGGTCCGGGGCCTGGCCGCCGGGTCGCCAGATCCACTCGTAATGGCTCTGGGGGCGAGACTCGAACTCGCAACCTGTCGGTTAACAGCCGAATGCTCTGCCGATTGAGCTACCCCAGATTGACCGAGACCGATGGTACCGGGTGCAGCGGGGTTGGCGCGACTCGCTTCCCGCCTTGCCCGCCGGAGCCTGCTCAGGCATCGCCGGAGGCGACTTGCCCGGGCAGCGGCTGCTGGGCCCAGATGGTCTTGCCTGTCCGGGTATGACGGGTCCCCCAGCGGTCCGCGAGCTGGGCAACGAGCAGCAGGCCCCGGCCGTCCTCGTCGTAGCGGCCAGCGCGGCGCAGGTGCGGGGCGGTGCTGCTGGTATCGGAAACCTCGCAGCTCAGCGTGGTGTCCAGGATCATCCGCAGCTGGATGGGTGGCTGCGCATGCACGATGGCGTTGGTGACCAGCTCGCCCACCAGGAGCTCGGTCGTGAACGCGATCTCCGCATAGCCCCACTCGGTGACCTGGCGCGCGGCCCGGGCACGGGCGTCGGCCACCAGCGCGGGCTCCGGGGGAAGATCCCAGGAGACGATCCGGTCCGGGGCCAGGGCGCCGGTCCGGGCGATGAGCAGCGCCGCGTCGTCTTCGGCTCGCTCGGGCAGCAGCGCGTCGACCAGGCTGTCGCAGACCGCGTCGAGCGACGGCGGGTCGCGGGGCTCGTCCTGCCCGAGGTGCATCTTGCTGAGTACCTTGAGCATGGCATCCAGTCCGCTGTCGATGTCACGCTCGCGGGATTCGACCAGCCCGTCGGTATACAGCGCGAGCAGGCTGCCCTCGGGCAGTTCTACCTCGGCCTCCTCGAAGGGCAGCCCGCCCAGGCCCAGCGGGGGCCCGGCCGGCAGGTCGAGGAGGTCGGCCGAGCCGTCCGGGGTCACGATGGCGGGCACCGGGTGGCCGGCGCGCGCCATCGAGCACCGGCGGGACACCGGGTCGTAGATCGCGTACAGGCACGTGGCGCTGAGATCACTGGCCTCCAGCGGGTACTCGTCCTCGTCAGCGATCCGCGTGACGACATCATCCAGCCGGGTGAGCAGCTCCTCCGGCTCCAGGTCGATGTCCGCGAGCGTCCGGACTGCCGTGCGCAGCCGGCCCATGGTGGCGGCCGCCCCGATGCCATGGCCGACCACGTCGCCGACCACCAGCGCGACCCGGCTGCCCGATAGCGGGATGACGTCGAACCAGTCACCGCCGACCGCCACCCCGGACTGGCTGGGCAGGTAGCGGGTCGCGACCTGGACCGCGGTCTGCGCCGGCTGGTGCCGCTGCAGCAGGCTGTGCTGCAGGGCGAGGGCAGTGGCATGCTCGCGCGTGTAGCGGCGGGCATTGTCGATGCAGACCGCCGCGCGGGCAACGATTTCCTCGGCGAGCACCAGGTCGTCGCCCTCGAAAGCCCCGGACCGCTGATGCCGGACGAAGCTCGCGACTCCGAGGGCGGCACCGCGGGAGCGAATCGGGACCACCATGACCGAGTGAAACTCATGCCGCGCGACCCGGCCGGCCCCGGCCGGATCGGCCCCTGCCCACCGGGCGACATCGTCATCGGCGGGGTGGTGCACGACTGCCCGGCCCGCCGCCAGGGCCTCGGCGGCTGACGAGTGCGCCGGATAGCAGAACGTCGCTCCCGCCCGGGCCACTACCTCAGGGCTGCCGGCCAGGACCGACCCGCAGACCATCGGGCGCAGCAGGACGGTGCTGGCCACCGGGCCGGCCAGTGGCTCCTCCCCGCGCAGCACGGAGTCCAGAAGATCGATCATGGTCAGGTCCGCCAGCCCGGGCGTGGCGATCTCCGCCAGTTCCGCACTGATCCTGCCCACATCCAGGGTGCTGCCGATCCGCCTGCTGGCCTGGTTGACCAGCGCAAGTCGCTCCCTGGCCCGGTGATGCTCGGTCACGTCGACGCTCACCAGCAGCACGCCGCAGGTCGTTCCGTCCGGGGCGCAGACTGACGAGACCGTGACCTTCCAGACGCGCCTCCGGTCACCGGGTGCCCGGGCGAGGCCCTCCCAGACCACCGGAAGGCCGGTCCGCAGCGCCTGCCGGGCGCACGCCTCCACGGCGGCGGCATTCGGGCTGTCAAACATGTCCGTCAGGCGCTGCCCGAGGCCGGCCGTCTCCGTGCTCAGGCCGAGCTGCTTGTGCATGGCCGAATTGAGCCGGACATGGCGGAGCTGGGTATCAAACAAGGCAATATTCAGCGGGGACTGGGTAATCGCCCAGTCCAGCATCTCCCGCAGGTCCTGCCCCCTGCTGACGCCCGCTGCTTCCCCGTTTATCCCCATATCGTGTCGGCCATCCCCTAGCTGTGTCGCCGTTCAGCTCAGGCAACACTACGTCTATGGCGGTGAGTGCCGTAATCCAAGAGCGCTGTTTATAAGCAAGCATTCATATAACTGAGCAAAATGCGATAAGAGCGATTAGTAAGCCGCCCGAGGCTTCCCGCGCGGTTCCCGGCGCCGGGCGCCAGGGGTGTCCAGCGGCCGCTGAGCCGGAGCCGGTTTGGCCGGTGCTGGTTTGATGGCTAGCGCAACGACAGGAGGGGCCATGAGCGCGACGACACCGAGCACAGCATCGCCGGATGACCAGCCGCGCCAGCAGGCCGGCCCGGCAGCGGCCGGCCGGGCAGCTGGCCAGTCCCGGCCCGCCGGCTCCGCCGCCGGGCTGCACGAGGCCGCGAGCGCGGCCGAGCTGCAGGCCCTGCTGCTGAGCTCGCAGGACCTGGAAGGCTTCCTGCAGGAGGTGGCCGTGCTGGCCGCCGCGCGGGTCACCTCTGGCCTGTCCTGCGGGATCACGCTCCGGCCTGACGGGCGTCCGACGACCGTGGCCAGCAGCGACACGTTCGCCGCGCAGCTCGATGAGGTGCAGTACGGAATCGAGAACGGCCCGTGCCTCAGTGCCATGCGTAACGGCCAGGTCGTCCACGTTGCGGACACCGCAGCCGAGCCCCGCTGGGGTGCCTTCGAGACCGAGGCGGCCGGGCGCGGCGTCGGGTCCTCGCTGTCCATGCCGCTGACGGCCGACGGGCGGCATATCGGCGCACTCAACCTGTACGCGCCCGACGCCGGCACGTTCGGGGAGGCTGAGCTGCGCCGGGCGGAGGCTTTCGCCGCGACCGCTACCGGGGCGCTGACGCTGGCCGTGCGTCAGGCCGAGCAGGCTGACCTGACGGTGCAGCTGCGCTCCGCCCTGGCCTCGCGCGCGGTCATCGATCAGGCTCTCGGGATCATCATGGCTCAGGAGCGCTGCACCTCAGAGGAGGCGTTCGGCATCCTGCGGGCCGCCTCGCAGCACCGCAACCTCAAGCTCCGCCAGGTGGCAGCCGACATCGTGACCGCCGTCAGCGGCCAGCCGCCGCAGCCGGCGCTCTTCCAGGATCAGCCCGGCAGCACGGAGCCGGGACCGCCGGCCCGGTGATGGCAGTGCGGTCCGGGGCCTGAGCACCTGCTCGGCCGCACCGCGATGCAGCTGGCCGACGGTTAGGCCGCCAGGCCCGGGTAGCTGCGGTCTCGCTGCGGGACGTGGCGGCCGGGACCGGCAGCCGCGGACGAGCGGGAGCGTGTGAGCGGTGACACGGTCACAGGCCGAAGGCCGGGGCCGGTCCCGGCCTTCGGCCATGGGCTAGGAGCAGCGGGTGATATTTGACGTAGTAGTTCTCGGCGCGGGCTCGGCGGGGGAGTGGGTGGCCGGCGGCGTCGCCGATGCCGGCCGGTCCGTCGCCCTGGTGGAGAAGCTGCGCGTCGGCGGCGAGTGCCCGTATGTGGCCTGCATTCCCAGCAAGGCGATGCTGCGCAGCGCGCACGCCCGGGCGCAGGCCCGGCGGGTGGCCGATCTGGGGGGCAGCCGGGCGCCCGTGCCGCTGGACCCGGACCGCGACGCCTTCGCGGCCGCGGTACGCAGGCGCGATGAGCTGTCCGGCCAGCGGGACGACAGCGACACCAGCGCGAGCCTCCAGGACCGCGGCGTGACGCTGATCCGCGGCCCCGGCCGCATCGCCGGGCCCGGCCGGGTGGCGGCCGGCGGCCGGGAGCTGGCCTGCCGGGACCTGGTCGTGGCCACGGGCTCGGTGCCTGCTATCCCGCCCCTCGACGGCCTGGCCGGTGTTCGCGCCTGGACCAGTGACCAGGCGCTGTCCGCGGCCGAGTACCCGGCGTCGGTGGTCATCCTGGGCGGCGGCGCGATCGGGTGCGAGCTGGCCCAGGTCTATGCCGGCTTCGGCGTGCAGGTCACGCTCGTGGAACCGGCCGGGCAGCTCGCCGGGGGCGAGGACGCCGCGGTCGCCGGGGAACTGGAGAAGGTCCTGCGGTCCGACGGCGTGAGCCTGCGGATCGGCACGGGAGCCGCCCGCGCCGAGCCGCACCGCCGGCGGCGCGCGCATCCTGCTGGCGGATGGCTCGGCCGTCGAGGCGGACCGGGTCATCCTCGCCGCCGGCCGCTGGCCGGCCACCGATGACCTCGGCCTCGACCTGATCGGCGTAACCGTGCAGGAGAACGGCGCGGTGAGCGTCGATGAGCACTGCCGCGTTCAGGGCCAGCAGCATGTGTGGGCGGCCGGTGATGTCACTGGCATCGCCCCGTATACGCACGGCGCGAACTACCAGGGGCGCGTGGTGACCGACAACCTGCTGGGCGGCAGCGCGACGGCGGACTACCGGGCCATCCCCCGGGTGATCTATACCGAGCCGCCGCTGGCCGGCGTCGGCCTGACCCGGGGCCAGGCCCGCGAGGCGGGACTGGACGTCGTGGTGGCGACCATGGACCTGTCCGAGCTGGCCCGGCCCGCCACGGACGGCACGCCGGGCGGACTGCTCGTTCTGGTCGCTGACCGGCGGCGCGGTCTCCTGGTCGGTGCGTCGGCGGCCGGCATGGGCGCTGACGACTGGATCTCCGAGGCCAGCGTGGCCATCCGCGGCCAGGTGCCGGTCAGGGTCCTGGCGGACGTGGTGCATCCCTTTCCCACCTACGCGCAGGCGTATGAGGTCCCGCTGCGGGAGCTCGCCCGGCAGCTGGCCTGACCCGGCGGGGTATCAGCTCGCCTGCCCGCAGGCCGGGCAGCCCGCCAGCGCCTGCGCCGGCCACTCTTTCCGGAGCAGGGCGAAGTCAAGTTCGTCCGACCACTCGCCGGTGAACCGGCTGTTCTCGACCAGGTGGGCTTCCTGGCGCATCCCGAGCCGTGCGGCCAGGCGCGCCGATGCTGTGTTCCGGGCATCGACCCGGGCAATCACGCGGTGCAGCCCGAGCTTGTCGAAGGCCAGGTGCAGTACCGCGTGCGCCGCCTCGGAGGCGTATCCGCGGCCGCCATAGGCCGGGTGGAATACGTACCCGAGCTCGCCGCACTCGTCCTGGGCGCTGATCCAGCGCAGCAGGAGGTCGCCGATCAGCTCCCCGGTGGCGGCCAGCTCGGCGCCCAGGACCAGCACCTCTCCCTCCTGCTCCAGGGTGTGGCGGGACCACATTCCGGCGAGCCGGGCCCGCACGTCGCTCGCGTCCATCGGATCAAACGGCACGTACCGGCACACCTCGGGCTGGGAGCGATACGCGACCACGGCAGCGACATCAGCTGGCGAGACCGGCCGGAGCAGCAGCCGGGCCGAGCGAACGGGATAGACGGGGGCAAGAGTCACCGCCTCAGTCTGCCGCACCTCGTTACTCAGCCCCGCCAGCCACCGGCGGCGGCCTCGGCCCGCAGGTGCCGCTGACACCGGTGGTCGCTGGCTCGCCGGGCCTGCCGCTGCTAACTCCAGGTCATGTTGATCTCGCGTTCGAAATTGACGTAGCCGGCCCGCTGGAAGGCGTTCGCCATGGGCACGTTGCCCAGGTCCGTGGACGCCCGGATGAGCGGGACGTCCTGCCCGGCGAGAATCCGGGTGCCCTGCGCCAGGATGTCGTCGATGTAGCCGTGGCCGCGGTGCGCGGGCAGGACCGCGATATAGGCGATGATCGGGTTGTAGGCGTTGCGGGCCGGTATCACGAACCCGGCCGGCTCCCCGCCGGGCAGCTCGGCGATCTGCCACCACTCTCGCGGGCTGGTGAAGCCAGCGAACTCGCCCTGGTAATGCTGGGCGGCCGCCTCGCGGGCGGACATCCGGGTCAGGTCGTCGCGGCCGTGTGCGTCCAGCGTCCCCTCCAGCACCCGGGTCATCAGGCCCACGAGTTCTGCTTCATCACGGACCGGGCGGAACGCCAGGCGCCCGCTGGGCTCCGGAACACCGGAACCGGGCCGCCATTCCAGGCGCAGCCGCTCGACGAAGAGCCGGGCACCGGTCCGTTCCAGGGCCGCCATGCGGTCGTCAACTGGCTGCCGCGCGGCCGGGTTGTCGCGCCAGTCCGGCGGGACGAACCGGCTGTACTGCGGAGGAGGCAGCCCGCCGGTGAGGGTGGCCGCCATGGCGGCGCGCAGCAGGCGGTCCAGGATGTCAGCGCGATCGAGATCCGGGGAGCTGTCGTCGACGTCGAGGACATCCAGGATGAGCGGCGCGTCGCCGCTCCGCCGGGTCCACCAGGCGGCCCTGGCCAGCAGCTGGCTCCCGCGCAGGGCGACCCACATCCAGTCCGGGCGGCGGCGGCCGTCGGCCAGGTCGCCCGCCAGCTCCTCGTTCAGGACGTACGGCAGCTGGCAGAACAGGCCGAGTTCCTCGGCTCCGGTGATCGGGCGGATGATCAGGTCGTTCTCTTCCATGGACAGCGCAGGTCCCTCCGGTCGTCGCGAAGCCAGCTTCCAGATCCGGCTAGCCCGGCGCCGGGCCGCCGTCCCCCGGCGGGGAAAGCCGGTAGAGGACATAGGCCAGGCTGCCGGCCTGGCCCGCCGGCGGGTAGCGGAAATCATCCGCCGGGTCGTGCTGCATCCCGAGCCGGTCCATGACCCGGCGGGACGGCTCATTGGCCGGCCGCGCCATGGCGAACAGCTCCCGGACACCCAGCTCCCCGAAGGCGAACTCGGCGCACGCGCGCGCGGCCTCGGTCGCGTAACCGCGACCCCAGGCCGCGCGTCGCAGCCGCCAGCCGAGCTCGATCGCGGGCGTGTAATGAGCTTCGAACGGGACGTGCTGCAGGCCGACGAAACCCAGGAGCTGGCTGTCCGAGCGGCGCTCGGCGGCCCACAGACCGAACCCGTGCTGATCGATGGAGGCGGCGAGCCGGTCCAGCAGATGATCGCTCTCGGCGCGGGTCAGGGTGCGCGGATAGTGCGCCATGACCTCCGGGTCGCCGTTCATTTCCGCGAACAGCTCGCGGTCCCCGCCGGACCACTGGCGCAGGGTAACCCGGGGTGTTCTCAGCATGAGGCTGGCCGGGCGGCCTCAGGACGGCGATCGGGCGTCAGCACCACGCGATGATAGACCGGCATGCTCCCGGTCCACGATCCGGTTTTCGCGGGCTAGCTGGCCGGCCTGCCGAGCTCGGCCAGGACACCGAAGTGGCTTCCCTCCCGGGGCAGGTATGCAGGAGAGAAGATCTGACCGGCGGGATCAGCAGGCAGGGCGGGGGTGCTCATGACGGCCAGTGACCCGGGTACGCCGCGCGAGCGGATCGAGGCTGAGTGCCAGCGCCGGGGCACCTCAGCGCTGGTCTCGGGGTGCATCGAGCTGCTGGGCGGCCGCGAGGCGGATGACGGCCTGATCCTGGCGCTGGGCGGGCCGCCGGCCGGGTACGTGCTCACCGGGGGTGAGGGAGGCAGGGACGGCTACTGGCCCCGGGTCTGGGCCGCCCGCGGCCTGCTGCACGTGTGGGACAACCAGGCCACGGCCGCGATCATCGCGGCTACCGCCGATGACTCATGGCGGGTCCGCGAGATGGCCGCCAAGGTGGTCGCGCGGCACCAGGTGGACGAGGCGCTCAGCGCCATGGCCGGGCTGCAGGATGACCCGGTGCCGCGGGTCCGCGCCGCGGCCGGCCGGGCCATTGCCCGGCTCACGGCCGGCGGCACCTGAGGCCGGCTGCTCCTCGCTGGTCCCGGCGGATGTGCCCGTCTTCCAGGGGCTGCCGGGCGGGCTGGCCGCGGCGCGGATGCCCCGCCACGGGAGACTGGGTGCATGCGACGCGAGAGCCTGGCCGGACCGCCGGGCGTGCGGTGGATCCCCGGCCAGCATTCAGGAGCCGGGGTTCTCGTGCTGGCGGGATCACGGGGCCTGGCCGACGAGTCGCGGGCGCGGCTGCTCGCTGAGCAGGGCGCGCTCGCCGAGTCGATTCAGTGGTTCGGCGGTCCCGGCCAGCATGCGGGTCCGTGGGAGATCGCCGTGGAGACGTTCCAGGCGCGGGTCAGCAAGCTGGCCGCCGACTGCGACCGGGTCCTGCTCATCGGCTTGTCCTTCGGCGCCGAGGCAGCGCTGCTCACCGCCGCCCGTACCCCGCAGGTGAGCGCCGTTGTCGCGTTCTCGCCGTCCGACGTCGTATGGGCGGGAGTAACGCCGGACGGGCGGCAGACCTCGCACTGGACCCTGGACGGAGCGCCGGTTCCGTTCGTCCCGTTCGCCGCGGACTGGCAGCCCGACAGTGACCCGCCGAGCTATCGCAGCCTCTACCTCCGCTCGCGAGAGCTCAGCCCGGCGGCCGTCAGCGCCGCCACGATCGCTGTCGAGCGCATCCCGGCCGTCGTGCTGGTCGCCGGCGGTGATGACCAGGTCTGGCCGGCCGGCCTGCACGCGGAGCTGATCGCCCGGCGGCGCGCCCGCCACCAGCTCCCGACCACCGTCATCACCGAGGAGGCGGCTGGTCACCGCGCGATACTCCCCGGTGAGCCGGCCGTGACCGGGGGGATGCGGATGCAGCGGGGCGGTACCGATGCGGCGAACCGGCGGCTCGGCGCCCGGGCGTGGCAGGCCCTTGCCGGGCTGCTGGCCGCTAGCCCGTCACCGGCGGCCTAGCGAGCGGCGGCCTGCTGCGGCGGGCTCGCTCCGGCAGGCTCACCCGGTGCGGTCGCTGGCGCGGCGACGCGGCTGGGGAGCGCGCGCCGCCTGCGGCCTGCCCGCCGGGCCGCCAGCCAGCGTTCCGTGCAGGCCCGCGTGTTCTGGCAGTACCACCGCACGTCGGCGCACGCATCGCCGCCATCCGGGAACAGCTGATACACCGCCTGGGTCATCCCGCATAGCCAGCAGGACTCGCGCCGCGGGTTGTGCGCATGCGTCGGCTCGGCCTCAGGCAGCGGGGCCGGAGCCGGGACAGCGCCGGGCAGCCACGCGGATCCAGCGCCGCCGTGCCCCCTCGGCCCTGGTCGGATCGGAACTTGCTCAGCCATGGTCAACTCCCTCGAAGGCAGATCGCTGCATCGCCGGCTGAGCGTTACGCAGAGCGGCAGGCCAGCCTGACGAGTGGCTGGCTCAGCAACCGTGAAATGTCGCCAGATTGCCGGCTGCCGGGCGGTGAACGGCGTAGCGCCGCGCCGGGGCTAGCGCGTCCTGCTAGTCCCAGGAGATGTCCAGGTCAGCCAGGAGCTGCCGGAAGGCGCGTGCGGCAGTCCGGAACAGGTCCGGGCCGGAGAAACCGCCGAACGGGCCGGCCGCGGCCAGGTGCGGCTCGAGCGAGGCATAGCCGGCGAAGCCGGAGGCGTGCAGGGCGGCGAGGGTGTCGGCTACCTGGCCGTCGCCGTGGCCGGCCGGGACGACCTCGCCGGTCGCGGCGATCGCGTCCTTGACCTGGAGGTAGACCAGGTGCGGGCGGAGCAGCGGATAGGCCTCGGTGTGCGGGGCGACGCCGCACTGGACGAAGTTGGCGGCGTCGAAGGTGGCCCGCAGGGCCGGCGATGCGACTGTCTCGATGATGTCGGCGCAGCGCTGCGGAAGGTCGCCGAAGATATTCTTCTCGTTCTCGTGGGCCAGGATCACGCCGTGCTCGGCGGCGACGGCGGCCAGCGCCCCCATCCGGTCGATGACCTCATCGCGGTAGCGGCCGGGCGGATCGGCCGGGGGCAGGAAGAACGAGAAGACGCGCACCAGCGAGGTACCGAGCGCGGCGGCGACGCCAGCGACCCGGCGCAGCCGTTCCAGTTCCGGGCCGACCGGGTCGGCGACGGCGATCTTCCCGATCGGCGAGCCGATCGCGGACACCGTCACGCCGGCCTGCCGGAATGCGGTGCCCAGCCGGGCGACCTGGCCGTCGTCGAGGTCGGCGACGTTCACCGACCAGGCGCTGCGCAGCTCCAGGTGCGTGATGGACTCCGCGGCCAGGGTGGCGAGCTGCTCGGCCGGGTCAGCGGAGATCTCGTCGGCGAAGCCGCTCAGGGTGAAGGTCACCGGGCGGCCCTGACCGGGCGGGCGCCGGGCCCGGCGCCGAGCCTGACGGGCTGGCCGGTCCGGGCTGACTCATACACCGCGCAGATGATCTCCAGCGTGGTCCGGCCGTCGGCGCCGGTCACGGCGGGCGGGCATCCCTGCTCCACGGCCGCCAGCAGGTCCGCGATCTGGGCGGCGTGGCTGGCGACGCCGATGGCGGCGGCCTGGGCAGCCGCGTCCGGCAGCGCCGCGCCGACGGGCTCGCGGCTGCCGCGCAGGCCCGGATCGGGCGCTTCCGGCTGCAGGCCCAGGTGGGCCAGCACGCCGTCCTCGATGATGGCGGTACCGCTGGTGCCGCTGATCTCCAGGCGCTGGGCGAAGCCGGGGAACACCACGGTGCTGGAGGTGATCGTGCCGACCGCGCCGGAGCCGAACCGGACGACGGCCAGCGCGGTGTCCTCGACCTCGATCTCGTGGTTCGCGGTGACACAGACGGCGCTGACCTCGGCGACCGGGCCCATGAACCAGCTCAGCAGGTCCACGTAGTGGATGCCCTGGTTGAGCAGCGACCCGCCGTCCATCGCCCAGGTCCCGCGCCACGCCGCGCTGTCGTAGTAGCCCTGACTGCGGAACCACTTGGTGCTGGCCGCACCCAGCAGCAGCCGCCCGAGGCGGCCGCCGTCGGCCAGCTCGCGCAGCCGGATCAGGCCGGGGTCGAAACGGTGCTGGGAGATGACAGTCAGCGCCACCCCGGCCGCCTCAGCAGCCGCGATCAGCCGGTCGGCGGCGGCCAGGGAGACGTCAATGGGCTTCTCCACAATCAGGTGCTTGCCGGCCGCGGCGGCCTGCCCGCCGATGTCGGCATGCAGGCCGCTGGGCACGCAGACCGCTACGACATCGACGTCGTCGCGGGCCAGCAGGGCAGCCAGGCTGGCCTCGGCCGCCGCGCCGTGCTCGGCCGCGAACGCGTGCGCCCGGCCCGGGTCGACGTCGGTCACCGCGGTGATCCGGGCGTTCGGCAGCGCTGCGACGGCCGCGGCATGCGTCGCGCTGATCACGCCGGCCCCGACGATGCCGATTCCGAACATCCGGCCCGCGGCCGGGCCGCCGCCTGCTCCGCTGGTTCCTGAGTCGCTGGTTCCTGAGCCGCTGGGTGAGCCGCCGTCGCTCAATGAGCCTCCTGTCGCGCTGCATCGGGGTTTCCGCTGTCCTGCCAGGCGCGCAGGACGGCCAGGTGCTGGGGGAGCGCGACCTGCGGCTCCTCGATCTCCGGGTGCCAGCGTTTCTCCCACTCGACCGACACCCAGCCCCGGTACCCGCCGCCCGCCAGCAGCGCGAGCATCTCGCGCACCGGTACCTCGCCGTGGCCCAGCAGCACCAGCTGCCAGCCGTCGGCCCGCTCGGGTGCCCGCCGGGCGTCCTTGACCTGGGCCAGCAGGATCCGCGGGGCGAGCGCGGCATAGGCCTGCGCCGCGCTCTCGCCGGCCCGGAACGGGTGGTGGCTGTCCCACACGGCACCGACCGCCGGATCCGGTACCCGGGCCAGGACCTCGGCGACAACCCGGGCCGCGGAGAAGTCGTCGTGGGTCTCCAGGCCGATCCGGACGCCGAGCCGGGCGGCTCGCGGGGCGGCGGCGGTCAGCAGCCGGGCGGCGGTCTCCAGGCCAGCGGCGCGGCCGGGGCCGCCCGCGGGCAGCGGCCCGCCGAACACCCGGACCAGCGGTGCCTGCCAGTCGCTGGCCAGCTCCAGGAACCGGTCCAGCTGCGCGGCCGCGTCGCCGCCGCCGGTCAGCCGGATCGAGCTGTCCACAGCCACCACAGGCAGGCCGGCCGCGGCTAGCGTGCGGCGGATCTGTGTCCGCTGCGCGGCGGGCATGCCCGGCTCGATCAGCTCGCCGTCGACCAGCCGCAGCTCGACGCCGGCATAGCCCCAGGACCGGCCCAGCGCGAGGGCCTGGCTCAGGCTCGCGGCCGGGAAAGCCAGCGTGCTGAAGGCCAGGCGGGAGGAGCTCACGGAACAATTATGACTTTCCGGGCACGCGCCAGCGAGGGGCGGTCCGGATGAGTCGGCGCAGACATGCGAATGGAGAGGCACGACCACACCTCTCCATTTTTAACTTATACCGCAGTGGGGGGCTTGCCGCAAGACCCGGGTTGTGCCGCATAATCGCAGGCGTGAATTCCCTGACTACCAGCGCATTTAATCTTCCCGACCGCCTCGCAGCCAAGGCCGACCCGGTGCTGATCGGCGGCGACGAGCAGCACCTCGCCGCCATCGCCGAGTGCCTGGAGCAGTCAGTCGCCGACCTGTCCGAGCGCCTCGATGCCGAGCGCCAGGCCCCCGGCGGCATAGGTCAGCAGGCGCTGGACCGGGATCAGGAGATCCACCGGCTGATCGCCCGCCTGCGCACCCTGCGCCGCTTCGGCCTGGACCTGTGCCTGGGCCGCATCGTCAGCGCCGACAACCCCGAGCCCGTCTACATCGGCCTGCTGGGCCTCACCGACCGCTCGGGCCGCCTGCTGCTGCTGGACTGGCGCTCGCCGGCGGCGGAGCCGTTCTTCGGCGCGACCCATGCCAGCCCGATGGGCCTGGCCAGCCGCCGCCGGTACCGCTGGACCAGCGGCCGGATCAGCGACTACTGGGACGAGGTGTTCACCGCCGACGGGCTGGACGGGCACGCTGCGCTCGATGATCAGTCCGCCTTCATCGCCAGCCTGGGCAGCAACCGGTCGGCGCGGATGCGGGACGTGCTCGGCACCATCCAGGCCGACCAGGACGCCATCATCCGCGCCGGATCCCGCGGTGCGCTCATCGTCGACGGCGGCCCGGGCACGGGCAAGACCGTCGTTGCCCTGCATCGCACCGCTTACCTGCTGTACTCCGACCCGCGCCTCGGGCACCGCCAGGGCGGCGTGCTGTTCGTCGGCCCGCACCAGCCCTACCTGGCCTACGTCGCTGACGTGCTGCCCAGCCTCGGCGAGGAGGGCGTGCAGACAGCCACCCTGCGGGACCTCATCCCGGAGGGCGCCGCCGCCACGACCGAGACCGATCCCGAGGTAGCCCGCCTGAAGTCGTCCGCGGACCTGGTCCGGGCGATCGAGAGCGCCATCCGGTTCTACGAGAACCCGCCCACCATGGCGGTAACAGTCGAGACCCCGTGGTCCGGCATCCGGCTGAGCGCCGAGGACTGGGCCGAGGCGTTCGGGGCAGCAGATCCCGGCACTCCGCACAACGAGGCGCGCGAGCAGATCTGGGCCGAGCTGCTCACCATCCTGGTCGACAACCACGCTGGCGACGTGTCGGCTGACCTGCTGCGGAAATCGCTGCTGCAGAACCGGGAGCTGCGCGCGATCATCAACCGGGCGTGGCCGCTGATCGAGCCGGCTGACCTCGTCGCCGACCTGTGGTCAGTACCCGCCTACCTGCGCATGTGCGCTCCCTGGCTCAGCCCCGATGAGGTTCAGCGCCTGCAGCGGCGCGACGCCCAGGCCTGGACGGTGTCGGACCTGCCGCTGCTGGACGCGGCACAGCAGCAGCTCGGCGACCCGCAGCTGTCCCGGCGCCAGCGCCGCCAGGACGCTGCGGTCGCCGCCGAGCGCGAGCACATGGACAAGGTCCTCAGCAGCCTGATCGAGGTCGCCGACGACGAGTACGGCTCCGGCCTGGTGACGATGCTGCGCGGCGAGGACTTCCACGATGCCCTGGTGGACCAGGCCGCGCTGCCCGTCGCCGACCGGGACCTGCTCGCGGGGCCGTTCGCGCACATCGTCGTGGACGAGGCCCAGGAACTGACCGATGCGGAGTGGCAGATGCTGCTGCTGCGCTGCCCGTCCCGCAGCTTCACGATTGTCGGCGACCGGGCCCAGGCCCGGCACGGGTTCACCGAGTCGTGGCCGGAACGGCTGGAGCGAGTCGGGCTGGACCAGATCAGCCTGGCGTCCCTGAGCATCAACTACCGGACGCCGGAAGAGGTGATGGCGGAGGCCGAGCCGGTCATCCGCAGCGTCCTCCCGGACGCCAACGTGCCGACCTCCATCCGCAGCACCGGCGTCCCCGTCCAGCACGGGCCCGCGGCGGACCTGGACTCGATCCTCGGCGAATGGCTCGCCGGGCATGCCGAGGGGATCGCCTGCGTCATCGGCGATCCCGCGTTCAGAGGCACGAGCCGGGTCCGGTCGCTGACCCCGGAGCTGTCGAAGGGACTCGAGTTCGACCTGGTCATCCTCGTTGACCCGGAGGAATTCGGCACCGGCATCGAAGGCGCGGTCGACCGCTATGTCGCGATGACCCGGGCGACCCAGCGGCTCGTCATCCTGACGAGCTCCTGACGGGCCAGGACGCGGTGACCGCCGTCCGGCGGTCACCGCGTCCGGCAGCTGTCAGGCGCTGACGGGCTCGCGCAGCGTCCGCAGCGCCGCCGCGTAGCGGACCAGCTCGCCCAGCGACCAGGGCACGAACCGGGCTGCCTTCGCCGCCCAGTCGGATTGCTCGACCAGGTTGCCGCCGGCATCCAGCAGCCGGTCGGCGTGCGCCAGCGGCAGGCTCCTCGGCACCGGCAGGAAGCCCAGCTTGCTGAGGGTGAGCTGCAGCTGCTGGCCGGCGATGTTGCCGCCGTGCGCGGTGTCGGAGTAGGACAGGACCGCCGCCGGCTTGCCGCTGCCCTCATCGGCCAGGAAGTCCAGGGCGTTCTTCAGCACCGCCGGCGGGGCGTAGTTGTACTCCGGGGTGAGGAACACCAGGCCATCCATCGCCGCGACGTCATCCAGCCACCGCCTGGCCCCCGGCGGGAGCTGGCGGTCCCGGCTGCGCAGCGGCGCGACGGGCTCGTCGAAGAACGGCAGCTCGTACCCGGCGAGATCGAGCACCTCGAACGTGGCGGCCGGCACCTGCGCGGCCTGCGCCATGACGAGCCGGGCCACTCGCTCGCCGGGCCGCTGCGGCCGCGTGCTCCCCAGGACCACGCCGATTCTCATGCCTTTTCCTCCTGCTCGAGTAGGTCGCACATCGCGCGCAGCACCCGCACGGCCGCGGCCACGTCCTCGTCAGCCAGCCGTTCGTCAGTCAGCTGCTGGTAGTACTCCTGCACGGACCGGCCCCGGGCCAGGACCTGCTGCCCGGCCTCGGTCACCGTCAGCGCGTGCTCACGCCGCGAGACGGGGGAGGGCTGCACGCTGAGCCAGCCGCTGGCCTGCGCGGCGGCTACGTGCTTGCTGATCGCGCCCTTGGTGAGGCTCAGCCGCCCGGCGATCGCCTGCTGCGACACCGGCCCGCCGCCGGTCCCGGCGTCGACGGCCCGCAGCACGAGGTACATCGCGCGGCCGACGCCGGCCCGCTGCTGGAACATCCGCTCCCCGACCCGGTCGCCGAGCAGCGCCGCCCGGTGCACGTAGTGCATCAGCTCCCGGTACGTCGCGGCCCTGGTCACGCCCGTTTAGTAGCGCTTTCTCAGCTGGTGCCTGCCGGTGCCGCCCCGGCGCTGACCGCGGCGCCGGCCTCGGGCTCACGCAGCGGGAAGTGGCAGGCGGCGAGGTGGCCGCCGGCGGTGAACGGCCGCAGCGGCGGCTCCTTCTGCTCGCAGATCTCCTGCGCCAGCGGGCACCGGGTGCGGAACCGGCAGCCCGACGGCGGGCGGATGGCCGACGGCAGCTCGCCGGCGACGCCCCGGTCCACGCGGGCCCGCGCGGCGGCCGGGTCGGCGACCGGGATGGTGTCGATCAGGCCCTGGGTATAGGGGTGCACCGGGCGGGCGTACACCTCGCCGGCCGGACCCACCTCGACGAGCTTGCCCAGGTACATCACGCCCATCGTGTCGGACAGGTACCGGACCACCGACAGGTCATGCGAGATGAGCAGGTAGGTCAGGCCGAGATCGCGCTGCAGGTCCATCATCAGGTTGAGGATCTGCGCCTGGATGGAGACATCCAGCGCTGATACCGGCTCGTCGGCCACGACCAGCCGCGGGCTCATGATCAGCGCCCGGGCCAGCCCCAGCCGCTGCCGCTGGCCGCCGGAGAACTCGTGCGGGTACCGCTCGACCGCGCCGCGCGGCAGCCCGACGGCGTCCAGGATCGAGGTGATCCTGGCGTGCTGCTCGCGGCGGCTGCCCAGCCGCTGGATGGCCAGGGGCTCGCGCAGGATGGTGCCGACCCGCATCCGCGGGTCCATGGAGGCGTAGGAATCCTGGAACATGAGCTGGACCTTCGGGCTGCGGCGGCGCCGCTCACGGGTGCTGAGCCGGGTCAGGTCCTCGCCGTCCAGCACCAGGGAACCGCTGCTGGCTTGCTCCAGGCCCGCGATCAGCCGGCCGATCGTTGTCTTGCCGCAGCCCGACTCGCCGACCATGCCGAAGGTCTGGCCGGGCCTGATCTCGAAGCTCACCCCGGCCACCGCGCTGACCTCGCCGACCTTGCGCTGCAGCACCGCCCCGGCGGTCACGGTGAAGTTCTTGACCAGCTGGCCGGCGCGCAGCAGCACCGGGTCATCCAGGCCGGGAGCCGGCCGGCCGCGGCGGCCCGCCGGTCACCGCCGGCCGGGCGGGCCCGCCGTCCCCGGCGGGGCGGCCGACGGGGAAGAAGCACCGGTAGGCATGGCCCGGGGTGCTGCTGCTGAGCTCGGGCTCGGTCTGCGTGCAGCTGGCGCGGGCATGCTGGCAGCGGGCCGCGAACCGGCAGCCGGCGGGCGGCGCGGACAGGTCAGGCGGCATTCCGGGGATGCTGTACAGCCGCTGCCCGCCCGGCGCTGCCTTCTCCGGCAGGGCTCCGAACAGCGCCTCGGTGTAGGGGTGGCGCGGGTTGGCGAACAGGGCCGCCGTGCTGGTGGTCTCCATCACCTTCCCCGCGTACATGACCGCGGCGCGGTCGGCCCGCCCGGCGATGACACCCAGGTCGTGGGTGACCAGGATGACCGCCATGCCGAGCCGCTGGCGCAGGTCGTCGATGAGCTCGAGGATCTGCTTCTGGATGGTGACGTCCAGCGCCGTGGTCGGCTCGTCGGCGATCAGCAGCTTCGGCTCGCAGGCCAGCGCCATCGCGATCATCACGCGCTGCCGCATGCCGCCCGACAGCTGATGCGGGTAGTGGCCGGCCCGCTCGGCGGCGCCGGGCATGCCGACCAGGTCGAGCACCTCGACGGCGCGGGCCCGCGCCGCGGCGGCATCCGCGCCGCGGTGCAGCAGCACCGTCTCGGCGACCTGATCGCCGACCGTCATGGTCGGGTTCAGCGAGGTCATCGGGTCCTGGAAGATCATGCCGATCTCGTTGCCGCGGACCTGGCGCATGGCGTGGTCATCGAGCGCGGAGATGAGCTTGCCGTCCAGCGTGATCCGGCCGCCGGTGATGTGCCCGCCGGCCGGCAGCAGCTGCATGACCGACAGCGCGGTCATCGTCTTCCCGCAGCCGGACTCCCCGACGATGCCGAGGCACTCGCCCGCCTCGACGTGCAGGCTCACGCCGTCCAGCGCGTGCACGGCCCCGTTGCGGACCCGGATCTCGGTATGCAGGTCGTCAATCTGAAGCAGCGGTGCCATCTGTCCTCGTTCGTGTCGGGGTCATCCGGTGGGCGGACGGGCCGGGCAGGGGAGCGGCGTGCTAGCGCCGCTGCAGGCGGACCTCGACCGCGTCCCGCAGGCCCTCGCCGATGAAGATGGCCGCCGCGATGACCACCACGATGCAGAACCCGGCGGGGATGATCAGCCACCAGTAGCCGTCGTTGACGTACTGGATGCCGTCGCTGAGCATGCCGCCCCAGTCGGTCTGCGGCGGGTGGATGCCCAGGCCGAGGTAGCTCAGGGCGACGATCAGCGCGATGGCGTCGGCGACCTGGAAGGTGGCGTTGACCATGATCGTGCCGATCGCGTTCGGCGCGATGTGCCGCAGCACGGCCCGCGGGCCGCCGCCGCCCATCACCTTCATGGCCTGGACGTAGTCGCGGGTGCGCAGCGACAGCGCCTCGCCGCGGACCAGCCGGGAGGTGGTCAGCCACGAGGTCAGCGCGATGACCAGGATCAGCACGCCCCTGGACGGGTTGACCATCGAGACCACGACCAGCGCGAGCAGCAGCGCGGGGATGGACAGCAGGGCGTCCACCACGCGCATCATGAGGGCGTCCACGATCCCGCCGGCATAGCCGGCGATGGCGCCCCACAGCACCCCGAGCACGGTGGCCAGCAGCGCGGCGGCGATCCCGACTTCCAGGGATACCTGGCCGGCCACCATCAGCCGGCCCAGCACGTCGAAACCGCCCGCGTCGGTGCCCAGCAGGTGCTGAGCGCTGGGCGCCAGCTCCTCCTGGGACAGGTTCACCGTCAGCTGGTTGGTGTGGTAGAGGTGCGGCCCGGCGAAGCAGAACGCCAGCATGAACACGATGACGCCGGCACCCGTCATGGCGAGCTTGTTCTCGAGCGAACACCGCCAGCCCGCGGCGGAAGGAGCTGCGCGGCTTGCCGGCCGGCAGCATCCCGGCGGCGAGCGCCGGGTCGCGGGGGGCGGCTACCTGCACGGTGGCCGGCGGGCCCGCCGTCTCGGGCGAAAGATTTCCCGGGCTCACTGGCTGTACCTCACTCGCGGGTCGAGGACGGCGTAGGCCACGTCGGCCAGCAGTGACCCGGCCACGGTAGCCAGCGCCACGATGACCGTGAGGCCGAGCAGCACCGGGTAGTCCTGGTTCAGCGCCGACTGGTAGAACAGGTAGCCCATGCCGGGATAGTTGAATACCGACTCGGTGATCAGCGCGCCGGCAATCAGGCCGGGCAGGCTCAGGCCGAGCAGCGTGGCGATGGGAATCAGCGAGTTGCGCAGCACGTGGCGCAGCAGCACCCGGCGCTGCCCGGCGCCCTTGGCCTTAGCGGTCCGGACGTAGTCCTCGGTGAGGTTGTCCAGCACCGCCGAGCGCATGTACCGGCTGAACAGCGCGATGGTGATCACTGTGAGCGAGATGATCGGCAGGATCAGGGCGCTGAAGTTGGTGAAGAGCACCGACAGCCCTTCGCCCTGCGGACCCTCAGGCGGCAGCAGCGGGATCTTGACGGCGAAGACCAGGATCAGCAGGATGCCCAGCAGGAAGGCCGGCGTCGCGTAGAAGAGCGTCGACAGGCTGTTGAAGAAGTGGTCGGTGAGCTTGTTGCGGCGGACCGCCTGCAGCACGCCGACCGGCACGGCGACGATCAGCGCGAGGATGACCGACAATCCGACCAGGAACACGGTCTTGGGCAGGTGGCTGGCCAGCAGCGAGGTGACGCTCTGGTTGAGCTTCCATGAGTAGCCCAGGTTGAAGTGCAGCAGATGATCCAGCCACAGCCAGTACTGGTGGTACCACGGCAGGTTAAAGCCGTAGACCTGGTCGAACTCGCGGATGGCGGCCGGGTTGCGGTAGGCGCCCGGGCCCATGACGGCGATCGCCGGGTTGCCCGGGATCAGCCGCAGCAGCGCAAAGGTGATGAGGGTTACCAGCAGGATGACCAGCAGTGACTGGGCCACCCTGCGGAGCAGGAAGACGGTCAACGATTCCCCTGTTCCGGGGCGGCCTGGACCGGGCGCAGGCCGCCAGAGCGGGGCGGGCCGGGCCGCGCGGTCCGGCCGGTGACCCGGCCGGACCGCGCGGACGGCGCGCTACTTGACGAAGTACCAGTTCTCCGGGTTGATCGTGAGCGTCGGGCTCTGCACGGTGGCACCCTTGAGGTTCCCGGCGACCTCGGTCATGGAGTACACGGCGTTGGGCTGCCACTGCATGGGCAGCTGCCTGGCCAGGTAGTTCTCCCACTGGTACAGCGCCTGCGGGCTGCTGCTGGTCAGCGTCTTGCCGATCATCTTGTCGTCGGCCTGGTTCGTGAACCCGCCCGAGTTGGCGATCGCGCCGCTCTTGAACAGCGTCTCGCCGGTGGGCAGGTAGTCGGGCGCGAACGACCAGCCGCCGCCCCAGTCCGCCAGGTCCCAGTTGCACGGGATCTTGGCCACGACGCAGTTGCCGGCCGCCAGGGCGGTGACCTGGTCGAACGGCTTGGGCTGCAGGTTCAGCTTGATCCCGACGGTCGCCGCGCTCGACTGCAGCTGCTGCAGCTCCGAGCCGAGCCAGGCGGCCCCGCTGGCGTACGGGAAGTTGAAGCTGAGGCCCTGGCCCTTCTTGACGCCCGGCCCGCACAGGGCCGGGCTGGTGCAGGTGGATACCCCGTTCGGAGTGACCTTCCAGCCGTGGCTGGCCAGCAGGGCCTTGGCCTTCGCGGGGTTGTAGGGGTACGGCGTGCCGCCCTTCAGCTGCGGCGACAGGAACTTCGTCGCCGGGGTGTTGCCGACCGGGCCGACCGTCTGGGTGCCGTAGCCGCGCAGCGGGCCGCTGATCACTCCGGCCTGGTTCATCAGGTACGACAGGGCCTGCCGGAAGTACAGCTGCCGGATCACCGGGCCGTTCCCGGTGGTGGACTGGAAGTTGGTGACGTAGTAGTTGATGCCCCACACGTACTGGGGATTCAGTGAGTAGCCCTTGGCGGACAGCGGGTTCAGGCCGACCGCGTGCCCGGCGGGCTTGGCCGGGGCGTCCTGGGTGGGCAGGTAGCCGACATCGATCTTGGTGCCCGAGTCGGGCGCCTGCAGCACGTCATACTCGGCCGAGTCGGTGGTGAACGGCACTTCCTGGAAGCTGGCCAGGCGCGGCTTGACCGGGCCGGAGTACGACTTGTTCGGCACGAACGTGACGTGCCCGTCGGCGTTGAACGCGGTCAGCGTCCACGGCCCGTCCACGACTTTCCACAGCGGCGACGTGGCGTAGCCGGACAGCTTCCTCGACTGCTCGTCCAGGTACTTGTAGACCGCCGCGCAGTCCTTGACCCTGGTCGCGCAGTGGCTCGGCCCGGACGCGGTCCGGTCCCAGGCGGCCGGCATCGGGGTGACCTGGCTCAGGTCGTTGTACAGGAACCAGGTCGGGGAGACCGCCTTGTCCGTCGTCATGGTCAGCTGCGTCGGGCTGACCGCGCGGATGTCCTTCACGTTTGCCGGGAAGCCGGTGTAGGCGCCGTAGTCCTGCGGGACCGCGAGCTCCATGTTCAGCCAGAACATCACGTCCTGGGCCGTCACCGGGGTGCCATCAGACCACGTGTAGTTCTTCAGGTTGATGGTGACTTTGGTGCCGTGGATGACCGGCGCGTCGGCGAGGCTGAGGGACGGGTTCATGGTCGGCTGATCGCCGGTGCCGAACCAGTACAGCGGCCGGTACATCAGCTCAGCGAAGTCATCGCTGTTGATGATGCTGATGTAGGAGCTGCTCTCGAACGGGAAGATGTAGTTCGGTGTCGTGGACGGGGGCTCTGCCCACACTGCCGTCCCGCCCTTGACCGGCGTGCTGCCGGCTGCTGTGCTACTGCCGGAACTGCTGCCGCAGCCGGCCGCGAGCAGGGCTACCGCCCCCGCGCAGGCGCTCGCCGCGACAAGCCTGCGGCGCAGCCCGGATGTCACTGTGTGTCTGTTGGCCATGCTCAGAGGCTGGGCTTTTCAGGACATCACGGGCTAGTCATATCCGGACAAGCCCGGACGTGTACCCCAATCGTGATGCCGGTAATCAACCTGTGGCCGCCCGGGTCGCAACCTGTCCGAAATTGTCTGGCCCGTTCGCGGGGACATGCTGATGATGAGATAAGTGACCACCTTTACCGCGGTCGTGACCACGGGCATCTACGGCCGTCCCGGGTACCAGGGCCGCTCGCAGCCGCGCCATGGCCGGCTCTTCCCGCTGGCCGCCCCGGCCGAGGCGGCCGGGTCCCGGGCCTGCCTGCAGTGCCGTCCGGGCCCGCTGGCGCCCTCGGCCAGGGGCCCGGGCCCCGAGCTGGTCTGCCAGGCGGTGCAGCTGGTCCTGGACGGCGTGCTGGACGAGGGCACCGAGCATGATCTCGGCGGCCGGCTGGGCATCTCCGCCCGGCAGCTGCGGCGCCTGTTCAGCCAGCACCTGGGCCTGACGCCAGACCAGCTGGCGCGCTCGGTGCGGGCTCACTTCGCCCGGCGGCTGCTGGATGAGACCGACCTGCCGTTCGCCGAGCTGGCCTTCGCCGCCGGGTACGGCAGCGTGCGGCAGTTCAACCGCGCCTGCGTCGAGATCTTCCGCGCCACGCCGACCGAGCTGCGGGCGTGCCGCCGGGTCACCGGCCGGCTGGCCGCCGACGGCGGGCTGGCCCTGCGGCTGGCCTTCGACGGGCCGCTGGACTGGACGGCGATGCTGGACTACCTCGAGGCCCGCGCCGTCGCCGGGGTCGAGAGCGTCAGCGCCGGCATCTACCGGCGGACCATCCGGGTGGACGGCGACCCGGGCGTGCTGGAGGTATGGCCCGGCGGCCCCCGTCATCTCGTGCTGCGGGCGCACCTGCCGCGCTGGGGCGGGCTGCTGCATGTGGTGCGGCGCGCCCGGCGCATCTTCGGACTCGACGCGGCTGCCGGGTCAGCCAGCGGCCTGCCGGGCGGCGGCCCGGTGGCCGGCGGGCTGGCGCAGAGCCGGCCGGGGCTGCGGCTGCCGGGCACCTGGGACCCGTTCGAGGCGGGCCTGGCCGTCATCGCCGGCGGCGCGGACGGCCCGGAGCAGGCGGCCGCGATCCTGGGGCAGCTCGCCGGGCGGCACGGCACGGCGGTCCCCGGACTCAGCCAGCTCAGCCTGGACCGCATGTTCCCCGAGCCGGGCGCGCTGGCCGGCGCCGACCTGGACGGCCTGGGGCTGGATGCCGGCCGGATCGCCGCCGTGCACGCGTACTCCCGCGCGGGAGCCAGCTCGAGGCTGCCGCCCGGCCGGGCGGACCATGTCGATGAGTTCCCCGGCGTGGTCGCCGGGCCCGGCCCGGCGCCGGCCGCCGGCGCCAGCGAGCAGGCGGCTCGTGGCCTGGTGTTCCGGCTGGGCCGGGCGCATGCTGCCGCTCACCTTCACCGGTAACTCAGCTGAGCGGTCAGAAAACCAGGCGGGCGGGACCATTGCTGGTCCCGCCCGCCTGGTGATTCTCTTGCGCCGGACGGCTCCTAGGCCGGCATGGCCTGAACGCCTTCCAGGTCCTTACGGGTCACCCGGATCATGACCAGGGTCACGATCAGGGCGATCAGCATGATTCCCGCCGAGACCACGAACCCGCGGCTGAAGCCGACGGACAGGGCGTGGTGGAAGATCGCCGTCTTAGCCTGCGCGATCTGCGCGGCGCTCTCATGCACCGGGTGGCCGGCCTTAGCCGCCGCGGCGGCCAGCGCCTGGGCGTGCTCGGCCGAGCTGCGGGCAGTGTTGGCCACCACGGTCCAGGCCACCGTGCCCAGGACGGCCAGCCCGATGGAGCCGCCGACCTGCTGGCCGGTATTCAGCAGGCTGGAGGCCAGGCCGGAGTCCCGGTCCTCGACCTTGGACAGCGCGATCAGGGTCAGCGGCATGAAAACCATGCCGAGGCCGGCCGCGGTGACCAGGAGCGGGCCGAGCAGGCCGCCGACGTAGGTGCTGTGCTCATTGATCCGCGACAGCCAGAACATGCCCCCGAAGGCGATCGACGAGCCGGCGATGAGCAGCGGCCGGGCCCCGATCCGGGGGACAAGCTGGGCGCTGGCGCCGGCCATGGCCATGATCATGCCGACCATGGGCAGGTAGGCGACGCCCGTCTTGAGCGCGCTGTACCCCCAGACCTCCTGGACGAAGACGGTCAGGAAGAAGAACATCCCGAACATCGCCGTCCCGACGCACAGCATGACCAGGTAGGCCCCCGATCTGCTGCGGTTGCGGAAGATGCGCAGCGGCATCAGCGCGTCCTTGCTGCGCGTCTCGATGAACAGGAAGGCACCGAGACTCGCCACGGCGACGATCAGCGACACGATGACCTTGGTGTCGCCCCAGTGGTTGACGCCGTTGGCGGTGGTGGCCGCGCTGGACAGGCCGTAGACCAGGGCCGCCAGGCCCACGGTGCTGGTGATCGCGCCGGGCAGGTCGAACCGGCTGCCGCGCAGCCGCTGGGAGTCGTCGTCGCTGACCGCCCGCGGGGCCAGCAGGGCCACCAGCGCGCCGATCGGGACGTTGACGAACAGCACCCAGCGCCAGGACAGGTAGGTGGTCAGCAGGCCGCCGGCCATCAGGCCGACCGCCGCGCCGGCGATGCTCATCGCGGCGTACACGCCCAGCGCCCGGTTGCGCGGCGGGCCCTCCGGGAACGTGGTCGAGACCAGGGCCAGTGCGGTGGGCGCGATGATCGCGCCGCCGACGCCCTGGACCGCGCGGGCGGCCAGCAGCCATTCCTGGGAATTGGCGAAGCCGCCGACCAGCGAGGCGAGCGAGAACAGGATGATCCCGGCGATGAAGACCCGCCGGCGGCCGAGAATGTCCCCGGCGCGGCCGCCGAGCAGCAGCAGCCCGCCGAAGGTCAGGGCGTAGGCGTTGACGACCCATTCCAGGCCGGATCCGGAGAAGCCCAGGGCCTTCTGGATGTCGGGCAGGGCGACGTTAACGATGGTGGCGTCGAGCACCACCATGAGCTGGGCCGTGGCGATGACCAGAAGGGCCAGGCCGAGGTGGCGTGCCCCTGGGCGATGCTGCTGGGCCGGACGGCCGTCGACGACAGCGGTTCCCCCGGGTGTCCCCGTTGCGCCACCCACGGATGTCTTCTCAGACATTCGGGATAACTCCTTTGTTAGTGGCTGTGCTGGTAGCTGGCTGGTGCTGGCTGCGCGGCGCTGTCTTTACTGCGCCAGCGGTGCGGTGCGCTGCCAGGTGTAGTTGTGGCTCGTGTAAACCGCCGCAGGCCGTGTTTCATCCGCGTCGGGCGCACGATTCTTGCCGGGCCTGGCGCGAGCGGCTTGCTGGTACTGACCGGCCGGGCGCGCCTGAATCATCTGCGGGCGCGCAGGCCTGCTGAGTGTTGTGATGCTCGCGCGGGTCCGGGCGCGAGCCGCTGAGGTTGGTGCCGGCCGGCGGGCCCCTGTGCTGCCGGCTGATTGCGGCGGGTGCTGGCGCCGGGCTGGCGTCAGGTCGCCGGGCGGGCCTCGCGACGCCTGGCTGGCATCGGGCCGCCGTGCCTAGCCCGCGGCCGGGGAGGCCGGGGTTACGCCCAGGCCGGTATTCACCCCCTCCGCTGGCGCCGGGGAGAGGGCGGTTCCGGCTGGTGCGGTCGGGTCCGCCGGCGCGGCCTTGGCCGGGCTGCCCGCCGGAGCGGACAGGTCATCGGCGGGGCAGCAGTCGGCGGCCGCTTCAGCGCTGAGCATCTTGCGGATCAGGGCAAGCAGCTGCGCGCGCTCGTCGTTATCCAGGGCGCGGCTCCAGGGCATCCAGGCGGCCAGTTCGGTCTCCAGGTGCTTCTTCAGCGCGCTGCCATCGCCGGTCAGGATCAGGTTCTTGATCCGCCGGTCACCGGGATGGGCTTCGCGCCGGGCCAGGCCGCGCTTTTCCAGCATGTCGGCGACTGTCGTGACGAAGGACGGATCGCAGTGCATCCGCTTGCCGAGATCCTTCATCGCCATCGGCCCGTCCAGGATGGCCAGGGCCTTGACGGCGATGCCGGGGATGGCCAGGTGCTGGGCGAGCCGCTCGGCCTGGCCGATGATCCGCCCCGTTAGCTCGAAGACGCACTCCTGGATCTCCGCGTTGAGCTGCCGGGCCCGGCACTGCTCGGCCCGCAGCTGCCCGGAAGATTCGTGCGGCACGTCCTCGCTCCTGTCCTGCGCTCCGGCCGGCCTGGGCGCGCTTCTCTTGCTCGCGCGAGGCCAGCTTTGCTGGGTTCCTCAATAGTTGAGTAAGTCAACCATATGAGGGCTCGGTTGAGCCTGTCAATCGTTTATCTACTCAAGTATTTCGCGGGATCGATGATGGCCGGCCGGGCGCTGGGCCGGGCCGTCTCGCACTGCCCGCGACGGGCCGCTAGTGCCGGATCAGCGCGGACATGACCAGCAGCGCGACGACCACCAGCCCCAGGACGTACAGGCCGCTGCGCATCCGGGTCTTGCGGAAGCCAGGCAGCCGGTTCTTCGTGGTTCGCACGTCCCCGTGGGCCGAGCGCATCCGCTGAGCGTGCCAGCCCAGCATGCACCCGACCGCCAGGAACACGATCACGAGGATGAGAGCGCCGGGATTCATAGCTTTGCCCCTCCCGCGGCGTCTTTGCCATGGCCGATCATGTCGCACCCGTCTGGCCGGCTCCAGCGGAAACGCCGCGCGGGCCACTGGCAGGATGGGGTCGCTGGCCCGGGGCCGCGCCTATCACCGCAAGGAGCACACGCATGAACGAAGCGCTGAGCGCTGAGACCATCAGCATCGCCGGTCATAACGGAGACGAGATCGAGGCCTATCTCGCCCGGCCGACCGGATCCGAGCAGTTCGGCAGCGTAGTGGTTATCCACCATATGCCGGGCTACGACTCCGAGACTAAGGAAATTGCCAGGAAGTTCGCTGCTTATGGCTATGCGGCGCTGATGCCCAACCTGTATCACCGTGATGCGCCCGGCGCGAGTCCGGACGACGCGGCCGCGGTGGCGCGCGCCAATGGCGGCGTGCCGGACGACCGGCTGGTCGGGGACGTGGCCGGCGCGGTGGCTCACCTGAAGTCGCTGCCGGGTGCCAATGGCAAGGCAGCTGTAATCGGCTACTGCTCGGGCGGGCGCCAGTCATTCCTGGCCGCCTGCAGCCTGGATCTGGATGCCGCCGTGGACTGCTATGGCGCGTGCGTGGTGAACCCGCCGCCGGAGGGCATGCCGCTGAAGCTCACGCCGGTAGTCGGCAAGGCCGGGGACCTGTCCTGCCCGCTGCTCGGGCTGTTCGGCGCCGAGGACAAGTTCCCGGCGCCGGCGGAGACCGCCGAGCTTTCCCGGGTGCTCGACGGTCTGGGCAAGCCGCACGAGTTTCACACCTACGACAACGCCGGCCACTCCTTTTTCTCGGTTGACCGCCCCGCATACCGGGTCGAGGCCGCGAATGATGGCTGGGAGAAGATCTGGGATTTCTTCGGCCGTTACCTGGCCAGCTGAGGGAGCGACCATGTGCACTTACCTGACTGAGACAATCAAGATCGCCGGAAGCGGCAAGGGCAGCAAGGGCTGGTTCGCGGTCAGCGACGCCAGCGTCTATTTCGACCATCCGGTGCACGCGATGGCCGAGCACACGCTCAACATCGACTTCCGCAATCCGGGCAAGGGCCCCGATGCCCGGGTGGCGGTGGAGCTGACCGCCGAGTCGGCCCGCGAGCTCGTGCGCGCGATCGAGGCCACGCTGGCCTCAGCGCCGCCCGGCATGGTCGCCTGAGCCAGGCCTGCGCCCCGGACCGCGGTGCTGGCGGCTCGTCCCGGCGCGGACTGTCGGCAGTCCGTGCCAGGATCGGGGTCGGTACCGCGGTCGGGCGGAGGGCATCGTGAAGTTCAGGGTCGAGCGCGAGGCGCTAGGTGAGGCAGTCGGATGGGTGGCGCGGGCGCTGCCCGCCAGGCCGGTCATCCCGGTGCTGTCCGGGCTGCTGGTGCAGGCCTCCGGCGCCGGGCTGACCCTGTCCTGCTTTGACTATGAGGTCTCCGCGCGCGTCGCCATCCCCGCGGAAGTCGAGGAGCCGGGTACGGCCCTGGTGCCCGGCCGGCTGCTCGCTGAGATCATCCGCAGCCTGCCGCCCCGCCTGGTCGAGGTCAGCTCCGAGACCGACATGATCCGGCTCAGCTGCGGCAGCGCGGAGTTCGAGCTGGTCGCCCTGCCGGTGGACGAGTACCCCGGCCTGCCCGAGCCGCCGGCTCCCTCGGGCACCGTGGACGGCGGCGTGCTGGCCGCCGCGGCGGCCCAGGTGGTGCCGTCGGCCAGCCGCGACGACACGCTGCCCATGCTGACCGGCGTGTGCCTGGACATCGACGGCCCCGTCATGACGCTGGCCGCCACCGACCGGTACCGGCTCGCGGTCCGCACCGTGGACTGGACGCCCGCACGTCCGGGCCTGCGGGCCTCGGCCCTGGTCCCGGCCCGGACCCTGGCAGACGTGGCCCGGACGATGGCCCCGGGCGAGCCCGTCACCATCGCGTTCAGCGCGCCAGCCGAGGACGGCGCCGGGTCCCGCGGCGCCGCTGCGTCCGGCCGCGGGTCGGCAGGCACCGGGTCGGCAGGCACCGGGTCGGCAGGCGCCGGGCAAGCAGGCACCGGGCAAGCAGGCACCGGGCCAGCAGCCGGGTCAGCAGGCACCGGGCCAGCGGCCAGCCCGGCACCCGAGGAGAGCATGCCCGGCAGCAGTGCTGGCGGCGCGACCGCCGCCGCGACGCCGGGAGCTAGGCGCGCCGAGCCGCGGCCTGCCGAGGGCATGATCAGCTTCGAGGGCGGCGGCCGCCGGCTGACGGCCCGGCTGATCGGCGGCGACTTCCTGCGGTATCAGCAGCGCTTCCCGGCCGAGTTCGGCTGCCGGGCCGAGATCCAGGCCGAGCCGTTCATGGCCGCTGTCCGCCGCGTCTCGCTGGTTGCTGACCGGACCCGTCCTGTGCAGCTGACCTTCAGCCCCGGCGAGGTGACGATCGAGGCGCACACCGACGGCCGGGCCCGCGCCGCCGAGTCGCTGCAGGCCGCCTTCACTGGCTCCGAGCCGACGATCTCCTTCAACCCCGGCTACCTGCTCGACGGCCTGACCGCCGCGGCCATCTGCGGCGGCACCGCGCGGCCGCAGCCCGGCGGCCCCGACGGCGCCGCTGGCGAGCCAGAGCCGGGACGTATCCGGCTGCAGTTCACCAGCCCGGCCAAGCCCGCCCTGATCACCTGGGCCGGGTACGAGGCCGACCTGGAGCGGGCCGCAGCGGAGCGTGCGGCAGCCGAGCACGAGGCTGTCGGCCATGAGGCAGCTGAGCATGAGGCAGCCGGGCAGAAGGCTTCCGGCCAGCCAGCCGAAGCGGGCGCAGCGACGGACGGCAGTGCTCCGGGCTTCCGTTATCTGGTGGTGCCCCAGCGATCATCGGCGAGTCCGGCTGCCGGGCGCGCGTAGGGCTGCCGACGGCAGCCTGCGCGGCCGCATTGCAGCAGCGCTAGCCCGATCACGCTAGCCCGCCACCGCCGCGCTGCGAGCGGCCGCTGCGTCAGCGCTGGCCCGCCTCAGGGGCCGCGGCGGGCGACCCGGTCAGCGCTGGCTCACGGTCTCAGCGGCGGCGGCGCGCGAGCCCGAAGATGCGCCGGATCAGCCCGCGCACGATGGCCAGGGCCGCCAGCAGGACGCCGGCGCGGCCCGCCCACGGGATCGCCCAGAAGTGCATCGATCCCGTTGGGTTCACGATCAGCCAGGTGGCCATGAGGATCACCAGGATCGCGGCGAGTGCGCCGATCATGCTCAGCGCGCCGCGTGCTCCGCGGGGTCCGGACCGCCCGCCGGGGCCCGGCCCGCCGGGCGGAATGGTGCTGCTGGCGGCGGCCGCCAGGGCCGCGCTGGGCACCTGGACATGGGGCAGGTCAGCGGTAACCCGGTCGAGCTGCTCCCGGGTCGTCGAGGCGAACACCGCGTCGAGCCGCTCGTTGAACTCGGCCATGGAGAGCCTGCCCTGCGCGTAGTGCTCGCGCAGCTCAGCTGCCCGGGCTTCGCGCTCGGCGGTGCCGATCCGCAGGTCTGGCCTTGCCGCCATCGCAAACCTCCACACGCCCGCTGCCCGGTCACCACTAAAGATATGTCGCGACTGGGCAGACAACAAGCCGAACGGCCGCCGACCTGGCACCAATCTGCGCAGCAGCGGGCTCCGACGCCGGGACTGGCGCATCGCAGGCGTGTCCAGCGGCCCGCCGCGCGGGTCGGCGGCACGGCGGCGGCCGCAGCCGGCCTGCTGGCCGGCGAGCTGCCCGGCCTAGTTCAGGAAGTAGCTGCTGCCGCCGGTCTGCGGGTTGGTGACCTCGGCCGTCACCCGGAAAGTCCCGGCCCGGGCGAACACGAGGGTCAGCGTGATGTCGGTGCCGGCCTTCATCGGCCGGGAGCCGGTGATCACCAGGTGGAAGCTGTTCGGGGCCAGCCGGGTCAGGCTGCCAGCCGGGATGCGGATTGCCGGGACCGGCTGCATGTGACTGGGCTGGCCGTCGACCGGGCCGCTCAGCGTGACCGTGCCGCCCGTGCTGGAGCGCACCGAGATCAGCCGGTCAGCCGGGCCGTTGTTCCGGATGACGAGGTAGGCGTCAGTCGGCGCTGTTCCCTGCGGCTCACCGATGTAGGCCGTGGCCAGCTCGATGACGGGAGTGCTGGCCGCCGCTCGCTGCGCGCAGCCGGCCAGCCCGGCGCCGAGCAGCAGCAGGACCAGGCCCGCGATGCTGGCCCGGCCGAGCGCTCCGGGCAGGCCCGGACGCGGCGCGCGGTGCGGGGCGGCGGGGGCGGTTGTCGGCATCGTCAGGGCTCTCCGGTCGGTCAGGACGGTCCATGGTCTCACGCGCCCGGAGCCCGCCTGCTGCTGGCCTGAGCAGCGCGCCGGCGCCCCTACCCGAAGTCCCGGAACGCGCTCCAGGCCTGCTGCCACGGCGTCCGCAGTCCGGTGGCGACATACACCGCGGCACCTTCCTCGTCGTCGCTGACGCCCAGGCCGTTCTCGAACGTCGCGACCTGGCGGACGGCGGCGAACTCGCGGTGCAGCAGGACGGGGCTGACGTTGACCGCGATGATGGCGGTATCGCGGGCCGGCGGCGGGCCCCAGTACCAGAAGTTGTTGGCGCCGCTGTAGGCCGCGGGCAGCCCGTCGGCCGGGCCGAACCGGTCGACGGCGCCGGCCTCGCCGTAGTTGCCGGTGATGATCGCGGTGCGGGCCCGGCTGGCCGGCGGCAGGCCGCGGTAGATACGCGCGACCAGGGCGACCTGGTGCCGCCAGCCGATGGTCTCGGCCAGGTCGTAGTTGATTTTCTGCAGCGGCACGGTGTGCAGGACGCTGGCCGGCAGGACGGGGAGAACGACGGGCAGGCTGATCAGGGCCGAGGCGACCATCACGATGCCGGTGACAACGCCGGGGCGCAGGCTGGCCCGCCGCAGGCCAGCCCGGCGCGGGACCCGCCGGGCCAGGCGGCGCTCCAGCGGCACCGCGCCGGCGGCGAACAGGAAGGTGAAGATCGCGCCGGGGTAGTACGGCTTGCCGCCCAGCACGAAGAAGATGACCAGCACGGCCACGCTGGCGATGGCCAGCGGCCGCCACGGCCGGGCGGCCGGGGCGCGCAGCAGCCAGATCAGGCCGCCGGCCCACAGCGGGGTCAGGGCCACGCCGGTGTAGATGACCTGCGCGACCCAGTAGACCGCGCGATTGTGCCCGTCCTGCGACTGCAGAGCGCCGAACACGTCGAACGCGGGCCAGCCGTGCGCCGCCTGCCAGATCAGGTCGGGTGCGGCCAGCGCGGCGGCCAGCACCACACCCGCCACCAGCCACCAGCTGACCGCCAGCCGCCGGGCGGGCGTGAGCACGAACCCGGCGGCCAGGCCAGCCAGCAGGAAGACGATGTTCCACTTGGCCTCGGCGGCTACTCCGGCGCAGCCGCCGATGGCCAGCCACCAGCGCGGATTCCCGCTGGCCAGCAGCTTCATCGTGAGGAGCACGGTGGCCGTCCAGAACAGGAAGTCCGGGGTGGTGGTGGTCAGCAGGTGCATCGCGCCCAGGAACTCGGCGCAGGTCGCGGTGGCCAGGGCGGCCAGCACCTGGCCGGTCCGGCCGGCGCCGAGCTGCCCGCTCATGGCCGCCGTCAGCGCGACCATGGCGGCGAGGGTCAGGGCCGGGATCAGGCGCAGTGCGATCAGCGAGTTGCCGGAGGCCACCGCCGACAGCCGGGCCAGCAGCGGGGTCAGCGGCGGCTGGTCCACATAGCCGAAGGCCGGGTGCTGGCCCGCGGCCAGGAAGTACAGCTCGTCGCGGTGGTAACCGTAGCGCGCGGCGACGGCCATCTCCAGGGCGAAGGCGGCGGCGGCGATCAGCGCGATCCAGCGAACCGGAGCGCGCTGCCCGGCGGGCGCCTCGGCCGCCGGGTCAGCGGGGGACAGGGCCCGGGGCAGGGGGAGGGAGGTCATGACGGCATCGTGCCGGGAGATCGTGATCGATCGCGCCGGCCGCCGGGCTGAACCTGGCGCTCCCCCCGGCGGCCCGCCTGGCCCCGGCAGCGGAGCCGTTCTCCGCCTGGCGGGGGAGAGCGAGGATCAGCCGCGCGGGGGATCCCGGCTGCGGCGGGCCGCCTTACGATCAGCGGGTGAACAGGCTGGCGGCCCGGGCGGCCGCGTTCCCGGCATGGCAGCAGGACCTGCTGCTGGCCATCGGGCTGGCCGCGCTCAACGTGGGCACCGCGCTGCCGTACGCCAGCCAGCTGCGCCCGCTGCCCGCGGCGCTGCTCCTGCTGGTCCTGCAGGTGCTGCCGCTGACCTTCCGCCGCTACCAGCCGGTCGCGGTGCTGTTCGCCCTGGGCGTCCCGCGCGCCGTGTATGACCAGCTGGGATTCGGCTTCGCGCCGCTGCCGCTGGGCCCGGCCATCGCCTACTTCACCGTGATGGAGCGCTCCTCGGCCCGCTGGCGGTGGGCGATCAGCGCGATCTTGCTGGCCGGCATCATCCAGTCCCAGACACTGCCCGGCCACACCGAGCCCTACGACCTGTTCGTGCAGCTGTTCATCTTCGCCGCGGCCGGGATGGCCGGCCTGCTGAGCCGGACCCGGCGCGCCTACCTCAGCGAGGTCGAGGCGCGGGCCGCCCGGGCGGAGACCGAGCGGGACCGGCAGGCGGCGCTGGCGGCGGCGCGCGAGCGGACCCGGATCGCCCGCGAGCTGCATGACGTCGTGGCGCACCACGTCAGCCTGATGGCGGTGCAGGCCGAGGCGGCCGGCTCGCTGCTGCCCGGTCAGCCGGCCGCGGCGGGCCGGTCGGTGGAGATCATCGGCGACACGGCCCGGCAGGCGCTGGTGGAGCTGCGCCGGCTGCTGGGGGTGCTGCGCGGCCCCGGTGAGCAGCCGCACGCGGCGCCGTCGCCGTCGCTGGCCGGCCTGGACACCGTGCTGGCGCAGGTCCGCGGCGCGGGCCTGCAGGTGGACCTGGACATCGCGGGCAGCCCCGGCGAGCTGGCGCCGGGGGTGGAGCTGACCGCCTACCGGATCGTGCAGGAGGCGCTGACCAACGCCGTGCGTCACTCGGCGGCGGCGCGCGCGACGGTGGCCATCTGCTACCAGCCGGACCACGTCACGGTCTCGGTCACCGACAGCGGCCCGGGCGCGGCGGGGGAGCGCCCCGGGCCGGCCGGGAAGCGGCTCAGGCCGGCGGAGCCGGCGCTGGCCCGGCGCCGCCAGCGGCGGTGCCGGGCGGGTACGGGCTGGCGGGCATCACCGAGCGGGTGGCCTCCTGCGGCGGCACCCTCACGGTCGGGCCCACCGGCAGCGGCGGATTCGCGGTCACCGCTAGGCTGCCCCGTTGATGAGCGCCGGCACCGGACCCGACCCGATCCGCGTCCTGGTCGTGGACGACCAGGAGCTGGTCCGGTCCGGCTTCTGCGTCATCCTCGAGGCGGCCGGCGGCATTGAGGTCGTCGGCGAGGCCGGCAACGGAGTCCAGGCCGTCGCCGCGGCGGCCGCGCAGGCCCCCGACGTGGTGCTGATGGACGTCCGGATGCCGGAGATGGACGGGCTGGAGGCGACCCGCCAGATCACTGGCGGCGACCGGTCGGCGGGGCCGCGCGTGGTGATGCTCACCACCTTCGACCTCGACGACTACGTGTACGAGGCGCTGCGCGCGGGAGCCAGCGGCTTCCTGCTCAAGGACGCGCCGCGGCACGACCTGATCGCGGCGGTCCGGCGGGTGGCGGCCGGCGATGCGCTGCTGGCGCCGTCGGTGACGATGCGGCTGATCGAGGCCTTCGCCCGGCGGCCGCCGGAGACCACGCCGTCGCCCGCCCGGCTGGCGTCGCTGACCGCTCGCGAGCGCGACATCCTGCTGCTGCTGGCCCGCGGCCGGACCAACGCCGAGATTGCCGCCGGCCTGGTGGTCAGCGAGGCCACGGTGAAAACGCACGTCGGGCACCTGCTGGCCAAGCTGGGCCTGCGCGACCGGGTGCAGGCGGTCATCCTCGCCTACGAGACGGGCATGGTCGTCCCCGGCGACCTGGCGGGCTAGCGTCTGCCGTCCTGCTGGCCTGCCGCCGCCCCCGCCAGTCCGGCCGGACCGCCGCGGCCGGCTAGCCGCGGTCGATGGCGGTGCCCAGCAGGCCCAGCGGCGGCGAGCCCAGGTCGAGCAGGGCGGTGTGGAAGCGCTTGAGCGTGAAGCTGGCGCCCCACTCCTTGCGGGCCCGCTCGCGCAGGTCCATGATCTCCAGCTTGCCCCACGTGTAGCGGCCGTAGGTGGGGTCGAAGGTCGCCCGGCGCGCCTCTGACAGGGCGGCCGAGCCGGTCAGGTGGGTGTCGGTCTCGAACCGGCGGGCCGCCTCAGCGACCGTCATCCCGGCCGTGTGCACGCCGATCGCGCAGGCCAGCCGGGTCACCCGGACCAGCGCCTCCAGCCACACGCCGACGGCGAACCGCGGGTCATCGGCGCAGAATCCCTCCTCCACGCACAGTTCCTCGGCGTAGTGCGCCCAGCCCTCGACGAACGCCTCCGAATGCAGGGTGCGGCGGACCGGGGTGGCGGCCCGGCGGATGGCCCGGCCGTGCGAGAAGTGGCCGGGCGCTACCTCGTGCACCGTGATGCCGGGCAGCGTGGTGTCGCTGAAGACCTCCAGCCACTCCTCGATCTCGTGCTCGGGCCAGCCCGGGTCCGGCGGGGTGATGTGGTACCAGGACGGTCCCTCGGGCTCGCCGGGCGCGGCCGGTGACATCATCGCCATCGCCCAGCGCCGCGACTCGGGCGCGAGGCCGACCAGGCACTCGCCGTCGGAGTAGGGCACCAGGTCGTGCTCGGCGGTGAAGTCGATGGCGCGCCGGGTCCACACGCGCGCCGCCGCGATGACGCCGTCGGCGTCCGGGTGGTCGCGGACCAGGGCGCGGGCGACTTCGAGGGCCGGCCGCGCCGGGTCGATCTGCGCGCAGCTGCCGGCCAGCCGCCCGGTGAGCCGGTCCCGCTCGGCGTCGGTCCGCTCGCTGAGCCGGGCCAGGTCGACCGGCGTTGCCTCGGCGCTGCTCATCAGCGCCGTCAGGGCCGGGCCGCCGAGCGCGGCATCCGGGTTCCCGGTGACGGCGGCCTCCTCGATGCGGGCCGCCAGCCGGGCATGCGCGGCCAGCGCCGCCGCCCGGGCGTCCTCGCCGGCGTCGGCCGGGATGCCGGCCGCCAGGCCGCCGATCGCGTCCCGCAGCGCCTCGGCCACCGGTGCGCTGACCTGGTCCAGGGCATCCAGCGCGGCGTCGATGGCCTGCGGCCAGGCGGCCAGGTGCTGACGGCGCGCCTGGTCGCGGTCGGCCTGCGGCGCGTAGTCCCGGTCGTAGCAGGCGAGATCCAGGCTGGCCAGGTGCAGGCCGGGATCACGGCGGTGCAGTTCCAGGTCGGCGAAGACCACCCGGGTCGCCGCCGCGGCGGCGGCCAGCTGGGCCTCGTCATGCGGATCGGCCAGCGGCGGCTCGTCGCGCCCCGCGGCGTCCAGCCGGGCCAGCGCGGCGCTGACCCCGGCCCGGGACAGGTCCTGGACCTGGCCGTCGTACTCGTGCCGGCCGCTGTACTCGCGGGCACTCGGCAGCTGCAGGTCGCACACGGCACGCAGCCGCGGAGTCAGCTCATCCATGCCCGGCACGTTATCGCGCCCTGGCCGCATGCCCGCTGCCTGGTCACCAGCGCCGCGGTCGGGCCGGCCAGCCGGGGGCCCGGCAGGCGGAAGGGCTGCCGGTCAGCGGTGACCGGCAGCCCTCCCGGGGCGGGCAGTTCCCGGTTACGGGATGCCGACGCCCTTGTGCACCGCACTGACGACCAGGACGCGCTGGTGGCGGCACGCCTGGAAGCTGTACGGGATCAGCGTGGACTTACCCTGGTGCGGAGCGCGCACCTTCAGCCCGAACGACCAGATGGGCTTACTGCACACGTTGCCGGCCTCGATGATGCCCAGGTGGGCGTGCGCGGTCTGGCCCGGCCACAGCTCGACGACATGCACCTTGCCGGTGTGGCGTGCGGCCTTGCCGATCTTCCCGTGCTTGCCCTTGGCGATGACCCGGGGGAAGCCCCAGATCTTGCAGGCGTGCTTGCTGATGTTGGTGAACTGCAGCGGGTAGAAGATCGTCCCCGCGGCCCCCGAGCCCGGGATGCCCATCCAGATCTCGGTCTGGAAGGCCTTGCAGCGCGGCAGGTTCCAGGCTGGCTGGCCTGCGTGCGTGCTGCCCCGGCTGGTGGTCGCGGTGCTGGCCGGCGTCCGGCTGGCCGGCGAGCTGCTCGTATGCGAGCTGGCTGTCAGTTCCGCCAGCACCGCGCCGGCCGCCGCGGCCGTGACAACTCCCGGCTTGACCGGCGAGGCGGCGGCTGCCAGCGCAGTTCCCGGCAGCAGTGCCGCCGCGCACATCAGCGCGGTGCCAGTGACGGCGTGACTGGCCGCACGGAGTCCGAGCTTCATCAATATGCCCCCTTCTGGGCTCAGGGCCCATGGCCCGCGCCGGAGCGGCGGGCCGGTTGCCGGCGGTCCGCCCGGGCTGGGTCCCCCGCCGGGCGATCGCCGTGATCGCGCCCGCGGCCGGGACTGCGGCCGCGGGTCCTGCTGTGCTGCGCCGCTTCCGGCGGGCCGGATGCGGGTCCTGCCCCGGGCCCGGCGGGCTCAGGGTTTCCTGCGTTCCGCGTCCGGCAGGCGGCCGCGGAGTCCTGGGGCGAGGTGAGCCGCTGCGTGGGCGGTCTCGCGCGGGAGCGGTGCTAGGCGGTGCCCCGCCGGGCGCGGCCCGGCTGGACCGGGTGGACCGTGAGGATCTGGCCGGAGCGCCGGGCCGCCTTGCAGGCAGGCAGGCGGTGCGGCACGTAGCTGGCGGCCCGGCTGCCGGGTGCCTGCACGCGCATCCCGGCCGCCATGACCGGATGACAGGTGCTCGCCGGGAAGCTGGCGGCATCGGCGATCTGCAGCCACGCGTGCGCGGTACCGCCCGGGGCCAGCCGCACCGTGGCCGCGGAGACCGAGCGGTCGGCGGCGGCCTGCGGCCCGATCTGCGCTCCGGCTGCCCCGGCGGCCAGCGCGACGTCCGGGAACCCGGATAGCTGGCAGGGCTTGCTGGTGGTGTTGGTGAAGTCCAGCGGCACGTAGTAGGTGCCGGCCGCGGCCCCGGCCGCCGCGGTGTCCAGCACCACCTTCAGGCCCGCGGTCGGGCACGTGGCGGTGGCGGCCGGGGTGCTGGCGGCCGCGGCGGGGCTGGTGCTGCCCGCGGCAGAGCCGGCCTGGCCGGCCTGCGCGGTGCTGGCCCGGGCGTGCGCGGCGGCACCCGCCTGCACCGAGCCGCAGGCGGCCAGCGCCATGGCCGCCGCGGCCGCTGCCCCGGCCGCGACGGCGAGCGGCAGGGTCCTGGGTCGCCGGCCACTGCCCGGCATGCCTGTGCTCATCAGCGTCGCCTCTCCTGGCCGCCCGGGTCCTCGACTGGTACGACGCCGCCGCGCCGGCCCGGGGTTGTTCGGGGCTCCCGTGCCGTGACGCAAATGTTGCCCGCCGCCGCCGCTATGGGCCGTTGGCTCCCGGCCTGACCACGTAGATCCCCAGCGTGCTGCCGCCGGGGATCCGCCCGGTGCAGGTCGCCGCGGTCAGGCTGGCGTACAGCGGGTCGTAGGAGCCGGGCGGGTAGACCTGCAGCCAGTGCGCGGTGACCGGCTTGCACATCCGGGCCGGGTAGTTCGCTGCGACGACGACCTGCACGGAGGCGTGCGCGACAGCGCCGGGGGCGAGCGTCACCGGGGCGGGTGCGAAGGTGGCGTTGCGGGCTGCCGCGCCGCCGAGGTGCCCGCCGCCCGGCCGGGTCACGAACGACACGCCGGGGTAGCCGTACAGCACGCAGCTGGCCGCCGAGATGTTGGTGAAGTCCAGCGGGTAGTAGATGCTGCCCGCCGCGCCGTTCGCGCCGCCGACGCTGACCTGCAGCGCGGTCGCGGCGCACGGTGCCGGGGCGGCGCCCGCCGACCCGCCAGGTCCGGGCGGGCCGGTTGGCGCGGCGACCGGCGCCGGCGCGGGCGATGGTGACCGCGTCGCGGGCCGCGAGGAGCGCGGCGCGGCCGGGGTGGTGGACGGCACCACGGTCGGTGCCGCGTGCGGCGGGCTGCTGGAGCTGGCGCCGACCCGGTGCGCGCCCGGCCGGCGATCGGCGTGCAGGTGCCCGGCCGGGCTGGCGCACCCGGCGGTGACCAGCCCGGCGGCGGCTAAGGCCGCGGCCGCCGCCAGGGCCCGGCGCCGGGCCGGGTCGGCGGCCTGCACCGAGTTCCTGAGCTGCGTTATGAGCTGGGAGAATCTGACCTCGGGGGGTGAAAAGAGCGTCATGGGTGCCGCCTTCTCATAGCAGCCGCCTGGGGTAACGGCTCTGTAAGGTACGACGCAGATCTGACGGCCCCGGTTGTTCGGCTGTCAGGATCCTCCCGCTCCGGGCTGCACTGTCTGCACCATGAGCGTGCGGACCGCCTTGGACGGGTTAGCGCACGTCGCTGACGTATAGCTGACGTACAGCGGGGCGGTCTGGCCGGGCGGGTAGACCTTCAGCAGGTGCGCGGTGGTCAGCTTGCACTTGGCCGGCGGGAAGTTCTGCGCGACGGCCACCTGCAGCAGCGCGTGCGCCGAGCCGCCCGGCGCGAGCGTGATCTGCTGCCGCGGTGTCGCCGGGTCCTCGCCCGCGGACGCGCCGAGCTGGCTGCCGCCGGCGCCGGTGACGAAGGAGACGCCGGGGTAGCCGAATAGCGTGCAGCTCGCCGTGCCGGTATTGGTGAACTCCAGCGGCACGATCACGCTGCCCGCCGCGCCGTTGCCCTTTCCGGTGCTGACCTTGAGCCCGGCGGTCGTGCACGCGGCGGCGCCGCCGGTGCCGCCCGTGGCGCCGCCGGTCCCGGATGACCCGCTGGTGCCGGCTGATCCGCTGGCCGGCGCGGCAGCGCTGGCAGGCGGCGTGCTCGTGACCGTCACGGTCGGGGCGGCGCCGGCCGACGGGCTGCCTCCCGAGCTGCAGCCGGCGGCCAGCCCGGCGGCACAGGCGAGCGCAGCCACGGCGAGCGTGCGCCGGGCGGGGGTCAGCGGAGCAGCCATCGGCATTCCTTCACATCGGCGGACGATCTGGCAGCACATCACTACCGGGCACCGGCCCGGTCCCGGCAAGCCGACACGCGGGACAGCATCAGGATCTCACCGGGCGCAAACCGGCCCGGCAGGATCGCGGGCGACCCGGCGCCGGCCGCCGGAGCGGGGGCCCCCTCCTGACGAGCCCGGGGCCGGGTCGCTACCGTCAGGACAGGACATTCCCCCCGGATTTCCGCATCGCAGCACCGCAAGGAGGCGCACGTGCCCGGCAGTATTGGGACCTACCGCACACCCTTCACCAGCAGGCCGCAGCTCGCCGGCACGTTCGGCATGGTTGCCTCGACGCACTGGCTGGCCACCGCGGCCGGGATGGCCGTGCTGGAAAAGGGCGGCAACGCCTTCGACGCGGCGGTCGCCGTGGGCTTCGTGCTGCAGGTCGTCGAGCCGCACCTGAACGGCCCCGGCGGCGAGGTGCCCGTGATCGGCTACGACGTGCGCGAGGACGCCCCGTTCGTGCTCGACGGCCAGGGGCCGGCGCCGGCGGCCGCCACGCTGGAGTCCTACACCAGCCTCGGCCTGGACCTGGTGCCCGGCACCGGCCTGCTGGCCGCCTGCGTGCCCGGCGCGTTCGGCGCCTGGATGCTGCTGCTGCAGCGGCACGGCACGATGCGCCCCCGGGACGTGCTGGAGTACGCCATCGGCTACGCCCGCGACGGCTACCCGATGCTGGCCAGCGCGAGCTCGGCCGTCGAGTCGGTGGCCGCTTGTTCCGCGACCACTGGCCGACCTCGGCGCAGGTCTACCTGGGCGGCGGCGTCCCGGCCGCCGGCGCGCGGTTCGCCAACCCGGCCATCGCCGATGTGTACACCCGGATCCTCGACGAGGCCGAGGCGGCCGGCAGCGACCGCGAGGCGCAGATCGAGGCCGCCCGGCGGGCCTGGTACGAGGGGTTCGTGGCCGAGGCTATCGCTGCCTACGTGACCGGCACCGAGGTCATGGACTCGACCGGGGAGCGGCACCGCGGCGTGCTCACCGGCGACGACCTGGCCAGCTGGCGGTCCAGCCAGGAGGAGCCGGTCACCCTGGACTTCCGCGGGCTGACGGTGTGCAAGACCGGTCCGTGGGGCCAGGGCCCGGTGTTCCTGCAGCAGCTGGCCCTGCTGGACGGCTATGACCTGGAGGGCATGGGCGCGGGCAGCGCCGACTTCATCCACACCGTCACCGAGGCGTCCAAGCTGGCGTTCGCTGACCGGGAGGCGTTCTACGGCGATCCCCGGCAGAGCGAGGTGCCGCTGGCGGCGCTGCTGTCGGCGGAGTACGCCGCGCAGCGGCGGGCGCTCATCACCGGCCAGTCGTCGGGTGAGCTGCGGCCCGGCGCCCCGGCCGGGGAGCAGGGCCGGCTGCCGGGCTACGCGCTCGCGGCGTTCGGCCAGGCGGCCGGCAACGGCACCCGCCCGTACTCGGCGCGCACCGACGCGGCCAGCGCCGGTGTCGGCGAGCCCACCGCCGGCCTGGCCGCGCCGGAGCTGGGTCCCGGCGACACCTGCCACCTGGATGTAGCCGACCGGTTCGGCAACGTCGTCGCCGCCACGCCCAGCGGCGGCTGGCTGCACAGCTCGCCGGTCATCCCCGGCCTGGGCTTCTGCCTGACGACCCGGGGCCAGATGTTCGCGCTGACGCCGGGCTTCGCCAGCTCGCTGGCGCCGCGCCGCCGCCCGCGCACCACCTTGTCGCCGAGCCTGGCGCTGCGCGACGGCCAGCCCTACCTGGGCTTCGGCACGCCCGGCGGTGACCAGCAGGACCAGTGGACGCTGCAGGTGTTCCTCAACCACGCGGTGTTCGGGATGAACCTGCAGGAGGCGATCGACTTCCCGGCCTTCCACAACGACCACATGCCGTCCTCGTTCTACCCGCGCGGCGCGGCGCCCCGGTCGCTGTCGGTGGAGGCGCGCACCGACCCGCAGGTCATCGAGGACCTGCGGCGCCGCGGCCACGAGCTGGACATCCGGCCGGCCTGGTCGCTGGGCCGGGTCAGCGCCGTGGCCCGCGACGGCGGTTTCCTCTACGCCGGGGCCAACCCGCGCGGCATGCAGGGCTACGCCGCCGGCCGGTAAGTGCAGCCGGCGCTCAGGCTGGCTTCTCAGCTCGAAGGATTCGGGTAAGGCGACGGATCCTGGTCGTGGCCACGACCAGGATCCGTCGCCTTGTCTGCGGCTAGCGGCGGGCCACCGGCAGCGCCAGCGCGGCGGCGACGACCGCAGCCGCGACCGCCGAGGCCCGCAGCAGCTCGCCCGGCAGCCCGCCGGGCTGCGGCAGCGCCGCCGCGGCCACCGCCAGGACCAGCAGCCCGAGGCCGGCGGCGAGCACCGGCAGCTGAGCGGCCAGGGTGCGCGGCCGGGCGCCGGACTCGGTCAGGTGCACGGCGAGCAGGTAGGCCAGCACGGCGACGCCCAGCACCCCGGTGTGCCAGGGCCGGGAGCGGTGCAGCGCCTCCAGGACCAGCACCGCCACGATCATGATCTCTGACCAGGGCAGCATCCGGGTGAGCAGGACGAGCTGCGCCGCGAACCGCACCGGCAGCGAGTCGAACGCCTGACCGCCCACCGTCAGGTCCGCGGTGGCCAGCTGGCCCAGGCTGGCGACGGCGCTGAGCACGGCGATGATGACGGTGATCCGGGTGCCGGGCCGCGCCCCGGCCGCCGGGATCGCCGCCCAGGCGATCATGACCGCGGCCAGCAGGCCGGCCGTCGCGGTGCCGCGCAGCCGTCCCAGCGCCGGGCCGCTGAGCAGGGCAGGCCTGCCCGGCTGGCCGGCGGGGCGGTCCGCGGGGCCGGTCATCGCTGGCCGGCCAGCATGACCCGGCGGGTATACGGAGCCAGCGGCTCGTCCAGGCTCTGCTGGCCGTCCCAGTGCACCACCGGGATGCCCAGCTCGGTCAGCGAGAACCGGATCGCCTGCTGCTCCAGCCGCCAGATCCGCCGGGCCAGGCCGGCCACCCGGTCCCTCGACCGGGCCGTCGGCGCCGCGGTCAGCACGTCCACCACCAGCACGCTGAAGCCGCGCTCGCGCAGATCCCGCAGCGCCTCCACCAGCCGCGGGTGCAGCAGCGGGCTGAAGACCAGGATCAGCGCCCCCGGCGGCAGAGCCGCCTTCGGCAGCCGGGTCAGGGCCGCGCTCAGCTCCCAGCCCGGCTTGCTGCCCAGCAGCAGGTCCATCAGCCGGTGAAAATGCCGCCGCCCCAGCCCCGGCCCGATCCAGCTCAGCCGGTCGGCGTAGACGATCAGGCCGACCCGGTCACCGGCCGCCAGGTAGCAGCCGATGGTGCCCGCCGCCGCCCGGAACGCCAGGTCCAGTGACGTTGCCCCCGGCTCGCCGACGCTGGCCGTCGCATCCGCGAGCACCACGATGTTCTGGGTCCGCTCGGCCGTGAACGTGTTCAGCTGCACCGTGCCGGTTCGCGTCGTGGCGGGCCAGTTGATCCGCCGCTGCCGGTCGCCGGGCACGAACTGGCGGACCCCGGCGAACTCGATGCCCTCGCCCGCCGCGCGGGAGGGATGCTCGCCCAGCCGGCTCGGCAGCCGGCTCAGCACGATCCGGCCGCGCAGCTGGGCCGGCCGCGGATGGCAGTCCACCCGCGGCAGCGTGAACCCCAGGCGGCCTTCCCACAGCCGGAACCGGTCCCGCAGCACGATCTCCAGGCGGCCGACCCGCCGCACGCCCCACTGCCGCGCCCGGAACGGGACCCGCAGCGCCGCGCTGTCGCCCGCCCGCCGCTCGGCGCCGGGACCGGCCTCGAACGCCTCGGCCGCGGTGATGGTGGCCTGGATGGCCAGGTCACCGTGCCCGCTGACCTGCACCACGATGGCCGCCTGCTCGCCTTCCACCAGCTGCTGGGCGGTCACCCGCGCGGCGACCATGACCCGGGCTGGCCGCCGGGCCGGCCAGCCGGCCAGCAGCAGCACCGCCGGGGCGGCCACCCCGGCGAACTCCGGGCGGCCGGTCACCAGGGCCAGCGCCAGGCCCGCCGCCGCGAGCGTCAGCAGCCGCCGCGCGTGCGCGGACAGGCTCCACAGCACCGGGCAGGACTGCCCGGCCGCCGCGCCCGCGGTGCCCGGCGCCGGGCCCGCCAGGGCACCCGGCCCGGCGGGCCGCGCCGGGCTAGCCGGTCCGGCGGTCACGACGTGGCGGCCGTCGGGTCGGTGCGCGGCACGGGCACCCCGGTCAGCAGCCGGGCGACCACGTCATCCGGGCTCACCTGGCGGACCCACAGCTCGGGGCGCAGCGTGATCCGGTGCGCCAGGGCCGGCACCGCCACGGCCTTGACGTCGTCGGGGATCACGTAGTCACGCTGCTGCAGCAGGGCCCGGCCGCGGGCCAGCTGGACCAGCGCCAGCGCCCCGCGCGGGCTGGCGCCCACCTGAACCTGCGGGTGCTCGCGGGTCGCGGTGACCACCGAGACCACGTAGTCGAGCAGGTCAGCCGAGACCTCGATCTGCTCCAGCGACTCGCGCATGGCCAGCAGCTCGGCGGCGGTCACCACCTGGCGCAGCTCGGCATTCTCGGTCTTGCGGTCCAGCCGCCGGGCCAGCATCGCGATCTCGTCGGCCTTGCTCAGGTAGCCCAGCCGCAGCCGGATCAGGAACCGGTCCAGCTGAGCCTCGGGCAGCTCGTAGGTGCCCTCGTACTCGATCGGGTTGTCGGTGGCCAGCACCACGAACGGCTGCGGCAGCGGCCGGGTCACCCCGTCCATGCTGACCTGGCCCTCGCCCATGGCCTCCAGCAGCGCGGCCTGCGTCTTGGGCGGCGTGCGGTTGATCTCGTCGGCCAGCAGCAGCTGGGTGAAGACCGGCCCGGCCCGGAACACCATCTCGCCGGTCCGCTGGTCGTACATGGGCGCGCCGACCACGTCGGAGGGCAGCAGGTCGGGGGTGAACTGGATGCGGTTGAAGCTGAGCCCCAGCACCTGGGCGAACGACCGCGCCGTCAGCGTCTTGCCCAGTCCCGGCAGGTCCTCCAGCAGGATGTGCCCGCCGGCCAGGATGCCGGTCAGCACCAGCTCCAGGCCCGGCCGGTGACCCACCACTGCGCGCTCGACCTCATCAAGCACGTCGGCGCAGCGCTTGGCGGCCTCGGCCGGCGTGCAGGTCTGGGTCTGCTCGGTCACAGTGCTCCAGTTGTGTCGATGATGGCCGCCAGCGTGCGCGGCGGGATCCCGGCGGACTTGCCCTGGTCGGTCACGGCCGGCCGGGCCGGGTCCAGCCAGAACCACAGCCGGTCACCGCCTGCCGCGGCCAGCAGCCGCCGCGCCTCGCCGGGGTCGTCGTACAGGCTGATGCCGTGCCGCTCGGCGAGCCGGGCGGCCAGCAGGTGCTGGAGCGTGCCGCGCAGCTCCAGGTCGTAGCCGGTCATGGTCTGGACGGCGGCCTGCACCCCGGCCCGCCGCCGCCAGAACCGGATCAGGCTGGTCTGGCCGGACCGCAGCGGCGCCTCATCCGGCTCGGGGCCCGGCACCTCGCCGTCCGGGGCGAAGCTGCGGATCGCCAGCAGCGCGGCTGCGCCTGCCCCGGCGAATACCAGCACCGCCGCGGCGGCGCCGGCGAAGGCCAGGGCCGTCACGGCCAGGGCCCCGACCGTAGCGACGGCGATCGCCACCTCCGGGCCGGCCTCCCGCCAGCCGCCCTGGCTCACGGCCGCCCCCCGGCGTCGGCGGCCGCCGCGTCGGCGGCAGCGGCCGCGGCCTCGCGGCGCGCGGCGGCGTCGAGCCGCTCGGCCAGCACGGCCAGCGCCGAGCGGGCCTCGTCCCGCCGGTGCGGCCGGCAGCGGGTGGGTGGAAAAGCGCGCCTCATAGAACAGGATCGTCAGCCAGGCCGGCCTCCGCGCCCTGCACCAGCCCGGCCCCGGCGGCCCGGTCCAGCAGCTCATCGGGTGTCTCCGCCGCCCCGCGCTCCGCGCCCGCCCGGGCCAGGCTGCGCTCCATGGCCGCGTAGCACGCGATGATGGCCAGCCGCGCGTCATCGATCTCGCCCAGGGCCGCCTGGCCGGAGGCCACCGCGGCGCGCAGCTGCCCGGCTGACTCCTCGTCGTCGCCCGGGTCGGTGATGTCCTCCCAGGGCTGCCGGGCGGCCCGGCGGCGCAGCCAGACGATGCAGCCGGCCACCGCGGCCGCCAGCACCACCAGCAGCGCGATATACGCGAACAGGGTCAGGTCGGTGTGGCCGCCGCCTGCTGAGCCCACGTGCGGGCGGGCCGTGCCCAGGTGGAGCCCCGGCCGCAGCCGCGGCAGGTGCGGCCGCGCGTGCGGCGGCGGCAGCTTGCCCGGCCGCGTTGATCAGGACCAGCACCGGAATGGAGATCACGCCCGCCAGCAGCACCACCCGCAGCAGGGCGCGCAGCCGGTCGGCGGGCTGGCCGGAGTGCGGGTACCGGCGCCGGCGCACCTCTACTGCGGCCAGCAGCACGAGCAGCACGGCCTCCAGGACGATGCCGACCACCAGGCCATGCCGCCGCCACGGCCCGGCCGTCCAGCTGGCGACCGGGACCACGGCCCGGACCCCGGCCGCGGCGACGCACAGCAGCACGGCAGCCAGCGCGATCCGGGCTGCCCGGCCCTGGTCACCAGCCTGCGGCTGACCGCTTGCCACGTCCGTGGTCCTCCCTGCGCCGCCTCGGTGCGCAGTTTATGGCGCCGCCCGCGCGCCGCCCGAGGCGGCCGGGACTTTCCCGGCGAAACCATCCAGCGGCCGGGGCGACCGTGGTAGACCCGGAGACCCTACCTCGCGGGGGATACGGGTCATCCTCGCGGCTGATGACAGCCGGCCATCGGATCGTGAAGGCTGAGGGGCCATCAGCACCCACGGGGCGAACCTCTACCACGGGAGACAAGGTGTCCGCACAGCATGCGGCCGGTGCCACCGGGCCCGGCCGCCCCCGGCCGGGCCCGCCCCCGGCCGGCGCCGTGATCGAGGCGGCGGCGCTGTCCAAGCGCTACGGCGGCACGGTCAACGCGCTCGACCAGCTGACCGTGGCCGTCGCGCCGGGCGTGACCGGCCTGGTCGGGGCTAACGGCTCCGGCAAGTCCACCCTGATCAAGATCCTGCTCGGGCTGCTCGAGCCGACCAGCGGCAAGGCCGCGGTGCTCGGGCACGACTGCGCCACCGCCGGGATGCAGATCCGCGCGATCACCGGCTACATGCCCGAGCACGACTGCCTGCCTGCGCGACCTGAGCGCCACGGAGTTCGTGACTCACCTGGGCCGGATGTCGGGCCTGCCGGCGACCGCGGCCAAGGAGCGCGCCGCCGACTCGCTGCGGCACGTCGGCCTGTACGAGGAGCGGTACCGGCAGATCGGCACCTACTCCACCGGCATGAAGCAGCGGGTCAAGCTGGCCCAGGCGCTGGCCGGCGACCCGCGGCTGCTGCTGCTCGATGAGCCGACCAACGGCCTGGACCCGGCCGGCCGCAGCCAGATGCTGGAGCTGATCGCGCGGATCGGCACCGAGTTCGGCATCTCCATCGTCGTCGCCTCGCACCTGCTCGGCGAGATCGAGCAGATCTGCGACCACCTGGTCGCCATCGAGGCCGGGCGGCTGCTGCGCGCCGACACCATCAGCTCGGTCACCGGGGTCAGCCAGATCCTGCTGATCGAGGTCGACGAGGGGACCGAGAAGCTGGCCGTCGAGCTGGCCAGCCGCGGGCTGGCCCCGGCCCGCCATCAGCGCGGGCTGGCCGTGCAGCTGGCCGGCGAGCAGACCTACGACGTGGTCCGGGACGCGATCGTGGACCTGGGCCTGCCGCTGACCCGGATGGAGCAGCGCCGGCACCGGCTTGAGGAGCTGTTCCGGGACGACGCGGCGACCGCCGCGCAGCCGACAGGAGACGCTGATGTCCGCTAGCGCGAGTGCCGCCGGGCCGGGCCTGCCGGCCGCCGACGGGGTCATCCATGACATCGGCTACCGCTCCTACGCCGGGACGCGTCTCGGCCGGGCCGCCATCGTCCGGGCCCTGACCTGGTACAGCCTGCGGGCCGCCTTCGGCGTCGGCCGCGGCATCAAGGCCAAGATCATCCCGATCCTGGCCTTCGTCCTGATGTGCCTGCCCGCGGTGATCAACGCCGCCATCGTCGCGCTGTCCAGCGACCACACCCGGCAGTTCAGCTACGACACCTACGTGCCGGGGCTGCGCATCCTGGTGCTGCTGCTGTTCATCGCCGCCCAGGCCCCCGAGCTGGTCTCCCGTGACCTGCGCAGCCACATCCTGCCGCTGTACTTCGCCCGGCCGATCCGCCGGATCGACTACCCGGTGGCCAAGCTGGCCGCGTTCTTCCTCGCGCTGCCTGATCATGGTCGAGGTCCCGCTGCTGCTGCTCTACCTCGGCACCGTCACCCAGGTGCACGGCGGCAGCGCCGTCTGGGCGCAGACCCGGGCGCTGATTCCCGGCCTGCTGCTCGGGGTGGCCTGGGCCGCGGTGCTGGCCGGGCTCGGACTGCTGCTGGCCTCCTTCAGCGGCCGCCGCGCGTTCGCCACCGGCGCGGCGGCGGTGTTCTTCTTCCTGACCTGGACGCTGGCCAGCCTGCTGATCCACATCGGGCAGGGCGAACTTCGGCGGCAGCCAGGCCCATTCCCTGGCCCTGGCCCGGCTGGCCGGCCTGATCAGCCCGTTCACCGTTCTGGATGGACTCCGGCAGTGGCTCGGCGGCACGACGCCCGGCCAGGTTCCCGACCCCGGCCAGCTACGGGCCGGCCTACGGGGTCATGTTCGTGGTGTTCCTGGTCATCGGCGCGGGCGGCCTGATCGCCCGGTACCGGAAGATGGGCGTCGCGTGAGCGCCCCGCAAGCAGCCGGGAGGCCTGCCATGACCGCCACAGCCAGCCCGAACGGGGCACCGGGCGGCAGCGCGATCGAGCTGCGGCAGCGTGACGCGCTGGTACGGCAACGTGGTCGCGGTCAACGACATCACGATGACCATCGGCCCCGGGGTCACCGGCCTGCTCGGCCCGAACGGGGCCGGCAAGTCGACCGTCCTGCACCTGATCGCCGGGTTCCTGGCGCCCTCGCGCGGCGAGCTGACCGTCGCCGGGCAGCGCAGCTGGCGCAACCCGGCCCTGTTCGCCAGGTCGGCCTCGTGCCCGAGCGGGACTCGGTCTACTCGTTCCTGACCGGCGCCGAGTTCGTCGTGGCCACCGCCCGGCTGCACAAGCTGCCGGACCCCGCCAGCGCGGCCCGGCGGGCCATCGCGATGGTGGAGATGACCGAGGCCAGCGACCGCCGCATCGCGACCTACTCCAAGGGCATGCGGCAGCGCATCAAGGTAGCCGCCGCGCTGGTCCACGACCCCGAGGTGCTGCTGCTCGACGAGCCGTTCAACGGGATGGACCCGCGGCAGCGGCTGCACATGATGGACCTGCTGCACGCCGAGGCCGAGCAGGGCCGGGTCATCCTGTTCAGCTCGCACATCCTGGAGGAGGTCGAGCGGCTGTCGGGGACCATCCAGGTCATCGTCGGCGGGCGGCTGGCCGCCTCCGGGGACTTCCGCGCCATCCGGCGGCTGATGACCAGCCGGCCGCACGTGTTCCTGGTCCGCTCCTCCGACGACCGGCGGCTCGGCTCGGCGCTGATCGGCAGCCCGGCGGTCAGCGGCGTCGAGCTCACGCCGCGCGGCCTGCAGGTGCGCGCCTCCGACTACGGCACCTTCACCCGGCAGATCGCCGCGCTGACCCGCGAGCAGCGGCATCCGGCTGCGCGAGCTGCTGCCCGCCGACGAGTCGCTGGAAAGCGTCTTCGCCTACCTGCTCGCGTCCTGACCGCAAGGAATGACCGTGCTGAATCCTGCTCATCATCGCGCTGACCTTCCGCGCCACCATGGGCCGCAAGCGGGCGCTGCTGTTCGCGATCCCGGCGGTCCTGCTGATCGCCATCTCGGCGCTGCTCACGGCGGTGGCCCGCAGCGGGTCCTGGCCGCCGGAGTTCCTGGGCCAGTTCGGCTTCAGCGTGGTGCTCCCGCTGACCGCGCTGATCATCGGCACCAGCGTGCTGGGCGCCGAGATCGACGACGGCAGCATCGTGCACCTGCTGGCCACCCCGGTGAGCCGGGCCCAGGTCGTGCTCAGCAAGTTCGTCGTGGCCACCGTACTGACCATCGCATTCGCCGCGATCCCGGAGTACCTGGCGGCGCTGATCGCCAAGGGCCCGGCCAGCAGCCTGGCGGTCGGCCTGGCCGCCGGGGCGCTGGCCGCGTCGGTGGTCTACAACGCGCTGTTCGTGCTGCTGTCGGTGCTGACTACCCGCGCCATCGCCGCGGGCCTGCTGTACCTGCTGGTCTGGGAGGGGCTGCTGGCCAACCTGGTGCCCGGCGTCGGGCTGCTGTCGGCCGGCCAGTACGGGCTGTCGGTGGCCAACTCGATCACGCACAACCCGGCGCTGCACGCCCACGTCGGGCTCGGCACCGCGCTGGTCATGGGCGTGCTGGTCACCGTGGTGTGCCTGACCCTGTGCACCCGCCGGCTGGCCGCGTTCTCGATCAAGGGCGACGCCGCCTGAGCTCGCGGGCAAGCACAGCGAGCTGACGCGGCGCCGGCGCCGTCTGGACTGAGGAGCCTGCGACGAGGGAAGGCGGCGCCTCAAGGCGCCGCGCCAGCTCGCCGGAAAACTAGCGCGGGGTGCTGGCGTCCGGCGCGAACGAGGCCGCGTGGCCGGGGATGATCACGGCCGCCGCGGCGAGGATGCGGGCCCGGCTGGCGGCCAGGGCGGGCACGTCGGTGCAGAACGGGTCGCTGGCCGGGCCGTCCGGGCCCCACCAGGCGTGCGTGCAGGCGATGGTGCCCTGCGCGGTGCCCGCCAGCGTGGTGATGTCCTGCGGCGTGTGACCGGGCGTGGCGATCAGCGCCACCGACGGGCTCAGCCGGGCTCCCTCAGCGTCGCGGTCGATCCACTGGTCGCCGTCGTAGATGGCCTGGTGATCGTGGATGCGGGCAGCCGGGAACAGCGCCGCGTTCACCGTGTGGTCGGGGTGATGGTGGCTGAACACGATGTCGGTGACCGCGCCGGGCTCGACCCCGCGGGCGGCGACCGCGGTCAGCAGCGCCTGGCGGGAGGACACCATGCCCGGATCGATGATGATCACCGTCTCGCCGTCGATGATCAGGGTGACGGTGCCGCCGACGTGCTGGGCGTCACCGTCCTCGCGGACGTAGCCCTCGTGCACGACGTGGACCAGCGCGGAGGATTCCAGCGGAATCTGCGGCTCTGCCATGGCCTCAGACATTACCGCGCGACGGCACGGCTGGAATCTGCCGCCCCGAGGCGGAACAGGCAGGCACTACGCCAGCCTCGATGCCGGCCGAGCGCCGGGCCCCGTTCTAGTGGGGGGCCTTGGCCGCCTTGGCTGCCTTTTTGTAGGCGCGGACCCGGGCCAGGGAGTCGTCATCGACGATGTCGGCGACGGACACGAGGCTGCCCTCGTGGCCGAACGGCCCGGCCGCCTCGCGCCACCCGGCTGGCTGCACGCCGAGCTGCTTGCCCAGCAGCGCGATGGTGATCTGCGCCTTATAGGTGCCGAAACCCGGCATCTGCGACAGCCGGGCCTTCAGGTCCGCGGCGTCCGCGGCGGTGGCCCAGACCTGCTCGGCGTCGCCGTCGTAACGGTCGATCAGCAGCCGGGCCAGGTCCTGGACCCGGGCGGCCATCGCGCGCGGGAAGCGGTGCAGGGCGGGCCGCTGGGCGAAGATGTCCGCCAGCGCCTCCGGGTCGAAGCCGGCCAGCTCCTCGGCGGTCGGCTCGTGGCCGAGCCGCACGACCAGCTCGCGCGGTGAGCTGAACGCCTTCTCCAGCGGGACCTGCTGGTCCAGCAGCATGGCGATAAGCAGGGCCAGCGGGCTGCGGGACAGCAGCTCGTTGGCCGCGTCATCGACCGGCAGGGACAGTGTCATCAGGGCCTCCGTGGCGGGCGTGCTCGCCAGCGGCCTGGAGCGCACCCGCTGACGGTCCCATCATCCAGCACCACCGGCGCCGCGGAAACGCGGAACCCCGGCGGGCCCCGGGCGGAACACCGGGGACGCCCCGGTCGTTTTCCTCAGTGACGGACGTGTGGTTGAGTGGGCACGTCACCAGCAGGAGAGCTGAGGTTCTCCGTGGAGGGAGCCGGCATGACGCCCCACATGAAGTTCGGTATCGCTGGCGTCATCATCGGGCTCATCTTGTTCATCGTTCTGCCCTGGTATGTGCCGGTCATCCTGATTGCGCTGGCCATCGGCATCCCGGTGGCGGCCTACGCCATGCTGGACCCGGCGCAGCGCCGCCGCCTCAAGGCCCAGCGCCGCCGTCGCCAGCTCGGCAGCTAGCCAGCCGCGTATCCGGCCAGCCGGATCCGTGCGTCATCGGCTCCGGCGAACTCAGCAGTCAGGCCGCGGCCTGGCACGCTCGCATCGGGAAGGACAAATCGCCCGGACTGGCGGTGCCGGGTGACAGCCTCGCGCAGGGCGGCCTCCAGGACAGCCGCCAGCGTGCAGCCCTGGTCCCGGGCCAGTGCCCGGGCCTCCTGCAGCAGCTCTCCGGGCAAGTCGATTGTCGTCCGCATAGGGATCAGCATGCGCCTGGTCCCGTATGCGGACAATCCGGTTAGCTGAGCTGGCCGGGGAACAGCAGGGACAGCTCGCGGGGGTAGGCGGCGATCAGGCGGAGCTCGTCGTCGGTCAGCGGCTTGCTGGTCGCGGAGGCGCAGAGCTGGACCAGCCGGAAGATCAGGTCGGCGTCGTCGCCGACCTCGATGCCCAGGCCGTCCATGACGTGCCGGAACCCGGCCATGCCGCCGTACTCGCCGGTCAGCACCACCCGGCCGCGGGTGGCGAACCAGTCGTCCGGGAACGGGCCGAGCGCGTCGTCGTCGTACAGCTCGTAGTTCTGCCGGTCCTTCAGCGCGCCGTCGGCGTGGATGCCGGACTCGTGGGCGAACGCGTTCCGCCCGGTGCCGGGCTGGTTCTGCGGCAGCGGCTGGCCGAAGGCGTAGCTGGCCCACAGCCCGAACCGGCGGGCCCAGGACAGGTCGAGCTGGTCGCCGATGGGGGCCTGGCCGGCCACGCCGAAGGCGTGCGAGAAGGCCAGGATGCACGACAGCAGGTCGGCGTTGCCCGACCGCTCGCCGATGCCGTTGACGCAGGTGTTGACCCAGGCGTCCTGCCCGGCGTCCAGGTCGCCCAGCGCGCCGGACACCGAGTTGGCCACGGCCATGCCCAGGTCGTTGTGGCAGTGCGTCTCGACCGGGATGCCGACCACGCTGGCCAGCCGGGCGAACCGCTCCCGGATCCGCTCCGGGGAGTCGCCGCCGATGGTGTCGCAGTACCGGACCCGGTCGGCGCCCGCCTCCCGGGCGGCGATGGCGAACTCCAGCAGGAACCCGTCGTCGGTGCGCGACCCGTCCTCGGCGTTGACGCCGATCGTCTGCGCGCCCGCCGCCCGGGCCGCGGCCACGGCCGCCGTCATCTCGCTGATGATCGCGGACCGGTCCAGCTTGCCGCGGAACTTGTGCGCGATCATCTGGTCCGAGGTCGAGATGGACAGGTTGTAGTGGGCCAGCCCGAGCGGCGCGGCGCGTTCCACGTCCTCCGCGATGGCCCGGCACCAGCCCGACAGCCGCAGGTCGCCGAACGCCCCGGCCTGGGCCAGGGCCACGTTGGCCCGCACGTAGGGCACCTCGTGGAACAGGAACGGGAAGCCGATCTCGGACTGCGCCACGCCGAGCTTGCCCAGGTAGAAGTTGACCATCGTCTTGCCGAACTTGGACAGCCCGGTCCGCGCGGTCTGCACGCCGTCGCGGTTGGTGACATCGAGGAAATGGACGGTCGGCATGGCGCAGACCTCCGCTGGTCAGCTCCGATCGACTATCGGGCATTGATCATTAGTTTACTAGCGATAGTCAATGTTGATTTTGATCAACTATTGTGTCACGGTGACCGGCCCGCCGGCGAGGCGGGTGATGCCGCGAAGCGGATGACAGCGGGCGCCGGATGGCAGGGTGAGCGGATGACCGAGTGGATCGGCGCGGCCGAGGCCGCGGAGCGGCTGGGCATCAAGCCGGCCAGCCTGTATGCCTACGTCAGCCGCGGGTCCTGGCCCGGCGGCGGGAGCCCGGCGGCCGGGGCAGCCTGTACGACGCGCGCGAGATCGCCCGGCTGGCCCGCAAGGGCCGCCCGCGCCGCGCTCCGGCCGGCGCCGAGCTCGTCATCGAGTCCGCCGTGACCGAGATCACGCCGAGCACCCTGCGCTACCGCGGCCATGACGTGATGGAGCTGGCCGGCCGGCGCAGCTTCGAGGAGGTCGCGCTGCTGCTGTGGGGCGGCGACCCGGCAGCCGACGCCGGCGGCTGGCAGGCCACGCCCGCCGCGCTGGCCGTCGGGCGCGCGGCCCAGGCCGCGCTGCCGCCGCGCATCCTGCCGCTGGAGCGGCTCCAGGTCATCGTGCCGGCCCTGGCCGCCACCGACCCGCTGCGCCTGCAGCTCGACCAGCCGGCCGTGATCGCGGCCGGCCGCGCGCTGATCGCCGGCATGGTCGACTGCCTGCCCGCGCCGCGGACCGGCGGCCGCCGGCGAGCCGGCGGCGACCCGGACCACGTGGCGTGCGGTTACTGCTGCTGGGGCGGCAGCGACCGTACGTTCCGGCCGGTACCGCAGCGGCCGGATTCCGGGGTCGCGGCGGGGTCGATCGCCGGGCGGCTGACCCGGGCGCTGAGCCCGGCCCAGCCGCCCGCGGGCCTGGCCCGGGCCGTGCAGACCGCGCTGGTGCTGCTGGCCGACCACGAGCTGGCCGCCTCCACGCTGGCCGCCCGGGTCGCCGCCTCGGTCCGGGCCGACCCGTACGCGGTGGTCGCCACCGGCCTCGGCGCGGTCGGCGGCGCGCTGCACGGCGGGGCCTCGCTGGCCGCCGAGACCATGCTCGAGCTCGGCCGCCGCGCCCGACGACGTGCCGCGCGTGGTCGGCGACCTGCTCCGCCGCGGCCAGCGGATCCCGGGCTTCGGCCACTTCGCGTACCCGGCCGGCGACCCGCGATCGGCCTCGCTGCTGCAGGTCACCGCCGGAGTATGCGCCCGCCTCGCCGCGGCTGGCGGTGGCCCGCGCCGTGGTCGCCGAGGCGCGGCGCCGGGCGCTGCCCGAGCCCAACGTCGACTTCACGCTGGCCGCCCTGGCCAGCGTGGCGCGGGCTGGTGCCCGGCGCGGGGGAGGCCATCTTCGCGGTGGCGCGGACGGCCGGCTGGATCGCGCACGCGCTGGAGGAGTACGACCGCGGCGCCCCGATCCGGCCGCGCGGCGTCTACACCGGCCCGGCCGCTCGCATCACCGTCGGGGAGTGACACCCTGGTGCCAGGCCCGGCACCCGCCCCGGGCCCGCCATCCGGGACAGCAGGCTCAGTGCGGGCCTGGCGGCCCGCGGGTGGCGGCCTGGCCGGCCCGGGGCGGCCCCGATTCAGCTGCCTGCCAGCGGGCAGGTGAACCGGTAACCGACACAGCCGGCCGCCGGGGCAGCGCGCGGCCGGGCGGGCTGGGAGAAGCCAGGATGATCCAGATCACGGCCATCGACACCCCGTCCCTGGGCGACCGGAGCTACCTGGTCACCGACGGTGCGGCGGCGATCGTCATCGACCCGCAGCGCGACTTCGACCGGATCCTGGCCGTGGCCCGGGAGCAGGACGTGCCGGTGACGCATGTCCTGGAGACCCACATCCACAACGACTATGTCACCGGCGGCTGCGCGCTGGCCCGCGAGACCGGCGCGCAGTATGTCGTCAGCGGATCGGATCCGGTCTCGTTCGAGCGGACTCCGGTCGCCGACGGGGACGTGCTGGACGTCGGCGCCATCCGGCTGCGGGTGCTGGCCACCCCCGGCCACACCTTCACCCACCTGTCCTACGTGCTGCAGGACGGCGATCAGGTGCTGGCGGTCTTCACCGGGGGCTCCCTGCTCGCCGGGTCGACGGGCCGCCCGGACCTGCTAGGTGCCGCGCACAAGGTCGCGCTGGCCCGCGCCCAGCACGCATCGGCCCGCCGGCTGGCCGCCGAGCTGCCGCCATCGACCTGGATCTGCCCGACGCACGGCTTCGGCAGCTTCTGCTCGGCCACCGCTCCGCTGGACGGGCCCGCGACGGTTCCGGTACCGGGCCTGTCACCGGGCCCGCCGGCCGGCACTGCGCTGCGGCCCGGTGGCGCCGCCTCCACGATGGCCGCCGAGCTGCGCGTCAATCCGGCCCTGACCACGGGCGAGACCGAGTACGTCGCCACCACGCTGGCCGGGCTGGATGAGTATCCGGCCTACTACGCGCAGATGGGCCCGGCCAACCTGGCCGGGCCGCCCGCAGCCGACCTGTCCCCGCCGCCTGCAGCCGGCCCGCAGGAGCTAAGCCGCCGGATCCGCTCGGGGGAGTGGGTGGTGGACCTGCGGCCCCGGCCCGCATTCGCTGACCGGCACCTGCACGGCACGCTGAACTTCGGCCTCGGCCCTGGTCCCGGCCTGGCCACCTACCTGGGCTGGCTGATCCCCTGGGGGACTCCGGTGACCCTGCTGGCCCGCCAGCCCGGCGACATTGCCGCGGCCCAGCGGGAGCTGGCCCGGATCGGGATTGACCGGCCTGCCGCGGCGGCCACCGGCGACCCGCAGGACTGGGCCGCGGGGGCGGAGCTGGAGCAGTTTGGCACCGCCGACTTCGCTGCGCTGGCCCGCGAGTCGGGCCGCCGGCCGCTGATCGTGCTGGACGTGCGGCGGCGCGGGGAATGGGAGGCCTGGCACATCGACGGGGCGCTGCACATCCCGCTGCACGAGCTGCGCGGCCGGATGAGCGAGATTCCGCTGGGCGAGATCTGGGTGCACTGCCAGGCCGGCTACCGCGCCGCCATCGCCGCGTCCCTGCTGGCCGCCTGCGGCCGCCCGGTGGTGGCCATCGACGACGAGTTCAGCCGGTCCCGGGTGGCCGGGCTGGCCGGCGCCGGCCTGGCAGGCTGACCCGCTGCGGGACGCGGGCGCTACGCCGGGAATGAGCGCGGGCGGCGGCGCCTTTCCCTACATATCAGCCGCCTGATGGGGGAGTTGCCATGGCCGTCCGCCGACTGAACCACGCGGTCCTGTACGTCGCCGACCTGGCCGCGGCCGTGGACTTCTACACCGACGCCCTCGGCTTCGAGGTGCACACGGAGATCCCGGCCGGGCCGCGTTCCTGCGCGCGCCGGACTCGGCCAATGATCACGACCTCGGGCTCTTCGAGGTGCCGGACGCAGCGGCCCCCGAGGGGCACTACCTGGGCCTGTACCACCTGGCCTGGGAGGTCGGCACGCTGGCCGAGCTGGCCGACATCCGGCAGCGGCTCAGTGCCCTCGGCGCCCTGGTCGGCGCCAGCGACCACCGGGTCTCCAAGTCGCTGTACGCCAAGGACCCGAGCGGCATCGAGTTCGAGGTCATGTGGCGGGTTCCGGCCGAGGACTGGGCGGCCGAGCTGCACGGCGGCGCGATGATCGCCCCGCTGGACCTGGACGGCGAGATCGCCCGCTGGGGCGACCGGGTCACCGGCGCCGCGGCCGGTTCAGTCACCTGATCCCGACCTCGTCAAACGTAACGGGGCTTACCGCCGGCGCAGCTCGTCGGTGCCCGGCGGCCGGGTGCTGACCTCGATGGTGCCCTTGTAGGCGATGCCGCGGATGTGCACGACCGGGGCGTCGGCGGGCAGGCGGCTCTCCAGCTCCTCCTGCTCCGACCAGCCCTTGCTGACGCCGAAGCCGTCCAGCTCGACGCGCACGCCCGGCGGGACCAGCACGTCGATGCGCGACTTGTAGGCCACCGCCAGCACCGTCGTCTCGGCCGCGGTCAGCTCGGCGGCGCGCAGGTCCAGCCAGCCGCTGCCCTTGTAGACCACCGAGGTGAACCGCTCGGGCACCCGCCACCGGCCGCCGCGCCGGATCGAGCTCTTGTAGGCGATCGCGTACCTGCCCGGCTTGCCCGGCGGCCGGGGCCGGGCCGCCGTGCCGCGGCGGCCCGACGCGGGCAGGTCGGCGGTCAGCTTCTCCAGGTCGGTGCTGACCCGGGCGGTCAGCGCCGAGCGCATCCGCTCGTCGAACTCGTCGTCGTCGAGCCGGCCCTCGGCGAACGCCGCCTGCAGGACCTGGGCGACCGCGTCGCGGTCGGCGTCGGACACCCGGATCGCGGGCGCCGGCGGTCCGGGCGCCACGGGTGCGGTCGGGCGGGTGCCGCCGGCACGGGCGGGTGGGCTGGTGACAAGCCGGGCCGCGTCGGGTCCGGCAGGCCAGACGGCTGCATGGCGCCCTCCTCGGGCCTCCGCCGAGTAACTCAAGATGTATCTTAACTGTAAGCCGAAGACCCTGGTCAAGCCGAAGGAATCCTGGTCGTTCACACAACCGTGATCCTTCGCCCTGTCCTTGCCGCCCTGGCGTTGTGCCGGATTCCGGTCCGGAAATGCTGATAACAGCAAGAGGCACCGGCCCGCTGCTACACGCCGCTCGCCAGCACGCAGACCGGGGCGAGCAGCAGCAGCAGCGCCACGACGACCGTGGTCATGAACGGGTCGTTGGCCGGGTACCCGGGTCACTTCGTGTCGGCCCATACCGAACATTTACACCATGCTCCCGTCCTGTCCCACCCGCGGGCATCTCTTGAGTAGTCCGCTCAGGGCGCGGGGGAGGGCATCCGGCGCGGCGACAAGTCCGCGTAGAGCTCCGCGGTCTGCGCCGCGATCGCGGCCAGCTGAACTCGGCCATCGCCCGCTCCCGCCCCGCCCGGCCCATCGCCGCCGCCCGGGCCGGGTCGCCGACCAGCGCGTTCAGCGCCGCGGCCAGCGCGCCGGGTCGCCGGGCGGCACCAGCAGCCCGGTCCGCCCGTCGGCCACCACCTCGGGGATGCCGCCCACCCGCGACCCGACCACGGCCGTGCCGCAGGCCATCGCCTCCAGGTTGACGATGCCCAGCGGCTCGTACAGCGACGGGCACGCGAACACGGTGGCGTGGCTGAGGATCTGGATCACCTCGGGCTTGGCCAGCATCTGCCGGGATCCAGATCACGCCGGGCCGGGTCGCGCGCAGGTGCTGCGGCCAGCCCGGCGACCTCGGCGGCCAGCTCGGGGGTGTCGGCCTGCCCGGCGCACAGCACCAGCTGCGCCGCCGGGTCCAGCTGCCCGGCGGCGCGCAGCAGCACCGGCAGGCCCTTCTGCCGGGTGACCCGCCCGACGAACACCACCGATGGCCGGGCCGGGTCGATCCCGTAGCGGGCCAGCACGCCCGGTGCCGGAGTCGGGGGCGTACTGCGCGGTGTCGATGCCGTTGCGGATGACGTGCACCCGGTCCGGGCGCGACCGCCGGGTAGGCGCTCAGGATGTCGGCCCGCATGCCGTCCGAGACGGCGATGACCGCCGCCGCCGACTCGATGGCCGTCCGCTCGCACCACGACGACAGCGCGTAGCCGCCGCCCAGCTGCTCGGCCTTCCACGGCCGCAGCGGCTCCAGCGAGTGCGCGGTCAGCACGTGCGGGATGCCGTACAGCTGCCCGGCCAGGAAGCCGGCCAGGTTGGCGTACCAGGTATGCGAGTGCACCAGGTCGGCGCCCGCCGCCGCCGCGACCATGGACAGGTCGGCGGAGATGGTCTGCAGCGCGCTGTTGGCCTGCGCCAGCTCTGCCCACGGCCGGTGCGCCACGGCGCCCGCCCGGTCGGCGCCCTGGCAGTGCACGGTCAGCGCCACCAGCCGGGTCAGCTCCCGGGCCAGGTACTCCACGTGCACGCCCGCGCCGCCGTAGACCTCCGGCGGGTACTCGCGGGTCAGCAGCGCCACCCGCAGCCGCGCCCGGCGCTGGTCACCGCTCGACGCCTGGCCCTTGCCGACGACGGTGATGCCGCCGTCGGACACCACGAACCCGCGGGCCCGGTCGTGCTCCTTGTCCACGCCCGACCACCGCGCCCTCGGGGACCACCACGTTCTTGTCCAGGATCGCGTTCTCGACCACCGCGTGCCGCCCGATCCGGGTGTTGTCCAGCACCACCGCCCGCTCCACCCGCGACCAGCTGTTGACCCGCACGCCCGGCGACAGGACCGCGTCGCGGACCAGGCCGCCGGAGACGATCACCCCGTTGCTGACCACGCTGTTGATGGCGCGGCCGATCCGGTCGCCGCTGTCGTGCACGAACTTGGCCGGCGGCTGCGACGGCACGTGGGTCAGGATCGGCCACCGGTCGTTGTACAGGTTGAAGATCGGGTGCACGGCGCACAGGTCCATGTGCGCGTCGAAGTAGGAGTCCAGCGTCCCGACGTCCCGCCAGTAGCCGGCGTCGCGGTCCTCGGCGCCCGGCACCTGGTTCTCCAGGAAGTCGTAGACCTGGGCCGTGCCCTCCTTGACCAGCATGGGCACGATGTCGCCGCCCATGTCGTGGCGGCTGCCGGCGTCGGCCGAGTCCTGGCGCAGCGCGTCGACCAGCACGCTGGTGGTGAACACGTAGATGCCCATGGAGGCGTACGCCAGGTCGTCGCGGCCGGGCATCGGCGGCGGGTCGGCCGGGCTTCTCCAGGAACGCCTCGATCGTCCGGCCGTCGCTCGCCGGTCTTGATGACGCCGAACGCGGTGGCCTCCTCGCGCGGCACCGGGATGGCCGCGACGGTCACCCCGGCCCCGTGCGCCACGTGCTGGTCGATCATCTGCATCGGGTCCATCCGGAACACGTGGTCGGCGCCGAAGACCGCCACGATGTCGGGCTGGTCGTCGTAGATCAGGTTCAGCGACTGGTAGATGGCGTCGGCCGAGCCGGTGTACCAGTGCGGCCCGAGCCGCTGCTGGGCCGGCACCGGGGTGACGTAGTTGCCGAGCAGGCTGCTCAGCCGCCAGGTCGTGGTGATGTGCCGGTCCAGGCTGTGGCTCTTGTACTGGGTCAGCACGCAGATCCGCCGGAAGCCGGCGTTGACCAGGTTGGACAGCGCGAAATCGACCAGCCGGTACAGGCCGCCGAACGGGACAGCCGGCTTGGCCCGGTCCGCGGTCAGCGGCGCCAGCCGCTTGCCCGCCCCGCCCGCCAGCACGATGCCCAGGATCCGCGGATCGTCAATCATCGGCCACCTCCCAAGGGCGCTCCGCCTGCTACGTGCTGATCATGCCGCAACAGGCCAACGCGGTCCGGCGGCTATATCGGGCGAGTTACCCGGATCTTGGACTGGTCATGCGGCAGGACTTCCCAGTCGCCGGCGAACTCGGCCTCCAGCCCGTGCCGGGCGGCCAGGTCGAGCAGCGTCTGAGTGCGGTAATAGAAATCCTCGCGCAGCACCTGATGCTCGGCGCCCTCGGTCCGGTCGAAGGTGAAGTCGAAGAACCCGCCGGGCACCATGACCCGCCCGACGTGCGCCAGGCACTCGTCAATGATCTCCAGCGGCGAGTGCGAGAACACGCTGTGCGCGTGCACCACGTCGAAGGCGGCGTCGGGCAGGAACTCCAGGCGCAGGTCGCGGACCAGGGTCAGGTGCGGCAGCTTGGCCTGCAGCCCGAAGTCGGCGATGGTCTGCTGAGCGGCCAGCAGGATGTCGGGGGAGATGTCGATGCCGTAGTAGCCCCCGGCGTCGAGGTAGCCGATGAACAGCCGGCCCGCGCGCAGGTTGCCGCAGCCGATCTCCAGCATCCGCATGCCCGGCTTGAGGCCGTGCCCGGACAGGTAGTCGAACTGCAGCTGGCCGATCTCGAGCCAGGACTCGTGGGTGCCTGCTGCCGACCGCGCCCTCGCGGCTGCGCGCGGCGTCCGAGTGCATCACGGCGCGGTAGTAGGCCACGTGACCGGGGTTGCGGAAGGCGAGCCAGGCGTCCCGGCCGCGGCGCCGCGCGTAGCCGGCGATCCTGTCCGGGTGCTGTAGCGCATAGCTGACCTGATAGGCCAGCCGGGATCTGTCCTTGGCATGCACCAGCCCACCGTAGGCCGGCCTGCCCGGCTGCTGCAGATAATCGGGCTGGCCCTTACCGCGCCTTGGCCACGCCATTACCGGCCCATTCCGGTATAACCCCGGCCAGCGCCGCTGAGCCGGACGGCGCTCAGGCGCCCCGGGCGAGCGTCGAGCGAGACCTTCGGTCAGCTCGGCCGCTTCCTCCTCGCCGGCCATCGCCCGCCGGCCGTCGCCCTGGTGGCCAGCAGCCGGGCAACATGCACGCCAGCCCCGACCACGACGCCCCACACCAGCGCCTCGCCGAGGGCCACCTGCGGGTCCTCCGGGTGCTCCGGCGGCTCCTTGCCGGTGATCTTGGTCCAGGCGAAGTGCAGCACCTTGCGGGCCACGAACGCGGCTGCCATCCCGGCCAGCGCGTTGATCACCCGCGACCCCGAGTCAGCCTTCTTGGCAGACATAAGAATGATCCCTCCTCGCGCCGTCAGCCGATCATGCCACGGAGGGATCGGTGGCACGGGACTGCGGTCGTGTTGTCTCGATCGCGGCGGCCAGCTCCTCCGGCTGCCGGCTGCCGATCAGCAGGTAGGGGCAGCCAGGCTGCTCCCCGGAAGCGGACTTACCCCGCTGGCGGCGCTGCCGCACCACCGGATGCCCGGCCGAGTCGCCGGTCACCTCCACGTACACGGCGCGGCGCAGGTAGGGCCGGACCAGCATGAATGCCGCCGGGTCGGCTAGCGGGCCGCGCAGCGCCGCAGTCTGCTTCTCATCAAGCGCCTGGACCTGGCCGGCCCGGCCCAGCGGCAGGACCGCCCGGCCGGCGCGCAACTCGCCGCCCGACACGCTGATTGTTTTCTCGCCCGCGATCAGCAGTGCCAGGCCGGGCCCGCCGACCAGCACGACATAGGCCAGCACGCCGATGATCAGGCTGAACCCGGCCCACACGATGGAGGCGAAGGTGGCCATGGTGATGAACCCGAGCACCCAGTAAGACGCCGGCACGCGGAGGTGCTCGCGGTAGCTGCGCATAAGACCACGGTAGTTGGTTACATGGAGGCATGACCGACCGGCCGGACGCCCCAGACGACAGCGCTGCTGCGGGCGGGCTGGCGACGCCGGTATCCGCCGCCGGCGAGGTGCCAGGCAGCGACCCGGCGGCAGCCGGAACCGCCGTTCCGGACCCCGCCCCGGCCCCGGGGCAGAGCCGGACCTCGTGCCCGCGCCGGGCGCGCCCGGTTCCGGTTCCGCGGCTTCCGCGGCGCCAGGCAGCGGAGCCGTCCGCGGCGGGACACCCCGGCGCCCGGCTGCGGACGCTGGCCCGGCGGCTGTGGGAGCGCGGATCCAGCGCAGAAACCGACACGGGGAGCACCCAGCCGGGGCGCGTCAGGTGCCGGCGGGGCGCCCGGCGGCGTGCTGGCGCTGCCATCCCCGGACGAGCAGGTGCCGCGGCCGCTGCGCCAGGTCGCCGCGTGGGCCTGGCGGCTGATCCTGGTCGCCATCCTGATCTACGGCGCGTTCCGGGTCACTGTCGAGCTGCGCCTGGTGGTCCTGCCGCTGATCGCCGCGATCTTGCTCACCGCGCTGCTGCAGCCGCTGGCCGCGCGGCTGCGCGGGTTCGGAATGCCGGGCCTGCTGGCCACCTGGCTGACCTTCCTGGCCGCGATCGTCATCATCGCGGGTGTCATCACGCTGACCGCCAACCGGGTCAGTGCCGACTACCCGCACGCTGGCCGCCGAGGTCAAGCGCACGGCGAATCAGCTCCAGGACTCGCTGGCCGGCCCGCCCTTCCACCTGCGCGGCGCCCGGCTGCAGAATCTCCTCGACGAGGCCGGCCAGTTCATCTCCCAGCACAAGTCGATGATCGCCGGGACGGTGGTCACCGGCGGCAAGATCTTCCTGGAGTTCGCGGCCGGCCTGGTACTGATGCTGTTTATCTCGTTCTTCCTGCTCAAGGACGGGGACAAGATCTACGCCTGGCTGATCAGCGGGCTGAGCCGCGAGGCCAACCGGCGGATGACCAACGCCGGGGCGGCCGCCTGGCACGTGCTGACCAGCTACGTGCGCGGCACCATCGCGGTCGCCGCGATCCACGCGGTCTTCATCGGGCTGGCGCTGTGGCTGCTCGGCGTCCCGCTGCTGATCCCCCTGATCATCCTGGTCTTCCTGGCCGCCTTCATCCCGCTGATCGGCATCCTGGTGATCGGCTTCCTGGCCATCCTGGTCACGCTGGCCACCAAGGGCTGGCTCGCCGCGGTGATCCTGCTGGCCGTGTTCGTGGTGGAGAATCAGATCGAGGGGCACCTGCTGCAGCCGCTGGTGGTGGGCCGGGCGGTCCGGCTGCACCCGCTGGCCATCATCATCGTGCTGGCCGTCGGCGGGGTCATTGCCGGGATCCCCGGCGCCATCGTGGCCGTGCCGCTCGCAGCCGTGATCACCTACGCCTGGCCGTTCCTGCGCCACAGCGGGCCCGAGTTGGAGCCCGGCCGCCCCGTGTCACCCCCGGAAGGGTGAGCCCGATGCCGGTAGGGTCGCGAGCGTGACCGACGACATCGTGGATGTTCTGATCAGGCGGCTGGATCCGGGTCTCCCGCTGCCGCAGCGCGCTCACCCGGGGGACGCCGGGACCGACCTGTACGCCGCACAGGACGTAGAGCTCGCGCCTGGCCAGCGGGCCGTGGTCCCGACCGGGATCGCCATCGCGCTGCCGGACGGCTACGCGGCTTTCGTGCACCCCCGGTCCGGGCTGGCCGCCCGGCACGGGGTGACGCTCGTCAATGCGCCCGGCACTGTCGATGCCGGCTACCGTGGCGAGATCAGGGTGACGCTGCTGAACACCGACACCGACCACCCCGGTCCGTCTCCAGCGCGGCGACCGGATCGCCCAGCTGGTGATCCAGCGTGTCGCGTACCCGGTCTTCCACGAGGTTCAGGCGCTGCCGGAGTCGGCCAGGGGCGAGGGTGGTTTCGGTTCGACCGGCGGGCTGGCCATGGCCGCCGGGCCGGCCGCGGCCGGCGACAGGCCAGCCAGCGAGAAGCCAGGCGGCGCGACTTAGACCGGTGAGATTCCGGGCAGCTAGTTAAAGGAGCGTGCGGGGTGTTCGGACGACGCCGCCGCGAGGACGCGGGCGGCCGGCCGGGCCGTGGCCGCGGCACTGGGCGGGATGAGCAGGAGCTGGCCGGGCCCGGCGATGAGCCGGAACTCGACGAGAACCCGGACTTTGATGACGAGCTGGCGGCCGCGGACGACCCTGACTGGGTCGGCGAGGACCAGGACGAGCAGCTCAGCCGGGCCGCCGCGCGGCGCGGCGAGGACCTGGGCGACCCCACCACCTGGACCCGGCTGCGCGACAACCGGGCCGGCGCGGCGCCGCGGCCCGACGACGGCAGCGGGCCGTGGGACTCGGCGGCCTCCTACCCCGAGTGCGAGCGGCTGGATTTCGGCAGCCTGCTGGTACCGGTCCGGGAGGGCTTCGACATCCAGGTGAACCTGGATGAGGAGGCCGGGATCTGGATCGCGGTGGTGGCCGGCGACAGCGGGCTGCAGCTGCAGGCGTTCGCGGCGCCCAAGACCAGCGGGCTGTGGGATGAGGTCCGGCGGGAACTGGTGCAGACCGTGGCCGATTCCGGCGGCCAGGCCGCAGCCGACGACGGGCCATTCGGCCCCGAGGTGATGGCCGTGGTGAGCCAGCCGGGCGAGGACGGCCGGCCACAGCCGCCCCAGGCGCTGCGGTTCCTGGGCGCCGACGGGCCGCGCTGGTTCCTGCGCGGGATGATCAGCGGCCCGGCGGCGAGCCGTGCGGAGCTGGCCCGGCCGTTCGAGGAGATCTTCGGCGACGTCGTGGTGGTCCGCGGCGAGCACCCGAGCCGCCGCGCAAGGCCCTCGACATCCAGCTGCCCGAGGAGGCCCGGCAGGCCATCGAGGAGCAGTTGCCGCGGCCGAGGGCATGCCCACCGACGCCCAGGGAATACCGGTAAACCCGTTCGAGCGCGGCCCGGAGATCACCGAGATCCACTAGCTCCCGGTTCCAGGGGCGCGGCTCCTGGGCTAGTTCCCCGCGTGCAGCAGCCGGGCCAGCTCGGCTTCCACGTCCTGGCTGGTGACGAACAGCAGCTCGTCGCCGGCCTCCAGCGGGTCGTCGCTGCTGGGCACGATTACCCGGCTGTCGCGCAGGATCGCGACCAGCGCGGTGTCGGCGGGCCAGTCGATGCTGCCGACCCGCTGGCCGGCCAGCGGGGCGTCGGCGGGCATGGTCAGCTCGACCAGGCTGGCGTCGCTCTGCCGGAAGGTCATCAGCCGGACCAGGTCGCCGACGCTGACCGCCTCCTCGACCAGCGCCGACAGCAGCCGCGGCGTGGAGACCGCCACGTCCACGCCCCAGGACTCGTTGAACAGCCACTCGTTGGCGGGCAGGTTGATCCGGGCCACCACCCGCGGCACCCCGTACTCGGTCTTGGCCAGCAGCGACGTGACCAGGTTGGCCTTGTCGTCCCCGGTAGCGGCGATGACAACGTTGCAGCGCTCCAGCGACGCGTCGTCCAGCGCGGTGATCTCGCACGCGTCGGCCAGCAGCCACTCGGCGCCCGGCACCCCGTAGACCTGGATGGCCTTGGGGTCCTTGTCGATCAGCAGGACCTCGTGGCCGTTATCGATCAGCTCCTTGGCGATGGACATGCCGACGGCGCCGGCGCCGGCGATCGCGACGCGCATTACAGTGCTCCCCTTCCCCGGGACCGGACGGCAGAACAGGCGCGGCGATGCGCTCCAGGTCGTCCTTCCTCGGCGATGACGTGCAGCACGTCGCCCTCCTGCAGCACCGTGCCGTGGCCGGGGATCATCGCCTGGCCCATCCGGGAGATGAACGCGATCCGGGTCTGCGCCATCGTCCTCCAGGGCGCTGACCCTTCTCACCCAGCCAGCTCGTGGGTGCAGGCCACCTCGGCCAGCACGATGGCGCCGGTCGGGTCCCGCCACAGCGGCTCGGCGCCCTCGGGCAGCAGCCGGCGCAGCATCTGGTCGGCGGTCCACCGCACGGTGGCCACGGTGGGGATGCCCAGCCGCTGGTAGACATCGGCCCGGCGCGGGTCGTAGATGCGGGCCACGACCCGCTCGACGCCGAACGACTCCCGGGCCACCCGGGCGGCGATGACGTTGGAGTTGTCGCCGCTGCTGACGGCCGCGAAGGCGTCGGCGCGCTCGATGCCGGCCTCGGACAGGACCTCGCGGTCAAACCCGATGCCCGTGATCCGGCTGCCCTTGAAGCCGGAGCGCAGCTTCCGGAACGCCTCGGCGTCCCGGTCGATGACCGCGACCGAATGGCCCTGGTCCTCGAGGATGTGGGCGATGGTCGAGCCGACTCGCCCGCACCCCATGATGACGATGTGCACGCTCTTCCTTCCCGCCCGGATCAGTGCTTGATCACGGTATGCCCACATGCGGCCCGGTGCTAGCCGCCGTGCCCCCCCTGGCCAGCCGCTGGCGCACGAGCACGGCAACATGGTGCCAGTGACCACTTCCGCCCTGACCGGCCCCCTGCCCGGTGACGTGCTGGAACTGACTGTAGGCGAGGCGGTGCACGGCGGCTGGTGCGTCGCCCGCCCGGATGGCGGGGGCCCGGTGGTATTTGTCCGGCACGCCCTGCCCGGGGAGCGGGTTCGCGCCGCTGGTCACCCAGGTCACCGCCAAGCTGGCCCGCGCCGACGCGGTTGAGATCCTGGAGCCCTCGGCCGACCGGGTGCCGCCGCCCTGCCCGCACGCCCGGCCGGGCGGCTGCGGCGGCTGTGACTGGCAGCACGCCAGCCTGCCCGCCCAGCGGCAGCTCAAGGCGGCGGTCATCAGCCAGCAGCTCGCCCGGATCGCGGGCCTGGACCGCGAGGTCACCGTGGAGGCGCTGCCCGGCGACGCCGGGCCGCCGCCGGCCGGGGCGCGCGATTCCGGCGCCGCGGCAGGCGATTTCGCTGCCGGGACAGGTGAGCCGCCCGATGCCGGGCTGGGCTGGCGGACCCGGGTCAGCTTCGCGGTCGGCCGCGGACGGCACGGCCGGGCTGCGGCGGCACCGCTCGCACGAGATCGTCGACGTCGGGGACTGCCCGATCGCCCACCCGGAGGTCAACGCCGCCGGGCGTGACCGGCGCAGCGCTGGCCCGGCGCGCAGTCGGTGCAGGTCGAGGTGGTGCCCGCGACCGGGGAGCGGGGCGTGCTGGTCACCGGCGGCCGGCCCGGCGAGCTCCCGATGTCGCGGCCGACAGCGTCCGCCAGGTCATCCGGCCGGCGCGCGCTGGCGGGCCGGGGGCCCGGGGCCGGCGGCGGCGCGCAGGTGCCGGCCGGCCGCGCCGCGGGACGGGCAGGGCGCCGCGGCGGCCGGCCGGGGCTACCTCACGCAGCATGCGGCCGGCCGGGACTGGCGGGTCGGACCTGGCCGGGTTCTGGCAGGTGCACCCGGCCGCCGCCGACACCCTGGCGGCCGCCGTGCTGGCCGCGCTCGCGCCGCAGCCCGGCGACGTGGCGCTGGACCTGTACTGCGGAGCCGGGCTGTTCGCCGGGGTGCTGGCCCCCGCGGTCGGCCCGGACGGGCAGGTGATCGCCGTGGAGTCCGACAGCGCCGCGGTCCGCGACGCCCGGCACAACCTGCGCGAGTAGCCCTGGGCGCGAGTGCACCGGGGCGACGCGGGCGAGGTGCTGGGCCGCATGGACCTGTGCGGCGCACGCTGGTGGTCCTGGACCCGCCGCGGGCCGGCGCCAGCCCGCCGTCACCGAGCGCGCCTGCTCACGGCGGATGCCAGCGGCCTGCGCCGGATCGCCTATGTCTCCTGCGACCCGGCCACCCTGGCCCGCGATCTCGGTCAGCTCATCGCCGGCGGCTGGACAGCTGGATGACCTGCGCGGATTCGACGCATTCCCGATGACCCACCACGTCGAGTGCCTGGCCACGTTGTCACCGGCGCCGGGCCGGCGACCGGCCGGGGCGGCCTGAGCCGCCCCGGCCGCTAGCTGCTGGCGGCCTGGAACCTCGCAATCAGGTCATCCGGGACCCGGCCGCGGTCGGACACCTCGATGCCCGCGCTCCTGGCCCACTGCCGGACTACCGCAGGCGACGGCGCTCCCGCGCGCGGCCCGCGGGCCGGCCGGGTGCTGGCGGCGACTCGCCGGGCGCCGGACAGGAAGGGCTCCAGCGCTTTCCGGAATTCCCTGGCGTGCTCGGCAGACAGGTCGATCTCATAGTCCGCGCCGGCGATCCCGAACCGGATTGTCTCGGCCGCCGGGGTGCCGTCGATGTCATCGATGAAGTGAATCTCGACGCGTTGTGCCATCGTCTCGCCGCTCCATTCCCGCGAAGATGGGCGGCTAATTTATCGGACGTGTTCGCAGCTGATATGGAGATGCCCTGGAGATCTCAGGGAATCTGGGCCGGCGTTCCTGATAGTGCCCCCGGCCGGACGCGGAGCCCCGCCCGAGCAGGCTTTCACCGTGCGCCGCCGTCCCGCCGGGCGCCGGGGCGGGCAGGCAAATACTGCGCATTGAACGGATGCCAGGGCCGCTCCGCAGCCGATGAACATCAGGCCCGAACCGGGGTCGTGACTGAAGCCGCAGATTTCGCCGGCGAAGGCCTTACCCCGGGCGCGGCAGCGGCCGGCCTTTATTGCGGCCGCCGGAGCCAGTGAGATATGCGCGGCATCGCAGTGCTGCGGTGCCCGGTCATGATGGTGGCGGTGCGGACCGGGAATTCCGGCGGCCCGGCTCCGGCTGAGCTGACCGGCGGCATCGCCGCCGCGTTGCCGCGGGTCGTAGGTTATGGCTCATGAAACTGCGGATCTTCACCGAGCCCCAGCAGGGGGCCAGCTACGACACGCTGCTGCGGGTCGCCCGGGCGACCGAGGACCTGGGCTTCGACGCGTTCTTCCGGTCCGATCACTACCTGAAGATGGGCTCGGTGAGCGGCCTGCCGGGCCCGACCGATGCGTGGCTGACGCTGGCCGCCCTGGCCCGCGAGACCCAGCGGATCCGGCTGGGCACCCTGGTCACCGCGGGGACCTTCCGCTTCCCCGGCCCGCTGGCCATCTCGGTCGCGCAGGCCGATCAGATGAGTGGCGGCCGGGTCGAGCTGGGCCTGGGCGCGGGCTGGTACGCGGCCGAGCATGAGGCCTATGCCATCCCCTTCCCGTCGCTGGCCGAGCGCTTTGACCGGCTGGAGGAGCAGCTGGCCATCATCACCGGGCTGTGGGACACCCCGGCGGGGGAAACATTCAGCTTCAGCGGCCAGCACTACTCGGTGACCGACTCGCCGGGCCTGCCCAAGCCTGCCCAGCGGCCGCGTCCGCCGGTGATCGTCGGCGGCGGCGGCCCGCGCCGGACCCCGGCGCTGGCCGTCCGCTACGCCGATGAGTTCAACCGCGCGTTCGCCACCGTGGCGGACACCGCCGCGGCGTTCGGCCGGGTCCGCGAGGCGTGCGCGGCGGCCGGGCGTGATGCCGCGTCGATGACCTACTCGGTGGCCCACCGGGTCTTCTGCGGCCGGACCGAGGCGGAGGTGGCGCGGCGGGCGGCGGCCGCCGGCGTCGACCCGGCGGAGGGCGGCGGCCTGACCGGCTCGCCCGCGCAGATCGCTGACCAGCTCGGCAGGTACGAGGAGCTCGGCGCGCAGCGGTGTTACCTGCAGGTCCTGGACCTGACCGACCTGGATCACCTGGAGCTGCTGGCGGAGCTGATCAGCTAGCAGGCCCGGACCGGGCAGGCCCGCGGCCAGTCTCGCGCGGGCCGCCCGGACATGCCGGGCCGTCGCCCTAGAATGAGCCGTTGTCGCAATAACGGGGACTGCGGGCGGGCGGCGTAGATGAGCAGCATGCCGGAAGAGCGGACCTTCCAGATCCAGCTGGAAGGACTCATCCAGCTCCTGGCCCAGAACCTGTACGCCGATCCCGATGTGTTCTTGCGCGAGATGATCCAGAACGCGCATGACTCGATCCTGCGCCGCGCCGAGCAGGCCGCCGAGCGCGGCGAGCAGGCCCCGCCGGCGCGCATCCAGGTGGTCACCGACGCCGGCCGCCGCGAGATCCAGATCCGCGACAACGGCTCCGGGCTGACCGACGCCGAGATCGACGGCTACCTGTCCACGATCGGCCGGTCGGGCACCGGCGAGCTGCGCCAGCACCTGGCGCAGGCCGACCGCGGCCGGGCCGTCGAGCTGATCGGCCAGTTCGGGATCGGGCTGCTCAGCGCGTTCATCGTGGCCGACCGGGTCAGCGTGATCACCCGCGCCGCCGGTCACCCGGCACTGCGCTGGGAGAGCAACGGCGGCCGCAACTACACCGTCGCGCCCGCGCAGCGCGACGAGACCGGCACCACCGTCATCCTGCATGTCACCCCGGAGCACAGCCGCTACCTGGACCGGTCCCGGCTGGAGTCGATCATCCGCACCTACGCCGACTTCATCGGCATGCCGGTGTATGTCAATGATGACGCGGGCCCGGCCAACGCCGTCACCGCGCCCTGGCACCGCGGCTATGACTCCGAGCAGGACCGGGCTGCGGCCTATCACGACTTCTGGGAGCACCGGTTCTCCGGCGAGCGATCGCTGCACGTGTTCGCCGTGGACGAGACTTTCGAGTGGCCGGACGCCGCGCGCCCCGGCGGCCGCGGCACCGGGCGGGTGCGCGGCGTGCTGGCCATCACCGACCGGCACCTGCCCGACGTGAATGCCCGCGGCACCGTGGATGTCTACATCGCCGCGATGTTCATCGGGTCCGGGAACCGGGACGTGCTGCCGCCATGGGCCCGGTTCCTGCAGGGCGTGGTGGAGTGCAACGAGCTCACCCCCAACGCGGCCCGCGACAACGTCATCCGGGACGGCGTGCTGGCCGCCGCGCAGGAGGCACTCGGCACCCGGATCGTGGCCGAGCTGACCGAGCTGTCGCAGGCCAGCCACAGCCGCTTCCTGGAAATCATGCGCTGGCACGCCTATCACATCCTGGCCATGTCGGTGCAGGCCGAGCACGAGGACTTCTTCCGCGCGGTGGCCGACCTGATGCCGCTGGAAAGCGACCAGGGCCCGGTCACGATCCCCGGCTACCTGGCCACCGCGCCGCAGCGCGGCGACGGCACCCGGCTGGTCTACTACATCATCGAGCGCGGCTCGGCCAACCAGTACTTCCTGCTGGCCAGCGCCCGCGGCATCCGCGTCCTGAACTGCGCCGAGCCGTTCGCGGAGCGGTTCCTGCAGAAGTACGCCCAGACCTGGCCGCAGCGCGTCTACCTGCGCCGCCTCGACGTCGCCGGCTCCGACACCATCTTCGAGCCGCTGGCCGCCGCGGAAGCCGGGCAGTTCGCTGAGCTGGAGTCGGCGGCCGGGCTCATCTTCCCCGACCGCCGTTTCGTAGCCCGGGTCAGCCGGTTCGCCCCGGCCGAGCTGCCCGCCGTCCTGACCGAGACCCGCGAGGGCCGCAACCGCCGCGAGATGACCGACGTGGCCGGCAACCTCGGCCTGCCGCAGTACCTGCGTGACCTGGTCCAGGATTTCCTGGCCGAGGAGACCGACCCGCTGACGCTGTACCTGAACGCCGCCAACCCGGCCATCCAGAAGCTGGCCGCGCGCGGTGACCTGCGCGATGAGGTGAGCAGGCAGGCCCTCACCGCGCTGTACAACAACGCGCTGATGCTGCTGGCCCGCTCGCTGCCCGCCGCTGCGATCCAGGCCATGCTCGCCCAGTTCAACCAGGTCATCGAGCTGATGCTGGAGCTGGCGCAGGACCGGGCCGCGCTGGAGCGCCAGGTATTCGAGAGCCAGGTCGGCCCCGGCGGCGTGGCCGGCAGCGACGGTGACGGCGCTGGGACGGCCAGGCCGGGCCCGGCTGGCTCCGGGCCGGATGGCGAAGCGCCGGACGGCACCCGATCCGTAACGGAGCTGCCCGCTCTGGATCCGTACGTGTCCTGCTGCCTGACGCTGGCGTCCGCGGACCCGCGCGCCGTCGAGATCGGCGCGGCGGTGACGGCAGTGCTGGAGGACCGGCCGTGGTACTGGCGGGTGCTGCGGACGGCCGATGGCGCTGCGGGCCCGGCCCGGTGGCCGGCCGTGGCCGACCTGCTGGCCCGCGCCCACCTGAACGTGGCCATCCTGACCGGCGACGCCGACCCGGCCGTGCTGGTCGACATCGGCCGGATGGAGGCCCAGGGCCTGCCCGTGCTGCTGCTGCGGGACACCGCAGCAGCAGCGCTGCCTGCCGGGCTGGCCGGGCTGCCCTGCGCCGCGGTGGGCGGCACCGGGAGCGAGCTGCGGGCCGGGGTGACCGCCGCGCTGGACGGCCTCGCGGCCACCGCCGGCCTGCGCAAGCGGGATCGCTATCTCAGCCCGGCGCTGCTGGTGCGGGAAGCCGGCGTCAGCGAGCAGGCCGGAGCACAGATCACCCGCTTCTATCCCTCCTGGCGCGGATTCCTGCACGCCGATCCGGCCGAGGTAGCCCGTCAGGCCGGAGTGTCCCGGTATCTGGTGGACGCGGCGAAGGAGAGCCTGCGGGTCCTGTCCGCGGGCGAGCCGTGACCCGGTGACCCGGTGAGCCGAAGCGCCGGACGCTGGTGAGCCGCGATACCCCGGCGGCCGAGGTCGTCAGCCTGTTCCTGGCCGAGGCCGAGACCGCCTGCGACGACGGCCAGTTCGGCCGGGCCATGTCGGCGGCCGGGCGGGCCGTCACCGCCGCCGGGCAGGCCGGTGACCCGCTGCTGCTGATCCGCGCGCTCGGCACCGAGCGGATGATCCTGCGCTCGTCCGGCGACTACGGCGGCGCGCTGGTCCGCTCCACGCAGATCCTGGCCCTGGCCGATGATCCCGCGACGGCCGGGCGGCTCACCGGCCCGGCCGCTACCCGGGTCATTGCCAGCGCCTACCTGGAGTTCGTCTTCAGCGGCCGGATGCACGGCCGGATGCCGCTGCGCGAGCTGCTGAAGGTGCTGGACACGGCTGAGAGCTGGCTGGCCGCGACCGGGCACCAGGACTGGCGGGCGGCCGTGCTGATGGAGCGCGCGGAGATCTACTCCGCGCTCGGCGACACTCCCGCTGCGCTCAGCCTGGCCCAGGAGGCCGTGGCGGTGTTCACGCCGGGCACCCCTGGCTTCAGCGCCGCCAGCTACCGCAACAGCCTGGGCTCGATGCTGGCCGACGACGGCCAGGCCGCCGCGGCCGCCGCCCACTTCGAGGCGGTACTGGCCGACCCGGCCACGCAGGTCATCGACCGCGTCGTGGCCCGCAACCACCTGGGCCGGGCGGCTCTGGACGAGGGGGACAGCGCGGCCGCCCGCCGGCACGCCGAGGCCGCCGTGCAGCTCGCCGACGGCGCTGGCGACGCGGCGGCCGCCAGCGCCTGGGGGCTGGCCGCCCGGGCCCGGGCCGCCTGCGGTGCCGTCGACGCAGCCCGCCAGGCCGCCGACTCGGCGGTGGCGGCGGCCCGGCGAGCCGGCGGCCAGGCCGACCTGTACTACGCGACCCGCTCGGCGTTCGACGTCGCGCTGCGGCAGCGGGACTTCGCGGCCAGCCGCGAGCTGGTGGAGCAGGCCGCGGCGCTGGCCGCCACCCTGGACCAGGCTCAGGGCCGGGTGGCGCTGACCCGTGAGATCACCCAGCGGCGCCGCCGGCTGGCCGCCGCGGCGCAGGCGGCCCTGCCCGCGGCCGAGGCCGGGTGGGTGGCCGGGCAGTACGAGAGCGCGCTGCGTGAGTACGGCCGGGCCATCGAGGCCGACCCCGGCTCGGCGATCCTGTACGCCGGCCGGGGCGAGGCCTGCCGGCTCCTGGGCCGCTACGCCGAGGCGGTCGCCGACTTCAGCCGGGCCGTGGAACTCGACCCCGGCTACGCCTGGGCGTGGGGCAGCCGGGGCCAGGCCCGCCGCGCGCTGGGACGGCACGATGCGGCGATCGCGGATTTCAGCCGGGCCCTGGAGCTGGATCCCGCCGCTACGTGGGCGCTGGCCGACCGCAGCCGGTCGCTGCGCGATACCGGTCGCTACCCCGAGGCCATCGCCGGCTTCACCAGCGCTCTGCAGGCCGGCTCCGAGACGCCGTGGCTGCTGGCCAGCCGGGGCGAGACCTACCGGCTGATGGGCGCGCCCGCCGAGGCACTGGCCGATTTCAGCCGGGCCGTGGAACTCGACCCGCGGCAGGCCTGGGCGCTGGCCAGCCGCGGCCAGGTCCACCGGGCGGCGGGCCGCCTGGCCGAGGCAGTCGCCGACCTCGACGCAGCCCTCGCGATGGACCCCGGCATGGCCTGGGCGGTACACGAGCGCGACCGGGCCCGCGAGCAGCTGGGCCGCGCCTGAGCCCGCTGCCGCGGCCGGGCATGAGCAGGGGGCGGCCCGCTGCGCGCGGCCGGATGCGCGGCCGGGGCCTGCGCGGGCAGCAGGCGGGCACTGGCTACGGTGGCTGGCATGGCGAAGATGGAACCAGGGCAGTGGCGCGAGTTCGTGATGACCGGAACCAGGACCGGAAAGCTGGCCGTGACCCGCAAGGACGGCCGCCCGCACGTGACCCCGGTCTGGTTCGTGCTGGACGGCGACGACATCATGCTGACGACCTACGGCCCTGGCATCAAGGGCCGGGTGCTGCGCCGCGACCCGCGGGTGAGCCTGTGCGTGGATGACCAGGAGCCGCCCTACAGCTTCGTGGTGATCGAGGGCGAGGCGACGATCTCAGAGGATCAGGAGCTGCTGCGGCACTGGGCGGCCGTCATCGGCGGCCGGTACATGGGCGCGGACCGGGCGGCGGAGTACGGCACCCGCAACGGCGTCCCGGGCGAGCTGCTGGTCCGCATCCGGCCGAGCCGGGTCACCGCCGAGGCCGACATCGCGGAGTGACCGGCCCGGCTGCCCCGCCCGCCTCAGCCGCCTCAGCTGCCGATAACAGCAAGAGGCGGGGCGCCTCCAGGGCGGCTCGCTAGCCCGGGCGCCGGCTCTCAGCTCGTGCCGGGGGAGCGGCCCGGCGGCGGCTCAGCCCCGTCCCACGGGTCGTAGTCGACCTCCAGCGCCTCCTGCTCCGGCCGCTGGTCCTCCGGGACGTGCCGCAGGTTCAGCCGGATCCGGTACCACGCCGAGGACCGCCCGCGCATCGCGTCCACCATGACGTCGGGCGGCTCCAGCAGCGCCGCGACGTCCGGGTGGCGCTGCTTCCACCGGTCCAGGCCCTCCGTCGCCTCCGCCTTGCTGGCCGCCCGGGCCACCTCGATCAGCGGCGCGGTGGTCTTGCGGCGGCCGCTGGCCCCGCTGGACTTGCCCGGCGCCGCGGGCCGGACCGCGGGCTCGCGGCGCTTGGAGGGCTGCACGCGCGGGGCCTCGCCGGTCTGCTTCTCGTAGTGCGGGGGCCACGGCGCGTCGGGCAGGCCGGCCGCCTCGTCGCGCTCGGCCAGCGCCAGCAGCGCTTCCAGCGAGCCGACCGCGTCGTCGATGCCGGCGCCCAGGTCGCCGAGCTCGGCGAACCGGGCGGGCATGGTGTCGATCGTGAACGCAGCCGGGTCGCAGTCCGGCACCTCATCCCAGGCCAGCGGCGCTGACACCCGGGCGTCCGGGGTGGGGCGGACCGAGTAGGCCGAGGCCACGGTCCGGTCCTTGGCGTTCTGGTTGTAGTCGACGAACACGCCGTGCCGCTCTTCCTTCCACCACCGCGAGGTGGCGTCCTGCGGCGCGCGCCGCTCGATCTCCCGGGCCAGCGCGACGGCCGCCCGGCGGACGTCGGTGAAGGTCCAGCGCGGCTCGATCCGGGCGTAGATGTGGATGCCGCGCGATCCGGAGGTCTTCGGCCAGCCGGTCAGGCCGAGGTCGGCCAGCGCATCGCGGGCCACCAGGGCCACCCGGACGATCTGCGCCCAGTCCACGCCGGGCACCGGGTCCAGGTCGACCCGCAGCTCGTCGGGATGGTCCAGGTCGCTGGCCCTTACCGGATGCGGGTTGAGGTCGATGCAGCCCAGGTTGGCCACCCAGGCCAGGCCCGCCGCCTCGTGCAGCACGATCTCCTCGGCGGTCCGGCCGGACGGGAACTTCAGCACCACCGAGTCCAGCCAGTCCGGCCGTGACGTGGGCGCCCGCTTCTGGAAGAACGGCTCGCCCTCGGCGCCGTTGACGAACCGCTTGAGCACCATCGGCCGCCCGGCGACGCCGCGCAGCGCGCCCTCGGCCACGCTCAGGTAGTACTGGACGAGATCCCGCTTGGTGTGCCCGGTGCGCGGGAAGTAGACCTTGTCCGGGTTGGAGACGGCCACCGTCCGGCCGCTGACCTCGATGATCTCCTTGCGATCCGGCATGGGAACACGATAACCCGCGGCCCGTGCCGGCCCCGGCCCGACACCAGGCCCGGCCAGGCACCATCCCTGGCCCGGGACCCGCCCTCGCGGGCCGGCACCAGCGCCAGCTGGGCACGCCCGGCGTGGCACCGGCCCCGCGCCTGGCATCAGTCCCCAGCCCGGCGCGTGTCTACCAGTCGCGCGGGCTCCCGGACCCGGAGCCGCCGCGAGACCCGCCGCCGCGGTGCTGCCACCAGCCGGGGCCGAGCTGCGCCCGGGCCACCAGCAGCCCCACGATGACCAGCCCGAGGACGATGTCGATGGCCGGGCCGAAGAGCGGCACCCGCCAGATGGCCAGCCCGCCGCGCCACAGCAGCCGCCAGATGAAGAGGTGCGCCAGGCCGCGGCCCAGCCCGCCACCGCCCAGCGCCAGAAGATGAGTGCTCACCCTTCCAACCATGCCACCGGCGCGGCGGTGCCCGGACCGCCGGCTGCCGCCGGGCAGGCGGGCACCGTTCCGGGTAGCCGGCTGCCCGGACCGCCGGGTACGGCCGGGCAGGCGGGCACCGTTCCGGGTAGCCCGGCCGCGGGAGTCGCTCCCGCAGGCCCGGCGGGGGCCGGACTGACCACGCCCGGGCTGACCAGGCCCGGGCCGGCGGCGGCCCTGGGCTCGGCGCTGGCCGCGGCTGGCCGCGATGCTCCGGCCCGGTCTACCCGGGCGTTGCGGCCCACCGCTGTGACGGCGATCACGGCCCCGGCGGCCGCGCCGGTCAGCCAGCTCACGTGCTCACCGAGCAGCAGCGCCGCCCAGGCCAGCGTCAGCGCAGGCTGGGCCAGCTGGAGGCGGCCGACCCGGGCCACCCCGCCGCGGGCCAGGCCCTGATACCAGGCGAAGAAGCCGAGCAGCATCGAGACGACGCTCACCCACGCCAGCCCGGCCACCGCGGCGGCGCTCACGTGCCCGACGGGCTCGGTGACCGCTGCCCACGCCGTGATCGGGACGCTGGCCGGCAGGGCCAGGATCAGCGCCCAGCAGATGATCCGCCAGCCGCCGTACTCGCGGGCCAGCACGCCGCCCTCGGTGTAGCCGAGCCCGGCCACGACGATCGCCGCCAGCAGGATCAGGTCCGCGGGGCGCAGCGCGCCGCCGCCCTGCAGGACCGCGAAGCCGACCACGACGACCAGGCCCAGGCCCGAGGGCGACCCAGTAGGAGGCCCGCGGCCGCTCGCCGGCCCGCAGCACCGCGATCCCGGCGGTGGCGGCCGGGATAAGACCGGTCAGCACCGCCCCGTGGACGCTGCTGACGTGCCGCAGCGCCAGCGCCGAGAGCAGCCCGAAGCCGATGCCGACGGCCGCGGCCACGACAAGCATCCGGGCCAGGACCGGCCGGGGTGGCAGCAGCGGCTGGCGGCGGGCCAGCAGCACGCCGGCGCCGAGCACCGCGGCGGGTACCGCCCGGCCCACGCCGACCAGCACCGGCCCGAACGCGCGCTCGGCAGCGGTAGTCGCCGGGAACGTCATGCTGAAGCACAGCACGCCGAGCGCACCCAGCAGCAGCGGTGATGCTTTCCGCAGCTCTACAGAAGCGCTTCTCTTGACTCTCATGAATAATGATAGCAATCAGCCTTCTCCGGAGGGAGACCCATGACCGGGAGCACCCGGCCCGCGCCAGCGCAGCACACCGGGGCGGCTGCCGTCCTGCCCCGTGGTGACCAGCACGCTGCCCGGGACGTCGTCGAGGAGCTGGTCCGGTCGCTGCCCGCCGGCGCCCGGCTGCCGTCCTACCGGGAGCTGCAGCAGCGCTACCGGCTCAGCCCGGCGACCGTGCAGCGGCTGCTGGCCGGGCTGGCCAGCCGCGGCCTGGTGGTGACCCGGCCGGGCGCCGGCACCTTCACCGCCGCGCGGCGGCCCGCCGGGCGTCCCGCCGACGTCGCCTGGCAGACCTCCGCGCTCGGCAGCCGGCCCGGCCTCGGCGCTGAACTGGAGCGGCTCGTCGAGCCGCCGCCGCCCGGCTCGATCGGGCTGGCCAGCGGATTCCTCGATGAGCGGCTGCAGCCGGGCGGGCTGCTGGCCGCCGCCGCGTCCCGGGCCGGCCGCCGCCCGCAGGGCTGGAGCCGGCTGCCCGCCAGCGGCCTGCCCGAGCTGCGCGCGCACTTCGCCGCCGAGGCCGGCGCCGCGCTGACCGACCAGCACGTGCTGATCACGCCCGGCGGCCAGGCCGCGCTGTCGGCGGTGTTCCGGCACCTGTGCGGGCCCGGCGAGCCGCTGATCGTGGACTCGCCCACCTACCTGGGCGCGCTGGTCGCGGCCCGGGCAGCGGGCCTGGCCCTGGTGCCGGTGCCCGGCGACCGGGACGGGGTGCTGCCCGACGCGCTGGCCGATGCCTTCGCCCGGACCGGCGCCCGGCTGGCTTACCTGCAGCCCCGGTACGCCAACCCGGGCGGCTCGGTGCTGGCGCCCGACCGCCGCGAGGCCGTGCTGGCCGCCGCCGCCCGGGCCGGGGCGTTCATCCTGGAAGACGACTGGATGCGCGACTTCGATCTCGGCGCCCCGTCCCCGCCGCCGCTGGCCAGCCAGGACGACGACGGCCACGTGATCTACCTGCGCTCGGTGTCCAAGCCCGTCGCGGCCGGGCTGCGGATTGCCGGGCTGGCCGCGCGCGGGCCCGCGCTGGCCCGGCTGCGCCGCGGCCGGCTCAGCGACGACCTGTTCGTCGCGCCGGTCCTGCAGCACGTCGCGCTCGACGTACTCACCGCGCCAGGCTGGCCCCGGCACCTGGCCGGAGTCCGGCGGGTGCTGCGCGAGCGCCGCGACGCCCTCGTTGCCGCGATCGCCGAGCAGCTGCCCGGCTGCCAGCTGGACCTCATCCCGGCCGGCGGCCTGCACCTGTGGCTGCGGCTGCCCGAGCACTGCAATGACGCCGACGTGGCCGGCACCGCGGCCGTCCGGGGCGTCACGGTCAACGCCGGCCGGGCCAGCTTCCCCGGCGAGCCGCCGGGCCCCTACCTGCGGCTCAGCTACGCCGCCGAGGAGCCGACCGCGCTGCGCCGCGGCACCCAGATCCTGGCTGAGATCATCGGGTAGCAGTTACGAGACAGCCTGGCCACCCTGCGGGACGCCCTCCCGTCTGGCTGCTACCTCGTGCTGGGTCAGGCCCCGCGCGCCGCCGGCCGCGGCCCCGGCTGGCGGCGGAACAGGACGTACTCCGATTTCGGACTATCCGAGTTCGCGCGATCCGGTGAGCGCCGCCCGGCCGCCCGGCTGCCGGGCCAGGTCAGCGGTCCGGTCGGGGCAGCGCCTTCTCGAACCAGTGCCGGGCGTACGGCTCGTCGCTGAACGGGGCCACCTCGCGGTAGCCCGCCGACCGGTACAGGCCGATCGCCTCGGTCAGCGTGCTGTTGGTCTCCAGCCGCACGAGGGTGACCTGGCGGGCGGCGGCGCGGGCTTCCAGTTCGGCCAGCAGCCGCCGGCCCAGGCCCAGCCCGCGCACGGAGTCCGCGACCCACATCCGCTTGATGTCGGCCGGCCCGCGGTCGCGGAACTTCAGCGCGCCGCAGCCGACCGGCTCGCCGTGCAGGGTGGCCAGCAGCAGCAGGCCCGCGGGCGGCGTCAGCTCGGCGTCGCCGGCCGGGATGCTGCGCCCCGGGTCGAAGCCGTCGTCGAACCGGGCGGCCAGCTCGCGGAAGTAGGACTGCACGCAGAACCGGGCGCCGGGATCGCGCGGGTCGGTCACGGCTACCTCGACCGCCGAGGCCGTCAGCAGCCGCTCCACCTCCGCCATCGCCGCCGTCAGCCGGCTGCGCTGCGGCTGGGTGAGGGGGGCGAGGATGAACGCGGCCGCGTCGTCGGAACGATCGTCGTAGACCTGCCGCTCGGCCTGGCCCGCGCGGGTCAGCCGCGCGGTGCGGACCCGGCCGTCGTCCCCGCCGGGCCCGACCGTGACCAGCCCGTCGCGCTCCAGTGCTCGCAGCATCCGGCTGACATAACCCGAGTCCAGGCCGAGCCGGGCGCGCAGCGCGCGGACATCGCTGCCGTCCGGGCCGATCTCCCACAGCAGCCGGGCCTGCCCGAGGGGCCGGCCGCGGGACAGGAACGCGTCCTCCAGTGCGCCGCTCCGCTCGGTGACGATCCGGTTGAACCGGCGGACCTGGTCCACCATGCCGGCGTCCGTGCTCGCCGTCTCGGTGGCCGTCGTGCTCGCGCTCATTCTCTGACCTTAGTCAGGTAATGCCGTACCGGCTAGGGGTCCGCAGGCGCTGGTGATCTACGGTGAGCGGCATGACATCGTCTGCACGGCCGCTGCGGTTCGGCCTGGTCGGGACCGGGCACTGGGCCCGCATCACGCATGCCCCGGCGCTGGCCTCCGCTCCCGGCGTCGAGCTCGCCGCCGTCTGGGGCCGTGATCTCGCGGCGGCCGCCGCCCTGGCCGCGCAGTATGGCGCCGCCGCGCATGCCGACATCGGCGCGCTGCTCGACGATGTGGACGCGGTCGCGTTTGCCGTGCCGCCGGACGTGCAGGCCCCGATCGCCCGCCGCGCCGCTGCGGCGGGCAAGCACCTGCTGCTGGAAAAGCCCATCGCGATCGACCCCGATCAGGGCCGCGCACTGGTCCGCGACGTGGAGCAGGCCGGCGTCGCGACACTGGTCTTCTTCACCTCCCGCTACCAGGACAACGTGCGCGCCTGGCTGGCCGACGTCACCGCCCGGGGGCCGTGGGCCGGCGGGCAGGCCACCTGGCTGGGCAGCGCGCTGCAGCCGGGCAACCCGTTCAACACCCCGTGGCGGCAGGACAAGGGCGGCCTGTGGGACCTGGCCCCGCACGTGATCTCGCTGCTGTGGGCCGCTATCGGCCCGGTCACCGCCGTGACCGCCGACGGGGGCCTGGCTGACATCACCCACCTCGTGCTGCACCACGACAGCGGCGCCACCTCCGCGGTGACCGTGACCCTCAGCGCCCCCGAGTCTGCCGACCTGGCGGAGCTGTTCATCTGGGGCGCGCCCGGCCGCTTTGCCGCCCCGGCCGAGACCGAGGACGCGGTCGTCCCGCTGCGCACCGCGCTCACCGAGCTGGCCGCCCTGGTCCGCTCCGGTCAGGTCACCCACCCCTGCGACGTCCGGTTCGGCCACGCTGTCGGCGCCATCATCGCCGACGCCCAGCGCCAGCTCGACGCCGCCCGTTCCCGGCGCAGCCACTGACTAGTCAGCCGAGCAGGCTGGTGCAGAATGCCCGGATCGCAAGCTGGCAATCGGCGGCGGAGGTCGCCGGATCAGTGCCTGGATGATCCAGGGTGATCTGGTCGACGTAGGCCCGCGTCCCCTGGGCGTCATGACCAGTGAAGTTAGCCTTCAGATCCGTCAGCTGCCCGGCAACTGCAGGAATGCTGCGGCCAAATATCCGGCGGACACGCTCCGCAGCTGCCAGCGCATCTCCCTGATCGTTATTCAGCAGCACAAATGCGATGTCATACCAGTCTTTCGGCTTGCGGCGGCTGTAGGCGGCTGCTGTCTTGGCCAGCAGGAAGCCGGCCAGCCCAGCGACGTTGATCGCCGCACTCCTGGAGATGCCGTTATCGCGGGTGCTAATCGTGCGGACGTCGCAGTCCCGTGCCGCGAACCCGGTACCTCGCAGGTTCGCCGCGCCCAGGTCGCGGCAGCCGCGGAACCTGATCGTTGCCCCGGACGGCTGCGTGTCGAGATCAGCCAGAAGCTCGAACTTCACCACCGCCGTCTTACCGTCGATGACAGCTCTCCACCGCCATATGTACTCATCGTCGGGACGGAACTCTGCCTTGCGCAGGGCGCTCTCCAGCCTCGCGGCATGGGCAGATCCCTTACTGATCTCCAGGTTTACTTGCACATCGACGTCGTTGGTTCCCGCGTGCCGGGCGGCCGATCCCGAGCAGAGCAGAGCCGGCACCAGTCCGCCGAGAAGGACGAATTCAGGCCGCCCGTCGTAGTGGTGAACGACCCGCACCAGGGCGAGTTCGGCGGCGGCCCGGGCGGCCAGCGACCGCGTCGGCTCCTCGTCAGTCACGTGACATCTCAGCGCGCAGGTGCTCGGCCGCGTCCTCCCCGCGTACCCCAGCGGCTCGCAGGTCAGCGAATGCCCGCGGCCAGGGCACGGACTGAAGTCCCGGTGAGATCTCGGTGGTCATGGCTGCCGAGGCGGTTGTCGGGAAGGGGCGAAGCAGCAGACGGCCGCCCTCCATCTCCTGCAGGCCCGCGAGGCCTGCCGCCCAGCGGAGCTCGGCGCGAGTGCGGGCCGAGACGTACACCTCCATGGGCGTCACCTCGGTGAGCGCAGGGGCCAGCACTGCGGCGGCGAGCGCGCTGGTCACAGCCCAGGCCAGGCCCTCCTCCTGCCAGGCGCGCCCGGCTTCTGCTACTCCGGCGAGGGGGTCTCGCCACAGGACGCCGATCCGCACGCAGGCCTGCGGGCGCAGCCGCGCGGCTGAGTCCGCGTAGGCATCGGCTAGCGCCACGCGGTCGATCGCCATCCGGCGCGAAGCCGGACCGCGGGCGGCCGCACTGGCAAGGAGTCCTTCACCTTCGAGGAACTTCAGCGCGGCGGCCGCGGTGCTCATGGACAGTCCGGTCTGGGCCACGACGGCCGAGACAGTTGCCAGGCATCCGCCGAGGAGGGCCTCGCAGACGGCGAGCGTCGCAGGCCGCCAGCTAGCACGTTCATTGACCGGCAGGTCCGGGTCTCCGTCAACGCGGATCAGGAGCATGCCGGAACAGATCTGGGCGGCGCCGCTCTCATCGACCCAGCCGACACCTTCCCTGGCCGCCAGCGCGCGGGAGCCAGGGGAAAGCCGGGACGCGACCACGACATCGGGCCTGGGGCGCAGCCGGAGAGCCTCGGCGACCTGCCGGGGCCAGCCTGCTGCCAGCCAGCGCAGCCGGAGGGACTGCTCCGCCACCTGGACGCAGGTGTCGCTGCCCTCGTGCTCGGTGATCTTGGCGCGAACCCCGCGGGGAAGCACGGCCAGCAGCGAGTAGTAGGCTCGATCATAGGACATAGAGCTATGATACTTCTTTCAACATGGATACTTAACCCTGAGAGAGAAGTATTGACCGAGAGCGAAGTTCAGGCATACCTACGCAGAACCTGTTGCCCGCAGCAGGTACGGACGCCTTACTCCTCGATGGCGCCGCCGATGGTGCGCAGGTGCTCGCGGAAGCCCAGCGACGGTTCCTGCTCGCGGCGCGCGAGGTAGGCGTCAAAGGCCAGCTGGCTGCGCAGGGTCGTGCCGTTGCGGATCCGCGCGGCCTGGCGCCGCTCGGTGTCGCGGACCGTCTCGGCCAGAGCGCAGATGTCGGCCGCCTGGCTGGCAGGCAGGAACAGCACCCCGTCGCTGTCACCGACCACGATGTCGTCGCGACTGACCGTCCACTCGCCGACGACGGCCGTTTCCAGCGCGCCGGGCGGTCGCGGGTGCGCGCGCTGCGGGCCGGCGGGCAGGGCGCCCAGGCTGAACACCGGCAGGCCGATGGCCCGCAGGTCGGCGGTGTCCCGGTGCAGGCCCCAGATGACCAGGCCGGCCAGGCCGGCGGTCTGAGCCTCCAGGGCGATGAGGTCACCGATACAGGCCTCGTCGAGCCGCCCGCCGTTGTCGGCGACCAGAACGTCACCAGGCGCGGCCGACTGGAAGGCCTCCAGGAAGACATCCACGCTGCCAGCGTGCCGGGCCGGCAGCACCCGGCCGGCCAGCCGGGTGCCGGGCAGCGCCGCGCGGACCGCGGCGGGCGCGCACCGGACCGGGATCTGGGCGCGCACGCAGGCATCGGCCAGGTGCGGGGTGGTCAGTCCAGCGAGTCGCTGCACCAGCTCAGGGTCGGCCGGGCCAAGGGTCATGACGTCCTCTTTTCCGCGGCGGGTCGACGCCCGTCGCAGCGCGATGGCGGAATGCCCATCATGACGACGGGCCCGGACCGGGATGAAAGGGGTGCCGGCCGGGCTTGTACGGTGGCGGCACGAAGATCGGCAGGGCGACCGCGCGGAGGACGTAGGTGGACGGGTACTCGTGGGTCTACGACGTGGGCCAGGTCGACCTGGACGAGCTGTCGCACCTGTACCAGATCGCGCCGCTGGGCACCAAGCCGCCCGAGGCGCTGGCCACGGTATTCGGCAACAGCATGTTCAGCTGCTTTGTCTACGCTGACGGCGTGCTCGTCGGTGTCGGCCGGGCGCTGGCCGACGGCCGCGACTGTGCCTACCTCGCCGACATCGCGGTGCATCCCGAGCACCAGGGCGCCGGCCTCGGCAAGGCGATCGTCCGGGAGCTGGTGAGCCGCGCCGAGGGACACAAGAAGATCATCCTGTACGCCAACCCGGGCACCGAGGACTTCTACCGCCGGCTGGGCTTCCTGCAGATGAACACGGCCATGGCGATCTGGGACGACCCGGCGAAAGCCGTCGCGGCCGGGGTGCTGCGCGAGAACCCCTGAGGTGCCCGCAAGTTCCCGCCCGCGCGTTAACCCTCAAGACCGGATGCAAAACGGGCCAGCTCGCTGCTGATCTCCGCCGGGCGCTCCAGGCTGGTCATGTGCCCGGCACCCGGTACCCGGACCAGCCGGGCGCCGGGGATGCGCCGGGCCAGCTCCTCCGACATCGCGACGAAACCCGGCACGTCCAGCTCGCCCACGATCACCAGCGCCGGCATGGACAGCTGGTCCAGGACCTCTAGTACCGGGCGCGGGTCAGGCCGGTGCCGGTCCTGGCCGAGCCAGTGCTGTCCGGGGAAGCGGCTGACCATGGCGGTGAGCTGCGCGGCCAGGTCCGGGCGCTGCAGCGCTGTCGTGAACAGCGGATGCGCCAGCCAGGCGTCCCGGCCCGCCGCGACGCCCCCCGCCTGCACCCGCCGGGCCAGCTCGGCCAGCCCGGCCCGCGACGGCTCGTCCCAGGGCATCCCGTCCACCGCCGAGTCCAGCAGCACCAGGCCGCGCACCCGGCCGGGGGCCAGCAGCGCGGTCTTCACCGCGACCATGCCACCGAAGGAGAGGCCAGCCAGCACGACATGATCGAGGCCCAGGTGATCGAGTAGCGCCAGCAGGTCCTCGGCATGGGCGTACGGAACCTCGGGGTCCATCGGGGCGCTGGCCCCGAAGCCGCGGCAGTCATACCGCACCACCTGGAACCGGGATTCCAGGTCCGCCACCTGCTCATCCCACATGGTCATGTCCAGCGCGAAGCCGTGGATCAGCACCAGGCCCGGACCGGACCCGCTCACCTCGTAGTGCAGGCGCGCGCCCGGCACCGGCAGCACCCCGGTTCGGCGGCCGGGCCGGGTTTCGGCGGCACTCATCAGTGTCTCCTGAGGCGCGGGCTAGCGCCTGGTCGCGATGCCCTCGAAGGTGTAGGCCTGCGCGCGGGGGCCGGAGGCGTAGAAGGTCTGCAGCTGAGTCAGCTCCAGGCCGGCCCCGGTCACCAGCTGGTCGACGGGCCGGTCGAGATGGCAGCCGCCGGCGACAGCTCGCTGCAGCGGGGTGAGGCGGCGCTGCAGCCGGGCCACTTTCGGATCGGGGGACAGGCCGTGCTCGATGAAGTACAGGGCGCCGCCGGGCCGCAGGACCCGGCGGATCTCCGCGAGGGCGCTGGCCGGATCCGGGATCGAGCACAGCGTCCAGGTGCTGAGCACGCTGTCCACGCTCTGGTCGTCGGCGGGGAGGTCCTGGGCGTCGGTGCCGGCGAACTCGACTGGCACCGCGCTGGCGGCCAGCCGTCCCGCGGCCAGCTTCCGGCCGACAGCGGCCGGCTCGACGGCCTGCACCCGGGTCACCTGGCCCGGGTAGAACGGCACGTTCAGCCCGGCCCCGAAGCCGATCTCCAGCACCTCGCCGTGCAGGTCGGCCAGCGTCCGGGCACGCAGCTGCTGGTACTCGCGGCCGCGCATCATCGCGGCCAGCACGCGCGGCACGACCTGATCGCTGTACCAGCCCACGAGCGCCAGTATGGCCCGGCCTGGCGCGGGCCGGAAACCCCGTCCCGGTGCCGGCCGGGCCGGACACCGGGACGCGCGTCAGCCGACCAGCTCGTCGGCCGCGGCGGCGAAGACCTCGGCGTGCGCGTCGGCGTCGGCCTCGGTGGTGGCCGGGCACATCAGCGCCATGTTGTGGAACGGGGTCATCAGCACGCCGCGGTTGATCATGTACAGGTGCAGGTACTCATCGAGCTGGGGGTCGGCTGCGGCCGCGGACTCGCCGCCGGAGCTCGGCGGCTGCGGACTGAACCGGTACTCGGCGCGGGCGCCGAGCTGGACGATGCTCCACGGCAGGCGGCGGCTGTCCAGCACGCTCTGGACCCCGGCGGTGAACCGGGTGGCGACCTCGATCATTCCGGCGAACGCCTCGTCGGTGAGCACCTCCTCCAGCGTGGCCCGCATGGCCGCGACCGACAGGGCGTTGCCGGCCAGCGTGCCGCCGACTCCGCCGGTGTCCTCGATGTCGGCGGCCGGGTCGTTGAGGATGAACTCGGTCAGCTCGGGGGCCAGCCCGTAGGCGCCAGCCGGGATGCCGCCGGCGATGGACTTGCCGATGGTCACGATGTCGGGCTCCAGGCCCCAGGCCGCGGTGCAGCCGCCCGGGCCCGGCGCTGAAGGTATGCGTCTCGTCATTGATCAGCAGGGTGCCGTACTGGCGGGTCAGCGCCCGGACGGCGTCGAGGTAGCCGGGCTCGGGCAGGACGATGCCGATGTTGGTCAGCGCCGGCTCCATCAGCACGGCGGCGACGTCCCCGTGGGCGAGCTCGCGCTCCAGCGCCCCGGCGTCGTTGAACTCCGCCACCCGGCTGGTCTCGCGCGGGTCGACCGGCGGCCCCACGTTGTCCGCGCGGGCCTGCGGCCCGTCCGGCCCCACCACGATGAACGACTCGTCCACGCTGCCGTGATAGCAGTAGCTGAACACCAGGATCTTCTGCCGCCGGGTGATCTGCCGGGCCAGCCGGATAGCCCACCGGTTGGCGTCGGTGGCGGTCAGCGTGAAACTCCAGTGCTGCACGCCGAAGCGCCGGGACAGCTCGGCCGCCACCCAGGCCGCGTCCTGGGTGGGCAGCATGGTCGTCGCCCCGCCGGCCTCGCCGTACCGGCGGGTCAGGGCCGCCTGGACGGCCACGGGGGAGTGGCCGGCCATCGCGCCGGTGTCGCCCAGGCAGAAGTCGATGAACTCGTTGCCGTCGATGTCGATCAGCCGGGCCCCGGACGCCGCCGCCATGTACACCGGGAACCCGCCGGCCCACATCCGCATCCAGGTCATCGGCACGCCGCCGAGCAGGTGGCCGCCCGAGGAGCTGAACGCCTCCCAGGACCCGGGGAAGTTTGCCCGGTACAGCGTGTGCTCGCGCTTGATCAGCTCGGTGAGCCGCCTGCGGTCGATGGTGACCGGGCCAGCGGCGGCCAGTTCGGACATCGGGCATACCTCCTGCTAAGCGCCTTGACCGCCGATCCTAGGGGTCGGGCCCGCGCGGCAGCGATCCCGCGCTGACCATCCGCTGCGGGTGAGGCCAGAAGGCGGCCCGCCCGGCACCGTGGGCACTAACCGCCCGGGCCTGGCTGCCCGGCGGGGATACGCCACGAGAAGGGAACTGGCCATGACGATGCCCGTCGCCGCTGACGTCGATGCCGAGACCAAGGACGCACTGTCGGGATTGTCGACCGGTGACGTCGATGTCCTGGAGGCGGCCCTGGGGTTGCGCGAGGAATGGCAGCAGGCCAGCGGTCTCGACTCACGCAGCTTCTCGCTGGTGAAGATCGCCGCGCTGGTCGCGCTGGATGCCCCGCCGGCGTCTTACCTGTGGCAGGTGTCCGCAGCCCTGGATGCCGGGGCCGCGCCCAGCGAGATTCTCGGCGTGCTGCGGGCCATCGCCCCGCAGGTCGGCGCGCCCAAGGTGGTCGCCGCTGCGCCGGAGATCATGGTCGCGCTGGGGCTGTCGCTGCCCGACGGGGCCTGAGATGTTCGTGCGGCGCCGCCCGCTGCTGCGCGCGGCCGCGGTCGGCGGCACGGCCTACATGGTGGGCAAGAACCGGGCCCAGCACCAGGCCGAGTCGGAGCAGGGCCAGGGCGGGCAGGGCCAGGCCGCCCAGCCGAGCCAGCCGGGCACCGCCCGCGCCGGCGCAGCGACACGGGCCCGGCGGTGACCGATCAGCTCAGCCGGCTCGCCAGCCTGCACCAGCAGGGCTCCCTGAGCGACTCTGAGTTCGCGGCCGCTAAGGCCAAGCTGCTCGGCACCTAGCGGCATTACGGCCCGGCTGCTGGCAGGCCGGGCGGGCGGCCGCGGCGGCGGTCAGGCGCGCAGGTCGTCGATGAGCCGGGTGATGTCGCCGCACCGTCGAGCGCAGCATCGGCAGCCGGGACACCGCCACCAGCCGGGCCGCCACCGGGGCCGTGACGTCGATCAGGTGGTAGGTCCGGGCGCTGCCCGGCGAGGAGTCGTGCACCCAGTACAGGATGACGCCCATCGAGAACAGCCACAGCAGCTCGGGCAGCCGCTGGCGGACCTCCTCGCTCATCCGCGCCGAGGAGCCGTCAGCCACCTCGCGGAACAGCTCGATCGAGGCATCCCTGGCCGGGCTGGATTCCTTGCTGAACGGGCTCAGCGGGCTGCTCGGCTCGGCTGCGTGCTTGTAGAACGTGCCGGCGAACGCCTGGTACGGCGCCAGCCCGTCAATCAGCGCCCGCAGCGTCCCGCGCAGCCGGGCGCCCAGCTCGGTCTCGCGGGCGAGCACGGCCCGGCTGGCGGCCAGGTGCTCGGCGTGCCGGATGAGATAGAACTCCTGGATCAGCTCCTCTTTGGAGCTGAAGTAGTAGTACGCGTTGCCGGTGGACACCCCGGCCCGGCTGGCGATCTCGCGCATGGTCGCGGCCTCGTAGCCGCGCTCGCGGAACAGCGCCAGGGCCGCATCCACGATCGCGGCCCTGGTCTGCCGTGCGCGCGGCGTCAGCTCGGGCGCTGCCACGCTGGTCAATGTACGACACGCGGCGGCCGGGGCCGCCACAGCGCCGCCGGCGCCGGGCTGGGCGCGGGCCGGGGCGGTACTGTCCGGCCGGCCAGGACGTCCATGTCCGCGCGGCCCTCTTCCGCCGGCGGCTCGCTACCAGGCTCGGCGCCGGGCTCGCTGGCGGCGTAGGGGCAGGCCGGCCGCGGCGCAGCCGGGCGAAGATCAGCGTGCTGGTCACGTGCAGTGCGCCGAGCACCAGCAGCAGGACACCGAGCCGTCCGGACAGCAGCTGCAGCGCCCGGGCCGTGGTCGTCACGTGCGACCAGGACGGCAGGGTGAGCGCGATGAATCCCAGGCTCAGCAGGTAGAACGCGACGACCAGCAGCCGGCTGGCCGCCTCGGCCGTGCCGCCCTGACCGGCGAAGGCCGCATCCAGGAAGGCCCGTCCGCTGCGGGACAGGGCCCGGCCGACCAGGCCGGTCAGGATCAGGCTGATGGCGATGTAGAGCAGGCTCAATGTGATGGCGCCCACGGCGGCCACCTCCTCGGCAGAATTTCTTGAACACGTTCAAGTCTGCTCCGCCGCACCGCTGGGCACAACTGGCCGGGCTGTGATCCTGAACACGTTCAACTTGGCGCCGCTGCCCTGGCGCAGCCGCGCTGCCGCGGCCGAGCCGTGACGTGGCATTTAGCCCTGATGCGGCACTTGGCACAATGGGGCCGTGACCACTCAGCGCAGCGACCTCAGCCAGCCCGCCGACCAGGACCGCCGCAGTGACCCCGCCGGCTCCGCTGACCCCGCCCGTCCCGCGGGCGGCGAGCCAGGCCTGACCTTCGAGCGGGTCCAGGCCGCCGCTGGCCGGCTGGCCGGCGTCGCGCACCGGACTCCGCTGCTGACCTCGGCCACGCTGGATGAGCAGTGCGGCGGCCCGGTCGCGCTGAAGGCCGAGAACTTCCAGCGGGCGGGCGCCTTCAAGTTCCGCGGCGCCTACAACCGGCTCAGCGTGCTGACCGGGCCAGAGCGGGCGGCTGGGGTCGTTGCGTACTCCTCCGGCAACCATGGCGGCGCCGTGGCGCTGGCCGCCCGGCTGCTCGGCATCCCGGCCGTGATCGTGGTCCCGGCCACCGGGGCGCCGGCCAAGCTGGCCGCGATCGAGGGCTATGGCGCCGAGATGGTCCGCTATGACCCGGCCACCGAGCGCCGGGCCGAGGTCGCCGCCGCGATCGCCGCCGAGCGCTCCATGACGATCGTCCGGCCCTTCGACGACTACGACGTGATGGCCGGCCAGGGCACGCTGGGCATCGAGCTGGTCGAGCAGGCGGGCCAGGCCGGCAACGGTGCCGGGCCTGTCGATCAGGTGCTCGTGCCGGTCGGCGGCGGCGGGCTGGCGGCCGGCGTGGCTACCGCGGTCCGGGCCCTGCTGCCCGGCGCGAGGATCATCGGGGTCGAGCCGGCCGGGGCCGACGACACCGCGCAGTCCTTCCGGGCCGGGCACCGGGTCACCCTGACCGAGCCGGTCACCATCGCCGACGGCCTGCTGGCCCAGCAGCCCGGCGAGCTGACCTTCGCGGTCAACTCGCAGTTGCTCGATGACGTTGTCACGGTGCCCGAGGACGCCATCATCGACACCATGCGGTTCTGCTTCAGCCGGATGAAGATCGTCATCGAGCCGAGCGGCGCCGTCGCGCTGTCGGCGCTGCGCACCGGCGTGGTCCCGGCCGCCGGCCACCGGTCGGTTGCCGTGGTGTCCGGCGGCAACATCGACCCGGCCACCTTCGGCGAGTACCTGTCCCGCTAACGTCCCGACCTGCCCGGGCGCAACCGCAGCATCCTCGACCCAGCCGATGCGGACAGCCAGGAGGATTTCGCGTCGCCCAGACGCGAAATCCTCCTATCTAGCCGGCCGCCCCGCACCGCGGCTTGGTCAGGAGGCGGGCAGGGTCATGCTGCGGTCTGGCCCAGCCGAGCCCGGCGCCGGCCCACCACCCCGCCGCCCTGGCTGGCCCCCGGCGTGGTGGATGCAGCCAACGGGCAGCCTTGCGCGCCGCCTGGGCGCGGAATGCTCCCCGCTCACCGGCCTGCGCGCTGTCGGGGTGATAACAGCAAGAAGCACCTCGTGCGGCGGCACCAGGGGGAGCACTGGCCTGATCGCGTCGTCGCGACGCGGGTTTCGGGCGGGCGGCGGAGGCGCGCCGCGGGGTCAGGTGCTCGGGTCAGAGAGCCAGGACGCGGACCGGGCCGCCGGACGGGCTGACCTGGCTCATCCAGGCGGCGGGCAGGGTCAGGCTGCGGCCGGGCATCAGGCGGGCCCGGTGCCGGGCCAGCACCCGGCCGTCCTGGCTGACCTCCAGCGTGGCCCGCGGCCAGTACTCCGCGCTGCGCAGCACGAACCGTCCGCGCGGCGGCAGCGTGGCCCGGTCGCGCAGCAGGCACGGCGAGATCCAGCTCAGCGGCGCGGCCACGGTCACCGCGATCGCCATCCCGCGGGCCGCCTGCACCGCACTGGCCTGCCCTGCGCCTGCACCGGGCTTCCCGTGGCGGCCTGCCCTGCGCCGACCTGCCCTGCGCTGGCCTGCGCCGGGCCAGCCTGCGCCGGGCCGGGCTGCTGTGCGCCTGCGCCGCGCTTCCCGTGGAGGCCTGCCCTGCGTCGGCCTGCCCTGCGGCGGCCTGCCCTGCACCGGCCTGCCCTGCGCTGGCCTGCGCCGCGCTTCCCAGGGCGGCCGGGCTGGCGCTCGCGGGCTCGCCCGCGGCCGCTGCGGAGGCCAGCCAGGCGGCGATGTGGCGGGCCGCGTGCCGGCCGCTGAGAGCCGCGACGTCGGCCGTCTCCGCCGCGTGCACCAGGTTGCCCGCCGCGAACACGCCCGGCACCGACGTGGCCAGCGCCGTGTCCACGACCGGGCCGCGCGAGCCGGCGTCGATCTGCAGCCCGGCCGCCGACCGGGCCAGCTCATGGTCGGGGATCCAGTCCCCGGTGAACACCACTGTCTCGCAGGCCACGAACCGGGTCGCGCCGGTGCGCACGTCCCGTAGCTCCGCCCCGGCCAGCCGGTCCCGCCCGTCCAGCCCGGCTGACCACCGCGTGCGTCCACACCGGCACCCGCCAGCGCAGCGCGGCGCCGGCCCGGAACGCGGCGTAGCTCTGCTGCCGGGGCTGCTCGGTCACGAGCCCGACCACGTCCGCGCCCGCGTGCGCCAGGGTGACCAGCGCCGAGAAGCTCACGTGCTCCGCGCCGACGATCAGGGCCCGGCCCGGCAGCCGCTCACCCGCGAGGTACACCCGCTGCTGCAGCTCGCCCGTGGTCAGCACGCCGGGCGGGCGGCCGCCGGGGATCAGCCGGGCCGCCCGCGGCCGCTCCCGGCACCCGGTGGCCAGCAGCACGGCGCGCGCGGGCACGGTCTCGATTCCGGCCGGGCTCGTCAGCCAGGCAGAACGGGGCCCAGCCCACCCGGTGACCGTCGTGCTGGCCCGGACCTCGGCGCCCGCCTGGACCGCGGCCCGGGCATAGTGGCGCGCGTAGGCCGGCCCGGTCCAGACCCGGTGCCGGTCCCGCAGTCCGTAGCCGGTGTGCGCGCAGTGCCGGGGCACGCCGCCGGCCTGCTGCTCGCGCTCGGCCACCAGCACCCGCCCGGCGCCCAGCCGGCGCAGCTCGATGGCGGCGGCCAGCCCGGCCGGGCCGCCGCCCACGATCAGCACGTCGACGTTCACCACGAACCTCCCCGCCCGTGCGACGCTCCCCGCCCGCGCCGGGCTGCCCGGCCTGCGCGCCCTCCAGGTCGGTCCTGGCCGCCAGCGTCCACGGCGCGTGATCGCTGCCCAGGGTGTGCACCGAGCCGTCGGCCCGCTGCGGTGTCGTGAGCGCGGCCCGGCCGCCTCGATCCGGGCCTCACCGCGGCCGTCCCGGCGCCGGGACGAGCCGCGCGGCCAGCGAGGACACCGCGGCGCCGCAGTAGAACCCCTGGCACCGGCCGTTCATCGCCCGGGTGCGCCGGCGCAGCCCGCCCAGGTCGGCCGGGGGCACGTCGGCGGTCAGCGCGTCGCGGATCTCGCCGCGGGTCACCCGCTCGCAGTGGCAGACGATCTGACCGTAGGCCGCGTCGGCGGCGATCTTCGCGGGGTCCTGGTAGGGCCGGGTTCCGGCCTCGCCGATGGGGGGCATCCGCGGCGGGCCGGCCGTCTCCCGCTCGCGCAGCGGCAGCCCGGCCCCGGCCAGCTCGGCTACGACATACTCGGCGATGGCCAGCGACGCGGTCAGCCCGGTGGACCGGATCCCGGCCACGCACGCATACCGGCGGGCGCCGTCGATCCGGATCTGGTAGTCGCGGTGCTCGGTCGCCGCGCGCAGGCCGGCGTAGCAGGCAGTGACCTCCTCGCGGGCCAGCCCGGGCAGCAGCCGTGCGCCCTGGGCCTGCAGCCCGGACAGGCCGGCCTCGGTGGTGGCGGTGTCGGCCGGGTCGGGCACGTCCTGCGCGGTCGGGCCGAGCAGCACGTTGCCGTACACGGTCGGGGCCAGCAGCACGCCCTTAGTCCGGGCCGTGGGCACCGGCAGCAGGATGGAGTTCAGCAGCGGCCGGGCGAGCTTGTCGTAGACGATCAGCTCCCCGCGCCGCGGCGTGATCGTGAACCCGCCGCCGCCGGCCATCGCGTCCACCCGGTCGCTGCTCAGCCCGGCCGCGTTGACCAGCCACCGGCAGCGCAGCACCTGGCCGCCGTCGGTGTGCACGGCGTGCCCGGCACCGCTGGCCCCGTTACTGCTGGCCGTGATCCCGGTGACCCGGCTGCGCAGGGCCAGCCGGACCCCGGCGCGGACCGCCTCGGTGGCGAAGGCCAGCGGGGTCGTCCACGGGCAGATGATGCTCTCATCCGGGATCTGCAGCGCGGCCAGCGCGCCGGGGCCCAGGTGCGGCTCGCGGCGCTGCAGCTCGGCCTGGCTGACGGGGCGGATGGCGGTGTAGCCGTTGCGCCGGGCCTTGTCGGCGATCGGGCCCAGCGCGGCCTGCTGCTCGGGGGTCCAGGCCACCAGCAGGGCGCCGGTGCGCTCCACCGGGATGCCGGCCTGCGCGGCGTAGCCCGCCAGCAGCTGCGCGCCGCGGCGGACCAGGCGGCTTTCCAGCGTGCCGGGCTCGGCGTCGAAACCCGTGTGCAGGATCGCCGTGTTGGCCTTGCTCGTGCCGGTGCCGACGTCGCCGGCGGCCTCGGCCAGCACGCAGGACAGCCGGTACTGGGCCAGTGTCCGGGCGATCGCGGTACCCACCACCCCGCCGCCGATGATCAGCACGTCGGCCGGCGGGCCGCCCGGCGTGCCCGGCGCCCCGGACGGGACGGCCGCCCGCGGACTGGTACCGGGCCGGGCTGCTCCCGGACTGGCCGTTGCCGGGCCGGCTGGCCGGCCGGCGGGCTGCCCGGTGTGCCCGGCGCCCCGTGCCCGCCCGACGGCCGCCGGCTGGCGCCGGCCGGCGGGCGCTGGCCGGGCGGCCGCCGGCCGGGCGGGCACCGTGCTGGCCGGGCTCCTGCGGGCCGGTCATGAGCCGCCCGCCAGGACCAGGGCAAGCGCCGCCTCGTAACCGGCCAGCTGCTCCGCCGCGCGGCTGGCGCTCATCGCGGGCTCGATCACCTGCTGTGGTGCGGCCGCGCCGACGGCCTCGGCCAGGCTGGCCGCCGCGCCGGTACCCAGCCGGGCCAGCGCGGCCACGCCGAGCGCTGTGGCGTCCGGGGACCGGTACACCTCGACCGGGACCTGCAGCAGGTCAGCCTGGGCCTGCAGCAGCAGCCGCGAGCGGGTCAGCCCGCCGTCGGCGCGCAGCACTGTCAGCGGCGCGCCCAGGTCCGCGGCCACCGACCGGGCCAGCAGCGCCACGGCGGCGGCCAGCCCGTCCAGCACCGCCCGGATCAGGTGCGCCCGGCTGGTGGCCAGGCCCAGGCCCAGGAACGCGCCGCGGGCGTCCGGCCGCCAGTGCGGCGCGCCGAGTCCGGCCAGGGCGGGTACGAACTGCACGCCTCCAGCATCGGGCACGCTGGCCCCGGCGGCATCCAGGTCGGCCGCGCTGCGAGCGATGCCGACCTCGGTCAGCCAGCGCACCGCCGAGCCCGCCGTGTAAACCTGGCCGTCCAGGCAGTAGGCGGGCCGGCCAGCCAGCCGCCAGGCGACCGAGGCCGACAGCCCCGCGCTGGACCGGACCGGCTGCTCGCCGGTGGCGGCCAGCAGGAACGCGCCCGTCCCGTAGGTGCACTTGGCCTGGCCGGCGGTCAGGCAGCCCTGCGCGGCCAGGGCCGCCTGCTGGTCCACGGCCAGCCCGGCCACCGGCAGCGCCGGGCCGAACGCCGATGTCTCGCCGGCGATCCCGGCGCAGTCGGTCACGGCCGGCAGCGCCGCCGGATCGATGCCGAACGCGGCGCAGGCCCGCGGCGACCAGTCCGCGGCGTCCAGGTCGAGCAGCATGGTCCGGGATGCGGTGGCCGCGTCGGTGACGTAGCCCGCGCCGAGCCGGGCCAGCAGCCAGGTGTCAGTGGTGGTGACCACGCCGGCGGCGGTCAGGTTCTCGCGCAGCCAGGTCATCTTGGGCGCGGCGAAGTACGGGTCCAGCGGCAGGCCGGTGACCTCGCGCCAGCCAGCCCGCCTCCGGGGCCAGCCGGGCGCAGACCCCGGCCGAGCGCCGGTCCTGCCAGACGACCGCCGGGGTTAGCGGCTGCCCCGTGCGCCGGTCCCAGGCCAGCACCGTCTCACCCTGGTTGGCCAGCGCGACCGCGGCCGCCGGGGCGCGCGCCGCGGCCAGCGCCTGCCGCCCGGCGGCCAGCACCGATTCCAGGAGCTCTGCCGGGTCGGCCTCCACGGCGTCCCCGGCCGCCCGGGTGGCCACCGGCACCTGCGCGGCGCCGAGGATCTCCTGGCCAGGGCCGACGACGACGGCCTTGGTCGCCGACGTGCCCTGGTCGATGGCAAGGACGTTCACCGGCTAGGACGCACTCCCGGTGGCCGTCGTGTCCCCGGCGTCGCCGGCCAGCGCGTCCAGCCCGCGCAGGCCGGGCTCACCGCGCATCGCGGCCGGCTCGGTCAGCCACTGGATCAGGTAGAAGATCAGCCCGATGCCGAGCGCGCCCAGCACGTAGTACTGCGCGTCGCGGAACTCGGCGGGGCCGATGAGGATGATCAGCTCGTAGGTGACCCAGATCAGCGCGCCGGCGATGACCGGGATCTCCCACCGGCCGAGCGCCGCGGGGCGGCCCCGGCGGCGGCCGGCCAGCAGGTACAGCAGCACCGTGCTGGCGTACAGCAGGGCCGGCATGATGGTCGAGGCAGTGAACAGCGTGACCAGCGCGCCGGTGTGGGTGCGCAGCACCAGGGTGATGACGGCGCCGATGACCGCGGCCAGCGCGGTCGCCCACGACGGCCCGCCGGTGGCCCGCGGCACCTGGCTCCACAGCTGGTGGCCGGGCAGCCGGCGGTCGCGGGCCATGGACCAGATCATCCGGCTGTTGGTGACCATGATGACCAGCCCGCAGGCGAAGATCGACACGACCACGAAGATCAGGAACAGCTTCTGCACCACGCCGCCGAGGACGTCGTGCACGATCAGCGCGACCGGCGCCGAGCTGGCCGTGGCGGCGCTCACCGAGCTGGTCGCGTAGCTGAGCGCGATCAGGAACGCCATGCCGACGGCGCCGGACAGCAGCACGGCGCGCAGCATCGCCCTGGGGATCGTCTTGTGCGGCTGCTCGGTCTCCTCGGCCAGGTTGCTGGCCGACTCAAAGCCCACGATGGTGTAGGCGCCCAGCAGCGTGGCCAGCATGAACGGGCCGAGCCAGGCGTAGTACCCGGCATGCGGCACCACGCCGGGCGAGCCCAGGTTGGACCAGTGCCCGAGGCCGCGGATGGCGGCCACGATGAGCAGCAGGATGGTCAGCCCGACGATGCCGATCACCTCGGTGGCCACCGCGGTGTTGTTGACCCGGGTGGTGATCCGCGTCGACCAGATGATCAGCGCCGCCTGGATCGCCAGCACCACCAGCGTCTCCAGGGCCGCGCTGGTCGGGGTGTAGGCCTGGCCGATCAGCGGCTGGAACGCGACCTGCACCAGGCCGTAGTCCACCGACACGGTCACGATCGAGAGGAACGCGACCGACATCCAGCCCAGCCACCAGCCGATGTGCACGTTGGCCAGCCGGGAGGCCCACTGGTAGGAGTAGCCCGACAGCGGCACCTGGGCGGCCAGCGCGCCGTAGACCAGCGCCACCAGGGCCTGGCCGACGGTCACGATGACCCACGTCCAGATGGCCCGCGGGCCGCCGGTGCCCAGCGCGAACCCGTAGGTGGTGAAGATCCCGGTGGTGATCGAGATGAAGGAGAACGCCACCGCGAAGGACTCGAACTGGCGCAGGGAGCGGACGAACTGCTGCTTGTAGCCGTACCGGGGGAGCAGGGCGTCGTCGTCGTGCTGGGTTGTGGTGGCCACCGCTCGATCACTTCCTCGGGCTGGCCCGCGCGCGGCGGGCGCTGGTTCGCGGCCGCTATCCGGCCTCGGTCAGGGACGGCTGCCCGGTGTCGGCGCACAGCAGCCGCACCCCGGCCGCGCTGAGCTCGGCGCGGGCGCGGGTGCCCTGCTCGCCGTCGGTGATGACGGCGGCGACGGCATCCAGCGGGCAGACGCGGTGCACGGCGATGACGCCGAGCTTGCTGGAGTCGGCCAGCACGTAGCTGGCCGCGGTGTGCGCGATGATCGTGCGCCGGACCACCACCTCGGAGGGGTAGTAGTCGGTGAGCCCGGCGCCGGGATGGACGCCGCCCGAGCCCAGGAAGGCCCGGTCGGCGTAGAACTCGGCGAAGAACGCCTCGGCGTGCGCGCCCGAGCAGGCACCGTCGCCCGGCCGGACCTGGCCGCCGGCCAGCAGCAGCTCGACCCCGTCGCGGGCCGACAGCTCCATCGCGGCCGGCACCGAGCCGGTCAGCACCCGGCCACGGAAGCCCGGCGGGAGCGCCCGGGCCACCTCCAGCGCGGTGGTGCCGACGTCGATGATGATCGTGTCGCCGGGCTGCACCAGGCTGGCGGCCAGCGCGGCGATCGCGCGCTTGCGGTCGATGTGCCGGACGCTGCGGGCGGCGAAGCTGCCCTCGCTGGACCGGCCGGGCGGCCGGGTCGCGCCGCCGTAGACCCGTTCCAGCAGGCCCTTGCCCTGCAGCGCGCGCAGGTCCCGCCGGATCGTCTCGACCGACACCCCGAACCGCCGGGCCAGCGCCTCGGCCGAGACCGCGCTCTGGGCCCGGGTCTCGGCCAGGATGGCCTGCCGGCGCTGGGTGGGCAGCATGCACGCTCCGCTGTCGGTGCTCGGTGGGTGCTGTGTGATGTCGGCTGATGTTGACCGTTATTGACTGATCTTGTGCCTGTTGTGTGGCATCGTCAAGAGGCTCTGGGATCAGCCGCCGTGATCATGACAAAGTCATGGATGTCCGGGCGCATCCCGCGCGCCCGCCTGCGCAGCCGGAGGCAGCGATGGCCATCACCCCGCCTGGTCCCGAGCAGCTTGGCCAGATCGCCGCCCGGTACGGGCTGACGCTGTCGCCTGCCGACCTGGAGTCGTTCGGCGGCCTGGTGACCGGGGCGCTGGCCTCCTACGACGAGGTCGAGCGGCTGTACCTGGCCTCGCGGCCGGAGCCGCCCGGCCGGGACTGGCAGTGGCCCGCGGCGGACGGCACGGGCAACGAGCTGGGCGCCTGGTACGTGACCATGTCGGTCCGCGACGAGTCGGCCGCCGGCGGCCCGCTGGCCGGGCGGACAGTCGCGGTCAAGGACAACATCCAGGTGGCCGGCGTCCCGATGATGAACGGCTCGGCGTCGGTCGAGGGCTACGTCCCCCGCCGCGACGCGACCGTCGTGACCCGGCTGCTGGCCGCCGGGGCGACGCTGGCCGGCAAGGCCGTCTGCGAGGACCTGTGCTTCTCCGGCGGCAGCCACACCTCCCGCACCGGCCCGGTGCGCAACCCCTGGGACCGGTCCCGGTCGGCGGGCGGGTCATCCAGCGGCAGCGCGGCCCTGGTCGCCGCGGGCCAGGCCGACCTGGCGCTCGGCGGCGACCAGGGCGGCTCGATCCGGATCCCCAGCGCGTTCTGCGGCACGGTCGGCCACAAGCCCACCTACGGCCTGGTCCCCTACACCGGGGCGTTCCCGATCGAGCACACCATCGACCACCTCGGCCCGATCACCGCCACGGTCCGCGACGCCGCGCTGATGCTGGGCGTGCTGGCGGGCCCCGACGGGCTCGACTCGCGGCAGCGGTCAGCGGTGCCGCCCGCCGACTACCTGGCCGGCCTGGAGGACGGCGTCGCCGGGCTGCGGATCGGCGTGCTGACCGAGGGCTTTGCCATCCCCGGCCTGTCCCAGCCTGAGGTCGACGACGCGGTCCGGGCGGCCATCGACACGCTGGCCGCGGCCGGCGCGCGGGTCAGCACGGTGTCGGTTCCGTGGCACCGCGACGGCATGCACGTGTGGAGCGTGATCGGCACCGACGGCGTCGTGGGCCAGATGATCGACGGCAACGCCTACGGGATGAACACCGCGGGCCTGTATGACCCGGAGCTGATGGAGCACTATGCGCGCGGCCGCCGCGAGCACGCTGATGAGCTGTCGGAGACGGTCAAGATGGTCGCGCTGTGCGGCCGGCACGTCGTCGACGCCTACGACGGCCGGTATTACGCCATGGCCCGTAACCTGGCCTTCGAGCTGACGGCGGCCTACGACGCCGCGCTGGCCGAGCACGACGTGCTGGTGCTGCCGACGCTGCCGATCGCGGCGTCGGTGCTGCCTGGCGCCGGGGCCAGCCGGGAGGAGAAGGTCGCGCGGTCGCTGGAGATGATCGTCAACACCGCGCCGCTGGACGTCAGCGGGCACCCGGCCACCTCGGTTCCGGCCGGGCTGGCCGGCGGCCTGCCGGCCGGCCTGATGATCGTCGGGCGGCACTATGACGACGCCACCTGCCTGCGGGTGGCCCGTGCCTGCGAGGCGGCGGCCGGCGGCTTCCCGGCCCCGCCCGGGGTTCGCTGAGGCGGCCGGGGGCGGGCGAGGCTCCCCCGGCAGCGGCCGGGGCGGGCGGGGCGGGCCCCCCGGCTGGCCGGCTGCCTGCCGGCGGGGCCGGATGCTGCTGCCGTGGTCAGTGGCGCGAGCCCGACCGGGCACCGGACCGCAGCGCGACCAGCGCGACGCCGGTCGCGCAGATCACGAATGCCTCGATCGCCATGACCCAGCCGGGTGCGCCGGCGAAGAACGCGGCGAACGCGAGCAGCGCGGAGATGACCCGGGCGGTAACGGCGACGGCCAGCGCCTGGCTGCCGCGGCGGGTCGGCATGAGCGCGGCGAGGGTGATGGCGCCGAGTGCCGCAATGCCGATGCTCACTGCCAGCGGCGGCGCGATGCTCGAGCCGACGACGCCGAGCAGGGCGATGTCGATGATCCCGAGCAGCGCGAAGATCCCCGTCGGGAGGGCGGGCATGCGCGTGTCGGCTGTGGTTGCGGGTGCGGTGGTCATGGCGCTTCTCCCTGGTCCCGGCGGCGGTCGCCGCGGCTGTCACGGGCTGCTGTCATGACAGCGACGCTAGGAGTGGCGAGACCAGGCGGGAACGCGGTCAGCCGCAGACCTGCCGGAGGCCATCCGGAAGGTCACCGGGGGCCAGGCGCGCCGGCCTGCCTGCGGTGCGCCCGGCGAGGCTGACCGCAGCCTGGCCGGCGACCAGCCGCAGCTGATCTGGTGGCTAGCCTGCTCCCGCCCGCGGCGCGCCGCTCCTAGCGTGGCGCCATGACCACCACGCAATCGCCGCGCAGCCGGGCAGCGGGCCGCAACTGCCTCATCCTGGCCGGCGCCGTGGCCGGCGTGGCCTGGGCGTCCAGCCTGCGCGCCGTCATGATGGAGCTGGCCGGCCCGGACTCCGTCTTCACCTTCGGCGGCACCTTCGGGATCATCATCCCGGCCGGCCTGATCGTCGGCGGGCTGCTGGGCCTGGCCGAGTACGGGCGCCGCGCCGGCCCGCAGCACCGCGTGCTCATCTGGGCCCCGCTGCTGCTGGCCGTCATCCCCAGTCTCGGCACCGCCAGCGTGGACCCCAGCCCCCTCAGCCTCGCCGTACTCGGGATGGTCGGCGGCTACGCCGTGTCCGGCCGCGGGCCGCTGGGGGCGCGGATCGCGGCCGGCCTCGTCGCCCTCGCCGTCATCCCGGTCACCTTCCTGGCCCCCAAGCCCGTCCCGGACCTGAGCGTGATCACCGCGCACGGTGCCTGGTTCGCCACGCTGGCGTCGTCGCTGTTCGTGACGTTCGCGCTGGCCTGCTCCATCCCGATGCGCCGCCCGTACGCCAGCCGCGAGCCGGACCCGGCGCCGGCGGACCAGGCGCCCGCCGGCCAGGCGCCCGCCGGCCAGGGGTCTCCCGTCCAGATGCCGGCCGGCCAGGGATCTGCCGCCCGCCAGCCGGTCCGTGACCGGCCCTAGGCTGCGGCGATGACGTTCGACGAGTTCACCGTGGTGCTGCTGCGCCGCAATCCCGACGGCCCGCAGCTCTCGGAAGCTGACGCGAGCGCGCTGCAGGATGCTCACCTGGCCCACCTGGCGAGCCTGCATGAGGCCGGCCAGCTGCTGGCCGCCGGGCCGCTGGCCTTCACCGACCCCGATGAGCCACTGTGCGGGCTGAGCATCCTGGGGCTGCCCGTGGCGGAGGCACGGGCCCTGAAGGAGGCCGATCCGGCCGTCCAGGCGGGCGTGTTCACGCTCCAGGTACTGCCGTGGCGGGTGCCGGGCGGCGCGCTCCGCTACTGCGCTACCCGCTTCCCGCACTCGATCGCGGAGGTCCTCGGCGAGTAGCTGCCGGGCCAGCTGAACCAGCGCGCCCCGCGGTCCGTGAAACATACGAGAACGCGGCATGTCCTGTCACATACCGGCCACTCACTATTCACCTTGATATAGTCGATTTCCTGATATATCCGTCGGCGCCTCACCGGACATGCTGCCATTTACGGTGATGTCCTGTACGGGCAATATGCAAGCATCTTGCACTCCGCAAGTGCGTTCTGATCCGGCGTTGGTTACCGTGGCCTGGTGGGGGATAACGGCTCCCGGAGAGCGGCCGGGCGCAGAGCCCCGGTCGAAGTACGGCTGCTGGGCGGTTTCGGGCTGCGTGTGGACGGCCAGGATGTGCCCACGAAAACGTGGCGGCTGCGCAAGGCCCGCCACGTAGTAGCCCTGCTCGCACTGTCACCGGGCCACCGCCGGCACCGTGATGACGTGATCGAGGCGCTGTGGCCTGAACGCGAGATTGAGTCCGGGCTGAATAACCTCCATCAGGCCCTGCATATCGCGCGGCGCGGAATGGCCGGCCCCGGCGAATCGGGCCGCAGCCGAATCCGGGTACGCGATGAATGGGTGATGCTGTGCCCCGACGAGAAGCTCCAGGTGGATGTCGAGGAGTTCGAAGTCGCGGCGGCGGGCGCGGACGGCTCGCCCGATTGCGGCACCATCGAGAGGGCCCTGTCGCTGTACCGGGGTGACCTGCTGCCCGAGGACCGGTACGAGGACTGGGCGCTGCCGCGCCGCGACGAGCTCCGCGTCCGGCGGCGCAAGCTGCTGACCCGGCTGGCGGCGCTGCACGAGGCGGCCGGTGACCCGCTGGCCGCGATCAGCGTCCTGGGCCCGCTGGTAGCCGACGACCCGGCCGATGAGTACGCGCAGCAGGCCCTGATCCGCGCCTACGCGCTCAGCGGCGACCGCGCCGCGGCGCTGCGCCAGCACGAGCAGCTCGTCGCCGCCCTGCGCGATCAGCTCGCCGTCCCGCCCGACACCGCGACCGATCAGCTGTACGCCGACGTCGTGGCCGGCAAGCTGTCTGGCGATGACGCCCGGCTGGCGGACCGGGCCAGCAGCAACGGCGGCGCGCCGCGCCGGGAGGCCGACACGCCGCGGCATCATCCGGGCCCGGCGCGCGCTGGGCACAACCTGCCGGTGTCCCTGAGCACCTTCATCGGGCGCGACCGTGCCCTGGCCGAGCTGAGCGCCCTGCTCGGGCAGCACCGGCTGGTCACGCTGACCGGGCCGGGCGGCTGCGGCAAGACGCGGCTGGCCGTGGAGGCGGCTCGCCGGGCGCTGGCCGATTTCCCCGACGGCGCCTGGCTCACCGAGCTGGCCAGCGTGGCCGACACCGGTGCGCACGCCGTGGGCCGGGCCCTGGCCGAGTCGCTGTCACTGGGCGAGCGGTCCGGCCAGTCGCCCCTGGACGCCGTCATCGCGGAGCTGGCCGACCAGCGGACCCTGCTCGTCATCGACAACTGCGAGCACCTCATCGACAGCGCCGCCACCGCGGTAGCGAGGCTGCTGGAGGCATGCCCGAAGGTGATCATCCTGGCGACCAGCCGGGAGTCGCTGCGGGTGCCGGGTGAGGTGCTGTGGCGGGTGCCGTCGCTGGAGATGCCCAGCCAGCGCCGCGTGCCGACGCTGGTGGAGCTGGATGCCTGCGAGTCGGTCCGGCTGTTCGTCGAGCGGGCCATGGCCGCCCAGCCAGGTTTCGTGCTCGATGAGAGCAACGCCGCCGTCATCGCGGAGATCTGCTCCCGGCTGGACGGACTCCCGCTGGCCATCGAGCTGGCCGCCGCGCGGATCCCGACGCTCGGCGCCGACGGCATCGCCGAGCGGCTCGATGACCGGTTCCGGCTGCTCACCGGCGGCAGCCGGACGCTGCTGAGCCGGCAGCGGACCCTGGCCGCCACCTTTGACTGGAGTTATGAGCTGCTCTCGCCCGCCGAGCAGGCCGCGTTCCGCCGGCTGTCGGTTTTCGCCGAGACGTTCTCGCTGCCCGCCGCCGGCGCGGTCGTCGACGGTGACGGCGCCAGCCGCGATGACATGGCCTTCGTCCTGCCCGACCTGGTCGGCCGGTCGATGGTCAGCGTCAAGCGCGAGCCCGCGGCAGTCCGCTACCGGCTCATCGAGACGCTGCGCGAGTACGGCCGGACCCGGCTGGCCGAGGCCGGGGAGACCGAGTCCGCGCAGCGGCGGCACGCCGCCTGGTACCTGACCCTGGCCGAGGAGGCCGCCGGGCACTACGCCGACCCCGGCCGCCGGCTCTGGTTCGACCGCATCGCCGCCGACCTGGTGGACTTCCGCGCCGCGCTGAGCACCCTGCAGGACGCCGACCCCGACCGGGCCCTGCGGCTGGCAGCGGCGCTGTGGCCGCACTGGGTGCTGCACGGCAGCTTCGGCGAGGGCATCGAGCGGCTGGAGGCCGCGCTGGCCGGCTCGGACCGGCCATCGGCGGCGCGGGTGGAGGCACTGCTCGGCGCGTTCGCCATCAAGATGCGCTGGACCGGCGTCGGCGAGGAGAACCCGTACGCTGTCCAGGCGCTGGAGCTGGCCCGGTCGATCGGCGACCCGCTGGCCATCGCCCGGGCCGGGTTCTTCGCCGGCGTCCAGTCCTGGATCCGGGAGGACCTCGGCCCGGCCCGGTCGGCGTTCCTGACCGCCGCGGCGGTAGCGCGCACGGCGGGCCTGGTGATGGCCGAGGCCTCGGCGGCGCATGCGCTGGCCTGCGTGGCCTGGTCGCAGGGCCTGCGCGCTCGCCCGGCAGCGGCTGCGCGAGGCGCTGGCACTGGCCCGGCGGGGCACCGTCCAGGCCGACGCCGGCGCGTTCTGGCAGCTCACCATCGGCGCGATGGTCACCGACTGGTGGATGGGCGAGCCGCATCTGGTGCTCGAGCAGACCTACGTGCCCTTCCAGGAAAACCGCGGCCCGGCGGCCGTCGCCTACATCCGCGCGAGCATGGGCAGCCTGGCCCGGTCCGAGGGCGATCACGGGACCGCCCGGGACCTGCTGGCTGAGTCGCTGGGGCTGTTCGAGGACGCCGGTGACGATGCAGGCGTCGCGCTGGCCTTCAGCGGGCTCGGCAACCTGGCGATCGCCACCCGCGACGCCGCCCGGGCCCGCGAGTACCTGACCCGTAGCCTGACCATCCGGCGCCAGCTCCAGGACCGGCGCGGCGTCGGGCTGACCCTGATGAGCCTGGGCCGGCTGGAGGCCGGCGAAGATCAGCTGGACGAGGCCAGCGAGCTGGTCACCGAGGCCGCCGCCAGCTTCCGGGCCAGCGGCGACCGGCCGGCGATGATCCTGGCGCTGACCCGGCTCGGCGAGCTGAACATCGCCCGCGCTCAGCACGGCGCCTCCGGGCAGGACCGGGCGCATGCCGGCGCCGACGCCGTCCGGCTGCTGGAGTCGGCCACCGCCATCCTCCGGGTGATGGGGCACAGCGCGCACCTGGGCCTCGGCCTGGCCGCGCTGGCCGAGGCGTACGCCACCGCGGGCGGCCAGGAGCGGGCCGCCGACACCGCCACCGAGGCCATCGAGCTGCTGGCCAGCGGCCCGGCCGAGCCGGGCCGCGAGCACACCCTGCGCCGCCTGAACGCCATCGCGGACACCACGCCGTAGCCGCTCGCGGCCGGGCGCGCGGCGTAGCTAAACTGTCGGCGGGCGGCTAGCGCAGTGCTGGCGGAGCGGGCGCAGACTCACCGGAGGCGGCGCATGCGCGCACTGACCCGTGCCGGGCTGATCAACGCCGGGCTGACCATCATCCTGCTCGCCGCCGGCGCGGCTGCTGCCGGGCCGGCGCAGGCCCGGGGCCGCCCGGCGGCGCGGGTGACCCCGGCCGTCGTCCTGGTCAACCAGCCGGCCGCCCGGGTCTGCACCGGGCACACGTTCAAGGTCGGCGTGTGGTACCAGCGTTCCGGCGGGTCGCGCGCCTACCGGGTCGCTGTTTACAACCCGCGCGGCCGGCGCATCTTCTACCGGCACGGCACGGCGTCGTCAGCGCGGTGGAAGTTCTGGCGGATCCGGGCCTGGCGGGCCGGCACCTTCCGCACGGTCTACTCCGGTCACTGGAACACGAGCAAGCCGTCGTCCTGGGTCAAGTACCGGGCCAGGACCCGGTCCCGGCACTGCTAGCCGGGCGCCGGGCGGGCGCCTTAGGCCAGGGCGGGCAGCCCGGCCAGGGCTGCCTCCACCGCGGCGTCGCTCAGGGCCAGGTCGCGCAGGTCCCCGGCCAGGTAGTTGTCGTAGGCCGGCAGGTCGAGCAGGCCGTGCCCGCACAGCGCCGTCAGGATCACCTTCTCCTCGCCGGTCTCCTTGCAGCGCAGGGCCTCCTCGATGCAGGCCGCTACCGCGTGCGTCGGCTCCGGGGCCGGCACGATCCCCTCGGTCCGGGCGAATCGCAGGCCCGCGGCGAAGCACTCCGACTGCGGCTTGGCCTGCGCCTCGATCAGGCCCAGCTCGTAGATGTGCGACAGCAGCGGCGACATGCCGTGGTAGCGCAGCCCGCCGGCGTGGATCGGGTCGGGGATGAACTCGTGCCCGAGCGTGTGCATCTTCAGCAGCGGGGTCAGCCCGGCGGTGTCACCGAAGTCGTAGGCGTAGGTGCCGCGGGTGAACGACGGGCAGGCCGCGGGCTCGACGGCGCGGATCACCGGGTTGATCCGCCCGGCCAGCTTCTCGCGCAGGAACGGGAACACCAGGCCGCCGAAGTTCGAGCCGCCGCCGGTGCAGCCGACGATGACGTCGGGCGTATCGCCGGCCTGGGCCAGCTGCTTGATGGCTTCCTCGCCGATCACCGTCTGGTGCATCAGCACGTGGTTGAGCACGCTGCCCAGCGCGTACCGCGCATCCGGGTCGGCGGCCGCTGCCTCCACTGCCTCACTGATCGCGATGCCCAGGCTGCCGGTCGAGTCCGGGTGCTCGGCCAGGATCTTCCGGCCGGAGTTGGTCACGTCCGACGGGCTCGGGTGCACCGTGGCCCCGTAGGTCTGCATGAGCATCTTGCGGTAGGGCTTCTGGTCGTAGGAGGCGCGTACCATCCACACCTCGAGTTCCAGCCCGAACAGCGAGGCCGCGAACGCCAGCGCGCTGCCCCACTGGCCCGCGCCGGTCTCGGTGGTCAGCCGGGTCACGCCCTCGGCCGCGTTGTAGTACGCCTGCGGCACGGCGGTGTTCGGCTTGTGCGACCCGGCCGGGCTGCCGCCCTCGTACTTGTAGTAGATCTTCGCCGGGGTGCCCAGGTCCCGCTCCAGCCGCCGGGCGCGGAACAGGGGAGTGGGCCGCCACAGCCGGTAGATATCCTGCACGTCGTCCGGGATCGCGATGTGCCGCTCGCCGGACACTTCCTGCCCGATCAGCGCGGCCGGGAACAGCGGCGCCAGGTCGTCGGGGCCGACCGGCTGGCCGGTGCCCGGGTGCAGCGGCGGCGGGGGCGGCGCGGGCAGGTCAGGGATGATGTTGTACCACTGCTGCGGCATCTCTGATTCCTGCAGGACGTACTTAACCTGTCGGTCCATCGGTGCCTCCCGCGCTCGGCCCAGATCGCGACTGTCCGGTGCGGCCACGCTAGCCCACCGCCCTGGCCCGGGGAAATACCAGCCCGGGATGGCGGCAGCCCGGGCAGCATGCCCGGCGCCCCGGCTCAGCTCCCCGGCCCCGTCGCGGCCCGGGAATCGCCGCCGGGCCCGCGCGGTTCTGGGTCACATGCGCGTGGATATCTGGAGCGACATCGTCTGCCCGTGGTGCTATATCGGCAAGCGCCAGTTCGAGCAGGGCCTGGCCGGGTTCGCCGGCCGCGAGCAGGTCGAGGTGGTCTACCACGCCTTCGAGCTGGACCCGTCCATCCCGGCCGGCCAGGGCACCCCCATCATGGAGCTGCTGGCGGCCAAGTACGGGCTGACCCCGCAGCAGGCCGCCGACGCCGAGGCCGCAGTCGCCGCCAGGGCCGCCGCCGCCGGGCTCAGCTTCACTGGCGAGCGCCTCATGGGCAACACCTTCAACGCCCACCGGCTGGTCCGGCTCGGGCTCGACCGCGGCATCCAGGACCAGGTCCTCCAGCACCTGTACGAGGCCTACTTCGGTCGTGCGCAGCCCGTCTTCACCGCCGCCGACCTCACCGGGCTGGCTGCCGCCGCCGGACTGGACCCGGCCGAGGCCGGGGAGGTACTGGCTGGTGACCGCTTCGCCGACGCGGTCCGCGCCGACGAGGCGCAGGCCGCGAAGATTGGCATTAACGGGGTGCCCTTCGCCGTCGTCGCCGGACGGTACGGCGTGTCCGGCGCGCAGGCTCCGGAGACGTTCACCGCCGTACTCGAGCGTGTCGAGCGCGACGGCCCGGCCGGGCCGGCCTCCTGAACCCGTCCCGTCAGGTAGCCATGCTCAGCCGGCCGCCGCGCAGCGCGTCGCTGGCGGCGATGGCCGCGCCCCGCGCGCCCGCCATGTCCAGGTCGGGCACGATCGCGAAAATCTCTACGCTGGCCTGCTCGGTGCGCAGGTCGGTGTTCTCCCGCACCGTGTCCAGGAACCAGTCCCGGAACTCCGGCGCCGCCTCGACCACGCCGCCGCCGACGAAGTAGATGTCGGGATCGGTGAAGTTGGCCGCGACCGTGAACAGCCGTCCGATGGCAATGGCCTGCTGCCGGAAGATCTCGCGGGCCATCGGGTCGCCCGCCTCGCCGAAGCCGCGGACCAGCTTGGCTGCCTGCCGGACAGATTCCACCCGAGCCAGCTCGTGGTCGGGGTAGCGGGTCAGCCAGTACGGGAGCAGGTTGCCGATGATCCCCGACAGCGAGGCGAAGCTCTCCCCGTCGCCGGCCAGGCCGCAGTTGCAGGCGGGCACCGGCTGCCCGTCGGCCAGCAGGCCGTCCGTCGGGATGCGGATGTGGCCCAGCTCGCCGGCCATGCCCGCAGCGCCGCGCACCACCTGGCCGGCCTCCACGACGCCGCCGCCGAGGCCGGTGCCGACAATCAGGGACACCGATGACCGCTTGCTGGCGCCGGCTCCGAAGTGCGCGTGATGGGCGTACAGCGACGCCGCGTTGGCGTCGTTGTTGTACACCACCGGCAGCCCGATCCGGGTCTCGACGGCGCTGCGGATGTCGAATCCCCGCCAGCCCGCGTCCGCGAAGTTCACCGCGCCGCGGAAGGAGATGACGCCGTCGGCGCTGGCCGGGCCGGGCGTGTCCAGCCCGATGCCCAGGACCGCCTCCCGGGCGGTGCCGGTGACGTCGAGGATCTGCTCGAACGACTCGGCCAGGGCCTCGACCGCTACTGCCGGCCCTTCCCGGACCCGGCTGGGCGTCTCGACCATCTTCTCGACCAGGAACCGGCCGTCCGCGTCCAGCACCGTCGCGTTGTTCGCGGTGCCGCCATTGTCCAGGCCGACGACGACCTGCTGCCACTGGTCCATCCCAGCTCCTTCTCGTTCCGCTGGAGCGTACAGCGTTGACCGGGCATCGTCGCGCCGCACCCGGCCCCGCCGGAGTGGTGCGGGCTGGCCCGGATTGAGTTGCGATGCCCGGTCCTGCATGCAATCGTTATGCGGTGGATTTGCCCGCGATAGCCACACGGCGGGTGCACCTGGCCCTGGTCCTGGCCGCGGGCGGCTCGATGGTGCTGATGGCCGGCTTCAGCCTGGTCGTGATCGGCGAGGCCACTGCGCTGCAGCATCCGGGCCGGGCGGGCGGCCTGATCACCCTGGGCCTGGTGCTGGCCGCCATCGGCCTGGCGCTCGGGCTGGCGTGCGCCGGAGTCACCATGGCCAGCACTCAGTTCCGGGTGTCGCCAGTGGCAGCAGTGCCGGTGACGGCGGCGCAGGTCACGGCCATGCGAGCCGGGCCGGCGGCCGAGACCGCCGGGCACGAGACAGCAGGACTCGGGACAGCAGGACACGAGACGACTGTGCCCGCAATGACAGCGTCCGGAACTGAACTGCCGGCAACGGCATTGCGCCGGATGGCACAAACTGGTCCGGAAGTGGCCGGTCCGCAGTCGGCTGGCGCGCGGCCTGCCCCGGAGCCCGTGGCCGGTGCTTACCTGCAGGCGGCCGGCTCTGCGGAGTTCCCCGCGCAGTACTCCGACGCGGGATGGCAGCTCGAGGGCCCCGACCTGGCACCGGCCGGGCAGCCGCCGGCGGGCCCGCCGCCGGAGATTCACCACCCGGTGCGCAGTCAGCATCCTGCGCACACCACCGGCCAGTTCCCCGCCTACCAGACCGGCCAGTTCCCGGCCTACCGTGATCCCCAGCCCGGCGACCCGGGCACCGGCCAGCTGAAGCGCGAGTCCAGCTAGGCGGATTCGCGCCACCGGGCCTGGAACGACTCGGTCAGCCGGTCTGCCTCGTCCTCGCTAACCCGGACCAGCTCGGCACCGACGTCGCCGTACTCCCACTCGACGATCACCGAGTCTGGCTGCCAGGACATGTCCTGTCGCAGCGTCTCGTCGAGCGGGCCTTCGGGCGCGAAGGTGCGCCGGGCCAGGCCAGCTGCGGCCCGCATGCTCCGGCTGACGGTGACGATCGCGTAATACTGCACCTGAGCGGCCATGGACTACCGGACGTCCGCGCGGAAGTCGCCGATCTCCGAGCTGCGGACGGGCGGCCGGGTCGCGGCGGCTGCGGCCACCTGGCGGGCGCGGAGCTGCGCTCGCTCATCCGGCGGGGTCTGCGGGTCGGTGATCCGCAGGTACGCCTCGTGGGTGCGCTGCAGGACGTCCCAGCTCGCCGGGGTGTGGAACTGAACCTCGAAGGCCAGGTCCTGCGCCGGGTCGCGCCAGCGGGTGCGGATCCCCTTAGCCTCCGGGCTCTCCCACCGGTTCCGCCGCGCTTCCAGCTCATAGCCCTGGGCCTTGAGCCTGCGGTGCACCAGCCAGGTCCCGTCGGTGTACTGGTCCGGATCGAACACGAAGGTGAACCGGGCCGTGTCGTAGATCTCGGCGGCGAGGTCGCGGGCCGGGACGCCGGGGTGGCGCGCGATCATCCTGGCCAGCTTCGCCTTGTAGCGCTCGGGCGACTTGAGCGAGTACTGCTCGCTGTCCGGAGCAAGCTGGCCATGCGGTAGCTGCGCCTCGACCCGCCGCATCGCCGGGGTCAGGCCATTCTCGCCGTAGCCGCCGAACACGTTGCGCCCGTCAGCAACCCGGTACCGCTCCAGCTCATCGTTGGCGATCCGATCCTGTTCCGCAGTCAGCCGGGGGCTCGTGCCGTCAGCGGGCGGCGCGGGCGCGAGCGGGGCCGACCCGCTGGCCGCCGGACTGTCCGCGGGGTCAGCGGCACCCGGCGCGGCCGCGTCAGGCCCGGCCGGATGTCGCTCTGGCTCTTCTGCTCCGTTCCGCGCAGCCGGCCGGTAACCGCCGTCGGCCGGGCCGGGCTCGTCGGTGTCATGCAGGACGGTGCCCTGCAGCACCGTGCCACGCCCGCCCGGATCACGCCGGAGCACGCGGTAGCTGGCGGTGTCGTGCCCGTCGCCGCGGTCCTCGGGGCGCCGGGCACGCGGGCCACTGAGATCGGGACGCGGGTAGGCACCACTCTGGCCGGCCGCTGGCTCGCCGTAGCCAGTGCTGCGCGCCGCCCGGTCCTGACTAGTCCCGCCCGGGCTGGCGGCATCCCGGCTGCCGCTGCCCCGGCTGCCGCTGTCCGGCACTGCTCTGGTGACGCCGGAGCGGCCGCCGTAGCCGTCCCGGCGGTCCGTGCCGTACCCGGCGGTCCCGGAGCCGGGCAGGCGGTGTCCGGCGCTGCCTGGCCCGCCGCTCCGGTAGCCGTCACTGCCGTAACCCGGGCTGCCGTACCGGGCGCTGCCCTGGCCAGGGCCATCGCCCCGGGCATCGCCATACGGGGCGCTGTCGGGGCTGACGGTGCCATACGGGGCGCTGCCGGGGCTGACGGTGCCATACGGGGCGCTGCCGGGGCCGCGGTGCCGTACGGGGCGCTGCCGGGGCCGGCGGTGCGGTGCGGTGCACTGTCGGGGCCAGCGTCGCCATACGGGGCGCTGGCCGGGGCGGCGGTGCTGTACGAGCCGCTGCCGGGGCCGGCGGTGCGGTGCGGTGCACTGTCCGGGCCAGCGTCGCCATACGAGGCGCTGCCCGGGCCGGCGGAGCTGTACGGAGCACTGTCCGGGCCGGCGGTTCCGTACCGGGTGCGGCCAGGACGGGCGGTGCGGTAGGAAGCGCTGTCCGGGCCGGCCGTGCCAGCGCTGTCCGCAGCAGCGGCGCCGGGCATTCCGGCAGCCGGCGTGCCCGTGGCGGGCATGCCGCTGGCGGCTGACCCGCTAGCCGCCGGGCCATGAGCAGCGCTCCCGGCACCGCTACCGTCATCAGCCGGGAGTCCGCCAGGCTGCCGCCCGGCCGTGCTCCCGCCGCTGGTCCCGGTACTCGTGCCGCCGGCCGTGCCCGCCCGGTCAGTGCGGAAGGCATCCAGGCCGCTGGCCGACAGGTAGGCATCGGGCCGGCCTGCCCGGTCCGGCTCCGGCGCGCTTCCGAGCCCGGCCGGCGGGGCCGAGGTGGTCGCGGCATCCGGCTCCGCGCCCTGGCCAGCGGTGAGCCGGGCGGCGCCCGCGGACGTGCCGCTACTGCTTTTCTCGGAACTCGGCCCGGCATCGAGGGAGAGCCTGGCCAGCCGCACTGCCGCCGGTGCCGGCGGTGGCGGCCAGCAGGCTGGCCCGGGCCGGCGGCTCAGCATCCCGTTCCTCGTCGGCCAGCGGCAGTTCCAGCTGACGCAGCTGCTGCGGTGACGGCCGGAACGCGCCAGTGTCGTCATAGGGGGAGGACGGGTGGCCGGCTGGCAGGCGCTCCAGGCGCAGCCGCAACTCGGCCAGCGAGCCGCGGGCCGGCCGGTCCTGCGGCATGCTCACGCCGTCGGCGGGACCGGCGCGCAGGCCGCCCCGGCGAGCGGGCTGCGCGGCACTCTGATAGGCAAAGACCTCGCTCGCGGCCTGCTCCACAGCGCGATCGCCGACCATCTCCAGCTCGGCTCCGGGGCTGGCCGGGGAAGAGGAGTACCCGCTGCTCGCGGCGGGCGACGGTGCCGCGCGGTCCGGGACAAGGTCGGCGCGCGGCGCGAGGCCAGTCCCGCCGACAGGCTCGGGCTCGGCTGCCCGGCGGTCACTCACGGAGTCATACTGCCCGGTGCGTACCGACTTTTCAGGCAATTGGGCTGCGTCTGTGACACCTTCGGAAACCGCCTCGGGCGCGCTGCGGACCGGGGCCGCGGAGCCAGTTGTGGCCGGCTGCCCCGGACCTGCACTATCGCCCGGAGCGGTCGTGGTGCGGGCGGGCTCCGTGCCGGGCGGGTACGTGGGTGCGCCGGGGGCGGCCGTCGTGCTGGCGGGCGGCATGCCGGGCGGGCGCGGGGAGCTGGCCGGGGCGGTCGCGGTGCCGCCGGGCGGCCGCGGGGAGGTGGCCGGAGCGGTCGCGGACAGTGCCTGGAGCTCGCGGATTCGTTCCGCGAGCGCCGCCAGCGCGGGATCGGGCGGCCCCGCTGCCGCGGCTGGCGCGGGCGGCTCCGGGAAGGACGGCAGGGGGAAGGGCGGCATCGAGGCGGCCCGTGCGGCGGGGGGCGGCTCGGCCGGGGGGAGCCCGGCTAGCGGCGGTTCGTCGGGAGGCAGTCCGGCCAGGGGCGGTTCGGCGGGCGGCAGGCCCGTCAGTGGCGGCTCGGCCGGCGGCAGGCCCGGCGGGTCCGCTGCCGGGCCGCCGGGATAGCCGGGCTCACGGTCGCGGTCGTAGCCAGGCCGGCCGCGGGCCGCGCGACCGTAGCCGGCTCGGTCGTAGTCGGCCTGGTCGTAGCCTGCTCGGCCGTAGCCAGTCAGGTCGCGGCTGCCGGGATCGCGGCGGCCTGGATTCCGGTCCTGGTCACGGGTACCCGGGTCTCGGCCGGGCCAGTCCGGGCTGAGCGGGTCATGACCCGCCGCATCGTGGCGGCCGGAGCCGCGCGGAGCCGGGCCACGAGCGGGCTGGGTGTGGCTGCGCGACGGGGGAGCACTGGAGCCGGGCTCGTGGTGCGGCGCTGGCCGGCGAGACAGCTGGGCGGCTTCGCGCAGGCGAGGAAGATCAATGGTGCTATCTCGGGGGTCATCCCCCTGATCTTGATCCCACCCCTGGGCCGACCCTGGCATCGCGCAATTCTCCCCGGACTCTGGCGATTCACCCATGGTAGTGCCAGTGCCCCACGCTCGCCGGGTTGCGGCAAAGCCGCTGCTAATCGACCCGTGAGCGGGCAATCCGGGCGACGGGCAGTCCCGGCTTGCGGCGGCTAGCGGATCTCGGGCAGCACCTGGCCCGCCGACAGCAGCGCCCGGAACGGGTCGCCGCGGTCAGCCAGCCGGTCCAGGACGGTGCGGATCGTGATGCCGTCCGGCCGCAGGTCCGGGTCATCGAGCTCGTCCCACTCGATGGGCGCCGACACCGGGGCGCCCGGCTCAGCGCGCGGGCTGTAGGGGGCGACGAGTGTCTTGTGCCGGACGTTCTGGGTGTAGTCGAGCCGGGCCCGGCCGCCGCGTTCCCGCACATCCCATTTCCAGCTGACCAGCTCGGGCACGACCGATCCGATGGACTTCGACAGCTGCTCCACCCAGGACCGGGTGGCGGCGAAATCAAGACCGGGGGCGACCGGCACCCAGATCTGGATGCCGCGCCGCCCGGTGAGCTTGGGCCGGGCCAGCACGCCGAGGTGGTCCAGGGCGGCGCGGTGCAGCCGGGCCAGGACCAGTACGTCGGCCCAGGAGGTCTCGGTGCCCGGGTCGATGTCGATGAGCGCGTAGTCGGGCTGGTTCTGGTCGGCGGTGCGAGCGGTCCAGGCGTGCCACTCCAGCGCGCCGAAGTTGGCCGCCCACACCAGCGCGGCCGGCTCATCCACGACCAGGTAGGTGTGCGTCCTGCCGCGCTCGGCCTCGGGGTTGTCCCAGCGCCCGATCCAGTCCGGGGCGTGCTCGGGCAGCTGCTTGTGCCAGAAGCCGGGCGAGTCGGCCCCGCCGGGAAACCGGTGCATGTTGAGCGCCCGCCCGGTCAGGTAGGGCAGCGCGACGGGCGCGATCTGGATGGCGTAGCGGATCAGCTCGCGCTTGGTCACCGGGTCCTGCGCCGGCCCGGGCCGGGAACAGGACCTTGTCGAGGTTGGTCAGCTTGCAGCCGGCGGCCGAAGATGTCGAGGGTGCCGCCGGCGCCGAGCTCGTCGAGCCGGCTCAGCTCGTCGGGCGGGCGCAGCACCCCGGCGGGCAGGGCGGTACTGGCCGCTGCCGGGCGGGCGGCTCGCTGGCCGCCGCCGCGGCGGGTGCCCGGCCGCCCGGCCGCCGTCCGCTGGCCGGCGCCCGGGCCGACCGGCACGGAGGCCTGATCGGCCGGCAGCTCGGAATGCCACTCCCGTTCCGGGTCGGCCTTGACCTCGTCGTTGGTCCGGCCGCTGAGAACCGACCGCGGGTGGTCCTCGGGATTCCAGCCGGAGACCGCATCATCGTCGTGCTTGTGCAGCAGCAGCCACTGCTCCTGGCCGGCGCCGCCGGACCGGCCCGGGTCGGTGCGCACCAGGATCAGCCGCCCGCGCAGCTTCTCGCCGTGCACGTCGACGTGCAGCTCGCCGCCGGCCACGGCGGCGGCCGGGTCATCGGTCTCGTGCGGCTCCCAGGTGCCGCGATCCCAGACGATGACATCGCCGCCGCCGTAGCCGCCGGCCGGGATCACGCCCTCGAAGTTGAGGTACTCGATGGGGTGGTCCTCGACGTGGATCGCGATCCGCTTCACGTCCGGGTCCAGCGTCGGGCCCTTGGGCACGGCCCAGCTGGCCAGCACGCCGTCGATCTCGAACCGCAGGTCGTAGTGCAGCCGCCGGGCCCGGTGCCGCTGCACGACGAACCGCGCCGCGCCGCCGGCGGCCGGGCCGTCGCCCGAGCCGCGTGGTTCGGGAGTCCGGCTGAAGTCGCGCTTGCGCTGGTAGGGGGTCAGCTTCGCGGCGTCGTCCTGCTTGCGCCCAGCCGTCTTACTCGCGCGCTCGGCCGGCTTGCGCTGAGCGGGCTTTGCGCTCAGCGGGCTTGCGCTCGGCCAGGCTTGCGGGCGGACTTGTCCGCGGTCCCGCCCCGGGCGGGTCGCGGCCGGGCCGGGCTCACCGGGCCCGGTTCCCGTTACTGACCCAGTGCATCACGCAGGTCAATGACGTGGTCCTGAGTCTGGGTCAGCAGCGGGCGCAGCGCTTCCGCCACATCCGGCAGGCCCAGCTCCGCGGCCTGCGCCACCCGGTCCCGGTAACGCTGCAGCTGCCGCTCCTCCAGCTCCAGGTCAGCCTTCAGCGCGGCGGCCCCGTCCGGCTGGTCGGGGATGCCGGGCACGACAACCGACGGGGTCCCGCCCAGGAAGTCGATCTGGTGGGCCAGCGTCATGGCGTGCTGCAGCTCCTGGCTGAGGTGGGTGGCCATCTCTTCCACGATAGAGCCGTACTCCGGTCCCTTGATGGTGGCCGTGTGCTGGACATACTGGACAATCGACTGGAACTCGGTCTGCAGGTCGGCGTTGAGGCTGTCAATGAACTCCGTCTTGTTCACGGTGGTATACCCCTTCGTCGCGAATAAGCTGCCGGGCGGGCGGACCTCGTTCCGCTACCCGCGGCCGGGCCCCGAAACCCGGCCCGGCCAGCCGGCTAGCCTGCCGGGCAGTCCCGCCGGGCCGGCGGTGACTCTTCCCGGCGAGATGTAGGCGAGGGCGTGATGAGGGGTCCGAGAGGTCCGGTCCGGATTCGGATGGAGCGCGAGGTCCGCGACGAGCGGTTCAGCGGCATCGGCGGCGACCAGTGGCTGGAGCAGCTGCATTCCGGCTGCCGGTGGACCGAGGGGCCGGCCTGGTTCCCCGCCGGGCGCTACCTGGTGTTCAGCGACATCCCCAACAACCGGATGCTGCGCTGGGACGAGACGACCGGCGTGACGGGCGTGTTCCGCGAGCCGGCCGACTACGCCAACGGTCACACCGTGGACCGGCAGGGCCGGCTGGTCAGCTGCCACCACGGCACCCGGCAGGTGACCAGGACCGAGCACGACGGCTCGGTGACCGTGCTCGCCGCTTCTTATGACGGCAAGCGGCTGAACAGCCCCAACGACATCGTCGAGCGGGCCGGCGGCTCGCTGTGGTTCACCGACCCGAGCTACGGGATTCGCAGCGACTACGAAGGTCACCAGGCCGACAGCGAGCTCGGCGGACGCTACGTGTTCCGGATCGACCCCGGCGGCGAGCCGGTCGTGGTGGCCGATGACTTTGACCAGCCCAACGGCCTCGCCTTCAGCGCCGATGAGCAGCAGCTCTACATCGCCGACAGTTCCCGCGACCACATCCGGCTGTTCACCGTGACCAGCGACGGCGGGCTGACCGGCGGCGAGGTCTTCGCCTCCTGCGACGCGGGCACCTTTGACGGCCTGCGGCTGGACTCGGCCGGCCGGGTCTGGGCCGCGGCTGAGGACGGCCTGCACTGCTTCGACCCGGACGGGACGCTGCTCGGCAAGCTGCTGGTGCCCGAGGTCGTGGCCAACTTCACCTTCGGCGGCGCGCAGCGCAACCACCTGTTCATCACCGCGACCAGCTCGCTGTACGCGGCGCGGGTCAACGTCACCGGGATGCGCTACCCCGGCTGACCGCGCTACCCGGCTGACACCGCTGCCCGGCCGGGGCGAGCCCGGCCGGGCGCGGTGCGCAGGCGGCGCGGGCTACCGGACCGAGCCGCTGGCGCTGACGGTGAAGCCGCCGCGCAGCGGCAGGCCGGCCAGCGCCGAGGAGTCGCCGGCGTAGACGGTGAACGCGCCCGGCGCCACCACCCAGCCGTTGGCCTGGTCGCTGAAGTAGGACAGGTCATGGGCGTCCAGGGTGAAGCTCACCGGTGCCGACTGGCCGGGCCGCAGCGTGACCCGCTGGAATCCCTTCAGCTGGCGCGGCGGCTCGCCGGCCGCGGCCGGGTCACCCAGGTAGAGCTGAGCCACGTCGGTGCCGGTCACCTGGCCGGTGTTGGTCACCCGGGCGGTGACCCGCACCTGCGGCGAGTGCCCGCCCGCCGGGCTGACCCGCAGCCCGGAGTAGCTGAACCGGGTGTAGGACAGGCCGTAGCCGAACGGGAACATCGGCGTCAGGTGCTGGGCGTCGTACCAGCGGTAGCCGACCTGCAGGCCCTCGGAGTAGTGCACCTCGCCGTTTACGCCCGGGAACTGCGCCGGGGTGGCGGCCGGCACCTGGGCCAGGCTCTGCGGGAAGGTCACCGGCAGGTGCCCGGACGGGTCCGTGGTCCCGTACAGCACGCTGGCCAGCGCCGTCCCGTTGCTTTCGCCCGGGTACCAGGCGTCCACGACCGCGGCCACCTGGTGCAGCCACGGCATGGCCACCGGGGCACCCGCGTCGATGACCACCACGGTGCGCGGGTTGGCCCGGGCCACGGCGGTGATGAGCTCGTCCTGGGCCGAGGGCAGCTGCAGGCCGGGCCGGTCGGCCGCCTCGGTCTCGGTGTCGTCGGAGACCACCACTACGGCGGTGCGCGCCGACTTCGCCGCGGCCGCCGCCTGGCTGATGCCGGGGGCCAGCGCCGACGGCGTGCCCCAGGTCAGCGCCGAGGTGTCGCCGCTGATCGCGACCGGGTAGGTCTGCCCGGCCTGCAGCTCGATGCTGGCCGAGTAGGTGGCGACCGGCGGGGTGCCCGGGTTGTCGAGGATGACGTGGCCGCCGACCGACAAGGTGGCGGAGGTGTAGCAGCCGCAGGAGTTCTGCAGCGCGAACACGTACGTCCCGGTCTCGGGGGCGGTCAGCGTCCCGGAGTAGCTGCCGCCGAACGGCGTCGGGCTGTAGGCCGGCGACAGGTCCGCGGCCGGGATAGCCGGCAGGCTGGTGTCGGCCGGCAGGCCCGCGCTGTAGCTGACCGTGGTGCCCGCGCCCGCGGCCGCGGTCAGGCCCTGCAGCGGCGTGACCGTGAACGGCGGCACCACCCGGGCGCTGCCGCCGCCGCCGTAGGTGGCCGACGCCGAGGCTGACGGCCCGATGACGGCGATGCTGCCGCCGTGGCTGGCGGAGACCGGCAGCGTGCCGTGGTCGTTCTTCAGCAGCACCGTGCCCTCCTCGGCGACCTGCCGGGACACGGCCTGGTGCGCCGGGCTGGTGACCACCGCGGAGGTGGTCCCGGTCGGCGGGTCGTTGAACAGGTTGAACCGGAACATCTCCCGCAGGATCCGGCTGACCATGTCGTTGATCACCGACACCGGGATGGTGCCGTTCTCGATCTGGGTTTCCAGCGCGGTCCCGAAGAACTGGCTGAACGGCTGCTCCTGATCGGTGCCGTCGACGGCGGCCGAGGTGTCGTGAATGGCGCCGTAATCGGAGGTGACGAAGCCGGGGAAATGCCAGCGCTGCTTGAGCGTGGTCTTCTCCAGATACGGGTTCTGGCAGGCGAAGTCACCGTTGATCACCGAGTACGAGCACATCACCGAGGCGACCCGGGCCCGGGTCACCGCCTGCTCGAAGGCCGGCAGGTAGATCTCGTGCATCGTCCGGTTGCTGACGATGGTGTCATCGGCGGTGGTGTTGCGGTTGGTCTCCTGGTTGTACACGGCGTAGTGCTTGACCTGCGACAGCTCGCCGGTGCTCTGCACGCCGCCGATCTCGCCCACGGCCAGCGCGGCGTTGAGGTACGGGTCCTCGGTGAAGCTCTCGAACGAGCGCCCCCAGCGCGGGTCCCGGTCGATGTTGACCGTCGGCCCGAGGTTGACCGCTGCGCCCTTGGCCCATTCCTCGGATCCGACGACCTGCCCGTACTGCCGGGCCGCGGCCGGATCGAAAGTGGCCGCCAGCGATACCCCGGCGGGCAGCTGGGTGACGCCGGCCAGCCCGTCCCCGACGCCGTTCGGGCCGTCCTCCTCGCCCATCGCCGGGATGCACAGGGCCGGCTGGGCGGCCATGTAGAACACGTACGGCTGACTCGTTCCCTGGCCTTCCACCATGGTGATCTTGTCGCCGAGCGTCATCTGGGCCAGCACCATGCTGACCCGCTGCTGCACTGGCAGCGACTGGTTCAGCCACGGGCAGGACCCGGCTGAGGTGCTGGCCGCCGGCCGGGGTGCCGTGGCCGGCCGCGCCGCCGGGCTGCCGGGGGAGCGGCCGGCGGGCTGTGCCGCGGAGCCGCGGCCGGCGGCCGGGGCCGGGTGGCCGGCCGGGCGGGCTGTGGCCACGGCGCCGGCGGCCGCGGCCGGGATGATCAGGACCCCGGCGGCTAACGCCGGGACTAACAGAGCTGCGGGGCGGGTCCAGAGCGTGGACAGGTACATCGTCGTTTGCGCCTCCGTCTGTGGCGGTTACGCTCCCCGATTCCTAGGTGTCCCAGTTCTCGACGTTAAGCCTGATTTGACGGGATGGCCAGGCCGGCGGCTGCCGATTCTCGGCGCGCGGCTGTCACGCCGCGCTGGCCGGGTGCGATGCCGTCGTCGATGCCGCCAGCAGCCCGTCGGCGGAGAACGCGGCGCGGGTGCTGGCCGGCGGCTCGCAGCGGGTCCTGGCCGCCGGGCAGGCGGCCGGCGCCGCGCACCACGCGTGCGTGTCGATCGTCGGCTGCGAGCTGGTGCCGGTCGGCTATTACCGGGTCAAGGCCGAGCAGGAGCGCATCGTCGCGGCCGGGCCAGTTCCGTGGACAATCGTGCGCGCGACGCAATTCCATGAGCTGGTCGCGACCGCGCTGGCCGCCGCCGGCCGGTGGCATGTGCTGCCGGTGCCGCGCGCCGCGCTGCAGACCGTGGCCAGCGCCGAGGTTGCCCGCGCCGTCGCCGACGCCACCGAGGCCGGCCCGGCCCGGCGCCGGATCAGCGTCGCCGGGCCGCAGGTCACCGATGCACGCGAGCTGGCCCGCGGCTGGCGGGCGGCCACCGGCACGCGCGCGGTCCTGCTGCCGGCATGGCTGCCCGGCAGGCTGGGCCGCGGGTTGCGTGCCGGGGCCCTGACTGATCCCCGGCCTGAGGTGCGCGGCGTGCTGAGTTTTGCGGACTTCCTGGCCGCGCGGGACGCCCGGCCAGCTGACCAGCAGCCGGGCGGGAAGCGGTCCGGCGCAGTCAGCTCAGCAGCAGCTCGCCGGACTTGATGCCTGCGGCCAGTGACTGCCACTGGCGCGCGGTGAACACCAGGACCGGGCCACTTCGGTCCTTGGAATCCCGGACGGCGATCCGGGCGGACGAGCCGCCCGGCTCGCTCCCGGCCACCGGCGCTACCTCCACGCAGCTGCCATTGGCGCCGCTGTACGTACTTGTCCGCCATGCTGCACGGGACAGGTCGAGATCCATGATCTCGGGTCTCCTTCCGCGAATCAGCCCAGCTCCCCGGCTAGTGCCCGCAGCATAGCCGTGGACTGCGCCGGGCTGAGGGCGACTGCGCTCAACTGCGCAAAGGCGGCGCCGAACATTCGCACTTCCTCGGGCTTATCGACGTATAGATTCCCGCCGACTGTCTCCAGGTAGACCACGTCGGGCTGGGTGGTGTCGGCGAAGCCGAGGATGATGAACGGCCCGGCCTGGCCGGGATGCGGGCCCGCGCCGTACGGCACGACCTGGATGATGGCCCGGCCCGACTCGGCCGCGAGCGCCAGGTGCCGCAGCTGGGCCGCCATGATCTTCTGCCCGCCCACGACCCGGCGGATCGCGGCCTCGTCCAGGATGGCCCACAGCTTCCCGCCGCTGGCCGCCAGCTGCTGCTGCCGCGCCGTCCGCACCTCGACGCGCCGCTCGACCTCCGCGGCGTCATAGCTGCCCAGCCCGCCGATCAGCGCGCGGGCGTAGTCATCGGTCTGCAGCAGGCCGGGGATCATGGCCAGCTCGAAGTCGCGGATCGTGTCCGCCTCGGACTCCAGCCCGATGAACACCTCCAGACGGCTGACCATCACGTCGCGGTAGGAGTACCACCAGCCCCGCTGCCGGGCGTCCTTGGCCAGCGAGACCAGCCCGGCCAGTGCCGTCTCATCGGTCACCCCGTACAGCCCGAGCATGGCCCGCACGTCATTGGGATGCGGCGGGGTGCGGCCGGTCTCGATGCGCATGACCTTTGTCGGGTGCCAGTCGAGCCGGCCCGCGACGTCCTCCTGCGTTAACCCGGCTGCCTCGCGCAGGCGCTTCAGCTCGGCTATGAGCTGTCGCCTGCGCACCGTCGGGCCGCTGCCTGCGGCCATATTCCCTCCGGGATGTTGCGGTCGAATCCGCCCCACACAGTCTGATTGTGCCGGTGACGCCGTGCGATTGCACCGGTGCAGCTATGCATATCGTGCTATGCAATAAGCGTACGGATATGAAGGATGCCAGCTCCGCTGCGGAGCCGGCGGCCGAACGCGGACAGGCCGGTGATGAGATGCACCCGGGTACGCGCCCAGCCAGGTCCTCCAGTCTTGGCCGCGACCCGGATACCGGCCATACTGTCCCGCACGCTGCCATCCCGCCGCGCTTCCTGCGCGTCTTCCCCGGCCACCCCGATCAGGTAGCCGCCGCCCGGCATTTCGTCAGCCGGGCGCTGGCCAGCTGCCCGGCTGAGACCGACGTGGTGCTGCTCACCAGTGAGTTAGCCACCAACGCGGTGCAGCATTCGGCCACCGGCCAGGGCGGCACGTTCGCTGTCTCCATCTCGCACGGGCCCGGCCGGGTGCGGATCACGGTGACCGATGACGGCTCGGCCGGCCACCCGGTCATGACCGCCGGCGCCGACGAGCTGGCCACCACGGGCCGCGGGCTGATCCTGGTCGACTTCCTGGCCGCCCGCTGGGGACATGTCGCCAAGACCGGCCCGTCACCGGCCACCGTGTGGTTCGAGGTGGACTGCTAGAAACCGATGGCCTCGCGCAGCAGCAGGACAGTGGCGTGCCCGGGCCAGGGCTCGGCGTTGAGGACGAGCAGCCGGTTGACGGCGCTGGGCTGGCCGTAGACCGCCCGGGCCCGCTCGCTTTCCAGCGGCAGGCAGTGGTCCTCGACGCGGCGCAGCGCGGTACTCAGGTCGGGCACCACCTTCTGCGCGCCGGCGATCCAGATCCGGAGGTTGGCGCCGCCGGCGTAGGCGGGCAGCTGGCTTCCGCTGGCGGAAGCGGCCACCAGGGAGCCGGTCTCGGTGACGGCAGCGACACTGCCCACGATGACGTCCGGGCTGGCCATCAGCCGCACCATCTCGTCGTGCTCGGTGACCCGGTCCATGGCCAGCAGGCGCGTCTTGAGGGACTGGTACCGGCCGCTGTCGTTGATGTCGGCATCGATCCCGGACAAGCGGAGGGTCTCGCTGGCCCCGGTGAGCACGCTGGCGGCCGCGGGTATCAGGTCGGGGATACGGGCCCGCGCGGCGGCAGCGTTGTCAAGGATCTCGACGCTGAAACCATGCTCGGCGAGCGCGGCGGCGGCCCGCTCCAGGCGCTCGGCGGGCGCCGGCTCGGTGAACTGCGCGGCCGGAGCTGAGGTCGTCATGGTGCCTCCTAGGCTGGTTCTCTGGGTGCTGCGCTCGTCATTCACCAGTCCGACGACACGACCCGCCGGAATGTCAGGCGGCGGGGACGGCCTCACAATCGGGTGCGCTGTCTCGTCGGAACGGCAGGGGAGCGAAGCGAGGGAGGCTGACGGCGCTATGACACAGTCATCCGGGGCACAGTCATCCGGGCCCGGCAATGACGGGCCTGATCCGGGCCTGAGCGCGATCATGGGCGAGCGGCGGCAGCTGATCAACCTCGCCTACCGGCTGCTGGGCTCGCTGGCCGAGGCGGAGGACGCCGTCCAGGAAACCTACGCCCGCTGGTATGCGATGTCGCGACAGCAGCAGGAGGCGATCCAGACCCCCGCTGCCTGGCTGACGACCGTGGCCAGCCGGATCTGCCTGGACGTGCTCGGCTCCGCGCGGGCCCGGCGGGAGCGCTACGTCGGCCAGTGGATCCCCGAGCCGCTCCCCGAGCCTGCCGAGTGGGTCGGCGGGGCACCGGGCGGTGCCGCGGCGGACCCGGCGGACCGGGTGACCCTGGATGAGTCGGTCAGCATGGCGTTCCTGGTCGTGCTGGAGGCGATGACCCCGGCCGAGCGGGTCGCGTTCGTCTTGCATGAGGTCTACCGGTACCCCTTTGCCGAGGTGGCCGACGTCACCGGCCGGACCCCGGCGGCCTGCCGCCAGCTGGCCTCCTCGGCCCGCCGCCGGATCCGCGACGCGCAGCCGCCCGCGGCCCCCACGAGCCGGCAGGCGGCCGTCGTCGCGGACTTCCGGCGGGCGTGGGAAGCCCAGGACATCGGAGCTCTCATCGGCTTGCTCGACCCGGCGGCCACCGCGACCGGCGACGGCGGCGGCCGCGCTGCCGCTGCGCTGCACCCGATCGAGGGCGCCGGGCTGATCGCGCGTTACTTTGCCGACCTCGCGGCCCGGCTGCCCGGCAACCTCGCCTTCCTGGAGCGCACGGTCAACGGCCAGCCCGGCCTGATCGCGCAGCAGGACGGCGTCACCGTGGCGGTGTACGCGTTCCACATCGCCGGCGACCAGATCACCCGCATCTGGGCGGTCCTCAACCCGGACAAGCTCCGGCCCTGGACGACTGGCTGAGATGCCGGGCCGGCCCGGGGCCGTGCTAACCCAGGGGGCCACCCCCTGGAACCCCCAGACCGGGGGCCCGCCCCCGGACCCCGGGTCCCGGGGGGCCACCCCTGGAACCCCCAGACCGGGGGCCGCCCCGGACTCCGAGAGGGGCTAGCAGGCGGCCGGGATGACCTGGCCGCGGGTCTCGCCGACGCCGATGCGGGTGCCGTCCGGGCCTGGCGCCGTGGCGGTGATGGTGACCTCGTCGCTGTCCTCCAGCCAGGCCCGGACGCTGCCGTCGGGCAGCTTGACCGGGTCGGTGCCGTTCCAGGACATCTCCAGCAGGCAGCCCAGCTGGCCGCGGTCAGGCCCGCTGACCGTGCCGGAGGCATACAGGTCACCGGTACGCAGCGCGGCGCCGTTGACGGTCAGGTGGGCCAGCATCTGGGCCGGGCTCCAGTGCATCGTCCGGTACGGCGGGCGGGACACCAGGTGCTCGTTGATCCGCACCTCGACGTCGATGTCCAGGCCCCAGTCCTGCGTCTCGCCCAGGTAGGGCGCCAGGTCGGTGTCCCGTGACGGCGGCCGGACCCGCGCGTGCTCCAGCGCGGCCAGCGGCAGGATCCACGGCGACAGCGTGGTGCCGAACGACTTGCCCAGGAACGGGCCCAGCGGCGCGGACTCGAACGCCTGGATGTCGCGCGCCGACCAGTCGTTGACCAGTCCCACGCCGAACACGTACTCGCTGAACCGCCCGGCCGGGACCGGCTCGCCGAGCACCGTCTCGCAGCCGACCACGAAGCCCAGCTCGGCCTCGAAATCCAGCCGCGCCGACGGGCCGAAGGCGGGCCGGCCGCCGGGCTGCTGCGGGCCAGGCCGCACGGGCGGCGGATCGGGGTCCCGGACACCACGACGCTCCCGGCCCGGCCGTGATAGCCGGCGGGCTGGTGTCCCCAGCTGGGCGGCAGCGGCGTGCTGCCGGGCCGGAAGATCTGCCCGACGTTGGTCGCGTGCTGCTCGGAGGTATAGAAGTCGACGTAGTCGGCGACCGTGAAGGGCAGGTGCAGCTCGGCCTCGGCCAGCGGCACCAGCAGGTCGGCCAGCGCCTCGGCGAACCGGTCCTGCGACAGCCACGCGGTCAGGTGCGCGCGGACGTCGGCCCAGGCCAGCTCGCCCGCGGCCAGGAACGAGTCCAGGACGCCGGAGCGGAACAGCACCGACCGGCCCGCCAGCAGCCGGTCAGCCGCGGCGGTCAGGTTGAGGACCGAGTCGCCGATCCGGACGCCGACGCTGCGACTGGCCGCATGCCGGTGCGAGCTGAAGGAGCAGTACGGCAGCGCCGCCAGCCCGTACAGGTCATCCGGCGCGAGGCCGAGCCAGGCTGCCGCCTGGAGTGCCATGGCGGATTACCTCCCCATCTCCCGGGTCCGCGGGGGCGCACCGGCGACGTTAGCAGGATGGCCCCCGCGACCGGAACGTCCCGCTGCACGGGCCGGCTGCACGTGCCCGGGATCCGGCGCGGCGGCCGCAGCCGGGCCGGGCGCCGTCCAGTCCGGGTCGGCGGCCAGCTTCTCGACGATCCGGTCGTGGAAGCTGCGCCGCGCCAGCGCCTGCGCCATGTCGGTGACGACCCGGCTGAGCGGGTAGGGCAGCTCCGCTTCCAGCTCGGCGCTGGCGGCCTCGGTGGCCCGCCACTCGGCGGCCAGCTGGCCGGCGATGGCCCGGGCCCGGTCGGTGAGGACCACCGTCCGGCTCCGGGCATCGGCGCCGACGATGGTCGTGACCAGCCCGGCCTCGCGCATGGCGGCGACCTTCTGGCTGATCGCCGAGTGGGTGCGCTGGACGGATGCGGCCAGCTCGGTGATGGTCATCGGGCCGCGGGCGTGCAGCCGGAGCAGTTCCAGGACGAAGCTGGGCCGCAGCCCGTCAATCCCGGCCTCGGCGTAGAGCTGGCCGATGTCGGCGTCCATGGCGGCCTGCAGCAACCGCAGCGGCCGCCACAGGCCCTGCTCGCTCGGGTCGGCGAAACCGTGCGACTCCGCCGCGCCGGGCGGAGCCGGCGCGCTGCGCGGGTCGGGTGTGCCGTGACTGGTCATGGTCCAGTCTAAATTGTAACAGTGCTTGTATAAGTGCTGTTACAGTTGGCTGCTGCGGCGGGCGGCAGCCGGGGGCGGCCGGGCACGCCGGGATCAGGAGCTGACCCGAGGAGGCATCAGGTGCCGCGACTGAGCAGGCTGCTGACGGATATCAGCCCGCTGCGGGAGTCCCCGGCCTACCGGCGGCTGTGGGCCGGGTCCACGCTGTCAGCGGTGGGCACCGCCCTGACCATGTTCGCGGTGACGCTGCAGGTCTACCGCCTCACGCACTCACCGCTGGCCGTCGGGCTGATCGGGCTGGCGGAAATGGTGCCCCTGCTGCTCATCGGCCTGCTGGCCGGATCGCTGGCCGACGCGCTCGACCGGCGCCGCCTGGTGCTGGTCACCAGCTTCGGGCTGGCCGCGATGTCAGCGGCCCTGGCGGCGCAGGCGTTCGCCGGGCTGCGCCAGCTCTGGCTGCTGTACGCGCTGACTGTCGTGCAGGCCGCGCTGTCGTCGATCAGCCAGCCGGCCCGGCGTACCTTCATCCCGGCCCTGCTGCCGCCCCGGCTGCTGCCGGCCGGGCTGGCCCTGAACCGGGTCAGCTTCCAGGTCATGATGATCGCCGGCCCGGCGCTGGCCGGCCTCATCACCGCCGTCCCCGCGCTCGGCCTGCGGTACTGCTATCTCATCGACGCGATCAGCTTCGCCGCCGCGATCTACGGGGTGGCCCGGCTGCCGGCCCTGCGGCCCGCGGGCAGCGCGGCCCGGCCGGGCTTCCGCGCGGTGGCCGAGGGCGTGACGTTCATCCGGCGCACCCCGGTCCTGGCCGGGGCGTTCCTGGCCGACCTCAGCGCGACGGTCTTCGGCCTGCCCGCGTCGCTGTTCCCGGCCATCAACGCCGAGCGCTTCGCCGGCGACCCGCGCACGCTGGGCCTGTTCACCACGGCCGTCGGCGTCGGCGGCCTGGCCAGCGCGGTGCTGTCCGGGCCGGTCAGCCGGGTCAGCCGGCAGGGCGCGGCGATGCTGGTCGCGGTGGCCATCTGGGGCGCTGCCTTCGCCGGCTTCGCGGTCGCGCCCGGCCTGGTACTGACGCTGGGCCTGCTGGCCGTGGCCGGCGCCGCGGACACCGTCACGGTGGTGCTGCGCGGGATCATCGTGCAGACCGCCGCGCCCGACCGGCTGCGCGGCCGGATCTCCGCCGCCGACTTCGTCGTGGGCGCGGGCGGCGGCCAGCTCGGCAACCTGGAAGCCGGCGCGCTCGGCTCGCTGACCACGCCCGTGATCAGCGCGCTGGCCGGCGGCCTGATCACCATCGCCGCTGTCGTCATCATCGGCCTGCGCATGCCCGTCTTCTCCCGCTACCGCGCCCGGGTCCACCCAGCCGGGCCCGGCACGGAACCTGGCACCGGCAGCCCGGGCGCCGCTGAGCAAGGAACGCCTGAGCACGGAACCGCTGAGCACGGAACCCCGGAGCCTGGCGCCGCGACGGACGCGACCCCGGCCGCGACCTAGCGGCCCGCCCGGCCTGCGGGGCGGCCGGCCCCGTCGTTAATAGCTTTGACCCTCCTGTCGGGGGAGGGCCGAGGCTCGGCTCATGACCGTTACCCGCCATCAGCCTGTCACCGCCGCCGCGCCGCCCGGCGGCATCGCCAAGTGGGCGCCGCTGGCCGTCGTGCTGTGCGGAACCTTCGTCTACGTCCTCGACTTCTTCGTGGTCAACGTCGCGCTGCCGGCCATCCAGCGCAGCCTGGGCGCCGGGCCGGGCGCCATCGAATGGGTGGTGGCCGGGTTCGGCCTGACCTCGGCCGCGTTCCTGGTCTGCGGGGGACGGCTGGGTGACCAGTACGGGCGGCGGCGCTGGTTCTGCGCCGGGCTGGCCGCCTTCGTCGCCGCCTCCGTGCTGTGCGCGCTGGCCCCCAGCGCCGGCTTCCTGGTCGCCGCCCGGCTGGCCCAGGGCCTGAGCGCGGCCGTCATGGCCGCCAACACGCTGTCCATCATCGGGACGACCTATGCCGGGCGGGACCGGGTCAGGGCGATCAGCGCGTACGGGATCGTCATGGGCCTGGCCGCCAGCGGCGGCCAGCTGCTCGGCGGGCTGCTCATCGACGCCAACATCGCCGGGCTGGGCTGGCGGCTGATCTTCTGGGTCAACGTGCCGGTCGGGCTGGCGGCCCTGGCCGCCGCGCCGCGGCTGGTCCCCGAATCGCGAGCCGGGCAGGCCGGCCGCCTCGACCTGGCCGGCGCGGGCCTGCTCACCGCGGCGCTCGTCGCGGTGCTGCTGCCGCTGCTGGACGGCCGCCAGCAGGGCTGGCCGGCCTGGTCGCTGGCGTGCCTGGCCGCCGCCCCGGTGCTGCTGGCCGGCTTCGCGGCGCACCTGCGCCGGACTGCGCGGCGGGGCGGGCAGCCGCTGCTGGACCCGGCGGTCTTCGCCGTCCGCGCGTTCCGGGCCGGGCTGACCGTGCAGATGCTGTTCTGGTGCCAGCAGGCGGCCGGCTACCTGGTGCTGGCGCTGTACCTGCAGCTGGGCCGCGGCCTCGGCCCGCTGGCCGCCGGCGGAGTGTTCGCGGTGCTCGCGGCGGGCTACCTGCTCACCTCGTTCCGGGCGCCGGCGCTGACGATGCGGTTCGGCCGCCAGGTGATCCTGGCCGGCGCGCTCGTCGCCGCAGCCGGCGACGGCCTGCTGCTGGCGGCCGTCGCGCATGGGGGCACCGGCGGCCCGCTGCTGGCGCTGTTCCCCGGCCTGCTGCTGCTCGGCGCCGGGCAGGGGCTGTGCATTACACCGCTGACCACCACGGTCCTCGCGCACGCGGACGGCCGGACGGCCGGGGCGGTGTCCGGCGCGCTGAGCACCGCGCAGCAGGTGGGCAATGCCATCGGCGTGGCGGCGACCGGCGTGGTCTTCTACAACCTGCTGACCCGCGGTTACGCCGTCGCCTTCGGCTGGAGCCTGGCCGAGATGGGTGTGCTGCTGGTCGGCGTGGCCGCCCTGTCCCTGACCCTCCCGCGGCAGGACCGGTGATACTCGGTCCCGTGGCGACACGGCTGAGCATCGGTGACTTCTCCCGGATGACCTACCTCAGCGTGAAGGCGCTGCGGCATTATCACGACCTCGGCGTCCTGGCGCCGGCCGACGTCGACCCGGCCACCGGGTACCGGTTCTACGACACCAGCCAGGTCACCACGGCCCAGGTGATCCGGCGGCTGCGCGACCTGGGCATGCCGCTGGACCAGATCCGGGCCGTGCTGGCCGCCCCCGATGTCGGGGCCCGCAACAAGGAGATCGCCGCGCACCTGGCCCGGATGGAGCAGCAGCTGGAGCAGACCCGGGCCTCGGTAGCGGCGCTGCGGGCGCTGCTGGCCGGGCCGCCGCCCGCGCCGGCCGTGCGGCTGCGCGAAATCCCGGCGGTGACCGCGCTGGCCGCCCGCGCCCTGGTCGATGCCGCGGACCTGGGCGGCTGGGCGGAGCGGGCCTTCGACGGCATCGCCGCGGCCCTGGCTGCGTCGGGGCTGACCCCGGCCGGGCCTGCCGGGGCGCTGTTCCCCGGTGATTTCTTCGAGCTGGAGCGCGCCGAGGTGACCCTGTTCCAGCCGCTGGCCCCGCCGGCGGCACCGGACGCGGCTGGGCCGGCTCCCGGCGGCCAGGTCCCGCACTCTGATAACAGCAAGAGGCGGCTGCCGGGCGGGGGGCACCCGGCCGCTGGCATCAGCCTGCAGGAGATCCCGGCTGTCGAGGCGGCAGTGCTGGTGCACGAGGGGGCGGCCGACGGCATCGACCGGACCTACGGCGCCCTGGGCACGGCGGTGGCCCAGCGGGCGATCGGCGTGGCGGGCCCGATCCGGGAGTACTACCTGGTCGGGTTCGCCGACACCGGCGACGAGAGCCGGCACCGCACCGAGGTGTGCTGGCCGGTGTTCCGCACAGCGGGAGACTAGCCAGCACTGCGGGACACTAGCCAGAAAGGCCCGTCCGGTGCGGTAGGCCGCGCGGCGGCCGGGTAGTGAGCCCGCGCACCGCGCAGTACGTCCTGGCGCGATCCCGGGCCCGGCCAGATAGCTTGACGTCAAGATACCTCGTTACTAGGCTTGTCCTTAGATAGCTTGACGTCGAGATAGTTGCCGGACGCGGGAGGCCCACGCCACGGCGTGGCCCCGGTTGCGGCAATATGCAGACTGCGCGTGCGGCGACAGGGCCCGCGCTAGGCCAGGAGGCAGGATCATGACCGCGAACAGCTTCGGCAGCCGCGCCGCCCTCGAGGTGGCCGGGACCAGCTACCAGATTCACCGGCTGGATGCCGTGCCGGGCGCCGATACCCTGCCGTTCAGCCTGAAGGTGCTGCTGGAGAACCTGCTGCGCACCGAGGACGGCGAGAACGTGACCGCCGACCACGTGACCGCGCTGGGCGAGTGGGACCCGGCCACCGAGCCGGACACCGAGATCCCGTTCAGCCCGGCCCGGGTCATCATGCAGGACCTGACCGGCGTGCCGGCGGTGGTGGACCTGGCCGCCATGCGCGAGGCGATGCAGGCGCTGGGCGGCGACGCGACGAAGATCAACCCGCTGGTGCCGGCCGAGCTGGTGATCGACCACTCAGTGATCGCCGACGTGTTCGGCCGCCCGGACGCCTTCGACCGCAACGTGGCGCTGGAGTTCCAGCGCAACTCCGAGCGGTTCGCGTTCCTGCGCTGGGGCCAGGAGGCGCTGCGCCAGTTCAAGGTCGTGCCGCCGGGCACCGGCATCGTGCACCAGGTCAACATTGAGCACCTGGCCCGGGTGGTGATGGTCCAGTCCGCCGACGGCGTGACGGCGGCCTACCCCGACACCTGCGTGGGCACCGACTCGCACACCACGATGCAGAACGGCCTGGGCGTGCTGGGCTGGGGCGTCGGCGGGATCGAGGCCGAGGCGGCGATGCTGGGCCAGCCGGTGTCGATGCTGATCCCCAGCGTCGTCGGCTTCCGGCTGACCGGCGAGCTGCCGGCCGGGGCGACCGCGACCGACCTGGTGCTGACCATCACCGAGCTGCTGCGCAAGCACGGCGTGGTCGGCAAGTTCGTCGAGTTCTACGGTGAGGGCGTGGCCGCGGTGCCGGTGGCCAACCGGGCCACCATCGGCAACATGAGCCCGGAGTTCGGCTCCACCTGCGCGATCTTCCCGATCGACGACGAGACGCTGACCTACCTGCGGCTGACCGGCCGCCCCGCGCACCAGGTGGCGCTGGTCGAGGCCTACGCCAAGGAGCAGGGGCTGTGGCACGACCCGGCCGCGCACGCGCGCTACTCCGAGGAACTGCAGCTCGACCTGTCCACGGTGGTGCCGTCGATCGCCGGGCCGAAGCGACCGCAGGACCGGGTGGCGCTGTCGGACGCCAAGACCGCGTTCCGCGACTCGCTCGGGACCTACGTCCAGCTGGACAGCCTGGATGACGACATTGCCGGTACCTTCCCGGCGTCCGACCCGGTGGCCGGGGAAGCTAACGGCCAGGCCGAGAACGACACCAACGCCGACCAGGGTGCCGGCCGCGCGCATGCAGACGGCCGGCCCTCGTCTCCGACCCCGGTCACGCTGGAAGACGGCACGCGGACCGCGGTCGACCACGGCTCGGTGGTCATCGCGGCCATCACCTCGTGCACCAACACCTCCAACCCGTCGGTCATGGTCGGCGCGGCGCTGCTGGCCAAGAAGGCCGTCGAGGCCGGCCTGGAGCGCAAGCCCTGGGTCAAGACCACGCTGGCGCCGGGCTCGAAGGTGGTCATGGACTACTACGAGCGGGCCGGGCTCACCCCGTACCTGGAGAAGCTCGGCTTCAACCTGGTCGGCTACGGCTGCACGACGTGCATTGGCAACTCCGGCCCGCTGTCGGAGGGGGTCAGCGCGGCGGTGAATGAGAACGACCTGGCCGTCGTCTCGGTGCTGTCGGGCAACCGCAACTTCGAGGGCCGGATCAACCCCGACGTGAAGATGAACTACCTGGCCTCGCCGCCGCTGGTGGTGGCCTACGCGCTGGCCGGCACGATGGACCTGGACCTGACCACCGAGCCGATCGGCACCGGCTCCTCCGGCCAGCCGGTCTACCTGCGCGACCTGTGGCCGTCCCCGGCCGAGGTCGACGAGGTGGTGCGGACCGCCGTCGCCGCGGAGATGTTCACCCGCGACTACGCCGACGTGTTCGCTGGCGACGAGAACTGGCAGGAGCTCGACGTGCCGGGCGGGGACACCTTCGCCTGGGTGCCGGACTCCACCTACGTCCGGCACCCGCCGTACTTCGAGGGCATGCCCGCCGAGCCCGCGCCGGTGACCGACGTGCACGGCGCTCGGGTGCTGGCCATGCTGGGCGACTCGGTGACCACCGACCACATCTCGCCCGCCGGCGCGATCAAGACCGACAGCCCGGCCGGGCAAGTACCTCACCGAGCACGGCATTGAGCGGCGCGACTTCAACAGCTACGGCTCGCGGCGCGGCAACCACGAGGTGATGATCCGCGGCACGTTCGCCAACATCCGGCTGCGCAACCAGCTCGCGCCCGGCACCGAGGGCGGGATCACGGTCAAGCTGCCCGAGGGCACTCAGATGCCGATCTACGACGCCTCGCGGGAGTACCTGGCCGAGGGCACGCCGCTGGTCATCCTGGGCGGCAAGGAGTACGGCTCGGGCTCCTCGCGGGACTGGGCGGCCAAGGGCACGGCGCTGCTCGGCGTCCGCGCGGTACTGGTGGAGTCGTTCGAGCGGATCCACCGGTCCAACCTGATCGGCATGGGCGTGCTGCCGCTGCAGTACCAGCCAGGCGACAGCGCGGAGTCGCTGGGCCTGACCGGGCACGAGGTGTTCGACGTCGCTGGGCATCGAGGCGATGAACTCGGGCGACGTGCCGCGCGAGGTCACCGTGCTGGCCGACGGCCAGGAGTTCCGTGCCATCCTGCGGATCGACACCCCCGGCGAGGCCGAGTACTACCGGCACGGCGGCATCATGCAGTACGTGCTGCGCTCCCTGCTGGCCCGCGGCTAGCGAGCAGCAGGGCTGGCCCGACGCCGGGGCTGACACGGAGCTGACGAGAAGAGCCCCGGGCTGCTGAGCAGCCCGGGGCTCTTCGGCATTCTGCGCCGCTACTGGTTGAAGGTCTTCTGGATGGCCCACCTCGTGCCATTCCAGCCGAGTGCCAGCGTCCGGTAGGAGTCCCGGACCTGCGGGTTGTGCTGGTATCCCACTGCTGTGCAGATCGCCGCCGTGATGCACGAGACGTGATCGAGGCCGTCGGCTGACCGCGGCGCGCCGGTCTGCGGAACGGCCTGCGCCGCCCACCGCGCGCCGTTCCACGCCTCGATCAGTGACCGGGTGCCGCGTGCGCCCGCCGCGACGCAGTGCGACGTGTCGGGGCAGGACACGCTGAAGAATGCCGACTTGCGCTCGGCAGCGATGCGCTGCACGGTCCACTTGCCGCCAGCAAATCGCTCGGCGAACGCCGTGCTGCCCGGCTTGACGGCCTCGCCGACCGCGATGCAGCTCGCTGCCGCGGAGCAGGAGACAGCCTCGGGAACCGTGGTGGCCTTGCCGCTGATGGTCTTGGCGGTGCGGATATGCCAGGCGCTGCCGGTCCACAGCACCGAGTAGGGCCGCGTCTTGCCGGCCGGGCCGGTGTAGACGCCGACGGCCATGCAGCTGTTCGTAGTCGGGCAGCTCACCCCGGACAGCTGGGTGGCCCGCGCGTGCGCCGGGGCGGGAACGGTGAGCAGGTGCCGGGTGCTGCCGTTCCAGCGGTAAGCGCTGGCATGCGTTGAGTAGCGCAGGCCATGCGAGGTCTTGCTGGCCTTGCCGTCGGCGCCCACCAGCATGCAGAACGTCGCTGTCGCGCAGGAGACGTCGTTGAGCCCCGACCAGTTAACGCCCTTCGGATCGCCGAACGCGACCGGGCTGAACCCGTTGGCCCCGCCGGTCGCGACCAGCTGCTGCGGGTAGCTGGGATTCTTGAAATGCTCGCCCACGGCCACGCAGGTCGGGATGTTTTCCGGCTGCGGGACGCACGAGACCGCGAACGGGTCGGTGACGTTCCCCAGGCCGCCGAAGGTGTTGCCGCCCCACTTGCCGTTGGACGAGGACTCCATCAGGCCGTTCACGAAGGCCCCGTCGGCGAAGTAGCCGACCGTGATGCACTCGCTGGTGATGGCCGGGTTGTCGGGCTGGGTCGTGCAGGAGGCGCCGTTGAGCACGTCGTCGAGGACCCGGCCGGCCTGGCTGACCGCCGCGGGCTGCGGGCCGGGACGGCCGGGGGTGCTAGCGCTGGCTGGCGTGCCCGCGATGAGGGCGGCGGACACCAGGACGGGCAGGGCGATGAACGCCGGGTACATCCGCATGGGGGGGACCTCTTTGTCGGAAAAGGCACGCTATCGGAAGCGTGCCGGGATAACCGTAGCTGGCGCGCTCGCGGAATACCCGGCGGAGAGCTGTCTGGCCACCTCGGATAAGTCGGCGCAACGGACTGCGAGGCTCAGCCCGGTGGTGCTAGCTTCCCGAACAGCTCCCGCAGTCAGCTGACGGAGGGAGAGGTGAGGCTGTGCGGCGTTTCCACGGCAACCGGAGGCGGCCGGTCGTCCCGCGACGCATGCCGCGGCTGGCGGTCTGCAAGGCGGCGGCGGCCGCTGCGATCATCGCCGCGAGCCTGCTGCTGCTAGTGCCCGCCAGCAGCGCTGCCCCCGCAGCCCGGTCGACGTGGGCCGCCTCCGACATCCGGCAGTCCGCCAGTACCGGGCAGCCGACGCTGGCCCAGCTTGAGGCCCGGGCCGCCCGGCTGTCCCGGCAGTACCGCGGTCAGCTGCTGAGCCTGGACTACGCGGAGCGCTCCGCCAGGACGGCCACGGCCCGCGAGCTCCGGCTCCGCCGCCAGGTAAGCGTCACCCGCCGCCGGATCGTGCAGCTGGCCGTCGCCCGGTACATGGGCGGTGCGGCCGACCCGGAGCTGGCGGTGCTGTTCAGCGGCGACACGGCGCACCTGCTCGGCAAGAGCGGGATCGTCGAGTACCTGGCCCGGCAGCGCACGGCCACCATGCGGCAGCTCCAGGGTCTCGTCGCGGCCAGTGAGCGGGCCGGGCAGGCGGCCCGGGCCCGGCTCGCCGATCTGCAGCGGGACGTCAGCGCGCTGGCCGGCCTGCGCCAGGCAGTCGAGCGCCTGATGGCGCAGTTCCAGCCGGAGTCCCCGGTCACCGGGGCGACCGCATCACCACCCGGATGCGGCAGGTCCGAGACGAGGTCGACCGCCGGTTTGGCCCGTTCCCCACCATCGGCTGCTACCGGCCCGAGAGCTCAGGCGAGCATCCGCTGGGCCGGGCCTGCGACTTCATGCTGAGCACCGGTGGCGTCCTGCCCGTCAGCTCGCGGATAAAGCTGGGCTACTCCATCGCCTCGTGGGCGCAGGCCAACGCCTCCCAGCTCGGGATCATGTACATCATCTACCGGCAGCGGATCTGGGACGCCCGGATGCCGTCGTCGGGCTGGGTCCCCATGGAGGACCGCGGCAGCATCACCGCCAACCACTTCGACCACGTGCACATCTCCGTGTTCTAGCCCAGAGCGTCGGCGTAGGGGCGCGGCTCGCGGCGCAGCCACTGCCAGAGCGTGCGGCGGGGCGGGTGCGCGTTGACATGCCCGCTGCGGACCCGCCCGGTGATCTCCACGCGCAGGACCTCCGGGGTGCCGGCCCGCCAGGGCGTTGCCGTCTTGACGTGGCCGCTGCGGACCTCCACCTCGTCGGAGTCGACGATCACGCCGGGCCGGGTGATCAGGACCAGGTGCCCGCTGTGCACGTCCGCCTCGATCCGCAGCACGCGGCTGGTGATCAGCGCGCCGGTGAAGTCGAGCTTGACGCTGCCGCTGGTGACCGTCACTTCCATGGCCTTCGGGACCACCCAGTTGCCGCCGCGCTCGGTGTGTCCGCTGCGCGTCTGGATCCGGACTAGCTCCTTGGGCTGGACCGACGGGTCGGGCTGCGGGAGGAGCTGGCCGCCGCCGGTGGCGGGCAGGTCGACCGTGAGCACGACCAGCTCGCCGTAGGTCCGGGCCTGCAGGGCCCGCTCCAGCCGCTCGTCGAGCTCCTCGGCCGTCAGGCGCCCGTCGCCGGCCGCGACCCGCAGCCGCTCGACGACCTTGTCCCGGTCCTCGTGCGAGGCGCGCAGCTCGCCGAGCGGGACGGGCTGGCGGCCGGGGTCGGCCGGCGACACTTCACCTGTCATGGGCTAATACTGTAAGGCCCCTGGCCAGGCCGGCAACACGCAGCGCATGACCGCCCCGGCCAGGCCCGCACGGCTGGCGGGCCGGGCGGCACCTAGACTTCGTCCAGTGCGGGCGGAAATCGGCAGGTCACCAGTCAGTGCCCCGGTTCGCGGCGCCGGACTGGGCCTGCTGATAGCCGGGATCCTCATCCTCGCTTTCAACCTGCGGGCCGCGATCACCAGCCTGCCGCCGCTGTTCCCCGAGCTGCACACCTCGATGCACCTGTCCTCGGCCGGCCAGGCCTTCCTGGCCGCCATCCCGGTGCTGTGCTTCGGGCTGTTCTCCGGGATCGCCGCGCCGCTGAGCCGGGCGTTCGGCGAGGAACGTGTCCTGGGCGCGGCCCTGGTCCTGCTGGCTGGCGGCCTGGCGATGCGCGGCGCTGCCCCCGGCACGCTGCTGTTCCCCGGCACCGTCCTGGCCGGCGGGGCGATCGCGCTGATGAACGTGCTGCTGCCGAGCCTGGTCAAGCGCCGCCGGCCAGAACGGGCCGGGCTGCTGATCGGGATGTACCTGGCCGCGATGTCGACCGGCGCGATCATCGGCTCGCTGATCGCGGTGCCGGTCTACGAGGCGGCCGGGAGCGGCACCGGGGCGGTGCGGATCACCCTGGGCCTGTGGGCCGTCCCGGCGCTGATCGGGGCGGCGGCCTGGCTGCCGCAGCTGAAGTACCGGACTACACCGCCCGCCGGGCCGCTGCCCGAGGGCGAGGAAGCCCTGCTGGCCGAGCCACGGCCGCCCGCCGCGCCTGGCCGCCCGGACCGGCGCCGGCCGCTCTGGCGTACCGCGCTGACCTGGCAGGTCACCTTGTTCATGGGCCTGCAGAGCGCCGTCTACTACGCCTCACTGTCCTGGTTCCCGACCATGTTCCGCGACCGCGGCGTCAGCGCCGTCGACGCCGGAACCCTGCTGGCCGTGATGAACCTCGGCAACGCCGTGGCGGCCCTGCTGGTGCCCGTGCTGGCGCACCGGCTGCGCAGCCAGCAGTGGCTGTCGGTGGGCATGGCCGCGGCGCTGGCCATCGGGCTGACCGGGTCCGCTTTCGGGCCGGTCGGCGGGTCCGCCGTGTTCACCCTGATCCTGGGCCTCGGCCAGGGCTCGTCGCTCGGCCTGGCCATCTACTTCACCATGGCCCGGGCGCCCGACCCGGTGACCTCGGCGTCGCTGTCGGCCTTCGCGCAGAGCGTCGGTTACCTGCTGGCCAGCCTGGGCCCGCTGCTGGTCGGCTTCCTGCACACCGCCACCGGCAGCTGGGCCGCATCGATCGTGCTGCTGCTGGGCGTCGTCGCCGTCCTGCTGGCCAGCGGCTGGCTGGCCGGCCGCGACCGGACGGTCCCCGCGCTGGTCCGGTAGCAGCCCGGCCGCTCGCCGGGTCAGGCTGGCTCGCCGGGAGTCAGGCCGGCTCGGTGATGGTCAGGTCCGCCCAGCAGGACGGCGTGTAGTTCAGGCCGAACAGGTTCCCGCCCGCCAGGAACCGCAGCCGGGCCCGGCGCAGCGCCACGCCCACCGTGCCGCCGTCCGCCAGCAGCTCGCCGAAGAACGCCTGCGCGAACCGCATGGCCAGGTCCTGATGCACCCGGACCTCGGTGCCGATCACCCCGGCGGCGTTGCCGACCCCGACGAACGCGTCCACGTAGTTGAACAGCGCTCGCGGGTCGATCTCGGCCGAGTGGCAGGCGTTGATGAACACCAGCGGCCGGAGTCAACCAGCCGATGACTAGCCCGAAGCAGACCGCTCCGATGGCGTCCACCACCACGTTGTTGTCCCACCTTTGCCGATGATGCCATTCCGCGCCTGCAGCTGGCACTCGCAGCTGACAATAGCCGCGTAATGGCCGGCCGCCCGGTGCTCGCGCCGTCGGGGCGCCTGCCTGGGGCGTTACGGCCATGATCGGGCCGGTGCGGAGTCCGTTGCCCGCCGCGCGAACCCGGCTAATAGCACCGTTACGCATGTTTCTAGCCATTTGTGACCAAGAACACGGCGGTAGCTGGCCGGCTGCTCCGGGCTGGTGCGGAGCGGCTATCGGGCTGGCCTGCGGCGGGTAATGGTGACGTCAGAGTCAGAGATCGGGGCACCGCACTGTGCGTTCGGCGCGCCTCCCGAAATACACTCAGGGAGTTCGCCTGCCGAGAACAGCACGGCTGATAGCGGGAAACGGGGCCAGGCCGGGCTCGGCTTGCGGCAGCATCTGCCGCCGACCACGAGGAGCGCCAGGTGACACTGCTGGAGACGATCCACAGCCCGCGGGACCTGAAGAACCTCCAGGCGGAGGACCTGCCGCAGCTGGCGGCCGAGATCCGCGACGTGCTGATCCAGACGGTCTCCAGGACCGGCGGGCACCTGGGCCCCAACCTGGGCGTGGTCGAGCTGACCATGGCCCTGCACCGGGTCTTCGACTCACCGGCCGACCGGATCGTCTTCGACACCGGGCACCAGTCCTACGTGCATAAGCTGCTGACCGGCCGCAATGGCGAGTTCGGCTCGCTGCGCCAGCGGGGCGGCATTTCCGGTTACCCGAACCGGGCCGAGTCCGATCACGACGTGATGGAGAACTCGCACGCCTCGACCAGCCTGTCCTATGCCGACGGCCTGGCCAAGGCCTATCAGATCCGCGGCGAGAGCGACCGCTGCGTGGTGGCCGTCATCGGTGACGGCGCGCTGACTGGCGGGATGGCCTGGGAGGCGCTGAACAACATCGCCGGGGCCAAGGACCGCCGGGTGGTCATCGTCGTCAACGACAACGGCCGCTCCTACCAGCCGACCATCGGCGGGCTCGCTGACCACCTGGCCACCGTGCGGGTGTCGCAGCGCTATGAGCAGGTGCTCGACTACATCAAGACCACGCTGACCCACGCGCCGCTGTTCGGCCCGCCGCTGTTCGAGACGCTGCACGGCATGAAGAAGGGCCTGAAGGACGTGCTGCAGCCGCAGGTGCTCTTCGAGGACCTCGGCCTGAAGTACCTCGGGCCGGTCGACGGCCACGACGAGCAGGCGGTCGAGAACGCGCTGAGCCGGGCCCGCGACTTCGGCGGGCCGGTGCTGGTGCACGTGATCACCCGCAAGGGCTTCGGATACCCGCTGGCCGAGCAGAACGACGAGGACTGCCTGCATCAGGTCGGCCCGGCGCCCGTGCCCGCCCCGGTCCCGGCGCCCGGCCAGGCGGCCGCTCCGGCGGTCCGCAAGCGCAAGTGGACTGAGGACATCTTCGCGCCCGAGCTGGCCGCGATCGGCGCCGAGCGGCCCGACGTGGTGGCGATCACCGCGGCGATGCTGCACCCGACCGGCCTGAGCCTGTTCGCCGCGGCCTTCCCCGACCGGGTCTTCGATGTCGGGATCGCTGAGCAGCATGCGGTGACCAGCGCCGCCGGGATGGCGATGGGCGGGCTGCACCCGGTGGTGGCGATCTACTCCACCTTCCTGAACCGGGCCTTCGACCAGATGGTCATGGACGTGGCCATGCACCGCCTGCCGGTGACCTTCGTCCTGGACCGCGCCGGAGTCACCGGGCCCGACGGGGCCAGCCACCACGGCATGTGGGACCTGTCGCTGATCCAGATGGTGCCGGGCATGCGGGTCGCCGTGCCGCGCGACGGCACCCGGCTCGCCGAGCTGCTGCGCGAGGCGGTGGCGGTGGCCGACGGCCCGACCGCGCTGCGCTTCCCGCGCGGCGCGGCGCCCGAGGACCTGCCCGCGGTGGCCCGGCTCGGCTCGATGGACGTCCTGCACCAGCCCGCGGCGGGGGCGCCGCGCGACGTGCTGCTGATCGGCGTCGGCGTCGATGGCCGGCACCTGCGCCCAGACCGCCGACCGGCTGGCCGACCAGGGCATCGGCGTCACGGTGGTCGACCCGCGCTGGGTCAAGCCGCTGGACGAGGCGCTGGTCGAGGCCGCCCGCAGCCACCGGCTGGTCGTGACCGTCGAGGACAACGGGCGGTCCGGCGGGGTTGGCGACGCGGTGGCCCGGCTGCTGCGCGATCACGAGGTCGAGACCCCGGTTCGCACGTTCGGCATCGCGCAGGAGTTCCTGGAGCACGGCGAGCGCTCCGAGCTGCTGGAGGACCTGGGCCTGGCCCCGCAGCAGCTGGCCCTGGCCGTCACCGAGCTGGCCGCGCGGCTGACCACCCCGGAACTGGCTGCCGAACGGCCGGCCTGGGCGACCCTCGGCAGGAGCCGGGACGCCCGGCCAGAAGCGCCGGCGCTCGGCCCGAGCCGGGAGGCCAGGACAGAACCGCGGGCGCTCGGCCTGAGCCGGCGACGCCAGGTCCGAGCCGGCGCACCGGCACCCGCCGCCCGCGGACGGTGATAACAGCAAGAGGCAGGCTGCGTCCGGCCTGATGGCGACGGCAGTCTGCAGAACGCGGCAGAATCGGCAGTATGCAGACACTTGAGGTAGCGGTCGTCGGCTCCGGGCCCGCCGGGCTGTACACCGCCGAGGCGCTGATCAAGCAGGCCGCCGCGCTGGAGCCGCCGCGCCGCGTCCGGGTGGACGTGCTCGACCGGCTGCCGACGCCCTACGGCCTGGTCCGCTACGGCGTCGCGCCCGACCACAAGTCGATCAAGTCGATCGCCGAGTACCTGCGCGGCGTGCTGGAGCACGACGGGGTGAACTTCGTCGGCGGCGTGCACCTGGGCCACGACGTGACCCGCGAGGACCTGCTGTCCTGCTACGACGCCGTGGTCTATGCCACCGGGGCGATGCGCGACCGGCAGCTCGGCGTGCCCGGCGAGGACCTGCCCGGCAGCGTCGCCGCTACCGACTTCGTGAACTGGTACTGCGGCCACCCCGACGTCGACCCGGCCGCGTTCACCCTGGACGCCGAGTCGGTCGCGGTCATCGGCGTCGGCAACGTGGCCGTGGACGTGGCCCGGATCCTGGCCCGGCCGGCCCGAGGACCTGCGCGAGACCGACGTGTCCCAGCCCGTGCTGGACGCGCTGACGGCCAGCAAGGTCCGCGAGGTGCACATGATCGGCCGGCGCGGCCCGGCCCAGGCCAAGTTCACCACCAAGGAGCTGCGCGAGCTGGGCGAGCTGGACGGCGTGGACGTGGTCATCGGCGACGGCGAGGCCGACCTGGACGCGTTCGACCCGAGCGGCGAGAGCAGCCCGGCTGGCCACCGCTGACCGGCACGTGCGCGGCAACTACACCGTGATCAGCGGCTGGGCCGGCCAGCCCGCCGCTGGCTCGGCCCGGCGGCTCACCCTCCGGTTCTGGCTGCGGCCGATGGAGCTGCACGGCACCGACCGGGTCAGCGGGCTGACCCTGGAGCGCACCCGGCTCGACGAGCACGGGCGGTTCACCGGCACCGGGGAGCTGCACACCCTGGAGACCCAGATGGTGCTGCGCAGCGTCGGCTACCAGAGCGTCCCGCTGGATGGCGTGCCGTTCCACGAGGACTCGCACACCGTGCCCAACGTGGCGGGCCGGGTGATCGGCCCGGACGGCGACGCGCTGCCGGGGGAGTACGTGGCGGGCTGGCTGAAGCGCGGCCCGACCGGGGTCATCGGGACGAACAAGTCCGACGCCGCCGAGACGGTCCGCTCGCTGCTCGCCGACCTGGCAGGCGGCCCCGGCCCGGACGACGTGCAGCTGCCCCGGGCGGGCCTGCTGCCGATGCCGGAGGCGCCGGCTGAGGCCGGGGAGGGTCAGCACCGGCTGGCCGGGCTGCTCGCCGGGCGCGGGGTCAGGCCGGTCAGCTACGCCGACTGGCTGCGGATTGAGACGGCCGAGAAGGAACTGGCGGCCGCGCTCGGGCGCGGCGCGCGGGTGAAGCTGTCCAGCAGCGAGGAGATCCGGCGGGCCTGCGGCCAGGCTGACTCCTGACCGGCGGGTGGCCCGGGCCCCGTTCCGGCTAGCTTCCTGGTTCCGGGCTGGCCGCGCGCTGCAGCCAGGCGGCTAGCTCGCGGGCCCGGCTGATCAGCTCGGGCGGTTCCAGGATCTGCACCTCGGCGCCCAGGCCGGCCAGGTGGTAGAGCATCACGTCCAGCACCTCGATCCCGGCGGTGAGCACGCAGCGATCCGGCCCGGCGGGGTCCAGGATGCCCGCGGTCGGCGTGATGTGCTCGGCTACGGCGGCCACCGGGGCGTGCACGAGCGCCTTGACCTGGTAGCGGTACGGCGCGGTGGTGACCGCGTGCGCGACCAGGGCCGCGGCGTCGGGCGGGTCACGGCGGGTGAACCGGGCACCGGAGGTGACGGGCGGCTCGATCCGGTCGACCCGGAAGGTCCGCCAGTCCTGCCGGCCGGTGTCCCGCGCGACGAGGTACCAGCGGTAGCCGGTGTGCACGAGCCGGAAGGGCTCGGCCCGGCGCTGGCTGGGCTGGCCGTTGCGGGCCCGGTAGCCGAACTCCAGCACGCGGGTGTCCCGGCAGGCGGTGGCCAGCGTGCTCAGCAGGCCGGGGTCGACCGCCGGGGCGGTGCGCGGCAGCGCCACGGTGGCCTGGCCGATCGCGTTCGTGCGGGAGCGCAGCCGGGCCGGCAGCACCTGCTCGAGCTTGGCCAGGGCCCGCAGCGAGGTCTCGGCCAGCCCGGCGACCGACTGGCTGGCGGCGGTGCGCAGGCTGACCGCCACGGCCACCGCCTCCTCGTCGTCGAGCAGCAGCGGCGGCAGGGACGCGCCCGCCCCGAGCCGGTAGCCGCCCGCCACCCCGGCGCTGGCGTGCACGGGATAACCCAGGTCCCGCAGCCGGGCCACGTCGCGGCGCAGCGTGCGCGGGGTCACCGCCAGCCGCCGGGCCAGCTCGGGCCCGCCCCAGTCCGGCCGGGACTGCAGCAGCGACAGCAGCCGGAGCAGCCGCGCGGAAGTTTCCAGCATGAAATTCAGTGTGCCCGCTATTGAGGACAGAAGCTGTCCGCATGGGATTCTACGGTGAGGTCATGGACATCGACTGGAATCACGAGCTGACCGAGCAGCTGGACTGGCTGTGGCGGGTCCAGCTCCGGCCCCGGCTGGACGGCCTGACCGACGAGGAGTACTTCTGGGAGCCCGTGCCCGGCTGCTGGAGCGTCCGCCCGCGCGGCGCCGCCAGCACCGCCCCCCTGGCCGGGACGGGAGACTACCGGGCCGAGTTCGCCTTCCCCGAGCCGGACCCGCCGCCGGTCACCACCATCGCCTGGCGGCTGGCCCACATCATCGTCGGGGTCTTCGGCCAGCGGAACGCCGCGCACTTCGGCGGCCCGCCGGTCAGCTACCAGGGCTTCGCCTACGCCGGGACGGCGCAGCAGGCGCTGGCCCAGCTGGACGAGGTGTACGCGACGTGGCTCGCCGGGGTCAGGGGCCTGGGCGCGGACGGCCTGACCCGGCCGTGCGGCCCGGCTGAGGGGCCCTACGCCGAGGCGTCGCTGGCCGCTCTGGTGCTGCACATCAACAAGGAAGCCATCCATCACGGCGCCGAGGTCGCGCTGCTGCGCGACCTGTACCGGGCGCGCGACACCGAGGGAGTTCAGGCATGACCGCATTCGGGTTCCAGGTCGTGGCGGACGCCGCCCGGCCGCACGACCAGGCCGACTGGTGGGCGCTGGCGCTGGGCTGGGAGGTGGAGCCGTCCGACGAGGCGTTCATCCGCAAGATGATCGCGGAGGGCTACGCGCAGGAACCGGACACGATGCTGCACAACGGGACGCTGGTGTGGACCGGCGGCGCCGCCATCCGGCCGCCCGGCGGGGCCGCCGCGGCCGCCGGGCCCGGCTACAGCAGGCTGCTGTTCCAGCTCGTTCCCGAGGGCAAGACGGTGAAGAACCGGATGCACCTGGACATCCGGACGGGTCCGGAGGATCAGGAGGAGGTCGTCCGGCGGCTGGCCGCGGCAGGCGCCACCGAGCTGCACCGGGGCGCGCAGGGCCCGCATCACTGGGTGACCATGGCCGACCCGGAGGGCAACGAGTTCTGCGTCGCCTGACGCAACGCCGAGCGCGGATCGTTCACTGCGGGTGCTGGCATGGCTACGATGCCGCGAGTGAGCGCGACGACAGGAACAGGCGTGAACCGGCCGGGAAGCCAGCCCGGCGAGCAGCCGGGAGTCCCGGCGGCCGATGCCGGCCGGCTGCGCAAGCTGCTCGGCCCGCCGGAGATGGCCTGGCTGGTGGAGCGGATCCGGGCCGGCTGGAGCGAGGCGAGCCGGTCGACGGAACCGTGACCCTGGTCGGCGCGACCTCGCCGCAGCGGCGCGGCGCGGCGCGGTTACTGGGCCACGGCGTCGGCCGCGGCACCTCGCTCAGCATCCCGCTGCCCGAGGTGGCCGATGCACTGCGGCGGTCGGGCGCCGCGTCCGGCCTGCAGGCCGCGGTGGAGGCGCTGGCCGGGCCGGTGCGCAACCTCGCCGCCGAGCGGGCCGGGGAGATCGAGCGCTTCGACGACGTGCTGGACCGGGCCCGCAGCAGCCCGCTGGCCAGCCTGCCCTGGTACGCCGCGTGGCTGGATGAGATCACCCGCGACGGGACGGTGACCCGGCTGATCCGGCAGGGCCACGGCGCCCTGGCCGGGCAGGCCGCCGCGGTGCTGGAGCGGATTCCGGGCGGCCCCGAGCGCGGCATCCGGCTGGCCGCCCTGGCCGGGCCGGCCACCGGTGATCCCGCCGCGCTGAACTCGGGCCAGCTGCCGGGCCTGGTGCTGCGCGCCCTGGCCCTGCGCGAGGACGTCGCCGCGCCGGACTGCGCCGAGGCCGCGCAGGCGCTGTGGACGCTGGCCGGGGTGGTCGGCGATGACCTGGCCAGTCAGGTGCTGGTGCTCAACCTGACGGCCGGCGGCGAGCCGCTGGGCCGGTGGCTGACCGAGGCCGCCGCCGCGGGTCAGCCGTTCCGGGTCACGCTGCAGCAGCTCATCGCCATGCCGGTGCTGCCGTGGGCGCTGGAGTTGTTCATCTGCACGAGCCCGGTGGTGCTGCGGGCCGCCGCCGAGCAGCTCGGCCCGGCCTGCCCGCCGCTGATCTGCACCGAGGGCGAGCCGTCGGTGGCCTGCGCCCGGCTGCTGCACGCGGCAGTGGCCTGCGGCACCACCATCCGCTGGCACGCCGACTTCAGCTGGCCGGGCCTGCGGGCGACCGCTGCTGCCGCGCGCCGCCTGCGGGCCGAGCCGTGGCTGATGGCCGGCCGTGACTACCAGGCCGGCCTGGCGGCCGCCGCGGGGGAGCCGCTGACCGGGCCGCCCGAGCCGAGCCCGTGGGACGAGCGGCTGGTGACGCTGATGCGCACGGCAGGCCGGGCCATCACCGAGGAGCGGATCGCGCCGCAGCTGGTGGCCGCGCTGGCGGCCGTCCAGGCCCGGGGCTAGCCGCACGCCTGCGGCACCGGCCGGGCAGCCCGGGTAATAACCCGGTAAATCCGATACACCGGACGCGCGCCAGGCGGGACTGGCGGGCCCCGGCTCAGGCACGATGTGGGCGTGCATATCCGACACCGCCCGCGGTCGCCCGCCCGGACCGCGGTGACCGCCGGGTCCGCGCTGGCCCTCGCCGCGCTGGCCCTCGCCACGCTGACCGCCCTGCCGGGCGCGGCCCCGGCCGCCCGGGCCGCCACGCCGCCGCCCGCCGCCCAGCTGATCACCGTGTCCGCGGCCAAGTACACCAGCACGTATGCCACGCTGCGGGCCTACAAGGTGTCGCACGGCAAGCGGACCCTGGTCTACGGGCCGTGGCAGGCCAGGGTCGGCTACAACGGCGTGGCCAGGGCCGGCCGGAAGCGCGAGGGGGACGGCAAGACGCCGTCGGGCAGCTACGGGTTCGGCTTCATGTTCGGGGTCGATGCCAACCCCGGCGTGCACTTCTGGTGGCGGCACGCCTTCTCCTATGACGTGTGGGACGACGACCCGGCCAGCCCGCTGTACAACGAGTGGATCAACACCCGCAAGCACGACGCCGGAGCGGCACCCGAGCCGATGCACCAGGTGCCCGCCTACGACTACGGCGCGGTGATCGGCTACAACACCGCTCGCACGCCGGGCCTGGGCAGCGCCATCTTCCTGCACGTCGGCACCGGGTCGGCCACGGCCGGCTGCGTCTCGCTGCCGAAGGCCGAGCTGCTTAAGGTGCTGCGCTGGCTGCGCCCCGCGGCGCACCCGAAGATCACCATCTCCGTCCGGTAGGGGTCGCGGCGGGCTGCCGTGCCCCGGCTGGCCCGGCGGCCCGCGCCCGGCCGGCGCGCCGGGCCGTACGTCAGGCGGATGCGAACGTGACCGCGCGGTCGTGGCAGGATCGGCCGGGTGGCACAGGAGGACAGGCACGACCCCTCGGATGCGACCGGCTCGGCGGCCCTGGGGGCCGGCTGGTCGCACCGCCACCGCGACGTCTCGGGCGGCTGGCTGCGGCCCACCGTGTTCGGCGCGGTGGACGGGCTGGTCACCAACGCCTCGCTGATCTCCGGCCTGGGCGGCGGCGGGGTCTCCCCGCACACCATCGTGCTGACTGGCGCGGCCTCGCTGGTGGCCGGCGCATTCTCGATGGGCACCGGCGAGTACATCTCGGTCACCAACCAGAACGAGCTGGTCCGCTCCGAGGTCTCCCTGGAGCGCAAGATGCACGCCCGCTTCCCGGCTGCCGAGCGAGAGGAGCTCGCGGGTTACTTCCGGGAGTACGGAGCCGACGATGACACCGCGGCCCGGATGGCCGATGCGGTGTCCCGCGACCCCGGCACCGCGCTGCGCGTGCACACCCGCGAGGAGCTGGGCATTGACCCGGACGAGCTGCCGTCACCGGTGCTGGCGGGCGGGGCCTCGCTGCTGGCGTTCTCGATCGGGGCGTTCCTGCCGCTGCTGCCCTACCTCATCGGCCTGGACACGCTGACGGGCACGCTGATCATCACCGGGGTGGCGCTGGTCACCGGCGGGATGGTGGTCGGCCGGCTGACCGGCAGGCCGCTGCTGCGGTCCGGGCTGCGCCAGCTGCTGCTGGGGGCCGTGGCCATCGCGGTGACCTACGGCGTCGGTCACCTGATCGGCGGCCATCTCGGCTGACCCGCACCGGCCCGCCCTGCCGCCCGGGCCCGGCCGGGCCCGCGGGGGATACCGGCGGGGCCCGCTGCGGGAGATAGGAGCGCGGCGGGCTGTCCGGCCCGCGGCCGGCGGGGTATGTTCCGTCCTGGCTGGTAAAAGGCGATTCCGGGGGCTGATCCGCCTGCCTGCCCGGCGCGCTGGCCAGGTACGCAAGGAAGGCGGATACGCAGGTGACGCACAGGTTCCCGGCCCTGATCGCTGCTCCGCCCGCGGCGGCCGGACGGCTGTGGCTGACCGGCGCGCGGCTGTTCGACGGCACCGGCCAGCCGGTGCGCGAGCACGCCGCGGTGCTGATCGAGGACGGGGTCATCCGCCGGGTCGGGAGCGCCGCCGAGCCGTGTCCTGAGGGCGCCCGTGAGCTGGACGCGGGCCAGCGGGTGGTGATGCCCGGCCTGATTGACGCGCACCTGCACACCTCCGGCGAGGTGCCGAAGGTCATGAAGGGCGCCGAGGAAGTCCTGCCGGGCACCCGCGCTCATTTCCTGCAGGCCGAGCTGCGCGACTACCTGCGCCGCGGCGTGACCACGATCCGCATCACCGGGTCGCAGGGCAGCACCCCGCAGGAGGCCCGCCAGGCCATGCGCTACGGCGCGTTCCGCGGCCCGCGGCTGCTGACCTGCGGGCGGATCATCTCCGCGACCGCGCCCGGCGGCCGCTTCTACGGCGACATGTACCGCGAGGCCGACGGCCCGGACGACATGCGGCGCGCAGTGCGCGAGCAGCTCCGGGACGGCGCCGACTTCATCAAGATCATGACGACCGGCGCCCGGTCCAACGAGCTGGAAGACCCCGAGCCGCTCCAGGTCACCGAGCCGGAGCTGGCCGCCGTGACCAGCGAGGCCGCCCGGCTCGGCTACCTGGTCTCCGCGCACGCCGAAGGACTGGACGGCTGCGCGGCGGCCATCCGGCACGGCGTGCACACCATCGAGCACGGCATGTACCTGCACCGGCGCCCCGACCTGCTGGCCGAGATGGCCGCGGCCGGGCAGGTCCTGGTGCCGACCCTGTCGGGCTACTACTGGATGGCCGGGCTGCCGCACGACGCCGTGGACCCGGCTTCCGGCGACTTCGAGCCGCTGCTGCCGCCGGTCCTGACCGAGCTGGCCCGCCGCAACCTGGCCGAGGGCGCGGCCAGCATGCGCGCCGCCCGGGACGCCGGAGTGCAGATCGCACTGGGCAGCGACACGACCGAGGCCACCGGCCTGGAGGTGGCGCGGATGGTCGCGCACGGGCTCACCCCGGTCCAGGCCCTGGTGGCCGCGACCAGCACCGCCGCCGGGGCCCTCGGCCTGGCCGGGCAGGTCGGCACTGTCGAGCCCGGTGCGCTGGCCGACCTGATCATCGTCGACGGCGACCCGGTGGCCGACCCGGCGCTGCTGGCCGACCCGGCCCGGATCTGGCTGGTCCTGCAGCTCGGTGCGCCGGTCGCGGGACGGGCGCTGGAAAATTCGCTGGGCAGCCGCGGTGCCGCCGCCTTATCCTCGCCGCGTGACGATCGAGCCGGACACCAAGGACTGGACCTGGGTCCTGCAGCGGCCCTGCCCGGACTGCGGGCTGGACACCCGGCAGATCGGCCGGGCCGGCCTGGGGGCCATGATCGCGGCCAACGCGGCGGCGTGGCCGCCCGTGCTGACCGGGCCCGGTGACGCCCGGCTGCGCCCCGCCCCCGGCCGGTGGTCGGCCCTGGAGTACGGCTGCCATGTCCGGGACGCGCTGCGGTTGTATGACGAGCGGCTGCAGCTGATGCTGGCCCGCGACGAGCCGCTGTTCGCCAACTGGGACCAGGATGCCACCGCGGTCGCCGAACGCTACGGCGACCAGGACCCGGCCGTCGTCGCGGCCGAGCTGACCGGGGCCGCCGGGGTACTCGCGGCCCGGTTCGACGCCGTCACCGGGGACCAGTGGCAGCGGGAAGGCACGCGCAGTGACGGGGCCCGGTTCACCGTGGAGACCTTCGGCCGGTACTTCATCCATGACCCCGTGCATCATCTGTGGGACGTCACCGGCACCCGGCCCGCCCCCGCGGGCGGCTAGCCGCCGGGCCCGGCTAGCCCGCCGCCGGCTGCGCGATCAGCGACTTCAGCAGGTCACGGGTGCGCTGCTGCTCGGGGCCGCGGGCGTACTCGCCGGCCACGAAGTCCGTGACGCCCGCTGCCGCCAGCGCGCTGACCTGCGCCGCCACCGAGTCCTCATCGCCCACGACGGCCACGTCGCCCGGCCCCGCCGCGCCTTCCTTATCCAGCATCGCCCGGTAGGAGGGCAGCTGGCCGTAGATCGCGAACACCTTGTCCGCCCGGGCCCGGGCCGCCGGCACGTCATCGGTCACGCACACCGGCAGCACGCACACCACCCGCGGCGCCGGGCGGCCCGCCTGCGCGGCCGCCGCCGTGATGGCCGGGGTCACGTAGTCGCGCACCGTGGCCGGGCCGGTCATCCACAGCACCGTGCCGTCCGCCTGCCCGCCGGCCAGCCGCAGCATCTGCGGGGCCATCGCCGCCAGCAGCACCGGCATCCGGCTGGCCGCTCCCTCCGGCCGCGGCACCGACAGCTGGATGTGGGCGTGCAGCTGCTCGCCGTCGAACGACGCCGCCTCGCCCGCCAGCAGCGGCAGCAGCACCGCGAGGTACTCCCGCAGGTACCGGGCCGGGCGGTCGAAGCTGTACCCGTACATGTCCTCGATGACGATCTTGTGCGACAGCCCGACGCCCAGGTTCAGCCGTCCTGGCCCCAGCGCCAGCTCGGCCGTCAGCGCCTGCTGGGCCAGCACCGCCGGGTGCCGCGGGTAGGCCGGGATGACCGCCGTCCCGACCTCGATGCCCGGCACCCGGCTGCCGGCCACCGCCAGCGCGGTGAGCGCCTCCAGGCCGAAGATGTTGGAGATCCAGGCGCCCGCGAACCCGTCGTCGGCGGCCCGCTGGAGCTGCTCGGTGAGCCGGTCCAGGGCACCCGGCCCGGATGGCTCGGCCAGCGAGGTAGCGATCCGCATGCAGCTCTCCGATCGGTCCGCCCCGGCCCGCGCCGGCGGCACCCCCGATCCTGGCCGGGTCCGCCGGGCATCCGCAATACGCAGAATTATCCCGAACGCACTGACCCGCCCGGCCGCCTCGCCCCGGCCAGGCCGGCCCGGAGCCGGACCCGCCGTGTCCCGCCGGCCGCGCTGTGTCCCGCCCTGCCGTGTCGCGGTCGGCCCGGGCCTGCCCGTTATGTCGCGTGGGTCGTCGCATTCCGCTTATGGCCGTGCCGGATGCGTGCCGGCCGGGCGGCCGACACCGGGAATTCACCCTCTCGTCACCTACTGCGACCGGGCCGGCGTCTTTGCTTCGGTGCTCTGCTGGGGACAATAAGGACATGGAATCTGGCCGCAAGGGCACCGGGCGTAACACAAGCGGCACGAGGCGGGAGCTGAACGGCGCTGGCCGCGACACCGGCGGGCAGGCCGGGGCGGCGAGCAGCAACGCGCGCCGGGCGCGCGGTGGCAGCGCCGAGCGCGCCGCGGCCGCCGCGCAGGAGGAGCAGGCGGCCCGCGACCGGGCCCGCCGGCACTCCCAGGCTGCTGCCAGGGCCCGCGCGCGAGCCACCGAGCGAGACCGCCAGGCCGCCCGGGCCGCCCAGCCCGCGGCCGCTGACCGCGCCCGCCCGGCCGCCGGGGCCAGCCCGGCAGAGCCCGGCGAGCTGCCGCCCGGCCGCTATCTCGACCGGGAGGAAAGCTGGCTGCGCTTCGGCCAGCGGATCCTGGACCTGGCCGAGGACACCGACATCCCGCTGCTGGAGCGAGTCCGGTTTGAGTCCATTTTCGCCAGTGGCCTGGATGAGTTCTTCATGGTCCGGGTGGCCGGCCGGATCCGCCGGATGGCCACCGGCCTGCCGGTGGAGAACGCCAGCGGCAAGTCGTCGGCCGAGGTGCTGCGGATCACCCTGGAGACCGCCCGCGACCTGTCGCTGCGGCATGCGCTGTGCTACGCCGACAAGCTGCAGCCCGCGCTGGCCGAGCACGGCATTGAGATCCTGCGCTGGAAGGAGCTGACCGGGCAGGAACAGGGCAAGCTGCAGGAGCTGTTCCGGGACCGGATCTACCCGGTGCTGACCCCGCTGGTGGTCGACCCCTCGCACCCGTTCCCCTACATCTCCAACCTGTCGGTCAGCCTGGCCGTCATGATCGCCGACCCGGCCACCGGTGCCACGCTGTTCGCCCGGGTCAAGGTGCCGCCGCTGCTGCCCCGGTTCCTGACAGTGGGGACGAACCGGTTCGTGCCGCTGGAGGACGTCATCGCCGCCCACCTCGGCGAGCTGTTCGTCGGCATGGACGTGCTGGAGCATCATGCCTTCCGGGTGACCCGGATCCGCGACCTGGAGATCGACGAGGACGTCACCGAGAACCTGCTGCAGTCGCTGGAGCGCGAGCTGATGCGCCGCTCCTTCGAGCCGCCGGTCCGGCTGGAGGTGGAGGAGTCCATCTCCGCCGACGTGCTCGACAAGCTGGTCACCGAGCTCGGGGTGGACCATGACTCGGTGTACCGGCTGCCGGGGCCGCTGGACCTGTCGGACCTGTCGGCGATCGCTGACCTGGACATGCGGAACCTGAAGTACCCCACATTCGTGCCGTCTGAGAATGCGCTCCCGCACGATCGCAGCGTGTTCTCCACCATGTCCGACCACGACATCCTGGTGCACCACCCCTACGACTCCTTCACCGCCAGCGTGCAGCGCTTCATCGTCTCGGCCGCCGCCGACCCGCGGGTCCTGGCCATCAAGCAGACCCTGTACCGGACCAGCGGCGACTCAGAGATCGTCGACGCGCTGATTGACGCCGCCGAGGCCGGCAAGCAGGTCGTGGTGGTCGTGGAGATCAAGGCCCGCGGTGATGAGCGGGCCAACATTGCCTGGGCGCGCAAGCTGGAGGAAGCCGGCTGCCACGTGGTGTACGGGTTCGTCGGGCTCAAGACGCACTGCAAGATGGCGCTGGTAGTGCGGGAGCAGTCCGACGGCTCGCTGCGCCGTTTCTGCCACATCGGCACCGGCAACTACCACCCCAAGACCGCGCGGCTGTATGAGGACTTCGGGCTGCTGACCGCTGACCAGACCGTCGGCGAGGACATCACCGACCTGTTCAACCACCTCACCGGGTACAGCCGGCCGCCCGACTACTCGCGGCTGCTGGTCGCCCCGGCCGGGGTGCGCGCGGGCCTGATTGCGCAGATCGAGCAGCAGGCCGAGCTGGCCCGGGCGGGCCTGCCGTCCCGCATCCAGCTCAAGTGCAACGCGCTCATCGACGAGGCGATGATTGACGCGCTGTACCGGGCCTCCCAGGACGGCGTGCCGACTGACCTGTGGATCCGCGGGATCTGCTCGCTGCGGCCGGGGGTACCAGGCCTGTCGGAGGGCATCCGGGTGCGCAGCGTCGTCGGCCGGTTCCTGGAGCACTCGCGGATCTACGCCTTCGGCACCGGCGAGCCGGACACGCCGGGCGATGTGTGGATCGGCAGCGCCGACCTCATGCACCGCAACCTGGACCGCCGGGTGGAGCTGCTGATCCGGGTCACCGAGCCGGCCCAGCGCGCCGAGCTGCGCGGCCTGATCAACCGGGCCATGGACCCCGGCACCTCATCGTGGTGGCTGGCCGGCGACGGCACCTGGACCCGCCATCACAGGGACGCCGGCGGTCAGCCGCTCAACGACCTGCAGGACATGCTGATCCGGGCCAGGCAGGGGCGGGCCGCCGATGCCTGACCGGCCCGGAGCCGGTGAGATCCGGGCGGCCGGCGCCGTCGTGTGGCGCCCGGCCGAGGGCGGGCCCGAGGTGGCCCTCGTACACCGGCCCAAGTACAACGACTGGACGCTGCCCAAGGGCAAGTGCGAGCCCGGCGAGCACCTGCTGCAGACGGCCGTGCGCGAGGTCGCCGAGGAAACCGGCTGCCTGGTCAGCCTCGGCCGCCGGCTCACTGCGTCCCGGTACAAGGTCGACGGCCGGCCCAAGCGGGTGGACTACTGGGCGGCCCGCTGCCAGGAACAGGCCGAGTTCCTGCCCGGCCATGAGGTCGATAACCTGGCCTGGCTGCCGGTCCCGGCAGCGGCCGCCCGGCTCACCTACGAGCGAGACGTGGTGGTCCTGGGCGAGTTCTCGGCCGGCCCGGCGGCAACCGTCCCGTGGATCCTGCTGCGGCACGCCTCGGCGGGCAGCCGGTCCGGCTGGGGCGGCGCCGACCTGGCCCGGCCGCTGGATGCCCGTGGCGCGGCCGACGCCGACCGGCTGGCCAGCGTGCTGAGCTGCTACGGCACCGGGCAGATCGTCAGCTCGGCCGCCGAGCGGTGCGTGGCCACCGTCCGGCCGCTCGCCGCGCTGGCCGCGGGCAGCATCGACATCGAGGCCGCGTTCACCGTCGGCGCCCGGCCTGCCGCCGATGTCGCCGCGGTCCGGGCGGCTGCCCTGGTCGAGGAGCACCGCCCGGTCGTCATCTGCGCGCACCGGGAGAACATCCCGCTGCTGCTGGCCGCCGCCTGCGCCCGGCTGGGCGTCACCCCGCCGTCGGGGCCGCCGCTGCGCAAGGCCGCGTTCTGTGTCCTGCATGTTGCCGATGAGGCAGTGGCCGCGACCGAGCGGCACGACCCGGCCCCGGTGAGCTAACCGCCCGCTCAGGCGGCCGGCCGCTCAGCCGGCCGGCGGGCTGGCGGGCGTCCAGTCCAGCGTCGGCGGCACCGAGCCTTCCAGGATCAGCAGCCAGCGCTTCACCTCCGGCCCCGCGCCGCCGCTGTACCCGCCGATCCCGTCGCTGGCCACCACTCGGTGGCACGGCACGATGACCGGGATCGGGTTGGAGCCCATGATCTGGCCCACGGCGCGAGCCGGGATAACGTCCGCACTCGCCGGGATACCCGTCAGGCCGGCCAGCTTCCCGTAGGTGACGGTCTGGCCCCAGCCCACGTCGGCGAACAGCGGGCCCAGTACCTTGAGCTGCCCCGGCGCGAACCCGCTCCAGTCCAGCGGCAGGTCGAAGTTCTTGCGCTGGCCGCAGAAGTACTCCGCCAGCTGCCGCCGGGCGGCCTCGGCCAGCTCCCGCCGGCTGTCGGCCCCCGCCGGGGGAGCGCCGGCTGCGCGCGGGGCCCTGGCCCCGTCCGGCGCCCCGGCCCCGTCCGGAGCGCTGGCCCTGTCCGGAGCGCTGGCCCTGTCCGGAGCGCTGGCCCTGTCCGGAGCCCTGGACTCGTCCGGCGTTTCGGACTCGTCCGGCGCCTCGGCCTCGTCCGGGGTGCCCGGCACGGCCGGGGCGCCCGCGACGGCCGTGCCGGTGCCCGTGCGGGCACCGGCGGGCGGGTGGCCGAACCGGACCTGCGCTACCCCGGCGTCGCCGCACCCGACGGAGACCGGCCCGACCGGCGTGTCCAGCACGGCCCATTCCAGCGAAGTCACCCTTCTATTATCCGCGAGCCACCGACAGTCCGGCTGGCAGGAATCCGCCATCAGCGGGCCGCCGCCGGGCGGCGCAGGCGCCCCTCGCTGGCGGCCGGCGGCACGCAGCCCGCCGGCGCAGGTGCCCCCGCTCTGGCGGCCCGGCGGAACGCAGCCCGGTGGCTGGCTGGGGCCGCCCGGCCGGCTGGCTGGGTCAGCCCGCGTGGCTGGCTGGGGCTCAGCCCGCCTGGCGGGCGATGATCGCCCGGGCGCCGGCCGCCAGGCTCAGCGTGTCCGCCAGCAACGGATCATCGCCTGCGGGCTGCAGCACGACCGATGTCGCCCCGGCCGCGGCGAAGGCGCGGATGCGGTCAGCGACCTCCTCAGCCGACCCCACCGCGACCCGGTCCGGACCGGAGCCGCGGGCCGGGTCCAGCTCGGCTTCCAGGCGCTGCCGGGCGCCGGATCCCGCGCCGCACGGCAGGTACACCACGGCCTGCTGCGGCGCGGCCAGGCCGGCCGTGGCCAGCGCGGCGCGGACGCCCTCGGGGGACAGGCCCGCGTCCAGGACGACCCCGTCAGCCACCTCGCCCGCCAGGGCCAGCGTCTTCGGGCCGCGAGCACCGACCAGGACCGGCGGCACGTCGGCCGGCGGCCAGTCCAGCGCCACGCCCGCCAGCTGCACGTACCGGCCGCTGACGGTGACGGTCTGGCTCTGCAGCAGGGCGCGGACCGCGCTCACCCACTCGCGCAGCAGCGTCATCGGCGACCCGGCGAGCGCCCCGACCTGGTCCATCCAGCTCGTCACGCCATGGCCGGCCGCCGGCACGAACCGGCCCGGGAACAGGCGGGCCACCGTGGAGATCTCCATGGCCGCCAGCGCCGGATTGCGGAAGGGCACCGGAATGAGCCCCAGCCCGACCCGCAGCGACGTCGTCCAGGCCAGCATCGCGGTCGCCGCGGTCAGCCCGCCCTCCAGGAAGCAGTCCTCCCACAGCCAGACATCCAGGTCCGCCGCCTCGGCGTCGGCAGCGAACCCGCGCAGCCGCTCTGGCGGCAGCTGCGGGCGGAAGACCACGCCGACCCGCGGCGGCGTTCGGTTGTCTGTCATGGCACTGCCCTTCCGTCCGGACTCAGCTGACAAGCGCGATGCGGCCGGCCCTCGCGACAGCGGTCGCCGGCCTGGCCCAGTATGGCCGCGCGGGCCGGCTGGCCAGCATCTCAGGTGGCTGGCGCTGAGCGGCGGCCCAGCCCGGGGTCCAGCCCGCGGGCCTAGTCCGGTGTCCGGTCCGGCGGCCCGGAAGGCGGGCGAAAGGCGGGGTGGGCCGGGGAGCGAATCGGGCGTCGGGGACACTGAGGCGGACGGTGGCCGAGGTGCGGGAGGTTGCGGAATGCGTGCGGTGCTCTACCGGGAGTTCGGCGGCCCGGTCAGCGTCGAGTCGGTGGCCGACCCGGCACCGCCGCCCGGCGGGGTGGTGGTCAGCGTCCTGGCGACCGGGCTGTGTCGTAGCGACTGGCACGGCTGGATGGGCCACGACCCCGACATCGGCCTGCCGCACGTGCCCGGACACGAGTTCGCCGGAACCATCGCCGCTGTCGGCGCCGGCGTCACCGGCTGGCAGGCCGGCGACCGGGTGACCGCTCCGTTCGTGTGCGCATGCGGGCTCTGCCCGGCGTGCGCGGCCGGCGATCAGCAGGTCTGCGAGCAGCAGGCCCAGCCCGGCTTCACCTACTGGGGATCGTTCGCTGACTACGTCGTGGTGCCGGCGGCCGCGGTCAACCTGATCCGGCTGGCCGGCGAGCTGTCCTACGCCGCGGCCGCGGCGCTGGGCTGCCGGTTCGCCACGGCGTACCGGGCGGTGGCTGACCAGGGCCGGGTGCGGCCCGGTGAGTGGGTCGCGGTGCACGGCTGCGGCGGGGTCGGGCTGTCGGCGGTCATGATCGCCGCGGCGGCCGGGGCCCGGGTGGTGGCCGTCGACGTGAGTGCGGCTGCGCTGGACCTCGCGCGGCGCTGCGGCGCCGAGATCGGCGTGCAGGTCCTGGCGGATACCGCAGCCGCGTCGGAAACCCCCGCGGTGCCGGAACCGGCCGCGTCGGACCCCCCCGCGACACCGAAGCCGGCCGCGTCCGAAACCCCCGCGACATCGGAGCCGGCCGCGGCGGCCGGGCTGGCGGCGCTGCCAGGGCTGGCGACCGCTGGAAGCACGCTGACCGTCCCGGCGGCCGCGGTGGCGCAGACCGTCGTCCAGGTCACCGGGGGCGGGGCGCATCTGTCGCTCGACGCGCTGGGCAGCGAGGCGACCTGCGCGAACTCGATCCTGAGCCTGCGCCGCCGGGGCCGCCACGTGCAGGTCGGCCTGCTGCCGGCCGCGCTAGGCCGGCCGCGGCTGCCGATGGACAAGGTGATCGCCGCCGAGCTGGAGATCCTGGGCAGCCACGGCATGCCCGCGCACGCCTACCCGAGGCTGCTGGCCCTGATTGCGGCCGGGGCGCTGGACCCGGGCCTGCTGGTCACCCAGACCCTCGGCCTGGCGGCCGCGCCGTCGGCGCTGGCATCGATGGACCGCCAGGCACAGCCCGGCATCCGGCTCATCGAGCCGGGCCGGCCGGGGGACTGAGCCGCCGGGCCCGCCGGGCCAGCCGCACCGGGCGGCCCGCGTGGTGCCGGGAGTGCCGACGGTCAGGACTGGATCATGTGGATGATCACGCCGGTCATGAAAAGCACGACGCTGGCGTAGCTGATGATCAGGCCCGTGATAGCCAGCCCGTCGCCGGTGCCGCCGCGCTCCCGGATCTGCTTGCGGGCGACGTGGCCGCAGATCACCGAGGCCAGCGTGCCCCAGAACGGGATGAAGGCCAGGACCAGCGACGCGACCGCCAGCCGGTTCGTGCCCGTGGCCGGTGCAGCGGGATAGGCCGCCAGCGGCGCGGCCCCGGGCGCGACGACCGTACCCGGGCTGCTCGATGGCATCAGGCCGCCGAGCAGGGCCGGGCAGGTCGCAGGTCAGCGCGCCGAGCTCGCCGTAGGTCCGGGCCTTCATGACCCGGCCCTCGCGGTCCTCCAGCTCCTCGCGAGTCGCCAGGCCCTCGGTGAAGCCGGCCTTCAGCACGTCGATGGCCCGCTCCCGGTCGGCGCTGCTCGCCCGCATGCGCGCATAGCCAGCCGGGTCATCTCCCCTGGACACCATCGGCCCTCCCAGTGACCACCGGAACACCAGCGTAACCCGCGCGCCGCGGACGTCCGCGACTGTCGGCAGCGCGCGATAGAACAAGACCGGCGGGGCGGCGACAGCAGCAGCGACAAGCAGGGAGAACGGGGATGGCCGAGGATTTTGCTGACCAGGTCGAGGCTGAAGTGGCGTGGCTGTCCAGGCAGCTGACCGAACCGGGCGAGCGGGAGTGCCTGCGCTGCTTCCTGCTCCGGATGATCACTGAGTTCGGCTGCGACGGCACGCACCGGTGGGCCATCCGGTGGCGGCTGGAGCGCGCGCCGCGGGCCCGGGGACTGCTCCGCCGGCTGGAACGGATGGGCGGCTGCTGCGACTGCGAGATCCTGCTGAACGTGTTCCCGGCCTACCCCGATGCCGACGGCCGGCTGCCCTGCGCGGGCCAGCCGCAGGCCGGCTCGGTGCTGCCCTGCGACCTGCGCGTGCTGCGCCGCAGCGCCTGACGGCCGGGCGGCCCGGCGGCTCCCGAGCAGGGCGGCTCCCGAGCAGGGGCCGCCCCCGAAGGCGGCTCCCGAGCCCGGGCAGCCGGCTTACTCGTCGCCCTTCTCGGCTACGCGCATCAGCGCGCGGGAGATCGGCAGCGCGGTGAGCTCGACTTGCCAGGGCCGTGCCCCGTAGCCGGTCAGGTCACCGCTGACGGCCGACGGCGTCGGGCCGGCCGGTGGCTGCCAGGACAGCCGGCGGACGGCGTCGGGCGGCAGCAGGTTCTCGGTCGGCAGGCCGTTAGCGTCGGCCAGCGCGGCCACCGCGGCGCGGACCGCGACCAGGCGGCGGGCTGCCTCCGGGTCGCGATCAGCCCACCGGTGCGCCGGCGGCGGCCCGTCGCTGGGCGGGGCCGAGGATTCCGGCAGGGCCCGGTCGGTCAGGGCACGGGCGCGGGCCACGGCCGCCGTCCAGTCCTCCATGTAGCGGCGCGCACCGCGGCCGGTGAAGCCGCTGACCTCGGTCAGCCGGGTGGCCAGGGCCGGGATGGCCCGGGCCGCCTCCACGATCGCGCGGTCGGGCAGCACCTTGGTCGGGGACAGGTCGCGATCGCGGGCGATCCGGTCGCGCTCCAGCCACAGCTCGCGGACGATGGCCAGGCCGCGGCGGTTGCGGACCCGGTGGATGCCCGAGGTGCGGCGCCAGGGATCGGCGCGCGGCTCGGGCGGGCGGTGCGGCCAGCACGGCCGCGAACTCCTGCCGCGCCCACTCCAGCTTGCCCTGCTCGGTGAGCTGCCCGGCGAGCACGTCCCGCAGCTCGACGAGCACCTCGACGTCCAGCGCGGCATAGCGCAGCCACTCCTCCGGCAGCGGCCGCGTCGACCAGTCGGCCGCCGAGTGAGTCTTCTCCAGCCGCAGCCCGAGCAGTTCCTCGACCATGGTGGCCAGGCCGACCCGCGGATAGCCCAGCAGCCGCCCGGCCATCTCGGTGTCGAAGACGGTGCGCGGCCGGTAGCCGAGCTCGGCCAGGCAGGGCAGGTCCTGGGAGGCGGCGTGCAGCACGGCCTCGGTATCGGCCAGGGCGGCGTCCAGGCCGGACAGGTCCGGGCAGGCCACCGGGTCGATCAGCACGGTGCCCTGCGCCGTGGCGGCGCAGCTGAACCAGGAAGGCGCGGTGCCCGTAGCGGAAGCCCGGAGGCCCGCTCGGCGTCGACGGCGAGCGGGCCGGACCCGGCCTGCAGCGCCTCGATCGCCTCCTGCAGCGCGGCGGCGGTGGTCACCAGCGGCGGCAGCCCGTCACGCGGCTCCAGCAGCGGGACGACCTGGCGTTCTTCCGCGGCCTCCGCGGCGTCATCCGGGTGCTCCCCGGCTGCCTCCGCGGCGTCATCCGGGTGCTCGTCCGCGGGCTGCGCGTGCGGCGCCCTCGCCCGGCTCCGCGGCTGCCGCGCCCGTCCCGCTGCCCTCGCCGCCCGGCGCGGTCACGGCTGCCGCCTGCGGCTCGGCGGCCGCAGCGCGGAGACCCCCAGCGGCGGCAGCCCGGCCGCCATGCAGAGCGCGTCGCACCACGCGGCCACGTGGCCGTCCAGGCCGGTGGCTCGTCCTCGCCGGCCGCCGGGGACCAGGAGGCGCGCAGCTCGAATCCCGTCGCCATCGGCTCGTCCTGCTTCGACGCCGAACCCCTCGGTCACGACCCGGGTCACCGTCCCGCTGGTCTGCCCGTAGCCCGGTGGCCGTGGCATCCAGCGCCTCGATCAGCCAGCTCCAGCCCACCTCCGCGATCAGCGGGTCGGCCGCGATCTCGGGGTCCAGCTCGGCGCGGACGTAGGCGATTATCCGGAACTGCCCGGCCCAGCTGTCCTGGCCGGCCGGGTCGTAGCAGCAGCACGAACTTGCCCCAGCCAATCTCGTGTCCCCCTCCAGCACCGACGCGGCGATCGCGGCGGCGTAAGGGGCCAGCCGCCGGGGCGGAGGCTCCTCGTCGAACTCCAGCTCGGGCCGGACGTCGCGCTCTGCTGGGCCAGGCCCGCCTCCAGCCCGCCGACGGCGAGCCGGAACATCGTCTCGTCGGCACTGGCTTCCACGGGCTTGGCTTTCACAGGCTGGGCGCTCCCGGACAGGGCACTGTCAAGCTGAGCATTCCCCGCCTGGCCGCTCCCAGTCGGGTCATTCCCCGGCCGGTCAGGTCCCGGCTGGGGACCGGCAGCAGGGGCCGCCGCGGGCGCAGGCGCGACCGCGAGCCCGGCCAGCGCGCGGATCTCAGCGTGGTCTGGGTGGTGGGCACGGCAGTATTGTCCTCAGGCCACCCGGTGCAGCTCGATCGTGGCCGCTGCAGGCCACGACGCCGCGCCGATCAGCAGCGCGGCGCCGCACGCGGTGCACGACCACTCGGGGCATTCGCCGTCCGGGGAGTCCGGGCACTGACCAGGCTGGTCATGGTGCTGCTCGAACGGGCGATCCCAGTCACAGTCGGGGCAATGCCGGGTGAGCTGTGCCATCTGGAACCTCCTTGCGCTCTGCAGGACCGATGCTGGCACGGCAGCGGCCCCGGGCCGCGGACCCCGGGCGGCGTGTCATGCGGGCTTTTGACGGAAATCCCCGCAGTCAGTGTTCAGGCACGGCCGCGGCACCTGGCGGGACCGTGACCGTGTCACCGGCTGGCTACCTGGCCGCTACCCGGCCGCGGGCGGCCGGCACGGCGGCCCGGAGCACCTGTGAGACGATCCGGGTGTGACCTCCCTCGACCGACCAGTCCCTGTTCCTGCGCGCCTGCCGCGGGCAGCACGTCCCGGCACGCCGGTCTGGTACATGCGCCAGGCGGGCCGCTCGCTGCCCGAGTACCGCAAGGCCCGGGCCGGGACAACGATGCTCGAGGCCTGCTCGACGCCCGATCTGATCACGGAGTTCACCCTGCAGCCGCTGCGCCGGTATGACGTGGATGCCGCGATCCTCTTCAGCGACATCGTGGTCCCGCTGCGCGCGGTCGGGCGTGGACATCGACATCCAGCCCGGCGTCGGCCCGGTGGTCGACGAGCCCGATCCGCGTCCGAGGCCGACGTCGCGCCGGCTGCGCGCCGCTGGAGCCCGGTGACGTCCCGTTCGTGACCGAGGCGGTCACCAGCCTGGTCGCCGAGCTGGGCGCCAAGCCGCTGATCGGCTTCGCCGGCGGCCCGTTCACCCTGGCCTGCTACCTGGTCGACGGCGGCCCGTCGAAGAACTTCGAGATCACCAAGTCGCTGATGTACGGCCAGCCCCGGCTGTGGGACGCGCTGATGACCCGGCTGGCCGACATCACGATCGAGTTCCTGCGGGTCCAGGTCGCGGCCGGCGCGTCGGCGTCCAGCTGTTCGACTCCTGGGTCGGGGCGCTCAGCCCGGCGGACTACCGCCGGCCCGGTGCTGCCGCACAGCGCCCGGGTGTTCGCGGCGCTGGCCGAGACCGGCGTGCCGCGGATCCACTTCGGCGTCGGCACCGGCGAGCTGCTCGGCGCGCTGGGCGAGGCCGGCGCCGACGTGGTCGGCGTCGACTGGCGGGTGCCGCTGGACGAGGCGGCCCGCCGGGTCGGCCCGGGCAAGGCACTGCAGGGCAACCTGGACCCGGCGATGCTGCTGGCGCCGTGGCCGGTCATCGAGCAGCGGACCCGGGAGATCCTGGAGCGCGGCCGCGCGGCTCCCGGGCACGTATTCAACCTCGGCCACGGCGTCCCGCCCGAGACCGACCCCGACGTGCTGGCCCGGCTGACCGACCTGGTGCACGAGGTGTCCGCGGCCTGACCAGCGGGCCGGCGCGGACACCCGCGCCGCAGTGCGCCTTCCGGCGGCGGCCCCTGCGGTGACGGCGACGGATCCGGCGGCCCGGCCAGCCCGGTCCTGCCGCCTGGTTCGCTGCCCGTCAGGCGGTCTCGGTCGGCCGGGTCCGGCGGCGGGCGTACCGGTGCCAGCCGGCGTAGCCCAGCCCGCCGAGCACCGCCAGCACGACGGCGAACGGCAGCACCGCCCCAGCGCGGTCGCCAGCCACGCGGCCGCGTGCCCCAGGCCGCGCCAGCCGGCGCCCAGACCGCCCAGGAAACCGCGCTCGTGGTGTGGCGCGACCGCGGCAGCGTGCGGCTGCGGGCCCAGCAGCAGCATCGAGACGGTGGCATAGGTCGTCTCGTGATCCAGGGCCCGCTGCTGGGCCAGCAGCGCCTCCAGGTCGACTCGTCGCTGGCGATCTGTTGCTGGACCTGGAGCAGGCCGGTGACGCTCCCGGCCCGGCTGCAGCAGCGCCCGCAGCTGAGTGATCGCGTCCTGCAGCGAGGCGACCCGGCTGTCCACGTCAGCAACCTGCTGGGTCACGTCGGTGGACTGCTGGCTCAGGGCGGTCTGCCGGCCCAGCCCGGCCAGCTGCCGCAGCGCGGCGGGATAGCCCGCCACCGGGACCTTCAGCGTCAGGCTGACCCGCGGCCGCTGCCGGGGCCGGGCCTGGCTGGCCCGCGCCTGCTCGCCAGCGGTATACCCGCCGGCCGCGGACGCCGCGGCGGCTGCCTTCGCGGCCGCGGCGCTCGCGTCGCGCACGTCGACGGTGAGGATGGGCGGTGTAGATGATGCTCTGGCTGGCCGCGGCCAGCAGCGCGTCGCCTGGCCCGCCGCCGGACGCCGGATCGCGGTCGTGCCGTGTCGGCGGCCGGTGACCGGCGCCCCGGCAGCGGGCTGGCGCTCGGGGCGGAGACGGCGCGTCGTGCTCGCGCACGGGACGTGCCCGAGGACGGCGCCGGAGGCGGACGCGCCGTGCCGCACCCGGAGGAGCAGGAGTCCGGCTCCTGCAGCAGTGCACGCACGGCGTGACCGCGCACATGGCGACGGCATGCGCCGCTGGCAGCGCGCCTGGCCCTGGTGTTCATGCTGCTGGGACGCGCCCGGCGGCGGGCCGGTTCCCGTCCGGCGGCGATAATCGGTGCCGTGACATTCCCGAAGATCGAGCTGCATGTGCACCTGGAGGGCACGGTCCGGGCGGCGACGCTGCTGGAGATCGCCCGGCGCAACGGCGTCGCCGCTGCCGGCCGACTCGGTCGAGGGGCTGGCCGCGCTGTATGAGTTCCGCGACTTCGCCCATTTCCTCCAGACCTGGATGATCACCACCGGCGCGCTGCGCACCGAGCGGGATTTCCGCCAGGTCGTGGTCGACTACGCCGCCGAGGCCGCCAGCCACGGCGCGGTCTACCTGGAGGGCATCTTCACCCCGGCCGAGGCGGTCGGCCGGGGCGCGCGCTGGGACGAGGTCTTCACCGGCTTCTGCGACGGCGCCCAGGAGGCCCGCGAGCAGCACGGCGTGCACGTCCGGCTGACGCCCGACATCCCGCGCGGCTCCCGCTGGAGACTGCCGGCTGACCGCCCGGCACGCCGTCGCCTACGCGGGCCGCGGCATCGTCGGGCCTCGGCCTCGGCGGCCTGGAGGCCGAGTTCCCGCCGGAGCCGTACGCCGCGGCGTTCGCGCTGGCCCGCGACGGCGGCGTGCCCGCGGTCCCGCACGCCGGCGAGGCGGCCGGCCCGGCCTCCGTCCGCGGCGCGCTCGACGCCCTGCACGCGGTCCGGATCCGGCACGGCATCCGGGCCGTCGAGGACCCGGCCCTGCTCGCGCGAGCTGGCCGAGCGGGGCATCGTCCTCGACGTCTGCCCGATGTCCAACTTGCGCGACCGGCGTCGTGGCCGACGCTCGCCGACCACCCGCTCCCGGCGCTGGTCGCGGCGGGCGTCCGCTGCTCGGTCTCCACCGACGACCCGGCCATGTTCGGCACCGACCTGGGCACCGACTACCGAGGTCGCCCGCGCAGCTCGGGGTGAGCGCGCAGGACTGCTACCAGGCGCGGGCTCGCGGGCGCGCTGTGCGACGCGGCAACCCGCGACGACTCAGACACTACCGGCGCCGAACCGTGCCTGGCACCGGCGCCGCGGCCGCGGCGGGTCATCATGAGGCCGCGTCAGGACCCGGGCCGCGCCCGGTCCGGCGGCGCCGATCCGGCGGCCGGCCGGCCGGCGCCGGTGGTCGCCATCATCGGCGGCGGCATCGCGGGCTGGCCGCCGCGTACGCGCTGCGCGAGGCCGGCGCGCAGTGACGGTGCTGGAGGGCTCGCCGCGGCTGGGCGGCAAGCTGGCCGTCAGCCGCCGTCGGCCGGGCATCGAGGTCGACGCCGGCGCCGAGGCCCTGCTGGCCCGCCGGCCGGAGGGCGTCGGCCTGATCGCCGAGCCTGGGCCTGGCCGGGAGCTGCGCCAGCCCGGCACCACGACGGCCGGCATCTGGACCCGCGGCGAGGTCCGGCCGCTGCCCCGGCGGCAGTTCATGGGCGTGCCCGCCGGACCTGGCGAGCTGGCCGCGACCGGCCTGCTGTCGCCCGCCGGGCCTGGCCCGGGCCCGCCAGGACACCGACCTGCCGCGCTGCCCGCGGCGGCCGCGGCCGAGCGCCGATGTCTCGGTCACCGAGCGGGTCGGCGCCCGGATGGGCCGCGAACTGGTGGACCGCCTGGTCGAGCCGCTGCTCGGCGGCGTCTACGCCGGGCGCTGCGAGGACCTGTCGTTCCAGGCCACGCTGGCCCCCCTGGCCGCGGCTGCGCCCCGGTTCCGCCTCGCTGGGCGCGGCTGCCGCGTCGCTGCTGCCGCCGGCCGGGCCGCGCCCGCGACGCCGACCCCGGCCCAGTCGAGGCGGCCCAGCCCAGGGCGGCCCCGGTCGATCCTGCCAGGCCAGCCCGCCCGCCGCCGGTGTTCACCACGCTGGCGGGCGGGCTCGGGTCGCTGCCGCCGGGCTGGCCGCGCGCCTCGGGCGCCGACGTCCGGACCCGGGCCGACCGTCCGCGAGCTGACCCGGACGGCCGCCGGCTGGCGGCTGACCTTCGGCTCCGCGCACGCGCCGCAGTGGCTGGACGCCGACGCGGTCATCCTGGCCCTGCCGGCCCGGCCGGCCAGCCGCCTGCTGGCGGGGTCCCAGCGCGGCCGCGCCGCCGCGGCGCTGGCCGGAGATCAGCTACGCCAGCATGGCCGTGATCACCCTGGCCTACCCCGACGGCGCCTTCCCCGCCCCGCCGGCCGGCAGCGGCTTCCTGGTCCCGGCCGTCGACGGGCACGCCGTCAAGGCGGTCACCTTCAGCACGGTCAAGTGGCCGCACCTGCGCGCTCGCCGGACCGGGCCGCGGTGACCGCGGGCCTGCACGCTCGTCCGCTGCTCGGTGGGCCGGCTGGGCGACGAGGCCGTGCTGCAGCGCGACGACGGCGAGCTGGCCGGCCTGGCGGCCGCCGACCTGGCCGCGGCGGCCGGCGTGCGCGGCCGCCCGGCCGACGCGCGGGTGACCCGGTGGGGCGGCGGGCTGCCGCAGTACAGCGTCGGCCACCTGGCCCGGGTGGCCCGGATCCGGGCCGGGGTCGCCGCCCAGCCCGGCCTGGCCGTCTGCGGCGCGGCCTACGACGGCGTCGGCATCCCGGCCTGCATCGCCTCGGCGCAGCTGGCCGTAAACCAGGTGCTCAGCCACCTCCGCAGCGGCCACACTGCTGTGCCATGACTGTTGCGCTGATCCGCGCCGAGCGCCTGTATGACGAGGTGCCCTACGCTTACGCCGCCATCGCCCGGCCGGGCGACCTGGTGTTCACCGCCGGGGCCTGCCCGCTGGATGCGGACGGCCTGATCGTCGCGCCCGGCGATGTCGGCTTGCAGGCCCGGCAGGCCGTGGCCAACCTGGCCGAGGCGCTCAGGGCCGCCGGCTCCAGCCTGACCGATGTGCTCAAGACCACCATCTACGTGGCCTCGGCTGACCAGGGCGACCTGGTCACCGCCTGGGAGGTCATCCGCAGCGCCTTCGGCGAGCACGACGCGCCCAGCACGCTGCTGGGCGTGGCGGTGCTCGGCTGGACCGGGCAGCTCGTGGAGATCGAGGCCGTGGCCGTCGTGCCCGCCCCGCCGGCCTGACCCAGCCCGCTCCCGCGGCGCCCGCAGCCGGGGGCGCCGGCCGGTCAGGAGGGTCAGCGCCGCTGCGCCAGGCCGGGCGCAGCGGCGCGGTGCCGTTAGCTGACCACCCCGTCCGGCAGCAGCGCGTGCACTCCCCAGGTCTGGTTAACCACCTGGGTGACCCGCAGGTCCACGCAGGTACTGGCCAGGGCGAGCGCGGTGCCCTTGTCCAGGTCAAAGATGGCCTGCATCCAGCCGACCATCGCATCCAGGGCGTCGCCCATCGCGACGTTGAGGTCAGTGCTGAAGCCGAAGGTGATCCGCCCGGCGGGGGTCTCGGCGTGCACGCCGGGAACTGGCGCGCTGGTCACCAGGTCGACCACCGCCTCGGTGGTCATCCCGGTCTCGATGGCCGTCCCGCCGACCTCGCCGTCACCCTGCGCGGCGTGGCCGTCGCCGAGGTAGAGCAGCGCGCCGGGCACCGTCACGGGCAGGTACAGCGTCGCCCCGGCGACCAGCTCCTTGCAGTCGATGTTCCCGCCGCCGTGGGGGCGCGGCGGGACCGTCGAGTGCTCGCCCGGCTCGGCCGGGGGCAGGCCCATCACGCCGAGGAACGGTGCCAGCGCCCGGCTGAAGCCGCGGTCGCAGGTGCCGCGGCCCGCGTCGGCGTCCAGCTCCCACAGCAGCCACGCCGGCGGCCCGTCGGCCAGGCCCAGGCGGCGGTGCACCGGGCTGTCGCGGGCCGCGGCCACGGTAAAGCCCCAGTCGTCGGGGCGCAGTGAGATCAGGCGCAGGGCCAGGACATCGCCGGGCCCGGCGCCGCGCACGGCGATCGGCCCGGTCAGGCAGTGCCCGCGCAGCTCGGGGATGAGCTGCGGCCGGCGCTCGCCAGGGGAGGTCTGCCGTTCGAGGTGACCGGCGGCGTCCAAGGACCGCACCACGATCGTGTCGCCCGGGTCGATCGTCAGCGCGGGGACGTGGTCCCGGCTGAGTACATCCACAGTCGTCCCGGGCTCCGGATCCAGCCGGTGCGTCGTCATGCCTGGCTCTCCTCTCGCGCCGCTGGTCAGCCTGGTCCGCCCGGCCAGCGGGGCAGTCGTCGATCTTGCGGGCGGACATGCTGATTGTGGCGGATATCGCCGCCCGCCGACAGGCCGGGGTGATCATGAACTACGGGACGTAAGCTGACCATTGGGCAAAGAACAGGCAAACGCAGGATAGAGAATTGTCATTATTTACCTACTCGAAGAGTGGTAAATTCGCTGCTTCCGGCCAGGCCGAGACACCTAGCCCATCCGGCTACCGATGGAGCGATACGTGCAGCTAGCAGGTCAGCGCGTCCGGCAGGCGGTCACCAGGACCGCCGCCAGCTGCCTTCTGATCAGCTACCCGCTGCTGCTGGCCGTCGCCCTGCTGCCCGGCGGGCGGGGAGCCAGGCCGCTGGCCTGCGGGCTGTTCGCTGCGGTGGCCGTGGTCAGCTACCTGGCCGAGGCCTTCGCGGCGCGCCGGCTGCCGTACCTGTCCAACCTGCTGAACTGGGTGCAGGTGCAGCTCCCGCTGCGGTTCGCCTTTCGTGAGCTCGCGCTGATCATCTTGCTGATCCGGGCACTGCCGCCGGATCCGGCCCGGCTGGCCCTGTTCGCCGGCGGCCTGCTCGGCCTGCACGTGCTGCGGGGCAGTTACGCGGCCCTGGTGGTCTACGTCAACCAGCACCGCAAGATGCCGGTAGTGACCCGCAACATCGACCTCAGCGAGCTGCGCATCCCCGACGCCGCGCCGCGGCTGCTGATCGCCGACCACTGCCGCAAGATGCTGCACCTGGACGTCGCGCCGCTAGCCGGCGGCCTGGCCTGGGTGCTGACCGGCGACTACGCCTGGGGGCTGGCCGGGGTCACCCTCGGCCTGGCTGTCGGCCTGACTGGCTGCGCCCTGATGGCCGTGCAGGCCCGGCGCAATGCCCACCTGGGCAACCCCGGCCAGGTCATGGCGGTGGTCAGCCGGCGGCTGCGCGAGCACGCGCCCGAGGTGGTGCTGTACTTCGCCGGGTCCCGTGACTCGGCCTACCAGGTCAACATGTGGCTGAGCACGCTGGGCCGGCTGGACCGGCCGGCGATGATCATGATGCGAGAGCGCTGGATGGTCCCGCTGCTCGGACCTACCTCGCTGCCGGTGCTCTGCGTCGACGGGATGGTTGACCTGGTCAACTCCCCGCTGCCCGGCAGCGTGCAGGTCGCGCTGTTCCCGAACAACTCCTCCAAGAACCTGCACCTGCTGCGGATGCCCGGCCTCCGGCATGTGTTCATTAATCACGGCGACAGCGACAAGTCAGCCAGCGCCAACCCGTTCGCCAAGGCCTACGACGACGTCTGGGTCGCGGGGCCGGCGGGCCGGGAGCGGTACCGCCGGGCCCAGGTCGGGGTGCGTGACGAGGTCATTACTGAGGTCGGCCGGCCCCAGCTGGAGGACATCAGCACTGCCTCGCCCGCCGCGCCGGGCCGGCTGCTCACCGTGCTGTACGCGCCCACCTGGGAGGGCTGGGACGAAGAGGTGGCCAACACCTCACTGGAGCGGATGGGGCTGCGCCTGGTCACCGCCCTGCTGGAGCGTGACCCGCGGATCCGGCTGATCTACAAGCCGCACCCGCTGACCGGAACCCGCGATGCGGGGCTGCGCCAGGCACACGCGGCGATCGTGGCCCGCATCGAGGCGGCCAACCAGGCCCGCGCGGCCGGCCCGGATCCGCAGGCGGCCGCCGACCTGGAGCGGATCGAGACCCGGCTGCGCGAGCTGACCGGTGACGGGCGGATCCTGGGCAGCAACGGCGCCCGCGGCGGCGGGGCCATCGACTACGCGATGCTGTCCCGCGACGCGATGGCCGACCCGGCCCGCGACCAGGAATGGCAGCAGCTGCTCCGGGACTGGCACGAGGCCTACTGGCGGCGGCACGGCAGCGAGCAGCACCTGGTGGTGACCGGCCCGCGGCCGGCGCTGTATGACTGCTTCGGGCAGGCGGACCTGCTGATCACGGACGTGTCCAGCGTGCTGGCCGACTTCCTGGCCACCGGCCGGCCGTATGCCATCACCAACATCGACGACCGGGCGGCCGAGGAGCTGTGGCGCGACGTTCCCACCTCCAGGGCCGGCTACCTGCTGGGCACCCGCTGCACCGAGCTGCCGGAGGTCCTCGCCCAGGCCGGGCTGGACCGGGCCGACCGGCTGGCGGCCGACCGTCAGCTGCTCAGGCACTACCTGCTGGGCCCGGACACGCCCGGCCCCCAGGCTCGGTTCAACGCGGCCATCGCTGCACTGATCAGCGACTCCGACTCGGCCGGCCAGTCCGGTCCGGATGCCGCCGGCCCGGCCGTCCCGGCCGCCATCCAGGACCGCTGCGCCGGCCGCGGCGTCAGCTCCCGCGCGCCGCTGAGGTTATCCTGCCGTCGCGGCGGTCGTCGCGAGCAACGGCAGCCCCCAGCACGCGCAGGAGCACGCATGATCTTCGCGACGACACCCGCTGTCGTCGGGCACCGCGGTTTCGGCGCGGGCGAGCCCGGCGGCTATCCCGAGAACACCATGGCCTCCTACCAGGCCGCCATCGAAGCCGGGCTGACCTGGATCGAGCTGGACGTGCAGCGCAGCGGCGACGGCCAGCTGGTGGTCCGGCACGACCCGGTGACCCCCGGCGGCGCGCTCGTGGTCTCCCGCACCGCCGCCGAGCTGGCCGCCGAGGGCATCCTCGGCTTCGCTGAGGTGATGGCCGCGCTGCCGCCGGGCCTGGCGGTCAACGTCGACGTGAAGACGATCATCGAGGACGCCGCCGACCCGGCGGAACAATGCACCGGGCCGCTCGTCGCCGCGGCGCTGCGCGCGCTGGCCGGGTCACGGCCGCTGCTGGTCACCTCGTTCGACCCCGCGCTGCTGGTCTACCTGCGGGAGCAGGCCCTGCCCGGCATCCCGCTCGGCCTGATCACCGCGCAGGGCTACCCGGCCTGGCACGCGCTGCCGGCTGCCCGCGGGCTCGGCCTGACCGCGATCAGCATGAACGCGGCCGCGTTCGGGCTGCAGCGCGACGCGCCGCGCGCCGTGGACCGCGAGCCGGCGGAGCTGATCGAGCGCGCGCACCAGGCCGGCCTGGCGGTGATGGCCTGGTGCCCGGGACCGCAGGACTCAGTTCAGCTAGCGGACGCCGGGATCGACGCGGTGTGCGTCAATGACGTTCCCGGTGTGCTGGCCGCGCTGCGCCCGGCGCCGGCCGGCGAGCTGGCTGCCCGCCGGGACCGGGTGCGGACCCGGCCGCAGCTGCTGCGGCCCCGGCGAGGCTGACCGGCCCGCGCAGGTGCCCGGCCCCGGGAGCTGGCCGCCTGCAGAGCTGGCCGGCCCGCAGCCGGGGCTGGTGCCGGGGCGGGGGACAATGGGCTCATGGCAGGTAACGACACCTCAGGCCGCGAGCAGGCCGGCCCGAAGAAGCCCGGCTGAAGGCCCGCGACCTCAACGCCCTGATCCGTTACACGATGTGGTCGGTCTTCCGGGTGACCGGACCGGGCGCGCTCGACGCCGCGGCAGCGCAGGCCAGCAGCGGCCGGCCGGGCCTGGCGGCGGAGGTCAGCGACCTGTGCCAGCACGCGGCGGGCAAGGACGTGGTCACCCGCGGCTGCTACGACCTGCAGGGGCTGCGGGCCGACGCGGACTACATGTTCTGGTGGACCGCGCCGTCGGCCGATGACCTCCAGGAGATGTACGCGCGGTTCCGCCGCACCGGCCTGGGCCGGGCCAGCGAGCCGGTCTGGTCGGCGATGGCGCTGCACCGCCCGGCGGAGTTCAACAAGAGCCACATCCCGGCGTTCCTGGCCGGCGAGGCCCCGAAGGACTACGTCTGCGTCTACCCGTTCGTCCGGTCCTATGAGTGGTACCTGCTGGACGACGGCGAGCGGCGGCAGATGCTGGCCGAGCACGGGAAGATGGCCCGCGAGTACCCCGACGTCCGGGCTAACACGGTGTCCTGTTTCGCGCTGAACGACTACGAGTGGATGCTCGCCTTCGAGGCGGACGAGCTGCACCGGATCGTGGACCTGATGCGGCACCTGCGCGGCGCGCGGGCGCGGCTGCACACCCGCATCGAGATTCCCTTCTATACCGGCCGCCGCAAGCCGGCCAGCGAGCTGCTGGCCGCGCTTCCGTGAGGCTGCTGTTCGGCCGCGAGCGATTTACCGCCGAGCTCAGCTGGACCAGCATCGGCTCGCTGCTGCCCGGCTGGGACATCCGCAGCTGCCATCCGGCGGCGGTGGCCAGCCACCTGGACGGAGTCGATGCGATCTGCCCGTTCGGGGCACGGATCGACGCGGCTGTGCTGGCCGGCGGCTCCTTCGGGCTCGTCCAGCAGTTCGGCGTCGGCCTCGAGAAGATCGATGTCGAGACGGCCACCCGGCTGGGCGTCTGGGTCTCGCGGATCCCCGGCGGCGCCGGCGGCAACGCCGACAGCGTGGCCGAGCTGGCCATCCTGCACCTGCTCGCACTGACCCGGCGGCTGGACGACGCCCGGGCCACGCTCGCGGCCGGGCACTGGGAGCAGCGGCCGACCGGCGGGTCGCTGGCCGGTGCCACGGTGCTGATCGTCGGGCTCGGCGCCATCGGCACCGCGCTGGCGCAGCGGCTGGCCCCCTTCGGCGCCACGCTGCTGGGCGTCCGCGCGCATCCCGGGCTCGGCGGCCCGCAGCCGGTCCGGCGCGTCGGCGGCCCGGGCGACCTGCCCGAGCTGCTCGGCCAGGCCGATGCGGTGGTGTGCTGCGCCATGTTCGACCCGTCCAGCGCCGGGATGTTCGGCGCGGCGGCCTTCGCCGCCATGCGGCCGGGCGCGCTGTTCATCAACGTCGCCCGCGGCGGCCTGGTCGATGAGCCCGCCCTGCTGGCCGCGCTGGAGTCGGGGCAGGTCGGCGGCGCGGGCCTGGACGTGCACGCGACCGAGCCTGCCGACCCGGACTCGGCCCTGCTGCGCCACCCGCGGGTGCTGGCCACCCCGCACGTGGGCGGCCTGACTGACCTGATGTTCCGCCGTACCAGCGAGGTGTTCGCGCAGAACATGCTGCGCTGGGCGGCCGGGGAGCCGCCGCGCTGGGCGGTCAACGCCCCGGCCTTCCACCGCGCCCGCAGCTAGCCCGCCGCTGAAGCGACGTCAGTCATTAGCGTGTGGATGTTGCGGGGCCCGGGCCCCGCAACATCCACACGTTGCTGGGTTCCGGCTCGCGCAGCTCCTCTCGAGTCTGATAACAGCAAGAAGCCATCGGCGGAGCGGCGGGGACGAGGCGCTGGCGAGGGGCCGGAGGCAGCCCAGCTGCGGGGGCGTGGCGTCGCCGCGGTGCCACGGCGGCACAGAGTGGCGCCAGATGACTTGCTATGGCGCCATGATGGTGCCATAGTGGTGTCATGGAACTCGGACCTTATGTCAGCAACCTGCGCCAGGAGCTGGCGGTGGCGGCTGAGGCTGGCGGTGAGGATGCTCGCGCGCTGGCTGAGCGGCTGACCGCGCCGCTGGAGTCGGCCACCCGTCTCGCCCTGCTGGACGCGCTCTCGGCGGCCGCCGACGAGATCACCCGCGACCTGGCCCCGGGCTCGGTGCACGTGCGGCTGCGCGGCCGGGAGCCCAGCTTCGTGGTGACCCCGCCGCCCGCCGAGCCGCTCGGCGACGAGCCGGGCGCCTCGCCCGGCACCCTGCCGCCGCCCGCCCCGGCCCCGGACGGCGAGGAGGGCGCCACGGCCCGGATTAACTTCCGGCTCGGCGAGCACCTCAAGGGCCGGATCGAGGAGGCCGCCGAGCGCGCCGGGCTGTCGGTCAATTCCTGGCTGGTCCGGGCGGCGGCCGCCCAGCTGGACGCCGCCGGCCAGAGCTCGCTCGCCCCCGGCCGCGCACCGCGCGGCTCCGAGCGCTTCGCCGGCTGGGTCCGCTAGCCCCCGCCGCCCGCCCGCGGGCGCCCCGCACTATCCACCCTCGTCCGCAGCACGGACGCTGCGTCCCGCCTAGCCGTACCGGAGGTACCGTCATGCCCGTTTTCAGCACCCCAGAGCCGGCCCCCGTCGTCATCGACGTGGTGGCCGGGGATATCCGCATCACCGCGACCGATCGCTCCGACACCGTCGTCGAGGTCACGCCCAGCGACCCCGGGCACGACCCGGACGTCCGCGCCGCCGAGCAGACCCGGGTCGAGCAGACCGCCGCCGGGCTGCTGATCAAGGGTCCCCGGCAGCGCACCGCCAGCCTGCGCAACAAGGTCGGCTCCGTCGACGTGAGCATCGAGCTGCCGGCCGGCTCGCCGGTCCGGGCCGAGGCCGCCATCGGCGCGGTCCGGGCGAGCGGCCTGCTGGGCGAGTGCCAGATCAAGACCTCGGCCGGCGGCATCGAGATCGACCAGGCCGGGGCCGCCGACCTGAGCTCCAGCGCCGGCGCCATCGCCGCGGGCCGGCTGTACGGCCACGCCGAGATCAGCACCGGCTCCGGCCGGGTCCGGCTCGGCGAGATCGATGGCAGCGCGGTGGTCAAGAACGCCAACGGCGACATCTGGATCGGTCACGTCACTGGTGACCTGCGGATGAATACCGCCAACGGCGACCTGACGGTCGGCCGCGCGGACGCCGGCGTCACCGCCAGCACCGCCAACGGCGCGGTCCGGGTCAGCGACATCCGGCGCGGCTCGATCTCGCTCAAGACCGGCATCGGGGAGATCGAGGTCGGCATCCGCGAGGGCACCGCAGCCCGCCTGGATGTGTCTACCGGGTTCGGCCGGGTGCACAACGACCTGACCGCCGCCGACAGTCCTGGTGCCGCCGACGACATCGCCGAGGTGCGCGCCCGCACCAGCTACGGCGACATCTACATCCGCCGGCCCTGACCGCGCCGGCCCGTCCCCAGCCAGGCTGCCCCCGCCGCCGGGGCCGCAGCCCCCCAGCCCCTGCCACCAGATCGAATGAAAGGGGAGGTCTCGTCATGACCACCCACGCCCCGCTGGCCGTCTCCGCGGCCGGAATCCGCAAGTCCTACGGCGACAAGGTCGTCCTGGACAGCCTCGACCTGGCCGTCCCCGAGGGCAGCATCTTCGCCCTGCTCGGCCCCAACGGCGCCGGCAAGACCACCGCCGTGCAGATCCTGTCCACCCTGATCAGCGCCGACGCCGGGCAGATCAGCGTGGCCGGCCATGACCTCGCCGCCGACCCCGGCGGGGTGCGCGCCGCGATCGGCGTCACCGGCCAGTTCTCGGCCGTGGACGGGCTGCTCTCCGGTCAGGAGAACCTGATCCTGATGGCCGACCTGCACCACCTGGGCCGGGCCGCGGGCCGCCGCCGCGCCGCGGCGCTGCTGGACCAGTTCGACCTGACCGACGCCGCGCGTAAGCCGGCCGCCACCTACTCGGGCGGGATGCGCCGCCGCCTGGACCTGGCCATGACCCTGACCGGTGACCCGCGGCTGATCTTCCTGGACGAGCCGACCACGGGCCTGGACCCGCGCAGCCGCCGCACGATGTGGCAGATCATCCGCGACCTGGCCGCCCGCGGGGTGACCATCTTCCTGACCACCCAGCAGCTCGACGAGGCCGACGAGCTAGCCGACCGGATCGCGGTCCTGGACCACGGCACGATCGTGGCTGAGGGCACGCCCGCCGAGCTCAAGCGCCGCATCCGCGGCGGGCACATCCAGCTGCACTTCAGCGCCCTGCCCGAGCTGGAGCGCGCCGCCCGCGTCCTGGCGGCGGCCGGCCGGGACGAGGAGAACCTGACCTTGCAGGTACCCGGCGACGGTGACCCGCAGACGCTGCGCGCCCTGCTCGGCCAGCTTGAGCAGGCCGCCGTGCCCGTCGACCGGCTGTCGATCCACACCCCCGACCTCGACGACGTCTTCTTCGCCTTCACCGGCCAGCCTGCCGCTGCGGGCCAGCTGCCAGCCGCGGGCCAGCCCGGCTTCGCGGACCGTTCCGACGCCCAGAAAGTCAGCCAGTCATGAGCATCCCGCTGTCCTACGCCGCGGCCGACTCGGCCACCATGCTGCGCCGCAACCTGCGGCACCTGCTGCGCTACCCGTCCATGACGATCATGGTGGCCGGCCTGCCGGTCGTCTTCCTGCTGATCTTCGTCTACGTGTTCGGCGGCATCCTCGGCGCCGGGCTCGGCCACGGTGGCGGCCGCGCCGCCTACCTGGCCTACGTGACGCCCGGCATTGTCCTGCTGAGCCTGTACGGCAGCGCCACGGCCACCGCGGTCTCGGTGGCAATGGACATGACCCAGGGCATCATGGCCCGGTTCCGCACGATGGCCATCGCCCGGTCGGCGGTGCTCACCGGGCACGTCGTGGGCAGCGTGATCCAGGCCCTGCTGGGCTGCGGCATCGTGCTCGGCGTCGCGCTGGCGATCGGCTTCCGGCCCACCGCCAGCCCGCTGGCCTGGCTGGGTGTCCTCGGCACGCTCACCATGATCGTCTTCGCGTTCACCTGGCTCGCGGTGGTGCTCGGCCTGGTCGCCCGCAGTCCCGAGGAGGCCAGCAACACACCCACGCTCCTGATGGTGCTCGGGTTCCTGGGCAGCGGGTTCGTGCCGACCGGCTCGATGCCCACGGCACTGCGCTGGTTCGCTGAGTACCAGCCCTTCACCCCGGTCACCCAGACGCTGCGGGCGCTGCTGCTGGGCACGCCGGTCGGGAACAACGCGATCATCGCGGTCGCCTGGTGCGCCGGCCTCACCGCGGTGTCCTACCTCCTGGCGATCCGGCTGTTCCGCCGCGACCTGCGGCCCGCCGCGCACTAGCCCGGCCCGCCCGGCCGAGCAGCCGCGCCCGGCACGCCAGGTGCAGGGCCAGCCGCTCGTCCGGGTCGTCCAGGTCGACGCCCGGCAGCGCGGTGCTCCGGCGCAGCCGGCAGCTGACCGCGCTGCGGCCCAGGTGGCCGTTACAGAACCTTGGCCAGGAACGACCGGGTCCGCTCGTGCTGCGGATTGGCCAGGATCTCCCGTGGCCGGCGGCCTCGACGATGACGCCCTCGTCCATGAACACCAGGCTGTCGCCGGCCTCGCGGGCGAAGCCCATCTCGTGGGTGACGACGATCATCGTCATCCCGGACACCGCCAGGTCGCGCATGACCGCCAGCACGTCGCCGACCAGCTCGGGGTCCAGCGCGCTGGTCGGCTCGTCGAACAGCATCAGCTTGGGCTGCATGGCCAGCGCCCGGGCGATCGCGACGCGCTGCTGCTGGCCGCCGGACAGCTGCTTGGGGTAGGCGTCCGCCTTGTCCTGCAGGCCGACCCGGTACAGCAGCTCGCGGGCCTGCTCGGTGGCCCGCGGCCGGGCCTGGCCGCGGACCCGGACCGGCGCCTCGATCACGTTATCCAGCGCGGTCATGTGCGGGAACAAGTTGAACTGCTGGAACACCATGCCGATCTCGGCCCGCTTGGCGCAGATCTCCTTGTCGCGCAGCTCGTACAGCTTGCCGCCCTGCTGCCGGTAGCCGACCAGCTCGCCGTCCACCCACAGCCGCCCGGCGTTGATCTGCTCCAGGTGGTTGATGCAGCGCAGCAGCGTCGACTTGCCCGACCCGGACGGGCCGATCACGCACATGACCTCCTGCCGGGCGACGGTCAGGTTGATGCCGCGCAGCACGTGCAGGCGGCCGAAGCTCTTGTGCAGGCCTTCAGTGGCGACCATGGGCCCGCCGGGGTCGCCCGGCACGGCGGCGCCGTCCGGAGCGGGCGGGAGACCCGGCGCAGCGGGCGTGCCCCCGGTCACCGGTTCGGTCCCGTCGGCAGCTGCGCGGGCGGCGCAGGCGGCGCGGCGTGGAAGGTGAACAGCAGGCGGCGGATCCGCTGCCACGGCGTGGGCGGCAGCTGGCGGGCCGAGCCGCGGGCGTAGTGCCGCTCGATGTAGTACTGGCCGACGGTCAGCAGCGAGGTGACGATCAGGTACCAGATGCTGGCCACGATCAGCAGCGGGATGGTCTGGAAGTTCACCGAGTAGATCAGCTGGACCGCGTACAGCAGCTCGGTGACGGTGATCACGCTGGCCAGCGACGAGGTCTTCAGCATCGAGATGGTCTCGTTGCCGGTCGGCGGGATGATCACGCGCATGGCCTGCGGCAGGATGATCCGCCGCATGGTCAGCGCGCGGCGCATGCCCAGCGCCTGCGCGGCCTCGGACTGGCCCTGGTCCACCGAGAGGATCCCGGCCCGGACGATCTCCGACATGTAGGCGCCCTCGTTCAGGCCCAGGCCGAGGATCGCGGCGCCGATACCGCTGATCAGGTCGTTGGCGTTGAACTGGGCGAACGACGGGCCGAACGGCACGCCGACCGAGATGCGCGGGTACAGCGCGGCCAGGTTGAACCAGAACAGCAACTGCACCAGCACCGGCGTGCCGCGGAACAGCCAGATGTAGGCCCAGCTCGCCCCGGACAGCAGCGGGTTGGACGACAGCCGCATGACGGCCAGCACCACGCCGAGCACGATGCCGATGAACATGGCCACCACGGTGAGCAGCAGCGTGATGCCCAGCCCTTCCAGCACCCGGCTGGACAAGAAGTAGTTCCCGATGACACTCCACTGGAAGCGCGGGTTGGCGACCAGGGTGTGCACCAGCATCGCGGCCAGCACCAGCACCACCGCCGCGGCCACCCACCGCCCCGGATGACGGACCGGCACCGCCCGGATCTCCTCCGGCGGCACGGCCTGCTCCGTTGTGCCCGGGCCCGCAGCCGGGCCGCCGGAGGTGCCCGGCGCGCCCGGAGTGCCGGGCGCGCCGGGACCTGAGCTCATCGGGCCGCCGCTCAGCTCACGGCCTTGTTAATACCGGGGTTGCTGATGGCACCGCTGGTCAGACCCCACTTCTTGAGGATCTGCTGGTAGGTGCCGTCGGCCATGATGTGCTTGACCGACGCCAGCACCGGCTGGGTCATCCCGCTGTTCTTAGGCACCGCGATCCCGTACGGGGCGTCCCCGTAGGACGGGCCCGACAGCTTGAACGTGCCCTTGGACTGCTTCACCTGGTACTCGGCCACCGGCGAGTCCGCCATGGCGACCTGCGCCCGGTCCGAGGACAGCGCCAGGTTCACCGCGTTCTGGTCGTTGTAGACCTGCACCGTCACCGCGCCCTTGCCCGCGGACGTGCACTTGGCCGACTGGGCCTGCGCGTCGGCCTGCTGCGTGGTGCCCTTCTCCACCGCGACCGTGCGCCCGCACAGGTCAGCCAGCTTGGTGACCGGCGGGCCGCCGCTGGACTTCACGTAGAACGAGGTCCCCGCGACGAAGTAGGTGACGAAGTCGACGACCTTCTCCCGCGCCAAGGTGTCGGTAAACGACGACATGCCCAGGTTGTACTTGCCCGACTGCAGGCCGGGCAGGATCGTGTCGAAGGTCGCGTTGGTCATGGTGACCTTCAGGCCCATGACCTTCCCGATCGCCTGGGCCATGTCCGCGTCCATGCCGATCACCGTCGTGCCGTTGGACGCGATGAACTCGTTCGGCGCGTACGTGGCGTCGGCCGCGACGATCAGCGTGCCCTTGGACCGGATGCTGCCCGGTACCTGGTTCGCGATCGAGGTGACCTTGCCTGACGCCGACGCGGCCGGCGATGAACTGGCCGCCGAGCCGCCGCTGCTGCCGCCGTTGCTGCTGCCGCACGCCGCGGCTATCAGCGCGGCGACTGAAATAGCCGCCGTAGCGAGCAGCGGCTTGCGTGCTGTACCTGATTTCACCGGGCATCCCCCCGAACGCCGAACCGCGACCTGCATATATGACTGGCGCTCGCGACCCGCCCCGGCGCCGCGAGACTGCACAAGAAAACTGCTGCCTGCGGTCTTGTACTCAGAAGTAAACCTGCCCGGTGAGCTGCGCTTGCAACCGTCATGGACTCCCAGTGGAGTACTGGGTGAGCAACAGCCCCAATAGCACCGTTAATCGTCGCATGAGAAAAATCTCCGACGATTGCGGTCGTTTTCCCGGCGGTCCTGGCCGGAGTGCCGAGGCTATGACGCTGGCGTCCTGGCCGCGTTCGCGGCGAATGCCAGCCGGACCTGGGCGGGATCCACGAACGGCGAAGGCCCCGGCCAGGCACGCTCGGTCAGTTCCGCCTCGATGAGGCTGGGCCGCTCGAGCTCGCCCAGTGCCCGGCGCAGGTCTGAGTCGCTGCTGACACGCAGCCCGGCTATCCCGCCCAGGGCCTGTGCCACCGCAGCGAACCGCGGTGCCGTGCTGAGCTGCTGCCCGCCGGTTATGCCGTAAGCCCCGTCGGACAGCACGACCGCCACGAGGTTGCGGGGCCGGTACGCCGATACCGACCACAGGGCGCTGGCGCCCATGAGTAGCTCGCCATCTCCCAGCAGGGCAACCACGACCCGGTCAGGCACTGCCTCGGCGACGCCCATGGCCGCAGCCAGGGCCGACCCCATCGAGGCCCCGAGGTAGAAGTGCGGGCCGTCACCCGAGGCGGCCCGCAGTGCCGACGTGGCCGTGCCCAGCGACGAAACGCACAAGGCATCGGGGAGCGTGTCGATGACTGCCCGGGCAGCATCAACTGCCTTCACGGCCGCCTCCCAGCTCGGGCTCCAGCAGCAGCGCCGCGCATTCGCCCGCCTGGAACGCTAGCGTGACGGCGCCCGCCGTCACCTCCGCGGCCGCGGCGGCGGTGCGCACCGAGAACGCCTGGATGCCCAGCGTGCTGAGGAGCTGGGCCGCGGCGCGTCCCAGCGGGACCTGGCTCGGATTGGCCTCGCCCAGCCCGCCACGCATCGAGACCACCAGCGGCAGTCCGAGCCGATAAGGCACGGCGAGGCTGCCCAGTGCGTTCAGCGAGTTTCCCAGGCCTGAGCTCTGCATCAGCACCACCGGTCGCTTGCCTGCGATCCGCTGCCCTGCCGCGTAGCCAATGCACTCTTCCTCGCGCGTCAGCGAGCGCATGCAGACACCGTTGTCAGCAAGCAGGGACAGAACCCCCTGAAGGCGCGTGTCGGGTACATACGCAGCGACCGTAATGCCTGCCGCCACCAGCGTGCCCGCGACGGCAGTCTGCCAGTCGAGTCGGGGTGCGCTATCTACTGTCGAGGTCAACCGTCCCGCCCGTCTCTACCCGCGTGCCTCAGCCGCTGGGTACTGCTCGGCGAACTGCTGCGCGATGTCGATGCGCCGCATGAACGCGACGTCGGAGAACCCCTGGGCGTAGTCAATGAATCGCGCCAGCCCGTCCGAACGCGCGGGATTGCCCGTGATCCGGGGGTGAATGCCGATCGACATCATCCGGCCCAGGTCATCTCCGTCAGCGCGTAGCCGGTCCAGGGTCGCCTTCGCGGTCAGGAAGAAGTCATCAGGATTGCTGTAGCCGGTGCCGACGATGTACCTGGCATCGTTGACGACCAGCGAGTACGGCACGACGAGGTGCGGGCGCCCCAGGGTTGTCGTCCAGTAGGGCAGGTCGTCGTTGTAGCAGTCGGAGTCGTAGGTGAAGCCGCCTTCCTCCACCACGAGTTCCCGGGTGTTCGTGCTCATCTCGCGGCAGTACCAGCCCACCGGGCGCGACCCGGTGGTCTCCTCGATGGATGCGATCGCGAGTTTGATCGCCGCACGTTCCTGCTCGCGGGTCATCTCGAAATGATTGCTCCAGCGGTAACCATGACCCGCGGCCTCGTCGCCCCGGCGGGCGAGCCTGGCCGCCACGGCGGGATTGCGCTCGAGGGCTACCGCCGCGGCGAAGAAGGTAACGGGTATGCCGGCGTTGTCGAATACCCGGAACAGCCGCCATATGCCGGCCCGAGAGCCGTACTCATACATGGACTCCACGGCCAGGTCGCGCTGTCCTTCGAGGGCGAACGGCAGCTCGTAGAGGATGTCGTTGGTGTTGTCCCCCATGGCGAAGGTCTTCTCCGACCCCTCCTCGTAGTTCACCACGAGCTGGATCGCGACCTTTGCGTCGCCGTTCCACCGGATCAGCGGGGGATGCTCACCGTAACCGACGATCTCGCGAGGCGGGCCGGCAACGTCAGAGTCGGTGCGCCGGAAGAAGGAATCAGCAGGCGTCATGGTTCTCTCCGTCGCCTAGTCCAGCCCGGCGAGGTGGCGCGCCCCGTCCGCGACGATGAGCTGACCGCTGACATGCGAAGCCTCCGCGCTGGCGAGGAACTGGTAAAGATACGCGATGTCTTCCGGCTGTCCGACCCGGCCTGATGGCACTTTCGGGGCTGCCGCCCGTACGCCGTCCGGCCCGAGCGAGTTCACCGGGTCGTTGGCCTGTGGCGTATCGATGACGCCGGGCGCGACAGCGTTCGCGGTGATTCCGTCCGGGCCGTACTCGACGGCAAGAGTCTCGATGAGACCGCGCAGCCCTGCCTTGGCCGCAGCGTAGTGCGGATGAGCCGGCCACGCCTGGACCGTGCCCGCGACCGAGGACGTGGCCAGCAGGCGACCGTAACGCGCCCGCCGCATATGCGGAAGCGCAGCCCGGAAGCAGCGCCACGCGCCATTAAGATCCACGTCCAGGACGGTGCTCCAGGCCTCGTCGTCCAGCTGGTCCAGATCCACCTTGCGCGCGATGCCCGCGTTGGCCACCACGATGTCGATGGCGCCGAACTCCGCGACGGCCTGCTCGGTTATCGCGTTGACGTCGGCCGTGCTGCGCACGTCCACGGCGGCGACGAGGCAGCGCCCGCCCGCGCTGATGATCTCCTCCTGCACCGGGCGCACGTCGTGCCCGTCAGGCGGATACCAGGCCAGCGCCACGCTGGCGCCCGCCCGGCCGAAGACGCGGGCCGTCGCGGCGCCGATTCCCGAGGCCGCCCCGGTGATGAGCGCCACCCGGCCGTTCAGGTCAAACATGGTTTCCGCGGTTCATGGCATCCTCCTGGTCAGGACGGCGTGGTCAGGACGGCTGTGGTCAGGACGGCTGGGTCAGAGCATGACGTCTCCGCCGTTCGGGCCGAGCGTCTGACCGACGTAGTACGAGGAGTCGTCGGAGGCCAGGAACACCGCGGTCGGGGCGATCTCATGCACCTCGCCGAACCGCTCCATCGGAAGTTCGGCGAGCTTGCGCGCTGACCATTCCTCGGATTCCTGCGCCATCAGCTCGGTGCGGATCGGGCCCGGCGCGATCGCGTTGACCTGGATGCCCTGCCCGGAGACCTCGCGGGCCAGGGCCTTGGTCAGGCCGATCACGCCCGCCTTGCTCGCGCTGTAGTGCACCATGTCGATACCGCCGATCTGGCCCAGCTGCGACGCGACATTGATGATCTTGCCTTGGCCGCGCTCGAGCATCCCCGGCAGCACGAACCGGGTGCACAGGAAGACACCGCGCAGGTTCACCGCCAGCATGCGATCCCACTGACTGACCTCGAGCTCGGTGAACGGGCTCTGGTCGGCAATGCCGGCGTTGTTGACCAGGATGTCGATCCGGCCGAACTCCGCCAGCGCTGCATCCACCATGGCCCGGACCTGCCCCTCGTCGGAGACGTCCACCGATAGCAGCAGCGAGCGCCGGCCGGACTCGGCGATGGCGGCCAGCACCGGCGCGGCCACCTCGGCGCCGCGCACGTCGGCGATGACGACATCGGCGCCTTCGGCGGCGAACGCGGTGGCGATCCCGCCCCCGATCCCGCGCGCACCGCCCGTCACTACGGCGACTTTTCCGTCCAGTTTCGCGGCCACAGCACTCCCTCGATTCGGCATTCTTGTGCTAAGAGATTCCGGCCCAGATCTTGCGGATAGCGTCAGAAGTTGCGAGGTCAAAGCGCCGCGCCATGAGATACATCGACGCGTCGTGCTGGGCCGGATCATCGCTGCCGACGGCATCCGTGGCTATGACGACGTAGTAGTCGCTGAACATCGCGTCCCTGGCTGTTGACTCGACGCAGCCCTCAGTCGTGCAACCGCAGACAACGACCGACTTGATGCCGTTGCTTCTCAGCACCAGGCCGAGATTGGTGCCCCAGAAGGCGCTGGACCGGTACTTCTTCACGACTAGCTCGCCGTCGCGTGGCTCCAGGCCAGGCACGAACTGCTGGCCTTCAGATCCGTCGAGCGTATAAATGAGCGGCTCGGCCTGGCCCGTGCTGGCCGTCGTGCATGCGGAGGTTGAACCTGATCTGCGCGGGCGAGTCACTAGCCTGGCCCGGCAGCACCGTCATCTGGATGAATACCAGGTGCACCCCGGCCTGCCGCGCGCCTTCGATGAGCTCGCCAGCCCGCTCGATCACCGGCGGGTACATCGACAGGTCGACGCCCAGGCGGCCGAAGCTGCCGTCGGCACAGCAGAAGTCACGCTGCATGTCCACGACCAGCAGGGCCGTGTGCGCGGGGTCGACGATCTCGGAAAGCTCGGTGAAGACCTGCTTGCCGGCAATCTCGATCACGGCTGCTCCGTTTCAGGCAGGTCGACCGGCCGCCGAAGAGCCCGGCAAAGCCCCCGGCAAGATCGATCTCGTTGCTGGTCATGGTACGGGCGGGTTTGAACCGCCGATCACCCCGTCCCGGCGGTCCGGCTCGACGGACCAGGCGAGCAGCCAGGCCAGACCGATCAGGCCCGTGCGCGGTGGTCCTTGGCCAGGAATGCGGTGAGGCGGTCCAGGGGCCAGGTGTTGATGACGTCGCCGGGGGTGAGCCAGCCGCGCTGCGCGGTGCCGGCGCCGTAGATCATGTTGGCCAGGTGCCCGACCGAGTGGGCGTCGCTGTCGATGGAGAACTTCACCCCGGCGTCGCGGGCGGCGCGGATGTGGGCCGAGGGCAGGTCCAGCCGGGCCGGATGGGCGTTGATCTCCAGCGCGGTGCCGGTCCGGGCGCAGGCCGCGAACAGCTCGGGCAGGTCCACGTCGATGGGCGGCCGGCGCCCGGCCTTGCGGGCCAGCGGATGGCCGATGATGTTCACCCGCGGGTTCTCGCAGGCGGTGATGAGCCGCCGGGTCATCTCGGCGCGCGGCAGGTCGAAGTGCGAGTGCACCGAGGCCACGCACACGTCGAACCCGGCCAGGAAGTCCTCGTCCCAGTCCACGCTGCCATCGGGCGCGATGTTCAGCTCGGTGCCGTGCAGCAGCACCATCGGCTGCCGGCCGCCCTCGCCGCCCGCCGGCCCGGCCGCGGCCAGCTGGCCGGCCAGCTTCCGCACCTGCTCGCGCTGGGCCAGCATCTTCTCGTCGGTCATCCGCTGCATCCACAGGTTCGGCGCATGATCGGTCACCGCGTAGTACGCATAGCCGCGCGCCTGCGCCGCGGCCGCCATCTCCTCCAGGGTCGCCACGCCGTCGGTCAGGCTGGTGTGCGTGTGCAGGTCGCCGCGCAGGTCAGACTCGGTGACCAGGGCCGGCAGCTCGCCCCGCTGCGCGGCCTGCACCTCGCCGGTGTCCTCGCGCATCGCCGGCGGGATCCACGCCATCCCCAGCCGCTGGTACACCTCCTGCTCGGTCTGCGACACGATCAGCTCGCCGGACCCGGCGTCGAACAGCCCGTACTCCGACAGCTTGAGCTTGCGCCGCACGGCGATCTCGCGCACCCGCACGTTGTGCGCCTGGGAGCCGGTGAAGTACTGCAGCGCGGCACCCCAGGCGTCCAGCGGGATCACCCGCAGGTCGACCTGCAGCCCGGCGTCGGTCCGGATCGAGGTCTTGGTCGGCCCCGAGCCGATGACCTCGACCGCCTCCGGCAGCCCGGTCAGCGCGGCCATCAGCGGGGCCGAGTCTTCCGCCGCGGCGAGCACGTCGACGTCGCCGATGGTCTCCCGCCAGCGGCGCAGGGAGCCGGCGTACGCACAGCGCAGGCAGCCGGGCGCAGCCGAGACCGCCGCCACCACCCGGGCCGCGGTCTGCGCCGCCACGTCCAGCAGCACCCGCCCGCCCGAGCTTTCCAGCAGCTCGATGCCGCGCAGCAGCTTGTCCTCGCTCTTGGCCCCGAAGCCGCGCAGCCCCGACAGCTGCCCGGCCGCGATGGCCGCCTTGAGCTCGGCGGGTGAGCTGACTCCCAGCTCCTCGTGCAGCAGCAGGGCCCGCTTGGGGCCGAGCGCCGGGATCCGGGTCAGCGCCAGCACGCCCGCCGGGATCCGCCCGCGCAGTTCCTCCAGCGCGGTGAACGTCCCGGTCGCGCCGATCTCGGTGACCTTCTCGGCGATGGACTTGCCGACATTGGGGATCTTCTGCAGCTGGGCCGGGCTGAGCCCGGTGATGTCCGCGGAGTGACCGGCGACGGCCCGGCCCGCCTTCTCGTAGATGCGGATCCGGAACACGTCGCCGCCGGTCATCTGCAGCAGCTCGGCGTACTCGCTCAGCAGCGCCGCTGCCGTCTCGTTTGCCTGGGCCATGAGCCCATTGTGCCGGCCGGCGACCGCTCAGCGCGGCGGCCGGGCGTACCGCCGGGTGCACAGCGGCACGAATACCGCCAGCAGCACCGCCGCCCAGGCCAGCGAGGCCACGATCGGGTGCTCCAGCGGCCACGCCCCGCCGGGCGGCGCCGTCGGGTTGCCCAGCAGCTGCCGGGCGGCCGCGGCCAGGGCGCTGACCGGGTTCCAGTCCGCGATGACCCGCAGCCAGCCGGGCATGCCCGCCGTCGGCACGAACACGTTCGACAGCATGGTCACCGGGAACACCAGGATGCTGGCCTGGCCCGCGGTTTCCTCCTTGCCGATCACCAGCCCCAGCCACATGCCCACCCAGGTCGCGGCGAACTGGAAGGCCATCAGCAGGCCCAGCGCGGCCACCGCCAGGACCGCGCCGCGCTCGATCCGCCAGCCGACGGCCAGCCCGCATGCCGCCATCAGCACGAAGCTGATCAGCCCGTACACCGACGTGGCCGCGGCCTGGCCGAACGGCACCGCCGTCCGGCTGACCGGCATGGACCGGAACCGGTCCACCACGCCCCGGCTGGCTGTCGCGGGCCATCGCGATCATGGCCGGCAGGATGTTGGCCGCGATCGTCACGAACAGGCCCGGCACCAGGAACGCGCGGTAGTTCGCGCCGCCGGGCACCTGGATCGCGCTGCCGAAGATGTAGCCGAAGATCAGCACCATCACGACCGGCGCGCCGAGCGTCAGCGCGATTGCCGTCGGGTCGTGCCGCAGCTTGGTCAGCACCCGCCCGGCGGCGGTCAGCCCGTCGGCCAGCGCCCAGCGCAGGCGGCCCAGCCCGGCGGGCTCGGGCCGGGCCAGCGCGGCCGGCGGCTGCGCCACGCTCGTCATGCCGCCACCTCCTGCCCCGCCGCGCGGGCGGTCCGGTCCAGGAAGACCTCATCCAGCGTCGGGCGGCGCACGCTCACGTCCCTGGCCCGCAGCCCCGCCGCCTCCAGCTGGCGCACCAGCTCCGGCAGCGTGACCGCCCCGGCTGCGACCGGCACCGTCAGCCGGCTCCGGTCGGGGTCGGTGTCCGCGGGGCCGCTGGCCCACGGGGCGAGGACCGCGGCGGCGGCGCTCAGGTCCGCGGCATCCTCCAGAACGACGTCGATCCGGGTGCCGATCGCGTCCTTGAGCTCGTCGGGGGTGCCCTGCGCGACCACCCGGCCGGCGTCAATGATCACCACGTCGTCGGCGATCTGGTCGGCCTCGTCCAGGTACTGGGTGGTGAGCAGGACCGTCGTGCCGCTCGCGGCCAGCCGGCGCACCGCGGCCCAGATCTCCGCCCGGCTGCGCGGGTCCAGGCCCGTCGTCGGCTCGTCCAGGAACAGCACCGGCGGTGCCACGACCAGGCTGGCGACCAGGTCCAGCCGCCGGCGCATCCCGCCCGACCAGGTCTTGACCAGCCGGCCGCCGGCCTCGGCCAGCCCGAATTCGTCCAGCAGCTGGCCGGCCCGCTGCCGCGCCGCCCGGCGGCCCAGGTGCAGGAACCGGCCCAGCACGATCAGGTTCTCCCGGCCGGTCAGGTCGTCGTCGACCGCCGCGTGCTGCCCGGCCAGCCCGATGCTGGCCCGCACCTGCCGCGGCTCGGCGACGACATCGTGCCCGGCCACGCTGGCCCGGCCCCCGTCCGGGCGGGTCAGGGTGGCCAGCACCCGGATGGCGGTGGTCTTGCCGGCCCCGTTGGGCCCGAGCAGGGCGCAGACCCGGCCCTCCCGCACGGTCAGGTCGAGTCCGCTCAGCGCGCGAACCGCGCCGAAGGACTTGGTGAGGCCCGTGGCCTCGATGATGGTCATGTGCTGCCTCCAGAGGGGCTGATCAAGAATACCGTACACAGTACGTCGTACTAGATACGATAATACAAGTAACGGGGCTCGGGCCGGCACCCGGCATGATGGGTGCAGCACGACCGGCGAGTCCCCGGACGGCGGCCTGGTCCCAGTCAGGCGCTCGCGGCGACGGCCGGGCCTGCCGGGCTTGCCGGCTGATAACAGCAAGTGGCCGGTCGCACGACCCGGCGGCTGATAACAGCAAGCACGGCCGGCGCCCGGCAAGGGCGGCGGATAACAGCAAGAGGCACGGGGCGCGCGGGGCCGCGCGGTGAGGAGGAGGGGCGTGCCAGCAGACAGCGACGCCGCGGACTCCGCCGCCGTGCCCGGGCCGAGGCGCCGCCGCGGGCCGCGACCGCGGCATACCCGCGAGCAGGTCATCGAGGCGGCCATCGCCATCGCCGACGCCGACGGCCTGGAGGCCGTGACGATCCGCGCCGTCGCCGCGCGGCTGCAGGCCGGCGCCATGTCGCTGTACAGCTACGTGCCCGACAAGCAGGCCCTGGTCTACGCCATGGTCGAGCAGGTCAGCGAGGAGCTGGAGCTGCCGCCCGAGCCGAGCGGCGACTGGCGCGCCGACGTGCGCTGGTTCACCCGCCAGCAGCGCGCGATCGTGCACCGGCATCCGTGGCTGATCGCCGCCCTGTCGCACCGCCAGCCGCTCGGCCCCGCCACGCTGGCCTACCTGGAGTTCATGCTCGCAGCGCTGGAGCCGGCCGGCCTGGAGCCGGGCGCCATCCTGGAGACGGTCGCGCTGCTCAACGGCTTCGTCATCAACCTGGCCCGCGCCGAGCTGGTGGAGCGCGATGCCATCGACCCGGCGCAGGCCGCGGCTGACGGGGCCCGGCTGGGGGAACTGCTGGCCAGCGGCCGCTATCCGCGCTTCGCCGCGGCCATCTCCGCGAGCGGGCCGCCGCGCGCCGAGCTGGCGGCCGAATTCGACCGGCTGCTGGACCGGATCATCGACGGGCTGATCCCCGGCCGTCCGGCCGGCCCGCCCGCTGACCCGCCCCGCCCGCACGGCCGGCCCGCCCGCTGATCCGCCCGGCCGGAGATGACCGGCCGGCGTACCAGCGGTAGCCATCACGTGAACCTTTGCCGTGCGGATTCGAGCTGACTCGGCCCGGCCCGGAGGCGTCCCTATTGTGCTAGTTGATGACTCAACAGCACCTGCGACGACCCGGCCTGCGGGCCGCGAGCGCGGCCGCCGTAATCGCGCTGGCGGCGGCCGGCTGCGGCGCCAGCGGCGCCCATCCCCGGTCGGACGTAATCTCGATCACCACCGGCGCGTGCGGTGGCCAGTGGCACCTGGCCCGCCCCGGCTGGCACACGTTCACGATCCGCAACAGCGCCGGCGCGGGCGCCGAGGTCAATCTCGTCAGCCCGGCCACCGGCGCCATCTATGCCGAGATCGAAGGCCTGGGACCGAATACCTCACGGGCGATGCCGGTCAATGTTGGCTCGGGCACCTACGCCTTTCGCTGCCTCATCCAGGACACCGACACCATCACGGGGCCCTCGGTCCGGGTCGGCGGTCACCAGCGCGGCGCGCCGGGCATCGTGCCGGTCACCAACCAGGACATGGTCAGGCCGGCCAGCGAGTATCACGCGTACGTCACCGCCGGGCTGAAGGTGCTGGTCCGCCAGACGCGGCAGCTTTCCGCTGACATCCGGGCCGGGAACCTGTCCGGCGCCCGCTCGGCCTGGCTGCCGGCGCACCTGACCTACGAGCGGCTCGGTGCCGCGTACGGGACGTTCGAGGACTTCGACGGCGAGATCGACACCCGCGCCGACGGCCTGCCCGGCGGCGTGCACGATCCCGGCTTCACTGGCTTCTACCGGCTGGAGTACGGCCTGTGGCACGGCCAGTCCGCGCATGAGCTGACCGCCCCGGCGGATTACCTGCTGCACGCGGTGAAGGGCCTGCAGAAGGCCTTCCCGTCGATGGAGGTCGACCTGCTGGATGTCGGCCTGCGCACCCACGAGATCCTCGAGAACGCCCTGCAGTTCCAGCTCACCGGGCACGACGACTACGGCAGCGGCACCACCCTGGCCACCACCGCCGCCAACATCACCGGCACCCGGGAACTGCTGACGATCCTGCACCCCATCCTGGCCAGCCGGTACCAGGGCCTGCCCGGCGCCTACACCTGGCTGGACCGGCTCGCCGCGCTGCTACGGGCCCAGGATCACCACGGCCGGTGGACGCCGGTCAGCCAGCTCAGCACTGCCAGCCGGGAGCAGATCGACGCGGCCGCCGGCCAGACGCTGCAGGTGCTCGCCCCGATCGCCGTCATCACCGAGCCGAGGAGAACCTGATGAGCCAGGCCCAGCCGCAGCGCCGCGCGTTCCTGCGCGGCGCGCTCGGCGCGGGTGTCGCCGGGGCCGCGACTGCCGGGTACGCGCTCGGCTCGGCCACCTCGGCATCGGCCAGCAGCGCCGTCTCCTCCGGCACGGCCAGCGACGAGGCCAGCCGGCTGGCCGCCGTCCCGTTCCACGGCGTGCACCAGGCCGGCATCCTGCCGGCCCCGCAGCGGCAGACGGCCGTGGCGTCCTTCGACGTCACCGCGGACAGCCGCAGCGAGCTGGCCGACCTGCTGCGCACGATCACCGACCGGGCCCGGTTCCTGACCAGGGGCGGCACCCCGCCGCCGACCGGGATCTCCGCGCCGCCCTCGGACTCCGGCGTGCTCGGCCCGACCGTGGCGCCCGACGGGCTCACCGTCACCGTCGGGGCGGGCGCGTCCCTGTTCGACGACCGGTACGGGCTGGCGGCCCGCAAGCCGTCCCTGCTGAAGCCGATGCGGACGTTTCCGAACGACGCCCTCGACCCCGCGCAGTGCCACGGTGACCTCAGCCTGCAGCTCAGCGCCGGGCACGTCGACACCGTGCTGCACGCGCTGCGTGACATCGCCAAGAACACCCGCGGCGGGATGCAGGCCCGGTGGCGCATCGACGGCTACTGCGGGCCGGGCCGGCCCGCCGGAACGACGCCGCGCAACCTGCTGGGCTTCATGGACGGCATCGCCAACCCCGACGTCCGGGACGCCTCGTTGATGAGCGAGCTGATCTGGGCGCAGCCGGCCGCCAGTGACAGCGGCCAGGCCTGGACGGCGGGCGGCAGCTACCAGGTCATCCGGCTGATCCGGATGCTGGTGGAATTCTGGGACCGGGTGTCGATCACCGAGCAGGAGAACATGTTCGGCCGCCGCCGGGACACCGGCGCGCCCCTGGACGGCAACGCCGAGCACGACATCCCGAACTACGCGATGGATCCGACCGGGGACGTGATCCCGCTGACCGCGCACATCCGGATGGCCAACCCGCGGACCCCGCAGACCGCCGGCAGCCGGATCCTGCGCCGCGGCTACCACTATGACCGCGGCATCGACGAGGTCGGTGACCTGGACATGGGCCTGATCTTCACCTGCTACCAGGCCGATCTCAAGGGCCAGTTCGAGACGGTCCAGACGCGGCTGATCGACGAGCCGCTAGTGGACTACATCAGCCCGTTCGGCGGCGGTTACTTCTTCGCCCTGCCCGGCGTCCGTGACTCCGCGGACTACTTCGGCCGGGCGCTGCTGACGTCCACCTGAGCCGGGGCTGACCGCAGCATCCGGCGCTGCCGCAACCTTGATGCGGCGTTCGCCTGAGCGGCAGAACTCGTTCTCCGTCCCGTAACCATGGTGCGCGAATCTTGCCCCGTATTGCGCCTCGCGCCACATCAGGGTTCAGAAATCTGGAGGATCACATGGGCCAAGGCCCAGGAAATGGCACGGCCACGGAACGCCGGGGACGCAGCCGGGCCAGGACGTACACGGCGATCGCCGCCGCGGGATTCCTGGCCGCGAGCGCGGCCGTCGGCGTCTCCATGGCGAGCGCCAGCACGTCGACGGCGAAGCGAGCCGACTCCGCCCCGGTCCCGGCCACCGCGCCGGCGCGTGACTACCGGGTCGTGGCTCCGACTGCGACGCCGATCAAGCACGTGGTGGTGCTGTTCGACGAGAACGTCTCCTTCGACCACTACTTCGGCAGCTATCCGAACGCGGCCAACACCGACGGCACGAAGTTCGTCGCCAAGCGCGGCACGCCGAAGGTCAACGGGCTGACCAAGCAGCTGCTCACGCACAACCCCAACGAGTTCAACCCGCTGCGGCTGTCCTCGTCGGAGGCGCTGACCTGCGACCAGAACCACAGCTACGCGCCGGAGCAGAAGGCCGCCGACAACAACAAGATGGACCAGTTCGTCCAGAACGTCTCGGTCGACACCTGCACCGGGGAGTTCGGCCAGCCGGGCCTGAGCATGGACTACTACGACGGCAACACCGTCACGGCGCTGTGGAACTACGCGCAGAACTTCGCCATGAGCGACAACAACTACGACACCAACTTCGGCCCGTCCACGCCGGGTGCGCTGAACCTGATCTCCGGCGATGACGGCGGCGGCTCGGCGGTCAGCCCGACCACCGGCCAGGTCGTCGCCAGCCCCGGCAACGTCGGCTCGGTGGACAGCAACGGCGTCGGTACCGTCTACGGCGACCTCGACCCGGCCTTCGATGACTGCTCCGACGCCAGCCACACCTCGGCGAACCCGGTCGGCGTCATGACCGGCCGCAACATCGGCGACCTGCTGAACGCGCGGCACGTCACCTGGGGCTGGTTCCAGGGCGGCTTCGCGCCGACCAGCACCAGCACCGCCGGCTACGCCGTCTGCGGTGCCACCCACCAGAACGTCGGCGGGGCCACGGTGGCGGACTACTCGCCGCACCACAACCCGTTCGAGTACTACCAGTCCACCGCCAACCCCAAGCACCTGCCGCCGTCCTCGGAGGCCGAGATCGGCCGCACCGACCAGGCCAACCACGAGTACGACCTGACGGACTTCTACAAGACGCTCAGCCACAACAACATGCCCGCGGTGAGCTTCCTGAAGGCAGGCGAGTACCAGGACGGCCACGCCGGCTACTCCGACCCGACCGACGAGCAGCACTTCCTCGTCAAGACGGTCAACAAGATCGAGGAGTCGAAGTTCTGGCGCTCCACCGCGATCGTGATCACCTACGACGACTCTGACGGCTGGTACGACCACCAGCCCTCGAAGATCGTCAACGGCTCCAGCGACTCGACCCTCGACTCCGCGCTGTGCACGTCGGTGAAGGTCGGGCTCGGCGGCCGCAACGACCGGTGCGGCTACGGCCCGCGCCTGCCGATGGTGGTCATCTCGCCCTACACCCGCGAGAACTACGTCAGCCACAAGCTGACCGACCAGAGCTCGGTTATCAACTTCGTCGAGGACAACTGGCTGCACGGCCAGCGCATCGGCGGCGGCTCGTTCGACAAGATCGCCGGGAGCCTGGACGCGCCGGGCGGCCTGCTGGACTTCCACGGCCGGCCGCACTTCACCCCGGTGCTGCTGAACCAGAAGGGCAAGGTCGTCTTCCCCTGGTGGGACAAGACCACCGGCAAGCAGCACTAGCAGCAAGCCGGCTGCCAGCAGCCGGTCGCCTATAGACAGCGGCCCGGCGGGGAACTCCCGCCGGGCCGCTGCCGTGCGGCAAGCCGTGCCGTGCGGCCAGGCCCGGCCGGGCGGGAACTCCCCGCCAGCCCGCCGCCGCCCGCATGACAGCATGGCCGGACCGGCCCGCCCCCGGCCGGGCAACCGCCCCGCTACCCGGGAGACATCCGTGGCCCAGCCGCTGGAGACCTACCAGGACGAGATCTACCTGAACGGGCTGACCGGCGCGGTACCCGCGCTGCCGGCTGACCTGCGCCGGCTGGAGGAAGCAGCCCGCCAGGTGCTGACCCCGCAGGCGTTCGGCTATATCGCCGGCAGCGCCGGGTCTGGTGACACGGCGCGGGAGAACCTGGCGGCGCTGCGCCGCTGGCGGATCCTGCCGCGGATGCTCACCGATGTCAGCACCCCGTCCTACGCGACCGAGATCCTCGGCACGCCGGCGCCGGTGCCGATGCTGCTGGCCCCGGTGGGCGTGCTGGGCATCGCGCATCCCGACGGGGAGCTGGCCGTGGCCCGGGCCGCCGCGGCTCAGGGCATTCCGATGATCTTGAGCACCGCGTCCTCGACTCCGCTGGAGCAGGTCGCCGCGGCCAGCGGCACCGGGCCGCGGTGGTTCCAGCTGTACTGGCCCCGCGATCCTGGCCTGGCCGCCAGCTTCCTGGAGCGGGCCGCCGCGGCCGGCTTCAGCGTCCTGGTCGTTACCCTCGACACCCGGATGCTGAGCTGGCGCCCGCACGACCTGGACCAGGGGTACCTGCCGTTCCTGCAGGGCATCGGCGTGCAGAACTACCTCAGCGACCCGGTGTTCCAGGCGGGCCTGGCCGCCCCGGTCGAGGAAGACCGTGACGCCGCCATCCTGCGCTATACCCAGCTGTTCGGGGCTCCCGCGCTGACCTGGGCCGATCTGCCGTTCCTGCGCGAGCACTGGGCCGGGCCCATCGTGCTCAAGGGCATCCTGACGCCGGGCGACGCGCAGCGCGCCGCCGACGCGGGCATGGACGGCATCGTGGTGTCCAACCACGGCGGCCGCCAGGTAGATGGCGCGATCGGCGCCCTGGACGCGCTGCCGCCTATCGCTGCGGCGGCGGGCGGCGCGCTGACCATCCTGTTCGACGGCGGCATCCGCGGCGGGGCCGACATCGTCAAGGCGCTGGCGCTCGGCGCCCGCGCGGTGCTCATCGGCCGGCCCTACGCCTACGGCCTGGGGCTCGGTGGCGAGGACGGCGTCCGGCACGTGCTCCGGACGCTGCGCAACGACTTCGAGCTCACGATGCGGCTATCCGGCCACGCCCGGCTCGACGAGCTGGGCCCGGACGCCGTGCAGTGGCGGCCCGGAGGCGCCTAGTCGTTCTCCTCCGGCTCCAGCGTCAGCGACACCGAGTTGATGCACCAGCGCTGATCGGTGGGCACCGCATAGCCCTCGCCCTCGAACACGTGCCCCAGGTGCGAGTCGCAGGCCGCGCACCGGACCTCCGTGCGCACCGCGCCCATCGACCGGTCCTCGATCAGGACCACCGCGTCGTCCTCGGTCGGCGTGTAGAAGCTGGGCCAGCCGCAGTGCGACTCGAACTTGGCATTCGACCGGAACAGCTCCGCCCCGCAGGCGCGGCACCGGTAGACGCCAGTCGTCTTGGTGTCGGTGTACTCGCCGGTAAATGGCGCCTCGGTGCCCGCCTGCCGCAGCACGCGGTACTCCTCCGGAGAAAGCCGCTCCCGCCATTCCGCATCTGACAGCTGAACCTTGTCCATGCTTGGAGATTACCTGGCGCGGCAAGCCGGTCCGCCGTCGGATCACTAGGCCAGAATTGCCGGATTCGCCCGGTTCTGGCGACGCCAGCCGGCGCTGACCGGGCCGGGACCGGGCCGGTCAGCCGAGGGCGGCCCGGAACCGCTCGCCCAGGCCAGTCAGCCGCCAGGCGGGCTCGTTGGCGAACACCAGGCGCAGGTAGTGCTCGCCGCTGGGCCCCCAGCCGGTCATCGGGGTGGCGGCCACCTTGCCCCGGTCGAACAGCAGCCGGGACAGCTCAGCCGGCGTGCGGCCCAGCGGGCGGGTGTCCAGCAGCAGCGACCAGCCGCCGTGCGGGGCTATGACCGGATAGTCCGCTAGCTCGCGCAGCACCACCTCGCAGCGGCGCTGCCAGCGCGCTGTCGCGGCGGCCACGTCGGCGGCGGCGTCCGGGGCGGCCAGCGCGGCGGCCACCGCCTGCTGGGCCAGGCCAACCTGGCAGACCACGTTGGTCATGCCCACCAGCCGGATGTCGGCCAGGACGGGCGCCGGCCCGGTCACCCAGCCCACCCGCCAGCCGATGAGCCGCAGCTCCTTGGACGCCGACCCGACGGTGATGGTCCGGGCGAACAGCCCGTCGTGGCCGGCCGGGTGGCTCGGCGGCCGGCCGTCGAACCGGATCCGCTCCATCGCGGCGTCGTAGATCAGCCACGCATCATGACGCTCGCAGGCGTCCGCCAGGGCCGACCAGTGCCGGCCGTCCAGCACCAGGCCGGTCGGCATGGCCGGGCCCATCATCAGCACGGCCGCCGTCTGCGGCCCGACCGCGCCGGCCAGTTCGGCGGGGTCGACGCTCCAGCCGCCGGCGGCAGGCTGGCAGGTCACGAACCGGGGCACGCCGCCGGCCAGCCGGACCCGGTTGACCAGGCCGGCGTAGATGGGGTCGCACAGCACCACTTCCTGGCCCGGCTCGACCGTGGCCAGCAGCGTGTTGAGGATGCCGTTCAGCCCGCCCGCCACGCTGACGCACTCGGTGGCCGGGTCGTAGTGCCGTCCGCTGATCCGCTCGACGTGCGCGGCGGCTGCGGCCAGCAGCCCGCGGTGGCCCTGGAAGGGCAGGTAGCTGTTGGCCGAGTCGTCCTCGATGGCCGCCCGGGTCGCCGCCAGGGCCACCGCCGGCGGCCGGATGTCGGTGTCGAGGTTCTCCAGCCGCAGGAACTCCGGGTCGGCCATCGCGTCGGCGGCGTCGCCGATCACGTCCACGCCAATGCCGGGAATCTCGCGCAGCCTGCTGACCGTCATCGGTGTCTCCCGGAGCTGAGGGAATGATGATCTATCCCAGCAGACGCGCGGTCATCCGGGTAGCTCGCCGGAGTCGCCTAACTCGGCGGTCATCGGCCGGCCCACGGTCCGCCAGGCCATCTCCGTCACCACGACGTGGTCCAGGAACTGCAGGCCGGTGACCGCCGCCGCCTCGGCGACGGCCCGGGTCGCGGTCAGGTCCTCCGGACTGGGCGTGTCGTCGCCGGAGGGATGGTTGTGCGCCAGGGCGAAGCTGGTGCCATCGCGGCGCAGCACGGCGACGATGATCTCGCGTACGGGGAACAGCGTCTGGTCGGCTGCGCCATCGGAGACCGGGTCGGCCCCGAGCACCCGCAGCGCCCCGTCGCAGGAGATCACGATCAGCCGCTCCCGGTCCCGGCCGTGCAGCAGCGGCGCCGCGATCGCGGCGATGTCCGCCGTCGCCCGCAGCCGCCGCGGCCGCTCGGCACCCATCCGCCGGGCCAGCTCGAACCCGGCCACCAGGCTGGAAGCCTTGGCCGCCCCGACGCCAGCCACCCCGGTCAGCTCGGTGACCGTCGCCCGGCTGAGCGCGGATACCGACCCGAACCGGTTCAGCAGTTCCTCAGCGACCAGGTGGGCGCCTTTCCCGCGCGCGCCGGTGCTCAGCACCAGCGCGAGTAACTCGCGCTCGCCCAGCGCCGCGGCGCCCTGCGCGGCCAGCCGCTCCCGCGGCCGGTCACGGGCCGGCACCTGTGCGATCAGCATGCGGCGACCATAAGCGGCGGCTACGACAATCCGCCCGGAACCGGACGGCCCGGACCCGGCCAGGCCCAGATCCTGGCCCGGCCGGCGGCTAGCTGGCCTGGACCGGGCTGCTCTCCAGCAGCACCTCGTGAACCGGATCGATATCGGGCAGCGGGTGCAGGCTGATCGCGCCCACCCGGCCTGCGGCCGTGACGTCCGCCGCGGCCGCGGCCAGCGCGTCCAGGTGCGCCTGCGGCGCGGTCACGATCAGCCGGGTCACCGGGGCCTTCATCGCCAGCTGGGCCTGCGACTTAGCCCGCCGCACCGCCCCGATGGCGGCCGCCGCAGCGTCCAGCACCGCGGTATCCGCCCCGGTGGCCGCCAGCTCCGGCCACGGCGCGCGGTGCACCGAGCCGGCCTGCCACCACGACCACACTTCCTCGGCCACGAACGGCAGGAACGGCGCCAGCAGCCGCAGCAGCACCGACAGTGCCTCGCGCAGCGCCGCCACCGCCGACGCCGCGCCCGCCGGGCCGAACTCGCCGTAGGCGCGCGGCTTGACCAGCTCCAGGTAGTCGTCGCAGAAGAACCAGAAGAACCGCTCGGCGTGCTCCAGGGCCAGCGCGTGATCGCAGGCCTCGAACGCCGCGGTGCACTGGGCGGTCGTGGCGGCCAGTTTCCGCAGCAGCGCCTGGTCGATCGGCTCGGTGACCGGCCCGTCCAGTCCGGCGCTGCCCGCCGCGTCGCCGATGCCCAGCACGAACCGGCTCGCGTTCAGGATCTTGACCGCCAGCCGCCGGCCCACCTTGAGCTGCGCACGGTCGAACACCGTGTCCACGCCGAGCCGCGCGCTGGCGGCCCAGTACCGGACCGCGTCCGTTCCGTAATCGGCCAGCAGGTCCGCGGCGGTCACCACATTCCCGGTGGACTTGGACATCTTCTTGCGGTCCGGGTCCACGATCCAGCCCGAGATCGCCGCGTGCCGCCAGGGCAGCTGACCGGTCTCCGACTGCGCCCGCAGAACGGTATAGAACAGCCAGGTCCGGATGATCTCGTGGGCCTGCGGGCGCAGGTCCATCGGGTACACCTGCGCGAACACGTCGTCGGGGGTGCTCCACCCGGCGGCGATCTGCGGGGTCAGCGACGAGGTAGCCCAGGTGTCCATGATGTCGGGGTCGGCGGTGAACCCGCCGGGCTGATCGCGCTGGGCGGCCTGGTAGCCCGGTGCCGCCTCGGCGGCCGGGTCGACCGGCAGGGCGGCGTCATCGGGCACGATCGGCCGGCTCCGGTCCGGCTGGCCGCGGTCATCCACCGGGTACCACACCGGGACCGGCACGCCGAAGTACCGCTGCCGGCTGATCAGCCAGTCCCCGGACAGGCCGTCCACCCAGTTCTCGAACCGGGACCGCATGTGCGCGGGATGCCAGGCCAGCTCGCGCCCGCGGTCCCGCAGCCGGGCCCGCAGGGCCTCATCCCGGGCGCCGTTGCGGATGTACCACTGGCGGGTGGTGACGATCTCGAGCGGCGCGTCGCCCTTCTCGTAGAACTTCACCGGGTGCCGGATCGCCTCGGGCTCGCCGCGCACCGCGCCGGCCTCCTGCAGCAGGCCGGTGATCTGCCGCCGGGCCCGGCGGGCCGGCAGCCCGGCCAGCCCGGCGTAGGCGGCCTGGCCGGCGGCCGAGGCGATTCCCGGCGGCGGCCCGGACAGCAGCCGTCCGTCCCGGCCGATCACCGGCCGGGTCTCCAGCTGCAGGTCCCGCCACCAGGTCACGTCGGTGGTGTCGCCGAACGTGCAGACCATCGCGATTCCGGTGCCCTTGTCCGGGTCGGCCAGCCGGTGCGCCAGGACCGGCACCCGCACGCCGAACAGCGGGGAGATCGCCTCGGTGCCGAACAGCGCCGCGTACCGCGCATCGTCGGGGTGGGCCACCAGGGCCACGCAGCCCGGCAGCAACTCGGGCCGGGTGGTGGCGATGACCACCTCACCGGGCGCCGCGCCACCACCCGCCGGGCCGCCCGGCGGCGCGGCGGCCGGGGGCAGGCCGAACGCCAGCCGGATCAGCGTCCCGGCGGTGTCCCGGTCCTCGATCTCGGCCTGCGCCACCGCCGTCCCGAAGGTCACGTCCCACAGCGACGGGCCCTCAGCCTGGTAGGCGTCACCGCGGGCCAGGTCGCGCAGGAAGACCCGCTGGGAGATGGCCTGCGCCCGGTCATCGATCGTCCGGTAGGCCAGGTCCCAGTCCACCGACAGGCCCAGCCGCCGCCAGGCCGCGGCAAACGCCTCCTCATCGGCCTCGGTCAGCTCCCGGCATAGCTCGACGAAGTTGCGCCGGGACACCGGCACCTGCTCGGCCGGGGGCACCGGCTTAGCGCCGCCGCTGGCCGGCGGGCTCAGCCCGGCCTGGTAGGGGAGCGCGGGGTCACACCGGACGCCGAAGTAGTTCTGGACCCGGCGTTCGGTGGGCAGCCCGTTATCGTCCCATCCGACGGGATAGAACACCTGCGCGGCCGCGCATCCGCTGGTACCGCGCGATGGTGTCCGTCTGGGTGTAAGAGAAGACGTGCCCGATGTGCAGGGACCCGCTGGCCGTCAGCGGGGGAGTGTCGATGGCGTAGACGTCATCGCGGCGGGCGGAGCGGTCAAACTTGTACTACACGCTCCTTAGCCCACGCCTGCGTCCACTTGTCCTCAAGTCCCTCAAGTGTCGGCCTGGCCGCCCCGGGGGCGGCGGCCGCTGCGCTGCGGCCCGTGCTGGTGCTCATGTCATCAGCCTATCGCTCCCGGCCGCGCCGGCTCGCCTGGTTTACCGGGCGTCAGGCGGGACACCTGGCACGCCATGACGACATCGAGTACGCCCCTGGACCCGGCCGTGCCGGTCGCGAACATGACGCTGCAGACGGACGAGGCGAAGGCCATCGCGGCGGACATCGTGACCGAGAACGCGGCCCTGGAGCAGGCCGCGGAAACGGCCGAGGCCGAGGCTGAGGCCGTGGCCGCCCAGGCCAGCCAGCTAGCTGAGGTCACCGAGGAGGTTCTGGAGGAGCTGCAGGAGCAGGCCGGGCCCGCCCAGCCGCCCCGCTGACACCGGCAGGGACAGGGCCGGGCCGGGGCTTGCGGCGTGCCGCGCGGCGGCCCGGCCCGCCGCCGCGCGGAAAATGCGTTGAACCGCACCGCGGGCGCGCCTAGCGTCCGGCCTATGACAGTAACGATCCGGCTCGCCGCCAGCGACGAGGACTTTGACGCCTGGCGGCGCGTGCGCCTGGCCGTGGTGCCGAACGAGCGGGTGGACTCGGCGGAGTCGCTGCGCGTCCAGTCCGGCCCGCTGCATCAGTTCCTGCTGGCCGAGTCCGACGGGGTGCTGGCCGGCTCCGGGGTGGCCAGCAAGTCCGACATGGCGGGCTCGGGCGCGGTCTCGGCGCGGGTGCTGCCGGACTGGCGGCGCCGCGGCGTCGGGACGGTGATCCTGCGGGACCTGGCGGAGCGGGCGGCGGGGATGGGCTTCACCGTCGTCGGCAGCAACGTCGACGATGCCGGCTCGGTCAGCTTCGCCGAGCGGTTCGGCTTCCGCGAGGTGGACCGGCAGGTCGAGCAGGTGCGGGTGATCGGCGACGAGCCGGCGCCGCGGGTGCCGGACGGCATCGAGATCGTCCGGGTCAGCGAGCGGCCGGAATTGTGGCGTGCCGTCTATGAGGTCGTCGGCGCGCAGGCGTTCCAGGACATGGCCCTGATCGCGCCGCTGGAGATCAGTCTGGAGCAGTGGGAGCGGGACTGGATCACCGATCCCGACGCGATCTTCGTGGCCCTGGCTGACGGTGAGGTGATCGGCTGCGCCGGGCTGCTGCCCGACACCGACGAGCCGGGCCGGGCGGAGCATGCGCTGACCGCGGTGCGCCGGGACTGGCGCCGCCGTGGCGTGGCCGCCGCGCTCAAGCGCTGCACGCTGGCCTGGGCGGCGGAGCACGGCTTGCGCGAGGTCTACACCTGGACCCAGCGGGGCAACGACGACATGCGCGCGCTCAACACGCACCTGGGCTTCACCACCCGCACCGAGAGCCTGACCATGCGCGCCACGCTGCCGCTGACCGGCCCGTCCTGACCTGCGCCACGCTGCCGCCCGGCGCGTGTCCTAGGCGCCGGGCCGCAGGCACCGCATCCGGAGCATCCGGCCCGTGTAGGCCAGCACGTAGTAGATGATGTCGGCGGCGATCTTCGCCACGATGAAGCCGGCCGCCAGATGGTGCAGGCCGTGCGGGATCTCATAGAACATGGCGGGCCGGACAAACTTGTCGGCGGTCTCGGCCAGGCCTAGCTCCAGGAACAGGCTCCAGAACGCTGACCAGAAGGTGAACAGGTAAAACGCCGTGCCCTGGCGGTGCCGGTGCTGGTGGCTCTGCTCACGCAGGGCCCGCACCGCGAAATAGCCGACGAAGGCCGCGTCCTCCGCCCAGGCGGCCGCGAGCGCAGCGGCGACCAGCGGCCCGCCGCCGAGATGGACGAGACCGAACGCGCCCGCCGCGGCCAGCAGGCCCGCCACCTCCGGGCCGCCGTAGATGCGCAGCCAGGCCGCGGCCGCCTTGCGCAGCGGCCGCGGGCCAGTCCGCCGGCGGAGTGCATGCTGCTGAAATTGCCGCACGCCACCAGGCCGGACAAGGGGAGAGCTCCCCACGGCATAGGGTCGGGGACATGCGCTCTGCTGCCGTCCACTGGCTCTAATGCGGAACAGGCCGAGGACCGTGCCATCAGACAGACGTAGACGCGGAGGAGAACATGTAGCCAGGCATTGCCTGCTTCTCCGGGCAGCCCCGTGACCTGCGGATGTAGGTTGCCCCCATGACAGGGAGTTACAACGTGCTCGCGGACGGCAGCAGCATCTTCGCGGGGGCGGGAGCCGTCGCTATTCCGCTGATCCTCATCGGGCTGTACTGGATACCGTCCATTGTCGGCGGGACCAGGCCACGTCCGGAACTTTGGCTCGGTTGTCGTCATCAACGCCTTCCTGGGCTGGACCGTGGTCGGCTGGGTTGTCGCGCTGGCCATGGCCGTCCGGAGCCAGGAGCCGCGCCCGCAGGCGTACATGCCACCGTCTGGCCCGCCGCAGTGGGAGCATTCCGGTCAACCGCCGTGGCAGCCCACCGGCCAGCCGCAGTGGACAGTGGCTCCGCGCTCACCCGCCGACACTGCCGGTGGAGCCCTGTCTCAGTCAGCGATGCAAGCCTGGCCGCAGCCGGACCGGGGCCAGTGGCCGACCTCGGTAACGCGGTCAGTGACCGGGCGCCCGGACTCTCGGAGCCACCGCTCGCATAGCCAGGCCAGACCAGACCAGACTGTGCCGGGCCAGAGAGTCCCGCTTCCTGTTTCCGTGGGGGGAGCGGGACTCCTGCATTCGCGGCCGGGGGAGGGGCTAGTGGATGCCTCGGCCATGCCGAGCAGCGTGAGGCCCGCTATCACCCCGAGGAAGACGTTGAGGCTGAAGCAGGCGACTTATCCACCTGGCTGTGCCCCATCCTGGCGGAAATGCTCCTCCAGTTTCGCAGGAACAGCAGCAGCGGCAGGACTGGAGCCCGCCGACCAGGATGCACACCCCGAGGACCCAGGCCCAGATCAGGAAACCACCCCCCGGCAGGTCGGACCTGATGGCACGGGAGAGCGCGATAGCTGCGCCGACCACCATGGCCGTCACGACGTTCGCGGCGATGGTCCCGGCGAAGGTGAGAATCAGCAGGCGGTAGTCGCCCTCGGTGTACTTGCCCGTGTGCGGCAGGAGCGCCCGGACTACGTCCATGGGGCCGGGCTCGGTCCCCCCGGCAGCTTGTCGGGCAGGATTCTCGGCAGGCTCCTCGGGGGCAGCGGGTGACTCGCCCGCAGTGTCCGTCATGCCGGGAGGGTAGTCCTCTCGCTGCCCTGCGGAACAGGTCTTCTCGCGGGGCGGGGAGGGTGGTTGCTAGTGGATGCCTGCCGCCAGGCCGACCAGGGTCAGCGATCACGAGGACAGTAATGAGGTTCCCGGCGAGGGCGAGCACCAGGCCCCGGCGGTCGGTCCCTGTCAGGGGCACCAGGGACCGTAAGGCGCGGAGGACTATCCGGATCTGCTCGGCAACGCCTGGCGAGGAGAGTGACTCAGCGGGAGTCTCGGTCATGGCGACGGAGCGTAGCGGCTGCCTACTCAGCCGGACTCAGCTTCTCGCTAGGGATGACCTGGCCGGGACCGAATGTCATCCTCGGGTCATGGCGGCTGTTCCCAGTTACTTCAGCAAGGGCGTGGTGGCCTCATTAGCGATGGTGTCGGGCGGCACCTGCTACTGGCCTAAGCCGCCCTGCCTGGTCCCCGTCACGGTAGACATCGGCGGGGACATGGTGCTCAACTTGGCGACCGGCTACCTGTCTCGGATGGAGTCAGGCCGTGCCACCAAGGAAGCAGGCCCTCACTGGCCACGGGATCGAGTGGCTGGTTCACCTTCTGCTGGACGAGACCGGAGAAGTTGGCTGGTATGAGTACGTCAGCCTGAACATCAGGCCGGTGTAGATACGCTCATGCCCAGCCTTGGCGGAAACAAATGAGGGAGTCGAACGTGGGCCTTGAGACTGTACGGGTACTCGGCACAACCGGCGTGAAGGTCAGTCCCCTCTGCCTCGGCGCCATGATGTTCGGCTCCTGGGGCAATCCCGATCACGACGAATCGGTCGCGATCATCCACCGCGCCCTGGACGCCGGGATCAACTTCATCGACACCGCGGATGTCTACTCCGGCGGCGAGTCCGAGGAGATCGTCGGCAAGGCGCTGGCCGCCGGGCGGCGCGAGCACATCGTGCTGGCCACCAAGGCGCACGGCACCATGGGCGCCGATCCCAACCAGCAGGGCAACTCGCGGCGCTGGCTGATCCGCGAGTGCGAGGCCAGCCTGAAGCGGCTGGGCACCGACTACATCGACCTGTACCAGATCCACCGGCCCGACCCGAGCGCTGATGTCGATGAGACGCTGGGCGCGCTCAGTGACCTGATCCGCGCGGGCAAGATCCTCTACGCCGGCAGCTCCACGTTCCCGGCCGCGCAGATCGTGCAGGCGCAGTGGACGGCGGAGCGCCGCGGCCGGGAGCGGTTCGTCTGCGAGCAGCCGCCCTACTCGATCCTGGTGCGCGGCATCGAGGCCGAGATCCTGCCGGCGTGCCAGCAGTACGGGATGGGCGTGATCCCGTGGAGCCCGCTGGCCGGCGGCTGGCTGTCGGGGCGCTACCGGGAAGGCGCGGAGCTGCCGCAGAGCAGCCGGGCACAGCGCCTGCCGCATCGCTTTGACCTGTCCCTGCCCGGCAACCAGGCCAAGCTGGCCGCCGCCGAGCAGCTGGCCGTGCTCGCCGAGGAGGCCGGGCTGTCACTGGTCCACCTGGCCCTCGCGTTCGTGCTCAGTCACCCGGGCGTGACCGCGCCGATCATCGGGCCGCGCACCATGGAGCAGCTCGACAGCCAGCTCGGCGCCGCCGACGTGGTGCTCACCAGCGACGTGCTCGACCGGATCGATGAGATCGTGCCGCCGGGCGTCAACCTCAACCCGGCCGACCGCGGCTACGACACGCCCGCGCTGACCACCCCCGCCCTGCGCCGCCGTAGCTGACCGGCCGACCCCGGCACCGCAAGCATTAATCAGTAACGGAACGGCCGGGCCGGGCTTGCTCGCCCGGTTCCCGCGCTGGTCGCCACTCAGCCGGCATCCTCTGATAACAGCAAGAGGCAGGGAGGCCAGTGAGTACCGACGCTGATGTCGTGATCGTGGGCGCGGGGCTGGCCGGGCTTACCGCCGCGCGGGACCTGGCCGCCGCCGGGCTGGCCGTGATCGTGCTGGAGGCCCGCGACCGGGTCGGCGGCCGGATCGTCAGCGCCGACATCGGCGACGGCAAGGTCACCGACCTGGGCGGGGCGTGGGTCGGGCCCACCCAGGACCGCATCCTGGCGCTGGCCGCCGAGCTGGACGTGGCCACCTTCCCGACCTACAACACCGGCGCCAACGTGCTGCACTTCGGCGGCAAGCGCGGCAGCTACGCCGGGGCCATCCCGCGGATCAGCCCGCTGGTGCTGGCCGACATCGCCCAGGCTCAGGCCCGGCTGGAGGCGCTGGCCCGCAAGGTCCCGGCCGATGCCCCGTGGACGGCAGCGAGGGCCCGGCGCTGGGACGGGCAGACCTTCGAGACCTGGATCCGGCGGACGGCGGCCACCAGCGGGGCCCGGTCGCTGCTGACCCTGGCCGCCGAGGCCGTGTTCGCCAGCGAGCCGGGCGACCTGTCGCTGCTGCACGTGCTGTTCTACTGCCGTGCGGCGGGCTCGTTCGAGAAGCTGATCGCCACCTCCGGCGGCGCCCAGCAGGACCGGCTGGACGGCGGCTCCTGGCTGATCGCCGGGCGGCTGGCGGCGGCTCGGGCCGGACGTGGTGCGGCTCAGCCGTCCCGTGACCCGGCTGGAGACGAGCGGCGACGCGGTCACCGCCGTGACGGCAGCCGGGACGGTCACCGGCCGGCGGGTCATCGTCTCGGTGCCGCCGCACCTGGCCGGCCGCATCGACTATGAGCCGGCCCTGCCGCCCGGCCGCGAGCAGCTCACCCAGCGGGCCCCGATGGGCTCGGTCATCAAGTGCCAGGTGGTCTACGACGAGCCGTTCTGGCGGGCCGACGGGCTGACCGGCCAGGCCACCGGCGACGGTCCCGGCTCGCGGGTGGTGTTCGACAGCTCCCCGCGCGACGGATCGCCCGGTGTGCTGACCGCGTTCGTAGAGGGCGACCAGGCCCGGACGCTGAGCCGGGTCAGCGCCGCCGCGCGCCGGCATGTCGTGCTGGAGTCGCTGGCCCGGTACTTCGGCCCGAAGGCCGCTCAGCCGGCCCAGTTCCTGGAGCTGGACTGGCAGCGGGAGCGGTGGACCGGCGGCTGCTACGGGACGTTGTTCGGCCCGAACGTATGGACCAGGTACGGCTACGCGCTGCGCGAGCCCGCCGGGCTCATCCACTGGGCGGGCACCGAGACGGCGACGGCCTGGTGCGGTTACATGGACGGCGCGGTCCGCTCGGGGGAGCGGGCGGCCGCCGAGGTCATCGCCGCGCTGGCCTGACCCGCACGGGCCCCGGCCCCGGGCGCCTGGTCAGCCGGGCGGCTCGCCAGGCAGCCCGAACGACGCCAGCAGGGCCGGGTCGTTGAACGACACCACGCCGCTGATCCGGCCGCCGGCCACGTGAGGACCTGGATCCCGTGGGCCTGGTAGCGGCCCGACTCATCGCGCAGGTAGGCGGCGAACCCGGGCTGCCCGTTGGCGGCCACCGGGATCAGCCGGAACCTGGCCCGGCTCGGTCAGCACCCGGGCCGCCAGGAACCGCGTGATGTCGTCGCGGCCCGCGAACCAGGTCACGGTCGGCGGCATCTCGAACGTCGCGTCGCGCGCCAGCAGCCCGGTCAGCGCGGCCACGTCGGCCTGCTCGAACGCCGCGGCATACCGGTCCAGCAGCGCCCGGTCCGCGGCCGTCGTCCGGCTCGCTCATCTCGCTCTCGGCCCGGCGCCGCCTTCCGCAGCTGCGCCCTGGCCCGCTGCAGCGAGCTGTTCACCGCCACGGTCGTGGTGCCCGAGCAGGTCGGCCACCTCGGCCGCCCGCCAGCCCAGCACGTCGCGCAGGATCAGCACCGCCCGCTGCCGGCCCGGCAGGTACTGCAGCGCCGCGATCAGCGCCAGCCGCATGCTGTCGCGGGACATCACCACCGCCGCCGGGTCGGCCATCGAGCCGTCCAGCACGCGAATCCGGAAAGGGCTGCAGCCAGTCCGCCTCCATGAGCCGCCCCCCTGTTGCCGCTGGCTTGTGTCCAGGCCGGCGTGCCCGTGCCGCCCGGCTCGCCCAGGCCGGACGGCAGCGGCCGCCGGCGGCGGGTCTCCATCGCGCGCAGGCAGGCAGTTGGCCGCGATCCGGTACAGCCAGGTACGCAGCGACGACCGGCCCTGGAACTCGCCGTAGGACCGCCAGGCCCGGATCATCGTCTCCTGCACCTGGTCCTCGGCGTCTTGCACCGAGCCGAGCATCCGGTAGCACAGGGCCAGCAGCTCGGGCCGCAACGGATCAGCCAGGCGGACGAATTCCTCGCTGGCCCCGGACACCACTTCTGCCGTCATGGCCGCCTTTCCTCCCGCCCGGTCGGCCGCGCCCAGCGCACGGCAGCTCGGAGGTATAGATCCCGCGCGCGGCCAGAACTCATCGGCGGTGCCGCGGTGAGTCAGCGCGATGTCACGGATCCAACAGGCGAATGGCAGCACGAGGTGCTGACCGCAGCCGATTGAAGGAGCTCGAAATGACCGCTCAGGACCAATTGTCCGGTACTACCTTGTCCGGTACTACCGCGCTGGTGACCGGGGCCAGCCGCGGCTTCGGCCGGGCCATCGCGACCACGCTGGCCGAGGCGGGCGCGCACGTCGTGGCCGTGGCCCGCGACCGGGCCCGGCTGGCCGAGCTGCGCGCTGAGCTCGGCGAGCACGGCACCGTCGTCGCCGCCGACGTCACCGACCCCGTCGTGGCCGGCACGCTGCTGGACGCGCACCGCCCGCGCACGCTGGTGCTGACGGCCGGGGCCGCGCCGCTGTCCCGGCCGCTGCACCGCCACACCTGGGAGACCTTCAGCCGCAACTGGGAGGTGGACGTGCGGCAGGCCTTTCACTGGACCCGCGAAGCCCTGCTGCAGCCCCTCGAGCCGGGCAGCACCGTCATCGCCTTCTCCAGCGGTGCCGCCCTGTTCGGGTCACCGCGTCAGCGGCGGCTACGCCGGGGCCAAGGCCACCATCCGGTTCCTGACCGGCTATGCCGCCGATGAGTCGGAGCGCAACGGCCTGGGCATCCGGTTCATCTCGGTGCTCCCGCAGCTCACCCCGGACACCGACCTGGGCGCCGCGGCCGTCGCGGCGTACGCGGCCCGGCAGGGCGTTCCGGTACCCGAGTTCCTGGCCAGCCGCGGCCCGGCACTGACCCGGGTCCAGGTGGGTGCCGCCGTCGCGCGGCTGGCCGAGAAGGACGGCGGCGACCCCGGCGCCTACCTGCTGTCCGCCGCGGGGCTCAAGCCCGTCAGCTGAGGCCGCGGCGCGCCCGGCCGCCCGCGCGTCAGGCGGCCGGGGCGGCGGCAGCGGCGGCCAGGATGGCGCGCGGGACGCCGACATGCACCGCAGACCAGGCCGGCGGCGCGACGCACTGGTTGACCAGCACCCGCGCGGTCGCGCCGAGCAGCTGATAGGCATCGGCCGCGGCCAGGCCGTAGTCGCCGGTCAGCCGGGCGTGCAGCTCCAGCATGGCGGCCTCCAGGTTGGCCTGCACCCCGGCACCGGGCCGGCAGCCGACCACCCCGATCAGCGCGGGGGTGTCCAGGTGCGGCAGCGCCAGGCGCCGGCCGCCGGCCGGCCGCACGGTGACGGTGACGGTCACGTCGCCGCTGGTCTCCAGCGCCGTGCCGGTGATCTCCGCGTCACCCATCAGCGCGTGCACGTCCCCGAGCGACAGCAGCGCGCCGGGCACGTTCACCGGCAGGCAGAGCACCGAGCCGGCGGTGACCAGCGGGCAGTCGAAGTTGCCGCCGTGGCCGGGCGCGTAGCCCAGCGACGGGACCGGCCCGGCGGCCGGCGCGGTGCCGACGGTGCCGACCATCGGCCGGGCAGGCAGCCGCAGGTCGCCGCCGGCGGCCGGGAAGATGACCTCCGGCCCGGCCGGGCCGGCCTGGATGGGGCAGATCTTGGTGTCGCCGGCCGGGGGCAGGCCGGGGCACTCGGCGGACACGTACGCCGACCCCGACCCGAAGGTCAGCGTGGCCGCGAACGGCGCGGCCGTGCCCAGGATGATCTCCTCGAACGCGACGGCGAGCACGTCGCCCGGCTCCGCGCCCTCCACGTACACCGGCCCGGTCACCGGGTTGTAGGCGCCGATTAGCTCCAGCAGGTCGGCCTCGCGGGCGTAGCGCTGGCCCGGCGCGGTGACCTGGTTGGAGAAGCAGTCCAGCGTCTCCAGGGTGATGCGCGACCCGCTGGGCACCCGCAGCACCGGCTCGGCATCCGGGCTGAACTCAAATTGCTGGTGCTGCCGGGGGACCCGGTAGCCGAGGCCGGCCTGCTGCACTCAGGACCCCGTCGCAGCCGGCACCCCGACTAGCTCGTAGGGCACGGTGCAGGGCTGGCCCGCGGCCAGCGTCATCTCCCGGCGGCCCAGGTCCAGGATGACCGAGGCCAGCGTCGCGGCCTGATCCCCGAGCAGCTCAGCTTCCTCGCCGTGACAGCACACCGACAGCGGCGCGCCGGCGTGCGAGGCCAGCGCGGCCTGGATCAGCTCCGCCGAGATCAGGCCGCTGCCCGCCTGCTCGCCCAGGTCGGCGAGCCGGGCGAGGGTGTCGGGATAGTCGCGGGCGAACCGGTCCTCGCCCGCGGGCGGCGCCGGGCAGAAGTGGTTGGTGTGCAGCAGCAGCCCGTCGCGCGGCCGGACGTACTGCGGTCCGCCGGGCGACAGCTCGGCGGAGACGAGCTGGGCTGGCGCGGAGTCGCCGGGCGGCGGCTGCCAGCCGACGGTGATGCACGACGAGGCGGTCATGGCGGCCTGGCCGATCAGCGCCAGCGCGGCCGGCATGTCGTCGCACTCGGCCAGCAGCAGCCGCAGCAGCAGGTGCACCGGCAGCCCGCCCACCCCGCCGTCCAGCGAGCAGTACAAGATGTTCAGCGTCACGCCCAGGCCAGCGCTGTTCAGCCCGATCTTGGCCAGGATGCCGGCCTCGGTGAGCGTGGTCAGCCACCGGCCGTCCGGGCCGGCGATGGTCCACAGCACCCGGGACGGGGCCAGGGCCGGATGCCAGTCCCAGTTCTGGGCCAGCAGCACGCTGCCGGTCGCCGAGCGGCCCGGCAGCGCGCCGATGACCGAGCACTCCGGTGCGCTGGCCCCGGACAGGATCTCGGTCCGGGCGTTGGCCGCGAACAGCTCCGCCGCATCGACACCGGCCCCGGCGGCGATCCCGTCGATCTCCTGCGCCAGGCCGGGCCACGGCCCGCGCAGCGCGGCTTCGACGCCTCTGCCCAGCTCCCTGATCTGGGCGGGCGCGAGTCCGTGGGCGGCCTGAAACAGCTCGCGGTACCGGGCCAGCGTGTGCGCGACCTGGCCGCCGGGCCGTGCCGAACTCGCGGCCCCGCTGCGCCGGGCTGGCCGGCCGGGACAGATGGCGGGCAATGACCTCGTCAGGCATGGTTCAGTATCTCCGCCACCTCGTCGTGGCGCGCGAACCAGATGGCGCCCCGCTCGCGCATCGCGGTAATCAGCGCGGCCAGCGCGGCCAGCCGGTGGCCGCGCCCGATGACCTCGGGGTGCATGGTGAAGGTGATGTGCCGGTGCTCGGCCAGCGCCGACTCGAACTCCGCCAGCCACACCTCGACCACCGCGGACGGCGCGGCCAGCACCTCGTTCCCGCCGGGGTGCCAGGCGAAATGCGGCCAGTCGTCCAGGCTCCAGTGCACCGGCAGCTCGAGGATGCGGTGCTCGCCGTGCACCTCGTAGTAGGGCCGGTCATCGCCCATGCAGCTGGAGTCATAGCCGAAGCCCAGCTCGCCCAGCAGGGCCAGCGTCTCGGGGGTCAGCTCCCACGACGGCGACCGGTAGCCGGTCACCGGCGCGCCGAGCCGGTCCCGCAGCGCGGCCAGGCCCTGCACTAGCTCGCGGCGCTGGGCGCCGGCCGTCAGCCCGTCGCTGCGCAGGTGCAGATGGCCGTGGTGAGCGATCTCGTGGCCGTCGGGAAGCAGCCCGGTCAGCGCCCCGGTGTGCCGCTCGGCGGTATCGCCGGGCACGTAGAAGGTGGCCGGGATCTGCTCGCGCTGCAGCAGCGCGCGGATCCGGGGCAGTCCCCGGACGATGCCGTACCGGGCCTCGCTCAGGGTGCTCAGCTGGCGGGCGGAGGGCTCGCCCTCGCGCAGCATGCCGGCCTCGGCGTCCACGTCGAAGGACAGCGTGACGGCTACGTCCGCGCCGCCCGGCCAGGCCGGCAGCGGGATCTGCGCCGGGTAGCCGGTCATCCCGGTCACCTGGTCCCGGCCTGCTGGCCGCCGGCCAGCGCGGGAGACCGGCCGGCCGCCGCGGACCCGGCCCACTGGGCCTCGGCGATGCGGTCCCAGGACCGGCCCCAGTTCGTGCGCGCCGCCGCGGCGGCGGCCTGGCCGTCCCGGCGGCGCAGCGCGGCTGCGATGGCGCGGTGCTCCTCGTTGGCCGCGAGCATGATCTCGGGGGACCGGAAGCCCACGCGGTCGAACCGGCGCAGCTCCAGCGAGATGTCCTCGAGCAGCTTGAGCAGCGGGGCGTTGCCGGCCACGGTGTAATACACGCCGTGGAACTGCTCGTCGAGCAGCTGCAGCTCACGCGGGTCGGCGACCTCGGTCATCCGCTGCAGCAGCTCGTCCAGCTCGGCGCAGGCCTGGGCATCCATGTCGGGCGCTGCTTCCTCGGCGGCCAGCGCGTCCAGCACGCCGCCGATGGCGAACAGCTGCGGGACCCGCTCGAAGCGCAGCGGCGCCACCCGGGTCTGGTGGCCGGGGAATGCCTCGATCAGGCCTTCCTGGGCCAGCTTGAGCAGCGCCTCGCGGACCGGGGTGCGGCTGATGCCCAGCAGGGCGGCGATCTCGACATCCCGGACCGGCTCGCCGGGGTCCAGCGGCCCGAGCGTGATCCAGTCGCGGATGTGCTCGTAGGCGGTTTCCCGCGCGCTGATCCGGGCGGCGGGCCCGGCGGTTCCCGGCAGCGGCATGTCCGGCCTCCTGTGCTCTTTCCGGTCAACACGGGTCACAGTAGCCTGGGAATTATTGCATGCAATATATCGATGCACGAAACTGCAGGTCAGGACTTACTTCCCGGCGCGGGCTGGAGAGCCCCGTTCAGCCGGCCGTCGCGTCAAGGCGCGACAGATTACAAATGCGTCACGTTCCGAAACCTTGCTGTTACGCTCTGTGCCCATGCGTCGTGCGACCAGGCGGCGCGGGGAGGACATCAGCAGAGCCGACGGGGGAGAGCTCGTGACGATGTGGCTAACTGGCAGGCCGTCAGCCGCGGCCGGCCCCGCGGATGCAACCGGGCCTGCCGCCTGCGGCACAACGATCGGCGGGTGGGGCGCCCGCAGCGGAGCGGAAATCTCGGGCTTACGGCCCCCGCGACCCGGCCGGGCGGCCCGGCCGGGCGGGGTGATCCCGCCTGCCGAGCCGGCGGATGCCGCGCTCGCGGCGACCCACCCGGCCACCCCTGACCTGGCGGCCTACCGGCGGGCAGTCACCGACGTCGTCGCCTCGTTCGAGCGCAGTGACGCGGCAGCCAGTACCCGGCTGGCGGCCCGGATCCTGGCCCGCCGCCTGGCCGACCCGGAGATCGCCGCGGTGGTCACCCGCACCCCGGACGGCAGCGCCGGGGCCCTGGAGCGGCTGCTGCTGGAGGTCCGCAGCTACCGGCCCAGCGCGCGCAGCTCGGCCACCAGCCTGGCGTCCTTGCTGCGAATCTCGCTGCTGGCCCAGATTGACGCGCTGTGGTGGGGCCGCGAGCCTGCTTACCCGGCCGACGATGACGTGCTGAACGCGCCCGAGCTGCTCGACCTCGACGCGCTGCAGATGGGCGGCCTGCTGCGGTTCCAGTACCGGCACCAGGCCGGGTCGTTCGTCAGCCGGGCCGCCCGCTCAGTGGAGCGGCGCGCGCTGCCCGGCCGGCGTCCGATGACCGCGGGGCTGTGGCTGGCGCGGGCGCGGCCGCAGGCCGTGGCGCTGCTGAATCAGATCGCCGTGCAGTTCGCCGAGATCGCGCCGGCCGGCACGCCGCCGCTGTGGGTGACCAGCCTGGCCCGCAGCGTCGAGCATCAGCGGCGGCTGCGCGCGCTGGGCTACGCCGCGCTGCTGCCCAGCTCGCACTGCGTCGGCTACTCCGCTGACGTGGAGATGGCCTGGTTCGGCCGGTTCGGTGCCCAGGCCGCGCTGCAGGAGGTGCTGCTGGACCGCCAGGCGGCCGGCGATATCAACGTCATCGACGAGGGCCAGGCCTGGCATGTCTGCCTGCGGCCGGGCATCAGCTACGGCTCGCGGCTGGTGCCGGCCGCCCGGCCGGGCGGCTGATCGCCATGTGCGGGATCGCGATGATTCTCAGCTCCGCTGCCGCTGACGGCGACGGGCCGGGCGGCGCCGCCGAGGTGTTCGAGCGGATGCTGGACGTGCAGGCGCCGCGCGGCGAGTGCCGGGAGACCTTCCGCCAGGGCGCGCTGCTGGCGGGCACCCAGCGACTGCGCATTGTTGACCGCGACCGCGCGGTCCAGCCCTGGACTTCCGCCGACCGCGCGCAGGTGCTGTGCTACAACGGCGAGCTGTTCAACTACCGCGACCTGCGGGCCGAGCTGGCCGCGCTCGGCCAGCCGCTGCGCGGCGGCGGGGACACCGAGATCGTGCTGGCCGCCTTCGCCCAGTGGGGCGAGCAGGCCGTGACCCGGTTCCGCGGCGAGTTCGCCCTGGCCATCGCCGAGCCTGCGGCCGGCCGGGTCTACCTGGCCCGGGACGGCGTCGGGGTCAAGCCGCTGTACTGGGCCAGGGCCAGCGGCCGGCTGCACATCGCCTCCGAGATCAAGGCGCTCACCGGCCTGGGCACCCGGATCGCCGAGGTGCCGCCCGGCCACCATGGCTGGGCGGACGCTGCGTCCGGGCCGCAGCTCCGGCCCTTCCTGGACCTGATGGCGCTCGGCGCGTCGGCCGAGCCGGTCACCGACCCGGACGAGGCGGCCAAGCTGGTCCGGGCCGCGTTCGAGGACAGCGTCCGGGTCCGGGTGGACACCGACCTGCCGGTCGGCGTCATCCTGTCGGGCGGCCTGGACAGCTCGCTGACGCTGCTGCACGTCCGGGACATGCACCCGGACTGCGTGGCGTTCACCATCGGCGCGCCCGGCAGCGAGGACCTCAGCTACGCCCGGCGCCTGTGCGCCGACCTCTGCGTGCCGCATGAGGTCATCGAGCTGGCGCCGGGCCAGATCGGGCGGCCGGCCATCCGCCGCGCCATCGCCATGTCCGAGCTGACCGAGTACGGCGACATCATCAACGCCGTGGTGTCGGTCCCGCTGTTCCGCCGTATCCACGAGGCCGGGATCAAGGTCGTGCTCACCGGCGACGGCAGCGACGAGCTGTTCGGCGGCTACCCGATGTACCACCGGACCAAGCCGGAGGCGGCCCGGCGGCTGTTCCTGCACAAGATCGCCAACCTGGGCCGGACCGAGCTGCAGCGCGTCGACCGGACCAGCATGGGCCACGGAGTCGAGGCCCGGGTCCCGTTCCTGGACCTGGCCCTTGTCGAGCTGGCCATGCGGCTGCCGATGGACCTGAAGGTCCGGGACGGCCAGGAGAAGTGGATCGTGCGCGAGGCCTTCGCCGACATGCTGCCGGCCTACATCCGGGAGCGGCCGAAGAACCCGATGTCGCACTCCTCGGGCCTGCACGAGCGCGCCCGGCTGTACAAGCCGCTGTTCCCGCGCCTGCACCGGGCCCTGGGCTATGACCAGTGCGCGCCGGTGCGCCGCGACTTCTCCCCGGTCCTGGAGGCCTGCGGCAACGACCTCGACGAGGCCATCGCCGTGGCCGCCGCCCGCCCGGACTACTCAGCCGCCGAGCGGCTGCGTGACCTGGCCGGCGCGGCCCGGTGGAACGCGCTGGGGGCGGGCCGCCAGTGGGCCCGGACGCTGGGGCAGCTCCGCGATGGCAGCTACAGAGCGGCCGGCTGACGGGTGTGGATGTCACAGGCGGCTGAGATACTGGATGGGTGCTGTCAACTGGGCATGATCCGCACCCCGAGGCGGGCCCGCTAGAAGAGCGGCCACCGCTGGTCGGGCGAGCCGACGAGCTCGACCGCCTGACCGGCCTGCTGACCGAGACCGAGGGCGGCCAGCCGGTCGTCGTCCTGGTCAGCGGCGATGCGGGCGTGGGTAAGACCCGCCTGATCACCGAGCTGGGCGCGCTGGCTGCCCGGCGCGGCTTCACCGTCCTGTCCGGGCGCTGCGCCGAGCTGGCCGACACCGTGCCCTACCTGCCGCTGGCCGACGCCCTGCGGGATGCGGCCACCCGGCCCTCAGCGCGGGGCCCGGTGCTGGACGCCCTGGCCACCCGGCCGGTGCTGTCCCGGCTGCTGCCCGACCGGCAGGCCAGTCAGCCCGACGGCCCCGACCTGCCCGGCCTGGCTCAGCAGCAGCTGTTCGGCGCGGTGCTGGGCATGCTGGCGGAGCTGGCCGAGGCGGCGCCTGTCCTGCTGGTGCTGGAGGACCTGCACTGGGCTGACCGGTCGACCCGGGACCTGGTGACGTTCCTGAGCCGGGTGCTGCACCGCGAGCGGATCGCCCTGGCGGCGACCTACCGGACCGACGACATGCACCGCCGTCATCCGCTGCGGCCGGTGGTGACCGAGCTGCTGCGGCTGCCCGGCGTCACCGCCGTGGACCTGCGCCCGCTGCCGGCCGCGGCGATGGCGGAGCACCTGACCCAGCTGTCCGGCGGGATCTTGTCCGCGCCGGTCCTGGACAGCCTGATCGATCGCGCCGAGGGCAATGCTTACTACGCCGAGGAGCTGCTGACCGCCTCCAACCGGCCCGGACCGGACGCTCCGGCGGCGGGCCCGAGCCGGTGGGGCGGACTGGCCGGGCCCGGCCGTCCCGGCGCCGGCCCGGCCGAGGTGACCAGCCTGCCTACCGGCCTGGCCGACCTGCTGCTGGCCCGGATGGAGCGGCTGTCGCCCGCTGCTCAGCAGGCGCTGCGCGCCGCCGCGGTGGCGGGCCGGCACGTGGACGATGAACTGGTCATGCGGGCGTCGGGGCTGGACACCCGCGAGTACGAGGAGGCGGTCCGCGAGGCGGTCGCCCACCAGCTGCTGGTCCCGGACGGCGCCCGCGGGCTGGCCTTCCGGCACGCCCTGCTGCGCGAGGCCATCTATGCCGACCTGCTGCCCGGCGAGCGGACCCGGCTGCACGGCACGCTGGCCGAGCTGCTGTCCGACGAATGCCGGCTGGAGCAGGTCACGGGCTCGGCCGCCGAGCTTGCCCACCACGCGCTGGCCAGCCATGACATCCCGGCGGCATTCGCCGCCTCGGTGCAGGCCGGCCGGGAGGCCGAGCGGCTGACCGCGCCGGCCGAGGCGCACCGGCACTATGACCTGGCCCTGTCGCTGTGGGAGCGGGTCAGCGACCCGGTGAGCCTGGGCGGCATCGAGCGCGGCGATCTCGCGCTGCGCTCGGCGATGTCGGCCGCCGACGCCGGCGACATCAGCCGCGCGGTGCACCAGCTGCGCCGGCTGCTGAGCTACCTGCGGCCGGGCGCGGACCTGGTCCTGCTCAGCCGCGCCAACCAGCGGCTGGCCTACTTCCTGCTCGAACTGGACGAGGAGCCCGCGGCGCTGGCGGCGGCCAGGGACGCGGTCGCCTCCCTGCCTGCCGGGCAGGGCGGTGCCGAGCGGGCCAGCGCGCTGGCCATCCTGGCCGTGGCGCAGATGGCGAACGGCGAGGGCCGGGTCGCCCGGGCCAGCGCCGAGCAGGCCCGGGCCGCCGGCCGGGAGGCCGACGCGCCCTGGGTGGTCGCCGACGCCCTGGTCACCCTCGGGCTGCTGGCCGAGCGCGGCGGCCGGGTGAAGACGGCGATCGCCTCCTACTCCCGCGCGCTGGCTCAGGCGCGCCGCGCGGGCGTACTCGGCGTCGAGCTGCGGGCGGCGTTCCAGGTGGCCCGGATTCACCTGGAGCGCGGCAACCTGGACGCGGCCAGCATGACCGCGCACGACGGCATGACGGCCGCCGACCGCGCCGGCCTGGGGATGGCGCCGTACGGATTCGACCTGCAGTACCTGCACTACCTGGCGCATTTCTCCGACGGCGACTGGGACCACGCCCAGGAGATCGTCGACGGCTTCGCGGTCCGGGTGTCCAGTGAGGCCGAGGCCCGGCTGTCGGCCATGGCCCTGTTCATCGCCGTCGGCCGGGGCAGCGACGCGGTCGAGACCCGGCGGGCGTGGCTGGCCCCCTGGATCGACTGCGATGCCTTCGTGGCCTACATCGCGCTCGGCCTGCTGGCCGAGCACGCGTACTGGCAGGGCGACCTCGACAGCGCGCTGGCCGAGAGCGAGCGCACGATCGACGCCGCCCTGGCCTGGGGCGGCAAGCAGTCGCCGCAGCTGATCCGGGTCGCCGCCGTCCGGCTGGCGGCGGTGGCCGACCTGGCCGTGCAGGCCCGCGCCAGCGGCGATGCTGCCCGCGAGCAGGAGATGGTCGAGGAGGCCCGGCGGGTGGTCGAGCTGGCCCGGTCCGGAGCCGGCAACCGCGGCCGCCCGCGGATCAGCCTCGGCGTCGACGGGCTGGGCTGGCTGGCCCGCGCCGAGGCTGAGTGGCGCCGCGCCGAGGGCGACAACGATCCCGCCAACTGGCAGGCCGTGCTGGACGCGTTCGGGCCCGGCTTCGTGTATGACGCGGCGCGGTCCCGCTGGCGGCTGGCCGAGGCGCTGGCCGAGGCTGGCCGGCGTGACGAGGCCCAGGCCGAGTGGGCCCTGGCCGTGGCCGCCGCAGACAAGCTGGGCGCCGCGCCGCTGCGCCGGGCGCTGGCCGAGCTGGGCCGGCGGCTTCGGCTCAGCCCCGCGATCGCCGGGCCGGCCGGCGTGCCCGGCAGCGCGGGCCGCGGGCCGCTGGCCGGGCTGACCGGCCGTGAGGTCGAGGTCCTGCGGCTGCTGGCGGCCGGCTACTCCAACCGCGAGATCGGCGCGGCGCTGTTCATCGCGCCCAAGACCGCCAGCGTGCACGTGTCCAACATCCTGGGCAAGCTGCACGCCGCCAGCCGCACCGAGGCCGCCGCCATCGCGCACAGCAACGGCCTGGAGCCCGCCCCGCCGCCGCGGTCGCCGGGCCAGGCCCGGGCCAGCGGCTAGGCCGACGGGGCCAGGGCGTCGAGGATCTCGCCGGCCCGGGCCGTAGCCTCGGCCGGGTCAGCGTCGGGCGAGCCGATCTGACGGTCCCAGTTCAGGTCGAAGAACACCTCGGTGACGCCCTGGCCAGCCAGCACCGCGAGGTCCTCGCGGATCTGGGCGTAGCTGCCCGACAGCAGCAGGCGCTGCCCGTCCGGCCCGGCTTCCCCGGCCCCGGTCCGGACCACCCCGCGGACCACGACCCGCAGCGCCGCCGCATCGCGCCCGGCCGCCGCGGCCGACTGGCGGACGATGTCGATGAGCTCGCCGATCCGCGACAGGTCGGTGCGGCTGGAGGTCACCCAGCCGTCGGCGACCCGGCCGACCCGCTCCAGCGCGGGCCGGGCCATGCCGCCCAGCAGCACCGGCGGGCCGCCCGCCTGTACCGGCTTCGGGGACTGGTCACCAGGCGGCACCTGGTAGAACTCGCCGTCGAACCCGGCCGAGCTGTCGCTCCACAGCGTGCGCAGCACCTCGATGTACTCGGCCGTGCGCGGGCCGCGGCGGGCCATGGCGGCACCAGTCAGCGTGAATTCCTCTTCCTGCCAGCCGATGCCCAGGCCCAGGTCGTGCCGGCCCTGCGACAGCACGTCCAGCGACGCGGCCTGCTTGGCCAGGTAGCCGGGGGAGACGAACGGCGCGTTGATCACCGCCACGCCGAGCCGGATCCGCGAGGTGACCGCGGCCGCGTAGGCCAGTACCGCCATCGGGTCCAGCACGCGGTGATACACCGGCTCCATGGTGGTCGCCATCCCCGCGGGGATGAGCAGCCGCTGGAAGCTCCACAGGGAGGCGTACCCGGCCTGCTCGGCGCGCTGCGCGAACGCGGCCAGGTTCTGCGGCGTGGCCCACGCTCCGGACACCGGGGCACCGAACCCGACCTGGATGCCGTTCACATCGCTCACTGCGGCCACTCCGCTCACTCTGCCGTCGCCGGGGCCCGACCTGTCCCCGCTTACCCTACGGGTCCTGTCGCCGGCAGCCGCGGGGGTGCCATAGGCTCCGCTCGGGCCGTGAGATCTCGGCCCTGGTGCGGATTTGTCCGCCGAGTTCGGGGAGTCGCCATGCAGTCAGGTCCGCGGATGTGGATCGCCGCCCTGCGCAGCTCGCACGAGCGGCTGGCCGGGCTGGTCAGCCAGCTCAGCCCGGAGCAGATCCGCGGCGCGTCGTACTGCGGAGACTGGTCCATCGCCCAGGTCCTGTCGCATCTGGGCAGCGGCGCGGAGATCTCGCTGCTGATGCTGCCGGGGGCGCTGGGCGAGAGCGAGCCGGTCACGCCCGACGCCTTCGCGCCGGTGTGGGACCAGTGGAACGCCAAGTCTCCCGAGGCCCAGGCCGCTGACGCGCTGGCCGCCGATGAGAAGCACGTCGCGACCCTCGAGCAGCTCACCGATGCGCAGCTCGCCGCCATCAGGATGTCGTTCTTCGGGATGGACCTGGACGCAACCGGGCTGGTCCGGCTGCGCCTGGGCGAGCACGCCGTGCACACCTGGGATGTGGCCGTCGAGCTGGACCCCGCCGCGACCGTGGCGCCGTCCGCAGTGGAGCTGCTGACCGACAACGTGGCCCAGTTCCTGGCCCCGCGGCTGGGCAAGGCCCCGGCCGAGCCGTTCGCGGTGCGGATCAGGACGACCGGGCCTGACCGTGACTACCTGCTGGCCACGGCCGACTCGGTCACGATGACCAGGTGGCCCGAGGGCGGCACCGACGTGCCGGTTCGCGAGGTGGCCCTGCCGGCTGAGGCCCTGCTGCGGCTGGCCTACGGGCGGCTGGACGCCGGGCACACCCCGGCCGCGGTCACCGGCGACCCGGCCGACCTCGCTCAGCTCCGGGGGATCTTCCCCGGCTTCTGACCACCGCCGGCCGCCGCGGCCGGTCAGCTGAGGGCGGCCAGGACCTGTTTCGTCACTTCCGCCGCGCAGCCCCAGGACAGCGAGACGCCCGCACCGCCGTGCCCGTAGTTGTGCACGATGGCGCGGTGGCCGGGCAGCGACTCGGTCTCCAGCCGGACCAGCGGGCGGGCCGGGCGCAGGCCGGCCCGGTGACCCAGGATCGCCGCGCCCGCGAGCCGGGGCTCGACCGCGATGCAGGCAGCGATGATGCGCTCGGCGGTGGCCGGATCGGGGACCCGGCTGGAGTTGCCGTGCTCCTGGGTGCCGCCGAGGACGACAGTGTCGCCGTGCGGGAACAGGTAGGTGAGGTCGTCGGGGTCAGCGCCGTTGCCGACGAAGAACTCCTCTAGCCCGGGATTCGCCGCGACCACGACCTGGCCGCGCACCGGGACGACGGACGGGTCGGGAACCAGGGTCCGGGCGCCGGCGCCCGGGCAGTTCACCAGGACCGGGGCGGCGGTCTGGGCCGCGGCCTCGGCGAGCGTGGCGAAAGAGCGCGGCTCCAGCAGGCGGCCGCCCGCGGCCGCGAGCCGGTCGCGCAGGTAGCCGAGGAAGACGGGCATGGACACCAGCGGCGCCGCGACCCGCCAGCCGGCCGCGTAGCCGGGCGGCAGCTCTTCCGGCGGGCAGGCCGTGAACTCGCTCAGGTCCGACCCCTCGGCCGCTTCGGGCGGCGTGTCCTGCGCCACCTTGACGGCCATCACGCCGGCCGCGACGCGGGCGCCGGCCGCGGCGCCGAGCCCGGTCAGCATGGCCCGCGTCTGCGCCGCCCAGCCGGGAACGCGCTCGTCGGAACCAACCAGATGGGTGCCCCACAGCGCGCCCGCCACGACCGACGTCGTCGCCAGCGGCGCCTCGGCGGCCTGGACGGTGACGGCCAGGCCGGCCTCGGCCAGGCAGATGGCGCTGGTCAGGCCGCAGACTCCGGCGCCGAGTACGAACACATCGGGACGGGTGGTGCTATCGGTGCGCACGCCGAAAACATACCTGTCGTCCGGGCGGCCGGCCGTGCCGCCCGCGCTGACCGGGTGAAAGCCGCATGCTGCCCGCGTTAACCAGGTGAGAGCCGCGCCGGCGATCGTGATACTGGCGACTATGACCCCAGACGGCCGGCCCCGGCCCGCGGCGGCGGGCCGCGGTGACCGCGGGCATGATCGACCCGGCGGTGCGGGAGTGGGCCGGGCGCGCCGTGCCGGGCGCCCGCGTCGTTAGCTGCACGGTGCGCCCGCTGGCCGGCGGCGCTGTCGCCCGCTACGTGGAGCAGCTGACGCTGCACCTGGCCGGCGGCCAGCACCGGCTGGAGCTGGTGCGCAAGGAAGCCTCCGCGCACGAGATCGCCGGGCTGCGCGCCGCGCAGGCGGTGCGCCCGCAGGCGCCCGCGGTTCCCGAGCTCGTCGCGGCCGGCCCCGACTGGCTGATCACCCCGCTGGCCCCCGGAGCACCGCTGGCCTCCGGCGATCTGGTCCCGGCCGGCCTGCTCGACTCGCTCGCGGCCGTGCATGCCCGCTACCAGGGCGGGGCCGGCCTGCCCGCCGCGATCCCGCGCGTGACCGGCGCCTGGTGGCAGGGACTGTGCCGGGACTGGGCTGACCCGCAGCTGCGCGAGCACGCCGCCCGGCACCCGCCCGCCACGACCGCGCGTGCCCGGGCGCTCATCAGCCGCGCGGCCCATCTCCCGGCGGCGGCCGCCGTGCTGGCCGAGCTGCCTGCGGTGCTGCTGCACGGTGACGTTCACCCGGGTAATGTCCTGGTCGGCGACGGCCAGGCCACGCTGATCGACTGGGGCAGCAGCCGCACCGGCCCGGCCGCGCTGGACCTGGCCAATCTCGTCACCGCCGGCTCCGCTGAGGTAGCTCGCTACGCCCGGACCTGGCAGCTGGTTACCGGGCAGCCGCTGCCCGCCGGCCCGATCGAGCGGGGCTACCAGTGGGCGGCCTTGCAGATCCCCGTCCAGTACCTGCCCTGGACGGCGGCCCAGCGGCCTACCGCCGATGTCGAGGCCGCGCTGGACCGGATCGAGCGGGCACTGGAGCAGCTGGCGGACTAGCCGCCGCGCGAGCGCGATGCACTCAGTCCCGGCTGTCCGCGCCGGGCCTGGCGGTAGCGGCGGGGCGGCGGGGTCAGCTCGATGAGCCGTACTCGATCGGCACCGTCGAGGACTGCGTCTGGACCCAGCGGGTACCGCGGCGCAGCTGCCAGGCGGTCAGCTTGCTGCCATCGGCGGCCAGGACATCGACGCTGCCATCGGCGGGCAGCGCCAGGGCCACCGCATGGCCCGCCGGCAGCGCGGGCAGGGCGTGCCACAGGGCATCGGACCCCGAGATGTACTCACCGCGCTGACCGGAGTCTCGCGGGCCTGCCACCGTCACGGCGGCGGTTCCGTAGCGGCCGAAGGAGCTGGAGGTCACGGTCCGCCCGGCCAGTCGCAGCGGCGGCGACAGCGCCCACCCGCCGCCGCTGCGGGCCGCGGCTACGGTGGCGCGGCCGGCCCCGACTGGCTCCTGCGCCCACGCGCTGACCAGGCTCGCCGAGCGTCCGGCGCCGACCTGCAGGAGGGCGATCAGCCGGAGCCGGCCCGGACGAGCCGGAGCACCCGGACCTGCTGATGGCGCAGCGCCGCGGGCAGCGCGGACCGCGGCGGCCCGGCGGCCCGCCAGCGGCCCCCGGCCAGGGCGAAGATCCCGGCCACGCCGGGCGCGGCGCAGTTCCCGGCCAGCAGCGGCACCCCGGATGAGCCGAACGCCGTGGCGGTCAGGGCGGTCAGCCGGCAGGCCCGCCCGCCCGGCGTGGCCGCCAGCGCCCGGACGCTGACCAGCGTTTTCCACCCCGACGGCCCGGTGATCCCGTGCCCGCCCGGGGCCGACCGGATGACGGCCACGTCGGCCCCGCCGTTGCGGTCCAGCGCGACGAGCCGGGTGGCATCCGGGGCGATGGCCAGGGCGTCGGGAACGCTGGCCAGGCCGGGATCGGGGGCGCCGGTCGCCCAGTTGTGACCGCCGTCGGCGGTGCTGGTGATGGGCGAGAAGCGCAGCAGCAGGCTGGGGTGAATGCCGACCACCAGCGACTGTCCCTGAACGCTGAGTGCGATCGCCCCGTTGGTAGCCACGTCGGGCGGCGTCGCCAGGCGCCACTTTGCCCCGCGGGCCGGCAGCGCGAACAGCTCCCAGAACAGGTTCGGGCCCGATGGTGCGCCCATCGGCACGACGGCCCAGGTGGTCTGGCTCGCGGCGACCGAGGTGATCAGCGGCAGGGATACCGGGCGGCTGGCCGGCGCAGCACGGCGGTGGACGGCGGTGCTGCTGCACCCGGCGGCAGCGACCGCGGCCGCGGTGAGCGCTGCGGTGACGACGACCGCGCGGCGCAGCACCGACCGGGCCGGCGCGGGCCGGGGCCGGGCGCCTGGTCGCCGCGGGCTCCGGTCGGCCGTGCCGCCGGCGCTGGTCATGATGACGCGCCGAGTGCGGCGCGGGCCGCGGCGGCCAGCTCGGTGGCGAAGGAGGACTGGGTCGCGGCGGTGCCGGGCCCGGGGTCGAAGTTCAGCTCCTCGCGGAGCAGGCCGGCCGGGCTGATGACGAACGCGGCGTCGCTGTGCCCGAGCATGGAGCCGGCCGGCAGCGTCTGCGAGGCCACTCCGTAGTTCCCCCAGACCGGGCGCAGCTGCGCCCGGCTGCCGGTTAGGAACAGCCAGTCAGGCACCCGGGCCAGCCGCTCCTGCCGGTCAAATGCCTGGGTGTAGGCGGTGCTGCGGTACAGCGGGTTCAGGTTGACCGCGACGAGCTCGACCTTGCTCGAGTCGGCGCCGAGCAGCACCCCGGCCTGCCGGAACTCCTGGGCCAGCAGCGGGCAGTCGGTCACGCACACCGGGTCCAGGAAGGTCAGCAGGACGGCCTTGCCGCGCAGGCTGGCCAGGCTCACCGGCCGACCGTCCTGATCGGTCAGCGCGAACCCCGGCGCGGGCGTGTGCAGCGGGGCGGCGGATCCGTCGATGGCCCGGGCCAGGATCGGCGCGGCGCTCGGGCTGGCCTGGGCGGCGGCCATCGGGACGGCGCCGAGGACGATGACGCCGACGGCACTGGCGGACAGGACAGTCCGGATTCCGGCTATCCCGAACGACTCCGCCAGCGCCGCCGGGCTCAGCCGCTGCCCCCAGCCGCTCCGGGCCGGCGGGGGCTCGGCCACGGCCGCCGCAGGCGGCGCGGCGGGGGCTGGCGCCGCGGCGGGCGGAACGTTCCGGGCCGGCTCGGGCCGGGGCTGAGCGGATCGGGCCGGCCCGGCGGCAAGCTGCGCGGCGGGCCGCTCAGTCGGCCGCAGCGCGCTGGTCAGGGCCAGGCCGGCGGCCACCCCCAGCAGCGCCATCGGGACCATGCTGTTCGGGTCGGTACCGAGCCCGCCGAAGAAGCCGAGGTCCTGAATCAGGACCCAGACGGCCAGGCACAGCGCGACCAGCACTCTGGTCGCAGCCTGCACCAGCAGCAGCCGCCACCCGCCGCCCCGGCGGCCGGCTGGCCCGGCAGCCGCCGGCGGGACCTGCGGCGGCACCGCGCCAGCCGGGACCCCGGCAGCCGGGACCGGGCCAGCCGGCCTGATGCGGGGCAGTGCCGCGGCCAGCAGAGCCAGGCCGAGCACCGCCAGGGCGATCACCGCGAACAGGTTCACCGCGAACCCGTGCGCCCGGACAACCGAGCCAGCGCGGGTGACCAGGCCCGCCAGGGCGCGCGGCTGCGCGGTGCCGGCCATGTCCTGGATCATGGAGGTCAGCGACCCGGGCTGGCCGCCGAGCGTGCCCTGCCAGAACCCGCGGCCGGGCCACGCCTGCAGCACGGCCAGGCCGGCCAGGAACAGCCCCGTCCCGCCGGCCAGGAACCGGGCCAGCAGGGGAGCCCGCCAGCACCGCTCGGGCAGGGCGATCAGCGCCCCGGCCACGCAGTAGAACGCGACCCCGCCCGGGGCGCCGGTCAGCCAGCTCAGGCCCGGGGCGAGGACCCCGCCGAGGGACTCGCCGAACACCCACACGATCAGGCCCCAGCCGGCGGCGACCACCGCGGCCGCCCGGGACAGCGGCCCGCGGGCGGCGAACAGCAGCCACAGTCCGATCCCGACCTGGATCCAGACCGCCGCGGCGCCGGCCTGCACCGGGTGATAGGACCAGGCGGTGCCGGCCCAGTTCACCAGCTGCTGGACCCAGTGCGGCGAGGACGCCGCGCTGGGCTCGATGACCTGCGACGGCAGTCCGACGGCCATGGCCGGCTGCGCCTGGAGAAGGCCGTCAAACAGCCACAGCAGGCCGAAGCCGATCCGCAGGACCTGCCGCCAGCGCGGCTCGGCGCTGCCGGTGGCGGGGCTGGCCAGCTGGACTGCGGCGGGACCGGGCGGCCGCCATTCCCGGATCGCGACCCAGGCCACGACCAGGACGGCGAAGATAAGGAGCGCCGCAATGCCCTGATGCAGCAGCGCGGACCGGAACGCCGCCACCACGACCGGATCATTGATGTTGAGGCCACTGGTCATGCCCGGCATTTTGCGGTTGCCGTCCTTCGCGCTGTGCGGGCGAGCCCGGGCCCGCGCACGGGCCCGTGTGCTCACCGTACCTACTGGCTGCCGTCGCAGGCGACGGGCCAGGTGAACGGGAAAAGCATGTCAGGCAGACCAGCGATGGCTGACCTGCGAGCGGCGGCCCCGGACTACGCACTGTAGTAGAAGCGGGCTGACGACACGCCGGAGAGCGGGCAGTCACGGCCGGCCCGCAGTTCCCGGCCGGCGAGAAAGCGCGGTGAATTCCGCTGCGCCAATACCCCCACCAGGTTTACCGGATACCGCGGAGGGGTTTTCCGCATACCCCACCTGGGTTCCGTAACACATTCGAAAATGCCTGCCTGCGCCGGAGAGTCACGCCGCCCTTTATTGCCCGGACGGCTATAGGGAATCTAGGCTGGCCAGTGGCAGAGATGACCGGCACGCCGATTATTTCCAGGCCGCCGGGCCGTCTACAGCGTGACGCGGATGAACGTAAGTCCCAGGGGAGCGACTGCCGGGAGGCGATGGATGGCAAGCCAGGGTGCGCTGCCGTCGCAGGGCGCGCCGTCCGCGGCGGCCTCCCCGGCGGCGGTGCCGTCCGCGGCCAGAACTCCCGGCGCGGGGCTGCCCGGGTCCGGCCCGGCTGCCGCGCCGGCCCTGGGCCGCCCGGCGGCCTGGGAAGCGCCGGACCTGCGGCGCTGGCTGCAGCTGGCCCTGGCCGCCTTGTGGGTGCTGGATGCCGTGCTGCAGTACCAGCCGGTGATGTTCACCCGCGGCTTCGGGCAGATGCTGGCCGGGGCGGGCGCGGGCAACCCGGCCGTGGTGGCTGAGCCGATCCGCTGGGCGGCGGGCATCGTCGAGCACAACCCGGCCTGGACGAACGCCACCTTCGCGACGATCCAGCTCGTCCTGGGCCTGGGCATCGCCTGGCGGCCGACCATCCGGCTGGCGCTGGCCGGGTCAGTCATCTGGTCGGTGGCGGTGTGGTGGTTCGGCGAGGGACTGGGCGGCGTGCTGACTCCGGCGGCCAGCCCGCTCGGCGAGGCACCCGGCGCGGTCATCCTCTACGCGCTGCTCGCCGTGCTGCTGTGGCCGGCCGCCGGCCGGGCGGCAGGCCGCCGCTCCTGCTTCATTGCCGCCCGGCCGTTCGGACCGCGGGTCGCGCGGGCGGCCTGGGTGGTGCTGTGGGGGAGCCTGGCCTACTTCGCGGTGCTGCCCGCCAGTCGCGGCGCGCAGGCGATGCACGACATGATCGCCGGGATGGCGGACGGCGAGCCGGACTGGCTGGCCTCGGTCAACCGGGGCGCGGCCAGCATGCTGGCCGGCCACGGGCTGACCGCGTCGATCGCGCTGGCCGCCGTCTTCGCGGTCATCGCGGCCGGGATCTTCCTGCCTGGCCGCTGGGTCTGCATCAGCCTGGTGCTGGCCGTCGTCGTGTCGGCGGCGATCTGGCTGGTCGCCCAGGACCTCGGCGAGATCTTCACCGGCGGATCCACCGACGTGAACAGCGCGCCGCTGCTCATCTTGCTGGCGCTGGCCTACTGGCCGCTGCGCGCGCGAGGCGCGGCGACCGCTTCGGGAGGACCGTCATGATCTCGCCGGGCTGGCTCGCCGACATTCTCGCGGCCGTGGTGATCGCCGTCGCGCTGTTCAGCGCGGCCCGGCTGGCCGCTGCCCGCGGCAGGCAGCGCCGCTGCGAGGTGGACGCCGATGGCGTGCACGTGCTGATGGGCATCGCGATGGCCGGCATGTTCGTGCCGCAGCTGGCGACGCTGCCCGACCCGGTGTGGGCCGCTGTCTTCGCGGCGGGCGCGGGCTGGTTCGGCTGGCGTGCCGTCCGGGTGCGCCGGCTCGCCGCCGGGGCGGGCCGCCCGGCGCCGCCCGCACGGCCGGCCCGCCCGGTGCGCGGACCCCGCTGAGCCGGGCCGGCCTGGGCCGCGACTGCTGCCCGTACCCGGTCCCGCACCTGATCGACTGCCTGGCGATGGTCTACGCGCTGCTGGCCGTGCCCGCTGTCGGGGCGGCCCGCCACCCGGCCGGCGGCGGCATGGTCGCCGGAATGAGCGGGATGGCCGCCGGCGGGGCGCGGTTCCCGGTGATCGGCCTGGTCCTGGCCCTCCTCGTCTGCGGCTACGTCGTCTGGCTGGCCGACCGCATCCAGCGGTTCGCGGCCGGCCCTGCGCGAGGCCGTCCCGGCCCGCGCCGGGTTCCCGGCGCTCGCCGGGGCCACTGCTGCCCTCGGCGCGAGCACGTCGCGGCCCGGCCGGACCGGTGCCCGGGGCGACCCTGGCCACGACAGCCCCGCCCCCGGCGCGAGCACGTCCGGGCCCGGCCGCGCCGGTGCCCCGGGCCACGCCAGCCTCGCGCCGGGCGCCGCGGCTGGTGGCGCCGCTGACGCCCACGCCGGTCACGTCGCCGCCCTGCTCGCCCCCCGCGCGGCCACCTGCTGCAAGATCGCGATGGGCGTGGCCATGGGCGTGATGCTCATCGACTTGCTTTAAATTAAAGCGTGACGCATGCACCCCAGGCCGCCCGCAGCGCCCTGGCCACCCCGGAGCTGGTGCTCTCCGGCCTGGTCGGCGCGGGCAACGTGGCGATCCTGAGCGGGGCGGGGCTGTCCACCGAGTCCGGCATCCCCGACTACCGCGGGCCGATCGGGCCTGGCCCGCCGGGCCGCAGCCGATGACCTACCAGGCCTTCACCGCCACCGCCGCGGCCCGGCAGCGGTACTGGGCGCGCAGCCATACCGGCTGGCGGCCATCGCCCGGGCCGCGCCCGAACGCGGGCCACCGGGCCGTGGCCGAGCTGGAGCGCCGCGGCCTGCTGGCCGGGATCATCACCCAGAACGTTGACGGCCTGCACCAGGCGGCCGGGGCCCGGCGCGTCATCGAGCTGCACGGCAGCCTGGACCGGGTGCGCTGCCTGGGCTGCGGCGCGCGAACCCCGCGGGCCGAGCTGGCCGCGCGGCTGACCGCGGCCAACCCCGGCTGGGCCGGCGCGGCGACCGTGTCCCAGGTCAACCCGGACGGAGACGTGGTCCTGCCGGAGGAGCAGGTCGCGGGCTTCCGCGTCGTCGACTGCCCGGGCTGCGGCGGGCTGCTCATGCCCGACGTGGTGTTCTTCGGCGAGAACGTGCCGCGGCCGCGGGTGGACCAGTGCTACGGCGCTGGTCGCCGGGGCGGCCGCCCTGGTGGTGCTCGGCTCCTCGCTGACCGTGATGTCCGGGCTTCCGGTTCGTGCGCCAGGCGGCCCGGCTCGGCCTTCCGGTGGTGATCGTCAACCAGGGCGCCACCCGCGGCGACGCGCATGGCCGTGGTCACGCGTCGACGCTCCGCTCGGCGTGACGCTGACTGAGCTGGTGCGGCGCGCGGCCTAGCTCCGGCCCGGGCCGCTCCGGCCGACCGCGTTAGCTCTGGCGCCGCGGGCGGCTGAACCACGTCTCGGTTTGGCTACGAATGTCACCTGCATGCGCTTGCGCATCGCGTTACATTGCCGTGAATCTTGGTTCAGTCACTGGCATGGGGCCCATATCAGCAAGGCAATAGTCTGATGAATAGCGATTCATCTGCGGTGCCGGCAGCGCCTGGACGTGCGCGGGGTCACGGTCCGCGGTTCGGCGGGCCTGACGGCGCTGGACGACGTCTCGCTCACCGCCGCCGGACGCCAGGTCACCGGGATCATCGGGCCGAACGGGGCGGGCAAGACCACGCTGCTGAACGTCCTGTGCGGCTTCGTCCGCCCGCAGGCCGGGCACGATCAGCTTCGGCGGCCGGCCGCTCACCCGGCTGCGGCCGCACAAGCTGGCCGCGCTCGGCATCGCCCGGACGCTCCAGGGCATCGGCCTGTTCGCCGGCCTGACCGTGCTCGAGAACGTCATGATCGGCGCGGCCAGCCGGCGGCGGGCCGGGCTTCTGGCCCGGCGCTGCTCGGCGCTGCCCTGGTCCGACCGCGACGAGCGGCGGCTGCGCGACCGCGGCGCTGGCGGCGCTGGACCGGCTGGGCGTCGCCGACCTGGCCGACGAGCTGCCGCGACGCTGGCCCACGGGCCGCGCAAGCGGGTCGCGCTGGCCCGCGCCCTGGTCGCCGAGCCGCGGCTGCTGCTGCTCGACGAGCCGGCCAGCGGGCTGAACGAGAACGAGCTGCCCGGCCTGGGCGAGCTGATCACCGAGCTGGCCGAGCAGACCAGCGTGGTGGTCATCGAGCACCGGATGGACCTGATGATGTCGGTCTGCGAGCAGATCTTCGTGCTCGACTTCGGCAAGGTCATCGCCGTCGGGCACGCCCGCAGCAGGTCCAGGCCGACCCGGCCGTCACCGCCGCCTACCTGGGCGAGGCGGACCAGCGCTGGAACAGCGACCGAGCCGGCGGCGAGCGACGCCGGCGACCGGCGCAGCCGGCGACGGCCGTGACGACCGAGCCGCAGGCCCTCGGGACGGTGAGGCCGGCGATGAGTGCGCGGCGCTCGCGGTCGAGGACGTGGTCGCCGGCTACCGGCCGCGCCGGTGCTGGACGGGGTCTCGCTCGCGGCGCCAGGCCGGCACGATCACCGCCGTGCTCGGCGCCAACGGCGCGGGCAAGACCACGCTGCTGCGCACCATCTCCGGGCTGGTCCGGCCGCGGCTCGGGCCGGATCCTGCTGGACGGCGCCAGCCTGGCCCGGCGCAGGCCCGAGGACATCGCCCGGGCCGGGGTCGCGCACGTGCCCGAGGGCCAGGGCGTCATCACCGAGCTCACCGTCGAGGAGAACCTGCGCGCTCGGCCCTGCTGCTGCGGCGACCGGCGGCCAGCGGGCCGCGGCGCTGGCCGCGCATCTACGAGCAGTTTCCCGGTGCTGGGCGAGCGGCGGCGGCAGCTGGCCGCGACGCTGTCCGGCGGCGAGCGGCAGATCCTGGTCATCGCCCGGGCCCTGATGACCGCGCCGCGGGTGCTGCTGCTGGACGAGCCGTCGCTCGGCCTGGCGCCCAGGATCGTCGCCCAGGTCATGGACCTGGTCCGCCAGCTGCGCGACGACTCGGGGCTGACCGTGCTGCTGGTCGAGCAGAACGCCCGCAGCGCGCTGGCCATCGCCGACCAGGGCATCGTGCTCAACCTCGGCAAGGTCGTCGCCGGGCCGACGCCGCCGCGCTGGCCGCCGACGAGGGCCTGCGCCGGCACTACCTGGGCTTCTAGGAGAGGCAGCGACATGCAGGAGTTCCTTGAGTTCACGCTCGGCGGGCATCAGCATCGGCATGGTCTACGCGGCGATCGCGCTGTCGCTGGTGCTGATCTGGCGCGGCACCCGGGTGCTCAACTACTCCCAGGGCGGCATGGCCATGTTCACCACCTACGTCGCGCTGATCGTCATCAACCACACCGGCAACTACTGGCTGGGCTTCGTCGTCGCCCTGGCCGCCGGGCTGGTGCTCGGCGCGGTGCTGGAGCGCACGGTGGTCCGGCCGACGGCGGCAAGCCGCCGCTGAACGCGGTCATCGTGACCATCGGGCTGCTGATCTTCCTCGAGGGCCTGGCCGGGATCATCTACGGCGGCCAGTACCGGTCGTTCCCGCCCGCGCTTCTCGATCACCGGGCTGAAGGCCGGCTCGGTCGCGCTCGGCATCTCCCGCGACGACCTGTTCACCGCCGCCGCCGTGCTCGCTCGCGGCGCTCGCGCTGGCCGCTGGTGTTCCGGTACACCGCGGTCGGGCCTGCGGCTGCGGGCCACCGCGTTCAACCCCGACGTGGCCCGGCTGCTCGGGGTCCGGATCGGCCGGGTGCTGACCCTGGGCTGGGCGCTGGCCGGGCTGCTCGGCGCGCTGGCCGGGCTGCTGGTCACGCCGACCACGTTCCTGTACCCCAACAGCATGGACTCGATCTTCGTGCTCGGCTTCACCGCCGCCGTGATCGGCGGCCTGGACAGCCCGGTCGGCGCGGTCGTCGGCGGGCTGATCCTCGGCGTCGCTGCTCAGCTACGTCGGCGGCTACCTGGGCAGCGACCTGGTCGAGCTGGCCGGGCCTGGTCGCGCTGGTCGCTGGTCCTGATGCTCCGGCCCGTCCGGCCTGTTCTCCGCCACCGCCGCCCGGCGGGTGTGACGCATGACCCTGGCCAAGCACCTGGCCGCGGCCGTGCTGCGTCGGCGCTGGTGCTCGCTGCTGCTGTCCTACCAGCTCGGCTCCTTCCGCGACTACCAGCTGGCCGAGGTGGCCGCGTACGTGGTGGCGGTCGCCGGGCTGACCGTGCTGATCGGGCTCAGCGGCCAGATCTCGATCGGGCACGGCGCGTTCATGGCCATCGGCGCCTACGCCGCCGCGCTGCTGCTGCCGCACCTGGGCTGGCCGCTGGAGCTGGTCATCGCGGCCAGCGCGGTGATCACCGCCGTGGCCGGCGCGATCGTGGGCGTGGCCGCGGCCCGGCTGCGCGGGCCCTACCTGGCCGGCGCCACGCTGATGCTGGCCGTCGCGCTGCCGTCGATCGCCGACCAGTACCAGGGCGTGTTCGGCGGCGACCAGGGCCTGCGACTCACGTCACCGCCCCGGCCTTCCTCGGCCCGACCTTCCAGCTCACCCAGTGGCTGGCCTGGGTGTCCTGCGCCGCCGCGCTGATCACCCTGGTCCTGCTGGCCAACCTGGTCCGCAGCCGGGTCGGCCGCGGCTGGCGCGCGGTCCGCGACGACGAGGTGGCCGCCGCGCTGGCCGGGCTGAACGTGGCCCGGCTGCGGGTGCTGGCGTTCGTGGTCAGCGCGGCCTGCGCCGGGGTCGGCGGCGCGCTGCTGGCCGTCGTCACCGGCCAACGTCTCGCCCGGCGCGTACACGCTGACCCTGTCCATCGGGCTGCTCACCGCGGCGGTGCTCGGCGGCCTCGGCAGCCTGGCCGGCGCGGTCTGGGGGAGCCTGCTGTTCGTCCTGGTGCCGACCTACCTGACCAACGTGGCCGCCAGCCACGGCCTGTCCGGCGCGGCCAGCTCCAGCGTGCCGATCGCCGCCTACGGCGTGGTGCTCATCGTCGTCATGCTCGTGTTCCCCGCCGGCATCCAGGGCGGCCTGCGCCGCCTGTTCGGGCCTCGCCGCCCCCGCGGCCGGCGCCCGCCTGACGCGCTGCGCCGCCGGCGTGCCGCGCCCGGCCCGACCAGGGCACCGCGCCATGGTCCGCACCGACACCAGGGAAGAGAGAAAGGCACCACATGAAAAGATCACGCACGACTGAGCCTCGCGGCCGTCGCCGGGCTGGCCGCCGTCGCGATGCTGGCTCGCCGCCTGCGGGTCCAGCGGCAGTTCCGAGTCGTCCGGCGTCCGGCGGTTCGGCAACAGCTCGACCGCGTCGGCGCCCGGGCATCACCGCGAGCACCATCACCATCGGCAGCCACCAGCCGCTGACCGGCATGGCCGCGCCCGGCTACGACGAGATCGCGCCCGGCCGCCAACGCCTACTTCCAGTACGTCAACGCGCACGGCGGCATCTACGGCCGCAAGATCGTCTACAAGTACCTCAACGACCAGTACAACCCGTCGATCACCTCGACCGTGGTGCGCCAGCTGGTGCTGCAGGACAACGTGTACGCGATCTTCAACGGCCTCGGCACGCCCACCCACCTGGCCGTCGCGCCGTTCCTGAACAGCGAGAAGGTGCCCGGACGTGTTCGTCGCCTCCGGCTGCGAGTGCTGGAACGCCCCGACCACCTGGCCCTAGACCTTCGGCTGGCAGCTCGACTACGTGCGCGAGGGCAAGATCCTCGGCAAGTACGTCGAAGCAGCACTTCAAGGGCAAGAAGATCGGCTACTTCTTCCAGAACGACGAGTTCGGCCAGGACGGGGTCAAGGGCCTGGACTGACGAGATCCCGGCCAGCCCAGGTCGTGGCCAAGGAGAGCTACGACCCGACCAACACCAACGTCGGCCCGCTGGTGGCCAAGCTCAAGGCGGCCGGCGCCCAGGTCGTGGTCTCGTTCTCGGTGCCGGCCTTCACCGCGCTGCTCAAGCTCACGCGCTGAGCTCAGCTTCAACCCGCAGCTCGTGGTCAGCGACGTCGGCTCGGACCCGATCACGCTGGCCGGCCTGCTGCAGGCGTTCGCGGCCAAGAGCCACCAGAAGGTCAACGGCAACCAGCTGACCCAGGGCATCATCACCGACGGCTACCTGCCCGTCGCTCGGCGACACCAGCAACACCTGGATCCAGCTGTTCACGAAGATCCACAGCCAGTACATCCCGAAGCTGCCCTTCGACGGCAACGTCGAGTACGGCATGGCGGTCGGCTACACGTTCGTCCAGGCCATGTTCAAGGCCGGCCGGAACCCGACCCGCGCAGGACCTGATCACCGCCATCAACGGCGGGATCTCGCAGGGCCCGCCGTGGCCCCGTACGCCTACTCGGCGACCGACCACGACGGCGTCACCGGCGCCTACATGGGCGTCATCAAGAACGGCGTCGCTGGTCCCGCAGGGCCCGGTGCTGGTCACCGACACCAGCCCGACCGGGCCGATCACCCCGCTCACCGCCACAGCCGGCGGCCGCGCCAGCCAGCGGCATCCCGCCGCACTGACCCGGCGCCCGGCCTAGATCAGCCGCGCCGGCCGTCCGCGCACCACGCGGACGGCCGGCGCGCCCGCAGCGGCCTGTACCCCGGATGCCAGACTTGTCCTGACCAGGACGTTCCCGCCGAGCTTCACGCAGAGGGGTCCCGCTGTGAGTGTCGCAGCGAGCCGCAGGCCGGCCGCAGCAGAACGGCCGCCCGGCCGAGCGGCTGCTGAGCGCCGCCGAGCACCTGTTCGGCGAGCGCAGCTACCGGCGGACGACCGTCGCCGACATCTGCGCCCGGGCGGGCATGGCCACCGGCAGCTTCTACGCCTACTTCGACTCCAAGGCCGACATCTTCGCGGCGGTGATCCGGCAGATCAACGCCGACCTGCGGGCGGCGATGGCCGCGGCGCTGACCGAGGCCGACGACAACCAGCGGGCCCGCGAGCGGGCCTCGTTCCGCGCCTACTTCGACCTGATGTCGCAGCGGCCGTGGATCTACCGGATCGTGCGCGAGGCGGAGTTCCTGGCGCCGGCCGAGTTCCGCGACTACTACGAGCGGCTGGCCCGCGGCTACTCGCGCGGCGTCCGGGTGGCCCAGCTGGCCGGGCGAGGTGGACGCCCGCTACGACCCCGAGGTCATCGCCTACGTCTACACCGGCCTCGGCCACTTCATCGGCATGCGCTGGGCGGAGTGGACCGGCGGCGGCCGGGTGCCCGACGACATCTTCGAGGACCTGATGGCCGTCCTGGCCCGCGGCCTGCCGCCGGCGCAGGGCCAGGCGGCCGGGAGCTAGCTCGCCTTCGGCGCGCTGCCGGCGCCGTGCCCCGGCCGGCCAGGAACCAGGCGGCGGGCAGCAGGCCAGCCGCGATCGCGGCCTTGATGGCGTCGCCGGCCAGGAACGGGGTCAGCCCGAGGTGGATCGCGGTCCCCGCGCCGACGTGCAGGTACACCGCCAGCCAGGCCACGCCGACGACATACATGACCACTTCGCCGGCGATCATGGCGGGCACCGAGCCCAGCACCGAGCGGTCCGCGCCGCGCCCGGCCAGGTACCCGCACAGCGCGGCGGCCAGGAAGAAGCCGAGAATGTAGCCGAACGAGGCGCCGGCGTAGCCGCTGGTGTGACCGGCGAACCACGGGACGCCCGCGACCCCGGCGACCGCGTACAGGGCCATCGCGGCGGCGCCGCGGCGCCAGCCCAGGGCCGTCCCGGCCAGCAGGACGCCGAGCGTCTGGCCGGTGATCGGGACCGGGGTGAAGGACAGGTGGATCGAGATCTGGGCCAGCAATCCGACGAACCCGGCGGCTCCGACGACCAGCGCGATGTCGCGCACGAGGGTGCCCGGCAGGAGGTCGGCCAGGACCAGCGGCTGCGGGCGTCGTAGCGTATCTGATTGCGACATCGGGGCCATGCCTCCTACGAAAGGGCTGATCAGGTGGAGCGGACTGGACGCTACCACGACGCCTTCGGCACGACATCTGCGGATTCGCCCCCGGTTCCCGACGCGCTGAGCTTCCTGCGCGGGACGTGGCGGGTGGAGCGGCGGCTGGCCGATCACCGGTCCGGCACCGCGGGCTGGTTCCGCGGCACCGCCCGGTTCGCGCCGGCCGGCGATGAGCTGGCCTACCACGAGGAGGGCGAGCTGGTGCTCGGCGAGCACCGCGGGCCGGCCAGCCGCAGCCTGATCTACCGGCGCCGCCCCGACGGCACCGCGGATGTGTTCTTCGCTGACGGCCGCGAGTTCTACTGGCTGGACCCGCGGCCGGGCCGCTGGCAGGCGCGGCACCCCTGCGGCCGCGATGAGTACGTGCTGCACGGCCGGGTCCTGAGCGACGCGGTGCTCGAGGAGCGCTGGCAGGTCAGCGGCCCGGCGAAGGACTACGAGATCATGACCACGCTGACCCGCACCGACGCGAGCGACCCCACTGCCCCCAGCGATCCGGAGCACCTGTGACAACTGTGGATGACCATGCCGGGACGATCCCCGGGCTGCTGAGCGCGGCAGCCGCGCGGGATGCGGACGGGATCTGGCTGCGCAGCGACTCGGGCTCGATGACGTTCGGCGCGGCAGCCGCGGCCGCCGGGCTGACCGCCGGGGCGCTGCGCGAGCGGGGCGTCGGCCGCGGCGACCTGGTCATGATGACCGCCCGCAACACGCCGCCGTTCCTGATCGCCTGGCTGGCGCTGGCCGCCTCGGGCGCGCTGACGGTCGCGGTCAACCCGCGCGGCTCAGCCGCCGAGCTGGCCGGGCTGATCAGCCAGGTCGCCCCGCGCGTGCTGATCACCGACGCCGGGCTGGCCGGGGTGGCGGCCGAGGCCGTCCAGGCAGCGGCCGGGACGGGCGCCGGGCCGCAGGTCATTGACGTGACCGACGTGGTGCCCGGCGGCTGGGCGGACCCCGCGGCGATGGCCCGGGCGGCCCGCGGCGGCGCGCTGCCCGAGGTGGCCGTCGCGCCCGGTGACCCGGCGGTGCTGATCCCCACCTCGGGCACCACGGGCCGGTCCAAGCTGGTCATCCAGACGCACCGGGCCTACGCGATGGCCGGCGAGGGCTTCCCGTTCTGGATGGAGCTGACCGCGCAGGACCGGATGATGACCTCGCTGCCGCTGTTCCATGTCAACGCGCCCGCCTACTCGGTGATGGGCTCGCTGGCCTGCGGTGCCGGGCTGGTGCTGCTGGAGCGGTTCTCGGCCAGCGGGTTCCTGGACGCGGCCCGGCGGCACGGGGCCACGGAGTTCAATGCGATCGGGGCGATGCTGGAGATCCTGATGCGCCAGCCGGAGCGGCCCGACGACGCCAGCACCCCGCTGCGGCTGTGCTACACCGGGCCCGCGCCCGAGCGGGAGCGGCAGCTGGAAATGGAACGGCGGTTCGGACTGCGGATCGTGGTCGGCTACGCGATGTCGGAGTCGCCCTACGGGCTGATCTGGGCCCGCGGCACCCGGCCGTACGGCACGCTCGGCTCGCCCCGCCAGCACCCGGTGCTGGGCACGGTCAACCACGCCCGGGTGACGGGGGCGGACGGGGCGGAACTGGGCCCGGGCGCCAGCGGCGAGCTGCTGCTGCGCAACCCGGTGGTCACGCCGGGGTACTTCGGCATGCCCGAGGAGACGGCCCGGGTCATCACCGGCGATGGCTGGCTGCACACCGGTGACCTGGTCACGGTCAACGCCGACGGTACCTACACGTTCGTGTCCCGGATCAAGGAGGTGATCCGCCGCCGCGGCGAGAACCTGTCGCCGCTGGAGGTGGAGGAGGTGCTGGCCGAGCATCCGGCGGTGCTGGAGTGCGCGGTCACCGGCGTGCCGTCGGACCTGACCGAGGAAGAGGTCAAGGCGTTCGTCGTGCCCGCGGACGGCCAGCAGCCCGACTTCGCTGAGCTGCGCGACTTCGCGGCCAGCCGGCTCGCCGCGTTCAAGGTGCCCCGCTACTGGCAGCTGATCGACGCGCTGCCGCGGACCCCGACCGCGCGGGTGGCCAAGCACCGGCTGCCCGCCGGGCACCCGCCAGGGGAGTAGGATGCCGAAGCGCCGGCGCCGGGACCGGGCGAGCCGGGCCAGCAGGAATCAACGCGCCCGCAGGAGGCCCAGTGACTGAGTACCCGACCGCGATCGGCACCTCCGACGCGACCTCGATCTCGCTGCTCGGCCAGGACCTGGCCAGTGAGCTGATGGGCCAGGTCAGCTTCGGCGAGCTGGCGTTCTGGCTGGTGGCGCTGCGACGGCCGGAGCCGGGCGAGCTGAAGGTGTTCGAGGCGGTGCTGGTCGCGCTGGCGGACCACGGGTTCACTCCGTCGGCCATCGCCGCCCGGCTGACGCTGACCGGCGCACCGGAGTCGGTGCAGGGCGCCCTGGCCGCAGGCCTGCTCGGCGGCGGCTCGCGGTACCTGGGAGTGACCGAGGACTGCGGCAAGTTCCTGGCTGCGGCGCTGGCCGCCCATGAGGGCGAGCTGCCCGCCACCGAGGCGGCCTGGGACGAGCTGGCCGCTAGCGCCGTAGCGGCGCAGCGGGCGGCGGGCAGGCTGGTGCCCGGCCTGGGCCACCCGATCCACAAGACCGGGGACCCGCGCACGCCGGTCATCTTCGCGATCGCGCGGGCGGCCGGGGTGCTCGGCCCGCACCTGCGGCTGTTCGAGGCGGTCGGCCGGGTGCACCCGGCGATCCTGGGCCGCACCCTGCCGCTGAACGGTGCCGGGGTGTGCGGCGCAGCGCTGGCCGACCTGGGCTTCGAGCCGGACATGCTGCGCGGCTTCGCGCTGCTGGCCCGGACCGCGGGCCTGCTCGGCCACCTGGCCGAGGAGATGCGCAACCCGGCGGGCCCGGCCATCTACCGGCAGGCCGACGAGTCGGTCCGCTACCAGCCGCCCGGCGCCTGACGGCCACCCGTCGCTGGCTGAGCCGGCCGCATTTACCGCGGTGGCCGGGTAATTCCTGGCCGCACCGGAGCTGGCGGCCGGAGACCGGGCTCGCTTCCCAAGATATCTTTCCAAATAATCCTTTCGAAAGGTATCTTGGGATGCATGAGCGAGAAGCCGATGCCCCGGTCGGTCAAGCGGCTGACCGATCCGCGGGCCCTGCGGGCCCTGGCCCACCCGACCCGGCTGTCCCTGATCGGCCTGCTGCGCCGGGACGGCCCGACGACCGCCACCAAGGCCGGGGAACTGCTGGGCGAGAGCTCAGCCAGCGCCTCGTTCCACCTGCGTCAGCTGGCGAAGTACGGCCTGGTCGAGGAGGCCGGCGGCGGGACCGGCCGGGAGCGGCCGTGGCGGGCCACGACTGAGTTCACCGCGTGGCCGGAGGGACCGGGGAACCCGGACCTGGACGCCGCGCGGGACCAGGTCACCGCAGTGATCGCCAACCGCTACTTCGAGTTCCTGCTGCGCTGGCTGGAGACCCGGCACCGGGAGCCGCCGGAGTGGCAGCAGGCCAGCGTGTTCGGCGACACCATGCTGTACCTCACGCCGGCCGAGCTGACCGAGCTGGCCAGGGCTGAGCAGTCCCTGGTAGACCGGTACGCCGACCGCCGGGAGGACCCTGCGCTGCGGCCGCCCGGCGCGCGTCGCGTCACCTGGCTGCATCTGGCCTTCCCCGGTGACCTCAGCGGCGCTGCGGAAGCCGGCGCCGCCGCGGAGGGGGCCGCCCTCCGCTCGGCTTCGGACTGCCCCGCCGCCGATCGCGGGGACGCCGGCCAGTGACCGCTGAGCAGGCCCACGGGATGATCACGGAGCAGGTGGCTGATCCGGGCGCGGGCCAGCAGGCCGGGCGGCTGGCCCGCCGGGTGCCGCCGCTGCTGCGCGACCGGCCATTCCGCCGGTACTGGAGCGCCCAGACGATCTCCATGTTCGGGGACCAGATCAGCGGTATCGCGATGCCGCTGGCGGCGGTCCTGGTGCTGCATGCCGGGGCGGCCGACATGGGCTACCTGAGCGCGCTGGAGTGGCTGCCGAGCCTGCTGTTCGCGCTGCCTGCCGGCGCGCTGGTCGACCGGCGCGGGCACCGCCGGGCCACCATGATCGGCGCGGACCTGGGCCGGTTCGTGCTGCTGGGCAGCATCCCGGTCTGCTACGCGCTCGGCGTGCTCACCTTGCCCCAGCTGTTCGCCGTCGCGTTCTGCGCGGGCACGCTGAGCATCGTGTTCGCGGTGTCGAACGGGACGCTGTTCGTCTCGCTGGTGCCCGCGGACCAGTACGTCGAGGGCAACACCCTGGTGTACGGCAGCCGGGCGCTGTCCTTCGTCGGCGGCCCGAGCCTGGGCGGCCTGCTGGTTCAGGCACTGTCGGCGCCGCTGGCCATCGGCGCGGACGCCGTGTCGTTCCTCGGCTCGGCCGCCCAGCTGGCCCGGATCCGGCCGGCCGAGCCGCCGACGGACGCCGGCGGGCGGGGTGCGATCACCGCCGGGGCCCGGTTCATCCGCGGCTCGGGCGTCGTCCGCGCCTCGCTGCTGGCGGCAGCCACCATCAACTTCTTCAACTTCATGTTCGCGGCCCTGTTCGTCCTGTACGCGATACGGGCCCTGCACGTGCCGGCCGGGCTGCTGGGACTGGTGCTGGGCGCGGGCGCGGTCGGCGGCGTGCTGGGCTCGGCGGTCACCAAGCGCGTGGCCGCGGCCATCGGCGTGGGCTGGGCCTACGGAGTCGGCTGCGTACTGTTCACGGCGCCGCTGCTGCTGGTGCCGCTGGCCGGCGGCCCGCGGCCGGTGGTGCTCGCGCTGCTGTTCCTGGCCGAGTTCGGGTCCGGCTTCGGGGTGATGGTGCTGGACATCAGCATCGGGGCCATCTTCGCCGCGGTCATTCCTGACCAGCTGCGGTCGCGGGTGACCGGCGCCTTCCAGGCGGTGAACTACGGCACCCGGCCGGTCGGCGGGCTGGCGGGCGGGGCACTGGGCACGCTGATCGGCCTGCGGCCGACGCTGTGGATCGCCGCGGTCGGCGGGCTGGCCGGGTTCTTGTGGATTCTGCCGTCGCCGCTGCCGCGGTTCCGCATGCCCGACGGGAGCGGGTCTGCGCAACCGCGGCCAGCGGCTACCGGGGCAGAGCCGGGCTAGATCCGGAAGAACAGGTTCAGGAAGCGATCGGCCAGGGCCTCGTCGCCGCGCACCGTCCCGCCGTTGATCCGGCCGAACGTGGTCAGCACCAGGCTGCCGGCGTCGAAGTCGATGACCGCGGGCAGGTCATCGACGCTGCCCGGCTCATACGTCATGCCCTCGGTGCTGACCGAGACCCGGTAGGAGCCGGCGTTGCGGCCGCTGACGGTGATGCCGACGGCGAACGGGTCGGTGACGGCGCCCGGCTTGATGGTGGACTGCCAGATGATGAACATGAACGGCACCAGCAGGTCAGCGGCGTCGCCGGAGATGCCGTGCGCCTGGCCGGTGCCCTGCTTGATGTCCCAGGTGTGCACGCCGTAGTCCATCAGCTGGCCGGCGGCGTAGATGAAGGCCGGGACGCTGCCCATGTAGAAGTGCGGGACGAGCAGGCCGCCCCATTCCTCCTCGGTCAGCGGCTCCAGGATGCCCATCATCGCGTCCAGGTCCGCGCGGGCCCGGCTCAGCATCTCCTCCTGGGTCAGCTCATGGAAGGCCTGTGCCGTCTCCCCGGCCCGCTCGTGCATGCCGGCCAGCCCGTAGGCGTCCGGTGCGGCGCTGCCGCTGCGGACGGTCTCGAATGCCTGGAAGTACCCCTCGGTGGTGTCGACCAGGTGGCCGATGACGTCCTTGACCTTCCAGCTCTCGCAGGCTGTCGGGGCGTCCCAGGCGCCCGCCCGGCCAGCCAGCTCGAACATCCGGCCCGCTTCCTCGCGGACGACCCGCAGGATCGTGTCCTTGCCCGCGTAGGTCATGGCGTTCCACTCGTCGCTCATGCCGCACCTCTCCAATTGGCTCCCGCTCCACCAGTCTCCCCATGCAACGGCTGTACCGGGCCGGGAGTTCGGCGTGCAGGCAGGAAAGGAGCCACTAGCCGGGCTCCTGCTAGGAACCCCAGCGCACCGGAGATCGCCTTGTCAATGGGCCAGGGTGCACGGCCGGGAAGAGCGGGGGTGAGCTAGCCCGCTGCCATGCTGAGCCGGGTCAGCGCGGCGCCGTACCGGATCGCCACGAGCTGGCCGATCGCCGGGTGCGCGCCCAGCGGGGCGGCGCACGGCGCGCCGATGGCGTTGCTGACCGTGTCCAGGTCCCGCTGCGGCGTCTCCGGGCCGATCAGGCACGGCGCGATGATCGGCCGGGCCGCCCCGGCCTCGCGGAGCCGGGACAGCGCGGCGTCGATGCCCGCCGGGTCATCAATGGACGCGTGCGCCGTCGGCAGGGTCAGCCGGGAGGCGAGCAGGACCGCGGCGACGCCGGCGGACTGGACGGCCTCCTCGCCCCGGTCGGCCAGGACCAGGACGCCATAGTTCGAGCTGGAGATGGACAGCCCGCGCGATCGCGTCTCGCGGGCCAGCCCGGCCTCGGCCAGCCGGGCATGCAGGGCCTCGGCGATCAGCGGATGCGGGCCCAGGTGGGCGCCGAGCATGACATCCCCGCCCGTGCCGTCCACCGCCCGGCCGAACGCCACGTCCAGGACCGGATGCGGGCCCGCCAGCAGCGGCACCAGCACGCCATTCAGCGGCCGGTCGCCAGTCGGGGGACCGTCAAAGGCCAGGTTCTCGGTTAGCCCGTGCGCGTCTCCGTCAACGAAGCCGACCCGGATCTCGACACCCGGGCACGAGGACTCCGCGATGGCCGCGATGTCCTCAATCGCCGCGACATACGGCCCGGACGCGCTGCCGGGCACTGCGATGATCAGGGCTGGCGCGTCAGAGGCGACACTCAGGCGGTGCGGGCTGCGGTGCCGGCCAGGGCGGGTCCGCCCGGTGCGCCGGGGCAGCGAGAGGCCGCCCCGCTGCGGCAGGGCATCCGCGCCGCCGCGCTGCGGCAGGGCGCTGCCGCCGCGCGGCGCGAGGGCATCGCCGCCCCGCTGCGGGAGCCCGTTACCCCCGCCGCGCTGCGGCAGGGGCTCGCTGCGCTGGGGCAGGGGCTCGCTGCGCTGGGGCAGAGGTTCGCTGCGCTGGGGCGGGGGCTGGCTGCGCGTGGGCAGCGGCTCGCTGCGCTGGGGCAGGGGGTCATTGCGCTGCGGGAGCGGGGCGCTGCGCTGGGGCAGGGACTGCCCGCGCGTCGGCAGCGGCTCGGTCCGGCCGGGCAGCGGCGGCAGTGAGTCTCCGCTCCTGAACGACTCACCGCTCCCGAACGGCTCGCTGCGCTGCGGGCCGCGCTGCGGCAGGGACTCAGTGCGCGGCGGGAGGGGCTGGCCGCGCTGGGGCAGGGACTCGTGACCAGCAGGTGCCCCGGCTCGCTGCGGTCGCTCGAACAGGCTCGTCCGGCCGGAGCCCGCCTCGGGGTCGCCGGACGTCGGGGGCTGGCGCCTGGGCAGCGTTGACTCCGCCGCCGGCTCCTGCCGTGGCGGCTGGTTCGCTTCCGGGCTCTGGTCAGTCACGCTGACGTATCGTAATCGCTGGTGGCAAAAGCTTGTCGGTCTTCTGGGATGTTCGCACCATAGATCCTTGAGTTTGCCTTTTCGCACTACTCGGCGGGAAGCATGCTCCGGTACACGGCCACCAGAGCGCTCTTCTGCTCGGCGCTGAGCCGGGCCTCGGCCGCGATGGCGTCTTCCACGCTGGCCGCCCGCCGTCCCTCGCCCTCAGCCCCGGCGTGGTCATGGCGCAGCACGCCGGCCTGCGCGAGCAGGCTCTCGGCGGACACATTCAGCGCGTCGGAGATCAGCCGGATGACCCGGACCGACGGCTGGTGCAGCCCGCGCTCGATCTGGCTCAGGTAAGGATTGGAGAGCCTGGTCCGCTCCGCGAGCTGGCGCAGCGACAGGTTGGCGAGCTTGCGCTTGCTGCGGATGAAGGCGCCCAGGGCCTCCATCTGGCCATCGCGCGACGATTCGTCGCCATCGCGGGGCGGTTCGGCGGTCATGGTGTCCTCACGCGGTCTGGCCGGCGCTTCGTGGCCACCAGGCGCGGCCGGCCAGCTGGCCGGCCTGCGCGCTGGTGATCAGGTGCGCCGTCAGGCTACTGGGCGTCGGTGCTGTCCTTGGCCGGGCCGGCCTTCCGGGCGTTCTTGCCCGGGCCGGCCTTGGCCGTGCTGGCCTTGCCCGAGCTGGCCTTGGCGGCACTGGACTTGGTGCCGGTCTTGCCGGTGGCAGTCTTGGCCGTGCCGGTCTTGGCCGTGCTGGTCTTGGCCGTGCTGGGCCGGGACGTCGCCGCCTGGCCCGTGCTGGCGGCGGGCCGGTCGCTGCCTGCCGTCTTGCGCGGGGTGGTCGTGCGCGGAGCCGTGTCCGCCCGGCCGTCCGTAGCGCCGTCGGCCGCAGCGGTGCTCGCCGCCGCTGGGGTGTGCGGGGTGGCGGGCTGGCTGACCGGCCGGCCCGGGATCAGTGACGGCACGGCATCGCGCACAGTGCTGGCGGCCTTGCCGAACCGCGCGGCGCGCTGGGCGATGAACGGCACAGCGGCGTGCGCGACCTGGTCGGCGAGCTTGCGCTGCGAGGCGAGCAGCTGCTCGGCGATCTCCTGGGCGCTGGCCCGCATGGTCCCGGCGCCGGCCCGCACGGTCTCCGCGCTGGGCAGCCGGACCGGCGGCAGCTTGATGGCGGGCAGCTGCGGCCGGATGGTCTCAGCGGTCGCCGTCAGCGACTTCACCGCCTCGGTCACGGCCTCCTGGCCCTTGCGGACCTGCTCCTGCGCCTTGCGCGCCTGCTCCTGCGCCTTCTTGGCCTGCTGCTGGCCCCTGCGGGCAGCTCCGACGAGCTGCTCCTGCAGTTCCTGGCCGACAGCTCGGGTGTCGATCATGGTTCCTCCTTGCGTTCTTGCAAACTATACCAAGCAAAGTGCGTGGTATGTCAAGCGCAACGCCGGGAGGACGGCGGCAGACGTGCTCAGCTGTGCGGGCCGGGTGCCGCCGGCTTGAGGGTCAGGAGGTAGGCGGCGAACAGGACAGCGCCGGCAATGAGCGCCAGTCGCGTCCATGCCGGAGCGCTCTTCCAGCTGACCCCGGCGATCAGCATCGCCGGGATAGTCAGCACCGGAATGACCGCCAGGCCGATCACGGAAACGACGATGGCAAACGTTGCCGTGCGCTTACTGTTCAAAGCGCCTCTGGGAATTAAGGCCACGATGTGAGAATAACTCCGAAATGGCGGGTCGGACAGACCCCGGACAGAGATATATCTCACTATGCCCGGCTGTTTCGGCAGCCAGGACTGAGTGCGGCGCAGACTGAGCGGCAGACGGAAATGGTGGCGCGGCGCTCGGGCCTGCCGCTGGCCTAGCCGGTTACGGAGATTATCTGAGGCACGGCAGTCACATCTGTGAATTGGCTGCCACTGGTCACGCTATTATCGCAGGACACTTTCCGTCCGTTGCGTTCCGGCCGCGTGAAATTGCAGTGAATTAATCAGGGAAACCTTAGCCGGGATAATCTCAGGGGCATTCACGAAGCACCGGACGGCGCGGGCCTCGTCAGGCGTCCAGCAGCGGCAGCAGTTCACGCAGCGAGCTGACCACGCGGGTGGGCCGGGGCGCACCGGACGGCGCGGGAAAACCGGGCCGGTTGATCCAGATGGCCTCGGCCAGGCCCGCGTTGCGGGCTCCGGCGATGTCGGCACCCAGGCTGTCCCCGACATGCCAGGCGGCCGCAGGCGGGACGGCGAGCTTGCCCAGGGCCAGGTCAAAGATCTCCGGATCCGGCTTGGCCACGCCGGCCTCGCCGGAGATCATGATCACGTCCAGGCAGCTGGCCAGCCCGGTGACGGCGATCTTGTCGCGCTGGGTCTGGCTGGCGCCGTTGGTGACCAGGCCGGTCGCGCCGGCCCGGCGGCGCAGCTCGGGAAGGACCTCGAGCACGTCGTCATACAGGCGGTAACTGCGGTTGCGGACCTGGCGGTACTCCTCGGCCACCCGGTCGGCCAGCCCCGGCTCGGCGAAGCCCAGCGCGGTCAGGGCCTGGCTCCACACCAGGCGCCAGTCCGGGTACCCGTCCACCGCGGACCGGACCACGGCCGACTCGGTCGCCTCGACGGTCTTCCAGTGCGCGATGAACCGCTGCCGGTAGCTGCGGGCCAGCTCCGCGGCGGGCAGGCCGGGCACCTCACCCGCCAGCGCCGCGGCGGCGGCCCCGATGGTGTGCTCCCAGAAATCCTCGGCATAGTCCAGGAGCGTGGCATCGAGATCGAGCAGGACAGCCTGAACCGGAACCATGCCGCGATCGTAGCCAGGTGGCCACCCCGGCCCGCGCGGCCGGGTACCGGTCTGCGCCCCGCGCACCGCAGGTCACGGGCGACGGCCCGGACAGCGGCGAGGGTCACCCGCGGGCCGCGGTGACGGCGGGTAGTGTCGGGACGACCATGACGTATCCCGCGGATCCGCGCGTCGATGCCTACATAGGCGCCCTGCCGGCCTGGCAGCAGGCGGTGTGCCGCCAGGTCCGCGACCTGGTGCACGCAGCCGACCCCGAGGTCGGCGAGACCATCAAGCGGACCGTCCAGCCGTATTTCGTCCTGCAGGGCAACATCTGCGCCCTGCTGGCCGCCCGGGACCACGTCAGCATCTTCCTGTACGACGGGGCGATCGTGCCCGATCCCGAGGGCATCATCACCGGCGGGCATGACAACGCCACCGCGCGCACGGTCGCGGTGCGCGCCGGCGAGAGCCTGAACACCCGGGCGCTGGGCGCCATGTTCGCCCAGATCATCGCCAACAACCGGGCCGGCGGCTGGCGCCGGCTCAAGCGGCAGCGCGACAGCGGCTGACCGCCGCGGGGCGCCAGGGCGCTGACGCGGGCCGCATGCGGGCGTTACATTCGGCAGTAACGTCCGTTTTCTGCGGGAGGTGGCGGTGGCCAGCTCGCACGTGACAGTCGGCTCCGGCGAGCACCGGGTGCTCGCCCTGCATGGCTGGTTCGGCTCGGCGCGCGGCTGGGGAGCGCTGCCGGACTTCCTGGACACCGCTGCCTACACCTGGGCCTTCATGGACCTGCGCGGCTACGGCAGCCGCCGCGGCGAGGCCGGCCAGTTCACCATGGAACAGGCGGCGGCCGACGCGCTGGCGTTAGCTGATGAGCTGGGCTGGGACCGCTTCTCGCTGGTCGGCCACTCGATGAGCGGTCAGGCGATCCAGCATGTTCTGCTGCAGGCTCCCGGCCGGGTCCGGCGGCTGGTCGGGCTCAACCCGGTCCCGGCGCACGGCGTGCCTTTCGACGCCGACGGCTGGGCGCTGTTCTCCGGCGCCGCCGCCAGCCGGGACAACCGGTTCGCGATCATCAGCCTCACTACCGGCAGCCGGCTGCCCGCGGCGTTCGTGGACCACATCGTCCAGCACTCGCTCGACCACAGCGAGACGACGGCGTTCGGCGCCTATCTGGAGTCGTGGGCGAAAGACGACTTCTCGCCCAGGGTCGCGGCCAGCCAGGCCGCCGGATCCCCGGCGCCGGTCAAGGTCATCGTCGGCGAGCACGACCCGGCCCTGTCCGCGGCGGTGATGGAGCAGACCTGGCTGCAGCTGTACCCGCAGGCCGAGCTGGAGGTGATCCCGAACGCCGGGCACTACCCGATGTTCGAGACCCCGGCCGCGCTGGCCGCGTCGGTCGAGGAGTTCCTGGGACGGGACTGAGCATGACGGCACCGCAGGATGCCCCGGACACCGCCCGGCCCGACACCGAGGTCGTCTTCGACCCGCAGACGTACGTGACCGGCGTGCCCTACGCGGCGCTTGGCCGGCTGCGTCGCGCCGGCGCGGTGACCTGGGCGGCGGAGATCCCGGTGCTGGGCTGGCCGGCCGGGCCGGGGTTCTGGCTGGTGCTGCGGCACGCCGAGGTCGAGTCGGTCATGCGCCAGCCGCAGCTGTTCTCCTCCTGGCTGGGTGCCACCCAGATCCGCGACCCGGCCACCCCTGAGGCGCTGCGCTACACCCGCCAGATGATGCTGAACATGGACCCGCCCGACCACGGGCGGCTGCGGCGGATGCTGGCCCGGTCGTTCACCCCGCGCGCGGTGGCCGCTCTGGAGGACCGGATCCGCGGCCACGCGCGGCAGCTGTGCGAGCGGGTGCTGACCGGGCCGCGGGGCAGCTGCGACTTCGCCAGGGACCTGGCCGCCGACCTGCCGCTGCTGACGCTGGCCGATGTGCTCGGCGTGCCCGAGCAGGATCGCTGGCTGCTGTTCGACTGGTCCAACCGGGTGATCGGCTACCAGGACCCGGACTACGCCGGCTCGGCCGAGTTCGATCCGTCTTCCGGCACGCCGATGGCGCGCGAGGCACTCGCGCTGCGGCCGGCCCCGGACGCCGATGGCCGGATGCCGGACCCGCGCACCCGCGGCGGGATGCCCGACCTCTACGCCTACGCGCACCTGCTCGCGCAGCACAAGAGAAGTCATCCCGGCCCCGACGTCATGTCGGTCTTGCTGGCGCAGGCCGACGAGGACGGCCACGGCGTTACTGCTGAAGAGTTCGAGAACATGTTCTGGCTGTTCGCGGTGGCCGGCAACGAGACACTCCGCAACGGGCTGCCGGGGGCCTGCATCGCGCTGCTGGAGCATCCGGATGCGCAGCGCGAGCTGCGCTCCGATCCGGGCCTGCTGCCGGCCGCGGTGGAGGAGATGCTGCGCTGGTGGACGCCGGTCATGACGTTCCGGCGGACGGCCAGCCGCGACTGCGAGCTGGGCGGCCAGAGCGTCCGCGCGGGCGACAAGGTGGTGGTCTCGTTCGCCGCGGCCAACCGCGACGAGACCGTCTTCGCCGACCCGGACACCTTCGACATCCGGCGGCCGCCCGGCCCGCACCTGGTGTTCGGGCACGGGCCGCACTTCTGCCTGGGCGCGCAGCTGGCCCGGATGCAGGTGCGCGCGCTGTTCGCCGAGCTGCTGGCCCGCACCTCGGTGCTGCAGTACGCGGGCGAGCCGGCCTTCCTGCGGTCGAACTTCCAGCGCGGCGTCAAGCGGCTGCCGGTGGCCTGGACCGCCGCCCGCTGAGGCCGGGGCCGGGCCGCCGCCGGCTGTCGGCGGGCCTGGCTAGGGTGGATGCACATGAGCAGCGATACGCGCCGGTTCCTGACCCTGAACGCTTACCTGCGTAACTCCGGCTACCACGAGTCGGCCTGGATCGCCGGGCCGTCCGACCCGGCGGCGGTGCTGGACGTGCGGCACTACGCGGAGCTGGCCCGGACCGCCGAGCGCGGCATCCTGGACTCGATCTTCCTGCCCGACAGCCCCGGCAACGCCGAGTTCCGGTCCGAGTTCCTGCCCGGCGCCGGGTTCGACCCGCTGCAGCTGCTGTCGGCGGTCGCGGCGGTCACCGAGCAGGTCGGGCTGATCGCCACGGTGTCCACGACCTACAGCTACCCGTGGGACGTGGCCCGCCGGGTGGCCACGCTCGACTTCCTCAGCCGCGGCCGGGCGGGCTGGAACATCGTCACCACCGTGGACCCGGCCGCGGCCGGGAACTTCGGCGACCAGCCGCACCCGCCGCGGGCCGACCGGTACGAGCGGGCCGATGAGTACGTGCGGGTCGTGCTGAGCCTGTGGGACAGCTGGGAAGACGGGGCCATGACGGTCTCGCGGGAGACCGGGCAGTGGGCCGACCCGGCGCGGCTGCACCCGCCCCGGCACCACGGCCCGCACTTTGACGTGGCCAGCTTCCTGCCGTTCCCGCGCTCGCCGCAGGGTCATCCGCTGCTCACCCAGGCCGGGGCCTCGCCCGCCGGCATGGGACTGGCCGCGAAGTACGCCGACGCGGTGTTCACCCCGCTGAGCGACATCCCGCCCGGGATCGAGTTCCGGGACCGGCTCCGGTCGCTGGCCGCGGAAGCGGGGCGCGACCCTGATCACGTGCGGGTGCTGCCGGGCCTGTCGTTCCTGCTCGCCGGCACCGAGGCCGAGGCGCAGGCCCGGAAGGCCGAGCTGGAGGGCGCGGCCAGCGGCGAGTTCCGCTGGAAGAACCTGGCCAGCCTGGCCGGCCTGGATCCGGCGACCATTGACCCCGACGCGCCGTTCCCGCCGGAGTTGCTGGCTGGCGCGCCCAAGACCAGCTTCGGCGCGTCGATCTACCAGCTGGTCACGCAGGAGACCACCACGTTCCGCGCGGTGGCCTCGAAGCTGTCGGCGCTGCCCGGCGGCCTGGACTACACCGGCACGCCCGAGGGCATGGCCGAGCTCATGGCCAGCTGGTGGGAGGCGGGTGCCTGCGACGGGTTCACGATCATGCCGAACATCCTGCCGGGCGAGCTGACCACGTTCGTGGACGAGGTCGTGCCGCTGCTGCAGCGCCGTGGCATCGCCCGCACCGAGTACGCCGGGGTCACCCTGCGCGACCACCTGGGCCTGCCGCGGCCGCCGTTCCCCGGCTAGCCACCGGCCGGCCTGGCAGCCCTGGTCGGCTGGCTAGGCCCGGCCGGGGCGGCGCCGGGCAGGCGGCAGCTGAGCCGCCACGTCGATGCCGCGCTGCACCCAGGCGGCCAGCTCGGCGTCGGTCAGCGCGCTGGCCGGGTCGACGCAGATGAAGCCCGACAGCGTGCGGCTGCCCAGCGTCATCGGCCGCACATGCGGCTGCGCCAGGGCCTGCGCCAGGCCGGCCTTCCCGACGCGCACCATCAGCGCTGCGCCGGTCACGCCGCAGCACATGCTGCCGCCGGTGGCGAACGACAGCCCGCCGACCATCCGTTTCTCCTCGATACCCGGACGGCCCGCGAGCGCGCGGCGCACCCGCTCGGCGGTCTGCGCGTCATAGGCCATCTGGCCAGGTTAGCCGCGGGAGCGGCGGCCGCTGCGGAACTGCCAGCCGCAGGCCGTGGTCTGCTCGCGCACCTGGCGGGCGCTGAAGAACGGCAGCGGCAAGACGGTGGCGGACCCGGACACCATCATGCCCCGGCTGCGGTAGCGGCCGCTGCCGGTGCTCACGAACCGCAGCTCGTCGCCCGACTCGCGCGACAGCGTGGTCACCTTGCCCTTGCCGTCGATGTAAGAGATGGCCGGGCCGGAGATCTCCAGGCGCGGCGGGTGGCGCAGCATATTGATCCAGCCGGCCGCGATCAGGATCACCAGGCCCGCGCACAAGATGGTGACGGCGACCTTCCCGCTGGTGGTGGACGCCCCGGGGAAGCCGCGGGCGAAGGCCAGCACGAAGACCGCGACCAGCCCGCCGAACAGCCCCTCGCGCTGGGCATGGCTCTGCCGGATCACGACAGTGCCGCCGGCGGGCCCCGGGCCGCCGGCCATCTCGGCGCTCACGCGAGGATCGTAACCCCGGCGCGGCGCCATCGTTGCTGGCCGGCGAGGCGCACTGGTCTCGGATGGACTGGCCTGCTCGTCCCGGCCCGTTTTGCGGGCCGTGGTCCTACCCTGATGGGTATGCGCGCAGAGGGGGCGGCTGGCGACACGGTCACGCTGTGGTCGGCAGCCGGGCAGGCGGAGCTGGACGCGATCGCAGACTCGGGCTGGCGGTCCTGGCCGCAGCTGCCCGGTCGCCCGGCATTCCGGCCGGTGCTGGACCGCGAGCGGGCGACGGCGGTGACCCGGGCCCAGAACGTGCCCCGCGACGGCGTCGGCTACCTGACCCGGCTGGAGGTGCGCCGCGAGTTCCTGGGCCAGTACCCTCCGCCGCCCGGTGCCGGGGCCGGCGCCGGCCCGCAGGCGGCGGCGTACGAGATCCCGGCCGGCGACCTGGCCCGGCTGAACGCCAGCATCGACGGGGCTATCCGGGAGGAGGCCCGGTACCTCGGCCCGGTCTCGGGCGCGGAGGTGACCCGGATGGCCGGCGTCCTGGACGAGCAGCTGCCCGGGGCGTGGCGCGACTACCTGACCGGGCCGTCCTGGTTCGCCCGCGGCTGGCTGCGCAGCGGCTGCTACCTGTGGCTGTACACGCCCGACCAGTCAGTGGAAGTCCTGGACGCGCGCAACGAGGCCGGCGCCGGGCTGCCCGGCGTGCTCATCCTCGGCACCGACGGCAGCCGCGAGATCCTGGCCGCCGACATCCGCAGCGAGACCGCGCCGGTCGTGCTCATCGACATCACCGGTGAAGGCTGGGACGACGCCCTGCCGCAGGTGCCCAGCCTGGCCGAGTTCATCGAGCAGGTCGAGGCCGGCGACGTTCGAGTTCCGCTGGTAGCGCGTGCCCGCCGGAGGCCGCCCGGGGGCGCTGCTAGGTTCGCCGCAGGCCCGTCACCGGGACGTTCATCAGTAACGGGGGATCATCATGCTGGGATCCAGCGACCTGGTCGCGTTCGCCGCGACGGCTGACCTGCGCCGGGCGCGCGAGTTCTACGAGCAGGTCCTCGGCCTGACCGTGACGCAGGACACCGACTTCGCCTGCGTCTTCGACGCCCGCGGCACGATGCTGCGCGTGACCGCCGTCGAGCAGGTCGCCCGGCCCGGCTACACCGTGCTCGGCTGGCGGGTCGCCGACATCGAGGCAACCGCCCGGGAGCTGGCCGCCCGCGGCGTGCGGTTCACCCGCTACGACGGCATGGACCAGGACGAGAACGGCGTCTGGACGACGCCCGGCGGTGACCAGGTGGCCTGGTTCTCCGACCCGGACGGCAACACCCTCTCGCTCACCCAGTTCGCCTAGCCGACGGTCGTGAGCCGGCTGTCAGCGTGCAGCGACGGCCCGGCTGGCCGCCCGTACAGTAGACGGCGATGACTTCCTCGCAGTGGCCAGACCGCGACGCGATCGACGCGGTGGTCTTCGACGCGGGCGGGGTCCTGCTGGTCCCGGACGGCGAGGCCGGCCTGCAGGCACTGCTGCGCGAGCTAGGCCATGAGTGCGCCGCCGGGGACTGGATCCGCGCCTACTACGTCGCCAACCTGGCCCAGGAACACTGGCCCGACAATAACTGGCCCGCGGCGCGCCGCGAGCTGGCGGCCGCGCTCGGGGTCCCCGGCAGCCAGCTCGACGCGGCCGGGCCGCTGATCGAGGACGTGATCAGCTCGCCGTGGCTGGCCGCCGACGGCGCCGCCGGGGCGCTGACGTCGCTGGCGGCGGGCGGGTATCAGCTGGCCATCGTCTCGAACTCCACCGGAGTGGTCGAGCAGCAGCTGGCGGCCTGCGGGATCTGCTCGGTCAGCGGCACCGGGATGACCCGGGTCGCCACCGTCGTCGACTCCGGCGTCGTCGGGGTGGAGAAGCCCGACCCGGCGATCTTCAGGTTCGCGCTGGACGCCCTGCAGGCCGAGCCGGGCCGCTGCGTGTACGTGGGGGATACGGTCCGGTTCGATGTCACCGGCGCTCGCGCGGCCGGGCTGTTCCCGGTGCACCTCGATCCGCTCGGGCTGTGCGCCGGCAACGGCGACCACGCTCACATCTCCGGCCTCGCCGAGCTCACTGGCTGGCTCGTCCCCGCCTAGACCCTGACCGCGGTGGAGCTCGGGTACTTCGGCGACACTTTCGGCCTGGCCCTTCGGCGAGCCGCTGCCCTGGGACGGCCGCGAGGACGAGCCCAACGTCGATTTCCGGGCTCCCGCGGCGGAGTCCCGGGCGCAGGTCACCGGGCTCTGCCAGCGGGCCTGCGCGCACGCGGACACGACGATCGAGGAGCTGCCGGCGGACGCGCCGGAGCGCGCCGAGGCGGCGGGCTAGCGCGGGCAGGGCCCGGCGCTGCGGGCGCCCGCGGCGCTGCGCGACTCCTGGCGGACGGCGCGCTCCGGCGCGGCAGCCGGCCGGGCGAGGGCAGTCAGCACGAGAGCGGCCGTGGTGGCCGCGGCGCCGGCGGCTACGCAGGTGATGAACCCGGCCCGGAGGTCGTGCGCGGCCCCCAGCAGCGGACCGAACGCGGCGACGCCGACAGCCGCGCCGATCTGCCGCGAGCTGTTGAACGCTGCGGACGCGGCGCCGTGCAGGGCGGGCTCGACCGCGGCGATGGACTGTGAGGTCATGGTCGGCACCAGCAGCCCCGAGCTGAACCCCGCGGGCACCAGGGCAGCAGCAAGCGGCCATAGCGCGGACAACGTGCTGGCCCACGCCGCCGCGACGAGTGCGGCAGCCAGGACAGCCTGGCCGATGCCCAGGACAGCGCGACGCCCGGCGCGCTGCGCCAGCGGGGCGGCGCAGATGCTGCCGATCGAGATGAGGCCGGTCAGGGGCAGGAACATCAGCCCGCTGGCCAGCGCACTGAGGCCGCGGCCCTGCTGGAGCATCAGGCTCATCGCGAACAGCAGCCCGTAGAAGGCGAAGTTGAACAGCGCGCCCTGCGCGGCAGTGGCGGTGAACCTGCGGTCGGCATAGATGCCGCGAGGCAGCACCGGCGCGCGGGCGGACCGCTCGGCCCGGGCGAAGGCGACGAGCCCGGCGGCAGCTAGCACGGCCGCGGCGATGACCGCGGGGCTCAGCCAGCCCTGCGCGGGAGCCTGGATGAGCGTGAAGACCAGCCCGCCGATCAGTACCGTCGCGGCGGCCATGCCGGCGATGTCGGGGCGCCGGCTGCGGCGGGCGATGGCCGGCATCGAGCGCAGGCTCCAGGCGGCGGCCGGGATTCCGATGACGACGTTGACCGCGAATACGGCACGCCAGCTCGCGAGCGCGACGAGCGCCCCGCCCAGCAGCGGCCCGGCCGCCATCCCGGCACCTCCGGCGGCGGCCCACCAGCCGACCAGGCGGTGCCGCGCCCGCTCGTCGGCCGCCGTTGCCGTGGCCAGGACAAGCGCGCTGGGCAGCAGCAGCGCCGAGCCCGCGCCCTGCACCAGCCGGGCGACGTTGAGCATCAGCATGGAGCTGGCCGCCGCACACACCGCGGAGGACGCGGTGAACACCAGCAGTCCCGCCACGAAGGCCCGCCGGGCGCCCAGCGCGTCGGTGATGGCGCCCGCGCCGAGCAGCACTGCGGCGAAGGACAGGGTGTAGGAGTTGACCGCCCATTCCAGCTCGGCGCGCGAGGCCTGCAGATGCGCGGCGAGCTGGGCGAGTGTGATGTTCACGATCGTGCCGTCAACGAAAACCATGAACGCCGCGATCAGCGCCAGCGCCACGACGCCCCGACGTTGTTCGATAGTCATAGAACAACTCTACGGCTTGTTCGACGATCGTCGAACGAAATAGTAACCTGGCTGGCGAGGAGGCAACCATGACGCCGGACCCGCTGGCCCCTGCTGCGCTGGAGGTCACCGCTGTCCTGCACGCCCTCGCGGACCCGGTGCGCCTGGACCTCGTCCGGCAGCTCAGTGAGTCAGCCACGGCCATCGCCTGCGGCCGGTTCGACGCCCCGGTGGCCAAGAGCACCCTCAGCCATCACTTCAGGGTCCTGCGCGAGGCCGGCGTCATCGTTACCCACCGGGAGGGCGGGCAGGCCCTCAACGTGCTGCGCACGGCAGAACTCGAAGCCTCGTTCCCGGGCTTGCTGGGCGCGGTCCTCGCGCCGGCTCGCAGGGGCCAGCGGAGCAGGCGGGCTAGCTGACCGGGCGGCCGCACGCCTCGCGGGCGAGCGTCAGCTGGGCCCGGAACTTCTCCTGCCGCGGGAACTGCACGGCCAGGGCCTCCAGCTCGCCGGTCACCGTGTCGTGGCGGCCGAGGGCCAGGTCGGCATCGATCCGGTCGCCGAGAGCCGTGACCCGCAGCCGGTCCAGGCGCTCGATGGCGGCCTGGGCGAACGGCTCCGCGCGGACGTCGGCCAGGGCCCGCGCCACAGGCCCAGGGCGCGGCGCAGGGTCCCGGCCGCCTCGTCAGCCTCGCCGCGGGACAGCTGGGCGCGGCCCGCGTCGGCCAGGCTCTCGAACTGATCGGCATCGGTCCAGCCGACCGGCAGCCGCATGACGTACCCGCCCGGCACGCTGGCGATGACGCCGTGACCGGGCGCGGCGGGCCGGCTGTCGGCGCCGCCGATCGCCTTGCGCAGCCGGGAGACCGCGAGCTGCAGCGCGTTGTCCGGATCCTTGGGCGGCCGGTCCGGCCACAGCGCGGCGGCGGCGAAGTCGGGGGACACGACCATGCCGCGGCGGGTCAGCAGCAGCGCCAGCAGGGTCAGCGGCCGGCCGCCGGGGATCACCAGGCGGGTGCCGTCACCATCATGTGCCTCGATCGGGCCGAGTAGCCCGATCTCGACGATCCGAACTCTCACCGACAACCCTCCGGGCCCAGCCGGGAGGGCCGCCCGGGCCCCGGCACCGGCACGCGATCACAAGCAGACAGGAATGCCACGAGGGAAAATTAAGGGCCAGTTGTGTAAGCCGTGTGTCGGCGGCTGTGTACACCGCGTGCATAAATGGCGGAACGGCTGCCGGATCCGGCCGGGCCGGCCCGTCGCGGGCCGGCGCCGGGCGTGGACGACGCCCCGCTGATGACAGATGATCGGGCCGGGCGCAGTTCGCCGGAATTGCGTATGGCGCCAACCGTGATGGTGGCGACCAGGAAGGAAGTCCCATGTCTGAATCAGGCTGGCCGCCGACCGCCGGATCACGGTGCGCGACCTGCAGGCAGCCACCGACCGCGGTGCGCGCTGGGCCATGCTCACCAGCTACGACACGCTGACCGCGGGATTGTTCGAGCGGGCCGGGATCCGCGCGATCCTGGTCGGCGACACCGGCGGGCAGCTGGTGCTGGGGTACCCGGACACGGTTCCGGTCACCATGGACGAGCTGATCCCGATGGTGCAGGCGGTGGTCCGCGGTACCCGGACGGCGCTGGTCGTCGCCGACCTGCCGTTCGGCAGCTACCAGAGCGGCCCGGACGAGGCGCTGCGCAACGCGGTCCGGCACCTGAAGTCCGGCGGCGCCCAGGCCGTGAAGCTCGAGGGCGGCCGCGCGGTCGTGCCGCAGGTCCGCGCGCTGACCGGCGCCGGGATCCCGGTCATGGGGCACCTCGGGCTGACCCCGCAGAGCGTGAACGTGCTGGGCGGCATGCGCCGGGTGCAGGGCCGCGGCGCGGCGGGGGACCGGCTGGTCGAGGATGCGCTGGCGCTGGAGGCGGCGGGCGCGTTCGCGGTGGTGCTGGAGTCGGTGCCGGCCGAGCTGGGCCGCCGGGTGGCGGCGGAGCTGCGGGTACCCGCGGTCGGCATCGGGGCGGGCCCGCACTGCGACGCGCAGATCATGGTGTGGCAGGACCTGGCCGGGCTGACCACCGGCCGGCTGCCACGGTTCGTGAAGCAGTACGCCGACCTGGCCGGGATCCTGACCGACGCGGTCAGCCGGTACACCGCCGAGGTGGCCGGGGGCAGTTACCCCGATGAGGCGCACAGCTACACCTGAGGCGGTCCGCGCCAGGGGCCGGTCCGCCCACGCCCGCAGCGCTGCCTCTGCCTGGTCCCGGTGAGCGGCTCAGCCGCTGGTCAGCCGGGGAAGCCGCTGCCGGCCAGGATCTTGTCGATGCGGGCGCGGTGCGCGGCCTCCCAGTCGTCCAGGGACTCGCTGGCCTCCTTCGCCAGCCGGGCCAGGGCGTCGCGCAGCACCTGCTCGCGGCGGGCGTGCGGGGTGACGACGATGCCTTCCTCATCGGCGACCACGATGTCACCGGGATGCACGGTCACGCCGCCGCACCGGACCGGCTCGCCGAGCGGCGTGACGGCGGTCTTGGTGCCGGGGATCGGGATGACGCCGCGGGCGAAGACCGGGAAGCCCAGCTCCCGCGCCTCGGCCACGTCGCGGATCAACCCGTCGAGCACGAACGCAGCGACGCCGTTGCGCTGGGCGACGGCGCACACGTTGCCGCCCGCCAGGGCGTAGTCGACGTCGCCGGACTCGACGACGATGACCGAGCCGGGCTCGGCCCGGTAGATGGCCGCGTGCAGCATGAGGTTGTCCCCGGCCGGGCAGCGCACGGTGAACGCCGGCCCGGCTGCCCGAGGCATGCCGGGCCACAGCGGCCGGATGCCGGTGTCCATGACCTGCTCACGGCTGAGCAGGTCAGCCAGGGTGGTCGGGGGGATGGCGGAGAATCCGGTGACGCTGGTCATGTTCCTCTTTCACTCGGTGGCGCCGGGGCTCGCCGCATTCGGCATGCGCCGCAGCCAGCGCCGGGCCTGGACGGGGCGGGTGAGGCGCAGCCGGCGGGTGCCGGCCAGGTCCGGGCAGTCCATGAGGCTAACGCCCTCGCGGCGGCGGGCCGCGTGCGAGGTCCAGGCCCACCGGACCGGGTGGCCGGGATCGCTCAGGGCGGCCAGGCCCTGCGGCCGGTGCGCTCCGGCCGGCCGGCGCGTCAGCTCGATGCGCAGCGTCCGACGCAGCACCCGCCACAGCACCACGGGCTTGCGGTAGTCGAGGATCACGATGGTGTCGGCCACCGGGTAGACCAGGTCGTCGGCGTAGTACGGAGCGGCGTCCAGGATCCAGGCCGGCCGGGCTGCCATCTCGGTGAGAGCGGCCAGGTACTCGGCCGAGCCGAGCGGGCCCAGGGCGTCCCGCTCGACCAGCGGCAGGCCGGTGCGGGCCGCGAGCTGCCGGCTCAGGGTGGACTTGCCGCTCCCGGCGCAGCCGGTGATCACCACGCGCTGCACGGGTCAGCCTTCTTCCGGGGCCGGCGCCGCGCCGGGCCCGAGGCGGTTGGGGTCGGCGTGGATCGCGATGAACACCGACCAGGCCGGGGCATCCAGGTCATCGACGCGGTCGCTGTACTCGTCAAGCAGGCTGATGAGCCGGTCGCGGAACCCGGCCAGGTCCGCCGGCGGCAGCCGCAGGCCCAGCCGGGTGGTGTCCACGTCCTCAGCCGGGACCAGGCCGATCTCCTCCAGGAAGGTGTCCAGCATGATCGAGCCCTGGGCGGGCGTGCTGAGGTGCCAGGACTTCTTGGTCGCCAGGTAGGGCACCTCGCGGGCGCCGCGGGTGCCGCGCCGCTGGTCCTGCGGCTCCAGGAACCCGGTGCGCACCAGGGTGCGGATGTGATGCAGCACGCTGGCCGGGTCGCGGTGCAGGATGTCAGCGATCTCCTTGTTGGTGCGCGGCTCGCCCAGGCAGATGCGCAGAATCCGCAGCCGCAGCGTGGATGCCAGGGCCCGGGCTTCGGCATCGGTCGCCGCTCTGCGCTCGGTCATGATCAGAACCTTAACTGATTGACAAAACCCAATCACTTAGCTGACGCTGTGCGGGTGGACACTCAGGAACCCGGCTCCGCGGCCAGTGGCGGCCCGGAGACCGGCGGCGGCCCGGTCCGGCGGCGCGGCGGGCTCTGGCACCATCCGGGCTTCCGGCGGCTGTGGATCGGGGAGACCGTCAGCCAGCTCGGCTCAACCGTCAGCCAGCTGGCGCTGCCGCTGGTGGCCATCCTGGTCGTGCACGCGACGACGTTCCAGGTCGGCCTGCTGACGGCGTTCGAGACCGCCGCGTTCCTGGTTATCGGGCTGCCGGCCGGCGCCTGGGTGGAGCGGATGCGGTTCCGGTCCGTGCTGATCGTCAACGACCTGATCCGCGCGGCCGCGCTGGGCTCGATCCCGCTGGCCAGCTGGCTGGGCGTCCTGACCATCGGGCAGCTCTACGCGGTGGCGCTGCTAGCCGGGGCCAGCACGGTCTTCTTCGACGTCGCCTACATGTCCTGCCTGCCGGAGCTGGTCGGCCGCGAGCATCTGGTCGAGGGCAACGCCAGGCTGCAGGGCAGCGAGTCGGTCAGCCAGATCGCCGGGCCGGGCCTGGGCGGCCTGCTGGTTCAGTTGCTCACCGCGCCGTACGCGGTGCTGGCCGATGCGCTGAGCTTCGTGTGGTCGGCGGCGTGGGTGGCGGCCATCCCGGCCCGGCCGCCGCGTCCGGTGCGCGCCCCGGGCGCGCACCTGGGCCGGGAGATCGCCGAGGGGCTGCGCTTCGTGACCGGCAACCCGGTGCTGCGCGCGATCGCGGCCAGCACCGGGCTGTGCAACCTGTTCAGCTCGATGACCGTCGCCGTCCTGTACGTCCTGCTGGCCCGCGACCTGCACGTGCCGGCCGGGATCATCGGGCTGATCACCTCGACCGCTGCGGTCGGCGGGCTGATCGGCTCCCTGATCGCCAGCCGGGTGGCCGCCTGGCTCGGCCAGGGCCCGGCCATCTGGATCGCCGCCGCGGCCATCGGGCCGGGCGCGTTCGCAGCCCCGTTCGCCCGCCGGGACTGGACGCTGGCGCTGCTGGCCGCCGCCCAGGTGGTGGTCTGGATCGCCATTGTCGTCTACAACATCACGCAGGTCAGCTTCCGGCAGGGCCTGACCCCGCCGGGGCTGCTGGGCCGGATGAACGCCACGATGCGGTTCCTGGTCTGGGGCACGATGCCGCTGGGCGGCGTGCTCGGCGGCGTGCTCGGCTCGGCGCTGGGCGTGCGCGCCACGCTGCTGATCGCCGCGGCCGGGCAGGCGCTGTCGTTCCTGCCGGTCTTCTGGTCCCCGCTGCGGCGGATGCGGGACCTGCCCGCCTACGCCGGCCCTCAGGCCGTCACGGCGGAGGCGGCCGAGCCGGCATAGCGCTGTGCGGCCCGCCAGCAGTACCACGCGACGATGCTCCGGTACGGGTGGTAGGGCTCGCCGAGCGCATCCAGCTGCTTCGGCGTCGGCACCGGGATCTCCCACGCCGCGGCGAAGCCCTTGCGCACCGCGAGGTCGCCGACCGGCCAGATGTCGAGCCGCCGGAGGTGGAACATCAGGAACATCTCCGCCGACCAGCGCCCGATGCCGTACACGGCCGACAGCCGGGTCACGATGTCGGTGTCGCTGAGCCGGGCCAGCCGCCGCGGCTCGATGACGACCGTGCCGTCGAGCACCCTGGCCGCCAGGTCGTGCAGCGAGCGGGTCTTGCTGCCGGACATGCCGACCTGGCGCAGTTGCTGGTCAGTGGCGGCGGCCAGCCGTTCCGGAGTGACCTCGCCGTCCATCAGCGCGATCAGCCGGCCGTGGATCGCGCGGGCGGCAGCCCCGGCGAGCTGCTGGTAGGTGATGGACCGGACCAGCGCCTCGAACGGGGTGCCGTCCGGCGCGGGCAGCGAGGGCAGCCCGAACTCGGCGAGCAGCCCGGCCACGACCGGGTCGCGGTCCGCCAGGCTGCGGGCGGCCGCGCGGACCCCTGTCTTGCGGGGCCGGGGGGCGGGCTCTGTCGCGGTCACAGCTGCTCCCTCCAGTCGGTACGCCTGCGGTGGCGCTGGCGGTCCTGCGGGACTGGCGTCAAGGTGAAGAGTTTGGTTCACGGGTGACGCAAACTCTTCGCCCTGCGGCCACCGGGCTGCTGTCAACGTAGCTGCTGGGCGGCCCTGCGGCCGGTGCCGGGGCCGGTCAGTCGCCGGCTGAGGCGTTCCAGTCCAGGAGCTGGACGATGACCCCGCTGCGGTCACGGACCTGGAAGGCCCGCTCGCCCCGGTCCCCGGCGGTCAGCGGCGTACTGACCGGAGCCCGCTCGTCCGCCAGCCGGGCCAGCTCGCCGTCCCCGTCATCGACGGCGAAGGCCAGGGTCACGCCGCTGGCGTCGTCGTCACGCTGGCCGGCGGGCCGCGTTTCCGGTCCCTGGCGCAGGAAGATGACGTTCATGCCGGCGTCCATGAGCCGCTGAGGCGAAGCCACCGGCTGACATCTCCCCGCGGAATCCGCCACTGGCGGTGCGAAAGCCAGCGAAGGCCGCCGCGCGGGCGGCCCGGCTGGCGGCCCGGCTGGCCAGCGACGCTGCCGAGGCGGTGATCTGTGCGATTCCGCCAGCGCCGGCCCCGGGCTGCCGTCGCGCGGGCTGCCGCCGGTCGGGCTGCCCCTGCGCGAGCGGGCGGGCCGGCCGCCGGGCGGCTGGCCCCGGCCGCCTGCCGGCCCCGCGCGGCTGTGACCTGGTACGTCGTCGTCACCAGGATGGCGTGTACCAACATGATGGGTCTCCTCCGGCGTGTCCCGCCGGCGTGGCCCGCGGGACACCCTCAGCGTCGCGGCGGCTCAGAACCGGGTGCCGGCCATACCCGACGGCGCCGGGTCGCCGCTGCGGCGCAGCGCCCCGAACTGGCCAGCCCGGCTCAGGTCAGCGGGCGTCAGCAGGCCGACGATCGACCGGTCGGGGCTCAGCACCAGGGCGTGCCCGGCGGTGTGCATGGCCGCCGGGATGCGCGGCAGCACCGACATCCGCGGCAGCACGTCCGTCAGCTGCTCGTCCGGCATCGCGGTGACCAGGTGACCCATCGGGGTGGCGACCTCCCGCAGCCGGGTCACCACGCGCCGGTCCTCCGGCACCGCGGCGAGCTGGCTCAGCGTCAGCAGGCCGCCCGGCTCGCCATCCCACTCGCGCAGCGCGAAGGCCGTGGCCGTCGCGCCCGGCATGCCGAAGCGCGCGGCCCCGGGACGCGCGGCACCCGGGGCGGCGGCGTGCGCGCCCAGGCCGTGCTCGTCGAGGAATGCGGCCACCGTCTGCCAGGACTGGGCCTCGCTGCCCGGCTCGACCGGCTGCATCACGTCGCGGACGCGCAGCCCGGCCAGCACGGCGGAGAATCGCTGCTGGCGCAGCTCGGACCGGGAGCTGGCGTAGGCCATGATGCCGATCAGGGTCACCCACAGGCCGGCGATGAAGCCGATCGCGATCAGCGTCAGCCCGCCCGCGACCAGTGCCAGGCCGGTTATCTGCCCGGCGCGGGAGGCGGTTACCCCGGCGCGGGCCGGGTCGCCGGTGCGCGCCCAGGCCAGCGCCCGGACGATCCGGCTGCCATCCGGGCCGGCCCCGGCAGCAGGCCGAGGACCCCGACCGCCGCGTTGATCACGGCGACGCTGGCCAGGATCAGCATGACCAGTTCCTCGACGCCGGTCACGGCCAGCGCGGCCGCGGCCCCGCCGGTGATCGCGGCCAGCGTCAGGCTGACCGCCGGGCCGGCTGCGGCCACCCGCCACTGTGCCTTCGGGCCGGTCAGCTCGCCGTCTCCGGCGCCGTGCGCCGTCCCGCCGGCGAAGCCGATGATGATCTCGCGGATGGACACGCCGCGGCGGCGTGCGGCCAGCGCGTGCCCGAGCTCGTGCAGCGCGAGGCTGGCCAGCATCAGGATGGCGATTGCCACGCCGGCGGCAATGTAGGCCGCCGTCGTCCGGCCGCCGGCGTACTGCGGCAGGCTGATCGACGCGGCCAGGATGACAAACGCGGCCAGGATGAATGCGCCGCCGGTGAACCGGATCTGAAAGCCGGCGACTCGCATCCCTCCGGGCTGCGGGTCAGAGCCGCCCGGCTGTGCGCCGGACGATCCCTGTGGTGTGCCGAAGCTGGTCATCTTCCTCTCTCCTTGGTGGTCGTGCGGAATGACTCCGCAGGCCTCCTTGCCTTCTAGTATTGCTTCCGGCCGCCGGAAGGGAGAGAGTCGCCGTGGCCAGAAAGTTCCGCCACTGGTTGCCGGATTACGGCAATAAGTAACAGAGCGTAGTCGTATTACAACTACATAGTACGCTCTGGTCCGGCGTGCTGCCCGCCGGCTTACGCCAGACTGGTCGGCGACGGGCGGGCCGCCGGGACAGGAGGATGTGTGTCATCGCTCAGCGGTCTGCTGGAAGACCTGGCCGATGCGACTGCCAGCCTGATCGCGGATGCGCGCGGGCTGACCGATGAGCTGGCCCGCGGGCCGTCTCTGCTGCCCGGCTGGACCCGCGGCCACGTACTGACTCACCTGGCCCGCAACGCCGAGGGCGGCACCCGGCTGCTGAACGGGGCCCGCGCCGGCGTGCCCGGCTATCAGTACCGCAGTGCCGAGGAGCGTGCGGCGGCCATCGAGGCCGGCGCGGGCCGCCCGGCCGCGGCCCTGGTGGCCGACCTGCGGGCGACAGCAGCCGCGTTCCTGCAGGCGGCCGCCCTGATGCCCGCGGATGCGTGGGAGCATCAGGTGACCTGGACGAGCGGCCACTCCGGCCCGGCCGCAGGCGTCCCGCCCGCCCGGCTGACCGAGGTGCAGATTCATCACGTGGACCTGAATCTCGGGTTCGGCCCGGCTGACTGGCCGGCCGCCTGGGCCGGGGAGATGCTCGGAGAGGTGACCCGGCAGGTCGCCGAGGAGGCGCCGCGGCTGAGCGGTCGGCTGCGGGCGGCGGACACCGGCCGGTCGTTCCGCCTGGGCGGCGGCGCCGGCGGCAGCGGCGAGATCACCGGGACTGAGGCGGAGCTGCTGGCCTGGCTGCTCGGCCGGTCAGACGGCGCGGGCCTGGCCCGCAATGTCGCCGGTCCGCTGCCGCCTGTCCCGGACTTCTAGCTCAGCGGACGAGCCGGGCGGTGATGGCCGCCGCGACCAGGCCCGGGACCTCGACCGGCATGCCGTGCGCGGCGCCGGGCAGGACGATCTCCTCGGCCGTCCCGCCGGCGGCGCGGTAGGCGTCCAGGACCGCCCGGGTCTGGGTGTCCATCGGCTGCGGCGGCAGCACGTCCTCGCCGGGCCAGCCGGGAACGGCGCCGAGCTTGCCCAGCTGACCCAGGTCGAACATCGACGTGTCGGAGATGACCTGGTCCTGGCCGCCGCGGACCCAGGTGAGCGGCGGCTTGCGGGCCAGCCCGGCGAAGGCCGTCGCGTTGTAGTACTTCGGCGAGATGGCGTTGAACAGGCCGCGGGTCCCCGGCGCCACGCCGGGCCAGTTCGGCGACGTGACCGAGTCGCCCGGGTTGAAGTCCGCGCCGGTCCGGGTGCGCAGCACCTCATCCAGCAGGAACTCCTCGTCGACGCCGGCCACGTTCGCGCGCGGCCCGAAGAACTCGCGCAGGATCACCCGCGGGCTGGTCATCGGGTTGTCCTCGGAGCGGTCGCCGTCGGCGAAGCGCTGGTAGACCTCCGGTGCCGCCGTCCCGCCGCCGGTCGCCGCGAAGTCGGCGAAGCACGGCTGGCCGCCGGCGCCCTTCGTGCCGCCGAACCCGCACGGTGACAGCGGCGCCACCATGGTCAGCGAGGCCAGGTCATCGGGGTAGGCCAGCGCGTACTTCCACAGCACGCCGCCGCCCAGCGACCAGCCCGCCGCGTTGACGGCGCCGCGGTCGGCCAGGCCGAGCGTGACCAGCAGCGCCCGGAGGTCGTCCACCATGTCGGCCAGCCCGAGTGTGGCGTCCACCGGCAGGGCTTCGGTGCGGCCGAAGCCGCGCAGGTCCGGCGCGATGACCCGGACGTCATCGGGCAGCGCTCGCGTGACGTAGCGCCACCAGCCGCCGGATACCAGGTTGCCGTGCACCAGCAGCAGGGGGACACCGTCCTCCGGCCCGCTGGTCCACACATGCGTCTCAATCCGCCCGGTTGCCACCATCGAGGACGTCAGGTCACCCATGCCGCGAAGTCAACCAGGCCACCCGGGCGGGCCACAAGATCAGAGCCGCTGGCGGTCTGCGCGCGGTTCTCGCCATGCCGTGCGTACCGCCGCTGGCCAGGAGCAAGATCTGTACAGATAGATGTATAGTTTAGTTATGACTGTGCTATCGAACCCGCGGGAGCTCAGCGTGACTGAAGCCACGCAGCGCGGTGTCGCGGGTCTTGTTGCCGATGCCGAGGGCGGCTCGGATCTGGTGGTGACACGCCGGAACCATCCGGTGGCTGCGGTCGTCAGCATGGCTCGCCTGGCCGAGCTGGAGCAGGCGGCGGCGGACCTGCGCGACCTGGCGCTGGTGCTCGCGCGGGCCGTCACTGATACGGGCCATCGCACTTCACTGGACGATGTTCTCGAGGCATTCGGGCACACCCGCGACTCACTGGACGCGCTGGCCGACGATGAGTAGCTGATGGCCGAGATCACGTTCACCGACGCTGCGATAGACGACTTGCGGAAGATCGGTCCGAGCGCGGTTCCGAAGGTCCTCAAGAAGGTCCTGATACTGCTCGACTCACCGCGGGCCGGCTACCCGCTGGGCGGTGACCTGAGCGGGTTCCGCAAGCTTGTCGTGGGCCGCAATACCTGGCGAATCGTGTACCGCATCATCGACGACAAGACCATTGAGATCTGCGAAGTGCGGGCGGTGGGCGCTCGGGCGGATGCTGAGGTATACGCGGAGGCCACGGCTCGGGTTCGTCAGGCTGGCGACCAGCGCATGGAGTTCCGGCTGCTGGCTGACGTCGTCGCGCGGCTAGGCCGCCTTGCTGGCGACGTGGTGGTGGTTCCGGCCCCGGCGCCCCATGAGCCGGTCCCCGACTGGCTGGCCCGCCGGCTGGTGCACACGGCGGGCATGGCCCCGCAGGACGTGGCCGCCCTGAACCTGGAAGAGGCAGTTGACCAGTGGGCCGAGTTCATGTCCCGGCCCAGGTAACTGGCCGGTGTGCTAGTCCGGCAGGGTCGCGGGGAAGCCGAACAGGGGAGCCAGGGCGGGGTCGCCGAAGGAGACGATGCGGCTGATGCCGGTGCCGGTGACAGCGAGCACGACCACGCCGTACGCATGACGGGCGCCGTCGGCGGCGCGGCGGTACCCGACGGCGGCGGGCTGCCCGTTCGCGCTGGTGGGCAGCATCCGCCAGTCGCCGGGATCGCCTAGGACCCAGTTGCGCAGGAACGGCACGCACGTCTTGCTGCCCTCAAACCAGCTGCGGAACGGAGTCGACTCCATCTGAGCGTCGTGCCGGAGCAGTCGTTGCAGCGCGGTCGCGTCAGCGTCCTGGAACGCCGCGATGTACTGGTCGAGCAATGCCCGAGCGTGCGGCGACGCGGGCTCGGCGAGGTCGTCGGCCGCCAGCGACAGCTCGCGCAGCCGGCCGCGGGCGCGCTGCAGGGAGCTCTTGACCGCGGCTACCGACAGGTCGAGCATCGCCGCTACCTCGGTAGCGGGGAATGCCAGCACGTCCCGCAGGACGAGCACCGCTCGCTGCGTGCCCGGCAGGTACTGCAGGGTCGCGATGAGCGCGAGCCGCAGCCCTTCCCGCGCGGCCACGACGGCCGCGGGATCCGCGCCGTCCGGGGCGACCAGCGCGTCCGGGATCGGCTGCAGCCACCGCACGCCGGGCCCGGCCAGCTCGGGGGTGGCCTGCGGGTCGGGCTCGGGGCCGCCGAGGCCGGAGGGCAGTACCCGGCGGCCCGGCCGCCCGAGCGCGGTCAGGCACGCGTTGGTCGCGATCCGGTAGAGCCAGGTGCGGACCGACGACCGGCCCTCAAACGCGTCGTAGGAGCGCCACGCGCGCAGGTATGTCTCCTGCACCACGTCCTCCGCGTCGTGCACCGAGCCGAGCATGCGGTAGCAGTGCGCCAGCACCTCCCGCCGGAACGGCTCGGTGTCCCGGACGAACGCCTCGTCGCCGTCCGTCCTCACCCGGCGCGCCCAGGGGAGGCAGCCAGCCAGCCGGCGGGTCCGCCCGCCCTGGCCAGGGCGCTGGCCAGCGGTTCCGCGGAGTCCGGCGGGTCGTTCTGCATAAGCACTATCCTCCCTCCCTGCCGTCAGCCATACAGACCAACGCGGCTGGAGAAAGGAATCGCGCGGCGGTAGAGCCAGTGCCAGCGCAGGATCGCCGCATCGCCGGCATGCGACCTTTTGCCTGGTAGTGTCCGGGTTGGTCAGGGCATCAGCGCCAGCTTGCCGACGGTGGCCCGCGCCTCCATTTCCGCGAGCGCCTTGGGTCCGTCGGCCAGTTCGTAGACGGCGGGCTGGCCGGGGGTGAGCACCCCGGCGGCCATCAGCGCGAAAAGCTCGCCCATCACCTCGCCGAAGATCTGCGGTGCGGCCTGGATCAGCGCGCCGATATTCAGGCCGATCAGGTGGACCTGGTGCTGGTAGACCAGCTCCCAGTTGGTGACTGCGGCGTCGCCGCCCGGCATTCCGTAGACGACGACCCGGCCGGTGACCCGCCTGGCTGCGGCCAGGCTGGCGCCGAAGGTGGCGCCGCCGGCTGACTCCAGCACCAGGTCTGCGCCGGTCCCGCCGGTGAGCCGCAGGACCTCGGCGGCGAGGCCGGGGCTGCGGGAGTCCAGGACGTGGTCGGCGCCCAGCGCTCGCACCGTCTCATGCTTGCCCGCCGAGGCGGTGGCGATCACGGTCGCGCCGTAGTGCCTGGCCAGCTGCACCGCGGCCTGGCCGGTTCCCCCCGCCGCCGCGTGGATGAGCACCGTCTGACCAGCGGCGATCTGCCCCAGCGGCCGGAGCGCGGCCAGCGCGGTCGGCCAGCTCACCATCAGGCCCAGGGCCTGCTCGTCAGTCCAGCCCGCTGGCACTGGCAGCACCGCGGCCGCGGGCAGCACCATGTACTCGGCGAAGGCGCCGGATCCGATGCCGGCGCCGATGACGCGGGCGCCAGGCTCCAGGCCAGTTACCGCCTCGCCCACTGCCGCTATCTCCCCGGCGGCCTCAAAGCCCGCCACGTACGGGGGCTGCGGGCCGCCCAGGAACGTGCCGCGGGACTGGGCGATGTCGCCGAAGTTGACGCCGGCGGCGGTGACCCGGATCAGGACCTCGGCCGGGCCGGGCGCCGGTACCGGCGCGTCGGTGATCAGGTGCAGGTCCTGCGGGCCGTTCAGCGACGTCTGCTGCAGGGCGCGCATGGTGGCGGGGAGGCTCATGGCCGGTTTCCTTTCCTCAGGGTGCGTCAGGTCCGCGAAGCTTTCGGTCATGCAGACCACCGGCGCCCGGCAAAGGAATCGGCCAGCCCTGAAGGCTGCAGCCGCACGGAGGACGGGAACAAGCAAGCCCGCACTGCCAGACTTCCCAGGAGGCGAGCCGACGTCCGCAGGGCGGAAATGATCGTCGATGGCGATCTACCGGCGTGCTGGCCGTCGCTGCCGTGAAGCGCTAGCGGAGCTGATCGCCGTGACGATGGCAGCCGTGAGCATAATTAGGGCCTTGATCATCCAGTACATCAGGCGAGCAGTCAGCACGGTGCAGATGATGGTTAACCGGATGAGCAAGACGGCAAGCCCGACCATGGAACCCCTCCGAAATCGCTGTCAGCTGAGGCGAGCAAGAGCTGCCTCAGGAAGACGCCTGGCGGTCGGCAGCGGTTGACCGGTTCTAGGATGGGCCGGGACTGGCCAGCGATCCGGAGAAGCGATGCCGATCCCGCGGGTAGTGCGGCGGTGGAACAAGGCGGGCCTGAACCGCGTGACCCGTCACGTCGCGCCCTGGCTGCCGGGTTTCGGGGTGGTCGTGCATCGCGGCCGGCGGACCGGGCGCGCCGTACCGGACCCCGGTCAACGTGTTCCCGGCCGGGACGGGGTACGTCATCGCGCTGACCTACGGGCCCGACACCGACTGGGTGAAGAACGTGCTGGCCGCGGGCGGCTGCGAGCTGCTGACCGGCGGGCACGCTGTCCGGCTGTCGACCCCGCGGCTCTACCGGGACGAGCAGCGGCGCGGCATCCGGCCGCTGGAGCGGCGGATCCTGCGGCTGCTGGACGTCGCCGACTTCATTGCCCTGGCCGCCGGCTGAGCACCGGGCGGGAGCAGCGCGTGCCGACGTTCCGTTTCGTATCTCCTGAACGGCGCTGGCGGGCGGGGTTCCTGGTGCTGCTGGCCGCGTGGTTCGGGTGGCGGTCGCTCCGCTACGGCGGGCCGCCGCGGTATGCCGGCCCGGTGATCGGCTGCGTGCTGATCGCGTGCTTCCTGGCTGGCGCGGCGCTGGTCATGCGATCGTGCCTGATCGTGACGGCTGAGAACGTGGCCGACCGGCGGGCGCTGCGCACGGTCGCGGTGCCGTGGGCGCAGATCACCGCGTTCCGGGTCGCGCGGCCGGGCGCGATGTGGGGCGGGTACTGCGTGGTGGCGGACTGCCGGGACGGCCGGCACGTGGACCTGCTGTCGACGCGGGCCTACTCTCGCTCGGCGTCCGCCGGCGGTCTCGACGAGCTGTACCGGCTGTGCTGGACGCTGGAGGAACAGCTGGCCGGCGAGCTGGGCACCGGCCTGCCCGGTGACTAGCGCTGGCCGGCCGCATCAGCCAGGCCGGCTGCCTCCTCTAGGTCGCGCAGGAACTCACCGATATACGGCAGGTGGCCGGCCGTGACGGTCAGGTGCATGGTCTTCTCCTCGCCGCGGCTGGCGTCGCCCTGGGTGCCGAGCACCCAGCCGCGGCGGCGCAGCTCGCGCGCGATCTCCCGGACCCGGCCGCGGGCATCGCCGATGGCGATCAGGTTGATGTCGGGATCGCCGGCCACGTGCAGGCCGTCGACGGCGGCCAGGCCCGCGCGCAGCGCGGCGGTGGCCGCCAGGGACTGGCGGGTCAGCTCGCAGTAGCCGTCCTGGCCGAGGTAGCGCATGGCGGCCCAGGCGGCGGTGATCGCGCCGCCGGGCCGGGTGCCGCACAGGTTCGGCACCTCATACCGGCCGCCGGTCCACTCATCATGCGCGAAGCTCTGGAACTCCAGCAGCTCGGCGGTCCGGTACATCACCACCGAGGTGCCCTTGGCCGTGTAGCCGTACTTGTGCAGGTCGGCCGAGATTGAGGTGACACCGGGAACCTCGAAGCCGAACTCGCCGTGCCAGGCGCCGATGGCCCGGGCGAACGGCAGCACCATGCCGCCCACGCACGCGTCGACATGACAGGGCAGCCCGGCGCCGGCGGCGAGCGCGGCGATGGCGGGGACGTCATCCACCACCCCGTGCGGGTAGGACGGCGCGGAGGCCACCACCAGCACGGTGTCGTCGTCGATCAGGGCGGCCATGGCAGCGGCGTCGGCCCGCTGGTCGTGGTGCAGCGGGGCCCGGCGCAGCTCCAGGCCCAGGTAGTGGGCGGCCTTGGCGAAGCCGGGATGGGTCGAGCGGGCGGCGACGACGTTGCCGCGCTGCCCGGTCCGCGGCCGGCCGCGGGTCTGCGCCAGATCCCGGGCGGTCTTGACGGCCAGCAGGATGGACTCGCTGCCGCCCGACGTCATCGAGCCCGCCTCGCCGCCGCTGCCACCGAGCAGGCTGCCCATCCAGGCCAGGATCTCGGACTCGAACCGGGCCAGGCTGGGGAACGCCGCGCCGCTGAGCCCGTTGGCGGACATGCCGAGCCGGTAGGCGGCGGCCAGGACCTCCAGCAGTTCCTCGCCCGCGTAATAGGTGAAGGCCCAGTTCCGGCCGCGGCGGTAGTCGACGTCGCGGTCCTGGCTGCGCCGGACCTCGGCCAGCACGTCGGCGGCGGCCTGGCCGTGCGCCGGCAGGGCGGCGGGCCGCCCCGCCGCGCTGGACGGGCCGGCTCCCGGCGGGGCCGGGGCGGCACCGCCGGCGTAGTCGCTCTCGGACACGGGTCGCCCCTAGACCGCGGGCCCGAGCCGGCGCAGCAGCAGCCGCAGCAGCGAGTCCAGCAGCAGGCCGAGCGCGGAGATGATGATGATCCCGCTGAACACCAGGCTGGTGACCAGGTAGCTGCCTGCCTGCAGGATGACGTAGCCGACACCGCTGGTGGCGGCGATCATCTCCACCGCGACGATGCTGGTCCACGACACGCCCATGGCGATGCGCATGCCGGTCACGATGCCCGGCAGCGCGGCGCGGACCCGGACGTGCAGCAGGGTGTAGGCGCGGCTGGCCCCCAGCACCCGCCCGGCGTCGATGAACTCGGTCGGCACGGTGTCCAGGGCGCCGACGGTGGCGACCGCCATGATCGGGATGACGCCGATCATGATGAGCAGGATCTTGGACGTCTCGCCGATGCCGAACCACACGATGAACAGCGGGATGAACGCCAGCGGCGGCAGCGGCCGGGTGATCTCGATGATCGGGTCGATGAGGTCCTTGAGGATCTTCACGCTGGCCATGGCCGCGCCGATGGCCACTCCGGCCACGGTGCCGATGATGAACCCGGTCAGGATCCGGCCCAGGCTGACCAGGGCGTGGTCCCACAGCGGCACGGCCTCGGACGGGTAGGGCGTGTGCATGTACTTGATCAGCGCCGACACCGTCGTCTGGATCGACGGCAGGATCACCGGGTCGTTGATGATCAGGGCCGCGATCTCCCAGATCACCGCGGCGGCCAGCAGGCCGAGGCCGCGGCGCAGAGCCCGGCTGCCCTGCAGCCGGGAGGGTACCCACTCCTCCACCTCGATAGCGGTGGGGGCTAGCGGGTCGATGGGTCCCGGCGCGGTGTCGCGGGTTCCGGGCATCGGTTCGTCAAGCATCTCCCTGGCCTCCCGTGCTGATGGCATCGGCGAGATCGGCGCGCAGCTTGCGGCGCAGCGCGGACATCTCCGCCGAGTCGACGTCGCGGCGCTCGGCCCGGCCGATCGGGTTCTCCAGGACCGAGTGGATCCGGCCCGGCCGGGCCGACATCAGCACGACCCGGTCGCCGAGCAGGGTGGCCTCACCGACGTCATGGGTGACGAACACGATGGACATGCTGAACTCGGACCAGATGTCGAGCAGCAGCTGCTGCATCGACATCCGGGTGATCGCGTCCAGCGCCGCGAACGGCTCGTCGAGCAGCAGCACGGCGGGCTGGTTGATCAGCGCGCGGGCGAACGCGGCCCGGTGCCGCATCCCGCCCGACAGCTCCTTGGGGTAGGCGTCGGCGAAGTCGGTCAGCCCGACCTTGGCCAGCAGGTCCCGGGCCCGGTCGCCGACGGCGCCGTCCCGCCTGCCCTGCGCTTTCGGGCCGAACAGCACGTTCTCGTAGACGGTCAGCCACGGGAACAGGGCGGGCGACTGGAACAGCATGCCGCGCTGCGGGTCGGTGTCGGCGACCTGCTTGCCGCGGAACGAGATCGAGCCGGAAGTGGGCGCCGCCAGGCCGGCGATGAGCGACAGCAGTGTCGACTTACCGCAGCCGGACGGCCCGATCAGGCAGACGAACTCGCCGTCAGCGACGCTGAGCGACACGCTCGAGACAGCCGTGAGCGGCTTGCGCCCGCGCCGGACGAAAACCTTGGTCACGTCCGACAGCTGGACGTCGTACTGGCCGAAGACGTGCTCCGGCGCGGGCGCAGGCATCACCAGTGACCTCGCCAGGATGGCCCGGTCCTTAGGCAGGGGAGGAGCGGTATCGGCATGGTATGAATGCTCATAGAGCTATAACTCCTATACTGGGAGTATGAGGACGGCTTACCGGTGCCGGGCGTACCCGAGCACGGCGCAGCAGGCGATGCTGGACCGCACGTTCGGCTGCGTGCGCGTGGTCTGGAACCAGACTCTGGCCGCCCGCCGCGCCCGGTATGCCACCGACGGCATGTCCACCTCCTACGCGCAGACGGACCGGGCGCTGACCGCGATGAAGCGCGACCCGGAACTGGCGTGGCTGAACGAGGTCTCCTACGCCCCGCTCCAGCAGGCCCTGCGCCACCAGCACGCGGCTTTTCAAGCGTTCTTCGCTAACCGGGCCTGGTACCCGAGGTTCAAGTCCCGGCGCGGCCGCCAGTCCGCGACCTACACCCGGTCGGCGTTCCGGATGAAGGGTGCCGATCTGTGGCTGGCTAAGATGAGCGCCCCGCTGAAGGTCACGTGGACCTGGCCCGGCACCGACCTTGCCGCGCTGAACCCCACCTCGGTAACCGTGGCCCGGGATCCGGCGGGCCGGTGGTTCGTGACCTTCCACGCCGAGGTCCCAGACCCGGTGCCGCCGCCCACGACTAGCGAAGTCGTGGGCATCGACCTGGGGCTGAAGGACTTCGCGGTCCTGTCCGGCGGTGAGCGGATCGCGCACCCGCGGCACATGGACCGCTACGAGCAGCGGCTGAAGCGGTACCAGCGGCGGCTGGCCCGCTGCCAGAAAGGCTCCGCGAACCGGGCCAAGGCCGCCCAGAAGGTCGCCCGCGCGCACGCCAGGGTGGCGGACGCGCGGGGCGACTTCCTGCATAAAGCGAGCACGGACTTGGTCCGCCGGTTCGACGCCCTCGCTGTCGAAGACCTGCCGGTCAGCAACATGGTCCGTAACCGGAAACTCGCCCGCGCGATCTCCCGCACTGGGTGGGGCGAGTTCCGGCGCCAGCTGGAGTACAAGGCGCAGCGGCACGGCCGCACCATCGTTGTTGTGGAACGCTGGTTCCCGTCCAGCAAGACGTGCTCGGCGTGCGGGTTCCTGCTCGCCGAACTCGACCTCGGGACACGCGAGTGGGCGTGCCCTAGCTGCGGCACCCGGCACGACCGGGACATCAACGCCGCCAAGAACATCCTTGCCGCCGGGCTGGCGGCAGCCGCCGGAACCGGCGGTGATGCCTGCGGAGCGGACGTCAGACACGGCGAGGCAACTCCCGTGCAGACCGCAGCGAAACAGGAACCCCGTCTCGCGAGAGACGGAATCCCCGCGCTCACAGCGGAGAGTAGCCAAGGGTCCTCCCGGTTCATTGCAAGGGGTCAGTGCTGGCCGCGGGCTAGCACTTGCCGTTCAGCGCGTTGAGAGCGAACTTGGCGTCGGTCAGGCCGGCGATCGTCGCGTCGCTGGGCGGGCTGGCCAGCACGCCCTGACTCTTCAGGAACCGGGCCGTCAGCTCGTAGGCCTTCGTGATCGGGTTGTCGGTCTGGCCCGCAGCCGGGACCAGCCACGACTTCTCCTGCGAGACCGGGATGTTCGGCCACTTCTCGGTGGCCGTGATCGCCTCGTTGACCGGGACGCCCTGCAGCTTGGCGCCCGCGGCGATGGCCTTGTCACGGGAGGCCTTGGAGCCGGTGGTCAGCAGGTTGGTGGCCTTCATCTCGGCGCACACGTAGCTCTGCACCGCGGCCGGGTTCTTCTGGATCAGCGAGGTGCCGGCGACCAGGACGTTCAGCGACGGGTAGCCGGACTTGGCGATCTGCGAGGCGTTGACCATCTCGTGGCCGCCCTTGCCGAGCAGCTCGTCCTCGACGTCCTCGGTGACGTAGGCGGCCTTCAGGTGGCCGGACTGCCAGGCGGCTCCGGCCGCGGCGTCACTGGGGAAGCCCAGGACCTTGACCTTGCCGGTCAGGCCGTTCTCCTTCAGGTACCCGCGCAGCTCGAAGTCCTCCGACGAGCCTTCCAGGTCGCCGATCGTGTCGCCGTTGAGCTGGCTCGGGCTGCTCACCCCGGAGTGCACGATCAGGCCCGCGCCGTCGAAGCTCTGCACCCAGATGACGCGCAGCTGGGTGCCGCCCGCGACCGATGACACGACTGGCGGGTTGCCGACTTCCGAGACGACGCCGAACGCGCCGGAGCGCATCTCCGACAGGGCCTGCAGGCCCGCCGTGATGGGCTTGAAGCTGAGCTTGGCCGAGATGGTGTCCTGCAGCTTGGAATTGCTGCCGATGATCGTTTCCGGCGCGCCGACGCCGCCGGAGAAATAGCCGACTGTGACACTGGGCTTCGAGCCGCCGCTGCCCGACTGGGCTGAGCTTCCGCAGGCGGCCAGCACGCCGGCGCACGCGGCAATCGCGAGCGGAACCGTGGCTTTGTGCATGAGATGCATCGCTGCTCTCCTGATGGCGGTAAAAGGTTGAGGCGGAGATGAAGTGCTGGCCGCTGCGGGGGCAGCGGTCGCGGCAGCTCGCAGGATGCTGGCCTGATACTCGGGGGAGACCGGGCGGGCGCCCTGCGCGAGGTGATCACGAGCAGGTGCGGGGTAACTCGGTGGTCATCGGCCTCTCCTTCCGGGGGGCGGCTGGCCCGGCTGCGGCGGGCCGGCCCGTGGTCATCAGGCCTCCGGGAGCGGCGAGCCGAGCGGGGCCACGGGGGCGTGCACCCGGACCGTCTGCGGGTACTTGATCCCGGCGCCGGTGTTGAGGAGGACCACCTCGTCGTCCTCGCCGATCCAGGCGTCCTTGCGCAGCTGCTCGGCGGCGGCCACGCAGGCCGCGCCCTCCGGGCAGATGAACGCGCCCTCGGCCGCGGCCAGCCGGGACTGCGCGGCCAGAATCTGGTCGTCGTCCACGGCGATCGCGCAGCCCCCGGTCCGGCGGACGGCGTCCAGGATCAGGAAGTCGCCCAGCGGCTTGGGCACGGTGACGCCGAAGGCGATCGTCGAGGCGTTCTGCCAGGCCTGCGACTCGGTGGCGCCGTCCTCCCACGCCCGCACGATCGGCGCGCAGCCGCTGGCCTGCACGGCGACCAGCTTCGGCATCTTGTCGCCGAGCCAGCCCATGGCCTGGCATTCCAGCAGCGCCTTGAAGATGCCGATGAGCCCGACGCCGCCGCCGGTCGGGTACAGGATGACGTCGGGCACCCGCCAGCCGAGCTGCTCGAACAGCTCCAGGCCCATGGTCTTCTTGCCCTCCAGCCGGTAGGGCTCCTTCAGCGTCGAGGCGTCGGTGTAGCCCTGGCTGGCCACCGCGCCGGCGGCCAGCACCCCGGCGTCGCTGATCAGGCCGTCCACCAGGTAGAGCCGGGCGCCGGTGATGTCGCACTCGGCCCGGGTGATCTCCGGGGCGTCGATCGGCATCACGATCAGCGCCTCCATCCCGGCCCGCGCCGCGTAGGTGGCCCACGCCGCGCCGGCGTTCCCGTTGGTCGGCATCGCGATGCGGGTAACCCCGAGCTCGCGGGCCCGCGACACGCCGACCGCGGCGCCCCTGGCCTTGAAGGTGCCGGTGGGCAGCAGGCCCTCGTCCTTCATGGCCAGGCTGGCGAAGCCCTGCTCGGCGCCGAGCCGGGGCAGCGGGACGAGCGGGGTCATGCCCTCGCCGAGGGTCACGATCATCTCGGGGGAGGCCACCGGCAGCAGCTCGTGGTAGCGCCACAGCGACGGGACCCGGCTGGTGAGCTCCGCCCGGTCCAGCGCAGCCGCGGCGGCCGGGAGGTCGTAGCGGGCCAGCAGCGGTGACCCGCACGCGCACAGCCCCTGCAGTACACCCGAGTCGTAACGGTCGCCGCAGCGGCCGCACTCCAGGTGCGTCAGGTAGCTGAAGGGCTTGTCCTGCCCGGTGGATCCCATGAGTAGTGAGCCTCCGTTATGAATCTGGTGTCGGCGGATGCGGTGTCGGCGGATGCGGCCCGGGCGCCTGGTCGCGCACCCGGGAGGTCAGGGCGGTCAGCCGGTCCCGGTCGGCGGCGGAGATGCGCGGCGACGCGGCGACGCTGGTCAGGACGGAAAGCAGGTGCTGGCGGCAGATGGCGGCCGCGTGGTCCGGGTCGCGTTCCATGACGGCCACGGCCATCTCCTCGTGGTGGCCCAGCCACTCCCACGGCAGGGACCGCTCCTCCCAGATGCCGTCCCGGGCACGGCGCGACAGGTCGTTGTCGCCCAGCCGCAGCAGCCGCTCGGTGGCCTCGACCAGCAGGGTGTTGCGGCACACCCGGACCAGCGCGGTGTGCACTTCCAGGTCGGTGCGCGGGTGCAGGTCCGGCTCGGACAGCGCGAGCTTCATGCCGGCCAGGATCTGCCGGACCGCGGGCAGCTCCTTCGGGTCCGGGTCGGCCGCGGCCAGCGCGATGGTCTGCGGCTCCAGCGTGAGCCGGGCCTCGAACAGGTCGGCGATCGAGAACGCCGGGCGGGGCGCGGGCGCCGGCCCTGGACGGCGCTGCGCGGGACGGCGGAGGTGACGACGGTCCGGCTGCCCTGCCGCGGCGCGAGGTACCCCTCGAACTGCAGGCAGCTGAGGGCCTCGCGGATCGACGGCCGGCTCACCCCGAACTGCGCGGCCAGCTGCTGCTCGCTGGGCAGCCGCGCGCCGACCGGGAGCCGGCCGTCGGTGATGGCGCCGATGAGCTGGTTAGCGACCTGGACGAAGACCGGCAGCGACCGGGCGACCGCGCCGAACTGCCGGGGAGCAGCCAGGTCCGCGGCGGCATCGCCCGGAGCGGTGGCCCCATCATCCATGACCGGCAGCGTCCTTCTCGGCACGAGGTTTCGCAGCTGTGACCATCCCGCCGCGACGAATCCCTACTCACTAACTATGGAGGGAGACGCTCCCACTTGTCAGGCAACCTGTCAAGTGTGCAGATGTCAGGGAATAACCAGGTAACGGGAGCAGGCTGGACGGCTCCCGGACGGCGGCGGCAGCGGGCGCTCAGCCGGGCCCGGCGACCGCGGCCGCGGTGCTGATCAGCCGCCGGAACCGGCGGACGGCCCGGGCGTCGCCGGCGATGTGGACGCCGTGACGGCGCGGATCAGCACCGCGTACACCTCGTGCCAGCGCAGCGCGGTGAACCCGGCCGCACTCAGCAGGGCGGCCGCGCGGCGCGGCGTCCGGGCTTTCCCGCGCCGGCTGCCCAGCAGCGTCGGCAGCATCCAGGCCGAGAGCTGGTCGCACAGGACGAGCTGGCCGCCGGGCCGCAGGACCCGGGCGCACTCCGCGAGTCCTGCTCGCTGGTCGTGCCAGTGGTCAAACGAGGTGGTGGTGACGACCAGGTCGAAGGCGGCGTCGCCGTAGGGCAGCTGCTCGGCCGTTCCTACCGTGAAGCTCAGCCGCGGATCGGTCGCGCCGGACTGGGCGACCTGAATCATCCGCGGGGCGGCGTCGATCCCCGCCAGTGTCGTCGCAGCGGGGAACCGGTCCCCGAGCTGGCGCAGCAGGTACCCGGTCCCGCACCCGACATCCAGGACGGCGCCCGGCGCGGGTGCCTGCGCCGCGGCGATGGCCGCGGCACGGTCGGCGATCTCGTGGTGCAGGCGGCCGCGCCACCCGGTCTCATAGCGCGCCGCGCGCTCGTCGAAGGCGGCAACATCGCGATCGCTGGCCATAGCCGCAGTCTGCCGCAGACCGGTCCGACTGGTCAGCGACCGGGGCGCAGCGTGGCGTGCGCGGTGGCCACCAGGTCACGGATCGCCGCCGACCGGCGGCCCGCCTTCCAGGCGAGGCACACCTCCGCGGGCGGGATGTCGGCGACGGGAATGGCAGTGACTTCCGGGGGGATCTGGATGCCTGCCGTCACCGAGGCGGGGATGAAGCTGATCGCTCGCCCGGTGCCCACGACCTCGATCTTCTCCTCGAGATTGCGGGCCGCCGGACCCCGGCGAGGGCTCCGCCCGCCGGGGCGGGGGTCAATGTTGTGCCAGGCCTCCCAGACGGGGCTCGCGCCCCAGTGCGGGACAACCGGGTCGTCGGCGAGTTCCCCGATGGTGACCTCGGAACGCCCCGCGAGCCGGTGGCCGGCGGGCAGCAGCGCCAGCCGGGGAGTGGAGTACAAGTGCGCCAGGCGGAGCCCGTCGTCGTCCACCGGGAGATGCACGAAGGAGACATCCATGTGATCGTCGAGCAGCATGCCCGGCTGATCGGACCAGTAGATGCGCTCGACCTCGACATCGGTGCCGGGATGCGCGGCATCGAACGCCCGGACCAGCGCGATGATCGGATCTCCGACAAAGAAGCCAACGGTCAGCGCGGCCCGGCCGGCCGCGGCGCGCCTGACCCGCCGCCCCGTGGCGCCGGCCGCTGCGAGCAGGTGCGGAGCGTCCTCGAGCAGCTGCTGCCCGGCGCGGGTGAGCTGTACCTGGCGGCTCGACCTGGTCAGCAGGCCGGCGCCCAGTTCCTGCTCCAGCTTGCGGATCTGCCGGCTGAGCACCGGCTGGGTGATGAGCAGCCGCTCGGCCGCCCGGCCGAAATGCAGTTCTTCCGCCAGCGTCACGAAAAAGCGGATCCGGCGCAGGTCAAGGTCCAGCGGATCCGGCGCGGGGCGCTCCGCATCGCGCGCCTGCGCGGTGGCGGTGATCAGCTCGCCCACCGGCACGGCCAGCGCCGCGGCCAGGGGCGCGAGGTGGTCGACAGCCAGCCGGCGCTCGCCGGACTCGAGCCGGCTGACCGTGGAGGTGGCCATGGCCGACCGCCGGGCCAGCTCGGCCTGGCTCAGGCCCCGGGCCTGGCGCAGTTCCCGGAGCCGCCGCCGGACCGCCTCGCCGGCCGGAGCCCCCCGGCGATGCCCGGAGCTGTGCCAGTTCGGCATGGGCCCACTGCCCCCTCACGGTCTGCGCAGAAAGCTGTCTGGCTGCAGCGATGCGGGGGCGGCATCACAGGCCATGTTACAGGTGTTGCGGTTGGGACGGTCTTGACGGATAGTCGCCAGCAGGCTCGCACCGACCATCAGGCCAGGGAGGCCCGCATGTCCGTCACCGGCGAGAACTCAGCGAGCGCAGCCATCCGGCCGTTCACGATCCCGGCCACCCCGGAGGCTGAACTCCAGGATCTGCGGGCGCGCATCGCCGCTACCCGCTGGCCCGACAAGGAACCCGTCGCCGATCATTCCCAGGGCGTGCAGCTGGCGGCGATCCAGGAACTCGCCCGGTACTGGGCCCAGGACTATAACCTGCGCGCCTGTGAGGAGAAGCTGAGCGCGCTGCCGCATTTCATGACCGAGATCGACGGGCTCGACATTCATTTCATCCATGTCCGTTCCGAGCACGACGACGCGCTGCCGGTCATCATGACGCACGGCTGGCCGGGCTCGGTCGTCGAGCTGCTGAAGGTCATCGACCCGCTCACCAATCCCACGGCGCATGGCGGCAGCGCAGCGGACGCCTTCCACGTGGTGATCCCGTCGATCCCCGGCTACGGCTTCTCCGGCAAGCCAACCACGACCGGCTGGGACCCGGCCCGGATCGCCGGCGCCTGGGTAGCGCTGATGCAGCGCCTCGGCTACCAGCAGTTCGTGGCCCAGGGCGGTGACTGGGGCGCGGTCGTCACCGACCTGATGGCGGATCAGGCGCCGCCGGGACTGATCGGCATGCACACCAACATGCCACGCTCCGTCCCGCCGGAGATCGCGGCGGGACTCCCGGTCGGCGCCCCGCCGCCCGCGGGCCTGTCGGCCGAGGAAAAGCGCGCTTACGAGCAGCTGGCCAGCTTCTACGCCAGCGGCACTGGTTACGCTCAGGAAATGGGAACCCAGCCGCAGACCCTGTACGGGATCGCGGACTCGCCCGTCGGGCTGGCGGCCTGGATGATGAACCACGACCCGGGCAGCTACGCCAAGATCGCTGGTGCCTTCAGCGGCCAGCAGGCTGGCGACCTGTCGCGAGACGACGTCCTCGATGACGTCATGCTGTACTGGCTCACCAACACCGGAGTGTCGTCGGGCCGCCTCTACTGGGAGAACAAGCTCGGCTTCTTCGACGCCGGGAACATCTCCATCCCGGCTGCCGTGAGCGTCTTTCCCGACGAGCTGTACCAGGCCCCGCGCAGCTGGACCGAGCAGGCGTACCAGAACCTCATCTATTACAACCAGCTCGACCGGGGCGGGCACTTCGCCGCCTGGGAGCAGCCGCAGCTGTTCGCCGGGGAAGTCCGGGCCGGATTCCGGCCGCTGAGGTAGGTGATCGTGACCGGGCAGCTGCACATGCCCGCGCTCGGCGGGGCGACCGGGTGGCTCAACTCCGAGCCGCTGGCCCCCGCCGAGCTGCGCGGCCACGTCGTCCTGGTCGACTTCTGGACGCTGACCTGCATCAACTGGCTGCGCACGGAGCCCTACATCCGGGCGTGGTGGCAGGCCTACCGCGGCGACGGGCTGGTGGTCATCGGAGTCCACACGCCCGAGTTCTCGTTCGAGCACGAGATCGACCGGGTGCGGCTGGCGGTCGCGGAGCGGGGAATCGACTACCCGGTCGCGACCGACAACGACTACGCGGTGTGGAGCGCTTTCAGCAACCGCTACTGGCCAGCGCTGTACTTCGCGGACGCCGAGGGAATCATCCGCGACCACCATTTCGGCGAGGGCCGGTACGAGGAGTCCGAGCGGGTGATCCAGCGGCTGCTCGGTGTCGAGCGCGACCTTGTCCTGGCCGCGGGGACGGGCGTGGAGGCGGCGGCTGACTGGGATCAGCTGGGCACGCCTGAGACCTACCTCGGCTACGCGCGCAGCGAGAACTTCGCGTCACCGGGCGGCGCGGCCGCGTTCGACCTGAGTCATCGCTTCGAGTTCCCGGCGCGCCTGCCAGCCAGCCAGTGGGCTCTCGACGGCCAGTGGACGGTCGGCCGGGAGAAGGTGCTGCTCGGCCAGGCCGGCGGCCGCGTCGCCGTCCGGTTCCACGCCCGCGACGCGCATCTGGTGCTGTCGGCCGGGGCGCGGGAGCCGATACCGTTCCGCGTGCTGCTCGACGGCGCGGCTCCCGGCCCGTCGCATGGCGCGGACGTCGGGGCGGACGGCAGCGGCAAGCTCCGGGACGGCCGCCTGTACCAGCTCATCCGGCAGGACGGCGAGGTAGCAGAGCGCACGCTGGAGATCACGTTCGGCGAGCCAGGTGCCGAGGCTTACGTGTTCACCTTCGGATAACTGCCGCGGGCATGCACCGCGCCGTCACGTCGTTTCCGGCGGGAAGGCCGGGAGGGCGTCGTCCGACTGCAGCATCACCATGGTCGTCGGGAGGCGGATCGGCCAGGTGTCGCCGACCTGGACCGGCGGATCGAATTCCCGTCCCAGTTCCACGTCGGCGTAGACATCGAGCATGTCCGGGTCGGTGAACAGCGCCAGGTAGCCGCCGCCCCAGATCAGCCCGGTCTTGAGAAAGTAGAGCACCGGTCGCTCGTAGCCCGGCCGGACTGGCACGACCACCGCCGAGTTTCCGGCCCGCAGGAACTGCTCGAAGACCGGGTCCGCTCCGGCGGCCCGGGCGAGGTCGGCCCAGCGCTTCCGGCCCGCCCAGTAGTACGGGAAGAACTGGTAGGTGATGCTGTCCCAGTCGAAGGCGAGCTCGAAGAACTCGGCGACTGATCCGTTGGCCAGCGGCGCACGCCAGTCGGCCAGCAGCGGGCCTTTCGGGGGCTCGAAGAGGGTGCTGGGTGTGTGTGTCTTGTCCAGCTTGATGGACGCGAATCCGGCAGCGGTGCCTTCGCTGAGCAGGTCGATGCAGCCGCGCTTAAGCTCGGTGAGCTCAATGGCGCGGTACTGATCTTCCCGGAGGGTGAAAGTCTCGGCCTGGGTGCCGGTCTGAGCCTGGGCGGCGGCAAGTGTCCGGGCCTGGTCGTAGGCCTGCTGTTTCGCGGTGTAACCCTTGACGATCGCGGCGTAGGTGCTGGACTGCCAGGCGGCCATCGCCTCGTCGGTTCGCAGGGCCTGATAGGCGACCGTGACGGCGAGCATGCCCTCGAAGTTGGCGGTGACCGTGATCGGCAGCGTGGACTGCACGGCGCCGGCGAACGGGGCGCTCACGTCATCGGCGTTCCTGGCGAGTTCCCGGTAGGTGTTGAAGTTGGTGTCGATGACCTTGGCGTCGGAGTCCTTCGGGTCCTGGAAGGCCGTGAGGTAGAAACTCTTGCCGGCCACCTGGACGAGAATGATGTTCCTGCGCACCGTATCGGTCTTGCTCCCGCCCAGCTTGAGCGTGTCGACGTAGTTGCCCAGCGCGCCTCCGGCGCCCTGCGGCGCCAGCACGGCGACAGCGGCGACCCGGTAGCCGGCCGGGACGGTAAGTGCGCTGTCAGCCGTGACCAGGCTCAGGTCGTCGTCGTACTTGTGATCTTCCATGTAGGTGGGTGGCATCGCATCGGGCTCGACGATTGACTTGCTTCCGGTGAGGAACTCGGCGGGCGGCGGCTCGACTGGAACGTCGTAGCGCGCGGCCAGCCCGGCGTAGTTGTCCTCGGTCAGGTCCAGGTAGCTGGCGAACCCGCCGCCATCTCCCTCGGGCAGGACCTGGCCCGTACCCGGGTCGATCTGCGCCGGCGGAACCGGCTGCTCCAGCCCGGCGGTGATCGCGTCCTCGGCCTGCTGCAGCAGGCCCCGGTAGAACGATGACGGCTCGGGAACGTTCGCCGACAGCATCAGCCGCCGCCCGTAGTTCATCAGCCGCGCATCGTAGAGCTTGTCCAGCCAGCGGTACAGGCCGTTGACGCTGCTTGTTCCGGCCTCGTTGTTCCACCCGCGCAGCGAGGTGTCCTCGCTCTCGGTGAGGATGGTGACCGACGAGGACTGCTTGATGCTGTTCTTGACTGACTGGCTGGCCTGCTCGGTGACCGTCTTGGCGTACTCCTGCGAGGTCGAGGTCGACGACGACTGCGAGGAGTTGTAAGAGGCGTTGACTGACGTCCCGACCTGCACCGGGCCGAACTTCCCGGTCACCGACACCCCGGCCTGCACCCCGGTGCTCTGCGCGGCGGTCTGCTGGGCCTGGCTGGCTAGCTGGAACCGCTCGTCGGTGGTGACGCTGCTCGACTGATCCTGCTCCGAGGAGGTCTCGGTGGTGGTGGTCGAGGTGGACCGGGCCAGGCTGCGGATGGTCCGTTCCCGTCGCTCACCCGGCATGATCGACTCGATCGCGGCCATCTCGCCCAGCTCGTAGCCGCGCAGCTCCTGCTCGACGAGCAGCAGGTCGCCGACCACCGGCGGCTTGATCGCGCCGGCCGTCAGCGGCACCCGGAACGTCCCGGCAGCCGCGAACGCGGACCGGCCCGCTGTGCCTGGCGAGCTGGCCGCCGGCTTCGCCTGGCCCGCCGCAGTCTCGGCCTTCGCCAGGTCGATCAGGGCGTCGTAGTCGTCGAAGGCATGCCCGGTCCAGTCGGTCAGCTGGGCGCCGCGCGCATCCAGCAGCAGCCGCAGCACGTGGTAGGCGCGCAGCGCGTCGATGAGGTAGTTGGTGGACACGTACCGGTCGCTGCCCAGGATGGTCTGGGCGTAGAACGAGTCCCAGATGCTGAACATGGCGGCGTCGATCGCCTCCTGGGCCGGGCCCTTCGCGAGCTTCTCGAGCAGCTCGGCCAGGACCGGGAACTGCTGCTGGATGGCCTGCGCCAGGTCGGTCAGGGGCATACCCGGCGCCAGCTCCGCGCGCAGGTAGCTCCCGAACGGCCCGAGCGCGGCCAGCGCGGGCGCGTCAGCGGCCAGGAAGTCGGCGGAGCGGGCGAAGTTCTCCGCCCGGGCCAGCTTGTCGTCGAACTCACCCGGTCCGAACAGCCGGGCCAGCAGCGACCCGGCAGCGGCCTGGCGCCGGTCGGTGATCAGCCCGCTCAGCACCGTGCTGATGGCGGCGTGCTCGGCTCGCCGGGTCGTGGCGAACCGGAACATCTCCTGGGACGTGTCCATCTGCCTGCTCCTGACCGTCAGGGAAGTGGGCCCTGATCCGGGATCAGCTTCCACTTGCTCGGCGCCGGCGCTGGCGTCCACGAGGTCAGCTGACCGATCCATGCCTCGTAGGTGGCCGTGAGCTCATCGGCTTCTTCCGGGTCGAACTGCTGGGCCGCCCGGAGTGCCTGTCCGTAGGGGTCGTTCTTCTTGATCTCGTCCTGCTCACGCCGGATCACGTCGTAGTAGTGCTCCTCGTCCATGCGCCGGGGGGACGCCTGGGGAGTAACGACGCCGGCGTTGACGAGGTTGTAGTTCTGAATGTCCTCATCGAGATCCGCTACGGCGGCAGCGAGCCTGCTGCGGAGGATCTCGTACTGGGTCTGGCTGAGAACTTTCGAGTCCGAGAGCAGGCCAGCCAGGTCCGCCGCGGCCGCCTCGGCCATGACGCTGGCCGAGCCGTCCGCGGCCGGGTCCGCCGGAGACGGCGCCGTGGCGGCGGGAAACAGCGCGGTCCAGGCGTCGGCGGACACGTCGATCGCCAGTGCTTCACTGGCGGTCCTCGCCGTCGCATCGGCGCTCGGCGGCCGCTCGCGGGGCAGCTGCTCGAAGAACCAGATCACCATCAGCCGCATCTGGTCCAGCCTGGTCTGCCGGTCGGTGTTGGTCAGGAATCCGGCGTAGATAGTGGGCGGCATCCCCGGCGCGCTGAGGTATTTCTTCGAATCGAAGGTAAATGGCAGCGTCTTTGCGTGATCGTCCAGGCTGAAATACGGGTCCGCGAAAGCCTCGTACAGGTATTCCGTCTGGCCCTCAGTCAGGAGCACGACACCCGGGTAGTACTCAGTGTCGTATTCCCAGGCGACCCTGGGGCCCCCAGATCGCCTGAGAATTACTTCCTGTGGCGGCACCGACCGGACGAGGTAGCCGTTCACGATGTCTCCGGGCTGATAGTCCGGCTGATCGAGCACGTGCTTCATCACCTGCGCGTCCGGGTGCTCGGGGTCGCGGAGCATGCCGCTGGTCTGCAGGTAGGCCCACCACAACGCCGCCTCGAAGCCGCGGACCAGCAGCGGTCGCACCGTGTCCTGCAGGGCCAGGTGAGTGTCGAGCAGCGGGGTCAGTGCCGCCAGCACGCCCGTCAGCTGGGTAACCAGGGGGTCGGTGATCAGGCTGGCATCGCTCCGGCTGCGCAGCCCGGCGCGCAGCACGGTGTACTCCGTGCGGATCGCGCGCCGCTGCTCGGCGACTGCGGTAAGAACAGGTCCGGCCCGGGCCGAGGCCAGGTAGATCATCCCGCCCGGACTGGCCTGCCCGGCGGGCGCATCGCTGGCCGGGGTTGCCAGCCTCGCCGCGGACTGTCCCAGCAGCTGGGCGGCTGTCTGAGCCGGAGTCAGCGCCAGCGCGCCCATGGCGTCGTCGAGAAACCGTCGCCACATCCCGCGCGCGGAGTCGGCGTCGCTGATCAGGTTCCGCTCATATCTGAGGCGCGCCTGAACCGACGCTGCGGTTCCCTCGGTCAGCGACAGCTGCGCTATCAGGGACTCGCTGTGAACGGCGTCCAGCTCGGCCGCGATAGCGCCGGCCCGGTCCAGGGCCGCCGCGATCGTCGGGTCCCGCAGGACCGCGCTCTTGACCTGCGGCGGCAGCGACGGATCAGTCAGCGCCTCCAGGGCTGTGGCGAGCCCGCTCCGCTCCCGCTCGAGGGCCTCCCGCCGGGCTTGCAGCTCCGCGAGGCTGCTGACCTTGCTGCGTGCCGACTGAAGCAGCGCCTCGTCCGCGGCCATCGCGGCCGTCCGCGCACCCGGCGCCGCCAGCTCCGCCGCCGCGAAATAGGAGAGCACCAGCACGCCAGTCAGCTCGACCGCGTACCAGCCGGCGAGGGTGAACGCGAAGGTGAGTGCGGTCTGCTTCAGAATCTCGAAGAGCGTGGGCCCGTCGGGATTCTCCAGGTTCCGCAGCCGCTGCTCGACCATGTGCAGTCGCGCGTCCTGCATGTTGTCAACCGCCAGCAGCGCACACTCCGCCAGGTAGGCATGGTGGGCGTCCTCCATGGCCTCCAGCCGGTCGAGTTGCAGCTCCAGCCACTCCCGCAGGACTGCCGGCTGGCGCTCGGCCGGAAACGCCTGAATGGCTGCGGTGAGTGCCTTAAGGCTACGCTGTGCAGCAGCGGGGTCGAAGCCGGGAATCACCGTGTCAGCTCCCGTGCACCCGTTCTTACGCTCATTCTCTGTTCCCGGCGGAGAAACTCATCGGCAAACCCTTAAGCTGGCCCTGAGTCTGCCATCCGGCCCGCTGCCATTCAATATCTGGTAACAGATCTGGCAATAGGCAGGACATTCTCCATGGCTTTTCCATGCATTCTCCATGCCCTCGGCACACCCCTCGCTGGCCCCTAACGGCGCGCTCAGCTTCCGAACGCGATCAGGTTGCCGGGTGCGACCAGCGGCTCCAGGTGGCGCAGCCGGGCGGCGCCCTGACTCCAGGCTCCTGGGACTGCCGGGTCGGGCTGGCCAGCGCTTCCGGGTGAGTAGGAGAATAGGGCTATGGCTGATGCCGGGGTGGTCAGCAGGAACAACGTGGTGGTCACGGGGCCGCCCGATGGTCCGGTGGTCATGCTGGCCCACGGGTTCGGCTGTGACCAGAACATGTGGCGCCTGGTGGCGCCGGTCCTGGCCCGGGATTTCCGGGTGGTGCTGTTCGACCACGTCGGGTCGGGCCGGTCGGACCTGTCGGCCTGGGCGGCTGAGCGGTACGCGACGCTGGACGGGTACGCCGACGACGTGCTGCAGATCTGCCGCGGAGCTGGACCTGGGCCAGGTGATCTTCGTCGGGCACTCGGTCAGCGCCATGATGGGCGTGCTGGCCGCCATCGCGGAGCCGGAGCCGGTTCAGCAGGCTGATCCTGCTCGGCCCCTCGCCCTGCTACATCGACGACGCCGGACTACCGCGGCGGCTTCAGCGCGCGCCGACATCGAGGAGCTGCTGGAGTCGCTGGACAGCAACTACCTGGGCTGGTCGGCGCGCGATGGCGCCGGTCATCATGGGCAACCCCGACCGCCCGGAGCTGGGCGAGGAGCTGACGAACAGCTTCTGCCGGACCGACCCGGCCATCGCGCGGGCCTTCGCGCGCACGACCTTCCTGTCCGACAACCGCGCCGACCTGGCCCGGGTCGACGGTGCCCACGCTGGTCCTGCAGTGCTCCAGCGACGCGATCGCGCCGCCGGAGGTCGGCGCGTACGTGCACGCCCAGATCCCCGGCAGCCGAGCTGGTGACCCTGGCCGCGACCGGGCACTGCCCGCAGCTGAGCGCCCCGGAGGCGACCGCTCGCGGCGATCGCCTCCTTCGCCGGTGACCCGCCCGGGTGAGCGAGCCCGGCGGGCGCGGCCCGGGGCCAGCGTTCCGGCGGGAGGGCGGCCAGCGCGCTGACGGCGGCCCTGCTCGGCCCTGCTGGAGGACAGCGCCGAGGACCTGTACGAGAACGCGCCCTGCGGCTACCTGTCCACCCTGCTGGACGGGCAGATCGCCAAGGTCAACGCGACGCTGCTGGGCTGGCTCGGCTACGCGCCGCGAGGACCTGGTCGGACGGCGCCGGTTCGCCGACCTGCTGACGGTCGGCGGCCGGCTCTACCACGAGACCCACTTCGCGCCGCTGCTGCAGCATGCAGGGCGAGATCGGCGGGATCGCCCTGGAGCTGCAGGCCGCCGACGGCGACGCGCCTGCCGGTCCTGGTCACCTCAGCGCTCAAGACCAGCCGCGACGGGCGAGCCGCTGCTGATCCGCACCACCATCTTCGACGCCCGCGACCGCCGCGCCTACGAGCAGCGAACTGCTGCGCGCCCGGCAGGAAGCCGAGCGCGAGCGCGAGCGGCTGCGGGAGCTGGTCACCACCCTGCAGCGCAGCCTGCTGCCGCCTGCCCTGCCCGAGGTGCCGGGCCTGGACACCGCCGCGTACTACCACGTCGCCTCCCCCGACGAGGTCGGCGGCGACTTCTACGACCTGTTCCCGCTGCACGGCGACCGGTGGGGACTTTTCCTGGGCGACGTCTGCGGCAAGGGCGCTCGCGCCGCCGCCGTGACCTCGCTGGTCCGCTACACCCTGCGCGCGGCAGCCGCCTACGACCCCGACCCGGGCCGGGCGCTGAGCGCCCTCAATATGTCCTGCACGAGGATTACCAGCACGACTCGCACAGTTTCTGCAGCGTCATCGCCGGCCTGCTCACCCCGGATGGTGACGGCTTCAGCCTGACGTTCGCCAGCGGCGGCCATCCCGAGCCTGTCCTGCTCGCCGCGGACGGTACCGCCAGCTACCAGGCGGCCCCGCGCGGGTTCCTCGTCGGAATCGAGCCCGGCGTCACCTACTCCACCGTGACGCTGCGGCTCCGGCCCGGCGACACTCTGCTGCTGTACACCGACGGCCTCACCGAGGCTCGCATCAGCCCCGGCGGTACCCGGTACGGAGACGACGAGCTGCTGGCGTTCCTGCAGAGCCGCTACCCGGCCAGCGCAGCCGGGACCGTCGCCGCCATCGCCGGCCTGCTCCGCGAATTCAGCACGGGCGTGACCGACGACACAGCCATCCTGGCGATCAGCGTTCCTGCTGCCCGGTAGGGCCTGCACCGGCTTTTCCGCAAGGAGGGCCTGACGGTGGCGGGCTGGGTCCGGTGGCGGCGCCTGGAGTGCTGCCGCCGCGACCTTTCCGATCCGGCGCTCGCCTCCCGCCCGGTCGCTGCCGTCGCGGCCAGGTGGGGTTACTCGAGCGCAGCTGACTTCAGCCGGGCCTTCCGGGCCGTGCACGGGCTGCCTCCCTCGGAGTACCGCAGATTCGCGCGCATTGTGAAGGAGCCTGCGCCGTAACCTAACGACCGCGCGCCCCCTCCCGCCGACGCTTGCCTTGCGGCGAACCTGCCGCAGGGGAACAGGAGGGAGGCACTGGCGGTGGGGTATCCCGTCACGGACCGGGCCGCTGAGGACGAGCGCCTGGTGGCCCGGGGAAGGCACTCCCATCCGCTGACCCGGGGTGAGATCCGTGCCAGCGCCGGCGTCAGGCCAGCCTCATGGCCGGGCGGCCAAAACCTCGTGGTGGCAGCACGGATGCGCCGTTCGCCACGCCCGGGCGACGGTGGCAGTGCCGCACCACTCCGGTCCGCAGACAGGCCGGTGACAGCGTCGCGGCCCACGCTGATGGTGGCCCGCGTGCTGACCAGCCCGGTCAGGCCCGGCACCAGGGGAGCCGGGCAGCCGGGGAGGCCGGCCCGGCGGACACCCGGGGGCGGGCCGGAAAGGACCCGAGCTGTGCATTCTGACCTGGACGTCGAGGCGATCCGCCGGCATTTCCGGTTCCCGGAGCTGGGCCGGATCGTGACCAACAACGCCGCGAGTACGCAGCCGCCGCGTGAGCTGCTCGAGCTGTACCAGTCGCTGGGGCCGGGGTATGAGAACGTGCACCGCGGCCAGTCGGCGGCGTCACGGCAGATGACGGCCCTGTTCGAGGAGTCCTACGACACGATCGCGGCGTTCCTCGGGGCGCCGGGCCGGGCCAGCATCGCGCTGTACCGCAACACCACCGAGGCGATCAACGCGGTCATGTACTCGCTGCTGACGGAGTTCCGCGACGGGGACAACGTCGTGACCACGATGCTGGAGCACAACTCCAACTACGTGCCCTGGCACGCGCTGTCCCGCGAGATCCTGCCCCGGCTGGGCCGCCGGGTGGAATGCCGGCTGGCCCGGTTCGACCCGGTCACCGGGGAGCTGGACCTCGCTCACCTGGCGTCGCTGATCGACAGCCGGACCAAGCTGGTCTGCTGCACCGGGGCGTCGAACTTCCTCGGCACCAGGATCCCGCTCGGCGAGGTGCGGGCGCTGGCCGGGGCCAGCGGGTACCGGCAGCCCGGCGGCGAGCGGCGCTCCTACCTGCTGGTCGACGGTGCCCAGCTCGTGCCGGGCTCGGTCACCGACGTGCGCGCCCTGGACGCCGACTACCTGGCGTTCTCGTTCCACAAGATGCTGGCGCCGTTCGGGCTGGGCGTGCTGTACGCCCGGGAGCGGCTGCAGGCCTCGGCGCTGCCGTTCCTGTACGGCGGCGACATGATCGCCGAGGGCCAGGTGTTCCCGGACCGGGTCGGGTACAACGCGCTGCCGTGGAAGTACTCGGCCGGGACGCCCCACGTGCTGGGCGCGATCGTGTCCGGGCAGGCGCTGCGGCTGCTGCTGGACCTGGCGCTGAGCCCGCCGGCCGGTCTGGTTCGGCACCGCGGCGGCCATCGACCGCGACGCCGTCGCCGCGGCCATGACCCGCGTGTCCCGCTGGAACGGCCAGCTGACCAGCCGGGCGCTGGACGGCCTCAGCGCCATCCCCGGCATCACCATCTACGGCCCGCGCGACCCGGGCCGCCGGACGTCGCTGGTGTCGTTCAACCTCGCCGGCCGTGATCCGGTCACCGTGGCCGAGGAACTCGACCGGGCCGGAGTGGAGGCCCGGGCGGGCTGTCACTGCGCAACCCTCGCGCATCACGCCCTCGGGCTCACCCCGCCGGCCAGCTGCCGCCTGAGCTTCTATCTCTACAACACCCCGGCGGACGTCGACCAGGCCGTCGCCGCAGTCGCGGCGATCGCCGCCGGCCGCAGCGCGCCAGGCGCGCCCTGGTACCGCCACCTGGCCCGGCCGGCCAGGTGGCGGAGCGCCCGCTCGCCGGTCCCGTCATAACACCCGCCGCCGTAACAGCCCGAGTAGGAGGAGGCGAGAGAGTTGCTGACCTTCGTGCCCTGCCCCGAATGCGACGTCCCCGCCGAGATCACCGGCCAGTTCACGCTGGCCAGCACCGACGGCCCTGTCGATCACGTGGAAGTGAGCTGCGCCGCCGGCCACCGGTTCCGGATGCCGGCGGACATGCTGGCCCGGGCCTGGCCCCGCAAGCGGCTCATCCCGCGCACCGTCCAGCTGTGCGTCCGCTGCCGGGAGAACCCGGCCGGGTTCTGGATCAGCGGCCGGGACGCCCGGGTGGCGCGCCGGCCCTGGTGCCTGTCCTGCTGCCAGTGCCTGGATCAGGGGCGCTACGAGGTGATCCCGTTCCGGGCCTGACCGGCCGGGAAGCCAGGATCAGCTCACGGCTCCGCCGCGAGTCCGGGCGCTCACTCCGCTGTCGCACGTGACGATGGCCGCAGCCCGGCCGCCGCCACGCGGCCGCCGGCGGCGCCCCCGCGGGCAGCCGCCGGCGGCCTGCACCGGGGTGGCCGATCAGCTGCCGGGGGTGAGCACCCGGTCGAGCGCGGCGGCGAGCGAGGCAGCCGGGCAGCCGCGGACCCGCGCGTGGAACTGCACCTGCATGCCCGATCGCGGCGACTGCTGCAGGAGCCCGGCGGCCGCCAGGGTCCCGTCCGCCGCCGGGCGGCCGACGACCACGGTCAGGGCGCCCGCCTTCAGCTGGCTCAGGCTGGCCTCGCTCACGATCACGAACGTGCTGCCGGAGGTGGTCACCGGGACCCGGCCGCCGCTTGGCGTCACCACGGTGAAGCCGGCCGGCCGGCGCCCGACACCGTCCCGCTGGCCACAGCCCAGCCTGATGGCGGCGCCACCGACAGCCCGCGCAGCGACGAGGTGATGGTGACGGAGGCGGCCGCGATCACCCCGCCGGAGCGGGGGCCGAGCGCCACGACGGTCGCCCCGTCCGTGATGTCCGCGCGCAGCGGGCCGGCCACGCTCACTTTCGTGGATGGCGTCGTGGTCACGGTGACCGGCCTGCCGCCGGCCAGCTTGAGGACCAGGCTGCTGCCGGTCACCCGCTCCAGCGTCCCGGCCCCCAGCTGGAGCCCGTTGCACCCGCTTACCGCGGTGAGGACGGCGCCGGGAGCGGGCCGGGTGAGCACGCCGCTTACCCCGTACCCGGCAGCGGCGAGAACGACAGCCGCGGCGGCCGCGCTGGCGGCCAGGATCGTGCGCCGCCGGTGACCGGCCAGGGCACGCGGCCGGCTGCGCGGCGGCGCAGGCCAGCCGCCCTCCGGCGCGGCGGCCGCCAGGCCGCGAACCCCGCGGGCGACCAGGTCCCAGCGGCGCGCCTCGGCGCGGCAGTGCTCGCAGCGGGCCAGGTGCTCCCGGGCCCGGTCAGCGACCGGCTGGCCGGTGGTCCCGGCGATCAGGTCCTCGAGGTCCAGATGGGGGGAGCGGGTGTCAGCGGGGCCTGTGTTCATCGGTTCTGGCCTTTCTCCTCAAGCATCCGGCTGAGCGCGGTGCGCGCCGCGGTGAGGCGGCTCTTCACGGTCCCGACCGGGATCTCCAGCACGGCGGCGACCTCGGGGAGGCTGAGCCCGGAGCCGAAGACCAGGCCCAGTACCTCGCGGTGCGGCGCGGCGAGCTCCCGGATCGCGCCCATCACCGCCGCCAGTTCCGCGCGGTCCAGCGCCAGGACCTCAGGCCCCGGGCCGGGACCCGGCTGATCGGCCAGGAAGGAGTCATCCACCAGCCGCAGCCGGCGGCCGCGCAGCCGGTCGCGGGTCTGCCGGCGGGCGATGCCGATCACCCAGGACCGCGCCGACGACTCACCCCGGAAGGAAGCCGCGCCGCGCCAGACGGCGAGCATCGTGTCCTGCACGATCTCCTCGGCGAGCACGCGCTCACCGGTCACCAGCAGCACCTGGGCGAGCACGACCCGGCCGTGCTCGCGGTAGAAGGCGGCCATCGCGTCCTCGTCGCCCTGACCGATCCGGCGCAGCAGCTGACCGTCGTCGCAGCCACCGCCGTCCTGACGGGCGGTGAAGGTTGCTGCGCCGGCGTCGCCGTGCGGATCGTTCATCTGTGGCCTCCCGGAGGCTTCTCCTGGAGAGTAAGTAGCGCCAGACGACGATACGGTTTGGCTGGCCGGCCAGATTTCTCGTCAGCCGGAGACGAGCGCCGGGGAGGGACCGCCGCCGTGACGGCCCCTCCCCGGCATCAGGATCCGGACTTCAGGACGACCTAGCCGCCGCCTCCGTCGGTGACGTTGCCGAAGACGGTCTGGGTGAACTCGTTCCCGCTGACGGTGAGTTTCAGGGCGACGTCGATCTGCCAGAGCCCGGCAGCCGGGCTGGTGGTGCTGAGCTCGGCGTCGCCACTGGCCTGACCGCTGACCGTCTGCGGGGTGGTCGCAGTCGCCACGACATTGCCGCTCGGGTCGACCAGGTAGTAGTTGAACACGTTGTCCGCACTGGCGTCGGCCGTGTGGAACGCGACGCTGAGGCTCGGCGTCCCGGCCGCGACGTTGATCTCATAGGTGTTGATCTGCCCGATGCTCCGGGCGCTGGTGCCGATGATCTGCGCCTGGAACGTGCCGCCGCCCGACGGGATCAGGGTCCGGCGGGCAACCGGCACGGAGTCTGCCGCGCCGTTACTGGCCGACAGCTGCACCGACTCCGGATGGTCGCCCGGCTGAGCCGGCATGGCGACGTGCAGCGGTACCGACACGCTGGAGCGTGCCGGGATCGTGACCGGCCGGATGGCCGGCGCGCTGAGGTAGTCCTGGCCGGAGACGCGGAACGACATCGGGCCGGTGTAGGTCCCGGGCGCGGCGGGCTCAATCTCGACGTAGTCATCGTCACCGCCCCACAGGAACTTCGCGGTCCACCGGCCGGGAGCCGGATCGGTGACCTCGGCATGCTGGATGTTCGGCGACCGGCCGGCCCGGCCCGGGGTGGCGTCGTCATAGGACTCCTGGACGATCGCGCCCTGCGGGTTGAACAGGACGAACTCCAGCACGTTGCTGTTGGTCGGGTCGGGCCAGATCATGTCGGCGTCCAGCCGGCTGAGGTGCGGCGGGACGCTGAAGGTGATCGTCTTAGCCGCGGTGGCGCCCGCCACCGGCACCGGCAGGCTCGGGTCGGGCGCGCTGACGTTCTCGGTCACCGTCCGGCCGACCGGGAACTCCGGGCCGATCCAGCGGTAGCTGCCGGCCACCCGGGTGGCCCGGCTGCTGGCGTTGTACAGGCTGAGTGACTGGTCGCTGACCGAGCCGCCGGTGCCGGTGATGTCCAGCTGCGAGGGCGAGGCGATCACGCTGGGCGCGTCGCCCGCGCCCTGGCGGTCGGTGCTGCCCGGCATCTGCTGCGCGGCGCGGACCGCGGCGTAGGCGTTGAGCAGCCCGGCGCCCTGCTGGTCGGCGGGGGCGTCGATGTTGGTGGCGGTGCTGGTCAGGATGTACTTGATCATCGCCGGAGTGGGGCTGGACCCGTTGTGCGTGGCGCGGTAGGCCTGGATCACGTCGGCCGCGGCACCGGCAATGAGCGGGGATGCCTCGCTGGTGCCCGCGGCCGCCTCGATCGGGTAGCTGTCCGGGCAGCCGTTGATGAGCGGGGCGCAGTCCGTCTCGCCGCCGAACCAGTCGGAGGCGACCAGGTCCACGACCTTGCCGGTCGGCGCGGTGGCACCCGAGGACTGGGCGGCCATGTTGTTGCTGACGTAGCTGCGGTAGCCGTCATTCAGCGCCACGATGTGCAGGTTGTCCACTCCGCCGGCGGCGATCACCGCGGGGTCGTCGGCGGCGGTGATCATGGTGCCCTGCGGGCCGCTGTCGCCGGAGGACTCCACGACGGTCACGCCCGCCGCGACCGCCGCGTTGTCGGCCTCGGCCAGCAGCTGGCCTGACTTGCTGCCCGGCAGCGAGGTGCTTCCGAATGACTCGGATATCACGTCCGCGTGCACGGTCGTCACGGCGTTGTCGATCCCGGCGATGACCTGGGACAAGGCCAGCACGGGCGTGTCGATCTGGGACAGGTCGACCAGCGAGGCGTCCGGCGCGTCGCCCTTGATGGTGAAGGTGCAGCCGGGCGGCAGGTTCGAGAACGGCAGGGCCTTGGAGTACTGGAAAACCAGCAGGCCCTGCGCGCCGACGGATGCGGCATCCTCGAAGGTCTCGTCGTTGCCCGCATCAGCGGTGTAGTCCGGGGCGTTGATGACGACGTGGGAGCCGTCGGCGCGCTGCAGGTCCGGGTCGCCCGCCAGGGCGTTCATCCCCTCGTTGGCGATGATGACGCCCTTGCCCGTGGCGATGGAGTTGGCCTCATCCGGCGCGTCCGGATTGCCGTCGGAGGCGTGGATGTCCGCCACTGCCTCGGGCTCCTGCACCGGCCGGGACGGGCAGCTGGCCGGGATGTCGTGCGTCCGCAGCGGCGCGATGGTCGCCGGCGAGGACCCGTGGCCGGACTGCCTGCTGCCGCGGCCTGCTGCTGACATGCACCGAGCGAGCAGGCGGAGCTGCCTCGGTGTGCACCTGCGAGACCTGGATCCTGGTGTCGGACACGATCTCGGCTACCGCCGGGTTGCGGCGCAGCCGGGCTACCTCTGCGGCGGGCACCGTCGCCGCGACCGCGTCGGGAGCCGCCAGCTGGGTAACGCCGGTGCCGCCGTGGGACCGGATGGCGGTGACGACGGGCGCCTGATCAGCGTGGGCCGCAGCGATCCGCTGGCTGGCCTGCGTCCTCAGGTTCATGCCGGCCTGCTGCTGCTTCAGGACGACGATGACCTTGCCGCCGGCCGCGGCTCCGTCAAACGCAGGCGCGACGGCTGCGGCAGCCGGCTGAGTGCTGGCCGCCCGGGCGAGGGTTCCGCCGGAGAGGGCCAGTGCGGTGGGCAGTGCGAGTGCTAGTGCGGCGCCGAGCAACTTACGACGACGCGACGAGTGGCCAGACAGCCCTGAGGGCACCATTCCGTTCCTTCCGAAGTGACGGCGTGGCGTTCTGCGGTATTTAGTTGTGCTAACAAGCATAAATCTGGTCAGCACATCAGGACAGACCGGAAACAGGGATTAATGGCGGCATCAGGTGGGCAAGGATGAGATCGGCGCCCATCGTCAGGCGTCCATCTGGCCATTCGTCCTGTCAGGTGCCGCTCGGCCCGCTCAGGCCGGCGGTGCCCATGGCGCAGGCCGGCTACCTGATGGTTTCGATGCCGGCCAGGATGAGGTCGATGCCGGCCCGGAATTGCTCGCGGTCGTCATGCTCGCGCAGCTGCGTCGCCACCTGATGCACGAACGGGTACTGCGCCGGATCGCGCTGCACCCACCGTGCGGCCACGGTCGCGAGGAAGGCCGACCGGTCCGTCTCGGGCGGGAGGAGGCGGGCGCCCGCGGCGTACTGCCCGGCGAGGCCGAGGACGTAGTTCACGAGCGCGGACGCGCAGTCGAACTGTGCTCGCCGGGGGACGCCGAGCGCCTGGAGCTGCCCGCCGACGCTCTCGAGGATCTGCAGCACCGCGGACTGCCATGGCTCGCGGGAGAGCTGGGCGCCGACCCAGGGGTGGGCGTCGATCGCGTCGAACACCCCGAGGGCGATGGCCCGGATCGCCTCCCGCGGATCCGGGCTGCCGGTCAGGCCCGTCATGACACGAGTGATGACGTCCTCGGTAATCGCCGCGAGCAGCTCGTCCTTGCTGGCGACGTGATGATAGATGGCGCCGGCCCCGGTGGCCAGCCGGGCCGCGAGCGCGCGAAAGGTCAGCGCGCTCTCGCCGTCGGCGTCGAGGATCTCGATCGCGGCCTCGACGATCCGCTCCTTCGACAGCGCGTCCGTGCGCCGTTCGGCCCGCTGCGTCCTGGTCGCCATGAGCACCATCTTGACATATCTGGAACGCTGTTCCAAGATGGATTGGAACAGCGTTCCAACTAGCTTCTGAACGGAACACGATGACGACACCAGTCACGATCGTCGGTGCGGGCCTCGGCGGCCTGACACTCGCGCGCGTCCTGCACGTCCACGGCGTCCCCGCGACGATCTACGAGGCGGATCCCTCGGCGCAGGCCCGCACCCAGGGCGGCCAGCTCGACATCCACGAGTACGACGGGCAGCTCGCCCTCCGGGAGGCCGGGCTATCTGACCAGTTTCAGGGCATCATCCACGCCGGCGGTGAAGCGACCCGGGTGCTAGGCCAGGACGCCGCCGTTCTCCTGGACGAGCCCGACGACGGCAGCGGCGGCCGGCCCGAGGTCCTGCGCGGTGAGCTGCGGCAGATCCTGCTGGACTCGCTTCCGGCCGGCACGATTCGCTGGGGCGCCAGGGTCACCTCGGCGCGGGCGCTCGGGGCGGGCGCGCACGAGCTGACCTTCGCCGATGCCAGCACTGTCGCGACCGGCCTGCTCGTGGGCGCAGACGGGGCCTGGTCGCGCATCCGCCCCCTGCTGTCGCCGGCGGTGCCGGCCTACACCGGGACCTCGTACGTGGAGACCTACCTGCTGGATGCCGACCGCCGGCACCCCGAGGCGGCCAGGGTCGTCGGGGCGGGCGCGATGCTCGCGCTGGCCCCCGGCCAGGGCATCCTCGCCCACCGCGAGGCCGGCGGTGTCCTGCACACCTACGTCGCCGTGACGAGGCCGCAGGACTGGCTCTCGGGCATCGATTTCACCGACGCCGCCGCGGCCAGGGCCGCAGTCGCCGCCGAGTTCGGTGACTGGGCGCCCGAGCTCACCGCGCTGATCACAGACGCCGACACGCCGCCGGTCCCGCGTCCCATCGCCACGCTGCCGGCCGGGCACCGCTGGGAGCGCGTCCCCGGAGTGACCCTGCTCGGAGACGCGGCGCACCTGATGACACCGTCCGGTGACGGCGCCAACCTGGCCATGTTCGACGGCTCCGAGCTCGCCCTGGCCATCGCGGCTCACCCGGACGACGCTGAATCGGCGCTGGCGGCCTATGAGCAGGCGCTGTTCGCCCGCAGCGCGGCGGCCGCGGCAGAGGCCGCCCGGATCTTTGCCGCCCAGCTCGGCGCCGGCACCCCGCAGAGCATGGTGCGGTTCTTCACCGATCCCGGCTAAGCCCCAGTGGCGCAGGCGATTGCGGCGGCGGGCCAGCCGCCCGGGTCACTGCTCCGCGGGGCCGGCGGCGGCTGCGGGCCCGGCGTCAGCCGCAGGCCCGGCATCGGTCACGGCGCCGGCGACCTTCCAGTACCGGCCAGACCGCGGCCGCAGGAACAGGAAATAGTAGGCCAGTGCGGCGGCGAAGATGATCGCGCAGGTCAGCAGGTCTGAGCCCTTCTGCTTGGTCAGCGCGATCACGACGCCGGCCAGCGCGATCAGCGGGGGGACCGGCCACAGCGGCATCTTCGACGGCCGCTCCAGGTGCTTCTGCCGGACCCGGCTGACCAGGGCGGAGATCGCGATCAGCCCGTACAGCACCACGATCAGCACGGCGGTGAACGTGACCACGGTAATCAGCGAGGACTGGAAGCACAGGATCGTCGCGAGCGTGCCGACGATCAGCGTGGCCACCCAGGGCGAGCCGCGCCGGGGCTCGACTCTGGCGATCTGCGAGCTGACCAGCTTCGGCCAGGCGATGTCGCGGCCGGTGGCCCACACGATCCGGGAGAACTGCAAGGTGATGGCCACCGACGCGTTGAAGATGGCGATCAGGGCGCCGTAGGTGACGATCGTGATGAACGTGTGGCCGAAGGCCTCGCCACCGACCTCGGTGATGGGCGTGGCCGAGTGCAGGAACGCGGGCAGGTTGCGGGCGCCGAACACGATCGCGATGAACGGGATCAGCTCGAAGATGATCCCGATGGCCGCCGCCGTCACGACCGCCCGGCCGACTTCTTTCTTGGAGCCGAGGACTTCCTCGGCGAAATTGATCCCGCTGTCGTACCCGTTCACCGAGAACAGGGCCGTGGCCAGCGCGGTGACGATCAGGCCCGCGCCGATCGCGGTCACCCCGCTGGTGCCACTCGCCGCGACGGGGTGGCTGAGGATGGACAGTGGCTGGTGCCAGTGGGAGAACCCCGCGACGGCGAGCCCGGCCACGACGATCAGCTCGAGCGCCAGGCAGACGCCGGTGAACCAGGCGTTGAACTTGATCTGCATCAGGCACACGAGCGTGACCGCGATCATCCCCAAGCCCGAGATGAGCCGCGTGGAGATGCTCGGGTCGAGAGCATGCACGTAGGTGCCGATGCCGATGGCGACGCTGGCCGGCAGGAAGATGGCCTGCCCGATGTAGTCGACCATGGCCACGAACCCGGTGGCCTTGCCGAGCACCTGGGTGACGATCGAGTAGAGCCCGCCGGCGACGGGGAACATCGAGCCGAGCTCGCCCATGCAGAACGCCACGTTCAGGGCAATGAAACAGCCGATCAGGTACGACCACAACGAGCCGGTGCCGGCCGTCGCTATCACTGCGGTGGCGACGACCAGCAGTGAAGCGGTCGGGGTGATGTCAGACAGGATCAGCGCGAGATGCCCGAGCGAGTTCACTACCCGCTTCAGTTCCTGCGAGTATCCCGGCGTCTCCGGGGACTGCTGCGAACTGGCCTCGGCGCCGGCTACTTGCTCTGCGTCTGACACCGCTTCTCCCGGCCCTGTATATCCGACACAATATATAAAGTACGGCTAATGGGGCGTAAGTTACACCTAGGGCTGAGGCAGGTCAATGGCGGCCGGGAGGCGCACGTGAAGGTATTTATCTCGGTCGACATGGAAGGCATATCGGGCATCACCGATCCCGAGGACGTGCTGCCCGACGGCGCCGACTACCAGCGCGGCCGGGAATTCATGACCGGCGACGCCAATGCCGCGATCCTCGGCGCCTACGACGGCGGCGCCGGCGAGGTGCTGGTGAACGACTCGCACTGGATCATGCGCAACCTGCTGCTCGAGCGTCTTGACCCCCGCGCGCGCACGATCAAGGGGTTCCACAAGTCGCTGTGCATGGTGCAGGGCCTGGACGCCTCCTACGACGGTGCCGTGTTCGTGGGGTACCACGCCTGCGCGGGAACCGAGGGCGGCGTGCTCAACCACACCATGCTGGGCAAGGAAATCCAGAACATCTACCTCAACGGCGAGCCCACCGGCGAGACGCGGCTCAACGCCGCGTATGCCGGGCACTTCGGCGTGCCGGTGCTGGTCGTCGCCGGGGACGCGGCGGTCTGCGCCGAGGCGGAGCGCTTCCTCGACGGGGTGCAGACCGTGGCCGTCAAGGACGGGATCGACAAGTTCAGCGCCAACTGCCTGCACCCCGAGGTAGCCCAGGCGCGGATCAGGGAAGTGACGGCCAGCGCCGTCGCCGGGCGCACCGGGATCACCCCGTACGTGCTCAGCTCGCCGTACCGGCTCGGCATCGAGTGGAACTCCACCACGATCGCCGCGACCTGCGCGATGATTCCCGGCGTCGCGCTGACCGGGTCGCGCTCGGTGGAGTTCGTCACCGAGGACTACCCCGAGCTGATGCGCGTCCTGGTGGTCATGCTGCTGCTCGGCATGCAAGTAGGTCAGAAGGCGATCTACGGCTAAGCCGGGCGCGGCCGCCCGGCGGCCGGCCGCCGCGCTCCGGGCTAGCCGACGGTCAGCCCGAAGACGTGCAGGGCGCCGCCCGAGGCGCTCCCGGACACGCCGGGCAGGATGACGCCGGCGACCTGCGCCGCCGAGTCCAGCGGGACCGACTGCTCGTAGACCTGAACCGGGTGGTTGTCGCGCAGGTTGGCCGGGGCATTCCGGTAGGCCATGGCGATGGCGGCACCGGGTACCGGGCCGAAGTACCAGTCCGGCACGGTCAGGGTGAAGCCCTGGGTCTGGCCGTTGGCGTAGACGATGGTGCCCGACCCCTGCACCGGACCGAGGGTGGCCGTGTCCAGGAAGCCGAGAGTGTGCCCGGCCTGGCCCGCGGCGATCGACTGGCCTGCGGCGACCACGTTGTCGGCCTGGCCCGGTGGCGGGCTCGGCCAGGTGAAGCTGAGGCCGCCGGCCGTGACCGTCGAGCCCGGCGTGACCCCGGCATTCGCCAGCGCGGTCGCCGAGAGGCTGAAGCCGAGCCCGTCCAGGTTGGCCGCGCCGGTGTTGTTGTCCGCGGAGACGCCCGCGTTGTCAAAGGCCGCGGCCAGCGGGCTGTAGGTGGTGATGACCAGCGTGCTGCCGAGCAGGACCTGCTGGGAGTGGCCGGAGCTATAGCGGGCCACCGCGGTCAGCAGCGCCGGGTCCGGCGGCAGCGGGGCGGGCGCCGTCACGGTCAGCGTCGCGGTGGCGGTTCCGCCCGCCGGCACCCGGCCGATGGTCTGCGGTGCCCCGGCCGTCCAGCCGGGCGGCGCCTCGAGGGTGACCGCGACGTTCCGCAGCGGCCCCGGCCCCGGGTTCCCGATCGTCGCGTGCACGGTGAGACGCTGCCCGGCGTGCGGGGTCACGGGCGTGGCCTGCGCGCTGAGGTAGGGCTGCGCGGGGACCTGGAACGCGCCGACGGCCAGCTCCCCGCTCGCGTCGGTGACGGTGATGGTGTGCTCGCCGGGCGACAGCGTGGTGTCGGTGAAGACGGTCTGGCCCGAGCCGGCCAGGGCGCTGGTCCGGACGAGCTGCCCCGGCGCGCCATCCACCGAGACCCGGGCCGTGCCGCCCGCGGGCGCGGCCACGAACGCGATGCCCTGGCCGGTGAACGTGAGGGAGACCGCGGCGCCGCGCTGGGTCGTGCGGTGCGTGTCGCCGGCGGCCGACGCCGACCCCTGCGCGGTCCAGTCGCCGGTGTAGCTCAGCGCCTGGCTGTCGTCGTCGTAGACCGGCGGCGCCGGCCGGTCCTGCAGGCCGGCCGAGGTCATGATCGCGCGGGCGGCGCGCGGCCACCGGCCATCGGTCACCACCGTCGGCGGGGTGTAGGTGGTGTCCGTCCCGTTGTTGAGGAACATCGGCGTCGAGCTGTAGTTGGCCGGTCCCACCGTGATGTCGTGGTCCGTCGGGGTCCACATCCCGACCCAGTTCCCGGCCTCGGCGAAGCTGACGACATTGTCGTGGGTCTGCCAGAAGGAACTGCCCTCGTCCTGGTACAGCATGTTGTCGTTGTGATTGCCGACGGTGACGTAGTTCCCGGCCAGCACCGAGTACACCCCGGCGCCGTTGTCACCCTGGCCGCCGTTGGTGTAGATCGGGCCGCCGTCGTACAGCACGTTCATGACGTCATGGACGTAGTTGCTGGTGACCTCGTTGGCGCCGGCGTAGATCGTGCCGTGCGCGCAGGTCAGCAGCCCCTGCCGGGCCTGCATGAGCAGGGCGAGGCATAGCCCCAGCCCCAGCCGACCGACATGCCCGAATACGGGGTGTGCCCGATGTCGTTATGCGTGATCTTCAGGTTTCTGGTGTACCCGGCCCAGATGCCGGTCGTGTCGGCGTAGTCCTGCCCGACGTAAGAGATCGCGTTGCCCGCGATCGTGTCGCCGGTCGTCATCAGCGCCGGGTTGTCCTGGAAGTAGTCGTCGACCTCGCCCGCGTAGACGCCGCCGCCCGCCGTATCGGTGATGACGCTGTCCTGCACCGCGGAGCCCTGCGTGCCGTCGGCCAGGTCGACCGCGTTGGCGCCCAGGTGCGAGAACGTGTCGTCGCTGAAGCTGATGCCCGAGCCGCGGGACACGGTCACGGCGGCGGGGACGATCGCGGGCCGGGGCGTCGGGCCCGAGGTGTCCCACAGCACGCCGGCCTGGTTGTCGATGTAGCCGGCGGTCGCGGGCAGGTTCCAGGTCGAGTACTCGAACGCGATGTGCCAGAACGCGATGTCGTGCACGGTGCGGATCGCGTCCGGGATAACCACGAACCCGTCCACGTTCAGGAAGTTACCGCCGGTCTTGACGATCTTCACGGTATGAGAGCCATGTCCCAGTCCGTTGACCGAGTAGACGACCTGCTGAGCGAGCCGGGTCGCGCCGCTGGTGTTCTCGGTGAAGCTGCGCCGGGTGTCCTGCTTGCCGTCGACGAAGACGTTGAAGCTGCCCTCGTCCTGGTAGGTCTCGGCGAGTACCTCCAGGCCGGCGCCCGAGAAGGTGTAGGTCACCGAGTCGCCGTTCGCGGTGGTGGCCTCGACGTCGTTGTCGAGGTCGCCGAGCCCGCGGTTGGCCGACAGCCCCCAGCCGGCCCCCGAGTAGGCGGCCGCCGGGCTGTCCTGGTTGACCGGCGTCAGGTGGCCGGGAGTGCCGCTCAGGGTCAGCAGGCTCTGCTCGACCGGCAGCTCGACGTCCGCGCTGGTCATGTCCTGCCCCGGACGCGGGATGTAGTAGAGGTAGTGCCGGGCCTGGTCCAGGAAGAACTGACCGGGCTGGTTCAGCAGCTGGAAGGCGCCCTCCACGTAGGAGATGCCGACCATGGCGGGCAGCCCGGCGCCGTTATAGGGAAAGCCCAGGTTGGGCACGCTCTGGTTGTTGGCCTGCCAGCAGCTCGGCAGGATATTGATGTCGGATCCGCCGCCCGGAGCCGCGGTGATGGACTGCACCGGGCAGCTCATGTGCTTCCAGTCGAAGTCGTCGACGACCTCGATCTGGCGCTGACTGGTGAACGAGGCATACGCGGCGTCGGTCGTGCGGAACCCGGTCGCCGTCACCGTGACTCCCGGCGGGGCGCCCGCGCTGCGCGCGAGCTGGGCGCGCTGCCCGTCGACGAACAGCTGCTGGCCGCCGGCGGTCGCTGCCGCCGCGGGGACCGGCGCACGCCAGATGTTGCGCGCCTGGTCATACCGGCTGAAGCCGGTGACCTGGCGGGCGCCGCTGATAACCGGGGCCTGGCCGGGAGCGCTCTGCCAGATGACGGTGTGGCCATTGCTGCCCGAGTCCGCCGGGCCCAGCTGGAAGCCGCCGGGGACGTGGTAGGTCCCGCCCTGCAGGTTCACCTCGATGTCGGTGCTCATCCGCGCGGTCAGCTGCTCGACCCGGCTCCTGGCCCCGGTCAGGCTGCACGGCACCGCTGCGCTGCACGTCATCCCGCGCCCGTCCGGTGCTGCGTACAGGACGGCCGGCCGGCTGGTGCTGCGCTCGGCCGCGTTCGCTGCGGGCAGGCCGGCCACCGTGGTCAGGCCGGCGGCCGCCAGGCAGGCAACCGTGATCGCGGCCGCGTAATTCGGCATTCGCACGGGACGTCCCTTCAAGATCACGGATCGCAGCGCGCGACGACCGGTCCATGCGGAGAGCATGTGATTGATCACTGAGCGTAGCGGGCTGCCCCGCTCTGATCACTCAGAGCGACGTCGGCGCGCCGGCGGCCGGCCGCGGTGTCAGGTGCCGGACGCGATCAGGTCATCGGGTGCGGCTGGTATATATCGGTCTGTGGCCGAGGCGCTGAACCGACAGGTGGACGTAGGCGGCCGGCGCCTGCACATCGCGGAGTCCGGCTCCGGCACTCCGGCTGTGATCCTGGAAGCAGGCTCCGGCTGCTGGTCGAAGCACTGGCAGGCGGTGCAGGAACTGGCCGGCGAGGTCACCTCGGTCTACAGCTATGACCGCGCCGGGCACGGGTCCAGCGATCCAGGCCAGCCATGGACCCTGGACGGCTGGGTCGCTGACCTGGAGCGGTGGCTGTCAGCCGCGGCCGTGCCGCCGCCGTACGTGCTCGTCGGCCACTCCCTCGGCGGGCACATCGTGCGGACTTTCGCGGCTCGTCATCCAGCCGATGTCGGCGGCCTGATCCTGGTGGACGTGCGGCACGAGGATGCCTATGGTCAGATGCCGGCGGCATTCCTGGCTCGGCTGGCGGAACTGGCTCCCCGCGATACGGAGCAGGCCCGCCGCGCCGATGAGATAGTCCGGGCCCTGCCCGGCCTGGCGGACATGCCCGTGTCCGTCATCACGCACGGCCGCGCTGACTGGATTCCGGATGCCTTCGGCCTGCCGCAGGCCGATCTTGACCAGGCCGAGCAGACCTGGCAGCGATACCAGCTGGACCTGGCGGCCCGGTTCCGGAGATCGTCGCTGCATGTCGCGCCGGACAGCGGTCACCTGATTCCGGTGGAGCAGCCGGACCTAGTGGCCGGCGAGATCACCGCCATGATCGGCTAGCGCCGCCGCTCTCGGGTCGTGGACGCGGTGCCGGCGCCGGGCTAGGCGCCGCGGGAGCGGAGCATCCGGCGGGTGAGGTCGGCGCGCTCGTCCAGGTTCTTGCGGACGACAGGGGCTGCTTCCTGAGCGGATTGCTGCGCCCGGGGGATGAAGCCCTCGTCGATGGCGAACTGCGGGAACAGCACCTGGGTGAACACCATGGCCGGGATCATGCCGCCGCGCTCCAGTCCGGGCACCAGGTCGAGGTAGCGCTCGGCGTAGGGCGCGAGCACGCTGTCCTGGCCGGGGCGCCAGAACGCCGTGGCGACGCTCTGCACCAGGCCGAGCGGCACGCTGCGATCGACCGCCAGCGCCTGCCAGGCCGCCTCCTTGTCGCCGGCGTCCGGGCTGGCCGCCCGCACGGCGAGCGCCCGGACCCACGCCTCGGGGTCGGGGTCGCGGGTGAGCAGCGCGTCCGCCTCAGCGGCGGTGCTGCCGCCCAGTTCGGCCTTGCGCCCCAGCGCCCGCCACTGCAGGTCCACGTCATCGCCGGCCTCCGCCTGGAGCCAGGCCACCTGGTCAAGGTCGGCCGCGGTGCGGGCCAGCGCGCGAAGCGCAACGTGGCGGCGGCCCGGGTCGCGGGCCAGGTCCAGGCAGGCGGCGGCCACCTCGGCGGTGAGGGCCGGCCGCTCGGCCTCCGGCGCCCACTTCTCCGCGGCGGAGCAGGCGCGGTCCAGATACGGCTCGATGACCGAGTCCGAGGTCTCGGCGGCCAGCACAGCGGTCATGCACCGGACCGCCTCGGCGGCGGTGGCCTCGCCGTTGACCAGCATGTCCCACACCGTCGCGACGGCGACGCCGCGGGAGACCGGCGTGGGCAGCTGCGCGGCCGTGGCGAGCAGGCTGTCCCGGCTGCCGGGGTCCGGCCTGGTGGTGGCGAAGGTGAGGTCGTCGTCGTTGATCAGGTAGACGTCGGCGTCGGGCGGCAGGTCGACGGGGGTCGCGGGGCCGGCGACCTCCACCGCCACCAGCGCGGTGCGGGTCAGCCCGTCCTCGCGGCGGTAGGCGCCGATCGCCAGCACCTGCGGCCGGGGCGGGCCCTGCGGCCCGGTGGCGGCCAGCACGAAGTCGTCCCCGTCGCGGGTCAGCGCGAGCCGGTCGGTCCCCGCGGTGTCCAGCCAGCCCTCCCGCCAGGTGTCCAGGTCACGCCCGCTGGTCGCGGCCAGCGAGTCGATCAGGTCCTGCAGCGTGGTGGTGCCCCAGGCGTGGCGGGCGAAATAGGCGGCCATGCCCGCCGTGAAGTTCTCCTCGCCCACGTAGGTCATGAGCTGCTTCAGCACCGCGGCGCCCTTGGGATAGGTGATGGCGTCGAAGATGGACGCGGCTTCGGCCACGTTGCGGATGGGCTGGCGGATCGGGTGCGAGGTCGGACCCTGGTCGGCGAGGTAGGCGGCCAGCTTCCCGGTCGCCAGCTGGCCGGCCCACGCGTCGGTGTAGGAGGTCGCTGACTCGGCCGCCCACAGGCACGCGAACTCCGCGAACGCCTCGTTCAGCCACAGGTCATCCCACCAGCGCATGGTGACCAGGTTGCCGAACCACATGTGCGCCATCTCGTGCAGCAGGACCAGCGCGAACACCTCCCGCTCGGCCGGGGTGGGCGCGGAGCGGCGCAGGCTCGAGTCCGCCCAGGTGACACAGCCGTAGTTCTCCATCGCCCCGCCGAACTCCGGCACGAACACCTGGTCGTAGGTGCGCTGCGGGAACGGCATCGCGAAGACCCGGCCGTAGAACTCCAGCCCCTGCTGCGTCAGCAGGAAGATCTCCTCGGCGTCGCGGTCGAGGACAGCGGTCAGCGACTTGCGGGCGTACAGGCCCAGGTCGTAGCCGCCCGCCTCGCGGCGGACCTGGTAGAACGGGCCGGCGTTGATCACCGTGTTGTAAGGCGACAGCGGCGGGGTGTCGGGGAAGGTCCAGCGCCGGGCCTCGCCGGCCGGCTCGACCTGCGGGCTGCCCACGTTGCTGGTCACCGTCCACGCCGCGGGCGCGGTCACCGTGAAGGCGTGCGGCGCCTTGAGGTCCGGCTGGTCGAAGCACGCCCAGACGTCATGGGCGCCGTCGGGCTCGAAGGTCATCCACAGGTAGACCTCACCGTCAGCGGGGTCCACGGCCTTGTGCACGCCCGCGCTGTCGGTCGTGTCCGCCTGGACGCTCTCCACCCGGAGCGTGTTGTGCGCGGCGAGCCGGGGCAGGGTGATCCGGCCGTTCTCCGCAGGCGGGAGCGCCTCGCCGTTCAGGGTCGCGCTCACCACCCGGGGATTGCACTCGGCGAACGTCTCGGCGCCGGGCTCACGGCAGGTGAACGTCACGGTGGCCACCGACCGCACCTCAGGGCCCTCGGGTAGGCCAGTCAGGTCGACGGCGATGTCGTACCGCTCGACCGCGACAAGCGCGGCGCGCCGCTCGGCTTCTTCCTGCGTCAGGCTCGGGGCAGCCATGATCCCTCCTCGGGTCTAGCAGAGATCGTAGGACCAGCCGGAACCCGGGCGCGGCCGGCCCCGGGGGCCGAACCAGGTGAGAAATGGCCGAAAAGACCGGTCTTCGGATGAGAGGAGCGGCTGCTGGGCCGGCCACTGGCTAGCTCAGACGTGAAGAAGACCCCCGTCCCGTCGAGGCAGGCCGGAGGTCTTCGTCTTTGTCCTGAAGAGACGTGGGCGATACTGGGATCGAACCAGTGACCCCCTGCTTGTCGAGCAGGTGCTCTCCCGCTGAGCTAATCGCCCTGAAGCAAAGCAGAGCCTAGCAGAGCCGGCCGGCTCCTCTGAGCCGCCAGGGTCGGCCGGGAGAGGTACGCCCGGGCCAGCTCGTACATCCCCTCGATGTAGCCGAGCGCGATGTTGCACTTCAGGCACAGCAGCCCTCGCACGCACCTGCCGCAGGACGATTTCTCGGCTGGGCAGCAGGCGTGATCATGGTCTGTGAATATGGGCTGCCCTTCCTCGAAGGGCTCGCCGCCCATCGCACAGGCATTCCCCTGAGCTGCCAGCATCTGGTCAAACTGGTCCCGGGTCAGGCCGTACCGGGTAAGCCTGTGGGCTGCCCGCCACCTGGCCGCCGCGACGGGGTCGTAGGGCCGGCCGCCGGCGAGAACGCGCCGCCGCTTGCCGCTCGCGCTGGGCCGCCATCGACTCGGGAGATCCGCACGGTCCGCCGTGCCCGGGAGTCCGGGGGCTCTCCTGAAGGGAAGCATTCTCCCGTAACCGCCCGCCGAGGCGGAAGCGGGAATCGAACCCGCGTACAGGGCTTTGCAGGCCCTTGCCTAAGCCACTCGGCCATTCCGCCACAAGCCAGCTCGTCAGAGCTGGCCCGAGTATCACTGAGCCGTGCTGGCCGTCGGCTCGCAAGACGGCTTCCGGCACTTCCGAGCGGACGACGGGATTCGAACCCGCGACCCTCACCTTGGCAAGGTGATGCTCTACCAACTGAGCCACGTCCGCGTGCCGCAACCGCCTGCCTGGCCCTCAGCCGGGCTGCGATCGCGTGCGTTCAGAACTTTAGCCGATCCAGCCCGTGCCGCAAACTCAGCTTCGCCAGCCCGGTCGCCTGGAACCGCCCCCGGATATCACTCAGCGTGATCGAATCCGGCCGGGATGCCACTCCGCTCCGTTAAGATCCAGCCCGAAGCATCCAGCTAGCTCCCCAGATGGCAGGCTGCTCCCATGCGAAACGTGATCGTCAATGGTGACGCACTGACAGTGGCCGACGTGGTCGACGTCGCCAACGGCGATGCCCGGGCCGAGCTCGGCCCTGAGGTGGCCGCCCGGATGGAGTTCAGCCGGGGCGTCGTGACTGCGGCAATTGCCGGTGATCAGCCCGTCTACGGCGTCAACACCGGGTTCGGCGCGCTCGCCGACACGACTGTCGGTGAGGCCGACCTGAACCGGCTGCAGCGCGCCATCATCGTGTCGCACAGCGCGGCCACCGGGGCGCCGCTGGATGACCGGGCTGTGCGCGCCATCCTGCTGCTGCGGGCCCGGACCCTGACCGCGGGCCTGTCCGGGGTCCGGGTCGACCTGCCCCGGCGCCTGCTGGAGCTGCTGGATCGCAACCTGCTGCCGGTCATCCCCGGCAAGGGCTCCGTCGGCGCGTCCGGCGACCTGGCCCAGCTCGCTCACCTGGCCCAGCCGCTGATCGGCGTCGGCCGGCTGCGCGCTGCGGGCGACGGACCGCAGGGCCGCCCGGCGGCCGAGGTGCTGGCCGAGCACGGCCTGGAGCCGATCACCCTGGGCCCCAAGGAGGGCCTGAGCCTGGTCAACGGCACCGAGCCCATGCAGGCCCTGCTCGCCTTCTCCGTGCACGACGCCAGCCTGCTGGTGCAGGCCGCCGACGTCGCCTGCGCCATGTCCATCGAGGCCCTGCTCGGCACCGACCGGCCTTATGACTCCCGCGTCCAGGTCATCCGGCCGCACCCCGGCCAGCAGGACAGCGCCGCCAACCTGCGCCGCCTGCTGGCCGGCTCGGCCCTGATGGCCAGCCACCGCAACAGCCGGCATGCCGTCCAGGACGCCTACTGCCTGCGCTGCGCCCCCCAGGTGCACGGCGCCGTGCGCGATGTCCTCGGCTTCGCCCGGCAGGTCATCGAGACCGAGCTCGGCGCGGTCGTGGACAATCCGGTCATCGTGCCCGACGGCGAGGTGATGACCACCGGGAACTTCCACGGCGAGCCGCTCGCCTTCGCCGCCGACATGCTGGGCATCGCGATCTCCGAGCTGGCCAGCATCAGCGAGCGCCGGGTCGACCGGATGCTGGACCCGGCGTTCTCCCGCGGCCTGCCGCCCTTCCTGGCCCCTGACGCGGGCACCAACTCCGGCTACATGCTGGCCCAGTACACCGCCGCGTCCCTGGTCAGCGAGAACAAGGTGCTCGCCCACCCGGCCAGCGTCGACACCATCCCGACCTCCGGCAAGCAGGAAGACCACGTCTCGATGGGCTGGACCGCGGTGCGCAAGCTGCGGGAGATCGTCGAGAACGTCCGGACCTGCCTGGCGGTGGAGATCCTGTGCGCCGCCCAGGGCGTCGGGATGCGGGCCGACATCGCCGGGCCGGCCGCGCCGATCGCGGCTGTCCACAGCCTCATCCGGGACAATGTCCCGCGCATGGACGTCGACCGTGAGGTTTCCGAGCAGATAACCACCATCGACCGGCTGCTTCCCGAAATATGCCAGACGGCCGCCGCCAATACTGACGGCCTGCACTGATCGGGCGCATTTCCGGATTAAGCAGAAAGGCCGGCCGGCAGTCCTTCCAAGTCACCCGTCGGCGTCCCGTTTTCAGCAGTAACGGGGTCGCTGCGGGGCTCGTCCGGGCTTGCCAGGCCGGCCCTCACGCAGGGTTGCGGGTCAGGCGCGCCAGAGCAGCTCGTCGAGCTCGGCGTCAACGTCCAGGAACTCGCTCTCGGTGCCAGCCGCGATCATCTCGAAGCACCGGCTCAGGAAGGCCGAGGTCGCGCTGCGCGGCGCCTCGAAGTGGGCCTCGCCGAACGGCGACGACAGCGCCAGGTTCAGCACTTCCAGCCCGCGGTCCTCCGACGGCCAGACCTGGACATCGCCCTCACCGGCGGGGCCTTCCAGGCCAGCCGCCAGCAGTTCCCTGGCGAAGATCCACTCGACGGGCTCGTCGGCGCCGACGTGGAACGACATCCGGATCGCGTACGGGTCATCCGCGCTGTAGCACATGCTGGCGACCAGCGGCACGGCTCCGTGCTCGGGGACGACCAGACTGAGTCCGAGTTCAGCGGACACGGTAGCGCTGCTGTTCATCATTCGGACCAGACCTTTGCATGTCGTGCGGTGTCCCGCATTGCCGGGCTTCCATATTTGGTGCGCGTTAGGCATCACTTATGGCACCGATGTGCCGCAGGAATGTCAACGCGACAGTTAGATTCCGCGAAATGGAGCGCTCGTAACCTCGGGGCACTGCTAGCAAATCAGGCCCGAGCGGGCCCGACCTGGTCAAACGCTCCGGACGATAGAACACCGTTTCCGGCACCTGCTCTTCCATGACCCCCCGCGCAGCAATGTGACCTTCGTCACTCTGCTCGGGGCAGCTGGCACGCCGCGCCGGCCTGCTGTCCCGGCGATGCCGATCAGTCGGTGTTTCCCCGGTTTTGGCGCGACTCGCCGGGTCAGCAGGGGGCGAAACGACCCGGCCGGAAGCGGGAGATGACCGGACATCGCCGCCCGCTGGCAGGCTGACTGGGCCGGAGCGGGCCGGATGGTCCGGGTCCGGCCCGGGCACGCGGGCGGCCGCGGACGATCACTCTGCGGGGTGAATTTGCGCGGACCCGGCTTGGCGGGCGTGTCGGGACAGGGCAGACGGCGTCATAACCGGACGTCGTGGCGGCCGGCCGCGGTTGGCCGGGGAGTGGCCCGGCTGATCGCGGGACGCTGTCGCCCGCAACGGTCCGGCGCCTGCGACCTCGCCGATGCGCTACGCTGAGCTTGCTTCTGCGGCCACCGGAAACGCCGCAGATACGGGCGATTGGCTCAGCGGGAGAGCGCCTCGTTCGCAGAGGCGACCGATCGGCAGGGGCCAGCACCCTGGCGGGCATTGTTCGAAAAGTACAAGTACATAGCGAGGCACTGGCTCAGCCACTGGCTCGCCCGCTCAGACGGGCCGCAAGCCAGTGGATCGAGGCGGTCAGGGGCGATTAGCTCAGCGGAAGAGCGCTGCCTTCACACGGCAGAAGTCACTGGTTCGAGCCCAGTATCGCCCACAACAGCAGCGAGCCCGCGAGGTGTTGGCGCACCTCACGGGCTCTGTGACTGAACAAGATCCGCAGCGCGGGTACTCGTCCACGGCCGCAGCGTTGACCCGGTCGTCAAGGCCCGGTGGCGTCAGTCGTACAAGATGCAGCGGTACGGACTGGCCCCGGAGCGGTTCGTGGCGCTCCTGGAGGCCCAGGGCAACGCCTGCGGCATGTGCCGCCTGCCGTTCGAGGAAGATCAGTTCATCTGCATTGATCACGATCACGAGTGCTGCCCGGTGGTTCCGGGCGCTCAGACCAGGTGCTGCGGCAAGTGCGTGCGCGGCCTGCTGCATGTCCGGTGCAATACGGCTCTCGGGTACGTCGAGATGTACGGGGAAATGGCGAGTGCCTATCTAGCCAGCAGGCCGGGCGGTTGAGAGCCCTTCCTGCCTGCACAGGGACGGCTCTTGCCAGTATCTCCTGGCTGGCCGGGCACTCGTCGTCGTGTGTGACGGAGACCATCTACCGGCATGAGCTGCGGCCGGTCGTTACGACTGGCCGCAGCTCATGGACAAGATCCCCATCCGGGATCTGGTGACGTGCCCGCCGCCCGGGTCAGCTGGCCGGCGGCGGGGAGAGGTAGGGGAAGTAGTCGAGGACCGGTCCGGGTTCGAGGCCCGACGAGAAGTCCTGGTTCACGATCATCTTGATGATGTTGGACGCGATGTCCTCGATGATGCCCTTGCCGTTCTGAATGTCGAACCAGGGGTCCCAGAGGGCCGGGGTGCCGGGGGTGAACGCGATGACGTTCGGGAGCAGTGCGTCGGCCGCCCAGGCACCGTAGGCCCGTGCGGTGGGGAACTTGTGGGGATGGTTGTCGTAGGTTCCGCCGGCCTTGACGACGGCTGCGATGTTGTCCCGCACCTGACCCCAGATTCCCGAGGCGGGATCGGTTGCGGGGTGGCGCGGCCTGCCCACGAGGTCGATCGCGGGAGCGGTGGAGTTGTAGTCGGCGACCTTTGCCGAGCCGGTGTCGAAGGCGAAGAAGGTGGTCATGTTGGGCTTGCCGGCGCGCTGAGTCTGGACCCAGGTGCTGTGCCCCGTGTCGAAGTACGCGGTGGACGCCCAGAAGTGAACCCGGCCGCGGCCGGTGATCGCGACGGGCACCTCCAGGACGACGGAATGGACGTCGGTGTTCGCGAAATCGTTGTGGGCGGGACCCAGCGAGGGGAAGTCGGGGAAGGTACCGTCCGCCAGGCTGGCCGTCGTCGTGACGGGGTACGGGATGAAGTTGCGGAACGGGTCGAGGCGCGGCCCGGCGAAGAGCTTGATGCCGTTGGCGCACTCCACGATCCCCCCGACGGGGGCGTTGGGCGGGGTGATGACGGTGCCTGAGGCGGTGCGGTCGGCGGCCGCGGCGCCGGTGAGCTGCTCCACCTGCACGTACTGCGTGCCGTCGGAGCCGGTCGGGAAGGTGGCGCGGAACGTGATGTCCTCGACGTAGTCGCCGTTGGTGTCGATCTTGAGCTCGTAGTAGCCCCCGTCGAGCCAGGTCGGGGCGCCAAACGGCGAGGTGTTCATCCCGAATACCGTGCGCGGACCGTGCCGGTCGCCAGGTCCGGCAAAGCAGTACGCATCGCTGATATCCAGCCGTTCGTCTGCCATGTAATCAAAGTGGTGAGACATTCTTCTCCTAGAGAATGGAAGTGCTGCGGGGGTACGGATTGCGGGACAGCGGCTGCAGCGCGAGCGTGTAGAACCGGTCGCGGTACGGACTTTCCTTCGTGGCGCCGAACTCGCCGTAGACCCAGAGGACGGGCAGCCTGGCGGCATCCCACATCACGCGGTCAGCTCTCCCGTTCGCATGGATGAGCTCATACCAGCCCTCGGTAAACCCGCTCACGATCGCGACCCGGGTCGGGGCACCGCGCCCGGGAATGACCGACGCGTCGACCGTCGTGCCATCGGCCGCCCGCACCTGCGGCCATGCAGACGCCGCCGGCCCCGCGTGCGGGCGACGGTAGAAATCCAGGACGGGCACGGCCTTGACGCCCGCCGGCAGCACCAGGCGGGTTCCCGGGGCGAGCAAGGGGGCGTTGTACCGCCGTTCCGCTCCGCGCATCAGGTCGTCGGCGGCCGCCGGGACGCTGCCCGGCCGCGCCGCCGGAACGCGGCCCGGCCGCACTGCCGAGGCGGCCAGCGCGGGAGTGGCCGATCCGACGCTGTACAGCACGGGAAGGGCGGCGAGCCCGCCAAGGGCACCGCCAAGGACGTTGCGCCGGCCTAGCGTTCCGGCCGCCACGCCGTCCGCGTGCTCCGCTTCGGCCGGCTCTCGCTTGCCTCTGATGATGTTCACTCACGTTCCTCTCTTGCTGCGGCCGGACGCCGCCAGCGCTGTGCGCCCCGGACCGGGCATCCTCGGCGAGCCGGATCGGTCAGCTGGGCAGGTCCGTTCCGGCGCCGTCGACACGGCCGGGAAGCCGCGTCGTGACCTCCTGGACCAGCCAGGTGTTGCCGTCGGGATCGCTGAAGGCGCAGAACGACCCGTAGCTGGTGCGCTCGGGGTCGGGACCGGGCTGCCGCGCCTCGACCGGGAACGGCGGGCCGTGCCAGATCTCACTGACGTCGATGCCACGGCCGGCGAGTTCGTCATGGGCCGCCACGATGTCGGAGACGGTCAGCCCTGCCTCGGCCGAGCCCGGCGCGGCCGTCGTGAGTCCCGTGCCGAACGTGATCGAGGCCGCCGAGCCGGGCGGCGTGAACTGGACGATGCGAAGGCCGTCTAGCGGGGCAACGTCGTCGTCGAGCCGCCAGCCCAGGCGCTCGTAGAACTGCTTGGACCGGTCGACGTCGGACACCGCGATGACGTCGATCTCGAGGTGCATCCGGACGTTGCCGACGGCCGCGCCGGTGCTTGTGCTGTGTACTTCGGTGGAACTCATATCTGCCTCCTCGGGCGATTCATGGCGTTTACTACGGGCCGCCTTGCTCAGCTGCGCAGGAAGTCGAGCAAGGCCGAGTTGACCTGCCCGGCGTGCGTCCAGGGGATGGCGTGCGGGCCGCCCTCGACTACGACGAGGCGCATGTCCTTGATCAGGCCCGGCAGGCGGCTGGCGGTCTTGTCCAGGGGGAGTACCTGATCCGCGTCGCCGTGGATGACCAGCACGGGCACGTCGATCCGGGGCAGGTCGTCGCGGAAGTCGGTCGTCCAGGTGCCGATGCAGGCCACCGCGGCGGTGGCTGAGGCGGTGACAGCGAGGTTCCAGCTGGCCTGCCAGGCCTGGTCGCTGACCAGGGTGCCGCGCAGCGTGTCCATGTTGTAGAAGTTGTCCAGGAACCCCTTCATCCAGGCCGGGGTATCGGCCAGGGCCGCCTGGGCGAACCCGTCGAACAGGGCTTCGGGCACCCCGTCGGGGTTATCGCCGGCCTGCAGCAGGAACGGCGGGATCGGGGAGATCAGCACGCCCTTGGCGACCCGTTCCGAGCCATAGCGGCTGAGGTAGCGGGTGACCTCCCCGGTGCCCATCGAGTGCCCGGCCAGCACGGCGTCGCGCAGATCCAGGTGTTCCAGCAGCGCGCTGAGGTCGGCGGCGAAGGTGTCGTAGTCATACCCGGATGCCGGCTGGCTGGACTGGCCGAACCCGCGCCGGTCGTAGGTGATGACCCGGTACCCGGCGTCCAGCAGGACCCGGGCCTGCTTGTCCCAGCCGCGGCCGCTGAGCGGGTAGCCGTGGATCAGCACGACGGGCCGGCCGGCGCCATGATCCTCGTAGTGGATCTCGATGCCGGCGTTATTTTCCTGGCCGACGGTGACTGCAGGCATGGGTCTTCCTTCCGCTGGCGAGGCTGGGCCGGCGCCTCGGGGGGTCAGGCGCCGGCCCGGGTCATCTGCAGGTGGCAGTTGTCCCAGCGTCGCGCGCCGGGGGGCGTGCTGCGCCCGTGGTCATTACTGGCCGGTGCCCTGGTCTGCGGTCCGGGCCGCGCCGGTACTCGCTCGGAATAACCTGTTGAGCGTTCACCTGCCCGCAGTAGGCGCTGCCGCCGCCACGGTGGCTGTGTAGCGTCAGGGCGGTGACGGCACGTTCTGGAATCAGGGGGCCCGCCGGAGGGCTGACGGACCGGGTTGCCGAACGCCGCGTTCTTGACCAGTTCGTTGCCGGCGTGCGGGCCGGTGAGGGCCGGGCACTGGTGGTGCGCGGTGACCCGGGCGTAGGCAAGACCGTCCTGCTTGACTACCTGGCCGGGCGCGCCTCGGGGTGCCTGGTCGCGCGGGCCGCGGGAGTGCAGTCGGAAATGGAGCTGGCCTTCGCGGGCCTGCACCAGCTGTGCGCGCCGATGCTGAATCATGCTGAGTCTCTTCCGGTTCCGCAGCGTGACGCGCTCCGGACCGCGTTTGGCCTCAGCGCCGGACCGGCGCCGGACCGGTTCCTGGTTGGCCTGGCCGTCGTGGGCTTGCTGTCCGAGACGGCGCGGGAACGTCCGCTGGTATGCGTGGTGGATGACCAGCAGTGGCTGGACCTGGCCTCAGCGCAGGCGCTGGGGTTCGTGGCCCGGCGGCTGGCGGCCGACCCGGTCGGCCTGCTGTTCGCGGCGCGGGTTCCCGGCCAGGACGTGGCCGGGCTGCCGGAGCTGGTAGTGGCGGGCCTGGCCGAGGCCGATGCGCGGGAGCTGCTGGCGTCGGTCTTGACCGGACCGCTGGACGTGCGGGTCCGGGATCAGATCATCGCCGACACGAACGGGAACCCGCTGGCGCTGCTGGAGCTGCCGCGCGGGCTGACGCCGGAGCAGCTGGCGGGCGGCTTCGGGCTCAGCAGCGCGGCACCGCTCGCCGGGCGGATCGAGGAGAGCTTCGGGCGGCAGCTGGAGGCGCTGCCCGCGCAGACCCGGCGCCTGGTGCAGCTGGCGGCGGCCGATCCGTCCGGCGATCCGGTGCTGGTGTGGCGGGCGGCCGGGCGGCTCGCGCTCGGCGCCGGGGCGGCCGGGCCGGCGGTGGAGGCGGGGCTGGCCGAGTTCGGCGCCCGGGTGCGGTTCCGGCATCCCCTGGTGCGCTCGGCGGCCTACCGGTCGGCATCGGTCCAGACGAGGCAGGAACTGCACGGCGCGCTAGCCGAGGCCACCGACCCGGCCGTCGATCCTGACCGGCGGGCCTGGCACCGTGCCCAGGCCGCACCGGGCCCGGATGAGCAAGTAGCTGCCGAACTTGAGCAGTGCGCAGGCCGGGCCCAGCGCCGCGGTGGTCTCGCGGCGGCGGCCGCGTTCCTGGAGCGGTCCGCCGGGCTGACGATCGACCCGGCGCGCCGGGCCCAGCGGGCACTGGCCGCAGCGCAGGCCAAGCATCAGGCCGGCGCACTTGACGCCGCGCTCGGCCTGCTGGCTATGGCCCAGGCCGGGCCGCTGGATGAACTGCAGCAGGCCCGCGGTCAGCTGTTGCGCGCGCAGATCACGTTCGCCTCGAGTCATGGCCGTGACGCGCCCCCGCTCATGCTCAGCGCAGCCAGGCAGCTCGAGGCGCTGGACGTCGGGCTGGCCCGCGAGACCTACCTGGAGGCGTTTACCGCCGCGCTGTTCGTCGGGCGCCTGTCACCGGCCGTCGGGGACGTGGCCAGAGCCGCACGTATGGCGCCCGCGCCGCTGGCCCCGGCGAGCGCCCCCGATCTGCTCCTGGACGGCCTGGCGCTGCTGGTCACCGAGGGTTATGCGGCCGGGACGCCCGCCCTGAGACGGGCGCTGCTCGCCTTCCGCAGTGAGGACATCTCGGTGGCGGAAGGGCTGAGCTGCCTGTGGCTCGCCGAACGGGCGGCCATGGCAGTGTGGGACGACGAGACATGGCACATCCTGGCCAGCCGTCACGTCAAGCTCGCCCGCGACGCGGGGGCGCTCAGCGAGCTCCCCCTGGCGGTCCGGTCCCGCATCCTCCTGCACGCCCACGCGGGCGAGCTGGCGGAGGGCGCGGCGCTCATCGCGGAGGCCCAGGTGGTCGCCGGCGCAACCGGCAGCCAGCTCGCGCCCTACGGTGCTACGGGCGTCGCCGCGTGGCGCGGCCGTGAGGCCGAGGCCACCGAGCTCATCCAGGCCAACCTGGACGGAGTGACGAGCCGTGGCGAGGGGCGGGGAGTGACCAGCCAGTACTCCGCCGCCTTGCTGTACAACGGCCTCGGCCACTACGACAAGGCCCTCGCCGCTGCCGAGCTGGCGTGCGAGTACGACGATGTGGGCGTCCTCGGGTGGTCGCTCGCGGAGCTAGTCGAGGCGGCCGTCCGCAGCAGCCAGCCCGCGCGCGCATCCGAAGCTCTCCGGCGGCTTTCCGGGACGACCCGCGCCAGCGGCACGGACTGGGCGCTGGGCACCGAGGCGCGCTCGCGTGCCCTGCTGAGTGACGGCGAGCCCGCCGAGAGCTGCTATCGCGAGGCGATCGAGCGGCTCGGCCGTACCCGCATGCGCCCGGCCGTCGCGCGCGCCCACCTCCTGTACGGGGAATGGCTGCGCCGCGAGAACCGCCGCCGGGATGCCCGCACCGAGCTGCGGACCGCCCATGGCCTGTTCACCGCGATGGGCATCGAGGCGTTCGCCGAGCGAGCCCGGCGTGAGCTGCTGGCCACCGGGGACAGGATGCGCAATCGGACGGCCGGGACAGTCAGCGAGCTCACCGCCCAGGAGGAGCACATCGCCCGGCTCGCCGTCGCCGGCCGCACCAACGTGGAGATCGGGACCCAGCTATTCCTCAGCACCCGGACCGTCGAATGGCATCTCAGCAAGGTGTACACCAAGCTCGGCGTTGGCTCACGCCGGGAGCTGCGGCGGGCCCTGGCCGGCCTCGGCCGGCCGGCCCGCAGGCCTAACGGCCGGCGGCAGCCGCGGAGATCATTCGCCTGAGACAGGCTGCTGGGCGAGCCGCCACAGGTAATGCAGGGACCTGAGATGCGTTTCCAGCTCCAGCGCCGCGGCGTCGGCGTCACCTGCGCTCAGGTGAGCGAGCAGCCGCCGACGCGAGCTCATGATCATTCCGTCCGCGACCGGCCCCACCGTGCACATGAGTTCCCGGATAACTTCGGCCTCGCCGCCTCGCTCACCGGCCTCTGCCCTGATCCCGCCCACGTCGGCGAGTAGCAGGTAGAACTCGGCATGGGCGGCGGCCTTCTGCCCCCAGCCGGGCCGTGACGGCAGGCGGCACGCCCGCTCGATCGTGGCACGCACGGCGTTCAGTGCTGGCTCGGTCATCTGCTCGCAGGCAATACGACCAGCCATCGCCTGCCCCCGGATGACTTCCTCGGCGCGGTCAGCGGTGAAGTGCGCTGGCCGGCGGCGGGCGATAGCCCGGCGAGCGCCTGCGGCGTGCCGGCACACCGGGGGGATCGCCTGGGATGTGACGCGTCCGGGCATGGCTGAGCTGCCTCCTGTTATTTTGTGCCGCTCAACGTGAGGGGCGCGGCCGCTCAATCTGCGCCGCGATCCTGGCCGCCATGCTGCTCGCCGGGTGCCCGGCTGTCGGGGTCGCGCTGCTCGTCGTCTAGGTCCTGCAGATGTGCGAGCGCCGGGATCGCGGCCGCCAGCGCCCGCACCTCGCCGGGCGCCAGCTTGTCGATGAGCTCCGCGAGCGCCTCGGTCCCCGCGCGCCGCCGGCTGTGCAGATAGTGCACGCCCTCAGTGGTGAGGGCAACCAGCGTGACGCGCCCATCGGCGGGGTCGCTGTGCCGTGCTACCAGGCCCCCGCGTTCCAGGGCGGTGACGAGCACGGTCATCGACGGCTGGGTGACGCCCTCGATGGCGGCCAGGTCGGTGATCCGCCGCGGCCCGGTGCGGTTCAGGGTGGACAGGGTTGCCAGCGAGGTGAGGCTCAGGTCGCGCGGTACCCGTCGCAGCAGCGTGGCGAGCAGCGCGTACAGAGCCCCGGCTGAGCCGGTGCGGCTGTCGCCGCGCCCGCTTCCCCGCGGCGCGGCCGGCTGATCGTTCATGCCCGGAGCCTAGCGGATCTATATGAAGCTTCTATGCACTTGCACCGGCCAGGCGGGTTCCGAGGTGCCAGCCCCGCGGAGTACATTGACGAGCTATATAAATCTTCTATATAGTGACCACGTGACAACACGGCCGAAGACACAGATGCCCGTGGGAGCCGCCTCATGAGCCACAGCCAGGCCGGCCATCTGCAGAGTGCGCCAGCGCCGAGCCCGTTCCGCCAGCCCAGGGCGGTCTGGGCGGTGGCGTTCGCCTGCGTGATCTCGTTCATGGGCATCGGGCTGGTCGATCCGATCCTGCCCTCGCTGGCCAGCAAGCTGCAGGCCAGCCGCAGCCAGGTGGAGTTGCTGTTCACCAGCTATCTCGTGGTCACCGCGGTGGCGATGCTGGTCACCGGCTGGGTCTCCAGCCGCCTCGGGGCCAAGCGGACGCTCGTCGCCGGCCTCGTCCTGATCGTGGTGTTCTCGGCCATCGCCGGGAGCAGCGGCAGCATCGGCGAGATCGTGGGGTTCCGGGCCGGCTGGGGGCTGGGCAATGCCCTGTTCATCGCGACGTCGCTGGCGGTGATCGTCGGCTCAGCCAGCGGCGGATTCAGCGGTGCCATCGTCCTGTATGAGACCGCGCTCGGCGTGGGCATCGCCTGCGGGCCGCTGCTCGGCGGCCTGCTGGGCAACGTCAGCTGGCGCGGCCCGTTCTTCGGCGTCGCTGTCCTCATGCTGATCGCGCTGGTCGCCACCACGACGCTGGTCTCGCCGACCCCGCGCCCGGCGCAGCGATCGTCGATCACCGAGCCGCTCAAAGCGCTCCGGCACCGCAGCCTGGCCACCACCAGCGTCACCGGCCTGCTGTACAACTGGGGCTTCTTCACGATCCTGGGCTACGCCCCGTTCCTGATGGACCTGTCGCCGCTGAAGCTTGGCGGGGTGTTCTGCGCGTGGGGGGTCCTGGTCGCGCTGTTCGCCGTCTTCGGCGCCCCGGCATTCAAGAGGCGCTTCGGCACCCCGCGCACGCTGTACGGCAGCCTGGCCGTGATGGCCTGCGTCACCCTGGCGATCGGCATCTGGCCTGACCACCGCTGGGTCGTCATCGGCGCCACCGTTGCCTCCGGAATCTTCATCGGTCTCAACAACACCCTGGTCACCACCGCGGTCATGAGCATCGCGCCGGTACCCCGTCCGGTCGCCGCAGCCACCTACGGGTTCGTGCGGTTCATCGGCGGCGGGCTCGCCCCCTTCGTGGCCGGCAAGCTCGTCGAGCACTACAACGCCCACGTCCCGTTCATCCTGGGAGCGGTCACCGTCGCCGCTAGCGCCCTGGTGCTGAGCACGGTGCACGCCGCGCTGACCGCGGCCGATGCCGAGGAAGCCCAGCCCGGGCCCTCGCACGAGCGCATCGACGCCGAAGAGGCCGTCTTCGAGGTCCCCGGCTCGCCGGCGGAAGCCATCCTCGCCGAGGAGGCACTCCGCGAGGACCGCGCCCTCAACAACCCGCGCCCGCAGTGAGGCCGGGTCCACGCGATGGCCCCCCGCTTCGAGCTCGGCTGTGACGGACCCACGACGCTTGTCGTCGGCGTCGACGGATCTGATACGGCCACGCGCGCGCTCTACTACGCTCTCGGGCTGGCCCGCCGCCAGCGCTGCAGCGTCATCGCCGTCTATGCCATGACCACCCCGGCCGGCTACGACGGCGCGATGGACGGCGCCTCCTGCCAGGCCAGCCTCGAGGTGGCAGCGGAACTGAACCTCAGGATCGAGGCCCTGGCCGCCGACTACCACGTCACGACCACGTTCATGGCAGTGGCAGGTGATCCGGTGACGGTGCTGGCCAGGACGGCGGCAGCACACCACGCAGACGGGATCGTCCTGGGTGCCAGCAAGGCGATCGGGCACAAGCTGTTCGGATCCGCCGCCGTACGTGCGGTCCGGCGATGCCGCTGCCCGGTGACGGTCGTGCCCTGACATGCCCGGCCGTCCGGCGCTCTAGCCCGCCCGGTACGGGTCGCCAGACGGCAGCCACGCAACGCGGTTGTCGAAGGTGAAACCACTCCGGTCCGCGGTCAGCGCCTGCGCCGCTGCCAGCACCGGCGGCTGACTCTCGGTCCGGCGCCAGACCAGGGACCAGGTCCAGTACGGCGCAGGCGCGACGATCTGCCGCTGGACCAGGTCCGGCGGAACTGGTGCAGTCTGTCCCTTGGGCGAGTTGACCAGCGGGCGGCGAAGCTGTCGCACATGGTCGAAGAACGCCGGGCCGGTGATGCCGCCGTCGTCGATGGGTATCCGGGTGGCGCCGGTGTCGGCCACGAATTCCGCTGCGTACCTGTTCCACGACAGCCAGCTGGTCTCGTCGGCGTCGACTAGCACCGCTGTGTCCCGGGCGCGCACGGGTGAGGTATCCGTCCCGGGGCCGACCGCGTAGAGCCGGTCGGCGCCGAGCAGCCGGGCTTCGAGGCCGTACGTGGCCAGGTCCTCGGCCCGGACCCAGCAGATCGCCAGATCGATGCTTCCGTCGGCGACGCGGGTGGCCTGGGCGTGCGAGGGCAGCACCCAGGTGTCGACGAGCAGCTGGGCGACGCCGGTGATCCGGCTGGTGAGGTCGGCCGGGCACCAGTTGACGTAGCCGAGGCGGACGGGTTCATGCGCGGACAGCCCGGCGGCCGCCCGGCGCAGCTCGTCGGCCTGTTCCAGCAGCGCCCGGCTGCGCGGGAGCAGCGCATCGCCCGCCGGGGTCAGCGTCACGGTGCGGCGGTCCCGGTCGAACAGGCGGGTGCCGAGGCTGCGTTCCAGGGCCTTGATCTGCTGCGACAGCGATGGCCCGGCGATGCGCAGCCGCGCCGCGGCCCGGCCGAAGTTGAGCTCCTCGGCGACGGCCACGAAGTAGCGCAGCTGGCGCAGCTCCACGAAGTGATCGTAACTCAGTGGGAGGTTCTGCCTACCAGCAGGGAGATACCTGGTCGTGGCGGTGCCGGCCGCTGCCGGGCCATGGTGGATGCATGTCTTCAGAGCTAGCAGTCATGCCTTCGGAGCAGAAGGTCGCCATCATCACCGGCGCGTCGCAGGGTATCGGCGCCGGCGCCGTGCAGGCCTACCGCAAGCTCGGGTACGCGGTCGTCGCGAACTCGCGGCACATCATCCCCTCCGCCGACCCCGGCGTGCTCTCCGTGCCCGGCGATATCGCCGACCCCGAGACCGGCGTACGCCTGGTCGACCGGGCGGTCGAGCGTTTCGGCCGGGTGGACACGCTGGTGAACAACGCGGGCGTGTTCGTGGCTAAGCCGTTCACCGACTACACCGATGCCGACTTCGACATGGTCACCGGCGTCAACCTGCGCGGATTCTTCAGCGTCACGCGGCCGGCCATCACGGCCATGCTGCGCAACAACGGCACCCGCCGCGGGCACGTGGTCAACATCTCCACCAGCCTCGTCGACCACGCCAGCGCCGCTGTCCCGTCCGCGCTCGCGTCGCTGACCAAGGGCGGCCTCAACGCGGTCACCCGGTCGCTGGCCATCGAGTACGCCGCCCGCGGCGTGCGAGTCAACACGGTGTCGCCCGGCATCATCCGCACTCCGATGCATCCCGAGGAAACCCACGACACGCTTGCCGCACTGCACCCGGTCGGCCGGATGGGCGACATCGGCGACATCGTCGAGGCGATCGCGTATCTGGAGACCGCTGAGTTCGTGACCGGCGAGATCCTTCATGTCGACGGCGGCCAGAGCGCCGGCCACTGACCGGCCCCCCGCGAGAGAGATCATCACCGGGCTACCCGCCCCACCTCGGACCCGCGCGCCCAGGAAGGTACGGGCCGCCCGAAGACGGACGGAGACGACAATGGAATTCCTGGTCGACATGGTGACCACAGTGCCGGCTGGCACCACGGACGCGGAGGTCGGCGCGATCCGGACCCGGGAGGCGGCACGATCCCGGGATCTGGCCGCGCACGGGCACCTGCTGCGGCTGTGGCGCCCGCCGCTGAAGGCCGGCGAGTGGCGCACGTGGGGCCTGTTCCAGGCGGCCGACGCGACCGAGCTGGAGAGCGTGCTGTCGTCGATGCCGCTGCGCGTCTGGCGGCACGACACGGTGACGCCCCTGACAGCGCACCCCAGCGACCCCGGAGCCGAGGACGTTATGAGCAAGCAGGCAGCAGCTGACGAGGCGGGCGTGCTGGACGCCGTGCTGACCCGGTGGAAGGCGGCCGTCGACGCCCACCAGCCGGAACAAGTCGCCGCGCTGTTCACAGCAGACGCGATCTTCCAGGGCCTGCATCCCTACACGGTGGGGCCCGCGGGCGTCGCCGAGTACTACGCCGCCCAGCCGATGGGCATGACCGCGGAGTACACGCTCCGCGAAACCCGCACGCTGAGCGACGGCCTGGTGCTCGGCTACCTCACCGTCGATTTCGGGTTCACCGACCGCGCCACCCTCACCGTGTACCTCAGCGTGATCGTCCGCCGCGACGCCGGCGGCTGGCAGATCAGCCACTACCAGGTGTCGCGCCTCGGCTGAGAGCTCAGCGACAGGAGCGCTCGCGCACGCGCCCTCGAGGAGGGGATAGACCTCGTCGAGTGCCTGGTGCGGCCGGACGAGTCGGCGGACGCGCAGATCCGCGGCTCGCGGCAGGACGGTGCCCGGGACTGCGCAGGTAGCGGCCGGGACCCGGCCGTTACCTGCGCGGCGAGCCTGGCGGTGCCGCGGCCCAGGCGACCGGGCTGAGGGTCCCGTCGACCGCGGCATGGGCGACGTCGGTCAGCCGGCGGTTCTCCTGGCGCGCGTACATCCGCAGTCGGCTGAAGGCCTCGGCCAGATCGACTCCGGCCCGCTCGGAGATCACACCCTTCGCCTGCTCGATGATGACGCGGCTGCTGAGCGCGGCGGACAGCTGCTCGTTCAGGAGCTGTGCCTCGACACTGGCGCGATGCTGGGTGACGCTCAGGGCGGCAAGGTCAGCGAAGGCCCGGGCGACGATCAGGTCGGCCTCGGCCATCGGAGCCTGGTCGGCGCTGAGCAGGTTCAGCGCGCCGACGGTGACGTCCCGGATGCGCAGGGGGAGGGCGAGCGCGGACTGGAAGCCGACGCTGCGGGCGGCGGTCGAGAACATCGGCCACCGGCCGGAACCGGGTGCCAGCCGCTGGTGATCCACGCGCTCGCCACTACGGAAGGCATCCAGGCAGGGTCCTTCCTGCGACTGCAGCTCGAACAACTCCAGCAGGCGCATCGCCTCGCTGGAACTGGCCACCAGGCCCAGGCTGCCCCGGGGCGAGGCCAGCATGACCCCGGCGGCCGAGATGCCGAGCAGCTCCACGCACCGGTCGGTGAGCCCGGTGAGCAGGTCAACGATGTCGAAGTCATCGACGAGGGTGTCAGCCATCGCGACGAGGGACTGGACGATGTCGGATTCTCGGGTCATAGCACCTCCCCGGCCGGCCTGCGGAATATCACGATCTGGCCGCTTACCGGAACCGGCTGCATGTCGGCGCCTTTCATCCTATCGAATTGTCCGCGGCTGCCAGGGGCAGCGGACTGGCAGGTCACGGCAGCCTGAGCGTGCGGGCGACGACGGCACGGGCCACGTCGGCGAGCGGCTGGTCGGAGCTGTAGGCGAGCGCCCGCAGGCGTATCAGCGCCTCGGCGACAGTGATCTCCTCCTGCACCGAGACAATGCCCGCCGCGTTGTGCACGATGTAGTGAAAGTCGGCGGTGCTCTCGAGTTCCTCGGCCACGGCGCCGGCCGGGGCGCTGGCCTGGGCGTCCAGCACCCAGCGGGCTGTCACGTCGGCCACGACCAGCGCGTCGGCGTGCTGGTCATCGGTCAGCGGGCCAGGCTGGTCCCGGTAGAGGTCGAGGGCGCCCAGGCGCACGGTGCCGACCCGCAGCGGGAAGCCGAATATTGCTCGCACCCCGGCTCGCAGGACCGGCGGGGTAAAGGCGGGCCACCGCCGGATTGCCGGATCGGCCAGGTCGGCCTCCGTCACCACGTGGTCCTGCTGGTAGGCATCAACGCACGGCCCCTCACCCAGCGTGAACTGCAGCTCCTCGATGAGGGTGCTCACCGCGCCCGTCGCGCCCAGGGATCCCCGCTGGACGTCGCCGGACATGAGCATGACGCCGGCGCCGTCCACGCCGACAAGCGCCGGGCACGCCTCCCACAGCTCGCCCGCCGACCACTGGCTTCCGGTGGCCTGCATGGACTCCAGGATCCGCTGGAGCCGGTCGCCGGGCACCTAGGGCCGCGCCCGCAGGCGCGGCTGCCCGCCATTGCAGGCAGGCTCGTGGCGATGGCTCACCTGCTGCCTCCGTTACCTCGAAAGGAAAGCGCCAGCAGGGACCGGACCAAACGCCCTCGGCGGCCCGGTCAGTTCCGGGCCTCCGGCTACCACGGTACGCCCGCACGAGCCTAGAGCAGCCAGTCAGGCTCGGCCGGGGATCAGGACAGCCCTCCGGAACAGGCTGATTCAGCACGGGCCCGGGCCGAACGTCCCCCCGCTTGTGTCCGCTCGGCCCGGTAGGCCCCTAGCCCGTGCTGCCCTTCCATCCGCACCGAACTCCGGCGACCGCCGGACCAGTGCAGCGCCGGGCTACCGCCCGGCGCTGGTGATCCGGCCGCAGGCCAGGGAATCTCCGGGACCTTCGCCTCGGCCCGGCGCCAACCCGTACGTCACCCTCGTCAAGGTACGAGTCGTTACCGTGCATTGCCCGGGTACAGCAAAAAGCTCCGGCGCATCCCTGTCGCATCCTCGCTTTCACGAGGATGCCGCCGGGGTCCGGAGCGGAACCCCAAATGTACTCTGACCCTTCTGCCGAGTAAACCGGCTGCAGCGGCAGGCTCACTGTCTGTGCCCGGTAATGCCCATCGCGTGACGGGCACGCTGCAGCACCGGCGCGGCGACGCCACTCGCCCGCTCCGCGCCGCGGGCGAGCGCCAACTCCAGCTCGGCCGGGTCGCGCAGCAGCTCGTCGTGCCGCCGCCGGACCGGGCCCAGTTCGGCCTCGATCGCGTCGATGCAGGCCTGCTTCAGGTCGCCGTAGCCGCGGCAGGACGCCATCGCCTCCGCCGGGGTGCCGCCGGTCAGCGCCGCGACGATCTCGGCCAGGTTAGACAGGCCCGGCTTGGCCGCCGGGTCGTAGCGCAGCTCGCCGTCGCTGTCGGTGACGGCCCGGCGGACCTTGCGGCGGATGACGTCGGCACCGTCCAGCATCCGGATCACGCCCGCCGCGTCCTCGGGCGCGGACTTGCTCATCTTCTTCGCCGGGTCGGCCAGGTCCCGCACCGTCGCGGCCAGGGCCGCGGGCACCAGCTCCGGCACGGTGAACGTGGGCCCGTAGCTGGCGTTGAACCGCTGGGCAAGGTCGCGGGCCAGCTCAACATGCTGGGACTGGTCGCTGCCGACCGGCACTCGCGCGGCGTCGTACAGCAGGATGTCGGCGGCCATCAGGCACGGGTAGGTGAACAGCGACGCGCGGGTGCCCGGCCGGCCGCCCTTCTCCTTGAACTGGATCATGCGGTTCAGCTCGCCGATGTGCGCGGTCGACTCCAGCAGGTAGCTCAGCTCGACATGGGCCGGGACATCCGACTGCACGAACACGGTCGCCCGGTCCGGGTCGAGGCCGGAGGCCAGGTACAGGGCGGCGGTCGACAGCGTCAGCCGCCGCAGCCGCGCCGGGTCATGCTCGGTGGTCAGGGCGTGCAGGTTGGCGATGAAATAGAAGCCGTTGTCCTGATGCGCGCGGAACCGGCGCAGGGCGCCGAGGTAGTTGCCGAGGGTGAGCGGGCCCGAGGGCGTGATGCCCGACAGCTCGCGGGCCGGGGCAGCAGCCGCGGGCCGGGCAGCGGACGGGGGAGCGGCGGTGTGCGGCAGGGCCGTCATGGGTGATCTTCTCCGTGGTCAGGGCCCGCCGGGCGACCACGGAAACGCCGAAGCCGCCCGGGCGGGCGGCTTCGATTCAGCGCATGAGTCAGGAGCCGTCCGTCAGGACGGCCACCAGCTGGTGCTCATGCGCGCAGGCATGGTCTCAGGATAACTCAGCCGGGGTCCGGCCGCCCGGCCAGCGGCCGCCTGCCGGGCGGGATCAGGAAACGGCGAGCACCGTCTTGCCCGGCGGCCGGGGCTCCGTGCCGCTCTCGTAGGCCCGCCGGCCCTCGGCCAGCGGGATCACCTGGCTGATCACCGGGGTCAGCTGGCCGGCGTCGGTCAGCTCGGCCAGCCGGGCCAGCTCGGCCGGGTCCGGCGCGACGATGAAGAACATCGCGTGGATGCTGCGCGCGGCGGCCTGCTCCTGCGACGGGGGAGCGGCGACGCTGACCAGCCGCCCGCCGTCGCGGACCAGATCGTAGGACTCCTCGAGCGCGGCGCCGCCGACGGTGTCGATGACCACGTCGAACTGCGGCAGTCCGCCCGGCCCCGCGGTCCCCGTCGTCACGTACTCGTCGGCGCCCAGCTTGCGCACGAAGTCGGCCGTGCGATCCCGGCCGGTGGCGGTGACATGCGCGCCCAGGAACGCGGCCAGCTGGACCGCGTACACCCCGACGCCGCCCGCGCCGCCCTGGATCAGCACCCGCTCGCCAGGCTCGGTGGCCGCGTAATCCGTCAGCGCCTGCCAGGCGGTCAGCGCGGCCAGCGGCAGCGAGGCGGACGCCTCGTGCGGCACCGACCGGGGCCGGGCAGCCAGGTCAGCGGCGGCCATCGTGACGTACTGAGCAGCGGCCCCGTTGCGGGCGAAATCGATCAGGCCGTAGACCTCATCACCGGCGGCCCAGCCGGTGACTCCGGGGCCCGCGGCCGTGACCTGCCCGGACATCTCGTGCGCGGGGATGACCGGGGTCCGGTCCTGGCCCTCGCGGGTGGTCCAGGACAAGTCCCAGGTCAGCTCGGCGAACGTGATCCCCGCCGCGCGGACCGCGATCTGCACCTCGCCGGCCGCCGGCTCGGGCACCGGTGCCTGCTCGTAGACCAGCTGCTCGGGACCGCCTCGGGTGTGCGCCCGCAGCGCCATCATCGTCTGCACGTGAGCCTCCCTCATGTCGGCAGCCCCGGTCCCGGCCGGGCGCCCAGGCCGGTGAGCATGCCCCGGCTGCGCCCGGCCATGCGGCAGCGCGGTGGCTGCGCACCGCGCCGCGGGCGCCCCGGCGGAACGCCGGGCGGGCCGGGCGGGCCACCGGCCCTGCTTGCCCGAACGCAGCCAGCAGCGCATCGCGGTGCACCGGGCCGAGCCGGCCTGGCGCAGCACCCGCCGCAGCAGCTGGTGCAGGCCGGCGAACGGCAGCTGCGCCTCGGACTCCACGCCGGTCGCGGTCAGCACGGCCAGCCCGGCGGCCCGCGCCGCGCCGCCGGCCACGGCCAGCAGCGCCGATTCCCGGCTCGCCGGTGATGACCAGGGCCTGACCGCGGTCCGGGCACCGGGCGATCAGGCTGGACAGCGCCTGCAGCTCGGCATCGCGCCCGGCCAGGTCGCTGGCTGCTGTCATCCAGATCTCTTCGGGTGCTCGCCGCCTGATGCCTGACCGCCTCATCCCGGCCCTGGCCGGCCTGCGGGCGGCGCCGGCCCGGCTGACCGTTTCGATACGGTTAAGGCATGAAGATCACGGTCGGCAGCGGAGAGATCGCCTATGACGAGGCGGGCCGCGGCCCGGCCGTCGTGCTGGTGCACGCCGGGCTGGCCGACCGGCGGATGTGGGAACCGCAGTTCGCGGCGCTGGCGCAGCATCACCGGGTCATCCGTTATGACTGGCGCGGGTACGGCGAGTCCGGGGACGCCGCCGGCGAGGTGTCCCGGCACGGGGACCTGCTCGGGCTGCTCGACGCGCTCGGCGTCGAGTCGGCCGCGCTGGCGGGCTGCTCCTACGGCGGCGCGCATGCGCTGGATGCCACCCTGGCCGCGCCGGGCCGGGTGACTGCCCTCGCGCTGGTCTGCTCGGCGATCTCGGGCTATCAGATCTGGACACCCGGCATGACGGCGCTGGCCGCGGCGAAGGCGCCGTCCGGCATCCCGCCCGAGCGGCTGGCCGCCTACAACGCTCACACGGCCAGCGCGGTCGACCCGGCCGACGTGGCGGCGATGGCCGCGGCCAACGTCCGGCTGATGGTCGTCGGCCCGTACCGTGAGCCCGGTGCGCTGGACCCGGCGGTGCACGAGCGCGCGCTGGAGATGTGCCGCGGCGTGTTCTGGCGCCAGTGGGCCGGGCCGGCGGTCACCGAGCTGGACCCGCAGCCCCCGGCGCTGGGCCGGCTGGCCGAGGTGGGAGTACCGGCGCTGATCGTCAACGGGACTGCTGACCTGCCCGCCGTGCAGGACATGGCCGGCGTGCTGGCAGCCGGCATCCCCGGCGCCCGCCGCCTGGACCTGCCGGCTGCCCACCTGCCTTCCCTCGAGACCCCGGCCGCCCTGACCGGCGCGCTGGCGGAGTTCCTGGCGGCAGCCCTGCCCGGCGGGACCGCAAGCGCACCATAGCTGCGGAATGTGGTCGCGATTGTCGCGAGGATCACCTCGGCCTGATCCCGGACTGTGCTGTTTCGTCCGCTGTCCGCATGTTGCGCGCGGATAGGATAAGTACAACCCCGTGCTGGCCAGGCCCCCCCATGGCTGGCACGGGGCCCGCGCTTTTTCCGGGGCTCGTCCCGGCCGCGGTAAGCGTCTTCTCAGACGAGCGCCAGCTGGCGGTTCAGGGCGTGCGCGAGTCGCTGCATCGTGGCCTCCGTCGGGTTGCCTGCGCCGCGCTCGATCCGGCTGATGTCGGCCTGGCGCACGCCGGTCAGCTCGGACAGCTGCCGCTGGGTCAACCCGCGAGCAGCCCGGGCATCCCGGAACTGAAGTCCGAGCGCGATGGCATCCTCGAACCGTCGGCGCAGCTCAGCCTCGGCCGGAGTCTCGGCCCCCGCTTGCTCAGCCAGCCAGTCCCTCGCGTCGGTTCCCATCGCTGTCCTCCTGGCGTCAGCCAACCTGTATGTGGTAAAGCGTATCAGCCGGGAGCGACCTGCTCGGCGCCAGCCGGTCGCTGAAGGTGGATCCGGGAAGGCGCAGAGCAGCGTCTAGGTGTCTTTGGCGGCGTTGAGCCTCCTGCCAGGATCTGTGCAGTTTTCGCGCCCGTGCTATTTCTCGGTTCTGCCGTCTTGAACTGGGATCGGAGGCCTTGTCGTAGCCGCTCATCAGCAAAATGACTCGTCGCCCGGCGGTGCAGAAGAACACGCGTAGCAAGATCTTCTCTGGCGGACCGGCAGCGGGTCCAGGGGGAAGGCCAGTGACCTTGTGCTGGATCTCAGCTGCTGACCACCGGACGCGAAGCTCATAGAGCCGCCTCCTAGTGCCTTGGCGTACTCGGTCCGCACCACATCAAGGCCGCGCTCGATGAGAACCAGGCGAAGTGCTGCCCGGAACGCCGCTGACTTCTGGGCTGAGAGGTTCTCGGCCCACTCCCGGCAGGGCTCGCGACCGTGCTCATCGGCATAGAACTCGACGTGCCACTCAGCCATGCCGAGACAGTAAGCAGGCTGATCTGCGGATCAGGTGACGGCGGCCGGAAGTCCGTCAGGTTCCGTCAGCTCAGATCGGCGAGGTGGATGAGGCGGCGCGCAGGACCGCGCGGACCGAGGTGCGATCCAGCGCCGGCGGCGGGACGGCCACGACCGGGCACGGCGCGTGGGCCAGGCAGTAGCGGCTCACCTGCCCATGCCAGATCCGGCTCAGCCGGCCCTGCCGTCCGCCGCCGATGACCAGGATGTCGCCGGCCACGGCCATGTCCACCAGCGCCGGGCCCGGCTGGCCGCGGGTGACCACCGGCCGGACCTCGACCCCGGTCAGCTCGCCGCCCCAGGCGGTGTTGAGCGCGTCCTTCAGCCGCTGCCGTGCCTCCTGCGCCCACATCTGGCGCAGGTAAGCCGACGGGCAGCGCCGGTCGGCCAGGTCGCCGCCCGGCGGGATCCACGCATGAACTGGTACTAGAGGCGCGTTGTAGCGCCAGGCGAGTCCCGCCGCGTACCGCAGCGCCGGGAGGTTGCCCGGCGATCCGCTGACTCCGACGATGACCTGAGTGAGGCCGCCCACGTCCGTGCTCCTTCGTGAACCTGCGATCCGCACATCAGTTAACCCGAGCGGGCCCCGGTAACCGCGTGGCTAACAACTTCCTAGCGAGTCTGGGGCGATTCCTCGCGAAAGCCAGGCGTCGCCCGGATGCACGGTCGCCGGGACATCTGCGGGCGAGCCGGCATGCACGCGGCATGCCGGGCGTGAAGCCCAGGCCGCGGGGTCACGGCTGGCCTGAGCCCTTGGTCTTCTCATACCCGCTGACCAGCTTCTACACATGCCCGCCGGGTGCGCTGCGGCGCCGCTCCGCAGCGGCCGGCGCCGTCGCGCAGGCCGCCGTTGCGGCCGCCGTTGCGCCCGGGCCCGGGCCCGGCTGCCCCGGCGCAGCGGACCCGGCGGCCGTGTCGCCGCAGGGTCCGGGCTGTCCCTGGCCGCCGGGTTCGGGGTGCCGGGTCTGCCGACAGTGCCCATTCCCATATCCAGTCGCCCGGATCAAGCACTAATGGCCCGTCCCGCCATTCTCTGCGCCCTTCGTTACTGATCATTTACGCGCGCCATAGGTTCCCGGTCATTTGAGTCGGGTACGCACGTGACGCTGAGTAACTATGATGACGCAGTCAGTAACGCATGGTGATCGCGCGGCTGGGCGTCGCACAGACGGGGGAACGGCGTGTTCAGTGCTCGGGGGGCCGGCAGGACAGCGGGCCAGGAGGCAGACCGGCCAGCGGCCGAACCGGCGGCCGGAGGGCCGGCGTCCGGGACACCGGGCGCGGGGGACCCGGGCGGACCGGGACGCCGGCGCCGCAGCCAGTTCATCGCCCTGGCCGCGACCTCCGCGGTGGTGATTGCCCTGGCCGTGGCGTACGCGCTGCTGCACACCGGGGCCTCCCGGCCGGCCCACAGCCGTGGCCAGCAGGGCGGCGGCGCCACGATCTCGGCCCTGAACGTCATCTCGGTTACGCCCGCCTCGGGGGCCCGGCATGCCGACGGCAGCGCGCCGGTGATGGTGCAGTTCAACGCCCCGCTGGCCGCGGGGTCGCCGATGCCGGTCCTCCGGCCTGCCGTGCCGGGCAGCTGGACCATGGTCGGCAACGACGCCACCTTCCTCCCGGTCCGTGCGCTCAAGCCGGCCACCCGCTACACCGTCAGGGTGCCGGCCGGCTCCGGCGGCGTCCGGACCGTGTCCGGGGCCCTGCTGGGCAAGTCCGCGGTCGCGCACTTCACCACCCGCGGCTACTCCCGGCTGCGCCTCGGCCAGCTGCTCAGCCAGCTCGGCTACCTGCCGATGACCTGGGCCCCGTCGCAGAGCGCGGCGACCAGGGCCGAGCACATGAACGCCGGCTACCAGTCGCTCAGCCAGCAGGCCCTGGCCTTCGACCCGCCCGCGGGCAGCTTCACCTTGCAGCCCGGCTACCCGGCGCTGCTGGCCAGCATGTGGACGCCGGACCACGCGAACGTGGTGCTGCGCGGCGCGGTGATGGCTTTCCAGTCCGAGCACGGGATGACCACCGATGGCTCGACCGGGCCGAAGTTCTGGGCCGCCCTGTTCAAGGCCGACCGCAAGGGCCAGCGCAACGCCAACGGCTATACCTACGCCCTGGCCAGCAAGGCGCTGCCGGAAAGCCTGACGATCTGGCACAACGGGCACATCGCCATGCGCACCCTGGCCAACACCGGGATCCCGGTCGCGCCGACCGCCGACGGCACCTTCCCGGTCTATCAGCGGTTCCGGTTCCAGATCATGCGCGGGACCAACCCGGACGGCAGCAGCTACGCCGACCCGGTGTCGTATGTCTCCTATTTCAACGGCGGCGACGCGGTGCACTACTTCCCGCGCGGCAGTTATGGCTTCCAGCAGAGCCTGGGCTGCGTCGAGCTGCCCTACGGCGCCGCTGAGCAGGCCTACCCGTTCCTCACCTACGGCAGCCTCGTCACGGTCGCGGGGTAGTCCCGCGGGGGACACTTAGACAGGTCCGCATTCCGCCCGGTCCTAGCCATAACGGGGCCGGGCGGAATCATGCCCGCCCGGTGAACCAGCGGTAACGCGTTCCCGAACAGCCGGCGGCAGGTAAAGCCGTGTCCGTTTCTTGACCAGATCCTCGGCCTTCTCCAGAACTGAGCGTCTAGTCTCCGCTGAGAGAATCGCCTGGTATACATCAGGCATCGGAGGGATCGCCCGTCCTTGGGCCGGACTGGGCGCGTAGACGAGGGAGCGCGTCGTTGTCTGTTCTTGGCCGGTCTCGCGTCCGGATCGCGGCGCTGGGCGGTGTCATCGTTCTCCTGCTGGCCGCCGGAACCTGGATCGCGCTGACCCATGCCTCAGCGCAGACCACCGCGGCCAGCCGGGCCAGCGGCAGCCACGCGAGCGCGGCGGCGCCGAAGGTCCCGCTGCGCGTCGTGGCGGTGACCCCGGCGCCGCACGCCCAGCACGTCAACGGGGCCGCCCCGCTGCGGGTCAAGTTCACCGCGGCCCTGGCGTCCAGCTCCCCGATGCCCACCGTCAAGCCGGCCATCGCCGGGACCTGGCAGTCCGCCGGGTCGGACACGGTCGAGTTCGTCCCGGCCCACGGCTTCCGGCAGTACACCCGCGTCAAGGTGCACGTCCCCGGCGGCGCGGCCGGCGTCAGGTCGGCCTCCGGGCAGACCCTGGCGCACTCCCGCACGGTGCACTTCGAGACCGGCGCCTTCTCCTCCTCCCGGCTGACCGAGCTGCTGGCCCAGCTCGGCTACCTGCCGCTGAAGTGGACCCCGGCCGCGGGCCAGAGCGTGCCGTCGGCGGGCAGCCCGGCGGGTCAGCTGGCCGCCGCCTACGCGCCGCCGTCGGGCACCTTCACCTGGAAGAAGGGCTATCCGCACGAGCTGCACACCTTCTGGGACCACGGCAGCCCCAGCGGCCTGATCGTGCACGGCGCGGTGATGGCCTTCGAGTCCGACCACGGCCTGGCGCTGGACGGCGTCGCCGGCTCGCAGGTCTGGCAGGCCCTGCTGACGGCCGCGGCCAAGGACCAGCGCAATCACCACGGCTACAGCTACGCCATCGCCAGCCAGCACGCCCCGGAGACGCTGACCGTCTGGCACAACGGCAAGCAGATCCTGCATACCGCCGCCAATACCGGCATCCCGGCGGCGCCGACCACCGTCGGAACCGCCGCGGTGTACCTGCGCTACACCTTCCAGATCATGAAGGGCACCAACCCGGACGGCACCAAGTACGCCGACCCGGTCAGGTGGGTGTCCTACTTCCGGGCCGGCGAGGCGGTGCACTACTTCCCGCGCGGTGCCTACGGCTACCAGCAGAGCCTGGGCTGCGTGGAGCTGCCGCTGGCCCAGTCGGCCTACATCTGGCCCTACATGACCTACGGCACGCTGGTCACGGTCACCCCGGCCTGACCTGGCCGGGTGCGCGCCCCGCCCGATACTGGCGCGCACCGCGGCGCCGGCCTCGATAGCATCGGGACCGCGGGATGCGCGGGCGCCCGCCCGCCGCCGCCATCACACCAGGGAGCCACCGTGCCTGCCGACAAGCTTCACATCACCCTCGCCGGTCGCGAGCACGTGGTGGAAGCCGGCACGACGGCGGCCACCGCGCTGGACGGCCAGGACGCCATCGCCGCCCGGGTCAACGGCAGCCTGCGCGACCTGGCTGTCGTGCTGGCCGACGACGACGTCGTAGAGCCGGTCGCGGCGGGCAGCCCGGACGGCCTGGCCATCGTGCGGCACTCCGCCGCGCACGTCCTGGCCCAGGCGGTGCAGGACCTGTACCCGCAGGCCCGGCTGGGCATCGGCCCGCCGGTGGAGAACGGCTTCTACTACGACTTCGACGTGCCCGCCGCCTTCGGGCCCGATGACCTCAAGGCCATCGAGAGCAAGATGCGGCACATCGTCAAGCAGGGCCAGCGCTTCCAGCGCCGGGTCGTCACCGACAGCCAGGCCCGCGACGAGCTGGCCGCCGAGCCGTACAAGCTGGAGCTGATCGGCCTCAAGGGCACCGGCCCGGCGGCGGCCGCGACGGGCGCTGAGCGGGCCGCGGCTGACCTGGCCGCCGCGCACAACCCCAGCGCCGTCGAGGTCAGCGAGGAGGAAGCCGTCGAGGTCGGCGGCCCCGAGCTGACCATCTACGACAACGTGGACGCCCGCAGCGGCGAGCTGTGCTGGAAGGACCTGTGCCGGGGCCCGCACGTGCCCACCACCCGGCACATCCCGGCCTTCAAGCTGATGCGCAGCGGCGGCGCCTACTGGCGCGGCAGCGAGAAGAACCCCCAGCTGCAGCGGATCTACGGCACCGCCTGGGCCTCGCGGCAGGACCAGGACGACTACCTGGCCATGCTGGCCGAGGCCGAGAAGCGCGACCACCGCAAGCTCGGCGTCGAGCTGGACCTGTTCTCGTTCCCGACCGAGATCGGCAGCGGGCTGGCGGTCTTCCACCCCAAGGGCGGCGTGATCCGCAAGGTCATGGAGGACTACTCGCGGCAGCGGCACGAGGAAGCCGGCTACGAGTTCGTCAACACCCCGCACATCACCAAGTCCGAGCTGTTCGAGATCTCCGGGCACCTGGGCTGGTTCGGCGAGAACATCTACCCGCCCATGGAGCTGGAGGGAGCCAAGTACTACCTCAAGCCCATGAACTGCCCGATGCACATCCTGATCTACCGGGCCCGCGGCCGGTCCTACCGGGAGCTGCCGCTGCCGCTGTTCGAGTTCGGCACCGTGTACCGGTATGAGAAGTCCGGCGTGGTGCACGGGCTGACCCGGGTGCGCGGCCTGACCATGGACGACGCGCATATCTTCTGCGCCCGCGACCAGATCGGTGACCAGCTGCGCAAGCTGCTCACCTTCGTGCTGGACCTGCTGCGCGACTACGGGCTGAACGACTTCTACCTGGAGCTGTCCACCCGCGACGAGGTCAAGGACAAGTGGGTCGGCAGCGCCGAGGACTGGGAGCACGCCACCGAGCAGCTGCGCCAGGCGGCCGTGGAGTCCGGCCTGGACCTGGTGGCCGACCCGGGCGGCGCCGCCTTCTACGGCCCGAAGATCTCGGTGCAGGCCAAGGACGCGATCGGCCGGACCTGGCAGCTGTCCACCATCCAGGTCGACTACAACCTGCCCAAGCGGTTCGGCCTGGAGTACCAGGCGGCGGACGGCACCCGGCAGCAGCCGATCATGATCCACCGGGCGCTGTTCGGGTCCATCGAGCGGTTCTTCGGGATCCTGACCGAGCACTACGCCGGCGCCTTCCCGCCGTGGCTGGCCCCGGTCCAGGTCACCGGCATCCCGATCACCGAGGCACACGTCTCCTACCTCCAGGAGGTGGCCGCCCAGCTGCGCGGCCACGGCATCCGGGTCGAGGTCGACGCCAGCGATGACCGGATGCAGAAGAAGATCCGCACCGCGCAGAAGCAGAAGGTCCCGTACATGCTGCTGGCCGGGGACGAAGACGTGGCCAGGGGCGCGGTGTCGTTCCGCTACCGCAGCGGCGAGCAGAAGAACGGCGTGCCGGTGGCCGAGGCGGTGGCGGAGATCGTCGCGGCGGTGGCCAGCCGGGAGCAGGTCTGACGCCGGTGCCCGAACCGGAGGTCCAGGATGGCGTCGGTACCCCGGACGGGTTCCAGCGGCTGTGGACGCCGCACCGGCTGGCTTACATCAAGGGCGAGAACAAGCCGGGCGAGACCGGCGAGTGCCCGTTCTGCCGGATTCCCCGGCTGCCGGACGAGCAGGGCCTGATCATCGCGCGCGGCGTGCTGGTCTACGCGGTGCTCAACCTGTACCCGTACAACAGCGGCCACCTGATGGTGGTCCCGTACCGGCACGTGGCTGACTACACCGAGCTGGACGACAAGGAGACCGCCGAGCTGGGCGACTTCACCAAGCGGGCCATGACGGCACTGCGCGCCGCGTCCGGCGCCCAGGGGTTCAACATCGGGATGAACATGGGCCACGTGGCCGGCGCCGGGATCGCCGAGCACCTGCACCAGCACGTCGTCCCGCGGTGGGGCGGCGACGCCAACTTCATGCCGATCATCGGCCAGACCAAGGTGCTGCCCGAGCTGCTGTCCCAGACCCGCGAGCACCTAGCCGCCGCCTGGCCCCAGGACAGCCACGACGCCAACACATCCTGAAGCCAGAACCCCTCCAGCTCAGCACCGGCCCCCAGGGGGTCCGGGGGCGGGACGCCTCCGGTCTGGGGGGTTCCAGAGGGGTGGTCCCCCCTGGGCCAGCACAGCCTCTAGCCCGTCTTCGACTCCTCGGCTACTTTCCCGGCCAGGTGGTCGGGCAGCGGCTCATGCCGCAGGTAGGCCCGGCTGAACGAGCCGGTGCCGTGCGACATTGAGCGCAGGTCGATGGTGTAGCGGGTGATCTCCAGCTGCGGGATCTCAGCCTTGACCATGGTCCGGCCGCCCGCCACCGGCTCGGTGCCCAGCACCCGGCCGCGGCGGGAGGACAGGTCGGACATGACCGCGCCCACGAAATCGTCGGCGACCAGGACGGAGACCTCGTCAACCGGCTCCAGCAGCAGCACCTTGCACTTGTCCGCGGCATCGCGCAGCGCCGCCCGGCCGGCCTTCTGGAAGGCCATGTCGGAGGAGTCCACCGAGTGTGCCTTGCCGTCGTACAGCGTCACCCGGATGTCCACCATCGGGTAGCCGGCCATCACCCCCTGCTCCATCTGGGACCGGATGCCCTTCTCCACCGACGGGATGAACTGCCGCGGCACCACGCCGCCGACGATCTTGTCGACGAACTCCAGGCCGCCGCCCGAGGGCAGCGGCTCGACCTCGACGTGGCAGATGCCGAACTCGCCGTGCCCGCCGGACTGCTTGACGTTGCGGCCCAGCCCGTTCGCCTTGGCGCCGAAGGTCTCGCGCAGCGGCACCCGCAGCGGCATGGTCTCCACTTCCACCCCGTACCGGCTGTTCAGCCGGTCCAGCGCCAGATCGGCATGGGCTTCGCCCATGCACCACAGCACCAGCTGGCGGGTCTCGGCGTTGTTCTCCAGCCGCAGCGTCGGGTCCTCGGCCACCAGCCGGCTCAGCGCCTGCGACATCTTGTCCTCATCCGCCTTGGACTTGGCCACGATGGCGATGGGCAGCAGCGGCTCGGGCATCTCCCAGGACTCCATCAGCAGCGGCTGATCCTTGTCGGAGAGGGTGTCGCCGGTCTCGGCGGTGCCCAGCTTCGCCACCGCGCAGATGTCGCCGGCGATGCACTGCGACATGGTGCGCTGGGTCTTGCCCAGCGGAGAGGTGAGCGCGCCGATCCGCTCGTCCAGGTCGTGGTCGGCGTGCCCGCGCTCGGCCAGCCCGTGCCCGGACACGTGCACGGTGGCGTCCGGCCGCAGCGTCCCGGAGAACACCCGGACCAGGCTGATCCGGCCCACGTAAGAGTCAGAGGTGGTCTTGACGATCTCCGCCAGCAGCGGGCCGGCGGGGTCGCTGGACAGCTTCGGCGCGGACTTGCCGTTCAGGCCCATCACCGCCGGCAGCGGGTGCTCGGCGGGGGAGGGGAACGCCTGCGTGATGATCTCCAGCAGCTCGGCCAGCCCGATGCCCTGCGGGGAGGCAGCCGCCAGCACCGGGTAGAACGTCCCCCGGGCCACGGCGGTCTCCAGGTCGTCGATCAGGACCTTGGCGTCGATCTCCTCACCGGACAGGTACCTGTCCATGAGGGTCTCGTCCTCGCTCTCCTGGATGACCGCCTCGATGAGCGCGGCGCGGGCCTCCTCGACCCGGTCGGCGTCAGCGGCCTCGATGTCGGCGTCGGCCCGGCTGCCGCCGGAGTAGTCATAGAAGCGCTGGGACAGCAGCCCGATCAGGCCGCGCACGCCGCCCTGATCGTCGGGAACGGGCAGGTACAGCGGCGCGACGGACTCGCCGAACGCGTCCCGGCAGGCGGCCAGCGCCTCGTCATAGTCGCCGCGCTGATGATCGACCTTGGTGATGACCACGGCCCGCGGCGTGCCGGCCCGCGGCATTCCTCCCACAGCATCCGGGTCAGCCCGTCAACGCCGTCGGCGGCCGAGACGGTGAACAGGGCGGCGTCGGCGGCCCGCAGCCCGGCGCGCAGCTCGCCGGTGAAATCGGCGTAGCCCGGGGTGTCCAGGAGGTTGACCTTGATCCCGGCGTGCTCGAACGGGACCAGCGTCAGGTTGACCGAGCGCCCCTGCCGGACCTCGACCTCGTCGAAGTCGCTGACCGTCGAGCCGTCCTCGACCCGGCCTTTCCGCTGGATTGTCCCCGTCGCCGCCAGCAGCGCCTCGGCCAGCGTCGTCTTCCCTGCTCCTGAGTGGCCGACCAGCACCACGTTGCGCACGCTCTCGGGCTGGCCGGCCGTCTGGTGCCCGGCCGGCGGCTCCCGATGCATGAGACTTGTCCGCCATCCGCGTCGCCTCCTCGCGTCGTTCGGCTGCTGCACGACCAGCCTTTACCTCGTGGCCACGCCATCACAAGACCCCGGGACTAAACATGGTGACTGTTGTGGTATGTCCGGTGTCCTCCCCCTCGTCCGGGCACATGCCAGACCGGGGAAATTCCGGGCGGGCTCACCAGTAGGATCAAGCCGCCATGCTGAACAAGCTGCGACCGGCGCTGAACCGGGTCCTGGTGCCGGCCGGAAAGGCCCTCGCGCGCACCCCGCTGACGCCGAACGCGATCACCATCATCGGGACCGTCGGCGTATCCGCCAGTGCCCTGGTCCTGTACCCGGACGGCCACCTGTTCTGGGGCAGCTTCGCGTGCGCGATCTTCGTGCTGCTGGACATGCTGGACGGCGCCCTGGCCCGGGTGAAGGGGACTTCCGGCCCGTTCGGGGCCTTCCTGGACTCCACCCTGGACCGGGTCGCCGACGCGGCCATCTTCGGCGGCCTGGTCTTCTACTTCATCCTGCACGGGCACGGCACCAATGACCGGGTGATGGCCGGGGTGGCCCTGTTCTGCCTGGTCGCGGGCGCCCTGGTGTCGTATGCCAAGGCCCGCGCCGAGGGCCTGGGGATGCGCTGTGACGTGGGCATCGCTGAGCGGCCCGAGCGGATGGTTATCGGCCTTACCGCAGCCGGGCTGTCCGGGCTGGGCGTACCGTATGTCCTTCCCATCGGGCTGTGGCTGCTGGCGGCCCTGAGCACCGTCACCTTCGGGCAGCGGGTGGTCGCCGTGCGCCGGGCGGCCGCGGCACAGGCGGCCGGAGGCGGGCAATGACCGGAATAAGCGACAAGCTGGCCAGCGTCGGCTATGCCCTGGGCTGGTCCCTGGTGTGCCGCCTGCCGGAGGGGATGGCCGCCGGCGCCTTCCGGTTCGTGGCCGACATCGCCTGGCGGCGGCAGGGCCCCGGCATCCAGGTGCTGGAGAACAACCTGCGCCGCGTGCTCGGCCCGGAGGCCACCGGCGCTGAGCTGCGCGCGCTGTCCCGGGAGTCGATGCGCTCCTACGCCCGTTACTGGCTGGAGGTTTTCCGGCTGCCGGTCATGCCGATGGAGCGGCTGCGGGCGGGCATGCACTCCCGCGGCGAGCTGCCCGCCGCGCTGGAGATGCTGGCCGCCGGCCGCGGCGTGGTCTTCGCGCTGCCGCACATGGGCAACTGGGATCAGGCCGGGGCATGGATCATCAGCAGCGGGGCAGGGTCCTTCACGACGGTCATGGAGCGGATCAAGCCGGAGTCCGTCTATGAGAAGTTTCTTGCCTTCCGCGAGGGCCTGGGCATGGAAGTGCTGCCCGCCAGCGGCGGGCTCAAGCCATCAGGGATACTGGCACGGAGGCTGCGCGCGGGGAAGCTGGCCTGCCTGCCCTGTGACCGGGACGTCACCGGGCATGGCATCGAGGTGGAATTCTTCGGGGAGAAGGCCAGGATGATGGGCGGTCCGGCCGCGCTGGCCGCGCAGACTGGCGCCGCCCTGATGCCGGTCGTGCTGTGGTTCGAGGGTGACGAATGGGGCTGCGACGTCGGCCCCGAGATCCCGGTGCCGCCCACGGGGGACAGGAAGGAGCGCGTCGCTGTCATGACCCAGCAGGTCGCGCGCTTCTTCGAGGACGGCATCCGCAAGCACCCGCAGGACTGGCACATGCTGCAGCGGGTGTTCACCGCCGACCTCGATCCGGGCCGGCTCGCCGCCGCCGAGCGCCGGGCCGCCGACAGCTCGGCGGACCTGCTCAGCGGCCTGGCCGGGGACAGCCAATGAGGATCGGCCTGGTCTGCCCGTACACCTGGGATGTCCCCGGCGGCGTCCAGGAGCACGTCCGGGGCCTGGCCGACGCGCTGATCGACCTGGGCCACCAGGTGTCGGTGATCACCCCGGCGAACGAGGACGAGCCGGTCGAGCCGGACTATGTCGTGTCGGCCGGGCGCGCGGTACCGGTGCCCTACAACGGCTCGGTGGCGCGGCTGGCGTTCGGCTTCGTGTCGGCCAGCCGGGTCCGGCGCTGGCTCAAGGACGGCGACTTCGATGTCGTGCATGTCCACGAGCCCGCCGCGCCCAGCCTGTCGCTGCTGGCCTGCTGGTCCTTCGACGGCCCCATCGTGGCGACCGTGCACACCGCCATGCCGCGCTCGCGCGTCCTGCACATTACCCAGCCGATCCTGGCGTCCGCGCTGGAGAAGATCAGCGGCCGGATCGCGGTGTCGGAGGCCGCCCGCACCACGCTGGTGGAGCACCTGGGCGGTGATGCCGTGCTGATCCCCAACGGGGTGTCGGTGCGCCGCTTCGAGAAGGCCGACCCGCTGCCCGGCTGGCCGGGCGAGGGCGGCGCGCTGGGCTTCCTGGGCCGCATCGACGAGCCGCGCAAGGGGCTGTCCATCCTGCTGGAGGCGTTCGGGCTGCTCGCCGCGCAGCGGCCCGGCCTGCGGCTGCTGGTGGCCGGCCGCGGCGACGCGGAGGAGGCGCTGGAGCAGCTGGCGCCGGAGTACCGGGACCGGGTCGTGCTGCTCGGCCAGGTCAGCGATGAGGACAAGGTCCGCGTGTACCACTCGGTAGACGTGTTCTGCGCCCCCAACACCGGGGGCGAGAGCTTCGGGATCGTGCTGGCCGAGGCGATGGCGGCGGGCGCGCCGATCGTGGCCAGCGACCTGGACGCCTTCCGCCGGGTGCTGCGCGGCGGCCGGGCCGGCGAGCTGTTCGAGAACGGCAGCGCCGCGGGGCTGGCTGAGGCCGCTGCCCGGATGCTGGACGACCCGGCCCGCCGGGCCACCCTGGCCGAGGCGGCCACCCTGGCGGTGCGCGACTACGACTGGCAGGTCGTCGCGCGCGACGTCCTGCGTGTGTATGAGGCGGTGGCGCCGGCCGCCGGGCGTGTGCCGGCTGCGACGCTGTGACCCCGATGACCAGCCTCATCATCATCGTCATCCTGGCGCTGATCGGGGTCTACGTGTCCTGGCGGGCGGGCCGGCTGGACCGGCTGCACGCCCGGCTGGAAGCGGCCCGGTTCGCGCTGGACGCCGCGCTGGTGCGGCGCAGCTCAGTTGCGCTGGAGCTGGCCTCCTCGGGGCTGCTGGACCCGGCGACCAGCGTGCTGCTGGCGGGTGCCGCGCACGACGCGCGGGCCGCCCAGACCGCCCGTGAGCTGCCGGAGAGCGACCTGACCCGGGCGCTGCGCGCCGTCTTCAGCCAGCCCGAGTTCCGCTCCTCGCTGTCCGGGCACGAGGGCGCTCAGGAACTGCTGGCCGAGCTGGAGGGCACCGCTCACCAGGTGTTCCTGGCCCGCAAGTTCTACAACGACGCGGTGGCCGCCACCCAGGCCGCCCGGCGCCGCTGGCTGGCCCGCTCGCTGCGGCTGGCCGGCACCGCCCCCATGCCGGAGTTCTTCGAGATCGATGACTCGCTGGTGCCGGCCGGGGAGGCCGACCAGGAGGCGGATATCCAGCACCTGACGGCTCCCGAGCCGCGCGCGCCCGATCTGGCCGGGAATTAGCCGTACCGGGCCGGTCGCGCCAGTGTTGTCCCAGCTAGTTACTCTCAGCAGGGCACCGCGGGGTGCGCCTACCATGGGAATCATCATCGTTAGCTACAAGTGAGGTGCTGTGTGACTGTCCCGCACTCGACCGACGCCAACGGCGGCAGCCCGGACACCGGGACCCGGACCGGGACAACGCGCGTCAAGCGCGGCATGGCCGACATGCTCAAGGGCGGCGTCATCATGGACGTTGTCACCCCGGAGCAGGCCAAGATCGCCGAGGACGCTGGCGCCGTGGCCGTGATGGCCCTGGAGCGCGTCCCGGCCGACATCCGGGCCCAGGGCGGCGTCGCCCGGATGAGCGACCCGGACATGATCGACGGGATCATCGCGGCCGTCTCCATCCCCGTCATGGCTAAGTGCCGGATCGGCCATTTCGCCGAGGCGCAGGTGCTGCAGGCCATCGGCGTGGACTACATCGACGAGTCCGAGGTCCTGACCCCGGCCGACGAGCGGCACCACGTGAACAAGTGGGACTACACCGTGCCCTTCGTGTGCGGTGCCACCAACCTGGGCGAGGCACTGCGCCGGATCACCGAGGGCGCGGCCATGATCCGCTCCAAGGGCGAGGCCGGGACCGGCAACGTCATCGAGGCCACCCGGCACATGCGCAGCATCCGCACCGAGATGGCCCGGCTGGGCACGCTGAGCGCCGAGGAGCTCTTCAGCGCGGCCAAGGACCTGCAGGCTCCCTACGAGCTGGTCGCTGAGGTGGCCGCCGCGGGCAAGCTGCCGGTGGTGCTGTTCACCGCCGGCGGGATCGCCACCCCGGCCGACGCCGCGATGATGATGCAGCTCGGCGCCGAGGGCGTGTTCGTGGGCTCGGGCATCTTCAAGTCCGGTGACCCGGCCGCCCGCGCCGCCGCGATCGTCAAGGCGACGACCTTCCACGATGACCCCGACGTGGTGGCGAAGGTGTCCCGCGGCCTGGGCGAGCCGATGGTCGGCATCAACCTGGACGACCTGGCGCCGGAGCAGCGCTACGCCGGCCGCGGCTGGTAATGGCCGGTCCGCCTGCGATTGGTGTCCTCGCCCTGCAGGGTGACGTCGCCGAGCACCTGCGCGCGCTGCGCGAGTCCGGCGCCCGGGCCATCCCGGTGCGCCGGCTCGCGGAGCTGGAGGAGGTAGCCGGGCTGGTCATCCCGGGCGGGGAGTCGACCACCATCTGGAAGCTGGCCGAGATCTTCGAGCTGGCCGAGCCGCTGCGCAAGCGGATCGCCGGCGGCATGCCGGCCTTCGGCTCCTGCGCCGGGATGATCATGCTCGCGGCCCGGCTGACCGACACGGCCAGCGGCCAGGAGACCTTCGGCGCGCTCGACATAACGGTGCGCCGTAACGCCTTCGGCCGCCAGGTCGACTCCTTCGAGAGCGACCTGGACGTGCGCGGCCTGGACGGCCCGGCCTACCACGCGGTGTTCATCCGGGCCCCGGCCGTCGAGCAGACCGGGCCGGAGGTGGAGATTCTCGCGACCGAGCCGGTCACGGGTAGGATCGTCGCGGTTCGCCAGGGTCCGGTGCTCGCGACGTCCTTCCACCCCGAGCTCACTGATGACCGGCGGATTCATCAGCTCTTTGTCGACATGGTGAGGAACGAAGATGAGCGGCCATTCCAAGTGGGCGACCACGAAGCACAAGAAGGCCGTCGTTGACGCTCGCCGGGGCAAGCTGTTCGCCAAGCTGATCAAGAACGTCGAAGTCGCCGCGCGCAGCGGCGGGCCCGACCCGGCCGGCAATCCCACGCTGTACGACGCCGTGCAGAAGGCGAAGCGGAACTCGGTGCCCAACGACAACATCGACCGGGCGGTGCGCCGCGGCGCGGGCCTGGAGGCGGGCGGGGCGGCCTGGGAGGCGATCACCTACGAGGGCTATGCGCCGGGCGGCGTCGCGGTCCTGGTCGAGTGCCTGACCGACAACCGCAACCGGGCCGCCGCCGAGGTGCGGACCGCGCTGACCCGCAACGGCGGCTCGATGGCCGACCCCGGCTCGGTGTCCTACCTGTTCAGCCGCAAGGGCGTTGTGATCGTGCCCAGGGCCGACGGCAAGGTCACCGAGGACGACGTGCTGACGGCTGTCCTGGACGCCGGCGCGGAGGAGGTCAACGACCTCGGCGAGTCGTTCGAGGTGGTCAGCGAGCCGACGGACGTGGTGGCCGTGCGCACGGCGCTGCAGGAGGCCGGGATCGACTACGACTCGGCCGAGACCCCCTTCCTGCCGTCGGTGGAGGTGCCGCTGGACGAGGAGACCGCCAAGCGCGTGTTCCGGCTGCTGGAGGCCGTCGAGGACTCCGACGACGTGCAGGACGTGTTCGCCAACTACTCCGTCTCCGACGACGTCATGGAGCGCATCGGTTGAGCTCGCGCAGGACCGGCGGGTGAGCTCGCCGGGCATCGGGATCCGGCCGCTGACCGCCGCCGATGACCTCGAGCCGGACGTGGACCTGGCGCTGCGGGCGTTCGGCTCCGCCAACCGGGACGAGCATCTGGCCCGGACGCGCCGGCTGATCGGTGACGCTCAGGTGATCGGCGCGTTCGACGGGACCACCCTCGTCGCCTCGGCCCATTACTTCGGCTTGCAGCAGTGGTGGCACGGCCGCTGCCTGCCGACGGCCGGCGTCGGCGGGGTCAAGGTCGCGCCCGAGGAGCGCGGCCGCGGCGTGGGCCGGGCCCTGATGACCGGGCTGCTGGCGCAGGCCGCCGCGCAGGGCTACGTGCTGTCGGTGCTCTACCCGGCCGCCATCGGCGTGTACCGGGCCACTGGCTGGGAGTTCGGCGGCGGCCAGTACGACGTCACCATCCCGGCCCGGTCGCTGCGGTCGCTGGTGGCCCCGGACCCGGCCGCCGGGCTGGCCCCGGACCCGGCTGTCCCGCTGCGGCGGACCGGCCCGGCCGATGCGGCCCAGATCCTCGCGGTCGAGAGTGCCGTGTGGGAAGCCGAGCGGGCCTGCGGCCCGGTCACCTACAGCGTCGCTGACCTCGCCGCCCTGCTGGATGAGGGTGTCTTCAGCTACCTGGCCGCGGACGGGGAACTGGCCTACCGGTGGCACCGGGACCAGGACGAGGTCCTGGCCTACAGCCTGCTGGCCGGGTCGGCGGCCACCTTGCGCACCCTGTGGTCGGTGCTGGCCTCGCACGCCACCATGGTCAGCAACGTCCGGGCCTTCGTGAACCCGGCTAGCCCGGTGACGTGGCTGACCAGCCTGCCCGACGTCGCGCTGCGGCGCCGGGAGGCCTGGATGCTGCGGCTGATCGACGCTCCGGCCGCTATCGCCGGGCGCGGCTTCCCGGCCGGCGCCGCGGTCACCACCGCGCTGACCGTGGCCGATGCTCAGCTGCCGGCCAACGCCGGGCGGTGGCTGCTAGAGATCAGCGGCGGCAAGGGCCTGCTGAGCCGGGCTGACGGCACCGCCGCCGGGGCGCCGGGCAGCGGCGGGGAGCCGCTGCGGCTGGGCGCGCGGGGCCTGGCCGCCCTGTACGCGGGCACCCCGCTGGCCACGCTGCGGATCGCGGGCCTGGCGGGCGGGGGAGACCCGGCCGCCGACGTGGCCCTCGACGAGGCCTTCGGCTGCACCGCCTACATGTGCGACTACTTCTAGCCAGCGGCGACACGCCGGGGCGGGCTCGCCGGCGGGGGCGGAGTTAGCCGGTAATGTCGCAGCCGAACACCTGTTCGCTAGCGATCCCGGATGGCAGGCTGCATGCGAGTACTCGGCGTGGACCCCGGCCTAACCCGGTGCGGGCTCGGAGTGGTGGACGGGGCGCCTGGCCGCGCGCTGACGATGGTCAAGGTCGATGTCGCGCGCACGCCGGCGGACGGCGAGATCGGTCACCGGCTGCTGGCCATCGAGCAGCAGATCGAGGAACTGCTCACCGACTTCCGCCCCGATGCCGTCGCCGTCGAGCGCGTATTCAGCCAGCACAACGTCAGCACGGTGATGGGCACCGCGCAGGCCGGCGCGGTGGCCATTGTCTGCGCCGCCCGGCACGGCATCCCGGTCGCGCTGCATACCCCCAGTGAGGTGAAGGCGGCGGTCACCGGCAGCGGCCGGGCCGACAAGGCCCAGGTGACGGCGATGGTGACCCGGCTGCTGAAGCTAGCCGAGCCGCCCCGCCCGGCGGACGCGGCGGACGCGCTGGCACTGGCCATCTGCCACATCTGGCGGGGCGGCGCCCAGTCCCGGCTGGCCGCCGCCGCCCAGGCGGCGGCCCAGCCCGCCGGGCATAACTCGGCCGCGCGGCAGGCCATGACTGCGCAGCGCGCGGCGGCCGTGCGCCGGGCCCTGGCGCACGGGGCGATAGCCGGCGGGGCCTTTCCCGGCGGAAGTGCGGGAGGATGACCGGCGTGGCACGGCCGGCCAGCCCGGCGCGTGACCGGAGCGGCGGAGGCAGGGCAGCAGCGGGAGGGCCGCGATGATCGCGCACCTGGACGGAACGGTCAGCGCCGTCTCGCCGGACGGCGCGGTGATCGACGTCGGCGGCGTCGGCCTGCTGGTGCAGTGCACGCCGGGCACGCTGGCCCGGCTGCGGCCCGGTGAGCGAGCCCGGGTGGCGACCGCGCTGGTGGTCCGCGAGGACGCGCTGACCCTCTACGGCTTTGCCTCTGACGATGAGCGGTCCACGTTCGAGCTGCTGCAGACGGCCAGCGGCGTCGGGCCGCGGCTCGCCCTGGCCATGCTGGCTGTCCTCACCCCGGATGCGCTGCGCCGCGCGATAGCCGCTGAGGACCTGGCCGCGCTGACCTCGGTGCCGGGCATCGGCCGCAAGGGCGCCCAGCGGATCGTGCTGGAGCTGGCCGGGCGGCTGGGCTCACCCGGCGACGGCGGTGCCCTGTCGGCCGTGCCCGGCGCCGGGCAGGCCGCCGGGCTGGCGCCGTGGCGTGACCAGGTCCGGGCCGGCCTGGTCAATCTCGGCTGGCAGGCCAGGGACGCGGAGCAGGCCATCACCATGGTGGAGCCGGACCTGCTGGCCCGGGCCGGCCAGGACGGCGGCGGGCCCGCCGACGTCGATGTCGCGACGGCCCTGAAGGCAGCCCTGCGGGTCCTGGGGCGGGCGTGACGAGTCAGGGCGCTGACGCCGAGCCCGGCCCCGGCAGCCTGGAGGAAGCCCGGCTGGCCGGGCTGGAGGACGCGGAGCTCGACCGGCTGGTATCGCCGCTGGCCGATGCCGACGAGCGGGACATCGAAGGGGCACTGCGGCCCCGGCGACTAGAGGAATTCGTCGGCCAGGCCCGGGTCCGCGAGCAGCTGGCCCTGGTCCTGGAGGGCGCGATGCGCCGGGGCCGGGCACCGGACCACATCCTGCTGTCCGGGCCGCCGGGGCTGGGCAAGACGACTATTGCCATGATCATTTCCGCCGAGCTCGGCGTGCCGCTGCGGATCACCAGCGGGCCGGCCATCGAGCGGGCGGGGGACCTGGCGGCGGTGCTGTCCACGCTGAGCCAGGGCGAGGTGATCTTCATTGACGAGATTCACCGGGTGGCCCGGCCGGCCGCGGAGATGCTCTACCTGGCCATGGAGGACTTCCGGGTCGACGTGATGATCGGCAAGGGGCCGGGAGCCACCGCCATCCCGCTGGAGCTGGCCCCGTTCACCCTGGTCGGCGCTACAACCCGGGCCGGGCTGCTGCCGGCCCCGCTGCGGGACCGGTTCGGCTTCACCGCGCACCTGGACTTCTACGAGGCGCAAGAGCTGGGCGTGATCATCCGCCGGTCGGCGGGGCTGCTCGGGGTGGCCCTGCGTGACGACGGGGCCGACGAGATCGCCGGGCGATCGCGCGGCACGCCCCGGATCGCCAACCGGCTGCTGCGCCGGGTCCGGGACTACGCCGAGGTCCGCGGGGACGGGGTGATCAACGTGGCCTCGGCGCGGGCGGCGCTGGAGCTGTACGAGGTCGATGAGAGCGGACTGGACCGGCTCGACCGGGCGGTGCTGACGGCCCTGGTGCGCCGCTTCGCGGGCGGCCCGGTCGGGCTGTCCACCCTGGCGGTCGCCGTCGGCGAGGAAGCGGAGACCGTCGAGGTGGTGGCCGAGCCGTTCCTGGTCCGGGCCGGCCTGATGGCCCGCACTCCCCGCGGCCGGGTGGCCACCCCGGCCGCCTGGGAGCACCTGGGCCTGGTGCCGCCGCCGGAGGCCGGCGGGCTGCTGCCAGGCGGCCCGGGCGGGCCCGACACCCTGTTCGGGTAGCCTCGCGGGTCCGGGATGGTCACGGCTGGTCGCAGCCTTGTCACGATCACCCCGGGAAGGCCGTAGCCTGTTGGTGCGTCGCTCGCGCGCCGCTAAACTTCGGCAGTTGACTCATGACAAGCCGCCAGGGCGCTGGTGCCGGTTGACCGGCCGGGTGCCAGACCGGTAAGCCCGGTGACGGCAATCAACCGGAAGGATGCCCCGATATGGGCGCCATGCTCCTCGCCGCAGCGCCGGCCAAGTCATCCAGCAGCAGCTTCCTCCCCCTGCTGATCATCATTGTGCTGTTCGGCGTCTTCTATTTCGCCATCATCCGCCCGCAGCGCGCCCGGCAGCGCAAGAACCAGACGTCGCAGCGGCAGGCCATGCCGGGCCAGCGGATCCGGACCACCGCGGGGATCTACGGGACGCTGGTTTCCGGCGATGACCGGGATGTCACCGTCGAGATCGCGCCTGGCATCCAGATTCAGATGCTCCGGCGGGCCATCATGGAGGTAGTCCCCGAGGACGACCAGGCGGGTACTAACCCCGTCCAGCCGGACGAGGACACCAGTTCCTCGTCCGCCAGCTCCGAGGAGAAGAAGCCGGCGGACGACCGCGGCGACCTGGCCATCTAGCGCCGGCCGCTCGCTGATCACCTAAAGGACTGGCGACAATACGTGGCTCCATCTACCAAGACCTCCTACCCGGGGCGCCTGCTCGCCGCGCTGGCGGTGCTGATCATCGTCATGCTGGCGGGCGTGCTGCAGGGCAACATCATCCATCCGGCCAAGTGGCACGACAGCTTCAAGGTCGCCCTGGGCCTGGACCTGTCCAGCGGCACCAACGTGACCCTCAAGGCGGTCCCGCCGCACGGCCACGCGGTGCCCAGCGCGGGCGAGATGACCGAGGCCATCTCCATCATGGAGAAGCGCGTCAACAGCGCCGGCTTCACCGGCGCCCAGGTGCAGCAGCAGGGCAACCAGCTGATCAACGTGTCCGTGCCCGGCGCCGGCGCCCAGCGGGTCGTCGCCCTGGTCGGGACAACGGCCCAGCTCCGGTTCCGCCAGGTCCTGCTGTGCTCCGGCACCGGTACCCAGTGCCTGCCGGCCAGCGCCTTCAAGGCGCCGTCGGCTAGCCCGTCGGCCTCGCCCAGCGTATCGGGCAGCGCCTCGGCCAGCACCAGCCCGAGCGCCAGCACCAGCGCTAAGGCCGGCTCCACTGCCAGTCCCAGCCCGGGCGCCAGCTCGAACGGCACCGGGCAGGCGGCTGGTGCCCGCAAACTGGGCGCCGCGCCAGCCGCAGCCGCCTCGCCCAAGCCCAGCACCTCGGCCAAGGCGTCCGGCTCGCCCTCGACCTCGCCGTCCGCCTCCCCGTCAGCCTCGGCCTCCTCGCCGGCCATCTCCACCACCGCCGGTGACGCCAGCCTGGTCAGTAAGCCGGTGATGGAGCAGTTCAACAAGCTGAACTGCTCGGACAAGAACTGGCAGAGCAAGATCTACGGCGCCAACGCCAGTGCCTGGGACAACACCAAGACCCAGATCGTGGCCTGTGACAGCAGTGGCGTGAAGTACGTGCTGGACACCTCGCCGGTGACGGGCACCCAGCTGACCTCGGCCACCGCGGCGCTGAACTCCTCTAACCAGTGGATCATCAACTTCAACCTGAACAGCTCAGGCGGCAAGGCCTTCGCCAGCCTGACGACCCAGATGTTCAACAAGTACTACGACGCCGGCACCGGTGCCCAGAGCTCGGTCCTGGACCAGTTCGCGATCGTGCTGGACGGGAAGGTCGTCTCGGCGCCGCAGATCACCCAGGCGATCACCGGCGGGTCCGGCGAGATCAACGGCGGGACCGGCGGCTTCACCCAGACTCAGGCGAACAACCTGGCCAATGTCCTGAAGTACGGCCACCTGCCGCTGACCTTCCAGAAGCAGTCGGTCTCGTCGGTCTCGGCCGAGCTCGGGTCCGCGCAGCTGGACGCGGCCCTGATCGCCGCGGGCATCGGGCTGCTGCTGGTGGTGGTCTACTCGTTCCTGTACTACCGCGGCCTGGGCATCGTCTCGGTCTCCAGCCTCGCCATGGCGGCGATCCTGTCGTACATGTCGGTGGTCCTGCTGAGCAAGTACGAGGGCCTGACCCTGGACCTGGCCGGCGTGGCCGGCCTGATCGTCTCCATCGGCATTACCGCCGACTCGTTCGTGGTCTACTTCGAGCGGCTGCGCGATGAGGTCCGGGAGGGCCGGTCGCTGCGGGCCGCCGTGGAGCGCGGCTGGTCCCGGGCCCGGCGGACGATCCTGGTCGCGGACACCGTGTCGTTCCTGGCCGCCCTGCTGCTGTACATCCTGGCTATCGGTGACGTGCGGGGCTTCGCCTTCACCCTCGGCCTGACCACCGTGGTGGACGTGGTGGTCGTGTTCCTGTTCACCAAGCCGGTGGTCACGCTGCTGGCCCGGACCAAGTTCTTCGGCCAGGGCCACAAGCTCTCCGGCCTGGACCCGACCCGGCTCGGAGCCCGGTCGCCCTGGCGGGGATCGCGCCGGGTGCCGGCCGGCTGGCCGCCGGCGGACGGCCCGGACATCGGCCGGCGGCCCGGCCCGGACCACCGCGAAGGAGTTCTGATGTCCAGGCTCGGCAATGTCGGCGGCCGGCTGTACCGCGGTGAGGTCTCGCTCGACTTCGTCGGTCACCGGAAGATCTTCTACGCGGTGTCCGGCCTCATCCTGGTCGTCAGCATCGTGGCCCTGCTGGTGCGCGGGCTGGACTACAGCGTGGAGTTCAAGGGCGGCTCGGTCTTCCAGTTCACCGCCGCCGGGGTCAATACGACCCAGGTGGACTCGGTGGTCACCAAGGTGGACGCCGGAGCGGACCCGACCGCGACGGTGACCCACCCGCCGGGCAAGCCGCCACTGTGGTCGGTGCAGACCGAGCAGACCACCTTCGCCGAGGGCTCCCGGGTCCAGGACGCCATCGCCAAGGCGTTCAACCTGCCCGGCGACCAGGTCAGCCGCAGCTTCGTCGGCCCGACCTGGGGCGGCCAGATCTCCGAGAAGGCGCTGCAGGCGCTGATCGCGTTCCTGATCGTGATCGTCATCTACCTGTCAATCGCGTTCGAGTGGCGGATGGCTGCCGCCGCGCTGATCGCGCTGGCGCATGACATCGTGATCACCATCGGCGTCTACGCGCTGACCGGCTTCCAGGTCAGCCCGGCGACGGTCATCGGACTGCTGACGATCCTGGGCTACTCGCTGTATGACACGGTCGTGGTCTTCGACAAGGTCCGGGAGAATACCGCGGGTCTCACCGGGACCCGGAAATCGACCTACTCAGACGCCGCCAACCTGGCCCTGAACCAGACCCTGGTGCGGTCCATCAACACCTCCCTGATCGCCTTGCTGCCGGTCGCCGCCATCCTGGCCGTCAGCGTCGGCCTGCTCGGCAACGGTGACCTGAAGGACCTGTCCCTGGTGCTGTTCGTGGGCATGCTGTCGGGCACCTACTCCTCGATCTGCATCGCGACCCCGGCGCTGACCGACCTCAAGGAGCGTGAGCCGCAGTACAAGCAGCTCGCCCGCCAGGTCGCCCTCAGGGCCGCCGGCGGCCGCGCCGCCCAGCGCAAGGCCAAGGCGGCCGCGGGCCGCGGCGGCAGCCCGGCGGCAGCGGCCGCGGGCGGCGGAACTGTCGTGCTGGATGAGGACGAGGCCGACGACGAGGACCTGGCCGCCGGGGACGCTCCCGGCACGCCGGACGGCACCGCCGAGCCGGTGACGGCCGCCCGGACCGCGCCGGGCGCGGGCCCGGCGCGCAGCTCGGCGTCCCGGCCCGCCGCCCGGCAGCAGCCGCGGCGCTCCAGTTCCGGCAAGCGGCGTCCGGCAGGCAAGAAGAAGCGCCGGTAGCGGCCGGTGACCAGCGAGCTGGACGACGATCTCGCCGGCCTGATCGCCGCGCGCATCCGGGACATACCCGACTATCCGCAGCCGGGCGTGACGTTCAAGGACATCACGCCGCTGCTAGCCGACGGCCCCGCTTTCAGCGCCGTTATTGACGGCCTGGTGGCGGGCCGGGCCGGGGTGGACAAGGTGGCCGGGATCGAGGCCCGCGGCTTCATCCTGGCCGCGCCGGTGGCGTGCCGGCTCGGCGCCGGGTTCGTCCCGGTCCGCAAGCAGGGCAAGCTGCCCGGCCCGGTGCACGCCCAGTCTTACGACCTGGAGTACGGCACGGCCACGATCGAGGTGCACACCGATGCCTTCGGGCCGGGGGACCGGGTGCTGCTGGTTGACGATGTCCTGGCCACCGGCGGGACGGCCGCGGCCAGCGTGGAGCTGGTCCGGCGCTGCGGGGCCACGGTCGAGGCCGTGGTGGTGCTGCTGGAACTGGGCTTCCTCGACGGGCGGGCCCGGCTGCCGGGCGTGCCGGTCCAGGCTCTGATGGCGGTCTGACCAGGGCTTTGACCGGCTGAACGTCATCCGGCACGTCCCGAATCGTCCCGCCGATAGACTGAATGCTGGGCGGACGTGGGGAGGGCATGTGGCTGGTGACGTGGCGACGGCCGGGAAGGCCGGGGCCGGAGTCACCCAGCAGGCTGCGGGCGAGGCCGGACCGGCCGATCAGGACGAGCTCGCGGCAGGCACCGGGGTGACCCCGGCTGCCGACGCGCCCGCAGGCAGCCCCGGCAGCCCCGGCAGCGAGGACGCCGCAGCCGCTGACGCCGCGGCCGGCGCCGCGAATGACGCCAGTTCACCGAACGGCACCGGAGCCAGAACCCGGCCCGGACGGCCGGCCAAGCCCCGGCGCCCGCGGTCCGGCAAGGCGGCGGGCTCCCGCAAGGATGGCGCCGGGCGCGCCGGCGCCAGCGCGAGCCCGGATGAGGCGGCCGGGCCCGAGTCCGGCAGCGCCGACGTCGCCGCCGGGACGGCGGCGGTCCGCCGGCGGCTGGCCCGGCTGGGGACCACCCGCGGCGGCGGCATCAACCCGGTGCTGGAGCCGCTGATCAAGACCGTCCGGCTGACCCACCCCAAGGCGGACATCCGGTCTATCGAGCGGGCTTATGAGTTCGCGGCGCGGCTGCATCAGGGTCAGGACCGCAAGAGCGGCGACCCCTACATCACCCACCCGCTGGCGGTCACCACCATCCTCGCCGAGCTGGGCATGAACACCGAGACGCTGTGCGCCGCCCTGCTGCACGACACCATCGAGGACACCGACTACACCCTCGAGGCGCTGCGCCAGGACTTCGGCGACGACATCGCGGCCCTGGTCGACGGCGTGACCAAGCTGGACAAGGTCAAGTACGGGGACGCCGCCCAGGCCGAGACCGTCCGCAAGATGGTCGTCGCGATGTCCCGCGACATCCGGGTGCTGGTGATCAAGCTCGCCGACCGGCTGCACAACATGCGCACCCTGCGCTACCTGCCGCGGCCCAAGCAGGAGCAGAAGTCCCGCGAGGTCCTGGAGATCTTCGCCCCGCTGGCGCACCGGCTGGGCATGAACACGGTCAAGTGGGAGCTGGAAGACCTCGCATTCGCCACGCTGTACCCCAAGCGCTATGACGAGATCGCCCGGCTGGTCGCCGAGCGGGCGCCGCGCCGGGAGATGTTCCTGGCCGAGGTCAGCGACGAGGTTGTCGCCGACCTGCGGGACTCCAAGATCAAGACGAGGGTGACCGGGCGGCCCAAGCACTACTACTCGGTGTATCAGAAGATGATCGCCCGCAATGTCGGGTTCGATGACATCTACGACCTGATGGGCATCCGGGTGCTGGTCGACTCGGTGCGTGACTGCTACGCGGCTCTCGGCATCATCCACGCGCGGTGGAATCCGGTCCCCGGCCGGTTCAAGGACTACATCGCGATGCCCAAGTTCAACATGTACCAGTCGCTGCACACGACGGTCATCGGTCCGGAGGGCAAGCCGGTCGAGCTGCAGATCCGCACCTGGAGCATGCACAAGCGCGCGGAGTACGGCGTCGCGGCGCACTGGAAGTACAAGGAGGAGATGGCCTCTGGCGGCGCCTCCGACATGGCCTGGCTGCGCCAGCTGGTGGACTGGCAGCGGGAGACCGCCGACCCGGCCGAGTTCCTCGACTCGCTGCGCTTCGACCTGGGCGCCGCCGAGGTCTACGTGTTCACCCCGCGCGGCGAGGTCATCGCGCTGCCGCAGGGCGCCACCCCGGTGGACTTCGCCTACGCGATCCACACCGAGGTCGGGCACCGGACCATCGGCGCGCGGGTCAACGGCCGCCTGGTCGCGCTGGAGAGCGCGCTGGACAACGGTGACACGGTCGAGATCTTCACCTCCAAGGCGACCGACTCGGGGCCGAGCCGGGACTGGCTCGGCTTCGTGCAGAGCCCGCGGGCGCGCAACAAGATCCGGCACTGGTTCTCCAAGGAGCGCCGCGAGGCCGCCGCCGAGAACGGCAAGGCGGCGATCGCCCGGACCATGCGCAAGCAGGGCCTGCCGCTGCAGCGGCTGGCTACCGCGGACGCGCTCAACGTGATCGCGCAGGACCTGCGCTTTACCGACCTGACCGCGCTGTACACGGCGGTCGGCGAGGGCCACGTGAGTGCCCAGTCGGTGATCAGCAAGCTGATCAAGTCGGCGGGCGGGATGGCCGGCGCCGAGGAGGACCTGGCCGAGACCACCTTGCCGGCTAAGGCGCCGCGGCCGCTGCCGTCGACCGGCGACTCCGGGGTCGTGGTGGAGGACTCGGCCGATGTGTGGGCCCGGCTGTCGAAGTGCTGCACGCCGGTACCCGGCGACCAGATCACCGGGTTCGTCACCCGCGGCAACGGCGTGTCGGTGCACCGGACGAACTGCGTGAACCTGCAGCACCTGCTGCAGTCCGAGGCCGAGCGGCAGGTCAGCGTGCGCTGGTCGCCGCGGGAGGGCTCCCAGTTCCTGGTGGCCATCCAGGTGGAGGCGCTGGACCGCACCGGCCTGCTGTCCGACGTGACCAGGACGCTATCGGACCAGCACGTGAACATCCTGTCCGCGACCGTCGCGACGACGCGGGACCGGGTGGCGTTCAGCAAGTTCACCTTCGAGATGGGCGACCCCAAGCACCTGGGCCACGTCCTGCGCGCCGTCCGCAGCATCGACGGCGTCTACGACGTCTACCGCGTCACCAGCTAATTCCCGGGGGCCCGGGGGCGGGACGCCTCCGGTCTGGGGTTCCAGGGGGTGATCTCCCTGGGCTAGCTCGAGAATTCCGCCAGGGTGCGCTCGGCCTCGGCGAGCCAGGAGCGGCGGGCGGCCAGGGCCTCCTGGGCGCGCTGCTGGCCCCGGGCGTCGCCCGATGCCTCGGCGCGGGCCAGCTGTCCTTCCAGCTGGCTGATGGCCGACTTGATCTGGTCCACCGTGCTGCGGGCCCGGGACAGTGCCTCGGGGTTGGACCGCCGCCAGTGCGTGTCCTCGGCCTTGCGCAGCGCCTCCTCGATCCGGCGCAGCCCGCCTTCCAGCCGGTCCTGCTGGTCCCGGGGGACCGCGCCGGCCCGCTCCCAGCGCTCCTGGATGCCGCGCAGCGTCGCCCGGCCGGCGCGCGCGTCGGAGACCGGCAGCAGCTTCTCGGCCTCGGCCAGCAGCTGCTCCTTGGCCACCGCGTTCTGGGCCAGCTCAGCGTCCTTGGCGGCCAGTACCCCCGCCCGGGCCTGGAAGAAGGTGTCCTGGGCGGTCTTGAACCGGCCCCACAGCTCATCCTCGGTGGCGCGGTCGGCGCGCCCGGCCTGCTTCCAGGACCGCATCAGGTCACGGTAGGCGGCCGCGGTTGGTCCCCAGTCGGTGGAGCCGGCCAGTTCCTCGGCGCGGGCGGCGAGCTCCTCCTTGCGAGCCCGCACCACCTCCCGCTCTTCCTCCAGGCCGGCGAAGTAGGCCTTGCGGCGCTTGGTGAAGGCATTGCGGGCGGCCGAAAGCCGCTTCCACAGCGCCGTCTCCGCCGTCCGGTCGCCGCGCGGTGCTGCCTTCCACTCCTCCAGGAGCTGGCGCATCCGCTCGCCGCTGATCTTCCAGTGGGTCGCCTCGGCCGCGATCCGCTCGGCCTCGGCAACGATCCGTTCCTTGATCTCCAGGGCCTCGCTGCGCGCGTGCTCGCGGGCGGCCCGGACCTCTTCCTTGCGCCGGGAGGCGACGTCGGTCAGCTTCTCCAGCCGGCCCAGCAGCCCGGCCAGGTCGCCGACCGCATGCGCGTCGGTTACGGACCCGATCAGCCGCTCGATTGTGGCCCTGGCCTGGACGGGAGACAGGTCGGTATTAGCCAGCCGCTGCTCCAGCAGGCTGACCTCGGTCTCCAGCGTGTCGAACTTGCGCTTGAAGAAGGCCAGCGCCTCATCTGGGCTGCCCGCCTGCCAGGACCCCACCTGGCGTTCACCGTCGGCGGTACGCACGTAGACCGTGCCGTCCTCGGCCACCCGGCCCCACGGATCGCTTGCGGTACTCACCGCGTACCTCCCGGTCGTTACCTCACTGGCGGCTGAGCCGGTCAGGTCTTCTTGATGGTGACGCTGTTGATCTCGACCTTGTCCTTCGGGTGACCGTCGCCCGGGCCGTTGGAATTATCGCTGCCCGCCTTAGCCACTTTCTGGATGATATTTAGTCCGCCCTCTATCGTGCCAAACGGCGTGTAGTTAGCCGGCAGGCTGAGACTGTTTTTATAGACCAGGAAGAACTGGCTTCCGTTCGTTCCCGGCCCGGAGTTGGCCATCGCGACGGTTCCGGCCGTGTACTTGGCCCCGGTCAGGTTCTCGTCGGCGAACTTATAGCCGGGCCCGCCGGAGCCGGTGCCGGTCGGGTCGCCGCACTGCAGCACGAAGATCCCGCTGGTGGTGAGCCGGTGGCAGTGGGTGTTGCTGAAGAAGTTCTTCGCCGCCAGGTACGCAAACGAGTTCACGGTGCAGGTGGCCTTGCTGTTCAGCAAGTTAATGACGACATTGCCGCGGTTGGTGTGAATTGTGGCCTGATAGGTCGCCTTGTAGTCCGGCTTGGCCGGCGGCGTGCCCACCTTGCGCGACGCCGGCGGGCTGGCGGTGTAGGTGCACCGGTGCGCGGGCTCGGCGACTGTCGCCGCGGAGGGGGTCGCCGAGGGGGTGAGGCTGGCCGACGGCGATGCACTGGCCGAGGCGGTGGCAGGCGCACTGGCCGCGGCTTTGGCGCTGGCCGGGCTGCTCTTGAACGGCTGGAATAGGAAATAGGAACCCACCAGCACGACAAGCACGGCCACGGCGGCGCTGACGGCGATGGTCCACTTGCGGGCACGCTGGTCCTGCTGGGCCTGCCGGGCTTGCCGCCGCTGCGTACCGCTCGCGCTCCAGTTTGCGCTGGCGCTGCTTCTTCCCTGCCACTCTCGCGGTCCTCCTGATTACCCGCCGTACCCGGCTTGCCGGGTGCCTGTCCCGCCTGTCTCCGCCGGTGTCCTGCGAAACTTCGCGAATCGTACCGGGCTCAACCACTATGACGGTGCGGCCGTTATCTGTTCGACGCACACACTGCTGCGAAGCGTGTCCTCGGCCCGGCCTGGCCGTCCCTGGACGCCCGCCCGCGGCGCCGGGCCCGGGTCATCCCGGGCCGGCCGTACTCCCCGTGCTCTCGCTAGTGTCTCCTAGTTTCGCCTGCCTGGCCGCTCGCGGCCAGCACCAGCGCGCGACGGCGCACCAGCCTCGGTAGCCTGGTCAAGGCTCGCACCCCGTTATGAATCCCAGGAGGGCACGTGCTCATCGCCGGGTTCCCGGCCGGAGCTTTCGCGGCCAACTGCTATGTAGTGGCGCCGGCGCCGGGCGAGGAGTGCCTGATTATCGACCCCGGCCAGGACGCCGAGGCGGGAATCGCCGAGCTCACCGACCGGTACCGGCTGCGGCCGGCCGCGGTGCTGCTGACCCACGGGCACATTGATCACGTGTGGTCGGTGGCCCCGGTCTGCGGGGCGCGCGGCATCCCGGCCTACATTCACCCGGCCGACCGGGACCTGCTCAGCGACCCGGCCAGGGGGCTGCCGCTGGCCCCGTTCCAGGAGCTGTTCGGCGGGCTGACCTTCACCGAGCCCGACGATGTGGTGGAGCTGGCCGACGGGATGACCCTGGAGCTGGCCGGAGTGCCGCTGACCGTGGATCACGCGCCGGGGCACACGCCCGGGTCGCTGACCTTCCGGCTGCCCGCCGCGGCGGCCGACCCGGGCACGCTGTTCACCGGGGACCTGCTGTTCGCCGGATCTATCGGGCGGGTCGACCTGCCCGGCGGGGACTATGCCACGATCCTGGAAAGCCTGGCCCGGGTGTGCCTGCCGCTGCCCGACGAGACCGTCGTGCTGTCAGGGCACGGGCCGCAGACAACGATCGGCGCCGAGCGGTCCGGCAACCCGTACCTGACCGGGCTCACCCCGGCCGCAGGGCCTGGCCGCGGGCTGTGAGCCCGGCGCGAGGCGGGCCGCGGCGACCCGCCCGGCCCGCAGCCGCGCGGCCCGCACTGACCATGACAGCTAACTGAGAAAGAGGGGCTGGGAGCGATGATCCGCACCCACGATGCAGGCACGCTGCGTGCCGACGCGGCAGGCCAGCAGGTCACGCTGGCCGGCTGGGTGGCCCGCCGCCGCGACCACGGCGGCGTGGTGTTCATGGACCTGCGTGACGCCAGCGGCATCGTCCAGGTGGTGCTGCGCTCCGAGGATGTCGCGCACGACCTGCGCGCCGAGTACTGCGTGCTGGTCACCGGCACGGTCCAGGCCCGGCCGGCCGGGAACGAGAATCCCGAGCTGCCGACCGGGGACATCGAGGTGGCCGCGACCGCGGTGGAGGTGCTGTCCGAGGCCGACCCGCTGCCGTTCCCCATCGAGGGCGGCGGCGATCTGAGCGAGGAAGTCCGGCTGAAGTACCGCTACCTCGACATCCGGCGGGCCGACATGGCGGCCGCGCTGCGCGCCCGCTCGACGGCGGCCTACCTGGTCAGCGACGTGATGCGGGACCACGGCTTCGTGAACGTGGAGACGCCGTTCCTGACCCGGTCGACCCCGGAGGGCGCCCGCGACTTCCTGGTCCCGGTCCGGCTGCGGCCCGGCCACTGGTATGCGCTGCCGCAGTCACCGCAGCTGTTCAAGCAGCTGCTCATGGTGTCCGGCCTGGAGCGCTACTACCAGCTGGTCCGCTGCTTCCGGGACGAGGACTTCCGGGCCGACCGGCAGCCGGAATTCACCCAGATCGACGTGGAGATGTCGTTCGTCACCCGGGCGGACGTGGTGACGGTGGCCGAGACGCTGGTGCAGCGGCTGTGGGCGGAGATCGCCGGCTACCAGGTGCGGCTGCCGATCCCGCAGATGACCTACGCCGACGCGATGGAGCGGTTCGGGTCGGACAAGCCCGACCTGCGCTTCGGCCAGGAACTCACGGACCTGACCGAGTTCTTCGCGCAGACCGGGTTCCGCGTCTTCCAGGCGCCGCACGTCGGCGCCGTCGTCATGCCCGGCGGTGCCGGGCAGTCCCGCAAGGAACTGGACGGCTGGCAGGACTGGGCCAAGGCGCGCGGGGCCCGCGGGCTGGGCTACGTGCTGATGGACGCCGGCGGCGCGGTGTCGGACGCGGGCCCGGTGGCCCGGAACCTGTCCGCCGAGGAGCGCGCCGGGCTGCCGGCCGCGACCGGCGCGGGCCCGGGCGACGCGGTGTTCTTCGCGGCCGGCCCGGCCAGTGCCGCCCGGGCGCTGCTGGGCGCCGCCCGGCTGGAGATCGGGCACCGGTGCGGCCTGATCGACCCGCAGGCGTGGGCGTTCACCTGGGTGGTGGACGCGCCGATGTTCGAGGAGGACGGGGCGGGCGGCTGGACCGCGGTGCACCACCCGTTCACCTCCCCGCTGCCGGAGTGGACGGACAAGTTCGACGGCGAGCCCGGCGCGGCGCTGGCCGACGCCTACGACATCGTCTGCAACGGGACTGAGATCGGCGGCGGCTCGATCCGCATTCACCGCCCGGACGTGCAGCAGCGGGTGTTCGACGTGATCGGGCTGTCCCGCGCGGAGGCCACCTCGCAGTTCGGCTTCCTGCTGGACGCGCTGCGCTTCGGCCCGCCGCCGCACGGCGGGATCGCCTTCGGCTGGGACCGGCTGCTGATGCTGCTCACCGGCCGGGACTCCATCCGCGACGTCATCGCCTTCCCGAAGGCGGCCTCCGGCCACGACCCGCTGACCGGCGCGCCGACCCCGATCACGGCCCAGCAGCGCAAGGAAGCCGGCATCGACGCCGCCCCGGCCGGCCCGGCGGCGCCGGCTGGCTAGGCAGCGCGGCGCGCGCGGGTAATGTCGTCTCGTGTTCCCAGCACCGGGCGGTGAGCCCGCGAGTCTTTTCGATGCGGCCGAGGCCGATGCCCAGCAGGCCACCGCGCCGCTGGCGGTCCGGATGCGGCCGCGCAGCCTGGATGAGGTCATCGGGCAGCGGCACCTGATCCGGCCGGGCTCGCCGCTGCGCAAGCTGGCGGACACCGACGCCGGGATGTCGGTCATCTTGTGGGGCCCGCCGGGCACCGGCAAGACCACCCTGGCCTACGTTGTCAGCCAGGTCACGCGGCGCAAGTTCACCGAGCTGTCGGCGGTGTCGGCCGGCGTCAAGGACGTCCGGGCCGCCGTGCAGGCCGCCCGGCACGACCTCGGCCTGACCGGCGTGCAGACCGTGCTGTTCATCGACGAGGTGCACCGGTTCTCCAAGACCCAGCAGGACGCCCTGCTGCCGGCCGTGGAGAACCGCTGGGTGTCCTTCATCGGCGCCACCACCGAGAACCCGTCCTTCTCCGTCGTCGGCCCGCTGCTCTCCCGGTCCCTGCTGCTGACCCTCCAGCCGCTCAGCGACGACGACATTGCCGCCGTGATCAGCCGGGCGCTGACCGACGAGCGCGGCCTGGGCGACTCGGTGACCCTGGCTGAGGGCGTGGCCGAACACCTGGTCCGGCTGGCCGGCGGCGACGCCCGGCGGGCGCTGACCTACCTGGAGGCCGCCGCCCTCGGCCTGCCGCCGGGCGGCGTGATCGACACCGAGACCCTGGAGCGCGCCGTTGACCAGGCGATGGTGCGCTATGACCGGGCCGGTGATCAGCACTACGACGTCATCAGCGCCTTCATCAAGAGCATCCGGGGCAGCGACGCCGATGCCGCGCTGCACTACCTGGCCCGGATGATCGAGGCGGGGGAGGACGCCCGGTTCATTGCCCGGCGGCTGATCGTGCACGCCAGCGAGGACGTCGGGCTGGCTGACCCCACCGCCCTGCAGGCCGCCGTCGCCGCCGCGCACGCCGTCGAGTTCGTCGGCCTGCCCGAGGCCCGGCTGAACCTCGCCCAGGCCACCATTCACCTGTGCCTGGCCCCCAAGTCCAACGCGGTCATCATGGCCTTCGAGGCAGCCGCCGCGGACGTCCGGGCGGGCCTGGCCGGCGCTGTCCCGGCGCACCTGCGCGACGCCCACTACGCCGGCGCGCAGCGGCTGGGCCACGGTCGCGGTTACAGCTACCCGCACGACGACCCGGCCGGCGTCGTCCGCCAGCAGTACGCCCCCGACTCCATCGCCGGGCGCGCCTACTACCAGCCCACCCGGCACGGCACCGAGGCCCGGTACGCCGAGCGCGCCGAGCGCATCCGGCAGATCCTCGGAAAACCCGGCGACGCGCAGAACGACACGGCCGGCCAGCCCCGGCCCGCCGCGCCGTCCGCGCCGGCCGCCGAGGGGGACCCGGCCGCCGCGACGCCGCCCGGGAAAACCGCCGCGCCGCCGCCCGGGGACACCGCGGCGGCTGCACCGGCCGGTACGTCGGGGGCGGCCGGGGACACCGGGGCCGCGGACAGTCCGGGAGCGCCGGACAGCGCTGCCGGGGCGGCCGGGCCCGAGGCGGGCTGAAACTCGTCCAGGCCGGATCATTCCGGTCAGCTCGCCGGCCACCCGCGTGATGGCGGTAGGGTCGGCGAACGAGGCCGCTGGCCCGCACGACATAGCCCCGAGGGCGAACTCGCATCACGAAGGAGCGAGCGCGGATGACCGCCGGACAGCTTGCCGCCCTGATCGCGGCCGGGTTCTTCGCGCTGCTGGCCTGCGTTGCCTGTTACGTCCTCCTGCGCCTGGGCCGGCTGCTCGGTGTCACCACCCGGCTGGTCACGGGCTACACCGAGCGCGCCGACACCCTGCTAGAGCAGGCCCAGGCCGTGGTGGACCGGACGAGCGAGCAGCTGGCCAGGACCGACACCATCACTGCCAGCATGGATCAGGTCACGGCCAACATGGCCGAGCTGTCGGGCCATGTCTCGGCCATGACCGGCATGGCCCGCGCCCTGACCGCGGCCGTCGGCGCGCCGGTGACCGGCATCTCGGCCGTGGCCTACGGCGTCCGCCGCGCGGTCGCCCTGCGCCGCGAGGCGGCCGGGACGGCCGCTGGCCGCGAGCCCGCCGTCCGCGCCGTGCCGGATGTCGCGCAGCTGCATGATGCCCGGCTCGCTGCGCAGCGGGCCGCCCTGCCCGCCAGCCCGGCGCTCAGCGCCCCCGGTCAGCGCGGCGCCCGCCCGGCCGCCGGGCGCCGCGGGCGCGCCGCCCGGGCCGCCGCCGCGCGCAGCTCGGCCCGCAGCGCGGCGCAGAACGGGGCCCGGCGGTGATCCGGCGCGGGTTCTGGCTGGTGACTGGCGCGGCGCTGGGCGTGACCGGCTACCGCAAGGCCAGCCAGCTGGCCCGGGCCATCGGGCCGGCCAGCCGCCCGGCCCAGGCCGGGGTGCTGGCCCTGGCCCCGCAGCCGCTGCGCGCCCGCCGCCGGCTGCTGACCAGTCGCCAGGTGCTGCGCGGCGCCGCCCGCGCCGGACGCTCAGCCGCCGAAGGAGCGGCATTCGCACGCGACGTCCGTGACGGCGTGGCAGAGTATCTGGATCGTCACGAGCCGGGCTCAGGTCGTACTCTCGAAAGTCAGCAGGGACGGCAGGCGCCAGCGGGGCAGCGCAGCCGCCCGGCACGCTGACGAGTTCCCACCCTTGCCGGATGCTGATCCGGGCTATCCCCACGTAAAGGAAGGCGATCATGGAGTCGGCAGAGATTGCCCGGCGTTTCCTCAGCTTCTTCGAGCAGCGAGGACACGCCGTGGTGCCCTCGGCCAGCCTGATTGCCGAGGACCCCACCCTGCTCCTGGTGAACGCGGGCATGGTCCCGTTCAAGCCGTACTTCCTGGGCCAGCGGCAGCCGCCGTTCCGGCGCGCCACGACGGCGCAGAAGTGCGTGCGCACGCCGGACATCGAGGAAGTCGGCAAGACCACCCGGCACGCGACGTTCTTCCAGATGATGGGGAACTTCTCCTTCGGCGACTACTTCAAGGAAGGCGCCATCCCGTTCGCCTGGGAGCTGCTGACCAGCCCCGAGTCGGCGGGCGGGTTCGGCTTCCCGGAGGACCGGCTGTGGGCGACCGTCCTGCACAGCGACGATGAGGCCTTCCGTATCTGGCGCGACGTCGTCGGCGTGCCCGAGAGCCGCATCCAGCGCCGCGGCCTGGCCGACAACTACTGGCACATGGGCGTGCCCGGCCCCGGCGGCCCCTGCTCGGAGATCTACTACGACCGCGGCCCGGACTACGGCAAGGACGGCGGGCCCGAGGCGGACGAGGACCGGTTCCTGGAGGTCTGGAACCTCGTCTTCATGCAGGAGACGCTCAGCACGGTCCGCGGCAAGACGGACTTCGACATCACCGGCCCGCTGCCGTCGCGCAACATCGACACCGGCCTGGGCCTGGAGCGGATGGCGGCGCTGCTGCAGGGCGTCGACAACATCTACGAGATCGACACCATGTGGAAGGTGCTCGACCGGGCGGCGGAGCTGGCCGAGCAGAAGTACGGCCGCGACCACCGCTCGGACGTGGCGCTGCGGGTCGTCGCCGACCACGTGCGCACCGCGGTCATGCTGGTCGCCGACGGGGTGACCCCGACCAACGAGGGCCGCGGCTACGTGCTGCGGCGGATCCTGCGCCGCAGCATCCGCAACATGCGGCTGCTGTCCGGCGCGCAGCGCGGCGGCGCGGGCGGCAGCATCAGCCGCGGCGGCGCGGACGAGCGCTACCTGCACGAGCTGGCCTCGGTGGCGATCAGCGCGCTCGGCGAGCAGTACACCGACCTGATCCGGGACGCGCCGCACATCCACACGGTCATCGACTCGGAGGAGTCGGCGTTCATCGGCACGCTGCGCACCGGGACCGCCATCTTCGAGGCGGCTGTCGAGGAGACCCGCCGCGGCGGCGGGGACACGCTGCGCGGCACGCAGGCGTTCCAGCTGCACGACACCTACGGCTTCCCCATCGACCTGACCCTGGAGATGGCCGCGGAGCAGGGCCTGCGGGTGGACGAGCCGGAGTTCCGCCGGCTGATGAGCGAGCAGCGGCAGCGAGCCAAGGCCGACGCCGCGGGCAAGAAGACCGGCAACGCCGACATCTCGGCGTTCGCGCAGGTCCTGGACACGTCGGGGCCGGTCGAGTTCACCGGCTACGACCAGATCGAGGGCGACGCGACGGTCACCGGCCTGATCGTCGGCGGCGTCTCGGTGCCGGCGGCGGGCGCGGGCAGCGAGGTGGACGTGGTGCTGGACCGGACCCCGTTCTACGCCGAGGGCGGCGGTCAGCTCGCCGACACCGGCATGCTCACCGCGTCCGGCAGCGGCGCGGGTGACGGCGCGCTGCTGACGGTGCTGGATGTCCAGTCCCCGGTTAAGGGCCTGATCGTGCACCGCAGCCGGGTCACCGACGGCGAGATCGTGGTCGGCGCCCCGGTGCGCGCGCAGATCGACATCGAGCGGCGGCGCGCGGTGTCCCGCTCGCACACCGCGACGCACCTGGTGCACCGGGCGTTCCGCGGCGCGCTGGGCGAGTCGGCGGCGCAGGCGGGCTCGGAGAACGCGCCGGGCCGGTTCCGGTTCGACTTCACCGCGCTCGGCGCGGTGCCGCCCGCGGTGCTCAAGGACGCCGAGGACGAGGTCAACCAGGTACTGATCAACGACCTGGAGGTGCGTGCCTACCACACCTCGCTGGATGAGGCCCGGTCGATGGGCGCCCTGGCGCTGTTCGGGGAGAAGTACGGCGACCGGGTGCGGGTGGTCGAGGTAGGCGAGTACTCGCGCGAGCTTTGCGGCGGCACCCACGTGGCCAGGTCCGGCAACCTGGGCCTGATCAAGATCCTGGGCGAGTCCTCGATCGGGTCGGGAGTGCGCCGTGTCGAGGCCCTGGTGGGCATCGACGCCTTCCGCTTCCTGGCCCGGGAGAGCGCGCTGGTGGGCCAGCTCAGCGAGCAGCTCAAGGCGCGCCGGGAGGAACTGCCGGAGCGGATCTCGACGATCGTGACCCGGCTGCGCGAGGCGGAGCGCGACCTGCAGCGGGCGCAGTCCGCGCGGCTGCTGGGCAACGCGGGCGACCTGGCGCAGGGCGCGGCCGACATCGGCGGCGCGGCGTACGCGTCGTTCCAGGTGCCCGACGGCACGCCGGCGGACGGCATCCGCACGGTGGCGCTGGATGTCCGCGGCCGCCTGGCGGCTGACCGGCCGGGCGTGGTGGTCGCGGCGGGCGTGCCCGCTGACCGGCCGGTCGTGGTCATCGCGGTCAACGACGCGGCGCGGGCGCGCGGGGTCTCGGCTGGCTCGCTGGTGCGGACAGCCACCGGCGTGCTCGGCGGCCGGGGCGGCGGCAAGGACGACGTCGCGCAGGGCGGTGGTGCCCCCCTCGGTGACCAGGCAGGTCAGACGATTGCCGAGTCCTTCCGCGTGGTGGGTGCGACTATTAAGGACATAATGGAAACCGGTGGCGTACTGTGAGACCGTGCCGCTGCTGGATCGTGTCCAGGATGAGATGTGCCTGCCTGGGAGCCTTCCCTTGAGACCAGGTGTGCGCATCGGCGTTGACGTGGGCCAGGTGCGGATAGGCGTGGCCGGAAGCGATCCGGCCGGGCTGCTCGCCAGCCCGCTGACTACGGTGCGGCGCGGCCGGGGTGACCTGGCCGAGCTGGGCCGGGTGGCCGCCGGACGGGCGGCTATGGAGATCATCGTGGGGCTGCCGCGCGGCCTGTCCGGGAACGAGGGCACCTCCGCCGCGGATGCCCGCAGTTTCGCCGGCGCGCTGGCCGGACGGCTGGCCCCGGTCCCGGTCCGGCTGGTGGACGAGCGGTTCACCACCGTCATCGCGCACGACGCGCTGCGGCAGGGCGGCCGGGACGGCCGCGCCCGGCGCACCGTGGTCGACCAGGCGGCCGCCGCGCTGCTGCTGCAGGGCGCGCTGGACGCCGAGCGGTCGACCGGCCAGCCGCCCGGCGAGCTGGTGGCCGTCGCCGCCGAGGACAGCCGGTGAGCGGCCGCGACGACCAGGGCGGCTGGGCGTCCCGCCGCGGGCCGGTCATCCCGGAGGAGTACCCGCCGCCTGCCGAGACCGAGCGGCGCGGCCGGCGCGGCCGTCATGGCGCGCCGGACAGCCGCGACTACGAATCCCCGCCGGGCTACGGCCCGCCGCCCGACTCCGCGCCGCAGGCCCGGCTGCCGCGGCATGATCCCTACGGGCCCGCTGACCCCTACCAGGCCGGCGAGGGCTACCGCCCGGCCGACCCGTACGGCCCGCCTGACCCGTACGGCCCGCCGGACCCGGCGGCAGCACGCGATCCCTACGGCCCGCCGGGGAGTTACGGCGCGGCGGACCCGTACGGGCCGCCCAGCCAGCCCGGCGGCTACGGCTCCGCAGACTCCTACGGCGCGCCCGGCGGGCCGGCCGCGGCGGACGGCCCGGCCGGGCAGCCCGGCCGCCGTCGGCGGCACGCGGCCCCGGACGCTGAAGCATTCCCCGGCCCGGGCGGCAGCACGAGTGGCGGCTTCAGCCAGCCCGGCCGCGACGGTGCCGGTTCCGGCGGTGCCGGTTACGGCAGCTCCGGCTACGCCGACGCGGGCTACGCCGACGGGGGTTACGGCAGCACCGGCTACGACAGCACCGGCTACGACAGGGCCGGCTACGACAGCTCCGGCTACGACCGCGGCGCCGGCAACGGCGGCGCCAGGTACGACAGCCCCGGTTACGGCAGTGCCGGTTACGACAGTGCCGGACCAGGCGGGGCCGGACCGGGCGGGGCCGGACCGGGCGGGCAGGCCCGGCCGGGACCGGGCGGCACGGGCTATGACCCTGCGGGCGGGGGCGGCTACGGCACCGGCCCGCACGCCGCGGGCGGCTACGCCGACGGCCCGGCGGCGCCCAGCCGGCATGCCGCGCCCGACCCGTACGGGCCCGCTGACTCCTACGGCCGGCCTGGCCCGCTCGACCTGGCCTGCCCGGCCGGCCTGGGTACCGGGCAGCCTCCGGCAGGCCGGCGGCACGCGGCCGATCCGTACGGCCCGGCCGACCCTTACGGGCCGCCGGATCCCTACCGTGCCGCCGAGCACCCGAGCTTCCCGGGCGTATACGGCTCGCCGCAGTCACCGGCCGGCCCTGGCTCCGGGGCGCATACCGGCCCGCAGTCGCGTAGCGGCCCGCAGGACTGGGCCGGGCCGGGCGGGTTCGGATCCGCCGACCCCTACAGCCAGCCCGGTCAGCCAGCCGGGCCCGGCCCGGCGTCCCGCGATGGCCGTGGCCCGGCCGACGCGCTGCCGGGCTACGCCGCCCGGCCCGGCTACTCCCCGGCTGATCCGTACGGCCCGCCGGACCCCTACGGTCCGCCGGAACTGCCGGGCGGCCAGGGACCGGGTCCCCGTGCGCTGCCGCCCGGCCGGGGCCTGCCGGACCCGGGGGCCGCGGCCAGGCCGATGCCGCGCACCCCGTACGACACCGATGCCGGACAGGGCTGGAGCGCCTTCGGCGGCCCGGCTGACACCGGCAGCCAGGCGGCCCTGCCCGGTCTTCCGGGCGCCGGCGCCGGGACGCCCGCCGACCGCAACGGCGCGCCCGGCGGCAATGGCTTCTGGCAGCCGTCCGCGGCGGGCGGCACCGACGCGGCGGCGGACGCGCGGACGGCCTCCTGGCCCGCCGGGACCGCGCCGGGCGGTGCCGGCCCGTCCGGCCGCCGGGCGCTGCCGCCCGGCCAGTCCGGCCCGCGGGCGCTGCCGCCCGGTCAGTCCGGCCCGCGGCGCTGCCGCCCGGTCAGTCCGGGTTCGGGACCCAGGACTATCCGTCCGGGGTGCACGACTTCCCGCCGGGACCAGCCCGGGACTACCCGTCCGGTGTCCAGGACTTCCCGTCCCGCGGGTTCCCGCCGGGGACCGCGGACTACCCGTCCGGTGTGCAGGACTTTCCGTCCCAGGAGTTCCCGTCGCAGGACTTCCCGTCGGGAGTCATGCCGGGCTTGGCGGCTGGCCAGGGCGGTACGCCGCCTGGTCCCGGCGGCGCGCCTGCCGGACGGCACGGGCCTGCTGCTGAGCCGCGCCGCGACCCGCGCGGAGCCGGGCGGCGCGGCGAGCAGGCCCCGGCCGGGCGCCGCGGGCGCCAGAAAGCGGCGGCGGCGCCTGCGCCGGCCGTGGCGGGTGACCCGGAGTGGGCGAGCGACGAGCAGCACGCTGGCTTCTTCTCGGGATTCGGTGAAGATGAGAATGTGGACCCGCCGCGGCGCAAGCGGGGCCGGGTGGCCGCGCCGCTGATCTCGATCATCGTCATCCTCGCCCTGGTGGGCGGGGCCGGCTTCTACGTCCTGACCAAGTACCAGGCCGCGCACGCGAACTACACCGGAGCCGGCCAGGGAACAGTGACCTTCGAGGTCAAGCAGAACGATAATGCGACCGAGATGGCGCCCCGGCTAGTCAAGCTGGGCGTCATCAAGGCGGCCAGCCCGTTCATCTCCGCGGCCAAGGCCAGCCCGAACGCGGGCAACCTGACGCCGGGCACCTACCGGCTGCGAAAGCACATGAATGCCGGCCTGGCCTGGGCGCTGTTCTTCAAGCCCGAGTCCCGGATCCAGACCACCGTGACCATCACCGACGGGCAGCGCAATACCGTCGACGGGGTGCTGGCCTCGCTTTCCAGGCAGACCGGCAGGCCGGTCAGCGCGTTCAAGCAGGCGCTCAAGGACACCAAGGCGCTGGGCCTGCCGTCCTACGCGCACGGCAACCCTGAGGGCTACCTGTTCCCGGCGACCTACAACTTCTCGCCGGGCACCACCCCGCTGAAGATGCTGCAGACCATGGTGGAGGCGTTCAACCAGCAAGCCACCAGCATGGGGCTGGCCGACGCGGCGAAGAAGGCCCAGTTGTCTGAGGCCCAGGTCATCACCGAGGCCAGCCTGCTGGAGGCGGAGGTCGGCCCGTCGGACTACGCCAAGGCGGCCCGGACCATCGACAACCGGCTGAACCAGGGCATTGACCTGCAGCTCGACAGCACGGTGCTGTTCGCCCTGAAGATCACCGGGTTCAGCCTCACCACCAAGCAGCTGCACACCCCCTCGCTCTATAACACGTTCCTGCACAAGGGCCTGCCGCCAGGGCCGATCGACTCGCCCGGCGCCGCGGCTATCCACGCGGTCCTGAATCCGGCCAAGGGGAACTGGATCTGGTTCGTGACCATCGACCCGAAGACGGGCCGGACCGGGTTCACCGACAGCGAGGCCCAGTTCGAGAAGTGGGTCAAGGAATCCGACCAGAACATCAAGAACGGGACCTGAGCATCGCCGCCCATCGTGCGGCTGTGCTCGGCTCCCCGGTCGCTCATTCCCTGTCCCCGGTGCTGCACGCCGCCGCTTACCGGGCCCTGGGCCTGGACGACTGGGCCTACGAGGCGATCGAGTGCGACGAGGCGCGACTGCCGGGCCTGCTGGACTCGCTGGACCCGCAGTGGGCCGGGCTGTCGCTGACCATGCCGCTCAAGCGGGCGGTGCTCCCGCTGCTGGACCACGCCGAGCCGCTGGTCACTGAGGTCGGCGCGGCGAACACGGTACTTTTCGGCGACGCGGGCCGGGCCGGCTACAACACCGATGTGCCCGGCATGATCGCGGCGCTGGCCGAGGCCGGGGTGACGGCGGCGCCGCACCCGGTGCTGGTCCTGGGCGCCGGCGCGACGGCCTGCTCAGCGCTGGCGGCGCTGCGCGGCCTGGACGTGGCGCAGGCGACGGTGGCCGTTCGCAGCAGGGCCACCGCAGGCCCGCTGCTGGAGGTGGCCAGGCGGCTGGGCGTGCAGGTCCGGCTGACTGGATTCGCGGCCGGGCCGGGCGGCGCGCCGGGGGACTGGCAGTTGCTGATCTCGACCGTCCCGGCCGGCGCGGCCGACCAGTACGCGGCGCTGATCGCCAGCGGCGGCCTGCGGGCCGCCGCGGTGCTGGACGTCATCTACCACCCGTGGCCGACGCGGCTGGCCCGGGCGGCCGGGCAGGCGGGCGCTGTCGTGGCGGGCGGCCTGGAACTGCTGCTGCATCAGGCGGCCCGTCAGGTCGAGCTGATGACCGGCCGGGCCGCGCCCGTCGAGGCCATGCGCCAGGCCGGCCGGGCCGCGCTGCAGGACCGGCACTAGCCGGGTAAAAGCGGATTTCAGTGCGGATAAGCTGGTTAGGGCCCGGCGCGGGAATACCCATGGGGGTGGCAATGCGTTAGGGTGTGACGACAACCATGCTCGGCGTGGGATGCTCCGGCATCTCTTCCCGCGCAGGCAAGCGGAGGACCACCTCGGCCGCCTCCCACCTAGCTGGCTAACGTCAGCGGGTTCACTGCTAGCTGACTTCGCGGTCAGCTAGCAGCCGGTTAGCCCGACGGGCTTTCCGGCCAGGCCGGACGCACGGCCGCTGGCTCGCATCGCCGACCGGCAGGCGGACTAGCGGTGTGCGTCGCGGGTACCAAGCCCTGGGAACAGCCGGGCGGGTAGCCGCATCTGGTGGCCCCGCAGGCACGCGTGCGGGGCCTTCTGCTTTGTGCGGCGGGAGGCGCCGGCAAGGCTGAGCGCCGGGAAAGCCCCGGCCCAGCAGCAGGTGACACTGGAGGTCACATCAGCACCGAACCACGTATTAACGAGCGCATCCGTGTACCGGAGGTGCGGCTCGTCGGGCCCGCCGGCGAGCAGATCGGGATTGTCGCGATCAACGATGCTCTCCGGCTAGCCCAGGAGGCCGATCTCGACCTGGTCGAGGTCGCGCCGACCGCCCGGCCGCCGGTCTGCAAGCTGATGGACTACGGCAAGTTCAAGTACGAGTCCGCGCTCAAGGCCCGCGAGTCGCGCAAGAACCAGGCCCAGACGGTCATCAAGGAGATCAAGCTCCGGCCGAAGATTGACCCGCATGACTACGGCACCAAGAAGGGCCACGTCGAGCGGTTCCTCAAGGCCGGGGACAAGGTCAAGGTGACCATCATGTTCCGGGGACGCGAGCAGTCCCGTCCGGAACTCGGCTTCAAGCTGCTGCAGCGGCTGGCTGGCGATGTCGATGAACTCGGCTTCGTCGAGGCCCAGCCCAAGCAGGACGGCCGGAACATGATCATGGTCATCGGGCCTCATAAGCGCAAGCTCGATGCTATCCGGGCGGAGCGTCCCGACACCCGGGCCGAGCACAATGCTGCCCGGGCCGAGCGGACGGCAGCGCGGACGGCGGCCACCACGGCTGCCCGGGCCGCCGAGCCTGAGCCTGAGCCGCAGCCGCAGCTCGGCACGATGGCCCCGGTGGCTGCGCGCCCGAGCGCGAGCTCTGCTCCGGCCAGCGGCAGCAGCAACAGCAGCGGCCCGGCTAGCACGCAGTCGTCGGCGCCCCGGTCGGCTCCGCCTTCCCGGTCGGCCCCGCCGGTCAGGTCGGCCCCGCCGTCCCGGCCAGCTTCGGCGCGGCCCGCGCCATCCAGCGCGGCCCGTCCGGCTCCGCGGCCGGCTCCGCCGGGCCCGGCTCGCCCGGCTCCGCCTGCCGGCCAGCCCGGCACCGGGAGCGCGGCTCCGCGGCCCAGCGCGCCGGCGGGCAGTCCCCGTCCGGCGGCTCCGCGGCCGGCCGCGCCGCGGCCTGGCGCTCCGCGGCCGGCGGCCCCGCGGCCCTCGGCTCCGCGGCCGCGTCCGGTCAGCCCGGTACCCGCCCAGCGCGGCGACGCCGGCGAGCAGCCGGCCAAGCCCGCAGATTCGGGGGACTCGGAGTAAGAGTGGTTCCGGGGGAGCGATCCCCCGGAACAGCAAGGGGGGCGTGCGGTCGGGTGTGACCCGGGCGCGCGCCGCCGTGACTAGCATGTCGGCGGGCGGTGCCAGCCGGGAGAGGTGAGCCCCGGGCTCGCCTCACCGCCGGCGGGCGGGACAGCAAGACGCGACGCGCCAGCGGCGCGCCGAGGATGAACGTGCCCCGAGGCACGCGGACAAGCGATGCCACCGGCACGCAGGAACGGAGACACGGCGACATGCCGAAGATGAAGACGCACAGCGGAGCCAATAAGCGCTTCCGCGTGACGGGCACGGGCAAGATCATGCGCCGCCGGGCGAACCGGGCTCACTACCTCGAGCACAAGTCGAGCAAGCTGACCCGCCGGCTCGCCAACGAGGTTGTGCTCTCGCCGGGTGACACGAAGAAGATGAAAAGACTGCTGGGAAAGTGACCCGGCCCGCCACAAGGGAGTCGAACTTACATGGCACGCGTGAAGCGGGCGGTCAATGCCCACAAGAAGCGCCGGGTCGTCCTGGAGCGGGCGAGCGGTTACCGGGGCCAGCGGTCCCGGCTGTACCGCAAGGCCAAGGAGCAGAGCCTCCACTCCATGACCTACGCCTACCGGGACCGCAAGGACCGCAAGGGCGCGTTCCGGCGGCTGTGGATCCAGCGGATCAACGCGGCCGCGCGAGCGGATGGCATGACCTACAACCGGTTCATCCAGGGACTGAAGATCGCCGGCGTTGATGTCGACCGGCGGATGCTGGCCGAGCTGGCCGTGGCCGACCCGCAGGCGTTCTCGGCGCTGGTCGGAGTCGCGCGCGAAGCGCTGCCCGCTGACCTGGGCACCGCAGCTGCCTGACCGGGCAGCAGCTGACCGGACCGGATCCCGGCGGACGATGCCGCGGGGATCCGGGCCGCAGCGGCCGGGCCTGTCCGGCGAGATCACCACTATCCGCTCACCGCGGGTCAAGGCCGCCCGGCAGCTCGCCAAGCGAGCCTTCCGGGACCGCTCCCGCACCTTCCTGGCCGAGGGACCGCAGGCGGTCCGCGAGGCGCTGGAGCTGCCCGGCACCCTGGTGGAGCTGTTCGTCACCGCCGCTGCCGCCGACCGGCACGCCGGCCTGACCGGCCGCGCTGCCCAGCTGGGCATCCCGGTTCATGCCGTCAGCGGCGAGGTCATGGCCGAGCTGGCCCAGACGGTGACGCCGCAGGGCCTGCTGGCGGTCTGCCGGTTCCTGGACGTCCCGCTAGCAGACCTGCTGGCCACCCGGCCGCGGCTGGTAGCGGTGCTGGCCAGCGTCCGGGACCCGGGCAACGCCGGGACGGTGCTGCGCACCGCCGACGCGGCCGGGGCGCAGGGCGTGATCTTCACCACGGCCTCGGTCGATCCGTATAACAGCAAGTGCGTCCGGTCCTCGGCCGGCAGCCTGTTTCACCTGCCGGTCGTGACCGGCGCCGACCCGGCTGCGGCGGCCGCCGGGCTGCGCGGGGCCGGGCTGCAGCTGCTGGCCGCTGACGGCAGCGCGGCCGCGGCCGAGGGCGGGCGGGTGCTCGACCCGGCGGCCGCCGCCCCGTGGCTGGCCGGCCCGACCGCCTGGCTGTTCGGCAATGAGGCCTGGGGCCTGCCCGCCGAGGTGCTCGCGCTGGCCGATGCGCCGGTGGCCGTGCCGATCTACGGGCGGGCCGAGAGCCTGAACCTGGCCGCCGCGGCGGCCGTCTGCCTGTACGCCTCCGCCGCTGCCCAGCGCCTGAGCTAGCCAGAGCGAGCCGGCGGCGGCGGCGCCGCCTGGACTGAGGAGCTTGCGACGAGGGAAGGCGGCGCCTCCGGGGCACGACGCCGGGGAGCGGGCAAAACAGAGCCCGGGGGAGAGATCTTCCCCGGCGGCGCGATTCCTGCAACCAGCTGCCGATGCGCGGGCTGCGGGGGTGCCGTGCACCATTCCCGACGCGCTAGAGTCTGATCACGTTGCGTCATGAGCGGTTCTAGCTAGGGTCACGGGCCCGCCGGCCGCGACGTGCGGGAGCCGTCCCGCGGGTGTCCCCCCGGACCCGCGGGCCGGCGCAGGGTCATGCCGGGGGACAGGTAAGTCGGCCCCCGGAGGCGGCGGATCAGTGGACGGGAACGTGTCGGGCCAGGCCAGTGCCCACGCAGGCGCGCTCGCGGCGACCACCGACTTCAGCGGCGGCCTGGTCCTCGCCGATGACCTTCCCGACGGCCTCGTCATCGCCGACCATGCGGGCCGCGTCTCCGTCTTCAACCGGGCCGCCGCGCGGCTGACCGGCATCAATCCGGCCGACGCGCTGGGCCGCGACATCCAGCAGGTGCTGCCGCTGCAGGACGCCGACGAGCGCTGCTGGTGGACCGCGACGCGGCCCTATGCCGGGCTCAGCACCCGGTCCCGGCATCCGGAGCGCTGCCTGTTCCTGCCGGACGGCACGGAGCTGCTGGTCACTGTCGGCTACGTGCGCTGCCCGCGCGGCAGCGGCCCGCGCGAGGGCTGGCACCGCGAGCCCGGCTCGGTCCGCCGGATCATGATCACCCTGCGCGGCACCGAGCAGCGGACCCGGCTGGAGCGCAGCCGCGCCGACCTGGTCTCCACCGTGGCCCATGAGCTGCGCTCGCCGCTGACCAGCGTGAAGGGCTTCACCGCGACGCTGCTGAACCGGTGGGGCCGGTTTACCGATGACCAGAAGCGGGTCATGCTGGAGACCGTCAACGCCGATGCTGACCGGGTCACCCGGCTGATCACCGAGTTGCTGGACGTGTCCCGGATCGAGTCCGGCCGCATCGAGGTGCACCGCGAGCTGGTGGACATCCCCGGCCGGGTGCGCAAACTGATCAGCGGCCGGGTCGCGTCGGGCGAGGCTGAGGACCGGTTCCGTGTCGAGACCGCCGCCGGGCTGCCCGAGACCTGGCTAGATGCCGACAAGGTCGACCAGATCCTGGCCAACCTTATAGAGAATGCCCTGCGGCACGGTGCTGGTACCGTTACCACTGTGGTGCAGCCAACGGCGCTGGCAGGCGGCCCCGGGATAGCGGTATCAGTCCGCGACCAGGGCGATGGCATTGCGCCCGAGCTGGCCTCGCGGGTCTTCCGCCAGTTCTGGCGGGCCAAGCGGCGCGGCGGGGCGGGCCTGGGCCTGTTCATCGTCAAGGGGCTGGTCGAGGCACACGGCGGGACCATCGCCGTGCACACCGCACCCGACGGCGGGGCTGAGTTCCGATTTACCATGCCCGCCGGCACGCCAGATTTCGGCTGACCGGCGGGCATCCGGGCCTGGCGGCCCGGGCTGGCCTTCCGCCGCGAGCACGGCCTGTCCGCAGGGCAGGCGCAGCTAGCACGGACAGGCCGGCCTCCTGACGGCTGACCCAGCAGGCCCGGCGGCTCATCTCGTCTCCGGCGGCGCCGCAGCTGGTGATCTCCGCCAGCGGGCGCCAGCTCGTTCGGGATGATAAGTACGCCGGATGCACCCGACGACATGTCGCTGATCGCAGGAGAGCAAACCGCGATGTCTGCACCAAATAAGACTTACGACCCGGTGGAGGTGGCGGCGCTGGCACCCGAGGAGGTTCAGCGGGTCACCGACGCGGCCCTGGCCGCCATCGCCGCCGCGGCCACGCTAGAGGAACTGAAGGCGGCGCGGCTGGCGCACGCGGGCGACCGCGCGCCGATCGCGCTGGCTAACGCCGAGATCGGCGCGCTGCCGCCGGCCGCGCGGGCCGAAGCGGGCAAGCGGATCGGCGCGGCCCGCAGCGCCATCCGGGCGGCGCTGACCGAGCGCCAGGCGGTGCTGGAGGCCGAGCGCGACCAGCGCGTGCTGATCGAGGAGGCCGTCGATGTGACGCTGCCCTGGGACCGTGAGCCGGCCGGGGCCCGGCACCCGGTCACCACGGTGGGCGAGCGGCTGGTCGACGTGTTCACCGGGATGGGCTACGAGGTAGCGGAGGGTCCCGAGGTCGAGGCCGAGTGGTACAACTTCGACGCGCTGAACTTCCCCCCCGACCACCCGGCGCGCGACAGTTACGACACGATGTTCGCGGTCGGGCCGGACGGCACCGGCAAGTCCGGCGTCGTGCTGCGCACGCACACCTCGCCAGTGCAGATCCGGGCCCTGCTGACCAGGCCGCTGCCGCTGTACGTGGTGAGCCCGGGCAAGTGCTTCCGCACCGACACCCTGGACGCCACCCACAGCCCGGTGTTCAACCAGATCGAGTGCCTGGCCGTGGACGAGGGACTGACCATGGCCGACCTGCGCGGCGCGATCCGCGCGTTCGTCGACGCGATGTTCGGCGAAGGGCTGCGGACCCGGCTGCGGCCGGACTACTTCCCGTTCACCGAGCCGTCGGCGGACGTGTCGATGGAGTGCCACATCTGCCGGGGCGCCTCGACCAGGCCGGGCGGCGCGCCCTGCCGGGTGTGCCGGTCGCAGGGCTGGATTGAGATCGCCGGCTGCGGCATGGTCAACCCGCGGGTGCTGGTGGCCTGCGGGATCGACCCGGACCGGTACTCGGGCTTCGCGTTCGGACTGGGCATTGAGCGCAGCCTGATGGTCCGCAACGGGCTGGCCGACATCCGGGACACGCTGGAGGGCGACGTGCGGTTCAGCCGCGCGTTCGGTTGGGAGATGTCATGAGAGTCCCGCTGTCGTGGCTGCTGGAGTACGCGGCCATCGGGGCCCCCGGCGAGGTGGACGCCGACGAGGTGGCCCGCCGGCTGACGGCGTGCGGCCTGGAGATCGAGACCATCGAGCGGGTCGGCCAGGACATCACCGGCGTGGTGGTCGCCCAGGTGCTGGACGTGGCCGAGCTGACCGGGTTCAAGAAGCCGGTCCGGTACTGCCAGGTTTCCACCGGGGACGGTGCCGAGCGGCACGTCATCTGCGGGGCGACGAACTTCACGGCCGGCGACCGGGTGCCGCTGGCGCTGCCGGGCGCCACGCTGCCAGGCGGCTTCGAGATCGGCGCGCGCAAGACCTACGGCAAGATGTCCGAGGGCATGATCTGCGCGGCGGACGAGCTCGGCATCGGCGACGACCACTCGGGAATCATGGTGCTGCCGGCCGACGCGCCGCTGGGCCGCGACTTCGCGGAGTACGCGGGGCTGCGTGACGTCGTGCTGGACGTGAACGTGACCCCGGACAAGGGTTTCGCGCTCTCGATCCGCGGCATGGCACGCGAGCTGGCCATCTCCTACGGCGCGCCGTACACCGACCCGGCGGACGCGGGCCTGCACGGCGAGTCCGGCCTGCTGGCCGACCCGGCCATGCTGGCCGACGCCGGGCTGACCTCCCACGTCGCCCGGACCTCGGCCGAGGTCTGGCCCGCCAGCATCGAGGACCCGACGGCGTGCGACCGGTTCGTGCTGCGCGAGGTGCGCGGCATCGACCCGGCCCGGCCGACCCCGCTGTGGATGCGGGTCCGGCTGGCCCGCGCCGGGCAGCGCAGCGTGTCGCTGGCGGTGGACGTCACCAACTACCTGATGCTGGAGACCGGCCAGCCGCTGCACGCCTTCGACCGGGCCGCCCTCAGCGGGCCGATCGTGGTGCGCCGGGCCCGGCCCGGCGAGCAGCTGGAAACACTGGATCACGTGGTCCGCACGCTGGATCCCGAGGACATCCTGATCACCGACTCCTCCGGGCCGATCTCGCTGGCCGGCACCATGGGCGGGCTGGCGACCGAGATCACGCCGGAGTCGGCCGACCTGGTTATCGAGGCGGCGCACTTCTCGGCGCGCGGCACGGCCCGGATGAGCCGGCGGCACCGGCTGACGTCGGAGGCCGCGGCCCGGTTCGAGCGCGGCGTCGACTACGAGCTGCAGCTGCGCGCCTCCGCCCGCGCGGTGGCGATGCTGGCCGAGCTGGCCGGCGGGACTGTGGTGCCGGGCTGCAGTTACGCCAGCGCGCCCGTTGAGCCGGTGACGATCGTGATGGGGACCAGCTACCCGGACCAGGTGGCCGGGATGACCTACGGCCGGGACACGGTGACCGAGCGGCTGCGCCAGGTGGGCTGCCAGGTGACCGCCGTGCCCGGGACGGGCGCGGCCAGCGCCGACGGGCACGCCGGGCCGGGCGAGCCGGGCCCGGCGGGCGCGCCAGGTGCGCACGCCCGCCGCGAGCACGGCCGGCACGACCGGTCGGGGCCGATGCTGTCGGTGCGGCCGCCGTCCTGGCGGCCCGACCTGACCGACCCGGCCGACCTGGCCGAGGAAGTCATCCGGCTCGAGGGCTACGAGCAGATCCCGGTCCGCGAGCCGCGCGCCGCGGCCGGCCGGGGGCTGACCCGGCGGCAGCGGCTGCGCCGGACCACCGGCCGGGTGCTGGCCGCCACCGGGCTGACGGAAGTCACCAGCAGTTCCTTCGCCACGGCCGCCGACTTCGACCGGCTGCTGCTGCCCGCGGACGACGACCGGCGGCACGCGCTGGTGATAGCCAACCCGATCAGCGAGGACGAGCCGCTGCTGCGCACGACGCTGCTGCCCGGCCTGCTGAAGGTGGTCGCGCGCAATATCGGCCGCGGCTTCAGCGACCTGGCCCTGTTCGAGACCGGGCTGGTGATCCGGCCGGGCCCGGGCGGGCCGCGGACGGCTCCGATCCTGCCCGTGGACCGGGCCCCGACTGAGGCGGAGCTCAGCGAGCTGGCGGCCGCGCTGCCGGATCAGCCGCTGCACCTGGCCGTCGCGGTGACCGGCAGCCGGGAGCTGCCCGGCTGGTGGGGCGACGGCCGGGCGGCGGGCTGGCAAGACGCGATCGAGGCGGCCCGGCAGGTGCTCGGTGTCAGCGGGGTCAGCTTCGAGGTTCGCGCGGACCAGCAGGAGCCGTGGCATCCGGGCCGCTGCGCGGCGCTGTTCGTGACCGGCGAGAACGGCCGGGAGTGGCTGGCCGGGCATGCCGGGGAGCTGCACCCGCGGGTGACGGCCGCCTTCGGCCTGCCGCCGCGCACGGCCGTCGCCGAGCTGGACATGTCGGTCATCGAGACCGCCGCTGACCAGCTGGGCCCGGTCCAGGCGCCGGTGATCACCGGGTATCCGGTGGCCACCCAGGATGTCGCGCTGATCGTGGCCGACACGGTTCCGGCGGCTGCGGTGCAGCAGGCGCTGGCCGCCGGAGCGGCCGCCGCGGCCGGTGCCGGTGACGTGCTGCTGGAGGACCTGCGGCTGTTCGACGTCTACACCGGCGACCAGGCCGGTGAGGGGCGCAAGTCGCTGGCCTACACGCTGCGGTTCCGCGCGCCGGACCGGACGCTGACCGCCGAGGAGGCGTCAGCGGCCCGCGAGGCCGCGGTGGCCGAGGCGGGACGGCGCACCGGCGCGGTCTTGCGCGGCGCCTCGTAAGCAAGCTCCGGCCGGCGGGTCCGGGCCGCCGGATCGGCCTGGATCTGCCGGGGCGGCCAGGGCCTGCCGAGGTGGGCTGGCCTGTCGGAGCGGCCTGGGCCTGCCGCGGTGGGCTGGCCTGGTGCGGTGGGCTGGCCTGTCGGAGCGGCCTGGGCCTGTGTCGCCGCCGCAGCGGCCTCGCCCGTCACTCGAGGCACAGCAGCGCCGCCCCGGCGAGTTGCCGGGCGGCGTCAAGGTGGAGAGTTCCGGGAACGTGGTGACTTTGGGGGGTCATGACCCCCCAAAGTCAGCACAGTGATGCTGCTGGGCACTCAGGATTTCTTGGGCGGGGGGAGCACGGCGAGGATCTTGGTGCCGCCGCGGACGCACTGCGAGGCGAACCCGGTGGACAGCACCTTCTCGGTCGGGTAGCCCTGGCACTTCCAGCCGCTGACGTCCACCGGGCCGCCGCCGCCGTTGCCCGGCGCCTTGCCCTCGCGGATGGCCTGGGTGTAGTTGCGCTCGATCGTCAGTGCCTCGGGGCAGGCCACCTTGCCGCGCATGACCTCGATCCGGACCGGCACGTTAGCCACGGTCCGCGCCGTGCCGCAGCGGGCGATGACCTTGACCTGCGGTGTCCCCGCTGAGGCCGTCTTGGCGGCCGGCGCCGCCGGGGCCGGGGCGGAGTGGCCGCAGCCAGCCGCGCTTACCGCCAGGACGCCGAGTGCCGTCAGCCCGAGCCAGCGGCGCCGGGCCCGCCAGCTGCGCCCGGCGGGCTGGATGCGCCCGGTGGGCTGGCCACCGCTCGGGTCCATATGCGCTCTCCCTTCCGGGGCATCATCATGCCGTCTCGGCGCCGGGCACCCCAAGCCGGGGCGCGTAACAGTCCGGCTAACTCCGGCCCCGGTCCGGCGGGCCCCCGAGCGGCCGGCGCCGGGGCCGCCGGGCCGCCAGCCACCCCGCCGTTGCATATTCACTCAGCACAACGCATAATCATTCATATACCAGTGCGCTGTTACCCGGCTGGCTCGCAGGAGCCGCAGGTCCGGGTGCTGGCGGGCGCCAGGCCGGCGCCGCTACGGGCGCGGACGCGATGACGGACCTGGAGGGCCGATGGGAGCGCGGGTAGCAGTGGCCGGCGCGAGCGGGTACGCGGGCGGCGAGTTGCTGCGGCTGCTCGCCGGCCACCCGGATCTGGAGATCGGCGCGATCACCGCGGGCGGCAGCGCGGGCAAGACGGTCGGCGAGGTGCACCCGCACCTGGCCGGGGCGGCCGGGCTGGCGGGCCAGGTATTCGAGCCGCATGACCCGGCCCGGCTGGCCGGCTGTGACCTGGTATTCCTGGCGCTGCCCGCGGGTGAGTCCGCGGCGGTGGCGGCGAGCCTGCCGGACGCGGTCAAGGTCGTGGACCTCGGGCCAGACTTCCGGCTGTCCGACGCCGGCGCCTGGGCCCGGCACTACCGCGGGGAGCATCCGGGCCGGTGGGTCACCGGCCTGCCGGAGCTGCCGGGCCTGCGGGCGCAGATCAGCGCGGCCAGCCGGGTGGCGGCACCGGGCTGCTACGCGACCGCCGCCATCCTGGCGCTGGTGCCGCTGGCGGCAGCCGGGCTGGTGTCGGCCCGGGACGTGGTGGTGGTGGCCGCCTCGGGAACCTCGGGCGCGGGCCGCTCGCTGCGCGCTGACCTGCTGGGCAGCGAGGTGATGGGCTCGGTGTCGGCCTACCAGGCCGGCGGCGCGCACCGGCACACGCCCGAGATCGAGCAGGCGCTGCGCGAGTTCAGCGCCCCGGCCGCAGGAGCCGGAGCGCAGCCCGGCGACGGGCTCGCGACGGCCGGCGCGAACGAACTGGCCGGGGCTGAGCCCGCCGTGTCGTTCACGCCGGTGCTGGCGCCGATGCCGCGCGGCATCCTCGCCACCTGCACGGCCCGGCTGAGCCGCGCTGACACCGGGACTGCGGAGCTGCGCGCGGCGCTGGCTGCCGCCTACCCCGGCAGCGGATTCGCCTGCCTGCTGCCGGAGGGCCGATGGCCGGCGACCGCGTCCGTGGCCGGCTCCAACGGAGCGCACCTGCAGGCCGCGGCCGATACGCGGGCCGGGCGCGCCGTCGTGGTGGCCGCCATTGACAATCTCGGCAAGGGAGCAGCCGGCCAGGCCATCCAGAACGCCAACCTGATGCTCGGCCTGCCCGAGGCGGCCGGCCTGACCGCGAGCGGAGTCGCGCCATGAGTGTCACGGATCCGCGGGGCTTTCGCGCCGCGGGCGTAGCGGCCGGGATCAAGACGTCCGGCAGCCCTGACGTCGCCGTCGTGCTCAACGACGGGCCGTCGGCTGCCGCCGCCGGGGTGTTCACCAGCAACCGGGTGAAGGCCGCCCCGGTGCTGTGGAGCCAGCAGGTACTGGCGGGCGGCCGGGTCCGCGCCGTGGTGCTCAACTCCGGCGGGGCCAACGCGTGCACCGGCCCGGCCGGATTCGCCGACACCCACCACACGGCCGAGCACCTGGCCGCCCTCTTGTCGGCCACGGCCGCCGCGGCGGACGGCGCCGGCCATGACGGCCTCGGCCATAACGGCATCGGCCGGGCCGGGGCGGACGATGATGCGACGGGCGAGGACGCGGCGGGCGCGGCCGGCGCCGCAGCGGTGAGCCCCGCAGAAGTGGGCGCCGGCGAGATCGCGGTCTGCTCGACCGGGCTGATCGGCGACCGGCTGCCGGTCGGCCGGCTGCTGGCCGGGGTCGACGCCGCGGTGACCGCCGCGGCCAGCGACGGCGGGCTGGCCGCGGCCGACGCCATCCGGACGACGGACACGGTGCCGAAGACCTGCTCGCTGGCCGGCTCCGGTTACACGGTCGGCGGGATGGGCAAGGGCGCGGCCATGCTGGCCCCGGCGCTGGCCACGATGCTGGTGGTGCTCACCACCGACGCGGACCTGAGCGCGGCCGAGCTGGACAGCGCGCTGCGCGGCGCGGTCGGCCAGACCTTCGACCGGCTGGACACCGACGGCTGCATGTCCACCAACGACACCGTGCTGCTGCTGGCCAGCGGCGCCTCGGGGGTGCGGCCCGATCCGGCCGAGTTCGCCGGCCTGGTCCAGCAGGCCTGCGCGGACCTGGCCCGGCAGATGCAGCGTGATGCCGAGGGCGCGACCAAGGCCATTGCGATCGAGGTGACCGGCGCGGCCAGCGAGGCTGACGCGGTGCTGGTCGGCCGGGCCATCGCCCGGTGCAACCTGCTCAAGTGCGCGATCGGCGGCGCGGACCCGAACTGGGGCCGCGTGCTGGCTGCGATCGGCACGACCAGCGCGGTGTTCGAGCCAGATCAGCTGAGCGTGGCCATCAACGGCGTCTGGGTGTGCAAGGACGGCACCGGCGCCGCCGACCGCGACGCGGTCGACCTGTCCGGGCGGGACGTGACGATCACGGCGGACCTGGCCGCGGGCCCGGACACCGCGACGATCTGGACGACCGACCTGACCGAGCAGTATGTCTACGAGAACTCGGCGTACTCGACGTGAGGACCACCCCGCCGCCGCTGAGCGCGGCCGCGCCGCCCGCCGGGGCGCTGGCCAAGGCGGCCACCCTGATCGAGGCCCTGCCCTGGCTGGAGCGCTTCCACGGGCAGACCGTCGTCATCAAGTACGGCGGCCACGCCATGACCGATGACGCGCTGCGGTCCGCGTTCGCCGAGGACGTGGTGTTCCTGCGGTACGCGGGGCTGCTGCCGGTCATCGTGCACGGCGGCGGCCCGCAGATCAGCGCCCAGCTCGACCGGCTCGGCATTCCCAGTACCTTCCAGGCCGGGCTGCGGGTTACCACGCCCGAGGCGATGGACGTGGTCCGGATGGTGCTGACCGGCCAGGTGAACCGCGAGGTGATCGGGCTGATCAACCAGCACGGCCCGTTCGCGGTCGGGATGTCGGGCGAGGACGCGCACCTGCTGACGGCGCGGCGGCTGCAGGCCACGGTGGACGGCGAGCAAGTCGACCTGGGCCAGGTCGGCGAGGTGCAGACGGTCAACCCCGGCGCGGTCAGCGCCCTGCTGGCCGACGGCCGGATCCCGGTGATCTCCAGCGTGGCGCGCGGCCACGATGGCGAGGTCCTCAACGTCAACGCCGACACCGCGGCCGCGGCGGTCGCCGTCGCGCTGGGCGCGGCCAAGCTGATCGTGCTCACCGACGTGCCGGGGCTGTACGCGAGCTGGCCGGGCAGCGCCGCGCCGAGCGCACCCGCCGACGGCACGGTTAGCGGGGGCACGGTTAGCGGGAGCACGGCTAACGGCGGCCCGGCTTACGGCGGCCCGGCGGATGGCGGCCCGGCTGCTGACGCCCGGCCGGCCGAGGTGATCAGCCAGCTCACCGCGACCGAGCTGGCGGACATGCTGCCGGGCCTGTCCGGCGGCATGATCCCCAAGATGGCGGCCTGCCTGACCGCCGTGCGCGGCGGCGTCCCGCAGGCCCACGTCCTGGACGGGCGGCTGCCGCACGCGGTGCTGCTGGAGATCTTCACCGACTCCGGCATCGGAACCATGGTGATCCCGTGAGCACGACAACCAGGAAGGAACAACGCCGATGACGGCGACCGAGCTGCTGCAGGACCGGTACGGCGCGGCCATCATGCTCACCTACGGCGTGCCCCCCGTGGCCCTGGACCACGGCCAGGGCTGCGTCGTGTGGGACGTGGACGGCAACTCCTACCTCGACCTGATCGGCGGCATCGCGGTCAGTGCGCTCGGGCACGGGCACCCGGCCCTGATCGCCGCGGTCTCCGAGCAGGTCGGCCGGCTCGCGCACATCTCCAACCTGTTCCTGCACGAGCGGCAGGTCGAGCTGGCGCAGCGGCTGCTGGGCCTGCTGGGCACCGACGGCCGGGTGTTCTTCACCAACTCCGGGACCGAGGCTAACGAGGCGGCGCTCAAGCTGGTCCGCCGCCGCCAGGGCGACCAGCGGCCGGTGATCGTGGCCGCCGAGGGCGGGTTCCACGGCCGGTCGATGGGGTCGCTCAGCCTGACGGGCAAGAGCTCGATCCGGGTCCCGTTCCAGCCGTTCGGGGTGGACGTCCGCTTCGTGCCCTACGGCGACCCGGCCGCGCTGGCCGAGGCCGTCGGCCCGGACTGCGCCGCGGTGTTCCTGGAGCCCTGCCTGGGCGAGGGCGGCGTCGTGCCGGCGCCGCCCGGCTACCTCAAGGCCGCCCGCGCGGCCTGTGACGAGGCCGGGGCGCTGCTGGTGCTCGATGAGATCCAGAGCGGCATCGGCCGGACCGGGGAGTGGTTCGCCTTCCCGCGCGAGGGCATCGTGCCCGACGTGCTGACGCTGGCCAAGGGGCTGGGCGGCGGGCTGCCCATCGGGGCCTGCATCGGGCTGGGCGCCAGCGGCGCGGGCCTGGGCCGCGGCGATCACGGCAGCACCTTCGGCGGCAATCCGGTGGCCTGCGCGGCCGCCCTGGCGGTCCTGGACACCATCGAGCGGGACGGGCTGCTGGCCAACGTCACCGAGGTCGGCGCGCAGCTCGCCGCCGGGATCGAGGGCCTGCAGCACGCGCTGGTCACCGGGGTGCGCGGCAGCGGCCTGTGGCTGGCCATCGCGCTCAGCGCGCCGGTCTCGGCCGCGGTGGAGGCTGCGGCGCGGCGGGCCGGCTTCCTGGTCAACGCGGTGCAGCCGGATGCCGTCCGGCTGGCGCCGCCGCTGATCCTCAGCGCCGGGCAGGCCGCGTCCTTCCTCGCGGCGCTGCCCGCCATCCTCGACGCGGCCAGCGTGCTGGCCGGGCAGGAGGCCTGATGAGCGGGCCCCCGGCCGCCACGACAGCCGGGGCGGGCGGCCGGGAGGGAGCGCCGCGGCACTTCCTGCGCGACGACGACCTGTCGCCCGCCGAGCAGGCCGAGGTGCTGGCGCTGGCCGCTGAGCTGAAGGCGGACCGGTTCGGCCGCCAGCCGCTGGCCGGGCCGCGGGCCGTGGCGGTGATCTTCGACAAGCCATCGCTGCGCACCCGGGTGTCGTTCTCGGTCGGCATTGCCGAGCTGGGCGGCTACCCGCTGGTCATCGACAGCCAGGCCACCCACGCCGGCCGTGGCGAGCTGCCCGCTGACATGGCCCGGGTGCTGTCCCGGCAGGTGGCGGCGGTAGCCTGGCGAACCTTCAGCCAGGACCTGCTGGCCGAGTTCGCAGCCGCCAGCTCAGTGCCGGTCATCAACGCGCTGACGGATGAGTTCCATCCCTGCCAGGTGCTCGCCGACCTGCAGACCATTCAGGAATCGGCCGGGCAGCTGCGCGGGGTCACGCTGACCTTCCTGGGCGACGGGGGATCCAACATGGCGCACTCCTACCTGCTCGGCGGGGCCACCGCCGGGATGCACGTGCGGATCTGCGGTCCGGCGGCGTACGCGCCGGCGCCCGCGATCCTGGCCCGGGCGCAGGCCATCGCGGCCCGCACGGGCGGCTCGGCTGCGTTCGGCGCCGATCCCGATGAGGGCGCCAAGGGCGCGGACTTCCTGGCCACCGACGTGTGGACGTCGATGGGGCAGGAGGGGCAGGAACAGGACCGGGAAGATGCCATGGTCCCGTTCCGGCTGGACGAGGCCCGGCTGGCTGCGGCCGCACCCGGCGCCCGGGTGCTGCACTGCCTGCCCGCCCACCGCGGCCTGGAGATCACCGGCGCGGTCCTGGACGGCCCGGCCAGCCTGGCCTGGGACCAGGCCGAGAACCGGCTGCACGCGCAGAAGGCGCTGCTGGCCTGGCTGACCGGCAGGGCGGCGTGACCGGCCGCCGCGGCGGCGCGCCGCGCTCGGCCGGACCCGGCCGGGAGGCCGGCCAGGACCAGGGCCTGGCCGGGGCGGTTTCGGCCAGCCCGGTCACCAAGGCCGCCCGGCACGCGCAGATCACCGGAATCCTGGCCGGGCCGGGCCACCCGGTCCGGTCCCAGGAAGACCTGGCTGACCGGCTGGCTCAGCTGGGCGTGCACGTCACCCAGGCGACGCTGTCGCGGGACCTGGTCGAGCTTGGCGCGGTGCGGCTGCGCGGCCCGGACGGCGGCCTGGTCTACGCGCTGACCGGTGAGCCCGGCCTGGGCGGCCTGCTGCAGGACCCGTCGGCCCGGCTGGCCCGGGTGGCCGGCGAGCTGCTGGTCACCGCCGAGGCCAGCGGCAACCTCATCGTGCTGCGCACCCCCGCGGGAGCCGCCCAGCTGCTCGCCTCGGCCATCGACCACGCAGGCTGGCCGGCCGTCCTGGGCACGGTCGGGGGTGACGACACCGTGCTGGTCATCTCGCGCGACCCGGCCGGCGGCGCCGCGCTGGCCAGGGACCTGCTGGACCTGGCCGAGGGCCGCCGGCCAGCCAGGTGACGGGCCTGCCCGCTAAGATCTCCGCGGCACAGGACATACCTCAGCTGATAACAGCAAGAGGCGGGCCCGCGGCAGCAGGGGCGGGATCTGCACCCGGCCGGGCAGCGCGTGCAGCAGGCGGCCGTGCGGCGCACGCAGGAGAACGCAGCGCATCAGAATGCAGCGCAGGCAGGAGAACTCGGCGTGACAGACGAGCAGGACAGCGCAGTACCGCCCGGCGGGGAAGGCACCGCCCGGCCAGCTGAGCCCGGCACCGACAGCCAGGAGACAGCCGAGCAGGAGGCCGCCGGACCGGGCAGCGGCGAGCGGCCGGGGCTGCGGCTGTGGGGCGGCCGGTTTGAGTCGGGCCCGGCCGAGGCGCTGGCCCGGCTGTCGGTCAGCGTCCAGTTCGACTGGCGGCTGGCCCCCTACGACCTGCTCGCCTCGGCCGCGCACGCCCGGGTGCTGCACCGGGCCGGGCTGCTGGATGACCGCGAGCTGACCCGGATGACCGGTGCCCTGACCGACCTGCAGCGCGCCTGCCGGGACGGCAGCTTCCGGCCCGACGCCAGTGACGAGGATGTGCACACGGCGCTGGAGCGCGGCCTGCTGGAGCGGCTCGGGTCGCTGGGCGGCAAGCTGCGGGCCGGCCGCAGCCGCAACGACCAGATTGCCACCGACCTGCGCCTGTACCTGCGTGACCAGGTCCGGCTGATCACGGCGCGGCTGACCGAGCTGGAGACCGCGCTGGCCGACCAGGCCGAGCGGCACCTGGGCACCCCCGCGCCGGGCCTGACGCACATGCAGCACGCCCAGCCGGTGCTGCTGGCCCACCAGCTGCTCGCGCACGTCCAGGCCTTCGCCCGCGATGTCAGCCGGCTGCGGGACTGGGACAAGCGCGCCGCGGTCAGCCCGCTCGGCGCCGGCGCGCTGGCCGGCTCCTCGCTGCCGCTGGACCCCGAGGCAGTGGCGGCCGAGCTCGGCTTCGACTCCGCCGCCGACAACTCCATGGACGCCGTCAGCGACCGGGACTTCGCCGCCGAGTTCTGCTTCACCGCCGCGCTGCTCGGCGTGCACCTGTCCCGGCTGGGGGAGGAGGTGGTGCTGTGGTCCTCGCACGAGTTCGGCTGGGCCGAGATCGACGACGCCTACGCCACCGGGTCCTCGATCATGCCGCAGAAGAAGAACCCCGACGTCGCTGAGCTGGCCCGCGGCAAGGCCGGCCGGCTCATCGGCGGCCTGACCGGCCTGCTGACCACGCTCAAGGGGCTGCCGCTGGCCTATGACCGGGATCTGCAGGAGGACAAGGAACCCGTGTTCGACGCGGTCGACACCCTGCTGACGGTCCTGCCGGCGATGGCCGGGCTGGTCAGCACCCTGAGATTTCATACCAAACGCCTGGCGGAGACGGCGGCGGCCGGCCACGCACTCGCGACCGACCTGGCCGAGCTGCTGGTCCGGCGCGGTCATCCGTTCCGCCAGGCCCACGAGGTCGTCGGGCACCTGGTGGTGTGGTGCCAGGTCCATGACTGCGAGCTGGCCGACGTCAGCGATGACGACCTGGCCAAGGTCTCGCCGCTGCTCACGCCGGACGTGCGCGAGGTGCTCACCGTCGAGGGCGCGCTGGCAGCGCGCAGCATGCGCGGCGGCACGGCGCCGGCCCGGGTGGCCGAGCAGCTGGAGCGGGTCCGGGCCAGCATCGACCAGCAGGCCGCCTGGGCGGCGGAGTGAGCGCGGGCGCGCGAGCGGAGCCCCGTGCGCGGGCCTCGTGAGCAGGGCCCGCTGAGCTGGGCGGCGTGAGCGCTGCCGGCCCGTGGCCCGGCCGGGTGCTGGCCCGCGAGTTCTTCGACCGTCCCGCCATCGAGGTGGCGCCGGAGGTGCTCGGCTGCGTGCTGTGGCACGACAGCCCGGACGGGCTGGTCGCGGGCGTGCTCACCGAGGTGGAGGCCTACGCCGGGCGGACGGACCCGGCCTCGCACGCCTACCGGGGCCAGACCGCCCGCAACGCGGTGATGTTCGGGCCGCCCGGGCACGCCTATGTCTACTTCACCTACGGCATGCACTTCTGCGTCAACCTGGTTTGCGAGCCCGCCGGACAGGTCTCGGCCGTGCTGCTGCGCGCGGCCCGGATCGTGGCTGGCCCGGAGCTGGCCGCGCAGCGCCGGCAGCCGCGCAGGCAAGCCAGCCCGGACCGGCCGGCCACGCCGGTCCCGGCAGCAGGCCGGGCCGGGGGAGCGCACCCGGAGGCAGGCCGCACGGCCGGGCCGGGCCATGCTGGCCGGCCCGGCCGGGCGCTGGCCGAGCGGGACCTGGCCCGCGGGCCGGCCCGGCTGTGCCAGGCACTGGCCATCGACCGGTCGCTGGACGGCGCCGACGTCTGCGGGACCGGCACGCCGCTGGGCATTGGCGCGCCGCCCGGCTGGGTGCCGCCGCCGGCCAGCGCGATCAGCACCGGGCCGCGGGTGGGAGTCAGCCAGGCCGCGGAGCTGCCCTGGCGCTTCTGGCTGACGTCGGAATCGTCCGTTTCGATATATCGCCCCGCTGTCCCGCGGCGGCGGGCGCGATAGGGCCCGGACCACGCGCGGGCGGTCGCCGGGCGCCGGCGGCGAGCCGGTCAGCCGGTTACCGGTCGTAGCGCCGGTGATGGCACGATGCACAGGTGACCGACATCATCGACGACCTGACCTGGCGCGGCCTGATCGCCGTGTCCACCGACCTGGATGACCTGCGCAAGGCGCTGGACACCGGCCAGGTCACCCTGTACGGCGGTTTCGACCCCACGGCACCCGGCCTGCACATCGGCAACCTGGTCCTGCTGCTCACCATGCGGCGGTTCCAGCTCGCCGGGCACCGGCCCATCGGCCTGGTGGGCGGCGCGACCGGGCTCATCGGCGACCCGAGCGGCAAGTCCACCGAGCGCGTGCTCAACCCGCGCGAGGTAGTGGCGGGCTGGGTGGAGCGGATCCGCGGCGAGGTGAGCCAGTTCCTGGACTTCTCGCCGGGGCCGGCGAGCGCGCTGATGGTCAGCAACCTGGACTGGACCGGCGAGCTGTCGGCGCTGGACTTCCTGCGCGACATCGGCAAGCACTTCCCGGTCAACCAGATGCTCTCGCGCGAGGTGGTCCGGGCCCGGCTGGAGGCCGGCGGGATCACCTACACCGAGTTCAGCTACCAGATCCTGCAGGCCAACGACTACCTGGAGCTGCACCGGCGGCATGACTGCACGCTGCAGCTGGGCGGCAGTGACCAGTGGGGCAACCTGGTCTCCGGAGTGGACCTGATCCGGCGGGTCACCGGGGACACCGCGCACGCGCTGGCCACGCCGCTGATCACCAAGCCGGACGGCACCAAGTACGGCAAGACCGAGGGCGGCACAATCTGGCTGAGCCCGGAGCTGATGAGCCCGTACGCGTTCTACCAGTTCTGGCTGAACCGGTCCGATGCCGAGGTGCCGGGCCTGCTGCGGGTGTTCACCTTCCGGGATCGCGCGGAGATCGCCGAGCTGGAGCAGGAGATCGCCGAGCGGCCCGCTGGCCGCCGCGGGCAGCGGGTGCTGGCCGAGGACGTGACGGCCCTGGTCCACGGCAGTGCGGAGCTGGCCAGGGTCCAGGCCGCCAGCCGGGCGCTGTTCGGCCAGGGGGAGCTGCGCGAGCTCGACGAGGGGACGCTCGCGGCGGCGGTCGCCGAGGTGCCGCGCGCAGCGGTCACCGCGCCGCCGGGCGCGCTGCCGCCGGTGACTGACCTGATGGCCGAAACCGGCATCGTGGCGAGCAAGTCGGCGGCCCGGCGGGCGATCGCCGAGGGCGGTGCCTACCTGAACAACGTGAAGGTGACGCAGGAGGATGCGGTGCCGTCGGCAGCGGACTTGCTGCATGGCAGGTTCCTGATCCTGCGGCGCGGCAAGCGCACGGTGGGCGCGGTGGAGGTCCAGCCCTAGCGCGGCCTGCGGTCCCGGCGGCTTCTCCCGGGGCAGGTTTTCCCCGGGGCAGGCGGCGCTGAGCGCGCCGGGCTGTGTTCCGCACCACATCTGGCGCGTGGCAGCACCAGCTGCCGCGCGCCGATGTCATTTCCGCGAGCCGGAACCCGGCCCGCCGGGCAGGACCGCAGTGGTCGCCGAGCCCGGCGGCGGAAAGCCGGATCTCGATCCCGCAACAGTTCAGCCCCGGCCGGGCCCGAACGGGCGGCCCGGGGGAGCGGACGGCGCATCCGGCGCGGGGAAGCGAGTCTGGCGCGAGGACACGGGAAACGAATCTGAGTGATCCTCATCACGAATACGGGGCCGTGCCCGGCGCTACTGCGGCGGCCGGCCGTGATCGCGGCCCGAAGCTAGGGCGTCCCGGAGCTACCGCGGTCCGGAGTGAGTGCGGTCCGGGGTGAGCGCGGGCGGCAGCCGGGGACAGCGACTGCGGGCGCCAGGCGCGGGCGCGGACTGGCGTTCCGGCTCGCGGCCAGCCATCGCCCGTGCGGCACGCGCAGACGCCACGCGCACCATGTGCGCGATCCCGCGCGAGCGCGGACCGCGCGCGTGACGCAGACCGCGCACGATGTCACGCGCAGGCCTTCGCTCGCGGCCGCCGCTCGCGGCCGCCCTCGCCGGACGTGTGCCGGTGGGACATCGGGCGCTCGTGCGGCGGGAGAGCGGGGCTGGCGCCCGCCAGGACGGCCGCAAGCCCGGCCACCGGGCGCCGGAAAGCGGGATTGTCGCCGCGATCAGGTCACCCGGCCTCGTCCTGGCCCTCGGCCAGCCGCCTGCCAGCCCGGAAATTCTCATGTCCGGGCAGGTCAGGACCGTGCCACGGCGGTCTGGTGCGGCGGGTCGGCCGAGGGGGCGCACCGAGGGCCGCGGGGTGCTCGAAAAAAACTTTCTGGGCGCCGGGTTTGCTCTCGCGGCGGAGCGGGAAAGCCTCTCACCTGCGCGGTCGTTCAGCAGCGCGACGCGGCCGTGCAGCTGGGTCGTGCCCGGGCAAGTGATCCGGGGCCCGCTCCGATTTGACGGGGTCCCGCGGGCTGTCTAATGTTTCGTCCTGCCCCAAGCGAACGGAACGCCGCCAAGGCGGGCCGGACGGAGGGGCCAGCAGATCACTCTCCCAGCTCAACCCGGCAACGGGACGCGCTGCTGAGCGGTAGGCTGGGAGCACAGTAAGTAGCGGGGCAGATCGAGTCGGGTGAACTGACTTGACAAGGTCTGAACCGCCCGGTAAGTTAGCAGGGTTGCCCCGGACAAGGCCTGAAAGGCCTCCGATGGTGTGCGTCCGCTCCTTGAGAACTCAACAGCGTGCTAAAAGCCAGTGCACATGCACAACCTCGTCAATAGAGGTCCGGCGTCATTCGTGATTCCGGTCTCTGAGGGATTCGCCAAGATCGCTTCAATGGACGGCTTGCCGTTCCGAGAGGCATTCTCTAGTCAGCAGATCGCTGGATCACCTTCGGGTGCGAACGCGACTTGCATATAGACATTCAACGGAGAGTTTGATCCTGGCTCAGGACGAACGCTGGCGGCGTGCTTAACACATGCAAGTCGAGCGGAAAGGCCCTTCGGGGTACTCGAGCGGCGAACGGGTGAGTAACACGTGAGCAATCTGCCCTTAGCTTCGGGATAGCTCCGGGAAACCGGAATTAATACCGAATACGACCACGGCTGACATCAGCTGTGGTGGAAAGTTTTTCGGCTAGGGATGAGCTCGCGGCCTATCAGCTTGTTGGTGGGGTAACGGCCTACCAAGGCGACGACGGGTAGCCGGCCTGAGAGGGCGACCGGCCACACTGGGACTGAGACACGGCCCAGACTCCTACGGGAGGCAGCAGTGGGGAATATTGCGCAATGGGCGAAAGCCTGACGCAGCGACGCCGCGTGGGGGATGAAGGCCTTCGGGTTGTAAACCCCTTTCAGCAGGGACGAAGCGAAAGTGACGGTACCTGCAGAAGAAGCGCCGGCTAACTACGTGCCAGCAGCCGCGGTAACACGTAGGGCGCAAGCGTTGTCCGGAATTATTGGGCGTAAAGAGCTCGTAGGTGGTTTGCTACGTCCGCTGTGAAAACCCAAGGCTTAACCTTGGACTTGCAGTGGATACGGGCAGACTAGAGGTAGGTAGGGGAGAATGGAATTCCCGGTGTAGCGGTGAAATGCGCAGATATCGGGAGGAACACCGGTGGCGAAGGCGGTTCTCTGGGCCTTACCTGACACTGAGGAGCGAAAGCGTGGGGAGCGAACAGGATTAGATACCCTGGTAGTCCACGCCGTAAACGTTGGGCGCTAGGTGTGGGGTCCTTCCACGGATTCCGTGCCGCAGCTAACGCATTAAGCGCCCCGCCTGGGGAGTACGGCCGCAAGGCTAAAACTCAAAGGAATTGACGGGGGCCCGCACAAGCGGCGGAGCATGTTGCTTAATTCGACGCAACGCGAAGAACCTTACCAAGGTTTGACATGCAGGGAAAAGCCGTAGAGATATGGTGTCCGTAAGGGTCCTGCACAGGTGGTGCATGGCTGTCGTCAGCTCGTGTCGTGAGATGTTGGGTTAAGTCCCGCAACGAGCGCAACCCTCGTTCTATGTTGCCAGCGGGTAATGCCGGGGACTCATAGGAGACTGCCGGGGTCAACTCGGAGGAAGGTGGGGATGACGTCAAGTCCTCATGCCCCTTATATCTTGGGCTGCAAACATGCTACAATGGCCGGTACAGAGGGCTGCGAGACCGCAAGGTGGAGCGAATCTCAAAAAGCCGGTCTCAGTTCGGATTGGGGTCTGCAACTCGACCCCATGAAGTCGGAGTCGCTAGTAATCGCGAATCAGCAACGTCGCGGTGAATACGTTCCCGGGCCTTGTACACACCGCCCGTCACGTCACGAAAGTCGGCAACACCCGAAGCCGGTGGCCTAACCCCTTGTGGGAGGGAGCCGTCGAAGGTGGGGCCAGCGATTGGGACGAAGTCGTAACAAGGTAGCCGTACCGGAAGGTGCGGCTGGATCACCTCCTTTCTAAGGAGCACCTGGCGCGCCACCCGATGTTATGCATCGATGTGTCGCGTCCAGAGCCACATCTCAGGCGAACGTCCTGAGGTGGCTGCTCATTAGTGGAGCACTGGTTATTCGGTCTGAGCGTCAGCTCGGGCTGGTTAGTACGGCCGCTTCGGCGGCACGGGAAGCCAGTCCGGGGGGCGCGCGGGCCGAGCACGCTGTTGGGTCCTGAGGGAACGGCCGCTAAGGGCGAAACCTCGGACACGGACCGGGGCCTTCTCATCTAGAGGATGAGACAGGACCGGGACCGCCCGTATCTTGAGAACTGCACAGTGGACGCGAGCATCATCTGTAGTTGCCAAGTTAATAAGGGCACACGGTGAATGCCTTGGCACCAGGAGCCGAAGAAGGACGTAGGAGCCTGCGATAAGCCTCGGGGAGTCGGCAACCAGACATCGATCCGAGGATTTCCGAATAGGGCAACCTGATTGGGCGTAATGGCCCATCGCCCCCGCCTGAACACATAGGGCGGGTGGAGGAAACGTGGGGAAGTGAAACATCTCAGTACCCACAGGAAGAGAAAGCAACCGCGATTCCCTGAGTAGTGGTGAGCGAAAGGGGAACAGGCCAAACCGGTTACGTGTCATAGCCAGCAGGCGTTGCGTAATCGGGGTAGCGGGACCATCCAGTCGGAGCTGCTGATCCGGCAGGGAGTAAGAAATCGCATTGATAGCCGAGGACGTTGGAAAACGTCGGCATAGAGGGTGATACCCCCGTAGGCGAAATCTCTGCGACTCCCGGATGGTATCCCAAGTAGCACGGGGCCCGAGAAATCCCGTGTGAATCCGGGAGGACCACCTCCTAAGCCTAAATACTCCCTGGTGACCGATAGCGAACAAGTACCGTGAGGGAAAGGTGAAAAGTGCCCCGGTGAGGGGTCGTGAAATAGTACCTGAAACCGTGTGCCTACAAGCCGTGGGAGCGTGTCAGCCTTCGGGCTGAAGTGAAGTGACCGCGTGCCTTTTGAAGAATGAGCCTGCGAGTTATGGTATGTGGCAAGGTTAACCCGTCGAGGGGTAGCCGTAGCGAAAGCGAGTCTGAATAGGGCGTCTGAGTCGCATGCTATAGACCCGAAGCGGAGTGATCTACCCATGGGCAGGTTGAAGCGCGGGTAAGACCGCGTGGAGGACCGAACCCACCAGGGTTGAAAACCTGGGGGATGACCTGTGGGTAGGGGTGAAAGGCCAATCAAACTCCGTGATAGCTGGTTCTCCCCGAAATGCATCTAGGTGCAGCGTCGCGTGTTTCTTGCCGGAGGTAGAGCTACTGGATGGTCTAGGGGGCCCACAAGCTTACTGAAATCAGCCAAACTCCGAATGCCGGTAAGTTAGAGCGCGGCAGTGAGACTGCGAGGGATAAGCTCCGTAGTCGAGAGGGAAACAGCCCAGATCACCAGCTAAGGCCCCTAAGCGTGTGCTAAGTGGGAAAGGATGTGGAGTTGCAGAGACAACCAGGAGGTTGGCTTAGAAGCAGCCACCCTTAAAAGAGTGCGTAATAGCTCACTGGTCAAGTGATTCTGCGCCGACAATGTAACGGGGCTCAAGCACACCGCCGAAGCTGTGACATTCGCGTGATAGCCCGGCCCTTTGTGGTTAAGGTGGATGGCTGTCTTGGCCACCGTGGTTTCGGCCACGGATGCCTCGATAGCGGCCGCTAGCGCCTTTAGGGTCCAGGTACGCGGATGGGTAGGGGAGCGTCGGGTGGCGAGAGAAGCGGCGGAGTGATCCAGCTGTGGATGCCACTCGAGTGAGAATGCAGGCATGAGTAGCGAAAGAGGGGTGAGAAACCCCTCCGCCGAATGACCAAGGGTTCCTGGGGCAGGCTAATCCGCCCAGGGTAAGTCGGGACCTAAGGCGAGGCCGACAGGCGTAGTCGATGGACAACGGGTTCATATTCCCGTACCCGCTTAAATGCGCCCATGCTGAATCTGGCGATGCTAAGCGCGTGAGGCTGGCAGATCCTTCGGGACGAGCTGGCTGAGCCCGCGAACCAGACTGGTAGTAGGCAAGCCGAAGGGGTGACGCAGGAGGGTAGCTCTACCGGGTGTTGGACGTCCCGGGGTAAAGGTGTAGGGCGGTGCGTAGGCAAATCCGCGCGCCATTAAGCCTGAGACCTGATGCCGAGCCGAGTTAGGCGAAGTGAGTAATCCCATGCTGCCAAGAAAAGCCTCGCGGTGAGTGTTTAAGCGGCCCGTACCCTAAACCGACTCAGGTGGTCAGGTAGAGAATACCAAGGCGATCGGGTGAACTGTGGTTAAGGAACTAGGCAAATTATCCCCGTAACTTTGGGAGAAGGGGAGCCGTGTCTGGTGAGGAGACTTGCTCTCCGAGCTGGCTGCGGCCGCAGATACCAGGGGAAAGCGACTGTTTACTAAAAACACAGGACCGTGCTAAGTCGCAAGACGACGTATACGGTCTGACGCCTGCCCGGTGCTGGAACGTTAAGGGGAGGGGTTAGTAACCTTCGGGTTGCGAAGCTCTGAACTTAAGCGCCAGTAAACGGCGGTGGTAACTATAACCATCCTAAGGTAGCGAAATTCCTTGTCGGGTAAGTTCCGACCTGCACGAATGGCGTAACGACTTTCCCACTGTCTCAACCACAGACCCGGCGAAATTGCACTACGAGTAAAGATGCTCGTTACGCGCAGCAGGACGGAAAGACCCCGGGACCTTCACTGCAGCTTGACATTGGTGTTTGGGACGTCTTGTGTAGGATAGGTGGGAGACTTTGAAGCAGGGACGCTAGTTCTTGTGGAGTCAACGGTGAAATACCACTCTGGTCGTTCTGGATGTCTAACCTAGGTCCGTTATCCGGATCAGGGACAGTGTCTGGTGGGTAGTTTAACTGGGGCGGTTGCCTCCTAAAAGGTAACGGAGGCGCCCAAAGGTACCCTCAGCCTGGTTGGCAATCAGGTGTCGAGTGTAAGTGCACAAGGGTGCTTGACTGTGAGACAGACATGTCGAACAGGAGCGAAAGCTGGGACTAGTGATCCGGCGGTGGCATGTGGAAGCGCCGTCGCTAAACGGCTAAAAGGTACCCCGGGGATAACAGGCTGATCTTCCCCAAGAGTCCATATCGACGGGATGGTTTGGCACCTCGATGTCGGCTCGTCGCATCCTGGAGCCGGAGCAGGTTCCAAGGGTTGGGCTGTTCGCCCATTAAAGCGGTACGCGAGCTGGGTTTAGAACGTCGTGAGACAGTTCGGTCCCTATCCGCTGCGCGCGTAGGAGTCTTGAGAAGGGCTGTCCCTAGTACGAGAGGACCGGGACGGACAAACCTCTGGTGTGCCAGTTGTTCTGCCAAGAGCACGGCTGGTTGGCTACGTTTGGAAGGGATAACCGCTGAAAGCATCTAAGCGGGAAGCTCGCTTCAAGATGAGGACTCCCTCAGGGTTAACCTGGTAAGGCCCCCAGTAGACGACTGGGTTGATAGGCCGGAGGTGGAAGCACGGCAACGTGTGTAGCTGACCGGTACTAATAGGCCGAGTGGCTTGGCTTCTACTCTTATATCTTGCGAGCGTCCACTGTGCGGTTCTCGAGATGCGGTCGGGATCCGTGAGCTGCCTGGATTGATTCCAGGAGGCTTTCGGATCGACGACATCTCCATAGTGTTTCGGTGGCCATGGCGAAGGGGAAACACCCGGTCCCATTCCGAACCCGGAAGTTAAGCCCTTCAGCGCCGATGGTACTGCGTGGGAAGCTGCGTGGGAGAGTAGGACGCCGCCGGACATCTTCCCGCTGAGGGCCGTTACCGATTCCGGTAGTGGCCCTCATTGTTTGTCTTACCTGTCTGTTTACTCACCCCCCTATTAGTCCGAGCCCAGATCGCTCCAGGCCCGCCTGAGCTCCGGGCCGCCAGGCTGGCTAGCCATGGCGTCCTGCAGCCTCGGCTGCGGCCAGGTGCTGCTGCCTTGTGCTCGACCAGGCGCCAGGCTTTGGCAGACTGGGTCGGCTAGGCGCAGTCCCGACGGCGGTTCAGGGCTGAGCACGAACGCCCCTTGCCGCTAGCTGCGGCGCATGAGCCAGTTGGAGGACTCCCGATGACGGGGAAGGCACGCGGACCCGCGGGCTCCGGTTCGTCGCATGACGGCGGCCGCGGCGACCGCGGCGGCGCCAGCCGCGGGCCAGGTGGCAGCAGCTCGGCATCTCGCGGCTCGGCTCGCCGGCCAGGCGGATACTCCGACGGTGGCTCGCGTTCTGCTGATGCAGGCTCACGCGGCTCTGGGGCTGGCGCACGCGGCGCTGGCGGACGTGGCGCTGCGCCACGCTCTAGTGGTGCGGGCGGCGGCTCGCGTGGCGCCGGATCTCGCCCGGCTGGCCCGGGCGGGCGCTCCGGCGGAGCTGGGGCAGGCTCCTCGCGGGACGGCCAGGGCGGGCGCGCTGGTGGCGGCAACCGGGGCAGCGGATCGCCTCGTGGCAGCTGGGCGCCGCGTAGCCGCTATCAGGACGACGCCCGGGACTCGTCCGCGCGCGCTGACAGCCAGGGCGGCCAGGGCGAGCGTGGCAGCTACTCAGGCGGGCGCGCACCCGGCAGCCGTGATGACCGGCAGAGCGGCGGCCGCCCGAGCGGCGGCGGCCGAAATCAGACGGGACGCCCCGGCGACTCTCGTGGCAGCGGTGGCTCGTGGAACCGGCGTGCCAGCGACCGAGACGCCGCGGCAGGAAGCTGGTCCGCTGGACGGCAGGGACGCCCGGGCGGTCCGCCTCGCAACTATGACTCAGGTGACCGGCCCGATCGCGGGCCTGGTGACCGTGGCAGCCGTGCGCAGGACGGGTTCCGCGGCGACCGTGACGAGCGCGGCCCGTCTCGGTCCGGCCCGTCTCGGTCCGGCCCGGGGCAGCGGCCCGACGGCCGGTACGGAGACAACCGGTCCGGCCGCGATAGCTATCGCGGCCGGAATGAGAGCGGCGGCCGCAGCGACGGCGGGTACCGGGGTAACCGGGATGCCGGCTCTCGGGATGCCGGCGCCGGGCGCCCCGCAGGCCGCGACTGGCAGGGCGGACCCGGCCAGCGTGATGAGCGCGGCGGCCGCGGCCAGGGCGGCTACGGCCGGGACGGTCATGGCTCGGGCGGCTACGGCCGCGACCGCGGCTCGGATCGGCCCGGCAGCGACCGGCAGGACCGTAGCCCGGACCACTCGGCTGGCTACAACCGTGACCGTGACTCCGGCCGCCCCGGCGGCTACGGGCAGAACCGTGGCCCGGGCCGGTCAGGCGGTAGTGACCGCGACTCGGGCCGTTCCGGTGGCTACGGGCAGAACCGTGGCGCTGAGCGCTCCGGCGGATACAGCCGTGACCGTGACACCGGCGGCTACGGGCAGAACCGCAGCGCGGAGCGCTCCGGCGGCTACGGTCAGCGCGGCGCTGAGCGGTCCGGCAGTTACGGCCAGGACCGTGGCGCCGAGCGCACCGGCGGCTATAACCGTGACCGCGACTCCGGCCGCTCCGGTAGCTCCAGCCAGGACCGTGGCGCCGAGCGCACCGGCGGCTACAACCGTGACCGCGACTCCGGCCGCTCCGGAAGCTCCAGCCAGAATCGTGGCGCCGAGCGCACCGGCGGCTACAACCGCGACCGCGACTCCGGCCGCCCCAGTGGCTACAGCCGTGACCGTGGCCCGGATCGGCCGGGCGGTAACGACCGCGGCTCGGGCCGTTCCGCTGGCTACGGGCAGAGCCGTGGTGGTGAGCGCTCCGGCGGTTACAGCCAGGACCGTGGCGGCGAACGCACCGGCGGCTACAACCGCGACCGCGATTCTGGCCGGTCCGGTGGCTACCGGCAGGACGGTGGCCCGGACCGTTCGGGTGGCTCCAGCGGGGATCGAGGCCCAGGCCGTTCCGGCGGCTACGGCGGCGATCGTGGCTCCGGCCGCTCGTACGGGCGAGACGGGGGCCCGGCCCGTTCCGGCGGATACAGCCGTGGCAGCGACCGGCCGGGCGGCGGTTACCGGTCGGGAGGGCAGCAAGACGGCGCACGGCCCTACCGCGGCCGTGGCGACGGCGGCCCGCCCGCACGCGGTGGCGCCGGCGCTGCTGATGGTGGCAGCCGGGCACGCGGCGGTAGTGGCGGGCTGATCCGGGTCCCGGACGGCATCACTGCTGAGCAGCTGGACCCGGAGGCCCTGGCCGAGCTGCGTACCCTGCCCGGTGACCTGGCCGAGGTCGTGGCGCGCTACCTTGTCGCTGCCGGGCTGGAGGAGGACTCCGAGCGCGCCTACCAGTACGCGGTGGCGGCCCGGGAGCTAGCTGCCCGGGTGGGTATCGTCCGGGAGACCTGTGCCATCGCCGCCTATCAGGCCAGCCAGTGGTCCGACGCGCTAGCTGAGTTCCGCGCCGCGCGGCGCCTGACCGGCCGGTCGAGTTACCTGCCGCTGATGGCCGACTGCGAGCGCGGCCTCGACCGCCTGGACCGGGCGCTGGAGATTGTCACCGGTCCCGAAGCGCGGGCGGCGGACCGGGCGACCCAGCTCGAGCTCGCCATCGTCGAGTCGGGCATCCGCCGCGACCAGGGCCTGCCGGATGCCGCTGTGGTGGCCCTTCAGGTGCCAGAGCTCACCGCTAAGCGCAGCCGGGCCGGGCAGGCACGGCTGTACTACGCCTACGCCGACGCACTCCTGGACGCCGGCCGCGAGGAGGAAGCGCGGGGCTGGTTCGCCCGTGCAGCGGCCGCCGACCGGTCGGGCGAGACTGACGCTGCCGACCGGGTGGACGAACTCGACGAGGTCCTGTTCGAGGACCTGCAAGAGTCCGACGACGAGGACGAGGACACGCCGGAGGGCGACCAGCCGGACGTCAGACGCCAGACGCCGCTGACGCCAGCGCCGGGACGACGGCGACGAGGACGACGAGGACCTGGACGACGAGGATCTCGCCGACGACGAGGACCTCGAGGACGACGATCTGGCGGACCAGGACCAGGACGACAGCGATCGCACCGACGATCCGGAGGACTCGACGTCGAGGACGACGCGGACGACGAGGACGACGATCCGGGCAGACGACCTCGCGGATCAGGACCGAGCTGACGTTTCCGCCGCCGGCGACTCCGCCGAAGGCGACGCCGCTGCCGGTGATCCCGGAAGCGCCGCTGCGGAGCAGGACACCGCGGGGCAGGACACAACGGAGACCGACGCCGGGCAGGTCAGCTCCGGCACCCACGGCGCCTAGCCGGCCCGCCGTTACCCGGACGACCGCGCGGCTCGTTCGGGCGGCTGCCGGCGGTACCGCGGCCGGGCGTCAGGCCTGCTCGGCCTTGTCCAGCCAGTGCATGATCCCGGCCACGTTCGCGGCCGCGCCGCTGATCCGGTCGAACTTCGCGGCCAGCTCCGGGTCGGCGTCCGCGGCCAGCACGGCGTAGCGCTCCCGGGTGCGCTCGGCCACCATGGCCGCCGCGTGGTCCAGGTCCATCCCCGCGCTGCGGGCCCGGCGGGTCTCGGCCACCCAGAGGCTGATCTCCTCCGCCGAGCGCTCCAGCGTCTGCTCGACTGCCGTGACCGGGCCGAAGTGGCTGAACAGCAGCCGGGCAGGCTGCAGCGCGGCAAAGGTACGCAGCGACTCCAGGGCCACGTTCAGGTCGAAATCCGGCGGCGGGGTGGCCGGCCGCATGTCGCCGGTCTCCTGGATGTAGATGCCCGCCGCGTCACCCACGTACAGGTCGCCGCTGACCGAGTCGACCAGGCCGACGTGATGCCTGCGCGTGGCCGGGGGAGTAGTGGCTCTCCAGCCGCCGCCCGCCGCCCAGGTCGACCACGCCGGTCCGCTCCACGGCCCGGATCCGGTCGGCCGGCGTCGGCGCCAGCGCGCCGAACAGCCCGTCCAGCTCGTCGCCGTACACCATCCGCGCGCTGGCCATCAGCCGGGACGGGTCGGCCAGGTGCCGGGCGCCGAGCTCGTGCACGACCACCTCGGCGCCGGGGAACATCTGCGCGATGTCGCCGGTGCCGCCCGCGTGGTCCAGGTGAATGTGGGTGACCACCACGGTTGCCAGGTCGCCGGGGCCCGACGCCGAGCGCGGCCAGCGCGTCCCGGACAATCGGCGCCGACGGCGCCGTTCCGGTCTCCACCAGGCACGGCCGGTCGCCGCGGATGAGGTAGCCCGCGGTGATGCCGTCGTACGCCGGCCATCCGGGTGTCGATCTGGAACACCTCGTGGCCCGAGCTCGGTGATGACGTCGGCCGGGGGCACCGGCGGACACAGCGGTCTCAGCGTCGCTCATGTGGACATGTCGCATCCCGGGTTGCGCGTGCGCCCGCGGATTCAGCCCTGAGCGAACATGCGGATCACCAGCCCGGTGCGCGGCTTAGGCCCGAAAGATGTCGATTTACGCGGGACAATCCGCGCCCTCGCCGCCACCTCATAGACGTCGGCTGCGGTCATCGGGGAGCACAGCACCGTCGTCGTGCCCGGCGCCTCGGCCGCCGCGCGGAGCGCCGTCTCCGGGTCGTGGATGACCCGGACCGTGCCTCGTCATCGCGCATCTGCCACATCCGGTCCATGAGCAGCTCCTGCAGCACCGCGGCGGGCAGCCGCTCCCACAGCCCGGCTGGCCCGCCATGGCCGCGGCCAGCTGCGCGGGGTCCGGGTCGGTCAGCAGGGCCGCACGGCCGTCCCCGGCGACCAGGAACGCCACCCCGCGCCGCGCGGCCGCGTCCAGCTGCTGCACGGCGGCGGTCAGGTCCGCGGTGCCGCCGGGCAGCTCCCGGACCGTGAACGCGCCCGCGGCCAGCCTGATCGCCTGGCCGGTGTCCAGGCCGGGGATGACCCGGTGGATCGCCCCGACGTGCGGCGGGTAGGCGGCCGAGTCGACCAGCAGGGCCAGCCCGTAGTCCCACGGCCCGGCGCCGTCGCCGGCCGATCCGCCGCCGCTCCTGCAGCTCCAGGTAGGCCGCGTAGCGGTGGTGACCGTCGGCAATCAGCGCGGTCCGCGGCTCCAGGTCGGCGGCGATCTCAGCCAGCTCGGCCGGGTCGGTCACGGCCCACAGCCGGTGCCGGATGCCGTCGGCCGTGCTGGCCTCCGCCAGCGGCGGCCGGGTCACGGCCACCTCGGTGACGATGCGGGTCGCGGCCCCGGGCTGGCCCGGATCCGCGCCGGGGCCCGCCAGGGCGTCCGGGCCGGCCAGCCCGTCACCGGCCTTGGCCGCCCCGTCGTAGAGCAGGAAGATCGGCTCCAGGTTGGCCTGGGTCGCCTCCATCAGCAGCCAGCCGCCCGGTCACCGGGCCCGGTGCCACCGCCTCATGCGGCTGGACGATCCCGGCCTCGCGCGGAACCAGCCGGACGGCCCCGATCAGGCCGCGCTGCAGCAGCCCCGGCATGCTGCCCAGGGCGGGTGTCAGCTGCTCGTACACGTACAGGGCGGGCCGGCCGTCCGGGAGCAGGATCGCCTCGGCCAGCCAGTCGGTCAGGCTGTCGGCGGCATCCTGCCACGGGGTGCCCGGCTGGCCCGGCGGCATGCCGCGGCCGGATGATCCGCACGATGTTATGCGGGTCGGCGGCCAGCAACTGGTCCTCGTTATCGCCCGCGATGACGTCGTACGGTGGAGAGGTGACCTCGGCGAGCCCGCTGACCCGGTCCTGGGAGTAGCGGACGCCACGGAACGGCGCCAGCACGAGGCCGGGCGTTGCCTGGCCTGCTGGCGGTTGGCTGGACGGAAGGATCTGCACGTATGTCTGAAGGATCAGATGGCGGCCGCGATTCCCGACCGGCGCAGGAGGTCGCTGCCGGATATGAGCCGCACAACCCCGATCACCCGGTAAACAGCAGCTCAAACGGGCAGCCAGCGCCAGGTGAACCGTTCGCGAATTCCGGCCCGGCCGTTGATGACAGTGACACCTACGGGCTCTATCAGCGCGGCCTTGAGCTGCTGAACCGCGGCGTCCGCCGCGGCCGCCGCCCAGCTCCTGGCCCGGGCCGCGGCCGCCGAGCCGAGCTCCCGCAGCGTCCTGGAGGCGCTGGCCCGGGCCCAGTTCGACGCCGGCCAGTACGCCGCCGCGGCCGGCAATTTCCGGCTGATCGTCGAGGCCAGCCCGGCCGACGACTACGCCCAGTTCGGGCTCGGCCTGGCGCTGGCCCGCACCGGCGATCACGGCGGCGCCGCCGAGCACCTGGCCCTGGCCGCCGCCATGCGGCCCAACCTGCGGCACTACACCGACGCCCTGCGCAGCGTCCGTGCGACACTGAGCGCGCGGAACCGGCTCAGGGAGGAAAGCCCGGATTGACCCATAACGACACGGCCGGCCCGGCAGCTCCCCGCAGGCCACCGCGCCCGGCGCGGGCCGCGACGCCCCCCGGGCCAGCTCCGGCCCGCTCTGCACGACCTACGACGCCGCCCTGCTGGACCTGGACGGGGTGGTCTACCTGGGCGGCAAGGCCATCCCCGGCGCCGCCGAGGCCCTCGGCCAGGCCGCGCAGGCCGGGATGCGGCTGGCCTACGTGACCAACAATGCCTCGCGCTCCCCGTCCGCGCATCGCCGCATCAGCTCACCACCCTCGGCGTGCCGGCCGCCGCCGGCGGACATCGTCACCTCCGCGCAGGCGGCGGCCCGGCTGCTCGCTGAGCGGCTGCCGCCCGGCTCGCCGGTACTGGTAGCGGGCGGCATGGGGCTGCGCCTGGCGCTGCGCGAGCGAGGCCTGCGGCCGGTGTCGGTCGCCGCCGAGCGCCCGGCTGCCGTCGTGCAGGGGTTCGCGCCGGACATCAGCTACAGCCTGCTCACCGAGGCGGCCCTCGCCATCCGGGCGGGCGCGCTGTACGTGGCGTCCAACGCCGACGCGACCCTGCCCTCGCCGCGCGGCCTGCAGCCGGGCAACGGCTCGCTGATCGCGCTGCTGACCACCGCGACCGGGTGCCGGCCGGAGGTGGCCGGGCAAGCCCGAGCCGCCGCTGCACGCCGAGGCGGTCGAGCGGACCGGCGCGACCCGCCCGCTGGTCGTCGGCGACCGGCTGGACACCGACATCGAGGGCGCGGTCCGCGGCTAAGACCGACAGCCTGCTGGTGCTGACCGGCGTCACCGGTCCGGCCGAGGCCCTGCTGGCCCCGGCCGGCCAGCGGCCCACCTACCTGGCGCGCCGACCTGAGCGGCCTGCTGACCGCCCATCCCGGCGTGACCGCCGAGGACAGCGGATTCAGCTGCGGCGGCTGGACGGCCCGCCGTGCTGCGGACTCGGGCAAGCTGAGCCTGTCTGGCTCGGGTGACTCGCTGGACGGCCTGCGGGCCCTGTGCGGGGCGGCGTGGTCGGGCCCGGAGCTCAGCCCCGAACAGGCTGCCGACGCCGTCCAGGGCCTCGACCTGCCGTCTTGACCGGCCCGGCCAGCTCACCAGGCGACGGGGCCGACCGGATCCTCATCGGTGCCGATCGGCAGCTGCCGGGCGTGACCGGAGCTCAGCTGCACCCGCCAGGGGTGCGTGCCGACGTCGGTGATCAGCACGTAGCCGCCGGAGGCAGCGGTGGTCGGCGTGCACGGGGCCACGTCGACGTGGTACCAGGTATGCAGGACGCCGAGCTCGCCGCTGGTTGCTGCGCTGTAGGCGGTCAGGTAAGCGGTGTGCTGCACCTCCGTGCAGGCCAGCAGGACCCTGCCGTGCCCGGCCAGGGCAATGCCGCCCGCGCTGTCCACGCCGCTGCTGGCTGGCAGCACGATCCTGGACCGCTCGGTCATCGGCCCGGCCGGCGCGCTGGTGCGCAGCACCCGGATCGTGCCGTCACCGCCGAACCCGGCGGAGTAGTCGAAGTACAGGCGCTGCCCGTCCGGCGACATGGCCATGCTCATCAGGCCCTCGGACTTCAGCGGCCAGCGGCGCTTCTGCCCGGTCGCCGGGCGCAGCACTTCCAGCCAGCCTGGCTTGGCGTTGCAGTGGCTGGCGGCGTACCCGATCACCCGGCCGCCGGCGCTGGCCGCCAGGGCGAGGCTGGGCGAGGTCAGCATGCCGCCGATCCGGCCGCCGGGCAGCGGGTCCAGCCGGTCCAGCCTGCCGCGCCTGGTCAGCGTCAGCCGGTAGAGCCGGCTGGTGCAGCCCTGAGTGCTTCCGGTCGCTACCACGAACCGGCCGGGGGCGGTGGCCACGGCGGCGATGAAAATCGCGCCGTGGCCCGGCTTCGCGATGACGCTGACCCGCCGGCCAGTCTGAGCGTTGTAGACGGACAGGCCGGCGCGGGCCAGGCCGATGAGGTAGCGAGGCGCGGGCGGCGGTGGCCCGCCGAGGGCATTGAGCGCGCCGGGCCGCGGGCCGCCGGAGGTGCCGGCCACCGTGGCGGCGACGGCAATCGCGATCACCGTCGCGGCGGCAGCCAGCGCGGCCACGGCCGGCCGGGAACGCACCCAGCCGACGGGGCCGCCCGCGAGCCGCGGGCCGCGCGCTCGCCCTGGCCGGAACAGCCATGGCCGGAGCGGGCCGCGCTCGCGCCGGGGCCCGCCGGGAGTGTGCGGGCCTTCTTCGGCGGCTGGCCAGCGTGCGGCCGGCCGACCCGCCGGGCAGCCTCCGGCGCGGCTGGCGCGGCCCGGAGGGTGCCGGGCTGGATGGTGCCGGCGTCGGCCAGGAAGGCGTCACGCAGCCGGTCCTCGGTGGTCGTCACCGAGACCCCCGGAGGAGGCCCCGGCCTTCGGTCCGGAAGGGATTTCGGCGGTCCGCGCGGCGGGGCGGGATGCTCGGGCAGTGCATGCGGCGCGCCTTTCGTGCTCTTAGAGCAATTAGTGCAATTATAGAAAGGTGAGGACGGCATACCGTTGCCGGGCGTACCCCGATGCAGTCCAGCAGGCGATGCTCAACCGGACGTTCGGGTGCGCGCGCGTGGTCTGGAACCGGACCCTCGCTGCCCGGCAGGCCAGCTACGCTGCCGGGCGAAAGTCGACGTCGTACGCCCAGACAGACCGGGCGCTGACCGCGATGAAACGCGACCCGGAACTGGCGTGGCTGAACGAGGTGTCCAGCGTTCCGCTGCAGCAGACGCTGCGCCACCAGCACGCTGCATTCCAGGCGTTCCTCGCCCGCCGGGCCCGCTACCCGCGGTTCAAGTCCCGGCACGGCCGCCAGTCCGCCACCTGGACCCGGTCGGCGTTCCGGATGAAGGGCACAGATCTGCTGCTGGCCAAGATGAACGGGCCACTGCCCGTGATCTGGACCTGGCCGGATATCGACCTCACCATGCTGAACCCCACGTCGGTGACCGTGACCCGCGACCCGGCTGGCCGGTGGTTCGTGACCTTCCACGCGCAGGTCCCGGACCAGGTGCCGCTGCCCGCCACGGGCCAGGCGGCGGGCATCGACCTTGGCCTTAAAGACTTCGCGGTTCTGTCGGACGGGCCGCGGATCCCGCATCCCCGGCACATGGACCGGCGCGACCGGCGGCTCAAGCGGTACCAGCGGCGGCTGGCCCGCTGCCAGAAAGGCTCCGCCAACCGGGCGAAGGCCGCCCGAAAGGTCGCCCGCGCGCACGCCCGCGTGGCGGACGCGCGCCGCGACTTCCTGCATAAAGCGAGCACGAACCTGATCCGGAAATTCGACGTCATGGCCATTGAGGACCTGGCCGTGAGCAACATGGTCCGTAACCGGAAGCTGGCCCGCGCCATCTCCTGCTCGGGGTGGGCCGAGTTCCGGCGTCAACTGGAGTACAAAGCTCAGCAGCGCGGCCGAGTGATCGTTGTCGCCGGCCGCTGGTATCCGTCCAGCAAGACGTGCTCGGCGTGCGGCTTCCTGCTCTCTGAACTCTCCCTTGGGACGCGCGAGTGGACGTGCCCTGGCTGCGGCACCCGGCACGACCGGGACATCAACGCCGCGAGGAACATTCTTGCCGCCGGGCTGGCGGCAGCCGCCGGAGACGGCGGCGATGCCTGCGGAGCGGACGTCAGACACGGGCAGGCAACTCCTCCCGTGCAGACTGCGGTGAAACAGGAACCCCTGCCCGCGAGGGCCGGAATCCTTGCCCTTCAGGGCGGAGAGTAGTCAAAGGTCCTCCTCCAGCTTGCGCAGCTCGCGGCCGAGCGCGGCCACGGCGCGGGACGCGGTTGACGACACCGTTCCGCGGCTCACCCCGAGGGCAGCGGCGATCTCGGCGTCGGACAGCTCCAGGTAGAAGCGCAGCACCAGCACCTCGCGGGACCGGCGCGGCAGCCGCGCCAGCGCCGCGAAGACCGCCTGCCGGTCCTCGCTGAGCAGTACGGCCGCCTCGGCTGAGGCTCCGGGCGGGTCATGCTCGACGCGGCGCCGGGCCGCCCGCTGCCGCCCGCGCAGCGCGGAGCGGCAGCCGTTGATGACGATGGTGCGCAGGTAGGGCAGCACCTGGTCGTGGTCGTGCAGCCGGGGCAGCGCCCGGTACAGCCGCACGAACGCGTCCTGGACGATGTCCTCGGCGCTCTCGCGGTCGCGGACGAGCATGTGCGCGAGCCGGACCAGGGTCAGGGCGTGCGCCCGGTACAGCTCCTGGACGACAGCATCCGCCCCCGCGGGGCCGGCTCCCGGCAGCGTCGGGCCATCCGGCAGCGGCTCGCCCGGCGACGTTACTGATGCCGCCCTGCTCGCGCGGTCGTCCATCCAGGTCCTCGGCATACACCTAACACGCCGCTGGGGCGGTTCTGCTGAGTCTGCCGGGCCACATCCCGGCCGCGCTATCCGTTTCCGCCCAGCCGGACCATCCGTCTGCCCAGCCGGGGCCACCCGTTCCTTGATAACAGCAAGAAGCGTCAGCCAGCTGGGTCTCGGCGCACTGAGCCAGGGCGATGCTCAGGTAGCGGCGCGCGCGACCGATGCCCAGCGGCCGGCCTGCCGGGCAATGGCGACCGGGTAGTCGAAGCAGGTGCTGACCAGCTCGGTGGTGAGCACCTCGGGGGCCGGCCCGGCGGCCAGGAGGCGGCCGCCGCGCAGCAGCACCGCGTGGGTGATGCTCGGCGGCAGCTCTTCCAGGTGGTGAGTGACCAGCACGGTGGCCAGATCCGGCTGGCTGGCGCGCAGGCTGGCCAGGCTCTCCAGGAGCTGCTCCCGGCCGCCGATGTCCAGGCCGGCGGCCGGCTCGTCCAGCAGCAGGATCCGCGGCCGGGCCATCAGCGCGCGGGCGATCAGGGTCCGGCTGCGCTCACCCTGGGACAGCACCGGCCAGCGCTGCCCGGCGACCCCGCCCAGGCCCAGCAGCTGGCCGAGCTCGCTGGCGCGGGCCAGCTCGGCTGGGCTGGGGGTCCATCGGGCGGCGATCTCGATGGTGCCGGTGGCGCCGGTCAGGATGACCTCGGTAACAGTTCGCGCCGAGGTCAGCGGATGGTGGGAGGTGACGTAGCCGATCTGCGGCCGCAGCTCGAAGACGTTAACCCGGCCGAGCCGGGCGGCCCAGGATGTCGACCTGGCCCCGGGTCGGGTGCGCGTAGCTGGCCAGGATCCGCAGCAGCGTGCTCTTGCCCGCGCCGTTCGGTCCCAGCAGCGCCCACTGCTCGCCGGCCCGCACCGTGACGGTGATGCCGCTGAGCAGGTCCCGGCCGTCCCGGACCAGGTCCACGTCCCGGGCGGCCAGGACGGGTGCCGGACTAAACGGGCGGGGGGCGCTGTCCACGCGCCGAATCTAGTCCATGACCGGCGGGGTCAGCCGGCCGCCGATGCCGCTGGCTGGCAGTGCGGGCACCAGTAGGTCACGCGCTCCTCGGTGACCGGGCCGAGCTCGCCCGACCGGACCGGCGTGCCGCAGCGGCGGCACGGCTGGTGACGCCGGCCGTACACCCAGGTCCGCTCGCCGCGCGTGTCGCTGCCGGTGAGCACGCGGTCGATGCGCTCCTTGTTGTCCTCCAGCACCCGCCGGGCCAGCTCGACCAGGCCGGCCAGGTCATCGACCTCGCCCATGGGGCGCCACGGGTGGATGCCGCGCAGGAACAGGATCTCGGACTTGTACACGTTGCCGATGCCGGCCAGGTTGCGCTGGTCCAGCAGGGCCTCGGCGGCCGTCCGGGCCGGGTCGGCGGCGAGCCGGCGGACGGCCTCGGCGGTGTCCCAGTCCGGGCCGAGCAGGTCCGGGCCGAGGTGCCCGACGGCCCGGTGCTCCGCGCTGGTGGCCAGCACCTCGACGATGCCGAGCCGGTAACCCGTCGCTACCCAGCGCTGGTTGGCCAGGATCAGCCGGATCCGGTGATCGCGCGGGAAGTAGCCGGAGCTGGTTCCGGCGGCCGGGCGGATCCGCCAGATGCCGTCCATCTTCAGGTGCGTGTGGACGGTCACGTCGCCGTCGACCCGGATCAGCAGGTGCTTGCCGCGCGGCACTGCCTCGCGGACCAGCCGCCCGGCCAGCTCGGTGGTGGCATACCGGGGAACCCGGAAGTCGCTGCGGGTCAGCACCTGGCCGGCCAGCGCGCGGTGCAACTGCCGCGCAGCGCGCCAGACGGTATCCCCCTCGGGCATAGCCCCCAGCATGCCACCGGCGGCCGCCCGCTGGCTCCCGCTCGCCGGCGCCCGCGCTGGCGGATGGCGCGCCGCGCTGCGGGGCGCTGCCGCGGCTCAGCTGTGCAGCCCGTCCCAGGACCAGTGCGGGATGCTCAGGCCGTCGGGAACGTCGCCGGCCGACTGGTGATAGCGGGACAGGGTTGTCGTGGTGGCCCAGGCGAAGTAGTCATGCAGCACCTGCCCCAGCGGCCCGGCCGGCTCGGTGCCGACATCCCGCAGCGCCTGGTCGAAGCACTCGATCGCGCGCCGGTCCATCTCCGGGTGCGGGCCGTTGCCGCTGTGCATCCGCACGACCGAGCTTTCGTCCCCGAGACTGCCCGAGTAGGCGGGCGGCCCGCCCAGCGCCTCGGCCCAGTAGGCGGCCAGCCGCTCGCTGTGCTGCGGGTGGTACCCGTGGCTGAAGGCATGACTGACTTCCTGGTCGGCCAGGACCCGGGCGTGCCACGCCTGCGCCAGGCGGAGCAGGCCCGCGCTGCCGCCCGCGGCCTCATACACGCTCTGCATGTCCCCACAGTGCCAGCTGCTGAAGACATCCGGTCCCGCGGGCCCGGCGGCCGGGCCGGAGCCGGCGAGTGCCCGTTACATGAACTTGCGCAGGCGCAGCAGGTCCAGGACGCTGCCCTCGACTTTCAGCCGCCCGGTCAGCCAGGCGCGCGCGAAGCTCCCCGGGTCGGCCGCGACGGCGACCACGTCATCGCTGTTCGCGATGAACCGGATCTGCGCCCGGGCCTCGGGGCCGGGCGGCGCGGTGACCGGGTCGGCACCGTCGGGGCCCAGCCGGGTCCAGAAGGTCACCCCGAGATCCGGTACGCGGAGGCTCAGTGTCCGGTCGGCCAGGTTCGCGGCCCGGTCGGCCGCGCTCATGCTCGCGATCCGCCCGGTCAGGCTCTCCAGGGCCGCCCGGCAGTCCTGCTCTGTTGCCATCAGCTCCCTCGCTTTCCCGATCATTGTCAGCTGGCCGCGGCCCGGCCCGGACCGCGGGGCGGCCACGGGCCCGGGATCGCGCCGCCCGGGCCGGGGCCGCCTGACCCGGGGCCGCGCCGCCACCGGATGCAGCGAGCGGGCGCCCTCGGACGGTAGCGTTCCAGACGGGGGCGCGCAGCAGCGCCTCCGCCGGCTCGCCGGCCGGCCCGAGAAGAGGGACTGATGCAGGACGAGAACGGCGCCCGCGAGCCAGGCTGGCCCGGCGCCCCCGAACCGCAGGAACTTCCGCCGCCGCAGTCCGGGAAGGAGCAGCCGGGCGGCGCAGCCTGGCGCCCGACCCTGGCCGCGCCTCCGGGCCCGCACGAGCGGCCCAGCCCGCCCCCCGGCGTGCCGCGGCCCGAGACCGGGGAGGCCCGGGTAGATGCCGCGCTCAGCCTGCTCGACGATCTCACCGAGCTGCCCGTGACGGAGCATCCCGCCGTGTTCGAGCAGGTGCATACCCAGCTCAGCGAGGTCCTGACCGAGCTTCGATCCGGCCCGGCAGGCGGGCCTGCCGGCCGGGATGGCAGCTGAGCGAGCTGAGAGCGGTCCTGATGAGCCGGAGGCTGCGGCTTGATGCCGAACTGGTCCGCCGCGGGCTGGCCCGGTCGCGGGAGCAGGCCGCGGAGCTGATCGCGGCCGGCCGCGTCGAGGTGGGCGGAACCCCGGCGGCCAAGGCTGCCACCCAGGTGGGCGGGGACGCCCCGATCACCGTCCGGGACGCCGGCGCCGGCCCGGAGTACGTGTCCCGCGGCGGCCACAAGCTGGCGGGCGCGCTCGCCGCCTTCGGCGGGCTGGTGGTCGCCGGGCGCCGCTGCCTGGACGCTGGCGCGTCCACCGGCGGCTTCACCGATGTGCTGCTGGCCGCCGGCGCCGCCCACGTGGTCGCCGTCGGATGTGGGCTACGGCCAGCTCGCCTGGTCGCTGCGCACCGACCCGCGGGTCACCGTGCTGGACCGGGTGAACGTGCGCGGCCTGCAGCCTGAGCAGGTCGCCCCGCCGCCGGAGCGTGGTCACCGCCGACCTGTCGTTCATCTCGCTCACCCTCGTGCTCCCGGCGCTGGCCGCCTGCGCCGCGCCCGGCGCCGACTTCGTGCTGCATGGTGAAGCCGCAGTTCGAGGTGGGCAAGGGCAAGGTCGGCAAGGGCGGCGTGGTCCGCGATCCCGCAGCTGCGCGCGGCGGCGGTCCAGACCGTAGCCGCGGCCGCGGCCGGGCTGGGGCTGGGCGTGGCCGGGATCACCGCCAGCCCGCTGCCTGGCCCGTCCGGGAACGTGGAGTACTTCCTGTGGCTGCGACCGGGGCGCGCCGCCGCTGGATGACGAGCAGCTGCGACCGAGCCGTCGCGGCGGGCCCGCAGTGAGCGCCGCGACAGGCGCGGCCGGGACTCCGGCGGCGGGCCGGGCCGGGGAGCCGAGCCGGACCATGCTGCTGGTCGCGCACACCGGCCGGCCCGCCGCCCGGCGCATTGCCCGGGTGGTGATCGAGCCGGCTGACCGCGGCCGGGGTCGCCGTGCGCGTCCTGGAGCCCGAGGCGGCCGAGCTGAACTGCCCGCGCTGCCGCGGCCGTGCCCGTCTCCGCCGCGGCCGCGGCCGGCGCGGAGATGGTCGTGGTGATCGGCGGCGACGGCACGCTGCTGCGCGCGGCCGAGCTGGCCCGCGGCGCCGGCGTCCCGCTGCTCGGGGTCAACCTCGGCCATGTCGGCTTCCTGGCCGAGGCCGAGCCCGAGGACCTGTCCGACGCGGTCGACCAGGTGCGTGGCCGGGAGAGTACTCGGTCGAGCAGCGGATGACGGTCGACGTGTCGGTGCGGACCAACGGCGCCGTGCTTGCGCAGCACCTGGGCGCTGAACGAGGCGACCGTGGAGAAGGCCGCCCGGGAGCGGATGCTCGACGCTGGTCATCGAGGTCGACGGCCGGCCGCTGTCCCGGTACGGCTGCGACGGCGTGGTGTTCGCGACCCCGACCGGCTCCACGGCGTACGCGTTCTCGGCGGGCGGCCCGGTGGTCTGGCCCGAGGTCGAGGCGCTGCTGATGGTGCCGATCTGCGCGCACGCGCTGTTCGCCGGACCGATGGTGGTCTCGCCGCGGTCGGTGCTCGCGGCCGAGCTGCTCGGGCACGGCTCGGCCGGCGTGGCCGACGTGGCCGGCGCGCAGCCAGGTGCCGGGCCGGCGCGCCCGGCGGGCGGCCAATCTGAGACGTCCGGTGCTGTTCTGTGGTGCGATGGGCGACGTAAGGTCGATCTGCCACCCGGCGCGCGCGTCGAGGTCCGGCGGGGCACCAGGCCGGTCCTGCTGGCCCGGCTGGACGCCGCGGCGGGTGCTGGTGGCGCTGAGACCGGCGCGCCGTTCACCGACCGGCTCGTGCAGAAGTTCGGGCTGCCGGTCACGGGCTGGCGCGGCCGCGGTGCCGCCAGCCTGGCAGCGAGGCCGAGAGCACGGTGGCGCCAGGAAGACGAGGAGCCGGGCGGCGATGCTTGAGGAAGTACGGATCACCAGGCTGGGCGTGATCGACGACGCCGTTCTTGAGTTCTCGGGCGGCTTCAACGTGGTCACCGGCGAGACCGGCGCCGGCAAGACGATGGTCGTCACCGGCCTGGGCCTGCTGTTCGGCGGCCGGGCCGACCCGTCGCGGGTGCGGCCGGGCGCGGACCGCGCGGCGGTCGAGGGCCGGCTGCGGGTCGACCCGGACGGGACCGGTGGCCCGCCAGGTCGAGGAGGCCGGCGGCGACCTGGACGACCAGGGCAGCACGCTGCTGCTGGGCCGCTCGGTGAGCGCCGAGGGCCGGTCGCGCGCGACCGCGGGCGGCCGCTCGGTGCCGGTGTCGCTGCTGACCTACCTGTCCGAGGACCTGGTCGCCGTGCACGGCCAGTCCGACCAGCAGCAGCTGCTGCGGGCCGGCCGGCAGCGCGAGGCCCTGGACCGGTTCGCCGGGCCGGAGTTCGCCGACCTGCTCGGCAGCTACCAGCGCGCCTACCGGCGAGCACCAGCAGGTGCAGGCCGAGCTGACCGAGCTGACCACCCAGGCGCGCGAGCGGGCCCGCGAGGCTGAGGAGCTGCGCCGCGGGCTGGCGAGGTGGAGCGGGTCAGCCCGGCCGAGGGCGAGGACATCGAGCTGCGCGAGGAAGACGACCGGCTGGCCAACGCCGACGCGCTGCACTCGGCGGCCACCAGCGCGCACGAGGCGCTGCTCGGCGACCCGTCCAGCGGCAGTACGAGGCGGCCGACGCGATGACCCTGCTGGGCACCGCCCGGCAGGCGCTGGAGGCCGCGGCGCATCATGACCCGAAGCTGGCCGCGCTCGGCACCCGGGTATCCGAGGCCGCCTACCTGGTCTCCGACGTCGCCGCCGAGCTGGCCTCCTACGCGCAGTCAGTGGAGGCCGACCCGGCCCGGCTGGCCGCGGTCCAGGACCGCCGGGCCGAGCTGGCCCGGCTGGTCCGGGCGCTACGGGCCGGGCGCCCTGGTGCCGGCGAGGTGGTCGCCCCGGCCGAGCCGGAGCTGTCGGCCAGCGCGGCCAGCGCGGCCGGAGCGGGCGTGACGGCCGGGCCCGGCCCGGCCAGCCCGCCGGGCGGCGCAGCAGCCGGCCCGGACGCTGAGCCGGCCGCGGCCGGCACCGAGGCGCGGCGGACAGTCGGGCGGCCGGCGGCCAGCCCGCCGCGGACCAGCCCGGCGTGACCCGGCCGGCCAGCCCGCTGGCCGCCGTGCTGGCCTGGGCCCACGCGGCGGCGGCCCGGCTGGGCGACCTGGACAGCGACGACGACACGATCGCCGCGCTGGCCGCGCAGGCGGCCGGCTGGCCGAGACCGTCGCCGGGCTGGCCGCGCAGCTGATCGCAGGCCCGGACGCAGACAGCCGGGCGGTTCGCGGCCGAGGTCACCGCGGAGCTGGCCGCCCTGGCCATGCCGCACGCCACGGCTTGTCGGTGGCCGTGACCCCGGCCGCCGGATTTCGGCCCGCACGGCGCGGACGAGGTCGAGATCCGGCTGGCCGCCCATCCGGGCTCGCCGGCCCTGCCGCTGGCCAAGGGCGCCTCCGGCGGCGAGCTGTCGCGGGTCATGCTGGCGATCGAGGTCGTGTTCGCCGGCGCGGACCCGGTGCCGACGTTCGTGTTCGACGAGGTCGATGCCGGGGTCGGCGGCAAGGCCGCGGTCGAGATCGGCCGGCGGCTGGCCCGGCTGGCCCGGCTGGCCCAGGTCATCGTCGTCACGCACCTGCCGCAGGTCGCCGCGTTCGCCGATACCCACCTGGTGGTGGAGAAATCGGACACCGGGGCGGTGGTCAGCAGCGGCATCACCCGGCTGGATGACGAGGGCCGGGTGCGTGAGCTGTCCCGGATGCTGGCGGGCCTGGAGGACTCCGAGTTCGGCCGTGCGCACGCCGGCGAGCTGCTCGCGGCGGCCGCCGCCGAGCGGGAGGCGGCGGCCCCGAGATCCTGACCGGGGCGGGCCGGACCCCGGAACCGGCAAGATCTGGCAAACTTGCTATTCAATGAAGGCGCCGAAACGCAGTCTTTCGGGAGCACGCCGGTCCAGGTCAGGGGACCTGCCGGGGGTGTGCGGCCTCGCTCGCCTTGATCACCGGACCAAGAACCTGACCCGGCGCCTGGAGCCGGGCGAGATCGCCATCATCGACCACGCTGACCTGGACCGGGTCAGCGCCGAGACGCTGATCAGCCTGCAGGTGGCGGCCGTGGTCAACGCGGCCCCCAGCATCAGCGGCCGGTACCCCAATCTCGGCCCGCAGTTGCTGGTCGAGGCGGGCATCCCGCTGGTCGATGATGTCGGCCCCGAGGTGTTCGACGAGGTCCGCGAGGGCCAGCCCGTCCGGCTGGACGGCGACACCCTGTATGTCGGGCGAGGCCGTCGCGGCCAAGGGCAACGTCCAGACGGCGCAGACGGTGGCGACCGACATGGCCAGCGCCAAGGACGGCCTGGCCGAGCAGCTCAAGGCGTTCGTCGCCAACACCATGGAGTACATCGACCGGGACTCCGAGCTGCTCATCGACGGGATCCGGCTCCCGGAGCTGAGCACGAAGCTGGAGGGCCGGCACGCGCTGGTCGTCGCGCGCGGCTACCGGCACCGCGAGGACCTGCAGGCGCTGCGCGCCTACATCCGCGAGTTCAAGCCGGTGCATGATCGGCGTGGACGGCGGGGCGAACGCGCTGCTGGATGCCGGCTACCGGCCGGACCTGATCGTCGGCGACATGGACTCGGTCTCCGACCGGGCCCTGCTCAGCGGCGCCGAGATCGTCGTGCACGCCTACCGCAACGGCTTCGCGCCCGGCCTGCCCCGGGTGCAGGACCTGGGCCTGGAGTCGGTGACCTGCCCGGCCACCGGTACCAGCGAGGATGTGGCCGTGCTGCTGGCCGACGAGGGCGGCGGCGAGCCTGATCGTCACGGTCGGCATGCGATTCTCGCTGGTAGAGTTCCTCGACAAGGGCCGGTCAGGAATGGCCAGTGCTGTCCTGACCCGGATCCGGGTGGGCGACAAGATCGTCGACGCCAAAGGGGTCAGCCGCCTGTACCAGAGCCGGATCTCCGGCCGGGCGCTTGTCCTGCTGGCGCTGGCGGCCGCGGTCACGATCCTGGTCGCGGTGCTGTCCCTGCCTGTTGGCCCCACCTACCTGGAATACCTCGGCGTGGCGACTAGACCAGCTGCGGTACTGGCTAACTGGACTCTTCTAGTGATCGATTTCCGGTACCACCTGGTCTCGATCATCGCCGTCTTCCTGGCCCTGGCCATCGGCATCGTGATCGGCGCGAACGAGCTGCAGCCGACCACCGAGCAGTTCCTGCGCAAGGCCGCGTCCGCCGTGACCCAGCAGAACAAGAACCTGAGCCAGCAGAACAAGAACGCTGCAGCAGCAGGTCACGGCCGACCAGGCGTTCGCCCAGGCCGGCGCGGCGCGGCTGATCGGTCACCTGCTGGAGGGCGAGTCGGTGGTGCTCGTCGAGGCCCCCGACGCCAGCAGCGACGCGATCAGCGGCCTGACCGCCATGCTGCGTCAGTCCGGCGCCCGGATCACCGGCCAGGTGCTGCTGGAGCCGCAGTTCTTCGAGAACGGCGACAGCAACGAGACCCGGCTCACCCAGCTGGCCCAGTCGCTGGCCCCGCAGGCGGGGGTGACGCTGTCGCCCGGCCAGTCCGGCGACCCGGTCAGCGGCCAGGGCCTGGCCGCCCAGGTCATCGCCGCGGCCATCACCACCAGCGACGGCTCGGGGCTGTCCGGGTCGCAGGGCCGGGCGGTCCTGGGCGGCTTCGGCCAGAACGGCTACCTGCAGATCAGCGGGCCGGGCGGGAGCGTGCAGTCGCTGAGCCCGGCCACCATGGCCGTGGTCGTCGAGCCCAACGCGGCGCCCAGCGACAATGACTCCAGCCCGGCCAACCTGGCGCTGATCGCGCTCGCCGAGCAGCTCACCCGGGCCAGCCACGGCGCGGTGCTGGCCGGCTCGGAGCCGGGCTCGGGGCCGGGCAGCGCCATTGATCAGCTGGCCGGCGCCGGGAAGGTCAGCACGGTCGACAACGTCGACCAGCCGGTCGGCCAGATCGTTACCGTCCAGGCCCTGAAGGAACTGCTCTCCGGCCGCCCGCCAACCAGTTACGGTGTGGGTCCGGGCACGGCTCCCAGCCCGGCCCCCACGCCGTCGGGCAGCCCGGCGACGACGGCCACTCAGCATGCGGGAAAAAACTAATGAGCCGACTTCCGATCCGAGCCGCGGCGCTGGCCGCGGCCGCCGCGCGCGCGTCTTACGCCGGGCTGCGCCAGCGGCCGCCCGGCGGCGCCGCCACCTGGTCGCGCACCAACCACCGCGGTGAGCCCGTGACCCTGCTGGAAGGCCCGGCCGTGGCCGCCGGCGCGGTGGCCGGCGCGCTGGCCGCGCCGGGCCTGACCGCCCGCGGTCGGGCCGCCCTGGCCGTCGCCGGGGCCGGCGCCGCTGCCCTGGGCTGCTATGACGACCTGGCCGGCAGCGGGTCCAGCCGCGGCTTCCGCGGTCATCTGGGCGCGCTGCGCCGCGGTGAGCTGACCACCGGGGCGGTGAAGATCGCCGGGATCGGCGCCACCGGCGTGGCTGCCAGCGTCCTGCTCGGCGCGGCCGGGGCCGGCCGGGGCCGCGATCGAGGCCGGGCTCCGGCCGCGCTGGCCGCCGCCGACCTGGCCATCAACGCCGGGCTGATCGCCGGCGGCGCGAACCTGCTCAACCTGTTCGACCTGCGTCCCGGCCGTGCCATCAAGGTGACGCTGGGGGCCGGCACGCTGCTGGCCGCGTCCTCGCCGGCCGGCCGCGCCGCGGTGGCCGCCCCGCTCGGCGCCGCTGCGGCCCTGCTCGGCCGAGGATCTCGGCGAGCGGGCCATGCTCGGCGACGGCGGCGCCAACGCCCTCGGCGCCATGCTCGGCACCGCGGCCGCGGCGGCGCTGCCGCGCCCCGCCCGCGTCGCGACCCTGGCCGCCATCATCGGGCTGACCGGCGCCAGCGAGGTCGTCAGCTTCACCAAGGTCATTCAGAAGCACCCCGGCGCTGAACTGGCTCGACATGCTCGGCCGCCGCCCGCCGCCGCCCGCCGCGAGCACCGGCGCGCCGGGCACCGCGGCTTCCGGCTCGCCGGCGGCTGGCCCGCAGGCTAGCCAGAACGGGGGCGCCGTGGCCGGTGCTGCCTCCGGCGCCGCTGCTGCCGGGGCGAGAGCCGGCGCCGCTCCGGCCAGCGTCGCGCCGCACGGCACCCCCGTGGCGGGCGACGAAGCGGCCGGCGATGCAGTGGCCGGCCACGGAGCGGCGGGCGGCGCGGGTCAGGAGCCGGCGGCACCGGCGGCCTCAGCGCCGCAGTGACCGGCCCGGCGGCCCGGGCGGCTCACCAGGGGCCAGAGCCCGGTGCCGTGCCCGGCGCGGGCTCGGCCGACACTGCCCGGCCCGGTCCGCAGGACAGCCCTGATCCAGGTCCCGGCCCGGCCGCGGCCGAAACGGCAGCGACGGGAATCACGCCGGGCGCGGGCACCCCGGCGGCCGCGCCGGGCGGACCGCCAAGGGGCGCGGGGATCGGCCGGGCCGCGGTGCTGATCGCCGCGCTGACCGTCGCCGCCCGGCTGCTCGGGCTGGTCCGCCAGGTCGTGTTCGCGCACACGGTGGGCTCGGCCTGCCTGGGCACCGCGTATGTCACCGCCAACCAGGTCCCCAACATCATCTACGACATCGTCCTGGGCGGCGCCCTGACCGCGATCATGGTGCCGGTCCTGGCCCGGCCCGCCCAGCAGTCTTCCGATGATCAGGCTGCGGCCGGCGAGGTCGCCGCCACCTCCTCGGCGCTGATCACCTGGACGATTCTCATCCTGGTCCCGGTCGCCGTCGTCATCGCGCTGGCCGCGGACCCGATCGCCAGCCTGCTCAACCCGGCCAACCCGGCGGTGGCCTGCAGCCACTCCAGCGTGGTGTCGGCGGCCGGGCAGATGCTGGCCGTCTTCGCTCCGCAGGTGCCGCTGTACGGCCTGGCCGTCGTGCTGTACGGGATCTTGCAGGCGCACCGCCGGTTCACCGCCCCGGCCATCGCCCCGGTGCTGTCCAGCCTGGTGGTCATCGCTGCCTACCTGCTGTTCGTGCCGTTCGGCCGGGCCTTACCGCCAGCACCTGACCGGGCTGCCCGCCTCGGCGGAGCTCATCCTGTCCGTCGGCACCACCCTCGGCGTGGCGGCCCTGGCGGTGACTCCGCTGATCCCGCTGCTGCGGCTGCGGCTGCGGCTGCGCCCGTCCCTGCGCTTCCCGGTCGGCGTCGCCCGCCGGGCCGCGGGCCTGGCCGGGTACGGGATCGCGGCGCTGGTCGCCCAGGACATCGCCCTGCTGGTGGTGATCCGGCTAGCCAACGGGAGTGCGGCCGGCGGCGCCATCGTGCTCTATAACTACGGCTGGCAGGTCTTCGTCTCGGTCTACGCGGTGCTGGCCATCCCCATCGCGGTCAGCGCGTTCCCGGTCCTGTCCGCCAGCGACGGCGCGGAGTTCGACGAGACCGCTGCCGGGTCCGCCCGCGCGGTGCTGCTGCTGTCGTGCCTGGGGGCCGCGCTGCTGGCGGCCGTCGCCGAGCCGGCGGCCCGGGTGTTCGTCAGCGGCGCCAAGGTGCCCGAGCTGGCCTGGGGCTTCGCCGCGTTCGCGCCCGGAGTGATTGGCTACGGGGTCATCGCCTGCCTGTCCCGGGTCCTGCTGGCCCGGCGGCGCACCACCACCGCGGCCGTGCTGGTCGCGGGCGGCTGGGCGGTGACCATCATCGCCGACATCGTGCTGGTGCAGCTGGTCCCGGCCCGCTGGGCGGTCGGCGCGCTGGGCCTGGGCAACACGCTGGGGATGACGGCCGGTGCAGTGGCCCTGGCGGTTGCCGTCCGCCGCACCTGCGGCGGCCGGGCGCTGCGCGGCACCACGCGGGCCGCGGTGGCCGGCGTGATCGCGGCGGCGGCCGGGGCGGCCGCCGGCGCCGGGGCGGCCCGGCTGCTGCCCTCACCCGCGGTGCTGGCGGCGGTCGGCGCCGGCGTGCTGGCCGCGGTCTGCGCGGCGGTGGTGTCGGGGGTGCTCGCGTACCTGCTCGACGGCGGCGAGCTGAAGGCCGCCCTCGCCAGGATCCGCCGGACGGCACCCCGATGAGCGGCCCGGCGGAGGCGGTACGAGGCGATGACGAGGCGCCGCGAGTGACGAGGGCGACGCCGCCGGAGGCGCAGGGCGCGGGGGCCGTCGCCGGCCTGCGGGTCGCGGTCGTGCTGAGCAAGGCGACCGGGGGCACCGCGCTGCACGCCGGGATGCTGGCCGAGGGCTGCCGCCGGGCGGGCCTGGCCGTCCTCGCCCTGGGCCCGGCCGCCACCCGTGACGCGTTCGCCGGCGCGGCCGCCAGCGTGCCCGCACCGCCCGCCGGTCCTCAGCCGCCCGCCGGCTCTGCGCCGCTCGCCGGCTCTCAGCCGCCCGCTGGCCCTGCGCCGGCCGCCACCCCCGCGCCGGCCGCCACCCCCGCCCCGCACGCCGGACCTCCGCCGCCCGCCATCCTCCCGCTGATAACAGCAAGAGGCGACGGAGCGCCCGCTAGCGCTGAGCCGCCTTCGCGGGACGCGGCACCGGGCGCGGGTATCCCGTTCCATATTGTCGATATTTCTGACCGGCCGCGGCCGGCCCGCGACGTGCGCGCCGTGCTGCGGCTGCGGCGGCTGCTGCGCCGCGCCCGGCCGGATGTCGTGCACGCGCACGGCCTGCGGGCCGGGGCACTCGCGGCACTGGCCGTGGCGGCCGGGTGGCCGGGACGGCGCCCGGCGCTGGTCGTGACGGTGCACAACGCGCCGCCGCAGGGGCGGGCCGCCGGGCTGGTCTACGGGCTGCTGGAGCGGACCTGCGCCGCCCGGGCGGACGCGGTGCTGTGCGCGTCGGCCGACCTGGCGGCCCGGATGCGCCAGCGCGGTGCACGGCGGGTTGCCGAGTTTGACGTGCCGGCCCTCGCCGCGCCGCTGCCGTCGGCCGCCGCCGTCCGGCGAGCCCGGGCGGACCTCGGCCCGGCCGGTCGGCCGGTCGTCCTGGCCGTCGCCCGGCTGGCCGGGCAGAAAGGCCTGGACGTGCTGCTCGCGGCGGCCACCCGGTGGCAGGACCGGGCGCCCGTGCCGCTGCTGGCGATCGCGGGCGAGGGCCCGCTGGCCGGCGAGCTCGCCGCCACGGCCCGGCAGACCGGGGTCGAGCTGGCGCTGCTCGGCCAGCGTGATGACGTTCCGGCTCTGCTGGCGGCCGCGGACGTGGTGGTGGTGCCCAGCCGGTGGGAGGCGCGGGCGCTGATCGTGCAGGAGGCGATGCGCGCCGGGCGGCCCGTGGTGGCCACCCGGGTGGGCGGCATCCCGGACCTCACCGGGCCCGGCGCCGCCCTGCTGGTGCCGCCGGAAGACGCCGGCGAACTGGCCGCCGCCGTCGCGGCGGTGCTCGATGACGCCGCCCTGGCCGCCCGGCTGGCGGCCGCCGCGCAGGCCCGCGCCGCCGCGCTGCCCGGCCTCGGCGATGCCGTGACGGCGATCGCGGCCGTCTATCGCGACGCGGCCCGGCGGCGCTCGCCCCGTAGCGCCTGACCAGCGACGACCCGGCCGGTCCGTCCTCAGCCCGCGGTCGCTGCCTTGATCAGCGGAGCGTCCCGGCTGAGCTCGGAGAACCCCACGCTGTAGTACAGCCCGCGCGCCGCAGGATGCCCCGCCGCCCCCAGGCAGGCGACCGTCATGCGCGTGGCCCCGGCCGCCCGCGCCCGGTGCATCCCGTGCAGGAGCATCGCCCTGGCCAGGCCCCGGCGCCGGTAGCCCGGATGGGTCCCGACCGGCTCGAACTCAGCGGTCTTGTTCGGCTCGTCGAGCCACATGATCGTCGAGGCGGCCATCGTGCCGTCCGGCGCCTCCACCAGGATGTGCAGGTCGCCGCGGTAGGTCGCCGTCTGCCGGACACCCTGGTAGGCCTGCGCCGAGTACGTCGAGGGAGCCCAGGCGTCCAGGTGGGCCTGGACTGCGGCCTCCGGCCCGGCCTCGTCGGCGGTGCGGAACCGGAAGCTGTCCGGCAGGACCGGCTGGTCAACCTCGGTCAGGTCCCGCTCGTTGAGCTGGGTCCAGGACCCGGTGTCGCCGAGCGCCGCCGCGTCGGCCGCATAGCCGTGCGCCGCCCACCGGCTCAGGGCGAACTCATCGGCGGCACTCGGCAGCACCGTACGCTCGATGCCCGCCGCCGTGCCGTCGTACCAGCTGATCACCTCGTCGACCAGCCCGGCGTGGCCGGGATGGACCTGATACGCCAGATAGGCGCCGGTGACGTCCTTCACTGACCCGTCGCTGCGCCGCACCTGGCGCGGAAGATAGGCCCAGCCCCACGCCACCAGGTCCCCGCCCGCGAACCACAGCCGGCGCGGCCAGCTTGCGCCTTCGCTGGCGTGCCCCTTGCCCCAGATCCAGGCCAGCTCGCCGAACGACGCGTCGCTGCTCACCAGGTCCGGGCGGATGGCCGTGACACGCTGCGCCAGACCTTGCATGAAATGCACGTCCGCGGCAGTCACCAGCTCCAGGTTCGTCATGGTGCGCACTGTGCCAGGACTCCGCGAGGCCGTCGAACCGTATTCCGGGCCGCGCGCCGCGGCCGCCAGCAAGCCCCGGCTGCGCGGCGGCGGATGCCGGGCGTGTCCGGTTTCACCCCACTGGCCGGATCCGCTAGGGTTTTCCTGACGCAAAATGCATCTAACAAAGTGCATGTAAAGACTCTTAGTGCGAAACTCATTGAGTTTTTGGTAGCAATCAGCTGTTTCTCCTGAACAGAATGCAGTTGATGTGATGAGCTAGCCCAACTGGGGTCGTGCGTTCTCCCTGCTAACGACCCTGGGGGGTATCTCATGAGCAAGACAGCCGGTTCCGTGCCGCCCGGCACGGACGGTTCTGTTCGTGACGCACGCCCGGATTCAGATGGCCGTGCGTCGGCCAGGGCTGCCCGAAATGACCGTCAGAAGCCGGGGTCAGCCGGCAAGTCAGGCCCGGCCTCAGGCGCCGGGTTGCCCGGCCACTCCCGCCCCGCCGGACATCCCCGGCCGGCGGACAGCAGCCGCCCCGGCCGGAGCAGCACGCCGCCCGGCGCCGCCCCGGCCGCCAGCAGCTACCAGCTCCCGGAGCGGCCCGCCGTGACCGACCAGCCGTCGTGGCCGCGCGTCATCGTCACCACGGTGCACCTGTGGCTGGAGCGCCGGGCCGGCCGCGAGCCTGCCGTCACCGGCGGCGGACCCGGCGCCGGGCAGTGGCCGCCCCCCGGCGGCCCGCCGCCCGCCGCCCGGCGGTCCCGGTCGCGGCGCTGGGCCGGAGCCCTCGGCCTGGCCGTTGTCGTCTTCGCGGCCGGCGCGCTGACCATCACGCTGGCCCAGCGGACCAGCCACGCCCCGGCGGGCAGCACGGCCAGCCGGGGCACGACGACCGCCGCCTCCCCGGCAGCCAGCCAGCTCAGCCCGGCCGCCCTGGCCCAGGCGGCCGCGAACCGGCAGCAGGCAGCCACGTGGATCGCGGCTCAGGTCAGCCACAGCGAGATCGTGGGCTGCGACGCGGTGATGTGCGCGGCCCTGCAGGCACATGGCTTCCCGGCCAGCAACCTGGCGCCGCTATCCCCGGACGCACCAGATCCGATGGGCTCGCAGCTGGTGGTCGCGACGACAGCCGTGCGCAGCCAGTTCGGTACCAGGCTGGCCGACGTCTACGCCCCGGTGGTCATCGCCAGCTTCGGCACCGGTGCCGCGCGGGTCGACCTCCGGGTGGAGGCACCCGAGGGCAGCCAGGCCTACCTGATCGCGCAGCGCGCGGACCTGCTGGCCCGCCAGGCAGCCGGCCTGCAACTGCTGGGCAACCGCGACTTCCACGTGGCCGGGGTGTCCGGGCAGGACGTGGCGGACGGGCGGGTCGACTCCCGGCTCCTGATCACCCTCGCCGCACTGACGGCCCAGGAGCACAAGGTCTATGTCACGTCGTTCGGCGAGGCCGGCCCGAACGCGGCAGCCGCCGTGCCGCTGCGGATGGTGCGGATCGCCGCGCTGGCGGGCGGGCACGGCCGTCGCCGCGGCGCCTACCAGCGTGCGGTGACCAAGTTCCTGCACGCCCAGCGGCCGCCGTTCCTGGGCACCGTCACGGTGCTGCACCAGGGCGGCCGGACCATGATCCAGCTCCAGTTCCCCGCGCCGGCCCCGCTCGGGCTGCTCGGCGCGCACGCGACGCCATGACCGGCATCGTGACCTTCCGCAGCCGGGCGGCAGGCCCGCCCGGCCGCCAACTTGCCTGCCGGATGGCCTGGTCCAGGCCGCCCGGCCGCAACGCCCTGCTCCTGCTGTTACCCAGCTTGCCGACTCTGACCCCGTCACCCCCCGCCCTGACCCTGTTCGCCATGACCCCGCGTATCCACTCCTAATCGGCGCAGCGGACCTGCTGCGCCCAGATCGAAAGTGGCAGATCCATGAGAGCTACTCAGCGCACTGCGGGTTCTCAGCGCACGGCCGGCCTGGCCCGGCTTGCGACGGCAGCCGCCATCGTCATCGGCCTGCTCGGGCTGGCGGTGCCGGCCGCCTCGGCGTCCACCGCGCACCACCACGCCCGGGACGTCGGCTGGCTGCGGCTGGCCCACCTGTCGGCCAACACCCCGGCGGTGGACGTGTACCTGTACTCCTTCGGCAACTCGAATGCCAAGATCGTGCTGCACCACGTGGCCTACGGGACCGTCTCGCCCTATGAGCAGGTGCCGGCCGGGGAGTACACGGTGGCCATGCGCGGCGCGGGCGCCGCGGCGGGCTCCAAGCCGGTGCTGTCCACCTCGGTGGACGTCGCCGCCGGCAAGGCCTACACGGTGGCGGGCATGGGCCCGGCGTCCGGGCTGCGACTGCAGGTGCTGCCCGACAGGCTCACCACCCCCAAGGGCAAGGTGCTGGTCCGGGTCATCCAGGCCTCCATGCACCAGGAGAAGGTGACCGTCACCCTGGGCGGCCAGGCCCTGGCCAGCAAGCTCGCCTTCTCGCACGTCAGTTCCTACACCGCGGTGTCGCCCGGCACCCTCACGGTGCACGCGGCCGGCGCGTCAGAGTCGACCACCCAGAGCCTGGCGCTGACCGCGGGCAGCATCCACACGCTGGTCGTCCTGGACAGCGGCAGCAAGCTGAGCGTCGACAACCTGATGGACGCCGAGGGCAGCCGGGCCATCCCGGCCGGCGCCGCCCAGACCGGGTTCGGCGGTACCGCCCCGGTGCCGGGCGCGCCGCTGCTGCCCTGGCTCGGCGCGGCGGCAGCCGGCCTGCTGGCCGCGGCCGGCGGCATGCTGCTGGTCAGCCGGCGGCGGCGGCCCGCCCTGCACGCCCGCTGACGCGCGAGCGCCGTGCGAGCTGACATGACGGGTACGACGCGGGCCCCGGACGGGCCCGCGCCGGACCCGGCCATGCCGCCAGCCGGGCAGCCGGGCTGCTCCGGCCCGCCAGGGCCGGCGCATCTCGCCCGTACGGGTGGTGCGCCGGCCCGCCGCGGTCGTGGCGCTGATCGTCGGCCTGCTGGTGGCCGGGGTCGGCGTGACCGGGCTGGTGCTGCAGAGCCATACCGGCCGGCCGGCCATCATGCCGGCCGGCAGGCCATCACTCGTGCCGATCCCGCAGGGTAAGTGGGCCGCGGTCCCGCCGTCAGTGGCGAAGGCAGTGGCCCGGCCGGTCCGGCTGGTCATTCCGGCGATCGGCGTGCGGACCCGGCTGATCCACCTCGGGATCACCGCCTCCGGCGCGCTGCAGGTCCCCCCGTCCACCGCGGTGGCCGGCTGGTACACCGGCAGCCCCCGGCCGGGCGAGCCGGGCGGCGCCGTGGTCGCCGGGCACATCGACTCGCTCCAGGGGCCGGGCGTGTTCTTCCGGCTCCGGGACATGACCCCAGGTCAGCGCGTCTATGTCCGGCGGGCGGACGGCAGCCTGGCCGTGTTCCGGGTGACGAAGGTACGCATGTACCCGAAGACGGGCTTCCCGACTCAGGCGGTGTACGGGCCCACGCCCGACGCGCAACTTCGGCTGATTACCTGCGGCGGGGCATTTGACCCGGTCACCGGCCACTATCTGAGCAATACGATCGTCTACGCCTCGCTGGTGTCCTGACTCCGGGCCGCTGCGGTCCTATCATTGCCCGCATGATCCGGATTCGCCCGGCCGGGGCCGCTGACGGCCCCGCCATCGCCAGGATCCGGGCCGAGACCTGGCAGGTGGCCTACGCCGGAGTGCTTCCGGAGCAGCTGCTCGCCGACATGACCGACCCGGAGTCCGTGGTGCGCGAGGGCGAGTGGCGCCGCGCGCATTCCATGGACGGTGTCCTGATTGCTGATGGCCCCGACAGCCCGGTTGGCTTCGCTGCCTACGGACCCGAGCGTGCCGAGGACGATGAGCCCGGCCAGCCTGGCGGGGATCGCGAAGACCAGGGCCCGGCCGAGCTGTACGCGATCTACGTGGTGCCCCGGCAGTGGTCCACCGGCGCCGGCCGGGCGCTGCTGGACGGCGTGCTGGCCTTAGCTGCCGGCGACGGCTACACCGACATCAGCCTGTGGGTCCTGGAGGCCAACGCCCGGGCTCGGAGCTTCTGCGAGCAGGCGGGCTTCGCGCCGACCGGTGAGGCTGCCGTGCTGGCCCGGCTGGTCGGCGTGATGCAGGTCCGCTACCGCCGGATGCTGGACTAGCTAATAACCCGATAGTCGACGAGCAGGTAGCCAGTCGGTGAGATCTCGCTTCGGATCGATCCGAGCTGAATCGATGGCAAGCCGTCGAGGAGCCGTCGGCCGCGGCCGGCGATCCTCGGCGCTATCACGAGCCTGAGTTCGTCGACAACGCCGGCGGCGAGCAGCGCCTGCGCGACCGAGATACTTGCGTGCACGCCGACATCGCCGCCGCGCTGCTGCCGGAGATCCCGAACGAATTCAACCAGCCCGCCGTCGACCGCCGTCGCGTTGGCCCAGTCCCGGTCAAGGGGCGTCGATGTCGCAACGTACTTCGTGACCCCGTTGATGAATGTCGCGAATGGCTGGATCTGGCTGCCCGGCCAGAACTGCGCCCACTCGGTGTAGCTCCGGCGGCCAAGAATGACCGCGTCCTGTGTCGCGATCACCGCGGCAAGGTTGGCGTCCATCGCGTCGTCCCAGTCGGCGAAGAAACTATCTGGGCCCTCGGCCACCCCGTCGAGGGACAGCAACTCATACACGACGATCTTCCGCACGCCCGGCACCCCCGGTTGGTCTCGACGTTACTAGCTGACTGATCAAGCCGCCGAAACTCATCGCGGCGACGGGCCGGACGTCGGGGACGAGTTGGCGGTCCTCCCGCTAGCCGGGCTGCCCGGCGAACCGGGCCAGTGCCAGCCGGCTGCCGAGTATCCGGGCGGCCGCCGCTGCCGCATCGCCCTGATCGGCCGGGTCGCCGGTGGCCAGCGCGGTCAGCCACTCGCCGATCAGCGGGCCGAACTTGAACCCGTGGCCGGACGTGCCGCAGCCGATCACCACGTTGCCCACCCGGTCGATGACGAAATCCTCATCCGGGGTGTTGTCGTAGACGCAGCGCTCCACCTGCACCGGCTGCGGGTCCAGGCCCGGCAGGTACCGCTGCGCCGAGCGGGTGATCCGGCGGATCAGGTCCGCATCGGTGCCGGAGTCCTGCCGGTCGGGGTCAGCCGGCGGGCCGCTGGGATGGATGCCGGTCTTGTACAGCCGCGACCCTGGCACCGGCAGTCCGTACGGCGACTGGTCGGAGTAGCGCAGGAAGATCGGCAGCACCGGCGCCCACGGCCGGGCCGCTGATCCTGCCGCGCCCGGCTGTCCCGCGCTGGCCTGCCCTGCGCCGGCCTGTCCTGCGCCGGACTGCCCTACGCCGGCATTCCCGGCACTGGCATTTCCGGTGCTGGCGCGCGCAGCGCCGGTACTGGCGACGCCGGCGTCCGCGGTGCTGCCCGCCGCGGCCAGGTAGACCACCTGCTCCAGCGTGGGCGCCGACGGCACCGGTATCCCGGTCCCGGCCAGCAGGCCGGCCGTCCACGGCCCGGCACAGACCACCGCCACCCGGGCGAGCACCGGCCCGGCAGTGGTGTCCAGCCGCACCTGCCGCCCGTCATCAGTGAGGCCGGTAACCCGGACGCCGGAGCAGATCTCCGGGATCCCGGCGGACAGGCCGGCCAGCGCCGTGTCCGCCGCCGTCACGCACGACTCCGGCTCCAGCAGCACGGCCCCGCCGGCTGCGATGCCCGGGAACCGGCTTGCTGCCTCGGCCGCCGGCAGCAGCTCACACGGTGCGCCGGCGGCCAGCATCGCGTCGCGGACCTGCGCCATCATCGGGCCGAAGGTGAGCTGCGGGACGCTGAACAGGACCTGCGCCCCTGACTCTGCCTCCAGCTCATGCCACAGGCCGCGGGCCAGCCGGGCCGCCGCCACGTAGGCGGCATCGGGATAGCCGAGCCGGAAGATCCGGCAGTTGCCCTTCGATCCCGCGCCCGGATGCCCGGCGCTGACCTGCTCCAGGAGCACGACGTCGCGCCCGGCGCGGGCCAGCGCCCGGGCTGCCGACAGCCCCAGCACTCCGCCGCCGACCACCACATAGTCCCGCTGCCGCGGCACCTGCCCGGCTGCTGCCTGCTCCACTGCTGCCTGCTCCACTGCCGTCTGCTCAGCCCTCAACTGCTCAGCCCTCAACCTGCAGAACGGCCGCCCGCCCGCCGGCCGTTACCTGCTTCGCTGTGCCTGCCCTGCCTGCCCTGCCTGGCGGCTGGCCCGCCCGGCTCTGCGGCTACCAGCCGCGCGCCCGCCACTCCGGCAAATGCGGCCGCTCCGCGCCGAGCGTGGTGTCCTTGCCGTGTCCCGGGTACACCCAGGTCCCGTCGGGCAGTTCCGCGAACACGCGCTCTTCCAGGTCGGTCATGAGCTGCCCGAACCGGGCCGGGTCCTGCTGGGTGTTGCCGGGCCCGCCGGGGAACAGTGAGTCCCCGGTGAACAGGTGCGGGCCGGCCGGGTCGTCGTAGCACAGGGCGATCGAGCCGGGTGTGTGCCCGCGCAGGTGAATGACGGACAGGCTCGCGTTGCCGACACTTACCGTGTCGCCGTGCCGCACCGGGCGGGTCACCGGGACGGGCAGCTCGCCGGCGTCCTCGGGATGCGCGACGGTCTGGGCGCTGGTCGCCTGCTCTACCTCGGGCAGCGCGCCCCAGTGGTCCCAGTGCTGATGGGTGGTGATGATCGTGGCCAGGGGGACATCGCCGATCAGGGCGAGCAGCGTCTCCGGCTCAGCGGCCGCGTCGATCAGGGCCAGCTCGCCGGTCGCCGTGCAGCGCAGCAGGTAGGCGTTGTTGTCCATCGGGCCGACGGCGACCTTGGTGATGACCAGCCCCGGAAGCTCCCGGGTGTCGGCTGCCCCGCCGACCGTGACATCTCCGGTATAGGCCATGCGCTGTTCCTCTCCGGGCTCGTCTGCCGGCTGATCGCCCCGGCCCCGCGCTGGTGGCGGGCTCCGCTCATTATGTCCCGCTCCCGGTGGCGGCCCCTGATCGCCCTGTCGTCATCACCAGGTCTGATAACAGCAAGAGGCTCCCGCCCGGGCCTGCTGGGGGGCGAGCCCGGCCGCCAGCGGGCGAGGTGATCAGAAACAGCCCGCCGGCCCGTTACTCGTAGTTACTATGCGTGACGTCAAGTCATGAGGCGTATTCAGGGGGCCGGGGATGCTGGAGGACGGGGCGGGGCAGGCCGCGGGCGGGACCGGGGACCGCGCGGGTGCCGGGCGGCCTGCGGGCGCCGGGGTCAGCCGCCGGGCGCTGCTGCGCGCCGGGGCGCTGGGCGGCGGAACGGTAGCAGCGCTGGCCGCGGGGGGCGCGGCAGCCAGCGCGGCCCTGGCGGCGCCAGCGGCCGCGGCCGGTCACGCGGCCGCGGCGAGCGGATCGGGGCTGGCCGGCGCGGCGGCGGAGGCGGCCGCGACGGCGGCCACGCACCCGGCGTTCTCGCTGTTCTCCCAGGAGGACCTGAACTTCGAGACGCTGTTCACGCTGGGCAGCGCCGGCTACGGCGCGTCCGAGGTCGGCGAGATCGTGACGGCGGTCAACGCGATCAACAAGGCCGGCGCGACCTACCAGAACTACTTCGACACGTTCGCGGCCACCGCGCGCCGGGTCAGCGAGCTGGCCGACCGCGAGCTCACGGCCGGGCATCAGGCCAGCGCCCTGAGCGCCTACCTGCGCGCGGCGTCGTACTGGGATGCCTGCCTGTTCTTCGTCCTGGGCACCAGCCACCGGGCCAGCGAGGCCGGGGTGTACGCCGCCATGCAGCGCAACTGGAACAGTGCGGCGCAGCTGTTCGACCCGCCGTTCCAGCGCGTGCAGATCCCCTACGGCAACACCTACATCCCCGGCTACTTCCTGCGGCCCGACACCAACGGCACTGCCCGGCCTACGGTCATCCTGAACAACGGCAGCGACGCCCAGAACATTGACCTGTACGTGTTCGGCGGCGCGGCTGCCCTGGAGCGCGGGTACAACGCGCTGATCTTCGAGGGGCCGGGCCAGGGCTCCATGCTGTTCGAGCGGGAGATCTTCTTCCGGCCGGACTGGGAGCACGTGGTCACGCCGATCGTGGACTGGCTGACCGCGCAGCCCGACGTGGACGCGAACCGGATCGGGATCACCGGCTGGAGCCTGTGCGGCGAGTCGGTCATCCGGGCCGCCGCCTTCGAGCACCGGCTGGCCGCGGTGGTGGCCGATCCGGGGGTGCTCGACGTGTGGCTGTCCTACCCGGCCTTCCTGCGCAAGCTGTTCACCGGCGGCGCCTCCAAGGCGGAGGTCAACCACATCTGGAACCACGACATCGTCCCGGGGCTCAATACTCAGGACCGGTTCTTCTTCGCCAAGCGCTCAGAGCTGTTCGGCAGGCAGTTCCTGCTGGCCGGCCGGGCCGGGAAGGTGTTCACCGACCTGTATGACCTGGGCCAGATCCTGATGCGGGTGAACTGCCGCGGCACCGCCCCGCAGGTCACCTCGCCGACCCTGGTGAACTTCTACCAGCAGGACATGTTCTTCAAGGGACCGGGTCAGGCGCGCGCGGTGTACAACCTGCTGCCGGCCGGGCTGCCGAAGGAGTTCCACACGTTCACGGTGGCCGAGGGCGCGGAGTTCCACGATGCGCCGATGGCCCCGCAGACCCGCAACCAGGTGGTCTTCGACTGGCTGGACGGCATCATCGGCTGAGGCCAGGCCTGCTATGAGGGCCGGAGCCGGGCCCGCGGCCGGGCTGCTACCGTCGCGGGCCATGACGGGAAAGTTCTACACCGGCCGGGCCGAGGCCGACGGCCCGGTGAACCGCGGCTGGCTGCTGGGTCACTTCATGCCCGACGGCGACATCCGGCACAGCGACGAGGTGGAGATCAAGTGGGGCGTGCACCCGCAGGGCGAGCAGCGCGCCCAGTGGGTGAGCAGGGAGGAGCGGACGTCACTGCACGTGCTGATCAGCGGCCGGTTCTGGATTGAGGTGCCCGGCGAGAGCATCCTGCTGGCCGAGCAGGGCGACTACGTGGTGCTGCACCAGATCGGGCACTCCTGGCGGGCCGAGGAGGACTCGATCCTGCTGAGCGTGCGCTGGCCGTCAGTGCCGGGCTACGCGGTGCCCGAGGAGCTGCTGCGGGCCGGCGAGGGGAACCAGGCCTAGTCCGGCACCGGGGGCGCGCACTGGCCGTCGCCAGAATGTCAGTACCTCCGCCGATGATGGGTTCAGCACTTCGATAAAGGAGGCGAAATGACGCCTGTAGCTGAGGTCGAGCTTCTCGACCTAGCCGACCTGGCTGACCCCGCCGACCTGGCCGACCCGGCCGGACTGGCTGACCTGATCGACCTGGAGCACGAGGTCGCGTCGCTGGAGCACTTCCGCGGCGCGCTGCTGCGCCGCCAGGCCCGGTGGTGGCAGTGGGACCCGGCGATGACGGGCTCTGACCGGCAGGAGCGCGCCAGCTGGGCGTGCGAGCAGGAACTGCGCCAGGCACGGGAGCGGCTGTCGGCCGCGAGGGGAGAGGGCTGAGATGGCGGCAGGCGATACCCAGATCACCATCGTCGGCAATCTCGTCGACGACCCGCAGCTCCGCTACACCTCGACGGGCAGCGCGGTGGCCAGTTTCCGGGTGGCCTCGACGCCCCGGTTCATGGACCGGGCGACGAATGAGTGGAAGGACGGCGACTCGCTGTTCTTGTCGTGCAATATCTGGCGGCAGGCGGCGGAGAATGTCGCGGAGTCGCTGCAGCGCGGGATGCGGGTGATTGTTCAGGGGCGGCTGCGGCAGCGGTCGTATGAGACCCGTGAGGGCGAGAAGCGCACGGTGTATGAGATTGAGGTCGATGAGGTCGGCCCGTCACTGCGCAACGCCTCCGCCAAGGTCACCAAGACCACGCGGACCGGCCCGTCCGGCGGCGGCGGTCCGGAGCGCCGCCCGGCGGCCGATGACCCGTGGGCCGGCGAGGGCGACGCCAGTCACCCCGACGAGCCGCCGTTCTGACTTCTGGCCGGAGGCGGTGCGCAGGGCCCGGACCGGGGGAATGGCGGGGCCGGCGGCCTGGTTGAAGTCCCTGTTCCGGTAACTGGAGGCGCCCTGACCCCGGCCGGCGGGCGGGGCCGGCGCCGGGCGGCCGGTTAACGGACCGCGGATTGTCAGAGGCCCCGGATAGCATGGCCAGACGGCCTCCTGACGCCCTGCGGCAGGGCCCTGACTCACCCCCCGGGGTTACTCGTACCAGGAGAAACGAGCGCAAAGTGGCAGACCGTCTTGTCGTCCGAGGCGCGCGCGAGCACAACCTGAAGGATGTCTCGCTCGACCTGCCCAGGGACGCGATGATCGTCTTCACCGGCCTGTCCGGGTCGGGGAAATCCAGCCTCGCGTTCGACACGATCTTCGCTGAGGGCCAGCGGCGGTACGTGGAGTCGCTGTCGGCGTACGCCCGGCAGTTCCTGGGCCAGATGGATAAGCCCGATGTCGACTTCATCGACGGGCTGTCGCCGGCCGTGTCGATCGACCAGAAGGCCGCCAGCCGGAACCCGCGCTCCACCGTCGGCACCATCACCGAGGTCTATGACTACCTGCGGCTGCTGTTCGCCCGGGTCGGCAAGCCGCACTGCCCGGTCTGCGGCCGCCCGATCGCCCGGCAGAGCCCGCAGCAGATCGTGGACCGGGTGCTGGAACTGGAGGAAGGCGCCCGGTTCCAGGTGCTCGCGCCCGTCGTGCGCGGCCGCAAGGGCGAGTACACCGAGCTGCTGCGCGAGTTGCAGGCCAAGGGCTACTCGCGGGCCCGGGTCGACGGGACCGTCATCCGGCTGGAGACAGCGGTGTCCGGCGACCTGCCGTCGCTGAAGAAGTACGAGAAGCACGACATCGAGGTCGTGGTCGACCGGCTGGACGTCAAGGAGTCAGCCCGGCGGCGGCTGACCGACTCGGTGGAGACGGCGCTGTCGCTGTCCGGCGGCGTGGTCATCCTGGACTTCGTCGACCTGGATGAGGACGACCCGCAGCGGACCCGGATGTTCTCCGAGCACCTGGCCTGCCTGTACGACGATTTGTCGTTCGACGAGCTGGAGCCGCGGTCGTTCTCGTTCAACTCGCCGTGGGGCGCCTGCCCGGACTGCACCGGCCTGGGCACCCGGATGGAAGTGGACCCGGAGCTGGTCGTCACCGACCCGGACAGGACCCTGGCCGAGGGCGCCATCGCGGTCTGGTCCGGCGGCCACGTGAGCGACTACTTCATCCGGCTGATCGAGGCGCTGGGCAACACGATCGGGTTCACTACCGACACCCGGTGGGGCCGGCTGCCGGTCGCGGCCCAGCGCTCGCTGCTGCACGGGCACAGCGAGCAGGTGCACGTCCGGTACAAGAACCGGTACGGCCGGGAGCGGTCGTACTACACCAACTTCGAGGGGGCCATCCCCTACATCGAGCGCCGGCACTCCGAGGCGGAGAGCGATTCCAGCCGGGACCGGTTCGCCGGGTACATGCGCGAGGTGCCGTGCCCGACCTGCCACGGAGCCCGGCTCAAGCCGGTGTCGCTGGCGGTCAAGGTCGATGAGCGGTCGATCTCCGACTACTGCGCGCTGCCGATCGGCGAGCTGGCCAAGCTGCTGCTGTCACTGGAGCTGTCCGACCGCGACATGCAGATCGCCGGGCGGATCCTCAAGGAGGTCAACGCGCGGCTCGGGTTCCTGCTCGACGTCGGGCTGGATTACCTGTCGCTGGACCGGGCGTCGGCGACCCTGGCCGGCGGCGAGGCGCAGCGGATCCGGCTGGCCACCCAGATCGGGTCGGGCCTGGTCGGCGTCCTGTACGTGCTCGACGAGCCGTCCATCGGGCTGCACCAGCGCGACAACCACCGGCTGCTGGAGACGCTGCTGCGGCTGCGCGACCTGGGCAACACGCTGATCGTCGTCGAGCACGACGAGGACACCATCCGGGCGGCGGACTGGGTGGTCGACATCGGCCCGCGGGCGGGTGAGCACGGCGGCCACGTCGTGGTGTCCGGGCCGGTCGAGGAGCTGCTGGCCAGCGCCGACTCGATAACGGGCGACTACCTGACCGGCCGCCGGACGATCCCGCTGCCGCCGTCGCGGCGCAAGCGGACCCGCGGCCGGGAGGTCGTGGTGAAGGGCGCCAGCGCGAACAACCTGCGCGGCGTCGACGTGGCGTTCCCGCTCGGCCTGTTCGTGGCGGTCACCGGCGTGTCCGGGTCGGGCAAGTCGACCCTGGTCAACGACATCCTCTACAGCGCCCTGGCCAGGGAGCTGAACGGGGCCCGCATCGTGCCGGGCCGGCACACCCGGGTCACCGGCATGCAGCACCTGGACAAGATCGTGCACGTCGACCAGGGCCCCATCGGGCGGACGCCGCGGTCTAACCCGGCGACCTACACCGGCGTGTTTGACCATGTCCGGAAGCTGTTCGCGCAGACCACCGAGGCCAAGGTGCGCGGCTACCAGCCGGGCCGGTTCTCCTTCAACGTCAAGGGCGGCCGGTGCGAGGCCTGCTCGGGCGACGGCACGATCAAGATCGAGATGCAGTTCCTGCCGGACGTCTACGTCCCCTGCGAGGTCTGCCACGGGGCCCGGTACAACACCGACACCCTGCAGGTGCACTACAAGGGCAAGACGATCGCGGACGTGCTGCAGATGCCGATCGAGGAGGGGGCGGAGTTCTTCGAGCCGGTCCCGGCCATCCACCGCCACCTCAAGACGCTGGTCGACGTCGGGCTGGGCTACGTCCGCCTGGGCCAGCCCGCCCCGACGCTGTCGGGCGGCGAGGCGCAGCGCGTGAAGCTGGCCACCGAGCTGCAGCGCCGGTCCACCGGCCGGACGATCTACGTGCTGGACGAGCCGACTACCGGCCTGCACTTCGAGGACATCCGCAAGCTGCTGGGCGTGCTCGGCCGGCTGGTGGACGGCGGCAACAGCGTCATCGTGATCGAGCACAACCTGGATGTCATCAAGACGGCGGACTGGGTGATCGACCTGGGGCCCGATGGCGGCTCGCGGGGCGGCTCGGTCATCGCGACGGGCACCCCGGAGCAGGTGGCCGGGACCGAGGAGAGCTACACCGGGCAGTTCCTGAAGAAGCTGCTGAACGTCTAGCCCGCGTCGGCCATTCCCTCGCCCTGCCGGTACATCCGCGGCGGCTTGCTCCCCGCGGCCTGGCCGCCGTCGACCGGGATGACGGTCCCGGTGATGAACGAGGACTGCGCCGAGCACAGCCACAGCACCGTCTGCGCCACCTCCGCGGCCGTGCCGGTGCGGCGCATCGGCACCGACTGCCCGGCCATCCGCTGCGCCTCCGGGCCGGCCGCCTCCAGGTGATGGGTCAGGATCGGCCCCGGAGCAACCACGTTGACCCGGATGCCCTGGTCGGCATAGTCGAGAGCGGCCACCTTCGTCAGGCCGATGATCCCGGCCTTGCCCGCGACGTAGGCGGCCAGGCTGGCAATGCCGGTCAGCCCGGCGTAGGACGCCATGTTGACGATCGCGCCGCCGCCGCTGGCCAGCAGGGCCGGGATCTGGAACTTCATCCCCAGGAACGTGCCGCGGATGTTGGTCGCGATGCCCTGGTCGAACTCCGCCGGGTCGATCTCGGCCAGCGGCGCGGGCATCGGCCCCGCGGTCGCGTTGTTGAAGGCGGCGTCCAGGCGGCCGTAGGCCGTCATGGCCTGGCTGACCAGGTCACGCATCGATCCGGCGTCGGCGACGTCCGCCCGCACGGCCAGGGCCCGGCCGCCGGACGCCTCGATCCGGGCGACGACCGCCTGCAGCGCGGTCAGGTCCCGGGCGCCGAGGACGACGGCCGCGCCCGCGGCGGCGAATGCCTCAGCGGTGGCGGCGCCGATGCCGCGGCTGGCGCCGGCCACCAGGGCGACCCGGCCGCGCAGGTCAGGCCCGGCCGGCGACAGCGCGTCGCTGACGGTGCCGCTGGCCTGGTCGTAGCTAGAGTTCCCCGTCTTACTGCTGCTCATGATGACCTCCAGTGCACAACGTTAGATATCTAAATGTTAGATGTCAAACGCTTCGACTATCCAACTGAAGGTGCTAGCCTGCCGCTATGCCAGGTCCGCCAGTTCCCGTTCCGCCTGCCGCCGGCCCGCCCGCCCAGCCGCCGGTGGGCCTGTACCTGGCGCGCGTCGCACGGGAGGCGAGCCGGGCCTTCGATGCCGTGCTGGCCGAGGCCGGCGGCTCGCTGCCGACGTGGCTGGTGCTGATCTCGCTGAAGAGCCGGCGGCTGGCCAGCCAGCGGGACCTGGCCGCGATGGTGGGGATCCAGCAGGCCACCCTGACCCATCACCTGAACGCGATGGAGTCGTCGGGGCTGGTCACCCGGCGGCGGGACGAGGCCAACCGGCGGGTGCACGTCGTCGAGCTCACGCCGGCCGGCGATGAGCTGTTTACCCGGCTGCGGGAGGCAGCGGTCGCCTTCGACCAGCAGCTCCGGGCGGGCCTGTCGGCCGCGGAGATCGCCCAGTTCGAGGCGGTCCTGGCCCGCCTGCACGACAACGTCACCAGCGCCGGGCCGGCTGGCCAGTCCTGACCAGGCCGGGCTCCGGCCGCAGCTGGCGCGTCGCTCAGGCAGCCACCCGGCGCGGGCGGCCGCGCGGGCGCTTCTTGTCGATGATGTTGCCGTACAGGAACATCTTGCCGCCCCACACCCCGCACGGCTCGCCGCGCTCGAGCGCCCCGGCCAGGCACTCCTGGCGCACGGGACAGGCCCGGCACAGCTCCTGGGCTTGCTTAAGGTCGTCGGGGCTCTCAGCGAAGAACAGGTCAGGCGCCGCCTGGCACGGCAGCGGCGAAATCCGCCGGGGCCGGCGAGCAACCGTCCAGGGCCGCTCGCCGGCGTTCCGGGTACCGGCCGTCCCGGCCCCGGCAGCCGGCATCGCGGCAGCAGGACCGGGGGCGTCCGGGATGGTGACGGGCGGGATGGTGACGGCCGGCATGGTGACGGCCGGCCCCGCGGCCGGAGCCAGGTCCCGGACCGGGACCTGGCTCCGGACGGGGGCCGGTGCTGTCCTGGCCGCACGGCTGGCCGGCGGCCGGGCCGTGCTGATCGCAGCGTGCCAGGTGACCGGGCTGACCGGTGCGAGCAGCTGGTCAGTCATGGCTAGCCGCGACCGGTGTCTGCCGCGTGCCGGACCCGGCGCGCCTGGCGGGCCAGCCGGGCTCGGCGGGACTTAGCAGCCTGGCGCCGCATGTCGTTGATTCGCTGGACGGCGATGTCCTGCGAGATGAGGGGGTTCATGTTTCCTCCTTGGCTTTGGCGGGCCCCCAGGTCCGCCACTGTTGAGACTTCTCCTAAGGCGGGCTCAGGCACATCGGGCAGATGCCTTATCCCGGCTCGTGCGGTGGTCCTAGGACCGGTTCGGGGTCGCTGAGCCGCCTGGCCGCCGGGTCAGCGGACGGCGTGCCCGGCCGACCGCCAGCTCGCGGCCGGCTCATGGCGCAGCGCCCCGGATGTCCGGAACAGGAACTCCGCGTAGGTGTCCGGCGCGTGGGCCGGCTCGGGCAGGTACCGGTCCGGGCTGGTGGCCAGCACCGACATCCGGCGCTGGGCGTAATGGCACTCGGCCAGCACGGCCGCGACCCGGCGGGCCAGCCGCCAGGCCCGCCCGGCGCACGCGGCCGCCCTGGCCAGCGCGGTGTGCCGGATGCTGGTCATGACCGGGCCGCCGCGGTCGTGTGCTGACCGCAGCCGGGCTGAAGGGCAGCGCGGGCTGTCTTCGCCCGCCGGCTCTCCGCCCGCCCGAACCAGGCCCGGCCCGGCCCGCTGTCGCGGGCAGCCCGGCCGCGTCGTGCTGCCGCTGCCCGCTGCTGCATGTCCCGGGTCCGGTCCGCGGCCACCATCTGGGAGATGTACGGGTGCATGGCGTCCCTCCTTGGTGCGGGCCCCGCTCTGGACCCGCACCCTTGACACTCGCCGTAAGGCCGGGCGGGCCGCATCGGGCAGACGCCTTATCTCTGGCCCGCCCCGGGGCTTAGGAGTGACCTGCGCAGATAAGGCCTGCTCAGAATCCGGGTGGCCCGCCGCCCGGCGGCCCTGACAGGATCGGGGCATGCCTATCCCGCCGAAACTCAGGCCCGGCTCCCACGTCCGCGTGATCGCGCCGTCGCGGTCGCTGGCCATCATCGGTGCCGACACCCGCGCCGAGGCCAGCCGCCGGCTCGCCGCCCTCGGCCTGCGGGTCAGCTTCGGCGAGCACGTCGAGGCCTGCGATGACTTCAGCTCCTCCTCGGCTGCCGACCGCGTTGCCGACCTGCACGCCGCGTTCTGCGACCCGGACGTCGATGGCATCCTGACCGTGATTGGCGGCTTCAACTCCAACCAGCTGCTCACCGGCATCGACTACGACGCGATCGCCTCGCACCCGAAGGTGCTGTGCGGGTTCTCCGACATCACCGCGCTGTCCGGGGCGATCCTGGCCCGCACCGGCCTCGTTACCTATTCCGGCCCGCACTACTCGAGCTTCGGGATGAAACGGGGCTTCGGCTATACCGAGGCCGGATTCCGGGCCTGCGTCATGGAAACCGGTCCGGTCGAGCTCGCCCCCGCCCCGGCCTGGAGCGATGACCAGTGGTTCCTCGATCAGGAGAACCGGCGCGAGGACCCGGACACCGGCTGGTGGGTGCTGAGCGAGGGGTCGGCCGAGGGCTCCATCGTGGGCGGCAACCTGTGCACGCTCAACCTCCTGCAGGGCACGCCGTTCATGCCGTCCCTGGAGGGCACGGTCGCGCTGGTCGAGGATGACGAGCAGGTCCGGCCGTGGGACTTTGACCGCGACCTGATGTCCCTGCTGCACCAGCCAGGTTTCGCCGGGGTGCGGGCGGTGGTCATCGGCCGGTTCCAGCGGGCCAGCGAGATGACCCGGGACCTGCTGACCCAGATCGTGGCCAGCAAGCCGCAGCTAGCCGGGCTCCCGGTGATCGGCAACGTGGATTTCGGTCACACCACGCCCGTATTCACCTTCCCGGTGGGCGGCCGCATCGAGGTGCACGCGGACGCGGCCGCGCCGCGGCTGATCCTCACTCGTCACTGAGCCCGGCGCCGGGCTCCTGCCGCCGGGCCGGGGCGGCCGACCGCCAGGTGCTCAGCCCCATCCGGACCAGGTCGGCGTTGCCGGTGACGGCCTCGCCGTAGGGGCCGGTGATGGTGTCCTCCAGGCCGATGCGCGAGGCCAGGCCAAGGGCGCCGGCGTGGGCCACCAGGGGCCAGCAGGTGTCCTGGTCGCCGTGCAGCAGCCGGGGCTCGACCGCACCGGTGCGGTCGAGCTCGAGCAGGATCTCATCGGCCCGCTCGGCGGCGGTCGCGGCGGGGCCGCCGACTTCCACGAGGATCCGCAGCACCGGGTTGGCCGGCCGGAACGTGGCCAGCGCCCGGGTGTCGGCGACTGACCACACGCCCGCCTCGGTGGCGATGCCTGCCACGTGCAGGGCGGCGCTGAGCTCGGCCCAGCCGGCCTCGGACACGTTCACCGAGGCAAAATCCGGCCGGCCGCCGTCGTCCAGGCCCGCCCAGCCCTGCACGGCCACGGCCCGGGCGTGCGGGTCGCCGCCGGTGATCCACAGCCCGGTGGTCACCCCGACCCCCACCCCGGGGCAGGACGCCCGGACGGCGCCCACGGCCGCGCCCACGTCCTGCGCGGCCAGGGACTCGGCGCCGTCCCGGTCCCGGGGGTGCAGGTGGATGGCCTGCGCCCCGGCCGCCACGGACGATTCGGCAGCCCGGGCCAGCTCGCCGGGCGTCAGCGGAACCCGCGGGTGCTCGGCCGGGATCCGCTCACCGTTCAGGCACACCTTCATGCGGTTGACGTCGCTGGTCATGCAGTCCATGCTCGCATCCGCGGCAACGGGCCTCGCTCACGGGGCGCCAGGTCACGGGCATCGCCGCCCGGCGTGAGAGGCTAGCGGCCGGGCCGGCTGCTGGCCCGCCGCCCGCCCTGACGGCCCGGCGGGCGGGCGTTTTCCTGGCCCGGCGGCGGCGTCCCCGGAGGCCCGCGCCTGCCGGCCCGCCTCGCCGGCCGGGGTCACTGGTCAGGAGGGGGCTGGCATGCAGATCGAGACCAGTTTCGGGCCCGCCAGCGTCGAGCTGGACCGGCCGGCCCGGCGGGCGCGGCCCAGGTTCCTGATGGCCCTGACCCACGGCGCGGGCGGGGGAGTGACCTCAGCTGACCTGCTGGCCGCCCGCGACGCCGGCGTGGCGGCGGGCGGCGCGGTGGCCCGGATCCTGCAGCCCTACCGGGTGCGCGGCGCCCGGGCTCCCGGCTCGGCCGAGCGCCAGGATGCTGCCTGGCTGGAGATCATCGCTGAGCTGCGGCGCCAGTTCCCGCGCCGTCCGGTGATCCTCGGCGGCCGCAGCAACGGTGCCCGGCTGGCCTGCCGGACGGCGACGGCCAGGCCGCCGCCCGCGGGGTGCTGGCCCTGGCCTTCCCGCTGCACCCGCCCGGCCAGCCTGACCGGTCGCGAGCCGATGAGCTGCGCGCCGCCCGGGGCGCGAGTGTCCTGGTGATCAACGGGAGCCGGGATCCGTTCGGCATTCCGGACCCGGCTGACGCCGCGAAGGTCGTCGATCGCGCCGGGACAGACCCACGCGCTTGCGGGGTGCGCCGACCTGATCACGGCAGAAACCGGGATCTGGCTCCGGGAAGTGCTGCAGGACGTGCTAGTTACTTCCGGCCGTTTGGCCGGGCCGCATGGATCCGCGTGAACGACGCGCTGGTAGCGCGTTCTAGGCAGCCGGTGACTGGCTGTTGTCGGCCTTTTCCTGGCCGGCGGCGGATATCAGGGGCCGGATATACGGATCGGTCGGCCGGTGCGGCTCGATCGCGAGTCCGTCGGGGAGTAGTTCGCCGGTGTCCTCGAAGACGACAATGCCGTTGCAGAGCAGGCTCCACCCCTGCTCAGGGTGGCTGATTATCGTACGGGCCGCCTCACGGTCCAGATCCTTGGGATCCGGGCACGGTGGCGTATGCGGGCACATTCGTGTGCCTCCTGTGTGCGTCGTGTTGTGTTCTTGATCACACCCTACTGTGCCAGCCGCCTTGCATTTCGCGGCATGGCCCGTTGTGACGGTTTTCGTGACCGCCCTTTGTAGCTTTCCGTGCATACGGCGGTTCAGAAACCCGTCTACCAGCATATTCGCAGTACGGAGGCATCTGGTTCGAAAGTAAAATTTCGGCCGGCACGCCGCCGGTGCTGAGCCGCGACGGCGAGTCCTGGCCAGCCGCGCCGGACGGCCGGTCAGTGCGCGGGCAGCCGGGCGATCTCGACGCCCAGCGCGGCGGCCTCGGGCCGGGCCGGGAAGCCGCTCAGCTGGTAGGCCTCGCGCAGCGTCAGCAGGCGCTCGGCCTCGTCGGTCAGGGCGTGCACCTCGGGACGGGCCTTGGCCTTGCGCCGGTAGATCCGGTCCTGATAGCCGCGCGGGCCGATCTCGGCGCGCTGCGCGGCGTACGCGGACCGCATCGCGTCGGTCAGCGCGCCGCTGAGCGTCTTGGCCAGCGGGTACTGCTCGGCGGCCGGCGCTCCGGTGGCCTGGGCCCGCCGGTAGGCCTGCTCCGCGTCGCGTGCCGTCGCCAGCAGGCTGTCAAAGTTGGCGGCTAGCGCTACATCTGCCAGGTAAGCGCCCTCGGACTCCGCGCTCACCTTGTCTCGACCCCTTGTCACGGGCGTCAGCTTAGCGTGCCTGCCGGGCGGGGAAATGCGCGGCTCAGGCCAGGCTGGCTTCCCAGTCCGCGTGCAGCGCCGAGTACTCCCCGCCGGTGCCCAGCAGGTCGGCCGGGGAGCCATCCTCGGCGATCTCGCCCCCGTCCACCACCAGCACCCGGTCGGCGATGGCCACCGTGGACAGCCGGTGCGCGATGATCACCGCCGTGCGGCCGGTCAGGACCGTGTGCAGGGCGTCCTGGACCAGCCGCTCGCTGGGAATGTCCAGCAGTGAGGTGGCCTCGTCCAGGACCAGCAGGGCGGGCGCGGCCAGGAAGGCGCGGGCGAAGGAGATCAGCTGGCGCTGCCCGGCCGACAGCCGCCCGCCGCGCTTGCCGACCTTCTCGTCGTAGCCGCCGGGCATCGCCGAGATGAACGTGCCCGCGCCGATCGCGCGGGCCGCGGCCTCGATCTCGGCCCGGCTGGCATCCGGCTTGCCCAGCGCGATGTTGTCGGCGATGGAGCCGTCGAACAGGAAGTTCTCCTGGGTGATCAGGATGATCTCGTGGCGCAGCGCGCGCTCGGACAGCTGCCGCAGGTCCACGCCGTCCAGCAGGATCCGGCCCTGCACCGGGTCATACATCCGGGCCAGCAGCCGGGCGATGGTGGTCTTGCCCGCCCCGGTGGCGCCGACGATGGCGACGGTCTGGCCGGCCGGGATGGTGAGGTTCAGGTCGGGCAGCACCACCGCGCGGCCGTAGCTGAACCGGACGGACTCGAACACCGCCGTGCGGCCGCCGTGCTCGCCGCCGCGGCCCGCCGGGCAGCGCGGCCGGGCTCGGCGGGCTCGGGCACCGCCGGTTCCTCGTCCAGCACGCCGGAGACCTTCTCCAGCGCCGCGCCGGCCGACTGGAAGTTGCTGTAGAACTGCGACAGGTCGACCAGCGGGTCGAAGAAGCGCTGCAGGTACAGCAGGAACGTGACCAGCACGCCGACCTGCATCTGGTGGTCGATGACCCGCAGCCCGCCAAACAGCAGCACCGCGCCGATGGCCAGGTTGCCGACCATGGTCACGCCGGGAAAGTAGACCGCGATCAGCCGGGCGGCGCGCAGGTTCGCCGCGGCGTTCTGGGCGTTCAGGTCGGTGAAGATCTCGGCGTTGCGGTCCTCGCGGCGGAATGCCTGCACCGCCCGGATGCCGCCGAAGGTCTCCACGAATTGCACGATGACCAGGGCGATCTTCTCCCGGGTGCGCCGGTAGGAGATCGTCGACTCGCGGCGGAACCAGGCCGACAGCCATACCAGCGGGATGAAGCCGGCGAAGATCACCAGCGCCAGCTCCCAGTCCAGCAGCAGCATTCCGGTGCCCACCAGCAGCAGCGTGAACACCGCCGTCACCAGGGTGTCCAGGCCGTCCTCGAACAGGTCCTGGATCGCGTCGATGTCGGAGACCTGCCGGGAGATCACCCGGCCCGAGGTGTAGCGCTCGTGGAAGGCCACCGGCAGCTTCTGGAAGTGCCAGAACAGCCGCCGCCGCAGTTCCAGCACCACCGAGCTGCCCAGCCGGCCGATGCCGCTGATGAACGCCCGGGTGGACAGCGCCTGGACCGCGACCGCGACCGCGAAGGCGACCATGATCAGCAGCAGCGGCCGCAGGTCGTGGGTCCTGGTGAGCTTCGGGATCGCGTCCACGCCGCGGCCCACCAGGAACGGCCCGGCCAGGATGGCCAGGTTGGCCGCGACGATCAGGACCAGGATCGTGACCGCCTGGACCCGGTGCGGGCGCAGCAGGTCGCGCAGCAGCCGCCGGGACCGCCGCCGCAGGAAGATTGACAGCTTGGCCGAGACGTCGTCGACGTCCTCGGTCGCGATGCCCCGCCAGTCCTCAGCGGGTGACTGGCTCACCGCAGTGCTCCCGTCGTCAGGTCCGGTGCCGCGCTCATCAGGTCCCGGTACCGCGGCTCGGCGGCGAGCAGCTCGCGGTGGGTGCCGATGGCGGCGATGACCCCGCCGTCCAGCAGCGCGACCCGGTCGGCCAGCTGGACCGTGGAGGGCCGGTGCGCCACGATCAGTGCCGTCGACAAGGACAGCACCTCGCTCAGCGCGCGGGTGACCCTGGCCTCGGTATGCACGTCCAGCGCCGACAGCGGGTCGTCCAGCAGCAGCACCTGCGGTCGGGGCAAGATGGCGCGGGCCAGCGCGACCCGCTGCCGCTGGCCGCCCGACAGCGCCATGCCCTGCTCGCCGATCCGGGTGTCCAGGCCCCACGGCAGGTCCGCGACAAAGCCGGCCTGCGCCACGTCCAGCGCCTGCTGCACCGCGTCCTGGCTGGCGTCGGGCGTCCCGAAGCTGACGTTCTCCCGCACGCTGGCCGAGAACAGGGTCGGGTCCTCGAACGCGCAGCCGAGCCGGCCGCGCAGCACCCGCAGCGGCAGGTCGCGGACGTCGGTGCCGTCCAGCACGATGGCGCCGGAGGTCACGTCGGCCAGCCGGGGGACGAGCTGCAGCAGTGTCGTCTTGCCCGAGCCGGTCGCGCCGACCAGGGCCACCGTCTCGCCGGGCGCCAGCTCCAGGCTGACCCCGCGCAGCACCGGCTCCGGCGCGCCGGGATAGCTGAAGGTCACCGCGTCGAAGACCAGGTGCCCCGCCGCCCGCCGCCCGCCGTTGCCGTCGGGGCCAGCCGCAGGCGCAGCAGTAACGGGGCGCTCCGCGGCCGGGCCTGCCTGAGCGGGCACCAGCCGCCGGGCCGCCGGGCTGGCCGCGGCTGCGCGCCGGTCGTCGATGGCCGGGGGGGTGTCGAAGATCTCGTAGATCCGCTGCGCGGCCGTGGCCGCCTCCTGGCCGCCCGCGATGATGTACCCCATCGCCTCGATCGGCCAGACCAGCAGCAGGCCCAGCGTGATGAACGCGACCAGGCCGCCCAGCGTCAGCTCATCCCGGCTCACCGCCAGCGCGCCGAGCAGCAGGACCAGGCCGATGACCGCGTTGGGCACCAGGTCCAGGCTGGACCAGAAAGAGCCGCGCAGCCGGGCCTTGGCCACCTGCGTGCGGTAGATCTTCTCGGCCTGGCCGCGGTGCTGGGCGGCCGCCTCCGTGCGGCGGCCCAGGGCCTTGAGCACCCGGATGCCGACCGCGGCTTCCTCGATGTAGGTGGCCAGGTCGCCCTGCTCGTCCTGGACCCGCCGGGACAGCACCCGGTAGCGCCGCTCGAAGACGATGCACAGCGCGATGACCGGCAGGAACACGCCCCCGGTCAGCAGCCCCAGCCACCAGTTGAGGTGAATGAGCAGCGCCACCACGAACAGGAAGACGTAGATGTTGGTGATGAAGAACACCACGCCGAAACCGCCGAACCGGCGGATCGCCGACAGGTCGGTGGTGGCCCGCGACAGCAGCTGACCGGACTGCCAGGAGTCGTGGAAGCCGGGCTCCAGCCGCTGCAGGTGCACGTACAGGTCATCGCGCATCGTCCGCTCCATGCCGACAACCGCCTCGGCCTGGATCCAGCGCCGGAAGAAGGCCAGCCCGGCCTGGATGATCCCGAAGACGATGGCGAGGACACTGAGCTCGACCAGCAGGCCGCGGTTGACGTGGTCGATGGAGCGGTCGATCACTGACTTGGTGATCAGCGGGATCAGCGTCTCAGCGGTGACGCCGAGCAGCGCGGCGGCGATCATGAAGACCAGCCGGCCGTAGTACGGCCGCAGGTACTCGCGGGCGCGCCACAGCGCCTGCGCTGGTGTCTGGACGGGCAACGGGGCGGCAGTGACCGGCTCCGTCTGGGCATGCAGCAGCGAGCTGGGTGGTTCTGGGGGCATTGCTCGCAGGTTAACTGCAGGCTCCGCAGATGTCACGCCAATTTTTGCCCGCGGCCGTTGCAGCTCAGCGCGGCTGGCCCTGGCGGGCATATGGCCACAGGGTGGCGGACAGCGGGTAACTCTGGCACTCTGGCACGACGCGGGGGCGAGCCGGAGCCCGATCCGGCAGGGAGAGGTACCCATGGAACGCGTCGATTCCTGGGAACTGGCGGGGACGGCGCGGCGGCCGGGAGCGCTGCTGGCGGCGTACTACGACGGTGTCACCGCGATCTGCCAGCTGGCGGCTCGCTTCACCTCGGCGGCCTGGAATGCGCCGACGCCGTGCCCCGAGTGGCGGGCCCGCGATCTGGCCGGCCACCTGCGCTGCGTGGCCGATGACTATCACGAGTACCTCGATGACGCCCCGGTCAGCCGGTACGCGCGGCTGCTGGGCAGCGGGCCGCACCCGCAGACCCTGGCCCGCAAGCTGGCCCGGCAGAATGCCGCCGAGCTGGCCGTGCTGCCGGACGGGCCGCCCGGCGAGCACGTCGCTGTCTTCGCCGCCACCGCCCGCGCCTACGCCCGGCGGCTGGTGTCGGTGTGGCAGCTGCCGCACCACCAGTACCTGGGCCAGGTCGTGACCGTGGCCGGGATGGCCGGCGCGGCGTGCGCCGAGTGGCACCTGCACGCCTGGGACCTGGCCCGGGCGCTGGGCGCCGAGCACCGCCCGGCCGACCCGGCGGTGGTGCTGGCGGGCTGGCAGGCCGGCATGGTGCACCTGCCCGCCGGGCACCCGGTGACCGGGCGCCGGGGCCATCCGGCCGACCCGTGGGATCTGGTGCTGCTGGCGTCGGGCCGCCTCCCCGGCTCCCCGGTGCCGGCCTGAGCCTCCTACGCTGAGGTCGACCGACTCGGGACCGATCTGGGGGGCTTTGCCGCCATGAACATCGATGTGAGCGCCATCCGTGCCGCCTACCCGGCGCTGGCGGACGGGTACGCCTACCTGGACGGCGCGGCCGGAACCCAGGTGCCGGCCTCGGTAATCCAGGCCATCGGGGCCGCCTACGCGGCCGGGCTGGGCAATTCCGGCGGGGCCTTCCCGGCCAGTGAGCGGTCGGATGCGATCGTCGCCGGCTGCCGCGCCGCGGTGGCCGCGCTGACCGGCGGCGTGGCCGCGGGCGTGATCCTGGGGCCGAACATGACCACCCTGACCTACCGGCTGGCCGGCACCCTGGCCAAGGACTGGCGGCCCGGCGATGAGGTGATCGTGTCCCGGCTGGATCACGACGCCAACATCCGGCCCTGGGTGCAGGCGGCGGCGCAGGCCGGCGCGGTCGTCCGGTGGGCTGAGGTCGACCCGGCCAGCGGGGAGCTGCCGGCCGGGCAGTACGAGCAGCTGCTGACGTCGCGGACCCGGCTGGTGGCCGTCACCGCGGCCAGCAACATCATCGGCACCCGCCCCGACGTGCCGGCCATCACTGCCGCGGCCCGCGCGGCCGGCGCGCTCAGCTACGTCGACGGCGTGCACGCCACCCCGCACGGCCCCGTCGACGTGCGCGCGCTCGGCGCAGACTTCTATGCCACCAGCGCCTACAAGTGGTCGGGGCCGCACATCGGGGCCGTCATCGCCGACCCGGCGCTGCTGGAGACGCTGCGCCCGGACAAGCTGGCGCCGGCCACCGATGATGTCCCCGACCGCTTTGAGCGCGGCACCCTGCCGTTCGCCGACCTGGCCGGCGTCACCGCCGCCGTGCAGCACCTGGCGTCGCTGGGCGGCCCGTCCGGCGGCACCCTGCGCGAGCGCGTGCTGGCCTCGATGACGGCCGCCGAGCAGCATGAGCAGGAGCTGTTCGGCGCCCTGCTGGACGGCCTGGAGGCGATGGGGCACGTCACCACCTACGGCAAGGCCGCCAGCCGCACCGCCACGGCCTTCTTCACCGTGGCCGGGCGTACCCCCGAGGAGGTCGCCCGGTACCTGGCCGGCCGGCAGGTCAATGTCTGGGACGGCGACAACTACGCCTGGGAGCTGGCCGGGGTGCTGGGCATCCGGGACTCGGGCGGCGCGGTCCGGGCCGGGCTGGTGCACTATAACGACATCTCGGACGTAACCCGCCTTCTGGACGCCGTCGCCGAGCTGGGCTCCTAGCAGCCGGGTAACCGCCGGGGGCGGGGGAATAACCCACCGGTCCGTGACCATCGGTCGTGCGGTGGCAGCTCGCTGTCACCAGACGGGGGGAAAGTCATGGGGTTCCTCGACGACGCACTGGGCAAGCTCGGCGGCCAGCAGGGTCAGGAAGGCGGCCTGGCCTCGATCACCAAGCTGTTCAGCGCCAACGGCGGCCTGCAGGGCGTCATGGCCAAGCTGAGCAGCAACGGGCAGGGCCAGCAGGTCCAGTCGTGGGTCGGCACCGGCGAGAATCAGCCGGTCTCCGGCGCCGACGTCAAGCAGGCCCTGGATGACGACTCGCTGAACAAGCTGGCCCAGCAGGCCGGGACCACGCCGGACAAGGTGAGCGAGGACGTGGCCCAGGTCCTGCCGCAGATGGTGAACAAGGCCACTCCGCAGGGCCAGGTGCCGCAGCAGGGTGACGACCCGTTCAGCAAGGGCATCGACGCGATCAAGAACATGTTCGCCCGCAGCTAGCCGGGCGGCAGGCGGCCCCGGCGGCTCCGGCCGCCGGGGCCGCTGCGCGCTTAGCCGCCGTCCAGCGGGTAGCGGTACATCCGGGTCTCGCGGGTCTGGAAGCCCAGCTTCTCGTACAGCCGCCCGGCCGCCACCCGGGACGGCCGCGAGCTCAGGTCGACCGTGCGGGCGCCCGCCTCGCGGGCGATCCGCAGCGCTTCCACGGTCAGGGCGCTGCCGATACCCTGCCGCCGGCCGCCTCGTCGACCACCACGTCCTCGATCCAGGCCCGCAGCCCGGTCGGGATCGGGAACATCACCAGCGTCAGCGTGCCGGTGATGACGCCGCCGGTGCGGGCGATCAGCAGCGTGCTGGCCGGGGCCCCGACGATCGCGGCCAGCCCGTCATGGTCCAGCGGCGCGGCCGACCGCGACAGCTGGGGCAGCAGCCGGCCGAACGCCTCGACCGCCTCGTCGGTTACCTCGCTGAGTACCTCAACCTGGACGCTCACGCGGCGCACATTACCGGTCGCAGGCTGATCAGGCGACGCCGGCCACGCGCAGCAGCGCGGTGGTCACTGCCGCCGCCACGATGACGACCAGGAACGGGGCGCGGGCCAGCAGCGCGGCGACCGCCGCGCCCAGCCCGGCCAGCCGGGCCGGGTCCAGGCTGAGGGCCTGGCCCGCGGTGCCGGCCTGCACCGCCACCAGCGCGGCCAGCAGGGCCACCGGCACCAGCTCGGCGAACCGCCGGATCACCGGGTTGTCCAGCACCCGCTCGGGGACGGTCAGCCCGGCCAGCTTCAGCCCGTAGCAGCCGGCTGAGGTCACCAGCACCGCGATCCACAGCCCGGTCATGCCGGCCCGCCTGCGCTCGTCCCGCCGCCGGCGGCAGCCAGTCCCCGGCCCCCGGCCGGGCCTGCCCCGCCGCGGCCGCGGGCCGTGGCCAGTGCACCGCCCAGGGCGGCGGTGGCGGCCAGGATCACCGGCACGCCGACGGGCAGCAGCGGGGTCAGGCCCAGCCCGATGATCGCCCCGGCCGCGCCGACCGCCCGCTCGGTGCCCCCGGCCCGCAGCCGCGGCCAGATCAGCGCCAGGAACGCGGCCGGCCCGACCACGTCCAGCCCGAGCGAGCGCGGCGACGCGAGCGAGCTGGCGCCCAGCGCCCCGGCCAGGGTGGCCAGGTTCCAGGTCAGGTACAGGCAGCAGAAGGTGGCCGCGAAGCCGGTCCGGCTGGACCGGGGGTCCGGCTGGGCCAGGGTGACGGCCGTGGTCTCGTCGATGACGCCCAGGGCGCCGATCACCCGCCGGGCGCCGCGCAGCCGCAGCAGGCCGGCCAGCCGCAGCCCGTACAGGGTGTTCCGGCTGCCGAGCAGGATGGCGCCCGCCGTGGCGGCGGCCAGGCTGCCCCCCACGGCCACGGCGCCGATCAGCGCGAACTGCGAGGCGCCGGTGAAGGCCAGGGCGCTGAGCGCGCACGCCTGCCAGGCGCTCAGCCCGGCTCCGGCGGCCGCCGCGCCGAACGCGAGTCCCGACACCCCGACCGCCAGGCCGAGGCCGACTCCGTCCCGCACCGGGCTGGCGCGCTGACCGGATGCGCTGGCCTCGCCCGGCGGCTGTTGCGCGGCACCGGCCTGTCCCGTCGCACGGGCTGCCGTGCTGGCCTCCTGCCGCGCGCCTGTCTCGTGGGCCATGACTGGCAGCCTAAGAACCGGCGCGCGGCCGGTCTTGTACGTTCTTGCCCGGGTCACCTGCGTTCTCGTCCGCGTCACCTGCGTTCTCGCCTGCGTCGCCCAGAGCTGACAACAGCAAGAGAGGGCCGGCCGGGCAGGCCGCCGGCCCGGCTGGTGCTGACCCCGGCAGCCGGGGCGGCGCTAGGCAGCCGGGGCGGAGCGGCGCTCGCGCTGGTAGGCGCCGGGCGGCACGCCGACCACGCGCTTGAAGTGCCGGGTCAGGTGGGCCTGGTCGGCGAACCCGGTCCGCGCGGCGACCTCGGCCGGGGCCAGCCCGGCATCGAGCAGGCCGCGGGCCTCGCGGACGCGCAGCTGATTCAGGTAGGCATGCGGCGGCAGCCCGGTCGCGGCCCGGAAGGCGCGCAGCAGGGCGAACGGGCTCAGCCCGGTCATGGCGGCCAGCTCGTCGAGGCTGGGCGGGCCGGCCAGCCGCTGCGCCAGCAGGTCGCGGGTCAGCGCCACCGCGGCGGGCGCGCGCGGCGCCCCGGCGGGCCGGCCGCCGCGCCCGGCGGCGGCGTGCGCTGTCAGCAGCCGGGCCAGGGCGCTGTGCAGCAGGCTCGAGGACGCCAGCCGGTCGCCGTGCTCGGCGGCGACATGCGCGGCCCGCAGCGCCGCGGCGCTGCGGTCATCGGTGACGACGGTCTGCGCGAAGCTCGGCGTGCCGCGCCAGCCCAGCTCAGCCGCCACGCCGGCGACCACGTCCACCTCGGGGTACAGGACCCGGTAGGCCCAGCCGTCCGGCACCCCCGCCTGGCCGGTATGCACCACCTCGGGGTTCAGCAGCGCCACCGTCCCGGCCGGAGCGCGCTGCAGGCTCCCGCCGTACTCGAACTCCTCCACGCCGGCCTCGATCAGGCCGAAGGTGTAGGTCTCGTGCGCGTGCCGGCCGTAGCGGTGCGTGACGTACCGGGCGCGGAGCAGGTCAACGCCCGCGACGCCGGCGTGCTGCCAGTAGCGCGCGGTCTCGGCCGGGCGGTCCGCTCCCATGCCTCATGCCTACCTGATCCGGGCGCCCGGCGGCCAGCGAGAATGCGACCTCGCGGCAGGCTGGGCGGTGCGGCCAGCGGATCAGCGCGGCTGCGCGGCGGCTTCCTCGACCGTGAGCTCAGCGGCCGGGTCAGCCTCCAGCCGGCCGTCCGGGATCGGCTCGCCGCTGCGCACCGAGCGCCCGTAGGTGCCGGCTGCCAGCCGCTCCTCGGCCCGGCCGATGGCGGCCAGCCGGAGTTGCAGCGACTCGGCGAGGGCATCGTCCATGCCCTGCTCGGTCAGCGGCTGCGCGGAGTCGGCGTAGTCGGCGGCCTCCTCGTCCTCCGCCTCCCGGTTCTCCCGCGCGGACCGGTCCACCGACGCCAGCAGGCTCTCGGCCTCGGCGCGCTGGGCCGCCAGCAGCTCGCGTGCCCGGTTGTCGTCCATATGAGCCCCTTGTCCGTCGCCGCGGCGCCAGTCCCTGGCGCCGCTCCGCAACATACCCGGCGCGGGCGATGAGATCCTGGCGGCACCCCGTCTGCATGGGGAGAGGCCGGGGAAGCAAGCGAGCGGGGGGCGGCGCCGCCGCAGGACGGGAGGTAGCTCATGCAGAAGATCACGTCGTGGCTGTGGTTCGACACCCGGGCCGAGGAGGCGGCGAATTTCTATACCTCGGTGTTCGCCAACTCGCGGATCCTGGAGGTCTCGCGGTTCGGGGAAGCGGGCCCGCGCCCGGCCGGGGAGGTGATGACCGTCTCCTTCGAGCTGGACGGCCAGCAGTTCGCCGCGCTCAACGGGGGCCCGGAGTTCACCTTCAGCGAGGCCATTTCCTTCCAGGTGGCGTGTGAGTCGCAGGCGGAGGTGGACCGGTTCTGGGCCGCGCTGACGGCCGATGGCGGCCAGGAGTCGCAGTGCGGCTGGCTGAAGGACAAGTTCGGGGTGTCCTGGCAGATCGTGCCCACGGCGCTGGGCGAGATCCTGGGTGACCCGGACCCCGGCCGGGCCCGGCGGGCCACCGAGGCCATGCTCAAGATGACGAAGCTGGACATCGCGGCCCTGCGCCGCGCCGCCGACGCCGGCTAGGCCGGCCCGGCGGTGTCGATCCGGCCCGGTGCCGTTCGTATGGAAGATGAGCGCCGGCACCAGGCCGGCGCAGTCGTCAGGAGGCACCGGATGCAGCAGTACCTGCTGAGTGTGTACCAGCCCGACCAGGGCACCCTCGAGCCCGGCGCGCTGGAGGAGATCATGGCCGGGGTCGGCGCCTGGGAGCGCGACCTGAAGAGCGCCGGCGCCTGGGTGTTCACCGCCGGGCTGACCGGCGTGGAGTCCGCGACGGTCGTGCGGGCCGGCCAGGCCGGCCCGCTCATCACCGACGGCCCCTACGCCGAGGGCAAGGAGCACATCGGCGGCTTCACCATCGTCGAGCTGGCCGACCTGGACGCCGCGCTGAGCTGGGCGCACCGGCTCAGCGAGATCACCGGGCTGCCGATCGAGGTGCGGCCGGCCCGGGCCGGGGACGGCCGCTGACCTCCGTCGAGCGTGTCTTCCGCGAGGAGCACGGCCGCGCGGTGGCCGTCCTGGCCCGGGTTCTCGGTGACCTGGACCTGGCCGAGGAGGCGGTCCAGGACGCCTTCACCACGGCGGTGGCGCGCTGGCCGCGCGAGGGAGTGCCGCCCAGCCCGGCCGGGTGGATCATCACCACCGCCCGCAACCGCGCCATCGACCGGCTGCGCCGCGAGTCCGGGCGCGCGGGCCGGCACGCGCAGGCCGCCCTGCTGCTGGCCGGCTCCGGGCCGGAACCGGAGGGCCCCGTGCGCGATGACCGGCTGCGGCTGATCTTCACCTGCTGTCACCCGGCGCTGGCGCCGCCGGCCCGGGTCGCGCTGACCCTGCGGCTGCTGGGCGGGCTGAGCACCACCGAGATCGCGGCTGCCTTCCTGGTCCCCGAGGCCACCATGGCCCAGCGGATCGTCCGGGCCAAGGCCAAGATCCGCGATGCCCGGATCCCGTACCGGGTCCCGGCCGAGGCTGATCTGCCCGGCCGGCTCGCCGGGGTACTGGCCGTCATCTACCTGGTCTTCAACGAGGGCTACGCCGCGAGCTCCGGCCCCGACCTGATCCGCGACGACCTGTGCACCGAAGCCATCCGGCTGGGCCGGCTGCTGGCCGGGCTGATGCCGGATGAGCCGGAGGCGGCGGCCTGCTGGCGCTGATGCTGCTCACCCAGTCCCGCCGCGCGGCGCGCACCGGCCCGGACGGCCGCCTGGTGCTGCTGGCCGACCAGGACCGCACCCGGTGGGACGGCGAGCTCATCGCCGAGGGCCAGGCCATCGTGCGGGCCTGCCTGCGCCGCGGCCAGCCCGGCCCGTACCAGGTCCAGGCCGCGATCGGCGCGGTGCACGCCGACGCGGCCACGGCCGGCGATACCGACTGGGGCCAGATCCTGGCCCTGTATGACCAGCTGCTGGCGCTCGCGCCGGGCCCGGTGGCGGCGCTGAACCGGGCCGTGGCCGTAGCCGAGGTGCACGGCCCGGCGGCGGGCCTGGCCGCCGTGGCCGAGCTGACCAGCGGGGCCGGGCCGGATCTCGGCGGTTTCCACCTGCTGCACGCCATCCGCGCTGACCTGCTGCGCCGCCTCGGCCGCACCGCCGAGGCGGCGCAGGCCTACGACGCGGCTATCGCCGCCACGCAGAACGACACCGAGCGCGACTTCCTGACCCGCCGCCGCGCGGCGCTGGACTAGCGCCGCGCGGCACCGGCATCAGTGCGGGTTGTGGTAGCCGTCGTAGGGCACGCCCATGTACGGGAACACGCCCTTGGGCTTGTTGGCGACGCTGTTCCCGGTCAGGCCGTCGGTCAGCTTGCTCACCACCGGGTCGACCACGTAACCCGGCGCCACCAGCGGGTAGGTCAGCCCGGCGATCGCGCGCAGCTCGATGGTCACCACGTCGTCCTGAATGCGGCGCCCGTTGGGGAACCCGGCCGGGTCCCCGGCCACCAGCCCCAGGGTGCTGTACTTCGGCGATGACTTCGGCGTGGGCGGGATCGAGGTGTTCAGCCGCAGCATGTCGGCCTGGGTCGGGCCGGTGAAGTTGGTGAAGCCGGGGATGATCCCGGCCGGGATCCCGGTCAGCAGGATCGCTTCCAGGTCGGCGCGCGGCTTGCCCGACTTGACCAGGGCCGCCAGGTGGGCGAACGGCGCCGGGCCCGGCGGGATGGCCGGGTAGATCACCGGAAACAGCCCGGCTAGCTCCGGGTGGGCGACGTAGGTGGCGAACTGCTTGTCGTGCGCGGGCACCTGAGAGTTCCAGTAGTCCTTCTTGCCCAGCGGCACCAGCACCTCGTTGAACAGCGGGTTGCCGAGCCGGGAGACCTGCCGCCACGGGCCCGCTGGAGGTGCTCGGCTCGCCGGCGTCGCCGCGTACCGAGGCACTGCGCCGGCTCGCCGACGTCCACACGCCGATGACCGGCGAGCCGGGCCGGGCCAGCTGCTTGATCGGCACCTGCAGCGCGATGGTGTGCACGTTGAGGTGGTTGGTGGCGTTCACGCCCGGCTGGTTGGGCAGCCCGAGGGCGTGCGCGAACACGTTCGCCGACTGCAGCGGGCGCAGGTCAAGCAGGTCGAAGATCGAGCCGAGGTCGACGTAGAACTGCTCGGCGCGCTGCCCGGCGAAGACCTGGATGCCGCCCGGCAGCGACTGCACCGCGGGACCGCCCAGCTTGGCCTCGTAGTTCGGGGTGGACAGCGGGCCGATGTTGCAGGGCGGGCAGGCCAGGTGGCTGCCCAGCGCGTGCGAGCCCTGGCTGTCGATCCGGGTGACCGAGTAGAACTGCTTGCTGTTCCAGTTCGGGTCGCTCAGCGAGCTGATCGGCCCGGTGTTGTACAGGAAGCTGCTGGGCGTCTGCAGCCTGGTGGTGAACCGGAACTGATAGGTGACGTCGGCCTCGCCGTCGCCGTCGTTGTCGACGTGGATCTGGTAGCTGACGTCATCGCCGAACTCGTAGAAGTTCGGCCCGCCGGCCGGGCCCTGCAGCGGGATGTAGTTGGCGATCAGCGTGACCGTGGTCGGCTTGTCCGGGCTCACGAACGCGTAGACGTCGGTGCTGTCCGCCACCGGGTCCTTGGAGATCTCCGGTGCCTCGCGATGTGATGACATGGCTGGCCTGCTCTCGGGACTGGCCGGGGTTACCGGCTCGCGCGGATGAGGTGAGCGGCCAGCGCGGTGTCGTGGACCCGCACCTGGCTGGTGCCGCGGAACAGGTCGATCTCGCCGGTGCGGGCATTGCGCACGTGCGCGATCACGGGCCCGGCCTCGCCGGCGTCCTCGTCCTCGTCCTCGGCGCCGGCCTGCGCCCCGCCGGCCTGCGCGGCGTCGTCCTGCTGGCCGGCCGCGGCCTGTGCCGCCGGGCCGCCCGCGGCCACCGTCGCCACGGCACCCGCCGCGAGCCCGGCTCCGGCTGCGCTGCGCAGTACCAGCCGCCGTGTCAGCCGCGCCGTGCGGGCCGTCTGCATGGCCCGCACCGCCCGCTCCCCGGCCGCGGTCATGTCCTCGTGAACCGTCACGGTCATCCCTCCCCGGCCCGCCGCCTGGCGTGCCCCCCGATTTCCCCGGAAAGTTCCCCGCCCGTTCAGGTGACGCTCGGCCCCCGCCCAGGCACGCTCGCGCCGACGGTAGCGCCGCGAGCAGCACTGATGCGGGGGACCGGGTATTTGCCCGCGTATGATCCGCGCGGCGTTTCCGGGATAACGGCGCCCCGGCCGGGGCGAACCGGCCGCCCGGCGATCCGGGCGGCCGGGGACATCAGGGCCGGCCGGGACAGCCGCCCGGCCGGGGTCCGGCTAGCGGTCGAAGACGTTCTCCGCGAACCACTGCCAGGTGCCCTTGATGCCGTCGGCCGCGTCGATGCTCGGCGCGTAGCCGAGCACCTTGTGGGCCAGGTCGTAGGCGGCGAAGTTGCGGTCGACCTCGCCCGGCCGCGGCGGCTTGTGCTCGACGGGGTGGCCGGGCATCCCGGCGGCCGCGCTGCACAGCCGGGCCAGCTCGGCGACCGTGGTCTCGACACCGGAGGCGATGTGCAGGACGGTGCCGCCGGGCGCGTCGCCCTCCAGCGCCAGCTGCAGCGCGGTGGAGATGTCATCCACGTGGGTGTAGTCGCGCGAGGAGGTGCCGTCGCCGTAGATGACCAGCGGCTCGCCCGCGTGCAGCGCCCGGAAGAACAGCGTCATCGCGCCCTTCTTCTTCTCGCTCCACGGGCCGTAGACGTTGGCGAACCGCAGCGCCACCGTGGGCAGGCCGAACGCCTTGGCGAACGCGTGCGCGTAGCCCTCGCCGGCCAGCTTGCTCGCCCCGTAGGGCGAGATCGGCCGGGGCAGCGACTCCTCACTGACCGGGGGCGTCGCGTCGCCGATCAGCGCGCCGCCGGTGGAGGCCAGCACCACCCGCTCCGCGCCGGCCCGCCGGGCCGCGTCCAGCACGTTGAACGTGCCGACCACGTTGACCTCGAAGTTGGTCCGCGGGTCCGTGACCGACATCACGACCGAGCCGGCCGCCGCCAGGTGCACCACGGCCTGCATGCCGGCCAGCGCGCCGTCCAGCGCAGCGGGGTCGCGGATGTCCCCGGTGACCTGCTCGCAGTCGACGCCGGCCAGGTGCGCCGCGTCACCGGTGGTGTAGTTGTCCAGGACCCGGACCTGGTGCCCGCTGGCGACCAGCCGCCGGACCAGTGTGGCCCCGACAAACCCGGCTCCGCCCGTTACCAGAACAGCTTGCGTCTTCGCCATGGCAGCCAAAGCTAGCAGCGTGCCCGGCCGGCCGGCGGCGGGGTGCCGGCATCACAACCGATCCATTACCTAGGTATCCTAGGTTAAAACCTAGAAGCACTAGGTAACGGAGGAGGGCGCATGACACGCCGGGGCCTGACACCCGAGCGAGTAACGGAGGCGGCCGCTGAGCTGGCCGACTCCGCTGGCGTCCAGAGCGTGACGGTCGCCGCGCTGGCGCGGCGGCTCGGCGTGGCCGACGCCAGCCTGTACTCGCATATCCGCAGCCTGCAGGACCTGCGGAACCGGATGGCGATGGCCGCGTCGGCCGAGCTGGCCGACCAGATAGCGCTGGCCGTCGCGGGCCGCTCGGGCCGCGACGCGCTGGCGGCGTTCGCCGGGGCCTATCGCGCGTACGTGCTCGAGCACCCGGGCCGGTACGCCGCTACGCAGCTACCGATCGACCCGGCGGTGGCGGCCGGGTCGGCCGCCCTGCGGCGCAGCATCGAGGTCACCCAGGCACTGCTGCGCGGCTATGACCTGGCCGAGCCGGACGCGACCGACGCCGGACGGCTGCTGCGGGCCTTCTTCCACGGCTTCGCCAGCATCGAGGCGGCCGGGGGCTTCGGCCATCCGCGGGTCCCGGCCGCCTCCTGGGACGCCGCCATCGCGGCGCTCGACCTGACCCTGCGCAACTGGCCGTCCGGGGCCGCCGGCGGGCCAGGGCGCAGCGCTGACTGAGCACGGCCAGTCCGGCCACGAGATAACCGGGCGCGAGCGGACAGCGAAGACCCTGGCGCGAGCTGACAGAGAAGACGGAGAGAGAAATGACGGAGAACACGATGACGGGGCACCAGGCGGCCGGCCGGGTGTGGTTCATCACCGGGACCAGCTCGGGCTTCGGCCGGGCACTCAGCCGGGCCGTGCTGGCCCGCGGCGAGCGCGTGGTGGCCACCGCCCGGGACCTGGCGGCGGTTACCGATCTGCTGGCGATTGCCCCGGACCGGGTGCTGACCGCCCGCCTGGACGTGACGGATCCGCCCTCGGTGCGCGCCGCCGTGGCCGCCGCGCTGGCCACCTTCGGCCGGATCGACGTGCTGGTCAACAACGCCGCCTACGGGCTGCTCGGCGCGTTCGAGGAACTGACCGACGCCCAGCTGCGCCACGAATTCGAGACGAATTTCTTCGGCGCGCTCGCGGTCACCCGCGAGGTGCTGCCCGTGCTGCGCCGCCAGCGGTCGGGGCACATCGTGCAGATGTCGTCGGTGAACGGCGTGGTGCCCGGCCCCGGCGGTACCGCCTACGTCGGCTCGAAGTTCGCGCTGGAGGGCATGTCGGAGTCGCTGGCGGGCGAGATCGCGCACCTGGGCATCGGGGTCACCATCGTGGAGGCCGGCCCGTTCCGCACCGAGTTCGGCGGCCGCGGCCTGGTCTGGGGCGAGCCGATGGCCGACTACGCCGCCCTCATGGGCCCGGCCCGCACCGCGTTCGAGGCCAGCCACGGCAGCCAGACCGGTGATCCGGACCGCGGCGCCGAGGCGATCATCGCCGCTGTCGGGATGGAGCACCCGCCGCTGCGGCTGCCGCTGGGCGCGGAGGCGTTCGCGGCCATCCGCGGCTACCTGGGCGGCCGGCTGGCCGGCCTGGACGCCGTCGAGCAGGCCGGCGCTGACACGGCCTTCCGCGCCCTGGCCCGGCACGCCTGACCCGTCGCCAGCCGGGCCGGCCGGGGCACCGGACGCCGGCGGACTGCCGCGGGCGCCCGTGCCGCCGGCGCCGGCCGGCGCCGGGCCGGCCGCCGGCGGCCCGCCCGCCCGCGGTGGCGGGGCCGCCGCACGCCAGGCGCCGATCTCGGCTACGATGCCTTTATCATGCGGCGCTTCGTACTCATCCTTAGCAGCCGTAGCGGGGTCTGATCAGAGCAGGCCAGCGACCCGCTACGGGGGTGAGGTGCTGGCCATGTGCACATCGGGATCCTTCGCGCTGCTGCACCGCGCGCGTCCCGGCTGCCGCTTCCTAGCTGACCGCTAGCAGCATCCCCCGGCGCCGGGCATACCGCGGAACGTGCTGGATCACCGCGGCCCGCGCCGGGCACCGTCCGGGCTGGCCGCCGCAATACGGGGGAACGCGCCAAGCCGGAAGGCCCATGTCATGTCCGAAACCCACTCCTCGTCCCAGCCCGCGGGCGGTGCCGACGCCGCCCCGTCCCGGGCTCCCGCCCCGGCCCCGCCGGCGCTGCTGGCCGTCCAGGCCTCGCTGGACCGGCGGGACAACGGCGGCGATGGTGCCGCCGAGCTAGCCAGGTAGCCCGGGCCGCAGGACGCGGCCCCGAAGGAACAGTCAGCTCGAGATAGCAAAGGATCATGTGATGACCGACAGCCGGACCCAGGAGATCTCCTTCCAGCTCCGTGCCAGCGATACTCCCGTTCCCGCCGCTGAGCGCGAGCGGATCATCGCGGCACCCGGGTTCGGCACCGTATTCACTGATCACATGACCACCATCCGGTGGTCGGAGGAGCTTGGCTGGCACGACGGCCGGCTCGAGCCGTACGGCCCGGTCGTGCTCGACCCGGCCTCGGCCGTCCTGCACTACGGCCAGGAGATCTTCGAGGGCCTGAAGGCCTACCGCCAGGCCGACGGCTCGATCGTGGCATTCCGGCCGCACGCCAACGCGGCCCGGTTCAACAAGTCCGCGTCCCGGCTGGCCATGCCGTCGCTGCCCGAGTCCGCCTTCGTCGAGGCCATCGAGGTGCTCGTCGGCCAGGACCGGGCCTGGGTGCCGACGGCCGACGGGCACAGCCTGTACCTGCGGCCGTTCATGATCGCCACCCAGCGCGGCCTCGGCGTGAACCGGCCGTCCGCCTCCTACCTGTTCACCGTGATCGCCTCCCCGGCCGCCAGCTACTTCGGCGCCGCCGAGGCGGTCACGGTGTGGCTGTCGGACGACTACACCCGCGCCGCCCCCGGCGGCACCGGGGAGGCCAAGTGCGGCGGCAACTACGCCGCGGCGTTCGCCGGCCAGCTCCAGGCCCTGGAACACGACTGTGACCAGGTCGTCTGGCTGGATGCGGCCGAGCGGCAGTGGGTCGAGGAGATGGGCGGGATGAACCTGTTCTTCGTCTACGGCTCCGGTGCCGACGCGCGGATGATGACCCCGGCCACGACCGGCTCGCTGCTGCACGGCATTACCCGCGACTCGCTGCTCAAGCTCGGCCCTGACCTCGGCATCCCGGCCTACGAGGACCGGATCTCGGTCGACCAGTGGCAGCAGGGCTGCGCCTCCGGCGAGATCACCGAGGTCTTCGCCTGCGGCACCGCCGCCGTCATCACCCCGGTCGGCGCGGTGCGCGCCGCGGGCCGCGAGTGGACCATCGGCGACGGCACGCCCGGTCCGGTGTCGATGCGGCTGCGCGAGGAGCTGCTCGGCATCCAGCGCGGCACCCGGCCCGACCCCTACGGCTGGATCCACCAGCTCTGCCCGCCCGCGTGACCGCCGGGCCGGCCCGGTTCGCCGGGCCGGCCCGCCGCACGTCCCGGCTGGCCCGTCAGGACTGCCCGTCCCGGCGGGCCACCCTCATGCCTGCGCCAGCCGGGCCGCTACTCGCCGGTGGCGCCGTCGAGGCGCTCCCGGATCAGGTCGGCGTGGCCGTTGTGCCGGGCGTACTCCTCGATCATGTGGGTGAGCACCCAGCGCAGGCCGATCTCCTCGCCGCGCCGCCACCCCGTGACATCCAGCGACGGCGCCGCGGCGACCAGCGCGCGGGCGTACGCGCACTCGTCCCGCCAGGCCGCGAATGACTCCGCGACGCTGGCCTGCTCCAGATCGCGGAAGGTGCGCTGCCAGTCCAGGGGCGGCCAGAAGGTCGTGGCCAGCTCCGCGCCCTCGAGGACGGGCCGGAACCAGTTCCGCTCGACCTCGGCCATGTGCCGCACGATCCCGAGCAGGGACAGCTGCGACGGGGGCACGGCCCGCTCGCGCAGCTGGTCATCGGTCAGCCCGTCGCACTTGCGTTCCAGCGTTGCCCGCTGGAAGTCCAGGAACCCCGTCAGCGTCGTCCGCTCGTCGGCGATCGCCGGCGCCACCACCCGTTCGCCACTCACGTCGCCAGAGGTACCACACCAGTGTGTACAGATTGAAGGGCATCGGAGTGTACAATGGGGACATGGACGTAGCTGTAACTGAGCTTCGAGCGCACCTCAGTGAATGGCTGGAACGGGCGCGCGAGGGCGGCGAGATCGTCATAACCGATCGTGGCGTTCCTGTCGCCCGGCTGCTTGGCCTGACTACGACGGCCACGCTGGAACGCCTCACGGCCGACGGAGTGATCGGCCGTCCAGCGTCCAGTCAGCGTCCCAGGGCTGCGGGCCGGTCCCGGCCCCGTCCGGTCCGTCCGGTATCGGACATTGTCAGCGAGCAGCGGCGCTGACCGTGGCCCTCGTCTACTTCGACGCCAGCGCCTTCGTCAAACTGCTGATCGAGGAACAGGGCAGCGATCTGGCCGCCGACCTCTGGGACGGGTGCGACGCTGCCGTGGCGAGCAGGCTGGCCTATCCCGAGGTGCGTGCCGCTCTCGCCGCAGCCCGGCGCAACGACGATCTGGATGAGCGCGAGCTGGATGCGGCCGGCCAGGTATTTGAGGACTACTGGGCGGCAACCCGTCCGGTAGAGCTGAGCGCCACGGTCGAACAGCAAGCCGGTCAGCTGGCTGAACGTCATGCTCTCCGCGGGGCTGATGCGGTCCACCTTGCCAGCGCGCTGGCGATTGGCGACCCGGGCCTGGTCCTTGCGGTCTGGGACCGCCGGCTGCATGCGGGCGCGGGAGCGGCGGGGTTAAGGGTGGCTCCCGCCCAGCTCGGCAGCTAGCGGGCCGCTGTTTCGGCTGGACGGGCGAGGGCGGCCAGGCGGGCTGCGGCGGCGGTGACCTGGGGGGCCAGGCGGCGGCCGGGGGAGGGGCCCAGGCGGCTGGCCGGGCCGGACACGCAGAGGGCGCCGAGCAGACTCGCCGCCGGCCAGCACTGGCGCGCTGACGCTGGCCACGCCCGCCTCGCGCTCGGCGATCGCTGGCGGCCCAGCCGCGCTTGCGCACCGCGGCCAGCTCACTGGCCAGCCCGGGCATCGCCCGGCGGCAGGTCGCCGCGGCGCGGACCAGGCCAGCAGCACCTTGCCGCCGGACCCGGCGTCCAGCGGCAGCAGGGCGCCGACCGGCCACGCTGTCCCGCAGCCCGGTGCCCGCGTCGCGGGCGGCCACGCACAGGCGGCGGTCGCCGGAGCGGACATACAGCTGGACGCTCTCGCCGGTCTCCTCGTGCAGCCAGGTCAGCACGGGCCCGGCCAGCGCGGCCAGGTCCAGCGCCGGGCCGGCGCGCACGGCCAGCTCGGCCAGCCGCGGGCCGAGCCCGAACGCGCCCGAGGCGTCCCGGGCGACCAGGCGGTGCGTCTCCAGGGCGACCAGCAGCCGGTAGGCCGTCGGCCGGGGCAGGCCGCTGGCCTCCGACAGCCAGCGCAGCGTCCGCGGGCCGTCCGCCAGCAGGTCCAGCAGGGCGATCGACCGGTCCAGCACGCCGACGCCGGTGATCCGCTTGCCGCCGGCCTCGTCCTGTCGTAGAGTGCTCATATCCTGAACAGGCTATCTCATTATTTGAGACAACGCCAGAGGCGACTCGCGCTGATAACAGCAAGAGGCTGATAACAGCAAGAGTCGGCTGGTTTGCTACCTGCCTGGCCTGCCCTGAACCTGCAATGTGATGAGAGAAGCCAGTGACCGGACGCCTCTTCGACAAGGTCTGGGACCGCCACCTCGTGGCCAGCCCGCGGGCGAGCCCCCGCTGCTCTACATCGACCTGCACCTCGTGCACGAGGTCACCTCGCCGCAGGCGTTCGAGGGCCTCGAGCTGGCCGGCCGCAAGGTACGCCGGCCGGACCTGACGGTCGCCACGATGGACCACGACGTGCCGACCATCGGCCTGGACCAGCCGATCGCCGACCCGCTGGCCGCCGAGCAGATCGCCCGGCTGCGCCGCGAACTGCGCCGAGCACGGCGTCACCCTGCACGCGCTGGGCAGCATCAACCAGGGCATCGTGCACGTCATCGGCCCGCAGCTGGGCCTCACCCAGCCCGGCATGACCGTGGTCTGCGGCGACAGCCACACCTCCACGCACGGCGCGTTCGGGGCGCTGGCCTTCGGCATCGGCACCACGCGAGGTCGAGCACGTGCTGGCCACCCAGACGCTGCGGCAGGTCAAGCCCGCGGCGATGGCGGTCACCGTGGACGGCGACCTGCCGCCCGGCTGCACGGCCAAGGACCTGGTGCTCGGCATCATCCGCGCGCTGGGCACCGGCGGCGGCGTCGGCTCGGTCATCGAGTACCGGGGCGCGGCCATCCGGGCGCTGTCGATGGAAGGCCGGATGACGGTCTGCAACATGTCCATCGAGGGCGGCGCGCGGGCCGGGATGATCGCGCCCGACGACACCACGTTCGCCTACCTGGAGGGCCGCCCGCACAGCCCCGCAGGGCGCGGACTGGGAGCGGGCGCTCGATGACTGGCGCAGCCTGGTCACCGACGAGGGCGCGGAGTTCGACCACGAGATCCGCGATCGATGCCGCCGCCCTGCGCCCGGCCGTCACCTGGGGCACCAACCCGGCCCAGTCGGTCTCCATCGACGACACCGTGCCCGACCCGGCCTCGTTCGGCACCGACGTCGCGAGCGCCAGTCGGCCGCAGCGCGCGCTGACCTACATGGGCCTGCAGGCCGGGCACCGCGATCCGCGACATCGCCGTGGACACCGTGTTCATCGGCTCGTGCACCAACGGCCGGCTGGCCGACCTGCGCGCGGCCGCCGAGGTGGTCCGGGGCAAGAAGGTCAGCCCCGGGGTCCGCGCGCTGATCGTGCCGGGCTCGGCCCGGGTCAAGGCCGAGGCCGAGGCCGAGGGCCTGGACCGGCACTTCACCGACGCGGGCTTCGAGTGGCGCTCCGCGGGCTGCTCGATGTGCCTGGGCATGAACGGGGACATCCTGTCGCCCGGCGAGCGCTCCGCCTCGACCAGCAACCGCAACTTCGAGGGCCGGCAGGGCCCCGGCGGCCGCACCCACCTGGTGTCGCCGGCCGTCGCCGCGGCCACCGCCGTGGCCGGCCACTTCGCGACCCCGGGAGACGTGTGATGGCGGGATTCAAGCAGGTAACGGGCCGCGCCGTCGCGCTCGAGCGCCGCGACGTGGACACCGACCAGATCATCCCGGCGGCCTGGCTCAAGCGGGTCGAGCGCACCGGGTTCGCGCCCGGCCTGTTCTGGCGCTGGCGCGAGCGACCCGGACTTCGTGCTCAACCGGCCCGGCGCCGACCGAGGCCAAGGTCCTGGTGGCCGGGCCCAACTTCGGCTGCGGCTCGTCGCGCGAGCACGCCGTCTGGGCGCTGCAGGACTTCGGCTTCCAGGCCGTCGTGTCGCCGAAGTTCGCCGACATCTTCCGCGGCAACTGCATCAGCTCGGGCCTGGTCCCGGCCCAGGTCGCCGAGGAGATCGTCGGCGCGGCTGTTCGCCGCGCTGACGCGCCGACCCGGACGCCGAGGTGGTCGTCGACGTGGCGGCCCGGACCGTGGCCATCCCGGCGGCCGGGCTGCACCGAGCCGTTCGAGCTGGCCGATTTCGCCCAGTGGCGGCTGCTGGAGGGGCTCGACGACGTCGCCCTGACGCTGCGCCACGAGGACGCGATCATCGCGCTTCGAGGCGTCCCGGCCGGCCTGGCTGCCCGTCCGCGGCGGCGAATGCGGCCGCCCCGGCCTGAACTTGCGCTATGGTGGGTTCCTAGAACTGGCCGTGTACGGCCAGCCCCGGCAACGAGGCCGGATCTGCGGGCCCGCTAGCCTGGTAAAACGACAGGCACGCTGGGCTGGCTAGCAGAATCAGCGGGCATAACCGAGCTACCGAGACCGGAGCAGAACTGTGAACCGCGCGTTCCTCGAACACCTCGTACTTATTATCACGTAGCGCGTGCCCGCCCAGGGCTCGCGCTACAACCTCTTTGCCGGCACCGGCAGGGAGGTTTTTTGTTGGACTACCGGCTATCCCTGCCCCACCCGCTTGACCAGCAAGAACTCAGAAGGAGCAACCCGTGGACCTCACCGGAGCCCAGGCACTCGTGCGCAGCCTCGAGGAGCAGGGCGTCGAGGTGGTCTTCGGGCTGCCCGGCGGCACGATCCTGCCGACCTACGACCCGCTGCTGTCCTCCTCGCTGCGGCACGTGCTGGTCCGCCACGAGCAGGGCGCGGGGCACGCCGCCGAGGGCTACGCCTGGGCCACCGGCCGGCCCGGCGTCTGCATGGCCACCAGCGGCCCCGGCGCGACCAACCTGGTCACCGCGCTGGCCGACGCCTACATGGACTCGGTGCCGATGGTCGCGATCACCGGCCAGGTCGGCGACCGCCATGATCGGCACCGACGCCTTCCAGGAAGCCGACATCACCGGCATCACGCTGCCGATCACCAAGCACAACGAGCTCGTGACCGACCCGGAGCGGATCCCGGCGGCGATCGCCGAGGCGTTCCACATCGCCACCACCGGGCGGCCCGGCCCGGTGCTGATCGACGTGCCCAAGGACGTCCAGCAGGCCACCGCGCCCGTGGTCGCTGGCCGCCGCAGCTGGACCTGCCCGGCTACCGGGTGCCCGGCCCGCCGAGCGCCGGGGCGATCGCGGCCGCGGCCGCGCTGCTGCGCGCAGGCCCGCCGCCCGGTGCTCTACGTCGGCGGCGGCGTGATCAAGTCCAACGCGCACGAGGAGCTGTTCCGCGCTGGCCGAGCTGGCCCGGGCGCCGGTCACCACCACGCTGATGGCCCGCGGGCGCCTTCCCCGACGCGCACCCGCTGGCGCTGGGCATGCCCGGCATGCACGGCATGTACCCGGCGGTCGCCGCGCTGCAGGAGGCCGACCTGGTCGTCGCCCTCGGCGCCCGGTTCGACGACCGGGTGACCGGCAGCCTGCCGCACTTCGCGCCGCGCGCCAAGATCGTGCACGCCGACATCGACCCGGCCGAGATCGGCAAGAACCGCCGCCCGGACGTGGCCATCATCGGCGACCTCAAGCCGGTCCTGGACCGGCTGACCCGAGGCCCTGGCCGCCGAGATCGCGCAGGCGGGCGAGCCCGACACCGGGGCCTGGCTCGCCGCGCTGGACGGCTGGAAGCGGCAGTTCCCGCTGCGCTACGCCCAGGACGACGGCGGCCCGCTGAAGCCGCAGTACGTGGTGGAGCGGCTGTCCGCGCTGACCGGCGGCGACGCCATCGTGGTGGCCGGGGTCGGCCAGCACCAGATGCACGCCGCCCAGCACTTCACTCGTTCACCAAGCCGCGCAGCTGGATCAACTCCGGCGGCGCGGGCACCATGGGCTTCGCCGTGCCGGCCGCGATGGGCGCCCAGGTCGGGCGGCCCGGCGAGACTGGTGGTCGCCATCGACGGCGACGGCTGCTTCCAGATGACCGCGCAGGAGCTGGCCACCTGCGCCATCGAGGGCCTGCCGATCAAGGTGCTGATCTTCAACAACGGCTTCCTGGGCATGGTCCGGCAGTGGCAGGAGCTGTTCTACGACGAGCGCTACTCCCAGGTCGAGCTGGGCCAGACCATCCCCGACTACGTGAAGCTGGCCGAGGCCTACGGCTGCTTCGGGCTGCGCTGCGACTCGGCCGACCAGGTCGACGAGGTGCTGGAGAAGGCGCTGGCCACGACGCGACGTGCCGACCGTCGTGGACTTCCGGGTGCACGACCGGGAGGGCGTGTTCCCGATGGTGCCGGCCGGCCGGCCCAATGACGAGATCGTGCTGGGCCCGGAGTTCAGTCAGGACGAGCAGGCGCCGCCGCGACGCGCAGGGAGCATGGAGATCACGCGATGAGCACGCACACGCTGTCGGTGCTGGTGGAGAACAAGCCGGGCGTGCTGGCGCACGTGGCCGGGCTGTTCTCGCGGCGGGCCTTCAATATCAGCTCACTGGCCGTCGGCCCGACCGCCGACGAGCGGGTCAGCCGGATGACGATCGTGGTCGACGGCGGCGTCCACGCCGGTCGGCCAGGTGATGACCCAGCTCGACAAGCTGGTCCGGGTGCTCAAGGTGGTCGAGCTGCACAAGGGCACCGCGGTCGAGCGCGAGCTGGCCCTGATCAAGGTGCCGGCCGAGCCCGGCACAGCCGCGGCGAGCTGCTGGAGGTGGCCCGGGTGTTCGGCGCGACGGTGGTCGACATGAGCCCCGACGACGCTGGTCCTGGAGGCCGTCAGCAGCCCCGGCAAGCTGGACGCGCTGCTGGCCATGCTGGAGCCCTACGGCACCTGCGAGATCGTCCGCACCGGCCGGATCGCGCTGTCGCGCGGCAGCGCGGCCATCACCGACGAGCCCGACGCCGACGCGGCGGCCAGCCACTGGTCCGCCCAGCCCGAGCTGGCCGGCACGGCCGCCTGAGCATCCGCCTGACCCGCCCGGCTTACCGCGGGCGCCGACAACTGACGACACAGCAGAACATACGAGAGGACACCGCCGACATGGCCACCGTGTACTACGACGACGACGCCGACCTCAGCCTGATCCAGGGCCGCAAGATCGCGGTCCTCGGCTACGGCTCGCAGGGCCACGCGCACGCGCTCAGCCTGCGCGACTCGGGCTGCGAGGTGCAGGTCGGGCTGCCCGAGGGCTCGCGGTCCCGGCAGCGCGCCGAGGCCGAGGGCCTGACCGTCGCCACGCCGGCGGAGGCCTGCGCCTGGGCCGACGTGATCATGGTGCTGACCCCGGACACCACCCAGCGCAAGCTGTACGCCGACGACATCGCGCCCAACCTGCAGGCGCGGCGACGCGCTGTTCTTCGCGCACGGCTTCAACATCCACTTCGGCTACATCACCGCGCCGGACGAGGTCGACGTGGCGATGGTCGCGCCCAAGGCGCCCGGGCCACATCGTGCGGCGCCAGTTCGAGGCCGGCCAGGGCACCCCGGTGCTGGTAGCGGTGGCGCAGGACGCCACCGGCAAGGCCTGGGACCTGGCCCGCTCCTACGCCGCCGGGATCGGCGGCACCAAGGCCGGCGCGCTGGTCACCACGTTCCAGGAGGAGACCGAGACCGACCTGTTCGGCGAGCAGGCCGTGCTGTGCGGCGGAGTGACGGCCCTGGTCAACGCCGGGCTTCGAGACCCTGGTCGACGCCGGCTACCAGCCCGAGGTGGCCTACTTCGAGTGCCTGCACGAGCTCAAGCTCATCGTCGACCTGATGTACGAGGGCGGCGAGAACTGGATGCGCTACTCGGTCAGCGACACCGCCGAGTACGGCGACCTGACCCGCGGCCCGCGGGTGATCAGCGACGCCGACCCGGCAGGCGATGGCCAAGATCCTGGCCGACATCCAGTCCGGCGAGTTCGCCCGCGAGTGGGTGGCCGAGGACGACAACGGCCGGCCCGAACTTCCAGCGGCTGCGCGCAGCAGGCCGCCGACAGCCAGATCGAGCAGGTCGGCAAGCCCGCTGCGGCAAGATGATGAGCTGGCTGGACGCCGCGACCGACGAGATGGACGCGCTGAGATGGCGGATCACGTAGCCAGTCGCTACACCGTCGCCCACGTACCCGGCGACGGCGTCGGGCCCGAGGTCACCGAGGTCGCCCGCGACTGCGTCGACGCCGTGGCCGCCCGCCGCGGCTTCGGGGTCGAGTGGCGGCCCTACGCGCTCGGCGCCCGGCACTACCTGGCCACCGGCGAGGTGCTGCCCGACGCGCGCGCTGGACGAGCTGCGCACAGACCGACGCGGTGCTGCTCGGCGCGGTCGGCAGCCCGGAGGTCCCGCCCGGCGTGCTGGAGCGCGGCCTGCTGCTGCGGCTGCGCGCCGAGCTGGACCTGTACGTCAACCTGCGGCCGTCCAAGCTGCGGCCGGGGGTGGCCAACGCGGTCGCCCCGTGAAGCTCGGCGACCTGGACCTGGTGATCGTGCGGGAGAACACCGAGGGCCTGTACGCCGGCGCGGGCGGCACCGTGCACCGCGGCACCGAGTTCGAGACCGCCACCGAGGAGTCGCTGAACACCTGGGCCGGGGTCCGGCGCTGCGTCCGGTACGCGGCCGAGCTGGCCGCCAGCCGGACCGGGCGGCTCACCCTGGTGCACAAGACCAACGTGCTCACCCACGCCGGCGACCTGTGGCAGCGGATCGCCACCGAGGTCGCCGCCGAGCCGGCGTCGAGCTCAGCTACGCGCACGTCGACGCGGCCTGCCTGTACCTGGTCGACGACCCGGCCCGGTTCGACGTGATCGTCACCGACAACCTGTTCGGCGACATCCTCTCCGACCTCGGCGCGGCGCTGACCGGCGGCCTCGGCCTGTCGCGCCGAGCGGCAACCTCAACCCGGACCGCACCGGCCCGTCGGTGTTCGAGCCGGTGCACGGCTCGGCGCCGGACATCGCCGGGCACGGGGCGGGCCAACCCGGCCGGCGCGGTGCTGTCGGCCGGCGCTGATGCTGGCCCACCTGGGCCAGCCCGAGGCCGCCGCCGACCTGGACGCCGCGGTGTCGGCGGTGCTGGCGGCCGGCGCGCCGGCCAGCCACGGGGGAGTGGGACAAGGCGCTGCAGGCCGCGCTGGACGGCGGCGTCGTGATGGCGGACCCCGCGCTGCCGACTGGCAGCGCAGCCGAAGGTAGAGATCTACGACACCACGCTGCGGGACGGCTCGCAGCAGGTCGGGCTGGACCTCACCGTCGCCGACAAGCTGCGGGTGGCGGCCGTGCTGGACGGCCTCGGCGTGGACGTGATCGAGGGCGGCTGGCCGGGCTCCAACCCCAAGGACGCCGAGTTCTTCGAGCGGGCCAAGTCGCTGGAGCTCAAGCAACGCCCAGCTGGCCGCGTTCGGCGCGACCCGGCTGCCGCGCCGCGGCGTGGACGACGACGCCAACCTGGCCGCGCTGCTGGCCGCCGAGACGCCGATCGTGACGCTGGTCGGCAAGGCCTGGACGCTGCACGTGGACGAGGCGCTGCGGACCACCCGCGAGGAGAACCTGGCCATGGTGGCCGAGTCGGTCGCCTACATGCGGGCGGCCGGGCGCCGGGTGGTGTTCGACGCCGAGCACTTCTTCGACGGCTACCGGGCCGACCGCGGCTACGCGCTGGCGGTGCTGGCCGCGGCCGCCGAGGCGGGCGCCGACACCCTGGCGCTGTGCGACACCAACGGCGGCACGCTGCCCGACGACGTGGCCCGCGATCGTGGCCGAGGTCGGCCGACCGGCCCGAGCACGAAGGTCGGCGTGCACTTCCACAACGACGCGGCCTGCGCGGTGGCCAACTCGGTCGTCGCGGTCGCGGCCGGCGGCCTGCACGTGCAGGGCGCGGCCAACGGCTACGGCGAGCGGTGCGGCAACGCCGACCTGTTCTCGGTCATCGCCAGCCTGGAGCTCAAGCGCGGCCACGAGCTGCTGCCGCCGGGCCGGCTGGCGCGCGCTGGCCTCCACCGCCCGGACCATCGCCGACGTGGCCAACCTGCCGTTCGAGGCGCGCCAGCCCTACGTCGGGTCCGTCGGCGTTCGCGACCAAGGCCGGGCTGCACGCCTCGGCCATCGCGCGGCGGCCGGACGCCTACTCCCACATCGAGCCCGGCCGCGGTCGGCAACCAGCCGCAGGTCCTGGTCAGCGAGCTGGCCGGGCGCAGCAACGTGCTGGCCAAGGCGGCCGAGCTGGGCCTGGACCTGAGCACCGACCCGGGCCTGGCCGGCCGGGTGCTGGACCAGGTCAAGGAGGCCGAGTACCGGGGGTATGCGTTCGAGGCCGCCGACGCCTCGTTCGAGCTGCTGGTCCGCAAGACCGCCGGGCTGCTGCCGACCTGGTTCGAGCTGGAGGGCTACCGGGTCGTGATCGAGCGCGGCGCCGGCCGCAGGACCGCAGCGAGGCCATCGTCCGGCTGCGGCTCGGCGCGGACCGGGTGGTGGCCGTCGGCGAGGGCGTCGGCCCGGTGCACGCGCTGGACCAGGCGCTGCGCCGCGCGCTGGTCGAGCGTCTACCCGGCGCTGGAGCGGCATCCACCTGGTCGACTACAAGGTGCGCATCCTGGACGGCCGGGCGGCGACCAGCGCCGTCACCCGGGTCATGCTCACCTCGGCCGACGACGAGGGGGAGTGGACGACGGTCGGGGTGTCCGACGACATCGTCACCGCGTCCTGGGAGGCGCTGGCCGACGGGGTCGCCTACGGCCTGCTGCGCGCGGGCGCCGCGGCGATCCCCGACGACCAGCTGATCTCGGAAGCCGTATGACCGCCAGCGGGCCGGTGCCGGCCAGTCAGGCGCGGTACCAGCCGGGTGCGGCCCTGCCGCGCCCGCGGTCCGGCCCGCTGACCACCGGCCCGTCCCGGGCCCCGGCCCGGGCGATGCTGCGCGCGGTCGGCCTGAGCGAGGAGGACCTCGGGCGGCCGCAGGTGGCGGTGGCCTCCTCCTGGAACGAGGTCACGCCCGTGCAATGTCCACCTGAACGGGCTGGCCGCGGCCGCCAAGGAGGGCGTCCGGCAGGCCGGGGCGGTGCCGCTGGAGTTCGGCACGATCGCGGTCTCGGACGGCATCTCGATGGGCACCGAGGGCATGAAGGCCTCGCTGGTCAGCCGGGAGATCATCGCCGACTCCGTCGAGCTGATGGTGACACGCCGAGCAGTTCGACGCGCTGGTCGCGATCGCCGGCTGCGACAAGTCGCTGCCCGGCATGCTGATGGCCTGCGCCCGGCTGGATGTCCCGCCGGCGTTCCTGTACGGCGGGACGATCCTGCCCGGCCACGCGCTGGGCCGGTCGCTGACCATCCAGGACGTGTTCGAGGCGGTCGGCGGGCACGCGGCGGGCGAGGTGTCCGACGCCGACCTGCTGGCGGTCGAGCGGGCCGCCTGCCCGGGCGCGGGCTCGTGCGCGGGCATGTACACCGCCAACACCATGTCGGCCTGCGCCGAGGCGCTGGGCATGACGCTGCCGGGCGAGTCGTCGGCGCCCGGCGGTCTCCGCCGAGCGCACCGACCTGGCCCGGCGCACCGGCGAGGCCGTGGTCGCGGCGCTGGCCGCCGGGCTGACGGCCGCGGCAGATCATGACCCGGGCGGCGTTCCTGAACGCGGCCACCGTGGTGATGGCCACGGCCGGATCCACCAACGCGGTGCTGCACCTGCTGGCCATCGCCCGCGAGGCCGGGGTGGAGCTGACGCCTGGACGACTTCGACGCGGTCAGCCGCCGGACCCCGGTCATCGCCTCGATGCGCCCCTCGGGCCTGTTCATCATGAGCGAGCTGGACCAGGCGGGCGGGGTTCCGGTGATCCTGCGCGAGCTGCTGTCGGCCGGGCTGGTCGACGGCGACGCCCTCACGGTCAACGGCCGGACGCTGGCCCAGAACGTGTCCGACGCGCCGGTCCCGGACGGCCGGGTCGTCCGGCCGGCGACGGAGCCGTTCCAGCCCGACGGCGGGCTGGCCGTGCTGCGCGGCAGCCTGGTCCCCGAGCGGCGCGGTGGTCAAGACGCCCGGCATCGAGTCGCTGCGGTTCGAGGGCCGGGCCCGGGTGTTCGAGCGCGAGGAAGACTGCTTCGCCGCGGTCACCGCGGGCCGGGTCAGCCAAGGGCGACGTGCTGATCATCCGGTACGAGGGGCCCCGGGGCGGGCCCGGCATGCGGGAGATGCTCGCGGTCACCGCCGCCATCAAGGGCGCGGGCCTGGGCCAGGACGTGGTGCTGGTCACCGACGGCCGGTTCTCCGGCGCGACGTTCGGGGCGTGCGTGGGGCACGCGGCGCCCGAGGCCTTCGACGGCGGCCCGATCGCGCTGGTCCGCGACGGCGACGGCGTGCTGCTGGACATCCCGCGGCGGCGGCTGGACCTGCTGGTCGACGACGCCGAGCTGAGCCGGCGCCGGGCCGCCTGGCAGCGGCCGGCGCCGAACTACACCAGCGGCGCGCTGGCCAAGTACGCCGCGCTGGTCTCCGGCGCCGACACCGGCGCGGTATGCGCGGTGCCGGCCAGCTAGCTAGCCTCCCCGCCGGGCTCAGCCGGGGAAGGCGCTCATGATGACCTGGGCCGGGTTAGTCGCCGAGCAGGTCATGTGCACCAGGGGCTCGGCGCAGCGCAGGTAGAACGGATCGCCCGCGGAGTTCTGGCCGAACCAGAACCGGCCGGAGGCGTTCATGACGTGCCCCTCGCTGTCCCGGCCGGTGACCGTCATCGTGAAGTAGCTCCAGCTTGCCTCTGACCCGCAGCTGCCGCTGTCCTTCACGGTGAACGAGACGGAGGTGTAGGTGGGGTCGGCGTAGGCCATGTTGGTCTTGTTGGTCTCGTCATTGGTGCAGTTGCTGGTGCCGCCCCCGCCGCCCTCGATGTGCACGGTCGGGCCGGGACCGCCGACCAGGTAGGTCACCTTGCCGGTCTTGCTGTAGTCGCCGCCGGTCAGCCCGGACTGGCCGGTGAGGGCAAAGCCGCTCCCCGACATCGGCTCCGGGACCAGCATGACGGGCGTGACGCCGGCCGGGAGCCCGGCCCGGACCGGGGGCAGGATCCGGCTGAGCGGGGTGGTGCCGAGCTGGCCGAAGGAGTTGTTGCCCCAGCCGTAGACCTGGCCGCTGGCATCGGCGGCATAGGCCGAGATCGCGCCGCCGGTGATCTGGGCCGGCGTGAAGCCGCCCGGCAGGGGCACCTTGACCGGCGTCTTGCTCATCCCGCCCTGGCCGCTGCCGAGCTGGCCCAGCTCGTTGTCGCCCCACGCGTACACGGCGCCGTCGGATCCGAGAGCGTAGCCGGTGGTGCGCCCGGCCGAGATGGCGGTCGCCGTCACGGTGCCGGGCAGCTGGACCTGGATCGGCACCAGGCTGCCGAACGAGCTAGCCTGATTCGTGCCGAGCTGCCCCTTGGCATTGTCGCCCCAGGCGTAGATGGTCCCGCTGGTCGTTAGCGCGTAGGCCATGCTCTGGCCGGCCGCCACGGCGGTCGCCCCGACGCCGGCGGGCAGCTGGACCTGGACCGGGGTGGTGCTCGGCGTCAGGCTGCGGTTGCCGAGCTGGCCGCTGGAGTTGCTGCCCCAGGCGTAGACGGCGCCGCCGGAGGCGACGGCGTAGGCCGAGTTCTCCCCGCCAGCCACGGCGACCGGGATGGCATCGCCGGGCAGCTTCACCCGGACCGGCACCACGCTGCTGCGGGTGGAGCCGATGCCGAGCTGGCCGGACTTGTTGTTGCCCCAGTCATACAGGCGGCCGTCCCGGCCGATGACGTAGGCCGAGGAGTCGCCGGCGGTGACGACCGCCGGGGTGACCGCGGCGGGCCACTGCACCTTGACCGGTTCCGGGCTGGGGATCGCCCCCTGCTTGCCGTTGCCGAGCTGGCCGTGCAGGTTGTCGCCCCAGGCGTAGACCGTGTTCCCGGTGCCGGCCGAGAAGGCGAAGTTGGCCCCGGCCGCGGCGGCCAGGGGAGTGAAGGTGGCCGGCAGGTGGACCAGGCCGGGCGTGGAGGTGTCCTGCCGGATGGTCCCGTTGCCCAGCTCGCCGCGCGGGTTGTAGCCCCAGGAGTAGAGCGCGGCGGGGCTGCTGCGCACCGGCCGGCCCGCCGCCGCCGGCGGGGTGCTGCCGGGCAGCCTGCTGGCCGGCAGCCGACGCGGCAGGCAGGCCAGCTAACTGGGCTGCGGCACAGGCGGCGAGCGCGGCGACAGTCAGAGCGGCCGTCCGGGTCCGGCGCTGGCGGGCGGTGCGGTTGTGGCGGGCCGGGGGCATGAGTCGCATAGTGAGCAGACTTTCTGTGGCGGCGGTGAGCGCCGCCGCCCGGAAAGGTCCCGAGTGCGAAATTCGGGACTTCTGAGCTCACTGAGGCGCCTGGGGTGACAGGCTCAGCTTGGACTGTCCGGCGGCGTCAATCAAGCACCGCGCTGCGCGGCGCGAGTCCAGGTCAGCGCACTGCCTGGCGTCGGCAGGCTCCGCCGGGCCAGCCGGCGTCTGGCGCCGCGCGTGCTGCCGCCACCTGGCGGTCGCCGGGTAGCCGTCGCGGAGCCAGCCGCCAGCCCGGTCGCGCTGGGCCAGCCGGGGTCTGGCGCCGCGTGCCGCCGCCACCTGGCGGTCGCTGGCCAGCCGCCGCCGAGCCAGCCGGCCAGCCCGGTCGTGACCTGGCCGGTCGTGACCGGGCCAGCCGTGACCTGGCAGCCGTGACCTGGCCGGCCGCTACCTGGCCGGGCCGGGGACGCCGCCCGGGAGAGTACGCGGGCCGGCCAGGGCGGGCGAGCTGGCGGGCGCGAGAAACGCGGCGAGCCCGGCGACGACGGCCGCGGCAATGAGCGCCCAGCCGCAGAAGGCCAGGACCGCGGTGACCGCGAGCAGGGCCGGGACCGCTGCGATCCGGGCGGGTCCGGTCAGGATGCGAGCGGCCGACGCGGTGCAGGTCAGGTAGACCACCAGGAACATGGTGGTGGGCAGCGCGACCAGCGCCGCGATGCTGACCAGGCCCAGCGCGTACAGCCCGATGAGCAGCAGGCCCGCGGCCGCGATCACCAGCAGGAACGGCCGCGCTGAGCCGGGACGAGCGGCGCCCGGCGCTGCTCCCGGCTGGGTCCGGTGCTGCGGCGCCCCCGCCCGTGCCAGGCGACGCCGGGTCAGGCCCGTCAGGCCCGCTCGGCTCAGGGCCGTCAGGCCGGGCCGCGTCAGGCCGGCGCGTCAGGCCCGGCCGTGCCGCGGTGCGGCGGGCGCCGGTGAGCTGGCGGATCATCTCGGTGGCGCCGGTCAGGTAGGCGTTGGTCGCGCCCAGCGTCAGCACCAGCGCTGCGGCGGCCGCCACCGCCCGGCCGGCCGGGCCGATGGCCAGCTGGAGCAGGGCGGCGAGCGGGACGCTGGTCCCGGCGCCGCGGCCGAGGGCGGCGATGGTCGCGACGGCCAGGCCCAGGTACAGCGCCGTAGTGGTGCCGAACGCGATGGCGATGACCCGGGGCAGCTGCCGGGCCGGGCTGGCGAACCGGGCGGTGAGCGGCGCGACGGCCTCCCAGCCGACGAACGAGAGCATCAGGGTGGCGGCGGCCCGGCCGATGGCCAGCCAGCCGTGCGGCGCGAACGGCGTCCAGTTCGCCGCCCGGGCCGACGGCGCGGCACCGCTCACGGCGGCCACGACGACCACGATGAGCAGCGCGACCAGCACCAGCTGCGCCGTAGTGGTGGCCCGGACCCCGCCCAGGGCCAGGCCCAGCACGGCCAGCAGCAGCCCGCTCGCGACGCCCGCGCGCAGCAGCTGGCCGCCGCCGGTCAGGTCGGCGACGTAGGTCGCGCCGATGAGGCACACGATCGGGGCGCCGCAGACGACTCCAGCCAGGAAGCACCAGCCCGCGGCGGCACCGGCCCGGCGGCCGAGCCCGGCCGCGGTGTAGCCGATCACGCCGCCGGCGGCGGGGACGGCCCGGCCGAGAGCGGTGAACACGCCGGCCAGCAGGGCGGAGGTGACGATCAGCGCCAGCCAGGCCAGCACCGATGCGGGGCCGGCCTGCGCGGCGGCCAGCCCAGGCAGCAGCAGCAGGCCCGGGCCGAGCAGCGCGCCGATGTACAGCGCAGCGCCGCGCGGTACCGACAGCGGGCGGGTCGCGGTAGTGGCAAGCGCTGCACCGGGACGCGCGCTGCCGGGAGACGCGATGCCAGGAGACGCGGTGCCGGCGGACGCAGCGGCGGCACCGGCAGACGGGGAAACCGGGCGGGCGGGGGCGGTTGTGCTCATGGCTTCAGCCTCGCCGAAAACGCCTCGCATGCGATGGCAAAGATTGCGCCAGAGCGGCGGTCCTGTGCAATATTGTGCGGCGCGAAGGCCGTTATGATTACTTTCATGGCAGCCCTGAAAACAGACCGCATCGATCGTGCCATCGTCACTGAGCTGCAGCACGACGGGCGGATCGCCAACGTCGACCTGGCCGAGAAGGTGGCGCTCTCGCCGTCGGCCTGCTTGCGCCGGGTCAAGGCCCTGGAGGCCAGCGGCGTCATCGACGGCTATCGCGCGGAGCTCGACCGGGCGACGGCCGGGCTGGGCCTGACCGTCTTCATCGGCCTGCGCGTCGAGGGCCACTCGCGGGAGGCTTCGGCTCAGGTCGAGCGGGCGCTGCTGGCCATCCCGGCCGTGGTGGCCTGCTACCTGGTCTCGGGGACCGATGACTTCATGGTCGAGGTGGCCGTCCCGGACCTGGCCGGGTACGAGCAGCTGCTGCTCGACCAGGTGCTGGCCATCCCGGCCGTGGTCGAGGCGCGCAGCACCTTCATCATCCGCACGGTGCGCAGCCGCGGGCCGGTTCCGCTGACGCACTGGCGGTAGCGCCCGGCCACCCTGTCGCGCGGCGCTGGCACGAGCCGTCGTGTCACGATGACGGCATGGCTGACGACCCCGCCGCGCCTGACCCCGCCACCCCGCGCCCGGCACCTCCTGGCCCGGCCCCCGCCAGCCCCGCACCCGCCAGCCCCGCGCCTCCCCGGCCCGCGGACCTGCTCGCTGACCGGACCCCGTTCCCGGCCGGCCTCGGTCAGCGGCTGCACGATCAGCTCACGTTCCTGGTGGAGGTCGACCAGCTGAAGGCCGTGCTGCGGCAGTCCCCGCTGGCCGCCGCAGCGCGACGGGAGAACGACGCCGAGCACTCCTGGCACCTGGCGCTGATGGTGCTGGTCCTGGCCGAGTACTCCGACGAGCCGCTGGACGTCGGCCGGACCGTCGAGCTGGTCCTCGTGCATGACCTGGTGGAGGTCTACGCCGGCGACACCCCGGTCTATGACGCCGCGGCCGTGACCGGGCAGCGGGACCGGGAGCTGGCCGCCGCGGACCGGCTGTTCACGCTGCTGCCCGCCGATCAGGCCACAGTGCTGCGCGCCCGGTGGGATGAGTTCGAGGAGCGGCAGACCCCCGAGGCCCGTTTCGCCAAGGCCATGGACCGCCTGCAGCCGCTGCTGCTGAACTGGATGGCCCGCGGCGGCACCTGGCGCAGCCCCGGCATCACCGCCGATGACGTGCGCGCCCGCAAGGCGCTGATCGGCGACGCGAGCACCGAGCTGGGCGTCGCCGCCCGGCAGCTGATCGACGAGGGCGAGCGGCGCGGCTGGTCCCGGCCCGGCGCCCGGCTGCGCGCGGCGCCCGGCCCGCCCGGTGACGGCGGCCCGGCCCGCGGGTGACATCCGCGCGGACCCGCCTTAACGCGATTGACTTCAGGCGCGGTTGAACTCGTAAGCTGCGGAATTATGCGTGTTCTGCCGGCCAGGGGCCCTGATAGCGAAAGAGACGGGATCTGGGCGGCGCAGCGGCGGCCGCTCACCGCCGGCCTCGTGCTCACCATCACCTTCATTGCCTCCGAGGCCCTGGCCGTCGTCACGATCATGCCGGTGGTCGCCCATGACCTGGGCGGCCTGGACCTGTACGGCTGGGTGTTCAGCGCCTTCATGCTCGGCAGCGTGGTCGGCATCGTGCTGGCCGGCCGCGAAGCCGACCGGCGCGGCCCGGCCCTGCCCTACGTGATCGGCGTGGTGTTCTTCGGCGCGGGGCTGCTCGTGGCCGGGCTGGCGCCGACTATGCCGGTGCTGGTCGGCGGCCGGGCGCTGCAGGGCCTGGGCGCCGGCGCCGTGCCCGCCGTCGCCTACGTCGCCATCAACCGCAGCCTGCCCGACCGGATGCGGCCCCGGATGATGGCGATGATGTCCACCGCCTGGGTCGCGCCGGGCATCGCCGGCCCGGCGGCCAGCGCCGCCGTCGCGCACCTGTTCGGCTGGCGCTGGGTCTTCCTGGGCCTGGTGCCCCTCGTCGCGCTCACCGGCTCGCTGGCCATCCCGTCGCTGATCCGGCTCGGGCCCGCGCCGCAGCGCGCCGCCGGCGGCGAAGCCGGCGCCGAGCACCGCGCCATCGACGGTATCGGCGCCGCGGCGGGCGCGACGCTCTTCCTGGCCGGGCTGACCGCGCTGTCGGGCTCGGTGACCGGGCGGATCCTCGGCGTCCTGCTTGCCGCGGCGGGCCTGGGCCTGGGCATCCCGCTGCTGCGCCGCCTGCTGCCGCCGGGCGCGATGCGGGCCCGGCCCGGCCTGCCCGTCACCGTGCTCAGCCGCGGCATCATCACCTTCGCGTTCTTCGGCGCCGACGCCTACGTGACGCTGACCATCACCACCGTCCGGCATTACTCCCCGGCGCTGGCCGGCCTGGCGGTGACCGCCGACGCTGTCGCTGGACGGCCGGCTCCTGGACGCAGGCCCGGCTGAGCCGAGCGCCAGCCCGGCCGCCGGCTGGTCCGGACCGGGCTCCTCCTGGTCATGGCCGGCCAGGCCGGCATGGCCCTGGTCCTGCTGCCCGCCGTGCCGATCGTCACCGCCATCGTGGCCTGGACGGTGGCGGGCGCGGGGATGGGCCTGGGCTACGCGCCGATGTCGCTGCTGATGATGCGCCAGGCGCCGCCCGGCCGGGAGGGCTGGGCCGCGGCGTCGCTGAACCTGTGCGACGTGCTCGGCACCGCGATCGGCACCGGCATCGGGGGCGCTGCCGTTGCCGCTGCGGTCCGCAGCGGGCTGTCGCTCGCGGCCGGCGTGGGCATCGCGTTCGCCATCTGCGGCGCGGTGTCGATCGTCGGCCTGGCCGTCACCCACCGCCTGCCGTCCGGCGTGCTGAGGTCCGCTCCGGCACCGGCCGCGGTCCCGGTCCCGGCCGCGGCCGCCGGTCCCGGTCCTGGTCAGGTCCCCTGCCCCGGGCCGCCGGGCGATCCGGCCCCGGCCCGCAGGCCAGGCCGGCTCCGCAGCCGCAGTTAACTGAGATCCGTCCCGACCGGGGCGTCGGCGGCTAGCCCCAGCGAGCGCATCGCCTTGCGGTAGGCCACCGCGACCGCGTCGAACTTCAGGTGCAGCTCCGCCGCGAGGTCGAACGGGACCCGCTCGGGCCGCTGCGACTCCACCACCACCTGGTCCTGGCCGAAGATCGTGTCCTCGAACTCCTGGATGACCCGCTCGGGCTGATCCAGGTTGTAGTTACGGCCGATCACCACGTATCCCGTGCAGCGGTCCGCGGCCACCGGCTGCGAGGCGAAGAAGTACACCATGCCCCGCTCGCCGCCCCAGCCCAGCCGCAGCGCGATCGTGTACGGCAGGTGCAGCTCGTAGCGGCTGCGCCGCTCCGGCGGCCCGGCCTGCTCGTTGCCGAACACCGGGAAGTCCTCGGTGTTCTCCGCCTCCGGCCGGACCACCGAGTAGTGCAGCACGTGGCCCTCCGCGCGCACCTCGTGCCGCGGCACCACCGGCCGGGACGGGTCGCCCAGCAGGCCCGGGTGCACCCACGGGAAATGCCCGAAGTCGGTGAAGTTCTCCACCTGCCGCGCCGCGTCGCACTCCCACGCGTACGGCCCGGCCGTCAGCACCTCGAACGACGCCGTCCTCCAGCTCCGGGCACCTCGGGCAGCGGCCAGCGCGGCTCCTCCAGCGCGACCCAGATCAGCCCGTACCGCTCCTGCACGGCGATACGCCGCCACCCGCGCCTTGGCCGGCACCCGGCCCGGGTCCGCCAGCTGCGGGATCGCCACGCACCGGCCGTCGGCCGCGTACCGCCAGCCGTGGTAGGCGCAGACCAGCTCCTCGCCGCTGATCCAGCCCAGCGACAGCGCCGTGCCCCGGTGCACGCACAGGTCCGACATCGCCCGCGGCGTCCCGCCCGGCCCCCGCCACAGCACCAGCGGCTCGCCGAGCAGGTCGGCGTGCGCCGGCTTGTCGGCCAGGTCCGTGCTGAAGGCCACCGGGTGCCAGCAGGCCCGCAGCGCCGTGGTGTCGGCAAAGGCCGCGGGCCTGCCGCTGAACTGCGCATAGCTGATTATCGGGCATTTCGCCCCGCCGGCAACGATTCTCTCGGCCGCCTCGCCGTCCCGGCCACTCTCCGCCGCTCTGGTCACTCCCGCCGCCCTGGTCATCCCGCGGGACCTAGCGTGACCACGGCTGTACCCCCGCCTGGCCCAGACCTGCCGCGGCTGAACCCCGCCGGCTGACCCGCCGCGGCTGATGCGCTCAACGTGTGAGATCCGGGGGGTGATCACCCCCCAGATTCCGCACGGTAACGGGGCGCTCCGCCGCGCTGGCTGATAACAGCAAGATGCGAGGGCTGGGCGGGCGGTGGCGGGGCGGGGGAGGTCGGCGGAGGAGGTGCGGCGGGCGGCAGGCGTCGGCCGGGTCGCCGGGCGGGCGGTGTTAAGGAAGCGTCAAGACCGGCGGGCCGGGCGTTAGGAAGCCGTATAGATCGGCGGCATCTCGCCAGTTCTGCGGTGAACTGGGCGGGATGGATGAGAGCGGTTCGGCCCAGCAGGCCAGGCCGGCGCGGGAAGCTGCGCCCGGGCCTGCGCGTGAGCGTGCCCGGCTCGCCCGGGACCAGGAGCCGGTCTTCCGGCCGCAGCACAATCCTGAGCCGAGCGGGGCTTATGCCCCGGATGATGCGTTTGCGCCGATGGCGCCCGGCGAGCCGGAGCCTGCTGCCGGCTCCCTCGCCGGGGACCTGCCGGGCGCGGCGGCCGGGGCCGCCGGGCCCCGGCGGCGGGGCCTGGCGGCGCCGCTGGCCCTGCCGGCCGGGTTCGCCGCGCTGCTGGTGACCGGGGCCGCCGCGGCGGCCACGCACGGCGCGGTGTCGGCACGCTGGGTGCTCGGCCTGGCAGCGGCCATTGTGCTGGCCGGCGCCGCGGTGTCCGAGCCGGCCGTGGCACCGGTGCTGGGCGCTATCGGCTGGCTGACGGTCGTCGGCTTCTCCCGCGCCCCGTACGCGCAGCTGCGGCCCGCCGGACCGCACGCCGTCCTCGCCGCCCTCGTCATCGCCGGCTGCACGGCGGCCGGACTGACCGGGGGGGCAGTGTTGCGCCGGGTGGCATCCAGGTACACGCTGTTTATCGTGGACGTTCCTGGCCGCTTGAGCCAGACGAGCCAGGTCAGCCGGAGGAGAGCCGCCAGGCCGCGGCTCACCGGCCTGACTTTGCGCTGCCCGGATCAGCCCGGGCTGCGGAGCAACCCCGCCGCTCCGCAGGCCCGGGCGCCCCTGTCTCGCCGGTCACCCCCCGGCTGGCGAGCAGCGCGCCGGAAGCCGTGCCGCAGGGCACCGCGCCGGCGCGCAGCGGGCCGGCGCCCGCGCCGGCCAGCAAGCGTCAGCGCGCCCGGCCGTAACCGCGGGACCCCCGCCCGCGGCCGGCCGAGCGCGCTGGCGGATCCCCGACCTGCGCATCTCCGACCTGACCGGCGGCATCGGCAGGCGCCGGCTGCTGGCCGCGTTCCTGCTGGTCGTGCGGGCTGCCGCTGCTGACCTGGTGCTGTCGGCGGGCGGGCTGCACCAGCTGGGCGATGACCTGCTGGTCTACCTGGTCGCGGTCGTCGCGATCGCGGTCGTCGGCGGCTTCTGGCCCGCCGTGCTGGCCGCCATCTCGGCCAGCCTGCTGGTCAACTGGTACTTCACTCCGCCGGTGCACACCCTGACCATCGGCGACGGCCAGAGCCTGCTCGCGCTGCTGCTGTTCCTCACCGTCGCGGTCACCGTCAGCAGCGTCGTGCACCTGGCCGCGCACCGGGCCCGGCAGGCCGCCCGCAGCACCGGCGAGGCCCAGGAACTGCTGGCCCTGGCCCAGACCGTGCTGGGCGGCGCCGACGCCCCGGCCGCCGTGCTGGCCCACCTGACCAGCGGCCACGGCGGCCGGGCCGAGCTGCTGGAGCGGGCCGGCGGCCGGTGGGTCCGGGTCGCGGCCAGCGCCGGTGCCCGGCCGAAGCCGGGCGGCCCGGAGCTGCGCTCGGCGGCGCGTCGATGACCTGGTCCTGGTCACGACCGGGCAGCCCCGGCCGCTGACCGAGCGGCTGCTGCACGGCTACGCGGCCCAGGCCGCGGCGGCCCTGGACCGGGACCGGCTGCGCACTCAGGCCGCCCAGGCCGAGGCGCTGGCCGAGGGCAACCGGATGCGCACCGCGCTGCTGGCCGCGGTCAGCCACGACCTGCGCACCCCGCTGGCCTCGATCAAGGCCAGCGTCAGCACGCTGCGCCAGACCGACGTCACCTGGACCGAGGCCGACGAGGCGGAGCTGCTGGCCACCATCGAGCGGTCCTCCGACCGGCTCGACGCGCTGATCGGCAACCTGCTGGACATGAGCCGCCTGGCCGCCGGGTCGCTGCAGCCGTTCCTGCGGCCGACCGCGATCGACGAGGTCGCCCCGGTTGCGCTGCGCGGCCTGGACAGCGGCGGCCGGATGCAGCTGCAGCGTCCCCGACGACCTGCCGCTGGTCCGGACCGACCCGGGCCTGCTGGAGCGGGTGCTGGCCAACCTGTTCGCCAACGCGCTGGCCTACTCGCCGGCCAGCCGTGACCCCGAGCTGCGCGCGGCGCACGACGGCGGCAGCGTCCTGCTGGAGATCGTGGACTACGGCCGCGGGGTGCCCGACGAGCTGAAGAGCACGATGTTCGAGCCGTTCCAGCGGCTTGACGGGCGCGGCGGCGGGCCCGGCACGGCCGGCGGGATCGGGCTCGGCCTGGCCGTCGTGCGCGGCTTCCTGGACATCATGGGCGGCACGGTGACCGCCGCCGACACCCCCGGCGGCGGACTGACCATGCGGGTCACGCCTCCCGGCCGCGGTGGAGCCGGCCAGCACCGCCAGCCTGGCCGGCCAGCCCTGAGCGGCGGCGAGCGGTGACCAAGGTGCTCGTCATCGACGACGAGGCACCCATCCTGCACGCGCTGCGGATCAACCTGGCCGCCCGGCACTACGAGGTCAGCACCGCGGCCGACGGCACGGCCGGGCTGGCCGCCATGGCCCGCGACCGCCCCGACGTGCTCATCCTCGACCTGGGCCTGCCGGACATGGACGGCACCGAGGTGATCCGGGGAGTCCGCGGCTGGACCTCCACGCCGATCATCGTGCTGTCGGCGTGGGGCCAGGAGAGCCAGAAGGTGGCCGCCCTGGACGCCGGCGCCGACGACTACGTGACCAAGCCGTTCGGCATGGACGAGCTGCTGGCCCGGCTGCGCGCCGCGGTCCGCCGGGCCGCGCCCGGCCCGGCCGAGCCGGTGGTGTCGACCGAGCACTTCACCGTGGACCTGTCGGCCAAGCGGGTCACCACCGACGGCGCCGACGTCCGGCTGACCCCCACCGAGTGGCAGCTGCTGGAGGTCCTGGTCCGGCACCCGGACCGGCTGGTCACCCAGCGCCAGCTGCTGGCCAGAGGTGTGGGGGCCCGGCTACCAGAACGAGGCCAACTACCTGCGCGTCTACGTGGCCAACCTGCGCCGCAAGCTGGAGCCGGACCCGTCCCGGCCGCGCTACCTGCTGACCGAGACGGGCATGGGCTACCGGTTCCGGCCCTGATCCGGGCCGCCGGATCAGCCGTTGCGAGAGCCCTTGCCGGGCCGCACGGCACCGATGGTCATCAGCCGGATGGACTTATCCAGGCAGGTCTGCGACTGGTACGGGATGTACAGGCCGGCCACCTGGTTGGGCGGGATGACCTGCAGCCAGTGCACGGTGACCGCGTGGCACGTGGACGGGTCGAAGTTGCCGGCCTCGCTGACCCCGAACTGGGCGTGCGCGTAGCCGTGCGGCGGCAGCGTGACCAGTTCCCGCGCGGTGGCCGGGTTCTCCCGGGCGGTGGCGCCGACCAGCTTGATCGGCAGTCCTTCCGACATCGCGACACCGGGATACCCGTACATCGTGCAGGCGACGTTGTTCAGGTTCTTGAACACGATGTTGCTGTAGATGGTGCCCGCCGCGCCGTCGCTGTCGGCGATGGCGCCGTGCAGGTAGCGGGTCAGGCAGGCGGGCGCCGCGGGGCTGGACGATGTGGCCGAGACGGGCGCCGTGCTCGCGCCGCCGCTGCCGGGCTGGCTGGCCGGCGGGCTGGCGGTGTGCGTCACGGTGGTGGTGGCCGTCGGCGCGGCGGGCGCGGAGGTGCCGCAGGCGGATACGAGCGCGGCGGTGGCGGCCAGCGCGAGAGCGGCCAGCACGGGCCGGGTGGCACGAGGATTCATGTCGGGTGTCTTTCTGCCGGGCTCGCTGCCGAGCCGCCATTGCCTGACACCTATGACGCCGCCGCGGTGTGTCCGGTTGGCGGCATGTTGCCGCCGGAGCTGCGACCGGGCCGTCGCCGGGCGGGCGGCCCGACCGCCCGATCCGGCCGGCGCGCGTGCCGGTGACAGACTTGACGCCATGAGGCAACCGTTCGCCGGACGGCGTCGCAGGGAATGACTTTCCGGCTGGCGGCCTATGCCGTGTGCATCGAGGACGGTCAGGTGCTGCTGGCCCGGCACGTATCCCCGGAGCGCGGATCCACCTGGACGCTGCCGGGCGGCCGGGTCGAGCACGGGGAGGACCCGTTCGACGCGGTGATCCGCGAGGTGGCCGAGGAGACAGGCTGCGCGGCGGTGGCCGAGCGGCTGCTGGGCGTGGACTCGAGGATCATCCCCGCGGCCGACCGGCGGCCCGGCCTGCCCGAGCACCAGAACGTCGGCGTCTTCTACCAGGTCCGCATCACCGGCGGCCAGCTCCGGCCGGAGCCGGACGGCGAGATCGCCGAGTCGGCCTGGACACCGATCCCCGGCGTCGGGCGGCTGCGCCGGTCCTCCCTGGTCGACATCGGCCTCGCCCTGGCCCGGACCGCTCCGGCCACCGGCCACGTCGCCCCGGTCCCGGTCGGCGGCCTGATCCAGCACTGAGGCCACGGCCGCTACGCAGATCGAGCCGCTGCAGGCGCTGGTCACCCCGCAGCTTGCCGGCCCGGCGCGGGGCGGAGCCGGGCCCGGCCGGGCCGGGCCTACTGCTCGGTGGCCGTGGAGCGCAGCTCGTAGGTCGGGTTGAAGATGGTCGGCTCGCCCTTGATGGTGGCCAGCCGGCCGTGCACCACGATGCGCCGGCCCGGCGCGATGCCGGGGATGTCACGGCGGCCCAGCCAGACCAGGGTGATGTTGCCGGTGCCGTCCCACAGGTCGGCTTCCATCGTCAGGCTGGTGCCGCGCGGCCGGTGCGTGACCGCCCGCAGCGTGCCCGCCACATCGACGATCTCGCGCTGCTGGCAGTCGGCGATCGGGATGGCCTTGTCGCCGCCCACCTCACTGCTCTCGGCCCGGGTCTCGGCGGCCTGCAGCGCGTCCCGGCCGGCGGTGAGCTTCTCGCGCAGGGATAGCCGCGCAGGCAGCCTGCTCCGCCGCCGGTCGCCTTCCGCCGGAGTCGCGGCGGCAGCTGCGGCCGCGGCGTCCTGGCTGGCTGCGGCGTCCTGGGCGGCCGCGGTTTCCTGCCCTGCCGCAGTTTCCTGGCCTGCCGCAGCTTCCTGGCTGGCTGCGGCGTCCTGGGCGGCCGCGGTTTCCTGGCCTGCCGCAGCTTCCTGGCTCTTCTGGGCCTGCCGGCCGCCTTCCGCCGGGGTCGCGGGGGTCGCCGGGGTCGTCCGGCGCTCGGCGGCCTGCTGCTCGGCGGCTTCCTGCGCGGCCGCCTGCTGCGCGGCCTGCCGGGCCGAGTCACGCGCCGCGTGTTCCTGCACGGCCTTCTGGGCCACCGCGCGGCGCAGCGGCGTGCCGTCCTCGCGGGCCCGCCGCGGGGCGGCACCGATGCCGGGCTTGCTGACTTCCGCGTGGCGCTGCTGCAGCGGGTCGATCTTCTCGGCATGACTCCCGGCCTTGGCCGACCTGAGCTGGTAGGGCACGCTGGCCACGACCACGCCGCGCAGGTTCAGCAGCCGGGCCTTGAGCCGCAGCGCGCTCTGGTTGTGCAGGACCTGCTCCCACCAGTGGCCGAGCACGTACTCCGGGATGTAGACGGTGACGATGTCGCGCGGGCTCTCCAGCCGCAGCCGCTTGACGTAGGAGACGACGGGCTGGGTGATGTCCCGGTAGGGCGAGGAGATGACGGTCAGCGGGAGCGGCATGCTGGTCTGCTCCCACTCCTGCATCAGCCGCTCGGTCTCGGCCTCGTCGACGTTGACTGTGATGGCCTCCAGCCGGGCCGGCCGGGTGGCCCGCGCGTAGGCCAGCGCCCGCAGCGTGGGCAGGTGCAGCTTGGATACCAGCACGATCGACACGTTGCTGGACGGAAGCGTGACCGGGCCGCCGTCCAGCTGCGGCCGCAGCTCCTGCGCGACGTTCTCGTAGTGCCGCTGGATGCCGCGCATGGTCAGCCAGATGACGCCCATCGCGGCGACCGCGATCCACGCCCCTTCGGCGAACTTGGAGATCACGACGATGACCAGCACGACGCCGGTGACGCAGGCGCCGACGGTGTTGATCGCCCGCGACCGGATCATCTGCATCCGGATCGGCCGGTCGGTGACCGTGCGCAGCAGCCGGTTCCAGTGCCGGATCATCCCGGTCTGGCTGCAGGTGAACGACACGAAGACGCCGACGATGTAGAGCTGGATCAGCCGGGTTGGCGAGGCGTCGAAGGCGATGATCAGCACGATCGCGAACGCCGACAGCAGCAGGATGCCGTTGCTGTAGGCCAGCCGGTCGCCGCGGGTGCGCAGCTGCCGGGGCAGGTAGCCGTCCCTGGCCAGGATCGAGGCCAGCACCGGGAACCCGTTGAAGGCGGTGTTGGCGGCCAGCACCAGGATCAGCGCGGTGAACAGCTGCAGGATGTAGAAGAACGGCGAGGAGTCGCCGAACACGGCCTGGCCGACCTGCGCGATCACGGTCACATCGGGTGGCCGGCGGGCAGGCCGAGCTCGGCGGGGGTGGCCGCCGTGCGCACGTGCGCGATCATGGCCAGGGCGGTGATGCCGCCGAACATGGCCACCGCGATGCCGCCCAGCAGGGCCAGCGTGGTGGCCGCGTTCTTGCTCTTGGGCTTCTTGAACGCCGGGACCCCGTTACTGATCGCCTCGACGCCGGTCAGCGCCGTGCAGCCGGAGGAGAAGGCCCGCAGCAGCAGGAACACCAGCGCGAAGCCGGTGAAGTCCTGCACGTTCTGGACGTGGTAATGCGGCGCTGACGGCCTCGATGTGCCCGCCGGCGGCGAGCTTGATCAGGCCCCAGACGATCAGCAGCGTGACGATCGCCACGAAGCAGTAGGTGGGGATGGCGAAGGCCGTCCCGGACTCGCGCACGCCGCGCAGGTTCAGCAGCGCGATGGCGGCCACGACCACCACGGCGATCAGCGTCATGTGCCCGTTCAGGGCCGGGAAGGCCGAGGCCAGGTTGGCCACGCCGGAGGACACCGACACCGCCACGGTCAGGGTGTAGTCGACCATCAGGGCGCTGGCCACGGTCATGCCGACCTTAGGCCCGAGGTTGGTGGTGGCCACCTCGTAGTCGCCGCCGCCCGACGGGTAGGCGTGCACGTTCTGCCGGTAGGAGGCGACGACGACCAGCATCAGCAGGCCGACGGCCAGCGCGATCCACGGCGTGTAGCCGACAGAAGCCAGGCCGCCGACCGACAGCACGATGAGGATTTGCTCGGTGGCATAGGCCACGGAGGACAGGGCGTCGCTGGCGAAGACCGGCAGGGCGATCTTCTTGGGCAGCAGCGTGTGGCCGAGCCGGTCGCTCTGCACGGGCGTGCCGACCAGCAGCCGCTTGCCGATCCCGAAGAACATGGACACGTGCGCATGCTAAGCCGGCCCAGGTAGTTCCGTACATCCTGGGGGCGGATCATGCAGTTCCCGGCCAGACCGGACACCCGCTGCGCAGGGCCTGCCGCCCGTCGTCACATGAGCCTCCTGGCTCACCTGATTCGCAGGAGATGACCTGTGTACCGGGACCGGCCCGGCGGGTGGCGGGCAAGTCGGGTGAAGGGCCGACTTTCCGAGCAAAGCGGCTTGTGCGGACATGATCGTTGCGGAAGGCTGTGCCACGGTCACAGGTACACATCACGGTCAGCTGGGAGCAAGTCAGCTCATGATGCATGCGTTTCGCATGGGGGCAGTGTCGTTATCAAGGTGCGCTAGCAACCGGCCCGGGGGGCGCCGGAAGCTGGCGGGCCCGGCAGCGTTAGGCGCGGCGCTTGCGGCCGCCGCGTTAGGCGCTGCCGCCTGCGGCGAGTCAGGCAGCAGCGGTGAGCCTGCCTGCCCGCCCACTGCGGCCACGCCCGCCCCGGCGGTGCTGGCCGAGCCATCCAGCACGCCCCGGCAGCAGGTCGCCCGCGCATACCGCGGGTACTGGCTGGCCTATGCCGCGGCGATGACGGCCGGGCCGCCGGCCGGGCCCGGGCCATCCTGGCGCCGTTCGAGTCGCCGCCGGGCATGACCCAGCTGCTCAGGTCGCTGCAACGAGGTCTGGGCGGCCCATGACATCGCCTACGGCGGTGCCGTCACGCACGTCAAGAGCGTGCGCATCACCGGGCGCCGCGCGCTGCTGCACGACTGCCTGGACCTGAGCCACTTCGGCGTCCTGGACAAGCGCACCGGCCGGGTGGTGCCCGGCAGCTTCGGCCTGCCCGGCCAGGACTACTACGTCTCGCTGGAGCTCTCCGGCGGCCGCTGGAAGGTCGCCAACATGCAGCCGGTGGAGGTGCCATGCTCGCCCTGAGACGGCGCGCCGCGCGCGCGGCGCTGCTCATCGCGCCGGCCCTGGCGGTCATCGCGGTACTGGGTACCGCCCCGGCGGCCACGGCCGCCGCGGCCGGCCGCGCGGCCCGGCTGGCGGCCGGCCTGACGGCGGCCCCGGGCGGCGGCGGCTGCCAGGAGGTGTTCCAGCCGCCGCACAGCTGGGTGGTGGTGTGCGGCAACGGCTCCGGCACCGGCGGCAGCCCCGGCCACGGCGGCGGCGGCGGCAAGTACACCTGCACGCTGCACCCCGCTGTCCAAGGCGCAGATCAACTTCCTCGGCCTGCCCGACCCGCCCAAGGGCAAGAAGTGGGCGGCCATCACCTGCCCGGGTAAGCAGCCGTTCGGCGGCGTCACCCTGGTCGTCGGGCAACGGCGTGCCCGCGGTCACCCCGCAGGAACTGCTGCAGGTGGCGGAGAGCCAGCTCACCATCCCGGTGCTGAAGCCGGGCACGGCGCCGCCGCGCGGCCAGGAGGGCCTGATCGGCCTGCCGGAGTGGTACTGGATCCCGGCCGGCTGGCAGCCCGGTCGAAGGCGACGGTGTCGGCCGGGCCGGTCTACGCGCACGGTGATCGCCACCCCGGACGCGCTGTCGTTCCAGCCGGGCGGCGGGCTGGCCGGGTCGAGCTGCGGGGGGCCGGGCACGGCCTACCGCAGCGGCGCCGCGACAGCCTGCTCCTACACCTACAGCCAGTCCTCGGCCGCCCAGCCGGGCGGCGCCTACGCGGCGTCGGTCACGGTGACCTGGCGGGTGACCTGGACCGGCTGGTCACCGGCCACCGGGCAGGTGGGCGGCGTGCTGCGCGGCGCGCTGCCGATCGCCTTCCCGTTCGAGCTGCGGGTCGCCGAGGGCCAGGCCCTGGTGACCGGGAACGGGGCGGGCCGGTGACGGCGGGCCAGCCGGGCGGCAGCTTCGGCACCGTGTTCCACCCCGAGCCCGACCCGGTGCCCGCCGGCAACGGCGGGCCGGTCCCGGCCCGGCCAGCTGCGGCGCGCTGCCGCGCCGGCGGCGGCCCGGCATGATCGCCCTGGCGGTGGCGCTGATCGGCGCCGGGGTGCTGGGCGGGGCGGCGCTGTTCCGGCACGTCAACCATCAGTACCCGGTGCTGGTGGTCACGGCGGCGGTGCCGGCCGGCGCGGTGCTGACCGCGGCCGACATCGGCACCACGACGGTGGCGGCGGGCCCGGGCCTGCAGGTGATCCCGGCCCGGCAGGAGCGGCAGGTCGTCGGCCTGGTGGCGGCGACCAGCCTGCGGCCGGGCACGCTGCTGGCCTCCTCCGACCTGACCACGTCGCTGCCGCCGCGGGCGGGCCAGGTGCTGGTCCCGCTGCCGCTCAAGCCTTCCGAGCTGCCCGCCAGCGGCCTGGCCGCCGGGCGACCACCTGATCGTGGTCCCGGCACCGGGCGCGCAGGGCTCGTCCGGCGCGCCGGTGCCGACCGGGCGGTCGATCGCCGGCATCGTCGAGGCGGTCAGCCGCGGGCCGGACCAGGACGGCCTGCAGGTCGTGGACCTGCTCGTCCCGGCGGCCAGCGGCCCGGCCCTGGCCCGGGAGGCGGCGGCCGGCGGCATCGCCCTGGTCGTCACCAGCCGGGTGCCGTAATGACGATGTTCGCGCTGGTCTCGCCGGGCGGCTCGCCCGGCGTGACGACCGCCGCGCTGGCCCTGACCCTGAGCTGGCCGTCGCGGGTGATCCTGGCCGAGTGCGACCCGAGCGGCGGCGACGTGCTGGCGGGCCTGCTGGGCGGGCACCTGCCGGCCAGCACCGGCCTGCTGCCGCTGGCCCTGGAGGCCGGCGCCGGGACCGAGGTGCCGGCGGACACGCTGTGGCGGCAGCTGATCGAGCTGGACGACGAGCACAGCCGCCTGCTGCTGGCCGGGATCAGCGACCCGCGCCAGTCGGCGGCGCTGCAGTCCTCGCTGCCGTGGATCGCCGAGGCGCTGCAGGGCGCTGCGGCCGACGTGCTCGCCGACTGCGGGCGGCTGGACTCGGTGGCAGCGGTCCGGCCGGTGCTGTCGGCGGCCAGCCTGGCGGTGCTGGTGCTGCGGCCGACGCTGCGCCAGCTCAGCCGGGCCGTGCCGCGGGCGGAGATGCTGACCAGCCTGGTCGGCCGGGAGCGGGTGGTGGCGCTGCTGGCCGGCGAGCCGGCGGCGCCTCGGACCGCGAGGCGGCCAAGGCCGCTCGGCGTCCCGGTGGCCGGGCACCTGGCCGACGACGCCGAAGACGGCGGCCGTGCTGTCCGACGGCGCTGGGCAGCCGCAGCCGCCTGCAGGCCGCGGCCGCTGCTGCGCTCGGCGGCGGCCGCGGGCCGGGCGCTGCGCGACAGCGCGGCCGCGGCGGGGCCGCTACCTGGCGCAGACCCGGTCTTCAGCCCCTACGACGACGACCTTGCCGTACGGGGCCGGTGCCGGGCCAGCCGCCCGGCAGTCGGCCGGCCGGGCCACCCCGTGCCGGGCCCCGCCGCCGCGGGGCCGCCCGCGCTGCGGCCGGCCGCGTTCGGGCATCCCGCTGCCGGGTCGCCTGTGCTGCCTGGTCAGCTCGAGTCTGGGCCGCCGCTTCTCGGCCAGGCTGGCTCGGGCCGGCCGGGTAAGTCGCCGCCCGGGCCGCCTGGGTCCGGCCAGCCCTCGCCGGACTGGCCGGGCCTCGCCGGCGCTGGAGTGTCCGGTGCCGGGCCGCCTCCCGGCAGGACCCCGGCGCGGCCCGGGCTTCCGGGCCGCCCGCTGCGCACTCCCGATCAGCCGGGCACGCCGGACCTGGCCGCAGAGTGGCGAGGCCGGGGCAGCCGGACCCGCCGGACAGATCGCAGACTGGCGGAGGCCGGGCAGCCGGACGAGCCGGACGAGGCCGCGGACTGGCGCAGCACGGGTCAGCCGGACGCGCCCGGTGTGGCCCCGGACTGGCGGAGGCCGGGGCAGCCGGACGAGCCGGACCAGGCCCCGGGCTGGCCCGCGCCGGGCTGGCCCGAGGATGCCTGGCCGGACGCGCGCTCGTCCGGCTCGGGCTGGTTCGGGTCGGGCGGACGGCACGCCGCGCGCCGGGCCGACGACACCGACCCCGGCCGCGGCCCCGCAGGCACCCCGCCCGGCCGAGCCGCCGGGGCCCGCTACCTGAGCCCGTATCCCGGCCCGGCTGCCACCCCGAACGGCGGCTCCGCCAACGGCACCTCGGCTAACGGCAGCTCGGCTAACGGCCACTCGCCCGGCGGCTCGCCGAACGGCCGGTCCCCGCATGACGGGCCCGCCGGGGACAGCGGCGGGACGGGCGGCGGCCGGTGACCGACTGCACCTGCACGCCCCCGGCGGCCCGCTGTCCGGGCCGCAGCCCGCGGTCCCGCAGGCCGTGCTGGCCGATGCGCGGTTCGCCGCGGCGGTCACCGAGGTGCTCAGCCATGCCGCCAGCCGGCTGCACGACGGCGCCACCGAGCCCGAGGCGGCCGCCATCATCCGCGAGGCGGTGCGGGTCTGGGCCGAGCACCAGGTCCGGGCCGGCGGCCTGGTGCCCTCGCCCGGCCGAGCGCGAGGCGCTGGCCCAGGCCGTCTACGACCAGCGCTACGGGCTGGGCGCGCTGGCCGGCTACCTGCGCGACCCGCACGTCGAGAACGTCGACGTCAACGGCTGCGACCAGGTGTGGATCACCTACGCGACCGGCGAGCGGGTGGCCGGCCCGCCGGTCGCGGCCAGCGACGAGGACACTGCTGGCCATGATCCGCACCTGGGCGGCCCGCGGCGGCCAGACCTCGCGCGACTTCTCCGCCGCCGCGCCGCTGGTCAACGTGGCGCTGACCGGCGGCGCCCGGCTCACCGCGACGATGTCGGTGACCCCGCGGCCGTGCCTGTCGCTGCGCCGCCACGGCCACCTGGACGCCAGCCTGGCCCGGCTGGTCCAGCTCGGCACGCTCGACCAGACGCTGGCCGCGTTCCTGGCCGCCGCGGTCCGGGCCCGCTGCAACATCATCGTCACCGGCGGCGTGAACGCCGGGCAAGACGACCCTGCTGCGCGCGCTGGCCAGCGAGATCCCGCCCGGCGAGCGGCTGGCCACCCTGGAGTCGGAGTACGAGCTCTACCTGCACGGCACGCCCGCAGCACCCGGACGTGATCGCCTTCGAGGCGCGCGACGCCAACTCCGAGGGCGCGGGCGGCATCAGCCTGCACGACCTGGTCGCGCACGCGCTGCGGCACAACCCGCAGCGGATCCTGGTCGGCGAGGTCCGGCGCGGCGAGATCATGCCGATGCTGGAGGCGATGAACTCGGGCCAGGACGGCTCGATGTGCACGCTGCACGCCAACTCCCCGGCCGAGGCCTTCGACCGGATCCTGATCCTGGCCCTGCGCGGCGGCCTGGCCCTGGCCGAGCGGGCCATCCACATCCTGGTCGGCATGGCCGTCGACCTGATCGTCCATGTCCGCAAGCGCTTCGACGGCACCCGGACCCTCCGGTACGTGTCGGAGGTGCTGGAGGTGCTGCCGCCCGCCGACACCGAGCGGCCCGCCGCCAACCGGCTGTTCCTGCCCGAGGGCCCGGCGGGCCGGGCGGTCGCCGCGCACACCCCGTCGCCCGCAGCTGCTGGAGCGGCTGGCCGCGGCCGGGTTCGACCCGGCCCTGCTGGACCGGCATCGGCGCGATGGCCCGGACGGGAGGCCGGCGATGATCGTGCTGGCCGCGCTGGCCGGGGCCGGCGATCGCCGGCCGGCCTGGTCCTGCGGCGTCCGCGGCCTGGCTCGGCCACGCGCCCGGCCCGCGGCACGCCGCCCGGGCTGGTGACCGCGGCGATCGCTGACCGCGGCCGGGCCGCCGGCGGGCCGCCGCTCGCGGTGCTGGCCGGCGCTGGTGGTGTTCCTGCTGACCCGGCTGGCCGGTCGGCGCGCTGGCCGCGGCGGCCGCGGTCATCTTCCTGCCCAAGCTGACGCATGGGCAGCGGCCAGCGGCAGCGCACCGCGATGCTCGAGGGCCTGGAGCAGTGGATCCGGCGGCTGGCCGACATGGTCACCGCCAGCCGCGGCCTGGAGGACGCGCTCGAGGCCAGCGCCCGGTCCGCGCCGGCCGCGGTGGCCGGGCCGGTGCAGCGGCTGGCCGCCCGGCTGGCCGCCCGCAGCCGGCACCGAGGCTGCGCTGCGCGCGTTCGCCGCTGAGATCGACGACCCGGCCGGCGACCGGATCGCCGCGGCGCTGATCATCGCCACCGGCCGCCGCGGCGGCGGGGCCAGGGACGTGCTGGTCGCCCTGGCCAGCCTGCTGGCCAGGGACGTGGCCGCGCGGCGCGAGATCGAGGCCGAGCGGGCCCAGCACCGCACCACGGTCCGCTGGATCGGCATCTTCGTCACCGGGTTCACGGTCTTCTCGATCCTCAACCGCTCCTACTCGGCGCCGTTCGGCACGGTGGCCGGGCAGGTCGTGCTGGCGCTGGTGGCGCGGCCTGTACGCGGGCGGGCTGTTCTGGCTGCACCGGCTGGGCTCGCTGCCGGCCGCCGGCCGGTTCCTGGACGACGCCGGCGCCGCGGCCGGGCACGGCGGCTCCGCCCGCCCGGCGCCGCGGCCCGCGAGCTGCCCGCCGGAGCGCGGCCGGGGAGGCCGCGGTGAGCACCTGGGTCGTGGTCTGCGGCGCGCTGGCCGGCCTGGGCGTATTCATCGGCTGGTCAGCGAGCTGATCCCGGCCGGCCACCAGGTCGGCGCCGCGCTGGAGCCGGCTGGGCGAGGCGGACGCGCCGGCACCGGAGCCCGTTACGCGGTCCCGGGTTATCGCGTCGGCTGGGCCAGCGGCTGGCCGCGGCGGCTGCCCTGGCTGCCGGTTCCGTCGGCCGACCTGGCGCTGCTCGGGCCAGGACCGGGCGGCCTGGCTGGCCAGCAAGGTGAGCTGCGGCCTGCTCGGCGCTGGCCGCGCCGCGTGCTGGTGACCGCGGCGGCGGCGCTGAGCGGCCGGTCCGCTGAGCTGGCCGGTCCCGGTCGGCGGCCGCGCTGGGCCTGGGCGTCGGGCTGTTCTTCGCGCCCGACCTGGTGACCCGGGTCAACGCGGCCGAGAAGCGCTACGACTTCCGGCACGCGCTGAGCAGCTACCTCGACCTGGTCAGCCTGGAGCGCGGCGCGGGCGCCGGGCCGACCGAGGCGCTGGAGGCGGCGGCCGAGATCGGCGGCGGCTGGGCGTTCCAGCGCATCGCGGCAGCGCTGGACGCGGCCCGCCGGGTCGGCGCCGCCCCGTGGACGGCGCTGGCCGGCCTGGCCGCCGAGACCGGCATCACCGAGCTGGCCGACCTGGCCGACATCGCCGAGGTTGCCGGGCAGGAGGGCGCCCGCATCCTCGACACGCTAGCCGCCCGGGCCGCCTCGATGCGGGCCCAGGCGCTGGCGGCCGACCGGGCCAAGGCCGGCGCCCGGGGCACGACGATGGTCGTCCCGATCGCCTTGCTCGCGGTCGGGCTTCCTGGTCCTGCTCATCTTCCCGATCCTGTACCGCACCTTCCTGACCCAGTAGCCCGGTACCGCCCGACAAGGAGGCCCTCCGTGAATCCCGACCCCATCTGGACCTGCGTCATCTACCTGCTGGAGCGCGCCCGGCAGCGGGCCCGCTCCGCGCTGGACGGGCACCCGGAGTCGGGTGCGCTGAGCCTGGAGTGGATCGTCATCGCCAGCCTGCTGGTGGTCGCCGCGGTGGCCGCCGGGGTGTTCTTCAAGAACATCATCGGCACCTGGGAGAACCAGGTCCCGACCGGACCGTGACCCGCTGACGCCGATGAGACTCACACCTGCGCGTCCGGCCCGGCGCGATGCCGGCGCGCTGATCCTCAGCTACGTGATCATCGTGCCGGTGTTCCTGCTGGCGCTGATGGTCATCACCCAGGCGGCCATGTGGTTCCTGGCCCGGTCGGCGGCGCTGGCCGCGGCCCGGCAGGGAGTCGACGCGGCCCGCGTCGAGCCGGTGTCGCTGGACGCCGGAACGAGCGAGGCACGCCGGTTCGCGCGTCAGTCGGCGCACGGCTACCTGACGGTGACCGGCGTGGACCCCAGCGCCAGCACGGCGACCACGATCGTCATCAGCGTCACGGGCCGGGTGCCGAGCATCCTGGCGTTCCTGCCGATCACGGTCACCCAGGTGGCCGAGGCGCCCGTCGAGCGGTTCACGACGCCATGACCGTCCAGTCAGCCGGCGGCGGGCACCCGGCCAGCAGCTCAGCCGGCGGCAGGCGCGTGGCCAGCAGGTCAGCCGGCCGGTTCCGCGGACCAGGTGATCCGCGGCGGCCGGACGGCCGCGCACACCGGGCGGCCGTTGGCATCGGTGAGCGGCAGCCGGGCGGTGAGCTGGCCGGAGCGGCGGGCGGCGTCCAGGGTGGCCGGGTCGACGGCGTCGAGCCAGAGTTTGGCCCGGCGGAACAGGGTGAACAGGCCGGCCTCATCCACGGTGCCCCAGGACAGGTAGATGAACCGGCCGCCGGGCCGGCCCTGAATATAAGGCCCGCGCAGGTCGGTCCCGGCCGGGCCGGGGATCGCCGTGGCCGGCAGTTCCCAGGTGGCCGCGGCCGCGTCACCCGCGTGCAGGGCGAGCAGCTCGCCGGGGCGGTCGCGGCGCTGCACGCCGACGTGGATGTTGTGGTAGCCGCCGGGCTGGTCCGGGGACGGGCCGCACGCGCGGCCGGGCAGGTCGAAGGCCTCGATGCGGATCTGGATGCCGGCGGGCTCGCGGCCGGGCTGGCTGGGCTGGTCAGGCACGGCGTCTCCCTGGTCACCCCGTGGTCCGCTGCGGGGCCGGACGAGAACGTCAGCGGCGCACCCGGTCCGCTCGTGCCTAGCGCGCCCGTACTGGAGGTGGACTCAGCCCTGCCCGCGGATCCGGCGGCGCCCTCCCGCGCCTGCCGCTCATGGTATGCGGCCGAGGGCGGCAGCGCGGCGCTGGAACTGCTGATCCTGGCACCGGTGCTGATCCTGCTGATCTGCATGGTGATCGCGGCCGGCCGGATCGCCATTGCGCGCGGCTCGATCGACGCCGCCGCCCGGGACGCGGCCCGGCAGGCCTCCATCGCCCGGTCGCCCCAGCAGGCGCTGAGTGCGGCGCAGTCCACCGCGAGCACGGAACTGGGCGGCGAGCACCTGAACTGCTCCACCCTGACCGTCGGGCTGCCCGGCGTGTTCCAGCAGTTCGCCACGCCGCTGGGCCAGCAGGCCAGCGTCACGGCCACGGTCCGGTGCACGGTCAGCCTGTCGGACCTGATCCTGCCGGGCATGCCCGGCTCGGTGCCGCTGACGTTCAGCTTCAGCTCGCCGCTGGACCCCTACCGGGGCCGGACGTGACCGCCGGGCGGGGCGGGCGCGCCGGTTCAGCCGGACGGCTGCGGGCCGGAGGGCTGCGGGCCGGGCGGCTGGTCCGGCCAGGGCAGGACAGTCAGCTGCGGCCACTGCCGGCCCCAGCGGGCGGTCTTGGCCTGGTAGACCTCCCGCGGCGCGAGCACCGGATTGGGGCGGACGACGAGGTTGAACACATCCGACAGGCCATGCGGGGCGTAGATCCGCCACTGCCCGCCGGGCTCCAGGCGCACCCCGAGGCAGGCGGTGGTGGCCTCGTAGGTGTCGATCGCGGCCTCCGCCGACGCATGCGGCGGGCACGGCCGCCCGAACTTGCGCTCGTACCACAGGTGCACCCGGGCCTGGTTGCGGATCTGCACGGGGGCGGGCAGCCCGGCGAAGATCTCGCTGCCCGCGGCGATGGCGGCGTCCTCGGCGGCCCAGGACAGGTCGGCGTCGTCGAAGTAGACCAGGTCATAGTCCAGGATCCCGGCCTCGGCGGGCTGGCCGGTGACCACGTTCCACACCGTCTGGTACAGGCACCCGGCGACCAGGTACCAGCCCGGCAGGTCCAGGGCGCAGGCCCGGGTCAGCACCTCGGTCAGCGCGCGGTTGCGTCGCAGGGCCGCCTGGAAGGCGGTCACCTGCTCGCCGAGGGGAAGCTGCCCGGCCCGCATGCTGTGTTTCTACCAGCGCCGCCCGACAGTCACCCGGGCCGTGTCACAGCGATCGTCACAGCACCAGAGCAGGCTGCGGTACCGGCTGAGCACGGGACCGGCAGGCGTGACCGGGCCCGTGCGCGGAGAAGCGGAGCGCAACAGATGAGGCTGCCGCGCGGTGACACGCAGGCCGGGACCGTGGTGCACCGGCTGGCGTCCTGGTTAGCGGGCAGGCGGCCAGGACGCGGGCCGCGCGGGCCAGCCGATCGCGGCTCGCTGACCCTGATGCTGGCGGTGCTGTTCGTCGCGCTCATCGCGCTGGCCGGCATCGTCATCGACGGCGGCGCCAAACTGACCGCGGCCGAGAACGCCAGCGCGGTCGCCCAGGAGGCAGCCCGGGCGGGCGCCGGGATCGTGAACCGGGCCAGTGCCTACCAGAGCGGGAACTTCATCGTCGCGCGCGACCAGGCCATTGCCGCTGCCGATGAGTACCTGGCCCAGGCCGGCTACCACGGCCTCGCCCGGCAGGTGCCGGGCGCCGCGAACGAGATCGAGGTCACTGTGACCGTCACCGAGCAGACCAAGGTGCTGTCCATCATCGGCATCACCTCGTTCACCGAGAACGGCCGGGCCGTCGCCACCCTGGAGAGCGGCGTGACGGGACCGGGCCAGTGACCGGCCGCCGCGGCCCCCAGGCGGCCGCCGGGATCGCCGCGCTGCTGACCCTGGTGGCGCTCGTCGGCGGCCTGCCCGTGCTGCTGTACCGGCTCGGCGGCTCGCCGCTGCCCGGTCACCTGCCGGGGCTGGCTCAGGTCCGGCACGGCCTGCTGCACCAGGAGAGCCCGGACATGTTCCTGGCCGTGGTGCGCGACGTCAGCTGGCTGGCCTGGGCGGCGTTCACCCTGGCCGTGCTGACGGAGGTGCAGGCGGTGGCGCGCCGCCGGACCGCGCCGCGGCTGTGGCTGGGCGGGTTGCAGGGCGCGGCTGGCCGGCTGGTCGCCCTGGCCGCGCTGACGTTCACCGCGGCGCCAGCGGGCACGCTGCTGGCCACGCCGCAGCCGGTCAGCGCCGTCACCGTCGTTCCGCAGGCGGATGTCACGGCCATCCCGCAGGCCGGGATCCCGCAGGCGGCCCGACTGGTTTCCGGGCAGCTGACCGCGCAGCCGTCAGCCGCCGCTCAGCAGCCGGAGGCGCCGAGGCACGCCGCACCGGAGCACGCAGCACCGGGGCACGCAGCACCGGAGCACGCAGGACCGGAGCACGCAGGACCGGAGCACGCAGCGCCGGACCACGCAGCACCGCAGAACACAGCAAGCACCGCCCTGCCCGGCGGCCAGGGACAGGGGATGAGCATGGGAATCTTCCAGCTCGTGACGGTCCGGCCGGGTGACTGCCTGTGGTCGATCGCCCAGCATTACCTCGGCAGCGGCGACCGGTACCAGGAGATCGTGCAGCTCAACCTGGGTCACGACATGGGGAACGGGCAGCGGTTCCGCGACCCGTCGGTGATCCAGCCGGGCTGGGTCCTGCACGTGCCGTCGCCGGACGCCGGCGGCGCGCCCGGCAGCGGCTCGCACGGCAGCGGTGCGCACCGCAGCGGTGCGCACGGCGGGTCGCATACTGGCGGGTCGCACGGCGGCGGGGCGCACGCTGGCGGCGCTCAGGCGGGGGCGGGAACGGCACCCACTCCGGTCACCCGACACACGACCACCACTTCCGTCACCCGCACCGGTCGGCGTCGCCCGGCTCCGGCGGCCAGGGCACTTCTGGCCAGGGCAGTTCCGGCCAGGGCGGTGCCAGCCAGTTGGCCGGAGTTCCGGCCGAGGGCGGGCAGGCCCGGCCGGTCAGCAGCCAGGGCAGCGCCGTTCGCGGCGCCCGGGACAACCAGATGGCGCTGTTCCTGGCCTTCGGCGGCGGGGTGCTGGCCGGCGGGGCCGCCATCAGCCTGGCCCGGCTGCGGCACCGCCAGCGCCAGGCCCGGCGGCGCGGCCGCCGGATCCCGCTGCCGGCCAGCGCGCCCGTGGCCGAGGCCGAGCAGCGGCTGAACCTGGCCGCGGCCCGGGAGCCGCTGACCGGCGCTGCGCGGCGCGCTGCGCTACCTCGGCGCGGCGCTGACGCACTGACGGCCAGCAGATTCCCGACATCAGCCGCGCTGCTGGTGCAGCCGGACTTCCTCGACGTCCTGCTGGCCAGCCCGGCCGCCGAGCCGCCGCCCCAGCCGTTCACGGTGCCGGGCGGCCATCAGGGGATGACCTGGCGGCTGGCCCTGGACGACGAGCTCGCCGAGCCGTCCGACGGAAGCCGGCGACCTGCTGCCCGGCCTGCTGACCGTCGGCGCCGCGGCCGAGCGGTTACCTGCTGGTCGACCTGGAGTACCTGCAGGTCACGACCGTCGGCGGCCCGGCCAGCCTGACCGCCGCGCTGCTGCGCAGCGCCGCCGCCGAGCTGGCCACCGGGCAGCTGGCCGGATGGTATGACCTGATCCTGGTCGGCTTCCCCGAGCTGGCCGCGCTCGGCGGCCGGGCGACCTGCTGCGACAGCCTGGAGGACGGGCTGGACCTGCTGGCCGCCAAGGCCGTCGGCCTGCGCCGCCGGCTGGGCGATCGCCGTCGCCGACGTCCGCTACCACCGGCTGGCCGAGCCGGCCGACGAGGACTGGGCGCTGACCCTGCTGGTCAGCGCCGTCCCGCCGACGGCCGGGCCAGCTGGCCCTGCTCACCGACCTGGCCGCGGACCCCGGCGGGATCGCGGCGCTGGTCCCGGACGGCGCGGCGCCGGCCGCCGGGCGCCGGCAGCCCGCCAGCTTCGAGCTGTCGGCCGAGCCCGGTCGGCAGCGACCATCGATCGCGCGGATCTGGCCGCTGCAGCTGGAGGCCCGCTGCGAGCCGCTGGATGACGCCGACTACGAGGCGCTGACCAGACTTGTTCGTGACTGCGGCAGCGAGCGAGGACGTCGGCCCGGCCGATCCGCCCTACGACGCATGGACGTGGCCCCCGGACGTGGTCGATCCGGGAGCCCGGGGGCGAGAACCGCGGTACTGACCAGGCGGGCCGCGAGGCCGGCGATGACTGGGCCGACGGCAACGGGGAACTTGATGACCGGGCCGGCGGCGCTGCAGACGAGGCAGGCATGGACGACAACGACAGCAACGACTGGGCTGAGGATCCCGTCCAGGTGGGCACGATGCACTGGGCCGCGCCGGAGTGGACCAGCCCGGAGTGGGCGGATGCACCACGGGCGGACGGCCGAGTGGGCGGCTCAAGCTGGGCCAGTCCCGAGTGGGGCGCCGATCCCGCGGCGGCCCGCGGCGAGGCCGGCGGGGCCGCCGGGCCGGGCGCGGTGCTCGTTCAGGACCGGTGGCCGCCCCGCCCCGGCACCGGGAACGGCGCCGGCGCCGGCGTCAGCGAGGCCGGGATCGATCCGGGCACGCCGTCGTGGCCGGACCGGCCGGCCTGGTCAGAAGACCCCTCGGTGACCGGGCTGCCCGGCCGCCCGGCGGCCTGGCTGCAGGACCCGGCCGCGCCCGCGCCGCGCCAGGCCGGCCAGGCCGGCCAGGCCCGCTGGGCCGGCGCCCCCGCAACCGGGCCGCCCGGCGGCGGCCGCGCCGGCCCAGCCGGGCCCGGCCCAGCCGGGCATGCCCAGCCGGCCGGCCCGGCGGCCGCGCCCAGCCTGCGGATCGGGGTGCTGGGCACCTTCACCGTCAACGGCCAGCCGGGGGCGCTGCTGCCCGCGCAGAGCCAGCTGGTCCTGGCGCTGGCGCTGAACGGCCCCAGCGGCCTGTCCAACGCCCAGCTGTGCTACCTGCTCGGCGCCGACCCCGACCGGCCCAAGCCGAGTGACTCGCTGCGCCAGCTGATCGTCCGGACCCGGCGCCAGCTGGGCCGGGCGGCCGATGACCGGGAATGGATCGTGCACCTGGGCGGCGGCCAGTACGCGCTGCACCCGGACGCGCGGTTCGACTGGAACGACTTCGACGGAACTGGCCGCCGAGGGCCTGCGCAGCCGGGACCCGCGGCCGCTGCGCCAGGCGCTGCGGCTGGTCCGCGGGCAGCCGTTCACCGGCTGCTACTACTGGTGGCTCGACCTGGCGGTGACCGAGACGGTCCGGGCCCAGATCGTGGATGCGGCCGACGTGCTGGCCGGGCTGGAGACAGCTGCTGGCGACCCGGCCGCGGCGGCCCGGGCGGCGCGGACCGGCCTGGTCGGCGACGCCGCCGCCGAGCAGCTGTGGCGGGCGCTGATGCGCGCCGAGCACGCGGCGGGAAATCTCAGCGGGGTCCGGGAGGCCTGGAAGCGGTGCCTCGACGCGATCGCCGAGATCGCCCCCGACGGCGAGCCGCACCCGGGCACCGCGGCGCTCTACCAGGAGCTGATCGGGGGTTCCCGGGCCAGCCCGCCGGCTGACAGCAAGGTGACCTCTGGTTGACCGTTCGTTAACCTATTTCACGGGTGCTGTGCGGAAGGCCGCCAGCCAGGTGAAACGATCGTCTTGTGAGGTTGTCCCGACGCGAGCCGCCGCTGTCTGGCGGGCAGGAGGCGGATTCCGCCGGAGCGGCGGTTCCGGCTGCCCCGGTACTGGCTCCGGCGATCGAGGTCGAGGACAGCCTGGAGCCCCGCGTCCGGATGCCGGCCGACCTGCTGCGCTGCATGCTGACCGGGATCGAGCTGATCCTGATCGCCACCGTCGGACTGGTCGGAGTGCAGGTCAGCGCGGCCGGGGCCACCCACCGGCTGGCCGCGCCGGTGCTCGAGCATCTTCGGCTTCCTGGCCCACACCGCGATCTTCGTGCTGCCGCTGGCGCTGGCCGTCCGGATGGCCTTCCGCCGTCAGTGGCGGCGGCTGGCCGAGGCGGTGATCGCCGCCGCGGTGGTCGTCGTCCTCGTGGCGCTGCTGAATATCGCGCTGCGACAGGGCCCGTTCTCGCTGCTGTATGACGGGCTGGCCGCGCGCGCCGCGCAACGGAGCGCGGCCCGCGCTGTTCGACGGCTACCTGGCCGGGACTCGTCGCCTACATCACCGTCATCGGCCTGGCCGGGCGGCCGCAGTGGCGGTCGGCTTTCTGGGTCGCGATCGGCTTCTACTCGCTGACCAGCCTGGCCGACGCCCAGACCACCGTGCTGGCGCTGCTCATCACGCTGCTGATCGGCTCGTGCGTCGGCTCGGGCCTGCGGTTCGCGGTCGGCACCGTGTCCGAGCGTCCTTCCGCGCTGCAGATCGCCGCGGGCGCTGAGCCCCGCTGACGACGCCGGTGGCCCGGATCAGCCGGATCTGGGACACCCGCTCGGAGAACCGCGAGTACCTGGCGGTGACCACGCGGCGGCGAGGACCGCGATGGTGACGGTCTTCGACCGCGACCAGCAGGCCGTCGACGTGCTCTACCGGATCTACCGCCGGGTGCGGCTGAAGGACCAGGTGTCGCGCAGCGCGCCGCTGACGATGGAGCGCGCCGTGGAGCGGCACGCGCTGCTGATCTACGCGGTGGAGGACGCCGGGCGTGACCACGCCGCCGCTGCGCGCGCTGGTCCGGGTCGGCTCCGAGGCGGCGATGCTGTCCTGCGACCGGCTGGCCGGCACCGCCGCTGTCCGAGCTGCCCGCGCCGCCGTCCGACGATCAGCTGCGCAAGGTGTGGGCCACCGTGCTGCGGCTGCATGAGCACGCCGATCACCCACCGCACCCTGACCGCCGACCGCATCCTGCTGACCGGGCCGGAACTGTCGGAGGTCATCCTCCTGGACCCCGGCAACGGGGACGTGGCCGCCAGCGAGATCCAGCGACGGCTCGACCTGTCCCAGCTGCTCGCCGAGATGGCCCTGCTGGTCGGCCCGGACCGGGCCGCCGACCTCGCCACCGCCGAGATCGGCGCGGAGCTGCCCAGCCTGGTCCCGCTGCTGCAGCCGGTCGCGCTGCACCGCTCGACCCGGGCCGAGCTGCGGCGGCGCAAGGACGTGCTGCCCGCGCTGCGCAAGCGGCTGACCGCCGCGGCACCAGACGGCGAGGAGGCGCCGCCGGTCCAGCTGGAGCGGTTCCGGCTGCGCACCATCCTGACGCTGGTCATCGGCGTGGTCGCGGCCGACATCCTGGTCGGCCAGCTGACCAAGGAGAAGTTCGGCGACCTGCATCAGCGACGTGCACTGGGGCTGGTCGCTGGTCGCGCTGGGCCTGTCGGTGCTCACCTACGTCGGCCGCCACCTGGTCGCTGTCCGGGTTCGTGCTGGAGAAGCTGCATTTCGGCCGGACCCTGCTGGCCCAGCTGGCCGGGTCGTTCGTCACGCTGGTCACCCCGGCGGCGGTCGGCGGCGTGGCGCTGAACCTGCGCTTCCTGCGCAAGTCGGGGGTCGCGTCGGCGGACGCCGCCGCCAGCGTCGGCGTGTCCCAGGTGTTCGCCTTCGGCCTGCACGTGATGCTGCTGATCATCTTCGCCGCGCTGACCGGCACGCAGCAGCAGCACTCGCTGCGCCCGCCGGGCTGGGTGTACATCGCGCTGGCCGCGCTGGTCGCCGCCGCGCTGGTCGGGGCGGCGTTCCCGGCCGGGCGGCGGATCGCCCGGCGGCGGCTGGCCCCGGCGCTGAGCCAGGTGCTCCCGCGGCTGCTGGACGTGGCCCAGCGCCCGGGCAAGCTCGCCGAGGGCGTCGGCGGCGCGCTGCTGCTGACCGCCGCCTACATCTTCTGCCTGGACGCCTCGGTCCGCGCGCTGGGCGGCTCGGTGCCGCTGGCCAGCATCGCCGTGGTCTACCTGGCGGGCAACGCCCTGGGCTCGGTGGTGCCCACGCCCGGCGGCCTGGGCGCGGTGGAGGCGGCGCTGTCGGCGGGCCTGACCGCGGCCGGCCTGCCGGGCACGGCGGCGGTCAGCGCCGTGCTGCTGTTCCGCACGCTGCACCTTCTGGCTGCCGGTGCCGGCCGGCTGGCTCTCGATGAACTACCTGCTCCGCCGCGACGCCCTCTGACCTGCCCCGGGCGCCGCTGCCTGCCCGGGCGCCGCGATAACAGCAAGAAGCGGCCCGCCAGCCCGCGCCGCGGGCCCGGCCGGGCGATCAGCCCACGCGCAGCCGGGTGACGGAGTTGCTGCCCAGGCTCGTCACCCACAGGTACCGGCCCGCCGCGACCAGCCCGGCCGGGTTGGCCAGCCCGAACTTGCTGCCCGAGACGCTGCGCAGCAAGGTCCCGGTCGCCGCGTCGATCTCGGTAACCGAGTTGCCCAGCGAGTTGGCCACCCACAGGTGCCCGCCGGCCAGGGCCAGCGCGGACGGGTTGTTGAACCCGTAGGCGCGGCTGGCCAGGACCCGGATCACCCGGCCGGTCCGGGTGCTGAGCTCGGTAACGGAGTCGCCGGCCTCGCTGGCGACCCACAGCGTCCGGCCCGCGGCCGCCATCGAGGCCGGGTCGTCGAAGTGATAGCCGGACCGCAAGGTGGCGATCGGGGCGCCGGTGCGGGCGCTCATCTCGGTCACCGACCGGCCGCCCGCGTTGGCCACCCACAGCCGGCCCGCGCTGACCGTCAGCGCGTACGGGTTGCTGAAGCGGTAGCGGCGGCCGCTGTAGATCGCGATGCGCCGGCCGGTCCGGGTGCTGACGGCGGTCACCGAGTCGCCGCCCGCGTTGGCGACCCACAGCCGGTGCCCGGATACCGCCAGGGCATAAGGACTGGAAAAGCCGAAGCCAGCGGAAAGAACACGCATAACCCGGCCGTTAGCGGCATTAACCTCAGTCACGGAATTGGCTGGGACATTTGCCACCCAGAGGTGGTTATTGCTGACCGCGACGGCGTTCGGGCCGCGGAACGCCGCCGACCGCACGGTCCGCAGGTGCGCCCCGCGCGCGGACAGTTCGGTGAGTGAGTTGCCGAGCACGTTGGCGACCCACAGGTGGCCGCCGACGGTGGCCACAGCGCTCGGCCCGCGGAAGCCGTAGGCGGCCCGGCTGAAGATCCGGGCAGCCGGAGCGTGGCCGGTCAGGCTCGTACTGTCGGTTCCCCCGCCGCACTGGGCGACGGCTCCCTGGCAGGGCTGCGGGCCCATCCGGGCGCCGGCCGCGGCTGCGATCGCGGTGCCCGCGCCGATCATGATGAGCGCGGCGACGGTGCTCACCGCGGTCTTGGAGGCGCGGCCCGCCGGGCCGACCGCGTGCCGGGCAGAATGCCGGGGAATGTGCCCCGTAGTCTCCATGAATCTGTCCCGTGGCTGCGAAGGAAATGCTGTACGAGCCACTGTAATAACATTCGAAATCGCCGGGCCCGTCCTGGGACGGTAACGCGCCGGCCCATTTCCGGGCGACGGCAGCGAGCGGCCGGCTGTCAGCCGGGCGGGCTTCGGGGGCGGAGCGGGGAGGGCGCTAGCGGAGCCGGGCGACGGCCAGCCCGGCGGCCAGCAGCACCATGCTCCACGCCAGTGCCCGCAGCGCCTGCTCCAGCGGGGCCAGCAGCCGGGCCCGGTCCAGGGTGACTACCTGGCCGCTGGCCATGGTCACGGTCCCGCCCACCTGCGTCGTCTTGCGGCGCAGGCTCCGGGCCGGCGTGCTGAGGCTGCGCTGGGCGGCGGACAGGCCGAGCGCCGCCCCGGCGGCCAGTACCGGCGCCACGGCCAGCCGGCCGGTCTCGCCGACGTAGGCGGTCAGCACCGGGAACGCGCCCCAGGCCGCGGCGAAACCCAGGTCGGTGTGCACGATGCCGTTGAACAGCTCGGCGTTGTAGGCGATGACCAGCAGCGGGCCGGCGACCAGGAACGGCACCAGCGGCCAGCCGACCCGCATCACGCCGGCGATGCCGATGGCCAGCGCCCCGGCCAGGCTGACCACGGTGACGGCGACCAGCGCCGCGGCCGGGATCCGGGTGCGCAGCGGACGGCCGTTCAGCTCGTCCAGCGCGTGCGCGGCCAGCCCGACGGCCAGGAAGAACGCGGCCAGCGCGGCCAGCAGCGGGGCCAGGCTGACGTGCGGGGCCAGGCAGGCGCCGATGACGACATAGGACAGGTGCCAGGCGGTGTAGGGCGGGTGCAGCAGCGTCCACCAGTCCCGCCAGCGGCCCTGGCCCGCGGCATAGTAGGCCGGGCGCGCCGCGCCGGCGGCCTGATCCGGCGGCGGGTCAGCCACCTGCGCGGGTTCCCCACATCACCAGGCCGCCGCCGAGGCTCATCACCTTGACGCCGACATCGGTGAAGCCGGCCCGGCGCCAGGCGTCGGCGGTCCAGGCGACCGGGTAGCGCCGGTAGTGGCCCGGAGATGTTCGGGCCCAGGAACCGGCCGACGCCGAACCACTCCGGGCCGCCGGTCAGCAGCCCGCCGGCGGGCAGCGCCAGCCGGGTGTACAGCCACCACCAGAACCGCCAGAAGCGGCGAGGGCGGGGCCAGGAACTCCAGGCTGGCCACGACCGCGCCGGGCTTCACCACCCGGGCCAGCTCGGCCAGCGTGGCCTGCGGGTCGTCGACGTAGCGCAGCAGGTAGGTGAAGGTCAGCGCGTCGAAGGTGGCGTCCGGGAAGGGCAGCTGCTCGGCCCGCCCGGCGAGCAGCCGGACGTGGCCGGACTGGCCGGCCGCCGTGACGTTGCGGAGTCCCTGGCGCAGCATCTGCTCGGTCAGGTCGATGCCGACCACCGTGGCCGAGGTCCGCCGCGCGAGCTGAATGGCCACCCCGGCCGTTCCGGACGCCACGTCGAGGATGACCTGGCCAGCGCGCGGGGCGCGGGCGACCTGGTCGACCATGGCCCGCCGCCACCGGCCGTTCTGGCCGAACGACAGCACCTCGGCCAGCCGGTCGTAACGCTCGGGGAGCGGCGCGAACAGGCGCTGGGCGAACCGGTTGCGCTCGTCAGCTGCGGGAACAGGCACGGGGCTCCTCTGGGCTCGGTCTCACGGTACGCCGGGGACTACTGGGTGACGCAAGCTCGGCGCGCGCAGCCGGCCCGCAGTGCTGATATGCCCGCCACGAGGCTGGTATGCCCCCCGCGGGGGCTTCCGTCCCGGCCGGCTGCTGCCGCGCCGCCATCGCGCTGCCGTCGCGATGCCGGGAATGGCTTATGTCGCACATCCGATGAGCTGGGGCGTTAGCGATTGATACGGCCTTTATACCAATCCTTTACCATTCTGTTGTTTAACCATTACCAATGGGCACTATACGTTCGCCGCGACGCCCCGCAGTACCGGAGATATGTGCACAGTAGGTGACATATCTACCGTTCGCTGCCCTAACGACGGCTAAGGAGCCTGCATGATCCGTCGCTGGTGCATCCCCCTCACCACAGTCGCCCTGGCTGTCGGCTCGCTCATGGCGGTCGCCGGCACGGCCAGCGCGGCAACCGTCTCCCATCCCGGTACAACACACGTCCGGCCCGGCGGCGCGGTTCACGCGTTCAAGCCGGGCGGCGTGATGAAGCGGCCCTCGGGCGCGCTGGCGCACGCGGCCCACGGCATCAAGAACGCTTCCACCACGTCGACCAACTGGTCGGGCTACGCGGTGACCGGCGCCAACGGCCACTTCACCAGCGTGTCGGCCAGCTGGACCGAGCCGACTGCGCACTGCAGTGGCAGCAGCGCCAAGTACGCGGCCTTCTGGGTCGGCCTGGACGGCTACAACAGCAGCTCGGTTGAGCAGACGGGCACCGACTCCGACTGCGACGGCTCGTCGCCGGACTACTACGGCTGGTACGAGATGTACCCGGCCAACCCGGTGTACTTCAACAACGCGGTGAGCCCCGGCGACCACTTCACCGCGTCGGTCACCTTCAGCGGTACCGGGACCTACACCCTGGTGCTGAAGGACACGACCAAGGGCTGGACGCAGACCATCACCAAGAACCAGAGCGGCCTGGCCCGCTCCTCGGCCGAGGTCATCACCGAGGCCCCGTCGTCGTCCTACCGGCGTCCTGCCGCTGGCCAACTTCGGCACCATCAACTACACCGGCTCCTCGGCCAACGGCTCCTCGATGAGCGGCCAGAGCCCGACCTCGATCACCATGATCAACAACAGCGGCGCGGACAAGGACTCGACCAGCTCGATCAGCAGCTCGGGCGCCTTCAGCAACACCTGGATCAGGAGCAGCTGACCTAGCCTGAGCACCGCCGGGCACACCCGGTAGACACTGCCCCGGAGGACACCGGCCTCCGGGGCAGTGCCGTGCCCGGGCCCCGCCGGGCGCGGCAGCCCGCCTCCCGGCCGCGCGTTGTGGCACGGTTACTGTCAGGCATCGGCAACGGTCAGGCACCGGTACCGGTCGGGATACGAAACGGGGTGGCCGGGGTGGACGTGGATATCGACAGTGCGGTCGTGCTCGAGACGGCCCGGCTCCGGCTGACCCCGGTCCGCGAGGAGGACGCCGCGGAGATGGCGGCGGTGCTGGGCGACCCGCGGCTGCACGAGTTCATCGGCGGCGTCCCGGCCAGCGTGCCGGAGCTGCGCGGCCAGTACCGGCGGTGGACGGCCGGCTGGGCAACCCCGACGAGCTGTGGCTGAACTGGGTGGTCCGGGTGCGCGACAGCGGCGCGCCGGTAGGCACGACCCAGGCCACCGTGACGCCGGGCGGGCCGGACGGCGGCCTGGCGGCCGTGGTGGCCTGGGTGATCGGCGTGCCGTGGCAGGGCGCCGGCTACGCCTCGGAGGCGGCGGCGGCGATGGTGGGCTGGCTGACCGGGACCGGGGCGACGCTGATCACGGCCAGCATCCACCCGTGGCACCGGGCGTCGGAGAAGGTGGCGGAGCGGGCCGGGTTCGCGCTGACCGACGGGACGGCCGGCGGCGAGCGGGTCTGGCGCTACCAGGGCACCGCGGGCAGCTAGCCGGGCTGGCCAGCGGCTTCCTGGCCGGCGGTCTGCTTGCCAGTCTCGCTGGCGGCTTCCTGGCCCGGGCCCGCCGATGGCCGGCCCTGGTCCGGAACGGGGATGAGGAAGCCGACCAGCACGCTGACCGGCACGCCGTCCGGGTCCTCCGCGGCATGCGCCTCGTCGATGATCGCGCGCAGCCGGGCGTGGATCTCCGCTGCCTTCGCGGCGGGAACGCGAACCTCGGTCATGTTCAGGATGGGCTTGCGGTCGGCCTGGCCCGCGGGGCTGCCGGGCGGCGCGAGGATATGGGCCCGGTGCGCGGCGAAGAACTGGTCGCGGTAGCGGTTGAAGGCGACACTGACAAAGGCCAGTGACTCCTCGACGGCCTCCCGGCTGCTCAGCAGCTCCGGGCCGAGGCTGATATCGCGCTGGCTCGCCTGGTAGCGCTGCTCGACGATGCCGGAGACCAGCCGGCTGGCGGCGACCCGGATCAGGCCGGCCGCCTCCAGCTGCTTCACGTGCCGGTACAGCTTGGTCTGCGGCTCGCCGAGTTCCTCAGCGAGCTCCTTCACCGACATCACCCGGAACTCCGGCCCGTCGTCCATCAGGGCGGACAGGATGGCCAGCCGCAGCGGGTCGGCCAGGGTCCGCAGGGTCTCGACGTCGCTGATGGTCCGCTGCTGGAGCGGTTCGTCCGCTGAGGTCACGTGGGACATCCTGCCACGTTCTCACGTTTGAGTCATCATTCACGTTGACGTGAATGCTTGCGTATGAGTAAATGATGCCATGGACGTGAATGACGAGACGGACGTAGCTGCCGCGATGAGGAATGACGAGACGGACGTAGCTGCCGCGATGAGCACGACGGTGGCCAGCCCGGTGGCCGAGGGTCCCGGCAGCCCGATCCGGCCACTGTGGCGGAACGTGCAGTTCCAGGTGCTGTGGCTGGGCCAGAGCGCATCGTCGCTCGGGATCGCCGTGGCCGACGTCGCCTACCCGCTGGCCATCCTGGCCCTGACCGGGTCCGCCGCCCGGGCCGGGCTGTTCGCCGCGGTCCAGGCCGCGGGCGCGCTAGCCGCCGGGCTGCCCGGCGGTCAGCTGGCTGATCGCTGCAGCTGGCGCAAGATCGTGATCGTGGCCGAGGCAGCCCGGGCACTGGTGACCGGCGGCATTGTTGCGGCGCTGCTGCTCGGCGCGCTGTCCCTGCCGGTCCTGCTGGCCGCGGCGGTGCTGCTGGGCGTGGGCCAGGGCATCGTCGCCAGCGCGCGGTACCTGCTGCTGCGCGCCGCTGTCCCGGCAAGTCAGCTGACCGCGGCGCTGACCCAGGACGAGGTCCGGCAGAACGGCGCCATGCTGATCGGCCCGCCCGTCGGCGGCGCGCTGTACGCGGTCCGGGCACTGGCGCACGCGGCACCGTTCCTGTTCACCGCCGCGTCTTTCGTACTGTCGCTGATCACCGCGCTGCTGATCAGGGTGAGCCGGGACCAGCCCGCTGGCGATGCAGGAGGGCGTGCCGCGGCGGACGATGCGGCAGCCGCGGGGGATCAGGCGGGGGAATCCAGCAATGCCGCAGCGACACCAGCTACGGGGGATCAGGCGGCGGAATCCGGCAGCGCCGCGGCGGCACCCGCTACTCCTCGGCGGCGGCAGCGGAAGCCGGAGCCGGCCGAGCTGGTACGCGCCGGCGGCAGGCCTGGCTGGGCATGCTCGACGGACTGGCCACCTTGTGGCATCGCCCGCTGCTCCGGGCCGCCATGCTGCTGATCATGATGGTGAACACCGTCGGCGCCGGGCTGGACATCATCGTGCTGGTCATCCTGCGCCAGCAGGCGGTTTCTCCGGCCATGATCGGCCTGGCTCTGGGCGGCGGCGCCGTCGGCGGGCTGGCCGGCGCGCCGCTGGTCCCGCTGCTGCACCGGCTGCGTCCCGGCATCCTGCTGCTGGCCATCTGCCTGTGGCTGGTCCCGGCCGTCGCGCTGCTGGCCGTGCCGGCCGGCCCGTGGTGGACGGCTGCCGTGCTGTTTTCCGCGATGCTCGGCGTCCCCTCGATGCGGGTGCTGATTGATGTGCTGGTCCTGCGGCAGGCGCCCGCCGATCAGCGCGGCCGTGTCCTCGGCGCCGTGCAGACGCTGCTCGGGCTCGGCATGCCGGTCGGGCTGGCCGCCTCGGGCCTGCTGCTGGAGTTCCTGCCGGCCACGGCCGCGATGCTGGTCCTGGCTGGCGTGCTCGCCGCCAGCGTGGTGTCCTGCGCGATGCTCCCCGCACTGCGCCAGTCGCGCTGGCCCGCATAGGCTCGGCCTGAGACCGCGGATGCGAGCGCAGGCCAGGCGTTGCAAAGGAGCAGCCCATGCAGCCGGACGTAACCCAGTTCACTGTGACCGCCCCGGCGGGCCGCCAGCTGCAGGTGCTCATTGCGGGCCCGGAGGACGGGCTGCCGCTGGTCTTCCACAACGGGACGCCGTCGGGCCTGGTCGCCTTTGCGCCGATGGTCGACGCGGCGGCGGAGCGCGGCCTGCGCACCGTCATGTACGCGCGACCAGGGTACGGCGGGTCGACGCCGGACCCCGGCCGCCGGGTTTCCAGCGCCCCGGCCGACGTCGCGGCGGTGCTGGACAAGCTCGGCGTCGAGCACTTCGTTACTGCTGGCTGGTCCGGGGGTGGCCCGCATGCGCTGGCCTGCGGTGCGCTGCTGCCGGACCGGTGCCAGGCGGTCGCGTCCATCGCCGGGGTCGCGCCCTACGGCGCCGACGGCCTGGACTGGCTGGCCGGCATGGCAGCGGAGAACGTGGCCGAGTTCGGTGCGGCGCTGGCAGGCGAGGCCGAGCTGAACGCGTTCCTGGAGGCCGGCGCGGCCGAGCTGCGCGACATCACGGCTGCGCAGGTGGCCGAGGGCATGGGTGACCTGGCCTCGGAGGTCGACAAGTCGGTGATCACCGGTGAGTTCGCGAGCTACCTGGCGGAGGCGTTCCGCGCCGGGGTCGCCGCGGGCATCGCGGGCTGGCGCGAGGACGACCTGGCCTTCGCCGGTGACTGGGGCTTCACGCTCGGGGCGGGCGCGCCGGTCACGGTGTGGCAGGGCGACCAGGACATGATGGTGCCGTTCGCGCACGGGCAGTGGCTGGCCGCGCAGATGCCGGCGGCCCGCGCCCACCTGGTGACCGGCGCGGGGCACCTGAGCCTGGGCGTGACGGACTTCGGCGCGATCCTCGACGAGCTGCTGGCCATCGCCGGCGTCCGCTAGGAACTCGGGCCGGACGACCGGCCGCCGATTCTCAGCCGGGCCGGAAGCGCAGCGCCGACCACACCGCGTTGATGGCGACCTGGCGGACCGGGCGGAGGCCGCCCAGGTCGATGACGGCCGCGGCCAGGCTGTCGCGGTTCAGGTCGGTGCCGAGCTGCCCCGCCTTCGGGTAGGCGATCCAGGCCAGCCGGTCCTCGCGGGCCGCCTCGATGGCGGGCCCGGCCGCGGCCAGGTCCGCGCGCTGGCGCGCGAATGCGATCACCGCCCCGGCCTCCGCCGGGCTGTCCGTGAGCTGCAGGCCGCCGTCTGCGGACAGGTCAGGCCCGTCGGCCGGAGCCGCGACGACCGAGACGAGCGTGCCGGGCTTGATCTGCAGCTTGCGAGCCAGGTCCATCGGGACATTATCGCCGCCGGGCGGGGCCGCGGCCGAGCCTGCGCCCGCTGAGCCCTGCGCCGGTCGGCTAGCTGCTCAGATGGCTTCATCGCATTGCCTGACGGCGCTGCGGACCTTCGGCGGCACGCGCAGCCGCGGGTCCTGCATGAGCTGACGGAGGCCGGCGAGTGACTCGTCCGGATCCCGGGTGAACCCGGCGAGCTCGTCGAACACGGCGATGTGCTCGTCGCTGATGTGATCCCCGGGGGCGGGCATGATGCCCCAGGCAGTCCCAGGGCAGCAGCTCGATGCTCAGCAGGGCCGCGGCGTCGCGCATCAGGTTGCCGGCGATCCACCACGCACCGGCTTCCGCAGGCTACTGCGGGGGTCTGACAAGGCACGGCCGGCGGCTGGTGACGGGCGGGTGCTGGCCGCTGTCGGGCGGCACTGTGCCAGGCTAGCTGCCCAGCCTGCGGCCAGGGGAGCCCAGATGCGCATCGGAGTATCCGGAACGCACGGACCGGTAGACAACGCTGGTCGGGGAGCTCTGCGCGCGCCTGCCCGTCATCTAGCGGCCGAGGAGCCCTATGTCCTGCTGGAGGACGTCGGCTACCTCGTCGCTTTCCGGCTTCCCGCCGTCGGCTGAGACTACCGCGGCCAGCTAACCGGTCCGTGCAGATGCTCCGCTCGTCCGGCCCGGACATCGTCTTCGACCGACAGCCCAAGATTTCGCTCGCCTATTCGCCGCGCAGCGGTCCCGCCTCAGACGCGGCCACAGCGGCGGACGGGGTCGTCCTGAGCCTCGGCCACGTGCCGCCGGTCGCTGATCTCACGCCGGCACTTGCCGAGATGAGACCTGCTGCCCGCCGCGGAGCAGGAGGATCTCGCCGGCTCACGACCCGCTGCTCGACCGGTCTATGCCGCACCCGCCGCAGGCCGGCCAGCCCTCGCACTGCTGGAACTGACGGGCCGCTTGCCGGCGGTGCGCGACGCTCTAGCCGGCCTGGCGCGCACCCGCGCTAGCGGCTCTCCTCGACGCAGGCCGCCTGCGGGGAGATCCAGACTCCGTTTCCGCTCTGATTCACGTCGCTGCCGCCACGGTAATGCGGCCAGCCGGTGAGCCCGCCACTAGGTCGCGGCGCCGGACGGTAGCCGGTCACTAGCCCTGACTTCGCGCAGAAATGCGGAGCAGGCAGCCCGGGGGATGGCTGCCTGCCCCGCGGTTGGTGCCGGCTTCCTAGCCAGACGCGGGCAGCGTGAGGTTGTAGACGGTCTCGCCGCCGACGGTCTGGGCCTTGAAGTGCGCGGCGACCCAGCTGGTGATGGCCGACGCTGCCCCGGATCCGCCGCCGAAGCTGTGCGCGTTGCTGCCCACGAAGTAGTGGATCTTGTGCTCGGCGACCAGGCGCTGGAACTCGGCGAGGGTCGGGGCGTGGTCGGTGCCGTTGAAGCCGCCGATGGACATGACCGGCTCGCCGGTGGCCAGCTGCAGCGGCGCGGCGCTCTCCGACCCGATGGTGGCCGCGGCCCAGGTGTAGGCGCTGGCGCCGGCTTCAGCAGCCGTGGTGAGCGCGCTGCTGACCTGCGTGGAGCCGCCCAGCCCGCCGCCGGGCCCGCCCGCGCCGCCTGCACCTCCAGCGCCGCCGGGTGCGCCAGTGCCCGGCCGCTGGTCCCGGCGGCCGGCTGCGCGAGCCGGGCATGCCGCTGCCGGTGCTTCCAGCGCCGGCGCCTGGCGGGCCCGCCTGGCCAGTTCCGGCGAATCCGGTGCCCGTGCTGCTGCCGCCCGTGCCGCTGGCACCAGTGCCGTGCCGCCCGCCGCGCCGCCCGGACCGGATTGCGTGCCCGTCCCGCCGGGCGCAAGCCGCCCGCCGCCGCCGGCCCGGCCCCGCCCGGGCCGCCTGTCCCGCCCGGCCCGCCGAACGCGCTCGTCACCGCCGGCCCGGCCGTCGGCAGCGCGCCGGCGTGCGAGGTCGCCGCGGTCTGGAGCTGTAGGCGGCGGGCCCGGCCAGCGCCGGTGACGATCGCCGCCGCGGCGGCCACCCCGGCCAGGGTCACCCGGCCGCCGCTGCTCCGCACCTCATGCCCGGCAAGCCGGCTCCGCGAGCAGGCCGCCGGCCGCGGCCAGCCCGCCGATCAGGACGACGTAGCGCAGCGCCGGGTACCAGGACGGCGACCGGTCCAGCAGCACGTACGACCAGATCGCCGTGACCGCGACACCCGCCGCCAGCAGGACGCGGGCGGCCAGCCCGGCCCGGGCCCGCCACAGCAGCACCGCCGCCGATGCCGGTCAGCGCGGCGATCGCGGGGGCCAGCGCGACCGTGTAGTACGGGTGGATGATGCCGGCCATGAAGCTGAACACGGCGCCGGTGACCACCAGCCAGCCGCCCCACAGCAGCACCGCCGCCCCGGCCCGGTCGGTGCGCCGCGAGCCCGGCTGCCCCGCTCGGACGCCGCTGCGCAGCCGCGCCGCCTGCGCCGGCGAGGCCGCCCGGCCCCGCGACACTCCCGCGGCGGCGCCAGCCCAGCCACGCCAGCACCGCCGATGGCCAGCAGCGCGGCCGGCAGCAGCCAGCTGATCTGGCCGCCCATCTCCGAGGCGAACAGCCGCTGGAATCCGGACGCCCCGCCGAACGCCGAGCCGCCGCCACCCCCGCCGCCCGGGCCGCCGCCCGCGCCACCGCCGACCGACCCGGTCTCGTTCCCGTCCAGCCGGCCGAGCCCGTTGTAGCCGAGGGCCAGCTGCAGGATGCTGTCGTTCGTCGAGCCGCCGACGTACGGGCCGGCTCGCGGCCGGCGTCGAGCATGACGGCCGCCACCCACCAGCCCGCCGCCACGATGACCGCGGCCAGCCCGGCCAGCAGCTGCCAGATCCGGGTGCGCAGCCGCGGCGGCCCGGCCACCAGGTAGGCCAGGCCGAACGCCGGGCAGGACCAGGAACGCCTGCAGCATCTTGGTCAGGAACCCGAAGCCGAGCAGCGCCCCGGCCAGCACCAGCCACCGGGTCCGCCCCGACTCGATGGCCCGGACCGTCGCGTACGCGGCCGCCGGTCATCAGCAGCACCAGCAGCGCGTCCGGGTTGTTGAACCGGAACATCAGCGCGGCCACCGGGGTCAGCGCCAGCGCCGCCCCGGCCAGCAGCCCGGCGCCGGGCCCGAACCAGCGGCGCACCGCCGCGTACAGCAGCGCCACCGAGCCGACCCCCGCCAGCGCCTGCGGCACCAGCACGCTCCAGTAGTTCAGCCCGAACACCCGCGCCGACAGCTCCATGACCCACAGCGAGGCCGGGGTCTTGTCGACGGTGATGAAGTTCGAGGCGTCGAACGAGCCGAAGAAGAAGGCCTTCCAGCTCCGTGCTGCCGGCCTGCACCGCCGCGGCGTAGAAGTCGTTGGCCCAGCCGTTGCGGCTGAGCCCGGCCAGGTACAGCAGCGCGGTGAGCGGCCAGCAGCCCGGCCAGCGCGGGCCGCGCCCAGCGCGGCGAGCGCGCCGCGGCCTGGTCAGCTGCGCCGCGCCGGCCGGCCAGCCCGGCCCGGCGCGCCGGTGACCGCGGTCACCGGGCGCTCCCGCGGAAGACCCAGCTGCGGTACAGCCCGAACCGGGCCAGCGTGGCGGCCAGGCTGGCGATGAGCAGCACCGCCAGCTCCGCGGCCCGCGGCCGGCTGCGGCGTGATCGCAGTGCAGCACGGCCAGCGCGCCGGAGGTCAGCGCCAGGCCCGGCGGCGAACGCGAGCAGGCCGCGGAGCTGGTGCCGCACCAGCGTGCCGCCGCCCGGAGATCCCGAACGTGACCCGCCGGTTGACGGCCGTGTTGGCGACCGCGGTGACCAGCATGCTGATCGCGTTCGCCGACTGCGCCGCCAGCCCGCGGCGCAGGACCAGGTAGATCAGCACGTAGGCGACCGTGCTGGCCGCGCCGACGGCGGCGAACCGGGCCAGCCGGCGGCCGCCGCCCAGCCGCAGGATGCCGCGCAGGTCGGCCAGCGCCGTGGCCCGCGACGTTGACCCGCGAGTCCGGGTCGTCGGTCCAGTCCACCGGCACCTCGTGGATGCGCAGGCCGGCCCGCTCGGCCAGCACCAGCAGCTCGGTGTCGAAGAACCAGCCGCCGTCCCGGGTGCGGGGCAGCAGCTCGCGGGCCTGGTCCCGCGCGGATCGCCTTGAACCCGCACTGGGCGTCGGAGAACCCGGCGCCGAGCGTCGCCTGCAGCAGCAGGTTGTAGCCGCGGGAGATCACCTCCCGGCGCGGCCCGCGCACCACCCGGGAGCCGCGGGCCAGCCGGGTGCCGATGGCGACGTCGCTGTGCCCCGACAGCAGCGGCGCGACCAGGGGGAGCAGCGCGTTCAGGTCGGTGGACAAGTCGACGTCCATGTAGGCCAGCACGTCGCAGTCGCTGGCCGACCAGATCGACCGCAGGGCCCGCCCGCGGCCCGGCTGCGGCCAGCCGGACGGCGCTGACGCCGGCCAGCTCGGCGGCCAGCCCGGCGGCGATGTCCCAGGTGCGCGTCGCGAGCTGCCGTTGTCGGCGATCGTGACGTGCGCAGGTGAACGGGAAGCCGGCCGGCCAGGAAGGCGTGCAGCCGCCGGACGCTGGGGGCCAGGTCGGCCTCCTCGTCCTTGACCGGGACCACGATCTCCACCTGCGGGCCGTCCCGGCGGGCCCGCGGCGGCCAGGCCCGGGGCCGGCTCCAGAGCTGTGACTGGGTGTTCATGGCGACCACTGTGCGGGCCCAGGCTGGCCCGGCCCTGCGGCCGGAATCTGCGCCCGCTATGAGGCCGCAGGTTCCCTGACGGCCGCTGACCTGAGCCCGGGCACCAGCTGTGTGCCCCCGCTGCCGGCCCTGGCGGGCATCCCGGCGTACCGTGTCCTGGTGCCTGACAGTCACAAGAGAACTACGACGAGTAACGAGGTGCCGCCGGCCAGGCCGCCCGGCCCGGCCCGGCTGGCTCCGGTGCCCGCCCGGAACGCCCTGCGGCCAGGCCCCGGCTCGCATGCGGGCCGTCCTCGCCGCCGCGGCCCGGGCCGGCCGCCAGCACGCCGCCGCGCATCCTGCCCGTGGCCATCGCCGTCTCGCTGGTCACCGCCGCCGGCGACATCCTCGTCGACCACTTCATCGACCCGAATAACGCCACTGCCTATACCGTCGCGGGGCTCGGCACCACCGCGGTCAGCCTGCTCGGCACGGTCTTCCTGTCCGGCCTGGTCTGCCGCCTGACCTTGCGCGCGGAGGCGGGCGGCCAGCGCCCCGGCCTGGGCCAGGTGGCCCGGTCGCTGCCCTGGCGACGGCTGCTGCTGGGTGACCTCGCCGTCGTCGTGATCGTCCTGATCGGGGTGCTGCTGCTGGTCATCCCCGGCCTGATCGCCATTACCTTCCTGGCCCTCACCGGGCCGGTCATCGAGATCGAGAACCGCAGCGTGCGGGGCGCCCTGCGCCGGTCCGCGCAGCTGATCCGCGGCCAGTACTGGCGCTGCTTCCTGCTGGCCGGGCTGCCGCTGATCCTGATCAACGAGCTGGAGGCGGTGCTGCCCGAGCCGCACGCCGGCGGCGAGATCGCCGAGGTCCTGGCCATCAAGGGACTCGTCGAGGGCGCGTTCGAGGCCGCCATCAGCCTCGTGCTGGTGGCGCTGACGTTCCGGCTGATCGCTATGGAGAAGGCCGCCCGGCAGGCGGCCGCAACGGAAGGAGCCCGGTGACCGCCAGCACTCAGCAGAGCGCGCATACCACTGACCCGTTAGAGGCCGGCAGCCCGCTGCGGACCCCGCGCGCCGCGGCCTTCGCCGGAATCGCCTTCGCCGTGCTCACCGCGGCGGTGCTGGTGATCCTGCGGCTGTCGACCCCGGCTAACCCGGCCAGCCCCGGCCGTGGCTGTCCGACCCGGCCAAGCGCACCGCCATCAACGTGGCCCTCAACCTGGTGCCGTTCGCCGGCATCGCCTTCCTGTGGTTCGTCGGCGTGCTGCGCGACCGGATCGGCGGCCGGGAGGACCGGTTCTTCGCGACCGTGTTCCTGGGCAGCGGGCTGCTGTTCGTCGCCATGTTCTTCGTCGCCGCCTCGGTGGCGGGCGGCCTGGTCGACGCCGGGCTGGCCCACCCGCACGAGTCCGCCGGGTCGGCGACCCTGACCCTGGGCCGCAACTCCACCTCGATCCTGCTGAACACCTACGCCGTCCGGATGGCCGCGGTCTTCACCCTGACCACCGTGACCATCGCCCGCCGCACCTCTTTCGTGCCGAGATGGCTGTGGCTGGCCGGGCTGGTGACCGCGGTGCTGCTGCTGATCGGCTCCAACGTCACGCCCTGGGCGGAACTGCTGTTCCCGGCCTGGATCCTGGCCCTGAGCATCGAGATCCTGCTGCACCCGAAGCCCAGCGCGGGCCTGCGCCGGCCGCGCCCGCGCCGGCACCGCCCGGCGCCGGCTAGCAGTCGCGCGGCAGCGTGATGGTGAACCGGGTCTCGCCCGGCCGGCTGGTCACCGCCACCTGACCGTGGTGCGCCGCGGTGACCGCGTCGCACGATGGCCAGGCCGAGCCCGGTGCTGCCCGCCGCGCGGGAGCGCGAGCTGTCGCCGCGGACGAACCGCTCGAACATGGCCGGCTGCAGGTCGGCCGGGATGCCCGGCCCGTCGTCGGTCACCGCTGACCGCGACCGCGTCCGCCGGCCGGCCTGGCCAGCGCCACCGTGACCGTGGTGCCGGCCGGGGTGTGCCGGGCCGCGTTGCTCAGCAGGTTGGCCAGCACCTGGTGCAGCCGGTGCTCGTCGCCGCGCACGCATGACCGGCTCGTCGGGCAGCTCCAGCCGCCACCGGTGGTCCGGCGCGGCCGCCCGCGCGTCGCTGGTCACGTCGATGGCCAGCCGGGTCAGGTCCACCGGCTCGCTGGCCAGCGGCCGGCCCGCGTCCAGCTGGGCCAGCAGCAGCAGCTCGTCGACCAGCACGCTCATCCGCGCCGACTCCGACTCCACCCGGCCCAGCGCGTGCGCGACGTCCGGGCGGCACCGGACCCGGGTGGCGCCGGGCCAGCTCGGCGTAGCCGCGGATCGCGGCCAGCGGCGTGCGCAGCTCGTGGCTGGCGTCGGCGGCGAACCGGCGCAGCCGGCGCCTCGCTGGCCGCCCGGCGGGCCAGCGCCGCCTCGACGTGGCCGAGCATCCGGTTGAACGCCGCGCCCACCTGGCCGACCTCGGTCGCCGGGTTGGCGTCGGGCACCCGCTCGGGCAGCGCCACCTCGCCGCTGGCCAGCGGCAGCTCGGTGACCCTGGTCGCGGTGGCCGCCACCCGGCGCAGCGGCCGCAGCGAGACCCGCACCCAGGCGGTGCCGATCAGCGCCGGTGACCAGCAGCGCGACGCGAGAACACCGCGATCTCGGCGATGGCGACCTGGCGCAGCGTGTCGTTGACGTTGGCCAGCGGCAGCCCGGTGACGAACACGTCGCCGTCCGCTGCCGGTGGCCGCCATCCGGTACGGCCCGTGCGCCGACAGCGTCGACGGTCTGCGGTGCGCCGTCGACCGGCAGCTGGCGCAGCGCGCGCCGGTCGGCGGCAGCTCAGCTTGCAGTAGCTGTACGTGCTGGCCAGGTACGGCTGGCGATGCTGACCGTCCGGTGGGGATCTGCCGTCGGTCGCGTGCCAGGCTGGCGCGCTGAACGTGCCCGCGTCCTGCTGCTGGGCGCAGGCCGCCGGGCTCGCGGCCGGCGGCCTGCCGTCGCGGTCCCGGTCGCCGCCGGGCGGCGCCGGCGGCGGGTGCCATGCAGCGGGCGTAGCGCATGCTGGCCTGCGGTCAGCTGCTGCGTCCAGCTGCCGCTGACCAGCACGCGCGTGCAGGTGGGCGTAGGTCACCGCGCCGACCGCCGGCGCAGGCCAGGGCCAGCGTGGCCAGCAGCCCGGCCACCAGCCGGCCGCGCAGCGTCCGCCCGGCCAGCCACCGGCCGACGCCGCCGCGGGCCGGGTGCGCGCGCCGCGCGTGCGCTGTCATCGGCAGGCTGCCGCGGCTTGAGCACGTACCCGACGCCGCGGACGGTGTGGATCATCGGCTCGCGGCCGGCGTCGATCTTCTTGCGCAGGTAGCTGATGTACAGCTCGACGACGTGGGCCTGGCCGCCGAAGTCGTAGTTCCACACCCGGTCCAGGATCTGCGCCTTGGACAGCACCCGGCGCGGGTTGCGCATCAGGAAGCGCAGCAGCTCGAACTCGGTGGCGGTCAGCTCGATCACCGTCGCCGCCGCGGCGCACCTCGCGCGCGTCCTCGTCCATGGTCAGGTCGCCGACCGTCAGCTCGGTGCCGCCGCGGGCGCGGGCGATGCCGGCCCGGCGCAGCAGCCCGCGCAGCCGGGCCAGCACCTCCTCCAGGCTGAACGGCTTGGTCACGTAGTCGTCGCCGCCCGCGGTGATGCCGGCTGACCCGGTCCTCCACCGAGTCCCGCGCGGTCAGGAACAGCACGCACACGCCCGGCTGGATGGCCCGCAGCCGCCGCAGCACCTCCAGCCCGTCGAAGTCGGGCAGCATGATGTCCAGCACCACCGCGTCGGGCTCGAACTCGCGGGCCGCGCGCGACCGCGCTGGCCCCGTCGGCGGCGGTGCGGATCTCCCAGCCCTCGTAGCGCAGCACGCTGCCCAGCAGCTCGGCCAGGCTCGGCTCGTCGTCGACGACCAGCACCCGGACCGGGCTGCCGTCGGGCCGGCGCAGTCCGGTCTGGTCAGCGGCGGAGTTCATAGTGGTCATCATGACCCTCTGCTGGTCAGCAGGAAGGCCAGGGCCGGGCAGTCCCGCGCGGCGCGCCCCGCCTGACGGCGCAGCGACGGCGGCACCTGCGTGGCGGCCAGCAGCGGGTAGCCCCACTCGTCCAGGGTGACCAGCTCGGGCAGCAGCTCGGCGCACACGCCGTGACCGGTGCAGGTCACCGGGTTGATCGTGATGCTCTGGCTCATGTCAGCTCCAGTCGGCCTCGGTAGCGGCACCGGCCGGCACCGGCAGGAACGGGCGGGCGCTGGTGGCATGGCACTGGCCGCGGGCGTGCCGCTCCAGCTCGGGGCCGAACACCGCCAGCGCGCTGCGGACGAACCGGGTGAACCCGTCCGGGTGATGGCACGCGCCCCGGCCCTCGACCAGCCCGGACCAGCGCTGCACGTCGGCCAGCTGCCGGGGCGCCGGCCGGGCGATGGCCAGGTCGGCCAGCGCGGCGGCGATGCGCGGCAGGCCGTTGAAGCACGGCCCGCACTGCCCGGCCGACTCCAGCGCCAGGTAGCGGGCCACCCGGGCCGTCTCGGCCAGGCCGCAGTGGCTGGCCGGCAGCTCGGCCAGCACGCCCGCGCCGGCGAACGCGCCCGCCGGGCGCAGCGCCGCATTGTCCAGGGTCAGCCCGGCCGCCTGGCCCGCCGCCAGCCAGGCCCCGTGGTAGCCGCCGCACAGCACCGCCTGCACCTGACCCGGCCGCAGGCCGCCGAGCAGGTCGCGCAGCGGCGTGCCGAGCGCGGCCTCGGTGACATGCCTGCCGCCGTCGGCGCGCTGCACCGTGACCAGCATCGTGCCCGGCTCGGCGGCCGTGCCCGCGGCCCGGAACCAGGCCGCGCCGAACCGCGCGATCAGCGCCAGGTGCGCCAGCGTCTCCACGTTGTGCACCAGCGTGGGCCGGCCGCCGATGCCGCGGGCGTACACCGGCGGGCGCTTGAACCGCGGCCGGGCCGGCTCGCCGCTGATGGCGGCGACCAGCGCGGACTCCTCGCCGGCCAGGAACCGGTCCGGCGCCCCGGCCACTTCCACCGGCCATGCTGGCGGTAGCCCAGCACCCGGCTCAGGTGGCTGGCCAGGTCCGGGTCGCGCGGCACGTACAGCACGGCCCGGCTGGCGCCGGCGGCGCGGGCGGCGACCTCCAGCCCGTCCAGCACCAGGTGCGGGGCCAGCCACAGCAGCGTCACGTCCTTGCTGCTGCCCGGCTCGCCCTCGGCGCCGTTGCCGACCACGACCCCCGCCCGGCCCGCGGCGACGGCCGCGAGCTTGCGGTGCACCGGGAACGCCGCGCCGCCGCGGCCGGCCAGCCCGGACCGCCCGACCTCGGCGATCAGCGCGGCCGGCGCCAGCGCGGGCAGCGGGCCGAGCCGGGCCAGGTGCGCGGCGGGCCGCGGGTCGGGGACCGTGCCGTGCGGGATCAGCCGCGGCAGCCCGGCGGGCGCCGGGGCGCGCGGCCCCGGCCCGGCCGGGTGCCCGGTGGCCAGGCCGGCGCTCACCGGGCACCGGCCAGGATCTTGGCCGCCCGCAGCGCGGGCGGCGTCTCCGCTCGCCGGCCGGCGATCCGCCAGCCCAGCGCCGCCACGGCGGCGGCCCCGCAGCCGATCGTGAGCCAGGCCAGCCAGCCGCGCCACATGTCCGGACCGGACCCGATGCTGTGCGCGATCGCCACCGGCCAGCTGGCGTAGGCCAGCCAGTGCACGGCGCGCCAGGTGCGGCGGCCGATCCGGGCCCGCAGCAGGCTGGTGATCACCAGCGCCAGCATCAGGTCGACCGACACTGCGCCCAGGCCCAGCCAGAACGGCTGGTAGTGCGACACGAACGGGACGACCGAGGCGACGATGCCGATCGTCACGAACGGGTCGGCGATGGCGGTGCCAATGTGAATGCCCAGGAACGCCACCGACAGCAGCGACACGGCGCGGTGCAGGCTGGTCACGGCGAACCGCGGCAGGCCGGGCAGCCGGCCCTTCCGGTTCACCGCCACGCCCAGCACGACCACGACGGTCAGCAGCACCAGTGCCACGACACCGGTGCCGCGGCTGAGGAACCACAGCCCCTCGGCGGAGGTGAGACCGTCCACGGTGGTGTCCTCCTGGCGATGGCGGGACTAGCTCTCCCGAGGATGACCCGGGAGGCGGAGCGCTCGTTCTGAGTAACCTCTGTGCCTCCTCTGAGCACGCGCGCGGGCCGGCGGCCGGTTCACGCGGCGGAAAACAATCAGACAGTCAGCCACAGATCACTGCTTGCGGCCCGAACTGCCGTGTACGCGGGCCCGCTCCCCTCTACGATTAACAGGTGATTATCTGGCTGAACGGGACCTTTGGCTCTGGCAAGACCTCGACAGCCGAGCGACTCGCGGCACTGGTTCCTAACAGCCGCGTGATCGACCCGGAGACGGTCGGGCAGCTCCTGCGGGTCAACCTGAGCGATCAGTACATTTCGGACTTCCAGGACTGGGCTGCCTGGCCGCCGCTCGTCGCGGCCACGATGGTGGAGATAGCCCGGATGACCGGGCAGCACGTCATCGCGCCGCAGACCGTGCTCAAGCGGGACTACCTGGATCAGATCTTCGCGCCGATCCGGGCCGCTGAGCTGGAGGTCTTCCACGTCGTGCTGGACGCGGCCGATGCCCTGCTGCGCAGCCGCATCGAGATCTCGGGAGAGGGCAGGGAATGGCGCCTGGCGCACCTGGATGAGTACGCCGCCGCGCGGCCGTGGATGACCGAGGCCGCCGATTTCGTGGTGGACACCACCGCCTCCACCCCGGCGCAGATCGCCCGCCGCATCGTCGGCGCGATGCCCAGCCTGCCGGACCTGCCGGCGCAGCCCAAGGTCGCCGCGAAGCCGTCGGCCAACGGCAAGACCGCGCAGAAGGCCCAGGCTGAGTAACCACCCCGCAGGCGCTCGCCGGCTGTCCCGCTAACAGCCGGAGCGCGGGTGGCCGCGCCGCTGTGCTCGGTTCTGTCGTGCTGCCTGCCCCGGCCCGGGCAGGTGAGCGCGCGGATGCCCCCTACCATGGGGATCTTGCGCGGCTGCTTGCCGGCTGCGCTGCGGGACAGCGCTGGGGGAGAGGGGACCAGGCGGGTGAGCCGGCGGTGAGCGGGCGCGACGGTGCGCTGCTGTCTGACCGCGCCCGGCGGCCCGCCGCGGTCCTGGCGGCCGGCTTCGCGGCCCTGGCCGTGATCCTGGGCATCGTCGAGCACGACTCGGTCAAGCCCGGCCAGTTCGACAGCCGGGTCGATGACTGGATCATCGGCCTGTTCGCCAGTCACCGCGAGCAGCTGATCGTGATCCTGCGGACGCTGGGCAGCCCGCTGGTGGTGACGATCTGCGTCCTCGTCGCGGCCGGGAGCTGCGCGGCGACCCGGCGCTGGCGGGCCGCGCTGCTGGTGGCCATCTGCGTCCCGCTGGCCAGCGCGATCACCGAGTTCGTCGGCAAGCCGCTGGTCGGCCGCCGGTTCTGGCTGTTCCTGTCCTACCCCAGCGGCCACGTGACCGGCATCGCCACCCTGGCCGTGGCCCTGATCATCGTGGCGGCGAGCCCGTCCGCCCGCTCGCTGCCCGCGGTCATCCGCGCGGTGGTGCCGGCGGCCGCGGTGGCCGCCGTGGTCTCGGTCACGCTGGCCGTCGTGGCCGGGAAATACCACTACTTCACCGACACCATCGGCGCCGCCGGGGTGGCCGGGGCGACGGGCCTGGGCACCGCGCTGGCCCTGGACCGGCTCGCGGTCCTCCCGGCGGTACGGAGGCTGGGCAGCCGGATCCGGCCCGCCCGGAATGTGCGCGGCCGGAATCAGGACGGCGCCGGGCCGGTTGACCCCGGTATGAGCTCAGGACACAAGATCACCATCACGCCGTCGGATGCTCACATCGAGGTCAGCGTCGGCGGCCAGCAGCTGGCCGACTCCCGGCGCGCCCTGGTGCTGGCCGAGACCGGCCTGGCGCCGCGGTATTACCTGCCCCGCGAGGACATCCGCACCGACCTGCTGCAGCCCACCAGCACCGAGAGCACCTGCCCGTTCAAGGGCCAGGCCGCCTACTGGTCGGCGGAGGTCGGCGGCCAGGTACACCCCGACATCGTGTGGAGCTACGAGTCGCCGATCCCCGAGGCCGCGGACATCGCCGGGCTGATGTGCTTCTGGACCGAGCGCGGCGCCGAGCTCACCGTCGACGGTGTCCCCGCCGAGGGATCCAGCGCGGTCAGCCCGCACTAAGCTCCGGCCGGACGGCCGCTGCCCGGCTGTGCCTGAGGCTCAGGGCTTGTGCAGCACCAGGGACGACAGCCCGAGCTTGAAGGCGGTCAGCGCCGGCGCGTTGTCCTCGATCCGCCAGTCCTGCTTGAGGATGCTGCCGCGCTCGGCCTGGTCCTTGTCGAACCACACCAGGCCCAGTGTCTGGTAGTCGCGCATCCCGGCGAACAGGTTGCTGATCTTGTCGAACTGGCCGGCTTGCGGGCCGACTGCCGTCTCCGACAGCAGCACCGGGTCGCTGGTGAACGCGCGCACTTCGGTGATCGTGCCGCCGAACACGTTCTTGAACGTGTCGCTGGGCCGGTAGTAGTAGCCGTCGACGCCGACCCAGTTCACGTACTTGCTGCCCGGCCACCAGTTCTGCACCAGCCCGGTGCCGGGCTGGTCGGCGTTAATAGTCCATAGCCACGTGACGTTCAGCGCGCCGAAATGGCCGAACAGCTTGTGGATGTGCCGCCAGGCGGCGATGAACGTCGCCGGGGACACATGGTGGTAGCCCCAGGCGTACCAGGGCGCGTTCATCTCGTGCCCGAAGCCGATCACCACCGGGTGCCCGAAGTCCCGCACGCTGGCCGCGTACGCGCTCAGGTACTTGTCGTAGTCGCCGTCGGCGATGCCCTTGACCGAGGCGAACGTCGGGTCGATCTGCACGTACGGGATCACGCCGTGGGCCTGCGCGCGGCGGGCGAAGCCGGAAGCGAACGGCTCGGCCCAGCCGCTGTAGTAGCCGACCAGGTTCGGCGTCTTGCCCGTGGCCGCGGCAAACTGCGCCACCGGATCGTAGTCCGGCGGCGCGCCGGGCTCGAACACGCCGAGGTAGGAGCAGGCTGCTTGGGCAGCGAGGCGATGACGGCCGGCGGCCGGGACGGGACGTAGTCGACGACCCGGGCGACGGCGAAGCCGACCGCGGTCAGCGCCACCAGCAGCGCCGTGAACACCACCAGGCGGGATTTCATGCGGCCGCCGTCCCCCCGGGGAAGATGACCCTGGCCACTACGGCCAGGTTGAGAGCGCCGAAGGCCAGCAGGATCGCGAACCGGGCCGAGCCCATCGTCGCCATCCGCCACGCGGCCAGGGCCAGCCACAGCAGGCCGACCCCGCCGCTCCAGCCCGTGATGCCGATCCGGAACCGGACCAGCGCGCTGCCCGGCGTCCGGGTCGGGTGCCAGCCCATCGTCTGGCCCCGTGCGCCGTCCCAGATCGCGAAGACATGCGCCCAGCCGCGGGCCACGCCCAGCGGCCACACCGACGGCCCGTACCGCGACCGGTGCCACAGCGGGTACAGCACGAACCCGGTGACGATGGCCGGCAGCAGGATCACGAAGTTGCGGGCCAGGACCTGGCCCGGCCAGAAGGCCAGCATCACCACCGGGATCAGCGGCCCGAAGAAGGTCAGCAGCCCGGTGTAGGCGTAGTAGAAGAAGCCCGACACGTAGGTCAGCCGGGCCGGCAGTGACATCGGCACCGACCACATCCGGCGGGAGAACACCACCCCGGCGTTGCCGGTGCACCACCGGTACTGCTGGCGCACGAAGGCGTCCAGGTTGTCCGGGCAGATCCCGGCGGTCAGCACCACCGGCACGTACCGCACCGTCCAGCCCGCGCGCCGCACGTCCAGCCCGGTGTGCACGTCCTCGGCGTACGGGATCAGCGTCGGCCCGCCATAGGGCTCCAGCGCCGCGCGCCGGTACACCGCCGAGGTACCCACGCAGATGGCCGCCCCGAACCGGTCCCTGGCCACCTGGATGGCCCGGTAGAAGACCTCCTGGATGGCGCCGGCCGAGTTCTCGATCCAGGTCTGCGCCGGGCTGCCGCGGAAGTACTGCGGCGTCTGCACGATGGCCACCGCCGGGTCATCCAGGTAGGGCAGCGTCTCGGCCAGGAAGTCGCTGCGCGGGGCGAAGTCGGCGTCCAGGATGACCAGGAACTCCCCGCTGGTGGCGGCGAAGCCGTGCCGCAGGTTGCCGCTCTTCTTGAAGGCCCGGGTGTCGGGGCGGCGGATATAGCCGAATCCGAACGATTCCGCCTCCGACTGGGCCTCGTCCGAGGGGCCGTCATCGAGCACGCAGGCGCGGGCCGTCCCGGGGTAGGCGCTGGTCAGCCCGGCCACCGCGGTCCAGGTGTTGCGCAGGACCTCGATGGGCTCGCCGCAGACCGGCAGCAGGATGTCCACCTCGGGGTAGGCCTGCGGCGCCCACTGCGCGACCCGGCGCTCGTGCCCGGCCTGGCTGAAGCCGCGGCCCATGAAGTTCACCGGCAGGCTGATGGCCTGGTAGATCACGTAGCTGGCGGTGAAGATGGCGAATGGCCACGGGAACGGCGAGAAGGCCTCGAACCGCAGCTGGCTGACCGTCAGGCAGGCCGCGCCGAGGGTGAGCACCGTGGCCAGCATCGGCAGGTTCCGCTCGAAATAGGAGTACTTCTCCTCCTCGCCGGGCGGCGCGGGCAGCACCAGGCTGGGCTGACGGCGCCGCCGCCAGGCGGCGGCGCGTGGCGTGCCCGGCGCCCCGGCGGTGCCTGCCGGGCGCGGCGCGGTGCTGGTCGGGGGTTGTGTCACTGACCGGGCTCGTATCGGTAGACGACGTAGGTGCCGCCGGAGCCGTACGGGATGACCTGGGCGATGCGGTACCGCGGGTTGGCCTTGATGTCGGCCCGGATGGCGTGGTCCAGGTCGGTGGTGTCGGCGTAGTTCAGCGCGATCAGCGACCAGTAGCCGCGCGCGATGTACTTGGCGAAGGCCTGCGGGTCGCCGCCGCCGGTGACGCCCGCCGACGAGGTCGGGCCGCCGGTGCTGACGCCCGACGGCAGCACGATGTTGCGGGTGGAGGACCAGCGCTGCCACTGCTGCCCGGCGGGCAGGTAGTACTCGGCGATGGACGGGTCCTCCACCAGCAGCCGGCCGGTGGTGCCGCGGATCAGGGTGCCGAAGATCGAGGTGAAGCTGGCGGCGTTCGGCCAGTCGGTGGAGAACTGCCAGGACTGGGTCGCGCCGACCGCGGCCGGGAAGGCGAGCGCGACCACGCACGCCCCGGTGGTCAGCGTGCTCCACCGCAGCGGGGCCGAGGCGATGAACTGGTCAGCCGCATAACCGGCGGCGATCGCGGCGAACCAGGCACCCAGCCCGACGTGCTTGTTCAGCGAGGCCATGGTGTGCAGGCTGGCCTGCTCCAGCGGGCCCGGCGATGGCCGCGGCGGTCAGCAGGGCCAGCAGCCAGGTGCAGTGGTCCAGCCGGTTGCGGACGGCCAGCTGACGACGACGCCGCAGGCGGCCAGGATCAGGATCACCCCGGTCCAGGACCAGGCGTGCGGCCAGCACTGACAGCGGGGCGTCGGTCGCCGAGACCCGGTTCAGCGTGGTCTGGGTGAAGCCGGTCAGGTACGTGCCGCCGCCGATCAGGGCCCCGGCCAGCAGCAGCGCCGCGGTGACGGTGAACAGCACGGCGGCGCGCAGCCGCGGCGGCCTTGCCGCCGGGCCGCGGCAGCGCGGTGAGCCAGCGCCATCAGGATGACCACCGGGTCCACCAGGACGGTGGAGTAGGCGGTGATGTTGGCCAGCGCCAGCGCCACCCCGGCCGCGGCCATCAGCACCGTCGCGTCGCGGCGGTCCCCGGCCCGGACCATGCACCAGGCCGCCACGGCCACCAGCAGCACCGACAGGGCGTCGAAGGTGGCGAACGCGCCCAGGTGCAGCGTCGGCCCGCTGCATCGCGAACAGAGCCGCGGCGAAGAACGCCGCCCGGCGGCCGAACAGCCGCCCGGCCGCTGCCCACAGCAGCGTGGTGGCGCCCAGCATGAACAACATGCGACAGGATGCGGGCGCCGGCCAGCCCGCCGATGCTGTCGGCCAGCGCGCCCAGCGGCGGGTAAATGACCGGGGCGCCGGAGAAGTAGGTCGCGAACGGCGGCACCGGGGCGCCGTGCAGCAGGTGCGCCCACTCCCGGTGCCCGGCCCACATATACGCCGCCTCGTCCTGGAAGGCGGTGTTGGCCCGGGCCAGCCGCAGCGAGAGGATCAGCTGGATCAGCAGGCATGCCGGCCAGGCCGATCAGCGGCCACCACGCCGTGAAGCTGCGGCCCGCGCGGCCTGCCCGGCCGTCCGGCTCGTGCTGCCGGCGCGGCCGCGCCGTCGGCCAGCACCTCCTGGCCCGTCTTCATGTCGCCGATGTCCACCGGCTGCACCCGCCCCAACGCCGGGAGGCAGGCCGCCCTGTCTCCGCGTCAACTGTGTGACACCGGCCTGGTGTCACAGATCGTGCTGATGTCCCCGCAACGGGGATATCCCTGTCGAGAAAGTACCGGTCACGTGCATGTTCCGTGCCCGTTTGCGAATTTCGGCGCCCCGCTGGCCGCTGATCCGAGAACACCGCGTGACCCGCCGCGCTAGCCATGGCTGGCCCCCGTGAAGCTGGCGCGGCTGGCCGGGTGCAGCCCGGCGAGCTGGCGGGCCACGCCGGCCGGAAGGCGGCCTGGCCGCCGGGCGTCCCTCGAGCCGCCAGTCCTGGTGGTAGATGCCGTCGTGCTGGGCGTTGTCGAACCAGACCAGGCCGAGCGCCCCGGACTGGCGCATCCCGGCGAACAGGTCGCCGATCTTGGCGGGCCTGGCCCGCGCGCGGGCCCGACGGCGGTCTCCGACAGCAGCACCGGCTTGCCGGTCAAGCGCGCGGACCTGGCGCATGGTCGGCGCGAACACGCTGGCGAAGCTGTCCGCGCGGCCGGTAGTAGTAGCCGTCGATGCCGACCCAGGTGACATACCGCGCGCCGGGCCACCAGGCCGCTATCGGCCCGGTCGAGCCCAGGGTGGCGTTGATCGTCCACAGCCAGGTCACGTTGCCCGCGCCCTGGTCGCGGAACAGCGTCACGACATGCCGCCAGGCGGCCACGAACGTGGCGGGCGGCACGTGGTGGTAGCCCCACGAGTACCAGGTGGCGTTCATCTCGTGGCCGAACCCGATGACCACCGGGTGGCCGAACGTCGCGCGACGCTGTCCGCGAACGAGCGCAGGTAGCCGTCATAGCTGCCGGCCGCGATACCGGCCACCGAGGCGTAGGTCGGGTCGATCTGCACCAGCGTCGTCGCGCCGTGCGCGCTGGCCTGGCGGGCGAACGACGGCCTCGAACGGCTGCGGCCAGCCGCTGAAGTAGCCGACCAGGTTCGGCGGCGCGGCCGGCGGCCAGCCCGAAGTCGGTGATGCGCTGGTAGCTCGCCGTCGCGCCGTTCTCGTAGACGCCGAGGTAGGAGGCCGGCCGCGCGGCCAGCGCGCGCGCTGGCCGCCGGCGCCGGGCGGGCCGGGCTGGCCAGCAGCCGGGTGGCCGCCAGGCCCACCGCGACCAGCGCGATGACCACGGCGGCGGCCAGTACCAGGCGGGCTCTCATGCCGGCCAGCGATCCGGGACGGGGACGCGGCTCGGGCGCGACGCCGGGCGCGCGGTACTGCCAGCCCGCAGCCCGCCACTCGGCCGGGTCGAGCACGTTGCGGCCGTCCACGATGGCCCGCCGGGCGACCACCGCGTCGAGTACCGCGGGCCTGAGGCTGACCAGCTCGGGCCACTCGGTGAGCAGCATCACCACCTGCGCGTCCCGCGCGGCGGCCACCGCGCTGCGCGCGAACCGCAGCTCCGGGCAGGCCTGGCGGGCGTTGTCCAGCGCCTCGGGGTCATAGACCGTGACATCGGCCTCCGCCCGGTGCAGGAGCTGCGCCACGTCCAGCGCGGGGGAGTCGCGCACGTCGTCGGAGCCGGGCTTGAACGCCGCGCCGAGCACGCCCACCCGCACCCCGGCCAGGCTGCCGCCGGCCAGCTCGGCGGCCAGCTCGGCGGCCCGGCTGCGGCGGCGCAGGTTGATCGCGTCGACCTCGCGCAGGAAGCCCAGCGGCTCGCCGGGCAGCCCGGCGGCCCAGGCGCCGAATGCGCGTACGTCCTTCGGCAGGCAGCCGCCCCCGAAGCCCAGCCCCGGCCGCAGGAACGCCGCCCCGATCCGCGCGTCGGCGCCGAGGATGTCCGCCAGCGTCCCGGACGTCCGCCGGCCGCCTCACACAGCTCGGCCATCGCGTTGATGAACGAGATCTTCGTGGCCAGGAACGAGTTGGCGGCCACCTTGGCCAGCTCGGCGGTCTCCAGGCCGGTGACGAAGAACGGCGTGCCGCCCGCGATCTGCCCCGCGTACACCTGCGCGCAGTAGGTCCTCGGCCCGCTGCGAGCTGACCCCGGCGACGATCCGGTCGGGGGCCAGGGAGTCGGCCACGGCCGATGCCCTCGCGCACGAACTCCGGGTTCCAGGCCAGCTCGGCGCCCGGCGCCTCGGCGGCCAGCTGGGCGGCCAGCCGCCGCGCGGTGCCCGGCGGCACCGTCGACTTGCCGGCCACCAGGCACGGCCGGGTCAGCAGCGGCGCCAGGGCCGCCACGCAGGCCTGCACCTGGCCCTGGTCGGCGTGGTCGCTGCCCGGCCGCGGCGGCGTCCCGGCGCAGATGAAGTGCACGTCGCCGAAGGCCGCCGCCTCGGGGTAGGAGGTGGTGAACGACAGCCGCCCCGCGTCCAGCCCGGCGCTCAGCAGCGGCGCCAGGCCCGGCTCGTAGATGGGCAGCTCCCCGGCGTTCAGCTGCTTCACCTTGGCCGCGTCAATGTCCACGCCGAGCACCTCGAACCCGGCCTCGGCCAGGCACGCGGCGTGCGTGATGCCCAGGTACCCGGTGCCCAGGACGGTCAGTCGCAGCGTCATGACACCGGCGCCTTGTAAGACTTCGCCGCCTGCCGGAACGCGGTGTACTCGGCCGGGTTGTCAGCCGCCAGTCCCGCACCCCGACCGCGTCGAACCAGATGAAGCCGAGCAGCCCGTAGGCGCGGATGCCGGCGAACAGGTTGGCGATCTTGGCGGTCTTGCTGGCCTCCGGCGCCGCACCCGTCTCGGAGATCAGGATCGGATCGTGCGTCAGCTGCTTGACCGCCGCGATGGTCGGCCCGAACAGCGGCGCGAAGGTCCACGGGGACTTCAGGTAGTAGCCGTCGATGCCGACCCAGGTGACGTACTTGTCGCCCGGCCACCACGCGCCGGGCGCCGGGATTCCTTCGCTCCTGCTGCCGCTTGTTGATGATGTTGACGGTCCACAGCCAGGTCACGTTCTTCGCGCCGAAGTTGCGGAACAGCGTGACGATGTGCCGCCAGGCGGCCACGAACGCGGCGGGCGCGGTGTGGGTGTTGCCCCAGGAGTACCACGAGCCGTTCATCTCGTGACCGAAGCTCAGGATGACCGGGCCCTTGTAGGCGGCCACCGACGAGGCGAACGAGCTGAGGTAGGCGTCGTACTTCCCGGTCGCGATGGCGCGATCCGGATGCCCGAGGGCTCCATCTGGACCACCGGCACGGCGCCGTGCTCGGCGGCGCTCCGGCGAAGGTGGACCGGAACGGCTCGTACCAGGAGCTGTAGTACATGGCCAGGTCCGGGGCGACCCCGGTGGCCTTGGTGAAGTCGGCGACCCCGTCGAATGTCTTGGCGGGAGCGGGTGTTGTAGACGCCGACGTAGGACTCGGTCCCCAGCGGCAGGTGCACCGGCAGCTGCAGCCCGGTGGCCGCATCGCCCTGTGCTCGTGGCCGACGGCCACGGCGACCGCCGCCACGACCAGCACGGCCCGGCGACGATCACCAGCGGGCCGAGCTGCGCTGCCGCTTCCGGCGGTGGCTCATCAGGACGCTCCTTCAGTGAGCCGGGCATGATTGCGGCGGGCGGCCAGGGCCATGACGGTGATCGTGCACGCGATCAGGCCGGTCAGCAGGAGCGGCACGAAGGGCGCCCCGGTGCAGCACCCGCCAGGCCGCCAGGCCGACCCAGGCCAGCCCCGTGCCGCCGTTCCAGATGCGTCAGGCCCGCCCAGATCCGCCGGGTGCCGGCCTTGCGCTGCCGCCGCCGGTGGCCTGCCAGCCCATCCGCCGGCGGCGCAGATGTCCAGCAGCGCGAACACGTGCGCCCACCCGTACAGCAGCTTGGCCATCAGCGCCTCGGGCCCGAACCGGCAGCGGTGCCAGCACGGGAAGACCACGAGGTTGTAGATCATCGACGGCAGGATGAACACGTAGTTCGCCAGCCGCACCCGGTCCGCCGCGACGGTCAGCATCACCAGCGGGATGGCCGGGGCGACGAAGGTGAACAGCGCGGTGTGCACGTAGTAGCAGAAGCCGGACAGGTAGCAGCACCGGGTGCGCCAGCGCATCGCGTGGCCCAGAACTTCCGCGAGCCCGAGCAGCGACATCGACCCCGCGCACCAGCGGTACTGCTGGGTCAGGAACGAGTCGGGGTCAGACGGGCACAGCCCGGCGGCCAGCGGCACCGGCACGTAGCGCAGCCCCCAGCCGGCCCGGCGCAGGTCGAAGCCGGTGTGCACGTCCTCGGAGTGCTCGATCAGCGTGGTGCCGCCGTTCGCCTCCAGCGCCGCCCGCCGGTAGATCGCGCAGGAGCCGACGCAGATCGCGCCGTCGTGCCGGTCCCGCGACACCTGCACCAGCCGGTAGAACAGCTCCTGCACCGCGCCGGCGCCGCGCTCCATCCAGGACATGCGGCCCGCGGGTGCGGAAGTACTGCGGCGACTGGACGATGCCCAGCGAGCGTCGGCGGCGAAATAGGGCAGCATCTCGGCGGGCAGGTCGGCGCGCGGCGCGAAGTCGGCGTCCAGGATGAGGATGAACTCGCCGGAGGAGCAGCCGAAGCCGTAGCGCAGGTTGCCGGCCTTCTTCATCCAGCCGCGGTCGGGCCGCACCAGGTAGCTGAAGCCGAAGCCGCGGCCATGCCCGCCGGGCCGGGTCGGCGCCGTCGTCCAGCACGTAGGCGATGCCCCGCGCCGGGATAGGCGCGGACGCAGCTCGGTGGACGTGCGACCAGGTGTTGCGCAGCACCGCGGCGGCTCGCCGCAGACCGGCAGGAAGACGTCCAGCGACGGGTACCGGGCCGGCCGCCACGCGTCGACCAGCTCGCGGTGGGCCGGCGTAGTCGAAGCCGCGGGTACCCAGGTTCACGCACAGCGAGATCAGGTAGTAGAGCGACGGTGAAGGTCACGAACGGCGCGAACGTCCACGCCAGGACCGGGGTGATCAGGATGAACCGGCTCTGGCTGAGCAGCAGCGCGCCGAAGCTGGCCATCGAGGTGCGGATGATCAGCGCCAGGTTCCGCTCGGCGTAGCCGGCCTTCTCCTCGTCGCTGGGCGCCTCGGGCAGGATCAGCCCGTACCGGCGGTGCCGCCCGGCCCGCGCCAGCGTCCGCTCAGCCGTGGCCATAGCTGGCCTTCGCGGGGCCGGAGGGCGGCGCGGGCGGGGCTGACGGCGCGGCCGGCGGTGCGGGATCGGCAGGCCGCGCGCCGCCTGGTCCAGGTAGGAACGGCCGGGCGGGGTCCAGGCCCAGACGGTGAACGGGCCGATGCGGGCCACGGTCTGGTACTGCCCGGCCGCGGTCATGCCGGCCAGGATGGCCGCGTCGTTGCGCGGGGTCCCGGTGCCGCTGAGGACGACCAGGCTGAAGTAATGCCGCCGCAGGGCCGCGCGGTAGGCGGCCGGGCCGGTCAGCGTGGTCGCCGTGCCGGGCGGGACATAGCTGAAGTACGCGGTGCTGCGCCAGCGCCGCCACGGCACCGAGCCGGCCAGGTAGTAGGCCTCGATGCTGGAATTCTCGGCCAGGTAGCGGCCGTGATCGCCGGCCGTCAGCGAACGCAGGCTGGTGATCAGCGCGGCAGAGTCCGGGGACTCGGCGTAGATGCCGGCGGCCTGGGTCGTGCCCGCGATCGCGGCGGGCACGGCGACCGCTGCCAGGACCAGCGTGCCGGCGGTGATGCTCACCGCCCGGTGCCCGGCCGGGCGCAGACGGCCGCCCGCCAGCCGGGCGATGACCCGGCTCAGCCAGGCCAGGGCGTAGCCCCCCGCGGCGGCAGCGAAGAAGATGCCAAAGGCCGAGTGCCGGGACAGCTGGGCCATGCTGTGCAGCCGGGCCAGGTTCAGCGGGGCCAGCGCGCCGCCGGCGGTCAGCACGGCCAGGGTCAGCACCCGGATCCAGCGGCGCCGCGCGCGGACCGCGGCCGGGGTGGCGGTGCCCGGCGACTCGGCGGCCGCGAGGGCGGGCCACAGCGGGCCGGGCCGCTGCGTCCGGGCCTGCACGACGGCGATCAGCACGGCGGCGGCGGCCAGCGCCACGGCCAGGCCGGCCCGACCGTGCGGCGCCGAGCAGCACGAGATTCACCGAGGTGCCGCCGCCGGGCGGCGCGATGACGGCGGTCCGGAAGCCCGCCAGGTAAGCCGGGCCGCCGACCGCCAGGGCCGCGCTGAGCAGGCCCGCCGTCGCGGCGGCCAGGTAGCCGGCCCGGCCGAGCGCCGCCTTGGCGCCGCGCTCGACCACCACGGCCAGCCCGGCCAGCGCGAACACCGGCAGGTCGAACAGCATGGTCGGGTAGGCGACGGCGTTGGCCAGCACCAGGGCCAGGGTGCCGAGGACCAGCCGCGGCGAGGACTCATCGCGCCCGGACGAGGAGACGATGCACCAGGCGGCCGTGGCCACCAGGCACAGGGCCAGCGCGCCGGGGGTCGCGAACGCGCCCACGGCCTGCACCGGGCCGGCCACGGCGAAGACGGCGGCGGCGCCGAGTGCCGCCCGGCGGCCGAACAAGGTGCCCGTCGTGGCGGCCAGCAGCACCGTGGTGACCATCATCAGGGCCAGCGACAGGATCCGGGCGCCGGCCAGGCCGTGCAGGTTGCCGGCCAGCGCGGCGAGCGGCGGGTACAGCACGGGAGCGCCGGGGAAATAGCCGGCGTAGCCGGGCAGCGGCGTGCCGTGCAGCCAGTGCGCGATGACGACCTGGCCCGCGGACAGGTACTGCGCCTCGTCAGGAAAGGCGGTGTTGGTCCAGATCAGCCGCAGCGACAGCACGGCCTGGACGGCGAGGATGCCAGCCAGCAGCGGCCAGTGCAGCAGCGGGCGCCGCAGCCAGCGCAGCAGGTCCCGGCGGGCGCTCGGCGCGGCAGCGGCGGGCGGGGCAGCGGGCTCGGACGCGGGCGCCCGCGGTGGCCGGGCCGGCCGCGATGGCGCGGCTGGCTCAGGTGCGGCGGGCTGGGGCGGGGCCAGCTGCGGCGCGGCCTGCTGCGGCGGGGCACGGTGCGGTGGCCGGGCCGGTGGCACGGGCGGGGCCAGCGGGATCCCGTTGCGGCTGACCGTGCCGAAGCTGGCCAGCTCGGCCAGGCGCGGCGGCCTGCGACTCCGCGAAGCCGGGGCCGATCCGCTCGGGACCCTTCACGACGCCCGCGCCACGAGAACGCCAGCAGGCGCCGCCGCGATCCGGTCCGCGCGGCTGCCGCGCGTCAGGCGCGCGTGACGCCGGGCAGGACGGCACGCCGAAGACCGGTCACGGCGTCGCTCGGTCGCGACGACGGACCCGGCCGCTGGCCGTCCGTTACCCGGTACGGGGGCCATACCGGGCCATTCCCCGGCAGGTACCCCCCGCCCCGTCATCATGCCGATTGCCATCGGCAGCACCTGCCTGTACCCGCGCAGGGAAGCAGACAGGCCCCTCCCCCCACGTGAACTACGTAACGTACTCCAACGTCACATGCCGTGACGATATCCCCCGGAGCGGGGATACCCCGGACGAAAATGTACCTGCCGTTCGAGACGTACGTGCCTGTTTGCGAAATTCCGTCCCCTGTCACCTGATAGCACGCATCAGAGTCTGGTAGCAAGAACCACAGTCCTACTAAAGCGGACAGAAAGTATAAATTACAGTGAGTTATCTTCAAAGGGGAATTTCTGCGGCGGCAGCTGGGCTGGTCAGGGTCCCTGACCGCTCTGAATCCCGGAGGGATGTCGCCTGAGGTAGTTAGATCATTACAATGAGTAGTTTCGCTTGAATTTACGTGTCTATATGTGCTGCAGTGTCCCAAGGTTGCGCCATCTAGGCGTCGCCAGGGGGATGTGGGCCGTGGCCGAAGAGAACGAGAATTCGCCGCTTTCGCGGCGTCAGCCGGGCGAAAACCGCGTGCACCGACCGGCAGCACCGGTGCGCCGCGTGCAGTTGTCCGACGCGGTGGTGCAGCGCACCCTGGCGGCCATGCGCGCCGATTCAGCAGCCCCGGCCGACTCGGCGGAAGATCAGGCGGCTCCGGGCCCGCCGTCCCCGCCGCCGCCCGCCGTTGCCACCGCGGCCGCAGTAGCAGAGGCGAGCAGCCGGATCGCGCCGCCGGGGGACACGGGCGCGCCGCCGCCGGCTGCCGTGGCCACCGCCCCGGCCCGGCACGGGCTGTCCCGCCGCCGCCGGCGATCGCCGGACCGCCCGGCTCCGTCCCGGCCAGAAGCCGATTCCCCGGGCGGCACGCCGCCTGCCGCCGAGCCGCCGGCCACACCGCCCGCCGCCGCTCCGGGTAGCGCTGCCCAGCCCGAGCTGCCGCGCCGCCACCAGTCCGCGGACGGCCCGGGCCCGGCATATCCTCCCGCCGCCGAGCCGTCGCCCCCCCCCTTCCGGTCCGCGCAGCGCCCGGCCGCCTACGCCAGGCCGAGTACACCGAACTGAATACACCGAGATTGAGTACGCCGCCCCCCAGTACCCGCAGCCGGACTACGACGAGCCCGAGCAGGACGTCACTTCGTACGCCGCGACTGATTATGCCGAGTCGCCTGCCGCGCTGGCGCCGCAGCTCGGATTCGCGCCCGATGCGGCGGACGCCACCCAGCCGATCCCGGTCATCTCCCGGGCTCTCCTGGAGGCCATGGGCGTGACGGACGCCCCCGCCGCTCCGGGCCCGGCCGCCGCGCCGCCCGCCGCTGCGGCGGCTGCTCCCGGCCGCTCCCGCCCCGCCGGCGACCGCCCCGCAGGCCGACGCGGCTGATGCCAGCGGTGCCGCACCCGGCGCCGGTGCCCGGCCGCAGGCCACCACCGAGTCGCCGCCCGACGCCGGATCTCGCCCGGCTGCGGACATTGCCGCTGCCCGCGCGGCCGCCGCTGCGACCTCGGCCGCAGCCCCAGCCCGGCCGGCCTCGGCCCCCGCTCCCGCCGCAAGCCCGGCCGCCCCGGCTTCATCGCCCGGCCGGGCCGACAGTCCCGCCGCGACTCCGGTCACCCGGCCGCCGGGCGCCCGCCGCCCGCGAGGTGCCCGTCCCCAGACGGCGAGCACGCGGCCGCCCGGGCGCAGGCGGATGTCGGCGCGGCGACGGGACCGGATAGCGGCTGCGTCCGTCATCGTCGTCGCGCTGCTAGCGGCCGGGTCCGCGGGCGCGCATTTTGTGCTGGACAGCAACGCCCCGCCCGCCGCCCGGCCCATCCGACTCCGTCCAGCCGCTCGCAGCATCGCGGCCGCCTGGATGGCTGACCAGGTCAGCCGGACCGCTGTGGTGTCCTGCGATCCGGCGATGTGCAGCCGCCCTGCGCCAGCACGGTTTCCGCGACCTGTTGGAGCTGACATCGGGCGGGACGACGCTGCTGCGCTCGGCCGTGGTCGTGGCCACCTCGGCTATCCGGCAGGAGGTCGGCGGCGCGCTCACCTCTGTCTACGCGCCCGACGTCATTGCCCGGTTCGGCACCGGCGCCGGGCAGATCGATATCCGGACGGTCGCCCAGGACGGCGCGGCCAAGTACCGGCAGCAGCTCAGCGCCGATCAGCGCGAGCGCCGGGAGTCCGGCTCGGAGCTGCTGACCAGTACCCGGATTGTCATCGCGCCGGTGGCCCGGGTGCAGCTCACCTCCGGCCAGGTGGACTCGCGGGTGCTGGTCACCATCGCCGCGCTGGCCGGGCAGCGGCCCGTCAAGATCCTGGCCTTCGGCGACTCCGGGCCCGGTGCTGCCACCGGCCCCAGCCCGCTGCGCTCCGTCGACGTGACCCAGGTGCCCGGCGGGAAGCAGCTGACCAGCGCCGCAGTTCGTGCGCACGACCCTGGGCGTTCCTGAGACCCAGGAGCCGCCGTACTATGCCTCGCCGTGCGGAAGATTCCGTTGCCTAACGGCGGCACGGCGGTCCGGGTCATCTTCTCCGCCCCGAGCCCGCTCGGGCTGCTCCGGCTCCGTCCAGCCGCGGCCGGCGGCTGATCAGACGGCTAGGCCCAGCGCCCGCAGCTCCTGCCGCAGCCCGGCTGGCCCGGTGAACTGGACCCCGGTGATGCCCAGCCCGGCCGCGGCCGCCACGTTGTGCTTCAGGTCATCAATGAAAACCGTCCGCGCCGGATCCAGGTCGTGCCGGCGCAGCAGGATCTCGAAGATCTCCCGGTCTGGCTTGGCCACGCCCTCGTAGCCGGAGATGACGCAGCCGTCGAACCAGGTCAGGAACGGGAAACGGGCTCGCCGCACCTCGAAGGCCACCGGCTCCATGTTGCTCAGCGCGAAGCAGGGCGTGCGGCCGGCCCGCAGGTCGGCCAGCACCTCGACCGTGCCGTCGATCTGCCCGGCGATCATCTCCTCGCCGCGCTCGGCCCACGCCATGATCAGCTCCGCCTGGCCCGGGTGCTGGCGGGCGAGCTGGCGGCAGGACTCGGTGATGTCGGCGCCCAGGTCGTGGGCCCGGTGCCAGTCCCTGGTACAGATCCGGTCCAGGAAGTCGGCCATCTCCTGCGGGTCAGCGATCAGCTGCCGGTACAGGTGGCGCGGATCCCAGTCCAGCAGGACGCCGCCGATATCGAAGACCACGGCGCTGACCTGAGGGCTGGGCACCGCCCGAACCTAACACGCCGGCCGCCGGCGGCCGGCGGGCGATCGCGCTGGGCCGGCCGGCTCAGGAGCCGCCCGAGGTCACCTGGCTCGATCCGCTGCCGGAGGACGGCGGCGAGGACGTCTGCAGCCCGCCGGATCCGCTCGTGCCCGAGCTGCTCGTGCCCGATGAGCTGCTGGCTCCCGACCCTGACGAGCCGGAGCCGGCGGAACCAGAGCCCGAGGAACCAGACCCCGAGGAGCCCGAGGTGCTGTGCCGGGTCCCGGACGTGCCCGGCGTCGATGAGGAGGACGACTGGGCCTGCGCGGCGCCGGGCAGCGTGTAGGCGATCGCCCCGCCGGCCAGGACGCTCGCGGCGCCGATGGCCGCAGTGACGGCCCGCAGCCGGCCCCGGCCGCGGTCCCGCGCGGCGGCGGCTGCCCTGGCTTCCTCCCGGTCGGTGCTCACCTGTTCTCCTCTGGCTGGTTCGCGGCCCGGCTACCAGGATGGCCGGCCTGCCTCTCAGATTCCTCTGCGCCGGCTGCACGAGGGCTCCGGGCCGCGGGCCGGGTGCGGCGCCGCGGGCCGTTGCCCTCAGCCTGTGGATAAACGTGTGGACGGCGCGGTGGAAAGTCACGGCGCACAGGGGATAAACGGCAGATGTCCTGTGGACGACAAAAGAATCTTGGTGCGGCCTGCGCAAAGGCCTTGTGTGCCGGGCTGAGTTGGCAGTAGAAAAGCTCTCACCACCGAAGACGTGCCCGACCGGGGAGACCCGGATGCGGGGAGCGCCGGGCAGCGGGGAACCAGGCAACTGGGGATCCGGAGCCTGGGGATTCCTGCAGGACATGCGGCCGGTGGCAGCTTCGTGGCGCACGGTGGCCGGGCAACCGGCAGGCCAGGGCCGCGGAGGCGAGGCGAGGCCCCTCCATCTCATACATGGAGGGGCCTCGTTCTTTTGCGCGGGGTACTAGGCGCGCCGCACGGTGCGGCATGCCGGTCTCGCCAGTCCGGAAGTTTCCCCGCCCCGGCTGGCGGCAAACGGCAGGGCTGGCCTGGGCCTGGGCAGGCCGGGAAAGGCCCGTGCACCCCTTCCCCCGATTGGCTTCCGCCGGCCGTTCGCTTCCGGCGCCGCCCGGCGCCGCGGCCTCCGCCGGGCGCGACGCCGGCGACTGCCCGCCCCCCGCCCGCGTGTTTTCCCGGCGCTCGTCCCGTCACGATGGGACACTTGCGGTTACGCTCCGCGCTGGATGGCATGCGCGTACCGGGAGGACTCCTCCCGGCCTGAAGGGAATTAGCAGGGGGGTTCATGGGTCTGGTGGCGGGCCAGGACGGCGCTGCCGACGGGTACGAGCCGGTACTGATGCGGCCGGACCACCCCGAATCGTCCGCGGCACCCGTGGCGCTGCTGCGCCGCCGGTCGGCGCAGGCCAGCCGCCGTGGCGTCCTGCACCTGCAGACCGGCACCGACGGCCCGGTCTCGCCGGACCTGGCCAGCTGGTACACCGAGCGCGGTTTCCACTTCTACGTCGCGACCCTGGCCTGGCCCGGCCGTCCGCGCCCGGCCGATGCCAGCCATGCGGCTGACGATCCCGCGGACAGCGGCTCGGCGGCTGCTGACACGCCCGACGGTGAACCTGGTGAACCCGGCGCGGCCGGCGGGTCCGCTGAGCCGGATGCGGCGGCTGATCAGCCGGACGAGGCTCGGCAACCAGGAGCCGGGAGCGGCTCCGCCGGCCGGCCAGGCCCGGCGGCCAGGGCCAGCGCGGTGATCGCGCTGCGGGCAGCCGGATCGATGGCGACCTCGGGCGGCAGGCCGGCCGGCCGGCAGCCCGGTTCCGCGGCAGGCCGGGCCTGGTCCAGCCGGCCCGGCTCGCCCGACCCCGAACGCGCCCGAGGACAGGCCCGGCGCGGCCGCGCCGGCGGATGGCGGAGCGGACAGCACCACGGACCAGGCGGACGACAGCGCGGACCAGGTGGCGGACAGCGCGGACCAGGTTGTGGCCGGGACCCGGGCCGGACGGCGCGGTCGCAAGGCATTAAAGGCCGCGTTCGCTGAGCTGGACGCCCGCTGCGCGCAGCTGCGCGCCGAAGACGGGATCGACAACGTCGATCGTCATGGCGCACGGCGACCGGGCGCCCTGGCCGCCGCGCTGTGGTGCGCCGCCCAGCCGCCGGCGGCCAGGCCGACGCGCTGATCCTCTACGGCCGGCGTTCGGCCGGCCTGATCCGCCGGGAGCCTGGACATCCCCTGCCCGGTCCTGGTCATCGGCGGTTCCGCGGGCAGCAGCGGCGCCGCGGCCCGGCCCTGCGCCGCGCCCGCGCCCGCCACGACGGTGCACCTGGGCCGTCACGTCACCTGGCTGCGCCCGCCGACGGCGAGGCCCGCCCGGACGCCCGGCGACGCCGCAGGACCGGAGCCGGTTCTTCGACGAGATGGGCCGCTGGCTCGGCGCCTACATGTACGGCCAGGTCCGCGACCAGCTGCTGTGACGCGCCGCCGGGCGGCGGCTGGCGCAGCTCAGCTGACCTTGACCAGGACCTGCGGGTAGCCGCTGGCGCCGTTGGGCTCGGGCGGCGCCTGCAGCGCGGTCTGGGTGTAGCCGGTGCGGTCGGTGGCGCGCGACTCGATGAGGTGGCTGCCGGGCGCCGCGTCCCACTCCCAGACCCACTGCCGCCAGGTGTCGATGTCGGGCACCGCGCGCCAGCCGGGCCTGGTGCCAGGGGCCCGTTGTCGACGCGCACCTCGACGGCCTCGATGCCCTTGTGCTGGGCCCAGGCCACCCCGGCCACCGGCGTGCGTGCCCGGCCTTCAGCGAGCGACGCAGCCGGGCACGTCGATCCGGGACTCGGTCTTGATCGGCGCCTGCTGGCTCCAGCCCCGGTCGGTCCAGTAGGCGTGGCACGGCCGCGAAGGTGGTGACCTCGATGTCGGTGATCCACTTGCAGGCCGAGACGTAGCCGTACAGGCCGGGCACGACCATCCGGACCGGGAAGCCGTGCTCCACCGGCAGCGCGGTGCCGTTCATGGCCACGGCCAGCATCGCGTCCCGGCCGTCCATGGACACCTGCGATCGGCGTGCCGCGAGGTGAAGCCGTCCGCCGAGGTGCACAGCAGCTGGTCGGCGCCGGCCCGGATGCCGGCCTTGCGCAGCAGGCTGCGCAGGCTCGCCCCGAGCCACTTGGCGTTGCCGACGTAAGGGCCGCCGCACGGGGTCGGACACGCAGGTCAGCGTGATGTAGTCCTCGATCAGCGGCCGCCTGATCAGGTCGTCGAAGGTCAGCGTGATCTCGCCGGGCCACCATGCCGTGGATCCGCAGCTGCCAGGCTGGCCGGGGTGATCTCGGGCAGCACGATCGCGGTGTCCACCCGGTAGAAGCTGGCGTTCGGGGTGATGAACGAGCTCAGGCCCGGGGATCTTCAGGTCCGCGCCGGGCGGCAGCGGCGGAGCGGGCCTGGCCGGCGGCGGGATGCGCAGCGTCTTGCTGCGCGGCGGCCGACGTTGCCGTGCTCGGCCAGCAGCCGGCCGCCGAGGCCGGCCACCACGCGCCGCCCGGCGACGACCACGCTGGTGGTCAGGAAGCGACCGGCGCTGCGGCCCGGGCAGCGGCGGCGGGGCCGGCGGCGCGGGCCGGTCGCGGACCGCTGTCGGGAGCTCGCCGGCTCGTCGGGCAGGCAGGCGGCCCGCACCGGCCGGGCTAGCCGGCGGGCGCCAGGCTCCGGCCGACCTCGGGCCGTCCGGCGGCCGGGTCGCTCGCGGCCGGGCCGCCGGGCCGGCCGGCTCCGTCGCCTACCTCGGGCTGCCCGGCGGGCGGCGGTTCGCTTGCGCCACCTCGGGCTGCCCGGCGGCGGGCTGCGAACCGGACGGCGGGCCGGTCGGGCTGGCCGGCCTCGCCGGCGCCGGGCGCGGCGTACTCGGGCCGGGCCGGGCGGGCCGGGCCGCGGCAGCGCGGGCGCTGGCGCTGGCCAGCCGCGCCAGGCGGCGCAGGGCCAGGGCCGCGGCGACGCCGCCGATCAGGGTCGGCAGCGCGTCGCTGGCCGAGGCGTGCGGGCCGGGTCAGCGCGGCGATGAGGCCGACCAGGATGAACAGGCCCAGCCCGGTCATGCCCTAGGCAGGCCGGCGCACCGCCGCGCATCGCCGATGACCGCCGCGAAGATGGCCAGCACGACGAGGATCCCGCCGACCAGCACGATCTTGTCGTGCGAGCCGAAGGCGCTGATGGCGAAGTTCTTGACCGGCGGCGGGGTGAAGTCGATCGACAGCTGCCCGACGGCGACGACGGGCGAGCTGCCGGAGCTGATCAGCCCGGCGACCAGCTGGGCCACGCCCAGGGCCAGGCCGCCGGCGAGGATCCCGGCCACCGCCCCGCGCAGGTTCGCCGGAGTCGGAGTTCTGCCAAGGGTCACAGGTGTAATTCGTAGCAGGACGCGCCCCGGATTGCCGTGGCCAGGGTCCAGGCGTAAGCAGCCCGCCAGATTTCGGTCGGCCGATTGCCTGCCCGGGCCAAGCCGATCCGGGGCGCCGGCACCGAATATAGAGACGTGAGCGTGTCGCGACCCGGTCCGGGCGAGCCTGGCGGTCCCGGACGGCCCGGAGGGGGACGTGTCCGGGGCCGGGCCAGCAGGCGCGGTCCCGCCCGGTACCCGGCTGCCCGGCGCGCTGGCAGCAGGCGGCCCGGGGCCGGGCCAGCCGGGCCGGGGCCGGCTGAGCCGGGGCTCGGCGGGCTGCTGCGGCCGGGTGGCGCGGGGTGACGAAGCCGCCTTCCGGCGGCGTCTACGACCAGGCCGCCGGGCAGGTCCTGGGCACGGTCCGGCGGGTTGTCCGGGATCCGGCCCAGTCCGAGGAAGTCATGCAGGAGGTCCTGCTGGAGGTCTGGCGGACCGCCGCGCGGTTGACCCGCAGGCCGGCTCGGCGGCCGCCTGGATCATGACGCTGGCGCACCGCCGGGCCGTTGACCGGGTCCGGTCCGAGAACAGCGCCGCCCGCCGGGAGCAGCGCGCCGCCGTCGCGACGGTCGACTACGACGAGGTCACCGAGGCCGTCGAGGCGAGCCTGGACCACGAGCGGGTCCGGCGCTGCCTGGCCTCGCTGACCGAGCTGCAGCGCGAGGCCGTGACCCTGGCCTACTACCAGGGCTACACCTACCGCGAGGTGGCCGGGCTGCTCGGCGTCGCCGTCGGCACGGTCAAGACCCGGATGCGCGACGGCCTGATCCGGCTCCGCGACTGCCTGGGGGTGGAGTGATGGGCATGCGACCAGGCACCGGACCGGCGGCCGCGGCTGCGGCTGACTGGCCGGGCTGACTGGCCGCCGGTCGCGGCAGCGCCCGGCCGGGTGCCGACCCGCACACGCTGGTCGGGCGCCTACGTGTGGACGCCGTCACCGACCGCTGACCGGGCCCGCTTCGAGCAGCACCTGGCGGGCTGCGAGACCTGCCAGGCCGAGGTGCGCGGGCTGCGCGAGACCACGGCCCGGCTGGCCGCGGCGGCCGAGGTCCGGCCGCGGGCTGAGCTCCGCGAGCAGACCGTGCGGGCCGCGGCGCGGATCCGGCAGCTGCCGCCGCTCACCGACGACCGGACAGACCAGGGGCTCACGGACCGGGGGTCACGGCCAGGGAGCCACGGACCAGCGGCTTACCAGGCGGCGCGGCCGGACGCCCGGCCCGCCGCCGGGCTGGCAGGCGCGGACGGGTCGCTGGCTGCGCCCCCGGGCCTGGGTCGCGGGACTGGCGGCGGGCGTGGCCGTGCTGGCCTGGGGGCCGCGGCGGGCATGGGCGTGGCCATGCACGGCGCCGAGCACCGGCTGGACATGGCCCAGGGCCGCAGCCACGCGATGGCCGTCGGTGCTGGCCGCCCCGGACGCCACGATGCTGACCGCGCAGGTCAGCAGCGGGGGCAGCGCGACCATCGTGATGTCGCACCGGGACGGGGCCCTGGTGTTCACCGCCGCCGGGCTGCCCGGCCTGGCCCCGCCACGCGCCTACCAGCTGTGGCTGATGAGCCCGTCCGGCGCCGCGGTCAGCCGGGCTGCTGCCCGCCTGCCCGGCACGGCATGGCCGGCCCGATGGTCATCTCCGGGCTGGCCCGCGGCGACAAGGTCGGGCTCACGGTCGAGCCCGCCGGCGGCTCAGCCGCGGCCGACCACCGCGCCCATCCTGATGCTGTCGCTGAGCTAGCGGCGGCCGCTGGCTGCGGATGTCCGCTGGCTGCGGAATGCCGGCGGCTACGAACGGCCGCCGGGCGGGAAGGTCCAGCGGGTCGGCGAGCCGGTGAAGTCGCCGTGCCGCATGCCGATCACCTTGCGCGGCCGGACGGCGATGGTGGCGTTCCGGGCCGGGTCCAGGAAGCTGATCTCGATGCCGGCGTGGTACTTCTCGTTCATCAGGTCCAGCGCCCGCCGGATGCTCTTGTCATCGGTCATGACCGTGCGCGATGCCCTCGATGATGACCGGGTCGCTGGCATCCTCGGTGGTCACCGTGCAGCGCGGGTCAGCGCGCAGGTTCCCGCCTTGCGGGAGCTGCACCCCGCAGGTGAACCACAGCACGCTGTCGTCCCACATGCCCCAGACCGGCGTGGAGTGCGGCCGGCCGTCCGGCCAGGCGGTGGTGACCCAGTAATTCCTGCTGCTGGCCAGCCGCTCGGCCGCCCAGGACCAGGGCAGCAGGCCGCTGCCCTCCGCCGGGCCCGGCGATCCCGTAGCCCGGGCATGTACGGCCGGCTGATCTCCGGACTTCTCCATCGGCTAGGTCTACCGCAGCGGCCCGGCCGCCGCTGCGGTTTCCCGCCAGCGGCGGCCGCCCGCGCCGGGCTGCGGCAGCCGGCCGGCCAGCGCCGCCGGAGGCGACAGCGCCCCGGCCGGTAGCTAACGTGGCCCGCGTGAAAGCATCTCCCGAGGCGCAGCTGAGGCTGCTGGAGCTGGCCGAGATCGACGCCGAGCTGACCAGGCTGGAGCACCGCCGGCGCGGCCTGCCCGAGCACGAGGAACTCAGCCAGCTGGAGCAGCGCGACCGCGAGCTGCGGGATGAGCTGGCCGCCCTGGAGGCCACCGAGGGCGACCTGCGCCGCGAGCAGGCCAAGGCCGAGGCAGACGTCGAGCAGGTCCGCACCCGCATCGACCGGGACCGGGCCCGGCTGGACGCCGGCCAGGTGTCCAGCCCTAAGGAGCTGGAGAACCTCCAGTCCGAGATCGAGTCGCTGCACCGCCGCCAGTCTGACCTGGAAGAAGTCGTTCTGGATGTCATGGAGCGGCGGGAGGGCACCCAGGGACGGCAGCAGGCGGCCGCCAGTGAGCTGGCCCGGGTCGGTACCGACCTGGCGGCGGTCACCGCAGCGGCGGGACGCGGCCCTGGCCGAGATCGGCGAGCAGGCGGGCAAGGCGGCCGACCGGCGGGCCGGGGTGGCCAGCGACGAGCCGGCCGACCTGCTCGACCTGTATGAGCGGCTGCGCAAGCCAGCACGGCGGGGTCGGCGCGGCGGCGCTGCGCCGCGGCCGCTGCGAGGGCTGTCACCTGAGCCTGAACACCGTGGACCTGAACGCCATCCGCGCCGCCGCCGAGGACGAGGTGCTGCGCTGCGAGGAATGCCGCCGGATCCTGGTCCGGACGGCCGAGTCGGGGCTGTGACCCGCCGGCTGGTCGTCGAGGCTGACGGCGGCTCGCGCGGCAACCCCGGCCCGGCCGGGTACGGCGCGCTGGTCGCCGACGCCCAGACCGGCGAGGTGCTGGCCGAGCGATACGACAGCCTGGGCACCACGACCAACAACGTGGCCGAGTACTCCGGGCTGGTCGCGGGCCTGCGGCGGCTGGCGAGCTGGCGCCGGGCGCCGACGTCGAGGTCCGGATGGACTCCAAGCTGGTCGTCGAGCAGATGTCGGGCCGCTGGCAGATCAAGGACCCGAACCTGCGCAAGCTGGCCGCCTCAGGCCCGGCAGGCGATCGGGCGGGCTGGGCCGGGTCTCCTATACCTGGGTGCCGCGGGCCCGAACACCCGCGCCGACCAGCTGGCCAACCAGGCCATGGACGCCGCGCCGGCATCGCTGGCGGGCCCAGGGCCCGTTCGGGGCGCGGCGGTGCCGGCCGTACGGCCGGGTCGGCCGAGAGGAGCCTGGCGGGGCGCCGGGTCAGCCGCGGGCGGCGGGCGCACCGGGTTCTGCGGCCGGACCGGGCGCGTCCGGGGCGGGTTCCTCAGCGGCCGCGCCGGCCAGGGCGGGGAGAAGGTCCGCGGCTGGGGCCCGGCCCGCGGGACGGCCACGACCACGCTGCTGCTGCGGCACGGGCAGACGCCGCTGTCCGCGGAGCGGCGGTTCGCCGGGCGCGGCGACGTGCCCGCTGACCGACCTGGGCCGCAGCAGGCCGAGGCGGCAGCGGCCCGGCTGGCCGCGCGCGGCGGCATCGACGTGATCGTCAGCTCGCCGCTGCGCCGGGCCCGCCGCACGGCCGAGGCCGTGGCGCAGGCCACCGGTGCGCCGTGGTCACCGACGAGGACCTGGCCGAGACCGACTTCGGCAAGTGGGAAGGGCTGACGTTCGGCGAGGCCGGCGCGCAGTTCCCGGATGAGATGGCCGCCTGGCTGGCCGACCCCGACGCCGCGCCGCCGGGCGGCGAGAGCTTCACCGCCGTCGGCCGCCGGGTGCAGGGCGCCCTGGACCGGCTGCTGGCCGCGTATCCCGGCCAGACCGTGGTCCTGGTCGTCTCACGTCACGCCGATTAAGACGCTGCTGCGGCACGCGCTGCTCGCGCCTCCGGCGGCGCTGTTCCGCATTCACCTGGACGTGGCATCGCTCTCGCGAAGTCGACTGGTTCGATGACGGCCCGGCGGTAGTCCGGTCGGTGAATGACACTGCGCACCTGCACTGAGTTCTGAACCCGACTTCTTCTCGAGTTCACGCATGCGCGCAGCGGTCTCGCAGGTCACAGCGGCGCGTCGCAGCTACATCAGGCGCGCGGTAAATGCAGTGCGAATCCGCGAAATCATGTCTGCTTTACGCCCCTTGAGTCTCAATGTTCTTCGATATCGCGGCTATGAAGTGTGTAAGACGCGGTTACCTGTGGAATAGCACTCCCGTAATTGATCAAGACGGGGGGAAAGCAGTGCCAGTACAGACCACGATCCCGTGCGACCGCTCGGCGCAAGCCGGCGGGTTCTCGTAGCACGAGGTCGATGAGCACCAGCGCCGTCAAGCGCTCGGCGGGCCGACCCAAGACCAAGTCAAGCACCCGGTCAGCCGCTCGCAGCACGGCCGCGAAGTCCACTCGCAGCACCAGCGGCACCAGGGCAACGGCCAGCCGTACCGCGAAGCCCGCGCGCAGCACCACCGCGCGCAGCGCCCGCAGTACTGCCCGGCGCAGCACCCGCACTGCCGCTCGCACGACCGTCCGCAGTTCGGCGGCGAAGCGGAGCACCGCACGTAGCTCCCAGACGCCGGCGACTGCAGCCCGGACTGTCACGTCTGCAGCCACCAAGGTCAACTCGGCCGCGTCCAAGATGACCCAGGCTGCGACCAAGGCCAACACGTCTGCCAAGACGATGTCGACCGCGATGCAGTCCATGAACACCGCCACCAAGGCCATGACGACAGCTGCCAAGGCCCTGACCACTGCGGCCAAGGCGATGTCGTCGGCCAAGCCGCGGCAGCGCCGGCGAACGCCGGCCGCGAAGCGGGCCAGCACCGCGAAGCGGTCCACCGCCGCCAAGCGGTCCGGCACGGCCAAGCGGTCGACCACCGCGAAGCGGTCCGGTACCGCGAAGCGGTCGACCACCGCGAAGCGGACCGCCACCTCCGCCCGGCGCCCGGCCACGGCCACCACGGCCAAGGCCAGCACCAGCCGGTCGCGGACCACGGCCAAGCCGAAGTCGGGCGCGGCCAAGGCGAGCACCGCGAAGTCGGCGACCGCCAAGTCCAGCACCACGGCCAAGTCGAGCACGGCCCGCAAGCGCACCACGGCCAAGCCGAAGAGCGCCATGAAGGCGCGCACCACCTCGGCCAAGCCGCGGACCGCGTCCAAGGCCAGCACCCGGCCTGGCGCCCGCAAGCGGAGCAGCTCGCGGCCGGGCTCTCGCCGGCCGTCCGCCACCCGGCGGGCTTCGCAGCTCGTCGCCGCGCCGCGCGCCTCGCGCGAGGACGAGTACGGCGGCCTGCTGGGCGGCCTGATCCGCTAACCCGGATCGGCCGTCAGGCCTGCAAGTCAGATCGCGGTCGCGGGGGAGTCCCATGCTCCCCCGCGACCGCGCTGGCATGCCCGGGACCGGGCGGGACGTGGCGTGCCCGGCTGTATCCGGCGGCCCGCCGCGGCACGCGGTCCGGCCGGGAACGCCCTATCCTTAGGCAGTAGCGACGGGCGAGCTGGCCGGGCGGCCGCGTCGCTTCCCGGAAACGGGGAGCGCCGAGGAAGGTCCGGGCTCCGCAGGGCAGGGTGGTCGGTAACGCCGACCCGGGGTGACCCGCGGGAAAGTGCCACAGAAAACAGACCGCCCCCGGCCTGGCCGGGGGTAAGGGTGAAACGGTGGTGTAAGAGACCACCAGCGCCGCAGGTGACTGCGGCGGCTTGGTAAACCCCACCCGGAGCAAGGTCAAGAAGGACCGCGTCCAGCGGACGTAGTCCGCGCGAGCGCTTGAGGGCGGCCCGCCCGATGCTCGCGGGTAGACCGCAGGAGGCTGTCGGCAACGGCAGCCGGAGATGGATGGCCGTCGCCCCGCGCAAGCGGGGGCACAGAACCCGGCCTACAGGCCGACTCGCCCGTCGCCTACGTCTCCGCATCCTGCTGCGGATGCCGGGGCAGCCGGAAGGCAAAGGCGAAGGCGGCTGCGAGCGGCACCAGGCAGACCCAGGCGGTGTCCCGGAGGGCATTGGTCGCGGGATGGTGCGCGAACACCGAGAAGAAGATGGTGCCGAGGACCGCAACGCCGAGTGAGGTCGACAGCTGCTGCGAGGCTTCCATGACGCCCGACGCCGACCCGACTTCGTTCATGCGGACCGCCGCAAGGATGAACTGAATGATCTGACCGAGTACCGTGCCGACGCCGGCGCCGACCAGGAGCAGGCCAGGTACCAGGTCCCAGGTGGAGGCGCTCTGCACGCCGGTGAGCGTGAGGGCCAGCACGGCCGTGCCAGCGGCGATGAGCAGGATGCCGATGTGCAGCAAGTGGCGTCCGAGCCGCTCGACGAGCTTGCCGGACACGACCATGCCGGCGATCATCCCGATGACCATCGGCGTCAGGGTCAGGCCGGCGTGGATGGGAGACCAGCCTTCGCCGAGCTGGCCGTAGAGCGAGACGCAGAGCAGCAGTCCGCCGAAGGCGCCGAACAGGGACAGCATGACCGCGATGCCACTGAGGTAGGTGCGATTGGAGAGCAGCGACGGCTCGATCAGGGCATTGTGGCTTCGGCGCCGCTCGTAGCGGACGAAAACGAACAGCAGGAGCACGCCGGCCGCGAGCAGCGCGAACGTCCAGGCCGGCCAGCCGGCGGCCTGACCCTGGATGAGCGGGTAGATGATCGCCACGAGCGCCAGGCCGACGAGCCAGACGCCGCCGACGTCGAGCTTGAGGCTGGGGTGGCTGACGCCGCCGGGCAGCGAGCGGATCGCGAAAGGCAGCGTGATTAGGCCGATCGGGACGTTGATGAGAAAGACGAGGCGCCAGCCGATGCTCCAGGCATTGGCGTCGATGAGTGCGCCGGCGAGAACTGGCGCGCCGAGCATGGCCAGGCCGGTGGTCGGACCGAACAGGCGCGTGGCCCGGCCCAGCTCCTTGTCATCGAAGACTTCCTTCAGCATTCCGAAGCCCTGGGGAATCATCAGGGCCCCGAAGCCGCCTTGCAGCGCCCGGAAGGCGATGAGCATCGTGATGTCCGGCGACACGGCGCAGGCGGCCGAGAAGACGATGAACCCGACCGAGCCGAGCAGGAACATCCGCCGGCGGCCGAAGATGTCGCCCAGCCGGGCCCCGGCAATGAGCAGGACGGCGAAGGCCAGGGTGTAGGCGGCGCTGAGCCACTGAATAGTGCTGGCACCGCCGCCCAGCTCGCGATGAATGGAAGGACCGGCGACGTTGACGATCGTGGCGTCCAGGAGATCCATGATGTTGGCGGTCAGCACCACGGCCGCCACGGTCCAGCGCCTGCCGTAGGGCTGCGTGCGGGTGGCGGAAGTAGTGAGGGCGGAATCCATGCGTCCTTCTGACGAAACTCGGGCGACCGGGAGCCGCTCATCGCATGAACGGTGTTTGTCACGAACAGTGTTCGTAACGTACACTGTATGGCGGGCCGGTAAGAGCGTCAAGCCGCACCCGTCCGCCCCGGCAGTAGTGAGGAGGCCAGTGCTCATGAATCCGTCAGGCCGCCCGCGCTCGACTCGCGACCGGCCGGCAAAGGCGCCGCTCAGCGAGAAGGCGGTCGTTGACGCAGCCCTCGCGATCCTCAGGTCAGAGGGACTGGAGGCGGTGTCCATGCGCCGGGTCGCGGCGGCTCTCGACACGGGACCGGGCTCGCTCTATGTCTACGTGGCCGGCCGCGAGGGCCTGCTCGAGGCCATGTTCGATCGCATTGTCGCCGCGATCAGGCTGGAGACACCCGACCCGTCACGATGGCGCGCTCAGCTGCACGCGCTCCTGACGCGACTGCGCGACGCGCTGGTCGCTCACCGGGGAATCGCCGCCGCGACCATGGTCGACCCGCCCCGGACCGAAGTGGTTCTCGGACTACTGGAAAACCTGCTGGGACTCCTGCTGGCCAGCGGCCTGGAAGCCCGGGACGCCGCCTGGACAGCCGACATCCTCGTTGGTCAGGTGACGTATGCCGCGATCGAGGCCGAGCTTCGCCGCACCGACCCTAGCGAGCTGGCCGCCGCGGCCACCGCGAACTTCGCTCGCCTGCCAGCCGACCGGTTTCCGCTGATCACCGCCCACGCCGGTCAGCTCGTCGCCGGAGATGTCGACGAGCGTTTCCGCTTCGCCGTTGACGTCGTGATCGACGGAGTGCTGGCGAGAGCGGCACGCAGGTAGCCACGGGCGGCGCTGCGCACCAGCCCAGACTGCGCAGCTAGCTGGCTTCCAGCACGGACAGGTCGCGGACCGCGAACCGGTAGTGCTCGATCTCCTCTTCCATCACGACGCCCAGGCAGCCGATCACGGTGTTCTCCTCGTCCGGGTAGCCGGGCGCGGGGGAGCGGGCACAGAGCCGTCCCAGGTCGTCGTCGGTCAGGCCGTCCGCGATGCGTCGCATCACGGCCATCCGGTCGGCGCGGGCGGCCAGGATCTCGGCGTAATCAGGCTGCGCGGCCAGGTCGATGCCGAGCGCGGCCGCGGCCGCCGGCGGGTACCAGCTCTGCGGCAGGCCGAGCGGATGGTAGGGCCGCTCCTGATCCAGCACCGTCCGGCTGGCCCACGCGTCGGTGATGAAGACCAGATGGCGCAGCGTCTGCGCGAACGACCACTCCTGATCGACCTGCTCCGTCAGCGCTGCCGCGGGCAGCCGCCCGGCCCGCTCGGTGGCCTGCGCCCACAGCCGCTCGATGGTGTCCCACATCGCCCGGACGTCATCGGCGCTGCGGCCCTCACGGAACTGCACGCGCTCGGGGTGCCGCCGGTCCAGCTCGGCGCTGACGAAATCGGTCACGTCGACGCCGTTGACCCTCAGATTGCTCAGGTACCCGGACATGCTGACATTGACCAGCCAGCCGTCCCGGATCGTCACGCCGGTCAGGTCGCAGTCCGTGAACCGGGCGCCGCGCAGGTCAGCGACGTCGAACCGGGCCCCCCGGAACTCCTCGCTGCCGCCGCCCTCGCCGGCATAGAACCGGTGCGGCCCGAACTGCGCCTCCGCGTCTGCACCGGTCCCGGCCGCGGCCGCGGCATCCGGATCGCTAGCTGCTGTCATGGACCGCAGGCTAGTGCTGATACCGGACGACCTGCTTCCGGAAAGACCGGGTGTGCCGCTCTTCCGCGATTCAGCGGCGGAGTTCAGTCCGGGGGAGCCGCAGGCGGCTAGTCAGCACCGAGCCGGGCGGCCGCGGCGGCGACCGCCGCCCTGGCCTCGCGTCCCAGCCGTCTGGTGATCTCCTCCGCTGACTCGTCCCGGCTGAGCTGGTGAGCCTGACCCGCCCACAGGTTGACCAGGTCAGGGTCCCCGGCCTGGCGGCCGCTGGCCCGCAGCGGCGCGGTGAGGTAGTGGATCTCGGGGTAGGCGTGCGGGGCGTACTCGCCGAGCTCCTCATGCCAGCGGTTAGTGATGCCGCGGGCCAGCCGCCCGGAGAATGCCCGCGTCAGCACGGTGGGCACATCCCTCGCTGTGGCGTCGCGCTGCACCGGGGCGGTCCCTGCCTCGGGGCTGCGCAGGTAGGCCGTTCCGGCCTGGCCGGCGGCGGCCCCGGCGGCCAGGACCGCCGCCAGCGCGCCGCCGGTCATGATGGCTCCCGCCGCCACCAGGGGCAGGTCAACGGCAGCGCGGATGAGTTGCAGGGCCGCCAGCACGGTCAGGTCCGACTGGCTGTCGTCGTCGGCGAACACGCCCCGGTGCCCGCCCGCCTCCACGCCCTGGACGATCAGCGCGTCGGCCCCGAGCCCCGCGGCCGCCGCCGCCTCGGCCGCAGACGTGACGGTGAGCCACACCTCCGAGCCTGCCGCCCGGAGCGCCTGCACGGCGGCGCGCGGCGGCAGCCCGAACGTGCAGGAGACAACCGCGGCGCGCTCCTGGATGAGCGCGGCCACCTTGTCATCGAACCCGTCGTCGTCAAAGCGCGGCTCGCCGAGCCCGGCCCCGGCCCGCCGGGCGGTGGCCGCCAGCCGCGCGGCATAGGCGGCCACCTCAGCCTGGCCGGCCGGATGCCCGCCGCCGACGAACACATTGACGCCGAAAGCTCGGTCGGTCAGCCCGCGCAGGGCCGCGATGTCGCCCGCCATCCGCTCCGCGGTCAGGTAGCCGGCCGCCAGGAAGCCCAGCCCGCCGCCGCGGTTCACGGCCGCCGCCAGCTGCGGGGTCGACGGACCGCCCGGCCATCGGGGCCTGCACCACCGGTACGTCCAGCGAGGACAGGACCCTCGTCAGCTCCATGACGCCCTCCGTCTGCTGGCCGGGCTGGCTGACCCGGCGCCTGGCGGCACCCTACGCGACCGATGAGTTTCAGGTGACTGGATAGTCACCTATCTTGAAAGCTGCTCCGGGCTCAGTCCGGCACAGAACCCAGGTGAGATCGTGACGATGGAGGACGGATGAGTACGGTCGTGATGCACAACGTGGTGTCGGTCGACGGCTTCATTGCCGATGAGAACGATGAGGTCGGGCCCCTGTTCGACTGGTACTTCAACGGCGATACGCCCATAACCGAGGACTTCGGCAAGGTCTCGCCGGTCTCGGCCGGGTATGTCCGGCCCACGTGGGACAGCATCCGCTCGATGGTGATCGGGCGGCACCTGTTCGACACCACCAACGGCTGGGAGGGCAGGCCGCCCGCGGGCGAGCACGTCGTCGTGGTGTCACACCGGCCCCGGCCGGCCGGGTGGCACCCGGAGGCCTCGTACTTCTTCATCGACGACGTGGCAGCGGCAGTCGCGAAGGCGAGAGAACTGGCCGGCGACGGCGTGGTGGCCGTCGCGGCGGGTGAGGTCGGCGGGCAGGCCTTCGCCCGGGGCCTGGTCGATGAGGTGGCCATGGACGTCGTGCCGGTGATGTTCGGGTCCGGCAAGCGGTACTTCGGGTCGGCGGCGGGCCAGCACCTGCTGGAGGACCCGGACGTGGTGATCCGCGGCGACCGGGTGCTGCACCTGCGCTACCGGGTCCGGCACTGACCATCGGGCGCAGCCGCGGCTGCCTCCGGCCGCAGGCGGCTCAGCTATCCGCCGCTGTCCGGCCCGGCAGCGTCACCGGGATCAGCACGGTCACCGGGAATCAGCAAGGAGCTGGCGGGCCACCGCCTCGTCCGCCGGCGCGACCAGGACACGGACGCCGTCCGCCTGCAGCTGTGGTTCCTGGCCGCCGGCATCGTCGGCGGTCACGGCGGCCCGGACGCCGTGCGCGTGCAGCAGGCCGATGATCAGGTCCGCCTCGGAGCGGCTGGTCACGACCGCTACCACTACCGGCGTGCCATCCACAGTGTCAGCTCCCTTGGCTCAGGCAATGCGGCGCTATCCCGATACTGCCCTGGTCCGGCCGAACCTGGCGACATGATGGGCCGGGCGGAGCCTGGCTCGCATCACCCGCGGCGGGCTAGCTCCAGCTCAGGTCACCCGCCGCGGCCTGCGGGCAGCGGCGCAGCCAGAATCGTCACCGGCTAGGTGCACAGGCCCGCTGCCGTCGGGCACAGTGAGAATCATGCCTGAGGTCGTGATTCCGCTGGCCATCCGTGATCTGACCGCCGCCGACCTGCCCGCCTGCAGCTGGTCCGGATCAGCGCTGCACCTGGCTGGTGTGTCCCGCGCGCTCGACCGGGTGGCGCGCGGTGAGATGGACTACCTGGCTGCCTGCCCGCCCGCGGGCCTGCCGGTCGCGATGGGCGGCATCGACTACACGGTGAACCCGGCGGCGGGCACGCTGTCGCAGCTGGCCGTGCATGCCGCGCTGCAGTCGTGCGGGATCGGCACGGCGCTCATCGAGGCTGCCGAGCAGCGGATCCTGGCCCGCGGCCGGAACCAGGCCGAGCTGGCCGTGGAGGAGAGCAACCCCAGAGCCCGGTCCCTGTATGAACGGCTCGGGTACACCGCCTACGGCCGCCGGCCCGATGCCTGGAACGAGCAGGCAGGCGACGGCTCGGTGCGGCGCTACGAGACGATGTGCATCCTGATGCGCAAGAGCCTGCCGGAGCAGGTCCGGCACTGACGAGCAGGAGTGAGCTGTGCGCGTGACGGTCCTGGGTGCCTGCGGGGCGTGGCCGGAGGCGGGCCAGGCGTGCAGCGGGTTCCTGGTCGAGCAGGACGGGTTCCGGCTCGTCATCGACCTGGGCTACGCGACGATGCCCCGGCTGCTGGAGCACGTGACTGCCGAGCAGGTGGATGCCGTGTTCATCAGCCACGGGCACCCCGATCATTGCGCCGACCTCAGCCCGCTGCTGCGCGCCCGGGCGATGGCGGCTGAACCGCCTGCCGCGCTGCCGGTGTACGCGCCCGCCGGCGCGCTGAACGCGGTCCTCGCGCTCGACCGGCCCGGAATGCTGGCCGGGGCGATCGAGGTACGCGAGCTGAGCGGCGGCGACGACCTGGAGATCGGGCCGTTCCGCGTGCAGACACGGCTGCTGCCGCACTGGCTGCCGAACGCCGGCCTGCGGCTGTCGGCGGCCGGCCAGGCGCTCGCCTACACCGGCGACAGCGGCCCGAGCCCCGCCGTGGCCGAGCTCGCGCGCGGCGCCGCCGTGCTGCTGGCCGAGGCGACGTACATCCATGAGGTGCCGGCCGACTCCCGCGGGAACCTCTGCTCCGCCGCCGAGGCGGGGGAGCAGGCGGCCAGGGCGGACACCGGGCAGCTCGTGCTGACTCACCTGTGGCCGGGCACCGCCCGCGAGGCCGCCCGCGAGGCCGCGGCAGCGCACCTACCGCGGCCCGGTCAGCGTCGCCCAGTCCGGCCAGGTCATCGACCTGCCATAGCCGGGCCGGGTCATCGCCCTGTCGTAGCCCGGCCAGCGGGCCAGGAAGACAACCGCCGAAGATCACGCCGCCCGTTCCCCGCCGCTACTGATAACAGCAAGAGGCGGGGACCCGCCAGCCCGAACGCGGCTCCACCGCGAGTCCCGCCAGCGCCCGGTCAGGCTCATCTCAATCGTCCTCTGGATTGCTCGGTAAACGGAAAGTGAACGGCATATGGCTCGCAAACGACAGGTCCGGGCATAGTTGGTTCTGCCTCTCGACATGCTGATATGACCGGCAACACCCTGACTACGTGGGTAACGACGTACTGCTTGCACTCGTGGTCGTAACGGCACTGTCCTTCGACTTCACCAACGGCTTCCACGACACCGGCAACGCGATGGCGACCTCTATCGCCACCAAGGCCCTGTCCCCGCGCATCGCGGTCGCGCTGTCCGGAGTACTGAACCTGGTCGGAGCATTCCTGTCGCTGAGCGTCGCGGCCACCATTGCCAGCGGCCTTGTCGACACCGGCCTGGTCACGCTCACCGTGGTCTTCGCCGGCCTGGCCGGCGGGATCATCTGGAACCTGCTCACCTGGCTGCTGGGCATCCCGTCGAGCTCCTCCCATGCACTCATCGGGGGCGTCATCGGGTCCACCCTGGCCGCCGCCGGCGGCCACGCGATCCAGTGGCACAACCTGTTCGCGAAGGTCATCATCCCCGCGGGCCTGTCGCCGATCGTCGCCGGCGGCGTCGCCGCACTGGGTACCTGGTGGATCTACCGGATCAGCCGCAGCCTGTCCGAGGGGGCCCGCAACCGCGGCTTCCGGATCGGCCAGATCGGCTCGGCGTCGATGGTCTCGCTGGCCCACGGCACCAACGACGCGCAGAAGACCATGGGCGTCATCACCCTGGCCCTGATCGTGAACGGCACCGTGCCGGCCACCGCCAGCGCCCCGTTCTGGGTCATCCTGTCCTGCGGCCTGGCCATCAGCCTCGGCACCTACATGGGCGGCTGGCGGGTCATCCGCACCCTGGGCAAGGGCCTGGTCGAGATCGAGTCGCCGCAGGGCATGGCGGCCGAGTCGTCCTCCGCCGCGGTCATCCTGCTGTCCAGCCACTTCGGTTACTCGCTGTCCACCACGCACGTGGCGACCGGGTCGATCCTGGGCACCGGCGTCGGCAAGAAGGGCGCGACGGTCCGCTGGAACGTCGCCGGCCGGATGGCCACCGCGTGGCTGTTCACCCTGCCGTCGGCCGCGCTTGTCGGGGCCGGTGCCTACGGCCTGGCCAGCGTCATCGGCGGCAGCGCCGGCGTGATCGTCGACCTGATCCTGCTCATCGCGGTCGCGGGCGCCATCTACTGGAAGTCCCGCCAGACCCCGGTCAGCCACGAAAACGTCAACGCCGAGTGGACTGGGTCGGTCGAGCCCGCCCAGGTCACCACCGAGCCCGCCGCGGCCTGAGCAGTCTAGGAGAACTCGCAATGAGCGCGCCTGTCCCCCCTGCTCCCTGGGTCAACTGGACGGCCCTGTGGCAGATCCTCGTCCTCGCACTCCTCGCCGGAGCCGGGCTGCCTGCCCTGTTCGCGGTGGGCCTGCGGGTCCTGCACCCGGGCGGCCGTCAGGCCGCCACGGCCGGCGCTGACTCGGACGCCGCTGTCGCCGTCAATCCGATCAGCATCGTCCTGGCCGGACTGTGCTTCGCGATCGTGCTGGCCGCGGTCGGCTGGGGTATCTACGCTATTGTCTCCGGCGCCTGAGTCTGCGGCGCGAAGCGAGAGGGTCTCAGAACATGGCACTGCCCCCGGTCCTGAACGCCATCGTCGGCTGGCTGCGCGCCGGCTACCCCGAAGGCGTCCCCGACGTTGACTACATCCCGCTGTTCGCCCTGCTGGGCAGCCAGCTGACCGACGCCGAAGTCAGCCAGATCGCCGACGAGCTGGCCAGCGCGTCCAACCCCGAGTCCGCCACCGCCATCCGCCGCGCGATCGCGCTGGTGACCGACCAGATGCCCGGCGAAGCCGACGTTGCCCGGGTCCGCGCCCGGCTGGCCGAGGGCGGCTGGCCGCTGGCCAGCCCGGGCCTGGTCGGGCAGCAGGGTTAGCGGGCTTCCCGCCGGCCCTAGCATCTGCCGCCGCATGAGTCATGATGAGAGCATGGCCAGTTCCGACGGTCACGCCAGGAAGCACGGATCCATAACGGCGTCCGCGCCCGTCAGCACGCCCGGCCCGGCCACTGCGGCCGAGCCGGGGCCGGAAGCTGACGGCGCGAGCGCCCCTGCCGGGCTGGCCCCGGCCGGCCCGCACGCCGAGACCTGGCGCGAGGGCTATCCCTACGAGCACAAGATGACCCGGCATGAGTACGAGGATCTCAAGCGCTCCCTGCAGATCGAGCTGCTCAAGCTGCAGAGCTGGGTGAAGGACTCCGGCCAGAAGGTCGTGCTGCTGTTCGAGGGCCGCGACGCGGCCGGCAAGGGCGGCACCATCAAGCGGTTCACCGAGCACCTCAACCCCCGCGGCGCCCGTGTCGTGGCGCTGGAGAAGCCCACCGAGCGCGAGAGCAGCCAGTGGTATTTCCAGCGCTACATCGAGCACCTGCCCGCGGCCGGCGAGATCGTGATGTTCGACCGGTCCTGGTACAACCGGGCCGGCGTCGAGCGGGTCATGGGCTTCTGCACGCCGGGCCAGTACATGGAGTTCATGCGCGAGGCCCCGGAGCTGGAGCGGATGCTGGTGCGCAGCGGTATCCACCTGATCAAGTTCTGGTTCTCGGTGTCCCGGACCGAGCAGCGGACCCGGTTCGCCGCCCGGCAGGTGGACCCGGTCCGGCGCTGGAAGCTCAGCCCCATGGACCTGGCCTCGCTGGACAAGTGGGATGCCTACACCGAGGCCAAGGAAGCGATGTTCTTCTACACCGACACGGCCGACGCGCCGTGGACGGTGCTCAAGAGCAACGACAAGAAGCGGGCCCGGATCGCGGCACTGCGCTACGTGCTGCATGCCATGGACTACACCGACAAGGACACCAGCATCGTCGGCTCGCCCGACCCGCTGATCGTCGGCTCGGCCGCCAGCGTGTTCGAGCACGGCGAGCAGCCCGACCGCCTGTTCCCCAAGCTCTAGCGGGACTAGGGAAGGTCGAGGAGTTCCTCGTAGAAGCCGCCGATCTGGCGATCCCGGTCGACCAGGTGGATCTCCAGGATCCAGTGGCAGCGCTGCCCGGCCCGGTCGAGGCGGCGCATCGGCTCGGTACTGCCGGGCGCGATGTAGCAGCCGATCTGGTCGCCGGCGATCTTCTCATGCGGGAACTCACCGATCAGGTGCCCCGAATGCGGGCCGCCGTACTCCCAGCCCGCCGCGCGGGACAGGTCCGTCACCTTCGCGAACAACTGCTCACCGGTGATGCCGGGATGCGCGGCGAAGTACTCGCGGCCGGCCGCGAAAACCTCCGGCAGCGTGTCCCGCAGCCGCAGCTTCACCGGGTCACCGCCGAGCACGAAGGTCCGGCCGAAGTCGGCCTCCCACTGCTCGAAAATCGGGCCGAAGTCGCAGAACACGATGTCGTCGGCGCCGATGACCCGGTCGGGCGGGTTCTCCCGGTAGGGGTGCAGGGTGTTCGGCCCGGACCGGACGATCCGCTTGTGCCAGTACCGGCTGACGCCGAACATGTCGGCCGCCAGGTCGCGGATGGCGTTGCTGGCCTCGGTCTCGCGGACACCGGGAGCAATAAGCCCGCGCTGCCCGACGGCATCAAACAGCTCAGCGGCCTGATCCTGGGCGGCAAGCAGCCGGGCAGCCCGGGCGCCCTCGTCCCGCTCGGGCGAGCCCCCGCCCTCCGCCGTCACGCAGCGGAGCTCAGAGCTTGGTCAGCTTCGCACACGGCATGTTCAGCCGCCGCTCGTGAGAGCCGAAATTCACCTGGATGGCGATGCCCTCTTCGACGGCCGTGACCGTGCCCAGGCCGTACTTGTCGTGGGTGACCATGTCATCCACGACAAAGTTCTCGGGAGGGGCGATGGCCACCTGAACGTTGAAGGGGCTGCCGGGCAACGGGCGCCGAGGGCCGGCGTGGTAAGGAGTCATCAAGACAAGTATGCGCCCCGGAGGGCCACGCTTTCAGCGAAGTGCCTCATCCGTGACCTGCCGGGACCGGCGCGGACACGGCTGCATGGTGCGCAACCGGGCCCGGGCCGGGCGCGCAGTTGCTAGAGCGGCCGGACTTCCTCGGCCTGCGGGCCCTTCTGGCCCTGGCCGGCGGTGAACTCGACCCGCTGGTTCTCCGACAGGGTGCGGTACCCGTCGGCCTTGATGGCGGTGTGGTGCACGAATACGTCAGCGGAGCCGTCGTCGGGGGCGATGAAGCCATAGCCCTTTTCGGCGTTGAACCACTTGACAGTGCCTTCAGTCATGTTTCTCTTCTCCTGCTCACTACGAACGGTGACCATTAAACACCACCGGAGCGCCGCTGGCGCCATCCCTGACTCCTCGGCTGTCCAGCGGCGGGACCGCCGGCCGGGGCCGGGCTTACCAGCCGAGTTCCTCCAGCCGGCCGTCGCCGATCCCGAAGTGGTGCCCTACCTCGTGGATCACCGTGCGCCGCACCTGCTCGTCGACCTGGTCCCTGGTGTCGCAGATGGCGCAGATGGCCAGCCGGAAAATTGTGATCCGGTCCGGCAGCGCGCCCGCATAATTCGTATTCCGGGCGGTCAGCGGAATCCCCTCATACAGCCCGAGCAAGCCCGGCGGACCGGGCTCATGCTGCACGGTAACGGCGACATTTCGCATCATCTCGCCTAGCTCGGGCGGCAGTCCGTCGAGGGCGGTCGCGACCATCTCCTCAAACGGGCCGGGCTCGATCTCGATCACGTCTCCATTGTTGCTGGCGGGCTGGCCCGCCGCGGCGCCGCGGCTCGCCGGGGGAGCAGCAGCGGGGTGCCCAGGAGGGCCACCCCGGCGGCCCCGATCGCCACCCGCGGCCCGGTGAGCTCGGCCAGCAGGCCGCCCAGCACGGTCAGCGCGGCGATGGTGGCGCTGCTGGTCACCGACCACGCTGACAGCATCCGGGCCACCTTGTCGTTGTCGGCCTGGATCAGCCGGTAGCTGGCGAGCACCGGGTTGAACACGCCGATGGAGGCGATCAGGCCGAACTGGACGACCATGACCAGCACCATCCCGGCCGGGCCGCGCTGCAGGAACACCATCCCCAGCGGCCAGCAGGCCCGCAGCGCCCCGGCGGCCATCATGACCTTGTGCTGCCCGGCCCGGGCGACCAGCCGGGGCGCCAGCCGCGCCCCGATCAGCCCGCCGGTGCACGGCACGGCGAACGCCAGGCCGTACTGCCAGGGCGCGAAGCCGAGGCGGCCCAGCATCAGCACGGAGATGAGCGGCTCAGTGGCCATGATCAGGCCGCTCACCAGCAGGGTGTTATAGAACAGCAGGCGCAGCTCGCGATGCCGCAGGAGGTAGCGCCAGCCGTCGAGCAGGCCGTCGGCGCGCAGCCGGCCGGCGTCTCATCCCGCGGGGCGCGGCGGGCGCGGCTCCCGGCCGCCGATCGCGGCGATCCCGGCCGCCGACAGCAGGTAGCTGACCGCGTCAGCCGCCACGGTCACCGCAGGGCCGAGCAGGCCGATGGCCAGCCCGCCCAGCGGCGGCCCGACGATTGTGGACGTCCAGGTCGTGGACTCAAAGCGGCCGTTGGCGACGATCAGGTCCGCGGGCGGGACGAGCTCCTTGAGGCAGGCGCCGCTGGCCGACCGGAAGGCGATCTTCGCCGCCCCGGCGATCACCGACACGACCAGCAGCTGGGCGAAGGTGAGCCAGCCCAGCGCGTAGGCCGCCGGGATGCTGGCCAGCGCCGCGAACCGGATCAGGTCCATCGCCATCATCACCGGCCGCTTGCGGCGGAACTCGACCCACGGGCCGAGCGGCACCGCAATCACCGCCCCGACCGCCAGCCCGGCCGCGGCCAGCGCCGACACCTGCGCCGGGCCGGCATGCAGGACCCGGATCGCGATCACCGTGAACGCGCCGAACCCTAGACCCGACCCGTACGCGCTGACCGCGTACGCCGCCCACAGCCAGCCGAACTGCCGTCCCAGCCGCCGCCTTACCGCCACCGCGCTGCGCACCTCTCGCTGTTCCGCCCCGGACAACCCCGCGTTGATCCCCAGCGAGCCGGAGGGACGCCCGGCGCCGTCTGGACTGAGGAGCTTGCGACGAGGGAAGACGGCGCCTTTAGGGCGTCCCGGAGGCTCGCAGATAGTAGAGCAATCCAACCGGCCGGCCCTGACGCGGCTCAAACAACCGGCTCGCCGGCGAGCCACAACCAGCGGTTGTTCCCCTAGGGTGTCGCCGTGGATCTCGACGCCGTGCGCACGTTCGCCGCCGTCGCGGACTGCGGCCAGTTCCAGCTCGCCGCCGACACCCTGTCGGTGACTCAGCAGGCGGTCTCCAAGCGGATCGCCGCGCTGGAGAAGGACCTGGGCGTGCGGCTGTTCACCCGCACCCCGCGCGGTGCCGAGCTGACCCTCGGCGGCCAGGCCTTCCTGCCGCATGCCCGCGAGCTGCTGCGAGCCGAGCAGCGCGCTTCCGACTCGGTGCGGCCCGGCCGCCGGGCGCTGCGCGTCGACGTGATCAGCCGCCGGATCGCGGCGGGCGCGCTGATCCGCGACTTCCACCGGGCGCACCCCGACATTGAGCTGGACGTCGTCACCATCGCCGGCGCCGGCGCCGACGTGGCCATCGCCGCTATCGAGGCCGGGGAGATCGACGCGTCGTTCCGCGCGGTGACCACGCCCGGCCGCGGGCCGCTGCCGTCCGGCGTCGAGGTGCTGCCCGCCATCGACGAACCGCACATGCTGCTCACCGGGCCCGGCCACCGGCTAGCCGGCGCGTCGTCGGTCACGCCGGCCGGGCTGGCCGGGCACCGGATCTGGATGCCGGGGCTGCTGCCGGGCACGGAGTGGACGGCCTATTACGAGAGCCTGGCCGCGGAGTTCGGGCTCACCATCGACCCGGTCGGCCCCAACTTCGGCACCGGGCACCTGCTGGACGTGCTGGCGGAGTCGGACGAGGTGGCGACCCTGACCGGCGAGTACACCCGGCTGCTGTGGCCCGCGCACTACGACCTGCGGCGCGTCCCGGTGCGCGGCCCGGCCCCGGTCTACCCGCATGCGCTGCTCTGGCACGCCGGCAACTCCCACCCTGGCCTGGCCGCCCTGCGCGACTACACCCGCGCTCGCCAGCCCGGCCCGCGCGGGCCGGGGACGTGGGTGCCCCCGTGGACCGCCGGCTAGTCGCCGGCGGTCAGGACCTTGCGGGGGTGCGCGCCGTCGACATAGCCGACGAACGGCGGGTAGATGTTGTAGCCGAGCAGTTCCTGCAGCCGCTGCGGCAGTTCGCGGGCGACGGCGCGGGGCACGGCGAGGCAGTGGTTCTCCTGCGGGCGCAGCCAGCCCGCCGCGTACTCCAGGATCACGCCGAGCCGGGACGCGCCCGTGGTGTTGGCGCCGCCGCCGTGCCACAGGCTGCCCAGGTAGAACATGGCCGAGCCGGGGGAGATGGTGGCGGTGATGACGGCGTCAGCTGCGGCCGGCTGGCGGCCGGGCGGCCAGGCGTGGCTGCCCGCGACCAGCCGGGTGGCGCCGTTGGCGGCGGTGAACTCATCCAGCGGCCACATCGTGTTGACCACGACCGGCGGGCAGGGCTGCGGCAGCGGGTAGATCGCGTCGTCGCGGTGCAGGATCTGGGCCTTCTCGCCGGGCCCGATGCGGATGCCCACCGGGGCGCTGAGCTGGTAGTGGCCGAGGACCTGGTCGAGCACCTCGAGCAGCAGCGGGTTCGTCGCGGCCTGGTCGAAGGTGCGGGTCTTGGCGAACAGCGCGTAGATGCGCTGGGTGGAGTGGCCCTCGAAGGCGTTGCGCCCGGTCGGCGTGACCTGCAGGATGCGGCCCAGGTCGGCGCGGGCGGCCGCCACGTCCTGCGGCGGCATCAGGTCGGAGACGACGACATAGCCGTCCTCGGCCAGCCGCCTGGCCAGCTCCGGCCCGGTGGCCGTCGCGGCGGGCACGGCGGGGATCACGCCTTCGAGCCTAGGCCAAGCCAGGCTCGCGCGGCACCCCGCGCACGATGACCCCGGGCCCCGGCGGGTCGGCATACAGCAGCTCGACGAGGTCCGCTCGCTGCGCCAGTACCTGGCGCTGGTTCAGGTAGCCCTTGTCGGTGATCTCGCCGCGGTCCAGGTCGGCGGGCGCGCTCATGATCAGCAGCCGGTCGACCCGGCCGGCCGAGCCGCTGTCCGGGCGGTACGCGGCCAGCGCGGCGGCCAGCCGGGCCAGCAGCCCGGGGTCGGTGACGACGGGGCCGCCGCCAGCCGGGTTACGGTCCAGCACGGCGCGGGCCTCGGCCGCATTCAGCCAGGCCAGCGCGCCAGGGCAGGACCGGCCCTCGCCGGCGATGACCGCGTCGGCCAGCAGCGGGATTGCTGACAGCAGGCTCGTGCGCACGGCGCCGACACGCACGAAAGTGCCGGTCAGCAGCTTGAAGTCCTCGGCCAGCCGGCCCCGGAACGCCACCCCGTGCCGGGGGTCGCCGCTGGCCAGCAGCCGTACCGCGTCGCCGGTCCGGTAGAAGCCCTCCTCGTCGAAGGCCGCGGCGGTGAGGTCGGGCCGCCCGAAGTAGCCCGGCGTGACGTTCGGGCCGCGGGCCCGGATCTCATACCCGTCAGGCACCGGGACCAGCTTGACCTCGGCGCCGGGCAGCGGCACCCCGACGCTGGCCGGGTCGTCGGCGTCGTAGGCGGCGGTCACCGCGGGCGCGGTCTCGGTCAGTCCCCACGAGGTGGTGACCGGCACCGGGCGGCCGGTCGTGGCCAGCGCGACGGCCGCCAGCCGCTGGCGCAGCGCGGCCGGCAGCGCTGCGCCGGCGTTGAAGGCCAGCCGCAGCCGGGCGAAGAACTGCCGGGCGAACTGCGGGTCGGTCTCCAGCGCCGGGATCAGCTGCGCATATCCGGCCGGCACGTTGAAGTGGATCGTCGGACCGACCTCGGCCAGGTTGGCCAGCGACTGGGCGAACAGGCCCGGTGCGGGCCGCCCGCCGTCGATGTAGAGAGTGCCGCCGCTGGCGATCACCAGGTTCACGTTGTGGTTGCCGCCGAAGGTGTGGCTCCACGGCAGCCAGTCGACGATGACCGGCCGCTCGGCGGCCAGGAACGGCCAGCCCTGGCGGATCATCTGCTGGTTGGCGGCCAGCATCCCGTGGGTGTTCAGCACGCCCTTGGGCGTGCCGGTGGAGCCGGAGGTGAACAGGATCTTGGCCACGGTGCCCGGCTCGATGGCGGCGTAGGCGGCGCGGACCTCCGGGCCGGGGGAGCGGGCCGTCAGCCCGGCGAGCGTGACCGCGCCGCAGGCCGGCGCGGCATCGGCCGGGCCGCCGGTGATGACCGGGATCCCGTCCAGCGCGGCCAGGGCGGCCGCGAACGGCGCGGCGTCCCGGGCGAACACCGCTCCCGGCCTGATCAGCGCGGCGATCTGCCGGATCCGGGCATGGTCGCGGGACTGCAGCGAGTACGCGGCGCTGACCGGCGCCACCGGGATCCCGGCCGTCATCGCGGCCAGCGAGAGGACCAGGTGGTCGGCGGAGTTGCCGGACAGCACCAGCAGGGGCCGGCCGGGGCCCAGGCCCAGCTCCAGCAGGCCCTGCCCGGCCGCCTCGGCTGCGGCTGCCGCCTCGCCGTAGCTCAGCATCCGCCACGGCCCGCCGCCGGGCGGCCGCTCGGCGGCCAGCGGGTGGCCGGGGTCGGCGGCGGCCCAGCGGCGCAGGCTGGCCAGCACGGTGACGTCGTGCGCGGCCAGTTCCTGCGCCGACCGCAGCACGATCGTCCCGTCCGGCCGGTGCTCGGCGGTGATCCGCGGCGCGGCGAACAGGTCGGGCATGGCGCTCCCTCCCGCCCGTTACTGGGGGTTCCAGGGGGTGGCCCCCTGGGCTAATCCGTGCCGGGCTCGATGAGCACCTTCAGGCCGGTGCGCCGGACTGCCTCGGCGAACGCCTCGGGCGCCTTCGCCAGCGGGTACCGGTCGGTGACGACGCCGTCCAGCTCGACCTTGCCCGCCGCGGCCAGCGCGATGCCCCGCGGGTAGACCTCGTTCATCCGCCGGACCAGGGCGATGGTCAGGCCCTTGCGCCGGGCCGTTGAGGCCCGGAACCGGGTCCAGTCGTCGCCGGGGATGCCGCCCAGCACCACCCGGCCGCCCGGCCGGGCGGCCTCCATGGCCAGCTGCACGCCCGAGTCGGTGCCGGCGATCTCGAACGCGACGTCCACGCCGGGGCCGACCAGGTCGGGCAGGGCGACGTCGCCGGGGTCGGCGACCGCGTCGGCGCCGAACCGCTCGGCGGCGGCGCGCCGGTGCGGCAGCGGGTCGAAGGCGATCACCGAGCTGGCCCCGGCGGCGTGCAGGACCTGGATGAGCAGCAGCCCGATGGGCCCGCAGCCGACCACCACGGCGGAGCCGGCCAGCGGCAGGTGGCCCAGATCGGTGGCATGGATGGCCACGCCCAGCGGTTCCAGGACGGCGCCGCCGGCGTCGGAGATCTCCTCGGGCAGCTGGTGCAGCTGCGCGTCGGGCCAGGTCAGGAACTCGCGCATGGCACCGTCCTGGCTGCCGTGCCCGGCGAACACGATGTTGACGCACAGGTTGCGGTAGCCGCGCAGGCACGGGTCGCAGTGCCCGCACGGGATGGCCGGGTCGATGGCCACCCGCTGGCCCTCCCGCGGCCCGCTGGCGATCACCCCGGCGGCCTCGTGGCCGAGCACCAGCGGGCTGCGCACCACCGCGTCGCCGATCCCGCCGTCGGAGAACCAGTGCAGGTCCGAGCCGCAGATCCCGATCGCGGTCACCCGGACCAGGGGGCGGCCCGGCTCGGGCTCCGGCGCCGGCTCGTCACTGACCCGCAGGTCACCCACCGCGTGCAGGCGGGCTGCCTTCATGCTTTCTCCTTCTCCGGGCGCGCCGGCACCGGCGCGCTGCCGTAGGGGCTCCTACCCTGCCCAGCCTGCCGTGACCCGCTCAGACCGGGTCATACGGGGCCGCCGCCAGCGCCCGGGCCGCGGCGGTCACGACCGGGTCGTCAGCGTCCAGCTTCGTCTCGCCGATCTCGGCGACGGCGGCCAGCCCGTGCGAGTTGGTGACCAGCGCGCCGCTGAACCGGGGCAGGTCGGCGACGTGCACCGGCCGGTACCGCCAGGGCAGCCCGGCTCGGGTCAGCTCGCGCTGCAGCACCTGCATCATCACGCCGCGCAGCGCCGGCGCATCCGGCCAGCTCAGCTCGCCGTCGCCGGCGAAGGCGATGTTGACGATCGAGCCCTCGCTGATGGCCCCGCCGGGGCTGGCGAACAGCGCGTCGTCGAAGCCGCTGGCCTCGGCCAGGGTGCCGAAGTAGCTCTGGCCGTAGCTGCTGCTGTGCTTGAGGTGGGCCAGCGGCCGCTGGTAGGTCACCAGCTGCAGTCGCTGCGGGCGGCCCGGGGGCGCCGCGGGCGGGCGGACCGACACCAGGACGCTGACCTCGCCCGTCCCGCTGGCGGCGGCCCGCCGGGGCGGAACACGTGCACGCGCACGGAGGCGTCGGCGATGTCGTCGCCCAGGGCATGCCGGATGTAGCCGCGGACCCGGTCGCCGTCCAGGCCGGTGCCGAACATCTCGCGCGAGGAGGCGTCCAGCCGGGCTCAGGTGAAACTCCAGGCCGAGGGTCGCGCGGCCGCGTACCTGCATCGCGGTGAAGTGGCTACGGGTGCTCAGGTCCAGCCCCCACACCTGCTCCAGGCTGGCTGGCCGCCCGTCGACCTCCAGTTGCTGACTGCGCGCGCTGCTCACGTTCGTCACGTTGGTCACCGGGACAGGCTAACTGGCCGCAAATGCGGCAGTCCGGGCCACCCGGCGGGTGACCCGGACTGCCGGCAACGCCGTGCCGGGCGGCCTCAGAACCCGGCGATGCCGTCCGGGGTGCCCAGGCCGGTCGGGGCGTCGTAGCCCTTCCTGGCCACGCACAGGTAGTCGCGGCCGCAGGCCCCCTTCGGGGTGTCGAGCAGCACGTTGTTGCCGTGGGTGACGTCGAAGAAGTCACCGCGGTGGGTGTACAGGTGGCGCGGGCTCAGCTGCCGCGCGTTGCCGGCCAGCCCGTAGACGCCAGACACGAACGGCGCCGCGGCGCTGGTGCCGGCCACGGTGACCCAGCCGCCGTAGGTGGCGTTGAAGATCGGCACGTCGGCGGCGATGGCGGACACGTCGGCCACGGTCCGGCCCGGGCAGTGCGCGTCATGCTGCCAGGCCGGCTTGCCGACGTAGGCCGAGCAGCCGCTGCTGGCCGCGGCGAACAGGTCAGGGTCGTTCCAGACCTGCTCGGTGAAGCCGCGGGCGTTATGCGCCCGGCGCAGCTGCGTGCCGCCGACCGCGGTCACCCCGGCCAGGTTGGCCGGGAAGTTGGCTGCGTCGTAGCCGCTGTCGCCCGAGGACACCACGGTCATGTGGCCGTGGTGCACGTAGTCGTGCCGGAACTTCATGGCCAGGCCGTTCTCCCGCTGGCCGTAGCTGTTGCTGATCACCGCGGCGCCCATCCGGGCCGCGGTGGTATCGGTCTGCGCCAGGTCCTTGTCGCCGGTGCTGTTCGCCTCCACGACCAGGATCCGGCAGTGCGGGCAGGCCGCGGAGATCATCGACACGTCGAGCGTCACCTCGAGGTCCCAGCCCGAGCCGGTCCCGTCCGGCGCGGCGGGCCTGGCCTTGCCGTGCTGGTTGACGATCCGCAGGCAGCCGCTGGCGGTCCCGCACGGCGGCAGCCCGTAGTGCTCGCGGTAGATCTTCAGGTACTTCGCCAGCTTCGGCGTGCGGAAGGCGATCGACACCGCGATGGTCTGGTGCGAGGTGCGGCTGACCGGGAGCCGGTAGGCGCGCTCCAGCGTCCTGGCTCCCCAGCCGACGGGGTGGGTCACGTCCCCGTGCACCAGCGCCTGGTTGACCGCGTACTGCGGCCGGTACAGCGAGTAGCAGCGCAGGTGCCCGGGCCGCGCGGCCGGGCAGGCCGCGCGCAGCTGGCTGCTGGGCCCGGCCGCGGCCTTGACCACGGGGGTGCTGGCCAGCGTGGCGCGGGCCAGTGCGGCGCTGGGATCGGAGACCCGGGCTGCCGCGCGGGCGGCCGGGCCGGCCTGGGTCGCCGGCGCGGCGGCGGCGGCGCCGCGGCGCCGGGAACGGCCGCGGCCACCAGGCCGCCGGCCGCCAGGAGGCCGGCCACCACGGCCAGCGTCCGCCGGGTGCGCCCGGCGGTTGCTGCTGTCAGGACGGGCCGCCAGCCGCGCGAGCCCCCGGTCACCTTCATCTGCGTTGCTCCCTGGTGGCTCGACGGTACGGGCGGGGCGGGCTGGTGCCGGGCCCGGCGGGTCATTGCCCGACTCCGTAGCCGCGGATCAGGGTCTCGGTGATCGAGCTTCCCTTCGCATCGGAGGCGGCTACCTTCAGGGACACATCGACCCCCGCAGGCGCGTTATAGGTGATCGTGTAATGGCCGCTGCCGTCCGCGGTGACGGTGGCCGGGGTCCAGCTGTCGCCGTCGTTGTAAGAGACCTGGGCGGTCGCACTGGTGATGGCGGCTGACCCGCCGAGCTGGATGTGACCGACGTGCAGGCTGATCGTCTGCGGGCCGGGCTGGGTCAGGCCGTTCAGCCCCTGGCCGTGCACCAGGTACTGCAGGGTGAGCAGCGACTGCACGGCGCAGCGCCGGACGAGCCGGACCTGGTTGCCCACGATCTCGAAGCCACAGACCCACGCCTTCGGGACCGTGGCGGTGGTGTCCCGCTTCGAGTGCCAGGTCCACACCGTGGTGCTGCTCGGCGACAGCCGGAAGAACCCGCCGCCGGACCGGGCCGCGCGCAGCGTGTACCGGATGGTCGACGGCTTGGCGCTGAGCTTGAGGAACGGGACGCCGTTCAGAGCGTTGCCCTTGGCGATCTGCCTGCCGTTCTGGTCGATGACGTAGCTGCCGGTGGTGGCGGCATTGCCGTTGGAGAAGAATCCGCCGCCGAGATGACCGAACTGGTTGTCGCTCCACGGGGTCTGGTTGAGCTCGAGCTGGTTGCCGAGCCGGGCGGCCGAGGTGAACGTCGGGAACACGGCCGCCGCACCGCCCAGGGCGGTGTCCTGCGCCGGGTGCAGCGGGTAGCGGTTCCAGTCCTGTGACTGGTGCTGACCGGGCTGGTAGACGCGCAGGTCGTCGGTGAAGAAGCCGGCGAAGAACTGGTTCAGGTTGGTCCAGATCTGGTTCTGCCACATGATCTTCGGCGCGGCGGTGAAGTACTGGGTCTGCACCTGCGGCATCGAGATGGGCGCGATCTCCAGGAACTCGAAGGCCAGCTGCGCGGCCGTGCCGCCGAAAGTGACCCAGCCCGACTGGTCAGTCGCCTTGTCCTGGTAATACCGCTCGGTGACCCGCGCGGTTTTCCCGGCGCTGAAGTGCTGCGGCGGGATGATCCCGGCCGGGCCGGGGAAGTCGAGGTTGTAGGCGTAGCTGGCGGCCGCCTTGGGCGGTGAGAGCAGCATGGCCGAGGTGAAGGTGCGCAGCGTGCCGACGGTGGGCTTGCGGGTGGTGGTGTTCACCCACGCCGACAGCGGGTCGTCCCAGCCCGTCGAGAAGGAGAAGCCCCCGCCGTGCGCCGCGCCGCGGTCAATCTCGAAGGTGGACTGGAAGTTCTGCGCTGGCCGCGGCGTGGACATGGTGATCTTGCTGCTGGCCGACTTCTCGGAGATCCGCAGCACGCTGTGCGCGCCCGCGACCCGGAACTGCGGCACGACCACCAAGCGCATGCTGCCGCCGGAGCTGGTGAACTTGAAGAACGTCGCGATGGCCCAGTAGTGCCCGGCGGGCATGCTGAACTTCGCGGCTCCGTGGAAGAAGAAGTTGTCGTTCTCGCTGAGGCCATCGAACCGGGCGATGGCGTCGGCGCTGACGATGAAGATGTCATCGCCGGTGTCCGGCTTGCCGGCCAGGTTGGTGCCGTGCACGGTCAGGGTGTGCATCTTGAACGCGGGGTGCACTGCGGCGGGCGCGCTGCGGGCCGCGGCCACCGGGCCAGCGCCCGCGGGGGTGATGCTCACGCCGTGGCCGAACAGGCCGTCGGTTCCGTAGCGGCCGGTCGCGTGGTCGGCGGCGTACTGGCGCAGCAGCGCGGCGCCGAAGGCGGGCGCCGAGGCGGCGGTCAGGTAGCCAGTTGCCGCGCCCGGGCCGGAGGACGTCACGGTCAGGCCGGGGATCTGCGGCAGGCTCCCGGAGAAGCGGACCCGGACCGGCAGTCGTCCGCCGGACTCCGCCTTCTCCAGGGCGCTGAGCTGGAACAGGGCCGGGCTGAGGCCGCGGCCGAGGTAGGGCAGCGCGGCCGCGGGGACCTCGGTGATGCTGCTGCCGTGCCGCATGCTGATCATCGGGTCGCCCGTGGCGGCGGCGTGATCGGCGATCAGCCGCCGGGACCCTTGCGACCGGATCGTCAGCTGGTCACCGGTGACCAGCAGCAGCCGCCGGGTGCGCGCGCGGCCCGCGGTGCGGCTGATCGCCGCCGGGTGCGCCGCGGGGGCAGCGTGCGCCGCGGGCCCGCTGCGCGCCGCGTGCCCGGCTGGCGCGGCCAGCGCCGGCAAGCCGGACCCGCAGGCCAGGCCCGCGACAGTGAGAATCGCGGTCAGGCCGAGGACCCGGCCTGACCGCGGACGAGCGAATGTGCGCACGCTGCCTCCTCATCGCCTGGGGAGAATGCCTCCCCGACGGCAGGCCCAGCCCCCGTAAATGGCTGCGGCTCTGAGCAAATGCCCAGCCAATCCCTATCACCGGCTCAGGCGGGCAAGCTAGGCATCACGCGGACATATGAACAAACCGTTATCAGGCCCCCGCAGAGCGCAGTTAAATGATCTTGCGGACATCTGCCTGCGCATCCGGCGGGGACCCTGGCGAGCCGGAACAAGGCAGCGAGAAGGCCCCGGCGGAGATCCGCCGGGGCCTTCGCTGGCCGCCGGCACGGGCTGCGGGCGGCCGGAGCTGGTTACTGGTGGTAGCCGTCGAGGAAGCTGGCCAGCCGGCCGATCGCGTCGTCCAGGGTGGCCACCGGGGCCAGGAACACCAGCCGCAGGTGATCGGTGGTCGGCAGGTTGAAGCCGGTGCCGTGGGTGAGCAGCATGTGCTGCTGCTCCAGCAGGTCGATCACCATCTGCTGGTCATCGATGATCTTGTAGACGTCCGGGTCGAGGCGCGGGAACAGGTACAGCGCGCCGGCCGGCTGGACGCAGTGCACGCCGGGAATCTCGGTCATCTTCTGCCAGGCGAGAGTCGCGCTGGTCGCGGAGCCGGCCGCCGGGCTCGAGCAGGTGGGCGATGCTCTGCTCGCCGCCGAGCGCGGTCTGGATGGCGTACTGCGCGGGCACGTTGGCGCACATCCGCATGTTGGCCAGCAGTTCCAGGCCGTCCAGGTAGTCGGCGGCCTCGTGCTCGCGGCCCGGAGATGACCAGCCAGCCGGACCGGAATCCGGCCAGCCGGTAGGTCTTGGACAGCCCGCCGAGGGTCAGCACCACCAGGTCCGGGGCCAGCGCGGCGGCCGGCAGGTGCACCGCGTCCTCGTACAGGATCTGGTCGTAGATCTCGTCGGTGAGCACCAGCAGGCCGTGCCGCCGGGCCAGTTCCAGCAGGCCGAGTCAGCGTCTGCCGCGAGTAGACCGCGCCGGTCGGGTTGTTCGGGTTGATGATCACCAGGGCCCGGGTCCGCTCGCTGATCTGCGCGGCGACGTGCTCCACGTCCGGGCTCCAGCTCTCGGCCTCATCGCACCGGTAATGCACCGCGCGGCCGCCGCACAGATTGATCGCGCCGGTCCACAGCGGGTAGTCCGGGCTGGGCACCAGGACCTCGTCGCCGGGGTCGAGCAGCGCCTGCAGCGCCATCACGATGAGCTCCGACACCCCGTTGCCGAGCACCACGTCATCGGGAGTGACACCGGCCACCCCGTTACGCTCGAAGGCCTGGGCCACCGCCAGCCGGCCGGCGTGGATTCCGCGGGCGTCGCTGTAGCCCTGCGCCTCGCCGATGTTCTGCACGACGTCGCGGATAACCGCGTCGGGGGCGTGCAGGCCGAACGGCGCGGGGTTTCCGAGGTTGAGCTTGAGTATCTGGTGCCCGTCAGCCTCGAGCTGGCGAGCTCGCCGCAGGACCGGACCCCGGATGTCGTAGCGCACGTTCCGTAGTCGGCTGGCCTGCTGCACTGGCACCGTGAATCCTCCTGTCAGGCATGCGAGCTGCGCGCATGCAGCTGTGATTCCCGGGCATGAGCAGAACTGGACGCTGGCCGCGGGAGCGCAAAGTAACGCTCCGGGCACATTACCGTGCCTGCCGGGGCGGCTGGCGACCGGTTAACCGGCCTGTAACAGGGCGTTCTGGCGATCAGGACAGCGCAGCGGGCCAGCCGGGCGGCGCGGGGGGCAGCGGCCGCGAGAGCAGCGCCAGGTAACCACATCCACGGGAGGCAGTTATATGGGTGGCGCAGTCGTACATTTCGAGATCATGGGGCAGGACGCCGAGAAGCTTCGCGCGTTTTACGGTCAGCTGTTCGGCTGGTCCGTCAATGCCGACAACCAGTGGAATTACGGCACGGTTGACCGGTCGGAGAACCTGAGCAGCCAGGGTGTCGGGATCGGCGGCGGGATTGGCCAGATGCCCGACGGGATGCCCGGCCACACCACGGTCTACGTCGAGGTCCCCGACGTCGAGGAGGCCCTGGCCAAGGTGGAGACCCTGGGCGGCGCCCGGCTGATGGGCCCGGACAAGGTCATGGAGGGCGTCGAGATCGGCGTCGCGCACGACCCGGAGGGCCACGTCATCGGCCTGATCAAGGCCACCTGACGCGAGGTCCCCGCGCGCGTAGTGTGGCGGGCAGGACAAACCGGGCGCATATCCCCGGCTCTGTCCCCGCCCCCACCCCGCGGGAGGACCGATGCCGGACCGCATCCTGACCAGTCACGCGGGCAGCCTGCCCCGGCCGGAGGACCTGATCGAGGCCAGCCGGCTGCGGGCGGCGGGGGAGCTGGCCGACGAGGCCGGCTACGAGGCGGACCTGGCCGTCGCCGTCGGCCGGGTGGTCGCACGCCAGCGGGACACCGGCATCGACGTGGTCAACGACGGCGAGTACGGGCACACCATGGGCCAGCGCTATGACTTCGGCTCCTGGTGGACGTATGTGTTCCAGCGGCTGGGCGGGCTGGAGCTGGCCGAGACCGGGCTGATGGCCGTCCGCCAGGAGCAGCACCAGCCGGGCGCGGTCGTGCTGTCCAGCTTCGACCAGCGCCGGGACTGGCTGGCGTTCGCCGACGCTTACAGCGACCCGAGCTCGGGCGTGGCGCTGCCCAACCGGCCCAACCGGATGACGCCGGTGTGCCGCGGCCCGGTCACCTACACCGGGCGTGAGGCGGTCCTGCGCGACATCGCGCACTTCCGGGCGGCGCTGGACGCGGCCGGGATCCGCGACGGCTACATGAACGCGGTTGCGCCGGGCAGCTGCTCACGGTTCGGCAACGAGTACTACGCCACCGAGGAAGAGCTGCTGTACGCCTGCGCGGACGCGATGCGCGAGGAGTACCAGGCGATCATCGACGCCGGGCTCATCCTGCAGCTCGATGACCCGTGCATCGCCGAGAACTGGGACCAGGTCAACCCCGCGCCGACCGTCGAGGACTACCAGCGCTTCACCATGGTCCGGGTCGAGGCGCTCAATCACGCCATCCGCGGCCTGCCGCCCGAGCGGATCCGGTTCCACCTGTGCTGGGGCAGCTGGCACGGCCCGCACACCACCGACATCCCGATGGCCGACATCGTGAACGTCATGCTCGCCATCAACGCCGGCGCCTACTCGTTCGAGGCGGCCAACGTCCGGCACGAGCACGAGTGGAAGGTGTGGCAGGACGTCCGGCTGCCCGCGGGCAAGGTCATCCTGCCCGGCGTGGTCAGCCACTCGACGAACGTGGTGGAGCACCCCGAGCTGGTGGCCGACCGGATCGCCCGCTTCGCCAGCGCGGTCGGCCCGGAGAACGTGATCGCCTCGACCGACTGCGGCCTCGGCGGCCGGGTCCACCCGCAGATCGCCTGGGCCAAGCTCGGCACCCTGGCTCAGGGTGCGGAACTGGCCAGCACCCGGCTGCGGGGCGCATAGCCGGGCGGGTTCCCGCGGTGCGGCCGCGGGACAAAGCGGCCGCCGGGACTAGCCGGCGGCGATGCCGCGCAGCGCGGTCTTCGCCGCCGTCAGGTGCCAGGCGGCCGCGTCCGGGCTGACGTCCATGGCCGCGGCGATGTCCGGCATCGGCAGGCTGGCGTACAGGGCCAGGATCAGCGCCTCACGCTGCCCGCCCGGCAGCGCGCCGATGGCGGCCAGCAGAGCGTCCTGCCGGGCGCCTGCCAGGGCGGCATTGCCACCGGGCTCGGTGCCGGGGGCGGACTTGCTGCCGGGGGCAGGCTCGGTGCCGGGGGCGGGCTTGCTGCCGGCGCCGGGCTGGCCGGCGGCTGGCCGGAACGGGACGACTGGGCGGGCAGCCGCCCGCGTCCCGGCCAGTACCGACCGGCGCAGGTAAGCCAGCGCCGCGCGGCGATCCCCCACCTGACACCACGCGGCATGCAGGCCGACGAAGGCGTCCTGCACGATCTGCTCCGCCTGCTCCGGCTGCTCCGCCCGACCCGCCTGACCCGCTGCCGCCTGCCGGACAGGCCCGGTCTCCCCCGAGACCCGGACCTGCCCGGAGCGGGCGTGGTCAGCCGGGCCGGCCTCGCGGGGCTGGCCCGGCTGACCCGCCAGCAGCGCCGCGATCCGCACGAGCTGCCGGTAATGCGCCCGGTACAGCTCGCCGATCGCCTGGTCGGCCTCTCCCGCTGCGGATACTGCTCCCGCCGCGGCGACCGCGGCGAGCCGCGTTCGCCTGCGAGGTTCCCCCACCGCCCTGGCTGCTGACATGTCGCAAGCGTAGGAAGAAATAGGAAGAGATGTCAACGTGAAGTCGGAACTGTTCTCCCATGATCAGACCTGTCCTGGATTATTTGTGGTAATTTAGCAGAGAAAATCCGCTTCTAAAGTTATGGATCTGCTGGAACTTTCTGAAATCTTCCGGCAGGATGAGGGCATGGCAGAGGAGAACTGGAAGCGCCTCGGCGACTATGTCGTGGCGCGGCGCATTGCCCTGGGCATGCGCGACCGCCGGGCGCTGGCTGCCGTGACGGGCGTGACCGACCGGACGCTCGGGAAGGTCGAGAACGGCAAGCGCGTGTCCGCCAGCACGCTGGGTGCTCTGGACAACCACCTGGGCTGGCGGCCCGGCTCCTGCCGGCAGATCCTGGCCGGCGGCGAGCCGGCGCTGGCAGTGGACAGCCCGGCTGTCCCGCACTACGACGACCCGACCCTGCAGCACATCGCCGAGGTCCCCGGCCTGCCGCCCGACGTGGTGCGCGGCCTCATCGCGCTGGCCCGCAACTGGCGGGAGCAGCAGGACGACGGCGGTGAGCGGGAACGCCGCCGGGCCTGACCTGCCGGCTGCCCCCGGTCAGGCCCGATGAGCTCCGCCCGCAGAGACAGTCGCGCACCGATCAGCAGTCAGCGGCCCGCCAGTCACAGGCCAGCGGAGACGGAGCGGCCTCAGAGGCCAACGGAGAGGGAGAGGCTCAGCGGCACGCAGACCTCGATGCCCAGCACGATCACGCAGGTGCCCGGCTTGCCCTTCTTCGGCGGCGACGGAGTCGGCGAAGGTGACGGCGAGGCCGGCTGAGTCGGGGTCGCCGTCGCGGTCGGCGTCGGCGTCGGCGGGGGCGGTGATCCGGGCGAGCCAGGTGAGGACGGCGTCGGGCTGGGCGCCGACGACGGCCCGCCGGGTGGCGGTGCCGAGGGCGGCCCGGACGGCCCGGTGACCGGGCCACCCGGCGCGCCGGGTGCCGAGCCGCTGGGGCCGGGCGGTGTCACCTGCCCACCGGGGCGGGCAGGTGAGCTGCGCGTCGCGCCGGTCGCGCCGACGGCGGGCACGCTCACGCCGCCCGGCTGCGGCTGGGCATCGCCAGCCGCCCCGTGCGGATGGCCGGTGACCACCACGAGCACCGCGATCGCGGCCGCGCCGGCCGTGCCCGCGGCGACCGCGCTCCACGCCGCCAGCTGCGTGCGCACCGAGTGCACCACGCCGCGCAGCAGCATCCGCACCCCGGCCAGCGCCACCACCAGGCCCGGCAGCACGACCCGCCAGCCCGCCCGGCGCGAGGCGCGCACCGCCTCCATGACGGCCGCCCGCTGCCGCCGTGCGTCCAGCTCAGCCGAGACATAAATGATCAGGTTGCCGTTGGTGTCGCGGTCGGCCAGCGCGCGCAGTCCCGGCGGCAGCTGGACCCGCTCGATCCGGATCATGATGCGCTCCGCAGCCGGGCCGCCAGCCGGTGGATCGCCGCCCACCACTCGCGCGGGTCGCCGCCCTCGTCCCCGATCACCGCGATGACCTCGCCGCCGTTCACCGGAAGCCGCACGGGGGAGCCCTTCTCCTGCGCCTCGCGCGCCGCGGCGAGCAGCGTGGCCGGGACCGGCTGGCCGGAGGTGTCGTCAGCAGCGGCATCGCCGGGAGTCACGGGTGCCCCGGCTGCCGCCGCGATCTGCTCGAAGGCAGCCAGCCGCTGCTGCAGGGCAGCCTGAGCGACTCTCGCCTCGGCGACCTCCTGCTCCAGTCGCTGCAGGCGCCGCCTTGCCGGCCACACGGTTGGCGACCTCCCCCCATGCCGGGCCGTGCCCCCCGAGTGGCCGGGATGGATATGGCGTTGCGTAATCCGAACCTTTCACCGCGAAGCTTACGCCTGCGTGCAATCGCGCGGCGGGCCCAATCTGCAGGCACTCCGGGCGCGGCCGCGCGGCCCGCTGCGGGGGACCGGGCGCGGGCCGCCGCAGGCATTACGCGGACGTTACGGCCTGCTAGTTGGCTCGGTACGTCAGCACAGGTGGCGGGGGATTCTCGATCGGGGCTCCTGCCCTGTACCGAGAGGACACCGAAGATGACGATGCAGCGGGCCTGGCGGCCAGCCGCCCTCCAGCTGGCCGCCGGCCTTGGCCTGATCGCCCTGGCCGCCTGCGGGGGCAGCCCGGCGGCCAGCTCGGGAGGCGGCTCCGGGAGTTCAGCGGGCGACGCCGCGGCCAGCCCGGCTGCCACCCAGTCGGCCGCGGGCAAGTCGGTAGATGTGTGCTCGCTGCTGAGCGCGAAGCAGGCCTCAGCCCTGGTGGGCGTTACCTACACCAAGGCCACCTCGTCGAGCGGGATGTGCAGCTACGCCACCACCACCGCGCCGATCCCGATGTACATCATCGTCAGCAGCGGCTCGGGGGCCGCAGCCTGGACCGAGGCGCTGGGCACCCTGAAGGAGGACGGCGGCGAAACTCCCAAGACCTTCAGCGGCGTCGGCGACCGTGCCGCGGGTGACGGCACCCAGTTCGACGTCCAGTCCGGCAGCTGGATCGTCGACGTGCACGGCGGCGACCCCAGCGGCAACGGCAGCTCGTTCCCCAAGTCCACCGCCGTCGCGAAAGCCCTGATCAGCGCCCTGAATTAGGCGGAAGCAGCCGGCTGTCAGTACCGGTTCGTAGACTCGGGTGCATGGCTGCTGTCACTGAGACCGTCCACGCCGATATCAGCCCGGAAAGCCTCGAGGCTTACCGCCGCGAGCTGACCGGCTATTGCTACCGGATGCTGGGCTCCGCCTTCGAGGCGGAGGACGCCGTCCAGGACACCCTGGTACGGGCCTGGCAGGCCGCTGACAAGTTTGAGGGCCGCTCCAGCGTGCGGTCCTGGATGTACCGGATTGCGACGAATGTCTGCCTGGACATGCTGCGCGGGCGCAGCCGCCGGGCCCGGCCGATGGAGCTGGGGCCGGCGTCGCCGCCCGAGGAGCAGTACCTGGGGCAGATGCTGCCCGAGCACGCCTGGGTGTCGCCGATCGCCGACGAGCGGATCCTCCCCGAGGACGCCGACCCGGCCGAGATCGCCGTCGCCCGCGAGACCATCCGGCTGGCCTTCGTCACCGCGCTGCAGCACCTGCCGCCGCGCCAGCGGGCCATCCTGATCTTGTGCGAGGTGCTGCGCTGGCAGGCATCGGAGACGGCCGAGCTGCTGGACACCAGCGTCGCGGCGGTCAACAGCGCGCTGCAGCGCGCCCGGGCCACCCTGGCCGCGCTGCCCGCCGATGACCGGCCCCAGGAGCCCGACCCGGACAACAGCGAGCTGCTGGCCCAGTACGTGGACGCGTTCGAGCGTTACGACATGGAGTCGCTGGTCAAGCTGCTGCACGAGGACGCGGTTCAGTCCATGCCGCCGTTCGCGATGTGGATCCGCGGCGCGCAGAGCATCGTCAGCTGGATGCTCGGCCCCGGCAGGGAGTGCAAGGACTCGCGGCTGCTTCCGGTGCACGCCAACGGCATGGCGGGGTTCGGGCAATACCGCGTCGACCCGGCGGGCGGGCACGCGCCGTGGGCGCTGCAGCTGCTGGACATCCGCGACGGCCAGATCGTCGGGTTCCACGCGTTCCTGGACACCGCGGCGCTGTTCCCGCTGTTCGGCCTGCCCGCGCACCTGGACTGAGCAGCGCGCGCACCCGGGTAACTGACTTGCCGCCCGCTGCCTGGCCGCCTCTACTAGGCAGATGCCCGACGCCCCCGGCGAGCTGCTCGACGTGCAGATCTGGGTCACCAGCTAGCGGGCGCAGGCCGCAGCGCGCCAGGTCGGGCCTGCCCGCGCTACGCAGGGCGGCCCGTCTCCGGTCAGGCGACTTGTGCTGCGAAGCCTGATCGCCAGGTCGGATGCTCGAGCTGCCAGCCTCGGGAGCGGGCGAGCCCGTTGGACGCTCCGCGGGCCCAGGCCTGCTGTCCTGAGCTGGCTTCAGGTGCTGGCACGCCGAGAGCAGTGGCCAGGACCGGCAGCCACTCGCGAGCCTGGGCCGGCTCGTCGTCCGCGATGTTGACCGGCCCGGCCGGCCAGTCGAGGGCGGCTACGGTGGCCCGTGCGGCATCGGCAGCGTGAACGAACGAGCTCACCGAGCGATCCGCCTCGATGCTCCCCAGAAAACGCACAGCCGGATCACCGGCCAGGGCTGCGGCTACCGCGCCGCCTGGCGCATACCAGGTGCCGGGGCCGTACAGGATGCCGTACCGAAGCAGCACCGCAGTGTCCAGTTCAGCCGCTTCTTCCTCCAGTGCCTGGATTCCGTCCACCATCTGGCCGCGCGGCGGCGCTGCCCCGGTGTCGAGCGGGACGGTCTCGTCGGCCGGATCCTGTCCTGGCGCGTACGCCCAGGAGATCGACTGGGCGACGATCCGCTGCACGCCAGCGGACCTGGCCGCATCCACCAGATTGCGCGTCCCCTCCCGGCGCAGCCGGTTCGTTGCCGCCCCGTCTGCGTCCGCCAGGGCAGTGAGCTGGTGGATCACCGCATCTGGTGCGGCCGCTGCCACGACCTGTCGCAGGCCGGCCCGGTCGAATGCGTCGGCCTGAACGGGTGACGCGCCCTGACTCCGCATTCGCTCAGTCCCCGTGCGGGTGCGCGAGATTCCGGTGACCTGGTGTCCTGCAGCCACCAGCAGCGGAACCAGCAGCCGTCCAACCGCGCCGGTCGCGCCCGCAACCATGACATGCACCGAAGGACCACTCCTCCACTCGGCCCGGAATCGCCTCGTAACGGATAGTCACAAACGTACAGGCCCGGGATCGGTCCGGCGGCGGCCGGGGCCGGTCCCCGGATTGCGCGGGTGAGCTGTCCGCGCGTCAGCCGCACATCTTGTACGTCTGGGGCCGCCGCGCGCGGAACCGCCGGATGAGCAGGTGCTGGGTCGCGGCCCCGAGAGCCGCCCCCAGGATCGGCGCGACCAGGTAGATCCACAGGTAGGCCGTCTGCCCGGAGAACACGGCAGGGCCGAACTGACGGGCGGGGTTAGCTGAGCCGCCGCTGCGGGCACCGAGGAGGGCGATGAGCAGCCCGACGCACAGCCCGATGACGTACGGCGTGAGCCGGGCGATGCGGGGATTGGACAGGAAGGGCGCGATAACCAGGATCAGGATGAACATGCAGCCTGCCTCGGCGAGAAAGACAGCCGCGGCCTGCCAGGTGGGCGCGGGCCTGATCGCTGCGCAGGTGACCGGCGCGAGCGAGATCACACGTCCCCACGCCAGCAGCCCCAGCCCGATCCCCGCGGCGGAACCCGCAAGCTGGGCGAGCAGGTAGGGCGCGACACTGCGGCCGGGGAAGACGCGCATCAGCCACAAGGCGACCGTCACGGCGGGATTCATGTGCCCGCCGCTGCGCCTGCCCGGCGGGGTGAGGATCAGCGCGGTGAGGATGGCCCCGCTGACGGCGCCGATGACGGCGAGTGCGACGTTCAGGTCGGCGATGTACAAGGCCGAGCCGGGATCACGCAGCCACCGTATGACCGTCACCGCGAGGAAGAGCAGGACGGTGGTGAGCGCGAACTCGTCGGCGGCCCGCGCCAGGGGGACCTGGACGCGGGCAAGAAGAAGCGGTACTCACCATGATCTCCGAGTGCTGGCGTGCCGGAAACGGGACCCATCCGCGGATACCGGCACAACCACCAAAGCCCCCGGGCCAGCACCCGGCCTTCGCATCAGTGCAGGACCCCGCCGTGCAGCTCAGGCACGAAGCCCCCTGAATTTGATCATGACACAGCCTGCCAGGGCCGCTGACCAGCCGGCCCGCCCGGCAGCCGGTACGGCGTATCCGGCGAATGCGTGATCTGCCTGTGCCGCGACGGCCAATGCCGGTCGCGCTCTTTACTATTCCTTTACTATCCCTTTACATTTTGATCCCGCTCCTGCGGGCTAACGCCCGGCAGCCTGAATGCCTGCCGTGCTGATCACGCCTCGGATGCTGCCGCGCACCCGCCAGCTCTGCATCCGCTGCCGCGTCAGCCCAGCCGGGTTCTGGGTCAGCCGAAGGATCGACACCGTGGTACGCCGGCCCTGGTGCCTGGCGTGCAGCCAGCAGCTGGACCGGGCCCGCTGCGACGTAACCCCGTTCGGTCGCTAGTGCCGCAGCAGACACCCTTGCCTCGCCTCGCTGACCGTTTCCGCCCGGCCCGCGCCGAACCGGCTAGCAAGCAGTCGCTCCGGGTCTATCGGTCACGCACAGCGGCGCTGATGTCCGGCGCTCTGCCGTCTGTGCCGACTAGGTGGCAGGCCGCCAGGTGCCCGGTGCCGGTAACGCTCCGCAGTTGCGGCTCCGAGTTCGCGCACAGCGGGAGCTCGGCCACCGGGCACCGGGTATGGAACCGGCAGCCTGCAGGCGGGTGCGCGGGGTTGGGCAGCTCACCGGTCAGGACGACGCGCTGGCGGGATCGCTGCAGGGCCGGATCGGGGATCGGGGCAGCGGACAACAGCGACTGGGTATACGGGTGCAGCGGTGTCCGGAAGATGTCATCGCGCACGCCGTTCTCGGCGATGCGGCCCAGGTACATGACCAGCACCCGGTCACAGACGAACTCCACCGCACCCAGGTCGTGAGCCACGAATAGGCAGGCGAAGCCCATTTCCCGCTGCAGTTCCAGGATCAGGTTGAGGACGGCCGCCTGGACGGACACGTCCAGGGCGGACACCGGCTCGTCGGCGATGAGCAGGCTCGGCTCCAGCACCAGCGACCGGGCCAGGCCCACCCGCTGGCGCTGCCCGCCGGACAGCTCGTGCGGGTACCGGCGCCGCACGTCCCGGGCCAGGCCGACCCGGTCCAGCATCGCGGCGATGCGGTCCTGCCGGGCCTGGCCGCTCGCGACGCCGTGCATGGCCAGCGGTTCCGCGATCAGCTGCTCGACCTGCTGCCGGGGGTCCAGCGAGGAGTAGGGGTCCTGGAAGACCATGTGGATGTCGCGGCGGACCGGCCGGAGCTGCCGGCGGGACAGGTGCGCGATATCGGTCCCGCGCAGCAGGACCTGCCCGCTGGTCGGCTCGAGCAGCCGGACCAGGCACCGGGCGATGGTCGACTTGCCCGATCCTGACTCACCGACCAGGCCGAGGATCTCACCGCTGCCGATCGTGAAGTCGACACCGTCCACGGCGTAGACCACCCCGCCGCCCCGGGACCGCGGGATCCGGAAGTGCTTCTCCAGTCCCCGCACCTCCAGGAGCGGCGCCGGGCTCGCGCCGCCTGCGGGTGCCCGGCCGGCCGGGGCGGTCATCGCGCGCCGCCCGGGCCCGGGAGTGGCAGGCTGGCGGCCGGGTGGAAGCAGGCGGCGTGATGGCCGGTCCGTACTTCCGCCCAGCCGGGCATCGCCGCGCGGCACTGGTCGTCTGCTCGCGTGCATCGCGGCTCGAACACGCAGCTGGCGGGCGCGGCGCGCATGGTCGGCACCACGCCGGGGATCTCCCGCAGCGTCATCCGCTGCCCGGCCGCCAGCAGGTCCGGGCGCGGCACCGCGGCGAGCAGCCCGGTCGTGTACGGGTGCTGGGGGCGGGCGAACAGCTCGGTGGCGTCAGCCGCCTCGACCCGGTGGCCGGCGTACATGACCTCGACCCGGTCGGCGATGTCGGCCACGACACCCAGGTCGTGGGTGATGAGGATCATGGCCATCGAGAACTCCTGGCGAAGGTCCCGCAGGACGTCGAGGATCTGGGCCTGGATGGTGACGTCGAGCGCCGTGGTGGGCTCGTCGGCGATCAGCAGCCGGGGGTTGCAGGCGATGGCCATCGCGATCATCACCCGCTGCCGCATGCCGCCGGACAGCTGATGCGGATACTCCCGCAGGCGGCTCGCGCCGCCAGGGATCCGGACCAGGTCCATCAGCTCAGCCGCGCGCGCCCGGGCCTGTCGCCGATCCATGCCCACGTGCTGCCGCAGTACCTCGGCCACCTGGAAGCCGACGGTGAACGCCGGGTTCAGTGAGGTCATCGGCTCCTGGAACACCATGGATACCGACCGACCGCGGACGTCGCGCATCTGCTTGCTGCCCAGCGTGGTCAGCTCGGTGCCAGCCAGCCGGATCGAGCCGCGCCGCTCCGCGCCGCGGGGCAGCAGCCCCATGATGGCAGGGCGGTCATCGACTTGCCGCAGCCGGACTCGCCGACGAGCGCCAGTACCTCTCCGGAGGCGACGCTGAACGACACGCCCGAGACGGCCACCACCGGGCCCTCGTCGGTCTTCAGCCTGACGGTCAGGTCATCGACCTGTAGTTGCGCATCCATCGTCAGCCCCGCGGGTCTAGTACGTCACGCAGCCCGTCGCCGAGCAGGTTGAACGACATGGCCGTCAGCGCGATCGCCAGGCCAGGGAAGATGGCGAAGGTCGGCGCCCGGCTCAGGTAGCTCTGCGCCTCCGTCAGCATCGAGCCCCAGTCGGCGGTGGGCGGCTGGACGCCCAGGCCGAGGAAGGACAGCACCGAGGCGCCGATAATGGCGCCCGGAATGGCCACGGTGACCTGGACCGACAGCGGGCTGATCATGTTCGGCAGCGCATGCCGGAACAGCACGGTGCGCAATCCCGCCCCGTTGACGATCGCCGCCGCGACGTAGTCCTCCTCGCGGATGCTCAGCATCTCGCCCCGGCTAACCCGCAGGAAAACCGGAACCAGGCCGATCGCCAGCGCGATCATCGCGTTGATGAGAGAGGGGCCGAGGATCGCGGCCAGGCCGACGGCCAGGATGAGGAACGGGAACGACAGGACGACATCGTTAAGCCGCATGCACACGGCGTCGATCCAGCCGCGGTAATAGCCCGCCGTGATGCCGATCATGACGGCGATGACGGCCGCGATGGCGGTGGCCCCGACGCCCTCCAGGACCGACACCCGGGCGCCCCACAGGATCCGGGACAGGATGTCCCGCCCGAGATCATCGGTGCCCAGAAGGTGACCGGGCGAGAACGGCCCGGCCAGCACGTCGGTGTAGTGGACATCCAGCGGCCCGTACGGCGAGATCCAGGGCGCCGTGATCGCGATCAGGATGACCACGATGACGCCGATGAGCCCTGCTACGGCGGGCGGCCGCCGGAACAGGCGGCGCAGCGCCCGCCGGCCCTGCCGCCGGCCAGATGGTGCGGCATCGGTGATGACCGCCGTCACGCTCATTCAGCATCCCCTGTCACCCGGATCCGCGGGTTCAGAATCGAGTAGGCGACATCGACCAGCACGTTCACCACGATGTATCCGGTCGCGGTCAGCAGGACCACGCCCTCCAGCGTGGGGTAGTCCCGGCTGAAGACCGACTCGAGCGTGAGCTGACCCAGGCCCGGCATGACGAAGATCTGCTCGGTGATCACCACGCGGGGATGAGCCGCCGCGCTGCAGGCCGACGACCGCGACGACGGTCAGCACCCCGTTGCGCAGCGCGTGGACGCACAGGACCCGCAGCTCGCTCATGCCCTTGGCCCGGGCGGTCCGCACGTAGTCGGCGCCGAGCGACTCCAGCAGGCCCGAGCGCAGCTGCCTCATGATCACGGCCGCCACCCGGTTCCCGACGACGCGCCGGCTGATCATGTGCCCGATTGCTGATCGGGCTCGAGGAAGCGCACGAAGCCCGATGCGGGCAGCCAGCTCAGGTGCACCGCGAATCCGGTGATCAGCAGCAGCCCGAGCCAGAAGCTAGGCACCGACAGGCCCAGCAGCGACACCGAGGTGACCGCGTAGTCGCTGACCGTGTTGCGGCGGGCCGCTGCCAGCGCCCCGGCGGGGATCCCGACCACGAAGGCCACCAGCAGCGCCAGTGCCGCCAGCTCGAACGTAATCGGGATGCGCTGGATCAGCTCGGCGCGCACGGACAGGCCATTGGAGACCGAGGTGCCGAGGTTGCCGCGGATGACCTGGCCGATCCAGTCCAGGTACTGGACGGGCAGCGGCTTATCGAGCCCGAACTCCTTGTTGATCACGGCCACGATGCCCGGGCTGGCGTTCTCGCCGGACAGCGCGATGGCGGGACTGCCGGGCAGCGCGCGGATACCGACGAAGACGACGACGGAGGACAGCAGCAGCGTGAGCACCGAGGCGCCCACCCGCCGCAGCACGTACCACCTCATGAGGTGCCCTGGTCACGGGCGCCGTCGCAGCCCGGCAGGCAGGCTGCGCGGGCGGCGGCGGTTCCGCGAGGGTGCTGGATCACGAGCGGGCTAGCTCCCGGACTCGCTGGCGGAGGCGAAGCGGGGCAGCCCGTCGCTGAAGAACTGCACGCCGCTGACGTTGCTCCGCACGCCCATGATGAGCTTGGGGTAGAACAGCGAGATGTAGTCGAGGTCGTTCAGCATGATCTGCTGGGCCTGGTTGTACAGCGCCTTGCGCTGGGCCACGTTGTCCGAGCTGGCGGCCCGGGACACGATATCGTTCAGCTTCTTGTCATCGACGCCGCTGTAGTTGATCTTGCTGACCGGGCTCCAGAACGGCGTGATGTTCAGGTCCGGGTCGACTCGGCCGGACCACTGGTTCAGGTACAGGCTGAACTTGCCGTTGAGGGCCGCAGTGCCGCCGGTGACCGCATCCTCGGGCAGCAGCTTGATGTTGAACCCGGCCTTGCTCGCCATCTGGGCGATGACGGTGCCCAGCTGGGTCTGCTCGCTGTTGCCGGCGGCGATCAGCAGGGTCAGCGGGATCGGCGTCTTGACGCCGGTCTGGGCCACGAGCTTCTTCGCCTCGGCGATGTTCTGCTCCGGGCACGGCACCGACGGGAAGAACGGGCTGGCCGAGGAGATGGCGCCGCAGCCGGGCACGTACTGGCCGTCGAACACGACATTGTTGATCGTGGACCGGCTGAGCGACAGCTCCAGGGCCTTGCGCAGCTGCGGGTACTTCGCGATCGGGGTCCCGACGTTCGTGAAGGGCGGCGTCGCGGCGCCGTGGCTGTTCTGCACGTTGATGGTCATCACGTCGTAGCCCAGTGAGGTGGACCGCAGCAGGTGCACGGCACTGTCGTTGGTCAGCTGGTTGGCGCTGGTCGGGATCAGGTCGTTGGCGACCTGGATGCTGCCCGCCTGCAGGTCAGTCGCGAGGATGCTGGGCTGGGTGATGACCTGGTAGACCAGCCCGCCGCTGTGCACCTGAGCTCTTGCCGTAGAAGTACGGCGACTTCTTCAGGACGATCTTGTCCTCAGACGGGTGCGAGGAGAACTCGAACGGGGCGACGCACACCGGGTGGTTGCCGAAGTTGTTGCCCAGCTTCTTCAGCTCGGCCGGCGAGGCGATCATCCCGGCTCGGTCCGCGAGGAAGCTCGTCAGCGGAGCGTAGGGCTGGGACAGGTCCAGCTCGATCGTCGTGGCGTTGATGACCTTGATGGTCTTGACCGCCGCCAGCTGGGCCGACTCCGCGGAGACCTTGTCGTTGATGTCCCGCTCGAGGGTGGTCTTGACCGCGGCCGCGGTGAACGGCGTCCCGTCGTTGAACTTCACGCCGCTGCGCAGGTGGATCGTGTAGGTCTTCCCGCCGTTGGTGATGGTCGGCAGCGCTGTCGTGAGCTGCGGGGCGATGTTGTTGTCGCCGGTCGTCGTGTACAGCGCGTAGCACATGTTGAACAGCACGACGCGGCTCTCATACGACGCGGCCTGGACCGGGTCGAGGCTGTCGGGGGCGGAGGCGATGCCGACCGTCAGGGTCGGCTCGCTCCCGGACGAGCCGGATGCCTGCTGACCCCCGCTGGCGGGGGTCGGGCTGCTGGAGCACGCGGCGGCTGTCAGTGCCAGCAGGGCGAGTCCCGCCATGAGCAGCTTGGGTCTTCCGGGCACGTAGGGCCTCCTTGGCAGAGCGGGGTGCGCGGCGGGTAGCGGGCTAGCAGCGCCGCCGTGGCCGGGTGCAGCAGAGGCAGGCCCATGAGGACAGCGGACGGGTTCCCGGCGATCGCGCAGCCACCTGAGCATCTCCCTGCGACAGAAGTTCCCGGCCGCCTCGGAATGGCCGCGTCACCCTGGCCACGGAGGTCGACCCGAACCGCATTGGTATCTGGTATACCTCATTCCCGATACTGTCTGCAATATTGCACCGTGCCGTTATTCGTCGCCATTTGAGCTAGCCTGCTGTCACGATGACCAGGGATTCCGCGGACTCGCGGGGCGACGCCGGCCCGCCCCTCCGGCGACCCTGGCGGGGCAGGCCACAGATCACTGACCGGAGGAGACGCAGAGCCGGCGATCGTGTCAGGTACTGGGCGATGACCCGATGCGGAGCCGCAATCTGCTGGCTGGGCTGACCGGCCGGTCGCCAGCCAGGGGACAGGTGACGCGATACAGCCGCGGCGCTAATCCGTCCGGTTCCAGGCTGGCCAGCGGGAGGAAGGCCTCAATCTCGGCCACCGTGCGGACATCGGCGATCCAGAAGCCGCGCCGCCGGATCCGCAGCCAGGTACCATCGCGCCCGGTCCCGGTCAGGCTCAGCCTGATGACATCGACGACCCACCCTCCCGGCGCGGTCCAGCGGTCAGCCATCCGCAGATAATGCCAGGTCAGGGGACATTTATTGCGGTGTCGCCAGAAGCAGTGTGCTGGGCTGCCGGACAGCGGCGGCGCAGCCGCGATCCGGATCCCCGCCGCGGCCAGGGTTTCTTGATCGCGAGTTAACTAGGATTGCCCGACGGGTTGTGACACCAGGGACCGCTGGAGGCGCCGGGATTGCAGGTGCACTGTGGCTGAACCGGCCGCCGGGGCCGCAGCGGATGCTGCCGCCGCGGAGCGCGATGTGCTGCTGGCGACCAAGCTGCACCTGCCCGGCCTGCGGCCGGGCCTGGTAGCCCGGCCGCGACTGGCCGGTCAGCTCGACGCGGGACTGGACACGGGCCTGGTCCTGGTCTGCGCTCCCGCCGGGTACGGCAAGACGATCCTGCTCGCCGACTGGGCCCGCCGCGGGCGCCTGCCGCCGCCTGGCTGTCGCTGGACGCCGCCGACAACGACCCGGCCCGGTTCTGGCGCCACGCGGTGGCCGCGATGAGCCAGCTGTGCCCCGGCATCGGCGACCGTGCGGCCCCGCTGCTTGGCTCCCCGGCCCAGTCGCTGGAGAACCTGGTGACCGCACTGGTCAACGAGCTGGCCGCCCAGCCCGGCACGGCGAGGCTGCTGCTGATCCTCGACGACTACCAGGTGATCCGCTCGCAGCCGGTGCACGAGTCGGTGAGCTTCCTGCTGGAGAACCGGCCGCCCCAGCTGCAGGTGGTGCTGGCCAGCCGCAGCGATCCGCCGCTGCCGCTGGCCCGGCTGCGGGCCCGCGGCCAGCTGGCCGAGCTGCGCGCCGCGGAGCTCCGGTTCACGCCCGGCGAGGCGGCGGAACTGCTGCAGCGGGCGGCCGCCGTGGCCCTGCGCGACACCGATGTGGCGGCGCTGGCGGCGCGTACCGAGGGCTGGGCGGCCGGGCTTCAGCTGGCCGCACTGTCGCTGCGCGGCCACGCGGACGTGGCCGGCTTCGTGGCCGCGTTCACCGGCAGCAATCGTTATGTCCTGGACTACCTGGCCGAGGAGGTACTGGAGCGGCAGAGCGAGCAGGTGCGCGCCTTCCTGCTCGAGACCTCGGTGCTGGGGCGGCTGTCCGGCTCGCTGTGCGATGCGGTCACTGGCCGGCCCGGCAGCCAGGACCTGCTCGAGCAGGTGGAGGCGGCGGGACTGTTCCTGGTGCCGCTGGATGACGTGCGCGGCTGGTGGCGCTACCACCACTTGTTCGCTGACCTGCTGCGCGCCCGGCTGGAGCGGCAGCCCGGCGCGGCCGCGCGGCTGCATCACAACGCGGCGGCCTGGTACGAGGCGCACGGGCTGGCCGATGACGCGATCGGCCACGCGGCGGCAGCCCGCGACACCGCGTGGGCCGCGCGGCTGATCGAGCAGCACTTCGACATGGTCTATTACCTGGGCGGTGAGGCCGCGACGATTCAGCGCTGGCTGACCCTGCTGCCGGACGAGCTGGTCCGCTCGCGGCCGCGGCTGCTGCTGGCCCAGGCCCAGATGGCGGCGGCCAGCGGCCGGGTGGCGGAGGCCGAGCGCGCCGCCGACGCCGCGGAGCAGGCGGCCACGGGCGCGGCCGAGGAGCCGTTCGAGCCGACGGTCGGCCGGAATGCCAGCATGCTGATCAACGTCCCCGGCCAGGTCGCGCTCGAGCGCAGCTACCTCGCCCAGCTCCGCGGCGACGCCGGGGCGGCAGCGGACTTCGCTGAGCAGGTCCTGGCCCGCAGCGATGCGGGGGAGTGGCTGCTGACCTCCACCGCCCGCGGGTTCCTGGCCGTGTCGCAGTGGCTGCGCGGCCGGCTCACTGAGGCGGAGCAGGCTTTCCGGTCCAGCATTGACGGCCTGGCCGCAGCCGGGCAGCTCACGGTGGCCGCCTGGGGCTGCTATCAGCTCAGCCAGGTAGAGCAGGCGCTCGGGAACCTGGACGCGGCCGCGGCGGCGAGTCAGCGGGCGCTGGACATCACCGCGCCGGCCAGCGGGCCGCCACCGCCGGCCGCCGGGCCCGCCTATATCGGGCTGGCCGAGGTCGCCTACCAGCGCAACGACCTCGACGCTGCCCTCCGGCAGGTCACCGAGGGCATCGCGCTGTCCCGCCAGTTCGTCTACACGCCGCCGCTGGCCGCCGGCCTGGTGACGCTGGCCTGGATCCGGCAGGCCCGCGGCGATCCGGCCGCCGCGCGGGAGGCGATCGAGGAGGCCATGCAGGCGGCGCGGGAGCCGCCCGGCCTGCTCAACCCGGTTCCGGCGCAGCGTGCCCGGCTGCTGCTGGCTCAGGGCGACATCGCTGCTGCCGCCAGCTGGACCGAGGAGAACGGCCTCGGTGCCGGCGACGAGCCGGACTACGCCCGCGAGTCCGGGCACCTCGTCCTGGCCCGCGTCCTGCTGGCTGAGGGCCAGGCCGATGCCCTGGCGCTGCTGGACCGGCTGCACGCCGCGGCGCTGGCCGGGGGCCGGGCAGGCAGCGTCATCGAGGCAGGCGCCCTGCGGTCGCTGGCGCTGGCGGCCAGCGACCAGGACGCTGCGGTCGCCGGCCTGGCCGGCGTGCTCGCGACGGCCTGCCCGCAGGGCTACGTCCGGGTCTTCGCCGATGAGGGCCCGCCGATGGCGGCGCTGCTCGGCCTGCAGGTCGCTGCCCAGCGGCCCGGGCGGGCCGTCACCACGGTTGCGCCCGGCTGCCTGGCCCGGCTGCAGTCCGCGTTCAGCGCGGCGCCGGCCGGGCCTGGCTCGCTGCCCCGCGGCGGATCCGCGCCTGGCCTCGTCGACCCGCTGACCAGCCGGGAGCAGGAGGTGCTGGAGCTGCTGGCGGCGGGCAGCTCGAACCGGGCCATCGCGGCGGAGCTGGTGGTGACCATCGATACGGTCAAGAAGCACGTCAGCCACGTGCTGGACAAGCTCGGCGCCGCCAGCCGGACGGAGGCGGTCGCCCGCGCACGCACGCTGGGCCTGATCCCCTAGCGCAGCCGTCCGGCCAGACCGGCCCGGGCATCCGGGGCCGCTGAGCGCAGGCTGGCTGTCCGGGCGCCGGTGAGTTGTGGAGTTTCTCGAAACCGGCGTGGAGGTCCGCGGGAGTTCTCACGACGGGCGTGGGGTCGCCCGGTGCACCGGGTAGGGGCGCCAGCAGGTCCGCTCGCAGGCCCGCCGCATCCGTCATGACCAGGGAGAATCCGAGTCTTCCTGGACCGGCGCACCGGATTGGGCGTACCGGAAACGGAGCATACGGTGACGTATCAACCTCCCGGCCTCAGTGTGGTGACCGGCGCCTCCTCCGGCATCGGCGCGGAGATCGCCCGGCGGCTGGCCGCCCGCGGGGCCCGCCTGCTGCTGGCCGGCCGTGATGCAGAACGCCTGCGCACGGTCGCCGGCTCCCTCGACCCGGCCGCGCCTGAGGCCGAGCTCGTGACGGCCGACCTGGCCAGTCCGGCGGGCGCCGAGGCGGTCGTCGCCGCCATCGGCAACCGCCCGGCCGACCTGCTGGTCAACAGCGCCGGGCTGGCCACGTACGGCCCGCACACCGGTCTGGACCCGCAGGCCGAGGCCACGGTCATCGCGGTCAACTGCGCGGCGCTGGTGGCCCTGACCCGGGCCGTGCTGCCCGCCATGCTGGATCGCGGCCGCGGACTGGTCCTCAACATCGGATCCACGATCGCGTTCCAGCCCGCCCCCGGGCAGGCCACCTACGGAGCGTCCAAGGCATTCGTGCTGTCCTACAGCGAGGCCCTGGCCGAGGAACTGCGGGGCACCGGCGTGCGCGTGGCGGTGCTGTGCCCGGCTGCGACCGGGACGGATTTCCTCGCTGCGATGGGTCAGCCCGAGGCGGCGACCTCAGCCATCTACCGGCGCCACGACAGCCCCGGCCGGGTCGCCGCGGCGGCCATCCGCATGCTGGACGGCCACCGCGTCGTCAAGGTCGTCGGGCGCCGGAACTCGGTCGTGGCCCAGGCGGGCCGGCTGGCTCCCCGGCCGGTGCTGCGCCGGGTCAGCGCCCGCCTGCTGGCGCCCCGGCCGGCCCCGATCACCACGGTCAACGAGATCACCGTGGCTGCCCCGCCGCGGGCTGTCTGGGCGCTGCTGGCCGACGCATCGCGCTGGCCGCAGTGGTACACCGCGTGCCAGTGGGTGCGCGACTCGGCGACCGGGCCGCTTCCGGCCGGCGCTACTTTCGGCTGGAAGGCTCATCCGGTCGCCCTGCACTGCGCCGTCGCGGCGTCCGTGCCCGGCAAGCTCTTCCGGTTCACCGCTGCCAGCCGCGGCCTGCACGCCGATCACGCCTTCACTCTCAGCGAGACGCCGCAGGGTACCCGGGTGCTCAGCGAGGAGACGCAGTTCGGGGCGCTGCCCGCCGCGGGCCGGGCACTGCTCGGGCCGTCCCTGCACCGGGCGACGCAGCGCTGGCTGGAGGACCTGGCCGCGACTGCGCCCGCCGCGCGCACCAGCCCGGCCTGATACTCACGGTGCTCGGGGGTGCGGGCCCGGGCCTGAGCTGGCTATTGTCGTCCAGGTGGGCGAGCGACTGGCCGGTTACCTGGCAGTCCTGGGACTTACCGGGTCCGCCGGTGCTCAGCTGGCGGCCGGGCAGTTCCATGACGTCGTCCTGGCCGGCGAGGTGGCCTACCGGTTCCCCCGTGACGAGCAGTCCCGGCGCCGGCTTCCTGCCGCGGTGGCACTGCTGGCCGCGCTGGGCAATGCCGGGCTGCCGGCGCCGGTTCCGCTGGACACCGGGCACCTGCACAGCCCGCTGGGCCAGTGCCACGTGGCGCTCACCCGGCTGCCGGGCAGCCCGCTTGGCCAGGTCAGCGGCGGGGATGCCGGGCAGGCGGTGGTCGCGCAGCTGGCCAGCCTGCTGGACACACTCGCCGGACTCGGGCCGGACCCGGAGATCGGGGCGCTGGTCCCGCGGGCCGACGCGGATCACTGGACGGACTTTGCCGGCCAGGTCCGGCACGTCCTTTACCCGCTGATGGCCGGCCAGGGCCGGGCGCAGGCCGATGCCGAGCTGGACGCCCTCGCCACGCTGGCGCCCGCCGGCCCCGCGCTCGTGCACGCCGACCTGGGCGGCGCGAACCTGCTGTGGACGATGCCAGACGGCCTGCCGGAGCTGGCCGGGGTGCTGGACTGGGACGGCGCGTGCATCGGCGACCAGGCCAGCGACCTCGCCTCGATCGCCGTGACCATCGGCTGGCCGCTCGCTGAGCGGATCGACGCCCGGCGTTGTGCTAGCACCCGGCCGATGCTGGCCGACGCCAGGATCATCGCCGGCACGTTCGCCCTCCAGCAGGCGCTGCCTGCCGCGCTCAGCGGCGACAAGGTCTGCCTGGATGACGGGCTGCTCCGCTACCGGTAGGTCAGCTGGCGTTCTCGCTGGCCCGGGCGGCTGCGTCCGCCTTCAGCCGCCGCTGCGAGCGCACCATGAACAGCACGGTCAGCGCCACGATCCCGATCGTGAACCACCAGCTGTAGCGGGAGATGGTGGCTGCCGCGACGACCGCGCGGTGGCCCAGCGTGTACCCCAGCCCGGCCAGCGTGCCTGACCACAGCAGGGAGCCGATCAGGTCCAGGATGAGGAACGTGATGAGCCGCATCCCGGCCCAGCCTGCTACGACATAGATGACCGCCCGGGGGATGGGCAGGAAGGAGCTGAGAATGACAGCGGGCCAGGTGATCTTGCGGCCGGCCCGCTGCACGCGCGGCATGTGCCTGGCTATGCGCCGGCTTCCGGGCAGCACCTGGATGAACCGCTCGCCCCACAGCCGGCCCGCCCACCAGTACAGGGGGTCGGCCTTCATCAGTCCCGGGAGTGCGGCGAGCACGGCCACGAGCAGCGTTCCGTGCCCTGTCCTGGCGAAGGCGGCGGCCGAGATGATCGCTTCGGTGCCGCCATTCAGCAGCTCAGCTATGACCGGATGGGTGCCGACCAGCGACAGCCGCAGGGGCAGCAGGGCCCAGTACAGGACGCCGCTGAGCACGATGCCCAGCCAGCACAGGATGTCAGCTGTCCGCGGCTTTCCCTCCCACGGCAGCCGCGGATCGCCCTGCAGGCCGGGCTTCTGGGGCTGCGCTGCCGGGGCCGTGGCCGCCTGCTCCGCGGCCGGGGCGGATTCCGCCTCAGCCGGGACGGATTCCGCCTCGGGGGCGCTCATGAGGCAAACCCCCTGAGTTCAGCGCAGGTCTGCGCGGCGGCTAGGAGGACCAGGCAGAAACTGACCCGGCCAATCTGGCACAGGGTAGCCGCTGCGCCTGGATGGCACGTCGACCCAGCCGGATTGCCGTCCGGCCGCGGTGACCGGTGCTTGGATGGACGGTGCCCGGACGCGCGAGCAGGAGGCCCCGATGTGCGCTTACCCCGTCCTGATGCACACCGCGCTGGATGCCACCGACTGCCGCGGCCTGGCGGAGTTCTACCGGCAGTTCCTGGGCCTGCACTACCGGCCCGGCGATGAGATCCCCGCGGACGGCAGTGCTGATGACGGCGACTGGCTGGTCCTGCTCGACCCGGCCGGACACCGGGTGCTCGCCGTCCAGGAGGTCCCGGTCCTCACGCCGCCGACCTGGCCCGGCCACGAGGTGCCGAAGCAGATGCATCACGACTTCCGGGTGTCCAGCATCGGGGAACTGGAGCGTCAGCGGCAGCGGGCCGAGGAACTCGGCGCCACCCTTCTGTACGACCGCAGCGCCGACGACGGCGAGCCGCTGTATGTGCTCGCCGACCCGGCCGGGCACCCGTTCTGCATCCTGGTCGGTTCTGAGTAGCGAGCGAGCCGCCAGCGCTACGGCGACTTGCCGGCGCTGGCGGCTCTCAGCGACTCGGCGGCGGTCAGGAGGGCGGCGCCGAGCAGCACGGAGTCCTTCAGCAGGGCCTCGCCCAGCATGGACAGCCGCAGCTTCCCCCGGCCCTCCTGCCAGGCTTCCGGCGTGGTGCCCAGGAAGCTGAGCGTGCTGAGCATCATCCCCGCGGCGCCGAGACTGCCAGCCGCTGAGGCCTGCGGCGCAAGCGGCTTGGCCACGATCAGTGAGCCCAGCGTTAGCTGCGTGACCCCGACGAGCCAGCCGAGTTTCCGCGCGCCCAGCTTCTCGCGAAGCCGCGAGGTCAGCGGACTCGCAGTGACCAGAACCTCGGCGTTCTGGATCTCATAGTCGGTGAACTTCAGCGCCCCGACCCACAGCAGAGTCGTTGCCAGCCCGTAGCGCATGACAATGGATCCCGCCGACTCGAGCCCGCTCACTGGTGCGCGTCGTGTCTCCATATTCTGCTCTCCTCATGCCACCGGCCGGCGGGCCGGAATTCCCGGACACCTGGAGGTTCTCCGCACGCTGACCCGCATGCAACTGTCGCTCAACGGTAGGACCCCGGACTCGGTGGCTGATCAGGCGGGGTTCCGTACGCCAGGCCGGCAAGATGGAGTTTCGCGGCTCGCGCCGGGAATGCGTACTCAGGCCCGATATGTAAGGCAGTTAAGGACATCGGCGCTTTCCTGGCGCGGGCCGGGATCGGGCCACTTCCTGACGACGGGGTGCGGGCGTTTCCGTCCGGCGGCTCGGCGTAGCATCGCTATGCGCCTCCCGCGTGCTCACGAATCGGACATCGCATTTCCGAGAGCAGAGGAGGGTCAGGTAATGAAGCTCGCTGTCATCGGCGGGACCGGGCTCATCGGATCGCAGGTAGTCAGGATCCTGAACGCAAGCGGGCATGAGGCGGTGCCGCAGTCGCCGTCTACGGGCCTGGACCTGCTGAGCGGCCAGGGCCTGGCTGAGGCGCTGCAGGGCGCCGACGTTGTCATCAACCTGACGAACTCGCCGACCTTCGACGACGCCTCGCCGGCGTTCTTTCAGACGACCATGGACAACCTGGTCACGGCCGCCGCCGCGGCCGGCGTCGGGCACGCCGTCATCCTCTCGATCGTGGGCGCCGAGCAGGTGCCCGACCTGGTCTACTACCGCGCCAAGGTGCTGCAGGAAGACATCCTCAAGGCCGGCCCCGTGCCGTACTCCATCGTTCGCGCCACGCAGTTCTTCGAGTTCATGGACGCGACACTGGCCATGACCGCTGACGAGAACACCGTCCGGCTGCCGGCCACGCTGATCCAGCCGATGGCCGCGGCCGATGTTGCCCAGGAGGTGGCCGACGTCAGCATCGGCGCACCGCTGCGGGGCACCCGCAGCATCGCTGGCCCCGACGTCTTCCGGCTCGACGAGCTCGGCAAGGTCACCCTCGCCGCCCATGGCGACCAGCGCGCGGTTGTCACCGACGACAGCGCCGGCATGTTCGCCGCCGCATCGGGCGACGTCCTGCTGGCCAGGGAGGACACTGTGATCGCCAAGACCTCCTACCGGGAGTGGCTCGCGTCGTAGACCCGGACGGGCCGCGCGCCGCACAGGTAGACGCCGTATCTCTTGCTAGGTAGAGTTGCCGGCCATGACAGGGCGTCGCAAGTTCTCGCCGCAGGCTCTCTCGGTCCTGGCCGCGCTCTGCGCGGCTCCGGCGGCATGGCATCACGGGTACGGGATCGCGCAGGAGACCGGGCTGCGGTCGGGCACGCTGTACCCGATCTTGATCCGGCTGGCTGACCGCGGGCTCGTGACCGCCCGCTGGGAAGACGAGCAGCCTGAGGGGCGTCCCCGGCGGCACCAGTACCAGCTGACCCCCGAGGGCCTGGCGGCGGCCCGGGCCGCGCTGGCGGGCACGCCCGCCCCGGCACCGGCCCGCCCGGCCCGGCGCCAGCCAGGTCCGCTGGGACGGCCCGGGCTGCAGGAGCCGTCATGATCGGGCTGACCCGGCTGGCTGCCGCGCTGCTGCGCCGGCTGTCAGCACTGCTGCCCGCCCGGCGGCGTGACTGGTCCGAGGCCGTCCTGGCCGAGGCCGCGCAGGTCCCGGCCGGGGCGCGGCAGCTGGCCTGGCTGGCGGGCGGGCTGTGGCTGGCCGTCCGGGAGTCGCGCCAGGTCCTGCTGCTGCGCGCGGCCCGGCCGCTAGCCTTCGCCGCGGCCGCCTCCGGCACCGCCTGGGCCGCCTGGCGCGGCCAGCCCGGCGGCCAGCCCGACCCGGCTGTCGCGGTGGACCGGGCCGGCGTTCTTGCCATGACCGTGATCCTGGCCGGGCTGCCGTGGCTGGTGCGCCGCCGCTACGGGCCCGCACGCGGCCGGGCCGGGCGGGTCTGGCGCGCAACCGGGTACGCGGTCATCCTGTGCCTCGTCGCGGCCAAGGCCGTCGTGGAGCGGCACGCCTACGCTCCGCCCGGCATGCGCTGGGCGCAGCCGCTGCTCTGGATCGGCGAGCCCGTCTTCCTGCTGGTGATGGCCGGCTACACGGTCATGCTCCTGATGATGACCAGCCAGCGGTCCCGCACCCGCCCGGCCAGCATGGTCATCGGGGCCGTCGCCGGCGCGGCGGCCAGCGGCCTGGCCTGCGCGCTCGGCCCGCTGGGCGCACCGCTCCACGTGGCCAGCGCCGGCCCCGCGATCCGGTATGACGCAGCCCTGGCCGCGGGCGCTGCCCTGGCCCTGGCCGCGCCCGTCGCGGCGGCGCTCGCGGCGGTCCGGCAGAGCCGCCGCCGGGATCCGGCTGGCGACGCCGCGCGGGCCGGGGTAGCGGCGGGCGCGGTCACGGGCGCGACTGCTGCGCTGCTCACCGCCACGTCGTCGACCTGGCTGATCGCCCAGCTGCCCGGCCATCCCCGCCTGCTGCACTGGGCCGCCGCGCATTTCGGCTACTACAGCATCGGCGGCGCCGCGCCGCACGGGCTGCCGGACTTCGCCGCGGGCTACAGCAGCTACGCGGCCGGCTACCTCGTGGTGCTGCTGCTGTTCCCGCTGCTCGGCGGCGGCCTCGCCGCCTGGCCGGCGCTCTTCGCCGCAGGCAACCGCCCGCCGGGCCCCGGCCACGGTGGCGGCGGTGACCCCGGCCCGCAGCCACCGCCCGCGCCCCCGGACACCGGCCGGAGCCAGCCGGGCACCCGACCGTCAATGCCCCGCCCGGATCCGCCCGGGCCGGCCGGGCCCGCCGAACCGGGACGGCCGCCCGGGGCCGGCGACCTCGTTCTGGCGTAGCCGGGTACGGCCCGGCCCGGCGCGGGCGGGGCCGGGCCGGGTTCGAGGCCAGCGGTTAAGCTCGCCGTCGTGAAACGTGCGATCGATATCGGGCTGTTCGGTGAGCTGGCTGACCCGCGGGTGGCGGCCCGCCTGGCGGCCCGGGCCGAGGAGCAGGGCTGGGACGGCTTTTTCGTCTGGGATCACATCGCCTACCGCGCCCCGGTGCGGGCCGTCGCCGACCCGTGGGTGGCCCTCGCCGCGATTGCCTGCGCCACGTCCCGGCTGCGGATCGGCGCGCTGGTCACCCCGCTGTCCCGCCGCCGGGTGCACAAGGTGGCCCGCGAGAGCGCCACGCTGGACCTGCTCAGCGCCGGCCGGCTCATCTTCGGGGCCGGGCTCGGCAGCGCGCGCAACGGCGAGCTAGAGCCGTTCGGCGAGGTGACCGACCCGCGCGAGCGGGCCCGCCTGCTCGATGCTGGCCTGGACGCCCTGGCGGGCTACTGGGCCGGGGAGTTCGAGCCGGTCCCGGTGCAGCGGCCGAGGCCCCCGGTGTGGGTGGCGGGGGAGTGGCCGAACCGGCGGCCGGTGCGCCGGGCGCTGCGCTGGGACGGCCTGTTCTCCATCGGCCTGCCAGGCCCCGAGGCGGTGGCTGAGCTGGCCGCCGAGATCCGGGCAGCACGCCCGGACGGCCCGTTTGACCTGATCACCGAGCTGCCCCCGGACACCGATCTGGGGCCGTGGGAACAGGCGGGCCTGACCTGGGCGGTCACGTTCTTCGGCCTGGAGCCCACCGAGGCCGGGGTCCGGGCCGTCATCGACGCCGGCCCCGGCTGAGCTGGCCTGTCCCGCCGGCATCCCCTGCGCCGCCGGCGCCTGCCGGGCTGGCGCCACCATCGTGGCGTGCTCCCGTGCCAGCGCTCCTCCGCATTTATTCGGTGGAGCGGCCGGCGCCTGCCAGATAACCTGCGGAAGTCAGTGTTCTCCCCTGATCGGAGCTGCCGTTGTACTGCTGAGGCCGTCCGCGTCGCCGCGCCTACCGCGCGATCTCGCACCCCTCAGGAGACATCCGTGGCTACCCCTGTTGTCATGTCCGGCGTCAGCTTCGCCTGGCCGGACGGCTCACAGGTTTTCGACAGCCTGGACCTGGTCATCGGCGCCGGGCGGACCGGCCTGGTCGGCGCCAACGGGTCCGGCAAGTCCACCCTGCTGCGGCTGCTGGCCGGCGAGCTGGCCCCGGCCAGCGGATCGGTGGCCGTCACCGGCACCGTGGGCTACCTGCCCCAGGACATCACCCTGCAGGCGGACCTGGCCGCCGATCAGGTGCTGGGCATCGCGGCCGTCCGCGCGGCCGTGACCGCCATCGAGGCCGGGGACACCGCCGCCGGGCACTTTGCCGTCATCGGCGAGGACTGGGATGCCGAGGCGCGCGCCCGCGCCGTCCTGGACCGGGTCGGCCTGGGGCAGCTCACCCTGGACAGCCGGGTGGCTGAGCTGTCGGGCGGTGAGGTGGTGCTGCTCGCGCTGGCCGCCCTGCTGATCCGGCGGCCCGCCATCCTGCTGCTGGACGAGCCAACCAACAATCTCGACCGGCGGGCCCGGCAGCTGCTGTATGACCTGGCGGCGGACTGGCGCGGGGTGCTGCTCATCGTCAGCCATGACCGGGACCTGCTCGAGCGCTCCGACACCACCATCGAGCTGTACCGGGGCGCGGCCCGCCGGTTCGGCGGCACCCTCAGCGACTACGAGGCGGCCATCATGGCCGAGCAGGAGCTAGCCGGGCAGGCCGTCCGGACCGCCGGATCCGATCTGCGCAAGCAGCGGCGCGAGCTCATCGACGCCCGCGTCAGGCTCGACCGCCGGGCCCGCTACGGCCGCAAGATGCAGGAGAACAAGCGGGAACCGAAGATCGTCATGGGCCAGCGCAAGCGGCAGGCCCAGGTATCGGCCGCCAAGCACCGCGGCGTGCAGCTCGACCGCGTCCAGCAGGCCGCGGAGCGGCTGGCAGCCGCCGAGGACACCGTGCGCGACGACGACAAGATCCGCATCGAGCTGCCCGCCACCACCGTCCATGCCCGGCAGTCCGTCCTGTCCCTGGACGACGTCCGCCCGCAGTTCGGGCCCGCCGTCTCCCTGACCCTGAACGGGCCCGAGCGGGTGGCGCTGACCGGCCCCAACGGCGCAGGCAAGACCACCTTGCTGCGCACCATCACCGGGGAGCTGCCGCCACTGTCCGGGCAGGTCGACCTCCGGGTCCCCGCGCGGCTGCTGCCGCAGCGGCTCGACATCCTGGACGGCGCGCTCACCGTCGCCGGCAATGCCGCCTGCTTCGCCCCGGACGCCACGCCGAACACGATCCGCGCGAACCTGGCCCGGCTGCTGTTCGCCGGCAGCCGGGCCGACCAGGTCACCGCCACCCTCTCCGGCGGGGAGCTGTTCCGCGCCACGCTTGCCGCGCTGCTGCTGGCCGAGCCGGCACCGCGGCTGCTGCTGCTGGATGAGCCCACCAACAACCTGGACCTGGCCAGCGTGCGGCGGCTGACCGAGGCCCTGCACTGCTACCGCGGGGCCCTGCTGGTGGCCAGCCACGACATCCCGTTCCTGCAGTCGCTCGGCCTGACCCGGTGGCTGCACCTCGACGGCGCCCTGCACGAGCGCGCGGCGGCCGACCTGTAACCGGCGGTTCCCGGCAGCAGGCGGCTAGTACGGCAGCGACACTTCGCTACAGAGGGTGCGTGCCGGTGCGATAGAGAGTGCGGCCACCGCTCGAGCCGGGCTCAGGCCGGCCGGGCGGCGGGCCGGAGGCCGTCCATCAGGAGGTTCAGCAGGCGACTGGCCGTGGCTTCATGCTCGGGCCGGGGGGCCACGGTGAAGATGCCGATGAGGGCGGCGGCGATGTCCTCGGCGGTGACGTCGGAGCGGAGGTCGCCCGCCGCGCGGCCGGCGTCGAGGATCGTGGTGATGGCCGCCAGCAGCTCGGTCCGGGTCCGGGCATGGGCGATCTCGCCCGACTCGATCATTGTGAGCAGCGTGTCGAGCATGCCGTTCTTGGTCGCGATCCAGTCTCCGAACAGGTCCATCCAGCGCCGCATCGCCGCAGCCGGGGGCAGCTGGCCGAGCAGCTCGCGGGCGCCAGCCGTGAGCCGCCCGACCTGGTCCCGGTAGACCGCGTCGACCAGCGACTCGCGGGTTGGGAAGTGCCGGTAGAGCGTGGCGATGCCGACCCCGGCCTCGCGGGCGATCGCGCGCATCGACGGCTCGGTGCCGGCCGACACGAAGACGCGGGTCGCCACCGCGAGCAGCTGTTCGCGGTTGCGGGTCGCGTCCGCCCGCGGCGCGCGAGTCTCCGCCTCAGGCAAAACGGATCACGCTCCGGTTGTGCTAGCTTGACTGACTAAACGGAGCATAGTCCGTTTCAGTGTCCCTCGTCCTCGCGGAAGCAGGCGAGCATGCAGTAATGGAGCGATCAGATGCCGGCAGACGCGAGCAGGGCGGTCCGACTCGATTCCTTCGGCGGCCCCGAAGTCCTGAACATCCGCCAGGTACCCGCGCCGCAAGTCGGCCCCGGGCAGATCCGCGTGCGGGTCACCGCTGCCGGACTGAACCCGATGGACTGGATCATGACCGCCGACGCGGAAACCGCCGCCCGGTTCGGCCTCAGCCTGCCGGCCGGGTTCGGAACCGACTACGCAGGAGTGGTGGACCAGGTCGGTGACGGGGTGGCCGGGTTCGCGCCCGGCGACCGGGTATTCGGCGGCGCTCTGTCCCGCGCGGTCGCCGACTTCGTGGTGGTAGACGCAGCCGGGGGCAGCGCGGCGAACGAGGCGCATCAGACCCCCGACGGCGTCGACGACCGCACCGCCGCCACCCTCACGATCGCGGGCCGCACAGCGGCCGCCGCCCTCGCCGTTGCCGGCCCCGGCCCGGGCGACACGGTGCTGATCGGCGGCGCGGCGGGCGGGGTCGGGGTGTTCGCGGTCCAGCTGGCCCGGCTCGCCGGGGCGCGGGTGATCGGGACGGGATCGGCGACATCGTCCGATTTCCTGCGCGGCCTCGGGGCCGAGCCGGTCGGCTACGGCGACGGCCTGGCCGACCGGGTCCGGGCCCTCGCTCCCGGCGGTGTCACCGCCGCTATCGACCTGCACGGGACGGAGACAGTGCACGCCGCCAGGGAACTCGGTGTCCCGGACGCCCGCATCTGCACCATCGCCGCGCAAGTCGACGGCGTGTCGCCCGCCAATGGCGCGAACGCCGCCCCCGGCGCCCTGGAAGAGATCGCCCGCCTGGTCGCGGCGGGCCAGCTCCGGGTGCCTATCGCGGCGAGCTTCCCGGTTGAGCAGATCCGCCCCGCGGCCGAGCTCCAGGCCGGCCGGCACGTGAAAGGCAAGGTCGTCATCGACCTCTAGCTCAAGTGCCGGGAGCGCGCGCGGCGTCTGCCATCGCCACCAGGAACGCGCCCGGCGATGCCACTGCCAGCGCCAGCGACTACCAGATCACTACGTGCGGCTGGAGTACTAGGTCGCCAGGCGCACCTGCAGCACGTCGAGGGACCGGGTGTCGCTGGGAACTTGCGCGCGCTGCATTCGCTCGATCCGCCAGCCCGCGAACGTGTCCTCGATAAGCCGCTCGCTGATGTCGTTGCGCGCTCCGGCGGTCCGCAGCGATGCCCGCAGCAACAGCCTGCCGCCCGGCCGCAGGACACGCCGCAGCTCCGCTGCGTAGCCTGGCCGGTCACCCGCGGCGAGATAGTGAAAGCAGCCCCGGTCCACGCAGGCATCGGCCGATGCGGAGCGGAGCGGCGCGTGCAGCAGGTCGGCCCGCAGGTAGGCCGGGCCGGGGTTACGTTCCGCCGCAGTGCGCAGGGCAACCGCTGACAGATCCAGGCCGATGACGCTCCAGCCCGCCCGGTGCAGGTGCACCGCCTCGCTGCCCAGCCCGCAGCCAACATCCAGGGCCCGGCCGCCAGCTGCGGGCAGCCAGCCATCCGCCAGCGCCTGCACCAGCTCCGGCGACGGGCCGGACAGGTGCCACCACCGGTAGGTGCCGTCGGCGTAGTGGTCGCTCAACCCGGCGCCGCCTCGTCGCCGGGCAGGCGGCCGGCCAGCAGCTGGCGGACATCGTCGGGCCGCTCGGCTGCGTGCGGGTAGCCGGGCGCGGGGACCGTATGCGGCGACCAGCGGGCGTGCACTCCGATCGCGCCCGCTGCCGCGGCACACTGCAGGTCGGTCTCCGCGTCCCCGACGTAGGCCGCCGCCGCGGCCGGGACGCCGAGGAGCCGGCAGGTGTCCAGCAGCCCGTCCGGGGCCGGCTTCGGGCGCGCCACCTCATCCCCGGCGACGACCACCGGGAAATAGGCGCGCAGGCCGGTCCGGGTCAGCGCCGGCTCGATGCCGCGCCGGGTGGCGCTGGTGTACACCGCCAGCGCGTAGCCGTCGTCGCGCAGCGCGCCGAGCAGGTCAGCGATGCCGGGAAACAGCTGGGTCGCGGCCGTGCCCGCGGCCATCCGGACGTGGAACTGGTCCAGGTCGCGGGCCGTGACCGGCCGCTCCAGGTAATGCGCCAGGAGCACCGGAGTCGGACCCAGGTGCCAGCTGGCGATCAGTTCCTGCGGAGTGAGATCCGGGCCGCCTAGCTCGCGGATGGCCTGCACGTAGGCCAGCGGCACCGCCGTCATCGTGTCGAGCAGCGTGCCGTCCAGGTCGAACACCACGGCATCGGCCCGTGGCCGGCCGCTGGCAGGCCTGGCCCTGACATCGCGCCCCGACCGCCCGGACACCGTGGCCTTCCCTAGCAGCAGATGATCACAGTGAACCTACAGCCGCCTACCAGGGCACGGTGCCGTGGCGGTCGAAGAATCCGCCCGTGGGGCCGTCTGGCCCGATGGTGGCCAGGCGCACCATGGCGTCAGTTCCCTCGGCAACGTTCTGGGTTCCGGAGTTTTTGTTCAGGTCGGTGGCCGTGTAGCCGGGGTCAACGGCATTGACCCGGATGCCCGGCAGGGCCTTGGCGTACTGCACGGTCAGCGCGACGATGGCGGTCTTGGAGGTGCCGTAGGCCAGCGTCGGGAAGGTGGACTCCATCCGCTCGGGGTTGGTGGTGACGCCCAGGGAGCCCAGGCCGCTGGAGACATTCACGATCACCGGTGCCGCCGACCGCTGCAGCAGCGGCAGCGCGGCGTGAGTGACGCGGACCAGCCCGAAGACGTTGGTGTCATAGACCCGGCGAAGATCGTCGGCGGTGACGTCGGCCGGCGCGACGAAGCCGCCCGTGATGCCGGCGTTGTTGATCAGGACGTCGAGCCGGCCCGCTGCCTCGTCGATCGTCTTGATCGCGGCGGTGACCGAGTCGTCGTCGGTGACATCGAGCGGCACGAACGTCGCTCCGAGGGCGTCAGCGGCAGCCGCGCCGCGGCCGGGGTCGCGGGCGCCGAGGAAGACGGTGTGGCCGGCCGCGATGAGGCGCCGGGCGGCCTCGTAGCCCAGGCCCTTGTTCGCGCCGGTGATGAGAGTGATCGTCATGCCCACCACGATGGCCGGGCCCGGCGGGGTTAGCCAGGGACCGTCAGTACCACCCACAGGCGGGGCGGGCGCCGCATCATGGAGTCATGGCGCAGCGCACCGAAATCGGCACCGCCCTGCGGGCCTGGCGCGACCGGGTCCGCCCGGAAGAGGTCGGCCTGCGCGGCGGCGGCCGCCGCCGCTCGCCTGGCCTGCGGCGCGAGGAACTGGCCGGGCTGGCCGGGGTGTCGGTTGACTACCTGGTCCGGCTGGAGCAGGGCCGGGCCGCCAACCCGTCGCCGCAGGTACTGGCCGCGCTGGCCCGTGCGCTGCGGCTGACCAGCGCCGAGCGGGACCTGCTGTATGCCTGCGCCGGGGTGACAGCGCCGCTGACCGGGGTCGTGCCGCGGCATATCAGCCCCGGACTGCAGCGGGTGCTCGACCGCCTGGCCGATACCCCGGTCGGGGTCTACACGGCCACCTGGGAGCTGGTGACGGCTAACCCGCTGTGGCAGGCGCTGTTCGGCGAGCGCGAGCAGCGCACCGGGCGGGACGCCAACCTGATCTGGCGGTTCTTCACCCACGAGGAATCCAGCATCGCCCGGACATCGGGGGAGTACGAGCAGCACGCCGTCACCATGGTGTCGGACCTGCACGACGCCGCCGCGCGCTATCGCGACGACGCCGAGCTGGCCGGCATGATCGGCGACCTGCGGGCCAGCAGCGACTGGTTCGCCCGGCTCTGGGACAACTACACCGTCAGCCGGCAGATCTCCGACCGCAAGACCGTCCTGTCGCCGGCCGTGGGACCGGTCACCGTCGACTGCGACATCCTCACCGCGCCGGACTCCGACCTGCGCCTGGTGGTCTACACCGCCCGCCCCGGCAGCGAGGACGCCAGCAAGCTCGACCTGCTGCGCGTCGCCGGCCTGCAGGCCAGCTGAGGGACAGACCCGGATGCCAGGCACCCGCCCGGCGCTAGCTGATCACGGGCCAGCCGCGGTTAGGCTTCGCCTGTGTCATTGCCCTGGCGCAGCCGCCACCGGGACCAGCAGACGCAGCAGTATCCAGCCGGGGAGCAGCCGCTGCGCGGGCCCGAGCGGGCGTATTTTCAGCGCCTCGCTGGTGATTACCCGCCGGTAAGCAGCAACGGCAGGCTGACGCTGACAGTGACGCACCTCATCTTCACCAGCGTCATCGGCACGGACGTCTCGGTGCCGCTTCGCGAGGTGAAAGTGGCCCGGGAGCAGCAGATTCGCCGCTTTCACCGGGGCGGGCATGACAGCCAGCTGGTCATCGCGACCCGGTCGGGCCAGATCGGGTTCCTGGTCAGCGATCCTGCGGCCTGGGCCGGCGCCATCCGCGACCAGCTCCCGGCGTGACTGGCACGAGCCCCCGGTGATGATTGGCTGCCCGGCCCGGGCCGCAGCCGGGTAGCGCGGCTGCACCGCTGGGCCCCGGCATTGCCCCAGCTGTGCCCGATACCTCCCGCCGAGGTCAGCCGGCGGGCACGAAGGCCGGCTCGCCCGGCTGGGGTGGCCGCACCTTCGGTGCCCGGGCGCGCGGAATAGCCCGGGCCCGTGTCGTGCTGTCGAGAAAACTGGCTGATGTGGCTCGGGAGGCGCCATGACCCAGCTTGCGCGTCAGGACCACGCGCGCAGCCGGTCAGGGCAAGATCACGCACGCTCTGGCCCGGCTTCAGCTGCCGCTAAATCGCGGCCGCCCGGCCGCCCGGGGCTGCGGGCTGGCCGGCCAGTCCCCGGCTGGACGGTAGGTACCGCGGTGCTGGTGCCGGTGGTGCTGGTCGGAGGCTGGCTGGCGGCCGGCGCGCTGCAGCCGGCCTCCTACAGCCCGATGCGCCAGACGATGAGCGTGCTGGCTGGTCACGCGGGAACCGACCGGTGGGTCATGACCGCGGCCCTGCTGCTGGCGGGCAGCTGTCAGATCGCCACCGGCGCGGGCCTGACTGGTATCCGCGTGCCTGCGCGCATCCTGCTGATGCTGACGGGCCTGTCCACACTCGGCATCGCCGCGTCCCCGCAGCCGGCCGCCGGCCCGACAGCGCGCCACCTCGCCTTCGCGGTGAGCTGCGTGGTCACGACAGCGGTCTGGCCAGTACTGGTCGCCAGGCGCGCGCCCGGCCGGTCGCGGGTCCTGAGTGTCCCCAGCTGCGCGACGGTGACGGTCGTCTTCGCCGGGCTGTCGTGCTGGCTGCTGATCGCAGCACAGAGCGGCGCCGGTGACCTCGGCCTGGTCGAACGGCTGACATCGGCGGTTCAGAGCCTGTTTCCGCTGGTCGTGGCGCTCTCCTTGCGGCGCCGTCCGCCCCTGCTCGCGGCGGAGGCGCAGCCTCCCGGCCGGTGCCCTCCCGCCCGGCTCGCGGTTAGGGCGCCGCCGCTTTCAGGAGGGTGCCGAGCAGCTCGCGGGAGTGCGGCTCGGTGAGAACCTCGCCGATCCAGGCGGCGGCGTCGGCTCGCTGCGGCGAGCGGGGGCTGGGGGCCAGCCAGTCGCCTGCGGCGGCCTCGGTGATGTGCCCGAGCTGGGCGATGAGCATCGAGAAGTGCCCGCGCCGGCGCACCGCTGCCAGCCCGCCGGCCTGCCGGTAGGCGTCGGTCAGCGCGCGGGCCCGGCCCGGGTCGTCCCGGCCGAACTCGAACAGGACGCACCCGAGTTCCTGGCTCGGATCAGCCGGGCCGCTGTTCTCCCAGTCGATGACGCAGATGCCGCCGCCGGCGGTGGGCAGGACGTTGTCGGCCCACAGGTCGCGGTGGCAGGTCTGCAGCAGCTGCGGCGGCTCGATCCAGGATTCGAGCGCGACCAGCTCATCACGCAGATCGGCCAGGCGGCCAGCGAACGGCGCCCCCGCGCCGCGCAGCTGCCCGACCAGCTCGTCCCAGCGTCCGGCGCCAACCGGCTCGCAATACCACGGGTCCAGCGGGCCGGCTGCGGGAGCCGGGATGCGGTGAATAGCAGCCACGGCCGCGCCGACCCGGCCGGGATCGAGCCCGGGATCAGGGGCCATCAGATCGACCCACTCATACACCCTGACCTGCCGCCCGGCGATGGCCGCGAATACGTGACCCTCGCAAGTGCGCCGCACCTGCGGTGCCGGCACGCCGGCGGCCCGGGCCGCCTCCTGGAACACGGTCGCCGGGCCCGCCTCGGCTTCGCTGGACTGGTGGAAGGGCACCTTCACCGCCCAGCTGCCGTCCGCCGTGTCCAGCCGCCACACCAGTCCCTGCTTGCCTCGCGCGACAGGCCCATCTGACAGCTGCGGGGCGCGGCCGAGGCCGAAGCACCGCGCCACCTCTACGGCATCCACCAGGTCAGCTCACCACACCTGCGCCGGATGCGGGGAGCCCGCCGGCGGCCCCGGCCGTTCATCCTCCGCTGACCGGGAAAGCTGCCACTATCGTGGTGTCGAGCAGCAGCCTGCGGAACGGCGGGCGGCGGGAGATCATCATGACTGAGGCAGCACACGAGCCAGGCGAGCCGGAAGCCCGGGTCGCGGCCATGGCCAGGAACGGCGAGCTGGCCGGGCAGTGGAAACTGGATGCGCAGGCATCCCGGGTGGAGTTCGGGGTCCCGCATTTCTGGCATGCGATCACGGTCCGCGGCTGGTTCGAGGACATCGACGGCGAGGCCACCGTCGGGCCGGACGGGACGGTCAGCGGCCAGCTGGTCATCGGCGCGGCATCGCTGACCACGAAGAACAAGCAGCGGGACAAGCACCTGCGGTCGGCGGACTTCTTCGATGCGGACAACCATTCCCGCGTGGTGGTGACGGTGCAGCAGGGGGCGCTGGCCGATGACGGCCGGCTGACCGCCGAGGGCACGCTCGAGGCGGCCGGCACCACCGAGCCCGTTACCTTCACCGCTGAGATCGTCGAGGCCAGCGCGGACGCGGTGACACTGCGGGCCAGCCTGATCATCGACCGCAGCCGGTTCGGCATGACCTGGAGTCCGATGCGGATTGCCGCGATGGAGGCTACCGGGACCGTAACCGCCCGGTTCACCCGGCAGCCCGCTGGCTGAGGCGGCACTGCCTCCACAACCGAGATGCCATCGTGCCACGATGACGGGTCATGGGCTCGCAGCGGTTCCGCGCCGTCATCGCCGCCGACCCGCAGGGCAGCGCGGTCATCTTGGTGCCGTTCGACCCGGATGAGACCTGGGGCGCCAAGGCCGACCATCCCGTGGGCGGCACCATCGACGGCAGGCCAGTCCGCGGGAGGCTGCAGGCGGGCGACGGCGGCTGGGTGCTGCGGCTCGGCCCCAGGTGGCAGCGCGACCTGGGTTACGCCATTGACGATCACGTGGCCGTTGAGCTGGCCCCGGAAGGCCCGCAACGCGGTGATCTTGCCGACGACATTGCCGCAGCGCTCGCGGCCAGCCCGGCCGCGAGCGCGTTCTTCGACACGCTCGCGCAGTTCTACCGCAAGGCTTACCTCCGCTGGATCGACGGGACCACCCGCCGGCCGGACGTCCGCGCCGCCCGCATCGCTGCGGTAGTGGACCTCCTCGCGGCGGGGGTGAAAGAGCGACCGCGACCGTGAGGGCCGGGGCAGCCGGGCTGCGTCAGGCCGGTCAGCAGCAGCTGGCGCGCGGCTCAGGCCAGGGTGTCGGCCGGGTCGCCGAGGCCGAGCTGATTGAACAAGACCGCCACCAGGCCCGCCGCGGTTGTCGTCCCCTCGCCGGTCAGGGTGACTACCTGGCCCTGGCCGTCGCCCGCCACCGTGACTGACCCGCGGACCACGCCGTTCGCCGTCGGCGCGAACTGGACCGGGACGGTGACAGAACCGCCGGGCGCGATGGGCGGCGGCAGGCCCGGCGAGGGCAGGGTGAAAGCCGGGCTGCCGTGCGGGTCGGGCGTCATGGCGCTGATCTGCAGCGGGCCGTCGCCGATGTTGCGCAGCTCCAGGTCGAGCGTGGCGGGTGCCGCGGTCTGAACGACGCCGAACTCCAGGAACGCCCGCACGCTCAGCCGGGGCGCGCCGGCCGCGACGCCGAAGCCGGTGACCTTGACCTCCACCGCCGGGTGATCGGGGTCGTTGCCGGACACCATCAGGAACGCGCCCCGGTCGCCCTCGGCCGACGGGGTGAAGACGACGTCGAGCCGCTGCCGGGTCCCGGAGGCCAGCGGGAACGGGGCGGTGCTGCCGGGGGGCACCGACTCCACGGTGACGTCGCCGGTCATCCCGTCGATCGCGGTGATCTGCAGATCGGCACTGCCGACGCTGTGCAGGACCATGGGGCGCCGGACCGTGGTGCCCACCTGCTGATCGCCGAAGCCGAGATCGGCCTCGCACGTACAGGCTCGGCCCGGCGGGCACAGTGAACTCCCAGGCGGAGCGGCCGTAGGTGCCGATCCGGATGACCGGGGTCCCGCCGCCGGGGTCAGCGGCGATCGCCTGCACCCCGGCCCGGGGCAGGTTCGGGCCGACCCGGGCCCAGCTCGGGCCCGCCGGGTCCAGCCGGAGCACACCGCTGTCGGTGGCGACCAGCAGGTCCGACGGAGCGCCCGCGCCCGCGGCGGGGTCGGGCGGGATCCAGGCCGCACCGGTCACCGGCACGTCGGGCAGGTTCCCGCTGGCCGCGTTGAACACCCCGCCCACCTCGTGCCAGGGCACGGCTCCGCCGGCGGCCCGGCCCTGAGTCGTGGTGAGGAACACGTGCCGGGTCCGGCGGCTGGTCACCGTCCGGCTGTACCCGGCGCAGACCACGGCCACCCGCTGGCCGGCGGCGTCCCGCGGATCCTCGATGATCTGGGAGATGAAACTGCGGGCGCCCACGTCGGCGGTTACCCCCGCGTCGAACGAGGCGCCGTCGTTGGCCGAGAACCGTACCCGGTAGGTCCGGTTCGCGTTCTGCAGGCCGGAGACCCCGACCCACAGCCGCTGGTCAGCCGGCGCGTGCAGGGCGCTGATGGAGTCGGTGAAGTTATTCATCGGCACGAAGGTGATGCCGCCGTTCGTGCTCCGGTACAGGACGTGGTCCATGGCGACGAAGATTTTCGACGAGGGTGTGCCGGGGACCGGACTGGGGGCCAGCGCCACCCGGGTGATGTAGGCGTTCGCCGGCAGGCCGCGCCCGACTGACCCGCCCCGGGCCCGCGGCATCGCGTGCGGGGCGCCGTTTCCGGACACCCCGTTCAGGCTGAAGCTGTTCGCGTCCAGCACGGTGATGGCGGCCCCGGCCACGTTGGCGGCGGTGTTCCCGGTTACCCCGGTGATCGTCACCAGCCCGCCGGTCACGAAGCCGTGGCCCTGCGCGGTAACGACGACCGGTTCGGGGCTGGTGGCGTTGGTGGTGCCGAATACCGGCACCGTCCCGTTCACCGCCGGCCCGCGCAGCAGGCCGGTACGCGGGACGTAGGGCTGCGCGAGAGTGCCGTCCGAGGTGTCCAGCGACAGCCGGGTCGGCGAGAGCACCGTGACCGTCCAGACCGGATGGGTGTCGGTGCTGTTCGCGGCGGTGTTGCCTTCCACCGCGTCGATCCGGACGCGCTGGCCGGTGGCGCAGCCGTGCGGGGTGGCGGTCTCGATCTGGACCGGGGCCTCCAGGGTGGCCGCGACGATGTCCGCCTGGGCCAGGTACCGGTCTCCGGTCACCACCGGGAACGGCCCGAAAGCGGCGGCGGCGGTGCCGTTCTTCCCGGTCAGGGTGAAGGTCTTGGTGTCTCCGGCCGGAACCCCGATGGTGGCCGCGCCGTTGGCCAGGCCGCCGCCGCCGGGAACGCCGGCGATGTTCACCGGGTCGTTAGCGCGGAACGGGTGGCCGGTGGTCACGACCTGCACCGGGTTGGTGTTCAGCACGTCAACGATCTGGACCACCGCCTGCTCGTTGGCCAGGAACCAGGTCTGGCCGCCGTTGGTGGTGCGCAGCAGGTTCTCGTTGCTGAAGGCGAAGACGATGTCGGGGTCGGCCGGGTCGACCGCGACCGGCCCGCCGTCGCCGTCATAGCCCTCCACCCACACGCCGGTTCCGTCGCCCCGGTGGTGCCCGGCCGTGCCGGTGTCCTGCATCCCGGCGAAGGTGACCTCGGTGTTCCCGGCCCCGCGGCCGATGTCCAGCGAGGTCAGCAGCGAGGTAGCGATGCCCTGGTTCAGCTGGGTGAAGGTCATCGGCCCGTCGCCGGTCCCGCCGCTGCGGGCGATCCCGCCGTCCGTGCCGTGGTAGGCCGGGGTGGGCAGCACCGGGTTGCCGCCGTTCCAGTCCCACCAGGTGGGCGGGGCGAAGGTCAGCTCGTGGTGGTCCCAGTGCAGCAGGGTGGTGCTCGGGGAATGGCCGTGCGGCAGCTGGTCGAGGCCGCCGGCCGTGGCCGGGTTGACGGCGGGCCAGGTCTGGCCGCTGGTCAGCGAGCGCCACAGCTGCTGCTGGGCGGCGTACACCCGCCGGGACTCCTGCGGGTCGACCCCGATGAGCAGGTCATAGTCGGTCGAGTCGCCGCCGTCGGTGTTGACGATGGTGGCCATGGCCGGCAGCGCAGCCCACTGCCCGCCGAAGTCATCGCTGCGGAAGCCGCCGACGAAGAACCCCTGCAGATTGCCGTTCGCGTCGGTGGTCTCGTCCTGGACCGAGATGTAGAGCGTCCGGGTGCGCGGGAGCAGGGCCTGGCAGAACGCGACCCGCCCGTGCTGGGCCGGCGGCCCGCCCGGATGCCGCAGCAGGTTGTCCGAGACCACCACCTCGCCGCGGGAGGTCACCGTGAGCCGGTACAGGCCGCGGTCCGGGTTGAGCGTCAGGCTGTCGAACAGCCGCCCGGCGCTGGCGAAATAGGCGGTGTTCCAGCTGTCGGCCGGGCCGGCCAGGACCGCTCCCGCGCCGCCGTAGGCCGCGTTCATGGTCAGGCCCGCCAGCCGTACCCGGTCGTTGTCGATCACCACGACCCGGGCCGAGTTGCCGGGCGGGCCGATCCCCGGCAGCCCGGTCACGCTGGCCCGGTCGCCGTTGATCAGCCCGTGCCCGGCGGCGGTCACGGTGACCCCGCCCCCGGCGTTGACCGCGGCGGTCACCGGGCGCGGGGCCGGGTGCCGGGGCCCGTCCACCACGCCGCCGGCCGTGTAGGCCGCGCTGCCGCGGGATCCCTGCAGGGCGAAGGTGTCCGGCGTCAGCACCTGGACCGGCCACGAGCCGTTGGCCCCGGCGTTGCCCTCGACCCCGCTCACCGCGACGATGTCCCCGGTGACGAAGCCATGCGCGGCGCAGGTGATCACGACCGGGGCCGGGGCGGCCGGGCTGGTCGCCCCGGTGACCGGATGGGTGTCGGGGTGGGCCGGGCCGATGGCGAACCCGGTGACGGCCCCGGTTCCGTTGCCGGACGAGCCGCGCAGCGTGATGTGGTCGGCGTCCACCACGTCGGCGATCCAGCCGCCGTTGGCCGCCCGGTTGGAGGTAACGCCGCCGAGCATCACGGGATCGCCGGTGACGAACCCGTGGCCGGGCAGGGTGACCTCGATCGGCTGCGCGGGGGTGGCCCCGGCGACCCGCAGGGCCCGGGTCCAGCCCTGGTCGGTCTCCAGCGCCGAGATCAGCCCGGTGCGGATCGGCAGGCCATCGCTGTAGTCCGGGAAGTTGGCCCCGAAGTTCCGGCCGCCGTCCCTGGAGTAGTAGAGCCCGGTCTCGGCCGCGATCAGCAGGGTGCCGCCCGAGGGGCAGATCATCCGGACGATGCCGCGGTCGGAGAGGAACGGCGGCTGCCGGGCGTCGACCAGGGTCGCCCCGGCGCCGCCGTAAGCGCCGTTCATGGCGACGCCGCCGATCTGCAGGTGATCGGCGTCGATCCGCCTGACGGTGCCCTCGCCGGCCGCCCCGACCACGCCCGGCAGGCCGACGGCGATCACCCGGTCCAGGCTGGCGTAGCCGTGACCGGCGACGGTGATCCGTACCCCGCCGGCCGCGTTCGCCGCCGCGGTGACCGGCTGCGGGGGCCGCCCGGCCGGCGTGCTCAGCCGGGCCCAGCTGCGGCCGCCGTCCACGGACTTGAACAGCCCCGCCGACTTGGGCATCCCGGCGGCGCCGTTGAACAGGTTGCCGGTGCCGATGTAGACGATGTCCGGGTTCACCGGGTCGAGCGTCACCGCGCCGATCGCGGTGGCCGGCAGCTGGTCGGTCATCGGCCGCCAGCTGGTGCCGCCGTCCGTGCTCTTCCACAGGCCGCCGTTGCCCGCGGCGGCGTAGATGGTGCGGGTGTCGCCGCCCCGCGGGTCCAGGGCGATGTCGACCACCTCGCCGGAGACCGGCCCCGGGCCCTGGTAGACCTGGTGCCGGCCGACCTGCAGCGGGGCGGGACCGATCTGCCGCCAGATCCCCGGTCCGGTGTAGTCCAGCGAATCCAGCTCGCGGACGGCGTACCGCCAGCGGCGGTTGTCATTGGCGCCGTTCCGGTCCCCCTCGCGCTCCTGCAGGGCCTCCGGAACGCCCTCGGACTCGCCGTCATTGTTGTCGGTGGGGTACTGATCGAGATCGCTCACGGCAGCGGCTCCTCCGGGGTCAGGCGCAGCCAGCCCTCCTGGCCCTGCGACGGGTCCGGCGGCATCCGGGCATCACCCAGGCTGTTGACCACCGGGTCGTCGGCCCAGGTCGAGGCGTTGCTGCGGTGGCTCCAGCTCCAGGTGCCGCGGATGTCGGCGGCGACCGGCATCCGGATCAGCTTCGGGTCCACCAGCACCGGGCCGAACCGGAACAGCGGCGCCAGCGCCGCCAGCCCCGGCGCGACCCAGTTCCGGCGCATGGCGATCTGCTTGCGCGGGAGATAGCCGGTCGTGGCGTGGATGACGCTGTGCGGCTCGGCCAGCATCGTCACCGGCACGTCCTGGCCGGGCTGGACCCAGAGCAGGCCCGAGGTGTCCACGTACGGGTGATCGACCGGGGTGGCGCCCGGGTCGGCGACAACGCCCAGGTCGGCGGCGAACCGGTCGTAGTAGTCCGAGGTCGTGGCGGCCTGGCCGGTGAACCCCTGGTGCGGGCCGACCGGCCGGGCGAAATCGGCCACCGCGGGATCGGCCACGTGCAGGGTGCGGCCGTCGTCTCCGGTCAGGTAGCCGAGCAGCCCGTCCTGCCACTGGGCCAGCGCGCCGAGCCGCACCGGCACCCGCATCCCCGTTACCGGGCCGGGATCGACCGGCTCGGCCACCTCGACCCGGACCAGGCCGCGCAGCACCACGACCGGATGGCCGGTCAGCAGCGACAGGTGCTCCTCGCCGATGTGGCCGAAGGGATCGACCGACCACAGCGAGGTGTCAATGATCCGCAGCAGGGCGGACAGCGCGGTGTCCAGGGCCGGGGTGGCCGGGCTGGAATCGACCGCTCCCCAGTCGAGCAGGCCCTGCGCCAGGCCGGCCAGGTGCCGGTTGCCGATGATCGACGAGGGCAGCGACCCGACGGTGGCCGGCTGCCCGGGGGAGTCCTCCCAGACCACCCCGGCCGCGGTGTCGAACCGCACCGCGCCGGCCGCGATCCCGTCCGCGGAGTAGAACTGCAGGTCGCCGTCCAGGTGGTTGGGGAGCACGAAACCGCAGACCGGCGAGACGGTGTCACTGGCCTCGATAGTGTCGTCGCCGGCGGACAGGAACCGGAACCAGAGCCGGGACGGCGCCGTGAACCGGGGAGCGAGCTCCACCAGGTCATCGCGGCCGGTCACGGTCAGCGGCTCCGAGCGCAGGATCTGCGGCGCGGCGGCCGGAGTGGCCTGCCCGGAGCCGGGCAGGTCCACGATCTGGCCGAAGCAGTCCACCAGCCGCAGCCGGGTGATCCGGAGGAACCCGGCCCGCAGCGCCCAGAAGTCGCCGGGCACCGTGCCGTCCGGCGGGGCGTCGTGGCCATCGGCCACATACCCGCCGCGGAGCTTGGAGGTGAACCGGTCCATCGCGCCGACCAGGACGTCCATCGCCTCCAGCTCGTCGGCGATGTGGTCGAAGTCGGCTGCCGGGTCCGCCGCGGCGTCCGCCGGCGCTGCGCCGGGGGCGGCGGCGGGTGCCGCCAGCCCGCTCGCGTACCGGGTCCGCATCGAGGTGATCTGGGCGACCATCTGCTGCGCCGCGGCCGAGTAGTGGGCGAGGGTGATCCCTGGCTCCAGGGCCACCGAGCCGGAGGTGCGCTGGGCCTGCTCCAGCGCCTGCCGGACGGTGGCCGCCGCGACCCGGGCCGCCCCGCCGGACAGCAGGGCCCGCCCGGACAGCGTGCGGGCCGGGGTGGCATCGGGCGCGGGCAGCGCCTCCGGCACCGCGTCGAAGTCGATCTCGCCGAGCTCCCAGTCCGGCATCGCCGGGACGGCGAACAGGTCGGCTTCCCAGTCCAGGTGCAGCGGGATCCAGGGCGGGGCCGGCAGCCCGATGGCGACCGGGCTGGGCAGCGTGCCGGCGAAACCCGAGCGGGCGATCAGTGCGGCGGCGTCCCGCCGGTCGTCGCGGGTGATCCACCAGGCGGCCTGCTCCACCGCGTAGATCCGGGCCGCGTCCGGCTCCGGGATCGCCGCTGCCGCGGCCGCGGCGGGGGAGGCGCCGGGCGCGGCCCCGGGAGTGCCGCCCGGGGTGGCTCCGCTCGCCGCGGCGATCGCCGCGATGCTGGCGGCCCGGCTGCCGGCGGCGGTCTCGGCGCTGCCCGGATCGGTCAGCGCGAGCTCGGCCAGCAGGTCCTCGCATTCGGGCGGGACGCCGCCGTGGTCGACGCCGCGGGCCAGCAGGTCCGGGCCGCGCACGCTCGCGCCCGGGCCGGCGGCCAGCAGGGCGGGGGCCAGGCTGGTGACTGTCTCGCCGCTGAGGCGGCAGACCAGGAGGCCCGATTCGGCGTGCGCACCGTCGGAGCCGTGCTTGAACGACCGGCCGGCGTTCTCCAGCAGGAACACCGGATCGGCGGGGACGAAGTACCGCGGCAGGGTGCGGTCGGCGGAGACCGTCTGCTCGCCGGGATCGGCGTTCGGCGCGGGCGGCACGGCGACCGGCACCACCAGGGCGTCCTTGATCCCTTTCACCAGGGTGTCCATCGTGCCGCGCTGGAGGGCGGGCGAGATCCGGGTCAGGGCGTCCGTGCGCACGCTGCCGGCCAGCGCCCCCGCCGTCCCGCTCAGCCCGATCCGGGTGGTCCCCGGTGCCGTGCCCGGGCCGGCTGACCGGCGGACTGGCCGGCGAACACGCCGGGGTCGGTGCGGGACGGGTCGGGGACCACGGAGGCCGGCGGTGCGGCCGGGCGCTGCGCCAGGTCCTCGGTCCGCGTGCCGCCCGGCAGGCCGGCGAAGCCCGAGGCGTGCAGCAGGGAGTCGATCCGGGCGGCCGCGTCCGGCTGGTCCAGCTCCTGGGTGCCGCCGAGCAGCACCGCCTCCAGGACTCGCGCCTCGTCGGGGGCGTCCTGGTTAACGGCCAGGCGGGCGGCGAGCGCCTCGGTCAGGGTGTTGCCGATCGTCACCGTCACCGAGTCGGCAGCGGGCGGCCCGCCGATCCCGCCGCCGGTCAGCCCGTCCGGGGCCACGCCGATGCCGGGGCCCGGCCAGCCGATCCCGACCACGCCGCCGTGGTAAAGGGTGAGCTCGGGCCAGGACACCGCCCGGCCGCCCAGCCGGCCCAGCAGCGGCGTCTGGTCGGCCTGCAGCGTGGTCTGGCCCTCGTCCCGGTAGCCCGCGGGGACGACGGTGTACCCGGTGGCCGCGGTGGCGACCCGGCTGAAGGTGGCCTCCCGGGTGACCAGCCCGGCGGCGGTGGCCGCGGTGACCCGGCTGTCGGCGTAGCTGAACGCCTGCTCGATGTCGGCCGGGTTGATCTCCCAGCCCAGGCCGGCCAGCCGGGCCTCGAACGCGGCCGGCGAGGAGAGCCCCTCCCCGATCGGGTCGTCGATGTGCCGGCTGTGCCAGCCGCAGACCAGGTAGGCCAGCGGCCCGGCGACGGTGCCGCCCGGCCCGTCGGTCAGGTCGTCGTAGAAGGCCAGCCGGTTCTCGACGTTGTCGAAATAGGCCGACCAGGCCGCGTCCCCGTGCCCGAGCACGGTCAGCGGCTGCTCGCCGGGGGTCGTGGTCCGCTCCGGGTCCTCCGGCTCGGTCCAGGAGTCCAGCGCGGTGACCACCGGCTGCTGGCCGCCCGATTCCAGCACCCAGGCGGTCACCGCCCGGCGCGCCCCGGGCTGCGGGGTGGACAGCCGGACCACCAGCCAGCGGTCCGGGACCGGCGGGAACGAGACGTCGCCGCCGCGGGCGGTGCCGCTGCCCCCGGTGAGCGCGTCGGGCAGCGCCCAGTGCAGGTAGGCCCCGGCCGGCCGGGCAGCGCGCTCGCTGAACGGGTCCGGCAGCAGGGTGTGCGCCTGCGGCTGGCTGCCCGGGTCGGGCACGGTCATCGCGGTCTGCGCCCAGGTGCCGCCCTCCTCGCGCACCATCAGCACGTCGAGCTCGACCGGCACCAGCACCCGCGGGGTGCGCGCCAGCCGGGGATCCCAGGTGGCGATTGCCCCCGGGCTGAGGCCGTGGGCCAGCGCCCCGGCGATGACGCGGCTGTCGAGGGCCATCTCAGTGCACCCCCAGGATCAGCTTGACGCTGGCGAGCACGCCCGCCTGCTCGACGATCTGCGCCACCTGGGCGTAGGGCCGGCTCACCGGGGGCGCATCACCGGCGTGGTCCTCGGTGCCCTGGAAGTGCTGCCGCCAGGGCGGATTCAGCACCGAGATGGCGAAGGAAGCCGAGCCGGTCTGCTGGATCGCCTGCGGATGCGCCGCGGTGGCGTCCTGCAGCGCGTCGCGCAGGGCCGCGACCCGGAGCACGTCGCTGCGCTGCCGCCGGGTTGGCACCGGTCACCGGGATGGCGTCCCCGTTCTGCAGCACCTGACTGCCGCGGGGATCCCGGAGCGGGACGGTCAGGCCGGACGGCCCCGGCTGGACGCCGAACTGGACGCCGTGGTGCGGCTCTTCGAGCACGACCATCTGCGGCTCGCCCTCGAACAGGGCGATCATCACCGACGGCGCGAGGATCTCCAGCCGCAGCAGCCGCAGCTGGTGAGCCGCCACCTGCGGGTCGGACGGGGTGTACGGCTCGGGGACGGGCTGGTCGTAGGCGCGGACGTCCATGTGCGGCCAGCCTTTGACAGCGCTGGAGCGCAGCACGAAACCGGTCACGGTCTGGGCCTGCTCCTGGATCGCGTCGCTCGCCGCCTTGGCGGCGGCGAAGCTGGTGCCGCGCTGCAGCGGCCGGACCATCCGCTCGCTCTGGTCCAGCAGCTGGGACAGCACCGAGGCCCGGGCCTGGTAGTGCGCCTCCTCGCGGGAGCCGATCTGCCCGACCGCCGCGGCGCCGTCCACCAGCCGGTCGGCCCACGAGCGGTCCAGGTAGAAGAACCGGATCGACTCCGGCGGCAGCAGCCGGTCATCGGGCACCAGGTACTCGAACGGGACGCCGACCAGCAGCCGCAGATGAGCCAGGAACGACTCCAGGTAGGGCGGCAGGTCGCCCTCGGGCTGGAGCGCCGCACTCTGATCAGGGTGGGTCAGCCGGTCGTGCAGGGCCAGCCGGGCCGTGGTGGCGGGCTGTCTCATCGGGGCTCCTCCGGCGTGATCTGGGGCTGTACCGAGGCGATTGCACGGGACCGGACGTCGGCCAGGGCGGCCATCCCGGCCTTGTCGGCCAGGACGGCTTGCAGCGTGGTCAGCGCCGCGGCCGCGGCCGGCACGGTGACCGGCCCGGTGAGGCCGGGATCGGCGCCCAGCAGGACCCGGGCCTCGTCCGGGCTGCCCAGCCCGAAGGCCTTGGCGACCAGGCCGAGATCGAGCAGCGGGGTGGACAGCGCCGCCCGGATGCCCAGCGGGTCGGCCGGCGGGCTGGCGCCGGCGGTGATCTTCTCCAGCACGTCCATCGTGTAGCGCAGGGCCACCGGGTCCAGCGGGTCGGTGATCTCAGTCAGCCGCATGCTCAGCCGGAGCAAGGTGATGCTGGTGTCGCGGGCGGACGCCCGGAAGGCCGTGCGCCGCCAGCGCATCAGCTCCTGCGCGAGCCGGGCATCGGCCGCGGCCAGCAGCCGCCCGGTCTCGAACGCGGCGGCGTAGGAGATGTTCTCGGCTCCGGTCTCGGCCACCACCCGGCGGGCCTGGTCCGCACTGTGGTACGGCCCGAGCGGATCCCGGGTCAGCGGCTGCGAGACCAGCGGCCCGCGGTACCAGGACTGCTCCGGGGCGCCGAGCCGGTCGGTGACGCTGACCAGGATGTGCCCGGTGTCGGCCACCGTGAGCCGGGCGGCCGGGTCGGTGTCGCCCATCATCCCGACGTCCAGGCCCTGCATCAGCTGGCGGAAGGTGCCATCGCCCTCGCAGGTGAAGGTCCAGCTGTGCAGCAGCACCAGCCGGGCGGGCGGGTTCAGCACGACGGCCCCGGTGCCGAGCCGCTGACTCGCGCCGGCCACCTGGATCGCCGTGACCGCGGCCGGCTGGCTGGCCCCCAGCGCCGCCTGGCCGGCCGTGACCGCGGCTGTGCTGCTGCCCTGCACCGCGGCGAGCGCGGCGCTGCGGGCACTGCCGGACGGGAGGATGCGCAGCTCGTCGGCCTGGGCCGCCGTGACCTGGGTGCCGAGCGATCCGCCGGATAGCTCGCTTGGCTCGGAGATGGGCGCGATCTCCGCGTTCTCCCAGATCTGCCAGCCGCCGCCGGCCACCAGGTCGGTGGTCGGCAGCAGGTCGGTCCGTTCCTCCACCGAGACCAGGCAGGCGACATAGGACCCGCCCGGCCGCGGGATCCGGTTGCCCATCACCACGGCGAAGTAGCCATCCGAGTCCCCGGCCGACAGATCCCGGTCGTCCACGTTGACCTGCCGGACGTGGGTGAGCAGGCGCAGCTCGTCGGGCATCGGCAGGATGTCGGTGAGCAGTTGCTGGTCGGCCTGGACCGCGTCGCAGCGGACCCCGGCCGGGCGCCCGAGACGCTGGTACACCGCGGGCGGCACGACGTCAGTCAGGTCCTGATTGCGCAGCAGGGTGCACTCGGAGTCCTCGAACAGCACCAGGGCCAGGAACGGGTAGGGCGTCTGGTCGCCGGTCACGGTGTAGGCGTCCCCCAGCGGGCGCTCCCAGGGCAGGGTGCGCCGGCCGAGGGCCACGTGCGGGAGCGCGGAGTCGAACGGCCCGTGCCCGCCCGGCGGCGGGAAGACGGCCGCCACCTCCGACGGCGCGAGCGCGAACCGGGGGCCCTCGACGTCGAAGAAGAAGTCCTGGCCGGGCAGCGGTGTCCCGATCCCCGGCACCGAGACGTCAGTGCTGACGCTCATCCGGTATTCCCCCGCCAGCAGCGGCGGCTGGATGTCGTCGTAGAGGATCATCTCGCCGATCTTCGGGTCAGCCATCGGCGCTGCCCTCCTTCTCCAGCCGGATCGTCACGGCGCCGTCCGGGGTCAGGTGCTCCGCCGGTACCAGCTGGGTCAGCGTCGAGCCCGCCAGCGCCGCCGCCCAGTCCGCCGCGGTCCCGGTGCTGGCGGCCACCCCGGCCAGCCGGGCCGGGCCGGTCACGCCCGCCGCGATCAGGATCACCTCGGCCCCCTTGATCGCCCGGAGGTCATACAGGTAGAGGGTCCGGCGGCCGGACACCACCTGAACCGGGTGCGGGTCCGCGATCGCGCCGCTGACGTGCACCAGGACGTCGCCGGGCCCGGGCACGGCATCGGTGGGGCTGTCCAGCAGGACCCCCGCCACGGTCACGAACAGGGGCAGCTCGGTGCCAGTGACCTGCTGCTCGGCCAGCGCGGCGGAGATCGGCAGCACGCCGGAGGCCGCGGTGTGGCCGCGGACCGCCGGCCCGACCGGGGTGCCCAGCCGCAGGACCGCGCCGCGGGCCAGCAGGGCGGCTGGCCCGGTCTGGATCGCCTGGCCGCCGGCCTGCCAGCCGAGCACCGCCCGGCCGCCAGCGGTGACCGAGCCGGTGACGCCGCCCCGGTCGCCGGTCCGGGACGCCACCGCGCCCGTCCCGCCGTGCTGGCCCAGCGCGGTGACCGCCACCATCCCGGCCCCGGCCGCCAGCGGGAGGGTGTACTCCTGGCCGCTGGCGAAGAACCCGTCGCCGAGTTCCCGGTCGTCCAGGACGGTTCCGGCGGTGCTCAGGGCGGCGACCCGGACCGCGCTGGTCCCGCTGAGCACCAGGTTCCAGCCTGCGGCCGGGGGCAGCTCCCACAGCTGGGTGACCCCGGCGCGCACGGTGACACCGGTGCCCGCCGCGGCGGTCAGCTGGTCGAGCGCGGCCGCGGCGGCCCGGCCGGTGGGGCCGCCCTGGGCGGAGTTGCGCAGCGTCCGGGCCGAGCGCGCGACCCGGGTGGGCTGCGGCGCGCTCGCGTCCGGCTGCCGCAGCAGGGCCAGGCCCGGCGTGTCCCAGGCGGTGATCAGCTCGCTGCGGACGTTGATCACCGGAACCGGCGGCGGCAGGGCGATCGCCGGGCCGCCCGGCGCCGCAGCCGGCCTGGTGACCGGGACGGTGGTGCGCAGGGCCGGGGTCACCGCGGCGGTCAGCAGCGGGTGCTGCATCACCGTGCGGATCCGGGGAGCGGCCAGCGGCACCCCGGCCACCGGGCCGAGCCGGACCGCCGGCGGCGCCAGTCCCTGGCCGGCATCCTGCAGGGTGAAGCCCTCGCTGAGCGCCGACAGCACCGGCGGGGCGCTGCGGCGGGTGGCGACGGCGTCCAGGGCGAGCGGGGAGTAGCCCGCGGCCGGCAGCCCGCTCTGCGCCCGCAGCGCGGCGAATTCGCCGCCGCCGCCGAGGATCTCGCTGACCCCGCTGACCAGAGCCTGATCGCTGACGCCGGTCCCGGCCGCCGCGAGGGTGGCCCAGGCCGTGCCGATCTGCAGGATCCGGGCGATGGAGGTGCCGTCGCGGCTGGCGAACGGCAGCGGCCGGAAGTTGCTGGCATCGACCAGGGTGCCGATCGGCACGGCGGCACTGGCGCCGCGCAGCCCGGCGACGCCGTCCAGGCGCAGCCCGGACAGGACCGGCAGGGTGTTCGCGGCGGCGGGCGGATTGAGGTCGGGGAAGTAGTGGTAGGTCGCCTCGGACACCTGGGCGAGCACCGGCGTGACCCGGAACAGGTCGTGCCGCAGGACCAGGGTGGCGTCCGCGGGCGGCGGCTGGCTGTCCGGGACCATGACCGCGAAATCCCCGCCGCCCTCGGGGCGGCGGGCCACGACGATCCGGTGTACCGCGGTCATCCCGTCGTGGGTGACGTACATCGGCGCCAGGTCGAAGTCGTAGACGCCCGACAGCTTGTCCACCCGGCCGAAGATCACCGCCGGGATGCTGCCCTCGGCCATCGGGGTGTCCAGCTGAAGCGCGAAGCCCCGGGCCGGCATCTTCGTCCCGGTCTGCAGCGACCATTCCGCGGACAGCCGCCAGGGCTGGCTCGCCGTTCCGGGCGCGACCGGGCCGCCGGCCGGCTCGGGAGGCATCAGCCCGGCCGCGACCTGGGCCTGGACGCTGGCGGCGTTCGGATCGCCGGCCTGGACGTAGAGCGCGACGAACTCGTCCCAGTGCTTGGGCGGCGGCTTGGGCGCGGCGTCGTCGCCGAACGGCACGGTGACCGACGTGACCCCGAGGTCGGCGGTCACGCTGCCGTGGAACGGCGGGCCGGCCAGGTTCAGCGACGCGCCGACCGAGACGCTGATGTCGATCGTGGCGCAGGCGAAGAAGCACACCTCGATCCGCAGCCGGGCGCCGACCGAGATGCCGATGTCGGCCTCGTAGTGGAACGGGTCGCGGGTGATCAGCACATCGAAGTAGGCCGAGAACCAGACCTGGATCCAGTCCGGGCCGTAGGTCGCCTCGATCCGGGACCCGGTCATGATCGCGGTGGTGGTCAGCGCGAAGTAGGACTCGCCCTTGAGGTGGACGACGCCGAGGAAGTTCCAGTCGTAGCCGATCCGGGGCACCACCGGGTACTCCGGCCGGGGGATGAATGAGGGGTGGTAGCCGCCCAGGCTGAGCAGGAACTGCGACTCATTGAACCAGGTGAAGAACGCGTACCCGCCGGTCAGGCGGCAGTCCTTGCTGAGCAGCCAGGAGTTGTCGGTGAGCTGAGCCTGCACCGAGAACAGTCCCTCGGCGCTGGAGAACCGGGCCTTCAGGGCCAGCTCGACGCTGACGATCGCGGTCCCGTCCGCCGGCAGCGCCATCCGGGCCACGCCGAGCAGGCCGACCTCGACGCCGTTGTTCAGCGCGACGTACACCACCGCGGTGATGTTGACGATCTCGAAGGAGGTGCCGCGCAGCCCGGCGGCGAACCAGAGCGCCCCGCGCGCGGGCGGGACCTGGTCGCGGAAGGAGTACAGCGCCTGCATCGGGTTGTTGGCCAGTTCCTCCGGCCGGTCCAGCGCCTTCACCAGCATGAAGTCCGGGATGGCGGTCAGGTCGCCGGGGACGATCAGCCGCCGGTTGTAGCCCAGCCCCAGGGCGATCCCGGTGAGGTTGATGATCGGCGGGATGCCGATCGGCACGAACACCCCGCCGAAGATGGCCAGCGAGGTGAATCCGTCCGCGCCGGAGCCCACGACGGCGTAGGAGCCGATCACGACCGCGCCGATGTCGCCGATCTGGATCAGCAGCATGCCGTCGTACTCCACCGGCGGCCCGTCGAACTTGACCAGGCCGCCGGCGATGTTGACGGCGGGGCCGGAGTAGCCCACGGCCAGGCCCTTGAGGTCGAGGATCCAGGTGCTCGGGTCGCCCGCCGTCCGGTAAGGGACGGCGACCGACAGGTCGTCCACCTGGGCGCTGAGCCCGGCGATGCTCACCCCGCCGTCCACGGCCAGGGTGAGCCGGGTGTCGCTGACCCCGACGCCGAGCTGGTCGATGAAGACCGGGCCGAAGCCAGCCTGGACCGGGATCCAGAGCAGTCCGTCCTGGCCGCCGACGAGCACGTGCAGGGCGGCGCTGCCGGCCCCGCCGTCGTCCCAGTACCAGGCGTCGATGTCGGCGGCCGGGTTGACCGCCTGACTGTCTCCGGCGGACCCCCCGGATCCGCCGGAGGCCAGCAGGTTCGAGGCAACCGGGTTGGACCCGCCGCCGGCCCCGCCGAGCGCGGCCGACAGCGGCAGGCCGAACCCGCCGAGCTCGGCTCCCGCGCCGGCATGGGCCACCGCCACGCTGCCGCCGGCGGCACCGGGCAGGTCCAGGTCGAGGAACAGGTACCCGCGGACCGAGCCGAGCCGGACCGCGGTCTCGGCCACCAGCGCAGTGCCATCGGACCGGGCCAGGCCCAGCCCTACCCCGTGCAGCAGCAGCCCGGGGGCGAACCGGATGCCGTCGAGCCCGCCGCCCGCTCCGCTGATGTCGATCAGCAGCACCTGCAGGCCCTCGGTGGCGGGCGCGCCCCAGCTCGCGGGCGCGCCGAACAGCACATCGAGCTCCAGGTCACCCAGCGGGATGGCCTGCCGCCCAGCCAGTCCCAGCCCGATCCGGCCGGCGGCGGTGGCGGCCAGGGTGATGTGCAGGTCGCCGACGGGCAGGTCCAGGCTGCCCGCGCCGGCCGCGGCGAAGCCGGCCAGCATCGCGAACACGCCGGGCAGCGGCTGGGCCAGCCGCCCGGTGCCGTCCAGCACCCCGGCCCCGGTCAGCGCCCGGGCCAGGGTGGGCCCGCCGGTCCACAGCGGGTGCGTCAGCACGGGCTCGGCGGCGGCCAGCGCGACCTGCGCGGCCAGCGGCAGCGCCCAGCCGGTGATCATCGCCTCCGCCGTGCCGGGGGCCAGGGTGACGGCGAAGGACGGCGCCAGGCTGATGACCAGCGGGCCGTCTGCGGTGCCGGCGGCCAGCGGCAGCAGCCGGGCCCGGAGCTGGCCGTCGCTGCCGGTGTCCAGGCTGAACCGCGGCACCACGGTAATGCCGAGCGGGCTGAGATCCGCCCCGGCCGAGACAGTCACGTCCACGCCGGTGCGGTCGGCGCTGACCGCGACGGTGAGCTGCGCGGGCGCTCCGGCCGGGGCCAGCCCGGCGACCCCGGCCGCCACGGCCGGGCCGTTCAGCCCCCAGCCGGCGGACAGCTCGAGCTGACCCTGGCCGGCCGGGAGGTCCATCCGCCAGCGGATCAGCCCGGCTCCGGGCGCGTCCAGGGTGCCCGGCAGCCCGGGGATCAGGGTGAGCAGGTCGATCGCGGCCTGGGCCAGCCCGGTGCGGCCGCCGGCGGCGACGCTGTCGAACCAGGTTCCGGCCAGCATCGCGGTGAAACTGCTGGCATGGGCCTGGAATCCGCCGGCCGGGTCATACAGGTCCAGGTGGCCGGCCGCGGTCAGGGCGTGGCTGACCCACTCCGCGGGCGGCGCGACCGCGGCGAGGGCGTCGTCGAGCAGTTGCGGCAGCAGCCCGGCAGCGGCGCCGCGCAGCGCCGGTCCCAGGCCGCTGAAGTGCGGAAGGATCGTGATCGGGCCGGCCGGGGGGTTGCCCTGCGGGGTGAGCACCAGGCTCAGGCCCGATCCGCTGGCCCCGAAGGTGATCCCGAGCTGATCCCACAGGCCGCCGCCCAGCGGGACATCCAGGGTGATCGTGCCCGCCGGGCTGACGTGCAGCAGCGGATCGATCTCGAGCCTGACGGCCAGCCCGAGCACTCCCTCGACCGGCGTGCTGGTGGCCAGCTGCAGGGCCAGCGCGCCGGGCGTGCCGGTGCCCGCGGCGGCGCTGATGCTGAATCCGCCGGGCAGCTGGAGTCCCGGGCCGGCCGGCAGCCCGATCGCCGCGTTAAGCGTGCTCAGCAGCCCGGAGACGGCGGTGAGATCCAGCCCGGCGCCGGCCGTTCCGGTGCCCGCGCCGGCGCCGCCGCCGAGCTGCCGGGCCAGGAACTGGCCGGGGGTGTGCACCAGCTCGCTCAGCCCGCTGACATCCAGCCCGGGCACGATCTGCGCGAGCACCGCGCTGAGCACGCCGGTGGCCAGCACATCGGGCAGCGCCGTGCCGAGCTGGGCGCCGAGCTGGGCCGGGGCGGGCGCGGGCAGCAGGGTCAGGCCGTGCACGAACGGGTCCGCGTCCAGCGTCACCGTGCCCGCGGCCGTGCCGTACCGGAGCGTGATCGCGGCCAGGTGGGCCGCGAGGTCGGCCTGCAGGGTGAAGTCCGGCAGCGACAGGTCGATCGCGGCGGCGACCCAGACGGGCTGGTCCAGCTCGGTCGTGGTCTCGATCCCGGTCCGCCACGTGCTGCCGTCCGGCCGGGCGAACACCCCGTACGGTGATCCGGGCGGCGCGAAGTGGTAGCTGCCGTCACCGCCGGCATCGACCAGCCCGGCCCAGCCGCCGGCCGCCGCCAGGGCCGCCGGGATCCGGCCGCCCAGGTAGCCCGCCGGATCGGTGCGCAGGGCGGCGAAGGCGTCCGCCGACAGCCCGGTCACCCCGGCCGCGTCGGTGGCGGCCAGCCCGATCCCGGCCAGGGCGGCGGCCAGCCCGGACCCGGTCGCCCCGGCCGGAGTCCCGGTGCTGGCGCTGCCCGTAGTCCCGGTGCCGGCACTGAGGTCCGGGCTGCCGGCCAGCGCGGCGGCGAAGGCGGCCCCGATCAGCGGGGTGGCCCGCGGATCGGCCAGGCCCGCGGCCGCCACGGTGACCCCGCGCCAGGCGGCCTGGTCCAGCCGGGCATCCAGCACCGCGATCACGGCCGGGCCCGGGCCGCCGGTCGCGGTCAGGCCGAGCTGCAGCGAGCGCAGCCGCCCGTCCACCCCGGACAGGCCGGGACCGCCCACCAGCCAGCCGCTCTCCCGGCTCAGGTCCAGCTCCCCGCGGAGCAGGCGGGCCGGCCGCGGCGGGGCCGGCGGCGCGGCCGTCAGCGGGATCTGGCCCAGCCCGAACCGCAGCCGGGCACTGGCCGCCGGGGCATCCGCCGCCGTGGTCAGGGGGACCGGCATCGCCATCCCGTAGCTCAGGTGGGTGGGGTCAGGCCGGGGCACCGCGGCCAGCGCCTGGGCATGATCGGCGAGCGCGGCGGCGAGCAGCGCGATCGGGTCGGCGGTCAGCCCGCCGCTGATCACGATGACCGGGACGTCGCCGAGGTCGAACGGCACGGTCTGCGAGAAGGCGCTCTCCGGGTAGGGATCGGGGAGGTCGAGCGCTCCGGGGGACGGCGCCGGCCGGTAGCCCTCCACCGCCCGGGCCAGGTGGGTCAGCGCGTCCGCCACCGGCGAGGGCGGCAGCTGCGGCACGAGCACGGCGGCGAGCCGGACGGCGTCGCCGAGCACCGGGTCGCGCAGGAACGGCAGCGGCGCGCCCAGGTGCGGCGTCCCGAGGGTGATCAGCCCGGCCACCCGGTCCTGGTGATCCGCGGCGAACTGGCGGGCGGCGAGCCCGGCGGTCGAGTGCGCGACCACGGTGACCGGTCCCGGGTGCAGCTCCGCCAGCCGGTCCGCGATGTGGGCCAGCTGCGCGGCCTGGCCGCCGGCGTCCCCGTCCGCGAGGTCGGCGGTGTAATAGTCGGCGACGGCGGTCACGTCGTCCAGCGCGATGGTGGCCGGATCGATCCCCGGGGTGCGCAGGCCGAAGTGGGCGCCCGGGTCGGTGCTGCCCTGCAGCGCGGGGGAGGCCAGCAGGCCGGACCAGGCCGTGTGATCGGTGAAGCCGGGGCCGATCAGCAGCACGGTGCGCGGCCCGCCCGCGCGCAGCTGCTCGATCCGGGCCAGCACCTCGGTGATCACGTCCGGATGGGCCGGCAGCAGGTGGTGGGCGGCATCCACGGTGACCGAGGGCACCCAGCCGAAGACATCCGGGGCCTGGGAGTCCCGCGGGACGACGCCGTCCCCGGACCCGAGGTGGACCTCCAGGAAGACCAGCCGCGCCAGCACCCCGGCCAGGTCCAGGCCGCGCAGCAGGGACTGCAGCTGCGGGTCGAACCAGGCGGTCTCGCGCAGCACGGCGGCCAGGTCCTCGGGCGAGCTGGCCTGCTGCGCCCGGTCGCGCAGGCCGGCCAGCCAGCCGGACGGCGGGCAGGCCGGCTCCAGCCACAGCTCCAGGTCCGGGCCGGGCCCGGCCGGGCTGGCGGCGCCGGGCCAGCCGACCCGCCACGGGTCGCCGAAGGTGCCGGCGCCGCGGAGCAGATCGGTCAGGGCCAGCTCGGCGCCGCCGGCGATGGTGCCCGCCAGGTCAGTGCCGCCGCCGGTCTCGGTGCCGAGCCGGGCCAGCAGGTCCGACCCGAGCGACCCGATGGTCCGCAGCAGCGCGGCCAGGCTGGCCTGCCCGGCCGGGCCGACGTGCATGGTCAGCCGCCCGAGCCAGGCGCGCACCGCGCCGAGCGGGTCGCGCAGCACCAGGCCCGGGTCGGCCGGGTCGATCAGCAGCGGGCTGTCCTCGCTCAGGCCGGGCAGCTGGGAGTGCAGGCCGAGCAGGGCGGCGCCGAGCTCGGCCTCGGGCCCGGCCTGCTCGGCGAGCAGCACCAGGACCATCCGGATCAGCCCGGTCAGGTCGGCCAGGGTCAGGCCCAGCCCGCTGGCGGCGGAGTCCAGGTCGGAGAAGTCGAACGCCGTGGCCGGGGGCAGGTGCAGCTCGCCGACGGTGACGCTGTCGCCGTTGACGGCGAGGCTCAGCCCCTGCGCCCGGATCTGCCAGCCCAGGCTCCCGCCCGGCTGCCACCCCGCGGTGGCGGCCAGGGTGTCCAGGCTGAGCGCGGCCGGGCCGAAGTGGGCGTCCACCGCCGGGTGCAGGATGAACCGGAACTCCTGGGCGCCGAGCAGTCCGAGGCTGGCCGGGCCGCTGGCGGGCAGGTCGAAGGTGAGCACCTCGCTGACCAGCTCCACCGTGGCGCCGCCGGGAGCCGCGGCCAGCCGCAGCCCGATCCTCAGCTGCTGGACGGCGGGATCGGCTGGCGAGGGCTGGTGCCAGGCGGCCAGCTCGAGCTGGCCGCTGCCCGCGGCGGCGATCGGCACCGTCCACGGATCGCCGGGACTGCCTGCGGTGGCGCTCACCTCGCCGAGCCCGATCAGCAGCGTGATCTCACGCAGCAGGTGGGCCCAGCTGGCGCCGTCGAGCAGGACCGCCCGGTGGTAGGCGCCGATCGCGGCGGCCGGGCTGACCACGAAGTCGGCGAGCTTCAGTGTGTGGCCCCAGCCCGGCAGCGCCGTTCCCGGGCTGGCCGGGTCCTCCGGGGGGACCAGCCCGGCGATCGCCGCCAGCCGGCGCCCCGCACCCGCGGCGCCGAGGTGGCTGGTGATCTCACTCACCACCGCCGCGGTGGCGGCCTCGGCCACGCTGTCGGCGTTGGTGAGGTCCAGCCGGGGCAGCACCTGGGTGTCCAGGGTGTTGTCCAGCAGCACCAGGGCCGGGCTGAGATCGGTTCCGTTCCAGACGATCCCGGCGTCGAGGGAGCCGATCCGGACGGTCTGCGGGCTGGTCACGTCGAGCAGCGGGCCGCCGCCGGGGCCGGTGGCCCGGATCTGGACCGTGGCCTGCGGCAGCACCACCGCCGCACCGGCCCCGGCCAGCGGCACGTCCACGATCGCCGCGTCGGCCGACAGGGTCAGCTCGGGGTGGCCCGGGCCGAGTGAGCCGCCGGTGCTGACCCCCGCCCCGAGCCGGAGGCGGCCGTCGGCCAGGGCCAGGGTCACGAACACCTCGCCCCCGCCGATGCTGGCCACCGTCGCCCGCCACGGCGCCTGCACGGTGCCGTCGCCGCTGGCCGCTACGTCCGAGCCGAGCATCCCGGCCAGGTGCTCCAGCCAGTCGGCGGCGGTGGCCGGGACCCCGCCCGCCCCGAGCATGTCGCTCATCCACTGCTGGATCGCGGCCGGCCCGCTGCCGAGCCCGGCGAACGGGAAGGCGGGGATTCCGCCCGCCTCGCCCAGCCCGAACAGCGCCAGCAGGTTGTCGGCCAGCCGGGTCAGCTCGGGGCCCGCGCCGGCCCGGGCGAAGACGACCTTCAGCAGCGCGGCCAGCAGGACCGGGGCCCGGTCGCCGAGGTCCTGCGCGTCCAGGGTGGTGTCGGCGGGCGGCTCGCCGTTCAGGCTGAGCTGCTCCAGCACCAGCTGCATCGACGCCGATGGCTGGTCCGGATCGGGGACCAGGGTGAACCGCCCGGTCACCGCCTGCAGGCCGACCGGCTGGCCGGGCGGCGCGTAGGCCCAGCCGGTCTGCACCCGCAGCTCCGCGACGATGGGGTGGGCCGTCGTCCCGGCGACCACGTCCAGGCTGGCGCCGGCCGCGATCAGGTCACTCTGGATCCGCAGCGACGCCGGGACCGGGGCGCTCGCCCCGGCGTGGAAGTCCCCGGCGATCCCGATCACCAGGCCGGCCGCGGTGTCGTTCAGGGTGAGGTAGAGGTTGCCCCGTTCCTGGGCCCCGAGCAGGGGGTGCCAGGTCTCCCCGGCCGGGCGGCCGGGCTCGGGCACCGGCGGCAGCGCCAGGTTGGCGAACCGGACCAGCGCGTCCCGCTGCTGCGGGACGGCGACGGCCTGGGCCAGCCGGGTCAGCGGCTGCGCGAACCAGCTGGTGTCGATGCCGCCCGAGGCGTCCAGCAGGCCGATCGCCTGCCCCAGCGCGGCCAGCTCCGGTGAATCGCCGAGCCCGGTGCTCACGCCGGCTCCCCGGTCCCGCTGCCGGCCGCGCTTGGCGGGCTGGCCGTGCCGCCGGCGCTGGCCGGACTGCGGCCGGCCTGCCGGAGCCCGCTGCGGACCAGGTCCTGGACGTGGTCGCGGGCCAGCTGGCGGACCGGGACCGGTTCCCGGCTGAGAAACTCCAGCCCGTCCGCGGTCAGCCGCAGTGCGGCCGGGCTGCTGCCCGCCGCGCTCACCTCGGCCAGCCGGGCGAAGGCGGCCCAGATCACGTCCCGGAACAGCTCGCCCCAGCGGGCGGCCACCTGCTGGTGGCCCAGCGCCGTCTCGTCGGTGGCGGCGATCAGGAAGCCGGGGTCCTTCTCGGAGCCGAAGACGAACCGGACCACCAGCGGCGCGACGCCGAACTCGGCCGACTCGGTGTCCACGGCGACGACCAGGACATTGCCCTGCGTGATGGCCTGGAGCTTGCCGGCGTGCAGCAGGATCTGGGCACTGCCGTCGCTCCAGATCACCGCCGCGCTGCCGAGGTGGGCCGGCCCGCACACGGCATCCTGGAAGGCCTTGGCAATCGTGCCGGTTGCGACCGCCCGCACCGTCACCGCCGGTTCCGCCGGCTGGGTCATCACGGCCCCTCGTCATCGGAGCAGGCGCCGTGTCCGACCGACTCGGCTTCCGCTCAGGGAACTCCCGCCCGATCCGGCGGACGCTCCGGCTTGTCTGTCCTACGCCGCCCCGGGGACGCCGGTCGTCTGCGTGGCGCCCTGCGGGTACTCCTCGCTCATCCGGGATCCGCCAGCAGCAGCCGCCAGTGGCGGCGGGCGACAGCCCCGACCGCGACTGCCACCACCAGGAGGCATACGACGATGAGCCATTCGGCGCTGCCGTTGTGCTGGTCTGGGTCCCAGCCGGTCAGGGCCTCTATCCAGTCGCGCCAGAAAATGGTCACTACGCCCAGCAGGCCGGCCAGCAGCGCGATGCCAGTTTCCAGCTGGACCCGGATCTTCGATGGCCTCATACCGCCCCCGTCCGCCTGTGAATGCCGCCGCGCCGCCTGGGCTGCTGCCCTGGCGTTACTGCCTATCCCCGTCCCCCGGGCCGCGCCTGGCCGGCGCAATCCCACTGTGCACCGCAGACGCTACGTAGGAAGTATCACGTCCGCTGGGCGGCGGCAATAGCACAATTGGCGGATCAACGGCAAGCCGGCGAACTCGGGAAGCTGCGCCGGGACGGCCGCGGTAGCATGCGCCATGTCCCTTGCGCCCGTCTCGGTACACCCGCTCGCCACGGACACGCTGGTCAGCCGGCGAAGTGAGAAGTGGGCCGATCAGCCGGCCGGGGTGCTGGCCTCGACGATCGCCGAGATGGACTTCGAGCTGGCCGGGCCTGTCCTGGCCGTCCTGCGCGCGGCGCTGGACCGGCATGACCTGGGCTACACGCCGTCACGGATTTCGAGGCTGGCCGCTGCTTTCGCGGGGTTCGCCAGCCGGCGCATGGGCTGGACAGTTGATCCCGGGCAGGTCGTGCCTGTCACCGACGTCACGATCGGCGTGGCGTCGCTGTGCCGCGCGCTCACCGAGCCCGGCGACGCCATCGCTGTCGTCACTCCGAACTACCCGCCGTTCTTTGCCGAACTGCCCCGGCAGGGCCTGCGGCTGCGCGAGGTCGGGCTGCGGCCCGACGGCGCCCTGGATCTCGGCGCGCTGGACCAGGTCCTGGGCGACGGAGCGCGCGTGCTGCTGCTGGCCAGCCCGCATAACCCGACCGGCCGGGTACTGCCGCGGCCGGAGCTCGAGGCGATCGCCGAGGTCTGCGCTGAGCACGATGCCTGGGTCGTCGCTGACGAGATCCACGCGCCGCTGACGCTGGCGGGGGCTACGTTCACGCCCTGGCTGGAAGTCTCCGATGCCGCCCGCGAGCGCGGTGTGGCAGTGACCTCGGCCTCCAAGGCGTTCAATCTCGCTGCACTGAAGTGCGCCCTGGCCGTCACCGCGTCGGGACGGGCCCGCGACGCGCTAGGACGGCTCGGCGATCCCTCCGACCACGTCGGCCTGCTCGGGGTGCTGGCCGCCGAAGCCGCCTTCACCGAAGGTGACCCGTGGCTGGATGCGCTGCTGGCCCAGCTGGACGAGAACCGCAGCCTGCTGGGCGAGCGGCTGGCCGCTGAGCTGCCGGGCGTCGGCTGGACGCCGCCCCAGGCCTCGTTCATCGCCTGGCTGGACTGCCGCCGGCTCGGCCTCGGCGACAATCCTGCCGCCGCCTTCCTGCGGCACGGCGTCGCGCTCAGCCCGGGCCTGTCTTACGGCGCACCCGGCGCCGGCTTCGCCCGGCTGAACTTCGGTACCAGCCCGGAACTGGTCAGCGAGATGGTCCGGCGCATGGCGCAGGCCGCTGCTAGCTGAGCTAGCGGGATCCTGCGGCCGTCGCCGGTTACGTCACGCCGCCGCGCCTGCAGTGCCGCGCACCGGGCAGCCGCATGCAGATCGACGGGCTGAGCCTGATGACCGTCAGCGGGGTACCCCGTTTATTTCTCTCGGTGCGGGAAGTGGTGGCGTGTTCCCGACTGGACAGGGAGTTGGTCATGATTCTCATCCTTGCCGTTCTGCTGCTCGCGCTGATCCTCGGCGGCCTGGGCTTCGTCGTGCATGTCTTGTGGTGGATCGCGCTGGTCGTCCTGGTGCTCTGGCTGGTGGGCTTCCTGTTCCGCTCCGCTGAGGGCGCGGGCGGCGGACGCAGCCGCTGGTATCGCTGGTAGCGGAGCACGCTCACCCGGCCGGAGGCGGCGCTAGCACAGGCGCCGCCTCCGGCTGGGCCGGCCGGGAGCCGTGAGCGGGCGAGCCGGTGAGCGCGGCGCTCATCGTGGGGTAGATCCGGAGCAGGCGGTCAAAGCCGAGGATGGTCAGGATCCTCAGGACCGGGCTATCGCCGATGACCAGCCGGAGTTCTGCGTGATTCTCTTCGGCGCGCTCGGTGGCCAGTAGCAGCTCCCGGGCGCCCGTCGAATCGCAGAACACGCTCTTTGTCATGTCCGCGACGACTACCGCGACAAGCGGGCGGAAGGCCGCCCGGATGGTCTCACCGAGCTCCTCGGCATTCGAGACGTCGATCTCCGCGGGCAAGGTCACCAGCTCGGGGACTACGAGGGGCTGGACAGTACGGGGAGTGGTGTCATCGTGCACGGCCGGCCTCCTTACCGGGTTTCCCGCTTCCTGGCCGGCAGGCAGCCAGGCCTGATCGCCAGGCGCCTGCCGCATTCAGCAGCCTGCTCCTGCCATTTTTTCTCGCCCGCGGCAATGCTGTCCAGCCCGGGAAAAGGCCTGCCAGCAGACCTTAGGCCAGGCTCCGGTCGCATCGAGCCGCGGCTGGTCTGGCCGTGGACGCCGCCGTCCACTTTTCCCGGGGTGATGTCAAGGCTGCCGGGCCGGCTCCGACTCTTCTCGTGACGGCGCCGGACGGCGGCGCCCGGTGGAGCGAAGGAGGCTCGCGATGAGCAAGGTGGTGCTGGATGTGGCGATGTCCCTGGACGGGTTCACGGCCGGACCGAACGTCGGCGCGGCGGCGCCCATGGGGGAGGGCGGCGAACGGCTGCACGAGTGGATGTGGACGGCCGGGACCGGGCCGGACGGCGGGGTCGACGCCGGCTTCCGGACGGTGGACGCGATAGTGGGGGCCGCCGTCATCGGACGGCGCACCTTCGATCTTGGCGTGGGCCCGTGGGGCGGCACGCCATGGCCCGGCGTCCCGGCCTTCGTGGTCACTCACCGAACTAGGCAGGACCTGCTCGGCGACAACGGCGGGACGTTCGCCTTCGACGGGCTGGAGGCCGCGGCCCGGCGGGCCAGGGATGCGGCCGGGGACAAGGACGTCCTGGTGCTAGGCGCGCATGTCGCCGGGCAGCTGCTCCGGGCGGGCCTGCTCGACGAGGTGCGCATCCACCTCGTTCCGCTGCTGCTGGGGGAGGGCACGCCGCTGTTCGCCGGCGAGCGGGCCGAGCTAATCCCGGCGGGGAAACCCGTCGCAGGGGCCGTGACCCACCTGCGCTACCGCGTCGCGAAGCCCTGACATCCCTGGTGGCCCGCACCAGCCTAAATGGACGCCGGCCAGCAGCGCTGCCGCCGGCCGGGCGGGTGGGCTAGGTTTGCGGAGATGGACCCGGCACGGGCATTGCGGGAAATAGCGTTCGAGCTGGAGCGGGCGAGCGCGCCGACCTATCGGGTCCGGGCCTTCCGGCGGGCGGCCCAGACGGTCGGTGATCTCGGGGACGCCGAGCTGAGCGCCCGCCTGGCGGCGGGAACGCTGCGCGCCGTGGCCGGGATCGGGCCGGTCACCGCCGAGGTCATCGAGCAGGCGACCCGGGGCGAGGAGCCGGCGTACCTGACCGACCTGCTCAGCAAGGCCCCGCGGGCCGAGCGGGCCGGCCTGCGCGCGGCGCTTCGCGGTGACTGCCATACCCACTCCGACTGGTCGGACGGCGGCAGCCCGCCCCGGGAGATGGCCGAGGCGGCTCGCAGCATCGGCCACGAGTGGATGGCGCTGACCGATCACTCGCCCCGCCTGACGGTAGCGCGCGGCCTGTCTGCCGAGCGGCTGGAGGCGCAGCTCAGCCTGATCAGCGAGCTGAACGGCGAGCTCGCCCCGTTCCGGGTGCTGACCGGCATCGAGGTGGACATCCTGGATGACGGCGCGCTCGACCAGCGTGCGGATCTGCTGGGTCAGCTGGACGTGGTGGTGGCCAGCGTGCACTCGCACCTGCGGATGCCCAGCGCAGAGATGACTGCGCGGATGGTGGCTGCTGTCCGCAATCCGGATGTGGACGTGCTGGGGCACTGCACGGGACGGATGGTGACCGGGCGCGGCCGGCCGGAATCGGCATTCGACGCCGCGGCAGTGTTCACTGCCTGCCGGGACAGCGGGGTCGCGGTCGAGATCAACTGCCGTCCCGAGCGCCAGGACCCGCCCGATGAGCTGCTGCGCCTGGCCGCGGAGACGGGCTGCCTGTTCGCGATCGACACCGACGCGCACGCGCCGGGGCAGCTGGACTGGCTCGGCAGCGGCTGCGCCCGCGCCGGGGAACTCGCGATCGGGCCCGACCGCATCATCAACTCGCGCACCGCCGCTGATGTGACCGCAGGCCGCTGAATTCAGGCATCGAGCTGCATGTGCAGCCGGATGGTGGTGCCGGAAGCGCCCGTGCAGATCTCGACGAAGTCGCATACCTGATGGACGACGCGCAGGCCGTGGCCGTGGCCGTCCTCGGCCGGAGGCAGAACGGGCCGCCCGGCACGCCGCTCGGGAAGGTGGCCGCTGTCGCGGATCTGGCAGATAATCTCCCCCGGCCAGGACCAGACCTGCAGCAAGCCATCGCTGTCGGTATGCCGCAGGGTGTTGGCCGCCAGCTCGCTCACGGCCAGCACCAGGTCACAAGCGCGCGATGACCGCAGTCCCGCCCGGGCGGCCCGGCTGCGGACGAAGTCGCGGACTTCGCGGAGGTTGGCCCGGTAGACCAGCGAGGCAGCATGGTCAGGAGGCGGCCGCGGGAACTTCCTGAATTGCCTCACGAGGAGCCTCCGTCAGCCTCCGGTTTGCTGGAGTACAACGCCTACCCCGATACGGCAGCTTCACCGCATTTCGCGGCGAGTACTTTCCGGGGGCGCGCTGAGCACGCCCGGCCTGTCACTGTCACCGGACCCGTTCGGCTGGCATCGACCTAGGCGCCGGCTTGTCTCGCGTACGCGCCACCGGCGGCTGCCGCCTCGGCCACTGTGCGGTAGACAGCGAACGCACGGTCCATGCCCGTCAGGGCCAGCAGACGCTGCACCCGCTCATGCGGCGCGGCCAGCAGCACATCACCGCCCGCCAGCCGGACCGCCAGCCGCATTTCCAGCAAGGCGTTCAGGGCGAAGCAGTCAATGAAGTCCAGGGCGGCCAGCTCAATGACGACGGACCGGCCCCGGACCGGAAGGTCGGTGACGGCTGTCATGGCGCTCGCCGCGTTAGCCGCGTCCAGCTGCCCCCGCAGGGAGATGACGAGCAGGCTGTCACGGGCATGTGCCGTCAGCTCGAAGCTCATCGTCAGGGCGCCTTCCTGCACCGGCAGTCAGGCAGGGTCTGGACCTAACGGCTACTAAATATCCCTAAGCAGCAACACTACGCGCCAGCCCGGCCGCCGGGCAGGGGAGCGGGCCTTACCAGGCTGCGACGACAGGGCCATATCGGACGGTCAGCAGGAGCCTGCGCCCCGAACCTTAGGATGATCTCAGCGCCGGGGGCGAGCACCGAAAGTGACGGAGCGCTAACATCGCACCTGTCGTCTCAAGGCGAGGATCTAGTGACACGAGCTCAGAACGAGGCCAGCCGTCGCACCCGGCCCGGCCGCGGGCTGTCGCTGGACCGGATCGTCGCGACCACGCTGGAACTGGTGGATGAGCAGGGCATCGGAGCCGCGACGATGCGCGCTGTGTCGTCCCGGCTCGAAGTCCGCTCCATGTCGCTGTACCGGTATGTGCGGGACCGGGACGAGCTGTTTGACGAGGTAGTGGAGCGGATCGTCAACGAGCTCGCCGATGATCCGCAGGTGCAGCTGCGCCCGGTTGACGGCTGGCGGCCCTATCTCACGGGGATGGCGCACGGCGTGCGCCGCTACGCCCGGGCCCATCCGCACGCCTTTCCGCTGGTGGCGACCCGGCCGCCGAACGCTCCGTGGGTGAATCCGCCGCTCCGGTCGCTGCGCTGGGTGGAGGCGATGCTGAGCGGGCTCACCGGCGAGGGCTTCACCGACGACCAGGTGCTGTTCACTTACCGCACGTTCAACGGCTTCCTGCTCGGCCACCTGCTGCTGGAGACCAGCGCGATGGCCCTGAGTGACCCGAAGCCCGGAGATGGCTCGTTCACTGGCTCCGACGAGATGACCGAGGGCGGGGCGCCCGCGCTCGATCCGGTACCCGGCGGCCTCAGTCCCGCCCGGTCGGCCGGGCAGCGGGAGGCCGTGGCCGACGCCACGCGCCCCCGCGAGGTCCTGGACCCGGCCGGCGAGATAGACGCCCGGCGCTTCCCGACGGTGTACCGGCTGGCCGCCGGGCTGGGTGAGGATCGCTGGGAAGGCGAATTCGAGACCGGGCTGACCTACATGCTGGACCGGATCGCTACGTTCCTGGCCGAGGGTCCCGGCACCAGCGACCGCTGACTGCGGCGCGGCGGCGGCGCTGTCCTCGTCCCGTAGCGCGGAACCGGCGCCACGGCCGGGCCGCCCCCAGATCCTCGCGTGTCACGTCCCGGAGCGGACCGCCCGGCGGCGGGCGGTCCCGAGCGCGCGGCCGACTAGTGGACATCGTAAGTTTATAGTGTAAGCTTCACCTGTAAGCTTACCTCGTAAGTCTGCGGAGATCAGTTGAGCAGCACTTACGCCCTGCCAGTGCCCAGGCCCGTCCGAAGCGGGCTGCGGGCCAGCATCCCCGGTGGCCTGGCAGGCCATGTCCTGGCCGGAACCCGGCCAGGGCCGCGGAGGGCCTGCGTGCCCCGCCCAGGAAACAGCCCGAGGAGATCGTCACATGACCGAGAACTATCCCCAGCCCGTGCCGCAGCAGGCAGCCGAGCCGCTGGCGCCGCTCACCGACCAGGCCGATCCCAGTACCGCGGATGTCGTCCGGGATCAGGCGGCCGATGTCGGGCACAGCGGCGTCGAGGCCGGCAAGCACGCGGCCGAAGTGGCCACCGAGCAGGCGTCCGGCGTCGTCGCCGAGGCCGGACGGCAAGGCCGGGACCTGCTGAGCCAGGCCCAGGGCCAGCTGACCGAGCAAGCCGCCCGCGGACAGCAGCGGGCCGCCGGCGGCTTGCTGGCGCTCGCGGATGACCTTCGCCTGATGGCGGACCGGGTCGACCCGAACAGCCCGGCGGGGGAGCTGGCCCGGCGGGCCGCGGTGCGGGCCCGCGCCGTGGGGCAGTGGCTGGACAGCCGCGAGCCCGGCCAGGTCCTTGATGAGGTGCAGGGCTTCGCGCGCCGCAAGCCGGGCATCTTCCTGGCCCTGGCCGCCGGAGCCGGCCTGCTGGGCGGGCGGCTCACCCGGGGCATGCAGGCCGCGGCCAGCGACGGCTGGTCGGCTGCAACCACGGAGCCGGAGCCGGCTGCCGTGACGGCGCCGGACCACGGCCCGGTGTATCCGGAGGCCGGCGACCTGGACGCAGCTAACCCGCTGCGCCCGCAGAGCACGCTGTGAGCGCCTCGCCGGCCGGGTCGCCGGTACCCGCCACCGAGGACCGGGCGTCGGTGGGCGAGCTGCTCTCCGATGTCGCCGAGGACCTGAGCACGCTGATGCGCCAGGAAGTAGAGCTGGCCAAGGCCGAGGTCCGCCAGTCGGCCGTCCGGGCCGGCAAGGGCGCCGGGCTGCTGGCCGGGGCCGGGATCAGCGGGCACATGGCCCTGCTGTTCGCCTCGGCCGCGGCCTGGTGGGGCCTGGGTGACGTTATCGGACACGCCTGGTCGGCGCTGGTCGTGGGAGCTGCCTGGCTGATTATCGCGGCCGTCACCGGCCAGCTGGGACGGCGGGAGATCACCGCCATCTCCGGAGCACCGCAGACCACCGAGACCATCAAGCAGATTCCGGCCGCAGTCAAGGGAAACGAGGGCACGTCATGACCAGCGATCCGGATCAGATTCGCGAGCAGATCGAGGAAACCCGCCTCAGTCTGAGCCAGGACGTCAGCACGCTGACCGACACCGTCAACCCGGCTCATGCGGCCAGGCGCACGGCGGCCAGCGCCAGGAACGCCGTCCGGACGGCTCAGCACCAGGTCATGGGCACGGCCGCTGATTCTGCGTCGAGTGCCAGGTCAGCGACCGGCAGCGCGCTGTCAGACGCCAGCGGGAAGGCCGCGGACGCGCGCAGCGCCGCGCGCCGCCAGACCCGGGGCAACCCGCTCGCCGCCGGCCTGATCGCCGTCGGGATCGGCTGGCTGGCCGGATCGCTGCTGCCGGCCAGCCGCGCCGAGGAGCAGGTCGCGGCCAGGGCTAAGGAAGCTGTCACCCCGGCCGTGACAGAAGCGGCCAAGGAGACGGCCGCGAGCCTGCAGGGCCCCGCCCAGCAGGCTGCCGAATCAGTGCAGGCGGCTGCGGCCGACGCCGCCGCGACAGTCAGGGACGAGTCCGTCAGCTCGGCGCAGGCCGTCCGGGACCAGGCGCTGGACGCCCGGGAGGCCGTGAGCGACAGCCGACAGTAGCTGGCCGCGGGCGGCCGGATCGGGGCAGACCCCGGCCGCCCGCGAGCCGCAAGCCAGCCCAGCGAAAGGAACCTACCCGTGACGCACTCTTCAGACAGCCCGCCCGCGTCCCGCGCGGAAGTACCGGATGGCCCCACCGACCTGAACCGGGGATCCTGGCTGGCGGCGGCCCGGCGGACCCTGAAGGAGTACAAGGACGACGACCTGCAGGACCGGGCCGCTGCGCTGACCTACTTTGGCATCCAGTCCGTGTTCCCCGCGCTGCTGGTCCTGGTGTCCCTGCTGGGAATTCTCGGCAAGTCGGCTACCCAGCCGCTGATCACCAGCCTGGCCAGTGCGGCCCCGTCCTCGGTCCGCAAGATCATCATGACCGACGTGACCCACCTGCAGAACAGCCATGCAGCCGCGGGCCTCATCGGCATCCTCGGGCTCGCGCTCGCCCTGTGGTCGGCGTCCAACTACGTCGCCGCCTTCATGCGCGCCTCCAACAGCATCTACGACGTACCAGAGGGCCGCCCCATCTGGAAGACCGCGCCGATCCGGCTCGGGGTCACGATCGTCATGATGATCTTGCTGGTAGCGGCGGCCCTGATCGTGGTCGTGACCGGCGGCCTGGCCCGCAAGGTCGGGGACGCGCTGGGCGCGGGCTCGACGGCCGTGACGGTCTGGGACTTTGCCAAGTGGCCGGTGCTGCTGATCATCATTGCCCTGGCCCTGGCCATCTTGTTCTGGGCTAGCCCGAACGCCAGGCACGGCTTCCAGTGGGTCAGCCCCGGCGGCCTCGTCGCGGTTGTCTTGTGGCTCATCGCCTCGGGCCTGTTCGCCCTGTACATCGCCAACTTCAGCCACTACAACAAGACCTACGGCAGCCTCGCGGGCATCATCATCTTCCTGATCTGGATGTGGATCTCGAATGTGGCGATCTTGTTCGGGGCCGAGTTCAACGCCGAGCTCGAGCGCGGCCGCGCCATCGCCGGCGGGCACCCACCGGAGAAGGAGCCCTTCGCCGAGCTCCGGGACGACCGGAAGCTGAGGAAGCAGGCTAAGAAGCAGCAGGCACAAGAGAAGCAGCGAGCCCGGCAGGATCAGCGAGCTAACTGACACCGGGATCCGGGGCCGTGATCGCCTCGCCCGCAGGCAGCTGAGGAGTTTCCGCCCGCCCCGGCCCCGCGACACTAAGTGACGTGCGGGCCACACGCGCAGGCTCGGTCAGGCTGGCGCTCAATCCGCCTCCCTGGTCGCGGCAGCGAGGTAAAGCTGGGTGGCCTGGACAGCCTGTGGCTCAAGCTCGTAGACCGGCAGGATCTTGGCCAGGCCCGCGGTATCCAGGATGCGCTGTACCTGGCGGGATGGCGCGGCCAGGACCGTGTGGCCGTCGTCAGCACGGATCCGCCGCCAGATCCCGACCAGGACGCCGATGCCGGTGGAGTCAATGAACTGCACATCGGCCAGGTTCAGGACCAGGCCCAGTGGCTGCCCGCCGCTGGTCACCAGGGCCAGCAGGCCGCTGCGGAGGTCACCGCTGGTCGACACGTCCACCTCCCCGCCGACCCGGACTACGAGGGTGTCCTGTTCCATCCGGTGTTCCAGGACCAGTTGCCCGTCCTGCGAGGGTGCGCTCACAAAGTCGCCTTCCGTCCGGCGTGGGTGCGGTAACCGGCGCCACGCCATCCTGTCCCGCGCCGGGTCCTGAGCTACCCCGCAGCCCGGCTGCCATTCCGGAAACTGACGACGCCGCAGCAGGGGCGCCCGGGTGCCCGGTCAGGAACGACTCGACCAGGGCGGGTGACGGCGAAATACCCTCACGCGCGACTTGAAACGCTCTCGCGGGCCCTGTGCCCGGGCTGAGCAAAAGGACCGGTACCGTCATCGGGTGACCAGTGACTATCCCTCGGCCGCCGACCTCGCGTCGATGCCCCGGTGCGAGTTCGGATTCCCCGGCCCGCTGCGCGACCAGCTCGTCGCGGCGGTTCTCGACGGGTCGAAGACCTCTACGACCGCGCTCGTCGTCGACTTCGAGCACGAAGGGGAGGCGCTGCCGGAAGCCGGGGACCGCCTGGTGGTCATCGACTCCGCCGAGCAGCCGGTCGCGATCATCGAGTACACCGAGGTCCGCGTCGTCCCGCTGGCCGAGGTGGACCTGGCGCACGCCGTCGACGAGGGGGAGGGGGACACCAGCGTCGCCGGGTGGCGGGCAAGCCACGAGTCGTTCTGGCACAGCGCCGAGATGCGCGCGGCGATGGACGATCCCGGCTTCACCGTGGACGACTCGACGCTGGCGGTCCTGCAGCGCTTCCGGCTCACCGCCGACCTGCGCGCCGCGCCGTAGCGCCCCGCAGGATCTGGCTGTGCCGGGCGACCTCCGCAACCTGTCCCCGCGGCAGCGGGACCTGCTGGCTCAGTGGCTGCCGGGCGCCCGCGTCGAGAACGAGCACAGCTGGGGCCTGGTGCCGACCACCGTCCTGGAGATGACGCTGTCCGGGGCACGGTTCATCATCAAGGCCGGCGGCGCAGCTGACCACCACATCGCGCGCGAGCTGCACGCCCACCGGAACTGGCTGCTGCCGTGGACCAGCCGGGGCCGGGCGCCGGCTCTGGTGCACGGCGACGCGGACGCGAAACTCCTGGTCACCAGGTACCTGCCCGGCGAGCTCGTGCTCGGCACCGAGCACGCCGGTACCCCCGATACCTACCGGCAGGCCGGCGAGCTGCTCGCCCTCCTGCACGCCCAGGACGCCGTCCCGGCCGAGGACTACGAGCGGCGGGAGAACGAGAGGTCGCTGGCGTGGCTCAGCGGACCGCACCGGATCGCGCCGGCCACGGCAGAGCAGCTGCGCGCCGAGATCGCCGGGTGGCCGGCGCCGGCCGCGACCCTGGTGCCGACCCACGGCGACTGGCAGCCGAGGAACTGGCTCGTCCACGACGACGTCATCGCCATCATCGACTTCGGCCGCGCTGCGATGCGTCCCGCGATCGACGGACTTCGCCCGGCTGGCCCGCCAGGAGTTCCTGGGCGACCCGGACCTGGAGGCCGCCTTCCTCGACGGGTACGGCGCTGATCCGCGCGAGGCCAGCGCGTGGCACCGCACCCTGGTGCGCGAGGCGATCGGCACCGCCTGCTGGGCCTACCGGGTGCGCGACGAGCGGTTCGAGGCCCAGGGCCACCGGATGATCGCCGCCGTGCTGGCCTCAGCTACTGGCTGACCGGCTCGCCCCCCAGCAGCACCGACCGGGGCCGGTGCAGGGCGGCCACATCCGTTTCCAGATCACCGTCGACGACGAGCAGATCGGCGTCGTGGCCGGCCGCGAGCCGGCCCTTGCGCCCGCCGACCCCGCAGGCCTGCGCGGCGACCGCGGTCGCCGTGGCCAGCGCCTCGGCGACGGTCAGGCCCGCGGTGACCAGCTCGCCCACGGCGTAGGGGAGCGTGCCGTGCCGTTTGGGCGGGGCGATGCCGGAGTCGACCCCGGACACCAGGCGCACCCCGGCCTGGTGCAGCCGGCTGACGAAGTCCCACCGGTCCTGCAGCATCTGCTCGGCCGTCAGTCCCAGCCGGTCCAGCGTCGCCTTCAGGTGCGGCGGCGGGGTCCTGTTCTTGATCAGCGCCTGATCGACGCCGATGGTGGGACAGACCGCGATGCCGCTGCGCGCCAGGGCCGCGACCGTCTCGTCGCTGACATCCCCGAAGCCGCGGCCGGTCACGCACGAGCAGTGCTCGATGCCATCGACGCCGGCCGCGATCGCCTGCTCGACGGCGGGGGTGCCGTGCGCATGCGCCGTCACGGCCAGGCCGGCGGCGTGCCCCCGGTCCACGATGAGCTGCAGCTCAGCGGTGCTGAACTGGGTGAGCATCACGTCAGTGCCGGGCGTGCTGACGCCGCCGGAGGCCATCACCTTGATGATGTCCGCGCCCCGCTCGGCCCGCTCGGCGACGGCCGCGATGATCTCCGCGGTCCCCGATACCGCACCGCCCAGGTAGTGGCAGTGACCGTCCTTGCTGGTCAGCGGCGGCCCCGAGGCGACGATGGCCGGCTCGGTCGCCGGGCCGGGCGACTGCCGGTCCCGGCGCTCGAGGACGCAGAACTGCCGGTCCCCGAGGTCGCGGACGGTGGTCACGCCGGCCCGGAGCTGGTCGCGCAGCGCGCGGGAGATGACCTCGTCGATCTCGGCGGCGGAGTAGCCCGCCACCCGGTCCAGCGCCCCGAATCCGCTGTCGGCGACGAGGTGCGTGTGCGCGTCAATCAGGCCCGGCAGCAGCGTTCCCGCGTCGTAGTCCGTGACCGGGCAGCCGTCGGGGACCTGAAAGTCGCAGGGCTCAACGCCAGAGATGGTGCCGTCCTGAACAAGGACGGTCGCGCCGGCGCCCAGGAAGGACTCGCCGTCGTAGGCGTGGCGGGCCCGGATCGCACGCATGCAGCCCAGTCCTACACGACGACCGTCAGCCCGGCAAGGGTGCTGACCTGGTCATCTGCGGGCGTGCCGACCTAGCTCGGGATGATCCGGCACATACCGGCACGGTCCGCAGTGTAACTGTCCGCCTGGCGACGGGTTGCCGCCAGGCGGACAGGGTGGCCGGTGTCACCTGAGGTGAACGGCACAGGCGTCCCGCGAACCGCCCAGCTGGGCGGGCTGATGCCGGCCGGCCAGCAAGTGCCCGGCCGGCGTTGCGGGGACGCCGGGTAGTTATGCGTCAGGCGGGACGGACGTTCTCCGCCTGCGGGCCCTTCTGGCCCTGGGTGGTCTCGAATTCGACCTTCTGGTTCTCATCCAGCGACCGGTAGCCGGAGCTCGCGATCGCGGAGAAGTGGACGAACACGTCCGCCGTCCCGTCGTCCGGGGCGATGAAGCCAAAGCCCTTGTCCGCGTTGAACCACTTCACTGTTCCTGTTGCCATCTGTCCAAGTCCTCTATTCTTCATGCCACGACGCCTCGTCGCAGCACCGACCGCGAGCCTACCGGGTTCTGCGACCAGATCCGAGCCCTGTGCCCATCGTGGCTTCCCCGGACCCCCCGTCGCGAGAGCCTGCCCGGGACCCCCGAATCCCCCTCCAGACCCGTCCTGGCCAGGGATTTGTGGCCCGCAGCCGGGTGCCCGCACACCCCGTCTTCTACCCTGGATGTCGTCTCATTAGCACCTCCTGTGCGGGCGGTGAGTCGTGTATTGCACTCGTGACCTCCCCTATGTCGATGAGCATGCGATCACGATCGCGGCGCCGCGCGACCGGGTGTGGGCCGCGCTCCGCCGTTACGCGACCACCTCGATCGGCACGTCCGGCGGCAGCCCGCTGGCGCGGATTCTCGGCACCGAGCCGCGATCGGGATTCGGGATTACGGAGGAGATTCCCGGCAGCAGGCTCACCCTCGCCGGCCGTCACCGGTTCTCCCGGTACGTGCTGGTCTTCGAGCTGAGCGGCACCGCAGCGGCCAGCACGGTGCTCAGCGCGACGACCTACGCGGCGTTTCCCGGCCTGCCCGGCCGGGTGTACCGCGTCCTGGTCATCTCATCGCGCGCTCACGTGGTCGCGACCGGTCACATGCTGCGCTCTGTCCGGCGGCTCAGCCTGGGCCCCGCCGTCCCCTGACGGCGGCCAGGAGATCCCGGCCGGCCGGCTACTCGAACGCGGAGGTGTCACCCGCTCCGCGCCGGAGGATCTCGGGCTCGTCGCCGGAGAAGTCGATGACCGTGGTCGGCTCGGTGCCGCAGTCGCCGGAGTCGATCACGGCGTCCACGGCGTTGCCGAGCTGATCGTTAATCTCCCAGCCCTGGGTCATCGGGTCGTCCTCGCCCGGCAGCAGCAAGGTACTGGAGACGAGGGGCTCGCCGAGTTCGGCGAGCAGCGCCCGGGTCACCGCGTGCCGGGGGATCCGCACGCCGACGGTCTTCTTGCCCGGGTGCTGCAGCCGCCGCGGCACCTCCCGGGTCGCGGGCAGGATGAAGGTGTAGCTGCCCGGCGTGGCCGCCTTGATGGCCCGGAACACCGAGTTGGCGACGCGCGCGAACTGGCCGAGCTGGGCGAAGTCCTGGCACACCAGCGTGAGGTGATGCCGGTCATCGAGCTGGCGGATCGCCCGGATCCGGGCCATGCCGTCCACGTTGCCGAGCTGGCAGCCCAGCGCGTAGCAGGAGTCCGTCGGGTAGGCGATCACGCCGCCCTCGCGGACGATGTCCGCGACCTGGACGATCATGCGCGGCTGCGGGCTGGCCGGATGAATGTCGAAGTACCTGGCCATGCGATGAGCTTAGGGGTCAGGCGGCCTGCACGGGGCCGCCGTCGGCCCGCTCCCTGGCGGCCGGGTGGTGCTGGCTAGGGTGCTTCCAGCAGGGCGTGCGGGTGCCCGGGGCGGCAGGGCCGGGCCGCTGCGGAGGTGAGGAGCTGGTCATGGGGATGATGAAGATCACCCGGGTTGAGGTCTTCGGCTACCGCGTCCGGTACGCGCACGGCAGCTACGTCATGTCCCGGGGGCGGGCGGCGACTCATGAGACCGGCACGCTGACCCGGATCACCACCTCTGACGGTGTCGAAGGCTGGGGCGAGATCACCCCGCTCGGCACCACGTACCTGCCGACCTATGCCGGGAGCATCCGCGCGGCGCTGGCGACGCTCGGCGAGGTTCTGCCGGGCCACGATCCGGCCAACATCGGCCGGATCCGGGCTGTCATGGACGGGACGCTGCTGGGGCACGGGTACGCCAAGAGCGCGCTGGAGATGGCGTGCTGGGACATATTCGGCAAGGTCACCGGCCGTCCGCTGACCGACCTGATCGGCGGCCGCCGCAACGACGACTTCCCGCTGTATGAGGCCGTGCCCCTCGGCAGCCCCGCGGACATGGCCGAGTTCGTGCAGGCGCGCGGCGCGGCGGGCATCACCCGGTTCCAGCTGAAAGTCGGCAATGATCCCGACGACGACATCGCGCGGGTGATCGCCGCCCGGACCGCTGCCCCCGACAGCGCCGTTATCGTTGCGGACGCCAACGGGGGCTGGCAGCTGCTGCAGGCCCGCCGCGCGATCCGCGGCATGGAGGGCCTGGACGTCCTGGTCGAGCAGCCCTGCCGGGAAACCCCCGAGTGCGCCCTGGCGCACCGCGGCTCCACCCTCCCGATGGTGCTGGACGAAAGCGTCGTTACGGTCGCTGACCTGTTCGCGGCCAGGGATGCCGGGGCCCTGTCGGTCAACCTGAAGATCAGCCGGTGCGGCGGCCTGGCCCGGACGGTGCAGATGCGCGATCTGGCCCAGGAACTCGGCATGTCCGTCTCGCTCGAGGACATGTGGGGCGGCGACATCATCACCGCCGCCGTCAGCCACCTGGCCGCCAGCACCAGCCCGGATCACCTCATGAACGTGTCGTTCTTCAACGACTGGACAGACGGCCACGTGGCCGGGCACCAGCCCCGCTCCGCCAGCGGCCGGGGCAGCGCGCCCACCGCGCCCGGCCTCGGCATCGAGGTTGATGCCGCCCAGCTGGGCGAGCCCGTCTTCGTGGCCGCCGGCTGACCGCAGGCGCCAGCGGCGGCCTGCGATCAGGCTGGCATGTACTTCTCGAACCAGCTCACCAGCCGGGTCACGTAGTCGGTGATGGCCGGGAACCGGCCGACGCCGTGTCCTTCCTCGGGGTAGATCACCAGTTCCGAGTCGACGCCATGACCGGATAGTGCCTGGTAGAACTCCCGGGCCTGGCCGGCCGGCGTGCACCGGTCCTTCGCGCCCGCCGTGAGCAGGGTCGGCGTCGTGGCCTTGCTCGCGTACATGACCGGGCTGCGGGTGAACACCTGGTTGCCGGTTTCCTCGGGATCGGCGTTGTCCAGGAACCACAGTCCCCAGCGGGGGATGTTGGAGGTGAACGTGAAGCTGTACCACTCGGTGACCGGCGAGCCGGCCACGGCGGCCTTGAACCGCTGGTCCTGGGTCACCAGCCAGGCCGACATGAACCCGCCGTAGCTGACCCCCATCGTGCCGATCCGTGCCGGGTCGGCGATCCCGCGCTCGACCATGGCGTCGATCCCGGACAGGTAGTCGTGGGTGTCCGCGCCGCCCATGTCGCCGACGACCGCGGCGGCGAACTCCTGGCCCCGCCCGGCGCTCCCGCGCGGGTTCGGGTGCAGGACGGCGTACCCGCGGGAGACCAGCAGGGGCACCGCGTAATCACGCATCGTCCAGCTCTGCTGGTAGGCCCCGATCGGGCCGCCGTGGACGTGCAGGACCAGCGGGAACGGCCCGGCCCCGGCCGGCGTGCACAGGATTCCCTCGATCTCCGTCCCGTCGGGCGCGGTCCAGCTGACGTTCGCCGCGGAGCCCGCCACCGACCGGATGTAGTCGGTGCCGGCATGGGCCAGGGAGGCCAGGACCTCGTCGGTGCCCGGGCCGGTGATCGCGATCTGCTGCGGAGTGTCGTAGTCGTCCCGGACCACGACGACCCGGCCGTCGCCGGTAAAGGCGCCGGACGGGTAGAACCAGCTGGACCACGACTGCGCCGACACGACCAGTTCCTTGGCGGTGATCGTCTCCGGCAGGGATCCCTCCCCGGCCTCGGCGAACCCGGCCACGCTGTCCAGATGGCGCTGGCCGATGTAGCCGAGCCGCGTTCCGTCGAGCCACTGGACCGCGGTGACATCGGCCCCGGCGGTGTCGACGGCGCACCGGGTACCGGCCACCAGGTCCAGCAGGATCAGGTCACCCGCCACGATCCACCGGTCGCTGCACGCGGCCTCGACCACGGCAGCCAGCCTGCCGTCGGACGTCCCGGCCGGCAGCCCGAGCTGGACGTCGCTGCGGAGCAGCTCAGTCACCTTGCCCGTCGAGACATCGAGCCGGCTGAGCACCGCTGAGTACCAGTCGTCCTCGGTCGGCTTATCGCTGGTGATGGCCAGCACGTGGCCGGGGCCGGACCAGGCCGCCTCCCAGACGTTCAGCCCGTCGGGCGACACCCTGGCGAGCTCGCCGGAGGCGGGGGTGTAGAGCCACAGGTCGCGCCAGGCGTCCTCCGGCGTCCCCGTCTCGACCTCCGGGTACCAGGACGGCAGCCCGGACTCACCCGAGCCGGCCGTTCCCGATCCCTGCGCGTCAGCCATCTCCGCACCCAGCCCGGCGACCCCGAGCAGGATCCGGGTGCCGTCCGGTGACCAGGCGAGAAACTCGACCGTGCCGGGCACGGCAGGCGCCGGCCGGGCCTCGCCGAGCTGCCCGTCGGCCAGCAGGTAGAGCTGGAACACTTCAGCCTTGGCCCGGTCAGACAGGAAGGCCAGGGCGGACCCGTCCGGCGACAGCCGGCCGGCCTTCGCGGAGCCGCCACCGGACGTCAGGGCGCTCAGCGCGCCGTCCCGCACCTCGAACAGGGCCGTGCGGGGCAGTCCCTTGAGCTCGTCGAAGACCGATCCGGTCACCACGATGCGGCTGGCGTCGGCCGTCGTGACGAGATCGGTGACATGGTGCGGCCTGCCGAAAGCCGGCTCATGCTGCCGCCGGAGGTGCTCGGCGACCGCCGCGTACTCAGGGGATTCCCGCAGGTCTTTGCGCATAGTTCAGGATGATCTCATGCGGTATGCGGGCGTCGCTAACGGCCTGCAGCCGGCGGCGAGGGGCCAGGCCGGCCGGGACCGGGAGCCATCTGGGCCGGGCCAGTACATGCCCCTGCCGCCAGCCCCCCGAGCGAGGCCGGCGCATCGTCCGCCGCCGTCATCAGCACCCGCCAGACCGCGTTTTCGAACGCTAATCGAACGTTGCCCGAACGTCGCGGTTCCTACCGTGGCCACCGCGGCATCACCAATGGCGCGCCGCGGAAGGCGCCGCTCACTACGGTCGGAGACGTCACATGGATGATGGCACGATATTTCTGGACTGCCCGGCGCACCTGGATGAGCAAGGTGCAGCGCGGTGCGGGCTGCCCGCTGAGGTGCTGTACCGGTACCGTCCCAGGTCGGCCGGCGGCACCGCGGAGAGCATGAAGATCAGGTGTCCGCGAGGCCACTGGTTCAACGGGCCTGCCGAATTCCTCACCTGCCCGGTCAGGCAGTCGCGAGCCCTCGTCTTCCGCCTCTGAGAACCCGTCGCAGTTCAGCCGGGAGTACCGGCGCCTGTTCGGTGCTCCGCCCCGGCGGGACCGTGACCAGGCCGGCCAGCATCGCTGAGTTCCGGTCAGGGCTACTGCAAGGTATTGAGCGGGCCAGGCCGGCCACTTAAGGTCACACATGTGACTGAGTTCGGGCCGCCCTCCGGGCCGGACGTGCCGCCGGACATGTTTTCCGGGCCGGGCATGTTCCCCGGCCAGGACATGGCGGGCATGCCTCCGGGACCGGACATGTTCCCTAGGCCGGGCATGTTCCCCGCGTCGGGCCCCCGGCGCGGAACCGGGTTCCGGGCGGGCGGGGCCGCCGGCGTGATCATCGCGATAGTGGCGATCGTGGTGGCCATCATCGTGGTGGTGCAGGCTCACAGCGCGACGCACGTCAGCCCCAGTGGCCCGTGCGTGGGCGGGCCGGCGATGGGAGCGGCAGGTGAGCCGGTCGGGAATGGCAATTACCGGTTCCCGTGCGAGGACGGCGGGTCAACCGTTGTCCATCTCGGCAACTGACCGGCCGCCGCGGGCTCGACGAGCTTCCGCCTGAGTACTTGAACTCTGGCGGCACCAAGGGCGCTGCCCTGATCGTTGCGTCATGAAGCCAGATGCTGGTTCGCGGGTCAGGCGGCTGGTGCTCCTGCGCAGGGCCGCGCTCGCTCTCGCCGTGCTCGCCTCGGCCGCGGTCGCTGCCGTGCTCGGGTTCGCCGTGAGCCTGTTCGCCCAGGGCTACTCCGGCGGCGGCAATCCGCAGAGCGTCGCGGCGCTGGCGTTCCCGATGGCCATTCTCGTGGTGATCGTCGCGGGCCTGCCGGCCGCGCTGGTCTGTGCCGTGGCCTGGGTCAGCTACGCCGCCGCGGCCCGCCGGAGCCGCCAGGGCTGGCGAGGCGATGCTGCACTGCGCCGGCAATGAGGCTGGACAGCCGGGCGGCCATGGCGCCATCGGGATCAAGCCGCGGGTTGAAGATCGTTATCTCCAGGCCGCGTGCTCCCGGGCTGGCGAGCAGGCCGCCGAGGAGCTGCGCGGCCTCCGCCCAGCTGATGCCGCCCGGGTGGCGGTAGTCCACCGCGGGCAGCACGGCGTCATCGAGGACGTCGACGTCGAGGTGGACCCAGAATCCCTCGAGACCGGGGCGGGTCAGCGTGGCCAGGGCCGTGCCGAGCGCGCGGCCCGTGCCCTCCGCCCGGACCTCCGGGAAGCCGACGACCGTCATGGCGGTGCTGCGGACATGCTCCGCGCCGAAGTGGTCGTTGTCGTCAGTGACCCGGTAGCCGATGAGTGCGACATCCTGGTCGCGGACGAGGGGCCGCAGTCCTTCGAGATCAGCCAGCGCATCCGGGCCGCGGCCGGTCGCCAGCGCCAGGTCCAGCGATGCGACCTCGCCGTTAGGCTCATCGCCGGGCCGCTGGAAGTCGGCGTGCCCGTCGAGGAAGGCGAGCCCGTACCGTCCCCGGCGGCGCAGCGCCAGGACCGGGCCGAGCACGATGCTGCAGTCTCCGCCGAGCACGACCGGGAACACGTCGTTATCGAGGGCGGCATCGACGGCCCCGGCCAGGTCGCGCGCCACGGCCGCGATCCCCCCGGGATTGAGGAGTTCCGTCGCCGTGTCCCGGACCGCCGAATAGGGCGGGACGGCGATGCGCACGACGTCCGGGGAGCCGAGCCGCTCGTGCAGTCCGGCGTCCCGCAGCGCGCCGGGAGCAAGCTCCAGCCCAGTCGGACGAAGCCCCAGCGGTGACGGGACCTCAATGATCAGCGGTTTCAGCATGGCAGCTCACCCGCTTGTGTGGCCCGCGCTAGCTCCTGGAGGCGGGGCCACAGGAGGCCGAGGGCGTCCCTGACGTCCAGGGCGGCGAGCCGCTGCACCCCGCCGCCGTCTTGCAGCTCGTGCGCGAGGTCCACCGACGGTCCTTCACCCAGGCGGCGCAGCTCCTTCTCATAGCCGGGCGTGAGGCCGGGGCCGAGCCGCGATATCAGGACGGCGAAGACGGCGAGCTCATCGCGGCGCGGCCCGATCCTGTCCGGCTGAGTTCGGGCGGCCTCCCGCGCGGACAGCCTGCCGAACTCATGGCAGCCGTCCCAGTAGCGATCCGGCCCGGCGAACCGGACGGTCGCAACCGGGCCGAGCCGGATGGCGGCCGCGCACTGGAGGCAGGGCTGCAGCGTGGTGGTCAGGATCAGGTCCTCGCGGCGGCGGAACGGCAGCCGGGCCAGCACGTTCGTCTCGGCGTGCGCCAGCGCGGAGCCGAAGATCTCCCCGTGCGGGCCGTCGGTGTCGCAGACCCGGTTGCGCGAGGCGGCGACGATCTCCCCGGCCGGAGTGGAGGCGCAGGCGCCGATGGCGATGCTCCCGCTGCGCAGCGCCTCCCACGCCTGGCTGAACGCCTCCCGCCATGGCTCATCCAGTCCCGCCCATAGCCGGGCCGCAGGGGCGCGGTGACGGACGGGCGGACGTACATCTGGCGGCAGGCTCACCCCGCCAATGCTGCCCGCCAGCTCGCCCGGCGGCAACGCGCCCGGTGCGCATGCCGATGACGGGGAGCGTCGCTGTCAGGGGGTGCCGAACCAGCAGGCGAGCGCCTCTCGCAGCGCGGGCGCGGCGGTGCCGGCGGGCTCGCCGGTGGCGGCCGCCCAGGCGATGTGAGCGTCCGGGCGGATCAGCAGCGCGTCGGCTGGCCGGCCATCAGTTTCGGCGGTGCGGATGTCGATGCGATCCTGCCAGTCCCGGGCCGCCGCACGAAGATCTCCGCGATCGGCGAGGTCGAGAAGAACGGGCCGCGCGGCATGCAGGAGTTCCGCGACGCTGCTGGTGCCCTGGCTGCTGCGCAGGGCCAGGTCGGGCACGAAGGTGCCGGCCAGGGCGTGCTGGCTGACGCCGGGCATCGGGTAGCGGATGCCGGAGCCGGCGATAAGGGCTCCGAGGCGGCGCAGCGGCTGCTCGTCGGCCAGCAGTTCGAGGAAGAGTTCCCGGAGTGCCTGCGCGGCCGGGTCCTGCCCGCGCCGCAGTGCGACCTGGGCCTGGGTCTGCAGCATCGCCCGGGCGCCGGCGAAGTGGCGCTCGCTGTGGTAAGTGTCCAGCAGGCCGGCCGGCGCCCGGCCGCTGATGACGGCGGCCAGCTTCCAGCCCAGGTTGACCGCGTCCAGCATGCCGAAATTGATGCCGATCCCGGTGGCCGGGAACTGGTGAGCCGCATCGCCGGCCACCAGGATCCGCCCGTCGCGGTACCGCTCGGCCTGCCGGGCCTGAAACCCGTAGCGCGACAGCCGGGTCACCTCCCCCAGGGGAAGATCTCCGCCGAGCACGCGGCGGATGCTGTCCTGGAACTCCTCCAGCGTCATCGGCGTGTCATCGCTGACTCCGGCGGGCTCGTCGACGGTGGTCTGGATGAGCAGGCTCCCGTTGCCGAGCGACCCGACGGCGAACGTCCCGTCGCCCGTCCGGGTGTAGCCCGCGCGGACCCGGCCCAGCCCGGGGACGTCGAGGTCGCCGTTGTCCAGCAAGTTCACCGAGCCGGGCACGGTGGCCTGGGCCAGCCGGTTGACCTCTGGGTAGGTGATGCCGGGGAAACCGATCCCGGCCGTGTCGCGGACGATGCTGTGCGCGCCGTCGCAGCCCGCCAGGTAGCGAGCCGTCACCCGGTAAGGCCCGTGCGGGCCCTGCACCTCTGCGGTCACCACGGCGTCGTCCTGACTGGCTCTGGTCACCTCGTGTCCCCGGCGGATGGCGGCACCGAGTTCGCCGGCGCGTTCGCTGAGCAGCCGCTCGAGCCGCGGCTGGGGGAGCGGCACCGCCCAGATCGGCGGATCCGCCAGGGGCGAGAAGTCCAGCTGCATATCGCCGAACGGGGCTCCGGGCGCCGGCCGGACCGGACGGCCGGCGGCGGCTTCGAGCCGGTCCAGCAGGCCCCGGTAGCGCAGCAGGTCCACGATCTGCCCGTTGAAGCCGCTGGCCTTCGGGGTCTCCCGCAGCCCCGGCTGCCGCTCCAGGACCAGCGGCCGCACCCCGGCCAGGCACAGCTCACTGGCCAGCATCAGGCCGGCCGGGCCGGCGCCCGCGATGATCACGTCGGTGTCCATCAGCAGGCCTTCCCGGTTCTGTCGGGCGCCGCGCCCCCGCGCGACCCGGCCGCCGGCCGCAGCACACGCACCTGGCTACCTCCATGTCCGCGGGTTCCGGTTCCCGCCTGCGATTCTGCAGCACGACTAGGATCGCGCCGCCCGCCCTGGTAGAGATACCGGCATGCCTGCTGACACCCAGCCCGCGACGTGGTTCGTTACCGGCGCCTCGCGTGGCTTCGGCCGTGAGCTCACCGAGCAGCTGCTCGCCCGCGGGCACCGGGTCGCTGCGACGCTGCGCCGTCCTGAGCAGCTGGACGACCTGGCCGCCCGGCACGGGGAGCGGCTGTGGGCGCGGGCCCTCGACGTTACCGACACCGCGCAGCTGCGCCGGGTCGTGGCGGCGGCGTTTACCGACTTCCAGCGGATCGACGTGGTGGTCTCCAACGCTGGCCTGGGCGTCTTCGGGGCGGCCGAGGACCTGACCGACGAGCAGGTCGAGGTCATGATCGCTACCAACCTGACGGCGTCCATCCAGCTCGCCCGCGCGGTCATCCCCTGGCTGCGGGCCCAGGGCGGCGGCAGGCTGCTGCAGCTGTCGAGCATGGGCGGGCATATCGCCTTCCCCGCTTTCTCGATGTACCACGCGACCAAGTGGGGGATTGAGGGCTTCTACGAGTCGCTGGCCGCCGAGGTCGAGCCGTTCGGGATCCGCACCACGCTGGTGGAGCCGGGGATGATCCGCAGCACCTTCTACGAGGCCGCGGCCCGCGTACCGGTCAGCCAGCCGTATCAGGGCACCCCGGCTGACCGGGCACCGATCCCGCTGGAGCGGATGCCGGGCGATCAGGCCAAGGTCGTGGCCGCGATGATCGACGTCGGCCTCGCCGCTGACCCGCCGCGGCGGCTGCTGCTCGGCTCAGATGCCTACCGTCTGGTGCATGACGCCCTGGCCGCCCGGCTGGCCGGTGTCGAAGCGCAGCAGGACCAGGCCGCCGCCACCGACGTCGACGGCTGGTCCTAGAGCTCAGCGCCGCCTGGCGAGTGCGCAGATCGGTGCCGGATGGCGCGCGGCCGGCGCAGGCGGCAGGATTGTCAGCGTGCCGGTTCCGAGGGCGGTCGCCGTGGTACTGGATGGTGGTCGCGTGCTGGTCATCAAGCGCTACCTGCGCTGTGATTCCGCCGGCAGCTGCGTCAGGTGCGCTGACGGCGGCCAGACGGCAGGGCCCTGCCCCGGGCATCATTACGCGGTGCTGCCTGGCGGCGGCGTGGAGGACGGCGAGACCGCCGAGGCGGCCGCGCTCCGCGAGCTCCAGGAGGAGACGACGCTGACGGCGCGGATCAGCCGGCTGCTGTGGACCGGGCAGCACAACGATCGCCCCGCGTCCTACTTCCTCGTCGCTGATGTCCGCGGCACGCCCGTCCTGTCCGGCCCCGAGGCCCTCGATCACGGCCCCCGCAACAGCTTCGAGCTCCGGTGGGCAGGCCCGGCCGATTTCGAGGTCCTCAACCTGCACCCGCGGGGCCTCCGCGACCAGCTAGCCCGGCTGCTCAACAGCCCCGCCCGCTAGGTAAGCCAGCTCCGCCTCGGAGCTGAGTCGCTGCAGCAGACTGGCAATTGCGAGTACCAGGCAACCAGGATCGTGCGGCAGCCGTCCAAGTGGTGACCGGACGGAGAGATGCTATGCCGCAGCTCAGGACTATCCGCGTGGCCGCGCGTGCGTTCGCCGCACTGGCGGCCGCCGCTGCATTGGCGTTCGTGCTGGCGGCAGCAGGCTGCGGGCACGCTCAGGCCGGAGCCGGAGCCGGAGCCGGAGCCGGAGCCGGAGCCGGAGCGGAGCCGGGGCGCCGGTCCCGGCCGCGGTGATCGGGCGGCTGACCGCGATGGCGTACCGCGCCGCGGCGGTCAACGGCGACCCGCACCCGGCATGGATCACCGCGGTCCTGACGACCCAGGCCAGGGCGCTCACCTCGGCTACGCCCGGCGACTACGTTCCCGGCTCCAGTCACGTCAGGGCGTACCTGATCACCATGCGCGGTCATTTCATCGCCAACGAAGCGCCCCGCCCACCGGGCGCGAAAGCACCGACCGGCCGGTACCTGTCGCTGGTCATCAACGCCACGACCTTCGACGGCTCCGACTTCGGCATCGGCTCCCGGCCGCCGCCCGTCCGACCCGCCGCCCTCGGGCCGGTCACCTATCTCACCGGGCGCGGCCGCTGACGGATGCCCTCAGGACATGACCCCGGTCGCGGAGCTGCGTGACCTGATAGGGCGCCGCAGGTCAGCCCGTGCCGGCACGGCGGTGAGCCGTGCCGGAGGGCACTGGTTACGGGCGTGCGGTGCGGCGCAGCGCCAGGATGAGCACGCCGCCGGCGACCAGGTGCAGGCAGGCCAGCGCCGCGATCGTGGCCGCGCCGCCGCGGGAGGTGATCGGCCCGGTCAGGGAGACCGCCAGGACCGAGACTGCGGTCACGGTCCAGGCCCGGCGCGGGTGCCGGCCGCGGACCTCCAGCAGGGCGAGCAGCGCCCAGGCGGCGAGCCCGGCCAGCAGGCTGACAGCGATCACCGAGGCCAGGCCGATCTGCTGGGCCGGGGCATCCGCGCCAATCCTGGCCACGAGCCGGATTCCGGCCAGCGGTCCGGCGACCGCCCAGACGACAGCAGCCGCGGCGGCGGCCGTGATGATCGCGGCGAGCCTGCGGGTGCGGACGTGCGCTCGGGTGGTGGCCGGCCGGGCAGCAGGCGCGGGCCCGGCTGCGGACGGCGCGGTGGGCTGAAGCCGTGACGGGTGGGCCGCGGACATGACAGGTTCCTCCTCGGGTGATCCGGCGGCACCGGGTGCCGCGCGGGCACCAGGCAGACGAAGCACCGTTGCCGCGTGATCTCGCCTGGTGACTGGGTCCAGGCTGGCCCCGCACGCGGCCCGGCCGCGCCGGCCGTGAGTCGGCAGTGCGGCCGGCCAACGGTGGCCGGGGCACCGACTTAGGTCGGTATCGGCCGGGGGGAGGCAGAACCTATTCTCGGCAGCATGAACGATCTGGCCAGCTCTGACGCTGTGCTCCCGAGAGTGCCGCGGAGAGTGCCAGCGGCGGCGGTGGCGGTGGCCACGGTCGGCGTGGCGGTGCTCACCGGGCTGGCGCTCTTCGGCGAGCTGACCAGCCAGCCCGCGCTCGGGCCGGCGCTGTCCTGGCTGGAGGTTGCCGCCGCGGTGCTGAGCTGCGCGCTGCTGCCGGCGCTGTTCACCCGGTGGCCGGTCGCGGCGGCGCTGGCGCTGGCGGCGCTGGCGGCGGTCTCCCCGGCGGCGACTCCAGCGGCCACGGTCGGCACCCTGCAGGTGGCGCTGCGCCGCCCGTTCAAGATCGCGGCCTGGGTGGCCGCGGCCGGAGCGGCCGCGCATGCGATCCGTGGCCTGTGGCGGCCTATCGGCGGCCTGTCCTATGGCTGGTGGCTGCTGCTGGTGGTGGCCGTGCATGCGGCGTTGCTCGGGTGGGGCGCGCTGGTGCGCGCCAACGGGGCGCTGATCGCCTCGCTGCGCGAGCGCGCCAGCCGCGCCGAGCAGGAGCAGGCCCGCCGGGTCGCCGAGGCCCGGCTGGTGGAGCGGGCCAGGATCGCCCGGGAGATGCATGACGTGCTGGCGCACCGGCTGTCGCTGCTGGCGACCTACGCGGGCGCGGTGGAATACAACCCGGCCGCCCCGCCGGAGCAGCTGGCCCGGGCTGCTGGGGTGATCCGCGCCGGGTCGCACCAGGCGCTGGAGGAGCTCCGCGAGGTGATCGCCGTGCTGCGGCACGACCCGGGCCACGGCGAGCAGACGGGCTCCGGCCAGCCCGGCCCGGCAGGCGGAGGTTCTGGCTGGTGAGGCTGACCGGCCGCAGCCGACCCTGGACGACCTGCCCCGGCTGGCGGATGAGTCGCGGGCGGCCGGCACCCCGGTCCAGCTGGAAACCCGGCTCCCGGCCAGCCCGCCGGTGCCCCCCTACACCGGCCGTACCGCCTACCGGATCGTCCAGGAAGGGCTGACCAACGCCCGCAAGCACGCGGCGGGCCGCCCGGTTCAGCTGACGGTGTCCGGGATGCCGGGCCGCCAGCTGGTCATCGACATCCGCAACCCGCTGCCGACCGGGCCGACTCAGCCGGAGCCGATCCCGGGCAGCGGGACCGGGCTGATCGGGCTGAGCGAGCGGGCCCGGCTGGCCGACGGGCGGGTGGAGTACGGCCCGACCAGGACGGGCGAGTTCCGTCTGCAAGCATGGCTGCCATGGGCGGCATGAACGGTCCGGGTGGCGCGAGCCGGGATCCGGCCGGCCAGCCGGAGCCGGACCGCCCGGTCCGGGTGCTGATCGTCGACGACGACCCGCTGGTCCGGGCCGGGCTGGGCATGATGCTCGGCGGCGCCGCCGGGATCGAGGTCGTGGCCGAGGCCGCCGACGGCGATGAGGTCGAGGCCGCGGCGGACGCCCACATCATCGGCGTCGTGCTCATGGACATCCGGATGCACCGGGTCGATGGCATCGAGGCCACCCGCCGGCTCCGCCGCCGCGCGCAGCCGCCGGAGGTGATCGTGCTGACCACGTTCGACGCTGACGAGCTGGTACTCCGCGCGCTGCGGGCCGGCGCCAGCGGGTACCTGCTCAAGGACACCCCGCCCGAGCGCATCGTCGAGGCCATCCGCCGCGTCGCTGCGGGCGACCCCATCCTCGCCCCGGCGATTACCCGCAAGCTCATGAGCCTGGCCGTGGCCGACCACCGGGAAGCCGAGCGCGCCCGCCGCGCCCTGGACGGCCTGACCGGCCGGGAGCGGGAAGTGGTCCGCGCGATCGCCGCCGGCAAGTCCAACGCCGAGCTGGCCCGTGACCTGTACCTGAGCGTCGCCACCGTCAAGATGCACGTCTCCCGGATCCTGGCCAAGCTCGGCCTGGACAACCGGACGCAGATCGCGCTGCTCGCCCACGACGCTGATCTCGCTTAGCGCTCAGCCGGCCGCAAGCGAGCCGATGCCCGTCGCCGCGGCCCTGGCGATCCCGGTCCCTGTGACAGGAGATCGTCACGAAACGCATGTGACAAACGGCTGATATTAGGGGGTTGTCGGGCAAGGTGGCCTGATTTAACTTTCTTATGGGCTGCTAGATCAGTAGCGGGGCTGGCTGTCTTTCTCGTGGAGGCCATCGCATGGTCGCTCGATCCCTTCTCGTGGCTGGCGCGGCCAGCCTTCTGCTGGCCAGTCCGTTGCTGGCCAGCCCGGCTATGGCAGGCCGGGCGGCGCCGCCCGGCCAGGATTCAGGCGTTCCGCCGCCCGCGCAGCGGATCGCGGCCACGACAGCGGTGTTCAATGCGATCGAGGCGAAGATCGCCGCCGGGCAGTCGCTCCGGCTGCGCTTCCCGGACCCGACCGCGTCTGCGGACATCATCGACTACGGCGTCAATGACCTGTGGAAGCACGCGATCGACGGCGCGGGCGTGACCGTGGCCTACGTGGTCACCAACCCCGATCCGAACCTCGCGACGGCCCTGACGAACTACGACACGGCGATGAGCCTGCCGCCCGCGGACATCACCGACATGGCGCTGCCCGCGCCGTCCGACCCGGCCGCCGTCTGCCAGATCGAGTGCAGCGCGGGCGAGGATCAGCTCGACGCCGAGGCGATCCACTCGATGGCGCCCTTCGCGAAGATCCTGTTCGTGCACCCGCCGGTTCCCGAGACCATCGGCATGCAGGGCTGGCCCGAGGTCGCCCAGGCGATCAAGATGATTGCCGACCAGCACCTGGCCGACGTCATCTCGGTGAGCCTCGGCGACGGCGAGAACTCGTTCATCAATGACCCGACGAACCCGGGCGCGAGCTCAGCAGGCGGCCATCCACTCGCTCGACCCCGCGTTCCTCGACGCCGCCGCGCACAACATCCCGGTGACCTTCGCCTCCGGCGACTGCGGCCCGACGGACCCGACGGTCCTGAACGACACCGGCCAGTGCACCCCGCCGATCGGGGTCACCGCGGGTCACCCGGTCGACAACCCCTGGATCACCGCCGTCGGCGGCACCATCCCGAACGCGGGCCTGGCCACCACGGCCGGGCGGACCGCGCCCGACGCCCTGTGGACCGCCCCGAACGACCACTCCGACGCGGAGGGCGCAGGCGTCTCCACCGTCTACCCGAAGCCGTGGTGGCAGCGCGGCATCCCGGCGCTCAGCGGCCTCACCGGCCGGGCCGACCCGGACATCTCGATGGATGCCAGTGACGGCACCTCCCAGGCATCGCCCACGTTCGCGGGCATCCTGGCGCTGGCTACCCAGGTGCGCGGCGCTGATCTGGGCACGGTCAACCCGGCCCTGGCGGCTATCGGGCCGCGCGGCGCGGCGGACGGCATCGTCGATGTCCCGGCCGGCTACACCAACACCGCCTACGGCGTCACCGGCTTCGCGACGGGAACCGGCTACGACATCGCGTCGGGCTGGGGCACCATCTTCGCGCCGGCGTTCGTGCCTGCCCTGGTCGGCAGATCGACCGCCAGCACGGACTGCTCCAGCCGAGCCTGCTGGCCCGCGCTCGAGCTGGGTCACCTGGAGGCCGGCATCAGCGAATCCGCCCGCCGGGTGGACAGCGGCCAGCCCGTCACGGTCACCGGGCGGGGCTTCATCCCCGGCCGGTCCCCGAATGGCACGGCGATCGAGGACGGCTTCGGCGTGTTCCCGCCGCTGCCGGGTCAGTTCGGGGTGACCGGCCCGCCGTTCGCCGACCCGACCTCGACCGTTCCGGGCCAGACCTGGGACAACGTGACGGCCACGGTCACCGGGTCGCGCCACGGCTCGCCGGCGCAGCCGCTGACCGTGACCGGGCCGGACGGCAGCGGGACGGTCACGACGACCATCGACACGTCCGGGCTGGCCGCCGGCAGCTACACGGTGACGATCACCGGGAGCCTGCTGACGCAGACCATCACGTTCGAGGTTCAGCACGGCAGATCGCACTAACCCGTCATCACCACTGACGACCCGCCGGGGACGCGCTGCACGATGCGTCCCCGGCGGATCTGTGTGCAGGCCCGCCGCGGAGCTGACTGCCAGCGGGCGGCCGTTCCTGTACTTCCCGCTCCGCCACCACTTCGAGCAGAACTTCCACGTCCGCCACCGGCTTCAGCGCTACGGTGCCGGGCGGTGCATGGACTACGAGACCGGCGGGCCCGCTGAGATCGCCGAGGCGATCGCCAGCGAGATCAGCCGCCCGGTCGACTACCGCCCGGTCGCCACCGACGGCGCCGCCCGCGCCGCAGCGCTGCTCGCCGACCTCCTCTGACAGGCGGCCAGCGACCCGGCTCCGGTCACCGCTGCTTGCCGTCGAGGAACAGGGCAATGGCCTTGGCGATGCGCCGCTCGCGGGTGTCGGCGCTCTTCGCGGCGGTGATGTTGTCGACGTGATAGCGCTGCATGCTGTTCGAGAGCTTCTCGAAGAATGCCCTGGCTCGCTCATCGGCCGCCAGCGCGGCGGCAAAGTCGGCCGGGACGTTCACCGCACGCGGCGTGCTCGCGATGGTCAGCGTCACGCGGATCGGGTCGCCGCCCTTCAGGCCGGTAGCGCTGCGGACGGCGGCACTGATGCTGATCATGTGCCGGCCGGCCATCACCGCGACCGTATTGCGGTACTCGTATCCGTTGACGCTGACGAGCACGGCCGGGCGCTTGCCTGCCCCGAGCTGCTCGATGACATCGTCGGGTACGACGATTCCGGTGTTGTTGCCGCTCGCGGCAACGGTCGTCTCGAACGTCACACTGGCGGGCGTTGATGCCATCGATTCGCTGCCCCTCATCCTCCGGATCAGCCCGCCGTCAGACGGCAGGTTTTCACGACCCGCACCTAGCCTCTTAGCCAGGTAGACGCGGGGCAAGAGCCCGGCTCATCGGCCACGCCGTAACCCGTCAACTGGCGACGCTGGCCATGCCCAGCGGGCGGTCAGTGCTGCGGCCATCGCGCGGCGGATCAGTACCCGCCGCCGCCGCCCGGCGAGGTGCTGCCGGCGGGCGCCTTGGCACCGGTCGCGGGTGCGTCGTGCCACAGTCCGCCGAACGCGTTGACGCCGTTGCCGTTGGCCTGCCCGGGACCCGTGTCCCCGGCGAAGGTGTACAGCGGGCGCCCGTGGAAGGTGAGCTGGGTCGAGCCGCTGGATCGCTTGATCGTGGCGTACGGGCTCTTGACCGTCCCGGACGGCTTCACCGGCGGCCAGCTCGCTGCGCACGCGCCGTTGCAGGCCGACTTGGTGGACGTGTCCGGGGCGAAGGTGTAGAGCGTGAAGCCCTTGGTGCTGGTCAGGACCGTGGTTCCGCTGACCTTGGCGGTCTTCAGGCCGACCTTGGCCGCCGCAGCGGAGGCGGAGGCGGAGGCGCTAGGGGCCGCCGAACTGCCGGACGAACTGGCGGACGAGCCGCCGGACGACCCGCACGCCGCCAGTGCCACCACGCCTGCTGCGGCAACTGGGACCGCCAGCAGTGCCCGGCGGCGGCGGCGGGTACTTGTTGTCTGCCTGTCATGTGGCGTGATCATGTCCCTTCTCCTCTGCTCTCTGCCTTCTCCTTTGCTCTCTGGCAGGCCCTGCCCCCGTGCGGAGCGGAGCTGACGAGTGGGCCCTCCGATCGACGATACGGAAGGCGCCGGGCCGCCCTGCGGCGCGGGGCGCGCGCCGACGGCTCTGCGCCGCGCTGAGCGTAATAATGCGATTTAGGAGGATGCCGGCCGCAGCGGCCGTGGTCAGGGCCCGGCCTGGCTCTCCGGTCGCGCGGCTTGCCCGAGCGCCGAGCTCAGGTCAGTCCAGAGGTCCTCGACGTGCTCGCAGCCGACGCTCAGGCGCAGCAGCCCGGCCGGCAGATGACCCTGCCCCGCCAGCTTGCTGCGCCGCTCGATGGTGGTCTCGACGCCGCCCAGGCTGGTGGCGCGGACGATGACCTGGACGGCGTCGCAGACACGGTCCGCGGTGACCGCGTCGGCCACCTCGAAGGCCAGCACGGCCCCGAAGCCGGCCATCTGCGCGGCGGCGGTGCGGTGTCCCGGGTGACCGGGCAGCCCGGGGTAGCGGACGCGGCTGACGGCCGGGTGCTCGTCGAGCCGGCGGGCCAGCTCGCCGGCGTTGCGCTGGCCCCGGTCGAGCCGCAGGGCGAGCGTGCGCAGGCCGCGCAGCGCCAGGAACGACTCCAGGGCTCCGGGGGTGGCGCCGGACAGGCCGCGGCGGTGCCGCAGCCGCCCGGCCAGGGCCTTGTCGCCGGCGATGGTGATCCCGGACAGCAGGTCGGAGTGACCGCCGATGAACTTGGTGGCGCTGTGCACGACCACGTCCGCGCCGAGTGCGAGCGGCTGCTGCAGCAGCGGCGTCGCGAACGTGTTGTCGACCCCGACGATCACCCCGGCCTCGCGGCCGGCCGCGCACAGCGCGGGAAGGTCAGCGATGTCCAGCAGCGGGTTGGACGGGGTCTCCAGCCAGAGCAGGTCCGCGCCGGCGACAGCGGCCTGGACGCTCGCGGTGTCGGTCAGGTCCACGCGGTCAACAGCCCAGCGTCCTTGCTGGCTAGCGTCGGCTAGCAGTTCCCCGACCCCGAAGTAGCAGTCCTGCGGCGCGACGATGCGGCCGCCGGCGGGCACCAGGTCGAGCACGGCAGCGATCGCGGCCATGCCGGAGGAGAACGCCACCGCGTGACCGCCCTCCACCTGGCCCACGGCTGCCTCCAGCGCCTCCCAGGTCGGCGTGGCGTCGGTGCGCGCGTAGGAGCGGATGTCATCCGCCGCACCTGGCGCTGCCGCGGCGGCACCGTGGAAGTTGGAGGCCAGCACCACGGGAACGTTGAGCGGCCCGCTGGCCCCGCGGCCGGGGCGGCCGGCGCAGATGACCGCTGTTTCCGGGCGCAGGCCTGCGGGCGCTGCCGGCTGGTCCTGAGGCGTCATGAGTTTCTCCCGTCTCGTAGTGCAGGCCCGATGATGACACTGATCGCCGGCCGGCTCAGCAGCGGCGTCGCCAGGCCCGGCCGGAGGCGGCACGCTGCGATGATGTCGGCCCCGGCCGGCCGTCTACCTCCTGAAGACGGCTACGGAAGGAGAAAGACATGGTGAACGGCTCCGGACTGTCAGCGGCACGACTGCAGCGGATGCACGACGTACTCGGCGGCCACGTCGAGCGCGGCGGGCTGACCGGGCTCGTGACGCTGATCGCGCGGCACGGGGAGGTGCACGCCGACGGGATCGGCACGCTCACCTCCGACGGCGCGGTGCCCGGCGCGGACACCATCTTCCGGATCGCGTCGATGAGCAAGCCGGTCGCCGCCGTGGCCGCCATGATCCTGGTCGAGGAGTGCCGGCTCCGGCTGGACGACCCGGTCGACGAGCTGCTGCCGGAGCTGGCGGACCGGCAGGTGCTGCGCCACCTGGACGGGCCGCTGGCGGACACGGTGCCGGCCGAGCGGCCGATCCGGGTCCGTGACCTGCTGACCTTTACCTCCGGGCTGGGCATGGTGTTCGCCGAGCCGGGCGGCCTGCCGTTCGCCGACGCGCTGTCTGACCCGCTCCTGGGCCAGGGCGTGCCCGCGCCGGACCAGGTGGCGGCCCCCGATGAGTGGCTGGCCCGGCTGGGCAAGCTGCCGCTGGCGCATCAGCCCGGCACCTCGTGGCTGTACAACACCAGCGCCGACATCCTCGGCGTGCTCATCGCCCGGGCGGCGGGCCAGCCGCTGGAGGCGTTCCTGGCCGAGCGGATCTTCGGGCCGCTGGGCATGACCGACACGGGGTTCAGCGTGCCCGCCGCCAGCATCGGCCGGCTGGCGACGTCGTGGACTACCGACCCCGGCAGCGGCCAGGTGGTCGTCTATGACGAGGCCGCCGGCGGGCAGTGGAGCCGGCCGCCAGCATTCCCGTCGCTGGCCGGCGGGCTGGTGTCGACGGCGCGTGACTACTACCGGTTCGCGGACATGCTGCGCGCCGGGGGGCGGCACGGAAACGACCGGCTGCTGTCCCGGATGTCGGTGGACCTGATGACCTCCGACCGGCTGACCAGCGCGCAGAAGGCCGCAGGCGGGCTGGGCTCAGACTTCTTCGACGACCAGGGCTGGGGCTTCTGCATGTCGGTGGTGACCCGGCGGACCGGGCCGCAGTCGGTCGGCGCGTACGGCTGGGACGGGGGACTGGGTACGTGCTGGCGCAACGACCCGGCCGAGGACACGACGCTGATCCTGCTCACCCAGCAGATGTGGTCCTCGCCCGCCGGGCCGGCGCTGGTCTCGGACTTCTGGACGCTCTGCTACCAGGCGCTCGACGACTGAGATGGGCCGCCTTGCCTGGTCGTGACCGGGTCGCGGGCGTAGGAGGCGCTGAGGCACGACCCGTAGCGGCCCGCGCGCGCGTAACCGGCCAGCAGGAATTTCGCTATGCCCTGGCCGGCCAGGTAGATCCCGAGCAGGCCGCTGGCCGCCAGGTGAGTAAAGCGCGGCAGCCGCCGGCGCCGCCCGGGGCGCACGGCTGCGATGGCGGCGGATGCCGTGCTGATCGTGAGCAGTGTCAGTACCAGGATCGCGCCAGCGTGCGCGAGCCCGCCGCCCGAGACTGCGTGGTAGTAGTGACTGGCATCGTTGGCGCCAGCGAGCCGGATCACCCGCCGGCCGACCAGCAGGATCCGGGGCGACGTGCGGCCGGGCAGGATCTGGATGCTGTGCGGCCGGTACGCGGACCGCTCGGCGGCGCCCGTCAACCGGGTGGGCCGGCCGTGAGCCAGACCCGATGCCCGCACGTCGTGCAGGGAGCGCCGGCCGAGGCGCGCCGGCCTCCGCGCGGTGGCGGCGGCTTGCTGCGTCATGGTCGGCTCCCCTCCGTACTGCAGGCCAGGTCTCTGCCAGCTGTACGTTACGAAGATCCGTCGCGCGCTGCCGTCACCCGAAGGTGGCATTCGTGGTGGAGTCTTTCGGGCAGCGCTCCGGCACCAAAGTGCCGGTCCCAGAGCGGTTGCCGCGGGCCGGGCAGCGCGCGGTCAGCCCGGCGCCAGGTTGTGCTCAGCCGGGCAGGCAGCATGGTGTCCAGCCAGATTATCCCTGGGATAGTCGTCGTGTGCAGGAAGCCCTGGACATCCTCAGCGATGACGAGTCACTCAGTGACCTGCAGCAGTCGCGCGACGACTTCGCGGCTGGCGACACCTTCGACGCCGCGCAAGTCCGAGCCGAGCTAGAGCAGCGGAAGAACATGACAGGCGATCCGGAATACCCCGGGTCAGTAGCCTAGGCGCCTACGCCGTCATATTCTCCCGGCGGCACCTGCATGGGAATCTGCACCCATGGAGATCGCCGCCGATCCACTCTGTCCGGCACCGGCGAGCTCCGCACCGCGACTGAGCGGGAGTGCAGCGCACATCATCGGTGATCTACGCGACGGTGCAAGTGCCGCCAGCGCTGTAACTGGACCGGGCGCAGGTATTGACCTCGCAGTCGGAAAAGATCTGCTAAATGACCCGATGCCAGCACAGTTCAGGCTGCGCTGCAGCCACAGAAGCTGAGACAGCCGACGACGCCGAGAACCGCCGACTTCGCGCCTCCCGGGTGCTGGATGCCATGCATTATTGCGGCGCGTTCACAAGGGTCCTCGGCATTGGCCGCCCATCTGAGTTATATTACTCAGCGCAAGGGTATGGAAGCACAGCGTAATTGCGTTAATGACGCCAGCCATATAGGCCATCGCTCCGGGACTGGGCGAAATTCCCGAGGGGAAATGTAATGTCCACTTCATCGGTCGAGGACTTCTTCCGGCGGCAGGCGCAGGATGCGCGCGGGCCTGATGACCCAGGGCGGACGCCGGGAGGCTCGCGGCGGCGCCGCTTACGCCGGCGTATCGCCCTGGCGGCCGTCCTGTCGCTCGTGGTGATCGCGGGCGCGGTGGCCGGCACGGGGCTCCTGGCCGTGCACAGCCTGACCAGCAGTGTGCACCGAATTCAGGGCATCACCGCGCTGACGGCCGCCAGCCAGCCGCTCATGCCGGCCGCGACCCGCCGGAGCAAGACGATCCTGCTGACCGGCGACGCGACAGAGCCGTCCAGCCGCGGCGGAAGTGGCGAGGATGGCTCGTCGACCCAGCCGGAGGCACTGTCCGGGCTGATCTCGCTGGTGCACCTGAATGCGAGCGGGCGGGCCGCGGTGGTGGACCTGCCCCCGAACGTAGTCGTCAATGTCCCCGGCCACGGCAAGATGGAGCTGGAGGAGACCCTGAAGCTGGGCGGGCCGGACCTGCTGATCCGCACCGTCGAGCATCTCACCAACGTGCGGGTCAACGACTACTCGGTCATCGACTTCGCTGGTGTCGACTCGGTTGTCGGGGCGATGGGCGGGGTGAATGTGGATGTCCCGTTCCCCATGCACGGTGACGGCATCACCTTCCCCAAGGGCGTTGATCACCTGACCGCCGCTGACGTGCTGCCCTACGTGAAGCAGAGCGATGTCAGCGAGATCGGCCGGGAGGACCTGCAGAGCGGCCTGATCCGCGCCATCCTGTTCAAGATCGCCCAGCGCCGGATGTTCAGCCACCTGCACACCGACTTCAAGGTCGTGCACGCGATGGCCAGGGCGCTCAGCGTGGACAGCGACATGAGCAACTCCGAGCTGGTGTCCCTGTCGCTCAAGCTCGGCTACCTCAAGGGCAGGGACGGGACGTTCGTCACCGCGCCCACCGACGGATCGCCGCTCAGCGGCGGAACGGGAGCAGTGCACTTCAACCACCCGGTGGCGCATCAGCTATGGGCCGCACTGCGGAACGACTCGGTGGCCGCCTTCGCCCGGCGCTACCCGTTCACGCTGACACCCATCGCTCCGGCATAACTGCGCACGCAGAGCAGCCGTCGAGGTGCCTGCATCTCGGCGGCCTGTTACTAGCGCAGCCAGGCACCCAGGTCAGCCGGACTGCTGGCGTACGCGTTATAGGCCAGGCGCCACTACTGGTGACCCTGCCGGTACCTGCTCGGGCGCAGGCGCGCGTACCGGCTGTCCTCGGAGTCGGCCCAGCACCCGGTACTCGGCGACGGCCGCTGGGATCAGGGCGTACTCCAGCGCCAGCAGGCCGCCGTAACTGTGCCGACCAGACACGTGGCAACGGTCGCGCGCTGGACGGCGCGCAGATCTGCGCGTTCCGCGGCGACGCCGTACCGATTCCTGCGGACCGCTGGCTCGCTGACCGTGCCGTTCTACGGTGAGCCTGGTGAATTGCCGCCCCAGTTTCATCGGCCAGGCGCAGCGTGGTGGGCGGCGCGCGCAGCGTGGGCGGCGATCGGTGGCCGGGCTTGGCTTCTTGGGGTGCGGTCGATGCGTGTCTCCATTCAATACGCGCCTGGTGCAGGGCCGAGCCGGTCGGCTGCCGTTGGGCGGCTCCGGCTGCGGGATCCGGGACGGACGCTCGGTGATTCAGCCGCCGAAGTGCGCCCGGGGCCGCCAGCTTGTTATCAGCGAGCTGATGCTCCCGCTCGGGGTTCGGGCCGTCTTAGACGAAGCCGGTGAGGACCTGCCCACATGAGCTTCTCTTCGTCGGCTGACGTGGGAGCGCACAGGCCGGCTCTCCCGCAGCGGGACGCGGCTGCCGTTCACCATCCCTGGACGGCGGACGCCCGACCCGCTCGCCTCAGTTCAGCAGCCGCCGGTAGAAGGTCAGGGCAACGCTACGCTGACCGCATCGCGATCCAAGCAGCCCGAATCCACTTCGTCGCAGGCGAGCCGGTCGGCGTCTAGGCCGGCGAGGCTGGCCGAGACAGGATCCCTGAATGCTCGATGCTCATCCCGACTCGGCCCGCCCATCGACCGGCAGGATAGAGGTATGCCTCGTCACGCTCCGGCCGCCACGACCGCGATGCCGGCGGCTCGGCCGATGTGCTGGTCGCGAAGGCCAACCTGCGCCAGGAGGTGTGGTCGGCGATGAGAGCGGCCAAAGTCGCCCGGTTTCCCGGCGCCGAGGGCCGCATTCCCAACTTCACTGGCGCGGAAGCCGCAGCCGAGCGGCTGCGGGGTCTCGACGCGTGGCAGGCAGCTAGCACGCTCAAGTCCAACCCGGACTCCGCGCAACTGCCAGTGCGCCAGCGTGCGCTGGAGGACGGCAAGACCGTCTATATGGCAGTGCCGCGGCTGGCCGAGCCAGAGCCGTTCTTTGCCCTTGACCCGGATCATCTGAGTGAGTCGCCGCGTAAGGCTGCCTCGATCAGTGGCGCGGCGCGATCGGCACGGCGAGTCACGCTGGCCGAGGTGGCCCAGTGGACCTGGTCGTCATGGGCTGCGTGGCGGTGGGAGAGGACGGTGCGCGGCTCGGCAAGGGCGGCGGCTTCGCCGACCTGGAGTTCGCGCTGGCCACGGCGGCAGGTCTGATCGGGCCCGCACAGTGTCGGTGACGACCGTGCATGAGCTCCAGGTCCGGTCGGCGGGGACGATCCCGCTGACGAGCCACGACGTGCCTGTGGACTTCATCATCACGCCCGACCGGGTGATCGACTGCCGCGGACGCGGGGCCCGGACGGCCGCCGGGATCCGCTGGGACGATCTGACCGAAGAGAAGATCGCGGCCATCCCGCTGCTTGCGGCGAATGGGAGCAGCAGGGCAGCTAGGTCAGCTAGTCACTCCCACTGGGACGTGCTCGGGAATGCAATTACCGACGCGGATCATTGAACGAGTCGCACACCCTGCTGCTTACCTTGCCGACGCATAAGCTAGCCCACATCGTCGCCTCGTGCTAGCATCCGGCCCAGCCGGGTCCTGACGGTTCTCGAACTGCAACGAGCAATCCGTGGGGCGTGGCGACCTGCAGAAAGGAAATCTCTTTTGCGGCACGGTTGGGACCACGAATGTCCTGTCCGCCAAGCCTGTAGTTGAGGCATCAAATCAAAGATACTGTACGAGTAGAAGATACCGTCCCCGGCGGATTCCAGGTATCCACGGCCTCTGGTTCGAAGCCGCTCGAATGTCGGCCACAAGCCGACGCGATGAACTGCCAGCTTTCATGCGCCGGCAGCAGTAGATCCTTGTCCAAAACGGTTGGCGTCGCTGATCATGACTCCCATTCGCGCGACACGCATCATCTCAGCTACGACCGGTGTCGGATCAGCGACATGGTGTAGCAGCGCAAATGACATGACAACGTCAAAACTGTCATCGGGGAAAGGGAGATCCTCGCCGCTAGCATCATTTAGGGGAGTGCCGAGAGCTTGGGCTTGCCCACGGAGTTCACCGACAGGCTCGACGCCCTCTACCTGCAGATTTGGACACCGGTCTTGCAGGAATCGGACGGCTCGCCCGGTTCCGGAGCCAACATCCAGGACACTCTTGGCCCGAACAACATTGAGTAATGCGGTCGCATACTCTAGCGCGATGAAGTGCTCGTCGCCTGGTTGGACGTGCATCGACTCATAGGCGGAGGCCGTCTCGGCGTAATACTCCCTTTGCTGCTCGGTCATTGGTATTCAGGGAAACAAATGCCCCGCAGGACATGGTTTCCCTACCCCCTTTCAGTTCTCATGCGGGCCCTTCATGCGCATGACGTAGTGCCGATCTCCTGCATGCCCTAATACATTCAGATAGCGGAACGCTACGGCGGACTAGTGCGGTTGCTTACTCTAGCGCGATAAGTGCTCGTCGTCTGGCTCAAGTGCATCACCTCGTAGGTTGGGCCATTCCTCGTCGTAGTTCCGCTTGCCGCCCGTCCTTGGCGATCATGTAAACGCTGTCGGTTGTTCCATGTGACCTTGCGTGCCAGAGCCCCGCTGGCCGAGTAATTACATTGCAGCTGATTTCTCCCGGATTGCAAGGTCGCTCGTCGGTCTCAGTAGCGCCGTGCTGTCAGGCAGTTCTTGTTCGATCTGCATCCAATTCCACAGCACCAGGCCGATAATGATGCTCGCGAACAGGTCAATCGTCGCAACTATGAGGATTCGACTGAGGGCTTGGTAGGCGAGAAGGATCCACACTGGCCCAATAGCAGCCGCGACTCTTCCAAGGCGACTTCGAGAGGAAATGGCCCGGCGGAGGATAAGACTCCATAGCCCGGCGAAGACGGCCATCGAGAGAAAATCGCCGAGAGTGCCGAAATTTAGCGCTCCTTCTATCCACAGAGGAGCACTGGCGCCGGTCTTGGCCCCAAGCACACCCTGCTCTATCTCGACGGCGGGTGGGGCTGACCGAGACCCTAGGAGTACGTGCGGGATGAGTTCATCTGGAAGCGCTAAGTATGAGGATCCGTGTAACTGCCCCGGTTGGCCGCCCGACTCGAGGAGATACTCGGCGGATCCCATGACATCGAACGATGACAGGGTCCTCTCGGTGTACTCGGACGAAGTCGACTCCGGGACTCCGGAGCGAAGGACGCTCAACTGTCCGAGTCCAGAAAATCCAACGAGCCACACCGCAGCGACTCCAGTGAGAAGAAGAACGAGTCGTTGGACAAACGAGCCTCGGGAGGTCCGGAAGGGACGTCTCAGAATCAAGTAGGACAGGAGCAGGATCAGGACCAGGTACCGGTGAGCGGATCCCAACGTCACCACCATCAAGACAAGGTAGAGTCCAATCCCAATCCAGCTAAGCGGTTGTTTCCTAGCCAGATAGCCGATCGCAATTCCTGCGAGGACGACGAGACTCAAACTCAGGAAAGAACTTCCGGTGTTCGAGTACAGGTTCTGTCCGGAGGCACCTGACAACTTCCAGATTCGCGAGAGCGACGGGAGTGAGCCTACGTAGGCGGCCAGAAGCGTAACAATTGCGAAGAAGGCCCTCTTGGGCATGATGTCGATCTGATCGAAACACGAGAGCTCCTCGGTGGGTCGTCGGCCGATGAGCGCCAATGGGGCCAGTGCCACAGCAAGGCCGAACAGTGCGAAAAGGTTAAAACGATAAGTCACCGGAAGGCTAAGGGACACGGCCGACTCCGGGGGGCCAGCTGGTATCAGCCAAACGCCGGCCCTTAATGCGATGAACCATGGGATTAGAACAACAGCGCCCCATGCAATCACTGGCCCATGGATAACCCACCAGGGAAGACGATTAACTTGCGAGAGGCGTAGGTACTCGAGCATTACGATAGTAGCGAACCAAAGCGTACACGTTGTATAGAAATGATACGAAGTGCCCATGATCGATAGACTCTAACCCTTCAGCTGTAGGTTTTCTGTGTCCTTAGGAAGAACCATGCCGATGACATGGCAATAGTTTGTGCTGGTCCGAATAGCTCGACGGGTAGATCAGCATCTCAACGCCGGAAGAGAAAGTTGATATCCGCCGACTCGACTCTCCCCTGGCGAACCCAATCATCGACATCCTCCTCCACGACGAGACTCCCCTCGACTGTGTAAGCGGCGTAACCTACGCTCCAAAAGACTTCAAAAAGGCGACGGAAGTTTGGGTTCCCGCTAGGAGAGAAATTCTGAGTGAGCCCGTGCTCGACGATCCAGGTAGGACTCGGGTCGAGACGCAGGGTCCGCCTGCTACCCCGAAGAACCTCGAGCTCATAGCCCTCTACGTCAAGTTTGATGACAGCCGCTTCGCCGGTTGCGTTGAGACGGTCCGCGACGACTCGATCGACGGTAGTTACTGGCGTCTGGCGCGCGTGCGTGGCCCCAATGCCACCCCAGCCTTGGATCAGGCTCGCTCCCTGACCTGTGCCGAATATGGTCTGCACTCCGGGCTCAGCACCAAGTGCAACGGGGAATACCTCGACAGGAACGTCCAAGGTTGACCACACACGCTGGAGGTTCCGGAGCAGGATCTCGACGTTAGCAACGTCGGGCTCAATGGCGGTCACTGGAACGCTATTTGTAGCTGCTAATAGTGTGAAGAAACCGACGTTCGCCCCGATATCTACCACTAGGTCGGCTGTTTTGATGGCTTCCAGGAACAACCCAGCCTCACCAGACGTTTGCCGCGACGTGTCAATATATGGGTCGCCAGTAATAGGGAATCCAAAGAGAGTTTCGTAGGTGGGAAGCTTATGTGTGACGTCGCGGACGTATCGGTAAGACCGGGCCACCGGTGGTACCGCATCGACCACCCGACGTAGCCGCCTTACGGCTCCGTGTCTCAAGCTGGAATCCGCCTATATATCTGTTAGCCAAGGATTTGAACTTCGAAGTATATTAGTTCAGCGACAGCCCTGTAGGCTAGTAGGCAAGAAAAGCCAGCCCGACGAAGCATATTGGTTCATACGCCCCTTATAAGCAATTCCTGCCCTGGGCGCGCCTGGAAGGCGAGAGCAGAGCTTCCGCAGAGTGGCACGGGCGTTGGCGATGGTGAACAGCCGCGATGTGGGTGCTCCATGGTCAACTGATAGCCTTGAGTTGTCGCTCAACGGCGGACCTGACCCGAGTGCCGTACTCCTCTTCAGTCCAGTTTTCTCGCACACCGAGGATCGCTCTGGCAAAGTCAACTCGGCAGGAGCTACCGCCGTGGAAGCTCCGAAGCAGCTCGGTAAAACCATCGAGATCGTCGACCTCTACGCTCCATTCTTTAAGGTCCGGTCCGAGGATGTCGTTAACGGCTCCCGTTCTGGTTGCCAAGAACGGCAGTCCTACCGCGGCAGCCTCGATGAGCACCCTCCCGAATCCCTCGCAATAAGACGGGCTCACCAGGGCGTCCGCTTCCATAAATAACGTGCTTAACCTCTCAGATGAGACATTGATGTGCCGCCGGACGCCTGCTAGCGGCGCCAGCAAACGCTCCACCAGGGGGTCGAGCTCTCTACCCACCACATCTAGAACGCATCCTTCCCGGGCCAGTCCAGATTTGGCCCATGCCTCGATCAGGAGCGGGACGCCCTTGCGCAGGCCGACGGCTCCAACGAAGAGATAGCGACCCTGGTATGCCGATTCCCGCGCAGGCCGGGGCGTGCCAGCGACGCCGTATCCAACTACATCGATGGACATGCTGGGGTCGACGTACGCGCGAATCGAATCCGCGGTATAGCGACTCGCCGTCCAGACCCCCGTCGCTTGAGTCAGAGCCCGGTTGAGCCGCTCCCAGCCGGAGGCTTCGAGCGGAGGGTCGTCCCAGCTGGCGGCAAGGTCGGGATAACGAGCAGCCGCGAGTCTTCGGCATCGGTCCACCTCTTGGGGATGGGGATGTGCGACGTCAATTACAACTGGTGTGCTGGTTTTCAGCACCTCAAGTAATTCAAGAGCGCCCGTCTCGGCCGCGATCACCAACTCTGGGCAAAGCTGTCGCCGAATGAGCCTCGCAGCAGCTCTGGCCGAGTGCTGCATTCGCGAGCGATCGAAGCGCAATCGGGCCGGGCCCATGGCCTCTCCGATCAACCTACCTAAAAGTATACCGAGCGCATCAGTCGAGAAGCTTGGTATGTCACTAGCACTCCGGTTCTCAATGGCTCGCCGCATGCTCGGCGATTGGCCAAAGATCTTATACGCCAGCCTTACGATCGTGCTCTGACGCATCGCGCTCCACGTCTCGAAGCGGGTAAGAAGAGAAGTGTCATAGCCTGCCCGGACCAGGGCCCGCGCGAGCAGCAGAGAGTGCTGGGTCGCCGGGTGGTAGACAGTCACCCGCCTTGTCTTGGCGTTCAAGTCGTTGTGCTCCCTACTGCAGATCACCGCGCATAAGAACTAACGTCTGGACTTCGAGAGATATCGGGCGGCGTAGATTCTTTCGGCCCCGGCGTTTGCCGGGCGGCGAGGAGTCCGTCGAATGGGCGAGTGCGCCACATCCACACAGCTACGGCAGCATAGACCAGAATAGACACAATCGCAGCTCCATCGATCCCAAAGTAGCGGATAGCTCCCGATAGGGTTGCCACCGTTATAATAAGCCCGCATCCTTGGGCCTTGGCGGCGACTAACGGCTTGCCGGCTGACTTCCAGATGGATGAGAACATGGCGCCAAGGGCCAGCATTGGTGAACTTAGGATCAGAATAAGCGCAGGCTCGACAGCCATTCTGTAGGTATTTCCGAAAACTAGAGGGATGAAGAAAGGCGCCAGAAGGCCTGAGATCAAGCAGATGCCGCCGAGCAAAATCATAGTCTGCGTCACTAGGGTTCGATAAGAGGCGCGATCGGGGTTCTCTTGTCGACTAAAGTGAGAGTACATCTGAAGCGCCGGTGCCAAGCCAAGAGAGAGCCCCGCCGAGGAGTACGTGACGGCGACTGCATATTGACCCAGTTGTGCGGCAGGCACTAACGCCGCTAAGAACACCTGATCGAGTTGCTGGTTCGCATAAGCCTGCACGGTGATCAGGTGATTCTTCCATCCGTACGAGAGCATGCGCTCGATCTCAACACGAGATATTGACGGACGATGCGAGAGGCAGATGGAAAGTGTTGACCCAATGAAGACGGCAGCGCTCGCAGCGAAGAGGCAGAGGATCACCGCGTTGACACTAAGAGCGTCAGCCCCGATAAACAGTACTATTCCCGCGAGATATACAACGGAGACTAGGATTCGGAGCACGTTCCATGTGGTGTAGCGGGCTTGGGCGCGAAGGTGAGCAAGCGAGACTTGTGTCAGGGCAAAAAGTAGAGGCTGGCATGCGATTGCGATAAAGACTACTTCGGAAATTCCGAGATTGGAGCGCCAGAAAAGAACGAGCTGAAATGTGACTGATATCGCGCTTGCAACCGAACCTAGGACCAATGCGAGGATGAGACTTCCCCAGATCAAGTGACCGGTGGTCTGGGGGTTTTCGTTACGGCAGGCAAGATATACGATCGCCTCTTCGACACCGATAGTTCCGGCGATGCCAATAAAAGTCGGCGCTACAGTGGCAATGGCATATAGGCCTCGACCGTGAGGGCCGAGAGCCCTGGCTACGACGATTCCGGCAACCGCTCCAAGAGCCACAATGGCGATGTTGGTAGCGGAGGTCTGGCGAACAGACGGAATGCCCCCAGATTTGGGATGTAGTCCATCTAATGACTGACGGGCGCGGAAGGTACGACGCCGCCTCCCGGTCCGTACGGGTATTCGCATAGACCTTCCGGGGGCAGAGTGCTCACCCACGGAGAGGCCACAAGGTTGAGTTAATTGGTAAATTTCGAAGCTGCAACTAATTTACCCCTTTTAGCTTGATGGCGTATACATGCATGATGTCCTTACAGAAATCGAGCAGGAACAGTCACCTGGTGGGATATTTTGCGATCCGACGCATGCTCCTTGGCGTCCGTTGCAGACAGATGCGACTAGACCATAGCGTGCGAAACGTGGTCGGCGGGGGCGGACTCGAAGTTGGCACGATGGAGGACGCGTCACTCATGATGAAGTTAAAGTCGTCAGTGGCATAGCGCTCTGGTTAGGCGGCGGGAACGAGTGAGAATCTGCTTAGATCAATCTTAGAGCACCGCGGGGCTAATGTGATGCGGCATGGCAGAGGTCAAGTTGGCTACGAAAAGGATGGTATGTGTCACCATAGGTGCGGCTGGCGTCATGCCCCGTTGGCCTGCTGCGCTGGTCAGATCAACTGGTGCAGGTGGGTGATGCTGGTTTGGCTAGCAGCTATGTTCAAACTTCCTAAGGGGAAGACGTTGGAGTCGAGCGTCCGTGATCCTATTCAGGCATCTCCCTTAAGAGTTCTCCTTTTGGCTGATGTGCGGAGCCCGACAACGTGGGGCTGGGTCGAGGCAGTGAGGTCGGCTGGTGTGGTGATCCTCGGTGCCGATGGCAGATCGTGGCCGCACTGCCCACCGGCCATGTCGGGCGGCGAGCGTCGGCGCAGGGGAGTTAGGCAATGGCTTCGGTCATTCGCAATAGCTACACCGAGAAGGCTGAAGATCGCACAGTCATGCCGCCGACTAGTGGGGCCAGTCCTGGCAACGACAGAAGGCCGTCGGATTCGCCGCGTCGTAGACGAAGTGAAACCGGACATTGTGCATGGAATGCGAATTCCTTTCGAGGCAATGACGGCCCTGGTCGCGTGTCCTGCTGGCATCCCACTGGCTGTGTCAATCTGGGGCAACGACCTGACCCTCCACGCGTCGGCGAGTCGATTGATCGGACGCGCGACCCGTAGAGTGTTGGCAAGGACTGACTTATTGTTTGCCGACTGTCAGCGGGATGTCGATCTAGCCGGGAGATGGGGGCTGCGGGCTGCCGCGGCGACGGCGGTCCTTCCGGGTGGAGGTGGCATCGACCTATTGAGGATTGTTGAACAGGATGGGATACGGGAGCCAAAGCTTAACGACCTGGCAGAGTCCGACTGCCGACTTGTCCTGAATGTGCGGGGAAGTCGCGAGTACGTGCGCAACGACATCCTCCTCGACGCGCTGTGTCTTATGGCCGGTGATCTAGATCCCCGGGTGCGTGTCGTATTCGTCGATGCGGCTCAGGATGTTTCTCTGCAACGATCTATTGAGCGTCACCCACTGGCTGACAGGATGATTGTGGTAGGGAAGTGCTCGCCAGGCGAGGTGCTCTCTCTGTTCGGCCGAGCTGAGGTCAGCGTCTCGATCACTGAACACGACGGGACGCCGAACAGCCTCCTAGAGGCGATGGCGGCCGGGGCCATCCCGGTATGTGGCGACCTCCCATCCATTCGGGAGTGGGTTCAGCCCGGCAAGAACGGATTCTTGGCCACGTTCGATGATCCTCGTGCAGTTGCGGATGGCCTCCGGCTTGCGCTGGGGCTGTCGGACGCTGAGCGAAGGACGATCCGGATGGAGAACAGCCGCGTTGTTGCAACTCGGGCCGGGCGTCGTTCTACTGGCGTGCAGGCCGCGGACAAGTATCGTCGTTTGGCTGACGAGAGATAACGTCACGTTCGAGCGAGATGTACGTACATATCTGCTCGGCACCAAGCACTGTCGGCACTACTCTCGGGGAGGCGCTGTGACCTTCAAATCCTTTCCTCGCCGTCTCGCTATTTTTCTTGCACGATGGCTGATTACAAGGGTCGGATACGTTGATCACCGTTGGTTCATGAAGCTATACGTCATCTTCCTCCGGCGGCTCGGATACAACCTGACGGGAACACCTCGATATATCTCCGGAAGATCCCGGATAGACGGCACAGACCCATCACTTATCACGATTGGCGACGAGGTTGTGATCTCGTCCGATGTACGAATTCTGACCCATGATTTCTCCGTCTCGCGAATTGATCGAGCCTTAAGTGAACTGCGCGGAGAGAAGTTTTCTAGCGACGAGGTGCGCAACAAGGTAGCGGCTGTCTCCATCGGAGATAATAGTTTCGTTGGTGCGTTCTCACTACTTATGCCAGGTAGCGTCATCGGCCGGGATTGCATCATCGGAGCTGGTTCGGTCGTTCGAGGAGATATTCCTGACGGATCGATCGTCCTTGGTAATCCTGGGCGGATTATTCGGAGCGTCTACCCGGACCAAACGAAGGATGCATCCTGATGTCAAGGACCGCTAGCCCTTGTCGCCTACACGGCGGCTAGCGGTCATTGCACGGTGCTCACGGGATCTCACAGGGCATAATGACCACCCGTGAGCCTCCTGCATTCCGTAGCCCCACGCTTGAGGATCGCCGATCTATTGCTGGAGGATTAAGAATTAGCGATGGACCCACCACTGGTGGGTGCCGAAGCCAAAGCTAGAAGTGTGGATCCACCTAGGATTCGCGCTGACAACTGTGGCGCATAGCGGCGACCAATATTGCGTGGAATGTTGGCGATCCGAGTTCTTGGTCGTCTATTCGGCATGTCGTTTGGAAGGAGAAGTCTATCGTACGAAATCTCGAAGCCAGCCGTTTCAAGAGTCGCCAATGCAGTGCCCCGCGTAAAGTAATGAAGGTGACCAACGGTAGATCGCCCCATGAGTAGAGGTCTTTCACGTATGACGGACTGGGCTGATATATCGAGGGGAATGTGGAACATGAACCAGTCCGCTGCCGGACGCAGGGAGCGGAGGAAGCCGATGTAGTCTTCAACATGCTCGAATACATCGAGGCAGAGAAGCAGGTCATAATGTTCATGAACGTCTTTGGGGGTCCCTACTCGGAGCTCGATTCTGTCGGAGCGCTCGATCATTTCGACAGCCTGCGCCGACGGATCGTAGCCAACGAGTTCTATTCCGTCTAAGACATCGGCGATCACTTCGAGCACGCCACCGGTTCCGCAGCCGATGTCCACAATCGATTTGGGTCGGAAATTGCGATCATCAAGCAGCGACAAGACCTGCGAAGCTTTCCAAGCTGCGTCGGTTTCATGCCATCCTGGGTTATTGGCTAGGTAGCGCCCGTCGCTATACATGCTCAGTCCATTCATCTCGCAGTGCGTTGCCGGCTGTTGCCATGGGCCTGCGTAGGGAGCCGTCCGAAGCGAGTCATCGATCAACGTGCAGCGACAGCCCATCGGCCCATGTGCTGCTGCGGCCGATGGTCCAGCTCAGACATGCCTTCCGGTTCCGGCTGCCGCGCTTATCGTGGCCGCCATGGTGGCCAGCAGCGTCCTCGGTCGGCATCGCCGCCCCGCCCGTCACCGCCTGGCGGAACGCCGCCGCGCAGGCCCGGTGGCCCTTGTCCTGGCGCCCCTTCCAGATCGACCTTGCCGTCCGCCTCAGCCCGGCGGAAGTCGTCGATGACCACCCGGCGCGAGCCGCCCGTGACCTCGATCCACTCCTTGCCCGCCGCCGGCGGCACGCTCCCGTAGGCGATCGTGGCCAGCGACCCGTCGGCGAACCGCAGCGACACCACCGCGTCGTCGCCCGGCTCGCCGCCGCCCGGCCAGCCCGGACTGCCTCCTCGATCGGCGACCCGATCAGCGCCTGCGCCGTGTCGACGAAGTGGCAGACCTCGCCGAGCAGCCGGCCGCCCTGCCGCCGGTCGTGGTACCAGTGCCCGTCCGGCACCGGCCCGGCCGCCACCCGGTACACCAGCAGCTTCGGCCCGCTGACCTCGGCCAGCACCTTCCGCGCGGCCAGCACGGCGGGGGACCAGCGCCGGTTGAAGCCGACCGCGAGCTGCCGCCCGGAGCCCTGCCAGGCGCGCCGCGACCTCGTCCAGCTCGTCCAGGGTCAGCGCGAGCGGCTTCTCGCACCACACGTGCCGCCCGCCTTCAGGGCCAGGACCGCCAGCTCGGCGTGCGTGTCGTGCGGGGTGGCGATCACCACGACGTCGGTGTCCGGGTCGTCGATGACCCGGAACGCCGCCCGACACCGCCTGGGCGAAGCCGTGCCGCTCGGCCGCCCGCCGCGACGATGATGCCGCTGGCCGAGGCGACGGCGGTGAACCGGTCGAACCCGGCGGCCCGGAACGCGGGCAGCAGCGTCCCGGTCGAGAACGCGCCCGCCCCGATCCAGCCCACCCCCGGCGACGAGCGTCGCGCGGCGCCGGCCGACGGCGGCCGCAGCACCACCGGGCATCGGCGGCGCGCCGCGCGCCGCCGGGTAGCTGAGCTGGATCGCCAGGTACGGCTCGGCGCGCTCCTCGATCAGCCGGTAGGCCGCGGCCGCCTCGCCGATGTCGAAGGTGTGCGTGACCAGGTCGGCGACCTGCAGCCGGCCCGCGGCCAGCAGGTCGAGCACCGCCTCGAAGTTCCGGCCCTCGGTCCAGCGGACCTGCCCGGCCGGGTAGTCCACGCCCCACGCCTCATACGACGGCGTCGTACCGGCCCGGCCCGTAGGAGCGGGCGAACCGCAGCGAGATCTCCTTCTCGTAGAACGGCGTCCGGTCCAGCTCCAGGCCCGCGTCGCCGACCACCACGACCGGCGCGCGGTCCCGGCACAGCGCGGGAGCCCGCAGCACCGGGACCGACGACCGGCTCGCCGCGCAGACCAGTACCGCGTCCGCGCCCGCGGCCGCGGGACCAGTCGAGCGATCCGGCCCGGTCGTCGCGTCGCCGAGCTCGTCCAGGGCCAGCACGCCCGCGCCGGCCGCCACCGCCCGCGGGTGCGGCGCCGGGTCGATGCCCGCCACGTCGCAGCCCGCCGCCATGGCCAGCCGCGCGGCCAGCTGGCCGACCAGGCCGAGCCCGATGACCACCACCTTGGAGCCCGGCCCGACCTCGGCCAGCCGCAGCCCGTGCAGCGCGATCGACGCCACCGTGGTGAACGCCGCGTCCGCGGGCGGCACCCCGTCCGGGATGGCCGCGCACAGCAGGCCGGGCACGGCCTGGAACTGCGCGTGATTGGCCTTGCCCGCCCCGCCGGTGGCCACGAGCTGGCCCGGCCGGATGCCGGATGACCGCGCTGCCCGACCTCCAGCACCTCGCCCGCCGCGGAGTAGCCGAGCGGCAGGTCCTCGGCCAGCCGGCCGCGGACGGCCTGCGCCGTCGCGGCCAGGCCCTCGGTCCGCGCCTTGCGCACCACCTGGCGGACCAGGTCGGGCCGGGCCCGTGCCTTGGCCAGCAGGCTGGACTGGGCCAGTGCGGTCACCGCCCGCTCGGTGCCCGGGCGAGATCACCGACGCGATCGTGCGCCACCAGCACCTCGGTCGGCCCCGGCACCGGCCGCGGCACCTCGAGCACCTCGACCGGACCGCCCTTGATCGGCTGAACGACGTTCTTCACACTGGGCCTCCGCGGGCCGGGCAGGCCGTCGGCGGCCCGGCGCCAGGTCGTGGTCAGCCGGGCGGGCAGCATGGTGTCCAGCCGGCAGGTGAGGACCGGGATGGTCGTCGTGCGCAGGAAGCCGACGGCCACCGGGGCGGCTTCGATATCCAGCCGCAACGGCTGTCGCGGCGCTGACGGTCACCGCGAACCGCCCGGCCATCGTGGTGACCGTCGCCCCGGCCGACCGCCAGCTCGACCTGCGTGCCCGGCGCGCAGGTGCCAGCGGAGCGCCAGCGCATGCCGTCCGCCGCCGGTCACCTCGTCGTCACCTCCAGCCCGCCGCGGGTCAGGTTCCACCGGCGGCGGTGGCAGCGGCCGGCCAGCCAGGAACCGGTAGCCGTCGTGGGCGGCCTCGCGCGGACACCCGGTCACCGCGGACCCGGGCCACCGGGCCGTGCACCCGGGCCCGGCGGCCGGCCCGGAACGCCGCCCCACACCTCGGTGGAGTCGGCGCCGTCGATCTCGATGGTGTTGTGCGCGGCGGTCGACCGCTCGTAGCTGCGCATCGGCCCGGCCTGCGTAGGTGGAGGTCCCGGTGTCGACCAGCAGCGGCGCGCCGCCGACGTGCAGGAGCAGCTGAGCGTGTCGGCGTGCGCGTGCGCGGGCAGCTCGTCCGGGCACGGCGGGCCCGCGTCGGCCAGCAGGTGCCAGCTCGCCCATGGCCGCCCGGATCAGCCCGGTGTCGGCCAGGGTGACCAGCGGGATGCCGGGCGGCTGCGGCCGGGCGCAGCGCGGTGACCAGCGCGCCGGGCACCGGGTACCCGTCGTTGAGCAGCGGCACCGACGCCGTCGGGTAGCCAGCACCGCGCCCAGCCAGCGGCGCATCCGGGCGATCGCCCCGGTCAGCACGGGCGGCGGGACATGGCCGCTGGCGGCCAGCAGGTCGGCCACGTCGATCAGGTCGGCCAGGACCTGGCAGTGGTAGGCGGGCGCCCGCTCGTAGTGGCCGCCGTCGGGCAGGACCTGCGTCGTGAGCTGCTCGGCCAGCAGCCGCAGCGCCCGGTGCAGCAGCGGCTCGTCGGCCGAGGAACACGCCCAGCCCGGTCAGCGCCTTCAGGTTCTTGACCAGGTGGTTGCCGCCGACGTCGGACTCCAGGTGGCGGCGCAGGAAGCCGGCGTGCGCGGCGAGCTCGCGGCGGAACTCGCCGGCCAGCCCGGTGCCCGGCCACCAGGTCCCGGTACAGCCCGCACCACGACCAGGCGCGCAGCGCCGCGGGGTAGGGCAGCCAGGCGTCGCCCAGGCCGAACGCGCACGCCTCCCGCCACGACCGCCACAGCCGGGCGAACAGCTCGCGGGCCGCCGCGCGGTCCGGCTCGGTGGCCAGGCCCCAGGCCCAGTCCCAGTAGTGCAGGTGAAACCGCCACAGCTGCGGCGCGGCGGCCTGCTGCCAGTCCGCCATCAGCCGGCCCGTGCGATGCGGCGGGCCGAGCTGGCGGGTCACGCCCAGCAGCCGGATCCGGCCCGCCTGCAGCTGGGCCAGGCCCGGCCAGTGCCGGGGCGCTGTCATGGTCAGCGCGGTGGCGTCCAGCGGGCGTGAAGGCGGCCGGCCAGCCGGCGGCGCCGGAGACGCCGTCGGGGCCGCCGCGCCAGCAGCCACTGGCCGGCCTGCGGCCAGCGGTGCAGCGCGGTGCGCTGAGCCCGCAGCCGGGCCCGGTGCGCGATCTGCGCCGGGCGCAGGTGCGCGGCGGTACGGCCGAACAGTGCCAGTTCCCCGCCGGTCACGCGGCCAGTCCCAGCAGTCGCGGGCCTCGGCTGGTGATGCCCGTCGGCGAACGACCGCGGCGCGTAGCCGAGGTCACGGACCGCGGCGTGGATCGGCGAAGGCCTTGTCCTCGGCCAGCCGGCGCACCTGCTCGACGCGGATCCGCGGGTGCCGGCTGACCAGCTCGTAGCCGCGGGCGGCGGCGATCACCGGCGGCAGCGGCACCGGGACGAACCGGGTCCGGCTGGCCGACCGCGCGGGCAGCGGTGCGCAGCAGCTCGGTCGAACGTCAGCGGCTCCGGCCCGGCCACGTCATAGGTCACGCCCATGGCGGCCGGGCCGCTCGGCGGCGGCCAGCACGGCGTCGCGCCACGTCGGCCACGTGCACGGGCTGCTGCAGGCCGGCCGCCGCCGGGAACGGGCAGCACCGGGGTGCCGGCGCAGCAGCGACCAGCAGCCGGGACAGGTTCCGGTCGCCGCGGCGCGCCGTAGATCATGGTCGGCCGCAGGATCGTCCAGTCCAGCGCGGAGGCCGCGGATCTGCGTCCTCGGCCGCCAGCCGCACCTGGCGGGACGGGCGGGCAGCGTGGTGGTGACCGCCGTGGTGGACACGAACACGGCGCGCGAGATGCCGGCCGCCTCGGCGGCCGCGACGATGGCGGGGGCGTGGCCGAAGCCCAGCGAGGCCAGGTTGACCAGCACATCGCGGCGGTCGCGGCTGAACGCCGCGGCCAGCGAGGCCGCGGTCGCTGAGGTCTCCGCGCGCTGGCGCGGCGCCGAGCGCGGCGCACCTGGCCGCGGCGGCCCGCTCGCTGCGGGCCAGCGCGGTGACCTCGTGACCGCGCGCGACCGCCTCGCGCAGCACGTACCCGCCCAGGAAGCCGCTGCCCCCGGTCACCAGCAGCCTCACCCGTCCGTCCCACTGGCCGGGTCCGGCCGGCGGCCCGGGTCGCAGGATCTTGCGGTACTGGCGGGCCAGGTCGGCGCGGTCGAAGAACCGCTCCACGTAGGCCCGGCCCTGCGCGGCCATGACCTCGCGCTCGCCGCGGGTCGGCGGCCAGGCCCGCGATGGCCGCGGCCAGCGCCGCGCTGTCGCCGGGCGGCACCACGACCGCGCCGGCCTCGCGCAGGATCTGCGCCGCCTCGCCGGCGACCGCGCCGATGACGGGCCGCCCGGCCGCCAGGTACTCGAACATCTTCGACGGGATGAACGTCGCGAACAGCGGCACGTCGCGCAGCGTGACGAGCAGGATGTCGGCGGTGGCCAGCAGGGCCGGCATCAGTTCCGACGGGATGGCGTTGGCCAGGGTGACGTTGGCCAGGCCCAGCTCCGTCGACCTGGTGCCGCAGCCGCGGCTTGTCGGCGCCGTCGCCGACGAAGGCCAGGTGCACGGGCCGGCCGGTCAGCCGGGTCGGCCGCCTCGGCCGCCTCGGGCAGGCCCTGGGAGATGCCGTGCGTGCCCGGCGTACAGGACCAGGCACTCGCCGGGCCGGGCGCCGAGCCCGGCCCGCAGGTACGGGTCGGGCGGGGTGCGCCGGGTCGAACGCGGTCCGACGGTGACGCCGTTGCGGATGGTGTGCACCTTGGCGGCGGGCACGCCGCGGCCGATGAGGTTGCTCCGGAACCCGTCGCTGACCACCACCACCTCGTCGGCGGCGGCGTAGGCGGCCAGTTCCAGCCGCTCCAGCAGCCGCGATGACCCGGCGGCTGGTGAGCACGCCGAGCTCGACGAAGATGGCCGGCCACAGGTCGCGGACCTCGACGACGAGCCGGGCCCGCTTGAGCTTGGCCAGCAGCCAGGCCGAGGCGATGGAGAAGAACGTGGGGGAGGACACCACCACGGTGTCGGCCGGGCCGCTGGCCCGCCAGCCCGAGCAGCACGCTGGTGACCATGAAGCTCAGGTGGGACAGCGTCTTGCGGGCGATGCCCTCGTTGGGCGTCGCGTACAGCCAGGTGCGCACCACCGCGTAGCCGTCCCGGCGCTCGCGCCGCCGGATCGCCCGGCGGTACTCCGGCGGCAGCACGCCGGTCGGGTGGTTGGGCATCCCGGTCAGCACGGTGACCTCGTCGCCGCCGCCGGCCCACGCGGCGGCCAGCGCGGACAGCCGGGCCTGCGGGGCGCCGGTCTCGGGCGGGAAGTAGTGGCTGACGATCAGGATCCGCATGTCAGGCTGTCTCGCTCTCCAGGCTGGGCTGGCCGGGGCGGCCAGGGCGGGCTGGCCGAGCAGCGCGGGGGCGCGCAGGTAGGCCGGACAGCAGGCCGAGCGCAGCCAGGTCGGCGCCGGCCCGCAGGCCGCGGGTGGGCGTCGAGGCTGACCGCGCCGAGCAGGCTGAGCGCGGCGGTCATCGCGGCGGTGCCAGACGTGCACCCGCTGATGCGACCAGCCCGCGTCGCACAGCCGCTGGTAGGCGTGCGTGCGGTGGGCCTGCAGCCACGGCTCGCCGGCCCGGATCCGGCGCTGCAGGGTCCAGGCGGTGTCGGCCAGGTACAGGGCCAGCGGGCCGAGCGCGGCCTCGGGCGGAATGCCGCGTGACGACGGCGCAGGCGGCCAGCAGCGGCCAGCGCCGCGCCCAGCGCGTAGCTGCCCACGTCGCCGAGGAAGACCCGGGCCCGCACCGCGTTCCAGGGCAGGAAGGCCGGCCGCGCCGGCCGCGACCGCCGCGCCGCCGGCGGCCAGGAGCGCGTCGTCGCGCCACAGGCCCAGGCACGCGAAGGCAGGCGCCGCCGACCAGGGCGTGCGCGCCGGAGATGCCGTTCACGCCGTCCATGAAGTTGAAGGCGTTGACGAAGCCGGTGATCCAGGCCGCGATGCCCACGGCGGCCATGGCCGCGGCCGCCAGCACGGCCGGCCGGGCTGGTTGCCAGCAGCCCAGCCCGGGCCAGGCCGGCGGCGGCCCTGCATGGCCAGCCGCCGGCCGGCGGGCAGCCCGGCAGGTCGTCGGCCAGGCCGACCGCGGCGAAGACGGCCACGCGCGGCGGCGAAGGCATCAGCGACCGGGGTCTGCACGGATCAGCGCGGCGCCAGGACCAGGCCGACCGCGATCGGGGCGCCGCCGCCGCGCGGGGTCGGCACGGTGTGCGAGGACCGCAGGTTCGGCGTGTCGATCGCGGCCAGCCGGCGCAGCAGCGGGATGGTCACCGGCTCGGCCGACCGTGACGAACGCGCCGCAGCTCAGCCGCGGCCGCCGCGTTGCCAGGTCCCCATGCACGGTGCACGGATACTACCGAGCAGAAATCACTGTGCGTGGCTAATTCGAATACGATAAGTTGAAGAAGTGGCTACGCCCGAGACATCAGTGCCAGACGTTTCGGGGCACACTCGACGCACCGGACGCGCTGTCGACCCGGCTCGGTCGCCGTGGTCGGGCTCGGCTACATCGGGCTGCCGACGGCGGTGTGCCTGGCCACCGGCGGGCTGGAGGTCATCGGCGTCGACGTCAGCCCGCGGATCGTCGAGCTGGTCAACCGCGGCGAGGCGCCGTTCGCCGAGCCCGACCTGTCCGTCGGCGTCAGCGGCGCCGTCGCGATGGGCCGGCTGACCGCGCAGCTGGAGATGCCCGCGGCCGGCGCCTACATCATCGCCGTGCCGACGCCGTTCGCCGACGGCCACCGGCCGGACCTGACCGCCGTGATGGCCGCGGCCCGGGCCATCGCGCCGGTGCTGCGCGGCGGCGAGGTCATCGTGCTGGAGTCGACCGTGCCGCCCGGCACCACCCGCGCGGTCAGCGAGCTGATCGCCAGCCTGCGCCCCGACCTGCGGCTGCCGCACGCCGGCGACGACGGCCGGACGTGCACCTGGCGCACTGCCCCGAGCGGGTGCTGCCCGGCCGGATCATGATCGAGATCGCCGACCAACGACCGGGTCATCGGCGGCCTGACCCCGGCCTGCGCCGAGCGGGCCGCCGGCCTTGTACCGGACGTTCTGCCACGGCGAGCTGCTCCTCACCGACGCGGCCAGCGCCGAGATGGCCAAGCTGGCCGAGAACGCCTACCGCGACGTCAACATCGCCTTCGCCAACGAGCTGTCGCTGATCTGCCAGCGGCTCGGGCCTGGATGTCTGGGAGATCCGGCAGATGGCCAACCACCACCCGCGGGTCGACATCCTGCGGCCGGGGCCGGGCGTCGGCGGGCACTGCATCGCGGTGGACCCGTGGTTCATCGTCGACGCCGCGCCCGAGCAGGCCGCGCCTGATCCGCGCCGCCCGCGAGTCAACGACCACATGCCGGCGCACACCGCGGAGCAGATCGTGGCCACCTCGCCGGCGGTTCCGGGAGCCGCGGGTCGCCTGCCTCGGCCTGTCGTTCAAGGCGGACGTCGACGACCTGCGGGGCAGCCCGGCGGTGGAGATCGTCGCGCCAGGTCGCCGCGGCGCTGCCCGACAGTCAAGATCCTGGCCGTGGAGCCGCACGCGGCCGGCGCTGCCCGGACGCAGCTGGACGCGGCTCGGCAACGTGCTGCTCGCCGACACCGAGCACGCCGTCGCGACGCCGACGTGATCGTGCTGCTGACCGACCACAGCTGCTTCCGCGCGATCCGCCGGTCCCAGCTCGCGGGCAAGGTCGTCTACGACACCCGCGGCATGTGGGCCTGACCCGGCTCCTGCCTAGGTGAGGCCGTGCCGGCGACGGCGCGCGGTGCTGCTCGACTGCGATGAGCCATTCGCGTGCACGGTCACGCCGTTACCGCTGCCGTTGAGCTGGGCCGGCACCGTCGGCAGCTCGCGCATCGCCGGGCCGTAGTAGCCATGCCGGGAGTAGGTGCTGCCGTAGTAGCCCGCGCCCAGCTTGGTGGCCTCGTTCAGCACCACGCCCACCAGCCGCGCGTCGACCTGGCCCAGTTTCTCCCGCGCCCGGGCCAGGTCGCCGGAGCTGGTCCGGTAGGCGGCCACGACCAGCAGCGTGGCGTCGACGTCCTTGGACAGCACGACCGCGTCGGTGACCGGCAGTACCGGCGGGCTGTCGATGAGCACCAGGTCGAAGGCCTCCCGCAGCCGGGCGAAGATCTCCTGCGCCCGCGCCCCGTTCAGCAGCTCGGCCGGGTTGGGCGGCGGCGGCCCGCTGGGCAGCACCCACAGGTTGTCGGTGCCCGGCGCGGGCAGGACCAGATTCTCCAGGGTGTCCTCGCCGAGGATGGCCGTCGTCAGGCCGCGCCCCTCGTCGACGCCGAAGAACTGGCCGAGCCGCGGCTTGCGCAGGTCGCAGGAGACCATCAGCACCCGCTGCCCGGCCTGGGCGAACACGGCGCCCAGGTTGGCCAGCGTGGAGGTCTTGCCCTCCGAGGCCGCCGGGCTGGTGACCAGGATGGTGCGCAGCTCGTTCTCCTGCCGGGCGAACTGCAGCGAGGTGCGCAGCGACCGGTACGCCTCGGTGGCGGGTGACGCGGGCCGGGCCAGGGTGACCACCAGCGGCTTGTCCTTCTTGCGCCAGGAGCCGACCAGCGGCACGGCGGCCAGCACCGGCGTGCCGGTGAGCTGCTCGGCCGCCTCCTTCGAGGCGACCGCGTCGTCCAGGCTGTCGCGCAGGAAGGCCACTGCGAGGCCGAGGATCAGCCCGGCGATCAGGCCGAGCGCGGCGTCCTGGACGGGCTTGGGCGAGCTGGGCGCGGCCGGCGCCTGGGCCGGGGTGACCAGCGCCAGGGCCTGCGTCGCGGCGGCGCCGCTGACCTCGACCTGAGACAGCTGGACCCGGAGCACGGCCTCCTGATTGAGTAGCGCCTGCACCTGGGAGGACGCCGCGCCAGACTTGCGCAGCTTCTTGATCTGCCTGGCGATCGACCTGATCTGGCTCCGCAGCTCATTCTCAGTGGTCTGGGCGTTCTGGGCCGCGACGGTTTGCTGGGAGGTGACGAATTCCCGGGCATACACGTTGGCGATGCGCGCGGCATTCTGCGGGTCACCGTTAACGGCCGTGATATTGATGACGTTGGTCTGCGCGACTTCGCTGGCCTGTACCGGCGGCGCGAGCCCAGTTGCTGCCGCACCTGGGTGATCACGGAGGCGCTGGTCACCAGCTGCAGCATGGTCTGCACCTCGGTCGGCGTGACCTGCTGGGCCGAGGCTGCCAGTGAGCTGGGCCCCGTCCCGCTCTGCACTAAGACCTGTGCCGTAGCCGAGTACTGCTTGGCCTGCGTCGAGGAAATGCCCAGGCCGATGGCTAAGCCCAGCAGGGCCAGTCCGGTCACCCACCATTTCCGGCGCAGCACGAGCCGGGTATACGACCGTAACGTCGGCCCGGCTCCGGGCTCGGTGACCATGCAGATCCTCCGTCAATGCGACCTTGGATGGGATAACGCTAGGTACATAGATCGGTACGCTAGGTGAATGATCCTAGCGGGCGGGCAGGTGGCCCTGTCACGGTGTCGGCCGGTCTTGATGCGATGACCGAGATCCTCGTGCTGTGCACGGCCAATGTGTGCCGGTCGCCGATGGCGCAGGCACTGCTGAGCCGCGAGCTGACCGCGCTCGGCGAGCCGGCCGCGGTCCGGTCCGCCGGCACGCTCGGCAGCGGCGCACCGCCGCCTCCCGAGGTCGTGGCCGCCATGGCCAGTTACGGCCTGGACGTGTCCGGGCACCGCAGCCACCTGGTGACCGGCGACGATCTGGCCCGCGCCGACCTGGTCCTCACCATGTGCCGCGAGCACCTGCGGGACGCGGCGGTCACCGACCCGGCGGCCTGGCCACGTGCTTTTACCCTCCGCGAGCTGGTCCGGCGCGGCACCGACATCGGCCCGCGGCAGGCGGGGGAGCCGCTGGCGGGCTGGCTGGCCCGCGCGCACGAGGGGCGCAGCCGGATGGCGCTGCTGGGAGACAGCCCGGCCGACGACATCGCCGACCCGATGGGCGGTTCGCCGGGGGAGTACGCGCAGACGGCAGCCGGGCTGCAACTGCTCAGCCACCGCCTGGCGGACCTCGGCTGGGGCCCTGCAGCGAGAGAGATGCCTCGCGCGGGAGGCGGTTGCCGGCCCTAAAACAGCCACGTTGACCTGGGCATATATATCGAAATGGTCGGCAGCGTGCCTGTTATGGGCGACACTCAGTTACAAGCATCGACGACATCCGAGGTCGCCGAGGGCCGGCAGCAGGCGAGGTCGACGATGACGGCGATGGACTCCACCCCCGTAACTCCGCGGCCGCCGGGCGCGCCCCTGTATGACGCCCGGCGCGATGTGTTCTACGCCAAGCCGGTCCTGCGGGGCTGGCTGCACCTGCTCTGGTTCGAGGCGTCGCTGGTGCTCGGCACGCTCCTGCTGGCCAGCGCGCACGGGCCGGCCCGGATCGCGGCCATCGCGGTCTACGCGGCCAGCGTGACCGGGCTGTTCGGGGTCAGCGCGCTGTATCACCGCGGCAACTGGGGCGCCGCCTGGAGCAGGCGCCTGCAGCGCGCGGATCATGCGATGATCTTCTTTCTCATCGCCGGGACGGCCACCCCCGCTTTCCTGCTCGGCACGCCCGGCGGGCTCGGGGTGGCCGGCCTGATCGTGCTGTGGAGCCTCACGCTGGCTGCCGCCGGCCTGCACCTGACGCGGATGCATGCCCCCGAGCGCCTGGTCGGCGCGACGTTCCTGGGGCTGGGCTGGGTTGCGGGGCTGGCGCTGCCGGGTGTCTGGATTCATGTCGGCGTCGCCCCCGCCGCGCTCATGATCGCCGGCGGCGTGCTCTACACGGCAGGAGCGCTCGCCTACCACCGCCGCCGCCCCGATCCGCGCCCGGCCATTTTCGGCTATCACGAGGTCTTCCACGCCTTTGTCTGCGCCGCCGCGGCCTGCCAGTACGTGGCGATAGCGCTGTTCATCGTGACCAGGCCCGGCTGAGCTAGCCGGCCCGTTCCCGGCGCGGGCAGCGGGACCGAGGCGGCCTGCTGGGCCGGCATGACCGGCCCAGCTCAGCCTGTTCGCCTGGGTGCGCTTATTTCTTGAACGCGTCGCGGACGTTCTTGCCCGCGTCCTTGGCCTGCTCGCCGACCTGACGGGTGGCGCCGCCTACCCGCTCTCCGCGGCCCTCGGCCTCGAGGTAGGGATCGCCGGCAGCACGGCCCGCGCGCTCCTTAGCGTGGCCCTTGCCCATCTTGAACCGGTTGCGCAGCTTGTCCATGAATCCCATGTCATGCCTTCTTTCACGTGGCCGCTCCTCTGCCCGTGATCAGGCGGCCCATGCATCATCTGCTGGCGTTTGTCCGGGAAATCCGATTAGGTTCCGCCGCCGCCGAGCCCTCGATGACCTGATGGCGGCCCGCCTGCTGGGCTGCTGGGCGGATGACAAGTCGTCCCTGTACCCGGCGGGGCCCGTGCTGCGGGCCGCCTGACCGGCCTGCGGCCACGGCGAGACCGGTGTGCACGGCATGGCATCCGGGTAGGCATCAGGCATATTGACCGGGACTGTCCGGAAGGCGCGACATGGCCGATTCAGCCAGGCAAGACCCAGAGAGCGCTGGCAACGGAGCTGAGCGCGATCCAGGTGCTGCCGCGGAGCCCTCGACCGGCGGACTGCCGGTGGTCCTGGACAAGCTCCGCCACGCTGCGGCCGCTCATGATCGCGAGATATCCGCAGCAGAACTCGGGGAGTCCGCTCCGCCGGCCCCCGACGGTGCCGGCAGTAGCGGGTAATCCTGCGTCAGGCGGAGTCGTACCGCAGCAGGGTGGTGAGGGCTGCCGCCCCGGCGGCGGGCAGCGGCCTCCTGGTCCGGGTTTCGCGGGCGGTGCCGTGGTCGCCGACCCTCACGCGTAGCGAGGGCTCGGCGGGGTATCCCGGCGCGGCTTACCTGGGGGCGGCGGAGGGAAGTCGGCGGTGGCGCTGTCGACGAAGTTGCGGGCAACGTCGGTAAGCCGCTGGTTGCTGTTGCGGGCGTAGTAGCGCAGCAGCCCGAAGGCGTCATCCATGTCCAGGCTGAGCCGCTCGGCGAGCTTGCCCTTGGCCTGCTCGATGACGACCCGGCTGTTCAGGGCGGCCTGGAGCTGCTCCGCGACAATCTCGCCGCGGCGCACATTCCGCTCCTGCAGCAGCCCGATGGTGGCGACATCGGCGAGGGCCTGCCCGATGCGCAGATCCGCCGCGCTGAGCGGTTCCGGCACGGCCCGGAACAGGTTCAGCGCGCCGATGACCTCATGCCGCAGCCGCCGGGGCGGCGTCCCGAGCGGCATGGTTGGCCTGCTCAGCGAGGGTAGGGAAAGTTGGCCTGCTCACCGCAGGCAGGAAAACGGGAAGGCCGGGGGTGCGTCCGATGGGGACGAATCGTCGTGGTACCCAGCGCGCGTAAGGCAGCGGGCTGGACCTGCGTCGACAATGCTGCGCTCCGGCCGGCACTGCGGCGTGGCTGCCGGAGGCTAGCTGGGTCGCTGCCAGCGGCACTGTATGCCTGCGCGCGGACCGCGCCCCCGTGACCGATGAGGGGAGCCGTGATGACCAGTAACAGACCAGGTAGTACTGGGCAGTCCGGAAGCTATGGTCACAGAGGCGGCGGCGGGCAGGCGGACATCGTCGCCCGGCCAGGTGACACCGTGGAGAAGCGCAGCGGCCGCCGGCCCGAAGGGCCGCCGCATGCGCGCAAGGGCTCGATGCTGCAGACGGCGAAGCGCACGCTGACCGAGTTCAAGGAAGATAACCTCTCCGACGCGGCCGCGTCGCTGACCTATCGCGCAGTCCTGGCGATCTTTCCCGCGCTCGTGGCGATGATCGCCCTGGTCAGCCTGGTCGCCGACCCGCAGGCCGTCACCAGGCAGCTGACCAAGCTGGTCAGCTCCATCGGGCCACCCTCTGCCGCCCAGACGTTCCAGGAGCCGATCTCCAGCCTGGCCCATGGCAGCAGCGCGACGGGCATCCTGCTGGTCGTCGGCGTCGCCGCGGCGCTGTGGACGGCCTCTGGGTACGTGGCTGCCTTCATGCGCGCCTCCAACACCATCTACGAGGTCGAGGAAGGCCGGTCCTACATCAAGCTGCGCCCGCTGCAGATACTGGTGACGCTGATCCTGGTGGTCCTCCTGGCCCTGGTTCTGGTGGCCCTCGTGGTGACCGGGCCGGTCGCGAGCAAAGTCGGATCTGCCATCGGCGCCGGCTCGACTGCCGTCACCATCTGGGACATCGTCAAATGGCCGGTCCTGATCATCGTCGTCATCTTCATGATCGCGGTGCTCTACTACGCTGCGCCGAACGCCCGGCTCCGCGGCCTCAAGTCGATCATGCCCGGCGCCTTGCTGGCCCTGGTGATCTGGCTGATCGCGTCCCTCGGCTTCGCCTACTACGTGGCCAACTTCGGCTCCTACAACAAGACCTACGGCACGCTGGGAGGGGTGATCGCCCTGCTCGTCTGGCTGTGGATCTCTAACGCCGCGATCCTGCTGGGCGCCGAGGTGAACGCCGAGCGCGAGCGAAGCCGGCAACTGCGCGGCGGAACTCCCGGTGCCGAGCGCGAGCTCCAGCTTGAGGAGCGCTCAGCACCCAAGCAGAAGAAGCGCTCCCGCACCGCCTGACCGGCCCGGGCTCTTCGGCTGGCAGTTGGCCGCGGGCAGGGGACTGCGACTCCCGGGCTGGCCCCGTCTTCCACCGACGAGGAAGTCGGCGGGATGCGGGCGAGCTTTCCGCTGGCCACGATGTGTTTAGGGGACTCACGGAGGGTAGCTGAGGACGTTACCTGGAGCGATGAGGCTTGGCATCGCACGAACGCCTGCAGGCTGGAGAAGCGGCGGGCCGCTAGGACCCCCGCCGCAGGGCGCGAGCCAGCGTCCGACTGGGGCCCCCGGGCCATGAGCAGCGTCAATCTGCAGGATCTGGTCGAGACAGCCGGCCTGGGGCTCCGTTACCGGGCCACCGTGCGCCGCAGCCGATCCGCGGTGACTCGGCCGCAGCGAGTAAGCCGACTACTGGAAGGACCGAGGCTCATGGCCGACCATAACCACGCACCCAGCGGCCCAGAACGCGACAGCGTCCGCGACCCGGTACCCGTCACGCCGTCCCGCGAGACGGAGCGGCCCGAAGGACTGGCCTTTGACGTGGAGGAAGGCACCGACCTTCCCGGAGTCCCCGTCGGGGACCAGGCTCCGCACAACCCCGGGGCCGCACCGGCGCGCGAAAGGGGCGGCGGCGTCGGGCTGGCCCTTCCCGGCGACCCCTCCCGCGAGGAAGAAGGTCCCGACCGCAACAGGGCCGGGCAGCGCTGACTCGAGGCGCCCCGGGTGTAGGTGCGAGGGAAGGAAGTGTGAATGGTCGGCGGTGGGGACATGGCAGCTCTACCCGGGGACGGCGATGACTTCAGCAGCGGCGCGGACACGCAGTTCCTCGAGGAGATCTGCCTGGCGTCGTGCGCGGGACATCAGGCTGTCGAGCCGGGCGGAGTCGAGCCGCGGATCGGAGTCCGCGAGGACCCGAAGCGTGCGCCAGCCGGCGGCCTTGCCCTCCACCCCCAGCCGGAGCATCTCCAGCTCCTCCAGGTTGCTGAGCGGCGACCGGGACCCCAGGCGGCCATTGAGCTTGAGGCGGCCGACCTTCTCGCCGATCCACCCGGCGCAGACCTTGTAGGCCCGGGCCGGGACGCCCAGCCCGGCCATGATCTCCTGCAGCGCCGAGCGGTCCTGAGCTATCTCAGCCGCCAGGCGCTCCATGGTGCTGCCCGCGCCCGGGCCCGTATGGGACCGGGCCATCCGGTGAGCCAGCTCGACGCCGAGCGTCGCCCCGGCAAGATGGTCATTGAGGTAAATCCCGAGCAGTTCCGGCCCGGCTTCCTCGCGTGCGGTGGTCACCACGATGTTCCCTCCCAGCTGAGATGCGCTCTGTCCTCTCCTCGCCCTTACCCCTAGTGAGCGGGCCAACCTCCCTGGGGTAACTGCCCGGATCCTGTCCCGCTGCGGCGTGCTGACGTACTTCGGTCAGCCGGGTACCCCGGACTCGGTTATCCGCCGGGATGGGATCTGACCTCGCAGTCAGGACTACGAGAAAGGTGCTGAGGCTGGATCGCTTAGCTGGGGCGCATGGTCGCGCTGGTGATAGCCGGCGGTCATGCCCCCGTCGACCAGCAGCACCGTCCCGGTGATGAACTCCGCCTCGTCGCTGGCGTAGAACACGGCTGCGGCGGCAACGTCACGGGCCTCACCGATCCGGCCGATCGGCGGGATCGGCCAGTCCCCGCTTTCCGGGCGGTCGTCCTCTCCCGGCGGTGCCATGTGCCGCATGCCCGGCCAGGTGTCTCCTGGGCACAGGACATTGGAGCGGACGCCGTCGGCTCCGGCCTCCAGCGCCAGCATCTTCCCGAGCATGACCACTGCTGCCTTGGAGACGGAGTACAGCCCGATCGACTGCTCGCCCCAGACTCCGGCATCAGAGGAGATGTGAATCATGGCGCCGCGGCGGCGGGCCAGGTGCGGGTAACAGGCCTGCGCGTACAGCAGGTAGCCGCGCAGGTTCACGTCCATCAGCCGGTCGTAGTCCGCCAGGGGAGTGCGCAGCAGGCTCGCCTGAACGCCGATCCCGGCATTATTGACCAGCACGTCCAGGGACCCGAGCCGGCTGACCGCGGCGTCGGCCGACGCGGCCACTGCGGCCGGATCGCCGGCGTCAGCCGCCACGAACCAGGCCTGACCGTGCGCCCGCAGTGCCGCCTCCGCGCGGCGCCCGGTTTCCTGGTCCCGGCCGGTCACCACCACCGTCGCGCCCTCGCGCAGGAATCGCTCCGCGATGGCCAGGCCGATGCCGGTCGTGCCGCCGGTCACCAGCGCATGCTTGTCATCGAGCCGGCCCATACAGCCCCTCACCTCCAGCCGTCGCGACCTGCCGGCGATCCGTCAGGTATACGCTCCGGCACATGCCTGATCCTGCCGTGTCGTTCTATTCCGGCCGCGACGGCGTGCGCCTCGCCTACCAGGAGGCGGGGCAGGGCAGGCCGCTGGTCCTGCTGCACGGGATCACCGGTGACGCGACGACGTGGCGGGGCCGGGGCCACGCGGAGCAGCTCGCAGCCCGCGGCTACCGGGTCATCATGCCGGAGTTCCGCGGGCACGGCGCCAGCGCGAAGCCGCACGATGCTGCCGCCTACCCGCCCGATGTCCTGACCGACGACAGCCTGGCCCTCCTGGAGCACCTGGGACTGGCGGACTACGACCTCGGCGGTTACTCGCTCGGCGGCCGGATCGTGGTGCGGATGCTGGTGCGCGGCGCGGCACCGGGCCGGGCCGTCGTCGCGGGACAGGGCCTGCGCGAGATGCTCGGCACCGGCGGCGGGGCGGGCGCCATGCTCCGGCGGATCTTCACCGGGTGGGGGACCTTTGAGCCGGGCTCACCGGAAGCGCAGAGCGAGCACTGGCTCCGGTCCCGGGATGTGGACGGGGCTGCGGTGCTGCATGTTCTGGACTCCCTCGTCCCCACCCCGGTGGAGCAGGTGGGTGGCATCGGTGTGCCGGTGCTGGTGGTGACGGGCAGCGAGGACGAGCGCGCCGACTCGGCTGACCAGCTGGCCGCGGCGCTGCCGCGGGCCAGCCGGGCGACCGTGCCCGGAGATCACGGGACCGCGGTGGCCGCACCCGAGCTCACCGCGGCCATCGTCGATTTCCTGGCCGGCCGGTAACGCGGCGCCAGCGCCGGCCTAGTAGCGCAGGCGTCCGACGATGGCCACCTCGCTCACCGGGCGGAAGTGCTCGGTGACCTGGCCGCCGTGCGGGTTCGAGCCGTTGCTGGCCGTGGTGTTGCCATCGATCGAGTGCACCATGCCGTTCTTCGTCGGGCCCGCCACGAGCCCGATGTGATGGAAGCTGAAGGTGACAATGTCGCCCTTCTGCGCGTCGTTGACGCTGACGGCTCGCTCGAAGCCGTTGTGGCCGTTGGCCGCGTCGGCGTTGATAGCGGTGTCCAGGGCGAGCCGCTTGCGTTCCGGGACCTGGGCGCCGCCCTTCTTGACGACGGCGACGGCTACGAAGCATCCGCACCACTCGACGGGAAAGTCGAAGCCGGTGTAGGAGATCCAGTCCTGGACCGGGTGGCCCCAGTTCGACTCGGCCGGGCTCTCGTGCTTGCCGAGCTGGGCCCGCGCCCACCGCACGGCCGCCCGCGCCCCGGTGTGCCGCGCCACGTACCGGCGCTTCAGGTCCGGCTCCCGTTCCTGCGCCCGCAGCTTGTCATCCGGGCTGAGCTGGGCGGGGGTCCGGATCAGCTGCTGGCTCAGCTGCGGGACCGTCCCGGCCCTGATCACCTTGCAGGCATCATCGGCCAGGCCCAGGGCGAACGCCACCCGCCCGCTGGCCGCGACGGTGTACGGCCCGAGCTGGCCGTCCAGCGTCAGGTTGGCATCGGTGTAGGGGAGCTCGCGGGCCCGGGCGTTGATCGCCCGCTGCAGCGCCTTGATGTCGGGGCCCTCGGTGAACGGAGTGGTCAGCATCAGGTCGCGGTGCACCTCGGCATCGCCGGGTGCCGCGGCGCCGCGCATGCCGAGCGCGGCGTTGATGCGGCCCTGCCAGTGCGCGCGGCGGGCCAGCACCGAGTCGGCGTAGCCGAGGTTCGGGTTGCCCTCGCCGCCGTTGTAGGCGCCGATCCCGGTGCGCTCGCCGTGCCGCTCGATCAGGTCATGCAGCAGCCCGAATCCGACCTGGCACTGGGCGCCGACCAGGTGGGCGCCGCCCGCTGCCTCGGCCTGGCGGATCAGGCCGATGCTGGTGAGCTGGGTCAGGCCCACGCCGTTCGAGACTCCGCCGGCCTCGACGTGCGCGATCAGGGCCTGCACGCGCTCGCGCGTCACCTGCTGGTGGCACCACGGCGCTTTGCCGATCTTGCGCCCGCCGTCGCAGCCGAAGATGTTCCGGAAGGTCGATTCCTGCTCGACCAGGGCCAGCGCGAGGGCGAGCTGGACTCGCTGCCGCCTGGACTCGGCCAGGATGACCGGCCCGAATGAGAACCCGGCGCCGCTGACCATCGCGGTCAGCTTGCTATCACTGCTGGCAGACATGCTTCCCCCACCCTCCCCGTTGCCCTCCCCGCGGCCGGGCCGCGCGCAGCTGAACCGCCGCGGCCAGGCACGCCTGACCTCTGCTATAGCCCGCGGGCCTGATGGCGTCAAGGATGGGTCAGATAACGGTCATGGAATGGTCAAGCAAAAATTGCCTGTTCAGCGGGACGATTCGGGAAGTAATGGCCTTTCGCGCGGCCCTCGGGAAGTCCGGGCTGGTCGGCCGCCGCTCAGCGGCTCCCGGATGAGCGTCCCCGAGGGGACTCCCGCACCAACGCAGTAGAAAAGTTGCAGAACTTTTCTACTGCATCTACTCTAGCCCCATGACCGAGTCCAGGCGGGTCACCGACCCCGACGTGCTGAAGGCGCTGACGCATCCGCTCCGCCGGCAGATCTTCCGGCTGCTCACCCAGCTCGGGCCAGCGACCGTGACCATGCTCCGCGAGCACACCGGAGCCGATCCCGGCCAGCTCAGCTTCCACCTGCGTGAGCTAGCCAAGCGCGGATTCGTGGCCGAGGTACCCGAGCTGGCCAGGGACAGGCGGGAGCGCTGGTGGCGAGCTGCGGAAGGTTCCTGGTCGTTCAGCACCGCGGACTTCCAGGACCCGGCCGGCCAGGCCATCGCGAACACCGCCAAGCGGCTCATGGTCGCCGAGGAAATCGACCGGCTGCGAGCGTATGAGTCGGCCCGGGAGTCGTTCGGCCCCGACTGGGTCGACTCCGCCACGTCATCGGAGTACAACTTCCGGCTGCGGCCCGACGAGCTGCGCGAGCTCTCCGCCGAGCTGCACGAGCTGCTGATGCGCTGGCGGGCAGTCGGCCGGCTCGATCCGTCGGCCCGGCCCGAGGACCAGCCCGACGACGGCCGCGAGCACGTGTTCCTGTTCCTGCACACCTTCCCGGAACGGCCATGACCGCGACTGCCCTGCCGGCACCCGGCACCCGACGGCCGTCCGCCTTCCGCGAGCCGCAGTTCGCCCGCTACCTGGCGGGCCAGACCATCTCCGGCTTCGGCGATCAGATCTGGTTCGTCGCCCTGTCGTGGAGCGCCGTGCACCTGGCCAGCCCGGCGGCGGGCCTGCTGCTGATGCTGTCATCGGTGCCGCGCCTGGCGCTGCTGCTGCTCGGCGGCGTGATCGCCGACCGGTTCGACATCCGGCGGCTGATGATGGGCAGCGACATCCTGCGCGCCGTCCTGACCCTCGGCGCCGCGGGCCTCGCAGTGGTCGCGGCCGGGCTGCCGATGCTCATCGTGCTCGCCCTGGTCTTCGGCACCGTGGACGCCGTGTTCCTGCCGTCGGCCGGCGCCATGCGGCCCCGGCTGCTGCGGCCCGAGCAGTACAAGAGCGGCTCGGCCGCTGCCGAGACGACCAGCAGGCTGGCGCTGTGCCTGGGCGCGCCGCTGGGCGGCGTTGTCGTGGCGCTCGGCCACCTGCCGGTGGCGCTGGCGCTCGACGGGCTGACCTTCGTGGCCTCGGTCATCGCGCTCGCCACTGTCCGCCCGCGCCCGGTGCAGGCGGCCGTGACCCCGGCGGGACAGCCCCCGACCCGGGCCGGCTACCTGGCTGATCTGCGCGAGGGCCTGCGATTCCTCACCCACCACCCCCTGCTCGGCCCGCTGACCGTGGTCGGGCTGCTGGCCAATCTCGGCTTCGTCGGCCCGATGAACATCGGCCTGGCCGAGCTGTCGGCTCATCGCGGCTGGAGCGCGACCGGAATCGGTGTCCTGCTGGCCGCCTTCGGACTGGGGGCTGGCCTGTCCGCCCTGGCGATGCACTGGGTGCACGTCCACCGCGGCGCCGGGATCATCGTGGCCGTCCTCGGCGCGGTCCAGGGCGCCGCCGTCCTCGGCATGGCGCTGGCGCCCGGCATCGTGCTCGCCGCGCTGGCCGCCGCGGTCACGGGCCTGTGCACTGGCCCGATGTCGGTGATCATGAGCGTGCTCAGCCAGGTCGCTACACCGGACAGCTGCGCGGCCGGGTGTCGTCGTTCACCACCATGACGACCTACGGCGCGGTGCTGATCGCCTCGTCGGCTACCGGGATCGCCATCGGCGCCGTCGGCCTCACCGGTGCGTACGCGATCTCTGGCGCGGTCGAGGCAGCCGGCCTGCTCATGCTGGCCTTCCCCGGCCTGCGCCGGGCCCGGATCGAGGTCAGCTAGCGCGCAGCTCCGCTCGCCGCTGCTGCCGGCCTCAGCTGCTGTCCGGTAATCCGGTCAGCACGCCGGCGGCCGGGTCGGCCTCGTGATCGGCGCAGGCGGCGTCGGCCGGAACCTGGCGGACCAGGCCGGGCTGGGTATCCCGGGCTGGCCGGGTGTAGTCCCCGGTAGCGCGGGGATGGCCGACGTGCACCGGATGCCCGGTAACCGGCTGACTGCCCGGCACCGCAGGGGCCGGCTGGTCAGCCACGTCCTGGCCCGGAGTCTCAGCTGCGCTCCTGGCCTGGCCGCAGTGGGCGGCGATGCTGGCGCAGTGCGACAGGTCAGCGCGGACGTGCCCGGGTCCCCGCCCCGGGTCCAGGTTCGTCACCGCCTCGGGCGGCAGCGGCTGCACCGGAACGTGCCGGATCAGCGGATGATAGGGCCGGTCGTCGCGCTCGCCGCGGCCCAGCAGGTCCTCGGTCAGCTTCTCGCCGGGCCGCAGGCCGGTGAACACGATCTCCACCTGCTTCGGCACAGCCGCGACCAGCCGCCGGGCAATGTCGATGATCCGCACCTGCTCGCCCATGTCCAGGACCAGCACCTCGCCGTCCCGGCCGATGACCGCGGCCTGCAGCACTAGCTGCACGGCCTCGTCGGCGGTCATGAAGTACCGGGTGACCTCGGGATGGGTCACCGTCACCGGCCCGCCTGCGGCCACCTGCGCGGACAGCGCGGTCAGCACCGAGCCGCGGCTGCCCAGCACGTTGCCGAACCGGACGCTCAGGTAGGTGCCGCCGGCCCGGCCGGCCATGTGCGCGGTGAGCCGCTCGGCCACCCGCTTGGAGTAGCCCAGCACGCTGACCGGGTCGGCGGCCTTGTCGGTGGAGATGTTCACGAACGCACTCGGTCCCGCTGGCAGCGGCAGCGCGCAGCACGTTCAGCGTGCCCCAGACGTTGGTCTTCAGCGCCTCGCGCCGGGTAGCGCTCCAGCAGCGGCAGGTGCTTGAGCGCGGCGGCGTGGAACACGATCTGCGGCTCGTAGTGGGCGAAGACCTGGCGGATCCGCCGCGGGTCGCGGATGTCGGCCAGCACGGTGTCGTCGGAGTCCAGCAGCGCCCGGCCGTGCAGGTCGAGCTGGATGGCGTGCAGCGCGGACTCGTCGCGGTCCAGCATGATCAGCTTGGCCGGCCCGAACCGGTGCAGCTGGCGGCACAGCTCGGAGCCGATCGACCCGCCCGCGCCGGTGACCAGGATCCGCTTGCCGGCGAACTGGCCGGCCACCGCGGCGATGTCGGTCCGCACCGGGGAGCGGCCCAGCAGGTCGCTGATCCGCGGGTCGCGGACGCCCTCGATCTGCGCGGTGCCGCTGAGCAGCTCGCTGACCGACGGGATGACCTTGGGCACCAGGCCGCGCTTCTCGGCCTCGGCGGTCAGCTCCGCGATCGCCGGGCCGCTGGGCCGGGCGATCGCGATGACCATGACGGTGGCGCCGGTCCGGGCCGCTGCCTCGGCGCATCCGGGCCCGGTCCCCGAGCACCGGCACGCCGCACACCCGCAGCCGCCGCTTGGCCGGGTCGTCATCCAGCAGCGCGACCGGGACGTAATCGGCTCCGGGCTGCGCGATCAGGCTGTGCACCAGCAGGCACCCGGCCGCCCCGGCGCCGAACACGATGACCCGCACCGCCTCGGGGGCAGGCGCGCTGGCCCGCGCACGCTGCCGGGCCGCCAGCAGCACATAGCGCCCGCCGAGCATGCCCAGCATGGCCAGCACTGTCCCGCCCGCCACCGTGCGCATCGGCTCGCGCTGGCCGGGCAGCACCGCCGCGGTGAGCACCACCAGGAACAGCCCGGTGCCGAACGCGGCCATGCTGACGGCCAGCACCTCGTCGAAGCTGCCGCGCTGATGCCGCCCCCGGTACAGGCCCGCCAGCAGCCCGCTGCCTGCCGCCAGGACGCAGGTCAGCGGGAGCACGCGCGCGACCACCCAGACAGTGACGCTATTTCCCGTGACATCGCCGATTGCCGCGCCCGTCACAAGAAGCCCGATTATCCATGCCGCCAGATCAAATCCCACTTCGGTCGACCGGCGCGTTATGCGCCGCTTGCGCGTCCGGTTCGGCGGCATTTCTCCGCTCGGCGTGCGGGTATCCACAAAACCTCCGTTCTGGTCAGCTCCGTTAACACGGTCCTGGTGAGAACTGCGGGTCTTGATGTGCCAGGAGGCCATAACCCTGCCACGCCTCGGTACATTACTCTGGGCAAGCAATCACGTGCCCTCAGTAATAGATAAAGCGCGCGCATTACTGTCATCAGTCGGCGCCGTGCCTTAGCAGGCGGCGCGCTCTGCTGGTGCTCTCAATTCCGGAATCGGGGGCCCAGCAGAATGTGATTCACAGTTTGCGGTCGACGCCGCCCCATAGCACCGCCGGGGTCTTCGCCCAGGGACCCGGCAAAGTCGTGAATTGAAGCTGTGACCTGCGACGTCGTAACAATAGGTGATGTGCCCGGCGTGTCTGTGAGTGGCGGGCAGGGCCAGGGCGGAACGATGGAAGTTCTCACGCTCGCCATCGCCTGCCACGAGGGACACCCGCCCGCCGATGACATCTTCGCCTATCCCGGCTGCCCGCAGCCAGTACCTGCTCGATCTCCTTGCCCAGGTCCCGGACCCGCGGAAGAGGCGCGGTCGCCGGCATCCGCTGGCGGGCCTGCTCGCCGTCGGGATCGCGGCAGTGATCGCGGGCTCGCGGTCGTTCGCCGCGATCGGGCAGTGGGCCGCTGACGCCGGCCCGGAGGTGCTCGCCGTGCTGGGCGCAGTCCGCGGCGCGGCGGATGAATCGACGTTCCGGCGGGCCTTCGCCCTGGCCAGCCCCGATGCTCTCGACCGGGTCCTGGGCGCCTGGCTGTGGACACGGGCGGTGCGGACCGGCGGGCGGCTGGTGATCGCCGTCGACGGGAAGACCGTCCGCGGTGCGAGGAACAAGGACGGGAAGGCCCCGCACCTGGTCGCGGCCCTGGCGCACGGCATCGGCGCGGTCCTCGGCCAGGTCGCCGTGGACGAGAAGTCCAACGAGATCCCCGCGGTGCGGGAGCTGCTGAAGGCGTTCGCCGGCCTGGCCGGGGCAGTCCTGACGATCGACGCGATGCACACGCAGCATGACACCGCGCAGGTCATCCTGGGCCGGGGCGCCGACTACGTGATGACCGTCAAGGCCACTATGCCGACCCTGCATAAGCAGCTGAAGAAGCTGCCCTGGGCCGCCGTCCCCGCTGTCTCGGCCGTGAGCACGGACCACGGCCGCCGCGCCCGGCGCACAGTCAAGGCCGTGCTGGCGCCTGCCTGGATCGAGTTCGAGGGCGCAGCCCAGGTCGCGCAGCTGCGCCGCACGGTCACGAAGAAGGGCAAGAAGACCGTCGAGGTCGTCTATCTCATCACCAGCGACCGCGCCGCCGACCCGGCCACCCTGGCCGCCTGGGTCCGCGGCCACTGGGAGATGGAAAATCGCCTCCACTGGGTCAGGGACGTGACCTATCAGGAAGACAATTCCCTGGTCAGAACGGGGAACGCGCCCCGCGTGATGGCAACGCTGCGCAGCCTGGCCATCAGCCTGCTGCGCCTGGACGGCCACGTCAACATCGCCGCCGCCAACCGCCACCACGCCCGCGACCCGCAGCGGACGCTAAAGCTACTTCAGGCCGCATGAACGACTTTGGCGTCAGGCCTGGGCGACTGGTGTGAGGGTGTCGTGGCACCACTGACGGAAACTGGTGGGGGCGGCGGAGTCCGGGTCGCGGGGCTCGGCGTCGTAGATTCCATTGTTCTGCGCCTCGGTCATGTCTGCCATATCCTGCGCCATCGCCTCGCTCGCGCCACGGCGCAGCATCGCGGCCTGGCGGTCCGCGGCCGGGACCTGGCGGTAGCGGACCGTTCGGCCCAGGGTGCCGGAGATGACCTCGGCCATGTCGTCGGGGGTCAGGTTGTCCGGGCTGACCACGGGGACGCTGGCCTGGCCGCTCCAGGAAGTGTCAAGGAGGAGCGCCGCCGCCGCGGCGGCGGCGTCGCGGGTGGCGACGGTCAGCAGCGGCCGGCCCGCGGTGTTCGCCAGGGAGAACGTTCCCTCCTCTTTAATCGCCTGGGCCTGGCGGAGCAGGTTTTCCATGAAGAACGGCAGGGCCAGCGCCCGGTAGGCCGCGCCGGTGCCCTCTATGAGCTTGTCCATGGCCAGCGCGGCAGAAAGCACACCGGCCTTGCCCTGGTACCCGTGGCCGAGGGTCGAGACGCCCACCACCCCGGCTCCCAGGCCTCTGATCGCCTCGCAGGCAGGGCGGGTGAAGTCCAGGTAGTAGCGCTCGGCGCTGCCGGGGTGACTGAACGGACGCGGGGGCACAAGCCAGAACAGGCGGTCAGCGCCGGCGAGCGCCCTGGTGATCGCGTCGGCGTCACCGTGGGAGCCCGGCACCACCTCAGCGCGGGCGCGCACGCGCTCAGGCAGCCGGGAGGGATCGCGGGCAATCACGCGGACCGCCTGGCCGCTGTCCAGGACGCGGTCCAGAACCTGCCGGCCGATATCGCCGGTCGGCGTGGTGATGACAATCATGAGTACCTCCGGGAGACGGCGGCAGCGGAACCCCGGGGGCCGCTGCCGGACAGCACCCAGCTAACCGGGCGCGACGGCGCAGGTGAAGGACCGATCCGGTCGTCATTGGTACCCTGGAAGTATGAATGACCTGGAAGTGCGGCAGCTCCGGTACTTCGTCGCGGTCGCCGAGGAACTGCACTTCGGGCGCGCGGCCGGCCGGCTGGGCATGGCGCAGCCCCCGCTGTCCCGCGCGATCCGGGACCTTGAACGGCAGCTCGGCGTGGTGCTGCTGGAGCGGACCACCCGGCAGGTCAGGCTCACGGCGGCCGGGGAGGTCCTGCTGCGCGACGCCCGGACCGCCCTTGAGGCGGTCACCGCCGCCGCCCGCAGGGCCCGGCAGGCGGGCAGTCCGTCGCCGGGCCTGCGGGTCGCGCTCAAGGCCGACGTCGACGGCGGCCTGCTGCCGCAGATCCTCGACGCCTACTGCGCCGACAACGCGGCCCTGCCGCCAGAGCTGGTACTCGGAGGATTCGGCGAGCAGCCGCAGGCGCTGCGCGAGGGCCGCGCTGACGTGGGACTCCTGCTGCGCCCCTTCGATGACCGCGGCCTGGACAGCGAGCCGCTGCTGACCGAGCCGCTCCTGGCCGCCCTGGCCGCCGCCGACCCGCTGGCCGCGCGGACGCGGCTGTGCCTGGCCGACCTGGCCGGCCGCAGGCTCCCCGGCGGATCCGCGGCAAGCCACGGCCGGCCCGCCGGACCTCGCCGGGCCGGCCAGGCGCCGCCGGCCTCGAACCTGTCCGAGATCTTCAGCCTCGTCGAGACGGGCAGCGTCGTGTTCTTCGCGCCTGCCTCGGTGGCCCGGCGCTACCCGCGACCCGGGATCGCCTACCGGCCGGTCAGCGACCTCCCGGACTCCACGCTGGCCGTGGCCTGGCCCCAGGACGCGCGCTCCCCGGCCGTCGCCGCCTTCGTGCGCGCCGCCTGCACGGTCGCAGCCACCGCGCAAGAACAAGCAGACCCCGTGATGCAGAGCGCGGCCACCTGAAAGCGGCATCACGGGCAACGGAGCCTCTACCGCTCAGGTATCCCCTCGCTGTTCACGTGGTGCTCAAGCAGGACACTCGATGCTCGTCTAGATCGGTTCCCTGCAACTTTGCCGTGTCCCTGGGTCTTCGCCTCGAGCATCGTGCTCGCCGCGCTGGCCGCCGCGGTCGCGGGCCTGCGCACCGGCCCGATGCCGGGAATATGAGCGTGCTGCGCCGGGCCCGGATCGAGGTCAGCTAGCCGTCACGCCCGATAAGCCCGGCGCCGGCTACCCGGTTGAAGACCACCCGGTCCAGCTCGCGGCCCTGCTCGTTGATGAACCGCAGCGTCATCGTGGTCCGGTGCCCGGCGGCCGCGGGCGTGACGTCGAGGGCGACGAAGCCGTAGTCGTCGTAGCGGGCCTGCGACCAGTCGACGTTCTCGAAGCGCTGGCTGAAATCTCGCTCGCTGACGTAGGGCCCGGTCTCCTTCTTCGGGTCGGCGGTCACGGTCGAGCCGCTGCCTTTCCCGGCTGCGAAGTTGCGGTCGGTCTCGTGCGGCATCCATCCGTACCGCGGCGTGCCTGCGGTGCCGGCCACCACGTAGGTGGTCCCGTCCCGGGCTGGCCACACGTGCGCGGGCTCGGCCGGCGACACCGAGACCGCCTGGCGGCTCGACCTGGCGCTGTTGGTCCTGGCGTCGTAGATCAGCGGGTTGGTGCGCTCATAGACGTGGTTGTGGCCCTGCACGGCCAGGTCGACCTGATATCTGGCGAACAGCGGGGCCAGTGTGGCCCGCACGCCGCCGTCCGAGCTGTGGCCGTTGCACGTCGAGAACGCGCACTCGTGGAAGAACGCCACGATGAAGTCGACCTCATGCCCGGCGCGCCAGCTGCGCAGCCGGTGCTCCAGCCAGCGAACCTGCGCGCCGCGGGAGTAGTTCAGCAGTCCCTGGATCTCCCAGCTCAGCTCGTTGGCGTCCAGGCTGAGCACCCCGACGTTGCCGTAGGTGAAGCTGTAGACCGAGGGGCATTCCGCCGGGCCCGTCGTCGGCAGGTCCATCCGCTTGACCAGCCCGCCGTACCCGAGCGGCTCGTAGTTCGCGACCGTCGCGGAGTCTGCCGCCACGCTCGAGGAGAACATCTCGGTGTCGTGGTTGCCGGTGGCCACCATCCACGGCATGTGCGCCGCGCTGGCCTCGATCATCGGGAACCAGCTGGTCCAGATCCACGGATCGTAGTAGTCCCAGCCGCCGCTGTTGGCCGGCGGCTTCGGGGTGTTGCCCGACCCCGGCTGCTTCCCGTGCGGGCCGTCCGGGTTGATGATCGGCGCGATATCGCCGTCTGCGTTGGCGTAGCACATGTCGCCGGCCAGCAGGTTGAACCGGGCCGGGGTCCCGTTGGCCAGGTTGCGGACCCGGCTGATCTGGTTGATCACCGCCGAGGTGGTGTTCCGGTGGGTGCGCGAGGGCTTGTCCGGGTCGTCGGCGTCGTAGGAGCCGTTGTTCCACTCCTCCCAGTCTGACTCGGGCAGCAGCGACGGGTCACGGTCCAGCGACGGCCCGGGAATGCCCTCGTCGCCGAACGCGGTGAACGTGAAGGGCTCGCCCACCCCGCGCGGCGCCGTCCGGAACGTGGCGTCGCCGGTCAGCCCCGTCTCCCGGCCCGACATGTAGCGGAACCGGTAGTGGTACTCGGTGTCCGGGTGCAGCCCGGTCATGTGCCCGTGCACGAAGAACTGGTCGGCGTTCAGCGTCCGCGACGCATGCAGGACGCCCGGCTTCCCGTCCCACACCGGGACATGGGTCAGCAGCTCGCGGATCTCCGCCTCGATGGTGTGCCCGTAGCCGCGGTCCCGGCCATAGTCGACCCACACCCTGACCGAGCGTGGCGGGACGGCGTTGTAGTGGTGCAGGTTGAACAGCTGGCCGCCAACCGACATCTGGCTGGTCGGGTCGTTCCCGAAGGACAGGTGACGGCCGTTCACGACGAAGCCGCCCGCGATCGTCCCGGTTGCCGCGATGACCGAGGCCACCGCCGAGCCGGACCAGCGCCCGCTGCCCAGCAGCAGGCTCCCGGCGGCGGCTCCGACCGCGCCGCGGACGACGGTCCGGCGGCTCACCGACCTGCCGGCGCAGGTGGGCCAGCCATTCCTCGTGCTGCTCGGCGAGGGAACGGTCCGGACGGGGGGCGCGCGGTGAGGGCATGACCGGAACCTAAGATCGCCCGGCCGCCGGCAGGCGAGGTCGCGGTGAACAAACAGTTTCGACCTGACGAAACTTGCCCGTACGGGGGCCATGGTGCTCCCGGCACCGGCCCAGCTGCCCGGCCGCGGGAGGCGGCGGCTGGCGCTGGCCGCGGCTCAGAGTTTGCGGCCGACGCCGCCCCACAGCACCGCCGGGGTCTTCGCCTCGAGCTCGGAGGCGGGCCGCCACTCCGGCACCCGCACCAGGCCGGGCTCGGCCAGCTCCAGGCCGTCGAAGAAGCGGAGCACCTCCTCGTGGGTGCGGTAGGTCTGCTGCTGCTGGATGAACTGGCTGACCCGCTGGCCCGCGGTGGTGATGGCCGGGGTCATGTCGGCGGCGATGTGCGACATGGCCAGGTAGCTGCCGGGCGGCGCCGCCGCCAGCAGCCGGGACACGATCGAGTACGGATCGTCGGAATCAGGGATCAGGTGCACGATCGCCATCAGCATGATCGCTACCGGCTTGCTGAAGTCCAGCGTGTGCGCCGCGATGTCCAGGATCGTGCCGGTGTCGCGCAGGTCGGCGTCGATGTAGTCGGTCACGCCGGCCGGGCCGCTGGTCAGCAGCGCCCGGGCGTGCGCGAGAACCGTCGGGTCATTGTCGACATAGACGACCCGGGTATCGGGCGCGGTGGCCTGCGCGACCTCGTGGGTGTTATTGGCTGAGGGAATACCCGTGCCGATATCGAGGAACTGCCGGATTCCCGCCTCACCAGCCAGGAAACGCACGGCGCGGGCCAGGAAAGCGCGGTTAGCGCGCACCGAGTACACGATGTCCGGATACGCCGCGATGGCCTGATCGCCGGCCGCCCGGTCAACAGCGAAATTGTCCTTGCCGCCCAGCCAGTAGTCATAGACCCGGGCGACATGAGCCACGCTGGTGTCGAAGGACGGGTGATCGCCGGTGTCCGGCTGCTCGTCCTGCTGGCCTGCTGACGCTGCTGCGGCCTCGCCATTCACCGGCTGTCCTCCACGGTTGAAACGGCCATATCGCCGGTGCTGCCACCGGCCATTCCCGCCGCGCCACCCGGCCCGCCCGGCCTTCCGGGCAGCGATCGCCCTGACCTGGCCGCGGGCTCAGTTCAGCTGCCAGCGCCGCGCCGCGGATCCTGGCGAATACGCCGAATCCGTACCAGTACAGGCTACCGGGCGGCGAGGACTTCGGCGATCTTGGCCGCAGCGCCGGGCGGATCGCTGGCATCGTGCAGGCACTCGCCCCACGACCAGCGGTAGAACCAGAACAGGCGGCCATTGTCGTCGGTACCTGGCATGCAGTCGATGCTCTCGGCGAGCATCAGCGCGCCGGGCATGTAGACGTGCAGCGCCGGCGGGTACGACGTGCGCACCGAGGCCGGGAAGCCTTCAGTGTCCAGCGCCGCGGCCAGCCGGTGCAGGTAATAGCTGCGTGCATGGTCATGCGCGCTCTGCCGCATTTCACCTGCCTCACGCGGGGGGGTTCTGGGCCGAAGTCCCGCGTGCGCTAGCCAGCTGGTCAGGCCTGCCACATGCGTGCCGCCAACTCCGGTCCCTTAGTAGCCAGGGTAGCCGCCATAGGCCTCTGAGCCATAGCCCCCTGAATCGGGGGTACCGTAACCGCGCCGATCCTGCGGGGCCTGCGCCGCCGCGGGGTCCGGCGGCGGGTAGGCCGCCTGGTCGTAGGGCTGGGTGCCGTAGCCGCCCGCCGGGTACTCCGGCCGGGCGTGGCCGCCGGAGGAGTAGCCCTGGCCGGCGGCCTGCTGGCCGTGGGCCTCGGGAAGGGCGGCGTGGCCGGGGTAGCCGTTGCTTGCTGTGGCCGTTGCCGTGCCCGTTGCTGTGCCCGTTGCCGTAGCCGCCGGCCGGGGCCCCGCCGTAGTAGGCGCCGTTGCCGTAGGCCTGGGCCGGGTCCGCCACCGGCGCGGCATGCAGCGAGCCAGAGCCGGCCGGGAGGGCCGGGGCGCCCGGCACGGGAGCAGCGTGCAGGGCCGGCGCGGCCGTGTGCCGCCCGGCGGGCTGGGCGTACTGCTGGGTCTCCTGGCCGGGCAGGTAGCTGGCGCCGTACGGGGCGTCGTACCGGGGCTCGCTGTCCCGGCTGGCGCTGGCCGCGGGGAAGGAGTCGGCGGCCGGGGTGACGTAGCTGCCGTACGGGTTGCCGGACGCGGCCGGGTCGGCATAGTCGCGGTAGCCCGCGGCGGCCGGCGCGGGCGCCGGGACGGCCGGCGGCGGGGCGGGCAGCGCCCGGCGGGCCTGCGGCGCCGCCTGGTAGCTGTTCGGTCCGGTGCCGCTCGCGGCGTCCGCGGGCGGGCCGTACCGGCCGGCCCAGTCACCCTGGTCGCCGCCGGACAGCAGACCGCCGGAGTGGCCGTTCTGCCGGCCACCGGACAGCAGGCCGGGGTCGCCTCCCGACAGCAGCCCGCCGGGCTGGCCGTTCGCCGGCATGCCGTTCGCGGGCATGCCGTTCGCCGGCATGCCGTTCGGGTCCGCGCCGGACAGCAGCCCGCTGGCGTGCCCGCCGCTGGACCGGGAGCCGGGACGGCTGCCATTGGCGTGCCCGGCGCCGGAGTGCGCCCCAGACGGGTACGGGCCAGACGGGTGCGGGCCGCTGGGCCGGCCGCCGCCGGCGGGCTGGCCGTAGCCGGCCAGCGGGTCAGCGGCCGCGGGCGGGTACGGGCCGTTCGCGGGATAGCCGTTCGCGGCGCGCCCGGACTCGGGCCTGCCGGTGCGGTAGGACCGGCTGTCGTCGCCGCGGACCGCCGGGAAGGACGGGCTGGTCAGCGGGTCGTCGTCGAGCGGCGCGGGCTGGCTGGGACCGGAGGCGAGCGCGGCCAGGGCGGCCACGCCCTCATTGGCGGGCAGCCGCTGGTCGCGGGACCGGCGGCCGGGCAGGCTGCCGTCGCCAGGCCGGCCGCCGCGGGCCGGCTGGCCCGGCAGCCCGCCGCGGAGCGGGTCAGCGCCGCCGCGTCCGGCGACGGCGGGCATCGGGCCGGACTCGGCCGGGCCCCGGCCGGCGGGCCGCCGGCGCGCCGGGAGGAGGGCGGTGGCGTCCTCGCGGGCAGCCGCGGCGTCGCGGGCCGCGCGGTCGGAGCGGGAGTTGTCGGCGGGCCGCTCGGGGCGGGCCGGGCTGGCGGGCTGCGCGGTGTTCGTCAGCGACTTGTCCGCGGCAAGCTCGGTCCAGTAGTCGACATCGGACATGGCGTCCCAGTCGGGCTCCCCGGCGTGGCCCTGGGACCGGCCGCCGCGGGAAGCGGCTGCGGCCGGGCGGCGCGGCGCGGGGGAGCGGTCGGCATCCCGGCTGCCGGCGCCGCGCGAGCTGCCCCGCCCGCTGGCGCCGGGGCGGTCGAAGCTGTCAAAGCCGCCGGTGTCCGGGAACCCGGCCTCACCGTCGCGGCCGCCGCGGGGCCGGCTGGCGGCGGCGTACCCGTCCCGGGCGGGCTCGCGACCGGGCCGGCCGCCGGGGCGGCGCTGCGGGTCGGCCGCCAGCCGCGGGCCGTCACCGGTCAGCCGCGGGCCGCCGGGCTGCGCGCCGCGGGACCGGCCGCGGGCGGATCGGCCGTCGCGCCAGTCCTGGTCATCGTCCTCGCGCGGCATGCTGCGGTCGTCAGGCAGATCGTCGAAGTCACCGGCCGCGGCATCGTCGGCCCGCAGGAATCTCATCGCGAAGAACCCGATGACGACAATCAGCAGGACGACTGCTACGAGGCTGATGAAAATCCCGGTCATCGCACCATCCACCACGATGGCCTTGAGGGTTGGCGCCGCCAGGCACGCGCGGCCATCAGCGCGGGCCTCCCCCGGTCGTGCGAGCACCCTGATCTGTTGCCCTGAGAGTCCAGAGCTGTGCTGTGCAGAGCCGTGCTGCCCTGAGTACTGCTGCCCGGAGCCTTGCGCGTTCCGGATCCCCGTGTGCCCGGGGTCCTTTCGCCCCTGAGCCTGCCCCGAGCCGCCGGTCCCGCTGGTGTGCCAGCCGGCGTGCCCTGAGCTGTGCCTGCTCTGTTATGAGCTGGTGATCGCCCCCTGTTATGAGGATGATCTCCTGATCACCGATTGTGTCGGAGCGCTATGGCCGTTGTCATGCATTTCGAGAAGTTTGCCAAGCGTGTTGACTGCACCGGCGACCTTTTTACCTGCGGCAATCCCACGACGGCCAGGTCCGCGGGCAGCCGGCGTCACGGCCGGGCGGTCGCGACGAACCGGCCGCGCGCGATCGCGTGCGCGGCGATAGCCTGCCACGCCTCTCTCAGGGGCGTGCCCGACTTCTGGGCCAGGACCTTGTCCAGGGCGTAGACGGTGAACCGGTACCGGTGCGGGCTGCCGGCGGGGCAGGGCGGCTCGTACCCGGTGGTGCCGGCGCTGTTGGCGGCCTGCAGGGCCCCGGTGGGCAGCGCGCCCGCTTGCAGCTCACTGGTCGCCGGGTTGATGTCGAACACGATCCAGTACGCCCGCGGGCTGATCGGCGCGGCAGCGTCATCGACGACCAGCGCCACGGACTTAGTTCCGGCCGGGGCGTCCAGCCAGGAGATTGGCGGGCTCTCGCCGCGGCCGCCATTGCTCTTGCAGGTGTAGCGGGGGGCGATCGCGCCCTGCTCCACCATCGGGCTGGTCACGGTCATGAGGTCGGGTGCGTCCTGATGCAGCGAGACCGGTCCGCCGACCAGGCCGCAGCCGCTGACCAGGCACAGCCCGGCCGCGGCGGCAAGCCTGGCAGACCGCCCCAGCCACTGGCGCACGGCCGTTCGCCCTCCTCGCCGCTGACGTTCCCGGCCGGCGCGCAGCCCGCCCGGCTCTGCTGAATGCTACGCCGCCCGCAGCGGTGATCCGCGCGGTCGGCAAGGCCACCCCGGGCCGGGGCGCGGAGCTGAGCTGGCTTAGTCGTTGCGGTTGTTGCCCAGCATGATCTCGTCCCAGGACGGGACCGACGACCGGCGGCCCTTGGCCGACTTCCGGCCCGGCCGGGCCGGGGGCGCCGGCTCGGCGGCCTGCTCCTCGGGCGCGGCCGGCGGGGCAGGCGGAGCCGCGCCGGCGGGCGTTCCGTTCGGGGTCGCGGTCCGCTCACTGGCGGCCGGCGAGCTGCTGGCCGCGGCCGCCGGACTGGCTGGCGCGGCGGTCTCCGGCTCGGCGGCCGGGGCGGGGTCGCGCGGCCACTCGCGGCCGGCCTGCCGCGGAGCTGCGGGCCGCGGCTCCGCCGGGAAAGTCTCCTGGCGGGCAGGGGCGCCGGAGGCGCCGCCGGCGGCGTGCGCGGCACGGGCCGCGGCCCGGCCGGCGTCATCGTGCTGGGCGCCGAACCGGGAGCCGATGGGCGTCACCGTCGCGGTCGCCGCGCCGAGCGCCGCCCAGGCGCCCGGCGGGCCAGTCGACCTGGGGCAGGCACAGCCGCCGGGCGAGGTCGTCGGCCGGGATGACGTGCCGGCGCCGCGGGTCGAAGACCCACTCGGCGATCTGCGGCCGGCCCTCCAGCAGGAACTGGAGCTGGACCTGCCAGTTGCCGTCGGGGCGCTTGCGCGAGTCCCAGGCCAGCGCTGTCGGCCTGGCGCGCCGGCGTCGGACAGCCGCTCGCCGACGATCTCGCCTAGCCGCGGGCCGGGGCCGGACTCGGTGTGCCCGCGCACCGTGGAGCGCTGGGCTTCCAGGGCGCGGTACTCCCGCTCGGCGAGCACCGGACCCTCGAACCGGCGCACCCGGTCGATGGGGATACCGGCCGCATCAGCGATCTCGTCGGCCGTCTCGCCAGCGCGGATGCGGTCCTGGATCTCCTTGGGTCGCAACGGATTCTCCACTTCGATCTCGTACTGGGCCAGCCGTGAGAACTGGCCGCGCAGCTACGGTTCTGAGCCGGTCATCGATCGGCAGCGAGAACCTCCCGCCCCGCCCAGGCACCGCGAGGACCGCGTAAGTGCCGTCCTCGCTCACTGCGACGAGGCGCAGCTCCTGCATAGACGTCCCTTCCGCGCTGCCCATCCGGCTGCGGCCGCGCAGGGGCGGAACTCGGACCTCCCCTGGGTAGGAGTCTGCCGACCTTCAACCCGCCTGGCCAGCACCGCGCCCGGCATGTCCTGCACAGCCTGGCAGTAATTGTTCCAGCACTCCAGCCTGCCGCGCTGGCTATCCTGATCTGCATGCCCGCCACCGACGACCCGGCCGACCCGGGCGGCCAGGCCGTCGCCGACGTCGTATCCCGGCTGCGCCGGGCGATGCGCCGCGCGGCCCGCGCCCCAGCACCGGCGGTTCGCCGGGGAAGCTGCCGGGCGGGCTGTCAGTGGCCCAGCTGGAATTCCTGTCCTGCCTGGCCGAGAACCCCGGTGCCCGGCCCGGCCAGCTGGCCCGGCTGCTGCGGCTGGCGCCCAGCTCGGTCGCCACGCTGGTCAACGGGATGAGCCGGGCCCAGCTGGTGGAGCGCAGCGGCGGCATCGATGACCGCCGCACGGCCGTGCTGCAGCCTGACCCAGGCCGGGCGTGGCGGTGGTGGACTCGCTGGCACCTGGTGAACGCCCGGATCCTGACTACGGCGCTGGCCCGGCTGCAGCCGGCCAGCCGCGCCACCCTGGGGATGGCGCTGCCGGCGCATGAGCGAGCTGACCGGCGCCGTGGACGCGCTGGCCGACGCGTGGCCGGCTGCTGCGGACGGCGAGCCGGGGGAGCCGGCGGCCGGGTAACACCAGCAGTAACGAGGCGCCGCAACGGCCGGCCCGCCCGCCGCGTTCAGTAATTTCGCGTGCGGCGTATCACGCGACTCACTGCCCACTCGCGTACGTACGTGTCCGCGCCGGGCAATAGGCTCACCTGCCATGCACATCGACGCGATTTTCGGCGCCATCGGGCGCTGGTCCGTGCGCCTCCGCTGGCTCGTCGTGCTCGCCTGGATCGTCGGCGCGGTCGCGGCCGTCACCCAGCTGCCGTCGCTGAACGAGCGTGACGCAGAGCAACAACGCCAAGTTCCTGCCGGCCAGCGCGCCCAGCCAGCACGCCATCGACCTGGCCGCGCCGTTCGGCAACACCAACCTGCTCCCGATCCCGGTCATCGCGGCCAGCCCGGCCGGGCCGCTCACCCCGGCTGACGTCACCGCGCTGACCTCGCTGCAGCACACGCTGACGCACGTGCCCGGCATCGAGCGGGTGGCCGACGTGGGCCGGTCGTCCGGCGGTCAGGCCGAGCAGCTGCTCGCGCTGGCCAGTCCGCGGCCGGCGGCGGCAACCCCAACTACGCCGAGGACCTGGTCGACGGCCTGCGCGCGAAGATCGCCGCCGCCGGGCTGCCGTCCGGGCTGCGCGTGCACCTGGCCGGGGACACCGCGGTGCAGGTCGATGAGGCAAAGGCGTCCGGCAGCACCGGCAACCAGGTCCAGGACCTGTCGCTGCTCTTCATCATCGTGCTGCTGGTACTCATCTTCCGGTCGCTGACCCTGTCGATCACCACGGTGCTGCCCGCGCTGATCTCGGTGATCATCTCCGGCCCGCTGGTGGCCGAGGCCGCCCGGCACGGCCTGCAGGTCTCGCCGCTGGCGCAGTACCTGATGATCGTGCTGGTCCTCGGGGCGGGCACCGACTACGGGCTGTTCCTGGTGTTCCGGACCCGCGAGGAGCTGCGCCGGGCCGGGCACGACCTGACCGGCATGGACGGCGCGCCGGACCGCGGGCTGCTGCGCTCACTGGGCTCGGACCTGGCCGGGGCCCGGCCGGCGGCGCGGACGGCGCTGGTCGAGGCCGTCACCCGGGTCGGCGAGTCGATCACCTTCTCGGCGGCCACGGTCATCGCAGCGGTGCTCACCCTGCTGACCGCCAGCTTCCCCTTCTACTCCAACCTGGGCATCCCGTTCGCGATCGCGATCGGCGTGACCCTGCTGGCCGGGCTCACCCTGCTGCCCGCGCTGCTGTCCATCCGGCTGTCGATCCTGGCCATCAAGCGGACGCTGTTCCAGGCCGTGTTCTCCCGGCCCAAGCTGCTGCCGTGGAGCATCCAGGGCAAGGGCGGCGCCGGGGTGTGGGGCCGGGTCGCGGGCCGCATCGTGCGCAAGCCGGCCGTCGACGCTGGCCATCGGCGTGGTCGCCTTCGGCGCCGCTCGCGCTGGGCGTGCTCGGCTACACCGCGGCCGGGTTCGGCGGCACCACCACCGCGCCGGCCGGCACCGACTCCGCGGCCGGGCACGACGCTGCTGACCAAGTACTTCCCGGAGTCGGCAGCCAACCCGACGACGCCGATCTTCAAGTTCAGCCAGCCGGTCTGGACCGACCCGCAGGTGCTGGCGAAGGCCACCACCGAGCTGCAGGGCCAGCAAGCTGTTCACCCAGGTGGCCGGCCCGCTCAACCCGGCCGGCGCGGTGCTGCCGCCAGCCGACCTACGCCGCCCTGCACCAGACCCTGGGCCCGGCCAAGGCGCTGCCGCCGACGCCCGCCGCCGGGCAGCAAGGTGCCGCCGCGGAGTCTACCAGCTGTACCGGGCCACGGCCAACTTCATCAGCGCCGACGGCCGGACGGTGCAGTTCTCGGTCGGACTGAAAGCCGGCGATCCGGGCGGCACCGAGGCGCTGAAGCCGTACCCGCCATCCGCGACGAGGTGACCCGGATCGTGGCACGCGTCCGGGCCGCCGCCGACTCGGCGGTCGGCGGCGAGGCACCCGCCCTGTATGACATCAGCTCGGTGTCCAACAGCGACCTGGCCAAGGTCATCCCGATCGCGATCGTGGCCATCGGCATCCTGCTGGCCCTGGTGCTGCGCAGCCTGGTCGCGCCGCTGTACCTGATCGCCTCGGTCGGGCTGTCCTACCTGGCCGCGCTGGGCCTGTCGGTGCTGGTGTTCATCGAGATCGGCGGCGACAAGGGCCTGGTGTTCTTCCTGCCCTTCCTGATGTTCATCTTCCTGCTGGCGCTGGGCGAGGATTACAACATCCTGGTCATGACACGGATCCGGGAGGAAGCCCACCGGCTGCCGCTGCGCGAGGCGGTGACCAAGCGCCATCGGGGTCACCGGGACCACGGTGACCTCGGCAGGCCTGGTGCTGGCGGGCACGTTCGTGGTGTTCGGCCTGGTGGCCGGCGGCCAGTCGGGCGGCAGCCAGTTCCGCGACATCGCGCTCGGCCTGGCGCTGGGCATCCTGATGGACACGTTCCTGGTCCGCACCCTGCTGGTGCCCTCGACCGTCGTGCTGCTGGGCCGGTGGAACTGGTGGCCGTCGCGGGTGACCACCGACCGCGGCCCGGCCGGCGAGCCGGGCGGCAGCGCCGGGACCGGCGGCAAGGCGGCGGCGCCGCCACCGCGGCCCGCGCTGGGTGCCGAGGGACTGACCGCTGACGGGCTGGCCGCCGGGCCGCAGCCCGAGCGGCCCTGAGCCCCGTGCCCGGCCCGCCGCTGATCAGCGTCGTCATCCCGGTCTACGACGTCGAGCACTACCTGCCCGAGTGCCTGGACTCGGTGCTCGGGCAGGACGGCCCCGGCATCGAGGTGATCGCGGTCGACGACGCCTCGCCGGACGGCAGCGGGACGCTGCTGGACGCCCGCGCGGCAGCCGACCCGCGGCTGAAGGTCGTGCACCTGGAGGCCAACGGCGGCCCGGGCAACGCCCGCAACACCGGCCTGGCCCTGGCCGCGGGGGACTACGTCTGGTTCATCGACGGCGATGACGCGCTGGCCGCCGGGGCGCTGACCGCGATCGGCGCCCGGCTGACCGCCGCCGCAGCGAACGGCGGGGTCGCGCCGGACGTGCTGCTGATCGGCTGGGAGAGCAGCTACCCCGGCGGGCAGGACCGAGCCCGGCTCCGGCGCCGCGGCTGCTGGCCAGGGTGCCCGCCGGCGGCACCACCCTGGCCGAGCAGCCGCGGCTGATCGAGCTGACCATGACGTCGTGGAGCAAGCTGCTGCGCCGCGAGTTCATGGCCAAGCTGGGCGTGTCGTTCGCGTCCGGCATCCATGAGGATGTGCTGGTCACCTGCGCCGCGCTGCTGACCGCCGAGTCCGTCGCCGCGGTGAACCAGGTCTGCTACCGCTACCGGCGCGAGCGCAGCGGCTCGTTCATGGCCACCACCAGCGCCGGGCACCTGGCCGTCTTCGCCTCCTACGAGCGGGTGATGTCGCTCATCACGGTCCAGCAGGCGGACGGCATCGCGGTCAGCGACGCTGTGCGCACGGCCATCTTCGAGCGGGCCATCTGGCATTACTCCACCGTGCTGGACGCGGCGTCCTCCGCCAGCGGCGGCCTGGTGCCGCGCGCCGAGCGGCGCGCCTACTTCGCCCGCATGCACGAGGACTTCCTGGCCTGGCGGCCGGACGGGTACCACCCGCCGCCCGGCGCGCGCGGGGTGAAGTTCCGGCTCATCGAGCGCGGCTCCTACCCGCTGTACACGATGGCCGGCCCGCTGAACCGGCTGCGGCTGTCGGTTGCCCGTTTTGCCCGGCGGGGTGCCGGGCCGGCGTGAGACTATGAAGACATAACGGCAGTCGGGGGACTGGTCGGGGTGATGCAGTGGATCCGGTTGTGCTGATTGTCTCGGCCCTCGCAGCGGGCAATACTCTCCGGTCGCCGGACGCGCCGGGACCCGCGGCGGGCGGTCCGGTAATGGGTGGCCCCGTGGCCGGGGGCACCGTGGTGATGAGCCGTCCCGTCGCCAGCGGGTCACGCCCGGCACCAGTCCAGGACGCCTACGCGTGCCTGTGGTCACGGGTGCGCCGGTCGCTGGCCGGCCGCCCCGCGGGGGCGATGATGCTGGCCCGGCACGCCGAGGCGCCGGCCACCTGGGCCGCGCCGCTGACCGCCGAGCTGCGGGCCGCGGGCGCGGGCGACAACTCCGAGCTGGTGCGGGCCGCCGTGGACCTGCTCCGCATGATGATCCAGAACGGGTTGCACAGCGCCGGTCACAGCTCGCCGGCCGTCCAGGCCTGAGGGCGGCCCCGGCCGGCGCTGATCCAGTTCAGCGGCCCGGTCATATCCGGCGCCGGGACCCGGGCCACCCCAAACCACTCATCGCTCTCATGCTGGCCGCTAGGGTGTGTGGCTGGCATTACCCAACGCGCGGCATCCCACCGGGAGGGCATCGCAGTGCGGCACCTGATCGGCCTCTTCCTCGGCGCGATCCTGGGGGGCGTGATCTTCGGCGCCTCCGGCTGGGGCGTGCGGGAGATCAGCACCGTGCGCGCCGCCGGCCAGAGCCTGACCAGCGCTCATGGCATCACCGCGCTCGCCGTGCTGGCCGGCGTCGGCCTGGTGACCGGCATCATGATCGTGGCGCCCGCGGTGTCGCCGCTGGTCGCCGGCCTGCCGGGGCTGGCCCTGCTGGCGTGGTCGGGGCTGATGCTGGTCAGCTCGGCCCGGGCCGACCGGCTCATCCCGGTGCACTCGCCCTCGGTCGAGGCGGGCTTCCGCACGCTGCTCAACGGCGGCATCCTGGCGCTGCTCGGCATGGTGATGGTGCTGCCGCTGTTCGTGCCGTCCCGCTGGCGCCGCCGCCGCCCCCGCTACGACGACGACGACTTCAGCTACTCCGACTCCACCGGCCTCCTGCAGTAGCGCGCGCCTGGCGGACCCTCCCATTTTCGGGGGAGTGGCCGGCGCCGAGCCAGCACGGCCGGGTGGCGGCGGAGCTCTATCAGCCCGCTGTCATGAGCTGCGGGATTCCTGCAGTATCGCGGCCAGGCGGCCATCCTCGCGCAGCCCGGCGAGGTCCGGGTCCCGGCTCGCGTTCGCGCGCAGCTCGGGATTGAGGGTGATCCCCGCGGTCAGCGTCTCGACCGCGCGGTCGGCCTGGGCCGTCCTGGCCTGAACGCACGCCAGGCTGTAGCACGCCATCCCGCAGACCGGGTCGGGCGCATGCACATACCGGGCGGTCGCCAGCCCGTGCGCCGCCAGCGCGAGAGCGCGGTCGGCCTGATGATGCGCGAGGTAGTAGTCACCCAGGTGGCCGGCCGGGTGCCAGAAACCCCGGACGATGATCTGCAGCCAGAGCTGGCGGCCGTTCAGGGACGGGTGCCGAGCGGGATCGAGAAGGTCATCGGCTCCGGTCGCGCCGGCCGCATCGAGCAAGTCGGCGGTGACGCGGGCACAGTCGCTGGCCACCTGGGACGCGGGCTGGGCTGCATACGCCTGGTAGGTCTCCGGTCGCGCGTGGTCTACCTCGGCGAACTGCGGGATGGGGGCGCCGGCGCGGATGGCCTGCAATCGCTGGACCTGCTGCTGCTTGAACTCCGTGTTGTGGGCGATCACCGGCAGCGCCGCCCAGCGCTGCGGGCCGCCTGCCTCGCCGGGATCGCTAACGGCCAGCAGCATCCGCTCCTCGGCCATGGCGAATCCGAGCAGGCCGATGATCACCTGCCGCAGGTCCCCGGTCCCGGTCATGACGTCACTTCTTCCTGGCCAGGGCAGCCCGAGCCGGCGCCCGGCTTGTGCGCGACGAACTTCAGGACGTCATCGACCGTCACCGTGATCCTGGTAAAGCCAATCGTCTGCAGGCGGCTCAGCACCGAGCCGGGATCGACCGGGTTGTAGGTGTCGTCAGCGTGGAAGTGATGCAGGTCGTTGCCGGGGAGGCTGTCGGAGGCGATCAGCGCACCGCCCGGCCGCAGCACCCGGAACGCCTCGGCCAGGATCTTGTTCTGCAGCGCCAGCGTCGGAACATGATGCAGCATGGTGAACGTTCCCGCCGAGTCAAACGACTCGTCCGGGAAATCCAGCCTCGTCGCGTCCGCAGTGATCACCTCGACGTTGGATCCCGCGTACTTATCCGCCAGCCGGCCGCCGCCGCCTCATCCACCTCGACGGCGGTCAGGCGCCGGACGCGGTGCCGCAGCCAGCCGGTCGCCGCGCCGGGTCCGGGACCGAGTTCGAGCATGTCAGCGCCAAGGCTTGCGTGCCGCAGCAGCCAGGGCAGGATCTCCTCCTGGATGTGCGCCGCCCACTCGGGACTCGGGCACAGCCGGGCATGATTTTCGTTCATATCAGCGAGGCTAGGGACGGGTCCGGCGACCGCCAAGGGCGTAGGCTGCCAAGCTGTGTCGCCAGACGGACAAGGTGCGGCGGCGGGGTGCGACCCGGCGTCTGCGGTGGTCGTGGTGACCTTCCCCATGCCCGCCGGGCGTACGTTTGACTGGCATACCCACGAAGATCATCAGCTGGCATGGGCGCCGCGCGGCGTGCTCAGCGTGCGGACCGCCGGCACGGCATGGGTGCTGCCGCCCAGCCGGGCGCTGTGGATACCAGCTGGCCTGCGGCACGAGACTCTCTCGCTGGGGACCGCGACCATGCGGACCGCCTACGTCCGGCCCGGCCTGTTCCCGCTCAGCTGGCCCGACTGCACGCCCGTGGCCGCGAGCGCGCTGCTGGGCGAGCTCATCACCTACCTGGAGGAGACAGGCCTGGATCCGCCGCGCCGCGAGCATGCCGAGGCGCTGCTGGTTGACCTGCTGGAGCCGGTGAGCATGGCCACCATCGAGGTGCGCATGCCGGCCGCGGGGCCGGCCCGCGAGGTGGGCGAGCGACTGGCCGGATCGCCCGCCGATAACCGGACGCTGGCCCAGTGGGGCAGGGATCTCGGCGCCAGCGAGCGGACCCTGGCCCGCGCGTTCGTCGCCGCCACGGGCCTGCCGTTCGGCCGGTGGCGGGCTCGGCTCCGGCTGCAGGCCGCGCTTCCGGCGCTGGCCTCCGGCGAGCCGGTCGGGAATGTGGCCCGGCGGGTCGGGTACGAGTCCGACAGCGCGTTCGTCGCGGCTTTCCGCCGCGAGACCGGCCTCACCCCGGCGGTCTACTTCAGCCGCCCGCCCGGCTAGCCGAGGCCGGCCAGGGTCAGCGCGGCGCCGATGGCCGCGGCGCCCACGATGGCGGCCACCACGCCGCGCCGCAGCACCAGCAGCCAGCCCAGCGCGGCCGCCAGCACGGCTGCCTGCCAGCCACGGGTCAGCGCGAGGCCGAGCGTGACGGCGGCCCCGGCGATCGCGCCGATCGCGGCCGGCCGGCGCCGGCCAGGAAGGCCTGGATGGCCGGGCTGGCCCGGATCTGGTCGAAGCGCGCGGCGCCGCCCAGCACGAAGACGAACGAGGGCGTGAAGGCGATCAGCGCGGCGAGCAGGCCGCCGCCCACCCCGGCGGCGGCGTAGCCGACGGCGGCGATGTGGCGACCACCGGGCCCGGGGTGACCTGACCGAGGGCCACGGCGGTCAGGAACTGGGCGGCCGTCATCCAGTGATAGGTGTGCACGGCGTCGTGCTGCATGAGCGGGATGATCACGAACCCGCCGCCGAAGGACAGCGCGCCGACCTTGACCGCGACCCAGGCCAGGCTCAGCAGGCCGCCGCCCGCCGCCCCGGCCGCGGCGCGCACACCCCAGGCCGCCGGGCAGCATGAGTCCGGCCCGGCCGCCGCCCGGCGCAGCACGCCCGCCGGCGCCGGGGCCGTCCCGGCGGTCCCGGCCAGCCTTCCGGACCGCGAGTTCCGTTATGCCGCTGAGCAGCAGGACGGCCACCACCCACGGGCCGGCCAGCACGGCGACTACGACGCCCGCGGTCAGGTACGCCGCCCAGCGTGCGCGGGCGCCCCGCGCCGGCCCGGCCTCGCCCTGCGCAGCTGCGCCTCCCCCGGCGGACGGCGGTGCACTCGCCCGTTTCCAGCTGGCCGGGAGCAGGCTGACCGCGGCGGCCGCCGCGACCGCTGGCACGGCCGCGCCCGCCCCGGCCGCCGCGCCGCGGATCCAGGCCGGCGCCGAGGCGGCCAGGAACAGCGCCGACAGGGCCAGCACGATGACCAGCGCGGGCACGATGAAGCAGGCTCCGCCGACGAGCGCGCCGGCCGGCCCGCCGATCCGCCACGCGCACAAGATGGCCAGCTGCGTCGAGGCCGGTCCCGGCAGCAGGCTGGTGACCGCGACGCCGTCCTCGAACTCGGTGGCCGACAGCCAGCCGCGCCGCTGCACGCACAGCACCCGCAGCAGGGCGATATGGGCCGGCGGGCCGCCGAACCCGGTGCAGCCGATCCGCCCCCACTCGCGGGCGATGGTCCGCAGCGGCACCCTGGGAGCAGGGTCAGGCGTCATGTCCGGGAACCTACCGGGGACCCGCCGCCGCGGGTCAGCCGGATCCCGCGTATTCATGCCGGGCATGAAATTCGTTCATGTCAGCGAGGCTAGGGACGGGCCCGGCGACCGCCAAGATCGCAGCCTGCCAGGTTGTGTCGCCAGACGGACAAGGTGCGGCGGAGGCCCGGCTGACGGCGCAGGGGCCGGAGCGGCCCTGCGCCGTCAGCCGGATCCTTCGGGACTAGTGAGCGGCGGCGAACTGGGCGGCCTCGGTGGAGCCGGCCAGCGCCGTGGTCGAGGCGTCCGGGCTGATGGCCGAGGTGACCAGGTCGAAGTAGCCGGTGCCGACCTCGCGCTGGTGGCGGGTCGCGGTGTAGCCGGCGGCCTCGGCGGCGAACTCGGCGTCCTGCAGCCGCACGTAGGCGGGCATGCCCTCCTCGGCGTAGCCGCGGGCCAGGTCGAACATCGACTGGTTCAGCGCGTGGAAGCCGGCCAGGGTGATGAACTGGAACGTGTAGCCCATCTGCGCCCAGCTCGCGCTGGAACTTCGCGATGGTGCCCTCGTCCAGGTGCGCGCGCCAGTTGAACGACGGCGAGCAGTTGTAGGCCAGCATCTGGTCGGGGTAGACGGCCTTGATCGCCTCGGCGAACTCGCGGGCCACGTCCAGGTCCGGCGTGGAGGTCTCCATCCACAGCAGCTCGGCGTACGGCGCGTAGGCCAGGCCGCGGGCGATGCACGGCTCGATGCCGTTGCGCACCCGGTAGAAGCCCTCGGCGGTCCGCTCGCCGGTGACGAACGGCTGGTCCCGCTCGTCGACGTCGCTGGTGATCAGCGTGGCGGCCTGGGCGTCGGTGCGGGCCACGACGAGCGTGGGAACCCCGCACACGTCCGCGGCCAGCCGGGCCGCGTTCAGCGTCTTGATGTGCTGCCCGGTCGGGACCAGCACCTTGCCGCCGAGGTGGCCGCACTTCTTCTCCGACGCCAGCTGGTCCTCCCAGTGCACGCCCGCGGCGCCGGCCGCGATCATGGCCTTCATCAGCTCGAACGCGTTCAGCGCGCCGCCGAAGCCGGCCTCGGCGTCGGCCACGATCGGCGCCAGCCAGTGCGGCGCGCTCGCGTTCCGCGACTCCGCCCAGGTGATCTGGTCGGCGCGCAGCAGCGCGTTGTTGATCCGGCGGACCACCGCCGGCACCGAGTTGGCCGGGTACAGGCTCTGGTCGGGGTAGGTCTGCCCGGCCAGGTTGGCGTCGGCCGCGACCTGCCAGCCGGACAGGTAGATGGCCTGCAGCCCGGCCCGGACCTGCTGCACGGCCTGGTTGCCGGTCAGCGCGCCGAGCGCGTTGACGTAGCCGCCGGAGTTGCAGCAGCGTCCACAGCCGCTCGGCGCCGAGCCGGGCCAGCGTGTGCTCCTCCTGCACCGAGCCGCGCAGCGCGACCACGTCGGCGGCGGTGTAGGTGCGCTCGATCCCCGCCCACCGCGGGTCTGGCCCATGCCAGCAGCTCGGTCCAGCTCGGCGGCGCGCCGGCGTCGGCAGCGTGCCGTTGCTGGATGTCCTCGAGGCGACGGTCAGTCACGGAATCCTCCTCGGTGTCGTCCCCGGGTAGTACAGCCAGGCTGCAGCGCGCCCGGCCGGGTCAACCAGGGGAGTTCGGCTGTGAAGATTCGAGAAAGATTCCGCTAGAGTGAAGAAATGAACATCTTCACCAGCGAAGATCGCGAAAGTTTGGCGGAATCGGCGCTGGATCTCGCGTATTCGGCCAGCGGCTCCGGCACGTGCGGCGCGCGCGCGGGCTGACCCTGGCGGAGCTCGGCGAGAAGGTCGGCCGCGCGCCGTCGGTGCTGTCGCTGCTGGAGAACGGCCGCCGCGAGCCCAAGCTGTCGCTGATCGAGGCGCTGGCCGCGGCGCTGTCGGTGCCGGCCGACGGAGCTGCTGCGGCGCACGCCGCCGAGCCGCCGCGCCCAGCTGGAGCTCGCCCTGGAGCAGGCGCAGCGCGACCCGGCCTTCGCCGACCTCGGACCTGCCGCCGCTGCGGGCCGGCGCGCGGGTGCCCAGCGAGGTGACTCGAGCACGTGCTGGCCCTGCACGCCGAGCTGCGCCGGCAGCGGGACAAGCCGACCGCCACCCCGGAGGAGGCCCGGTCGGCCAACGCCGACCTGCGGGCGATGATGAGCGAGCGGGGCAACTACTTCGCCGAGATCGAGGAGGCCGCCGGCGCGGCGCTGGCCACGGTCGGCTACTCGGGCGGCGCGCTGTCGCACGGCATGCTGCTGTCGGTGGTGAGCCGGCACGGCTTCTCGGTCCGCTACGTGCCCGACGTGCCGCGCTCCGCCCGGTCGGTCACCGACCTGCGCAACCGCCGCATCTACCTGCGCCAGGAGCCGCTGGGCATGCACACCCCGCGCGCGGTGCTGCTGCAGACGCTGGGCCACTTCGTGCTCGGCCACGAGGCGCCGGCCGACTTCGCCGAGTTCCTGCGCCAGCGGGTGGAGGCCAACTACTTCGCCGCCGCCGTGCTGGTGCCCGAGGCGCGCGGCCGTGCGGTTCCTGGAGCGGGCCAAGGCGGACCGGGACCTGTCGGTGGAGGACCTGCGCGACGTGTTCTCGGTGTCGTACGAGATGGCCGCGCACCGCTTCACCAACCTCGCCACCCACCACCTGGACCTGACCTGCCACTTCGTCAAGAACGACGCGGGCGGCACGATCTACAAGGCGTACGAGAACGACGGCGTGCTGTTCCCGGCCGACGCGGCGGGCGCGATCGAGGGCCAGCGGATGTGCCGGTACTGGGCCGGCCGCCAGGTGTTCGCGGCCGCCGACCAGCTCAGCCCGTACTTCCAGTACTCCGACACCCCCGCGGGCACCTACTGGTGCACCGCCCAGGTCGACGGCGGGCCGCAGCGCGGCTTCGCGATCACCCTCGGCGTGCCGTACGAGGACTCGCGCTGGTTCCGCGGCCGGGACACCACCCGCCGGCCTGTCCTCGGCGTGCCCGGACGGCGACTGCTGCCGCCGGCCGCCGGCCGCGCTGGCCGCGCGCTGGGACGGGCATGGCCTGGCCGTCGGCGCGGGCGCACTCGCACGTGCTGCTGGCGCTGCCCGCCGGCGGGCTTCCCCGGCGTCGACGAGGCCGACGTGCTCGAGTTCCTGGAGCGCCATGAGCAGGATTAACATGCACCTGGCCGGGCCTTCTCGCGCGTGCCGCCGCGGCGCGAGGCAGCCGGCCCCGGTGCCCTGGAGCGACGACTAGGCTGGTTGCCGATGACCTCCGACCTGCGCCCGAATACCGCTATGCCACTGCCGGCCAAAGCGGTGGCCGCGGGTGCGCCGTCGCTGCTCCGGACGATGAATCAGCGGCTGCTGCTGGAACTGCTGTTCAGCACCGGCCCGGTCACCCGTCCCAAGCTCGCGCGGCTGAGCGGGCTATCGCAGCCGACCGTGATCGCGGCGCTCGCCGACCTCGAGGACGCCGGCCTGGTGAAGGCCGTCGGGCATGCCCATACCGCGCCCGGCCGCGCGCCGATGGTCTACGAGGTCGACCCGACGGTGGGCGCGGTCATCGGCGTGGACATCGGCCGCGAGTGGATGCGGCTGCTGATCACCGACCTGGCCGGCACCCGGCTGTGCCAGCGCGACACGCGCAACACCGCCGAGGATCCCGACGAGCTGATCGACGCCGTGGTGCAGCTGGTGCAGCAGGGCACCGACGAGGCCGGCCTCGGCCCGGGCGTGATCACGCACACGGTCGTCGGCAGCCCCGGTGCCTACGGCGCCGACAGCAAGCAGGTCCGGTTCGCGGCCAACCTTCCCGGCTGGGGCATCCTGACCGTGGCCGCCGCGCTGCGCGACCGGCTGGCGGGGGAGCTGACGGTCGAGAACGACGCCAACCTCGCGGCCCTGGGCGAGTACACCTACGGCGCCGGCCGGGAGACCGGGCAGTTCGTCTACCTCACGATCGGCACCGGCGTCGGCATCGGCATCGTGCTGGACGGCAAGCTCTACCGCGGCTTTAAGGGCTCGGCCGGGGAGATCGCCCACCTGCCGGTGGGCGAGAAGCAGCCCAACCGGCGCCGCGGCGACGCGCCGCGCGGGATGCTCGAGGAATCCTTCGGCGCGTCCGCGCTCGTCAAGCGGGCCAGGGCCATCGGCATGAAGGACCCGGTGAACGCCGCCGCGATCTTCGCCGCGGCCCGCGAGGGTGACGAGCTGGCCATGGAAGTCGTGCTCGCCGAGGGCAAGGCCCTGGCCTACGTCGTGGCCAGCATCTGCGCCCTGCTCGACCCGGAGCTGATCGTCGTCGGCGGCGGCGTCGGGCAGAACCTGGACCTGCTCCTCATCGGGATGACCCAGGAGCTGGAGGAGCTGAGCCCGCACCGCCCGACGATGGCGGTCGGCGACCTCGGCCGCGACGCTGTGGTGGCGGGCGCCATCGCGCTGGGCCTGGAGCGCGCCAAGGAGGCCGTGTTCACGGCACGAACCGGTGTGGCCGCCGGCGCGGTCTGACGCCGCGCCGGCGGCCACCCGGTGCCGTCCGGACTCAGTCGGCGGCTAGCGTTCCCTCCCCGGTGGCCTCGAGCGAGGAGACCATGCTCGGGTGCCGCCGCTGCTCCTCCTGCACCAGCTGCTGCTCACTCGCCACGGTGCCGCGGGCGAGCACGAGGTACACCGCCGCCGAGATGACGATGCCGACCAGGAAGGAGATGTCGGCTCCGCCCAGCGCGGTCGCGGCCGGGCCCTCGTAGAAGCTGATGGCATAGAACGGGACCATGCTCGCGGCGCCGATCCCGTACGCCGTCAGCCCGCGCCAGTTCCACTGCCCGTAGATGCCGTCGATCTTGAACAGCTCGCTGATCGCGTACCGGCCGCGCCGGACGAAGTAGTAGTCGGCCAGGTTGATCGCCGTCCACGGGATGATGAGGTACAGGATCAGCGTCACCAGTACGTTGTAGTCCGCCACGAGGTCGTCGGGCACGGCGCACGAGACGATCGACGCGACGATGAACACGGCGATGGCGGTGCCGACCCGCCAGTTCGCAGTCGGCCGGATCCGCTTGATCGAGTCGATCGCGGTGATGGAGTCGAGCACCGCGCCGTAGGCCAGCGGGGTGAGGCCGATGATGAAGCAGATCAGCGTGAAGCCGATCAGCACGGTCCCGAAGCCGGACAGCTCCTGGTTGCCGAACTGCTGGAAGCTGCCGATCGGGTCCGGCTCGGCGAAGTAGCACGCGACGACCGAGCCCAGCGCGCCGCACCAGGCCGGGCCGAGGGTGGCGCCGCTGAACACGAAGCCGATGACCTTCTGCGCGGAGGTCTTGGACGGCAGGTAGCGGGTGTAGTCGGAGGTGAAGATGGCGAACGCGATCTGGTAGCCGGCCGCGGCCGCGAACTGGATCAGGAACGGCGTCCAGTCAAAGCCGCTGAACTTGGATGCCACCTCGTGCACGCCGGGCTCGGCCGTGTACATCCACAGCAGCACGTTCACCACGATGAAGAAGGCGAGCCCGAAGTACCCGGCCAGCCGGTTGAACAGGTGGACCCAGTCAAAGCCGTAGATGGCGATGACCATCACCACCGCGATGAAGATCGGGTAGAACCAGATCCCGGCATTAGTGTTGAACAGGTGGTTGAACGCGGAGCGGGTGAACAGCGCCGTGGCCACGATGAAGCTGATGTAGATGAAGACGGCCAGCACCAGGGGCAGCACCACGCCCCGCGAGCCGAACTGCGCGCGCGACTGGATCATCTGCGGCAGGCCCAGCCGCGGTCCCTGGTTGGCGTGCAGCGCCATGAAGACCGTGCCGAAGGCCATGCCGGTCACGGTGGCGGTCACCGACCAGGTCAGGTTCAGCCCGAGCGACGGCCCGATGAAGCCGATGCCGGCCGATGTGAGGCTGCAGCCGTTGCCGAACCAGAACGGGAGTTGCTGCCACGGCTTGCCGTGCCGTTCCGATTCGGGAATGTAGTCGATCGAGTGCTCTTCGATCTGCAGGAGCGACCGATGACCTTTCGTGCCTTCGCTAGACATTCGCACCCCTCTGCCTGTGTGTGAAATCGGCCCGGTGCACAGGGGCACCCGACCGGCCGCCCTGCCTGGTGGAATTGCGGATATGCGGGGTGCGCGCTACTCGGCGAACATCAGGTAGTTCGCTGAGGCGGGCGCGACTGCGGCGGTCTTCACCTGGACCGGGCGGGCGTACTCGGCGGTCATCGTGGAGTGCGGCAGCACGGGCTGGCTGCTGTCCGGTGCCGGGACGGTCTCGATCAGCTTGATGATCTCCTGGCAGAACGGCGGGACATCGTTGGGGAGCTGCCCGGTGACGAGGTGGCCGTCGACCACGATCGACTGGTCGACATAGTTGCCGCCGCCGTTGATCACGTCGTCGCGCACCGGGCCGACGCAGGTGACGCGCCGGCCCTGGATGACGCCGGCCGACACCAGCACCCACGGGGCGTGGCAGATCGCGGCGACGATCTTGTCCTGCTCGAAGGCCTTGCGGACCAGGTCGAGCGTGCCCGCGCTGGTGCGCAGGGCCTCCGGCGCGAGGCCGCCGGGGATGACCAGGACGTCGAACTGGGCCGGGTCGATGTCGTTGACCGAGACGTCGGCCTGCACCGGGTAGCCCAGCTTGCTGCCGTAGGTCTCACCGGTCGCCATCGAGGCGATGGTGACCCGGGCGCCGAGCTCCTTGAACCGCATGACGGGGTACCAGAACTCGATCTCCTGGTACAGGTTCGCGACGAGAACGACGACGCGAGCTTCTGATGCCTTCACGTGGGGGTTCCTCTCTCAGGGAATGCGAGTCGATGTCACGGGCTGCGCCGGGCCGCGCTCAGCTGCCCGTGACCGGGAACGCCAGCAGCCGCTGCGGGTTGGCGACCAGGACAGTGGTCAGTTCCTTCTCGCTGAAGCCGTACTTCTCCAGCCGCGGCGCGAAGCTGTCGTACAGGTAGTTGAGGTCGACGTGCTCGTTGAGCAGCAGCGGGTCCAGCTCGTCGACCGGCCCGTGGCTGTGGGTGAAGAAGCGGTCGTAGGAGAAGACCAGGTGGTCGAGGTAGCCGGCCTGCACCAGCTCGGCGACCGTGCGCGCCAGCAGCTCGTCGAACCCATCGACGCTGTCGTGCCGCCACGGGATGCCGATGTGGTCGATCTGCAGGTTCGCGCCGCGCTGGCAGATGGCCTCGAGCCGGTCCAGCCGCGGGTTCACCAGGGCGTGCCCGATGATCACCTTGGCCGGGTCGGCGCCCTCGTCCTCGAGCAGGTCGAGCAGCTCGAGCCCGGGGTTGGTGACGTCGTAGTCGTTGGGCTCGGTGTGGGTATTGATCGCGCAGCCGAGCAGCTTCTGGGTGCGCCCGGCCGCGCGGATGCCGCGCTCCTCGGCCGCCGTGATGCGCAGGCCACTGGCCTGCACCGGGCTGGTCCCGTCGGCCTCGGTCCCCGACCCGGTCGACACCTTCATGATGCCGGCCTTGATGTCGGTGACCGTGTTGGCGTAGGCCATGCCCTCGGTCAGATCGCGGCGGAAGTACTCGGCGATGTAGTCGACGTCCTGGCACTTCCAGTGCTCCGGGTAGCCGAAGATCTCCGGGAAGAAGCCCGTGGTCGCGACGACGTTGTAGCCGCTCTTCTGAGCCGACTTCAGGATCAGGTGCGGGTTGCGCCCGACCTCGGCCGGCGTCAGGTCGATGATGCCGCTGATGTTGTGCGCCTCCCGGCCCTCGATCAGCTGCCGGGCGACGTCGTCGGACACCCGCTCGACGTCATAGATCTGGCGGTGATCGTATTCGCAGCCCGAGTTCGCGTAGATGAAGTGCTCGTGGGTGAGCGTGATGCCCATCTGCTCCGGATCAATGTCACCAGTCACGGTGCGGATGATCTTGGTCATCGGGTGCGGCCCCTTTCTTCCTACGTACTCGCGAGCGCGGCGGTGTCGATGGCGGTCACGAACGCCGGCAGGTCGTCCGCGCTCGCGGCGGTGACGATCGAGCGGTCGGCGTGCACGGTGCCGGTCGCGCGGGTTGCTCCGAACCCGGCGAGCTGGCCGGCGGCCGCCTCGCTGCTGGCGACGGTGCGGCCCTCGAGCAGGCCGGCGGCCCCGAGCAGGCCCACGCCGTCGCCGATCGCCGCGAGCACGCCGCCGCCGTCGCGGACGGCGTGCAGCAGGTCCCGCTCGGCCGCGGTGAGCTCTTCCTCGCCGGCGGCGTCCGCGCCGTCACGGGCGGGCGCGCGGCCCGGGATGATCAGGACGGCCGGCACCGCGCTCTCCCCGACGATCTGGTCGGGGATCGCCGGGTAGCCGACGCCGCCCAGGTGCTCGACGGCCGCGCGGCCGACGAGACTGGCCGCCGCGCCGACCTCGCGATAGCGCAGCAGCGGAAACCAGAGCTCGAGTTCCTGGTAGCGGTGACGGGCGAGGACGGCGACGGTCAGGTCTGCATGAGGCATGTGGTCTCCTGCTGGGGGCTGCGGCGGGCTGGGGTGAGTGGCTGCGGCGGGCTGGGCTGGAGATGGCTGGGCTGGGCGGGGCGGGGCCGGGGGCGACCGGGGATCGGCGGCCCGGGCTGACTGGTGGCAATGGCTGCTGCTAGGGCGCTCCTTTCCCGGCTGCGGCCACGCCGGGCGGGCCGCCGTTCACGGCGGCGGCCGGGCGCCGCGCGCCTGGCTGGCTGCGCTGCTGGCCGCCGAGAAAGAGCATCGCGCCGTACATGACACTGCGCGCGCCGAGCTGCGCCGGGCGGACGGGCGCGCCCGGCCCGCCGGGCAGCGGTCCGGCGGCCGCGACAATGCGATCGGCGAAGTAGGAGTTCGCCATCACGCCGCCGCCGAGCACCACCAGCTCCGGGTCGAGGGTCATGGCCAGCAGCCTGATCGCGCGGCTGAGCAGCTCGATCGCGTTATCGATGAGGCCGGCGCTGGCGTGATCGCCGCGCCGGGCCGCCGACAGCACGTCCTTGGCGGTGATCTGCCCGCCGGCCGCGAGTGTGGCGGCCAGCGCCGGGCTGGCGCCGCTGGCCGCCGCCTGCTGGCCCAGCTCGGCGAGCGCCCGCCCGGAGGTGTAAGCCTCCAGGCACCCCGACAGCCCGCACCAGCAGGCAATCCCCGGCGATACCGCCGGCGTGTGGCCGAGTTTGCCGGCGGCGCCGCGGGCACCGGTGAGCACCGCGCCGTCGATGAGGATGCCGGCGCTGATGCCCGTGGAGACGGTCAGGTAGATCACGCTGGCGAAGCCGCGCGCGGCGCCCGCCGCGGCCTCGCCGACCAGGCCGCAGACGGCGTCCTGCTCGATGCGGACCGGCGCGCCGCCGAGCCGCTGACTGAGCTCGGCGGCCAGCGGGAAATCGGCAAACGGCAGGTTCACCGCGTTCAGGACCGTGCCGGACTCGCGATCGAGGCGGCCGGCCACCGCGACGGCGGCCGACTCCACCGCGACGCCCGCGGCGGCGCACAGCCGCCGGCCCGTCGCCGCGATCATGTCCATCATGTCGGCGGCCCCGGCAAACTGACTGACCTGGAACGAGCGCTGCTTCACGATCATGCCCTGGCGCGCGACCCCGACCAGCAGTTTCGTGCCGCCGATGTCGACCACCAGCCCGTCCGACGGCCCGGCGGACAGCGCCGGCAGGGGCAGGGTGGCGGCCGGGCTGGCGAACTTGCCCGTCCCTGGCGCAGCCGGGAAGGCGCCGGCCAGGCGGTCATCCGCGGTCGCGGCCCGCGCGCCAGGAGCCGCCCCGTCGCCGGTGCCGGCGACCGCGTCAGCGAGCAGTTCCGCGCCTGTCATGAAGGTCTCCCGCCGGGATCGGGCCGCTGTGCCAGGACTGCTGCCCAGTCCTCCTTCTTATAATGAGAAGTGTTGTTTATTGAAAGACGGGATGTCAAGACCGGATCGGTTTACTATCGGCGGCATGGAACTGGGACTGCATGTCAGCGACTTCACCTGGGCCGGCGGCCCGCCCACCCTCGCCAGCGACCTGCGCGACATTGCGATGGCGGCCGAGCAGGCCGGCTTCGCCAAGATCTCGGTCATGGATCACGTGTGGCAGATCAGCGCGATGGGACCGGCCGAGAACGCGATGCTCGAGGCCTACACCACGCTCGGCTACCTCGCCGCGTGCACCTCGCGCGTGCAGCTGCTCGCCTGGGTGACGGCGACGGTCTACCGTGAGCCCGGCCTGCTCGCCAAGGCCGTCAGCACCCTCGACGTGCTCTCCTCCGGACGCGCCTGCCTCGGCATCGGCGCGGCCTGGAACGAGGACGAGGCGCGCGGCCTCGGCCTGCCGTTCCCCAGTCTCACCGAGCGGTACGAGCGGCTGGAGGAGACGCTGCGGATCTGCCTGCAGATGTGGAGCGACAGCGAGGAGCCCTTCGACGGTGCGCACTATCACCTCGCGCGCACCCTCAACTCGCCGCAGCCGCTGCAGCGCCCGCACCCGCCGATCCTGATCGGCGGCGGCGGTGAGAAGAAGACGCTGCGGCTGGTGGCGCAGTACGCCGACGTCTGCAACCTGTTCGCCGGCCCGGACCTCGCCCGCAAGTTCGACGTGCTGCGCCAGCACTGCGCCGACGTCGGCCGCGACTACGACGGCATCGAGAAGACCGTGATGGCGCACCTGGACATCGGCCCCGACGGCGAGCAGGCCGGCGAGGTGCTCGCGCAGCTAGCGGACTTCGCCGCTCTCGGCGTGCAGCACGTGCACACCCGGCTGCCGCTGGCCGGCGGCCTGCGCCAGATCGAGCTGTTCGCCGAGAAGATCATCCCGCAGGCGGCGAGGCTGTAGGCCCCGCCGGATACATTTGTGCGCATGGATGAGTTCCGGGCCCGGCGGGTGGTCGATGCGCTGCGCGACCGCGGAGTTAACGCCCACCTCGCCAACCCCGGCGTATCCCAGTACGGCGTGCGGGTGTCGCTGCCGGGCGGCCGCGAGGCCGAGTGGGACACCGACGGCACCGCGGGCCTGGAGGCCCAGGTCATGCGCGATGGCATGCTCGTCGGCTACGTGCCGGAGATCGAGGGGTCCGAGGACTTCAGCGAGGAGCAGGTCGTCGACGCCATCGCGCGGACCGACTACGACCAGCCCGTCGCCCGGCAGCGCTCGACCCCGCCGCCGCCCGCCGCGCCGCTGCCCCGCGAAGGCGGCCTGTTCCGCCGCTTCCTCGACGGCTTCCGCTACCGCTAGGCCGCTGCCGGCGTTGCCGGATGCGAACGGTGCATCCAAGTGGTACTTATCCGGTACCACTGTCGAAGGGCTGTCCGTCATGTCGATCACTGCGAGTGAGGCGCGCAAGAGGCTTTTCCCGCTGATCAAGAAGGTCAATGAGGACCATGACGCCATCGAGATCGTCTCCAGGCACGGCAATGCCGTGCTGGTCTCGGCTGAGGACTACGCTGCCCTGCGCGAGGGCGCGTATCTGCTGCGTTCGCCCGTCAACGCCCGCCGGCTGCTCAAGGCCCACGAGAATGCCCTAAACGGTCTGCACGTGGCCGAGCACGCCCTGATTGACCCCGACGCGGCGAACGCCGGTAGCCCCGGTGAGGCTTGTGTTCGAGGACCAGGCTGGGATGACTACCCGTCCTGATTCAATCCGACCGCACGATGCCGCGCCGGAGCGGCACCCGTGCCGGGCAGTGATCCGCCAGGGTGCCGCCTCGGCGCACGGTCTCAGGACTTGAGGAAGTCCATCAGGTCGGTGTTGAAGTGATCCTTGTAGGCGGTGGTCTGGGCCAGGCCGTGCGGAGCGCCGGGATAGATCTTCAGGGTGGCATTCTGGACGATCTTCGAGGACTTCAGGGCGGCGGCGCCGATGGGCACGATCTGGTCGTCGTCGCCGTGGATGATCAGCGTCGGCACGTCGATCTTCTTCAGGTCCTCGGTGGTGTCGGTCTCGGAGAAGGCCTTGACGCAGTCGTAGGCGCCCTTCTCGCCGACGCTCATGCTCATCAGCCAGAACGAGTCGCGCAGGCCCTGGGAGATGCTGGAGCCGGGCCGGTTGGCGCCGTAGAAGGGCGCGCTCAGGTCCTGGTAGTACTGGGACCGGTCGGTGCTGACGCCGGTCCGGATGGCGTCGAAGACCTCGATCGGCGTGCCCTCGGGGTTGGCGGTGGTCTTCAGCATCAGCGGCGGGATCGCGCTCAGGAGCACGGCCTTGGCGACCCGCGAGGTGCCGTGCCGGCCCAGGTAGCGGGCGACCTCGCCGCCGCCGGTGGAATGGCCGACCAGGACGACGTCGCGCAGGTCGAGCGCCTCGATGACGGCGGCCAGGTCGTCGGCGTAGGTGTCCAGGTCGTTGCCGTTCCAGGGCTGCCCGGAGCGGCCGCCGCCGCGGCGGTCGTGGGCGATGGCGCGGTAGCCGTGCGAGGCGACCAGGAACAGCTGGTCATCCCAGGCATCGGCGGTGAGCGGCCAGCCGTGGCTGAAGACGACCGGCGGGCCGCTGCCCCAGTCCTTGTAGAAGATCCCGGTGCCGTCCGTGCTGGTAATGGTGCCCATCGGAGCTCCCCTCTGCGGTCTGCGCCCGGAAACCAGCTGGTTCCCGCCGCGCTAGGTTCCGGCCAGCCACCTCGGCGGGAGGCCCGGCCCGACACGCCGCTCGCACGTTCTGTTATTAGTTCGTGACTCGATGTTAGTCACCCGCTAGTGTGAGCGCCGTCTCCAGGTGTGCCAGGGGGGCCATCGCGGCGGATTGCCGGGGTGGGGCGCAGAAGGATCATTTGGTCGAGTTCGCCTGCGCTGAGCCGATGTGCCCTGGCATGCTGCTCCGTTGAAGCAGGGAAAGGCCGGGCGAGAGGCGCAGGTGGCCGCGTAGCCGGGCGGGGATCCGGCGATAGGCGGTTTAGTGAGCTCAGCCACTGTGCGTGGCAGGAAACCGGTCACCACTGGCGGCCGACACCGGGCCGGGCGCCACCAGGCGCCGCCCCGGCCGCAGAAGGTCAGGGTTCCCAGGAGCGCTGCTATCGCGCTCCCTGCCCTCGCAGTGCTGGGCACGCTGGCGGCGATCCCGCAGGTGCGCCATCTGGTCACCGGCTCGCCCGCAGCGGCCAGCCACGCCACCGCGGCCGATGTCCTCAGCCGCGCTCAGGCGGCGAGTATCTCCGACATGGCGACCGCCTCGCACGCCGAGGCGCTGGGCGCCCAGCAGGCCAAGACCGCCCACGCGGCCGCCGACGTGCACCGTGCCGTGGTCGCGGCGCAGAAGAGGAAGGCCGCCGCCCGGGCCCGGCAGCGGGCCCTGCACCCGGCGCCGCCGTCCTGCACCGGCACCGCCGGCCTGCTGCCGCAGAATGTGCAGACGATCGTCTCGTTCCTGATCGCGCACGGCTACAGCGCGAACGGGGCCGCGGGCCTGGCCGGCAACATCTACCAGGAGTCCGGCGGCAACCCCGAGTCCGGCGCTGGCGGCGCGGGTGGCCTGATCGGCTGGACGCCGCTCCCGGCGGGCTACATCACCGGCAACACGGCCCGGGACCTGCAGACCCAGCTGAACGGCATCCTGACCTTCAACGACCAGTTCGCCTCGGACCTGCCGGCCTTGAACGGCGCGTCCAGCCCGGCCGCGGCAGCTGACGTCTACGTGACCGACTTCGAGCACGCCAGTAACCCGGTGGCCGGGACCCGCGAGTCCTCCGCCGAGGCGGTCGCCGCCGCCTGTCACCTGTAGGACGTCAGGTAACCCGGCAGGCCGGCTCCGCGATCCGCCGGCCGGCTCAGCCGAAGCGGGGCTGGCGCTTCTCCCGGAACGAGGCGGCGCCCTCGCGGACGTCGTCGCCGAGGAAGGTGAGCATCTCGTAGGCCGCCGAGGCGTCGAAGATCGGGCCGGCGGTGCGCAGCCAGTTGTTCAGCGACCGCTTGGTCAGCCGGATCGCCAGCTGCGGCCCGGTGGCCAGGTGCTCCGCGACCCGCATCGCCTCGGCCAGCACCTCTTCCTTCGGCAGCACCTTGCTGACCAGGCCGATCCGCTCGGCCTCGGTGCCGTCCACCATCTCGCCGGTGAGCAGGTAGTACTTGGACTTGGCCAGCCCGCACAGCAGCGGCCAGATGATCGCCGCGTGATCCCCGGCCGCGGCACCGAGCCGGACGTGGCCGTCGCCGAGCCGGGCGTCGGCCGCGCAGATGCTGATGTCGGCCAGCAGCGCGACCACCAGGCCGGCCCCGACGGCGACCCCGTTGATGGCCGACACGATCGGCTTGTCGCAGTTGGCCATGTTGTAGACCAGGTCGCTCATCTCGGTCAGCATCGCGGTGACCCGGTCGTAGTTGCCCGCCATCCGGGCCACCATGGCCACGTCCCCGCCGGCCGAGAACGCCCGCCCCGCGCCGGTCACCACCGCCACCCGGACCGCCTGGTCGCGGGCCACGTCGGTCCAGACCCGGGCCAGCTCGGAGTGCATGACCTCGTCGGCGGCGTTGAGCACCTCAGGCCGGTTCAAGGTGATCAGCAGCACCCCGTCCGGGCGCTGCTCGAACTTCAGGTGCTGGTAGCTGCTCTGGTCCATGCGGGCACCGCATCCTCTCGGGCTCCGGCGGCGATCGGGGCTGATCTGAGGTCAGCGCGGAGGTACCCGCCGAGTGTGACATGCGCCGCAATCGGCCAGAGCCGGGGGCCTGGATCGCCTTGCCGCACGGGGATGTAGCGATTTTCCGGCTTTGCCCGGCTGCTGACATGCAGCGCTACTTGCCTAGATTGCCCGTCATGACCTGAAGTGTCCTGCCATTATGCCTGGTGAGAGCAGGTTCAAGGCCAGGCGAGAGGCGCAGTTTGCCGAGTAGCCAGGCGCGGATTCGTCGTAAGGCAGGTTGTTGCGTTCGAGGGCTGGACACACGAGGTTGAGGCGGACCGGGCGGCATCACGCCCCCCGGGATACAGGAAAGCTGGCCCACCGGATGGCCGTGACGGCCCCGGCTGTGGCCGTACTAGGAATTCTGGCCGGCGTCGGCTACGGGATTGATCAGTTCACCTCCCCGGCGGCGGCCGCGCCGGGATCGGGCGAGGCCAGCAGTGCCCCGGCCCGGCCACTCGGCCAGCAGCTGGCCGTGGGCATGGCCCACAGCCCGGTTGCCTTCAAGGACAGCAAGTTGCGGCAGCGGGCGACGCCGAGCCCGGCAGCTAAGGCCAGGCCGAAGCCGAAGCCGAAACCAAAGGCCAGGTCCGCTAAGAAGACGGCCAGCACGGTCCGGTGCACGGGCGGCGGCGGGCTGCTGCCCGACAACTACGCGGCGATCGTGCAGTTCATGATCGCGCACGGGTACACCCACAACGCGGCCGCGGGCATGGCCGGGAACATCTACCAGGAGTCCAAGGGCAATCCCGAGTCGGTGGGCTCGGGGGGCGGCGGGCTGATCGGCTGGACCCCGCTCCCGGCCGGGTTCGTGACCGGCAGCCCGTCGGCTGACCTGCAGACCCAGCTGGCCGCGATCCTGACCTACAACCAGGGCTGGGCGCAGTACATCCCGGCGCTCAACGCAGCCTCGAGCCCGGCGGCCGCGGCCGACATCTACGTCACCGATTTCGAGCGCGCGGGCATCCCGGCGGCGGGCACCCGGGAGGCGGCGGCCAACGCGGTGGCGGCGGCCTGCAACTTGTTATCCGCAGCTCAGCAGTCCCGGTGGACGACCTGCCCGGCGGCCACGGTCAGGTCGACGTGACAGTCGCGGATCTGCTCGGGCTCGATCGTGAACGGGTCCGGTGACACCGCGATGAGGTCGGCGGCCCGGCCGGGCGCGATCTGGCCGAGGTCGTGGTCGCGGAAGCTGGCGTAGGCACCGCCGGCGGTGTAAGCGGCGAGGGCGGCGGGCAGGCCGATGGCCTGGCCGGGCCCGAACGGCTCGCCGCCGGCCAGGTCGCGCCGGGTCAGCGCGGTGTAGATGCCCGTGAGCGGGTCCATCTCGGCGACGTTCCAGTCGCTGGAGAAGGCCAGGGCGGCGCCGGCCTGCTGCAGGCTGGCGACCGGCCAGGCCCGCGGCCAGCGGGCCGGGCCGGCGGCGGCGCGCCACTCGGGCCCGCCGACGTCGGCGGCGCAGTGCCGCGGCTGCATGCAGGCCACCACGCCGAGCTCGGCGAACCGGTGCGCGTCAGCGTCGGCCAGCAGCTCGATGTGCACGATCTGGTGCCGGGAGTCGCGCCCGCCATTGACCCGGCGGGCGTGCTCGAAGGCGTCCAGGGCGACGTGCACGCCGCGGTCGCCGACGGCGTGGACCAGCACCTGGAAGGCGCGGGCATCCAGCTCGCCGACCAGGTCGGCGAACTCGGCCGGGTCGTAAAAGGTGCCGCCGCACGTGTCCGGCGCGTCGGCGTAGGGCCCGAACAGTGCCGCGCCGTGCTGCTCGATGACGTCGTCGATGTACAGCTTGACCGGGCCAGCGCGCAGCCGGTCGCCGGCGTACTGCCGGCGGGCGGCGTCGAAGTCGTCGAGCAGGTCCCGGCTGGCGCCGGGCGGGTGGAACAGCGCCGCAATGAGCCGGCCGCGCAGGCGGCCGCCGGCCTGCGCTCGCTCGTACAGCGGCAGGTCATCCAGGCCGCTCTGCGGCTCGGTCAGCGTCGTGATGCCGCACCGGATCGCCATGTCCAGGCTCGCGCACAGCCGCCGGTAGCGGCGCTCGGGGCTGCCCCACGGCAGGACCGCGGCCAGCGCCTGGTGACCCGCCCCGGCCAGGCCGGTGGTGGCGAACTCGGTCAGCAGCCCGGTCGGCTCGCCGCGCGCGTCCCGCTCGACGACCCCGAACGGCATCCGCTGGGTGCCCGCCCCGATGCCCAGCCGCTGCCGGGCGGCGTGGTTCACCCAGACGGAGTGGCCGCTGTACTCGAACAAGAACACCGGCCGCCCGCCGGCCGCGTCGTCGAGGCTGCCGGGGCCCGGCCGCAGCGCCGGGTAGTCCAGGCCCTCGCCTTCCACCCAGTCAGCGTCCGGGCGGGTGGCCAGCCAGGCCCTGAGCCGGGCCCGGACCTCGGCGAGCGAGCCGGCGCCGGTGAGCTGGACGCAGTCGGCGTCCGCGCCGAGCCGGACGTGATTGTGGGAGTCGATGAAGCCGGGCAGCACCAGCGCGCCGCCGGCGTCGATGACCTCGCCGCCGGCCCGCCGGGCGGCCGCCGCCCAGTCAGCGGCGGCCTCGTCGCGGGTGCCCTCGTCCGGGCAGGCCCAGGCGATCTGCCCGCCGCGGCAGGCCACCGCTCCCGCCCACGGCCGCGCCGGGTCCAGCGTGTACCCGCGGGCGTTGCGGATGACCAGGTCAGCCGCCATATCTGCGGCCATCTCCGGACCCCCTCCCGCCAGGACGCCGCCGTACTTGCACGGTACGCCTGGCCGGGGGTCACGGCCGCGCGCCAGGGTCAGGGGCCCGCGGCCGCGAGTCTGGTTGCCGGGCCACTCAGATAACTAAGGAAAGAACTAGCAGAAAGGGGGGCCGGAAAGATCATGCTTTTCATGAATTGACATGATCTCGTGTCGTTCGGTTGCCACCGGTTCCCGCGCGGAGCACGGTGGCATCATGACCGTCGTTTCGGAGCTGGAACTGGCGCAGGCCGACCTGACTGGCGGCGAGCTGACCGGCGAGAAGTACCACGAGCAGCTCGCCGCGCTGGCCGCCAGCAGCCCGGTCCCGTGGCTGATCAGGTCACCGCTGGCCCTGGTGGTGCTGGACCGCGAGTCCGGCGAGTTCTTCCTGCGCTGCCGCGCCACCGCGTTCCCCGGCCGGGAGATCGCCGACCTGTTCGGGGTCACCGCCGGCCCGCTCCGCGAGCAGATCGACGCCAACATCCTGAACCAGCAGGGCTCCCGGCACCGGCGGCTGCGCGCGCTGGTCGGCCCGGCCTTCACCCCGCGCGCCGCGGACCGGTGGCGGCCGGTGATGCGCGGATTCCTGAACGACCTCTGGGCGCAGCTCGGCGGGCCGGCGGACGCGCCTCGTGCTGACGCCCCGGCGGCGGGCACTGCTGCGGCCGCAGGCACGGGCGGGAGCTGCGACTTCGTGACGGCGGTGGCCCGGCCCTACCCGGCGCTGACGATCGCCGCCGTGCTCGGCGCCCCGCTCGCCGACGCGGGCGCGCTGCAGAACTGGTCGGGCTGGGTGCAGCGCCAGTTCGACGTCACCGCGCTCGGCAGCCAGGTGGCGCCGATGGAGCGCGCCGTCACCGAGGTCTACGGCTACGTCGAGGACCTGCTGGCCCGCCGCCGCGAGCAGCCCGGCGATGACCTGCTCACCGCGCTGCTGACCGCCGAGTCCGAGGGCGACCGGCTGTCCCGCACCGAGTGCGTCAACCTGGTGCTGAACGTCATCGCCGGCGGCATCGACACCACCCAGGCCCAGCTCGGGCACGCACTGCGGCTGTTCGCCGCGCACCCCGCTCAGTGGGAGCTGCTGCGCGCCGACCCGGCACTGACTCCGCGGGCGGTGGAGGAGGTGCTGCGCGCCGAGCCGATCACCCCGTTCACGGCGCGGATCTGCACCGAGGACGTCGAGCACCGCGGGGTGCTGTTCCCGGCCGGGACGATCGTCGCCGTCTGCGCCGAGCGGGCCAACCGGGAGCAGGCCGGCGGCGAGGACTTTAGCATCACCGCCGAGCGCGACGGCCGGCTGCTCACCTTCGGTGCCGGGCCGCACTTCTGCCTCGGCGCCAACCTGGCCCGCGCCGAGCTGGCGGAGGCGCTGATGTTCCTGGCGCCCCGGCTGCCGGGCCTGGCCCCGGACGGGCCTGCCGTGCTCGGCAACCTGGAGGGCATCTACGGCGTGGAGTCGCTGCCGCTGCGCTGGGGCGCCTAGCCCGCAGCGGCCGGTCCCGGCTCGGCCAGGGCCACGCCGGCGGCGGTAAACCGGGCTTCGATGACGGCGGTCAGCTCCTGCGGCACCGGGTCCAGCGACGGCACGTCACCATCGTCGCCGCCCGATCTCAGCGCCCGGGAAGAGCGGCTGCTGAACTGGAATGATGTGCTGTCGCTGCCGCCCAGCAGCCCGGCGTCGGCGATGTGCTCTACCCGGTCCAGCGATCCGCCCAGCGCGGCGGCGTAGTCGCGGCCCTTGCGGATTGCCGCGCGGATCGCAGCCGCCCGCACGGCCGGCCAGGCGGGGTTGTCCCAGTCCGTGTCCCAGCTCACGTCGTGCACGCTCAGGGTCTGCTGAGCGGCCAGGACCGCGCCGACGGCGTCCAGCAGTTCGAAGGCGCGGACGGTGATGATGACCGCAACTGTCGCGGCCACGCGCCCGGTGAGCTCATAGCGCCCGCTCTGCTCGTCCTGATCGCGCTCCGCGCGCGTGGTCGCCGACTGGGCTGACCACGTCAGCGGACGCCGGCCGGATTGCGGGTCGAGCGGCACGCCGCCCAGGGCGGCCAGGCCGGCGGTGAGGTGCTCCAGGTCCCGGGCCGCGGCTCGCAGCGCCTCCGGCCGGGACTCCTGCATGGTGGCGATGGCGCCGGCCAGGGTGGCGTAGTCGGGCGCTACCGTCTGCCGGGCGTCGGCGCGAACCGACAGCAGCGGGCCGGCTGGATCACCCATCACCTCTCCCGTAACTGCCTGATCCGGCACGGTACGGCGGGGTTACCTGCCGGACGACTGATTGAAGGACTTATGAAGGAGACACGTGGCCACCGCGCCGAGCAGCCACAGTAGCGCGAAGCCAAGGACCAGGTACCACGGGGGAGCGTGCTCACGCCAGGTGTAGGAAGCCGCAAAGGGCGCTGCTATCAGGGCGAGCCAGGAAACTCCCTCGAATGCCAGTCGCGTCGGATGGAACAGGTTCCATCCTGTCGGCGTGAACCAGCGGCGCCGCGCGACACCCGGCGCAGCCTGGTCCGCTTTCCACTGCTCCCAGGCCAGCATGTCGTTAAGCCGGCCGGACAAAGATTCCCGGATGTACCGGGCGATGAGCTTGATGTGGTAATCGTGCAGCACATAGCGGTTGCCCAGCATGTAGGACGACAGCGGAATCAGCAGGAGGAGCGCGATATCAGACGCTGTCGAAATGGCGAGGCTGGCGATGACCCCGGCCGATCCCAGCTGCAGGGCGAAGACGTTCCACTGCACATTTGCGCGCCGGTCAACCTCGGCCCGCAAGGCGGAGAATTCCGCGAGCAGTACCTGCCTGTCTAGCTGATTGCCCGTCTCGGTCCCGATACTGGCCGAGCCCGCGTGCTCGCCATTTCTGCCCGGATCCAGGCTCATTAAGTAATTGTGCCGCACGGGCCGGGATAGCGGTAGCCGGGTCCGGCGAGGCCGGTGCCTCAGCTGGGCGGGTCGTCGCGCCGGAAGCGCTGCCAGGCGGCTTCATGCCCGGACAGCTGCTGCGGCTCCAGCAGCTGGCCGTCCGCGCCGATAGCGGCGACTGACACCAGGGCCGCCGTGCGGGGCAGCAGCGCGGCGAAGAACGACAGGCCCGCCTGTCCCGGACCGGGCTGCCCGGCCACGGGCGGCAGCTCCAGCTCCGCGCCGGCCAGCTGCACGCGCAGCCGGGTCACTCGCGGGTCGGCGCGCACCACCACGCGCCGCAGCCCGCGGTCGGAGCCGCCGGTGTAGACCGACATCAGCTGGCCGGGCGGCAGCGGCGGCCCGCCCATGCCGCCCTCATCGCTGCGGCCGTCCGGGTGGATTGTCTCCAGGAGCGTGTAGAAGTCGGCGCTGGTACCGCCGGCCCGCAGCACCCAGTGCTCGCCCGTCGGCAGGTCACCCTCGGCCAGCACGGCCAGTTCCGGTAGCGCCATCTCGCCCTCCCGGCTCCGCTCCATCATCTCAGGAGACCAGCGGCCCGCCGTCAGTCCAGGAAGCGGGCCAGGACCGGCAGCAGCAGGTCGGCGCGCCGGGTGATCTGCATGTGCGTGGTGCCGGGGAAGACGGCCAGCTGCGAGCCGGGGATCAGGTGCTGCATCAGGGCCGCGTGCTCGACGGTGAAGAAGTCATGGTCGCCCAGCACGATCAGGGTCGGCGCCGTGATACCGGCCAGCTGTTCGTCTGACCAGCCCTGCAGGTCGGCGGCGGACTGCGACAGCTTGGCCAGGAACTCCTGGAAGTGCTCCGGGTGCGGGGACAGCTTCTGGTAGGCCCCGGCCAGCTCGGCGAAGTCCTGCTGGGTCGGCATCCGTGTCGAGGTCGCGTGCCGGGACGGGTCGGCCAGCTCCTCGTGCTGCCCGTCGGCCCGCACCGAGCCGGAGACCGGCACCACCGAGCGCAGCCGGCCGGGGTGGCTGACGGCCAGCTCCAGCGCCGCCGCTGCGCCCATGCTGTGGCCCAGCACGTGCGCGCGGTCGATGCCCAGGTGGTCGAGCAGGCCGACGATGTCGCTGGCCAGCGCGGCCGGGGTGATGTCCCGGCCGGTGTCGGCGGTCCGGCCGTGGCCCTGCAGCTCCACGCCGATCACCTGATGGCGGGTGGCCAGGTCCGGGATGAGAGTGGCGAAGCTGAGGTCGATGGTCAGCATGCCGCCGTGCAGCAGGACCAGCGGCGATCCCGCGCCATACACCTCGTAGTACATGTGCAGGCCGTTGACGTCGGCGTATCCGGTTGTGTGCGGTGCCTGCCGCTCGGTGGTCTCCATGGCAGCTAAGACGCTAGCGCCCGGCGAAACTCAGCGCCGTGCCTTCCGCTGTCCCTCCGGTCTGGCGCGCCGCCTGCGCCGGTCCCGGCCCCGGTCCGCTCGCCGGCCGCATCCCGTGATAACAGCAAGAAGCGGCAGCCGCCGGGCGCGGGCCGGACCGGTAAACAGTTAGCCGGACCGGCGGCGGCGGGGCAGGATGGCGCCGTGACCGCGATCACCCTGGTCAAGGGCGAGACCTCCGCCCTGGACCGGACCTGGATGCAGCTGCCGGGCGGCGAGAGCCGCCAGGTGGCCGTCCACGTTGTGCACGACCTGCCGCACCTGGTCGTCGAGTCGCTGTTCGGGATCAATGACGGGCTGTGGGGCGTGCTGGCCCGCGGCGGGTTCGCCGCCGCCAACCAGGCCAGGACGCGCAGCCGCGGGCGCCGTGCCCGGCTGGTCACTGACCTGCCGCTGGACGAGCTGGGGGCCCGGCACTGGACCGGCCACCTGGTGGCCAAGGCCGCGACGAACGCGGTGCTCAACCGCTGGCAGGACGGGCCCGACACCCCGGCCGGGGTGCGCGCCCGGCTGGCGCCGGGCCGCGGGCCGGGCGGCGCGCTGGATGCGGACTACGAGCAGCGGGTGGCCAGCCTGCTGGCCCGGCTGGATGACGCCACGATCGAGCTGGCCATCTCCGGCGCCCGGCGGCTGGTCTCAGCCTGGGCGGGCCTGCCGCCGGGCGAGCTGCTGCGGCTGAGCTGGCCGGTCAGCCTGGCGGAACTGGCCCGGTGAGCCCGGCCGAGGCCGCCGGGCGGGTGCCCAGCCGGACTTTCGGCGAGGCCGCGGAGGAGTATGACGCTGCCCGGCCGGGGTACGCAGCGGCCCTGGTCACCGAGGTGCTGGACTACGCGGCGCTGGGGGATCGCGCGGCGGTCGAGGTCGGCGCGGGCACCGGCAAGGCCACCGTGCCGTTCGCGGTCCGCGGGATCCCGCTGGTGTGCGTCGAGCCGGACCCGCGGATGGCCGCGGTCCTGCGCCGCAACACCGCCGCCTACCCCCGGGTCCAGGTCGAGGTCGGCGGCTTCGAGGAGTGGGACCCGCGCGGGCGTCGTTTCGGGCTGCTGCTCGCGGCCACCTGCTGGCACTGGCTTGACCCGGGCCGGCGCTGGGACCTGGTGCACGCCGCGCTCGAGCCAGGCGGTGCGGTGGCCCTGTTCTGGAACCCGCTGGGCGTCCTGGACGGCGGCCTGCACGAGGAACTGGCCGAGGTCGACCGCCGTTATGGCGTAGCCGACTCCCCGCACGCCATGCTGGCGTCCGGCTACGGCGAGCAGCCGGGCTGGGAGGACGACGGCTGGCCGGAAGCCGAGTGCCGGCGCGATGGCCGCTTCACCGGCCTGCGCGCCGTCCGGTTCCGCCAGGAGGCCCGGGTCGAGACCGGCCGCTACCTGGCCTTCCTGTCCTCCGTCTCGGTGTACCGGGTGCTGCCCGACGAGCGCCGCGAGCAGGTCCTGGCCGAGACCGGCCGGGTGCTCGACACCCGCGGCGGCAGCATCGCCATGCTGCACCTCAGCGACCTGTTCCTGGCCCGCGCCCGGTAGCCGGCGCGCGGCTGCGCTGACGGAAACGGCCGCTCAGCCGGCCGAGGTGGCCAGCTGAGCGGCCGCGCCGCCGCCCGGAAATCCGTTTGGTCACTTGGCCGTGCGGTGCCGGAACAGCCAGGACGCCGAGAAGATCGCGGTGACCAGGATGCCCGCGCACCACACGACCGCGATCAGCGCGTCGTGGCCGGTGCTGGCGCCCGTCGAGGTGTGCCCCATCCACAGTCCGCGCATCGTCTCGACGATGTAGGTGAACGGCTGGTGGTCGGCGAAGGCGCGCAGCGGGCCGGGCAGGGTGTGCGCCGGCACGAACGCGGTGCTCACATACGGCAGGAACATCAGCACGAAGGTGAATGAGTTGGCTGCCTCCGGGCTGCCGGCCAGCAGCCCGACCGCCGCGGCCAGCCAGGACAGCGCCAGGATGAACCCGACGATCATCGCGGCGGCGGCGACCCACTGCAGCGGCGAGGCGTCCGGGCGCCAGCCGATGCCCAGGCCCACGCCGATGACCAGCGCGGTAGCCAGCAGGTTGCGGGCCAGGCTGGCGGCGATGTGCCCGAGCAGGATGGACCAGCTGGCGATCGGCATGGACCGGAACCGGTCCACGATCCCGTTGGACATGTCGGTGGCCACGGCCACGGCCGTGGTGCCCGCGCCGAACCCCGCGCACAGCACGATCAGGCCGGGGACCACGTAGTCGACGTACTTGGTGCCGGTGTTCAGCGCGCCGCCGAACACGTAGACGAACAGCAGCATCAGCACGATCGGCAGCATCAGCGCGGTGAAGAAGGCTTCCGGATCCCGCAGCGACCGGCGGACGCAGCGGGTCACCATGACGTTGGCGTCGGAGACGGCGTAGGCGATGCTCATCGGGTCAGCTCCAGCGGGCTCGCGGGGGCGGCGGCCGCGGGCGCGCGGTCGCCGGTCAGGGACATGAAGACGTCGTCGAGGCTGGGCCGGTGCGTGGACACCTTCGCCGCCGGGGCGCCGGCCGCCTCCAGGTGGGCGAGCAGCTCGCGGACGTGCGCGGCAGACCCGCCGGAGGCGACCTCGATCAGCCGCAGGCGGCTGTCGGAGCGGACCGGCTCGACCTCTGCCAGCGCGCGGCGGTAGCTGCCGGAGTCGCCGAACTGCAGCCGGACTACCTCCGCGCCGACGCTGGCCTTCAGCTCATCGGCCGTGCCCTGGGCGACGATCCGGCCGTGGTCGAGCATCGCGATGGTGTCGGCCAGCTGGTCGGCCTCCTCCAGGTACTGCGTGGTCAGCAGGATGGTCACGCCGTCGTCGGCCAGCTCGCGGACGGTGCCCCAGACCTGCTCGCGGCTGCGCGGGTCCAGCCCGGTGGTCGGCTCGTCCAGGAACACCAGCTCCGGCCGCTCGACCATGCTGATGGCCAGGTCCAGCCGCCGCATCATGCCGCCGGAGTAGGTCCCGGCCCGCCGCCCGGCGGCGTCCTCCAGGTCAAAGACGGCCAGCAGCTCGGCCGCCCGGGTCCGGGCCCGGCGGCGGCCCAGGTGCAGCAGGCGGCCCATCATCTCCAGGTTCTCCTGGCCGGTCAGCTTGTCGTCCACGGCTGCGTTCTGGCCGGTGAGGCTGATCGAGCCGCGGACGCCGTCCGGGTCGCGCAGCAGGTCATGGCCGGCCACGGTGGCGGTTCCGGAGTCCGGCCGGATCAAGGTGGCCAGGATCCGGACCATGGTCGTCTTGCCCGCGCCGTTCGACCCCAGAAGGGCGAAGACCGAGCCCGTGCCGATGGCAAGATCGACGTGATCGAGTGCGGTGTGCCCGCCGAAGGACTTAGTGATCCCCGAGGCGTTAACTGTGTATGACATACACTGAACTGTATGTGGGGTACACAGTTATCGTCAAGCGCATAAGGAGGCGATCCGGATGACGGATCCGGAGCGCGTGCCGCAGAAGCCGGGCGGCAGGCCGCCGGGCGAGCAGCCCGAGGGCGGCAGGCCGCCGCTGCCGCCGGGGCTGGACCTGCTGTGGGGCGCGCCGCGAGGAGGGCAGCCGCGGGCCGCGGCGCGGCCTGTCGGTCAGCGAGGTCGTGGCGGCCGCCATCAGGGTGGCCGACGCCGAGGGCCTGGACGCGCTGTCGATGGCCCGGGTGGCTAAGGAGCTCGGCTTCACCACCATGTCGCTGTATCGCTATGTCGCCAGCAAGGAAGAGCTGCTGCAGCTGATGTGGAACGACAGCGCGCAGGGCTCGCACGAGCTGGTGCTGGAGGGCGATACCTGGCGCGAGCGGCTGCGGGCCTGGGCCATCACCCAGCGGACCCTCATTGACCAGCATCCGTGGATCACCCAGATGCCGATGGCCGCGCCGCCGCTGGCGCCGAACTCGCTGACCTTCGTGGAGAAAGGGCTGGAGGCGCTGGATGACTCCGGCCTGGCGGATGAGGACAGGCTGCGGGTGATCGGCCTGCTCAGCTCCTACACCCTCAGCGAGGCGCGGATGGCCAACGACGCCGCGCGCGCGGCGGCCGAGGTCGATGGCCGCCGGCGACGATGCTCCGCCGGCGTGGAGCTTCGAGGCGCTGGTGCGCGAGCTGGTGGACGCCGACCGGTTCCCCCGCCTGTACCGGCTGGCCTGGGCCGAGGAGATGGGGGACGCGCCGTCGGGCTACGACGAGACGGCCGAGTTCCTGTTCGGGGTGGACCGCATCCTGGACGGCATCCAGGCCCTGATCGACCGGCAGCACCGCTAGGTCGTCCGCATACCGCCGCGTCTGGTGATCTTGACCGCAAATCCGGGCAGCCCGCATGATGACCAGAGCTATAAGGAGGCTGCAAGTGGCGGATGAGACGCTCGCTGACGTGCTCGACTGGACGACCTATGAGGTAGTTGCCGGCCTGGCTGCCACGCATGTGCCCGTGCGCATCGGCACCGCCGGAGACAGCGGCCCGGTCGGTGTCCTGACGGCGAGCGTGCATGGCGACGAGGGGCCGTGGAGCACCATCGCGATCAACCGCATGCTCAGCCGGGTCCGGGCGAGTGAGCTCACCGGGACGCTGCGAGTCGTGCCGGTCGCCAACCCGCTCGCGACCGAGGCCGACGCGCGGCAGGCGGAGCTGGACCCCCTGGACCTGAACAACTCCTTCGGCGGGGACGCAACCGGCACCCACACCCAGCGCCTGGCGCGGCTGCTGGCCGACAAGGCCCTGGACGGGTCGGACGTCGTCCTCGACGTCCATGGTGGCGGGAGCTGGAACGTCAACTGCTTCACGTACCGCTTCCCCGGCAGCCACGAGCTGGCGAGCTGGATGCGGACACCCCTGATCTGCGACGGCCCGGACCGCCCGGCCAGCCTGACCGGGTACGCCCGGGCCCAGGGAGCCACGGCCGTCTGGATCGAGATGGGCGGGCGCGGCGAGTGGGAGGACGAGCGCATCGAGGCTGTGGCGACGGGCCTGCGGCATGCCCTGGGCCGGGCCGGAGTCCTGACGCCGGTCGATGCGGCAGGACCCGATCCCATGGTGGCCACGGGCATGACCGCGTTCGCCGTGTCCGTGCCGGGGATTTATCAGCCCGTCATCCGGGAGCGCGGGCTGGCCACCGTGGTCGAGGCCGGCACGCTGATCGGAGAGCTCCTGGATCCCGTGTCGAGCCAGGTGATCCAGCAGTTCGTGGCCCCGTACGAGCGCAGTTGCCTGGCGTTGCTGAGGCCGACCATCGCCCGGATCGAGGCGCCCGGCAAGGTGGTGGCGGTTGCGGCCGATGTGACCGAGGCCACCCGTGGCTGACCGCCAGGCCGGGCCGGAGCGCAGCGGCGCTGTCAGGAAAGCCAATGGATGACGCCGTGGTCTTCCTGACCGGGGCGGCCGACGGCCTGGGCCGCGAGGTGGCCCGCGAGCTGGCTAAGGCCGGCAAGCGCCTGGCCCTGTTCGACGTGCAGGCGGAAAGGCTCCGGGAGATCACGGACGAGCTGGCGCCGGCCACGGAGGTGCTGCCGCTGGTCGTCGATCTCGCCGACGCGGCCGCCACGCAGCAGGCAGTTCAGCAGGCGCTGGAGCACTACGGGCCGCCCCGCGCGCTGATCCATGACGCCGCCGTGCTCAAGGAGGTGTCGATGCTCGATGTCACATTTGCGGACTGGCGACGCGAGGTCGACATCATCCTGCAGGCCGCGTTCATCTTGTCGCAGGCCGTCTGGCCGGGGATGGTGCAGGCGCGCCGGGGGAGCATCGTGTACGTCTCCTCGGGCTCGGCGCTCCAGGGGTTCGTGAAAGAGACGGCCTATACGCCCGGCAAGCATGGCCAGGAGGGGCTCATGCGGGTCCTGGCACTGGAGGGACGGGAATTCAACATCGCGGTCAACACGATCACCACCGGCAAGCCGATCGATACGCCCATGTCTCACAGTCACTACACGCCGGAAATGTGGGCAGGCGCGGTGCCCCCGTCGCGGCTGGCGCCCGCCTTCGCGTTCCTCGCGGGCATCGACGCCAGCTTTGCCACCGGGCAGCGCTTCAACGCCTTCCAGATGTCGGAAGCGATGCGGTCCGGCGTCGCATGAATACGCCGGGAGCGCCCTGACCCGATGATCGGCCGGCCGGGCTGTCGCTAGCGGGGCAGCTCGGTGTGCGAGGGCACCTGATTGCCGTTGATGGCGGCGCGCTCGGCGTCGGTCAGGCCGGCCGCGGCGAGGATCTGCTGGATGACCGCGTTCTTCCCGCGCCCGTACTCGTCGATGTCCGCCGCCGTAGCGCCGGCCTGCTGCTTCACCGCGGCGTACCGGTCCCGCAGGTCCGGGTCAGCCCGCAGGATGTCCCGGACGGCCAGGTGGTTGCGCAGCGACAGCGAGCCCGCGACGATCACGTAGGTATTGGTCCCGGCTAGCCGCGCGGGCTCCTTGAACGCCCACCGCAGCGGGATGCCCAGCTCGCCCTCCGGCGTGAAGCCGAGGCTGACCAGGACCTGCGATGCCGCGGCCACGTCCGGCTCAGCGACCACGATGTCGCAGTCGATGACCGGCTTGGCGGCCAGGCCGGGCACCGAGGTACTTCCCACATGCTCGATGGCCAGCACGGGAACGCCCGCCGCCGCCATCGCGGCGGCGTACTCGCGGCGCAGTTGCTCGAACTGCCGCGGCCAGGCCGGGTCGTACTCGGCTACCTCAATCACACCGGACAATCTACGGATACCAGGACGACGGGCGGCCGCGGGCCGCCTGGCGGCGATGGAGACACGATGAGGCCGCAGCAGCCGGGCGAGCCCGCCGGGTCCGGCCTGGCCGGCCAGGCTTGACCTCAGAGGTAATTGCCGGTGGTCGCCGGTACTGGCCAGGCTGATAGCTGTACTGATCACCACGCCAGGCTGGAGAAGTCCATGACTGCCTTTGCCGTTGCCCACATGCGCCAGGTCACGCCGGGCCCGCCGATCGTCGAGTACCTGGAGCGGATCGATGACACGCTGGCGCCGTTTGGTGGCCGGTTTATCGTGCACGGCAGCGAGCCCGAGGTGCTGGAGGGCACCTGGCCGGGCTTCCTCATCGTGATCGGGTTCCCCAGCCGCGAGGATGCCGAGGGCTGGTACCGGTCGGCGGCCTACCAGCAGATCGCGCCGCTGCGGACAGACAACTCCGACAGCGACGTCATCCTGGTCGACGGGGTCTCCGCCGGCCACCAGGCCACCGACGTCCTCGCCGCCCCGGCATAACCCGTATCCGGGCTAGCCGAGGCGGGCCTCGCGGCGCAGCAGGCCGGGCAGCTCGTCCGGGGCCGGGCTGGCCCCGGCCAGGCCGCGGGCGGTGAACCACTTGGCCACGTTGGCAGCGTCGCGCTCCAGGAACATCGCCCCCTGCGGGTTGGCGAACACGTCCACGATCTGCGGGAGGTCGATGAGGATCAGCCGCCCGTCCCGGACCAGCAGGTTGTAGGCCGACAGGTCGCCGTGCGCCAGGCCCAGCCCGGCCATGGCCAGCAGCGCGGTGACGAGCTGATCCCACAGCGCGGTGAGGTCGCCGTCCTCCGGCCGGGTTTCAGCCAGCCGCGGCGCGGCGGTGCCGTCGGGCTCGCCGATGAACTCCAGGAGCAGCTCGGTGCCGGTCACCTGCACCGGGTAAGGCACCGGGACGCCGGCCTGCCACAGCCGGGCCAGCGCGCCGAACTCGGCGGTGGCCCACTGCCGGGAGATCAGCTCGCGGCCGGTGGTCGTCCGCCGGGCCATCGCGCGGTTGTCCCGCGACTTGCGCACCCGGCGGCCCTCCAGGTAGCCGCTGTCGCGGTGGAACATGCGGTGCTCGGCGGACCGGTACCGCTTGGCGGCCAGCAGGCAGGCCGGCCCGTCAGGGACGGCGCGGCGCAGCAGCGCGACGTCGGCTTCCTTGCCGGTCTTCAGGATGCCGAGCTCGGTGTCGGTGGCGGCCAGGTCGGTGACCAGCCACTCCGGGTAGGGCTGCGGGCCGCGCTCGCCGGCCATCGACCGGTCCCAGGTCGACCAGCGGTCGCCGTCGGGCAGGCCGTCGGTGGCGTCGAAGGCGTCAAGCGCGGGCAGGGAGCGGCGGTGACCGCGCGGGGCGAAGGTGGGCTCGTCGTCGTCAAGCCGCCGCTTGCCGCGGCGGGAGGCAGAACTGGGCACGGGAGGAACTCCTCGGGCAGACGTGAAAGGCGGGCAGCGTGAAGCGCGTGACAGGCACCATCAACCGGCCCTCCTTTCCGTCCGCGGGCCCGGGGGAGTCCCCGCAGCCCGAGCCAGCGCATGCTGACGTGCGGCCCCCCGAGGGTGACACCCCGGGCGGCCGCACGGCAACTGGATTTAACGCAACCTGGCCCGGCGCACCGCCTGCGGCCAGGTGCGCGGCATTACGGCCGGAACCAGCGCTTGCGGTGCCGGTCGATGCACTTGCCGACGCTGAGCGGGTGACCCCGCCGGCGCGAGGCACCAGGGTCGGTCAGGCACCGGTGCGCGCCCCGGTTGTACAGGCTCCAGCCGTCCCGCGCCCACCACTGCTGCCGCCACCGGCCGTTGCACTTCTGCAGCGTGACCGTGCCCGAGTGCCGGTACCTGGCGCCCAGGCACAGGTGCCGGTGGGTGATCAGCTTGGCGTGGTACCGGAACCACTGCTGGTCCCGCGCGGCGCCGCCGCAGTGGCCCACCCGGACTTTCGCCCGCCGGTGGTCCGTCGGGTAGGCGGCGCAGATGCCCTTGAAGTAGTTGGTCAGCGTCCCGCTCTTCGAGCCGGCTCACGGCGGCGCGGGCGGCGGGCAGGTAGCGCTTGTAGATGCCGGTGGTGTAGGTGACCCACGGCTTGAAGTAGGTGCCGCGCTCGGCGACCATCATGAACGCGTGCCGGGCGGCGCACTGCCCGGAGTAGGCGCAGTGGTTGGTGATCTGCTTCCAGTAGTGGCTGTTGATCTGCCACGCGCCGCGGTCGATGGAGTCGCGGCTGTTCCGGGTGCCCTGCGGCGTGCACTGGCGCCGGGTCGTGTTGTCAAAGCAGGCCTTGGCGTAACAGCCGGACTCGGCCAGCGCGATGGCCACGGCGATGACCAGCCGCCCGTGCCTGCCGTTGTTGGTGAAGCCGGCCTTGCTGGCCCAGGAGGCACACCGCCGCGCGGAGCTGGCCAGGCTGTCGGGGGACAACTGCAGGTCCGCGTGCTGGCGGTACCCGTCCCCGATGGTGTTGGGGGGCGCGGGCGGCGGGTCCGGGCCGGGGTTCACCGCGGCGGTCCCGGCGGGCCGGGCGGACTGAGCTCCGGCCATGCCCGGCGGCAGGATAGTGGTGGCGAGAACGGCGATGCTGGCTACGGCCACGACGGCGACAAGGCACCTGCGGATCACTGGAAAACCCCCCTCGGCGCCGCCCGGATCGCCGGGCGGTGCTGCGGTATAGCGGCTCTTCCGAATACGCATCTACGCCTGAACCCCGGCGAGCATGCCCGCCCCTCAGCCGGTCACCCAGCGCAATCCGGCCAGGGCCGCCCGGCTGGGAACTTCACCCGCTGCGGGTGAGAAACAGCGGGCCCCGCGCAGGTGCGCAGCGGACCTGCGTGCTGCGGCGGCCGGCCGGGAAGGCCGGCGCGCAGGGGATTCCGGGGACTGGCCGGCGCGTGCACTGACCCGTGCGCGAGGGCGTGGACATGCTCCTGTATACCGAGTATTATCCTCGGCATGCTACGAGATCGAGAGTTGTCGTGAGCGTCCGGCACGCGCTGCTGGCGCTCCTCAGCGAAGGCCCCAAGTACGGCCTCCAGCTGCGCGAGGAGTTCGAGGCGCGGACCGGCGAGGTGTGGCCGCTGAACGTCGGCCAGGTGTACACCACGCTGCAGCGGCTGGAGCGGGACGGCCTGGCCGAGTCCGACGGCGCCGAGGAGGACAGCCCGCAGAAGACGTTCCGGATCACCGCCGGCGGCGCGGCGGAGCTGGCCAGCTGGCTGCGCACCCCGCCGGACTTGTCCGCCCCGCCCCGCGATGAGCTGGTGATGAAGGTGCTGGTGGCCCGGCAGGTGCCCGGCACCGATGTCCGGGAGGTCATCCAGGCCCACCGCCGGTACCTGGTCCAGCTGATGCAGCAGTGGACGCGGATCAAGGACGACGAGGCGGACTTTGACCTGAGCGTGGCCCTGGTTGTGGACGCCGAGCTGTTCCGGCTGGATGCGCTCGTCCGCTGGCTGGACGCCGCCGACGGGCGGATCAAGCGGGCCGGGGCGCAGCCGCCCGGTCCAGCGCCGGCCGCCCTGCCGCGGCTGCGCCGCCGGGTGGGGGTCGCACCGGTGAGCGCGCTGGAACTACGGGACGTCGTCAAGACTTACGGCAGCGGGCCTGCCGAGGTGCAGGCACTGCGCGGGGTGAGCCTGTCGGTGGCGGCCGGGCAGATGGTGGCGGTGATGGGCCCGAGCGGCTCGGGCAAGTCCACCCTGCTGACCATCGCCGGCAGCCTGGAGGATCCCGACAGCGGCGAGGTCGTGATCGGCGGCAGAGCGCTGTCGGGGATGTCGCGGAACGACAAGGCGCGGCTGCGCCGCCGCGCGGTCGGTTACGTGTTTCAGGACTTCAACCTGCTGCCGGGGCTGACCGCGGCCGAGAACGTCGGCCTGCCGCTGGAGCTGGACGGGACCCCGGCCCGCACGGCGCACGCCGCCGCGCTGGCCGCCCTGGACAGCCTGGGCCTGGCCGAGCGGGCCGGGCTGTTCCCCGACCAGCTGTCCGGCGGGGAGCGCCAGCGGGTCGCCATTGCCCGCGCGGTGACGGGACAGCGCAGCGTGCTGCTGGCCGACGAGCCGTCGGGCGCTCTGGACTCGGTTAACGCCGAGGCGGTCATGCGGATGATCCACGATGCGTGCAAGCGCGGCGTGGCGGCCGTGGTGGTCACGCACGACGCACAGCTTGCGTCGTGGGCCGACCGGGTGATGTTCCTGCGCGACGGGCAGGTCATCGACCAGACCGCGCCGCAGCCTGGCCCCGAGACGCTGCTCACGCCGGGAGCGCAGCAGTGAGCACTGCCCTGCGCGAGCGCAGCGTCCCTGCTCCGGTCCCGGCCCGCGCTGGCGGCGGGGCGGCGGCCCGCCGGGCGGTGATCCGCTGGGCCTGGCGGCTGTTCCGCCGCGAGTGGCGCCAGCAGCTGCTGGTGCTGGCGCTGATCACCGCGGCGGTGGCGGCCACCATCTTGGGCGCGGCGGTGTCGATCAGCACGCCGCCCTCCCTGAGCGCGACCTTCGGCACCGCCTCCGACCTGGCTGCCTTCCACGCGCCTGACCCGCACCTGACGGCTCAGGTTGCAGCGCTACGGCAGCGCTTCGGCGCAGTCGAGGTGATCGACAACCAGGTGCTGCCGATCCCGGGCTCGGTCGACAGCTACGAGCTGCGCGCAGAGCAGCCAGGCGGCCGGTTCAGCCGGCCCATGCTCGCGCTGGAGGCCGGGCACTACCCGGCCGGCCCGGGCCAGATCGCGCTGACCCGCGGGCTGGCCGGCACCCTGGGCCTGCGGATCGGCAGCCAGTGGCGGCAGGGCGGCGCCACCCGGCAGGTCACCGGCATCGTGGCCAACCCGCAGAACACCATCGATGAGTTTGCTCTCGTCGCGCCGGGCCAGGTCCGGGCCCCGAGCCAGGTCACCGTGCTGTTCAACGCCCCGGGACTGACCCCGGCCGACATCGGGCCCAGCGTCCAGGACCTCGCCACGGCCCGCCCGGCCAATGTCATCAACCCGCAGACGATCTCGATCGCCGGGCTCGTTGTCGGGATGCTGCTCATCGCCCTGGTCGCCGCCGGCGGCTTCACCGTGCTGGCCCAGCGCCGCCTGCGCTCACTAGGGATGCTGCAGGCGGTAGGCGCGACCGACCGGCACGTCCGCATGGTGGTCCGGGCTAACGGCGCCGTGACCGGCGCGGCCGGCGCGCTGGCCGGGGCCGCGCTGGCCGTGGCCGGGTGGCTCGCCTACCGGCCCAGCCTGGAAGCTAGCGCCCATCACCAGATCGGCACCTTCAGCCTGCCGTGGCTGGTGGTCGCCGCGGCCATGGTCCTGGCCGTGGTCGCGGCCTACGGCGCAGCGTCGCGGCCTGCCCGGGCCATCACCCGGACCCCGATCACGGCCGCCCTGTCGGGGCGGCCCGTCCCGCCCCGGCCGCTGCACCGCTCGGCCGTGCCCGGAGCCGCGCTGCTGGCCGCCGCCTGCGCCTTGTTCGCGCTGTCAGCGGCCAGCGGCACCGGCGCCCAGCCGAACACGAAGGAGCTCGCGCTCGGGCTGATCGCACTGCTGGCGGCGGTGATCCTGCTGGCCCCGTTCAGCCTGACCGCCGTGGCCCGGCTGGGCCGGCACGCGCCGGTCGCGGTCCGCCTGGCCCTGCGCGACCTGGACAGGTACCGGGCCCGGTCCGGCCCGGCGCTGGCGGCCATCACCGTCGGCGTGCTGATCGCGGTGATCATCTCTGTACTGGCCGCGTCCCGGTACGCCAACGACCTGGACTACGCCGGCCCCAACCTGGCCGGCAACCAGCTCATCGCCTACACCCCGGCGGGCAAGGGCGGGCCACCGCCGGGCGCGAGCGGCGGCGGCGGCCCGGCCACCCAGGCGCCGGCCAGCCCGGCGGCGATGGCCCGCGCCGCGCATGCGATCGGCGCCGCGCTCGGCACGAGCGAGGTCATCCAGCTGCAGACCACCGACGCCGGCCTCCTGCACGCCGCCCCGGGCCGCAACTGGTCCGGCCAGGTCTACCTCGCCACCCCGCAGCTGCTGCGCGCCTTCGGCATCAGTAACGCCAGCATCAGCCCGGCGGCCGACATCCTGACCATGCGGCCGGGGCTGGCCACGACCACGAAGATGCAGCTGCTGCACGGCGCCGGCCTCGGCGGCCCGGGCGCGACCCAGAGCGGGGCCGAGCACGGGTTCGCCTGCCTGCCCGGCTCCTGCGTGGCCAGCCCGCCGATCCAGCAGGTCGCCAGCCTGCCGTCCGGCACTTCCGCGCCGAACACCGTCATCACCGAGCACGCGGTCCGCGCCCTCGGCCTGACGCTGACAACGGCCGGCTGGCTCATCCAGGCCCCGCACTCGCTCACCGCGAGCCAGATCAGCAGCGCTCAGTCCGCGGCGGCCGCGGCGGGCCTGAGCATCGAGACCCGGTCCAGCGTGCCGACCGCGGCGACGATCATCAACTGGGCCACGGTCTTCTGCATCGCCCTGGCGCTGGGGATCCTGGCCATGACGGTCGGGCTCATCCGCAGTGAGGGGGCCAGCGACCTGCGCACGCTGACCGCGACCGGGGCCAGCCCGGCGACCCGGCGCACGCTCGCCGCGGTGACCGCCGGCGCGCTGGCGCTGACCGGCGCGGTGCTCGGGACGGTGGCCGGCTACCTGGCGGTCGCCTCGTGGCTGTGGAAGAGCTCGTTCAACGGCGGCCTGTCCGGCCTGGCCAGCGTGCCGGTGCTGAACCTGGTCATCATCGTGGCCGGGCTGCCGCTGCTGGCGGCGGCGGCGGGCTGGCTGCTGGCCGGCCGGGAGCCGCCCGGCCTGGGCCGCCAGCCCTCCGGCTGATAACAGCAAGAGGCCGCCCGGCCGGGCCGGGCTCCGGGAAGCCCGCCACAGCACGCTCGCAGCGGGGGCTGGCGGGATCCGGTGCCCGGCGGCGGGATCCGGTCAGGCGGGCGGATCCGGTCAGGCGCTGAAGCGCCGCTGGTACTCGGCCGGGGTCATGCCGAGGCTGCGCCGGAAGTGGCGGTGCAGGTGACTCTGGCTGGCAAAGCCAGCGGCGGCAGCGGCCTCGGCGATCGGCTGGCCGGACTCGAGCAGGCGGCGGGCCATCCGTATCCGGTGCGCGAGCTGCAGCGCATGGGGCGGCAGTCCGGTTCGCTGACGGAACAGCCGGACGAGGCGGAACTTGCCGATCCCGGCGATGGCGGCGAGCTCGTCGAGGCGGACGTTCCGGTCGGGCCGGTCGCCGAGGTAGTCGCAGGCCAGGCGGAGTGCTTTGTCCTCGCGGGGGCTGAGCTGCGATCGCTTCGGCCGCCCGGCCGGGAAGCACTCGACTAGCGCCCGCAGCCAGGCAGCGAGCCGTTCGTCGCGCTCGAGCCGGGTGACGGGTGCCTCCAGGGCGGCGTGCAGGGCCAGGAAGCGGCTCGCGAGCCGCTGGTCGGGGATCACTGGCTCGGGGAGGGCAACGTCGGCCAGGACAGCTGTCTCCTCGTCACTGGCGAGCGCGGCCAGATCGGCAGCCTCGACGACCATGAGGCGGGCCGTCCAGGGCCGGGCATCGACGGCCGCGCCCGAGTGCGCACCGGAGGGGTCCCAGGCGACGAGCTGGCCGGGCAGCACCATGCGGCGTTCAGGCCCGCGCCGTGACTTCATCGGCTGCCCGGTGACGACGCCGAAGACGTACTCGCCCCGTGGCTCGATGGCGTAGCGCGTCGTCTGACCCGCCATCAGCAGGACGCGGTCCTCATCGGCGGGGCGCCACATCCGGACCTGCTCGCATTCCATGCCGGAAGGCTATGCGGCAAGAACGTGGAATACCACGCGATGCAGCGCGCCTAGCGTGGCCGTATGCCGATCACCCCGCACATCGTTGTCCAGGGCGCCGAGCGGGCAGCCGCCTTCTACCGCGATGCCTTTGGTGCTGAGGAACTCGAGCGGATCCCCACGCCCGACGGGCGGCTGATGTCGGTCCGGCTGCGCATCGGCGACGGGCTGCTCCACCTCGCGGACGAGTTTCCCGAGATGGGAGTACTCGCGCCGCCCTCCTTCGGCGGCACGGCGGTCGTCCTGGCCCTCGACGTCGCTGACGCCGACGCGGTGTTCGCGCAGGCGATCACGGCCGGGGCCCAGGTCCGTCAGGCGGTGGCGGACATGTTCTGGGGCGACCGGCATGGCCAGCTCGAAGACCCGTTCGGGCACCGGTGGAACGTGACCCAGCACCTGCGCGATGTGCCGCACGAGGAGGTCGTGGCCGCCGCCGCGGCGGCGTTCGCCGCCGATCCGGAACGCTGATGCGCTGCCAGCTTGGCCCGGCTGGCTCAGCTGCTGCAGCAGGCGGAGGAGCGTGACCGGCCCGCCGGGCAGACCCTCGTCTCTCCGGCACTGGCCGGCCTTTCGGCCACATGGCCCGTGCTGCCGCGGGGCGGTCAGGGCCAGAGCCGACGATGGCCAGCCCGCCCGCCCAGGACAACGCGCGCCGGTTTACCCGCGAGCATGCAACGGCGCTGACTCTCCAGCGCAGTCTGCTGCAGCACCGGGAGCGTCGTTATCGTGCGTGCGGTGCACCACCGCGCTGGCACGTTATGACGTGGGCGCGATTGCCTGCTGAGACCCCTGCGGTTCTGGTACTGGCAAGCAGAAGGCCGACTCAGCGCAGGACGGAATAAGCACGACCGCTCAAGGCGCAGCCAGCGCGGGTGTTCTGCCTGGTAGGCACAGATGGCGGGGACTACACCCTGGTGTCCAAGGCCGTCGGGCCAAGAGCGACGGGCTGGTCCAGGTCGACAACGCCAATGTTCAGGGCGCCAACCGGACGTTCGTCCACCGCTCGCACTCCGGCCGCTACGGCGAGGCCGACGGGTAGCCAGAGGTCATCACGCCTTTGTAGGAGGTGCCGGCATCTGGCTCCTGAGCTGTTTCTAAACCTGCGAATCCATGCCGGCGGGTCGGGGCTTGCCTCGTCACGCGGCTGCTGCACTGCGCCGTACAGATCCGGCAGCCGACTGCGTGCACGGGCGAGTGAGCATGCAATAGGCCTGGGATTCGATGGCCAGCGCCCAGCGCTCAGAACCGGGAGCGAGTGCGCTGCTGGCTTCTTGCCGGCTTGCCTCTCGATCGTGGCGAGCTGGTATGCCGGGTATCCCGGATGCGCCTTGCCGGGGGACTACCTGATGGCCCCGTGCAGGATGGCTTTGACGAAGCTGCGCTGGAAGATCAGGAATACCAGCAGTGATGGCGCGATGATGAGCAGGGAACCGGCGCATAGCAGCGCCGTGTTGGTGCCGTACTGGCCCTGGAAGGCGCCGAGGCCGCCGGCGACGGTGCGCTTGGCCGGGTCGTCAATCAGGACCAGCGGCAGCAGGTACTGATTCCAGGTGGCCAGGAAGAACAGGATGGCGAGCGCGGAGATGGCAGGCCGGGCCAGCGGAAGGTGGATCCGGCGGAAGATCTGCCAGGTCGTGCCGCCGTCGAGCTGGCCCGCCTCGGTCAGGGCGGTCTCGGCAGTGCGGAAGTGGGCCCGCATCCAGAAGACCCCGAAGGGCATGAGCAGGCCGATCAGGGGCAGCACGACCGCGAGCCTGGACCCGAGCAGGCCGAGGCGCTGGATGTCGTAGTAGAGCGGCGTGATGAGAGCCTCGTAGGGGATCGTCAGGCCGGCGAGCAGCACGCCGTAGATGAGCCTTCCGCCGGGGACGTGAAGCTGCGCGAGACCGTATCCGGCGGCCGTCGCCATGGCGACGGCCGCCGGGACGACGCCGAGCACGATGAGGACGCTGGACTGGAACAGCGCGAGCAGGTTCGCGGCGTTCCAGGCGGCCTCGAAGTTGGCCCAGTGCGGATGAGCTGGCCAGCTCAGCCCCGGCGGGTTGCTGCCCTGCGGGGCGAGGGCCGCGGTGAGCATGCTCAGCAGCGGGATGATCGCGAACAGCATGAGGCAGGCCAGCAGGAGCACGCGGGTGATCCGCTCCCGGCGGATGCTGGCGACCGGCCTCAATCTGTCCGCCCGAGCCGCTGGATGGGCCAGATGATGAGCAGGACCAGCGCGGTCAGAACGACCGCCAGGGCGGAGGCCTGGCCGATCCGCTGGTCGAGGAAGGTGAGCCGGTAGATCTCGACCCCGGGGACCATGGTCTGGTAGCCGGGTCCGCCCTGCGTGGAGACCTGGATGACGTCGAAGCTGGCCAGCGCCGCGACGACAGTGAACGTGGTGCAGACCACGAGCTCCTGGCGCAGCCCGGGCAGGGTTACCGCGCGCAGCTGCCGCAGCCAGCCTGCGCCGTCGAGACGTGCCGCCTCGTAGAGCGCCGGGTCGATCCGGCCGATGCCGGACAGCAGGAGCACGGTGCAGAAGCCGAGCATGACCCAGACGCCGATCACGCCGACCGACGGCAGCGCGAAAGTGAAATCACCGAGCCAGGCGCGGGTGCTGCCGCCCAGTCCCGTGGCCCGCAGGACCTGGTTCACCAGCCCGTTGGATGAGTACATCCAGGTCCAGGCCACGCCTGCGGCTACCAGGGGGAGTACCTGCGGGATGAACAGGACCGTCCGCGACAGGGTGCTGAACGGGCCCGGTCGCAGCTCGCGGATGAGGGTGGCCGCAGCCAGGCCGGCGCCGACCGGCAGCAGTGTGTAGAAGACGATTAGCTCGAAGGCGTGCACGATGGCGCTGAGCAGCTCCGGCTGGGTGAAGACGGCCCGCCAGTTGGCGAGCCCTGCGGGCGTGGCGACTCCGATGCCGTCCCAGTTGTAGAACGAGTACTGAATCGACTGCGCCAGCGGGTACAGCACGAACGCCGCATAGAACAGCAGGGCCGGCGCGACCCACAGCAGCGCGCCCCAGCGCCGGCTGCGGGCCCGCGGGCCGCGCAGCCGGCCTGGCGAGGCGCGGCGGCCCGGCGGCGGATCACCCGCCGCTGCCGGCGATGTCCTGGCCGCCACCGAGACGCCGGGCCCCGCACCCGGATTGTCAGTTTCCGAGATCACTCTCGTAGTCCTTCTGAAGCTTGGTCGTGAATGCTCTCGGTGAGGTCTTGCCCGCGAGCAGCAGCTGCGTCTGGGGCAGCAGCGTATTGACTTCAATTGATGCGGTCGCGTTAGCCATGAAGTCGACGAGGCCGTTGCTCTTCAGCAGCTGCTGGAACGCGGCCACCGTGGCGGCGACAGCAGAGCCCGCCGGCGCGCGGGGTATCGCTGCATCGGCCGGGCCGGCCGGAACGACACCGCCGAGTGAAACAGCATCGGCGCGGGCCTGTGAATCGGTCTGGATGAAGTTAAGGAATGCGGCGGCCACGGCTGCGTGCCGGGCCCTGGCCGGGATTGCCAGCGTGTCCGCTGCCGTCATGGCAGTAACCTGACTGCCCTGGCGCAGCGGGGGGAACAGGAAGAATCCGAACTTGCCTTTCCCGGCCTTGTCCAGGCCCGGGGCCTGCCAGTTCCCGCTGGGAAAGAAGACTCCCTGTCCTGAGGTGAAGTCCCCCGGAGCATGCGTCTGATCAACGCTGTTGGCTGCGGGCGAGAAGTATCTGTCCTTGCTCCACTGCTGAAGGGTGGCTGCGGCCTTGACGGTCGCGCTGGAATTAATGGTCGCACCCGGCGTGTCGTAGTTCCAGGCCTGGACTGCTTTCGGGGAGCCTGCGTAGTCCATCTGCAGATTCTGCAGCGGGTAAACAGTCCCGCCGTCCTCGCCGTTGATCAGTATCGGCAGCAGCCCGGCGCGCCTGGCCTTGCCGAGCAGCTTCTCGAAGCCGGCGAGCGTCGCGGGCGGCCCGGTCATCCCGATGCGCTTGGCCAGGGCCTTGTTGTAGTAGATCCCGGTCAGGCCGAACCCCGGGCCGACGCCGTAGAGCGCCCCCGTGCCCCGCTGCTTCCCGTCAGCGCCCACCCGGGTCGAGGCGAACTGTGACTGCGGCCAGTTGTCCCAGCCATAGGCCTTCGCGTACGGGTCAAGGCTGGTCAGCAGCTTGTCCGTGACCAGGTTGCCGAACGAGGCGATCCTGATGATGTCCGGGACGTCCGAGCCGGCCAGGATGTGCGGGGTGCTGGTGACGAGGGTATTGAAGTCCTGGCTGGTGACCTTGACGGTCACGTTGTGGTGCTGAGCGTGAAAGGCCGTGCCCAGCGCGCTGAACAAGGGAACGTCCGGCGTCGAGACCAGGATGCTCAGTGTTACCGGCGCGGTGCCGACGGCGGTGCTGGCCTTGGCAGGCGCGGGCGCGGCAGTATCCGACGCGGCACCGGGAGCGCAGGCAGCCAGGGCGAGCGCGGCGGATGTGATCGTGATAGCCAGTGCGGCGTTACGGCGCCCGGTGCCGGGACGCCTGCGGATGACGTGCATGAAGACCCCTTCGTCACTGTCACGGCGAGACTGTTGCGCGCAGCGCCGGCCTCGCTCCTGCTGTTACTCGGAAGTGCGGGCCGCTCGCCGACGGGTGAGCTCATGGTTGACATGCGACGCGGCGATGCCTATGGCGTCCTGGGCGTCGGACATGACGCCGCGCATCTGAAAGAATCCGTGTACCTGGCCGGCATAATTGTGGTGCGCGAGCAGGGCATCATCACGGCGCAGACGCTGGGCGTATTCCTGCGCCTCCCAGCGCAGGATGTCGTGCTCCGCAGTGATGATGACCGCCGGGGCAACGCCCCGCAGACTGCTCGCATGCAGCGGCGATACGTACGGGCAATCCCGCAGGCGCGGCTCGGGAACATAGGCGTCCCAGATATAGCGGATCCGGTCGAACGCTTCCGCCCCGAATTCCGGCTGGTTCAGGAAGCTGGCGTACCTGTCCCGGAAGGTGTCCTTGAACAGCGTGTTCATGTGGCTTTCCAGCACGGGGTAGACGAGTACCTGAACGGCCAGGTCGACCTGCTGGTCGCGGGCCTTGAGAGCGGCCGCCGCGGCCAGGTTCCCGCCTGAGCTGTCCCCGGCCACGGCCACCTGGCTGAACCGTGCGGCCGACCACTCGATCGCGGCCCACACGTCATCGAACCCGGCGGGATAGGGGTGCTCGGGAGCTAGCCGGTAACCCACGGCGAGGACCGCGCAACGCGCGTGGTTAGCCAGGGACCGCGCCACGCCCTCATAGCAGTCGAGGTCGCCATGCATCCAGCCGCCGCCGTGCACCCAGATCACGACGCCGTCGGCGGCGTCGTCCAGTTGCCTGGTGCCCGCCGGCGGCCGGGCGGGGCGGTACAGGCGGGCCGGGACCCTGGCGATGCTGATCTCCTCTACCGCTGCCACGGGCTCCAGGTGACCGCGTACGGCCAGCGCTTCTTGTCGTGTCTCGCGCCGCAGCGCCTCGACATCGCGCGTCCACGGCGGCGGCTGGGGGGTCGATCGCATGAAGTAGCGGCGCACCTCGTCGTGCGGTACGGGAATCGCAGGCTCGGTCATCGTGCCTCCGGGCGTGACGGGTGTGCGAGGGGCTGTCCGGCCGGGTGCGAGCGGCCGGGGCGGGGGAGCGGGGCGGCCAAAACAATCTGGTTAGTCAGTCAGTTTACGAACCATACTGGTTGACCAGTCAGTTGTCTAGGATGGGATGGCACGTGAGCCACTGAGACGCAGCCGAGGGAGATCACCCGCTGATGACGAATGCCCGCGCAGTTGCCCCCAGACGATCATCGCCGCGGGGGGACGCGCGCAAGAAGCGGATCATCGAGGCGGCAACCGCCATGCTGGCCCGCACCGGCTCACGCGGCACCACCCTCGGCGAGATCGCGGCGGCGGCCGGCGTCTCCCAGGCCGGGCTGGTCTACCACTTCGGGACCAAGGAAGAGCTCCTGCACGCCGTTCTCGACCACCGCGACCAGTTCGAGGACACGCAGCTCTGGCAGCTGGGACCAGACCCTGGCCTCGGCATCTTCGACATCATTTCCGGCATCGTCCGCAGCTGGGACGACCACTCAGACATCGTCGGCCTGCTCGCAGTCCTGCTCGCCGAGAACGTCGCAGATGACGGGCTGCTCCGCCCGCGGCTGCGCCGCAACTACCAGCAGACCATCGACCGCATCGCCGGCACGCTGGGTAACGCCCAGGCGCGGGGCGAGATGCGCGCAGACGCCGATCCCCGGCTGACCGCGACCGAGATGCTCGCGTTCCTCAGCGGGCTGGAACTGGCCTGGCTGGTGTCACCCGACGTGCCCGCCGCCGAGACAGCCGCCCGGTGGGCAGCAAACCAGGTGATGCAGCTCCAGGCGCCCAGCCCAGGTGGCTGACGGGCTCGCAGTATGGTTCGCCAGTGGCGAATCGAGCAGCGATGGCGCACCGTCGCGATTAACACAGGTCCCCGCACATTGCCGGGCGCTCTAGGGGGCGACGGCCTGCAGCCCGCCGTGGACCCGGAGTCCGGCACCGTTCACGCAGCTCGAGCACGCCGGCGGCTCCAAGGCGTCCGCCGCCGCCTGGCAAGACTCGACCGCGGTCCACGCCCCGCATGCGATCCAGTCCCATGCTTCGGCCATGGGTTTCCTGGCTGCGGCGGCCTTGGGTACGGTCGCGGTCATCACGGCATTGCTGATGATCAACGTCCGCAGGAGCGACCTGCGAACACGCGAACCGGCCACCGACGCGCTTGCCGAGAGCGATCACATGAGCAGCGCGCCATCGGGCCTGCCCTATGGCTCGGTCCCGCCGAGCGCGGCTGGGTACATCTTCGAATCCACGGGAACTACGACCTGGCGTTCGCGCTACTGGTCATGACCCTCTCAGTCAGTGAAGTAGGTGCTGAACCATCTCGGTCAGTGCGGTGACGTCGGCCTCGACCATGGGCTCGCCGGTCATGCCCATTCGGTGCAGCAAGGTTCCCACCACGACGTCGAAGATGAGCAGGACCCGGCTCTCTGGCTGGCCCAGAACGTCTTGGAGCGCGAGCCGGCCCGGCTCTTGCAGCCGCGTGGAAAGGACTCCGCGCAGGGCAGGGTCGCTGATGGCGTCGACGAACACACCGGCGAACGCCGCGCCAACGCCGGGCTCGCCGATCTTGGCCACGACCAGGCGGACGAGCGAGGATACGACCTCGTCTCGTGTGTCGCCGGGCAGCGGCTCCAGCGGACCGAAGGCGTCGAGGAGGCAGTCCGTGATCAGGGCGCCCTTCGACGGCCATCGACGGTAGATCGTCGTCTTCGCGATGCCTGCCGTCGCCGCAATGCGATCCATTGTCGCGTTTACGTAGCCCAGTTTGTGCACCGTGCGCAAGGTAGCTGCGAACACGGTCGCATTGAGGTCCGCGCGAGGACGCCCGGGGGTGGGCGGGGTGGAAGCCGGCACCAGGTCAGGCTACCCGTCTATTACGCTACTATGAGTAGCGTAATAGAATCCGAGGAGGACATAGTGAGAGGCAAGGCTCCCCTACGCACCCGCATCATCAGGGACACCCAGGACTGGGAGGCCATGACCAACGATCAGGTGATCGACGCACGCGACAAAGCCAACCGCGCGGCATCGTCGCGTGCCGCGCGTATCGTCACCGGCCGCCCGGACCGGCACGCCAGAGTCGAGGAAGCCGCGATCGACCTTCCAGGCCGCCGCCTGATGCTGCGTGTACACCGCCCGAAGAACGCCGGCCAGATGCTGCCGCTGATCGTCTCGTTCCACGGCGGAGGCTTCATCGCGGGCACCGCCGTGCAGAACGACTGGCTCAACAGCCACCTCGCGGCCCGCTGTCCTGCCGTGGTCGTATCGGTGGAGTACCGCCTCGCCCCCGAAAATCCGCTGCCCAAGCCCGTCGAGGACGGCTACGACACGCTCGCCCGGATCGTCGATAACGCCATCGACTGGGGTATCGACGCCGGTGCCGTCGCGGTCATGGGCGAGAGCGCCGGCGGCATGATCGCTGCGCTCATCGCCCTGCGTGCCCGCAAGGACGGCCCGCCGCTACGGGCCCAGGTGCTCAACTACCCGAGTACGGACTGGACCGAGACCTTCACCGACTACCCCTCGATCGCCGACAATGCTGACAACCCGACGCTCCCGTTGTCTCGGTTGTGCGCAGGCCGCAAGCTGAGCGTGCCGTCGACCCTCGACCCGCGCACTGTGTCTCCACTGAAGTTCGAGAATCTCGCCGACCTGCCCCCGGCGCTGGTCGTCACCGCCGAGCTGGATCCACTGGATGACCAGGGACGCCGGTACGCTGAACGGCTCCGCGACGACGGCACCGATGCCCGCTTGACCTGCTACCCGAAGGCCACCCACAGTTTCCTCAGTACCCCCCGGCTGGTGTCGGCCGCCCGACCCGCGCGCAGCGAGATCCTCGATTTCCTGCGCGGCCATTTGCAACCGGCGTAAGCAGATCAGCAGGTCGAGCCGGTGACGGATCCGCCAGGAAACCCAGGGCACATCAGTTCGCACTGAAATTGACTCGGATGTGGAGTCCGCCTTCTGGCGCCTCAACGGGCCCCGACGGTCTCGGCTGCCCGGTGCGCTGATCCAGCGCTGGTCGGCATCATTGTGGTCGCTTCAGCGTCCGCTACCTGTGGTCCAGCCTGGGCTGAATCACCCGGCGTGGCAGCCACGGGACGCGTGGTCGTCGGCGGCCTGCTGCCAGCAGAGCTGGGCGGCCAGGCCGGCGGGGTGCGGGCGTGGACGCAGTAGGCCGGGGCGCCGCTAGCGCGGGCCTGCAGGTACCGCGCCTGGCGGCGGCGGGCGTGCCAGCCATGCTCGTCGGACCAGATCCGCCAGCCAGAGAACAACCCGGACAGTGCTTCTTGCCTTGCCAGAGCGAGGACTTTGCCGGTTTCCTGTGCGGACAGCTCGGTCTGTGGCGGAGCTGATTCGGCGCCCGCGGGTGGTGCCAGCACTTTGGGTACCAGGGGGCGTGGCGGGAATACGAGCGCCACGGCGACGCCGTTGCGGGTACATCTGGACAGCAGTCGCCTAAGCGGCACGGCCGGGCCGGACACCGAGGCGGGGCCAGTGATCACCAGAGCGTCGTGCCGGCCTTTATCGCTGCCTCGAGCCGGGCCAGGGCCGTAAGGTCCCGGGCCGCCGCGTTGTCGTCGGCGGAGACAGCCGGGATCGGCCAGCCGCGCTGCCGGGCCAGGTCTCTCAGGCGCCCGGAGCCGGGCACACGTAGGCCGCAGGCCGCCTGCTGCCTGTCACGAACCCGCACCCCCACACGAATTGTCTGTAACCGCAGTATGACAGTCAGTGGCAGCGCCGGGAACCCGGAATGCGGGGATCGTCCTTAAGCGGGTTATGCCGCCGGCTCCCGCGGTGCCGCAGGTCACGAGTCACCCGCGGACGCGGACGCGTGTGCCGAGAGCGGGCCCGCCCCGACTTCGGTCGCCGCAAGGGCGTCGGTGATCTCAGCGCGGTCAGCAGTAGTCAGTGTCAGGCTGGCGGCCGCCAGCCAGTCGTCGATCTGACTAGCGTGGCGGGCTCCGGCGATCGCTCCGGTCACGCCAGGAAAGGCCAGCACCCAGGCAATCGCGATGGCGGCGGTCGTGGCGGCGTGCCGCTCGGCGACCGGGCGCAGGGCGGCGACCAGTTCCAGGTTGGCCTCTAGCCGCGGTGACTGGAACTCTGGGTTGGAGCTCCGCCAGTCATCAGCCGGCAAGGACGCGACGCGCGCGGCGGTGACGGCTCCGGTCAGCAGCCCTGCCTGCATGGGGCTGTACACGATCACGCCGGTCTGGTGGGCGGCGCACCACGGGATCAGCTCGCTCGCTGCCTCCCGCCGGATCAGGGAGAACGGCGGCTGCAGTGAGTCGACGTGAGTGATGGCATCGGCCGCCTTCAGCTGGGTGAGGTTGTGGTTGGACAGTCCGATGGCCCGGACCTTGCCCTCTTGCTGGAGCTCGGCCATCGTCGCCCAGTACTCTTCGATGGCCGCGTCGTCAGCCGGCCAGTGGACCTGGTAAAGGTCGATCCGCTCGACTCCCAGGCGGCGCAGGCTGGCCTCCGCCTCCCGGCGGATCGAGGCGGTGGTGGCCGAGCGGCGGCTGGCCCCCATCCGGTCGGTGCTGTTCGGAATCAGGCCGCCCTTGGTGAACACCAGCGGCCGTTCGGCTTCGGGCAGCGCGGCGATTGTCTTGCCGACCACTTCCTCGCTGTGGCCGAGGCCGTAGATGGCGGCGGTGTCGATCCAGTTGAGGCCTACCTCGACAGCGCGGCGGATGGCGGCGGTCGAGTCGGCGTCGTCCTGCGGTCCCCAGCCGAATGCCCAGCCGCCCCCGCCGATGGCCCAGGTTCCAATTCCGAGGCGGGTGATCATCATGTCGGTCCGGCCGAGCTGGCGGGTGGCCAGGTGTGTCATCGCGCTCCCTCTGTGGCTGTTACGGCGCCGGATGGCGGCGCTGCCGGTGACGGCTGGCGGTGGGGGTGGTCAGGGCCTCGAATGCCGACCGGTAGTGCTGGTAGCGGTCCTCGAGCGCAGCGGTGCGGGCGGGGTGCGGGGGAAAGACCCGGCTGTGCCGGGTGATAGCGGCGACCGCGACGGCCAGCGACGGCCAGGCTCGGCTAGCGACGCCAGCCATGGCCGCCGCCCCGATGGCCCCGGTCTCGGGGTGCCCGCCACGCGCACTGGCAGGCCGGTCACGTCGGCCAGCAGCTGGACCCACAGCTCGCTGGCGGCCAGCCCGCCGGCGACCCGGATCTCAGCAGGCGGTCCGGAGCACCCTGCGCCGGGTCCCCCGAGCAGCTCGATGCCGAGACGGTGCCGGAAGGCCGTGGCCTCGATGGTGGCCTGGGCCAGGTCCTGGTCCGGCCGGCCGGGCCGGAAGCCGAGGATCGCTGGCCCCGGTCGCGCTGCCCGGCCGAAGCCGCGCAGGGACGGGATCACTGTGAGCAGGTCGCCGGGCTGGCTGCGCGGCGTGGCGGCCTGGGCACCCGTGCCCAGTATCTCCGCGAGCAGCGCCGCGGTACCGCCGGCGCCGCGGGTGGCTGCCAGGCCGGCGAGCAGGTCGGCGCCGGATGGCGAGGAGCTCAGCGCCAGGACCGCGGTACCGTCGGCGAACCAGCGCTGATGCACGCCCCAGTCGGCCTGATCCCGGCGAGTTCGCCCGCCGGGGTGATCGCGGCGTCGACTGACCAGGTGCCGGCGACGGCGCAGGCCAGCGACGGGTCCAGCGCGCCTGCGCCAATGACGGCGGCCGACACGTCATGGGCGCCCGAGGCGACTGGGATCCCTGCGGGCAGCCCTGTCTGCGCGGCGGCCTGCGCGGTAACCAGCCCGGCGAAGCTGGCCGAGGGGACCAGCGGGGGCAGCAGCCGGGCGGCGTCCTCCAGGCCCAGCGCGGGCCAGATGGCCGTGGCGTACTCCGGGCTGTCCCGGCGCAGCAGGCCTGCACCGGCGTCACTGTAGTCCGTGGTAACCGCACCGGTCAGGTGCAACTTGACCAGGTCCTTGACGAACATCAGGCGGCGGGCGGCCCGGATAGTGCCGGGCTCATTTTCCTGCAGCCAAGCAGCGGGGAACCGGGCGCCCCGGTGCCGCGCCCCGGTGAGTGTGCTTCTCGAACTCCGCCAGCCGGCCATCGCAGTCCATCTGTCCAGGAGCAGTCGGCACCGCGTATCCAGGGACCGGACCGCCAGGCCGCACGGGATGGCCCTGCGCGTCGGCCAGGATAAGGCCGTCACCGTGCCCGCAGACCGCGACGGCCGCCGGCGGACCACTGCCAGCCGGCACGGCGCCAAGGACGGAGCGAGTCACCGCGCACACCGCCGCCCACTGCGCGCCGGGGTCGCGCTCGCAGCTGCCATCGGCGGCTGTGTGGCGGGCGATCTCCTGGCTGGCGGAGCCCAGTACCTGGCCCGCTTCGCCGATGACGACGGCCTTGGTGCTGCTCAGGCCGACGTCTATGCCGACGAAGGTCACCGGCGATGCCTGGGTCACGGCTGTACCGGCGTCCAGACTCGCATGTCGGACGGGCCGCGTTTCGCCAGGCGTAGTAGGGGATCGCGCGTGCCTCGGTGTCGGCCGCGGGCGGGCACCGTTCCCGCCTCTGGTAGGCCACCCGGCAACGGGCGCGGGCGCCCGGAGGGCCGCCGGGACGAGCAGCGGCGTCACGGGCTGGCCAGCGATGCGACCGGGTCAGCTGGCCGGGACGTCACCCCCGGTCGTATGACCAGGTCCTCGGTGCTGGCCCCGGTGGGCAGGTCGGCGCCCTCGAAGCAGTACACCAGCGGGCCGCGCTCGAAGGCCACGCAGCCCCGGATGGCGTCGACGCGGGGATCGCCGGTCACCGCCCGCGGCCTCAGTCGCCGGTCGAGGACGACCTCATCCCCGGCTGACCACCCTGTTCAGGTGCAGGTACCATCGGCGCCTGGCTCGACGCGGCCACCTGGCCAGCCACCGTCACAGTTGCGTCGCCCGCCCAGGCCGGAATCCGGAGAGCCAGGTCCGGCGGCACCGTCCGGCGCCGCGGTCATCCGCAGCCGCACCTGCCCGTCGTGGCTAGCCCGGGTGATCTGGAGGCCGAACGGCTGGCCGCGCACTCCGGCCCGGATGACGCTGCCGGCGGTACCTGGTGGATCTGCAGGCTGGCGGATGGCGGTGGCCAGGTAGTGCTCCAGGCTGGCCATCATGCGCATGACGTTGGGCGGGCAGCACGCGCAGTCGTACCAGGCCCTGGCCCCGACCTGGAAGGGGCCCGCAGTGGTTGACGAGAGCTCTGCTGCTCGCCAGACGCCAGCCAGGAATGCGTTGAACAGCGTCTGCTCGATGAAGTCAGCGAACCGGGATTCACCGGCGATCCCGGAGCTGCGAGCTCAGGATGACTGCCGCGAACGCTGGCACAGGTCTCACAGCGCTCCGGGTCATTGGTACTGGGAGGTGTCGCCGCAGCCCCGCCCTCGTGCCGGGCGCCCTGACCGCCGGTGATGTAGCTCTTGGTGGTGGTCATGTCGTCCCACTGGGCCAGAGCGGAGCGCAGCATTGGCTGGGTGCTGGTCTCGGTGTAGTAGTCGACGGCCCCGGACAGCAGGAACAGGGCGCCCCCGCCATGGCCGCGGATTGTGGCGGCCTCGGCGACCGGCACGTCGTCCTGGTAGTAGTCCGGTGTGCGAAGGACCGCCAGGCCAGCGTCCGGGCGGCCGCTCTGCTGCAGGAGGTCACCGGCGATCTCCAGGACGTCCCGGCGCCCGGTGGCCCTGAAGCAGCCCCCCCAGCTTCATCGGCGTTGGCGCGGCCTTCGACCAGCCTGGCGAAGCGCGGTGGTCGGCAGGTCGCGGGCCAGCAGGTCGGCGACCGGGTCGCCGGCGGCAGCTCGGTCCCGGCGTTGCCACCTGCCGGAGGGGAGCCACGGCGGCCTGGGCCAGCAGCCGCGTACGTGTGAGACGGCCGGGTTGGCGAAGCGCTGCTCCGGCGCGACTACTGTGTAGTAGATGTTCAGGTAGCCATCGGCCTGCTTCAGCCTGCTCCAACAGCTCGGCGCGGGCGGCGAAGAACGCCTCCTGGCCGCGTCGCGGCCATGGCGCCGCTCCCAGGCGATCGCCTCCAGCAGCTTGTAGATGTCGGCATCGCGGGAGAGGCCCACCTGTTGCGGCGCACGACCTCCGGCCCTGTTGCCGCGCGGCCCGCCGCAACCCGCAGGCTCTCCAGCAGGCCCGACTCCTCCAGCATGAACACTCCGGCGCGGGACGCCGCGCCCGCCGATCGACCCGCTGGCGGCCTGCCACCGGCTGCCGCTGACGGTGACCCCGCTGTCCTCGACCTGGCAGCAGCTGCAGCCGCTCGGTGGCCAGTGGTGACACCGGTCCCCGGCGGACTTCGAACGCGCTCATCTGCTCCTCCTTGGTGTGCTCGGTGCCCGGCACGGCTGTGGTGCTGGCTGGTGCTCAGCCCTTTACTGCGCCCCCCATGGGCCCTGCGATGTAGTACCGCTGCAGGGCCAGGTATACCGCTAAGAGGGGATCATCGCGATCACCGCGCCTGCTTCGAGGACGGCGGAGAATCGACCTGGGTGTCAGGTCCCCGTCCGACGCTCAGCAGCGCGATCGGAAGGGTGAACAGATGATCACTGGTCAGCAGCGTGAGCGCGGCGAGGAACTCGCTCGAGGTAGAACAGGCAGGCGAGGATGCAGACGGTCACCATGCCGGGCAGCCCCAGCGGCAGCATGACCCAGCAGCAGCCGTGTCGTGCTCGCCCCTGTTCAACCCGCGCCGGACTCGCCACCGATCTCCCGTGGATTCCCCGGAAGCTGTTGCGCATGCCTCAGAGCCCGAGAGGCAGGTTGGAAGGTGGGTGACATGATGAGCCCGTACAGCGAGTTGGTCAGGTGCAGGACGTGCAGCTCCAGGAGGAGCGGGGTCATCCCGCCCGGACGGCAGCATGTGGGGAGGATGAGAACTTGCGCTGACTGGCCGTGGTAGTGGGACTGCTTGAATCCGAAGCCGCCCAGGGGCTGGACAGCACGCCGGCCTGGTCAGCGACGGATCAGAGGCGGTCACCCCACGCTGTTCAGCACGCCGCCCTGAGGTGTATCTGGACGTTGCCGCCGAACAGTTCGGCAAGTTCCTGCCGGTTGTCAGGTGCGTGAAGTCCGCGCCCGCCGAGCCGCGGTGACCAGCAAGTCAGGCTCGAAGGAGTGCAGGATCGGCCACAGCAGCGGGACGACAAAGACCAGCGTGATTGCGACAAGCACCACGTACAAGACGCTGACGCCGCCGAGGGACTGCGGGCTGCCTGCTGCTGCCGCGGGGGCGGCGGCGCTCGACGGTCCGTGTCAGTTGCTGGGCGATGACCTGGGTACCTCGCAGCTATCTGGGGAAGGCCGGGGAATCACTGCCGCGCGGCCGGCCCAGTAGTCGGAAACGGCATCGCGCAGCAGGTAGCCCTGGACGGCGTGTGGACCGTCACGACCAGGACCAGTACGACCAGGGACATGGCTGTCCGCGTAACCCAGGTGCATCTGGGGCGAAGCCGAACTGCATACAGCCACAGCACGGCAGTGGTGGTCGAGGTACCCGGCCCGCCTCTTTCTCGGTGAGGACGTAAAACTGGTTCTTTAACACCAGGAACGAGCTGATGACCGAGATGATCAGCGACAACGTGATCGACCGGCGCAGCAGCGGGATGACGATGCGCCGCTCGCGGGACCAGTGCCGGGCCGCTTGACCTGGGCGGCCGTACAGTCCCTCGATCGGGATGGCCTGTATGCCGGCTACGACACCACCATGGTCAGTCCGGACCCCGACCACACGAACGAGCAGCGCGATGCCGATGAGCGACAGCGCGGGCGAGGTCAGCCAGGCCGTGCTGTCGGGAAATCAGGCGCAGCCGGGCCAGCACGAAGTCGTCATGACACCCGGGACCGCGGCTGGAACTCCAGCAGCGCCATGAAGCTGAGCGTCGACATTCCCCCCACCACTGTGGGCAGGAAGAACAGGGTCCGGAACAGGCCGATGCCGCGGATCCGGCGGCGCACGAGGACCGCCAGGCTGTAGCCGACGAGCAGCACCAGGACCGTCACGATGGCGGTGAAGGCCAGGGTGAACAGGACGGCCTGGCGGAACACCGGGTCATGCAGGATCGCGACGAACTTCTCGCTGCTCATGAAATGGTAGGAGCCGATCAGCGGCCAGTCGGTGAGCGAGATGTAGACCGCGAATACCAGCGGGGCGATGAAGAACACCACCACGACCAGCAGCGCGGGCAAGACCATCGAGCAGCCCGGTTCGGCGGTGGGCCCGCTCGCGCCGCGAGGTGGCCGGGGTCGTAGCCGGGCGGCGGGCCGGGTTCCGCCGAAGCGCGGCCGGCTCCTGCTGGAGCCTGCTGGTCGTCCTGGACGACGCCGCCCGTCACCATGGGCACCTCCTGTCTGCTGCCTGACGCTGGCGGCCGGGCTCGTGCCCGGCCGCCAGCCGGGTTACTTCGCCGCGTTCATGGCCGCCGTCACGGCCGCCTGTCTGGCGGTGATCGCGGGGCCGAGCTGACCCTGGTAGACCGCCTTGTCGAACATCTCCGGCAGCGCGCCGCTGACCGGCTGGTCGATCGGCTGCCGAGGCGCCCAGGTGGCAGGCTCCCGCGCTTGGAGCGCAGCGAGAGCGACTGCGTCGAGCGGATTGGCCTTCTGGTAGGCAGCGGTCAGCAGGTCGGTGCGGACCGGCGTGTACCCGTAGGACGGGTACTGATCCTGCACCTGCGGCGACAGCATCCACTTGATGAACTCGAATGCACCGGACGGGTCTCGGACCCGGTGGGGATGCCGAAGTCCGCCCTGCCGTCATAGGTGCTGTAGCTGCTGCCAGGGCCGATGATCTTGGCCACGCCCCAGCCCAGCGGCACGCCCCCCTTCTGCAGCGTCGTGGTGAACTGATAGCTCTGCAGCACGATGCCGACGTTGCCGTGCTTCGTAGTCATCGCCCCACGTGGTGCCGTTGTCGGTGTGTCCAGGCCGGGACCAGGTGATCAGCTACATCGTCCGGCTCAGGCTCAGCGCCTGGCGCAGCGGGCCGTTGTTGGCGACGGTGGCCTTCTGGCTGGCGACCGGCCTGCTCGACCCCGTTCGGCGCCTGCCGCGGTACAGGTTCGGTAAGATGGCGAGGCGATGCAGCTGCCGCAGTTCCCGGTGAAGCTGAAGCCGTACGTGCCGTGCCCGAGCTTGGTGATCGCCCGCGCATCGCTGAGCAGCTGGGTGAAGTTAGCCCGCTGGTCGGCCCGGGTTCAGGCCTGCGTTCTTAAACAGGGTCTTGTTGTAGTACATGATCGACAGGTCGGCGTAAGCCGGGAAGCCGTAGTACTGGCCGTTCTCGCTGACCCGAGGAGAGCTGGCCTGCGTTCAGGCTCGAGGCAAACGGCAGCGACTTGAGCTGCGAGGTCGTCTTTTCCAGGACACCCTTGACCATGAACGAGCCCGAACTGGGTGTCGTCCATGATGGCGAGGTCCGGCGGGTCCCCGGCGCGGATGGCGGTTCCCAGCTTGGTTGGCTCGTCGGTGGTATCCACGGAGCGAGTTCTCGACCTGGAGGTTCTTGTGGGTCCGGTTGAATTCCTTGACCAGGCCGGGCAAGTCAGGATGTCTATGTCGTTCTCCCCGACCGTCAGCACACGCCCGCCGGTCTGGCCGCCGGACGACGAGGCTCCGCAGGCAGAGGTGAGCAGCGCGCCGGACGCGAGGACCGCGGCGGCGGCCAGCGGCGCGCGGCCGCGCCGCCGCCCGGGGTTAGCGGTCGGGCGGCTGGCCCTGCGACAAGTTTCATGGTCCCTCCTGAACGATGGCAGCGAGGCTGGACGTGCTGGTTGCCGTGCTGTGGCGCATCCGGGTCATGGCCTGGCCTCGGGGATGAACACCCGCATGCCGTCCAGGCCGCGGTGCGCCCACGCGTAATAGGGGATGGCGGTGACGGTCGCGGCCTGGCTACTGGCCTGCGGCATGGCGCGACTGCCGTACGGGAAGCCCGCGTTCTGGTGCTCAGGGCTGATCACGGCGGGGGCCTCGATGACGTGCACGCCGCCGAGCAGGCCGGGCCGCCAGGCTGTGCCCGCCGCGCCGGTGCCGAGCAGGATCTGGCCCAGCGGCGCGCCGGGCGTGTCGGCCTGCTCGATGCAGTAGACCAGCGGGCCGCGCTCCAGGGCGGCGCAGCCGCGCGCCGTGTCGATGGCCGCGGCGGCGCGGGTCATCCGGACCGGCATCGGCAGCTCCAGCGTCAACTGGTCACCGCGCGCCCAGCGGCGCCGGATGGCGGCGTAGGAGCCGGGCCGTGCCGGGCCCGCATCGGTGCCGTTGACCCGCACAGTCGCCTCGTCGCACCAGGCAGGAATGCGCACGGCCACCTCGGTGGCCTCATCGGGCGCGGCTGTGACCTCGAAGGCCACTTCGCCCTCCCACGGGTAGCCGGTACTGACGCGCAGCCCGAGTGGCCCGGTGGCGGTGACGGCGGTGATCGTGCCAGGCGCGAACTGATGTACCTGGACGCCGGCGCTGGACTGGGTGCAGAAGTAGTGCTGCAGCGAGGACAGGAAGCGCATGACGCTCGGCGGGCAGCACGCGACCCCGAACCAGGGCTGCCGCCCGCGGCCGGGGCTCTGCACGCTCATCGCGTTGTCGCCGCCGCGCCACTGCAGCGGGTTGACGTAGAAGAACCGCGTTCCGTCCAGCCCGATGCCTGGCAGTACGGCGTTGTAGAGCGTCCGCTCGATGAGGTCGGCGCAGGCGGCGAGGCCGGTGGCCAGCAGCATCCGCCAGCTCCACATGATGCTGGCGATGGCCGCGCACGTCTCGGCGTAGGCGCGGTCAGGGGGCAGCTCGAACGGGTCGCCGAACGCCTCACCTTCCCAGCGCGCCCCGACGCCGCCGGTGAGGTAGGTCTTGCTCGAGACCATCGCGTCCCACTGGCCGGTCAAGGCAGTCAGCAGATCGTCATCGCCGTCCTCGGCGGCTAGGTCGGCCGCTCCGGCGGCCAGATAAAGGGCCCGGACGGCGTGACCCTCAGGCGTGCGGGTCTGCCGCAGCGGCACGCGATCCTGGTAGTACGCCGGGCCGTAGCGCGACCACGCCAGCAGCCCCAGGCCGCGGTGATCGATGAAGTAACGGGCCAGGTCGAGGTAGCGGGTTTGCCCCGTCAGCCGGGTGAGCTCGATCAGCGCGGTCTCAATCTCGGGATGGCCGGGGACTGCCTGCCGCCCGTCCGGGCCGAAGACCGAGCACAGGTAGTCAGCGAACCGGACCGCGACACCGGCGAGCCGGCCATCGCCAGTGACCCGCTGATGCGCCACGGCCGCCTGGATGAGGTGACCGGCGCAGTAGTCCTCATGGCCGTGCGCCATGTCAGCGAACCGGCTGGCGGGCTGGCGAAAGTGGGTATTGAGGTAGCCGTCATCTTCCTGGGCGGCCTCGATGAGCGTAGTAGTGTCCTGCAGCCAGCCCGTCAGCTGCGGCGACGGGCCGTTCGCCTGCTCCCAGGCCAGGGCCTCGAGCCACTTGTAGACATGCGAGTCCGCCGCAATGGACCCGGCCGCGGGGCCGTCCGGGATGAGCCGGGCGGCCCGGCGCAGGTTGTCGAAGCTTCCGTCCTCCTCCAGGCAGGTGCGGGCGGCGGGCAGCGTCACCTCGCGATTGACCTGACGGCGAGTGGCCCACATCCCGCCGTCGATGCGTACTTCGGCCACGGGCCGGAGCCGGAGCCGGCTGCCAGCCCGCGGAACGACCGGGCCAGGGGCCGCCTGGCTGGCCATGCCGGCCTGGTGCCTGGTGCTCATGACCGGGCCGCCTCGGTGCTGACGGCCGCGGGCGGGGCCGTCCCGGAGGGCAGCAGGTCAGTCAGGCGCCCGGCGAGCAGGCCGATGGCCAGCGGCACCGCGGTCCGGCTCAGCCCGGCCAGGTGCGGGCTGAGCGTGACCTGCGGCATTGCGCGCAGCGGATGGCCAGGTGGCAGCGGCTCGGCGCTGAAGACGTCCAGGCCAGCTGCCCAGATCCCGCGGCGCTCCAAGGCAGCGACCAGTGCCTGCTCATCTACCAGCTCGGCGCGGGCGGTATTGATCAGGATGCCGTCCGGCCCCAGCCAGTCCAGCTCGCGCGCGCCGATCAGGTGGCGGGTCTCCGGGCTGGCCTGGGCGTGCAGCGAGACGAGGCTGCACCGTTCCAGCAGGTCACGCAAGGACGCGGCAACCCGGGTGCCCGCCCTGGCCGGCGAGCCGGCGTCGAGATACGGGTCATAGACGTGCACCGGGCAGTCGAATCCGCGCAGCAGCCGCGCCACTCGCTGGCCGATCTGCCCGTAGCCGACCAGGCCCACCTGCTCGGAACCGAGCGTCCGGTATGACCGGGCCTCCTGCCGGCCTAGCCACTGGCCAGCCAGGAGCTCGTGGTGCGCGTGCGCGATCCCGCGGCAGGTGGCCAGCATCAGACCCACGGCATAGTCGGCCACGATCGGGGCGTTCCGCCCCGGGTTACTGCGCACTTCTACTGCTCGCGAGCGGGCGGCGGCCAGGTCGACGTTCTGCGTTCCGCTGCGGACGGTGGCGACGAAGCGCAGCCGGGGCAGCTCGCTCAGCAAGTCGCCGGAGACCGGGAAGAAGTGGGTGATGACCCCGGTGACGGCGTCGCGGTGGCGGGCCAGCACGGGCTGCAGAGCCGCAGCGTCGGCCAGGCCGGTCACGCCGTGCCGCTCGTGATCGCGGTTGGCCGCGACCATCTCCTCGTCACTGGCCACGCCCCAGTCATGAGCCAGGGCGGCACCGGTGTAGCCGTGCCGGCGGAACTCCGAGATCATCAGCGCCGCCGGGATGGAGCGATCGCCGAGGAACAGGACTGCCGGGCCCCCATCCCGCTGGCCGGTCATCCGCGCTGTCCCCGGCCCGCTGCCACGGCCTGGCGCAGTGCCTCCAGCCGCGCTACCGCGTTGACCCGCAGGTCGGCGGCCGGGTCGGCGGCGGCGATGGACCCGGCCCAGATGGCCCGCCCGGCCAGGAAGCCCTCGGCGCCGCCCGCGCACGCGGCCTCGACCGCGGCAGGGAAGTCCGCAGGCGGTACTCCGGAGGACAGCACCACCCACGGGGACGACAAGGTGCTGGTGATCTCGCGCGCCCGGCGCGTCAGCTCTGCCGCGGGCAGGGTCCCCAGTCCCGGAACTTCGGTCTTGTAGATCGTGGGCCGGGCCACGGCAAACTCGGCGGCGGCAGCGAGGATCCCGTCGTCATGCTCGGACTGGCTCCGCCAGCCCCGCCCGGCGGGCGGGCGCACGATGCCTTCGAGCACGCTGGCCGCGCCCGCCTGGCGGCTGACCTCCAGGAACCGGCCGACCACGTCGTCCCGCTCGGCCCGGCCGCTGTCCGGCTTCCAGATCACCAGGAACTTGAGCGCTGCCGCTCCCAGGCTGGCCGCGTACTCGGCGGTCACGTCCGGGTCCAGGTCGGTGGACTCGACCGGCCTGCCGGGTGGCTGCACGAACTGGTCGGCGGCCACCACCAGCGCGCAGCCGGGGGCCAGCCGCGGCGCCCCCTCGCGAAGCCCTAGCTCGCGGTCAAGCAGGACCGCCGAGGCGTGCTCGCTGAGCACGGCGACCGCGGACTGCTTGAATGCGGCGATGGCGTCGTCATCGCCGGGCTGGCCGGTCTCGGCGTGCAGGTTGCGCAGGGACTGGCGCTGATCGAGCGCGACCATGCCGTACCCGCCTTCTGGCAGGCGCAGCGGTCCGGCGGCGTGTCCCGTATCGTTGGTCAGCATGATGTGCGAATAGTCACAGATCGCTCCGGGATCGTCTGATCTGGGGAGGTGGGGACTTCGAGGATGGACAGTTGGTAGGGGTCAACCGAAATCTGTGAGTATCTGAACGAATAACGTGTGTATATTCACACATAGGGCTTGGCTTGGCAAGATCTCCTGATCTGGGCATAGGCTCGCCCGCAGCACGAGGAGCCGCGCAGTATGCACGAAGGAGACCCGCCCCGGTGACGTCGGATCAGGACCAGGCGGCGGGCCAGGGGATGGCCGCCGAGGAGCACGAGGACGGCCAGTCGCTGCAGTACACGATGGCGCCCGAGCGCCGGGCCCGGATCCTCGAGCTGGTCACGAGCGAGGGCTTCTGCACCATCGCTGAGCTGGCCCGATCGCTGGACGTTTCCGAGATGACCGTGCGGCGCGATGTTAGTCGGCTGGAGAGCGGCCAGCGGCTGCGCCGCGTGCATGGCGGCGTCACTGTGCTGCCCGGCGAGGCGCTGAACTCCAGCGATTTCGCCGTGCAGTCAACGGTGATGGTGGAGGAGAAGCGGGCCATCGCCCAGGCGGCGGCCGGCCTGCTGGAGGCCGGCGCGACGATCGGCATCGACTCCGGGACGACGACCTACCAGCTCGCCCTGGTGCTGCCGGAGAACCTCAACCTGACGGTCGCCAGCCACTCACTGCCGGTCTTGTCTGCGCTGCTGCCGGGCCAGGGCCTGCGGGTCATCGGGATCGGCGGTGAACTGCACCCGGTCACGCAGGACTTCTCCGGGCTGGCTACCCACGATGCGATCTCGAACCTGCACCTGTCGGTGCTGTTCCTGACGACCATGGGGCTAACCGACCGCGGGGTGTTCTGCGCGAGTGATCATGAAGCGCTGGTCAAGCGCAAGCTGGTGGAGGTGTCCGAGCGGGTCGTGCTGCTCGCCGACTCCACGAAGCTGGCCACTTCCGCGATGATTCGCGTCTGCAGTCTCGACGACATTGACTGCGTGATTATGGACGACGGCATCGGCGACGACAGTCGGAAGATGCTGGCTGACAACAACGTCGAGCTGATTGTCGTCGCCCCGGCACCGGCACGGCGAGCCTGACATCCTGGCAGGCTCATCGCCGGAGCTGGTGGGCGCGGCTGGCCTCCGATGAGCCGTAAGAGGCTTGGAACGCGCCGGGAGACACTCCCTGCACCCGCTTGAACGCCTTCAGGAAGTAGTAGTAGTCGCCGAAGCCGACCTCGCGGTAGATGTCCTTGATCGTCTTTCCCATCTGAAGTCCGTGGGCCGCGGCCTGGATGCGGGTCCGGAGGAGTTCCTGATGGATGCTGTGGCCGTAGGTGGCCCGGAAGACGCGCTCGAGGTAGGCGTAGCTGTAACCCAGCCTCGCCGAGATCTCTGACCCGCTGAGTTCCTGCGGATAGTCGGCGTGCAGCAGCTCGAGCACCCTCCTGGCGAGGGCGTGCGCCGGGTCGGCTGGCGCGGTGGCACGTCGGCGCTGGAGCGTTGCGAACTGGCTCGCGATGGCGAGCAGCTGGACGCCGAGTTCGTCGCCGTTGATGAGACCGGTTCGGTACTGGCTCTCCAGCAGCCGGATGACGGGCAGGTAGTCGATGAGGGGCGAGGTCGGCCCGGAAAGCGTGAGCTGGATGGCCGGTATCCCGGCAGCATGTGCCGCCGGGGGGAGGAAATGGAAGAAGGCGGCGTCAAAGCGCGCCGTGTCGAGCCCGCGGTGCGGGACCAGTCCGGGAAGCAGGTAGTAGTGGCCTGCGTCCACGGTCAAGCTGGCCGAGCCAACCTGGATGCCCACCCGGCCGGTGATTACGATGCCCAGCACGGAGAAGTCGAGCAGGCGCGTCGCGTGCCCGGATATCTCCCGGACGAAGCCCAGATCGATCACCCTCGGCACCCCCCGGAATACGAAACCTGAACCAGTCCTGGTTCGTTTTCGACATGTCATCCTCCAGGGGGACTTGGCTTGCCGAACCCGTTCCCGCCTCCACATTATCGTGTGAACAATACGAAAACACCTAGTTCACATACGCGCGAAGCGAGGCAGCGGGGGAGACCAGCAGTCTCCACGCCAGCGTTCCCGGTCCTGATGCGCTTTCCGCGCCTTACTTAGACGCGGAATACACATCTTTTGTCCTTGATCGCGCATTCTCACCCTGCTCCGCTGGCCGACCTAGCTTGTCTGGATGGGAGGGGAGATAGCAGTGATCTCAGCAACGCCGTTGACCACAGAGCCACGACACCGGAAAGCCCACGCCCGGGCAGCCAGGCCGCGGCCCGCCGCCCTGGCCGGGTCCTGCCACCGTGACCACCATCGCGGTTGACCCCCGGCGATCGCTCGGCCAGGTTGACCGCCGGATCTTCGGTGGGTTCGTCGAGCACCTGGGCCGTTGCATTTACGGCGGCCTCTACGAGGAGAACACCACCCTCAGCGACCCCCGCGGTTTCCGGACCCGATGTGCTCACCCTCCTGAAGGACCTGCGGCTGAGCGTGCTGCGCTGGCCGGGGGGCAACTTCGTATCCAATTACCACTGGCAGGACGGCATCGGCCCGAAGGAGTCCCGCCCGGTCCGGCCGGAACTCGCCTGGGGCGAACCGAATCGAACCTGTTCGGCACCGACGAGTTCATCGAGTACTGCGTCGAACTGGAGGCCGAGCCCTACATCTGCCTGAACATGGGGACCGGAACGCTTGATGAGGCGCTGGCGTGGGTGGAGTACTGCAACTCCGCCCGGCGCACCTACTGGGCTGACCGCCGCCGGACAACGGCCACCTCGAAGCGAGGGCGTGCCCTGGTGGGGGCTCGGCAACGAGATTTATGGGATATGGCAGGCTCGGTGCACTGTCGGCGGAGGAAGACGTCGCCGAGCAGGCCCGCCGGCCTTCTGCGTCAATGAGATGCGCTGCCGATCTGCAGTCACGGCTGGTTTCCTGCGGGGAGCTTGGCTGGGCTGACTGGGATGTTCAAGGTGATCGACGGGCTCGCCCCGCTGGTTGACCTCCACTCGATCCACCTCGACACCGGCTCGGCGGACTACTGGACGAATGTGCTGGCCCCGCACGCTGCCGAGCGGGCCATCGCCACGGCCGCCTCCCTGTCTGCCACGGGCGGCCTACAACCACAGCCTCGCCCACGCGCCCCGCATCTGGTACGACGAGTGGAACGTCTGGTTCCGGAACATGACCGGAGCGCTCGAAGAGCGCTTCGTGCACGCCGACGCTCTCGCTGTGGGCCTGTACCTGAAATCTTCGTGCGCAACTGCGCCTGGGTGGCGATGGCCAACAGTGGCCCAGATGGTCAACGCCATCGCCCCGATCGTTACCACCGCTGAAACCGCGGCGGTCCAGCCGATCTACTACCCGTTCCTGCTGCACGCCCAAGGTCACCTGGAGACGGCGGTGGACGCGTTCGTCGAGGGACCGCGCGTCGAGCCGCCCGCCGAGATACAGGGCAATGGCCCTACGAGATCGCTGACCTCGGGCCGTTCCCGCTTATCGACGCGGCGGCGACCGTTGACGCGCAGCGGCGCCGCGTGGCGCTCACCCTGATCAACCGGTCGGAGCACGCCGAGCGGGCCGTCATCAGCCTCCGCCACGGCTTCTTCGCCGGGCCCGCCAGGCTCCGGTGCCTGACCGGCACCACCGCGGCCACCCGGGTCAGCGGGGTGGCGGGCGCTGACCTTGCCGAAGGAACCGCCGCACCCGCGGGTAGCACGCTCGTCCTGGACCTGCCTGATCGCTCGTTCACCCTGATCGAAGCCGAGATCAGTGAGGGCTAGCCAGGCTCAGCGGTGGGCGCGGTACTCGGCCAGCGACTCCCGGGGCCCCTGGTCCCCGGGAGGCCCGGCAGTGCAGCAGACAAGGAGTGACGTGGAAAGCTCTTCACCGATCGAGACCTCCGCGGGGCAACTCGAGGCTCGGATACACCGGCGGCGTCCGGCTGAGCGCCCGCCGGATGGCTGACCGGCTGGCTGACGCGGCGGAGACCTACGGCGGCATCCGGTCAACAGCGTCCTGAAGGGTTTCCGGGAGCGCGCCGGGATGCCTGCTCCTGGTACCCCGCTGGGCGGCTGGTCACGGGAGACCTCTGAGCCCACCTTCGGGCAGTGGGTCAGCGGCCTGGCCCGGCTGTCCAGCGTGCTCGGCGACCAGGATCTGGCCTCTAAGGCGGTCGACTACGTCGAGGGCTACGCCGCGACTCTTCCCGCCAGCGGCAAGACCGGCATGGGCATCTACGGCTGGGAGAAGCTCGTCTGCGGCCTGGTCGATGCGGCCGTGTATGGGGGCTACGCTCCCGCGCTCAAGCTGCTGTCGAAGATCATCCGGGCCGACACCTTCGATGAGACGCGCAGGATCCCCACCGGGAACGACTTTGCCCGCGCGGGGCCCGCCTTCACCCCGGAGTGGTACACGCTGCCCGAGAACCTGTACCGCGGCTTCCTCGCCAGCGGGGACGAGGCGCTGACCGAATTCGCCCAGCGCTGGCATTACGACGTCTACTGGGATCCTTTGCCACCCGCCCAGCGGACGGCCAGCCATGGCCGGTACCCGTCTGGCTGCATGCCTACAGCCACGTCAACACCCTGGCGAGCGCCGGGGCTGTCTACGACGTGTACCACGACCCCCGGTACCTCACGATCCTCCGCAACGCCCATGACTGGCTGGTGGAGACCCAGTGCTACGCCACAGGCGGCTACGGTCCCTGCGAGCTCACGGTGCCCGCTGATGGCACCCTCGGGCGGGCCCTGGAATGGCGCAATGACACCGCAGAGATCTTCTGCGGGACGTGGGCGGTGTTCAAGCTGTGCACCAAGCTGGTCAACCGGCGAGGCCCGTTATCTCCGGTGGGCGGAGAACATCCTGTACAACGGTCTCGACGCCGCGCCCCCGTCCGCCCGGACGGAAGTTCCCCCTACTACGCCGACTACCGGCTCGGGTGGGCGCGCAAACTGCCGTACTGGGAGCAGTGGCCATGCTGCTCTGGGACGTACGTGCAAGCTGTCGCGCACATCCCCGATCTCATCTACCAGATTTCCGGCGACGGCATCGCCGTGTCGCTGTTCATCAGCTCCACCGTCACCTGGCAGGCCGGCGACGAGACCGTGACCCTGGAACAGCGCAGCGACATGCCGGAAGGCAACCACTCGGTACTGCGGATAGCCCGACCAGCCGTGCGAGCTGACCATCCGGATCCGGATCCCGGGCTGGGCCGCCACCACCAGCGTCAAGGTCAACGGATCCCCCGTCGCCCAGGCCTCCGGCACCGAGCAGTGGCTAGTCCTGCGGCGAACCTGGCAGCGGGGCGACACGATCACCGTCCAGTTCGACTGCGGGCTACGCGCCATCCCGGTCCACCCCTTCCACCCCAGCCGCGTCGCGCTGGCCTACGGGCCCGTCGTGCTCGCGCAGGACGCCTCATGGTCGGCGCCCTTCAGCGCACCGGTGCCCTGGGAGATGGATGAGTGGGACAAGTTCCTGGTCCGCAGAGACAGCGGTCTCATCTTTGATCCCGCCTCACCCGGGACCGCCCGGATAGGGACCGGGCCTTTCCGCCCCCTCTACGACGTCCCGGAAAGCCAGCCGTACCGCCTGTATCACGATCTCGACCGCCCCCGGATCATCTGAGCGGGACCGCGAACAGAGATCTGCGGGAAATCAGCCACGGGGACATCCCCATATATATTTCTCCAACGAAGGAGTGAGGAAATGAGACACATCCGCTGGTGGAAGCTGGTCAGCGCAGCCTCGTCTGTCCTAGGCATTGTCGGGCTCACCGCCGCATGCGGGTCCAGCGCGAGCAAGAGCAGCACGAACAATCCGGTGACGCTCACAATGTGGGCGCGGGCTGACGATGCGGGATTTCTTCCCCCACTGGTCAAGTCGTTCAACGCCTCCCACCCCAAGATAAAGCTCCAGCTCACACTCGTGCCCGACGCCCAGATCGTGCAGAAGTACAGCCTGGCCGCGTCGAACGGCAGCGGTCCTGACCTCGTGTCCACCGAGATCGGCACGATGGCGACATTCACGCCGACCGGCTGGTACCAGAACATCAGTTCGCTGGTAGACAAGCTGCCGTACAAGAAATACCTGAGCGCAGCCCACCTGGGTCAGGCGACCTATAATGGGAACATTTACGGCATCCCCTTCACGGCAGATGTCTCGGTCCTGTACTGGAACAAGACACTATTTTCCAAGGCAGGGCTGAATCCAGACCCCCGCCGAAAACGTGGGCTCAGATCCAGGCAGATGCCACCAAGATCCGCGCTCTGGGGGGCAGCAATTACGGCTACTTCTTCTCCGGGGCCTGCGCCGGGTGCATGGCGTTCACCATGCTGCCTTACGTCTGGGCGCAGGGGGGCAGCATCCTGCAGGAGACCAGCGCGGCTGGCACGCCCACGCTGTACCCGAACACGGCACTCCAGAGCACTCTCGCGTTCTACCGCAAGATGTGGCAGAGCGGCGCCGTGGCGCCCACCGCCAAGACCGAGAACGGGACCAACCAGTTCGGCCTGTTCTACGGCGGGAAGGTCGGCATGTTCGTCCAGGGGACTTACCCGTTCTCGGTCCTGAAGACCCAGTACAAGAACGTGAAGTTCGGGGTCGAGCTCGTCCCCAGCGAGAACGGCACCGCTCACGCCTCCTACGCGGGTGGGGACAACCTGGCTATTACCAAGAACGCACAGCCCCAGGCGAAGACGGCCCTGCTGTGGTTCGCCACCCAGGGGGAGAAACAGCTGGCCAGACTGGGCGTTCTGCCCACCCGCTCCGACATCGCCAACGCGACCTACGCCGAGCAGGACCCCCGCCAGGCGGTGTTCGTGCAAGCGCTGTCCGTCGGCCACACGCCGAAGTCGACGAAGGCATCCCCGGTGCTCTTCGACAACACCGGGCCCTTCGGCCAGCTCATCCAGAACGCCGTTTTCGGCGCCGGATCCATCCCCTCCGCGATGCAGGCCGCGCAGTCCAGCGCGAAGCAACTGATGGGCCAGTAGCAGATGGTGGCACCAGACCCCTGCTCTCACCCGCGGCGGGCCGCCCTCAGCGGTGACCCCGCCCGGCGGGGGTCGTGATGGCCAGGCAGGGCGCAGCGGAAGCGCTGCGCCCTGCCGCCGACGCGGTGGGCACACCCGTCTGGCGGCGGGGATCCCGGCGGGCACGGCGACGGTGGACGGGTGTCATGCTCATCGCGCCCGCGGCGATCCTCATCGGCGGGCTCTTCGTCCTGCCCCTCGCGCTCGATGCGTGGATGTCGCTGAACAGCTGGCCTCTCCTCGGCACGCATCACTTCGTTGCCCTGGCCAACTACCGGGCCCTCCTGTCCGATGGCGACGTCCGCCATGCGTTCGCGTTCACGGCAGTCTTCACGGTCGTGATCGTCCCGCTGGTCTTCGCGGCCGGACTCGCGCTGGCGGCGCTGCTGCAGAATTCCCGCCGCGGGGTCGCCGTCTTCCGCGTCGCGGTCATCGCCCCGGTGACTATCGGCTTCGCCACCGCGAGCTACCTGTGGCTGTCGCTGCTCGATCCTTCCACCGGGATCTTCGACCGGATCCTCGTCGATGCCCACCTGGTGAGCCACTCGGTCAACTGGCTGGAGACCTCCGGCCTGGCGCTGGCGATGGTGGTGATCGTTACCGTGTGGAAGCTCGCCGGATTCGCCATGATCATCCTGATCAACGGGCTGCAGTCCGTGCCAGCCGACGTCGAGGAGGCGGCGAAGATCGACGGCGCCAGGCGCCTGCGCATCCTGTGGAGCATCAAGCTGCCGCTCATGCGGCGCAGCATCGTGCTCGCGGTGATCTTCGTGGCCTTGGCCGGCTTCCTGTCCTTCGACCAGTTCTACATCCTCACCGGCGGGGCGCCAAACAGCAGCACGATCACCGCCGTGTACCGCATCTATGACACCGCCTTCATTCAAGGCAACCTCGGATCGGCCGCCGCCTTGTCGATAGCTCTCCTCGTGCTGGTGCTCATCGTCACCGGCCTTGAACTAGCTCTGCTGCCCCGGAAAGGCGACGCCTGAATGATCACCGCACACAGAACGCGGCTGATGGCGCACGAGCAGCACCGCGCGGCCCATACGCGCAGGCTGGCACCCGTCACCTGGTACGTGGCCGCCGCATGCATCGCACTGCTCTTCGCCTCGCCGCTGCTGTTTGGCCTGCTGAACAGCCTGAAATCGCCCAGCGAGGCGGTGCAGGCCCCGCCCAGCTACTTCCCGCGCCACCCGACCCTGGGGAACTACACCTCGTTGAGCGTCGGCGGCCTCGGGATCGACAGGTTCTTCCTGAACAGTCTGGTCATCTCAGTAGCAACGGTCGTCTGCACGGTGATCATCGCGGGCCTGGCCGCTTACGGCTTCGCAAGGTACCCGTTTCCCGGCTCACGGGTGCTCTTCCTGGTGATGCTGGCGGCGATCATGGTGCCGTTCCAGGTGCTGATGGTGCCCATGTACGCGCTGCTGAACCGGCTGTCCCTGACGGATTCGCTGACCGGCGTCGTCCTGGTGCTCACGACCTTCCAGCTACCCTTCGCCACCTTCGTGATCCAGAACTCCTTTGCCGCCATCCCCGGCGAAATGTGGGAGGCAGCAGCGGTTGACGGCGCTGGCGTCTGGCGCAGTCTTCGCCTGTCCCTGCCGCTGGTCCGGGCCGGCCTGATCACCGCCGGCCTGTTCGCGTTCTTCACCGCCTGGAACGAGTTTTTCATCGTCCTCATCCTGCTTTCCGACGAGCCGAAGTACACGCTCCCGGTGGTGCTCACCACCTTGCTGACCGGCACGCTGGGCAGCATCCACTGGGGAATCCTTGACGCGAGCGTGGTTATCACCGCCCTGCCCTGCCTCCTGCTTTACCTGACCCTGCAGCGGCACTTCGTTCGCGGTGTCATGGCCGGGATGGGCCGATGACCGGGCCGGTCACGCCGACGGAGGCAGCCAGCGTGACCGTGCGGCCGCTGCCGGCCCGCGCGCTGACCGTAACCGGGGGGTTCTGGGCCCGGCGCCAGGCGGCGAACCGCACGGTCAGCATCCCGTCGGGCTGGGACAGCCTGGATCGGGCGGGCACCCTCGGCAACTTCCGTGCCGCCGCCGAAGGCGGCGGCACGAGCCAGCACGGGGTGAGTACTTTGTCGATACCGACCTGTACAAGTGGCTGGAGGCGGCGGGCTGGGAACTCGGCCGCGGAATCGCGGACGAGCAGACGGCCGCGCTGGCCGCCTACGCACGCGAGGGCATCTCGCTGATCCAGGCGGCCCAGGCACCCGATGGTTACCTCGATACCTGGTTCCAGCTCCGGGCACCGCAGGCGCGGTTCACCGATCTGCCCGCCGCCCACGAGCTCTACTGCGCCGGTCACCTCATCCAGGCGGCCCTCGCCCACTCCCGCGCCCTTGGTGACGACCGGCTGCTCGCCGTGGCGGAGCGTTTCGCTGACTACCTGGGCCGGGTCTTCGGCCCGGGCCGGCTCCACGGGGTGCCCGGGCATCCCGAGGTCGAGATGGCCCTGGTCGAGCTATACCGGGCGACAGGCAGAGGGCACCACCTCGACCTCGCCCGCTACTTCATCGACGCCCGGGGCCACCGCCTGCTCGGTGAGGGCCACTATGGGGCCCGCTACCGTCAGGATGACGCGCCGTTCCGGCCACTGCAGGCCCGCGGACACGCTGTACGGGCCGCGTACCTGGCCTGCGGGGCGCTCGACGTGTCCGCGGAAACCGGAGACCGGGCCCTGCTGTCGGCAGCCGTCGCGCAGTGGGAGGACATGGTCGCCCGGCGCATGTACCTGACTGGGGGCGTCGGCACCCACCACAAGGACGAGGCCTTTGGCGACCCCTTCGAACTCCCCCCTGACCGGGCCTACTGCGAGACCTGCGCCGCCATCGGAGTGGTGATGTGGAGCTGGCGGCTGCTGCTGGCGACCGGCGAAAGCCGCTACGCCGACCTCATCGAGCGCGTCCTCTTCAATGCCTTCAGCGTTGGCACGTCGCTTCGCGGCGACACCTATTTCTACGTCAACCCGCTGCAGGTGCGGGCAGGCCGTGCCGACCCGGAAGATGGGCGGGGCCGCGCGGCCCGCAGCCCCTGGTACGACATCGCATGCTGCCCTCCGAACGTGATGCGGACACTCTCCAGTCTCCCCCACTACCTCGCGACCAGCACTCCGGCCGGGCTCCAGCTCTGGCAATTCGCCCCGGCCCGGCTTTCGCTCCGGGTCTCCGGCGGCCTCATGGACGTGGCCATCGAAACCGGCTATCCGCTCTCCGGACCGTCACGCTGCGTATCATCTCCGCTCCTGAAGGCGAGTTCGAGATCGCCCTGCGGGTACCCGCCTGGGCCGTCCGAGCCAGCGGGGAACTCCGGCACGAGGGCCTCCCCGGGGAAGCGGCCCGGCTCCTGGCAGGCCAGCTGTGGAAGACCAGCCGGGTATGGCATCCCGGCGATGTCCTCCTGCTCCGACTGCCGCTCGTCTCCCGCGCCGGTCAGGCCACACCCGCGGATTGACGCGGTCCGGGGCTGCGCCGCCTTCGAACGCGGACCTCTCGTCTACTGCCTCGAAGAGGCCGACGCCGGAGGTGCTGAGCACCTGGAATCGCTGCGAATACCCGGCGCCGGCCCCGGACCCGTGACCTCCCGGCTCGACGACGAACCCGTCGTCCTCTTGCAGGGAGAATTCGAGCCGCAGACGGTGACTCCAACACGTTCCCCTACCGCACCGAGCCCTGGGACCAGGAGCCGGCGGGCACCGCCGCAGCAACGCTCGTCCCGTACTTCGCGTGGGGCAATCGCCATCCAGGACAGGCGATGCGCGTGTGGCTTCCCGAATTACGGTGATCAACCGCAAGTTCGCACATGCCGGTGAACGGCCGTGCGTGCTGCTAGCACCGGATTGCCAGCGCCGGGGAATGGCCCTTGGCGTGGCAGCCTCTCTTGACTTGCTATCTGTGGCCAGCCCGACCGGCAGGCCAGCCGATGGGCGTGACGGCATAGATTGCGCTGGTCAGGCGGGTACGTTAGTACGCATGGACGGGCCGGGGGGCGTGGCCAGCGCGGCGGATGGCGTGATTGCGGCAGCCGAGGTGCTGCGGCTCGCGCTGGATGACGCGGTGGCCAGGACGGGCGGTCTGGGTGCCCTGGTGCACGTGCGCGGGGCGGCCGGATCGCAAGACCTGTACCTGGCGGCCTCCAGCGGCCTGTCAGCGACGTTCGCCGACAAGTGGCAGCAGGTCCCGCTCGACGCGGCCGCGGCTCCTGCTGCGGCTGCCCGGCTGGATCGGCCGGCCGGGTCCGGAGCCCAGGGGGCCGGGCCTGGCATGGCGTCAGTGCCGCTGCCGTCGTCGCAAGGCGAGCCTGGCGGAGCGCTCACTGTCGTGATGCCGGCACTCGAGCCAGCGGCGGGCAATGGGACAGCCTGGTAGCCGTCGGCGTGTGGGCCGCCGAACTACTGCGGCATGCTGAGCTGCCCGATGGGCATCACAGATCCCCTGGCGTACCGGAAACGGCGAACGATCAGGCCCCGACGCCGACGCCTGGCCCTGCGGAGGCCGGCGCTGGGTATGGGACATCGATTCAGGTCTGCTGACCCTCGACGACCGCTTGCTAGCGCTGCTGGGGATTGATGAATACGAATATGACGGACATATCAGAGCGTGGCTCGATATCGTGCATCCCGATGACGTAACCCGTTTGGCCGCCGAGACGGACAAGGCGATCAGCACCCTCGCGCCGTCCGATGTCGAGTACCGGGTCTGCCGCCCGGACGGGGCCATCCGATGGGTCCGGGCTCGTGGCCGGGTCGAACCTGATGCCCGCGGACGCCCTTACCGGATGCTGGGTACCGCGTGGGACAGCACGCAGGCTCACGCCTCCCGGGAGGTTGTGCACTTCACCGATGTCACCTCCGCACTCCGGAGCAGGGCCGGACAGGTGGCAGCCGGGCGGGCAGCCCGTGTGCAGGACCTGACAGCAGCCCTGGCCGAGGCGGTGACTTCGCGTGACGTGGTAGCCGCCGTCGCCGCATATGTACTGCCGCCTTTCGGCGCCTCGGGGCTGCTTATAGAGGTCGCCCAGGCAGGCCATCTGCAAGTGATCGGAGCCGTGGGCTACCCCCGGCCTTATGTCCGGTTCGTCGACGGCCTGGACCTGGGGGAGGCTCCCTCGGTTGCTGCCGCGCTGCACGAGCACCGGCCGTTCTTCCTCTCCTCTCCTCCGGAGCATGCCGAGCGCTTTCCCGAGCTGGCAGGGTGGCTCGACCAGAATGGCAAGCAGGCGTGGGCTTTCCTGCCGCTGGTGGTCTCCGGGGAAACTGTCGGCCTGTGCATCATCTCCTTCGACTCGACTCGCCGGCTCCTGGGCGCCGAACGGGCCCTGCTCATCGCGCTCAGCGGGCTGATTGCTCAGGCCCTGGAGCGGGCCCGGCTGTTCGACGCCGAGCACGGCCAGGCCCAGGAACTCCAGCGAGCGCTCCTGCCGCAGGTGCTGCCGTCGCTGCCCGGGGTGACCGCGGCTGCCCGGTATATTCCGGGCAGCGGGGCGGCCATCGGCGGCGACTGGTATGACGTCATCCCGCTGTCTGCCGATCGGGTAGCCCTGGTCATCGGCGACGTCATGGGACACGGCCTGCCCGAGGCCGTCATCATGGGGCGGCTGCGCACCGCCGTGCAGACCCTGTCTGACCTGGAGCTGCCGCCAGATGAGATTCTTGGCCACCTCAACGAGGTGGTCGGCAGCCTGGGCGAGGACTGTTTCGTCACGTGCCTGTATGCGATCTACGATCCGGCAATGCGCACCTGCGCCTATGCCCGGGCTGGTCATCCGCCGCCCGCCCTCGTCCTGCCGGATGGCACCGTAAGCTACACCCACGATGCCGCTGATCCTCCGCTCGGCGTGGCAGAGCCGCCCTTCGAGACCGTTGAACTGGCGGTTCCCGACCAGAGCCTGCTAGTCCTCTACACCGACGGTCTCATCGAGACAGCGAGCACGGACCTGGAGTACGGCATGGGCCGCCTCGCCGGTCTGCTCGGTATCCATCATGGCGATAGCCCGGACCAGCTATGCGACAGCCTTACCGGCAGCATGCTGCCGGAGGGTCGGCGAGATAGCGACGACGCCGCCCTGCTGGTCGTGCGAGCCCATGCCACGCCCGCCGAGGCGATCGCCACCTGGCCACTGCCCGATGACCCGCTCGCTGCCAGTGCCGCGCGCCAGCACATTCGCGGCCAGCTCGCCGCCTGGCACCTGGAAGAGCTGGCAGCCAGCACCGAGATGCTCGCGAGCGAGCTGGTCGCCAATGTGATCCGCCACGCTCACGGGCCGATCCAGCTGCGCCTGCTGCGCAGCCGGACCCTGGTCTGCGAGGTATTCGACGGCAGCCTGACCACTCCCCGCATCCGCCGGACCTCGTGGACCGATGAGGGCGGCCGCGGCCTGCAGCTGATCGCCGCGCTCTGCAACCGCTGGGGAACCCGCTACCTGACGAGCGGAAAAAGCATCTGGACCGAGCAGTCCCTGCCCTGACTTCGGCGGGACCTGAAGCTGTCTCCTTCAGCTGATGCCGGGGTTACCGGGTGACTGACGCGGCCGGGACAGCGCTGAACTCTCAGGTGCCCCCCGTATCGTCGCCGCTTAGGCGAGTAAGAAGGGCAGCTGCGGACTGCTCAGGGGTGATCAGGGTGCCCTCGGCGTGGCTGCGGCGGAACCGCTGGGACAGCGCGGCGCCGATGCGGGCCGGGTCCTGCTCACGGATCCAGGCTTGCATGGCGGTGCCGACAGTGCCGGGCCGGTAAATGTTGACGGTGACGCCGGTGCCGGTCAGCTCGGCGGCGAGATTGACGCCGTAGGCCTCCGGCGTGGCCGTAGGTGTTGCCCCGGATCATGCTCTCCGGCTGGGCAGCGACCCCGCTGCCCAGGGCGGCCTCCGCGCGAGCCTGCCCTCAGCTGTCAGCGCCGCCCGCGGGCGGCGTCTTACCGCCCGATTACCGCCGCCCGCGAGCGCCTGTTGCTAGGACACCGCGAAAGCCAGCCTCGCTCGGCCCGGTCTCGGCGACCACCAGATGAGTGGGCCCAGCGCTGGCCTGGGACGATGACAAGATCGACCTGACCGACGGGAAACCCGAACGCGGCTGGAAGCCCAGCAACCGCACCACCCGCAGGGCGGGTCGAGTTCATGGAAGACGCCGAGTTCGTCCGCCAGAACGACGGATGCCGCCAGGCCAGCGTCGCCCAGGTCGCCATGCGTCTTGGCGTTACCCGCGACTGCCTCGAACAGGCCTACACCCGCACCAGGCGACAAGCGGTCCGCGGTCCGCCCGGGAGGTGCAGCGCGAGGCTGAGGCCTGCTGTGCTTGCCTGCCAGTCCGGCATCGCATCGAGCCGCTCACTCTGGCCAGTTCCGGTACTTCGGCGTCCCGCAAGTGTCGGTGCAGGCGTGGGTCAATCAGGGGGCTTGCCTGTCCGCGTCGATGGCCTGGCCACTTGAGGCCCAGGCGTGGAGCCCAATGCCGGCCTGCGAGCTGCATGGCGTCCTTTCGGGCGCCTGCGGGCGCGCCGGTGAACGCCCGGCCGGAAACCCGCAGAGTGCTCAGTGCGTTCGCTATAGCTAACTCCCATGAGGACAGCATGATGCAATATGCACGCATGCGGTATCCCCGGATTGGGGGTCATGACGCTGGTGCTTCACCGAGCTCGCGCGCGCCCCCAGACTGATCCGTAGGCCGTCGGTTCGGGGAGACCTCGCCCGTGTGAGGGCTTCCAGGCAACGCACCTACCGTGGCGCCGATCACGCAGCCGCGGGCGGGCCGACGCTTGGCCGGCCACTCCACCGAGTCTATGCACGTGGTGCGGGATGTTAGGCCAGACATGCTCCAGCTGGCGCGGTCACCGCTGCGTGCCTGCTGGAGGCCGCCGCTCCTGCGGGCGAGGGTGCCCCGCTGGAAGATGTCCGCCAGGCGATGCAGGAGGCGAACGAGCAGCTCAACCAGCTGGATGCGGACTCTCTCACTTAAGTCCTGCGAGACCGAGAGTCTTCCGAGAGGAACGGCTCACCGAGGTTCAGGCCCACTGCGATGCGCTACAGAGCCGTGCACGCCCGCTCCGGAGATCTCCTAGCAGGCCACAAAGTAAGCGAGAGGGTTCTGCCGCGCACTGCTGACCGCCACACGGGATCAGTATCGCTTACTGGCGCGTACTGGCAGATGAAGCTCCGGACATCGATTGCCCCCAGGCGAGTACAAGCCGGGCGATGTTGACGCCGAGGTCGTCAGTGCGATGCGCACCACGGATGTGGGCGACGGGCACCCAGGGCAGCCAGCGCCGGTTCAGGCCGAAGCCACGCCGCGGCGAGAACGACCAGTGCTCCTGCTGCCAGCCTGGCCCGCGCAGGTCGAAGACGCGACCCTCGAGCGCGAGCATCGTCGTAGTCCCGTGCGTGACAATGCGGGCGAGATCAAGCCAGTGCCGGTCGTCAGTCTCCTGGAACAGCCGGGCGAACACCGCGGCGTTCGCGGCGAGGAACCCGTCGGTCATGGATACGCCGGTGGCGATCAGCTGATGCCCGGTGGTGGGCACGTCCCGCTTCCAGTGCAGCAGGCGATCGTCGGTGTCGACGGGCATGGGCACGTTCCAGATGTATATCCAGGTCTCGGCGGCTCGCGCGGCGTCGATCGCGCGATTGAGCCAGCGTCGGTCACCGGTGGAGTCGAAGGCCGCGAGGTACGCCTCGGCGGAGAGGATCGCGGCTTCCTTATCGATGACATCGGGATTGTCGAGGGTGGCACCGGCGAAAGTGCCTGTGACCCCGCCCTGCGACCAGGACCAGTCAGCGGCGCGCAGGGCCGCCTGTCCGTAGCCGGCTTCTGTCCTGAGGCGGTGCAGAGCGAGGAGGAACGGGACGACGACATACCCGGCGGTTGTCGAGGGGTCGAGGATCGTCCCGGTGCCTGCCTCCCAGGCTCGCGGGAGCGCGCCGCCGGGATCTTGCTGCGCGACGAGCCAGTCACCGATGTTGGCCGCCCACTCCAGCCAGCGCGGCCGCTCGGTTGAATGGCGCCGCAATTCCCAGTCGGCGGCGTGCAGCGCGGCCAGACCGCCTTCGGCGAGCGCGCGGGCATAAACCGCCAGGCCCCGGTACCGCCGGTAGGTGGTGATCTCCCCGGTGTCCATGTCGAAGCCCTCGCCGGCCGGAGGGCTCATAGGCAGGCGCGCGAAGCTGTCGAGAATGCTTTCGCCCAGGACGCGGTACCTGCTGCCCTCAGCGCCGCTCCGTGAGTCGCCGATGCGCAGCAGGGCATAGCCAGCATCTGTGTTGGCACCCACAAAGCCCATCACGGCCGAGTTGTCCTCGTCATGGCGCTCGCCGATTACGGCGTCGCTCTCGAGCCGCACGGCGGTGATCCCGTGCCGCTCGATGACCTGACTCGCCAGCACTTCGGCCGAGCGGTCGATGACGGCGTCCATGTCGGCAGGCGCCACCGCGGGTGCCAGGAGGGACCAGGCGAGCCGCCAGACGTGATCGCGGAAGGCGGGGAAGGTCGCAGCCGCGCCCGCGGCGAAGCCGACGTGGTAACGCTGCACGAACCCGTCGCGCAGCGGGTGGGACCGGTGCCGCCAGGCCCGGAGCTGCTTGAGAGGAAGGCCTCCGCTGCTGTAGGTGTGCTCGCCTTCAGTACCCGGGTAGCAGGCGAGCAGCTCGAGCACGGCCGGCTGGACCGCCCTGGCTCCGAGCGAGAGGAAGCGCATCCGCTCGTCGCACAGCGATTCGCCGCCGTCCTCCGCGATGCCGTCCGCGGTAACCGTGGCTCCGTCCGGCACCGGGTCGAGGACGCCGATCCAGCCGCCGTCCGGGTAGCGGAACGCGAAGGCCGGGGCCGTGAGGCGGTCCTCGCGGATGAGCACCGTTTCCACGCCGGAACGTCGCATCGGGGCGCTGGCCAGGGCGAGTTCCGGGACGGGTTCCGCGTTGCCGTAGGCGACGCCCGGAGCGAAGGGCTCGACGTCGCACCAGCCGCCCGCGCGCGCCGGGGTGAGGGACACCGCGGTCGCGAAGGATGCCCGGGCGGAGCCGGACACGCGCACCGACCGGCTCAGCTCGACCCCGTAGTCCATCGGCGACCAGGTGTCGACGACGTTCAGCGTGGCGCCGGCGACGGGCTCGATGACGACGGCGCCGGTCAGCCGGGCTCCGGAGCTCTCGGCTGAGGAGTACGCCACCCGCAGTTCGCGCCGCACGCCGTCCTGCTGGACGGTCACCACGACCGGATAGGGCGCGGAGAAGACCTCGCCGGCATGGCGGACGACGATGCCGTGTCCGTCGGCACCGGTGGTTACCTGCAGCCTGGGCGCCGTCACGCTAGCCCTTGATCCCGGACGAGGCGACGCTCGGCACGATAAAGCGCTGGAAGATCAGGAACATCACGACGATAGGCAGAGTCAGCAGCACGACGCCGGCCATCTGGACAGTCGGCAGGGTGTAATTCTGCGCCTGCAGGCTGTTGAGCCCGAGGGTCAGGACGAACTTGTTGGGATCATTAATGAACGTGACTGGGACGAGGAATGAGTTCCAGGTCCAGGTCCCGCTGAGGATCGCCTGCGTCGCGATCCCGGTGACGGCCAGGGGCACGCCCACCCGCCAGAAGATCCGGAATCTGCCCGCCCCGTCGATGGCCGCCGCTTCCTCCAGGTCCTTCGGGATCTTGCTGAAGTACTGCCGCATCAAGAAGATCAGCAGCGGGTTCACCAGGAAGGGCACGATCAGCGCCCAGTACGTGTTCAGCCAGTTCAGGCCAACGACCTGCAGGTACAGCGGGATCAGGTACGCCTGGAGCGGCACGAGCAGGATCAAGATGATCGAACCGAACACCACCCGCCGGCCTGCGAAGCGGTACCGCGCCATGGCCCAGCCGGCCAGGGTATTGACGACCACGGCGCCGAGCACGACGCAGCCCGTGACGATGACGGTATTGAGGTACCAGCGGCCGATCGGCGCGTGATCGAATGCGAACCGGTAGTTCTCCAGGGTGAACTGATCCGGGGCGACCAGGTGCAGGTAGTCGGAGGGCGCGAGCAGGGACGCGTAGATCACGAAGATCAGCGGTGCGGCCATGAACAGGGCAAAGACGGTCAGGATCGTGTACTGGCTGCTTCGTACGGCCCGCCGCCGGGCCCGGTGCGTGTTCACGCGTCAGTCTCCTCTCGGCGCGATGCGCCTGCTGAGAAGGCCGAGGACGAGGATGCAGGCCAGCAGCACCACCGTCGCGGCGCTGGCATACCCGATGTTCAGCAGCCGGAAGGCCTGCTGGTAGATGAAGATCACGATGGTCGACGTCGCCCCCGCCGGGCTGCCTAGCACGGTGCCGCCGGCGATCACGTAGGCCTGGTCGAAGACCTGGATGGCCTGGATAATCCCGGTCAGCAGCACGAAGAACAGGAACGGCCGCACCCCCGGCAGCGTCACCGACCAGAACTGCCGGACCGGCCCGGCCCCGTCGATGCTCGCCGCCTCGTACAGGTCCTTCGGGATGGTCTCCATGCCGCCGGTGAAGATCACGATGTAGAGACCGACGAACATGTAGACGTAGACGATGACCAGGAACGCCAGCGCGAGCTGGGTGCTGGCGTACCAGGTCTGGTCCGGGATGCCGAGCACCGACAGGGCCGTTGTGGCGACTCCGCCCTTGACGAACAACTGCATGAAGATCGTCGTGATCGCGATCGTCGACGTCATGTAGGGCACGAAGTACGCCGTCCGGAAGGCGCCCTTGGCCCGCGAGACGCTCTGCAGTAGCGCGGCGACCAGCAGCGCGATGGCGGTCTTAGCGGCACCACCCCGGCCACGAATGTCGCCGTGATGCCGAGTGACTTGCGGAAGGCCGGATCGCCGATCAGCTGACGGAAGTTCTGCAGCCCGGCGAAGCTGCGCTGACTGAAGTCGAACTGCTCGACGTGCTGGAAGCTCAGCACCACCGACTCCACGATCGGGATCGCGTACCACCACACCAGCAGGGCCACCGCAGGCGCCAGCATCATCCAGGCGCCGGGGTTGTCGCTGGCCAGGAACCGTCGCAGTCCCCGCCGCGGGCCTGGCCGCGGCCTGTCGTTCTTCGAAGTGGTGGCGGTCACTGCCTCACCTGATGGAGCCGGATGGAGAAGGTGGGGACTCGCGTGCGCGGACGCCAGCCCCCACCTCGATCGGGGGATGCGGGTGGCTAGCTCCCGTACTTGTGCTGCAGCTGCGTGAGCAAGGCGGCTGAGGAGGTGGCGTGCTGAGCAACGAGGTGCTGGAAGCCGGTCACCAGATCGTTGCCGAAGGCAGTGGTGTTGACCGGGTAATCGAGCGACGCGCCGCCCGACAGCACCGCGTTGGTGAAAGGAGCGTATTCGGGGTCTGCTGCCGGTACTTAGCCACGTACTGCGTGGCCGCAGGCACGAAGCCCAGCTTGGTGGTGATGATCGCGTTCTGTGAGAAGGAGTCGGTCATCGCCGCGATCACGGCCATGTCAACCGCCTTCAGCTTCGACTTGGCCGAGATGCTGAACGCGCCGCCGTACGTCGTGACGACCGGCGAGCCCGGGTTGACACTCGGGATCGGCTTGAGCGAGTACGACACCTTCGGGGCGGTTGTCGACATGAATCCGATGTACCAGGGCCCGCCGTCCGCCATGGCCGCCTTGTTGTCGCCGATCGCGACTCCGTCCCAGGTGGCGCCGAGCTGGTCCGACGATGCCGCGGCGCCGTCCTTGAACAGCTTGAGCAGGAAATTGAGGCCCGCGACGTTCTGCGCGGAGTCGATCGTCTTGCCGCCGTTATAGCCGCCCCCGAGGGCGATCATGTACTGGGTCAGGTGGAAGAGATTCTCCAGGATGACGATGCCCGGCTTGCCGGTTTTAGCCTTGACCTGCTCGGCGTCCTGCCCGACCTGCGCGATGTCGGCCGGGCTGCTGGTGACGCCAGCCTGCTTGAGCACGTCGTGGTTGTAGACGAAGGCCGAGTTCTGCAGGTACGACGGCACGCCGTACAGCTTGCCGTCAATCGTCCAGCCGTTGACGAGGGCCTTCGGGAACGCCGACAGCTTGACGGAGGTCTTGCCGATCAGGCTGTCCATCGGCGCGATCGCGCCCTGCGTGGCGAACTGAGCGACGGGCGCTGAGTTATCCCACAAGGTGATGTCCGGTGCGGTGCCCGCGGCGAACTCGGTGGGCAGCTGGTTCAGCTGGTCGTCATACGTCGGGTAAACCTGCTGCTTAATCGTGACGCCCGGCAGTTTCTTCTCGGCGTGCTTGATGATGTCGGCCATGTAGGTGTTGACCACGCCGCCGCCGGCGTAGCCGACGGTGACGGTCCCCGAGAGCTTGCCGGACGACGAGCTGCCGCCGCCGGAGTTCGAGCTTCCGCAGGCCGCGACCAGGCCGGTCGCGGTGATCGCGGCGATGCTGAGGGAGACGAGTCCGCGTCTTCTCATGTCGGGCCTCCTGGCCTCGGGAAATTCGTGAGGTGGCGTCTTGGCTGTGGCTGCGGATGGATGGTGTGCATCCGTGCGCGGTGGCGGGTGGCGCCGGGCCGTCGGTCCGGCGAGGGGCACGAAGACCCGCATCGTCGACGGCCCGCGCTCCGCCCAGTAGTGATAGGGGATGAAGACAAGCTCCGCTCGGCAAGGGCTCCTCCCGCGGTGCCGACGTACGGGGCCAATCAGGGCCTGAGCTGTCGGCGGGCCGAGCCAGGGATCCGGCATCCGGACCAGCCCGCCGCCCGGGGCCGGCTCATCGGCGCGGCGTTCCGGCGCGGCTAGCCGGAGGTCGAGGATCGGGGCGTCTGGCTGGTCGACCGATTCGAGGCAGTAGACGAGCGGGCCGACCTCGACCGCGGCGGTGCCGCGCAGATCGTTGACCTCCGGGGCGGGAAAGGTCAGGCGCGGCCCGACCGGCAGCTTAGCCGGCCCGGTCGCCCGGCCGGAATACCCGGGTCACAGAGCCGCCGGGCCTTCCGCGGCCTCACGCCGGCCTCCCGGACTCGATCGTGGCTCAGTCCCGCGCCCAGCCAGGCACCCGCAGGCTCGGTGTCCAGGGCGTGTCCGGGCTCTCGTCGATCGTGACCACCACCGATCCCGCGGCGGGATAGTCCGTCTCGACGTGCACCGCGACGGCTCGGCCGTCCGGCAGCTCGGCGCGGATATCCGATGACGCGTACTGGTGGATCTGCAGCCCTGAATCGTCCACGGTGGCCACGTAGGCGGCCAGGCTCGCGACGGTCCGCGCCACGTTGGTGGGGCAGCACGAGACCTCGAACCATGGCGCCCGCAGGCTCGATGCGGCCCGCGGGCTCGGGATATCGTGCGGGCTCTGCTGCCCTGGAGTGCTGCGCTGCAGGGGGTTGACGTAGAAGAACTCGCTGCCGTCCTGGCTCGGGCTCGTCGCGATGACGTTGTAACAGCGTGCGCTCGATGAGATCCGCGTAAGCCTCGTCACCGCTCGGTCAGCAGCAGGCGCCAGCTGAACATGAGCGACCCGACGCCCGCGCAGGTCTCGGAGTAGGCATGGTCGGGCGGCAGCTCGATAGTCCTCGCCGAACGCCTCGCCGTCGTGCCGTGCCCCCATGCCCCCGGTGAGGTAGGTCCGCCGGCGCACGGTGCGCCGCCACTGCGCCCGCAGCGCCGCCAGGAGCCCGGCATCACGCGCTCTCGACCGCGACGTCTGCTGCTCCGGCGGCGAGGTAGAGGGCACGCACGACGTGCCCGCGCAGCACGTCGGCGTTAAGGACGGGAACGTCGTCGGCGAAATACGCAGATGTCACGGTCGCGGCCTTGAGCGTGCCATGGCCACGGCGCTCGACGAACAGGGCAGCCTGGTCGAGATACCGGCGCTCGCCGGTGACCCGGTACAGCTCGACCAGGCCGGCTCGATCTCTGGGTGCCCGCAGACCGCCTGGCGGCCGTCCGGGCCGAAGGTGTCGCAGATGTGGTCGGCCAGCGACACGGCCGCGGCCACGAGGTCGTCGGCGCCGGCGGTGCGCGCCCGCGCCACGGCGGCCTGGAGGAAGTGGCCTGCGCAGTAGAGCTCGTGACCCCATTCGAGATCGGAGTACCGCGACGGCTGCCCGGTGCCGCCGAACTTCGTGTGCAGGTAGCCGTCCGGCTGCTGGGCGGCGATCACCCGCCGGGCGAGGCCCGTGAAGGTCTCCTCGGCCCAGGCGTCGCGGCTGCGCGCCGACTCCCATGCGAGTGCCTCGAGCAGCTTGTAGATCTCGGAGTCGGAGAACTCGCGGCCCGCTCGCTCACCACCCTCGCCCGCAGCCGTGCGGTCGAAGTTGGCGATCCAGCCGAGGCGCTCCATCCAGTCGAGGCAGTGCTTCAGCGTCGTCCGGGCGTTGACCTCCTGCCGCTGCGCCCAGAAGCCCCCGGTAATGCGCACTGAGTCGATGCCGAGCGGCGTCAGCGCTCCGTGACCCGGTGACACGGTGACGGCCGGAGAGCTCGCCACGGTTTCCGTGCTCATGCGACTCCTTCGCATACCGTAAATTCCCGGAAAGCTTGCCGTAGCGTAACTACCTGGTAGTTCTTGCGTCAAGAGTCAAATATCGCCTATGATTTCCGTAAGTTACGGAACGTCGTGAGCTGGGTTCCATCGCACAGATTGGCGGACAGGGCGTTGCAATCTCGTAAGGCCGCGACGCTCACCGAGGTCGCGCAGCTGGCCGGCGTTTCGATCGCCACGGCGTCTCGTGCGCTCAACGGGCGCGACGAGGTACGCAACGAGACCCGCGACCGCGTGCTCGCGGCGGCAGAAAAGCTCGCCTTCCGGCCCAACGCGCTCGCCCGGGGACTGCTCGAAGGGCGCAGCGGCACTGTCGGCCTGCTGACGACGGACCTGGAAGGCCGCTTCTCGATCCCGATCATGATGGGCGCCGAGGATGCGTTCGGTGCCGGGCAGACGTCGGTGTTCCTCTGCGACGCGCGCCGCGACGCGATCAGGGAGCAGCATCATCTGCAGGCGCTGCTCTCGCGCCGGGTGGACGGCCTCATCGTGGTCGGCCCGGACACCAACGCTCGCCCGTCCATGGGACGCGACCTCCCCGTCCCTGTGGTCTACGCGTACGCCCCGTCGGAAGATCCGCAGGACATGTGCGTCGTCAGCGACAGCGAGCAGGGGAGTCGGCTCGCGACCGACCACATGCTCGCGCTCGGCCGGCGCCGGATCGCCCACGTGACCGGAGAGTACGAGTTCGCCGCGGCCCAGGACCGTGCCGCCGGGGTGCTCGGCGCGCTGGCCGACGCCGGGCTCGAGCTGACCGGCGGCCGGGTCATGTTCGGCGCCTGGAACGACTCATGGGGCCGCGGGGCGGTGCGGACTCTGCTCGAGCAAGCGCCCGACGTCGACGCGATCGTGGCCGGCAGCGACCAGATCGCGCGCGGCGCCATCGAGGCCCTGCAGGAAGCCGGGCGGCGGGTACCGCAGGACGTCGCGGTCGTCGGCTTCGACAACTGGAGCGTCGTGACCCAGGGCTCACGGCCCGAGATCACCAGCATCGACATGCAACTCGAAGAGCTCGGACGGCTGGCGGCCCGCCGGCTGTTCGCCGCGATCGACGGCGAGGGGCACCCCGGCACGGAATCGGTGGCCTGCCGCCTCATCATCCGCGGCTCGACCACGCTGCTGGACTGAGCGCGGCGACCACGGCAAGACGGCAAGGGAGGCACAGTGTCCGGCGAGCAGATCCGTGCGCCGTCGGCGTGGACTTCGGCACCCCGTCTGGCCGCGCGGCGTCTCCTACGACGAGCTGATCCCGCGACCATGGTCCTCTGCGACCTGGACGGGCACGTCGTCAGCATGCTGACCGGCCACCGTTCCCGCGCGGTGCTCATGCGCAGCCACGGAGTTTTCCCGATCGGCACGGATGCCGGCGAAGCGGTCAGGGCCGCCGTCATGGCCGAGGACGTCGCCCGCACCGTGCACATCGCGCGCCAGCTCGGCGAGCCCGTCCCGCTCGCGCTGAAGAGCGTCGATGCCCTGTCAGACCGTTACCAGAACGTATACGACCAGAGATCCCACGGAGCGCTCTTATGACCAGGCCCTTCGCCGACTACGACGGCTTCGAGCTGTGGTTCCTTACCGGGAGCCAGGGGCTCTATGGCGACGAGACGTTGCAGCAGGTCGCGGCACAGTCTCAGCAGGTCGTCGGCACCCTCAACGCCGCCCGTGAGGTGCCGGTGCGTGTGGAATGGCGGCCGGTCCTGACCGACGCGGAGTCGATCCGGCGGGCGATGCTGGACGCCAACGCGAACGATCGCGTGATCGGCGTGATCGCCTGGATGCACACCTTCAGTCCGGCGAAGATGTGGATCGCAGGGCTGAAGACGCTGAGCAAGCCGCTCCTGCACCTGCACACGCAGGCAAACGTCGAGCTGCCCTACGCCGACATCGATTTCGACTTCATGAACCTCAATCAGGCCGCCCACGGCGACCGTGAGTTTGGCTATATCCAGGCCAGGCTCCAGATCCCGCGCAAGACAGTCGTCGGCCACGCGACGAACCGGCGCGTGACGGCATCCGTCGGCATATGGGCGCGAGCCGCGGCTGGCTGGCACGCAGTGCAGACGCTCAAGGTCGCGCGGTTCGGCGACAACATGCGCTACGTCGCCGTGACCGAAGGCGATAAGACTGAGGCCGAGAACCGGCTTGGCGTGCAGGTCAACACCTGGGCCGTCAACGATCTGGCGGCAGCGGTCGACGCAGTCTCCGGTGCCGAGGTCGACTCGCTCGTGGCGGAATACGAAGAGCTTTACGACGTCGTTCCCAGCCTGCGCCGCGGCCAGGAGCACCACCAGGCGCTGCGCGACGGCGCGGCGATCGAGCTCGGCCTGCGAGCCTTCCTCGAGGCGGGCGACTTCGGCGCATTCACCGACACGTTCGAGGATCTCGGCGCGCTGAAGCAGCTGCCCGGCCTGGCCGCGCAGCGGCTGATGGCCGACGGCTACGGCTTCGGCGCAGAGGGCGACTGGAAGACCGCGGTGCTAGTGCGCGCCGCGAGCGCCATGGGTGCGGGACTGCCCGGCGGGGCGAGCCTGATGGAGGACTACACCTACGACCTCGTTGACGGCGACGAGCTCGTGCTCGGTGCCCACATGCTCGAGGTCAGCCCGGCGCTCACCGCGGCCAGGCCGAGCCTCGAGATCCACCCGCTCAGCATCGGCGGGAAGGCAGACCCGGTGCGGCTGGTGTTCACCGCCGACCCTGGTCCCGCAGTGGTTGTCGCGCTCTCCGATATGCGTGACCGGTTCCGGCTGACCGCCAACACCGTCGAGATCGTTGAGCCCCGGGCGCCGCTGCCGCACCTGCCGGTCGGCCGTGCCGTCTGGCGGCCCGAGCCCAACTTCGCCACCTCCGCGACGGCCTGGCTGACCGCGGGTGCCGCGCACCACACAGTCATGTCGACTGCCGTGGGGACGGAGGCATTCGAGGACTTCGCGCGCATCGCAGGCATCGAGCTCCTCACCATCGACATGGGCACTACAGTGCACGGGTTCGAGAACGAGGTGCGCTGGAACCAGGCCTATTACCGCCTTGCCCAGGCCCTATAGGTGAGTGCAGGCAGAATCTCTATCGCTCAGTAGCTAGCCGAGTCTGCCGTCCTAGCCTGCAGATAGTAGGCCTGTCGCTGCCGAATCAGCTGTCCGAGTCAGGCCCGTTCACCTGCGTCGGTGCACGTCACGGGCGTATTCGACCAGACTGGCAGCGTGCCGGGACAGTCCATGGTGTGTCGTTTGTCCGTGGGCTCCGCGTGGGGCGCCGCCGAGACCGGCGGACTTGTGGGAATTCTGTGTGTGGGGGGCAGACACGCGGCGTCGCCACTGTCCAGTTTTCGAGCGGCGTCGACAGAGACGCGGCCGGTCGACACCCGGGAGTCGCGCGCCGCATTTGACTGGCTGACCGGCGGGCCCCTCCGGTCGGCGAGGACGGGTTCACCTTGCGATACCGCCGGCGTGTGGCGTGAGCCGGCCACCTCATCGCATAACTGCCGCCAGCGATCCGGCTTGCCGTCTACGGGCCGCCTGCGTCGACGATCCTCGACTGGCACGCCCTGAGGGCACTGCCGCTCAGTCGGCGCTGTTCTTGCGGTAACGGATATGGGTTGCCAATGGTGAGTGGAGCGTCTCGACGGGGTGGTAGTCGAAGGTCTTGACATCGTCATACATGCGCTCGCCACGGCCGAGCAGGACGGGTGCGATATCGAGGGTGAGCTCATCGATCACGCCCGCGTTGAGTGCCTGTCGTACCGTCGAAGCGCCGCCGGCGATGTCGACCCCGTTGCCGCCGGCTGCTTCGAGCGCCTGCGCGTAGGCGGCGTCAAAACCCTCAGTCACGAAATAGAAGGTTGTGCCGCCCTCCATCTCGATTGGTTCGTGGGCGTAGTGGGTGAGCACGAAGACTGGGGCGTGGTAGGGCGGCTCGGATCCCCACCACCCGTCCCACGCGTCGTCCCATTCGCCACGGATGGGCCCGAACATGTTTCGGCCCATGACGTACGCACCGCGAGGGCGCATGAGCCAGTCGTTTGCGGTCTTGTCCGCTTCGGTCGCCCGCGGGTCGCCCATATGCCAGCGATGCAACTCGATCCCGCGCGTACCGAGCCCCTGATCCAGGCTCTGATCGGGTCCAGCGACGAAGCCGTCGATCGAGATGGACATGTGGCAGGTGGTGTCGAACATCAGCATCTCCTGTGAAGTGGTTCTGGCTGGTTCCGGTGAAGGCGAGCAAGCCACGCCTGTGGTTGCAACAGCTCGACCCGCCTCGCGTGGTCTACTCCCTCACTGAGAAGGCGATCGCCCTAGTGCCCGTCTTCGCCGCGATCGACGCTTGGGGCATCAAGTATCTTCCGACCAGCCCGGCCATGGCGGCTGCGGCCCGGGTTGTCGCCGAGGGGGGACCCGAGGTCGCGTACCGTCTGATGGACGAACTGCGTGCTATACACCTGCATGATCGAACGCTTCCGACAGCCGAAGATAGCGTTCTGCGCGAGATGGGGGCCGCGGCCCTCAATTCACAATGACGGCCTCAACCCGTGACTTCACCGGCGCCACCTGAATCCGCCTTCCGTGGTGACCTTTGCACGGTGCGAGTTAGAACCTGTCACCGGTGCGCCACGACATCTCCTGCAACGTCAGGGTGTTCCCGTCGGGGTCGGCGAGCCAGGCGTACTTCACGCCCCCGCCGACATCCACTACATCGCCGACGTCGACGCCGCGTCCGACCAACTCGGTGCGCGCCTGCTCGATGTCGGCGACCACCAGGTGCAAGCCCCTGATCGCGCCTGGGGTGGCGTCGTCGTAGACCGGCAGGCCGGTGCCCATCCCGATGGAGCACGCCGAGCCGGGTGGCGTCAGCTGCACGATCCGCATCCCCTCCGCGGGCCGCACGTCGACATCCTCGACAAAGCCGAGTCGGTCGGTATAGAACGCCTTAGCGCGATCCACGTCGGTGACCGAAATCGGAACTAGTTCCAGTTTCATGTCCATCTGGCTGTCCTCTCTGCGGGCATTAGTCGTACCTCTCGGCGAGGGGGTCCGGATCACGTACCCCGAACGTCGAGCGGAACCAGAACGAGAATGACTCGGTTGCGCCGGCGGGTGTCGCGGTCATGCGGGTCAGCGTGTGCGCGTAACCGACCGATCCGTCGGCGGTCACCTCGACGTCGCGGTAGCTCAGGCCGACCGGTCCGTCGAACGTGGCGAACCATCGCTGAAGTCCCTCGACGGTGCCGTAAGGGGTGTCCGGCCCCTGCTGCAAGGGCGGCGCGAGGGTGTAGACGACCGCGCCGGGCAGGTACAGGCCCAGCACGCGCGCCGCGTCGCGGGCCGCGTGCGCGGCGGCGTGTTCGTCCAAGAGGGCCCGGATACCGGCCTCGGTGCCTGCATGTTCGGTCATGATTCGTACCCTCCGGTGTGGTGTCTCATGAGCGGGGGCGTACACCAAGGGGACGAAGCTGAGGCGCCGGTCTCGACATCGGGGTACTTAGCAGTTCCGCCACGCGGCCCGTCACGGTGAGGTACCTGACCTCCCGAACAGCGATACCTGCGCGCCTGGGGAGACGCCGTGCGCCCGGCCGGGTTCAGCACCGTGACTCAGAACGAACGTATCGCGACTACGCCGGGGCCCTGGAGGTTGCTGTACTCCTCTGCCGTACCTTCACCGCCTAGCCCTCGAAGAGGGTGAAGTTATCGGACGTGGCCTGCGCTCGCTCAGGCGACCCGCGCGGCCACCAGGGTCTCGAAGGTATAGGGCCGCAGCCCATCGGTACGGCCGGCGAAGTACCGCTGCTGGAGGTCTGCACGTGCGGGATGGTCCGCGACCTTTAGCCCGCACCGGCTGATCAGCCTCTCGATCTCGGATACCGGCCAGCCGGGCTGAAGAGGCTCGCCGACAGAAGCCGCGATCGGCGTGTAGATACGGGCGAATTCCGTCCCCGCGTCGTCGAGCACACAGTCCTCGGCCCGGTAGGAGAACACCACCTCAGACCCGGGAGCAGCCGCCGCGATCGTGCGCAACGTCGACTCGATCGCCTGTGCCGTCAGATAGGGAGCGACGCCCGTCCAGCAGAACATCGCCGGCCGCGCCCAGTCGAACCCGGCCGCGCCCAGAGCATCCTGAACCGGTTCGGCCTCGAGATCAACCGGGACGAATACCTGCGAGTCGCTGAGCGGCAGGCCGAGCTCCCTGACCCGCTCGAGCTTCCAGGCCTGGGAGGCAGGGTGATCAACCTCGAACACCGTCAGCGAGCCGAGCAGATCCGGCCGCCGCCACGCGAACGAGTCAAGCCCCGCGCCAAGAATCACGTACTGCCCGAAGGCGCCAGCAGCCAGCCGGTCCTCGGCGTACCGGCTGCGGGTGCAGACAGCCGCGCGGGACTCGCCACGGACCGGGCCGGGGAACAGCGGATCGAACTGGTCTCGCAGCTGCTGCCATACCGGGCCGACAAGCACCAGGGCCAGCACATCGTCCAGTACCCACGGCGACGCCGTCTCCAGGCGAAACAATCCACGCGATACGGCCGCAAACATCGCCGTCCTGCTCGGCGCGCTCTCCATGCATTCCTCCTCGCCGGCCAGAACCCAGCATGCTGGCCACGCACGCCCACTCTGCGCACTTCACAGGATGCGCCTGAAGCGCCCTGACGGCCACAGCCAGATCGCCCGGCAGCCACGATCTGCTCGGTGGGCCGATGGGTGGTGCTGAGGTTGACCGGCCCCGGCGGGCTCGCGAGCCGGCCGGTCAGGCCTCAGGCTGGGCCGCCGCGCATAGCGGGAATGATTACGCCATCGATCAGGGCAAGGCAGAACTCGCGGGTAATCGGCAGCCGCTGGACGGCGCGCGAGACGCACAGCATGGGGATGACTTCGGCAAGGGTGTCGATGTCGGCCGACGGGAATTCGCCGCGGTCGACCGCGCGCTGCATCAAGACCCGGTTGGCCTCAATCCACGGGCCGGTGCCCGAGCCGGTCGCGGCCTCGGCAAGGCGCTCATCGACCTTAGCCAGGGATAGCAGGCCGGCCATGGCGTGGATCCGGACCTGCTGCTGCTCGTCGTCGAACGGGACGATCATGGCAGCCATGTCGACACGCAGGGGTACATGATGCAGACGATCTCGGTGCAGGAGCGGCGGCGGGCGATGGTGGGTCGTCATCACCTTGCGGGCGATGCCAGCGGGCCGGAGGCGGCGGCGCGGGCAATGATCGCGCTGCATGCCACTGATCCTGCGTCGGTCTATCTTTCGGTGCTGGCCCGCAGCACCGCATCGACGCTGGCCGACGTCGCGCAGGCCATGTACGACCGGCGCAGCCTGGTCCGGTGGATGGCGATGCGCCGCACGCTGTTCGTGTTCCCGCGGGAGGACATCCCGATGATCCAGGCGGCAGTCAGCACGCCGCTGGCCGCAGTGCTGCGCAGACGTCTGATCGGCCGGCTCGAGCGCAACGGAACCGAACCACCGATCGACGATGATGCTGGCGCCTGGCTGGATGACCTGGCATCGCGCGTCGAAAACGCGCTGGCCAAACGCGGTACGGCTACCGGCGCGCAGCTGAGCACCGACGAGCCCGAGCTCAGAACCTCCATCCTCGTCAGGGCACCGTCCGATCGGCCGCAGAACGTCACGAGCAGCCTCCTCACACTCATGAGCGCCGAGGGCCGTCTGGTGCGCAGCACCCCAGTCGGCGCCTGGACCAGCCGTCACCACCGCTGGGAACCCGTCGGCCGCTGGTGGCCCGACGGGCTGCCCGCCCATGACATCGGCCGGGCCCAGCAAGCACTGGCCCGCCAATGGCTCACCCGCTTCGGCCCGGCGACCGTCGAGGACCTGCAATGGTGGACCGGCTGGACCAAGGCCACCGTCCGCCGCGCGCTTGACAACCTGCCAGTTGCGGAGATTGACCTGCACGGGCAACCCGGAATCACCCTGCGAGATTCGGTCGGCGACCTGCCTGACGACGCCCACGCGCCAGTCGCATCACTGCTGCCCGCCCTCGATCCGACTCCCATGGGATGGAAGCACCGCGACTGGTTCCTCGGTATCGACTACCACGCCGTATTCGACCGCACCGGCAACATCGGCCCCACCGTGTGGTGGGACGGAGAGATCATCGGCTCCTGGACAATCAGCGCGGCGGGCGAACTCCGTACGCGCGTCCTTGCCGATCGAGGAGCAGCCGCCGCCGCGGCCATCGACGCCGCTGCCGCCCGACTGCATCAGCGTCTCAATGGCGCTACCATCACCGCCGCGTTCCGCACACCCCTCGAACAGTCGATCACCCGCGACCACTCGTAGCACTGACGTCCGCTTCAGTTGCAGTTCTAGTTGCAGTTCACCCTCGTACGCCGAGGGCCGTCAGTATTCATCGGCCCAGGTGAGGAGGTTCCCGGTCAGTGGCGAACGGCGGGGGAGCGGACTCATAATCCGTCGGTCGTGGGTTCGAGCCCCACCCGCCCCATCCTGGAGATGTGTTCTGACCTGGGAGTTTGCGCGATTCTCGGGTGCTTTTGCTGGGCTCAGCCAGAAGACCTGGTAGCAGTTCTGGTTGCACTCCACCGTTGCAAACAGAGGCGGCATCGGCTCATTTGTGCAGGTCAGTAGCGCTCGGTATCGACTACTGGGAGTACGACCGGTTCGAGAAGCTGACCCGTACTTCATCTACTTCATCTACTTCATTGACGGCCACGTCGACCGGCGCAACCCGCCGGAATACGCGCCCACAATGACGAGTTCGAGTTCTGCCGCCAGTTTGTCATCACCGCAGCACTGTGGATGGCCGAGGCTGAGGCTCGCGCAGTTCAGCCCTCCTGGACCACACGAAGTGCCCACCAGATGACTAACTCCGGGTCAGGTCCATGACGTGTCCTATTGAAGGCGCAGGTTATACCGTCGCCCAAGGATCTGCGGCCGGTCGGGACGGCCCGGGAGTTGGGCGGGCTAGCGAAGCCCAGCCCAGGCGGCCACGATGCCTTGCCGACAGCGGCACCGGTAGGCGAGCGCCGCCGACTGATCTATCCTGGGGTTGCTAACGCGATGAGGCTCGCGTAACGCCTGGGTCATCCGGGCTGATGGCCTCTACCTGTATCCGTGCTACTGGCGGGTGGGCGCAGGTGGAGGCCCTGGAGGTACTGCGCTCCCGGCCGGTGTCCTTCGAGGAGCTACGCCGCTATGAGCCTCACCGCCCGGGAACAGCGCATCCTTGACTCCATCCGCCTCGGCCTCGCTAATTCTGACCCAGGGCTGGCCCAGATCATGGGCACGTTCACCCGACTGACGGCGGATGAGCAGATGCCTGCGCGAGAGCAGGTGCGACGCCGGCGGTCGCGGCGGCAGGGTCGCGCTGGCGGGCAGCGGCTGTCCGCTGGCCCCATTGTGTTGCTGGTGTGGCTCGCGGTGGCGGTCACCCTGATCTCGGTGGCCGTGGTGCTCAGCCGCGGGCCGGGCCCGTGCCGCGAGCTGTCGATGGCCGGCTGCCTGCCGGCTGGCTCCGGGAGCTTGCCGGCGCCGGGCAGCGCCGGCCACAATGAGGGCTCCGGCGATGAGGCTCGCCGACCAAATGCAGGCATGCGCCTAGCTGATGGCCTCTACCACGTAGTCCGCCCTGCGGACGCCTGGCAGAGGAGGCCATCCGACATGATCACCGCGGCAGGGCCTGCCGGCCTACTCCTGAGTTCTCGTCCGCGCCGCGTGCGGGGAGCCGCGTGGTGAGCATCCTGCTGCCGATTCCCCTGGTTCAGGCGCTGCAGGCGGCCACGGTTCTCGGTGCCGCACCCGGCGTTTCCGGTGTCATCGCCAAGGCCGAGGCCCGGATGCAGGGCCGTACGGGCCCGCGGATCCTGCAGCCCTACTCTGACCTGCGCAAGCTGTTCCGCAAGGAGGCGCTCGCGCCGGAGGGGTCGAGCTGGGTATTCCTGGCCGCGCCGCTGGGCGCGATGACGTGCTACCTGACGGTGCCGTTGCTGATACCGGTCCTGACCACGTTCGGCCTGCCGCTCGGTTACATGGGCGACATTCTGGGCGGTGGCTTCATCCTGTCGCTGGCCAGTTTCCTGGTCGCGGTCGCGGCGCTGGAGACCGGCAGTCCGTATGCGCAGCTGGGCGCGAGCCGGGCCAAGACCTTCGGGGCGATCACTGAGCCGGTCATCTTGTTCGTGGTGTTCACTGTGGCGCTGGTGACCGGCACGGACCTGCCGTACGCCCTGGCGGCCACGGTGCGGTCGTCGGCGAGCCAGATCATCCGCCCGGCGCACCTGCTCGCGGCGGCCGCGCTGTTCATGGTGATCCTGTATGAGACCGGCCGCATCCCGGTGGAGACCCACACCGGCACCAGTGAGTTCGGGATGATCGAGGAGGCGCGGCCGTTCGAGCACTCCGGTCCCTACCTCGCGCTGCTGCGGTGGGGCTCGGCGATGAAGCAGCTCATCCTGTACACGATCCTGATCAATGTGTTCGTGGCGCCCTGGGGGCTGGCGTCCTCCGCCGCGGCCGGCGCCGTGCTGCTGGCCATCGTGGCCCTGGTCGCCAAGGCCGCCGGGCTGGGCCTAGTCGTCGCGACGATCGACAACCTGTTCTCCAAGCTCCGCCTGTTCAAGATCACTGAATTCGCGGCGGGTGCTTTCCTGCTTGCCGTGCTTGGTGTCTTCACGCTCTACCTGGGAGGCGGCTGATGTCCGTGCCCGTGACGATCGCCCCGCCGGGAGTGTTCTCCGGCAGCGCCAATGTGATCGCGGTCGGCGTGCTGCTGGCGGAGTTCGGGATGTTCCGGCAGGCCCTGCTGCGGGACCAGGTACGCCTGTACGCCGTGCAGTCCGCGCTGATCTCGGCGCTGGCGGTGATCGTGGCCGTGGCCCGGCACCTGCCGGACCTGTATGCCCTGGCTGGCCTGTCGTTCGCGCTGAAGGTGGTGATCGTGCCGCTGGTGCTGCGGCGGCTGCTGCGCGGGCTGGGGGCTCGGGGCGAGGGCCCGGGCTGGACTGACATCGCTGGCAGCGGCTCGCTGAGCCTGGCCAGCACGGTGCTGCTGGCCATCGCCGCGGCGGCGTTTGCCGTGTTCAGCGTGTCCTCGCTGGGCATGCACAGCCCGGTGCTCCCGGGCACGGCACTGTCCATTTCCGTCGCCGTGGTCCTCGTCTCGTTCATTCTCATGATCATGCGCCGGGACGTGGCCTCCCAGGCCATCGGATTCCTGTCGCTGGAGAACGGCGTGTCGCTGACCTCCCTGGTGGTGGCGGCCGGGATGCCGCTCATCCTGGAAGTGGCCTTCCTGTTCGACCTGCTGGTGGCCGCCCTGGTCTTCGGGCTGCTGATCCGGGTCCTGCACGGCCGCGCCGAGTCGATGTTCACGGCCGAGCTGACCAGGCTGCGAGGCTGATCATGGTTGTCGTCGTCCTGCTCCTGCTGGCGCTGCCGCTCGCCGGCGCGTTGCTGTGCATCCGGGCGCCGGTCGCGGTCTGCGGGCCGGCCACGGTCATCAGCGGCATGGCCTGCCTGGGCCTGGTCGTCGCTGTGGCATCGGTGGCCGCCCACCGCGACCTGGTGTATCTCCGGTTCATCCGTGCTGACGCGCTGTCGGCGGTGTTCCTGCTGGCCACCGGGTTTCTCTATGCGGCCGTGGCGGTGTACTCAGTCGGCTACCTGGCTCAGGAGCGCGGCAGCCCGGGGTCCGGCCTGTATAGCAGACGGTTCTGGGCGGGATTCAACCTCTTCGCCGGGGCGATGCTGGCCGCGCCGCTGATGAGCAGCGTGGCGCTGTTGTGGATCGCCATCGAGGTGACCACCGTCATCTCCGCGCTGCTGGTGGCGATCGAGCAGACCGACCGTGCCGCGGAGGCGGCGTGGAAGTACGTGCTGATCGCATCGGCTGGCCTCGGCCTGGCCCTGCTGGCCACGATCTTCGCCTACTACGCGGGTGCCCAGGTGCTCGGGCAGTCGCTATGACCTGGCGTTCAGCTCACTGCTGCGGGTGGCCGGGCGGCTGCCGCACGCGCCGGTGGAGCTGGCCTTCGTGCTCGCTGTCCTCGGGTACGGCACCAAGATGGGCCTGGTCCCCGTCCACACCTGGCTGCCCGACGCCCACTCCGAGGCGCCGACCCCGGTCTCGGCGCTGCTGTCCGGCTCGCTGCTCGCGGTGAGCTTCTACGCCATCCTGCGCTTCTACCAGGTCTCGGCGGCTGCCCTCGGGCCGCGGTTCCCCCGCGACGTCCTACTGGTGTTCGGCGTCGCGTCGCTGCTGCTGGCCGCCCTGTACCTGTTCGGCCAGCGGGATATCAAGCGCATGCTCGCCTACTCCAGCGTCGAGCACATGGGCATCCTGGCCATCGGGGTGAGTTTCGGGGCCCCGATCGCACTCGCGGGCGTGCTGCTGCATGTCCTGGCCCACGCGGCAGCCAAGGGCAACGCCTTCATGGGCGCCGGCGTCCTGGTCCGCAAATTCGACACCAAGCGCGTCACGCAGATCCGCGGCGGCCTGGATGCGCTGCCGTGGAGCGGCCCGCTGTTCCTGCTGGCGATCCTCGCCCTGGGCGCCATGCCGCCGTTCGGCATCTTCCGCAGCGAGTTCGAGATCGTCCGCGGCGGCCTGCGCCTCGGCCAGCACGGCGTCGGCTGCGATCCTGATCATCGGCGTGACCGTCGCGTTCCTGGGCCTGGCCGCGACCACGACCCGGCTGCTGTTCCTGCCGCACCAGCCGCCGGACGGCAGGCCGGCGCCCGTACCGCCACCAGCCGTCGCTGCGACCCGTGCCCTCGCAGGCACGCGCGGACGCGGCGCCGGGGACGGCGCCGCGCCTGCCGTCCGGCTTCCGGGTGACAGCGCCGCCGAGCTCCGCGCGGGCCGCGCGCCGGTGATCACGCGCAGCGAGCCGAGCGCGTGGATGGTCGTGCCCGTCGTCGCCGGCGCCGTCGTGCTGATCGTGCTGGGTGTTCACCCGCCGGGCGAGCTGACCGACCTGCTGGCCCGCGCGGTCAGCGAGCTGCAGGGGGTGACCCGGTGACCACCGCGGCCGACCCCGTCCTGGCTAACGTCCCGGCCCTGTGGGATCACCTGGCCGGCGAGATGGCAGCCGGCCGCCGGCTGGCCGACTTGTTCGGGACCGCGCGCCCGGATGGCTTGCTGCTCACCGGCCACCTGGCCGGCCCGCCGGGCTGGAGACCTGGCAAGCCCTGCTGCCGCCCGGGACGGTCAGCTATCCGGCGCTGACTCCCCGCGTCGGCGCCGCGTTCTGGTACGAGCGGGAGATCCACGACATGTTCGGGGTGATCCCGGAGGGTCATCCCCGGCTGGAGCCACTGATCCTGCCGCCGGCCTCCGACCCGCCGCGGCCCGGCGCTGACAGCCGGCCAGCCGCCGCTGAGTCGGCGCCCGGCGAGCTGCCGGCCATGTGCCGGCCCTGGCCTGTTCACCATCCCGCACGGGCCCGTCCGCTCGGGAGTGGTGGAGTCGATCGAGTACCTGGTCGAGACGCCGGGTGAGGAGATCCCGCACCTGAACATGCGGCTGCTATACAAGCACCGCGGCATCGAGAAACGCTTCGAGGGGATGAGCGTCGCCGATGGCACGCTGATCGCCGAGCGGGTCGAGGGCATCGCCACCGTCGCGCATACCCTGGCCTACTGCCACGCCATCGAGCAGATCGCTGGCGCCGACGTGCCCTGGGCAGGCCGGCTGATCCGGGTCGTGCACGCGGAGCTGGAACGCCTCGCCTGTCACCTGGACGTGATTGTCCGGCTCGCTGACGGCGCCGGCCTGGCGGTAGCCACGGCCCGGTTCGGCTGGCACAAGGAACAGGTTCTCCGCCTGGTCAGCCAGCTGTGCGGCAGCCGGTTCGGCCGCGGCGTGGTCGTCCCCGGCGGGGTCCGCGCGGCACCTCAGCTGCCGGCGGCGGACCTGCTGACCCTGGCCAGCAAACTGGAGCGGAAGGTCAGCTCAGATATCGGCTTGCTGATGGGCACCGCATCGTTCCTGGACCGGCTGCGCCGGACCGGGCCGCTGCCCGCAGACCGGGCTCGCGAGCATGGCGCGCTAGGGCCGATCGGGAGGGCTTCAGGACGTGCCGAGGACATCCGCCAGGCGCGGCCCTATGACGCCTACGCATCGCTGACCGTACGCACCGCCAGCCGCGACGACGGCGACGCCATGGCGCGGCTGGAAGTGCGAGTGGACGAGATCGGGCACTGCTTCCGGCTGCTCAGCCAGGCAGCGGAGGAGCTGGCCGAGGCGGCCGGGGGCCCGCTGCGGACGCCTTGTGAAGCATCAGACGGCCGCGAGACCGGCTGGGCGGAGGCCCCGCAAGGCGAGGTGCTCTATGACGTTACCCTCGCCGCTGGCCAGATCACCCGGTGCCGGGCTCGCTCAGCGTCCTTCCACAATCTGGTCCTGATGCACGAGGTATTCGCCGGCGACATTCTCACCGACTTCCCGTTCATCGAGGCCAGCTTCGGCTTGTCGATCGCGGGGGTGGCCAGATGACCTCCGCCAGCAGCCGGGCCAGGGGAGGCGATGAGGTAGATGTGGGCGATCCGGGGCCTGCGTGATGGCGTTCTCACCACCCGCTGGCCGGCGCGGCCCGACGACTACGCGGCATCAGCCCGCGGGCCCGCCATCGTGCTCGATCCGGTCGTGATGCCCGCCGCCGAGGGTGACGCCGTCAGCCAGGCCCTGCCCGTCCGGGGCGATCAGCCGCGACGACGGCCGGATCCAGCTTGACCAGGGCCGCTGCATTCAGTGCGGCCGGTGCGTGGCCGCCCGGCCGGACGTCTTCGGCTGGCAGCGCGGGCCTGATAGCGCCCGCCTGAGCCGCGCAGCGCTGGTCACCCCGGCAGCCGAGGAGACTCCCGAGAAGCTAGCCGGGCTCCGCCGGGACCTGGCCACCCGGACCCGGGCGCTGGGTCGGTCAGTGCATCTGCGGCATGTCGACGCCGGCTCGGACGGGACGGAGGAGTGGGAGATCCTGGCCCTGCTCAATCCGGTCTACGACATCCACCGGCTCGGGATCTTCCTCACCGCCAGCCCCCGGCACGCCGACGTCCTGCTCGTGACCGGAGCGGGGGCGCGCGGCATGGCCGGGCCGCTGCGGCGGACCTACGACGCCATGCCGCACCCCAAGCTCGTCATCGCTGTCGGCACCGACGCCGTCGGCGGCGGGATCACCGGTGAGTCCTACGCTGCCTCCGGCGGGATCGGCAGCATAGTGCCGGTCGATGTGTGGCTGCCGGGGTCGCCGCCCGCTCCGTTCAGCATCCTGCATGCGCTGCTGCTGGCCCTCGGGCGGCGGCCAGAACGAGGGGGCCAGCGATGACGCCGTTCTCGGCCGTGCTGCTGGCTGGCCTGGCGTTCCTCGCCCTGGCCGCCTCGTGCGGACATGCTCTGGGGAGCCAGCAGATCGCGCCTGCTGCCGGTGCCCTACCTGCTGGGTACCGCCGGGTCAGCGTGCCTGGCCGCGGCGGGCGCGGCGGCGGTGCGCGGCCAGGCCGTCCGGCTGCCGGTCACCGGCCTGCTCGGGGCGGGCACGACCGGGCCCGCCGCCGACCGCCTGTCCGGCCTGTTCCTGCTGATCGCGTTCGGGGCGGCGATCCCGATCTCGCTGACCCTGGCGAGCTGGGCGGCGGGCCCGGCGCGGCCCGGCCGCCGCGGCCTGGGTGCTGCGTATGCCCTCGCGCTCGGCGCGGTGGCGGTCATCATGACCGCGACGGACGCGTTCACGCTGCTGTTTGCCTGGGAGACGCTCACGCTCGCGTTCTTCCTGCTGCCCGGATATGAGCGAACGCGGCCCGGGCGGCCGGGGCCGCGCTGGTCACCCTGGCGTTCGGGCGGGTCAGCGGGATCGGCCTGCTGGCCGGGCTGCTCCTGCTGGCCAGCCACGCGCCGTCGCTGACCCTCGCCGGCCTCGCCGAGGTCCGCCCCGGTCCGCTGCACGCGGGCGCCGAGATCCTGCTGCTGGCCGGCTTCGCGGTCAAGGTGGGCCTGGTGCCCTTCCAGGTCTGGCTGCCGCGCGGATACTGGGCCGCCCCGGGCCCGGCTCGTGCCATCATGGCCGGCGTCGCCGTCAACGTCGGCTTCTACGGCCTGTGGCGGACCCTCGCGCTGCTCGGCCCGCCGCCGGCGGCGGCCACCGACGTGCTGCTGATCCTGGCCGCGATGACGGCCCTGCTCGGCATCGCGCACGCCGCCGTGCAGACCAGCCTGCAGCGCGTCATCGCCTACTCCAGCGTCGAGAACACCGGGCTGATCCTAGCCGGGTTCGGCGTCGCCCTGGTCGGCGCCGCGACCCGCGACCGGGGCCTGCTGGCCGCCGGGCTGCTGGCCGCGACCCTGCAGATCATCGCGCATACCTTCGCTAAGTCGCTGCTGTTCGTCAGCAGCGCCCGCATCCACGGTCCCGATGGCAGCGACGACCTGGACGGGCTGCGCGGGTCCGTTCGGCGCACGCCCTGGAGTGGTACCGGCCTGGCCATCGGCAGTCTCACGCTGGCTGGACTGCCGCCCACCGCCGGGTTCGTATCTGAGTGGTTCCTGCTGGAGTCGCTCATGCAGCAGTTCCGCGTCGCGGACCTGAGCGACCGGCTGGTCCTGGCCGTCACCGGCGCGGCCGTGGCGCTGACCGCCGGGTTCGCCGGCGTGACGTTCGTCCGCCTGGTTGGCCTCGTTGTCCTGGGCAAGCCCCTCCGGGGCGGTCGCCGCCGTCGCGATGACTACGGGCTGGGCGGCCGGGCCGGCGTGGCCGCGCTCAGCGTGGCGTGCCTGGCCATCGCCGCCGTGACCCCTCTGGAGGTCAGGGTGATCGCCGCGGGCCTGTCTCCGGTCCTGCCGGCCAGCGCCGTGCTCGGCGCCCTGAAGTCCCCCTGGGTGCTCCAGCCGGTGTTCGGCGGGTTCTCGATCCTGTCGCCGTCCTGGCTGTGGCTGGCCATGCCGGTCCTGTTCGGGGTCGTGGCGGTAGGCGCCTGGGCGCTGTCGGGGCGGCGCCTGCTGCGCGTGCGCCGTGTCCCGCCGTGGCTGTCGGCCACGGCCGGCGTGGCCGGGCCGGACAGCTACACGGCGTTCGGATTCGCGAACCCGACCCGGCGTGTGCTGGCCTCGGTCCTGCACACCAAGATGGAGGTCCGCCGGATCGAGACCCGTGACGGGCAGCCGCCCGGACGCATCCGCCGCGCATGTCGGCTACCGCTCCGACGTCATCGAGGTGGTCGAACAGTATCTGTACCGGCCGTTCCAGCGTCCGTTCCTGGCCGTCGTGCGGCTGGCCAAGCGGCTGCAGTCCGGGCGCCTGGATGCCTATCTTGCTTACATGCTGCTCGCCCTGGTCGCAGTGATCGCCGTCGTCACAGCTGTGCACTAGCGCAGGCCCGCCGTGCCGTCGGCCGGCGGTGCGGACCGCACGCTACTGCCTCGGGAGCCCGGCCGCCATCGCTGCCGCGATCGCCTCGCTGGTCACCAGCCCCTGGTCGGCCGTGACCTCGTCGATGATGGCGAATGCCGCCGGGATCCGCTCCGGGGTATCTATGACGATGGTGACCGCGGGCCGGTCCCGGGCTGCTCGTCGTCCTCCGGGCCATGGCGGCGTACCGTCGCCGTGGAACCCTCCTGCTCCGCGCAGCGTGGTCGCGCCGCTGACGTCTGCCGCCAGCAGGCGCTGGAGGAGTACCCGGTGGAGCGGCTGTCCGTCGTACTGGGCCGTCTCGGGAGCGTAGACGCTCAGCTTCTGCCAGAGCACCAGGCCATTCCCGACTGCGCCAGTGGACCTGTCGGGTACCGCCAGGAAATCACCGTCTCGCTTGCATGTCCGGACCGTCTCGGCTGTCATCAGCGGATTCCGGAGCAGCCCGCCGACCTCGGGGATGACCTGCAGCACGCGCTCGCGGGCGCCGACCGCGAGGACCATCATCGGCACCTCGGCGTGGCGGCCCAGGAAGCTGGCATGCAGTCGCTGGCCGTGGACTGCCCCATCCACGGCCAGCAGCGCCATCGCCGAGCTCATGCCCCGGCGGCGCAGCAGATCACAGATTGCCTCATGCGCCGGGACCGAGAAAACCTGGTCATGGCTGGTAAGGAACACCGACAGCCGGGCTTCTTCTTCTCTTCAGCGGTGCCGGCCGGCAGCTGGTGATAGCTGGCGTCGGCATCCAGGAGGCGAGCGCGCTCCAGGGTGACTAGGCCAGGTGCGGCCAGCTCCCTGGCCTGCTCCAGGATCTCCTCGACAGCGGTCCTGGTGTCCATGGCCACCGTCACTAACGGCAGGTCCTCCGACAGGGTAAGTGACCGGTCAGTGTGCACCTGGTGCCGGTGACCGAAGCCCTGGATTCCCCGCAGCAGCATGCTCGCGGCGATTCCCTGCTGGCCGTACAGCCCGAGCAGCGCGTCAGCGGCCGGCTTGCCGTCAGCGCGCTGACGCTCGCCGAAATAGCTAGTTAGCTTGAGGCAGTCTTGGTCAGGCACAGCCAGGCAGCCCCTTCTACACCGGGTGCGATGTAGAAGCCATCAGCCGCGATGTCGCGGCAGTCTGTGAGATCCAGGTCCCACGTCAGGGCATCATCTGACTACCGCCAGATTCTAGCTGCCCGCCTCTGCCTGGCACTAGGCCCCGCTGCGGCCCCGTCACCAGTCCCTGCCCCGGCTCACGCCGCGAGCTGATGGCCGCCGCTGCACCACTCACGGAAGCTTAGGCAGGCATGGCGCCCACCGGCCTGTATCCCTTACCCGAGGCCGATGTGGCGGCGCATAACTCGGCCACCACTCCGTGGACCCACTAAGCAAGCGGCTGGCCGCTATGACGAGGTCGAGAACTGCCGTCTTGGTTCGAGGCGAGGCAGCGGACCTCCTGGCACATGGTTGCAGTTTTGGTTGCAGTTCACGCCCGTACGCAGTAGGCCACCCATGACCGTCTGCGCAGGTCAGAATGCTCTTGACCTGTCCTGAACGGCGGGGGAGCGGACTCATGATCCGTCGGTCGGCGATTCGAAGCGAAGGACGCAAGCTGCACGCCCGAAGTTACGCGGTCAGGTCATCCAGGGCGGCCAGGATCCGGCGCTCAGACACCCGCACCGGCGTGCCCAGGGTCTGGGCGAACAGGCTGACCCGCAGCTCCTCGATCAGCCACCGGACCGGCCGGGCCGCGTCCTCGGACCGGCCGGTGGCGGCCAGCTCCTTGCGGGTGTCCTGCCAGGCCTGCGTCACCTCGTGCACGACCGCCATCCGCTCGGCGTCGCGGACCAGGTCCGCCGGGCGCCCGCTCCAGCCGCCAGCTGATCCCGCGCAGGTAGCGGACCAGGTCGGCCAGGTGCGCGCTGCCGGTGTCGGACACGAACCCCGCATAGATCAGCCCGGCCAGCTGCGCCCGCATGTCGGAGATCGCCGCCGACATCGCCGGGCTCGTGCTGCGCGCCTGGCTCAGCGCCGTCTCGGTCTCCTGCGCCTGGCCCAGCACCTTAGCGACGAGGCTGACCACCCGCGCCGTGCCGGTGGCCAGCTGCAGCCGGGCCGCCTCGAGCAGCCGGGCGAACCCGGCCTCGTCCCAGGCCGGCCCGCCCGCCGCGGCGATGATCTCGTCGGCGGCGCACGCCGCGCAGTCATCGAGCAGCGCGATCGCGCCGGGGTAGGGCGCCCGGCTCATCGCCAGCTTGGCGCTGACGGGCAGCCGGGAGGCCACCCCGCGCGCGCCGGTGGTCACCTGCAGCAGGATCAGCCGCCGGGTGCCGCGCCGCATCGACGCGTCGGCCTGCGCTCTGGTCTCGAACAGCCGGACGGCCACCGAGTCCCCGTCGTCGGCCAGCGCCGGGTAGGCCCGGACCTGGCCGTGCTCGAACACCCGCGGCAGGGTGCCCACGTCCCAGGACCGCAGTCCGGACCGGGTCAGTCCCTGCGCCGCGTCGCTCAGCGTCCGGCCGCAGCCGCGGCGCCAGCTCGGCGCGCAGCGCGGTCAGGTCCTTGCCCGCGGCCAGCACCCGGTCGCCGTCGGTGACCCGGAAGGTAATCCGCAGATGGCCGGGCACCTTCGACAGATCGAACGCGTCTGCGCGGCACTGCCACCCCGCCCAGCCGCTCCAGCTCGCGGCCGACCGCTTCCAGCACGTCGCCGCGCGGCTCGCCGAGCCGGGCCAGCACCGCGCGGGCGGTGTCGGGGGCGGGCACGAACGCCGTGCGCAGTCGCCTTGGGCAGCGAGCGGATCAGCTCGGTCACCAGCTCCTCGCGCAGGCCCGGCACCTGCCAGCCGAACTCCGCGGCGCTGACCTGGTTCAGGCTGGGCCAGCGGGACGTCGACGGTCACCCCGTCGGCCTGCTCGCCCGGCGCGAACTCATAGGACAGCGGGAACTGGCCCCACTGCACCGGGTAGTCAGCCAGGCTGGATCTGCCCGGCGGCCGGGCCGATCAGGTCGTCGGGGGAGAACGTGAGCAGCCCCGGGTCGGCCAGCCGGGCCTTCTTCCACCAGCTGTCGAAGTGCCGGGCCGAGGTCACGACTGCCGGGATCCGCTCGTCGTAGAAGTCGAACAGCGCCGTCGTCGTCGACCACGATGCCGCGCCGCCGGGCCCGCCGCTCCAGGTCCGCGGCCTCGTCCAGCAGCCGCCGGTTGTCGTGGAAGAACTGGTGCCGGGTGTGCCAGTCGCCCTCGACCAGCGCGCAGCGGATGAACAGCTCGCGGGCCGCGTCCGGGTCGATCCGCCCGTAGTTCACCGTCCGCGCCGGCCACGATCGGCAGCCCGTACAGGCGTGACCCTCTCGGTCGCCATGGCCGCGCCGCGCCGGGCGTCCCAGCGCGGCTCGCTGTAGGTGCGCCGGAGCCAGGTGCCCGGCCAGCGCCTCGGCCCACTCCGGCTCGATCCGCGCCGTGGTCCGCGCCCACAGCCGGGAGGTCTCCACCAGCTCCGCCGCCATCACCCACTGCGGCGGGTTCCGGGCCAGCGCGGAGTCCGGGAAGATAGCGAAACGAGCTGCCGCGGGCGCCGGTGAACTCCGCCGGCGCCGCGCCGGCTTTCCGGCCGGCCTCTTGACCTCGGCGTCCTTCAGCCCGAGGTGCGACAGCAGGCCGGCCAGCAGCGCGCTGTGCACCCGCTGGGCCAGCCCGCTCGGCGAACCGCGGCTCGTCGCCCGGCTTGCCGGTCCGGCGTGACGCGGCTCACGGCTCGCCCGGCGCCCGCGGTGATGCCCAGGTCGCGGGCCGCCTGGCGGAGCTGGCAGTGCACGTCCTGCCACTCGCGGGTCCGCAGGTAGTGCAGGTACTCGCGGCGGCACATCCGGCGGAACGCCGAGGAGGACAGCTCGCGCTGCTGCTCGCGCAGGTAGTCCCACAGCGTGACGAAGGCCAGGAAGTCCGAGCCCGGCTCGGCGAACCGGGCATGCCGGGCGTCGGCGGCGTCCCGCGCGTCGGCGGGCCGCTCGCGGGGATCCTGGATGGACAGCGCCGCGGTGATGATGAGCACCTCGCGGACGCAGCCCTGCTGCCCGGCCTCCAGGATCATCCGGCCCAGCCGCGGGTCCAGCGGCAGCTCGGCCAGCTTGCGCCCGGTGTCGGTCAGCTGCAGCCGGTGCTGCGATGCGGCGCCGGCGACCAGCGCGCCCAGCTCCTCCAGCAGCCGGATGCCGTCGGCCACCTTGCGGGCGTCGGGCGGGTCGACGAACGGGAACTCGGCGATGTCGCCGAGGTCCAGCGCGGCCATCCGCAGGATGACCGAGGCCAGGCTGGTGCGCAGGATCTCCGGCTCGGTGAACTCCGGGCGGGCCGCGAAGTCGTCCTCGGAGTACAGCCGGATGCAGATGCCGTCGGCGGTGCGGCCGCACCGGCCGGCGCGCTGGCTGGCCGAGGCCTGCGAGATCGGCTCGATCGGCAGTCGCTGCACCTTGGTCCGGTGGCTGTACCGGGAGATCCGCGCGGTGCCGGGGTCGATCACGTAGTGGATGCCCGGCACGGTCAGCGAGGTCTCCGCGACGTTGGTCGCCAGCACCACCCGGCGGCCCGAGTGCGGCTCGAACACCCGGTGCTGCTCGGCGGCCGACAGCCGGGCGTACAGCGGCAGCACCTCCAGGTAGGCGCGCCCGGCGAGCGCGTCGGCGGTATCGCGGATCTCCCGCTCGCCGCTGAGGAACACCAGGATGTCGCCCGGCCCGGCCGCGGACAGCTCGTCACCGCGTCGTCGATGGCCTGGATCTGGTCGCGCGGCTCGGCGTCCGGGTCGTCGGGATCGGCGACCGGGCGGTAGCGGACCTCGACCGGGTAGGTGCGCCCGGACACCTCGATCACCGGCGCGTCAATGCCGTTCATGGCGAAGTGCCGGCTGAACCGCTCGGGGTCGATGGTGGCCGAGGTGATGATGACCTTGAGGTCGGGGCGGCTGGGCAGCAGCTGGCGCAGGTAGCCCAGGATGAAGTCGATGTTCAGGCTGCGCTCGTGCGCCTCGTCGATGATCAGCGTGTCGTAGCGCAGCAGCTGCCGGTCCCGCTGCATCTCGGTCAGCAGGATGCCGTCGGTCATCAGCTTGACCAGCGTGCCGTCGCTGGAGTGGTCGGTGAACCGGACCTTGTACCCGACCGCGGCGCCCAGCTCGGTGCCGAGCTCCTCGGCGATCCGCTCGGCCACCGTGCGGGCGGCGATCCGGCGCGGCTGGGTGTGGCCGATCTGCCCGGCCACGCCGCGGCCGAGCTCCAGGCAGATCTTGGGCAGCTGGGTCGTCTTGCCCGACCCGGTCTCGCCCGCGATGATCACCACCTGGTGGTCGCGGATCACCTCGGCGATCTCGTCCCTGAGCTGGCTGACCGGCAGCTCAGGCGGATAGGAGAGGACCGGCACGGCGCGGCGCCGGGCCTCGATCCGCTCGGTGGCGGTGCCCACCTCGGCGGCGACCTGGCTCAGCGCCCGGTCCCGCGCCGGGGCATCATGCAGCCCGGCCGCCTGCTGCACGCGCCGGCCCAGGCGGCGCTGGTCGCGCAGCATCAGGCCCGGCAGGGCGGCCCGCAGCTCGGCCAGCGAGGAACTCAACGCATTTCTCCAGGACAGCAGGCAGATGACAGCATCTGCAGGCCCGTCAGCGGGCCCGCGGGCGCTCCCCCCAGGATTGGCCAGGAGGGGCCCTGAGACCTAACCATTTTCTGCCCCCGCTGCTTCCTGGCCGGCCGTTGCCCGCCCGGATACGGGCCAGCCCGGCGACCGGGCGCGGGTGCGCCGGACGCCGGGCTGGCGGGTGTGCTGCCGGGTTACCTCATTACTTGATCTGGTAGGTGTACGGGAAGGCGGCCACGTCGCTGGCCTCGGGGAAGTTCCCGCTGAGGTCGTTGAACGTGACGATGCCCGGGATCAGCGAGGCGTCGGCCAGGTAGAGCGTCCCGGAAACCGTGCTGCCCGAGGCGCCGGACGGCGTGATGGTGACCGGGATGGTCGCGCTCTGGCCCGGCTGGACCACGACCGGCGTGAACGTGGCCGAGGCGCTGGTGGCGCCCTGCCACAGGTCACCGGTGGCGGCGGTGACCGCCGGGTCGAAGGCCGGGTAAGTGGCCTGCATCGACACGCTGGCCGTGACCGACGGGGCCTGGGTGGGCCCGGTCGGGCCGACCAGGAACGGCGTGATCGTCCAGTCGCCGGCGGCAATGTCCGGGGCGCTGAGGGTGCCGTTGGACGTCGTGCCGGTGGTGGAGATCAGGTCCGGGTCACCGAACGGGTAGGCGAAGTCGAAGAACTGCGGCGCAGACGCGGTGACCTGCGACGAGATCGACGTGGTGTGCGAGGGCACCAGGAAGGCCGGCACATCGCCCGCCAGGTTGGGCAGCGTGAGGCTCGACATGGTCTGGGCGGCCAGGCTCGTAGTGACCTGGGAGCTCAGCCGGCCGTCGATGAAGTACGCCTCGGGCGTCTTGCCGGTGTTGGTGACCTTGACCTTGACCGTGACCGGCGTTCCCGATGGCAGCTGGGTGCCGGCGGAGTCGGGCAGGCCGGTCGCGCTGGCCTTAGCGGCGTTGTCGTTGACCGTTACCGTGAACGGCTGGGACACCGCGGTGCCGGACACCGTGTTGAAGAAGTCCACGATCAGTGACCACGTGCCGGCCACCGGGTGCAGGGCGTGCAGCTGGGTGCCGGACTCTGCCGTGATGGTGGGCTTCGCGCTGGAGCCGGACGCCAGGGTGTTAACCGCGGTCGACGCCGCCTCGCCCGCCGGGTCCACCAGCTCGGCCAGCATGGTGTTGGCCTTGCTGTTCATCTTGACCTGGACGTTCAGCGCCTTCAGGCCGGACGGGACCTTGATCTGGTAGTAGGCCGTCTGACCAGTGTTGCCGGCGCGGCCGTTGCCGCCGGTCAGCGTGCCGGTGAAGCTCTCCGAGGAGTGCGGCACCGGGATCAGCGCGCGCAGCGTGACCGGGATGGAGGTCACCTGCGCGAACGACGGGCTGGCCGCCGAGCTGCGCACCTGGATCGTGCCGGCCCGGTCGCCGGGGCGTCCCGGCGCGGAAACGGTGAGGTGCACCGTCCGCGACGCGCCGCCCGGCACGGTCAGCGAGTGCGCCGACAGCCGGCCGAACGAGGCCCACGTAGCCGTGCTGGCCTGGAACTTGGCGGTGACGCTCGTGGCCGACGTGCCGGCCGCGATGAGCGCCGTCCAGGTCCCCGGCTGCGGGTTTGCCACCTGGGAGTTGCCGTAGTTGCCCTGGCCCTGCGGCAGGTTGAAGTGGGCCAGCTTGCCGCTGGGCGAGATCAGCGACAGGTCGATGACGCCCTTCAGCGCCACTGAGGCGTTCAGCCGGGCCTGGCCGCGCGCGACATGGAAGCTGACCGCGGCGCTGAAGCCATTGGCCGTGTCCAGCTTCAGTGACCGGGTCGAGACCGCGTGATAACTGCCCAGCGACCGGCTGGACAGGCCCAGGTGCAGCGCGGTAGTCCCGGTGTTGGTCAGCGTCTCACTGAAGTGCTGGCTGCTGTGCGGCTGGCCGGTGGCGTTGAACTGCGTGGCACTGTCCAGCACCGCGTGGCCGGCCCGGTGCGTGCTGCCCTGGTAGGAGGCGGCGGCCCGCACGGCCTGGTAGGCGTCGATCAGGCCAGCACCCTGCTGGTCGCCCGGCGCGTTGATGTTCTGCGCGGTGGAGACGATGATCCGCTTGACCACCGCCGGGGTCGGGACCTGGCCGCCGTGGGTCTTGGCGTAGGCCTGGATGACGAGCGCCGCGACGCCCGCCGTCAGCGGGGCGGCCTCACTGGTGCCGCCGGACAGCTCGACCGAGGCCGGGTTGCCGGAGAAGTCCGTGCACGCGGCGTACAGGCTGGGGTCGGGCGTGCACAGCGCCCAGTTCAGGTCGCCGGGGGCCACCACGTCCACGGTGTTGCCGGCCTGGGTGAAGCCGCCTGAGCTCAGGCCGCTGATGTTGTTGTTGAGCCAGCCCTTCACGCCCGGCACGCCGATGCCGCCGATGCCGGTCTGGGCGTAACCCCGGTAGGTGGTCGAGGCGCCCGCGGAGATGACCGCCTTGTCGCTGGAGGGGGAGCCGATCGTGTTGGTCACCCCGGCGTCGCCGGTGGAGACGGTCACCGTGACGCCGGCCTTCACGGCGGCATCATCGGCCATCCGGGTCAGGTCCAGGCTGGCGGAGTCCGGGAACGGATTGGAGCCGAACGACTCGTTCAGCACGTTCACGTGGTCGGTGTTGACCGCGTAGTTAATGGCCTCCAGGAACACGGAGTTGAAGGCGACGTCGGCGGAGCCGAAAACATTGAGGCCGACCAGGCTGGCGCCCGGCGCCACGCCGCGGATCCGGATGTCGCACGTGCGGCTGAGGCCGACGCCGTAGTTCTGGACGTTGTAGACGTGCAGGCCCTGCGCCGCGATCGAGCTGGCGTCCAGGAAGGCCTCGCCGCCGCTGGTCGGGGCGTTGGTCCCGGTGCCGCTGAAGTCCTGGTAATCCGAGAACACATGCTGGCCGTTGGCCCGGATGAAGTCCGGGTTGTTGATGTCCAGGCCGTCGGCGATCCAGGCGACCTTCACGCCCTTGCCGGTGTACCCCAGGCCCTGCGCCGTCGGGCCCGTGCCCGCGGCGTGGATGCTGCTCAGCGCCTGCGGGTCGAGCTGGACCTTGCCCTTGGCCGGGCAGGCTCCCGGCAGCGGCTTCAGGCCGGCCGCCGGAGCTGTCTTCTTCGCCTGCAGCGCCGCCTCGTCCCAGGGCAGCGAGGAGGTGAGCGGGATCGGCCGGTCCGGGACGACCTGCGCCACCGCCGGGTTGGCGGCCAGCTGGTGCGCCTCGAACGGGGAAACGGTCGCGGTGACCGCGTTGACCAGGGACAGGCTGTGCACGTTCTTGGCGTTCGTCGAGCTCAGCTGCGACATGACGCCGGCCTGCACCGACTTGACCGCCGACTTGCGCGCCGCGGCGTTTCGCACGGTGTCCGGGATCGAGGGCACCTGGTTCTTGAAGACGACGATCACCTTGTCGGTGACCGAGTGCGACAGCGCCGGCGTGGCGGCTGCGCGGCTCGCGCCGGCGGCCGCTTGCGCGGTTGTCGTGGTGAGGGCCAGGAGCAGCACGGGTGTCGCCATCGTCACTCCGCGCAAGAACCGCTTGCTAAGCATCCGCATCAATTCCCTTAGGTCTCAGATAGGGCAGGGACCATACTCCTGAGTAACGGATGATCTGTCTATAACGGACGGGTCAGCTCCGCGTTACTACATAACGTCGGGGCGAGCCCGGTCGCTAAGGTCGCTGTCATGCGGAACCGGGCCGGACTGCTCGTCGCGCTCGGGGCCGATAATTTCGGCTCCGGCCTGTTCCTGCCGGTCGTGCTGCTGTACGTGACGCGCGTCGTGGGGGTGCCGCTCGCGGTCGCGGGAACCGCGGTGGCCGCGGGCACGGTCGCGGGCCTGGCCGTGCCCGCGGCCGCGGGCCGGTGGGTGGACCGGATCGGCCCGCTGCGGGTCGTCGTGTGCGCCGAGCTGGCCCAGGCGCTCGCGGCGGTGGTGTATCTGGTGGCCGGCGGCGCGCTGGCGGTGGGGATCGCGGCGGTGCTGCTGGCGGCCGGCCAGCAGCTGTTCTACAGCTCGCTGTTCGCGCTGATCGCTGACGTCGCCGGCGACGGGCCGAAGGACCGCCCGTTCGCGGTGGCCGGGATGGTTCGCTCCGCGTGCTTCGCCCTGGGCGGGGCGGCGGCCGGCGTTCTGCTCAGCGTGGCGGGAACCGCGGGCTACCGGGTGGCCGTGATCGCCGATGCGGCGAGCTTCGTGGTGTGCGCGCTGGTGCTGGCCCTGGCGGTGCGGATCCCGCGCGCCCGGCACCCGGAGTCCGCCGGGCCGGGCCGGCAGGCCGGCCGGCTGCTGGCGGACTGGCCGTTCCTGGTGCTGATCGTGGCCACCGGGCTGATCGCCCTGCCGGTGGATTTCTTCCTCAGCGGGATGTCGGTCTACGCGCTGAGCGTGCTGCATACCCGGCCCTGGCTGCCGGGTGCGGCCCTGGCCGTGTCGGCCGGGCTGAACGGGGCCGGGGCGACCGTGGTGCTGCGGATCACCCGCCGCCTGTACCGGACCACGGTGCTGGCCCTGGCCAGCGGCCTGTTCGTCGCCTGGTGCGCGGCCAGTGCGGCGGCGCTGGCGGTCCCGGCGGGCTGGCGGCCGGCTGAGCTGCTGGCCGCCACGGTCGTGATGGCGGTCGGCGGGCTGCTGCTGTCGCGGGTGAATGCGCTGGCTGAGGCGGCCGCGCCGGCCGCGCAGCGGGGCCGGTACCTGGCGGCGTTCCAGTACGCGTTCACCGTGCCCGGCGTGCTCGCGCCCGCGATCGTCTCGCTGTTCTCGGTCACGGCCTGGCTGCCGTGGCTGCTCGTCGGATGCGCCGCGAGCCTGGCCATCCTGCTGCTCCGGCTGCTGACGGCCCGGCTGCCGGCCGGCGCCGTCCGCGCCGGGTCCCCCTCGCTCGCACCCCGTACTCCGGCTGATAACAGCAAGAGGCGGCCCTCGCAGGCGGGTGCCTGACGACCGTGGTGCTGGTCCGCAGGCGGCCAGCGCCGCCCGCGCTGCGCCCCAGTTCAGCGGCCTGCCGGACGCGCCCGGCCGGAATGCATTAATCCAGGTGTCCGCTGCTGCCCGCTTTAGGGTTGCTTGCCGGTTACCGGCGACTCATATAATCCGCACTCCTCTGGAATCGGGGATTCTGACCTGTCACCCTCGGGCGTACGGTGAGATTGCATAGAGCAAACCGGAGGTCCCCGTGCCTGCCCTGCCTTCCGGCGTTGCACCCGACAGCCTGCCCTGCACGCCAGCGGCCATCCGCGCCGTCCTAGCCGCACAGGCGAGCCCCGAGCTGGTGCTGCGTTTCGACCAGGAGCTCGACGCCGCGTTCGAGCTGTCCGAGCAGGACCGCGACCTCACCCCGTTCGTGCAGACGGTCCGCCGCTGGTGGGGCGAGGCCAGCGCGCTGCGTGACCCGGCACGCGCCAGCCAGGTTCCGGGCCACCTCCCGGCCTGAGCGGGAGAGCGAAAGAGCGCAGCCAGCACCGTGTCCGTTCCGCCAGATCGGTCAGCTCGCCCGCTGGCCATCTGGTCCGCAGTGTTGTGCGCCGGCGGATCCGGGATTCAATTAGCGGGTGAGTAATGAAGCGCGGGCGCGCGGTGCGGGGAGCCGGGCGGCCCGCCATGAGGTGCCGGCCGGGGGCGACTATGACGCCTACGTCCGGGAGTACGCCGCGTCCGTCGGCCAGCGGGAGGAAGGCGGGGTCAGCGGGGACCCGTTCGGGATCCTGCCGGCGCTGCTGGATCTGCTCGGGGACATCGGCGGCCAGCGAGTGCTGGACGCCGGGTGCGGGACCGGCTACCTGGCCCGCGTGCTGGCCGCCCGCGGGGCGAAGGTCACCGGGGTGGATGTGTCGCCGCGCCTGGTTGCCGCGGCCCGCCAGCGGGATCCGGCGGGCGCGATCGAGTACCGGGCGGCGGACCTGAGCCAGCCGTGGCCGGAGGCGGCCGGGTCGTTCGACGCCGTGGCCAGTTACCTGGTCCTCAACGACGTGCCGGATTACCAGGGCTTCGCGACCACGCTGGCCGCGGTGCTGGCGCCGGGCGGCCGCCTGGTGCTGGCGCTGAATAACCCCTATGGCGCCGTCGTGCACGCCCACGTCGACGACTACTTCGACTCCGGCGCGGTCAGCGTGTACCGGGGGTTCCTGCCGCTGGGCATCCGGGTCTACCACTATCACCGGACGCTGGCCGACTACCTGGACGCGTTCCTGGGCACCGGGCTGCGGCTGGCCAGGCTGGCCGACCTGACCGGGCTGGCCGGCGAGCGGCGCCCGCAGACCCGGCTGCCGGACGGGGCGCGCTTCCCCCGGTTCATGCTGCTGAGCTTTACTAAGCCCCACGCGCGTGCCGGGGATACCGCCGGGTAGCTGGCGTTTTCGGTGCCTATCTGCGCGGGCACGGGGAAGGGACCAGCGGATGAGGCTTGCGTTCGTGTCGACCAAGGGCGGTACCGGGAAGACCACCTCGGCGGTGAGCCTGGCCATGGTGCTGCACCGGCACGGCCGGACGCTGGCCGTGGACGCCGACCCCCAGGGGTCGCTGATGAGCTGGAGCGAGGAGGCCGCCGAGCAGGGCACGCCGCTGCCGTTCACGGTCGTCGGCATGCCCACCCGCGACGTGCACACCCGGCTGGCTGACCTGGGCACCGGCTACGAGCACGTCATCGTGGACACCCCGCCGGGGGACCTGGGCATCATCCGGTCGGCGATCCTGGCCGCGGAGACGGTGGTCGTGCCGGTGTCGCCGACCGGGCTGGACCTGAACCGGATCCGGCCGACGTTCGAGGTGCTGGCCGAGATCGGCGTCTCGCACCCGGTCGAGGTCGGCGTGCTGCTGACGAAGGTGCGCCGCGGGACCCGCTCGGCCAGGGCCGCGCGGGGCATCCTGGCCGAGCACGGCTACCCGGCGATGCGCACCGAGATCCCGCTGGCCGAGCATTTCGCGGCGGCGTTCGGCACGGTCCCGTCGCTGGCCGGGGAGTACTGGGAACTGCTGGGCGAGCTGAAGCGCTGACGGCCGTCGCCAGGCCGGGCGGGCGGCCCGGCGTAGGCTGCCAGAAAGGAGGCCGCCATGACGTCTGGCACCGCGTTCGAGCACATCCTGGTGGAGCGGTCCGGGGACTTCGCCACCATCACGATGAACCGGCCGCAGCGCCGCAACGCGCTGTCCCGCGAGCACATGCGCGAGCTGATCACCGCGTTCGCGCAGATCGGGGATTCAGGCGCGCTGGGCGTGGTGCTGGCCGGCAACGGGCCGGTGTTCAGCGCCGGGCATGACTTCGCCGATGTGGCGGACGCCGACCTGGCCGGGGTGCGCTCGCTGCTGGCCACCTGCACCGACCTGATGACGCTGATGCAGCAGATCCCGCAGCCGGTGGTGGCCCGGGTGCACGGGCTGGCCACGGCGGCGGGCTGCCAGCTGGTCGCCTCCGCCGACCTGGCGGTGGCCAGCGAGGAGGCCGGCTTCGCGGCGCCGGGCGGCAAGGGCGGCTGGTTCTGCCACACGCCGATGGTGGCGATCGCCCGGAACGTGGGCCGCAAGCGGGCCGCGGAGCTGGCGATGTCCGGGGACGTGATCAGCGCGGCCACGGCGCTGGACTGGGGCCTGGTCAACCAGGTGGTGCCCGCCGCGCAGCTGGACTCGGCGGTGGCCGGGCTGCTGGAGCGGGTGACCCGCGGGTCGGCGGAGAGCAAGGGGATCGGCAAGCAGGCGCTGTACGCGCAGATCGACCTGGACCAGCCGAAGGCCTACGCCTACGCCATGGAGGTCATGGCCGCGACCAGCCAGCTGCCGGACGCCCGCGAGGGCATGCGGTCGTTCCTGGAGAAGCGCAAGCCGCGCTGGCGGCGCGGCCGGGCCTGACCCTCCCTACCTCCCGGTTGCGTCAACTCCGGCGAGCGGGATGGTGCCGGCTCACGGCACGGGCAGCCACACCGTTCCGTTGGAGTAGACCTGCACGGCGCTGGTCGTGGTCAGCGGGAGAGTGTGCTCGCCGTCAATGGTCTCCGAGCCCTGCGGCTGCAGCGTCACCGTGTGCGGCGAATTGTCATTCCTGGTGAGCGTCATCTGCTGCCACGAAGCCGCTTCAGCCGGCGGCAGTATCAAGGTCACAGCCGCCGCCTTGGCGTTGACCAGGACGTAGTCATAAGCCTGCTCCAGCGTGGCGACATAGCCCGGCCCGGGCGTCGTGCCATGGGCGCTCGCGGCGACGGCCTGGACCGATTTGACGTTGCCGCGCGCGGTGGCCGGGACGGCATGCTGGGCGGCCGCGGGTGCTGCCGCGGCGGCGGTGGTGACCGTGCGCGCCCGGATATCGGCGCAGATGATCATGGCGACGGTCAGCAGGGCGGCGGCGACGATGACGCCCGTGCTGATGTAGGCCGCTACGACCTCGGCGGCAGGCGTGGTCGGCTTGACGTGGAACAGCAGCAGGGCGGCGCCGCCGGCCCCGGCGATGACCGTTCCCAGCCCGGTGACCCGGGTGACGTTCAGGGTGTTGGCGGAGATGGCCGGCGAGCCGCCGCTGCCGGGAGCGGGCGCCGCCGGGGCCGCGGCCGACCCCTTGTTCAGCAGCCCGACCGATTCTGCGGCCTGGGTAACCAGGCGGACAAAGCTGAAGCCGCTGCTGCCCCGTATAGTTTCCAGGCCGCCGAATGGCATGACCCCACCTCCCCTGCGAACGTTATATACCAGGACGGCAGGAGTACGGCGTTTCCTTCAGCGGCCGGGATGTGATCCTTTAACTGCTAAAACCGGGAAACTCATCGGCCGGTCACGCCAGCGAGTTGATCGACCAGCATGGTCAGGCGCGCTTGCTGGTAGTCCGGGCGGAGCCGGCGGGCACGGGTGAGGGCGGCGACGCCGTGCAGCGCGCTCCAGGCAACCTCGGCCAGGGTGTCAGGGTCACGCTCGGCGGCCAGTGGCGTGACAGCTGCCACAAATTCGGCGAAGGCGGCATGCAGCTCGCGGGGCGCCTCCGGCCGGCCGAAGGGCAGCTCGGTGCTCAGGGTGAACATGGCGTCGTAGAGGGCCGGATGCTCCAGGGCGAAGCCGACATAGGCCCCGGCGAGTTCTTGTAGCGCGGCTACGGGGGAATCGGCGGCCTCCCGCGCGTTTCGCAGGATAAGGCGCAGTTCAGCGAATCCCTCGACGGCGACCGCCTCGATAATGTCCCCTTTGCCGGCGAAGTGGCTGTAAAGGACCGGCTGGCTGTATTCGATCCAGTCGGCCAGCCGACGGGTGGTGACGGCGTCCCAGCCCTCGGCTTCCGCCAGCTGGCGGGCGGCCGTGATGATGGCCTGGCGCCGGCGGGCCCGGTCGCGTTGCTGGCGCTCGGTGACAGTCATGGCCGTAACTATAGCACCGCTAGGTGGAATAGCGCCGCTAGACATGTCGTTGCTAGTAGTGCTAGCGTCGCTAGAAAAGAGAGGGGACTCCCCGTGACCACTGACCACCAGCAGCTCGCTGAGCGCTACCTGGCCATGCTCAACCAGCACGACCCCGACGCCGTCGAGGGCTTCGTGGCTGTCGGCTACATCAACCACAATGCCTTCGTCGAGGATGGCCGCGAAGCCAACCGTGCCTTCTGGGCCGCCTTCTTCACCGCGTTCCCCGACCTCACCGCCACCATGGACGACCTGATCCAGGCCGGTGACCGGGTGGCCGGGCGCTTCACCTATCGAGCCACCCACCGCGGGCCGTTCTACGGGATTCCCCCTACCGGCCGGCCGATCGAGATGCGGTCGATCGACATCTGGCGGGTTCACAACGGCGAGTTCGCCGAGCACTGGGACGAACTCAACCTGCTCGAGCTGTTCCAGCAGCTTGGCGTCATCCCCGCACTCGACCTGGGGACTCAGGAGGCCACGTCATGACCGTCCTCGCTCAGCTACTCATCGCCGCGGCCTTGGTAGCCATCGCCGTCATCTACGGCACCGACGTATTCGCGGCGGTCGTGCTCCGGCCAGCCCTCGCCCACGTGGATGACCGCACCCTGACTGGCACAACCGGCTACATGCACGACTACGCTGACCGGCGCCTGCCCGTACCTGGTGCCATAGGGCTGGCCGCCGCGGTCGTGGGCACTGCCGTGGCGGCCCTGGCCGGGCACCCCGGCGCCGCCGTCGCCGGTGGCGCGGCAGTGCTCGCCATGGCCGTCTGGCTGTTCATTTACCGCAGCGTCAGCGCCCCCATCAACCGCCAGCTCACCGCTGCCGCGCACGACGAGCGCATCCCGGCCGACGCACGGACCCTGCAGCGGCAATGGGACCACGTCATCAACGGCCGGGCGGCGCTGCTGACCGTGGCCGTCGCGGCCCTATGCGCCGCGCTCATCCTGTCCTGACGAAAAGGCTGGCCGCCCGGTCCCGCATTCCGGGGCCGGGCGGCCAGCACCATGAGAAGAGAACGACGTGCCTTGAGATGGCCGCGGCGCCCCTGAGATGAGTTCCTGCTGATCAGATGTCCCGGACGGGTGGGCGGGCCTGGCATCATCAGGGACATGACGGTTATCAAGATCAACGCGATCACGGTGCCGGCCGACAGCGGCGATGAGCTGGCGCGCAGGTTCGCGGCCCGGGCCGGCGCCGTCGACAGCCAGGACGGCTTCGAGGGATTCGAGCTGCTCAAGCCCGCCGATGAGCGGACGACCTGGCTGGTGGTGACCCGGTGGCGGGACGAGGCCGCGTTCCAGGCCTGGCTGCACTCGCCGGCGTTCGGGCACGGGCACCGGTCGGCCGCCGAGCGCGCGGGCGGCGAGGCGCCGTCGGCACCGGTCGGCATCAGCAGCGAGCTATGGTCCTACGAGGTCGCCGGCGGCTCGCCGGGAGCGGGCAGTGCGGAGTCCCAGTGACCTGAGGGCCAGCACATCAGGCACGGCAACGTACCTTCGAGCCCGGTCCCGGTCAGTGTGTGCCCCCTTTGGCCAGACTGCGGCGCAGCTGCATCATCACCTCGACCGGGGTGGGCGGGACGGCTTCGAAGAGGCTGAACTGGTAGTCCCAGTAGCTGCGTAGCTCCACACTCTCGTCCAGGTCGAGAAGCAGAGCATGGGCACGAGGCTGGCCGACCCGGAACTGGTCGTAATGCGAGATGAGAAGGCGCGACTCATTGACCCGGACGGCTGAGTAGGTCAGGCCCTCCATGAGCCGGATAGTGATCTGCTCGGTTCGGGCGCCGAGCTGGAGCAGCTGAGAGACGCTATCGGCGATATGCAGACGGACCGCGCTCCGGCGAACCTCATACGTGTGGGCCAGCTGAGTGAGCCAGGCGCAGTCCTCGGAACGGCGGTCGTCCCCGGTTCCGAGGGAGCCTGGGTGCGGTAGGTAGAGCGTTACCCTGACCTCGCCGGCAAGCAGTTGGCGAAAGGTGCGGGCATTGGCATCCAGCAATGAGTCGCACCAGTTCATGACGATGTCGAGCTGGCGGGCTCCGTTGAGGATGGATTCCCAGTCCTGGCCGCTGATCTCGTTCCAGTGCGGATAGAAATTCAGGATTCCACGCGGCCGGGGGATCTGCAGGCGCTGCATCTCGGCCGTGATCTCCGCCAGGTCCCGCCGGGACCGCCTGCTGAGCTGGTCGACCTGCTTGTCGAGGAGTTGAGCGATCTCGTCGCTCGGCGTGACGCCGATGAACTGGTAGAGCACGTAGACCGCCAGGAATACGAACAGAGCGGCGACGGCATTTGGAATGGCCGTATCCACGAGTTCACGTATCCCGTGCCCGAATACGAGCTTATATATAAGGGAAAGCGCTACTAAGGTAAGTATTGCCAGGAGGAGGCGGTACCGACCTAGTGCCCTGCGCAGTCGGCTTATACCTGCCGACAGTGGTCTTGGTGCTGGATCTGGCACGCGGTTTCCACCAGTTGCCGCAACGCTGGCGCGTTTTTCGAATGTAGGGGCAGTCCGATTTGCTCTGCATACGATCTTAGCCCGTCAACCCGCAGACTGTCGTCTATGCGCCGGTAACGTACGGGTATGGGAGACCAGGTCACCCTTGCTTCGGGAACGTGCTCGTATGACTGGCCGGACCAGGCCATGTTGCTGCCGTCGGGCTGCACGTACAGCGGCCCGGTAACGGCCGCGGTGGCCCCGCTGGCCAGCGCGTGGTCAAGGAGCTTGTGCAGTTCCCGGTCGAGGACGGACGGCAGGAGCGGTCGCAGCGACAGCACGAACGGAATGGACGTCTCGGAGCGCAGCGCGGCTGCGCTGCTGAGCCGCCTCGCCGGAGCGGGCGTCCGGGGCTCTATGTGGCCGGCGGAGTCCCAGCAGGTGGCAGATACATTCAGCGACAGCCCTTGAGGCGTGCGCTGATGCATCTCCCCGAGAAAAGCCCGGAGTCCCGCCGATGCCCTGCCCTTAGTGGAGATGTTGATGTGCTTGCCGGTGTCGGCGAGGACGGGCAGCATCTCGCGGAGGCGCCGCGTGCTGGTCAGCGGATCGCCGTCATACCCGAGCTGGATGATGTCGAAGGAGTCCGGATTCAGGTTCTCCAGGGCTGCGGTGATCGCTGGTACCGAGAGCGGCTGAGCGGATGTCATCGTCGGGTCATCTGCATAGCAGTACCGGCAGCCGAATGGGCACGGGCGGCCAATGGGGACCAGGACGCGGCGCTCCCGGGGAACCAGTTCGTAAGGCAGGCCCGGGGCCGCTCGCTGCATGTCAGGAGCGGCGCGCGCTACCGCGGTATGCGTACAGACCACCTCCGTCCGGTCGGACATTACCGACATCAAGCCAGCAAAACTTGGATATTGGATGATGTGGCGCATGCCGCCTCGGATGAATTTCCGGATCGGCTCGATGCGTGGCTATCCCCGTGCCTGGCCCCCGGTAAAACCGTCAGCCTGCCAAGACAATGGCAGAGCTGTGAGCTGGTTGACCAGCTCTGCTGGCCGCCGGGCGCGGCTTCAGAGGTGAGCTGTGATCCTACGAGATCGCCGGGCGGCCCGGCAGGACGGGGCAATCCGACTGGACGGGCAGCATCCGGGTTGGCGGCTGCATCCGGGCAATCGGGCCGGTACCGGCATATTGTCGGCTCTGCGGCAAGCGCGCCGGCGATCCAGGCCGCGCGATGACGGGCGAGGCGACACGGGAGGCAGCAGCCGATGAGGATCGCGGCCTTAGCGAATGAGACCAGCGCACGGGCGCGAGGGCTGGGCCGGGCCACCGCGCTGACCCTGATCATCGCCCTGGCGGCCGCCGGCACCGGGGCGGCCAGCGCGGCCGCGACGGCAGGCCGGGCGGCCGGGCCGCCCGCAGCGTCCGTGGCCGCTGGGTGCCGGCACGCGACCGGGCCGTTCCGGGTATCGGGTATCCGGGTGCACGGCAGCGGCGGAAAGACCTTCGTCCCTTACGGGATCACCGTGCCGGGACTGGCCAACCGGAACTGGCAGGCGTCGGTCAGCAAGGACCTGGCTAAGATCCGTGCCACGGCGGCGTCCTGGTGCGCCAACACCGTCCGGCTCCAGGTGGCGCAGGACAACCTGATCGGGAACACCGGCGGCACCTTCGCGCCGAGGTACCTGACGGCGATCAGGCGGGAGGTGGCGCTGGCTGAGCGCCGCGGCCTGGTCGTGGTGCTCAACGACCAGACCGAGACGGCGTCCGCCTCGGTGACGTTCCAGAAGGGCCCGACGCCGGGTACCGAGAAGTTCTGGAAGGACCTGATCCCGGCCTTCGGCTCGGCCCGGCAGGTCATCTTCGACCTGTTCAACGAGCCACGCACCGTCAGCTCCGGCATGTCGCAGGCCACCGAGTGGCGGCTGTGGCACAGCGGCGGCACGTTCGAGGGCAACCGCTACATCGGGATGGCGAAACTGGCGCGTGACCTGCGTGCGGCAGGCTCGCGCAACCTGTTCTGGGTCGAGGGCCCGGACTTCGCCGCCACCCTGTCGGGCCTGGTCCGTCAGCACGCGAAGCTGGCCACCAGCAACGTCGTCTACGCCTTCCACCATCCGGCCGGCGCGCACAAGACCGCCGCCTGGTTCAGGGATTTCGGCTACCTGATCAGCACCCGTGTCGCACCGGTCGTGGACGGCGAGTGGACGAACTACCGCCCGTTCGGCACGCCGAACGCCGAGTGCTGGGGCGACGCGCGCAGTCAGGTGCCGGTGTTCCTGCGGTACCTGTTCAGCAAGGGCATCGGGATGACCGCCTACCAGCTCGACGCGGGGCTGCTGGTCACGCCCGGCGGCGGCCTGACCACCCCGACCCGGATCGGCGCGAGCTGGACCTGCCGGGTGGCGTCCAGCCGGACCAGCCAGGGGGCCGGAGCCAAGATCCTGGGCTGGTACCGCAAGCACAACAGCTGACCGGCGCCCGCTGACCGGCGGCGCTGGCCGGCCGCGCCAGCGCCGAGCTGTGCCGCGCCTAGGCCGGCCCGGTCGGGGGTAGGGCAGTAATCACCAGCTCAGCTACCTCGGGGGGTCAGCGACGATGTATGCGACGCAGGTAACGGTGCAGATCGAGCCAGGTCGTGAGGAAGAGGCCCGGCAGGGCCTGATGGAGCAGGTGCTGCCCGAGGTCAAGGGCACGCCCGGCATCATCGGCGGCTACTGGTTCGCGCCCGAGGGGACCGAGGGAACCTCGGTCATCTTGTGGGACACCAGGGAGCACGCCGAGGCTGTGGCTGACTATCTGCGGCAGAGCCCGCACCCCACGGCGCCGGTGACGATCGAGCAGGTCGAAGTGCACGAGGTCATCGCCACCATCTGACCGGCCGCGCCGGGCGGACGGCCCCGCCGCGACCCGGCAGCCGCCGGCCTGCGGCGGGCACCGGGCCCGCTAGCCGATGGTGATCGCGTCCAGCCGCTCCTTCAGGAAGTCCGCCGAGATGACCGGCGCGTGACTGTTCGGCCGGCCGACCGGCGGCTGCAGGGCCTCTACCACCGCATCGTGGTCGGCCTCGTAGAAGTAGACCAGCGAGACCAGGTCCTCATCGGGCGCCTCGGCCTGCGGCGGGAGGACCCGGTGCCGGTTGGACTTCCACCGGTCACCGCTCCACCGGGCCAGCAGGTCGCCGGTGTTGATCGTGAACGCGCCGGGCTCATACGGCGCGTCCTCCCAGCCGCCGGCCTCGGTCCACACCTGCAGGCCGCCCTTGCCGGGCTCGCGGTCCAGGATCGTGACGGTGCCGAAGTCGGTATGCGGGCCGATCCGGAACTGGCCCGGCTCCGGCTCGCCGGCGATGGCCGCCGGCGGATACCAGTTGATGTTCATCGTGTGCGTGGCGTGCCCGGTGTGCCGGGTGAAGAAGTCCCGGTCCAGCCCTAGCGCCGCCGCGCACAGCACGAGCAGCTCGTCGGCGAGCTCACGCATCCGGGCCAGGTAGGTCAGCACGGCCTGCTCCAGCCCGGGCACCTCAGCCGGGTAGACGTTGGCCTGGAACCAGTACCCGTCTACCGCCGGGTCGCCGGTCTGCTGGTCGGCGCCGACCGCGAAGGACTCCTTCAGGTCCGGCGGGGTCTCGGTGCCCTCGGCGTAGCCGTTGGCCTCGACCCCCGGCGGCAGCCAGCCGCGGCCGCCGACGGTGACGGCATAGCGCTGCTTGGTGCCGCGGGGCAGCGCGAAGAACTCCCGGGCCCGGCCCCGGACCTCGGCGCGCAGCGCGGCGGGCACCCCGTGCCCGGTGATCAGGAAGAAGCCCGAGTTCTGGAGGGCATCATCCACCTGCGCGGCGACCGCGGCGCGGGCTCCGGAGTCACCGCTGAGCCACGGCGTGAGGTCAATGACGGGAACGGACGGGGGCATGAACGGCTCCGATCTCGCGGCCTGCTGACGCCATCGTATGTCCTGCATAACGACGCAGAGCGGGCCAGATCAGGCCCGGTCAGCCAGCGTGCTCAGTAGTTGATCATGAGCCAGCCGGCCACGACGAGCGCGATCAGGCCCAGGCCGACGCCGGTCAGCACGGCGGTGCCGCTGAGCAGGCCGATGGCCACGACCCCGGCCCCGGTCAGGAAGACCGGCTTGCCGGCCTTCTCCGCCGCCGCGCTCAGGGAGTCGAACCAGCCCTCCCCGAGAACCGGGAGGACGAGCAGGGCGATGATGAGCACGACGACGGCCAGGCCGATGACGATCTCGCGGCCAGTCACGTACGTAATGAGAAGGTGCCGGGCGTGATGCCCGATGCCGGACATCACGCCGTCGGCGTGATGTCCGGTCAACAGTCGGTCCTCGCAGCAGTTTCCGGACGCCGGGCGACGAGACCCCGGCGTATCCCTGGAGCCGCCGCCACCCCCCGAGCGCGGCGGCGGCCTCAGTGACCAGCCGAGATTCTCGTGACTACTGAAAACTCACCCCTGGGGGGGAGACGCAATCCCGGCAGCTGGTAAAGAGCGGCCCAAACGGGCGGGACGTCCCTGGTCAGAGCAGGCGTTTCGGGCAGCCGGTTTGCCGCGGATCTGATAACAGCAAGAAGCGGGCGCGGCTCCGGCACCGGCACCGTTCCTGGCATCAGGAGTCCCCGGGCTGCCGGGCCGGGCGGGCAGTGCCCGGCCCGGCAGCCCGGGGTCAGGCCGGGATGTGCTGGCTGGCGGGCGGCTGCGGCTCGGGGGCCAGCGGCCGGGACTGCTGGCGGGTTGGCCGCGCGAGCCAGCCGGCCATCGCGGCCAGGACGATCACCAGGGCCAGGTAGACCCAGAACGCGGCCGTCAGCCCGGCGCTGACGCTGACCCCGAGCCGGCTGGCCTCGGCGGGCGTCAGCCCGAAGACCCCGGCCGGGTTCTGGCCGATCTGGATCATGGCCGAGATGGCCTGCGCGATCAGCGGGATGACCGCGCCGGCGAGCAGGGCAGCGCCCAGCCGGGCCGGGCGCCACAGCACCGCGGCCAGGGCCAGGGCCACGACCAGGACCATGACGACGACGTTGGCGAAGATCACTGCGCCGGGGTAGGAGAAGGCGTTGCCCAGGGTCGCGGAGTGCACGCCGCCGTTGGCGGTGCGCAGGATGTAGTGGTCCCACGGCGCGGCATAGGCGATCACCGCGCCGATGGCAGCCAGCGCGGTCACGGCCGTGAGCACCGGGCGGCTGGTCTTGTCCCACCGGGGCATGCCGCGGGCCTGCGACGGGCCGATCCAGAAGGCGGTCAGGGCCCCGGCGGTGGCGAGCACCCAGCCCGCCAGGCTGATGATCAGCCCGGAGCCGACCAGGTGCTGGCCGCCGGTGATGGCCAGCGCAGCGTCGACCAGGAACAGCCCGCCGCTGACGATGCTGGTCCCGAGGGCGAGCAGCGCCCCGGCCCGCAGCCGGGTCAGCCCGGCCGCGATCAGCAGGGCACTAGCCAGCCAGGCCGCCAGGTAGATCACGTGCGGCACGAGATCCGAGGCGGAGCTGGCGAGGCTGGAGCCGCCGTAATACACCGGGAACAGCCCGATGATCCCGAGCACGATGCCGCCGCCGAGCAGGCCGGCCGCGGTCCGGGCCCGGGTCTGCGCGTTGGCCGGCGGGCTGGCGGGCGCACCGTAACCCGGCCCGGAAGCGGCGGCCGGCCCGGCCGGGCCCGCGGGGCCCATCGGGGTGACCGGGCTGACCGGGGCGAACGCACCGGACGGCTCGAGTGTCGTGAACCGGGCCCAGGCACCCTGCCAGCCTTCCGGGGTCTCCGGCCACCACTCGATCGACGGCGGCCGCGGCACTCCGGTGGGCCAGATGCCGTAGTAGCCTGGCCCGCGCCCGAGTTCGAAGCTCGCTCCCCGGTACAAGACGGTCTCGTTGTCAGGCACGTTCGGGCCTCTCCTGCTCGGTGAATCGATCGTCGCGTGGCCCAGCCTAGGAAATCGGCCTGCAGGCTTGCTGAAAGCCGGCTGAAGCTTTCCCTATGCCTGGCTGGGCTGCTCAGCGCCGCCGGTCCCGGCGGCGGCCTGGCTGAGCCGGTCCTGCCGCCAGGAGCGCATCGGCTCGGGCAGGTCCATGGCCGCGAAGACGGCCGGCCAGGCCGCGGGCCCGTACCCGCTGCCCAGGTCGCCGTGGTGCAGTTCTACCTCGACCAGGCGGCGGGTCAGCACGCCGGCGGCCGGGAACTCGGGAGAGTTCAGCATCCGCACCGGGAACTGCCAGGCCGCGGCGGGCAGCTGCCGGGCCACGGTGCGCAGCGCCATGGATGCGGCGGCCAGGTCCTCGGCCACCACCTTGGCCGGGCGCCCGAGGCCGCGCTCGATGTCATCCTCGCGGGCCTGCGCGCTGGCGTAGGCGGCCCGCTGCTCGCCGTCGCGGGCGCCGGCCAGCAGGTTGCGCAGCGCGTCGGCATTGCGCGCGAGGTGGGTCAGCACATGGTCCCGGCTCCAGCCCGGCAGTAGTGACGGGGCCCGCAGGTCAGCGTCGCTGAGCACCCGTGCGCTGCTGAGCAGCCGCTGGGTCGCGTCATCGAGCTGATCGCTGAGCTGGCGAAGCGCGGCATCCACGTGCTCCACTTTAGGCTTGGCCAGCCGGGCGGGCCGGACCGGCCCGGAGCACACTCGTTCGCAGGACATCAACAGGAAGGACGGACGCTCATGCCGCCAGCTGGCGTGGCCGTAGTGACCGGCGCGGGATCGGGGCTGGGCCGTCAGATCGCCCTCAGCCTGCTCGCGTCGGGCTGGCAGGTGGCGCTGGCCGGCCGCGCGAGGCGGCGCTGCAGGAGACGGCCAGGCTGGCGGGCGGCGGCGCGGCGGCGCTGGTGACGCCGGCCGACGTGAGCGTTCCGGAGTCGGTGGCCGCCCTGTTCGAGACGGTCGCCGGGCGGTTCGGCCGGGTGGACCTGCTGGTCAACAACGCGGGGGCGTTCGGGCCTGCCGGGGCGGTGGACGAGATCTCGCCGGCCGACTGGCAGCGGGCCGTGGACACCAACCTGACCGGCGCGTTCCTGTGCGCGCACCACGCGGTGGCCCTGATGAAAGCGCAGGACCCGCGCGGCGGCCGGATCATCAACAACGGGTCGATCTCGGCGCACGTGCCCCGGCCGGGCAGCGTCGCGTACACCGCTACCAAGCACGCGATGACGGGGCTGACGAAGTCGATCTCGCTGGACGGCCGTCCGTACGGCATCGCCTGCGGCCAGATCGACATCGGCAACGCGGCGACCGAGATGACGGCGGCGATGAGCCACGGCGTGCCGCAGGCCGACGGGTCGCTCGCTGCCGAGCCGGTGTTCGACGCGCGGCACGTCGCGGACGCGGTGCTCTACATGGCCAGCCTGCCGCTGGACGCCAACGTGCAGTTCCTGACGATCACGGCGACCACGATGCCGTTTATCGGCCGGGGCTAGCGCCCGGCGTCAGGTGAGCTGGTTGATGCGCACCAGGTTGCCGGCGGGGTCGCGGAACGCGCAGTCGCGGATGCCGTAGGGCTGGTCGGCCGGCTCCTGGACGACGTCGGCGCCGCTGGCCTGGACCCGCTCGAAGGTGCTGGTCAGGTCCGTGGTGGCCAGGATGATGGTCGCGTAGCTGCCCTTGGCCATGATCTCGGCGATGGTGCGCTTCTCGTCCTCGGTGAGGCCCGGGTCGACGGCCGGGGGATGCAGGACGATCGAGGTGTTCGGCTGGTCAGCAGACCCGACGGTGATCCAGCGCAGCCGCCCGTAACTCACGTCGTTGCGCACCTCGAAACCCAGCACGTCGCGGTAGAAGGCGAGCGACGACTCGGGATCATCAGCCGGCAGGAACGTGGCGTTAATGATGAGGTCCATGCTGGTCATGCTAGGTGGGCCCGGCCAGGGCTGCTTCTTGATTCCTGCTCACCTGCCGGGCCGGGCAGCCCGCCCGGCGGGCTAGCCGTGCAGCACCGGCGTGTAGTGGCAGAAGTGCACCCGGGCCGGTGCCGTGGCGTGCATCCGGCGCACGGACTCCCGCCAGCTGGGCACGTCGTGGGCCTGGCCGTCCGGCAGATCGTCCTCGGCGAGGTCGGGGTCGGCGTACTGGTCCGGGGTGTAGGCGGCGTCGCCGGCCAGCAGGTCCCGGCTGCCGTCAGCGGCCTGCACGAGCACGGACTGGTGGCCGGAGGTGTGCCCCGGCGTGGTGATGACCGACAGGCCGGGCACGATCTCGGCGTCGCCGTCGAGCAGCTCGAAGCCGGCGTTCATGAAGTCGAACCAGTCGTAGATGTCCCGGGCCTCGCGCTGGCAGCGGTCCAGCTCGCCGCGCTGCACGAAGATCTTCGCGTGGCCGAAGACCGCGTTCTGGCCGCAGTGATCGAAGTGCAGGTGGGTGTTGATGACCAGGTCAATGTCGCCGGGGGTCATGTCGATGTCGGCCAGCGCCTCGGCGGCGGTGCGGTTGACCAGGCGCCAGTCGCGCAGCATGTCCGGCCAGCCGCCGACGCCGGTGTCGACCAGCACGGCGCCGCCGGGGTGAGTGACCACGAACCCGTGCACGGGGGTGCCGGGGCCGTCATCGGAGACGTCCAGGGTGGCCAGGTGCAGGCGCTTGATCTCCAGTGTCATCAGGACCGCCTTCACGAGTAACGGGGACCGGGGTGCCCCGCCATTGTCTGGCCAGGCCGACCGGGGGGCGCAGCCGGGGGGCGTACCCAGGTAGCCGGGACGGCGGGCGTCCGGGCCGGTGTCGGCCGCCTGTGACAGGCTGATGACGTGAGCGGCGAAGAACGTGACGGGGTGGCCCTGACCAACCTGGACCAGCCGCTGTTCGCTGACGCGAACGCGACGAAACGGGATCTGGTCGACTATCTGGACGCGATGTCGGGGCGGATCCTGCCGGAGCTGGCCGGGCGGCCGCTGTCGGTCATCCGGGTGCTGCGCGGCCAGGACCCGTTCATGCAGAAGAACGTGCCGAAGTACGCGCCCGAGTGGCTGCAGACGGTCACGGTGTGGGCGGAGTCCGCCCGCCGCGAGGTGACCTACGCGCTGTGCAACGACCGCCGGTCGCTGCTGTGGTTCGCCAACCAGCGGGCAGTGGAGTACCACCCGGCGCTGCTGGCCGCCGAGCCCGCCGACTGGCGGCTGTTCCTCATCATGGACCTGGACCCGCCGTCGCCGGAGGCGTTCGGGCTGGCCGTGCAGGCCGCGCTGCTGGTCCGCCAGGCGCTGTCCGACGCCGGCCTGCAGGCGGCGGTCAAGACCAGCGGGGCCAAGGGCGTGCACGTCTTCACGCCCGTCGCCGCGGGGACCAGCATGGACGACGTGGCCGCGGCGACCCGGGCGATCGCCGTGCGGGCCGAGCGGCTGGACCCGGCCCTGGCCACCACCGCGTTTATCCGCGAGGACCGCGGCGGCAAGGTGTTCCTGGACTCCACCCGGGCCTACGGGGCGACCGTCATCGCCGCCTACAGCCCGCGGATCCGGCCCGGCACGCCGGTGTCGTTCCCGCTGCCCTGGGCGGACCTGGAGTCGGTCACGCCGGGCGAGTTCACCGTGCACACCGCGCCGGGGCTGCTGGCTGGCCGCGACCCGTGGGCGGAGCTGATGCCCGCGCCGCAGCAGCTGCCCGCCGACCTGGTCGCCGAGGGGCACACCATCCCGGTCGCCCGGGTGCAGGCCATGCACGAGGGCAAGCGCCGCGCGCGGGCCCGCCGGGAGACGGAGAAGTAGGCCGCTGCCGCGCGCCGGGCTGGCGGTCAGGGCGCGGCGGCGCCGAGGACTGAGCGCAGCAGCCCGGCGATGCCCGCGGGGTAGATGACCTCAGTGGTGACCTCCAGCTCGGCGAGTGTCCACCACTGCCAGGCGGCGATGCCGTCGGAGGCATGCATGGCCTCCACGCCGCGGATCTGGCGGCCCGGCGTGCCGGTCCGGGCCAGGTACAGCCGCTCGAACTGGCGCATCCGGCGGTCACCGTGGGTCAGCACCCGGGTCTGCGCGAGCACCTCGCCCTGCAGCGCGATGTCGTCCCAGCCGGTCTCCTCGGCGAGCTCGCGCAGCGCCGCCTGCGGGTACTCCTCACCCGGGTTGAGGCCGCCGCCCGGGGTTGACCAGTGCCGGCCGTCGGGCGGCTCGTCGTCGTAGCGCATCAGCAGGACCCGGTCCAGCGGGTCGAGCAGCAGCACGCGGGCGGCGCGGCGCAGCGGGAGGGAGTCAGGTTCGGGTGCGGGATCGGGCAGCTCCATGGCGGGATCGGGCAGCTCCATAGCCCCATTCTGCCGGGCCGCCCGCGGCCAGCCGGCGGCCGCGCCCGGCGCGGGCCCGGGCGAGCCGCACGGGACAGCAGCCCGGATCCGGGGCAGGATGGATGAGGTGAGCAGTGCTGACCTGCTGAGCGAGGCGGCCGCGGAGCTGTACGCGGCCGACCTGGACGGCTTCGTTGCCCGGCGCGGCGAGCTCGCGGCGCAGGCCCGCGAGGCGGGGGACAAGACAGCGGCCCGCAAGATCGCGGCCCTGCACAAGCCGACGCGCTCGGCGTGGCTGGTCAACCAGCTGTCCCGGGCCGCGCCGCAGGCCGCTGACCAGCTGGCGGACCTGGGCGGGGAGCTGCGCGTCGCGCAGGACAACCTGGACGGCGCCGCCATCCGGGACCTGTCCCGGCAGCGGCGCGAGCTGCTGGACAAGCTGACCCGCCAGGTCTTCGACGTTGCGGGCCTGCGGCAGCCGGCCGCCGCGCTGCGCGATGAGGTGACCGGCACCCTGGGCGCGGCCATCACCGACCCGGAGGTCGCCGCCGGCCTGCGCGCCGGCACCCTGACGAAGGCCGTCCAGCGGGCCGGCCTCGGGGACCCGGAGCCGGACCTGGCCGCCGCGCTGGCCGGAATGACCGGGGCCGCGCCGGATTCTGACGGTGACTCCGGCGGAGACGGTGACGGCGGCTCGACGGTCGTGCGGCTCCCGGCCCGGCGGCCCGGGGCGGGCCGGGATGGCGCCCGCGCTGCCGGGAGTACCCGGCCGGGTAGCCGGGGTACGGCGACCTCAGCCCGGACCGGAGCCGCGGCCGCGCGGCCGGGCGGCCGCACGAAAGGGAGCGGCGCTCAGGGCACCCGTGGCGGGACGGGCGCCAGCGGCGCCAAGCGGCCGGGCGGGCAAGTTACGGAGCTGGCTGCCGCACGGGAGAAGGCCGCTCGCGAGCGCCGCCAGAAAGCCATCGCCGAGGCCGACCACGCGCTGGCCGCGGCCGACCGGGGCGTCCGGAAGACTTCCCGCATCGAGCGGGATGCGGACGCCGCCGTCCGCGACCTGGAAGCCGAGGTCGAGGACGCCCGTCAGCGGCTCACCGAGGCCCGTCAGCGGCTGGCCGATGCCCGCCAGGAATCTCAGCGCGCCCGGACCAGCCAGAGTCGCGCCCAGAAGGCCCTCGACCGAGCCCAGCGCTAAGCCCGGCGTGCTGGCAGCTCGCCGATGGGTAGGACGCGATCATGGTAAAGGCTGGGACCGCGATTGCCGGGACACTAGCGCTCGGGCTCATCGCCTTTCGGTAAGACATTCCCTGATACATATGGATAAAAGCAGATACCACGGAGCCGGAGGTATGCGGAAATTGTTAAGGCCGCGGGCAGGAAGGCTTATCCGCAGGCCAAGTACCCTGCGCTAGCCGCGAAGTATTAGCAGGCCGCGCTTACACCAGCTTCGTTACACACGGTTTCCATCGCGGCTGCACTCCCGCGTCACGGCAGCCTGATATCTGATTCATCATGAGTGACAATGCCGCATTTGCGGCGGTGCCGCAGGTTGAGTTCGGGCGGCAGTGGATTTTCACTGCCCTGAGGCTTAACCATGGCCGCACCGCTTGATGTCTCTTCTGCGGAGAAAGGTGCAGCTGCCGAGCCGCTGGCCGGAGCTGGCCCCGTAGAAGGCCGTTCCCTGGGCCAGATCGCCTGGGGACGGCTGCGGCGCGACAAGGTGGCCATGGCCGGGGGCGCCATTGTGGTGCTGCTGATCATCGTGGCCATCGCCGGGCCGCACCTGACCACCTCGCCGAATGTTTATCATCAGGACCTCATCGACCCGACGTTCTCTAGGCCCATAGGCTCGTTCGGCGGTATCAGCCTGGAGCATCCGCTTGGCATCGAGCCAGTCAACGGCCGGGATGTCCTGGCCCGGATCGTGCACGGCGCGCAGTACTCCCTGCTGATCGCCTTCCTGGCCACTTTCGTCGCTGTCACGCTCGGGGTCTTCTTCGGGGTCATCGCCGGCTACTTCGGCGGCGCGATCGACGCGGTGATCGCGCGGACGATGGACGTGTTCCTGGCATTCCCGCTGCTGGTCTTCGCCATCGCGCTGGCGGGCGTGATCCCCCAGCAAGCGTTCGGCTTGTCGGGCAACACGCTGCGGATCGCGCTGCTTATCTTCATCATCGGCTTCTTCAGCTGGCCCTATATGGGCCGGATCATCCGGGGCCAGACGCTGTCCCTGCGAGAGCGCGAGTTCATTGACGCCGCACGCGGCCTGGGTGCCCGCTCGAGCTATGTCCTGTTCCGGGAACTGCTCCCGAACCTGGTCGGGCCGATCATCGTCTACGCGACCCTGCTGGTGCCGACCAACATCCTGTTCGAGGCGGCCCTCTCCTACCTGGGAGTCGGCCTGTACCCGCCCACTCCGACCTGGGGCGGGATGCTCTCCGACGCCGTCACCAACCAGTACTTCCAGATTGATCCCATGTTCATGCTCATCCCGGGCCTGGCCATCTTCATCACGGTGATGGCCTTCAACTTGTTCGGGGACGGACTGCGGGATGCGCTCGACCCGAGGACACGGTGACTGCCTATGGCCCCTAGCACCTGACTCATTCACTCTCGAATGGCTTGAACAGGGGGCATATCGGCCATGAACCGGAACAAGAAGCTCAGCTTCGCGGCCCTGGGGCTGGCGGCGGCATTCGGAATTGCCGCCTGCGGTGAGTCCGCGCCGCCGCAGTCGTCGCAAAGCTCGCAGTACAACGCCGCGATCGGGAATACGGTACGCACGTCCGGGACCGGCGGCGGCACTATCACCTTCGACAACAGCAGCGTTCCCGACTCCACCGACCCGGGCAATACGTACTACGCCAATCAGTGGAACGTGATCCGCCTGTACGGGCGGACCCTGGTGACTTACAAGTCCGCTCCGGGTGCAGCCGGCAACCAGATCGTCCCGGACCTGGCCACCAGCCTCGGCAAGGTCAGTGATAACGGGCTGACCTGGACCTATCAGCTCAAGCCCAACCTCAAGTTCGAGGACGGCACGGCTGTCACCAGCAAGGACGTGAAGTACGCGGTCGAGCGCACCTACGCCAAGGACGTGCTGCCCAACGGCCCGGGTTACTACTCGCTGCTGCTCAAGGACCCCAACTACCCCGGCCCCTACAAGGACAAGGCGCCGGACAAGCTGGGCCTGACCTCGGTCACGACGCCCAACGACACCACGATCGTCTTCCATCTGCAAAAGCCGTTCGCCGACTTTGACTACGTGGCGGCGCTGCCGCAGACCGTCCCGGTGCCGGCGGCCAAGGACAACGGCGCGAACTACCAGCTGCACCCGGTCTCGACCGGGCCGTACAAGTTCCAGAGCTACCAGCTGGATAAGCAGTACACGCTGGTGAAGAACCCGAACTGGAGCGCGGCTACCGATCCGGAGCGCAAGCAGCTGGCGGACAAGATCGTGTTCAAGCTGAACGTCAACGCCGACACCATCGACAACAACCTGCTGCACGGCTTCGCTGACGTCGACGTGGCCGGGACGGGCGTGCAGGCCGCCGCCCGGTCCGAGATCCTGTCCAGCCCGCGGCTGAAGAACAACGCCGACAATGCGCTTAGCGGCTTCCTGTGGTTCACCTACATCAACACGAAGGTGAAGCCGCTGGACAACGTGCACTGCCGGCGGGCCGTCCAGTACGCCGCCGACAAGGTCGCCTACCAGACCGCCTACGGCGGCCCGGTGGCGGGCGGGCAGATCGCCAGCACGGTGCTGACGCCGAACATCGTGGGCTACCAGAAGTTCGACCTGTACGAGGCGACCACCAAGCCGCACGGCGACGTGACCAAGGCGCGCCAGGAGCTGCAGGAGTGCGGCCAGCCGAACGGCTTCAGCACGACCATGGCCTTCCGGACCGACCGGCCGAAGGAGAAGGCCACCGCCACCGCCCAGCAGGAAGCCCTGTCCCGGGCGGGCATCAAGCTCACGCTGCAGGGCTACCCGTCGGGCAAGTACTTCACCAACTTCGCCGGCGTGCCGAACTACGTGCACCAGCACAACCTCGGCCTGGCGGTCGGCGGCTGGGCACCGGACTGGCCGGACGGCTACGGGATGCTCTACTACGTGACCGCTGGCCCGGCCATCCAGGAGGCGGGCAACACCAACATCAGCGAGCTGGACAACGCGCAAGTCAACCAGCTGTTCGAGAAGGCAGTGGCGACCAAGGACGCCACGGCCAGGAACAAGATCTGGTCGCAGATCGACCGCAAGGTCATGGAAGAGGCAGTGATCCTGCCTGGCGTCTACGCCAAGTCGCTGCTGTATCGCAGCCCCAACCTGACCAACGTGTTCGTCCACAACTACTACGCCATGTACAACTACTCCACTCTCGGCAAGAAGTGACCGGGAGCACCGGTGCAGGCGGGTGAGCGCGCTGGCGCCGGGGCCAGGCCCCGGCGCCAGCGCGGCACGCCATGATCGCGTTCATCGGCCGGCGACTGCTGGTCACGGTGCTGCTGCTGGTCATCGTCAGCATGATCACATTCGCCATCTTCTTCCTGGTGCCGCGGCTGGCCGGGCAGACCTCCTTCGAGCTGGCCTCGCAGTACGTCGGGCGCAACCCGTCCCCGGCCGCGGTCCGCGCCGTCGAGCAGAAGCTCGGCTTCGACCAGCCGCTGATCGTGCAGTACGGCCGGTTCGTGAAGGGCATCGTGGTCGGCGCGCACTACGACGCCGGGCCGGACAAGACCTACTGCCCGCCGCCGTGCTTCGGCTACTCCTTCCGCAACCAGCAGCCGGTGTGGCCGATGCTGATGAGTAACCTGCCGGTGACCGCCTCGCTGGCGTTCGGGGCGGCCGTGCTGTGGCTGGTGGGCGGTATCACGATCGGCGTGATCTCCGCGCTGCGGCGCGGCACGCTGTTCGACCGCTTCGCCATGGGGATCGCGCTGGCCGGGGTGTCGCTGCCGATCTTCTTCACCGGCCTGATCGCGCTCCAGCTATTCAGCTACAACTGGGAGCTGTTTCCCGACCTGCATTATGTGTCCCTCGCCGATGACCCGATCGGCTGGGCCAGCAACCTCGTGCTGCCGTGGATCACCCTTGCCTTCTTGTACGCCGCGCTGTACGCGCGGCTGACCAGGGCCGGGATGCTCGAGACCATGAACGAGGACTACATCCGCACGGCCCGGGCCAAGGGCCTGCCGGAGCGGACGGTCATCGTCAAGCACGGGCTGCGGGCCGCGCTCACCCCGATCGTCACCATCTTCGGACTTGACCTGGGCCTGCTGCTGGGCGGCGCCGTCCTCACCGAGTTCACCTTCTCGCTGCACGGCCTCGGCCTGTTCACCATCCTGGCCATCCAGAACAACGACCTGCCCGAGATCCTGGGGGTAGTCATGCTGACCGCGTTCTTCGTGGTCATCGCCAACCTGATCGTCGATGTGCTGTACGCCTTCGTCGACCCGCGGGTGCGTTACTGATGGGCCCGGCCGCCGCGCGTGAGCTGCTGGAGGTCAGCGACCTGCAGATTCATTTCCCGACCGAGGACGGGCTGGTGCGGGCGGTGGACGGGCTGTCGTTCCGGCTGGATCGCGGCCGCACGCTGGGCATCGTCGGCGAGTCGGGCTCGGGCAAGAGCGTCACCAGCATGGGCATCATGGGCCTGCACGAGGGCACCCGGGCGCAGATCACCGGCCAGATCCGGCTGGACGGCGAGAACCTGGTGGCCGCGCCGCGCGGCCGGGTCCGCCAGCTGCGCGGCAGCAAGATGGCGATGATCTTCCAGGACCCGCTGTCCTCCCTGCATCCCTACTACACCGTCGGTCACCAGATCATCGAGGCCTACCGGATCCACAACGACGTCAGCAAGAGCGCCGCCCGCGCGCACGCGATCGAGCTGCTGAACCGGGTGGGCATCCCGCAGGCCTCGGCCCGGGCCGACGACTACCCGCATCAGTTCTCCGGTGGCATGCGGCAGCGGGCCATGATCGCCATGGCCCTGTCCTGCGATCCCGAGCTGCTGATCGCCGATGAGCCGACGACTGCGCTGGACGTGACGGTTCAGGCGCAGATCCTGGACCTGATCGCGGACCTGCAGGCCGAGTTCGGATCGGCCGTCATCATCATCACCCACGACCTGGGCGTGGTCGCGGAACTGGCCGACGACGTGCTGGTGATGTACGCGGGCAAGGCCGTGGAGTACGGCAGTGCCGACGATGTCTTCGGCGATCCTGGCCACCCCTATACCTGGGGCCTGCTGGAGTCCATGCCGCGGCTGGACACCGAGCGCCAGGAGCGGCTGAACCCGATCGCCGGGACGCCGCCCAGCCTGATCCGGGTCCCGGCCGGCTGTGCGTTCAGCCCGCGCTGTGCCTACGCGGCGCTTAACGGCGGGCGCAGCGAGCGCGAGGTCCCGCCGCTGCGCGAGACCGGCCCCGGCCATCTGACCGCCTGCCACCTGCCGCTGGCCCGGCGGCGAACCATCACCGCCAGCCTGGCCAGCCGGGCTGATGACAGCGGCCCGGCCCGCCCGGCGCAGGAATGAGGTGACGCAGATGACCCCGGCCCCCGGCCATGTGAGCCCGGCCAGTGCCCCGAGCGCAGCGCTGCCCGGCGGGCAGCGCGACGGCGCGACCGGCCCGCTGCTCACCGTGACCGGCCTGCAGAAGTACTTCCCGGTCACCCACGGCATCATCTTCCGGCGCCAGGTCGGCGCGGTGCAGGCCGTGGACGGCCTGGACTTCACGGTCCGCGAGGGCGAGACGCTCGGCCTGGTCGGCGAGTCGGGCTGCGGTAAGACCACCACCGGGCGGCTGCTCACCCGGCTGCTGGAGCCGACCGGCGGGGAGATCGTGTTCGACGGCCGTGACATCACCCACCTGCGCTCCGGGCAGATGCGGCCGCTGCGGCGCAACATACAGATGATCTTCCAGGACCCGTACTCGTCCCTGAACCCCCGGCACACGGTCGGCTCGATCGTGGGCGCGCCGTTCCGGCTGCAGCGAGTCCCGCCCGAGGGCGGGATCAAGCGGTCGGTGCAGGAGCTGCTGGAGCTGGTCGGCCTGAGCCCGGAGCACTACAACCGCTATCCGCATGAGTTCTCCGGCGGCCAGCGCCAGCGCATCGGCATCGCCCGGACGCTGGCGCTGCGGCCCCGGCTGATCGTCGCCGACGAGCCGGTCTCGGCGCTGGATGTCTCTATCCAGGCCCAGGTGATCAACCTGCTGGAGGACCTGCAGGACGAGCTCGGCCTGACCTACGTGCTGATCGCTCATGACCTGTCGGTGGTCCGGCACACGGCCGACCGGGTGGCCGTGATGTACCTGGGCAAGATCGTCGAGCTGGCCAGCAGCTCCCAGCTCTACACCCGGCCCCGGCACCCCTACACGGTGGCGCTGCTGTCGGCGGTGCCCTCTCCCGACCCCGGCAGCCGGGCCCGGGGACGGCGCATTCTGCTGGAGGGTGATGTGCCCAGCCCGCTGGATCCGCCGCCGGCGTGCCGCTTCCATACCCGGTGCTGGAAGGCGCAGGAGATCTGCCGGGTCACCGAGCCGCCACTGGCCGAGCTAGTCCCTGGTCATCAGGTCGCCTGTCACTTCCCGGAGAACAGCCCCGCGACCGGCTAGCCCGGACGCCAGCACGGAATCTGCGATTCGGCGACCGAGGTGAAGTCGGCCAGGCCGGGCGGGGGCGGGCGCCGGGACGGCGCTGGCGGGGCGCGTGCCGGCTGGGGAGGTGAGCCAGTTGCGCGCCGTGGCCGTTCTGGTTGATAAAAGGGTCAGGCCGGCTAGTGCTGCGCCCGCCCGGCCCCGGGCCATCCCGAGCGAGGAAGCCGGCCATGATCGCGCATGCCGCCGAGTTCGCTGCCGCCGCCTGGCTGGCCTTCCTCCTGCTCGCTGCCGTCGCCGCTCAGCCCTGGTGGCCGGCCGCCAGCCGTCCCTGGCTGGCTGGCACCGCGTCCTACCCGGTAGCGCTAGGTGCCGGGCGGCCGGAGCGGCCCGCGGTGGTCAGCCTGCTGACTGGCCGGCTGGCCAGGACCGGCTATCCGGCCACCCTGCTCGACCTGGCGGCCCGCGGCTGGCTCAGCCTGACCGAGCCCGAGCCGGGCCAGCTCACGTGCACCGTGCCGGCCCGGCCGCCAGCCGGGGAGCTCACCGCCTACGAGAGCCGGACGCTGGCCCACGCCGCCCAGCGCACCCAGCCCACCGGGGCCGCCCCCGCGGCCGCGCTCGGCTCCGGCTTCGACATCGGCGACACCGAGTTCGCAGCGCAGTTCGAGGCGGACGTGCGGGCCGATGCGACCTCCCTCGGGCTGCTCACCAGCCGGATCAGCCGCACAGCGGGCGCGCTGCTGGCCAGCTGGCTGACCGGCGCCCTGGCCCTGGGCATTGCCGCGCTGGCGCCCAGCAGCTACGCCGGCTGGATCGTGGCCGTCGTCCTCGGCTACTTCGGCGGGCTCCGGCTGCTGGCCATGCTGGCTGCCGGAACCCGGCTGACCGGGCCCGGCCGGGCCGCCCGCGGGCACTGGCGGGGCAGCCGCGTCGTGCTGCCCGGCTCGCCTGCCGGGCAGGACGGCGGTGACCGGACCATCGCCTACGCCGCGGCTCTCGGGGCGGCGCCCGACGCGATCGCTGCCTTCGCGCCGTCCGGCAGGCTGCTGTGGTCCTCCTACACCGGGACCTGGCGCCAGGTCCGCGTCGGCGACCCGGCCGAGCAGTACGCGCCCGGGCCGGGCGGGCTGACCGGCGTCACCGCGCTGCTGGCCATGTTCGCTGTGCTGGCGCTGGTCATCACCAGCCAGTGGGGGCTGAAGTGGGGCGCGGCGTTCACCGTGTTCCCGGGCAGCATCTGGTGGGGCAGCTGCTGGTATGTGTACTACCGCGCGGCGGCGGCGCGGCGGCTGCCGCCCGAAGCAGAGTTCGACGGCCTGGTGCTCCGGCGCTGGACCTACGTCGGGAGCGGCGATGAGAACTCATCCGGCGTCACGCATTACTGCGTGGCCATCGACGATGGCCAGCGCGACCAGGCCTGGGCGCTGAGCATCGGGTGGCCGGCCTACGACGGTGCCCGGGCCGGGATGATCGTGCATGCCCGGCTGGACCCGCGGCGCAACCGCCTGCTTGACCTCAGCCCCGCCCGCCCGGCGCCCGGCACCGCGGAGAGCCCGGCGCCGGATGCGCCGCCCGGCGGGCCGCCGCGCCTGGTTAGTCCTGGTGGTGATGGCTCCACTGCGGGCCAACCCGCGCCCAGTCCGCCGCCCACGAGGCCAGCCGCCGGCGGTTCAGCCGCCACCGGGTAACCAGGACCAGGCCGGTCAGCAGCATCGCCAGCGCGGTCAGTGCTGCCGCGGCGGTCACCACCACGCGGTCGCGGGCCTGCCCGGCGCTCAGCGGCATCGGCTGCGGCGCGCCGGCCCGGTCCAGCCACACCGGCACGACGCTGCCTGCCCGGGTTCCCGCGAGCACCGGAACCAGCTGCGTGGCCACCGTGCCGTCCGCCGCCACCCAGCGCGCGGGCTCGCGCACCGTCCACGCATGCGAGCTGCCGCCGGATAGCGGCCCCGGTGCTGCTTTCAGCAGCATCGCCGGAACCCGGTGCCAGGTCTGCTGCGCCTGCCGCGCGGCCGCGGCCTGGGCGTGCCCGGACCAGACTGCCCCGGCTGCCGCGAGCGGCCCGATGATCAGGAACAGTGCCAGCGCGGCAGGCAGCAGCCAGGCCTCGACCAGGTCGCTGCGCCGGCGCAGCGGGTTGTGATCCGCGCCGAGCCGGCGGGCTAGTCTCGTCCACGTCTTTGTGGGCGTCGTCATCACGCTCACCTCATCGGGCGGGCCGCCGCACTGCGGCCCTACTCTTCTGATTGTCGTACTGCCGTCTCGATGCCGTGCGCCCGGGGCTGCGATGACCAGCGGCACCCGTTCCGGGACGCCGTGTCGTGGCAATGTCACCAGTGACCTCGCCGGGATGTCCCGGTCTTCAGGCCGGGGAGGAATAGCGTGCGGCGTGTCATGAATGCCCCTAGTGCTATAAGTCCTATACTGCGCTCATGCGGACGTCTTACCGGTGCCGGGCTTACCCCAGCGAAAAGCAGCAGGTACTGCTGAACCGGACGTTCGGGTGCGTGCGGGTGGTGTGGAACCGGACGCTGGCCGCCCGCCACGCCCGGTACGCCGCCGAGCGCAGGTCTACGTCGTACGCGCAGACGGACCGGGCGCTGACCGTGATGAAACGCGACCCGGACCTGGCGTGGCTGTACGAGGTCTCGTGTGTCCCGCTGCAGCAGGCGCTGCGTCATCAGCATGCCGCGTTCGCGGCGTTCTTTGCTAAGCGTGCTCGTTACCCGCGGTTCAAGTCGCGGCGCGGACGCCAGTCGGCGACGTTTACCCGGTCGGCGTTCCGGATGAAAGGTACGGACCTGTACCTGGCGAAGATGAGCGAGCCGCTGAAGGTCGTCTGGACCTGGCCCGGCATCAGCCTGGCCGAGCTGAACCCCACGTCGGTGACCGTGGCCCGGGACGCGGCGGGCCGGTGGTTCGTGACCTTCCACGCCGAGGTCCCCGACCCGGTGCCGCTGCCCGCCACGGGCCAGGCCGCGGGCATCGACCTGGGCCTGAAAGATTTCGCGGTCCTGTCCGGCGGCGAGCGCATTCCGCATCCCCGGCACATGGACCGGTACGAACAACGGCTGAAGCGGTGGCAGCGGCGGCTGGCCCGCTGCCAGAAAGGCTCCGCCAACCGGGCCAAAGCCCGGCGGAAGGTCGCCCGCGCGCACGCCCGGGTGACCGACGCGCGCCGTGACTTCCTGCATCAGGCCAGCACGGACTTGGTGCGCCGCTTCGACGTCATCGCTGTCGAGAACCTAGCGGTGAGGAACATGCTCCGGAACCGGTCGCTGGCCCGTGCGATCTCCCGGACGGGGTGGGCTGAGTTCCGGCGTCAGCTGGAGTACAAGGCCCAGCGTTACGGCCGTACGGTCGTTGTTGTGGATCGGTGGTTTCCGTCCAGCAAGACGTGCTCGGCGTGCGGGTTCCTGCTCGCTGAGCTTGACCTCGGGATACGTGAGTGGGCCTGCCCGGCCTGCGGCACCCGGCACGACCGGGACATCAACGCCGCCAAGAACATTCTTGCCGCCGGGCTGGCGGCAGCCGCCAATTACGGCGGTGATGCCTGCGGAGCGGACATCAGACACGGCGAGGCAACTCCCGTGCAGTCTGCAGTGAACCAGGAACCCCGACCCGCGAGGGCCGGAGTCCCCGTTCTTCACGGCGGGGAGTAGTCAAGATACCCCCGGTCCCGCCGGGAGAGTCGCACCGCCCGCCCGCCGCCGGGCTGCTGCCCGCGGCCGGCGGCCGAGCAGGAAGGCCGCGTCATGGGGACGCTCGTCAACTACCACCTCGCCGGCTCCGTTGCCACGATCACCATGGATGACGGCAAGGCCAACGTCCTGTCGCCGACCATGCTCGCGGCGCTGAACGCGGCGCTGGACCGCGCCGAGGCCGACGCCGCTGCCGCGGCCCGCGGTGCGGCCGGCCCGGCGGCCGGGTGCGCCGTGCTGCTCGCCGGACGGCCGGGGATCTTCTCTGGCGGCTTTGACCTGTCGGTTATCCGGGACGGCGGCCCGGCCGTGGGCCAGATGGTCACCGCCGGCTTCGAGCTGGCCGCCCGGATCCTGGCCTTCCCGCTGCCGGTCGTCATCGCCTGCACCGGTCATGCCGTCGCCATGGGCGCGTTCCTCCTGCTGGCGGGTGACTACCGGGTCGGCGCCGCCGGCCCCTTCCGGATCACGGCCAACGAGGTGGCCATCGGCCTGCAGGTGCCGCCGCCGGCCCTGGAGCTGTGCCGCCAGCGGCTCACCCCCGCCGCCTACTCCCGCGCGGTCATCCTGGCCGACGTGTTCGCCCCGGCCGACGCCGTCAGCGCCGGCTTCCTCGACGAGCTTGCCCCCGCCGCCGACCCGGTCGACCCGGCCCGGGCCGTCGCCGCGCGGCTGTCCGCCCTGGACCGGGCGGCGCACGCCGCCGCGAAGCTGAGTGTCCGCGGCGCTGCGGTGGCGGCTATCCGGGAATCGCTGGCCGGCCAGCGCGGGCCCGCGGCCCCCGCTGAGTCCGGCTAGATCAGCCCGGCGGGGCCGGCGGCTGGATCGCCGCCGGCCCGCCAGGGCCCCCGAAACTCAGTTGCCGGAGAGCCAGTAACTCAGTGGCTGTAGTGCGGGACGCCCGTGCCGCCGAGCGTCGTGGTGACGTGCAGGTACCGCGGCCCCTTCGCGCCGCAGGCACGGAAGCTGTACGGGATGGTCAGCGACCGGAAGGCGCCGGGCGCGAACACCCGCAGGCCCGAGGCACGCCGCGGCTGGCAGGTGGCGGCCGGGAAGTTCCCGACGTCGGTCAGGCGCAGCTCCATGTGCGCCGTCGCGCCCCGGCCCAGCGTCACCAGGCGCGGTGCGTGCGCGTGGTCGCGGGCGGCGGCGCTGCCCAGCTGGCCGCCGTGCGGTCCGAAGGCTGACACGCCGGGGTAGCCGTACAGGGTGCAGGTGCTGCGGGAGATGTTAGACACCTCCAGCTGGTAGCCGAGGGTGCCCGCGGCCCCGTCGGCCGGGATACCGAGCCAGGCGACGAGCTGGCCGGAGGTGCAGCGCGGCGACGCCGCGGGGGCGGCCTGGCCGGCGGTGTGGCCGGGCGCGGCGAGCGCCACGGCAGGGATGAGGATGGCGGCGGCGGTTGCGGCCGTGGCGGCGATGACGCGCCGGGCCACGCGGCTGGTGATGTTCATAGTGATTCCGTTCCTGGCCATCGTTGTCACCATCTATGACCATCAATCCGGCCGGACGGTTGCGGCGAATTCTGCCCGGCACTGTCCGGCCGGGCCCGGCGGCCGCCAGCTGCTGATAACAGCAAGAAGCCTCCCGGCCGGGCTGGGTCCCGCGCAGCCGCAGCGCCCGCGACCGCCGCGGGCGGGCCGGGCCTTTGCGTAATTGATTACTGGCGAGTAACTTAGGGAGCGGGAGCAGACAGCTAGCCGGCCGCAGCCGGGGGATAAGGGAGCGGCGACATGAGCGCAGATCAGGGCGGCGGCGCGGGGTTCTCGCTGGACCTGGCGCCGGATGTGCGCCAGATGCGCGACTGGGTCCGCGAGTTCGCCCGTGAGGTGATCCGCCCGGCGGGCGCGGAGTGGGACGAGCGCGAGGAGACCCCCTGGCCGGTCATCGAGGAGGCAGCCAAGATCGGGCTGTACTCCCTGGATTTCTTTGGCGAGCAGTGGCTCGAGCCCAGCGGCCTGGGACTGGTCGTCGCGTTCGAGGAACTGTTCTGGGGGGATGCGGGCATCGCCTTGTCGATCGTGGGCAGCGGGCTGGCCGCGGTGGCGGTGGCCAGCAACGGCACTCCCGAGCAGGCCGGCGAGTGGCTGCCGCAGATGTTCGGCACGCCGGGCGACATCAAGCTGGGTGCGTTCTGCTCCTCAGAGCCCGACGCCGGCAGTGACGTCGGCGCGATCCGGACCCGGGCTGTCTACGACCAGGCCGCCGATGAGTGGGTGCTGAACGGCGCCAAGACCTGGGTCACCAACGGCGGCATCGCCGACGTGCACGTCGTTGTTGCTTCAGTCGACCCGGCGCTGGGCAGCCGCGGCCAGGCCACGTTCATCGTCCCGCCGGGCAGCCGGGGCCTGTCGCAGGGCCAGAAGTTCCGCAAGCACGGCATCCGCGCCTCGCACACGGCCGAGGTCGTGCTGGATGACGTGCGGGTGCCCGGCCGCTGCCTGGTGGGCGGCAAGGACAAGCTCGATGCCCGGCTGGCCCGGCTGGCGGAGGGCCGCAGCGGCGGCGAGCAGGCCGCCATGAAGACCTTCGAGGCCTCCCGCCCGGCCGTGGCCGCGATGGCTGTCGGGGTGGCCCGCGCGGCGCTGGAGTTCGCGGCGGATTACTCCGCCCGGCGGGTCCAGTTCGGCCGGCCCATCGGCCAGAACCAGGGCGTGGCCTTCATGCTCGCCGACATGCAGGCGGCCGTGGACGCGGCCCGGCTGCTGACCTGGCGGGCGGCGTGGATGGCCCGGTCGGGGCAGCCGTTCGAGCACGCCGAGGGGTCGATCTCCAAGCTGGTCGCCGGCGAGACGGCGGTCCGGGTCACCGAGCAGGCGATCCAGATCCTGGGCGGCAACGGCTACACCCGTGAGTACCCGGTGGAGCGCTGGCACCGGGACGCCAAGATCTTCACCATCTTCGAGGGCACCAGCGAGATCCAGCGGATGCTCATCGGCCGCGCCGTCACCGGCCTGGACGTGCGGTAACCAGGACGCCGGGTCGCGCCGGCCGCGCGCACGATACCCTCGCTCTCCCGGGAAAGGGAGATGCAGATGGCTGCGGACGTACCGGCGCACTATGCGTTTCCGCACTCTGGCGAGCATGAGCGCCGTCGGCTGGACCTGTTTGCGCGCCGCCTCGACCCTCTCACGGTCCGCAGGATCAGGCTGCTCACCCTGCCGGCCGGGGCCCGCTGCCTGGAGATCGGCGGCGGTCAGGGATCGATCGCACGCTGGCTGTGCGAGCATGTCGGGCCCGGCGGGCACGTCACGGCGACCGACCTGGAGACCAGCTTCCTGTCGGAACTGCGGCTCCCCAATCTCACGGTGGTGCGCCACGATGTCCGGACTGGCGAGTTCCCGGAGAGCTCGTTTGACCTGATTCACCTGCGCGCCGTCCTGATGCATATCGCCGACCGGATGGCCGTGCTCCGGCGGATGGCCTCCTGGCTTGCGCCAGGAGGCTGGCTCCTGGTGGAGGAACCTGATTTCGGCATGTGGCTCGGAGACTTCGACCCTGACTGGGCCGCGCATCCTGGTGGCTGGCATGAGGCCTTCCCGAGCGGATCGCCGTCGCAGGGACGGGCCCTGCTGCGTCAGATCCACCAGCTGGGCCTGACGGGAATCGGGGCCGACGCTGAGCTCGACGTCGTGCAGCCGGGCACCGAGCTGGCGGAGTTCTACCAGCTCAGCATGGCCGCCACCGCCGAGGCCCTGATCTCGGCCGGCGTGATGTCCCCGGCCGGGGCAACCCGGCTCACCGCCCGGCCCATGGAACCGGACTTCCTGGCGTGCGGCTTTGCCCACATAGGCGCGTGGGGGCAGCGACCCGGCGCCCCGCGGGCCCGGGCCGATGAGGAGCCGGCGCCGGCGTCGTCTGCCTGAGGGAAAGCTGAAACGACCCGCCAGGGGCCGCACCGAAGGGAAGCAAGCCATGACTTCCGTGATCTGCGACATGTCCGCCTCGCTCGACGGGTACGTCACCGGCCCGAATGACAGCCGCGACAACCCCTTCGGCGACGGGGCCGGGATGCTGCACGACTGGATCTTCGACGCGGCGGCCGACGAGGACCGGGCCATCCTGCGGGAGCTGCTCGGCAACGTCGGCGCCGTCGTGATGGGCCGCAAGTCATTCGACAAGAACGAGGGCGACGGCGGCTGGGGCGACGGCGGCCCGGCCGGCGACACCCCGTGCTTCGTGGTCACCCACAGCAAGCCGGCGGCGTCGCACCCGCCGCTGTACACGTTCGTCACCGACGGCGTGGTCAGCGCGATTGAGCAGGCCAGGAACGTCGCGGGCGGCAAGGCCGTCACCCTGCACGGCGCGACCGTCCTGCAGCAGGCGCTCCCGCTCGGCCTGGTCGATGAGATCCGCGTGCACGTGATCCCGGTCCTGCTGGGCGGCGGTACGCCGCTGTTCGGCACGCTCGACTCGGCGATCACCCTCGATCGCAGCCGGGTGGTGGCGACTCCTGCCGCGACGCACCTGTTCTTCCGGGTGGGCCGCTAGCCGCCCGCCGCTGGCCGCTGCGATCCGCGACCAGGCCGGGCGGCACGGGACTCTCAGTCGGGCGGCTCGCCCAGCCCTTCGGCGGCCAGCATCTCCGCTGCCAGGTCGTCCTCGACCAGGGTCCGGACCATCTGCTGGACGGTAGCCGCCTTGCCGGGGTCATCGGGCGCCTGGCCGGCGGCCGCCGACATCTTCATCATCAGGTCAGGGCTGACGCCGCCGGCCGCCACCAGGGCCTGCGCGAGCATCCGGGCCATCGTGAGATACCGGAAGGAGAGCCAGGCCAGCGCATGGCCCGCCGCTTCCGGGTTCAGGCTGGCGGCCGTAGCCGCAAGTGACTCGGCCGGCTGGCCATTCAGGTTGTCCACGACGAGCCGCTTCGCTGCGATGCGGCCATCGGTACGGGGCCCGGCAGGCTCCTCGGTTCCCATGTGATCTCCTCGCTGCAGCCGGACGGTTCGTCGGCGGAGAACCCCGAGCCGGGCAGCACGAGCCGCGTGCTGGAGTCCCTCGCCGGAATGGTGAACGGCACCAGGCCGGCGATCGATACCGGGCTGGACATCAGGTCGCCGGTAACCGGCACCTACCAGTCGATCACGGCGGCCAGGAAAGGCTCGCCCTCCGGGGCCTGCTTGCGGGCCTGCAGGGCGCGCTCGGCGGGCGCGCCGACCGGCACGCGCAGCGCAGGCTCGGGCTTGTCGATCGTGTCGGCCACCGCGGCAGCGACGTCCTCCGGGGTGACGGACTCGCCGCGCAGGGCGCCGAGCGCCTCATACAGCGGGGTGTACGGGTCGTCCGCCGTCAGGAACACCTTTGCCCGCTCACCGCCGCCGGAGGAGACCGCGCCGGGCTCTACCAGGGTGACCTTGATGCCGAAGCGGCGCGTCTCGATGGCGAGGGTCTCGGCCAGCGCCTCGAGCGCCCACTTGCTGGCGCCGTACGGGCCGATCATCGGCAGGACCAGCCGCCCCTGGATGCTGGAGACGAAGATGAGGCGGCCCGCGCCGCGCTGCCGCATGGCCGGGAGCACGCCCTGCGTGACCCGCAGCGCGCCCAGGGTGTTGAGCTGGAAGAGCCGGTCGACCTCGGCGAGCGGGACGCTCTCCAGCGGCCCGCGGACGGTATCGCCGGCGTTGCTGACCAGAACGTCGATGTCGCCGGCGGCGGAGATGGCCTGGTCGACGCTGTCCTGATCGGTGACATCCAGGCGCAGGCGCTGGTCAGCGGGGAGGCCGGCGAGGGTTTCCGGGCGGCGGGCGGTAGCGATCACCCGGTGTCCCCGGCCGGCCAGCTCGATGGCGATTGCCCGGCCGATGCCGCGGGATGCACCGGTGATGAGTACGGATGACATGCAGGGCCTCCTCGGTAGCCGCGGGTGCTGCTTAGTTCAATGACTGAACTGCTTCGCCCTGAGACCGTAACACAGCTCAGTTCAATGAGTGAACTAGAGCGGCTAAGATCGAGACATGACGCTGCCCAGCACCTACGCGGACCGCAACTGCTCCCTGGCCCGGACGCTCGAGGTCGTCGGGGAGCGGTGGACGCTGCTGATCATCCGGGACGCGTTCTACGGGATCACCCGGTTCGGCGACTTCGCCGCGCAGCTCAAGATCCCCCGCGCCGTCCTGACCAGCCGGCTGAAGTCCCTGGTGGCCGAAGGCGTGCTCAGCCGCCACGATGACGCAGCCGGCGGCGTCGAGTACCGGCTGACCGCCAAGGGCATCGCGCTGTGGCCCGTCGTGCGCGCCCTGATGACCTGGGGGGACGAGTTTTACTCGCCGGGCGGGCTGCGGCGCGTGCTCCGCCACGACCAGGACGGCGGCCTCCTCGGCCCCGACGGGCAGTGCCAGGACTGCGGCCTGGCTGTCCCGGTCCGGCAGATCCGGATCGAGCCGGGGCCTGGATTCGAGCCAGGCTCCGGCGACGGCCCCCTGGCGGGCGCAACTAACGCGCCGCGGCGGCTGCTCGACCCGATCCGAGCACACTAGGCGTCCGCGGCGTCCGGTTTGTCCGGTCAAGTCGGCACGCCGGCCCTGGTGGCTGGACTAGCATCCATTCCTCAGTAAATGACTTTATTGGGGGGATCTTGAAACTCATCACCTGCGCCGTGCTGGCAGCTGCACTTGTCTCGCTCGCGGCCTGCAGCCATGCGAGCACGGCCAGCGGTGCCGGGGCAGGCGCCGGGCAGTCCACAGGTGGTGGCGGCACGGCAAGCACCGCGCCGGCTGCAGTCCTCCGCGCAGCCGTCAGGCGGCGCGTCGAGCAGCCCGCCGGCGCAGACCTCGTCGCATCACGGCGGCGGCAAGGCGCCCCGCTGCCCGCTGTCCCACAGCCAGACGGACGCTGCCCTGCAGGCCAGCACCAGGCCGCCCATCCGCAAGGCGGCCCTCGGGGTGCTCTGCTCGTTCCGGACGAGCAAGTCCAACTCCTTCGCGCTCGGGGTCACGATCCAGCGGTTCCCGCTGCCCGGTCAGACGATCAAGACCCTGGGCCAGGCCTACACCTCGCTCAACGAAGGCTCCAGCGATCAGGTCACCCGCGAGCCGTCGTGGGGCAGCGGGGCGTTTCTCGACGTCACCAGCACGCCCGACTTCACCGGCTACACCGGCTACATCCCGGGCTACGAGGTGCAGCTGAACGTGCCGATTGAGGATGAGGCACGGACCGCGCAGGCCCCGCAGATCGTGCGCCAGCTCGTCGACGACGTCCTGCACTGACCAGCCGCGCCGGGATCGGCCTGGTCACCGGCTGAGCTCTGGCAGCTGCTAGCCGCCAGCAATTCCGGAGAGATCCGGGCTGTAATCGCGTACCGCAAAGCCGATGGCGGCGTGGTCCAGCTGCACGGAGACCATGGCGTCAGCGGGCCGGACCCGCCGCTGCAGCGCCCGGGGCGGCGGCATGCCGTGCCGCCCGTAGTACGAGCCCGGACTGCCCGTCAGCGGCAGGTCCTTGGCGAAGGCCAGGACGGCCGCCCGGTCCGGGGCAGTGCCGGTGCCGGAGCCGGCCGGGCGGGTGTACCCGGCCCGGCTGAGGAGCTGGCAGGCTCCGGGCGGCGGTGTCGTCGTGACGCAGGCCCGGCGGTAGCCGGCTGCTGCGGCAGCGTGCTCCAGCTCGGAGACCGCCCGGCGGGCCAGGCCCTCCAGCCGCCGCCAGGACAGCGTCCAGATGTGGCTCAGCTCGGCCGTTGCATGGTCGTAGCGCCGGTATCCGCCGCCGGCCACCGGCAGGCCGGCGTTGAGCAGGAGCAGGAACGCCCCGCCCGGCGGCTCATAGTCCTCAGGCAGCGGCGTGAGCAGGCCGGCGTCGCTGTCCTGGCCCCGGTACTCCCGGCGCAGCTCGGCGAATGGCAGGTCGGTCAGCGGGTCGGCCAGGCCGACGCGGCGGACTTCCAGTCTGGCCACTGGCGATGCCTCCCGGCCGCGGCCGCCGGGTGCGGCGACCATGATCGCAAACTCGATAATTCCGATTACTATAATATAGTTTTCAGGAGGCCGGTGAGTCACGCGGCCGGAGACCTGACCGGAGGGGAGTTACGCCCTGACTGCTGCCGCGCCGCCCCGGCCCCTGCATCTGTCCGTCGCCCTGGACGGCGCGGGCTGGCATCCGGCCGCCTGGCGCGAGCCCCGCGCCCGGCCAGCCGAGCTGCTCACCGCCCGGTACTGGGCCAGCCTGGTCAGCGAGGCCGAGCACGGCCTGCTGGACTTCGTCACCATCGAGGACGGGCTCAGCCTGCAGGCCGCGCGCCGCGGTCCGCCCGGCTCCGCGCCCGGCCAGGTCAGCGGACGGCTGGATGCCGTCCTGACGGCCGCCCGGATCGCCCCGCTGACCCGCCACATCGGGCTGATCCCGACGGTCATCGTCACCCACACCGAGCCGTTTCACATCTCCAAGGCCATCGCCACGCTGGACTACGTCAGCGCGGGCCGGGCCGGGGTACGCGTCCGGGTGTCCGCCGCCCCTGCGGAGGCCGCCCTGTTCGGCCGCCGGGACGCCGGGCAGGCCGGCGACCTGCTCGAGGAGGCGGCCGACTACGTGGAGGTGATCCGGCGGCTGTGGGACAGCTGGGACGACGACGCGGAGATCCGCGATGCCGCCACCGGCCGGTTCATTGACCGGGACAAGCTGCACTACATCGACTTCTCCGGCCGCTGGTTCAGCGTGCGGGGCCCGTCCATCACGCCGCGGCCGCCGCAGGGGCAGCCCGTTGTCAGCGCGCTGGGCCACGGGGCAGCGGCCTATCAGCTGATCGCCCGCGCCGCGGACGTCGGCTTCGTCACGCCGCGCGACGCCGGCCACGCGGCCGGGATCGTCGCCGAGATCCGCGCCGCGGAGCAGGCGGCGGGCCGGGCCGGGCCGCCGGCGCTCCTGTTCGGGGATCTCGTCGTCTTCCTCGCCGCCGACCAGGCGAGCGCCGCGACCCGCCGGGCCCGGCTGGATGACCTCGCCGGCGCGCCCCTCGACACCGATGCTGCCGTCTTCGCCGGCACCGCCGCCGGGCTGGCTGACCTGCTGGCGGAGTGGCAGCAGGCAGGCCTGGCCGGCGTCCGGCTCCGGCCCGGCGCCATCCCGGATGACCTGGAGGAGATCACCCGGGTCCTGGTGCCCGAGCTGCAGCGCCGCGGCGCGTTCCGCCGCCGGTATGAGTCGCGCGACCTGCGCGGCCTGCTCGGCCTGGAGCGCCCGGCCAGCCGCTATGCCCGCGCCTGACCCCGGAGGACCGTGCCATGCCCAGGCCGCCGAAGCAGATCCATCTCGCCGCGCACTTCCCCGGCGTCAACAACACGACGGTGTGGTCCGACCCGCGCTCGGGCAGCCACATCGAGTTCGGCTCGTTCGCGCACTTCGCCCGGACCGCCGAGCGGGCCAAGCTCGACTTCCTGTTCCTGGCCGAGGGCCTGCGGCTGCGTGAGCAGAACGGCAGGATCTACGACCTCGACGTCGTCGGGCGGCCGGACACGTTCACGATCCTGGCCGCGCTCGCGGCGGTCACCGACCACCTCGGCCTGGCCGGCACGATCAACTCGACGTTCAACGAGCCGTATGAGGTAGCCCGCCAGTTCGCCTCGCTCGACCACCTGTCGGGCGGCCGCGCCGCGTGGAACGTGGTCACCTCGTGGGATGCCTTCACCGGGGAGAACTTCCGCCGCGGCGGCTTCCTGGCCCAGGACCAGCGGTACGAGCGGGCGCGCACGTTCCTGCACACGACGTGGGAGCTGTTCGACTCCTGGCGCGGCGACGAGATCGCCGCGGACAAGGACTCCGGCGTCTTCCTCGCTGATCCGCAGGCCGGCGCCTTCGAGCATCACGACGCGCACTTCAGCATCGCCGGCCAGTTCGGCGTGCCGCGCAGTCCGCAGGGCCGGCCGGTCATCTTCCAGGCCGGCGACTCCGACGAGGGCCGCGAGTTCGCGGCATCCAGCGCCGATGCGATCTTCAGCCGGCACGGCACGCTGGCGGAAGGGCAGGCCTTCTACGCGGACGTGAAGGGCAGGCTCAGCCGGTACGGCCGCGGCCGCGGCCAGCTGCTGATCCTGCCGGCCGCGACGTTCGTGCTGGCCGGCACCGACGGGGAGGCAGCGGAGCTGGCGCACGAGGTACGGCGGCAGCAAGTCAGCGGCGCCACCGCGATCGCGTTCCTGGAGCAGCTGTGGAACCGCGACCTGTCCGGCTACGACCCGGACGGGCCGCTGCCCGACATCGACCCTGACCCCGGCGAGAACACCACCGCCCGGGGCCGCGCCAGCGTCCGGATGCACCGCGATCCGCTGGCCACGGCACGGGACTGGCGGGCCAGGGCGGCGGCGGAGAACCTGTCGATCCGCGAGCTCATCATCGCGGTGACCGGCCGGCAGTCGTTCGTCGGCTCGGCGGCCACCATCGCGAGCGAGATGAACCGCCTGGTGCAATCCGATGCCAGCGACGGCTTCATCCTCGTCCCGCACATCACGCCGGGCGGCCTGGACGAGTTCGCGGACCAGGTCGTGCCGCTGCTGCAAGAGCGCGGCGTATTCCGCGCCGAGTACGAGGGCAGCACGCTGCGGGAGAACCTGGGCCTCGCCGTGCCCGCCGCGGCGCGCGGCCAGGGAAGCGGCGTCATGAGATTCCTGCTCATCACCTTGATCGTGCATGCCCCCGATCCGCTGACGGGCGTGCAGAAATCAACGTCGGACCGGTTCGCCGAGGTGCTGGACAATGCGCGCCTGGCCGAGGAGCTGGGCTTCGACGGGTTCGGCGTCGGGGAGCGGCACGAGCGGCCGTTCATTTCCTCCGCCCCGCCCGTCGTGCTGAGCCACGTCGCGGCGATCACCTCGAAGATCCGGCTGTTCACGGCGGTCACCACCCTGAGCCTGCTCGACCCGGTACGCGCCTACGAGGACTACGCGACGCTCGATCACCTGTCCGGCGGCCGGCTGGAGCTCATCATCGGCAAGGGAAACGGGGCCGCGCAGCGCGAGTTGTTCCACGTCACCCCCGACGATCAGTGGGACCGCAACGCCGAGAGCTACGAGCTGTTCCGCCAGATCTGGCGCAGCAGCCAGGTGACCGCGAGCCCGCGCTACCGGCCGGCCCTGCGCGACGCCGAAGTCTGGCCGCGCCCGCTCCAGCAGCCCATCCGGGTCTGGCACGGCAGCGCTACCAGCACGGAGTCGGTCGACCTCGCGGCCCGCTACGGCGACCCGCTGTTCTCGGCCAACGTCACCAACCCCATCGAGCCCTACGCCGAGCTGGTGCGCTACTACCGGCAGCGGTGGGCGGACTACGGTCACGACCCGGCGGCCGCGGTGGTCGGGGCCGGCACCGCCGGCTACTACGCCACCGCCAGCTCGCAGCAGGCGCTGGCTGTCTACCGGCCGATCTTCACCGCGCAGCGCGAGTTCCAGCGGCGGCTCGGCCTGCAGCCCGTCTTCACCGACCTGGAGGACTTCGCCGAGCGCAGCTCGGCACTCATCGGCAGCCCGCAGCAGATCCTCGACAAGGTGCACCGGTACCACCAGGAGCTCGGCCACAGCGTCCTGCACCTGCACGCTGACGCCGGGGGCCTGACCGACGCGCAGCACCGCGCGTCGCTGGAGCTGTTCCAGGCGGAGATCGCGCCGGTGCTGCGCCGCGAGATTCCCGGCCCGCCCTGGCCGTGGGGCCCGGCCGGGCTGGCGGACCCCGCGCCCGGGAATCCGATCGAGTCCGGCGCGGCCGGGCTGGCCAGCACCGGCTGAACAGGAGACTCAACGTCATGACCAGCACCCCGCTTGCCATCCTGGACCTGGTCCCGATCCCGGCCGGTGCCACGGCCGCGCAGGCGGTGCGCAACAGCCTGGACCTGGCCTGCCAGGCCGAGCGCGCCGGCTATGCGCGGTACTGGTTCGCCGAGCACCACCTCAACCCCGGCGTGGCGGGCACCTCCCCGGCCATCATGATCGCGCTGGCCGCCTCGGCGACCTCGGCCATCCGGCTGGGCTCGGGCGCCGTGCAGATGGGCCATCGGACCGCGCTGGCCACAGTGGAGGAGTTCGGCCTGATCGACACGCTGTACCCGGGGCGGCTGGACCTGGGCCTGGGCCGCTCGGCCGGCCTGCCGCTGGCCGGGGCGGGCAGCGGGCCGGCGGCTGCCAGCGCTCCGGCCGGTCAGGCCAGCCGGGCCGCGAATGGCCTGCTGATCCCGCCGCGATTCTCCCTCGAGCGGCTGCTGGCCTCGCCCCGGCTGGCCCTGAACAAGCGGCTGCTGCAGCTTCCCGGTGCGCAGTCGCAGAACTACACCGAGCAGGTCGACGATGTTCTCGCGCTGCTGCGCGGGACGTTCACCGCCGAGGGCATCGAGGCCCGGGCGATACCGGGGGAGGGCGCCGGCGTCCAGGTCTGGATCCTGGGCAGCAGCGGCGGCGAGAGCGCGCAGGCGGCCGGGGAGCGCGGGCTGCGGTTCGCCGCCAACTACCACGTGAGCCCGGCCGGCGTGCTGGAGGCCGTCGACGGCTACCGGGCCGCGTTCCGGCCGTCGGCCGAGCTGAGCGCGCCCTACGTGAGCGTGTCCGCGGATGTCGTCGTCGCTGCTGATGAGGCGACCGCCCGGGAGCTCGCGTCGGGCTACGGCCTGTGGGTGCGCAGCATCAGGACCGGCGAGGGAGCCATCCCGTTCCCGGCGCCGGCCGCGGCTCGCGCACACACCTGGAGTGACGAGGACCGCGCCCTGGTGGCCGACCGGACCGACACCCAGTTCCTCGGCACGCCTGGCCAGGTCGCCGACAAGCTGGAACAGCTCCGGGACGCTACCGAGGCCGACGAGCTCATCGTCACCACCATCACGCACCGGCATGCCGACCGGGTGCGCTCCCATCAGCTGCTCGCCGAGGAATGGCAGCGCCGGTGAGCTGCGGAGCCGCGTCTCAGGCGCCTGCCCCGCCCTGACCCTGTCATCCTGGGCGCCCCCGCCGGGTGGGCGGGCGCCTTGGCCTGCCCGCCGGGTCGCCCTCCACGCAGCGCGCACGGCCCTGACACCGCACCTGCAGATCCGCCCGGTTACCTGGCAGTAGCCGGAATTCCGGGGAGGACCTGTCTGGATGCTGGCCGGCAACGCCTGAGCGGCGGGAGGTTCATGGCGTGAGACGGCTGCTGGCGGTCGCAGTGAGTGCGCTTGCGGTGCTGGTGAGCGCCCTTGTAGTGCTGTCCCTGGTCCCGGCCCAGGCCTCTGCCGCCACGCTGCCGGACTGCCTGGCCAGCCAGCATGTCTGCGTCACTGGCAGCGGCCGAGAGCTAATCTCGGACGGCCAGCAGGCCCGGCTGGAGAGCCAGATCGGCAAGGATGACATCTACCTTGTTGTCGCGCCATCTGGCGCCTCGGGCTATAACCGCTCGATGAGTCAGATCATTAGCGATCTGGACAAGCATCCTCAGTTCACCGTCGGCTTCGCGGACAGCCGGCTGCTGCATTTCGGGGCCGATAGCAGGGGAATGCTCCCGTCCGGCGAGGCAGGCGAGATCGCGACCAGGGCGGTACAGGCGCATCAGGGAGACCAGGATGTCTTCGCCGCGCTGACCCAGTTCGTCGGTGATGTGCAGCGCGAGGCCGGCGCTGGCCCGGACGGCACCGCGGTCAGCGGCCCATCACACGTGCTGCGCAATCTGGTGATTACGGTCGGCGTCATTCTGGCGCTGGGCCTGCTCGGCTTCTTCCTGATCGCGCGTCCCGTCCGCGACCGCCGCCGCCGGGAGCTCCGGGAGGCGAAGTCGGCGGCGCAGGACGACCTGATCGCCCTTAGCAGCGCGCTCACCGACCGCCGCGCTGACGTGTCCGTGCAGAGCAGCCCGGAAGCGGCTCAGGAGCAGGCCGAGGCGCTGACTGCCTATGAGCGGGGGACCGCGGCCATGGACGGCGCCCGGCGGGTCGGCGATATGGGGGCCGTCAGCCGGGCTATCGCCGAGGGGCAGTACCGCCTGGAATGCGCCGATGCTGCGGCCGCCGGCCGGCCCGCGCCTGAGCGGCGCCCGTCCTGCTTCTTCGATCCCCGGCACGGCATGTCCGTGACCGATGCCCACTGGCGGCCCGCAGCCGGCGGGCCCGGCCGCGAGGTTCCGGTCTGCGTTGCCTGCGCGCACAAGCTCGAGCAGGGCATCGAGCCCGACATGCGCCAGGTGGAGGTGAACGGAGCCCAGGTCAGCTACGTCAACGCCGGCTTCGCCCCGGCCTACTGGGGCGGGTTCGGCTTCGGCCCTGGCCTGTTCACCGGGTTCCTGCTCGGCAGTGCCCTGGCGCCCCCCTTCTTCGGTGACCCCGGGTACTACGGAGGCGGGGACTACGGCGGCGGGCAGGATGGCGGCGATTTCGGCGGCGGGGACTTCGGGGGCGGCGGGGACTTCGGCGGCGGAGACTTCTAGCCGCCATGCCCGGCCGGTTCCCCGCGGTGGTGGTGCGCGGGGAACCGGCATAGCGCGGGGCCCTACTCCGGCGGCAGTTCCTTGTAGACGAAGCTGACGTTGATGCCGCGGCGGGCCCGGAGGTAGCGGGGGATGTAGTAGAGCAGCGCCCCGGCCACGATCAGGCCGGCGAACCAGGCCGGGATCCACCAGAAGTTGGCCGGGTCCCCGTTCATGACCAGCGCCGGGTACTGCGTCGATATGACCGCCAGGGTGACGAAGATGGCGATGGTGATCGGCGACGACGATCCACAGCACCGGGATGCCGAGGAACTTCACGTTGGCCGGCGACGCCTTGTACAGGTCGGGCCGGCGCAGCGGCAGCGCGATCGCGGCGACCGCGACGATCACCACGCCCAGGCACCCGGCCAGCACGATCAGGCCGAGCACGAGCTGGAACGCATTGGAGTAGACGCTCCAGATCACCAGCCCGGCGATGATCACGTTCACGACGGCGATCGCGGTGACGGGGGAGTGCGTGCGCTCGTTGACGTCGGCGAGCTTCTCGGGCATCAGCCGGTCGAACGACCAGGCGAACAACGACCGGATCGGCATGAACGTGTTGGCGATCATCGAGGGCAGCGCCCAGAACAGGAAGCAGCCCAGGATGATCACCGTGAAGACCGGGATGTTGGCCGACAGCGCCGCGAGGAACGGGTAGAACGGCCCGGACGGGATCGCGTAGGCCTTGCTCGGCGAGCGTTCACCGCGTACATGAAGTTGTAGCCGGCGACGTGGAACAGCAGCAGCACGCCGATGATCAGCAGCACGACGTCGAAGACCAGCGCGCCGAACATGATCGACAGCTGGCGGCGCCGGTTCGAGGCGCTCTTCAGCTCGCCGGACATGTAGACCGACCAGAAGTTCCACATCATGAAGCCCTGACGGAGAACACCGCCGGCAGGGTCGCGCTCAGGTGGCCCAGGTGCGGGGCGGCGTTCCCGGCGCCGGCGGCGGAGATCACGCTCTGGAACGTCCCGCCGCCGAAGCTCTTGTTCAGCGAGTTGAAGTGGGTCTGGAAGCCGTGCTTGCTGGCGAACGGCCAGGACGATGAACGCGACGATCATGCCGACCATCGCGATCAGGAACGCGATGTTCTGCCAGCGGAACGTCGCCTTGGTGCCGCGGATCAGGATGAGGTCTGCAGCGCGACCATGACCAGGGCGCCGACCAGGATCCAGCCCTGGTTGGTCTCGAAGGAGTTGCCCCAGCTGACCAGCGAGTCATTGTGGGCCAGGCTGCCGCCCGCGACGAGCGCCGGGCCCGAGCGCGAAGACCGAGAAGAACTTGGCGAAGTACGCGGCGCCGAGCAGGCCGCCCGCGATCATGCACAGGTTGGAGATCAGCGCCAGCGGCGGGTTCAGGATCCGGCTGACCCAGACGTAGTCGCCGCCGACGCGCGGCATGCTCGCGCCGAGCAGCGCGAACATGATCAGCACCGGGATGTTGATGATCAGCGTGATGATCAGGACCCCGACCGGGTCGGCGCCGGGGAAGGCGACGAGGGCGAAGAAGATCGACCAGGCGAGGGTCGAGCCAATCGGCGCGGAGATGACCGCGTTGAAGATCGTCGCGTCGACCGCCGACGCCGAGCGCACGAGCCCGGTGCTGTTGCGGACGAACAGCCTGCTCCGGTTCTCAGATCGGTCCGCTGTGGTCATGAGCTCCTCCGATCGCCCATGCCTCCGCCGGTCCCCCCGTTGACCGCCTCGTCGAGGCTGGCTAAAGTCGAACACAATCAGTAACAACTGTCAATCGTCATGACATAATCGGTCACTTCTCACCAGGAAGTGATCAGGACCGGATAACACATAAGGGAGAGCGGGTGCTGGCGGTCGAACGGCGCATGAAGGTGCTGGAGCGGATCGCGGCGGACCAGGCGGTCGAAGTCAGCAGCCTGGCGCGGGAGTTCGGGGTCTCCGAGATGACCATCCGCCGCGACCTGCGCCGCCTGGACCGGGACGGCTTCGTCCGCCGCACCTACGGCGGCGCCACCACGCAGCGTGGTGCGCTCGGGCGGCGCGTTCGAGGTCACGCAGAGCGCGCGGATGCTGCACCACGCCCAGGAGAAGCGCCAGATCGCGATGCGCGCCGCCGACCTGACCGCTGATGCGCGGGTGATGTTCATTAGTGTTGGCTCGACCGTGGAGCAGTTCGCCCGGCTGGCCGCCCCGCGCGACGGCCTGCTGGTGATCACCCAGTCGCTGGTCGTCGCGAGCCTGCTCGGCACCCGCCGGGTCAGCGTGATCATGGCCGGCGGCACGGTCCGCCAGGACGAGCTCAGCTGCGTCGGCCCGGCGGCGGTGGAGTGCGTGCAGCGCTACAACACCGACATCGCCGTCATCGGCGCGGCCGGGGTGTCGGCCCGCCGGGGCATCACCGACCTGGACGACTCAGGAGGCCGGCGTCATCCGGGCCGCGCTGGAGAAGACCGAGCGGATCATCGTGCTGGCCGACGGGTCGAAGTTCGGCGATGTCGCGCTGAGCACGGTGGTGCCGATCAGGCGGGTCTCGGCGATCGTCACCGACGCCAGCGCCGACCCGGTCGAGGTCGAGCGCATCGCCCGCGAGGGCGTCGAGGTCATCATGGCCGGGCCCGACGGTCGCGGCACCCCGGCCGCGGGACCTGACAGCCGCCCGACGGACAGCGGACGGCGAGCGCCGTTCGCGGTGGCGACATGACCGCACTGCTGGCGCAGCTGTTCGGGGTCAGCAAGCCGGTTATCGCGATGGTGCACCTGCCGGCGCTGCCGGGGCGGCCGCGGCACGACGCGGCCGGCCGGCATGCGCGCCGATCTCGACACGGTCGGCCCGCGACCTGCGCGCGCTGCAGGAGGCCGGCGTGGACGGGCTGCTGTTCTGCAACGAGGCCGACCTGCCGTACCAGCTCGGCGTCGGGCCGGAGGCGGTCGCGGCGATGGCCGCCGTCATCGGCGCGGTCCGGCGCGAGATCTCCCGGCCGTTCGGGGTCAACCTGGTGTGGGACCCGGTCGCGAGCCTCGCGGTCGCGCGGGCGACCGGCGCCAGCTTCGTCCGCGAAGTGTTCACCGGCGTCTACGAGAGTGACCTGGGGATCATGCGGCCCGACTTCGGCGCGATCGGCGCCTACCGGGCCGGCCATCGGCGCGCGGCGACGTCGCGATGTTCGCCAACATCACGCCTGAGTTCGCCAGCTCGGCCGGGCGCCGCACGATCGCCCAGCGGGCGGCCAGCGCGGCGTTCCTCGGCGTCGGACGCGCTGCTGATCAGCGGCGCCATCACCGGCGAGCCGACCGACCTGGCCCAGCTGCGGGCGGCGAAGGCGGCGGTCGCCGCTCACCCCGGTGCTCGCCAATACCGGCGTGACGGGCGGACACCGTGGCCGACGTCCTGGCCGTGGCGGACGGCGCGATCGTCGGCACCGGCGCTGAAGGAAGGCGGCTCAGACCTGGAATCGCGTCGACCCGGAGCGGGCGGCAGAGTTCATGACGGCGGCCCGGCGGGCGGCAGGAGAGCGCGGTGCAGTGCGTAGTGGCCAGGGGCACCCTGCTGTATTTCGTCAGTGACCTGCACGGCTCCAGCCTGTGCTTCCGCAAGTTCGTCAACGCCACGCAGGTCTACAAGCCGACTGTGCTGGTGCTCGGCGGCGACGTGGCGGGCAAGGCCATCCAGTCGATCGTCCGCCGGGCCGAACGGCCGGTGGCAGTGCAGCTTCATCGGCACAGCGCTACGAGCTGACCGAGGGCGAGGAGCTGGCCGGGCTGGAGAAGCTCATCGCCGACCACGGCTACTACCCCTACCGCGCCGAGCCGGGCGAGCTGGAGGCGATGGAGGCCGACGGGACGCTCGATGACCTGTTCCGGCCGGCTGATGCGCGAGCGGCTGGCGGAATGGCTCGACATCGCCGACAACCGGCTGCGGCCGAAGGGCGTCCCGCTGTACCTGATGCTCGGCAACGACGACCCGCCGGAGCTGGCGCAGCTGCTCGACCAGGCGCCGTGGGGCGTGCACGCCGAGGGCAAGGTCGTCCAGATCGACGACGAGCACGAGATGATCAGCTGGGGATACGCGAACACCACGCCCTGGCACACCTACCGGGAGCAGGACCGAGGAGCAGCTGGCCGCGTGCCTTCGCCCGCATGGCCGACCAGCTGCGAGCGCCCCGAGCGCGCGGTGTTCAACCTGCACCCGCCGCCGTACGACACCCAGCTCGACGAGGCGCCCGCGCTCGATGAGAACCTGCGGGTCCAGGCGACGCTGGGCCAGATCCAGTACACCGCCGGTCGGCAGCACCGCGGTGCGCGACATCGTGGCCGAGCGCGCAGCCGCTGGTCGGCCTGCACGGCCACATCCACGAGTCCTCCGGCATCCGCCGCCTGGGCAAGCGCAAGGGCCTGATCCTCAACCCGGGCAGCGACTACTCGACCGGCGCGCTGAACGGGGCGCTGGTCAGCCTGAACAAGGACCGGGCTGACGCGCAGCTGGTCCGCGGCTAGCCGGGGCCATGACCGCCTTGCCCGGCCCGGCGAGCGCCGCTGACCCGCGCGGCGCGGAGGCCCTGATCGCCGTCGACCTCGGAACCTCCGGTGCCCGCGCGTCCGCGTTCGCGGCTGACCGGCGAGCCCCTGGCCGAGATCCGGCGTCCCTACCCCACCGCCCTGCCCGCCGAGGGCTGGGCCGAGCAGGACGCGCGGCGCTGGCGGTCAGCGGCGCGTGTCGGCGCTCGGCGCGCTGGTGGCCGGGCTCGGGCCGCGCTGCGCGATCCGCGCCGTCGGGGTCACCGGGCAGTGCCCGAGCGTGGTCCCGCTGGACCGCCGGGACCGGCCGCTGCGGCCGGGCCTGATCTACCGCGACAACCGGGCCACCGCCGAGGCGGACGCGATGCGCGCCCAGTTCGGCGACGCGCAGCTGCACGAGCTGACCGGGCACGTGCCCGCCGCGTTCCACGTCGCCGCCAAGATGCTGCTGGCTGCGCGCGCACGAGCCGGAGGTGTTCGCCGCGGCCCGCCGCTTCGTCCAGCCGACCGACTACGTCGTGCTGGAGCTGACCGGCGCGCCGACCACCGACTGGTCGATGGCGGCGGCCACCGCGCTGCTGGACCTGCGCGGCCGTCGCTGGGCGGCTCGCCTGCTGGCCGGCCTCGACCTGGACGCGGCCGCGCTTCCCGCGAGGTGGTGCCCTCGTGGAGCATCGCCGGGGAGATCCGCCCGGCGCTGGCCCGCCGCTGGGCCTGCCCGGCGGCGTGCCGGTGGTCGCCGGTGCGGGTGACAGCATCGCCTGCGCGCTGGGCGCCGGGGTAACCGGGCCGGGGCCGGTCAGCGAGATGGCCGGCAGCTCCAGCTGCTTCAACTCCGTCGTCGCCGAGCCGCTGCCCGACCTCGACGTCACCCACTACCCGAGCATCACCGGGCCGGAGGGCTACGTCACCGAGGTGGGGATCAACACCACCGGCGAGACGCTGGACTGGCTGGCCCAGCTGTTCTACGCAGGCTCCTCGCGGGCGCCCCGCCCGGCCGACTACGCCCGGCTGGCGCAGGCGGCGGCGGCCGCCCCGCCGGGAGCCGGGGGCCTGCTCTTCGCGCCGGTGCTCGGTGACGGCGAGCGGGACGACCCGGCGCTGCGCGGCGCGATCACCGGGCTGTCGCTGCGCCACGATCGCGGCGCCCTGGCGCGCGCCGCCATGGAGGGCATCGCCTGCGGCGTCCGGGCCCGGCTGGAAACCCTGGGCCGGACCTCCGCGCCGGCCACCGAGCTGCGGGTGTCCGGCGGGGGAGCGGGGATGGCCGTCTGGAACCAGATCAAGGCGGATGTCACCGGGATCCCGGTGACGCGGGTCGCCGGCGACTCCACCGCGGCGGGCGCGGCGCTGCTCGCGGGCCTGGGCACTGGCCTCTACCGCGACGCGGCCGAGGCGGTCGCGGCCGGCTACCGGCCCGCCGGCGAGGCCGACCCCGACCCGGCGCACCGGGCCCGCTATGACGACCTCTACCAGCGCTATCAGACTCTCACCGCGTCGCCGGTCACGCGGCCCGAGCAGAAGGAGGCCTGAGATGCGGGCGCGCCTGGGCATCAACACCTGCTTCGCCGTCAAGCGCTGGCCGCGGCCGGCCGACTGGGCCCCGATCGTGCGCGATGAGCTGGGCCTGGACATCGTCGAGCTGTCCCTCGATCTCGTCGAGGACATCGCCGACCCGGCCGCCCGCGAGCATGCGGCCAGCCAGACCCGGGCGGCGCTGGACGAGCACGGGCTGACGGCCGAGACCGTGTTCACCGGCCTGGCCGCCTACTCGCGCAGCCTGCTCATGCACCCCGACCCGGCGCGCCGCCGGGCCGCGGCGCACTGGTACCGGTCGGTCATCGACCTGGCCGCGCAGGTGGGCGCGCGGGGCGCCGGCGGTCACGTCGGCGCGATGAGCGTGCCGGACTGGGCCGACCCGGCACTGCGGGCCGGGCGCTGGTCGGGGCTGCGCGAGTCGCTGGCCGAGCTGGCGTCGGCGGCCCGGCTGGCGGGCCTGGAGTACCTGCTGGTGGAGAACCTGGCCAGCCACCGCGAGCCGTCGACCCTGGACGGCATCGAGGAACTGCTGACCGACGGCGACGCCGCGCATGCGCCCGTCCGGCTGTGCCTGGACGTCGGCCACCAGTGCGTCCCCGGCACCACCGGGCCCGACCGCGACCCCTACGCCTGGCTGGCCCGCTTCGGCGGGCGGCTCGCCGAGGTCCAGCTGCAGCAGTCCGACGGCATCGCCGACCATCACTGGCCGTTCACCGCCGAGCACAACCAGGCCGGCCGCATCGACGCCGGGAAGGTGCTGGACACCCTGTCCGCCGCCGGCGCTCAGGATGTGCTGCTCATCCTGGAGATCATCCCGGCGTTCGAGCAGGACGACGACCAGGTCCTGGCTGAGCTGCGGGCCTCGGCCCGGCTCTGGCAGGCCGCACTTGTTGAGCGGGGGATGCAATGACCACCGGCATGGTGCACGGAAACGGGATCGACATCCGCTACCGGATCACCGGGGACGGCGACCAGGACCTGGTACTGATCAACGGGGTCGGCGATGACCTGGACGGCTGGGCCGGCCAGCTGGACGACTTCACGGCCGCGGGGCTGCGCGTGATCAGCTACGACAACCGCGGGTCCGGGGAGTCCGGCCAGCCGCCCGGCCCCTACACCAGCACCGAGATGGCGGCCGACCTGCGGGCCCTGGTCACCGCCCTCGGGCTGGGCAGCTTCCACCTGGCCGGGGTGTCGATGGGCGGCGTCATCGCCCAGGAGTACGCGGTAGCCCACCCGGCTGGCCTGCGCTCGCTGGTGCTGGCCAACACCTTCGCCGCCGCCGACCCGTTCACCGCGGCGGCCTTCGAGACCTGGGCCACGGTGGCGCTGGCCGCGGGCATGCCGGTCATGATGCGCCAGCAGGCCCCGTGGATCTTCAGCCCGGACTTCTACGCGCGGCACCCGGACCGGGTGACCGAGCTGATCGCGGCGGCGCAGACGAGCACCCAGCCGCCCGCGGCGTTCGCGGCGCAGATGGCGGCGCTCACCGGGCACGACTGCGCGGCCCGGATCGGCGCGGTGCGGGTGCCGACGCTGGTGCTGGCCGCGCGCGATGACATCATCATCCGGCCGCAGTTGTCGCGGCAGCTATTCGATGCGCTGGCCGGCGGCGTGGGCACGTGGGCCGTTGTTCCCGGCGGCCACGCGGCCTTCTGGGAGGATCCCGGACCGTGGAATCAGGCGGTCATCGAGTTCGTGCGCGCCAGCGGCGCGTCCTGACCAGCACCACAGAGAAAGGTCCAGCCTGGCTATGTCGCTCGAGGACAGATTCGGCACCGTCAAGCCCGTCATCGCGATGGTGCACTTTCCCGGCCTGCCGGGACGGCCGCGCCATGACCGCGCCGCCGGGTCAGCTCACCTGCTTGACGTCGTCGGGCGGGACCTGGAAGTGCTGCAGGACGCCGGCGTGGACGCGGTGCTGTTCTGCAATGAGAACGACATCCCCTATCAGCTGACCGTGGGCCCGGAGATCCCGGCCGCGATGGCGGCCGTGATCGGCGAGCTGCGCCCGCAGATCCGGGTGCCGTTCGGGGTCAACATCCTGTGGGACGCCCGCGCCAGCCTGGCCGTCGCCCGGGCGACCGGGGCGAGTTTCATCCGGGAGGTGCTGACCGGCGTCTACGAGAGCGATGTCGGCATGATCGCGCCGTCGCTCGGTGACCTGGCTAGTTACCGGGACGCGATCGGCGCCTCGGGCGTCGCCCTGTTCGGCAACATCACGCCGGAGTTCAGCTCGACGCTGGGCACCCGGACGGTCGCCGAGCGGGCCCGCAGCGCGAGCTTCCTCGGCCTGGACGCGATCCTCATCAGCGGCCCCGAAGCCGGCGTGCCGTTCGTCATGAGCGACCTGCGCGCGGCCAAGGACGCCGTGCCGCAGACGCCGGTGCTGGCCAACACCGGCGTCACCGCCGAGCGGCTGGCCGAGACCCTGGCCGTGGCCGACGGCGTGATCGTCGGCACCAGCCTGAAGGTGGACGGCATCACCTGGAACCCGGTCGACCCCGGCCGGGCTCGCCAGTTCGTCGACACTGCCCGGGAGGTCCGCGCCGCGCCCGCGCCCGCCTGAGGCAGAGGTCGCGAGGCGCTCGACCAAGCCATCACGGCTGGGGTTTGAGGTCAAGCCGACCGATGCCCATGGCCATAGCTGGGGCTAGGTCGATTGCCCTCATGCCGACTGCTCCCAGCGTCTGTGGGTGTGGTCCACCCCAGCGCCCGCTGGGCACCGTGATGGACTTCAGTCGGGAGGCGCCGTCGCTGGCCGAGGCGCTGGTATCAGCAGTTCGCGACATCGAGAAGGTGCCTGGCCTGCGGGCTGTTGGTGTTGCTTGCGAGAACATGGTGACGTTGCTCGTCATTTCTGAGCGCTTGGGGATCACTCGCGAGGCTGTTCGGCTATGGGCAACAGGTCAGCGAGGGCCAGGGAACTTCCCGGCGCCAGTCATGATTACTCCCGGCGGCGAGCAGGTCTGGGACTGGCAGCAAGTGGTCCGCTGGGTGGAGCAGAAGGATCAGCAGCGACACGTCAAAGTCGCAGTCTTCTCTAGCACCAGGGCTCAGACTCTCTGCACAGCAGACCGGGTCTTGGCTGCGCGGGATGCGCTGTGGTCCGAGCCCGACGAGACGGCCAGAGAAGAGTTCGGGCGGCTGCTTGAGGATGCCTAGTACTCCAGCCGTAGATCGTGATCTTGTTGCTGAGGCGCCACGGACCGTCGGTCGTGCGGACGAGATCAACCTTCGTCAGCGTGGGCGTCCGTTTCCTTCTCCGTCTGCCTGAGTCCGCCGACGGAGGGAATCCTTAATCTCGCTGAGCCTGGCCGCCGCGGCCGGGTCCCACTCCGTCCTCTGTTCGCTGGCGCGCAGGGCGTCGTCGATCTCGCTGAGCTTGGCGGCGGACACTGTGCCTGCCCGCTCGATCAGGTCGTCCCGGCTCAGGGTGGTCAGCCAGGTGCACGGGGTAAAGCCCGGCCGCGGGAACGCGAACCGCAGCACGCCGTCAAAGGGCAGTCCTTCCGGTACGCCGACTGCCACCTCGATTCCCCAGCCGGAGATGTCGGTATCCGCCGGAGCGACGACCTGCATCGCCCGGGACCCGGATGGCTCTTCTTCCGACAGCAGCACGACAGGCCGTCGCTCGTCGAACTCGGCCCACCAGACCTCGCCTCGTCGCATGTGTCCTCCTAGGCGTGAGATGGCAGGCGGATGCTGCCCCGGCTGCGGCTGGAAGTGATGCAGCACTGCCTGCCGCGGGCCGTAGATCTTGGATGCCGGTGCTGGAGACGGGGCGGCCGCCGTCTGATCATCCGGGTTTGTGGCGACTCGTGATGATCTTCTGGTGGCCGCTGGCCCCAGCGTAGATCCTGGCCGCTGGGTGGGGATATTCGATGAGCTGATGACCCGGGCTGGTGCCCGGTTCAGCCGGGTGGAGCCGCGGCGCCGGGCCCGGGCGTTCGTGCTGGGCCTGCTGGCGGAGCTGCCGCGCAAGAACTGCTGGACGCGACCGATGAATACCTCGGCGGCCAGTGCGGCGCCGAGGTGCTGCTAGTCTCCGGTCCCGTGTCAGGCAACCAGGCCACGATGACGCCGGACGCGGAGGTGGCCGTCGCGGCGGCGCAGGCCGGGGCCGCAGTGGTCCGGACGCGGTTCGGGACGGCGCTGGAGCGCATCGAGAAGGCGCCGATGGACTTCGCCACCGACGCGGACGTGGCCGCCGAGCAGGCGATCCTGGCGGTCCTGCGGGCGGCCCGGCCCGGTGACGGGTATCAGGGCGAGGAACTGGGCGAGTCCGGCACCGGCACGTCCGGCCGGACGTGGCTGATCGACCCGCTCTGCGGTACGGCGAACTTCGCGGTCGCCACGCCGCTGGCCGCGGTGAACGTGGCGCTGTGCGCGGGGGACCAGGTGCTGGCCGCGGCCAGCGCGGACCCGCTGGCCGGCGAGGTGTTCTGGACCGGCGGGACCGGGGCCTGGCTGCGCCGCGGCGGCGCTGACGAGCCCCTGGTGCCGTCGGCGGCGTCCCGGCTGGTCGACGTCAACCTGGACCCGCCGTTCCCGAACGCGGGCCGGTTCCGGGCCGTCGCGATGCTGGCCGAGCCGGCGTTCGCCGCCTCGTTCCGGCCGCGCGTGCTGTCCACCACGCTGGCCCTGGCCTGGGTGGCGGCCGGGCGCCGGGCGGCCTACGTGACCGACGGGCACCTGCTCGGCAGCGTGCACTTCACCGCGCCCATCGCCTTGTGCCAGGCGGCGGGCTGCGCGGTCACCGGACTGAACGGTCAGCCCGTGCACGCCGGGGCGGGCGGGCTGGTCGCGGCCGCCGATGAACGGACCCACGCCGCGCTGCTGGAGATTATCGCCGGGCTGTCTGCCGGCCAGCAGCGCTGAAGGGCCCGGCCAGCCGGCCGGGCCCTTCACGCGGAAGCTGGCCCGCTCCACCGGGCTGTCCCGCTCGCACCCGTACCGTCCAGGCCACCGGACCAGATAACCGGGTTTCTGCAGCGCACCGGCTGTGAGGTCCGCCGTGCACTGTGCATCTGCACGGTATCCACTGCGGGCGCCGGGCGCCAGAGGCTGAGAACGGCTCCGAACGAAGCAGAACAGTGGCGAACGCCGCTAAGCAGCAGGCACCGGAATATAACGATCTTGGCAGAATCGTCGTGTTCCTGCTGGCGATCATGAAACGGCGGCGCTAGCCTGATCGCCATTCGCAACCTGCAGATATCGGCTCCAAATTACCCGTACCTGCAGGGGCGGAAAACTGATCCAGGCCACCGTCCGCCGGGCTCCCGCAGGGAGCCCGGCCAGGAGCAGATTACGCGGAGGGCACTATGCCCGTGCTCGGCATCTCCCGGGATCCGGCGGGCTCGCGCGCCCGCGCTGTCGCGGCGAATGGGGCCAGGTGAGCCGGCCGCCAGGGGGCGCGGCGGCCAGCCAGCCGGGTCGCGCCGGACCGGAAGCCGAGCGCGTGCGGGCCGAGCTGGCCGCGGAGATCAGCAGCCTGAAGCAGCGGCTGTCGCCGGAGGTCCTGCGCGACCCGCGCATCCGCGCCGAGCTCGCTGAGCTGGACAAGCAGGTCGCCGCGGCACTGGAGGAGAGCCGCGGCCGGCACCGGCTGCCGGCCGGCGCGGCCGTGCCGGCGGCATCCCCCGAGCCGGTCCGCGACGCCGACGGCTACAACCTCAAGCCCGACCCGCTGAGCGCGCAGACCGCGGCCGAGCTGGTCGAGGCGCTGCGGCAGTACCGGGCCTGGGCGGGAAATACGCCATTCCGCCAGATGGCCGCCCGGGCGCGGCAGCGGGTGGCGCATTCCACGATGTGCGTGGCGCTGAAGAACGACGAGCTGCCGGGACTGAAAGTGGTGCTCGCCATTGTCGCGGGCTGCGGCGGCGGGCAGCCGGATCAGGAGAAATTCGCTACCGCCTGGCGCCGGATCAACAGCGGAATGACCACGCCGGAGCCGCCGCCGGCTCCCGGGCCGGGCGGCGGCCCGGCAGTCCCCGGGCAGCCGTCGGCTCCGAACCTGCGAGTGGTGCGCTAGCGCGTTACTGACTCTCCGGAAGCCGCCCGCCCCGGTCCCGCCCGCCCGGCCCCGCGGCGGCGGCGGGCGGCCCGGCCAGGCGCTCCCGCTCCTCCACGAGCTGGCGGGCGAACGGCTTGGCGGGCATCTCGGCAAGGCTCAGGAAGGTCTCGGTCCGGGTCACGCCGGGGATCTTCCACACCTGGTCGAACATCAGCGATCTGAGGTGCGCGTGGTCCCGGAGCCGGACCCGGGCCAGCAGGTCCATCGACCCGGCCACCACGGCCACGTCCTCAACCTCGGGGATGGCGTGGAAGGCGCGCAGCACGTGGCCCAGGTTGCTGGTGGCGGTGATGGACAGGTAGGCCTGCAGCGGATAGCCGGCCGCGGGCCAGTCGATGTCCACCGAGTAGCCGCGGATGACGCCGGCCCGCTCCAGCCGTGATAGCCGGACCCCGACCGCCGGCGCGGACATGTTCAGCTCCCGGCCCAGCCGGCGCTGGCTGACCCGGGCATCGCCGGCGAGCAGGGCCAGCAGACGCAGGTCGACCTGATCGAGTGGCACGGCCGCCCGCGGGACTCCGACAACGCTGCTCAGCTCGGCCAGCGGCCCGGCCCCGGGCAGGTCCGGCTGATCATGGGTGGCGGCCAAGCGGGAGCTCCCTAGTCCGGCACGCGAGCCGGCTCGGCGGCCAGCTCCTCGGCGAAGTGGCACGCCGACCGGTGCTGCCCTGTGACCAGCCGCAACTCGGGTTCTTTCTCGGCACAGACCGGCCGGGCCAGCGGGCAGCGCGGGTGGAACCGGCAGCCCGGCGGCGGCGCGGCGGCGCTGGGCACCTCACCGGGGATCGGTGCCTGCAGCCGGCCGCGTTCACGCCGCGGATTTGGCTGCGGCGCGGCCAGCATCAGTGCCCGGGTGTAGGGGTGCAGCGGCCGGGAGTAGATGGCATCGCGCGGCCCGGTCTCGACGACGCGGCCCAGGTACATGACCGCGACATCGGCGGCGACCCGCCGGATCACGCCCAGGTCGTGGCTGATGAACAGGTAGCTCATGCCCAGCCGCCGCTGCAGGTCCCGCATCAGGTTCAGGATCTGCGCCTGAACGGACACATCCAGGGCCGAGGTCGGCTCGTCAGCGACGATAACCTCCGGGCCGGGCGCGATGGCTCGCGCGATGTTGATCCGCTGGCGCTGGCCGCCGCTGAGGTGAATGGCCTGCTGGTCCATCATCTCCGGGCTCAGCCCGACCTGGGTCAGCAGCTCAGCGACGCGGTCGCGCAGCTCCGCCCGCGGGGCCAGCTTGTGCACAATGAATGGCTCGGCCAGCGTGTCGGCGAGCGTGAACCGCGGGTTGAGCGAGTTCAGCGAGTCCTGGAAGACCATCTGGATGCGGCGGCGCACCGGCATGAAGGCACGCTCGGTCATGGCCGCGACATCGGTGCCGCCGAACAGGATCTCGCCGCTGGTCACCGGCTCCAGCCGCAGCAGGCTTTTGGCCAGGGTCGTCTTCCCGCTGCCGGACTCACCGACCAGCCCCAGAGTGGCGCCGCGGCGCAGCGAGAGGGTGACCCCGTCCACCGCCCGGACGACACCACCGCGGCGGGCGGCCAGCCCGCGGGCCCGGTAGTGCACCCGCAGGTCCCGGATCTCCAGCAGCGCGTCACTGGCCGTGCCCGCCTGCTCAGGCAGCGCCGAGGCCGACTCGCTCGCCAACGTTCACCTCCGGTCCCAGCCAGCAGGCCGCCCGGTGCGACGGCCCGCGCTCTTCCAGTGGCGGCCGCTGCGCGCAGCGCTCGAACGCATGCGGGCACCGGGGCGCGAAAGCGCAGCCCGCGGGCATCGTCCGCATGTCCGGCGGCTGCCCGGCGATCCCGGTCAGCGGCGCGTCCGGGTCCGGCGCCGTATCGGGGATCGAGGCCAGCAGGCCCGCGGTGTAGGGGTGGGCGGGATGCTCGAACACCTGCACCGCATCGCCCTGCTCGGCCAGGTAGCCGCCGTACATGACCAGCACGTCATCGGCCAGCCCGGCGACCACGCTCAGGTCGTGGCTGACCAGGATCAGCGAGATGCCCAGCTCCGTGGTCAGGTTCTTGAGCAGCTCCAGGATCTGCGCCTGGACGCTGACATCCAGCGCGGTGGTCGGCTCGTCAGCCAGCAGCACCCTCGGCTGGCAGGCGATGGCCATCGCGATGACCACGCGCTGCCTCATGCCGCCGCTGAACTCGTGCGGGTAGGCGCGCAGCTGCTGGCGGGGAGACGGGATGCCCACGGTAGCCAGCAGCTCGGCGGCCCGCTCGGCGGCCGCCCTGCGGCTCAGGCCCAGGTGCAGCCGCAGCGGCTCGGCGACCTGCGCGCCGATGGTGCGGACCGGATTGAGCGCGGCCATCGGGTCCTGGTACACCAGCCCGATGCCGCTGCCGCGGATCTTGCGGATCTCCGCCTCGCTGAGTGTCAGCAGCTCCCGGCCCTCAAGCTTGACTGACCCGGTCACCCGGGCCGAGCGAGGCAGCAGTCGCAGCAGCGACAGGCAAGTTACGCTCTTGCCCGAGCCGGACTCGCCCACGATCGCGACCGTCTGGCCCCGCCCGACCGAGAAGCTGACCCCGTTTACCGCGTGCACCGTCGCGTGCTCGATGGCGAACTGCACGCTCAGGTCGGTGACCGTCAGCGTGGCGTTCGCCGGGGTCTCGGTCACGGGCCGCTCCGTCACGGGCGTCCGGCGAGGTCGTTGCGGAATACCTGGCCGTCCTTCATCACGAAGCGGATGCCGGTCATCGCGCCGATGTCGGTGGCCGGGTCGCCGTCGACGACGATGACGTCGGCGGTCCGGCCGACCTCGAGGGTGCCGATATCGGGGTCCAGGCCGAGGTTGTAGGCCGCGGTCCTGGTTGCCGCGACGATCGCGGCCATCGGCGCCAGGCCGTACTCGACCATCAGCGCCATCTCGGTGGCCATGTAGTCGTGCGGGTTGAACGGCGTGCCGGCATCGGTGCCGGCCGCGATCTTCATGCCGGCCTTCACCGCTGCGCCGAAGCTGTCCCGGTGGTGCCCGGACTCGCTCTCGGCTTTCTCCACCACCCAGTCCGGGATGGCCCCGGTGCCGCCGTTGTTCACGATCTGGTTCACCGCGATCAGCGTCGGGACCAGGACCGTGCCGTGGTCGATGGCGAGCTGGAGGGCTTCGTCGTCGAGGTAGAAGCCGTGCTCGATGGAGTCGATGCCGGCCCGGATGGCGTTCTTGATCCCGCCGTTGCCGATGGCGTGGCAGGCGGCGCGCCGGCCCGCGTTGTGCGCCTCGCGGGCCACCTGCTCCAGCTCGTCCTGCTGCAGCGCGGTCTGGGTCGGGATCACGCCGGGAGTCAGTACGCCGCCGGTGGCCATGGCCTTGATGAAGTGCGCGCCGGCCTTGATCTCCGCCCGGGTGGCGGCGCGCACGCCGTCGGGGCCGTCGGCTTCCCGGCCGATGAAGTGGCCGTGGCCGCCGGTCATGGTGATGACCCGGCCGGCGGCGCGGATCCGCGGGCCAGGCACCAGGCCGTCCTCGACAGCCCGGGCCAGGTCGATCGCGATGCCGCTCGCCGCGCCGCAGTCCCGCACCGAGGTCACCCCGGACTCCAGGGTGAGCTGGAGGTTCTTGTACCCGCGCAGCGCCGCGATGGTCACCGAGTCGCGCCCGGCCTGGCCGAACAGGTCCGGCGACCCGTCATTGGCCAGGTGCACGTGACAGTTGATCAGGCCCGGCATGACCGTGCCGCCGCCGCCGTCCAGCGCCGTCTCGGCCGCGCCCTCGGGCAGCTGCGCCTCCGGGCCGATCCAGGTGATCCGGCGGCCCTCGGTGATCAGGGCCGAGCCGGGCACGGGCGCGGCCCCGGTCCCGTCGATCAGGCTCACGTTGCGGATGACGACGGGACGGTCTGCTTCAGCCACGAAACGGGCTCCTTCCGGAACGGCCCCGGCTCACCGGCGGGGGCGCGAGGGGCGTCGGGTGGTTGTCGGCGGCGACCACCTGCGGGAGGCGGGCGGCTACCTGCCGGAGGCGGCGGCTACTTGTAGGAGAGGGTCGAGAAGCGCAGGGTCTGCGCCTGGTTCCGGTCGTGGCCGTAGATCATCTTGGCGTTCTCCTGGCCGGCGCGGTCGCGCAGCGCCAGGGCGCTGACCCGGGCCGTTTCCGGGTCGGCCTGACCGCCCCAGGCGTCGTGGTCGTAGTTCTCCTGGCTGTACACGGCGTCGCCGGTGAGGATTACGTTGCCGGTCTCGGGCAGCCGCAGCAGCACCGACTGGTGCGCCGGGGCGTGGCCGGGCGTCGGGATGACCTCGACGCCGGGGAACAGCGTCGTCGCGCCATCGACCAGCTCATAGCTCAGCCCGGGCAGGTTCCAGTACTGGTGCGGGAAGACCGCCGGTGTCTTCTTGGCGAACTCGTAGTGCTCGCGCTGCACGAAGAACTTGGAGTCCTTGAGCATGTCGTTATTGCCGGCGTGGTCGAAGTGCAGGTGGGTGTTGATCACGTAGTTGATTTCGGCCGGAGCGATGTCCAGCTCGGCCAGCCGCCACAGCAGGCTGTCTTCCCGCCGCATGTCCGGTACGAGCAGGTCAGCCAGTGGCTGGCCGCGCCAGGTGGCGTCCGGGTCCTTGATGTGGATCCGGTTCATGCCGGTGTCGACCAGCACCAGCTCGTCGTTGTCCAGGCGGATCAGAAACGCCGGCACCGGGATGTGGATCCGCTTGCCGTCGGACACGCCTGGGGCGATGACCTCGTAGTTACAGCAGCAGCCGCCAAGCGGCAGAATGAAGAGCTCCATCATCCCTCTCCCGCGATCAGTTGGGTCGTGTCCTTCAGCTTGCTGCGCCGCTGACGCAGCCGGTCCGGGTCGGTCATGCTGGCCAGGAAGTCGCCTAGGTAGTTGGCGACCAGGATCGTGATCGTGATGGCGATGCCCGGCGCGGCGGAAATCCACCACGCCTGGCCCAGGTACTGGACGCCCGCCGAGAGGTCGGCGCCCCAGTCCGGGGACGGCGGCCGGATGCCGAAGCCGAGGAAATCCAGTGTCGCGGCTAGCAGTGTGGTCCAGCCGATCGCGCTGGAAATGACCACGATGAGCTCGCTGCCCAGGACCGGGAGCACGTGCCGGCGGACGATGCGCAGCGGGCCGCAGCCCACCGCCCTGGCCGCCGCGATGTAGTCCTGCGCCCGGATGGACTTGGTCGGCCCGTACACCACTCGCGCGAAGATCGGCGTGTAGGAGATTCCGACGGCCAGCACCACGGTAGTGACGCCGGGACCGAGGATGGTCACCACGACCAGGGCCAGCAGCAGGCCAGGGAAGGCGAGCAGTACATCCATGACTCGCATAACCACGCCGCTGGGCCAGCGGGCCAGGTAGCCGGCCAGGATGCCCAGCGGGGTGCCGATCGCCGTCGCCAGCGCGGTGCTGAGCAGGGCGGTGACCAGCGTGTGCCGGGCGCCGAAGACGATCCGGCTGAGCACGTCCCGGCCGAGCTGATCGGTGCCGAATAGGTGGTGCGCGCTTGGTGCCTGCTGCGCGGGGCCGACGATCATGGCCGGCGCGGTGATCGGCAGCAGCGGTGCCAGCAGGGCCATCAGGATCAGCAGGGCGGCCGCCACGGCCGCGATGAAGCCCAGCGGGTCGCGCCGGGCGGCCAGCCGGAACCGGGCGGCCAGCACGCCGCGGCGACTGTACCGCGGCGCCCGGATGGACGGAGTCTGGCTCGACTGGGGCTGGCCGGCCGCGGCGTGACCGGGCGTGGCCGGGCCTGTCACCGGGACCAGCTCCGCCGGATGCGCGGGTCGAGCAGCCCGTGCGCCACGTCGACTAGGAGGTTGGCGATCAGGTAGACCACCGCGACGAACAGCACGACCCCCTGGATGGAGGGCACGTCTTTCTCCTGAATCCGCGCGACCAGGAACGCGCCCAGGCCAGGGCGGCCGAAGATGACCTCGATGGCGACCGCCCCCGCGAGCAGGTAGCCGAACTGCAGGCCGACGATCGTCACCGTTGACCCGACGGCGTTGCGCATGGCGTGCTGCCACAGCAGCCGCCATTCCGACAGGCCCTTGGCCCGGGCCACCAGCATGTAAGGCCGCTGGTACACCTCGATGAGATTGTTGCGCAGCAGCCGGGCGATGATTGCGGCAAAGCCCCAGCCCAGCGCGATGGACGGCAGGATCAGCGCCGTGACCGATCCGGTGCCCAGGGCGGGCAGCAGCCGCAGCTTCACCGCGAACAGCAGCACCAGCAAGATCGCCAGCCAGAAGTAAGGGATGGCCACCCCGAGCACGGCCACCCCCGTGGCGAGCTTGTCGGTTACCCCGCCGGGCCGGACGCCGGACACGATGCCGACCGGCACGCCGACCCCGAGCGCCACCACCAGCCCGCCGAGAGCCAGGTTGATCGTGTAGGGGAGCTGGCTGCCGATCTCGGCGGCCACCGTCTGGTGCGAGCTGTAGGAGAAGCCGAGGTTCCCGTGCAGCAGCTGGACCAGGTAGTTCCAGTACTGGGAGAAGATCGAGCCGCTCAGCCCGAGCTGCTTGTCCAGGTTGGCGATCTGCTGCGGGGTGGGACTGGAGCCGAACAGCAGGATCTGGGCCGGGTTGCCCGGGATCAGGTGCAGGATCGAGAACACCAGCACCGTGATCCCGAGCAAGACCGGCACGGCCATCAGCAGCCGCCGCAGGATGAACTGGATCACCTGCGCCCGCCGCGGCTCAGGCGCTTACCTGATGGAACAGCGGCTGCCCGGTACTGGTGAACTTGATCCCCTTCACGCTGGGCTGGGTCACGACGATGCTCTCCAGGTTGTAGATCGGCACGATGGTGGCGGACTTGGCCAGGGTGAGCGCGATGGCCTCGTACTTCGCGGTGCGGGAGGAGGTAGTCGGGTCCTGGTTGGCGGCGACGATGGCCTTGTCGACCGCCGGGTTGTCGTAGTGCTCCCAGTTGAACCCGGCCTTGATCTGGCTGGAGCTGAAGACCGAGTTGAACAGGTAGGGGTCGACGTCGTAGTAGAACCAGTCGGCCAGGTTGTGCTTGCCCTGGTTATAGGTGGTCCCGACGGCAGGGAAGGCCTGGTCGGTGATCGTCACCTTGAACCCGACGGTGGCCAGCTGCGCCTGCATGAGCTGGGAGATGCCGTCGAAGCCGAAGTTGGAGATGTTGATGAACTCCAGGCTGAGCGGCTGGCCGCCGCGCGACCGGGTGCCCCCTGACCCCTTCTTCCAGCCCGCCCCGTCCAGCAGCGACTCGGCCTTGGCCGTATTGAAGCTGTACAGTGCCTGATCCTTGCTGTAGCCCTGGGTCACCGGCGTCAGCACGCTGTCGGCCGGGGTGTACAGGCCCTTGAACAGGGTGTCGATGATGGTCTTGTTGTTGGTCGCGTACTCGATGGCCTGGCGGACGGCCAGCTCGTTGGTCGGCGGCTTCTGCGCGTTGATCATGATGCAGTAGGGCATGCCCGACGACAGCGCGGTCAGCTTCTTCTTGCCGGACTGCACGGCCGAGTTGACGTCGCCCGGGTTCAGGTTCTGGGCGATCTGGATCTCGTTCGTGGTCAGGGCGTTGGCCTGCGACGACGGGTCGGGCAGGATCCGGAAGGTGATCTGGTCCAGCGGCGCCGGGCCGCTGCCCAGCGGCTTGGGGCCCCAGTTGTAGTCCGGGTTGCGCACCACGACGACCCGGTCGTTGTTGATGAACTGCTTGAACTTGAACGGTCCGGTGCCCACCGGGTGGGTGTCATAGCCGGTGCCGTACTTCTTCAGCGCGGCCGGTGAGGAGATGGCCATGGTCGGCTGCGTCATCTCGTTGACGAACGCCGCGTTGGCCGCGGAGAAGGTCACCTGTGCGGTGTAGTCGTCGATGACCTTCGTCTCCTGGTACGGCCCGAGTGCGCCGATGGCCGACAGGGACTTGGTCTTGGGGTCGACGATGTGGTCGAAGCTGGCCTTGACTGCTGCCGCGTTGAACGGCGTGCCGTCGTGGAACTTCACGCCCTTCTTCAGCTTGAAGGTGTAGGTCTTGGCGTCCGCGGACACGGTGTAGCTCTCGGCCAGCCCGGGGTAGTAGGTGGGATCGTTGGGGAACTTCCACATCAGCGTGTCGAAGATCGCCCCCAGGACCTGCGAGACGGTGATCAGGCCGGTCTGGCCGGGGTCGAGGGAATCCGGGTTCTGGAACACGCCCACTGACAGGCTCTTAGCGGCCCCGCCGCCGCCCGAGGTGCCGCCGGGCGTCGAGCTTTCCGAGCAGCCCGCCAGGGTGCCGGCCAGTGCCCCGTAGGCACCGAGGGAGGCGGCTCCGCCGAGGAAGGCGCGCCGGCCCAGCAGCGCTGAGCCTGGCCACAGGCCGGCCGGGCGGTCGTCTCCGGGCGTAGCAGATTTCCCCACCATGATCGCTCCAGTTCTGCCAGGGATCACGCCGGTGAGCGGCACCGACCGCACCGCACCCAGAGGCGGGCCCGCGATCAGCCGCAGAGGCGTCCCAACTCTGCGCCGTGCCTAACGAACGGTCTGTCATAAGTCGTAGTGATATTCACTTGATAGGCGAAACTAACTATTACCTACGTGTATGTCAATAGACATGGGCCAGAGGACGTACAAGTGGCAGCCTGATCATGCTGCGTGCCTGGCCTTCGCCCCTGGCGCCTACTGCTGCGCCTGGCGGCCAGGGGGAGGATCCTGGCGAGCCCGGCATAGACCGGGCTGATCCGGGCACCTGGCCGCCGCGGGTCGGTGGTGACCCGTCAGATCGGTGCATGACCCGTCAGAAGGGACACCGGAATGCTGGCTATCATCGCGGCGGTTCTGTTCGTGATCGCGCTCATCATCAACGCGGCAGGTGCCGCCACTGTCGCGCTGTTCTCCCCGTTCAGCCTGCTGCTGGCCGGGCTGGCCTGCCTGGCGCTGCACCTGGCCGGCTACGGCACTGGCTGGAAGGTGGGCCGGCGCTGAGCGCAGCCGCCGGGGCCGTCGCACGGCAAGTGCGGCCCCGGCGGCTTCAGGAGTCTCGGGCCGTCAGGCATTCTTTGGACCAGGCTCTGCTGGCATGGTCTGGTCCCGTCGGGGCTGGCACGATGACGGCATGGGACATCACCTGGCTCAGGTCAACATCGGCCGGCTGCTCGCGCCGGTGGACAGCCCTCAGCTAGCCAGCTTCATGGCCGAGCTCGACCCGGTCAACGCGGTTGCCGACGCCGCACCCGGCTTCGTCTGGCGGCTGCAGGCCGAGGACGGCAACGCCACCAGCGTGCAGGCGTTCGAGTGGGACGCGGCGGGCAGCGCCGGGGTGATCATCAACATGTCCGTGTGGGAGTCCGTCGAGGCACTGGCGGCGTTCGTGTTCGCTGGCCCGCACGTGGCGGTGCTGCGCCGGCGCCGGGAGTGGTTCGAGAAGATGCCCGAGGCGTACACGGCGCTGTGGTGGGTTCCGGCCGGGACACGGCCCAGCACGGCCGATGCAGAGGCGGCCATCGTGCACCTGCGCGAGCACGGCCCGACGCCGCGGGCCTTCACGCTCCGCGAGCACTTCCCGCCCCCGGACGCGCATGTGACCGGGCCGCTGCCCGCACCCGGCGACTGGATGTGCCCGGCCTGAGGTGCCTGTCGACCGCGACGCTGCGCTCATGATCGTCGATGGCGGCACGTGCTCCATGCTGACTCCCGGCGTGTGAGACAGCCGGGGCCTTGACGAGCCCTGGGTGGTGTTCATGAACCGCGGGAGCCGACCTCCGCGGTTCATGAACACATCACCAATGCGTTTGACATGCGTTTGCGATCGCAATACGCTATCCCCTAGCGTCAGGAATTCGATTTAGCGACCAGGGGGCGTCATGGGGGAGCAGATCGCGATACAGGTCGGAGGAGTAACACTTCTCCTGGGCCGTGCTGATGCGGCTTCGGCGGCCGCTCAACTCGCTGAGGCCGGATTCCTAGCGGAGGTAGCTGCTGCCGACGGCTCGCTGATCATCGGGGACGATCACCCGCTCTGGTCAATGCATAGCGGTGGAAAGCGCCACGAAGGTCCGGAATGGGAACCGGGGGACGTTGGTCTCGCGCAGACCCAGGGCAAGCTGCCGCCTCTGACGTCGATCTTCCATCGCACGCTGGTCGATCATCCGGGGCAGCTCCTGTCTGTTCCCGAACTGGCCCGGCTGACTGATGGGCGCCTATCGAACCCTCGAGTCATAGCTGGCGCATTGTCCGGCTATGGCAAGTGGTGTGACCAGATCAATCGCCGCTTCCCGTTTGAGTGGTGGGAAAACAGCGATGGCGGTCCCAGCACGTATGCGATGCGGCACCGGGTCGCTGCGATCTTCCGCCAGGCGATGACCCTCAGGGGGAGCTAGGGGTTAAAAAACGACGGCCCCTTGCGGGGCCGTCAGGCCGGTCCGAAGACCGGCGGGGTTGAGGACAGTATAACCAGAGCCCGTAAGAGTATGTTCCGAGGAGCGCGCCATGGCCACCGTCATCGCCTACGTGGACGGATTCAATCTGTACCACGGGCTCCACGACATGTATGGACGGCGATACCTCTGGCTCGACCTTCAGCACCTGGTACAGCGCGTGCGGCCTGGTGACCAGATTCAGGCTGTCCGGTATTTCACTGCTGAGGTGAAGGATGACGCCGCGGGGCTGGCTCGGCAGCGTGCGTACCTGGCCGCCCTCAAGGCCCACAGCCCAGCGGTCGATGTCGTTCTGGGCCGCTACCAGACCAAGAGGATGACCTGCCGTCAGTGTGGCAGTGCCTGGATCAGCTATGAGGAGAAGGAGACCGATGTCAACATCGCGGTCGCGCTGGTCGCTGACGCGGCGGCCTTCGCTTCCGATATTGCCCTGATCATTTCCGCAGACAGCGATCTCTGCCCGGCGATCCGGACAGCGCGGACTCTCAACCCCAGACGACGGATGATCGGAGCCTTCCCGCCGCGCCGTAGTTCGTTCGAGATCCGGTCGCTTATCCGCAAGCCCTTCACGCTCGCCGCTGCTGACATACGCAACTCGCTGTTGCCGGAGCTCGTCACCGACCAGGCCAGCGGTCGGGTCCACAAGCGCCCCGGCAAGTGGCGATGACCCAGGTCTTAACGGTCGTCTGACCATAGGGCCTGCTTGAACGGGGCGGGCATAAATCCGACGGGAATTTGAGCGGCGGGTGGCTACGGGCGCTGCAGGCGGCCGTCGAGGGAGTCGTGGATCGCGTCGCCGCTGATCTTGAACGCGATTGCCGTCACAATCAGGATTGGCGCAGGCGGGTCGACCAGCCAGCAGTACCCGTCGAACAGCTATTGAGCCCCTCCGACAGCATGCTGCCTAGTCCGCCCGGGGGCAGGCTCAGCCCAGGAAGCTCAGCGCCGACAGGGTGAGGATCGCGTCCGCGATGGTGAACGTGGCGTTCACCGATGATCGCGTCGATAGCGTTGGGATCAGGTGTCGGCTCAGGATCTGGCGGCGGCTGCCGTCCCGGTGGGCCGGAATGGTCACCGATCAGTTGTGAACGCCGCGACGTCGCGCATCGCCAGGCTGACCTGCCAGCTCCCGCCGCCGATCACGCAGGCGAGGGCGGCGACGGCGGCGGCCAGCCCGGTCAGCGGATCGGCGATCGCATCACCGGCGAAGACCGGCCCGGCGCGATCCCTGGCGACCAGCCCGCCGGCGACCGCGGCATCGTCGCCGAAGGCCACCCGGTCGCTGTCCAGTCCGTAACCGGTGATCGACACCCAGACCTGGTCGCGGGCGGCGGCGACCGCGGCGGGAGTCGCGCCCAGCCGCTCCAGGGCCGCGCCGCGGCTGCCGGTGATGATCACATCGGCCGTCCGCAGCAGGAGGGCCAGCTCCGCGCGCCCGGCGGCCGTGCCCAGCGGGATCACTGCCCGCTCGTGCCCGGCGTGCAGCATGCGGTAAAACCCGGGTGTCCCGGTCCGCGACCCGTCCGGCCGGTCCGGGCTCTCGACGTCGATGACGTGAAAGCCGGCCTGCGCCAGCAGGTGGGCGCACAGCGGCGCGGCCCACAGCGACCCGAGGTTGACGGCCAGCCGGGAGCGGCCCGCTGTCGCCGCTCCCGGCGCCGGGAGCGCTGGCCGCAGGCGCCACGGCGGCGGGTCGCCGGCCGGAGTGCGGTCGCCGGGCCTGTCGGGCAGCCCGCCGGCGGCCAGGCCGAGCAGGGCCGCTCGCTGCTCGACCTCGGCGACGGCACGCGACGCCGCCCAGTGCGCGGCGGCCGCCCACGGCTCGCTGGCGCTGGCGCTGATCAGGGCGGGCACGAGCTCGCGATCCTCGGGCCGGGGCAGGCTCAGGGCGCACCAGCCATCGGCGGCCCGCAGCAGCCGCGCGGCACCGCCGGCCGACACCGGGCCGCCGCGGCGCAGCCCCAGGGCCTGGGCCCGCTGGGCCAGCAGCCGGGCTCCGCCGACGCGCACGGGCTCGCCAGCCAGGGTGCTCAGCAGTTCCAGGGCGAGGCCGCAGGCGCGCCCGAACGTCGCCGGGAATCCGTCCGGGCGCAGCTCCGGCCCCCCGGCCCGGCCGGTCAGCGGCGCCAGGCCGCTGTGGTCCCAGTCGGCCCGGACTGAGGCCGGGCGGGCGCTCACCCGGGCCCCGGGAGCCAGCAGGGCCGCGTCGCTCGCCGCGCGGACGTCGGCGCCCAGCAGGGCCAGCAGCTGCCCGGCCAGCAGCGCGGCTGGCCAGTCCTGCGACCCGACGTCCAGGCCCCGCAGCGGCCCGTGCTGTCCCATCTGTGGATCCTAGACACCGGTGGCCAGCGAATACGCTGCTGGCATGCGGAAAGCGGGGGACGTCCGGGAGGCCGGCCTGGGGCTGGGCCTGGACGCGGCCGGAACGCCCGCGACACCGTCGGTCGTCCTCGATGACTCCGACTTCGCCGGCGATCCCGGTCCGCTTGCCGCCCGGATCCGCACGGCTCCGTGCGTGGTCGTGGCGGTGGCGTCGGCCCGCGGGCTGCCGGCCGTGATCGGCCAGGCCGCGGATGTCGTGCTGGCCCCGCCGGGCAGCGGCGTGCCCGGTGCCGTCGAGACCAGTGACCCGGTGGCGGCCGCCAGCGTGGTCCAGGCCAGGGTCGCCGCCTCGCCCCGTGCGTCGGTCGCGCTGGCCTGGCTGCTGCGGCTGACCGAGCACGCCAGCGTCGAGGACGCCATCACCGGGGAGTCCAGCACGTACTCGATGCTGCTCGGCGGACCGGACTTCCGCCGCTGGCTGGCCGCCCGCGGTGCCCCCCGGCGGCCCGGCCCGGCGGAGCGGATCCGGGTATCGCGCGAGGGTGCCCGGCTGCGGATCACCCTGGCGCGGCCGGACCGCCGCAACGCGCTCGACGCGCTCATGCGGGACGCGATCGCCGACGCGCTGCAGGTCGCGGTCTGGGACGAGACAGTGCAGGTCACTATCGACGCCGACGGGCCGAGCTTCTGCGCCGGCGGGGACCTGGACGAGTTCGGCACCGCGCCGGACCCGGCTACCGCTCACCTGATCCGGGTCGCGGCCAGCCCGGGGCGGCTGCTGCACCAGCTGCGCGACCGGGTGACGGTCCGGGTGCACGGCGACTGCGTGGGCGCGGGCATCGAGCTGCCCGCGTTCGCCGGCCGGCTGGTGGCCGCCCCCGGCAGCCGGTTCCGGCTGCCGGAGATCGCGATGGGCCTCATCCCCGGCGCGGGCGGCACCGTCAGCCTGCCGCGGCGTATCGGCCGCGCGCGGACCGCCTGGCTGGCCCTCACCGGCACGGCGATCGACGCGCCGACCGCCGCCTCCTGGGGCCTCGTCGACGAGGTGGAGTGAGCACCGGGTGAACGCCGGCGGCCGGTACCTGCTGCGCGCGGTCGAGGTCGACGGCGCCGTCCTCGACTGCCGCGTCCGCGACGGGACCGTGCGCGAGCTGCGGCCGGACCTGCCCGCCGGCGACGGGGAGACGGTGCTGGAGGGCCGCGGCGCCGCCCTGCTGCCCGGCCTCGCCGATCACCACCTGCACATCCGCGCCCTGGCGGCGGCGCGGGCATCGGTGGACCTGTCCGGCGCCGCCGACCTCACCGCCGTTCCGGTCCCGCCAGGCACCGGCTGGCTCCGGATGATCGGCGCCGGCGCCGAGCTCCGCCGCGACGCGGTCGACCGGGCCTTCCCGGACCGCCCGGTGCGCGTCCAGCACCGCAGCGGGGCCCTGTGGACGCTGAACTCGGCCGCGGTAGACCTGCTCGCGCCGGGCCTCGGCGCGGCCGAGCGGCAGAGCGGCCAGCTGTGGCGGGCGGATGCCCGGCTGCGGGCGCTGCTGGCGGGCGCCGGCGAGCAGGTCAGCACCGATCTGCCGGCCCTGGGCCAGGACCTGGCCCGGCTCGGGCTTACCCAGCTGACCGACGCAACGCCCGACCTGGACGCCGCGTCGGTCGCGGCGCTCACCGCGGGCGTCCCGCAGCACGTCCTGGCCCTGTCCGCGGCCGCTCCCGGCCGCGGCCCGGTGAAGATCGTCGTGCCCGATCATGACCTGCCGGACCTGGCGGGCCTGACGGCGCGGATCGGCGCGGTGCACGACGGCGGCCGCCCGGTCGCGATCCACGCGGTCAGCGCCGTCGCCCTGGTCCTGGCGGTCGCCGCCCTGACGGACGCGGGCCCGGCCGCGGGGACCGGATCGAGCACGCGGCCGTCTGCGACGACCGCACCGCCGGGCGCATCGCCGCGGCGGGCATCACGGTCGTCACCCAGCCCAGCCTGTGGGCCCGGCGGGGCCCGGAGTTCACCCGCGACAGCCCGCCCGCCGAGCGCGGGCTGCTGTGGCGGTACGGCTCGCTGCGCGACCGCGGCGTGCGGATGGCCGTCAGCAGCGACGCACCGTACGGGGACCCCGACCCGTGGCAGACGATCCGGGCCGCGGCGACCCGCGAGCCGGCGGACCGTGCGGATGGCAGTCCCGCCGAACGGGTCCCGGCTGCGACGGTGCTGGCCTCGTTCCTGGCCAGCCCGCTGGACCCCGGCGGCCCGCCGCGGCGCATCAGGCCGGGATCGGCCGCCGATCTCGTGCTGCTGCGCACTTCGCTGGGCCGCGCGCTCGCCTCGGTGGTGGCCGGCGGCGGGCCGCCGGTCCGCGCGGTGCTCATCGGCGGCCGGCTGCTCGCCAGCGGCTGACGGCCGCCGGGCCGGCCGCTACGGCGCCGGGCGGCGGTCACCCGCTGACTGCGCGCGGCCGGCCAGCGACGGGATCCCGGGCCTCTGCAGCCGGCAGCGGCCGCGTGCCCCGTTACCCCTGTTTGTTAGATTGTCGGACATTATGAGCGGCAATGAGGAGACAAACAGCATGAGCAGCAGCCCTCAGCTCATGGACGGGCAGCGGACGCTGATCTTCGGCGGCGGCCGGGGCATCGGCCGGGCCACCGCCCTGGGCCTGGGCGCGGCGGGCAGTGCCGTCGCCGTCGTGGACATCGACGCCGAGCGGGCCGCGGCGACTGTCGCGGAGATCCGCGCCGCGGGCGGCACGGCGGAGGCGCTGCAGGCCGACGTGCGGTCGGGCGACGACATCGACCGCGTGGTCACGGCGGCCGCGGCCAGCCCGGGCGGCCTGGACGCGGTCGTCACCGTGGTGGGCGGCATGAACGCGTTCGCTGCCTTCCGGCACCTGCACGAGTACAGCGATGAGGAGTGGGAGCTGCTGCTGGACGTCAACGTCCGGTACGTGTTCCGCGTCGTCCGGGCCAGCGTGAGCACCTGGCTGGCGCAGGGCCGGGGCGGCTCGATCGTCAGCGTCGGGTCGATCAGCGGCGCGGTCAGCGCCCCGCATCACACGCCCTACGGCGTGGCTAAGGCGGGCCTGGTCAACCTGGCCCGCAGCGTCGCGGCCGAGTACGGCCGGCACGGCATCCGGATGAACGTGGTGGCGCCCGGGTCGGTCGATGCCCCGGCCGTGGTCCGCGGCCAGACCGAGGAGCAGTACCGGGAGCTGACCGCGAAGATCCCGCTGGGCCGCCGGGGCCAGCCGGAGGACATTGCCGACGTGGTGGTGTTCTTTGCCTCGCAGCTGTCGCGGTACGTGACCGGGCAGTCCCTGGTCGTCGACGGGGGCGTCTCCGTCCGGTACCCGCACCTGGTGCGCAACGGGCACATGACCGAGGGCGGCTAGCCCGCAGCGGCGCCGACCTGGCCGATCTTGACACTGCGCTGGCGCCGAGACTAGCCTGTGGGCGGATTTAGTGTCAGACAATCAGGCAAAAGAGGAATGTCCTTGGGCTCGACGGCACTAGCCCGCCTGACCGGGGCGGCGCGATGAGGGCACCCCTGTCCGGCGTCCGGGTCATCGAGATCTCGCACTACATTGCCGGGCCGGTGGCCGGGATGGTGCTGGCCGATCTCGGCGCCGAGGTCATCAAGATCGAGAGCCCGGTCTCCCCGGACCCGACCCGCGCCTTCATCTACGGCCAGGGCCTGTACCTGGTGACCGACAGCGGCCGGCACATCTTGTGGGAGTCGTTCAACCGCAACAAGCGCTCGCTGGCCCTGGACCTCAAGAGCGCCAGCGGCCAGCAGGTCTTCGGCGAGCTGGTGGCGGGCGCGGACATCCTGGTCACCAACCTGAGAACCGAGACGCTCGCGTCCTGGAATGCCGACTTCGCGTCCCTGCGCCAGGTCAACCCGCGGATCGTGTACGCGCTCGCCGAGGGGCTCGGCCGGTCCGGGCCGCGGGCCGCGGACCGGACGATGGACACCACCGGCATGGCCTACGCCGGCCTGATGTACACCGTCAGCGGGGAATCGGGCCGCCCGCACTACCCGCTCGGCGCGATGTCGGATGTCCAGACCGGCACGAACGTCGCGTTCGCGGCCCTGGCCGGGCTGATCGCGCGGGACCGGACCGGCGAGGCGCAGCTGGCCGCCAGCTCGCAGCTGCAGACGCTGATGTGGCTGCAGTCCTACAACATTGCCGCGGTGGCCAACCTGGGGCGCAACTTCGACTCCAACAACAACCTGTCGCCCTGGTTTGCCATCTACCCCTGCCGGGACGGCGAGTGGCTGGCGCTGAGCGTGCAGAAGGTCGACACCGACTGGCCGGCCATGCTGGAGCTGTTCGGGTTCTCCGACATCCTGGCCGACCCGCAGTTCCGGCCGCGGCCGGGCGAGGGCGCGCTCGGCCCGCCCGGTGACGCCGCCGCGCAGGCCCGGACGAGCAAGGAGGTCATGAAGATCATGACCCGCGGCTTCGGGCTGCGCGACCGCGACGACTGGCTGGCGGACCTGCGCAAGCTCGGCGTCGGGGTCGCGCCGGTCAATCACGTCGAGAACCTGCTGGACGACGAGCACGTCGCTGCCGAGGGCTACCTGGTCACCCTCGACAACGACCTGGAGTTCGTGAAGTCGCCGATCGGGGTCGACGAGATCCCGCTGAACGGCGCGCCCGAGCACGGGGCGCACACCTTCGAGGTCCTCACCGAGCTGGGCTATGACGACGTCCGGATCGCCGAGCTGTTCGCCGCCGGCGTGGTGGCCTGAGGTGCGCCGCCGCGGCGGCCGGGCCCGTGACTGAGGCCGTCCCGGCCCGGGCCGGGACCGCCGGGCAGCTCCCGGCCTACGACGAGCTGCCCTATCACGAGCAGCTGCGGGCCCGCTGCGGCTGGGGCGTCTTCGGCGACGACGACCAGCTCGGCACGATCAACCTGCTGACCCCCGAGGCGGTCCGGCAGGCGGGGAGCGAGATTCAGACCGGGGCGGTGTTCAGCCTCAGCCTGCCGCTGGACGTGCCGTTCCCGGCCCTCGCGCCCCGGACCCCGTACCGGCACCGCATCTTCCGCCCGTCGCGGAACATGCAGGACGACGTGCTCGACAACTTCTACCCGCAGGCCTCCAGCCAGTGGGACGGCCTGCGGCACGTGAGCGCGCGCGAGTTCGGCTTCTATAACGGCGTCAGCGCCGCGGATGCCGGGCCGGGCGGGGACCGGCTCGGCATCGAGGGCTGGGCCCGGCACGGGATCGTCGGGCGCGCGGTGCTGGCCGACGTGGCCCGGTACCTGGCGGCCCGGGGGACCCCGGTCGACCCGCACCAGGAGCTGGCCATCCCGGCCAGCCTGCTGGCTGAGGTCCTGGAGCACCAGGGCACCCGGCTGCGCTCGGGTGACATCCTGCTCGTCCGCACCGGCTTCCTCGCGGGCTACCTGCAGGCCGGCCCGCGCGAGCGCGAGGACTTCCAGGCCCGCCAGGAATTTCCCGGCCTGGCCGCCGACGAGGACATGGCCCGGTTCCTGTGGGATCAGCGGTTCGCCGCGGTCGCGGCCGACAATCACTCGGTCGAGCACCAGCCGGGGGATCCGGCGGCGGGGTTCTTGCACCGCCGCCTCATCGCCATGCTGGGCTTCGCCCTGGGGGAGTGGTTCGACCTCGAGGCGCTGGCCGGGGACTGCGCCCGGGACGGGCGCTACAGCTGCTTTTTCGCCGGCGCGCCGCTGCACCTGCCCGGCGGAGTGGGCTCGCCCGCCAACAGCGTCGCCATCAAGTAATTACCCGCATCGAAGCGCTCACCGGAGGTACAGCTCACCATGGCAGAATTCGTCCAGACCAGCCAGCGCGGCCGGGTCTACGAGATCAGCATCAGCCACCCGCCCGTCAACGCCCTGAACCGCCAGACCTACGACGAGCTGCGGGTGGCCTTCGGCGCGGTCGCCAGCATGACCGACGTCAACGTGGTGATCCTCAAGGGCGAGGGCAAGGGCTTCTGCCCCGGCGCCGACATCAACGACGTCCTGCACGACACCACGCCGGAGAGCCGCAAGTCCAAGTTCGCGATCGTCGACGAGATGGTCGCGAACCTGGCCGCCATCCCGGTCCCGGTGATCTGCAAGGTGCACGGGTTCTGCATGGCCGCCGGGATGCGGATGGCCTCGAACTGCGACATCCGGGTGGCGTCGGAGGAGGCCATCTTCGGCATGCCGGAGGTCGACCGCGGGCTCACGGCCGGCAGCGGCAGTGCGCTGCGCCGGCTGAACCTGCCGCTGGGCTTCGTCCGGGAGATGATCTTCACCGGCGCCCGGTACAGCGCCCGGCAGATGCTGGACGTCGGATTCCTGCAGCGCCTGGTGTTCCGCTCCGAGCTGGACGCGGTGACCGGGGCGCTGGCCGACACGATCGCGGGCAAGGAGCGCGCGTCGCTGGTGGCCATCAAGAACTCGGCCCGGCTGGAGATGCAGTACCTGGACGGCCGGGAGGCTGACCGCGTGGTGCACGACATCGCCGCCGCGGGGGAGGTCCCGCCGGAGACGACCGAGGGGGTCCGGTCGTTCCTGGAGAAGCGGGCGCCTGCCTACGGGCGCTGAGGGCCGCTCGCCCGCTCGCCTGCGGCCGCCGGAGTGACGCCCGGCGCCGCAGGCCCGGCCCCGGCCTGCCGGCCGGCGAAGCCGGCCCGCAGTTCCCGGCGCAGCAGCTTGCCGAGCTCGTTGTAGGGGAGCTCGGGAACGACCTCGACGTGGGCGGGCACCCGGGTCGAGCGGAGCCGGCCGCGGACCCAGTCCCGGATGTCCTCCGGCTCCGCCGCGCGGCCCGGTGCCATGACCAGGAACGCGGCCGGCACCTCGCCCCAGACCTCGTCGGGGACCCCGACGACGGCGGCCTGGGCCACGCCGGGGTGCTCCAGGATCACGTTCTCGATCTCGGCCGGGGAGATGTTCTCCCCGCCGCGGACGATGACATCGTCGAGCCGGCCCTCGATGAACAGGTACCCGTCCTCGTCGAGCCAGCCGCCGTCATGAGTGGGGAACCAGCCGTCGCCGGTCAGCGCGGCCCCCTCGGTGTACTCGCCCGCGATGTGATCGCCGCGGACCCACACCTCGCCCGGCACGCCGGGCCCGGTGACCTGCCCGCCGGCGTCGCGGATCTCCAGCTCCACCGCCGGGATGGCCCGGCCGACGGAGCCGAGCCGGCGGCGCACCGACGGGTCGGTGCTGGCCACGGCGCGGCGGTGGTCCTCGGGGCTGAGCAGCGTGATCGTGGAGCTGGTCTCGGTCAGCCCGTAGCCGTTGACGAAGCTGGCCTGCGGCAGCATCGTCAGGGCCCGCTCGATGAGCGGGACCGGCATCCGGCCGCCGCCGTAGGACAGCGAGCGCAGGGCGGGCAGCGCGGCCCCGCCGGCCTGGAGCGCATCCAGGATCCCGGCCAGCATGGTCGGCACCACCATCGCGTGGGTGACCGACTCGGCGCGCGCCGCGGCCACCCAGGCCTGCGGCGAGTACCGCGGCAGGTAGACCAGGCGGCGCCCGGCATAGACGTTCGTCAGAACGGCCGCCACCCCGGCGATGTGGTACGGCGGGACGCTGACCAGCGCCGCCTCGTCCTCGTCGGCCGCGCCCAGCTCGCCCGTCGCGGTGACGTAGGAGAAGAGGTGCCGCTGCCGCAAGACGGCGGCCTTCGGCGGCCCGGTCGTCCCCGAGGTGAAGATCCAGACCGCGATGTCCTCGCCGGCGGGGTCCGGCTCGCCGCCGCCCGCCGGCTGGTCGCCGAGCGCGGCCAGGAAGGCATCGCGGGACAGCGTCTGGATGCCGTCCAGGCCGGCCAGCCGGGGCTGGTCATCGCGCCCGGTCACGAACAGGGCGGGCGCGGTCCGGGCCGCCAGGGCGCGCAGGCGGTCATCGGCCAGCCGGTAGTTGACCGGCGCGAACGGCCGGGCCAGGGACGAGGCGAACAGCAGGATCGGCTGGGCGGCCGAGCTCACGTCGACCAGGCCGACGCGCTGCACGTCGTGGCGCCCGATCAGCGCCGCGCCGCGGCGGGCCCGGTCGAGCAGCCCGGCATAGGAGATGCCGTCCGCCCGGCCGCCGACCGCGATCCGGTCACCGAAGGCGTCCGCGGCCATCTCCAGCAGCAGGGAGATATTCACCGGCTTCCTCCCGCGGGCCTGCGGGCGGGCCGCGGGCTAGGCCGGCAGCTGCAGCCGCTCCAGGGCACCGGTGGCCTCCAGGCGAGCGCGGAAAGCATCCTTCTCCTTGTCAGTGATCTGGTGCAGCGGCGGCCGGACCGAGCCGCCCGTCATGCCCAGCAGGTCCATCCAGTACTTGATGGTCGCGATCGGGTGCAGGGCCGCGCCCTTGTCCCACAGGTTCTCGTAGATGGAGTTCCACACATCGCGGAGCGCGTCCAGGGCGAAGAAGCCCTCCCAGGCCTGGCCGATCTTGCCCTCGTCGATCAGCGCGACGTACTCGCGGATCGGCTGCCAGGACGGGCTCTGCATCAGGAACACCGAGGTCGCCCCGAGCAGCACCTGCTGGTTCATGTAGGTCCGCATCGCGGCGAAGTGCTTCTCCAGCGGATTGCTGACCACGATCTGGTCGCCGACGGCGTTCATGGCCTCCACGGTGTGACCGAAGTCGTTGACCGCGTCCTTCAGCGCGCACACGTTGCCGATCTCGGCCAGCCGCATGATCGTCTCGATGCTGAAGTTGATGTGCGAGTGATAGGTGTTGTAGGCGAAGATCGGCATCGTGACCTGGCCGGCCACGTACTCGAACCAGTCGCCGACCATCTGCTGGCTCTTGGCGAATTCCATCGGCGTCCAGAGCATCACCGCGTCCGCCCCGATCTCCTGGCAGTAGTTCACCAGGCCGATGGTCTCGGGCACGCTGTAGTCGAGGGCGTGGCAGTAGGCCGGGACCCGGCCGGCGATGGCGTCGACGAAGACGCGGAACGCCTCCATCCGCTCGCGCAGGCTCATGTACCACGGCTCGGAGAAGCCGAAGCCGAGGCCGTCGACGCCGGTGGCGATCAGGTGGTCCACGTTGTGCCGGATCCCCGCCTCGTCCACGGAGCCGTCCGCGGCGAACGGGATCATCGGCGAGGTCCACAGGCCTTTCAGGTTCTCCCTGGCCCAGGCCTTGGCTGGCGTGCTGCTACTCATGTCCGGCCTCTCTGCTCGTGCATTGTGCGCGTGCGGCTGCTAGGCGCTCCATCGCAGCTCGCTTCGCCCGATCCAGGTACTGATGGCAGCGGCGACGGTCGCCTGCCCGTCGAGGTAGTTGTGGGCGAGCCCGGGCAGGACCGCCGTCTCGGCTGGTGCCGCGGTCACCCGCCCGGTGAAGAAGTCCAGCTCGGCCCGGGCCCCGAGGTCACCGGAGTCGCCGTAGAAGGCCAGCACCGGGCACCTGATGCTGGCGGGCCAGGACGCGCCGGGCCCGAACACCAGGTCGGCGGCGGGGGACCAGCTGGCGTAGGTCTGGGCGCTCACCGTGTCGGTGCCGAAGCCGCCCGGCCAGCTGCCGGGCGGCAGCAGCTCCCGGCCGGCGCCGCGGGCCACCAGGTCGCGGGCCCGGGCCAGGATGCCCGGCTCCAGCCGGGTCAGCCCGAGGCTGGGGGAGGCCAGGATCAGGCCCTCCACCGGGCCGCCCCGCCGGGCGAGGTAGTGCAGTGCCTTGATGGCGCCGAAACTGTGCCCGGCGAGCACCACCGTCGCGTAGCCCGCCGACCGCGCGGCGCCGAGCCAGGCGGCGATGTCCAGCTCGCTCTCCCCGAAGACCTCATACCAGCTGCCCGCCCGGGTGGTCCGCAGCCGGTCCGGCGTCTGCCGCCACGCCGTGACCGCGCCGTGGTAGCCGCGCACCGCCACGGAGGCGAACGCCGTGCCCGTCGCGGCGACCGCCCGCCCGATCCCCAGGTACGGGCCGTAGTCGTAACTCATGCCGAAGCCGTGCAGCCACAGCACGCAGGTGCTCGCGGCCGCGCGCCGCGGGGCCAGCACGCAGCCGGGCAGGAGCACCCCGTCCTCGGCCTCGACCTCGAGGAGCCGCTCGGTCACCGCCGGGTCCGCTGCCCACCCGGCGCGGGCCGGGTGGTCGGGCGGCGTCACGGCGTGATCCTGACGGCGGTCCCGGCCCCGAGCTGCGCCACGACGGGAAACCGGCTCGCCACCGCCGGGTCGTGGCCGGCCACCACGACCGCGCCGTCGCGCGCCCAGCCGCGCAGCCGGGCGTAGGCGGCGCGCATGGCCGCCACATCGTGCACCAGGGCGTGCGGCCGGTCCAGCTCCAGCTCCTCCTCGACGTGCACCGCGTCCGAGGCGAGCACGACCGTGCCCGGCCCGGACTGCACGCAGGTCACGACCTGACCGGGCGTGTGGCCGCCCGTCAGGTGCACCCGGATGCCCGGCGCGATCTCCGCGTCGCCGTCGATGACGTCCGCCTGGCCCCGGCCGACGGCATCGTGCAGGAAGCTGATCTCGTCCGGCTCGGTGAGCGCGGCACAGGCCGCGGTGCGCGGGCCAGGACCGGTCCAGTACGCCAGCTCGCGGCGCTGCACGGTGAGCCGGGCGGCGGGGAAGGCAGCCAGGTTGCCGATGTGGTCGTAGTGCAGGTGACTGACCACCACGTGCTCGATGTCGGCCGGGGCGACGCCCAGCCCGGCCAGCGCGGTCACCGGGTCAGCCAGGCACGTCCGGCCGCGCCGGGCGGCCGCCGCGGCGGCGAACCCGGTATCGACCAGGACCGTGGGGCCGCCGCCGCGGATCAGCCAGAAGAAGTAGTCCAGCTGCAGGGGCGCGTCGGGCTCGGCGTACTGGGCGTAGTCGTGGAAGGTGGCCGACCGGGTGGTCAGGAAGGTTCCGTAGCGGACGGCCAGGACCTCACGGTCCATGTCATCCGTCATGAGCAGGAGAATCCCCGATGGTCACGCCGGCCCAGCCCTCGAACATGCGGGCGATCTCGGTGCAGTCGGCGTCGTCGCCGGACCCGGCGGCGGCCAGCGACCAGAGCTGCTGGACGGTGCCGCCGAGCATCATCGGGACCTGCTGGCGCGCGGCTTCCTGCAGGCACAGCACGACGTCCTTGGTCATCAGCTGCATCCGGAAGCCGAAGTCGAAGGTGCGCGGCAGGACGTACTTGGGGAACTTGTCGGCCGATGCCGTGTTCCGCCCGCTGCCCGCGTTGATCGCCGCGAGCAGCTGCTCGGGGTCCAGGCCCGACTTGACCCCGAGCGCCAGCGCCTCGGCGGTGATCGCGATCGAGGTGGCCGACATCAGGTTATTGAGGATCTTGGTCAGCTGGCCCTGCCCCGGCACGTCGCCGACCCGGACGATCTTGGCGGCGAATGCGTCCAGCAGCGGGCGCACCTCGTCGAAGACCTCCTGACGGCCGGCCGCCATCACGGTCAGCCGTCCCTCGGCCGCGCCCGCCGCGCCCCCGCTCACGGGAGCATCCAGGTAGGCGACCCCGCTGCCGTCCAGGACGGAACGGAGCTCGGCCGCGACGGCGGGGCCGGTGGTGGACAGGTCGACCAGGCGGCGGACCTCGCCGCCGCGCAGGATGCCGTCCGGGCCGCCCACCACCAGCGGGATGACGGCCGGGTCGGGGAGGCTGAGGAACACCGTGTCCGCGCTGTCCGCCACCTCGGCCGCCGACTGGCAGGCCACCGCGCCGGCTGCCGCCAGCGGGGTCATCGCCGCCGCGCGGGTGTCATGCACCGCCACCGGCCAGCCGGCCGCCAGCAGCCGCCCGGCGATCGGCGCGCCCATCGCTCCCAGGCCGACGAAGCCGACCCGGGTCACCGCCGCGCTCATCCGTCCACCGCGCCGTTGCCGGCGGACCGGGTCCCGAGGACCTTCTCCGCCGTCCGGAAGGCCTCGATGGCCGCCGGCACGCCGCAGTACACCGCGGTCTGCAGCAGCGTCTCCCGGATCTCGTCAATCGTGGCGCCGTTGGTGATCGCGCCCTGCACGTGGACGGCCAGCTCGTGCTGGCGGTCCAGCGCCGTCAGCATCGCGAGGTTGAGCAGGCTGCGGGTCTTGAGGGTCAGCCCGTCACGGCCCCAGACCGCTCCCCAGCAGTACTCGGTGACGAGCTCCTGCAGCGGCCGGCCGAACTCGGTGGCCTCGCGCAGCGACCGGTCGACGTGCCCGTCGCCGAGCACGCGGCGGCGCATCTCCTCGCCCTTCTCGAATACGTCGTCGGTCGCCGTCATGACTTGCCGAATCCCTCCAGGGGCGTGGTCTGCAGGGCCGCCAGGGCCACCGCTCCCGCCGCCCGTACGTGAGCCGCGCAGGCCTGCGCAGCCGCCTCGGGATCACGCGCCTCCACCGCCTCGACGATCTTCTGCACTTCCGTCACCGTGCTGGCCAGCCGGCCGGGCTGCGACATGGAGATCGACCGCAGCACGGTCACCCGCGCCTGCAGCCCGAACAAGATGTCCCGGACGGTCTCGTTGCCCGCCCCGGCGAACAGGGCCTCGTAGAACCGGGCTTTCGGCTGGACCATCGACGCGGGTGAATTGCCCACGGCCGTCTTGCGGAGCGACTCGAATGCCCGGCGCATGCTCTTTACCTGGGCCGGCGTGGCATTCTCCGCGCACTGCCGGCCGGCCAGCCCTTCCAGCGTGGCCCGGATCTCGTACAGCTCCGCGGCTTCCTTCGGGGTGGGGGCGCACACGGCGGCGCCGCGCTGCGGGCTCGTCGTGACCAGGTGGTCGGCTTCCAGCTGCCGGATCGCCTCGCGGACAGTGGCGCGCGACACCCCCGCCCACTCCATGATCTCGCGCTCGACCAGCCGGTCGCCGGGCATCAGGCGCATGCCCACGATCGCGTCCCTGATGGCGTCGGTGACCTGCTGCCGGATCAAGGTGGCCTTCGGCGGTCCGCCGAAAACCGACGATTCCACCTGCGTCTCCCTAACGTTACTCACCCGAGAAATTGCCTGATTGTCTGACAACTGCGGCTCATGCTAACTGCCCCTCTCCGAGAGTGTCAAGCTTCGTCCTTTTCGCCCGGTCATGCCGTCCTCGCCCTGGTATCTAATCTGACGACGGGAGCTTTTTGCGCTCCATTAGCTGCATCGCCATCCCGTCCAGGGCCAGCTCACCCGCACCGCCCTTGACGCACAGCAACTCGACATCACCTGTCTGGGACACGTACCGCTTGCCGATCTGGATCAGGCCGCCGGTGCTGGCCGGAGCGCCGGGCGCGGGCACCTCGCCCGGCGCGAGCATTGCCACCCCGCCGCACGTCAGGCTGACCGGCCGGCTGGCCGCCCGGACGACGATGACTTCCGCCGCTGACCCGGCGCTGCGCCACCGGTCTCCTACCGTGAGCTGCACGGCATCTCTCCTCCGGATCGGGCCTGCGCGGCGCCCGGCGCCGGGCGCCGCGCAGGCGGGGCCGCGGCAGGCGGGGCCGCGGGGCTAGCCAAGGTAGGCATCAATCAGGTCACGCCCCTCGTTGCCGATCTCGCTGACTTTCTCCTCGCGCACGATGCTGCCGCCCGACAGCACGTACAGGCGGTCGCACAACTGCAGGGCCAGGTCCACGCGCTGCTCGACTAGCAGGATCGAGCGGCCCTGGCTGCGCAGCTCGCTCAGGGCACCGAACAGCCCCTCGATGGCGAGCGGGGCCAGCCCGAACGACGGCTCGTCGAGCAGCAGCAGCCGGGGAGCGCTCATCAGCATCCGGCCGATCGCGACCATCTGCGCCTCGCCGCCGCTCAGGCTGGAGGCGAGCTCGCGGCGCCGCTGATGCAGCACCGGGAACAGCTCGTAGACCGAGTCCATCAGCGCGCGGACGCGCTGCGGGTCGCGCCGCAGGTGGTAGGCGCCCAGCTCGAGATTGTCCTGGATGCTCTGGTCCAGGAACAGGCGCCGGCCCTCAGGAACCAGGGCGGCGTAGCCGCGGCCGGCCTGATGGGAAGGCCACCCGATCGTCTCGACGCCGCTGATGCGGATGCTGCCGCGGCGCCGCCGCAGCAGGCCCATGATCGCGCGCAGCGTCGTCGTCTTGCCGGCGGCGTTGGGCCCGAGCAGCCCGACGACCTCGCCCTCGCCCACCGTCAGGTCGATGCCGCGCAGCACGTCGTAGTGGGTGTAGCGGGCATATAGCCCGGAGATGTCCAGAACCCGGTCAGCTGTCTGCGTCATAGCCCCAGATACACCTCTCTGACGCGCTCATTGCGCCGCACCATGGCTGCCTCCCCGGACACCACGACCTTGCCGGAGCTCAGCACGGTGACCTCGTCGCAGACGTTGAACACGAACTGGGCCTGATGCTCGACGATGATCACGGTCATGCCGAGTTCCTTCAGCTCGCGCAGCAGCCGCCCGACGTTCTCGACCTCGCCGACCGACAGGCCCGCGAGCGGCTCATCGAGGACCAGCGTCGCGGGCCGGGCGATGCAGACCGCGGCGAGCTGCACGAGCTGGCGGACGGACTGGCTCGCGTCGGCGACCGGCTGCAGGGCCTCGGCGCTGACGCCGACGGCGCTGAGCGCGGCCATGGCCTCGCCGCGCAGCCACCGGTACTCGCGCCAGCTGCCGGGCAGCACCGCGAACAGCGGAGCCCGCGCGGCGGTGCGGCGCAGCCGGCTGTAGCCGCCCATCACCACGTTCGACAGCGCCGACATCTCGCTGACCAGCGTGGCGGCCTGGAAGGTCCGCATGAAACCGAGATTGGCCCGCTCATAGGCCCGCCCGTCGACCAGCTCGCCGTTGACCTGGACCGAGCCCGCCAGCGGCCGGGCGCGCCCGGAGATGACGTCGATCAGGGTGCTCTTGCCCGAGCCGTTGGGCCCGATGAGGCCGTGGATGGTGCCGGCCCGGCACGCTCACGTCGATGCCGTTCAGCGCGCGGACCGCGCTGCTGGGGTAGCGGTAGGCGACGCCGGTGACGGTCACCGCGATGGTGCCGGGCGCGGGCCTCGCCGGCCGGGCCGGCGGGGCGGGCTGCGCCCGCGGCCGGGGCGGCTGACCGCCGGCGCCGTAGATCCGGCCCAGGCCGGGAGCCGCGGCGGCGGCCAGCGGCGCGGCCGCGCCGGATGCCCGGCCGGGCCGCAGCGGCAGCCGCTCCAGCAGCGGCCGGATGGTGCCCACGAAGCCCTTGGGGAACACGATGACCACCACCAGCATCACCGCGCCGAAGATGACCTCATCGACGTAGGACTGCAGGCCGATCGCCGTGGGAATCATGCTGACGATGGCGGCCCCGACGATCGGCCCCAGGGCCGTGTTCGAGCCGCCCAGCAGCACCATGATCAGCACGTTCACGGACTGCACCCAGGTGAACTGGTCGGGACTGACCGAGCCGAGCAGCGACATGGCCCAGCCCGCCATGCCCACCATGGCGCCCGACAGCGAGAAGACGGCGATCCGGATCACCGACACCCGGGCGCCGGAGGCCTCGGCGAACCGCTCGGCGTCGCGGATCCCGAGCAGGACCGGGTACAGCGGCGACCGGCGGATCCCCCACACCACGACGATCGCGATCAGCAGGACGCCCATCGTCGTCCAGGCGGTCACCGAGCCCAGCCAGCTGAGGCTGGCCGGGAAGAACGGCGGGGTCGGGCCGAGCAGGCCGTCGGCGCCGCCGGTGATCGTCAGGTTGCTGACCACCGTGGTGAAGACCAGCGTGAAGATGAAGGTGACGATGGCGAACTGCAGCCCGCCGACCCGCAGCGACGCGGCCCCGATGATCAGCCCGAACAGGCTCGAGCCCAGGATCGCGACGGGCAGCAGGAGGAAGACGTTGATGCCCAGGTGCGTCCAGATGACGGTGGTCAGGTAGGCGCCGAGGCCGAGCAGGCCGGCGTGTGCCAGCGAGAACATGCCGGTGACGCCGAGCACCAGGTCCAGGCTCAGGGCGGCCACGGCGAGCACCGCCGCGATCAGGATGAGCCCCTGGAGATAGAGCGAGCCGTGGGCGATCGCGAGCGTAAGCGCGAGGTAGCCGAGGATCAGCAGCACCCGCCCGCCGGCATCGGTGGCCGGCCGCCGGGTGATGAGCGCGCGCCGCGCGGCGCTGTCAGCCGCCATGGACGGCACCCGCCTTGCTCAGCCGGGTCAGCAGGCCCCGGCCGGCTTCTTTCCCTGGCCCTCCAGCATCCAGCCGGGGCGCACGACGAGCAGGATCAGCACGACCACGAACGGGAACCAGCTTCCGGCGTTGGCATTGATGAGGGCGTTGGCTTCCTCCGCGACGACCCCGAGCACGATGCCGGCGTACAGCGCCGACAGCGGGTAGGTCGTCTTGGAGACGATGAAGGCGATGAACCCGAACACCGCGTAGGTGTCACCCATGTACGGGTTGGCGAAGGACGACGGCCCGAGCAGGACGCCCGCCACCGCGCACATCACGCCGGACAGGGCGAAGGCCCCGATCGCCATCGTGTTGGTGTTCGCGCCGATCGCCGAGGCCATCTCCGGGTCGAAGGCCACGGCCATGCCGACCTTGCCGAGAATCGTCCGCTTGCGCGTCAGCTCAAAGCCGATCCCGATGGCCAGCGCCAGGAAGAAGGCCAGGAACTGCTGCCAGGAGATGGTCAGGCCGCCCAGCTGAAAGTTGTCGTTCTGGAGCAGGCTCGGGAACTTGACGGTGTCGGAGCCGAAGAACGCTGCCGCGCTGTTCTCCAGGATGATGCTCACGCCCAGCGTGCTGGCGATCCAGATGATGTTGAACCGGTCCAGGCGCAGCACGGGCCGGACGGCTACCAGGTAGGTGAGCACGGCGATCACGGCCGCGGCCACGAAGGCCAGCAGGATCGACGCCGCGAGCGGCCAGCCTGCCATCGTCCCCTCCGCGATGGCCATGACCGCGACCATCAGGAGCTGGCCGTGGGCGAAGTTGATGACCCGGGTGACGTAGAAGGTGATGGACATGCCCATCGCGATCAGGCCGTACACGGCCCCGTCCGACAGGCCGCTGATCAGCGTCTCCATCAGTCACGCCCGCCGCTCGCGGCGCCGGTCCCTGAGCTTTCCTGCATTGTCGGTTGCCTCGCAATTACCTGCTGACGGTTGGCCACGCTGCGCCAGGCCCGCCCCGCAGCTCAGCCGGCCTCCGCGAGCGGGACCGGCTGAGCTGGCAGGACACGGCCTGACAATGATCAGGAGGTGACTCCCGTCCAGGCCTTCGTGGAGGTGCTGTACTGCTCGATGATGTTGGTGTTGACGGAGTCGGTGCAGTGCTGGCTTGTGCTCAGGCTGAGCGTCCCCATCAGGCCCTGGAACCCGGACATGTGATTGAGCTGATCCAGGATGTCGGTGTTCTTCGTCGAGCCCGCCTTCTTGATCGCCTGGGCGAGCATCATGACCCCGTCGTAGGCCGCGTAGCCGTAGATCACCGGGGCCGCGTGGAACTGGGCCTGGTAGTCGGCCACGAAGGCCTTGTCGGCGGCGCTCGGGACGACGACCGCCTTCTCGCCCACCGAGTACGTGCTGTCGGCCAGCGGGCCGGCCAGGCTCGTGTAGGTCGTGGTGGCGAGCATGGTGTCGCCGCCGATGACGTACTTGGGCCTGACGCCCTCGTTGTGCATCTTGACCACGAAGCTGCCGTCGTCCTCGGGGTCAAGCCCGATGTAGACGCACTGCGCCTTGGAGCTCTTCAGCGCTGACACCTCGCTGGCCAGCGGCACGGTCGCGCCGGTGGTCAGGTTCTCCATGACTTCCTGGTCGACCACGATGGCCTTGGACTTGCCGGCCGCCGCGAACGCATCCTTGAAGATCGTGTTCTCGCTCGGCGAGTAGGTGTCATTGCCGTAGAAGATGCCGATCGAGCTGCAGTGCGCAACCGCGAACTTGGACTCCGTCTGCGCCATGGCGAAGGTGCTCGGCGAGTTGGAGAACGCCCAGGGCAGCGGCGCGGTGCCAGGGCCCTTGGGGTAGATGGTCGTCCCGCCGGCGCCGACGTCCCCGATGACGGGCATCTGGTAGCGCTCGGCCAGCGCGGCCGCGGTCGGGCCCTCGGACGGGGAGCCGGAAATCCCGACGGCGTGCTGGCTGACCAGGTGCTCGAACTCCTGGGTGTCAAGAGTCGAGGAGAATGCGTCGTTGTACCAGACAAACTTCACCGGCCGGCCGAGCAGGCCGCCGCTCTTGTTGATCTTCGCGATGGCCAGCTTCGCGCCGTCGATCGTGGCAATGCCGGCGGCCGCGTACGCGCCCGTGGTGCCGGCCAGGCCGCCGATGATGATCGGGTCCTTGGAGCCGCTGCTGCTGCTTCCGCCCGAGCCGCCCGACGATGAGCAGCCGGCCGCCAGGGCCAGCGCCAGGGCAGCTATCGCGGCCAGGCCGGTGCTGGTTCGCATCCTCGATCTGGTCGCCCTCATCGCACTTCCCCGATCCGACACATGGCTCAAAACCCCTCCAAGCAAGAATCGCGACCCCTGCGTCGCGTCCGGAAACCCGCTCGTCATCCACTGTCCGAGGACTCGTGCAAGCTGCGGCCGGCTCACCGTCCGTTTGCCTGATTGTCAGACGAGCCAGCAAAGTGAGATGAACCTACCGGCGGGCCCAAACGGGTGTCAAGGCACTCGGAGCTTGATGTGTCAAGATGTGTCCAGACATCGATCGGTGAGTCCGGGAGCGTCCGACTGTCCTACGGTCTCGACGGCCTCGGCGGCGAGGTTCCCGACCCGGCGGCCGCCGGGGTATCCCGCGAGTCAGCCGCCGCCGGCCGATCGTGGCGGCGTCCGGCTGTCCCATTCTGGATATGCCCGCGGCAGTCATCAGGCCGGCCTGCCAGATTGGCATGAGAGAACTAGACGAGCCATTCGAGATTGTCGTAACCAGGGATCCGGATATCCGCTGCACCGGAATCCCTGTCAGTCCTCATCGGGGATGCTTTCCGCACGGCCGCCTGCAGAGCGTCCTGGACCTCGGCGGGCGTCGCACTCGGCACGCTGGCCAGCACCTGCTCATCCGCCGGGTCAATCACGTCGATCGGCTCGCCCGCGGACTGGCGCCACGCCCGTCGGTAAAGAGCTATTCCGGGGCGTCCGGTGTCGTCATCGTCATCCGTCTCGGGCCGCTATCGCGGTGCCGTTCCGATCCTGACTAACTGGAATTATTACCTGATTGTCTGACAACTGTCACGCTAGTGACCGCGGTTCCGGCAGGGTCAGCGGCCGTCATCCGGCCGGCCTGGCCGCGCCCGGGACCTGCCCTGTCTAGCCACTCCGCCTCAAGATCATTATTGTTCTCGGCAGAGCGCGATTACCTGGGCAAACAGGAGAGGGAGTGCGCATGTCCGACCAGCTGGCCCTGGTGGATCATCACGTCCACGGCGCGGCCACCGAGTCGCTGGACGACCTGACTATCCAGTCGATGCTGACCGAGGCGGTAGCCCCGGCGCCGCCGGGCACGACGACCTGGGATACCCAGCTGGGCTTCCTGCTGCGCCGCTGGTGCGCGCCGGTGCTGGACCTGGAGCCGCGCGCCCCGGCCGCCGAGTACGCGGCCCGCCGGGCCGAGCTGGGCGCGGCCGAGGTGAACCGCCGGTTCCTGACCGGCTCGCACGTGCAGGAGTGGCTGGTCGACACCGGCTACCAGACCGACCAGGTGATGACACCGCCCCAGCTCGCGAAGGCCAGCGGCACCCCCGCGCGGGAGATAGTCCGGCTGGAGGGGCTGGCCGAGCGGGTGATCCGCGCGGGCGGCTCCGCGGAGGGGTTTGCCGCCGACTATGCGGCCGCCCTGGACACGGCAGTCACGGCGGGACCGGGTAGCCCGGCCGCGGCGGGACTGAAGTCCATCGCGGCCTACCGCTACGGCCTGGACTTCGACCCCGCGCCGCCAGCCCCGGCCGAGGTCGCCTCCGCGGCCGGGCGCTGGCTGGCGGCGATCGACGCCGACCCCGGTGCCCGGCTGACCGACGCGGCCGTGCTGCGTGCCGTGATCTGGGCCGGCGTGCGGACCGGGCTGCCGCTGCAGTTCCACGTCGGGCTGGGTGACCCCGACGCGCGGCTGCACCGCTCGGACCCCGGCCTGATGCACGACTTCCTGCTCGCTACCCAGGACACCGGCACGGCCGTCATGCTGCTGCACTGTTATCCGTACCAGCGGCAGGCGGGCGTGCTGGCCAGCGTGTTCCCGCACGTGTACCTGGATGTGGGCGAGGCGATGAACCACGTCGGCGCCCGGTCCGGGGCGATCCTGGCCGAGGCGATGGAGGTCGCCCCGTTCCACAAGCTGCTGTACTCCTCCGACGCCTGGGGCCTGGCCGAGCTGCACTACCTGGGCGCGACGGGCTTCCGGCGCGACCTGGCCCTCATCATCGACGCGTTCGTGGCGGACGGCGCGTGGTCACGCGCCGATGGCGACCGGGTCGCGCAGCTCATTGGGTCGGGCAACGCGCTGCGGGTCTACGGGAGCGCCTGAGCCAGCTGCGGCCGTGACCCTGCTGCGGCTGGCCGTCGCTCAGGCGTCACGGCGGGTGAGCGCCCACGCCCCGGCGGCGAGCGCGGCCACCGCGTACCCGCACAGCAGGCCGAAGACCAGCCGGGCGGCAGCGGTGCGCAGGCGGCCGGACCGCGGTCAGCGAGTTCGCCATCGGGTGCGGCAGGAAGTTCTGCGCCGCGTCCTGCAGCCGCGGGGCTGAGCGGGGTGAACAGCAGCGGCAGCACGAACAGCACGCCGACCATGGCGCAGATGGCCCCCGCGGTGTGCCGGATGAGCGCGCCGACGCCCAGGCCGATGAGCGCGATCAGCGCCGGGTAGGCGCCGGCCATCAGCACCGCGCGCAGCACGCCGGGCTGGCCGAGCGTGGCGTGCGGGGCCGGGGCCGGCAGCGCCGCCTGGCCGGCGCCGAACGCCGCGAAGGCGGTGATCTCGCCCGGCCGCCAGCGTGACGGCGCCGAGCACGGCCGCCTTCGCGGCGAGCACGAGCGGGCGGCCGGGGCACCGCGGCGAAGGTGGCCCGGATCATCCCGGAGGAGAACTCGGTCGTGATCGCGAGCACGCCGAGGGCGCCGGCCAGCAGCTGGCCCAGGACCAGCCCGATGAAGCAGTCGTGGGTCGGGTCGAAGGACGCCCGGCCGGCGGCGGACAGCTGCGCGTAGTTCTCGTGGCTGAGCGCCAGCACGGCCAGGCCGATCATGCTGGCCGCGAAGACGGCCAGGATGTACCAGGTGGAGCGGACGGTGCGGAGCTTGCGCCACTCCATCGGGGCGACGGTGCGGAAGCCGTACCCGGCCGCCGGCAGCGGCGGGCGGCCGCGGCGGCGGAGCGTCGCGGTGGTCATGACAGGCTCTCCTGGAGTAGTCGGTGACGCCGTCGGTCAGCTGGAAGAACGCTTCCTCCAGCGAGCTGGCGCGGGCGGACAGCGGGCGACCGTGGTCTGCGCGAGCAGGCGGCCCTGGCCGATCACGATGAGCGCGTCCGCGGTATACGCCATCTCGCTGATCAGGTGGCTGGAGACCAGCACCGTCCGGCCCTGGGCGGCGAGGCTGCGCAGCAGGTTGCGGATCCAGCGGATGCCCTCCGGGTCCAGGCCGTTGACCGGCTCGTCGAGCAGCAGCACCGCCGGGTCGCCGAGCAGCGCGGCGGCGATGCCGAGCCGCTGGGACATGCCGAGCGAGAACTTCCCGGCGCGGCGGTCCGCGGCCTTCTCGATGCCGGTGAGGGCGAGCACCTCCTCGACCCGCCGCGCGGCCGATCGCGTTGCTGGCGGCCAGCGCGGTCAGGTGGGCGCGGGCGGTGCGGCCCGGGTGGAACGCCTTGGCCTCCAGCATCGCGCCCACCTCGCGCAGCGGCCAGCGCAGGTCGCCGTAGCGCTCCCGCCGATCCTGACCTGCCCGGCGTCCGGCCGGTCCAGGCCCATGATCATGCGCATCGTGGTGGACTTGCCCGCGCCGTTGGGCCCGAGGAACCCGGTCACCGTGCCGGGCCGGACATCGAAGCTCAGGTGGTCCACCGCGAGCGTGGACCGGTAGTGCTTGACGAGGCCGCGCGCCTCAATCATGTGAGAACCTCCCGTGGCTGTGCTCATCTGGGCACGACCATTGTTCCGCACCGGCGCCGCTGCGGTCACCGGAGCGGCCGGACAGCTGAGGGTGGGGCAGGCCACACCCGCCGGGCGCGGGCCGGGCCAGGGCGCGGCAGCGCAGGCCCGCCCGCAGGGCGCAGGCGGCCGGGCTCAGGCCCCGAGGTAGGCCAGGACGGCGAGCACCCGGCGGTGCTGGGCGTCGTCGGGCGGCAGGCCGAGCTTGGCGAAGATGTTGCCGATGTGCTTTTCCACCGCGCTGGCCGACAGCACCAGCCGCTGGGCGATGGCGGTGTTGGAATGGCCCTCGGCCATCAGCGCCAGCAGTTCCCGTTCCCGCGCGGTCAGCGCGGCCAGCGGGCTGTTGTCCCGGCGCTGGCCGGCCAGCAGCTGGGCGATGACCTGCGGGTCGAGCACCGTCGCGCCGCGGGCGACCCGGCGCAGGGCGTCCAGGAACTCCTCGACCCTGGCGACCCGGTCCTTCAGCAGGTAGCCGACCGCGCCGGAGCCGTCCGCGAGCAGGTCGGCGGCGTAGGACGCCTCCACGTACTGGCTGAGCACCAGCATGGGGGCGCCGGGCAGCTGCGCGCGGGCGGTGATCGCCGCGCGCAGGCCCTCGTCGGTGTGGTCGGCGGCATCCGCACGTCGACGACCGACACGTCCGGGCGGTGCGTGAGCACCGCCTCCACCAGGGCGGGGCCGTCGCCGACCGCGGCCACCACCTGGTGACCGTCCTCGGCCAGCAGCCGGACCAGGCCCTCGCGCAGCAGCACCGCGTCGTCGGCCACGACGATCCGCAGCGGGTCGCGGGTCGTCGCGTCCGGCGGCGGCCCGGCCGCCGCCGCGTCCGGGCTCAGCGGCACGGCAGCTCGGCGGCTGATCGTCGTCGGGCCGCCGCCGGGACTGGTCGACCCGCAGCCGGCCGCCGGCCGCGCGCAGCCGGTCATCCAGGCCCCGCAGCCCGTGTCCCTTGGCCAGCGCCGCGCCGCCCGTCCCGTCGTCGGTCACCCAGACCCGCAGGGTTCCCCCGCCGTGGCGCAGCCCGATCACGCACCGGCGGGCGCTGGCTGTGCTTGGCCACGTTGGTCAGCGCCTCGGCGACCACGAAGTACGCGGCCGTCTCGACGGCCGCGTCCAGCCGGCGATCCAGCGGCCCGGCGTCCAGCTCGGCGGGGACGGCGGAGCGGCGCGGCCAGGGCGGTGAGCGCCTCGCGCAGGCCGCGGTCGGCCAGGACCGGCGGGGCGATGCCCCGCGACAGGGCCCGCAGCTCCTCCAGTGCCTCCTGGGCCTGGGCTGATCGCGTCGGCCAGCGCCTCCCGGACGGCCTCCGGCCTGCTGTCGAAGTGATGCTGGGCGCGGCCCAGCTCCATCGCCAGGCGGACCAGCCGCTGCTGCGGCCCGTCGTGGATGTCGCGCTCGAGCCGGCGCAGCGCGGCCGCCTCGGCGGTCACCGCGGCGACGGTCTGCGCCCGGGCGGTGTCCCGCTCCTGCTCCAGCCCGCTGATCCGGCGGTGCAGCGCGGACGCGTCCGACAGCAGCGCCTGCCCCAGCCGGGCCTGGACGGCGACGCACGCCCGGGTCACCAGCGGCAGGGCCAGCAGCACGAGCACGCCGACAGCGGTCCCGAAGGCGAGCCGCCCGCCCGGCGAGGTGATCCCCAGGCTGAGGCCGATGTGGGACTGGGCGCTGCCCGCATGCAAGGTCATCGGCGCCAGCGACCCGGACGGCATCTCGCCCCAGTTGCGCAGGGCCGTGCGTGGCGGCACCGAGGCCGATGAACCACCACAGCCCCGTCACCACCGCGGTGACCAGCGCGACCGGGAGCACCACCACCGCATGCGCCACGTCGAGCCACAGCCCGGGATCGGATGCTGCGGCGGCCCGCTGCGTTCTCGGCCGCGGGACTGCTCCCGCCGCCCCGGCCGCCGCCGGGCGGACCCGGCCGATCCGCCAGCGTTCCAGGTCAGCGAACCAGCGGGCCGGAGCCAGCGCGCCTGCCGCGGCCGCCGATCCGCCCGGCACGCAGCAGGCAGGCCGTTCCCGCCATCAGGCCAGTCGAGCACCGCCAGCAGCCCGGCCGCGGCGGTGGCCGGCGCGGTGAGCAGGTAGAGCGACTCCGCGATCGTGCGCCGCGCCGTGCGGAGCACGATCCGGCCGCCGGGCGGCCGCCGGGTCCCGGCGGGCGAGGCGAATGACTCGGTCATGGCCTCAGGCTAATGTCAGTCGCTCGCGCTGCTCCGCGATTTACGGGCCCGGCACCCGGCCGCGTGGTCACGCGACCCGGAGGCTCCGCGACTCGCGGGCCTCCCGCCTGGCCGCCGGACTGCTAGCTGGCGCGCTCGCTCGTGCCGCCGTCGAACTCGCGCGCAGCGCGGGCCGCCGCGCACGGGGCGCAGATCGGCACGTCCATCTCGCCGAGCGCCGCCGAGCTGAGGTGCCCGGTGATCACCGCGTCGAGCACCTCGCAGATGCCGCGGTCCTCGGGATGAGCCCGCGGGCACCAGCACAGGCACGGCCGCAGCCGCATGACCTTCTCGGCCCGGTTGATGACCGCCCGGACCTCCGGGCGGCTGGCCGCCTCGCTGATGGCGTCCAGGGTCGGCTGCAGCCGGGCCCGGGCGTCATCCATCGTCTGGCCGACACGCCGGCCCACTTCAGCCAGTTTGTCCGCAAAGGCGGTTTCCCGGTCGGCGTCCATGACTCCATGCTGCCACGCCAGCCGGATCTGACCAGCCCCCGCGGGCCGCGGATCTGCATCAGGCGTGCAGGTGCAGGCCCTTAGTGATCTTGTCGACATCGCGCCGGTCGCCCCGCAGGGCCAGCCCGGCCAGGTCCAGCCCGGCCCGCGGGACCGCCGCTACCGCGGCCCGGTTGGCCGAGTCATGCCCCGTGCTGAACAGCTCCTGAGTGAACACCGCCGGGGTGATCCCGCGCGACAGCGCCCGGTCCAGGGTGCGGGTCAGCTCGGCCGCGGTGCCGCCGAACACCATGACCGGCTGCCCGAACATGGCCAGGTACTCGGTCCCGTCTGCGTCGTAGTAGGGCTTGCCGACCGACTCCGCGGCCGCGTGCGCGATCCCGGAGGCCAGGAACGCGGTCATGTTCAGCTTCTGCCAGGCGGGCAGGTCCGCGCGCAGCACGAGGGCGATCTTGGATTCGAAACGGACAGGCTCATAGTCGGTCATGCTTACCGAAGCTAGGCTTTCACCCGGAGGCGCGCCACAGCCTCCGAACATAATTCGGCAATCAGGAGATGAGACGGCGCATGGACGAACTTGATTCGGCGCTGCTGGCCGCTTTGCAGGCCGACGGCCGGCGGGCCAACCGGGACCTGGCCGCCGAGCTGCGGGTCGCCCCGTCGACCAGCCTGGAGCGGATCCGGGGGCTACGCGCCCGCGGGGTGCTCACCGGCTACCACGCCGCCGTGGACCTGGCGAAGATCGGCCGGCCGGTCCAGGCGATGGTCTCGGTCCGGCTGCGGCCGCAGTCGCGGGCGGTGATGCACGGCTTCCGTGACTTCGTGGCCGCACTGCCCGAGACTCTCAGCGTCTACATCACCACCGGCTTCGAGGACATCATGGTGCACGTCGCGGTGGACAGCCCGCAGGCGCTGCAGGACTTCGTGCTGGACCGGCTGACCAAGCGCACCGAGGTCGCCGACGTGCGTACCTCCGTGGTGTTCGAGCACGTCCGGCGGCACGTGATCGCCCCGGCCTGAGCCGGCTGCGGTCAGCGGGCCGGGCTGGAGGGGCGCCCGGCGGCGTCTGGACTGAGGAGCCCGCGACGAGGGAAGACGCCGTCACAAAGGGCGTCCCGGAGGCTCCAGGGCTAGGGAGCTGGCAGGCCGGCCCGCTGGGTTGCGGCGACGCTGATCATCGCGGCCAGGAAACGCCGCACCGTGTCCAGCTCGGCTGCCGTGAAGGCGGCCATCCCGGCCACCGATGCGTCGATTAGCGGGCCGAAGAACGACCAGCCGAGCTCGGCAGCAGCCGGGGTGACCTCCAGGAAGACCTTGCGGCGGTCGCGGGTGTCCCGGACCCGCCGCACGTGGCCGAGCCGCTCCAGCCGGTCGATCAGCGTGGTGGTGCCGGCCGAGTTGAGGCCCAGCTGGTCGCCGAGCCAGCCGGGCGTCGCCCGGTGCCCGGCCCGGCCGGCGTCCAGGAGCTGGATGAGGGCCCGCAGGTCGGTCGGGTGCAGCCCGTGCAGCCGGGCGAAGGCGCCCCGGGACAGCTCGAACTCGACCGACAGCTCGCGGAGCTGGTGAAACAGCGGCAGTCCAGGCTTGGTGTCCGGCACGGGCTTCCTTTCTCTCGCTAAACGAGATTATCGTTGAGCGAGAAGATTTCCCAGTCTCCCGGAGGTGCAGTCATGGCGGACACGGCCGAGCTGGCCCGCCGGTTCCGGTCCCCGGCCGCCGCGCAGCGCTTCGCGGCGGCCTATGCGGAGCTGGCCGGGCGCTGGCCGCAGCCGCTCACCCAGCTGGACATCGGCGGCGAGTTCGGCACCACGCACGTGCTGGCCTGCGGGCCGCCGGACGGGCCGCCGGTCGTGCTGCTGCCCGGCCACGGGGCCACCGCCGCCGTGTGGTTCGCCACCGCCCGGTCCCTGAGCGGAAGCCACCGGGTGTACGGGGTCGACCCGGTCGGTGCCGCGGGGCTGAGCGTCGCGGCCGGGCGGGCGGCCCGGCGGCCGCAGGACCTGCTGGACTGGCTGGACGGGGTCCTGGGTGAGCTCGGGCTGGACACCGCGGCGCTGTGCGGGCACTCCTACGGCGGCTGGCTGGCGCTGAGTTTCGCCGCGCGGCAGAGCGACCGGGTCACCCGGCTGGCGCTGCTGGACCCGACGGACTGCTTTGCCGGGCTGGGCCTGGCCTACCGGCTGCACGCGGTGCCGGCCTTGCTGCGCCCGGCCGAGCGGCGCAGCCGGGCCCTGATCGGCTGGGAGACCGGCGGGCGCAGCGACCTGGACGACGCGGCGCTGACCGTGCACGCGCTCAGCGGTGAATTCCGCGGATCGAGGATCGTGCTGCCGGGGCAGCCGGCCGCGGCGCGGCTGCGGGCGCTGGCAATGCCGGTGCTGGTGCTGCTGGCCCAGCGCAGCCGGTCCCACGATGCGGCCAGCATCGAGGCCAGGGCGCGGGAGCTGCTGCCGGCGGCGCGGGTCGTGCTGCTGGCCGGGGCCTCGCATCACTCGGTCCCGGCCAATGATCACGCAGAGCTGAACCGGGAGCTGGCGGACTTCCTGGCCTAGCCGGGCAGCCGGCGGCCGGCATAGCGTGGAGGAAGAGCGGTGCGGCTGGGGGAGCCGAAAGGGGGAGCTCGCGATGTTTGTGCAGGTAATCCGTGGTCAGGTGCGAGATGCCGAGCAGGTGCATGCCGCGCTTGACCACTGGTCAGAGCAGCTGGCGGACGGGGCGCCAGGCTGGCTGGGATCCACGGCCGGGGTGACCGACGACGGCCAGTTCGTCGCGCTGGCCCGGTTCGAGTCCGAGGACGCGGCCCGGCGCAACAACGCCCGGCCGGAGCAGGGCCAGTGGTGGGATCAGACCTCCCGGCTGTTCGCCGGTGATGTCGAGTTCCACGACAGCACGGACGTGACCGCCGACGTGACCGGCGACCCGGACACGGCCGGCTTCGTCCAGGTCATGCAGGGCCGGGGCAGTGACCCGGACCGGGCGCGGGAGCTGATGACCGAGAGCCCGGACGAGTGGGCCGCCTACCGGCCGGACGTGCTGGGCAGCGTGGCCGTCGGGGAGCCGGACGGGCAGTACACGATGGCCCTGTACTTCACCTCCGAGCAGGCGGCCCGCGAGGGGGAGCGCAAGGAGCCGCCGCCGGAACTGCGGGCGCAGATGGAGGAGATGGACAAGCTCAGCATCGGCCAGCCCGAGTTCCTGGACCTGCGCCACCCGTGGTTCTACTCACCCTGATCAGCGTGCGCGGCTGAGCACCTGATCAGCGGCCTGGCCGGCCCGGCTGCGCCGGCCGGGCCGCTGACGACGGGCTGATCCCGGGCCAGCCCTTGACTTTGTGCTGCAAAGCGAGCTAGCTTTGCAGCACAAAGTGAAGGAGGCCAGCCATGAGCGAGACAGCTGGCAGGACCGGCGGAACCGGCATGGACGACGGGCTGGACCCGCGCGGCGCGGCAGCCATCGTGGCGCAGGCGGGTGAGCGAGCCCGGCGGGAGCTCCGCGTCCGGCGGCCGGTGGTCTTCCTCGTCTGGGGAGTCGTCGTGCTGGTCAGTTACGGGGCCATGTGGCTGTCGGTCCGCGGCCAGCGGCCCTTTACCGGGCCGGCCTGGGCGACGCTGCTGCTGGCCCTCCTGCTGTTCGTCGCTGCCGCAGCCGTCACCGCGAACGTCGTGGACGCCGCCGCCGCCGGCGTCCGCGGCCGGTCCGAGCTGCAGCGCGGCATCTTCTGCCTGGCGCTGGGCGCCGGGTTCGCGGCGCTGGAGACCGAGAAGCAGGCGCTGTGGCACGCCGGGGCCAGCCGGCCCCTGGTCGAGCTGCTGGGCGAGTCCATCCCGATGCTGGTCGCGGGCCTGGTCTTCGTGGCCAGCTCGGCTCTCGCGGCCCGGCCCGACTGGCCGCGGCTGGCCCTGGGCCTGTGGCTGCTGGCCGTTGCGGCCGGCGGCGCCTGGGCCGGCCCGGTGACCAGCCTGGCCGTCGGCGCGCTGGCCGGCGGCGGCGGGATCCTGGCGATGGCCGCCCTCGAGCCCCGGCTGCGCCGGGCATGAGCCCGGCTGCCCTGGACCCGGTCATCCACGTGCCGGCCCGGCTGCGCATCATGGTGACGCTGGCCGCCCTGCCCGAGGGCGATGACCTGTCCTTCACCCGGCTGCAGGACGTGATCGAGCTGACGCCCGGCAACCTGATCACGCACCTGCGCAAGCTCGCCGACGCCGGGTACGTGACCACGGAGCGGAACGGCAGCGGGGTCAGCGCGCGGACCTCGGTCGCGCTGACCCACTCCGGCCGGGCCGCGCTGGACACCTACACCACCGTGCTGCGGGACCTGCTGGACTCGGCGGGCAGCCGCTAGGCCGCGGCATGCTGCTCCGCTCCGCCGCGGAGTAGCGTGCTGTGCGCCGCCCCCGATTGCGAGGTCGAAGATGAGCGTGGCGTTCCTGCTCACGACGCTGGTTGTCGTGGCCACCCCGGGTACCGGCGCGGTCTTCACGATCAGCGCGGGCCTGTCCCGCGGGCGGCGGGCGAGCATCGTCGCCGCGTTCGGCTGCACGCTCGGCGTGCTCCCGCACATGGTCACCGCCATCACCGGCCTGGCGGCGCTGCTGAACGCCAGCGCGACTGCCTTCCAGACGATCAAGTGGCTGGGCGTGGCCTACCTGCTGTACCTGGCGTGGCAGACCTGGCGCGACAAGTCCGAGCTCACCGTGGCGGACTCCCCGGCCCCGGCCTCGTCGCCGCGGGTCATCGGAACCGCGGTGCTGATCAACCTCCTCAACCCGAAGCTGACGATCTTCTTCTTCGCCTTCCTGCCGCAGTTCGTGCCGGCCGGGACGCCGGACGGCTGGCTGCAGATGACCTGGCTCAGCCTGGTGTTCATGGCGGTGACGTTCGCGGTCTTCGCGCTGTACGGCAGCTTCGCCGCCACGATGCGCCGCCAGGTACTGGCCCGGCCCCGTGTCGTGACCGGCATGCGCCGCACCTTCGCCGCCACCTACGTCCTGCTGGCCGGCCGTCTCGCCGTCACCAGCAGCACCTGACCTGGGGCGCAAGACAGGCGTCAAGGCGAGTGCAACAAATTCGTCCGGACCGCGGGGCCACTGTAGGTGCTGCGGGCCTGCCGGACTGCCCGCCGTGACCACGCGGGCCGCCGGCAGCCTGAACGATCCTGATCGGAAAGGGCGGGCGATGACAGTCCTCGATCTAGCAATCCGGGCGCTGCTGCCGGGGCGCCGGAGCAGTGCGCCCGGGCACCAGCCTGGCAGCGCCGGCGAACGGATCATGCAGGAGCAGTACGGCACCGCGCAGCGGGCCCAGCAGTTCTACAGCAAGCAGGTCACCGACGAGCTGACCCCGGCCATGCAGGAGTTCATCCAGCGCATGGAGATGGCGTTCATCGCCACCAGCGACAAGTCCGGCGAGTGCGACTGCAGTTTCCGGGCGGGCCCGGCCGGCTTCATCCGGATCCTGAACTACCGGACCATCGCCTATCCGGAGTACCGGGGCAACGGCGTGCTGGCCAGTCTCGGCAACATGCTGAACAACCCGCACATCGGGATCTTCCTGGTCGACTTCACCCGCGACCTCATCGGCCTGCACGTGAACGGCGACGCCCGGATCGTCACGCCCGACCAGATGGCCGAGCTCGACCTGGACCTGCCCGAGCCCGACAACAACGGCCGCCGGCCGGTGCAGTGGGTCGTGGTCCGGGTTACCGAGGCCTACGTGCACTGCTCCAAGCGCATCCCGTACCTGGTGCCGCAGCCCCGGGTCGGCGGCGGGGACGCCCGGCGCTACCGCGGCACCGACTACTTCGGCGTCACCGCCCGCCGGCGGGCCAGCAGCGCTGGCCCGCCGGTCACCAGCCCGGTACCGGAGCCCACGATCGCGTCGTCACGCCGGTAGCCGGCCGCCGACGCTCACCCGGCCGGGTTGCCCCCCTCGTCCAGCACGGCCGGGTGAGTCACGTGCGGATACCCGGCGGAGCTCCGCTCAGGGGATGAGGACCAGCCGGCCTCGCAGGCCGCCCTTGGCCAGTCGCTCGTGGGCCGCCGCCGCCTCAGTCAGCGGATAGGTCCCGGCCACGCGGAGGCTGATCTGGCCCGCCCCGGCGAGGGCGGCCAGCCCGGCCAGGGCCCGGCCGTCGGCGCGGATGTGCACCGCCTCGACCCGGATGCCGCGCAGCGCAGCGGGCCCGTTCCCGACGAAGGCCGCGAACGCGCCGCCGCCGCGGACCGCGTCCAGGGCGGGCAGGCCCAGCACGGCGGCGTCGAATGCGGCGTCCGCTCCGCCCGGCACCAGCTCGCGGACGGCCGTCGCCAGGTGCGCTGACCGCGGCACGAAGAACTCCGCGCCCATGCTGCGCACGAGCTCCTCATCCTCAGCGCCCGCGGCGGCGACGACCCGCAGCCCGCGCAGCGACGCCAGTTCCACCCCGTACCCGCCCAGGCCGCCGGCCGCGCCGGTGACCAGCAGCGTCTGGCCCGCGGTCAGGCCCAGCGCGTCCAGCCCCTGCACCGTGGTGAGCCCGTTGAGCGGCAGCGTCGCGGCGGCCACCGGGTCCGTGCCGTCGGGCAGCCGGGCGACATCTGCGGCGTCCAGGACGATCTGGTCAGCGTAGGCTCCGGTCGGCTGGTCCAGCCGGTCCCGCAGCCCGATCACCTTGTCCCCGGCGGCGAATCCGGTCACGTCCGGGCCGACGGCCGCCACCGCACCGGCGACGTCCCAGCCGATTCCGACCTCCGGCCAGGAGCCGAGCACGCCCGGTCCCAGCTCGTTCATCCAGCCTGCGCGGGTCGCCATGTCCACCGGGTTGACCCCGGCCGCCGCGACCTGGATCCGCACCTGGCCGCGGCCCGGCTCGGGCACCGGCACCTCGGCGATCTCCAGCACGTCCGGGCCGCCGAACTCACGAACAACTACTGCACGCATTGCGTCCTCCTCGGGTGTCTGGCTTGTACACGGTTGACACGAACCGATGGAGAGCTACTCTTCATCCGGAAGCAGCAGGCGCACTTGGAAGTGCGCTGGATACCGGGAGGTGCCGTGCCCACCCTGACCGCCGCCCAGCGCCGGGAGCAGGCCCGCGCGGAGTACGACGCGTTCCTGGCTGACTGCCCGGCCCGCAAGGTCGTGGACCGGATCAGCGACAAGTGGGTCACGCTGGTCCTGTGCGCGCTGGCGCCCGGCGCGCAGCGCTACAGCGACCTGGGCCGGATCATCGCCGGGGTCAGCCAGAAGATGCTCACCCAGACCCTGCGCTCCCTCGAGCGCGACGGCATGGTCACCCGGACGGTGACCCCGTCGGTGCCGGTCCGGGTCGACTACTGCCTCACCCCGGTCGGCGCGAGCCTGCTGCCGGTCGTCGAGGCCATGAAGGCGTGGGCAGAGGCGCACATCGAGCAGATCGAGTGCGCCCGTGCCACGTATGACCGCGACTGCGCGGTTACCCCCGGCTGACCCGCCGGCTGCCGCGGCCCGGCTAGCGCCGGGTGCGGTACAGCCGCATGGTGAGCGAGCCGAAGACGGCGATGAGGGCGGCGCAGGCCAGCAGTACCCAGCCGACCTGGCTGACAGTGGCTGTTCCGTTCATCAGGCCGCGCTCGGCGGTGACCAGGTGGCTGACCGGGTTCACGGTGACGAAGGCGCGCAGCCAGCCGGGCATCGTCGCCGGGTTCACGAAGACGTTGCTGGCGAACGTCAGCGGGAACTGCACCATGAAGCTGATCGTCATGACGGACTGCGCTGAGCGCAGCAGCAGGCCCAGGGTGGTCCAGATCCAGGAGATGCTGAACGCGAAGATCATGATCAGCGCCACGGCCAGCAGGACGCCCCCCGCGCCGCCGGCGGGCCGGTAGCCCATGGCCACGCCCAGCCCCAGGACCAGGACCGAGCCGGTCAGGTAGCGGACTACATCGCCCAGCAGGCTGCCGGCGATCACCGACGGCTGCCACACGGGCATGGACCGGAACCGGTCCAGCGCGCCGCTGGTCTTGTCCGCGCACAGGCTCTGCCCGGCGCTGGTGGTGATCAGCACCACCGCCAGGACCAGCGTGCCGGGCAGCAGGAAGCTCAGGTAGGCATGGGTGGACCCGGCCAGCGCCCCGCCGAACAGGTAGGTGAACAGCAGCGTGAACAAGACCGGGATGGCGATGGAGTCGGCCAGCTGCTCGGGTTCATGCCGGATCCGCAGCAGCGCGCGGCGGGCCAGGATGAGGCTGGACCGCAGCGGCCCGGCCGGCCGTGGTCCGGCCGGCACTGGCCGGACCTGGGTCTCGGGCGCGATTGCCGTGATGGTGGTCATGCTGTGCCTCCCGCTCGTCTCCGGGGCGCCTTGAGGCGCCGCCTTCCCGCGTCGCTGCGCTCCTCAGCCCAGGCGCTGCCGCGCCCCTGCGCCTCGCTCATGCCGCTGCCTCCTGCGCTGCGTGGTCGGTGGCGTGGCCGGTCAGGCCCAGGAACACCTCGTCCAGGCTCGGCTGGCCCAGCGAGAACGCCGCTACGCCGATCCCGTCGCCGGCCAGCCGGGCGATGGCCCAGGCGACCGCCGCCGAGCCCTGCTGGTCGCCGGCCTGGTCAGCGCCAGTGCCGGCGATCCGGGCCGTCAGCACGGCCGGGTCACTGTCGCGGGCGATCGCGACCTGCAGCGCGGCGGTCAGCACCTGCCGGGCCAGCTCCCGGTCACCGGGCTCGGCCAGCCGGATGCGCAGCACGCCGGTGCCTGCGGCGGCCTTGAGCTGGCCCGGCGTCCCGCTGGCGATCACCTGGCCGTGGTCGAGCACGACGATCTGGTCCGACAGCTGGTCGGCCTCCTCCAGGTACTGGGTGGTCAGCAGGACCGTCGTTCCCTGCCGGACCAGTTCCCGGACCGTCGCCCAGACAGCATTGCGGCTCTGCGGGTCCAGGCCCGTGGTCGGCTCGTCGAGGAACAGCAGCGCGGGCGGCACGACCAGCCGGCAGGCCAGGTCCAGGCGCCGCCGCATGCCCCCGGAGTAGGTCAGCACCGGCCGCCGCGCGGCGCCCGCCAGGCCGAATTCCGCCAGCAGCGCCGCCCCCCGGGCCCGTGCCGCCGGGCCGCGCAGGCCGAGCAGCTGCCCTTGCAGCTGCAGGTTCTCCCGCGCCGGTCAGGTTGTCATCGATGGTCGCGGACTGGCCGGTGACACCGATCAGGCGGCGTACCGCGGCCGCCTCGGCGACGACGTCATGGCCCAGGACGCGGGCGGTGCCGGCATCGGGCCGGGTCAGGGTGGCGAGGATGCGGATCGTGGTGGTCTTGCCCGCGCCGTTCGGCCCGAGCAGGCCGAGCACGCCCCCGCGGGGCACGGTCAGGTCCAGGCCGTCGACTGCCGGGGCACCGCCGAACTGCTTCACCAGGCCGGCCACCTCGATCGCGGCGCCGGCCTCCCGGTGCTGGCCGGCGCGCGGCCGGCTGTGTTGGTATCCATGCCTTCGATGCTGGCTTCCGGCAGGCCCGCCGTCGTCGCCCTGGCGATGACTGTTTGCGCTGCCCGGCCGGCGGGCCGGAAACCGCCGGACTACCACCGGGGGAGTAGCCGTAAAGCACGTCCCCGGCAGGATGCGCGCGGGCGCCAGGCTTCTAGGCTCAGAAGATGCGCACTGACCGACTCTGGCGAAGATTGTTCGTGACCGGCTGGCTGGTGTCCGCCGGGGTCACGGTAGTGACCGCCCGTATCTGGCAGCTGCACGTCCGTGACCTCGAAGAACGCGCGCTCGAGGCAGAGCGCGGCCGCGACGAGGCGGCCCGGCATCTGGCCGCGCAGGAACGGCTGCGCATCGCCCGCGAGCTGCACGACTCGCTTACCCACAGCATCTCGGTGGTCCAGGTGCAGGCCGGCGTCGCCGCCCACCTGGCCCGCCGCCGCGGCGAGGAGGTCCCGGCGCCGCTGCTGGCCATCCAGGAGGCGGGCCAGGACGCCGCGCGGGAACTGCGGGCCACCCTGGGGGTGCTGCGCGCCGACGACGAGGCCGGCCCGAGCGGCCTGGAGCGGGTTCCCGGCCTGCTGGCCCGGATGCGGGCGGCCGGCCTGACGGTTACCTGGTCGGTGACCGGGCCGCAGCGGTCGCTGCCGCCCGAGGTGGACCAGGCCGTCTACCGGATCGTCCAGGAGGCGCTCACCAACGTCACCCGGCACGCCGGGCAGGCCAGCGCCGCCGTCCGGCTGTGCTACACCCCCGGCGAGCTGACCGTGCAGGTCGATGATGACGAAGCCGGCCCGTCCCGGCCGCCCGCGGTGCCGGGCCTGGGCCTGATCGGGATGCGCGAGCGCGTGACCTCGCTGGGCGGTGCCCTGACCGCGGGCCCGCGGCCCGGCGGCGGCTTCACCGTCCGGGCCGACCTGCCGCTGGCGGGCCGGTCATGATCCGCATCCTGCTGGTCGATGACCAGGCGCTGATCCGCAGCGGGATCCGCGCGCTGCTCGACGCCGAGGACGACATCGACGTCATCGCCGAGGCTGCCGATGGGCGGCAGGGCGTGGCGCTGGCCCGCCAGCACCGGCCCGACATCGTCCTGATGGATGTGCAGATGCCGGTGCTGGACGGCATCGAGGCGACCCGGCAGATCGCCGGTGATCAGGAACTGGCCGGCGTCCGGGTCGTGATCCTCACCAACTACGGCCTGGATGAGTACGTCTTCCGCGCGCTGCGGGCCGGGGCCAGCGGCTTCCTGCTCAAGGACACCGACCCGGCCGAGCTGGTCTCGGCGCTGTTTGTGGTGCAGCGCGGCGACGCGCTGCTGTCGCCGTCGATCACCCGGCGGCTGATCTCCGAGTTCGTCGCCCGGCCGCCGGACGCGCTGGAGCCGGCCGGCATGGAGCGGCTGACCAGCCGCGAGCGGGAGGTCGTCGCCCTGGTGGCGCACGGGCTGAGCAACGACGAGATCGCGGCGTCGATGGTGCTCAGCCCGGCCACCGCCAAGACCCATGTCAGCCGGGCGATGACCAAGCTCGGTGCCCGCGACCGGGCCCAGCTGGTGGTGTTCGCCTACCAGACCGGCCTGGTCCGCGCCCGCGAGCAGGGCCCGGCGCCCCGGTAGCGGTGCGTCCGCGCTACGCCGTCGCCGCGGTCCGGACGCCCAGCCCGATCAGGACGACCCCGCCGATCCGGCTGATCCAGGCGCGGAAGCTACCCGAGCGGGTCAGCCGGCGGGCGCGCACCAGCAGGAGGCTCCACGCGCCGAGCCACCCGGCCATGGCCGCCACGTGCGCGGTGGCCAGGATCAGCAGCGGGCCGACGCCCACCTCACGGGCGGACAGGAACTGCGGGGCCAGCGTCAGGTAGACCCCGGCTGCCTTCGGGTTCAGCACGTTGGCCAGCACGGCCTGCGGGTAGGCGTGGTGGCCCGCCCACGGCAGCGAGCGTGCCGCTGGGCGGCCTGACTGGCCGCGCCGGGCCCGCCAGATGGTGAGCAGCCCGAGGCCGATCAGGTACGCGGCGCCGCCGAGCTTCAGCACCGCGAACAGCTGCGCGGAGCGCATCACCAGGACCGATAGTCCGAGCCCGGCCAGCGTCGCGTGGATGCAGATCCCGGTGCCGGTGCCGGCGATGACCCAGCCGGCCGCGCCCCGCTCACCGTCCAGACCGCGCTGGGTGGCCAGCGTGAAGCTCGCGCCGGGCGTCATGACCAGCGGCAGGACGGCCAGGAAGAAGCCCGCTACCGCCGCCCAGGTCACGCGCTGATGTTAGCGCGGCGACTCGGCCGACCGGCCTGGCCGGCCGTCGGGCCCGCGCCGCCCGGGCCAGCCAGGTCCTGGTGGTCAGCCGGTTCCGGCGACCCCGATCAGGTGGCCCTCCGGATCAGTGAAATGGCCCACCACCAGGCCCGTCGGCGCCCGGGCCGGGCCCATCTGGCGCTTGCCGCCGAGGCGCTCGGCGCGCTGCAGGGCGGCCTCGACATCCGGAACGCCGATGTAGAACAGGACGCGGCCGTCGTAGCCCGCGCCGCCGCCGACACCGCCCGCGATCCCGGTTCCGTCGCTGGTCGTGACGGGGGCCACGAAGCCGTAATTGGCTGGCTCTGACACCTCCGGGGCGACCGGGGCGCTGGTGTCGAATTCCCACCCGAACAGCTCGCCGAAGTAGCTGCGCAGCCGCTCCGGGTCCGTTCCGATGATCTCGAAGTGAACGACCGGCTGGGCCATGATGCTCTCCTTTCCGCCTGCCGGCCCCGAGTGCGGGGCCGTACCGGGGTGACCGGCCCGCCGGGGGAATCTCATCGGTAGCCGGCGGCGGCCGGGCCGTCGCGCAGGTCAGCCGGGGCTGCCCGCGGCCGGCGGCACCGGCACCCGGCCGCCCGGGGCCAGCGGCATCGAGCGCAGCCGGACGCCGCAGGCCGCGAAGATCGCGTTGCCGATGGCCGGGGCGACCGCGATGATGGGCGTCTCGCCGCCCCCGGCGGGCGGCAGGTCGGGCTGGTCGAGCAGCAGCACCTCGACCTCGGGCAGGTCGGCCAGCCGCGGCACCCGGTAGGAGCCCAGCCCGGCGTTGCGGATCCGGCCGCCGGCGAAGTCGATGGCCTCGAACAGCGCTGGCCCCAGGCCCATCATGACCGCGCCCTCGACCTGGTTGACCAGGCCGTCGGGATGCACGATGGCGCCGCAGTCGAAGGCGGTGACCAGGCGCAGCACCGTCAGCGTGCCGTCCGCCGCGACCCGGACAGTGGCGGCGGTGGCGACCCGGCCGTCTTTCTCCCGGCCCGCCGCGATCCCGGCGCCCTCGCGACCGCCTGCGCCGGCCGGGCCGCCTCCGCTCGCCGGGCCGCCTCCGCTCGCCGGGCCGCCTGCCGGGCCCGGCCAGCCGATCGCCGCGGCCGCCGCGCGCAGCACCGCGGCCAGTCGCTCGTCGTCCAGGTGAGCCAGCCGGAACTCCACCGGGTCGGCGCCGGCCGCGGCAGCCAGGTCGTCGAGGTGGCACTCGCGGGCGAAGTTGTTGGCGGTGGCGGCCAGCGCCCGGTAGGAGCCGGCGGCCAGCGGCGACACGGCGGGCTGGAAGCGCAGCCGCTGGTGCGGGATCCGGTACGGGTGCGCCAGGCCGGCCGCGCCGGAGTTGATGTTGACCTGCGACCAGCCGGTCAGCTCGCCGCCGGGCCCGGCCGAGCCGCTGATGTCGATGACGGCGGCCGGGCGCAGGTAGCCGTTCTGGAATTCCTCCTGCCGGGTCCACTGCACGTGGACCGGGGCGCGCGCCGCGCGGGCCAGCCGCGCTGCTTCCAGCGCCACGTCGCTGCCGTGCTTGCCGCCGAACCCGCCGCCGTAGTCGGGCACCACGACCTGCACGCCGCTCTCGTCGAGGCCGAGCGCGGCGGCCAGCTCGCCGCGGGCCCGGAACGGCGTCGAGGTGCCGGTCCACACGGTCAGCCCGCCGTCGTCGCGCCACCGCGCTAGCGCGGACCGCGGCTCGAGCGGGGCGTGCGCGACGTAGGCGGCGGTGTAGGTCGCGTCGCGGCGGACCGGGCCGGCCGCCAGCGCGGCCGCGGCATCGCCCTGGTCCTGCGCGAACGGCGCCTGCATTCCCGCGCCGCCGGCGGCCGGGTGCGCGCGCAGCCACGCCTGGAGGGTCTGCGGCGTCACCGGATCCGGCTCGTCCCACTCGGCGGCCTGCCAGCGCGCCTGAACCTGGCCCAGCGCCCGGCGGGCGGCCGCCGCGGTGCCGGCAACGACGCCGATGAGGTCGCCGTCGGCGACCACCGTCACGCCGGGCAGCGCGGCCGCCGCCGTGGTGTCGGCGCTGACCAGCCGCGCGCCGTGGGCGGGCACGTGCAGCACGCAGCCGTGCCGCATGCCGGGCAGGCTCAGGTCGGCGGGGAACTGCTTGGCGCCGGTCGCCGCGCGGGCCGCGCCCGCCGCCGGGGCGGCCTGCCCGGCGACCCGCCAGTCACTGGCCGCCGTGACCTCGCTGCCGGCCGGGACCCGCTCGACCCGGCGCTGGCCGGCCACCAGGTCGGCGTAGCTGACCGACGGCGCGCCGTCCGGGCCGGCGACCACCCCGCCGGCCGCGCGGAGCTGGCCGGACGGCAGCCCGAACCGGGCGGCGGCGTCCTGCGTCAGCAGCCGGCGGGCGGCGGCCGCCGCGGCCCGCAGCGGGGGAGTCGCGTGCGGCATGCCCCGGCTGCCGAAGGTGCCCAGGTCGAATGGCGAGGTCCCGGTGTCGCCCATCGCGACGGTTACCGCGGCCGCCGGGACGGCCAGCTCCTCGGCGACCAGCAGGGCCAGCGCCGTCCGGGTGCCCTGGCCGCCCTCGACCTTGCCGGTGTAGGCGGTCACCGCGCCGTCGCCGCCGACATGCACCCACGCGTCGTCCGGGCGGGCCGGGCCGGGCGTGCCGGGCGGCATGTCCTCGGCGACCACGGTCATCAGCCCGTCCGGCATCGCGGCGGCGAACGCCTCCGGTGACTGCCGGGCCAGGTCCCACGGCACCGGCGGCGGCCCGCCCGCCGCCGGGAATTCCGGTACGCCTGCGTCCGGAATGCCAGCGTCCGGGACAGCGCCATCCGGAACGGGGCTCAGCAACTCCGGCCGCTCCAGCAGCTCAGCGGCCCGGTGGACGGCGCGGCGGATCCGCGGGTAGGTACAGCACCGGCAGATGTTGCCCAGTTCCGCGGCGATCCGCTCGTCGCCAGGGTCTGGGATCCGGCCCAGCAGCGCGGCGGTCGCGGTCAGCCAGCCCGGCGTGCAGTACCCGCACTGCAGTGCCCCGGTCTCCAGCCAGGCCTGCTGCACCGGATGCAGGTAGCCGTCCTCGGCCAGCCCCTCGGCGGTGGTGACCCGCTGTCCGGCCGCCTCAGCCGCCGGCAGCTGGCAGGCCGCCACCGCGCGGCGCCCGATCAGCACCGTGCAGGCGCCGCAGGCGCCCTCCCCGCAGCCCGGCTTCGGGCCGGTGACGCCGGCCGCGCGCAGCGCCGCCAGCAAGGTGGCGTCGCCGTCGGAGCGGATCTCGCGCGGGACTCCGTTAATGATGATCGTGAACGTCAACGCCGCCTCGCAGGTGCCGGTCCGCCGGGCCCGCAGCCGGAGAACACCGGCCGTACCGGAGTCACGGCCGCGGGGCTAGGTTGAGGCCACCATAACCGCAGAAAACTGCGCGAGCCGGGCCGCGGCCCGGAGTCTGCCCTGCCCCCAGCGGAGGATCCCATGTCCCAGCCTGTCGCTTCCCCGGCGCCCGCGGTCCCGCCTGCCGCGGCTAACGGCTCACCTGCCCTGCGTAAGCCGAAGACCGATGGCGCCGCGGTCCGGGAGATCGACCAGGCGCTGGCCGCGGTGCACCGCCGGGCCGAGGAGATCCGCAGCGCTCCGGAGCAGCACAAGCCGAAGCTGGTGGTGTCGGACCAGGTGCGCGGGACCAGCATCCTGGACAAGATCGCCGACGTGGTGAATAAGTTCTGCGGCTCGATGTGGGTGTTCATCGGCATCACCACCGGCATCGTGGTCTGGCTGTTCGCGGGCAACGTGGTGGGCTTCGACAAGACGCCGTGGCCGCTGCTGCTGACGATCCTCAACCTGCCGCAGCTGTCGATCATGGTCTCGCTGCAGGTCAGCGCGAACCGGGCGCAGACGGCCAGCGACAAGCGGGCCATCGCCGACCACGAGACGCTGATCGCGCTGCACGCCATGGGCGGCCAGCAGCTGGACCTGCTGCACAAGCAGGACCTGGTGCTGGAAATGCTCCAGCAGTTCGCCAGCAGGGACCTGCCGGGCCGCCAGGAGCAGATTCAGGACTGCGTGAACCAGATCCTGGTCAAGGTCTCCGGCCCTGCGCCGGCCTGACCAGCCCGGGCACCGCCGGCGGCCCGGAATATCAGCTCTGGGCGGACATCGGAGGTATGCGAGGGGCGGCTGGCATATTTTCCGGCCAGATGGCGTACTCATGGGTATGACCAAGAAGCCGGTTCCGCCGCCGCCGGGAGACCGCCCGGTCAAGACCGCGCCGCCGCCCCCGCCCAAGTGGCGGTTCTGGCTGTGGCCGGTTGCCTTGCTGGCCACCATCGCGCTGTACCTGTTCCTGCCGGCGATTCACGTCTCCTCGCCGGTCAACCTGAGCTACTCCCAGTTCACCCAGCAGGTGGCCCAGCACAAGGTCAAGACCGTTGAGTTCCAGAGCGTCGCGTCGGGCAACAACACCCCGGCTACCGGGAAGCTGACCAACGGCAAGGACTACACCACGGTCATCGCCGGCGGCGCCAGCCCGGCTTTCGCCAACCAGCTCAAGACGGAGGGCGTGCAGAGCGTCAGCGCCGACCAGCCCAGCTCCGGCCTGGGCACCGAGGTGCTGTCCTGGCTGATCCTGCTGCTGCCGCTGGTCCTGGTGTTCTATCTGTTCCGGCGGATGGCGCGGGCCGGCGGCGGTGCGGCCGGCGGCCTGCAGGGCGTGCTGGGCGTGGGCCGGTCGCGGGCCAAGCTGTTCGACGCCGAGCGGCCGACCACCAAGTTCACCGACGTGGCCGGCTATGAGGGAGCCAAGGCTGAGATCGGCGAGGTGGTCGACTTCCTGCGGCACCCGGACCGCTACCAGCGCGCGGGCGCCATGGCGCCGCGCGGCGCGCTGATGATCGGTCCGCCCGGCACCGGCAAGACGCTGCTGGCCCGGGCGGTGGCCGGCGAGGCGTCGGTGCCGTTCTTCTCGGTGGCCGGCTCCAGCTTCGTGGAGATGTTCGTCGGCGTCGGCGCGGCCCGGGTCCGGGACCTGTTCGCCGAGGCCCGCAAGCGAGCGCCCGCGATCATCTTCGTCGACGAGATCGACGCCATCGGCCAGCGCCGGGCCGGCTCGGGCGCGGTGGTGGCCAACGACGAGCGCGAGCAGACGCTGAACCAGCTGCTGTCGGAGATGGACGGCTTCGACATGACCCAGGGCATCGTGGTGCTCGGCGCCACCAACCGGCCCGAGGTACTCGACCCCGCGCTGCTGCGGCCGGGCCGGTTCGACCGGCAGGTCACCATCCCGCTGCCGACCCTCCGCGAGCGCGCCGCCATCCTGGCCGTGCACGTCCGGGACAAGAAGCTCGGGGCGGACGTCGACCTGAACGTCGTCGCCCGCGGCACGCCCGGCTTCTCCGGCGCCGACCTGGCTAACCTGGCCAACGAGGCGGCCATCTTCGCTGTCCGGGAGGGCCGCGAAGTGCTGACGGCCGCCGACTTCGACAACGCCCGGGACCGGATCCTGCTCGGCCGCCGCGAGGGCTCCAACGTCCTGCTGCCCGAGGAGAAGCACGCCGTCGCCATCCACGAGGCCGGCCATGCCCTGGTCGCGGCCCTGTCCGAGAATGCCGACCCGGTGTCCAAGGTGACCATCCTGCCAGCCGGCCAGGCGCTGGGCGTGACCCAGCAGCTGCCGCTGGTGGAACGGCACCTGTACGGGGAGGACTACCTCAACGACAGCCTCGCGGTGCGGCTGGGCGGCCGGGCCGCCGAGCTGGTCGAGCTCGGCCAGGGGTCGACGGGCGCGGCCAACGACCTGGCCAGTGCCACCGACCTGGCGACCAAGATGGTCCGCGAGTTCGGCCTGTCCCCGGAGCTGGGCCCGGTCGGCTACCCCGAGGGCGGCTCGGTGTTCCTGGGCGGCGGCGGGCAGGGCCTGTCCAGCCGGCCGTTTGCCGAGTCCACGCAGGCGGCCATCGACCGGGAGGTGGCGCGGCTGCTGCGCGAGGCGGAGCAGAACGCCATCGGCAAGATCCGCGGGCACCGCACCGAGCTCGGCGAGCTGGTGAAGCTGCTGCTGGAGAAGGAGACCGTGGACGGCGAGGACGTCTACCGGATCGCCGGGCGCCCGGTCCCCAGCCGTCACGCGGATGAGCTGACCGTCGCCCCGCGCGCGGTAGCCACCGCGGACGTGCACCACAACGGCAGCAGCGGCTAGCCCGGCCGGACCGCCGCCGGCTGGCTAGGGTACGAGATCATGAAGCTGCTCGTACTCTCGGCCGCCGAGGTGCACGACTTGCTGGGGTACGCCGAGTGCGCGGCCGCGATGCGGGCCGCGTTCGCGGAGCTGTCCGCGGGCCGGGCTGACCAGCCGCTGCGCACCTGGACGTCCTCGCCGGCCGTCCGCGGCCGGACCGCGCTGATGCCGGCACTGGTGCCCGGCCCGGAGCGGGTCGCCTACGGGCTCAAGGTCATCAGCCTCCGGCCCGGCAACCCGGCCCTGGGCCTCGACAGCCACATCGGCCTGATGCTGCTGTCGGACTTCGGCACGGGCACGCCGCTGGCCGTGCTGAACGCCTCGGCGCTGACCGAGATCCGCACCGCCGCGGTGTCCGTGCTGGCCACCGACGTGCTGGCCCGGCCCGGCGCCGGCGACCTGGCGGTGATCGGCACCGGCCCGCAGGCCCGCGCGCACGTGCTGGCCCTCAGTCAGGCCCGGCCGCTGCGCCGGATCCGGATCGCCGGCCGCGAGCCGGCCAGCGCCGACGGCCTCGCCGCCCGGCTGCGGCCGCTCGTGCGCGCCGAGATCACCGCCGCGCGGTCGGTCCGGGACGCGGTAGCCGGGGCCGACATCATTGTCACGGTGACCAGCTCGCCGGAGCCGGTGGTTCAGCGAGACTGGATCGAGCCCGGCACGCACATCAACGCCGTCGGCGCCAGCCAGCCCGCCACCCGTGAGATCGACGGTGCCACGGTGGCGGCCGCCGCGTTGTTCGCCGACAGCCGGGCCGCGCTGCTGGCCGAGTCCGGCGACTACTTGCTGGCCCAGGCCGACGGCCTGATCGGGCCAGACCACGTGCGAGCCGAGCTCGGCGAGGTGCTGAACGGCACCGCCGACGGACGGCGCAGCGACACCGAGATCACCCTGTTCAAGTCACTCGGCCTGGCCGTCGAGGACGTGGCCGCCGCGCAGCTGGCCTACGAGAAAGCAGCCAGCACCGGCGCCGGCCAGTGGACCGAGTTCTGAGCCAGGCTCAGCACTCGTTCCAGCGTCGCGCCGACGACGTAACCTGGGTGGCATGTCCGCTGAGCCTATTCAGCCCGAGGATCCCAATGATCCTGCTGTAATTCTCCGGGGACTGCCTGAGCGGGAGCGTGCTCAGTTTCTCCGCCAGTATCACGATGCGGTGGACGCTGCCCATGACCCGGCCGGCTACCGGCAGCTGCGTCGGCTCCTCCATGCATGGAGCCTGGCGGTTATCGCGACAAACAAGCCTGGCTATTACGAAGAGATCGAAGCGGTTCGGTCCGGCGAGAGGCGGACGGTGCCGGTCGATGAGGCGCTTTCACCTATTTGATCGACGCCGGAATGTCGTTACTCTCACCGACGTGACCTGGGCGGGCTGACCAGCACCCGTGCCCGCACACCGACGAGAGATAGTCACGACCTGTGGATTGGCGGCATCGCGCGCCACTCGCTGGGACAGGATGGAGACATGGCGCTGGAGTGCGTGACGGCAAACACCCGGCCCGACCTGGACGAGGAGGCCTCGACGGCGTTCCGGGAGCGGTGGCCGGAGTTCATCTTCCACGACCCGATCTCGCGCGCCTACGTCGACCGGGCCGAGCAGTACTTCCCGGAGTACCAGGTCCTCCTTCTCGACGACGGCCGAGTCGCGGCCGGCGGCTGGGGCGTCCCGTTCGCCTACGAAGGTCGCACCGCCGGCCTGCCCGACGGCTACGACGGCGCGCTCGTGTGCGCCATCGACGGCCACGAAGCGGGCAATGCGCCGACGGCGTTCAGCTTCATGGCAGCGGCCGTCCACCGTGACTACGACAAGCGCGGGCTCGCCGGGGAAGTGCTCAAGCGTCTCACCGCCCGCGCCCGCGACGCCGGACTGACCTACGTCTTCGCCCCGATCCGCCCGACGTGGAAGAGCAGGTACCCGACCGTCCCGATGGCGCGCTACGCCACCTGGCGGCGCGCGGACGGGCTGAGCATCGACCCCTGGATCCGTACCCACCAGCGCATGGGCGCGCGCATCGTCGGAGCGGCGCCCCGGTCGATGGTGATCTCCGGGACCGTGGCCGAGTGGGAGACCTGGGCCGACATGCTGTTCCCGGAGAGCGGCGAGTACGTCGTCCCGGAGGCGCTCAACCTGGTCCGCGTGGACCGCGAGAACGACTCGGTGGTCTATGAGGAGGAGAACCTCTGGGTCGAGCATGACATCTGACCCGCCCGTCCGTGCCGGCCTGGGTGCACGGGTGCTAGGACAGGCTCTTGCGGTAACTCACCCAGGACGAGCCCACCGCGAATCCGAGCCCTTCGTAGATGGTCACCGCACCGGTCGGGCTCTGCGAGTCAACCGCCAGGGTGGCCCTGGTCTTTCCCGCCTCCGCTGCGGCGTTCATGACCACGGACAGCAGGCTCGTCGCCAGCCCGCGCCGCCGCCACGGCCGCCGCGTCCCGACACCCTCGATCCGGACCCGGTTATCGGGCTCGTCTGTGACCATGACATAGGCCGCGATATCGCCGCCGTCGAGGGCCAGGCGGGTGAGGTCGGGCCGGAAGGTTCCGGCGTTCAGTTCATCTTCCGCCCAGGCCGCGAATCCGCGCGGCTCGAAATCATAGTGATCGGCCATGGCCTCGTTGTAGGCCTCGTAGAGGGCTGGCGCCAGCTCCGCGTCGAAGGGAACGGCGCGGAGCGGGGCGGGCAGGGAGCGCGCGCTGGGCGGTGAGCCGAGCGAGGCGGCCATCTCATACCAGTACCGGACCGGGTGCAGTCCGAGGCGCTCGAACAGCGCGAAGGCGCCGGGCTCGGTGGCGTACGCGTCGGCGTCGAGCTCCCACGGCGCGTCCGGCGCCAGCTCCGTCCGCAGCTGGCGGGCCCGTTCGATCTGCCAGCTGAGCAGGGCGCGGCCGAGCCCGCGGCCCCGCCACTCGGGGAGCACGCCGCCGAATGCATCGACGCGGAGACCTTCTCCTTCGGGCGTGGCCAGCAGCGCGGCACCGGCCAGCTGCCCGTCCTCGGCCAGGACCAGGCGGGTGTCCCGGTCCGGGTCACGGACTATCCCGGCCGTGAACCAGGCCCGGACGTTGTCCTCAGTGAGGCCAGGGTCGGCGCCGGCGGCGACGCCCATCCCCACCATGAACGCGGTCAGCAGGGGAGCGTCCGCGGCGCCGTACGGCCGCGTGGTCATGGCAGGCACACCCAGGATGATGCACTGCTCCTGCCACTCGCTGCCATCCGATTACCGGTCCGGGCCGGTACCTGTCGTCGATGGGTGCGGTGCTGGACCTGCGGCCGGACCGCCCGGTGGCCGCGAATATGCAGCTGACGCACGTGCGCAGCCAGGGCGGTGACCCGGCCGCGCCGCCCGGCTAGCCGGGGCGGGATTGTCGGCCGGGGCGGATAGCGTGAGTTCGTGGTGGCGCGATGGACTCCCGGGCAGGTCATGGCGCTGGCCCCGGATGTCGCCTCGCACCGGGCCGCGGCCCGGCTGGCGGGCGGCGCGCAGTGGTCGGCGGCGGGCGCGGCCGGCGAGCTGATCTGGGGGCTGTGCGCGGGCTCCGGCCAGCACCCGTACCAGGTAATTGTCGACATTTCCGGGCCGGCCTATCAGTGCTCCTGCCCGTCGCGGAAGTTCCCCTGCAAGCACGCGCTGGCGCTGCTGCTGAGCTGGGCCGCCGGAACGGTCCCCGACGCCGGCGAGCCGGCCGACTACGCGGCCGCGTGGATCGCGGCCCGCGCGGCCCGGGCGGAGCGAGCCTCGGCCCGGCCCCAGGCCGGACAGCCGGTCCGCGACGAGCAGGCGGCTGCCCGGCGCGCGGAGCAGCGGGCGGAGCGGGTGGCCGCGGGGCTGGCCGAGCTGGACCTGTGGCTGCGCGACCAGGTGCGCGCCGGGCTGTCGGTCACCAGCGGCGGCTACCGGCACGCCGAGCAGGTCGCGGCCCGGATGGTCGACGCGCAGGCGGGCGGGGTGGCCGCCGCGCTGCGCAGCCTGGGCGGAATCTCGGGCACCGGGCCCGGCTGGCCGGGCCGGCTGCTGGCCGCCTACGCCCGGCTGCACCTGCTGATCCGCGCCTTCGGGCAGATCGGCACGCTGCCGCCGGGGCTCGCGGCGGTGGTGCGGGCGCACATCGGCTACCCCGTGCCGCGCCAGGACGTGCTGGCCGGCCCGGCGGTCAGCGACCGGTGGCTGGTGCTGGGCGTGCGGGACGTGCTGGACGGCCAGGTCCCGGCCCGGCGGATCCTGCTGCGCGGCCAGGACACCGCCCGGTTCGCGCTGCTGCTGGTCTTCGACCCGCTGGGCCGGTTCGCTGAGCCGGACGCGGCGCTGCGGCCGGGCACGGCGCTGGACGCCGACCTGCACTTCTACCCGGGCCAGCCGCCGCTGCGAGCGCTGATCGGGGAGCGCCGCGGCAGCCCGAGCCGGCCCTGGCCCCGCCGCGGCCCGGTGGCATCACCGCGCTGCTGGCGGACTGGGCGGCCGCCCTGGCCCTCGACCCGTGGCTAACCCGCTGGCCCGCGCTGATTTCCGCGATCCCGGTACCCGGCGGCAGCGGCTGGCAGCTCGCTGACCCGGCCGGCCCGGCGGTCCCGCTGGTCACCGGGGAGGCCGACTGCTGGCCGCTGCTGGCCATCTCCGGCGGTGCTCCGGTGACCGTTGCGGGGGAATGGAGCGCCGCCGGGCTGCGGCCGCTGACCGCGTGGCACGGCGACCAGGCGGTACCGCTGTGACCCCGGCGAGCTATGCGGACCTGGTGACGGCGGCCACGGTCGGCCTGGACCGGCGGCCGCTGCGGCTGGACGGGCTGGCGGGCCCGGCCGCCGCGCATGCCAGCGTCCTGGATACTGCGGATCCAGCTGCGGCGCTGCTGGAGGCAGCCGCGCTGCTCAGCTCGGCCCGCAGCGCGGGCGTGCTGTCCGCCGCGGCCACCGCCGCCGGACCCGGCACCCCCGGATGCCGAGCCGGAGCTCAGCGGCCTGGCGTCGGCCATCCTGGCCGACGCACTGCGCAGCGACCCGGACCTGGCCGCCGACCTGCTGGGCGCCGCGGCGGCGGCCGGGTTCCGCGCCGCGCCGCCGGTGCTGCCCGCGCTGCTGGACGCCGCGGTCCGGCACCGGGCGCTGCGCCCGCCGGCCCGCGCGGTCCTGGGCCAGCGCGGCCGCTGGCTGGCCGCCTGGCGCGAGGACTGGAGCCGGGCCGTCGCGCCGCGCCGGACGTCGCTCCTGATAACAGCAACAGCGGGCCGGACAACGGCGCACGCCCTGATAACAGCAAGAGCGAGCTGGACAGTGACACGGGCCGCGCTGATAACAGCAACAGTGAGGTGGCCCGCGACACGTGGCGGACCGGCGGCCGCGCCGAGCGGCGGGCCTGGCTCACCGCGCTGCGGCAGCGCGACCCGGCGGCCGCCCGCGAGCTGCTGGCGGCCGGCTGGGACACCGAGACCGGGGCGGACCGCGCGGAGCTGCTGGGCGTGCTCGGCGCCCGGCTGGGACCGGGCGACGAGCCGTTCCTGGAGACCGCCCTCGACGACCGCAAGCAGGCCGTCCGCCAGGCCGCCGCCGGGCTGCTAGCGCGGCTGCCTGGCTCGGCGCACACCGCGCGCGCCATCGCCCGCGGCACGGCCGTGCTGAGCATCGAGCGGCGCGGCCCCGCGGACCATGCTGGCCGTCACCCTGCCGCCTGACCGGGACGCGGCGGCCGCCAGGGACGGGATACCCGCGGCGCCGGCCGGCGCCGTGGCCCGCGGCCGGGCGTGGCTGGTCATCCAGTTCATCGCGGCGGTGCCGCTGGCGGAGTGGACCGCGCGGCTCGGGCTCAGCCCGGCGCGGCTGCTGCGGCTGCCGGTGCCGGGCGGGTTCGGGGCCGAGGTGCACGCGGGCTGGCGGAAAGCGGCCGTCGCGCAGCGCGACCCGGCCTGGGCCGCCGCCCTGCTGGCCGCCGCGGCGGCGGAGGCCCGCGACGCGCCGCCGGCCGCCCGCGCGGCGGCCGCATCCGCCGACACCGAGCTGGCCCTGGTGCTGCCGCCGGCGGAGCGGGTCGCCTGGGCCCGCGACATCCTGGCCCGGGCCGGATCCGGCCCGCAGGCGGCAGCGGCGCTCGCCGCCTGCCCCGGCCCGTGGCCGGCCAGCCTCGCCGACGCCGTGCTCGCCGAGCTGGCCCGGGGCCTGCGGGCCAGCCGGCCGCACCGCAGCGTGCTGGTCATCCTGCCGCTCGCGGCCCGCCTGCTGCCGGCCGCCGGCGAGCGCGACTATGCCGCCGAGATCCGCGCCCTCGCGCTGGCCGGCCCGGTCGCCGGGGACCTGCTCAGCCGGCTGCGCCGGGCCGCCGACGTGATCGCCTGCCGCCGCCGATTTCTTCAGGAGCTGCTTTGAGCCACGACACCGCCGTCACCGAGTCCGTCCCGCTGGGCGAGTCCGGGCTGGTGGCGCTGCGCCCGCACGCCGAGCAGGCCTACGCCGCCGAGCTGGCCGCCCTGACCGCGGCCGACGACCGGGACCGGCCGCCGTCCTGGCGGCTGTCACCACAAGCGGTCGTGACCTACCTGCTGGGCGGGACGCTGGCCGACGGCACGGTGATCATCCCCAAGTACATCGGGCCGCGGCGGCTGATCGAGATCGCCGTCGCCACCCTGGCCACCGACCGGGCGCTGCTGCTGCTCGGCGTCCCCGGCACGGCCAAAACCTGGGTGTCGGAGCACCTGGCCGCGGCTATCTCCGGCGACTCGACGCTGCTGGTCCAGGGCACCTCGGGCACGGCGGAGGAGGCCATCAGGTACGGCTGGAACTACGCCCGGCTGCTGGCCGAGGGCCCGAGCCTGGCCGCGCTGGTCCGCTCGCCGGTCATGACCGCGATGGCGAGCGGCGCGCATCGCCCGGATCGAGGAGCTGACCCGGATCCCGTCCGACGTCCAGGACGCGCTGATCACGATCTTGTCGGAGAAGACGCTGCCGGTGCCCGGAGCTGGCCACCGAGGTGCAGGCGGCCCGCGGCTTCAACGTGATCGCCACCGCCAACGACCGGGACCGCGGCATCAACGAGCTGTCCTCGGCGCTGCGCCGCCGGTTCAACACCGTCGTGCTGCCGCTGCCGGCCACCGAGGAGGAGGAGGTCGGCATCGTGGTGCGGCGGGTCGCCGACCTCGGCCGGGCCCTGGCGCTGCCCGAGGTGCCCTCGGCGCTGGAGGAGATCCGCCGGGTGGTCACGGTGTTCCGCGAGCTGCGGTCCGGGGCGACCGCCGACGGGCGGACCCGGCTCAAGTCGCCGTCGGGGACGATGTCGCCGGCCGAGGCCATCTCGGTCATCACCAGCGGCATGGCGCTGGCCGCGCACTTCGGCGACGGCGTGCTGCGCCCGGCGGACGTGGCGGCCGGGATCGTCGGCGCCATCGTCAAGGACCCGGTCACCGACGCCACGGTGTGGACCGAGTACCTGGAGGCGGTCGTCCGGGAGCGCCGCGACTGGGCGCGACTTCTACCGGGCCTGCCGGGAGGTCAGCGGATGAGCGCTGCCGCCGGGCGGGGTGGCCGTGCTGGGCATCCGGCATCACGGTGCCCGGCTCGGCCCGGTCGGTGCTGGCCGAGCTGGACCGGGTCAAGCCCGCCGTCATCCTGATCGAGGGGCCGGCCGACGCGGACCCGCTGCTGGCGCTGGCGGCGACCCGGGCATGCGCCCGCCGGTCGCGCTGCTGGCCTACGCCGCGGACGCGCCGCGGCTGTCCGCGTTCTGGCCGTTCGCGCGTGTTCTCCCCGGAATGGCAGGCGCTGCGCTGGGCCGCCGACCACCAGGTGCCGGTCCGGTTCTGCGACCTGCCCGCCTCGATGGTGCTGGCCGCTGATCCGCGCCGCGAGGACAGCCGCCGGGGACGACCGGCGGCGACGCGGACGGAGCCGGAGACGATGCTGCCGGTGCGGACGGCGCAGCTGACGGCGGCGAAGGCGACGGCGGGCCAGCCGGGCAGCGCCGCGCCGGCGGGCGAGGACCAGGTGCGCGAGGACCCGATCGGCGCGCTGGCCGCGGCCGCGGGCTACGACGACCCGGAGCGCTGGTGGGACGACGTCATCGAGTCCCGGCTGGACGGGCAGCCGCCGTTCGACGCGCTGACCGAGGCCATGGCCGAGCTGCGCGCCCGGCAGCCGCCGCGCCGCCGGCCGCGCCAGCGGCAGGAGGACCGCCGCGAGGCGCACATGCGGCAGGTGCTGCGGGCCGCGCTGAAGCAGGCCGACGGGACGGTCGCCGTGGTCTGCGGCGCGTGGCACGCGCCGGCGCTGGCGGGCAAGCTGCCGCCGGCGTCGGCCGACGCCGCGCTGCTGCGCGGCGCGCGGCGCCGCAAGACCGCGCTGACCTGGGTGCCGTGGACCCACTCGCGGCTGGCCGCGGCGTCCGGCTACGGCGCGGGGATCACCTCGCCCGGCTGGTACCACCACCTGTTCACCGCCGCCGACCACCCGGTCGCCCGGTGGCTGACCCAGGTGGCCGGCGTGCTGCGCGCCCGCGACCTGCCGGTGTCCTCGGCGCACGTCATCGAGGCGGTCCGGCTGGCCGAGGCGCTGGCCGCGCTGCGCGGCCGGCCGCTGGCCGGGCTGGCCGAGGTCAGCGAGGCGACCAGGTCCGTGCTGTGCGAGCGGCGACGAGGTAGCGGCCGGGTTCGTGACCCGCCGACCTGGTGCGTCGGCGAGCGGCTGGGCACCGTGCCGGACAGCGCCGCGGGCGGTGCCGCTGGAGGCCGACCTGCGGGCGCAGGCCAGGACGCTGCGGCTGAAGATCGACCCGCTGGACCGCGACCGTCACCCTGGACCTGCGCAAGGACACTCGACCGGGGCCGGTCGGTCCTGCTGCACCGGCTGGCGCATCCTCGGCATCGGCTGGGGGAGCGCCACCGACGACACCGTGCGGTCCACCGGGACGTTCCGCGAGACCTGGGCGCTGCGCTGGCGGCCCGAGCTGGCCGTCGCGATCATCGACGCGGCGCTGTGGGGCACGACGGTGGCCGCGGCCGCCGCGGCCCGGATCACCGACGCGGCCCGGACCGGCCCGCGAGCTGGCCGGCCGTCACGGCCGCGGTGGAGAGCGTCGCTGCTGGCCGACCTGCCCGGCGCGCTGCCCGCGGTGCTGCGCCGCGCTGGACGAGAAGGCCGCCCGCGACCGGGACGTCGGCCGCCTGATGGCGGCGCTGCCCGCGCTGGTGCGGGCGCTGCGCTACGGCGACGTCCGCGGCACCGACACCGGCGCGCTGGCCGAGGTGGCCGAGGCGCTGATCATCCGCATCTGCGCCGGGCTGCCCGCCGCGGTGAGCAGCCTGGCCGACGATGCCGCGGCGGCCTGCGCGACCCGGCTGGACGCGGTGCACGCCGCCGTCGGCCTGCACGCGCAGAGCGCGGGGGAGGCGGAGCGGGACCGCTGGCTCGCGGTGCTGGCCGGCCTGGCCGGGCGGCGTGACCTGCACGGCCTGCTGGCCGGCCGGGTCACCCGGATGCTGGTCGACAGCCAGGAACTGAGCCAGGCGGAGGCGGCCCGGCGGTTCGCCGCGCACCTGTCGGTCGGGCCGACCGCCGCGGACAAGGCGGCCTGGGCCGAGGGGTTCCTGGCCGGCAGCGGCCTGCTGCTGGTGCACGACCGCGAGCCTGCTGACCGTGCTCGACGACTGGGTCGCCGGCCTGGCCGAGCAGCGACTTCCTGGACGTGCTGCCGCTGCTGCGCCGGACCTTCGCCGGGTTCTCCGCCGGCGAGCGGGCCAACCTGGGCCGCCGCCGTGCGCCAGCTGGGCACCGGCGCCGCCCGCGCGCGGCCGCGGCCGAGCCGGTCGACGAGCGAGCGCGCCGCCGCCGTGCTGCGCCCGTCGCCGCGATCCTGGGCGGCCCCCGGTGACCGGCGCCGAGCGAGGACCGAGCGGCGCGCCGCTGGCGGCTGCTGCTCGGCGCAGCCCGGCGGCGGCCGGACGGCGGCTGGGCCAGGGCGACCAGGCCATCGACGCCGCCCTGGCCGCGCTGTATGAGGACGGGCCGGCGCGCCGGCCGCGGCGGCCGCGGCGGCCGCCAGCAGCGCTCGGCGGGCCTGGGCGCCTCTGCCCCGTCGGTGGCCCGCTGGCTGGGCGACATCCGCAGCTACTTCCCCGCCACCGTCGTCCAGGTCATGCAGCGCGACGCCATCGACCGGCTGCGACCTGCGCGAGCTGCTGCTGGAACCGGAGATGCTGGCCTCGCTCGAGCCCGACGTGCACCTGGTCGGCACGCTGCTCAGCCTGACCGGCGTGCTGCCCGAGACCACCAAGGCGACCGCCCGACAGGTCGTCGGCGCCGTCGTCGGCCGAGATCGACAGGCGGATCCGCACCCGGACCCGGTCGGCGGTCACCGGCGCCGTCAGCCGGGCCACCCGGACCCGCCGCCCGCGGCCCCGCGACATCGACTGGAACAAGACCATCGCGGCCAACCTGTCCCGCTACCAGCCCGAGCATCACACGGTCATCCCCGAGCGGCTGATCGGCTACGGCCGCCGCCAGCAGGTCGTGGCCCGCGACATCATCCTGGCCATCGACCAGTCCGGCTCGATGGCCTCCTCGGTCGTCTACGCGTCGGTGTTCGGCGCCGTGCTGGCCTCCATCCGCGTCGGTGCGGACCTCGCTGGTGGTGTTCGACACCGCGGTGGTCGACCTGACCGGTCAGCTGGCCGACCCGGTCGAGGTGCTGTTCGGGATCCAGCTGGGCGGCGGCACCGACATCAACCGCGCCCTCGGCCTACTGCCAGACGCTGATCACCCGGCCCCGCGACTCGATCTTCGTGCTGATCTCCGACCTGTTCGAAGGCGGCGTCCGGGAGCAGATGCTGAGCCGGATCGCCGCCATGACCGCGGCCGGCGTCCAGGTCGTGGCGCTGCTCGCGCTGTCCGACGACGGCGCGCCGGCCTATGACGCGGACAACGCCGCCGCCCTGGCCGAGCTCGGCGTCCCGGCGTTCGCGTGCACCCCGGACGCGTTCCCGGACCTGCTGGCCGTGGCCATCGACGGCGGCGACATCGGCGCCTGGGCTCAGCGCGAGGACCTGTCCCGGCGGTAGTTCAGGTAGGCCCGGCTGCCGAACTGCCGCAGGTCGGCCAGCACCAGGTCCAGGCGCGGCGCGTCCGGCGGGAAGAACGGCGTGCCGCCGCCCAGCACGACCGGGTTGATGAACATCCGGTACTCATCAATCAGGTCGCGGGCAATCAGCTCCGCGGCCAGCCCGGCGCCGCCCACGCTGACCACGCCGCCGGAGCCGTCACGGGCCCGGCGCAGTTCCTCGGTGAGGCTGCCGGCGGCCAGCCGGGCGTTGCCCTCGACGTGGTCCAGCGTGCGCGAGAACACCACCTTCGGGATGGCCGACCACACGGCGGCGAACTCCTTCGCCGCCGGGCCGCCCGCCTCGCCCCAGCCGGTCTCCCACGGCAGCATGTCGGCATACAGCCGGCGGCCGCACACGTGCGCGGCGACCAGCCGGGTCTGCTCGTTGTGGAAGGCCATCAGCTCGGGGTCCGGCGCGGCCCAGGTGATGTCCCCGTCCGGGCCGGCGATGTACCCGTCCAGCGAGACGCTCATCGAGTAGATAACCGGGCGCATCAGCGCTCACCTCCGGCGACCTGCTCCAGCAGGTCCATCGCATCGGTCAGTCCGTCCGTCATGTACCGGGCGTGCTCGTCGCGGTCGGCCGCGCTGTCGTAGCGGGTCAGGACGGCCAGCTGCGTCCGTCCGGCCACCTCGGTGAAGGTCACGGTGACCAGCGCCTGGATGCCGGGCAGGCGCTCGAACACTTCGGTGTTCACGATCCGCTCGCCGGGCACGATCTCGCGGTACTCACCGTGGAAGGCCGCCAGCGACCCGTCCGGCTCGCGCATCGCGTACCGCCAGGCGCCGCCGGCCCGCAGGTCGATCTCGACGCTGACGATCTCGCCGTGGCCGGCGGTCCACCAGCGCCGGACCAGCTCGGGCGTGGTCCAGGCCCGGAACACCAGCGCGCGGGGCGCGTCCAGCTGCCGGGTGACCAGGATCTCGGCCGGGCCGGGCAGGGTCACCCGGGTATCAGCGGGCACCGCTCTCATCACCTTCCTCGTGCGTCATCTCGGCCAGGACCTCATCCAGCGCGGCAAACCGCTGCGACCAGGCCTGCTCGTAACGGGCGACCCAGTCGTGAATGGGCTTCAGCGCGGGCCCGTTGACCCGGTACAGCCGCCGCCGCCCGTCGTCGCGGGCGTCCACCGCGCCGACGGCGCGCAGTACGCCCAGGTGCTTGGACACCTGGGGCTGGGTCAGCCCGAGCAGGGCAACCAGCTCGCCGACCGGGCGCTCGCCGGCGGCGAGCAGATCGAGGATCTGCCGCCGCCGCGGCTCGGCTACCGCGTTGAAGATGTCCGTGGTCGTCGCCGCTCGCGCCATGGCCGTCACCTTACATTCCCATATGGGAATGTATCAAGTCGGGCGCGCTGCGGGACGCCGGGGCCCGGCGCGGGAACAGGTACGGCATGGCAGCTCAGTGGGAGTACCGGGTGTCGTGGGCGGACGATGACATCGAGCGGGTCAACACGCAGATGGCCCAGTACGCCGAGGCCGGCTGGGAGCTGGTCAACGGCAGCACGTCGGTGTACCGGGTCGGCGACAGCCTGACCAAGGGCCTGCACTACCGGTACAGCCTCTACTGGCGGCGGGCGGTGGACCCGCACCGGTGAGCGGCCCGTAGTAAGCTCCTGTCATGCGCACGCAGCCACCCGTTTCCGCAGGCTGGTGGCGCCGCCGGTAGGCGGTGCCAGGATTCGCGCGCTCTTTTGCAGATCCCGAAGCGACCGCCCGGTGCGGCGGTCGCTTTCTCGTCCCGCGCCGGGCCTGAAAGGCCAGACATGGACCAGATGACGTACCGGACCGCCGGCGGCGTCACGGTGACCCGCACCGCGGCCCCGTTCGACCCGGCCGAGCTCGAGGAGCTCACCCGGCAGGTCGAGGCCGTGCCCGGCGGCGTGCTCAGCTCCGGCATGGAGTACCCGGGCCGGTACAGCCGCTGGCACATCGGCTACGTCGACCCGCCCGTGGAGATCACCGCCACCGGCCGGACGATCACCGCGCGGGCCCGCAGCGACCGCGGGCTGGTGCTGCTGCCGGTGATCGAGGCCGCCCTGGCCCGGGCCGGCACCGTGCAGGCCAGTGACGGGCAGTGCCAGGTGACGGTGGCCGACGACGGCGACGCGACCTTCACCGAGGAGCAGCGCAGCCGCCGCCCGTCGGTGTTCTCCGCCCTGCGCGAGATCATCGCCGCCTTCGCCGGGCCCGACCCGAACCTGGGCCTGTACGGGGCCTTCGGCTACGACCTGGCCTTCCAGTTCGAGCCGGTCCGGCCGGCCATCCGCCGTGACCCGGCGCAGCGTGACCTGGTGCTGCACCTGCCCGACCAGGTCTGGGTGCTGGACCGCAAGCGCGAGACGGCACTGCGCTACTCCTACGAGTTCGAGACGGCGGCCGGGTCCACCAGCGCGCTGGCGCGGGGCGCCCTCAGCGCGGCGGGCCCGGCTGGGCAGCGAGCTTCCGGTCCTGATGCTGATCTTCCGGCCGACCCGCAGCCGGGCGCGTATGCGCAGGTCGTGCGGGAGGCGCGGGACCGGTTCGCCCGCGGTGACCTGTTCGAGGTCGTGCCCAGCCACGTGTTTCACGCCCGGTGCGCGTCGCCGGCGGCGTTCTTCGAGCGGCTGCGCCGGCGCAACCCGGCGCCGTATGAGTTCCTGTTCCACCTGGGCGCGGGGGAGTACCTGGTCGGCGCGTCGCCGGAAATGTATGTCCGGGTGACTGGTGACCGGGTGGAGACCTGCCCGATCGCCGGGACGATCGCCCGCGGCGCGGACCCGCTGGGCGACGCCGAGGCGATCCGCGAGCTGCTCTCCTCGCCCAAGGAGGAGTCGGAGCTGACGATGTGCACCGACGTGGACCGCAACGACAAGTCGCGGATCTGCGTTCCGGGCAGCATCCAGGTCATCGGCCGCCGCCAGATCGAGCTGTACAGCCGGCTGATCCACACGGTCGACCACATCGAGGGGCGGCTGCGGCCGGGGTTCGACGCGCTGGACGCGTTCCTGACCCACATGTGGGCGGTGACCGTGACCGGCGCGCCCAAGGCCTGGGCCATGCAGTTCATCGAGGACCACGAGGCGCAGCCGCGGCGCTGGTACGGCGGCGCGGTCGGGATGATCGGCTTCGACGGCGGCATGAATACCGGCCTGACGCTGCGCACCGCGCACATCCGGGACGGCATCGCGGCGGTCCGGGCCGGGGCGACCCTGCTGTTCGACTCCGACCCCGAGGCCGAGGAGGCCGAGACCCGGCTCAAGGCGCGGGCGCTGCTGGAGACGCTGGCCGACGCGGGCCGCGAGCCGTCCGCGGCCCCCGACACGGCGGCGGCGCCGCCGGCGGTCCGGCCGGAGCAGGCCGGGGCCGGGATGTCGGTGCTGCTGGTGGACCATGAGGACTCGTTCGTGCACACCCTGGCCGGCTACCTGCGCGAGCTGGGTGCGGAGGTGACCACGCTGCGCGCGGGCTTTGACCCGGCGCTGCTGGACAGCTACGCCCCGGACCTGGTGGTGCTGTCACCCGGGCCGGGGCGGCCCGCGGACTTCGGCTGCGACAAGCTGCTGGGCATCCTGGATGAGCGCGGCCTGCCGGCCTTCGGGGTGTGCCTGGGCCTGCAGGCGATGGTGGAGCACGGCGGCGGGTCGCTGGGGCTGCTGGCCACCCCGGTGCACGGCAAGCCGGGGCGGGTCCGGGTGCTCGGCGGGTCGCTGCTGGCCGGGCTGCCGGGCGAGTTCACCGCGGCCCGGTACCACTCGCTGCACGCCCGGCCTGAGCAGGTGCCCGGACAGTTCGAGGTGACGGCGGTGACCGCGGACGGCGTGGTGATGGCGATCGAGGACGGCGAGCACGGCCGGTGGGCGGTGCAGTTCCACCCGGAGTCGATCCTGACCGCGTCCGGCCGGGCCGGGCACCAGGTGCTGGCCAACGTGCTGGGCCTGGTCCGGGCCCGGGCGGCGGCCCGGGGCTAGCGCACGGCTAGCCCCGGTCCGCCGCTGACTGGGCTAGCCCTACACCCGGTGCAGGCTGCGGGCGACGGCGACCAGCGTCCGGCGCCACTCGTTGTTGGAGTACATGGTGTAGTAGTGCGTGCCCGCCTTCCAGGCCAGGACCAGCGTGATGTTCTTGATCGTGCAGGACGGCAGGCCCTTGCGGCCGCAGAAGCCGTACATGTGCGCCTTGTGGCCCTGCACCCGCCAGGGGCCCAGCGGCTTGGCCGCGCCGAAGTTGCTGCACGGCGTGCCGGCGTTGGTCTGGTCGAGGGCGATGAAGGACTTCTTGGCGCCGTCCCACTCGGCGAACACGTCCTTCTTGGACTTGTGCCCCGAGGCCAGGCACTTGCCGACGAGGATGGGGTGGTGGCGCTTGAGGCCGAAGGTCTTGCCCGGCGCGTGCAGCCGGAAGCCGGCCGCGCGCTGGGCGTTCTTCCACGTCTTGAAGGAACCGGTCGCCGCAGCCTTCCCCTGGGTGGCCGGTCCTCCGGCCGCGGCCATCGCGGGCGCGGCGGTCAGCATGACGATCCCCGCCAGACCGGCGGTGAGCATACTGCGGGCGGCAAGTTTGCCGTTGCCGAACATGGACTCCCCTTTCCTGAGCGGTGCCTGGTCAGCGCACCGCGTGGGCTTTCCCAGCCGTATCGCAGTAGCTAACTTAACGTAATTCTCTGCTGACGTTGGGTATTCAATAACACGAAGTGCCGGTCACTGCGGGGCCAATGGCGCGCGTCTTCCGCGCTGCCAGGGCCGGCCCTGGCGTGCCGCCTCGCGCGGCCTTTTGCCCGGATTCCGCGGGCGCTAAAGTTTTGTCGCGAGCTAGCCCCCAATTGCACTCGGCCGGCCGCGTTGCGGCAGGAGGGTTGCGTCATGCCCGAGATCAGCTATCCGGCCACCGGCGGCGCGGTTCACGGGTACCTGGCGGTGCCCGGCGGGCCGGGTCCGTGGCCGGGCGTGGTGGTGGTCCACGAGGCGTTCGGCCTCAACGACGACATCCGGGGCAAGGCCGAGGACCTGGCCGCGCACGGCTACCTGGCACTGGCTCCCGACCTGTACGGGGGGAAGAACTGGCTGCGCTGCATCCGCGGGGTGTTCGGGCAGCTGCGGGCCGGCCACGGCCCGGCGTTCACGGCGCTGGAGGCGGCCCGCGAGTTCCTGGCCGGGCGCGCTGACTGCACCGGGACGACCGGCGTCATCGGGTTCTGCGTCGGCGGCGGCTTCGCGCTGCTGCTCGCGCCGCGGCCGGGGTTCGCGGCGGCGGCGGTGAACTACGGCGAGGTCCCGGCCAACGCCGAGGACCTGCTGGCCGGCGCGTGCCCGGTGGTGGCCAGCTTCGGCGGCCGCGACAAGGCCGGCCTGTGGCCCGAGCGGCTGGAGCGGGCGCTGACGGTGCGCCAGATCCCGCACGACGTCAAGCTCTACCCCGGCTCGGGACACCGCTTCATGTCGCAGTCAGGCGGCGCGGCCGGGGTGCTGGCCAGGGTGACCGGGATGGGCTACCAGCGCCACGATGCCGCGGACTCCTGGGCCCGGATCTATGCGTTCTTCGGCACCCACCTGCAGGCGGGCACCAGCCCGCCGGGCGCGTCGGCGGGCGGCTAGAACGCCGCGTCGCCGGGCCGGGTGAACTGTGCGAACAGCGCGGACCGGCGGAACTCCCCGGCCGGGACGTCGCCGAAGGAGTCGCCCGGCGGCAGCGGGTCGTAGTGGATCTGCGGGGCGGCCACATGCGCGGCCAGCAGCAGCGCGGTCTGGCGGACCATCACGGCCGGCCCGCTGATGCAGGCCTCGCAGTTCTCGAACAGGCCGTGCCCGCGGACCACGTCGGGCAGCAGCCCGGTCATCCCGGTCAGCCCGAGGATGGCCGGCTGGGCCGAGAGCGTCGGCTCGTCGGACAGCACGGGAATCACCTCCAGGCCGGGGCAGTCGGCCTGCATCGCCTGCAGGTCGGGCAGGTCATACAGGTCCTCCTGGCGCCGGGCCCCGGCGAACAGGGTGATCCGGCGGTGCCTGCCGCCGCGCCACTGCCGGGCGGTCAGCTCCTGGATGATGGCCTTGATCGGCGCCAGCCCGGTGCCGCCGGCCACGCACAGCAGGTCCCGGTCGCCCTCGGGCGCGGCCAGCTCGCCGCGGGCCGGGCCGAGCAGCACGGTGTCGCCGGCCGTGGCGTGCCGGACCAGCGTGGTGCTGACCATGCCGCCGGGCACCGCCCGGACATGCAGGTCAATGAGACCGTCGCCGCGCGGCGCGTTGGCGATCGAGTACGGCCGCCACACCCGCGGCCACCGGGCCACCTGTACCGGCACGTACTGCCCGGCCTCGTAGGGCAGCGGGGCGTCGGGCCGGATGGTGAGCACGGCGAGGGTGTCGGTGCGCCGGTCATGCTCGACGATCTCGCCGACCCACCACGGAGGGTGATGCCGGGCGTCCGCGGCGGCTGCCGAACGCATTGTGCACGCCGCATAGGCCAGCGCGCCTTCCCATGCCGCGGCCGTTTCCGGTGTCCAGCTCGCGCCGCTGAAGAACTGCGCTGTCGCGAGCAGAGCGGTGAAGAACGACTGATAATGCTTGTCCTTCACGCCGTATTTGCGATGGTCACGGCCGAGTTGCTCCAGATACGCGGTGAGCTGGACCGGGCTATCCATACTCCAGACCAGCCGGGTCAGCGCGGTGAAGACATGCTGGCGCATCTGGCTCATGCTCATCGGGAACATCGCGCGGGTTTCCGGACTGGCGGTGAAAAGGTGCGAGTAGAAATACTCCATTGCCAGCGCCGCATTTGCGGTCACGTGCTCGAAGGATTCCTTGACCAGGCGGGCATCGAAGCTCTCCGCCGTGACGGCGGCGCTCTCCTCGGCCTGATCGGCGGCAATGCTCTCGGCCCGGGCCACCCGCTGCTGCGCGAGGCTGGCCACGGACCCGGCCCGGCGGCTGCCGTCCGGCTGCGTTAAGGAGACGCGGCCGGCCGGTTGCGGCAGGCTCTCCCGCTGGCGCCTGAAGATGCCCGCGCGCCGCTGTGCGGCTGGCCTGTCCGCGCCGTAGTCGGGAACCCCCCCGTCAAGCGCTATTGCCACATGATGAGTGTCGCACCCGCGCCCGTTGCATACAACCTATATGAGCCAAACCAGCAAGGGAATACGCAGCGTAGTTGAATGTCGTTCGGTACGGCGCAGATAACGCCCGGGTAACGTCGCGGAATGCGCATACCGGCGGTCAATTGGTAAGTTTCCGCTGGCCGACCGCATAGCCAGTCAGGGGCGGGCGCACTTGCGCGGGGCACTATCGCACAGGCACGTACGGTAACGGCGGTCACTCTGCGAAGCCGGGCCTGGGCGGCGGGTGCCGGGCCGGGCCGCGAACCGGCTGGCCAGCGGCCCGGCTAGGCCCGGGCCCGGCCAGGTCCAGGTTCTAGGATGACCCGGTGACTTCCTCCGGGTACCTGAGCTTTCCGCACGTGCACGGCGACCTCATCACCTTCGTCGCCGAGGATGATCTCTGGCTGGCCCCGGCTGATGGTGGTCGTGCCTGGCGGCTGTCGGCCGGTCACGCCCGGCCGAGCCGGCCGCGGTTCTCGGCTGACGGCGCGCTGGTGGCCTGGACCGGGACCAGGGACGGGACCGCTGAGGTGTACCTGGCGCCCGCCGCGGGCGGGCCCGTCCGCCAGCTCACCTGGTGGGGCGACAACCAGACCGAGGTATGCGGCTGGACGCCGGACGGCGAGGTGCTGGCGATCAGCGCGGCCGGCCAGCCGTTTGGCCACTTCACCAGGGCCTACGCGATCGGCACGCAGGACGAGCCGGCCGTCCGCCCGCTGCCCTACGGCCAGGTCGGGGACCTGGCCGTCGACTCGTCGCAGGCGGTGCTGCTGACCGGGACATTCGGCCGCGACCCGGCCTACTGGAAGCGCTATCGCGGCGGGACGCGGGGCCGGCTGTGGGCCGGCGGCGCCGGCGGCGGCTTCCGGCGGCTGCTGGCCGACGTGTACGGCCAGTTCGCCAGCCCCATGCTGGTCGGCGGCCGGCTGGTGTTCCTGTCCGATCATGAGGGCACCGGCAACCTGTACTCGTGCGCCCTGGACGGCAGCGACCTGCGCCGGCACACCGATCATGACGGCTACTACGCCCGGAACGCCGCGACCGACGGCGAGCGGGTCATCTACCAGTGCGCCGGGCGGCTGTGGCTGCTGCCCGGCCTGGATGCGGCCGGGCCCGAGCAGCTCGAGATCACCCTCGGCTCGGTGCCGGCGGGCCGCGCGCCCCGGCTGATCTCCGCCGATGACCATGTCGGCAGCCTGTCGTGCGACGCCTCCGGCCGGGCCAGCGCCGTCGAGGTGCGCGGCACGGTGCACTGGCTGGCGCACCGCGACGGTCCGGCGATCGCGCTGTCAGTCACGCAGGGTGCCCGCGCCCGGCTGCCGCAGGTGCTCGGCTCCGGCGGCGACGTGGTCTGGGTGACCGACGCCGACGGGCCCGACGCCCTGGAGATCGGCTCCCGTGCGCCGGCCGGCGCCCCGGACGCGCCGCGGCGGCTGGCCAGCGGCCAGATCGGCCGGGTGGCGAGCCTGGCCGCGGCCCCGGACGGCACGAAGGTGGCGGTGGCCGCGCTGGACGGCCGGCTGCTGGTCGTAGATGTCACCTCCGCCGCGGTGACCGAGCTGGCCGCCTCCGACAACGGCGAGGTCAGCGGACTGGCCTGGTCCCCGGACTCGGCGTGGCTGGCCTGGTCGCACCCGGAATCCTCGCCGATGAGCCGGGTGCGGATCGGCCGGATCGCTGACAGGCAGGTGTCCGACGTCACCGACGGGCGCTTTGCGGACACCGAGCCGGTCTTCACCATCGACGGCAAGTACCTCGCGTTCTTGTCCAAGCGCAGCTTCGACCCGGTCTATGACGCGCACTTCTTCGACCTGAGCTTCCCGTTCGGGGCGCGGCCGCACCTGGTGCCGCTGGCCGCGGCCACCATCTCGCCGTTCGGCCCGCAGCCGGGCGGCCGGGCCGTCGGCGAGGACTCCGACTCCGATCCGGGCGCCGGCTCTGAGGCGGGCTCCGGCAGCGACGGTGACAGCGGCAGCGGCGAGCCGGACGGCGCCGCCAGCCCGGTGCCGGGCAGCGGCAAGGCGGCCAAGGACAGCGTCAAGGCGGTGACCGTGGAGCCCGACGGGATGCCCGCCCGGGTGGCGGCCCTGCCGGTGACCGAGTCGCGCTACTCCTGCCTGCGGGCGGTCAAGGGCGGGCTGGCCTGGCTCGCCGAGCCGCTCACCGGGACGCTGGGCGAGGGCGGTGCCCGGCCGGGCGAGCCGGGCCCGCGGCCGCGGCTGCAGCGCTTCGACTTCCGGCGGCAGTCGGTCACGGGGCTGGAGGAGGACGTCGACTGGTTCGAGGTCAGCGGCGACGGCACCCGGCTGGTCGTCCGGGACCGCGACACCCTGGCGGTGATCCCGGCCGACCGCAAGGCCGACCCGGACAGCCCCGACGACCGGGTCACCATCGACGGGTCCCGGGCCCGGTTCCTCGCCGAGCCGGCCGCGCTGTGGCAGCACGCGCTCGCCGAGGCGGGCCGGATCATCGCGCACGACTTCTGGGTGCCCGGCCTGAGCGGCGTCGACTGGAGCGCGGTCGACGAGCAGTACCGGCCGCTGCTGGACCAGGTCGCCACCCCGAGCGAGTTCGCTGACGTGCTGTGGGAGTCGCTCGGCGAGCTGGGCACCTCGCACGCCTACGTCATGCCGGCGCACGCGCACAGCCGCGGCGATGACGGCGGCCACGCCGCCGGGCTGCTCGGGGCGGATCTGGACCGGGACGCCGACGGCAGCTGGGTGATCCGCCGGGTGGTACCGGGGGAGTCCTCTGACCCGCGGGCGCGCTCGCCGCTGCAGGCCCCCGGCGTCCAGGTCAGCGACGGTGACCGGCTGCTGGCGGTCGACGGGCGCCCGGTCGGGCCGCAGGGCCCCGGCCCGCTGCTGGCCGGCGCCGCGGACAAGCCAGTCGAGCTCACCGTGGCCGCGGCCGGCGGCAGCCCGCGCCGGTTCGTGGTGCTGCCGCTGCGCAGCGAGCGGCGGCTGCGCTACCAGGACTGGGTCGCGGGCCGCCGGGCGCTGGTCCGCGAGCTCAGCGGCGGCCGGGCCGGCTACCTGCACGTGCCGGACATGATGGGCGGCGGCTGGGCCGACTACAGCCGCGACCTGCGCGCCGAGATGACCTTCGAGATGCTCATCGTGGACGCCCGCGGGAACAGCGGCGGCCACACCTCGCAGCTGGTCATCGAGAAGCTCGCCCGCCGGGTGGTGGCCTGGGAGATGCCCCGGAACATGCGGCCGGTGTCCTACCCGGTCGACGCGCCGCGCGGCCCCGTGGTCGCCCTGGCCGACGAGTTCGCCGGCTCCGACGGCGACATCGTCACCCGGGCCATCCGCACCCTGAACCTGGGCCCGGTGGTCGGCGCCCGGACCTGGGGCGGCGTCATCGGCATCGACGACTGGCATGAGCTGGCCGACGGATCGCGGATCACCGTGCCCCGTTACGCGTTCTGGATGGAAGGCGCGGGCTGGGGCGTGGAGAACTACGGAGTCGACCCCGACGTCGAGGTGCTGATCAGCCCTGACGACGGGGCGGCCGGCCGGGACCCGCAGCTGGAGACCGCGGTGCGGCTGGCGACCGAGGCTCTGCAGGCCCGCCCGGCCGCCGCGCCGCCGGACATGAGCGCGCCGCTGCCGGGCAAGGCGCGGCCCGCGCTGCCGCCGCGGGGGGCCTAGCCGCCGATGCCTGCCGCGGAGTCTTACCTGCACGGCCACCACGACAGCGTGCTGCGGTCGCACCGGTGGCGGACGGCTGAGAACTCAGCCGGCTACCTGCTGCCGCACCTGCGCGACACCGACCGGGTGCTCGATGTCGGCTGCGGGCCGGGTACCATCACCGCCGGGCTGGCCACCAGGGTGGCGCAGGTCACCGGCGTGGACGCAGCGCCCGACGTGCTGGCCGCCGCCCGCGAGGCCGCTGCCGGGCAGCCCAACGTCACGTTCGAGGCCGGCGACGTCTACCACCTCGGCTACCCCGACGGCGCCTTCGACGTCGTGCACGCCCACCAGCTCCTGCAGCACCTGGCCGACCCGCCCGCGGCGCTGCGCGAGATGCGCCGCGTCTGCCGCCCGGGCGGCCTGGTCGCCGCGCGGGACGGCGACTACGGCGGCATGCTCTGGTACCCGGCCGACCCGGAGCTGACCGAATGGCGGGCGCTGTACCAGCAGGTTGCCCGCGCCTCCGGCGGCGAGCCCGACGCCGGCCGGCACCTGCTGGCCTGGGCGCACGCGGCCGGCTTCGCTGCGGTGACGGCGAGCGCCAGTACCTGGTGCTACGCCTCCCCGCCGGACCGCGAGTGGTGGGGCGCCAGCTGGGCCGAGCGGGTCACCAGCTCCTCCTTCGCAGAACGGGCGGTCGCGCACGGCCTGGCCACCCCGGCCGACCTGGAGCGGCTGAGCCGGGCCTGGCGGCGGTTCGCGGCCAGCGACGACGGCTGGTTCATGATTCCCAGCGGCGAGATCCTGTGCGTCGTGCCGGGCCCGGGAACCGAGCCGCGGGGCACTGGGGGAACCTAGCGCCGGCGCCCCGGGGGCCGGGGGCCGGGTCGTGCCCGGGGACCCGGCCGCGCCGCATCGCGGGCATAGGAGCCCATCGCCCCTCATTCCGCCGGCGGCGGCCGGCCTGCCTTCGCCATACTGGGCTGCGCCGCTGCCGTGCCCCGGCCTGTGTCCCGCCGTCATCCCGGAGGATTTTCGTGCGCCTGTCCCGGCCCGCCGTTGTCTCGACCCTGGCCGCGCTCGCGGTCTGCGCCGCCGGAGCCGGCCAGCCAGCGCTGGCCAGCCCGCTGGCCCGGCAGCCGGCCGGCGTGCCCGGCATCGACATCAGCTCCTGGCAGCCGCACGTGAACTGGAAGACCGTCACGGCCGACCACCTGAAGTTCGCCTACATCAAGGCCACCGAGGGCACCTACTACCGCAGCCCGGACTTCGCCCGGCAGTGGAAGGGCGCCCGGGCCGCGGGCGTCGTCACCGGTGCCTACCACTTCGCGGTGCCCAACTCCTCCGGCGGCGCCGCGCAGGCCCGGTACTTTGCCGCGCACGGCGGCGGCTGGAAGGCCAATGCGCTGCCCGGCGTGCTGGACATCGAGACCAACCCGTACGGGCGGCGGGTCTGCTACGGCCTGAGCCACGCGGCCATGACCGGCTGGATCCGCGCTTTCGTGCGCACCTATCACGCGCGCACCGGGTGGTGGCCGGTCATCAACACCTACACGCGATGGTGGAACCGGTGCACCGGGCACAGCACGGCATTCGCGGCGAAGGACCCGTTGTGGATCAACGCCCACCGCGCCGCGGCCGCGCCGCTGCCGGCCGGCTGGACCTCGTACACGGTGTGGCAGTGGGCGGAGTCGGGTACCTATCCGGCCGACCAGGATGTGATCCCGGCGAAGCTGTTCAAGAAGCTGCACCACGAGCCGCACTGACCCGGCGGGACCTCGGCCGGCACTTTAGTGCCAGGGCTGCTGCCGGATTATTCCACCGCAAACGGCACCATCGGGTGACGCCCGGCCACCGGGCCGGACCCTAGCCTCAGACTAGACAGCTGCCCGGTCGGTGCAGGCGATCCCCGGCCGGGCGGCTGTGCCAGCCCCCACGGAAGGCGAGGCCCGGCATGGCTGAGACGCGACTCGACACGTGGTGGTCAGGCGGCGCATGCCTGGCCGAGGAGCCCGAGCTGTTCTTCCCGATCTCCGACGCCGGCCCGTCCCGGCCCCAGGTGGCGCGGGCCAAGGCGGTCTGCGCCACCTGCCGGGTGCGGCGCAGCTGCCTGGACTACGCCCTGGCCCGCGGTCACCTGACCGGCGTCTGGGGCGGCACCACCGAGGAAGAGCGCCAGGCGCTGCGGCGGCAGGACCCGCGCAGCGCGCCGGCCCGGTCAGCCAACGGCGCCTGACCGGTCCGGGCGCCGCGAACAGCCGCGCCCGGAACCTAGCTGGCCCGGGCGAGCATCGCGCGGTACTCCGCCGCGAACCGGGCATGCAAGCCCAGCAGCCGCTCGGAGAGCTCGAACAGCTCCCGCTGGCCGCCGCGCCGCGCCGTAGCCAGGGCCGCCGCGTCGAGCTGCGTCAGCTCGTCCAGAACGGGTTCCAGGCCATTTCTGCGCATACTGGAATCATTCATGCTGAATTCCCCCCCACCAGAGAAATACCTGTTCCCGACCATAATCCCTGGATCGGGGTGGCATGCCGGTTTACCGGGGAATTGCTAGATCGGCGGGGTGTATCCGGCCAGCCAGTGGACCTGCAGCCAGGTGATGGCGGCGAACCAGGCGCCGGTCACTTCCAGCACGCCGACCGCGATCAGCAGGACGCCGCCGGCCTGAGTGATCCGGCGGGAATGCCGCCGGGCCCAGCCCAGCAGGCTGATGCCGCGCTGGAAGGCCGCGGCCACGATCAGGAACGGGATGCCCAGGCCAAGGGCGTAGACGAAGGCGAGCAGCGCGCCCCGGCCGGCGGTGCCGGTGGTGGCGCCGAGGGTCAGCACCGCCGCCAGGGTCGGGCCGATGCAAGGCGTCCAGCCCAGCCCGAACACCACGCCCAGCAGCGGCGCGCCGGCCAGCCCGGCGCGCGGCCGGTACTGCGGCCGGAAGATCCGGCCGGTGACGGTGAACCGGTCAAAGGCGCCGACGAACAGCAGGCCGAGCACGATGATGATGGCGCCGAGCACCTGGGACAGGACCTTTTTATTGTCCTGCAGGGCCTGGCCGAGCGCGCCGAAGAACAGTCCCTCGGTCGCCATCACAAACGAGAAGCCGACAATGAACAGCACGGTGCCGAGCACCGCCCGCCCGGCCGGCGCGGCGGCCGGGGGACCGGCGGAAGCGGTGGCGGGCGCGGGCCCGGCCGGCGCGGCCAGCGCGGGACCAGGGCCGGCGGCGCCGCCCGCGGCGGCCGGCACGGCGACAGCGGCGGCGGGCGCGGGCGCCTGCTGCCGGATGCCCGACATGCCGGTGAGGTAGGACAGGTAACCCGGCACCAGCGGCAGCACGCACGGCGACAGGAAGGTGACCGCGCCGGCGGCCGCGGCGACAGGCATGGCCAGCAGGAGCGGACCTGACTCGACCAGGTGCTCAATCCCGCCGATCATCATGACTCCTCTCGCCTCCGGCCACTGCTCAAGATATCCGCGCCGGTCAGTGCCCGGGCTGGCGGGGGCGCAGCGGCAGCTCGGCCACGCGGTGCCAGCTGCCCGGCCCGGCCGTCCCGGTCATCAGCCAGGCCCGGCTGACCAGGGTCGCCACCGGCAGCCGCGCGGTCACGCCGGCCTCGGCCGCGCGCAGCTGGCCGGCGCTGGCCGTCTCGTCCTCGCCGACCGTCAGGTGCGGGATGACGTCGGTGAATACGCCGCCGTAGGGCGGGCACTGCGGGAAGGCCGCGGCCAGCCGCCGGGTGAGCTCGCGGAAGGGACCATCCGGCTGCGGAGCCAGCCACAGCACCCGCTCGCCGAACCAGGCTGTCCGCGCGAACGCGCAGTCGAAGGCGGCGGCCGACCCGGTGATCTCCGCCAGTGCCGCGATGGTGGCGGCGGTGATCAGCGGCGGCGGCAGGAACGGGGCCAGCAGGGTGACATGCGCCGGCACGCCGAGCGTGGCGGCCGGGTCCAGCCGGGCCCGGTACCCGGCCACGACCGCGTCGGCCTCGGGGACGGGCACCACGACGGCACTGCCGGTGTCACCGTGAAAGTCAGCGTCGCGGTGAAAGTCAGCTTCGGCGGCCATGCCGCACATCCTCGCCGGCAGGCCCGGCAGCTGAGAACATGAGCAGATGTCATCCGCACGGGGTACCGGAGACTCCATCCTGTCGATCGGGTCGACCGGCTCGATCCTGTCCATCGGGTCCGCCGGGTCGATCTTGTCTATCGGCTCGGCCGGCTCGATCTTGTCCATCGGCTCGGCCGGGTCGGTCGCCAGCCTGCTCTCGGTCGGCTCGGCGGCCAGCGCGGCGAGCGTGCTGTCCGCGCTGTCGCGCTGGTCGATCCTGGCCTGGCGGTCCCGCGCCGCCATCGGCACGGCCCGGCGCCGGGGCTGAGCCTGCCGCGCCGCCCGCGGGCGGCGCAGCAGGCCCCGCGGCGGTCAGCCTGCGGCGGAGCTGAACGCCGGGTAGTAGCCATCCGCCTGACCGGATGCCGTCGGGTGGTAGGACTCGTCGACATCCAGGATGTTCACCGAGTGCAGCCACGAGCTGGAGTCACAGATCTCGTGGCCGGCGAAGTACGGCCGCACGTCGACGAACGTGTCGCCGTACCGGCCCGCCGCGGCCTGGATGGCGGCGTCGAGCTGGTCGGCGGCCCCGTTCAGCGCCGTGCGGTCGCTGGTGGACAGCCCGATGCAGGTCGAGGACTTCGCCAGGTCATAGAGCTCGGGGTAGTCCAGCACGACCACCCTGGCCGCCGGGGCGTCGCTGTGGATGTCCGACAGCACGCTATTCAGCTCGGCGGGCAGGTCGCTGGCGATCTCGCCCTCGTCGGTGCTGATCGCGCTCAGGCAGGTACTGGTGGAGTGCAGGACGCAGGTCTCCATGGTGGCGGAGAACCCGACGTCGTTGCCGCCGACCGTGATGGACACCAGGGTCGTGGAGCTGCTCAGCGCCGACAGCTGGCCGCTGATTACCGAGCTGGTCGTCGCCCCGGAGCAGGCGGCGGACACGTAGCTGGCCGGGTCGTTGGCGTTGTCCCACAACTGGGAGTAGGCCTTCGTGCTGCGGTCGCAGGAGCCGCTGGAGCTGGTGTAGCTCCCGGCCCCGACGCCGGAGGAGTAGGAGTCGCCGAGGGCGACGTAATGAGTCGTGGTCTGCGCGCTGGCCGGCGGGGCGGCGGCGAGCAGGCCGAGGGCGGCTGCCGCGAGGCTGGCCGCGGCGGCGATGAGACGGGGGTGGCGGCGAACAACTCCTGGCGGCACCGGCTCCTCCTTGGGCGGGCCCAATGATTTGTCTACTCATCAGTAACTCCGCGCCAAAGCCCCGTCAATGGTTCATTTCGGGCGAACTTCAGCTGTCACCGGCCCGCCGCCAGCAGGCCAGGTGATATCTGGCTGTCAGCCGCCGAACGGGTAGCTCGGCAGCCCCGGCACGCCCGGCGCCAGCAGGAACAGCCCGCCCTGCGGGTCAGCCGGGCCAGCGGCAGTGGTGATGTACAGCTGGTCCAGGTCCGGCCCGCTGAACGCGCAGCTGGTGACGTGCGCGTGCGGGAGCTGCACGGTCCGGTCCAGCTTCCCGTCGGGCAGGTAGCGGCACAGCACCCCGCCGCCCCAGTGCGCGACCCAGACGCCGCCCTCGGCGTCTACCGCCAGCCCGTCGGGCACGTAGTCGCCCGCGCCGATCGCCGCGAACTCGCGGCGGCTGGCCACATCCCCGGTGGCCGGGTCGTAGTCGAATACGTCGACCCGGTAGGCCAGCGAGTCGGAGTAGTACATCAGCTGGTCATCCGGGCTCCAGCCGATGCCGTTGGAGATGCCGACCCCGGTCGCCAGCGTGGTCAGGCTCAGGTCGGGGTCCAGCCGGTACAGCGCGCCCTGGCCGGGTGTCTCGTCGGCGGCCATGGTGCCGACGAACAGCCGCCCGGCCTTGTCGCAGGCGCCGTCGTTCATCCGGTTGGCGGGCCGGTCGGCCTCGACCGGCGCCAGCACGCTCACCTCGCCCGATACCGGGTCCAGGGCCAGCACGCCGTCCCGGGCCGGGACGACCAGGCCGCCGGCGGCGCGCGGGAACACCGCGCCGATCGGCATGCCGGCCATCCAGCTGACGGCCGGCGGTCCCGATGAGCCCAGCCGGTAGACCACGCCGGGCGGGGCGTCGATCCAGTACAGCGCCTGGCTGGCGGCATCCCAGCACGGGCCCTCGCCGAGCTCCAGGCCGGGGACGTCGACGGGCTCGGGCAGCAGCTCGCTCACAGCGCCGCCGCGAACGACTCTTCGAGGATGGACAGGCCCTCGGTCAGCAGCGGCTCGCCGATCACCAGCGGCGGCAGGAAGCGCAGCACGTTGCCGTAGGTCCCGCAGGTCAGCACGACCAGGCCCTGGGCGTGGCAGGCCTTGGCCACCTTGCCGGTCAGCGCGGCGTCGGGTTCCAGGGTGCCGGGCCGGACGATCTCGATGGCGATCATCGCGCCGCGGCCGCGGATGTCGCCGATGGCCGGGTACTCCTCAGCCATCTTGCGCAGCCGGGGCAGCATGATGTCGCCGATCCGGCGGGCGGCGGCGGGCAGGTCTTCCTTGGTCATCGTCTCGATGGAGCCCAGCGCCGCGGCGCAGGCCACCGGGTTGCCGCCGAAGGTGCCGCCCAGGCCGCCCGGGTGCACCGCGTCCATCAGCTCAGCCCGCCCGGTGACGCCGGCCAGCGGGAACCCGCCGGCGATGCCCTTGGCCGTGGTGACCAGGTCGGGCACCACGCCCTCGTGGTCGACGGCGAACCAGTCGCCGGACCGGCAGAACCCGGACTGGACCTCGTCGGCGATGAACACGATGCCGTTGTCCTTGCAGAACCGGGCCAGGCCGGTGAGGAACCCGTCTGGCGGGACGATGAACCCGCCCTCGCCCTGGATCGGCTCGATCACCACGGCAGCGGTGTTCTCCTCGCCGACCTGCGTGTGGATCAGGCCGGTGACCATGTTCAGCGCGTCCGCGGCGCAGGCCGCGGGGCCGCCGGGCCAGCGGTACGGGTAGGCCATCGGCACCCGGTACACCTCGCCGGCGAACGGCCCGAACCCGTGCTTGTAGGGCATGCTCTTGGCCGTCATCGCCATGGTCAGGTTGGTCCGGCCGTGGTAGGCGTGGTCGAACACCACGACCGCGTCGCGCCCGGTGGCATGCCGGGCGATCTTGACCGCGTTCTCCACGGCCTCGGCGCCGGAGTTGAACAGCGCCGACCGCTTGTCATGGTCGCCGGGGGTGAGCTGGTTCAGCTGCTCGCACACCTCCACGTAGCCCTCGTAGGGGGCGACCATGAAGCAGGTGTGGGTGAACGAGGAGACCTGCTCGATGACCCGGTTGACCACCAGCTCGGCGCTGTTGCCCACCGAGGTGACCGCGATCCCGGAGCCGAAGTCGATCAGCGAGTTGCCGTCGGCGTCGACCACGATCCCGCCGCCGGCCGCCGTGACGAACACCGGGAGCACGTGGCTCAGTCCGCGGGCGACACTGCGCTGACGCCGCTCCAGCAGCGCCTGTGAGGCCGGGCCGGGGATCTGCGTGACAAGGTGGCGCTGCTGCGGCAGAGCCGGGCCGCCGGGGCCAGTGGGATCGGTCATAACGCAGACAATAGCCCTGGCCAGGTCCCGGAATGAAGACCAGCCGGGAGCAGGTGAGATGACCCGTGCCGGGTGAGCGGGCGCGCCCGGTGGAGGAATCTGGTGTCCCGCGCAGCGGGCCCTGGATGAGATGCGCCCATCGTGCTATTAGAGCAGTTAGTGCTATCTTGTGAGGGTGAAGACGGCGTACCGGTGCCGGGCGTACCCGGATGAGCAGCAGCAGGTGCTGCTGAACCGGACGTTCGGGTGCGTGCGGGTGGTGTGGAACCGGACGCTGGCTGCCCGGCAGGCCCGCTACGCGGCCGAGCGGCGGTCCATGTCGTATGCGGAGACGGACCGGGCGCTGACGGTGCTGAAGCGTGATCCGGAGCTGGCGTGGCTGGGCGAGGTGTCCGCGGTCCCGCTCCAGCAGGCTCTCCGTCATCAGCACGCGGCGTTCGGGGCGTTCTTCGCTCAGCGGGCCCGGTACCCGCGGTTCAAGTCGCGGCATGGCCGCCAGTCGGCGACCTATACGCGGTCGGCGTTCCGGATGAAGGGCAGCGACCTATGGCTGGCGAAGATGGACGCGCCGCTGACGGTCACCTGGACCTGGCCCGGCATCGACCTCGCCGGGCTGAACCCCACGTCGGTGACGGTGGCTCGTGACCCGGCGGGCCGGTGGTTCGCGACCTTCCACGCCGTAGTCCCTGGCCCCGAACCACTGCCCGCCACCGGCGGAGCGGTCGGCATCGATCTGGGGCTCAAAGACTTCGCGGTGCTGTCCGCCGGGCCGCCGATCCCGCATCCCCACCATATGGACCTGTACGAGCGGCGGCTGAAGCGGTGGCAGCGGCGGCTGGCTCGCTGCCAGAAAGGCTCCGCCAACCGCGCCAAAGCCCGGCGGAAAGTCGCCCGCGCGCACGCCCGGGTCGCCGACGCGCGGCGGGACTTCCTGCACAAGAAGAGCACTGACCTGATCCGCCAGCACGATGTCCTGGCCGTCGAGGACCTGGCCGTCAGGAACATGGTCCGCAATCGGAAACTGGCCCGCGCCATCTCGTGCTCGGGCTGGGGCGAGTTCCGCCGCCAGTTGGACTACAAGGCCGAGCGGTACGGCCGCACCCTTGTGGTCGCCGGTCGCTGGTTCCCGTCTAGCAAGACGTGCTCGGCGTGCGGGTTCGTGCTCGCCGAGCTTTCCCTCGGGACACGCGTGTGGGCGTGCCCGGCCTGCGGCGCCCGGCACGACCGGGACGTTAATGCCGCGAAGAACATTCTTGCCGCCGGGCTGGCGGCAGCCGCTGTAACCGGCGGTGATGCCTGCGGAGCGGACATCAGACACGACGAGGAACCTCCTCCCGTGCAGACCGCAGTGAACCAGGAACCCCGGCGGGCGACCACCGGGATCCCCGTCCTTCACGGCGGGGAGTAGTCAATGTGGACTACGCCAGGGAGGGGAGGAGACTCCTCCGCAGGTGTGGCACACGGCGGTGTTCAAGCGGATCAACCTGGTCCTGTCGGCCACCTGGGCCGTGGTGTTCCTGATCGGCGCCGTGCTGGGCTGGGCGGCCCAGCAGGGCGCCGCCAAGGGCCTGCGGGACTGGCTGAACTGGTACATCCCGATCGTCTTGGTGTTCCTGGCGTTCCGGTTCACCAAGTGGTACCCCGACCAGGTCCGCGCCGTCGAGCAGCACAGCGACCAGGCCGGGGTGCCGTCCCGGCGCTAGCCCGCCCGCCAGTTCCCGGCCAGCGGCACCATGCCCGGCGGGCCGAACCGGAACTGGTCGCTGGCCCGCCCGGCCGACAGCGCGCTGCGCAGGTGGAACCACCCGGTGCGGGGGTTGTAGAACCCGATGCCGTCGCGGCGGCCGCCGGCCCAGTTCCCGGCGACTGGCTTCATCCCGCGCGGCCCGAACTTGAACGCGAACCGGGGCCTGCCCGCCGACAGGTGCTGGCGCAGGTGGAACCAGCCGGTGCGCGGGTTGTAATAGCCCACCCCGGTGCTGCCCGAGCCGGTCCAGTCGCCGGCCAGCGGGATCATGCCCGGCGGCCCCAGCTTGAAGGTGTACCGGGGCCGCCCGCCCGACAGCCGGTTGCGCAGCCGGAACGTGCCGGTCTTCGGGTCGTAGGAGCCGACCCCGGCGCCGCCCTTGCCGTCCCAGTTGCCGGCCAGCGGCACCATGCCCGGCGGCCCGAACCGGAACGCCTTGCTGGACGGCCCGCGGTCGGGGGAGTCCCGCAGGTGGAACCAGCCGGTGGCCGGGTCGTAGGTCCCGGTGCCGTCGGTGCCCGCGGCGTCCCAGTCGCCGATCAGCGGCACCGCGCCGGGCGCGCCGCGCCGGAACCGGGTCGCGCCGGCCTGCAGGCCCGGCACGGCCTGCAGGCGGAACGTCGCGGTGCGCGGGTTGTAGTACCCGGCCGCCGCGCCCGCCCGGCCCTGGAAATGAATGAAGTGGTCGGGCCACTCCTGCCAGGAACTGGCCGGGAACCCGGCGTTGATCCGGGTCCAGTCATAGCCGTCGGGGTCGGACCCGATGTGCTGCTGAGAGATGACGAGGTAGCGATCGCGCGGCCCGACCTGCTCGACCACGGCCACGTGCCCGGCCGGGCCCATCCCCGGCGCGCCGCCGTCCCACTCGGCCACCGCGCCGGGCGCGGGCTGGTTGTTGACCAGGACGCCGTGCGCCGCGGCCGTGGCGGCCCACTGGCCGGCGTTGCCGAGCAGGTAGGCCGGCGCGGGCGCGCGGAACACGGTGGCCTCGACATAGGCCACGTAGTTGGTGCACTCATTGCCGGCCGTCATCCGCCAGTAGGAGGCACTGGCGCGGGCGGCGTAGCCGTGGCTGGAGTGGCCGCGCGCGCTGCACGCCGCATAGCCGGCGCAGACGATGACTGACGGGCTGCGCACCGACGGGCTGCTCGCCGCGCCGGGCGCGGCCTGCACGGCGGGCAGGCCGGCCAGCACGAGCAGGGCCGGAGCCCGAGCCAGGGTCCGCCGCAGGCGGACGGGTAAGACACCCCTCCCGGGGACAGCAGACATATCGATCCTCCTCGAGCTGACCGCAGGTCAGCGGGTGGCGGACGGTACCTGTGTGTCGCGACCCGAGACACTATGGCGGCCCGGATGCCTCCCCGGGGTGATTTTCACTGCGCTACGCCGGCCTGAGCCACCCCTGCTACCTGGGCAAACACCCCCGTTCTGAGTCATAACGAGGACCTGGGCGCGGCCCGGCCGGCGGCGCGGGACCGGCCTGGGTGGTACATCCCGGCGCCGGGCCGGGGATCATGGGCCAGGTGACCGATGGCTTGTTCGCGCCGCTTTTCGACCGCGGCGCCGGGGATACCTCCGACGCCGCCTGGCTGCAGGCGATGCTCGATGCCGAGGCAGCGCTGGCCCGTGCCCTGGAGCAGGCCGGGCTGGCTCCGGCCGGAGCCGGGGCGGCCGTCACCGCGGCGGCCCGCGCCGGGCAGTTCGACGCCGCCGAGCTCGGCCGGCAGGGGGCGTCGGCCGGCAACCCGGTGCCCGCGCTGGTCCGGGCCCTGACCGCGGCCGTCCCGGAGTTCGCCGCCCCGGCTGTGCACCAGGGTGCGACCAGCCAGGACATCATCGACACCGCGGCCATGCTGGTGGCCCGGCAGGTCATCGGGGCGGCCGGGGATGACCTGGCCGTCGCGGCCGGCGCCGCGGCCCGGCTGGCCGCCGCGCATGCCGGCACCGTGATGGCCGGCCGGACGCTGCTTCAGCAGGCCGTCCCGGTGACCTTCGGCCTGGTCGCGGCCGGCTGGCTCACGGCCATCGACACCGCCCGCGCGCGGCTGGCCGGCGTCGAGCTGGCCGCCCAGCTCGGCGGCGCCGCCGGCACCCTGGCCTCGCTGGGCGGCGCCGGGCCGGAGGTGGCGGCCTTGTTCGCGGCTGAGCTGGGCCTGGCCGCGCCGGCGCTGCCCTGGCACACCGACCGGCTGCGGGTGCTGGACCTGGCCGCCGCGCTGGCCGGCGTGTGCGCGGCGCTGGGCAAGCTGGCCCGCGACGTCACGCTGCTGGCCCAGTCGGAGGTGGCCGAGGTCAGCGAGGGCACCGGCGGCGGCTCGTCGGCGATGCCGCACAAGCGCAACCCGGTGGCGGCGATCGTCATCCTGGGCTGCACCCGCCGCGCGCCGGCGCTGCTGGCCGGGCTGGCCGCCGCGGCTGAGCAGGAGCACCAGCGTGCGGCTGGCGCCTGGCACGCCGAGTGGGAGCAGCTGTCGGACCTGCTGCGGCTGACCGGGTCGGCCGCGGCCTGGTCGGCCGGGCTGCTTTCCGGGCTGCAGGTGGATGCCGCGCGGATGCGAGCCAACCTGGACGCGGCCCGCGGCCTGCCGATGGCCGAGCATGTCGCCGCGGTGCTGGCGCCGGGGCTGGGGCGGCTGCCCGCGCACGACCTGGTCGGCCGGGCCAGTACCGCGGCCGCGGCGGCGGGGCGCCCGCTGGGCGAGGTGCTGGCCGGGCCGCCGTTCGCCGCCGAGATCGCGGCGGCCGGGGTCAGCCAGGATCAGGTCGCCGGCGCCCTGGACCCGGCGGCCTATCTTGGTGCCGCCGGGGCCTTCGTGACGGCCGCGCTCGCGGCCCACCGGGGAAGGGATGCAGATGACCAGTGACGACGGCCAGGACGGCCTGCGCGAGGAGGGCATGCGGGTCCGCCGCGAGGTGCTCGGCGACGAGCACGTCGACCGGGCCGCGGCCCTCACCACTGAGCTCACCGCGCCGTTCCAGGACCTGATCACCCGGTATGCCTGGGGCGAGATCTGGTCCCGGCCGGGGCTCAGCCGCGCCGAGCGCAGCATGATCACCCTCACCGCGCTGGCCGCGCTGCGCCAGGAGGAGGAGCTGGCCATGCACGTGCGGGCCGCGATCCGCAACGGGCTGACCACCGCGCAGATCACCGAGGTCCTGCTGCAGGTCGCGATCTACGCCGGCGTCCCGGCCGCCAACCGGGCCTTCGCCGTCGCCCGGGACGTCCTGGCCGAGCTGGACGAGCCGCTACCCGGCCTCTGATAACAGCAAGAGGCGGCGGCTAGTCGTAGTACGCACAGGTGTGCACTTTGCGGTCAGAACCGGATATCGTTTCGGTCAAGCGGCGAGAGCGGGTGAGGCGTGGCGGAGATCGTGTCACTGACCGCGGCTATCGAGAGCGCGATCCACGATGGCGACACGGTCGCGATGGAAGGCTTCACGCACCTGATCCCGCACGCCGCCGGGCGCGAGGTGATCCGCCAGCGGCGGCGCGGCCTGACGCTGATCCGGATGACCCCCGACGTGATCTACGACCAGCTGATCGGGGCCGGCTGCGCGAGCAAGCTGGTGTTCTCCTGGGGCGGCAACCCCGGCGTCGGATCGCTGCACCGGTTCCGCGACGCGGTCGAGAACTCCTGGCCCGGCCCGCTGGAGATCGAGGAGCACAGCCACGCCGGGATGGCCAACCGGTACGTGGCCGGGGCCTCGGGCCTGCCGTTCGCGGTGCTGCGCGGCTACGCCGGCACGGGCCTGGCCAGCCAGCCCGCCAGCATCCGCGAGATCAGCTGCCCGTTCACCGGCGAGCGGCTGACGGCGGTGTCGGCGCTGCGCCCGGACGTGACGGTCATCCACGCCCAGCGCGCCGACCAGGCCGGCAACGTCCAGTTCTGGGGCATCACCGGGGTGCAGAAGGAGGCGGTGCTGGCCGCGCAGCGGTCGGTGGTCACCGTCGAGGAGATCGTCGATGAGCTGGACCCGCGGCCGGGCGCGGTGGTGCTGCCGGGCTGGGCGGTGGACTACGTGGCCGCGGCGCCCGGCGGCGCGCACCCGTCCTACGCGCTGGACTACACGGCCCGCGACAACGACTTCTACATAGCCTGGGACGCCATCAGCCGGGACCGGGAGGCATTCACGGCGTGGCTGGAGCGCGAGGTGCTGGGATGAGCGAGTACACCGCCGACGAGATGATGACGGTCACGGCCGCCCGCGCGCTGCGCGACCAGATGACCTGCTTCGTGGGCATCGGCCTGCCCAGCGCGGCGGCCAACCTGGCCCGCGCCACGCACGCGCCGGGCCTGGTGCTGATCTACGAGTCGGGCACGATCGGCGCCAAGCCGGGCGCGCTGCCGCTGTCGATCGGCGACGGGATCCTGGCCCAGACCGCGGACGCGGTGGTCAGCGTGCCGGAGATCTTCAACTACTGGCTGCAGCCCGGCCGCATCGACCTGGGTTTCCTGGGCGCCGCGCAGATCGACAAGTTCGGCAACATCAACACCACGGTGATCGGCGACTACGCGGCGCCGAAGATCCGGCTGCCGGGAGCGGGCGGCGCCCCGGAAATCGCCAGCTGCTGCCGCGAGGTGACGGTGGTGCTCCGGCAGAACCTGCGCGCCTTCGTGGACCGGCTGGACTTCATCACCTCGGTCGGGTTCGGGGACGGGCCCGGCGCGCGGCAGCGGCTCGGGCTGCCCGGCGCCGGGCCGCAGAAGATCATTACCGACCTGGGCGTGCTGGAGCCCGATGAGCGGTGCGAGTTCGTGCTGACCGGCGTCTACCCCGGGGTATCGGCGAGTGATGCCCGGGCCCGGACCGGATGGGAGCTGCGGGTGTCGCCGCGGCTGGCGCAGATCCCCGCGCCCCGGCCCGATGAGCTGAGCGCCCTGCGCGCGCTGCAGGCCGACGGAGAAGGAGACCGATGACCGGCTACGAGCGGCCCGAGGGCCTGCACCCGCCGCTGGACTCGCCGGAGTACCGCTCGACGCTGCTGCGCGCGCCGAGGCGCCCGCCGGTGCGGCTGGAGCAGGGGCTGACCGAGATCACCGGCCCGCTGCTGGGCGCCGAGCGGGTCACCGGCGCCGACGCCGACCTGACCACGCGGCACCGGGGCGAGCCGCTGGGCGAGCGGATGATCCTGACCGGCCGGGTGCTGGACTCCGGCGGCCGCCCGGTGCCGGACGCGCTGGTGGAGATCTGGCAGGCCAACGCCTCGGGCCGGTACGCGCACCGGGTGGATGATCACCCGGCGCCGCTGGACCCGAACTTCGACGGGGCGGGCCGGTGCCTGACCGACGCCCGCGGCCGGTACCGGTTCGTGACGATCAAGCCGGGTGCCTACCCGTGGCGCAATCACCTGAACGCCTGGCGCCCGCAGCACATCCACTTCTCGCTGTTCGGCCGCGCCTTCACCCAGCGGCTGATCACCCAGATGTACTTCCCCGGCGACCCGCTGTTCGCCCAGGACCCGATCTTCAACTCGATCCCGGACCCGAGGGCGCGCGAGCGGCTGATCTGCCGCCTGGACATGGACGTCACCCAGCCGGACTGGGCGCTGGGCTACAGCTGGGACATCGTGCTGCGCGGGCCGGCGGCGACGGTGTTCGAGCAGGAGCACCGGTGACCGTCCCGCGGGGCCTGACCCCGTCCCAGACGATCGGGCCGTTCCTGGCCATCGGGCTGCCGTGGCCGGACGGCCCCGAGGTGGTGCCGGCCGGCACCGAGGGCGCGATCACGATCAGCGGCCGGGTGCTGGACGGCGCCGGGGAGCCGGTCCCCGACGCTCTGGTGGAGACCTGGCAGGCGGCGCCGGATGGCAGTTTCGCCCACCCCGATGACCCGCGCGGCGCGGGCCCGGCCGGGTTCCGCGCGTTCGGCCGCAGCGCCACCGACTCCGCCGGGCGCTACCACATCATCACCCTCCGGCCGGGCGCCCTGCCGTGGCCGGGCGGCGGCACCGAGGCCCCGCACCTGGACGTGTCGGTGTTCGCCCGCGGGCTGCTGCACCGGGTAGTGACCAGGATCTACTTCGCCGACGAGACCGAGGCCAACGCGGCCGACCCGGTGCTGGCCACGGTGGACCCGGCCCGCCGCGGCACGCTGATCGCCGCGCTGGCCGGCCCGGCCGGCCAGTTCCGGTTCGACATCCGGCTGCAGGACCCGCAGGAGACCGTCTTCTTCGATGTCTGAGCCGTTGCCGCCTGAGGCTCGTCGATCCCGCAGCCGCCGGTCCCGGAGCTGGCGGGCCCGCCCGGCGCCCCGGTGCTGGTGCTGGGGAACTCGCTGGGCACCAGCCGGGAGTGCTGGGAGCCGCAGATGCCGGCGCTGACCCGGCACTACCGGGTGCTGCGCCACGAGCACCCCGGCCACGGCGGCGCGCCCGCCGGGCCCGGCCCGTACAGCATCGCGGGCCTGGCCGGCGACGTGCTGGCCCGGATGGACGCCCTCGGTATCGGGCGCGCGGCCTACTGCGGGGTGTCGCTCGGCGGGATGGTCGGCATCTGGCTGGCCGCGCACGCGCCGGACCGGATCAGCGCGCTCGGCCTGTCCTGCACGTCGGCCTGCATGCCGCCGGCGGCCGGGTGGACCGGCCGGGCCGCGGCGGTCCGCAAGGACGGCACCGCGTCGATCGCCGATCTGGTGGTCAGCCGCTGGTTCACCCCGGCGTTCGCGGCCGCGCACCCGGAGGTCCCGGCGGCGTTCGTCGCCGGCCTGGCCGCCACCGATGACGAGGGCTACGCCGGCTGCTGCGAGGCCATCGCGGCCATGGACCTGCGGCCCGCCCTGGCCGCGATCACGGCGCCGACCCTGGTCATCGCCGGCGCCGCGGACCCGTCCGCGCCGCCCTGGCACGCCGCGGTGATCGCCTCGGGCATCGCCGGGGCGCGGCTGCGGGTGATCCGCGGCGCCGCTCACCTGGCCAACGTGTCGGCGGCCGCCGAGGTGACGGCGCTGCTGCTGGAGCACCTGCCATGAGCCTGACCGCAGTCCCGGCCAGCGCGCTGGACAGCGCGCAGCTCGCGGCGGTGCGCCAGATCTACGCCGAGGCGTTCCCGGCCGAGCTGCGGGTGCCGTTCGCGGAGCTAGACGACGGCGCGCCGTCCGGCGGGCTGGTCGTGGGGCTCGACGGGGACGTGCCCGCCGGCTTCGCGTCGCTGCGCCGGCTGGACGCGGCGATGTTCGTGCGCTACTTCGCGGTCGCCGCGGCCCGCCGCCGGCAGGGCAGCGGCCGCCTGCTGTGGCAGCTGCTGCCGGGCGCGGTGCCGGGCTGGCCGGGCCAGGCAGTGCTGGAGGTCGAGGACCCGGCGCACGCGAGCGACCCCGCCGAGCAGCGGGTCCGCCGCGACCGGATCGCGTTCTGGCGCAGCTGCGGGACCGAGCTGCTGCCGGTGCCGGGCTACGTGATGCCGGACCTGACCGGCGCGGGCCCCGAGCCGATGCTGCTGATGGCCGGGCCCGCCTGCGCGGGCGCACAGCTGCGGCGGCTGGTCGGGGCCATTTACGCCGGCCGCTACGGGCTGGCGCCGGCCGACCCGCTGGTCCGCCAGGCGCTGGCGTCGGTGCCGGACTGACCAGCGGCGGCCGCCTGCACGTGCATCAGAAAAGGGCGGATGCGTTTTCCTGTGCACATTCACCAGGATTGACTGAATGGCCAATCAGGCAGAACGACAAATAATTGGAGATAATGAGCAATGTGTGAACCGAAACTACCTATGATTACGTTCTTATCGAGTGTTAGCTCCCCGGCTCTGGGCCGGGGGCCGGGGCACACTCATCTGCGCAGGTTACGGGGACCGGGGACGTTCGGCACAGGCTGCTGGCCGCTCGCCGCCCCGGCGCATCGCTTAGTACCTGGGGGGCTCGAATGGACAGGCCGAACGGCGGGATTGGGCCGTGCTGACCGGCGAGATAGCCGCCGGCCAGTGGGCCGGCCCGCCCGCCGCACCGCCGCCCGCCGCACCTGGTGATGCCTGTGACCGCGGCGGTCTGGCGGCGGTACTGAAGGGCTGCGACCTGGCCACCGCGACCGAGCACTTCCGCCAGTGCACCGCCTGCCAGCGGGAGTTTGTCAGCCGCGGCGGCCTGCTGCCCGACCCGCGCCCGGCCGACTAGGACCGCCGGCCTAGCTGCCGTCCGGGTAGCCGCCGCGGTGCAGGACGACCGGGTGGTGCGGCAGGCCGGCCGCCGGGCCGGCCAGCAGCGCGGTGGTGCGGGCGAGGTAGGGGCGCTGCGCTCGCCAGCCGTCCGGATAGGGCCGCAGCCCGGCGGCGAGCAGCGGCGCGTCGCCGGCCGTGGCGGTCAGCACGGCCAGCAGGGCATCCCGCAGCCGCCCGGTGGCGGCAGCGCCGAACCGCCCGGCCCACTGCTCCTCGACAGCCGTGACCCGCCGGCGGTAGCCGGCTACCGCCCGCTCGCCGCGCGGGGTGAGCCGGGTCAGTCTCTCCGGGCCGGGCCCGGTGGCCAGCAGGTCATGCCGGGCCGCGAAGCCGGTCACCATGGCGACCGCCTCCTTCGACACGCCGGCCAGCCCCGGCACGTCGCGCAGCCGCACGCCGCCGGCGGTGATGACCCGCAGCACCCCGGCGGTCATGGTGAGCGACAGCCTGGTGTCCCGCTCGCAGTCCAGGGTGAGCGCCAGCAGCACCCGGGCCAGCAGGACGGACAGGTCGCTGGCTCCGCCGCCGGCGTCCCCGGCTGCGCCTGCATCCCCGGCGGCGTCGGCGACGCGGGCGAACATGGCGTGCCTCACCACCGGCAGGTAGCGCGGCAGCCCGGCGCCGGCCGCCTGCTCCAGCGGCTCCAGTGCCGCGCGCAGCTCACCGGCCGCGGCCGCGCCGAACCGGTCCTGCCAGCGCTCCTCGATCAGGGCCGGGATGGGCTCCCAGGTCCGGCAGGCGAGCTTTCCGCCCCGGGTCAGCCGGACGAGCTGGTCCTGGCGCGCTGCCCGGCCGCTGGCCGCCGGGCTCAGCTGCACGTACCCCCAGCGCTCCAGCCCGGCCAGGTTGGTGATGGCGGCGTGGCCGGCCACCGCGGCCAGCGGCACGCCGTCCGGCGGGATCAGCCGCAGGAAGTTGGCCCACATGGGCAGCGAGGTGAGCCACGGCCCGTGCTGGCGGCCGCTGCCCTGGCCCAGGGTGCTGCGGTGCGGCATCCGGTGCTCGAACTCGTTGTCCGCCTCGATGGTGAACGCGACCAGGACCTGGGACAGCAGCGTCGGCAGCGGGAGCACGGTACCGACCTTAAGCCTGCTGCGGCGCCTCGGGCTCGGGCAGGCCGAGCGGCAGCGGTGAGGGCGGCTTGACCTCCTCCAGGCGCAGGTAGGTGGTCATCCGCTGGGCGCCGCGGGTGGCCAGCCGGGTCAGCACCCGCTGCAGCTCGCTGACGTCGCGGGCGACGATCGTGATGAGGTAGTCCATCTCGCCGGCGATGTTGTCCGCGGTGATGACCTGGGGGATGGCCCGCAGCAGTTCCTCGAACGCGTGGATCGTGCGCGGGTCGTGGCGCGTCGTGGTGGCCGTCACGAACACGCTCAGCGGGAAGCCGGCGGCCAGCGGGTCCAGCCGGGCGCTGATGATCCGGATCACCCCCGACTCCTTCAGCCGCCGGACCCGGTGCAGCGTGGCGGCCGGCGACAGCCCCGTCATCCGGGCCAGCTCGACGTTGGTCCGGTCCGCGTCGGCCTGCAGCGCAGTGAGCAGCTTGCGATCAACTTCATCAAGTGAGATGGCCATACAGCTAAATATAATTGAGCCAGAGGGGTGATACCTCAAATTCTGGGCCGTCCAGGATGTTACCTGTAGGTATGAACTTCGACCGGCGCGCTCTTGCTGCCCTGACTGCTGCGGGGACCCTGTGGGGGACCACCATGCCGGCTACCAAGCTGGCCGTGCAGTGGCTGCCGCCGGGCTGGCTCACGGTGGTCAGATTCGCCCTGGCCGCGGCCATCCTGCTGGTCGCGCGCCGGTCACAGCTGCGCGCCGCGTGCAGCCCGGCCATCCTGGCCTGGGGCGCGATCGGCTACGGCGGCACGATCTTCGTGCAGAACGCGGGCGTGCTGCACACCAGCGTCACGCACGCCGCGCTGCTGGTCGGGACCACGCCCGTGCTGGTGGCCGTCATTGCCGCGGTGGGGCTGCGCTCCATCGCCCGGCCAGCGGCCTGGGCCGGGTACCTGCTGTCGGTCGCCGGGGTGGTCCTGGTCGCCGGCCAGGGCGGTGGCTCGACCCTGAGCGGGGACGGCCTGATCCTGGTGTCGCTGCTGATATCGGCCGCCTTCACCGTGCGGCAGACCGGGCTGCTGCGGGGCCGCGACCCGGTAGCGGTGACAGCCGTTCAGTTCGCTGCGGCCGCCGTTGTCTTCCTGCCGGTCACCCTGGTGACCGAGGGGCTGCCGCCGACGGCCGGCGCGGGCACGGGCCTGCCGGTGGTCCTGTTCCTCGTCCTGGCCGGCACCCTGGCGCCGTTCACCCTGTTCGCCTACGCCCAGTCCCGCGTCGCCCCGTCCGTCGCCGCCGCGTTCCTGAACCTGGAGCCGCTGGTCGGCGCGGCCGTCGGCATCATCGCCTTCGGCGACCCGTTCGGGCTGCCCCAGCTGCTCGGCGCGGCCGCCATCGTGGCCGGCATCGCACTCGGCGGCCTGCCCGTCCGCGGCCGCCGCGCCCGCCGCGCGGCGCCGGCCGTGGCGGCAGCGCCGGCCGTGGCAGCGCCGGCCGTAGCGGCGAGGTCAGGGCCGGTAGCTGGCGATGAGCTTGTCCATGAGCGCGTCGATGCGCGGGTCGGTGCGCTGCCGCGCCGGATCCTGGTCATACCAGGCCACGATCTCCCGGGCGCCCTGCTCGAACGGGATGGTGGCGACGTAGCCCGGCACGACGCTGCGCAGCTTGGAATTGTCGAACACCAGCGAGTGCGCCTTGTCGCCCAGCAGCCCGGCGCCCCAGTCCGGGTCGGCGGCGGCGATCGCGTCCGACGGGACGTGCACGATATCCGCGCTCACGCCCGCCGCCGCGGCCAGCGCCGCCGCGATCTGGTTCCAGGTCAGCACGTCATCGGAGGTGATGTGGAACGCTTCGCCGATAGTGCGCGGATGGCCGAGCAGCGGTACGAACCCGCGGGCGAAGTCTGCATGATGCGTCAGCGTCCACAGCGAGGTGCCGTCGCCGTGCACCACGACCGCCTTGCCCTCGCGCATCCGGCCGATCGCCGTCCAGCCGCCGTCGAGGGGGATGAGGGTCTTGTCGTAGGTGTGCGAGGGCCGGACGATCGTGGCCGGGAACCCCTCCGACCGGTAGGCCGCTACCAGCAGGTCCTCGCAGGCGATCTTGTCGCGGGAGTACCGCCAGAACGGGTTGCGTAGCGGCGTCGACTCCACGACCGGGAACCGGGCCAGCGGCGTCTGGTAGGCCGATGCCGAGCTGATGAACACGTACTGGCCGGTCCGGCCGCGGAACAGGTCAATGTCGGCCTGGACCTGCTCGGGGGTGAAGGCGACCCAGTTCACCACCGCGTCGAACTCCGCGCTGCCCAGCGCCGCCCGGGCCGCCGCCGGATCCCGGATGTCGGCCCGTACCAGCCGGGCCGCCTCCGGGAGCGGCCGGTCGTAGGTGCTGCCCCGGTTCAGGACGGTCAGGTCGATCCCGGATTCCACCGCCAGCCGGGAGCACGCGGAGCTGATGACGCCACTGCCGCCGATAAAGAGAACTTTGAGGCTGCTCACGTCCTCAGCATAGGTTTGCCAGCCTCGGGCAGGCCGCAGCCGGGTGCCGGGGCAGGCGCCGCCGCCGCACCCGCCGGCTGATAACAGCAAGGGGCGGGCGGCGGGACAGGCGCGCTCCGGCACGCCAGCGGAGCGGGCCAGGGGCGGACGCTTTCCTTTAGCAGCCACTTATATAAGTGCAGGCTGATATTATGCTCACGTGCATGCGCTCGATGTGCTCGGTGACCCGGTGCGCCGCCGGATCCTGGAACTGCTGGCCGGCGGCGAGCAGGCGTCCGGGGCGGTCAGTGCCGCCATCGAGGCTGAGTTCGGGATCACCCAGCCCGCGGTGTCCCAGCACCTGCGGGTGCTGCGCGAGGCCGGGTTCACAACCGTGCGGCCGGCCGGGACCCGGCGGCTGTACTCGGTGAACCCCGCGCCGCTGCGCGAGGCCGATGCGTGGCTGGACCCGTTCCGCCGGTTCTGGGAACCGCACCTGGATGCACTCGCGACCGAGCTAGCGCGCGGCGCCCGGCAGCGCCGCCAGGGAGGCTGACATGAACGTAGACCACCAGATCACCGCGGCCCGGCGGGTCGTCGGCACCCGCGTACTCGAGGCGGGCGAGGCCCGCACCGTCACCATCAGCCGGACCTACGACACGACCCTGGACAACCTCTGGGAAGCCTGCACCGACCCCGAGCGCATCCGGCGCTGGTTCGTGCCGGTCACGATCGACGGTGATCACTACCAGATCGAGGGCAACGCGAGCGGGACCATCCAGCAGTGCGACCCGCCCAAGGGGTTCGCCGCCACCTGGGAGTTCGGCGGCGACCTGACCTGGATCGAGCTGCGGCTGACCCCGGTGCCGGACGGCACCCGCTTCGAGCTCGAGCACATCGCGCACGTGGATAACGAGCGGTGGGCCCAGTACGGGCCGGGCGCGGTGGGCGTGGGCTGGGACCTGACGATCCTCGGGCTGTCGCTGCACCTGTCGGGCGAATCGCTGGCTGACCCGATGGCCTGGGCAGCGTCGGCGGAGGGTCACGCGTACATGAGGCGCAGCAGCGCCGCGTGGACCGAGGCGAGCATCGCCTCCGGCACTGACGCCGGGGCCGCGCGCGCCGCCGGGAACCGCACGACGGCCTTCTACACGGGCAGCGGCGAGGCCGGAGGCTAAGCGCGCCGGAGAGCGGAGGCCCCGCCCGCCCGGACAGCTGAGCGGGCGGAGCCATCCGTTACAGCGAACTGACTACCGGCTACGGGAAGCTGACTACGTCGCTGGGTGTCGTGTTGGTCGGCGTGGTTGCTCCGGTGTTGTTGATGACGTGGGTGATCAGGCCGACGTCGCCCAGGGAGACCGTGAGCAGGTCGTGCCACGCCACTCCTGCCGTCGTGGGTGACTGGAACGCACTGGCCGAGGTGACGGCCGGATTGACAGTGAAGAAGCAGTAGCTGCCCAGGCCCCACCCCCCGAACGAGGTGACGTTGCTGGCCACGGCGATCGCGGGATAGCCATTGGCGGCGCCATTCATCCAGGCCGCCTGGTTCGGCGGGTCGTACGGCATCTCGTTCTGAAAGAAGATGATCTTTCCGTTCTGGCCGTTCCAGGCCACCTCGGTCTTCTGGTAGTGCTCGACGAACAGGCCGAGCGCCTCGACGTTGCTGCCGTTGACGGTCATGCCGTTATCGGCGGTATTGGTGGTCCAGCCGAAGGTCCCGGCGTTGCCGTGGTCGGCCCGCCAGGCCCAGATGTCATCGACGATGGTGTCGTTGGCGTTGACGACCAGGCTGGAGGTGGCCTTCCCGGCGATGTCGCCGCCGATCCGGAAGAACACGTCCTGCACGGAGATCGGGTTGCTCGCGTGGCTCACTGTCGAGCCGGCGGTCCCGACCGTCAGCAGAGCCGCCGAGTTGACCGTGCCCGCGTCGAATAGCAGGCCCTGGAGCCGGACGCCATCCACGTCAGCGACCTGCATGGTGTTCACGCCGTTCTGCGGGACCAGCGTCGGGAACCCGAGGCCGAGGATCGTGGTGTTGGCGTGGGTGACGCTGAGGGTCTGATTGATGTTGTAAACGCCGGGGGTGAACAGCAGGTTGCAGCCCTCGGACAGAGCGGTGTTGATGGTGGCCGCGCTCATCGACGGGCTGGCGACGAAGAACTGGCTCATCGGCACGGAGGTGCCCGGCGTCGGGCCGCTGGCCCAGCTGGGACCGGATGCACTGGTCCGCAGGGACGGCTCGAAGACGTGGTAGTTACCGCTCGCGTCGATGAACAGGTAGGGCACGTCGCGGGATACCGGGGTGGTGGCCAGCGTGGTCATCGGCGGGCTCGGGAAGCTCTGCGCCGGGGCGCCGTTGACGCCCGAGAACACCATGTTCCAGACCGAGCCGGACCAGCTGCCGAAGTTGCTGTCCCGGGAGTACCACTGCTGCTGCGACACCGTGGCGACCTGGCCGGTGACCTTGCTGTCGGCGATGTAGCCGCCGCTGGCGAAGCCGTTGCTCGCCGGCGCGAGGTTCAGGCCGCCGTGGATATCCATCCGGCGGAACGGCCCGGCCTGGGCCACGGCCCAGCGATCGGTCCCCGACGACGGGTTGATGGCCATGTTCTCCGCCGACCGCCAGAAGTTCTGCGTGGCGTTGCCCGTGCCGTCGAACGCGTCGACGGTGACGTCGCCGTTGATCGTGACGTCATCGGGGTTCTGGCCGAGTCCCTGGATGGAGGTGTAGTAGCCGATGTTGGCCTCGGCGCTGTAGGTGCCCGGCTTGAACAGCAGGGCGAAGCGCTGGGTGCCGAACTGGTTGAGCTTCTGGGTGTTGAAGACCGAGTCCAGCGTGGCCTGGATGGTGGCGCTGGACATGCTGGGGTCGAAGATGTCGACATTCGGGCCGAAGTTCGGCGTGTTGGACTGGGCCGGGCATACGCCGCCGGTGGCGGCAGTCACGGTCCAGCCGAACGCGGCGGTGCCGGTCGCGCCCGTGGCGTCCCTGGCGGTCACGACGACGCTGGACGAGCCTGCTGTCGTGGGCGTGCCGGTGATCAGGCCGGCGGAGCTGATGGATAGTCCGGCGGGGAGCCCGGTGGCGGTAAAGGTCAGGGTCTGGCCTGCGGCGGAGTCCGTCGCGCTGATCTGCTTGCTCACGGCCGTGCCGGTCGTGGCGGTCTGGGCGCCGGGATTGGTGACCGTGACGGTATTGGCCCCGGTGGTACCGCCGGTGGTGGTGAATACCCCGAACTCCCACAGCGAGTAGCCGAACTGGGTGCCCCGTGCCGTTCCGTTCATTCTCACGAAACGCCCGGTCCCCGAGACATTGAGGGTCTGGATGCCGCCGCTTCCGGTGGTCGTGGAGAAGATAGTCGTCCAGGTTGTGCCGTCGGGCGAGGTCTGGATCTGGAACGCTTTCGCGAAGGCGGCTTCCCAGTTCAGCGACACCTGGCAGATCGTCTGGCTGGACCCGAGATCCACCTGGACCCACTGCGGGTCGGAGAACGCACTCGACCAGCGGGTGCCGGTGTTGCCGTCGAAGGCGTTGGCGGCGGGGAAGGTGGCGTTCTCGGTCGAGGACGCGGTGGCCGGATGGCTGAGCGCGGCATTGGTCGTGCCGCAGGTGCCGCCGCCGGCTGTCCCGAAGACCTGGAACTCGAACAGCGAGTACCCGAATTGCGTCGCGCGCGCGGTTCCGAGCATGCGCACGAACCGGCCGGTGCCGGTCACGTTGAGGGTCTGCGTGCCGCCGGTGCCGGTGGTGGTCGAGAAGATCGTGGTCCAGGTTGTGCCGTCGGGCGAGGTCTGGATCTGGAACGCCGTCGCGTACGCGGTCTCCCACTGCAAGACGACCTGGCTGATCGAGGCGGTGGCACCCAGATCGACTTGCAGCCATTGCGGGTCGGAGAACGCACTCGACCACCGCGTGCTGGTGCTCCCGTCCACGGCGTTCGACGCCGGGAACGAGGCATTCTCGGTCGAGGATGCAGTCGCTGGGTGGCCCTGAGACAGCAGCGTCGCGGCCGCATGAGCCCGCCCGGATGGTCCTGCCACCAGGGCTAGCGCGGTGACCAGTGCCAGCACGAGGCCGGCGATCGATGTTCGTCTAAGCTCGCGCCGGCGGCGCGAGCCCAGCACAACAGAGCCCATTGCCTACCCCTTGCCGAGAAGTGACCACTCCAGCGGGTCTTGCGACACGACTCAATTCATGACGAAGAGGAAACGAGTCGTCAAGGGAACGAAACGTTAATGATTATTGGCGTGCGCATCGGGCTGAGGGGCCGGGTGCGGCGCGCCATTCTCATGGGTTAGCAGTCGACTCATCTGCAACATCGGGGATGCCGGAGGGAGCCGCATTGGCCTGGCTCCTCGCCGGCAGACATCGGCTGTGCTGCGAAATTGCGGTAAATCGCGGCTGCGACTTTCCGGGCCAGCAGCGATGCGTGGCGCGAGGCCAGCATCGCCGCCGGCCCGGATCTCGCGGCCGCCCGTGCCGCCGCCGGCCGGACCACCGCCGCCGCACCGGCGGGTAGCTCCGGCTACCGGCCGGGCACGCTGGCCAGGTAGGTGTGCAGCGCCTTTGAGCCGCTCTGCACATACAGCCCCATGACCTGGTTCCCGTGCACGGTGTTCCCCGTCACGATGCTGCAGCCGCCCGGGCAGAGCTGGCTCTGGGCCACCGGTACCGGGTGCCAGCGGGCCGTGCCGAAGGATCCGTGCCGGACCGGGACGAAGGCCAGCGAGGACGGCTGGGCTGAGCTCAGCGCCACGAGGTTGAAGCCGCCCGGCACGGCGGTGATCCCCTCGAAGTGCGTGGCCAGCGCCAGGGAGTTGGCGTAGCGGTAGTAATGCGGTTTCCCGAAGGCGCCGGTCCGCTCGTTGTAGTTCACCAGGTACGCGCGCTGGGGCCCGCGGGCCGACCGGCCGTGTGCCGACGAGCCGCCGGCCAGCGTGTAGTGCACGCTGTTGTCCCCGCCGTTCTGCCAGATCCCGTACAGCGTGGTCTTGCTGGACTGGCTGCCGCCCAGCCGCATCAGCGTCCACTGATGCCGGGTCATGTTGTAGATGAACCCGTTGCCGGAGGCCAGCCCGCCGGGGATGGTCGGGTTGAGGTCGTAGTTGCCCACCACCAGGTTGCCCATCGTGCTGTGCGCGATGGTCTCCATGACGAAGCACTTCGGCCGGGTCCGGGGGCAGGCCCGCCGGTGCCCGGTCGTGTGACTGCCATGGGCGGGCACGGCGATGGAGGTCCAGGACCCGCCGGGCCCGCTGACCGGGCCGCGGTAGATCATGCCCTGGTTGAGAACGCCGGATGGCGCCGCTGACGACTGGTAGCTGCCGACGGCCCGGACCTGGCCGGCCGGGATGCTCGCCGGGTTGTACTTGTGGGTGTCCGGGCCGTAGAAGGTCGCTGTCGTCACTTTCGGGAACGCCGGCGTGCGGACCGATACTGCCGCTCCTGTCGAGGAGCTGTTCAGCCGCCCCCGGAACAGGAACGGGCGTGCCTGGTCGCCGCTGCCGCCCGGCGCCAGGCCGGTCAGGATGACATTTCCGGCCGACTCGCCGCGGACCCCGGTGACCACGTCACCGCTTTGCAGGATCGAGGAGATCGACGGTGCGCCCTTAATGTCTGAGCACAGCAGCGGCCGGAAGTAGATCGTCGGCTGGCCCGCGCTGGTCGCAATCTTGCTGCTGTTTCCCTGATGAATGTTCAGGTACCAGCCGTGGGCCGGGATCGGCTTGGTCACCTTCGTGAAGACCCGGACCGCGTGCGCAATCCGGCCGTGCCGGTCGGCATGCAGGTCTTTCAGCATGTACAGGACCGGGCCCTGGTTAAAGCAGCTGCCCTGGTGGATATGCGCGGCGTGGAATCCGGGGGAGATGCCGCTCGCGTGCACGGTGACAGTCAGCGTCTGGCGGCTGGCGTTGTAGGAGATAGTGGCCCGGCCCCGCGGCGTGGTGGCGCCGCGCCGGCTGACCTCGACCGAGTGGAGCCGGTAGGTGCGGTGACTGGTCAGCCGCCAGGTCCGGGCGATCGGGCTGCGGGCGATGCCGCGTCCCCGGCCCATCCGGATCACCAGGCGGCCGCCGCGCGGCAGCGGGCCGGTGAAGCTGCTGTGCAGCGTGGCGGTGACATGCCCGGAGCTGGCCGCCGTGAGCGGGCTGAACCGGACGGACCGGCGGCCGGGGATCGTGAGCTGCACCGCATGCGCCGAGCCCGGCGTGAGCCCGTGCAGGTGAGCCCGGACCGTCAGGCGGTGCTGGCGGGTCCGGCCGAAGGTGACAGTCCCGGCTGGCATGGCGTGCAGGTGCAGGTGATGAACGGCCGCCGGGGCAGCGCCTGGCGCCGCGGCGGCGCTGGCCGCCGTGCTGGCGCCGGCCGGCGCGGCCAGGCCGGCCACGACCGCCGCGGCCAGCAGTCCGCCGGCGCTGAACCGGGCTCCGCGCCGGCCGGCGGGGGAGCTAGCAGTAAAGCTCACTGATGGGCCCTTTCTGTTTCGCCAGGCCTCGACCAGGCACACGCAATCGGGACGAGTTCGCCCAGATGATTACCAGTGCGGATGAATATCGAGAACGACAGCGACTGGCTCGTAAAAAGCATAGTGAGTTAGGGCTCGCCTATCCTGCAAGCCACGGTCCGGGAAGCAAAAACAAGCTGGCGATCCCCGGCCTTTCGTGCAATTAGTATGGTGGGCCGAGAATGGCAGTGCTGCCCGGAATAGAACATGCAGTCCGGACGCTCCCGGTGCCATCCGGCGCATACTTATCAAGTGAGACTGAGATGGCCAGCGACGATTCACCGGCCCCAGGCGGTTGCGCTGATGGTCGTGCTGGCAGCTGTGCTGGATACGGGCTGCACCGGTAACGGGACCGCGCGCCTGTCAATCACGGTTCAGCCGGCATCCAGCCTGCTCGATCAGCCGGTACAGAACACCACGTACGCACAGTTACCTGACTCCCTCGACGCCGACACCCGCGGGAGTCCAGCATCGCCGCCCGCCATCGGCTCGAACATCATTGATGTTCGTACGAACATGCTCTAGTGTATCTTGGAGCCCATGGATGCGTCGCAACGTCTGAGCGAGCTGGTCGAGGTCTTGCGCCGGGACGGCCGGATCGAGGTCGTAACCGCGGCCGCCGCATTCGGCACGGCTGAGCTGACGATCCGCCGTGACCTGGAAGTGCTCGTCGAGCGCGGGGTGGCGCGACGGGTGCGGGGCGGCGCGGTGAACCTGCTGATGCGCGGCGAGGAGCTGCCGTTCGCGATGCGCGCGATCGAGGTCGTGGACAGCAAGCGGCGGATCGCCGCGGCGGTGGCGGACCTGATCGCCGACGGCGAGGCCGTCGCCCTGGACAGCGGCACCACGGTGGCCGAGACGGCACGGGCTCTGGCCGGCCGGCGGCTGACGGTGATGCCGCTGTCGCTGCACGCCGCGATGGCGCTGGCTGAATCGGCGTCGGTCCGGCTGATGCTCCCCGGCGGCGAGGCCCGCCCGGGGGAGCTGGCCATGGTGGGCCCGCTGGCCCTGGCCGGAATCGCGGCCCTGCGTTTTGACACCGTCGTGCTGGGCTGCTGCGGGGTGTCGCCGGAAGGCCACGTGATGGCCCACGACCTGGGTGACGCCGCGGTCAAGCAGGCGCTGCTGGCCTCGGGCAGTCGCAGCGTGCTCGCCGTGGACGGCGCTAAATTCGGCCGGGGAGCGCTGGCGGTGGTCTGCGAGCTGGCCGCGTTCGACGTGGTCGTCACCGACGACAGCGCCCCGGCGCCGGCCCTGGAGGCGCTGCAGGCCGCAGGGGTGCAGGTGCACCGTGTCTGACCCGAGGCCGCAGACCACCACGGCCGCCGGCCGCTCGGTGCGCTGGCCGCGGATCGCCGTCACCACGGTGTTCGTCGTCCACGGACTGCTGTTCGCGTCGTGGACCGCCCACATTCCCGACGTCAAGGCTCACCTCGGCCTGACCGATGGCACGCTCGGGTTCGCGCTGCTAGGCGCCCCGGTCGGCTCCGTGATTGCGATGATCGCCGCATCCTGGCTGCTGCCCAGGGTCGGCAGCCGCCGGATCGTGCAGGTCGCCCTGGTCGGCTACTGCGCGGCCGGGCCGCTGGTCGGGCTCACCGGCAGCCTGCCCGCGCTCTTCGCGGCGCTGTTTGTCTGGGGTGCGTTCCAGGGCACCCTCGACGTCGCAATGAACACGCAGGCCATCGCCGTCGAGAAACAGGAGCGGCGGGTGCTGATGCCCGGACTGCACGGCAGCTGGAGCATCGGCGCATTCGCCGGCGCCGGCATCGGCGCGCTAGCCGTCGCCGCCGGCATCACTCTCAGTGTCCAGTTGCTTGTCCTGGGCACGATCGCGCTGCTCGCCGCCGGGCTGCTCACCGCGCGGATGCTGCCGGCCGCCGCGGAACAACCCGGCAGCCTCAACGCCCCTGCCGAAGGGCACGGTGATGCCGTCCAGCGGCCGGGTGGGCACGCCTCGCGCTGGTCCGGCGGGATGGTCCTGCTCGGCGCGATCGCCTTCGCCGCGATGCTGTGCGAGGGCGCTACCGCCGACTGGGCCGCGGTCTACCTGTCCGGCCCGCTGCACACCACCGGCGTGGTCCCCGGCCTCGGCTACGCCACGTTCGCGCTGGCCATGGTCACTGTCCGGCTGTCCGGCAACCGGCTGCTCACCCGCTTCCGGCCGGACCGGCTGCTGCCCGCGCTAGCCGTGGTCGCGACGGCCGGATTCGCCGCGGCCCTGCTCATCGCCGAGCCGCCGGCTGCCCTCCTCGGGTTCGGCTGCCTCGGCATTGGCCTGGCTTCCGTAATTCCGGCGGTGTTCAGTGCCGCTGGGCGGATACCCGGCCTGGCACCGGGCACTGCCGTGGCCACCGCGTCAGCCTGCGGATGGGCCGGATTCGTCTGCGGCCCACCGGTCATCGGGCGCCTGTCCGAATGGGCGTCGCTGCCTGTCGCCCTGGGCCTGCTGCCGCTCCTCACCGCGTTCGTCGTCGCCGGCACCCGCACCTCGTCGGCGCTCCGCAACGGGCGCCAGCTGCGGGCTCGCGCCCAGTGCGCCGCGGCGCGATGATCCGCCTCCTGCTCGTCGACTACGGCGAGGTCATCAGCACCCCGCTCCCCGAGGACACGATCACCGACCTGGCCGCCCTTGCCGGCCAGCCGCGCGCCATCTTCCTCGACCGCTACTGGCAGCACCGGCCCGCCTACGACCTTGGCCAGCCGCCTGCCGAGTACTGGTCCGAGGTCCTGGCCCGCGACCTGAGCAGGTCACCCCGGGTCGTGGATCGGCTGACGGATATCGACGTGCACGGCTGGCTCCGGCCGAACCCCCTCACCCTGCCGACGCTCCTGGGCCGCGTGCGACGCACCGGAATCCAGCTGGCGCTGCTGTCCAATGCGCCCGAACCGCTAGCCCGGGCTATCGACCACTGCCGCTGGTCGCGGCACTTCGGCCATTGCTACTACAGCTGCCGCCTGGGCGCCGCCAAGCCCGACCCGCGGGCATTCCAGATCGTGCTGCGTGACCTCGGCGCCAAACCGGACGAGGTGTTGTTCGTCGACGACCGTGCCGCGAATACCGCCGCCGCCCGAAACCTCGGGATGCGCACCATCACCTTCACGTCCGCCAGTGCCCTCGACCGTGAACTATGCCTGGTGGCACGGGCCTGAAGGCGGCGCCCCAGCCAGGCCTCACGGCTCTGCCTCGTCGTCAAAGCGCTAGATTCGAGGGGTCTCCTCCATGCCGTCCGCACTCGCCGCTGCCGAGGTCGCGACCGCCCCGTCCGCGGCGCGCTCGGTCTGTGCCTCGCCGCTCTACCGCAGAGCGACCGTCGCGCTGTTCCTCTCCGGGCTGGGGACGTCCGCCGCAGCGCCGCAGATCACCCTGTTCCTGGTCAACGACCTGCACGTCTCGCTGGCCACGGCCGGGCTGTTCTACCTCACGAACGTCACGGCCCCGCTCGCCGGCTACCTGATCGGCATGCGCTCGGACCGCTCCGGAAAGCGGCTCGGGCTGTTCCGGTGGTGTGCTCTGGCGGGATTCCTCGGGTGGGTCGCGATGGCCCTGGCCGACCAGGTGTGGATGCCTTTCGTGATCAGTGCCATCGTCCTGGCCTTCTCGGGCGCCGCCGGCTCGCAGCTGTTCGCCGCGGTCCACGACGACCTTCAGACGACCGCGAACCCCGTGGCCGACGGGGTCGTCTCCATCGTACGGATGGCATTGACGGCCGGATGGGTCGTCGGCCCTGTCCTGGGCTCGATCCTGGCGACTGCCGCCGGCTCGCGCGTGATGCTCGCGGCCGCCGGCTCCTGTGCGCTCGCGCAGATCGTCCCTATGGGCTTCGCGCGCACCGGCTCGGCCCGGGCCGGCACCCACACCGCGTCCGTGCCCGAAGCGCAGGCCGAGCGCCTCGTGCAGCGCTCGAAGCTCCGGGAGATGCTGCCGCTGCTCGCGTTCACCGGGCTGTACGTGTTCGTCTACGCGGGTGAGCCGATCAAGTACGGCTACCTGCCGATCTACATGCGTGACGACATGCATCTGCCGACGGCGGTCAGCGGCGCGGTCATCGGCATCCAGCCTCTGATCGAGCTGATCCTGATGCCGGTGGCCGTCGTCGTTGCCCGCCGTATCGGCATGATGCACCTGATGATCCTCGGCGCGGCGCTGGGCGTCGGCGCGAATCTCTGCTTCGCTCTGACCGGCGACGCCGCCGGAATGTTCGCCGGGCAGATCCTCATGGGCGGGGTATGGGGTGTGTTCGCGGCCCTGGGGATCATCGTCGCCCAGCGACTGCTGCCCCAGGCCGTCGCGACCGCCTCAGCTGTCTTCATGAGCTCCACGGCGATCGCCAGCGCCCTCGGAGGGCTGACCGGCAGCCTCGGCGTCAGCGTTCTTGGCCTGCCGCATGTGTTCTTCGCCCCGGCTCTCTACGGACTCATCGCCACGAGCGGGATCGCCGTCATGAGCCGCTCCCGGTTCGCACGGCGGTGATAAAGCCTCCGGCGTCGTCGAAGAACGCGCCGGCCGGGCCGTCATCGGGCAGGGTCGCGAGCTGGATCGCTATCGCCGAGCCCTGTTCGGGAGTACCGGCGCCGCGGAAGCCGGCCAGAAATTCTCGCTGCCGGAGTGGCGGGCTTGTCCGAAATCGCGGACAGCGGCCCGGACTCTCCCGGTGCATCCGGTCGTTACGAAACGTAGTGACACCGTCGCATACTGCTGGGTGTTCTGTGCGATGCGCACGTCCGGTACTGGTAGCGAGGGAAGCAGGCGGAGCATGCTCGGTGATGGAACACGAGTCTCACGGTCGGGACGGCGGTCGGCCCTGGCCGCGGCGACGACCGTCGCTGCCCTGATCGGCGTGGCGAGCGCTCCGGTAGCCGCGAGCGCCTCAGCCGCCGCCCCGGCCGCGCCGGCCGCCGCCACCCCGGCGGACGCCACCTACAACGTGACCAGCCTGGCCGACTCCGGAGCCGGCACCCTGCGCTGGGCTATCCAGCAGGCCAATGCCGGCCCGCCCGGCGGCACAGCGCTGATCCAGTTCCAGGTCCGCGGGAGCATCACGCTGGATAGCGCGCTGCCTGCCGTGACCCGCACGGTCAAGATCACCGGCCAGACCGCGCCCGGCTACAAGTCTGGCGGCGAGCCTGTCGACGGCATCGACTTCAACGACCGCGCCGGCCTGCGGTTCGCGCCAGGCTCGGGCGGTTCCCAGCTGCTGGGCCTGTGGCTGGGCCGCGCCCGCGGCAACGGCGTCACCCTGCAGGCCCCGCGGATCACGCTGAACGACAACTCCATCGGCGTCAGCCCGCACGGCGGCTTCGCGGGCAACGGCGGCGCCGGCGTCTACGCCGGCCCGGGCTCATCGTGGAACGTGATCGGCGCCAATCCCGGCCACATTGCCGGCGCGGTGGCCAACGTCATCTCCGGCAACGCCGGCAACGGCATCACGCTGGCCGGCTCGGCGCACAACACCGTGCAGGACAACCGGATCGGAACGAACCGGTCCGGGTCGAAGGCCGATGGCAACGGCGGCAGCGGCATCGTGCTCACCAGCCACGCGAGCAGCAACGAGATCGGCGGCACCGCGTTCACCAACCCGTCCACCGGCCAGGCCAACAACCCGACCGGCGACAAGGGCACCACGACGCCGGTGTTCGTGGTCCCGCCGCTGGGCAACCAGATCTCCGGCAACCACAAGGCCGGCAGTCCAGATCCAGAACGGATCCCGGAACAACATGCTCAACGGCAACTTCATCGGCACGACCGCGAACGGCAACGGCGCCCTTGGTAACCGCGGCAACGGGGTCTGGATCATCGGCGCCGGCCACAACACGCTGGCGGGCTGCAAGTTCGTCAACAACCCGTTCGTCTACTACAACGTCATCAGCGGCAACGGCCTGAACGGGCTGCGGGTCACCGACTCACCTGACGTCACCGTGCAGGGCAACTTCTTCGGCTCCGCCGCCAACAACTCCGCCGTGGTGCCCAACCGCCGCAACGGCATCCTGATCGACGGCAGCTCGGCCAGCACCCAGGTCGGCGGCGTGATCCCGCTGGGCAACGTGTCCGCGGGCAACGGCCGCAGCGGAATCGAGGTGGCCGGCACTGCGCACGGCTTCGTGACGTTCAACACCTTCGGCGGCCTGCACGCCTTCGGGGGCGCCGCCCCCAACGGCCGCGACGGCGTGCTCATCACCTCCACCGGCGGCAACAACCTGGTCCGCACCAACGTGCTGTCCGGCAACGCCGGCAACGGCCTTGAACTGGCCGGCGGTGCCCGCGGCGTCACCGTCGATCCCAACATCCTGGGCCTGAACACCGAGGGCAACGGGGTGCTGCCGAACGGGGCTGACGGGCTGCGCATCGACGGGCACGCGCACGGCAACATCATCGGCGGCTCCCGGCGCTCGGTGATCCCGCAGAACACCTTCTCCGGCAACTCCGGCTATGGCCTGCACATCACCGGCCACGCGCACGGCAACCAGGTGTTCTCCACCTTCATCGGCACCCAGATCCTGGGCGCCCATGCGCTGGGCAACTCCCGGGGCGGGGTGCTGATCGGCGGCCACGCCTACCGGAACTGGATCGGCCGCCACCGCGGCAAGAAGCCGGTCAACCTGATCAGCGGGAACCAGGGCCCCGGCGTGCGGCTGACGTCAGGCACCAGCCACAACCGGGTGCTGCGCAACTACATCGGCCGCAACCGGCTTGGCCTGCCGCTGCCTAACTCCGGCCCGGCGATCGTCAACACCGGCCGCCGCAACGTGATCCGGGGCAACCGCTTCTAGGGGAAGCCGGCTGACCGGTCGGAGCGGTGCCGGACCAGCGTGACCATCTCGAATTCGGTGTAGTCCGGGTTGGGCGTGCCGGCCTGGCCGGTGTTCGGGTTGACCGGGTCGGCGCCGGGGGCGTGGAAGTAGCGCAGCGTCAGGCTGGTCATGCCGCCGCGCACCTCGCCGGGGTGCAGGTCGAACACGCCGATCCCGTACCCGGTGGCCGGGTCGCGCATGGCCGACCAGGGGGCATCCTCTACCGCGTCGGCCGCGGCCCGCGCGAACACGCCCGCCGTGCCGGTCGGCGCCGGGCGGTCGGACTTGGTGAACACCTTGGCCTGCCGCAGCCCGTCGCTGGTGTCGATGCCGTACTCATCCAGCGGCGCGCTGGTCCCGCCGCCGCCCAGGATCAGGTGCACGGTGCCCTCGCTGGTGTCGTACACGCTGCTGGCCGCCGTGGTGACCGGCCGCGGCCGCATGGTGTCGACCGGGGCGCCGGTGGCCACATCCCGCCCCGCGTTGCGGTCGAAGCCGCGTAGCGGGAAGGACCGCTCGTAGTCGTGGTCGTGCCCGGCCACCACCAGGTCGACCTGGTAGCGGTCGAACAGCGGCAGCCATTCCTGCCGGATGCCCAGGTCCGAGCCGTTGCCGGTGGCCGAGGAGGAGCAGGCGTCCTGGTGCATCTGCACGATGATCCAGTCGATGCCGCGATCGGCGCGGGCCCGGGCCAGCGTGCGCTCCAGCCACCGGGTCTGGCGGCCACCGGAATACCCGCGGACATAGAACGAGGTGCCCGGCGCGATCGGCGGATTGCCGGTCGACGCGGCCGGGACCAGCGGGCTGGGGCCGGCCACGAACGCCGCGCCGTCCTGGTACACCACGTCATCGGCGTCGAGCGAGATGAACATCGCCGAGCCCACCCGGAAGGAGTACCAGCGGCCGCGGAAGCCGGGCACGCCGTTGTCGGGCAGCGTGTAGCGGGTCAGGTAGGAGGTCAGCCCCTGCGGGCCGTTGTTGAACTCGATCTCGTGGTTGCCCGGGCACGGCATCCAGGCCCGGCTGGCCGCCGAGGCCTGGTTGTTGCGGCCGAAGTCCCGCCACACCGACGGCTGGCTGGCCGGGTTCAGGTTGGCGTAGCACAGGTCACCGTTGAGCAGGTGAAACAGCGGCTGGAACGACTCGACCGCGGCCACCGCGTAGGTGCTCTGCCCGTAGGACAGCACCCACTCGGTGTTGGGCGTGGCCAGGTCGCCGAAGCTGGTGAACCGGAACGCTGACCGGCCGCGGGGCGCAGTGGCGAAGCTGGCGCTGAACGGCGCGCCCGCGCCGTCGTTGTCGGCCGTGACGGCGTAGGAGTAGGTCGTGCCCGGCTCGAGCCCGCTCAGCTGCGCGTGGTAGGTCCAGATCGTCTCGCCGGTCAGGCCGTCGGTGTAGGAGCGCCGGACGGCGGAGGCGATCCGGCTGTGCCCGTGCGGGCCCGACACCAGCACCCGCGGCCGGACGCTCGGGTCGGGCGAGGCCCAGGACACCGCGACGCTGGTGGCCGGGTCCTCGCCCCAGGTCAGGTGGATCTGCTCGGGTGTGCCATCCGACGACGGGGCGCGCTGACGGCGGGGCCGCTCCAGGACCAGCGGGGCGGGCGCGGCGGCGAGCAGTCCCGCGCCGCCCGCGCCGGCCAGCACCTGGCGGCGTGAGGGGGTAGTCAGGTCGGGAGCGGCCTTTTCCAGGCCGGGCTCATCCGTGGACATGCCCTAATTCTGCATAAACGGGATGAACTGCCGATGACAGCCCAGTAGCCAGTTACGTCAATGCTGGTGAAGACATGATCATTACTAAACGAGCCGTTTCCGGTCCGGCTGCTCCGGCTAGTGGATGATGTCCCACGCGGCGGCCTCAATGGCGGCCTCGGTCAGCAGCACCGCCGACGCCGCGTCGCCCAGCGGGATGAAGCTGTCCTCGCTGGCCACCCGCCGGACCCGGCCGGTGAACCCGGCGTCGGCCAGCGCGGCGATCACCCCCTCCGACACCCCGCCGGTGCGCCGGGTCTCGTCGGCGACCAGCACCCGGCCCGTCACCGACGCCTCGCGCAGCAGGTCATCGACGGGCAGCGGGGCCAGCCAGCGCAGGTCCAGCACCCGGGCGCCGATGCCGTCCGCGCTCAGCCGCCGGGCCGCCCGCAGGCTCATCCGCAGCCCGTTGCCGAACGTGACGATGGTCAGGTCCGTGCCGTCCCCGTGCACCTGCGCCTGGCCGAGCGGGATGTGGGACAGGGCCCACTCGGCGGGCGGCCGGTAGGGCGCCAGCCAGCCCTCGTCGCCGGCTTCGTGCAGGTCACGCTCGTGGTACAGGGCGATCGGCTCCACGAAGACGCTGACGGTCCCGTCGACCTCGGCCGCGGCCAGGCAGGTGCGCAGCATGGCCGGGGCGTCGGCGGCCCGGGCCGGGCAGGCGATCACCAGGCCGGGGATGTCGCGCAGCGCGGCGAGGGAGTTGTCGTTATGGAAATGGCCGCCGAAGCCCTTCTGATAGGCCAGCCCGGCGACGCGCACGACCATCGGATTGCGGTACTGGCCCTGGGAGAAGAACGACAAGGTGGCCGCCTCGCCGCGGATCTGGTCGGCCGCGTTATGCAGGTAGGCCAGGTACTGGATTTCCGGGACCGGCAGCAGCCCGGCCAGCCCGGCCCCCAGCGCCAGCCCCAGGATGGCCTGCTCGTCCAGGATCGAGTCGAAGACCCGCCCCGCCCCGAAGGCGCGCAGCAGGCCCCGGGTCACCCCGTATACCCCGCCCTTGCGGGCCACGTCCTCGCCGAACAGGATCATGCCGGGCCGGCGGCCAGCTCGTCGGCGAGCGTCCGGTTGATGGCCTGGGCCAGCGTCAGCGGCCCCTGCGTCTCGGGCAGCCGGCTGTCGAAGGCGCGGTGCCGGGACCAGTCGTTCGGCGTCCGGGCCCGGACGGCCAGGCTGGCCGCCACGGCGTGCGGGCGGCGTGGCGCCAGCGGGGCCATCACCTCGGCGGCGCCGCTCAGCCGGGGCGCCCCGGCGGCCTGGCCGGCCAGGGCCAGCACCCGGGCGCGGGACTCCTCATACCGCTCCAGCACCTCGGCCGGGCTGAGCACGCCCGCCGCCACCAGCAGCCGGGCCGTGCCGACCAGCGGGTCGCGGGCGGCATCGGCGGTGACGTCGGCGGCGCTGCGGTAGGAGCTCTCCACATCGGAGCCGGCATGCCCGCCCAGCCGCACCACCGGCACGTGCAGGAAAGCCGGCGCGCGGTGCTCGCGGACCCAGGAGGCGGCGGCCAGGGCGGTGTCATGCACCGCGGCCACGTCGGCGCCGTCGGCGTGGAAGTAGGGGACATTCCGCTGGCCCGAGTGCGCGGCGGTGATCCAGCCGGGCGGGGTCCGCACGCTGATGCCCAGGCCGTTGTCCTCGCAGACCAGCAGCAGCGGCAGCGGCAGGCCCTGGTAGGCGCAGTACGCCGCGGTGTTCATCGCGCCCGCCGCGGTGGAGTGGTTGGCGGAGGCGTCGCCGAAGCTGCACACGACGACCGAGTCGGCCGGCCAGGCGGCGGCGCCGCCGAGCTTGGCCGACCGGCCCAGCGCGAAGGCCAGCCCGACGGCGCGGGGCAGGTGCGAGGCGATGGTGGAGGTCTGCGGGATGACGTTGAGCCCGGCGTGCCCGAAGACCTTGTGCCGGCCGCTGGCGATCGGCTCGGCGGCCGCCGCGACCAGGCCGAGCAGTACGTCGGGTACGCCGTCGTGCCCCGCCTGCGCGGCCCGGACCAGGTAGAACGCGCCGGATCGGTAGTGCAGCAGGGCCGGGTCGGTGAGCCGCAGCGCCGCCGCGACGCCGGCGTTGCCCTCGTGGCCCGAGGAGCCGATGGTATAGAAGCCGGCGCCGCGCGACTGCAGCATCCGGGCCGCGATGTCGAGGTGACGGCTGGCCAGCTGGGCGTCGAACAGCTCCAGGCAGCGGGCCGGGGTGAGCCGGGACAGCGGGGTGTCCGGGACGACGGTGAGGCGGCCGGGGGCGGCGCCGGGGCCGGCCGGGTCGGTGCCGGCGTCGCCGGGGGAGCGGAGATCGCCCCGGGCCAGGGTTCTGATGGCGGCCGCGAACTGCAGCTCGACCGGGTCCCGCTGCGGGTCGCCGGCCCGCTGCGCTGCTGCTGAGTCCGCCGTCATGTTCTGACCGTACGGGTCGCGGCCGCCTTCGCGCACGGGTCCCCGGGCCGGCCGGGCGCCCCGTGTTCTGTCAGTGATGAGATGTGAGCAGACGGTTCCCGATCTTGCGGAGGATTCATGCTGCCCTGGTCCGCTGAGCTTGCCGGACGGCTGGATGAGCACACCATCGATTCCGAGCTGCTGCGCGGCAACCCGCTCGGTGATCCCAGCCAGCGGCCGCTGTGGGTGTACGTGCCGCCCGGCTACGACGACCAGCCCGGCCGGCGCTATCCCGCGATCTACGTGATCCAGGGCTACACCGGGCACCTGGGCATGTGGCGCAACCGGTCCCCGTTCCGGCAGCCGTTCCTGGAGACCGCCGACGCGGTGTTCGCCAGCGGCGAGGTGCCTCCCGCCCTGGTGATCTACGTCGATGCCTGGACCGCCTACGGCGGCAGCCAGTTCGTGGACTCGCCGGGCACCGGCCGCTACCACTCCTACCTGTGCGAGGAGGTCGTGCCGTTCGTCGACACGAGGTACCGGACGCAGGCTGATGCGGCGCACCGGGCCATCACCGGCAAGTCCAGCGGCGGCTTCGGCGCCATGATCACCCCGATGCTGCGGCCGGACCTGTTCGGGGCGCTGGCCACGCACGCCGGCGACACCCTCTACGAGCAGTGCTACCTGCGCGAGTTCGGCGACGCGGCGCGGGAGCTGCGGGCCTACGACGGCGACATCTGGCGGTGGTGGGACGACTTCCGGTCCCGGGTGTCGTTCACCAAGTCGGCTGACATGACGCTGCTGGGCCTGCTCGGCGTCGCGGCCTGCTTCTCGGCCCGCGAGGACGGCTCGGTCGACCTGCCGTTCGACCCCGTCACCTCGGTGGTCCGGCCCGAGGTCTGGGAGCGGTGGCTGGCCTGGGACCCGGTCCGGATGGCTCCCCGGTACGCCGAGGCGCTGCGGTCGCTGAAGGCGATCTGGATCGACGCCGGGACCGCTGACCAGTTTTACCTGGACCTCGGGGCGCAGGCATTCCGGGCCGCGCTGGCCGATATCGGGGTATCAGATGATGTCATCAGGTTCGAGCTATTCGAGGGCACGCACATGGCGATCGAATACCGCTATCCGCTGTCACTGGCCTGGCTCTGCCACCGAATGGCGGACTGACCGGCAGCTCCGGTGAACGATCCAGGTCCGGTTTACGTGATGGATGGCAGCGGGGGAACACAACCGGGCTTAGCGATTGAACGGAGATACCGATATGCGTAACCGATGGTGGGCAGCGTCCGGCGCTGCTGCCGCCGTCGCTCTGCTGGCCGCCTGCGGAAGCAGCGCGGGCACCTCGGGGAGCGGAGGCGCCGCGAACAGCTCGGCGCCGGCCGCGAGCTCCAGCGGCGGGGGGCAGAGCGGCAGCACGACCGCCAGTACCTCGGCGTCGGGCATCAAGACGGCCAAGACCAAGCTCGGGACGATCCTGGTCACCGCGCAGGGTTACACGATCTACCTGTTCGCCATTGACAAGCCGAACAAGTCAGTCTGCTCGGGAGCCTGCGCCCAGTTCTGGCCGCCGCTCAAGGGCCACCCGAGCGCCGCGTCCGGCGCGAGCCTGCCCGGCAAGTTCGGCACGATCAGCCGGGCCGGCGGCGGCACCCAGGCCACCTATGACGGCCACCCGCTGTACCTGTTCAAGGAGGACACCTCTCCGGGCCAGGTCAGGGGTAACGCCATCAACACCAACGGCGGCCTGTGGTACGCGATCACGCCCTCGGGCAGCAAGCCGGCCACGACTGCGGCCAACGGATCGGGGGGCTCCTCCGGCGGATCCGGCGGCAGCAGCGGGGGGTACGGCTACTAACAAGCCTGGCGGATCCGGGGTCCCGGACCGCCGCTAAGCAGCGCCAGTCAGGGCCTTCTACCAGCCTCAGGCCCTGGCTGGCGCTCCCTTTTCTGCACTGAGGGTGATCGGGCACACTGGCCTCATGAAGCCGGACATCGTCGTCATCGGGGCCGGGGCACTCGGCCTGAGCACCGCCCTGCACGGCGCCCTGCTGGGCCGGTCGGTGCTGGTCATCGAGCGGGACGGGGCCGGGTCGCAGGCCTCGGGCCGGGCGGCCGGGCTGTTCAAGTCGGTCCAGGCCGATCAGCTGCGGACCAAGCTGGCCCGGCGCAGCATCAGCCGGGCCGTCAGCTTCGGCGACTGGGCCGGCGAGGAGCTGGACGTCCGGCAGTCGGGCAGCTTCCTGGTCGCCCGGACGGCCGCCCACGAGGCCGCCCTGCGCACCGAGGCCCGCCAGTCCGTCGGCTGGGGCGCCGATGTCCGCGAGGCCGAGCCGGGCGCGCTGGCGGGGTCGTACTACCGCGGCGACGGCCGCGAGTTCGCGCTGTGGTGCCCCGAGGACGTGTACATCGAAGAGCCGATGAGCCTGATCCACGCCCTGGCCAGGGCGTGCAAGGCGCGCGGCGTGGAGTTCGCCGTGCCCGAGGCCGTCACCGGCATCACCCTGTCCCGTGGCGAGGTCACCGGGGTGGAGACCGACCGTCGCGTGGTGCCCGCCCGGATTGTCGTCGATGCCGCGGGCGCGTGGACCCGGCAGGTCGCGCGGCTGGCCGGAGCCGACCTGGCGCTGGCGCCGGTCCGGCACCAGCTGCTGATCACCGAGCCGTCGGATGAGGTGGATCCGGCCGGGCCCATCGTGCGGGTGGCGGACGTGGCGGTGTACCTGCGCCCGGCCCGCGGCGGGCTGATGGTCGGCGGGTTCGAGGCCGACCCGGTCCCCGTCGACCTGGGGGAGCAGTCGCCCGAGTTCCGCACCCGGGACCTGCCGCTGGACCTGACCGTGCTGACGAAGATGGCCAGCCAGGTGGCCGCCGAGGTGCCGCTGGCCGGGCAGCTCGCGGCGGAGCCGGACGGGCTGGTGGCCGAGCACCGCGGCGGCATGTTCACGATGAGCCCGGACGGCCGGTTCGTGGCCGGGCCGGTGCCGGACGTGCCGGGGCTGTGGGTGGCCAGCGGCTGCAACGGCTCGGGCTTCTCCTCGTCGCTGGCGATCGGTGAGGCGCTGGCCAAGTGGATTGTCGACATGCCAGGGCGGCTGGACATCAGCGCCCTGGCCCCGGACCGGTTCGGCGCCCGCACCGAGGAGCAGCTGGTCGAGGCCGGCGTCTGGCAGTACGCCCACTACTACGACCCCGCCGACCCCGATGGCAGCCCAGCCGACGCTCCCGGCTCGTGACTCTCACCCGGGGTGCAGGCGGTAATCCTCACTCCTGGTACCCGGTGCCCGGGGCAGCAAGCGCAGCGTAGGTTGCGATGATCGCGCCCGTACTGGTCACCTGGCTGTCAGCCAGCCGCAGCGGCCGCAGCGCCCCGTCGTCGCAGAACAGCCGCTTGCCGCCGCCCGCCACCAGCGGATCGATCATCAGCCGCAGCTCGTCCAGCAGGCCCAGGGTCATCAGGGACTTGACCAGGCCGGGGCTGCCGATCACATGGAGGTCGCGACCCTCCTCCGCTGTCAGCGCGCGGACGGCCGCGCCGATGTCGCCGCCCAGCAGCCTCGAGTTCTGCCAGCCCAGTGGCTCGCTCAGGGTCGACGAGGCGACGTACTTCGGCAGTGCGTTCAGCGGCCCGGCGAGCGCCTGCTGCTCTGGTGGCGCGCTCGGCCAGTGGGCCGCGAAGATCTCGTAGGTGCCGCGCCCGAGCAGGTAGCCGCCTGCGCCGCGCACGTTCTCGATCACCCAGTTCATGGACAGGTCATCGAAGTAGCGGGTATGCCAGCCGCCGTGCCCGAAGCCGCCGGTCACGTCCTCATCGGCGAAGCTGGGAGCCTGCACCACCCCGTCCAGCGTCATCCACTCGTTCGCGATCACTTTCCGCATCCCGGCCTCCTGCTGGTCGCCGTCCGCCGCTCCGCGCTCGTGACGCGGAACGGCTCTGTCACCAGCTAGGACGGAGCCAGGCGCCCGTCTTCGACACGACTGGGCCAGCGTCTTTGCCTGGGCCGGGCGGCGGAGCGGCAGCGGGCGAGCTAGCGGTAGTGCCCGCTGACGATGACGCAGAAGATCACGATGACCGGGCCCGCCGGCATCAGGGCGGCGCCGATGGAGCCCGCGGTGCTGGCCGTGGTGCTGCTGGAGCAGAGTGTCAGAGGGGCCATGAACCATGCGGCTTATGCCACGTATTAGCGCGTTCTTAGGAATAGTGATCACGATGTGATTTGACGATCACTCGCCCCCGCACTTTCACGCGAGGTACGGCGGGCAACACGCTGAGATCGGTATCGATCCGCTGGCGCTGCTGGCGGGCCTGCTACCTGCCCGGGTGGTGGGCCAGGTCTTTGAGCGGGCCCAGACTCACCAGGCGGAATTGCTGGCAGACTGGGCGCTAGTCGAGGCTCATCAGCCCCCGCTGCCGATCGCGCCCCTGACGTAGGATCGGGCTGTGATCAAATCCCTTCATGACGTTACTAAGGTCGAGGTGCTGGGCCATTACCGGCTCCGGCTGACGTTCGACGACGGCATGACGGGTGATGTTGACCTGTCGCACCTGCGGGGCTCGGGCGGAGTATTTGCGCCGCTGGCTGATCCGGCGGTATTCGCTGAGGTTCGCGTTGACGCAGAGATCGGCACGATCACCTGGCCAAACGGCGCCGATCTGGCACCTGAAGTGCTTTATGACCGCGCGGCGGCGCATCCAGTAGGCGCACCGCGCGGGCGCTCTGCTGGCTAGCGGCACTGCTGGCTGAGCCTGCAGGCGCTGCGGCTAGCCGCGGCGGCCGGTGACGATGATGCCGCAGATCACGACGACCAGGCCCGCCAGCATCAGGGCGGCGCCGATGGAGCCCGCGGTGCTGGCCGTGGTGCTGGTCAGCGTCAGGACCGCGACGCCGGCGATGGCCAGGATGCCGGCTGTGACCACCAGCGCGACCAGCCGAGTCGGATCCGGGGTGGCCGACCTGGTGCAGGTCCAGTCGACGCCGTGGGCGGCGCGGGGGAGACCGCACAGGATGCAGCGGTCGAGATTGGACGGCCGGCGGGCGAAGGTCTGGAACTGCCGGTCGGCGAGGGCTGGGCTGCTGGTCATCTGGGCCTCCGGGCGGGCCTCCCGGGCAGGCAGCGCCGCCTGCCCGCGGTGCAGCCGCGGTGGCCGCCCCGCTCCTTTCATGATGCACCCGGAGCCGGCTGCCGGGCCAGGGCCCGGGGCGGCCCGCTGACCTCAGCCGGGCCCCGGCACCAGGGCGGTCAGGGCGCCCGGCAGCACGGCGATGCGCAGGGGAGTGCCGGCCGGCAGCGGCGCGGCCCAGGGCAGGGTCTCGCCGTCGGCGGCCACCGGCATGTCCCGGTCCATGGTGACCGTCACCGCGCTGGCCCGGCTCAGCGTGACGCCCGGCAGCCCGACGTGCGAGCCGTCCCGGATCTTCAGCAGTACCCGGACGAAGGCCGGCTTAGATACCTCGTGCAGCGCCACCACGTCCAGGATCCCGTCGTCGAAGACAGCCGGGGGAGCGACTTGCATGCCCGCGCCGAAGTAGGCCGTGTTGGCCACCACCAGCGCGCAGCCAGGAAACGCCGCGGCCGGGCCGGCGCCGTCCACCTCGAACCGGACCGTCCGCCAGCGCGCCAGCGCGCGCAGCGCCGCCGCCGGGTACACGGCCGGGCCGCGCAGCCAGCGGGCCGCGTTGGCGATCTCGCCCGCCACCGACGGGATGCCCATGTACACGCTGCCCGCCACCACGCAGGCGGGCCGCCCGGGCGCGGTCACGCTGATCAGGTCCGCGCGCCGGGTGTGCCCGGCGGCCAGCACCGCAGCCGCCTCGCGCGGCGGCGCCGGGATGCCCAGCACCCGGGCCAGGTCGTTGCCCCGGCCGGCCGGGATGACGCCGAACCCGGCCGCCATGCCCGCGACCGCGCCCGCTACGCGCCCCGGCCATCCCGTCGCCGCCCACCGCGACGGCCGCCCGCCCGGCCGCGGCGGCTGCCGCGGCCAGCTCACGGGCATGATCCAGGCTGGCTGACCGGGTGATCTCATAGCCGGCCCGAGCCGGCCCAGCTCCGCGATGACCTCGGGCAGGACGCGCAGCGAGCGGCCGCGGGCCGCGGCGGGGTTGACGATCAGGCTCAGCGACCCGGGCACGCGGCTCTCCTTCGAGGGGGCGGTCAGACTAGCGCATGTGTCGCGTCCTTACTCCGCTGCCGCGAGGTGGCCTGAGGCGTACGATCATGCCCATGCCGGGCAACAGCCCCGCGGCTGGCACCGAGCCGCAGTTTCTCCAGGTGCAGACGACGACTGACTCGCGGGCCGAGGCCATTGAGCTCGGTCACGCCGCTGTCGCCGCGCGGCTTGCCGCGTGCGCGCAGGTAGCGGGCCCGATCGCCAGCACGTACTGGTGGGAGGACTCCATTGAGCGGTCGGAGGAGTGGCTGATCCTGCTCAAGCTGCCCGCCGACCGGTTCGACGAGCTGGCCGACTTCCTGACCGAGCGGCACAGCTACGACGAGCCGGAGATCGTGGCTACGCCGATCGTGGCTGGCTCGGAAGCGTATCTAAGCTGGGTAGAGGACGAGACCCGGCCGGAGTGAGCCTGCAGGCCGCCCGGGCGCTGAGGGGGGCCGGAAATGACATCAGTAACGGGACCTTCCGCCAGTCCGGCTCCGCGCGGCGACCCGGCCGCCGCTGACCACGGACTGTTCGGGCCGGGCTCAGTCACCTGGCGGGTGATGGGCGAGCCGATGATGTGGGTGGCCGGGCTGCGGGCCCTGTACCTGCAGGCCCTGCACCCGACCGTGATGCGCGGGACCTGGCAGCACACCTCGTTCGCCGACCCGGCCCAGGCCTGGGGCCGGTTCATCCGCACCACCGAGTTCGTCCGGATCCGGACCTACGGCTCGCTGGCCGAGGTGGAGCAGGCCGGGCGGCGGCTGCGCAAGATCCACGCCACGCTGACCGGCGTCGCCGAGGACGGGCGGGTCTTCCGGCTGGACGAGCCGGACCTGCTGCTGTGGGTGCACTGCGGCGAGATCGCCTCGTATGCCGACATCGCCCGGCGCAGCGGCGTCCGGGTCACCGCCGCCGAGCTGGACACCTTCGTCGATGAGCAGCGCCGCAGCGCCGCTGTCGTCGGGCTGGATCCGGGCACCGTTCCGGCCAGCATGGCGGACCTGGATGACTACTACGCCGCGGTCCGCCCGCAGCTGCACGTCACCCCCGAGGCCCGGCAGGCGCTGCGCCGCTCGTTCAGCCCGCAGATCCCGGCGCAGCTCGCCGCGCTGCGGCTGGTCCTGCCGCCGCTCAACACGCTGGCCTTCGCCAGCCTGCCGCGCTGGGCCCGGCGGCTGTACGGGACGCCGGGCAGCGCGCTGACCGACGCGGCGGCCACGCTGGCCCTGCGCGCGGCGCACGAGTCCACCGCCCGGATCCCGCGCCAGGTCATCGAGGTCCCGGTGGCGGTGGCCGGCCGGGCCAGGCGGCGGATCGCCGCCGCTCGCCGCGAGGCTGCCTAGCTGCCGGGCGCCGGCGGCACGTTCCAGGAGCTGATCACCGGCCGGTCGTGCTCGGTGCCCAGGGTGGAGAACGTGCCGGTATCCAGGCGGAACAGCCGTCCGTCGGTGGCGTCCAGCTCCAGGTAGCGGGCGGTCAGGATGCGCAGCGAGTGACCGTGCGCGACCAGCGCCACGTCCCCGCCCGCCAGCAGCGGCGTGACCCGGGCCAGTACCGCGTCCACCCGCTTGCCGACCTGCTCGGCGGTCTCGCCGGGATGGGCGGCGTCACCGGGAATGACCCCGTCCCGCCACAGGTACCAGTCCGGCCGGGTCTCGCGGATCTGCGGGGTAGTCCGCCCCTCGTAGCCGCCGTAGTCCCACTCCTGCAGGTCAGGATCGGTCTGGACGTCGTGCAGCCCGGCCAGTTCCGCGGTCCGCAGGGCCCGGCCGGCCGGGCTGGAGAAGACCGCCCGGATGTCGCGGCGGGCCAGGGCCGGGGCCAGCGCGGCCGCGGCTGCCTCGCCGCGCGCGGTCAGCGGGATGTCGGTCCGGCCGGTATGCCGCCCGGACCGGCTCCACTCGGTCTCGCCGTGCCGGAGCAGGATCAGCTCGCCCATGACTGCATCCTTTCCTAACCCGGCCCGTTCCTCACCTGTCCCCGGGCTGCCGGGCCATTCGCGGCCCGGCGCGGCCGGCGGAGTGCGCCGGGCCGCCGCCCGGAATGCCGCTCCCCCGGACCCTGAGTTTTCAGTTGACGGCCCCAGTCTCCATGTGTAAGTTTTGACTAACAGGTGAAAGCAACTGACCCGAGAGGGGGCCGACGCTGTCGAACGACGCCGGACTGCTCGCCGTGCTGACGGCCGTGGCCAACCCGCAGCGGATGCGGGTCGTGGCCGAGCTCACGGGCGGCCGGGTACACGTCAGCGAGCTGGCCCGGCGGCTGGGAATGTCGCGGCCCCTGCTGTACATGCACCTGGACCGGCTGGAGAAGGCAGGCCTGGTGGTAGGGCACCTGGAGCTGTCCGGAGACGGCAAGGCGATGAAGTACTTCGAGCTGGCCCCGTTCGATATCCGGCTCACCGCCGAGGCGATCACCGAGGCGGTCCGGGCCGGAGCGGCGGACGCCGGCGGCGACGACTGACATCTGGGAAGGCACGGCAACGATGGAAGCGAGAAGCAGATGACCGAGGTGCTGGCCAGTCACGCGACGAACTACACCGCGATCACGATCGGCCTGGGCATCCCGGTCGCAGTGTGCGCGGCGATCGCAGTGATCGTCTGGTCCTACTTCCGGCTGCAGCGGCACCGCGCCGACGCGGTCGCGATGGCTCACTACCGCAAGCTAGCCGAGGAGGCGGTGGCCAACCAGCAGCAGCTGCGCGACGCAGCTTGCCCAGCTGACCGAGCACGTCCGCTCGGTCGAGCAGCTGATGCGAGAGGTGGGGTAACCATGGCCGCCACCTGGCAGGCCGGCAACCGGCTGGCCGTCAACCCGCTGCGGCTGATGTTCACCGGCGGCCTGTGGCGCAGCGCCTGGTACCTGATCAGCTACGTCTTCGGCACCGGCTGGGTGCTGTTCGCCGCGGCGTTCACGGCCGTCACCACGGCCGCGGTGTTCGCGATCACGCTGGCCGGCATCCCGCTGCTCAGCGCGGCTGCCTTCGTGCTGCGCGGCTGCGCGGCGGTGGAGCGGGTCCGGCTGCGCGGCCAGTTCGCCGAGCCGGTGCGCGGCCGGTACCGGCCGGTGCCGCCGCACGGCCTGCTGGCCCAGGCCGGGGCCCGCTGGAAGGACCCGGCGACCTGGCGCGACCTGACCTACCTGATCGGGATGTGGGCACCGCTGTTCGCCCTGGACACCGCGGTGCTGACGATCTGGCTGTCGTTCCTGTCCGGGATCACCGTCCCGCTGTGGTACTGGGTGCCGGCCGAGATCAGCCCGATCGGCTACACCAGCGGAACGCCGGTGCACGGCATCGCCTACGGCTACTTCCCGCACGGCCCCTACGGGCCGGACGCCCACGGCGTGTTCGTCGACACGCTGCCCAAGGCGCTGCTGATGGCGGCGGTGTTCGCGATCTTGTTCGTGCTGTTCAGCTACGTGGTGGTGGCCACCGCCCGGCTGCACGCCCGCGTCGCCCGCGCACTGCTGCGCGCCCCGGCCGACCCGCTCGCCCCGGCCCGGGATGTGCTCACCCAGCCTGGCCCGCTCCCGCCGCTCACGACGTCCTGACAGCTATGCGCCCTCGCCCCTGAGTGCCAGCTCACGGGCGAGGGCCAGACGGCACGACACCCAGCTCCCTGTCCAGAGGAAGGCTCCGATGCGCCAGCCGCAGAGTTCAGTATTGCCTGATTCACCCCCAGCGCACCACGCGCCCCGCCGCGCGCCAGTTGTGGAGCGCATCGCCGGGTGGAGCGCCCGGCACCGCAAGACCGCCGTCGGCGGCTGGCTGCTCCTGGTGGCCGCCGCGATCGCCGCCGGCCACCTGGCCGCTGCGCCGAGCCTGCCGGAGTATGACCCCGGCCAGTCCGGCCAGGCCGAGCACACCCTGCAGCGGCTCGGCGTCACCTCGCCGCCGGCCGAGAGCGTGCTGATCCAGTCCCGCGCCGGGACCCCCTTCGCGGCCAGCCCGGCGATGCACCAGGCCGCGGCGCAGGTGGTCGCCGCGCTGCGGGCGCTGCCCGGCTCGGCGGCCGGCGTCCGGTCCCCGCTGGCCGACCGCTCGCTGGTGTCGGCTGACGGCCGGTCGGCGCTGGTCACCTTCACCGTGCCGGGGCCGCTGGCCGATGAGGACAGCCGGGTCGCCCCCGCGCAGCGCGCCGTCGCCGCCGTCGCGGCCCGGAACCCGGGGCTGCGGATCGGCGAGGCGGGCGATGCCAGCACCGACCGCGCGGCCAACGCCCAGGTCAGCCACGACTTCCGGAAGGCCGAGCTGACCTCGGTGCCGATCACGCTGCTGCTCCTGCTGCTGGCGTTCGGCGCGCTGATCGCAGCCGGCATCCCGCTGCTGCTGGCCGCCTCGGCCGTGGTGACGGCGATCTCGCTGCTGGCCGTCCCCGGGCACTGGCTGCCGGTCGGCTCCAGCACCTCGGAGGTGGTGCTGCTGATCGGGATGGCCGTCGGCGTCGACTACTCGCTGTTCTACCTGCGCCGCGAGCGTGAGGAGCGGGCTGCCGGGGCCAGCACCGCCCGCGCCCTGGCCATCGCCGCGGGCACCTCGGGCCGGGCCATCGTGGTCTCCGGGCTGACCGTGATGATCGCCCTGGCCGGGCTGTTCCTGACCGGGTACGCGGTCTTCACCGGGGTCGCCATCGGCACCATCCTGGTCGTCGGCGTCGCCGTTGCCGGGTCGGTGACCGTGCTGCCGGCCCTGCTGTCGATGCTGGGCAGCTGGGCCGACCGGGGACGGATCCCGGTGCTGGGCCGCCGGCGCACCGCCGCCCGGCCCTCGCGGGCCTGGGCCGCGGTGGTCCGCCGGGTCGTGCGGCGGCCGGCCGCGTGGGGCACCCTCGCCCTGGTCGCCATGGTGGCGCTGGCCGTCCCGGCCGCCGGGATGCGGCTGGGCAACCCGCCCGACGGCGGCTTCCCGGCCGGCCTGCCGGTCGTCCGGACCCTGGACCAGATCCAGCGGGCCTTCCCCGGCCATCCGGCCCCCGCCCAGGTGGTCGTCACCGCCCGCACCCCCGGGCAGCTGTCCGGGCCGGCGATGCGGACCGCCCTGGGCCGGCTGCGCCAGGCCGCGGCCGCGGGCGGCCCGGTGCACGGGCCGGTGACGGCCGCGCCGGTCGCGGGCGGGCGGGCCCTGGTCGTCAGCGTCCCGCTGGCCGGCAGCGGCACCGACGCGGCCTCCATGCACGCGCTGGCGCAGCTGCGCGGCACCATCCTGCCCCGGACACTCGGCCAGGTGCCCGGAGCCAGCTTCGCCGTGGCCGGCAATACGGCCGCGACCCGCGATGACATCGCCACCCTCGACTCGCGGACCCCGCTGGTGTTCGGCGTGGTCGCGGTGCTGGCCCTGGTGCTGCTGCTGGTCGCGTTCCGGTCGCTGCCCATCGCGCTGCTGTCGGTGGGGCTGAACCTGCTGTCGGCCGGCGCGGCGTTCGGCCTGCTCACGCTGATCTTCCAGGACGGCCACCTGCAGGGCGTGCTGAACTTCACCAGCTACGGCGCGATCGTGCCGTGGGTCCCGCTGTTCATGTTCGTGTTCCTGTTCGGGCTGAGCATGGACTACCACGTGTTCCTGCTCAGCCGGATCGCCGAGCTGCGCTCGCGCGGGGCGGCCCCGGCCGAGGCGGTGACCGGCGGGGTGGCCAGCAGCGCCGGGGTCATCACCAGCGCGGCGCTGATCATGGTCGCGGTGTTCTCGATCTTCGCCACCCTGTCGCTGATCCAGCTGCAGATGCTCGGCGTCGGCCTGGCCGCGGCGGTGCTGATCGACGCCACCGTGGTGCGCGGCATCCTGCTGCCCGCGGCGCTGGCCCTGCTGGGCGAGCGGGCCTGGTACCTGCCGGGCCGCGGCAGGCGCGGTCCCGTCCCCGCCGCTGCGCCGCTGCCCGCAGCCGGGCAGCTGACCACGGGGCGGCAGACATCATGAGAGGACATGCCACCATGCTCGACGGTCCGCCCCGGCTGGCCACGGCGGTGCAGCTCAGCGACGTGACCAGGACCTACGGCCGCGGCCAGGGCGCGGTCGCCGCCCTGCGCGGCATCACGGCCGGCTTCGCCGCCGGGACGTTCACCGCCGTGATGGGCCCGTCCGGGTCGGGCAAGAGCACCCTGCTGAGCTGCGCGGCGGGCCTGGAGCGCCCCACCGCCGGGACGGTCCGGGTCACCGGGCAGGACCTGGCCGCGCTCAGCGAGGCCGCGCTGACCCGGCTGCGCCGCGACCAGATCGGCTTCGTGTTCCAGTCGTTCAACCTGATCCCGTCCCTGACCGCCGAGCTCAACGTGGCCCTGCCGGCCCGGCTGGCCGGGCAGCGGCCGTCGCGCCGGGCGGTGCGCGAGGCGCTGGCTGCGGTCGGCCTGGCCGACCGGGCCCGGCACCGGCCGGCCGAGCTGTCCGGCGGCCAGCAGCAGCGGGTGGCGATCGCCCGCGCGCTGTTCACCCGGCCGTCGGTAGTCTTCGCCGACGAGCCCACCGGGGCGCTGGACTCGGCCAGCAGCCGCCAGGTGCTGGGGCTGCTGCGCGGGCTGGCCGACCGGGCCACGGTGATCATGGTCACGCATGACCCGGTGGCCGCGGCCACCGCCGACCGGGTGCTGTTCCTGGCCGACGGCCGGCTGGCGGGCGAGCTGCACGAGCCGACCGCGCCGTCGGTGGCCGAGGCGATGACGGCGCTGGAGCTGACCGCGGGCGACCGGGCGGCGGCGTCATGATGGCGCTGGCGGCCCGCACCGCGCGGGCCCGGGCGGGCACGCTGGCCGGGCCGTTCATCGCGCTGGCCCTGGGCACTGCGCTGCTGTCGGCCGTCGTCCTGAACATCATCGCCAGCGCGACCTACGGGCCGGGCCAGCCGCACTGGTTCACCCGCCCGGCGGTGGTCGTGGCCGGCGCCGACTCGGTGCGGGTAACCACCGGGTCGGGCGGTGACCGCGAAACCGAGGCGGTGCGGACCGACTCGGCCCGCGCCGTGCCGCCCGCCGCGGCGGCCCGGCTGGCCGCCCGGATGCTGGCGCTGGGCGTGCCGCTGGTTACCGACTACGCCAGCCCGGCGCACGCGGCCGGGGCACCGGGAGCCACCGTGCACCCGTGGGCCGCAGTCGCCCTGCACCGTTACTCGTTCGCCGCCGGCGGCCCGCCCCGGGCAGCCGGGCAGGTCGTGCTGACCGCCCCGACCCGGCTCCGGCCCGGGCAGCGGATCACGGTGCAGACCGCCGCTGGCCCCCGTCAGCTCACCGTCAGCGGGGTGATCCGGACCAGCGCCGCCCCCGCGCTGTACGCGGCGGGCCCGCTCGCGGCGCAGCTGGCCGGCCACCGGATCGCCGCCATCGCGCTGCTGCCCCGGCCTGGTGCCAGCCCGGCCGGCCTGGCCCGGCAGGCGGAACTGGCCACCCGCGGCCTGGACGTCCGGGTGCTCACCGGCCGGGACCGGGCCGCCGCCGAGCCGGACCCGGATGCCGACCTGGCCGTCGTGGCCATCGCGGTGCTGGGCAGCGCCGCCGGCCTGGCCGGCTTCATGGCGCTGTTCGTGGTGTCCGGGACGTTCGCCCAGTCGGTGACCGCGCGGCGGCGCGAGCTCGGCCTGCTGCGTGCCGCCGGGGCGACGCCCGGCCAGCTGCGGCGGCTGGTACTGGGCGAGGCGCTGCTGATCGGCACGCTGGCCACGCTGCCGGGCGGCCTCCTCGGAGCGCTGACGGCCGGGGCGCTGTCCCGGTGGATGGCCGGGGCCGGGGTGGGGCCGCCCGGCCTGGCCGCCCGCCAGGCGCTGTGGCCGGTGGCCGCAGCGGCCGGGGCGTGCGTGCTGATCGGCCTGCTGGGCGCGCTGGCCCCGGCCCGGCGGGCCGGCCGGATCGGGCCCGCCGAGGCGCTGCGCGAGGCCGCGGTCAGCCGGCGGGTGATGCCGGTGACGCGGTGGATCATCGGCCTGCTGGCGCTGGCCGGGGTCCCGGCGCTGCTGGCCGCCTTCGCGGCGGTGCACTCAGCCGACGGGGCGGCGCTGCTGCTCCCCATGGCCATGGTGGCGATCCTGGCCCTGGTCATGCTGGCGCCGCTGCTGGTCCGGCCGCTGGCCGCGCTGCTGGCGCCGCTGGCCGGCGGGGGCAGCGCGGCCGGGCTGCTGGCCCGGCACAGCGCGGTCGCCGGGGTCCGCCGGACCGCGGCGGTCATCGCGCCGGTCGTGCTCACCGCCGGGTTCGCCGGCGCCCTGCTGGCCAGCAACAGCACGCTGTACCGGACGCAGCAGGTCACTGCGGCCAGCCGGGTGACCGCGCCGGTCACGGTGACAGCCGGCCCGGCCGGGCTGAGCGAGGCCGCCGTGGCGGGGATCCGGTCGGCGCCGGGCGTGACCGCCGCGGTGCCGGTAGCGGCGACGACGGTCTACGTCCGGTCCGCCGATTCCCCCGAGGACTGGAGCGCGCAGTACGCCGGGCCCGGCATCGGCCAGGTGCTGCGGCTGCCGGTGCAGGCCGGCAGCCTCGCCGCCCTCACCGGGACCAATACCGTCGCGGTCCCGGCGGGCACCTGGCGGCTGGGCCAGGTCGCGCAGCTGTGGCTGGCCGACTCCGCGCCGGTCCGGCTGCGGGTGGTGGCCGTCTACGCCGCCGATATCGACCTGGGTGAGACGGTGCTGCTGCCGTGGGGCCTGCAGGCCGGGCACGCGGCGGCGCCGCTGGCCACCTCGGTGTACGTGCGGACGGCGCCAGGCGCCAGCCTGGCCGGAGTGCGCGCGGCCGCGGCGGCCGGCGGCGGCCAGGTCGCGCCCACCCGGCAGTACCTGGCCGCGCTGACCACCAGCCAGCAGCGGCTCAACGACGCGGCGCTGGCCACCATCCTGGGCCTGGCCCTGCTGTACTCCTGGGTCGCGATCGGCAACTCCGCGGCGATGGGCACCGCCGCCCGCCGCCGCGAGCTCGGCGCGCTGCGGCTGATCGGCGCGACCCGCCGCCAGGTACTGGCCATGCTCGGCTGGGAGACCTGGCTGGGCACGGCGATCGGCCTGCTGCTCGCCGCCGTGGCCACCGCTGTCACGCTGGCCGGGGTGCGGATCTGCCTGGCCGGGATCTCCGCCGCGGCCGGTGCTGGTCATCCCGTGGCGGCCGATCGGGCTGGCCGCCGGCGGCGCGCTGGCCATCGCGGAACTGGCCGGCCTCGCGCGGGCCGTATGGGCGCTGCGGCGCCGGCCCGCCGGGCTGGGTGGCCTGGCCGGGTGACCGTAGCCGCCGGCGGCGCGGGCCCACCGTGCCGGGCCCGCGCCGCCGGCCTGTACCGCTGTCGCTCGCTCCCGTCTCTGCCGGGCTCTTCCCGGTCTCCCTCGGCCGCTGCCCTGTCCCGTGGCGCTCTTCCCTGTCTCCTTTGCGTTGTTCCTGTCTCCTCGCGTTGATAACAGCAAGAAGAGCGGGAGCAGGCAGAGCGTTCGTGCCCTCCGGTCAGCCCGCGTGACCTGGGCAAACTTTTACCCAGTTATTCGGGCATGTCCGGAACTCGCGGCGTGGCCGGCTCGTTGCGCGGGGCAAGCCCCCGAGCCCAGACCCTTGTTCGGGCGGAGCATCGTGCCCCCTGAGAGAGCCGGTCCGCCCCCATGCGCCAGCTGCTGGCTGCCCCTGCGCCCGAACTCCCGGCCCGCCGGCCGCTCATCGAGCGGATCGCCTGCTGGTCAGTCCGCCACCGCAAGACGGCCGTGCTGGGCTGGCTGGCCTTCGTGGCCGCCGCGATCATCGTCGGCCAGGCCGTCGGCACCTCCGGCGCGCAGCAGTATGACCCGGGCCAGTCCGGCCAGGCCGAGCAGATGCTGACCCGGCTGCACGTGGCGTCGCCGCCGGCCGAGAGCGTGCTGATCGAGGCGCGCCATCAGGCCGGGGCCGTGCTGACGTCGGCCGGGGCGGCCAGCACGGCGGGGGAGGTGCGGCAGGCGGCGCGGGAGGTCGCCAGCGCACTGACCGCCCTGCCGCGGGACGCCGCCCGGATCCGCTCGCCGTTCTCCCGCGGCGGAGCCGGACTGCTGTCGGCCAGCCATCAGGCGGCGCTGGTCACCTTCCAGGTGGCCGGGCCGGACGCTGCAGCGGACCACGCCGTGGCGGCTGACCTGGCCGCGGTGGCCCGGGTCCAGGCCCGGCATCCGGGCCTGGTCGTGGCCGAGGCGGGCGCGGCCAGCACCGACCGGGCCGCCAGCGCGATGCTCGGCCACGACTTCGCCAAGGCCCGCAACACCACCATCCCGCTGACCCTGATCCTGCTGGTGTGCGTCTTCGGCGCGCTGATCGCGGCCGGGATCCCGGTGCTGCTGGCCGGCACCGCCGTGACGGCGGCCATCTCGCTGCTGGCCATCCCCGGCCAGTGGTTCCCGGTCAGCGGCGGCACGTCGGAGATCGTGCTGGTCATCGGCATGGCCGTCGGCGTCGACTACACGCTGTTCTACCTGCGCCGCGAGCGGGAGGAACGGGCCGCGGGGCGGTCCCGGCCCGCCGCGCTGGCCATTGCCGCCGCGACCTCCGGCCGGGCCATCGTGATCTCGGGCGTGACCGTGATGATCTCGCTGGCCGGGCTGTTCCTGTCCGGGCTCAACATCTTCACCGGCATTTCCGCCGGGACGATCATGGTGGTCGGCGTGACGGTGCTGGGCTCACTGACCTTCCTGCCGGCGCTGCTGTCCTGGCTGGGCCCGTGGACCGACCGCGGCCGGCTGCCCTGGCTGGGCCGCCGCCGGTGCGCAGCGGAGTCCTCGCGCCTGTGGGCGGGCCTGGCCCGGCGGGTGGTCGCGCGGCCGGTCCTGTGGGGCGCGGCCGGGATCGTCGCGCTGCTGGCGCTCGGTGCCCCGGCGCTGGGGATGCGGCTGAGCTCGCCGGCCGTCGACCTGCCGTCCAGCCTGCCGGTGGTGCGCACGCTCAGCCAGATCCAGCAGCAGTTCCCCGGCAGGCCCGCCCCGGCCGAGGTGGTGGTGACCGGCGCGCACCTGAGCGACGCGGCGGTGCAGCGGGGCGTGACCGCGCTGGCCGCCAGCGCCACCGCCACCGGGCCGGTGCGCGGCCCGGTCACCGCCCGCCTGGTGGGCGGCGGCCGCGGGATGGTGATTCAGGTCCCGCTGGCCGGTGACGGCTCCGGCACGGTCAGCCAGGCCGCGGTGCTGACCCTGCGCGACCGGGTGCTGCCCGCCACGCTGGGCCGGGCCGGGGTCACCTACGCGGTGACCGGCCCCGCGGCGTGGAACCACGACCTGGACTCAGCGCTGCACTCGCGCACCCCGCTGGTGTTCGCGGTGGTGGCCGGGCTGGCGTTCGTGGTGCTGCTGTGCGCGTTCGGCAGCCTGGCCATCCCGCTGGTCTCCATCGGCCTGAACCTGCTGTCCGTCGGCGCCGCGTACGGGGTCGTCACCCTGATCTTCCAGGACGGTCACCTGCAGGGCCCGCTCGGGTTCACCTCGTTCGGCGGGATCATCCCGTGGGTCCCGCTCTTCTCCTTCGTCCTGCTGTTCGGCCTCAGCATGGACTACCACGTGTTCATCCTCAGCCGGATCCGGGAGCTGTGGTCCGGGGGAATGCCCGGCCGGACCGCAGTGGTGCAGGGCATCGGCGCCACCGCGGGCGTGGTGACCAGCGCGGCGGTCATCATGGTCGCGGTGTTCTCGCTGTTCGCGACGCTGTCCGGGGTCGACGTGAAGATGCTGGGCGTCGGCCTGTCGGTCGCGGTGCTGGTCGATGCCACGCTGGTGCGCGGGGTCATCCTGCCCGCCGTGCTGGCACTGCTCGGCGAGCGCGCCTGGTACCTGCCGCGCTGGCTGGCCTGGCTGCCGGGGCGCGGCCGGGCCAGCCCGGCCAGCCAGCGGGCCGAGCTGCCTCAGCCGGCCGCCGCGCGGCCGGAGGCGGCGGTAGCCGGGTCGGCGGCGGGCTGAGCCGCGGCGCCGGGCCGGGCCGCGACCGCTGCAGCCGCCGGAGTGGCGGCCGCCTGACCTGACCCGGCGGCCGCCGCCGGGACGGACTCGGCGCCGTGCACGTACTTGCCGCCGCGCAGCAGCGAGGCGACGGCCGCGATCAGGCACGCCGCGACGGCGAAGTCGAACGCGATGGCCAGCCCGTGCTCGAACGGCGCCGCGATCAGCGACGGGAAGAACGTGTGCCCGGTCAGGTAGGCGGCGTGGCTGGCGGGCAGCTTGGCCAGCGCGTGGCCGAGCAGGGTCTGCACCGGGTTGTAGCCGAGCAGCGCCGCGAACATGATGGCCACCGGCGGCAGCGCCGCGACCCGCGCGGCGTCGGCGTGCGGGACGCCCTGGGCGGTCAGGCCGTGCAAGAGCGCGCCCGGCAGCGTCCCGGCCAGCCCGAGGATGATCAGCGAGAAGAAGATGCCGATCGACAGCACCATGGCCGAGTTCTGGAAGGTGGCGCTCATCCCGGCCCCGACGCCGCGCTGCTCGGGCGGCAGGCTGTTCATGATCCCGGCCCGGTTGGGTGAGGCGAACAGGCCCATGCCCAGGCCGTTGATCAGCAGGATGACGGCGAACTGCCAGTAGGTGAAGTTCACCGGCAGCTGCTCCAGGGCCAGGAACGAGCCGGCCGCCACGATCATGCCGCCGGTGGAGAACGGCCGGGCGCCGAACCGGTCCGACAGGTACCCCGATACCGGCCCGGCGACCAGGAACCCGACGGTCAGCGGCAGCATCGCGATGCCGGCCCACAGCGGGGTCCGGCTGAAGCTGTAGCCGTGGATCGGCAGGTAGATGCCCTGCAGCCAGATGATCAGGATGAACATCAGGCCGCCGCGGCCCAGGCCGGCCAGCAGGCTGGCCAGGTTCCCGGCCGTGAACGGGCGGATCCGCAGCAGGCTGAGCCGGAACATCGGCTCGGCCACCCGGGTCTCGATGACCGCGAACGCGGCCAGCACGGCCACGCCGCCCAGCAGCAGGGTCAGCACCAGCGGGCTGGTCCAGCCCATGGTGTGCCCGCCGTAGGGCTGGATGCCGTAGGTGATGCCGGCCAGCACGGCGATCAGGCCCGCCGCGAAGCTGATGTTGCCCCACCAGTCCAGCCGGGCGGCCGTGCGGATGCCCAGCTCGCGCAGCTTCAGGTAGGACCAGATGGTGCCGAGCACGCCGAACGGGACCGACACCAGGAACACCAGCCGCCAGTCCAGCGGGCCGAGGATGCCGCCGAGCACCAGGCCGATGAACGAGCCGCCGATGCCGGCCACCTGGTTCAGGCCCAGCGCCAGGCCGCGCTGGTGGGTGGGGAAGGCGTCGGTGAGGATGGCGCTGGAGTTGGCCATCAGCATGGCGCCGCCGACGCCCTGGGCAATCCGCATCCCGATCAGCCACCAGGCGGCGGCGTTGCCGTGCAGCCAGGTCACCGACAGCAGCACGGAGAACACCGCGAACAGGCCGAAGCCCAGGTTGTACATGCGGACCCGGCCGAACATGTCGCCCAGCCGGCCGAAGCTGACCACCAGCACGGCGGTCACCACCAGGTAGCCCATCAGCAGCCACAGCAGCAGGCTGGTGTTGCCGGGCTGCAGCGGGTCGACGCCGATGCCGCGGAAGATGTCGGGCAGCGCGATCAGCATGATCGAGGCGTTGATGGTCGCCATCAGCATGCCCAGCGTGGTGTTGGACAGGGCAACCCACTTGTAACGCGGGCCCGGCGCGGTCTGGTCGCTGAGCGGCCGCAGCGCGGCAATGGACGGCACGAGAGTCCTTCCCGGTCAAAGACGTCCGGCGGGCCTGAGGCCGGCCGCGGCGGCACGATCACGCCGCAAGCCCGACGGTACGCCGATAGTTGCTTGATAGCAACTAATGAATCCGGCGAGGGTATTCCCCGGCGGCCGACCCGGTCGCCGGCCTGGTCAGCGGCCTGGTCAGCGGCTGGCGGGCCCGCTGCCCGTCAGCCCGGGTGGTAGACCTCCTGCAGGCCGTAGACCGGCGTGCCGAGGCCGGCCTGGCGAGCCTTGAGCTGCAGCGCCAGGTACAGCGAGTAGTGCCGGGACTGGTGCAGGTTCCCGCCGTGGAACCACAGCCCGTCCTGCTGGGTCGGCTTCCACATGTTGCGCTGCTCGCCCTCCCACGGGCCCGGGTCCTTGCGGGTGTCGGAGCCCAGGCCCCAGCACTTGCCGACCGTGTCGGCCACCTCCGGGGAGATCAGGTCGGCCGCCCAGCGGTTCATCGAGGTGTAGCCGGTGGCGTAGACCACCAGGTCGGCCGGCAGCCGCTGGCCGCCGGCCAGCACGACAGCGTCCTCGGTCAGGTGGTCCACCTGGCCCTTCGCCAGCCGGACGTCGCCGTTGGCGACCAGGTCGGCGGACCCGACGTCGATGTAGTAGCCCGAGCCGCGGCGCAGGTACTTCATGAACAGCCCCGACCCGTCCTCGCCCCAGTCGTGGTCGAACCCGGAGGCGGCCAGCCGCGCGTAGAAGTCCTTGTCCAGCTCGCGCATCTGCTGGTACAGCGGGATCTGGAACTGGTGCATGATCTTGTACGGGATGGAGGCGAAGATCATGTCCGCCTTCTCCGTGGTCACCCCGGCCGCCACCGCCTCCTCCGAGTACAGCCCGCTGAGCCCGATCTTCATCAGAGTGTCCGAGCGGACGATGTGGGTGGAGGACCGCTGCACCATGGTGACGTCCGCGCCGTTCTCCCACAGCGCCCCGCAGATATCGAAGGCGGAGTTGTTGGAGCCGATGACCACGCACTTGCGGCCGCGGTAGGCGTCGGGACCCGGGTGGGCGCTGGAGTGGTGCTGCTCACCGCGGAAGGTCTCCATGCCGGGGAAGGCGGGCAGGCTCGGCTTGCCCGCCATCCCGGTGGCCAGCACCAGCTGCGCCGGCTGCAGCTGGACGGTCTCGCCGTCGCGCTGCACCGTGACGGTCCACCGGCCGGCCGCCGGGTCATAGGCGGCCGTGACGGCCTCCGTGCGCGGCCAGTAATTCAGCTCCATGATCTTCGTGTAGGACTCGAGCCAGTCGGCGATCTTGTCCTTGGGCGCGAACACCGGCCAGCTGTCGGGGAACTTCAGGTACGGCAGGTGGTCGTACCAGACCGGGTCGTGCAGGCACAGCGACTTGTACCGGCTGCGCCACTGGTCGCCGGGCCGGTCCCGCCGGTCCACGATGACCGCCGGCACCCGCAGCTGGCGCAGCCGGGCGCCGAGCGCGATGCCCGCCTGCCCGCCGCCGACGATCAGCACGTAAGGCTGCTCGCCGTCACCGAGCCCGGCGGCCTCCCGCTGGCGCTCTTCCAGCCAGCTGAGCCGGCCGGGCTGCGCGCCGTGCACGACGCCCTTGGGCCGCGCCGCACCGCGCGCCTCCTCATGACCCTTGAGCTCGTAGACCGTGGTCAGCAGCGTCCAGCAGCTGCCCTCCCGCAGCCGCACGTGACCGTGGCCGCGGCCCGGCGGCGGTCTCGAAGTCGATCCACGCCTCGGTCACGCCGCCGGCCTCGGTCACCTCCTCACCGGGGGTCAGCCGCCAGCCCGTCGGCTGGATGTGCCCGAGTGTGCGGCGCAGCATGTCGGTGATCTCGCCGCGCCCTTCCATCGTCTTGATGTTCCAGGTGAAGGCGATGAGGTCGCGCCAGTAGCAGTCCCGGGTGAACATCGCGGCCGCCGAGCCGGCATCGCCGGCCGTCAGCTCGGCCCCGAACTCCTCCAGCCAGGTGGTCACGGCGGCGGCGGGTCCGGCCGGCCCGCCGGGTGCGGTCATCTGGTCGGGGGCTGCGGTCATAACGCTCCTCCTCCGGCTACCGCGCCGCGGGCCGCCCGGGTCCGGAGCGCCTTCCCACTGTGACCACCCGGGCCGCCTTCCCGCAAGCATCAGCGGCCACCCGGCTGGCCGCCCGGCCCGGAACCGGGCCCTGGTGCCGGGCTCCGCTGCGAGCGGGGAATGCCCGATCATGGGCGGATGGCACATATCGGGCTGGTGGCGGTCGTGGTCCGCGACTATGACGAGGCGATCGACTTCTACGTCCGGGCGGCCGGCTTCGAGCTGCGCGAGGATACCGACCAGGGGGCAGGCCGGCGCTGGGTCGTGGTCGCGCCGCCCGGCGCGCGGGAGACCGGCGTGCTGCTGGCGCGAGCCGACTCGCCCCGGCAGGCCGGGCGGGTCGGCGACCAGACCGGCGGCCGGGTCGGGCTGTTCCTGAACACCAGCGACTTCGATGGCGACTACGCGCGGATGACCGCGGCCGGCGTCCAGTTCGCCGAGCCGCCGCGGCGGGAGCCCTACGGCACGGTCGCGGTCTTCGCGGACCTGTACGGCAACCGCTGGGATCTCATCCAGCCCGCCTGATGCCTACGGCGCCGCAGCGCACGGGCCAGCCGGTGTCACAGGCTGCTGCGGTGTCTCGTCTCAGGGATATCAGAACAGCAGCAGGAAAGGAGATACCCGTGACCGCCCTCGCCTCGGTCCGTACCGCCAAGACCATCCAGCTGACCACCTACAAGCGCGACGGAACGCCGGTCGCCACCCCGGTCAGCATCGCCTTCGACGGCGGCAGCCGGGCCTTCTTCCGCACCTACGACCAGGCCTGGAAAGCAAAGCGGCTGCGCCGCAACCCGCAGGTCCAGATCGCCCCGGCCACGTTCCTGGGCAAGGTGACCGGCCCCGCCATCGCCGCGCAGGCGAGCCTGCTGGACGGCGCGGAGGCCCGGCTCGCGGCTCGTACCCTGGCCCGCCGGCACCGGGTACTGCATGCTGTGCTCGTGCCGCTGGCGCACCGGATGAAGCACTACCGCACGCTGCACTACGAGCTGCGGCCACCGCCCGGTGCCGGGCCCGCGGAGTAGTTTCACAGTCCTATGACCGATGCGCCCCTGCCCGCCGGCTCCGCGCCGCCCCGCCCGGCCCCGCACCCGCGGCTCCTCGCTCTCGGCCGCGAGCTGGCCGGGGTACACGACGAGCTGCGCCGCTCGCTGCGCCAGCTCCGCGCGGAGCTGGCCCAGCCGGGCAGTAGCACGCCGGCGGCCCGGTCGCTGCAGGCGCACTGCGCCGGGTTCTGCGCCGCGCTGGCCCGCCATCACGGCAGCGAGGATGCCACCGCGTTCCCGCTGCTGGCCCGGCAGGCACCGGAGCTGGCGCCGGTGCTGGCGCAGCTGCAGGCCGACCACCAGGTGATCGCCTCGATCCTGCGCCGGATCGACGAGCTGGCCACCGGTGCGGGGCCGGGGAACGCGGCAGCGGTCCGGGGCGAGCTGGACGGCCTGGCCGCGATCCTGGAGTCGCATTTCCGCTGGGAGGAACGGCGGGTCACCGGCGCCCTGAACGCGCTGGACCCCGCCGCTCACCCGGCCGCGGCGCTATTCGGCTCGCGGCCGGCCGGGGGCCCGGCGGCCGCCCGGTAGTTGCCTGATCGGCGCCGGCGGCGCAGCCTGGAGCAAGGGCAGCCGGGCGGGAGGGGCCAGTTGATCGACGACCTGGAGTACGACGACACCGAGTCACCGGCCATCGGCGTGGCGCCCGCCGGGGTTTCCTGGGATGCGGTGCGCGACCACATCAAGATCCAGCACGGGCCGCTGCTGGTCCTCGACGGCGATCAGTACGCCGGCGCCTGGTGGACCGGGACGGCCCTGGCCATCGAGGCCGGCCTGGGCGATGACCTGGACGCGGCCATCGACGAGTTCCGCCAGTTCCTGCTGGATCGCGGCGAGACCTGACGGCGCCCGCCGGGCCGGCCGCGAGCAGCGGGGCCTGACGCGGTCAGTACCAGATCCTGATCGGCTGGCCCCGGTCATCGAGCTGCTCCGCCTGCGGAATGCACTCGGCCTTCCCGCGGGCGATGCGGGCGGCGGTCCACGCCACCGCGGCGGCATCCAGGATGTCATCGGCCGGGGCTGCGCCAGCCAGGCCCAGCTCGTTAGCCAGGACGATGCCCGCTCCGACGAGCAGGCTGCGCCGGTCCTGCTGGCCGTTCCAGGACTTCTTGCTGGCCGCGACGGGCTTCCCGCCGGCCAGCTCGGCGAACGACAGCTCCGGATGGACCTCGAACAGCCGTCCGGGATCGGCCTCCCGGATCTCGTCGGCTTCGGCGATCTTGGCCGCCAGGCCCCACGCCTGGGTGCTGAACCCGAGCGGCGGATCGGTCAGCTCGCGGCACTTGCTGACGGCGTCCGCGTACGGGAGATGGCGGCCGCTGGCGATGGCGGCCCGCGGCGGCACCCGGAATGCCCGGCTGCGGTGAGCGCCGAGCCGGTGCGCGGCCTCGTCATCGGCGGTCCGCCAGTCCCGGGCGAGCAGCCCGAGCGGCATGTCGACTCCGATGGCAGCAGCGTCGGGGAAGGCTTCGACTACCTCGGCCAGCGTCTTGGCCAGGCGAATCGAGCTCATCCGGAGCGGGCCGGCGCCAGTCCCGGTCACCAGGTCGCCGGCCAGCTCAACTGCGACCCATCCGGCGCGCCACCCATCAACCCCAATTACTTGCATTCCGCCAGCATCCCGCATCCGCCGCTACCCTGGGGCCCGGCTGCGGCAGTTGCCGCGCACGCGGCGGGAGCAGGCAGATGACCGAAGATCAGGGCGCGTCCGGCGGCCCGGCCGGCCGGCGGCCGGTACTGACCGGTCCGCAGGTGACCATCCGGCCCGGCGGCCCGCCCGACGTTCCGCTGCTGCGCGCGATCCTGGCCGAGCCGTCGGTGGCGCAGTGGTGGGGCGAGCCCGACCCGGCCGGCGTGATCGCGGCCGGCCTGCGCGGCGGCGAGGACTCCGTGCTGCTGGTCACCGAGATCGGCGGCGAGGTGGCGGGCGGCATCCAGTACGCCGAGGAGACCGACCCGATGTACCGGCACGCCGGGATCGACATCTACCTCAGCGCCCGGTTCCAGGGCCGCGGCGCGGGCCGCGAGGCAGTGGCGCTGCTCGCCCGGTACCTGTTCGAGCAGCGCGGGCACCACCGGCTGACGATCGACCCGGCCGCCGCCAACGAGCGCGCCATCCGCGCTTACACCGCCGTCGGCTTCCGCCCGGCCGGCGTGCTGCGCCAGTACGAGCGAGGCCCGGACGGCACGTTCCACGACGGCCTGCTGATGGACCTGCTGCGCGGCGAGCTCCTCGTTACTGGATAACTCCCGCCGGAAACAGATACAGAACGAGGCTGCGCAGGCCCTAACGTGGTCTGCCATGTCAGTAAAGCTGGTCCTGGTCGTCCGGGCCGATCTCGGCATGGGCCGGGGCAAGATCGCCGCCCAGGCCGCCCACGCGGCGGTCGCGGCCGCGCTGGCCAGCATCGGGCGGGCCGAGTTCGCGGAGTGGCTGGCGGCGGGCCAGCCCAAGGTGGTGCTGCGGGTGAACAGTGCCGAGGAGCTGCTGGGGGTTGCGGTCCAGGCGACGGCGGCGGAGCTGCCGTCCCAGCTGATCGAGGACGCGGGGCGGACGCAGCTGACTCCGGGCACGCCGACATGCTGCGCGGTCGGCCCGGCGGCGGCCGAGCGAATCGACGCGATCACCGGCGGGCTGTCCCTGCTCTGACCGCCGGGCTGGACTGCCGGGCTGGACAGCGGGGCTGGGCTGCCGGGCGATCAGGCGTGGCCGGTGCCGGGCGGGAGCGCCCCGGTGTCGCGGAAGGTGAACAGCGGGCCGTCGGGCAGCGCACCCGGCGGCTGGCCGCGCAGCCAGCCGGCGCCGACGCTGCCGCCCGCGGGCAGCGCGTCGAAGGCAACCTCCTCGAAGCCGGCGGCGGCGAACCAGGCCCGGATCCGCGGGGTCAGGTCCGGCTCCCGGCGGTGCCGGGTCCAGATGACCGTCGCCCCGGCCCGGCACAGCGCGGGTGCGGCGCGGGCGGTCTGCTCAATGTCGGCGTCGCTGACGTTGCCGAAGATCCCGCACAGCAGCAGCACGTCGGCGGGCAGCGCGTCGGCGAAGGCGGCGGGCCGGCTGGCGTCAGCCTGCCGGACCTCGATGCTGGTCAGCCCGGCGGCGGCAGCCCGCTTGCTGGCCGCCGCCGCGTTGCTGGCATCGGCTTCCACCAGCAGCGCGGTCACCGCAGCACGGCGCGGATGATCGGGCAGCACGCGCAGCACGTCGCGCCCCTGCCCGGCGCACAGGCTGACCAGCCGCACCGGGCCCGGCGGGGCCCGGCCGATCCCGGCCCCCAGCTGGCGGCAGACGCTGGCCAGCCGGGCCGACAGGCCGGAGTCCGGGTCGTCGTAGGCCGCATGCCAGGCCACCCAGTCGCGCATGATGTCATCCTCACCCGCCGGGTCAGCGGACGAACAGCGGCGTGTCGGTAACCGCGAGGGACAGCAGTCCGTCCCGGACCGGTACGGTGCCGGTCGCCCCGAAAACGTCGGTCACGGTGGCTGTCCCCGCCGGCCACGGCCAGCTGACCGTGACGGGCGGCTCGTCCTCGCCGTCGAAGACGTCGCGCTGATCCCAGACGATCAGCAGCGGGGACCGGTCGCCGCGGTCGACCTCGAAGGCACAGGCCGACGGCTGGCCGGGTACCTCCGTGCGGGTGACGGTCCGGGCTCCGGCCAGCAGGGCAGCCGTCAGCGCGAAGCTGTCCGCGGCCGGGGTGCGCTCGGCTCAGCTTGCCGTCCTGGTAGCCCAGCAGCGGCAGCTTGCCGATCATCAGGTACATCATCTGCCGGTCATCGACGGGGCCGGGATACTCCGGGGCCAGGTTCCAGTACGCGGTCCGTCGCACGCCGGCGGCCAGGGCCAGCACCGTGCGGGCCGCGACCTGGCGGCAGCTGATCCGCTCGCGCCGGGCCTCCAGCTCGGCCGGGCAGCCGGCCAGGAACATCTGCAGCCGCGGCGGCAGGGTGCCCATCCGGTCATACAGCGTGCTCATCGCCCGGTGCTCGGGTGTCTCCTGGGCCGCCCGCTCGGCCAGCTCGCCGGTGCTCTGGGTGGCCGGGGGCTGCGCGAACGCCTCCGCGAACACCTGCTGCATGACCGCGACGGCCTCGGGGAACTCGAACGGCTGCGGCCCGGCGTGCTCGCCGGCCAGGACCGGCCTGAGGTACCCGTGCGCCCGCATGAAGTCCCGCGCCGTCTCCACGTAGCCCGGCACGCTGGCCAGGTCCCCGTACAGGTGCACGCTGAACAGGTCGAAGTAGTCCCGGCCGGCTCCGGCGAGATGGTCGAAGAACTGCCGCTGCGGACTGTCCGGGGGACTGCTGAGCACGTCGTACCCGCACCCGCCCAGCACGACGGCCGCAGCCGGGTCGGCGTCCTGCACCGCCTCGTACATGGTCTGCAGCTGGGTCACGTACTCCGCCGCGGTTCCCGCCCACAGCAGGCCGGTGTTGCTGGGCTCGTTGTCGCACTGCCAGTACTGCACCCGCCCCGCGCAGCGGCGGACGACCTGCCGGACGAACTCGCCGTAGGCGGCCTGGTCGATGGCGGGGGAGGGCGGCAGGAAGTCGGTCGGCGTCCGGGTCGCCCACGGCGAGCTGGAGCACAGCGTGATCCACGCCTCGGCCCCCTCGCCCAGCTGAGCGAGCTGATCGAGCAGGGCATCGACCGTCGGCCAGGTGTAGCGGCCAGGCTCAGGCTCGATCTGCCCCCAGTACAGGTAGGCCCGGACCAGGCCCGCGCCTAGCTCGCGGGCCTGGATGCCGAACTCGCCGGGCGAGCCGAACAGGCCGTAGCTGATGCCCCGCACGACGCCCAGCCGGATGCCCTGCGGCTCGGGTCCGGGCCGCTCCTCCTGCGTGGTGACCTGCGGCGCGGCACCCGGCCGCCCGAGGATGCTGCTGGTTCTGGTGGTGCTGCCGGACACGGCCGCAACCTCCTCATCAAGTCGAGAGTTTACGCTCATACACGTTGAGTTTATAGCCTAAACTCTGCGGCATGACCCCAGCTTCCGCCGCCGAGCCCGCCCCGCCGATCTGGACGCTGCCCCCGGCGCCGCCGAGACAGCGGTCCCTGGGCCGCGCCGAGATCGTCGCCGCCGCGATCGGGCTCGCTGACGAGGACGGGCCGGCGGCCATCACGATGAAGGCGGTCGCCGGACGGCTGGGCCCGTACTCGCCGATGGCCCTGTACCGGTACGTGCACAGCAAGGACGGCCTGGTCGACCTGATGCTGGATGCCGCGACCGCCGAGATCCCGGTGCCGCGCCGGCCGGGGCCCTCGTGGCGCGCCGACCTGACGGCGCTGGCCGCGCAGACCCGGCAGATGACCCAGCGCCATGCCTGGTACGCGGTGCTGTTCCACACCCGGCCGCCTGCCGGGCCGCACATGATGAAGCGGCTGGAATTCATGCTGGCGGTGCTCACCGGCCAGGGCGTGAGCACCGCGTCGGCGATGACCTACGCCGCGCTGATCGACCGGCACATCTTCGGCAGCGGCCTGCAGGAGGCCGAGGAAACCCGGATGAGCCGGCGGCACGGACTCGATGACGCCGCCGGGCTGGCGGCCGGGCTGGCCGACATGCACCGCCTGGCCGCAGCCGGGGAGTTCCCGCTGCTGGCCGGGTGGCTGGCCGCACCCGCCGGGCCCGCTCCCGATGAGCAGTTCGACCTGGGCCTGAGGTTCCTGCTGGACGGCATCGCGGCTCAGCTGCCGAGCGGCCGGCCGCGGCGGCACTGGCGCGGCCGCCGGCCCGCCCGGTAAGCCGGGCGGCGGCGTCCCGCTCCCGCGGAAGACATGGCCAGGCGCGCGGCTTCAGCCTGGCCGGGGATCTCATCAGAATGCGGACTGCGACCCTGGCAGGCAAGCCTCGCCGGCCCGCTCGTCTGGTTAGGCCGCCGCGCCGGGGGTAGCGGCACCAGCACGGCGGGCTGAGGCCGCCGAGGTGCTGACGCTATTCGCCCTTACCTCGCCGGGGCGACGAGAGGGACACCAAGATGTGGCTATTCTTCCGGCTGCGGACCTGGCTGCTGCTGACGATCGCGCTGCCCGTGGCCCGGCTGGTGGTCCACCGCCTGGCCGTTGCCGCTGAGGACCATGGCCGGTCCACGCGCACCGCGCGCGTGCTCCGGCACGCCGACCGGGCCGTGACGTCCGCGTCCCGGCGGACCAGGCGGCGGTCACTGATCCGTCGCGTCACCCACCGCTAGCGCCCGCCGGGGCTAGCGGCGCGGCCGCCGGGCCACGCAGACTGCGCGCTCCGCTGACCACAACAGCAGGCCGGTGATGGCCGGGCAGCCGGTCAGCAGAACGAAGCCGGCGCCGATGTTCGCGCCGATGACGCCGGCCGTCATGACCCGCCAGCCCGCTCCCGCGATGAGGCCGGCGGCCAGCAGCGGACCCAGGACCTGCCACCATGGCCCGGCCAGCCGGCGCCTGACCGTGAGCATCACCAGGACGGTCAGCGCGCCCGCGGCCAGCCCGGCGGACCCGGGCCCGGTCAGGCGCTGCACGGCCGGTGAGATCGGGAGCGGGCGGAAGGCATAGTCCGGGTCCGCGCTGAGCGGCACGGTGGACAGGTCGCCGACGCACCACCACACGGCCACCGGGAAGGTGATGACCAGCGCGATCCCGGCGGGCAGGGCGAGCGGCCAGGCCGATCGCCGCAGGATGCCGGGGGGCTGGTCCGGCGACGGCCGGTGGTACAGCTCACGCGGCAAGAACGGATCCACGCGGCCAGCATCGCCCGGCCCGGGCGCCGGGCCCAGAGCAGAACTACTCAGTCCCGGCCCGCCGCCGGGCCGCGCTCACCCTGGCCGCGCTCCGCATCCGGTCGGCTGGCAGGATCACAGCCGTGCTCCGAGACAGCGTGCCCGCGCCATCGAGCAGTCCGGGACTGCTCATCGTCGTGGGCGCGGTCATCGTGTCCGGCGGCCGGCTGCTGGTCGTCAGCAAGAAGGCTGCGCCGCAGGTGTATTACCTGCCGGGCGGGAAGCCCGAGCCAGGGGAGAGCCTGCGCGAGGCCCTGATCCGCGAGCTCGGCGAGGAACTCTGCGTGCAGCCCGACTCGGTCCGGCCGCTGGCCACCATCGACGACATGGCGGCGCTGGAGGGCATCCCGATGCGGATGACGGTGTACGAGGTGTCCCTCAGCCAGGAGCCCCGGCCGGCCGCGGAACTGGCGGCGCTGGGCTGGACCACCGGCACCGACCGCTATGAGTCACTGCTGGCCCCGGCGATCGGCGGCCAGCTCATCCGCTTCCTGCAGGCCACCGGCCGGATGCCCGGCTCAGGCTGAGGAGCCGGCCGCGGCCAGTGCGCGCAGCACGTCCTGGTAGGCCTGGTCGACCTGGCCGTCGGCCACCGGCACGATGACGGCGGCCGGACGGCTCGGGAGCAGGGCCAGCAGCCGGTCATACATCTCGGCCAGCTCAGCCGGGCTGGTGTCGTCCTGAATGCGCGGCTGCGCCGGGTCCGCCGACCGGTCGGTGAACCGGCGCCGCACGTTGTCCCGGCTGTCGAGCAGCACGAGCTCGGCGAACCCGGCGGCGCACTCGCGGGCCAGTTCCTCGAGCGCGACCAGGAAGTCCGGCCGGCCGAGGAACTGCGGGACGATCACGTCGTGGCCCGCGCTCAGGTGCGCCCGGGCCGCGGCCAGCGAGATTGCGCGCGCGAGAATCCCGGCGTTGTGCAGGTCATCGCGCCAGCCGCCGATCAGCGCCCGGACCTGATCGATGTCCAGGTTCAGCACGAGCGGGTGCCGGGCGGCATACATCGCGCCCAGGGTCGACTTCCCGCAGCCGGGCGGTCCGTTCAGCACGATCAGCCGGGTCATTCTCCGAGTGTAGGAACGGTCAGATCTCCCGGCTGCGGAGCCGCAGGACCGCGCCGAGCAAGATGGCCGCGGCCGCCACGACCGTCACGAGCAGCGCCGGGCCGTAGTACGACAGCTGGTGCGCCCCGCCGGTCAGCCCGGCCGGGGCGTCGACCAGCGTGCTGGGCAGCCACCGGCTGATGACCTCGGCGGTCCCGGCGACCGGGATCAGCAGCAGCACGGCCAGCGCGATCCCGGTGGCGCCGATCGTGGCGCGCGCGACGGACGCGGTCAGCGCGGTCAGGGCGACCGCGAACGCCAGGTACACAGCGCCGCAGAGCATCCCGGCGAGCACCCGCCCGGCCGGCAGCGAGCCGATCAGCAGGCTGGTCTCATACCAGGCCGCGAGCGTGCCGAGCAGGTAGGCGAGCGCCGCTACGGCCGCGCTGACCGCGAACCGGGGCCCGATCAGCTGGGTGACGGTGGCCCGGCTGCGCAGGAACACGGCCAGGCCGTGCCGCGCGTCGAAAGTCAGCGAGCTGGCCGCGATGGCGACCACCACGACCAGGCCGATAGTGGCGACCTGGCTGGTGTAGGCAGCCAGGGCCTGCGACGCCGTGGGCGGCGGCAGCTCGATGCGCACGCCGTGACTGACGTGCCGCAGGAGCTGATTCTGGTAGCGGGTGACCAGCGGCTCGATCAGGCCGAAGGCGACGTAGACAGCGACCAGCGCGAGGGCGCGCGGGGTGCGGATCATCCGCCGCCACTCCAGCAGCCACAGGCCCCGCGGAGCGATGACGGATGCGCTGAGTGCCATCGTCAGGTCCTCATTCCGGTGCTGGCGGGGATGCTGGCCGCGGTCAGGGCCAGGAACGCGGACTCCAGGTCGGCGTCAGCTGGCTCGCAGGAGACCTGGCGGGCGCCGCAGGCGGCGATCGACGGCCGGGATGCCGCGCTCGCCGGCCTCGATGGTCGCGGCGTCGACCCGCAGCGTGCCCGGGCCGGCCGCGGCGACAGTGGCCCACGGCTGCGCGGCCAGCCCGGCGGCCACCGGCCCGGTGTCGCCGGCGATGCGCAGCAGCCAGCGCGGCTGCAAGTAGGTGTCGATGAGGTCGCGGACCGGGCCCTGGTACAGCAGCCGGCCGTCGCGCAGGATGCCGACGTGATCGGCGATGCGCTGCACGTCGGCCAGGATGTGGCTGGAGAAGATCACCGTGCGGCGGCCGCGCATGGCCGCCACCAGCGCCAGCAGCTCCGCCCGCCCGGCCGGGTCCAGCGCGGCCGCGGGCTCGTCCAGGATCAGCAGCTCCGGATCGCCGGCCAGGGCGCAGGCCAGCCCGAGGCGCTGGATCATGCCGCGGGAGAACCCCGCCACCCGCCGGCCTGCCGCGGCGGCCAGTCCGGCGGCGGCCAGCGCCTCCTCGGCGGACGCGATGCCGGCCGGGCCGGGGCTGGCCGCAGGCCCGGCGAGCGAGCCAGCCAGCCCGACGATCTCCCGGGCGGTCAGCCAGCCGTCGAACTCGGGGACGTCCGGGCAGATCGCGATCCGGTGCCGGGGGATGGCCAGGCTGATCGTGCCCCGGTCGGCGTGCCGGGTGCCGGCCAGCAGCGACAGCAGCGTGGTCTTGCCCGCGCCGTTCGGGCCGGCCAGCCCGTAGATGCTGCCGCGCGGGATGCGCAGGTCCACGTCGAACAGCCCGGTCCCGCCGTAGTCCCGGGTCAGGGCGGTGCTGGTGACGACCGGCGGTCCCGGCGGCAGGCGGCCGGCCAGATCTTCCTGCGGCACGGACGGTGCCAGCGGCCGGCGGCGGTCACTGTCGCGGCCGTCGTAATCCGGGCGGGCCCGGTCCCGGCCGGCGAACAGGTAGATCAGCGCGCCGAGCGGGCTGCTGACCAGCAGGATGACCAGCACCCAGACGATCTTCGGCGCGAAGCGCACCGACGCGGCACGGGCCAGGTCCACCAGGCAGTACGCATCAAGCGCCGCGACCAGTACCAGCACCGGCAGCAAGGCGGGCAGCGCGTGCGGCGGCATCATGACCCGCCCCAGTTGCGCGCCACCCAGGCGGTAATCAGCGTCAGCAGCTCGGGGCTGACCGGCTGGCGGACTGACCGGCGGTAGTCCCGCAGGCCCCGCGACGCCGGGTCGGGCCGCAGCAGGTGGCTCAGGTCACCGGCGACATGCCCCTCGAACGGCCCCTGGACCAGGCGGCCGGCTTCCTCGACGTCGGCCGGCGGCACCTGGATGTCCTGGCCGCCGGTGATGGCCAGCACCGGGACAGTGATCTTCGCCAGCACCGGCGCGGGGTCGTAGGCCAGGAAGTCGCGCATCCAGCGGGCGTTCATCTTGATCCCCTGAATCCGCACCACATCCGACGGCGAGCTGGTGATCCGGGCCAGCCGGCGCTGCTGGGTCGCGACGGGATCCTGCCGGGTGATCGCGATGATGAGCCGGGCCAGCGGCGGCAGCCGGTCCACGATCTGGCCCACCTGCCAGCTCAGCACCTGGTCGCCGGGCCGGGCGCCGCCCGCCAGCAGCACAGCGCCGTCCGCGAGGCCGTCCGCCGCGAGTTCCGCGGCGTACCAGGCGCCCTCGCTGTGCCCGATGGCCAGCACTGGCAGGCCAGGCTGCCGGTCTGCCAGCCAGGCCCGGGCGGCGCGAGCGTCGGCGCGCCGGTCGGCCATCCCCGCGCGCAGCGCGTCGCCCTCGCTGGCGCCGACGCCGCGCTTGTCGTAGCGCAGCGTGGACACCCGGGTGCCCGCCAGGGCCTCGGCGACCGCGCGCGTGATCCCGGCCCGCAGCGTGCGGCCGGGCACCTTCGCATCGGAGTTGCGGTCCGTCCGGCCGCTCCCGGTGATCAGCAGCGCGGTCGCCACCGGGTCCGGGACGGGCAGGAAGGTTCCCGCGAGCGTGCAGTCGCTGCTGCGGAAGGTCACGTCCTCGCCGGGCATCGGCTCATCTCCCGTGTGCCGTAACGGAACCTCCGGGCGGACCCGCAGGGGCTAGCTGACCGCGCACCGGGCCGGTCATCCGGAGGCCATCTATTGATCTCATATTTGTGAATGATAACAATAATGCGAGCACTGGGTAGGCTTCTCCCTATGGCCAGCGCGGATCTACTCCTGCACCCGGTGCGGCTGCGCATCGTCAAGGCGTTCCTCGGCGACCGGGCACTCACCACGGCCCAGCTCGCCGCTGAGCTCGACGACGTGCCGGCCGGGAGCCTGTACCGGCACATCGCCTTGCTAGTGGACAGCGGCGTGCTGCAGGTCGTGGCCGAGCGGCGGGTCCGCGGCGCGGTGGAGCGCACCTACACGCTGCGGCTGATGGCCGCGCAGGTGCTGCCTAATGAGGCCGAGGCCATGACGGCCGACGAGCACGCCGAGGCGTTCATGGCCTTCATCGCCGGGATCATGTCGGATTTCGACCGTTACCTGGCCAGGGGGAAGCCGGACCCGCTGCGCGACGGGGTCGGCTACCGGGCGGCCGCCATGTGGCTCACTGACGAGGAATTCCGCGAGTTCGGCCGGGAGGTGGCCAAGGTCGTCGCGCCACGGCTGGCTAACCCGCCTGGCCCGGACCGGAAGCGCCGCATGCTGTACTCCGTGCTGCTGCCCGGCGGCGAGCAGCAGCAGTCAGCTGACCAGTCAGCTGAGGAGGATGCAGCTGAGGACCAGGCAGCTGAGGACCAGGCAGCTGAGGACCAGGCCTAGTCCGGCAGCCGTGCCGGGCTGACCTGGCGGCCCCGGCCATCGGCAGCACTGACGCCGACGCCGTGCAGGGTGCGGGTCATGGCCTGCGCCGCATCGAGCAGCTCATCAAGCGCCCGGCCGAGCTGCGCGCCGGTGACGGCGGTCGGCGCCGGATCGTCCTGCAGGGATTCCAGGACGCTGCGCCGGATCAGCTCCTTGAGGAACGACGCCGTGACGCCATCGGTCCGCTCCACCGCCAGGCGCACGTCCTCGCTGGTGAGTTCCAGCGGCACCTTCGCGCCGTAGAGCGCCAGGAGCCGCTGCCGGGCCGGAGCGTCCGGCAGGGCGATCTCCACGGCGACGTCGACCCGGCCGGGCCGGGCGGCCAGCGCAGGCTCCAGGAGGTCGGCCCGGTTCGTGGTCAGCAGGAAGAGCAGGTCGGCGTCCGGGGCGGCTCCGTCCATGGCATCGAGCAGGTCGAACAGGACCGGGCTGGAGGCCGGCCCGAGAGAACGGTCCTCGGCGACCAGGTCGACGTCCTCGAGTACGACGACCGACGGCTGCAGGGCGCGGGCGAGATCGGTGACGCCGCCGACGGCAGCCAGCGAGCGGCCGGTGAGCACCAGGCGGGTGTAGCCGGTCATCTGGCCCAGCAGGTACCGGGTGGTATGGGTCTTGCCGGTACCGGGCGGCCCGTACAGCAGCAGCCCCCGCTTCAGGTGCTGGCCGGCACCCAGCAGCGCCTCGCGGTGACGGGCCACTCCGAGTGCGTGCCGCTCAACTCGCGACAAGACGGCGGCCGGCAGCACCACGTCCGGCCGGCTGATGGCAGGCGGATCGGCGAAGGCCAGGACCATGCCGCCCGTCGCATCCAGCGAGACATCGAGCAGGTGGCCGCGGTAGACGTTGAGTTCAGCCCGCAGCCGGTCCAGGTCGGCCAGCACCCGCTGGGCCCCCGCCACCGGCAGGCCCGCGACCTCGACGTGCAGGCCCTCCAGGTAATCACTCGGTCCCTGGATCATCACGATGTACCGGCCCAGCTCATCGGTCACCAGCAGCAGGGCCAGGCGCAGGCAGCCCAGACTCGATCCCGGCCCGTTCGGGAGGTCCGCCAGCGCCGGCGCCGTCAGCCGCAGCGGCGGCAGCCCGTCGCCCGCGACCAGCTGCTGCAGCGACGTGCCCCCGTAATGCGCCGGATGGGCCACGCCCCGAGTCTCGACCGCCCGCCCGGCTCGCCCGGACCATGCGTCGACGGCGGTCTGCAAGTTGACGTGCTCGAACACGGGCAGGTCACGCGTCACCACCGAGCGGCCCGCGCCGTCACTCCCCAGGAAGTCGCGCACCAGGACCGACACCTCGTTGTCCTGGCCCGCGCCCGCGGCCGAGGAATGCACCCACTCCAGGAAATCCCGGAATGCGGCAGCGAACTCCCGCGCCTGCTCGTCTGGCGGCTGCCCGGGCATGGCATCGACCTCCGCCTTCTGTCGCCGCGCCCCGCGGGCCCGGACCGCTGCCGAGCCTAGCTAGGCACCGGTGCCCGGCGAAAACAGGTTTACTGCGGCGGCCCAGCCGGGCCTGCCGTAGTGGCCGCCGCCGGGGAAAACCGGTTGCGTTCGCGGCGGGCGGCGGCTCATCATTCACCCTGAGCCACGACGACTACTAGAGGAGGCGAGATGCGAGCAGCGTCCATGTCCATCGGAACGGGCTACCTGACCTGGTCGGAGGGTATGACGCTTGGCACGCGGAACGCTGAATCTAGGGATCCTGGCGCATGTTGACGCCGGCAAGACAACACTGACCGAGCGGCTGCTGTACGCAGCCGGGGTCATTGGCGAGGTCGGCAGCGTCGACGACGGCACGACGCAGACTGACTCGCTCGCGCTGGAGCGCCAGCGCGGCATCACGATCAAGTCCGCGGTGGTGTCCTTCGCCATCGGCGACGTCACCATCAACCTGATCGACACGCCCGGCCACCCGGACTTCATCGCCGAGGTGGAGCGCGCGCTGAGCGTGCTCGACGGCGCCGTCCTGGTGATCTCGGCGGTGGAGGGCGTGCAGCCGCAGACCCGCATCCTGATGCGGGCGCTGCAGCGGCTGCGGGTGCCGGCGCTGCTGTTCGTGAACAAGATCGACCGGCGCGGCGCGGACTGCGACCAGGTCATGGAGCAGATCGCGCAGCGGCTGAGCCCGGCGATCGTGGCGATGGGCGCGGTGGCGGAGCCGGGCAGCCGGGCGGCGCGGTTCATCCCGGCCTCGCGGGCGGACGAGGGCTTCACGACGCAGCTGGCCGAGACGCTGGCCGACCAGGACGACGCGATCCTGGCCGCCTACGTCGGCGGCGACTCTGCGGTGCCCTACCGCCGGCTGCGCCGGGCGCTGGCCGCGCAGACCCGCCGGATGCAGGTGCACCCGGTGTTCTTCGGCTCGGCCATGACCGGGGCGGGCGTCGAGGCGCTGATGAGCGGCATTGCCGAGCTGCTGCCATCAGCTGCGGCGCAGACGGCAGGCGGCACTGCGTCGGGCCGGGTGTTCAAGATCGAGCGGGGAGCGGCCGGGGAGAAGGTGGCCTTCGCCCGGATGTTCGCCGGCTCGGTGCAGGTCCGGCAGCGGATCGCGTTCGGTGCCGGCCACGAGTCGAAGGTCACCGGGATCAGCGTGTTCGCCGGCGGGAGCGCCGTCCGGCGGGACGCGGTGCGCGCCGGGGAGATCGGCCAGCTGCGCGGGCTGGCGGAGATCCGGGTCGGCGACTGGGTCGGCGATGCGCCCCCGGACGCCCGGCAGTACCAGTTTCCGCCGCCGACGCTGGAAACGGTCGTCATCCCGGCCGGCCCGGCGGACCGCGGCGTCCTGCACGCCGGGCTGGCCCAGCTAGCCGAGCAGGACCCGCTGATCAACGTCCGGCAGGACGACGTGCGTCAGGAGATCTCCGTCTCGCTCTACGGCGAGGTGCAGAAGGAGGTCATCGGCGCCACGCTGGCCGACGAGTACGGGGTCAAGGTCACCTTCCGCGAGTCCACGACCATCTGCGTGGAGCGGCCGGGCGGCACCGGCGCGGCAGCGGAGTTCCTCGGCGCCGGCCCGAACCCGTTCCTGGCCACGATCGGGCTGCGCGTCGAGCCGGGGCCGCCGGGCTCGGGCATCCGGTTCGGCATCGAGGTGGAGCCAGGCTCGATGCCGCTGGCGTTCTTCCGGGCCACCGAGGACACGCTGCGCGAGACGCTGCAGCAGGGACTGCACGGCTGGTCGGTCACCGACGCCGCGATCACGATGACGCACTCCGGCTACGTGGGCAAGCACAGCCTCGGGCACGCCCGGTTCACCAAGAGCCTGTCCAGCACCGGGGAGGACTACCGCAAGCTCACCCCGCTGGTGGTGATGGCCGCGCTGCAGCGGGCCGGGACGATCGTCTGCGAGCCGGTGCACCGGTTCGTGCTGGACGTGCCCGCCGACAGCCTCGGGGTGCTGCTGCCGGCGCTGGCCCGGCTGCGCGCGGTGCCGCGGGACCAGCTGCCGGCCGGCCCGTCGGTGACGCTCGAGGGCGACATCCCGGCCGCGCGGGTGCACGAGCTGCGCCAGCAGCTGCCCACGCTGACCCGCGGTGAGGGGGTGCTCGAGTGCGTCTTCGACCGCTACCAGCCGGTGACCGGCGTCATCCCGGAGCGGCCGCGGTGGGATGCGAACCCGCTGGACCGGGAGGAGTACCTGCGGCGGGTCAGCCGCCCGGACGCCGGGCCCCGATAACAGCAAGAGGCGACGGCGCGTCCGGCCCCGGATCTCTCCCGCTATCTGGTGCAGTTCAGTACCATCAGCCTCGTTCTGGACAAAGTCCCTGCCGGGTGCGGGGGATCGGGGGCCTGGATGGTGGCTGTTCCGCTGATCTTCACCAGCGGCTGGGCCAGCGGCATCAACTGCTACGCCGTCGTGCTGATGCTGGGGCTGCTGGGCCGGTTCGGCCACGAGGCGGCGGTGCCGCCCGCGCTGGAGCGCACCGACGTCCTGGCCGTCGCGGCGGTGCTGTTCGCGGCTCAGTTCGTGGCCGGGAAGGTTCCCTTCGTCGACTCGGCGTGGGACGTGGTGCACACCGCGGTACGGCCGGTGTTCGGCGGGGCGATCGGCCTGCTGATGGCCCACCACGCGCACGGCTCGCTGACCCAGGCGATCGCGGCGACGGCGCTGGGCGGCGGCACGTCGCTGGTCACCCACCTGATCAAGACCGGAGTGCGGATGGGCGTCAACACCAGCCCGGAGCCGGTCAGCAACATCATCGCCAGCCTGGCCGAGGACCTGACGGTGGCCGGGATGGTCACCTTCGCCGTGCTGCACCCGGTGGCGGCGGCCGTCACCGCCGCGGTGCTGCTGATCCTGGGCGCGATCCTGGTGGTGGCGCTGGCCCGGCGCATCCGCCGGGCCTGGCAGAACCGGCGGGAGCGGCGCCGCCTGCGCCAGGGCGGCCGGGTGCCGGCCTAGCCGCCTGGGGGCCATTCGCTTAACGGCATTAATCGGAGACAAGCGATATAACGGTGAAATCACCGGGACGTCTCCTATAGATTGCCGGGCTCGGAAAAGTCATCCCTTTCGGGAGTACCATTCCCGTCTATCTGGCCGGCCGTTCTGCGCTGGATCGGCAGTGCTCCGGATACTGGCGTGGCGAAGGGATCCGATGGTGCCGCCGACGGACGAGGACAGGCTCCGGGACCTCTGGCGTGATGCGCTGGCCCGGTGGGAGGGCGCTCTCCACACAGAACGCTCCCCGGATGCACCGCGAGCGAGCCAGGTTCGTGCGAAGCGACGGGGCTGGCCATTCTGGCCGGGTGCAAGTATCTTCCTGACCGGCGAGGAAGGATCGGGAAAGACCGTCCTCGCCCGGTCTATCCTGAGCAGGATCGATCCCGACACAAGTCCGGACCTGCTGCCGTCGAGAAGCCCGGGACGCGAGGACTACAAGTTCAAGTTCCTGCAGCGCGAGCAGGGCGGGCGCATGCGCGTGCAGCTGACAGTCGCGCCTGGCCAGGGTTCTGCGGAGCGTCGTGCCACTGAAGATCTGGCCTTCGGCGCGCGGCCGACCCGGACGCTGATTCATGCGGTCTGCTGGGGCCGGAACAAGACCTGGATTTACGGCCAGCGGCTCGTCACCATCGAGGAGCTGCAAGCCGATAAAGGCGACGTGGAACTTGAGGACGTCTTTACCGAGTACAAGCAGCGCGAGCTGGACAACTTCCTGCGGATCGGGGAACGGATCCGGGATGCCTGGCAGGATCAGCACGGGCTGCGCCTGATCATTGCCGTGACGATGTGCGACCTTTTCCGGGACCGGCTGGACGAAGCCCGCGACTATTACCTGCCCGGCTCGGCCGCGCTGCGAGCGGACAGGGCCGAGGCTGCCGCGCAGGCCGCGGAGCGAGCTGCCGCCGAGGCGGAGGCAGCCGGGCCGGCTGGCGAGCCCGCCGGCAACGCAGCCGGGCAGGCGGCCACCTTGAGGGAGCGTGCGAGCACGGCTAAGGCGGCCGCGAAGGCCGCGGCCGAGGCATGCACCGACCCGGCCCGGACCGGATTTGCCGCCGCGCTTGAAGCCCTGACCCGGAGCATCGGCGGACGGCGGTTCAGCGACGTGGCGGTGCTGCCGGTCAGTGCCGTCCGGGTTCCGCGCCAGTTCGGCCTGGACGCTGAGAAACCCTCTCAGATGGACAGTGGCAAGATCAGCCAGCTGCTGGATCGCTTCGTGGCGACAGTCGGCGAGTTCTGCGCAGCGGAAGAAGATGACAATGGGCGCTGAACGTAGCATGTTTCCCGCGACCGGGCCGTCTGCGGCCGCGGACGCAGCCGCGGTTCCAGGGCCGGACGCTAGCGTGGAGCAGACGCTGGGTCACTGCGAGCGACTTCTGGATGCGGTGGACAGCGGCCGGCGCCGGGTGGCCCTGGTGCAGGCTGTGTCGCCGGCGGTCATGGCCGCGGTGGTGCTGGCCATCGTGCTGGGGACCGTGGAAGCGCGCGGGTCGCTTGGCGGGTGGGTGGTGGCTGCGGTCGCATGCGCGGTTTTCGTCGCGACTACCGCGGCGCTGTCGGGCAGGCTCATCGCCGCCCTGCGCGGGCAGGTGCGCCGGGACGAGCTCATCATGGTTGACCTGATCGGCCGGCAGCGCGAGCTGGTGCCGCTGCTGGCCCGCAGAGAGGGGTGGTCATCGGCCCAGCTGTACCTGACTCAAAAGCGCCTGGAGCGGTTCCCGGTTGACGCCGAGCCGCTGCCCGACCAGTACCGCAGGCTCCGGCGATGAGAAAGGGCGAGGGGTGGGAGTTCGCTGACCATGTCGGTCAGGTCCTGGTGCTCGGCGGCTTCGTTGTCGGCCTGGTGTTCGGAATACTGCAGGTTCGCGGTCTGGTGACGCTCAGCCCGAGTCGCTCGGCGCTGGTGACTGGCGGGATAGTCGCGGCGGCGGCAGGACTCGTCTTCGTGATCATCGGCGGCCGCAAGCTCTACGACTCCAACGCCCCGCTGAGGTACCACCACCCGGCCTGGGATCTGCTCGTGGGCGTGGCCCTGATCGGGCTCGCGGTGGCCTGCCTGTGGACTCAGCCCCGAGCGTCGGCACACGCTCACCCGCCCGGTCCCGCTGCCTCGGCCAGCCCTGGCCCGGCCGCTTAGCGGCTAACCCTGGCCAGGTCGTCCAGGGCGCGGGCCGTCGCCAGTGACGTGTCGAGCGCCAGCATCCGCGGCTGCTCCTCGCCGGCCAGCACCTGCTGGATGTGCGCGATCGCCGGGGAGAACGACGGCACGTCGGCAGCCTGGACGGTCCGCGGCTCGGCGCCCTGAGCGAAGACGGTGTAGCTGTCGCCCGTGGCCGGGTGGAACGGGTTAGTCAGGTGGATCTGCCCGGTGCTGCCCAGCAGCCGGGAGAAGGCGTCGTAGGCCCGGCGCATCCCGCACGACAGCAGCAGCTGGCGGCCGCCGTCGTAGCCGAGGATGCCCCAGGTCTCGATGTCCACGCCGTGGCCGCCGGGCTCGGACCGGCCCTGCGCGGTCTCGTGCTCCTCGCCGAACAGCTCGTAGGCCAGCCGGATGGGATAGCAGCCGACGTCCCGGAGCGCGCCGCCCTCCAGGTTCGCCTGCATCCGGATGTTGTCGGGCCTGGTCACGTTGAAGTGGAAGCTGGACTGGATCTCGCGCAGCTCGCCGATGACGCCGTCGGCCAGCAGCTGCCGGACCTGGACCAGCTGCTCCTGGAACGGGAAGACGAATGCCTCCCACAGCAGCGTGCCGGTCTCCTGCGCGACCTCCAGCACGTGCTCGGTGTCGGTCAGCCGGCCGGTGAGCGGCTTCTCGCACAGGACCGGCTTGCCGGCCCGCAGCGCGGCCATGGTCCACTCAGCGTGCAGCGAGTTGGGCAGCGGGATGTACAGGGCGTCGATGTCCGGGTCGTCGATCAGGGACTGGTAGCCCTCGACGGCCCGGTCGACGCCGTTGGCGCTGGCGTACTCCCGGGCGCGGGCCAGGTCCCGGCCGGCCACGGCGGCGGCCACCCCGCCGGCGTGCCGCAGGCCGGGCAGGAACTGGCCGCGGGCGATGTTGGCCGTGCCAAGGATGCCCCAGCGGGTGCCGGGGCGGGCAGCGGCCGTCATGCGGCGGTTTCCGGCGAGCCGGCGTCGTGCTCCAGCGGCAGGTTCACCCAGCGCCGCTCGTGGTGTGAGATCTCCACGGCGTTGATTACCTCCTGGACCCAGATAGCGTCCTCGAAGTTTCCCTCATTGCCGTCGATCTCGCCGCGCACCTCGCTGATGAAGTTCGCGGTCAGGTTGGCGTAGTACAGGGTGCGCCACGACTCCCGCGGGCTGCCGCCGGCCGGGTAGTACTGCGCGGGCACCTCGATCTCCCGGAACTCGACGTCGTCGGGCCGGGCCACCTTCAGGGTCTCGCAGATGCCGCCCTCCTCGACCAGCCGGGCGATGGCCGCGCCGTCGCTGCCGTAGACGCGCACCTCGATGCCGGGGTAGTTGCCGACGGTGACGAAGCTGGTCTGCACCGAGCACAGCGCGCCGCTGGCGAACTCCCCGATGAAGATGTCGCCGTCGTCGATGTTGGTCCGGGCCATCTGCCCGGTGGCCGCCATCAGCCGCTCGGGCACGAAGTTGCGCATGATGCCGACGACGGCCGTCAGGTCGGACTCGATGAACCAGTGCCCGAGGTCGATGACCGGCGCGCCGTAACCCTCCAGCGAGGCGACCTTCAGCGGCCCGTCACCGGCCCGGTTGGTGGCCCGCATCGGGTACTCCGGCTTCAGCCACTGGGAGTTCTGCTCGTAGGCGTTGTAGATGTAGGGCGTGCCCAGCTCGCCGCGGGCGATCATGTCCTTCATGTAGCGGACCGCGGGGCTGTACCGGAAGGTGAAGCCGACCTTGGTCTTCAGCCCGGCGGCCTTCGCCTGGGCGGCGATGTCGGCGACCTGGCGGTGGTCGTGGGCGACCGGCTTCTCGCTGAGCACGTGCTTGCCGGCCGCGATCGCCGCGCAGTTGATCGGGTAGTGATCGGCGTCGCGGGTGACCACGTCGATGATGTCGATGTCGTCGCGGGCCAGCAGCTCGTTGTAGTCGCCGGTGACGACCTGGGCGCCGAACTTCTGCCCGGCCGCGGCGGCCTTGTCCGCGTCGGTGTCGCAGACGCCGACGATCTGGCACCGCTCGTCGCGGGCCCAGCCGGGCAGGTGGGCGAGGTTGGCCCAGCGGCCCGCGCCGACGACGCCGACCCCCAGTTTCCTGCTGGTCATTCCGTCACCTTCCCGTTGCCGTTCCGCGCCGGGTCCCGCCCGACCTGGTCGTGCCGCCAGCAGCGGGCGGCGTGGCCGGGCTGGCCGGTCTGCAGCAGCTCGGTGTCCCACGTCCTGCACTCGTCCACGGCCAGCGGGCAGCGCGCCGCGAACCGGCAGCCGCCGGGCACGTCGATCAGGCTGGGCGGCGAGCCGGGAATGGAGCGCAGCGGCCCCTGCGGATCCTGGCGGCCGGGCTGGGGCAGCGCGTCCAGCAGGGCGGTGGTGTAGGGGTGGCGCGGGGTGTCGATGATGTCGGCGACCGTGCCCTCCTCGACGATCTGGCCGGCGTACATCACCACGATCCGGTCGCACACCTCGGTGATCACCGCGAGGTCGTGGCTGACCAGGATCATCGACATCCCGGTGTCCTGCTGCAGGGCCAGCAGCAGGCTGAGGATCTGGTCCTGGATGATCACGTCCAGGGAGGTGGTCGGCTCGTCGGCCAGCAGCAGCCGGGGCGAGGAGGCCAGCGCGATGGCGATCAGCGCGCGCTGCAGCATGCCGCCGCTGAACTGGAACGGGTAGTCGCTCAGCCGCCGGGCCGGGGCCGGGATGCCCACCCGGGTCAGCAGGTCGATGGCCCGCTCCCGCGCCTCGGCGCGGGTGAGCTTCGCGTGCGCGGTGACCGCCTCCAGGAGCTGGTCGCCGATGGTACGCACCGGGTTGAGCGCGGTCATCGGGTCCTGGAAGATCATCGCCAGGTGCGCGCCGCGCAGCGACCGCAGCTCGGCCTGGGAGGCACCGAGGATGCTGCGCGTCCCGTGCGGGTGGTAGACCACCTCACCGCTGGAGTAGGCCAGCCCGGCCGGCACCAGCCCCATGATGGTCCGGCAGGTGATGGACTTGCCGCAGCCGCTCTCGCCGACGATGCCCAGCACCTCGGCCTCGTGCACGGTGAGCGACACGTCATCGACGGCGCGCACCACGCCGGCGCCGGTAGCCAGGTAGCTGCGCAGCTCGCGCACCGACAGCAGCGGCGCGCCCGTGGCCGGGCTCACCGGTCACCTGGCCGCAGCAGGTCAGCCAGCCCGTCGCCGATGAGGCTGAAGGCGACCCCGACGAACACGACGGCCAGGCCCGGCAGCGTGGCCAGCCACCACGAGGTCAGGATGTAGTTCTGCCCGTCGGAGATCATCGTGCCCCACTCCGGTGACGGCGGCTGCGCGCCCAGGCCCAGGAATCCCAGCGAGGCGGCCAGGATGATGTTCCCGACCGCGTCGACCATCGAGAAGATGATCACCGCTGAAACCACGTTGGGCAGGATGTGCCGCAGCATGACCCGGGTCCGGCTGTAGCCCAGCGCCTGCGCCGCGAGCACGTACTGCTGTTTCTTGGCCACGATGGTCTGGGCCCGCATGATCCGGGCGTAGCTCACCCAGCTGGTGATCCAGATGGCCAGGAACATGTTGAAGATGGTCGGCCCGAGCATGGCCACGATCGCGATGATCAGCACCAGGAACGGGAAGGCGAAGAACAGGTCGACCAGCCGCATCAGCAGGCTGTCGATCTTGCCGCCGAGGTAGCCGGCGACCAGGCCGATGACCGTGCCGCCGACCAGGGTCACGCTGGTCGCGCCGAAGGCGATGGCCAGGTCGATCCGCCCGCCGTACAGGATCCGGGCCAGCACGTCGCGGCCGAACTGGTCGGTGCCCAGCAGGTGGCCGGCCGACAGCGGCGAGGCCAGCGGGTGCAGCGCGTCGATGGTGGTCGGGTTCTGGCTGACCAGTACCGGGGCCAGCACGCAGGCCAGGATGGCGATGCCCAGCATGACCAGGCCGATGATCAGCGTCAGCCGCCGCCGCACCCGGCTGCGCCGCCGCCCGGCGGCCTTGGCCGCGGCCTTCATCAGCAGCTCGGACGGGCTGGCCGCCCACGTCGCTGGTCCGGCGGTCACGTCCCGATCTCCTGTCCGACGCGCGGGTCCAGGGCCGCCTGCACGACGTCGGTGAGCAGGTTGATGGCCACGATGAGCACCGCGAACAGCAGGGTCACGCCCTGCACCACCGGGTAGTCGCGGTCCGACACCGAGCTGACCAGCAGGGTGCCCAGGCCCGGCAGCGAGAAGACGTTCTCGACCAGCACGGTCCCGCAGATCAGGTAGGCCAGGTTGACGCCGTAGACCGCGACCACGGCCAGGACCGCGTTGCGGAAGACGTGCTTCCACAGGATCTGCGACCAGCGGACGCCCTTCATCCGGGCGGTGTCGATGAACTCGGCCTGCAGCGTGGTGATGGTGGCCGCGCGCAGGCTGCGCACCAGCACGGTCGAGAAGCCCAGCGCGATAGTCAGGGCCGGCAGGAACAGCGAGTACAGGTGCCCGAGCAAGCCGGAGCCGAACCCGCTGATCGGGAAGACGTGCAGGTGCACGCTGAAGATCAGGATCAGGATGATGCCGAGCCAGAAGCCGGGCATCGCGAAGCTGAGGGTGAAGAACACCCGCGAGCCCTGGTCGGTGACGCCGCCCGCGCGCAGCCCGGAGTAGAAGCCGATCGGGAACGAGATCACCGCGGCCAGCACCGCGCTGTAGACAACCAGGAACAGCGTCGGCGCGACGTGGCTGGTGATCACGTCGGTGGCGGGCTCGTTGTAGAAGAACGAGAAGCCCATGTTGCCGTGGAACAGCCGCTGCATGAACAGGCCGTACTGCGACCAGATCGGCTTGTTCAGGCCCAGGAAGTTGTCGATGGCCACGGCCCGGGTGTGGGTGTAGCTGCTGCCCAGGATGGCCAGCGCCGGGTCGCCGGGGATGAGCCGGAGCAGGAAGAACGTCACCAGGGTGATGCCGAACAGCACGATCACCACGTGCACGAGGCGCCGTGGGAAGGAGCCCGAAGCGGCTCACTTCGCCCTCACCCTTGGCCTCCTTGGCGGTAGTGACTGCGGGGGTCTCGCGCCGGGCGGGCTCGGGGGATCCCGCCCGGCGCGAGGCCGGTGCGCTAGAGCAGCGGTGCTCTGGCGCTAGTGCTTGCCGACCGTCAGCGTCTCCAGGGACAGGTCGTAGTTGCCCAGCGGCGTGGCGTGGAAGCCGTGCACCCAGTCGCCGATGCCGTACCGGTAGGGGCTGTAGTCGATGACCAGGAACGGTGACTGCTGGTAGATGATCTGCTGGATCTGGTCGTACATCTGCTGCCGCTTGGCGTCGTTCAGCTCGGCGCGGGCCTTGTTGACCAGGCTGGTGGCCTGGGTGCTGCACCAGTAGCTGTTGAACGCGTTCGCGCCGCCCTTGCAGTCGGCACCGAACGTCGCCACCTCGTCGGGGTCGATGATGTCGTTGGTCCAGTACCGCTCGCCCATCTCGCGAGTGGCCGTTGTCTTCCTTGTTGTAGGCGGTCAGCAGCTCGTAGGACTGGATGTTGACGCTGATCCCGACGGCGGCCAGCTCCGCTTGACCACCACGGCCTCGGCCTGGCCGGCCACGTCGCCGCTGACGGTGATCAGGAAGGTCTTGAAGCCGTGCGGGTAGCCGGCCTGCGCCAGCAGCTGCTTGGCCTTGGCCGGGTCGTAGGGGTACGGCTTCAGGCTGTCGTTCCAGAACTTCATCTTGTAGGGCATGAACGAGGAGCCCTCGGTGGCGTGTCCCTGGTAGGCCAGCTGCACGATCGCCTTGCGGTTGATCGCGTAGTTCAGCGCCTCGCGGACCAGCGGCTCTTGAACGGCTTGTAGTGCTGGTCGAGCTGGATGAAGTCCACCCGGGTGGAGGGGAACAGCTGCACGCTCAGGCCCGGCGTCTTGTTGATCTGGGTGACCAGGTTGCCCGGCGGGTTCTCGATGACGTCAGCCTTCTTGCTCTCCAGCATCAGCACCCGGGTGTTGTCGTTGGGCACGATGAGGATCTTGACGTTCTTGATCTTGGGCTTGGTCCCGTAGAAGTGCGGGTTGGCGGCCAGGTCGACCTCGCTGTCGGGGTTGTAGGAGGTGACCATGAACGGCCCGCTGCCGACCGGGTGCTGGAAGAACTTCGCGCCCTGGGCCTTGACCAGCTTCTCCGGCACCACCGAGTAGGCGTACATGGCCAGGTCGGCCAGCAGCGGCGCGTGCGGCTGGGACAGCGTGATCATGACGGTGTGCTCGTCCGGCGCGGTGATCGTCTTCACGGCGGTCAGCAGGAAGCCCCAGCCGCCGGAGAACGCGCGCGACCGCTTGATCGAGTAGACGACATCATCGGCGGTCACCGGCGTGCCGTTGGAGAACTTGGCGTCCGGGCGCAGGTGGAAGGTGTAGGTGAGGCCGTTCTTGCGCGATGTCCCAGGACGTGGCCAGGTCCGGCAGCAGGCCGGTGCCGGTGGAGTTGGGCTGCAGCAGCCGGCTGTAGAGGTTCTGGTCGAGCCAGATCGACTCGTTGACCGAGTTCGCCTCGGGGTCCAGGGTGTCGACCTTGACCGCGTTCGCGATGACCAGCGTGTTCTCGGTCGTCGCGGATCCGCCGCTGTTGCCCCCGAGCCTGAGCCGGGGCGCTGCCTCCGCTGCTTCCGCAGCCCGCGGCGCCCAGCGCGAGGGCGATCAGTCCGGCGCTCAGTATCCGGGGCCGTGTGGCTCGGAACATGTCGCACCTCCATTTCGTCGATTGTCGACAACGTTGGCCCCAACTGTAGAAACGCTGCCGCCGAGGCCGTCAATACTCATCCGGCTTCTCCGGGTTGGCTCAGCAGTGCCGACGGTGGCCGCGATGTCCGCCCGGTATGCGCGCTCTGACCCGGTGACTCTTGATCGAGATGGCTGATATTTGCCCAGGTCAGCATCGTTGATCTGGCGACAATACGGACGGGTCTAGGCGGAGGGCGCCTGGTGCGGTCAGCCTTGACGAGTCGTAACCTGATAGCAACAATTGCTGATTGTCGACAATCGGCCAGGACGGCCGGTCCAGGGTGAGGACGGATGACCGATGACCGGGTGAACGTCCTGATCGCGACGCCGCTGGAGCCCGAGCACGCGGCGCGGATCGAGGCCGTCGACCCGCGCAGTTCACGTGCTCTACGAGCCCGACCTGCTGCCCGTGCCGCGCTATCCCGCCGATCACGGCGGCGAGCCGCCGCGAGCTGTCGGCGGCGGACCTGGAGCGCTGGTCGCAGCTGCGGCCGCCAGGCCGACGTCAGCTTCGACTTCGACTGGCAGGACGCCGGCCGAGATGGCCGCGCAACTGCCCGCGGCTGCGCTGGGTGCAGGGCACCAGCGCCGGGCATCGGCGGGTTCCTGCAGCGCACCGGCCTGGCCGACAGCGCGCTGGTGTTCACCACCGCGGCGGGCGTGCACGGCGTCCCGCTGGCCGAGTTCGCGCTGCTCGGCCTGCTGTACTTCGCCAAGGACATGCCGGGGCTGACCGCTGGAAGGCGGAGCGGCACTGGGAGCGGCACGCGCACCGGGCAGCTGGCGGGCAGCCGGGCGCTGCTGGTCGGCCTGGGCGGCATCGGCCGCCAGGTGGCCCGGCTGCTGGCCGCCGCCGGGGTCGAGGTGCACCGGCGCCGGGCGGCCCGGCCGCAGCTACGACATGCCGGGGTCATCGTCCGTTACACCGACACCGCAGCATCGCGCCGGTGCTGCCCGGCATGGACGCGCTCATCCTGGCCTGCCCGCTGACCGACGCAGACCCGAGGGCCTCATCGGCGCCCGCGAGCTGGCGCTGCTGCCCGCCGGCGCGGTCGTGGTGAACCTCAGCCCGCGGCCAGGTCATCGACGAGGACGCGCTGATCGCCGCGCTGGCCAGCGGGCACCTGGGCGGCGCCTGCCTGGACGTGTTCGCGACCGAGCCGCTGCCGGAGTCCTCGCCGCTGTGGGACCTGGACAACGTCATCATCTCGCCGCACTCGGCCTCCACCGCGGCCGCCGAGAACGCGGCTGATCACCGACCTGTTCAGCGACAACCTGCGGCGGTGGCTGGACGGGCGCGCCGCTGCGCAACGTGTTCGACCGGGCCAGCCAGGCGTACTCAGCGAGAGGCAGGAACCGATCGATGACGGCAGGCAGGATCACGGGTCGCGGTCGTCGGCGCCGGGCGGCTGGGCGCAGGTCGCGCACATCCCCGGCTGGCAGCGCGACCCGCGGGCCGAGGTCGTCGCGCTGGCCGACGTCAACGCCGAGGCGCTGGCCGCGGCGGCCAGCCGGTTCTCGGTGCCGGGCGCCACCACCGACTACCGCGAGCTGCTCGGCGACCCGGACATCGACGTCGTGGACGTGGTCACCGGCAACCAGCCGCACTTCCAGATCTCCTGGGACGCGCTGTCGGCGGGCAAGCACGTGCTGTGCGAGAAGCCGGTGCACAACGACTACCGCAAGACCCGCGCAGGCCGCGGAGCTGGCCGCCGCGCGCGGGCTGCGCACCAAGCTCGGCTTCACCTTCCGGTACGCGCCCGCCGTGCTGTACGCCAAGGAGCTGATCGACACCGGCTTCGTCGGCGAGCCGTACATGTTCAACGGCTACGAGCAGAACAGCCAGTGGATCGACCCGGCCACGCCGCTGCGCCAGTACGACCCAGCGCCGACCCGGCCGAGATCGCGGTGTCCTCGATCGAGGGCTACGGCGCGCCGATCATCGACATCATGCACTGGTGGCTCGGCTCGCCGCTGACCGCGGTGGTCGGCGCCATGCGCAACTTCGTGCCCGAGCGGATGATCCGCGACACCGGCCAGATGACCCGGGCCAACATCGACGACGGCGACATGTGGATCGCCGAGTTCGGCGTCCGGCGCGCTGGCCTCGATCCAGTCGTCCTACGTGACGGTCGGCAACTACCCCGGCATCGAGGCCCGCATCTACGGCTCGGAAGGCGCGATGATCGTCCGGCTGGTCGACGAGTTCGGCATGCTGCCAGACGATCAAGACGGCGCGCAAGGACGCGGTGGAGTTCACCGAGCACCGAGATCCCGGCCAAGTTCTTCCCGCCCGGCGGCCACTCCGGCGAGCCGTGGGAGTACCTGTTCTACTCCAACCTGGTCGCCGACTTCCTGAGCGAGATCACCGATCCCGCCCGGCCCGGCCCAGGGCGACTTCGCCCAGGGCGCGCTGGTGCAGGAGACCATCAACGCCTTCGAGCAGTCGTTCCGGCCGCCGGGCCTGGGTGACGTTCCCGCTGGCGGACGCGCCGTCGGCGGCCGAGGCGGCCGCCTCGTGAAGGCCGACGACCAACGCGGCCCGCCTGGTCCGCCAGGTGCTGGCCGGCGAGGTCTGGCCGCCGCTGGCCGACCGGCACGCCTACCGGGTCGGGCCCGGACGGCCAGCCGTTCGTGCTGCCGGGCATGGGCGGCGTCACGCTGGGCGTGCACTGCGGCGACCCGGCCACCGGGTACGCCTCCGACCACCTGGAGCCCGGCGCCTCGATCCGGCACCGCGAGCCCGGCGCCAACATGGCGCTGCAGTTCCTGACCTGCGTGGGCAACGAGGTCCGGGTGCAGTCCGGGCCCGCCGCCGGCGCGACCGGGCCACGTGATCGGCCAGCACGCCTACGTGCTCGCCGACTTCCCCGAGCGCCGACGCAGGCCAGCTGACGCACCGGCGACCAGGTCACCGTGCTGGCCTGCGGCCAGGGCCTGGCGCTGGCCGAGCATCCGCCGATCGTGGTCAAGAACTGCGCCCCGGCGCTGCTGGCCGCGATGCCGGGCGGCACCCGGCCGGACGGCCGCCTGGAGGTGCACGTGGCGGCGCGGGTCCCGGCCGAGGCGATCGGCGCCGGCGCCGGGATGGTGTCGGAGTACGCCAACACCGACCTGATGGGCGCCTACGCGGGCCTGGGCGAGGACCTGTCGCTCGGCCTGGAGGGCCTGCGGGTCGGGGACATCGTGGCGCTGGCCGACTGCGACCACCGGTACGGGCGCGGCTACCGGCCGGGCTACCTGACCATCGGGGTTATCTCCACCGGCCAGTGCATGCTGTTCGGCCACGGCCCGGGCCCCAGCACGCTGATGAGCGGGCCCGCCGAGGCCTTCCACCTGGTCGATGACCGCGACGCGAACCTGGCCAGCTGGCTGCACGAGGAGCGGAGGTGACCGCATGACCGCGTGACCCGATGAGCCGCCGAGCTGGCCGCCGGTGGCGGTGAACCTGCTCGGGTTCGTCGAGCACCCGGTCCTGGGCGGCTCGCCGTACCGGGTCGACCGGGACGGCGAGCCGTACGTGCCGGCCGGCGACGGCGGCATCGTGCTCGGGCCTGCGAGCTGGGCGACTCGGTGCTTCGGCGCTGGGCGGCCGACCATGCCGCGCCGGGCGCCTGCCTGGTGCACCCCGACCCGGCCGCCCGGCACGCGCTGGCCATCTACGCCTGCATCGGCAACCGAGGTGCAGGTCCGGACCGGCGCCGGCCGCGGGCGCCGCGGCGCGGTCACCGGCAAGCGCGGCGAGGACGGCCGGGTGATCGCGGTTTTCGCGCCGGCAGGACCTGGCCGCGGTGCGGCCCGGCGACGCAGGTCGCGCGTCCGGGCCTGCGGGCAGGGCTGGCGGCCGCCGGGGTTCCCGGCCCCGAGTGGCCGTCATGAACATCGATCCCGACCTGCTGGCCGCGCTGCCGGTCAGCGCCCGGCGGCGACAGCCGGTGACCGCCGGCGTGCGGCTGCCGTGCCCAGCAGCTGGCCGGCAACGGGATCGGCCGGCCGGCCGCGAGCTGGGACCTGGACCTGCAGCTGACCCGACCTCGCCGCACGGCGGCGCGGACGTGCTGCTCGGCGACCTGGTCGCGGTGACCGACATCGACGCCCGGTGGAACATGGGCTACCGGCGGGGCTGGGTCACCGTCGGCGTCGTCGTGCACGGCGCGCAGCCCGCTGCCCGGCCACGGGCCGGGCATCACGCCCATCCTGACCGGCCCGGCGACCGCGCTGCGCGCGGAGCCGGACGCCGCCGGTCATGCGGGCTTGACCGCGGCGGTGCTGAAGCTACAGTGACGGACGACAGACCGCGGATCGCGAAGGAGGACGGGCGCCATTCTTGAGCATGTCTCGCTGCCGGAGGCGGTCGGGCGGGCGCTGCGGCACCGCATCCTCAATAACGAGCTGCCCGCCGAGACTCGCCTCGTCGAGGCCAACCTCGCGGCCGAGTTCGGGGTCAGCCGCGGCACCATCCGCGACGCCATGCGCGGCCTGCAGGCCGAGGGCCTGATCGCGATCGTGCCGCGCCGGTACAGCGTGGTGACCCGGATGTCGCCCGACGACGCCGAGGACGTCTGCTACGCCCGGTATGTCCTGGAGGACGCGTGCTTCGACCGCGGCTTCGGCCGGGACCGCGAGGAGCTCGCGCAGGACCTGCAGGCCGCGCTGGAGCACATGTCGGCCGCGGCGCAGGCCGATGACATGGACGCGCTGGTGGAGTGCGACACCCGGTTCCACGAGCTGCTGGTCGGCGTATCGGGGCGGCGCCGGCTGAAGGACCTGTGGTCCATGCTCAACAGCCAGATGGGCGCGCTGATGCGCGCCGAGATCGAGCGGCAGGGCATCGGAGCTGTCCGACGCCGCGCAGCGGCACCGGGCATCCTCGACGCCGTCAGCGACGGCGACCTGGCGCGGCTGCGCGCCGAGGTCCGCAACCACTACCTGATCGGCTTCCCCGAGGGCGGCCTGGGTCCCGCCGGCGAGGCCGCCCGGCGGGGCAGGCCGGCCGGCAGGCCGTCCCGGCGACCGCGGCGGCCGGGGTGTGCTCGGGATCGTGCAGGTGGCAGGCCACCGACCGGCCGCTGCCCAGCTGCAGCAGCGCGGGCTCGCGCTCCCGGCAGACCGGCATCGCGAACGGGCAGCGCGGGTGGAAGTGGCAGCCGGCCGGCCGATCGATGGCGTTGGGGATGTCGCCGGTCAGCGCGGGCTTGATGGTCTTGCGCTGGGTGGACAGCCGCGGCGCGGCCTTGACCAGCGCCTGGGTGTAGGGGTGCAGCGGCTCGGCGAAGATCTCCCCGGTCGGCGCCTCCTCGACCACCCGGCCCAGGTACAGCACGGCGGTGCGCTGGCTGATGTGCCGGGCCACGTCCAGGTCGTGGGTGACGAACAGGTAGGTCAGCCCGCGCTCGTCCTGCAGCCGGATCATCAGGTTCAGCACCTGGGCCTGGATCGAGACGTCCAGCGCCGACAGCGGCTCGTCGGCGATGACCACCTCGGGCTCGACGGCCAGTGCCCGGGCGATGCCGACGCGCTGCCGCTCGCCGCCGCTGAAGGCGTGCGGGCGGCGGGCGGCCTGGGCGGGGGACAGGCCCACCGTGGACAGCAGCTCGGCGACCCGCTCGTCGCGGCCCGAGCGGGGCACGACGTGGTGCACGCTGAGCACCTCGGCCAGCGACTGGCCGACGGTCATGGTCGGGTTGAGCGAGGAGTAGGGGTCCTGGAACACGCCCTGGACCTGGCGGCGGACCGATTTGGCCGCGCTCCCGTGGCGGTCCAGGATGCTGTCCCCGCGGTACAGGATGTCGCCGCTGGTCGGCCTGTACAGGCTGAGCAGCAGCCGCCCGAAGGTGGTCTTGCCCGAGCCGGTCTCGCCGACCAGGGCCAGGGTCTCGCCGCGGCGGATGGCCAGCGACACCCCGTCGACCGCCTTGAGCGGCGGCCGCCCGCGGCCCAGGGCATCGCGGCCGAGGGTGAAGAACTTGCTGACGTTGCTGGTCTCGATGACCGGCGCGGCCGCCTCGGTCGCGGCGGCGGCGCCGGCCTCGCTAGCCGCGCTCACCGCGGCTCCGGCCGACGCGACCGGCGAGGGCCGGGCGCAAGCCCGGGGACCCGCCCGTGACCACGGCTACCATGCCGTCGAAGCGACCCTGCGGCACGATGCCTCCCGTTCCGAAGCGTTATCGTAAGCTATTGTCGATTGTCGACTAATGTCACTATAGGCCGGGCCGCCGCCGGCTGGCCAGAGTGACAGGGCGGAGTGGCGTTGTCGGATCTGGTCTTCTCTGGTGTCGGGGTGGCGCTGCTGACCCTGCTGACCGATGACGGGGCGGTCGATGCGGCCGCGACCGGCGCGCACGCCGCCGACCTGGCCGGCCGCGGGATGCAGGCCGTGCTGGCCTGCGGCACGACCGGTGAGCCGGCCACGCTGACCGACGCCGAGCGGCGTCAGGTGATCACCGCCGTGCGGGACGCGCTGCCGGCCGGCCTGCCGGTGCTGGGCGGCACCGGCGCGGTCACCGCGGACCGGGCCGCTGAGCTCACTACCCAGGCGGTTGAGTCCGGTGCCGACGTGATCCTGGCCTGGCCGCCGCCCGGCAGCGAGGACCTGCCCGGCTACTTCGCGGCCGTCGCCGCCGCGGCGCAGGGCCGGCCGGTGCTCGGCTATCACATCCCGTGGATCTCGGCCCCCGGCCTGCCGCTGGACGCCCTGGACGGGCTGCCGATCGCCGGGCTGAAGGACTCCTCCGGGGACCCCGACCGGCTGATCGCGGAGATCACCCGCTACCGCGGCGCCACCTATACCGGCAGCTCGGCGCTGCTGTCCCTCGCGGGCCCGATGGGCGGTGCGGGCGCCATCCTGGCCGCCGCCAACGTCGAGCCCGAGCTGGCCTGCGCGGCGTTCGGCGGCGACGGCGCGGCCCAGCGCGGCCTGGCCGACGTGCACCTGGCCGGGAAGGCTGGCGGGCCGCCCGCGCTCAAGCGGCTGCTGGCCGAGCGCCGCGGGTACAGCCCGGTCAGCCGGGCCCGCTGAGCACCAGGGAGTAGCAGATGAGCGGGCTGCAGCGCGGCATCGCCGTGCCTAACTTCGCCGAGGATCCCGCCGGGCTGATCGAGCTGGGCGTCGCCGCCGAGCAGGCCGGCTTCGACGGGTTCTTCCTGTGGGACCACATCGTGTTCTCTAATACCGGCGACGGGCCGCCGCTAGCGGACCCGTGGCTGGTCCTGGCGGTGATCGCCAGCCGGACCTCGCGGATCCGGCTGGGCACGATGATCACCCCGGTACCGCGGCGGCGGCCCTGGCAGCTGGCCCGGGAGACCACCACCCTGGACCGGCTCAGCGGCGGCCGGCTGATCCTGGGCGTGGGCATCGGCTCGCCCGCCTACGGCGACTTCGGCATCTTCCACGAGCCGCAGGGCGCCCGCGAGCGCGCTGACCTGCTCGATGAGGGCCTGGACGTGATGGCCGGGCTGTGGACCGGCGAGCGATTCTCCTACTCCGGCCAGCACTACCAGCTGGACCCGGTGCGGTTCCGCCCGACGCCGGTGCAGCGGCCGCGGATCCCGGTGTGGGTCGGCGGCGTGCTGCCCAACACCCGGCCCGTCGAACGCGCCGCCCGCTGGGACGGCATGGTGCCGATCCGGTTCGCCGGCGGCGCCCTGGAGACGGTCTCGCCCGGCGACATCGCCGACTGCGGGGCGCGGATCAGTGCCGCCCGGTCAGCTAGCGGGCCGGGGAGCACTGCCGGTCCCGATGGCACTGCGGTTCGTGATGACACTGCGGGTCCTGATGACACTGCGGGTCCCGATGACACTGCGGGTCCCTATGACCTGGTCGTGTGGGCCGAGGTGGCCGGCGACCCGGCAGCCGTACCGGAGATCGCCCGGCCCTACCAGGAGGCGGGCGCGACCTGGTGGATCGAGTCGGCCCGGCCCGGCGAGGGCTGGTGGGAAGGCGCTCAGCAGCGGGTCGCCGCCGGCGTCTGACCCGGTGAGCCGGGACGGCCGGCTGCCCCTGGCCGCCCCGGCCACTCGTGGCCGGGCTCGCAAGTCCTGGCGCGCAGTGTGACGGCCCGGACCTGGTCCCGGAGATCCACGGCGTCCTCACCGCGGACCACTACCTGCGGGTCGCTTCCGCTCAGGCGCGCGTAATACAGCCGGTCTACCTCGCGCCAGACTTCCCAGTGCGGAAACTCGGCCGCATACGGCCACCAGTCGGGATTCCGGTTGGCCATGTCCTCACTATAGAGCATAAGAGGCCATCAGTGCTACAGATGCTCTAGAGCAATACAGAGCAATCAGAGCTAGCCGAGGTTTACGCAGCTAGGGGACTGCCTAGGTTGATCGCGTGGCTAAGATCGACCCGCTCGGACCGGACTTCACCTACATCCAGGTGGCCAATGACATCGCCACGCGCATCGAGGCAGGCGAGATCACCAGCAAGCTGCCCGCCGAGCGCGACCTGGCCCAGGAGTACGGCGTCGCCTACCAGACGGTGCGCCACTCCATGGCCGTGCTGCGCGAGCGGGGCCTGATCATCACCCGGCAGGGCCGCGGGACGTTCGTCGACCCGGCCGCCCGCCGCGAGCCCGGCCCGGACGGCAGCGCCGGGGCCTGATCCCGGACTCCGCGGCCCCGGTCAGGGCAGGGTCAGGATCTCGCAGCCGTCGGCGGTGACCAGCAGGGTGTGCTCGAACTGCGCGGTGCGCCCCGCGTCGGCGGTCACCACCGTCCAGCCGTCCCGCCAGATCTCGTAGTCGGTGGTGCCCAGGGTCAGCATCGGCTCGATGGTGAAGGTCATCCCCTGTTCCATCGTGACGGTCGTCTCGGGATCGTCGAAATGCGGCACCACCAGCCCGGAGTGGAAGGTGGTGCCGATGCCGTGCCCGGTGAAATCGCGCACCACGCCGTAGCCGAACCGGCGGGCATAGGACTCGATGACCCGGCCGATGGCATTCAGCGGCCGGCCCGGCGCCACGGCCCGCATCCCGCGCATCATGGCCTCGTGAGTCCGCTCGACCAGCAGCCGGGACTCCTCGTCGGCAGTCGCCGGCCAGGAAAGTCGCGTTGGTGTCCCCGTGCACGCCGCCGATGAAGGCGGTGATGTCGATGTTGACGATGTCTCCGTCAGCGATCTCGGTGTCGTCGGGGATGCCGTGGCAGATGACCTCATTCAGCGAGGTGCACAGCGACTTGGGGTAGCCGCGGTAGCCCAGGGTGGAGGGATAGGCCCCGTGGTCGCACAGGAACTCGTGACCGACCCGGTCCAGCTCGTCGGTGGTGACGCCGGGTGCCACGTGCGCGCCGACCTCCGCCAGCGCGCGGGCGGCGAGCCGGCTGGCGACCCGCATCCGCTCGATCGTCTCGGCATCCTTGACCTCCGGCTCCCCGGTCCGCGGGTACTTGCGGCCCACGTACTCCGGGCGCGGGATGCTCGCCGGGACCTGCCGGGGCGGTGAGATCCGGCCGGGGTGGAGGGTGGCTGTCATAATCTGCGAGTCTAGTGCCATGGAGAAGACCAGAACTGGTGGTTCTGTCTGCGGCACAACACCGTAGAACCCGACGACGGCTGCCCCGGCAAGGACCGGCTGGGGCCCTATCCGACCCGCGAGGCGGCGGCGCACGCCCTGGAGACTGTCCAGGAGCGTAATAAGGACTGGGACGCGCAGGACCGATAGTCTGCGGCGGCCGGTATCGTGTGCCTGAACAGCCAGCCGGTCCGGCCGGAAGGGGCACGCGGTGACGGGGCAGCATCCGCCAGACGACCTGCCGCCTGCTGCCGAGGCCCGGATGACCGAAATCCGCGGCAGCGGCACCTGGAGCTCGTCGCTGAGCACCGACGAGTTCGCGGCCATCCGCAGCACCGGCTTCGAGCCGGTCGGCCAGGTCCTCGGCGCGGCCGTCTTCAACATCGGCTACACCGGCGGCTGGAACTGCCCGGGCAGCTGGGCCGGGTACGGCGGCTTCATGACCCCGATGCGGGGGGTCACGGCGGTCTCGGGTCAGTCCTCGCTGGGCTCATTCGGGCCGATGGTGCAGGCCCTGTACACCGCGCGCCGGACCGCGATCGGCCGGATGGAAGAGGAGTGCCAGGAGCTGGGCGGCCACGGGGTGGTCGGCGTCCAGCTCACCATCGGCGCCTTCCCCGCGGGCGGGCTGGAGTTCAAGGCGATCGGCACCGCCATCCGCGCGCCGGGCGCCGCTCCGCTGCGCCATCCGTTCGCCTCTGACCTGTCCGGGCAGGACTTCGCCAAGCTGTGCCATGGCCGGCTGGGTGCCGGCCGGCCTGGTGCTGGGCATCTCGGTGGGCTCCCGGCACGACGACTGGCTGACCGTGAACCAGACCCGGTGGGGCGCCGGCAACAGCGAGGTACACGGCTACACCGAGCTGATCAACGACACCCGGCACGACGCGCGCCAGCAGCTGGAGCGGGATCTCGCCCGGCACGGCGCCGAGGGCGTGGTCGTGCAGGAGATGGACGTGAAGGTCCGGGAACGGGAATGCCCGATGCAGGAAAGCCGCCGGGACCACATCGTCGAGGCGACGATCATCGGGACGGCGATCGCCCGGTTCCGCCAGCCGCGGGCCGGCCAGCATGCGCCGCTGGCGATCATGTCCCTGGACCCGCAGCGGCGTCAGGCCGCGCGGGTCCGGCTGGGGCCCTGACACCGAATGGGAGCGAGATGACCGACCAGCACAGCCTGCAGGCCGACAGCGCCGGCCCCGACATGGCCGGGGTGCCGAAGGACGCGATCGCCCGGCTGAGGGAGCTGCGGCCGGGCCAGCCCGGCTCCATCTTCACCTCCGACCTGTCGGTCAATGAGTTCCTGCTGGTCCGCGAGGTCGGGTTCCGGCCCCTCGGGCTGGTGCTGGGCAGCTCGATCTACCACGTCGGGCTGCAGGTGGCCCGGTGGGGCAAGAGCCAGGAGCTCGACGTGCTGTCGCAGGCCATGTACCACGCCCGCGAGCTGGCCATGACCCGGATGGAGGCCGAGGCCTCGGCGCTCGGCGCCGACGGGGTGGTCGGCGTCCGGCTGGACGTGGAGATGAAGGAGTTCGGCGCCGACATCGCCGAGTTCATCGCCGTCGGCACCGCGGTCAAGGGCGAGCCCGGCGCGGGCGGCGGCGGGGTGACCAACTGGCGCAACAACAAGGACCTGCCGTTCACCTCGGACCTGTCCGGCCAGGACTTCTGGACGCTGATCCGGGCCGGCTACGCGCCGCTGGGCATGGTGATGGGCAGCTGCGTGTACCACATCGCGCACCAGCGGCTCGGGGCCAAGATGGGCAACATCGGGCGCAACGTCGAGATCGAGCAGTTCACCCAGGCGCTGTATGACGCGCGCGAGCTGGCCATGGCCCGGATGCAGGCCGAGGCCGAGGAACTGCACGCCGAGGGCATCGTCGGCGTCCAGCTCCGCCAGCACAGCCACACCTGGGGGTCCCACACCACCGAGTTCTTCGCGATCGGCACGGCGGTCCGGCCGCTGCGCGACGATCACGTGATCAAGACCCCGACCATGGTGCTCAGCCTGGACTCCTGACCCGCCCGGCGTCCGGTGCTGAGTACCGCCGAGCTCGCCGCGATCCGGGCGGCCGGCTTCGAGGCGGCCGGGCAGGTGCTCGGTGCCGCCGTCTATTCCATCGACTACTCCCGGGAGCACCGCTGCGGCGGGTTCCAGCGCCTGCCCGGCGAACTCACCGGGCCCCCGGTCAGCCAGGCCGCGGTCACCCTGGTGCCGGAGGCCTCGGTTCTGGAGATCGCCTACCGGGCCGCGATCGGCCGGATGGCGGCCCGGTGCCGGGCGCTCGCCGGGCACGGCGTGGTCGGGGTGCGGCTCAGCGTCCGCGCCTTCCCGGCCGGCGGGCTGGAGTTCCAGGCGAACGGCACGGCGGTCCGCGCCAGCGGAGCCGGCCCGCTGGCCCGGCCATTCGCCTCCGACCTGTCCGGCCAGGACTTCGCCAAGCTGATCCTGTCCGGCTGCGTGCCAGCCGGGCTGGCCCTCGGCATCGCGGTCGGGTTCCGGCACGAGGACAACCTGACGCGAGTCCAGACCCGGCGGCAAGCACCCAACCTCGAGGTGGATGGCTCAACCGACCTGGTACGCCAGACCCGGCACCGGTCCCGCCGGCAGCTGCGGCGCGACGTGGCCCGGTACGGCGCGCACGGCGTTGCGGTGCAGGAGATAAGCCTGCACGTCCGGGAACGGGAATGCCCGAGATACGAGGGGAGCCGGGATCACATCGCCGAGGCGATGCTCATCGGGACGGCGATCGCCCGGTTCGGCCGGACGCGGCACGTGCCGCCCGAGCCGCTGACGATCATGTCACTGGACCCGGAGCGCCGCCAGGCGGCCAGGATCCGGCTCGGCCGCTAGGTCCGGGCCCGGCGCAGCTCCGGCCGGGACGGCGCCGGTCAGCAGCGCGCGTCGTCGCAGTGCCTGACCGGGCCGGTTGGTGATCAGCACGTCCACCCGCTCATCGGCGATCAGCCCGTCCATCAGCCGGTCGGAGTCGACCGTCCACACCATCACGCCGATGCCGTGCTGCGCGCAGGCCCGCAGCACGCTGAGCCGGGCGAGCCGGTGGTGCACCGCGACCCAGTCGGCGCCGCTGGCGCGGATCCGCGCCAGCGGGAGCAGCTCGCTGCAGCGCACCCGGACGCGCCGGGTCCAGGGCAGTCCCCGGACGTCGCGGCCCAGCGACAGGGCGGTCCGAACCTGGGGGAACTGCCGCTTGATGGCCGCCACCGAGGCGTCTTCCAGGGTGGTGGCGATGAAGTTGCCGGACCCGAACTCGGCCTCGGCCAGGGCAATGACCTCGGCCTCGTAGCCGGTTTCCTTCAGGTCCAGGTGCCCCGCTGAGCATCGGGCGGCCAGCCGCATCGCGTCGCGCACCAGCGGCACCCGGTACCCGGCCAGCTCGCACAGGCTGGCGTAGCTGAGCTCGCTGAGCAGCAGGCCCGCGACCCGCGCGTCGTGGTGCACCACCAGGACCCCGTCTCCGGTACGCCGGATGTCGAACTCCACGTACTCCGCGCCGGTGCCCGGCGCCGACTCATACGCCTCGTAGGTGGCGGGCCGGGCGTGCTCCCCGCCGCCCATGTGCGCCGAGACGCGCGCCAGGTCCCTGCCGTGCTGCCGGGATACGGCCATGCGCAATGCCCCTTCGCTGCCGGGTGCACTGGCAGCCTGTCATCGTTGCCTGAATTGCAGGTCGCGGTGCCGGCAACCCCGGGGAACCGGTAGCTGAACAGGCCCCGGGCCACGGCGGCTACGGCGGCGCCCGCCAGCGCCGAACGGCGCGGTCAGCGCGATGATCCTGGCCGGCCAGCCGCCTGCCCGCCCGGCTGCGGCCGCCGCGGCCAGCGCGTCGCCGGTCTGGCGATGCGGCTGGCGCTGGGGTCCACAATAGGGTCCGATCCGCCTGCTCGCGCCCGGATCGGGCCACGCCGGCGTGCCGGCCCGGCGCTAGTCGGCGGGTCCGGGCGGTGGCCCGCTGACTACGTCGAGCAGCTGGGCCAGGCGGCTGCGCAGCGACGGACTGCGGCCGGGTACCCGGCGCTGTCCCGCGGCCGGCCGTGCGCGGTGCCCGCCCCCGTGGGCATAGGCACCGTGCGGGTAGCCGTCGCGCTCCTCGGCGCCGCGCTCGTATGGCTCGCCGGCGGCGGCGCTGACCAGGTGCTGAGCAGCATCGAAGGACAGCGGCGCGGTGCCGTCGGGGACGGCCAGGGCCTCGTGGGCCAGGGCGCCGAGCTCGGGGTCGCCGCGATCCAGGGCCAGGATCCGCGTCCCGGCCCGGCGTACGTCGCTGACCCGCTCGAGCAGTTCCTCAGGGGCGCTGCCGGGGCTGACCACCAGCAGGGTCTCATGCCGGCCGGCCGCGGCGAGCCGGTCGAGGCCGACCCGCAGGTGCGCCGGCGCGCCGGCCGGGGGAGCCCAGCGCACCAGGGTGGGCGCCAGCTCGGGGATCTCGGCCAGCCGGGCCTCGTCGGCCAGGTGCGCGGTCATGTGCCAGGGCTCGTCGGCGGGCGTGCCGACCACCAGCAGCCCCTCGGGCGTCCGGGAGAAGTCCCGCAGTGCCCGGCCGAAGGACCGGGTCCGGTCCAGCCAGCCGGTCGGTCCCAGGAGGACGCGTAAGGCGGCGACCTGATCGGCGTTCATGTCCCCCATGGTGCCTGACAATCGCCCCGGCCGCAGTGATTCGTGACTAACTGACTATCCCTGGCTACTGCGTGCCGGCCAGCCGGACGCCGCCGCCGCCCGGCGGCAGCCCGTCGCCGGGCCGCGGGCCCGCCTCTGGCAGGATCGGCACATGCCGCCCGCCCCGCCCGAGCCTGCCGCGCCCGCTGCCCGCCCGCCCGACGGCCCGCCCGCCCCTGACCTCGGCTCCCGTGTGATCGGCGTGCTCGGCGGCACCGGAGACCAGGGCCGGGGGCTCGCCCGGCGGCTGGCCCTGGCCGGCCAGCAGGTGGTCATCGGGTCCCGGGACGCCGCCCGCGCCGCCGCCGCGGCGGCCACCGTCGGCAGCGCCCCGCAGGTGACCGGCGCGGACAACGCCGGGGCTGCGGCCGCCGCCGACATCGTCATCGTCGCCGTGCCCTGGGAAGGCCACAAGGAACTGCTGGCCAGCCTGGCCAGCGAGCTGGCCGGCAAGATCGTCGTTGACTGCGTCAACCCGCTCGGCTTCGACAAGCGCGGCGCCTACCCGCTGCCGGTGCCCGAGGGCAGCGCCGCCCAGCAGGCCGCGGCCGTGCTGCCGGACAGCACCGTGGTGGGCGCATTCCATCACGTGTCGGCCGTGCTGCTGCTGGACCCGGAGGTCAGTCAGCTCGACCTGGACATCCTGGTGCTGGGCGACGACCGGGCGGCGACCGACCTGGTGCAGGCGCTGGCCGCGCTGCTGCCCGGTGCCCGGGGGATCTACGCCGGGCGCCTCCGCAACTGCGGCCAGGTCGAGGCCCTCACCGCGAACCTGGTGTCGGTGAACCGCCGCTACAAGGCCCACGCGGGCCTGCGCATCACCGACGTCTGAGCACGGGCCAGCCGCCCGTCGGCGGGATGCCGGCGCCGCCTGGACTGAGGAGCCTGCGACGAGGGAAGGCGGTGCCCTGGGCATCCGCGCGGCCGGATTATCTGTAGGAATGCTCGGCGTCGGGGAACGTGCCGCCGGTGACCTCCGCGCCGAACGACTGGGCGGCGTCGCGGAGCACGCCGGCCAGGTCGGCGTAGCGCTTGACGAACCTGGCCACCTTCGGCGACAGGCCGGCCATGTCCTGCCAGACCAGCACCTGGGCGTCGCAGTCCGGGCCGGCGCCGATCCCGATCGTGGGGATGTCCAGGGCGGCGGTGACCTGGGCGGCCAGCTCGGCCGGCACGCACTCCAGGACCACCGCGAACGCCCCGGCGGCCTGCATCGACTTGGCGTCGGCCAGCAGCCGCTCGCCGTCCTCGCCGCGGCCCTGCACCCGGTAGCCGCCGAAGGCGTGGACCGACTGCGGGGTCAGGCCGAGGTGCGCCATCACGGGGATGCCCGCGGCGACCAGTTCCTCGGCCTGGCGCAGCACCCGGCTGCCGCCTTCCAGCTTCACCGCGTGCGCGCCGGCCTCCTTCAGGAACCGGGTGGCCGCCTCCAGGGCAGCCTGCGGTGAGGCCTGATAGGAGCCGAATGGCAGGTCCGCCACCACCAGGGCGCGGCGGGTGCCGCGGACGACGGCGGCGGTGAGCGGGATCAGGTCATCGACGGTGACCGGGATCGTGGAGTCGTGGCCGTAGACGACCATCGCGGCCGAGTCGCCGACCAGCAGGACCGGGATCCCGGCGTCGTCGAACACGCGGGCGGTCAGCGCGTCGTAGGCAGTGAGCATCGGCCAGCGCTCGCCGCGCTGCTTGGCCGCGGCGATATCGCGGATGGTGACCCGCCGGCTGGCGGTCCCGCCGTACAGCGGCTCGGGCTCGGTGCCGGTGGTCTGGTGAGCCGTGGTCCGCGCGCCTGTCGCGGCCTGCCCGGAGCCAGCCTGATGTGAGATCATCGCAGTCCTCCGCGTCTCGAGTCGCCCCAGCGGCGTACCCGGACACCTCGATCATGACATAGCTGGCCCGGCCGGGACAGCGGCGGCGGCGGCCCGCGCGCCGGGTCGGCGAGGGGCTGGCGCGGCGCGCCGCAAGCGGCAAATGGCGCGGGTAGCGATACGGTATAGTTTCGTATTGTAAATGCGGGCGCCCGAACCGGGCGCTATGCGCCCGTTCCGGCCCGCTTTGCAGGCGCACCAGCACGGCTCCAGCACCGCAGAACCGCCGCCGCCCGGCCCGGGCTCGCGCAGCCCTGCCCGGTCTCCGGGCCAGCCGCCGGAATGGCGGCGTGCACGACGGCAGAACGCAGCGCAACCCCGCAGAACGATTCAGAACGCCAGTGACCGCGCCGTAACGGGCGCGCCCGGGCCCGGCAAGCACGGCCGGCCACGGGAATCGCCGGGAAAGGCAGCATGGACCCCAAGGCAGCCGACAGTCGCCGCTGGATCATCCTTGGCGTGCTGATCATCAGCCTGATCGCGATCGTGCTGGACAACACGATCCTGAACATCGCGCTGAAGACCATCTCCGAGCCGCATGCGGGCCTGGACGCCAGCCAGAGCCAGCTGGAGTGGGCGATCAACTCCTACACGCTGGTGTTCGCCGGGCTGCTGTTCACCTTCGGGGTGATCGGCGACCGGATCGGCCGCCGCCGGATGCTGATCATCGGCCTGGCCATGTTCGGCCTGTCCTCCCTGGTCTCCTCCTACGTCCAGACGCCGGACCAGCTCATCTGGGCCCGGGCGGCGATGGGCCTGGGCGGGGCGGCGGTGATGCCGCAGACGCTGTCGATCCTGACCAACGTCTTCGAGCCGCGGGAGCGAGCCCGGGCCATCGGCATCTGGGCCTCGGCGGTGGGCGTGGCCGTGGCGATCGGGCCGATCGTCGGCGGGCTGCTGCTGGACCACTTCTGGTGGGGCTCGGTGTTCCTGGTCAACGTGCCGGTCACCGCTGTCGGCATCATCGCCGTCGTCCTGCTGGTGCCCGAGTCGCGCAGCCACTCGCCGGGCCGCGTCGACTACGGGGGCGTGCTGCTGTCCATCGCCGGGCTGGTGCTGCTGGTCTACGGCATCATCTCCGGCGGTGACTCCGGCTCGTGGGTCACGGCCGGGGTCCTCGGCCCGCTGCTCGGCGGGCTGGCCGTGCTGGGCGTGTTCACCTGGTGGGAGACCCGGGTCGCGAACCCGTCGCTGGACGTGCGGCTGTTCCGCGACCCCCGGCTGTCGTCGGCCTCGGCCGCCATCATGCTGTCCTTCTTCTCGCTGTCGGGCGCGTTCTTCTTCACCGGCTTCTACACCCAGAACGTGCGGGGCTTCAGCCCGCTGAAGGCCGGGCTGCTGACCATCCCGCTGGCCGCCGGGCAGCTGCTCGCCGCGCCGCGGACGGCCACGCTGGTCCGCCGCCTGGGGGCTAAGACCGTGGTCACGGCCGGGCTGCTGGTCATCGCCGTGGCGCTGGTCGGCTACGACCTGCTCGGCGTGAGCACGCCGGTGTGGGTGCTGGAGGTCGTGTTCGGCGTGCAGGGGATCGGCATGGGCCTGGTCATGCCGCCCTCCACCGAGGGCGTGATGTCAGTGGTGCCGCGCGACCGCGGCGGGGCCGGCTCCGCTATCACCAACACCAGCCGGCAGGTGGCCGTCGCGCTCGGCGTGGCCGTGCTGGGCTCAGTGGTGGCGCAGGCCTACCGGACCCAGCTCGCCCCCTACCTGACGGTGCTGCCGCCCGCTGCCCGCCGCGCGGCCACCCAGTCGATTGCCCAGACCCAGGTTCTCGCCCAGAGCCTGGGGCACTCCGGGACCCGGCTGCTGAGCGCGGCGAGCGCGTCCTTTGTCCATGCCATGCACCTGGCGTCGGTGATCTCGGTGGTCATCGCGGTCCTGGGCGCGGCGGCCACCGCCGCCTGGATGCCCGGCCGCGCGGCCCGCGCGGCCGGGCCCGGTGCGCCGCCGCCCGGCGAGCCCGCGCTGGCCCGCCCGGCCGAGGAATCGGGGGCCTGATGCCCGCGCCCAGCCCCGCGCCGGTCCCGGCGACCCCGCTGCCGGCCGACGCCGTCCCGGCCCCGCGCAAGCCCGGCCGTCCCCGCAGCGAGCAGGCCGACCAGGCCATCCTCGCGGCCACGCTGGAGGAGTTCGCCCGCTGCGGGCCCGACGGCCTGGGCATCGAGCAGGTCGCAGCGCGGGCCGGGGTGGGCAAGGCCACGATCTACCGGCGCTGGCCGACCAAGGAAGACCTGCTGCTGGAGGCCATCGGCGGGCTCCGCACGCCGCTGCCGCAGCCGCAGGGCCGGTCGGTCCGGGCCGACCTGGCCGCGCTGGTCGAGGCGCTCTGCAAGGAGGCCACCGACCCGCGGCGGGCCCGCCAGTTCGCGCTGCTGCACGGCGACGGGCTGCGCTACCCGCGGCTGCTGGCCCGGTACAACCTGCTGGTCATGGAACCGCGCCGGGAGCTGATCCGGTCGGTGCTGCGCCGCGGCGTGGCCACCGGCGAGCTGCGCGAGGACGCCGACGCGGACGCCGCGACCTTTCCTGCTGACCGGCGCGGTGCTGGCCCGCGGCTGGCGGGCCACGCGACCAGCACGCTAAGTACGCCCGCCGGGTGGTCGAGGAGCTGCTGCGGGGCCTGGCCGCCCGCTGAGCTGGCCGCCACGGGGCTCGGGACACCGCGGCACTCGGAGACCAAGGAGGAGCCATGCGGCTCACCAAGCTCGGCCACGCGTGCGTCCGGCTGGAGAAGGACGGCGCGCACCCTGGTTATCGATCCCGGCGCGTGGAGCGGCCCGGACCCGCTGGCCGGCGCCCAGGCCGTGCTGATCACCCACGAGCACCCCGACCACCTGGACGCCGATGCGGTGCGCGCCGCTCTCGCCGCCAGCCCGGACCTGCAGGTCTGGGCCAACCCGGCGATCACCGGCCAGCTCGCCGAGGCCGGCGGCAGCCGGGTGCACGAGGTTGGCGCACGGTGACAGTTTGATGCCGCCGGGTTCGCGTGCACGTTTACGGCGCGACCACGCGCAGATCATGCCCGAGGTGCCGGTCATCGCCAATACCGGCTTTGCCGTCGACGGCGAGGTCTTCCACCCCGGCGACTCCTTCACCGTGCCCGAGGACAGTCGGCACGCTGCTGCTGCCGGTCAGCGCGCCGTGGATGAAGTTCGCCGAGGCCGCCGCCTACGCCCGCGAGGTCGCCCCGCAGCGCGGCTACGCCATCCACGACGCCATCCTCAGCCCGCCGGGCACCGGCCTGATCTCGATGCTGCTCGGCGTGGTGTCCAGCTCCGGCGGCCCGCAGCTGAGCCGCCTGGAGCCGGGCACCAGCGTCGACCTCTAGGCGGCAGCCGGGCAGCGACCGTCAGCCGGGCGTGCTCGCCCCGGTCCGCGATCGTCAGGGCAGCGGCCGGCGCCTACGTCCCGCGCGGGCAGGGTAGAAGACGCGGCCGTCCAGGTCCACGTCGAACTTGACCGCGGCGAACCCGTTCGCCGGCGCGTACACCCGCCGGCAGAACGTGGCGAACTCCGGCGCCGGGCGGCACGCTGGCCCGGGTTGCAGACGTAGTGGTCGTCGCCGTACTCGGCCTCGCCGACCCACTTGCCGGTCGGCTGGCGCGCGGTCTCGTCCGCGGTGAACTCGTCCCAGCCGCACGGCGTGCGCCCCGGTCAGCGCCGTGCAGGTGATCCCGTACGCCTGCGTGCCGCGCAGCTGGGCCGCGGAGCAGCCGTGGTACGACGTAGCACTCCTCGACCACCGCGCCGTCGGCGTACCGCCGGCCCCACCAGCCAGCAGCGGCGAGTTCTTCCACAGCACGGTCATCCCGTAGCCGGTGCATCTCGTTGAACGCGAGGCCAGGAAGTTCTGCGCAGTCGCCGGGGGTGAGCTGGAAGCCGGTCGTCGACGGCGGGTCGAAGCTGTCGATGTCATCCAGCTCGACCGCGTCGAAGCCCTTGGCGCGCGCACATCGCGATCCGCTCGGTCCAGCATCGGCTTCAGCGCGTCGCAGCTGGCGGAAGTCGACCCAGCGCTCCTGCGGGTAGCCGAAGTAGACCTTGCCGAGCGTCGCGGCCGGGAAGACGCCGCGGCCGGGGGCTGGCGTCCGGCCGGTAGTCCTCCCAGGCCAGGTCGAGGTAGCAGACCGCCTTCGGGTGCGGCAGCGTGGCGGCCTGCCAGCGGGTGTGGATGGCGCGCACCTGCGCCCGGGTGGTCAGGAACCCGTCGATGTCGTAGATGTCGACGGCGCGGCGGCCGGTCCGCTGGAGCGGCGTGACCCGGCCGATCTGCCAGTCCCAGCGCATCGGGTGGCCGCCGGCGGTCAGGTGCGGCGGGTACCAGCACCGCCCGCCGGCACGCCGCGGGCGCGGGCAGCGCGGTGACCCGCCAGCGGAACGCGGCGATCGATGACCCGGCCCGTTGGCGGTCCGCACGGCCACCCGGTGCCGCCCGGCCGCCAGCTTGCCGGTGTAGAAGACCCGGCTGCGCCGGCAGCGCTCGCCAGCCGCGCTGGTCGACCTGGTACCACTGCGCGGGCGGCCCCGCCGCCGGAGTTGTAGTGCGGCGCGGCTGACCTGGAAGTACTCCGCGTCCGACCCGGTGCCGGCGTTCCGGCAGCCCGTTGACGAACTCGGTGGACGGCGCGCGCGCCGGACCGGTAGGCCGCGACCTTCGCGCGCCGTGACCGCGCGGGCGGTGGCGCGTACGGCCGTGAAGGTGAAGGTGGCCGGGTTCGGTCTCCACCACCTCGGTGGCCGTCTCCGTCACCGCCAGGCGGCGCCCGGTGTCGGCGTGCCCGGCGCTGTAGCGGCGGGCCGCGAACGGCGTGGCGGTCGTGTCGGCGGCGGCCCGGCACTTTCCCGCTGACCCGCAGGACTGCCAGGCGTAGCCGACCTCGAAGCTGAGCAGCCGGTCGCCATGCGGCAGCGTGCCGGGCCGGCAGGACAGCCCGGCGGCCCGCACCACGCCGCCGTCCCGCAGCCGCCCGGCGATCCGCAGCCGGCCGTGCGCACCGGCGCCGGGATGGCCCGGCGGCGGCCGCGGCGGCCGGCCGTGGGCCGCGGGGCGCGCTGGCGTGGGTGGCCGGCGCCGCGGCGGCGTGGGTGGCTGGCGCGGCGACCGCCGTCAGCAGGGGAGCGGCCAGGGCCACGATCCCGGTCAGGGCAGCGCCCGGCCGGCGCGGCCATCCGGGCGCAGTACGGCGGGCCCCGTTACGGATAATCCGAAGGACGGACCACCGGACGGACCGCGAGCCGGTATGCAGAAAGAAGCGGGAGCGGAAGCGTAGCGAGTGCAGCTGGGGCATTCCGGGAGTCCTCTCGCTGAGCCCGCCCGCGATCAGGAAGCTAGCGCTGGCGGCAGCAGGTCGCGGTGCGCGGCGAACAGCTCATCGCACATCGCGATGGTCTGCGCGGTAGTGAGGGTGGCGGCGGTGTTGGGGTCCAGCAGCGCGGCCTGGTAGACGTGCTGGCGGCTGCCTTCCAGGACGGCCGCCACGGTCAGCTCGACGACGTTGAGGAAGGTCCGGTTCAGCGCGGCCAGCTGCGGCGGCAGCGCGCCGACCGGGCGCGGCCGGGCACCGCCGGAGCCGACGTCGCAGGGCACCTCGACGCAGCAGTCCGCGGGCAGGCTGGTGATCAGGTCGCCGTTGCGGACGTTGACGTAGATCTCGCGGGGCTGGCCGGTCTCCACCGAGTGGATGAACTCCGACGCCAGCTCGCTGGTCGGCTCGATGTCCAGCTGCTGGCCGGACTCCAGCTGGGCGGTGAGCTCGTCGAGCTCGCGCAGGTTCTCCTCCGACCGGGCCAGGTAGTCGCCGACGAAGATGCGGAACTGCTCGACCTGGTCGTCATGGCGCATGAACCAGGGCACGTACTCCGCGGAGTGCTCGCTGGACTCGGTCGGGAAATAGCCGAACCGGCGGAAGATCTCCACCCGGACCCGGCGCTGCAGCTCGGGCGATTCGTCGATGATCGAGGCCAGCCGCGGGTACAGGGACTCGCCCTGGTGCTCGAAGCGCAGCACGAAGGCCTGGTGGTTGAAGCCGGCGGTGAGGAAGTCGATCTCGCCGCGGGGGACGCCGACCAGCCCGGCCAGGAACTCGTGCGTGTCGCGGACCGAGTGGCACAGGCCGAAGACCCGCTCGAACCCGGTCCCGGCGTAGACCGCCCACGGCAGCATCGCCATCGGGTTGCTGTAATTCAGCAGGGTGGCGTCCGGGCAGACGTCCAGCATGTCGCGGCCGATGCCCAGCACCACCGGGATCGTGCGCAGCCCGCGGAAGATGCCGCCGATGCCCAGGGTGTCGGCGATGGTCTGGCGGACACCGTAGCGGGCCGGGATGTCGAAGTCGTGCCGCGTCGCGGTGTAGCCGCCGGCCTGCACCTCGTTGATGACGTAGTCGGCGCCGTCCAGGGCGGCGGGCCGGCTTTCCGAGGCGGTGATCGTCACCCGGCTGCCAGTCTGGCTGGCGATCCGCTCGGTCAGCGCCCGGGCGTACTCCAGCCGCTCGGCGCTGATGTCGTGCAGCGCGAGGTGCAGCTCGCCGCTCAGCTCCGGGAAGCTGCACAGATCGGTGACGACGTTCCTGGTGAACTCGACGCTGCCAGCGCCGACAAAGGCTACCTTGACCACAGTCCGATAGTGTTGCATTTCGGGCTGCTTCGAGCAAGAGTGCGCAACGATGCAGTCCGCGACCGGCCCTCCGGACCCCCGGCACGGGGCTGGGCACGGCCGCTGTTCTCGCAGCTGAGGGTTGAAACGGCTGCTTATTTCGCGCGATGATGTGCGAAACCTTCACGATTCGCGCAACAATCTCCCGATCAGGCCGTATCCCAGCAGCGGCCGTCCCCCGGGGCGCCGGCTTTCCGCCGCCCCCCGCAGGCCGGCGGAGACGAGAGGTCACCATGGCAAGAACCTGGCTGCGGGCGGCACTGGCCGCCGCGCTGGTGATCCTGGGCCTGGCCGCGTGCGGCAGCGACAGCCAGGGCGGGGGCAGCGGCTCCGCGAAATCGATCACGATCTGGGATGGCTACACCGACACCGAGGCCAAGGTATTCGCCCAGCTGATCGCGCAGTACAACAAGGCCAACCCGGGCGTGAAGGTGACGTCCCTGTTCGTCAATAACGACAACTCGCTGCAGAAGGTGTCGACCGCGGTGCGCGGCGGCAGCGTCCCCGACATCGCCTACCTGTACGGCTCGTGGGCACCCAACGTGGCGCCGATCCCGCAGGTGGTCAACCTCACCCAGGTCGTGAAGCGGCCCGGGGTGAACTGGAACGACTTCTGGGTCGGCGAGCGGGACGTGGCCACCGTCAACGGCAAGGTCATCGGCATCCCGGCCCTGGTGGACAACCTGGCCGTGGTCTACAACAAGACCCTGTTCGCCAAGGCCCACCTGGCCCTGCCGTCGGCGAACTGGACCTGGAACGACTTCGTGGCCGACGCCCAGAAGCTGACCAACGCCTCGGCCAAGCAGTTCGGCACCGCCTACGTCACGCCCGGCAGCGAGGACACGGTGTGGCACTGGGTGGCACTGCTGTGGGAGGCCGGCGGCCAGCTGCTGACCCCGGACAACAAGAAGGCGGCGTTCAACTCGGCGGCCGGGCTGAAGTCGCTGGAGACGCTGCGCACGATGGCTGTCACCGACAAGTCGATGTACCTGGACCCGACCGACTCGGCCTACGGCAACCTGTTCAACTCGGGCAAGATCGGCATGGTCGTGACCGGCCCGTGGGACCTGTCCAGCTTCCCCAACGTGCACTACGGCGTGCAGGTCATGCCCGCCTACCCCGGTGCCAGCGGCGGGCACCAGACCATCTCCGGGCCGGATAACTGGGTGGTCTTCAACAACGGTGCCAGCCGGGTGTCGGCGGCCGAGAAGTTCCTGCTCTGGCTGACCGCCCCGGCCCAGGTCAAGACGTTCTCGCTGAAGACCGGCGACCTGCCGACCCGGCAGTCGGTGAGCGACGCGGCCGGCTTCACCCAGCAGATGAACAGCGCGCTGCCCGGCGTGGACACCTTCATCACCAACCTGGGCAACGTCAAGCAGGCCCGGCCGCAGATCCCGAGCTACCCGAAGATCTCCCAGGCGCTGGGCACGATGATCGTGTCGGTGCTGCTGGGCAAGGCCCAGCCGGCCGCGGCGCTCGCCACCGCGGCCCAGCAGGTCAACCAGATCCTGGCCAACCCGACCGGCTGACGTGGCCGCCCTCACCGCACTCCGCCGCCGTCCCCGGACCGCCGGGCCGTCTTCTGGCCCGCGGGTCCGGCAGCGGCGGCCGGGCCTGGCCGAGCAGGTCTCGGGCTGGGGGTTCGTCACCCCGGCCACGGTGATCATCGCCCTGTTCGGCGCGGCGCCGATCATCTGGTCGGCGGTGATGTCGTTCCAGCGGTCGAACCTGCTGTCGCCGAGCAGCCCGTTCGTGGGCCTGCACAACTACCGCGAGCTGGTGCAGGACCCGGTGGTCGGCCAGGCGCTGGCGCACACGCTGATCTACACCGTGCTGTTCGTGCCGGGCACGATGCTGGTCGGGCTGTTCCTGGCGGTGGCGATGAACCGCAAGATCCGGTTCATCTCGGTCTACCGGACGGCGGCCTACGCCACGATGGCCATCTCCACCATCAGCGAGGCGCTGGTGTTCATCTGGCTGTTCGACCAGTCCTACGGCATCGTCAACTACGGGCTGTCGCTGCTGGGCATCCCGGCGCAGCAGTTCCTGAACTCGCCGTCGCAGGCGCTGTACGTGATCCTGATCATGACGATCTGGGGCTGGACCGGCTTCGCGGTGGTGATCTACCTGGCCGCGCTGCAGGGCGTGCCGACGATGCTGACCGAGGCCGCGGCCATCGACGGCGCCGGGGCGTGGACCACCTTCCGCCGGGTCACGCTGCCGCTGCTCAGCCCGGCGTCGCTGTTCCTGGCGGTCTGGCTGACGATCAACGCGCTGCAGTTGTTCGACGAGGTGTACCTGAGCACCCAGGGCGGCCCGCTGAACGCCACCACGGTGCTCGTGTACTACCTGTACCGGCAGGCGTTCGAGGACTTCAACTTCGGCTACGCCTCGGCCATCGCCTACATCCTGTTCCTGATCATCCTGGTGATCACCGCGATCCAGTTCCGGGTCGGCCGGCGGTTCACCCACTACCGGTCATGAGGGCGCTATGGCGGTGACCATGTCCCGGCCGGCCCGGCGCTGGCGGCTGCCGTTCAGTCCCTGGCACCTGGTGCTGATCCCGGCCACGATCATCCTGATCTTCCCGTTCGTGTGGCTGATCGTGACCTCGGTCGAGACCTCCGGCGAGGCGCTGCACTTCCCGCCGGTCCTGGTCCCGCACGTGCTCAAGCTGAGCAACTACCCCGACGCGCTGAACGCGGCGCCGTTCGGCCGGTTCTTCGTCAACAGCGCCGTCGTCGCGGTCACCACCGTGGTGTCCAACCTGGTGCTGTGCTCGCTGGCCGGGTATGCGTTCGCCCGGCTGCGCTTCCTGGGCCGCGGGGCGCTGTTCGTGGTGATCATGACCACGCTGATGGTGCCGTTCCAGGTCACGATGATCCCGCAGTTCATCATCACCAAGTGGCTGGGCACGCACGTGCTGGCCCAGGTCGGGATCAACCACATCGGAGCGCTGATCGTGCCCAACGCGGCCACCGCGTTCGGGGTGTTCTTCCTGCGCCAGTTCTTCCGCACGCTGCCGATCGAGTACGAGGAATCGGCCCGGGTGGACGGGGCGAGCCGCCTGAAGGTGCTGTGGAAGATCGTCCTGCCATTGTCAGTGCCGGCCCTGGCCACGCTGGCCGCGCTGACGTTCCTGGACTCGTGGAACTCGTTCCTGTGGCCGCTGATCGCGGTCAACTCGACGAACCAGATGACGCTGCCGCTGGGCCTGGCCACGTTCCAGGGGGCGCACTCCACCGAGTGGCCGCTGCTGATGGCGGGCAACGTGATGAGCCTGATCCCGATGCTGGTCATCTTCTTCGGGGCGCAGCGCTACTTCATCCGCTCGGTGGCCGCCACGGGCCTGGCCGGGACCTGACCGGCCGCGGCGGCGGATAACTCCGGCTCGGGCCGCGGGCCGGCGTGCAGGACCGCCAGCAGCCGGGTGACCTCGGCGCTGACCGCGTCGCGGGCGGCGGCGGTATAGCGGCGCGGGTCGACCAGCACCGGGTCGGCGGCCAGCCGCTCCCGGATGGCGGCGGTCCACACCTTGTTGAGCTGGGTGGCGATGTTGATCTTCGTCATGCCGGCCGCGACGGCCGCGGTGAGCGTCTGGTCGGGCACTCCGGATGAGCCGTGCAGCACCAGCGGCACGCTGGTCGCGGCCCGGATGGCGCTGATCAGGTCCAGGTCCAGGACGGCGTCGCGGGTCAGCATCGCGTGCGAGCTGCCCACCGCGACGGCCAGCGCGTCGACGCCGGTGGCCGCGGCGTAGGCGGCGGCCTCGTCCGGGCGGGTCCGCGCGCCGGGGGCGTGCACGCCGTCCTTCCCGCCGATCTCGCCGAGCTCTGACTCCACCCAGATGCCGCGGGCCGCGCACCACTGGCCGACGGCCCGGGTCGCGGCGACATTGCCGTCGTAGGGCAGGGTCGAGGCATCGAACATGACCGACCCGATCCCGATGGCGGCGGCGGCGTGCACCAGGTCCTCGCGGGTGGCGTGGTCGAGATGGACGACGACGGGCACCGCCGCGGCCCGGCCGATGGCCAGGGCCGCCAGCCCGATGGGCTCTACGGCACCGTGGTAGGCGACGCAGTTCTCGCTGAGCTGCAGGACCACCGGCGCCCCGGCCGCCTCGGCGCCGGTCACGATGGCCTCAGCGTGCTCGATGGTGATGAGGTTGAAGGCACCCACGCCCCGGCCGTCGCGGCGGGCAGGGCCGATGATGTCGCTCATCCGGGCCAGGGTCACCGGGTGCTCCTTCGCTCGTCCGCGCCGGGCCGGGCATCGCCGGGCCGGTCCGGGCAGGCCCGGATGCTGATGGCGGGCAGCAGGTCGCGGTACCGGTCGGCGCGGAACTCGCCCGCCACCGGGGCCGCCACGGCCGCCGTGCCGAGCGCCGTCGCGTGCCGCAGCCGCTCGGGCCAGTCCTGGCCCAGCGCCAGGCCGCGGGCCAGCCCCGCCACCGCGGCGTCGCCGGCGCCGGTCGGGTTGCCCGGCTCCGGCCCGGGCGGGGCGGCCAGCCAGATTCCGTCGCCCGTCACGGCCAGCAGGCCGGCCGGGCCCAGGGTCACCACGACGGCCGCGGCCCCGGCGCTGCGGAGCTGCTGCGCCGCCTGCCGGACATCGTCGAGCGCGACGCCGGGCTCGCCTTCCGGCTCCTCGCCCGCGGCGCCGTCCGCGGCGGCGGGAGCCCTGGCAGGCGCGGAGCCGGCGGTCGCCAGCCGGGCGGCGGCCGGACCCCGGCCCGTCCGCAGCGAGCGGCCGGTGACAAGTTCCAGCTCGGCCAGGTTGGGCTTGATGATCGCCGGGCCCGCCTCGGCTCCGTCGCGCAGCGCCGGGCCGTCGGTGTCCAGGACGACCGGGATGCCGGCCGCCAGCCCGATCAGCTCGGCGTAGCAGGTGTCGGGCAGCCCGCGCGGCAGGCTGCCGGTCAGCACCACCGCGGAGCAGGCCGGCAGCGCGGCGCGGAACCGGTCGCAGAACCGGCCGAACTCGGCCTCCGACACCGGCGGCCCCGGCTCGTTGAACAGCCCGGTCTGGCCGCGCGCGGCATCGACGACGGCGAAGGTCCGGCGGGTCTCGGCGGCGATCGGCGTCAGGTCGGCCGGCACGCCGGCGGCCTGCAGCCCGGCCCGGACCGCGTCGCCGGCCGCGCCGCCCGCCAGTCCGGTGACCAGCACGTCGCTGCCCAGGGCCAGCAGGACGCGGGCGACGTTGACGCCCTTGCCGCCGGGCCGGGCCGCCACCTCGTGCGGCCGGTTCACGCCGGCCCAGTCGGCCTCCTCGACGTGGTGGGTCACGTCGAGTGCCGGGTTGAGCGTGACGACCAGAATCACCGGCACCGGCTCAGGGCCGGGCGAGGATGACTGACCGGGTCAGGTTCCGCGGCTGGTCAGGATCCAGGCCGCGGGCCCGGCCGAGCGCCAGCGCCAGCCGCTGCACCGCCACCAGGTCCGCCAGCGGCTCGTCGCTGCCGGGCCAGGCCAGCCCGCCGGCGGCGGCGATCTCATCGGCCAGGCCGTCGGGCATCGGGCCCAGCGGCCACACCACGCTGCCGGGACCAGTGACGGCAATCGGGCCGTGCCGGTACTCCATCGCCGGGTAGGACTCGGTCCACATCCCGGCCGCCTCACGCAGCTTCAGTGCCGCCTCGCTGGCCAGCCCGCAGGTCCAGCCGCTGCCCAGGAAGGTGAACTGGCGGGCCGCGGTCAGCTCGGCCGGAACCGGGCGGCCCAGCACCCCGGCCGCGGCCGCCGCGGCCGCGGCCGCGTCATGACCGAGCCCGGTCAGCAGCAGCACCAGCTCGGTGGTCGCGAAGCGGGTCTGCACCACCGACTGCTCGTCGGCGAAGTCGAGCGCGATCACGGCGTCTGCGCGCTGAGCCACCGGCCCGGCCGGGTCAGCAGTGATGGCCAGCGTGGGCGTGCGCCCGCTGAGCTCCGCCTGCAGATCGAGGATCTCGGTGGTGGTGCCCGACCGGGACAGCACCACGACCCGGTCGTAGCGGCGGGCGGCGGGCATCTGCGACGCCGCGAACGCGTCGGTCTCGCCGTGCCCGGCCGCCTCCCGGGCGGCGGCGTAAGACTGCCCGATGAACCACGAGGTCCCGCAGCCCACCACCGCGACCCGCTCACCGCGCCGGGGCAGCAGGCCGGCCATCCCCGGCGCCAGCTCAGCGGCCCGCCGCCAGCACTCAGGCTGGGAGGCCAGCTCGGCCTCCATCAGGCGGCCGGCTCCGGACGAGTCAGGCTGGACACTCACCGACGGGTTCCTCCGGTCCTCGGCCGCGCCGTGCGATGCCGCGCGGAGCCCAGCCACGATGACGGCCCGGACGGCGGCAGGGCAGATGCTGTTCACCCGCACATGCGCAGTTATGCTTGGTATATATCAGAAACAAGCATATTCGGAACAGGGCAGAATGCGCCATCCCGTTGCAGTACGGGCACCCGGGGCGGGTGGTGCTGCGGCAGGCCGGTCCGCGCGGCCGTCACCGTGGCCGGCCCGTCCCGAGCACGTGGCGCGCAGGATCCGGGGAGGAAGCCGTTGAGCCGGTACAGCCGGTGGAACGACCTGCTGGAACTGCTGGCCGCCGAGGGCCAGCTGCAGGTCGAGCGGGCCGCCGAGGTCCTCGGCGTGTCGGCGGCGACCGTGCGGCGCGACTTCGACGAGCTGGCCGACCAGCAGATGCTGCGGCGCATCCGCGGCGGCGCCGTCGCCCAGGGCGTCACCTATGACCTGCCGCTGCGCTACAAGTCCGAGCGTCACCCGTCGGAGAAGCAGCGCATCGCCGCGGCCGCCGCGGCGCTGATCCGGCCCGGCCAGGTCGCCGGGCTGAACGGCGGGACCACTACCACCGAGATCGCCCGCGCGCTGGCGGTCCGCCCTGACCTGAATTCCGGCGCCGCCTCACCCGCGCTGACGGTCGTGACCAACGCGCTGAACATCGCCGCCGAGCTGGCGGTCCGCCAGCACATCAAGATCGTCGCCACCGGGGGCGTGGCCCGGCCGCAGTCCTATGAGCTGACCGGGCCGCTGGCCACCGGCGTGCTGGAGCAGGTCACGCTCGACGTGGCGATCCTCGGCGTCGACGGCATCGATCCGGCGGCCGGGGCCACCGCCCACCACGAGGGCGAGGCCAGCATCAACCGGCTGATGGCCAGCCGGGCCGGGCAGGTCGTGGTGGCCGCCGACAGCTCCAAGGTGGGCCGCCGGGCCTTCGCCCGGATCTGCGCCACCGGCGAGGTCAGCGTCCTGGTTACCGACACGGGCATCGACCCGGCCGCGGCCGCGGCCTTCGCTGATGCCGGCGTCGAGGTCGTCACCGCCTGACGGCTGGAGGCGCTGGCCGTCACCCGGTCAGCCGTTCAGGTCCATCACGAACGGCGCCGGGTTGTCTCCGTCGGGGAACTCGGTGAAGCCGAGGTGGGCGTAAAAGCCGCGGGCCCGGATGTTCTCGGGATGCACGAACAGGTGGACGCCCGGCGAGTCCTGCTTCCGCAGCTCGTCCAGCAGGGTGCCGATCAGAGCGCGGCCCCAGCCGCCGGACTGCAGCCGGGGGACCAGGTTGATGTGCAGGTGCGAGGGATAGCGCCGGTACACCGCTTCGCTGACCGGCCAGGGGTGGTGGATCCGGTAGGCCTGGCGCTGGTCGCCGGTGCGCTGGTCCTCAGGGATGTCTGGCGGCGGGTCGGGATACTTAGCGCGCAGCGGCGGCCACCATTCCAGCTCCAGCTGGCCGGCGAAGGCGCGGGTGTCCCGCGCGCCGACGATGTAGCCGCCGACACCTTCGCCGTCCTCGGCGACGAACGCCAGGTCAGGTGCGAACAGGCCGTACGGAACGGCGTGCAGCAGGCCGGGCAGCCGCGGGTCGATGTACTGCCCGGTGGCGTCGCCGCCGTTGTCAGCGGTCAGCAGGCACACCCGGTACAGGGCGTCGAGATCGCCGGCGCGGTAGGGGCGGATACGTGCCGGATCGCGATTCATGCCCGCCACGGTAGCCCGTCGGCAGCCGCGAAATTTCCTGGCCCGGGGGGCCGGAAGGTTGTTAGCGTCGCGGATATGGCCGGGCCAGCTGTCAGCGTTACGCGCGTACCGCAGCGGCTGCAGTGGCAGGCTGCTGACCCGCGCGGTGGGCCGCCGGCACGATCGGGGCCCGGCTGCGGCCCGACCAGCGGTGCGCCGTTTTCTTCGAGTCCGCGCGGCCGGAGGCGTACCCGCCGCTGGCTGACGCGGTCGCGCGCGAGCTGGGCTGCGACCTGATTGTCATGATCGACGAGAGCGACGCCGCGGCACTGGCCGCCTGCGCCGCGGCCGGGTTCGCGGCCCGCCGGCGGGAAAGCTGCTACACGATCCCGACCAGCCCGCGGGTGACCGGGCTGGACGCGGCCGTGCTGCCGCCGGGCCTGACCGTGCTCCCCGCCACCGCGGCCGATGAAGACCGGCTGCGGCTGCTCGATGATGAGCTGCGCCAGGACGTGCCCGGCTCGGAAGGCTGGCACTGGGACGCCGAGGACTTCCGCCGGGAGACGTTCGGCCTGGATTTCGACCCGGCGACCTATCTCGTGGCGATGGACAAGGCGACGGGGGAGTACGCCGGGCTGGCGCGGGTCTGGGACAACCCGGCCGGCCCGCGCCTGGGCCTGATTGCCGTCCGGTCCCGGTACCGGCGCCAGGGGCTGGCCCGGGGGCTGCTGGGCCGGGCCTTCGCCGTCCTCAGCGAGCGCGGCCAGCCCGAGGTGACGGCGGAGGTCGACGACACCAATACGGCGTGCCGGCAGCTGCTGACCAGCCTGGGCGCGCGACGGTCGGGCGGTGCGGCGGAGCTGGTCCGCCCGGCGGGCTGAGTCGCAGCTGAGCGCACCGCCGCCGGCCGCCGCCATCGCCTGATAACAGCAAGTGGCGGGGCGGCCGTCACGGCGCGGCGGCCTGGACGGCGGGCGTGCGGGTGGCCCCGGCAGCTGCCGGGGCCACCCGCACGCCGGGGACGCTACCGGGCCGAGTCCCGCGGCAGGGCCTGGACCAGGCCCGCGGTGAGCAGGGTCAGTGCGGCCAGCACCCACAGGCTGACGGTGAAGGCGTGCGGGAAGGTCCCGCCGTGCAGGCCGCGGTAGAAGATCACGCCGATCACCGCCACCCCGAGTGCGCCGCCGACCTGCTGGAAGGTTGCCAGCACACCGGAGGCCGCGCCCGCGTGCCGGGCCTCGACGTCGCGCAGCACGGCCGCCGACAGCGGGACCAGCACCATGCCGATGCCGAACCCGACGACGGCCAGGCCGGGCAGCAGCTCCGCCGAGGACGCGCCGCCGGCCCCGGCGGCCAGCAGCAGGCAGCCGGCCGCCGTGACCAGCGCGCCCAGGGCCAGGATCTGCCGGCCCAGCCGGGCGGCCATCGCCTCGGCGGTCAGCATCGCGGCGAAGAAGCCGGCGCCCACGGCGGCGAACACCAGGCCGGAGAACAGCGCCGAGAACCCGCGCCCGTCCTGCAGGTACAGGGCCAGCACGAAGAAGAACGCCGGCGGCACCAGGGCGTAGGCGAGCGCAGCCAGCGACCCGAGGCCGAAGGTCCGGCTGCGGAACAGGCCGAAGTCGACCAGCGGCGCCCGGCCCGCCGAGCGGCGGCGCAGCTGGTGCACGGCGAAGGAGCCGAGCAGCACGGGCGCCGCGGCCAGGCTCAGCCACGTCCACAGCGGCCAGCCGTGCTGCTGGCCCTCGATCAGCGGCAGGATGACCGCGGTCAGGCCGCCGGTGGCCAGGACAGTGCCGGCCAGGTCCAGCCGGGCCTGCTGGCCGTGCGACTCGGGCACGATGCGGCGGGCCAGCGGCAGCGCGATCAGCCCGACCGGCACGTTGATCAGGAAGATGCCGCGCCAGCCCGAGCCGGCGATGTCGGCGGCGATCAGCGACCCGCCCAGCAGCTGCCCGAGCACGCCGGCGAAGCCCATGGCCAGGCCGTAGGCGGCGAAGGCGCGGCCGCGCCGGGCGCCGTCGTAGGTGGTGCCGAGGATAGCCAGGACCTGCGGGGTGAGCATCGCGCCGGCCGCGCCCTGCAGGATCCGGGCGGTCACCAGGAACCCGGCGCTCGGTGCCAGGCCGCACGCGGCCGAGGTCAGCGTGAACAGCGCCAGGCCGATGCAGAACATCCGGCGCCGCCCGTACAGGTCGCCCAGCCGGCCGCCGCTGATCATCCCGATCGCGAACGACAGGCCGTAGCCGGCCACGACGAGCTGGACGACGGCCTGCCCGGTGTGCAGCTCGGCCTGGATGGACGGGAGCGCGACATTGACGATGAAGAAGTCCAGGAAGGTGATGAAGGTGCCGGCCAGGACCACCAGCAGCGGTCCCCAGCCGTATCCGGCCGGCGCTGCGGTGCGGCCGGGCGCCCGGCTGGTGAGCGTGGACATGAAAATTCTCCTTACGCAGAAACGGGAAAGCGGGCGGCGCGCCGGGGAGGGGGTGCGCCGCCCGCTGGCTCGGGTTAGGCCGGGACCTTGTCCAGGAAGCCCAGGACGGTGGTGATCTTGCCGTCGTCGCCGGCGACCGCGACGTCGAAGCCGATCACGACCGGCTCGGCGCCGGCCGGACCCGCGCCCCAGGTGAACCGGGCCTGCGAGTGGTGGGCGTCGACCGGCCCGGCCAGGGTGAACACGAAGCCGGGGAACTGGCTCTGCACCGCGGCGATGGTGGCGTCGATCTCGTCGCGGCCGCGGGCCTGCGCCATCGGGTCGGTGTAGCTGGCCTGCGCGGCCCAGGTACTGTCGATCAGCTGGCGGCGGGCGGCCGGATCGGTCTCGTTCCAGCAGGACAGGTAACGGGTGACTACGTCGTTCATCTTGAGTTTCCTCCGGGTCAGGTACGGGTTCGTCCTGGTAACGGGACCCATCCTGGGCAGCGCACCGGCGCCCGGTCGATGACGCCGGAGGTAATGCGGCCGCCATGACCCCGGGGGTAATCGCCGGGCGCGGGCGGCGGCGGCTAGCGTCGGAACATGACCACCATGACCACTGGCTCCGCCAGCCTGCGGCCCGTCGGCGAGCTGCTGCGGGAGTGGCGGGAGCGGCGCCGGCTCAGCCAGCTGGACCTGTCCATCCAGGCCGACATCTCGACCCGGCACCTGAGCTTCGTCGAGACCGGGCGGTCCCGGCCGACGCCGTCGATGATCCTGCGGCTGACCGAGCAGCTGCAGGTCCCGCTGCGCGAGCGCAACACCATGCTGCTGGCCGGGGGCTACGCGCCGGCCTACCCGCAGCACGGGCTGGCCGAGCCGCAGCTGCGCAGTGTCCTGGTCGCGCTGCAGCAGGTGCTGGCCGGGCATGAGCCGTACCCGGCGGTGGTGGTGGACCGGTGGTGGGAGCTGCTGGACAGCAACACCTCGATCGGCATCCTCACCGAGGGCTGCGCGCCGGACCTGCTGGAGCCGCCGGTGAACGTGCTGCGGCTGGCCCTGCACCCCGACGGGATGGCCCCGCGGATCGCCAACCTGGCCCAGACCCGGTCCTACCTGCTGACCCAGCTGGCCCACCGGGCCCAGGCCCTCGGCGACCGCCAGCTCGCCGAGCTGCACCAGGAGCTGTCGGAGTATCCCGGCGGTCAGGCGGAGTCAGCGCCGCCGGACGGGGTGGTCCTGCCGATGCGGCTGCGCCGCGGCGACACCGAGCTGTCGTTCTTCAGCATCAGCGCCGCGGTCGGCACGGCCACCGACGTGACCGTCGAGGAGCTGCACATCGAGGCCTTCTACCCGGCCGATGCCGCCACCGCGGCGGCGCTGCGCGCGGCCGGTCCCGGCCGCGGCTAGCCCGGCGGCAGCGGCTCGCGCCAGCGGCTGGTGATCGGCAGCCGGCGGTCCCGGCCGAAGTTCTTGGCCGAGATCTTCGGGCCGGGCGGGTACTGGCGGCGCTTGTACTCCGCGCGGTCCACCAGCCGGATGACCCGCTCCACCAGGACCGCGTCATGGCCGGCGGCCACGAGCCGGGCCGCGCCCATGTCCTTCTCGACGTAGTCATCGAGCAGCTTGTCCAGGACCTCGTAATCCGGCAGCGAGTCGCTGTCCAGCTGGCCGGGGGCCAGCTCGGCGCTGGGCGGCTTGGTGATCGAGTTCTCCGGGATCGGCGGGGTCTCGCCGCGCTCGGCGGCCTGCTGGTTGCGCCACCGGGACAGCTCCCACACCAGCGTCTTGGGCACGTCCTTGATCGGCGCGTACCCGCCGGCCGAGTCGCCGTACAGCGTGGAGTATCCGGTGGCCAGCTCGCTCTTGTTGCCGGTGGTCAGCACCAGGTGCCCGTGCTCGTTGGACAGCGACATCAGCACCATCCCGCGGACCCGGGCCTGCAGGTTCTCGGCGGCCAGGCCGTGCAGGTCCACGCTGCCCTCGAACGCCGCGACCAGGGGCGCGATCGGCACCGTCCGTGCGTGCACGCCCTGGCGCTTGACCAGGTCCTCGGCGTCGGTGACGGAATGATCTGAGGAGTACCGGCTGGGCATCAGGACCACGTGTACCTGGTCGGCGCCGATGGCGTCGACGGCGATGGTCGTGGTCAGGGCCGAGTCGATGCCGCCCGACAGGGCCAGCAGCGCAGAGCCGAACCCGTTCTTGCGCACGTAGTCGCGGGTCCCGGTGACCAGCGCGGAGTAGATCTCGGCCAGGTCGGGCAGCCGCGGCCACAGCGCCCGCGGCGCAGGCGCGGCCGGATCGGGATCAGGCGCCGCGGCCGGCGGCAGCTCCAGCCGGCGGATGGTCATCCGGGTGCCGTCGGCGGCGTCGGCGGTCTCCTCGCCGGGGACCCGGCTGCGGTCGGCAGCGGCGACCTCCAGGTCGGCGACGATCAGCGCCTCCTCGAACTGCGGCCCGCGGGCCAGCAGCTCCCCGCTGGCGCTGACGATGATCGAGTCGCCGTCGAAGACCAGCTCGTCCTGGCCGCCGGTCATGTTGGCGTAGGCCAGCGGGGCGCCGGCCTCGGCGGCCCGGCGCTGGCACAGCATCAGCCGGCTGTCGTCCTTGCCCTGCTCGTACGGCGAGGCGTTGGGCACCACCAGCAGGCCGGCCCCGGCCGTGCGGGCCACCGCCACCGGGCCGCCGTCCTGCCACAGGTCCTCGCAGATGGCGATGGCCACGTCCACCGCCTCGCCGCCCGCGGCGGGCAGCCGGAAGACCGGCAGCACGCTGCCGGGCACGAAGTAGCGATACTCGTCGAACACTCCGTAGTTGGGCAGGTGGTGCTTGGCTGAGGTCACCGCCACCTGGCCGTCATACAGCAGCGCGGCGGCATCCTCCGGCGCGCCGGCCGGCAGCCCGACCCGGGGGGCCAGGTCCGCGCGCCGGTCCAGGTAGCCGACGACCACCGCGATCCCGCCCAGGCCCGCGGCGGCCAGGCCGCCGGCCAGGGCCTGCAGGGCGGCCACGGAGGCCTCGACGAACGAGGCGCGCAGGGCCAGGTCCTCGACCGGGTAGCCGGTCAGCATCATCTCGGGGAACACGACAATCCGGGCGCCCTGCGCGGCCGCCCGCCGGGTCGTCTCGAGCACCTGGTCACTGTTCCCGGCCAGGTCTCCGACAGTGGCGTTGACCTGCGCGAGCGCTATCCGCAGCTGTGGCACGTGATCAGCTTATGCGGCCCCGCGGCGCGCTGCCGGGCGGGTCCGCGCCTGCCGATATATCCGGCAACGATCGCGGCGCGCTAAGACGAGATGAAATCGCCGCCCGCCATGCGGCAAAACCTCTTGTATGTCCGGGCGTGAGAATTAGATAAAGGGATAAAAGCGCTGCTGCGGCATTTGCGGGAGCGATATAAATCCGGCTGACCGGCGTTACGTCTAATCCACTTCGGCAAAGGATAGGGCTGCTAGAGTTCTCGCGTCTGGGCACGCTTGGCGAACCATCGGCGGCCGGAGAACTCAGCAAGCAGATATGCATTCAGGCATATTGCTTTTAAACCACACGGAAGCGGGGAAGATTAGATGACTCGAACGGGCCTCCATGGCGTGGGCCGCGGCGCTGGTGCGCCGGCGAGCCCGGCCAAGCGGGTAACTCGGTGGGCTGCGACGGCCGCCGCCCTCGCCACCACGGTGGGCGCGGGCGCGGCGTTCGCGACGCCGGCGCTGGCCGCGCCGGTCGTGCCGATCGCGGTGCCGTGCAGCGTGACCGCGCTGGCGACCGCCATCGTCCTGGCGCCCAGCGACGCGATCCTGAGCCTGAAGACAGGCTGCACCTACAACCTCCCGGTGGCGCTGCCGGCGATTACCAAGAACGTCACCATCCAGGGCAACCGGGACACCATCACCCGGTCCAACAACACCCAGTTCACCGCGATCACCGTGAACGGCGCCCAGCTGAACATCAACCAGCTGCGGATCACCGACTTCAACGGCAACGGGAACACCCCCGGCGCGCTGCGCAACAACGGCGGCACGGTCGCGGTAACCAGCACGACCTTCGCTGACAATGAAGGCGGCAACGGCGGCGCCGTGCGCAACGACATGAACGGCTCATTCACCGCGACGAGCTCGACGTTCTCGGGTAACGAGGCCGATACCTCGGGCGGTGCTTTCTACAACCGGGGCGGCGCCGAGGCCACGTTCAACACGACCACCTTCTTCAACAACGAGGCTCCCACCGGCGGCGCGATCTACATCGACTCCGGTCACGTCACCACCGGCGGCACCTCCAGCGCCACCTCGGCGAGCACCAACTTCAACAGCAACGAGGCCTTCGGCACCACCGGCTTCGGCGGCGCGATCAACAACGCCGGCGGCGTGGTCACGACGAACTGGACCAACTTCACCAACAACGAGTCGACGGGCAGCAGCGGTGACGCCGGCGCGCTGAACAACGACGGCGGCACCAGCTCGGTGATGAACACCGGGTTCAGCGGCAACTTCGCCGCGGACGACGGCGGCGCCATCTACACCAGCACGAGCCTGAACCTGACCAGCGTCAACATCGCGGGCAACCGGTCCGGTGACGACGGCGGCGGCATCTTCGTCGAGAACGGCAACACCTCGCTCAGCAAGACGGTCGTCAGCGGTAACTTCGCCGGCGGCCTCGGCGGCGGCATCCGCCGTGCGGGCGGCACGGTTAGCCTGACCAACTTCAGCCTGGTCAAGGTCAACTTCCCGACCAACTGCAGCGGCACCTTCTGCTAGGACGGCCTGATCGAAGCACCGGCCCCCGGAGGATTCCTCCGAGGGCCGGCGTGTGCTTACGGCCCGGCCGGGTGCCGATCGGGCTGCTCAGCCGGTCCGGCCGGACGGTCCGGGCGCTCGTCCCACGCCCGGGCCACGCTCTTCGGCACGGCCATCCGCCAGGCGTCGGTGACGAGCTGGCGCATCTCCTCGTGGTCCAGGGCGCTGAGCCGGGCCACGACCCAGTTCCAGCGCATGTCCCCGGTGCCCGGCAGCAGGAACTTCGCCGGCTCGGCCGCGACCAGCGCGGCGCGCTCCTCCCTGGGGAACCCGAAGCCCATCAGCGTCTCGTCGGCGGAGAACGCCACGAAGACGATCTTCCCCACCCGGAACTTCACCCGGTCCCGGACCAGCGCCTCGTAGGCGCGCGGGAACTGGCGGGCCAGGGCGCGCACGTCGTCGATGGTGACCACGGCCCGAGCCTGCCGCCTGGCCGCCGCGGGTGGCAAGCCGGGCTGCGCCCCGGGCCCCGTCCTGGCTAGATTTTAGAATCTTGTTCTATTAGCCTGGCGGTGTCCGGTCCGGCGGGGTGCACGCGGGAGGCAGTCGTGGCCTGGGATTTCTCCACCGAGCCGGAGTTCCAGGAGCAGCTCGACTGGGTGCAGGAGTTCTGCCGCACCGAGGTCGAGCCGCTGGACCTGGTGTTCCCCGGCGCCGCCTGGTCCCGGAACCCGAAAGCGCGGGCGCTGGCTGATCCGCTGCGCCAGCAGGTCAGGGACCGCGGGCTGTGGGCGCTGTTCCTGGGCCGGGACCTGGGCGGCCCCGGCTTCGGCCAGCTGAAGCTCGCCCTGCTGAACGAGATCCTGGGCCGCTACCGCGCCGCGCCGGTGATCTTCGGCACCGCCGCCCCGGACACCGGCAACATGGAGATGCTGGCCGCCTACGGGACTGACGAGCAGAAGCAGCGCTGGCTGACGCCGCTGCTGAACCAGGAGATCTTCTCGGCCTACTCGATGACCGAGCCGCAGGGCGGCTCGGACCCGGCCATGTTCACCACCCGCGCGGTGCGCGACGGGGATGAGTGGGTGATTACCGGCGAGAAGTGGTTCACCAGCGCCGGCAGCCGGGCCGACATCATCTTCGTGATGTGCGTGAACGGGATGTTCGTGGTGCCGCGCGAGACGCCGGGCGTGGAGATCATGGAGTACCCGGCCGTGCACAACCACATCCGCTACAACGCCGTGCGGGTCCCGGCGGGAAATCTGCTCGGCCCCGAGGACGGCGCGAAGGTGCTGGCCCAGCGCCGCCTGGGCGGCGGCCGGATCCACCATGCGATGCGCACGGTGGCCCAGGTCCGGCTGGCGTTCGACATGATGTGCGAGCGGGCGCTGTCCCGCGAGTCGCACGGGAAGGTCATCGCCGAGCACCAGATGGTGGCCGAGGCGATCGCCGACTCCTACGCCGAGCTGACCATGCTGCGGCTGCTGGTGCTGTGGACGGCCTGGACCATCGACAACTCCAGCACCCGCGAGGCCCGCACCCAGATCGCCGCCTGCAAGTACACCTGCGCCAAGGTGCTGCGCGAGGTGAGCTACCGGGCGCTGCACATCATGGGCTCACTGGGCACCACGAACCTGACGCCGCTGCAGGCCATGTACGCCAGCGCGCCGACGATGGCCATCGCCGACGGGGTGGATGAGGTGCACAAGGTCACAGTTGCCCGCAATGTGCTGAAAAGCTACGCACCGCACCCCGGGCCGTGGCCGTCGCAGTACCTGCCGGCCCGCCGCGAGGAGGCCCGGAAGAAGTACGCCAGCCTGCTGGCCGCCGACCCGGACCTGGCCGCCTGGGCCGACCGGGCGGCCCGCGCAGCCACCGCCTGAGCTGCGCCGGGGCACCCCGCGTAACCTGTGCGAAACATGGGGCGGGCAGACTGTTTCGGTGGACAGGCAGGAAGAGTTCGTACTGCGGACGCTCGAGGAGCGGGACATCCGCTTCGTGCGCCTGTGGTTCACCGACGTGCTGGGCTACCTCAAGTCGGTGGCCGTGGCCCCCGCCGAGCTGGAAGGCGCGTTCGCCGAGGGAATCGGGTTCGACGGCTCGGCCATCGAGGGCTTCGCCCGGGTGTACGAGGCGGACATGATCGCCCGGCCGGACCCGGCGACCTTCCAGCTGATGCCGGTGGGCGACGACTCGGCCGGGACCGGCCGGATGTTCTGCGACATCCTGCTGCCCGACGGGACGCCCTCCTACGCTGACCCGCGGTACGTGCTCAAGCGGGCCCTGGCCCGGGCCGGCCAGCTGGGCTTCACCTTCTACACCCACCCCGAGATTGAGTTCTTCCTGCTCCGGGAGCGGCCCGAGCCCGGCGCCCGGCCGCGGCCCATCGACTCCGGCGGCTACTTCGACCACACCCCGCACGGCATCGCCCACGACTTCCGCCGCGAGGCCATCTCGATGCTGGAGGCGCTGGGCATCTCGGTGGAGTTCAGCCACCACGAGGGCGCGCCGGGCCAGCAGGAGATCGACCTGCGCTATGCCGACGCGCTGAGCACCGCCGACAACATCATGACGTTCCGGCTGGCCATGAAGGAGGTGGCGCTGCAGCAGGGGGTCTACGCCTCGTTCATGCCCAAGCCGTTCAGCGAGCACCCCGGCTCCGGGATGCATACCCATATGTCGCTGTTCGAGGGCGATCACAACGTCTTCCACGAGCCGGGCGCCGACTTCCAGATCTCCAAGGTCGGCCGGTCGTTCATCGCCGGCCTGCTGCGGCATGCCGCCGAGATCACCGCGGTCTGCAACCAGTGGGTCAACTCCTACAAGCGGCTGTGGGGCGGGACCGAGCGGATCGCCGGCGCCGGCGGCGAGGCGCCGGCCTATATCTGCTGGGGGCACAACAACCGCTCGGCGCTGATCCGGGTGCCGATGTACAAGCCGCTGAAGGGCAACGCCACCCGGATCGAGTTCCGGTCCATCGACCCGGCGTGCAATCCCTACCTGGCGTTCGCGGTCATCCTGAGCGCCGGGCTGAAGGGCATCGAGGAAGACTACGAGCTGCCGCCCGGCGCCGAGGATGACGTCTGGGCGCTGACCTCAGCCGAGCGGCATGCCCTGGGCATCGAGCCGCTGCCGCAGAGCCTGTCGGACGCGATCAACGTCATGCAGCGCAGTGAGCTGGTCGCCGAGGCGCTGGGCGAGCAGGTCTTCGACTTCTTCCTGCGCAACAAGCGCGAGGAATGGCAGGAGTACCGCCGCCAGGTCACCCAGTTCGAGCTGGACCGCTACCTCCCGGTCCTCTAGCCGGCGCGGCCCCGGCGCGCTGCACCCCCGGCTGAGCGGCAGCGTGCCTGCTGCGACTCTTGCCCGCCTGGCCGCCTGGTGTCACGCTCCTTGCATGCTGCGGTATCGCTGATGCCGCGCGCGCCGGAGGGCGAGGGAGGGCAGCACATGTCGGCTGCATTAGACGGCACCGCCATCGACCGGGTCCTGACCGAGGCAGTGGAATCGGGGGCGGTGCCGCACGTGGCGGCGATCGCCGCCGACCGGGACGGGGTGATCTACTCCGGCGCCGCCGGGCCGCGGGCCGCGGGGGAGGCTGACCCGGCCACCGTGGACACGATCTTCCGGATCATGTCGATGACCAAGCTGCCCACCACCGTCGTCGCGCTGCAGGAAGCCGAGCAGGGCCGGCTCGACCTGGACGCGCCCGTCGCGCAGTACTGCCCGGAGTTCGCCGGGGTGCAGGTGCTGGCGGGCTTCGACGGCGACACCCCGCGGCTGCGCCCGCCGGCCACCCAGCCCACGGTGCGGCAGCTGATCACCCACACCTCCGGCCTGGGCTACTGGTTCTGGAGCGAGGACCTGGTGCGGTGGGAACAGGCCACCGGCATCCCCAACGTGGTGGCCGGCCAGCGCTCCTGCCTGTCGGCGCCGTTGCTGGCCGACCCTGGCACCGCGTTCATCTACGGCATCAATACCGACTGGCTGGGCCAGGTCGTCGAGGCGGTCACCGGCGTCAGCCTGGACGTGGCCGTGAAGCAGGGCGTGACCGGGCCGCTGGGCATGGACCGCACCAGCTTCCTGATGAGCGACGCCGACCGGCCGGCCGCGTCGCCGGTGCATGTCCGGGGCGAGGACGGCGGCTGGGTGTCAGCCGGGGAGGTCCTGAGCCAGGCGCCGGACTACTGGGCGGGCGGGCACGGCCTGTACGGGCCGCCCAGCGACTACATCAGGTTCGAGCAGGCGCTGCTGCGCGGCGGGGAGCTGGACGGCACCCGGATCCTGGCCCCGGAGACCGTCGAGGCCGCCTTCACCAACCAGATCGGCGACCTCGACTTCCCGGCCGAGATCCCGACCGCCGACCCGGCTTCCAGCGGGCCGCTCGCGGTCGGCCCCGGCTTCAAGTGGGGGTACGGCCTGCTGCTCAGCCCGCGCGACCAGCCGGGCATGCGCCGCGCCGGGTCGGGCTCGTGGGCGGGGCTGTGCAACACCCACTTCTGGATCGACCGCGGCGCCGGCATCTGCGCCTCGATCTACAGCAACTTCCTGCCGTTCGTCACGCCCGAAGGGCTCCAGCTCTACGCCGATTTCGAGCAGGCGCTGTACGCGGCGCTGTGACCCGGGCAGCTGACCGCCCGGCCCCGGCGTGGTCAGGTGACCGGCGGCGGCGTCCCCTCGGAGCTGGCGGCCAGGGCCGGGTCCCAGTCGCACACCGTGCAGGAATGCCGGAACGCTGACCGGGCGAACTCCAGCGCCGCGGCGTGCGGGTCCGCTGCGGACCTGACGTCGTCCCAGTCCAGGACGTACTCGCCCAGGCCCGCCTCCCAGCGGGCCGCGGCGGGCTGCAGGGCGGCCCCGGCAAAGCCGGCCGGCGCGGGATGGGCGTAGGCGTAGAAGGCGGCCCGGCCGTAGCGCGGGTCGCCGGGCCACCAGCCGACGGCGACTTCCTGGGCGTCCATGGCGTTGCGCATGATGAAGTCACCGGACGGCGGCTCGGCGGGGCGCCCGGAGAACAGGCTGACGGCCAGGTCGAACGACCCCCACCAGGCATTCACCGGCGTCGACCGGCCGCGGTAGGGCGCCCGGAAGGCGGCCAGCACCAGCGCGGCCCGGGTGGCGGCGGCAAAGTAGGCGGCCACCTGGCCGGGGTCATACGTGGCGTGCTCGCGGTCGGTGTCCAGCGGCACGGTCCAGGGGACTTCCTGCGGCGTCGGGTCGATCGCCACGTCCCCGCCGGCCTGGCGCACCGCGGCCAGCACGTCGCTGGTTACGTCGGCGACGGCCCGGTCCGGGGCGAGCGGGATCCGGGCGCCCGCCCGGCCGCCGCCGGCGCTGTGCTCCACCACCGCCTCGTGAGCGCGCAGGTCCAGGGCGATGACCAGGGACCCGGAGCCGTCCGGCGCCGGCAGCGGGGCGGTCTCCCAGCCCCGCGCGGTCAGCCGCAGCGCCGCGTGCTGGAGCTGCGGCTCGGGCGGCGCCAGCGTGGCGGCCAGCTTCCCCAGTACCTGGGTATGGGCGTGCAGCGTGTCGCAGGTGTCCCGCCACTGCTCGTAAGAGGCATCCGGCCAGGCCTGTTCCATAGCGGCAGGTTATCGCGGCCCGCCCGGCCCGGCCGGGCACAAGACAAGCGCCACGCCGTGGGTGCCGCGCCGCGCCAGCTCCAGGGCCGCCCCGGCCTGTTCCAGCGGATAGCAGGCCGCCACCGGCACGGTGAGAGCGCCGCCCGCCAGCAGCCCGGTCAGCCGCCGCAGCGCGGTGCCGTCCGGCGCCACCTGGACGTCGCGGACCCGGATCCCGCGCTCGGCCGCCGGCGGGTCGCCGGTGATGGTGGCCAGCGCGCCGCCGTCCCGGGTGGCGGCCAGCGCGGCCTGGCTGCCGCCGCGGGTCGCGCTGGCCGCGGCGTCGGCGCCGCCGTGGGTCAGCATCCGGGCCTGGCCGGGCCAGCCGGGCTGCCGGTAGTCCAGCACCGCATCGGCGCCCAGCGAGGCGACCCGGTCAGCGCTGGCCGGCCCGGCGGTGGCGATGACCCGGGCTCCGGTCAGCCCGGCCAGCTGGACCAGCAGGCCGCCGGTGACACCGCCAGCGCCGTGCACCAGCACCGTCTGGCTCTCCCGTACCTCGAGGGCGGCCAGTACCTGGGCGGCGGTGAGCACGGGCACCGGTAGCGCGGCGGCCACGTCATCGGGGATGCCGGGTGGCAGCGGGGTGACGTCGGCGGCGGCGGCGATGAACTGCTCGGCCCAGCAGCCCTGGTCGCGCAGCGGCAGCGAGTGGGTCGTCACCCGGCGGCCGGCCAGCCAGCTGTCCGCTGCGTCCGCGACCGCGGTGACCAGCCCGGCGGCGGTCACGCCCAGCGCCATCGGCGGCCGGATGCCAGTGTCCCAGCCGCCCGTGCGGACGAACTCATCCCAGTTGCCCACCCCGGCGGCCCGGACCTGGATCAGCACCTCGCCGGCCCGCAGCGGCCGCGGCGCCGGCAGCTCCAGCAGCTCGATCTCGCCGCCCGCCTGGCGTACTCCTGCTGCCCGCATCCGCTGTCCCTCCCGCTGACCGCCCTGGCGCTGGCGCGCCGGTAAGGAAGCTACCCGCCATAGTCCTCCTGGCGCTGCCGCCGCGCCTGCTCCGGCGGCCGGCCAGGGCCGCCGCGGGCTGGCCCGGGGCATGCGCGCCCGGCCGCCCGGGTAGGAACCGGGCCTGCCGGGGCGGGGGCCCTGGCGCGGTCGGGGGAGCAAATGACAGACATACAGCAGCCCGGCGTGACCCGCCGGGGCTTTCTGGGGACGGCGGGGAACGCGGGCCTGGCGGCATCGGGCCTGGCCCTGTCGGGCGCAGCCGCGGCCGGGCTGGCCGGCTCGGTGCTGGCCGGGGCGCCACCCGCGCAGGCCGCCGCGGGAGATCCGGGCCCGGGCCCGGACGAGCTCGCGGACGGCGCGGGCCCGGACGGCCGCCGGCCGGGCCCGCGGGAGGCGCTGCGCATCCTGCTGGCGGGAAACCGGCGCTGGGTGCTCGGCCAGGCCCGCCATCCGCGTCAGTCGAGGTGGTGGCGGCATCACCTGGCCACGGGGCAGAGCCCGTTCGCCACGGTGGTGTCGTGCATCGACTCGCGGGTGCCGCCGGAGCTGGTCTTCGACTGCGGGCTCGGCGAGATCCTCACCGTCCGCACCGGGGCGCAGGCCATCGACGAGCGGGTCGTGCTGGGCAGCATCGAGTACGGCCCGGCGACCTGGTCCTCGACGCGCCTGCTGCTGGTCCTGGGTCACTCCGGCTGCGGCGCAGTGAACGATGCCATCAAGTTGATCAGCAGCGGCGGCCAGGCCCCGGGCCACATCCAGGCGGTCGTCGACGCGCTCCGGCCGGCCTACCGTGCCGCGCTGCACCAGCCCGGCAGCCAGCTCAACAACACCACCCGGGCGCAGACCCGGCTGACGGTCCGGCGGCTGGAGCGCCAGCCGCTGATCCGGGACCTGATCAGGCGGGACGGGCTGATGGTGGCTGGCGGCCACTATGACCTGCACACCGGCCTGGTCACCATCATCGCCTGACCGCAGCCGGGACGCTTCCGGCTCGGCCGGCGTCCGGCCGGCCGCGGGTGACACACCCGCGGCCGGCCGGTGCCGGGTCATTTCCGGCGCGCCGGCCGCCCGATACCGTGCTGGGGTGAGCATGCCGCGCGGGACCCTGGCCGGGCTGCTGGCCGCGCTGGGCTTCGCCGACACCGCGCGCGCCCAGGCCCTGCTCACCGACGACCTCGGGCTGGATGTGCCGGGGTCGGACGCCCCGCTGACCGAGGCGCTGGCCGCCTCGGCCGACCCGGATCTGGCGCTGGCCGCGCTGGCCCGGATGGCGCCGGATGCCGCGCTGATGGCGGCGCTGCGCGCCGATGAGGGCCTGCGGGACCGGCTGATCACCGTGCTGGGCGCCAGCGCCGCGCTCGGCGACCACCTGGCCCGCCGCCCGGAAGACTGGCGGGTGCTGGCCGGGCCGCAGGCGCTGGACCGGCCCTCGGCAGCGGAGCTGGCCGCCGGGCTGCGCACCGCCGTGCAGCAGGCCCGGGCCGGCGGGCAGGACCCGGCTACCGGGCTGCGGCTGGCCTACCGGCGGCGGCTGCTGCACCTGAGCGCCCGGGACCTGACCGGTGCCGACCCGCTGGAGAACGTGACCGCCGAGCTGGCCGACCTGGCCGCCGCGGCGCTGGCCGCCGCCCTGCTCATCGCCGAGGCCAGCCTGCCGGCCGGGGCCGCGCCGGCCCGGCTGGCGGTGATCGCGATGGGCAAGTGCGGCGGCCGGGAGCTGAACTACGCCAGCGACGTCGACGTCATCTTCGTGGCCGCCCCGGCGGGCGAGGCCGGCGGCCCGGAGGCGGAGGCGGCCGCGCTGCGCACCGCGACCGCGCTGGCCAGCGCCATGATCCGGGTCTGCTCCCAGGCCGCCCCCGAGGGGACGCTGTTCCCGGTCGACCCGAACCTGCGCCCCGAGGGCCGCGACGGGCCGCTGGTCCGCACCCTGTCCAGCCACCGCGCCTACTACGAGCGCTGGGCCAAGACGTGGGAGTTCCAGGCGCTGCTCAAGGCCCGGCCGGTGGCGGGCGATGCGGAGCTGGGCGCCGCCTACACCGCGACCGTCGGGCCGCTGGTGTGGCAGGCCGCGCAGCGCCCGGACTTCGTCGCCGACGTCCAGGCGATGCGCCGCCGGGTGCTGGGCAGCCTGCCCGCCGACGAGGCGGGGCGGGAGCTGAAGCTCGGCCCCGGCGGGCTGCGCGACATCGAGTTCGCCGTCCAGCTGCTGCAGCTGGTGCACGGCCGGGCCGACGACACGCTGCGCGCGGGCGGCACCCTGGCCGCGCTGGCGGCGCTGGCCGCCGGCGGGTATGTCGGCCGGGCCGACGCGGCCGGGCTGGCCGGCGCTTACCGGTTCCTGCGCAGCGTCGAGCACCTGCTGCAGCTGCGCCGGCTGCGCCGCACGCACACCCTGCCCGAGGATCCGGCCACCCTGCGCCAGGTCGGCCGGGCGCTGCGCCGGATGCAGCCGGGCGACAGCGGCGACGGCGGCGGCCGCGGTGACCCGGCCAGGGAGCTGACCAGCCAGTGGCGGCGCCAGGCGGGCGAGGTCCGGCAGCTGCACGAGAAGCTGTTCTACCGGCCGCTGCTCGACGCGGTGGCCCGGCTGCCCGGCGAGGCCGTCCGGCTCACCCCCGAGGCAGCAGTCCAGCGACTGGAGGCCCTCGGCTACGCCGACCCGGCCGGGGCGCTGCGGCACATCGAGGAGCTCAGCTCCGGGGTCAGCCGCCGGGCCGCCATCCAGCGCACCCTGCTTCCGGTGCTGCTCGGCTGGTTCGCCGACGCCCCCCAGCCGGACGCCGGGCTGCTGGCCTTCCGCCAGGTCAGCGAGGCGCTCGGCAACTCGCCCTGGTACCTGCGGCTGCTGCGCGACAACACGATCGTGGCCCAGCGGATGGCCCGGCTGCTGGCCTCCGGCCGGTACGCCGCCGGCCTGCTGCTGCGCGCCCCGGAGGCGGTCGCGATGCTGGCCGACGACGCGGAGCTGACGCCGCGGCCGGCCGCCGCGCTGCGCGATGAGGCGCACGCCGCGGTGCGCCGGCACGCCGCCGCGGAGCAGGCCGCCGGCGTGGTGCTGGCCATCCGCCGCCGCGAGCTGCTGCGCACCGCCATGGCCTACGTCCTCGGCCTGGCCACCGTGCAGGACCGCGGCATCGCCCTGACCAGCGTCGCGGCGGTCACCGTCGGCGCCGCGCTGGAGGCTGCCGTCGCCGAGGCGGAGGCGGCGGCCGGGCCGCTGCCCACCCGGATCGCGGTCATCGCGATGGGCCGCTTCGGCGGCCAGGAGATGGGCTTCGCCAGCGATGCCGACGTGCTGTTCGTGCACGACCCGGTGCCGGGTGCCGCGGAGGAGGCCGCGACTCGCGCCGCCCATGCGGTGGCCGAGCGGCTGCGGGCCCTGCTGGCCCGGCCCGGCCCGGACCCGGCGCTGGCCGTGGATGCCGGGCTGCGGCCCGAGGGTCGGCAGGGGCCGCTGGTCCGCACCCTGGCCTCCTACCGGGCCTACTACCGGCGCTGGTCGGTGCCGTGGGAGGCCCAGGCCCTGCTGCGGGCCGGGTTCGTGGCGGGCGACGCCGCCCTGGGCGCGGCGTTCACGGAGCTGGCCGACGAGATCCGCTATCCCGAGGGCGGGATCGGCGAGGATTCCGTTCGGGAAATCCGGCGAATCAAGGCCCGGATGGAAGCCGAGCGGATGCCGCGCGGCATGGACCGGACCCTCAACCTCAAGCTCGGGCCCGGCGGGCTGGCCGACGTGGAGTGGGTGGCGCAGCTGCTGCAGCTGCGGCATGCGCACGCGGTGCCGGGACTGCGCACCACCGCGACGCTGGCCGCGCTGGAGGCGGCCCGCGACGCCGGGCTGGCCGGTGCCGCGGACGTGGCGGCGCTGAGCACCGCCTGGCAGCTGGCCGCGCGGATCCGGGACGGGGTGATGCTGCTGCGCGGCCGCGGCTCGGACGCGCTGCCGTCGGCGGCCGCCGAGCTGGCGGTGGTGGCCCGGCTGCTCGGCTACCCGCCGGACGGCGCCCAGCAGCTCGACGAGGACTGGCGGCGGGCCGCGCGCCAGGCCCGCACCGTCATGGAGCGGCTGTTCTACGGCTAGCGCCCGGCTGGACCGCCCGGCTGACTGCCCGGGCCGGGTGATACCGCGGTAGGGGGCAGGCCCGGACCCGGGGAGGCGGCGCAATCTGGCCCGGAGGGGCATGCTGAACGGGTGACAACCTCCGCCTCGCCGCGGCGGCCCGGCCCGCCGGTCACCGCGGCTTCCCGCACGTCCTGGCCGGGCGAGCTGGTGGAGCGGGCGCTGAGCGTCCTGCTGGCCGACTTCCGGCGCCCCCGCGGCCCGGTCATCGTGGCGGTGCTGCTCGCCGTCACCGCGCTGATCGCGCTGCCGCAGCAGTTCTCGCCGCTCGGCCCCGCGCTGCCGCTGGTGGCGCTGGCCGCCACCACCCCGGTCGCGCTGCTGCGCCGGTACCCGGCCGCCGCCATCACGGTCCTGCTGACCGCGGGCGCCGTGTTCATGATCTGGGGGCGGCTGGTCTGGCCGGTCCCGGCCATCGCCGGCTGGCTGCTGGCCCTGGCCGCCTGCCCGCTGGTCCTCAGCCGCCGCGCCGCGGTGGCGGCGCTCCTCGCCTCGGAGCTGGCCGTGCTCACCGCGGCCGGGGTGCCCGGCGCCAGCCCGTGGGACGCGACGCTGGCCGAGGCGCTGGCCGTCATCGCGGCCTGGGGCGCGGGGGAGACGCTGCGCGCCCGCCGCCAGGCCGCCGTCACGCAGGCCGCGACGACCGCGCGGCTGCGCGCCGTCAGCGAGCGCGAGGTACTGGCCCGCGAGCGCGCCGCCATCGCCCGCGAGCTGCACGACGTCGTCGCGCATCACGTCTCGATGATCGCGGTGCGGGCGGGCACCGCCCCGTACGCCATCGGCAGCCTGCCCGAGCCAGGCGCCGAGGCGTTCGCCGAGATCGCCCAGCAGGCCCGGACGGCACTGACCGAGCTGCGGGCGGTCCTCGGCGTGCTGCGCGACCCGGACCGGGCGGCGGAGGCAGCGCCGCAGCCGGGGCTGGCCGACCTGCCCGGTCTGCTGGCCCGCGCCCGCAGCGCCGGGACGGCGGTGACCTCGGTGACGACCGGGTCCGTCCGGCCGCTGCCCGGCTCCGCCGAGCTGTGCGGCTACCGCATCGTCCAGGAGGCCGTCACCAACGCCGGGCGGCACGCGCCGGGCAGCCAGGTCCGGGTCACCCTGGACTACCAGCGGGACGTGCTGGCCGTGACTGTCCGCAACGGCGCCCCGGCCCGGCCGGCGCCGCGTGACCCGCTGCCCGTGGCCGGGTTCGGGCTGACCGGCCTGCGCGAGCGGGTGGCCATGCTGGGCGGCCAGATCATCGCCGGCCCGGACGGGGCGGCCGGGTTCGCGGTCAGCGCGGTGCTGCCCGCCCCGCCGGGCCCGGCCCGGCCGCCGGGGCCCGCCCTGCCGGCCGGCCCCGCTGGTCCCGCGCCCGGCGCGCCCGGCGGCCAGGCGGCCCCATGACCGGCCGGGACGGGGACCGCGGCGGCCGCCAGGTTCCGGCGGTAACGAGCGATGCCGGGCCGGACGGGGCCGCGCCGCTGCGCGTGCTCATCGCCGACGACCAGGCGGTAGTCCGGCTCGGCTTCACCGCGCTGCTGGAATCCCAGCCGGACCTGACCGTGGTCGGCCAGGCCGGCAACGGCGAGCAGGCCATCCGGCTGGCCCGCCAGGCGCGCCCCGACGTCGTCCTGATGGACATCCGGATGCCGGTCATGGACGGGATCACCGCCACCGCGCAGCTCACCGCCGGCCCGCAGCCGCCGCGGGTCCTGGTCCTGACCACCTTCGACCTGGACGACTACGTCTACGACGCGCTGCGCGCGGGGGCCAGCGGCTTCCTGCTCAAGGACGCCACCCCGGAGGAGATCCTCACCGCGGTCCGGGTGGTCGGCGGCGGCGAGGCGCTCCTCGCCCCGGCCGTGACTAGCCGGCTGATCGCCGAGTTCGCCGGCCGGGCCGCCCTGCGGCCGCCGCCGGAACTGGCCAGCCTCACCCCGCGCGAGCACGAGGTGCTGCTGCTGGTGGCCGGCGGCCTGGCCAACGCCGAGATCGCCGGGCGGCTGGGGCTGGCCGGCCAGACGGTGAAGTCGCACGTCAGCTCGGTGCTGTTCAAGCTCGGGCTGCGCGACCGGGTGCAGGCGGTGATCCTGGCCTATGAGTCGGGCCTGGTCGTGCCCGGAACCGGCGGCCGCCCGGCCGGCCCGGCATAACTCGCCCGGCGGCCTGGCATGAGCTCATCCGGCGGAAATCAGGATGCGCGGCCGGGTGGGCTGCGCCTACCGTACCGGGCATGCTGGCGCCGCCCGATGACCTGCCCGAGGCCGAGCTGACCGCTGCGCTCAGGCGCGGCTGGGATATCACCGCCGCGGCCCTGGCCTACCGGCCGGTCGGCTGGGGCAGCCATCACTGGGACCTGACCGACGCCGGCGGCGCCCGGTGGTTCGTCACCGCCGATGACCTGGGCACCCGGCTGCTGCGGGCAGGCGACACGGTCGCGGCGGCCGCCGGCCGGCTCCGCGCATCGCTGGCCGCCGCCACCGGGCTGAGCAGCAGCGGGCGGGACTTCGTGGTGGCGCCGGTGCCGGCCCGCGACGGCGAGCCGGTGCAGCCCGCCGGGGAGCGGTTCGCGGTCTCGCTGTACCCGCTGATCGCGGGGGAGAGCTTCACCTGGGACCAGCAGGACCTGCAGGCCGGCCACGGGCGCGCGGTGCTCGACATGGTGATCGGCGTGCACACCGCGCCGGCCGCGGTCACCGCGCTGGCCGGGACCGACGATTTCTGGATCCCGCAGCGCGACGAGCTGGAGGCAGCACTCGGCGCCGGCCCGCCGCCCGGCGCCGGCGGCGCGGCGGAGTGCGGGCCGTACGCGGCCGCCGCCCGGGACCTGCTGGCCGGCCGGGCGGAGCTTGTCACCCGGCTGCTGGCCCGCTATGACGAGCTGGCCGGCCAGGCCCGCGGCCGGGCCGGGCGGGCGGTGCTCACCCACGGCGAGCCGCATCCCGGCAATACGATGCGCGCGCCGGGCGGCTGGCGGCTCATCGACTGGGACACGGTGCTGGTCGCGCAGCCCGAGCGGGACCTGTGGGACCTGGATCCCGGCGACGGGTCCGTCCTGGCCGCCTACGCCGCCGCCACCGGGGTCACCCCGGAGCCCGACCTGCTGGAGCTGTTCCGGGTCCGCTGGGACCTGAGCGACATCGCGCTGGGCGTGCGGCATTTCCGCCAGCCGCACGGCCGCACCGCCAACGACCAGGAGGAGTTCTCCGTGCTGCGCCAGATGATCGGGAGCCTCGCGCCGTAAGGCGGCGGCGCCCGGCCGCGCAGCGCGCCCGCAGCGCGGCGGGCCCGCAACGGCCGCCGCGCGTGACACCATGTCGGGTATGCGCTATCTAGTCCGGGAAAAGATCTTTGCCATCGGCGACGACTTCTGGGTCACCGATGAGCAGGGCAGCCAGGTCTACCTGGTGGACGGCAAGGCCCTGCGGCTGCGCGAGACGTTCGAGCTCAAGGACACCTCGGGCCAGATCGTGGCGGTCGTCCGCAAGAAGCTGCTGAGCCTGCACGACGGCATGAACATCGAGCGGGACGGCCAGGTCATCGCGACGGTGCGCAAGGCGCTGTTCTCGCCGCTGCGGCACCGCTCGACCGTGGAGCTGGCCGGCGGCGAGCAGCTGGAGGCAGTCGGCAACGTGCTGGACAAGGAGTTCGAGATCCGCGGGAATGGCGGGGTGCTGGCGCAGATCTCGCGGTCCTGGTTCCGGCTGCGGGACACCTACGGCGTGGACATCGCGCCCGGCCAGGACGACGCGCTGATCCTCTCGGTGGCGGTGTGCCTGGACCGGATCCATCACGACGAGCAGGACGACCGGGACCGCTGAGCGCGCCAGGGCCCGCCGCGGCCTGCCGCGCGACTGACCCGCCGCCCGCGAACTAGCCTGGAGGCGAGTGAGGGGAGCGACGATGCCCGACGACAGCAGCAGTGCCGCCGTCCGGCGCCCGGTCGTGCTGGGGCCCGGCGAGGGCCGGGAGTACCCGATGGGCGCCATCTCGGCGGTCTTCAAGGCCGACGGGGCCGAGACCGGCCAGCTGTACTCGATCTCGGAGTGGTGGCTCGACCCGCACACCAGGGGGCCCGGCGCGCACTCCCATCCCGAGGACGACGTGTTCTACGTTCTCGCCGGAACCATGAGCGTGCTGGTCGGCACCGAGTGGATCGAGGCGGGCGCCGGGTCGTTCGTCCTGGTGCCGGGCAACATGACCCACGACTTCGAGAACCGCGGCGCTGAGCGGGCCGGGGCACTCAACATCTCGGCTCCGGGCAACTTCGAGGAGCACATGCCCGGCATCGCGCAGTGGTTCGCCGAGCATCCGCCCGGCGACACCCGCGGCTGAGCACGGACCAGTGAGCACGGACGCCCGGGCCGGGGTGGCCAGCGCGGTCGCGGCCGGCGCGGCGGCGCTGGGCGTGCCGCTGAGTGACCCGGTGCCGCTGGCGCACAGTGCCCGGTCAGCGGTGCTGCGCTGCCGGGAGCCGGGCGGCGGCTCGGTGGTGGTCAAGACATTCCCCCGCGACGACGACGGTGCGGCCAGCTTCGCCGCCGAGGCCGCCGGCCTGACCCTCGCAGCCGGATCCGGGCTCGCGCCGCGGCTGCTGGCCGCCGACCGCAGCTTGCTGACGGTCGTGCTGTCGGACCTGGGCCAGGCGCCGAGCCTGGCTGACCTGCTGCTGGACGGCCAGGCGCCGGGGGCGGCGCGGGCGGCGGGCTCGGCGCTGGCCGGCTGGGCGGCCGCCCTGGGCCAGCTCGCGGCGCACGGGGCGGGCCGGACGGCCGAGCATGCCGGGCTGCTGGCCCGCTACGGCGGCGCGCCGGGGGCGGGCTACGTGGCCAGGCTCGGCGAGCGGATCCAGGCCACCGCCGAGCGCGCCGCCCGGCTCGGGGTGCGGCGGGTGCCGGACGGCCTGGCCGCCGAGCTGCGCCAGCTCACCGAGTTCGCCGGGGCGCCGGAGCACCAGGTGTTCTCGCCGGGCGACGTCTGCCCGGACAACAACCTGGTCACGCCGGGCGGGGTGCAGTTCCTGGATTTCGAGACCGCCGGCTTTCACCCGGTCTTCCTGGACGCCGCTTACCTGCGGATGCCGTTCAGCAGCTGCTGGTGCGTGTTCGCGCTGCCGCACGCGCTGGTGACCGAGGCCGAGGAGGCCTACCGGGCCGCGGTCGTGGCGGTGTACCCGGACCTGGCCGACGACACGAGGTGGCAGGGCGGCGTGCGGCAGGCCATGGCCGCCTGGACGCTGAACTCGCTCGGCTCGCTGCTGGCCGGGGCGCTGGCCGGCGACGCGCCGCTGACCGGCGAGCGGCCATCGCCGGGCTGGCGGCAGCTGCTGCGGCACCGGTGGCGGACGCTGGCCGCCGAGCTGGCTGTCACCGGGGAGCTGCCGGCCGTGCTGACCCTGACCCGCGACCTGCTGACGGCCACCCGGCACTGGCAGGCCCCGGGGCTCGGCCCCTACCCGGCGCTGGGGCTGCGCCCAGCCTCCGGGCGCGTTCCCGGCTGAGGCCAGGCAGCAGCGGCCCAGAGTCAGCAGCCCCGCCAGGTGCGCAAACCAGGCGGGGCCGGATCCGACAGGAAGGAATCGGGATCACCTGCGATATTAGGGCAATTACTGCCCCGCCGGGCCCGGCCGGGCCCGTCTATCCGAGATAGGCCCGGCTCGCGCTAATCCACTTGTTCCCGCAGGCATGGTGGCCGGGCAGCCCGATGCCGTCGGTGCCCACGGCGTCCTTCGTGCAGAAACTGACCCGCCACCGGTAACCGTGATTGCCGACCCGGAACTTGTACCGGAGGGTGACCACGAACTCGTAGCTGTGCAGCTTCACCCGCCTGCTGGCGGTGGCATGGGTGTTCAGCCGCAGCACGGTCGGCGGGGCCGGCTTGCGGTGCGCGGCCAGCTTCAGCCGCGAGTACAGGTACCAGTGCTTGGCCGCCTCGGCGCGGTAGGCGACGGTCGGGACCTTGACCCAGACCTTCAGCTTGATGCGGCAGACGGGGCGGCCGCAGTGCCGCCCGCCGGTGACCGAGGCGTGCGGCGTGACGTAGACGGTGGCGACGGGGGAGGCCGGCGGCGTTCCGGTGATGTCGCTGCCGGTGACCTGGACCTGGTACCGGGCCCGCCGGGACGGCTGGACGGTGAACGAATAGCCGCTGCCGGCCCGCAGTTCGTGGTGCGCGACCGGCTGGAAGCTGGCGCCGCCGAACGACTCTCGCAGCAGCGTGACCGTATCGCCGGCTTCGGCGCCGGTGACGGTGCCGTGCACCGTGGCCTTGTTCGTCTTCCGCGGGCCCAGGAACACCACGAGGGTGTCGCCGCTGACCTTCGGGACCGCGGACTTGGTGGCGATGGTGACGGTGACGGCGGCCGGGCTGGCGGCGGCTGCGGCCGAGGCCGCGGTGCCGAGGCCGGCCAGCCCGCAGGCGGCCGCGATCAGGGCCGTGGCGCGCCAGAGCCTGCTGTGCTGCATGAGTCGGTTCCCCTCCCGGAGTCCGCAGATAGACCCCACGGGAGGATAACTGGCCAGGCGCGCCGGGATACCCCGTTACGCCTGGCCAGTCGTGTTATCTGGGCTCGTGCGCCCCACCTGGCCACGCCCGGCTCAGCTGTCACTGGTCAGTACCCGCAAGCTGAGCCGGGCTGCGGACGGTGAGATGCGGACGGCGTCAGGCGGCGAGGAAGTCGGCGAGCTTGTCAAGCTGGCTGCCCCAGCCCTGCTCCGCGCCGGCCCGGACTTCGTCGGTGAAGTCGGCGACGATGTGCACGCGGAGCGTTGTCGTCATGGCATCGACCTCGGTGAAGGTGACGGTAGCGGTGCCCCGGCCGCTGCCGTCCCCGAAGCCGTCATCGGACCAGACCAGCTTCGCCGGCGGGTCGACCTCCACCACGGTGCCGCTGTTCGGGTACCGGGCGCCGGTGGCGTCGTCGACCATCTCGAAGCTCATCCGGCCGCCGGGACGCAGGTCGATCTCGATGGACTCGCGCGGCGTGCTGATGCCCCGCGGCCCCCACCACTGGGCGATCTGGTCGGGATCGGTCCACGCATCCCACACCAGCTGACGCGGCGCGGCGTAGGTGCGGACGATGTCCAGCTCCACCATGGCTCAGGATCCTCCCGGCTCGCTGCCCGCAGGCCCGGCTCCCTGCAGGCGGGCCAGGTGCTCGCCCAGCCGGTCGAGCGACTCGTCGTAGAAGCGCCGGTAATACGCGAGCCAGGCGCTGGCCTCGGCGATGGGCTCGGCCCGCAGGTGAGCCGGGCGCTGGCGGGCGATGCGGCCGCGGGCTACCAGCCCGGCCCGCTCCAGCACCTGCAGGTGCTTGCTCACCGCCTGGAGCGAGATGGCCGGGAACAGCGCCGCGAGCTCGCTGACGCCGGCGTCGCCCTCAGCCAGCCGGGCGAGGATGGTCCGGCGCGTCGGATCGGCGAGCGCGCCGAATGTCAGGCTGAGGGCTTCGGCGGTGCCGGCGGGTGCCACTACTGCGCTGTCAGCTTGAGCAGCGTCATCCCCGACGGTGCCGCGGCGCTGCTGGTGACGGTGAACGTGGCCGGGGCCGGTCCGGTGAAGAGCCGGCGACCGCCGCCCTTGATGACCGGGCCGATCAGCAGCCGGTACTCATCGATCAGGCCCGCGGCGCGCAGCGTCTCGGTGAGCTGCCCGCTGCCGTAGATGACCAGGTTCTCGTCCCCGGCCTTCAGCTCGGTGACCGCCTTGACGACGTCGCCGGACAGGAACGTCGCGTTCCACGCCGGCTCGGTCAGCGTCGAGGTCGGCACGTACTTGCCGATCGAGTTCATGATGTCGCCACCGGTGGCCGGGTCGTTTCCCATCGCCGGCCACGCCTGGCTCATGCCGTCGTAGGTCACCCGGCCGAGCAGCAGTGCGTCCGCCCAGCCCATCGCCTCGGCCTGGAAGGCCGCGACGGCCTCGTCAAAGTACGGCCGGGTCCAGGCCGGGTCCTCGAATACGCCGTCCAGGGTCAGGTACTCCACTGCCGCGATGCGCCCCATGCGATCCCCCTCGGGTTTCATTCAACCAGTAGGTTGAATATAGGGCACGTCGCGGCAACGGTCAACCATCCGGTTGAATGTCGCTGGCTCGCCGGTGCCAGCGCGGACGTCGGTCAGGGCCGCCGGCCGCAGCTTCCGGCCGGGCGGCACAGCGGACATGCAGAAGCCCGCCGGAGGATGCGCGATCTTCCTGCGGGCTTCCGCTGTCACAAGCTCAGGGCCGAGACGGTGACCAGGCCTTCCGGAGGACGTCCGGCCCGGCTCCGTTACGGCTAGCAGTCGTAGTAGAGCTCGAACTCGTGCGGGTGCGGGCGCAGCCGCATCGAGTCGATCTCGTTCAGCCGCTTGTAGTCCAGCCAGGTCTCGATCAGGTCCGGGGTGAACACCCCGCCCTCCAGCAGGTACTCGTGGTCCCGCTCGAGCGTGTCGAGCACGGTCTCCAGCGAGCCGGGCACCTGCGGGATCGACCGGGCCTCGTCGGGCGGCAGCTCGTACAGGTCCTTGTCGACCGGCTCGGGCGGCTCGATCTTGTTCTTGATGCCGTCCAGGCCGGCCATCAGCATGGCGGCGAAGGCCAGGTAGGCGTTGGCCGACGGGTCGGGCACCCGGAACTCCAGCCGCTTGGCCTTGGGGCTCGGGCCGGTGATCGGGATCCGCACGCAGGCCGACCGGTTGCGCTGGGAGTAGACCAGGTTGACCGGCGCCTCGTAGCCGGGGACCAGGCGGTGGTAGGAGTTCAGCGTCGGGTTGGTGAAGGCCAGCAGCGACGGGGCGTGCGCCAGCAGCCCGCCCACGTAGTAGCGGCCGGTGTCCGACAGCCCGGCATAGCCGGCCTCGTCGTAGAACAGCGGGCTGCCGTCCTTCCACAGGCTCTGGTGGCAGTGCATGCCGGACCCGTTGTCGCCGAACAGCGGCTTGGGCATGAAGGTGACGGTCTTGCCGGCCGCCCGGGCGACGCTCTTGATCACGTACTTGTAGAGCATCAGCTGGTCGGCCGAGTGCAGCAGGCTGGAGAACCGGATGTCGATCTCGGCCTGCCCGGCGGTGCCGACCTCGTGGTGCTGCATCTCGACCTCGATGCCGCACTCGATGAGCTTGCGCACCATCTCCGAGCGCAGGTCGGTGTAGTGGTCCATCGGCGGGACCGGGAAGTAACCGCCCTTGTAGCGGGGCTTGTAGCCGAGGTTGCCGCCCGGCTCGTCACGGCCGGTGTTCCAGGCGCCCTCGATCGAGTCGATGTGGTAGTAGCCCTCGTGCGCGGCGGTCTCATACCGCGCCGAGTCGAAGATGTAGAACTCCGCCTCCGGGCCGAAGTAGGCGGTGTCGGCGATGCCGCTGCCGCGCAGGTAGTCCTCGGCCTTGCGGGCGATGTTGCGCGGGTCGCGGCTGTAGGGCTCGCCGGTCAGCGGGTCATGCACGAAGAACGTCAGGTTGAGCGTCTTGTGCGCCCGGAACGGGTCCATGACCGCCGTGGTCGGGTCGGGCAGCAGCAGCATGTCGGACTCGTGAATCTGCTGGAACCCGCGGATGGACGAGCCGTCGAACATGAGCCCGTCGCTGAAGACGCTCTCGCCGAAGTTCTCGGCCGGCACGGTGAAGTGCTGCATCGTGCCGGGCAGGTCGCAGAACCGGACGTCGACGAACTGCACCCCCTCGGACTCTATGTACCGCAGGATCTCGTCGCCGCTGCTGAACATCGCTCTCCCTTGACGCTGCTGTGGCCGGCCCGTGCGCCGGCTGCCTGGCGCGCTTGCGAGGCTAGCCGCGAGCGGTTTCCTGGCAGTGTCCCGGATGTTTCGCCCGTGTTACGCGGCGCTTCCCCCCGGCGCGCTGCGGACCTCGCAAACCGGCCCGAACCGGAACTGGCTGGCCATCACGCCGCCCCGCGGCTCCCGGCCGCCGGCCCGGCGGCGGCCTCCCCGGCCTGCCGCTACCCCCGCATCCAGCATGACAGGCCCGGCGGCTCCGGCCGCGGTCGCCCCACCGGCGCGATCCGGATACCGTGGCCACGTGAGCAACGCACGCGCGGGCGGGGCCAGCGCCCCGCAGGCCGGCGGCCCGGCCGGCCGGGCCGCCCTCTCGGATAAGCCGGACGACAGCGACGCAGACCGCTACCCGGGCCGGGACCTGGGACTGCCCGAGGCGGGATCCGGCTCGGTGGCGGGGGTCGGCCGGCGGCTGGGCGCCCTGGTCATCGACTGGCTGGCCTGCTCCCTGATCTCGCTGGCCATCTTCCGCACCCAGGCCTGGACGATCGTCTTCTTCGCGGCCGAGACCTGGCTCCTGACCTCGCTGACCGGCCTGACCCTGGGCAAGCGGCTGACCGGCATCCGGGTAGCCCGGCTGGACAGCCGGCCGGTGGGCCTGGTGGCGGGCCTGCTGCGGACGGTCCTGCTGCTGCTGGTGGTGCCGCCGCTGGTCTTCGACCGGGATCTGCGCGGCCTGCACGACAAGGCGGCCAGGACCGTCGTCCTGCGGATGTAAGTCGTCCCGCGGTAGCAGGCCCGCACGCAGCAGGCCCGGCCCGGCGGAGCCGGAACCGGGCCTGGCCGCCGAGCGGTCGGGGGCTAGCGCGACTTGGGGCGCGGCATCTTGGGCATCCGCGCGTTGCGGGGCACCGGCCCCTTGGGCATCTGCAGCGTCTGCGGCAGCGCCTTGAGCCGGTAGTTCAGGTCGGCCACCGCCGGGCCCTTGAGATTGCGGGGCAGTTTCATGATGTGCTTCTGCAGCTGCCGGATAGCCACCTGGCCGGAGTCATCGCCGACCTGGATGTCGTAGATCGGTACCTCGTAGGCCACCCGCGACACGCGCTTCTTCTCCGCCGCCAGCAGGCCCGCCAGCCGGCTGGGGGAGCCCTCGCCGACCAGCACGACGCCCGGCCGGCCCACGGCGCGGTGCACCACGTCCATGTTCCGGTTGGCGGCGATCGCCGGGGTGACCGTCCAGTTGCCGCGCATGTTCTGCAGGATGGCCGCCGCGGCGCCCGGCTGGCCCGCGATGGCCGCATACTGCGCGGACTGGGCGAACCGCCCGAACAAGATCATCGCAGTCATAAGGCCGAGCAGCACGCCGAGCGGGATCAGGAAGCCCGCCAGGTGCGTCAGCAGGCCGGCCACGACGAAGATTGCGATGACGGCGAGGGCCGCCGCCGCGATGATCGGCAGCGCCCGGGGATTGGCCTTGCGGATGATCCCCGCGACCATCCCGATCTGCTTGAAGCGGCCCGGGGTATCCGCGTCGGCCCCGGCTTTCTTGCTCGCGGCCTTGCCGGGCTTATTTACCATGGGGTGAGGATACCGGGCGCGACCGCTGCTCGATCGCCTGCCGGTACAGGCGGCCTGCCCGGTAGGAGGACCGCACGAGCGGCCCCGACATCACGCCGGCAAATCCCAGCTCCTCGGCCTCCGCGCCGAGCTCGGCGAACTCCTCCGGCGGCACCCATCGCTCGACCGGGTGGTGCTTGGGCGAGGGCCGCAGGTACTGGGTGATGGTCAGCAGGTCGCAGCCGGCCGCGCGCAGGTCACGCATCGCGGCCACGACCTCGTCGCGCTCCTCGCCCAGGCCCAGGATCAGGTTCGACTTGGTGACCAGGCCCGCCTCGCGGGCCCGGCTCAGCACCTCCAGCGACCGCTCGTAGCGGAAGCCGGGACGGATCCGCCGGAAGATCCGCGGCACGGTCTCGATGTTGTGGGCCAGCACCTCGGGCGCGGCGGAGAACACCTCGGCCAGCTGGGCGGGGTCGGCGGTGAAGTCGGGGATCAGCAGCTCGACGCCGCAGCCCGGCACGGCCTGGTGAATCTCCCGGCAGGTCTGCGCGTACAGCCAGGCGCCGCCGTCCGGGAGGTCATCGCGGGCCACGCCGGTGACGGTCGCGTACCGCAGCCCCATCGAGGCCACCGACTCGGCCACCCGGGCCGGCTCGCCGGTATCCAGCGGCTGCGGCTTGCCCGTGGCGATCTGGCAGAAGTCGCACCGCCGGGTGCACTGGTCGCCGCCGATCAGGAACGTGGCCTCGCGGTCCTCCCAGCATTCGAAGATGTTGGGGCAGCCCGCCTCCTCGCACACCGTGTGCAGGCCCTCGCGGCGGACCAGCTGCTTCAGCTCGGTATAGGCCGGGCCGGTGCGCAGCCGGGTCTTGATCCACGGCGGCTTGCGCTCGATCGGGACCTGGCTGTTACGGGCTTCCAGCCGCAGCATGCGGCGACCTTCGGGTGCTAGAACCACGACTTCAGACTAATACCGCCGCGCCGCGCGCAGTCCGGCGCCAGGCCGCGGGGACGTCAGCCTGCCAGGCCACGGAGGCCGCGTCAGCCCGCCGGGCCGCCCGCTATCGCCGCCGCCCGGTCCAGCAGCAGCGCCAGCCCGTGCTCGAACCGGGCCTCCAGCGCGGCCGGATCGGCCAGCGCGGCAGCGGCCGGGTCGCCGGCCAGCGCCGCGGTCCGCGGGAACTGCCCGGTGGCGATCAGGCCCTGCAGGAACTCGATGGTCGCCGCGGTCCGCTCGCTGTCCGGCGCGGCGGCGCCGCGCGACTGCAGCTCGCCGGCGCGCAGCACGTTGCCGAATACGTAGTCGTCCACGATGGTCAGCAGGTCCAGCCGGGCCGCGGTGCCCAGCGGCGCGCCGTCCAGCGCGGCCAGCGACTGCTCGAAGTGCCGCATCGCGTTGGGCCCGAACGAGCCCTCGTGGCCGCCCGCTGCCCGCCCCTGCAGCGCCGCCACCGCCCACGGGTGGCGCAGGTAGGCGCTGCGGGTCTGGCGGGCGATGGCCGCCAGCGCTTCCCGCCAGTCCGCCGGCAGCTCGCCGTCGGGGATCAGCGACTCGCCCATCAGGGCGTCGTCCAGCAGTGCCACCAGGTCGTCCTTGGCGCTGATGTAGCGGTACAGGCTCATGGTGCCCGCGCCGAGCTCGGCGGCGATGCGGCGCATCGAGACCGCCTCGAACCCCTCGGCGTCGGCGATGGCGAGCGCGGCCGCGGCGATCTGCTCGCGACTGAACCGGGCCTTGCGGGTGCCCGGCTCGGGCCGGGCCCAGATCGGCTGGCTGTCGGGTGTGATTGACACGGGCTTAGCGTAACGCTACGTTTCGAGTACAGCGTACGCATAGGGGTACGCCGTACTCGGGAAGAAGACAAGCGGACCACCCGGCTGCTGCCAGCAACTCAGCTGATAACAGCAAGAGGCGGCCGGCCGCCGGTCAGAACGGGAGCACTCGATGTCCATGCGAACCATCCGGCTGCTGCACCGCATCGCGGTGGACTGGACGGCTGACGTCTTCAGCCTGCGCGGCCTGCCGCCGGCCGCGAGCACAACGCCGCCGCTGCCTTCCGCGCCGGGCGGCGCCACGAGCGGGCGCGGGCCCGCGGCCAGGCCGCCGCCGCCGTGCTGCCTGGCCGGCTGCACGCCCGCCGCGAGCCGCGGGTACTGCGCGGCTGGCAGCGCTGGATCGGCGGCGCCGGCCGGGCCAGCGGGAGCCGGCCGTGAAGGCGGCGGTGCTGCGCGCCTATGGCGACCTGCCGCGCTACGAGGAGTTCCCCGACCCGGTGCCGGGCGACGGCGAGCAGCTGGTCAGGATCACCGCTGCCCCGCTGAACAACATCGACAAGGTGATGGCCGACGGCACCCACTACTCGGTGCAGGGCGACCAGGCCCGGCCGCTCCCGGCCGTTCCCGGCGTGGTCGCGGCCGGGGTGCTGCCCGGCGGCGGCCGGGTGCTGCTCGGCTCCCGCTCGGGAACCATGGCCCAGTACGCCGTGGCCAGCCCCCGGCTGACCTTCCCCATCCCGGACGGCGTGGACGACGCGCTAGCCGCGGCCGTGTGGAACCCTGGCCTGTCGGCCTGGCTGCTGTTCGGCTGGCGGGCAAGGCCTCAGCCCGGCGGCACGGTGCTGGTCCTGGGCGCCACCGGGGTGACCGGCCAGCTGGCCGTGCAGGCCGCCCGCCAGCACGGGGCGGGCCGGGTCGTGGCCGCGGGCCGCAATCCGGCGGTCCTGGAGAAACTCGCCGAACGGGGCGCTGACGCGGTCATCAGCCTCGATCAGGACGACGCCGCGCTGGCGGCTGCCTTTGCCGCGGCCGCGGGCGAGGACGGCTTCGACATCGTCGCCGACTACCTGTGCGGGCCGGCCGACCGAGATCCTGCTCGGCGCGCTGGATCACCGCGACGCCGAGATCCGCTCGGGGCGCACCCGGCTGGTGCAGGCGGGGGAGATGGCCGGCTCGCAGATCGCCCTGCCCGCCTCCGTGCTGCGCAGCGCCGGCCTGGAGATCCTGGGCATGGGCACCGGCACCATGCCGCCCCTGGAGCAGATCACCGCGATGCTGACCGAAATCCTGGACGGCCTGGCCAGCGGCGCGATCACCATGGATTTCGAGCGCGTGCCGCTGGCCGATGTCACCGAGGTCTGGGCGCGGGACCAGAAAGGCCGGCGTCCCGTCTTCGTCCCTTGACGGGCGCTGCCGGCCGCCAGCGGCGAAAATGCCTGGCCGGTTACGGCGGTCGTGCCTAGCATCGGACGCCGTGACTGCTGACAGCCCGGCCATCCGCCCGTTCCGGCTCGACATCCCCCAGGCCGACCTGGATGACCTGCACGACCGCCTGGACCGCACCCGGTGGCCGGACGAGCTGCCCGGCGTGGGCTGGTCCTACGGCGTGCCCCGCAGCTACCTGAAGGAACTGGCCGGGTACTGGCGGCATGACTATGACTGGCGGGCCGCAGAGGCCCGGCTGAACCAGTGGCCGCAGTTCACCACCGAGATCGACGGAGCGCGGCTGCATTTCGCGCACATCACCTCGCCCGAGCCGGGCGCCACGCCGCTGCTGATGACCCACGGCTGGCCGGGCTCCATCGCGGAGTTCACCACGGTCGCGGGACCGCTTACTGATCCGGCGGCGCACGGCGGCGACCCGGCCGATGCCTTTCACCTGGTGCTGCCCAGCATTCCGGGGTTCGGGCTGTCCGGGCCCACTACGGAGCCGGGCTGGGAGTACCACCGGGCTGCTGCCGCCTTCGCGGAGCTGATGAGCGCGCTGGGCTACCAGCGGTACGGCGTTCAGGGCGGCGACTGGGGCGCGGCCATCTCCCGCGAAGTCGGCCGGATCCGCCCGGACGCCGTTACCGGCGTGCACCTCAACCTCGTCCCGGATGGCGGCGCGACCAGCGAGCCCGATGCCGCCGAGCTGGCGGCCCTGAGCCCCGCCGAGCGCGAGCGCACGCTCGCCTCCTGGGAGCGCCTGCAGCAGTGGGTTCGCAGCCAGCAGGGGTACGCCGAGCTGCAGGCCACCCGCCCGCAGACGCTGGCCTACGCCCTGACCGACTCGCCGGTCGGCCAGCTGGCCTGGATCGCGGAGAAGTTCAAGGAGTGGACGGACTCAGCTGACCGCCCGGACGACGCGGTCGACCGCGATCAGCTGCTCACCAACGTCATGCTCTACTGGCTGACCGGAACCGCCGGCTCGTCGGCGCGCATCTATTACGAGCGGGCGCACTCGGCCTACTGGGGGCAGCCGCCGGAGCCGTCGGCCACGCCCACCGCCGTGGCCGACTTCCCGCGGGACAACTTCATCCCGCTGCGGCACATCGTCGAGCGGACCAACAACATCGTGCGGTGGACGACGTTCGGCCGGGGCGGCCATTTCGCCGCGATGGAGCAGCCGGACCTGCTGGTCGCCGACATCCGGGCGTTCTTCGGCAAGCTCGCGGCCGGGTAATCCGGCGACGGGCTGGCACCGGGAGATTCCCGCTGGTTTCCGCCCGTGCTGGCGGGCCGATGTGACGTCAGGGGGCATTGTCCGCGAGCATAGGCACATGCAAAGTCAGTTCGAGCCCCCTTCCGGAACCCGGGACTTCCTGGCCGCCGAGTACGAGGAGCGGGAGCAGGCCTTCGGGATCATCCGGTCGGTCTTCTCCCGCTACGGCTACGAGCCCCTGCAGACCCCCGCCTTCGAGCGGCTGGACGTGCTGCTGGGCAAGTACGGCGAGGACGGCGACAAGCTGGTCTTCAAGATCTTGCGCCGCGGGGAGCATGAGGCATCCGGCGAGGCAGACCTGGCGCTGCGGTATGACCTGACGGTTCCGCTGGCCCGGGTGGCAGCCGCCTACGAGGGCCAGCTGCCCTCGCCGTACAAGCGGTACGCCATGGGGCCGGTGTGGCGGGCTGACCGGCCGGGCAAGGGCCGCTTCCGCGAGTTCGTGCAGTGCGACCTGGACACCCTGGGCTCGTCCTCGATCCTGGCCGACGCTGAGGCGGTGTGCGCCCAGCACGACGCGCTGGCCGAGGTCGGCATCCCGGAGTTCGCCATCCAGGTGAACTCCCGGCACATCCTGTCGGGTCTGCTGGAGGTGTCGAAGATCCCGGCCGAGCTGGGCGCGGGCGTGCTGATCTCCCTGGACAAGCTGGACAAGATGCGGCCGGACGCCGTCGCGGCCGAGCTGGCCGGGCGGGGCCTGCCGGAGTCCGACGCCGCCGAGCTGGTCGCGATGATGACCGCCGCTGATGCCGAGGACCGGATCCGGGCCGCGCTGAAGCCCAGCGAGGAGGGCATGGCCGGGCTGGAGGAAGTCGACGAGCTGCTGGCCCTGGCCACCGCCCAGGTGCCGGCCGGCCGGATCGTCTTCACGCCGCGGCTGGTGCGCGGCCTGAGCTACTACACCGGGCCGATCTGGGAGGCCGTGGCGGCCGGGGTACCGGGATCCATCGGGTCCGGCGGCCGCTATGACCACCTGATCGAGCAGCTCGGCGGCCCGGACACGCCGGCCACCGGGTCGTCGCTCGGGGTCGAGCGGATCCTGTCCCTGCTGCCGGCGGCATCGGCGTTCCAGCGCGGCCGCCTCGATGTCGCGGTCACCATCATGAGCGAGGAACTGGCCGGGGCATCCTTCGGGCTGGCCGCGGCCGCCCGGTCCGCGGGCCTGCGCGCCAGCGTGTACCTCGGCGCCTCGGGCAAGCTGGGCAAGCAGCTGAAGTGGGCCGGGGACCAGGGCGCCCGGTGGTGCCTGATCTACGGGCCCCGCGAGCAGGAGTCCGGCCTGGTGACAGTGCGCGACATGCTCAGCCGCGAGGAGACCGCGGTGCCGGCCGCCGAGATTGGCAGTCACCTCAGCTACGCCGAGGCCGGCCAGCACTCCTGAGCCGGGCTGGCCCGGCACCGTTAGCCGGCCTGCTCAGCGGCAGCCGCGTTCCTGGACGCGGCCGGGTCAGCGAGCTGCGGCTGCGGGCAGCAGGCCCGTCAGGTCGTCGGCCCGGCGGACGGTGCCCGCGCCCAGGACGGCGGCCAGGTGCGGTTCCATGGCGTCCGCGGCGTCGGTGACGGTGATCTTCCGCCCGGCCTCGGCGGCCAGCGTGGTGGTCCCGGCATCGCGGATGCCGCATGCTACGAACCGGTCATACCAGGACAGGTCGTTCTCGCAGTTCAGGGCGATGCCGTGCATGGTGACCCCGCGGGCCACCCGGATGCCGACCGCGCCGATCTTGCGGTCCGGGCGGCCGTCCGTGCCGCGGATCCAGGCGCCGCTGCGGCCCTCGACCCGCCCGGCACTGACCCCGAAGTCGGCGCAGGTGCGGATCATGATCTCCTCGGTCGCCCGCACGTACGCCACCACGTCCACCGGCTCGAGCAGGGCCACGATCGGGTAGCCGACGAGCTGGCCGGGGCCGTGCCAGGTGATCTTGCCGCCCCGGTCCACCTCGATCACCGGCGCCCCCGGATCGCCGACCGGCCGGTCCGCCGGGCCGGTTCGCTTGCCGGCGGTGAACACCGCCTCGTGCTCCAGCAGCAGGCAGGTATCGGGAATCTCGCCCCGCACTCGCCGCTCGTGCAGCTCCCGCTGCAGTTCCAGCGCCTCCGGGTACGGGATCTCCCGGCGGCCGAGGCCCAGCCGCGCGATAACCAGCTCACCGTTCACATCACCAGCCTATGCCCGGGTGCGGGACGGCCAGATCCGGGAATGTCCGTTGTGCCGGGGTGGCTAGCAGGATGTGAGGAGGTGGCCGGTGATCGACGAGGAGCAGCTGCGCGAGCTGAGCCCGGATGAGCGGCTCAGCCTGATCCGGGCCCTGGTGGCCATCGACGGGCCGGCCGGGGTGCCGTCCGGCCGCCGCCGCGCGGTCGGCCTGGCCGTGGTCATCGTGTGCTGCCTCGTCCTGGCCGCCTGGATCGGCATCCTGGCCGTCACCTTGCCCCGGTACTACCGGTCCGGCGGCTGGCGCGGCGCCTGGGTCGGCTTCGACCTGGCCCTGCTGGTCGCCTTCGCCGTCACCGGGTGGGCGGCCTGGAAGCGCCGTCAGGTGCTGATCATCTGCCTGGTCGTGCTGGCTACCCTGCTGTGTTGCGACGCCTGGTTCGACGTCGTGCTCGACGCCCGCACCCGGGGCTTCGAGCTGAGCCTGCTGTCCGCGGTGTGCATCGAGCTGCCGCTGGCCGCGTTCGCGGTTCTCGGCGCGCGGCGGCTGCTGCGGATGAGCTTTGCGGCCATCGGGCGTTACGAGGGTCACGCGGGCCCGCTGCCGCGGCTGCGGCACGTGCCGCTGGTCGTCGGCCAGGCCGGCTTCCAGTTCCGGCACCTGGTGACCGATTCCGACCGGGCCGCGCTGGTCACCGCGCCCGAGCCCGGCCCGCCTGAAGCTGGCCCGTCCACGACCGCCCCGCCCCGGGCCGGCCCGCCCTAGCATGGTGCGCGGCCCGGCCGCGAGCGCCGGGCGGCGTCTGCGACACCTGCGCGCAGGAGGACTCCGTCGACACCCCCCGGCAGCTGCGGCTGTACAACTCCCTCAGCCGGCGGCTGGAGGACTTCCGGCCGGCCGCTCCGGTAGCAGGCCTGTACAGCTGCGGCCCGACCGTCTACGCCTTCCCGCACCTGGGGAACATGCGCCCCTACGTCTGCGCTGACACGCTGCGGCGCGCGCTGCGCTGGAAGCAGATCGGTGTCCGGCACGTCATCAACATCACCGGCGTCGGGCACGCCGTCGCCGACACCGACACCGGCGAGGACAAGCTGGAGGTCGCCGCCGCCCGCGAGCGCCGCTCGGTGGCGGACATCGCGGCCTTCTACACCGGCGCGTTCTTCGCCGACGTCGCGGCGCTCAACATCCTGCCGGCCGATGAGTACCCGCGGGCGACAGCGTATGTCGGGCAGATGATCGAGTTCGCGGCCCGGCTGGAGGCCGGCGGCTACACCTACCGGCTCCCGTCCGGCCTGTACTTCGACACCAGCAAGTCGCCTGGCTACGGGACCCTGGCCAGATCGACGTCGAAGGCCAGCGCGCGAGTCCCAGCGCATGACCCGCCGCTGGCCGGGCGAATCGGCCCGCCACAGCGCAAAGTCGGTCTTGCGGCGGCCCTCGACCTGCTCGATCCGGGGTCCGGGCGTCCCCGGCTGGGCACCCGGAGTGCTCGGTGATGTCGATCGAGCTGCTCGGCCCCCACTTCGACATTCACACTGGCGGCGTTGATCACCAGTGACCTGGCCAGGATGCCCCGGTCTTCAGGCCAGGGGGGAATGGCGTGCAGCATGTCATGGGTGCTCGTAGTGCTATAAGTCCTATACTGAGCACATGCGGACGGCGTACCGGTGCCGGGCCTACCCCAGCGCGGAGCAGCAGGTGCTGCTGAACCGGACGTTCGGGTGCGTACGGGTGGTGTGGAACCGGACGCTGGCCGCCCGTCAGGCGCGGTACGCCACTGAGCGTAAATCCATCTCGTACGCTCAGTCGGATGCGGCGCTGACGGTGATGAAGCGCGACCCGGAGCTGGCGTGGCTAGGGGAGGTGTCCTGTGTCCCGCTGCAGCAGGCGCTGCGCCATCAGCACGCCGCTTTGCGGGCGTTCTTCGCTCAGCGTGCTCGGTACCCGAGGTTCAAGTCGCGGCGCGGCCGCCAGTCGGCGACGTTTACCCGGTCGGCGTTCCGGATGAAGGGCACGGATCTGCACCTGGCGAAGATGCGCGGTCCGCTGCCAGTGACATGGACCTGGCCCCGGACGGACCTGGTCGCGCTGAACCCGACGTCGGTGACCGTGGCCCGGGACGCGGCGGGCCGGTGGTTCGTGACCTTCCATGCCGAGGTTCCCGACCCGGTCCCGCTGCCCGCGACTGGCGACGCCGTCGGCGTCGACCTGGGGCTGACGGACTTCGCGGTGCTGTCCGGCGGCGAGCGCATCCCGCATCCGCGGCATATGGACCGGCATGAGCGGCGGCTGAAGCGGTGGCAGCGGCGGCTGGCCCGCTGCCAGAAAGGCTCCGCCAACCGGAAGAAGGCCGCCCGGAAAGTCGCTCGCGCGCACGCCCGGGTGGCTGATGCGCGGCGGGACTTCCTGCAGAAGGCCAGCACCGGCCTGATCCGCCGCTTCGATGTCCTCGCCGTGGAGGACCTGGCGGTGCAGAACATGGTCCGGAACCGGTCGCTGGCCCGCGCGATCTCGCGCACCGGGTGGGCTGAGTTCCGCCGTCAGCTGGAGTACAAGGCGGAACGCCGCGGCCGGACCCTGGTCGTGGTGGATCGCTGGTTTCCGTCCAGCAAGACGTGCTCGGCGTGCGGGTTCCTGCTCACCGAACTCTCCCTGGGGACGCGCCGCTGGGCGTGCCCGGTCTGCGGCAGCCGGCATGACCGGGACTTGAATGCCGCGAAGAACATTCTTGCCGCCGGGCTGGCGGCAGCCGCCGGGAACGGCGGCGATGCCTGCGGAGCGGACATCAGACACGGCGAGGCAACTCCCGTGCAGTCTGCGGTGAACCAGGAAACCCGTCCCGCGAGGGCCGGAATCCCCGTCCTTCAGGGCGGGGAGTAGTCAACTCCGACCTGGCCACGCCCTGGGTCCTGGCCCTCGTCCAGGACGCCCTGCGCGAACCCGCGCTCACCGCGGACGGCCGGCGCGCGGTGATCGCAGCCGGCAACGAGCTGCTCGGCCTGGGTCCCGGCACGCTGCCGGCCGGCGACCTGGACGGCCACCGCGCGGATGGCGAGCTCGATGCGGGGGAGCGGCAGACGATCGAGAAGCTGATCGCCGAGCGAGCGGCAGCCCGTCGCCAGCGGGACTGGGCGCGAGCCGATGAGATCCGCGCGGAGCTGGACCGGCGCAGCGTGGTCGTCACTGACACGCCCGGGGGTCCCGCCTGGGAAGTGCGCTAGCCGCCGGCCGTCAGGGCTGGCGCTCCGGCTCCGTTCCGGGGACCGCGCCAGCGAGTACCGGCTGTCCTATCAGTGCTCTAGAGTGCTCTATGTCCGCGTAAGTCCGCGGGATGGCACCGAGACGAGGGCAGGCGCGATGAGTGATGCACCGGACATCCGGGACCTGCGCCGCCGGCTCGGCCAGGACCTGAGATCGGCCCGGCTGGCGGCCGGCTACTCCCAGGCCGGGCTGGCCCGCCGCGCGGGCTACGCGCGCAGCACGGTCTCCACCGTCGAGAGCGGCGGCCAGCAGGTGCCGCGGCGGTTCTGGGAACTGTGCGATGCCGCACTCGGCACCGGCACCACCCTGACCGCCGCCAGTGATCACCTCAGCCGCCGCCGGGCCGGGCCGCAGCCTGGCGAGCGGCCCGGGCCGCAAGGTCCGGGCCGCACCGGCCACGGCCCGGCTAGCGTGCGCGCCCTGGCCGGCCCGCACCCGCCCGGCGAGCATCCGCCTAGCGCGCTGGCCGCGGAGGTCGGTGCCGCCTACCAGCGGCTCGGCTGGCGGACGGAGATCTCCGCTGACCGGGTGGAGCTGGTCTGCGGGACCGCGGTCGAGGCCCTGGAGGTGCCGCGTGCGCCGGGCCTGGTCGCGACCCGCTGGTGGCTGCACACCGGCGGCGCGCCGGACGAGATCCGCGGCCTGCCCGCACTGCCGGACCCGGCCGCCGCGCTGGCCGTGATCGCCGCTGGCGACCGGTGGTACTTCCTGGTCCAGGCTGGTGCCTGCCCGTGGTCCGGCGCCAGCCTGGCCAGCGCGGCATTGCCCAGCGCAGTGCTGCCCACCGCAGCGCTGCCCGGCGTGCCCGCGGCCGCCCCGGTGCGGCCCGCGCTCGCCAGTACCGGATGGCGGCGACCGGGCGGCCCGCGAGCAGGCCCTCAGCGGGTAGCTGACCAGCGCTCAGCCGGCCAGCGGACGGGCGACGAGCAGGGCGCCGGTCAGCGAGCAGCTGACCGGCTGGCCGGCCAGCGCGCAGGCGGTCAGCAGCCGGATGGCTCAGCCGGCGCGGGCGTCGTGGTCCGCTGGCACGCCGCCGGCAGCCGGATCCCGGCCCCGCCGTCCCGGGACACCAGCGGCCAGCCGGTTACCTGGGCGCACCCGCCGCCTGCCCGGCTCGAGCTCGCCGATCCCGTGGTCCTGCTCGACCTGCTGGCCCGCGCCGTCGCGCTGACCGGCCGCGGTGACCAGCCCCTGCGGCTGCCCGGCGGCATCGTCGTCGCCCCGGCCGCCGGCCCGCCCGCCGCCCGCGCCGCCGGCTGACCGCGCCGCTGCCTGACTGTGCCCCTGCCTGACCGCGGCCCTCCATGACCGCGCCGGGCTGCCGGCGCGAGGTGACGGAGACCGACGGAACCGGGTGACGGCGCCTGCGGTCCGTCAGCCCGTCAGCCCACGATCCCGGCATGCCTGAGCTATCTGCCCCGTCTCACCCGTCTCCTGCGGCTTGCCCGGCAGGAGGCGAGCGCCGGTGAAAGACCGGAGAAGAGCCCCGGCGCGCCGCCGCCGCGGGACCCCCGTCCAGGATCAGCTGGCCCCGGCCGCGCCAGCGGTGTCCTACAACGGCCTCGTAGCCGCGCCGCGGGCCCGGCTGGAGCCCGACGCGATCGGCGTCGCCCAGGACACTGTCATCGGGATGGCCTCGGCTGCTCCCGCCGTGTCCGTCGGCCTCACGCTCGCCGCGCTGGCCGGGGCCGCAGCCTACGGCGGCGGCCTGGTCATCATCGTCACGGCGATCCCCATGCTGGTCATCGCCAATGCCTACCGCCGCCTGAACATGTGGAACGCCAACTGCGGCGCGTCGTTCGAGTGGGTCGGCCGGTCCATCAGCCCGCTGCTCGGATTCCTGGCTGGCTGGCTGATGATCGCCGCCTACATCACCGGCGCGGTCAGCGGCGTGGAGGTCCTCGGCCCGTCGGTACTGGCGGTGGCCGGCGCCGGTACGGCCGGGACCGGGGCGGACCTCGCCATCGCCACCGGAGTCACCCTGATCATGCTGGTGATCGCGATCGTCGGCATCAAGATCACCGCGCGCACCCAGGTCAGCATGGCCGTCGCCGAGTACGCGATCCTGATCGGCTTTGCCGTCGCCGGGCTGGCCGCCGTCCTGCACCATCACCCCGGAACCTTCGCCATCAGCGGCGGCTGGCTCAGCCTGACCGGCATCGGCGGGCGCGGCAGCATCACCGCCGGCCTGGTCGCCGCGGTGTACATCTTCAGCGGCTGGGACGGCACCGTCTACGTCAACGAGGAAGTGCGGCACCGGCGCACCAACCCCGGCCGGGCCGCGGTCCTGGCGGTGGCCCTGCTCACCGTCATCTACGCCCTGGCCCAGGTCGGCTTGCAGGGCGTGGTACGCCCGGCGCAGTTGCAGGCGCACTCCAACTCCGCCCTTGTCTATGTCGCCGGAGCGCTCGGCGGCCCGGCCTGGGCCAGGGTGATGGCCCTCGCGCTGGCCCTGTCAGTCGTCGCCGCGACCGGCACCAGCATCGTGCTCACCGCGCGGATCATCTACGGCATGGCCAGCTACCGCGCCCTGCCGCAGTTCCTGGCCAGCGTCTCCCGCCGGTTCGCCACCCCGGTCCCGGCCAGCATCCTGACCGGCGTGCTGGTCATCGCGATCACCTGGGTCTACCTGCTGGCGACTTCGGTGCAGAACGCGTTCGACGACGTCGTCGACGAGAGCGGCCAGCTGTTCGCGGTCTTCTACATCCTGACCGCCCTGGCCACCGTCGTGTACTACCGGCACCGGGTGCTGGCCAGCGCCCGCGACGCGCTGACCCTGGGCATCCTGCCGGTCGGCGCCGCCGCGTTCCTCGGCTGGATCCTGGCCCGCTACCTGTGGTCCGCGCCGCCCGAGCAGGTCTGGTCGCTGGCCGGCATCGTCGCGGCCGGGATTGTGATGATGCTCGCCGCCCGGTTCATCCTCCGGTCACCGTTCTTCGCCCTGTCCCGGGAGAGCGACGACGGCACCGATCCCGCCTGACCGCCGCCGGGCAGCTGGCTGGCGCAGCCAGTTGCCCGGCGGCCGATAGTCGTCAGAGACGCCCTGCGACCTGCGTCAGGCTGCCACCGTTACTTCCAGAAGCTGCGGAGTTCCCACTTCCTGAGGCACCGGCTCGCCATCGGCCTCCAAGCCAGCAATGTGAACCTGGATCGCCTCGACAGCTCTGTCCCGGCACTCCTCCAGAGTGCTGCCGCGGGTAAAACATCCAGGCAGCGCCGGGACCGTCACGTAGTACCCGCCGCCGTCCTCGGGCTCGGCCACGATCGTATAGGTGCGCATCGGCCTCATCCTAACCACAGTCACAGGACCGCTCGGAGTTCCTCGGCGGTGATGCCTGCCTGGTTCAGGATCGAACGCAGCAGACCGGGCCCGATGGTCTCGCCCGCATGTTGCATGAGGTATTGCCGCCCAGTAATCGGGCAGCAGACTGTTCAACTGCGTGGCGACGGCCTGGGGCGAGTCGGGCCTACCTGGTCTCGACGGCCAGGGCCGGGGCGATGGCCGGGTAGGTGAAGGTGAAGCCGGCCTGCTGCAGGCGTTCGGGGAGCACCCGGACACTGTTCAGCAGCTCGCCGGACAGCTCACCCAGAACCAGCCGGATCGGCTCCGCCGGCACGGTGAGCAAGGTCGGCCGGTGCAGCACGCTTCCCAGGGTCTTGGTGAACTCGGCATTGGTGACCGGCTCGGGAGCGGTCAGGTTGACCGGCCCGGCGATGTCGTCGTGGTCGAGCAGGAACCGGGTGGCGCGGACGTGGTCGGTCCGCGCGATCCAGCTGATGTACTGCTGCCCGCTGCCCAGCCGCGCGCCCAGGCCGAGCCGGAACGGCCACAGCAGCGGCCCGAGCATGCCGCCGTCGCGGGACAGCACGATGCCGCTGCGCAGGCTGACGACGCGGATTCCGGCGGCGCTGGCCGGCTCGGCGGCCGCTTCCCAGTCGGTCACCAGGCCGGCCAGGAAACCGCTGCCGGGCGGCGCCGACTCCGTGACGGCCTGGTCGCCGGTGTCGCCGTACCGGCCGATCGCCGACCCGCACAGCAGCACGCGCGGCGGCCGGGCGGCGGCGGTCATGGCTGTGACGAGGGTGGCGGTGCTGACGATCCGGCTGTCGCGCAGGACGCGCTTGCGGGCGTCGGTCCAGCGGCCGCCGGCCACCGGCGCGCCGGCCAGGTGGATGACGGCGTCCGCGCCGCTGACCACGGCCGGGTCCAGGCCGGTGGCGGGCTTGCGCGGGTCCCACCGGATCTCGCCCGGCGCGGCGGGCGGGCGGCGGACCAGCCGGGTCACCTCGGCGCCATCCTGCTCGAGGCTGGCGCTCAGCGCGGTCCCGATGAGCCCGCCTGACCCCGTCAGCACGACCCGCATCCGGTTCCCCCCTTAGCTATGCGCCGGGCCGGGGACCGCTGCGTGCGCAGCGGCCCCCGGCCCGGCAGTGCTCATCCTGGTAGCCCGGTTACAGGCCCACCTCGGTCTCGAAGGTGCCTTCCTCGAGCCGGGCCTTCAGCGCGGTCAGGAAGCGCGCCGCGTCGGCGCCGTCGACCAGCCGGTGGTCGTAGGTCAGGGCCAGGTAGACCATCGACCGGACGGTGATGACCTCGCCGAGCGTCGGGTCCTCGACGACGACAGCCCGCTTGACGACGGTGCCGGTGCCCAGGATGCCGACCTGGGGCTGGTTGATGATCGGCGTGTCGAACAGGGCGCCGCGGCTGCCGGTGTTGGTCAGCGTGAACGTCCCGCCCGCCAGGTCATCGGGGCTCACCTGGCCGGCCCGGGTGCGGGCGGCCAGGTCGGCGATCTTGCGGGCCAGCCCGCCGATGTTCAGGTCGCCGGCGTTGCGGATGACCGGGACCATCAGGCCGCGCTCGGTGTCGACCGCGATGCCCAGGTGCTCGGCGTCGTGGTACGTCACCTGGCCGCTGGCGGTGTCGATGACCGCGTTGAGCTTGGGGTGCTCCTTGAGCGCCTCGACGGTGGCCAGCGCGAAGAACGGCAGGAAGGACAGCTTGACGCCCTCGCGGGCCTCGAACGCGGCCTTGGCCCGGTCGCGCAGCCGCGCGATGGCGGTCACGTCGGCCTCGACCACGGTCGTCAGCTGGGCCGAGGTCTGCAGCGACTCGACCATCCGCTGGGCGATGACCTGCCGGGCGCGCGACATCCGCTCGGTGGTGCCGCGCAGCTGCGACGCCACTACCGGCGCGCGGGCCGGCCGGCGCTCGGTGTCCGCGGCGGCCGGGGCCGGGGCCGCCGGGGCGGGGGCAGTCGGCGCTGCCGGCGGGGCGGGGGCCGCAGCAGCGGGCGCAGGCTCGGGGGCCTGAGCCGCGGGCGCCTCCGGGGCGGCCTGCTGGCGCGGCACCCTGGCGGCATCCAGCACGTCCTGCTTGCGGATCCGGCCGCCGACACCGGTGCCGCTGATGGCGGCCAGGTCGACGCCGTGCTCGGTGGCGAGCTTGCGGACCAGCGGCGTCACGTACGGGCTCTCCGCGCCGTTGGCACCCGCGGTGTCTGCCGTGTCGGCCGCCGCGGGCTCAGCGCTCTCCGGCTCGGCGCTCTGCGGCTGGGCCGCCGGGGCCGGGGCCGGGGCGGGCGGGGCCGGGGGAGCTGCCGGGGGCGGCGCGGCCGCCTGCGGGGCATACGGGTGGCCGTCCTGGGCGGGCGCGGCCGGGTAGGCGGTGCCCTGCTGGTACCCGGCTGCCTCCTGCGACTGGTACGGGCTGGCCGCGCGGCTGCTGGTAAGCAGGCTCGGCGTAGCCCTGCTGCTGGTAGGCGGCGGGGGCCGCGGCCGGCTGCTGAGGCTGGTAGGCCGGCTGCTGGTAGGGCTGGGTGGCCTGCGGCTGTGCTTCCTGCGACGGCGCTGCGGCGGCCTGGGGGGCAGCCGCGGGTGCCTCGGCCTGCGCCGGCTCAGGCGCCGCCTCGGGGGACCCGCCGGCCGGCGCCGCGCCCTCCTCGTCGATGACCGCGAGCTCGGCGCCGACAGCGACCGTCTCGTCCTCCGCCACCGTGATGCCGCGCAGGATGCCGGAAACGGGGGAGGGGATCTCGGTGTCCACCTTGTCGGTGGAGACCTCCAGGAGCGGCTCGTCGGCTTCGACGCGCTCGCCCTCCCGCTTCAGCCAGCGAGTGACCGTGCCCTCAGTGACGCTCTCGCCCAGCTGTGGCATCGATACGGAGACCGACATTGCTTTCCGCAACTCCTTCGTTATGTCGCCTCGTGCGCTCCGGCCGGGCGTGCTGCCTGCTCCGCTGCGCTGACGGGGTGGTTATGCGTGCACGTGCAGCGGCTTTCCGGCGAGCGCCAGGTGGGCCTCGCCGATCGCCTCCGACTGGGTCGGGTGCGGGTGGATGAGCTGGGCGACGTCGGCGGGGACCGCCTCCCAGTTGTAGATGAGCTGAGCCTCGGCGATCAGCTCGCCGACGCGGGCGCCCACCAGGTGGATGCCCAGCACCGGGCCGCCGTTCGCCGCGGTGATCACCTTGGCGTAGCCCTGCGTCTGCAGGATCTGGCTCTTGCCGTTGCCGGCCAGGTCATAGGTGAACTCGGTGACCTCGATGCCGCGCTCGGCGGCGGTTGCCGAGGTGATGCCGACCGAGGCGACCTCGGGGTCGGAGTAGGTGACCCGCGGGACGCCGTCGTAGTTGATCGGCACCACCGGCAGGCCGGCCAGCCGCTCGGCCACCAGGATGCCCTCGGCGAAGCCGATGTGGGCCAGCTGCAGCCCCGGGGTCAGGTCACCGACGGCCGAGATGGTCGGGATGTTGGTCTGGCACAGCTCATCGACCAGGACGAAACCCCGGTCCATGGTCACGCCGACCTCGTCGTAGCCCAGGCCCGCCGAGACCGGCCCGCGGCCGACCGCGACCAGCAGCAGCTCGGCGTCGAGGGTCTCACCGCCGGCCAGGGTCACCGTGACGCCGGCGTCGGTGTTCTTGACGCCCTCGAACCGGGTGCCGAGCTTGTACTTGATGCCGCGCCGCCGGAACGCGCGCTCGATCAGCTTGGAGCTGGACTCCTCCTCCGGCGGCAGCAGGTGCGGCAGCATCTCCACGATGGTGACCTCGGCGCCGAAGGACCGCCAGACGCTGGCGAACTCCACGCCGATCACGCCGCCGCCGAGGATGACCACCGACGCGGGCACCCGGTCCAGGCGCAGCGCCTGGTCGCTGGTGATGACCCGCTCGCCGTCGATCTCCAGGCCGGGCAGGCTGCGCGACTCCGAGCCGCTGGCCAGCACGACGTGCGCGCCCTCGATGCGCTGGTCGCCGACCTGCACCGCGGTGGGCGAGACGAGCTTGCCGTCGCCCTCGATCACGTCGATCTTCCGGCTGGCGACCAGGCCCGCCAGGCCCTTGTACAGCCGGGTGACGACCTTGTCCTTGTAGGCGTTGACGCCGGCCATGTCGATGCCTTCCAGCGCGGTCCGGACGCCGAAGTTGGCGCCCTCCCGGGCCTGGTCAGCGATCTCGGCCGCGTGCAGCAGCGCCTTGGTCGGGATGCACCCCTTGTGCAGGCAGGTGCCGCCGACCTTGTCCTTCTCGATGAGCGCGACACGCTTCCCCAGCTCGGCTGCGCGCAGCGCGCAGGCGTACCCGCCGCTGCCGCCGCCGAGGATGACGATGTCGTAGCCGCTGTCCGTCACGATCTGCTCCTTGTCCGAGGATCCGCGCTCCAAACCACGCGGCTAAAGCCTGCCGTCGGCAGCGTCCTGGGCAACCTGCACGAGCATCCGGACCGCGGAACCCGTGCCGCCCTTGGCGATGTACCCGTAGGGCTCGCCTTCATGGAAGGCGGGGCCGGCGATGTCGACGTGGGCCCAACGTACCCCGTCCGGGGCGAATTCCCGCAGGAACAGCCCGGCCACGAGCATGCCCCCATCGCGGCCGTCGTGCACGTTGGCGAGGTCGGCGACGACCGAGTCCAGGCCCTTGCGCATCTCGTCGGGCAGCGGCATCGGCCAGGCCTGCTCGCCGGCCCGGCGGGCCGCGTCGACGACCGCGTCGACGGTCTGCTCGTCGCTGCCCATCACCCCGGCGATGCGCATGCCGAGCGCCACGACCTGAGCGCCGGTCAGGGTGGCGACGTCGATCACCAGGTCCGGGGAGTCCTGCGCGGACCGGGCCAGCGCATCGGCCATCACCAGGCGCCCCTCGGCGTCGGTGTTGAGCACCTCGACGGTCTTGCCGCCGTAGATGGTGATGACATCGGAGGGCCGCTGGGCGCCGCCGCCGGGCATGTTCTCGGCCAGGCACAGGTAGCCGACGACGTTCACCTCGGGCTGCAGCGCGGCGATGGCCTGCAGGGCGCCGAGCACCGCGCCGGCGCCGCCCATGTCGTCCTTCATGTTCTCCATCGACTTGGGCGGCTTGAGGGACAGGCCGCCGGAGTCGAACGTGATGCCCTTGCCGACGAGCGCGATGGTCTTGGCCGCGCCCGGCCGGGTGTAGCTGAGGCGGACCAGCCGCGGCGGGTGCACCGAGCCCTGCCCGACGCCGGTCAGGCCGCCGTAGCCGCCATCGGCCAGCGCCTTCTCATCCAGCACCTCGATGTCCAGGCCGCTGTCCCGGGCGACCTGCTCGGCCTGGGCGGCGAAGCTCTCGGGGTACAGGTCGGCCGGGCTGGTGTTGACCAGGTCGCGCACCAGGGTGACCGCGTCGGCCAGGATCTGCGCGCGGCCCGCGGCGGCCGAGCAGTCCCGGCCGGCCAGCAGCGTGAGCTCGGGCCGGGCGGGCAGGTTGCGGCGGTAGCGGGTGAAGGCGTACCGGCCCAGCAGCGCGCCCAGCGCCACGGCCTCGGCCTCGGCGTCGTCGCCGGCGGGCAGCGCCAGGGCGATGCGGGGCGCCTTGCCGGCCAGCGACCGCACGGCTGCCCCGGCCGCGCGGCGCAGGGCCTCGGGGTCGGCGGGCTGCGCGGCGCCGGCCGGTCCCAGGCCGGCGGCCACGATGACCGGCGCGGCCAGGGCGCCGCCCGAGACAAGCTTGGTGATCTCGCCCGCCGCTCCGGTGGCGCCGAGGGTGGCCAGCGTGGCGGCCAGGGTGCCGCCGAGTGCCGCGTCCACGTCCTGCGCGCCGGGCGCGAGCAGCGGCCCGTCCGGGCCGGGGACTACTCCGATGATGACTGCGTCAGCCTGGGCTTCGCGGGGGCTTACTTCTTGTGTCTGCAGAACCGTCGTCACGGGTCCGAGCCTAGTGCCTGCCTGATCGCAGTGATCACCTGCGCCGGGCTGGTGCCGCCGGGCCGCATTCCGGGCGGCCGTGAGACGGCCGGCGGGCGGCAGGCCGCCGCCCCGGCAACGAGCCCGTAGCCCGGGCCGGAACCGCCATTACCAGCATGTCGGCCAGGAAGCGGGCATCGCCGGCCGCGGCCGGGCGGATCAGCCAGGGCGTGTCAGCCACGCCGGGAAGCCACCGGCCGGGCCGCGGGCCCGGCGGATAACCCGGCGTGCCGCCGGAACAGGCTGCCGTCATCGTCGCCGGGCTCATCCGGCCCGCGAGCAGGGCCGGCGGAGGACCCGTTACTGGTGAGGTACGGGCGCGCGGGGCTGCCATTCCCGGTCCAGGTGCCGCCGCCCCAGCGCGGGGACGGGCTGGGCGCGGCCGGCGGCTGGTGTGACGACAGCCGCGCGCTGGCGGCGCTGATCCGCGCCATCAGCTCCTGGTCCTCGCGAATCTCGGCGTCGGTGGGGGAGAAGACCAGCACGGCGCTCATGATGATCGACACCACGCCGACACCGATGATCAGCGGGAGCACGAAGCTCTGCGCGGTCGGGCCGCTGGCACTGGCGAAGGCGCCGGTCATGTGCTTCATCGTCATCGCGGCCATGCCGGTGTAGTGCATGCCGCAGACGGCGACGCCCATGATCAGCGCCGCGCCGAGGGTGGACCACAGGCCGCGCAGCCGCAGGGCGGCCCACAGCGCGGCGGTCGCGGCCACGATCCCGATCACCACGGACGCGCCGACCAGCACCGGGGCGTAGGTCAGCCGGGCGGCGTTCAGGTGAATGGCGGCCATGCCGGTGTAGTGCATGCTGACCACGCCGAGGCCGGTGACGACACCGCCGAGCAGCAGGAACGGGATGGTGGGCCGGCCGAAGCCGACGATCAGCAGCCCGGCGAATACCACCACGACGGCGATGAGCAGGCTGGCGATGGTGACCAGCGCGTCATAGTGGATGGTCCGGCCGTTAACCGTGTAGCCGAGCATCGCGATGAAGTGCATCAGCCAGATGCCGGTCGTCCCGATGGCGATCGCCGCCAGGGACAGCCAGCGCACGCGCGCGCCCCCGGCGTAGGCGAAGGCCCGGGTAGTGCAGCGCAGCCCGATGAACGCGCCCATGCACGACATCAGGTAGGCCAGGACTGGCGTCACCAGGCCGTAAGTGAAGTTGCTTGCTGCCAGCACGAAAACATCCCCTCCGCATGCGTGGCCCCGCCCTGTGGTGCTGCGCTAGCGCAGCAGCGGCACGCCGGAGCTGGCTGGCAAGAGGGGACGCCGGCGCGCTACCGTGCCGGCCATGGAAGGCTGCGCGTTCTGCGCCATCGTCGACGGGTCAGTGCCCGCGCACATTGTCCTCGCGGACGAGGTCGCCGTTGCCTTCCTAGACAGTCGGCCCGTTTTCAAAGGGCACGTACTGATTGTCCCCCGGGCGCACGTCGAGACGCTTGCTGATCTCCCCACCTGCGCCGTCGGACCGCTGTTCGAGAGAGTACAGCAGGTCAGTACGGTCATGCCGGTCGCTATGGGATCTCAGGGAACTTTTGTTGCGCTCAATAACAAGGTGAGCCAGAGCGTGCCACATCTCCACGTGCACGTGGTGCCCCGGACGAAGGGGGACGGGCTGCGCGGGTTCTTCTGGCCGAGGCAGAAATACGCCGACGACGCGGAGGCCGAGCAGTACGCCGGCCGGCTGCGCGCGGCCCTGGCCGCCCGCTAGCCCGGCGGCGCCCGCGGCTGCTCCGCGTCCGCCGCTGGTCAGCGCAGGGCCGTGACCAGCAGGCAGACGGCCGCGCTGACCTCGGCGACCGCGCCCAGGACATCGCCGGTGATGCCGCCGAGACGGCGGACGGCGACGGCCGTGAGGGCCGTTCCGGCCAGCACGCCGGCGGCGATCGCGATGACGAAGATCCAGCCAAACGGAACGGCCGCCGCCAGCGCCGCCAGCACCAGCCCGGCCGCCACGGCGGGATGCACCGACCCGGCTACCAGCGCGCCGAGCCCGGAGCCGCGAGCCGCCGGGACGCCCGCGCGGCACGCCGCCGTCATGGCCAGCCGGGCGGTCAGCGCCGCGGCGGCGACCGCGATCAGGCCGCGCCCGGCCGACTCGGCCCTGGCCAGGGCGGTGACCTGGAGGAGCAGGGTGAGCACCAGGGCGACGACGCCGAACGGGCCGATGTCGGACCGCTTCATGATCTCCAGCGCGGCCCCGGCCGGGCGGCGGCTGCCCAGCCCGTCAGCCAGGTCGGCCAGCCCGTCCAGGTGCAGGCCGCCGGTCAGGATGGCCAGGGCGGCGACCGCCAGGACGGCGCCCAGCAGCGGGCCGGCCTGGCCGGGCCGGGTGGCCAGCCACAGCACGCCCGCGGCGGCGGCGCCGAGCAGCAGCCCGACGAACGGGGCCAGGCTCATCGCCCAGGCCGCGTCCCGGCGGGCCGGGGCGGCCAGCCCGGTGCCACCCGCGGCCCGGGGCGCGGGCAGCGGGATGACAGTCAGCAGCGTGACCGCCAGCCGCGCACCATCCCGGGACATGGCACAGCAGCGTAAGGCCCCGGCCGCAGGCCTCGCGCAGCGCGGCGGCGGCCGAGGACTTGCCGGAGCCGGAGTTGCCGCGCAGCACGATGAGCCGGGTGTCGGCCGAGCCGGTTCCCGTCCGGTGATCCTAGGCTGGCGGGCGCAGGACGCCGGCAGGGCACGAGGCGGCGCGGGCGGGCGGGACGGAGGGGCGATGGCGGGACGGCCGTACGTGCTGCTGTCGGCGGCGATGTCCGCCGACGGCCATATCGACGACGCCTCGGACCGGCGGCTGGTCTTGTCTGATGCTGTCGACCTGGACCGGGTCGATGAGGTCCGGGCCGGCTGCGACGCCATCCTGGTCGGGGCGGAGACGATCCGCCGGGACAACCCGAGGCTGCGGATCCGGTCGGCGGACCGGGAGCGCGAGCGCGTCGCCCGCGGGTGGCCGGCCGGCCCGGCCCGGGTCACGATCACCGGCGGCGGCGGGCTGGACCCGGCGGCCCGGTTCTTCGCCGATGACGGGATCACCCGGCTGGTCTACGCGCCGGACGGCGCCGCGGCCAGGGCCCGGGCCCAGCTGGGCGCCGCAGCGGAGGTGATCGGCTGCGGGGACCCGCTGTCGCTGCCGGATCTGCTGGCTGACCTGGCCGGGCGGGGCGTGGCCCGGCTGATGGTGGAGGGCGGCGCCCGGGTGCTGGCCCAGTTCCTGGCCGCGGACCTGGTCGATGAGCTGCAGCTGGCCATCGCGCCGGTGCTGGTCGGGGACGCCGCGGCGCCGCGGCTGCTGGCCTCCGGCGGCCTGGCCGCCGCGGCGGGCGGCACAGCCGCGCCCTGGCCGCCGCAGCTGGAGCTGGCCGGGGTGAGCCGCGCGGGCCGGATGGCGGTCTTGCGCTATCAGCGGAAGCAGCCCGAATCTGGGTAGTTTCGGTCGCGATGCCGGATATTGCGGAAGTCCGGAACCGGCGCCCCGGGCCGGGCCGGGCTTATCGTGGATGCCATGGCCGAATGGTGGTCGGTGGAGGTATTCCACGGGGAGTTCCGGGCCTCGAGCTGGCAGCAGGCTTACAGCTCATCGCTGATCGAGTCCGCTATCTCGCACGGCGCGGTGGACTGGAGCTGGACCGAGCACCCCTACGGGGTGGTCTTCGAGGTGTGCTTCACCGACGACGCGCAGTGGGAGGCGTTCCGGGCGCTGCCCGCGGTCCGGGCCGCGCTGGATGCCGTTCCCGACCCGGTTAACGGCCTGCTGGTGTACCGGGGGCGCGGCGGCGGGGCAGGCGCGCCGAACCCGCGCCGGCCACGGCCGAGCGCCGGGGCGGGCGCCGTGGACCTGCCCGAGCCGCACGAGGAGAAGGTCCTCGACCTGACCAGCGTGACGCCCGGCTACGCCGTGCCGCCGGGCGGTGCCCCGGCCCGTCTGAGCTCTACCGCGTGAGCGAGGAGCCCCGGACGGTGCAGGATGGGAAGATGACAGATACTCAGGCGACTGAGGGCGGGATGCTGTCCGCGATCGAGCGGAGCGGCTACTACCCGGGCCTGGTCGCGGATGCCGTGTCCTCGTCAGTCGGAGACGAGCAGGTCATCTCGTTCGTGGTCTACCACGACGCGCACTTCGACCCGGGCATGGAAGTCCGGCGGCACATGACGGTGCTGGCGCTGACGCCGACCCGGCTGGTCTACTCCCACACCGACGAGTACCCGGCGGACGAGACCGACCCCGATGCCCGGCCGCAGGCCGAGACCAGCACCGAGGCCGTCCGCTTCGCGCGCATCTCGTCGGTAGCGCTGACCCGGGCGATCCCTGACCCGGCCTCCTACGTGGCGGGCGTGACCATGCCGAGCGAGGTGGTCCTGACCATCGGCTGGAACGCGCTGTCGCACATCGAGCTGGAGCCGGCGCACTGCGGGGACGAGAACTGCGAGGCTGACCACGGGTACACCGGCACGGTGACGGCCGATGACCTCACCCTGCGGGTCAGCGAGGCCGCGGACGGCGAGGGTGCCGTGCGCCAGGTCCTGGCCTTCGCCCAGGCCCTGGCGGCCGCGACCAGCAGTCCATGACCAGCGCTGAGGCACTCAGCGCGGCCGGCCGAGGCCGGCGGGCTGGCGGCGGACCACGCCGCTGGCGTCCCGGCCCCGCCGATCCCGCGCTACGGCGAGAGCACGCTCGCCGACCTGGCGACCTCGCTCCTGGCCGCGCTCGGGGTACCCGGCGAGGCAAACCCGCTGGAGCTGCCGCCCGCCGACCGGATCTGCCTGCTGGTGGTCGACGGCCTGGGCTGGAACCTGCTGCGCGAGCACCCTGCGGCAGCGCCGTTCCTGTCCGAGCTGGCCCGCTCCGGACGGCCGCTGACCGCCGGGTTCCCGGCCACCACGGTGACCAGCCTCAGCTCGCTGGGCACCGGGCTGCCGCCCGGCCAGCACGGGATGCTCGGCTACCAGGTGGCGGTGCCGGGTACCGGCCGGCTGCTGAACGCGCTGCGCTGGGACAAGCGAGTGGACCCCCTGACCTGGCAGCCGTCCTCCACGATCTTCGAGCGGGCGGGCGCGGCCGGCATCGCGGCCTACCGCATCGCGCAGGGCTCCTACCGGGACTCAGGCCTGTCCACGGCGGTCATGCGCGGGGCGATCTACCGCGGCGCTGACACCCTCGGGGCACTGGTCGGGCAGGCCGCGGCGGTGCTGGCGGCCGAGCCCCGGGCGCTCGCGATGGTGTATGAGTCCGGGCTGGACTCCACCGGACACGTATGCGGCTGCGGCTCCGATGCCTGGCGGTTCCAGCTCGGTCACGTCGACCGGCTGGCCGAGCAGCTGGCCGGGGCGCTGCCGCACGGCACCGCCCTGTACGTCACCGCCGATCACGGGATGGTCGACGTGGGCCAGGCCGACCGGATCGACGTCGACTCGCAGGCCGGGATGCGGGCCGGGGTGACCGTCCTGGGCGGGGAGCCGCGCGCCCGGCATGTCTACACCCGGCCCGGTGCCGCCGCCGACGTGCTCGCCGCCTGGCGCGAGGCGCTGTCCGGGGCGGCGTGGGTGGCCAGCCGCGAGGAGGCCATCGCCGATGGCTGGTTCGGCCCGGTCAGCCCCGCCATGGCCGACCGGATCGGCGACGTGGTGGTGGCCTGCACCGGATCGAGGGCCGTTGTCGCGACCCGGACCGAGCCGCGCGAGACCGCGCTGACGGGCATGCACGGATCGCTGGCGGCCGCGGATCAGCTGGTCCCGCTGCTGTCCTACCGGCCCGGATAACGGCGCCGGCGCCGGCTGCCGAGAATGGCCGGCCGCGGCTGGCCGGGCTTCCGGGACAGCCCCGCTGAACTGCTGGTTTGTCCACAGACAGCAAGGGGAACCCAGCCTAGTTATCCACAGAAATGAGGGAGTTATCCACCGTGACGGGCCCAGGCGCCATTCTGATCAGCGTTACTGACCTGTCTGCTGGGCTGGCTGCGGGGCGGCCGCTGTCGGTACTCGACGTGCGCTGGCGGCTGGGCGGCCCGCCCGGCCGTGACAGCTACCAGGCCGGCCACCTGCCGGGCGCGGTCTTCGCGGACCTGGACCGGGACCTGGCCGCGCCGCCGGGCCGCGGCGGGCGGCATCCGCTGCCCGCGGCCGCCGACTTCCAGGCCGCGATGCGCCGGGCCGGGATCAGCGGCGCCCGCCCGGTCGTGGTCTACGACGACGCCGATGCCAGCAGCGCTGCCCGGGCGTGGTGGCTGCTGCGCTACTTCGGTCACCCGGACGTCCGGGTCCTGGACGGCGGATACCAGGCCTGGACCGCGGCCGGCCAGCCAGTGACCACGCAGGATCCAGCGCCGGAACCGGGCACCTTCACCGCGCGGCCCGGCGGCCTGCCGGTCCTCGACGCCGTGGCCGCGGCCGCCCAGGCCCGGTCCGGGGTCCTGCTCGACGCCCGCGCCGCGGCCCGGTACCGGGGCGAGACCGAGCCGGTGGACCCGGTAGCCGGGCATATCCCCGGCGCGGTCAGCGCGCCCACGACCGGGAATACCGGGCCGGACGGCCGGTTCCTGGACGCCGCCGCGCTCCGCGACCGGTTCGCCGCGCTCGGCGTGCCCGGCCCGGACGCGAGCGCGCCGGCCGGGGGCGCGCCGCCGGTCGGGGCCTACTGCGGGTCGGGTGTCACGGCGGCACACGAGGTGCTCGCGCTGGCGCTGGCCGGGATTCCGGCTGCGCTGTACCCGGGCTCCTGGTCGGAGTGGGTCACCGACCCGGCCCGGCCGGTCGCCACCGGCCCGGAGCCCGGCTAGCCGCGATAGCGCCGCCCTGCCTGCCCGCGGCTGGCGCGAGGTCCCGGCGGGCGGTCCGGATCAGCCAGGTCAGTGCCCCCGCCAGTGAGAGCCAGGGCGCAGGCCGCCAGCCGTTCACCGCCACCACCAGGATGCTCACGGCCGCCGCGGCTGCCAGCCGGACCGCCAGCCGGGCCGGGCGGCCGCGCCCGATCCGCGCCGGCCCATCCGGCGCGCGGCTCCCGCCGCGGGACGCGGCGCTGGCCTGCGGACTGTCGCCGGGGCGGCCAGCCCCGCCAGCGCCTCGCCGCGGCCGAATGCGGTGCGCAGGTCGCTGTAGGCGGCCGCGGCGGCGGCGAAGGCGGCCGGGTCACCACCGTCGGCGCGGTCGGGATGGGTGGCAGCGGCCGCGCGCCGCCAGGCGGCCCGCACGTCATCATCGGTCAGCGCCGGGTCGGCGGGCAGGCCGAGCGCGACGAACGGGTCACCGCTCATCGCGGCCTCCGGACTCCGCCCCGTGCGCTGCCGCCGTGCGCGCCGTGCTCGTGCCCGGGCCGCCGTCGGCACCGGGCGCCGGGCTCGCGGCCCCGGTCGCGGTGGCGGGCTCTGGCCCGAACGCGGCGTCGAGGAACGCCCCGATGGCCGCCAGCGGCAGGGCGTCCGGCTCCCGGCCGGCTGGCCCGGCGGCGCTGCGTACCGGGCGCAGCGGCCCCAGGTCAGCCAGTCCCGTGCTGGCCTCCCTCGTGCCGGCCTGTCCGGCTGCGGCCTGCCGGGCGCCTGCCCGCTGCGTGCTCGCCTCCGCCGCTATCGCGTCGGGTCCCGTCACCAGGCGACTGACCTGCACGAAGGTTGCTCCGCCCCGGTACAGGTAAGCGGCCTGGCCCACGTCCAGGCCGCGGATCAGTGCCGGGTCCGCCACCGGGGCGTCCGCCACGCGAGAAGTACCCGCCCGGCTCCACCGCGGGAACCCGATCAGCCGCCGGGTCGTCTCGGTCACCCGGCGCGGCCCGGCCAGCGCGGTCACCGGCTCGGGGTGCGGTGTCCGCAGCAGCCAGATGCCGCCCTCGGCGGCCGCCGCGATCCGGTACCGGCCCGTGTCGTCGGGGGCCAGCCCGTGCCAGGACTGCGCCGACACCTGCACCGCCAGGCCCAGCGACCGGGCCCGCTCATACAGCGTCCAGATCGGCAGCCGCCGCGATACCGCGCTGAACTCATCGACGGCCAGCAGCACCTCGCGGTCGCCGGGGCCCCGGGTGATGTAACTGGCCAGCAGGTCGATCAGCGCCCGCGCCTGAGCCTCCGCGACCGCCGTCTCGGCGGTGCCCTCCACGATGCAGTACCAGGCGTCGGCGTCGGCGAAGCTGCCCGGCCCGTCCAGCCCCGCGCCCAGCCGCCGGAACAGGGCCCGGTAGCGCAGCGCCACGTCGGTGACCTGCCGCCCGGCGGTGCGGATCAGCTCCAGCTCCGGACCGCCGGCGGCCTGCCAGGCCAGCGTCAGCCAGCCCGGGTCCAGCCGGGCCAGGAACTCCTGCTGGCCGCCGGCGGCCCGCACGGCGCGGTCACGGCCAGGGCCACCACGGCGTCCAGCACGTCGGCGTAGTAGGCGGCCCCGCCGGTGCCCTGCTCGACCAGGTCGGCCAGCGTCGTGACCAGCTGATCCGGCGGCAGGTCCCAGATCGACAGCGACGCCTCGTCCGGCCAGATCGCGGTAGCCCGCGCGCCCGCCGCGCGCAGCACCCGCCGGGCCCGGCTGGCAATCCGCCGGGCATCGCCGCCGCCCTTGCAGTCCAGCACGACGAGCAGCGGGGCCCGGCCCTGCCCGGCTGCGTGCCGCCGCAGCGTAGTGGCGACGAAGGCCGCCCACAGGCGCAGCAGCAGAGTGGTCTTCCCGGTGCCGGTTCCGCCCAGGATGACCTGGTGCGAGCGCAGCCGCCCGTACGGCAGCCGGGCCAGGCCATCGGCGCGGCCCGCGGCCCGGTCGCCGGCCGGCCGGCCGCCCGGATGGTCGCGCCGACCACCACGTCGCCCGCCGCGGTGGTCAGCGGGACCGCGCCCGGCGCGGCGATCCGCGCCCGCGCCGTGCGGACCTGGTGCCGCCACTGCCGCCGGTCGAACGCAGTGGCCGCACCTGGCGAGGACCCGCCCGCCGCGGCCGCCATGGACCGGAGCCGGTAGGCCCACGCGGCCGCTCCGGCCAGCAGGCCGAGGGGGATCGCGGCGGGCGCGATCACCACCAGGGCCCGGGCGTAGGAGCCGGACTGGGCCAGCTGCCACATGGCTAGCCAGGCCCGGTACGGGGCGGCCGCCGCGCGCTGCCACGACCGGCTGGTCAGCGCGACCGCGGCCAGCCAGACCGCGACCATGGGCAGCTGCCAGGCCGCCTCCCGGCACAGCCGGGACGGCGGCCACCCGCGCAGCCAGGCGAGCCACGCCGCGGCGGCGCCGACCGCCACCACCGGGACGGCCGCGACCACGAGGGCCGCTGTCACGAGCAGGGCCGCTATCCGGGCCGCCAGCCGGGCCAGGCCGCGCCCGGCCGACCTGGCCAGCCCGCTCACCGGCGGGCCTGCCGTCCGCCGCGCAGGTAGCCCGCCTCGCGGCAGGGCGCGGATCTGGATCCGGGCGCCCGCCGGGCCGAGCGCGGCCCGGGCCCGGCTGACCGGGCCCGCCGCCGCGGGGGAGCACAGGTAGATCACCCGCGCGTACCGGGCCGGCCGCCCTGGCACCCGGGCCTCGGCCGCCGGGCAGCCGTAGTCACCGGTCCGGCTCAGCAGCTCGGCCATGATCGCGCTGGTGCGGCGCACCGTCTTGGGCGTCAGCTCCGCCTCGATCGCCCAGCACTCGCCGGCCCACGGCACCGGCCGGCCAGGTACCACCAGATCAGTAACGGCGCGGCCCGCACCGGGCACGCTCGCGCCGGACCCGAGCCCGGGCGCTGGCCGGAAGCCGTCCGGCGGCCCGGCCGGGATATCCGGCCAGTGCACCTCGGCGTCGGGCAGGTGGTCGCGCTGCCCGAGCCGGCCGCCCAGCCGGGAGCGCAGCCGCCGCTCGCTGCGCCAGTGCGCGCCCGCCGCGGCGTACCCCGGAGCCACCTGGAGCGCCAGCCGCACCGCGGTGACCGCGCGGATGTGCGGCAGCCGCGGCAGCGCGGGCGGGCTGGGTGCATAGGCCAGCCCGCAGGCGGTCAGCCCGGCCCGGGTCAGCCACACCCAGCGCGGCCCGGCACTGAGCCGCTCGGCCTGCGCGAGCCGCCGCGCGACCCACTGGCCGGCAATCGCGCTGGCCCGCTGGCTGCTGACGCCCAGCGCGGCGGCCAGCTGATCGACCTGCACCCCGTACATCTCGGCCACGAACGCCAGCCCCGCGGCGTCCGGGCTGGTCCCGTCCGCGACCGGGCCGGAATTGCCTGCCCGGTCCGGTAACGGCCGCCGGCCCGCTGCTGCGCGGGCCGCCAGCCCGGCCGGGGCAGCGCCGTCCGGATGCGCCAGGTTCACCCCTCTATCAGAGCATGCCGGGCCGGACGGAGATAGCGACCGGTATAGGCCGGCTTCACGGCCACGCGCCGTGCCGGCCCGGTCACGGTGTTCGAGCCGGCTCCGAAACTGGTGCGGTGACCTGCGGCCCCGGTACTGGTGCCGGTGCTGGCGGTAGGGCACAATGTGTCGTGCGCGCAAGCGCGGATCATGGCCATGCAGTGACGAGGTCGTTGGGGAAGACGCACCTGGTCGGCTGCAGGGAGGTTTCATTGTCCGCACGTGGCGTGCTGCAGATTCATGATGCGCCCCCGGCGCTGTGCCCGCATATTGAGTGGGCGGTGGCGGGGATTCTTGGCGTGCCCGTAAACCTGCCGTGGGTGGATCAGCCGGCCTCGCCTGGCTCGCTGCGCGCGGAGCTGGACTGGCAGGGCCAGCCCGGTTCCTCGGGCGGGATCACCTCGGCGCTGGCCGGCTGGAACCGGCTGCGGTTCGAGGTGACCGAGGAGGCCAGCCCGGGCTGTGACGCGGTCCGCTACAGCTACACCCCGGCGCTGGGCACCTTCAGCGCGACGGTGTCGGCCAGCGGCGACATCATGATCTCGGAGAACCGGCTGCGCGCGGCGATGGAGCTGGCCGCGGCGGGCGGCAGCCAGCGCGACGGGGATTTCAGCGGCCTGCGCGATGAGCACGGCCCGCGGCACCCGGCGCTGGGCGGTTCGCTGGAGGCCGAGCTCTCGCTGCTGCTGGGCCAGCCCTGGGATGACGAGCTGGAGTCGTTCCGGCACGCCGGCGCGGGCGCGCCTGTCCGCTGGCTGAACGCCACCGGCTGATTTCCTCTGGACCCGCGCGGCCGCCGGCAGGCCCACGCGGCGGCCGGGCGGGTGGCCGGACGGCCGCTCGCGGGCCGGGCCGGGGTGTCCCGCGCTCGGCCGCGGCGGGCCAGATGCCGGGCTCGCCCGGATTGTCCTCGCCCGATGCGGCCCGGCCGGGCTGCCGGAGCACAGCGGCGGCGTTCAGCTACCGTTCAGGTTCCAGCCGGCATTCAGGAAACTGTCAGCGATCCTCCGGGGTAAATGCTCAGGTTCATTGCCGAGTATCAGATTGTGCGCCGAGGGAGCGCACAGCGGAGGGATGGCAGCCATGAGCAACGTCCACGACCAGCCGGACGCACAGGGGCCTGCGCAGCCGGAATCACAGCCGACGCAGCCCGGCGCGGGATTCCCGGCCGGGGCCAGTGTGCCGCCTGGCGCGGACCGGGGCTACGGCGGGCCAGGCCACGCGGGCCCGGCCTACGGGAGCCAGGCCTACGGGAACCAGGCTTACCGCGGAGCCACGGCGGCCAGGGTTACGGCGGCCAGGGCTACCCGGGCCAGGGCTACCCCGGCGGCGGGGGCTACGGCCAGCCAGGGTACGGCGGCAGCTACGGACAGCCGGGCTACGTCGGCCCGGGATCCGGCGGCCAGGGATACGGCGGGCCGGGCTTTGAGGCACCCGGCCGCCCGCCGCGCAAGCACCGGATCCTGGCCGGCGCCGCCGCGGCCGTCATCGCCTTCGGCGGCGGCGCAGGCGTCACCGCCTGGGCGACCGCGGGCGGGGGGCTCGGTTCCGGGCAGGTGCTGACCACCGAGGCGATCGTGCAGCGCACCGACCCGGCCGTGGTCGACATCGTCTCCCAGCTGGGCGGGCAGAATGCGGCCTCCGCCGGCACCGGGATCGTGCTGACCTCCACCGGCGAGGTGCTGACCAACAACCACGTGATCGACGGCGCCACCTCGATCACCGTCACCGACGTCGGCAACGGGCGTAGCTACCGGGCGACGGTCGAGGGCTACGACGCCTCGCACGACATTGCCGTCATCCAGCTGCAGGGCGCCTCGGGCCTGAAGACCGCGGACATCGGCGACTCCGGCGACGTCAGGGTCGGGAACAAGGTCGTGGCCCTGGGCAACGCCGGGGGGCGCGGCGGCGCGCCGTCCGTGGCCGAGGGTCACGTCACCGGCCTGGGCGCCTCGATCACCGCGCAGGATGAGGGCAGCGGCAGCTCCGAGCGGCTGCACGGGATGATCCGCACCAACGCCAACATCCAGCCGGGCGACTCGGGCGGCCCGCTGCTGAACACCGCCGGCGAGGTAATCGGCATGGACACCGCGGCCTCCAGCACCGAGACCGCGGCGCAGACCGGGCAGACCCAGGCGTTCGCGATCCCGATCGACGAGGCCATCGACACGGCCAAGCAGATCAGCGCGGGCGAGTCCTCGGACACCGTGCACATCGGGCCCACCGCCTTCCTGGGCGTCTCGATCTCCACCCAGAGCGGGCTCGGCTCCGGCACCAGCACGGGCGGCGCGCCGGTGGCGGGCGTCGTCGAGGGCGGTGCCGCGGCCGCTGCCGGGATCACCGGTGGCGACACGATCACCTCGATCGCCGGGCACAGCGTCACCTCGCCCACCGACCTGCGGGACATCATCACCGGCCTGAAGCCGGGCCAGAAGGTCCCGGTGAGCTGGACCACCCAGTCCGGCCAGAGCCACTCGGCGACCGTGTCCATGGGCACCGGACCGGCCGCCTGACGGGCCCCGGCGGGTTCCGGCTGAGCCCGCCGCTGGCCGCCAGCCGCCGCCGCACCCCAAGAGTCGGGGGGTGCGGCGGCGGTCTGGTGTCTGGCCGCTGACGCCGGCGCAGTGGCCTGCGGCCGCAGGCCAGCCCGGCCGGCCCGGCCCGGAGCGCGGCGGCCTGGCTTCCGGCGCGACACGCCGGCGGCGGGGCCGGGGAATGGCGGCCGGCGGCGAGCCGTTGCCAGTTGCCATGCCACTCGTCGTGATCGCTTCCGCCTACGGCGGCCCCGAGGTCCTGTCTGTCGTGGATCAGCCCGTCCCGGCGCCAGGTCCGGGCGAGGTCCGGATCGCCGTCCGGGCCAGCGGGGTCAACCCGGCTGACTACAAGACCTACAGCGGTGCGTTCGGCACCGACCCGGCGAAGCTGCCGCTGCGCATCGGCTCGGAGGTGGCCGGGGTGGTCACCGCCGCCGGCCCGGGCGCGGCCGGCCCGGCGGGCCCCGTCGCGGTGGGCGATGAGGTGATCGGCTACCGGGTGACCGGCGGCTACGCTGCCGAGCTGACCGTCCCGGCCAGCACGCTCGTGCCGCGGCCCGCGCAGCTGGACTGGCCGCAGGCGGCCGGGCTGCTGCTGACCGGGGTCACGGCCTGGCACGCCCTGGCGGCGGCCGGCGTCGGCGCCGGCGACACCGTGCTGGTGCACGGCGCGTCCGGCGGCGTGGGCGTGATGGCCGTCCAGCTGGCGGTCGCACGCGGCGCGACGGTGATCGGCACGGCCAGCCCGGCCCGGCACGAGCTGCTGGCTGAGCTCGGCGCGGTACCGGTCGCCTACGGCGACGGCCTGGCCGCCCGGGCCCGGGCGGCCGCGCCCGGCGGCATCGACGCGGCCCTGGACCTGGTCGGCACTGACGAGGCCGTGGACGTCTCGCTGGAGCTGGTCGCGGACCGCAGCCGGATCGCGTCGATCGCGGCATTCGGCCGCGCGCCGGGCCTGGGGATCAAGCTGCTCGGCGGCGGGCCCGGCGCGGACCCGGGCACGGCCATCCGGGCGGAGGCCCGGCTCAAGCTGGTGCGGCTGGCCGAGGCCGGCCAGCTGCGGGTGCTGGTGTCGCGCACCTGGCCGCTGGCCGAGGTCGCCGCCGCGCACCGGGAGCTGATGTCCGGCCACACCACCGGCAAGATGGCGCTCATCCCGTAGCCGCGCGCTGATCGCCGCCGCGGCGTCAGGCGCGGCGGGCGGCGGCCGGACGACGCAGCGCGGCGGTGTCGCTGTCGGCCAGCCGCTCCATCAGCTCCCCGGCCAGCCGCAGCACCTCGCGCTCGGTCGGCGTGAGCCCGGACATGGCCAGCGCCAGCCAGCTGTCCCGCTGCCGGAAGTCGCGGCGCAGCACCTCCTGGCCGGCGCCGGTGATGGCCAGCACCGCGCGCCGCCGGTCCTGGCCGTCGGCAGCCCGGCTGATCAGCGCGTCGTGCTCGAGCCCGGCCAGGGTGCGGCTGAGCGACTGAGGCTGCAGCCGCTCGGCCGCGGCCAGCTCGCCGGGCGTCATCGGGCCGCGGCCGTGCAGGTGCGACAGCACGCTCAGGCGCAGCAGCGGCTCGCCGCCGCCGGGCCGCTCGGCGCGCAGCCGCCGGGCCAGGCGGGTGGCCCCGCGCCGGACCGCCGTGGCGGCCTGAAGCAGCTGATCATCGGGCACGATCGTTACGCTAGCACGTAAGACTTGCCAGGTCGGCACAGGCGGCGGGGCGGGGCAGCTGGGCTGGACAGTCAGTGCCGGGCTCGTGAGTAGCGTTCAGGATACCTTCAGCTCCTACCCCGTTAGGAATAAGTAGTAAGCAAGAGCGTAAGATTACGGGCATGCGCAACCTGGTGACGTGGACCTGGCCGTGGCGGCGGGCGGCCTGGCCGCGGCCGGCGGCACCCTCGCGGACCAGCCAGGTGGTGGCGCTGGCCCGGGCCACCATGGACCGGCCGCATACCGCCGGCGGTGATCCGCGGGCGCAGCAGCGGCTGTGCGCGGGGATGCGGCCGGCGCCGGTGCCGTCGCTGCGGGCGCACCTGGCCGCCCGGACGCGCTTCTTCGATGAGCAGGTGCTGGCCGCGATCGGGCGGGGCACCCGCCAGGTGGTGATCCTGGGCGCGGGCTATGACGACCGGGCGCTGCGGTTCCGGTCGCCGGGGGTGCGCTACACCGAGGTCGACCACCCGGCGACCCAGGCCGACAAGCGGCGCCGGCTGGCCGCGCTGGCCGGCGGCACCGGGCCGGTGCTGGCCGCGGCGGACTTCCGGGCCGGCGACGTGCCCGCCGTGCTGGCGGGCTGCGGGCACGACGCGGACCTGGACACGCTGTTCATCTGCGAGGGGCTGCTGGTCTACCTGGAGGCGGACGTGATTACCGGGCTGCTGCGCGGCCTGCGGTCGCGGGCGGCACCGGGCAGCGTGCTGGCGGCCAGCCTCGCGGTGCACCCCGACGGCGCCGACGCCGCTGCGTGGCTGGCCCGCGCGAACGCACGCCGGCGGGCGGGCGCGGCCGAGCCGTGGCGGACGATCCTGCCGGTGGCCGGTCATCTCGCCTTGCTGACCGCGGCGGGCTGGGTCAGCGATCAGGTGGTGGACGACGCGGAGCTGATTCCCGGCGCGCCGCCGCGGCGGTCGCTGCTGGTCACGGCGCGGCCAGGGGCCGCCAGCCCGGGCCCCGGCGCGGCCGCCGCCCGGTGACGGCGCGGCGGCGGCAGCCCCGCGCAGCGCCGGGGCCAGCGCGCCGCTGGGCTACCGTGGGAGCGTGATCAGCGCCAGCGGCCCGGCGGCCGTGCCTGCCCCCGGTGAGCAGCCAGCAACCGGGCTGGCCGAGGTGGTGCCAGACGAGGTGGTGCCGGGCATCCCGGTGTCGGCCGGGGCGATGGTGTTCGACCGGCAGGGCCGGCTGCTGATCCTCAGGCCCACCTACAAGTCGGGCTGGACGATCCCCGGCGGGGTGATGGAGGCCGACGGGGAGACGCCCTGGGACGCCTGCCGGCGCGAGGTCCGCGAGGAGACCGGCATCGTGGTCACCGCCGGCCGGCTGGCCTGCATGGACTTCCGCCGCCCCAAGCCGGGCAATCCGGGGGGAATCCGGTTCCTGTTCGACTGCGGCGCAGTCACCGACGAGGAACTGGCCGCCATCAGCCTGCAGGCCGAGGAGATCTCCGAGCACCGGCTGACGCCGCTGGCGCAGGCCCTGGACCTGCTGCGCGGCCCGATCCGCCGCCGGGTCCGGGCGGCGGTGCACGGCCGCGGCCTGGTGTACCTGGAGAACGGCCGCCCGGTCAGCGGGCCGGGCTAGGCCCGGCCCGGAATCACCACAGGTCGCCGCTGGTCAGCACGTAGACGAACGGGACGATCGGGATCAGGCAGAACAGCGCCCAGGCCAGCTTCGCGCCGCCGGACAGGTTGCTGCGGGTGGCCAGGTCGATCCAGATCAGCACGACGGCCACGGGATGCAGGAAGCAGACCAGCAGTTCCAGAAGCTTCTTCATGGCAGCCACTTACCCCGGTCAGCCCGCGGTAGTCGGCTGGGCGGCGGCCGGGCGGCCCGCCACCGCCGCCGCGCAGGCCCGGATCGCCGCGACGCTGACGTCGACGTCAGCCGCGGTGGTATTCCAGGCGCTCACGCTGACCCGGATCGCCGGGCGGCCCTGCCAGCTGGTCGGCCCGCACCAGCAGGTGCCGTCGGCCTGGACCGCGGCGATGATCGCGGCCGTCTGCGCGGCATCGCCGACAGCGACGACGACCTGATTGAGCACGACGTCATTGAGCACGGTGAAGCCGCCGTCCTGCAGGCCCGCGGCGAACCGCCGGGCCAGCAGGCAGGTCCGGTCGATCAGCGCGGTCACGCCGGCCCGGCCCAGGGTGGCCAGCACCGCCCACACCTCCGCGCCGCGGGCCCGCTGCGAGGACTGCGGGACCAGGTGCATGGCCTCGGACCCGGTGCCGGGCAGGTAGGCCGCGGTCGCCTGCATCGCCTGGCGCAGCGCATCCGGGCTGCGGACCAGCGCGATCCCGCAGTCGTAGGTGGTGTTCAGCCACTTGTGCCCGTCGGTGGCCCACGAGTCGGCGTCCGCGGCGCCGTCGGCCTGCGGCGCGGTGGCCGGCGCCGCTGCCGCCCACAGCCCGAACGCCCCGTCGACGTGCACCCAGGCGCCCTGCTCGCGGGCCCAGGCGATCAGCGGGACGAACGGGTCGCTGGCGCCGGAGTTGACGTTGCCGGCCTGCAGGCAGACCAGTGCCGGGCCGGGCAGGGCCGGCAGGTCACGGGGGCGGATCCGGCCCTGGTCGTCAGCCGGGAGCACCAGCGCCCGGTCCCGGCCCAGGCCGATCAGCCCGAGGGCCTTGCGCACCGCGGCATGCACTTCCGCGCCGACCACGACGGTGACCGGCGGCGCGCCGACCAGGCCGTCGCGGGCGGCGTCCCAGCCCTGCCGGGCCAGGACGTCGTCGCGGGCGGCGGCCAGGCAGGTCGCGTTGGCCATCGTGGCGCCGGTCACGAACCCGCCCGCGCACCCGGCGGGCAGCCCCAGCAGCTCGGTGACCCAGCGCAGCGCCACCGCCGACAGCCGGGCCGCGGCGGGCGACATCACCGACAGGGCCGCGTTCTGGTCCCAGGCGGTGGTCAGCCAGCTCGCGGCCTGCGCGACCGGCAGCGCGCCGCCGGTGACGAAGCCGAAGTAGCGCGGGCCGCCGCTGGCCACCGTCGCGGGCGAGCCCAGGGTGTCGAGCCGGGCCAGCACGTCCGGGGCGGCCAGGCCCTGGGCGGGCAGCTCGAAGTCCAGGCCGTCGAGGGCCGCGACCGCGGCCGGGTTCGCGCCGACCGGCCGCTCGGCCAGGCCGCCCAGGTAGTCCAGCGACCGGCGGCACGCATCCTGCAGCAGGCTGGCCCGCCCGGTCAGGTCGGCCGGGGTCTCCGGCGCTGGTTCTGCCATCACCGTCCTGCCCTTCCGCCCGCCGTTGCCGGCCTGGTTGTCAGCTTATGGGCTGACCGCGCGGCGGCCCGGTGGCGGGGCGCGGGCGGCAGGGCGCGGGCGGCGGGCGGCAGCGGCGCTAGCTCATGCGGCGGCGGACCCACCAGACGCACGCGGCGGCCAGTGCCACGGCGGCGATCAGGAAGACCGCCGTCTCATACCCCTGGAAGGCCCAGAACCGGCTGGCCGGCTGGAAGGTGACGACCTGCCGCAGGTGCAGCTGGCTGATGGCCTGCATGCAGGCCCGCGGGCCGCCGGCGCAGGCATGCGGCGCCGGGCCGCTGGTGAAGGGCCGCCCGGCGGGCGTGATGACCTTGACGGAGTAGATCCAGGCGCCGGGATGACCGCCGGCGGGCTGGAGGGTCAGCTTGCCGCCATTGGTGATCTCCAGGCTCAGGAACCGCATGTTCAGCGGGCTGGTCACCCGCAGCGGTGCCATCAGCAGGCGGCGGCCGCCGTAGGTGAAGCCCATCCGGATCGCCGTGAAAGCCACCAGCGTGGCCGCCATGGCCGGCAGCGTGCGGCGGATGAGCAGCCCGGCGGCCACGCCCAGGACGAAGGCGAACGCCGCGTAGGCGGCCGGCACGATGCCCTGCTCGCCGAACTGCCCGTAGCCGAACCGGTCCAGGCTCAGCTGGTTCAGCGGGCTGGACCATGCCGTCACCATGAGGCTGAGCAGGCCGGTCAGGACCATAGCGACCAGCCCGGCCAGGACCAGCTTGACGATCAGCCAGCGGCTCCGGCTGACGCTCTGGGTCCAGGCCAGCTGGTTGGTGCCGGTCTCCAGCTCGCGGGCGACCAGCGGCGCGCCCCAGAAGACGCCGGCCAGGCCGGGTACCACGGCCAGCACGGTGGCGCTCAGCTGCAGGATGTGCACGCTCGCGTTGCCGTTGATGGCGACGCTGAACTGGTGCAGCGCGCGGGCGCAGCCGCTGCCGGCTGGCAGCCGGGGACGCCCGCGGTGGCGTACAGGTGGGCCAGGCTGGTCCCGGCCAGGGCCAGGACCACGGTCGCGGCGGCTAGCAGCCCGGCGGCGAGGATGGCCTGGGCGCGGAACTGGCGCCAGGAAAGCCAGAGCATGTCATGCCCCCAGTCGCAGGAGTGAGCGGTCGCGCGCGGGCCGGGCGGCCTGGGTGAGGTAGGCCAGCACCAGGTCCTCCAGGCTGAGCTGGGTGACGGTCCACGCGGGGTCGAGAATGGGCTCGGTGGTGCGGATGACCAGCGTGCTCTGCCGGTCGGTGTGGCTGTCGGTGAGCACCTGCCAGCTGCGCGGCAGGGCATCGGGGTCGCGGCGCGGGCCGGTCAGCAGGTGGTGCTCGCCCAGCAGGTCCTGGGTCTCCCCGGTGACCTGCACGCGGGCGCCGCCCAGCACGATGAGGTAGTCGCAGACCCGCTCCAGGTCGGCCACCACGTGCGACGACAGCACCACCGACAGGCCGTGCTCGGCGGTGGCGGCCATCAGGTCCTGCAGGAACTCGCGGCGGGCCAGCGGGTCCAGGCTGGCCACCGGCTCGTCCAGGATCAGCAGCTCGGGCCGCTTGGCCAGGGCCAGGGTCAGGGCCAGCTGAGCGCGCTGCCCGCCGGACAGCTTGCCGGCCCGCTTGGCCGGGTCCAGGCCAAGCTGGTCGATCCGGGCGGCGGCCAGCGCGGCGTCCCAGCCGGGGTTGAGCCGGGCGCCCAGGCGCAGGTGCTCGGCCACGCTCAGGTGGGCGTAGACGGGCGTGTCCTGCGCGACGAAGCCAACCCGGGCCAGCTGCTCCGGATCGGCCGGCGGCGGTCCGCCGAGCACGGTGATCTGGCCGGCAGTGGGGGCCAGCAGGCCGACGGCCAGGCGCAGCAAGGTGGTCTTGCCGGCCCCGTTCGGGCCGACTAGCCCGGTGACGTAGCCGGCCGGCACCTCCAGGGTGCAGTCGGCCAGCGCCCACTGGCGGCGGTATCTCTTGCCCAGGCCTGTGGCCTTGATGACGGCGGTCATCGGATTCGCGACGTGGAGACGCCCGCGTTCATGCGGATGAGAACACGCCGCTGCCCCCTTTCCGGAATGGTCGATGATATTATCGAAATGTGGCTCGCTACCGGCTCTGTCCCTCTCCTGAACAGGAGCGGGTCATGCGGGAGCACTGCGCGCATGCACGTTTTGTATGGAATCTTGCGGTGGAGCAGCAGTCGTGGTGGCATCCAGGGCGTAACTCTGCGCCGAGATACGTGGAGCAGTGCCGCCAGCTCACTGGGGCGCGCCGAGAATGGGACTGGCTGCGAGCTGGCAGCCAGATGGTTCAGCAACAGGCACTTCGCGACTTCGACCAAGCCATGCGGAACTACTTCGGCGGTACACACGGGCGCCCGTCGTTTCGAAAGGCGGGCCGGTCGGAGGGCTTCCGCGTCGTGGCGGTGAAACTCGGGCATGTGCGTCGGCTGAACCGCCGGGCTGGCGAAGTGTGGGTGCCCAAAGCCGGCTGGGTGCGGTTCCGCTGGTCCCGAGCCGTTCGTGGAGCGAAGTCGTACAGGATGACCTGCGATCGAGCTGGGCGCTGGCATGTCGCGTTCGCCTCCATCCCGGCGGCAGTCGCGGGGCCGGCGACCGGGCAGATCGTCGGCGTTGACCGCGGCGTGGTCGTGAGCGCGGCGCTGTCGACTGGGGAGTTGCTGTCCGCTCCGCGGCTGAGTCCTGGCCAGCGGCGGCGCCTGCTCCTGCTCCAGCGCCGACTGGCGCGGGCCAGCCGAGGCTCGAATCGCCGCGCACAGGTCAAGCTGGCTATCGCCCGGCTGCGAGCTCGTGAGGCTGACGCCCGCAAGGACTGGTGCGAGAAGATATCCACCGACCTGGCCCGCCGGTTCGCCGTGATCCGGGTCGAGGATCTGAATATCCGCGAGATGTCCCGGTCGGCGGGGGGTACGACCGCTGAGCCCGGCCGGAACGTCCGGCAGAAGGCTGGGCTGAACCGGGAGATCGCCCGGTCGGGCTGGGCCGGCTGGTAACCCGACTGGAGCAGAAAGCGCCCGGCCGGGTCGAGAAGATCAGTCCGGCGTTCACCAGTCAGCGGTGCAGCGCATGCGGGCATGTCGCGGCGGAATCGAGAAAGAGCCAATCCCGGTTCCGCTGCATTGCCTGCGGGTTCGCCTGCCACGCTGACGTCAATGCTGCTATCAACATCGCCGCAGGGCATGCGGTGCATGCGCGCCGAGCCGACCGGGCTGCCGGGGCTGTGAAGCGCGAACCTCAGCACCGCGGCCTCCGGGCCGCGTAGCTGGAATCCCCCGCCACCTGGCGGGACGAGGATGTCAAGCTATTTCCTCCTGAGCTGCGGCCCGAAAGGTGCTCTGGAACAGGGCCTCGATGCTGTCCTCGTCCAGCCCGGCGCGGCGGGCCTTGGCCAGCCAGCGGCGCAGGTCCTGGCGCAGCGGTCCGTGCGCGGCGGGGGAGACCGGGGCCAGCGAGCCGGTCACGAACGTGCCCACGCCGGGACGCGCGCTGGCCAGGCCCTCGCGCTCCAGCTCGCGGTAGGCCTTCAGGACGGTGTTGGGGTTGATGGTCACCATGGCGACCACGTCCTTCACGGTCGGCAGCTGGTCGCCCTGGCGCAGCAGGCCCAGCCGCAGCGCCTGCCGGACCTGCTGGACGAGCTGCAGGTAGGGCGCGACCCCGGAGCGGGTATCCAGGCGGAACTCGATCATGAAGCCTCTATTCATCTAGTTACCTAGCACAATAGAGGATCGAGGGATGGCGGTGTCAAGGGATGCTGATCAGTGCTGGATCCGGGTTGCTGAGCAGTCCGGACTGATTGCGTTCGGGAATGTCAGCGGTCACCGGGCCGGGGCGGCGCGGCCGGGGTGGGTGCTAGGGACGCGCGGCGGCGGTCTCGCGGATGATGCCGGCCAGCACCGCGACGGCCTCGCCGACCAGGGGATCGGCGAGGTTGCCGTAGCCGACCTGCAGTAGCGACTCGGCCGGGTCGGGCTCGAACCGGGTATCGCTGATGTCGCACAGCCGCAGGTCACGCCGCCGCGCCCGGGCAATAACGTCGGCGGTGCGGACACCGGGCGGGAGCTGGATCACCAGGTGCAGGCCTGACCCGGCGCCGGAGACCGGGCACCGCGGCAGCTCGCGCTCCAGCGCGGCGACCAGGGCGTTGCGCCGGGCCCGGAACCGCTGCCGCGAGCTGCGCAGGTGCCGGTCATAGTCCCCGGACTCCAGGAACTCAGCCAGCGCGAGCTGGGTCAGCGCGGGCGGCCCGGCCGGCACCGGGGCCGCGGTGCGCACCAGGTCGGCCAGCGGCCGCGGGGCGACCATCCAGCCGACGTTGACGGTCGGCGTCAGCACCCGGCTCATCGAGCCGAGCAGCGCGACCCGGTCCGGGTCGCTGCCGTGCAGGGCGGGCCGTACCGGGCCGTCGTAGCTGAACTCTGAGTCCCAGTCATCCTCGACGATCACCCCGCCGGAGCGGGCCGCCCAGGCCAGCAGCTCGGCGCGCCGCCGCGGCGCCAGCACGCAGCCGGTCGCGACGTGGTGCGCCGGAGTGACGCAGACCGCCCGCAGCCCCGGCCGGGCGGCTAGCTCGCTGACGATCAGGCCGTCGTCATCGACGGGCAGCGGGACCAGGTCCAGCCCGGCTGCGCGGGCGGCCTCCCAGTGCCCGCTGGAGCCGGGATCCTCGACCCCGATCGCGGTGTGCCCGGTGGCCGCCAGGGCCCGCCCGAGCTGGGTCATCGCGGCCCGGGCACCAGGGAAGATGCTCAGCGTTGCCGGCGTGGCCGCGGCGCCCCGCCGGCGGCTGAGGTGGGCGGCCAGCAGCGCGCGCAGCCGCGGCTCGCCACCTGGCTCGGGGTAGCCGAGCTGATCGAACGGCGCGGTGTCCGCGGCCCGGCTCAGCGCCTTCAGCCAGCGCGCCCGCGGGAACGCGCGGAAGTCGGGACTGCACTGGGACAGGTCGTAGCGGACCGGCCGGTGCGGATGCGCGGCGGGCGCCACCGGGCCGTCGGCCGCCGCGGGCGACCAGCACACCCGCGTCGCCGACCCGGTCCGGCCGGTCAGGTAGCCCTCGGTGGCCAGCTGGCTGTAGGCCTGGGTCACCGTCCACCGGGACACGCCCAGGTCGGCCGCGAGCGCGCGGCTGGGCGGCAGCGCCGCGCCCAGCGGCACCCGCCCGTCGCGGACCGCGGCGCGGATCGCCGCGGCCAGCCGCAGGTGCAGCGGGCCGGGCCGGGTCGCCGCGAGGTCGAGCAGGACCTCCCACGCCAGGCCGGCCTGCGGCTGTGCCACGTCCGCCGGTCCCTCCCGCCCGCTCAGATCGGCCAGCGCTCCTGGCGCCAGCCCATGTCCCAGAACATCCACTCATACCGGCTGGTGGCGCGGAAGTGCTGATGCACCCGGGCCCGCTCGGCGGACCCCAGGCCCGGCCCCAGCTCGTCGGTCACGGCCAGCACCTCGCGGACCTCATCGGCGTACTCCTCGCCGCTGTAGGTGTCGATCCACTGCTGGAAGCGCGGATCCGGCGAGCCGCGGCGCAGCAGCTCCTTGCCGACCTCCCAGTAGATCCAGTAGCACGGCAGCACCGTGCCCACCCCCTCGGCGAATGACCCGCCGCGCACCGACGACAGCATGTAGCTGACGTAGGCCAGCGTGGTCGGCGCCGCCTCGGCGGTCTCGCCCAGCGCCGGGTCGATGCCCAGGCTGCCCATCAGCGAGTCGTGCAGCTGCCGCTCGACCGTGACGATCCCCGCGGCGTGCCGGGCGAAGATCTCGGTGATCCGGGAGTCCGGGGCCCGGCCGCCGACCTCGGCCAGCGCCTGGGCGTAGCCGCGCAGGTACAGCGCATCCTGGATGACGTAGAAGGCGAACGCGTCCTGCGGCAGCGTGCCGTCGGTCAGCCCGGTCAGGAACGGGTGCGCCACGATCGCGCTGTAGATGTCGGATATCCCGTCCCACAGCTCGCTGCTGAACTGGTCACTCATCGTCGTGCTCCCTTGTTCTCGATCCGGCCGCGCGCCCGCAGGTGCGGCTAGCGGGCCGCCATCGTGATGCCGCCGTCCACCGGGATCACCGTGCCGGTCAGGTACCGGCCCGCCCGCGAGGACAGGAAGATGACGGCGCCGGCCATGTCATCGGGGTGGCCGATCCGGCCCAGCGGCACATCCGCCTCGATGCCCGAGCGGATCTGCGGGTCATCCAGGGCCCAGGCCATCATCTTGCTCTCGAACGGGCCCGGCGCCAGCGCGTTGACCGTGATGGCGTCGCCTGCCAGCTCCCGCGCCAGGTGACGGGTCAGCATGTGCACGCCGGCCTTGCTGCTGGAGTAGGCGTAGTGGTGCACGGCCGAGGTAGCCAGGCCGTCGATCGAGCCGATGTTGATGACCCGGGCCGGGTCCTCGGCGCTGGCGGCGGCGCGCAGCAGCGGCAGGCACTTCACCGTCAGGTCGAACGGCGCCTTCACGTTGATGCTCCACACCTTGTCGAACGCCTCGAGCGGGTAGTCCTCCAGCGGCGCGCCCCAGGTGGCGCCGGCGTTGTTGACCAGGATGTTCAGCCGGTCCTCGCGCTGCGCCACGAAGGCGGCCAGCTCGCTGGTCCCGTCCGGCCCGGACAGGTTCAGCGGCACTGAGATGCACTCGCCGAACTCCGACAGCTCCGCCGCCTTGGCGTCGCAGGCCTCCTTCTTGCGGGCGGTGATGTACACGCGGCAGCCCGCGCGCACCAGCCCGCCGGCGATCATCGCGCCGATGCCGCGCGAGCCGCCCGTCACCACCGCCACTTTGCCGGCCACGCCGAAGAGGGCGGTAATCGCGGCGGCCGGGCCCGCTGCCGTGCCCGGGATTGCCGTGCTCGGGCCTGCCGTGCTCGGGCTGCTGTCCACGCTGGTCCCTTCCTGCCGGGCGGGCGCCGGTGCGCCAGCCGCCGGAACTCTAGTGCCCGCCCCGCGGGCCTCGCTGGTGGCATTCTGCCCGTGCGGTCACGAACCCACCACATCCGGCATGACACGCGCAGGGCGCGCACACCGGGCGGTGACGGCTATCGCGCGCGGAGTCGGTTACGTTCCGTGTCTGCGCGCGAGTCGCCCGGCATGGCTGCGCGTCTTCCCTGCTGCCTCCGGAAGGGCATCTGCATGCGTGTTACCCGGCATAGCTGGCCCGCCTTAGCGACGGCGGCCGCCGTGGTCTGCCTGGCCCTGACCCAGCCCGCCCTGGCCGCCACCGTCGGGCCGGCCGGTGCCGCGGCCCGGCCCGGCGGCGCGGCCCGGCCGGGCGCGCAGGCTGGCCGCCCGGCCGGGCTGGCCGCCGCGGCTGGCCGTCGCCGGACGCTGCTGGTCACCATCCGCTACCAGGCCGTGCAGCAGGCGGCCCGCGCCGACGCGGGCCGCTCCAGGGGCGTTACCGGCTACCTGGCCCGCACCAGCCGCGCCTACACCGCCCGGAAGAACGCCCTGCTGCGCCGTCACCCCGGCGTGCGGGTGCTGGCCCGGTACCGGATGCTGCCCGAACTGCTGGTCCAGGTCCGCGGCGCCGCAGCGGCCCGGTCGCTGGCCGCCGATCACGGCGTGCTGAGCGCGGAGCCGGTGGCCGCGCACCGGCTGGCGGCCAGCTCGGTGACCGGCCGCAGCGCCGCCACTGGCCATGCGCCTGCGGCCCGGCCGGCTCGCGAGCGGGCCGCCGCCAGTCAGCCCGCCGCGAGTGAAACCGCCGCCAGTCAGCCTGGCGCCAGTGACCCTGCCGTCAGTCAGCCCGCTGCGAGTCAGCCTGCTGCCAGTGACCCTGGCGCCAGCGACCCTGCCGCGAGCCAGCCCGCCGCCAGGGCCGGGCAGGCCGCCCCTGACGGCTCGCCGGCCGACCTGGAGCTGATCAACGACCTGCCCGCGCAGGCCAGCGGCGATCGCGGCGCGGGGACAGCGGTCGCCGTTCTCGACGATGGCACCAACTACCACAAGGCCGCCTTCGGCAGCTGCCCGCGTCCTGGCGCGCCCGGCTGCAGCGTGCTGGCCTACCGGGACTTCGCCACCCCGCCGCGCGTGGGCCTCAGCTTCACCGGGCACGGCACCAACGTCGCCGGGCAGGTGCTGAAGGTCGCGCCCGACACGGCGCTGCTGGTCGGCAACGTCTTCCACAAGACCGCCGGGGGTCCTGTCGTCTCCAACTCCGACCTGATGAGCGGCCTGAACTGGGTGCTCACTCAGGCCGCCCGGCGGTCGCCGGGGTACTCGGTCCGCGCGGTCAACATGAGCCTGGGCGACCCGTTCACCTACCACCAGACCTGGTGCGGCGGCAGCCCGTTCACCGGCGCCTTCAGCCAGCTGCTCGCGGTCGGCATCCAGCCCGTGGTCGCGGCGGGCAACGACGCCTACCAGGGCACGGCCTTCCGGGCCGGCATCTCTGCGCCCGCCTGCGCGCCCGGAACCGTCGCCGTTGGCGCCGTGTTCGACAGCAGCTACGGCCGGGTCACGGTCAGCCAGCCGGGTAGCCGGTGCACCAATCCGGTCACCTACGCTGACGAGATCACCTGCTTCAGCCAGGGCGGGCCGCTGGTCAGCCTGCTGGCTCCCGGCTGGGACGAGGACGCGGCAGGTGTCACCAAGAGCGGGACGTCGCAGGCCACCCCGCTGGTGACCGGGGCCATCGCGGCCCTGGCCTCCGGCGCGATGACCCGGCCGACCAGCCAGATCGTCACGGCGATGCGGCTGGCCGGGCATCCGGTTCAGGATCCGCGGACCGGCCTCCTGGTGCCGCGCCTGGACGTGTGGGCCGCCGAGCAGCGCCTCGTGTCCGGGTAGCCAGGCCGGCCAGCTAGCGTGGCGCGGTGCGCTTCGGCTTCAAGACCACCCCGCAGAACACCACCTGGGCCGCCATGCTGGCCGTCTGGCGAGCGGCCGACGACATCGACATCTTCGAGTCCGGCTGGACCTCCGACCACTTCTACGCGGTGCACGATGACCGTCCCGGGGCGCAGCGGCTGGAAGGCTGGATCACGCTGGCCGCCCTGGCCCAGGCGACTCGCCGGCTGCGGATGGGGACCCTGGTCACCGGCATCCACTACCGGCACCCGGCGGTGCTGGCCAACATGGCGGCCACCCTCGACGTCCTGTCCGGTGGCCGGCTGGAGCTGGGCATTGGCACCGGCTGGCACGAGCCGGAGTCGGCCGCCTACGGCATGGAGCTCGGCAGCCCGCGCGAGCGCAGCGACCGGCTCGAGGAAGCCTGCGCGGTGCTCACCGGTCTGCTGTCGCCGGCGGCGACGACCACCTTCGAGGGCCGGTACTACCAGCTCGCCGGCGCCCGCTGCGACCCCAAGCCGGTGCAGCAGCCGCACCCGCCGATCTGCATCGGCGGCAGCGGGGAGAAGCGGACGCTGCGCACCGCCGCGCGGTTCGCGCAGCACTGGAACTTCGACAGCGGCACCGTGGACCAGTTCCGCCGGGCCCGGGACGTGCTGCACCAGCACTGCGCGGACCTCGGCCGCGACCCCGCGCAGATCCTGCAGTCGGCGCAGGTCCGCTTCACTGGCGATCCGGCGCAGGCCGCCGCGGACGCGGCGGAACTGCAGGCGGCGGGTGCGGGGCTGGTCATCATCTACCTGCCCGTCCCGCACACTCCGGCGGTGCTGGAACCGCTGGCCAGCGCCCTTGCCGGACTGCCCTGATTGCCGGCCCCCGGCCAGGCCCTGGCTAACGGGGCCTGGCCGGGGATCAGGACGGCTAGCCGGTCCTCAGCGAGCGCTGCCAGGCACGACCACTACCGGGCAGCGGGCGTGCTGCACGACCTGGCTGCTGACCGAGCCCATCACGAGCCTCGCGAAGCCGCCAGAGCCGCGGGCAGCGACGACGAGCAGGTCAGCGCCTTCCGCCGCCTTGATCAGCTCGTCGGCCGGCACGCCGCTGACGACGTGCAGGCTGATCTCCTGGCCGGCGCTGGAACCAGCCTCGTCCACCAGCTTCTGGGCGGCCTGCCGGACTCTGTCCGTCGTCTCTTCCGACGCCGGGATCGCTCCCGTAATGCCCCAGATGCTGCCGGGCGCCGGGGCGACCGCGAGCACGGTCACCGGCACGTTACGGAGCGAGGACTCGGCGAGGGCCCAGTTCAGAGCGTCCTGAGAGTGAGGCGACCCGTCCAGCCCGACCACAATGCCAGTCATATTTTTGGCCTCCTTTGCGGGGCAAGCTGCCGCTCCGGCAGCAATTGTGAGGTCAGCAGTATCAGAGACAACCCCGTACGTCCAGCGGGCCGCGGCGGGCGGCCGCCCCGCATTTCACCGCCAGCGGACGGCCGCGGGCTGAGAGCGTGACCATTCTGGTTCCCGGGCATGGCCGGGCTGCTGTCTGCGCTGAGCTGGCCCGCAGGGCCAGTGATCGGCAATTACCGCCATTCATAGCCTTTTTTATAGCCCGAGAAAATGCCGCTAAGGGCCGGTGATGGGTGCGGGCGGCACGCCCTGAGCAGCGCTGCTGCCTGCGCGCGCTCCTGGGAGCAGCAACGTAAGGGGACAGGCATCATGCGGAAGACCTTCCGGGCACTGGCGTGCGCCGCTACGGCGCTGAGCGTCACGGGGCTCGCCATTGCCGGGCTGACCGCCAGCTCGGTCTGGCGCCTCGTCCACGGCGAGCGCGGCCATCGTCCAGCCGGGGCCCTGGGCTCAGCCGGGCGACAACGCGGCGGACAGCAACGCTGTCCTGACGCCCGCCGCCGGGGAGCGGCGCCCTGCGAGGCGCCGCCCGGCGCGTGGCCGCAAGCATGGCGGCGGGCAGTGCTCGGAGTGGGTACGCGCCGGGCCGCAGAAGGAGCCCCCAACGCGGCCCAGCGCACCGTGAGCGTAGGCGGCCCGGACTGGCGCGGGCCTGGCGATGGCTTGCCAGACTCCTGCGGATCTCCGGCACGCTCAGCCGGCACCGAACTCCGGAGGTGGCCCGGGCCAAGGCGCTGTTGCTGGCAGCCGATGGTCTTGCCAGCACGGCTGTCGCCTATGAGGTCGGGGTCTCGCCGTCGAGTGTGGTGGCCTGGCGGAGTCGCTTCGCGGAGGAGGGGCTGGCCAGGCTGGGTCGGGTTCGTCCCGGCCGGGGGCGTAAGCCGCAGGTCCCGCCGGAGAAGATCGACGAGATCGTCCGGTTGACCCAGGAGTCCAAGCCGGAAGGCGAGACGCACTGGAGCTGCCGGTCGATGGCCAAGGCGGCCGGGGTGAGCCCAGCGACGGTGCAGCGTGTGTGGTCTGCTCGCGGGCTCAAGCCGCATCTGGTGCGCACCTTCAAGCTCTCCAATGACCGCCGTTTCGATGAGAAGCTGATCGATGTGGTCGGCGTCTATCTGAACCCGCCCGACAAGGCGGTGGTGCTGTGCGTGGACGAGAAGAGCCAGATCCAGGCGCTCGACCGGACGCAGCCGTCGCTGCCTGAAGAAAGGCCGCCCGGAACCATGACCCACGACTACAAGCGCAACGGGACAACGACCCTGTTAGCCGCGCTGAACGTGCTGACCGGAGTGGTGATCGGCCAATGTCTTCCCGGGCACCGCAACGGCGAGTTCTTGAAGTTCTTGCGCACCATTGACCATCAGGTCCCCAAGGGACTTCAGATTCACGTGATCCTCGACAACTACGGCACCCGCACCCGCGACAACGTCGTGGCCTGGCTGGACAAGCATCCCCGGTTCCACCTGCATTTCATCCCGACGTCGAGCTCATGGCTGAACATGGCCGGGTCGCACTCGCATCAATCCCGGCTACTAACGAGACACCACACTAGATGCCGGCGGGTTCCGCGCGGCCGGCCCGGCACTCGGCCTCTGGCGGGTTAGCTAGAAAACCCTTATCGCCGCAGGACCCTGACGAATAGGCTCGCGCTCATGACCGGCGGCGACTGGAGGGATGGCAGGTTCAGGCAGCGTCGGCCCTCCGTGGAGACTCTCGCCTGGGTTGCGGCGTCGATGGGTCGGGGCAGTCGCATCGTTGGCTATCGCCGATTGACCGGTGGCGTCTGCTCCGCCGTGAATCGGCTGACTGTCGAGCGACGCGGAATGCGAACGTTCGTCGTACTGCGGCAGTACCCGGGCGGGCTTGGCCTGCAGGGAAGCTTGGAGAAGGAGATCGCCAACCTTGGTGTGGTGGCGGGAAGCGGGCTCCCGGTTCCGAGCATCCTGGCTGCTGATGTTGCTGGTGCTTCGACGGGCGGCGCGCCATCGTTGCTGATGACACGGTTGCAGGGGCATGTTCATCTCAATCCGGCGGAACCTCGGTCGTGGCTGACGAGGATCGCGGAGATTGCTGTATTGCTGCATTCCCTCGATCTCCCCGCGAAGATGTTCAGACCTTGGACGGATTCTTGGATCGCTCCTCTAGACGGGTTTCAGGTGCCGGTCGACGCACAGAAGCCGGCTGTGTGGAAGGCGGCGTTTGGTGTCATGGCGGCGCCGCCGCCAAAGGACACTGCCGTCTTTCTGCACTGCGATCTCCTGCCTGTCAACATGCTGTGGTCGCGCGGGAGGATTACTGGACTGACCGACTGGAACTCCATCCATCGGGGGGCGCGCGCGATTGACGTCGGGCACTGTCGGCGATACTTGGCGGCGCTCTACTCGCCCGAGTGGTCGGAGCAGCTTCGGTCGCTCTATGAGTCGATCGCCGGGGTGACTCTCGATCCGTGGTGGGACCTGTATGCCCTGCTGCACTATGACGATAGCGGGCCGAAGTGGATCCGTGGTCAGGTCGCTGGGCGCCGTCCCGTCGATGTGCCCGGCATGACTTCCCGGGTCGAGGTCGCTATCGAGACAGCGCTACGGCGCCTCGGATAACTGCGGGTTCCCTGCTGGTCGCCCTTCCGGTTCTGGCCTGCCGCACAGACCCCTGCACGAAGGCCGGTCGCATTTGCATCATTCACCGGCTAATAACGAGACACCACACTAGGATTGACGGGTGCCTTTTCCGGATGAGCTGGCACGCGGTCTTGCGGTGGTGGCTTATGACCGTCGGTGGCCGGGTGACTTCGCTGTCCTCGCCCGGAGGCTGCAGGATGCGCTCGGGCCGGCGGCGGTCCGGGTGAGCCATGTGGGGTCTACGTCCGTGTCCGGGCTTGCGGCCAAGGACTGCATTGATGTCCAGGTGGAAGTCCGGGCTCTCGATGAGGGCCTGATCACCGGCTGTCTGGGCAGGATCGGCTTCCGGCTGCGGCCCGAGCCGTGGAATCGCGCGGAGCCGACGCCCGGGGGCCCGTGCCCGAAGCTGGTTTTCGCCCCGCCGGCCGGTGAGCGGGCCAGCAACATCCACGTGGTGCAGGCCGGGGGCGAGGCCGCGCGGCGCAAGCTGCTGTTCCGGGATTTCCTGCGGGCGAACGACACCGCCCGGGATGCGTGGGGCGGCTTTAAGCAGCATCTGGCGGTGCTGGCGGGTGACGTCTATCAGTACGGCCAGGCCAAGGCCGGGCCGACGGAGATCTTGCTGATCGCAGCTGAGAGCTGGGCGTCCCAGACCCAGTGGACGCCTCCGTGAACATCGGAGACCGGTCTCTGCAAGACCGAAGGTCAAGGTCGCGACTATCCGCCGGACTGGTCCCGGGTGTGCCTAGGGGTTCCCCTGCGGACAGCGTTCCGATGAGTTTCGGCCCCGGCAGCCGTCCATCTCTCTGAGAGCCAACCCCAGTCGCCTACGTTCGAGGCGATGCATAGGACCGGCGGGGACGCCAAGCTTGTGCGGCTGTCCCCGCGCCACCGGTCTACGACGCTGCCCTGGAGGTCACGATGTGTCCGATGGTCCACTCGTTCCGGACGTCCGGCGGCGTCGCCGCGGCGGGGGAGGCGTGATGACGACGGTCGAGGCGGACGGCGTCATGCTCGGGGTCGAGCACTTCGGCGATGCGGCGGCGCCGCTCGTGCTGCTTGCGGGCGGCACGACCATGCTCTCCTGGCCCGACGCGCTGTGCGAGGCGCTCGCGCGCGGCGGGCGCCATGTCGTGCGGTACGACCTGCGCGACTCCGGCGCGTCGACCACCGTCGATCCCGGGGCTCCGGCGTACACGCTGCGCGATCTTGCAGCCGACGCCGCGGCGCTTGCCCGGGACCTGGACGGCCTGCCGGCGCACCTGGCGGGCATCGGCGTCGGCGGGATGGTCGCCCAGGTCGCCGCGCTCGACCACCCGGACGCGTTCTCGGCGGTCACCCTCGCCGGAACGCGGCCGGTGGCTCCGGGCCCGGTCGACGATGACCTGCCTGACCATGACACGGCGACGATGGGCCGGCTGTTCTCGCGCTCGATGCCCGACTGGTCTGACCGCGCCGCGGTGGCGGAGTTTGCCGCCGGAGGCGCGGAGATCCTCGGTGACGACCCAGCGGCCGCGCGCGCGGCCGCTGGGCGCAAGTGGGACCGCACGCCGGGTACGGAGCCCGCGGTGCAGATGGCCAACCAGCTGGGCATGGTGTTCGGCAAGCTCGACTGCACGCCGCGCTGGCGCGAGCGCCTGTCCGGGCTGGCGATCCCGGTGCTGGTGGTGCACGGTCGCCGCGACCCGTTCTTTCCGGTCGGCAACGGCGAAGCGCTCACGCGCGAGATCCCCGGTGCGCGGCTGCTCGTGCTCGAACGCGCCGCGACGGCGATCCCGGATGCGGCCGCCGATGAGGTCGCGGCGGCAATGCTCGCGCTCTAGGCGCTCACGGGTGCGGGCGGCCCTAACCAGGACAAGCGCTCTCGGGCCCGGGGGAGTCTCAGCCCGACCAGCAGGGGTCCTCCGGAGGGGTGAGGCAGGCCCCACCCCTAACTGTCCGGCGCACTCCGGTGACCCTGCGGGGCGGCGGCGGAACAGTGGTCGGCATGACAACAACGCCCCGCCGCACGACTTATCTAGCCGTGACGACAACCGCCCTGGCGCTGATCGGCGTCGCCCTCGCCGCCAGCCAGCCAGGACACGCCGCCGTTGCCCCCGCCGGCCGGACCAGTTCCTCATGGGCCCGCCTGGCCGACCGGGTCCCCGCGCCCGACCTGCACTGGACCACGTGCCGGAAAACGGCCCAGTGCGCGAGCGCCGAGCTCCCGCTGAACTATGACCACCCGCACGGCGCGAAAGTAAAGATCGCGCTGCTGCGAATCCGGGCGGCGGACCCCCGGCGCCGCCTGGGCACCGTCTTCGTCAACCCCGGCGGACCCGGCGACTCGGCCAGGGACTGGGCCGCCCTGCTGCCGCAGGGCCTGCCCAGGACCCTGCTCGACCGGTTCGACATCGTCGGGGTCGACCCCCGCGGAATCGGCGGGAGCACCCCGGTCCGCTGCTTCCGCACCAGGGCGGAACAGGCCCGCACCGAGGCCCCGCTCGACGGCGCCTTCCCCGTCACCCCCGCCCAGCAGCGCACCTGGATCCACGCCGCCCGCGCGCTCGGCCGGGCCTGCTCTACCACCGCGGGCCCGATCGCATCAGCGATGTCCACTACCCAGGATGCCCTCGACATGGACGTCCTGCGGCGTGCGGTCGGCGACCGCAAGCTGACCTACTTCGGCGAGTCCTATGGCAGCTACCTCGGGCTGGTCTACGCGAACATGTTCCCCGGCCGGGTCCGGGCGGTCGAGATCGACGGCATCGTCAACCCGCGCGCGATCGGCGCCTCCGCCACCGCGCATGTGCCGCTGCTCGACCGGATGGGCTCCGCCGCCGCCAGCTACCGCGCCCTGCACGAGCTGCTGGTGCTCTGCCAGCGGGCCTGCCGGGCGCGGTGCTCGTTCGCCAGCGTGAACACCACGGCCCGGTTCAGCCGGCTGGCCGGCCGGCTCCGCGCTCGCCCGCTGCGGCTGGCCGCCCCCGGCGTCAAGACGACCACCGTCAGCTACGCGAACCTGATTACCTCTGCCGAGCAGTGGCTGCACGACCCCAGCGGGTACCTGGGCCTGTTCGCCGACCTGACCGACCTGGCACGGCTCACCGCGCCCGGCGGGGGCGGCCGCCGTCATGACGCCCTGGTGCGGAGCTTCCTGCGCCGCCACCCGGCGGTGAAGCCCGCACCGGGCTACGACAACCACCTCGAGGCCCAGTCCGCGGTGCTCTGCACCGACGCGCGGCACGCCGCCAGCGCGGCGTCGTGGCCCGCGGCGGCGGCCGCCGCAGACCGTCGCGCCAGGTACTTCGGCGCGCTCTACGCCTGGCTCACGGTCCCGTGCGCGCACGACACGTGGACCGCGCAGGACAAGAACGTCTTCCATGGCCCGTTCGACCGCCGCACCGCCGCTCCCGTCCTGGTGATAGGCGACGTCTGGGATCCGGCCACTAGCTACGGCAACGCCGTCCAGGTAGCGCGAATGCTGCCCAACAGCCGCCTGGTCGCCAGCGACAGCTGGGGTCACGAGGCCGTGGGGACGTCCGCGTGCGTCGACAACGCGGCGTTCGGCTACCTGATCCATCCGCTGGCTCCGGCGCCTAAGATCACGCAGTGCCGCGGCGACGTGCAGCCCTTCGCCCCGGCAGCGTCCACCCACTGAGTCACCAGGCAGCGAGTTCGCCCTGGTGGCGCTGGCCTGGCTGCTGCACCAGCCGGCGGTCACCGCGCCGATCGCCGGACCGCGGGCGCTCCGGTCAGCTCGATGAGGCTCTCGGCGCCTTGCACGTGCAGCTGGACGGTGCAGCACGGGCCCGGCTTGGCACGATATTTCCGGGTCCGGGCGGGGCCGCTCCTGAGGCTTACGCATGGTGAGGTATTTTTTTCCAACCTTCTGACTGGCCGTTCGACCAGCCGCCGGGCGCGACCAGACCGGTCTCGCCCGGCGGCGCGGCGCGCGTGCGACAGGCCTTGCCCCGCCGGCGTTCGCGGCTCTGGCCGGCCCGTCAGGCGGCGCCGCGAACCCGGCCCCGTGACCCGCCTCGCGGGTGGGTTTCGGCCTCTCTGAGCCGGACACGGAGAGTAGTTTGTCCTGATAGAAGTGCTTGACATGACGTTGTGTCATTGTTTAAATACTTCGAGTCGGCAAGGTCGTCATGGCCTCGTCCGCAGGCCGGCGAGACGCTTGAAGTCTCGCAGGCACTCATCATCGCCAGTCGAGGAGACTCGTATGGATTGCCTGTGCGGTTTACTGCCGCAGTGGCTTGTGGCTGACCGCTCAGGCCACTGAAAATCCAGCCCGTCCTGCGCACCTTACGGGCGCGATCCAGCCGGCGAAACTGACCGGCAGCAGCGCTCGCACCGGCTTAGGCGGCCCGATGGCGAGGGGTCGCAGGACAGCAGTGCGCTAGCCCTGATCCCGCATGCGCGGACCCAGTCGGGTCCGGGTACATCTGCGCGCGCGTGGCGTCGCTGCAAACGTTTGCAGGACGTGCGGTTGCAAGCGGGATGCACCACCACCAGTGGCCGCGAGGCCACCACAGCGGAGGGAAGTCAGGTTAATGACTGTGGCACAGAGTGTCGTCAACCAGACCGACCATACACATCATACCGATCATATCGGACAGATTGACCGGCACGAGTACGACCATCATGAGTACTTCGAGAACGAGGTAGCCACCTGGCGCGGCCAGCTGTACCCGGCCGCTCTGCGGATGACCCGCAACCCCAGCGATGCCGAGGACCTCGTCCAGGAGACGATGACGCGGGCCTACGCGGGCCTGCGTAATTTCACGCCGGGCACGAACGTCCGGGCGTGGCTGTACCGCATCCTGACCAACACCTTCATCAACAGCTGCCGCAAGCGCGGCCGCGAGCCGGCCCAGACGCTCCGGGCGGAGTTCGAGCAGCTGCTCGACGCCCGCGACGGTGTCGGCCAGCCGGCCCGGTCCGCGGAGTCGGAGGCCCTGGACAAGGTGGCCGACTCCGAGGTCATGCAGGCGCTCATGGAACTCCCCGAGGGCTTCCGTGCCGCGATCTACCTCGCCGACGTCGAGGGCTACCCGTACCGCGACGTGGCCGAGATGCTGGAGATCCCGATCGGCACGGTCATGTCCCGCCTGCACCGCGGCCGCAGCAAGCTGCGCAAGCGGCTGGCCGCCTACGCCCCGGCCGCCCGGGTTCAGCACGACGACGACCCGGTCCCGGCGAGCGAGCACGGCCGGGCGCCGGGCGGCGAGCGGGAGCATGAGCTGGCCCGTGCCGACGGGCACGAGCTCACCGAGTCTCCGGGCGGCCTGGCCGCCTAGCGGCGCCAGCCATGTACTGCAGCCGCTCCCCGGAGCGGTACCAGCCTGGTCAGTCGGCAGCCCCCGTGCTGTCTGGCCGGCCCGGGACCGGGCGCTGCCAGCGCCCTGTCCTCCGCTCCGCTCCGGCTGGCCGGCAGCCGCGGGCGTTCCGCCCCTCCGGGACGCCCAGGGTTCCGGGCGCCTTTGTCTTCCCCGCGGGCGCCCGGAACCCGCCCGGACGAGTCCCGGCACCGGGCCGCAGTACCAGCCCGGACCGGTCGGCCGCGCCCCCTGTGAGTACGGTCGGCTGCCTGCCTTCACCACCCCGGGAGCAGGCAGCCAGCCGGCCGTGCCGCTGGCCTGCACAGCACCAGGCCAGCCGGGCGCGCCACGCGGCGGCGGGTGTGCTGGCGCCAGGCTTGCGGCGACGATGTCACTGAATCAGTTGCCGCGTACGATGATCACGACTCATTTCGTGGCTGGAGACGTGAGACGTGACAGATACCGAAAGCCCGGGCCAGAACAGCCTGGCGGCTGAACCGGACGGCCGCCCGCTCTTGTCGGCAACGGACAGGACCCGGCACCGGCGGCTGCGCGAGCAGGGCCGGGCTGATCGCCCGGAACTGGATGCGATCCTGGCCGCCGGGTTCATCGCGCACCTCGGGCTGCCGGCTGAGGGCGGCGTGATGGTCATCCCGACGATCTACGGGACCGACGGCACGCACCTGTACCTGCACGGCTCGGTGGCCAGCCAGAGCCTGGCCGCCAGCGCGCCGGTGTGCGTGACCATCACCCTGGTGGACGGGCTGGTGCTGGCCCGGTCGGTGTTCGAGCACGCGGTGAACTACCGCAGCGCGGTGATCTACGCCGTGCCGCGGATCGTCGATGACCCGGCCGAGAAGCTGGCCGGGCTGCGCTGCGTGTCCGAGCATGCCGCGCCCGGCCAGTGGGACTACGTCCGGCAGCCCAGCCGCAAGGAGCTGGCTGCCACCCGGCTGCTGGCCCTGACGCTGAACGAGGCCTCGGTGAAGGTCCGGACCGGGCCGCCCGACGACGCCGACAGCCCGGACGCCGAGCTGGGCCTGTGGGCCGGGGAGCTGCCGCTGGAGGCACGCTGGGCCCAGCCGGTGCCCGACCCGGCCCTGCCGCCGGGCCAGCCGGTGCCGGCGCACATCCAGGCGATGGCCGGGACCCGGGCCGGCCCGCTGCCGCCCGCCTAGTCCGCCGCGCCTGCGGCGGGCCGGAAAATGGCACAGCCGCCCCGTCCCGGCTGACGGGGCGGAGCGGCTGGCCGCGCTGATGTCAGGCTGCGGTGAAGGCCAGTGCCACGTTGGCACCGCCGAAGCCGAACGAGTTATTGAGCACCGCCATCGGGCCGGTGCCGCGGGGCTTGATGTCCTGCGGCTCGGCGGCGATGCTCAGCCCGGCGTTGTCGTCGGGGTCTTCCAGGTTGATCGTGGGCGGCGCCACCTTGTCCCGCAGGGCGAGGATCGCGGCCACCGATTCCACGGCGCCGGCCCCGCCGAGCAGGTGGCCGGTCATCGACTTGGTCGAGGACATGGTCACACCGCGGCCGGCCTCGCCGAGCGCCGCGGCCACGGCCTGGGCCTCGACGGTGTCGCCGGCCGGGGTCGAGGTGGCATGGGCGTTGATGTGCACAATCTGGCCGGGGTCCACCCCGGCGTCGGCCAGCGCGCGGCTGACCGCGAGCTTGATCCCGCGGCCGTCCGGCTGAGGCTGGGCGATGTGGTGCGCGTCGGAGGAGTAGCCGGCCCCGGCGGCCACGGCGTAGACGTTCGCGCCGCGGCTGGCGGCATGCTCGGCCGATTCCAGCACGACGACCCCGGCACCCTCGCCGAGCACGAACCCGTCCCGGCCCTTGTCGAACGGGCGGGAGGCGCGCTGCGGGTCGTCGTTATGAGTAGTGGTCAGGGCCCGCATGGCGGCGAACGCGGCAATATTCAGCTGGATGATGGCGGCCTCGGTCCCGCCGGCCACCACTACATCGGCCCGGCCGGAGCGGATCATGTCCGCGGCGTAGGCGATGGCCTCGGCGCCGGAGGCACACGCGCTCACCGTGGTGTGCACGCCGGCCTGGGCACCGAGCTCGATGCTGATCCAGCCCGCCGAGCCGTTGGGCATCAGCATCGGCACCGTGAACGGCGACAGCCGCTGCCAGCCTTTCTCCTTCAGGGTGTCGTAGGCGTTCAGCGTCGAGGCCACGCCGCCGATCCCGCTGGAGATCACGACCCCGAGCCGCTGCGGGTCCACGTCCGGCTTGCCCGCGTCGGCCCACGCCTCACGGGCCGCGATCAGCGCGAACTGCTCGCAGCGGTCCAGCCGCCGGGCCTGGACCCGGTCGATCACGGTGGCCGGGTCGACCGCCGACCACGCGGCGATCCGGGCCGGCAGGTCAGCCGCCCAGTCATCGGTCAGCGTGGTGACCCCGCTGCGCCCGGCCAGCAGCGACTGCCAGGTCGTCGGGACGTCGGCGCCCACCGGGGTGATCGCTCCCAGCCCCGTGACGACGACGCGCGTCCGGTCTGTGCCCACTGTTGCTGTGCTCCTCTAGTCGGGGATAACGCGGCGCCGGGCACGAGGCCCGCGCGCCGCGTCGGCTCGTCTCCCGGTCAGGCAGATACGGCAGAACGCTTGACGTAGTCGACGACGTCCTGCACGGTCTTCAGGTCCTTGAGCTGGTCATCGGGGATCTCCACGCCGAACTTGTCCTGCGCGGCGACGGCGATCTCGACCATCGACAGCGAGTCGATGTCCAGGTCGTCAACGAAGGTCTTGTCCGGCGTCACCTGGTCGGCCGGCACGCCGGCCACCTCGTCGATGATCTCGCCGAGACCGGTGAGGATTTCCGCGTCCGTCATGGCCATGAGACTGGTGCTCCTTTGTGTTGGGTGCGCTGTGCGCGGGGTGTTCAGTTAGCGGGCGCGAGCGCCCGGGCAAGGCCGGCGGTCAGGGTACCCTGACCACCTGCGCGGCGTAGCAGATGCCCGCCCCGAACCCGATGAGCAGGGCCAGCGAGCCCGAGGCCAGCTCGCCGCGCTCGATCATCCGGGACAGGGCCAGCGGGATCGATGCCGACGAGGTGTTCCCCGCCGTCACGATGTCATTGGCGACGATGGCCTGCGGGGCGCCGAGCTTACGGGCGATGGCCTCGATGATCCGCAGGTTGGCCTGGTGGGGGACGAATGCGGCCAGCTCGGCGGGATCCACGCCGGCCTTGGCGCAGGCCTCCTTCGCCACCGGGTGCAGGGCGGTGGTGGCCCAGCGGAAGACGGCCTGACCCTCCTGGACGATGAAGGAGTCCCGGTCCTTGATGTAGATCTTGTCGGCCATGTCGCCGGCGCTGCCCCAGGCCACCGGCCCGATGCCGGGCTCCTCGTCCTCGCCCGCCGGGCCGACCACGGCTGCGCCCGCCCCGTCCGCGAAGATGATGCAGGTCGACCGGTCGGTCCAGTCCACCCACTGGGACAGCTTCTCCGCGCCGATCACCAGCACGTGCCGGGCGGTGCCGACCCGCACCGCGTCGGAGGCGGCGGCGATGGCATAGCAGAAGCCGGCACAGGCGGCGTTGAGGTCGTAGGCGCCCGGCGCCATGATGCCCAGCCGCCGGGCCACGGTGGCCGCGGTGTTGGGGATCTGCACCTCGGGCGTGCAGGTGGCGACGATCACCAGGTCGATGTCACCGGGGGACAGGCCGCTGCCGGCCAGCGCCTTGCCGCCGGCCGCCACGGCCATGTCGGCCACGGTCTCCTCGGGCCCGGCCACCCGGCGGCTGGCGATGCCCACCCGGCTGCGGATCCACTCGTCATTGGTGTCGACAGTCTGGGCGATCTCGTCGTTGGTGACCACCCGGGCGGGCTGGTAGCCGCCGAACGCCAGGATCCGCGCCCCCCGGATTCCCCCGGTACCGGCTGGGCCTTCGGTGAGTCGCATCGCGCTGGTTCTGCCTTTCGTCCGGCCGGCTGGCTGGCGTAGTTACCGGCCCGCGAGGTGATCTGGGCTGTGGCTGCGGTAGTGGCGTCGGGGGCGGGTGGGTCGGAACTGAAGTTGTGGGCCGCGGTGCTGCGGCCGGGCGGTTCCTGTCGTGCGGTGCTGCGCACCGCAGGTACCGGGTGGTCGCCGGGCTAAACGGCGCAGCCCGGCCCGGTTATCCCCGCGCATCAGGCTCCCGGCGGCTTTCCGGAGCGTCCGGGCGGGCCTGGAAGTCGGCGTGCTCGGCCAGCAGCGACCGGGCGTCGTCGAGCTGGTCGGGAGTCTTGAGGGCGAGCAGCTGAACGCCCGGCAGGGCGCGGCGGGCCAGGCCCGTCAGGGTACCCGCGGGCGGCAGTTCCAGCAGGGCGGTGACGCCGAGCTCAGCCATGCCGGCCATGCAGGCATCCCACCGGACCGGGGCGCTGACCTGGGCGATGATCCGCTGCAGCCAGTCCGTGCCGGAGCGCACCACGGCGCCGTCGGCGTCGGACAGGAGGGGGAGTACCGGATCGGCCGCCGGCACCCGGGCGGCGGCCGCGGCCAGGGCGTCCACGGCCGGGGCCATATGCCGGGTATGGAAGGCGCCGGCCACCGACAGCGGCCGCAGCCGCGCCCCGGCCGGCGGGTCGGCGGCCAGGGCCGCGAGCTGCTCCAGGGTGCCGGCGGCCACGATCTGGCCGGCCCCGTTGACGTTGGCCGGGGTCAGCCCGTGCTTGTCGATGGCGGCCAGCACCTCGGACTCGGTGCCGCCCAGCACCGCGGTCATCCCGGTCTGCTCCGCCGCGGCGGCGGCTGCCATCCCGGTGGCCCGGACCCGGACCAGGCGCATCGCGTCCTCGGCGGTGATCGCCCCGGCGATGGCCCCGGCGGCCAGCTCGCCGACGCTGTGCCCGGCGGCTACCGCGGTGAGTCCCTTGGCTGGCACCGGGTCGCCGGTCAGCGCCTCGGTGGCGGCCACGGCCGCTGCCACCAGCAGCGGCTGGGCCACGGCGGTGTCGCGGATCTCGTCGGCGTCGCCCGTGGTTCCGTACCGGATCAGGTCGCACCCGGCCAGCTCCGACCAGGCGGCCAGCCGGTCAGCGAAGCCCGGCAGCTCCAGCCACGGGGACAGGAAGCCAGGGGCCTGGGCGCCTTGGCCCGGCGCCGCGATCACGAGCATTGTCCCAGCCTGCACTGTAGGAGTCCGCCATATCCATGACGAACAGCACGAAGTTTCTTCGGAAGGTGTTGGCGGAAGTCTACAAACTATGTTCCCTTGTGCGCCAGGCGGCCGAAGACTACGGCCACCCGCAGGGAGAATCCGCCCCGGCCGTCACCAGGGACGACGCCGGTCAGCTCACTGACCCGGCGCAGCCGGTAGCGGACGGTGTTCGGGTGCACGAATAGCAGCCGCGCCGTGGCCTCCAGGGAGTTCCCGAGCTCCAGGTAGGTCATGACCGTGTCCATCAGCGCGCTGCCGCCGCGCAGCAGCGGCTCGTAGACGGACTCGATGAGCTCGGCGCGGGCCATCTCGTCGCCGTCCAGGGCCCGCTCGGGCAGCAGGTCGGCGGCCAGCACCGGGCGCGGGGCATCGGGCCAGGCGTGCGCGGCCCGCAGCCCGGCCAGGGCCGCTGCCGCTGCGCCGGCGGCCAGCTGCAGATCGGCCACCGCCGGGCCGACCACCACCGGGCCCGGCCCGAACCGGGGCGCGAACTGGCGGGCCGCGGCCAGCGGGTCGTCGCTACCGCCCAGGACCACCACCAGCCGGTGCCCGTGCACCCCGGCGAGCAGGTCCAGCCGGGCCCGCCGGGCGACGATGCGCAGCTCATCGATGATGAGGCCCTCCGGCTCGTCCGCCTCGGCCGCCCCGGCCATCACCGTGACCGGCGCCGATGACCAGTTCAGCGCCGAGGCCCAGGACTGCAGGCCCTCGTCCACCTCGCCGCGCACCAGCGAGTCCACCACCAGCGCTTCCAGCCGGGCGTCCCAGGCGCCGCGGGCCTCGGCGGTGCGGGCATAGACCTGGGCCGCCCCGAAGGCGATCTCCCGGGTGTAGCGCAGCACGGCCTCCCGCAGCTCGGCCTCGCCGCCGGGCGCGGCCAGCTCGTCGACCTGGGTCTCGACGACGTCGATGATGACCCGGACCATCTCCACCGCCTGCTGCAGGCTGACCGCCCGGGCCAGCTCGCGCGGCGCGGTCCCGAACACCTCGCCGGCCACCGCGGGCCGGCTGCGCTCGGGATGCTTGACCCAGTCCAGGAAGGCAGCAACCCCGGCCTGGGCGACCAGGCCCAGCCAGGACCGGTTCTCCGCCGACATCGCCCGGAACCACGTCAGCCGCTTGTCCATGGAAGCCATCGCGGCCGCGCCCAGGGCGCTCATGGAGTGCTCCAGGCGGACGATGGTCTCGTCGCGGACGCGCCCGCCCCCCGGCTTGGTGGCTCGATCGGCTGTGGTCACGTCGTAAGCCTGCCATGCCCGCGCCGGGCAGCTGTGCTCGTGGCCGGGAAGGGCGGGCCGCCGCGGCCAGGGTGCCCGGCAGACAGCGCGAGCGGGACAACCAGGCCCGGGCCGGGCAGGGATAGGAGACCGGGGCCGGCTGCGAATGGGGAGGTCTCCCCTTTCTGCTGGGCCCTGTTTCGGTCACATTGAGGGAGACCGGCCACCCGGGCCGCTGGCCGCAACGGCTACCAGAGCGGGCTTCCGGGCGCTCCGGAAGAGAGGAAACGCGCATGAGCTCAGCAATCAGGCGGCGGCCGGGTCGCGCCCGGCGGATGGCCGTGGTGACCGTCTCCGGGGCGGCTGCCCTGGCCCTGGCCAGCGGGACCGCGGCGGCGCACGCCAGCACCGCGCCGGACCACGCGGCCAAGTACACCTTCAAGACGATCGTCAACTCCGCCGACCCGACGTACAACGAGCTGTTCGCCATCAACGACCACGGCAAGATCGCCGGCACCTACGGCGCTGCCACGCCGGGTCACCCGGCCCGCGGCTACGTCGTGCGGCCGCCCTACCACCACGCCGAATTCCGCAGCCAGAACTTCCCGCACTCCAAGCAGAGCCTGGTGTTCGGGCTCAACAACAAGGGCGTCACGGTCGGCGCCTACTCCACGCAGAATCCGCCGGCGTCGCCGGTAACGCCCGTCAGCCAGTTCGGCTACTACGCGGCGAACGGCCACTTCCACAAGGTGAACTATCCGACCAAGCACCCGTTCAGCCCGCCGGTCGACCAGCTGCTCGGGATCAATGACCAGGGTGTGGCCGTCGGCTTCTACCTGGACTCGCACGGCACCAGCCACGCTTACCGGTACAACATTCACACGCACAAGTACAAGATCATTAATCCCGGCATCACGGGCGGCTCGGACTACGGCGCAACGGCCATCAGCGACGCCGGCTCCGTCGTCGGGTACTTCACCACCTCAGGCGGCAAGGTCGAGGGCTTCTTCAGCCGCAAGGCGGCGCCGCACCTGATCAAGCTGAGCTTCCCCGGCGCCCGCGAGACGCTGCCGTTCGGGGTCAGCCAGCACGGCGAGGTGGTCGGCGTGTGGGAAGACGAGTCCACCGGCACCATCGTGGAGCACGGCTTCACCTGGACCCGCAAGGGCGGCTTCCACACCGTGGACGACCCGTACGGCACGGGCGGTTCCGAGGTGAGCGGCGTGAATAGCGCCGGCGACCTGGTCGGCTGGTACATCGGCAAGCTGGGCAACACCAAGGGCTTCCTGGCGAAGCCGAAGTAGTAGCCACCCGCCGAGCAGCTTCCGGGCGAGTCCTGCGCTGACCGCTGGCGGGTCCGGCGCGAGCCTCGCGCGGATCATGCGCCGGGCCGCTCCGGCCCCGGCCGCTCCCGTGCGGAGCACCAGACCGCCGAGCATGCGGCGGAGATAACAGCAAGGCCGCTGCGGTCGCGGTGAGCCCTGCGATAACAGCAAGATGCGGGCCGCGTCGGGGGCGGCCCGGGTGCCCCGGTCACGCGCTGGCCGGGGCACCTGCTGTCCGGGCCGCCATTCCGGGGTCGCCTGACCGCCATCGCGGGCTCGTTAGATCCGCCATTCCGGGGTAGTGGGCGGTGCGCTCGCCGGTCCCTGTCCGGGGCCGCCCGGCGGAGGGATGACGATGAGCGCACGCACAGCAGCACGCGGCCTGGTGGCCGCCGCCACGATCGCGGCCGCAGCGGCCGCCGCGGCCACGATCGGCACCGGAGCGGCCGCCCGGGCCGCCCCGCCGCCGGCCGCGCGTGCTGCCGCCGCATCCGGTCCCGCCGCTGCCCGGCCCGACGTCCAGGGCAGCGCGCTGACCGCCGCGCAGCGCGCCGTTCTGCGCGGCATCGCGGCCGACACCTGGAAGTTCTACGCCGCCGACGTCGACCCCGGCAGCCACCTGCCGCTGGACAACCTCGGCCCTGGCGCCGCCCGGGGCAGCTACACCTCGGCCGCCAATATCGGCGTCTACCTGTGGGCCGTGGTCGCCGCACGTGACCTGCACCTGATCAGTGAGCAGCGGGCCGTCTCGCTGCTGTCGGCCACCCTCACCTCGGTGGTGCAGCTGCGCCGCTCGCACGGGTTCCTGTACCAGTGGTATGACACCAGCACCGGGCAGGTCATCCGCAATCCCGGCGACATCAGCTGCGCCAGCGAGACGACGCCGGCGCAGGACAACTGCTACTTCCTGTCCGCGGTCGACAACGGCTGGTACGCCTCCGGCCTGGTCGTCGCCCGGCAGGCAGTGCCGCAGGTGGCGCCGCTGGCCAGCCGGCTGCTGTCGGCGATGAACTTCGGCATCTTCTACGACGGCCGCGCGCAGAGCGACTGCAACACCAACCCGGCCGTCCCCGGCAACCAGCCCACCGGCCAGATGTACGGCGGCTACTACGTCGATCAGGGCCCGGCGGGCTATCACAACGGCGCCCTGTACAGCGACCCGCGGATCGCTATCTACCTGGGCATGGGCCTGCACCAGATGCCCGGTGACGTGTGGTGGCGCACCTGGCGGACGCTGCCGCCGCAGCAGTGCGGTACCGACCCGGACTTCTCCTGGCAGGGCCAGTGGCCGGTGGCCGGGTACTGGCAGACCTACACCGACCCGCAGTCCGGGCAGCAGTTCCGCGTGTGGGAGGGCCACTACACCTACCCCGGCACCTCGCTGACCTACGTGCCGACCTGGGCGGGCGGCATGTTCGAGGCCCTGATGGCCAACGAGGTCGTCCCCGAGACCAGCTGGGGCCAGCGCAGTCTCGGGCTCAACGACCTGCGCAACGCCCAGGTGCAGGTCCGCTACGCCACCGGGGTGCTGCACGACCCGGTCTGGGGCATGTCCCCGTCCAGCACCGCCGACGACACCGGCGGGTACAGCGCCTACGGCGTGCAGGGGCTGCAGTTCCCGGCCGGCCAGCAGCTGGCGCAGTCCGTCACCCCCGGCGCCACCGAGGACGTGGTCACGCCGCACGCCTCGTTCCTGGCGCTCAGCGTGCTGCCTCAGCAGGCCTACGCCAACATCGCCGCGCTGCGCCGGCTGTTCCCCGGCGTGTACTCCGCCGACGGCGGCTTCTACGACGCGGTGAACCCGGTCACCGGCGCTGTCGGGCACCGGCGGCTGGTGCTCGACCAGTCCATGATCATGGCTGCTATCGACAACGCGGTGAACCACGACGCGCTGCAGCGCGACTTCGCCCGCGACCCGGTGTCCTGGGCGGCCCGGACCTACCTGGGCGCCGAGTCCTTGTCCATTCACTGAGCCAGCCCGTATTCACCCGGCCGCGGTCGGCCATTCACCGGGGCCACGCCTGCCATTGGCCGGCGCGATGTTTCGGGCCGGGTGCGGCGGATACCTCGAAACGGTTCTGCCGAATGCCGCGCGAGCCTGCGCGGCTCCGGATGCGGCGGGGGCGCAGCCGGCTGACTCAGCGGAGAGGACGCGCAGGAATGAGACAGCCAGGACAACGACCAGCACCGACGTCGCCTGCCGGCCGGGCCGGCCCCGCAGACGATGGGCCTTCGCGGCGGCGGCGCCGCTGGCGGCCGCGGCTCTCGTCGTCTCCGTCCCGGCGGCCGGGGCCAGCCCGCGCACCGCCGCGCGCCTGACCGCCCGCCAGCAGCAGCTCGCCTCGATCCAGGACAAGGTCAGCGCGCTGATCAAGCGGATGACGCTGGCCGAGAAGTTCGGCCAGCTCGAGCAGGCCGGCCCGAGCGGCGCCAACGGCACGCCCGGCCAGGCCCTGCTCGATGCGGTGCGCAAGGGCCAGGTCGGCTCCGTGCTCGACCTGACCGGCGTGAAGTACATCAACCAGGTGCAGCGGGCCGCGCTGGCCTCCCGGCTGCACATCCCCGTCATCTTCGGCCTGGACGTGATCCACGGCTACAAGACCATCTTCCCGGTGCCGCTGGCCGAGGCCAGCAGCTGGGACCTGGCCGCGATCCGCACCGATGAATCGGTCTCAGCCGACGAGGCCACCGCCGACGGCATCAAGTGGACCTTCAACCCGATGGTCGACATCAGCCGGGACCCGCGCTGGGGCCGGGTGGTCGAGGGCGCCGGCGAGGACCCCTACCTGGGCTCGGCCATCGCCGCGGCCAAGGTGCAGGGCTACCAGGGCAGCAACTACGCCGCGCCGGACAAGATGGCCGCGACGGTGAAGCACTTCGCCGCCTACGGCGCGCCGGTCGCCGGCCGCGAGTACAACACCGTCGACATGTCGACCCAGCAGCTCTACAACGACTACCTGCCGCCCTACAAGGCCGCGATCCAGGCGGGCGCGGCCACGGTCATGAGCGCGTTCGACTCCCTCAACGGCGTCCCGGCCAGCGCCAACCGTGACCTGCTGACGAAGATCCTGCGCCAGGAGTGGGGCTTCAAGGGCACGGTTATCAGCGACTACCAGGCCATCCAGGAGCTCATCGACTTCGGCTTCGCCGCCAGCGGCGCCGACGCCGCCCGGCTGGCGCTGACCGCGGGCATCGACATCGAGATGGGCGTCCAGGTGCCCAGCAAGTTCGCCACCTACCCCGCCTTCGGCCCGCAGCTGGTCCGCTCCGGCAAAGTGAAGCTGGCCACCATCAACACCGACGTGCGGCACGTGCTGACGCTGAAGTACCTGGCCGGCATGTTCGCCCACCCGATCACCGACCCGACCCGCGTCCAGCACGCCGAGCTCACGCCGGCGCACCTGGCGGCCGCGCGGTCCATGGCCGACAAGTCGATGGTCCTGCTCCGCAACACCAGTAACGCGCTGCCGCTGAGCAGCTCGCTGTCATCAGTGGCGGTGGTCGGCCCGCTGGCCAACGACCCGGCTGACCAGCTCGGCCCCGACGTGCCGATCGGCTACTCGGCGGACTCCGGCAAGATCGTCCCGGTACTGCAGGGCATGAAGAATGCGCTGCCCAAGGCCACCGTCAGCTACGCCCAGGGCTGCGACACCGCATGCACCTCGACCAGCGGCTTCGGCGCGGCGGTCAGCGCGGCGAAGGCGGCCAGCGTGACCGTCGTCGTGGTGGGCGAGCCCGCCGCCGACACCGGCGAGGCATCCTCGCGCAGCAGCATCGACCTGCCCGGCAAGCAGCTGGCGCTGGTCCAGGCCATCGCCGCGACCGGCAAGCCGTACGTCGTGGTGATGATGAACGGGCGGCCGCTGACCATCGGCTGGCTGGCCCGCAACGCGCCCGCGCTGCTGGAGGCCTGGTACCCCGGCACCGAGGGCGGCAATGCCGTCGCCGACCTGCTGCTGGGCCAGGCCAACCCGTCCGGGAAGCTGACCATGAGCTTCCCGCGCAATGTCGGCCAGATCCCGATCACCTACAACGAGCTGCCGACCGGCCGCCCGGATGACCCGGCCAACAAGTACACCTCGCGGTACCTGGATGTGGCCAACAGCCCGCAGTACCGGTTCGGGTACGGGCTGTCCTACACCACGTTCGCGCTGTCCGGCCTGCACCTGTCGGCGCCGAGCATCGGCACCTCGGGGAAGCTGACGGTGACCGCGAGCATCACCAACACCGGCAGCCGGGCCGGCGCTGACGTGGTGCAGCTCTACATCCGCGACAAGGTGGCCAGCATCCTGCAGCCGGTCCGGCGGCTGGACGGGTTCTCCGCGGGTCAGCCTGGCGCCGGGGCAGAGCAAGACGGTTACCTTCACGCTGGGCCCGGCGAACCTGGGCTTCTACAACAACCAGGGCGCCTTCACGGTCGAGCCAGGCGGGTTCGACGTCTGGGTCGGCGACAGCTCAGCCGGCGGCCTGCACAGCCAGTTCACCGTGAAGTAGGCCAGGGAGGCGTGCGGGGCCGCGTGCCCGGCCCCGCACGCCTGGCCGGCCCGCGAGCCCGGTGCCTGCTCCGGGTGACGGGGGCGGGCTGTCTGAGGCGCTGCCTAGGCTCACTTGATGGGTGACACTGTGGCTTCGCTTGATGCGCGGCAGTCCCTGGGACTGTTGACCGGGCTCGGCTGAGCCCGGGCCTGATCGGGCGAGATTTTCTCAGAGTTGGGCTTTCAGTTCGTCGATCTTGCCGATGTGCCGTTGGAGCTGGGTGTAGGCGGGTCGCTCGCGGATGCGGGTCAGCGCCCAGCGGACGCCTTCGGCGCGGCTGGGAACGATGCCGGCGGTGATCAGGGCGTCGAGGACCTCGACGTCCCTGGGGTCGAGCCGTGCCATTACCGGGGTGAGGGTGCGGCCCGGGGCCGTGCGGTCCGGCGGGCCGACAGACATCGAGATGACCGGGTGCCTGCGCTCCCCGGGCTGCACGGGCAGTGTGAGCTGCACCCGCGTGACCGCGGGCATCGTCCGCGCGATCGTCTTGCATAGTTCCTCGATAGCCGCGCTGTGTGCCTTCTCGAACGCGTGAAGCGTCTCATCCGGATCCTCGCCGGCAGGAGTGAGGGTCACCCGGACCATCGCCTGGCCGGGCTCGATCTCGGGCTCGTCTCCGTGCTGCAGCACTTCGACCTTCTGAACTGTCCCGTCGCCGCTGCGCCTGTTCAGCTCTGTCTTCGGCCCCGCGCTCGAGGCGTTCCTTGTCTTCCTGGTCCACGATCATCTCCTTGATTTCCGTGGCAATCAGGGTAACTCCGTCTACTTGTGCAATCAACGGATTTGGCGCCAGGGTCAGGCAGCACAGCCTGGCTCCCGCGGCCTGGCTCTGCTGAACATCGGCTGTCAGTCGTAGTTCGATGCCTTGTGCCGTCGGATGTCGCGGCTGCTGGTCCGGGCTGCGGTGACGGTGATGCCGGTCTGGACGGCGACCTGGTAGGTGCTCGGGCCCGACGTTGACCTGAACGGTCTAGCGGGCGCGGACCAGTCCGACCTGGATCTTCTGGCCGCCGGTCATGACCGACCCGCGGACCGAGACCCGCCGGGTGACGACCAGGGGCTCGGGCAGGCGGGGCGGCTGGGCCGTCCCGGGGCGGGCTCCGCGCAGCCGGGGCCGGGCCTCGGGCGGGACGGGGCAGCCGAGAGTGCGGGCCAGGACACCGCCGGCCAGGACGTGGACGACCGGGCCGTCGAGCCGCAGGGTGACCCGCTGCCCGGCCAGCGGCAGCCCGGCGCTGATCATGCGGTCGCCGAGGCTCACGTTGCCGGAGGCGTTCACGGTCCGGTCGACCTCGATCACGTCCCCGGCTGCGGGAGGCAGCGGGGGCGGCCCGGCGGACCGGGCTCCGGCGCCTGCGAGCCGGCCAGGTCACGGGCGTCGAGGCGGGACGGCAGGGTCTTGATGCGGTGGCCGTCGAGCAGGACGTGGACCTGGCTCAACCCGGCCCAGATCCGGACGGTGCGCCCGGTCATCGCCGGGCCGGGCCAGATCTGCTGTCCGGCGATCCAGAGGTTGCCCGATGGCGGAACCTCGCGGTCCAGCTCTACCGCCCGGTCGCGGCCGTCGCCGCCGGAGTCCGGTCCGGCCGGGGCAGCTGCCGGGCCGGAAAGTTCGCGCTTCGGGGCGGGCGGGGATGGCGGAGGCTGCCTGGTCAGCCCGGCAGGCAAGCGCAGTCCGATGGCGTCCGTTGCGGCGGTGAACCGGGCGGCGGGGAAGGCCATGGCCAGTGACAGTGCGGGCGCCGGGTGTTGTAGTCCCTGGGCCAGGCTGTCTAAGGCGCCGCGCGGGAAGCTTCCGTTACTGATGCTCGTGCTCGCCCGCCAGCGCACAGGGAATCTCCATGCTGGCCGTCGTGGGACCGCCCGCCGGGCTGGACAGGGCCAGCACCCCGTCGAACGAGCTCAGCCGGCGCTCGATGCCGCGCAGGCCGGTGCCGCGGGACGGGTCGGCGCCGCCGGCGCCGTCGTCGCGGACGCTGATCCGCAGCATGCCGCCGGAGTAGCGCAGGTCGACCCAGACCTCACGGGCGCTGGCGTGCTTGGCCACGTTGGCCAGCAACTCGCTGACCGCGAAGTAGGCGGCCGACTCCACCGGCAGCGGCGCCCGGCCGGGCAGCTCGCCGGTGACCTGGACACGGACCGGGCAGTCCAGCGCCAGGGCGTGGATCGCGTCGGCCAGGCCCCGGTCGGCGAGTACCGGCGGGTGGATGCCGCGGACCAGGCTGCGCAGCTCGGCCAGCGCCCGAACCGAGGCCAGCCGGGCCTCGGCCAGCAGGGCCCGGCTGGTTTCCGGGCTGGTGTCCATGAGCTGCTCGGCGGTGTCCAGGGTCATGCCCAGGGCGACCAGCCGGGCCTGCGCCCCGTCGTGCAGGTCACGCTCGATCCGGCGCAGCTCGGCCGCACTGGCGTCGATCGTGTCGGACCGGGTCTGGGCCAGGTGGTGCACGCGCAGCGCCAGCTCGGCCTTGCGGGTGGGGCCGAGCAGCGAGCGGGCCAGCGAGCCGTAGGCAGTCAGCAGCGGCGGCGCGGCCCACAGGCCCAGCACCACGATCATCAGGCCGAATACGACCGGCTGCCAGGTCTGCGCCCCGGTCTGCACATGCCAGGACCTCATGAAATACGGCAGCGGCGGGCTGATCTGGACTCGCAGCGCGGGCAGCACCACGCCGACCAGGCTCCCGGCCGTTAGCACCGCGGGCAGGGCAGCCAGGACGAAGGCGCCGGCCGGGTTCACGATCGCCCACAGCAGGTCACGCCAGGTGGCCGGGTCGGTCACGGCGGTGCGCAGCCGCTGCCAGGTCCGCACGGACGAGCTGCCGGCGGTGGCCGGCAGCTGCCGGTACGGGGCGGGGATCGGCACGCCGCACCACTGACCGGTCAGGTTGCGGGTCAGCGTGGCCAGCCAGCGGATGACGAACAGGGACACGGGGATGAGGGCCACCCCGGCGAGCACCCGGATGTTCTGATGCGGATGTCCGGCGAAGTTGCCGCCACGCAGCAGGTCGGCGGCCAGGACCAGCCCGGCCAGGGCCAGCACGTCGGCCGCGGCCAGCACGCTGAAGATCACGCCGCGGGCCGCGGCAGTGACGCCCGTTCCGGGCCAGGCCCGGCGCCGGTGCTGCGCTGCGGGCAGGGCCGGCTGCGCGCCCCGGGCGGCTGCGGCGGACGGGCCTGGCGGGGCCTCGGCAGGCGCAGGCGGCCGCGGCACGCCGCCGGCGGCGGGCACGGTGGACCCGTCCGGGAAGCTGACCAGGAGCGTCCCGTGCGCGGTGGGCCAGATCTGCGCCGCGGCCGGGCGCTGACCGGGCGCCCACGATGGCGGCCGGGCCAGCGGCTGGCCTGCCCGCGGCGGGCGCGGCCGCGGGCGGACGTCGTGCTGGCCGCCGTCGGCGCCCATTACGGACGGCCGGCTGCGGGGTTCGGTGTCCGGCTCATGTGCCGCCTCCCAGCATGACGTGCCTGCTCGCAGACCTTCTCGCACTCAGTCTGGCGCACGGCCGGGCCGGGCCGCAGTGGCGCTGAGCCCCCGGTTCGGGGGTGTACCTAGGTGCACCCCGGGAGGCGGCTCAGCCGTCTGTCGCCGCTCGCCAGCCGGCTCCTAGCGTAGCCGGAGCAGCGCGAACGAGATATGTCGCGCAGCAGCCGGCCCGCCGCCTGGCCGCGGCGGAGCCGCCTTCCGGCCCGATACGAGGGAGCCCGTCGTGACGCCTGGGCGTAAGCATGCCCTGATGGCGGTGCTGACCGCCGAGATCGCGGTGGTCGTGGTCTTTGCCATCGTCTACAACCCGTGTGACCTGAACGTCTACCTGTGGGGCGGGCACGCCGTCACCGGCGACCTGAGCCTGTACCTGGGCCAGGCCAGCCAGCACTGGTTCACCTACCCGCCGTTTGCCGCCACGCTGATGGTGCCGCTGGCCGCGCTGCCTGTGGTGCTCGCGCGCGTGGGCTGGGAGCTGGCGACCGTCGCGGCGCTGGCCTGGTCCTGCCTGCTCACGATGCGGCTGGCGGGCTGGCGCCGCCCGTCGCGGATCGCGGTGGCCGGGGTGCTGGCCGGCGCGCTGACGCTGGAGCCGATGTACCACACGCTGTTCCTGGGCCAGGTCAACGTGCTGCTGCTGGCGCTGATCCTGACCGACGTGTGGCTGGTGTCGCGGGGCGGGGGCCGCGCGGGCCGCTGGGGCTGGCTGGCCGGGACCGGGGTCGGCCTGGCGGCGGCGATCAAGCTCACCCCGGCCATCTTCATCGTCTGGTTCCTGCTGGTCCGGCGGCCGCGCGCGGCGCTGACCGCAGCGGCCAGCTTCGCGGGCTGCGGCCTGGTCGGCTACCTGGTCGCGCCGGCCGCCTCCCGGCTGTACTGGACGAAGCTGTTCCACGACACCGGCCGGGTGTCCGGCTCCTACCTCAGTAACCAGTCGCCCTACGGGATGCTGTCGCGGGTGCTGGGCGGGGTCAGCCACGTCGGCGCCTGGTACCTGGTGCTGCCGCTGGTCATCGGCACGGCCGGGCTGGCCGTCGCCGCGGTGGCGGCCCGGCGCGGGGACTGGCTGGCCGGCGCGACAGTGACCGGGGTGACCGGGCTGCTGGTCTCGCCGATCTCCTGGACCCACCACTGGGTGTGGATCCTGCCCGCGCTGTTCGTGCTGGCCCGGCACGGGACCGGCGGCCGGATCGCGGCGGGCTGCGGGTACGTGCTGTTCGCGGCCGGGCTGCCGTGGTGGACGCCGCACTCGGGCGGGCCGCGCGAGTACGGCTGGCACGGGCTGCTGACGGTGGCCGCCAACAGCTACCTGCTGGCCGGGCTGGCCTTCCTGGCCTACCTGGGCGCCCGCGTCCTGCTGGACTCCCGCTCCCGCCGCCGTGCCGGGCAGCCCGGCCTGGAGCACGAGGAACTTGGGTCGGTCGCTGCGGTCGGGTCGTCAGCTCCGTGACCACCGAGCAGCCGCAGGACCAGTGTGCCGGCCCAGCGCCGGCGGGCTCGCTAGAGCCGCCAGTGACGAGCCGCCGGCGACGCCGGGCCGGCCGGGGCCTGCTGTCGCCCCCGCCTGCTCAGGCGGCCGGTATCCGGCAGCCCGGCAGGCAGGGCCGGGCGCCGCCGTAGCCCCGGCTGCGCAGCGTCTCAGCGACCTGGGCGGCTATCTCGCACGGTCGCTGGCGAACGTCGAGCCAGCCGTAGCGCAGGGTCAGGATCCCCCCGGCGGCAGCGGCATTGTCCCGGTAAATGTCACGCCAGCGCGAGTCGCCCGGATGCGCGGCGCGGCCATCGAGCTCGACAGCAACGTCGTAAGCCTCGTACAGCACGTCGCGGTACTCGGTCCGGCCGCCGCGCTGCACCCTGTCCTGGCGGGTACCGCGGGGCAGGCCGTGCGGTCGCTCGACATCGCGCACATAGCGGTGCTCCAGCACGGAATGCACGCCCGCCCAGTCGGCCGACAGCACTTCCGCCAGGTCCGCCCGCCAGCGCAGCCGCTGGCGCTGCTGCATCGCCGCCCGCAGCCTCGCCTGCGTGGTGAGGCGCTGGCCTACCGCCTGGGTGATCCACCCGTAAGCCTCATCGAGCCGCCTGGCCTTGTCGGTCAGGTCGAGCACCGTGTGTTCGATGCGCGTCTGCGGGGGCGTCAGCACCGGATGCCGGGCCGGCTCGGCCAGTACGGATCTGTGCACGACGACGCCGGGGATGGCGGTCGCCTGACGGCTGAGCGGCACGGTGAGGTGAATCAGCTGGCCGGGGCGGTCTGTCAGGCCAGCGACCTCCGCTGCCGTCCAGTGGCTCACCATCGCCATGGGCCCGCCTCGCAGAACGGCGGCCCACAGGGCCGCCGTCCGGGGCACCTGGCCGGTGAAGGTGGCATAGACGCCGCAGTACAGCCGCTGCCACCGCTGCTGAGCAACTCTGGCCCGGATCATGTCCAGGGTGCAGCCGGCCCGGGTGACCTGGGCCCGCGTCAGGACGCCTTCCTGGAAGTCAGCTAGCTCGCGCAGCTCCCGCGGCAATCCACTGGCCATGACTCCAGCGTGCCGCGCCACCAGGCGCCCCGCTGCTCCATGACCCCGCCTGTGGACAGCCGCGCGCGCCTAGGTGAGCCCGTGGACAACGTGTGGAATCCGGGGGGTGGTGACCCCCCGGATTCCACACGAGCCCAGAACTCTTCACGTTGCTGAACTGCCGGAGTGGCCCATGTGACTCCCGTGGCTTCCGGGATTGTCGAGAACACGCCCGGCCGCACCTACGGCCAGGCCGGCCGGGGCCAGGGCGGTTCTAGCCGGTCACTTCTTCCATGGTGGCGGTGGCGAAGGTGAAGCCGTGGCCCGCCGGCGGGGCGGCGCGCAGCATCCCGTCGGCGATGTCCACGCCGCTCGGCCCGGCCAGCGCCCCGAGGGCGGCGAAGGAGGCCTCGTCGATGTCCTCGACGAACGGCGGCAGCGGCAGCGTCATCGCGAGCTGGCCGGAGAAGTCCGGCAGCAGGTGCGGCATGACCGGCACGCTGAACTGCTGGGCGAGCCGCGCGATGCGCAGGAACGGAGTGATGCCGCCGACGCGGCAGATGTTGGGCTGGATGAAGTCGATGGCGCCGGCCAGCAGCAGCTCGCGGAACTGCGCCTCGGTATACAGGCTCTCGCCCGCGGCGACCGGGATGGAGATGGAGCGGCGCAGGTCAGCGTAGCCGCGGTAGTCCTCGGCGGGCAGCGGCTCCTCGAGCCAGTAGATGTCGAACTGCTCCAGGGCGCGGGCGGCCCGGCGGGCGGCGGGCAGGTCCCACAGCTGGTTGGCGTCCACCATCAGCAGCGCGTCGGGGCCGATGACGGCCCGCACCGCGGCGACCCGCTCCAGGTCGGTGTCCAGGTCGGGCAGGCCGACCTTCATCTTGAACCGGGTGTGCCCGGCCTGCGCCTGCTGGCTGGTCCGCTCGGTCAGCTCGGCCACGGTCAGGTGCCGGTTGACGCCGCTGGCGTAGGCCGCCACCTGGTCCCGCTGCCGGCCGATCAGGTCGGGCAGGCCCAGCCCGGCGGTGCGGCCGCGCAGATCCCACAGGGCGATGTCGATGCCGGCCATGGCCAGCGTGGTGACGCCGCCGCCGGACTCGCGCAGGAAGGTGTGCAGGTGATCCCAGACCGATTCCGGGGTGGCGGGCAGCCCGGCGACCGCCGGAGCGCAGTCCGCGTCGATCATGGCCTTGACGGCCTGGCCGCCGGCCCGGACCGTCCAGCTGAACCCGGTTCCGACGCCGCCGGTGCTGGTGTGCAGCTCGGTGACGATCAGGTGCTGGCTGGTCACGTCCACGCCCCACGGCCGGGGCATCTCCAGCCGGAACAGCCGGCTGGAGACCGACTCGATCCGGCCGGTCCCGGTCAGCTCGGCATCCCCGCCGGGCTCCGCCGCGCCCGGCGGGATGTCGGCTCCCGGCGAGGTGCCCCGGCCGCCGCGGCGGCCGGGGCCAGTGCCGGCCGGGCCGCCCCGGCCCGGTCCCGTGCCGCCGGAGCCAGTGCCGCGCGGGGTGCTGCCCGCCTGTGTCATCGGAAATCCTTTCGCGCGGATACCCCGCCGTTCAGGCGGCGAAGAGCGTGCAGTCGGTTAAAATCAGGATGTCGGTTTCCGGACCCGCCGCCGGGCAGGCGGTGGCAGCGCGGGGAGCCTTCTGGTGCAGTAAGGCCGGGCCTTGAACCGTGAACCTCTGCGAGCTGGTGACACTTCGCGCGGGAGATGCCATCCGGCGAGGGCCGCCAGTACCGCGATAGCCAAGCGGTGGCGGCCCTCGCGCTACACTCAGACGTCACCAGCTCGCAGGAATCCTCCGCCTCCAGGCGGATGGGGATGTCAAGCCAGGTTCTCCGCGTCGAGGGCGGGCAGGCAGAACTCGCCGCCCAGGTGAGCCATGACCGGGTCGTCCGGATCGGGCTCGCCGGTGGCCGCGATCACCTCCGCCGCGTAGACCTCGGCGTCGTCGCGGGGCTCATAGCCCAGCGCGCGCGCCTCGGCGAGGCTGACCCAGCCGCCGCGGGTGTTGGCCGACACCCCGAACGCGACCCGGTAGCCGGGGTCCGGCACCGTGAGGCAGGCCTCGAACAGCCGGCCGCAGTCGCCGGGGGACAGCCACGTCGACAGCGCCCGGCCGTAGGTCGGCCGGTCGCAGCAGGTCAGGATGCGCAGGCAGATCGTGTCCAGGCCGTACCGGTAGTGGTACAGCGCGGCGAGGGCCTCCCCGGCCACCTTGGAGACGCCGTAGTAGGTGTCCGGCGCGGTGAACGCGTAGTCGGGGACCGGGAACGCCGCGCGCGGCGTGAACCCCACCGCGTGGTTCGACGAGGCGTAGATGACCCGGCTGGCCCCGGCCTGGCGAGCCGCCTCGAAGACTACGTAGGTGCCGTGGATGTTGACGTGCGAGACCTGCTCCCAGGGTCCCTCACCGGGCACCCCCGCCAGGTGAATCACCGACGCGGCGCCCGCGCAGGCCTTCGTCATCGCATCCAGGTCGGTGACCGACGCCTGCACGGCCTCCTCGGCCGGTCCCGCGGTCAGCGGGGCGACGTCGACCAGCCGGAGCAGCCGGCCGCCCCGGCCAGCCGGGGGCGGAGCATGGCGCCGATCCGGCCCGCCGCCCCGGTGATCACGATGACTTCGCGCTCGCCTGGTTCGTGCGTCATGCGATCAGCGTCCCACGACTGCCGGCGCCGTCCCACTGGGCCCGCCGTCGTGTCCGATAACAGCAAGATGGGGTCGGCGAGCGGCCGGCGGAGCAGCCGCGCGCTGATAACAGCAAGTGGCACGGCGGACGGCAGGCAACCGCAGATCGCGGGCCAGGCGGGGCTAGCGGCAGCCCTCGGGGCAGTCCTCGCGCGCGGCGGCTGAGTCCGCCACGGCCACCCCGGCCGCCGCGCCGGCCGGGGCGCCTGCGGTGGCGTCGAGCTGCACGTCGGCGCTGAGCTGGGCGTCGGTGTCGACGTAGTCCGCCGCGCCGCCCCTGGTGTCGGCGGCGGCCGGCAGGAACAGGGCGCGGCGGGCGGCGGGGGCGAGCAGCGCCGCACCCGCCAGCACGAGCGTGACCAGCAGGGCGGTGCCAGTCGTCGTCCAGCCGATGCCGATCCGGTCGACCACCGGCCCCTGGATCAGCGAGCCGATCGGGTAGGCCACGCCCAGCGCCACCAGGTAGAAGCTGAGCACCCGGCCGCGGTAGGCCTGCGGGGCGTGCAGCTGGACGACGGTGGACAGGCCCGACAGCACCCACAGGTAGACCAGGCCCACGGCAAACAGGCCGAGGGTGCCCTCCCACAGGGTCTGCGAGCAGGCGTACAGGATCAGCACGACCGGCAGCGCGGTGAGGCTGGCGGCCAGCAGCCGCCCGCGGCCGAACCGGGCCGCCAGCCCGGCCATGGCGAGCGCGCCGACCACGGCGCCGACGCCCTGCGCGGTGGTCAGCGCGCCGGTGGCCGCGGCCACCTGACGGGAGCCGCCGCCGGACAGCCGCTCGGCCATGGCCGGCACCAGCGCGATGAACGGCGAGGCGATCAGGGCGACGAGCCCGATGGTGCAGACGGCGGCCCAGCAGGACGGCTCCCGGCGGGCGACGGCGAACCCCTCCCGGACCGAGGCCAGCAGCTTCCCGCCGCGCCCGGCGGGCGGGGCCAGCCGGACAAAGGCCAGGGCCACGACGACGGCCAGGAAGGACACGGCGTTGGCGTCGAAGGCGACGGGATAGCCGAAGGCCGCCACGGTGGCGCCGGCGGCCGCCGGGCCGACGATGCGGCCGAGGTTCCACTGCGCGGAGTTGAGCGCGATCGCGGGCAGGAACTCCGACTTGGGCACCAGGTCCGGCAGGATGGCCTGCTGGAACGGGCCGATCACGGCCGAGGCGGCGCCCTGCACCCCGACCAGGGCGACCAGGACCAGGGGGTCCTCGTGCCCGGAGCCGATCAGGACGGCCAGCACGACGGCGACCGCCGCGGCGGCCAGGTTGCCGGCGACCAGGACCGGCCGCCGCGCCACCCGGTCCGCCAGCGCCCCGCCGACCGGCGACAGCAGGCCGATGGGCAGGAACGCGGCAGCGGCGACCAGGACCGCCCAGGTGGCCTGGCCGGTGCGGGAGATCAGCAGCGCGCCGACCGCGACGGCCTGCATCCACGAGCCGACGTTGGACACCATCCCGGCGCCCCACAGCACGGCGTAGCCGCGATGCCGCAGCGGGCTGAGCGAGCTCAGCAGCCGGGCCCCCCGGCCCGCCAGGGCGACAGGCTCGCGCCCGGCCGCGTGCTCGGCGGACGGGCGGGAACTGACCTGGTCACGGCTGGTCATACGGATATCTGCCTACCTGATGACGGAGCTGCTCGTCGAGATCTTTTCGGCGCGGCACCCGGCGCGGCACCCAGGGCGGCCTGGGCCTGTGCAGCACGTCGCCGGCGGCCCCGCTGGGGGGCCGCCGGCGACGAGGCTCGCGGCCGGCCGGGCGTGCCGGCCAGAACCGCTACGGCGCGCGCAGGGCGTCGCTGACCGGCACGTCCAGCCGGTACTTCGCGATGGCCTGGCTGAGCACCTCCGGCTTGACCTCGCCCTGCTTGGCCAGCTGGCCCAGCACCGCGACGGTGACCGACTCGGCGTCGACGTGGAAGAACCGCCGGGCGGCCGGCCGGGTGTCGGAGAAGCCCCAGCCGTCGGTGCCCAGCGAGGTGTACGGGCCGGGTACCCAGCGGGCGATCTGGTCCGGCACGGACCGGATCCAGTCGCTGACGGCCACCACCGGGCCGCCGTGGCCGTCCAGGGCCCGGGTCACGTACGGCACCCGCGCCTCGGCGTCGGGCTGGAGCATGTTCCACTCCTCGCACGCCATCGCGTCGCGGCGCAGCTCGGTCCACGAGGTGGCCGACCACACTTCCGCGGCGACGCCCCAGTCCTCGCTCAGCAGCCGCTGGGCCTCCATCGCCCAGCGCATGGCCACGCCGGAGGCGAGGATCTGCGCCCGGGGCTGCTCGCCGTTGGCCCGGGAGTCGCCCGACACCCCGTTACTGCTGGAATTCTCCCCGGCCGACGACCCGGCCGGCGGCGCGTCCGCGTACCGGTAAAGCCCGCGCAGGATGCCCTGCTCCAGGGCCTCGCGGCCGCCGGGGAAGTCGGCGGGCTCGGCCGGCTGCACGTACGGCTCGTTGTAGACGGTCAGGTAGTAGAAGATGTCCTCGCCGCCGGGGTGCTCGGCTGAGGACCCGTACATCCGGCGCAGCGCGTCCTTGACGATGTAGCTCAGCTCGTAGGCCCAGGCCGCGTCGTAGGACACGCAGGCCGGGCTGACCGAGGCCAGCAGCACCGAGTGGCCGTCGTTGTGCTGCAGCCCCTCGCCGGTCAGCGTGGTGCGGCCGGCCGTCGCGCCGAGCAGGAAGCCGCGGCCGAGCTGGTCACCCAGCGCCCACATCTGGTCGCCGGTCCGCTGGAACCCGAACATCGAGTAGAAGATGTAGACCGGGATCATGTGCGTGGCGTGCGTCGCGTACGAAGTGGCCGCGGCGATCATCGAGCCCATGGCGCCGGCCTCGCTGATCCCCTCGTGCAGGATCTGCCCCTTGACCGCCTCCTTGTAGGACAGCAGCAGGGTGCGGTCGACCGCCTCGTACGTCTGGCCGTGCGGGTCGTAGATCTTGGCCGTCGGGAACAGCGAGTCCATCCCGAAGGTGCGCGCCTCGTCCGGGATGATCGGCGCGAACCGCTCGCCGATGCCCGGCGCCCGCATCAGGTCCTTGAGCAGCCGGACGAAGGCCATCGTGGTGGCCACCGCCTGCTTGCCCGAGCCCTTGCGCAGCTCCTCGTAGACCTTGTCGTCGGGCAGCTGGAGCGGCTTGGGCCGGACGACCCGGCGCGGCAGGTACCCGCCCAGGGCGGCGCGGCGCTCCTGCATGTACTGGATCTCGTCGGAGGCCTGGCCGGGGTGGTAGTACGGCGGCAGCTCGGCCTCCAGGGCCGAGTCCGGGATCTCCAGGTACAGCCGGTCGCGGAACTCCTTGAGCTCGGCGACGGTCAGCTTCTTCATCTGGTGGGTGGCGTTGCGGGCCTCGAAGTCGGTGCCCAGCGTCCAGCCCTTGATCGTGTGCGCGAGGATCACCGTCGGCTGGCCGGTGTGCTCGGTGGCCGCCTTGAACGCCGCGTAGACCTTGCGGTAGTCGTGGCCGCCGCGGGACAGGTTGCGGATCTCGTCGTCGGACAGGTGCTCCACCATGGCGCGCAGCCGCGGGTCGCCGCCGAAGAAGTTCTCCCGGGTATAGGCGCCGGACTCCACCGAGTAGGTCTGGAACTGCCCGTCCGGGGTCGAGTTCATCTTGTTGACCAGGACGCCGTCGGTGTCCTTGGCCAGCAGCGGATCCCAGTCCCGGCCCCACACGACCTTGATCACGTTCCAGCCGGCGCCGCGGAAGGTGGCCTCCAGCTCCTGGATGATCTTGCCGTTACCGCGGACCGGGCCGTCCAGGCGCTGCAGGTTGCAGTTGATCACGAAGGTGAGGTTGTCGAGCTCCTCGCGGGCGGCCAGGCTGATCGCGCCGCGCGACTCGGGCTCGTCCATCTCGCCGTCGCCCAGGAACGCCCACACGTGCGAGCGGCTGGTGTCCTTCAGCTCGCGGGCCAGCAGGTACCGGTTGAACCGGGCCTGGTAGACCGCGTCGATGGCGCCCAGGCCCATCGAGACCGTGGGGAACTCCCAGAAGTCGGGCATCAGCCGCGGGTGCGGGTAGGACGGCAGGCCGCCGCCCGGGTGCGACAGCTCCTGGCGGAACCCGTCGAGCTGCTGCTCGGTCAGCCGGCCCTCCAGGAAGGCGCGGGCGTAGAAGCCGGGCGCCGCGTGGCCCTGGAAGAACACCTGGTCGCCGGACTCGCCGTGGTCCTTGCCGCGGAAGAAGTGGTTGAAGCCGACCTCATACAGGCTGGCCGCCGAGGCATAGGTGGCGATGTGCCCGCCGACGCCCAGGCCCGGCCGGTTGGCCCGCGACACCATGACCGCCGCGTTCCACCGGATATAAGCCCGGATCCGCCGCTCCACGTACTCGTCGCCGGGGAACCACGGCTCGCGCTCGGGCGGGATGGTGTTGATGAAGTCGGTACTGCGCAGGCCGGGCACGCCGACCTGCTGCGCGCGGGCGCGCTCGAGCAGCCGCAGCATGACGTACCGGGCACGCCCCCGGCCGCGGGTCCGGACGACGTTGTCGAACGACTCGATCCACTCGCGGGTCTCGTCGGGGTCGATGTCCGGCAGCTGGCTGGGCAGGCCGTCGCTGATGATGGAGAAGCGCTGGCGTCCGGAGGCCACGGGGTGTTCCTCGCCTTCCGCGGCACGCAGGAGTCCTGCGCGGCCACGTCGTCGTGTCAGCGCGGCAGTCTGGCCGCCGCGCGGTTCTCGTTTTCTGCTCGAGTTTCTCGCTGCTCGAGATGTCCCTGCTCGGGCTGTCGGTGCCAATCCTGGTACGTGCTGCCCGGCGATGCATCTCTACTTGAGAGTAACCGGCCGCGAGCCGGCGCAGGACAGGCCGGGCGCCGGGCGGCCGACCTGTCCAGAACCAGGGGCGGCCCGGGCGCATGACCGGGCACAGCTGGGTAGGTCAGTCAGGGATGTGCGGGGTCCGGTCGGCGCAGCAGGGGCGATTACGGGACAAGAGCGACTAAAGGTTAGCAGGTCGGAACGCTGGTACCGCAAAAAGCCAGCCGGAGAGACCTGCCTGGCCAGCGGTTTTCGTTCTGTGTGCCAATTGTGACTTGCGCACCGCGCCGACCCAGTGTGAACTGTCCGATCAAGAGGAACGGCCGCGAGAGCGGCAGGTAGTGCCAGGGGGGCGCTGCCGCCGCCGCCAGCCAGGCAGGCGGGACCTAGAAAGGATGCGGGAGGATCTCAGTGAGCGCGACCGCTGGCCAGGCGCAAGATCAGCGTGACCTGGCCGAGCGACTTGGCGTGAAGCCAGGTCACGTGGTGCAGGAGATCGGCTACGACGACGACTGCGACGAGCAGGTTCGTGAGTCCGTAGAGGGGCTGCCGGACGTCGAGCTGGTCGACGAGGACTACGACGATGTCGTGGATGGTGTGCTGCTCTGGTGGCGGGACGGGGACGGTGATCTTGTCGACGCGCTCGTCGACGCGCTGACCCCGCTGGCCGGCGGGGGTTACATCCTGCTGCTCACGCCCAAGACCGGGCGCAGCGGCTATGTCGAGCCCAGCGAGATCGGGGAGGCGGCGCCCACTGCGGGCCTGTCGCAGACCTCGACCGTCAGCGCGGGCCGTAACTGGTCAGCAACCCGCCTGGTGGCGCCCAAGGCGCGGCGGTAGCGGAGGGGCCGGCGCGGGCCGCCGGCCAGGGCCAGCCGCCCGGCGCCAGCCGGGACGCGGCCTCGGAACATCAGCCCAGGGCAGGCAGCCGTCAGGCCCCGGGGAACATAAGCCATTACCGGGCAGTTTCCAGCAGATGACGATGCAGTCGGCGTGGCTCGCACGGATGACAAGCGAGCCGCGCCGGGCATCGCCATTTCGCCGGCCGCACCCGGCGCCCGGCGAACCAGGCATCTCGAGAGGGCAGCGCGTGGCGGATCAGGACGGCACCCCGGCGATCGGTGCCGAGGCCCCGGACTTCGAGCTGAACGACCAGCACGGCACGCCGGTGCGGCTGTCGGGCTTCCGCGGCACCCGCAACGTGGTCGTCGTGTTCTACCCGTTCGCCTTCAGCCGCGTGTGCTCGGGCGAGATGTGCGAGCTGCGGGACAGCTTCCCCGAGGCCAGCCTCGAGGACGTCGAATTGCTGGCCATCTCCGTCGATACCGGCTTCTCGCTGCGGACCTGGGCCGACCAGCAGAACTTCGGTTTCGAGTTGTTGTCGGACTTCTGGCCGCACGGCGCGGTTGCGAGGTCATATGGTGTCTTCGATGAGAAGCTAGGCGCTGCCATTCGCGGCACCTTCATCATTGACAAGAATGGCGTTCTGCGGTGGAAGGTGATCAAGCCGATCCCGCAGGCGCGTGACATCGCCGACTACCAGAAAGCACTGGCCGCGCTCTGAGCGCGGTCATCCTGCTTTCCGGCCGCCGGCGGGGAACCGGATCAGCCTAGATGCCCTGCTATCGCTGCGGTACCCGGCAGGTGGACCCTGACCGGGGCGAGAGCCCCTGGAAGCGCGGGGTCCGGGGAGACCAGCAGATCCTTATCTGCCCCGGCTGCCAGACGGCCCATGACTGGACGGCCGACCTGGATCACTGCCCGGCATGCTCTGGCGTGCGGCTGGTCCGCCGGCTCGGCGAGGCCGAGTGCAAGGACTGCGGCTGGGTGCGGCCGCCGGCGGCCTCGGCGCTGCCCGGTCACCTGGCGGTGCTGGCCAGGACCGGCCGCGCGGCTACGGGCGGTGCTGCGGCGGGCCCGGCCGGGTCGGCTGCTGGCCCCGGCGGGTCAGCTGGCTCAGACGGGCTGGCTGGCTCAGACGGGCTGGCTGGCTCAGACGGGCTGGCTGGCTCCGGCGGGTCGCCTGGTTCGGGCCGCCTGGCCGGTTCGTCGGCCTGGGCCGGCAGCCAGGGCGGCGGCGAGTCGGCCGCCATGCAGGAACTGGCCGCGGAAGTCGAGCAGGCACTGGCCCGGGTCCTCGGGCGAACGGCAGGCAGTGCCGCCGGCGGCTGAGTCACAGATGACCGACGCCGCGGTCGTCGGGCGCATCCTGCGCGAGTATCACCTCCGGGGCCTGGCGCCGGAGGGGGTCCGCCGGCTGGCTGGCTCGATGCGCGGCACCCAGGTCAGCTACCTGGTCACCTCCGGCAGCGCGCCGTCGATGGTTATCCGCGCCTTCCGGGCCGACGCCCCGGTGCCGCCTCAGTTCAGCGGCAGCGCCGCCGAGACCATGACCCACTGGGTCACCGGGCGGGCCGGCACGCTGGCCTGCCTGGCGGCGGCCGGCTACCCGGCCCCGCGCCCGGTCCCGTCCCGGACCGGCGAGCTGGTCGGAGTCGCCGGTCTGTGGCTGACCTGGGCGACTAGCTACGTGGAAGGCCCGGCCCTGACGCCGACCCTGGAGCAGCTCCGGCTGCTGGGCGGCGCCCTCGGCCGACTGCACTCTTCCGGATTCGACGAAACGAGCTGGCGCCCCGCCGGTCCTGGCCCGGCACGTGACCCGGCCGGGCGCCCGTCCGGAAGCTTGCCTGCCGGCGACTCGGCCAGCGGCCAGCGCGAAGGGGCCGCGGGGGAGCCGGCCGGTCCTGGGCCGGCGGCCCCGGCCGCTGGGCCGGCGGCCGGGTCCGGCGGCGCGGCGGCCTGGGCCGGCGAGGCGGCGGTGTCTGGCGCGCAGCCCGGCCTGGCGGCCTGGCATCCCGCGGCGGCCGTCGCCGGGACGCTGCGCCGGCTCCGGGCCGTAGCCCCGTTGCTGCCGGGGGACTGGCGGGACATGCACACGGCGTTCGTGAGCTGCGCTGAGGCGGTCCGGCAGGCTGCGCCGGACCTGCCCGAGGCGCTGGTGCACGGTGACGCCTGGCCCGGCAACGCGGTCCAGCCCGGCACCGGGCTGCCCGGTGCCGGGCGACCCGGCGGCGGGCCCGTCACCTTGATCGACTGGGAGACCGGCGGGCTGGGACTGCCCGTCCTCGACCTGGGCCACAGCCTGGCCGAGTGCCACCTGAACTCCGGGCTGCCGCCCGACAAGCCCGAGGCCTGGCTCGGCCGGCCCGACGCGCACCGGATCGCCGCGCTGGTCAGCGGCTACCGCGAAGCCCGCGACCTCACCGCCGCCGAGCGCGGGCTGCTGCCCGAGGCGGTCCGGTTCGGCGCGGCGTTTGTCGGCGCCATCCACTTCGAGGCGGCCCTGACCGGCGGGGCCAGCGGCCCGGCCATGAACGCGCGGCTGGCGCGGCTGCGCAACCGCCTGGAGATCAGCACCGAGGTGGCCCGGCTGGCGCTGCGCCATCTGTAATGGCGGCGCTGCGGCCCCTGTGGCAGCCGGGACCTACTGCTGCTGGGCGGCCGCCTTCCGGCGACCGAGGATGACCTGAGCCGCGCCGACCGCGGCGACCGCGGCGGCGCCCAGCAGCCAGCGGCGGTCTGCCATCAGGCCGTAGGCGGCGAGAAGAGCCCAGCTGTACCAGAGCCACGGGGCACGGTTCATCAAGTTCATCACTGCTTCCTGGCCGACTGTGCCGGCCTCACTTAAGTGAACGCCCGCCAGCGGCCAGGTATGCCGCAGCCGTCCGCCCGCCCCTGACCCGGGATCTCACCCGGTGATACCCAGCGGGCTTTCCCGCTGATAACAGCAAGGGGCGGTGACGCCAGGTCCGGCCGCCGGCCAGCCCGGCACCGGCTCTGCTCCCGGCTCGGCCGCTGGCGGCCGGACCGCCGGAGGCCGGGCGGCACCCGGCGCTGGCCTTACCGGCCAGCCAGGGCGCCGCCGTTGACGTGCAGGACCTGGCTGGTGAGGTGACTGCCGCCGGGGGAGGCCAGGAACACGGCCGTGGCCGCGATGTCGTCCGGCACGCCAGCCCGGCCGTTGGCGGTCTGCCCGATCAGCGTGGTCCGGCGCTGATCGGTCATCCGGCCGCGAAAGAACTCGGTGTCGTCGATGAACCCGGGCGCGATCACGTTGGCCGTGATCTGATCCTGGCCCACGTCCTGGGCCAGCGTCAGGTTCCACGCCTCGACGGCCGCCTTGGCCGCGCCGTAGGAGCCGGCGCCGCCGCGGTGCGCGGCGATCGAGCTGACGTTGATGACCGTGCCGCCGGGCGCCAGGCGCGGCCGCAGCGCGGTCGTCACCAGCACCGCGGAGATGAGGTTGGCGTCCAGGTTGGCCCGCCACATGGCAGCCGTCTCAGCGAGCGTGCCCGGTTCGGGTGCGCCGATGCTGGTGTTGCCGCCAGCGCAGTGGACCAGCACGTGCACAGCTGCGGGCAGCTCGGGCAGGGCCGCCTCGACCTGCCCCGGATCGGTGGCGTCGAACGCGACGGCCCGGACGCCGCCGCCGAGGTCGGCGGCGGTCTTGGCCAGAACGTCGGCCCGCCGCCCGGTAATGATGACCTCATCGCCGAGCGCGGCGAACGCGGCGGCCACGGCCCGGCCGATCCCGGTTCCGCCGCCGGTGACGACGACATTGCGCATGTGAGACTCCCTGAGTGAGCGCCAGCTGGCTACGGCTAGGCATTTCACGACGCTCTCGTTTAGAGCTAAACGTCGTATGCCAGACTAGCACCATGACAACGCCTGAGCCGCCGGCCGACCGCGCGGCGCAGATCGCGCGGGCCTGGGAGCGCGAGCAGCCGGGGGTGCCGGTCGGGTCGATCGGGATCCTCACCCGGATCTGGCAGGCGGCCAAGCTGCTGTCCGACGAGCGGCGCCGCACGCTGGCGCGGGTAAGCATGGACGCGGCCACCCTGGACCTGCTGAGCACGCTGCGCCGGGCCGGGCCGCCGTACCGGCTGTCGACGCGCGAGCTGAGCGCGCGCAGCCTCATCACGGCCGGCGCGGTGACCCAGCGGGTGGACCGGGCGCTGTCCGCGGGACTGGTGCGGCGGCTGGCGGCGGAGCCGGGCTCCCGGGCGGTGTTCGTGGAGCTGACCGGGGCGGGCCACGCGGCGGTCAGCGATGCGGTGAGCCCGGCTGCTGACCTACGAGCAGCGACTTGTCGACATCCTGGAGCCGGGGGAGCAGGAGGAACTGGCCCGGCTGCTGTCGGTCCTGCTCGGCGGCCTGGCGGAGCGGGCGTCGGCGCAGGAGAACGGCGGGGCCAGCACCGGCGCCGGTGCTGGCTCAGCCGGGCCGGAGGCCGGTCAGGAGGTCGGCCGGGAGGTCGGGACCCAGTAACGGAGCTTGCCGCCGCGCCGGTCCTCCAGCATGCCGTGGTTAGCCTCGATGACCTTGCGCGAGCCCACGTTGCCGGTGTCGCACGTGACGAGAACCGGGTCAATGCCGAGCTCCCTGGTCAGCGGGAGGGCGGCCCGCAGCATGGCCGTGGCATGTCCCCGGCGGCGCGCTGACGGGCGGACGTCGTAGCCGATATGGCCGCCGTAGTCACGCAGCCAGGGCGTAAGCCGGTGCCGGATGGCGATCCGGGCCAGGTATTCCGCGCCGCTGACCCACCACAAGGTGGTGCAGGGCACGTAGGCGTCCGGGCGCGGAGCCTCCTCCAGGGACTGCTCGCGGAGCTGGCGGGCGTACTCAGCGAAGGCATCCGGGTCAGCCCAGGTGGCTCCGTAGTCGGTTATCTCCTGCCCGACCATGCTGGTGTCGCCGGGCCCGCCCCGGCCTTCGGCCCGGAATTCCTGCATGGCGGCCAGGAACGAGGCCTGCACGGCGGCGGTGGGCGCAACGAGCTCGGGCATGGTCCCTAGTCAACTGCGCCGCACCGGCTGCGCGCACGTGCATTTCGGCGTAGCTGCCGGAAGCGGAGCGCACCACGGGAGCGGTACCCTGATGCGTCGGCTGCCGGCGAGACCGGCCCGGCCGGGGTGCATAGCTCAGTGGTAGAGCGCTCGCCTTACAAGCGAGAAGTCCTTGGTTCGAACCCAAGTGCGCCCACCAGGCAAGATGCATTGGTTCAAGATCATTGAGAGCCCGCTTGTAGCTACTGTCTGTAGCAACGGGCCAGCCCTGGTCCTCGTCGAGCAGGTCATGCAGCCTGGTCAAGGCATCGCGCCTGGCCTGGTCATCAACGTTGGTGTAGATCTCCAGCGTAGTGCTGATCCGAGTGTGGCCGAGGATGACCTGCGCGTCGCGGGCAGGGATTCCCAGGGCCTTGAGCAGGGATGCAACAGTGTGCCGCAGGTGGTGAACCTTGATGACCGGAGCTTGTTGTCATCGCAGCTGCGGCGGAAGGATCGGACGATGTTGCGCGGCTCGACTGGCCGCCGGGTCCGGGTGGTGAACACCAGGTCCGTGTCGGGCCACGCGGAACCCATGATGATGCGACTAGCGGCCTGCTGCGCGCCCTATGCATCCAGAGCCTTCCTGGCCAGGCCAAGCAGCGGCATATCTCGCTCCCCGGCACGGGTCTTGACCGGGCTGCACGGTGACCGGCTCGGATGAGGGCCGCGGCGGCGGCCCGGCCGGGCGGGCACCGCGGAGCCTGCGGGCCCGGTCCCGGCTCAGCGGGGAGGGCCGGGTCCGCAGCAGCCGCCGGGTGCCGGGGTCGAAGAACATCAGGGTCGTGTCCTCGATGCGGATGCCGACCTGGCGGCCGGCGAGGATCTCCCCGGCCGCGACGTACTGGCCGCCGAGGTGGACGGCGCCGTTCCTGCTGACGATCCGGTCGACCTCGATCGCGGCTCCGGGCTCGGCCGGGGGCAGCGGCGGCGGCCCGGCAGGCCGTCCTCCCGCAGCGGCCAGGGCAGCCAGGTCGGCGGCGGACAGGTGGGAGCGCAGGGACTTGACCCGGGCCCCGCCGATTGTCAGGTGGATGACGTCGGTGCCCGCCCAGAAGGTGACCGTCATCCCGGAGCGGTTTGACGAGCGCGGCTGTCAGCACCAGAGCTGCTGCGGGCGAGAACCGGCGCACCGCGCGGGGGGTGATCGCGCCCAGCACCGCGGCAGATGTGGCGAGGGCTGCCAGCCGGGCGGCTGACGTCGGCGCGGCGGCCGTCCGCGAGTCGGCTCCTGGTCACCCGTGTGCCGACGCGGCCGCCGGTGGCATTCTCGTTTCAGGGTTCAAAGGTGGTCCTTCCGGTTCTGCCCGCCGCCTCCTGGCCCGCCGCGGCCGCACGGATCCGGGGTGAGGTGGCCCCGGGGACTGAGCGCGGAGGCGGATGCTCAGTCCCCGGGGCCGCGAAGTCAGCCGGTGACTAGCCGCTGACGGCGAAGCCGCTGAACGCGGCGGTGGCGGGCGCGCCTATGGACCCGGAGCTGGCGAACAGCCCGGCGTCCTGCACGCCGGCCGCGTTCTGGGTGGTGACCGATCTGACCAGGGTCCATGGCCCGCTGGCGGAGGTGGTGGAGTAGTACCCGCTGTAAGCGTCGGTGCCGGTGCGGACCAGCTGCAGCCAGACCCCGGCGCCCGGCGTGCCCGAGGCCGTGGCCGAGGTGTCGACGGCTGAGCCGCCGGACGCTGCCCAGGCCATGACGACCTGGCCGCTGCCGTTGAGGTATAGCGCGACTCCCTCGGGGCCGCCGCCGGTGGCGTCGTTGCGCATGATCAGCCCGGCCTGCCCGGTGCGGCCGCTGGCCACTGAGGTCACCTGGGTCATCGCTCCCGCGCTAGGGTCGGCGCCGCCAGGCTTGTAGATCGTCGCATACTGGTCGCTGGCGGCATGCCGGCCCGCGGGCGAGATCCCCGATCCTGCTGCGGTGATGGCGAAGCTGCCGGACAGTTCCCCGAATACCGCGGCTGACAGGTCGTGGGTGTTGTCGGCGGTCTGGTCGGGAGCGGTGACCGGGGATACGAAAGGCAGCGTCAGGGCTGCGGTCACCGAGCGCGCCCCGGTCAGGTCCCGGTAGCTGGCCAATCCGGTGAAGGTGGCCGAGTCGATCGGCTGGGACGGTGCCGGTGGCGTGACGGTAATGCCGCCAGTGTCGGTGTCGCCGCGGCCCAGCAGCCGACGGCTGCCAGGGGCCGTGCCTCCGGTCCAGCCGACCGGAGCGGCGAGGCCCAGGCTGCTCGTGACGGCGACGGGGGCTACCCCGTTGTTGGTGAGCGACACGGTCAGGTGGGCCGGGCCGCCGGCCTTGACGGGGTTGTCCGTGCTCGTCACGGTGAGCGTGGTGCTGGGCGGACTGGCCAGCGCCGCTGCAACCTGACGCGGGCCGCGGGGGGCTGCTACCCGGTACATAACGGTCTGGTGCGGAGCCACGAACGCGCTGATAATGCCGCCTGTCTCGGTGACCTTCTTGGACCACAGATCCCGGAGTGTGTAGACCGGAGACCGGGTCCTCATGCCGATGGCGGCAACATCTGTGGTCATGGTCGCGGCGGTGCTGCCCTCGTTGAATAGCGTGACGGCCACGTCGCCGTTCACCAGCGGCTTAGCCAGCACAAGGTGGGTTCCGTCGAACGAGACGATGGTGCCCTGCCGGCCCAGGGGATCCTGGTCGATGGCGATGATGTCCTTGTTGCCGAAGATCGCCATGTCGTAGGCGTCCTCGGCGGGGGTGGCAGCGGGGAGTTCCTGGCTGATGCCAGCGCGGGTTTCGGCGGCGGTCACCTCGTCGGGAGTGGCCATATTCGTGCCCATGATCAGCGGCGCGGCCAGCTCGGCCCACAGCGAGAACTGGGACTCGTCCTCAGTCTGGGTCATGCCGCCGTCGCCGATCGTCAGCATGTCCGGGTCATTGAAACCACCTGGCCTCGCGTACTGGGCGTACTGGTCAACGTCGTTGACCATGGAGACCATGCTGGCGTAGGTGTCGGACAGGTTAGCGTCGGACTTCCACGAGCTGCCGACGCCCGCTGCCCAGGTCTGGGCCAGGGCCAGCGGATTGTGCACGCACAGGTTCAGGACCATCGGGCGGCCGGCCTGCCTGATGGCCGAGCTGAGGGCGCCGTACATCGTCTGGGCGATCTGCTGATCCGTAAGGCCGTCCAGCGGGCCGCCCTGGCTGGCGAACGTTGTCCCGCCATAGGGCATCGGGTCATTGCTGGGCGGCGTGGTGGCGTCGCCGGCCCAGTCTGCCTTGATGAAGTCAACGCCCCAGCTGGCGAAGGTGTCGGCATCCTCCTGGTCATAGGTCGGCACCGAGCTGCCGTCCGGCGCTGCGCAGTCCGAGCAGGGCCCGTAGCTGCCGGGGATCTCCTCGCCGTTCCAGGTGTCGCTGGCATCCAGCCACAGCCCGAACTTCTGCCCGAGCGAGTGGACATAGTGCGCGACGATCTTCATACCGTCATTGGCGCACTCGGAGCTGGGCGGAAACAGATAGGGGTTGATGAACAGCTGCCCGGCGGGGACCGACTTTCCGGATGTGCCCGGCTGGCCCGTGCCGCGCCCGTTGACGACGCCGCACGCGGTTTCCTCGGCCGTGACCGGCAGCGTCGCCTCGGGGCTGCCGCCGGGATCAGGCTGGGCCGGAGTGGCCTGCCCGGACGGGAAGAGAGCGGGATCGACGCCGACGATGTCATCCCAGCAGCCGTCGTTGACCACGTAGTCGTAGCCGTCCGCCTGCAAGCCTGAGTCATGCAGGTACCGGGCACTGGCCTCCATGTCGGCGGCGTCGTTCTGGCACCCGAAGGCGTTCCAGTCGTTCCAGCCCATCGTCGGCGTCTGGCTCGGCGAGCTGCTGCGGGCCAGGGCCGGCGTGGCGGCCGGAACGCCCAGCGCCGGGGCCAGCAGGCCGGCCGACAGCACGACGGCGCCCGGCAACGCCAGTCTCCTGATCAGGGCGCCTGGCCCGGGTCGGTGCCGGGTGCTGGGCGGATGTAGCGTTGTTTGCTTGGACACAGGTTCTCTCCTTTGCCAGTGCGCCTGCCAGGGCGCGGACACGTCTAGCTCGGTCCGGAGTGGCAACGGGCGGCCCGGTGTCCGGGTCCCGGGTCGAGTCGCAATCGGCCCGGGACCATCTGAGCTCGCGGCCCAGGTGACTGGCCTGGCTGCCCGCTGAGGTGAGGCCCGCGCGGCGGGCCGCGGGTCCGTGCTCCTCGGTGTGATGACGGGGTAGGGGACAGGTACTAGTGGCTCGCCCGCCGGCTGCTTTCCCTGACAACCAGGTGCGTTCCGAGGACGACCTGGCGGGGGATGTGGTCGTCGTCGTCATCTAGCTGAGCCAGCAGCAGCCGGGCCATCTCCCGGCCCATCTGCTCAACGGGCTGGTGGATGCTGGTGAGTGGTGGGTCAGTGGTCGCCGCGCCGGGCAGGTCGTCGAAGCTGACCACGGCAACGTCCTCAGGAATCCGTTTGCCGTGGCGGTGCAGAGCGTCCAGGGCGCCGTAGGCCATCAGCTCTCCCGCGACGAACAGGCCGTCCAGACGGGGGTTTTCGTGGAGCAGCCGGGCGGTCAACTCCCGCCCGACGGCGTGGTGAAGTCGCCAACCTGGATGATGTGCTGTTCGGCTGGCCGCCCGGCGCGTTCCATCGCGCGGCGGTAACCGGCCAGCCGCTCGGCCCCGGCAGAGGTTCCCAGCGGCCCGGCGATCGTGCCGATGGTGGCGCAGCCCTGGTCGACCAGATGGTCGACGGCGAGCATCGCGCCTCCTACGTTGTCCGCGTCCACGTAGCTGGCAGAGGATGCGTGCAGCGGACGGGCATTGACCACCACGGGGATGCCGTCCAGCGCGAGCCGGTCATACATCGGGTCGCGGTCCTGGTAGAACGTCAGAAGCACGCCGTCTACATGGCCGCCGCTGGACAGGTATGACTGAAGCCGGCGCTCGTCCCGCTCGTTTTGCGGGAGGAACAGGGTGAGCTGCAGACCGCGCTCGTTCAGCTGCTGAGCGATGCCCGCAAGCAGCTGGCCGAAGAACGGATTGCCGAACACCACCGCGCTCGGCTCGGCGAGCACCACCCCGATCGACCCGCTGCGCCGGGTGCGCAGAGATCGCGCTGCCCGGTTCGGCACGTAGCCAAGCCGGTCCGCAGCGGCCACCACGGCTTCCTGGTACTGGACGCCCACTCGGGCGTCGCCGGCCAGCACTCGGGAAGCCGTCGCCCGGGACACCTGTGCCGCCGCAGCGACGTCCTTCAGCGTCACCGAGTCTGCTCGCTGGTTCTTCAATCCACTCCCTTCAGAGATCGATTACACTGCCTGAGCCATCGTAAGGTGTCAAGCCTTCTGGAAGCTATCCCAGGTGATAGCCATATTTGCGGACGATTCCAGCAGGCTTCTTGCCAGAGTGAAGACTGCGCGACCATCCACTCGGCCAATTTGAGAGATCGATCTCTCAAGGATCTCGCCCGTTGTCACCCCCACGGCAGGAATCATGAACCGCTGGGCTGTGCCAGCGTTCTGTCGCCCATGAGGTGAGCCACGACCTGGCTCCCGGCGGCACGCGTGGCCTGGTGGGGGAGTCCGGATCGGCCAAGACCACGACACTCCGCGCGATGCTGGGCCTGCTGCCGCCGGCCGCGCGGATCACCGCGGGACAGGTGATTGCTCGGCGATCAGGACCTGACCCACGCCAGCCGTGACGCCGCCAGGGCCCGGGCCCTGGAGCTAATGCGGCAAGTCGAGCTACCGGACGTCGCCCAGACCGGACGCCGGTACCCGCACGAGCTGTCCGGCGGCCAGCGCAAGCGCGTGATTGTTGCCATGGCTATCGCGGCAGGCCCGCGACTGCTGGTCGCCGACGGGCCTACCACCGCGCTGGATGTCACGGTCCAGGATCAGGTACGGGCCCTGATCGCCCGGCTGCTCGCCGAGCTAGGCCCGGCTCTGCTCCTGGTGACCCACGACCTGGCCGCCGTCGCCAGGCGCTGGGCACGCACCTGTTCTCCCGCGGTCTCCGGTTCGCACCGCGTCCATGGTGCTCCGCTTCTAGCAATGGCCGGACCGCTTCGGGTGGGTTCTGCCCAGGCGGTTGTGACACCGCGACCTCCGCTGGAAAGTTCGACCTCAAGCTACCGGGGGCAGGCGCGCTGGAAAGACCTCCGGGCGGCATGGTGCCGCTGAGTGTGCGGACCGCCGAACATCACAGTGAGGTGCTGGGCTACGCCGACCGCGCCGGCACCGCCCCTGCGGCCAGGACACCGAGTACGCCTCGCTCACGAAGCAGGCTATCTTCGCAGCCCGACATTCCGGGATTGGACAGGTCGATTGACGGTTGGCAGGCTGTCAGGTCCAGCCAGCTGCCACGACACAGCCACGGCACTGCAGCGCCGTGGCTGTGTCAGCTCCGTAGAGGAGGTCCGCTGCCCGCCATCGCCGCCTAAAGTCCCAGCTGAGAATCACGCGGCTCCGTTCTTCACATCACGCCGCGGGACGTGGCCAGCAGCAACCCCTCCGTGGCCGTGCGCGTAGGACGACTCCTGTCGGCGTTGCCAGGTCTGACCAGTCTGGGAGCGCGCATGGGAGCCAAGTGCGCTGACCTCAGCTCGCCTCTGCCCGTCCGCGCGGTCCTGCTCGTGCTGAACTGCGTCGACGCGTATCGGAGCAGGTCGCAGATCGGCGGTGGTACCCCTTACAAGCGAGAAGTCCTTGGTTCGACCCAAGTGCGCCCACCCAGGTCAGGGTCAGTGGCTCGAACCCACCTGCGTCCACTCAGGTCAGGGCGGTACGGAGTGGGCCGGATGCCGGTGAGCGCTCACGATGGGAGCGCAAACGGGAGCGCGATTCCGGGAAGCCCAAGATTGCCGTGGTCCGCAGGAGCCCTGCAGTGGGCACGCCGGGCGATCGATTCAGGCGTTCCAGGCGTTCACGATCTACTTCGACGGGCGAATCCCGACCCCATGACCGACGCCACGATCACTACACAGACGGTCGGACGCTCCCGCTAGCGCTGCCGCGGACCCTCGCTGGGTGCGGTGGTTGCTACGGTCTGATGAAGCAGTTGGTCCGGATACGAGTCTGGGTCCGTCTTAGCGGATCTCAAGATCGTCTGACCGTCGTGGCGGCAGTGCATGACCGGCATCCGGCAGCAACGACCGACTGTCGATGGGCCGCCGGGCCCAGGGCGAGCGGTGCTCGTTGAACCGGTCGGCGGGCGCTCGGCCACCTCGCTCGGCGACGGCGGGAGCTTGACGGCGGGAAGGTAACATCCCGACCGAGCCGCCGCAAGGCAGGTGCCAGGACAGCGCAGCGGGCCAGAGTCACGGCCGGGGCTTGCCGAATCAGCGGGCATCGAGCCCAGGCTCGGTAGAATCGACGGCTAGGAGTGGAGGCCGAGATGACCGCGCTGCCGCATGATTCCTTCCCCGGAGGGGCGCCTGATCCGGCGAAGAGCCTGCGCGCTATCCGGGCCGCCTTGGTGGTGCGCCAGGACCGTGAGGCGTTCGACGCTGGGCTAAAGGCGGTGCTTGATGAGGTCAGGGTGAACCTCGATCTCGGCGTGCTGAACGACTTCGTGCATCGCTGGTGGATATCTGCCTGTGATTCGGCGCGGGACCCGGAAGGCCGTCGGCGGATGCACGCCCGCGCCGAGCAGGTTCTGGCGGGCGATGCGGTGGAGCCTGCAAGACCGTGGCGGGAGATCCTCGCTGAGCGCCAGAGCGGCCAGTAGGTGTACCAGCTCAGTCTGGATCCGGTCGCCGAGGACCAGATCAAGGCCGTCCCGCAGGAAGCCCTCCGCCCCCTGGCCGAGTTGTTCACCCTGCTGGAGACGGCGCCGTGGAGCGGAGAGCCGTTCAACCCCGCCAATCCGCGGGGCAACATGCTCACCCATGCCTTCGGCGAGCTCGGTCTCGCGACCTACCTTGTATTAGAAGAACACCGCGAGGTCTACCTGCTACGTATCGAGTGGCCCTGAATGTCAGAGTACGTGAGCGGGGCCAGGGGCGACTGCAACGTGACGAGCCACCGGGTGACCGCCGGCGCTGCGGTATGCCTCCCGCAGGGAAAGCCAGGCGACAGCGGGGGAAGAGGTGCGCATGACGACCGAACTGGTACTGCTGGGCACGGCGGGCGCGCCCATGCCCGTAGTCGGCCGGGGGGCATTTCGTCCGCACTGATCGTCGACGGCCGGGTCTTCGTCCGGGAAAGGCTTCAGCGGGACAGTCACCGCGGGCTACGACGGCCTGCGCAGGACGCTCCCCGCCTGAACCTGGCGGGCTCCGCCCGCGGCGCCGTGCCCGCGGCGGACTGCCGCAACCGGAAATCGGAGCTCGCTACTTCTGGGCTTCTCGATCGGTTGGGCGGACGGAACCTCACCTACCGGGTGAGCACTGCGGCAATCCGGTCGAGCGCGACCGCCAGGCGGTCGCGATCCTGGGAGAAGTTGATCCGGAACCGGCCGCATCCGGCCGCGCCGAACTGGTAGCCAGGACTCACCAGCACGCCGGCGGTCTTCAGCGCGACCGCGGTGGCATGATCGTCGCCTCCGGCCACCGCGCTGGCGTCGGGGAACACGTACGAACTGGCGGCTGGCCGGCGCACTGCGACGCCAGGAATAGCGCCCAGCCGGGCGACGACATAGTCCCGGATCTCCTCGTGCGCGGCGGTGCGGTCGGCGAGCCAGGCCTCGTCCCCGGCCATCCAGTGCCGAAGTACCTGCTGGCCGTAGCCCGCGGTGCGCAGTGAGGCGAGTGACACGACGCGCTCCATGGCATCGATCACCGGCGCCGGGCCGACCGCCACGCCGACCCGGTAGCCGCTCATCGACTCGGTCTTGGACGGTCCGAGCAGCGTGATGGTGCGCTCCGCCATGCCGGGCAGCGAGCCAAGGTGCTGGTATTGCGCGCCGTCGAAGGTCAGCCGGCAATACAGCTGGTCCACGACCACCGACATGTCGTTGGCCGTTGCCAGCGCGGCGAGCGAGCGCAGCGCCGCGGGGCTGTACACGCCGCCGGTGGGATTGTTCGGATGCGACAGGACGAGCAGGCTCGCCCGCGCCGCGGCCTCCAGCGCCTGCGGATCGATCGAGAGCATGCCGTTCTCGTCCTGGGCCAGCGGCAGCCGCAGCGCCGTGCCACCCAGGTAAGCGATGATGCGCTCGCTCATGAAGTACTCGGGGTCGGGCAGGGCGACGACGTCGCCCGGCGAGACGAGTGCCGACAGCGCGGCAAACAGCCCGCCCTGCGTGCCGGGTGTCAGGATGATCTCGCCGCCGGCGTCGACTGGCCGGCCGAGCAGCCGGGAGATCCGGGGCGCCACCAGCCCGCGCACCGCGGTGCTGCCGCGGTAGGGGGTATACGCCTCGGTGTTCTCGGCCACGGCCTCGGCCAAGTCGGCGGCAGCGGCCGCGGGCGGCAGGAACGCCCTGGTGTCGCCGTGCGTCAGGTCGATGAGGCCAGGCGGGGCCGGGGCCGCGGCCAGCTCCCGGTCCAGTTCCAGCACCGACCGGCCGTACCTGGCCGCATAGTGCGGCAGTGCGGCCGCCTGCAGCGCGGGCGGCGTCCGAAGCGTCGGCGTCCGCTTAGCTTCTGTTGTCTCGCTCACGGCAGGCCTCCGGGTTCACCTAGCGGTCGCAGATCGCGGCCTCGATCACGTCACGGTCTCAGCCACTAAAATCAATCGCCTGCCTTCTCCTTGCTCGCCTCCGCTGTCGCCGGAGTCGAACGGCGGAGGAATTCTTCAATGACATTCTTGGTAAGGCGCGAAACGTTGTTGTCGTAATCCGCATGGGAGAGGCTAGCGCTCCAGTCAATGGAGCCGACGCTGAAGGACGAGCCCCCGGCCGGGGTCTCGAAGTAGGTCATGTCGGCCCTGACCTCGGGCAGGCGCAGCGCTGCCCGCCGGTCCTCCAGGGCGTCATCTTCGTCCCACAGCAACGGATAGCTCTCGTCAAACTCGGTTGAGGTGGCCAGGACAAGCGTGCCGGCCGGAGTCCCGCGGCTGAAGTCGGCCCGGTCAACTTCGTCGCCGGCTGCGCCACCCTGCTTGATGCCGAAGTCACCGATGGTCTCGTCGCGCCCGATCCCCGCGAAGATGAACGCGGCACGCGGATCCTCGCTGTCCGGCAGCCGGACGTATCCGGTGGCCGGCCCGCCGCCCTGCGCGCAGAAGCCCACTCCGAACAGTTTCTGCGGGTCGCGCCCGCGCTCGGACCACCGGTTCCCCGGCTCACCGCTGTAAGTGTGATGATTCTCGCCGGGCCCGCCCGTCCAGATGTTCTGGCCATGCCCGCGACCGCGGCGGAGCTCGATCACGTGCGGATTGTCCTCATCGACGGTCACCACGAAGTAGAAGCCATTCCCGCCGAGATACATGAAGTTGCCGCCCCGCTGCATGTACTCACCCAGGCCGTCCAGCATCGCCTCAGTTGAGTACTCCGGATGGCCTCCGGAGATCACGCAGCTATAGGAGTCGAGCAGATCGGCGCCTTCGTAGTGCAGATCGGCGTCCGTGACCGTGTCATAGGCGATGCCCTCGTGCTCCAGCCAGTCGAACAGGTACAGGTCCCCGCTCAGCTCCCGGCCCGCATTCCCGCGCGTGGGCACCCGCTGCTCGGGGCGCTGATCAAGGATGGGGCGCCGCCAGGAGACATGGGAGATGCCGGACCCGTCGCGGTGGGCACAGTACAGCGCGAGCCCGAACTCCCGGTGCGTGCCGAGGAACTTCCGCACCTCATGTCCTTGTGCGGTGCCCCACGGCGGCCGCTCGGACATGTAGAAGTTCGAGTAGGCCGTGTAACTGAAGGTCGGAACCAGCACCGCCAGGTTCGCCCGGGGAGCATCCGCGCCCGGCCGCACGTAGAACGGCACGACCTCCTCGCCCGCGCTCGACGTCAGCAGCGCGGCGTACATGCCGCTCTGCAGAGTGCTCGGGTACCTGCCACTCGAATGCGACGGGCCAGCGGGCATCGTCGAGGTCGTCGTCGTGGAACCAGACCGCTCCGTACTCCTGCGGCGCGAGGCGCCAGTCCAGGACCCGGCCAGTCCAGTTATGGCCAGTCATGCGCTCCATCGGAGAATTCACGAGCTGCGCGGTATCGCCATAGGCCAGGCCATCGCGCCGCTCGGCTCGCGGGAACGCCACATGCTGCTGGCCGGCCACGGACTGAAGCTCGCCGGCGGCTAGCGCGGCGAGGTCCTCGGCCGGCACTGGCCGGCTGATCACCGACGGGCCGTCGATCTTGCCGTTGTAGCTGCCGCGGGCCACGCTGCTGATCGCGCCCGGGCTCTCCGGCCCGGTGGCGGCGGCCCCCACCATCAGCGGCCCCGCGGTTTCCAGGAGAAGCGCGCTGCTGGCCGCGGCGCTGGCGGTGACCGTATCCGGCAGACCCACCTCCGGGCTGGCCAGGTGCTGAGCCAGGCTCACCGTCCCCGACCGCGTATCGGCGCTGACGGCGACGAAGTACCAGCGCCGCTCAGCCAGCGGGATGGTGCTCGTCACCTCTCCCGGTGCGGCGCCGGCCTGGCCGTACCACGCCGACAGGCGGCCATCTTCGGTGAGCTCCAGAGCCAGACCCGGCCCGCCGTCCGGGTCACGACGGCTCATGATGGTCTGCCGCCGGCCTGCCGCCGGCAGCGTCGGGTAGATCCAGGCGGCGAAGGTCAGCCCGTCCGGACCGGGGCCGGGTACGCCATCGACGATCGCGTACGACCCCGACAGCGTCTGGTTGACGTTCCCCGGGTAGGTTCCGTTGCAGTTGCTGTCCACCGGCTCGTAGCTCAGCGGGCCGCCTTGCCCCTCCGGCTGCGGACCGCGCCCGGTGACCCGGATCATCTGGGCGGTATAGCTGTCGGCCTCACTGCTCACCATGAACTGAATAGAGTCGCCAGTCCGGACACTCCAGCTGCTCGGATAACCGAACAGGACCGGAAGCTCGCTCATGTGTGGTCTGTCCTTTCGTGTGGGGGAGTCAGCAGGGATCCCGGCGGTTCCGGTGAGTTATCTGGTCCGCGGCAGGGCGAGTCCCAGCCGCTCGGCGTACTCGGTGAGCTCGGTGATGTTGTGCCAGCCGAGCTGGCGCTGGCCATCTTCGATTTCCGCGATCATCTCCAGGATCCGGTCGTTCAGCGGGACGGCGACGCCATAGGCCTGTGCCTCGGCGGCGATGGACACGTGCGGAGCCTCGCTCTTCCGGCGCCGGTAGACGATGTCCCAGTGGATGCCGCTCTGCGTCTTCACGTACTGGTAGCCGCCCGGAGCGGGCGTCCGCTGGTGCCCGCCCAGGTGCTCGGCCAGCCGGCGGTACATGGCCAGGAGCCGCTCGGTGTCCTCCGGTGTCTCCACGCGGTAAAGCGCCGGATCGAACCACTGGTCGCTCTGGATCGTCACTCCAGCCGCATCGGCCACCCGGAGCCCCTCGCGCACGGCGGCCCCGCCGAGCAGCTGCACCCGCTCGTCGCCCAGCACGTCGACCGCTGAGCCATCGACCAGGCTGTCCACCAGGACACTGGAGTTGTAGACCTGCTTGGTCCACACCCGGCCCATCATGTCGTCCTGCACTTCGCAGTGGTTCGGCCCGATTCCCAGCAGCCGGCCGGCCTCGCGGGCGCGGTCGGTGATCCCGCCGCCGAGTTCCCCCACGTAAACGGTGCCTTCGTGAACCGCCTCCAGCACGCCGGGGTTGAGATAAGCACCCCCGTAGTCCGGGATCGCGCCCATCGTCCGCTCCTGGCCCACCTGGGCGGCGATGCGGCCCTCATTCATGCCGTTCTGCAGGGACACGACGCACGAGGCCGGGGTCAGGTACTCCAGGATCCCGCTGACCGCGGCGTCGGTGGCCTGTGATTTGCAGGCGAGGAACACGAGCCCGTCCAGGGGCTCGGGCACCTCATCAGGCGTGAACGCGGCCTGGGGGCCGATCTCCATCGGCCCGTACACGCCATTGACCGAGATGCCCTTCTCCCGGATGGCCTTCACATGGTCGGCGTTCTGGTCGATGAAGACCACCCGCTCGCCGGCCCGGGCCATGTAGAACCCGGCCAGTCCGCCGATCGCCCCGCAGCCGACGATCGCCACGCTACCCGGCACGCTCCCCACCTTCTTCCTGCACTCAGTCCGCTTTGCGGATGGCGAAGCTCTTCACGAAGCGAGTGGCGAACTCGATCACGTAGTCCAGGACGATGCCGCCGCGCTCCTCCGTGGCCGACGTCCAGTTTCCGCTGGCCCCGCTGGGGAGGATCGCTTTCGGGTCGCTGAAAAGCCCCACTTCCTGCCCTTCGAAACGAGCCGAGCGGTAGGAGGTGATGTCGATGTCTCCTTCGCTCCGCGTGTAGCCGCGTTCGCCGGTGACGCTGGTGTCGACGACGCCGGGGGCCAGGGCCATCATCACGGAGATGGTCGGCTCCCCGCCGTGCCCGATCTCACCGCTCATCTCCGGGCAGTTCTCCCTCGCCCAGGTAATGGCCAGCTTCCACGGGTAGAGGATGGCCAGGTCCGCCTGGTGCTGGCGGCGCATCTCACGGGCAACGGGCTCGATGGCTGCCTCGTTCGGGCCGTGATTGTTGACGATGATGCACCGGCGGAACCCGTGCTCGAGATAGCCGGACAGCACGTCATGCACCAGGGCTTGCAGCGTCTCCAGGCGGAGGCTGACCGTGCCCGGGAACTGGGTGTACGGGGTATAGCCGTACCAGAGGGGAGGTGCCACGTAGACGTGGTCGAGCTGCTCCGCCACCCGCACGGCGACGTGCTCGGCCAGGATCGTGTCCGCGCCGACGTAGCCGGCCCATGCTGCTCGACGCAGCCGACGGGCATAAGGAGTACCGAGTTCTCCTTCGGGATGTCCCCGATCTCCGTTGAGGTCATCAAACTTAAAGAGTGCTTTCTCATGGGCTCCGTTCCGTGGTCAGGTGATCCCGGACCGGGATGCCGGCTTTCATCACCAGCCTGATCTTGTTCGGGTCCTGGAGGATCCGGATGTCCGCCAGGGGGTCTCCCTGCACCACGATCAGGTCTGCGTAGCGGCCCGGGGCCAGAGTCCCGACCTGATCCGCCATCCCGATGCAGGCCGCGGATGACGAGGTGGACGTCACCAGTGCCTGCATCGGGGAGAAGCCGGCGTCAACGAGCAGCTCCAGTTCAGCTGCCTGGTGGCGGTGACCGAAGGCGCCGGCGTCGGTGCCCATGGCAATCGGCACTCCGAGTTCGGCGGCCCGGGCGATCCCGCGGCGATGCTGCTCGCGCAGCCGCGCGGCGGTCTGCTTCGCCGCACCCTCGCCGTGGCTCTCGTGGTAACGCAGGACGAGCATGGTCGGCACGTAGAAGGTGCCATCTCGCGCCATGCGCTCGAGAGACGTTTCGTCGTCCGCCAGGTACAGGCCATGGTCGATGGAGTCCACCCCGGCCGCCAGAGCGTCGCGGAGGCCGACGCCGCCATGGCAATGGCACAGGACCCGCATCCCGAGGACGTGGGCCTCGTCCACGATGGCCTCGACCTCGGCGGCCGAGAAGCCGGGTTGAAGGGCGCCGCTCCGGATCCCGCCGGTCATGGCGATCTTGATCGCGTCGGCGCCTGATCGGTGCAGCTCCCGGACCTTCCGCCGCCCGTCCTCGGGACCGTCGCACACGCCCGATGGCACGCCCGGGATGATCCACTGCTCCGAGCCGTAGCCGAAGATGCCGCACGGGTCGCCGAGGCCGCCGGTACGGCTCATGATGGCCAGGCTGAGGACCAGGCGCGGGCCGACGAACAGCCCCTCTTCGACCGCTGCCTTGAAGCCGTATCCGAGCCCTCCGGCATCCCGCACCGTCGTGATCCCGGCCTCGACCGTCTCCCGGAGCGCCCGGGCAACGATGGCGACCGCGTGCGGAACGGCGGAGACCCGATGAGCTTCCGGTCCGAGGCCAGGGTGCCCGATATGGTCGTGGCAGTCGATCAGCCCGGGGATGATGGTGTATCCGTCGTCGAGCTGATAGACGGTCGATCCGCCTGCTGCCGGGCGGACGTCCTGGCCAGCCCCGATCTCCTTGATGTGCTCGCCGTCGATGACGACCGAGGCATCCTGCACGGCCGGCGCCCCTGAGCCGTCGATCACGGTCGCCCCGGTCAGGATGGTCTTCATGACGTGACCGGCGACTTCACCGGCGTCTGCAGCGGGAAATGGCAGGCGGCCCGGTGCTCGCCGCCGAACGAAAGGCTCGGTGGCAGCTGCTCGGCGCACAGTTGCTGCGCCCGCGGGCAGCGAGTACGGAATACACAGCCGGAAGGCGGGTCAAGCGCGGAGGGCAGCTCCCCCGTGATGGTGTTCTCGGGCCGCCGGTAATGCGGGTTCGGAACAGGGATGGAGGCGAGCAGGCCGGCCGTGTACGGATGGGCCGCGCGACCATAAATGTCGCTGACGCTGCCGAACTCGACCAGCCGGCCCAGGTACATCACGCCGATCCGGTCGGCCATGTAGCGCACGACGGACAGGTCATGCGAGATGATCAGGTAGGTCAGCGCGTGATCGGCCTGCAGCCGCTTCATCAGGTTGAGGATCTGCGACCGGATCGACACGTCCAGGGCCGAGACCGGTTCGTCCGCCACAATCAGTCTCGGGCTGAGCGCCAGCGCCCGGGCCAGCCCGATTCGCTGGCGCTGGCCTCCGGAGAATTCGTGCGGGAACCGCTCCAGCGCGGTGCGGCTGAGGCCGACCTCGTCGAGCAGCTCGCTGCTGCGAGCGCGCCGCTCCGGGCGCGAGCCGATGCCCTGGATCGCCAGCGGCTCGCGAAGGATCGTGCCGACGCGCATCCGCGGGTCGAGCGAGGCGAACGGATCCTGGAAGACGACCTGGAGGTCGCTGCGCAGCTCGCGCACCTGCCTAGCCGACAGCGCACCCAGGTCATGGCCGTCGAACAGGACGCGACCCCCGGTCGGCTTCTCCAGCGCGACCATCATCCGGCCGATCGTGGTCTTGCCGCAGCCCGACTCACCGACCAGCCCGAAGGTCTCACCAGCCCGGACTTCGATGCTCACGTCGGTGACGGCCTTGACCGATCCGGTGCGCCGCTGCAGCACGCCGGCCGTGACCGGGAATTCCTTAGATACATCCATCAGCTGAAGCAGCGGGTGCCCGGCACCGTCAGTGGCAGCAGCGCCGCGCGGGGCGGCCGCCACGACGCTGGGCGGAGCTTCGCTCAGGTGGTGGCTGCGGCCGGCTTCGAGCTCGGCCCGGGCGAGCTCGTCGATGGCTTCGACGTCGGTCGCACTGATCTTGGTCGGGTGGAAGCAGGCGAACTCATGGGCCGGGTCGGGGCCGGCGAGCGGCGGATCCGACTCGCGGCAGTCCGCCTGGGCGTACCGGCAGCGGGACGCGAAGCGGCATCCGGTCAGGGTCCCGGTGAGCTCCGGCGGAAGGCCGGGGATGGAGTACAGCGCGTGCCGGGAGTCCTGGTCCACTTTCGGGATCGAGGCCAGCAGCGCCTCGGTGTAGGGATGCCGCATCTGGTCGAATAGCCGGACGGTGGTGGCATGCTCCACGATCTGTCCCGCGTACATGACGTAGGTGTTGTCGGCTCGCTCGGCGATCACGCCGAGGTCGTGGGTGATCAGGATGACCGCCATGCGCAGCCGCTGCTTGAGGCTGTCGAGCAGATCCAGGATCTGGGCCTGGATCGTGACATCCAGCGCGGTGGTGGGCTCATCGGCGATGAGCAGCTTCGGCTCGTTCGCCAGTGCCATCGCGATCATTACCCGCTGGCGGAGCCCGCCGGACAGCTGATGCGGGTAGTCACCGAGCCGTTCTGCTGGCCGGGGCATGCCGACGAGGGCCAGCACCTCAGCGGCGCGTTCCAGCCCGGCTTTACGGCTGACGCCCTTATGCTGCTGCACGCTCTCGGCGATCTGCCGGCCGATCGGCATTGTCGGGTCCAGCGACGTCATCGGGTCCTGGAAGACCATGCCGATCTCGCTGCCGCGTACCTTGCGCATCTCGGCGGCCGTCAGCTGGGTAAGGTCGCGGCCCTCCAGCAGGACCTGGCCACCGGTGATGCGGCCGCCTGGCGGCAGCAGCCGGATCACTGACGTGCCGAGCATGGTCTTGCCGCAGCCGGACTCGCCGACCAGGCCGACCGTCTCTCCTTCACCGACCTGCAGGCTGACGCCGTCGACCGCCCGCACCGTCGAGTCGCGCAGCCTGATCTCGGCCCGCAGGTCCCTGACCTCGAGCACGGTCATGAGCACCTGCCGGCAGGACCGGTCCGCGCTGAGCCCGTCATCTGCCCGGGACCCCCATTTCCGTATCGCACAGGTCACCGCAGCCTGACGTCGAGCAGGTCACGCAGCGCATCACCGACGAAATTGAAGGCCACTACGACGAGGACGATGAGCACGCCGACGGGGTAGATCTGCCACCAGTGCCCGGCGAAGATGTAGCTGGTGCCGTCGGACAGCATCCCGCCCCAGGTGGCGGCCGGGGGCGGGAGCCCGAAGCCGAGGTAGCTGAGGATGGCCAGGGCGAGGATGGCATCGGCTACCTGGAACGTCGCGTTGACCACGATGGTCGACATGGTGTTCGGGATGATGTGCCGGGTCACCGACCGGGTCCGCCCGCCGCCCATCACCCGTACCGCCTGGACGAACTCGCGGGTGCGCAGCGACAGGCTCTCCCCGCGCACCAGCCGCGAGGGCACCTGCCAGGCCAGGAATGACAGCACGATGATCAGCTCCAGCGTGCTGGGAGCGGCACTGGTAGCGAGGATGAGCAGGAGGAACAAGGCCGGCACCGCGAGGATGACATCGACGATGCGCATCATGACGCCGTCGATAATGCCGCCGGAAAAGCCCGCGATGGCGCCCCAGATGACGCCAATGCTGGTGGCCAGGACCGCGACCGCGGCACCGATCTCCAGCGAACTCTGCCCGCCGGACATCAGCCGGCCGAGGATGTCAAAGCCGTTGTCGTCAGTTCCGAGGGGGTGGCCCGGCCCTGGCGGCAGGTTGGACTCCGCGAGGTTAGAAGCCACCTGGTGGGTGTGGTAGATCAGCGGCCCCACGAAGCAGAACACGCAGGCCGCGACAATGATGGCCAGGCCGATGATGCCGGGCGTGCTGATGTGCACCCGGCGGCGCGCACGGGCGGCACCGTCTTCCGGGGCTGGCTCGGTGACCGCGCCGGCGGCGACCCCGGCGCCTGACGGGCGCGAGAACATAGTCATCTGCGGTCCTCAGCTGTACCTGATGCGCGGGTCGAGTACGGCGTAGGCGATGTCGGCCAGCAGGTTTCCGGCCACCGTGGTGACCGCGATCATGACGGTGATGCCGAGTTCGACCGGGTAGTCCTGGGCCTGGGCCGAGGTGTAGAAGAGCAGCCCCGTTCCCGGGTAGTTAAAGATCTGCTCGATCACCAGGCCCGCGGTGAACAGCCAGGGCAGCGAAAGGCCCAGCAGTGTCACGATCGGCAGCAGCGAGTTGCGCAGCACGTGGCCCCACAAGACCTTGTGCTCGGGCAGGCCCTTCGACCGGGCGACCTTGATGTAGTCCTGCGCCAGGCTCTCGACCGCGGATGCTCGCATGTACCGGCCGAACAGGGCGAAGTTGATCAGCACCAGGGTAAGCACGGGAAGGACCAGCGCGAGCGGGTCAGTAAGAACCTCGCCCAGCGTGGTGCCCTGCGGCGCCTGCGCCGGCAAGATCCGCAGCCGCACCGAGAGGATGTCGATCAGCAGCAGCGCGAGCCAGAAGCTCGGCATCGAGTAGAGGATGAACGAGACGCCAGTCAGGCCGTGGTCGAGCGTCCGGTTGCGCCGGACTGCCTGAGCGATGCCGATCGGGACCGCGATGATGACGGCGATCAGGAACGAGATACCGACCAGGAACAGCGTCTTCGGCAGGTCCACCGCGAGGAGTGAGTCGACGCTGATATTCAGCTTGTAGGAGTAGCCCAGGTTGCCGTGCAGCAGCTGGCCGACATAGGTGAAGTACTGCACCGGCAGCGGCTTGTCCAGGCCGTATTCCTTGTTGAAGGCGGCGATCGAGACTGGCGTGGCCTTGTTTCCGAGTACCGCCTGGGCGGGCCCTCCGGGCAGGTGGTGCAGCAGCAGGAAGACGATGATCGTGACCCCGATGACCACGATGACCGCGTGGAACACCCGGTAGCTCAGATACCGGGTCATCGGGGGACCCCGCACCCGCGGCGGATGAACTCGCGCAGCACGTTGCCGGTGACTCTCGCCACGTTGTTGTCATAGCCGTTGTAGCTGAGGCTCGCGCTCCAGGCGATCGACCCGACGCTGAACACCGCGCCGCGGGCCGGGGTCTCCAGGTAGGTCATGTCCGCACGGACGTGCTCGGATTGCGTGCCGCCAGCACGGGCGGTCATCTCCTCGACCTCTTCTACCGCCCGCTGGTAGGAGTCGTCGTGCTTCCCGCGGGTGGTGGCTACGACGAGGGTGCCGGGCGGCGTGCCGAGCGCGGGGTCGGCGCGGTCCAGCTCGTCGGCCGCGGCGCCGCCGAGCTTGAGGCCGAAGTCGCCGATTGTCTCGTCCCGGCCGATGCCGTCGAAGATGAATGCGGCGCGCGGGTCCTCGCTGTCCGCCGTACGGTCATAGCCCGCGCCCGGCCCGCCGCCCTGGGCGCAGAATCCGACACCGACCAGAGTCTGGGGCGCCCGGCCGCGGTCGACCCAGTGCCCGCCCGGCTCGCCGGTGGAGTGGTGCCCTTCGCCGGGTTCCCCGCTCCATGTCCGTGACCCGCTGCGACCGCGGCGGACCTCCAGGAGACGGGGGGAGCCATCGGTGACGGTCGTCACCCAGTAAAAGCCGTTCCCGCCGAGGTAGGCGAGGTGGCCGCCGCTGCCGGTGTAAGCGGCCAGCGCGTCGAGCATCTCCTCGCTGGTGTACTCGGGATGCCCTCCGGTCACCACCGCCGCGTACGGCCGCAGCAGGTCAGCGCCTTCGTCGTGCAGGTCGTCGTCGGTGATCGTGTCGTACTCGATGCCCGCATGCTCGAGCCAGTCCAGCAGGTACAGGTCTCCGCTCAGCTCGCGGCCGGCGTTGCCCCGGGTCTTGATCCGGTGCCAGGGTCGCTGGTCGATCATCGGCCGGCGCGACGAGACGAAACAGACACCCGAGCCGTCCCGGTGCGTGCAGTACAGCGACAGGCCTAGCTCACGGTGCTGGCCGAGGAAGGCGCTCGCGGCCTCGTCCGGCGGGCCGTCGGCGGCTGCTCGCGCCGGATGGTAGAAGTTCGAGTAGATGGTGTAGGTGAACGTCGGGATCAGCACGGCGAGCCGGGCCGTGCGGGCGCCGGCGGCAGGCCGCACGTAGAACGAGATCACGTCCTCACGACCGTCGGCCGTGAGCCGGGCCGCGTACATGCCGCTGCGGAGATCCTCCGGAACCTGCCAGCTGAAGGCGGGCGGCCAGCCGGCGTCGGCGAGGTCGTCGTCGTGATACCAGACGGCGCCGTACTCGCCCGGGCAGACGCGCCAGTCCAGGGCCCGGCCCGACCAGTTGTGCCCGGTGGCCGGACGGGCCGGGGAGTTCACCAGTTCCAGCCCGGTCACGGCCCCGGCCGGGCTGGCCTGGTCAGCCAGGCGCAGCAGCTCCTCGGCGCCCAGCGCTCGCGGCAGGGTACCGGGAGCGTCGATCTTGCCGTTGTAGCTGCCCTCGAGCACCGAGGTGAGCGACGTGGCGAGCGGCACCGGCCGGTGAGCGGCGACGTAGCCGCAGGAGCTGAGCGGGCCGGGCAGCAGCGTGTCCCGCCCCGTGGTGACGTCGGCTGGGCTGCCGGGCTCGCCCGGCTGACGGTGCACGAGCACCAGCTGGCCGGTCACCGGGCTGGCGCTGGCACCGACGAAGTGCCACTGCCGCGCGGCAAGCGGCTGGCCGCCGCTGAGCATTCCGTCCTCGGCCGGGCCGTCCGGCCGGCGGTAGCGCAGCGTCAGCCGGCCGTCGGCGCCGATCCCCAGCGCGAGCGCCGGTGCGCCGTCGTTGTCCAGCCAGGTGACGATCGCCTGCCACCGGCCCAGCACGGGCAGTGTCGGGTAGATCCAGGCGTAGACCGACCCCGCACCCGCCGGCGCGGGATCGATCTCGCCAGCGGCACCGTAGGAGCCGGATACCACCTGGTGCACGGCGCCCGGGTATGTGCCGTCGACCTCGCTGGGCACCTGCTCGAAGCTGAGCGGCGGCCCGTCGCCGTCAGGCCGGGGACCGCGCCCGGTGATGCGGACGATCTCGGCTCGGTAGCTCGGCACGCTTGCGCTGACCATGAATTCCACGACGGTGCCCGCGCGTGCGCTCCAGCCGCTCGCGTACCCCGTCACGGGCAGGTCCGGGATCCCTGCGTTCTCCGGTTCCGGATTCGTAGTCACTTCGTCACTTCGTGAAGTACCAGCTTTCCGGGAACACCGACAGCGTTGTGTTCGCGGGAAGGACACCGGCCAGGTTCTTCTTGACCGCCAGGACCTGGAAGTCAGAGTTCGCCTGCCAGATCATCGGGACCTGCTCGGATACGTAGCTTTCCCACGTGTTGAAGTCGGCCTGCGTCGCACCGCCGGCAGTGGCTATCCCGTCGAGCTTGTCCTGCTTCGCATCGCAGTAGTTCGTGTGGTTACCGCAGTTCGTGTACAGGCCGTACGGGTAGCCGTTCGGCGGTGCCCACACGCCGCCGCCCCAGTCTGCGATCTGCCAGCTGCAGGAGGCCTCGCTGGGCTTGCACATCGGCGCGGCAGCGAAAACGTTGACGTTGTTGACCAGCTTGAGATCGATCCCCACCGTCGCCGCGACCGTCTTGTAGGACGTCATGGCGATCTGCTGCTGCAGCTGGCCGCTGTAGATGAGCAGGTTGAAGGTCAGCGGGAAGCCTGCCTTGATGCCTGGCCCGCACTGGTTAGCTCCGGTCCCGGGCCGGGCGCAGGTGGTTGTCCCTCCGGGCTTCACGTTCCAGCCGTGCGCAGCCAGCAGGGCCTTGGCCTTCGCCGGGTTGTAGGGGTAGGCATCATGCTCGCCGGACTCCAGGGCGGCCGGCCCGTTCACGACGACGCCGTAACTGGGCTGGGCAAACCCGGAGAAGACCTTTGTTATCTGCAGCTTCTGATCAAGGAGGTACTGCAGTGCCTGCCGGAAATACAGCTGATGAAATGCGGCGCCTACCGTCGGGTTGTTGAAGTTGAGGAACAGGGAGTTATATCCGTAGACCTTCCATTCCCCGACGTTATATCCGAGCTGCTTGATCTCCGGGATCGTGGAGTAGTCATTCGCCGGGATGTTGCCGATCGTCAGGTTACCCGCGCGCAACGCGTTGTACTCGGCGTCCGCGCTGGTGAACGGGACCTCGACGAACGCGGAGATCCTCGGCTTGTCCGGGCCGCTGTAGCTCTTATTCGGCGTGAAAGTGGCCTTGCCGTTCTGCGTGTAGCCAGTTAGCTTGAACGGGCCGTCAACTGTCTTCCAGAGCGGGTTGGTCGCATAGGTCTTGAGATCTTTGGACTGGGTTTGCAGGAAGCTCATGACGGCCTTCGCGCCGGCCGGGGTCTGGTCGTAGTTGCCGACCTTGCCGCTCGCGCTCGTCTTGTCCCATGCATGCTGCGGGATGGCAGTCATCTGGGATAGCTCGCTACCGGTGAAGAACGTGGGAGCATATGCCTTGTCGAGCGTCATCGTGAGCTCGTAGGGGCTGACCGCCTTGATGGACGTCACATTATCGGGGAACTTCCCGGGCAGGTACGGACCCCACTCAGTCTTGTTAGCCTTGAGCAGGTTGAACCAGAAGACCAGGTCACGGGTGGTAACGGGAGTCCCGTCTGACCACTTCCAGTGCTTGATCGTGATCGTGGCGACTTTGTCATTGCCAGAATAGGTTGGCGGGTTGCCGAGACTGTGCGAGTAGTTAACCGCCGGGCTCGCGCCGTTGGAGGTGTTGTACAGCGGCGGCCACATGAAGTTCTCGAACCACCCCTGCTCCTGGATGGTGTCAAAGGAGCCCGGGTAGAACGGGAGAATCCACGTGGGTGCATAGCCGGCCGACTCGGCAAAGGTGACGATCCCGCCGCCCGCCGGCTTTCCGCCACTGGCGGAGGAGGTGCCTCCCGAGCCGGAGCAGGCCGCCAGTGCCAGCAGGGCACTAGCGCCGATGGCAATCAGGCCGCGGCGCATTCCACGACGGCGGAACCGGTGCGGCCTGCGTGGGGAGGAAAAAGCCCGACTCGCCATCGCTGCGTCCTCTCGCTGTAGCCTCAGATCGCGCACGAGTGGTCACGCAGAGTAGCGATCTCTCCGCGACCTGGTAAGGGGCAACAAGTGATTGGCTGGCCCCTACGGTCGATTGTCGACAACATCTGACCTCAATTACAACTCCGGCCCTGGGCAGTGTCAAGAGATGCCGCAATCGAGACGGAGCCAGGATGATCAGTCGGCAGCTTGTCGCCGCCGTTCCTGGATCTCGATAAAGCCGAATGGCTCCTGTGATTTCTGTGGCGCATGATACGTGTCACTACTTCTGCGACAACTGATGTCGGCGACGCGCAGCCGATGCGGCCATTACCGCGATGGATCACCAGCATTCACGGCGATCCGGAAGGCACCTGCGGGTCGCCGCGAGTCCGCCCGGCGCGGCGGCCTGACCGGCGGCTGTGTCCGGCTGACGGGCTGCCGCGGCCTGATGTCATACATCTGTAGGTCGCCAGCCGCGGCGGGCTTTGCCATGCTCACGAAGCATGGGAGGGCTGGATGTGCCGCGGTCTGCCGGGCCTGAGGCGAGATAGTCATGTTCACGCCGCCGACTACTGACGACTATCGCTGCGCTGAGCCGGGCCATGGGTCTCGGGCTCGATCCGCGGGAAACTGAGCTGGTCCGCGACTTCGTCGCGGCCGCGCTGCCCGAGGCCGCCATTCCGGCCGGGGTGCTGGGCGAGGAGCCGCAGCTGCCGCGCACCGACGTGCCGCGTACGGATGTCCGGTCCCCGCTGCCGTCTGAGGACCCGTACAACGTGTTCATCACCCGGTGCCGCGTCGAGGGCCCGCCGGGCGGCGTGCTCTCGGGAACGAGGGTCGGGCTGAAGGATCACATCAGTGTCGCCGGAGTCCCGCTGACCTTCGGATGCCGGTTCCTTGACGGCTACGTGCCGGGCTTTGATGCGACCGTCGTGACCCGGCTGCTCCGGGCGGGCGCGACGATAGCGGGCAAGCTCAACATGGAGGCCTTCTCGTGCGGGGCCGGCCTGAGCGGCTACCGGGACTACGGCCGGGTGCTCAATCCCTGGGATAGGTCTCGCTCCGCTGGCGGGTCGTCCTCCGGGTCGGGCGCCGCGGTGGCCGCCCGGCTGCTCGACGTCGCCTTTGGCGGGGATCAGGGCGGGTCAGTGCGGCTTCCGGCCAGCTGGTGCGGCGTGGCCGGCCTGAAGCCGACCCACGGCCTGATCCCGCACACTGGCGCGTTCGGCATGGAGTTCTTCCATGATCATCTGGGCGTGATGGCGCTGAGCGTGGCCGCTGTCGCCCGGGTCACCGAGGTCGTGGCGGGACCTGACGGATACGACCGCCGCCAGGATCCGGGCCGTCCGCCGCCCCAGCTCACCAGGGGCCTGACGACGGGTCTGGACGGCCTGCGGATCGGGATTCTGGCCGAGGGATTCTCCGCCGCGACGCAGCGCGGCGTCCGGGACGGGGTACTCGGTGCGGCCGAGGTCTTCCGGTCTCGCGGAGCCACGGTCACTGACGTGAGCATTCCGCTGCACACCAGCGCCACCGCGGTCGCCGTTCCGCTCCTCATGACGGCCGCGGGCTCGTGGTACGACATGGGTCTCACCGCTCCGGGCGGCGGCTATGTGCCGGCCGAGCTAGTCGAGGCCGTGCTGGCTGCCCGCCGCAAGGGGGCGAAGCTGCCGCTGTACGTGGCGGCCGAGGCGCTGCTCGGGCGCTACGTGATCGAGCAGGACGCTGGCCTGCTCGCTGGCCAGTCCGCCAGCCTGCGCAGCGTGCTGATCCGGGCCTATGAGGCGGCGCTGCAGGACGTCGACCTGCTCATCATGCCGACCGTGCCGTGCACGGCCCCGCCGTATGCGGAATCGGACTCACGCGAGCAGGACATCGAGCTGTCGCTTACCGGCGGCGGCCTCGGCGGCTCGCTCGGCTCGGTGATCGAGAACATGTGGCCCTTCAACTTCACGGGCCTCCCGGCGCTGACGATCCCGTGCTCGCTGTCGGCCGGGCTCCCGGTCGGGCTGCAGATCGTGGGGCGCGCGCACGAGGACGACGTGGTGCTGCGAGCCGGGCTATGCCTTCGAGGGCGCCGTGAACTGGGCTGAGCTGACCACCCCGCCCGGCCTGCACTCACCGGACCCCCGGTGAGTGCTGCCGCCGGATCAGCCCGGGTTCTCCTGGCCGGGGACGTCCTCGTCGACCGCGACGATCCGCTGGAGGCTTTCACCCACATTCGCGGCGTGCTGGCGGACGGCGATGTCGTGTTCGGCAACTGCGAGGGCGTGTACGCGGCGACGGCCTCCCCGCCGCCCCACGTCGGTGCCGCGATCATCGTCGACCCGGCCAACATGGCGGGCCTGGCTTCCGCCGGTTTCACGGTGATGAGCTGCGCGAACAATCACATCGTGGACGGCGGGCACGCGGCGATGCTGGAGACTGCCGGGCATCTGCGCAGCGCCGGGATCGCGCCGGCCGGCATCGGCGCCACCCTGGCGGAAGCGCGCGCGCCGGCCATCGTCGAGGCCCGCGGGCTGCGCGTCGCGGTGCTCGCGGCTGCGTCGGTGTTCCCGTACGGGTATGAGGCGCGAGAGGACGGGCCGGGCCTGGCCCCGGTTCGCGGCTACAACCTGTACACCGACGCTGACCCCTACAACTGGGTGCCGGGAGCGCTGCCGGACGTCCGGACCTTCACCGATGAGGAGGATCTCGCCGCGCTCGAGGCGAGCATCACGGCGGCCCGGCGCGGGCGCGGACATCGTCCTGGCCAGCTTCCACTGGGGCGACTGGACCCGGCCGGCGCACCTGACCGACCACGAGATCCGCGTAGCGCACCGGGCGATCGAGTTCGGCGCCGACATCGTGGCCGGGCACCATCACCATCTGCTCCGGGGCATCGAGTGGTACCGGGGCCGGCCGATCTTCTACGGCCTCGGTCACCTGATCTTCGACCTGCAGCGGACCTTCGAGCGGCTGCCCGCGGCCCTGGTCGGCGAGGTGCCCGCCGGGCAGCCGGACAACTATTACGGCATCGCGGCCCGTCCCGGCTGGCCGCAGCTGCCCCTGCATCCCGACTCGCGCATGACGATGGTGGCCTGGGCGGACATCACCGCCGGCGGCGTCGCCGGGATCGGCGTCATCCCGTGCGTCATCAACCGCCCGCGGCCAGGCGCTGCCGCTGCCGGCGGCCAGCCCAGAAGGCCAGCGCGTCCTGGAGTACCTGGCGTGGACGTGCGCCGACCAGGGCCTGCAGGTCGCCATCGAGTCAGCTGGCGACCGCCAGGTCGGCAATGTCGCTGGCGCCATCGTCAGCCCGGCCTGAGCCGCCGCCTGCCGCGCCCGCGCCGTCACCTGGGAAAGGAACTGGCATGACCACCCGAATAGCAGAACTCCGGCAGCAGATGTCGCAGGCCGGGATCGACGGAGTCGTGATGTTCCCGTCGCCGAACTGGCGGTACGCGCTGGACTTCGCTCCGATCGCCAATGAGCGGCTGTGCCTCCTGATGGTGACCGGGGACCGGATCGCGGTCGTCCTTCCGGTGTTCGACGTGGAAGAGATGCAGCACGCGGCGCCGGACGCGCTGATCTTCGGCTGGAGCGACCAGGAGGGACCGGAGCAGGCCCTCTCGGATGCGTGGCAGGCGATCGGCGGAGCTCAGCTGCCGGCGCTCGCCGTGGACGACGGCATGCCCTACCAGTTCACCCGCCTGCTGCTGGCGCAGGCCGGCGGCGCCCGGGCCGGGGCGCTCAGCACGTGCCTGCCCCGGTACCGGCTGATCAAGGGCACCGATGAGATCGAGGCCATCCGCCGCACCAGCCAGCTCATCGAGCAGACGCTGACCGCCGCGGCCGGCCTGCTCCGGCCGGGCATGTCTGAGCTGGAGCTGGAGCGGCTCGTGAATGCGGACATGCTCATGAACGGCGCCGGGTCGCTGGACTACGCGCTCGTTCAGTTCGGGCCGAGCTCAGCGATTCCGCATCACGTGGCCGGGGCCGCCGTGCTTGACCGTGACTGCAATGTCCTTCTCGACATCGCCGTCACTTATCACGGCTACTTCGCCGACATCACCCGCCAGCTCGTCCTGGGCGAGCCCGCCCGGGACTACCGGGCGGTCTTCGATGTCGTCCGCGCGGCGCAGGCGGCCGGCGTCGCCGCGGCCGTTGCCGGCGCGACCGTCCACGACGTAGACCGGGCCTGCCGCGAGGTCATCACCGCGGCCGGATTCGGCGATGCCTTCTTCACCCGGACGGGTCACGGTCTCGGCCTGGAGGTGCACGAGCCACCGTCGGTCGTCGGCGGTAACCACCTGGTGCTGGAACCGGGGATGGTGATCACCGTGGAGCCCGGCATCTACCTGTCCGGCCGGTTCGGCGTCCGGATCGAGGACACCATCGCGATCACCGGTTCTGCTGCCGACCGGCTGACCGCCTCCGATCGCGACCTCGTCCTGGCGGGCTGACTTACCTGCCGGACTCAGGCTGCCCGGCCAGCGGATCCGGGCGCTACGGCGTTCTCGCGAACGTGACGCTCCCGCCGCGGGCCGGGACCAGCTCGATCCACGTATGGCCGGCGGGTACCTTGAGCTGCTGACCCGTCTTCGTGGTCAGCGCGATCCTGGCAGCCGGTGCCTGCCCCTTGTGCCAGGTCGCGGCAACCATCCGGCCGCCGTGGAAGAGCAGGGCGCGGCCGGAACCCGTCAGCAGCGTCTCCGGGACGTGGTGGCCGGCCGGGTCCAGGTAGCCTGCGTCACCCTCGCGCACGCGCAGGACCAGCACACTGGTCGCCGGGAACTGGTCGCCTGCGGGCGCGTTGCTGTCGGTGCAGTGGTACCTGCCGTTGCTGAAGACCCACTCGGTGGTGTGCACGGCGGAGAACTGAGCGCTGATCTTCGTCACCCTGCGACCCGGCGGCAGCTTCGCGGCCGATCCCCACGCGAGATAGGGCGGCGGGGTCGCGGGCTTGCGCGCTGCGGCGGCCGCGACGGCTTCTGAGGTTGACGAACAGGTTGTACGGCACCACCCGGTACGGAGAGCGGTACATGCCCGTGGTGGGCTCAGCGTAGAACCGGATGTGCGCAGCCTTGATCCGCCTGATCGTCTGGGGCGCCGCGCCGCTGGTCACTAGTGACGCGTGCACGGGCGAGACGACGTCGATGTCGCTGGCGCGCATGGAGCGAATCGGCCCGACGTCAGGCGGGATACGGGAGTAGTAGAACACCGCCAGCCTGGTGAGGCCGCCCTCGACGAGCTCCTCGACGACCATGTCGGCCTGGCGCAGGCCGACCTGCGGCTGGCTGGCCACAGTGTTATCCATCTTCGCGACCAGGACCGGGTGGCGGAGCCTGTCGGTCTTACCCGGGGGCACCCGGTGCCCGGTCAGCGGCCAGTACGGCGTGACGGGCTGGCTGGCCTCGACCTTCGGCGGGGGTGCGGTGGGGGTGGTGCGGGCCTGCGGGCGCGGGCTGGACTGATGGCCGCATGCGGCCAGCAGGAGACCGGCCGCGGCAAGAGCGGGCAGGGTCAGGGCAACGGGCCGCACGAGTACTTCTCCATTGATTCAGTCCGACCGCGAAGGCCGCGCGGGGACCTGACCAGGCTCACCCCGGCACTTCGGATGCATCGTACGTGACCGTGGAAAACGTCTCGTTGCCGGCAGGCGAAGCCGCGGTGCCTTCCATCGTCGACGGCCGCTTCAGCGGGCCTACTCGTCGCCGATGTCAGCCAGGCTCTGACGCAGCTCGGTGATCAGCGGATCGCCCTCGGGCAGGGCGCGCTGCAGGCGGTCGACGGTGTCGCGCAGCAGCGCGCGGGCGTCGCCGTAGCGCCCCAGCCGGCGGTACATCTGAGCCAGCCTGGCCCGGCTCCGCAGCGCATCAGGGTGCCGGGGGCCGAGCACCCGCTCGAAACCGGCCCAGGCCTGCTCGCAGGTCAGCTCCGCGGCCGCCGTCTTGCCCGCCTTCTGGTAGGCGGCGCTCAGGTCGCTGCGCGCCGTCAGCGTGTCCAGGTGATCGGGCCCGAGGACGCGCTCCCGGTCGGCCACCACCCGCTTGCAGGCCGCCACTGCCTCCTTGGCCCGGCCGCTGGCCAGGTAGGAGCTGGCCAGGCCGTGCCGGGTCGTCATCGTCTGCGGGTGCCGCGGGCCCTGGGCGCGCTCCCGGTCGGCCAGCGTGCCGCGGTAGACGATGATCGCGTCGGGGTAGTCGCCCGCGGCCAGGTAGGCGGCGGCGAGCTCGTCCCGCGCGCCGAGCGTGTCGGCATGCTCGGGTCCGCAGACCTGCTCAGATTCTCTGACCGCGCGTTCCAGGACGTCGATCGCGGCCGGGAACTGGAGCGCGGCGGCGAGGCCGTGGCCGAGGCGGCGGCGCGCCTCCACCACGTCCTGGTGCTCGGGTCCGAGGTGCCCGGCCAGGCCGTCGAGTACCCACTGGAGCCACGCAACGGCCTCGTCGGCGCGCCCGGCCGCCAGGTAGGCATCGGCCAGGCGCCGGGCGGCCAGCATCGTGTCCTGGTCCCTGCCGCCCAGCAGGCGGCTGCCGGTGGTGGCGAGGTCGAGCCAGTGGTCGACGGCGGGCCCGGTCAGGCGGGCGCGGTCCAGGCTGTCCCCGGTGAGCACCAGCAGGGGATGGCAGCCGCCGTCCCACAGCAGGTCCCCGCTGATCTGCCGGAGGGCGGCCGCGCAGGATCGCAGGCCCGAGGCAGGCCAGCCGGGCTGCTCGAGTTCCGGCCAGGCCTGGACTAGCGCATCCGCGGCCGACCTCGCCGCCTGATCCTCCAGGCCCGCGGGCATGGCGGCCCGCAGCCCGGCCTGCAGCACGGGGCTGATCAGGATCGCCGGCGGGACCGTCGCTTCATCGACGGTCAGCAGGCCAACCTGCTCCAGCGCTGCCAGGGCGCGCTCGATGCCGGCCGGGGAGTCGCCGCCGGTGAGGAAATGGCGGGCCGCGGGAGTGGCCAGAACGGTCTCGGGGATGCCGTGCCCGTCGAGCACCGCCGCCAGGGCCAGCAGCAGCTTGGCCGATCCGCCCGGGGTCAGCTCAGCCGCCCGCTCGAAGGAGAACGTCCACGTCACCGCCGCCGCCGGCACGCGCGCGCCCGGCGATGCCGCGAACTGCTCCCGCCGGCGCAGGAAATTTGCCCGGTACTCGCGGCTCGACAGCGGGAAATGCGCGATCACCGCGCTGGCCTGGGTCAGCGCGACTGGCTCGAAGTCCAGTTCCTGAGCCAGCTCGATCGCCCCGTGTCGCTTGTCCGGGTCGGCTGACACGCGCTCACTCAGATAGCTGACGGCCTCCCGCTGGCTGAATGGCCCCACCGCCAGGATCCGCAGGCCACCGGGCACGGCCGCAGCGTCGGCGGAGGTCACCAGCACCCGTCCGGCCGGCCCGGCCGGCCACAGGCCCTCCAGGTCCGCCGGGTCAGTCAGGTCATCGAGTACCACGAGCCACGAGCGGCTGGTCTCACCCAGCCAGCTGAGCAGCTGGGCGGCGTCTGACTCACAGCTGCTGACCTGCTCCCGGCCGGTCACGGCGGCCGTCGCCGCGGCGTAGCCGGACAGCACCGAGGCCCGGCTGGTGGCCTTGGCCCAGACCAGCAGGTCCAGCTCGCCTGACTGCCACAGCTGCTCGGCCCAGGCCGCGGCGAGCTGGGTCTTCCCGGACGACCGCAGCCAGTCCTGCGCGTCGGGAGCGGCAGCCGGGTTCCCGCCACGATCGGGTACGAGGGCAACGGCAGCCCCGATCGGCAGGGCTGCGTCCAGGCCGGGAGCAGTCTCCAGCCGGAAAGTGAAACCGCCGCCCAGCGCTGGCACCATGCCCGACCGGACGGGCCAGGAGCGCTGGCCCGCGGCCGCGCCTGCCGGGCCCGCGGGCGGGGCTGCGCTGCTCACCGGCAGCTGTCCGCGGGCTCGCCGGCCACGCTGACATCAGCTGACCGAGCTGAAGAGGCCCTGTCCATGTTCCCCCGTCCCCCCGGCGAGTCCGGCTTCACCGGCCAGCCAGCCAGCGGCCAGACCGCACCGTCGTTGCTCTAGGCTGCCAAATTGCAGCGCTGCTGGGCAATCCCTGCTGGTCCGCAGCCCTTCTAGTGACCAGAGCGTTTCCCGGTATCACCGGCTGGGGGTGCGGCCCGGTCCTGATTTACAGCTCCTGGCTGAAAACGAGCGCGGGAGTGGTCCTGGTGAGTGTTTCCCGGCGGAAGAAGGCCGGGGCGGTGACCCGCATGAAGACGAAGCTGAGCACCCCGGCCGCTGCGGCCAGCGCGGCGATGATGAATATGCCGCCGATCCGCCAGTGCAGGCCCGGCACCAGCCACGTGGTGTAGCTGTTGTAGGCGACCCAGTCGCTCTGCAGGCTGTAAAAGCCAGCCGCGTACATGAGCAGCCCGCCCAGGCCCGGAAGAAGGCCGCGCATCCACAGATTCCGGGCACTGCTGGTCAGCGTGGCCCGGTAATACCACACGCAGGAGAACGCAGTGAGCCCGTAGTAAAACGCGATGTACAGGCCGATCGCGGTGACCGCGTCTGCGATCGGGTTGCCGCCGGAAATGTAATTCAGCGGGATGTACAGGGCGATCGAGGCAACGCCCATGACGACGGTCGACACCGTCGGGGTCAGGTATTTGGGATTGATCTTCGCGAACGACTCGGGCAGGGCCCCGTAAGCCGCCATCGACAAGGTGGTGCGCGCCGTCGGCAGGATAGTGGTCTGGGTTGAGGCGGCAGCCGAGCTGAGCACCATCAGAATCAGCAGCCGGGACAAGACCGCGCCGAGGCCGGAGGTACCGAAGATCGCGCCCCCGGTAGCCGATAGCACGTCAAACTGGTTCGCCGGATTCGCCAGCCCGACGCCCCGGGTGCCGGTGCCGGCGAAGGCCTGCACGGCGATGATCACGATCACGTAGGTGACGAGCAGCAGGACCGTCGAGATGATCGCGGCCCGGCCTGGCGTGTGGGACTTGTCCGCGGTCTCCTCGTTCACCGACAAGGCAGTGTCCCAGCCCCAGTAAATGAACAGCATCAAGATGATCCCGGACACAAATGCTGAGACCGGCAGATGCGCGGGCGACAGCCAGCTGAAGCTCGGGTGCAGGGAACCTGGCGGCGGATGGCTGCCGAACACCCGGACCAGGGCCGTAACCGACATGACCAGCAGCAAGAGGATCTCGATGCCCAGCAGGACTTTCTGGAAGTTGGCCGAGACCTCGATGCCGCGGTAGCAGATGTAGGTCATCGCGACGATCCACAGGCTGCCGACCAGCAGGACCCAGCCGCTGGAGGCGTTGCTGCCGATCGAGCTATCCGGTCCCTGGACGAGGAAGAACATGTACTGCCCGGCTACCTGGGCCAGGCTGGCCATCACCAGGACGTCGGCCGCCACGACGCCCCAGCCGCCGGCCCAGCCGGTCTTAGGCCCGAACGCCCGGGTCGCCCAGATGAACGTGGTCCCGCAGTCGGGATCGGCCTTGTTCAGCTCGCTGAAGCCGATCGAGCACAGCAGCATCGGCACGAACGCCAGGACGGCGACCAGCGGGGACTTCAGCCCGACAGCGGCCACCACGAAAAACAGCGTCGCGGCCAGGCTGTAGGCCGGGGCGGTCGAGGCCACGCCCATGACCACGCTGGACACCAGGCCGATAGCGCCGGTCTTGAGCCCCTTGGCCCTCGGGGCCTCCGCCGGACGCGGGCCCGGATTAAAGACGGCCACTGACTTTCCCCCTAAGCGACCCAGTCGTGCTGAATACCCGCCGATCGTGCCCCCGGATATGCGGGCATCGGCACGGCCTACGACGACTTTAAGCGGAATAACTCGATCTCGCCGGGCAAAACCCGATTTACTGTTCGGACCGGGTAGCCGAGGTGCGGGTGGCGCTTTCAGATGCCGGCGATTACGGGTGCCGCCGCCGGATGGCCGAAGCGGGGGCATGAGCCCGGCCGGGCCCGTGTGGCGTTCGTGATGCGAACAGACAGGGAATTAGGCGCCGTCTGGCAGAATGCGGCGCATGGCTGGCGCTTATGAAACGCTTGCCGCCGACTACGACTGGATGTTCGACGACGGCGCGCTTACTAACGGGCGCGCAGTGAACCACCCGGCGACGGCACGCCTGCTCCAGCGGATCAGCCCGGCCAGCGTCGTGCTGGACGCGGCCTGCGGCACGGGCGTCGACGCGGCAGTCCTCGCCCGGCGGGGCTTCACCGTCTGGGCGGCTGATGGCAGCGAGGCGATGGTCGAGGGTGCGGCTGCCCGGTTCCGCCGGGAGCGGCTGGAGATCCCGCTGCTGAACTGTCAGTGGGCCGACCTTCCCGCAGCTACCGCCAAGCGGTTCGACGTGGTGCTGTGTATCGGGAACTCACTGGTGCACGCCGCCGGCCGCGACGCCATGGTTCAGGCGCTGGCCGGGCTGCGGCGGATGGCCCGGCCCGGCGGGCACGTAGTAGTTGACTCCCGTAACTGGGAAAAGCTGCACGCCGAGCGCCGGATTGTTCAGGTTGCCGACCGGGTGGTGACTCGCGAGGGGCACCGGTGCGTAGCGCTCTATGCCTGGGAGGTACCGGAGCGCCTGGGCGACGAGCACATCGCCCATCTGGTGTTCATCTTCGACAACGGCGGTCAGGCTGAATCACGCGAATACCAGATCACGTTCCGTCCCTTCACCATCAGCGACCTGCGTGAGCGGCTTGAACTCGCGGGACTGAGGGAAGTCGATACCGACTTCGAGGATTCCCGTGACCGCTATGCCGTGGTCGCGGTAGCGACCTGAGGCCAGCGCCCAGCGAGCCTCGCGGCCACGCCAGCCTTCGCAGTGTCCATCCCGGATATCGCAGATGGAGCTACCCGAGCGCAGGAAGTGACCCAATTGGCCGGATACTGGGACTGCCGACGGACGCAGGAGGTCGCCGATGACCAGCAAGACCGGCCAGCCCACCGACGAGACGCTCATCGCGCTGCTGGATCAAGCCGCCCCCGGGGCCATCGCGTTCGTGGCGCCGGAGGACGGCAGTACCCAGGACTACGCGCAGGTCCGCGACTGCGTCGAGACCCTGGCGGCCCGGCTGGCGGCGGCCGGCGTGCGGCGCGGCGACCGGATCGGCCTCACCCTGCCGAACGGGCCCGAGTTCGTCCTGCTGGTCTTCGCGGCGGCGCAGCTCGGCGCGGCTGCGGCCCCGCTGAACCCGGCCTACACCGAGACCGAGTTCGCCTTCTACCTGGAGGACATCTCGCCGCGGCTGCTGCTGGTCTCCGGCAGCGGACCGCAGGCCGCGGTCCGCGCGGCCGGGCGGCTGGCCATTCCGGTGATCCAGCTCGCCATCGGCGGTGACGGGCCGCCCGAGCTGATCGTCGAGGGGGCCGCCATCCGCGCGGCCTCGTCGTCGTTCGGGCCGGGCGAGCCCGACGACGTCGTGCTGGTGCTGCACACCAGCGGGACGACGAGCCGGCCCAAGCAGGTGCCGCTGCGCCAGCGCAACCTCACGGCCTCGGCCCGGACGATCGCCGCGCATTACCAGCTCGGCGCGGCCGACGTGTCGTTCTGCGTCATGCCGCTCTTCCACATCCACGGCCTGGTCGCGTCGGCATTCGCGGCCATGAGCACGGGCGGCACCGTCGTGGTTCCGCGCCGGTTCACCGCGCACCGGTTCTGGCCGCAGGCCCGCGACAGCGCGGCCACCTGGCTGTCGGCGGGACCGACGCTGCACCGGATGATCCTGGACCGGGCGGATGACGCGGGACCGCCGCCGAGCCTGCGGTTCGCGCGCTCGTGCAGTTCGCCGCTGTCGCCGGCGCTGCTGGAGCGCGCCGAGGCCGCCTACGGGGTGCCCATGCTCGAGGCCTACGGCATGACCGAAGCGAGCCATCAGATGAGCTCCAACCCGCTGCCGCCCGCCGCGCGGGTGCCCGAGTCGGTCGGCGTGCCGACTGGTGTCGAGATGGGCGTTGTCGATCGCGATGGCCGGTTCCTGGCTGCCGGGGAGGCCGGCGAGGTCGTCATCCGGGGGCCGGGGGTGACATCGGGTTACCTGAACAACCCGTCCGCGACCGCCGACGCCTTCATCGGGGACTGGTTCCGGACCGGAGATCGCGGCGCCATCAGGGACGGCTACCTTTACCTCCAGGGTCGCCTGAAGGAGATGATCCTGCGCGGCGGCGAGAACATCGGCCCGGCCGAGATCGAGGAGGCGCTGCTGTCGCACCCGGCCGTCGCCGACGCGGTCTGCTTCGGCATCGAGGACGACAAGTACGGCGAGGTGCCGGCCGCCGCGGTGTCCCTTCGCCAGGACACCGAGACCAGCGAGCTGATCGGGCACTGCCGGGAGCGGCTGGCCGCCTACAAGGTCCCGGTCGCCGTCTACGTGCTGCCCGAGATTCCCCGGACGCCGACGGGCAAGGTCCAGCGCCGCAGGGTGGGGGAGTCCATCATCGGATCGAGGGCGGCGGGATGAAGTTCGCCGTGCTCGGCGCCGGCGCGATCGGCGCCTACGTCGGGGCCTGCCTGACCCGCGGCGGGGCCGATGTCACCCTGATCGCCAGGGGCGCGCACCTGAAAGCCATGCAGCAGGACGGAGTGCGCGTCCTGTCCCGCCGGGGGGACTTCTCCGCCCGCCCGGACGCGACCGATGACTGGGACGCCGTCGCCAGCGCCGACGTGGTGTTCGTGGCGCTCAAGGCCAACAGCCTGACCGAGGCCGCGCCGCGGCTCGGGTCGCTGCTGCGCCCCGGTGCCAGCGTGATCTGGGCGCAGAACGGCCTGCCCTGGTGGTACTTCCAGTCGCTGCCCGGCGAGTGGGCAGACACCCGGCTGGAGAGCGTCGATCCCGGCGGCAAGATCGCCGGCGCGATCGGCCCTGAGCACAACATCGGCTGCGTGGTCTACTGCTCCACCGAGATCACCGAGCCCGGCGTCATCCGGCATATCGAGGGCACCAGGTTCACCATCGGCGAGCCCGACGGCTCGGTCAGCGCGCGCTGCCAGGCCATCTCGGCTGCCTTCGCCGCGGGCAAGCTAAAAGCGCCGGTGGAGCCCCGGCTGCGCGACCAGATCTGGCTCAAGCTCGTCGGTAACGCCTCGTTCAACCCGATCACTGCCCTGACCAGGGCGACGCTGGGCGAGCTCGGCGCCATCCCGGAGATGCCCGACCTGCTCCGGCACATGTTCGCCGAGTGCGCCGCCGTGGCCGGCCGGCTGGGTATTCAGTTCCCGGTCTCGCTGGACCGGCGGCTGGAGGCCGGGCTGGCCGTCGGCGACCACAAGACCTCCACGCTGCAAGATCTTGAGGCGGGCAAGCGGCTGGAGCTTGACTGCATGACCGGGGCCATCGTGGAGCTGGCCGGCCGGATGGGCATCGACGTCCCGCACGTCAGGACCGTGCACGCCTGCGCCAAGCTCCTTGACCACCTGACCGCGGGAGCATAGTCAGCCTGGCGGCAGCCGCCGCAGTCAGTCGTCGATGGCCTGGTAGGCGGCGGTCCAGAAGTCGAGCAGGATCGGCAGGCCGGGCGGCGCGGGCGCCCGCTGGGTCATGAGGATGGTCGTCATGTCCTCGGCCGGGTCGTTGTACCAGCCGGTGCCGTAGACGCCGGGCCATCCGTAGCTGCCGACCGAGGCCAGCGGAGGGTAGGAGACGGGCCAGGGTCCGAGGTGCGGGCGCCGGGTGCGGACCGACATGCCGAGACCCCAGCCGATGTCGTCGAAGTACCCCGGCGTGAACCCGGACACCGCTTTCTGCGCCGGCGTCAGGTGGTCGGTGGTCATCAGCGTCACTGACGGCCGGGACAGGACCCGCTCGCCGTGGCGGGTACCGCCGGCGAGCAGGGCCGAGGCGAAGGCGAGGAAATCGTCGGCGGTCGACACGAGCCCGCCGCCCCCCGACTCGAACGCCGGCGGCAGGCTCCAGTACCCGTCAGGGCCGTCTTCGACCACGATCTCGCCGGTGGCGTCGTCGCGCTGGTAGGCGGTCGCGAGCCGGCTGATGCTCTCGCTGCCCACGCTGAAGGCGGTGTCCTTCATCCCGAGCGGCTCGCAGATGCGCTCGCGCAGGGCAGCCCCGAAGGACATGCCGGTGGCGCGGGCGATGAGCACGCCGGTCACGTCGGCGGCGGTGTGATACATCCAGCGCTCGCCCGGCTGGCAGACGAGCGGAAGCGTGCCGAGCTGGCGAATCCACTCATCCGGCGGCCCGGGCTCGCCGCTCTGGAGCGCGTTCAGCGCGTCGGCGATCGGGATCGTTCCCGGCGCGGCGGGGACCATGCCGGTGCCGGCGGTGAAGGTGAGCAGGTCCCGCAGCGTGATCGGGCGGTTCGCCGGGACGGTCTCCTCCAGCGGCCCGTCCGGGTCGGCGAGCACCCGCATGTCCGCCAGTTCCGGGAGGAACTCGTCGACCGGGTCGTCGAGGCGCAGCGTGCAGTCCTCCACCAGGGTCATCGCGCAGGCCGCCACGACCGGCTTGGTCGTCGAGCCCATCCGGCAGATCGTGTCGGCTGCCATCGGCGTTCCCGAGCCCGCGCCCGCGAAGGCCAGATTGCCCAGTGCCTCGATGTGGACCTCGCCGCGGCGGGCGACGACGGCGACCGCACCCGGGACGTAGCCGGCGTCGAGGTGACGAGAAAGCACGTCTCGCACGCGGGTCAGCCGTTTCGGCGAGAAGCCACCGGTGGTCACTTTGTCCTCCTCATCCCGGGCGTGTTTGTACGGTAACCCGGTGCCAGACGCGTGCTCGCGTGCCACTCCGAACGTGCGGGGGCGCGGCTGGTCGCTGGGTGGCTAGGAGGGGGATGCAGATGTCGTCGGCGACCTGGCTGCGGAGGTGGCCGGCGACGGCCTGGCCCCGCGGTGGCGGGTCTGCGCGGGCAGGGCGAGAGCGGGGATGAGCGCGGCGACGGTGATGCCGGTCGCCCACCAGAACGCGCCGGCGAAGGCGCTGGCGGCGCCGTGCGCGAGCAGGGACTGCAGGACGACGGCAACGATCGCGATGCCGAAGGAGGTGCCGACCTGCTGGGCGATGCGGGTGTTCATGGTGGCGTGCGGGATGCCGGCCGGCGCGATGTCCTGGTAGGCGACGGACATCGGCGGGACGAGCACGGCGCCGATCCCGAAGCCGCGGATCAGGAGCACGGCGCTCAGCAGCCACAGGCTGGTGTGCGGGCCGGCGAGCGCGAATGGCACGGTCGCGACGGCTGCGACCAGGAAGCTGGCGATCGTGACCAGGCGCGCGCCGAGCCGGGCGACGAGCTTGCCGACGGCGAAGCGGGCGGCCAGCGAGCCGGCACCCTGGGGGATGAGCAGCAGCGCGGCGTGCAGGACGGTCTCGCCGTGCAGCTGCTGGTAATACAGGGGCAGCAGGAACATGCCGGCGTAGATCGCCGCGCCGGCCGCGAACAAGACCGCGGAGGCGGTCCCGAGCGAACGCAGCCGCAGCAGCCGGACGTCCACGACCGGATGCCGGTTGCCCGGCCGTGCGGCCCAGGCGGTGAACGCGCCGAGCAGCGCGATCCCGGCCAGCAGCGGCACGAGCACGGCGGCCTGGCCGATCCCGCCGTCCTCGGAGAGGTTCGACAGGCCGAGCAGGATCCCGGCGAGCGCCGGCGCGAGCAGGACGAGCCCGATTCCGTCCAGCCGCGCCCGCGCGGCGCCGGGATCCCGGCGGTCGGGGGGCAGCAGCCGCCAGGCGAGGACCAGCCCGACGCCGATGACGGGCACATTGACCAGGAACAGCCAGCGCCAGCTCAGCCAGTTGAGGATGACCCCGCCGAGCACCGGGCCGAGGATCGGCCCGAGCGCCAGCGGAAGACTGACCATGGCGATCAGGTTGCTGCTGGCCCGCCCGCCCGCGGCCTTGACGCCCAGGGTCTGCATCAGCGGGAAGATCAGGCCGGCGGCGAAGCCCTGCAGGACCCGGAAGCCGATCAGGCTGGCGTCGTTCCAGGACAGCGCGCACAGCACCGATCCGGTGACGAACAGGGTCAGCGCGGCCATCCAGGTCCGCTTGCCGCCGTACCGGCTCTCGGCCCATCCGGTGACCGGGATCGCGACCGCCATGGCCAGCAGGTAGCCGGTCGTGACCCACTGGATCCGGCCGTCTGTGGAGTGCAGCCTGACAACCAGTGTGCGCAGCGCCAGGGTGACGATCGTCGAGTCCAGGATCGCCGCGATCCCGCCGACGATCAGCGCCAGCAGGGCATGGCGGACCTCCGGTGCCAGCCTGGCCCCGTCAGCTGCGTGCGTCTCGGTCATGGGGCCGTCCTCAGGTTAAGAGTGGTATCCATCTCTTATGAGGCTAGGGTCTCTTGATAAGGAATGCAAACCTCTCTAACATGAGAGAGTGGCCGCATCCATCCCGGAGCACACTCGCCGTCGCCGCCGCGGCGAGCAGCTCGAATCCGCGCTGCTCGAAGCCGCGTGGGACGAGCTGACCGAGGCCGGCTTCGCTGGCCTGACGATGGAGGCGGTCGCCGGGCGGGCCCGCACCGGCATCGCGGTGCTGTACCGCCGCTGGGCCAATAAGGACGAGCTCGTGCTGGCCGCCCTCGAGCACTACCGCCGCGCCCGCCCGGTCGAGATCCCCGACACCGGCACCCTGCGCGGCGACCTGCTCGCCCTGCTGACCGCCATCAGCAAAGCCCGCGCCACCTGGACCGCCGTCGCTGCCGCGGCCGCCTTCTCGGGTCTGCTGGCCAGTACCGGCCTGACCCCCGGACAGGCCCGCGACAAGCTCCTGGGCGACCAGCTGATGCGGGGCGACCACATCATCTACCGGCGCGCCCGGGACCGCGGCGAGATCGACATGGAGCGCATTCCGCCCGCCGTCCTCGCCATGCCATTCGACCTGCTGCGCCACGACCTGCTCATGAACCTCGAGCCGCTCTCGCCCGCGCGCATCAAGTCGATCGTCGATGAGATGTTCCTGCCGCTGGTGAGCCACTAGGAGCGCGATGCCTGTCCGATTCCAGCTCGTCATCGACTGCACCGACCCCGAGCCGCTGGCCGCCTTCTGGGCGGCGGCCCTGGGCTACGTGCTGGAACCGCCCCCCGAAGGGTTCGCTACCTGGGACGACTGGCGGCGCGACATCGGACTGCCCGACAGCGAGCTGGGAGTCGGAACGGACAGCATCATCGATCCTCGCGGCGACGGCCCCCGCATCTGGTTCCGCGTGGAGCCGGCGGCCAAGGCGGTCAAGAACCGCCTCCACCTCGACGTGCACGTCAGCGGCGGCCGTTCGGTAACCGACAGCCGCTCGGTCCCGCTCGCCACCCGCATCCAGCGAGTCGACGCTGAGGCCAGGCGGCTGACGGATCTCGGGGCCACCCGCACCGGCGCCCTGAGCGCCGACGGCCTCGATCACTACGCGGTCGGGATGAAGGACCCCGAGGGCAACGAGTTCGACATCAACTGACGCCTTCGCCCGCCGGGCGGGAGTGTGGGCAGGAGCGCCGGCGGGCACGCCTACCCGCAGGCGCAGCTGCTTCCTGGTACAACCAGGTTCTCAAGGAGCAGCCGGCATGAGCGCCGTCCACATTGCACCCTGCGGCGCCACAGGAGAGGCGGTCATCTCGTGCGTTCCGACATCGTCCCCGGCGGTACCTTCCCCGATTACGCGCTGCCCGATCACACCGGCACCGTCCGGACGCTGAGCGATCTGCAGGGCCGGGACCCGATGATCCTCACGCTCGCGCGCGGCAACTACTGCCCGAAAGAGCACCGGCAGCACCTGGAGCTGGCCCAGCACTACCCGGAGATCACGGTTTCTTATACGCAGGTCGCCACGATCGCCACCGACGACCACCACACGCTGCAGGAGTTCCGCAACTCGGTCGGCGGCCAGTGGCCCTTCCTGTCGGACCCTGGCCGGACCGTCCAGCAGGACCTCGACATTCAGGAGTACACCGACCCCGAGCACAACCCGATGATCCCGCACACCCTCGTCCTCAAGCCGGGCCTGGTCATCCACAGTGTCTACAACGGCTACTGGTTCTGGGGCCGCCCGTCGTTCTACGACCTGTGGCGCGACCTGCGCGCGGCCACGGCCGAGATCCGCCCGGACTGGGATCTCAGCACCCCGGGACTGCGCGCGGCATGGGAGGCCGGCGACTACTCCAAGTTCCACGGCTGGGACCGGCGTTCGCCGCAGTCAACGCCCACGTCTTACGACGCGTCATGAGCACGCCGGTGTGTGAGCTGCTGGGGATCGAGCAGCCGATCGTGCAGGCACCCATGGCCGCCATTCCGCCGCTGGCCGCGGCGGTCTCGAATGCCGGGGCGCTCGGCATGCTGACGCTGACGTGGTCCCCGGACACCGGAGCTGTTGTCCGGGAGACGGCGGCGCTGACGGCGCGGCCGTTCGGCGGTAACTTCATCCTCAACGACGATCATCACCGTCCCCTCGGCCAGGCCCTCGATGCCGGCCTGCGGATCGTCTCGTTCATGTGGGGCGATCCCAGCAGCTATGTCCAGCCGGTGCACGACGCCGGGGGAATCGTGCTGCATACGGTCGGCAGTGCCGAGGAGGCCAAGCGGGCCGTCGCGTCCGGCGTGGACGTGATCGTCGCCCAGGGCTGGGAGGCCGGCGGGCACGTCTGGGGCACCGTCGCGACCCTGCCGCTGGTGCCCGCCGTGGTGGACGCGGTGGCGCCGGTGCCGGTGATCGCGGCGGGCGGGATCGGTGATGCTCGCGGAGTCGCCGCGGTGCTTGCCCTCGGCGCTCAGGCCGCCTGGCTGGGCACCCGGTTCCTGCTGGCGCAGGAGATGCCGATCCACGAGGACTACCGGCGCCGGCTCCTGGCGGCGGCCGAGACCGACCCGCAGTGGTACCCCAACCTGTACGACGTCGGATGGCACGACTCTCCGCACCGCGCCCTCCGCAACTCAACGGCCAGAGCGTGGGAGGCCGCGGGTCGCCCCCCGGATGACCAGCGCCCCGGAGCAGGCGATGTGATCGCCCACTTCGCCTCAGGCGAGTCAATCGTCCGCTACGAGCCAGCGCCGCCGATGACCGGGACGACCGGTGATATCGAGGCGCTGTCGATGTGGGCCGGGCAGAGCGTCGCACTGGCGAGACAGCCACAGTCAGCGGCGGAAATCGTGGCCGAGCTCACCTCCCGCCTGTAACCCTCCAGCGGCCGGGCGGACCGTCAGGGCTTGCGGGCCACGCCGACCAGGACCCAGAACTTGCTGGGGTCGGCGGGCACGTCGGCCGGTGAGTCCGGCCGCCACTGCGGAATGTAGACCAGCCCCGGATCCAGCAGCTCGAAGCCGTCACAGAAGCGCACGATGTCGGCGCGCGGGCGCATGTGGATGTCGGTGGAGACACTGCGGTTGTAGACCGTCTCAGCGGCCTGCGCCACAGCGGGCCTGCTGTCACTGGCGGCGTGGGCCAGCACGAGGTAGCTGCCAGACGGGAGGGCGTCCCGCAGGGTGGCCACGATCTGCCAGGGATCGTCGGCATCGGCGATGAAGTGCAGGACCATGACCAGCAGCAGCCCGACCGGCTGGCCCAGGTCGATCAGGCGCCGGACGGCGGGGTCGGCCAGGATCTTGTGCGGGTCGCGCGCGTCGCCTTCGATGATCGCGGCGTTGTCATTCCCGGCCAGGATGGACTTGCTGTGCGCGATAGCGACCGGGTCAATATCGGCGTAGACCACGCGGGCACCCGGGCTGGCCTCCTGGGCAACCTCGTGCACGTTGCCCTGCGTCGGGATGCCGGAGCCGATGTCGATGAACTGGCGGATGCCGGCCGCGGCGAGGAACCGCACCGCCCGGCCGAGGAACGCCCGGTTGGCCCGGGCACCCGCCCGGGCATTCGGCTCGACCGCGACGATGGCCCGGCCCAGATCCTGGTCGGCCAGGAAGTTGTGACTGCCGCCCAGCCAGTAGTCATATACCCGGGCGGTATTGGCCTGCTTGATGTCCACGCCTGGCGGCACCCAGCCCGGCTCGCCCGTCATCACGCCTCCCGCTTCCTCCTGCGCCCATGATCTATCAGCTGCCATGCGGCGGGAACTGCAATCCCGGCAATTGCGATACATCCCGTTTTGCACGATATCTCATACGCGTAACGGACAATGGCCGACTGCGCCATTGCGCCGCGGGCCAGGGCTCATGATCGCCTCGCTGCCCTGCTGTGGAAGCATTCCTCCGTCCAGGGTGGGCACCCGGCTGGTGCGGCCGGGCTGGTTCAGCGCAGCGAGCGCGGAGGGCAGGGACGAGCGTGGAGGCAGTGTCGCGACCGCGGCCGGAGGATGTGCTGAGCGCGCAGGAATACCTGCGGGGCACGGTGGTCCGTACGCCGGCCCTGAGCTCGATGGCCCTGGATGAGCGGGCCGGCTGCCGTCTGGTGGCCAAGGCCGAGTGCCTGCAGGTGACGGGGTCGTTCAAGGTGCGGGGCGCGCTCAACAGCGCCCGCATGCTGCCCCCGGAGGCGCGCGCCCGCGGCCTGCTGACGGTCAGCGCCGGCAACGCCGCGCTCGGCCTGGCGTTCGCCGGGCGCGCACTCGGCGCCGGCGTCACGGTCGTGATGCCGCAGAACGCCGTGGCGGCCAAGGTGGACGGCGTGCGGGCGCTGGGCGGCACGGTGGTGCAGGACGGCGTCCTGGACGCGGCCGGCGCGTTCCGCCGGGCTGAGCAATTGCAGGAGGAGCACGGATATACGTTCGTGCATCCCTTCGACGATCCCGGCGTCGTGGCCGGTGCCGCTACGGCCACCCTCGAGCTGCTGGAGCAGGAGCCCGGCGTGCAGCGGCTTGTCGTGCCGTGCTCGGGCGGCGGCCTGCTCGCCGGGGCCATCCTCGCCGCCGAGACGGCCGGGCGGACGATCGAGATCGTGGGTGTGCAGCCGGACCTGGTGCCGACGATCGTGGCATCGCTGGAGGCCGGCGAGCCAACGGAACTGGACCATCCGCCGACGATCGCCGACGGGCTGACCGCACCACGTCCCGGCCGCCTGAACTTCGACATGATCCGCTCGGCGGACATCCGGATCGTCACCGTCAGCGAGGCGGCGATCCGCACGGCAGTGCGCGAGCTGGTGATGATGCTCAAGGTCGTCGTCGAGCCGTCGGCCGCAGTAGGGCTGGCGGCCATCATCGAGCAGCGTCTCGGCGCGATCGACGGTGTCACCGCGCTCCTGCTGTCCGGCGGGAACATCTCGCCGGCAATGCTCGCGGACTGCGTGACCGCGGTCGGCTGACCGGGGATCACGTCCCGGCCCGGCCCGTGCGCGCGGCCGCCGCCTTCTGAGATCCTGGGAACCTCGGGGCCGGCGCGGACACATAGTGGGCGTGGCAATGAGCATCACGCGCGACGAGTCCGGTGACGCGGCGCTGTGGCGCCGTGCGGCCGCCGGAGATCACGAGGCCTTCGGGCAGCTCTTTGACCGGCACGCCGACGCCGTCTACGGCTACCTGTTCCGCCGCACCGCGGACTGGTCCCAGGCGGAGGAGCTGACGGCGGCGGTGTTCTTCCAGGCCTGGCGCCGGCGCGGGCAGATCGTGCTGGCGCACGACTCAGCCCTGCCCTGGCTATTAGGTGTCGCGCGGCTGCTGCTGCGCAATGCCCGCCGGGCCGACCGGCGGTACCGCCAGGCCCTGGACCGGCTCCGCGCGGAGGCCGCCACGCCGGCGGCGCCCGATGACCCGGCGGAGTCGGCTGCCGGGCGCGTCGACAGCGAGCGGGCGATGACCGCCCTGCGGGCGGCCATCGCGGCCTTGCCGCGGCACCAGCGCGAGGTCATCGAGCTGTGCATCTGGTCTGGCCTTGACCAGCAAGCCGCGGCTGCGGCGCTCGGCGTATCGGTCGGCACGGTCAAGTCGCGCCTGCACCGGGCCCGCCAGCGGCTGGCTGCCGACCTGGCCCCGGTCCCCGAAGACCAGCGATCCCCCGAAGTGGAGACGCCATGACCGCGCCCGAGGACCTGACCGGCCTGCTGCCGCCCGCGCCGCCGGGGCGGCCCCTGCCGCGGCACGCCGGGCACCGCGCCGAGCTGCTGGCCGTGATCGCGGCCGAGGAGCGGCTGCGCTCCCGTCCGTCCCGGCCGCGCTGGCGGCCGGCCCGGCACTGGCTTGTCCCGCTGATGGCCGCCGGCGCGGTCCTGGTCGTACTGGCGTCAGTCGCGCTGGTCCAGGCGCTCGGCGGCGCAGGCGGGCACCACGCATCCCCGGCGGCGGCCGGCCCGGGCCAGCCGGCGAGCGGGACGGTCGCGTTCAGCACGGCAAGCGGCCACCCCCGGATCCGGCATGCGCTGGTCACAGCAGCGGTGCGCCAGGTCATGGTCGCGGCCGGGGCCGGCGACATCACCGTGGTCGGCGGCGCGCGCGGCACGGTCGCCATCACGGCGCAGCTCAGCTATCACGGCCGTGCCCCGGTCCTGCACGGCTTGGTCCGGGACGGCCGCCTGACGCTCGGCTACCAGTGCGCGGCGGGCGCCCCGTGCGGTGCGTCGTTCGTGCTGCAGGTGCCCAGCGGCATCACGGTGAGCGCCAGGAACGGGGCCGGCGACGTCCGGCTGGCTGGGCTGGCCGGCCCGGTCACGGCCATCGACGGCACCGGAGACATCAGCCTCAGCGGCCTGTCCGGCCCTGTCCGGGCGCAGGACCGAACGGGAGACGTCTCCGGTCGCGGGCTGCGCTCGGCGGACGCGGCGCTGTCCAGCGGGCTCGGCGACATTGACGTGTCGTTCACCCGGCCGCCGGACCGGCTGGTCGTGACGGACAACCTCGGGCAGGTCATGATCGGCGTTCCGGGCTCGGTGTCGTACCGGATTACGGCGCACTCCGACCTTGGCACCGTCCGTGCCAGCGTGCCGCGACGGGCGGGGTCGCCGCACCGGATCACGGCGACATCCAGACTCGGTGATATCGCCATCGTGCCGGAGGGCTAGGACGGCCATCGGCCGGCCGTTGTTTGCCGAGCCGATGCGGGGGGACGTGATGCGCCGGTTCTCACCTCTGTCCAAGGAGCGATTGATATGAGCGGGATGATGCGAGTTCCCCGGAGCCGTGGCGCGCTGAGTGGTGTGCTGCTGGTCCTGCTCGGAGCCTGGGGCGGCCTGATTCCCTTCGTCGGCCCGCACTTCCACTATGCCTACACCCCGGACTCGACCTGGGCCTACACCTCGGGCCGGCTCCTGCTGGAGGTCCTGCCCGGCGCCGCCACCGTGCTCGGCGGGCTGATCGTGCTGGCCAGCAAGTTCCGGCCGGCTGTCTTCCTCGGCGCGTGGCTGGCGGCGCTCAGCGGGGCGTGGTTCGTCGTCGGCGGCATCCTGAGCGTCCTGTGGGCGAAGAACGCCGCGGCAACGGCCGGATCGCCGGTCGGCGGCACCGCGGCCCGCGTCGCGGAGCAGATCGGCTTCTTCGCCGGCCTGGGCGTCGTGATCGTGTTCCTGGCTGCACTGGCGCTGGGCCGCTTCACAGTGATCGGAATCCGGGAGACCAAGATTGCCGAGCGGGAGAAGGAAATGGCGGCCGAGGAACGGCTGGCTCCGGCCGCGGCCAGCCCGGTGGTCGACGCCCGGACCTCGCCCGAGACCGGCACCGTAGCCGCTGGGAGCACCCCGGCTGCGGCCGATGAGAGCGCTCCGGCCCGGGTCAGCACCCCGGCTCAGGTCAGCACCCCGGCTGACGCGGAGGAGCCGAACGAGGAAGCAGGCCAGGACGAGCCTGAGACCCCGGACAAGGTCAAGGTGACTTCGTAGCCGGGGGACCCCGGCCGCCCGGTCACTCAGCGTTCCCCGGAACGCCGGGCCTGCCCGGCGTTCCGGGGAACGCCGGGCAGGCCCGGCGCGTTGCCTGTGCGTGGCCGTCGTTTTCTTCATGACGATTCCCGGGCTGGCTGTCGGCCTGATCGTGCTGGCCGCCCTGGACCGGGCCGGCCTGTGGCTGCACGGCCGCAGCGGGCTGCCCTGGTTTCGCAGCGGTCACCGGCCCGCCCATGCGGCCGGCCTGGATGAGCTCCAGTCCGTCTTCTATTCCGGCACCCGGCACGCCGTCGAGCGACGCAGGGTCGAGCTCGTTCTCCGTGACGATGAGCACGACGGCGCGCCCCCGCTGGTCCGGGTGGATCTCGACACCGGGCAGGTACTGATCACCCGCGCAGATCGCTGTCCGGAAGCCGGGACCTGAGGTCTGCTCAGGCGGGCGTCGAGGCCGGGTAGCGAAACAGGCCGCCGGGGCCGATCCGCCAGGTGCGCCCGTCTGCGGTGACTCCCCGCAGGCCGGCCAGAAGGCCGAAGCCGGTGAGCGCGGCCAGGTCCGGGCTGTCCGTCGAGGCCGTCCCGAAAGTCCGCGCCGCTGACCACTGCTCGTGCTGCGCCAGGCGCATGGCGAGCTGCGCGCATCCGGCTGGATTATCGGCGATCACCCACGCATCGGGGTCAGCGCGGATCAGCTGCCGGGCCGGCTTCAGCCAGGATGCTGCCCCGGCGGGCCAGTCAGCGGTGCCCAGGACGGTTCCCCCGGCGCGGCCCCAGGCCTCGGTCAGTGCTGTCACCGCGTCGCGTGAGGTGGTATGGCGGCCGTGCCCGATCGCGATCGCGATCGCTCCCGCGGCGCGCAGCATGGTGACGAGCGCCGAGATTTCCCCGGCCGTATGCGGTGCCGGCATCCGGGTGGAACGCGGATGGCCGGCCAGCACCCGGTCGGAGATCCGCGGCGAGCCGAAAGCCGGGTCGCCGGCGGGGCGCGGCGGGCTGGCGGTCATGCGTTCTTCCCCTTCCTCCGGGTCCGGGGCCGAGCCCGGCACCAGCCTGGCAAGCGGGCCGTGACGGACGCGGAAGTCCGTCCACGGCCCGCTCATTCGTCAGGGCGACCGTCGCCGGGCCGGCGAACTGCGCGGGCGAGGGCGGTCAGCCCTCGTCGATCAGCCCGAGCTGCCGCAGGACCGACACGCCGTCGTCGAGGCCGACCTCCTCGGTGATCATGCCGTTCTCGACCTTGAGGATGGTGGTGCCCGTGAACCGCATCGTCTTGCCCGTCTTCGCCTCCGGCAGGCCGCCGAGCGGAAGGTCGGTCATCGGGTCACCGGTGTGCGTGCCACCGCCGATCCACTGGCCCACGACGTAGTCACCCTCAGCGATCAGGTCCGCGGTCCCGCCGAACGCGAGGTCCGGGAAGGCGGCGCGGAACTTGGCCGCGAAGTCGCGGACGGCGTCCCGGCCACGCAGGGGCGCGTGCAGCGAGTACTCAAAGCGGATATCCGGGGCGGCGAGCTCGTCAATGACAGCCGGATTGAAGTCCGGTCCCCAGAACTCGGTGAACCACCGTCCGACGACAGCCTTGTTGCCTTCTTCCGACATGAGGTGTCCTCTCACGTTGCGGCGTCCGCCCCGGCCGGAGCGGCTCACGGCGTAGACGGCGCGGCGGGCCGGAACGTGAGGGCTGCGCGGGGCCGGATGTCGCCGGCGGTGCCCTCCGGCACGGCATCGGCCAGCTGGCGGATGTTCCCGGCACCGCCGCGGCGAAAAGCTGAACTGCGAGGAGCAAAGGAGCCAGACATGCCGTACCTGCAGGTGAACGGGACCGGGTTGTACTACGAGGACTACGGGGCGGGCCAGCCGGTGGTCCTCCTGCACGGCTGGGGCACCAGCGGCCGCGTCTGGGGCGGTCAGCTGCCGGAGGAGGGCCAGCATGTCCGCGCCTAGCCCGTCGGCCAGTGCCCTGACCGTGCTGCTCGAACAGCAGCTACCTGCCCCGCCCTGGCCGGCCGTGGTGATGACCGCGACCATCGTGCTGCCACCGGGTGATCCCGGCACGCCTCCGCACCGGCACTCCGGGCCGGTCTTCGGCTACATGCTGGAAGGGGAGATGACCTTCGAGCTTGAGGGGGAGAGCGAGCGGGTCATCCGGGCCGGCGAGGCGTTCTGGGAGCCAGGCGGCGACGTCATTCACTACCAGGCCGCCAACCATCTGAGCGACGCACCGAGCAGCTTCGTGGTGGTCATGGTCGGGATTCCCGGCGAGCCGATGCTCACCATTGTCCCGGCCGGGGAACTGGCCCGGCGCCGGGACCGGCGGGCGCCGCGGCCAGCCGACTAGTCCCGCTGCGACCAGCCCGCGCCGGACTGGCATCGGCGCCAGCCGGATGCGGCCTCGCTTTGACATCATGCTGACGTGCCGACTCACGTTGCGCTGCTGCGCGGAGTTAACAACCTCGGCGGCAAGATGGTCGCGATGGCCGAACTCCGCGAGCTGGTGACCTCGCTCGGCCACACCGATGTCGCGACCTACATCCAGAGCGGAAACGTGCTGTTCACGCCGCCGCTGACAGGCGGCGGAACGGCAGGCGATCCGGACACGGCGGCGCTAGCCGCCGAGCTGGAGCGGGCGATCGCCGGCCGGCTCGGCCTGCAGGCCCGCGCCGTGGTGCTCTCCCGCGAGGAACTGACTCGCTGCGTGCACGACAACCCGTACCCGGATGAGGCGAATCCCCGGCTGCTGCATGCCGTGTTCCTGCCCGGCGCACCCAGCCCGGGCCTGGCCGCCTGGGTCGCCGACGCCGAGCGGCACGTGCGGGCGGCCGGCAGCCGGGACCAGGCGAAGCTGCTCGGCCGCACGGTCTACCTGCACACCCCGGACGGGTACCCGCCGAGTGAACTGCGCCGCGCGCTGGCCAGGAAAGGCGGGCCGACCTCGGCCGCGGTGGCCGGGACGGCGCGCAACTGGGCGACAGTCAGCAGGCTGGCCGGGCTGTGCCGATCCTGAGGTGACCGATGCGGACAGCGCGAAACCAGCCGCATCCCAGGGGGCGGGCGGCATGATGTCGCCATGACGGAGGATGCTGAGAGTTCGCAGGCCGAGCGCGGTACGACGGCTGCGGACGGGCCGGCGGACGTGCCGCCGCCGCGCAAGAGCGCGGATGGCGCCCGGCAGGCCGGGCTGGCGATGCCATCGGGCCCGTCGTCGATTGCCGAGTCGCTGATCGCCCAGGCGGCTGCCGCGCTGACGCTGGCCGTCGCGCTGACCTACGCCGCCGGCGGGCTGGCCCTCGGGCTGAAGCTCTGGTTTCTGCGCGTGCCGTGGACAACGGTGCTCGGTCAGCTGCCGCACGATCCGCTGATCGTCACCGCAGTCGGCCAGGTCGTGGTGCCGTCGCTGGCGGCAGGTGCCGTGCTGAGCGCACTGACTGACTGGCTCAGCGGAATGCGGGCCGGGGACCGGCTGTCCGGCAGGCCGGGCCGGCGGACCGAGCCCGGCCTGCCGCAGCGGTATCTAGTGACGACAGGCCGGCAGTTTCTGGGTCTGACCCTGCTGCTAGCGCTCGCTGCCGGGCTGCTGCTGGGCGCGGCGCCCCTGCTCGTTCTCCGGTTCACCTCCCACGTGGTCTCCGGCGGGCTGCAGCCCTGGGCGGCGATCTGGATCTGCTGCGGGCTGCTGAGCTTTGCGACAGCGATCGGCGTGCTCTATGTCGTGCGCGCGCTGCATACCCGGTCACCGGCGGTCCCGGCCCGGCGCCTGCGACCGGTCCTGCGCCGCACCCTGCTCGCCGCGGCAGTCTCGGTGGCCCTGCTTCCCTGCCTGTGCTCCATCTCGGGCGCGTTCCTGCTGCCGCCGGTGTTCTTGTGCGGGCCGGGCTTCTTCCACCCGGTCGGCGATAGCGGCCAGGAAGCAGCCGGGTACCTGGACGGGAATCTCATCGGCAGCACCAGCCAGTGGATCTATATCGCGCAGTTCGGGCGGTCGAACGGGCAGGTCGATTTCCGGACCATCACCGCGGTCCCGGTCGGCGCCGTCAGGCTGCAGGCCATCGGCCGCGGCAGCGGCTGCGGCGACCTGACGGGCTAGCGGCGGGCCGGCGCGCCGCACCGCCTGCCGGGGGACCGGCTGACCGCGCTGGCCGATCCCGGCATCCGGCCTGCCGCCAAGATCGCCGGATCGGTAGCGTCTACGCATGCCAACCAGGCGGGTGGAAGCATTCAGCGACGGGGTCATCGCGATCCTGATCACCATCATGGTGCTCGAACTGCGGATCCCGCACGGCGCGACCTGGTCGGCGCTACGTGACTCGGTCCCGGTGCTGCTGTCGTACGTGCTGAGCTTCGCCTATCTCGGCATCTACTGGAACAACCATCACCACCTGCTGATGGCGACCGAGCGGGTGAGCGGCCTGGTGCTGTGGGCCAATCTGCATCTGCTGTTCTGGCTGTCGCTCATCCCGTTCGCCACCGGGTGGCTCGGCGAGAACGAGTTTGCGCGCACGCCCGCGGCGGCCTACGGCATCGTCCTGCTCGCCGCGGCCCTGGCCTACTTCCTGCTGCAGACCTCGATCATCCGCGTTCAGGGCGGCGGCTCGACACTGGCCCGCGCGGTCGGCAGTGATGTCAAGGGGAAGCTGTCACCGGTGCTGTACGCGCTCGGTATCGGGCTGGCCTACGTGAACAACTGGCTGTCAGTTGCGATTTACGTCATCGTCGCGCTCATGTGGTTCATCCCCGACCGCCGGGTCGAGCGGACCCTGACCGGCGGTCCCGCGGCGGGAGCCTGAGCGAGCCGGGGAACCGGCAGCCGGGGCCGGTGGCTAGGCTCGTCCGCGTGGTGACCGAAGCTGACCTTGAGCTGAGCGACGGGCGGATCCTGCACTACTACGACACCGCCGAGGACGAGCACGACAGCCGGGCGGCGGTCTTCTGGCAGCACGGCACGCCGAATGTCGGCTCGCCGCCGGAGCCGCTGTTCCCGGCCGCGGCCGCCCATGGCCTGCGCTGGGTGTCCTACGACCGGCCCGCCTACGGCGGCTCGAGCCCGAATCCCGGCCGGGACATCGCCTCGGCTGCCGCTGATGTGGCCGCGATCGCCGACGCGCTCAGCCTCGGCCGCTTCGCGGTCCTCGGCCACTCCGGCGGCGGGCCGCACGCGCTGGCCTGCGGAGCCCTGCTGCCCGAGCGGGTCACGGCCGTGGTCAGCGTCTCCGCGCCCGCCCCGCCCGACGCCGCGGGGCTGGACTGGTTCGCCGGCTGGAGCCCGTCCGGAGTGGCCGAGCAGCGCGCTGCCCGGGCCGGGCGGGCGGCGCTGGAGGCCTATCTGCCGACGGCCGAGTTCGACCCGGAGACTTTCACCCCGGGCGACGAGCAGGCGCTGGAAGGCAGCTGGTCCTGGCTCGGCGGAGTCGTCGGCCAGGCCATGGAGCAGGGCGATGCCGGAATGGTAGATGACCTGCTGGCCGGAGCGGCCGCCTGGGGATTCGCGCCGGCCGGCATCACCGTGCCGGTTCTGATCCTGCACGGCGCTGCGGACCGGATGGTGCCCAGCGCCCACGCTGAGTGGCTCGCCGCGCAGTGCCCGGCCGCCGAGCTGCGGATTGTCCCGGACGCCGGGCACATCACTGTGCTGGACTCAGCGCCCGCGGCGCTGGCGTGGCTAGGATGACCAGGCCCGCCCGTGACCGACGCGCACGGGCCCGGCGAAGCGGAGGACTGAGGCGGTGGCAGTGACCAGGGTGGCGGTGCTCGACGACTATCAGCAGCGCGCTGACGGCTACGCGGACTGGGCGTCGCTCGGCCCGGACGTGACGGTCTCGTTCTTCTCCGAGCCGATCGGCGCGGACGCGCTGGCCGCGACGCTGGCCGGCTTCGAGGTGCTGGTGCTGATGCGCGAGCGCACGGCCTTGCGCCGCGAGGTCCTCGCGGCGCTCCCCAGGCTGCGGCTGCTGATCACCACGGGCATGCGGAACGCGTCGGTCGACACCGGCTACCTCAATGAGCGCGGGGTGATCGTGTGCGGGACGGGCGCGCCGGCCGGCCCGGCCGCCCCCGGTGTCCCGAGCACGGTTGAGGTGGCCTGGGCGCTGATCCTGGCCGTGTGCAAGCGGGTCACGATCGAGGACCGGGCCATCCGGGACGGGCGCTGGCAGCTCGGCCTCCCGGCGAACCTGGCCGGGGCGACCCTGGGCCTGGCCGGCCTCGGCCGGCTCGGCGGGGCCATGGTCGGGCCGGCCCGCGCGTTCGGCATGGACGTGATCGCCTGGAGCGAGAACCTGACCGCCGACCGGGCCGAGTCGCTGGGAGTCCGCCGGGTTACCAAGGCCGGGCTGCTGTCCGGCTCCGACATCCTCTCGGTCCACCTGGTGCTGAGCGACCGCACCCGCGGGCTGTTCGGCGCCGGGGACCTGGCGCAGATGAAGCCGACGGCGGTGCTGATCAACACCTCACGCGGCCCGATCGTCAGCGAGGACGCGCTCGTCGCCGCGCTGCGCGGCCAGGCCATCGCCGGCGCCGGGCTGGATGTCTACGATCGCGAGCCGCTGCCGGCGGATCACGAGCTCGCCCGGCTGGACAACGTCGTGCTGCTGCCGCACCTGGGCTACGTCAGCGAGGCCGGGTTCCGGCAGATGTACGGGCAGGTCGTCGAGGACATCGCCGCCTACCTGGCCGGCTCGCCGATCCGCACCATCGACTAGGGGCCGGCCAGTGACAGGCCCGGTCCGGATCACCGGCGCACGGATCACCCCGGTCGCGTTCGCCGACCCGCCGCTGCTCAACTCAGTCGGCGTGCACGAGCCCTATGCGCTGCGGGCCATCATCCAGGTTGATACCGATGCGGGCCTGACCGGCCTCGGCGAGACCTACGCCGACACCGGGCACCTGCAGCGGCTGCACGCGACCGCGGGCGTGCTGGCCGGCCACGACGTCTTCGCGCTCGGCGAGATGTACCGCGCGGTGACCGGCCTGGTCGGCCAGCAGGCGGGCAGCGACCGGCACGGGCTGACCGGCGCTATCAGCCGGCGGGCACCGCGGACCGGCTGTTCTCGCCGTTCGAGGTCGCGTGCCTGGACCTGCAGGGCAAGATCCTCGGCCGGCCCGTGTGCGACCTGCTCGGCGGCGCCGTGCGCGACCGGGTGCCGTTCAGCGCCTACCTGTTCTACAAGTGGGCCGCCCATCCCGGCCAGGCGCCGGACTCCTGGGGCCCGGCGCTTGACCCGGCCGGGATCGTGGCGCAGGCCCGGCGGATGATCGCGGACTACGGCTTCACCGCGATCAAGCTCAAGGGCGGCGTGTTCGCCCCCGAGCAGGAGGCCGAGGCGATCCGGGCGCTGCGGGCCGAGTTTCCCGGCCATCCGCTGCGCATCGACCCCAACGCGGTCTGGACGGTTCCGACCTCGCTGCGGCTGGCCGCCGAGCTGGACGGCGTCCTGGAGTACCTCGAGGACCCGGCCCGCGGCCTGGACGCCATGGCCGAGGTCGCCCGGCAGGCGCCGATGCCGCTGGCCACCAACATGTGCGTGGTCTCGTTCGCCGACATCCCGCCGGCCATCCAGCGCGGCTCGGTCGGCGTGGTGCTTTCCGACCACCACTACTGGGGCGGGCTGACCCGGTCCCGGCTGCTGGCCGGGATCTGCCAGACCTTCGGGCTGGGCCTGTCGATGCACTCCAACTCCCATCTCGGGGTGAGCCTGGCGGCGATGATCCACCTGGCCGCCGCGACGCCGAACCTGACCTACGCCTGCGACACCCACTGGCCGTGGAAGACCCAGGATGTCGTGCCCGCGGACACGTTCCGCTTCAGCGGCGGGTCAGTCCCGGTGCCGGACGGGCCGGGCCTGGGCGTGGCCCTGGACACCGACGCGCTGGGCGAGCTGCACGAGCTGTACCTGTCCTGCGGCCTGCGCGAGCGTGACGACACGGGTTACCGCCAGTCGGTCGAGCCGGGATACCAGCCGCGCACCTGGTGACACGCCGCCCCGCGACGGCGCCGCGCCCGGCGGCCGCGCGAGCGGGTGAGCGTGGAACGGCATGGCCCGGGCTGGACCGCCTTAGTCAGTGGACTAGGCGGCAAGGGGGTCCACATGCGACAGCATGTTCTGGCGGCTGGGATAGCCGTGGCCGGCCTGACCGGCGCGATGATAATGATGACGGCAGCCGGCCCGGCGGCGGCCGCGGCCGGCCAGGTGAACGCGGGGGTGGCCGCCGCGCACAGCGGCTGGGGCAAGGCGGCCACGCTGCCCGGCACCGGCACGCTGGGTACTCAGGGCGCGAGCGGGGTGTCGGTGTCCTGCCCGTCGACGGGTAGCTGCACGGCCGCCGGCACCTACCGTGCGGGCGGGGCCGAGCAGAGCTTCGTCATCAGCAAGCGGAATGGTCACTGGGGCACAGCCCGGGAGATCCCGGGGCTGGGCACGCTCAACACCGGCGGTGACGCCGAGGTGGCGGCGATCTCCTGCGGGTCGGCGGGCAACTGCGTGGCCAGCGGAACCTACACCGGCAGCGCGACCCGGGGCGGATTCGTCGCCGTCCAGAAAGCGTGGCACTGGAGCGACGCCAGGCAGATCAGCGGTCTGGCCGATCTGAACGCCGATGGTCTCGCCACGGTCCGGTCGGTGTCCTGCTCCTCGGCGGGCAACTGCGCCGTCAGCGGTAGCTACCTGGACAGCAGCGCGATGACCCAGGCGTTCGTGGCGACGCAGCGCAGCGGGCACTGGGCCAAGGCCATCGAGGTGCCGGGCACGGGCTCGCTCAACGCCGGCGGCACCGCGCAGACGGTAGCAGTGTCCTGCAAGAAGGCCGGCGACTGCTCGGCCGTCGGGGACTACCGCCCCGTCGCAACCAAGATGTCGGTCTTTGCCAGCACCGAGAAGAACGGCCACTGGAGCACCGCCATCCGGCTGCCCGGCATTCACGACCTCAACGGCGGCGGCACCGCGTTCCCGGACGTCCTGTCCTGCTCCTCAGCGGGCTACTGCGTCGCCGGCGGCTCCTACACCACCAGCAAGGGCCATGAGCAGGCCTTCCTGGCCACGCAGCAGAACGGCCACTGGCGGAGCGCCGCCGAGGCGCGTGGCACCGGTGCCCTGAATAAGGGCGGGATGGCGGAGGTGACCGCGCTTTCCTGCCCGTCGGCGGGCAACTGCGCGGCCGGCGGCAACTACACCCGGAGCATCGATCACGGGCAGCTGTTCCTGATCACCGAGCACCAGGGCCGGTGGAGCACGGCCAGGGCCATGCCGGGCATCCTGAGCCACAACAAGGGATCCACCAGCCAGGTGTACTCGCTGTCGTGCAGCTCGGCCGGGAACTGCTCGGCCGGCGGCTACTACGAGAACAAGAGCTTCCGGGAGTTCGCCTTCGTCATCACCGAGTCGGGCGGTCACTGGTCATCGCTCCGGGAGGTGCCGGGCCTGAGCACGGTGTCTCCGGGCGGCGACTCCGGGATCAACCAGGTCAAGTGCCCGTCCGCCGGCCACTGCACCGGCGTCGGCTACGCGACCACCAAGTCGCTCAGCGGCCGGGCCTTCTACGTGACCCGGACCTAGGCCCGCCGGGCGCGGGCCGGGGGACAGCGGGTCCCCGGCCCGCGCCGGGCTACCGGGCCGCAGCCACGCGGCCGGGCCCGGCCATGACGTCCGCCGCGGGTGCGCCAGAATGTGCCCATGGATCTGCACCTGGACGGCAAGGTCGTCCTGATCACCGGCGGGACGGACGGGCTGGGGGCGGCGCTGGCGGGCCTGCGTGGAAGAAGGCGCCCGGGTGGCGGTCTGCGGGCGGGACCCCGGCCGGCTAGCCGCCACCGAGCAGCGCCTGCGCCAGGCCGGCGGCGACATCGTGGCCGTGCAGGCCGACGTCACCAGCGTGCCGGACCTGGAGAAGTTCGTCGAGGCGGCGGCCGGGCGGTGGGGCCGGGTCGACGGCCTGGTCAACAACGCGGGCAAGAGCGCCGTCGGCCGGGTCGATCAGGTCTCTGACGACGAGTGGGCCGAGGACCTCAGCCTGAAGGTCCTCGGCGCGGTCCGGTGCACCCGCCTGGTCGTGCCGCATCTGGCCGCGGCGGGCGGCGGGGCCATCATCAACGTGCTGGCCGTGGCGGGCAAGGCGCCGGGCGCCGGGTCGCTGCCGACGGCAGCCTCCCGCGCCGCCGGGCTGGCCATCACGAAGGCGGCATCCAAGGATCTCGGCGGCCAGGGCATCCGGGTCAACGCCATCCTGATCGGCCTGGTCGAGAGCGGGCAGTGGCGGCGGCGGGCGGAGGCCGCGGGCCAGAGCGAGGACGAGTTCTACCGCCAGATGGCGCAGGGTTCCGGCATACCGCTGGGGCGGGTCGGCCGGGCGGCGGAGTTCGCCGACCTGGCGGCCTACCTGCTGTCGGACCGCTCCTCGTACGTGACGGGTTCGGCCATCAACCTGGACGGCGGCACCAGCCCGGTCCTCGTAGTACGGCAGTCGCCACGGCCGTCCCCTCGTTCATCCATGCCAGGATTCGAGGGTGGAGATGTCTGACGTCACGCGTGCGATCTCGCTCATGTTCCCGAGGCGGTCTGCGAGCACTACCCGGGCGTTAACCAAGGACTGCTGGACGAGTGCCGGCAGCTCGTTCTCGCGATGCTCGCTGCGTGGCGCGGGGGCCTTGGCGACCAGTTTCCGAATGGGAGGCGATTCGGAGAAGAATTCCTGCGCTCGCTGCGCGAGGGTCCTCCCTGGCCGACATTCGAAACGGTAACCAGGCGACTGGCTGGTCTGCAGAAATCGTCGCTGCCGTACTAGGCCTGGCCGGGCAGGAAACTAAGGCATTCGTCCGATGCGGCGCCGGGGGTCTTACGCCGATGCTCTAGATATGGCCGCAAAGGCGCGGCCAGTAAACAGACAGGAGCACGGAAATGACGATCACGAGGATCGCGCGGCGCGTGGCCAGCGTGGTGAGCGACATGAACTACGCGCAGCGCCGGAGCACCGAGCTGTTCCTGGGCCTGGACGCAAAGCGCCGCTAGTCCGCAGGCACCGCCAGGAACGACAGCGAAAACGACAGCGAAAAGAGCCGCCGGCACCCCGGGCAAGCGGGTGCCGGCGACGGTGACGGTCTCCGGGCCCGCGATATAGCCGGCGAGGGCCCGGCCGTCCCGGCTGATTCCGGAAAATGGGGGCGACGCGCGGCGACCGGATCGTGAAGACTGTGCGATCGTGCTGCTTACCGTCTCCACCACCCGCGCTCCGGCGACCGACCTGGGCTACCTGCTGCACAAGCATCCGGGCCGGGTCCAGTCATTCACGCAGTCGGTAGGCACGGCGCATGTCTTCTACCCGGACGCCGCGGACGAGCGATGCACGGCCGCGCTGCTGCTGGAAGTCGATCCCATCGGGCTGGTCCGGGGCCGGAAGGGCCCGTCCGGCGACGGATTCGCACTCGGGCAGTACGTCAACGACCGGCCCTACGCCGCCTCCAGCATGCTGGCGATGGCGCTGAAGGATGTCTTCCGGACGGCGCTGGCGGGCCGGTGCGATGCCCGTCCGGAGCTGGCGGCAGCGCCGATGCCGCTGGAGATTCACGTCCCGGCGGTCCCGTGCCGGGGCGGCGTCGCCCTGCTGCGCCGGCTGTTCGAGCCGCTGGGCTGGCGCGTTGAGGCGGCCGGCACCCCGCTGGACCCGGCGATCCCGGACTGGGGCGACTCACGCTACCTGGACATGCGCCTGACTGGCGTGGTGCGGCTGGCTGACGCCCTGAACCACCTGTACGTGCTGCTGCCGGTGCTGGACGACGCCAAGCACTACTGGGTGAGCAACGACGAGGTGGACAAGCTGATCCGGGCGGGCGCGGGCTGGCTCGCGTCGCATCCGGAGAAGGACCTGATCAGCCGCCGGTACCTGGCCCACCGGCGGGAGCTGACGCAGTCGGCGCTGGCGCGGCTGGCCGAGGTCGACGACACCGCTGCTGAGGAGCTCGACAACGCCCCCGACGGCGCGGTCGCGCTGGATACCCCGGACCGGCCGGTCCCGCTGGCGCAGCAGCGCCGCGGCGCCGTGCTCGCGGCGATCCGGGCCTGCGGCGCACGACGGGTCGGCGACCTGGGCTGCGGCGAGGGCGTGCTGGTGGCCGATCTGCTGGCCGAGCAGGGCATCGAGCAGATCGTCGCGACCGACGTGTCGGCGCGGGCCCTGCAGATCGCCGGCCGGCGGCTGCGCCTGGAGCAGATGCCCGAGCAGCAGCGTCGCAGGCTGGAGATCTTCCAGTCCGCGCTGACCTATCGCGATGACCGGCTCGCGGGCCTGGATGCGGCCGTGCTGATGGAGGTCATCGAGCACGTCGACCCGCCTCGCCTGGACGCGCTCGAGCGGGTCGTCTTCGGCTTCGCGGCCCCCGCGACGGCGATCGTTAGCACCCCGAACGCCGAGTACAACATCCGGTTCGAGACCCTGCCCAGCGGGACCCTGCGCCATCGCGACCACCGGTTCGAGTGGACCCGCGCGCAGTTCCGGTCCTGGGCTCAGCGGGCCGGGGACGCCTACGGGTACGCGGTTCGCTTCCTCCCGGTCGGCACCGACGATCCCGAGGTCGGCCCGCCGACGCAGCTGGCGATCTTCACCAGGGCGGCCGCATGACGCGCGAGCTGGCCGTGCCCGAGCTGAGCCTCGTCGTGCTGATCGGCGTCAGCGGGTCGGGCAAGTCCACGTTCGGCCGTACCCACTTCCGCCCGACCGAGGTGATCTCCTCGGACTTCTGCCGCGGGCTGGTGGCCGACGACGAGAACGACCAGGCCGCGACGCCCGAGGCTTTCGAGCTGCTGCACTACATCGTCGGGAAGCGGCTGAAGGCCGGCCGCTGACGGTCGTGGACGCCACTAACGTCCAGCCCGAAGGCCGCAGGCAGCTGGTCGCCCTGGCCAAGGAGCACGACGTCCTGCCAGCCGCGATCGTCCTGGACGTGCCGCAGAGCATCTGCGCGGCCCGCAACGCCGGCCGCAGCGACCGTGACTTCGGCGCTCATGTCATCCGCCGTCAGCACGACCAGCTGCGCCGCGGCCTGAAGGGACTGCAGCGGGAGGGCTTCCGGACGGTCCATACCCTGCACGGCACCGAGGAGATTGCCGGGGCCTGCGTCGTCCGCACGAAGCTCTATAACGACCTGCGTCACGAGCGCGGCCCGTTCGACGTCATCGGCGACATCCACGGCTGCCGCGCCGAGCTGGAACTGCTGCTCACCGAGCTTGGCTACGCCATCGCCCGCGACGGCGCGGGACGGGCCGCCGGCGCGCACCGGGACGGCCGCCGGGCGATCTTCGTCGGTGACCTGGTCGACCGGGGCCCGGACACGCCCGGCGTGCTCCGGCTGGTGATGGGCATGGTGGCAGCCGGCGATGCGTTCTGCGTCCCCGGCAATCACGAGAGCAAGCTGCTGCGGGCCCTGCGCGGTCGCAACGTGCAGGTCACGCACGGCCTGGCCGAGTCGCTGGCCCAGCTGGCGGCCGAGCCGGACGAGTTCCGGGCCGGCGTCGAGCGCTTCCTGGACGGCCTGATCAGCCACTATGTCCTGGATGGCGGCCAGCTGGTGGTGTCGCACGCCGGGCTGACCGAGCGCTACCAGGGCCGGGCGTCGGGCCGGGTCCGCGAGTTCTGCCTGTACGGGCAGACCACCGGCGAGACGGACGAGTACGGCCTGCCGGTGCGCTACCCGTGGGCCGGTGAGTACCGCGGCGCGGCGATGGTGCTCTACGGCCACACGCCGGTTCCCGCCCCGGAGTGGATCAATAACACCCTCTGCCTCGACACCGGCTGCGTCTTCGGCGGCCGCCTCACCGCGCTGCGGTACCCCGAGCGCGAGCTCGTCTCGGTGCCGGCGGCCGCGGTCTACTACGAGCCGGCCAGGCCGTTTCCCGTCAGTCCCGAAGCGGCGGTCAGTGACTCCGCCGCCCGCCGCGACCCGGCCGTCCTGGACATCACCGACGTCACCGGGACCCGGGTCATCGAGACCCAGTACCAGAAGCGCATCGGGGTGCGGGAGGAGAACGCGGCCGCCGCGCTGGAGGTGATGAGCCGGTTCGCGATTGACCCGCGGTGGCTGCTGTACCTGCCGCCGACGATGAGCCCCGTCGCGACCTCGGCGCGGCCGGACCTGCTTGAGCATCCCGACCAGGCTTTCGAGTACTTCCGGGCCGAGGGCGTTGACCAGGTCGTGTGCGAGGAGAAGCACATGGGCTCGCGGGCCGTCGTGCTCGTCAGCCGCGGCGCTGCCGCCGCGCAGGCCCGGTTCGGGCCAGACGGCGCGCAGGCCGGCGCCGTGTGGACGCGGACCGGCCGGGCGTTCTTCCCCGGCGCTCTCACCGCCGAGCTGACCGGCCGGCTGCGCAGCGCAGCGGAGCAGGCCGGGCTGTTCGACGACCTGGACACATCCTGGCTGCTGCTCGACGCCGAGCTGATGCCCTGGAGCGCCAAGGCCGGCCAGCTGCTGCGCGACCAGTACGCCGCGGTCGGCGCGGCCGCCCGGGCGTCGCTGCCGGCCGCTGTCGAGGTGCTCGAGCGGGCATCGGCGGCCGGCCTCGACGTCGCGGGCCTGCTCGAGCGCACCCGCGCCCGTGAGGTGAACGCAGCAGCGTTCACCGGCGCCTACCGCCGTTACTGCTGGCCCACTGACGGCCTGGCGGGAGTCCGCATCGCTCCCTTCCAGCTGCTGGCCACGGAGGCAGCAGCCCATCACGGGCGACCGCACGCCTGGCACCTGGATCTCGCCGACCGGCTGGTCGCAGCCGACCCCGGGCTCGTCGCGCCGACCCGCCGCATCACCGTGGACACGACCGACCCGGCCTCGGCTGCCGCCGGGACTGACTGGTGGTCCGGGCTCACGGCGGACGGCGGGGAGGGCATGGTCGTCAAGCCGTCCGGCAACCTCACCCGCGGACGCAAGGGACTGGTCCAGCCGGGACTGAAGGTGCGCGGGCGCGAGTACCTGCGCATCATCTACGGCCCTGACTACACCGAGCCGGCCAACCTGGAACGCCTTCGCTCCCGGGGGCTCGGGCACAAGCGGTCGCTGGCCTTGCGTGAGTACGCCCTGGGCCTGGAGGCACTGGACCGGGTCGCTCGCGGGGAGCCGCTGTGGCGGGTGCACCAGTGCGTCTTCGCCGTGCTCGCCCTCGAGTCCGAGCCAGTGGACCCGCGGCTCTGACCGCGGCCGCCGGGCGGCCGGTGCTGGCCGCCTCCGGCGCGCTCGCGCTTGTCAGCAGACCGGTCAGCCGGCCGGAGCTGCCGGGGCGGGACCGCCGGTCAGCAGCTGACTCACGAGCAGGCCGGCGAGCCAGCTGGCGTAGTCGGCGTCCGGCCAGCCGCAGCCATCGGTAGCGGCCAGGTAGATCTCGACGCCAGTCAGCATCCATGCCCGGTCGACGGCCTGCGGCCGGCTGAGCCCGGCGGCCAGGACGCCACGGTCGGCCAGGCCGCCGATCAGGTCGGCGAGCCCGAGGCGGCGGTGCCGGTCGGCGGCGGTTTTCAGCTCGATGATGGCCGGGTCGCCGACGGCGCCCTGCGCTGCCGCTATGACGGCCTTACTGCTGGCGAAGATCGCTGCGCTCCACTGCGCGAATGCCGCCAGCTTGGCCACCGGGTCATCCTCGGCGTCGATGCGATCCATCCATCCGGGGGCGTCGGCGTTGTCTTCCATCTGGGCCAGCAGGGCCTGCAGGATCGCGCCCTTGGCGCCGAAGGCGGCGTAGATGGTCTGCGGGGCCACGCCGGCGCGCCGGGCGATGGCGGCGACGGTGGTGCCGCGAAAGCCGCGCTCGGTGAACAGTTCCAGCGCTGCGGCGGCAATCCGCGAGCGCGTGTCGGCGGCCCGCTCATCCCGCAGCGGCGAACGGTAACGCCGCGGCTGGCCCGGCAGGGCGGCGGGGTCGGGGCTCGTCTCAACCTCCGTGGAGTCTGCCAAGATTGGATAGAGCAATCTCTAATGAACAAGGTACACTCTATCCATGGAAGACACCATATTGCCAGCAGCGGCGCGGTCAGCGCCGGAGCGTGCCGCCGTAACACCGGGACAGCGGCTGGGGTCGCTGATCGGCGGCATCTTCGGGCTCATCTACGTCGAGGTCAACGCCGGCTCGCTGCCGGCTCACTGGGCAGTGGCGCTCCGGATCGCGGCCGGGGTGGTCTTTGCCGGGCTTGCCGCCCTGCTCGCACTGCCCGCCGGGCCGCGCCCGCCGGCCGATCCGCGAGTCCGCAGCGGCTTCGGGAGGGGGTACTGGCTGGTCGTAGCGGGCGAGGCGGCCGCCATCCCGGCGGGCGCCGCCCTGATCAGCGGGCCGGCCGGACTGCAGCACGCGGCGGTGGCCTGGGTATCGGTCGTGGTCGGCGTGCACTTCGTGGTGCTGGCCGCCATCTGGCGGCTTCCGCTATTCCGCTACCTCGGCGTGGCGATGGCCCTGTGCGGGATCGCCGGCCTGAGCGCGGCGGCAGCCGGCGCCTCGGTCGCCGTGACCGCCGGGGTCGGGGGCGTGCTGCCCGGCGCGCTGCTGCTGGCCGCCGGCAGCTGGGGCGCAGCGCACGCCCGGCTGGCCAGCAGGGCAGGCGCCGCGGCCGACGACGTCTCTGACCCGGGTGGCCAGGCAGTAGGCGCTCGTCACCGCTAGCACTACCGCGATCGGAGCCAGGACGAGGAGCTCGAACTGGGCGCGCTGAGCTGCGAAGCCGGCGGGCAGCGCGGCATCCGGGTCAGCGGTGCCAAGTCCGGGCCAGAGCAGGCAGACGGCGGCCAGGGCAGACCAGCCCGTCGCCAGCCCGCCGACCAGCCAGGCGGCGGGTGCGCGGCCGGGGATCCGGAAGGGCCGGTCAAGGCGGGGCTCGCGGCGGCGGAGGGCCAGGAAGGCGGGGAAGATCAGCAGGTAGGCCAGCACGATCAGGGCGATCGAGGCCACCAGGGCCGCCGAGAAGTACTTCTGGTTGTCTCGCCCGGCCACGGCGAGATCTGCTGCCATCGCCAGCACGGAGACCGCTCCGGCGACCAGGCCCATGATGACGGGTACGCCGCTGCGGCCGGAGATCCTGCCGAGCACGCGGGGCCCGGCGCCGTCCTGGCAGGCGGCCGCCTGCGCCCGGCCCGCTCCCATGATCCACGCAGCGCCGCTGGCCAGCAGGACCCAGATGAAGACGATGGCGCATGCCCAGCCGAGCAGCTGCCCCCAGCCGGTGAGGGATACCGTTCCGTCGGTGGCGACCGTGCCGCCGTAGCAGGTGAGCACGGCCTGGATGGCGTCGATGAGGCCATGCAGCGACGTGATCTGCCCGGCAGGCAGCACGATGAGCACGGCCAGGATCGGGATGCCGTACATCAGGGCCTGGCCGAGCCCGGCCCGCGCGATCGCGGCCGGGATGTCGCGCCGGGGATTGATCATCTCCTCGGCGGCGGTCGAGGGCAGCTCAACCCCGACGAAGGAGTACAGCAGCACGGGGACGATGGCGATGAATATGGCGCGGGACGGGGCCAGGTCCGCGGTTGTGATGCCGTGTACTCCGTGCACCGCCCCGTAGCGGACGACGCTGGCCGTGAAAAACGCCAGGAGCGCGATCTGCCCGACCGCGCCGCTGGAGGGAATCCACTTGCCGTACCGCAGCGGGATGATCGCGGCGGCCGTCGCCAGGCCGATGAAGGCGGTGCCGAACACGTACAGCCCGGCCAGGGACAAGCTGCCGATGAACTGCTGCCAGACCGCCATCGCCACCACGACAACGGAGCCGCCGAGCCACAGCGGCGTCCCGGCCCAGTACAGCAGCGACGTCAGCGCGCCGGCGTACCGGCCGAACGCCCGGCGCACCCAGACGTAGGCGCCGCCCTCCTCCGGGATGGCGGCCCCGAGTTCGGCGCTGATGAGCGCCGACGGGATGAAGAAGGTGACGAACAGCACGGCGAGCCAGGTGAACGCCTGCCCGCCGCCGACGGCGATGGCGCCGATCGTGTCCGCTACCACCATCGCGGAGATGAGGAAGAAGACCGTGTCGAGCCGGCCGAGGACGCGCCTGAGCTTCCGCCGCTCAGCAGCGGTGTCCGGGCTGACGGCCAGGCCGGTCACGGCGTCCGGACTCGCCGGGGTCATCGTGCGGCCGTCGGCGGCGGCCATGACGGGCTCCCGCCCGAGCGCCGGCTGATGCCATTGCCCATGGTCATCGGATGGCCCCTTCCCCCGGCTGCCGGGCGTCCGCCAGCCCGTGAGCGGATGCCAGGGCAGTCCCGACGCCGTAGCGTGGTGTCGTGGTCAACGCTGCGGCCAGCTATCAGGGTCCGGCACCACGCTGTCAGCGTTCTGTCTGGCCGGGCGGCTGCCGCGGGCCGGCCTCGCCATCTCGCCGGGAGCGGTTCCGTTGACCGCCCAGCACATCGACATCTGCCTGCTCGGCCCGATCGAGGCACGCACGGCATCCGGCGCGCGGCTCGAGATCCCCGGCGGGCGCCCGCTGATGCTGCTGGCGCTGCTGCTCACCCGCCGCGATGACATCGTGCCCGCCGACGTGGCCACGGAGGCGCTCTGGCGGGACCGGCGGCCCAGGGATCCGCGCAACGCTCTCCAGCTGGCTGTCTCCCGGCTCCGGCGCGCGCTGGCAGGTACCGGCCCGCTGGCCCGGCCGGCTCCGGAGGTGGTCACCGGCGTGGCCGGCGGATACTCCCTGCAGCTGCCGGCCGGCTGGGTCGATGCCGACCGGTTCGAGACGCTGGTGCAGGCCGGCCGCGCCCAGCTGGCCCGCAACGAAGCCGCTGACGCCGCGGGCACGCTGCGCCGCGCGCTGCAGATGTGGCGTGGCCCGGCCTTCGCCGACGTCCGCGATGAGCCGTTCGCGCAGGTCTCGATCGCCCGGCTGAACGAGCAGCGGATCGCCGCCCTCGCGGACCGGATCGACGCTGACCTGGCCCTGGGCCGCTACCCGCAGCTGACCGGTGAGCTGCAGGCGCTCGTGAGCGAGCACCCGCTGCGGGAGCGGCTTCGTGCGCAGCTGATACTGGCGCTGTACGGGAGCGGGCGTCAGTCGGACGCCCTTGCCGTCTACCGCGACGCGCGCCGCACGCTGACCGAGGAACTGGGCGTCGAGCCGGGCCGGGAGCTTCGCGATGTCCACCAGCTTGTCCTGCGGCACGGGGAACTGCCGCCGGCCGCCGGGCCGGTTCTGCGTGCCATCGGGCCATCGCGGGTCACTGCCCGCCGCAGAATGCTCACCTGCGTGGTTGCGGTGCCGCACGGCACCGCCGTTTCCGGCGGCCACGCCGACCCGGAGGCAGTCCGCGCCGTCCTGCTCGACCTCCGGTCACAGATAGTCCGGGTATCCGCGGCCTGCCACGGGACCGTGCGCGACAGCGACGCCGCCGCCTTCACCATCATCTTCGGGTGGCCGGGTTCCCGGGAGGACGACGTCATGAACGCCGTGGCCGCCGCAAGCCAGCTCGTCGGCGGCTGGCCGGGCTGGCCGGCGGAGCCGGGCCTGCGCCCGGCCCTGCCGCTCGGCATCGGAGTGGCCACGGGGGAAGTCGTCACCGCACCCGGCGCGGATGCGCCCTTGCTGCTCGGCGAGCTAGCCGAGCAGGCGGGCGCCCTGGCCCGCGCGGCCCGTGCGGGCCAGGTGCTCGTGGCGCCCTCGACCTGGCAGCTCATATCCCATGCGGCGGACGGCTCTCCGGCAGCAGCCGATGCGGGCTTCGCCGGAGCCGGCCAGGACGTGATGGCGCTGACGGCTGTGGACGCCGATGCCGCTTCGATCCAGCGAACGTGGGAGGGACCCTATATCGGCCGGGAAGCTGACCTCGGGCTGCTCGACAGCGCATTCGGTGCTGTCCGGCAGGCCGGCGGCGGGCGGCTGGTGACGGTGCTCGGCGAGGCGGGGATGGGCAAGACCCGGCTCTCGCTGGAATTCGAGCGACTGGCGCGTCCCGATGCGGTGGTACTCCGGAGCCGGTGCCGGCTGTACGACGAGGACATCCCCTACCGGTCCGTCCAGGAGATCCTGGAGCAGGCGGCCGGCGGCGCTGCGCCGGAAGAATGGCTAGCGAGAATCGGCGTCGGCGCAGACGTCAGCGAGGTCATCCTGGCGGTCCTCGGCCGCAGCCAGGAGCGCACGGGCGGGCAGGTGCGCTGGGCCATCAGCCAGGTCATGGCGGCCATCACCCGGCATATCCCGGCAGTTGTGATCTTCGACGACGTCCAGCACGCCCCGCCGGAACTGCTGGACCTGCTCGACGCGCTGGCCGTGCCGCTGCGCGGAATGCCGGTGCTGCTGCTCTGCCTGGCCCGGCCGGAACTGCAGCAGACCCGGCCGGGCTGGGCAGCTAGCTGGCGCCCGGCTACGACGCTGATGCTGCAGCCGCTGAGCGAGGTGCACAGCCGCGTGCTCCTCGCCCAGGTGACCGCGGATGACGACGGCCCCGGGCTGCCCGACAGCACCAGGGATGACATGGTCGCCACCGCAGGCGGGAACCCGCTGTACCTGGAGCAGCTCGCCCGGCACCTCCAGGAGCAGCCCGGCAGCCCGGCATCCTTCCCGCCCGCCCTGCACGGACTGCTGGCATCCCGGCTCGACCTGCTTCCGCAGGAGGAGCGGATGCTGCTGGAGCGGGGCGCGATCGAGGGGGACATCTTCCACCTGGAGTCGGTCGCGGCCGGCCTTGGCCTGCGAACCTCCGCGGAGCTCACCAGCCCGGGCCTGGACCGCGCCCTGGACTCGCTGATCAGGCGGGATCTCGTCGTCCCGGTGGCCGGCGGCGGTCTCGGCGGCGCTGGCTGTCGGGTTCCGGCACCGGCTGATCCGCGAGGCCGCCTACGCCATGCTGACCAGAGCCGACCGGGCCCGGCTGCACGAGCAGCATGCGGACTGGCTCAGCCAGCTGACGCCGCCCGGCCTCGCCGGGCCGGCCGCCCCGGCCGCCCACCTGGAGCAAGCGCACGGGCACCTGATGGCCATCGGCGACCCCGGGCACCGGGGTGGCGGCCTCGCGGCCAGGGCCGGCCAGCTGCTCGCCGAGGCAGCACGCCAGGCCCACCGCCGCGGCGAGCTTGCCGCCGAGATCGGCTTCCAGGACCGGGCCCGGCAGCTGCTCGGGCCGCGGTCGGCTGCCGCAGCGGAACTGCTGCCCGCGCTGGCCGCCGCTCTCATCGAGGCGGGAACTTTCGACCGGGCCGCGGAAATCGCCGGCCTCGGCGCCCGGGAAGGTACCCGGCTCGGCCTCCCGGCGGTGCACTGGCGCTCCGTCGTGGAGCACGAGCGCACGCGCCTGTACACCTCACCCGGCACGGTCGACGTCACGGCCGGACTGGACCTGGTCCGGCAGGCGGCCAGGATATTCCTCGCCAGCGGAGATGACCTGGGCCTGGCCCGGGCCTGCTACCTGCACGCCGAGCTGCTGTGGATGAACGGCCGGCCGGATGACGCGATGGCGCAGTGCGAGCAGCAGGTGCGACACGCCAGGCGGGTCGAGGCCAGCTTCGAGGTGGCCGTGGGCCAGACCTACATCGCCTGGAGCCTCGTCGATGGCTGCACCCCGGTCCGGCAGGGCCTCGCCCGGCTGGCCGGGCTGGCGGCGGCGACCGCGGGCGATCGCGTTGCCCGGCTCGGGCTGCTCGGGTTCCGGGCGGTGCTGCAGTCGATGGCCGGGCAGCAGGACGATGCAGGCGCGCTGATGGCGCAGTCCCGCCGCGGGCTTGCGGCCCTGGACCTGAACATGACCGGCGCCGCGATGGCGATCTTTGATGCCCGGATGCGGTCCATGGCGGCCGACTACGCGGGCGCGGAGGAGGCCATCCGCGACGCCCTGCGCACCGGCCGCCGAGCCGGCGATCGCTGGGTCCAGTCCACTGCGCTGGTGGATCTGGCGCACGTGATCATCGCGGCCGGCCGGCTGCGGGAGGCGCCGGGGGTGATCGCTGATATCGACACCATGCCGGCGCCCCGCGACACCGAATGGCTGGCCCGCCGCCTGACTGCGCTTTCCTCGTTCGCGTCCGTGACCGCGGATCACGGGACGGCTGTCCGGCACGCGTCGGATGCGGTGAGCCTCCTGGCCGGCACCCAGTTCCTGACTCTCCGGAGTCATGCCCACGGGTGCCGGGCCGTCGCCCTCTACCGGGCCGGAGATCTCGACGGGGCGGCGGCGGAACGACAGACCGCCCGGACCCTGGCCCGGGCGAAGGGTGATCTCCCGCTGGCGGCGTCCCTTGACTCGTTCCCGCCCGCCGGCCGGTGATCAGGCGGGTCCCTCGCCTGGACGCACCGGGCTCAGATCTGGTGGACTGGCCCATCCGATGAGTCCGACGACGCGCGACTCTCACGCTGACACCGTTTTGGGAGGCCGCATGAGAATCGGCAGGATGATCCAGGCCGTTGACGCCCACGCCGACGGACTGCCCGGCCGCGTGATCACCGGGGGGGTGGGCGATGTACCCGGCCCGACCATGCTGGACAAGGCGCGGTACCTGGAAAAACACCACGACGACCTGCGGAAGCTGATGCTCCGCGAGCCTCGCGGCTACCCCGGGTCCTGCTGCAACCTGGTGCTCCCGTCCGGCAACCCCGCCGCCGACTACGGCTACGTGATCATGGAGCACGTCGAGTACCCGGCCATGTCCGGCACCAACACGATCTGCGTCGCCACCGTGCTGATCGAGACCGGCATGGTCACCGTCACCGAGCCGGTCACCACCTTCACGCTGGAGGCGCCGGCGGGCCTGATCGAGATCCGCGCCACCGTCGAGCACGGCAAGGCGACCTCGGTTACCTTCCGTAACGTGCCGGCCTTCGCCGCGCACCTGGACGTGCCCGTCGAGATTCCCGCGGTCGGCACCGTCACGGCCGACATCGCCTGGGGCGGGATGTTCTACGCGATTGCCGACGCCAGCCAGTTCGGGCTCGAGCTGACCCCGGGCGAGGGGCGCGACATCGTCAGGTTCGGGGAGATGCTGACGCTTGCGGCCAGCGAGCAGTACCCCGTCCGGCACCCGGTGGACCCCAGCCTTGCCGGAGTGACGATCTCCCAGCTGTCCGCCCCGCCGAGATCGCCGGAAAATCACCGCCGCAACGCTGTGACCATGTCCACCGGCACGTCGAGCTGGGACAACCCGAGCAGCTTCACGGGCTGCATCGACCGCTCTCCCTGCGGCACCGGAACGTCCGCCCGGATGGCGACCATGCATGCGCGCGGCCAGCTGAGCATCGGCGCGGAGTTCCGGCACGAGAGCGTCCTCGGCACCGTCTTCACCGGACGCCTGGTGGATACCGTCCGGCTCGGTGACGTCACCGCGGTCGTCCCGGAGATCACCGGCCACGGCTGGATCACCGGCTTCGCCAGCTACGTCGTCGACCCGACCGACCCGTTCCCGACCGGCTTCACGGTGGGGGACATCTGGGGCGGGTAGGGCACCGCGCGGTCAGTCCGCGCTCCGCTGCAATTGCCACGCCGCCTCGAGCGCATCCTCGATGGCGCCGCGGTCGCCCCTGGCGAGGTCCGCGACCACCATCATGTGCCTGAGATACCGGTCCGGGACGCTGAACGTCCCGGCGAACTGCCGCACGATCGAGTCGCGGTAATCGAAGTCGGCGCGGATCACCAGGTGCGTGTCATCCAGCTGACGGGCCACCAGCCGGCCGTGGTAGCGCCATTGCGCGAGGCCGTCAGGGGCCGTGCGGCGCACGCCGGCCAGAGTCTCGGCCAGGCCGCCGACATCACCAATCTCCACGTGCGCTGCCCTCCCTGATCCCGGTGGCCGCAGGCGCCGGTGACGGCCAGTTCTCCTCGTCGGTCAGCGGAACTGGTCGATGCCCGTGCCGTCATGCTGGTCCCATCCGTAGGCGGCCAGGTAGCCCCAGGCGTCTGGCCTGCTGCCATCGATGTCGGTGACGTCGTAGGCGTCGGCGAGCTGGCGGGCGCTGACGATCGTGCCGGCCCACCGGTCAGCGTCGGCGGCCTGAGCCAGGGCGGCGACGCCCCTGGCCACATAGGCGGGCGACTCCGAGATCCCGAATCCGGGCGTCTTGACGCAGGCGTCACGCCAGTTGCCCTCGGCGACGCCGAAGTTCTCCAGCATCTGCTCCGAGCGCAGCCAGCCGGGCGTCACGCCGACCGCCGTGACCGGGTAGTCGGTGAGCTCGGCGCTGAGTCCCGTCACGATCCGCTCGACATTTGCCTTGACCAGGTCGTAGTAGAAGCCGACGTTCCGCCGGTAAGCCGCGTTGGCCTCCGATGTGCCGTCGGTCATCTCGATCACGAGTCCCCGGCTGCCCCCGGTGCCGGCCGTGCGGAGCAGCAGCGGGATCGCCGCCCGGCAGGTGATGAGGTGGGTGTGCACGCCCATCTGCAGCATCCGCAGCCCGGCTGCCCAGTCGTGCTCCCACAGCGGCTTGTTCCACTCGGCGTACCTGTCCCCGCCGAAGATGTCGTTGACCAGCACGTCCAGCCGGCCGTGAGCACGCTCGATGGTCGCGATCAGCCCGGCAACCGCCGCCGGGTCCTCGTGATCGGTGACGAGCGGAGCACCGGTCCCGCCGGCGGACCGGATCAGCTCGCCGGTCTCCTCGATGGTCTCGGGCCGGCCGATCTCCGAGCGGCCCGAGACCCGGCTGCTGCGGCCGGTGGCATACACGAACAATCCGGCCCGGGCCAGCTCGATCGCGATCGCCCGGCCCGCCCCGCGAGTGGCGCCCGCCACCAGGGCGACACGTACATCACGATCTGCAGCTGCTGTCATCGGGCCAGTAAAGCATCCGGCCACGGACAGTCACCTGATCAGATTTGCTGTCTGTCGAGGACCCGCCCCGCACCCTTACCCGCGGATTGCTGGCCCGGCGGGCTCGCCCGGACCGGACTGGGCAAGTTAGAGAGACACTCCAGGGACAGGGGAGGCGCCAGCGAGGCGCGAGCGCATCTACCGCACGGCGAAGAACTGCACCCGGGCGCCACAGAGCACAAGATGGGAGAAGGCACCATGAACCGGGACGGGAACCTCAGGTACGACGTATTCGTCAATGAGCCGCCGCCGCAGGACACTGGCCTGCTCCCTAACGGGGAGCCGAAGCTGTTCTCCCCCCAGGCCAGCACGCTGATCTACGGTCGTGACGATGCGGTGCTCACCGACCCCGGGCTGACGCAGGATCAGGCGCGGGTGCTCGGCGACTGGGTCGCCGGCAAGGGCCGGAAGCTCACGGACATCTTCATCACCCACGGCCACGGCGATCACTGGTTTGCTGCCGGGCTGCTCGCCGAACGGTTCGGGGCCCGCGTCGTTGCCTCCGCCGGGACGATCGCACAGATGCGCGCCAGCGTCGGCACGCGGCCGCTGCTGTGGGACAAGCTGTACCAGGGGATCCCGCCATCGCCGGTCACGGCGGTGACCGTGCCGGGCAACTGCCTCACGCTCGAAGGACACGACCTGCAGATCGTCGAGGTCGGCCACACCGACAGCGACGACAGCACCGTCCTGCACGTCCCGGATCTTGGCCTCGTTGTCGCCGGGGACGTGATCTACAACGGAGTTCACATGTATCTCGGCCAGAGCGTGGCCGTCGGCGGCTTCGGCCCGTGGCGCGAAGCGATCGCCATCGTCGAGGCTCTCCAGCCCGCGCATATCGTCGCCGGGCACCAGAACAGGTACCGCGACGACGACGCCGGGCGGACGATCGCCGAGACCCGGCAGTACCTCGATGACGCCGACGAGCTCCTGCGGACCGAGACCACCGCCACCGGTTTCTTCAACGCCAAGATCGAGCGATACCCCGGGCATCTCGGGCGGATGATCCTCTGGGTCAGCGCCAGAGCGATCTACGGCGTGCGCGACAACCCCGGCGGAAACATCGCCCAGATCGTCCTGTCCAGCTGGCTGTGAGGCAGGGCGCTATCCGCCGCCCTAGGCGGCAGGGCGCGACCGCGCTGAAAATGGGCGGCCGGTTCCGGTCAGGTCGCCGCCGGGGTAGCAGGCAGCGCCTGCAGTGCGGCGCCGTCCAGCGGCGTGCCGGCCAGGGTCGCCGCGTAGAGCGCGGCGCCGATTACCGGCGCGTACCGGGGCCTGGTCACGCGGTAACTCGCCGGCAGGTCGCGGATGCCGGCCAGGAAGGCGTCTCGTACTTCCGGCATGGCGAAGATCCCGCCGGAGTAGGAGACCGGGACGCCCTCGCCGGGGCCGAACCCGAGCCGGCGCCGGGTGGCGTCGACGAGCCCGGTCAGCTCGGCTGCCGCATCGGCCAGGATCGCCTGAGCGCAGCTATCGCCGGCGAGGGCGGCTTCGCGGACCGCCGGCGCCAGCGCCGCGATCTGCTGCCGCGCGCCGCGCCACTGGTGCAGCACCAGCGCGACGAGATCGATGTCCGCACCCAGTTCCAGGTCGCGGCGGAGCACCTCGTACAGCGGGCCGCGATCGGCCCGGCCATCGCTCATCTTCGAGAACGCGCGCAGCGCCCGGCCGCCGATCCAGTAGCCGGAGCCCTCGTCGCCGAACAGCTCGCCCCAGCCGCCGACCCGCACGCCGGTCCCGGCCCGCCGGCCGTAGGTCATCGAGCCGGTGCCGGCGATGACGTTAATGCCATCGGCGCCGGCCAGCGATCCGGCCCAGCCGCACAGCATGTCGTTGTCGCAGCGGAACCGGTCGTGCCGCAGCGCCCGGCCCGCCGCGGCATCCAGGACCGGCACATCCGCCAGCACCTCGCCGTAGCCCGGCAGGCCGAAGAACGCGAACCGGAGGTCGCCCGGCACGATCCCGGCCTGCGCGCAGACGGCGGGAACGGCCGCCTCCAGCACCTCGCCGACCAGCCCGATTCCCTGCGAGCCAGACGACAGGTAATAGGTGCTCGGGGCGGGCAGGGACGCGGCCAGGCGGCCCTCGCCGGTGACGACGACAAGATCGGTCTTAGTCCCGCCGCTGTCGCAGCCCAGGAAGAAGCTCGTCACGCGGGCCCGGGCAGCGGGTAGATGCCGACCCGGCGCACGACCCGGCTGAGCTCGCCGGACGGGAACGGGTTGTCCGGGGTGAGACCCAGCCCCACCGAGGTGAGCAGGGCGAGCTCCTGGGCGAGGACGACATACGGCAGGGCGACCAGCGAGTCGGGAAGGTCACCGAGATCGCCGACGTGCCAGGCCGGCCGGTCACCGCCGGCGTGCGCGGAGACCTCGACGACGTGCTCGTCGCCGAGGGCGCGGCGCAGCTCGTCGGCGATGTCCTCGTCGTAGCGGCGGGAGTAAGGATCGGTGGAGACGAACACGACGCAGAGCGTCCCCTCCTCCAGGACCGCCTTCGGCCCGTGCCGGAAGCCGAGCGAGGAGTCCCAGTAGCTGACGACCTGGCCGGCGGTGAGCTCCAGCAGCTTGAGCGCGGCTTCCCGGGCCAGTCCGGTGAGCGCGCCGCTGCCGAGGTAGACCACCCGGCGGTACCGGCGCGCGACGAGCCCGGCGAGCTGGCCGCCCCGCTCGGCCAGCAGCTGGCCGGCGGCTGCGCCCAGCCGGCCCGCGTGCCCGCCGGCGGATCCGTCCGGGTCGAGGGTCAGCTGCGCGGCCAGCAGCATGCTGGTGAAGCTTGACGTCATGGCGAAGCCGCGGTCGTTGGCCGCGGGCGGCATGACCAGCACCATCGAGTCGTCCCGGTCCGCGTGCGCCTTCGCCAGCTGGCCGTCTCCGTTGCAGGTGATGACCAGGTGACGGACCGACGACAGCAGCTGGTCGGCGAGGTCGGTGGTCGCGGTGCTTTCCGGGCTGTCGCCCGAGCGGGCCAGCGAGACCAGCAGCGTCGGCACGTCCTCGCCGAGGACCTCGCGCGGGCTGGCCACGATGTCGGTGGTCGCGGCCGCGTCGACCCGGCGGCGCAGCCGGCCGGTCAGCGCGGGTGCCAGCACCTGCCCGGCGAACGCGGACGTGCCTGCGCCCGACAGCACGATCCGGGTCCGCTGATCGCTCAGCAGTGGCCGCAGGAAGCCGTCCGTGGCCCTGCGACGGCGCTCCGCATCGGCCGCCACGAGCTGCCACAGCCCGGGCTGCTGGCGGATCTCCGCCGCCGTGGCCGGGCTGTCAGCTGCCCTGCCATCGGCCCTCCCGACGGTCATGCCGTGCTCCTTTGCCGTAGAGGGGCCGGGCCCGCCGGGGAGCGGCTGGCGCCGTCCTCCGCTGCGTCCCGGTTCAGCGACGTGCGTGCGGCGCGGGTCACGGCACCGCCGCCGCGAAGCGTTCCATGGTCCCGCCGTGGGCGGCGATGGCGTCATCAAGGATCGCCGCGGCGATCCTCGGATCGGGCACCAGCGGATCGAGGGCCAGCGCCTGGATGGCCAGCGCGCGGCTGCCGGACAGGGCGGCGCGCACGGTCAGTTCCTGCTGCTGCGCGCGGGCGCTCAGCACGGCGGCGATCGCCTCGGGCAGCGGGCCCACGGCCAGTCCGGTGACCCCGGCGGCGCCCACCACTGCCGGGACCTCGACGACGGCCTCCGGGGGCAGGTTCGAGATCTTCCCCTCGTTGGGCAGGTTGACCGCGAGCTCGACCGCGTCGTGCCCGGTGACGATCGCGGCGGCAATTGCGACGAGCCGCTCGGCTTCCTGCTTCTCGAGCCCGTCCAGCGGCACCGTGCCGTCGGCCTGGCCGTGCAGCCGGTCCCACAGGTCGTGCTTCTGGCCGATGTACTCCATCGTCGCGTCGCGCCCGCCCTGCAGCCCCCACGGCAGGGCATCGCCGTCGGTGCCGCGCAGGTACCAGCTGAAGAACTCCGAGACGTGCCGGTCGCCGGGCGCCGGGTAGCGGCCGAACGTCCGCAGCAGGTCGGCGGAGACGGGCAGGTGCACGCCCTCGTGCCGGGTCGACGGCGCGTCCGCCCCGCCGGCCCGCTCGCTGACCAGGGCGCGCAGCCGCGGGTAGAGGTCGTGCGAGCCCCGGCGCAGGTCGAGCAGCCAGCACAGGTGGTTGAGGCCGGCGAAGGTGGCGTGCACCTCGTCGCGCGGGACGCCGAGGTCGCCGGCCAGCGCACCGAGGGTGTGCATGGTTCCGTGGCACAGCCCGATGACGCGGACCGGCGTCTGCGACGCGATAGCGCGCACGTTGGCCGTCAGCGGGTTGCTGTAGTTGACCAGGAGGGCACCGGGCGCGAGCTCGGCCACGTCGCGGGCGATCGCGACCAGTTCGGGAACGTGCCGCAGCGCTCGCAGCACGCCACCGGGCCCGACGCTGTCGCCGACGGTCTGCGCGATGCCGTGCCGGGCGGGCACCTCGACGTCATGCAGCCAGCCGGCCGCCGCGCCGACCGCGATCGTGGTGGTGACGAATCTCGCGCCGGGCAGCGCCTCGCGCCGGTCGGTGTGAGCGACGAAGGTCAGGTCAGCGCCGCGCTCCTTCGCGATCCGGCGGCCCAGCCGGGCCATCGTCTCGGCCGCCTCGGCGGACAGGTCCACCAGGTGAACGGTCCAGCCGGCGAAGACCGGCGAGGATGCCAGATCGGTCATCAGGCCGGGCGTGAATACCGTGCTGCCGGCGCCGATGAGCACGAACGAGTTCTGGGGCACGCTGCTCCCTTCCAGGGTGCTGGGGACGGCGGATTTACCTGCTGTGGCCTGCGAGCAGGCCGTTGACGATGTAGCGGTTGAAGGCCAGGGCGAGCAGCGCGGGAACGGCGATGGCGAACACGCCGGCGGCATTGAGCAGCGTCGAGGGGACGACGTGGCGGCCCTGCAGCGCGGCGATCACCACGGTCAGCGGCTGGGTGGACGAGTCGGTCGACAGCACCAGCGGGAACAGGAACTGCGCCCAGGCGAACAGGAACGTGATGAGCGCCGTCGAGATGATTCCCGGCCGGGCCAGCGGCAGCACGATGTAGCGCAGCACCCGCAGCCTGCTGGCGCCGTCGATGAGGGCGGCCTCCTCGAGGCCGATGGGCATGTTGGTGAAGTAGTTGTGCAGCACCCAGGTCGCTAGCGGCAGGAATCCCGACACGTAGACGAGCACGATGCCGGCGTAGGTGTTCACGAGGTTGAAGTCACTCATGATCCGGTACAGCGGGATCAGCGTGGTGTAGGCCGGGAATGCCATCGTGGCCAGCACGGCGTAGAACAGCGGCTGCCGGCCGCGGAACTTCATCCGCGCGAACGCGTACGCGGCCAGCGTCGCCAGCACGACCGTGACGATGGTGGCGGCGCCGCACTCGATGACGATGTTCAGCGTCGCCCGGCGGATCTGGCCGGGCAGGTCCCCGCCTCGCGTCAGCAGCGCCGCGTAGTTGCCCAGCGTGGGATGCAGCGGCACGTAGTTCTGCGCATTCGCCGCCGCCTCCGTCTCCAGGCTCGTCTTCAGCGACCAGTAGATCGGCACCAGCGACCAGAGCAGCACGACAGCGAAGCCGGCCCCGCGCGCGATGCGTCCTTGCTGCCTCAATAGTCAACCCTCCGGTACACGGCGCGGACGACCACCAGCGAGATGATCAGGGTGGCTACCGTGATCAGCAGCGAGAGCGCGTAGCCGCCGCCGAAGTCCAGGTCCTGGAAGCTGATGAAGTACGTCTGCTCGATGATCGACGATCCGGTGGTGGCGGCCCCGTTGAGCACGTACGGCTGGTCGAAGACGTTGAGCGTGGCGATCAGCGCCTGCACGATCGCGACGGCCACTCCTGGCCGGGCCAGCGGCAGGGTGATCCGCCAGAACGACTGCCACCCGCCGCAGCCGTCGATCGCGGCGGCCTGGAACAGCTCTTCTGGCATCAGCTGCATCGAGGCCAGCACGAGCAGCGCGGACAGCGGCGTGATCTGCCAGACCTGCACCAGCTCGATGAGGAAGATCGTCAGCCAGCGGTTGTCGCCGAGCAGCACCGAGCCGTGGCTGGCCAGGTGCACCGAGGACAGCACGCCGTTCAGCAGTCCGGTGTTCGGGTCGAAGATGCCCGTCCACAGAATGCCCTCGACGACGCCGGGCAGGGCCCACGGCAGGATCAGGACCGCGATGAGCAGGCCGCGGCCGCGGAACGGCTTGCGCAGCACGACCGCGAAGAAGATGCCCAGCACGGTCGAGAGCACGACGCCGATGGCGACGTAGATGGCCGTATTGCCGATGCTGGTCAGGACCGCGCTGTTGGCGAACAGCCGGCGGAAGTTGCCGATGCCGTCGAACCGCGTCGGCGGATCGAGCGGGTTAACCCGGTAGAACGACTCGATGATCGTGAACGCGGCCGGGACCAGGGCGAGCCCGATGATGAACAGGGTCAGCGGCGTGACCAGCAGGTAGGGCAGGCCCCGCGCCGCGCGCTGGCGGGCTTCCGGCGGCCGGCCGGACTGCTGGCGCCGGGCCAGCCGCCGCCCGGCGGCCGTGCGCCGGGCGGGCGGCACGGCCGCCGGGGCGGCCTGGGCTTCGTCGGGGAGCGACGCTTTGCTCATCAGCGGATCAGCTCGCGAGCCCGTTCGCTGTATTCGCGATCGCCTTGATGGCCGCCGCGACCGTCTCGGAGCCGGCTGCAGCAGCATGCAGGTTGGTGTAGACGGAGTTGGAGAACTGCGGGTACCAGGGCGGCGCGCCGCCCTCGAACACCGGCTTGGACGTGGCCAGCATGGCGCTCAGGGTGGTGCCGCCGATCAGCTTGCCCTTCGCGGCCATGATCTTGACGGCGCTGAGGTGGGACGGCAGCGGGTAGGTCGGCCAGGCCTTCGACGGGCCGTTGACGCCGGCGAAGTCGACCTGCTGCTGCTGGCCGGTGAACCACTGGATGAACTTGGCGGCGGCCTTCGGGTACTTCGCTTCCTTCGGGATGCCGATGCCGTCCGGGTTGCTCCAGTTGGCCGCGGTGCCGGTCGCGCCCGGCGTCGGGATGTACTCGACCTGGTTGAGGACTGAGGAGGAGCTGGGCACGTCGTACAGCGTGCCGACGTTGCCGGAGTAGTCAGAGTAAATGCTGGCCACCTGACCCTTGGCCATGAGGGTCTGCATGCCCTGGCTGTCGGTGACGTTGATGTTGCTCTTGGGCACCAGGCCGGTCTTGATCGCGTTGATCATCCACTCGGCGGCCTTGTAGCCGGGGGAGTCCGGGCTGGTGAACTGCGGCTTGTAACTCTGGTCCAGGATGGTGCCGCCGAGCGCACCGGTCGTCTCATACCAGTACGTGGACAGGCCCTCGGCCGCCGAGAACGGGATGTCCAGCGGATGCGCCGAGACCCCGGTGGTCTGGAGCTTCTTGAGATCGGCGGTGTACTGGTCCAGTGTGGTCGGCATCTTGGTGATGTGCGCCTTGGCGAACAGGTGCTTGTTCACGGTCGTCACCATGAACGAGGCGTCATAGGGAATGCCGATGACGTGGTTGTCGACGGTGAAGGACGCGATCTGCGGCATGTCCGGCGCCATGGACTTGGTGTTGAGGAACTGCTCCATCGGGTAGAACCAGCCGAGCTTGCCGAGCTGGCCGACCCGGGACCAGTCGACGTCCGTCGCGTCGGCGAAATAGGTCTTGGCCGTCGCCGCGGCTGAGATCTTCGTCTGCAGGCTGTCCCAGTCGATGTCGACCCACTTGACCTTGATGCCGGTCTGCTTGGTGAAAGCGGCCAGCGCGGCCTTCGGCAGGGAAGTGTTTGCCAGCGCGACCGTGATCGTCACGCCTGACGTCTTGGTCGACGCGCCCGGGTTGGTGCCGGAGCTGCCGCCACCGCAGGCCGCGAGCGACAGGGCAAGCGCTGCCGCCCCTCCGGCCATGATCGCCCGGCCCGGGCGGCCTCGTGTGCTGCTCACCGTTCTCGCCATGCGCATCTCCTTCGTTACGCCGCCATCGCGGGGGATTCGGACCAGGGCACAGGGCCGTGCTGGCACGTGCACAGTCGGCTGCGCGACCAGATGCTCATTTATGTCTAAGTTGTTCAACCGTCCATCGAAGTGGCATATTACCGACGATGTCGTGCTGGGGACAAGGAGTCGAAGTACTCAGTAAACGCTCATGTGTGCATAAGTGATCACTTGACTGATAGCATCCCAGGCGTGCGGAAGCAGGAGCGGCTTACGGCGATCTTGGATCGCGTCGCCGAGCGCGGGTCTGTCGATGTCAACGACCTCGCTCAGGCGCTCGGCGTGTCAGGCGCGACCGTACGGCGCGACCTCCAGGCCCTGAGCTCGGGCAAGCTGCTGGTCCGCACCCACGGCGGTGCGGTGGCCCGGCTGGTTGACACTGGCGACGGGGCCGGCCGCCTGGCCGAGAAGCAGCGCATCGGCGCGGCGGCGGCCAGCCTGGCCGGCCACGGCGCGGTCGTCGGCCTGACCGGCGGCAGCACGGCGCTGGAGGTGGCGCGCGCGCTCGCGCACCGCAGCGACGTCACCTTCGTGACCAATGCGATCAACATCGCATCCGAGCTGGTCGGCCCGCCGGGCCTGCGGCTCGTCGTGATCGGCGGCATCGTGCGCAGCTCGTTTGAGCTGGTCGGGCCCGCGGCCGAGGCGATGCTCGCCAACTACCACTTCGACATCGGGTTCATCGGCGTCGATGGCCTCACCCCGCAGGAAGGGTGCACGACTCACGATGAGATGGAGGCGCAGACCGACCTGGCGTTCCTGCGCCGCGCCCGCCGCAGCGTCGTCATCGCCGACAGCTCCAAGATCGGCAAGGTGACGTTCGCGCGGATCTGCATGGTGACCGACGTGGACGACATCATTACCGACCGCGGCATCACCGGCGACCAGCTGCGCAGCCTGGCCAACGCCGGCGCGCAGGTGACGACTGTCTGACTAAGACTCGGCCACCTGGGCGCGCACCTCGTTGGCGACCGCGGCCAGCCCGGCGATCAGGCCGGTGTCCTGCGGCCACCAGGCGAGCACGACCGAGCACGGCGGCAGGTCCAGGATCGGCACGAAGGTGACACCAGGCCGCCGGTACCACAGGCCGACCGCCTCGGATGTGACGCTGAGGCCGACGCCGCGCGACACCATGTGCATCTCGGCGTCCAGGGTGCTGGCCTCGGCCACGACGGGCGCCGGGCCCGACCGGTAGTCGGTCAGGATCCAGTAGTCGCGCCAGGGGCCGGGCGAGACCGGCGCGGCAACGATCGGCTCGGGCAGTACGTCGGCAACCCCCAGGCCGGAATGAGCGGCCAGCGGATGATCCTCGGGCAGGCAGGCGACCAGCCGCTCGGTGGCGAGCTCCACGGAGACCAGGCCGGCCAGGCCAAGCGGCGGACGGACGACGGCGGCATGGACCAGGTTGTCCCGGAGCCCGGCGGACGGATCGGTGAAGTCATACTCCTCGGTCTCGACTACTGCTGCTGGCTCCCGCTGGTGATAGGTGCGCAGCAGCCGCGGCACCACTTCGAGGCCTGCGCCGATGGTGTAGCCGAGCTTCAGCGTGTCGTGCGGCGCGGCGAGGCCGCGCACGGTCTTAATCGCCGATGACAACTCGGCCAGGATCTGGCTGGCCAGGCCGGCGAAGACCTGGCCGGCTGGCGTCAGCCGCACGGTCCGGGTGGTCCGGGTCAGCAGCTCGACCCGCAGGACGCGCTCCAGGTCCCTGACGGTGTGACTGAGCCAGGGCGCCGACACCGACAGCCGCTCGGCCGCCCGGCCGAAGTGCAGTTCCTCCGCGACGCCCAGGAACGCCTCTAGCTGACGCAGGGTCACGTTCTCCATGGCGGTCTCCTGGCTGGTCCCGCAGGCGTCCCGAACGCCGCGCCGTGGTGAAGATTATGTCGCCAGTCAACATAATGCTGCTACTAATTCGTCCTTCTCCTTGGGAATTCGTCTCCTTAGTGTTGGCGGAAACCGAAATAGTAGTGAGGGGATCCCCGGTGTCAGCTAGTTATACCGCCGACGACCTGGCCGCGGGCCGGGCCGCCCTGCTGTCCGGCTGGTCGTCGGGGAGCGAGCCCGGCCTGATCATCACCAGGGCCTCGGGCGCTGAGGTCTTCGACGCCGACGGCCATGCCTATCTCGACTGCACGTCGATGGCGTGGTCGAACAACATCGGCGCGTCGGTGCCCGAGGTCGTCGACGCCGCCTTCGCTCAGGCCCGTAACCTCACTCACCTGCGGTCCAATTTCGACTCGGTGCCGCTGCTGCTCCTGAGCAAGGCGATGACGCAGGCCGCGCCGGGCGACCTCAAGCGGATCGGCTTCACCCTGCACGGCAGCCTCGCCGTCGAGATGGCCATGAAGCTGGCCCTGCAGAACCGGCCGGATCACACCGGCCCGTGGCTGGCCCTCGCCGACGGATACCACGGCCGGTCGCTGGCCAGCATGGGCCTGGGCTGGCCGCACGTCAATCACGCGTTCGACCGCGTCTACCCCGCGGTGCTGCGGGTCCCGCAGCCGTATGCCTACCGGTCGGGGCGCAGCGACGACGCCGAGGTCGACTACTGCATCGCCGAGCTCCGGGACGCGATCACCCGCCGGGCGACCGGCGTGCCGCCGGCCCTCATCATGGAGCCCGTTCAGGGCAACGGCACCCAGCTCGACTTCCCCGAGCGCTTCTACCGCGAGGTGCGGGAGGTCTGCACCGAGCACGGGATCCTGCTGATATTCGACGAGGTGCAGACCGGCTTCGGCCGGACCGGCAAGATGTGGGCGGCCGAGCACTACGGCGTCACGCCGGACCTCCTGGTCTTCGGCAAGGGAGTGGGCGGCGGCTTCCCGCTGGCCGGGGTGCTGTGCAGTTCGGCGCTGACCGGGTTCCAGCCTGGTGATGATGCGCTGACCTTCGGCGAGTTCCCCGTCAGCCTGGCCGCCGGCCTGGCCGCCCTGCAGGTGCTCGAGCGGGACGGGCTGCTGCAGGCGTGCACCGAGATGGGGAAGTACGCCACCGACGGCCTGCTGGCGATGCAGCCGCGGCACCGGCTCATCGGCGATATCCGCGGACCGGGCCTGCTGATCGGCATCGAGCTCGTCCGTGATCAGCAGACCAGGGAGCCCGCCACGGCCGAGACGCTGGAGGTCTACCGGCGGGCGCTGGACCTCGGCGTCATCTTCGGCACGACCAAGTACGCCGGCCTTGGCAACGTGCTGAAGATCAAGCCGCCCTTCACCATCACCCGCGCGCAGCTGGACCGGGTGCTCGACGTACTCGACCAGGTCCTCACCGCCGTCGAGAGCCGCTGACGTCCCAGCCGCGGCCCGTTCGGCGACCACACCTCAGGAAAGGGGCAGAACGTTGACCGACCCAGGAGTCCAGCTGTCCGACGCCGCCGACGCAGGTGACCTGAATCAGTTCGGGTACCTCCAGTCTCTGCGGCGCACCCTTGGTCCCTATGGCTCGTTCGCCATCGCGTTTTCGATGATCAGCATCACGACGGCCATCTTCTTCCTGCTGCCGAGCCTGTTCGGCACGGCCGGCGCAGCCGGGGTCTGGCTGTGGATCCCGTGTGCCGCCGGCGTCTTCCTCATCGTCTTGGTATACGCCCACCTGGCCGCGCGCATCCCGATCACCGGCTTCGCCTATCAGTGGAACTCGCGCCTGATCAACCCGCATTACGGCTGGTTCACCGGGTACACCGCGCTGCTCGCCTTCATGGCCGGCACCGCTGCGACCGCCGTGGCGCTGGCCAGCGTGTTCGCCAGTGACATCTGGAAGTCGCCGACGCACGGTGACATCGTGCTGTTTGCGGCCCTGGCCATGGTGGTGGCCGGCCTGATCAACATCATCAGCATCAAAGCCGTCAGCGCGGTCAACAACACCGGGGTCTTCTTCGAGATCACCGGCTCGGTGGGCGCGGCGGCGCTGTTGTTCTTCGGCGCCATCTTCTTCTTCCATCACGACGCCGGCTTCCCGGTCCTGGTCTCCACGCAGCGAACCACCGGGGGCGCCCTCTGGTACGGCTTTATCCTGGCGGCGCTGCTCCCGCTGTACTGCTTCATCGGCTGGGAAGGCGCCGCGGACCTGGCCGAGGAGACCAATGACCCGCGGTCGGTGACCCCGTTCGCGATGATCCGCGCCAACTACGTCTCAGTCGGGGCCAGCCTGTTCATGATCGTCGGATTCCTGATCGCGATCCCGCACGGCATGACGGCACTGCTCGGGCAGCCGAAGAACCCGCTCATCTACATCTTCCAGAGCCACTTCGGCGCGGTCGCCGCCGGCATCCTGCAGGTCATCGTCTTCCTGGCGATCTTCTCCTGTGTGCTGGCCAACATGGTCGTGGCGACCCGCCTCACGTTTGCGATGTCGCGCGACAAGATGCTGCCGGCCTCCGGCCTGCTCGGCCGGGTGAACTCCAGGACGCGCACGCCGGTCGCGTCGATCGTGCTCGTCGCCGCCGTGGGCATCGGGATCAACCTGCTGTCGGCCGGCATCGCCGCCAATGTCGTGTCCATCTGCAGCGTCGCGTACTACTTCATCTACCTGCTGACTGTCGGCGGTGCGTTCTATGCCCACCGCAAGGGCACCATCCCGGCCGGCCGCCGCGGCGACTTCTCCCTCGGCCGCTGGTTCGTGCCGGTCGCGGTCATCGCCTTGCTGTATACCGCGGCCGTCATCATCATCGCCCTGACGCCGCACGAGGGTCACACCGCCGCGACCTACCTGCTCGGCGCGGAGATCGCCGGGCTGGCGTGGTACCTGCTGTACCTCCGGCCGCGGATCGAGAGCCAGTCAGCCGGGGTACTGCGCAAGGAAACCGTGCCGCTGGAGCCGACCGCCACCACTCCGTTGTGAGCCCCTGAGACCTTGGGCTGTGCGGCCTGAGGCGGTATGGCTGTCCGCTCCCCGCCCGGCTGGGGGCGGCTAGCCTGGGGTGATGAGCGGCGAGGTCTGCGTGGTGACAGGCGCCACGTCGGGGATCGGCCAGGCGACGGCGGTTGCGCTAGCCCGGCGGGGTGCTCAGGTGGTGCTGGTCGGCCGGGACCGTGGCCGGAGTGCGGCGGCGGCCGCCGAGGTAGCCGCGGCGGGCGGGCCGGCGCCGCGGCTGGAGATCGCGGACCTGGCCTCGATGGCTCAGGTGCGCGCGCTCGCGGACCGCCTCGGCGCGCTGGAGCGGATCGACGTCCTGGTCAACAACGCGGGCCTGATGGCTGGCCAGCGCCGGGTCACCGCGGACGGCTATGACGAGGTGCTCGCCGTCAATCACCTGGCGCCGTTCCTGCTGACAAACCTGCTGCTGGGCAAGCTGGCCGCGGCCGGCCCGGCCCGGGTGATCACGGTGACCTCCGACGCGCACAGCGCGGCCCGCCTGGATCTGGATGACCTGCAGCTGGAAAGCCGCTGGGAACCCTGGCGTGCCTATGCCAACAGCAAGCTGGCGAACATCTTGTTCACCCGCGAGCTGGCCCGCAGGATCGCGGGCGGCGCAGTGACCGCCAACTGCGCGCACCCCGGGCTGGTGCGGACCAGGTTCGGCCGCGAGGCTCGGCTGCCCATGCGTGTCGGCGTGACGCTCGCGCGGCCGTTCATGCTGTCTCCGCAGCGCGGCGCGGCCACCATCATCTACCTGGCGACCTCGCCGCAGGTCGCCGGGGCGACAGGCGGCTACTACGTCAAGAGCCAGCTGCGCGAGCCGGCACCGGCCGCCCGCGACGACGCGGCCGCCCGACGGCTCTGGCAGCTCAGCGAGCAACTGACCGGCCTCGCTCCGGCGCGCCCCGGCGGGACGTGAAAGGCGGAACCCGAATACCAGTACCGAGTGCCGCGTCAGCGGGCCTGTGCCCGCAGACCCACGGCTGACCCGGGGTTCGTGACGAGCGACCAATGGAAGGGCGCGCCGCGCGGCCTACGCTCGGCTGGTAATGGGCGCCGACACCGATCCGAGCACGCACGCCGCGGCCGATGCTGCGGCGGCACCGCTGGACCTGCTGCTCAGCGATGCTGCCACCGGCATGCTGCGGCTGGTGAACCCGGGCGGATCCGGCCTGCGCCTGGCCGCGGCACTGGCGGCCAGGCCGCGGCTGGTCGCCCGGCGCGGGACGCTGCTGGCCGGCGAGCTGGCCCGCATCGCCGCGGGCCGCTCGCAGGTGCAGCCGTCCCGCCGGGACCGCCGGTTTGCCGACCCGGGATGGGCGGGCAACCCCCTGCTGCGCCGCGCGATGCAGGCCTACCTGGCCGCCGCTCAGGCCGCCGAAGGCGTCGTTGCCGAGGCGGGGCTGGACGAGGCAGATTCCGAGCGGGTCGGGTTCGTCCTGACCAACCTGATCGACGCGCTGGCCCCGAGCAACAACCCGCTGCTGAACCCGGCGGCGCTGAAGGCCGCCATCGACACCGGCGGCAGGAGCGCCCTGACGGGCCTGCGGCAGTTTGCCGCCGACATGGCCGTCGCGCCCCGGGTGCCCTCCATGGTTGAGCCGGACGCCTACCAGGTGGGCGTGGACCTGGCCGTCACGCCCGGGTCGGTGATCCTGCGAACCCCGGTGTTCGAGCTGATCCAGTACCGCCCGGTTACGTCCGCGGTCCGGCAGGTCCCGCTGCTGATCGTCCCGCCGGTGATCAACAAGTTCTACGTGCTGGACCTGGCGCCCAGCCGGAGCCTGGCGCAGTACCTGGTCAGCCGCGGCCAGCAGGTGTTCATGATCTCCTGGCGTAACCCGGACGCCCGGCAGGCGAAATGGGATCTCGACACCTACGGTCAGGCTGTCCTGGACGCCATGGACGCGGCGGAGCGGATCACCGGGAGCGAGCAGACCGCGCTCGCCGGGGCCTGCTCCGGCGGCATCATCGCGGCGATGGTGGCCGCGCACCTGGCCCACGCCGGCCAGCAGGACCGGATCGCGGCCCTCACCCTGATGGTCACCGTGCTGGACCAGGCGCGCGCGGGCCTGGCCAGCGCGGTCATCGACGAGCGGGCCGCCCGGCTGGCCACGGCGGCGTCCCGGGCCCGCGGCTACCTGGACGGCCGGGCGCTGGCCGAGGTGTTCGCATGGCTGCGCCCGAACGACCTCATCTGGAACTACTGGGTGAACAACTACCTGCTCGGCCGGAAGCCGCCGCCGTTCGACATCCTGTTCTGGAATGCGGACACCACCCGGATGACCGCGGGCCTGCACCGCGACTTCCTCCAGCTGGGCGTGGGCAACACCCTGGTCAGTCCCGGCGGCGCGACCATGCTCGGCTCGCCGGTGGACCTGGCCGCCGTTGACCGCGACACCTACTTTGTCGCCGGGATCACCGACCACATCTGCCCCTGGCAGAGCTGCTACCGGTCCACCCAGCTGCTCTCCGGCCGCCAGCGGTTCGTGCTGTCCACCAGCGGGCACATCGCCGCGATGGTCAACCCGCCCGGCAACGACAAGGCCAGCTACCAGATCTCAAAGGAGTGCCCGGAGGACCCCCAGGAGTGGCTGCACCGGGCGGAGACCTGCCGCGGGTCCTGGTGGCCGGACTACGCAGGCTGGCTGGCCGAGCGGTGCGGGGAGGAGCAGGCCGCGCCCGGCGAACTAGGCGGCGGCGGGCTGGTGCCGGTCTCCGACGCGCCAGGTACCTATGTCTATGACCACTGACCCGTCCCATCCCGGACCGGCCGGCGACCGCGCGGGGTCTGGCCTGGACCGGGCCCTGAGCCGGCTGCGGCGGGCCAGGCCGGCCGAGCGGATGCGGGTCCTGCGGATCGGTGGCCGGGCCATCCGCGTCTCCGTGCGGGAAGGGACCGCGGGCTGGCCGCCGTTGCTGCTGTGCAACGGCATCGGCGTGAGCCTGGAGCTGCTCCAGCCGTTCGTCGACGCGCTCGATCCGAGGCGGCCCGTCATCCGGTTCGATATGCCGGGCATCGGCGGCTCGCCGGCCCCGGTCATCCCCTACCACCTGGGCACGCTGGCTCCGCTGCTGGCCGGCCTGCTCGACGGGCTCGGCTACGGCCGGGCCGATGTCCTGGGCATCTCCTGGGGCGGCGGGCTCGCGCAGCAGTTCGCGCTGAGCCGCCCGGACCGGGTGCGCCGCCTGGTACTGGTGGCGACCGCGACCGGCGCCCTCATGGTCCCCGGCAGCCCGTGCGTCCTGCTCCGGATGCTCTCACCGCGACGCCACCGGGACCCGGGACACGCGGCCCGCATCGCCGGCGGCCTGTACGGGGGAAGCGCGCGGACAGACCCGGCCCTGGCCCGGGACCTGCTGCACGCCACCACCCGCCTGGGCCCGGCCAGAGGCTACTACTACCAGCTGATCTCCGGCGTCGGCTGGACCAGCCTGCCGTGGCTGCCGAGGCTGCGGCCGCCCACCCTGATCCTGGCCGGTGACGACGACCCGATCATCCCGCTGGTCAACGCGCGGATCATGCACCAGCTGATCCCGGGAAGCCAGCTGCACATCTACCACGGCGGCCACCTCGAGCTGGCCGCCGACGCGGAGCGGCTGGCCTCCGTCGTAGAGGCGTTCCTTGATGCCGGCCGCACCGCGGAGGGGAGCCAGCAATGACGCAAGTGACGAGTGCGCATCTCGGGGAATCCCTCGGGACGGACTTCTTCTCCGTCCGCGAGCAGTTCACCGACGAGCAGTGGTCGCACTTCATCACTGTCCGGCGGTTCGTCGACGAGGAGGTGGTGCCGGTCATCGGCCCGTACTGGGAACGGGCCGAGATCCCGTGGCCGCTGGTCCGCCGCCTGCCCGAGCTCGGCATCGTCGGGGAGGACATCCAGGGCTACGGGAGCGCCGGGATGAGCCCGATGGCGTGCGGGCTGGTCACGATGGAGCTGCACCGCGGCGATGGCAGCCTCGGCGTGTTCCTCGGCGTGCACGCTGGCCTGGCCATGATGTCCATCGCCCTGTGCGGCTCGGAGGAGCAGAAGGCGCGGTGGCTGCCCGGCATGGCCCGGATGGACAAGCTGGGGGCCTTCGCGCTGACCGAGCCCGAGCACGGCTCGGACTCGGTCGCCCTGGAAACCGCGGCCCGCCAGGACGGCGACAGCTGGGTGCTGAACGGCCGCAAGCGGTGGATCGGCCTGGGCACCGTCGCCGACCTGATCGTCGTCTGGGCCCGCAACGCCGACGACGGCCAGGTCAGCGCATTCGTCGTGGAAAAGGGATCGCCGGGCTACCAGGCTCGGGTCATCGAGGGAAAGGTGTCGCTGCGCTCGGTGTGGCAGGCCGACATCACCCTGGACAACGTGCGGGTGCCGGCCGAGAACCGGCTGCCCGGGGCCCGCTCGTTCAAGGACACCACCCGGGTCCTGGCCACCACCCGGAGCACCTGCGCCTGGGCGGCGCTGGGCCACGCCACCTCCGCCTACGACACCGCCTTGCGGTACGCGCTGCAGCGGCACCAGTTCGGCAAGCCGCTGGCCGGCTTCCAGATCATCCAGCAGCGCCTGGTATCGATGCTGGCGGACCTCACCGCGATGCAGCTGTACTGCCTGCAGATCGGCCGCCTGGCCGAGGCCGGCGCTGACCCCCACCGTGGCCGGGCTGGCCAAGATGCACAACACCCGCAAGGCCCGCGCGATCGCCGCCGAGGCGCGCGACCTGCTCGGCGGCAACGGCATCCTGCTGGACTACCAGGTCATGCGGCACATGGCGGACCTGGAGGCGATCCACACCTTCGAGGGCACCGAGACCATGCAGACGCTCATCGTCGGCCGCGCCATCACCGGCATCGGGGCCTTCACCTAGAGCAAACGGGGCGCGGGCGGACGGCGCCCGTTCAGTCAGCCGCCTCCTGGCCCCCGGTCGCCCGCAGGCGGCGCCGGGAAGCCTCCACCTCGGCCTCGGCGGCGGCCCGGCCGGCCCAGGACGCGCCCTCGACGCTCTTGCCCGGCTCCAGCTCCTTGTAGATCAGGAAGAAGTGCTCGATCTCCAGCCGGTGGAATTCGGGCAGGTGATGGAGGTCGCGCAGGTGTTCCTGGCGCGGGTCGCCCGCGGGCACGCACAGGACCTTGTCGTCGCCGCCCATCTCGTCCCTCATCCGGAACATGCCGATCGGGCGGCTGCGGATGAGGCAGCCGGGAAAGGTCGGCTCGAGGACCAGCACCAGCGCATCAAGCGGGTCGCCGTCCTCACCCAGAGTCTGCGGCACGAAGCCGTAGTCGGCCGGGTACTGCGTCGCGGTGAACAGCGTCCGGTCCAGCCGGATCAGGCCGCTGGAGTGGTCGACCTCGTACTTGTTCCGGCTGCCCCGCGGGATCTCGATCCGGACGTCGAATTCCATGGTGCTCAGCCCGCCCCCTTCGCGGTGTGCTCACGACGCTAAAGGGCAGTGAACCCGGCGATAACGTGCTGACGGCACGAGGGCGGGCCGTTTCCTCGGGCCGCCGGCACAACGGTTGTGCCGGCGTACCAACTCCCGGGGTCAGGCTCGATACCGGAGACCGACGACCACCTGGACCTGCGGCCGGACAATGAGCGCGTGACGAACCTGGCCAGGAACCTGACGGACACCACCCGCAGCCACGCCGGACGGGTGGCCGTGCGGGTGGACGACGCGGCGATGACCTATCAGGCCCTGGACGAGGCGAGCGCCCGGCTGGCCGGCCTGCTGCGCGAGCGCGGCCTGGAGAGCGGCGACCGGGTCGGCATCATGATGCCCAACGTGGCCGAGGTCCCCGTGGTGTACTACGGCGTGCTCCGGGCCGGCGGCGTCGTTGTCCCGATGAACCCCCTGCTCAAGGCACGGGAGGTCGCTTACTATCTCAGCGACTCCGGGGCCGGGCTCATGTTCGCCTGGCATGCCTTCGCAGATCAGGCCCGCGGCGGCGCGGAGCAGGCCGGGGCGCAGTCCGTCGTCGTGGACGGGGTCAGCTTTCCTGGTCTGCTGGCCGCCGCCGCCCCGGATTATCAGGTGGCGGACCGGGACGACGCGGACACCGCGGTGATCCTCTACACCTCCGGCACGACCGGCCATCCGAAGGGCGCCGAGCTCACGCACGGCAACCTGATCAGCAACACCGAGGTGGCGCGGGCCGACATCGTTTGCGCGCGCCCGGACGATGTCATCTTCGGCGGGCTGCCGCTGTTCCACGTGTTCGGGCAGACGGTCGCGCTCAACGTGGCCGTGGCATCCGGGGCGTGCCTGACCCTGCTGCCGCGGTTCGACGCCGGGCACGCCCTGCGGATCATCGCCGGGCACCGGGTCACCGTGTTCGAGGGCGTGCCGACCATGTACGTGGCGCTGCTGCACCAGCCTGACCGCGCGGACTACGACACCTCCTCGCTGCGGACCTGCATCTCCGGCGGCGCGGCCCTGCCGGTCGAGGTGCTACGCGGCTTTGAGGACGCGTTCGGTGTCCCGGTGCTGGAGGGATACGGCCTGTCCGAGACCTCGCCGGTCGCCTCGTTCAACCATCCGGGCCGGGAGCGCAAGCCCGGCTCGATCGGCACGCCGATCCGGGACGTGCAGATGCGTGTCGTGGACAACGAAGACCAGGAGGTCCCGCAGGGTGAGGTGGGCGAGATCGTCATCCGCGGGCCGAACGTGATGAAGGGCTACTGGGGCCGCCCGGAGGCCACCGCCGAGGCGATTCGCGACGGCTGGTTCCACAGCGGTGACCTGGCCCGGGTCGACGAAGAGGGTTACTTCTCGATCGTGGACCGGAAGAAGGACCTGATCATCCGCGGCGGCTACAACGTCTACCCGCGGGAGATCGAGGAGGTCCTCTATGAGCATTCCGCGGTCGCCGAGGCCGCCGTGATCGGCCTGCCGCATCCGGCCCTGGGCGAGGAGATCGGGGCCGCGGTGGCCCTCAAGCCGGGCGCCGTCATCACCGCCGGGGAGCTGCGCGACTATGTCAGGAGCCAGGTCGCGGCGTACAAGTACCCGCGGCACGTGTGGATCATGGACGCGCTGCCCAAGGGCCCGACCGGCAAGATCCAGAAGCGGGACATCGTCATCCCGGCGAGCCTGACCGCGCCGTGAGATTGCTGCTGCTCGCTCCGCCCGGAGCCGGCAAGGGCACGCAGGGCGAGCGGCTGGCGGCCAGGTCTGGCGTGCGGCACATCGCCGCCGGTGACCTGCTGCGAGCGCAGGCCCGGGCCGGGGCCGGCTCGGCCGGGAAATCGCGGCCTGCCAGGACCGCGGCGATCTCGTCCCCGACCAGATCGTGCTCGATGTGCTGACTCCGGCCGTCACCGAGGCGGCCGCCCGCGGCGGATACATCCTGGACGGCTTTCCGCGGAGCCTTCCCCAGGCCACCGCCGCCGCGGAACTCGCGGCCCGGCTCGGCGTGGCACTGGAGGCGGCGGTCTACCTGTACGCGCCGGAGGCGGTGCTGACGCGGCGCCTGCTGGACCGCGCCCGGCAGAGCGGCCGCACCGACGACACCGCCGGCGTGATCCGGCACCGGCTCCGGGTGTTCACCGAGATGACGGGCCCGCTCGTCGGCTACTACACCGAACGGGGAATCCTGATCGCGGTGGATGCCGACCAGCCGCCCGACTCCGTCACCGCCGACATAATCGAGCGAAAGGCACGCCTGTCGTGTTCAAGTCACCCGCCATCTCGTTGATCCTGCTCGGCATTCTCGCTCTCGCCGTCGGCATCACCGCTGTCGCGTGGCCGGGCGTCACGATCCTCGCGCTAGTCATCCTGTTCGCGATCTACGCATTCATGGACGCGGGATTGCAGGCCGCGCGGGCCGTCAGCAGCCGCAGCGCCGGGCCGGTCCTCGGTCACCTCCTGCTCGGGCTGGCCGACCTGGCGGCCGGCGTGGTCGCCCTGGCCTGGCCCGGGCCCACCGCGCTGGTCCTGGTGATCATCGTCGCGGCCTGGGCGCTGATCGGCGGATTCGCCGAGATCCTGGCTGGATTCCAGACCGGGGAGACCGCCGGCACGCGCGCCATGTTCATCACCGCCGGACTGGTGTCTGTTGCCCTCGGCATCGTGCTCTTCGCCCGCCCCGGCGTCGGTGCGATCACCCTCGCGCTGCTGTTCGGCCTGTACAGCATGATCTACGGGTTCGCCCAGATCGCCGCCGGCGTCCAGCTCCGGCAGCTGGGCCGCCGCGTCCAGGCGAAGCCGGCGGTGCGGGAAGCAGCCTGACAGCGCCGCAGCAGACGGGTAGCCGCGTCCGCAGGTGACGCACTATCCGTGGCTCCGGGGGTGACGTACGATCCGTCGATGGACAGGTCGAGCCGGTCCGCTGCGGAGAGTGCCGCCTCCGTCTCCGCCGCGCTTGATCCGCGGGCCGCCGAGATGTCCGCGGACATCTACGGCCTGATCGTCCGGGAGATACCGCAGCTGCACAGCGACAAGCAGGTGCTGGCGCTGCTGGAATCCAGCGTCGCCGAAAACGTGGCCACCGTGCTGCACGTTCTGCAGCACGGCATTGAGCTGGAGAATGTGCGTGCCCCGGCGTCAGCGGAGGAATACGCCCGCCGGCTGGCGCAGCGCGGTGTCCCCATCGCCGCGCTGCTGCGCGCCTACCGCATCGGGTCAGCCCGATTCGAGGACTGGTGCCTGCAGGAACTGGGACGGCAGACCGACAGCGCTGCTGTCGTCAGCGAAGCCGGGCTGCGTATCGCCCGGGTCCTGGCTTCTTACATTGACCATGTGTCAGAAGAACTCGTCTCGTCCTATGAATCGGAGAAGGAGAACTGGCTCAGGAACCAGAGCGCGGCCCGCGCGGCGCGCGTCCGCGCCCTGCTCAGCGGCGAGCAGGTAGACGTGAGCTCCTCCGAGGCCATGCTCGGCTACCGGCTCAGGCAGCACCACCTCGGCGTGGTGACCTGGATCACCGGGGCTCCCGGCGGTGGTGACGCGCTCGGGCGGCTGGAGCAGGTAACCGCCGAGATCGCGGCCAAGGCCCGCTGTGAAGGGCGGCCGATTTTCATCCCGCAGGACGAGTTCTCCGCGTGGGCCTGGCTGCCGCTCGGCGCCCGGCACGACATCGCATGGCCGGAACTCAGCGCCAGGGGCATCGGGCCCGCCGACAGGATCCGGTTCGCTTTCGGTGAGCCCGGGCTGGGGCTGGCGGGTTTCCGCCGCACCCATCAGCAGGCGCAGGGCGCCCAGGCGGTCGCGCTGGCGGCCGGGCCGTCCGGCCAGGTCGTGACCAGCTTCGGGGAGGTCGCGCCGCTGGCCCTGATGTCGGGCTCGATCGAGCTGCTGCAGGCCTGGGCCACCGAGACGCTGGGGGCGCTGGCCGATGACGATGAGAACCATGCCCGGCTGCGTGACACCCTGCGGGTCTTCCTGCAGGAGAACGGCAGCTACAAAACGACAGCCGAGCGGCTCATGCTGCATAAGAACACGGTCCAGTACCGGGTGCGCAAGGCCGAGGAGATCCTGCAGCGTCCCATCGTCCAGAACCGCCTGCACATCGAGCTGGCCCTGCTAGCGACCCACTGGCTGGGCCGTGCGGCGCTGCGGCCGGCCGGCGAGCCCGGCGCGGGCCTGCCGCGGCCCGAGGGGTAGTGCGCGGAGCGGGCCAGGACGCTGTTCTCAGCTGCGCGCGACACGTTCTGCTGGCATGCCGGGGGGCATGGTGATGCCGAGCCGCCGGCCCGCGGTCGCTGACCAGGCCGGCATGTCTGGGTATAAGCCGCATTACGGGGGAAGTCGGCATGAGCGAAGGCGCGAGCCAGCGCAGCACGGCGGGCCGGCCGTGTGCCGACCGTCTTGACCCGTCGGCGGCCGTTGCCAGGCCGGGCCGGCGGCCCGCCCGCCGCACCGCGTTCTGGCTGATCGCCTACGCGTTCGCGGTCACCATGCTCGGCACGACCCTGCCGACTCCCCTGTATGTGATCTACCAGGCGCAGTGGCACTTCTCCACGAGCATCGTCACGCTGATCTACGCCACCTACGCAGTCGGGGTGCTCACTGCGCTGCTGGTAGCCGGGCGCGCATCCGACCAGGTAGGCCGGCGCCCGGTGCTGGCAGCAGCGATCGGGCTGAGCATCGTCAGCGCGGTGATCTTCATCCTGGCGCCAGGGCTGGGCTGGCTGTTCGCCGGCCGGGTGCTATCCGGGCTGTCGGCCGGGCTGATGACCGGTGCGGCGACGGCGGCGCTGACGGAGACGGCGCGGCCCGGTGCCGGGCGCCGCGCGTCGCTGGTGTCGACAACGGCCAACATGGGCGGCCTCGGCCTGGGCCCGCTGCTGGCCGGCCTGCTGGCCCAGTACGCCCCCTGGCCGACGGTACTGCCTTTCGTGGCACAGCTCGGGCTGGTGGCCATTGCCGGGCTCGGCCTCCTGGCGATCCCGGAGACCGTCCGCGAGCGCTCGCCGCTGTCGCTGAGGTTCCGTGGCCTGGGCATCCCGCAGGCCGGCCGGCCGGAGTTCCTGGCGGCCGGGTTCGCGGGCTTCGCGGCGTTCTCGCTGCTCGGGTTGTTCAGCGCGCTGGCGCCGACGTTCCTGGGCAGCGTGCTGCACGACGGCAGCCACGCCGTCGCGGGGGCGGTGGTCTTCCTGTGCTTCGCCGTGGGAGCGGGCACGCAGCTGGCCGGAGCCCGGCTGCCGGGCCGGCCCGTGATGCTGGCCGGGCTCACGGTGCTCCTGGCGGCGCTGGCCCTGCTCGTCGCCGGGCTCTCGGCCGCCTCCATGCCGCTGTTCCTGGCCGCGACGGTCGTCAGCGGAGTGGCCGCCGGCTCGGTTTTCATGGGCAGCCTGGCCGTGGCCAACCGGCTCGCCCCGGCCCAGATCCGGGGCCAGGTCATCTCCACCTACTTCGTGTTCGCCTACATCGGGCTGACCGTGCCCGTTATCGCCGTCGGATTCAGCTCGCAGGCCTTCGGCGACTTCCGGGCCACCCTCGGCTGCGCTATCGGCCTGGCTGTCATCGCGCTGGCGTCGGCCGCCGTCCTCCGGCGATCGGCGGCTTAAGCCGGAGGTCCAGGCCAGGCCAGCGCGACCCGGGCTGAGGACCGTGGCTCAGGAGGCCGGCTTGCCATCGGCCAGCCACGCCAGCGTTGCCCGCGTCCCGCGCTCGTGCAGCGAGGTGAGCGCCGCCCGGTAGGCCGAGGAAAAACGCTGATTCTCCGCCAGGTCCCCGAACACGGCGCGGTTAGCGATGAAAGCGTCCGGGTCGTCGCGCTGCCAGCGGGCTCGCTCGGTCAGGCTCTCCCGGAGCCGGTCGACGATCTCGATGGGCTGGCCGTCCTCGTCGGTGCCCTCCGCGTAGCGAGCCCAGCTGGCCACGACGGCGGCCGAGCGCCGGATTTCGCCCCCGCTGGCCAGCTGCTGGCGAATCACCGGGAGCACCCATCTGGGGATCCGGTCGGAGCTGAAGGCGCACAGCCGGGCGATAGTGTCGCGGATCTGCGGGTTGCTGAATCGCTCGATGAGCGTGCGCTTGTAGGCACCGAGGTCGATCCCGGGTACCGGCGGCAGGGTCGGGGTGGCCTCTTCGTCCATGTAGCCGAGGAGGAGATCGGAGAACATCGGGTCCCTGGCAGCCTCGTCCACCAGCCGGTAGCCAGCCAGGTAGCCCAGGTAGGCCAGGGCCTGGTGGCTGCCGTTAAGCAGCCGCAGCTTCATCAGCTCATACGGCTCCACGTCCCGGACGAGCTGGACCCCGGCCTGGTCATAGGCGGGCCGGCCGGACGGGAAGTCATCCTCGAGCACCCACTGGGTGAAGGGCTCGCAGACCACCGGCCACCGGTCGTCGATGCCGAACCGCTCGCGGACCTCAGCCCGGTCGGCGTCGGTGGTCTCGGGGGTGATGCGGTCGACCATGCAGCTGGGGAACCGCACTTCCCGGTCGACCCAGTCACCGAGGCCGGGCTGGCGCAGCCGGGCGAAAGCGGTGAACATCCGCCGGGCCAGCTGCCCGTTGGCCTCCAGGTTGTCGCAGGACATGACGGTGAAGGGGGGCAGGCCGCGGTCCCGGCGGCGCCGCAGAGCATCGATGACCAGGCCGAACGCGGTCCGCGGCAGGGCACCGGGCTCGAGGTCAGCGAGCACGGCCGGGTTCGTTTCGTCGAAATCACCGGAGGCGTCGTCGACGTTGTACCCGCCCTCGGTGATCGTGAGCGAGACGATGCGGGTGGCCGGAGCCGTCATCTTCGCGATGACCGCCTCGGGATCGTCTGGCGCGTACAGGTACTCGACGATGGAGCCGACGACGCGCGGCTCCCAGGTGCCGTCGGGATGCTTGATCACGAGGGTGTACAGGCCATCCTGCGCGTCCATGACCTGCTGCATGCGCCGGTCCGCGGGCATCACGCCGACGCCGCAGATGCCCCAGTCCAGTGCCGTCCCCTCCGTCATCAGGGCATCGAGGTACATCGCCTGGTGCGCGCGGTGAAAGCCGCCGACGCCGATGTGCACGACACCGGGCGTGACCAGCCGCCGGTCATAAGCCGGGACCCGGAGCCGGGTCCTGAGCTCCGGCAGCGTCGCGGCAGTGAGCGGCTGCGCCTCAGCCGGCAAGGCGGGCGCCGGTCTCGGGGTGGAAAGTGAAGATGTCCTCGGGCTGGACGTGGAAGGTCACCCGCTGGCCCGGCGCGGGCGGCCGGCGTCCCTCGGCGCGGGCGACCACCGGGTTACTGTCGCCGGCCAGCCGGACATGCAGCAGGGCGTCGGCGCCCAGCTCCTCGACCAGCATGACCTCGCCGGCCAGCTCCCCGGATCCGTTGGCCAGGTGCAGGTGCTCGGGGCGGATGCCGATGACCAGCTCCCGCAGGCCCGCCTCAGCAGCGGCGGCGGCCACGGCCGGGCGCAGGGGCAGCGTCTGGCCTGCCACCCGGGCACCGCCTTCGGCGAGCGGCGCGGTCTGCAGGTTCATGGCCGGCGATCCGATAAACCCGGCGACGAACTGGTTCACCGGGCTGTCATACAGCTCGCGCGGCGTGGCGCACTGCTGGAGCCGCCCCTGGCTCAGCACCGCCACCCGGTTGCCCATCGTCATGGCTTCCACCTGGTCGTGAGTCACGTAGACGGTGGTGACTCCCAGGCGGCGCTGCAGTTCGGCGATCTGGCTGCGGGTCTGCACGCGGAGCTTGGCGTCGAGGTTGGACAGCGGCTCGTCCATGAGGAAGACCTTGGGCTCGCGGACGATGGCCCGGCCCATGGCGACGCGCTGCCGCTGCCCGCCGGATAGCTGCTTGGGCTTGCGGTCCAGCAGTTGCTCGTCGAGGTCCAGCACCCGGGCGGCGTCGCGCACCCGGCGCAGCCGCTCAGCGGGGTTCACCCCCTGCATCTTGAGCGCGAAGGCCATGTTCTCGGCGACGGTCTTGTTCGGGTACAGCGCGTAGTTCTGGAACACCATCGCGATGTCCCGGTCTTTCGGGTGGACGAAGCTGACGTCCCGGCCGTCAATGTCGATCTCCCCGCCGTCGAGGGGCTCCAGGCCGGCCAGCATGCGCAGCGCCGTGGTCTTGCCCGACCCCGACGGCCCGACGAGGACCATGAACTCGCCGTCGTTGATCTGCAGATCAAGAGCGTCGACAGCGGGCGGGGCGTCCTTGGCGTAGACGCGGCTCGCCGATACGTACCTCACCGTGGCCATTCCGGACCTCCGCCGTTCACTTGATTGCTCCCATGGCCAGGCCGCGGACTAGCGAGCGCTGGGCTATCCAGCCCACGATGATCACCGGGACTGAGGCGACCGTGGCGGCCGCCGACAGGTGCGCGATGTACAGGCCCTCCTGGGGCACCGAGCTGATCAGGAACATCGGCATCGTCGCGGCGTTCGTGGTGGTCAGGTTGATCGCCAGGAAGAGCTCGTTCCAGGCGAAGATCACGCAGATGAGCGCGGTCGAGATCAGGCCGGGGGAGACGACGGGCAGGATCACCTCAGTGATCTCCCGGATGCGGCCGGCGCCGTCGAGCTGCGCGGCCTCGAGCAGCTCGGCGGGCACCTCCAGCATGAAGGAGCGGATCATCCAGACCGCCAGCGGCAGGTTCATCGCGGTGTAGAGGATGATCAGCAGCCAGATGCTGTCCAGCAGGTGCGTGTGCTGCGCGATGACATATATCGGCCCGATCGCGGCCACGATGGGCAGCATCTTGGTGGAGATGAAGAAGAACAGCCCGTCGCGCCAGCGGGTAACCGGATGCACGGACAGCGCGTAGGCGGCCGGGACGCCCAGCAGCAGGACCAGGATGGTGGACCCGACCGTCGCGATGACCGAGTGCGCCAGGAACGGGCCCATGCCCGAGAAGACCAGGCGGAACTCGGCCAGGGTGGGGCTGAACACGAACTTCGGCGGCCAGGTCTCCGCCGCGGACTCGGGCTTGAAGGCCGTGAGCACCATCCACAGCACGGGCAGGAAGAACGCGATCCCGACGACCCAGGCCAGCACCCCCGCCGGCCCGGCCCGACAGCTCGCGCAGCCGGGGCCGGCGGGGACGCACCGCGGTGGCGGTCATGCTCCGGCCTCCTCGAACTGGAAGACCCGGGCGAACATCCGCAGCGCGAACGTGGCCACGATGATCGTCAGGATGACGGTGACGACGCCGGCCGCGGCGGCTCCGCCGACATCAAAGGCGTAGTTGACCTGCTGGTAGAGGTAGAAGGGCAGGTTGGTGGTGGCCGTCCCGGGTCCGCCGTTGGTCATCAGCCGGACGGCGTCGAAGGCGTTGACCAGGTAGATGGACCCCAGCAGGATCCCCAGCTCGATGTAGGGCCGCAGGTGGGGGAGGGTGAGCTCGCGGAAGGTGGCCAGCGCGCCGGCGCCGTCGACCTTGGCCGCCTCGAGGGTGTCGGGGGGCTGGCTCTGCAGTCCCGCGAGCGCGATCAGCGTCATGAACGGCGTCCACTGCCAGATCATCACGGCGATGACGGAGATCAGGGCGTGCGCGCTGAGCCAGGCCACGTGGTGCACGCCGAACGGCTGCAGCAGGTAGTTGAGCAGGCCGAAGGTCGGGTCCAGCATCGGGCCGGCCCACACCAGCGCCGCGGCGGCCGGCATGACCAGGAACGGGGTGATGATCAGCGTCCGGACCACGCCCCGGCCGAAGAACTTCCGGTCCAGCAGGATGGCGAAGGCCACTCCCAGGATCATCGCGATGATCACGGAGCTGGCGGTCATGACCACCGACCGCAGCAGTGAGCCGCGGAAGGCCGAGCTGGTGAAGACCGTCGTGTAATTGCTGAACCCGGCGAAGCTCGCGCTGCCCGGCTGGTCCCAGAAATAGTTCTCGAAGCTGTACCACAGCGTCACCACGAACGGGACCTGGGTGACGACCACGACATAGATCAGTGCCGGGAGCAGCGGGAGGCGGCGCAGCCAGCGCTCGCGCTGGCCCGCCGTGCGGGGCCGGATGCTGGCCTGGCGGGCCGCAGCCGCGCCTGTTTCGGCCACTGTCACGGAGACTCCTTCTCTCGCGGCGACGGGGCCCCGGCGCTGGCCGGGCCGGGGCCCCGTCGCCCGGGCTAGCTGCCGGACAGCTGCTGCGGCGTGAACTGCGAGGCGTAGCCCTGGCTGGCCTTGAGCGCCTGGGCGACGGTTTCGGTGCCGGCGATGGCTCCCGCGATCTGCTGGCCGACCTGCAGGCCGAGGCTCTCGAACTGCGGGATGTCGACGTACTGGACGCCGACGTAGGGCACCGGGTTCAGGGTCGGGTGGTTCGGGTCGGTCCCGTTGATGGAGGCCAGGGTGATGCCGGCGAACGCCTTGGCCGCCTTCAGGTAGTCGGGGTTCTTGTACAGCGAGGTCCGCGTGCCAGGCGGGACCGCTGACCAGCCGTACTTCTGGGCCACCAGCGAGTCGTACTGCTTGGAGGTGGCCCAGGACAGGAATTTCCACGCGGCGCCCTGGCTGTTGGTGCCCTGCGGGATGCCCAGCGACCAGGTCCACAGCCACCCGGATGACTTGGTGAGCTGGGTGGGCGCGAAGGCGTACCCGGTCTGCTTGTAGACCGACGGGTAGGTGGTTGCGATGGACGTCGCGGCGACGGTGGCGTCGTACCACATCGCGCACTTGCCCTGGCCGTACAGCGTCAGCAGCTGGTTGAAGCTGTCATTGGCGGCGCCCGACTCGCCGTACTTGCGGACGAGGTTGACGTAGAAACTAGTGGCTTTCGTGAACGCCGGCGAGGTGAGCTGCGGCTGCCACTTCTGGTTGAACCACTCACCGCCGAAGGTGTTGACGACCGTGTCCAGGGCAGCCATGTTGTCGCCCCAGCCAGCCAGGCCGCGCAGGCAGATGCCGGCGACCTTGCCGGGCTGGTTGAGCTTGGCCGCGTAGCTCTGCACCTGGGTCCAGGTGGGATGCTGCGGCATGGTGATCCCGGCCGCCTTGAGCAGGTCCTTGCGGTAGTACAGCATCGACGACTCGCCGTAGAACGGCGCCGCGTACAGGCCGCCCTTATACGACAGCGCCTTGGCGATCGGCGGCAGCAGGTCGCCGGCGTCATAGGCGGGGTCCTTCGAGATGAACTGCGTGGACAGGTTGTCCAGCCAGCCGTTCTTGGCGAACAGCGGCGCTTCGTAGGGCCCGATCATGATCACGTTGAAAGCGTTGCTGTGCGTGCTGACGTTCTTCTCGATCGCCGCGCGCAGGTCACCTTCGGTGTAGGTCGCGAACTTGACCTTGATCTTCGGGTACTTCTTCTCGAAGACCGATTTGGTCAGCGGCACCATCTGGCCGGTGATCAGCGGGTTGGAGACCACTGCCACGGTCACCGTGCCGGAGTTGCTGTCATTGCCGCCGCCACTTGTGCCGCCGCCCGAGCAGGCGGTCACGGCCAGCACGGCGGCGACGCCGCCCACGGCTCCGAGCCTGCGCAGCCTGACCAGGGAAGACCTCATGAACTACCTCCGCGATGGTGACGTGCCTGGCTCGTGCCATGCTCATATGAGCAAGATCACGCTCAAAGGTTCGTGACACACACAGTGATTCGGTGCTAGGCAAAAGTCAAGAAAAACTGTCATTATGAGATCTGTGCGCTCATATGAGCGAGCGGATCGGCTGACTGGAGGGGGAGACATGGCCGGCTTGTCGGCCGATCGGCCGTCCGAGATTGTCCTGGCTGCCCGGGTGGCCCGGCAGTTCTACATGGATGGCGTGGCCAAGACCGATATTGCGGAGAGCCTGGGCATCAGCAGGTTCCGGGTGGCCCGCCTGCTGGACTCCGCGCGCGAGGCTGGGATGGTCCGCATCGAGATCGGCCTGCCCGGCGGCAGCCTGGACGCGGGCCTGTCGGCCGAGCTGTGCTCCGCCTTCGGGCTCAGGCAGGCTTTCGTGTTCAATTTCCCGGACGACGACGAGGATGCTCTGCGCAGCCGCCTGGCCGAGGCAGCCGGCCAGGCACTGATGGACCTGATCACGCCTGGCGACGTCCTCGGCATGTCCTGGTCGCGCGCGCTCAGCCGCCTGACAGCGTCCCTGACCGAGATACCGCCCTGCCCGATAGTCCAGCTGACCGGGGCCGTGCCGCCGCCCGACGGCCGGGACCTGCTGGACCTGGTCCGCAGCGTGGCCCGGATCGGCGGCGGGCAGGCGCACGTTTTCTACGCGCCGATGATCCTGGATGACGCCCAGACAGCTGACGCGCTGCGGCGGCAGAGTGATATCGCCGGCGCCTTTGCCATGCTGCCCTCGGTCACGATGGCCGTGGTAGCCGTCGGTGCCTGGGCGCCGGGGCTGTCGACCATCTACGACGCCCTGAGTCCGGCCGAGCGGGAGGAGCTGGCCGCGCTGGGAGTGCGAGCTGAGCTCGCCGGGGTCTTCATCGGCGAGTACGGCCAGCTGGTGAAGACGCCGGTCGACAGCCGAATGATCGTGACACCCGGAGCGGTACTGGAGCAGATTCCGTTCGTGCTCGCCGTCGCCTATGGCGTTGCCAAGAGCCGGGCGGTATGCGCCGCTATCCGAGGAGGGTTTGCCCATGGCCTGGTCACCCACGCGAGTCTTGCCCGCGCCATGCTCAGCGAGGCCGGCACCAGCCGCGGCAGGCCCTAGCCGCGGACAGCGCGCGGCGGCCAGCGACGCCGCGGGCGTGCAGCTGCCCGGCGGAGGGCTGCCCGGCGGGCAGCTGCCCGGCGGATGTGCGAACCGCGGCCTGGTCGTCCGGGTGGGGGACGCCGTCGTCCGGCCGGCCGCTCCGTGCCGGGAGGCCACCCACGCCCTCCTGGCCCACTTGTCAGCAGCCGGCTTCGAGGGCGCCCCGCGCGTCCTGGCGGCCGGGCCCGCCACGGAGGTGCTGACGTACCTGGACGGCCAGGCGGCGGTCCTGCCGCTGACCGGGGAACTGCTGACGGACGCCGCGCTGGTCAGCGTTGCCGGCCTGCTGCGCCGCTATCATCTCGCGGTGGCCTCCTTCGATCCGGCGGAATACCGCTGGCCCCGGCCCGTCCCGGCCCGGTTCCGCGCTGGCCTGGTCAGCCACAACGATGTGCATCCGGCCAACGTGATATTCCGGCATGGCCAGGCAGCTGCGCTGATCGACTTCGATCTGGCCGGCCCGGGCAGCGCCGCGTGGGACTTCGCGGCGGCGGCGCGCTCGTTCGCGCCGCTGCAGGACGACCAGGACATTGCCGATGAGCGGCAAGGCCGCACACTGGAGCGGTTCGGTATCTTCTTGCAGGCCACCGAGCTATCGCGAGCCGGGCGCCGGGAGGTGGCCGAGGCCGTCGTGGCTAACCATGACTGGACCTACGCCATCGTCACCGAGGCGGCCGCCGCCGGCCATCAGGCTTTTGCCGACCACTGGCGCGCGGTAGGACCCTCAGCAGGCCGCGCCCGGCGCTGGTGCCAGCGGCACCAGCGCGACCTGCTCGCTGCAGCAGCGTAGGACCGCTCAGGTCAGGCTGCGAGGAACTGCAGCAGCTTAACGGGGAACCTGCGGGCGCTATGCACCTCGGGCGGTCTCGAGCAGCTCGCGCGCTGCTTCGTCCAGCGTGAGATCGGCGGCGGCGATGTTCTCCCGCAGATGGCTGATCGAGGACGTGCCCGGAATCAGCAGCACGTTCGGTCGCAGGTCCAGCAGCCAGGCCAGCGCGACCTGGGCCGGGGTGCAGCCCAGGCGCGCCGCGGTGCCGGTTACCGCCGGGCTGGCCAGGACCGGATTGCCGCGACCGAAGCCGGAGCCGAGCGGAAAGAACGGCACGAACGCGATGCCGCGCGCATGACACTCCTCCAGCACCGGCATGGATCGCCGGTCGGCCAGGTTCAGCAGGTTCTGCACGCAGGCGATGTCGGTGACAGCCAGCGCGTGCCGGAGGTGGTCGCAGGTGACATTGCTCAGGCCGATCCCGCCGATCAGCCCGTCATCGCGCGCTTTCACCATGGCGGCGAGCTGGTCATCGAACAGCTGGTCCGGCGCGGCGTCGTCCATCAGGCGCAGGTTAACGGCAGCGAGGTGATCGACAGCCAGGCTGCGCAGGTTGTCCTCGATACCCTGCCGGAGCTCGGCCGGCCGGTCGTAGCGCAGCACGCCCCCCGCTGCGTCCCGGCGCGCGCCGACCTTGCTGACCAGGGCCAGGCCGGCCGGGTAGGGATGCAGCGCCGCCCGAATCAGCTCATTGGCGACATCGGGGCCGTAATACTGGGCGGTATCGATGTGGTCGACGCCGAGCCCGGCCGCCCGGCGCAGCACAGTGATGGCCGCATCGCGGTCGGGCGGCGGCCCGAATACCCCCTTACCGGGTAGCTGCATCGCGCCGAACCCGACGCGGAACACAGTGGCCGGGCCCAGAACATGACGTCGCGGTTCCATGCATCCATGATCGTGCCGGGGCAGGTGAGCCCGCGTCGCCAGGATCCGGTGACATGACGCTAACGGGGTGGCCGCCGAGAACGTAAATCACCAGAACCAGGTGAGGTCAGCTCACCGGGTCTGGCCCTAGCGTCAGGTGCTGTCGGTACTGGTTCATGTCAACGGCACTGAGAGGGAGGCGTTATGAGCGCTCAGCTGGCGATCGTGACCGGGGCGGGCGGCGAGCTCGGCCGCGCCACGGCTGCGATCCTCGCCAGTCGCGGCCTGACGGTGGTCGGTGTTGACCGGACGGAGCACACACTTCAGGAGCTCCCCGGCGGTGTCCGGCGCGAGGTCGCCGACACCAGCGATCCGGCGGTGGCGGGGCCGCTCGTCGACCGGCTCGCCCGCGAGATCGGCCCGCCGGCCGTGCTGGTGAATACCATCGGGGCCTTCCGGCAGGGCGATGCGCTGAGCACGACACCCGAGGCGCTGCAGCTCATGATGGATGTCAACCTGGGACCCGCCCTGTGGATGACCCAGGCGGTCGCACCGCATATGACCGAGCAGGGCGCCGGCGCCATCGTGCACGTAGCCGCCCGGCCAGCGATCGAGCCGTCGGCCGGCCTGGCCGCCTACAGCATGAGCAAGGCCGCCCTGGTCCACCTGACCCGGATCCTGGACGTTGAGCTGCGCCCGCGCGGAATCCGGGTAAACGCGGTCGCGCCGCAGCTGATCGATACCGCCGTCAACCGCACGGTGTTCCCGGCCGAGCTGCTGGCGCATGCCGTCGCGCCGGAAGCAATCGCGGCCGTGATCGCCTTCCTCGTCAGCGATGCTGCGGCGCCGGTGAGCGGAGCGATCCTGCCGGCCTATGGTGCCTGAGCACCGGCGCCCGGCGATATCCGCATTCCCGCTGGGCCAGTACCGCGTCCGGCGGTCCGGGTACGGCGCCATGCAGCTCGACGGGCCGTTCGCAGCCGGCCGCCGGCTGACCCGGCAGCGGCCGTCGCCGTGCTGCGGGCTGCCGTCGCCGCTGGTGTCGATCACATCGACACGGCCCAGTACTACGGCGCGGCCAACCACCTGATCCGCGAGGCGCTGCACCCTTACCCGGATCAGCTGGCGATCGTCAGCAAGGTCGCGGTCAGCGGCGGCCCGGCCGCCGGGCGTCCGGGCGGGGAGGCACGTCAGCTGCGCGCGGATGTCGCGGACAACCTGCGCAGCCTGCGCGCGGGCCAGCTGGCGGCGGTGAATCTCCGCCTGAGCGGTGACGGCCGTGTCGACGCGCGCTTCGATGACCAGCTGGCCGCTCTGGTGGCGGCGCGCGACGAGGGCCTGATCGCGGGCATCGGGCTGAGCAACGTCAGCCTCGCGCAGCTGCGGCACGCCGTGGCCGGTACCGGCATCGTGTGCGTGCAGAACCTGTTTCATCTCGCCGACCGCAGCGCGACTCCCGTTCTGGATGAGTGCCTGAGCCGCGGGATCGCGTTCGTGCCGTTCTGCCCGCTGGGCTGGCCGCGCGGCGCGGCTAACCCGGTCCTCCGCAGCCCGGTGGTGATCCAGACTGCTGCCCGTCTGGGTGCCACCCCGGCGCAGATCGCGCTCCAGTGGCTGCTCCAGCTCGCCCCTAACGTGCTGCTGATTCCCGGAACCGCGTCCCTGGAGCACCTGCGCGACAATCTGGCCGCTGAGGCGGTGCCGCTTGATGAGCAGGCCCTGCGCGACCTGGACACGGTGGTCAGCGGCCCGGGCGATCCCGGACGATGAACCCTCGCGGGACTAGCTGGCCATCGTGACGAGGAACAGCCATGCGTTCACCACGCCGCCGAGGAGGCTCGCCACGGCGGCGGGGATCAGCCAGTACAAGCCGCCGCCGGCCTGCACGAGGAAAGTAAGGCCGGCGACGCCCACGAGCAGCGCGGTGACCGTGTTGGGCGAGAACCTCTCGATATAGCGGGCCACGCCACGATCGGTGCTGTGACCGGCCCGGCGGTCGAGGAGGAACAGGGCCGTGCCCGAGACGACGGCCACGGCCAGCAGCTCCGAGCCCAGGGCGGCCGGCGGCTGCGGAGCCACGAGCACGATCGCGGTCAGCACCGGGGTCATGAACAGGACGAGCGTCTGAGCGGCGCGGAACCTGAGGACGCGCGATGCGGCCAGCACATCGGACCTGACCGAGACCGCGACGAACAGCAGGCCGGTCAGTGCGCCGGCCACGGCCCCGATGACCTCCCCGAAGCTGAGCCACATAGCGGTCGTGTAAGCCACCGGACAGCTCCCGGGTTCCTGGTTCGCAATGACCAGCCGATTCAATCAGCGACTGGCGGCCAGGTACAGGATCAGCTCCCGTCCTGCCCGGCTGGCCTGGCGCTCTCGTCAGCACGGGCGAATCACCAGGATCTGGTGACGACCATTCACCGGCCGGGCAGCGAGCCTGTGGTAGCGGCTAACGTGCCCGGCCGTCAGGGGCGTCCCCTGACACCTGGAATTTCAGGCACCGGCTTTCGGACGACAGGAGTTCGGCATGAACGATCCACTCGACTGGAATGCGAAGACCATCGCGGAGTTCCGGGCGAACGAGGGCAGGGTTGGCGGGACCTTCGAGGGCGCTCCGATGATCCTGGTGCAGCACCGCGGCCGCACAAGCGGCCGGGTGTACGTCACCCCGATGATGTACCTCCCGCACGACGCTGAGCCCGACATCATCTACGTCTTCGCCACCAAGGGGGGAGCACCCAGCAATCCCGACTGGTACCGCAACCTGGCCGCCGCCGGTGACGGCCGCGTCGAGCGCGGAACCGAGACCTACAACGTGACCGTTCGCGACCTGACCGGCGCTGAACGCGACCGCATCTACGCCGAGCAGGCGCGGCGCTACCCGGGATTTGCTGAGTACGCGCGCCAGACCGCCGGAGTCCGGACCATTCCCGTGCTGGAACTTACGCGAGCGTAGCTGACGCGCCTTATCTAGGCGGCCACGCGCTGCGCGCCGGCGAGATGCCCGGACAGGAGCTGCCCGGCCCGGTCCAGCGCCGCGGCCGCTTCGTCGAGGATGGGGTGGTAGGCCTGGAAGACGTGCGGCACGCCGGGGGTGATGTCGAGGGTGACCTGGACGTCGGCGGTGGCAGCCTGGCGGGCCAGGCGGATGGCGTCGTCGAGCAGGACCTCGTGACTTCCGCCCTGGATGATCAGGGGCGGCAGGCCGGACAGGTCGGCGAACACGGGGCTGATGAGGCCGAGGGCGGCGTCTTGTCCCGCCGTGTAGTCGGCGACCCGGGCCCGGAGGTTTTCCCGGCTGAGCAGCGGGTCGGCGTCGCCCTTGGTGTCCATGGTCGCCCCGGCCAGGGTGAGGTCGGCATACGGTGACATGACGAAGGCCGCGGCCGGCTGGGGCAGCCCGCGATCGCGGGCGCTGACCAGGGTGGCGATGGCGAGGCCGCCGCCGGCGGACTCGCCGGCGAGGACGATGTCTGAAGGCGCGGTGCCGTTGTCCAGGAGGGCCTGGTAGGCGGCCAGAGCGTCGTCGACCGCGGCCGGATACGGGTGCTCGGGGGCGAGCCGGTAGTCAACGGAGATGGCCTTGGCGCGGGTTCGCCGGCTGACCTGCGAGGCCAGGTCGGCGGCGAGGAATGCGTCCCCCATGACGTACACCCCGCCGTGGAAGTACAGGACAACGTGCTGAGGCTCGACTCCGTTGACCGTGATCTCGGCTGCTGGGACACCGCCCAGCACGGCCCGGGTCACGGTGATCTCGGCGGGCAGTGGCTGAGCGGACAGGAGCTCCCGGAGCAGCCGCCGTTGCTCGGTGACGTCGCTGCCGGCCGGGAAGGCTGACTGTCGCAGGATTGCGTCGAGTGTCTCTCGCTGCTCGGTGCTCACGAAGGATCTCCCTTTGTCAGGTCTGGGCTGGCCGCGCTCCAGGGCTCGCTCGCCCGTAGTGATCCGCTGGCGAGATCTCCTGCTGGCCAGCGGACCATTACCAGGCTTGCGGCCAGGCAGGTGAGGAGGCTTCACCGGATCCTGGTGATTCAGGCGAGGCAGCACCGCAGACCCGGGTCATCCGACGGCAGGCGCGCAGAAACTCGTGCCCACGCCGGCCGTGGTGCAGGAGCGCCTGCTGAGGTGCTGACAACAGCAGGGCGAGCGGAAGCCAGGAGTCCTTAGGGGACGACTATCAGGGGCACCGGTGAGTGACGGGCCAGGCCGACCGCGACGGAACCGACCACACGGTGCGTGACCTGGGACGAACTCCCGACCACGATCACTACGGTCGCATCAGGATGGGCAGCGCCGATGTCCTTGGCGGCCGCGAGCAGTTCTTCCGCGATCAGGCCCTCGCGCCGCTGAAAATCCCAGCCCTCAACCCGGTCGCGCAACTGCGCGCCGACCGCGGTGCGAAGCTCCTGCTCGATCTCATCAAAGTTCTCTTCCAGCTCGGTCACGGCACCCGGCGACAGTGCGGCCATGCTGGACATGTGAGCCACGTACACCGCTTCGACGCGGCCCGCCCGGCCTTGCAGGAGGTTCACCGCGGCGTCGAGCGCCCGCTCGGCCGGCGGAGATCCGTCATAGCCGACAATGAGCCGCAAGTCCGTAGCCGGGGGCGTGGTAGTGGTCACGGGGTGAGAATAGCCCGCGTGCCGTCGGCCGCCACGGGCCGGGGCTTCGTCGGGCGCCATGACCCAATCGAGGCGGAGATCACGTGCCTGCTCCGGATCCATGACGAGACGCCGGGCGGCCGGGACCCGGGCCCTCTGACGATCCCGTGACCGGGGTGATCACCGGCGAGCAGCCGCACAGGGCGACGGGAATGGCTTCGGAAGGCTCCTGCTGCTGGCCGGGATCGGCGGGCGCTGGCGGCGGGACCGGTGCCGCCGGGGTGGCGGCTTCCGCGGCCCTGAGACGGGCCAGCCGGCGCTGAGACGGCAGCAGGACGAGCGCGAGGATAAAGCCGAGGCCGAGCAGTCCCGCTGAGATTCCGAAGGCAATTGTGTAGCCGTGGGTGGCCGCGATCGCCGGGGCCAGGGGGCCGGCGTGGTGGGTGATCAGGTAGCTGGCCGTGGCGCTCAGCGCGATCGTGCTGAGCGCGGAGGTCCCGATCGATCCGCCGACCTGCTGCATCGTGTTGACCAGGGCGGAGGCCACGCCGGAGTCCTCGCGGGCAACGCCGGCCGTGGCGGTGTTGATGGCCTGGGCGAAGATTATGCCCAGGCCCAGGCCGAGGATCAGCAGAGCGGGCAGCACGTCGGTGACATAGCTGGAGGTCACGGTGACCTGGGTCAGGTAGGCCATCCCGCCGGCGCCCAGCAGCATGCCGGCCGCGATCAGCGCGCGCGGTCCCAGGCCAACGATGCCGGACAGGTTCGAGCTGATCAGGATGCAGCCGACCATCGGCAGGAACAGCAGCCCGGTAGCCAGCGGGCTTTCTCCCCTGACTTCCTGCAAGTAGAAGGTGAGGAACAGGAAGGCCCCGAAGATCGCGATTCCGGAGATGCCGACAGCGACATAGGCGCCGCCGCGGGTCCGGTCAAGGATCACCCGCAGCGGCAGTAGCGGGTGGCTGACGCGCTGCTCAGCGAGGACGAACCCGGTCAGCAGGACCGCGCCCAGGATCAGGGAGCCGAGGGTCAGCGCGGCTGTCCACCCGCCGGTCTCAGCGTGGGAGAAGCCGAAGACGATCAGGAACAGCCCGGCGCAGGCCAGCACGGCGCCAGGCCAGTCCATCCGCGGGCGCGCGGCCGGCCCGCCGCCCCGGATGTAGGCCAGGGCGCCGGCCAGGGCGATCGCGGCGAACAGCAGGTTCACGTACAGGCACCAGCGCCACGACAGGTACTGGGTGAGCACCCCGCCCAGGATCAGCCCGACGGCGCTGCCGCCGGCCGCGACCGAGCCGAATACCCCGAACGCCCGGCCCCGCTCGCGCGGGTCCCGGAACGTGCTGACCAGCGTGCCGAGCGCGGCTGGCGCGAGGAGGGCGCCGAACGCCCCCTGCAGTGCCCTGGCCGCGACCAGGATGGCGAACGAGCCGGCGGCGCCGCCGATTGCTGAGGCAACGGCGAATCCGATCAGGCCGGTGATGAACACCCGCTTGCGGCTGAACATGTCGCCCAGCCGTCCGCCCACCAGCAGCAGGCTGCCGAACGACAATGCGTACGCCGTCACCACCCACTGCCGGTCGCTGTTAGGAAAGCCCAGCGCCTGCTGAGCGGACGGCAGCGCGATGTTCACGATCGTCGCATCCAGCACCACCATCAGCTGGGCGACAGCAACGACAGCCAGGACAAGCCAGCGCCGGTCTGCCGGCGCCGTCCGCCGGTCCTGAGCGGCAGAAGACGTTACCGATGACATCTGGTCTCTACCCCGCTTCGACTGGCAGCGGCTCGCACTGGCCTGACCTACCTAGCCAGCGCTGACGCTCTGGTCCTATGCGACGCAACCAGACTTGCCCTCAGCCAGGTGAGGGGCCGTCACCGGATCCCGGTGATTCGCGCGCCGATGGGGGAGGAGGCGCTCTTACTCCTTCAGCAGGCGGTCGGTGAGGACGATCTCGATGATGGCCGGGACTGTCTCCTGGCGGGCCCAGTCGCGCTGCAGCTCGCAGGCGAGCGAGACCCAGCTGACCGGCTGGCCGCCGGCCTGGACCACGCGGTCCAGGCCCGCGCGATGGGCCTCAGGAGAGGTGCCGCCGATCGCGTCGACCACGGGATAGACCTCGTACCCGTCGCGCAGCGCGTCCAGGGCGGTGAAGGCCATGCAGACTTCGGTCCACAGCGCGCAGATGATGAGCTTGCGGCGCCCGGTCGCGCGGACGGCCTCCAGGAACTCGACGTCTTCCCAGGAGTTGACCGTCGTGCGGTCCAGCGGCTTGTCGTCGGCGAGCAGGCCGGCGAGCTCGGGGAGAGTCTGCCCCTGGCCGGCGGCGACATTGACGGTGGAGTGCACGACCGGGACCTCGAAGGTCTTGATGGCCCTGACCGTCGAGACGGCGTTGTTGAGCAGCAGCGCGTGATCCATCGAGCGGACGGCGGCCAGCTGCGCGGGCTGGTAGTCGATGAACAGGAACGCCGAGTTCTGCGGCGTGATGAGATGGTCGGCGAGCGGGTCGCGTACCGGAGCACTGGTCATGGCAGCGGCACCTCCTCTAGCAGGGTTCGGGTGTGCCGACGCTATGAGCCACCGTGGTGAGCGGCGATCACCTGGTTCCGGTGATTCATCTGCCGGCGGGCATCCGGCACCGAGGCCGTTCCCCGCCCGCGGGCCGGTCATCGCGCGCGGGAGATTCACCAAGATCCGGTGACGACCATTCACCTTCCTGGCCGCGAGCCTGAGACCGTCGCTCACTCGCACGGCCGTCAGGGGACGAGCCCCGAGATTCAGGGAGAAAAGGTGACTTCACCAGCCACCGGCGCGACCAGCGCCGCCGACCCGCCCGACTATGCGCCTATTCCGCGGTCTGCGCTGGGCCCGGCCCTCAACGATCAGGGGTACTACGTCGGACGGGTCGAGAGGAACCTGTACTGGGTCACCGACGGTGTCTACCAGTCGGCATTCCTGACCACGTCAGATGGCGTGGTGCTGTTCGACGCGCCGCCGAGCATCGGCGGGAACCTGCGTCGGGCGGTGGATGAGATCGCCGCCGCCAACGGCGTGACCAACACGGTGACGCACCTGGTGTACTCCCACCACCATGCCGATCATGGCGCGGCGGCCTCGCTGTTCGACGGGGACGTGGTCCGCATCGGGCATGAGGAGACCCGGCGGCTGCTGATCCGCGACGGTGACCCGGCCCGGCCGGTGCCCGAGGTGACGTTCGGAGACACCTACACCCTGGAGGTCGGCGGGGAGCGCGTGCAGCTGGCCTGGCGCGGGCCCAATCACTCGCCGGACAACATCTACATTCACTTCCCCGACCATGACACGCTGATGTTCATCGACGTGGTGAACGCGGGGTGGGTGCCGATCTACAACCTGAACCTGAGCGAGGACGTGCCGGGCTACATGCAGGCTCCGGACATCGCGCTGGCCTATCCGTGGACGCATTTCATCTCCGGGCACCTGGGCCGGCTGGCTACCCGCGATGACGTGGCGGTGCACCAGCAGTACATCGCTGACATCGAGGCAAGCTCCCGGGAGGCGCTGGCCTCGGTTGACCCGGTGCCGTATTACGTGGGGGCCGGGGAGAACTTCTGGGCCGGGGTGAAGGGCCACCTCGACGCGGTCACCGACCGGGCGGCCGCGCCCGTCATCGCCAAGTACACCGGCGTGCTGGCCGCCGCCGACATCGAGGTGTTCACTAGGACAACCACGTTCGCCATCATGCAGTCGCTGCGCCTCGACAGCGGGCCTAGCGGACCTGTCCACCCCTGATCAGGCCGCGCCAGGGCCGGCGGCGGCCCTGGCGCGTTACCGCCTCGTTCGTCGCGGCGCCGGGAGGTGCTCCAGGCATGGCAGCAGGGCCGGGTCCTGCTCTCGCATACTCCTCGGCACCGGGGAGATGGGTCCTGGCCATCACCGTGCTCGGCTCGGGGATTGCCGGGATCGATGCCACCGTCGTCAGCATCGCCCTGCCGACCATCGGCCGCGACTTCGGCACCGGCGTGGCCGCCCTGCAGTGGGTGATGAACGGCTACACGCTGACGCTGGCCGCTTTCCTGCTGATCGGGGGGTCGCTGGGTGACCGGTTCGGCCGGCGGAGGATCTACCTGATCGGCATCGCCTGGTTCGCCGTGGCCTCGGCGGCGTGCGGGCTCGCCCCGACGGCGACGTTCCTGATCATCACCCGGCTCCTGCAGGGCGTGGGGGCGGCCCTGCTGACCCCCGGAAGCCTGGCGATCCTGGAGGCGTCGTTCCGGCCGGCCGACCGCGGCCGCGCGATCGGCGCGTGGTCGGGCCTGGGCGGCCTGGCCATCGCCGCCGGCCCGCTCGTCGGCGGCCTTCTCATCTCCGCTGCCTCCTGGCGGTGGATCTTCTACATCAACATCCCGATCGCCCTGGCGGTGATCGCGCTGAGCGTCCGGCATGTCCCCGAGTCGCGCGACCCGGCCGCGAGCGGCCGGACTGACTACGCCGGGGCGGCCGCCGTGGTGCTGTTCCTGTCCGGCGTCACCTTCGCCTTCATCGAGGCTCCCGCGCTCGGCTGGTCGTCACCGGACGTGCTCGCCGCGGTGCTGCTCGGCGGGACCGGGCTGGCGCTGTTCCTGGTCCGGGAGCGCCGCGCGGCGGCTCCGATGCTGCCCCTGTCCCTCTTCACCCGGCGGCAGTTCGCGGCCGTCAACGCCGTGGCGCTCCTGGTGTACGCGGCGCTCAGCGGGGCGACGTTCCTGCTGCCGGTGGTTCTCCAGGTCGTGTCCGGCTACTCACCGCTCGGCTCCGGCCTGGCCCTGCTGCCGCTGACCATCATCATGCTCGCGCTATCGGCGCGGTCCGGGGAGCTGGCTGCCCGGATCGGCCCCCGGCTGCAGCTGACCGCCGGTCCGCTGGTCGTCGGCGCGGGGCTGGCCCTGCTCACGCTCGCGCCGTCCGGGTCGAGCTACGCGCTGTACGTGCTGCCGGCGGTCATCGTGTTCGGCCTCGGCCTGGCGATCACCGTCGCGCCGCTCACCGCTACCGCCATGAGCTCGGCGCCGCCGGATCACTCGGGCATCGCGTCGGCGGTCAACAACGACGTGGCCCGGTTCGGCGGCTTGCTGGCCGTCGCGGTGCTGCCCGCGCTGGCGGGCATCACCGGCAGTGCCTACCTGCACCCGGCGGCCCTGGCCGCGGGATTCCGGACGGCGGTGCTCATCTCGGGAGCACTCTGCGCCGCCGGCGGGCTGCTCGCCGCTGTCACGATCACCAACCCGGCCCGCGGGCAGGCCGGAGCTGCCCGGCCGGATCAGTGCCTGCACTGCGGCCTCGACGCGCCGCCGCTGACAACGTCCGTCAGCCCGGCCGCCGGTACCGAGTAATCCGCCCCGGATACCGTGCGGACTGGCTGCTGAGCGAGTGAGTCAGTCTCGCTGCTGGCCGCATTCTGGTGCTCTCGCCTCGGGGGTGAGCTGGCGGATCTCGAGCAGGTCCAGGCCCAGTGCCTCGATCTCAGCCAGGACGCCGTAGAGGGCGGCCCGGTCCAGCACGCCGGTCAGGACGGTCTCGGAATCCTGCCGCTTCCAGGTCATCGCCGGAAACGCAGACAGGAAGGTGGCGCCGAGGTGGCCGTTGATCCGGATCAGGTACCTGGCCGATGCAGGGTCCATCCGGCCATATTCCGGCGCGGACAGGTGAATCCGCATCGCCGGGATGTGGTGATGCCGCCGCTGCGTCCCGCGGTTCCGCCGCTATTGCGCTGCCCAGCGGCCGGGCACGTAACCTGGCATGGTGCTGAGAGCCGGACGGCAGCAGGCCAGCGCCCCGGAGATGGGGTTGCGGCGTGGCATATAGGACAAGTTCCCCGAAGCCGGGCCCGTCAGCTCCGCGGCTGATCCCGCGCGGAGAGCTTCTCGCCGCTCTCAACCGCGCGGCGGAAGCGAAGGTCACCCTGGTCTCGGCCCCCGCTGGCAGCGGTAAGACCTCCCTGCTCCGGGCCTGGGCCGATGGGCCTGGTCAGCGCTTCCGGCTGGCAGCCGTCCAGGTGCGGCGCGATCAGCGGGACGCGCAGCAGTTCTGGCTCGCCGTCCTCGGCGCCATCCGGCAGGCCTCCGGCAGGTCCAGGGAAGGGGAGCAGCTGGCGGCGACACCCGATTTCAACGGGGCAGCCATCGCCGGCCGGGTTCTGGCGGAGCTCGCCGAGCATCACGACCGCACGTTCCTGATCATTGATGATCTCCACGAGCTGACCCTGCCGGAAGAGCTGACGCAGCTAGGCCGGCTGCTGGAGAGGCTCCCGCGGAATGTGCACGCGATCCTCGCGACGCGGCGTGACCTGCCGCTCCGGCTGCACAAGCTTCGCCTGGCGGGCGAGCTGGCCGAGATCCGCGCCGCAGAGCTGCGCTTTACCCGGCCGGAGACGCGCGAGTTCCTGCAGGCGTCGGGCATCGCGCTGTCGGAAGCCGGGACCACGAAGCTGCACGAGCGTACCGAAGGCTGGGCTGCGGGCCTGCGGCTGGCAGCGATCTCGCTGGCCAGCAGCCCTGACCCGGAGCGATTTGTCGCGGAGTTCTCCGGCAGCAGCCGGACCGTGGCCGAGTATTTGCTGGCCGAGATGCTGGACTGCCAGCCGCCCGAGATCCAGCAGATGCTGCTGCGCACTTCGCTGCTTGACCGGGTGAATGGCGAGCTGGCTGATTTGCTGACTGGTCATCCGGGCTCCGAGCGGATCCTGCTCGACCTGGAGGACGCCAACGCGTTTGTCGTAGCGCTCAATCCGGCCCGGACGTGGTTCCGGTACCACCATCTCTTCGCTGACCTGCTCCGGCTTGAGCTGCGCCGGCGACTGCCTGAGGACGTACCGGGCCTGCACCGGCTGGCCGCGCGGTGGCTGAGCGGGCACGGCGAGATCATCGACGCCATCCGGCATACTCAGGCGGCGGGTGACTGGTCCGACGCGGCGCGCCTGCTGGCCGACAACTCATTCGGCCTGACGCTGGACGGGCACGCGCAGACCATCCTCACCCTGGTGCAGGCATTCCCGCCGGGTGCCGCCACTGAGGGCCCGGATCTGCCGCTGGCCCGCGCAACTGGCGATCTAGCACGCGGCCGCCTGGACGAGGCCGCCGCCCACCTGACGGTGGCCGAGGCCTCGATCGCTGCGACGCCGCCCGGCCGCAGGCACCGCCTCGAGGTGGCGACCGCAGCACTGCGATTGTCGCTGGCGCGGAAGCGCGGCCAGCTGGCGGGGGTCATCGAGCAGGTCAGCTTCCTGGCTGCGCCGGTCAGCGGCCAGTCCGATGAGGACATCGCGCTGGACAGCGACCTGCGCGCCGTGGCGCTCATGAATCTCGGAACCGTCGAGGCCTGGGCACTGGGTAACCCGGACAGCCAGCGGCACCTGCAGGAAGGCGCCGACCTGGCCCGGAAGATCGGACGTCCCTACCTCGAAGTGGCCTGCCTGGCGGAGCTGGCTTTCGCAGCGAAGATCGAGCCCTTCGCCACCACCCGCGAGCGGTGCCTGGAAGCGATAGCCCTCGCCGAGCAGCACGGCTGGGGCGCGGAGCCGGTTATCTCGCCGGCGCTGGCGAACCTTGCTGGAGTCCTGATCTGGACCGGCGAGTTCGACGAAGCCGAACGCTGGCTGCGACGTACCGCGCGCGCCCTGGAGACAGATACCGGGCCGGGGATGAGGCTGGTGCTGCACCTGGCCACCGGCATGCTCCTGTCGGGTCGCCGCCGGCTAAGCGAGGCGCTGGCCGAGTACACCGCCGCCGAGCACTGTCAGGCTCAGATGGAAGGCTCACACGCGCTCGCGGGCCAGCTGACGAGCTGGAAGCTGAGCACGCAGGCCCGGCTCGGCCAGCTCGGCGACGCCCGGGCCTCGCTGACCGCACTCGATGAATGCCGGGCCGGACTGGGCGAGACCGACAATGCCCGCGCGGCTATCAGCCTCGCCGAGGGTAACCCGGCCGCCGCCCTCGCCGCGGTTCGCGGAGTCCTGAGCGGGACTACTCCGGCCATCGGAGACACGACCCTCATCGAAGCCCACCTCCTGGCCGCGCTCGCGCATCGCGAGCTCGGTGACCGGCGCGCTGCCGTCACGGCTGCTGAGGATGCGCTGGCCCTGGCGGAAACGGACCGGCTCGTCCTGCCCTTCGCGATGACCGGCTCACTCGAGCTGCTGGAGGCGATGCCGCGCCATCAGACGGCACACGCTGCGCTGCTGACCGACATCCTCGACATCTTGCGCGGAATTTCCGCTGCACCGCGCCCGGCGCCGGCCCGGGCTGGCATCGAGCGGCTCAGCCCGAGCGAGCTGCGGGTGCTGCGTTATCTTCCGACGAACCTCTCCCGGCCGGAGATCGCCGGCGAGCTATCGCTCTCGGTCAACACCGTCAACACCCACATTCGCAGCATCTACGCCAAGCTGCATGCTCAGGATCGCTCCTCGGCGGTCCAGCGTGCACGAGAGCTGCGGCTGATCTCGGCTGGCCGGACCGGCTAGCCGCCAGCTAGCCGGCCTCGGTAATCACCAGGATCCGGTGAGGACCGCTCACCTGCACGGCGGCCATTCTCGGTACGGCAGCGGGGCCTGACCACCCGTTGCCGCAAGCAGCCGGGGAGAACAACGGTGACGAAGGACCTCAGCCACGACCTCGTGGTCGATGGCGGCATGAGGGCCGGGTGACTGCCGTGTCCGCCACACCCGATGTCCATGCGTCCGCGGTGGACGCGGCGCAGCGGCGCCGGCACCGCGCTGGCTTCTGGGCGGCGGCGTTCGCCTTCCTGATCGTCATGGCGGTCGCGACCCTGCCCAGCCCGCTCTATGGCCTCTACCGGATCCGGGACCACCTCTCGGCCCTCACCATCACCGTGGTCTTCGCGATTTTCGCGGGCAGCACGATCGTCATCCTGCACCGGGACAGCTCCATCGCCGCGCGAATCGGGCGCCGGGGCACGATGCTCGTCTCCGTCGCGACGATGATGGTGGCGGCGGGGGTGCTCGCGGCGTGGAAAGACCTGCCGGGGCTGCTGATCGGGCGGCTGATCACCGGAGTGTCGGTCGGGCTGGCCGCGGGCACGGCGATCACCTACCTGATCGAGTTGCGGGTGCACGCGGATCCGAGGGCGTCTCCCGTCCGGGCCAGGACCATCGGCACGTCCGTGACCGTCGGCGCCCTTGGCGTCGGCCCGCTGATCGCCGGCTGCCTCGCCCAGTGGGTGACACAGCCGCTGACCGTGCCCTATCTGGTGTTCATCGCGCTCGGGGCGATCGCGCTGACCGGCCTGCTGGCCGCGCCCGAGACGGGCGCGCCGGCCACGGAGAAAAAGGTGGCTGCCCCGCGTCGCAAGGTCCGGCTGCCGGTCCCGGCGGCCGCCGGGACCCTGGCTGCGTTCTCGGCGAATGGCCTGTTCGCCGGGCTGTCCGGGCTCTTCCTCGCCACCACGCTGCACCATCCCTCGCACGTGCTGTCGGGTGCTGCGCTCTTCATTCTGTTTTCCTGCGGAGTGCTCTCCCAGCTGGCCACGCTGCCGGCGTCGCGGGTGCTCGCGCTCGGAACGGTTTCCATGCTCGCGGGCCTGATGCTGCTCGTTGTGTCGGTGCACCTTCCTACCCCTAGCCTGGCCCTGTTCCTGATCAGCGGTGCACTGATCGGCGCGGGCTCCGGCGCTGTCTTCACGGGGACGACCGGGATCGTGCTGGGGGCAAGCCCGCCAGAAAGCCGCGTGGCGATGACGTCGGACTTGCTCATCGCGCTCTATGCAGGACTCTCGGTTCCGGTGATCGGAGCGGGAGTCGCGCTCGACCTAGGTGCGAGCGCACCTAGCACCGTGCTCGGGTTCGCCATCCTCGTCGCTGCGGGCGTCGTCGTCTCGGGCTGGGCACTGCAGCGGCATGCTGGTGGTGACCGGGTTGCCCGGCAAGGGAGGAAGCAGAAGGCATGAGATCTGTGCGCGTGGCAGGACTGGGCGGGTCGCTGCGGGAGATGTCCACCAGCCGGACAGCCCTGCAGGTTGCCCTGGAGGGAGCCGCCGCCAGCGGCGCCGACGTCGAGCTGATCTGGGTCCGCGACCTGGACCTGCCGCTGTATACCGACGAGCACGCGCCGCCGCCGGCCGCGCACCGGCTGGCCGAGACGATGTACCGGGCTGACGCGCTGATCTGGTCCAGCCCCACCTACCACGGGTCGGTCAGCGGGTCGTTCAAGAACGCGCTGGACTGGCTGATCCTGCTGGCCGGGAACGACCCGCCGTACCTGGCCAACAAGCCCATCGGACTGGTGACCACGGCGGGCGGGGTGCAGGGCCTGCAGGCGGTCAACACGATGGACTTCATCGCCCGGTCGCTGCGCGGCTGGAGCGTGCCGCTCGTCCTGCCGGTGGCCCAGTCGTGGCAGTCCTTCGACCCGGACGGGCATCTCAAGGACGAGGCGGTCGCCAGCCAGCTGCGCAAGCTTGGCGCCGAGGTGGTGCGCGCCGCCCGCCAGTTCCAGGCCGCCGGCACCTGCGACTACGCCGAGGGCACCGGGCCGGGGCGTCCGGCGGAGGCTGCTCCTGGTGGCGAGGGCGGCTGAGCACCCGGGCCGCCCCCCGGACGCCAGGGCTGAGCAGGGCTAAGGGCGGTCATGGATCCAGGCGTCCGCCAGCGTCGTCCAGATCGCCGCGTCGCCGGCGTCGCGGGCAAGGCCGAGGCTGTGCGGGCCATGAGCGAAGACGTGCATGGTGTGCGGCACCCCGCTGGCCGCCAGCGCCCGGCCGAGGCGGTAGGAGTGCTCGGGCGGCACGTACGGGTCCTCCGCGGTATGCCAGATGAAGAACGGCGGAGACCCGGGCGTCACCAGGGCGTCCAGCGATGTGGACCGGCGTAGTTCCGCGCTGGCGTCCTGGCCGAGAAGGATCAGCCGGGACGGCCGGTAGGTCTCGGTCTCCATGGAGGTGATGGCATACCCGAGGACGGCGAACTGGACTGACTCCTCAGGCGTGGCTCCCGGAGCGAGAGCCGCCAGGCCGGCCAGGTGGCCGCCTGCGGAGAAGCCCATGAGCCCGATGCGCTGGGCGCCCGCGGCCCGTCGTCGGCTGATCTCGGCGCGCACCGCCTGCAGCGGCGCCGGATGCCGGATGTTGAGCGGATACCGGAACACGCTGGCCGGCACGCCGATCTCCCTGAGCCAGCTGGCCACCGGCTCGGCTTCGTGCGCAGCGTGCTCGGCATAGCCGCCGCCGGGCAGGACGATCATGTGCATGCCAGGCACCGAGCTATTCATCTCCCGTCTGCTCGTGACCGTCGCGGAGGAAGGCGTCGACGTCGGCGGCGAATTCCGCGTGATGCTGGAACAGGAAGCCGTGCGCCGAGTCGGGGTAGATCTTCACGCGGGCCTGCGGGATCAGCCCGCCCAATAGGTAGGAGTAGTGCGGCAGGATCATCGGATCGCTGTCGCCGTTCGCTACGAACACGGGCATCGTCAGGCAGCTGAGCCGCTGGAGTAGCGCGTGGTCAGGGATTCCCCAGGTGCAGACTGCGTCGTACTGCGCCTGGCGGGTCGCCCAGCTCGTCGCGGTGTCCCGGTCATCGGTGCGAGCGTACATCCGCTGCAGGGCCTGCTGGCCCGCCTGCCGGCTGGCGGCGGACCGGGCGAAGAAGACCTCGAGATACTTGTCCGGGGCGGTCTCAGGGGTGCCGATGGCGCCGATGACCTCGGGAGCCCAGCCGTGCATGCCCGCGGCGCCCTGCGGCGCTGCAGACGCCAGGATCAGCCGCCTGACGGCGGCGGGCCTCGTCACTGCGATCTGCTGCGCGATGAAGCTGCCGATGGAGAAGCCCAGGAGATCAGCCTGGGCCAGGTCCATGGCCGCGATGAAGGCGACGGCGTCGTGCGCCATCTGCTCCACGGTGCGCGGCGTGGCCCCGGCCGATCCGCCGACTCCGGCGTTGTCGAAGGTGATGACACGCCGGGAGGCACTCAGCGCGTCGATCAGCGCCGGATCCCAGTTGTCGAGGTTTCCGCGGAAATGCTGGAAAAGGACCAGCGGCAGACTGCCGTCGCCGGCCGGGCCCGTGTCGCGGTAGGCGTAGCCGATGCCGTTCGCGGCCCTGACCTGCTTGTTCGGCAGGCCGGAGTACTGGCTGTCCCGGTGCGCCGGGCTGGAGTCGCTGCCGGTGGTGCTGGCCGTCATGTGACTACTCCCTGTCCGATAGTCATCAGCCACCATGCTCACTCGCGGGACGGCGGCGGAGTATCCGCAACATGACTGCAGTGCTGCCGTCAGCCGGTGCAGTCACATTGCGGATACCTCGTCCTGGTGAGCCGCCAGATGCTGGTTACCATGAACAGGACTCAGCAATGCCGATGATTGACGTGTACGCCACGGCGGGCACGTTCACGGACAAGCACCAGCTCGCGGCGGATCTCGCGGCGGCCCTGATGGCTATCGAGGGGGTGCCGGACATCCCGATGTTCCGCCAGAACACCGCCGCCTTCGTCCACGAGCTGCCGGACGGCGACCTGTCGAACGTGGATGGCGAGTCGGGTTACGTTCGCGTGCAGGTACTGACCAATGCCGGTGCTCTGAACCGCGATCAGCAGCTCGCGGTGGTGAGCCAGTTCACCGGCATGGTCGCGGACGCGGCCGGCGACCCGGCGCTCTCCGGCCGCACGTGGGTGCTCCTGACCGAGGCCGTCCCGGGCGGCTGGGGGCTGGGCGGTCACGCGAACACCAATGACGAGCTGGTCGCCGCGGCCCGCCAGCAGATCGCGGAGCTGCAGGCGAAGGCCGGGAGCCAGTGATGTAGCCGGGCCCGGCGGGCCCTGGACGAGCGGGGCGCCAGTCACAGGGCGCGCAGGAAGCCCAGCAGCGCCCGGTTGACCTCGCCCGCGTGCGTCCAGGTAATGGCGTGCGGCCCTTGCAGTATCACCTCAAGGCGGGCATCCGGCACGATATCGGCCAGCCGGTACCCGGCCGGGCCGGGCGGCATGACCCGGTCCTGAGCGCCGTGCACGATCAGGACCGGCCTGGTGATACTGGCTGCGTCAGCCCGGAAATCCTCGCGCCAGGCACGGGCGCAGCCCAGCGCCGCCGGCGCGGACACCCGGATCGCGGCGTGGAAGCTGTTCTGCCACGCCTGGTCGCTCACCAGGCTGCCGCCGAGCAGGTCGAGGTTGTAGTACTGGTCCAGGTAGGTCTTGACGGCCGCCGGGCGGTCGGCGCTCAGCTGGCCGAGGATCTCGTCCAGGATGCAGCGGCCCGCGCCGTCAGGGCTCGCGGCGGAGCCGGGCAGGAAGGGCGGGACCGGTGCCAGCAGGACCGCGGCCCGGACCCGGCGCTCGCCGTAGGTTCCGAGGTAGCGGAGCACTTCGCCGGTTCCGGATCCGCAGCCGGTGAGCACCGTGCCGCGCAGGTCCAGCTCGTCCAGCAGCATGCTCAGGTCGGCGGCGAGCGTGTCGTAGTCGTAGCCGGTGCTTGGCCGGGCTAGACGCCCCGCCGCCGCGCCGGTCATAGCTGACCACGCGGTACCCGGCGGCGAGCAGGGCCGCTTCCTGCTTCTCCCAGGAGTGACTGTCGGCCAGGTAGCCGTGGACCAGGACGACCGGCGGGCCGGTCCCGTGATCCTCGTAACAGATCCCGATATCACCGGTGTTCTCCCGGCCGACCGTGATGTACGGCATCACGAGACCGCCTTCCGCCGGGCGGGGTGAGCAGCATCCACCCCGCCAGCTTGTGCTGCCGGGCGGCCGTCCGGCATCCGCAACTTCACTGCACGCGGACCGCGCGGCTGTCCCCGGCGCGGGCCGCAGTGCCTATATTTGGCGGGGTGAGGGGTGGCGCTGGCGCAATGACCAGCCCGGACGCGAGCCTGGTCGGGCGGCAGGACGAACTGGCCCGGCTGCGGGAGCTCGTGGCGCCGCCGTATGAGCAGAGCCGGACGCTGCTGATCATGGGCGATCCGGGCACGGGCAAGACCGTCCTGCTGGCCGCGGCCAGCCGGGCGGCCAGGTCAGCGGGCATCCGGGTGCTGGCGGCGGCGGGCCGGGAGTCGGAGCAGCACCTGGCGTTCGCCGGGCTGCATCAGCTGCTGCGCCCGGCGCTGGACCGTGTGGCGGGCCTGCCGGCCCGGCAGGCCGGGGCGCTGCGCGGTGCGCTGGGGATGTCCGATGGCCTGGTGCCGCCCGATGCGCTGCTGACCGGGATCGCCGTGCTCACTCTGCTGTCCGGGCTGTCAGACGACGGGCCGCTGCTGGTCGTCGCTGACGATGCGCAGTGGCTGGACCGGGCCTCGCTCGACGCCCTCGCCTTTGCCGGCCGCCGACTGGAAGCCGAGCAGCTCGTGCTGCTGGCCGGCGCGCGCGGGAGCATGCCCCCGCCCGGCTTCGAGCGTGACTTCCCGCAGCTGCGGCTGGGGCCGCTGAGCCTGCCGGACGCCGCCCGGCTCCTGGACCGGCAGGCCCGGCCGCCGCGTGGCCGGGCCCGCGAGCAGGTGCTCAGCCAGGCGGCCGGGAACCCGCTGGGACTGATCGAGCTGTCGAGGATGATCGCCGCCGATCCGGGCGCCGGGCGCCGCTGGGCGGCGGAGCCGCTTCCGGTGACCGATCAGCTGACCGCCAGCATGACGGCCCAGTACGCGGACCTGCCCCCGGCAGCGCAAGCCGCGCTGCTGCTCGCCGCGGTCGCCGACAGCCCGGACCTGGGCGCCGCGGCGGTACCCGGGCTGTCCGCCGGCGCCCTCGCCCCGGCGGAAGCAGCGGGCCTGATCCGGCTGGATACGCCAGGCCCGCAGTTCACCCATCCGCTGGTCAGGTCGGCCGTCTACCATGCCGCGCCGTTCGCCGAGCGCGCCGCGGCCCACCGGCAGGTCGCCAGCGCGCTCCGCGAACAGCCCGACCGCTACGCCTGGCACCTAGCCGCCGCGGCCCTGGAACCCGACGAGCACGTGGCCGCGCTGCTGGAGCACAGCGCTCTTCAGGCCCAGCGCCGCGGGGGTGCCGCGGCGGCGGCCCGCGCCCTGGAACGCGCCGCCGAGCTCAGCCCCGGCCAGCAGGACAAGGCCCGGCGGCTGCTGACCGCCGCCGAGCTCGCCCACTATCCCGCCGGGCAGGCCGACTGGGCGCGTGAGCTGGCGGGCCAGGTCCTGACGCTGACGTCCGACCCGGATCTGCGCATCGCCGCGCGGCTGAATATCGGCTGGTCGCTGACGTGGTCGAACCGGAACGCCGATGCGCTCGACACACTCACTGCTGTCGCAGCCGAGGCAGCCCGGAGGCGGCCGCAGCTCGCGTGGGACGCCATCGCGGTAGCGGCCTCGGTCGCGCACCAGACCGGAAGTCCCGCGGCCTGCGCGAGGGTCCGTGCCGCCCTGGACGTTCTGGACGCCCCGGGCGAGCCCGAGCTGACGGCCGGGGACTGGCCCGCCAGCCGTGCTGATGAGATCCGGATCTGGGTCCGGGCCTGCACGGACCCGTTCGGTGCCAGAGCCGGCGCTGTCGGCGGCCTGCAGCGGATAGCCGCCGGATCCCTGTCTGACCCGGCCCAGGTGGGCGGGGCGGCCTGGATCCTGGACGAGACCGAGCTGGCGGTCCGGGTGCTGCGCGCCGCGCTCAGCCAGCTGCGCGCACCTGGCGTCCGCGGCTCCAGCGGCGCCGTGCTGTCGGTGCTGGAGTGGGCCTGCATTGACAGCGGCCGCTGGGACGACGCGCTTGCCGCCGCCCGGGAGGCGAGCGATATCGCCGCCGCCTACAAGATGGAAACCGTCGCCGGCTCAGCCGACCTCGCCACGGCGACCGTGGCGGCCCTGCGCGGCGACCACGACCGGGTGGCGCCGCTGCTGGACCGGGTGGTGGCCGCCGTCGACACGTCCGAGTACCGCGGGTTCGCCGCCAGGATCCGGCACGCCGCGGGCCTCGCCGCGCTGGGCCAGGGTCGCAACCTAGCCGCCCACGCGCAGCTCAGCCAGCTCTTCGCGGCCGACGGCACGCCGCTGCACCAGCACTTCTCCTATCTGGCCATCGCCGACCTCGCTGCCTCGGCGGTGCGCGCCGACCGGCAGCTCGAAGCCAGGGCGCCGGTGCAGCGGGCGCTGGAGCTGCTGGACCCCGCGCCAGGACCGCGGCTAGACCAGCTGGCCGCCCGCGCCCGCGGGCTGCTCGCCGGGCCTGCCGGCGCAGAGGCGCATTTCGCCGCGGGCCTGGCCGATCCCGCAGGCGGCACGTGGCCGTTCGAGCGGGCTCAGCTGCAGCTGGACTACGGGGAGTGGCTGCGGCGGCAGCGCCGGATCAAGGACGCCAAGCTCGCCCTCGGGGCGGCCCTGGAAACGTTCCGCCGCCTCGGCGCGGCGCCGTGGACCCGGCGCGCGGAAGCCGAGCTGCGGGCCTGCGGTGTCATCGCGCAGGCTCCGTCGAGCGCCGCGGGCGCGCTGGACGCGCTGACCGCGCAGCAGCGCGAGATCATCATCCTGGCCGGCCGCGGCCTGACCAACGGCGAGATCGCCGACCGCCTGTTCCTGTCCCCGCGCACGGTCGCCTCGCACCTGTACCGCTCCTACCCCAAGCTCGGAATCGCCGGGCGCCGCCAGCTCCGCGACCTCATCGAGGACCCGGGAGTGCCGCGTCCGGGCAGCTAGGAGCGTCCTCGGCGGCGCCGTCTGCCGCTCGCGCTGCCGCCGGCGAGTTCAGTCACGTTGCTGATACCACCCGTGCCGGGCCTGCTGTGAGGATCGGCCTGAGGGGCTACGGAGGAGGGCGGAGGACGTGAATGTCATGACCATGCAGACGCAGCGGGTGCTCGTCGATGATCTAGAGATCAGGTACGCCGACTCCGGGGCCGCGGACGGCCCGGTCATCTTGCTCACCTGCCCCTGGCCCGAGAGCCTGTTCGCCTTCCGGCGCGTCTGGCCGGCGCTGGCGGGGATGGGGCGGCTGATCGCGGTCGACCTGCCTGGCTTCGGCCACTCGCAGGGACGAGCTGAGCTGCTCACGCCCAGCGCCATGGGAGAGTTTCTCGTTCGGTTCATCGCCGCGCTCAGGCTGGGCACGGCGCACGTGGTAGCGCCCGACGTGGGCGCCAGCGCCGCGCTGTTCCTGGCCGCCCGGCATCCGGAGCTGATCCGGAGCCTGGTAGTCGGTGGCGGCGGCGCGGCGTACCCGCTGGATGTCACGGGCACGCTGGCCGACATCATCGCGGCACCGGGAACCGAGGTGTTCGAGGACCAGGACATCCGCGCCACCGTCGGCGCGAGCGTTGACTCAGCGGCCCCCCGCGATCTGGAGCCGGATATCTGGGAGGACTACGTGTCGGCCTACGAGAACGGCCGGTTCGCCCAGTCCACGCGATACGTGCGCAGCTATCCCGAGCAGCTTCCCGTGCTGCGTGACCTGCTGCCTGACATCCGCGTGCCGGTGCACGTCTTCGCCGCCGCCGACGACCCGCTGGTGCCGGTGTCCAACGGGCGCTACCTGGCCGAGCGGATACCTGGCAGCGAGCTGACGATCCTGGCGGCCGGCCACTTCGCGTGGGAGCAGGTCCCCGACCAGTTCGCCGCGATCGTCGCCGCCAGCGTGCGTAGTCAGCCTTCGTAGCCGCCCTGGGCCAGCAGCCGGCGCAGGTCAACAACCATCTGCGTGTCGATGTCCTTATGCGCGGGCGGATCGAAGAACTCGGTCTGGGACCCGACGGTGACCACGACCTTGCCGTCATGACGATCGGCAACGGAGCCAACTGCCTCCAGCAGGGACACGACGGCGTGCCACTCGATGTTGTGGCTCACCGGATGCTGAAACAACTGGCGCAGCGTCGTGCGGTGGTGGTTACTCAGGTGCTCTGGCTCCGGGCTCGACATAGTTGCTCCCTTCCCCGCGCAACCCTAGCGCCGGCCTGCCGCGGCGAACGTCCCCTGGCGGCGTGGCGCTGTCCCTAGTGCGCGTACTCGCGCGGGAGCTTCTCGCCCGCCTCCACCGCGACCGGCAGCCTGTTCTCCGCGGGCGGCAGCGGGCAGGTCGCGAACTCGGTGAAGGCGCACGGCAGGTTCACGGCCCGGTTGAAGTCGAGCGTGACGGCGCCGGCGGCGTCAGGCGCGCCCACCTGCAGGGCGCGGCTGGCCGGGTAGGTGGTCACGCCGGAGGTGGCGTCGGTGAACAAGATGTTGAGGCTGCCGGGCCCGTGCCCGTTGAACGCGGTGAGCCGCAGCGGCTGGCCGTCAATCTCGAACTCGACGTAGCCGGGCGCGTCGTAGACGTGCTGGAGTCCCTCGACCACCGCGCCGACGGTGGTCGGCTGCGGCTCGGCGAAGGCGACGTACCTGGCCGGGATGATCCACCGGGGGTCCGGGTCGTAGACCGGGACGCCGGCGAAGTTCGCGCGCAGCGGGTGCTCGGGGTGCCGCGGCCGGACGATGTCATAGCCGCCGCGCTTGGCGACCTCGATGACGGCATCGCCGGCGGTGGCGTTGATGCCGCCGCGCTCGGGGATCGGGCGGAACGAGTACCGTCCGCTGACGGGCTGGCCGTCGACGCTGAGCTCCTCACCCTCATCGAGGTCGACGGTGACACCGTCTGGGCCGGCCTGCCAGCTGCCCGGTGCGTCACCAAAACGCTGCGGCTCGCCGGACAGCCAGTTGATGCTGGTGATGGCGAGGAATCCGTGCGGGCTGGCCAGCTGGGCCTCGTGCTGGCGGCGCCATGCGGACCAATCCCGCTCGAACGTGCTCTGGTCGATGTCCTGGACGGTCATGGCCACCTGCCCTCGCTGCCGGAATAACAGGGTGAAGGGCCCGCTCTGGCGCCTTATTCCCGTGAGCTCCGCCGCAGCAGCCGGGCCAGCACGGCCGCCTCGCTGATCTCCGGCTGCCGGGTTGCGGTGAGCAGCGTCACCGGCCCGTCATCCGCGAGCTCCCGCAGGTGCGCCAGCGCTGCCGCCCGCTGCGGATCCGCCAGCTCTTCCTGGTAGCGGCGGCCGAAGTCCGCGAAGCGGTCCGGGTCGTGGGCATACCATTTGCGCAGCTCGCCGGACGGCGCGACATCCTTGCACCACTCGTCGAGGGCTGCCCTGGCCTTGGTCAGCCCCCGCGGCCAGATGCGGTCGACCAGCACCCGGGCGCCGTCACCCGGCTCGGGATCCTCATATACCCGGCGTACCCGGACGTTCTCCTTCGCCATCGCTGCCCCCTGCCCGATGGACTGCGTCCTGACCAGGTTAGTCAGTCGGTCCAGATCAGGCAGAATGGCTTGCTGGCCGGATCGGCGTAGACGCGCCAGTTCTCGTCGCCGCCGTCCAGCCGGGTGGCACCGATGCTGAGGGCGGCCTGCTCCGCTGTGGCTATGTCCTGGACGGTCACGTCGAGATGGATCTGCTGCGGGTAGGCCGGATCCGGCCAGCGCGGCGCGTTGTAGTGCTCCACCTGCTGGAACATCACCGGCTGGGCGCCGTCCTCGCCGATCATGGCGACCCCGTCCCCCTCGTAGGTCACCGGCTTGCCGAGCAGCTCCGCGTAGAAGTGGCTCAGCGACTTCGCGTCGGGGCAGTCCAGCATGACGCTCATCAGGGTGGTGCGCGGAGCGCCGGGGTTGACGCACAGGTCGAACGGGTGGCCGGCCGGGTCGGCCAGCGTGTGCCACCGCTCGTTGCGGCGCAGCAGGCGGGCGCCGAGCTGCTGGGCGCGGTCGGCCGCAGCATCGATGTCCGGCACCCGGAAGTCGAGGTGGGCCTGCTGCGGATGGTCCTGGCCCGGCCAGTCCGGCGGCACGTAGTCGGGGGCCAGCTGCAGGCCGATCCGCCAGCCGTCGCCGGATTCGATCGTGATCCAGTCGTCTTCGTCGCCGGGGAGGCGCTGCCAGCCGGCGAGCTGCTCGTAGAACGTGGCCAGGAGGCCGATGTCCGGGGCGTCCAGCGCCACGGCCCGCAGCGAGCCGACCGGCTGCTGGCGCGATTCGGAGGTCATGCCCCTGATCCTGCCGATCGCGGCGCCGGATCGCCACCGGAAACCCGGAGCTGACGATGCCGCAGCATCTTGGCTACGGGTAGCCGAGGGCGGTCAGGGCGGCTGTGGTGGCATCCGCGATCAGGGCGTCATCGGAGGAGGCGTCCGCGGAGTTGCGGCGGGACAGGACGGAAATAACGACCGGCGCGCGGCCCGGCGGCCAGGCGACCGCGATGTCGTTGCGGGTACCCCAGCCGCCGTTGCCGGTCTTGTCGCCCACCTTCCACCCGGCCGGGACGCCGGCCCGGATGTAGCGGCCGCCGGTGGTGTTGCCCAGCAGCAGGCTCGTCAGCGCCTGCCGGCGGCCGGGGGACAGCACGTGCCCCAGGACGAGCTGGCGCAGGTCGGTGCCAAGAGCGCGCGGGGTGCTGGTGTCGCGGGTGTCACCGGGTACCGCGTTGCTCAGCGCCGGCTCGTAGCGGTCGGCGTCCGTGGTCGCGTCGCCGAGGCCGCGCAGCGCCGCCTGCAGGCCGCGCGGGCCGCCGAGCTGGCGGAGCAGCAGGTTGGCGGCGGTGTTGTCGCTGTACTGGAGCGCGGCGGCGATGAGCGCCCGGAGCGTCATCCCGGTGCCGGCGTGCCGGGAGGTGATGGGGGAGTGGTAGACGAGGTCGGCGGCGCGGTAGGTGATCACGTGGCTGAGCTGGGCTTCGGTGTCGCGCTGGAGGAGGATCCCGGCGGCCAGGACCTTGAAGGTCGAGCAGTAGGCGAATCGCTCGTCCGCCCGGTAGGTCACGGTGGCGCCCGTCCCGGTGTCCAGCACGTAGACGCCGAGATGGGCCTGAAACCGGCGGGCAACCCGCCGGAGGGCCCGGGTCGCGCTTGCCCGGGAGCCGCCCGGCGCGGCGGCCGAGGCGGCGGCCGGGGTGGCCGGCGGGGCGGTGGCCGGCGCGGTGGCGGCGGCCGAGGGCGCGGGGCCCGGCGGGCTGCCGGGTCCGGCGCACCCGCCCAGTACGGCGGAGATCGCGATGAGCGGTGCGGAGAGCCGGGCGGCGCGGCGTACGGACGCGTTCATGAGCAGCAGCCTGCCGCCGGTCAGTCATGCCGCCAAAGACACAAATGAAGCCTGGCATGCGGTCGTGACATAACATCGGATGCCGTGGATCTGGTCGGGGCGTGCCGCGTGTTCGTGCACGTGGGCGAGTGCGGCAGCTTCACGGTCGGGGCGGCGGCCGCCCGGGTGCCGCAGCCGGTGGCGAGCCGGCGGATCGCCGCGCTGGAAGGCCACTTCGGGGCCCGCCTGTTTGACCGCTCGACCCGGCGGGCGGTGCTGACGACGTTCGGGCGGGACATGCTCGCGCCGGCGAAGCGGCTGGTCCAGCTGGCCGAGGCGCTGGAGCATCAGGCCGGCCAGGCAAAACTCCGGCCGCTGAGCCTGGCGGTGCCCGCAACGTGCCCGGTCCGGCAGCTGGCCCTGCTCGACGCGGCCGCCCGCGACCAGGACGTCATCCTCGACTTCCGCTGCGCGGGCCCGGCCGAGCGCGCCGAGCTGCTGCGGTCCCGCGACGTTCGCGCCGCCCTGATCGCGGTCCCGCCGGACGGCGCGGACTGGAGCGTCCCGCTCGGCGTCGCCGCCGCGGCGGGCCGGGGCAGCCGCCCGTTCCGCATCGACACCCTGCGGCCCGGCCGGACAGCGCAGCAGCCGCGGCGGCTGTGGATCCAGCCCGAGGACGACGTGCCGCACGTCCGGGACCGGCTGGAGCAGCTCGGCCATCGCGCCGCGCTGCTGCCTGCGCAGATCATGGTCGCGGCGTCGCTGACCGCTGCCGCGGCCGAGGCGATGCGCGCCGGCGGGTTCCTGCTCTGCTCCGCCCCGCAGGCAGCTGAGCTGGGACTGCGCTGGCGCCCGATCGCGGGGGAGCCGGTCGGCCGCGGGTACCGGCTGTCCGCGATCGACGGCGAGGACACCGGGCCGCTGCGGGTCAGCCTCTGGGCCCGGGTGGGCGCGGCGCTGGGGCAGCCGCCCGCGGATCCGCAGGGGGGCGCATGAGCGCCGGCGGACTGATACACCAGCTCCGCGGACTGCTGGCCGACGCCGGCCTGTCGGGCTCCTTCCTGATCCGGGAGCTGTCCACCGGCGAGGAGCTCGGCATCGACCCCGATGCCGAGCTCCCGATCGCGTCACTGGTGAAGGTGCCGCTGGCGGTCGCCGTGCTCGGCCGCATTCATGACGGCCAGCTCGACGGGTCCATGATGATCGACGTGCCCCCGGCGCCGGCCCCGGCGGCCGGGTCCGGGGGACTGAGCAGGTTCCGTCATCCGGCCCGCATCGCCGTCGATGACCTGCTGTACCTGAGCACGGCGATGACCGACAACACCGCCGCGGACATCTTGTTCGGCCTGGTCTCGCCCGCCGAGGTCAGCCAGGCCATGCGCGATGCGGGAATCGCCGGCATCAGCATCCGGCACGCCATGGACGAGCTGGCAAAGACTCCGGTGCAGCATTTCGGCCCGGACCAGACGCATCTCGCGCACTCCCTCGCGATCGGCTCCCGGACGGCGGGGGGCGGCCACCCCGTGCCCCAGCTGGACATCAGCCGCGCCAGCTCGGGCTCGGCCCGGGCGCTCACCGACCTGCTGCAGGCGCTCTGGCTCCCGTCGCGCATCCCGGCCGCGGTGGCCGCCCGGGTCCGGGCGCTGATGGCGCAGAACACGGTCCGGCATCGCCTCGCCCCCGACTTCGCCTCCGATGCCTCGACGTGGTCGTCCAAGACCGGCACCCTGCTCAATCTCCGGCACGAGATAGGTGTCGCCGAGCACGACGACGGCGGCATCTTCGCGGTGGCCGCGCTGACCGAGTCCGCGGTCCCGGCCGCGACTCAGCCTGCCGCCGAGGCCGTCATGGCCCGGGTCGCCCGGGCCCTGCATGATCACCTCCGCGGCGCCCTGCCCTGAGCGGCCCGCCCGCCGCGCGGCGGCGGCCCCGCGCTCTGGCTCTCCCATGCCGGAAGTGCATGGAAGCCTGCAGTTCTGTCTTTGCCGGCCACAGCGGGCGGCGGCAGGGTGGCGGTCATGCTGCCCACTGCCAAGCGTGTTTCCGGTCTGGCCGTAGCCGGCGTGGCGGCCGGAGCGCTCGTGGCCGCCCTGGCCTTCCCCGCGGCCGCCGGTCTCGGCACCCTGACCAGGACGGCGGCCCAGCTGATCCGGCCGGTCGCGTTCAGCGACTCAGCGCTGCCGCAGCGATCGGTCATCACGGCCCGGGGCGGCAGGGTGATCGGCACGTTCTTCACCCAGGACCGGACCGACGTCCCGCTGAGCCGGGTCGCACCCGTGATGCGGCAGGCCACCGTGGCGATCGAGGACTCGCGGTTCTGGACGAACGGCCCGCTGGACCTGCGGGGGACCCTGCGCGCCATCGTTCACGACCACCAGGATCCGGGGCAGGTGCAGGGCGCCTCCACCCTGGTGCAGCAGTACGTCAAGAACGTTCTGGAAGATGACGCCGCTCAGCAGATGACGGTCGCGCAGGAGGAGATCCGTAGTTCCGCGGGCAGGGCGGCGCGGGCCGCGGCCGGGGCGGCCTACCGGTCGGCGAAAGCGGCCTATGCCCGGGCCGACGCACCGGACATCGGCCGCAAGATCACGGAGCTGAGATACGCGATCTGGGTCGAGCAGCACCGCAGCAAGGGCCAGATCCTCGACGACTACCTGAACGCGGTCTGGTTCGGCGGGTCCAGCCGGGGCGGCAACTCCGTCTACGGCATCGAGGCGGCGGCCGAGTATTACTTCTCCGAGCCCGCCAGCCAGCTGAACCTCCGCCAGTCCGCCCTGCTCGCGGGCATGGTCAACAACGCCGAGCTCTACGACCCGGAGATGCACCCGGCCCGTGCGATCAGCCGCCGGAACACGGTCCTGGCGCGGATGGCGCAGCTGGGCGACATCAGCCGGGCTCGCGCCGCCGCGGCCGGGCGATCCCGGCTCCGGCTGCACCTGCGGTCGCCGGGCGGGAGCTGCGGGGCCAGCCGGTACCCGTTCTTCTGCGAGTACGTCCGGGATGAGCTGGCCGCCGACCCGGCGCTCGGGGCCACCCCGCTGCAGCGGCTGACGGTGCTGGATACCGGGGGCCTGCGGATCCGCACCACGCTGCGCGGCCAGGCTCAGCAGGGCGCGCAGCGGGCCATGGACGCCATGGTCTCGCCCGATTCCCGGTTCGTCGGCATGGAGGCGATGGTCGAGCCCGGCACCGGCGACATCGAGGCGATCGCGCAGACCCGCCGCTACGGCTACGGCCCGCACCGGACGACCATCGACTACGCGGCCGATGACGCCCACGGCGGCCTCGGCAGCGGCGTGCAGGCCGGCTCCACGTTCAAGCTGTACACCCTGCTGGCGGCGCTGACGGACGGCTACCCGGCGGGCAAGCGTTACCCGACGCCGTACGCGATGCGGCTCAGCGGCTTCTACGACTGCCACGGCGACAGCACCGGCGGCTGGCCGGTGCACAACGCCGAGCCCTCCGATGGCCGGACCAACACCCTGGTCACCGCGACCTGGAAATCGGTGAACACCTACTACGCCCAGCTGGAGCGGTCCGTCGGCCTGTGCGAGCGTCGCGGCGATGGCGGCCCGGCTCGGGATGGTCAATCCCAGCGACGGCAGCCCGCTGAACCAGGAAACCAGGGCCCTGGACAACATGGTCCCGTCCTACACCCTCGGCTCCAACGGAATCGACATCGTCCATCTCAGCGCCGCCTACGCCGCGGTCGCCGCCCGCGGCCGGTACTGCTCGCCCGTCGCGATCACCTCGATGACGCGGGCGGCCGGCCCGGCCGCGGCCGCCCACCGCACCCCGGTGACCGTCCCGCCGGCGAGCTGCCACCGCGTCATCAGCGCCGCCGTCGCTGACGAGGCCACCCAGATCCTGCGCGGCGTCCTCACCGAGCCGTCGGGGACGGCCTACGGCGATGCGCCGCCCGGCCGGGAGGCGGCCGGGAAGACCGGGACGACTGACGACTTTGCGATGGCGCTGTTCGCCGGGTACACGCCGCAGCTGTCCGCAGCGGTCTGGTACGGCGACCCGGCTTCCCCGTTCGGCGACCCCACCGGCCAGTACGGCGAGTTCACCGCGCCGTACTGGGAGCAGAGCATGACCGACGCGCTGCAGGGCCAGCCGGTACTCGGCTTCAGCACCCCGGCCCGGGCAGCTATGCCTTGGCGCTGATGCGGGTGCCCAGATCGGCACCCTGGCAGATCTGCTTCATCACCCCGATGGCGGCGACGTCGAAGACGTGCATCGTCAGGGCCTGCTCATTGGCCAGGACCAGGGCGCTGGTGTCCATGACCCGGACCCCGGCAGCCAGCGCCTCGTCATAGGTCAGCTGCGAGTAGCGCACCGCCGCCGGGTTGTGCCGCGGGTCGCTGTCGTAGACCCCGTCAACCCCGCGCTTGGCCACCAGGAGAGCATCGGCATCCAGCTCCAGGGCGCGCTGCACGGCCGGGTAGTCAGTGGTGACGTAGGGCTGGCCGATGCCGCCCGCCAGTAGCACCATCAGGCCGAGCTCCAGGTGGCGGATCGCGCGCAGCCGGATGAAGGGCTCCGCGACGCTCTGCATGGGCACCGCGGTCATCACCCGGACGTCGGTGTCGGTCCGGGCCGTGAGAACGCCCCGCAGCATCAGCGCGTTCATGACGGTGCCGAGCATCCCGATGTTGTCCGCCTCGGCCCGGCTGATACCCCAGCCCTCGGCCATCCGGCCCCGGAAGTAGTTCCCGCCGCCGACGACGACCGCGACCTGGACGCCCAGCTCATGCAGGGACAGGACCTCGGCGGCCACCTGAGCCAGGCTGGCCGGGTCCACGCCCGAGCCCGCCGAGCCCGGCGAGCGCCTCTCCGCTGAGCTTGACGACAACCCTGCGATATCGCGGCACAGCCAGAGTCCCTTCCGGCCGCCCGCTGCTGCGACCGCCGCAACGCTACCGCACGCCGGCAGGCCGGCCGTGCCCTATGCCTGTCCCGTCCGGGAGCCGGGCCGTCCCGGACGGGCCCGGCGGTGCCCCGGCTAGCTGATCTTTTCCAGCACCGACTCCGGCGCGTGCGCGCGCAGCACCTCCAGCGTGCCCGGGTAGTCCACGATCCCGGCGTCGGAGCCCAGCCCGCCCGCCACCTGGCACGCCGCCGCCATCGCCAGCCAGCAGGCGTCGGGTTCGGTCCAGCCGCGCAGCAGGCCGGTGATGAACCCGGCCGAGACCGCGTCGCCGCACCCGGTGGTGTCGATGACCTGCACCGGGAGCGCCGGCACGTCGGTCCGGCCAGCGGCGGTGAACAGCGAGGCGCCGTCGGCGGCCCGGCTGACCAGGACGGCCCCGGCGCCGCTGTCCAGCACCCGGCGCGCGCCGGCGGCGTGCTCAGCCGTGGCGGCCCCGGTCAGGTTGGCCAGCTGGTCCTCGTTCGGCATGAAGTACCGGACATACGGCAGGGCCGGCCGGAGTCGTTCCCAGGCGGTGTCGTCACCCGGCGACAGCAGGTCCATCGTGGTCAGGACATCGTGGTCGCAGGCGAACCGCAGTACCTCGCGCAGCGGCTCGCCGCCGAAGGGGCCGAGCACGTCCGGGCCGCCGATGTGCAGGACGTCGGCGGCCGCGATCGTGTCCAGCTCGATGTCGGCCAGCTCCAGCGACGCGGTCGCGCCCGGCATGTGCAGCGCGGGCCGCTCGCCGTTGGGCCGGATCGGCAGCATCGTCGCCGACGTCTGCAGGCCCGGCTTGCGGGCCAGCAGCCGGGTGTCCACGCCGTAGCCGTCCAGCAGCGTGGTCAGCAGGCTGGCCAGGGTGTCGTTGCCGATCGCGCCCATGTTGGTGACCTGCGCCCCGAGCTTGACCAGGTCCACGCTGGTCCCCGCGGCGGTGCCGGCGGCCGTGACCCGGATCTCCTCCAGCAGCAGCCGGCCCTGTCCCGGCGGGATGTGGGTGACAGGCCGGCCGAGCACGTCCACGATGTGCACGCCCAGCGCCACGACCCGCCCGCACGGCGCGGTCCCCGCGCCGGTGCCCGTCCCGGCGGCCATCAGCCGCCCCCGCCCGCGTAGCGGTGGCGGCGGGCGGCGTCGCGGACCGCGTCCAGCTCGCCGTGGTCCAGGATCCGCGGCGTGCCCGCCACAGCGGCCCGCCAGTACACCTCGGCCAGCCATTCCAGCATCTGGGTGCGGTCGTAGGCCTCACCGATCCCGTCCCCGTAGGCGATCGTGCCGTGATTCTGCAGCAGCGCCGCGAACCGCTGGTCCAGGGCCGCCGTCACGTTTCCGGCCAGCCCGTCCGAGCCGAACGTGGTGTACGGGGCGACCCGCACCGTGTCGCCGCCCAGCCGCAGCACCGAGTAATGCACGGCGGGCAGTTCGTCGCAGATCGCCCCCACCGCCACCGAGAACGCCGCGTGCGTGTGCACCACGGCCCGGGCCGGGCTGAGGTCGTAGATCCGGCGGTGCATCGGCCATTCCGAGGACCGCCGCCCGGATCCCTCCAGGATCGTGCCGTCCAGATCCAGGACATTCACGCTGTCCTCGGTGACCTGGTCATAGTTGACGCCCGACGGCGACATGACGATCATGTCGCCGACCCGGATGCTGATGTTGCCGGCGCTGCCGACGACCAGGCGATCGGTGACCAGGCGCAGTCCGTAGCTGACCACGTCGGCTCGCGCGGTGTCGATGGCACCCGACAGGCTGGGCGGCACATTTCCTCCTTCAAACGGGGCCGGTGCTGAGGCCTGCTTACTTGATGGCCAGGGCGTTGGGCGGCGACCCGATCCCGCCCGGCACATTCAGCGGGGCGCTGGCCAGGAAGAACTCGTAGACACCGTCTGCGGCGCAGTCCGCCGCCAGGTCATCCAGCGCGAACAGCTCGCCCAGGGCCATGCCGAACTGGCCGATCAGGACGCGGTGCAGGAAGCCGAACGGCGCCGCCTCCGGGCCCCACGCCGGCGGCCAGACCTCGACCGAGTAGTTGTCCGCCGCGACCGCCATGACACCGCTGTCCCACAGGTAGCGGGCCATCTCCTCGGTGTGCTCCAGGCCCGGCGCGTGCAGGTCAGCGGCCACGCGCCGGCGGTCGGGCCACGGCTGCGCGCGGTACCAGCCCAGGAAGCCGGTCCGCAGCAGCAGCACGCAGCCGGGTGAGAACCCGACCCCGGCCTGCGCCCTGGCCCGTTCCAGGTCGGCGACGCTGAAGGCCGTCGAGCCGTCGGGCGAATAGGCCCGGCCACCGGAATTCAGCGCTTTGTCCAGGTCGAGCAGGATACCCCGGCCGACGATTCCCTGACGGGCCCAGAAGTCAATAGTATTGCGCTTGCCGGTGGTGACATCGTCGTCGGTAGCGCCATTATAGAAAACGCCCGGAGTGTAGGCCACATGGGCGAGGGAGTCCCACTGGCTGGAAATCTGGGGAAAGAAGTTATCGAGCACGTCGTCCAGCGCCCAGAAACCGGGGCCTGGCTCATGCAGGATGCGCTGCCGGTACATTGTCCGGTCCTCATCCAGCGGCGGGTCAACCGCGTCAAGTTCCGCATTCAGCGGGAAGACGGAGCCCTTCCTGATGAGGCCCGCGGCTGTCCGCACGCTCGCCCTATCCTGAAGGTTGAGCAGGCCCGCTGAATCGGTCTCGCCGAACATTCCCCAGCCACTGCGACCGCCCTGGGCCGCGGCGGGAAGGTCATCGTATCGGGGCAGCTCAGCGCGGCCTTCGGGCACCCTTGCCTCCGTCATCGCTAACGTATTTAAGCTGCTCTTGCCTCGCTCCAGCATACACGTCAGGATGGGTTTACCAGATAGCTCGGGAGGATCACGTGACAGAATCACAGAATGCGTCGGACGGCCGACTGCGCGTGCTGGTCGTGACGGCCGGTCACTCTTTTGAGGCCGAGCCTTTCTTCGCGATGTTCGACGCCGATGCCGGAATCCGCTGGGAGGGCGCGGAGCAGCCCGCCGCGATGGACTGCTTCGGCGCCGACAAGGCCGGCACCTGGGATGCGATCGTCATGTATGACATGCCGGGAATCAAGTTCGTGGATGGCGAGTCGGTCCTGATCGACCCGCCTGAGGATTTCCGGCGGCGCTTTACCGAGATGCTGGACGCCGGCCAGGGCTTCGTGTTCCTGCACCACGCCATGTCGGCCTGGCCGAGCTGGCCGGAGTACGCCGACATCATCGGCGGCCGCTTTCACTACACACCCGGCGAGCTGCACGGCCGGGTCTGGCCCGACTCGGGCTATCACTTCGACGTCACGCACCACGTGCAGGTCACCGAGCCCGGCCACCCGATCTGCCAGGGCGTACCGGACAGCTTCGAGCTCACCGACGAGCTGTACCTGGTCCCGATCCTGACCGACAGCCTGACCCCGCTGCTGCGCACCGACGCTCCCATGACCTCCGATCACTTCTACTCCGCCGCGCTGGCCATCAAGAAGCGCTACAGCGACCGGACCGGCTGGAGTCATCCGCCGGCCAGCCCGCTGCTGGGCTGGGTCAAGACGGCCGGGCACAGCCCGGTCGCCTACCTGCAGCCCGGCCACGGCCCGACCGCCTACGCCAACCCGCACTACCGCCGCCTGGTCGCCAACGCCATCCGGTGGGCGGCCTCGCCGGCCGCCCACCAGTGGGCCAGGGCCGCGACGGCCCCGGGCCGCGCCGCCCGGTAGCCGCCCGGCGCTAGCCCGCCCCGCGCGGCGGGGCGGGCAGCGCGTCGACCAGCGCGGCGATGTCGTCGTGGTTGTTGAAAATGTGCGAGGAGACCCGGACCCGGCCGTCCCGCACCGCGCAGCTGATTTTCCGGGCGGCCAGCGCGGCGGCCGTGGCGGCGGCGTCGCCGCCGGGGATCTCGACCGACACGATGCCCGACATCTCCTCCGGGCGCAGGGAGCTGGCTACCCGGTAGCCCTTCTCGGTGACCGCCTCCGCCACCGCGGTGCTCAGCCCGAGCACCCAGTCGCGGATCAGCTCCTGGCCGGTCCCGCTCAGCAGGTCGATGCTGGCGGCCATCCCGTACATGCCGGCCAGGTTCTGCACCGTCGGCTCGTACCGGCGGGCACTGTCGGCGTAGTTCAGGTTGTAGTTGAGCTGCCGGTCGATGAACGGCGCGTCCTCGATGTTCTTCCAGCCCGGCGCGACCACGGCCAGGCTGTCCCGCAGCGCGGCCGAGACGTAGCAGTAGCTGATCCCGTATCCCGAGCACAGGCTCTTGTACCCGTGCGCCGAGATCAGGTCGGCGCCGAGGGTGCCGGCATCCACCGGGAGGATGCCGGCACCCTGCGCCGCGTCGACGATCAGCCACGCCCCGCGCTCCCGGCACAGGACCGAGATGTCCTCGACCGGGGCGCGGAAGCCGTGGTAGCAGTTGACCAGGCTGATGCACACCACTCTGGTCCGGTCGGACATGACCGCGGCGACGTCATCGGCGGTGAACCGGTGCCGCCCCTGGTCCTCGATGAACCGGACCTTGACTCCTCGTGACGCCAGCGCCAGGAACGGGTACACCCCGCTCGGGAACTCCTGGTCGTAGACGACGACCTCGTCGCCGTCCCGCCAGTCGAGGCCGAGCGACACCAGGGAGATGCCCTCGCCGGTGCTGTGCAGCAGGGCCACGTCGGCCGGGTCGCACCCGATGTAGGCACCGACCTTGCCGCGGACTTCCGCAGCGCCCTCCCACCAGTGGCCGATGCCCGGCCCGCTCGCCCCGAGCATCATGCCGTCCAGCAGCTCCCGCTGCGCCGCCACGTTAGCGGCGGGCAGCGGCCCGTAGGTTGCGGTGTTGAGCCACACTTTCTCACTGGTGACCGGGAACTCCTCGCGGCGCAGCCGGCTGACTGCCTGCTGCGCGGCCGTGTCCGCTGCGGCCCGCCCTGGCGCTGACGTCACGCGCTCACCCGCCCAGGTCCGGCTCGGGGGTGACGGCGGCCGCGCCGGCCGGGGCCGGGGCGGCATCGACACCGGCCAGCTTGCCCCGCGACAGGGCCTGGCCCGCCTCGCCGCGGCGCAGCCGCCCGCGCAGCCCGAAGTAGTACCAGGCGATGGCCACGATCTCGCCGCCGATCGCTACCTCGGCGGCCTTGTGGAAGATCTCCGGCAAGGTGAAGTCCAGGATCAGGAAGATCTCCCAGATCAGTGACAGCCCGATGAGCGGCTTGGCCCACCGGCCCATGTCAAACGCCTTGGACTTGGGGATGGTGTTGCGGCGCATCATGTAGGCGATGACGATCATCAGGTAGACGATGCTGGCGAAGACGGGCGTGGCGCCGATCAGGTAGATGTAGGCGTCGCCCTCGACCGCGGCGAAGACCATGACCACGATGTACAGGACGGTGGTCAGGGCCAGGGCCGGCACCGGAGTCTTGGTGTTGCCGTCCACCCGGCCGAACAGCTTCGAGCCCGGGAACATGTTGTCGCGGGACAGCGAGAAGATCAGCCGGCCGATGGCGGCCACCTGCACCACCATCAGGGCGAACACCGAGTACGCGACGGTGACCAGGAAAACCCGGGAGAAGGCCGAGCCGAACCAGAACTTGGCCATGTCGGCAATGGGCGTGGGGCTGGAGGCGATCGCGGACAGGTTCGGGATGCCGATGGCGAAGCAGATCAGCGTGATCATGCCGACGACCCCGGAGATCGCCACCGCGCCGATGATGGCCCGGGCGACAGTCTTCTGCGCGCCGATGGCCTCCTCGCCGAGGTCCGCGCTGGCCTCGAAGCCGCCGATGGTGAACCCGCCCATCAGCAGCGCCAGGCAGGCGGCGTACCAGGCGCCCTGCCCGTGCAGCGGGCCGTGGCTGAAGATGAAGCTCGCCCCGTGCGGCGCCGGTGACTTCACCAGGAACGCGATGAGGATGAGGATGCCGAGCACCAGCGTGCCGAGGATCTCCGTGACCACTGAGATGTTGTTGATCCGCGCGGTGAGCCTGACCCCGACTACGTTGATCAGGCCCGCCAGTAGCAGGACGATGATCGACACGATGATCATCAGGGACTTGCTGCCGACGTTCAGGCCCAGCACCGTGCCGATCGTCGGGGACAGCAGCAGCAGCGTCTCGCCGCCGCTGGCCAGGGTGAACGCGCACAGCAGGTTGAAGCCGACGAACCAGCCGTAGCCCGGCCCGACCAGCCGGCCGCCCCACTGGTAGGAGTAGCCCGCCAGCGGGATCCGCGAGGCCAGCTCGGCCAGCACGAAGGACAGGATCAGCGCGCCGAGGGCGGCCACCGGCCACAGCCAGATGGACGCCGCGCCGAACTCGGACGTGGCGAAGGCGAAGTTCGTGAAGATACCGGTCGTCACCGAGATGACGGAGAACGAGATGGCGAACATCGAGAAGAGCTTCAGCGTGCGCTTCAGCTCCTGCTTGTACCCGAGCGAGGACAGCAGCTGCTCATCAGCTTGTGCCTGTGCCTGGTCGTTATCGGCCATTGGTCTGAACCCTTCGTGAAAGCGTCTCTTAGCGTCTGGCGCTCACCTGGACGTTGTCGCTGCTCTGCATGTCGGTGCGGCGGGGCACTGGTGCCCGGCCTAGTCCCTCCCGTCGCTTTCCCAGCTGCGGATAGTGGCTTCGGCTACTCGGGCGGGATCCACGGGGAACCCGTTGCCCGGCTGATCCGGGACGGCGATGGTGCCGTCCGGCCGGATGTCAAAGGTCGGGTCGACCAGGTCGCGCGCGTAGAACATGCGGGCCGGCGACATGTCGGAATGCAGGGTGAAGCCGGGCAGCGCGGCCAGGGCCAGGTTGAAGCCCCGGCCGATGCCGGTCTCGAGCATGCCGCCGCACCAGGCCGGCACCTGCTGCGCGGTGCACAGGTCATGCACGGCGATGGCGGGCAGGATGCCGCCCAGCCGCGGCGGCTTGATGTTGACCACCCGGCCCGCGCCCAGGGCCAGCGCGGCCGCGGTCAGGCCGGGGGTTGACGCGGTCTCGTCCAGGCACAGCGGGGTGCGCAGGGCGCCCTGGAGCCCGGCCATCTCCAGCAGCGCGTCGCCCGGCAGCGGCTGCTCGATCATCAGCAGGCCGAGCTCGTCCAGCCCGGCGAAGGCCGGGTCGGCGGGGGAGTAGCCGCAGTTGGCGTCGACCGACACCGGCAGGCCGGGGAAGGCCTCGCGCATGGCCCGGGCCGGGGCCACGTCCCAGCCCGGCGCGATCTTGAGCTTGATCCGGCCGAACCCCTCGGCGACCCGGGCGCTGACCTCGTCGGTCAGCGCCTCGATGGTGTCGCAGATCGGGAACGACTCGCCGACCGGGACGGCGTCTGCGGTCCCGCCCCACAGCCGGGCCAGCGGCACGCCGAGCCGGGTCGAGGCGATGGCCCAGACGGCGGTCTCGACCGCGTTCTTGGCGTAGTGCTGGCCCAGGAACCCGGCCCAGGTCGCGGCGACATCGGCGGGCCCGGCGAACGAGGCGTCCCGCAGCAGCGGCGGCAGCAGCAGCCCGGTCAGCGCCCACCAGGTGCTCTCCGCGGTGTCGGTCCCGTACAGCGGGCGCTCGGAGACCGGCGCCTCGCCCCAGCCGGTCACGCCGTCGGCGTCCTCCAGCCGGACCACGATGATCCGCTTGTTCGCGGCGGACCGGCCGTAGGCCGACCGGAAGACGCGGACCTGCGGCACCGACAGCATGAACACGCTGGCGCGGGCCAGCCGGACAGGCGCCTGGACCGCCGCGGCGCGGGCCCGGCAGCGTGGTGCCAAGTGTCGCGAAACATCCTCGACGAATGGAGTTATGAGCCAGGCTTCCCGGTCATTCGGCGCAATGGTGGCCATTTCGTCAGGATCCACCGTCTGGAGCTCGAGAAGTGGCTGGCCGAACGCGCACGATCGACGAATCCTGCTCCGCTTCACCAGGACCTGCTGCCATCCAGCCGGCGCCGTCGACCGCCGAGTTGAAAGCGGTGTCACTACCCTTACGACTACACCTTAGGGCGTCAGTTTCGCGGTGACCGGGAGGGACTCAGAGCGCTTCCGCAAGTTCTGGCATCGCCGCTCGCAGAGAGGTGTCCCAACATTCCCAAAGTTGAGGTCGCGGGTTCGAATCCCGTTCCCCGCTCCACCATTTTTGAGATCAAAACCCGAACGCTCGTTCGGGTTTTTCCGATGCGCTGCTTCACCCAACTACACCTGTCACTACACCTTAGAGCCCAAAATTCAGTGCTCAATCGCCGCTGACGAGATGGCGCAGGACGCCGTCAAGGGCTTGTGCAGCATCGCGCTTGGCGCTCTCCATCGGCGTGTTGTAGTAGTGGGTCATGATGACGTCCTTGTGGCCCGCCATCTCCATGGCGACGCGGTCGCTGACGCCAGCCTTGTCGAGCAATGTGGTGAACGCACGGCGCAGTCCGTGAAAGCGGTTGATATCCAAGCCAGCTCGCTTGCGCACGCTGAGAAAGTACTTGCTGATGGTGTCGACCTCGATCGGCGTGCCCACCGCGGTGGTGAAGATGTAGCCGCTGGGCACACTCGCCTGATAGTCAGCGCCGCGCCACTCCGGTCCCTTTGCCAGTCGCTGTGCCAGCTGGTGCTTCCAGCGCCGCTGCAGGACCTCGACCAGCAAGCCGCCGAGGTGGATGCGGCGTTCTTTCTGAGACTTGAGCTCTTCGCGTTCGAATCGCGAACCGTCGAGGTCGAGCAGCTTCTGCGTGCGGGCTGTGACGCGGTTGACACGACGGTGGGCGCGCAGGAGACCCATGCCCTGCGGGGTGTACGTGACGTCCGTCCACTGCAGGCCGGCGACCTCGCCGCGGCGCAGGCCGGCACCCAGGCCGATCCACACCAGCGCCTCGAGCGGGTCGTCCTGGATGGCGCGCAACAGGCTGGCCAGATCGTCTTCGGCGGGCTGCACGTGGTCGCGGCGGACGGCACGAGGCCGTTCGACCTGCTGGGCGTCGGCGACGTTGTAGGGCACCAGGCGCCGTAGCACGGCGAGCTTGAGCGCCTGGGACAGCACCAGCAGCGCCTCGCGGCGGGGATCGGCACCGACGTCGTCTTTGATCAGGCGGCGCTGCCAGGCTTCGACCATGTCGCTGGTGAGCAACGTGAGGCGGACGTCGCCCAGCCCGCGCTTTGAGCAGATATGCAGACGGATGACCGACTCGTACTTCTCCCAGGTGAGCGTCTGGATGCCCTGCACCCTGTTGCCGTGACGGTCGTAGACGGGCTTCTTACGTTCGAGCCAGGCGTCGAGCCAGTCGCGGAGGGTCCACTGACTGGCGTCGAGCTGCAGGCCGTCAGCGCGTTCTTTGAGCCAGGTCTCACGTTTCGCGATGGCTTCGTGCTGCAGTTTGGCGGTGAAGGTGTATTTCTTGCCGTTGTGGTACGTGGCCGCGACCCACAGCCCGTTGTTGGCGCGTTGATAGACGCTGCCGGTGCCGCGGGGAGTTCGGCGGGTCATTTAGTTGGGCTCCGCGTGTAGAGTTGTCACTGCAGGTCAGTCCCTTTCTGAGAGGTGATCTGTCGTGCCCCGGCTGCTCCAACAGTGCGGGGCTTTTTGTTGGGTTCGAGGTTAGTTGGTTGGCTCAGGCGCCATGAGCTGAGCCGGCTTCACGCGGAGGACGGCCGCCAGCTTGCGGATGGTTGAGGCCTGTGCCGAAGCGCCATTCTCCAGCCGTACGACGGTCGCGATGTTCACCCCGGCGCGCTGCGCTAGTTCGCCCTGGGTCAGCAGGTGCTGCAGGCGGACCGCCCTCAACGAGGGCACTGCCCAGCTGCTGTAACTTCGATACGGGGCGTTCTTGACATTGAGTATGAGCTCGCCGCGGGCTCGGTAGTCCTGGATCCAGCGCTGCTCTGCAGCTGTCAACTCGGGAAGAGAGTCGACCTGCTCCAGGATCGTGAGATCGAGTGTGCCCGCCTTCCATCCGTCAGCCAGTGCGACCTGATGTGGATGGCGGCCGTTGCGCAGCTCGGAGCGGTGAAAGTACCAGCGCCGTTTGACGTTCTGGGCTGCGCCGATATAGACGGCGCCACTTCGACGGTCAGTCAGGGCGTATACGGCCAGGCTACCGGGGTCATGGTCGCCGCCTCGGTCCCATGAGCTCTTCGGGCGCGACATCCAGCGCCTGAGCGAGTTTGCGTATTGTGCCTGGCCTGGGCGCTGGGTGGCCGTGCTCGAGGCGGGTGATCGTGTTCTCGGAGACGTCGGCGCGCCTGGCGAGCTCCTCGATGGTGAGGAGCTTGCGTTGCCGCAGGTACTTGAGGCGCGACAGCGTGACCACCGGGGGATTGTTGCCGCCGACAGCTGCGGAAAGAGTCGGATTCATGTCGGTATTATAGCGGGAATAAATTGGTTTTGTGTGTGTTTGGGCGATACAATTCGAGGGTGACTAGCGTTGAGCAGGCCGGTGCTGCAAACACCGACCTGCTCGTGGTCCGAGACCGATCTGGGAGATCCCGAACCGATGACGAGCATATTCGTTCCCGAAACTGATTCCCGCGGCTCCAAAGCCGTGGCGATCGCCGCCGACGCCGGCCAGTGGCTCAAATGCCGTACGAGCGATGGTCGCAAGGCCTACGGCATCCGCTCGAATGCCGACAGCAACCACTGCTACCTGGTGACGCGCACCACGTGCACCTGCCAAGACTTCCTGTACGGCCGCGGCCGAGATTGCAAACACGTTTTAGCGGTGCAATTGCATGTCGAACTGGTCGCCGAGCAGCAAGCTGCACGGGCCCCTCACGCGCACCTTGAAAGTGGAGCGCGAGTCATGAGCCCCGAGCAGCGCCGATGACCACAATGTCGGCGCCGGTGGCGCCACGGCCGGTGTATATCTCGTTTCTCGCGGAGGTGACGACCTCCACCGCGGAAACCTTGATCGCCATCATGGCGCAGCAGATCACCGCGGGCACACAGGAGGTCCACCTGCTGCTCTCCACATCGGGTGGAAACGTGATGAACGCCATGGCGCTCCACAACATCCTGCGCGCACTCCCGCTGCGGTTGTTCACGTACAACGTCGCGAACGTCGATTCGGCTGGCATCCTCGTGTTCTTGGCTGGCGCCGAACGCTACGTCGTGCCGCACGGTTCTTTCATGTTCCACGGCGTCAATGTCACCCCCATGCCGGGGCACGCAGCGTACGAGCGGGATCTGCGCCAGCAGCTAGATTTCGTGATCGGTGAGCAGGAGCGGACTGGAGCTGTCTACGTCGAGCGAACGCGGATGAGTCCGGAAGAAGTCGCGGAGGTCTTCCGCACGCCAAGGACCGTACACGCGGCAGACGCCGTTCGCCTCGGGATTGTTGATTGGTGCGCGAGATCACCATTCCAGTGGGCAGTCCCCTCATCGGGTTGGTGTTCCCACGCTAGCCCATCCTGCATCAGGTCCCGCCGATATGGCCAGCCATCCGTTCTCATGCCATCGAGTCTAGGCTCTAACTGGCTCAGCCATTTCGCGACAATGACGCGATGTCGTCACCACGGTTACTCGAGCACCTTGGCGCTGAACTCGAGCTAGTCACTGACCGGGGGTCAGCTGCTGCCATGCCGCTGGCCACGGTGCGGCTCGCTGTCGAGGCCATCGTGCCACCGTCAGAAGATCGACAACTGCGAAAAGCGGATGACGACCAGCTAGCCGCGCTGGCCACCTCACTGCGCGACCACGGCCAACTCCAGGCCGTCGGCGTTCGCTTGCGAACAGATGGTCGGTACGAGCTGATCTTCGGTCAGCGCCGGCTCGAGGCCGCGCGCAGAGCTGGTTTGCGTCACGTCAGCGCGACCATCTTCAGCGCCACAGACGATCAGGTCTTGGTGCTTGCCCTGGTCGAAAACCTGCACCGCCGCTCACTCACGGGCTCTCAGCGGGTGCAGGGCCTGCGCATGCTCGCAGCGATCCATCGACCCGGTACCCAGCCCGGTGGCCGTGGGCGCGGCCCCGGCAAGCTCGAGCCGCCTATGGAGCAGCCGAATTCCTTTAGCGGTCTGGCCCGCAAGCTGTCGGTCTCTCAGCCGACGGTGGCCCGTTGGGTTAAACTCGCCCACGCACCCGATCTGCTCGAAGCTGTCGAGACTGGCGAGCTGTCGTTCACAACGGCGTCGTTCATCGCCCTGGCACCCGAAGCAGCACGCGCTGATGTGCGGGCTCAACTCAAGTGTGGCGAGCTGGCCCCCGACCAGGTCCGCGACCGGGTGCGCGCCCTGTGCCGTGTGCAACGCTCGCGTGGTGCCGGACCGGTGCGTTTCGGCGACGCCGACGCTACCAGCAGAGTCCTGAGGCGGGTGTTGGCCGAGCTCGAGCTGGTAGTGGCCGTTTCTACTGATGTTGAACGCGAGATGGTCGAGCGCGTCCTCCGAGAGGCCGAGCGCCTCCTCGCCGGATCGTCTTAGGAAATTTTCCTCAGGCGGACTCAGAGATGGCTCGGGTGCCAGAGCTACTTGCCTCCGTGCGTTACGCTTGAACCTGCGGTGAGTCTGGAAGTAGCAGCGTCGAACGGCGTGCACTCCACGATCTCTGCGCCTCTCGCGTTCGTCCCGGTCACGTTGCCGGTGCCCCTGGTCGTTCGCTGTACACGCGGTTGTCCCAGTTGGCCGACGCTGAGGGCCTCGACCTAGTGACGCTGGCGGTTCAGTTGCTGGCTTACCAGGCCGGTGTGTCGTCTATGCGCGGCACCCGCGCCGGCAATGGACAGCCATCGACAGGATCGAGCAGCCCTCCGCCCGAGCGCCCTGACTTGGCGGCACGCCATGCGGTTGTGTGCATCATGTGCGGCCGCGAGCGCATCGATCAGCAGCAGACGCGTTGTGATCATTGCGGTGGGAAGTGGGTAGCCACCAGTGCCTGATCTGTTGCCTGACATCCCGAATGATTTATGGAATTCGTGGTCAGCGAGTCAGTTCGCCGACGCTGCGGGGCAGAAGATCGCCAGTCTGGGTGACGACATCACCTCCAGCGTGCAGCAGGCACTCGCGCCTCCGCCGCCGGCGCCCGCCCCAGTACTCCCCGCGGAGCCTCCACCAGTCCCACCAGAGATCGTTCCGCCACCCGAGCCTCTAGCACCACCCCCGCCAGAGCCCGCTCCGACGCCTGCTCAGCCACCTACGCCGCTGCCACCCCCGGACATCAGCGGATCCGGTCCACCACCCATGCCGTCCGCGGGCCCCGACCTGGGTGCACCGCCCCCGCTGCCGACGCCCAACGCCAGCGCGCCGCCTGCCCCTACTCCCGACATCGCTGCGCCGTCTCCCTCCCCGACGCCCACGCCGACGCCTGCACCGTCGGCGGCGGGCAGCTTCGACTACGGCGCACTGCTGAGCGCGGCCGACGCGGCGGGCGCCGACATGAGCCAGTTCGGCAGCACCTCAACCAGTCGATGCAGTCAACTGGCGGCAACCTGGTCGGTGCTGCGCTGAGCGCCGCCGACGCCGCGGGCGCGGACATGGGTCAGTTCTCTCAGGGACTCGGCTCAGCCATCCTGCCCCCCGTACAGCAGGCTGCGCAGAGCGTCAGCCAGGGTGCGCAGTCCGTGTTGAGTGGTGGCAACGTCGACACCAGCAACTTACCCCCCATCGACAGCTCGTCACGACAGGCATTCGCGCAGAGCTTTGCCCCGTACGCGCAGTATGCCGCCGACAAACTCGGCGTCGATCCCACCTGGATCGCAGCCATGGCCGGCTCCGAATCGAACTTCGGCAAGGCCAGCGGCAACGAGCTGTTCGGTATCAAGGCACTGCCCGGTCAAAAGGGCACGTCGATGATGACGCACGAGGGTGAGTACGGCGGCACGAACATGAACCAGACGTTCGCCTCGTACGACACTCCGCTCGATGCCGTGAACGCCTACATCGACCTGCTGCAGAACCACTACAAGGGCGCGGTAGGTGCGCAGGATCTCGGCACCTTCGTCCACGGGTTGAAACAAGGCGGGTACTTCACCGCGGCCGAGGGTGAATACAAGGGCATCCTGCAGGACATCAGCGGTCAGCTCGCACCGGCGATGCAGGGGGCCAAGAGCCTGGTACAGGCTGGTGGTAACGCCGTTCAGCAAGGCGTCAACACCGTAGCTCAGGGAGCTCAAGCAGTCGCTGCGCGCGCGCAGCCCGTGGAAGCGCAGCGCCAGTTCGAACAGGAAGCCGGTCTGTCAGCTGCCGATGCGTACACCGCGTGCGGGCCGGTGGCTGCCTCCGCATTCGCCGCGACGTACGGACGTAATCCCTCACCCGCTGAGGCACTCGACCTGGCACGGAAGGTGGGCTGGTCGCCAGCCACGGGCATGGCTGGACCGGCCTCCGAGGTGGCACTGCTCAAGGCGATCGGCGTCGATGCTCACCTGAGCAGCGGCATCAACTGGCAGGACGTGCAATCGAGCGCGCAGAGTGGCAACCCTGTCATCCTCAATACCCCGAACCACTACCTGTACGTCGATGGCTACAACGCCGACACCGGCGCGTACCACGTCGGCGCCAGCGGCTCTTCGCTGCGAGGTGGGGCCGAGTGGATGACGCCCGATCAGATCGCCGCCGTGCCGGGCACCCACGGGGCAGCCAACGCAGCCATCTTTGTCGATCACCCGCTGTCCGCAACGACGCCCGCGCCGGTCAGCACCTCGCAGCAGCCGCAGTCCGTCGGGGACTGGCTGGGCAGCAGCGGTAGCCAGGCAGCCAATAGCGTCACCCAGAAAGCGCAGGACACCATGAGCGCTGTCCTGAACGCGGGGCAGGACGCCACCTCGGCCACCGCATCATGGCTGGATGCGCAGCGCAGCAAGCTCGGCGATAAGTTCCAGAGCGCCGACGCGGGAGTGCAGGACCTGCTCAACCAGGCTGGCTCGACCGTGAGCTCAGCCGGCACCACCGTGCAGGATCTGCTCAACCAGGCCGGCACCAATGCGCAGGATCTGGTCAGCCAGGCAACCGCCCCTGCGCAGCTCGCCCCTGGCCAGCAGTCGGCGCGCGACCAGATCCCAGACCTGCTCAATCGAGTGGGCACAGGACTGGGAGCTACCGCTGACACGATCGAACAACAGCGCCAGCAGTCCATCACCGACCAAGCCACGCTCGGCAACCAACTGATTGACCTGGGGCAGAACCCGCTCAACGGCAACATCGGCGACACCGTGCAGAACCTGTTGCAACAGATCAGCACGAGCGGGCCGATCGCTGACAAGTCAGCTGACCTGAGCCCGTCAGTGTCGGCAGGCCTGACCGCGGCGGGTGTTGATCCGACCACTGCGCAGGTGCTCGGCCAGGTGGCCAACCTGATCGCCATGCCCGCCGTCGAGAAGGCTGCACCAGGAATCGTCGACGCCGCGACGCGCGCACCAGGCGCCGCGCTGAGTGGTGGGCTGAGCTTGATGGATCTGCTGAGTGCGCCCGAGCTGGCATACGCCAAGACGCAGCCTGCGGCAGGCGCCGCTGCCGGCGCGGCAGCCGACGTGTTCGGTACCGCCGGTCGACCCGCCACCACGGGCGCCTCGGTGTTGCAGAGTGCGCTGGATCGACTGAGCCAGTACCCCGAAGAGATCGCCACACCCGTGCGCAATGCCCTCACCTCAACGGAAGCGCCCGCCTCAGACGTGGCCGGCCTGCTGCACCAGTGGATGAACCAGAACCCGGTGTCTGACTATGCGCAGGCGGCAGCCGCCGCGGCGCCGAAGGCACTTGAGAGCCTGGCTCCCGAAGAGCGCGCAGCCGTGGAGCACGTGGTTAGTGAACTGGGCGGAGGAACAGAAGCCAGACCGGCGGAATCCGGTGGCGGTGGTGGCGGAGGGACATCGCGTGGTACCTCGACCGTCGAAGGGGGTGCCCCACCTCCAACAGAAGCCAAACCGACCGCGCCGACAGCAGGTCCGCGGGCCGTTGAGGACATTCAAGCCGACATCGCTCGCGCTCAGCGGCAGTTCGCGTATCAGAGCTCCACTGCATCAGGCGATGCGTCCCGTGGCGGCCGTATGGCCGGTCCCGAGGCTCGGCAGAAAGCTGCGCAGGCAGCGCGTGAAACCATGGGGCGTCTCAACGACCTGCAAGATGAATTGACTGCCGCACGTAAGGGTGAGCCCTACACCCCAACGGCAACCACGACGACCACAGCCACACCAACAGCAACGCCGACCACGGCTGCACCGACACCTGGTGGTGGAGGTGGGGGAGGAACACCTCGCGGTACCGGCACCCCAACAGGTGGCGGCGGCGGTGGTACTCCACCTCCCACAGGTACGCCCCCACCACCCACTGGCGCACCAACCCCTCCCACTGGAACGCCGGTACCAACACCTGCGACGGGCACCAGCGGCAACATCTTCTCCAGGCTGGGGCAGAAGATCGCGTCGACGGCCAGCCCGACCCAGAACCTGTCCGCTCAGGGGTTGTCCGCGGCGCAAACCGCCATCGAGAACTACGCCAACATGGTCGGCCGCCATGCGGATGCTGCCTCGGTGATCGCCAACAGCGAGTCACTGCGCGTCGGTCCAGGTGGTGGAGCGCATGGTCTGACACCGACCGGTATCAATCTCATCCGCGACAGCCTCACCCAGAAAGCGACCGACCAACTGGTGCGCGATCTCCAGGGGCAGGGACTGGCGGCGCCCACACACAGTGCGCCGTCTAACTACCGGCTGGTCACCAACAACCCCAAGAATCCACTCGTCAACTACGCCTTCGACCCCCGCGTGGTGGGCCCGGTCAAGAACGTCACCGAAGCGTCGGCGATCGCGCACAACCCACTGGGCCATGCCATCTTGAACGCCACGGGCACGGCCAAAAGCACACTGTTCTCGCTGTCCAACTTCCACACCATGACCGAGGGGCTGAACGCACTGTTCACCTCGCCCGAGACGTTCACCAACTTCGGTCGCGCGTTCTTCAGCGACAGCTTCGCCAAGGGACTGCGCGGCTCGATGGCCACCTCCTTTGACGATGCGGCTAAAGCGGGGGTGACCGGGCTCGGAGCCATGACCAGTCCAGACGCAGCCGGGGGTGTCGGCAATGCGCTGTGGAAGCGTGTGACGCAGGGCGCCGTGGGTGGTGTGGGTGGCGCAGCCAGTGGCTACACCGAGGCCAAGATCGCGGGTAAGTCCGACGATGAGGCTCGCTTGCAGGCGCTGTACGGCGGGCTCGCTGGTGTGACCCTCGGCGCTGCGCCGACTGGGCGCGGCACCGTGCCCGACATCCTCAACTCTGCGCTGTGGCAGCGCGCCGTGCCGATGGCCAAGGCCACCGCGTGGGAGGGCTTGACCCGCGGGGGAATGACGCCGGACCTCGCCGCGCAGGTGGTCAACGAACGCTTCGGTGGCTTGAACTACGCCGCGATGGGCCGCAACCCTGCGCTGATGGACGCTTCGAAGCTACTCATCCAGGCACCCGACTGGACCGAATCAACCGTGCGCCAGCTCGGCTCGGCGATGCCGTTCATCGGCGGCGCCGGCCAGGGACAGCGCAGCGCGTTTTTGGCTAAAGCCATCGGCGGCATGCTGGCGACCACCGAGGTGGCCAACTATGCGCTGAGTGGCCACTCCACCCTCGACAACCAGCCAGGCCACCAGTTCGAGATCGAGGTACCCGATCCCGCGGGCGGCTACATGCACATCGGCCTCCTGCCAGGCAACATCCAGAGCTACCTCAATTTGACCGCCAAGCTGGGTGACGACACAGCGCCAAACGGAGCAACGACATTGCCAACTTCGTCATCGGGCGCGGCTCCGAACTGACACGCTGCCTGTTGAGGCTGTACAGACAGCGACGGCGAGCTCGCCATTGCAGCAACCCTATGCCGTCTCGAAGGCTGGGTTGGCTGGCCGATTGTCCACGCTGGCACCAATAGGCATCTCGCAGGTGCAGCAGGGAACCGAGGAGGGCGACATGAATCCAGGGATCGCCACGCTCATGGCGGTGTTGGGCCTTAATCCGCGGTATACCAGCGCGGCCACGGCGGCCCGTTCAGGTGTTGGGCAAGCTACACCGGGCAGGGAGGCACCCGCACAGCGACCGGCTGGACCTCCTGCAACACCTCGACCCGCCCAGCCGCCAAGGCCGGTAGATGGTGTCAGGAGCCCGAATGGTCGCGCGCAGCTCGCTGTGGGCCGCAATTCGGTCCACAAACCTCACACTTAGCTTCTGATTGACGGCTCTGCTATCTGTGGGTTTTTTGCGGTAGCGGTGCCTTTTTACCGTGAACCCGTCATGCGGCCCGCCTGCAGGCCCCGTCCGGGGCCCACGTGTACAGGTCGTCGAGCCGCTCGAGTGCCAGGTGCAGGAACGGAGGCACGGTCGACGCGCCGGTCTCCCAACGATTGACGGTGTTGAGCGACACGCCCAGCAGATCGGCCAGCGCCGCCTGCGACAGGTAGCGCTTCCGCCGCCATGCTTTGAGCTCGAGCCGGTTCACGGTCGCACCTTGTGCCGTAGCCAGCCCACGCCGCCGAGCACCAGATAGATGCCGACCCCGAACAGCACCCCCATAGGAGACTCGTTGCCAGGTGATCGGGATAGGTGTTCGGGCTGTTGAGCGAAAGCAGCGCCGCGGCTACGCCAACGAACGTTGACACCAGGGCGCGCGTCATGCTGGCCACTCCTGATCGTCCATTGCGATCTGGACAATGCCCTCCGGCCTTGGATCGTCGGGATACGTGACCGGTGTGTTGTCCTCACGCAACAGCCATTCGTGCCCGCTGTGCTCACTCGTCCACTCGACGATGTGGGTGCCACACACCATGCCCGACGCGGACTGCTCCTCCGGGTGACTCAATCCAGAAGCGGTAGTCGTCGCACCCGCCGCTCGACCAGTACGCACACACCGGCCTGGTCGCTCGGTACTGGTCCGCCATGCTGCGCGATCGCCGTCTGCCGCAGCTGCCGCAGCTCCTCAATGCTGGCCTCGAGACCGAGCAGGATCTCGAGCCGGTCCATCTCGTCCTCCGCGGGCAAGTCCTGAAAAGAGCACGCTAGCAGCATGCCCACCGGTCCCACGTGGAGGTGAAACGGTCCGCCGGATGCGGGTTCTTGAGCGGTCATAGTTGGGACTCTCCTTCCGGAAACACGACGGGTGGCCCAGAATCGTGCTGGGCGTGATGTTCGTGCGCGGTCGAATCACCATCCACGCATTGAGACCGGCGTGTGGCGCGAGATTCTCAGCGCATGCTGGACACAATCGGGTGACGACTGCGCCCTGGCCATGGACCGGCGCTGCATGTCCGCATCGATACTCGACGAATTGCACGGGCCCGCTCATCGGTCTGTCGCGTTCAGCTGGTCGGCGAGGTCATGCACCAGTCCGAGCAGCGTGTACAGCGCATCCGTGCATCCTGGGACTTCGGCTGCCGTGGGGTCACGTGGAACGCCGCCGGACTCTGCGCGCAGCATGCCGATGTCGCGAATCGCCCGGGATACATCGGGAGTGTTTCGTGTTCGAGTGTGTAGCGGTCCATCACCGGTACTCCTGTTCGGCACACTGGCTACACATGCGGGATCGTGGCCCGGCGCGGACGCTAGCCTCGCCAGCGCTCGCAACTGGCGGGTGACGTTGCGGCGGATGCGCTCATCACAGCAGTTGTCGGCGGGGTACGCGTCGCGAGGTTCTCCACAATGGGCGCAGTAGCGGATCACGGCGGGGCTCACTATGAGCCCTCACCACAAACCCGGACAGGTCACGCTTGCCCTTGCCCTTGGCGCTCAGTCCAACGATGACGCCGTGCGGATCCAGGAATCGCAAATCGTCGTGGTCGCCGTCACCACCGGGTAGCCGTTGAAGGTCTCCGGCAATTCGCCGCCGAAGACGACCGCAACGTTGCCGCCTGCCGCCAACACGGCGTAGCACGCGTCCGTGTTCGTCTCTGACCGCGGAAACGTGATGTGGTAGTTCGACGGATGGGCGCCCATCGCGTTGGCGATGGCCCGCCCGGATTCTTGCTGTAGTCGTAGAACTGAATCTCCGGGAACGTCTCGAACACGGTCCGGCCGTTGCTGAGCTGGAATCGCTCCCACGGAAGGTCAGACGTGCCGTTGAGCCGCACAACCGGGTGGAGCCTTTCTTGACCGCGCGACGGATGTGGGTGCTGATGCCCGGACCAACTGTCCGCGAACATGTCGTGACTTCGAAGACCAGCGCTGTCCGCGCAACACGGGCCCGTTGGATCGCGTGGTGATCTCGCCTTTACGAATGATCCCGCCGTCCGCCGTGTTCAGGCAAGCCGCGGTGCAACCGGGGCTGGCGAACGCACACACGTTGTAGCCGGAGAGCTTGGCCGGCGCGAGATGCAACACCGCGCTCGAGTAGCCGGCGGCGCGACCTTTCTTGAGATTCGGGTTGACCGTCCGGGGTGAGGAGCTCAACGAAACCGTGAGCTTGGCAGGCGCTACGTTCGGAAAGTGTCGCGTTGACCGCGGCTGATACTGTGAGAGTAGCCATGTGAGTGAGTCCAAACCTCATTCGTGTGGTCAGGCGGGGCGGGTTAGTTGGTAGCTCCGCTCCGCCGATGCCATCAATATACACCAATATGGTGAATAGTTTCAATAGGCTGGGGTAAACGAAGTACTAAATCCTCGGACTGAGCTCGACCAGGAGCAGCGTAGCTCGACCAGCTGCGCTCAAAAGCTCCAAAAAAAGCTCCAACGATGTCAGGTGCGGATGGAGGCTCGTGTTGCAACGGTCGGCGCGGGACATGGTTGGTGCGTTGGTGTTGGGTTCGGCCAGAGACTTAGTCCCTATCCACAGCGTGACATCGGTCGTTGTGTTTTCGCGCTGGCATTCGCTTTTTTCGCCGCGGCATTGTGTTCGGCGTTTTCTGCAATTTGTGCTCATGCACAACAGTCGGCCGATCGCCAGTCGTTGTCGACCCCCCTTGCCCGAAACCGGCCATTCCCTGATACCTAAACCTCGGCACGGAAAGCGATCCTCGCGCGTGCGCGTATTTGACCTACTGGAGTGAGAATTGACGAGCTGGAGTCCATCTCCAACGGACTCCGACACTGAATTCCGGCTCCACTTGAAATGGGAATTGCAGAATAGGCGGATTCTCGCGCGCGCGGGCCGAGTTAGACTGGCGGCATGGCGCGGAGAAAGCAACTCGACAACGTAGCGATTCAGAAGGCCCGGTATCTGGCGGGCTTTGCGGCGGACTGCACGCTGACCACCGGGTGTCGCGCGGGTTTAGTCAGTCCCAACACCGTGTACCAGTGGCGCGAGATGGATGACGAGTTCGTTATCCGCGAGAACGAATTGCGCATCCAACTGGCGGATCGGCTCGAGGGTGAAGCGATCCGCCGCGGGTACGAGGGCTGGGACCGACCGGTCCACCAGGGCGGCTCCCTGGTCGGCTACGAACGCGTCTACAGTGACAGCTTGCTCAAGCTCATGTTGAGTGCGGTGAAGCCGGAGAAGTTCCGCGAAAATCTGCATGTCAGTGGCATGGTCGAACAGGTCGTCCGGCAGGTGGCCGGCTTCGACGCGAGAGAGGTCCTGTAGCCCCTACGCGCGAGCCTACGCGGTAGGATGGCCGGGCCGCCCGCCACCAACGCGGGCGCATCCCGGCGACATCTCAGAGAAGTGGAGTTCTCTTCGATGCCTAGTATGCATGCTACCGATGCGGCGCTGTGTTCGGCGCCCTCGCTGAAGTATTGGCGCTACTCGGCCGCGCTGACCCAGGCCCAGCTCGCTGAGCGCGCACGTGTGGCCCAGAGCAGCATCGCACGCCTCGAGCACGGAGGCCGAGCCCATGCGACGCTCGTGCATCAGTTGGCCGAGGCGCTCGTCAACGTGCTGGCGGAGTACGCACGCGAAGTTGGGGAGACGGAGAGTGATGAGCGCATCGACCTGACCGAGCCACTCACGGCCGAACAACGAACGTCGTTCGGCAGCCCCTGATCGGTGCCGAACGGTCCGTCGTCAGGCTCAGCTGAGATCGCCAGGGGATCTCAGCCCGGCCTTCTCTGCCCCTGCAGGTCGCTTGACCGACCCTGGGTCGGTACGGAAGGCTGGCGCGTGGCGCACTGGCCAGTCATCAGGCTCTCGTGCACGAGCTGGTCCTGGGGGCGCTCCGTGCGTCGCGGTAGCATCTCGCCCCACACACCCCAAAGTAGACGACGATCGGCGGGTACCGATCGTCGTCCAATTTGCCAAGGAGGTCTCGTCTCCCGTGCCCAGCCACACTACATCATCTGAAGAACCCATCGTTGGTGGCCTCACGGAGTCGTTGCGACACCTTCGTCAGGCCGAACGCGCGTTGGCATTGCTCGATGCGCAGCGCGCCAGTCTGCCGCACGGTACACCGGTGCCTACTGTGTGGCGGGCGGACGCTTTGGTCAAGCGCGCCATGCAGGGAGTTACCGCGGCAACCGCGGCCCACATGACCGCGGCGTCAGCCGCGTATGCGCGGATTCTCCACGCTGAACAACTCCCCACTGCCGAGGCCGGTGATCGACGCCTGGAAGAACTCAAAGCCATGGACGAGGCACAGCTCGATACGTTGTGGGTGAAGGCTGATCAGATCGATCACTTTGCTTTGCTGGGCTATCCGCGCGAGGAAATACCGGCCGTCGCGGAGGTGGTGCTCTCACATCAGGAGGAAACCTGGCGACACGAGATCACCGAGGGGGTGACGAGCCACCGTGCAAAGCATGGGGGAGATCCATCCGTTGATGGCCTTGCGCGCCAACTGCATCTGATTCCCATCACGTTTCGCTCCCGTATCCGTCGGCACCCGAGCATTGTCGATCCTGCTCTGGGTTGGGCCGAGGGTGATGCCGTGGCCGCGACGGGTCGCAGGGCACACCCGCGGGTCAAGCGAATGCGACGGTACTGACGTATGCCGAGGGCTTCCGTGGAAGCTCCCCGGCATGTGCTTTAGTACCCAGAGAAATTGCGGCGGGCGCCCATTCGCAGTTTGTTTCGCTCGTTTGTGCATAGGCCGGCATAGGTCCGGCATGGATTGCATAGTTGCCGGCATAGGCGACGCGGGGGCAGTCTGACTCGCATGGCCGCCTCCACCGCATCCGCCAGCCGTGCACCGTATCTGCGCCTCCTGCCGTCGCTCGAGACGCGACTCGAGTTGCAGCGCCAGGCGCTGGAGCAGCACCGCTCGATCGAGGCACACGCGGAGCACTTGCTCGAATGCTGGATGCGCCGCGCAGCCACGCGTCGAAAGGCAAGGCTTGCCGAGCCGGGGCTTGTGGCGCATCCCGAGGGTGCCGTCGTCTAACTAACTGATTTACGCGCGGACTCGATGTCCGACCGATCACCAGAACAGCCGCACGGACCGGCGGCCATTTCGGAGGTTTCCCATGCCACTGGTGGCAGCTGCTTGCCTAAAAAATAGCACGTCGGCGCCCGAGGACAGGCGATGACCGCAGCCACGCTGGTCTCCACGGCGCTGTCCACGAGCTTCGCGCTCCGCCCGTATCAGCAAGCAGGGCTCGAATCGATCGAGAAAGCCTTCGCGCGTGGTGCCCGTCGCCAGTTGCTAGTGTGGCCAACCGGTGCTGGCAAGACCATTTTGTTCGCTGTCGTCATCGTCCGCCGTGGTGGACGAGCCCTGGTGCTGGTCCACCGCGACGAGCTTGTCCGGCAAACGCTGGACAAGTTGCAGCTGGTCGCGCCGGACCTGCGCGTCGGCGTGGTCAAAGCTGAGCGCAATGACATCGACGCCCAGGTGGTGGTCGCCTCGGTCCAGACGCTCAGCCGCGCGTCGCGCTTGCAGCAACTGGATCGAGCCGACTTCGACACGGTCGTCGTCGACGAGTCGCAGCACGCCGTGGCGGACACCTACCAACTGGTGATCGACCACACAACCGGCGGCGAGCCCTTGCTGCTGGGCGTGACCGCGACGCCCGATCGCCTGGACAAACTGGGGTTCCAGAGTGTTTTCGACGAGATCGTCCACCAGGTCGGGTTGCTTGAGCTGATGGCACAGGGCTACCTGGCGGATCTCCGCGCTTTGAGAATCACCCTCCACGTTGATTTCGATCACATCAGTCGTCGTGGTGGTGACCTCGCCGACGGTGAGTTGGCGGATGCTCTCGAGTTGGCTAACGCGCCCAGGCACATCGCTGCTGCCTATGCCGAACATGCCAGCGATCGCAGTGGCGTCGTCTTCGTGCCCACGGTCGCGCTGGCCTATGAGACCACCGCTGCGCTGAATGCCGCGGGCATTGTCACCGAGGCGCTGGACGGCACGACGCCGAGCGATGAGCGGCGGGCCATTCTGCGGCGCCTGGGCGATGGGACGACGCAGGTGGTTGCGAATTGCATGGTGCTGACCGAAGGCTTCGACGAGCCGCGCATCGACTGCATTGTGGTCGGTCGGCCGACCCAATCGCGCGCGCTGTTCCAACAGATGATCGGGCGCGGGCTGCGGCCGTATCCCGAAAGAGTGACTGCCTGATCATCGACGTAGCCGGCAACAGTGCGCGTCACGAGCTGGTGTCGGTCGCCTCATTGCTGGGACTGGATCCGCGCCAGGTAGCCAGCCACGGCGTGCTCGAAGCGGATCGGCTCGAGCAGGTACGCCGCCAGCGTCGTGTCCAGGATGGGCAGCTCGTCGTCCGTGAGGTCGACCTCTTTGGCCGCAGCGGACTGATCTGGACGCCGGTCAAGGCGGCGCACGTGCTCTCGCTCGATACAGCCGGTTACGTCGGCATCGAGCCAGCGCCTGATGGCACCTGGCAGGTCCTGGTCCACGACGGTACCGACTGGGGCACACGCCTGCGCCAGACCCACCAGGGGCTCACGCAGGCGTACGCGTTGGGCATCGCCGAGGAGATGGCTCGTCAACACGTCCCGCGGGTCCTCCGCGATCCGCAGGCATCCTGGCGCGGCGAACCAACAAGCGACGGGCAAATCGACTTCTACGCTCGGCGCGGCTGGTCGACGCCGCCGCCGACCAAGGGCCAGGCGAACGAACGCATGACGCGCTGGTTCGCCGAGCAGGCCTGGCGGAAGGCCCGCCGATGATTGATTCGTCTACGGCTCAGACACAGGTTGATACAGCGCTTGTCATCTCGACGTTCAAGAATCGCCAAGACAACCACCCAAAAGAATTTCAGACCACCTGGCACGCGCTGATCAAGACACTGACCCGCCACCTGCGCATCGCCGACAAACACGCCGCCCGGTTGTGGTCGCCAGCTCGCTTTGAACGCGGCAAGGTTCGCGGCAAGGACCACGTGATCGACGTGAGCGTGCTCGCCTTCGACATCGACGACGGCACCGACGCGAGCACCCTCGAGTACTGGCTTGGCGATCGCGCCTATGTCATCACTTCCAGCTTCTCGCACACCGAGGCGCACGCCAAGCTTCGCGTCGTCATTCGGCTTGTAGCGCCTATTCCGCTGGCTGACTTCGACGAGACCTGGCGGTCTGCCAATCGGCACTTGATGCACGGACACGTCGATCCGGCGACAAAGGACGCATCACGCATGTTTTACCGACCGTCCTGTCCGCCCAGCGCGCAGCCGGTCGCGATCGTGCACGACGGACACGTCCTGGACTGGCGCACGCTGCCCGCGTTGCCGAACGCGCACGGTCCCGAAACACACGCCAGGTGTCCCGGCGGGCAGCAGCGATCAGGAGGCCCGTTCCGCTGCACTGCTGAACAAGTGGGACAACGACCTATCCGTCATGCCCGCGGCCTCGGGTCAGCACAACCGCCTGCTCGAGCTGGCGCGCGCGGCTGGCGGGCTGGTCGCTCCCGGGTTACTCAGCCGAGCGACGTCGAAGATGTGCTGTTGGGTGCCTCCGCGGCGAACGGGCTCCTCCAGGACGATGGCGAAGCAAGCGTCCGTCGGACCATTCACGACGGACTCGATCACGGCGAGGCGACGCCGTGGACGCCAGACGATTTGCCCGATTCGCCGAACTGGCACCCGTCGTCGCCGCGCATCCACCTGGGTGGGTCGTACGTCAACGGCACCCCCTCGGCCAGCGCAGGGGGCGCGTCCCCAGTCGACCCTCCAGCCCCCCTTCAGGCTGAGGCGTTCCTGGGACTGGCGGGCCGTATCGTCAACGCGATCGAACCGCACACCGAACTCACCCGGTGGCCATTCTGCTGCAGCTCCTGGTCATGTTCGGCAACGCCTGCGGGCGGAAGCCGGACTTTGTGGTCGAAGCCACGCGCCACGGGATGAACGAGTTCGTCGCGCTGGTTGGTCAAACGTCCAAGAGTCGTAAAGGCACCTCTGAAGCCCATGTGCGCCGTCTGTTTGGCCAGGCTGCGAGGACTGGGCCCGCGCGCACATCCAGACCGCCTGAGCAGCGGTGAGGGTCTCATCGCCGCGGTGCGCGACCCACAGGAGAAGACAGAGGCCATCAAGGATAAGGGGCGTCATACGGGGGAGTACCAGACAGTAGTTACGATTACGGTGTGGAGGACAAGCGCCTGTTGCTGGTCGGAAGGGTTCGCGCGTACGTTGCGAGTGCTCGACCGGGAGCACGGCGCGCCTTCGGCGATCATGCGCGATGCCTGGGATGGGCGGGATCTGACGTCATCGCGCGTACCCCGGTACGCGCGACTGAGCCGCATATCTCGGTTATCGGCCACATCACCCGTGACGAGCTGCGCCGCGAGTTGACCACGACCGACGCTGCGAATGGTTTCGGAAACCGCTTCATTGGCACGCCGTTCAACGTCAACGCGTTTTGCCATTTGGCGGTGAGCTCCTGGAAGCGTACGCTGTTCGCTGACCTTTGCAACGAGCTGAGTGCGGCCATCACGTTCGCCAAAACCGTCACTGTCATCCCGATGACATCTGTCGCACGGCAGGTATGGAGCGACATTTATCCGGACTTGAGCCGGGACGACCGGGACTGCTGGGCGCGATGCTCGCGCGGGCTGAGGCCCATATGCCCGGTATGCTGCGCTCTACACGCTCCTGGATTTGAAACAGGAGACGGATGCAGCGCATCTGTTGGCGGCGCTGGCGGTCTGGGAGCACGCCGAGGCTTCGGCGCGGTGGGTCTTTGGCGATGCGCTGGGTGACCGCGCCGCGGACGCCATCCTCGACGCCCTGCGTCGTCGCGGAGAGATGTCGCGTACCGACATCAGCGACCTGTTCGCTCACCATGAGTCTGCTGCGCGCATTCGCGCCGCGCTGCTGGCGCTCGAGGAGGCCAGCCTGGCGTGGTGTGAGAAAGCTCCGGCCGCGGCGCACCTCGGGAGGTCTGGCGCGCCCCCTAACCACGGACCTTATTTCGCTTATTTCGCTTATTTCGCTTCCGTGAAGAATCTATTAGAGGGCAATTTGAATGACCACTAGATGCGAAATAAGAGAAATAAGCGAAATAAGTTGGGAGCCGTGAAAGGAGAAAAGCACCGATGAGCTACCTCGAGCGGGTTCGCCGCTTTGTCGCGACCCACGAAAATTCTGTGGGTAATGAATGCGAAATAAGCGAAATAAGCGAAATAAGTCAGCCGTCAGCGGCACTTCCCGGTGAGCAGGCAACAGTCGAGTTGTCGACTCTCGAGCCACCTTCCCTGGCAGATACGCCTTCACCGGTGGCGGCGTTTGAGCAACTGAGCGCCGAACGGCGGCAGAGCATACTGATCGGCGTCGAGGACCTGCATGGTGCGCTGGTCCACCTGTTCAGCGTGCAGGAAGAGATCGGCGTTGTGGCTGCCCATTGTGGCTTTCAGCCACTACAGGATGCGCTGGATGACCCCACGTTCTGCGATCTGTTGAACGCGCTCTGGCGACCTGTGATCGAGATGCGCCACCTGGTGGGGGATCGACGGTGGCGCATCCAGTCATACGGCGTGCCGGCAAGCCCCACAGCACGGGTCGGCGTTTCTTGCGCGCGTCGCAGAGGTATATGACTTGTTATGGGTCATCGGCGGCCTACGTGAGGACAGGAACCTCTTCGACAAAGAAGAGGTGGCAGCGAAAGCCTACGAAGACGTGGTGATGGACGCCTATCGTCGCGACTCAGGCGCGGCCGCGTGATCACGCGGTTTGTTCGCTGGTTGCTGCGCCGCGTGTGGTCGAGAGCGTCTTGTCGTCGGGGCGGCGCTCTCGCTTCACGATCAGGGTCGACCCATCCACCTGGCCCGACGTCGAGTCGCCGCCCGTGTTCAGAGCACCGATCACGGTCGCGCCTGAGCGAGACGACGATTGGTGTATCGAACACGAGCGACCGAAGCTATTCCGACCTTGGCAGTTCAGATCGCTGGGTGGAACCGTTCCTCGAGGTCGATCCGCCATGCCGTGAGCTCGCGTGATCTTGTTGCCGTCCCTCGACCGGCCCATCCCACCCACAGGAGAACTGCAATCCCTATGAGCGTCGTGGATGTGGTAGGCGCGTGCTCGTGACGTCGGCCGCCGATCTGGGCAACCCCGCGCCCCGGTCCTGGGACGTGTGGCGATTGAATGCCGACAACCTCACGCTCGTGTGCGGGACGTGGCAACGCTACTACGTCGATCTGGAGCGCTGCACCTCTTCGGCCGAGGTCCTGGACTGGATCATCCAGATCTCGAACAAGTTGTGGGCCACGCCCAAGCTGATGGTTGGTCTCTTACACGCTCTGGACGACGTGCTGAATCTGCAGGGCACGTTATACCCAGGTTGGCCGGTCCAGACGCCTGAGCAGATCCCGCATCCACGCGCGGGTTCTCGTCTTCACCCAGCGCGTCCAGAATGCTCAGTTCCTGGTAGTTGACGACGACTGTGACGACGATTTTGACGACGACTCGTGTCCGCACTGATTGGCGAGAAGGTCCGATCGCGGCCCCCGTCACGCGGAGGTGGCGCCGATCCGCCAGCGCACATCGAGCGCAGCTGGTTTGAACAATGGGGCTCGCCTCACGGCAAGATCGGTTGGGCGCGCATAAAAGCGGACGACGACGTTTCACGTCGAGCAGGTTGGTGGTCTACGGAGCGCTTTGTGGCGGAGCTCCCGGGGCGGCACCGTGCGGTTGGACGACGACGACCCGGCGGATAGCGCCTGAATCACGACCCGCTAATGACCGAGGAGTGGCGACTCGAACCACCGGTGCTGCTGACGCCGGAGCACCGGGGGAGGAAACAGTCACGGACACGGCGGGCCCCTAGAGCATCTCTCGGTATTCGCTGATCTCCCAGTCGCTGACGTGGCTCAGGTAGCGGTGCCAGTCAAGGCGCAGGACATCGGCGAACGTGGTGGTGAAGACGGGGCCGAGGGCCGCGGTCAGCTCGGTGTCGGCGAGCAGCGCGTCGAGGCCCTCGGGCGGGCTGGCCGGGAGGCGGTCGTAGCGGATGTTGTCGAACAGGTTGTCGGCGGCCGGCTCGGGTGCGGGCAGCTGCAGGCGGACGCCGTCCAGGCCGGCCGCGACCATGACCGCGGCGAGCAGGTAGGGGTTGGCGTCGGAGCTGCCCAGCCGGTTCTCGATCCGGGTCGCCGCCCCGTCGGGCAGCGCGCGGACCAGGGCGGTGCGGTTCTGGATACCCCAGGCGACCTGGATCGGCGCCCAGGTGCCCTTCTGGTAGCGCTTGTAGGCGGTAACGGTGGGGCTGGCCACCCCGGTCATCGCCGGGGCGTGGGCCAGCTGGCCGGCCACGTAGTGCCGGGCCAGCGCGGACAGGCCGTCGGGGTCGGCCGGGTCGGCCAGCAGGTTGGCCCCGGCGGCGTCGAGCAGCGACTGATGCAGGTGATAGCCGCTCGGCGGGGTGGCCTCCAGGCCGGTCGGCCGGGACATGAAGGTGGCCCGCAGGCCCAGCGACCGGGCCACTTCCTTGATCGCGATCTTGAGCGCGATCATCCGGTCGATGGCCAGCAGCCCGCCGCACGGCTCCAGGTTGGCCTCGAACTCGCCGGCGCCGTGCTCGCTGAAGATCTCATACAGCTGCAGGCCCATCACGCCGGCCGCCCGGTCCAGCTCGTCGATGAACTGCTGGGAGGTGCCGAGCGCGTCGACGGAGAACCAGGCCTGCGGGCCGTCGGCCGGCGCGTACTCCGCTCCGGGCCGGTAGACGTAGAACTCCAGCTCATTGCCGAACACCGGCTCGATGCCCAGGTCCGCGGCCGCGGCCAGGACCTTGCGCAGCACCGCCCGCGGGGTGGCCACGATGGTCCCGTCCTCGTCGTAGAGGTCGGTGATCATGTGCGCCGTGGCCGGCGTCCACGGCAGCGGCGTGAAGGTCGCGGGGTCCAGGTGCATGACCCCGTTCCGGTAGCCGATGTCGTTGCTGTAGACGGTCTCGCCGGGCGCGTGCCGCTGCCACAGGTTGGAGGCGAACAGCGGGATCGCGAAGGGATGCCCCTGCGTCAGGGCCCGCTCCATGCGGCGCGCGGTGACGACCTTGCCGCGGGGCACGCCGTACAGGTCGGTCAGGACCAGGCGCACGTTCGCGATGTTCTCGGCCTCGATCCGCTTGAGGATCGCGGCGGCCTCGTCGTGTTCCACGTTCCCTCCCTTCAGCGCGGGCGTCGGCGGCGGGCTCAGCCGCGTAACGTCTCCGCGGCGACCCCCTGCGCGGTGAGCGCCGCGGCGACCGCGTCCGCCGTGACCGCGAGGTGCGCGCGCATCGCCGCGCCCGCGCCGGCCCGGTCCCGGCCGCGCAGGCACGCGATGAGCTCGGCATGGCTGTCCACCGAGTGCTGCCGCCGCACCGGGGAGGAGTCGAGCAGGTCAAGCGCGGGCGCGAGCCAGACCCGGATGTCGCGGACGGCCACGACCAGGTAGTCGTTGCGGCAGGCGCTGGCCAGCACGTGGTGGAAGGAGACGTCGACGGCGCGGAACCGGTTCCGGCCGATCGGCGGCCGGGCCACCTCCAGCTCGTGCAGCCGCTCCAGCCGGGCCAGCTCGGTGGGGCCGATCCGCTCGGCGGCCAGCTCGGCGGCCAGCGGCTCGACTGCCGCCCGGTACTCCAGGAGCTGGCGGTAGTTGACCGCCATCCCGCGCAGCCGCTCGACCGCGACGTCGAGCGCGGGCTGCACCACGTAGGCGCCGCCGTAGCGGCCGCGGCGGATCCGGATGTACTGCCGCTCCTCCAGCCAGCGCAGTCCCTCGCGGACCGCCATCCGGTTCACGCCCAGCTGCTCGGCCAGCTCGGCCTCGGGCGGCAGCCGCTCCTCAGGCAGGAACTCATACAGCCGGATGGCGGTCAGCAGCAGGCCGGCCACCTGCTCGCCGAGCCGCTGGCGCAGCGGTGCGACGCTGGCCAGGCTCGGGGCGGCCGGCTCCGGGGTCACAGCCGGGCGCTCCCGTCCACCGTGGCCCGGTCCGCGGCGGCCGGGAAGATCAGCCGGTACAGCGAGTCGTCCGGCGAGTGCAGCTCGGTCGCGGCAACCCGCGCGTCGCCGGTGGTGAAGGTGAAGAACTTGTTCCGCTCGTGCCGGCTGAACAGCGTGATCTCGCCCGCGCTGTCCAGCGTGGCCAGGTTGGCGTTCCCGCCCAGCTTGCCGGCCACGACGGCCAGCGCGTCGTCGGCCGGGACGCCGGAGGCGGTGAGGTCCTGCAGCATGCAGAACCCGATCTCGCTGTCGGCGCCGCCGCGCAGCCGGCCCTCGTACTCGGGCCGGTACACGTCGCGCTCGGCGAACAGCCCGTTATGGCAGAACGACAGGCTCTTGTCATCGGTCACGAAGGGCTGGGTGTCGGCCAGCTGGATCGTGGACAGCAGCGTGGGCCGCCGCGAGTGCACCAGGAAGCGGGTCGACATCACCCCGGCGAGCCAGCCCGCCACGGCCGGGTCATCGGCGAGCTGGCCGGTGTCCAGATGCGCCTGGACCTCGCCGGCGGCTTCATCGAGCCAGGCCACGCCCCAGCCGAACCGGGCCGAGCCGTAGTACTCCATCTGCCGGGCCCATCCGGCCAGGGCAGAAAACGGCCGCGGCTCCGGCCATCTGACGGCGAGGATCTCACACATGCGGGCGCGCTCTCTTACTGGTCGCTGACATAGATGTTCTTGACCTCGGTGAAGTCGAGCAGGCCGTCCAGGCCCTGCTCGCGGCCGAGGCCGCTCTGGCCGTAGCCGCCGAACGGCGCCTGGATGTAGGAGCTGGAGTCGGAGTTGATGCTGAGCAGCCCGGACCGGATCTCGCGGGCGACCCGGATGGCCCGGCCGATGTCGCGGGTCCACAGCGAGCCGCTCAGGCCGTACCGGGTCCCGTTGGCCAGCGCGATGGCCTCGTCCTCGTCGTCGAAGGGCAGGATGGTGGCCACCGGGCCGAAGACCTCGGTCGTGGCCACCTCGCTGTCGGGGTCGGCGCCGGTCAGGACCGTCGGCGCGACTGCGTTGCCGGCCTCCAGGCCGGGCCGCTGCACGACCGTGCCGCCGCACACCATCTCGGCGCCGCCGGTGACCGCCCGGCCGATGAAGCCCAGCACCCGGTCGCGCTGGCCCGCGGAGATGAGGCTGCCGAGCCGGGTCTGCGGATCCAGCGGATCGCCCTGCCGGACCCGGCCCGCCAGGTCGGCCAGGGTCTCGGTGAACTGATCGAGCACCGGCCGCTGCACGATCATCCGGCTGCGGGCGCAGCAGTCCTGCCCGGAGTTGGCGAACACCGCCGCGATGGCGGATTCCGCGACCAGGGCGATGTCGCTGTCAGCGAAGACGACGTTCGGCGACTTGCCGCCCAGCTCCAGGCTGACCCGCTTGATCCCGGCCGCGGCGCGGGCCAGGATGTCGGCGCCGGTGTCCGTGCTGCCGGTGAAGCTGATCTTCGCGACGTCGGGATGGGCGACCAGGTCCTGCCCGAGTTCCCGGCTGGACCCGGTCAGCACGCTGAACACCCCGGCGGGCACGCCGGCCGCCCGGCAGATGCCCTCCAGCTCCAGCGCCGTGAGCGGCGTCTGCGGCGCGGGCTTGAGCACGATGCTGTTGCCCGCGGCCAGCGCCGGCGCGGCCTTCTTCGCCGCGATCGCGATCGGCCCGTTCCACGGCACGATCAGGGCGCAGACCCCGACGGGCTCGCGCAGCGTGAAGTCCAGGCCGGTGTTGGCGACCGGGATGGTCTGCCCGGTCAGGTGGTCAACGGCCGCGCCGTAGAAGCGGAAGTAGCGGGCCGCCGCCCCGACCTCGGCCTGGCAGTCGGCGATCGGCTTGCCCGAGCACAGCGACTCCAGCCGGGCCAGCTCCGCCGCGCGGGCCTCGATCCCGGCCGCGGCGGCGCGCAGGATCTCGCCCCGCCGCGGGGCCGGCATCCGCCGCCACGGGCCGGCGGCGAACGACTCCCGCGCCGCGGCCACCGCCAGGGCCACGTCCGCGCGCCCCGCGTCGGCCACCTCGGCCACCGGCGCGCCCGTCGCCGGGTTGGCGATGGCATAGCTGGCGCCGCTGCTGGCCGGCACGTCCTGGCCGCCGATGCGCAGCCCGGCGTGCCGCACCGCGTCCAGCTCCGGAGCCGCGGTCATACCGCGGTGTACCCGCCGTCGACGACGAACCCCTGGCCGGTGATCCAGCTGGAGTCGTCGCAGGCCAGGAACAGGGCCATCTTGGCCACGTCCTCGGGCTGGCCCCAGCGGCCGAGCGGCACGTGGCTCTCGACGGCCTTGATGTACTCGGGCGTGAACGGCCCGGCCAGCGGCGTGTAGATGGCGCCGGGGTAGATGACGTTGCAGCGGATCTGGTACTGCGCGTGCTCGACGGCCAGCGTCCGGGTCATCGTCACGATGCCGCCCTTGGCCGCGGTGTAGGCGTCCGACGCGCCGCGGCCCACCCGCAGCGCCGCGATGCTGGAGACGTTGATGATCGACCCGCCGCCGGCCTTGCGCATTTCCGGGATCGCGTACTTGGCGCCGAGGTAGGTGCCCTTGAGGTTCACGTTGATCGTCCGGTCCCAGATGTTCTCCTCCAGGAGCGGCGACGGCGCGTCGGTGATGCCCGGCCGGTAGTTGCCCTGGGCGGAGAACCACAGGCCGGCGTTGTTGTAGAGCACGTCGAGCCGGCCGAACTGGCTGGTAGCCAGGTTGATGGTGGCCTGCACCTGGGCGGCGTCGGAGACATCGCAGGCGGCGAACGCGGCCCGGGCACCCGCCCCGGTCAGTTCCTCGGTGACCTGGCGCCCGGTTTCCTCGTTGACGTCCGCTACCACGACGGCGGCGCCCTCGCTGGTGAACAGCCGCGCCGCTGCGGCGCCCTGGCCGCTGCCCGCGCCGGTGATGACCGCTACCTTGCCGTCCAGCTTCCCCATGAACGCGTCCTTCCGGACTCACGCCGGCCGCCTGCGGCCGCCGATGGCGTCGACCGCGCTCCCGGACTCCTGCCGAACCTGGCCTGCCCGGCGCTGCCGCACCGCGCTGGCCTGCGAAGTTCTCCCACGCAGCGGCAGGTATCCCGCCGACCTGGCGCTGCGCGGGCCCGCCGGGGCGGCCCTGCGGCCGTCCGGTTCGCTGCTCTGCGCGCTGCCGGGTTAATGGGGTAAAAGGTAAACGTTTTGCGATTTGGCCAGATCGTAAGGACCGGTGCTCAGGGGTGTCAAGGGGCCAGAGCGTCCGGCCTGCTTAGCGGGAGTTATATCAGCCGGATGAGATAAAAAACAGACATGGAACAGGCCGAGCGCCGGCCGGGAGCAGCGGCAGGAGTCAGGGCGCGGGAACCGCGGCGCCGGCCGGCTCGGCGGGCAGCTGGCCGGCCAGCCGGGCCAGGATGGCGTTCAGGGTCTGGGTCTGCCGCTGGGCGGTCGCCCGGGACTGATACAGGACAGCTTCCTGGGACAGGCCCTCGACGAGGATGACCAGCTCGTGGGTGATATCGCTGGGGTCGGCGCCGGGCCAGACCTGGCCCAGCTTCTGGGCCTCGGCGACCCGGTAGTGCAGCGCCTCCCAGAACCGCTCGAACTCCTCGTGCTGCAGCTCGCGCAGCGCGCTGTTGCCCAGCGCCAGTGAGATGAAGTTGATCTCGATCTGGGCCTCGAGCAGCCGCTCCTCATCCAGCGGCAGCGCCTCCAGCATGATCACCCGGATTGCGTCCAGGCCCATCAGGCCCTGAGTGCGCTCCTGGATCCGGGCGTAGACCTGCTGGTGCGACAGCCGCAGCGCGGCCGCGAGCAGCTCTTCCTTGTCGGCGAAGTAGTGCGCGAGCACGCCGGTGGACACCCCGGCCTCGCGGGCGATCTCGCGGGTGGTGACCCCGATGATCCCGGTCCGGGCGATGACCCGCCAGGTGGCCGCGAGCAGTTCCTGCCGCCGCAGGTCATGATCGACGATCTTGGGCACGAGGGCTCCCGGGGCGGGGCCGGGCCCGGCGCAGGTATTCCCTGGCCGGGGCGGCGTTGCTAGTCTGAGCGAGATTCTACTTTGGACATCCGTTATGAAATAACTCGGCGTTCCGTGTACTGATCGTAGTCCGCGTGCCTCCGGAGGATGACCGTTGACCACTGAGCGCGACCAGCTGCTCGCCCGGCTGGCGGACCGGGCCCGGTTCATCCGGCTGGAGACCGTCCGGCTGGCCGAGATCCCCGGCGCGGGCCACTACACCGGCACGTTCTCGGCGGCCGAGCTGTTCGCCGCGCTCTATTACTCCCAGCTGCGCTACCGGCCCGCCGAGCCGGGCTGGCCGGACCGGGACCGGATGGTGCTGAGCAAGGGCCACGCGGCGATCGGGCTCTACCCGGTGCTGGCCGACGTGGGCTTCTTCGACGCCGCGCTGCTCAATGACTACACGCGGCTGGGCAGCGCGTTCGGCGATCACCCGGACATGCGCAAGATCGCCGGCATCGACTTCAGCTCCGGGTCGCTGGGTCACGGCCTGTCGGTCAGCGCGGGGATGGCGCTGGCCGGGCGGGTGGCCGGCCGGGACTACCGGACCTACTGCCTGACCGGCGACGGGGAGCTAGCCGAGGGCCAGGTCTGGGAGGCCGCGATGGCGGCCGGGCACTACCGGCTGGGATCGCTGGTCGCCATCGTGGACCGCAACGGGCTGTCCATCGACGGCTCGACCGAGGACCTGATGGGCATCGAGCCGCTGGCCGACAAGTTCGCCAGCTTCCGGTGGCGGGTGCAGCGGATCGACGGCCACGACCTGAGCGCCATCCTGGACGCGTTCGCCGCGCTGGACCCGCCCGGCCAGGGGCCGCCGCAGGTGATCATCGCCGACACGGTCAAGGGCCGCGGCGTGCGCCGGATGGAGGGCGATATCGGCTGGCACGTGGGCCAGCTGGCCGGCGCCGACTACGACGAGGTCATCGCCGAGATCGGCCGCGGCCTGCAGCCACTGGGCGACAGCCGCGCGGGCACCGGCGCGGCGGCGACCGGAGCTGCGCGTGGCTGAGGACCTGAGCGGCCTGTTCCGCGGCACGGATGCGCCCGCCGCGCTGAAGGACTCCGGGTCGGGCCGGGGCATCTCGGCAGCGTCGCTGCCCGCCTTCGTGGCCGGCGAGGAACTAGCCGACCTGGCCACCCGCGACGACCGGATCGTCGTGCTCACCGCCGACCTGGCGCACGCCAACCGGACCATCGACTTCGCCGGCCGCCACCCGGACCGGTTCTTCAACCTGGGCGTGGCCGAGCAGAACATGGTGTCGGTCGCGGCCGGGATGGCCGCGGCGGGGCTGCTCCCGTATGCCGCCACCTTCGCCGCCTACGTGGCCCTGCTGGCCTGCGAGCAGATCCGCACCGACTGCGCCTACACCGGGATGCCGGTGCGGATCCTCGGCCACCACTCGGGGATGAGCCTGGGCTTCTACGGCACCAGCCACCACTCGCTGGAGGACCTGGCCATCATGCGCTCGATCGCCGGGCTCACGGTGGTCTGCGCGGCCGACGCCAGCCAGCTGCGGGCCATCCTGCGGGCCTCGCTGAGCCACCCCGGCCCGATGTACATCCGGCTGGGCCGGGGCCGCGACCCGCAGGTGTACGACGCGCCGCCGGCGGACTTCCGCATCGGCCGGGCCGCCCGGCTGCGCGAGGGCAGCGACCTCACGATCATCACCGCCGGCTCCGAAGTGCACGCCAGCCTGGCCGCGGCCCGCGCCCTGGCCGCCACCGGGATCAGCGCCCGGGTCGTGGACATGCACACCATCAGCCCGCTGGACACCGCCGAGATCGAGGCCGCGGCCCGCGAGACCGGGGCGGTGCTGACGGTCGAGGAGCACAACGTCACCGGGGGCCTGGGCTCGGCGGTCGCCGAGGCGCTGGCCGACGCCGGGATCGGCACCCGGTTCCGGCGGCTCGGCGTGCCGGACGAGCATGTCCTGATCGGGCCGCCCGCGGCCCTGTACGCCCACTACCAGCTCGACGCGGCGGGAGTCGAGTCCGCCGCCCGCACCCTGCTAGCGCGTGAAGGAGCACCCACGCCATGACCGAGGTCATCAGCCAGCGCCGCACCCGGGCCGCCGACGCCGCGCTGCGCGAGCGCGCCCGGGCCGTCATCCCCGGCGGCATGTACGGGCACCTGAGCGCTAATGCGCTGCCGCCGGAGTACCCGCAGTTTTACCAGCGGGCGCAGGGCGCGCACGTGTGGGACGTGGACGGCAATGAGTACGTCGACTTCATGTGCAGCTTCGGCCCGGTCCTGCTGGGCCACCAGCATCCCCGGGTCGAGGCGGCTGCCGCCGCGCAGCGGGCGCTGGGCGACACCATGTCCGGGCCGGGCGCGGTCATGGTCGAGGCGGCCGAGCTGCTGACCAGCCGCGTGGCGCACGCCGACTGGGTCATGTTCGCCAAGAACGGGACCGACGCCACCACGGTGGCGGTGATGGTCGCGCGCGCGGCCACCGGCCGCGCCATCGTGCTGGCCGCCGCCGGCGCCTACCACGGCGCCGCCCCCTGGTTCACCATGCGGGAGGCGGGCGTCACCCCGGCGGACCGGGCCAACCTGCGGTACTACACGTTCAACGACATCGCCAGCGTGGAGCAGGCGGTGGCCGACGCGGGGGAGGACGTCGCCGCGATCATCGTGTCGCCGTTCCGCCACGACGCCGGCTTCGACCAGGAACTGACGGACCCGCAGTTCGCGCGAGACCTGCGCGCGCTGTGCGACCGGACCGGCGCGGCCCTGATCATGGACGAGGTCCGGGGCGGCTTCCGGCTGCACGACGGCGGCAGCTGGGAGCCCATCGGCGTCGCGCCCGACCTGAGCGCCTGGAGCAAGGCCATCGCCAACGGCTACCCGCTCGCCGCCGTGCTAGGGGCGGGCCGCTTCGCCGAGGCGGCCACCCAGATCTTCGTGACCGGCTCGTTCTGGTTCCAGGCCGTGCCGATGGCCGCCGCCGTCGCCACCTTGACCGCGGTCCGGGAGGAAGGCGCCATCGCGGCCATGATCGCGACCGGGACGGCGCTGCGCGAGGGCCTGGCAGGCGAGGCGGCGCAGGCCGGGATCCGGATCAGCCAGACCGGGCCGGTGCAGATGCCGAACCTGTCCTTCGCGGGCGACGAGAAGTACGAGCGGGCCGTCGCGTTCTGCGGCGCGGCCGCCGAGCACGGCGTCATCCTGCATCCGCGGCATAACTGGTTCGTCTCCGCGGCGCACACGGCCAGCGACGTGGACCGGGCCCTGGCGGCGGCGCGGGAGGGCTTCCGGGTCGTCCGCGAGCGTTTCGGCGAGAGCTGAGCCGCCCGCGGGGCCGGCCGCGGCCCGGGTCCGGCGACGTCACCGGGAACGGGTTAGTCCTGCTGTCTCGCCACCGTGACGGGCGGCGCGGTCAGGGCCAGGCGCAGCAGCCCGGCTCCGGCCGAGTCACCCGCTCGCCGCTGTTCGCCATCAGCGGCCACTTCGGGGCTGACGAAGACCGGCGCGGCGGTGATCACGGCGAGGTTCAGGCCGTCGCTGGCCCGGGCGTCAATGTGCCGGACGCCGAGCGGCCCGTCAATCTCGACGGTCGCGGCGACTGCCTCGTCCACCAGGCGGTCGATCCGGACCTGACGGACTTGCCCGCCGAGGCCGTGCACCAGGGCCGCGGCGAACTGGCCGGTCATCGGGCGGCCGAACTGCCTGCCCTGCAGGCTGGCGGTCAGGTAAAACGCCTCCCCGGCACCGATCTCGATGACGAGGTGCCGGTCCCCGGACACCTCGTCCAGCACCACGCACCGGAACTCCTCGGGCGCCAGCGGGCGGCCGAACCCGACGACCTTCGCGACCTGCATCTCGATGAAGCCGGCAGCAGTGGCGGTGTGCATGACGGCGCTCCTTTGCCTCGCCCGGTCCTCGTACCATGCCCGCCCTGAGGGCAGCCAGTGCCCGCGTGGTCAGATCTTCGGTGTGGCCGGGGCTGGCAGCGCAGCGGCCTGGCGGATATCGGGTGATCCGTTCCCCCGCGGAATCCGTTCCCCGGACAGGAGCGATCGCGGGCTGACCCGGCCCGGAACGCAGAGAGGCGGACACGAACATGGCACGCGGCGTACAGGTCGGCGACAAGGCCCCGGACTTCACGCTCCCCTCGCAGTCCGGGGACTCCGTCCGGCTGAGCGACCGGCTCGGCGAGCGAGTGGTCGTCCTGTACTTCTACCCCAAGGATGAGACCCCTGGCTGCCGGGCGGAAGCCTGCGCGTTCCGGGATAGCCACGAGGTGTTTGCCGAGGCGGGCGCCGAGGTGATCGGCGTCAGCTCCGACTCTGTGATCAGCCATGCCGCCTTCGCCGGCCACCACAACCTCCCCTTCACGCTCGTCAGCGATGCGGGCGGCCGGACGCGGAAGAGCTACGGCGTGCCGTCCGTGCTCGGACTGCTGCCCGGCCGGGTGACGTATGTCATTGACCGCACCGGAACGGTCCGGCACGTCTTCAGCTCGATGACCAGCATCTCCCGGCACGTCCAGGACGCGCTCGAGGTGGTGAAGCAGATCCAGGCCGGGCAGCCCGCCTGACAATCGCTCAGCCGCATCGCATCACCTGACGCTGGCCGGCGGTCAGGCGGCGTGCTGCGCGCTGAGCCGGTGCTGCCCTGGCGCGGCGGTAAGGAACCGGGCCACGTCGGTCAGGCCTGGCGGGCTCCGTCACGGGCGAGCGCGCCGTCCGGATCTTCAGCGGTGGTTCTTGAGCCGGACATCTGCTGATAAGTACGCCGAAAGCGGTGCCACTGAGTGTTAGGGGCGGTCCTACCCCGGTCAGCTCTGACCATTTCGAAAGGACGCCCATGACCGACACCGCCAGTCCCTCTCCCGCTAGCGAGGCGGGCGGCTTCAGCCGACGCCGGCTGCTCGGGAGTGCAGCGGCCGCAGGCGCACTCGGGGCCGCTGCCCTGGCCTTGCCGCCCAACGTGCAGAAGGCCCTGGCCGCGCCCCGGCCGGCCGGCGGGCGCCTGCAGGACATCAAGCATGTCGTGCTGCTCATGCAGGAGAACCGCAGCTTCGACCACTACTACGGCACGCTGCGCGGAGTGCGCGGCTTCAGCGATCCCCGGCCGGCCCGGCTGCCCGGCGGCCGCACCGTGTTCTTCCAGCCCGACCCGTCCAACCCGGACGGCTACCTGCTGCCCTACCGTCTCAACACCCAGGTCAGCGCCGCCCAGGCTATCCCCTCGCTCAGCCACGACTGGGGCCCGCAGCACTCGGCCCTGGACGGCGGCAAGATGGACAACTGGGTGCCCGCGCATGTCGCCGCCGACGGAGCCGCCAACGGCCCGTACACGATGGGCTACTACACCCGGCAGGACATCCCGTTCCAGTACGCCCTGGCCGACGCGTTCACCATCTTCGACAACTACTTCTGCTCGGTGATCGGCCCGACCGGGCCGAACCGCGACATGTGGCTGAGCGGCACCATCGACCCGAACGGCGTGGCCGGCGGCCCCTCGCTGACCACCAGCGGGCCCACCGCCGAGTTCAGCTGGACGACCTACCCGGAGCGGCTGGAGAAGGCCGGCATCAGCTGGAAGTTCTACCACGAGGCGAACTCCGCGACGGGGCTGCCGACGCTCACGCACTTCACTCAGTACTTCAATGCTCAGCCCGGCGATCCGCTGTTCGACAAGGCGATGGCCAACTCACCGGTCGGCAGCTTCGAGTACGACGTGGCCAATGACCAGCTGCCCGCCGTCAGCTGGCTGCTGCCGCCCGCCGGATTCGACGAGCACCCCGCCGCCTCGCCGGCCGCCGGCGCCACTTACGTGGCCGCCAAGATTGACGCACTCGCGGCCAACCCCGAGGTCTGGGCCAAGACCGTGTTCATCCTGTCCTACGACGAGAACGACGGCTTCTTCGACCACGTCATCCCGCCGACCCCGCCGCCCGGCACGCCGGACGAGTTCGTCACCCTGACGTCGAAGAGCGGCACCGACGGCGACGGCCTGCCCGTTGGCCTCGGCTACCGGGTGCCCTGCATCATCGTGTCGCCGTGGACGGTGGGCGGCTACGTCTGTACCGAGCTGTCGGACCACACGTCGCAGCTGAAGTTCCTCGAGCACATCACCGGTATCAAGGAAACCAACATCAGCCAGTGGCGGCGCGACACGGTCGGGGACCTGACCTCGGCCTTCCGGTTCCACCGGCCGGACAGCCCGCCCGCGCTGCCCGACACCCAGGGGCAGTTCAACCTGTCCCAGTACGAGATCAGCCAGTTCCCGCTGCCCGCCATCCCGGCCGGGAACCAGCAGCTGCCCCGGCAGGAGCCGGGCAGCCGCCCGCGCATCCCGTAAGGCGAGTCAGCCCGGCTGCCACTGGCACCGGGCGGCCCGCCGGGTCCCGCGCGCTGGCCGCCAGCCAGCGCGCGGGACGGCGCGGCTGCACCAGGCGCGGGCCGGGGCTCAGCGCGGGTCAGGCTGCGCGGCGAGCTGGGTCCACCGGCTGGCCAGCAGGCCGAACAGGAGGTCGTCGGTCCACTCGCCCTTGATCCAGGTGAACTCCGGGCGGTGACCTTCCTGCTGGAAGCCCGCCCGTTCCAGCAGCCGCGCGGAAGGGTGGTTACGGGCGTCGCACTCGGCCGAGACGCGGTGCAGGCCGCGTCGCCCGAACGCATCGAGCAGCACAGCGCGCACCGCCTCGGTGGCATAGCCCTGTCCCTGCCACTGCGGGGCCAGGGTGAATCCCAGCTCGGCCTGCCGCCGGTTCTCGTGCAGGTTCACGCCGATATCGCCGGCCAGGCCGCCGCCGTCCTTGACCTCGATCGCGTACTGGAACCAGCCCGGCTGATCAGGGTCGCCGGCCGCGAGCTCACCGACCAGGAACGCGGCCTCGGCCGCCGGCACCGGGGCCGTCCAGCTCTGATACCGGGCGATCGCCGGGTCCGAGCGGTAGGCGCCGAAGGCGGCGGCGTCCGCGGGCTGAAAGCGGCGCAGCCGCAGCCGGGGGGTCTCCAGGAGCATCAGGGAAGCATCTCACCGGCGCTGCCCGGGCGTCATCCCCGGCCGCGCTCCGCTGTGGCTGCCCGGCACCCGCCCGGCCGCGGTCGCGGCGTTCGCGGCGGCTAGCGACCGCCGCCGAGGAGGACCAGGCGGGCGTCACGGGTGGGCTGGTAGAGAGCAGACGGCGGGCGGGTGGGCAGGACGTCACGGCGGATCAGCGCGGCCGACTCCAGGTCCTGCAGCGCCAGCGCCAGCGCCCGGGGGGTCACGGCGGGCAGCGAGGCCCGCAGCTCCGAGAACCGCCGGGGCTGCTGGAGGCCGGCCAGTACCGGAACTGACCACTTGCGCAGCAGGATGTCCCGCGCCGGGGACCGGGTCACCCGGCGGGCTAGCTGGGCGGCGGCCCGGCCGCCGTCAGTGATCAGGTACTCCGGCCGCAGCGGGTGGCCGTAGCCCTCGTTGCGCCGGGCATAGCCCAGGGCGAGCAGCGCGTCCAGGGCCCGGCGCAGCGAGTCCCGGCCCACTCCGAGCGTGCGCTGCAGCTCGGCGAAGCGCGTGCCGCCGCGCTCGTCCAGGAGCGCGAGCGCGGGCGCGGCCCACCGGTGGTGAAACAAGGCGACGAGCTCCGGGGGCACCACGGCGATCGTTGACACAGAATACAACCTAGTATAAAAATACGCTCATGACCATCGACTACAACTCGGCTAACTGCGTGATCTCGGTCAACGTGTCCGACTACGAGCGCTCCAAGGCCTGGTACCGCGACGTGCTCGGGTTCGCGGTCGTCTACGAGCTCGGCGACCACGGCTGGTGCGAGCTGAGCACGCCTTTCGGCTTCACCGTCGGCCTGGGACAGTCCGAGCAGGTGACACCGGGCAGCATCGTCCCCACGTTCGGAGTGCACGACATCGATGCCGCCATCGCCCATCTGCGTGCTCATAAGGTCACCGTCGAGGACTGGCACGAGGTCTCGGGCATGGTGCGCCTGTCGACCTTCTATGACCCGGACGGGGCCGCCTGGATGCTGGCGCAGACCCTGGACCGCAAGCAAGAGCGCGGCTGATGCAGCTGGAGTCCTACGCCTTCGTCCTGCTCCGGCGCGGCCCATCGGCGGCCGGGTTCGCCGACGACGAGCTTGAGCGGCTGCAGGACGCTCATCTCGGCCACCTGGCCGCGATGGCCGAGGCCGGGAAGCTCGTCGCCGCCGGGCCGTTTTCCGACCAGCCCGACGATTCCCTGCGCGGACTCTGCTTCTACGCCTGCCCGGTGGACGAGGCCCGCCGCTGGCTGAGGCCGATCCTGCCGTCCGCGCCGGGCGGCTAGCGGTCGAGGTGATGACCTGGTCCACCCGGGCCGGCTCGGTCTCCTTCCGCCGGCCCGGAGTGCCGCAGTCCGCGGCGCCCCCGGCTGGCTGTCACTGAGCCATGCAAGCATGAGCCGACTGGAGTGCCCGAGACCGCGGGGCAGGAGAAGGCATGGGCGCGTACACGATCAAGCCGCTGGGGCCGGACACCTGGGATGACTTCGCCCAGCTCGCGGAGCGGCATAACGGGGTCTGGGGCGGCTGCTGGTGCACCTGGTTCCACACCTTCAACGCCGAGAAGGAGCGCACCGTCGAGGCCAACCGCGCCCTCAAGGAGCGGCTGGTCCGCGAGGGCCGGGCGCATGCTGCGCTGGTATTTGACGGTGATCTGGCGGTGGCCTGGTGCCAGTACGGCAGCCCGCCGGAACTGCCGAACATCAATCACCGCAAGGAGTATGAGGCCAGGCTGGAAAAGCTGCCCGACTACCGGCTCACCTGCTTCTTCGTAGATAAGAAGTACCGTCGCAAGGGCGTGGCGGCGGCCGCGCTGAACGGTGCCCTTGACCTGATTGCCCGGGCCGGGGGCGGAGTGGTGGAAGCGTACCCGCAGGACACCGCCGGCCAGAAGATCACGGCATCGTTCCTCTACTCCGCCACGCGCAGCCTTTTCGAGCAGGCCGGCTTCAGCTACAACCGGCCTAAGGGCAAGAACCACTGCGTGATGAGCAAGACGGTGCCAGGGGCCCCCTAAGAACTCCTGGACACCGGCTCCTGCTCCCGGCTGGCGACGTCAAGGAGCAGTTGCGCGGCCACCATCGCGCCGTCGGTGCGGATGGTGGCGGCTACCCGGGCGGCCCGCTCGCGGGTCTCGGGGGCCAGGGCGATGCTGAGCGCGGCGGACAGGGACCCGGTGGTCGGAGCCTGAACGGCGTGGGCCGCGCCGATGCCCAGGGCAGCCACCCGGCTGGCGAAGTAGGGCTGGTCGGCCCACTGCGGCACCACCACCTGGGGCGCGCCGGCCCGGCTGACGGTTGTCGTGGTCCCCGCGCCGCCGTGGTGCACGACGGCGGCCACCCGGCGGAACAGTGCCTGCTGGTTGACCTCGCCGATGGCGAGGCAGTCGTCCTGGTCGTCGACCGGGGCCAGGCCGGCCCAGCCGCGGGCGAGGAGAACGCGGCGGCCCTGCGTGCGGATCGCCTCGATCGCCACCCGGGCGATGTCATCCGGGGCGCGCATGCTGCCGAAGCCCGCGTACACCGGCGGCGGGCCGGCGTCCAGGAACGCCTCCAGCTCGGCCGGGAGCGGGCGCTCGTCCGGCAGCATCCACGCCCCGGTCTGCACCACCGTCCGGTTGCCCGGCTCCGGCCAGGGCGCCAGGACCGGGTCCGCCGCCAGCCACGGGCGGGCGCCGAGGATGTAGTCGCGGACGTTGTCCACCGGCGCCAGCCCGTGCGCCGCCCGGTGTTCCCGGAGCGCCGGGCCGAACACCTCGTTATAGGCCTGGACGGACCACTCATCCAGCGCCCGCGGGTCGGTCACGTCCGCCGGGACCGGACGGCCCGGCAGCGGGGGCGGCCGGTGCTGCGGCGACGGCAGGAAGATCGGGCAGTAGCTCACGTGCACCGCGGGGATGCCCAGTTTCTCGGCCACCGACCGCGCGCCGGCCACAACCGGGACCAGGCCAGCGGCCACCACCGCGTCGCACCCTTCGGCGGCCGCGCCGACATTGTCGAACCAGGCGGCGATCAGCTCGGCGGCCAGCCGGGGCACGTCAGCCGCCGACGGCGGCCTCGTCCCGTGTACCAGCTGGCGCACGGGATCGCCGGCCGGCACCAGCGGCACGCCGGCCTCGGCCAGCCGCTCCGCGCAGTCCGGCGGCGCGCACACCACCGCCTCGGCGCCGAGTTCCCGCAGCCGCACCGCCAGCGCCAGCAGCGGCTCGACGCCCCCGCGCGAGTCATAGGTCGACAGCAGCACTCGCATATTCACGTCCCCCGCTCACCTGGATTACCGGGCCGGCCTGCGATTATGCGGCACGACCCGGGCCTTGCCGCAAGCCCCCCGGTGCGCTATAACCTGAAAGTGGCAGGGAGCGCGACTTCCCTGCCTTTTGCTTGTGTCGTCCGCTGGGCGGACGCTCGGCTATCCCCCCTGCGCCTCAGCACCGGAGCCGCGCCCGGCGCCTGCCCGCTGCGCGTGACACGTTCCGCAAGCAGGCCGGGGGGCATGGGTTGATGCAGGGCCAGCGATCGGCGCTAGCTGCGCAGGCCCGCACGGCCCGGACATAAGCCGCAAGACGGGGGAAGTCATGGCGGACAAGGACGATGCATTCGATGTCGTAGTGATCGGCGCGGGCCCGGTCGGCGAGACGGCGGCCCAGCGGGCGGTCCGGAACGGCCTGACCGCGGCCGTCGTAGAACGGCGGATGGCCGGCGGGGAGTGCCAGCACTACGGGTGCGTCCCGAGCAAGGCGCTGCTGTGGCCGATGGAGCTGGCCGCCGAGGTGAGCCGGATGCCGGGGCTCGAGCTGCGCGGCCCTATCGATGCCGCCCCGGTGCTGGCCCGCCGCGACCAGTTCACCGACCATCAGGACGATGCCCCGCAGGTGCGCCTGATCGAGGGCATGCCCGCGACGTTCATCCGCGGGCAGGGACGGCTAGCTGGCGAGCGGCGGGTGAACGTCATCGGGGCGGACGGCCGCAGCCGCTCGCTGACGGCCCGGCATGCTGTCGTGCTGGCGACCGGGAGCGATCCCCTGATCCCGGACGTGCCCGGGCTGCGCGAGGCGCGCCCGTGGACGAACCGGGAGGCCACCGACGTGCACGAGGTGCCCAAACGGCTGGTCGTGATCGGCGGTGGCCCCGTCGGGTGCGAGCTGGCGCAGGCCCTGCACGCCCTGGGAGCGGAGGAGACGACCGTGCTGGTCGCCGGCGACCGGCTGCTGCCCCGGCATGAGCCATTCGCCGGGGACATGGTGGCGCAGTCGTTCCGCGATGCTGGCATCAGCGTCCGGCTGGGCTGCACGGCGGCGAGCGTCGGGCGCCCGATCGCCGGCGGCCCGGTAACGGTCCGGACCGGCGACGGCTCGCTGATCGAGGCCGACCAGATTCTGGTCGCGACCGGGCGCCGCCCGAATGTCACCGATATCGGCCTGGAGACGGTCGGCCTGCCGCCGCCGGACGGCCCGGTCGCGGTCGACACCAGCCTGCTTGCCGCTGGCGTGCCCGGCGGCTGGCTCTACGCGGTCGGCGACGTCAACGGCCGCAACCTGCTCACCCACATGGGCAAGTACCAGGCCCGGGTGTGCGCTGACGTGATCGCCGCGCGAGCCGCGGGCCAGCCGGAGGACCGGCCGGGGCTGCGCGATAGCGCCGACGACCGCGGCGCCCCGCAGGCTATTTTCACCGACCCGCAGGTCTGCGCGGCCGGCCGGACGGAGGCGCAGGCCCGCGCCGACGGCTTCACCGTGCGGGCCGTCGAGTACGACATGGCCCGGGTTGATGGTGCGGCACTCCAGGCCGACGGCTATACCGGCCGGGTCAAGGCTGTCGTCGACGAGAGCAGCCGGACGCTGCTGGGCTTCACCCTGGTCGGGCCGGCCGTCGTGGATCACCTGCACGCCGCGACCATTGCCGTCACCGCTCAGGTACCCCTGGAACAGCTCTGGCACGCCGTGCCGGCGTTCCCGACGGTGAGCGAGTTCTGGCTCCGGCTCCTGGAGGAGTACGGCCTGTGACTGCAGCCGGGAATGGCTGGCCGCCGGGCCGGCGCGCGGGCGCTGGCCGCCGGCGACGCTAGCGCACCGGGAACCGGCCGCGCACCGGCTGGTAGCCGCTGAAGCTGGACTCGAGGACCCCCTCGCCGCTCGTCAGTCCCGGCAGCTGCTCCTGGAGCGCGCGCAGGTTCGCGGACGGCAGCACAGCGTGGATCACCGTCTCCTGGCCCTGCGCCTCAGGCGCCTCGACTGCAGTCCGCAGCGGGGCCAGGGCTGCCAGGACCGCGCCGAGCCGGTCGGCGGGGATCTCCAGCCGGGCGCGGGCCACCGGCTCGCAGACCACGGTGCCAGCGCGCTCGAGCGCGCGGGCCAGCACCAGCGGTGTCAGCTTGCGGAAGTCGGCGGCCGTCGTCTTCGGCGTGGCCAGGACCTGCTTGGCCGGCCCGTCGCCGACGTAGTAGCCGCAGTCCGTCATGGTCACCGCGCAGTCAGTGATCTGCCAGCCGTAACGGCCCGTGTGCAGCGCGGCCCGGACATAGCCGGTCATCGCGTCGGCGAAGCTGCCCGTCGTCTTGTAGATGTACAGCGGGAGGTCGCGCGGGCTGATGTCGAGCCGGAAGCTGATCCCGGCGCCGGCCGGGGCGGGCTCGACGGTCAGGCCGACTGTCGCGGAGTACGGATGGTCGTCCGACTGAAGAACCTCGACCGCGCTGCCCCGCCCGGCCGGCCGCTCGACATAGATCGTCGTCGTCTCGCGGAAACTCACGGCCACGCCGAAGTCGTCCGCCAGCGTCGCCTGGATGACCTCCTTCTGGACCTCCCCGTACAGCGATACCGAGATCTCGTGCCGCTCGTCGTCCTGCCGCACGCTGATCAGCGGGTCCTGCTCGGCGATCTGGCCGAGCGCGGCGCGCAGCCGCCCCCGGTCCGCAGGGTTGGCCGGGACAACGACGGATTCCAGCGTCGGCGGCGGGAACTGGCGGGCGGCTCCGGCCGCTGCCGGCTCGCCGATCCGGTCGCCGACCTGGATCCCGGCCAGGCCCCAGAGCTTCGCGATCTCGCCGGCGGCGACCTGGGACCGGGGCACGGCAGGACCGCGGTCGAAGACGGCGACGGCGGTTGCCTTGCCGTCCAGGCCCGCGCCGAACCGCAGCCGCTGCCGGGCGCGCACCGTGCCGGTGAACATCCGGACGTAGGCGATCTTCTCCCCGCTGGCGCCGCGCTCGATCTTGAAAACGGTGCCCGCGGCCGGACCGCCGGGATCGCCGCCAGCGGCCGGCAGCAGCTCGGCCAGCCGCGCGGTCAGCGGCGCCACGCCCGCGCCGGTGATCGCCGAGCCGAAGAAGACCGGATGCACCAGCGCGCGGGCCGTCTGCGCGGCCAGCCCGGCGCACAGCCGGCTGTAGGCGACACCGGCATCGCCGGTGACGTAGGCCGCCAGCAGTCCCTCGTCGTGCTCGGCCAGCAGGCCGGTCAGGCCGAGGCGGAACTCCGGATCGTCCGGGCCCGCCGGCGTGACATCGGCGGCGGGCGTCCCGGCCGCCTGCACGGACTCCACCGGGATGACGGCGAGCCGCAGTCGCTCGCCAATCTCCCGCAGGACGCGCTCCGGGTCCGCGCCGCGCCGGTCGATCTTGTTCACGAACAGCAGCGCCGGCACCCGCAGCCGCTGCAGCGCCCGCATCAGGATGCGGGTCTGCGGCTGCACGCCCTCCACCGCCGAGATCACCAGGATGGCGCCGTCGAGCACGCTCAGCACCCGCTCCACCTCGGCGATGAAGTCCGGGTGGCCGGGCGTGTCGATCAGGTTGACGGTGACGTCGCCCAGGCCGAACGAGGCGACAGCCGACCGGATCGTGATGCCGCGCTGGCGCTCCAGCGCGAGCGAGTCAGTCTGCGTTGTCCCGGCATCGACGCTGCCGGGCTGATCAATGACACCGGCGGCGTACAGCAGCCGCTCGGTGAGAGTCGTCTTACCGGCGTCTACATGCGCCAGGATCCCCAGGTTGAGTGTCATGCGCGACACGCGCCATACCCTTCGGATAGGTCCTATAGGCCATCACGACGGACATGAACGCCTCGCGCATTTACCCTCCCGCACCGATCGCTGCTGTGCTGGCGGCAGTAAAGCACGCCACCGGCGCAGCGCACACCGGGTTTTCTAGGGGGCGAGGGCGCGCGCCACCCGCTGGTAGGCGCGGAAGGCGGAGTCGTAGGCCAGCTGGCGGGCCGGATCGGGCGCCACCGCCGGGCCGACCTGCGACATGGCCGCGGCGGCAGCGGGCAGGTCAGCGAATGCCCCCGCGCCGGCTGCCGCGCACATCGCCGCGCCGAGCGCGGCCGGCAGCGGCTGGGCGAGCCGCAGCAGCGGGCGGCCGATCACGTCGGCATGGATCTGCAGCCACAGCGCGCTGCGGCTGCCACCGCCGGTCAGCACCAGCTCCCGCAGCTGCGCCCCCGCGCCGGCCAGCGCGTCGGTGACCTGCCGCCCGCCGTAGGCCACCGACTCCAGCAGCGCCCGGTACAGGTGCGCGCGGCCGTGGCCGAGCGTCAGCCCGGTGAACGCGCCCCGGCGGCGCGGATCCCGGAACGGGGTGCGGCTGCCCTGCCAGGTGTCGAGCGCGATGACGCCGTCGCTGCCCGGCGGCACCGTCGCGGCCAGTCTGTCCAGCGCGCCGGCATCCAGGTCACCGCCCAGTTCCGCGCAGAACCAGCGGACCAGCGACGCCGCGCTGGTCTGGCCGCCCTGCAGCAGGTAGGTGCCCGGCCCGAGCGCGTCCCGGATCGGGCCCAGCAGCGCCGGGTCCGACACCGGCTCCCGGGTGAGTGCCATGTACGACGAGGAGCTGCCCAGCGACACCGCGGCCCGGCCCGGCTGGAACACGTCGCAGGCCAGCGCAGCGGCGAAGCTGTCCATCAGTCCCTGGAAGACCGGCAGCCCCGGCGGCAGCCCGGTCGCCGCGGCAGCACCGGGGGTCACCGGGCCGGCTGCCTCGCCCGGCGCCAGCACCGTCTCCGGCCAGCGCGCGGTGAGGTCGGCCAGCCCGATCCCGGCCAGCAGGTCCGCCGGCCAGCCGCGGGCCCGCGGGTCGTACCCCCATTCGGCGCTGGCGGTCGCGCTGGCCAGCGCCCACCGGCCGGTCAGCCGGAACAGGATCCAGTCGTGCAGCTCGACCAGCCACCGCGCGCGGGCGTACCGGCCGGGCTGGTGGCGGCGCAGCCACAGCGCCTTGGGCAGCATCCATTCCGGCGAGACGTGCCCGCCGGTGAACCACAGGCTCGGGTGCCCGGTCGCGGTGATCTCCGCCGCTTCCGCCACGGCCCGGGTATCCATCCACAGCAGCGCCGGCCCGGTCGGCTGGCCGTCCTCGTCCGCGGTGATCGCGGTGACGGCGGTCGCCGACAGGCTGCAGCCCAGCAGGCGCACGTCTGCCGCCCCGCTCAGGCAGCCGCGCAGCGCCGTCCGGACGGCGTCCCACACCGCGAGCGGGTCCTGCTCGGCCCGGCCCGGCGCGGGGAACACTGTCGGGTACCCGGCCTGCCCGCTGGCGAGCAGGCTGCCGTCCAGGCCGAACAGCCCGGCCCGGGCACTCTCGGTCCCGACGTCCAGGCCGAGGACGGCCGGCCGGCTCACCGCCCGCTGATGTCGCGCAGCGCCGCCACCAGGGCGTCCGCCTCCGCGTCGCCGATCAGCCGGTGGGTGACGAACCGCACGGTGAAGGGCGGCCGGGACGAGGCCGCGATCCCGCGCGCCTTCAGCTCGGTGACGAGCTCCGCGGCGCCGATGCCCCAGTTCTCCGTGTCGATCATGACGAAGTTGGTCTCGATGGTCTCCGGGCTGACGCGCAGGCCGGGCAGCCCGGCCAGCCGGACGGCCAGGCTCCGGGCCTGCTCGTGATCCTCCCGCAGCCGGCTGATCCCGGTTCGCAGGGCGACCAGGCCGGCGGCCGCGATGATCCCGGCCTGGCGCATGCCGCCGCCGAGCATCTTGCGGGCCCGCCGGGCCCGGCCGATGAAGTCAGCGGACCCGGCCAGCACCGCCCCGACCGGCGCGGACAGGCCCTTGCTCAGCGCGAAGCACACCGAGTCCGCGTCGGCCACGAGCTCGGCCGCGGGGATGTCCAGCGCCACGGCGGCGTTGAAGATCCGCGCCCCGTCGACGTGCAGCCTCATCGCGCGGGCGTCGCACAGCTCGCGCAGTTCCTGCATCACCGCGACCGGCGTGACCGTGCCGCCCGCCCGGTTGTGCGTGTTCTCTACGCACAGCAGCGTGGTGACCGGGTAGTGCAGGTCCGGCTTGCGCAGGTGCCGCTGGACATCCGCCGCGCGCAGCACGCCCCGGTGCCCCGGCACGGCCAGCGGGACGCAGCCCGCCACCCCGCTGATCCCGCCGGCCTCGTAGTACAGCAGGTGCGCCCCGGCCTCGAGGACGACCTCGTCGGCCGGGCGGGTCCACGACAGGACGGCGGCCAGGTTCGCCATCGTGCCGCTGGGCATCAGGACGGCGGCTTCCTTGCCCATCAGGCCGGCCGCGACCGCCTCCAGCTCATTGACAGACGGATCCAGGCCGTAGACGTCGTCGCCGAGCGGTGCCGAGGCGATCGCGTCGAGCATCTGCTGCGTCGGTAGCGTCGAGGTGTCGTAGAAGCTGATCACCGCGTGGTCCTAGCCCTCCGTTGATTCGTACCTGGCAACTGCGCGGACCGGGCTCCCGTCGCCGCCGGTGATGGGCAGCGGCAGGACGGTGAGCTCGCACCGGTCGGGCAGCACCGCCAGGCCGGTCAGGTTCTCGACGATGAGGCACCCGCCGCCGAGCAGGGCCACGTGCACGCCGCCGTCGAGGTCTACGGATGCAACGTCAACGCCGAGCAGCTCGGTGCCCGCGTCCAGCAGCGCGCGGGCGCAGTCCGGCGCGAGATACGGGGCCTGGCCGAAGTACTCGGCCTGGCCCAGGCCGCGCGCGGACCAGCCCGTGTCCAGCAGTACCCGGCGGCCGGTCACCGGCCCGAGTCGCGCCGCCGTGATGGCCTCGCCCGGCGCGACGTCCGCCAGGTGGATGACCTGCGCTTCCCCGATCAGGACCGCCAGGTCCGCCGCGTCCACGTCCGGGGCGCCGGCCACGAAATGCGACGGCGCGTCCAGGTGGGTGCCGAGGTGCGAGTCGAGCACCAGCCGCCGGGCCACCCAGCCATCGCGCTCCAGCGTGGCGTAGACGGTGATCTCGGGCGGGAAGTGATCGGGGTTGACCAGCATGCCCGGCCCGATGGGCATGGTCAGGTCCGCCAGCCGCTGCGTCATCGCCACGTCCTAGGCCAGCTCGCCCTCGGCGGCTGGCTCGTCCGGGTCAAAGACCTGGCTGCGCCGGGTGAACAGCTGCGGTGAGCGGCGGCGCAGGATCATCGTCCAGGCGACGCCCAGCACCAGCCAGACCACGACGGCCAGCTGCACGCTGCGCCCGTAGGTCCAGCCCGCGTCCCACAGCGCGGCGAAGTAGGACTTGTACAGGATGTAGATCACCACGGCGATGCCGACCACCGGCACCACCCCGTTCAGCAGGATGTTGAACCGGTCCCGCCGGTAGCGCAGGAAGAAGATGATGTTGGCCGCGTTGACGCAGAAGTAGGTCAGCAGGCCGAGGAACGAGGCCATCGTGCCGGTCCAGGCGTACTGGTTGGCCAGGCCCAGGACCTTGCCGAGCACGAGAGTCACGATGGTGGTGAGGATGATGCCGACCGTCATCGCGTTCCACGGCAGCCGGTACCGGCGGTTCAGCTGGCCCAGGACCGGCGGGATGGAGCCCTCCCGGCCCATCGCGTACATGACCCGGCTGGTGCCGACCGTCTGGGCGATGTAGATGCCGGTGATGGAGGTCATCGCCGAGATGATGATGACGATGTCACCGGAGGCCCAGTAGTGCCTGGCGATGGGGACGATCGGCGTGAAGCCCTGGCTGAGCAGGTTGTTGATCTCGGACACCGGGGCCGCCTGCGAGAACGCCCAGGACACCACGATCCAGTAGATCCCGACCGAGATCACCGCCACGATCGTGGCCAGCGGGATGTACCGCCTCGGCGTCCTGGTCTCCTCGGCGAGCGTGGGGATGGCGTCGTATCCCACGTTGGACTGGATGCCGAAGATCAGCGCCCCGAAGATCGCGGTGGTGCCGCCGACCGCGGTGGCCGGGTTGAACGGTGCCGTGCTGATGTGATGCGCGTAGCCGCCCTGAGCGAAGACCGTGAGTGCCAGCGCGAGCAGGACCGCCGACTCGAAGACCATGAAGATGATGGTCGCCTTGACGGTGATCTTGATGCCCAGGTAGTTGACGAGGATCACCGCGATGGTGGTGATGAGGACGCCGGCGGCCCACGTCCCGTACCCGGTGCTCAGGCCGAAGTAGTTCAGGAACTCGTTGAAGAACAGCGCGAAGATGCCGGGCAGCACGATCATCGCCAGCAGGTAGAAGCCGACCAGGATCCAGCCGACGAACAGTCCGAGGCTGGGCCGCGCGGCATTCCAGATCCAGGTGTAGACGCTGCCCGCCGACGGCATCTCCCGCGCCACCATGGCGAACGACAAGGCGGTGGGCAGCGAGGCAATGAGCGCGACGAGGAAGATGAACGGCTCGACCGCCCCGGCCTTCTGCACCATGGGCCCGAAGTTGAAGTAGATGCCGCCGGCCGGCGACATGATGATGGCGCCGATCGCCGCGGCGGCGATCCAGCCCATCGAGTTGGCGCGCAGCCGCGGTGCCTTGTCCGGCCGGGCGGGCGCTGCGTCCGGCTGTCCTTCGAGTCTGCTCATCGGTACTCCCGGGGCGGGTGACTAGGAACGAGCGGGGCCGGCGTCGATGGCGGCGGTACCGGGAAGCTGGCCGTTGATGGCGAGCTGGCCGCCGTCGCAGACCAGCACGCTCCCGGTGCAGTAGCTCGCCTCAGCGGAGGCGAGGAAGGCGATGCAGGCGGCGATCTCCTCCGGCTGCCCGACCCGGCCGGCCGGGATGCTGCCGAAGTGGTCCGCGCTCTGCCCGGCGAGGATGTGCTCGATGAGCGGGGTCCGGATCACGCCGGGGGCGACCGCGTTGACCCGGATGCGCCGGGGCGCCAGGTCGATGGCCATCGACTGGGTCAGCATCACCAGGCCGCCCTTGGAGGCGTTGTAGTGCGCCAGCCGCGGCTCGGCGACGAGCCCGTTGGTCGAGGCGGTGTTCACGATCGCGCCGGATCCGCTGGCGGCCAGCTGGGGGACGAGCGCCTGCGAGCACAGGAACGGCCCGGTCAGGTTCACGGCGAGAATCCGCTGCCAGTTGCCGAACTCGATGTCGGTGAAATCGCGCTCGTTCCAGACCCCGGCGTTGTTCACCAGGATGTCGGCCCCGCCCAGCCCGGCGGTCTGCTCGGCCAGGGCCGCGACCTGCGCCGGGTCGGCGACATCGCAGATGACCGGGGTCACCGGGCCCTGCGCGGAGAGCTCAGCGGCGGCCTGCTCAAGCTCGGCGGCCCGGTCGGCGACAGCTACCACCGCCGCGCCGCCGGCCAGGAACGCCGCGACCGTAGCCTTGCCGATCCCGGAGCTGGCGCCGGTCACCACGGCTGTCTTGCCGGAGAACCTGGTCACTGCGCGAATCCCATCGTGGTGTAGAGGGCGAAGCTGGGGACTGCCTCCAGCCGTCCGTACTGGCAGATCACCGGGATGTCACTGCGCACCCGGATGGCGTACTGCTCGCGGACCGGGATAGCCGCGCGGGCAGCCTGCGCCGGGTCGTCGTACCAGGGCACCCGCAGGCCGCGGACCCGCTCGCCGGGCACGACGACGCGGATCCCGAGCACCGGCGGCCGGTCGGTCCAGTACAGGTCGATGTCGACGGTGGCCGGCCGGGTGCAGACATTGAGGATCATCAGCGACTCGTGTGCTTCCGGGCCGCCGGCGGGCCCGGCCGGCGGCCGGTCGCCGTCGGGGAAGTACCAGGTGCGCGACCCCGCCCCGTGCCGGGCGTCCCGCGCCGCCGCGTCACCGGCTTCAGGGGGTGTCTCCCGGTAAGTCACTGCAGATCGCTCCCGCTGCCTGGCTGTCGGTGACCAGCACGTTGACCAGGCCGCCTGCCAGCGCCCCGGCGATCGCGGTGGCCTTGGCCTTCCCGGTGGCGACGCCGACCCGGTGCGGCACGGCGAGCAGCTGCGGCGGGCTGATCGCGATCATCCGGTCGCTTGCCGCGCTGTTGAGGATGGCGCCGCCCTGGTCATAGACGTAGGACAGCACGTCGCCGACGGCGCCGCGGGCCAGCAGTCCCGTGCGGCTGTCATCGTCGATCAGCCCGCCGTACAGCAGCCGGGACGTCTCACCCTGGGCCAGCGAGCCGATGCCCAGCAGCGCGATCGTCAGCTGGCCGAACAGCGAGAACGTCTCCCGGATCTCGGTGTCCTCCAGCAGCGCCCGGCGCACCGACCCGGCCGCCACCGCGGCCGGCGCGAACAGCAGGTGCGGCGCGCAGCGGAACCGGCGGGCCAGGTCCGCCGTCAGGATCATCGAGTTCAGCTCGGTGGCGACCCGGCTGCTGCCGCCGATCAGCTGGACGACTTCCACCCGCTGGTCGATATGGTCGGGCAGCTGGTCGACGACGCCCTGGACGGTACGACCCAGCGAGATCCCGAGCACATCCCCGTCGGTCAGCACATCGCACAGGTAGCGGCCGGCCGCGTCGGCCGCGCGCAGCCGCGTCTGGTCCCCGGTGGTGTCCTCGCCGTCAACGATGATCACGGCCCGCAGGCCGTACCGCTCCTCCAGCTTCCGCTCCAGCGCGGAATGCCAGCGGTCGGGTTCCAGGATCTTCACCGACACGTAGCCGTCATCCAGGGCGGCCCGCAGCAGCCGGGCGACCTGGAACCGGCTCAGCCGCAGCCGGCCGGCGATCTCGGTCTGGCTCAGGCCGTCCCGGTAGAACATCTGGCTGGCCTTCAGCACCAGCCGGCGGTCATGTCCCGAGGCGCTCATCTGAGCCTCCATGCTCGGATGAGCGTCATGCTCCGCCCGGCCGGACATGATGTCAAGAGTGCCGATATACAGGTACTGCCGCACCGCCCGTGCTCGTCGCGTGAGCCGGGCATGCGCAGGCCCGGCCCCGGCCGGGATGAGCCGGGGCCGGGCCGGGATCCGGCGGCTGACTAGCTGCGCTCGAGCGCGGCGAACATGCCGGGCTCATACGAGCCGCCCTCGTTACCCGCGATCACGCTCATCCTGTTGGCCGCGTTGATCAGCGAGACCAGGCAGATCAGCGCGCCGGCCTGGTCGTCGTCGTAGTGCTTGCGCACCGCGGCCCAGGTCTCGTCGGACACGCCCGTGGCGGCGTCGGCGAGCCGGGTGCCCTCCTCGGTGAGGGCCAGCGCGGCCCGCTCGGCCTCGGTGAACACGGTGGCATGACGCCAGGCGGCGACCAGGTTGATCCGCAGCTGGGTCTCGCCGGCCGCCGCGGCCTCCTTGGTGTGGATGTCGACGCACCAGCCGCAGCCGTTGATCTGGCTGGCGCGCAGTGCCATGAGCTCCTGCACGGTCTTAGGCAGTGCGGACTGCTCGACGGCCATCGAGGTGTTATAGAACCGCTTGGCGACCTTCGCGGCCGTCGGGCTGTCGAGCAGGTTGAAACGGGGTTCGGTCATGACTGCGTCCTCACTCGTGGTGCTGCGTGCTGGTGCACTGAACGAACACAAGATGCCGGCGGCGCGGTCGTGGTGACAGGCCGGAGATGTGACCTGCGCCACGGCTCAGCGGTGTCACACCGGGGCGGGGGCGGGCGTCTAGTGGGTGTGAACTCCGCCACTGAGACGTTTGTCGCGCACCGCAGCCTGCTGTTCACCGTCGCCTACGAGATGCTCGGCTCGGCCGCCGACGCCGAGGACGTCGTGCAGGAGACCTGGCTGCGGTGGGCGGCCGTTGACCTGGCCACGGTGCGGGATCAGCGTGCCTACCTGGTCCGGATCACCACCCGCCAGGCGCTGAGCCGGCTGCGCACGCTGCGCCGGCGCAAGGAGTCTTACGTCGGCTCCTGGCTGCCCGAGCCGCTGCTGACCGCGCCGGACGTGGCCGAGGACGCCGAGCTGGCCGACAGCGTCTCGATGGCGATGCTCCTGGTGCTGGAGACCCTGACCCCGGCCGAGCGGGCGGTGTTCGTGCTCCGCGAGGTGTTCGAGCTGGACTACGACGAGATCGCGGCAGCCGTCGGGAAGAACTTGTCCGCCGTCCGCCAGATCGCTCACCGGGCGCGGGCTCATGTTGCCGCGCGGCGGCCGCGCGGGGAAGTGTCCGCCGCGCAGGCCCGCCGCGCGCTGGAGGCGTTCCGGCGGGCGGTCGAGACCGGCGACCTGCAGAGCCTGCTCGACCAGCTCGCCCCGGACGTCGTCCTGGTCGGTGACGGCGGCGGCATCAGGGAGGCCGTGCTCGCGCCCGTTGCCGGGGCCAGCCAGGTGGCTGACCTGCTGGCCCGGGGGCTGCCCAGCCTCGCCGGCGCGGCGTCGGCCGAGCTGGCTCAGGTCAATGGCGGCCCGGCGCTGATCGTCCGGATTGACGGGGAGATCGACGTCGTCGTATCGGTGCGGATCGACGACGGCCTGATCAGCGGCCTGTACATCGTGCGCAATCCGGAGAAGCTGTCGCGTGTCGAGCGGGAGATCGCGGTGCGCCGCTGAGCCGGGCGGACTCCTGCGGCCCGGCAGGCGGCCGATGAGCTTCGGCGCGCTCGTGCGTCTGACTGTGTGCGGGGGCGGGCCGCACAGCTATTTCCGGGGGCGGCCGCCGCCGCGGGACCGCCGAGGACTGCGCAGGAGGACGAGATGAGCTCTATGCCCGAAGTTGTCTCAGCCGGGCAGTGGCAGCAGGATCGCGATGAGCTGCTCACGGCCGAGAAGGATGCGACGCGCGCCCTGGACCTGCTGGCGGCGCGCCGCCGCCGGCTCCCCATGGTCAGGTTCGACACCAGTAAGTACACCTTCGACTCGCCGGCCGGCCCGGTGACCCTGCCCGAGCTGTTCACCGGGCAGCGCCAGCTAGCGGTCTACCAGTTCATGGACAACGGACCCGACCAGTTCTGCCCGGGCTGCACCCACTTCACCAATAACGTCACCGACCTGGCCGCGCTGCGCGACAACGGCGTCAGCTGGGCGACGGTGTCCAACATGCCGCTGGCCCAGATCGAGGCGTATAAGGCGCGGATGGGCTGGACGCTGCCGTTCGTCTCGTCGCACGGCACGACGTTCGCCGACGACTGCGGGGCGGGCGCCGGCTTCACGCTCAGCATGTTCCTGACCGACGGCGAGGACGTCTACCGGACCTACTCCACCACTGCCCGCGGCGTGGACCGGCTGCTGTTCGTCAACAACATCCTGGACCTCGCCCCGTACGGCCGGCAGGAGGACTGGGAGGACTCGCCGGCGGGCTGGCCGCAGCACCCCACCTACGGGTAGCCGCGGCGAGCTTACGAGCCGGCTGGCCCGGGGTTCTCGCTGGCCGCCGGGGACGGCGGCACGGGCAGCGGCTGGCGGAACCGGACGCCGGGCGGCTCGGGCGACCCGGTCCGGGCCAGGGCCAGCCGCCAGTCCGGCGATGCGGCCAGCGACCAGCGCAGGGCCCCGACGGCGGCCTGGCCGAGCAGCCGGTCACCGGACCGGGGCCGCACGCCCGTTATCGCGCAGATCCGGGGCGGCAGGGTAGCCGCCGCGGCGCGGAACAGCAGGCCGTAAGCGGCCAGGATCGGCGCCGGCAGCGGCGGCCGCCGCAGGAAGCGGATCGCCTCGCGCCCGGCCGCCGACGGAGCCAGCTCCGGCAGTCCGGCGATCCAGGCCGACAGCTCACCGGCGGTCGCCGGCAGCGGACTGGCGTCCAGCAGAGCGCCGACCCGGCGCTGCTCGGCGACATAGCGGTCGGCATCGGCGGCCGCGCAGGGCCGGGCACCGTAGGCCCGGTAGGCGGCGAGGAAGGAGTCCGTCAGCGAGTTGTGGACCCACGCGGCCAGCGCGGGATCCGCGGCGTCGTAGGGCTGCCCGCGGCCGGACTGCCCGGTGACGGGCCGGTGGCGGCCGCGGACCACGGCGACCGCGTGCTCCACCTCAGGCATCGCCCCGAACGAGGTGGCGGTGACATAGGACGCGGTCCGGGCCAGGCGGCCGAGCGGGTCCTCGCGGTAGCGGGAGTGCTCCGCTACGCCGGCGGCTACCTCGGGGTGGGCGGCCTGGACGAGCAGCGCCCGGATGCCGCCGACGAACACGGCGACATCTCCCACCACCGGCCAGGTCATCGAGTCCGGCCCGAACAGGCCGGGGTCACCCCGGTAGTCCAGCGTCCGGGCCAGGGGATAGGACCCGTGCGCGAACAGGCTGCTGGTCCCCGCGGTGACCCGGCCGCGGAGCTGCCGGGCCGCCCAGGCGCCCCCGCCGCGTGCTGCTATTTCCAGGTTCACGGCCGGGCGCCGCCGTGGTCCCGCGCTGGACATGGTGGTAAAGCCTCGCCGTCAGCCCGCTGGAGGGGGATCGACACCTGGATCAGGGTGCCCTGGCCGGCCGGGCTGGTGATGTCGATGGCCCCGCCGATGGCCTCGATCCTGTCATGCAGGCCGATCAGGCCCGAGCCGCGCTGCGCCGCTGCGCCGCCGACGCCGTCATCGCGGACCCGCACCCGCAGTGCGCTGTCCAGCGGCTCGACGGTGACCTCCGCGTGCATCGCGCGGGCATGCTTGGTCGTGTTGGTGAGCGCCTCGGCGACCACGTAGTACGCCGCGACTTCCGCCGTGGCCGGGTACCGGGACCCGGCATCGACGTGCAGGCTGACCGGGACGGGCGACCGGCGGGCGAGCAGCCGCAGCGCCGGGCCGAGGCCGCCCTCGGACAGGACCGCGGGATGAATGCCCCGGGTGGTCTCGCGCAGCTCGTCAACGGCCTCGATGATCAGCTGGGTGAGCTGGGAGAGGTCGGCCTGCAGCGTCGGCAGCCCGGGCGGCACCTTTTCCCGGGCGATCCGCATCATGAGTGACAGCGAGACGAGTCGCTGCTGCAGGCCGTCGTGCAGGTTCCGCTCCAGGCGCCGCCGCATGTCGTCTCCGGCGGCGACCACGCGCGCCCGGGAGGCCGCGAGCTGGGCACGGCTTTCAGCGTTCGCGATCGCGGTGGCGATGATCTCGGTGAAGCCCCCGATCTGCGCCTCGGTGCTCGGGGGGAAGGGCCGGGCGCTCATCGTCGAGGCGGCGATCACGCCCCACAGGCGCCCGGCCACGACGATGGGGCACCCGACCGACGAGCGGATGCCTACTTCGTGTGCTTCCCGGGCAATGTCGCCCGTTGCCCCGGCGAAGCTGTCGACCCTGGCGGGCCCGCGGATCTGCCGGACGGCGTGCGCGATGCTCGGCCCCTGGAGGTCGAACCGGGTGCCGACGGCCAGGCGGCTGGGCACCTTGCTCCAGGCAGCGACACCGGTCACCGACCCGTCTGGCTCGAAGCGCTCCATCCGGGCCAGGTCGGCACGGCACAGCTGGCCGACTTCCCGGGTGACGGACTCGAAGACCACCGACGGCGGGGCCGGCAGCGCGGCCAGGGTCGCGACCCGCCGCAGTGCGGACTGCTCCTCGGCGAGGCGCGCAGACTCCCGCGCTTGCTGACGCAGCTGGCTGGCCAGTCGTCCCGCAATGACCACCGTGGCGCCGCCGAGCATCAAGCGGCCGATGGACCGACCGCTCAGAAATCGTTCCACCGCGCTAAGGCCCGTCGCGGGCGCTGGCCACCCCACTATAACGATAGTGTAACAGGGCTGGCAGGCATCTCCTCCGGTGGCCGGTGTGACCAGAGAGCTTCACGGCTCCGGCTGCACGGGTGCGCAGCAGGCTTCGCGCAGCTCAGCCCGCCCGCGCAGCCGCGACTGTCACAGCGGGTCGCGGCCGCGCTGGGCGGCGTTGTGCTAATGCGGGCGGTGGCGGTCCTGAGCTGCGCCGGCCCTCCGGACCGGACGGCTGGCGACGGCCGGCCGCCTGCTGGCGGGCACGGGCTGCGCGCGGGACTGCTGGTGCGCCCGGACGGCGCCCCGCTCGCTGCGCACCGCCGCCGCCGGGATGGCGGTGCCGGCCGGGAACAGGACCGCGTTCAGGACGAGCCGCTCCTCCTGAGTCGTCCAGGCGCGGTACCACGGGTCGAAGCCGAGCATGATCGCATGGCCGGATCCGAAGGGCTGGTCGACCACCGCGGGCCGCCCCGGCAGACTGGCGTTGGCGTTGATCTCATAGCCGTAGCAGTTGCCGAACCCGGCGGGCCCGCCGCAGTCGCCGGCGGGGGAGTAGGTGGCCACCGCGGTGGCCGCGGGGATAGCGGCGCCGTCGCCGGCCAGCGTGGCCGGGTCGAAGACGGGGTCGTTACTGGACTCGCGGTAGACCCAGCCGCCCGCGTCCATGCCCCAGGCCGCGGGATCGGAGGTGTCCCAGCTGGCGTCGAAGGTCGAGCCGGGCGTGCTGAGCCCGCTGACCGGGGTGGTGTTCAGCGTCGTCACGCCGGCGTTGCGGGCGCTGGTCGCGCCGCCGCTGCTGGTGCCGAGGAACGTGCCGCCGGAGTTGATGAACGACTGGACGGCCTGGGCCGGGGTGCCGGCCGAGCCTGCCGGGGTGGTGGCCGAGATCGTCGAGCCTGGATCAATCAGCACGGTGTACCCGCTGCTCTGCAGCACGCCGTTCGACAGGTCGGTCGACGTCAGCTGGCCGATCTCCGAGGTGGGGATGCCCTCCTTCTGGGTCAGGTCGAACATCGCCTCGCAGTAGGTCGACGTCCGGCAGTAGCCGTCGCCGGTGCCGGGGAACGCGGGATTGGTCGGCACATCCGTGCTGCCGGTGTAGATCGCGATCCGGGGCGTGCCGATCGCGAAGTGGCTGACCGGGTATCCGCTCAGGCCGGAGACCGGGGTCTCCCACCGGGCCGCGTCCGAGGTCAGGGTGCTCAGGCTGACCGAGGAGCCGGCTACCAGCGCCGCGCCGGTGTCGAAGTGCTGGCCGCTGGCGTCGAACGCCGCAGCCGCCCGGGCGACCGTGGCGCCCTGGCCGAGGAGCTGGTTCACCATGGCCAGGCCTGCCATCGAGTCGGTGTTGAACGCATAGACCGGCTGGGCCGACCGCGGCACCGTCCCGGCACCGGAGTCACCGATCTGGGTCAGCGAGACATGGCCGGGCAGCTGCCGGGTCAGGAAGCCGTCCCCGGCGAAGCCGCGCAGCAGGGAGTACGACCAGGTGACCTCGTCATAGAAGTAGTTGAACGGCAGGTACGGGTTCTCGCCGAGCACCGCCTGAATCCAGTGCTTGGTGCCCTGGGCCAGCGGGATGTAGAGCGTGCCGGCCGGCAGGGTGATCGTCGCGGTGCGGTCCGGGGACCCCTGGCCCGCGACCGCGTTGATGTCGAAGTTCCCGAACTGGTGCGCGCCCGGCACGGTCACCGGCTTATTCAGCCGGTACACCTTGACCCCGGCGTACTGCAGGTCCTTGATCGTCTGCGCGACATCGCCGGAATGCTGGCCGGGCAGGTAGTAGTAGCCGCAGACGCTGACGTTGGGTTCCTGGTCGATCGAGCTCTGCCCGATCTCGTACTGGTCGACCGCGGGCGGGCTGACCTGGGTGTTGCCCTGCACCGTGCAGCTCTGGCCCTGGCTCACCGCCTCCGGCCACTGCTTGATCCAGGCGGCCTGCAGGCTGTCCTTCTGCTGGGCGACCACGTTGACCGTCGTGTCCATGGCCAGGTAGTGGTCGTAGACCTGCTTGCCGTAGTTCTCGTTGTTGCCCTTCTCGTAGGTCATCCCGGCTCCGCCCATGAGCAGCGACGGAACGGTGTCGCCGTACTCGGGCACGAACAGGTCGTACTCGTTGTAGTTGCGGTACTGCCCGGTCTGGTCGTTGAACGCGTTCTGGATCGCCGGGCCGATCACGTCCTGGATCTCATCCAGCGCCGGGTGCGAGATCTCGTTCAGCGCCGCGTCCTGGTCCGGCGGGAAGAAGTAGCCCGACGACTGCTGGTGCGCGTCGATGAAGAACAGCCCGGGGTACTTGGTGATCGCGCCGATCAGCGCCTTGTTCTCCGGCATGTCGAAGGTGCCCCGGTCCCGGTTGGGGTCGAAGTCCCACGCGGTGGTCCGGTTGTTGTGATCGCGGTCGTCCGGCGCGGTGACCGGCTGGACGAACACGTCCAGGTTCCGCAGCCGCGCCAGGTTGTCGCAGTCGGTCCGCGCGGCGAGCTCGTACAGCTCCTTCACCGATGCCTCGCCGCCGGCCGGCTCATTGCCGTGCGGGGCGCCGGTGACCCAGGCGAAGCCCGGCCGCGAGCTGACCTGGGCGAGGGCCTGCGACTGGGACACCGTCCCGTTCATCACGCCGGTCCAGAACTTCTGGTCGTTGCGGCCGGAGTCCAGGTTCGCGATGTTGCCGGGCGTGCCGATCACGACATAGTCGAAGGGCGTGCCGAGCACGCTCGTGCCTTCCTGCACGATCCGGGCCGCGACGCGCCTGCCGCTCGTGCCCGGGTTGGCGTTGATCGCGCTGACGACGGCCTGCATGTAGGACATCAGCTGCGTGGTGGTCTTGGCTGACGGGGTGGTGCCGGACAAGCCGTCGCCGGTCGTGCCGCTGCCGAGCGTCGAGCTGAAGAAGCTGTCGTAGCTGGGGATCTTCGGGTCAAAGGACGACGCACTGTTCGTGCACGACTGGGTGGCGGCGGCGGTCGCCGGCCCGCCCGGCGCGTCCGGGATCGGGTACTCGCCCTGCGCGGTGTCAGCCTGGTCGCCGGACCGGTAGGGGCAGAACGTCACCGCGGCCGAGTCAGACACCCCGGACGGGCAGGCGCTGTCGTCGGCTGGCGCGCCGTTCACCGGGTTCTCGGGCACCGGCGGGTTGTAGGTGGTCGCGGACGGGCTGCCGATGTCGGGCCAGACGGCCGGTCCCGGCGTGGGCAGCGTGACCGTGCCGGTCCGCAGCCCCCACCAGTCGTTCTGCGCGTCGACCGGGGTCGCGGTGTTGGCGGTCATGCCGTCGGTCGTGGTGTTGAGCACGCCGAAGGCGTTATCGGTGATGTTGCTGGCCGAGATCGTCGAGGCGGCCGCGCCGACCAGCCGCACGCCGGCGCCCAGGCGCAGGTTCTGGTTGTTGGTCGCGTAGTTCCCGAGCGGGTACGGGTCGTTGTTCGGCGTCGGCGCCAGCACGCTCTGCACCGGCGCGCCGGTTCCGTTCACCAGGTTGGACGACACGGTGTCGCCCGTCATATCTACCGACGCGCCCGCGGTCACCCGCACCCCGTCCTGGCCGAACAGCGGGCCGGTGGTCAGCGGCAGCGGCGGCGGGATAGCCGTCGACCCGCCGCTGGCCTCGCAGTCCCCGTCGATGACGGTCGGGCCGCCCGCGGTCGGGTCGTTGTAGTTCTGGCACAGGTTGCGGCCGATGATCTGGTCATTGGTCAGGACGGCCCGGTTCTGGATGCCGGCAGAGACCACCGGCACCGGCGGCTGCGCGTACTGCGAGTAGTCGCTGGTAGCGCCGTCGACCAGGACCCCGATCGCGTTGTAGTGGTCAATCCTGGTGTGGTCGATGGTCAGCGTGCGGACGGCGGCCTTGCCCGCGGGCGCGGTAGCCGGCGTGGCGCGGCTGACCTGGGCCACGCCGTAGCCGAACGGGCTGCTGCGGAAACCGCCCGGCGTGGCGTACGCATCGGCGGACTCGCTGACGTCGACGCCGGTCACCGCCGAGCGGTCCAGCGAGCCCTGCGCGTCCAGGAACACCACCCCGGCGGTCGCGTCGACGCCGCTGGCGTTGACGGTGACCCCGGAGATGCGGACCGTGATCGGGTCCCGCACGGTGCCGATCGCGGCGATGATGTCGCCCAGGCCGTCGCGGATGTCCGGGCTGGCCTCGGCGATCTGGCCGCCCGCGGCCGCGCTGTTGCGCGGCTCGATGGTGACCTGGTCACTGCCCGCCCCGGCGAGGGTCAGGTCCTTGCGGATGGTGAGCGCGCTGCTGCCGCGCGCGCCGCTGCCCTCGACATAGGTGCCCGGGCAGATGGAGATCGTGGTCCCCGGCCGGGCGGCGTTGACGGCGGACTGGATGTCGCGGAACTGCGCCCGCGGGCAGCTGGCATGGCTGGTGCCGACTACCAGGACGCTAGGCGGCCCGGCGGCATGAGCGGCGGGCACCGCCGCCGACAGCGCCATTGCGCCGAGCCCGCACGTGACGACGATACTGAGCCTTTTCCTGCCCATGGTCTGGCCCCACTCCACCGGCGGCAAAAACGCCCTTAGCGTATGTTTCTGCCGGAGCCTTTACAAGACCATTACCCGTGATTGACCAAATATCGACATGTCGCCACGTCTGCGGTAGTTCGCGCGGCCTGGCCCGGCCAGCACGCGCGCTCCGGTGCGGTCAGCGCTGGGCGGCGGTCGGCGAGTTCCGCCGGGGACGCTGGCACCGGCATCGGTAAGCTGCGGGCACGGCCGGCGGCTGGTGACGTTCTGTAGCGGCAGCCCGGCCGGGGGCGGCAGCCGGGGAGGCTGCCCTGAGCGGAGAGGCCGGCTAGTGGCGGAGATAACGCTCGTGATCGGCGGCGAGGCTCGCGGCCGCGACGGGCTCGGCGGTCAGGTGCGGGGCCTGGTCGTGGACCCGTCGGCGCGGACGGTCACTCATCTGGTGGTCGAGCCGGACGGCCGGACCGGGCTGGCCCGGCTGGTCCCGCTGGAGATCGTCGACGTGACCGCCGGCCAGCTGACGCTGAACTGCACCGAGCCGGAGTTCCGGGACCTGCGCCCGGCCGAGGAGATGCTGGCGGAGTTCGTCCGCGGCTACGACGTCCCCGTACAGCTGCTGCCGGAGGGCTGGCGCCCTGCGGGCGCCGATCCGGTCGTCGATGCCGCTGCCTCCGGGCCGCTGCGCACGCCCGAGAAGGAAGTCATCGACGTGCTGCCGGCGGGCGAGGTGGAAGAGCACCGCGGTGACCACGTGCACGCCGCTGACGGCGACATCGGCCAGGTCCAGGCGCTCCGGATCGACGCGGTCACCCACCAGGTGACCCAGGTGCTGCTGCGCGAGGGTCACGTCCTGGGCCGCAAGACCGTGGCCATCCCGGCGGACCAGGTGACCGGGTTCGGCGACGGCATCCAGCTGGGTATCACCCGGCAGCAGGTGCGGGACCTGCCGGAGGCCGGCGCCGATCAGTCCGGCGGCTAGCCGGAGCGGCGCGGGTCAGCGCGCCGGGTCCGCCCACGCGAAGCCGTCCGGGTCGGTGAACGCCCCGGCGTCGCCGCCGATCACGAGCCGGTGCGAACCGGTGCCCTCCGCGGGGACGCCGGCGTCCTTGGCCAGGGCCCGGCGCCCGTAGAGCGCGAGCTTGACTGGGCTGCCGGGAGTGTCGAACTCGACATACTTGCGGCCGAAGCTCTTGGCTACCGGCACGCCGTGGTCCACGTAGAACTGCTTGGTCGCGGCTACGTCCGCGACGCCCAGCAGCAGGATCATCTGGTCGAATTCCCGGGCGGCCGGGCCGGTGTCCTTCTTGTTCGAGGTGGCGACCTTCCAGATGGTCCCGTCCGGGGCCTGCACGACGCCGCCGTAGCCCCAGAACGACTTCGCGGCCGGCTTCAGCGACGTGGCCCCGGCATCGAGGGCGGCGTCGATGAGGCTGGCGACGTTGGCGGGCTGAGCCGCGGTCAGCGACAGCGTGAACCCGCGGAAGCCCGAGGTCGCTGTGTCCGAGGGCCGCAGCTGCACCTGAGTGTCCAGGCCGAAGGCGGACTTATAGAAGATCTCTGCGGTCGCGGTGTCGGTCACTTCGAGGGTGACGCATTCGATGATTGCCATGTCATTCACGCTAGGTGAGGGCGTGTGACCTGTGCTTCTCGATTCCTGACCGGTCTGGAGAGCGACCGGCCGGTGACGGCCTACCGGGCGATCTTGTCGAGGAAGGCGTCCAGGTTAGCCAGCGCCCGGCCGATTTTCTCGTCGGTCGAGAGGCTCTCCCCGAGGTCGTTGTCCGCGTCGGTGTCCTTCAGGCCGCGGATATACAGCGAGCAGGCCAGGTCCGTGCACAGGTACTGCCCGACCGAATTGCCAGTGCGCCCGGCCTCCCCGGCCCGGCGGCCGGTCATCAGAGCCACGCCGCCGGCCGTGTGTGTAGTCAGGCACACCGAGCACATGCTGCGCGCGGTGAAATTGCGCGGGTGCCCTGACGTGGCGCGCAGGGTGATCCCCACCAGGTGATCGTCTCGCTCAGCGATCAGGTAGGCGCGATCCGGCGCTCCCTGATCCCGCCAGCCCAGGAAGTCCAGGTCCGGCCAGGGGAGCCCGGCGAAATCCGCGGGCAGCTTCACGCGCTCGGCCTCGCCCCGGGAGCAGTTGATGAAGGAGCGGCGGATGTCGCCCTCAGAGATCGGCTTCATGAAGGCGAAACTAGTCGGCCCGGCCAGCGCGATCCAACTCAGAATCGGCCGGGCGCAGGTGAAGGTCTGCCGGGACGGGTTGTGCACACCTCGGTCACCGCAATGCGGACGGTGCCGGGCCCGGGGTGTTGCGCATGAGGTACAGTGCAGTGTATCTCCTAAGCAACACTTGGAGGATGGAGTGACTGAGCCGCGGATGCTGGACGTCAGTTTTCATGAGCGCCGTCACGCGGCCCGGATGGAAGATCCCGCTTACAGCTCGGCCTACCAGCGGGCCGCCCGGGAGATTGCCCAGACCGATGCAGTGATCAGGGAACTTGATGCTCTCCGGGTGGATCTGGGGATGTCCAAGGCGGAACTCGCGCGACGGGTGAACCGGAACGCTTCCAGCGTCCGGCGCTTGTTCACCGCGAGCCAGGCCCGGCCGGAACTGCCCCTTATTGCCGCGATCGCGGATGCGCTCGGTGCCGACCTCCGGGTAGTGCGCCGGCCAGCGTAAGGACTCGCCCAGCAGGCCAGTCAGACGGTCAGGCGGCGGATGGTGGCCAGGCCGCCGGTGAGCAGGAGGGCCGCGCCGGCCGCGAGGATCGCCGTCAGGCCGGCCGCGGTGATCGCGCTGAGGAAGCGGCCCAGGCCGGCCCAGTCGTGAGCCCAGGTGGTGAGGACAGCGGCGAGGGTCAGCACGGCTACCTGGGCCGCTCCGAAGATCACCGTGCCGATCACGCCACCGCGCCGGTAGACCAGGCCGTACCAGGTGCCGTAGGCAAACAGGAGCACGAAGGCCACCGAGGCGGTCAGCCAGGTCTGGTACCAGGAGCCGCTGAGGAGGTAGGGCACGCGGAAGTAGGCCATGTTCATGCCCCATCCGCCGGTCGCGCGCTCGGCGACCTGGCCGAGCGCGATCGCGAGGCCGAAGCTTGCTCCGAGGGCAACGGCGAGCGAGGCGGCACCCAGGTAGTAGGTGCGCCGGCTAGCACCGAGGGCGAGCCCGAACGGCAGGGCGCGGGCCACGGCCTGGGTGCCCTGCACGAAGGCGAAGATGAAGACCGGGGCCAGGCCGGCGACCCAGCGGTGGCTGTCCGGATGGCCCGCCGGGGTGAGCTGCAGGACAACGACGTCGATGAGGAAGCCGAAGGCGGCCCAGGCCCACGGCAGCGCCAGGTAGGTGATCTTGTCCAGGAGCAGGTAACGGACGACGTTCACGATCGGGGCGGGTCGCATCAGGCTGTCCTCGCATCCGCCAGGGAGCGGCTGTCTCGCAGCCCGGCCGCGTGGATCGCGAGCTGCTGAAGGGTGACGGGCTCGAGGCGCAGGTGCAGCTGGCCGGCCAGGTCCCGGTCGCGTGCGTCGAGCCGGCCGGTCATCATCACGGTGGCCTGCGCGCCGAGCGTGCGCCGGCTGAGCGTCGCCCGGTCGGCGACGAACCGGTCGACGCTGACCGCCGGCCCGGTGACGACGCTGGCATTGCCGCGGACGTCGTCGGTGGCGGCGTCGAGGACCAGGCGGCCGTGGTCGAGGACCAGGATGCGCTCGAGCAGTTCGGCTGCCTCGTCAATCAGGTGCGTGGACAGCACGATGCACCGGGGGTGAGCGGTGTAGTCGGCCAGCAGGTGGTCATAGAACAGCTCGCGGGCCACTGCGTCCAGGCCGGCGTAGGGCTCGTCGAACAGGGTGATCTCGGCGCGGGCGGCCAGGCCGATGACGATGCCCAGCGCGGTGCGCATGCCCCGGGACAGCTTCTTGACGCGGCGCCTGGCCGGCAGCTCGTAGGTTTCCAGCAGCGACTCCGCGAAGGCGGCGTCCCAGCTCGGGTAGAACATCGCGGCCGCCGCGATCAGGTGACGGACCTGCAGGTCGGGGTAGACCTGGTCCTCGCGGATGAGAACCATGCGGCGCAGTACGGCGTCGCTGACCGCAGGGCCGGCCCCGAAGATGCTGACCCGGCCGGAGGTGGCGAATTCCTGCCCGGCCATGATGCGCAGCAGGGTGCTCTTCCCGGCGCCGTTCCGCCCCAGCAGCCCGACGATGGACGGTGACGCGACCTCAGCGGTGAACCCGGCCAGCGCATCGTGGTCGCCGTACCGGCGCCCGACCCCGGTCAGCGAGATCGCCGCGGTCATGCCCGGCTCCCCGCCGCAGCCAGGTCGGCGGCCGCGGCCTGCTCGCGCACCAGCGCCACCAGATCCTCGACGCTGAGCCCGAGCCGTGCGGCCTCCGTCACCAGCGGCTGCACGTACCGCTCGGCAAACTGGCGCCGCCGGGTGCTGATCAGCTGCTGCCGCGCGCCCGCGGCCACGAACATGCCGATCCCGCGGCGCTTCTCCGCCAGTCCCTCCTCGGCCAGGACGCTCAGGGCGCGAGCGGCGGTGGCCGGATTGACGCGGTAGAACGCCGCGAGCTCATTCGTGGATGGCAGCCGCCCGCCCTCATCGAGCCCGCCGTCAGCGATCTGATCGGACAGCTGATCTGCGATCTGGCCAAAGATCGGGCCGCCGTCGTCGGCAAGCGCCACGGAGTCACCTCACTGCTGGTCTGGTTACGTGGTTCATTAGTGTACTCACTAACCAGGTGACCGAGCAAGCGGGGCCGGCGCGGCAGCCCGGGCCGCCGGCCGACGGGCGGGACCGTGCCCTTAGCCCTCGCCGCGGGCGATCGACGCCATGTGCTGCATGCTGATCGCGTGCACCAGCGGGTCGGCATGGCGGTGCACCAGCCGCCACTCACCCCCGTCGCGCCGGAAGACCAGGGTCACCCGCAGCGACCACTCCTGATCCGGCAGCCCGGCGACCTCGCCGTGCTGCCGTTCAATCCCCACCAGCACGGCCAGCTCGCCCGATGCGATGACCTGCACGAGCTCCAGCTCGGCCGCGCCGCTGCGGAACATCTTCGGCGTAGTTTCCAGGGCTTCCTCGGTGTTGAATCCGTGCCTCGGCTCGCCGCCGTACGGGGGCATGAGCGTGAAGTCATCGGCGTGCCTGATCAGCTCCAGGTACCTGCGGATGTCTCCGCGGATATACGCCGAGGTGGATTCCTCAGCGTGTCCGATGAGCTCGGCGACGTCCGGATCGGTGACCTTTGCCTGCGCCATGCCGCGTCTCTCCTGTTCCCGTTGATCCCCTGGCCAGGGCACCGCAAAGTCGTGAAGCCGGGGTGCGAAGGGTGTGTGCGAGACATGGCGCGAATAGCGCAGCCACCCGGGCACGGGCCGGGGACCAGCCCGGATCTCCCCTGTCGTGCGCCGGGAAGATCCGGGCCGCGGCTGAGCCGGCGGGCGTTACGGCAGCTTGACGAGGAGATTCAGGACCCGGGTGAACTGGGTGGCGCTGAAGTTGTCGTCGCTGATCATGCTCACCCCGGCCAGGCCCGGGCCGCCGGCGGTGATGGCCATGCCCTCGTAGTTGTCCAGCAGCGGGTTGGCCTGGGTCTCCAGGGACGGCGCGCCCAGGGTCGGGCAGTCGACGAGATTGGCCACCAGCTTCTTGCTCACCACGTCCCGGGCCGGGGCCGCGGACAGGTTCGCCACGTTGCTCACATCCGGTGCCGCGCTGGTGTGCCGGACCGCGTACAGCTCGACCGAGTTCCCGGCGGTCGCGGAGAAGGCGGCCTCCTCCACGAGCAGCGAGTCGCGTCCGTAGGCGGCGACCTCGGGGATGCGGTTGCCCGTCTCGGTGCGGTAGGCGATCTGCCTGGTCAGCTGCCAGGTCCCGCGGCGGCCGAGGTCGTAGACCAGGAACCGGTGCAGCGTCGCATCGCCGCTGGCCGAGACGTCCCCGGACAGCGCGCCTTCCATCGCGGCGATGATCTCGTGGCCGGAGCGTGCGATCGTCAGCCCCTCGAGCGTGGCATTGCTGGTGGCCTGGCCGCCGGGCGTCGTCCCGGTCACCGCGAACCGGGCCGGGATCGGCAGCGAGGCCTGCTGAACGCCGCTGCGAGCATAGATCCGGATCGACGGCTCGGTCTCGGAGCTGACCAGGTAATCGCCGTCCGGCAGGACGGCGAGGCCCTCGTTGTCGGAGTTGGTGCCGTCGTAAGGGGTGCCGTCGGGCTTGCGCAGGACGAGCGGATCGCGGGTGACGTTCGGGCTGGCCAGGTTCCGGAAGAACCAGATCCGTGCCGGGTCGGTGGCGTGGTTGTCGACCGCGGATGCCCACGCTCGGGCCCGCGGGTCGAACGCCAGCGACGACAGGCCGCCGAGCTCCGCGCCGCCCCGGACGAGCTTGTCGAGGCTGTCGCTGAAGCTCACCGCAGAGGCGGCGGGCGGGCAGGCCCGCGAGGCGTTCGACGGCCCGGCCGGGTGCGCCAGCGCGCTCGGCGCCGGCCCGAGGACGAGTGTGCCGGCCAGCGCGGCCGATGCAGTGGTGGCGAGTGCGGCGCTGAGCAGCGGCCGTCGCGGGAGCTTCATGTTCCGCCCTTCATGCCTGTGCCCGACAGGGAACACGCGCCCGAACCAGGCGCGCCTCTTTTTGTACCCGTGAAAGGCGACCGGCTGTCATCGGCTTAGTGAAGACGAGCCGAATCATGGGCCGATGACTGGCGGCGGGCCCCCGCTGCCCGCCGCCAGCCACCGGCCGTGAAGGGTCAGGTGCGGTTGTAGGCGGCGCGGCGGAATCCGGCGGGCGGCTGCAGGGTGAACGCTGCCAGGCTGGCCGTGCCGGGCTTGAGCCACCGGTAGTCGAACCGGAGCTGGCCGAAGGTGAGCCGCACCGGGAGATAGGTGGCCGGGCTGACGTCCACCGCGAGCGGGTACCGGGTCAGCCGGGTCGTGCCGGCCAGCTTGATCACGGACTGGCCATTGACCCGGCCGCGGCCGGTGACGCGCAGCCCGCCGCAGGCCACGGCCGCGCGGATCGAGGCGGGGGAGGTGGACAGGTCGGTCCGCACGACGGCCATCGGCCTGCTCAGGTACTGCCGCTCCGAGCAGTTCAGCGGGACTGGCGCGGCCGGGACCCGCTCGCGGCGGGTGGTCCGGCCCCAGGTCCGGCTGACGTAATCCACCCGGGTGTAGGTGTCGGAGGACATCGACTTCGGCGTGGTGCTGGTGGCCTGCCCGGCCATGGCGAAGCGGACCCGGTGCGGGCCGCTGAACCCGGCGGGGCCAGTGAAGCCCTCGATGGCGGACAGGTTCCGGTAGGACCAGCTCAGGTAGTGCAGCTGGAGCCACTTTCGGTGCCCGCGGGAGTACTGCAGGCTGTCCAGCTGGACGTTGCCGGTGGACTCCAGGACCAGGTCACTGCTTACCGCCTGACCGGTCCGGCGGACGATCTCGGCCACCGTCTGGGCCTGCGGGCCGGCCGCCCGGCCTGCCGTATGCGGGGCCGCCGGCTGTGCGGTGACGGCCGGCCCGCTGGTCGTGAGGACCGCGGCGGCGGCCACGGCGCCGGCGGTGGTGGCCGCGCCCGCCAGGCCGGCGGCCCGGACGGTCCGGCGGCGCCGGGCGTGCTGGCGCCGGGCGCGCGCGGCGAGGCCGCCCGGCAGCCGGATTTCGCCGGTGAGCTGGTCAATGCCCTCGCGCAGGAGTTCCCCGAGGTCGTTGTCAGTGATATGCGGGCTCATCGTCGTCCTCTTCCGTTATCCGTAGCTGGTGACGTGCTCAGGCAGTCGTGGAGCGCGGCGCCAGACAGCTCGCGCAGCCGCCGCAGGCCGCGGGAAGCGGCCGACTTGACCGCTCCGGCCGAGCAGCCCAGCAGCTCGGCGGTCTGCGCCTCGGTCAGCTGCTCCCAGTAGCGCAGCACCACGACGGCGCGCTGCTGCGGCGGTAGCTGGGCCAGTGCCCGCACCAGGGCATCGCGCAAGTCAACGGTGTCGGCGCCGGGGTCGGCGGGGGCCGGGCCGGGCTCGCGCAGCAGGGGCAGCCGGGCGCGCCAGCGGCCGCGGCGGCGCCAGTCGTCGGCGGCCAGGTTGTAGAGGATCCGCCGCAGGTAGCCTTCCGGGTCGCTGACCTGCGCCCCGTTCCGCAGCAGCCGCTCCAGTGCGGCCTGCAGCAGGTCCTCGCCCTCGGCCCGGCTGCCGGTCAGCGCTACGGCGGCGCGCATCAGCGCATCGCCCCGCTCGGCCAGCAGCCGCTCCAGGCCGCTGGTATCTGACTCAGCCACGGATCCCTCGTCTCACCTGATGCATCACACCACCGCCTTGCCCGAGTCAGCTATTGCGCGGAACGCTCCGGCTCCAGTTCCACCCGCCAAGGACGAGCAATTGCGTCCGGAGGTTGCCTGGCGCGGGCAAAAGACCTGACGGACGCGCCGGGGGAGTGACGGGCCGGTCAGGTCAGCACGAGGGCTGCGGTGAGCAGGCCGGCGCCGCCCAGTGCTGCGGCCGCCCGCACGTGGTTCCAGGCGGTCCAGCGGCGGCGGTAGCCGGGCCAGCGGGCCGCGGCTTCCGCGGTGTCCGGGCGGACGGCCGCCAGTGTCTCGTTCAGGGGAACGCTGATGACGATGGTGACCGCGACCGCGCCAGTCAGGTACAGCAGGCTGCCCGCCAGGATCCAGCCAGCGCCAGGCTCACCCCAGGTCACCGCCGCGCGCGCGGCCAGCGCTGCGCAGGCCAGCGCGGTCCCGAACAGCGCGGTCATGAAGGCCGGGGTGACCGCCCGCTGGTTGACGGACTGCATGGCGGCAACGGCCCGGGACGGCGGCAGCCGGTCCAGGGCACCCATGATGAATGCGGAGAAGGCGAAGAACACCCCGGCCGCCAGGCCGCAGCCCAGCGCGGTCACGAAGGTCGCCCACTGCAGCAGGCCGGTCACCGGTCCGCCCCCCAGGCGCCCGCCGCCGCCGCCCGGCGCGCGTACTCCCTGAAGTCCCGTGGCCGGCGGCCCGCCGCCTCGGCTACGCCGTCAGCGACCGCGGCGTTGCGGCCGTCCAGCACCTCGGTGAACAGGTAGGTCAGCAGGGCCAGCACGTCGCCCGGCACCGACTGGGCGGTCATCGCCGCCGCGAACTGCTCCATCGTCACCGGCACGAACCGGACCGGCCGGCCAGTCGCGGCGGCGATCAGGTCGACGGCCTCGCTGAAGCGCAGCAGCCGCGGCCCGGTCAGCTCATAGACGCGGCCTGCGTGGCCGTCCCCGGTCAGGGCCGCAGCGGCGACGTCGGCGATGTCCCCGGCATCGACGAATGGCTCCGGCACCGCGTCTACCGGGAGCGCGACCTCGCCGGCGAGCACCGGTTCCAGCAGGTAGCCCTCGCTGAAGTTCTGGCTGAACCAGCTGCATCGCACGACCGTCCAGTCGGCGCCGCTATCCTGCACGGCCTGCTCGGCCCGCTGAGCTTCTGGCTCGCCCCGGCCCGACAGCAGCACCAGCCGCCGGACCCCGCGCTGCACGGCCAGCTGCGCGAATGCCGCGACCGTGCTGGCGGCGCCCGGTGCCGCAAGGTCGGGGTAGTAGGACACGTACGCCGCGGAAGCGCCGCTCAGCACCGGTGCCCACGTCTTCGGGTCAGTCCAGGCAAACGGCGGATCGCCGGAGCGCGATGCTGCCCGCGTCGGAATGCCGGCCGCCTGAAGCCGCCGGGCTACCCGACGGCCTGTCTTGCCCGTGCCGCCGAGCACGAGTGTCGTTCCCCGGGTCTTCATGTCTGTGTTCATGCCACCCAGTAAAAGCCGGCTCAGCTGAGACTTTCCATAGCTGGATTACGCAAGAACATGCGTGATCGTCTAACGTTGTGGGATGGACGCGATCGCGGGACTGCTGGACGGGCCACGAGCGCGCGGGGCCTTCCTGCTGCGCTCGAGCATGGACCCGCCCTGGTCGCTGCGCATCCAGGACGAGGCGCCGCTGACCCTGGTGGCGGTCGTCCGCGGCGCGGCGTGCATCGTCCCCGGCGGCGGCCAGCCCGTGCGCCTCGGCCGCGAGGACGTCGCGATCGTCCGCGGCCCGGATCCGTACCTCGTTGCCGACGACCCGGCCACGCCGCCCCAGGCGGTCATCCACCCCGGCCAGCGCTGTACTACCGCCGACGGCCAGGAGCTCACCCAGATGGCCGACGTCGGGGTCCGCACCTGGGGCAACAGCCCGTCCGGCGGCACCGAGCTGCTCACCGGCACCTACCAGCTGGACTCCGAGGTCAGCCAGCGCCTGCTGCGGGCGCTGCCGGGGCTGCTCGTGCTGCGCGCGGGCGAGTGGGACTGCCCGCTGGTCCCGCTGCTGGCCGACGAGATCGTCAAGGACGAGCCCGGCCAGGAGGCCGTGCTGGACCGGCTGCTGGACCTGCTCCTGATCGCGGTGCTGCGGGCCTGGTTCGCGCGGCCCGAGGCCGGGGCACCGGGCTGGTACCGCGGCTACGCTGACCCCGTGGTCGGCCGGGTCCTGCGCCTGCTCCACCACAACCCGGCGCACCCGTGGACGGTGGCCGAGCTGGCGGCGGAGGCCAGCGTGTCGCGGGCCAGCCTGGCGCGCCGCTTCCACGAGCTGGTCGGCGAGCCCCCGATGACCTTCCTCACCGGCTGGCGGATTGCCCTGGCCGCCGACCTGCTGCGGGAGCCGGGCGCCACGATCGGCGCCGTCGCCGCCCGGGTCGGCTACGGCAGCCCGTTCGCGCTCAGCGCGGCCTTCAAGCGGGTCCGCGGCATCAGCCCGCAGCAGCACCGGGCCAGCGCCCTGGCCGGCTGACTCCCGGCGATGGCCGGGCGGCTCCGGCTGGCCTGGCCCGGCTGCGCTGGTCAGGGGCTGACATTCGCCGCGGCGACGGCCACGACGCTGCCGGGGACGCTGATGAGCTGGCGGGCAGCATGCGTGCTGGTGCTGACCTGAATCACGACACCCGTGGTGTCCTGGTTCTCGCCGGGGCGCGCGAGGACGTACAGGTCCCTGGCGTCCGGGCTCATGATCATGGACAGCGGGTCGCCCACCACGACCGGGTGACCGGCCCCGCCGGACCGCAGGCTGATGGGTGTCACCGTCCCGTCGCCGTCCGGGGTGGTGTTCTGGGCCAGGACATAGGCCGTCCGGCTGTCCGGGGAGATCAGCACCTGGGGGAAGTTGCCGGCGACGGTGAGCGGCGGGCCGGCGCTGTTGGTGGCGGTGCGCACGGGTGTCAGCTCGCTGGAGGCTGCCGCGCCGGGCGGGCTGCTGGTGGCATAGGCCGCCTTGCCGTCCGGGCTCATGGTGATGGTCAGGGCGACATTGCCCGGCAGGCCCACGGCGATCGGCGGTCCGGCCGTGCCGGTCGCGGTCCTGATCGGCGTCACGGTGCCCGAGTCGACGTTGACGACATAAAGCTCGCGGCCGTCCGGGGTGACCGCGATGCCGTCGGGCTCCAGGCCTACGGTGATCGGCCTGCCGACGGACCCGGTCGCGGTCGCGACCGGCGTGACCAGGCCGTCCTGCCCGGTGGTGAAGCTGCGCTGGTCAGTCACGTAGATCGTCTTGCCGTCGGGAGTGATCGCCATCACGTTGTTATCGCCCGGCACCGGGACCGGCCTGCCGCGGGCGCCGGTGGTGGTGCTGATCGGGATGAGCTCACCGTTGTCCTGCAGCGTGACCAGAACGTAGGCGGTCGTGCCGTCAGGTGCGAAAATCACCGACTCAATCTCACCCGGCACGGTGATCGCGCGGCCGAGCCGGCCAGTGACCGCGCTGAACGGTGTCACGAAGCTGGTGATGTGCCCGCTGCGGCCCTGGTTGAGGCCGAGCAGGTATCCGTGCGCCTGACCCGGCGCAAATTCCAGGTCGTTGGCGCCTGCGGCGACCGTGAGCCGCCGGACGATGGCCCGGCTTACCGGGTTGATCTCGGTCAGCTGGGCCGGATGGTATGGCCTGGAGCTGATGACGAAGACCCGCGGGACCGCGAGCCCGGCTGCCTCGACGACCCGGGTGGCGAAGCTCGCGACGGCGGCGACCACGGCCAGGGCGGCGACACCCGCAGCGATCTTCCTGCGCCGCGTGCGGAGGATCGCCTGGCCGCCGCGCCGGAGCCGCACGGCCGCCGAGCTGGCTGCCGGGCGGCCTGCGATCCCGGAGCTGCCCGCGGCCCCGGCGGGACTTGCCGCAAGCGCACCGCGGACCGCCGTCGTGGCCGGCTCCGCGGCCACCTCCGGGATGACCCCCAGCACCCGGCTGAGCAGCCCGGCGGCCAGGGCCGCACGCTCCGGGGGGCCGACAATGTAGGCCGCGGCGAGCTGCCGGGGAGTCAGCCCGGCGCGCATGATCGCGGCCAGGACCGCATAGCTGCCCCGGCGCAGCGGCACCTCAGGCTCAGCTGCAGCCAGGCTGATGAGCTCGCCCGGCGTTCCCGCCAGCATGAATCCGTCCGCGGCGCGCCGCAGCACGGCGGCATCGGCGCTGCTGCCGCGCACGTCGAGAACGGCGACGGCCTGGCCCGGCGGGACGGCTCCGGCCAGGTAACTGGCGGTGGCGACGGGCCCGGCGGTGAACTCCGGCGCGGGCAGCCCCGCGGTGGCTGCCGCGCGGGTGAGCACGCCCAGCTCGCGATCGCCCCAGCTGGCCGGGGGGATGAGGATGAGCCGGCCCGGCACGGGGGAGTGCTGGTCAGCTCCGGCCGGGCCTGCCGCGGCGCGCAGCAGGCCGGCAAGTACCGCCGCCATCGGAGCCTCGGTCACCGGCGGCAGGGGATCACCCGGCCCGGGAGCAAGGACGCGCACCTGGCCGCGGTGGCCGGCGGCGGCCACCGCGGAGGTGCCGCCCATGTCGACTGCCAGCGTCCAGCTATCCGCGGCCATGGATGTCCTTCAGCTCTCATCGTTGGTTCAGGTAGCGGGGATTGATGCGCTCGAAGTCGCCGCTCTGATCAGGGCTGGCCACCCCGCCGGCGTAGGCCACGGAGTAAAAGCGGCCGGACGGCAGGCCGGCCGTGACCCGGAACGGCTGCGTTCCGTCCGCGAGGAGCTGGTAGGACTTCGTGCCGCCCACGAGCATCGTCACCAGGTACCTGACCGACCAGGCGTGCCGGGCGGTCACCGCGATGAGGTTGAAGACCTGCTGCCTGCCGGGCCGGATGGACACGGTGTACTTGTCGAAGTAGTCCGGGCTGGTCGCGGTGACCGCGTCCCCCGTGGCGGCCCGCGCCTCGCTGTCCGGGGAATCCAGCTCGAATCCCAGGTTGACGCTCAGGTCCGCGCCTGAGCTGCTGTTCGCGAATATCGTTCCGGTGAGCGGTGCCTGGCAGGATTCCCTGACGGCCCGGATGCCCAGGATGCTGATCTTGTGCCTGCTCGTGTTCCGGACGACGACCTGGGTTCCGTTAGTTCCCACGGCGTACCCGCCGATCGACACCAGGTACGCACCGGAGCCCGGGCCGCCGCTGGCCTGGGACTTGTTCAGGCGGCTGAGCGCCGCCGGGCTGAGCACGTGCTGTCCGGGCAGGGCATAGCTGGTGCCGAGCACTCCCATGGGATCGGCAGAGAGCACGGCCAGCGGGGGATGGGCGGACACGTGCTCCGGGCCGGCCTGCGGCATGCCCTGGCAGGAGGCCCCCGACGACTGCAGGCCTGTCACCGGCTGGCTGCCGGACCGGGCCTGCCCGGGGGATGGTGACGTCGGCTGGCTCGCGGGCGGCCCCGCGGCGGCCTGGCCTGTGCCGGGTGAGCTGGCGTGGGCGGTCAGCCAGACGGTGACCACGGCGACGACGACTCCGCCGAGGATGGTGACGGAGTACGGGTTGGCCAGGATCCGCCGCCCGCGGCGGATTGCGCCGGCCGCCCTGTCGTCGGGTCCGGGCCGGGCGGCCGGGGTGCTGCCGGGCGGCGGCCCGGCGGGCGGGCCTGCCGCTCGCGACTCCGCCGGCGTGGCCCGGGTCTGCGCGAGTCCGGCGTCGGCCGGCGCCGCCGGCGTGCCTGCCGTCGTTCTGGGCCCGGGCGGCGCAGCGCTGGGCGCCGCCCCCTCGATGGCCCGGATCTGGTGCTGTCCGCGCCAGGCACCCATGGCCTGGCCGAAGTCCTCGTCGGCGGCGGCCCGGTCGTGCATGATGCCGGCCAGCGTCGCAGCCGCGGCCGCGTCGTCCGGTGCGCGCTGCAGGGCCGCCAGCTCGTCGTGGCCGCCCGGGCCGGTGCCGGGCGGGGGACTGAGCAGGTCGCGCAGGCCTTCCCACAGCCGGGCTCCGTGCCTGCCATCAGCACCCCGGGCCAGGGCGGCCAGCAAGTGCGCCAGCCGCGACTGCGGGTCTGGCCCGGAACTGGTGTCGCCGTCCCCCACCTATGACCTCCCCGGTTGCATCGCTGCTGTCATCCGCGCGGAACGCTGGCTGGCCGGCGTCATGGCACCTGCACGAGGGCGGACCTGGCGATCGCGCCGTGCGCGACGGTGCAGGTGCCGCTGAAACGGAGCCGTGTCTTGTCCGACTGGACGGCCGTGAGGCTGATGGCCACGACGTCACCGCGGACGGCGGTGACCCGGACGATGTCGCGGGCCGTGCCGGCAAAGCCGCCGGCGAACTGCGCGTAGGACTGCCCGAGGTGATCACCGCCCAGCTTCCAGGCCCGCCGGTAGTCACGCTGGCTGATGGCCGCGAAGTAGGCGCGGACGACGGCCGCCGGGGTCGCCGGCGGGGCCGCGGATGCTGGCGGGCTGGCCGGGGATGCCGTCGGGCTGGCGGCCGCTGTGCCGGGGGCCGCCGAAGGCGCGGACGCCGGACCCAGATCAGCGATCGCGGGCCTGAGGAGGCCGGACAACTCGGCGAAGGGCACGACGCCGACCGGGCGGCATGCCGTCGGCGCGATCGTGTCGTCGCCGAAGCTGAACGCCAGGCCGCCCGGCGTGACGTTCACCACCAGGGCGGCCGGCGCGTTGATGGCGGTGAGCACCTGCGGAATGCCTGTCGCGCCCCGCCATCCGGGCTGCCCGTCACACTCGCTGATGCCCTTCTGGGCCTGCAGGTCAGCGGCCAGCTTGTGCCGCCAGGCCGCGGACAGGGCCGTGGTCGTGAGAATGTCGCTCAGGCCGAGTGGCGCGCCGGTGGACATCTGGATTGTCACGGAGCTCAGCTCGTAACTAACGTCGCCCGCTCCGGCGTTGTGACTTTCTGCCTCGTATTTGACGGAGAGGATGTTCTTGACCTGGTAAGCGGTGTCCTTGAGGTACAGGAAGGCCCCGCTAGTGCCCACCGGATAAGAGCGTGCCTCGGTGCTGAAGTCGGAGATCTCCCGGCTGACGGGCGCGCGCAGAGCGGTATTGATGCGCTGCTGCAGTGCGTGGTTCGCCAGGCCGCGGACCACCGGGAACTGGGCGCGCACCTGATACGACACCGGCGTCGTCGGGTTGCTGACCAGACGGCGCTGGGTCAGCTGATAACCCAGCGGGCTGCGGTCCGGATGACCGGCGGGCTCCGGGCCGTGGCCCGCGGGCCGCCCCGGCTGCATCAGCGCCAGCGTCACCGCGACGCCGGCAATGACGGCTACCGCGGCAGCCAGGCCGGTCCAGGCCCGCACTCGACGGCGTCGCGGCACGGTCCGGCCTGCCGGACCTGCGGGCCGGAGCCGCGATCGCGGCCGCTGCGGGGATACCGGGTCGCCGGTCATCGCCAGGGCGCCGAGGACAGTGACTGTCTCCGGGCCGGGAGCTATCCGTGGCTGGATCCCCATGATCCGGGCGATGAGCGAAGTGACCCGGGCGGCCTGGCCGGCCTCGCCAGTGACATAGACGGCAGCGAGCTGACCTGGGCTCAGCCCGGCCGCGGTGACGGTGGCGAGCAGTTCGAGCACGCCGCTCTCCAGGCTGGCCGCGGAGCCGTCGCCGCCAGCCTGGCCGCCCGGCTGCCCGGCCAGCTCAAAGCCCTGGGGCGTGCGCCGGAGGACGGCGGTGTCGATGCTGTCGCCGCGGATGCCCAGAACGGCGATCAGCTGGCCAGCGGCGGCAGCGATGCCCGCGCCGCACGCCGCGGCGATGGGCTGCGCGGCGAACACCGGATCGGGGAGATCAGCATCCAGTGCCGCCTGGCGCAGGACCGCCAGATCGTCGCCGGTCCAGGTGGCCGGGACGGCCAGGGCCAGCCGGGCGGGTCTAGCCGGCTCCCGGTCCTTTCCGGCTTCCCGGGCGACCGCGCGGAGCGTGGCGGTGTACGGCGGCGAGGCCGGCAGGACCGGGAGTTGCAGGGGCTGGCTGCTGTCCTGCTCCTGGACTGCGGCGGTGACAGCGCGGGTGTCCAGGTCGATCGCAAGAGCCCACCCAGCCACGAGCGCATACCCCTTGATTATTGAGCGGCCTTTTGCGCAGTGCTCGCCATTACCAGACCGTTATTTCCATGGAAATGGTAGCTGAGCACGGCCGTTATAAAGCCATTCAGTCTCCGGCACTTGCACAAGGCGGTCTCCTATGCGGAGATATGACAAGAAAAGGGTCAGATGTGCCGAGAGCCGCCGGGGCGGCTTACGCTGACGGCATGGCGAGAGCACTGCCCCGCAGCAAGCCAGCCGATCAGCACGTCGACCCGGCCGCGATCCTCCGCTTCCTGGATGCCGTGGATGATCATCGGAACATCGAGATGCACAGCCTGATGCTGCTGCGCCGCGGCCAGGTCATCGCCGAGGGCTGGTGGGCGCCCTACAGCGCCGCCGGCCGCACCTGCTGTACTCGCTGAGCAAGAGCTTCACCTCCACGGCCGTGGCCTTCGCGCAGGCCGAGGGCCTGCTCGACCTGGACGACACGGTGCTGTCGCACTTCAGCGAGCTCGACGCGGAGATCACCAGCCCGCGCAGCCGGTCGATGCGACTCCGGCACGTCGCCGCCATGGCCAGCGGCCATACCCGGGAGACGCTGGGGGAGGCCATCGCCCTGGGCGGCGGGGACGTGGTCCGCGGGTTCCTGCTCATCCCGCCGGATGAGGAGCCGGGCACGGTCTTCGCCTACAACCAGCCCTGCACCTACACGCTGGCCAGCATCGTGCAGCAGCAGGCAGGCATGCCGCTGACCCAGTACCTGCGCCCGCGGCTGCTCGACCCGCTCGGCATCGGCCCGGTCAGCTGGCAGCGCGACCCGGCCGGGCGGGAGGTGGGCTTCAGCGGCCTGCACGCCCGCACTGAGGACGTCGCCCGGCTCGGACAGCTGTACCTGCAGCGGGGCCGGTGGGAAGGATCCCAGCTGGTCCCGGCGGACTACACGGCGCAGGCCACCGCGGCTCAGGTCGCCAACCCCGGCGCGGGCAGCCCGGACTGGCACCAGGGCTACGGCTTCCAGTTCTGGATGTCCCGGCACGGATACCGCGGCGACGGGGCTTTCGGCCAGTTCTGCGTCGTCCTGCCGGAGCAGGAGATGGTGATCGTCACCACTGCCTGCACACCCGACATGCAGGCGCTGCTCGACGCGATGTGGACCTGCCTGCTGCCCGGCATCGACGCCGCGCCCGGCCCGGCTGCGGACGCCGCGCAGGACAAGCTCGAAGCGCGGCTTGCCGGGCTCGCCCTGCCCGCCTGCCCGGCCGGGCAGGCCGCCGGAGCGGCGGAGAACTGGCCCGGCGGGACGTTCCCGGCCGGCGCTGGCACCGGCGCCTTCCGGGCCCGCGCGCTCACCGCGGTGCAGGTGCTGCCAGACCCCGGCGGCTGGCGGGTCACGCTCCGCGAGGACGCTAACCAGCTGGATTTCCGCGCGGAGCCGGCACCTGGGCGGTGTCCGAGCCGGCGACGGCCGCGGCGGGGTCGTCCCGGTCGCGGCCTCGGGCGGCTGGCTCGACAGCGACACCTGGCGGGCCGAGGTCATCTTCCTGGAAACCCCGCACCGGATCGACATCACCTGCTCACTGCGGGCCGCAGCCGCCGCGGCGGCCTGGCGGCAGCCGCCGCTCGGCGGCGACCGGATCCAGGACCTGCACGCCCCAGGCTGAGCCGGGCCAGCTGCCGCCAGGCCGGTGACCGGCAAAAACCACTAGCGGCCCGGCCGTTCCTCATGGATACCATCGCGGATCGCGAACGAGGACGGTGAGAGCCTGATGAAGCCCATGGACAGCGCGGCGGTACGAGGCACCTTCCTGGACTACTTCGCGGCTGCCGGCCATCACCTCATCGGCGGGGCCTCGGTCCTGGCCCGGAACGACCCGACCCTGCTGTTCGTCAACTCCGGCATGGCCCCGCTCAAGCCGTACTTCACCGGCGAGCAGCAGCCGCCGGCCCGCGAGCTCACCAACATCCAGCCGTGCATCCGCACGATCGACATCGACGACGTCGGGGACCGGCACCACCTGACGTTCTTCGAGATGCTGGGCAGCTGGTCGATCGGCGGCTACTTCAAGCAGCGGGCGATCGAGCTGGCCTTCGGGCTGCTCACCGAGGGCTACGGCTTCACGCCAGCTCAGCTGTACGTGACGGTCTTCGAGGGCGACCCGGCACTCGGCCTCGGGCCGGATGAGGAGTCGGCGGCGCTCTGGGAGGCGGTGGGCATGGCCCGCGACCACATCGTTCCCCAGCCCACGGCGGACAACTTCTGGGGCCCGGCCGGCGACACCGGCCCGTGCGGCCCGTCCACGGAGGTGTTCCTGGACACCGGCGACGCTTACGGCCCGCCCTGGCGGCCGGGCGCGGAGTTCGACACCGCCAGCCGCTACATCGAGATCTGGAACGCCGGCGTCTTCATGCAGTTCTTCCAGGACGCCCGCGGCGCGCTCAGCCCGCTGCCGTTCCTGTCGGTGGACACCGGATCCGGCCTGGAGCGGGTCACCTGGCGCTGAACGGCCTGGACAACGTCTACGAGACGGACCTGCTGCGGCCGGGCGCGCGGGCGGCGCAGGAGCTGTTCGGCGAGGCCGGCGGTGTGATTCAGCGGCGGCACCGGCTGGTCACCGACCACCTGCGCGCCTCGTGCATGATCATGGCCGAGGGTGTGCGGCCGGGCAACGAGGGTCGCGGCTACATCCCGCGGCGGCTGCTGCGGCGCTGCCTCACCGAGGCGGTGCAGGCCGGGCTGGACGACGTCAGCTTCGCCCCGGTCGTCGAGGCCGTGATCAGCGGGCTCGGCGGGCACTACCCGCTGCTGGCCGGGCGCCGCGATGAGCTGCTGCGCGCCGTGGACGCCGAATGCCGCGACTTCGGCGCGGTATCCGGCGCGGCCTGCGGCGGCTGGAGGAAAGCCTGTCCGCGGGCACCACGTCGCTCAGCGGCCGCGAGATCTTCCAGCTGTTTGCCACCTACGGCCTGCCCGCAGAGATCACCCAGTCGCTGGCGGCCGGGCGGGGCGTCGAGACCGACCTGGCGGGATACCGGGCGGAATTCCGCCGCCATCAGGAGCTGTCCCGCGGTGCGCCCGCCGGGCCCGGCGCGGCCGCCGGCCTGCCTGGATGACCTTCCGGCCGCGGAGTTCACCGGGTACAGCGGGCTGACCGGCACCGGCACGGTGCTCGCCCTGCTGGCCGGCGGCGAGCGGACCGGGCGCGTGCCGGCCGGTGCAGACGGCCGAGCTGGTCGCTCGACCGGACCCCCTTCTACGCCGAGGGCGGCGGCCAGATCGGTGACCGCGGCGCGGCCGCCGGGGATGGCGTCACCCTGGACGTCACCGACACCCGCAAGCGCGACGGCCAGCACCTGCACCACGTCACGGTGACCGCCGGCGCGGTGGCGGTCGGGGACGTGCTGCAGCTGAGCGTGGACGCCGGGCGGCGGGCGGCGACGGCCGCGAACCACAGCGCCACGCACCTGCTCAACGCGGCGCTGCGGGAGGTTCTCGGCGAGCACGTCACGCAGGCCGGGTCCGTGGTGGAGCCGGAGCGGCTGCGGTTCGACTTCACCCATCCCGCGCCGCTGACGCCCGGCGAGCTGCGGGCCGTTGAGCGCCTGGTGAACTCCTGGATCCTGGCCGATCACGACCGGGCTACCGAGGAGCTGCCGCAGCCGGCGGCGAAGGCGTCCGGCGCGGTCTTCCTGGGCAGCGAGGACTACGGGGACATCGTCCGCGTGGTCACCTTCGACGGCGTGAGCAAGGAGCTGTGCGGGGGCACGCACGTCGCGCACACCTCGTTCATCGGCTCGTTCCGGATCCGCTCCGAGCAGAGCATCGCGGCCGGGATCCGGCGGATCAACGCGGTCACCCGGTTCGGCGCGATCGAGGCCGCCGAGGCCGACCGGGAGACGCTGAGCGCGGTCGCCGTCACGCTGCACGCCGCCCCGCGCGACGTCGTGAGCGCGGCGGAGCGCCTGGCCCGCGCCGCCAGTGCGCGGCAGGCGGCCCGGCCCGGCGCGCCGGACCTGGCCAGCGTGGTCGAGGCGACCAGCGGGACCGGCGTGCCGACGCTGACCGCCCGGGCGGAGGCCGAGCCGAAGCTGGTCCGGTCGACGGCCATCGAGCTGAGCCGCCAGCAGCGCAAGGTGGTGCTGCTGTGGAGTGAGTCAGGCGGCCGGTCCCGGATCGTCATCGCCGTCCCGGACGGGGTCGCGGTGTCGGCGCAGGCCGCGGTCACGGCCGTGCTCGCCGGGGTGGCCGGCGCTGGCGGCGGATCCGACGCGGTCGCCCAGGGCAGCGGCGCCGCGTTCACGGGCGGCCCGGCGCCCGCCGAGCTGCTGGCCAGGTTCCTGGGCTGACGCCCGCGGGGTGCCCGCGGCCGCAGCCGGCCGGGTGGCGCCGCTCAGGCCGCCGGACCAGGCGGCCCGGAGTCCGCGCGGCCGCTCGCGCGCCCGGCACCGGCTGGCCGGCGGCTGGCTCCGGCGCTGCCGGGGCCTGAGCTCCTGCCGGGGCCTTGAGCTCCGCGCCTTGGCCTTGGCCTGCGCCTCGGCCTCGGCGGCGTCGCCAGCGCGGTCGATGGCGCCTTCGAGCTCGCCCAGCAGGCGCCGCACGAACCCGCGGCCCTCCGAGGAGGCGACCTTCGGCAGCACCGACTTGGTGAGCCCGGCCGGGATCAGGTCCAGCGGCAGCAGCAGCGGCACGGCCAGGTACAGCGCCGGGGCCGCGATCAGCGTCACCATCGCCACCGCGATTGACCACAGGCCGAAGGCGGCCAGGCCGCTGTGGCCGGGCGGGCTGCCGTCGGCCAGCCACACCAGCGACAGCAGCTCAGCGACGGTGAGCAGCACGAACACCACCAGCCACACGATGGCGCCGGCGAGCGCCAGCACCCGCTCGAACGTGTGCAGCCGCGACAGCCTCGGCACGTTCCGGAAATACGAGAAGACCTGCGCGGCCGAGCTGACATCCAGCTCGTTCTCGGCGCTGTACTGCGCGAAGTCGCGCTCCCAGCCGGGGTCGGGCCGCTGGAGCCGGTCCCGGATCGACCGGGCCTCGGCGCCCGCGGCCAGGGCGAAGATCGGGATCGAGACCGTCACGGCGGCGGCGAAATCGTCGGTCATCTGCACGGGCACACGGTGCTATAGGTCCTGCTTTGCCGTCAACCTCCGGCCCGGCGGTAACATCCGGGCTGTGAGCCAGCCAGCAGACCCCGGGACCCTCGCGATTGACCGCCTCGCGGAAGCTGAGATCGGCCCGGACCTGAGTCAGCAGGTGCAGGCGCTGCTGCAGGAATCTTTCTCCGGCTTTCCCGGCCGGACCTACTTCAAGCTCCCGCCGCACTTCCGCTACCTGGTGCCGGCCGGCGGCGAGCTGGCCGCCCAGATGGGCGTGGAGCTGCGGATGGTCCGGGCCGGCGGCACCGTGCTGCGGACCTTCGGAGTGTCGGACCTGTGCGTCAGCAGGCGGGTGCGGTCCCGCGGGCTGGGCAGCAGGCTGCTAGCCGCCGTGACCGAGTACGCCCGCGCCTGCGGGGTCGACTTCATCATCTTGTTCGCCGATGATGACCGGCTGTACACGCGCAACGGGTTTGCCCGCGCGGGCAACGCCTGCTCCTGGCTGAAGATCCACGAGCACGCCATGCTGGGACTGGCCACGATGCAGGACACCGGCGCCCTGATGGTGAAGCCGACCGGGCAGCAGGCCTGGCCGGACGGCGAGCTGGACCTGCTGGGTCACCTGTTCTGACGGCGAGTCCCGGCTCCGGCTGCGCCACCAGTCAGACGAGCGCCACCCGGTACTCCGTCAGCCAGGCGTTCACGTCGAGCAGGAAGGCGGCCGGCGCCCACGGGCTCGGCTGAATGCCCATCAGTCCCGGCAGCGCCGGGTCAGCGCCGAACGCCCCGGCTCAGCCGGCCGTGATCGACAATGTCGAACAGCGGTGCGCCGGGCTGGCTGAGCAGGCCGCGCAGCTGGGCCTGCACCGCGCGCGCGTAGGCGGGGTCGGTGCTGGCCGGGTAGATGCTCTTGCGGCGGGCGACGATCTCGGGCGGCAGCAGGCCGGCCGAGGCCCGGCGCAGCAGGCCCTTCTCGAGCCCGCCCGCCTGCTTGATGTCCCAGGGCACGTTGAACACGTACTCCACCAGCCGGTGATCGCAGAACGGGACCCGGACCTCCAGGCCGACCGCCATGCTGAGCCGGTCCTTGCGATCCAGCAGCAGCGGCAGCCAGCGGGTCAGCGTGAGGTAGAAGACTGCGCGGATCCGCTGCCCGGCGGCGTCCTCGGCCGCCAGCCGGGGAACCTCGGCCCGGGCGTCCGCGGACCGCTGGGCGGTGCGCTCGTCCAGCCGCACCTCGGCATCGACCTCCGGGCGCAGCACCGGCGCCCAGGAGCCGGACACCCAGGGGAAGGTGGGCGCGGCGAGCATCGCGGGGTGGTGGAACCAGGGGTACCCGCCGAACACCTCGTCCGCCGCCTCCCCGGACAGGGCGACCGTGGAGCGCTCGCGCAGGCCGCGGAACAGCAGGTACATCGAGGTGTACATGTCGCCGGCGACCGGCAGGTCATGGGCCCGGCGCGGCAGGTGGGCGGCCGCGGTCAGCTCCGCCGCGTCCAGCAGGATCGTCGAGTGCCGGGTGCCGGCGTGCCGGGCCACCTGCTGGGCGAACGGCTCATCATGGCTGGGCCGGAACGGGTCGGGCCGGAAGCCGTCCTGGCTGCGCGGAAAGTCGACCGAGAAGGTGTCGAGCTTGCCGCGGCCGTCCCGCTCCAGCGCCCGGGCGGCCAGCGCGGTCAGGACGCTGGAGTCCAGCCCGCCGGACAGCAGCGTGCACAGCGGCACGTCCGCGATGAGCTGCCGGTCGACGATATCGGTGAGCAGGTCCCGGACCCGGCTGACGGTGGCGGCCTCGTCGTCGGCGTGCGGGCGGGCGGCCAGCTCCCAGTAGGCGCGCGACGTCAGGCCGTCGCGGCTGACCTGGACCAGGCAGCCGGGCCGCACCTCGCGCAGCCCGCGGTAGACACCGTGGCCGGGCGTGCGGGTGCCCAGCGGGCCGAACAGCTCGGCCAGGCCGTCGGCGTCCAGCTCGGCCCGGAAACCGGGGTGGGCGAGGACCGCTTTCGGCTCGGACCCGAACAGCACGCCGTCCGGCGTGGGCGCGAAGCACAGCGGCTTCACCCCGAGCCGGTCCCGGGCCAGGACCAGCTCCTCGCGGGCCGCGTCCCAGATCGCGAACGCGAACATGCCGTTCAGCCGCGGCAGGCAGTCCGCGCCCCACTGCAGCCACGCCCGCAGCAGCACCTCGGTGTCGGACCTGGTCGCGAACGCATGCCCGAAGCCCGCCAGCTCGCGGCGTAACTCGCGGAAGTTGTAGATCTCGCCGCTGAAGCTGAGCACGGCGCCGCCGTCGCTCATCGGCTGGACGCCGCCGGGCAGGTCCACCACGGCCAGCCGCCGGTGGCCGATCAGCGCATGCGGCGACCGCCACACCCCGCCGGCGTCGGGTCCGCGGCAGGTCATCGTGGCGGTCATCGCATCCGCCGCCCGCTCGGCAGAGATGTCCCGCGAGAAATCCACCCACCCGGTGATCCCGCACATGTCCTGGGTGCTCCTTCCGCTGCGATCACCACATCGGTCCCGGCGCGGCCGCCGGCGTCGCGACGGCCTGCCGAATCCACCCTAAAACGGGCGGCGGCGCGAATCACCCTCCCGGAGGCGAGACCCTTGACCCGGGCCGTCAGGACCCAGTCCGCATCCTCGGCCAGCCTGGGCAGCGCGGATCCGGGCCGGTGGCGAACCGCGCGGCCCCGGGGCGCAATAGAGGGGCAATGAACGACCAGGAGCTGATCGCGGCGGTGGCGGCCGGTGATGACGGCGCGCTGCGGGAACTGTTCGCCCGGCACGCGCCGTGGCTGGCCGCGCGGCTGCGCTCGGTGCTGCCCGGCGCGGATGTCGAGGACGTCCTGCAGGAGACCTTCCTGGCGGTGTGGCGCGGCGCCGGGGGCTACCGGCCGGACGGCCCGGCCGGCGGCTGGGTGTGGGGTATCGCGCGCCGGCAGGCGGCGCTGTTCCTGCGCCGCCGCGGGCCCGCCGCCCTGGCCCTGCCGGACGGCCCCGGCCCGGCCGCGAGCCAGTCCGCCGACCCGGCCGAGGCGGCGCTGCTGCGCGCCGACCTCGCCGCGGCCGTCGCGGCCCTGGGCCCGGACGGCAGCCCGGAACGAGAGGCGTGGCGGCTGATGTACGTCGAGGACCGCCCGGTCGCGGAGGCGGCACAGCTGATGGGTGTCCCGGCGGGCACCGCCAAGAGCCGGGCGCACCGGGCCCGGCACCGGCTGCGCGCCGCATTGCGCAGCGGCCCGGCAGCAGGGGAGGGAAGACAATGAGTAACGGAGCCCTCGGCGGGACCAGCCCGGGCCGCCGGCCCGGCGACCGCCTCGCGGACGGCCCGGCCGACGTGGACCTGAGCCGGGTCTGGACCGCCATCGCGGCCGAGGTCTGGCAGCGCCGTCCTGGCCGGCTGGAACGGCTGGCCAGGACGGCTGCTGCGGTCGCCGGGCCTGGCCCGGGTGCTGGTCACCACGCCGTCCCTGCTCGCCGGCTGGGTACTGGCCAGCGCGACGGTGCTGCTCGCCGGCGCCGTCGCCGACATCACCACCGGCACGCCGTGGATCGCGATCCTGGCCCCCGCGATCGCGGCGGCGGGCATCGCCTTCGCTTACGGGCCGGGGATTGACCCGGCATTCGAGCTGTCCCAGAGCATGGCGGTCAGCGACCGGATGGTGCTGCTGGTCCGGGCGCTGGCGGTGTTCGGGCTGAACGCCGTGCTCGGCCTGGCCGCGTCGGCGGCCTCCGGGGCGGCCGCCGCCGTCACGTTCGGCTGGCTGGTGCCGATGACCGCGGTCTGCGCGCTGGCGCTGGCCGCCGCCACGCTCGCCCGGTCGGCCATCACCGGCGTGCTGGCCGGGCTGGCCGGGTGGGCCATCACCCTGCTCGGGGCCCGCGCCGCCGCCGGCTCCCTGACCGCCGCGATCGCCAGTCCTGCGCTGATCGCCCCCTACCTGCTGTTCGCGGCCGCCTGCGGCGCCGTGACCTGGCAGGCAACCCGGAACTCGAGAGGATCACGATGAATGTTGAGCTGGCCGGACTGAGCCGGAGATTCGGCGGCACCTGCGCCGTGGACCAGGTGAGCCTGGAGATCGGCACCGGCGTCTTCGGGCTGCTCGGGCCGAACGGGGCGGGCAAGACCTCGCTGCTGCGGATGACCGCGACGGTGCTGCCGCCGTCTGCGGGCCGGATTCAGCTGCTCGGCCGCGACCCCGGCTCCTACGGGCCGCGGCGGGAGATCCGGCGCCGGCTCGGCTACCTGCCGCAGAGCCTGGGGTATTACCCGGGCTTCACGGTGGCGGAGTTCGTGGAGTACTTCGCGCTGCTGAAGGACATGCCGCCGGGCCGGGTGCCGCGCGCCGTGGCGGCGGCCATCGAGCGGGTGGGCCTGGGCGACCGGGCCCGGGCGAAACTGCGGACGCTGTCGGGCGGGATGCTGCGCCGCGCGGGGATCGCCCAGGCGATCGTCAACGACCCGGAACTGCTGCTGCTGGACGAGCCCACGGCCGGGCTGGACCCCGAGCAGCGGATGGCGTTCCGGGCCCTGCTGCGCGAATTCGGCGAGCGGGCCACCGTGATCGTCAGTACCCACCTGGTCGAGGACGTCGGCGCCGCGTGCTCCGAGGTCGCGCTGATGGACCAGGGGCAGATCGCCTTCCACGGCACGCCGGCCGGGCTGATCGCCCGCGGCGAGGGCAGCGGCGCGGCGGGGGATGCCCCGCTGGAGCGCGGCTACAGCGCGGTGCTGGCCGCTGCCCGCGCGGGCACCGCGGGAGCCCGGGCATGACCGCCGCCGTCGCCGCGCCGGCCCGGCCGCGGCTGCCGCGCGCCGCCGGGTCGCCGCTGGCGTTCGCGCGGCTGGTGCGGATCGAGCTGCGGCGCAGCGCGATGCCCTGGGTCGTGCCGCTGATGGCGGCGCTGCTGTGGTTCGACTCCTACCGCCCCAGCACCGCCATGCCGGCGCTCTGGATGCTGCGGACCTTCTGGAACATGGGCCAGGGCCACACCATCATTGACACCGGCCCGCTGGTGGCCGGCGTGGCCGCCTGGATGGGCTCGCGCGACGGGCGGCGCGGCATCGCCGACCTGACGGTGACCACCGCCCGGCCGCGGTGGACGGCGCAGCTCGCCACCTGGGCCGCGACCGCGGCCTGGGCCGTCGCGGCCTACCTGGCGCTGGTCGGCGCCATGTTCGCGGTGTACGCGGCGCAGGGCGTCCGGGGCACGCCGCCGTGGTGGTGGCTGGCGGTCGGGGCCGTGGCCGTGACCGCGTTCAGCGCCGCCGGATTCGCCGTCGGGGCACTGTTCCCCAGCCGGTTCGCCGCGCCGCTGGCGGCGTTCGGGGCCTTCCTGGCCATGGGGACGTCGTCGCAGATCGGGTTCGGCGCCACGGCCGGCTGGGCCCTGCTGCTGCCCACCAACTCCAACAGCAACTACCAGCCGCCGACCGGGATCTTCTACCCCTACCTGCCGGACCTGCCGATCGCCCGGATCATGTTCCTCGGTGGCCTCGCGATCGCCGCCACGGGCCTGCTGGGGCTGCCCGCGCGGGCGGGCGGGCGGCGGCTGCGGATGACCGCTGCGGCGGTCACGCTGGCCGGGGTCGCGGCGACGGCGACGGCGGTCGGGCTGGCCGGCACCGCGCGGCTCGGGCCGCACGGCATCATCATCCCCGCGCTGCACGACGCCGCGAGCGACCAGCCGATCCGCTACACCCCGGTCTGCAGCCGCGCCGCAGGCGTGCCGGTCTGCCTGAACCCGGCCGATGGCCGGCTGCTGGCGGACGTGACCGCGAGCCTGCGCCCGGCGCTGGCCGCGGTGGCCGGCCTGCCGGGCGCCCCGGCCCGGGTGACCGAGGTCGCCGGGATCTACACAGCGGGGGAGGGCAGCTCCGGCCAGGGCGTGACCATCAGCGGCCGGCCGGCCGCGCTGCGCCTGCCGCTGGATGAGGAGAACCTGCCCGGCGCATTCGGCGAGAGGCGGGCGGAGTTTGCCGCTGAGCTCCAGATAGCGACGCTCGAGGCTGTCACCGGGACGGCCGGCCAGGCGGGCACTCCAGCTCAGCGCGCGGTGCTCGCTGCCCTGCTGCAGCAGGCCGGCCAGCCGTTCGCCGCTCAGCCCGGCATGCTGGCCGCCGCGGCTATCCCGCCGGGACCGGCACCGGGCCCGGCGACCGGGCCGGTGTATGCCGCGGCCCGGCGGCTGGCCGCCCTGCCCGGGCCGGCCCGGCACGCCTGGCTCGCCCGCCACCTGGCCGCGCTGCGGTCGGGCCGCGTCACCCTGGAGCAGATCCCGTGACCGCCGCCGGCCTGCACCGCTCGCCGCGCGAGGCGGCGCCCGCCGCTGCGGCGTCCTGGCGCCCCGCGGTGCGCCTGGCCTGGCTGTACGGGGCCAGCCGCCGGGTTCCCGCCGCCTTCGGCCTGCTGGCCGCCCTCGGCGGGCTGCTCGCGGTCGCCCTCAGCCAGCACTGGTACATCGCCGGCGGCCCGGCCGCGCAGCGGGTCATCCCGCTGTCGGCTGAAGCGTGCGCCGCGGCCATCATCGCGGTCAGCAGCCACGGGCCATTCGGCGAGGCCGAGCGCGCTACCGGCCGCTGGCTGCCGTGGCTGCGGCTCACCGTGGCGGTCGCGCTGACCGCCGCCGCGGTCGGCGCGCTGACCGCCGCCGGCCTGGCCGGGGTGCTGCCGGGCGGATCGTCGGCGGTGCTGCGCAATGTCGCCGGGATGGCGGGCCTCGGCCTGCTGTGCGCGGCGGGGCTCGGCCCGTTCGGCTGGGTCGGCCCGGCCGCCTTCCTGGTTTTCAGCGAGGGCGCGCTGGCGGCCGGCTGGACTACTCCCTGGGTGTGGCCGGGCCGCCGCCGCATGACGTGGGCGGCGCGGTGTGCGCGGGCCTGGCCTGCGCTGCCGGGCTGATCGCCGCCACGCTGACCGGCGCCCGCGGCCCGTCTCGGCACGGCGACCCCGGGTAGCGCCACGGCCAGTCAGCTCCGGCCAGACTCCCTCGGCCGGTCAGAACGGCCAGCTGAGCGGGCCGGCCGTTACTGTAGTGATGGCTTGGCCAGCAGAGCACTGCCGAGCACGCCGACCGGGGGGAAGGCCATGGCAAAATACGCAATCTTCTTCAGTTACTCCAGCGAGTCGTGGGCCCGCATGATCAGCGCCCCGGGGGACCGGACGGCCGCGGTGCGGCAGGTGCTCGGCTCCCTGGACGGCTCACTGGAGTGCATCTACTGGATGCAGGGCTCCTTCGATGGCCTCGCCATTGCCGACCTGCCCGACTCGGTCAGCGCGGCGGCCGCGAGCATGGCGGTGCTCAGCACCGGTGCCATCACCCGCAGCGAGGCGCATGAACTGCTGGACCAGGAGCAACTCGGGCAGGCCCTGCAGCGGGCCGGGGCCACGCTCCGGGCTTTCCAGCCGCCCGGCCGGCAGGCCTGAGCTGCCTGCTGTAACGGGGCAGGGCGCTCCTGCCCGCAGACCTTCGCTCACGGGTCGGGTCGTTCGCGATCCGATGCAGATGGAGCAGGTCAGGTACCCCAAACACGCGATGACGCCCGGGCCGGGCCGGGCTAGCGTCCGGAGCGAGAACATCGAAATTCGCAGACCTGAGGCGGCGGATAGCCGAGTTCGCGTCGTACCTCCGGGCCTATGTGCAAAGGGGGATCATCATGCATATTCGAAGCCGTACGGCAGGCGCGGGAGCAGCCCTCACGCTGGCCCTGGCCGGGTCAGCTGCCATGGTCACCGCCATGGCCGCGCCGGCCAGCGCCGATGCGGGCGGCGGGAATGACACTGTCCAGTACTGCCAGAGCATCGAGTCGCTGTTCCCGGGAAACATCTTCGGGGCGTGCGTCAGCTATTACGACAGCCACGACCGCAGCGCTGCCGCGACCGATGTCTACTTCTGCAAGACGGACTTCGTCCCGAACGGCGACTTCAAGAACCTGGGCTCCTGCGTGAGCTTCCTTAACCAGTTCAAGGGCACCTAGCGCCAGTCCGGGCGCAGGCACCTGGGGCGACGGACTGTCGCCCCGGGTGCCTGAGCCGCGCCCCTGGCCAGCTGGGGCATCAGCGGGACGAGGTGTCCTGCCTGGTGGCCGAGTAGTCCCCGGTGGACGTAACCGGGGCCTGCCGGCTCTCGTCCGGAATGAGGATCCAGGCCACGATGTAGGCCAGGATGCCCGCGCCGCCCATCAGCGCGACGACGGCCCAGATCACCCGGATCATGGTCACGTCCAGGCCGCTGTACTGACCGATCCCGGCGCACACCCCGCCAATCACCCGGCCGTCCCGCGGGCGGACGAGGACCTTGCTGCTCCTGTTTCCGTCTTTCATGCGAACCTCCCGTGGCTGCGAGGTAGCTGACCGCCGTCGCGGCTGGTCCCCGGCGTCTCGCCTCAGGCTATATCGGAAGAATAAAACCAGCAATGTGATTCATGAATTGACATGCTGTATCAATGGATGGCGGGACGTTCCCTGCCGCCACGGTAATGAGCGGCTAAATCGGCTGATGGCCGTGTTAGCTACCCGGCTGTCGCGGCCAGCCGGGCCCGGCCGCCGGGGCCGGGCGGCGGGTCAGCCCGCCAGGGCGGTCTGCAGCCAGGACTCGATGCCGGCGATGTGCACCGTGGCCGAGGACCGGGCCAGCTCGGCGTCGCGCTGCACGATCGCCGCGTAGATGGCCTGGTGCTCGGCGAGCGTGCGCTCGCGGGCCCGCGGCTCGGTCACGCCGCGCCACACCCGGACCCGGGCGGTCGGCACCGACATCTTGTCCACCAGCGAGGCCAGGACGGCGTTGCCCGACCCCGCCGCTATCAGCCGGTGGAACTCCATGTCGGCCGCGACGAATTCCTCGACCGGCATGCTGGCGCTGGCGGCCTCGACCAGCGCGCCGAGCGCGGCCCGGTCGGAGTCCGGCATCCGGGCCGCCGCCAGCGCGGTCGCCGCGGGCTCCAGAACCCGGCGGACCTCCAGGAAGTCCAGCACGGTGTCATCCCGGTGAAAGTCGGCGACGAAGCTGAGTGTCTCCAGCAGCAGGGCCGGCTCGAGGCTGGTCGCGTACGTGCCGTCGCCCTGGCGCACGTCCAGCACGTTGATCAGGCTCAGGGCCCGGACCGCCTCGCGCAGCGAGCTGCGCGACAGGCCAAGCTCGGCCGCCAGGTCCGCTTCGCGGGGCAGCTTCCCGCCCGGCCGGACCCGGCCGGAGATGATCATCTGCTTGACCTTCTCGATGGCCTCGTCGGTGAGCGCCACGGCCCGCCTCCCGGTTCTGCTCGCGCCTCAGCCCGGCCGCGGGCCCAGGCCGTAGGCCCGCGTCGCGGTGCCGGCGAGCACCGCCGCCCGCTCGGTGTCCGACAGGCCGCTGACCAGAGTCTGCGCCAGGGTCACGACGCTGGCGTAGTCGCTGGCCAGCAGGCAGACCGGCCAGTCCGAGCCGAACATGACCCGGCCGGCCCCGAAGGCGCCCAGGATGACCTCGGCGAACGGCGCGAACGCCGCGGCCGCGGCGCCCGGCGGTGCCTCGGTGACCAGGCCGGACAGCTTGCACATCGTGTTGGGCCGGGCGGCCAGCTCGCTGATGGCGGCGGCCCACGGCTGCAGCGCGCCGCTGGTGATGTCCGGCTTGCCGCCGTGGTCGAGCACGAACTCAAGGTCCGGCACGGCGGCCGCAGCGTAGCTGGCGGCGGGCAGCTGGTGCGGCACTACGACCAGGTCATAGCGCAGCCCGGCCGCGGCGACCGCCCGCAGGCCGCGCAGCACGTCCGGGCGGCGCAGCCAGTCCGGGTCCGGCTCGGACTGCACCTGGTGCCGGACGGCGGCCAGGTACTCCCCGCCGGGGCCGGCCGCCAGCCGGGCCAGGTCCTCGGCGACGGCCGGCGAGGTGAGGTCGGTCCAGCCGACCACGCCGGCGATCAGGGGCTCGGCTGCGGCCAGGGCCAGCAGCTCCGGCGTCTCCGCCGCCACCGTGACCGTCTGCACCAGGACCGTGGCGGTCACCCCGGCCTGCTCCGCCGCGGGGCGCAGGTCAGTGACCGAGAAACTGCGCTGCAGCGGCTCCATCCCGGCGGCCCGCAGCCACGGCTGGTCGCGCACGGCCAGGTCCCAGACATGGTGATGGGCGTCGATCATGGTCAGAGCTGCCAGACCGCCGGCAGCACGGCCGCAGCGCCGCCGTCGGAGTAGTCGTGCACCGTCTCCAGCAGGCCCGCCATCCGCTCCTGCCAGCGCTGGTTGACCGGGTTGGCGGCCAGCTGCGCGAGCAGGGCCGCGTAGTCGTCGCAGTCGATGACATGGAACAGCTCGGTGCCGCTGCGCCAGATCGTCCAGCTGGTGGCCCCGGCGGCGCGGATGGCGGCGGCCAGCTCGGCGGGCACCTGCTGGTGCGCCTGGAGGTACTCCTCGAGCCGGTCAGCCCGGACCCGGGTGTGCAGCGCGATTCTCATGATGTGCTCCCTGAGCGGTGCTGACGGGCCGGCGCTGGCCCGTCAGCCGGGCCAGCGCCGGCCCGTTACGCGTCGAGGTCGTGCCAGAGGGCAGCCGGGATGCCGGTGCCCCACAGCGTGATCGCATCGGTGATCTCAGCCGGGCTGCGCGCGCCGATCAGCACGCTGGCGACGGCCGGGTGGCGGGACGGGAACCGGGCCGCGGCGGCGCGCAGCGGCACGCCGTAGCTGGCGCAGGCTTCCTGCAGCTGCCGGGCCCGGCTGATCAGGGCGGCGGGAGCGGCGTGGTAGTCGTAGGTGGCGCTGGTATCCGGCGCGGCCAGCAGCCCGGAGTTGAACACCCCGCCGGCCAGCACGGACACGCCGCGCTGCTGCGCGGCGGGCAGCAGCGCGGCGGCGGCGCTGCGGTCCAGCAGCGTGTACCGGCCGGCTACCAGCACGACGTCCACGTCGGTGTCGGTGACGAACCGGGTCAGCATCTCCGCCTGGTTCATGCCGGCGCCGATGGCGCCGACGCTGCCCTGGGCGCGCAGCTCCTCCAGCGCGGGGTAGGCCGCGGCGAACGCCTGCTCACCGTAGTCGTCGGGGTCATGGATCAGCGCGATGTCGATCCGGTCCGTACCGAGCCGGGTCAGGCTCTCCTCGATGCTGCGCCGGACGCCGTCCGCGCTGTAGTCGCGGACCCGCCGGCAGGCGGCCGGAACCGCGAAGCCCTCATCGTCGGTGCCGTACGGCTCGCTGGCCGGCTCGAGCAGGCGGCCGACCTTGGTGCTGATGACGTACTCGTCGCGGGGGTAGCGGGCCAGCGCCGCGCCGATCCGCCGCTCGGACAGGCCCAGCCCGTAGTGCGGTGCAGTGTCGAAGGTCCGGATTCCGCCGTCCCAGGCCGCGGCGACCGCCGCCGCCGCCTGGTCCTCGCTGATCTCGGTGTACATGTTCCCGAGCACGGCACCGCCGAAGGCCAGCTCGGTGACGTGCACGCCCGAGGAGCCGAGTGGCCGCGACGGGAGCGGCGGGGCGCTCATGGCCGGCCCGTCATGACCGGGGCCGCAGCCGCAGGCCGGCCATGCCGCCGTCGATGGGCAGTGCTGTCCCGGTGACCGCGGCGGCGGCCGGGCTGGCCAGGTAGGCGATGCCCGCGGCGACTTCCTCGGCGGTGACCATCCGTCCCATGGGCTGGCGCGCTTCCAGGGCGGCCCGCTCGGCGGCCGGGTCGGGGGCCTGGGCGAGCAGCCGCCCGATCCATGGCGTGTCGGCCGTGCCCGGCGTCACGCAGTTCACCCGGATCCCCTCGCTGATGTGGTCGGCGGCCATGGCCAGGGTCAGCGACAGCACCGCGCCCTTGGTCGCAGCGTACAGAGCGCGCTGCGGCAGGCCGGCCGTGGCGGCGACCGAGCAGGTGTTCACGATGGCGGCGTGCGCGGATGCGCGCAGCCACGGCAGCGCCGCCCGGCTGACCCGGACGACGCCGACCACGTTCACGTCGAAGACCTGGTGCCACTGGGCGTCCGGGTTGTCGGCCACCGTCCCGGTCGCCCCGACGCCCGCGTTGTTCACCACGATGTCGAGGCCGCCCAGCCGGGCGGCGGCATCGGCCACGGCGGCGCGCACCGACTCGTCGTCGGTGACGTCGGCGGGCAGGCCGGGGAAGTCCGCGGCAGGCGCCAGGTCCAGCACCGCGACCCGGGCCCCGCGGGCCGCCAGCAGCCGGGCAGTCGCCAGCCCGATCCCGGAACTGCCGCCGGTGACCAGCGCCGCGAGGCCATCGAGCTCTCCGTCGCCCACTTACCCGGCGCCTTCCCAGTTCACGACCGCGCCGATCACGTCGCCGCCCTTGCCGTCGTAGATGTCGCGGTAGAAGGCGGGCATGTCGGCGGCCACCAGCCGCTGCGTGATGACCTCGCCCCACGGCATCGCGCCGCTGGCCACGGCCTGCAGCGAGGCCTGGCGGAAGGGCCGGTAGCCGTCGTCACACGGGAAGACCATCCGCAGCCGCCGGTGGTGGGCCTGCATGAACTCGAACGAGATCTGGCCGTCGCCGTAGTTGCCCTGCCAGATGAAGCAGCCGAACGGCCGGCACAGCTGGATCGCGGCGTCGATGCAGTCGGGCCGGCCAGTCGACTCGAACACGAAGTCGGCGCCCTCACCGCCGGTCAGGCTGCGCACCTGCGCAGTGACCTGGTCGAAGGACCCGTCCTCGCCGGGAGCCAGGGTGGCCGCCGCCCCGAACGCGGCCGCGATCTCACGGCACCTTGGACGCGGGTCGATGCCGGTCACCACCGCGCCGCGCCGGACGGCCGCCGCCACCACGCCGAGGCCGATCATGCCCAGCCCGACGACCACGACCGAGGCGCCGACGCCGACCTGCGCCATGTCCACGCCGTACAGGCCGACGGCAGGCATCACGAACATGGCGGCGATCTCGGGCGGCACCCCGTCGGGCACCTTCTCGGCACCGTGCGTGCCGGACGGGTTCAGGACGGCTACCGAGGCGTGGGTTCCGGACCGGCAGTTGAGGGACTGCCCGGTGTCACGCAGAGTCAGGGCCGCGTTCTGCCGGTAGTAGACCAGGTCGCCGGCCGCGTAGCCGGTCACGTTGTCGCCGGCGGCGACGACCCGGCCCGCGGCCATGTAGCCGGTCACCACCGGGAACGCGCCCCAGTCCAGCTTGCCGCTCAGCACGGCGAACTCGGTGCCGATGCTGACGCCCGACCACTGGGTCCGGATGGCGATGTCATCCGCGCCGACGGGCGCGGTGGTGACCTCGGCCAGCCGGAACTTGCCGTCCGGCTCCGCGACCAGTGCCGTCCCGGCCAGTCCCTCAGAGTTCGCCACGGTGCTGCTTCCTTTCTTCCTGCGTCGGTCCTGCCCCGTTCGGGAAAATGCTGTGGCGCTCAGCCGAAGGTCACCAGCGCCTTCACGACCGAGCCCTCGTCGATGTCGGAGAACGCGTCGCCGATCTTGCCGAAGGGATACCGCGCCGACAGGAAGTGATCCCGGGGCAGCGCGCCGGACTCCACCAGCGTCACCACGGCGCGCAGCACGTCGCCCTCGCGGGGCTGGGCCACGATGAGCGAGGCCCGGCGCGGCGCGGCCATCACGTTCAGCGGTGCCGGGGCATCCGGCGCGCTGTAGATGATCAGCCGGCCGCCGGGCCGGACCCAGCGGAACGCGGCGTCCACGGCCGGCGGCTTGCCGGCCGCCTCGAACACGACGTCCGCGCCGCCCAGCTCGCGGAACAGCGCGTCCGCCGCCGGGCCGGCGAGGGCGGTGTGGGTGGCGCCCAGCGCGCGGGCGCGCTCCAGGCGCTCGGCGCGGCGGCCGACGCAGACGACGGCCTTCGCGCCGAGCAGCCGGGCGAAGGCGGTCAGCGACAGCCCGGCGATCCCGGTACCGCTGACCCCGACCACGCCGCCGGTCATGCCGCCCGCGTCGGCGGCGATGCTCCAGGTCTCGGCCAGGCTGATCGACAGCGAGATGTCCTCGGGGGAGTGGTGCTCATCGAAGACGATGTGCGGGAAATGGTCGGCCTGCGCCTGGCCCGGGTGATCTTCCTGCCAGGCGGCCGCGTCCCGCACGACGCCCCGCTCAGCGAAGCCGCCCCAGTACATCCGCAGCGGCGGGCTGTCCCAGCCGTAAGCGCTGCACCGGGTGATGAGCTGGCCGGGCTTCAGGTTGCGCACCTTGTCCCCGACGGCGGTAACCCGGCCGACACTCTCGTGGCCGAGGATGCTCGGATAGCTGACCCCCGGCGCGAACGTCCCGGTCCGCAGCATCTTGTCGGTGCTGTTACAGATGCCGCAGGCCACCATGTCGACGCGGGCGTCGTAGTCGCCGGCCTCCGGGTCGTCGACATCCTCGATGGCAGCCGACCCGGCCGCCTTCATCACAAGTGCCTTCATCACCAGCCCTTTACTGTGCGTTCGTGAGTTCTGCCAGGGCGTGCTCAGCTCTTGAGCGCCCCGGCGCTGATCCCGGCCCGGATGTAGCGCTGGGCGAAGGCCACCGCCGCGACCGCGGGGATGCCGAGGATCAGGCTCCCGGCCATCACCTCCGGCCAGTTGACGTTCTGCATCGTCAGGCCGGTCAGGTTGTAGATGGCGATGCTGGCCGGCAGGATCTGGTTGTTGCTGGCGAAGGTCTCGGCGAACAGGAAGTCACCCCACGCCGACAGGAAGGCGAAGATCGCCGCCGTGGCGATGGCGGGCCGGGCGATCGGGATGGCGATGGACCACAGCACCCGCAGCGACGAAGCGCCGTCGACCTGGGCCGCCTCGATCAGCTCGTGCGGGATGGACAGCATGTAGGTGTAGACGATCAGCACGCCCAGCGGCACCGAGTACAGCGAGTCGGCCAGGATCACGCCCTGGTAGGTGTCGAGCATGTGCAGGGTGTAGAGGATCCTGTCGAGCGGGATCACGAACGTGATGGTCGGGAACACCAGCCCGAACAGCACCATTACGCGCACCAGCCCGCCGACCCGCTGGGCCCGGGCCAGCAGCAGGCCGTAGCCGGACGTGATGGCCAGGAACAGCGACAGCAGCACGGTGCCGACCGAGATGATCAGCGAATGCCACAGCCCGCCGCTGATGATCTGCCAGGCGTCCTGCAGCCCGGCCAGGGTCGGGTGCGGCGGGAAGAAGTAAGCCGGGCTGTGGAATAGCTCGAGGTTGGTGCTGAGCGCCGACTGGATCAGCCAGTAGACCGGGAACAGCAGGCAGATCATCGTGATCAGCAGCAGGCCCCGGGCGATGGAGCGGCGGGAGGCGCCCAGCCACCGGTTCCGCATGACGGGGCCATTGAGGCGCCCGGACTGAGTGGTCATGCGCGAGCCTCCCGCGCGGTCTTGGGCAGCCGGTACATCCGGGCCCGGCGCTCGCTGCGGGCCTGCGACCGGGTCACGACCAGGTACATCGCGGCGACGCACAGCAGCACGACGACGACGCCGATGATGATCGCGGCGCCCTGACCGTAGTTGAAGTTCACGAAGGCCTGGCTGTAGGCCAGCACGCCGGGCAGCATCGTGGCGTTGGCCGGCCCGCCCTGGGTGAGGATCCAGACGAACGCGAACACGTTCATCGTCCCCAGGATCCCGAGCATCAGCACGGTGAGCAGCGTCTCGCGCAGCAGCGGGATGGTGATCCGGGTCAGTTCCTTGAGCCACCCGGCGCCGTCGATCAGCGCCGCGTCGTGCAGGTCACCGGGGATGGACTGCAGGCCGCTCTGGATGACCAGGTAGTTGAACGGGATGCCGATCCAGATGTTGAGGATGATCACCACGATGAGCGCGTCGTTGCCGGTCTGCAGGAAGTACGGCACCTGGTGGCCGAGGCCGACGCTCTTGTACAGCGAGTCGAACAGGCCGCTGGGCGAGGAGAACATCCACAGGAACACCGTGGCCGTCGCCACCGGCGGGAACAGCCACGGGAGCAGGACCAGCGACCGCGCCCACCGCCGGGCCCGGGAGGTGGTGTTGAGGGCCACGGCCAGCAGGCCGCCGATGACGAACTGGGGGACGATCGAGCCGACCAGGAACAGCCCGGTGTTGCGCAGCATCGGCTGAAAGCCCTGCAGCGTGGGCAGGGTGCGGAAATTCTGGAATCCCGCCCAGTGCCAGCCGCCCGCGGTGAAGTTGGTGGCGTTGACATAAGAGAAGGCCATCCGGATGGTCTCCTCGATCGGGTACCCGAACATCAGCACCAGCCACACGACGATGGGCACGAGGTAGGGCCAGGCGCGGGACCGGTGCATGCCGCGCCGGCGCTGGGCGCCCGCGATCCGGGCGCCCAGGCGCTGCCCGGCGGCCGGGCGGGCGCGCCCCGGGTCCCCGGACCCGGAGCGCGCCTCCTGTGCTCGGAGCAGCTTGCTGGCCATTAGCTGCCAGACCCGGCCAGGGATGCCTTTGCCGCCGACTGCGCGGCACTGAGCGCGGCCTGGGCGGTCTTCTGGCCCTCCAGAACCTGCACGACGGCGGTGCCCATGTCGTTGGAGTAGGTATTGAACGCGATCCCGAGCTGGGTGGTGCGGCCCTTGGCGTACTTGAGCTCGTCCACGAACGGCTGCAGCTTGGGGTTGTCCTTGACCATCGCCGGCCACAGCGCCGGGCGGACCGCCAGGTACTGCAGCTTCTCGTCAAACTGCAGCAGGATGCTGGGCTGCTGGCTCCACTTGATGAAGTCCCAGGCTGCGGCCTCGGTCTTGGAGTCAGTGACCGGGACGGTCCACACCTCGCCGCCCAGTGGCACGGACGGCTTGGCGCTGGCGTCCTTCAGCGGGATGGCGAAGGTGCCGAAGTCAGTGAAGTGATCGGCGGCCATGGTCGGGAAGTCCCAGGGCCCGCTTTCCACCATGGCCAGCTTGCCCTGCTCCAGCTGGGGAATGTTGGTCGACTGGCACTGGGTGATGACCTCCTTGTTGGCCAGGCCCTCGCTCAGCAGCTGGTGCCAGTAGTTCACCGCCGTGACCATCCCCGGCGCGGTCAGGTCGTTGACATCCAGGCCCTGCTGGTAGATCCAGGGCAGCAGCTGCCAGGCCGCGCACCCGGCGCCGAAGCCGATCGCCCCGTAGGTCAGGCCGCTGACCTTGCTCTTGATGGTCCGGGCGACGTCCAGCAGCTGCGCCCACGTCGTGGGCATCGTCTTGATCCCGGCTTCCTTGAAGATCTTCTTGTTGTAGATGATGCCGAGTGCGTTAGTGCCGATCTCGATGCCGTAGGTCTTGCCCTTGACCGTGGTCACGGCGCGCGAGCCGGCCAGGTAGCTGTTCCACTGACCCCACTTGGCCAGGTCGGAGTTCAGGTTGACGAACTGGCCGGTGGCGGCCAGGTTCGGCATGTTCGGGTTGTCCGGCACGGCGATGTCGGGCATGTTGTGGGTCTGGGCGTCGGCCAGCAGCTTGGGCAGGATCTCGGTGCCGGCCACGCTCTGGCGGCTGATCGTGACGTTCGGGTGCGTCTTCTCGTACTCGGAGAACAGCCACTTGAAGGCCGCGGACTGCGGGAGCCCGGCCGGGTAGTCGTCGAGCTCGGTGAGCGTGATGTGCCCGCCCGAGGACGACCCGGACCCCGATCCGCCGCAGCCGGCGATCGCGGTGAAGGCGCCGGCCATGACGCAGGCGGTGGCGAGGGCCTTCCAGTGCAGCCGGCGCCCGCGCGGGCCCGGTGCGCTGCCTCCCCCTCTGGGTGATCTGCGCGTGAGTGGACTCGTCATAGTTCTGTTTCCTCCCTGTACCGGGCACTTGCCGGACGGCGATGTGCCGCAAGCGGTTCGTCGGTCAGGTGCTCGCCGGGTGCTGCGGCGCGCCGCAGCCGGCTCCCGGCTGGTGTGCTGCTCATGGCGTGGGCTGCGGTGCTCATGGCGTCTGTCCGCGGCCGGGCAGGCTGACCGCCGCGTGCTGCCACGCGGCCCCGGCCGGGAAGGAGAACTCGGCCAGCGAGTCCGGCTGCAGCTGCGTGGAGGCGCCGGGCGCGGCGGGCGCCTGGTACCGCCCGGCCGTGACGACCGCCGGGCTGGTGAAGTGCTCGTGCAGATGGTCGATCCACTCGATCATCCGGCCGTCGGTGGTCCCGCTCACCGCGACGTAGTCGAACATGGCCAGGTGCTGGACGATCTCGCACAGGCCGACCCCGCCGGCGTGCGGGCAGACCGGCACCCCGAACTTGGCGGCCAGCAGCAGGTTGGCGATGTTCTCGTTCACCCCGGCCACCCGGCAGGCGTCGATCTGCATGACGTCGATGGCCCGGGCCTGCAGCAGCTGCTTGAAGACCACCCGGTTGGGGACGTGCTCGCCGGTGGCCACCGGAACCGGGCGCACGCCTTCCCGGATCGCTGCCATCCCGAGAATGTCGGACGGGCTGGTCGGCTCCTCGATCCACGCGGGCCGGTACGGGGCGAGCTCGCCGATCCACGAGATCGCGGCCGGGACGTCCCAGACCTGATTGGCGTCGATCGCGATCGCGATGTCCTCGCCGACCGTCTGCCGGGCGATCGCCAGGCGCCGCCTGTCGTCCTCCAGGCGGGCGCCGACCTTGAGCTTGACCTGGGTGAAGCCATCCTCGACGGCCTGCGTGCACAGCTTGGCCAGGCTGTCGTCGGAGTAGCCGAGCCAGCCCGGCGTGGTGGAGTACGCCGGGTAGCCGTCCCGGCGCAGCGCGCTGGCCCGCCCGGCCCGGCCGGCCTGCCCGCGTTCCAGCAGGCCCAGGGCATCATCGGGGGTCAGGACGTCGGTGAGGTAGCGGAAGTCGACCAGGCCGACAATCTGCTCGGGGGACAGGCTGGCCAGCAGCTGCCACAGCGGCTGGCCAGCCCGGCGCGCGGCCAGGTCCCAGCACGCGTTCATGACCGCGCCGATGGCCATGTGCGCGATCCCGCACTCGGGTCCCAGCCAGCGGGTCGGGCTGTCACTGACCAGCGTCCGGTACAGGCCGCCGAGGTCGGCGAGCACCTCGTCCAGGTCCCGGCCGGCCAGGAAGGGCTCCAGCGCGCGGATCGCCGCGACCTGGACCTCGTTGCCGCGCCCGATCGTGAAGACGTAGGAATGCCCGGCCAGCGGCCCGCCGCCCGGATCCGCCGGATCGCTCTCGTCGGTCCCGATGACCAGGTAGGCCGCCGAGTAATCGGGATTCGGGTTCATCGCATCGGAGCCATCGAGGTGCAGCGACGTCGGGAACCGGATGTCATGGGTCGCGAAGCCAGTGATCCTGGAATCAGGCATCGCGGGCTCCGCGCTGCCGGGGAGCGCCCGCGGCGGCCAGGCCGCGGGCGCTCATGGGGCGGGCGTGCTGGGTCACTGGGCGGGCTCCAGGAACAGCTCGACCACAGGCACCAGGACGTCGGGACGGCGGACCGGCAGGGTCAGGGTGAGCACGTCGGGACCCAGGCTGCCCATGGTGGTGTTCTGCGCCTGCTGGCCCGGATCGGTGACCTCGGCGTGGACCTCCGAGCCGTCGTGCAGGAACCGCGCGAACTTCACCCGGCCGCCGAGCCCGGCCAGGTGCACGTGCTGGAACGGCCAGGCGAACAGGTGCAGGTACAGCCGGTCGCCGCGCTGGGTGTAGCGCGTGTCGGGCGGCGCGGTGAACTCGGCCGGGCCGGCGCCGTAGACGGACTGGCCGTTGGCGTCCATCCAGCGGCCGATGTCGGCCAGCACCTCGACGGCGTAGGGCTCGAACTCGCCGCGGGCGGTCGGGCCCACGTTGAGCAGCATGTTGCCGTCCTTGGACACCCCGTCGACCAGCATCCGGATGAGCTGGTCGGAGGTCTTCCAGTCCAGGTTGTCCCGGTCGTAGCCCCAGCTGCCGTTCAGCGTCTGGCAGGCCTCCCACAGCCGGTCACCCGACGCCAGCGACGCGGCCGGCTGGTACTGCTCGGGAGTGGCCACATCGCCCTGCAGGTCGGTGCGGTCGTTGACGATCACGTCGGGCTGCAGGGAGCGGATCAGCTCCAGCAGTTCCGCCGAGCGCCAGTCGTCGCGGCCCTTCCCGCCCCAGACCCGGGTCGGGTAGGAGAAGTCAAAGAACAGGTAGTCCACCTGGCCGAAGCCGGTAAGCAGCTCGCGGACCTGGCCGTGCAGGTACTCGGTGTACCGGCGCATGTCGCGGCCCTGGGCGGCGTCGATGGCCGCCTGGTCGTCGCGCTGCGGGTGCAGGCCGTCGATCGGGAAATCCGGGTGATGCCAGTCGATCAGCGAGTGGTAGAAGCCGATCCGCAGGCCCTCGGCGCGGAACGCATCCACCCAGGGCCGGAGCAGGTCGCGCCCGGCCGGCGTGTTCGGCGCCTTGTAGTCGGTCAGCGCCGAGTCCCACAGGCAGAAGCCCTCGTGATGCTTGGTGGTCAGCACCGCGTACTTCATCCCGGCCTGCCGGGCCCGCCTGGCCCACAGCGCGGGGTCGTAGCGGTCGGGGTCGAAGTGGTCGAAGTAGGGCTGGTACGCCGTGTCGTCCAGGCGCTCCCGCTGCTTCACCCACTCGTGCCGGGCGGCTACGGAGTACAGCCCCCAGTGGATGAACAGGCCCAGGCGGGCTTCGCGCATCCACTCCAGCCGTCCGGCGCGGCCGCGGCTCTCGCTGTCCTGCGACAAGTTCAACCTCCCAGTTGTGGACGCGGGAGGGTCTTCGCCTGCCCCTGAGACACTCACCCGCCCGCAGCGATCCGCCTTGGTGCCCGCAACATAGATCCGACGTATCTGATATGTCAAGGCATACTAACTGGCGAAATACTGACTAGCCGAATCTCAGAATGCGACATTCATCGGATCTTTAGCGCGCTGATGCGCAATGAGGAGAGCCGGCGGCGGATGGCGCCGTCAGGCCTCCGGCCGGGGCCGGGACGCGGGCAGAGCTGCACCGCGCGCAAGGAGGCGCGGCGTCATGCCGGAGGGGCGGCCGGGAGATCACGCGCCGGAAGGCGCGTGGCCTTTCGATCCGCCAGGTGCGGGAAAATCCGGACGTATCGTGTATCGTGCACGATACATGTTCCGGCGAAACTGTGTCAAACTTCTGCTCATGAGCCGCGAAGACAGCCCCGCGCGACCGTCACTGCCCAGCCGCCAGATGCTGGCCGACGGCGTCTACGAGGCCGTCAAGGAGCAGGTGATGAACCTGGCGATCCCGCCGGGAACCAAGATCAACATCGACCAGTTCGCCCGTGAGCTGCAGGTGTCCAACACGCCGCTGCGGGAGGCGCTGACGCGGCTGGAGACCGAGGGCCTGGTGACCCGCAAGAACCTGCGCGGGTTCTGGACCGCGGACGTCCTGGACGAGCAGGGGCTGCGGGACTACTACGGCGTGCGCCTGCTGCTCGAGCCCGCCGGCACGGAGGCGGCCGCCCGCGGCGCCGGCCAGCAGGCGCTGGCGGCCGAGCTGGCGCAGACCCTCGACCAGATGGCGCAGACCGCCCGGCGGCCCGCGCTCGACCAGGATTATCACGTGTACCGGGAGTTCGCGGAGGCCGACGCCCGCTTCCACCGGGCGATCGCCCGGGCCTCCGGCAATGCGCTGCTGGCCGGCATCCTGGCCGGGATGAACGCGCACGCGCACAACTACCGGTTCTACTTCCGCGGCGGCATGGCCCCGGCCACCGTGGAGGAGCACCGCGCCGTGCTGGACGCGCTGGCTGGGGCCCGGCCCGATGAGGCGGCTGCCGCCATGCGCAGCCACCTCGAATGCGCCCGGGACCGCCTGCTGCCGCTCGCCGCAGCCGCGGACGGCTGATGACCGGGCCGCGGCGTGCTCAGCGCAGCAGCCGGCCGCCGGTGTGTGCAATTGCGATCTCTTGACTCATACCTGACTTTGTCATTGATTCAGGGCATGGAGAACAAGGCCGTTCCCGACCGCAAGGGCACCACCCGTCGCGCCTTCCTCGGCGCCTCGGCCGCAACCGCGGTCACCGTACCCGTCGTCTCGCTGGCCGGGCCAGCCAGCGCCGCGACGTCCGGACCGGCGGGCCACGTGCCCGCTCTTCCCCGGCGTCACCCGTCCCCCGATCTCCGGGCCCTGCTCCGGCAGATCGATCCCGACCGCATCCACGCGACCGTCCTGCGGCTGACGCAGTTCGGCACCCGGCACACCGCCAGCAGCCAGACCGACCCCGTGCGCGGCATCGGCGCCGCCACGAGCTGGGTCTTCGACCAGCTGCAGGCCATCGCGGCAACCTCAGGCGGCCGCATGACCGTGCAGAAGCAGACGTTCGTGCAGCCCCCGGTGGCCGGCCGGATCCCGGTCCCCACCTCCATCACGAACGTCATCGCGACGCTCCAGGGGACTGCGTCCCCGGAGCGGTTCTACGTCGTGACCGGGCACCTCGACTCCCGGGTGACCGATGTGCTCGACTTCACCAGCGACGCACCCGGCGCCGACGACGATGCCTCCGGCGTCGCGGCGGTGCTGGAGCTGGCCCGGGTGTTCGCCCGGCACCAGTTCCCCGGCACCCTGATCTTCGCCACCGTCGCCGGCGAGGAGCAGGGCCTGTTCGGATCAAGCTTCATGGCGGCCCAGATGGCCGCGGCCGGCGACGACGTCCAGGGCATGTTCAGCAACGACATTGTCGGCGCCAGCCAGGCTCACGACGGCACCAGGCCCGACCCCTTCACCGTGCGGATGTTCCTGGAGGGCATCCCGACCAATGCCACCGCCGATGACATCACCACCATCCAGACGGTGGGCGGCGAGAACGACGGCAAGTCGCGCCAGCTGGGCCGCTTCGTCCGCGAGGTAGCGCCGTTCGAGGTGACCGGCATGAACGTCCGGCTGATCTGGCGGCGGGACCGGTACCTGCGCGGCACCGACTCGCTGTCGTTCCAGGGCCACGGATATGCGGCGGCCCGGTTCAGCGAGCCGCGGGAGAACTTCGACCACGAGCACCAGAACACGCAGGTCGTCAACGGCGTGCAGTTCGGTGACCTGATCCAGTACGTGGACTTCAGTTACATCGCCCGGGTGGCGCGGGTGAATGCGGCCGCGCTGTGGTCGCTGGCGAGCAGCCCGAGCGTGCCGGTGAACCTGCAGATCCACACCACGCCGCCGGGCACCCTGTCCGGCACCAACCTCACGACGCTGACCTGGGATGCCAGCCCCGAGTCGAACCTGGCCGGGTACGAGGTCGTGCAGCGCGAGACCACGTCCGCGGACTGGACCAGCGCGACCGACGTCGGCAATGTCACCACCGTCACGCTCGATATCTCTAAGGACAACGTCCAGTTCGGCCTGCGGGCCGTGGACACCAGCGGCAACCGCAGCCCGGTCGCCTTCCCCGAAGTAGCCGCCTAGCGCGGCGCCGCACAGGCACCGCGCTAGGAACGGGCCAGGACGCTCGCCGGCCCGCCCTGTCCAGGGGGCGGGCCGGCGAACGCATGCGGCGCGCCGGTCAGCCGCCCCGGCTGAGCCCGCCGCCTGCGGCGGGCGCGCCTGCTCTCACGCGGCGCTGCCGGGGTTGCGGCTGGCCAGGCGGCCGCCGAAGACCCGCCCGGCCAGTGCGCTGGCCTGGTCGCGGATCTCCGGGATCGCGGTGGTCTCGTAACGCACGCCGCGCAGCGGCGGCCCGATCGCGTACAGGAAGCCGCTGGGCTGCCCGCCGGAGCTGAGCACCGCGGCATCGCGATCGGCGTCGATGCCCAGCCGGAGCCCGTCGGGCCGGGCCAGGCCGCTGGCGAACAGGCCGCGCAGCAGCGGGCTGGCGGTGGCCGTGATGTCGGCGGTCCCGCCGGTGCCGTTGACCAGCCAGTCCGCATCCAGCTCCGCAGTGCCGTCCTGGCCGCCGACCAGCACGCTCAGGCGGCCCTGGCCCGGCCGGACTCCGGCCACCCGGCCGCGGTGCACGACGAGCCGGCCGGTCAGCTTGAGCGTGGTGATCCGGGCCGCCGTCGCCGGCGGCATGAGATGCCGGTGCACCTCCCAGTACCGGGCGACGTGCCGCAGGAAGGCCTGCTGGTCGCCGGGGGGCATCCGCTGCCACAGGCCCGGGATGTGCGGCCGCAGGGCGTCGAGCACGGCGGGCCAGCTGTCCGGGCGGCCCGCGACCGCCTGGCGGACCTGCCACATCAGCTCGGTGAGCCGGACCGGGCCGTCCGGCCGGGAGATCGCCGGCAGCCACATCGGCCCGGCCGGGATAGCGCTGCCGCAGTAGTGCACGCGGGGGAGCAGCGCGTGCCGGGACACGGCGTGCACGGTGGCAGCTGGCTGCGCGCTGGTGACCGCGATCGCCAGGTCGACCATGGTCAGCCCGGTGCCGACGATGACCACGCGGTCCCGGCCGCCGGCCGCGGGGCGGCCGGCGCACAGGCGGCTGAGGGCTCCGGGCCGCCACGGGTCGCTGATCACCTGCTCGCTGTCCGGGGCCTCGAACGGGAGCCGGGCGGGCACGTTGCCAGTGGCCAGCACGACGACGTCGGCGTCGAGCTGGCGGCCGCCGGCCTCCAGCTGCGCGCCGCGGCCGCTGGCCCGGGGCCGGATCGCGGTCACCGCGGCGGTGAGCTCGGTGAGCCGCCCGTGCGGCGCCGCCGCCTGCTGCGCCGCCGCCAGCGTGTCCCGCAGGTAGCGCCCGTAGGCCCGGCGGGGCAGGAACGTCTTCTCGCTGACCGGGTCCGGCAGCCCGCCGGCCGCGGCCCAGCCGACCAGGTCATCCGGCTCGCCCGGCAGCGCGCTCATCCGGCCCGCGACGGCGTTGAGCAGGTGCCCCTCATGCTCCGTCGAGTACGCCTGGCCCAGGCCGTGCCGGCCGTGCTGGTCGATCAGCCAGATCCGCACCGGCTGCCCGGACTTCGCCGAGTGATGCAGGAGCTGGACCGCCACCAGCGTTCCGCTAGCCCCGCCGCCGACGATCGCTACGGTCAGCTCCCGGCTGTCCGGTGAAAGGTGCAGGCGCATGCAGGCACAGTAACCTATTTTCCCGACTGGCGAAATAGGGTATGTCGGGAAGATTACGGGCAGGCAAAGACGGCCGGCGGGGCGGCAGCGCCAGCGCGCCCCGAAGTCAGCCGGACCCGCTAGCGGGCCCGGGCCCGGCGTCCGGCCACAGGCTCTCCAGGTTGACCACGATGCCCTCCTGGCTGCTGCGCGCGATGATCACCACTGCCTCTTCAGCTCCGGGGTTCTCCTCGCGATGCGGGGCGTACGGCGGCACGAAGATGTAGTCGCCCGGCTCAGCCTGCAGGCGGATCTCCTGGTCCCCGCCGGCGAAGACGAACGCCGGGGTGCCCGATAGCACGTAGATCGCCGTCTCGGCCTCGCCGTGATGGTGATTGCCGGACGAGGCACCCGCCGCGACGTGGGTCTGACCCATCCAGACCTTCGATGATCCGGCGGTCTTCCCGGAGATGGCCTCGCGGCGGGTCATCCCGGAGGTCTGGCCCGTGTCCCCGTGCAGCTGGCCGCTGCGCACGTGGATGAGCGGCTGATGCCAGTGATCGTCGGTCATGTGTCGCTCACTCCAGAGGTAAGGCCGGGAGGGCAGCGTTACCCATGGTAGGCAATCGCCCGTCTTCGCGCAGAGCTGGCGGCTGTCCTGCGTGTCCGGTTGATGTGTGCGACACTTCCTGGCATAGTCGAGCGAAGCATCCATGCGAACAAATATTCGAGATTCAGGAGTAGCATGGAGGTTACTGAGAGGCAACATCGACTTCTTCAGCTCTGCGCGATTCGTCTTGATCGCGAGAGCGTGGACTGGAGTGTCATCGCTCGCCAGGCACAAGATCCGAGCGGCCTGGACGACCTCTGGCAAGGCATCGTGACCGAGAAATCGGCTGCGGCTAAACGCTCTGTGCCGGTACTGCGCAGGGGACTTCGCCACCCTGAGTCTCTGGTGCAGCGGGTTGACTCGGAACTGGAGGCGGCTCAGTCAGCTGGGGCCCGGCTGACCACCGTGATGGAGGATGGCTACCCGGCGAACCTGCGCCTCATTCCCAACCTGCCGCCGTTCCTGTTCTATACCGGCGAGCTCCGCGAGGAGGACGCCCGCTCAGTAGCGGTAGTGGGGACCCGGAAGGCCACCGACAAGGGCCTCGACCGTGCTGCAGACATGTCACGGATGCTGGCCGAGCGGACTGTCACGGTTATCTCCGGCCTGGCTCGCGGGATCGACACTGCTGCGCATCGTGCTGCTCTCGTCGCCGGCGGCCGGACTATCGCGGTACTCGGCACTGGCATCACCCGCCGGTATCCTGCCGAGAACGCGGAGCTCGCAGAGGAGATCGCAGCGAGCGGCGCTCTGGTATCCCAGTTCTGGCCTACGCGCCCTCCGGGCAAAGACACGTTCCCGCGCCGCAATGTGGTGACGTCAGGAATCAGCCAGGGCACTGTCGTGATTGAGGCTAGCTCGACGTCCGGCGCCAAGATGCAGGCTCGCCTGGCCATCGAGCACGGCAAGAAGGTCTTCTTGCTGCGATCGCTGGTCACCAGCCAGCCGTGGGCCTGCGACTACGTGCAGCGCCGTGGCGCAATTGAGGTCGCCGACGTGGATGAGGTGGTTGCGCGCCTGGCGCCCACCGCGCGCGTGCGACAGGCAACTGAGCAGCAGACTCAGCTGACATTCGCGACTCTATGACTCCCATAGACTTACCCGCTGAGCTGCCAGCGGGACAGCCGCTCGGCTTTCCGAATTGCGCTCGCTGCCCCTACATGCGCATGGGTCCGGCGCGTATCTGCGTGGCGTGCGCGAGCAAGACCCTGGATGCTATAGCCCCAGGTGCCTGCCCGGTGTGCAGCCAGGTGCTCGAGCCTGACGGCAGATGCCCAAACTGGCTGTGCGACAACCCAGGACGCCGCATCCTGCGCATCGACGCCATCGCCTATCTATCTGGCGCGCTTCGTGTCAGGATCCACCGGTATAAATACCTGGCCAAGGGTGGCTGGTCCCTGATCTTCGGACGTCTGGTGGTCGGCTGGCTGGAGGCTCACGCCATAGATGACTCACCCGACCTCATCGTCGTGAACCCGACTTTCACCGACGCTGGCGACCCTCGGCTGGGTCACACCGAGCGGATTGTCAGCTCAGCTGCAATCGAGGATGCAGAAGGTCGCTGGCCCTTCGACGTAGCACATCCACTGCCTGCGATCATCAAGACCGGGCCGACGGAGAAGTCCGCCGGGCGGACTGCATCGGCTAAGCGGGCGTCGGCGGCCGAGCTGCGCCGGCTCCTTGAGATTCCGGATCCGACGGTGACTGCCGGGCGCAAGATTCTCGTCTTCGATGATGTGTGCACAACAGGCAGTCAGCTGGACGCAGTTGCTGACTGCCTCCTTGGGGAAGGACACGCGGCTGAGGTTCGTGGACTGGCCCTTGCCCGGGCACCGTGGCGGCGCATCTGAGGCAGTGTCTGAGAACTAGCACATACATAGCCGACCCGGATGGGTGCTCCTCATCGCTGATGGAGCTGCTCGTCGGCCTGCAGAGTATTTCCGTCCCAGGTGAACCGGGCGGTGGTGACGGCGTCGTCGCCATCACTACCGGTGATCAGCTGGTGAATTCCGATACCGCTGAGCTCTGCGTAGTTGCACCATTCATGGTCGGAGGTCAGTACCAGGTCGAGGTCGAGGGCAGATAGCAGCCCGAACACCTGGCCGCGGTTGCTCGTGTCCACCCCGACGAATACCTCATCGAGCAAGATGATGCGCGGCGCCTCGGGGACAGCCTGGTAATGGGCGGCAACGGCGGCGAACAGCGGCAGGTGCAGCGCGATGGCTTTCTCGCCGCCGGACAGTGCCCCGTGCAGCTTGCGCGTGAGCAACTGCCAGCCCGCCCCGTTGGCGCGGTCGACCTTGACCACGAACTGGTGCCAGGTGGTGTAGTCGAAGACCTGGGCCAGCTGCTGCTCCCAGGTCACCGCCGTGTCGTCGGCGCGGGCCTGTTCTATGCGCTCCCGGAAGAAGCGGTGCAGCGATTCCCGGTCGGCGCTGCTCGAGTCGGACCGGGTCTTTGAGCAGCAGGTCGCGGGCGGCTCTAGTTCCGGCCGGGAGATCCGCTGCGACCTGCCAGACGAGCTGGACAGCGACCCGGGACGCAGTCCGGACTCGCTCCAGGCGTGCATTCATCCGGTCGACGAGCTCGTTGGCCTGCCGGATCCGGTCGGCGAGGTGGCGGCGTGTATCGCCGGTGAGAGTCTTGTCGAAGAGCTCGCGCTCGCTCTCGGTGATGTCCTGCCTGCTTCGCTCTGCCTCCTGGCGCAGGACGCTCAGCAGCTCTGCGGCGCCCACCCGGATGCCGTTCACGACCGCAGTGAAGACCTGAATGTCCTCGTCAGTGACCAGCTCCAGGTCGGCCGGCGTGCTGAGTGACGACCGGCTAGCGTGCACGGACTCCGACAGGCGGTGCAGGGCGTCGCCGATGCTGGCCGGCGTGTACGGGACAGTCGGCCAGACCGCGGCGACCTGGCGGGCGGCATCCAGCGTGGCGCGAACGCCGTCAGACCCCGCCAGCGTTGCCTGGAAGCGGGCGAGATCCTCGATCTCGCCGTCCGCCGGGAAGACGCCACTCGTAAGATGCCGGAACCGGACCGCGGCAGTGTCGCGGGCGGCTATAGCCATGTCCTGGGCGTGCGCGTCAGTTGTCCGCCGGGCTTCGAGGTGACCAAGCCTCCGGGCTATCTCAGGGATCTGTCGGCGGGCGGTGCCGAGCTGGCAGCCAAGGTCATCCAGGCGGCCCCGGAGGTCGGCCAGCCGGGCGAGGGTATCGCGGTAGTCCGCGCCTATGGTGGCTTCCACGGCGGCGAGCATGGCGGTCAGCTCGTCTCGCTCGGCCCTGGCCTGGGCAGCGTCCTGCTCACGCTGGCCGGCGATCTCGGCTGAGCGGCTGGCCTGTGTAGTGACCGAGTCGAGCTTCTCTCGCGCAGCGCCCAGGCGCTCGTGCTCGTCCAGCCAGGCCTCCTCCTGGTCGCGGAAGCTGTCGATCGCCGTGGCCAGTGCGTCCAGCGCTGCGCGATCCGCGGGCAGGCCGTGCTCGGCCGCTAGCGCGGTCAGTATCCGCTGTGCCGCTCTGACTCGCTGCTCGCATGAGGAGACAGCGCTGAGTCGCTCGCGCACGATCCCGTCCCGGGCAGCCACGGCTGACTCGGTGCGGGTCAGCCGCTCGCTGGCAGCTGCCAGTTCCTGGTGCCGTGGCCGGTCCTCTCGCTCACTCGCCACGACTGCGCGCCGGGCTCCCAGGCCAGCTAGCCGGACATCTAGCTCAGCAAGTCGCTCACCGCACGCGTCGATCTGCCCGCGAAGCCAGGCGATCCGCTGCTCGCGGGCATGCCGCCGGGCCAGCGCGCCAATATGCTCGGGCCGCTCCTTGCGCCAGCTGCCATGCAGGCTGGCCAGCCGCCAGGTGCCGTCGGCTCCGATCGCTGCGGGGTGGGCGGGCAGGTGATCGCCGAAGGCGATCGCGGCTAGGAGCCGCCGGATCAGGTCGGTCGGCACGCCCGGGTGGGGCACCGGGGTCAGGATGTCTGCGAGTGACTGCCCGGGAGCGCTTCCGATCACGGCAGCATCGGCGAATATGTCGTGCCCCTCGACTGTGCCCGTCTGCCCGACCCAGGCGTCGAGCAGGCCCGCAGCCTCCAGCGCAGCCTCAACCAGACCCCGCGTGCCCGGCGGCACCTGGTCAATGAAGTCCACCAGCCGCCACAGCGGCGCCCCGGTCATCGCGCCGCGGTCGGCAGTGCGGGACAGTGGCGCTTCCGGCGGCAGGTCCTGCTGTCCTGCGAGGCGGGTTACCTCGGCGGCGTGTCCGTCGCGCTCGTCCCGTACCGCCTCCTGTTGCGCCCGAATGGCGGTCTCCTTCGCAGTGATCGACTCCAGCACTGCTTCCGCCACGGCGCTGATCATCCGGAGCACCGCCGGCTCCGATTCGATGACCGGCAGGAATGCTGCTGGCTCGTCGAACCTCAGCTCCCGGCAGCCGGCCGCCCATCCGGTCAGTGCGCCCGCCAGGTCGGCGACCGCCTGCTCATGCCGCCGGGCAGCGGCCTCCTGGTCGGCGCGGGCCCCGACCAGCCGGTTGCGTGCCTCCTCAAGCTCGGCTTCAGCCTGCTGGCGGGCGCTCACCTCGCGGTCGTGATCCTCGAGCGCCTTCCGTACTCCGGTCAGCTGATGGCAGCGGCTGGCGACTGCGGCCCGCAGTAGGGTCCGGGGACGGGTGGCGGTGCCTGCCAGGCTCGCGTGGATCTCCTGGTGTACCCCGGGCATGCCCGCGCGGCGGGCGGCAGCCTGCGCATCGTTGCTGTAGTTGTCGACGACCCTGGCCTGCTGTTCGGTGCTCTTCACGAACTTGAGGCGAAGATCCTCATCACAGGTGGCCGTGGAGCGGCGCCGGCCTGCCTCAGCGGTGCGCGCGGCGGCCTGATCCCGGGTGCGGGCGGCGCGCTGCCGCAACTTGTCCAGCTCCTGGCCTTGCTGGTAGGCATCGCTGCTGGTGATGCCGTCGACGCGCGCGGTGTCGGCAGCGACCTCGGTCTCGAGCTGGGCGGCGTGGGCGCCCAGTTGCTCCTGCTGGGCCGCGGCGACCTCGTAGTCCTCTGCCGAGCGGCGGGCAGTCTTGGTCAGCTTGTCGAGCTCGGTGGTGGCCGAGATCAGTGCTGCCGCCCGCCCGCGTAGCACGCGCTGGGCATACGAGCGCTGCCGGGTTGCGAGCAGACGGGCTGCCGCGACGTCGTCGTCCAGGGTCTTCAGCCGCTCCCGCTGCCGGTCGAGACGCTCGAACCCCTCGGCCAGGTCGGTGATCTCCTGCTGCCCGAGGGGCGGCAGGGCGCGGGATAGCAGTGTGGACAGCAACGCCGGGTCCAGCCGCTGGGACAGCTTGGGCGTCCGCAGCTGGAGCAGCGCGGTAATGAGGGCGTCATAGCGCTGATCGCTCAGGCCGTGGAACAGCGTCGCCCGGACGGCTGCCCGGTAGTCCCCGGAGTTGCCATGCACCATGCCCTGGTCACCGAGGGCCTCCTCCAGGGCGGCCCGTGTCAGGGGCTGGCCCGCCGGGTTCACCAGTGCTACGCCGCCGGGCGTGCCGATCCGCTGGCTGGTCGTGAAATAGTCAGCGTGGACGCTAGTAGTGTGCGTGCTGGCCTGGAGCCGGCAGCCGCAGCAGAACCAGCGGTCGGGCTGAAGCTGGAATTCCAGCCAGACGTAACCGACCCTGGTCGTGCCGGCCGCACCCTCGCCCATCAGGTTCCAGTGCATGGTGCGCTCGCCGGAACCGAAGGTTGACAGCCGGCTGGCCCGCAGGTTCGCGTCGAGCAGGAACGGCAGCAGCAGCTCCAAGGCCTTGGACTTACCGCTGCCATTCGGCCCGCGCAGCAGCAGGCGTCCCTGGTGGAACGTGAAGGTCTCGTCGTAGTACCGCCAGACGTTGATGATCCCGGCCCTGGCCGGGATCCATCGCGGCAGCTGATCCGTCCCGGCCTGTCTTCTGTCCGGCAGAGCCGCTCGGCGCGGCAACTCGGTGACCGTCAATTCACGGGCTCCTCAGCATCTGGGCCGGCGGCCCGGACCGGGCCGACGGCATACCGGGCCGCGGCCGGCAGCGGGAAAACGAGCCCGCCTGAGACACGGACCAGGCCGAATCCAGTCAGCACCGCAAGCGCATCACGCACGAGTTGCTGGCAGCCGTCGGTTTCCCGGTACGTCCTGGCCCACCGGGGAAAGCGGTCCAGCAGGCCGGCCGCCGCGATCTCGAGCTGCTCGGTAGCCGAAGGCCCGGTGAGGCTGTCCAGCAGCAGGAGCGCAGCGACCTTGGCCGTGCTGGCGTCGTCGGGAAACCGGCTGTCCGTGGCCAGGGCATCGGGGTCGATGAACATCATTCCGTCGGCCCGGTCCTCCAGGATGAAGCCGCCCTGGTCCGCCGCGTCCCGCAGCAGGCGTCGCCCCGTGGGGGAGGTGATGTAAGCGCGCTCTTCGGCCGACAGGCTGTCCAGGTACAGCACCGGGTCATCGATGATCCTGCGGAATACAGAGTGCCGCAGCCAGAGATTGCGCTGCGTCTCCGAGGCCGGCACCGCGTCCGACCCATCGTCAGCGGTCCGGCCGTATCGCCGTTCCAGGACCACCTGGCTGAGCAGGTCATCGAAGCGCACCGGGACATCCTCGGCGGGGACAGCCAGCTGGGACGGTCCTACCGGGGCCGCCAGCAGGCGGAGCAGCAGCGTCGCATCGACCCGGTACAGCACCTTGGCAGCGGCCGTGTCGACGAATGCCTCTGTTGCTCCGTCGACGACCTCCACCGCTCCGTAGGACTCCAGCAGCCGTAGCACGTCGACGAAGGCCATTCGCTCGGCGCGCTTCGCCGAGTCGAACGGGGCTACGACGGGGTCGGCGGCACTCGCCCGGCTGATCCGGTCCGCCAGCAGGCTGATGGTGGTGAACGGGACGGCCAGCAACTCGGCGGCGACCAGGCAGAGCAGGACGTACCTGCGGCGGTCGAAGGGTGCCCGGCCGGACCTCGCCCGCCGGGCTGGCCGGCTCGGGTCGGTGGCCGGGCGGATCTTGACCAGGCGGGCGTAGCCCAGCCGGGGCTCGACGATCAGGGTCCAGCCGCAGTAGTAGTCGAACCAGCGGCGGATCGGCTCGCGCCGGCGCCGCACCAGGTCGAACATGTCGCCTGCCGTACGGCTGCTGATCAGCGGACTGGCCAGCAGCAGCCGGATGCCGCGGGCCACCTCTTCACGCTCCAGGATGGCCAGCTGATTGCTGAGGACGCTCACGATCCGGCCTCACGCGCGCGCAGGATACGGCGCGCTCCGGCCGTCCTGATATCGATCTTGTAATCGGGTCCCCGGAAAGTACCGGCCCTGGTGGTCAGCTCGGCGAGGGTGCTGTCTTCCGGCGGAGTCAGGATGATCTCGACCCGCCCGTCGGTGGTGGTGCCCCGCCGCACGCCTGAGGAGTCCGGGCTGGCGGCCAGCGCCTGGCCCAGCAACTCCAGCAGGTGCTCGAACAGAGTCTCATCGAGGCCATCGAAGTCAGATAGCCGGGCAGCGCCGCTGGTCCCGAGACGGTCCCAGGCCGCCTCCAGCTCAGCGCGCTCGGCTCGGGCACGCCGGGCACGTGCGGCCCGGATCGACTCAACATCACGGATCTTGCCAGTCCGGCTGAAGCGCTCGGTGCGCCCGGCCGCGCGCAGCAGCGGGGAGACCTGCACCGGGGGTGCCTCGCGCCACGAAGCTGACGAGCTGATCAGGTCCGGGTCCGGGTGGGCGAGATGACCGTGCCGGGCCGGGGTCAGGCCGAACGCCGCCGACCACAGACGGTGGAGGTCGTCCTGCCCGGGGGCGAGGGTGAACCAGCGGGCGAGCTCGCGGAAGTCGGCGGCCGCGCTGCTGGCCCGGTTACGGGACTCGGTGATCCGGTCCAGTACCTGAAGCAGCGTGATGATGGCCCGCCGGGCCACCAGGTGCAGTTCCTCGACGCGAGGCGGCGCATCAGCTGCGGGCCGGAACCAGGCGCGCAGGCCTTCCCACCGGGCGCGGCGGTGCTCCAGCCAGGCCGGCCCGGGATCGGCACCGGTCAGCTGCGGCAGGTCGGCCCCGGTCAGGGCGCGCTTGTGCATTAGCCCGATGCCGTAGTCCTCGACCCGGGCGATCCGGGCGGCAATGGTGTGAGCCCGGTGGTCGAGATTAGTCAGGAATTCCTGAAGGTAAGCCACCGTCGAGGCCTTGACCTCGTGGAACGTGGCCAGGTCGGCGCCGTCCGCCCGGAGCAACCGCTGGAGCTCGCCGTTGAACTGCTTGGTATTGGCCCGCAGCGCCTCGAGGTGTCCCTCCAACTCGGTCAGAGTCGTGAAGACCCGGCGCTCGGAGCCGGCCTCCAGCTCGTGCAGCAGGTCACCCAGTCGGTCGCCGATCGCGTCGAGAACTGCCGTCTGGAGTGCGCCCGCGGCGGTCAGCACGGCCATGGCGTGCTGGACGCCCGCCAGCGCAGCCTCGCCCTGCCGGGTCAGGGAATACTGGAGATTGCGCCGCTCGTACTCGCTCGCGCTGCGGTAGTCCTCGGCGTGGTTCTGGATGACATCGACCAGGTTCCAGTCGCGGAGCTGCCCGAGAGCCGAGGTCAGGTCTTCATCCGCTAACGCGTCAAGCCATCCGACCGACCGCAGCCGGGCCCGGATGTCGTCGATGCCCAGCGCCGTCTCCAGCCGTTCATTCGCCTCGCCGAAGGCATGCAGCATCGACACATATAGCCCGGCGCGGTCCCCGTGGGTGAACCGGAACATCTCCGGCGGCACGCGGAGGTGATCCATCGGCCCTCCAGTCCGCGGTCAGTAGTCACGACTAAGGTAAGGCGCGGCGGTGACAGTCCGGGTTCACACGGACAGTTCGCCGAGAAGTTCCGCGGCCACCCGTTCCTCTGGTACGGAGATGCCAGCACCGGCCATGTGCGCGGCCAGGCTGGCGTCCCAGGGAACGTCGCTCATCCGGCCCACCGGCGGGCCATGCGTCACCGCCCGGAGGTAATCGGCGCTTGTCATGTGCCACGGCCTCGCGCCGGTCCGGGCCACGACAGCGGCCGCAATGCGCAGGCCCTCGCCGTCGAAGTCCCCGTGATAGTGCAGGCAGGCACCCGAGGCGGTCAGCCGCTGCAGGAGGAGGACGACAGCACTGTTGGGCCAGCCGGAGGTGATGGCGATCGCCGGGCAGCGTCGGCCGAACCGGGCGAGAGCCATGGCCAGCACGCTGGGGTTCTCGAATATCCAGACATCAGCAGGGCCAGCCGTCCAGTCCGCCGTGCGGAGCTGGCCCAGAGTCAGCGCCGCGGCCTGCCCGGCATCCGAGCACATTCGCAGGATCCGCGCAGCGACATCGTCACCGCTCGGGCGTATGCCTGCGGCTAGCACCACGGCCGAGAGCTCGTCATCTGCTACGCCGGCCCGCTCCCACAAGGCCCGCCGTTCCTGGGCGTTGCCTGGCGGCGAGACGTCATACATCACGGCCAGGGCCCGGAGTACCAGCCCGGCGTACCGCGCTCCGTCGTCGAGACCGTGCGGATCGCCCAGGACCTGGTCGGCTAGCACTGGCAGGGGTATGCCTGACGCAGGTAGTTCCGCCACGACATGCAGGGCACAGGTGAGCTCATGACGGACCCGGGCCACTGAGCCACGTGCCAGGCCTGCCCGCTGCAGGCCGCTGACCCACGAGGTAAGTGCAGGCTGCGCGCGGACCACTGGGTGCCCGGCCAGCCACGCCCATAGCTCGTCTCGCCGGGTCATCTCTCGTTCCCGGTCACCGGCCCGGTCACCTAGCGGGCCAATGAGCTCGGTCACGACCTGGCTGGCGCCGCATCCCACGGAGTCCGCGAGAACCTGATCAAGGGCAGCAAGGGAGACGGATGGCCGCTCGCCCGGCAGCCGGGCCAGACCGAGCAGGTCCGCCAGCGCGGCCTGCTGACGACCATCCAGGGGACCGATCCGTACCCGGTTCACCGGGCGCCCCGAAGACAGCCGGCTGTGGACCGCCTGCCAGAGCGGGAGCAGCTCGGGTGCCAACTTCGCGAGCGGTTCCACGATTGCTTAGCCTACGGCGCCGCGGTAACCCGAACCGCGTTCCGGGCGCGGGGCCAGCGAGTGACACTGGCCCCGCGCCCGGAGGTCTCAGTCAGGCCTGGCTAACTGCGGCCCGGCCAGCGTTATCAGCTCGCGGCGGGAGCCGGGGTAACGGGCCGGCGCGCGACCGTGCGCATGGCGAGCAGGTAGTACAGCGGCACGGTGATGACCAGGCCGACGAGCCACGACAGGTCGGTGCCGTTCATAGCGCTGGCCGCCGGGCCGGTGTACAGGGACGTGGACATGAACGGGATCTCGACCAGGATGCCGACGAAGTAGGCGCCGATCCCGATCCAGCCGACCCGCCCGTACTGGCCGCCGCTGGGGTCGAAGAACGCCTCGACGTCGTACTCGCCATGCCGGATCAGGTAGTAGTCGACCAGGTTGATCGCGGTCCACGGGATCAGCACGTACAGCAGCAGCAGGATGAAGTTGGTGTAGTTGGTCAGGAAGTTGGCCTGCAGGCCGATGGCCAGGATGAGCGACAGGGCCACGATGGCGACCGACAGGATGGCCCGCACCCGGGCGCCGGGCAGCCAGCGCCGCGCGAAGGTCTGCCCGGTGGTGATGGAGCACAGCACGCCGCCGTACAGGTTGATCGAGTTGGTGTCCATGATCCCGAGGGCGAAGATCAGCATGACCAGCCAGCCGACGCCGCCGCTGAGGGTCTTCAGCGCGGCGATCTGGTCCGGGTTGCTGGACGCGACGCCGACCAGCGCGCCGAGGATCATCGGCAGGGTGCTGCCGAGCACGGTTCCCCAGTAGGACATCCAGAACGTGGAGCCGGCCTCGTTGTCCGGCTTCATGTAGCGCGAGTAGTCCGAGACGTAGGGCGCGTAGGCGATCTGCCACAGCACGCCGAGGGACACCGCGGACAGGAAGCCGCCGCCGGTGAACTTGCCGGCCGACAGGAAGCCCGACGGCAGGCCGTGCACCGCGACGATGAAGATCAGGCTGAGGATCATCACGCCGCCGAACAGCAGGACGGCATACCGGTTCACCGCGTGGATCATGTCGTAGCCGAAGATCGTGATGACCAGGCTGACAACGGCGCAGATGACGATGCCGGTGTCGACGCTGATGCCGCTGGCCAGCTGGTTGAGCGACTGGCCGCCGAGCACCAGGTTGGAGGCGAAGAAGCCGACATACATCGCCACCGCAACCAGCACGACCAGCAGGGCGCCGAAGTAGCCGAACTGGGCGCGGCTCTGGATCATCTGCGGCACGCCGAGCCGCGGGCCCTGCGCCGAGTGCAGGGCCATGAACAGCGCGCCCACGCCGTTGCCGACGATGATGGCGATCAGGCTCCACCAGAAGCTGAGGCCGAACACCGCCGAGGCCAGGGCGCCGGTCACGAAGGTCAGCGGCATGATGTTGGAGCTGAACCAGATCGTGAACAGGTCGCGGGGTTTCCCGTGCCGTTCGGCCAGCGGGATGATGTCGATCGTGCGGCGCTCCAGCGCCGCGGGCTCAATGGTCGACCCCTTGCTCATAGCGTGTCCTCCGGTCTCCGGGGCGGTAGTGACCACAGCACGCCGCCGGTGGCAGCAGCGGTGGCTAGCTCTCCGTCGACGGCAAGGTCGGCGACGAGCAGTTCGGGGGCGTCCACCTGATCGCGGTGGCGCGGGGCGGCGGCCACGGTGCGGCCGTCGGGGGCGATGATGCGGCTGCCGCCGAGCATCCGGTCGGCGCCGACGCCGCCGTGCTGGTTGGCGGAGATCCACCACTGCCCGTTGCACAGGGCCTGGGCCGGGTAGATGGTGTCCCACCAGGTCTCCGCGCCCGCCTCGTAGGCCGACGGGTGCAGCACCAGCCCGGCGCCGGCGCCGCGCAGGGCGCGGGCGGTCTCGGGGAAGTCGCCGTCGAAGCAGATGCACAGGCCGGCCCGGCCGAGCCCGGCGATGTCCGCGGCGCTGACTTCGCGGCCGGGCTGGAAGACCTCCGGCTCGGCCCCGTACAGGCAGCTCTTGCGGTGCCGCAGCAGCAGGGCGCCGTCCGGGCCGTAGACGACGGCGGTGTTGAACAGCGCGCCCCCGTCCAGCTCGGGAAAGCTGCCGGCGCACACGACCATCCCGGCTGCCCGGGCCGCGGCGGCCAGGCGCTGCTGCACTGGTCCGCCGATCGGCTCAGCGGCGGCCCGCGCGTCGGCGCCGAGCGTGCCGCTGCGGTAGCCGCATAGCCACAGCTCGGGCAGGACCGCCAGGTCACAGCCGCGCGCGGCCAGGTCTGACAGCGCCTGCTCGGCAGTGCGCAGGTTGGCGCCGGGATCACGGCCGGGCGTCCACTGGGCCAGGCCGGCCCGCACGGTCCCGGTCACCGGGCCAGGAACCCGCCGTCGACCGGCAGCGCCGCGCCGGTGATGAACGAGGCCTCGTCGCTGCACAGGAACGCCACCGCGCTGGCCACCTCCTCTGCCCGGCCGAGCCGGCCCATCGGGATGGCCGCGCCGAGCGCGGCCTTGGCCGCGGCCGGGTCCGCTTCCTTCGCGACCAGGGCATCGATCATCGGCGTGTCGCAGTCCGACGGGCAGACGCAGTTCACCCGCACGCCCTGGCTCGCGTAGTCCAGGGCCATCTGCCGGGTCAGGTTCACGATCGCGGCCTTGCTGGCGGCGTAGGCGCACTCGCCGGGCGGGGCCCGGAACCCGAAGACCGACGACAGGGTGACCACCGCGCCGCCGCCGGCCTCGATCATGCGCGGCACGGCGTGCCGGGCGGCCAGGAAGGTGCCGCGCACGTTCACGGCCAGGACCGTGTCGAAGTCGGCCGGCGCGGCGCCGGTCACGCCGCCCTCCCCGAGCGCGATCCCGGCCGAGCTGACCAGCAGCCGCGGGGCGCCGAGGTCGCGGGCGCACTGCGCGACCGCGCCGGCGACCTGGTCGTCGGAGGTGACGTCACAGCTGATCGCGATCGCCCGGCCGCCGGCCCCGGTGATGTCCGCGGCCACCGCCGCGGCCGCCGCGCCGCGCACGTCGGCGACGGCGACCGCCGCACCCTCGGCGGCCAGCCGGGCGGCGCACGCGGCCCCGATACCCGAGCCGCCACCGGTAATAAGAGCGGTCGCGCCCGCCAGGCCGCGCATAAGCTCACCTCGCCCGGCCGCAGCGCGAGGTGCACGTAACTCCCGGCCAGCGGCTGCCAGCGCTGCCACAGCCGGGCCAGTTCCCCGACCGGGTCGTCGTGCCAGTCCACCCGCAGGTCGGTGACCGGCCAGGGCATCACGTCGGCGATCAGCAGCCCGGCCGACCGCACCGGGCTGACCTCGCCGCCGGCCGCCAGCCCGGCGCGCGCGGCGGCGATCAGCCGGTCACCGAGGGAGTCGCCGGCGGTGTCCCGGAAGGCGGCGAGCATCGCCGCCGGCACGCCGGGATCGGCCAGCAGGTTGCCCGCGGCGGCGGCGCCGTCAGCGCAGACATCGGCCGCCTCGCCCAGCGCCAGGTCCCCGGACCAGGCGGCCGAGCCGCCGGCCGCGTCGACGGCGGACAGCTGCCGGTAAGTCACGTCGGTGCTGCGGGCGGTCAGGTGCGCCAGGGCGTCGGCGGCGGAGGCCCCGTCGGCCATCAGGTCCAGCAGCGCCGTGCGCAGCCGCGGGTCGGTCTTGCTCTGGCTGCACACCGCGCCGACGCCGGCCCGGACCGCCGCGCACCGCGCGGCCACCGCCATGCTGGCCGAGGTGATGACCGCGCCGACCGCGCCGGTCTGCTCGCAGCGGCCCACCAGGGAGAGCGTCATGGCCGGACCGCCACGACGGTGACCTCGACCAGCCACTCGGGCCGGGCGAGCGCGGCCACGACCAGGCCGGTGAACACCGGGTAGACGCCGCGCAGGTGCTCGCCGAGCACCCGGTACACCGGCTCGCGGTGCCGGATGTCGGTCAGGTAGACGGTGCACGACACCACGTGGGCGACCTCGGCGCCGGCCTCGGCGAGCAGCGTCGTGATGTTGGCCATGACCTGCCCGGCCTGCGCCGCCGGGTCGCCGGGGTGCACGCTGGCGCCGGTGTCCAGGTCCTGCGGCACCTGGCCGCGCAGGTAGATCGTGTTCCCGGCGACGACCGCCTGGCACAGGTCGTTGTCCAGCCGCTGCTCGGGATAGCTGTCGGCGGTGTTGAACGGCCGGATCCGCAGGTGCCCGCCAGCCGTGACCGGCCTGCGGGGAGCTGGCCCGGTCACTTGCGCACCGCGTCCGCGACGCCGGAGTACCGGGACACCAGGTCCAGCGGGCCGCTGAAGTCGTAGTTGTTGTAGACCGCCAGCAGGTGCGAGAACGGCGGCGACTGCGCGAACAGCTGGAAGGTCAGCCGGTGCCCGGCGTAGTCGGAGTTGAGCAGGTCGCGGGCCAGCGCGAACAGCTTGCGCCGTTCCTCTGCGGGGATCTCGCCGATGGTGAAGTACTTGCGCAGCCAGTCCCCGGCCCCGGGAGCGTCGAACATCGCCTTGCTGGGCATCAGGCTGACCTGGCACCCGCACAGGTCGCGGACGGTGTGCATGACGGCCGGCAGCTGGGTGGAGGCGAATACCCGCGCGGCGTACATCATCTGCTGGTTCGGCATCAGCAGCCCGCCCGGGCTCGGCTCGGCCAGCTCGATCGCCGCCGTGAGGTGGGCGTTAATGCCCTCCCGGTAGCAGGCGATCTGCGCGATCTTCTCCCGCACGGCCTGGTGCATGGTGACCCCGGTTGAGCGGGCGCTGGCGTAGGCGACGCCGAGCAGGAAGCTGGCGAACCGGGCGTAGCGCTGAACGTAGGGGAAGATGCTGTACCGGTGCAGCGTCGCCCGGATGAACGCGGCGGCCTTAGTGTGCCGGTAGAAGAAGACGTTCTCCCAGGGGATCTCCACGTCGTCGAAGACGATCATCGTGTCGATCTCGTCGTAACGGCTGGAAAGCGGGTAGTCCTCGGGATCGCGCTGGCTGCCGAAGGCGGACCGGCAGATGTGCCGGATGCCGGGTGCGCCCATGTCGGCCAGGAAGCCGACCGCGTAGTCGCTGAGCACCTCGTTGTTCCACTCGCCGATAGTCGGCTTCACGAACGCCTGGTTGGCGTAGGCGGCCGCGGTCTCGAACTTGGCGCCGCGCACCACGATGCCGTTGTCGGTCTCGCCGGCCACGTGCAGCAGCACGTCGGGGTCCTGGTCCTGCGGCCGGATCGAGCGGTTGCCCTTGGGGTCGGTGTTGGCCGACACGTGGAACGGGTCGAGCAGCTGCGCGCGCCGGACGTGCGCGGCGATGTTGGCCGAGAACTGCGGGTCGATCTCGTTCAGCACGTTCTGCCCGTCGAACAGCGACCACATCTCGCCGACCGTCTCGTCGCCGACCCGGGTGACCACCCCGCCGGCGTCATCGAGGATGGTGTCGACCGTGGACCGCTTGGCCCGCCAGTCCTCGCGGGTCCGCGGCGGGCGCGAGGTGGTCGCGCAGCGCTCGCCGGACTCGGTGTCGGCGTAGCTGAGCAGGTCCGTGGTCCCGGCCTGCTGGCCGAGGTCGTAGATCCGCGCGCGGACGCCGACGATCGGCGCGAACGCCGGGTGGGTGGTCACGTCGTCCACCCGCTCGCCGTCGATCCACACCTCCCGGCCGTCGCGCAGCGACTCGATGTAGTCCTTGCCGGTTCGCAGCACTGGTGATTCCTTTGCAGTCGGGGGCCGGTTCAGGGTCAGGTCAGTCGCGCGCCGGGGCCGGGGCCAGGTCGAGCAGCTCGGTCAGCACGGCGCGCAGCTGCCCGGCGCCGGCGGCGATCGTGGCGGCCCGGATCCGCTCGTCCGGGGCGTGCATGTTCTCGCCCTCGCAGCAGCCCAGGGCCAGCGCCGGGATGCCGGCCGCCAGGGCCGCGTTGGCGTCGGTCGACCCGTCCGCCGGGGTCGCCGGCAGGCCCGCCGCGCCGCGGGCCCGCAGGACGGCGGTGACCAGCGGATGGCTGAGCGGCAGCGAGCCGGCCGGGCGGCTGTCCAGGCGCTGCACCGACAGCTGCAGGCCGGGCGCGGCGGCCAGGCGGTCCAGTGCGGCGTCCTGCCGGGTGAGCGCCGCCTGGTCGGCCGAGCGCCACTCGACGGTCGCGCTGGCCGCGGCGGCGATGGCGTTCACCCCGGTCCCGCCGTCGACCAGGCCCGCGTTGACCGACAGCCCGGCGGGGCAGCCGGCGATGAGCTCGGCCAGCAGCCGGACGAGATCATGAACGGCGCTCGGGCGGCCGCGGTCCCACCACGAGTGGCCGCCGGGCCCGGTCACCGCGAGCCGCACCCGCAGCGAGCCCACGGCGGTGGTGAACACCCGGTCGGCGCCGTGCCCTTCCAGGGCGATCACGTTCTCGGGCTGCAGCTCACGGCAGGCGTGCCGGGCGCCGCGCAGCGCGCCGAGCCCTTCCTCAGCCACGGTGAAGACGACGACCAGGGGGAGCTGGCCCGGCTCGCCGGGCGGGGCGGTCAGCTGCCCGGCGACCGCCACCGTGGTGGCGACGGCGATGGCGTTGTCGCCGATGCCCGGACCGCACAGCCAGCCGTCGCGCTCGGTGATGCCCCGCGTGGTGGCCGGGCCGAAGACGTCATCGACGTGCACCAGCAGGGCCAGCCGCCACGGCGGCGGCCCGAAGGCCCACACCAGGTTGCCGGCCGCGTCGGTGTGCCGGCCGCCGGGTGCCCCGGCCAGCCGGTCGCGCAGCCAGTCGATGCGCACCGACTCGTCACCGGTGCCGCCGGGCAGCTCGGCCAGCGCGATGGCATCCGCGGCGATCGCCGCCGGGTCGAAAGCCGAGTTCAGCATGTCACCCTGCCAAACAGCACGAAAACCGCACGCACCGACCGGCGCAGCGTAACACCTCATTAGACCGTTGGTATAGTTCACTGGCATGCCGGATGAAGATGGCGGTGAGCATGGCGGGTGACTCAGCGGACCGGGCCTTCGCGGAAGTGGGCGATGTCCTGGCGGCCAACCTGCACCGGCTGCGCACCGCCCGCCGCCTGTCGCTGGCCACTCTCGCCACCCGCGCTGACCTGGCCAAGGCGACGTTGGCCAACCTGGAGCAGGGCCGCGGCAACCCGACCATCGAGACGCTGTGGTCGCTGGCCATCGGGCTGGGCGTGCCGTTCAGTGACCTGCTGGAGGACCGGCGGGAGACCACCACCGTGGTCGTCCGGGCCCAGCAGGGCGCGCGGGTCCTCGGGTCCGCGCCCGGCGGGCAGCTGGACCTGCGGCTGCTGGACCGCATCGAGCGCGGCGGCCTGGTCGAGGTGTTCGACATGTTCCTGCCGGCCGGCGCCGAGCACCGGGGCAGTCCGCACGGCACCGGCGTCGTCGAGCGGGTGCTGGTGCACTCCGGATCGATCACCGTCGGCCCGGCCAGCGAGCCGCTCACCCTCGGCCCCGGCGACTTCGCCCGGTACAGCGGTGACGGCCCGCACGTCTACCGCGCGGGCGCCGAGGACTGCCGCGGGGTGCTGCTGGTGGGTTACCCGCCGTCGTGAGCCGCGGGCCCGGCGCGGCCGGGCCGGAAGGAGCCTGCGTGAGGGAGTTCGACTATCTCGTCGTCGGCGGCGGCACGGCGGGCTGCATCGTGGCCGCGCGGCTGGCGCAGGACCCGGCGATCTCGGTGGGCCTGGTCGAGTGGGGCCCCAGTGACGAGCATGAGCCGCGGGCCCGGTCGATCCGCCGGTGGGCGGAGATGCTCGAGGGGGAGTACGACCTGGATTACCGGTCCGTCCCGCAGCTGCGCGGCAATTCCGGCATCCGGCAGGCCCGGCTGCGCATCCTGGGCGGCTGCTCCACGGCCAACACCATGATCTCGTGGCGGCCGCGGGTGGCCGACCTGCAGGAGTGGGTGGATCTCGGCGCGGCCGGCTGGGACGCCGCGACGGTGCACCCGTACTTCGACCGGCTCCGGACGCCGATCACGCCGGTGCCGCCGCAGGACCAGAACCCGTTCGTGGCTGACGTCATCCGCTCGGCGCACGCCGCGCTGGACCTGCCAGTCCGGTCGTCCTGGAACGATGCGGACGTCATCGAGGGCACCGGGTTCTTCGAGATCGGCTACCGCCCGGACACCAACACCCGGTCCTCCTCCTCGATCTGCTACCTGCATCCGGCCCAGCGCAGCCGGCCTAACCTGCGTGTCCTGCTGCAGACCCGGGCGCTGCGGCTGCTGCTGTCCGGCGACCGGGTGACCGGCGTCGCCGTCCGCGACGGCCAGGGCACGACCGCTGAGCTGCGGGCCCGCCGGGAGGTCGTGGTGTGCGCCGGGGCCATCGACTCGCCGCGCCTGCTGCAGCTATCCGGGATCGGACCGGCCGCCGTCCTGCAGGACGCGGGCGTCGAGGTCCGCGCCGACCTGCCGGGCGTCGGCGAGAACCTGATGGACCACGCGGAGGGCATCGTGGTGTGGGAGGTGGCGCAGCCGGTGCCGCCGGTGTGCGCGACCGGCTGGGACGCCGGGGCCCTGCTGCGGCTGAGCCCGCAGGCGCAGCGTCCGGACATCGCGATGCATTTCCCGGTGCAGGCGTGGGTCGACCATGTCGTCGCCCGCGGCGTCGCGATGCCGCCGCACTACGTGGCGATCGCGCCGAACGTGGCCAGGCCCCGCAGCCGCGGCCGGGTCTGGATCACCAGCGCTGACCCGGCCGAGCGCCCGTCGATTGACTACCGGTACTTCACTGACCCGGCGGGCGCGGATGAGGCCGTCCTGGTCGCGGCGGTGCGCGCGGCCCGGCGGATCGGCGCGGCGGAGCCGATGGCATCGCAGCTGGTCCGCGAGGTGTTCCCCGGCCCGGACGCGACCTCCGATGCCGACATCTCCGCCCTCGCCCGGGCCACCCATCAGACGGTCTACCACGTCAGCGGCACGTGCCGGATGGGTGCCGACGATGACCCGCTGGCGGTGCTGGACCCGGCGCTGCGGGTCCGCGGCGTGACCGGCCTGCGGGTCGCCGACGCCTCGGTGTTCCCGGTCATCCCGTCGGTCAACCCGGTGGTCACGGTCATGAGCACCGCCGAGCGGGCCGCCGACCTGATCCGCCAGGACTACTGACTCAGCGGCGCCGTGGCCGGGGATGCTGCGGTGCGGGAGGTGCGGGAGGTCATCCGGCCGGGCTGCCGCCGGCCCAGCCCGACAGGGTGATGACCTCGGCCGCGATCTCGGTGACCGGGCGGTCATCGGTGCCGACCCGGTGCACCGAGTCCGGCACGTAGGCCGCCAGCCGGCGGGCCATGCGGTTGCTGCGCTCGATGTGCAGGTCCAGCTCCGAGCCGGTCTCACGCTTCGCGAGGCGCTGCCGGGCCGTCGCATCGGTGCAGGTCAGCAGGATGGCCGTGACCCGCGGCTGGTCGCCCATGGCGCCCGTCAGCGCGGCCGTGACCTCGCTGAGCACGCTGGCGGTGTTGGTGTAGACCATCCGGCGGTAGCCCAGCGCGCGGTAGCTGGCCCACATGGCGGCGAGGTTGCGCTCGGCCAGGCCGTGCTTGCGCGGATCCGGGTAGGCCATGTCGAGGTTGTCGCCGTCGATGAGGCAGTGCCGGATCCCGGCGGCGGCCAGCTGCGCGTGGACCTCGTAGCCCACGCTGGTCTTGCCGGTCCCGGACCGGCCGCCGAGCAGGATCGCCTCGGCGCGCCCGGCGGGCGGATCGTCGGGCCGGGCATCGGGCGGAGGGCTCGCCACGTGTCTCCTGCAGGGGCTGGGGGAGGGCGCTTATCGTAGCGGGCTGCCCGCCGCCTCGAACCGGCATTCGCCGTCTACGAAGGTGGCCACGACCTCGATGCCGGCGATCCGGTCCGGGCTGACCGCGGTCGGGTCCTCGGACAGCACGACCAGGTCGGCCAGCATGCCGGGCGCGAGCTGCCCGCGGGAGCCCTCGGCGCGGCTGGCATACGCCGAGCCGCTGGTGTAAGCGTGCAGCGCCTCGGCCGCGGTGATGGCCTCGGCCGGGTTGAAGGGCGCCCCGGCGGCGGTCTGCCGGTTCACCATGTCGTGCACGCCGAGCAGCGGCGCGCCGGCCACCACGGGCCGGTCCGAGCTGCCCGGCAGCGGGACGCCGGCCGCCAGCAGGGACCGCTGCCGGTACAGCCACCCATACCGGTCCGGGCCGATCGCGGCCAGCAGGCCGTCCCCGATCTCGGTGGCGAACCGGCCCTGCGGGACCGGGATCACGCCCAGCTCGGCGACGCGGGCGACATGGTCGGGGCGGGAGACGGAGAAGTGCTCGATCCGGTGCCGTGCGTCCTTTCGCGGGTACCGCCGCTGGGCGTCGGCGTAGCTGTCCAGGGCCAGGTCAATGGCCGCGTCGCCGATCGCGTGCGTGGCGACCTGCCAGCCGGACCGGTGCGCCGCGACGATGGCGGCGCCCAGCTCCCCGGCGCCGGCCTGCAGGTAGCCGTGGTTGCCGGGCGCGTCGGCGTAGTCGTCGTGCATGGCGGCGGTGCGGCCGATCAGGGACCCGTCGGTGAAGATCTTCATCGCGCCGATCCGCAGCCAGTCGTCGCCGAATCCGGTGCGGATGCCGAGATCCAGGCCCACCTCCAGGTTGTCATCGGGATGGGCGGCGAGCGGGTGCAGGACGTCGCTGGCGATCATCAGCTCGACCCGCACGCGCAGCCGCCCGGTGTCGCGGGCGGCCTGGTAGGCGGCGAGTTCCACCGGGGTGTGCCCGATCCAGCCGCCGCCGATGCCCGCCTCGGTGACGCTGGTCAGGCCCTCGCTCAGGTACCGCTGCCCGGCCCGGTCGATCGCCTCGGCCAGGACCGATACCGGGTACGGGTGCACGAGCTCGCCGACGAGCTGCTGGGCGCGTTCCTGCAGCAGCCCGGTGGGCCGGCCAGCGGCGTCGGTGACGATCATCCCGCCCGGGATCTGCCGGGCCCGGTCGTGCAGGCCGAGGTCGGCCAGCACGGCGCTGCTGACGACGCACATGTGGCCCGAGGTGTGCCGCAGCCAGACGCGCCGGCCGGGCGCGGCCCGGTCCAGCGCGTCCCGGTCGGGGTGCGCCGCGAGCTTGTTCTGGTCGTAGCCGGCGCCGACGACCCACTCGCCCGGCGCGGTTGCCTGCGCCCGCTCGGTGATCGCGGCATACAGCTGCTCCAGGCTGCCCGCCACCTCCGGGCGCAGGTCGACCTCGGCCAGGGACAGGCCGAACCAGGCCATGTGGTTGTGGGCGTCGTGGAAGCCGGGCAGCAGCGTGGCACCACGCAGGTCGGCCACCTCGCGGGCCCGGAAGCCGGGCGAGCCGGAGCCGACGGCAGCGATGCGGCCGGCGGTCACGGCGACCCACTCCGCCCGCGGCCGGGCCGGGTCCATGGTCAGCACGCGGGCATTGGCCAGCAGCAGGTCGGCGGAGGGCGGACCCGATTGCGGGTAGCTCGGCACGGGCGCCCTCCTGATTGTCGCGCACGCGCATCATATGTCCGCTGCCCCGCCCGGATATGTCCGCTGCCCCCGCCCGGCAGGTGCGCCCGTCGCGGCCCGCTGGACTAGTCGGCCGCACCTGCGCAACCCGGCGGATAATCAGCGCGCGGTCCGGGATCCGGGTCCGCGAGTCAGGAGCTGTAGTACGTTCCGCCTATGCCACCGCACGAGGACCGGGACGGCCGTGCCCCGGTGACCGCAGCCGATGTCACGCTCGCAGTGCGGCTGGCGGCCGCGGCGCTCGGCCGCGCGCCGGCGGAAGCGTGGGGCAATCAGGCCGGCTCGCTGGAGTGGGACTGCTGGGAGACCGTCGAGCACATCGCCGACGACTTGTTCGCCTATGCCACCCAGCTGACCCCGGCCACGCCCGAGGGCGGCTATGTGCCGATCGCGATGACGAGCACCCGGCCGGGCGGCGCGCAAAGCGCCATCCACGTGGACCGGGAGAAAGGCCCGGCAAGCCTGCTCCAGGCGGTTGAGGCGTGCGGCGCCCTGCTGGTGGCGATGGTCACGACCACCTCCCCGGCCACCCGCGCCTGGCACCCGCACGGCACCTCGGACCCGGAAGGCTTCGCCGCGATGGGCGTGGCGGAAACCCTGCTGCACGGGCACGACGCCGCCCTGGGCCTCGGCGTGCCCTGGGAACCACCCGCCGACCTCTGCGCGCGGGTGCTCAGCCGGCTCTTCCCCGGCGCGCCAGCAGATGCCCGCCCCTGGGCGGCGCTGCTGTGGGCCGCCGGCCGCGGCGACCTGCCCGGCCGGCCCGGCTGGGCGACTGGCGCTGGTACTCCGAGCCGCGCCGCCGCTAGCCGCGCTTGCTCTCGGCTGCCCCGGCGATGCTCGTGAGCTGATCGGCCATCACCGACCGGATGTGCCCGCGCATCAGGGCCTCGGCCGCGGCGCCGTCCCGCTGCACGATCGCCTCGTAGATGGCCCGGTGCTGCGGAACGGACCTGGCCAGGCGGCCGGGAATGCGGGTGGACAGGCGGCCGATGCGCTGGACGTGGCTGCGGATATTGCCGAGCATCTCGTCGATGCGGCTGTTGCGCGCCTGGGCGTACAGGATGAGGTCGAACTGGTAGATCAGTCCGGCCAGCTCGTCGGCCCGCTCCGGGACTACGGTCTCGCCGGCCACGCACGCTTCGCTGGCCTGCACGTTCTGCGCCAGGTCGGCGAGCGCGTCCGCGCTGATATGGAACGCGGCCTCGCGGGCGCAGGCGCCTTCGAGCAGTTCCCGCAGCTCATAGATCTCGCGCAGGTCGGTGCGGCTGTAGCCGGCCACGACCGCGCTCCGGTACGGCGGGATCGTCACGAAGCCGTCCTTCTGGAGGCGGACGAGCGCGTCGCGCAGCGGGGTCTTGCTCACCCCGAAGCGCGCGGTCAGCTCGGCCTCCCGCAGCACCGTGCCGGGCGGCAGGACGCCAGTCACGATGTCCTCCCGAAGCTGCTGGTGCACGGTGTCCTTGACCTGCCGGAACCCGCCCTCATCCGGCGCCCGGGTCAGCACGGGGCCGCCCGCTGCGGCGGCGCGACCCGGACCTGGTTGAGCGGTTCCAGCGCCCGCTCGCAGGACTGGGCGAAGTCCAGCACCCGGCCGTCGCGGGCCCACGGGCCGACGATCTGCAGGCCGGCCGGCAGGCCGTCAGCCGCCAGCCCGCAGGGCAGCGTGATCGCCGGCTGGCCGGTGATATTGAACGGGTAGGTGTAAGGCGTCCAGGTGATCCACGGCAGCGGCGCGCCGGCCTCGCCGCCGGGCGGCACCTCGGCCTCGGCGGCAAAGGCGGTGCCCGGCATGGTGGGCAGCACCAGCAGGTCCCAGTCCTGCAGCACGCCGAACATGCGCGCGTTGAACGCCCGCCGTGCCTCCAGCGCCCGGTAGTAGTCGGCGAGGCTGTAGGCCTGCGCCAGCGGCAGGAGCCGGGCCAGCCCCGGATCCATGATGTCGCCGTGGCGGCGGATGAGATCGGCGAATCCCAGCCCGCGACCGGTCACCCACATCGCCTCGAAGATGTCGCGCGGCAGCGGCGCGCCCAGGTCCGCGATCTCGGCCGCCTCGGCGATCCCGGCGGACCGCAGCAGGGCGCAGGCCTGGTCGAACACGGCAGCCACGGCGGCGTCCGGTGCGACGCCGAACGGCTCGCGCACCAGGCCGACGCGCAGCTGGCGCCCCGGCGCGTCGATGACCGGCGCGGCGAACGCCGACTGGGGGTCGCGGGCGGCCGGGCCGCGGGTCAGCTCCAGGACGGCCCGGGCGTCGGCGACGGAGCGGGTGAGCGGGCCCGCGTGCGAGAGCGTCTCGTTGACGGTGCCGGGCCAGACCGGGATCGCGCCCAGCGTCGGCTTCAGGCCCACGACGCCGCAGAAGGCGGCCGGGATGCGGATCGAGCCGCCGGCATCGGTTCCGGTGGCGATCGGCACGGCGCCTGATGCGACCGTGGCGCCGGAGCCGGCGCTGGATCCGCCCGAGTTCTTCGCCGGGTCCCACGGGTTGCGGGTCACCCCGGTGCGCGGGGAGATCCCGGTGCCTTTCCAGCCGAACTCCGGCGTGGTGGTCTTCCCGATGACGATCGCGCCGCCCTGCACGAGGCGCTCCACCATCGGCGCTGATTCCGGCGCCGGCTCATCGGAGCTGGTGAGCGATCCCTTGCCGGTCGGCTCTCCCGCGTAGTAGAAGTTGTCCTTCACGGCGATCGGGACGCCGTGCAGCACGCTGCGCAGCTGCCCGGAGCGGGCCTCGGCCTCCCGCTGCGCCGCGTCGCGCAGCGCGCGCTCGGGGAGCAGCGCGGCGTAGGCGTTGATCGCCGGCTCGGCTGCCCTTGCGAGGTGCAGCGCGCACTCGGTCAGCTGCACCGGCGAGAGCGTGCCGTCGGCGACCCGCCGCGCGAGCTCGAGCGCCGTTGCGGCCTGGTACTCCTCGGCGTCCAGCGGCGCGAACCGGGATAGCGCGGTCACGGGCGTTCCTCGGCCGGCCGCGGCCCGGCCGGGTCGAGCCCGGCCCACGCGGCGGCGAACCGCTGCGCCCACGCTGTCGGCACGGACGTGCTGACCTTGATGAACCTGTCCCCGAACGCCGGGGACTGGTAGGTGCCGGAGCGGACGAAGATGTCGTGCTCCAGCAGGGCCGCGCACACCTGGTCAGCGGTCCAGCCGTGCCCGCTGATGTCGATGGCGAGGAAGTTGCCCTGGGACGGCTGGACCAGCACCCGGCCCAGCGGGCTGCGCTCGACGGCCCGGCTGACGATCTGCTGGTTGCGCCGGTTAGTCTGCCGCAGCTCCCGCAGCCAGGGCTGCTTCACCTTCAGGCCCGCGATGGCGGCCCGCTGCGCCTGGATGTTGGCGCCGAGCGGATTGGACGGGGTGGCGGCCAGCTGGCCCAGCAGCGCGGGGCCGCCGACGACTGCGCCGAGCCGCAGGCCCGCCAGGCCGAGCCACTTGGAGAAGCTGTAGGTGGTCAGCGTGCCCTCGGGATAGAGCTCGGCGGCCAGCGTGTGGCCGTCAGCGAAGTGCCGGTAGGTGCAGTCATGAACGATGATCGCGTCGTGGGCGCGGGCCAGCCCGACGATGGCCTCCAGCTCAGCCCGGTCATAGGAGCTGCCCAGGGGATTGAGCGGATCGATCAGGTACAGCAGCGCCCCGCGGGGTGATGACCTTCGCCAGGGCGGCGGCGCTGAGCTTGTATCCCGCCGCGGCCGAGTACACCTGCGCCACGGTGACGGGCACGCCTTCCAGCTCGGCGAACCGGCCCGGCCACGGCCAGCCGGGATCGGTGGCGATCAGCCGGGACAGGCCCGGCGCGAGCGCGGTGCAGATGTGATGCAGCCCGCCGACCGCCCCGTCGGTGATCATCGCCGCCATGCCGTCCGGGCCGGCGCTGTCCAGCCCGAGATCGGCCACGATCAGCTCCCGGAGCTCCTCGAAGCCGAGGGCGGGCGCGTAGAACTGGAATTCGCGGCGCCGGGTGCTGTCCAGCAGCGCCTCGACGACCTCCGGCGGCGGCTCAAGGTGCGTGGTGTTCTGGCCCATCCAGGCCAGGCCCGGCCGTCGCAGCAGGGCCTCGAACGACGGCGCCCGCGACGGCGTCGGGGGCCGGTCGCTGACCGTGTCCGTGTCCGGCATAGTCACGCCTTCCGTCCGGTGCCGCCCCGCCATCTAAGATCTTAGACGGCCACTCTAACGCAGCCTAAGATCCTAATGCAGCCTAAGATCCCGGCGCTGCCCCGCCGCGGAACGCTGGGCCGCGCGCCCGGGCGACCGGCCAGGATCGGTCAGCACAGAGCCCGGCGCCGGGCAGGCCGGCGCCGGGCTCGTGGCGCTCCGGGTGCCGGGCGGCTTAGGGAGCGGCGCCCACCGGCTCGCGGTCAGGCTCGGCCTGCGAGGCAGGGCGGGGCGGGCCGGCCATCCGCTCCAGCAGCGCGCCGAAGACCAGCGCGATGACGGTCCAGATGAGCAGCTGGTTGAGGATGGAGTACCAGCGGAACTTCCACAGCACGTCAGCGCTGAAACCGGGATAGACGAGCTGGCCCGGCGCGTACGTGTGGCCGCCGGCGGTCAGCGGGTGGCTGAGCACGTTGACGATCGGCTGCGGAGTCTCGGTCGCCGCCCGCGCGTACCCGAACTGTGCTGACTGGGCGATGTTCGCGCCCAGGTCACCCAGCGACGGGAGCAGCCCGATCAGGACCGAGTAGCCAGCCAGGAAGGCCAGGCCCGACAGCAGGACGGCGTTGAGCACGCCGAGTCTCGGGGCCAGCCGCCGGGCCAGGACGACCGCCAGGCCGAGCAGCACCAGCGAGCCCGCCACCATCGTCAGGTACAGCTGGCTGCGGGTGCCAATCGTGAACATGTGCCCGATGGCCGGCGGGTTGGCCGGGTACTTGACGAACGGCAGCAGGTAGATGCCGAGGAAGCCGAAGCCGGCGATCATCCAGGCCAGCTGCCGGGGACGGACGCCGAAGCGGCCGTGCAGCACGAGGTAGGCCACGGCGATCAGGGCGCCCATGGCGGTGGCGAAGGCGATGATGCCGGTGGCGACGCCGATCGTGGACTGAATGTGCCGGGAGAAGATCTCCGGCCCGTCGGGGGTGACCGTCCGGCCGGCCGCGCGGTTCAGCATGGCGAGCACGCTGTCGCGGCCGTACTCGTAAGCGATGGCCTTGTTGATGACGGGCTCGGCGAAGATGCGGGCGAAGCCAAAGCCGAGCACGCCGGCGATGAATCCGGACAGCGCACCACGCAGGACGACGCGGATTTCCATGGTGTGGGCCCCGGCGCTTTCTAGTGGCAGGGGAAGCCGAGGAAGTGCCGCGAGTCGTGCACCCACTCGTGGATGACCATGGACTTGCCGAAGACTGAGGTCATGCCCTCGTCGATGCCGACGAAGTAGTAGACGGCGATGGCAATGAAGACGGTGATGCCCAGGATGACCAGCACCCGGCCGCGCGACAGCGCCTCCGGGGACAGGCCGACCTTGGGAACGGCAGTGCTGCCAGGCTGGTAGATGCTCGTCACGCGAGCCTCCTTCAGGATCGTGCGTCCTTACGAGATGGCGTGCGTGACGGGGAAGTATCTGACTCACCCGCCGCCGGAAGCAGCAGGCTCACAGTGGCGCGACCGTGCTGGATTTCCACCAGCTTCCTTCGCCCCGTCGCGCAACCCGGACGCTACGGGGCGCGCGGCACACCGTCAAGCCTCATCATCAGATGAGTTGGAGAGTCGTTTACCTAGTCGCCGTCCGCGGATCCGTCGCTCACTCCGGCGAATCGGGCACCCCGAGCTGGCCGGATCGCTGACAATCAGACGTGGCAGTTATCGAGCTTCGGCCAGTCGCGGACTCCGACCTCGACGCACTGTTCGATCAGATGCGTGACCCCGAGTCGGTCCGGATGGCCGCGTTCACTCCTGCTGACCCGGACGACAGGAGCGCGTTCGACGCGCACATGGCCCGAGTGAGATCCGCGCCCGAGATCACCCACCGCTCGGTCATCTGCGACGGTCAGGTCGCCGGCAGCATCGCTGCCTTCCCCATCGAAGGCGAGATGGAGATCACCTACTGGATCGACCGGGCGGCCTGGGGGCGCGGGATCGCGAGCCGGGCCCTGGAACTGCTCCTGGACCTGGTCCCCGTCCGGCCGCTGTACGCCCGCGCTGCCAGCGACAACGCCGGCTCGCTCCGGGTCCTCGAGAAGGCCGGCTTCAAGATCATCGGAACCGAGAACTCCTTCGCCACCGGCCGGAACGGCACCATCGAGGAAACCATCCTGCGCCGGGACTAGCGCCCCCGAGATGACGGCGCGCGGCAGCCCCGATCTGCCCGGCCTGCGACATCCGGCTGGTTCCGCGCCGCCGTACCGGATACAGGTCAGGGGAGAGCGGCCGCGAGGACGGGGAGGCATCGTGACGCAGACATTCTCGGCATCACCCACCAAGACGGTCAGCGCGGCCAGCGGCGTGAGCTACGCCTACCGCGAGACCGGCCGGGGCGGGGTACCCCTGGTGCTGCTCCAGCATTTCCGGGGAAACCTGGATAACTGGGATCCGGCGCTGGTCGACGAGCTGGCCGCCGGGCGGCGGGTCGTAACCTTCGACAACGCCGGCGTCGGCGGGTCGGGCGGGCAGACGCCGCACACCATTGCCGAGATGGCCCGCGATGCCATCGCCTTCCTGGGCGCCCTGCAGATCAGCCAGGCCGACATCCTCGGGTTCTCGATCGGCAGCTTCGTCGCCCAGGAGATCGCGCTGACCCGGCCCGCGCTGATCCGCCGCCTGATCCTGGCGTCGTCGGCGCCGCAGGGCGCGGCCGGGATGCACGGCTGGGCGCCGGAGGTCATTGGCGCGATCGGCACCCCGAAGACCCGGCCTGAGCCAGTACCTGGGGGTGTTCTTCACCGGATCGCCCGCCAGCCGGAAAGCGGGACAGGAGGCGGCCGGGCGAATGCAGGCCCGCACCGAGGACCGCGACCGGCCGACATCCTGGGACACCCGCCAGGCTCAGTACGACGCGGTGTGCACGTGGGGCGTGCCCGATCACGCCCTGCTCGAGCGCGTGCGCGCCATCGGCATGCCGGTGTTCGTGGCCAGCGGCGACAGCGACCCGATGATCGCGCCGCACTACTCCTGCCTGCTGGCGGGCCTCATCCCGCAGGCCCGGCTGAAGATCTACCCGGACGCGGCGCACGGCTTCCTGTTCCAGCACCACGCTGAGTTCGCCGCCGACGTCACCAGCTTCCTCGGCGATCCCGCGCTCAGCGGCGCTCAGTCCGCGGCCTGACGGGCGGCGGTGCCGTCCGCGGCGGGCGTGACCGCAGCGGGCCTGCCGGGCTGACCGCCGGACAGCGCGCCCGGCCGGGCTGGCTGCGGCGCGTACTGGAGCAGGACCATCGCGGCGTCATCGTCGAGCCGGCCCTCCGACGTGCGCCAGTACGTCGGCGCTGAGCTGCTTCAGGGTCTCGCCGGGGTCGTCGCGCAGGACGTGCGGCAGCCGCTCGGTGAGCGGGTAGAAGGTGCCTGGCGGATCCCGGGCCTCGATGACGCCGTCGGTATAGAGCAGGACGCGGTCGCCGGGCCTGAGCCGCAGCGACAGGACCGGCGGGTTGACCTCGCCGGGCGGCAGGATGCCGAGCGGCGGCACCCGGTCCGGCGGGTCCAGCGGGCACGGCGCCCCGGTGCCGCGGACCAGCAGCGGGCTGGGATGCCCGCAGTTGACGACCTCGGCAGTGCCGTCCGGGTGCACGCTCATCAGCACGGCGGTGACGAACCGCTCGCCGTCCCCGCCGCGCGCCGAGCCCAGTGGCTCGGCCAGCCGCCGGGCCAGCGCGCTGAGCCCGGGCTCGTCGTGGGCGGCCTCCCGGAACGCGCCGAGTAGCGCCGCGGCGGTGCCGATGGCGTCCAGTCCCTTGCCCTGGACGTCCCCGACTACGGCGCGCACGCCGAACCTGGTCGGCAGCACCTCGTACAGATCGCCGCCGATCTTCGCGTAGGCGTGTGCGGCCGTGTAATGCACCGCCGTCCGAACCTGGCCGACCCTGGCCGGGATCGGCCGGGCCAGGACGCTCTGCACCACCTCGGCGACCAGCTGCGTCTGCGTGAGCGCCCGGCCCTGGCGTTCCCGGATGACCACAGCCAGGGCGCCGAGAACCGAGACGACCGCGATCGAGACGGCCCGGGTGGTGGCTTCTGCTGTAGCCAGGGCCTGACCGTCTTCTGCGGTGAGCCCGTAACTGGCGATGACCGTGAGCCCGCCCACGGCTAGCGGGTACCAGGGGTGCCGGTGAACGCAGCGGCCAGCGCGGGCAGGCCGATGAGGGCAGGCTTGATGTCGGGGATCTGGAAGATGCCCACCACCAGCAGGCCGGCGAGGACCACGAGGGGAAGTAGTTGCAGCGCGGCGGCCGGTGCGGCCAGCGGGCCGAGCAACCGGGTCACGCGCATATCGGGCGCCAGACGGAACGGGCAACCAAGACATCATGGTATCCGCAGCTCAGCCGCTGCGCTGATCGCTGATGCGCGCTAGCGGCCCCTCAGGTGACGCAGCGGGGAGCTGCATCTGGCTTGATCCGTCGCCGGAGAAGTACCCTGACTCACACGGCGGAGGATGCCTGCGGAAGCTTCCTGGGGCGGCAGGGCGCCGTACTATTCAGCTCAGCCTCCGGCCACACGAGAAGGCGGTCATGTCGCAGGAGCAAACGTCCCCGTCGGGCGAGTTCGCCTCGGTCCATCGCGCGATGGCTGTTCTTGAGCTGCTGGCGCAGAGCCCGGTGGGCCTGACCGTGACGGAGCTGGCGGAAAAGCTGGGCCAGACCAAGACCACCGCCTTCCGCATCCTGGCCACGCTGCAGAACACCGGCTATGTCGACAAAGACCCGAAGACGGCGCTCTACGGGCTCACCTTCAAGATCGTGACGCTGTCCTACCGGCTGATGCTGACCCGCGGGGTTGATGAGTTCCTCACTCCGGTGCTGCGCGCGCTGGCGTCAGAGACCCGTGAGCTGGTCCGCCTGGCTATCGCCGAGGACGAGAAGCTGCGCTGGATCGCGCAGGCCAACGGCAGCGAGGAGCGGGTCCGCCTGCAGGCCGATCTCGGTGACTCCATCGCGCTGCACGCCAGCGCCAGCGGGAAGGCGTGGCTGTCCACGCTGCCCGGCGACGAGGCGCTGCGGATTGTGCTGACCCAGGGCATGACCCCGCGGACGCCGTCGACCATCACCCATGCGCAGAGCTTCCTGACCGAGCTGGAGCAGGTCCGGGAGCAGGGCTACGCGCTGGCCCTCGAAGAGGGCGATCTCGGCGTCCTGGCGGTGGCCGTCCCGGTGCGCGTGCGGTCCGAGCCGACGGCCGTGGGCACCCTGAGCGTGGCCGGGACCGTCATGACGATCGACCGGGACCGGCTGGTGAGCTTCGTGCCCAGCCTGCTGAAGGCTGCTGAGTCGCTGGCTGACTTCTGGCGGGCCATGGACCAGACCTCGTCGGGCGGCCCGGCCGGGGACATCAGCTCCGCCGGATCCGGATCCGCGGAAGCCGAGTAGCTCCCGCGGGGCTAATTCGCCCCGGCCACGCGGCCGCCTGGCGTCTCCCAGCCGGTCCTGCGCGCGGCTCAGCTGACCTCGTGGGGCAAATGCCCCGGGCGCGGAGCTACAGGACGGCCGCTGACCAGCCAACACGATCTCTTGACACCGATGTGCCGGAAAGTGAAGAATCCTAGTCCGATCCGCAACACGATTTCGGATGGAGACTATGGTGCCTGACGGAGCTGCTGCCCAGCGTGCGGACAAGGGACTGGACCGACGCACCTTCCTGCGGGCCGGGGCGACCATCGCCGGCTCCGCGGCCCTGCTGGCCGGCTGCGGCGGCAAGTCAGCCGCGAAGGGGTCAGGGCGCAAGACGATCCGCATCTGGGACGCGTACCCGAAGGACTACCCCAGCGCGAAGGTCATGCAGGGGCAGGTCTGGAGCGCGTTCATGGAGAAGCACAAGGGCTTCCAGCTCGAGTACACCGCCGGGCTGGACCCCACCCAGATCGCGACCAGGTTCGCCAACGCGTCCCTGGTTAATGAAGAGCCCGACATTTTCTACAACTATGCGTCCAAGGGCGACCTCTGGCTGGCCGGCGTACCTCCAGCCGGTCGAGCCGATTCTCAAGGACCTGGGGATAGCTGATGACTTCTACCAGGACGCGGTCAACATCTGGTCCATTGAAGGGCACCTGTACGGCGTCCCGACCTGGTACGGCACCAAGTGCTACGCCTACCGGAACGACCTGCTGAAGAAGGCGGGCCTGAACCCGGCGAACCTGCCGACCGGATGGTCAGACTTCGCCAGCGCCGCCGGGGCGACCGCGATCCGCCAGGGCAATCACTTCACCCAGGACGGCTACCTCTACTACGCCACTGACGACAAGGCCGCGTCGTCGGAGCGGCTGATCACGCACATCAGGCAGAACGGCGGTACCGAGTTCATCGGCAGCCAGGTCACCGGCAAGAGCGGGCTGCGTGAGCCGGCGGCCATCGAGGCGTTCACCTGGTTCATGAACCTGATCCGCGAGCACCACTGCCAGAGCGCGGACGGGCCGGTGGCGCCGAACGAGCCCAGCGAGCTCGGCAAGGGCCTGGACGCGATCGATTACATGGGCCCGTGGACAATTCCTGCGCTCAGCGCGGCGTATCCCGGCTGCCTCAAGGAGATCTCGATCGGCTCCAACCTGACCGCGCAGGGCAAGGTCGCCCTGGGCAACGCGGGAGCGTGGAGCCTCAATAAGAAGAGCGACCTGCTGGAGGAGTCGATCGATCTCATGAAGATCCTCCTGCAGGACAAGAACTACACCGCCTTCAATCAGGATGCGAAGTACCCGAGCGCGCGCAAGTCCATCAACGCCAGGCCGGACTTCTGGATGGCGGGCTACCCCCTGATCAAGAGCGGCCCGTTCGTGACCGACGCCGACAGCGGATCGGATGTCGGCAACTGGCACCTGGGCTACAGCCAGATTTACAGCCAGGCCTACGCGACCCTCATCGAGAAGGGAGTCAACGGGGCCGGGTCGGACAAGGAGCTGATGACTCAGGCCGCCGACGCCATCGATGCCATCACCCAGCAGAGCCTCAGCGCGCTGCCGGGCGGAGCGGCACAAGGTGGCTGACGCGGCTGGCCTGACCAGCGGCCGGAGGCCGCGCAGCAAGCTGAGGAAGCCGGAGACCAGAACCGCGGTCATCTTCGTCGGCATTACCTTTGTGCCGCTGGTCCTGTTCTTGTTCCTGCCGATGATCGGGGCGTTCGGCCTCAGCTTCACGACCTTCACCTCGGCCGTGACCGGCCTGAAGTTCATCGGGCTGCAGAACTACCAGGAGGTACTGAGCGACCCGCAGTTCCGCGGCGCGCTGCTGCACACTTTCCAGTACGTCGTGGAAACCGTCCCGCTGACGATTGCGACCGCGTTCGGGTTCGCCCTGCTGGTGCACCGGCCGATCCGGGGCATCGGGTTCTTCCGGACCGCGTACTACCTGCCGACCGTGACGTCGTTCATCGCCGTCGGGGTGATCTGGACATCGCTGTTCGATCCCTACCAGGGCCTGTTCGGGAAGCTGCTCAGTGTCGTCGGGCTGGGCGGCACCGGGAACTGGCTGACCAACCCGGACCTGGCCATGCAGGCGCTGGTCCTGGTCTCGGTGTGGAAGAACTTCGGGCTGATGATGCTGATCTACCTGGCCGGCCTGCAGGGCCTGCCGAAGGAGTACTTCGAGGCCGCCGACCTCGACGGCGCGGGGCGGCTGTCGATGGTGCGGCACATCACCTGGCCGCTGCTGCGCCCGATCACCTTCTACCTGGTGATCGTCGGGATGATCTCGACCTTCCAGGCCTTTGACCTGATCGTCGCGATGACCCAGGGCGGACCGCTGGGCAGCACGACAACCCTGGTCTACGAGGTGTACCAGAACGCCTTCGTGTTCAACCGGCTCGGCTACGCATCGGCGCTGGCGATCGTCTTGTTCGTCATCATCCTGATCATCTCGCTGGTGAACATGGCCTTCCTGCGCCGAAGCGAGGAGGTCTAGGTGAGCTCAGCAGCGATGGTGCGCCGCCGCTCCCGCCGGGCCCGGTGGCCGGCGGCAGCCCGGTACGGGCTGCTGGCTGCGGGGCTGGTCATCACGGCTGCGCCGTTTGTCTGGTCGGTCTACATCGCCGTGACCGACCGGGTCACCGGCGCCGGCTCCATGCTGGAATTCCCCAATTTCACTGAGGCGTGGCGGGACGGCGGCTTCAGCACCTACACGGTGACGACCATTGCCTACTCCCTGGTCACGGGCCTCGGCGCCACGGCCGTTTCCGCGCTCGGCGGCTATGCCTTCGGCCGGCTGCGGTTCCGGGGCCGGCGGCTGCTGTTCGCGTTCTTGCTGTCGATGGCGATGATCCCGGGGACGGTCATCGTCCTGCCGCTGTTCCTGGTGATGATCCGGTTCCCGCTGGCCGGCGGGAACAGCATCTTCGGGCTGGGCGGCTCGGGCTTCTACAACACCTTCGCCGGCCTGATCCTGCCCGGCTTCGCCGTGACGACGACGATCTTCCTGGCCCGGCAGTTCTTCGTCGGGCTGCCGCGCGACCTGGAGATGGCGGCCCGCATCGACGGCGCGAGTGAGTGGCGGATTTTCACCCGGGTCATGCTGCCGCTGGCGCGGCCCGGTCTCATCACGGTATTCGTGCTGCAGTTCCAGGATTCCTGGAACGCCTACCTGTGGCCGACGGTGATCGCCAACTCCCAGCGCCTGTGGACGCTGCAGGTGGGCCTGGAATCGTTCCAGCGGCTGCAGGCCGGGAGCTTCGGCGGCATCGGCTCGCTGCAGGCCGGCGCCCTGCTCGCGAGCGTCCCGATCATCGTGGTCTTCGCCCTCGCCCAGAAGGCATTCCGCCGCGGCATCACGATCTCCGGCATGCAGTAGCGGCGGCAGGCACAGGTGACCGGCACGAGGCACCCGGAAGGGCGGCACGACATGGCGACCCCGGCTCCTGGTCGGCCCGCGCGGCTGCGGCTCGGCGTCATCGGCCTCGGGACCAGGAGCGGCGTGGCCCGGCAGGTGGCCGGGCAGGACCTGCCAGCCGACGTGGTGGCGATCTGCGATCCGGCCGCGGGCAGGCGCCGACACGGGCAGCAGCAATTTCCCGGCGCGCGGCCGCATGCCAGCCTCGACAGCCTGCTGGGCGACGGGCTCGACGGCGTCTTCGTGACCACGCCCGATCACACCCACGAGGAACTGTCGGTGCGGCTGCTGGAGGCCGGGGTCCCGGTCTTCGTGGAGAAGCCGCTGGCGATTACCACCGCGGGCTGCGATCGCATCCTGGATGCGGCACGGCGGACCGGGGTACCGCTGTACGTCGGCCACAACATGCGTCACCTGCCCGTCATGCGGGTCATGCGCGATCTCGTCCTGGCCGGCGAGATCGGCGAGGTCAAGGCGGTCTGGTGCCGGCACTTCGTCAGCCACGGCGGCGACTACTACTTCAAGGACTGGCACGCTGACCGCAGGAATACCACCAGCCTGCTGCTGCAGAAGGGCGCGCACGATATCGACGCGATCCACTGGCTGGCCGGCAGTTCCGCGGTGCGCGTGCACGCCATGGGCGGCCTGGTGGTCTACGGGCAGATCACCGCGCGCGGCGGCCAGGGCGACAAGCGGCTGGCGGAGTGGAATGACCCCGACACGCACTGGCCGCCGGCCTCCCTCACCGGCCTGAACCCGGTCGTGGACGTCGAGGACCTGTCGATGATGACCATGCTGCTGGCCAACGGCGTCTTCGCGACGTACGAGCAGTGCCACTTCACGCCCGACTACTGGCGCAGCTACACCGTCATCGGCACCCGCGGCCGGCTGGAGAATTTCGGCGACCTGGACGGCGCCGTCGTGAAGGTCTGGAACAGCCGCCGGTCCGGGCACCGCGACGATGCCGACATCGTCGTGGACGTCCCGCCGCGGACCGGCGGGCACGGCGGTGCCGATGCCCCGATGGTCGCCGAGTTCGTCCGGTTCCTGCGCGACGGCATCGCGACGCAGACCTCGCCGGTGGCCGCCCGCGACGCCGTCGCGGCCGCATGCGCGGCCACCGAGTCGCTGCGCTGTGCCGGGGTCCCGGTCGACGTTCCTCCGCTGAGCGGCGACCTGCAGGACTACTTCGCCCGGCCCTGACCGGGCGGGCCTCCGGCCAGCCAGCGGGCGGAGCAGAGTTACCAGCTGGACTCGCGGACCAGCTCAGCGGTCATCCGGTAGTTACCCGCGCTGAGCCCGCCGTCGACCGGCAGCACGGCGCCGGAGATCCACGACGCCTCCGCGGAGGCCAGGAACAGGGCCGCCGCCGCGGCGTCGCCGGTCTCGCCGACCCGCTGCAGCGGGTACCACTGCGCCGCGCGGTCCAGGACACCCGGCTCGATGCCGAGCCGCTCGGACCAGATCGGCGTCCGGACGGTGCCCAGGGCCAGGGCGTTGGCGCGGATCCCGCGGGCGCCGTAGCGGACAGCGACGGACCGGGTGAGGCTGATCAGGCCCGCCTTGGCGGCCGAGTAGGCCTCGTTCCCGTAGAACGCGAGGGCGTTGACGGAGGTGACGCTGATGATGACGCCGTGCCCGCGGTCCAGCATCAGCGGCAGCGCGGCCCGGATGCACAGGAACGGGCCCCGGAGGCTGACCCGCACGTCGGTGTCCCAGTCCTGCACCGACATGGCGAGCAGGTCATCGGCGGGCCGGTTACTCGCGTTGCTCACCAGGACGTCGATGGCGCCGGCCCGCTCCCGTACCTGCTCGGTCATGGCCGCCACCGCGGCCTCGCTGCCGACATCCACCTGGACGGGATAGGCGGTGCCGCCGGCGGCGGCGATATCAGCCGCGACTCGCCCGGCCGCAGGCCCGTCGATGTCCGCGACCGCGACGACGGCTCCCTCGCGGGCGAATCTCGCGGAGATCTCGGCTCCGATTCCGGAGCCGCCGCCGGTCACGACGACCGACGTGCCGGCGAATCTCATGCGGCACTCCTTACCTTCCCAGCGCATCGCGGATCAGGTCCAGGCTCTCCAGCCGCGCGAACCCGTAGTGGTAGAAATCCAGCACCGACGCCTGTGCCTCGCGGACGACAGCCAGCTTCGCGGCCAGGTTGGCGGCATCGTGGCAGTCCGGCGGCAGCGGCCGCAGCGCGACCCGCAGCTCGGCGCGGCCGCCCAGCAGCGCCTGGTAGGCGCGCAGGTCCAGGGCGACCCGGCCGGGATCGGCTGCGTACCCGACGGCCAGGAACTCATCGCAGTGCGGAGCGACCAGGCCAGGATCGATGCCGACCTTCCACGACACCTCGGGCGCGGGCCCGCCACCGGGACGGCCGTCGGCGTAGCCCTTCATGGCGCCGGCCGCGTCCATGAAGGCCAGCCGGACGCCGGTGCCCGACAGCCGGCTGTGCACCGCGCCGGCGAGCGTCGCCACCGAGAACTCGCGGGCGCGCAGGAACGCCGCCAGGCTGCCGTCCCACAGCTGGCTGACGTTCTCGATGCTGTCCTCGCGCGGATCGTAGGAGGCCGCTGAGGTAAAAACATCATCGAGCCGGGCGCGGACCGCGGCCGCGAGCTCGCGGACATCAACGTCGTGCTGGGCAGCGGTGGCCCGGCAGTACCGGCAGAAGCACAGGCCGAGGAGCAGGCGGTCGACGGGGCCGATGTCGATGAGATAGCGCTCGTGGTGATACCCGTGCTCGAGCGGGTGGTAGTGCAGGGACTCGGCGAGCACGGAGTCGACCTCGTAGCGCGCGATGTCGCCGGCCAGGGCGTAGCAGTAGTCGACCACCAGCGGGTTGGCCGGGCACAGGTAGGTGAGCTGCGGATCGCCGTAGACATTGACCACCGCCGCGTCGGGATGCAGGGTCCCGAGCAGCGTGTTGTGCAGGAACACCGTCCAGGCATGCAGGTCCATGCCGCGGGCCGCGGTCGCGACGCGCAGGGCGGCGAAGGCATCCCACTCCGCCGCGAGCGAGCTGGCCACCGGATGCAGTCCGGCCGGGGCGTACCTGCTCTCCTCGGGCCGGAAGAAGGCCCGTCCGCCCTCCAGGAACCGGACCTTGCGCACCGGGCTGTGCGGGAAGATGTCCCGGCCGTGGTGGTAGACCGCGGCCAGGGTGACGCCCGCCAGCCCGGCGCGGTCCTGGATCCGGCCCAGCGCGACATCGAGCCCCTCATCGTGGAAGTCCGTGGCAAAGGCTGTGATGGAGGTACGCATGGTCACCGCCGCACCGGCCGGCCCGGCAGCGCGGTTTCGACTAGCTGCCCGTCTTTCACCACGAAGGTGCCGCTGACCAGGACGTGCTCGATGCCCGCAGCAGCCTGCGCTGTCGCGGCGTAGGTGGAGCGGTCGCTGATGGCCGCCGGGCTGAACACGGTGACATCGGCATCGCACCCGACGGCCAGCCGGCCCTTGGCCCGCATGGCGGGCACCGAGTCGGCCAGGATCTGCGCCGGCAGCAGCGAGCAGCGCCGGAGCACGTCGGGCAGGCCGGCGCCCAGCTCGCGGTGCAAGATCCTGATCGCGCGGCTGAAGGTGCCCGCCGTTCTCGGGTGCGTCACGCCGTGCGGCGGGATGGGCCACGCGAGCGGATCGGGCGGCGGGCCGTGCCAGGTCAGCGGCATGGCATCACTGGCGATGGCGCCATTTTCGAACAGCAGGGCGTCCAGCAGCATCCGGGACTCGCCGGGATCGTCCTCGTTCAGGTTCTCGACGAAGGCCAGGGCACCCGGATCAGCCGCGCGCAGCTCCCTCAGCTGCGCGGCGCTCTGCACGCGCTCGCCGGTCGCGGCCAGGCGGATCGAGCCGGGCTGCAGCCCGCGCCGGGCCAGGACCGCCGGGTCGAGGAAGGCGGCGCCGATCCCCGTCATGCCGATCCCGTACGGATAGGCCTCCGTGCTGATCTGAGCGCCCTCGCCCCGGGCCCGGGTGATCATGCTCAGGACGCGCCCGATATGGGTGCGGCACGAGGCGTGGATATGACAGAAGTGCATCGCGGCACCCGAGCTGAGGGCAGCCTGGACCAGCTCGGCTGCGCCGTCCACGCCCGCTGCCGGGTCGAATTCGGCGAGGTCGCGGACATGGGTGAAGACCGGAACTGCCGCCCCGGCGGCCAGGTTCGCTATGGCCAGGTACTCAGCCGGATCCAGCTGCGGCGCATAGGCGGCCAGGACCCCGATGCCGAGCGCGCCCGCATCGAGCTCGCCGAGCAGCACGGCGCGGATCCGCTCGGTGTCGGCCGCGCCGGCGTGCCGCTGCCAGGACGGATCAGCGATGTTGCGCAGGAACCCGGCAAGGGATCCGTCCGGCGGGTGACCGGCCAGCACGGCCATCCGGGCCTGGGCCCACGAGGCAGAAAATCCGTAGTGCACCGGGCGCCCCTCGGCGCCGGCCCGTGCGTAAGCCTGCGCCACGGGCACCACGCCCGCCTCGAGCTCGAGGGCGGTCGTGACGCCGTCGAGGACCTGGAGCCGCAGCGCGGCCACAGAGTCGCAGTGACTGTGCAGGTCAATGAAGCCCGCCGTCACGACCAGCCCGGCGACGTCGGTGACCGGGCCGCCCGCGGGCTCGAGGCAGTCAGCGATGGCGCTGATCTTTCCGCCCGTGATTCCGACGTCAGCGATCACGTCGGCCGCCGAGCCGGGATCAATGACGCGTCCGCCGCGAAGGATGAGGTCGTAACGCTGCATGTACCGGCTCCTCAGCTGTCACCTGATCGCGCTGGGCTAGAAGTAGGTCCGGATGGCGTCGGTGACCCGGTAGTCGCTGTCCACCATCGCAATCCATCTCCACTTATCAAAGAACGTGCACGGGTGCGAGATGCCGAGCGAGACCAGGTCGCCAGGGGCGAGCACGTCAGTTTCGCCGACCGCCAGGTACAGGTGCTGGTCGTTGGCCGAGGCGATCCGCCAGCCGGGCGGCGCCAGCTCCGTCGTGCCGCCGCGGCGCATCCGCAGCGGCTCGGGCATCCCGGTATCAACTCCCAGGTCGCGCTTGCCGGCGTCCAGGATCGCCAGGGCCGGCTCAGGCCGCGACAGGACGCTCGCCCACACCTCGGCGGCCTGCTCCAGCGGCCCGCCGAGGCCCGCGAGCGCGGCGAGCCGGCTGAACGGGGAGACCTGGCCGTAGTCGCCGGCCTCGTGCGCGATGTAGCCGCCGCAGCGCAGGATGACCTGGGCCGCCCGGCCGTCCGGCAGCGGGCCGGCCAGTTCCTCGGTCACGATGTCAAAGTAGGCGCTGCCGCCGGCCGTCAGGATCAGCGGGTTCGCGTCGCCGGCCGCGCCGCACCGGACCAGGTGCTCCGCGGCCTGGCGCACGCGGCGCAGGTAGCTGCGTACCCCGGCCAGGGTCTGCGGCCGGGCATCCCGGCCCAGGAAGCCCTCGAAGCCGGCCACCCCGGCCAGCTCGTGATACGGACTGCTCGCCAGCGCGGCCGCGACCGCATCGATGTCGGCAGTGGTCCGGCACCCGGTGCGCCCGCCCGGGTAGCCGACCTCCACCAGCACCTCCAGGGGCCGGGGCGCGGGGCGGTCAGCCAGGACCGCAGCCGTGCGCTCGACCTGCGCCGGGCTGTCGGCGTAGGACAGCAGGGCGAAGCCGGGATCGGCCAGCTCACCGGCCGCCCACTGCACGGCGGCTGGCTCGATGAGCTCGTTGGCCAGCAGCAGGCGCTGCACCCCGAACTGGCGGCACACCGAGGCCTGCCACATGGTGGCGACCGTCAGGCCCCAGGCTCCCTGCGCGAGCTGCTCGGCGAACAGCTGCGGGGCCATGGTGGTCTTGGCGTGCGGCGCGAGCAGGACGTCATGGTCAGCGCAGTACCGCGCCATCTTCCGCGCGTTGCGCCGGATCGCGTCCTCGTGCAGGACCGCGAACGGCGTGCAGAATCCGCTGTCGAAGATGCCGGGCCGGGCTGTGCGCAGCTCCGCGACGGTGCCGAAGCGACCGTCCAGCGGGAAGCCCTTGACCAGCTCAGTCAGCTTCATGTCCGCGATGGAGCTGAGCGCGACCGCGCTCGCCGGCTGCGTCATCGCGACGGGATCCTCAGCTCCAGGTCGGCTAGCGGCAGGCTGACCGGCGCGCCGCCGGCCCGGTGCGAGGCGAACGCCGCCAGCGCCATCTCCAGCGCCCGTGCCGCGTCCTGGCCCGATGAACGCGGCGTGCTGCCCTCCTCCAGCGCGCGTATCGCGTCCCGGTACAGGGCCACGGTCGTGCCCTCATCATCGGCCGGGACATAGACCGTCTCGACCCGCCTGGTCTTGCACTGGCTGCCCATGAACCACTCCGGCGGGACAGTCTCGCTGCCGCCAGTCACGTACTCGGTGACCTCATAGCCGGGCAGCGCGGCATCGATGAGAATCCGGCCCCGCGTGCCGACCAGCGTGAGGCTGATGTCCGTGCGGGACTGGGCATCCAGCGTGCCGAGCACGCCGCCGGGAAAGTCGACCAGGACGACGCCGGCGGTGTCCTGGTCGCCGTCGCCGCGGACAACCCCGCGGACCTGGATCGCATCGCCGGCATACAGCCGGAACAAGTCGAAGAAGTGCGAGCCGTTGTGGACGATGCCGTTCGCCACCATCCCGATCATCGCCTGCAGGTCGCCGATCGTGCCCTCGGCCAGGGCCTGGCGGGCGGCCAGGTAGGTGGGGTGATAGCGACGCGGGTGATTGACCACCAGCACCGTGCCGGCCACCGCGCAGCTGTCCAGCATCTGCGCCGCCTCGCCCATCGAGGTCGCCAGGGCCTTCTCGCAGATGATCGCCCGGACGCCGGCCCGGGCGGCGGCGATGGTCGCGGCGGCGTGGTCCGGTGTCTGGGTGGCCACGGTCACGAGGTCGAGCTGCTCGGCGGCGAGCATCGCGTCGTAGCTCGGGTAGGCCCGGACCCCCGGATGGCGCTCGGCGGCCAGCTGCAGCCGCCCCGGGTCGGTGTCGGCGACCGCGGTCAGCTCGACACCCGGCATCGCGGCGAGCGCCGGCACATGAGCGGCGAGCCCGTGGCAGTAGTTGACCGGGCACTTGTGCTCATCGTCGATCGTCAAGCCCTTCCGCCCGCAGCCGATGACTCCTGCCCGGTAGCGCACTCGCTCCTCCAGCTTCTTCACAATGTGCCTGGTCAGCGTGCTGTCAGGCGCGTAGCCAGGCGCGGGCGGCCCCGGCCTCCGCCCGGCTGCGGCAGCGGTTTCCCGTAACCGTCCGGACGGTTATTGCGACTTGTAATACTGTTTCGGGTCTCTTAGGCTAGGGGCCCCGAACTGAGGGCGTCAAGGGAGGCCGGAGCATGGCCCTGTCATGAAACTGGCGGTACTGAGCCTGGCTGACGACTGTCGCCTGGCCATCGTGAATGCCGCGGCGGCGACCGCGGTCGTGGTGCCGGAGGATCTCGTGCCCGGCGGGGGAGATCCGCTGGTCACGGCCCTGACCACGCCAGGCTGCTGGGCGGGCCTGCAGGCGCTGGCCGCGGCGCCGGACGGCCAGGCCGGGCTGCCGGTCGTGAGCCTGGCGGCGGCCCGCATCTGCCCTCCGGTGCAGCGGCCGGGCAAGATCATCTGCCTGGCCAGCAACTACCAGGCGCACATGGACGAGGCCGGGATTACCCGGGCCGGGCATGACCCCTGGTTCTTCATGAAGCCTGGCAGCTCGGTCATCGGTCCCGGCGAGCCGATTGTGCTGCCCTACCCGCAGGCGCCGGTCGACTGGGAGGTCGAGCTGTGTGCCGTCATCGGCCGGCGCTGCCGCCGGGCTGACCCGGCGCAGGCCCTGGATTACCTGGCCGGGCTGACGGTCGGCAATGACGTCTCCTTGCGGCAGCTGGATGCGATGCGGTCCACCGATACCTGGGATGAGTTCTTCGCCTGGCAGCGCGGCAAGTGGCACGACACCTTCGCGCCGCTCGGGCCCTGGCTGGTCACGCCCGATGAGCTCAGCAGCCAGTTTCCGCTGCGGCTGACCCTCACCGTGAACGGCCAGCTCCGCCAGGATGGCAGCACGGCCGAGATGATCACCGGGCTGCCTGAGCTGATCGCCGGCATCTCGCAGGTAACCGCCCTGGAGCCCGGCGATGTCATCATGACGGGCACGCCCAGCGGCGTGGGCGCCAGCCAGAACATTTTCCTGAAGCCCGGCGACGTGGTTGAAGCTGCGATCGACGGGATCGGAGCACTGCGCAACACGGTCGCCCTAGCCGGAGAGGAGACCAGATCATGACGGCGGCGCCCCTTCGCGTCGGGCTGATCGGCTGCGGGAACATCGGCGTGTACCACGCGCGCGCGGCGCGGGCCGACCCCCGGCTTGAGCTGATCGCCTACGCCGATGTCCGGCTGGATGCCGCGCAGCGGTTCCTCAGCGAGTACGGCGGGCGCTACGCCACGGCCGAGCCGCAGGAGCTGATCGGCGATGACGACATGGATATCGTCATCATCGCCACGCACCATGACTCGCATGAGCCGCTGGCGCTGGCGGCCGCCGCGGCCGGCCGGCACATCCTGCTGGAAAAGCCGATGGCGACCAGCGGACCCGCCGCCGAGGCGATCCGCGAAGCCGTCCGCTCGGCTGGCATCGGCTGCGCGATCAACTACAAGTTCCGGCTCGATCATGCCGTCCGGCAGGCGCGGGCCGCCATGACCAGCCCTCGCCTGGTAGTCGTTCAGCTGGCCATGGGACGCATCGGCCCGGCCAGCGATGATCACTGGGTGTATGACCCGGTCCGGGGCGGCGGCCTGGTCATGTCGACCGGCACCCACCTGCTCGACCTGCTGGCCTGGATGAGCCGGTCGGAGCCCGTGGCCTGCTCGGCCAGCGCTGCCGTTGTCGGCAGCCGTGGCCGGGCTGGCCGACATCACCATTGGCTCGGTCGAGTTCGAGTCCGGTGCGCTCGGCAGCGTGGTGCTCGCCGACGCGGGCGAGAACGCTGTGCTGTCCAAGTGGAGCTGCCAGGTCTATGACGGGTCCCGCTCGGTGGTCCTGAGCGACCGGCTGCAGACGGCGACGTACGCGCCGCCGCAGATCCCCGCCGACCTGCCCGGCGGTGAGCCTCCGTCGTCCATGCTCGGATCGCTCGCGGACTTCGTGCTGACCGGGCGCCCGCCGGTCGCCGGCGCCGATGACGGCGTCCGCGCCGTCCGCCTCGCCGCGGCGCTGGCTGAGTCCGCCGCGAGCGGCCAGCAGGTGCGGCTCTAGCAAGCTCAGCGCTGCCCGGGACCATCCCGTGCGCGGGGCCAGCGGTGGTAGCGGGCGGCGCGACCGCGATCACGCGGCCTGCGACCCGCCACCACAGCTAGCGACTGGCGGCAGCTCGTCGTCAGGTCAGCCGCTGGTCTCGACCAGAGTTGCAGGCACCGAGCCGAGATCGGCGCCGATTCCGACGGCCGTGCAGCTGCCGTCTGTGCCGCACCACACAGAGTTGAGGATATTCACGTCATCCGGGGAGCGGTTCTGGCTCGATTGCGTGGTCCAGGTGTGGCCATTCCAGACCTGCGCCAGGGTGAAGGAGAACGCTGACGGTGTCTGCTTGCCGACAGCAGTGCAGGAACTCCGCGAGGTGCACCACACCCCGAGCAGGCTGTTGGCCGTGGATCCCGCCGGGTTGGGGGTAGCCAGCACGGCCCATTTGCTGCCGTTCCACCGCTCGGCGACAGTGAGCTCCCCGGCCGGGGTTGTTGTGAAATAGTCGCCCACGGCCTGGCAGGAGTTCGCCTCGACGCAGGACACCGCATTCAGGCTGATGCTGTTCCCGTCCTTCGGCAGCGGGGTGGTCTGGACCGACCACCCCGTCCCGTTCCATGCCGCGGCATTCTGGGTGCCGGAAAGGCCGAAGCCGACGGCCTCGCAGGAACGCGGTGATATACACGACACCGAATTCGCGGAGCTGAAGCCCGAGATATCAGCCTGCTGCGACCAGGTGGTGCCGTTCCATGTCTCGGCTTCGCCGTTACCGCCGGCCGCCAGGCAGAAGTCCGCCGACGTGCAGGATACGGACTGGAGGAAGCTGGACCCGGGTACGGACTGGGCTGTCCACGAGGTCCCGTTCCAGGTCCACGCCCCGGGACCGGGCCCCGCCGCGCTGAAGCCGACCGCCTCGCAGAATTTCGCCGAGACGCACGACACTCCGCGCAGATAAGCCCGGACTCCGCTGTCCGCCTGAGCTGGGCTAGGCGTCGGCTGGACCTTCCAGGATGTCCCGTTCCCGGTCTCGGCCAGAGTGATGAGATTGCCCGAGGCGTCGCGAGCCTCGCCCACAGCTTCGCAGAAATCCCCCGTCACGCAGGACACGTCGCTGAGTGCATTGCTGGTGGCACCGGGGGGCGCCGCTGCATTCTGCAGCGTCCACGCGCTCCCGTTCCATGCCTCCGCCAGCGCTTGCAGACTCGAGCCCTGCGGGCTCTGCTCAAAGTCGCCGCCTGCCTCGCAGGAACCAGCAGCCGCGCAGGACACGGCGTCCAGGCTGGTGAAACTCACGCCAGCCGGGTTGGGCGTGGGCTGCACTGCCCATGACGTGCCGTCCCACGCCTCCCCGAGGCTGAGGTTCGCGCCGGTGCTGGTGCTGTAGGAGCCAACCGCCTCGCAGGCCCCGGCTGAGGAGCACGACACCGCCCGCAGATTGGCGAACGTGGAGTCGGAAGGACTGGGGAGGGACTGAGCGGTCCAGGACGATCCGTTCCAGGCAGCGCCGGCTCCACCCGAGCCCACAGCCACGCAGAAGTCAGCCGAGGTGCACGACACCGGGCCCACGGAACTGGGCATCGTCTGCGGGTTCCAGGACGTCCCGTCCCACATCTCCGCGAACGGCGGGCTGTTTCCGGTCGCCTCGCAGAAGCTGACGGATGCGCAGGAGAGCCCGCTGAGGGTTACGAACGTCTGGCCGGCCGGGGCCGAGATGGACTGCGCGCTCCACGATGATCCGTTCCAGTTCTCGGCCAGCAGGGTCTCCCCGGAGCCGTTGCTGGCGAAGCCGGTTGCCTCGCAGAAGGTCGCCGATGTGCACGACACCGCAGATAGCCCGGCGGACGTGGCGCCGGCCGGGCTGGGGACGGACTGGATCGTCCATGACTGCCCGTTCCAGGTCTCGGCCAGGATGCTCCCGTTCGTCCCGCTCGCGTCGCCGTAGACCCCGACGGCTTCGCAGAACCCCGTCACCGGGCAGGACACGCCGAGAAGGCCGGGCGAAACAGCCGGAGCGGTGTCGCCGGCCGGGTTGGGTGTCGGCAGTTTCTGCCACGAGGTGCCGTTCCATGCCTCAGACAGCGTGTCCGTGATGCCGGAGGTGCTGAGGTAGGAGCCGACCGCGATGCACGACGTAGCTGACGCGCAGGACACCGAATTGATCTGCCCGCCGGGCAGCGTCACGTTGGGCGACTTCTGAATGGTCCAGGTCGTGCTAGCGGCCAGCGCGACGCCGGCAGGCGCCGTGGTCATGACCGCCATGGCGGACACGGTGAGAACGGCTAACGCCCCTACTGCACCTGCAATTGCATTGCAACCCCGTCGCCGCATTGCGCCTCCTCAGTAACGTCGGTACACGCTGAAGCCCCCGTTAACCTGCGGCTTCGCGGCGAAAATAACATCTGGCCCGATATGGGCGGAAGATTATAGGAGCTGCCCGGGCGGAGCCCTCTGATAGCGTTGGCGATCGCGTAACCGGACTTAAGGAGGTGAGACCCATTTCTGCTGCATCAGGCTGGGTGCTCCCCTCCGTCACGGCCAGGCGATTCACCTGACATAGGTGACCGCCGGGAGCGCCCGCAGGCATCCCGGAAGGAAGATCACCTGTGCAATTCACCGCAGAAGTTGTCTCTGATGGCGTCTCCGAGCGCCTGTTTGCCGTTGGCGACATCCCCGGCGTGCTCTGGACGCCCGCCGGCGCTGAGGGCAGCCGTCCGCTGATCCTGCTGGGCCACGGCGGCGGCCAGCATAAGAAGGCCCCGCGCAACGTGGCCCACGCCCGCCGCCTCGTCACGGCGTGCGGCTTCGCCGCGGCAGCCATCGACGCCCCCGGGCACGGCGACCGGCCGCGGACCGCGCAGTTCGACGAGTTGCTGGCCGGCACCCGGGCCCGGATCGCGGCCGGCGAGCCGGCTGGCCCGCAGATGGCCAGCCTCAACGCGGCCCTAGCAGCCTGGGCCATTCCCGACTGGCAGTCCGTCCTGGACGCTGTTCAGGAACTCGGCCTGCTCGCCGCAGGCGGGCCGGTGGGGTACTCGGGCGTGTCGCTGGGCAGCGGGATCGGCATCCCGCTGACCGCCGCCGAGCCGCGGATCACCGCCGCGGTGTTCGGCCTCGTGGCAGGCGACGCCGTGGCCGAGGCGGCCGCCCGGATCACCGTCCCGGTGGAGTTCCTGCTGCAGTGGGACGACGAACTGGTGCCGCGGGATTCGGCCCTGGCGCTGTTCGGCGCCTTCGGCTCGCGGCAGAAGACGCTGCACGCCAATCCCGGCGGCCACGGCGACGTGCCGCGATTTGAGCTGGACAGTGCGCAGCTCTTCTTCACCCGGCACCTCGCCGCCGCCCCGGCCGCCGCCGCCGGCCAGTAACTAGCACCCGGCACGGCGGCCCCGCCGGGCGGGGCCGCCGTGCCTGCGCAGCTGCTCAGCGAGGTGCGGGGCTCTTTTCAGGCCGCCGGGCCAGCCACACGGTCCGGCTGGCCCGGACGGTCAGGTCGGCACGGTCTGCCACGCTGCCCGCGACTGCCTCGAGGTCCGCGAGGTCGCCGGCGGACAGCCGGCCGTCGAGGCCGTGCCGCATGCGCTGCAGGGACGCCCGCGCGTAGCGGCCCGCGGCGGCCGGCAGCGGCGGCTGCACGACGATGTCGAAGTCGCGTCTCGCTTCGATGGTGAAGCCGGCCTGGATCAGCCGGGCACCCCAGTCCTCGTCCATGTGCATCCCGGCCTCGGCCCGGACCTCGGCCATCGCGGCGTGACCGCGTTGCTCCAGCGCGGCACCCGCCTCGTCGGGGAGGAAGCGGGGGAAGGAGCCCATCTCGGAGATCGCCAGCACGCCGCCCGGCCGCAGCGCCGCGAAGACCCGGGCCAGGACCTGGCCGGGGTCGGCCACGTGGTGCAGCGAGTTGGCCGCCCACACCAGGTCGGCCGGGCTGATGGCCGGCCAGGGCTGGTCCAGGTCGGCCTGGACCGTGCGGACCCGGTCGCCGAGCCCGGCCTGCGCGGCTGTGCGGTCGAGGTGCTCCAGCATCGGCGCGGAGATATCCACCGCGACCACCTCGGCGTCCGGCACCTGCCGGGCCAGCGCGAGGGCGGCGGTGCCGGTGCCCGCGCCCAGGTCGATGATGCGCGGCCGGCCGGCGGCCCGGGCGGCGACCCAGGTCAGCACGTCGCGGTGATGCTCGTGCAGGACCTCGGCGTCGAGATCGAGCAGCTCGGCCATCTCGGCCTGGTCATGGTGGTCGTGATGGTCGGGGTGAGTCATGAGCCGACGATACCGCCGTCTTGCCTGTATGGCATAACATCTTGCGTATGACGCAAGACGGTGAACTGGATGCCATGGTCCGGCAGCGGATCCGGGGACTGCGCGCGGCGCGCGGCTGGTCGCTGGATGAGCTGGCGGCCCGCAGTTTCCTGAGCCCGTCCACGCTGAGCCGGATCGAGACCGGCCACCGGCGGATCGCCCTGGACCAGCTGGCCCCGATCGCCCGGGCGCTGGGCACCTCGCTCGATCAGCTGGTGGAGTCCGGCGACGACGGCGACGTGGTGATCCGGCCGCACCGCGACGAGGGGCGCGGCATGACTGCCTGGCTGCTGTCGCGGCCGGGCGCACCCGAGGGCATGACGGTCGCCAAGCTCCGGATCACCCGGAAGGTCCCGGCGCAGCTGCGGGTGCACCCGGGCCGGGACTGGTTCACTGTGCTGTCCGGGGCCGTGGTGCTGCGGCTCGGCGAGCGGACGATCGTGGTCCGGGCCGGCGAGGCGGCGGAGTTCTCGACGATGGTGCCGCACGCGTTCGGTGCTGACGGCGGCCCGGCGGAGGTCTTGTGCATCCTGGATCATGACGGCCAGCGGACCCACCTCGGGCCGGACCGCCCGCCTGCCGGAGCGCGTGAGGCCGCCGCCCCGGCGCTAGCGGAGCTCGGCCAGCAGCGCCGCGGCGCGGGCGGCGCCGGTCTCAGGTCAGCTCACCGCGGCGCATCGTCGTTCTCGCTCGCCCGCGCCGGGAATGACCGACAATGATCATGTGACGATCCCCGCCGCGCCCGATGATCCCCGGGCCGGGCAGGCGGCCGCGCCGGTGAGCGGTGCGCAGCTGCTGGCCGGCGCCCCGCCCGCCCGGCCGGCTGCCGTCGCCGAGGTGGCCCGCGCCGTCGGCCAGTCAGCCCGCCGCCTGGTGGTCCTCGACGATGACCCGACCGGCACCCAGGCCGTGGCCGGCGTCCCGGTCCTGACCCGCTGGGATGAGGATGACCTGCGCTGGGCGTTCAGCCAGCCCGGCCCGGCTTTCTTCATCCTGACCAACAGCCGCAGCCTGCCGCCGGACGCGATGGCCGCGCTCAACCGCGAGGTGGTCGCGGCCCTGGCCGCGGCCGCCCGGGCGGAGGGCGCGAGCTTCGTCATCGCCTCCCGCAGCGACTCGACGCTGCGCGGGCACTACCCCCGCGAGACTGACGTCATCGCCCGTGCCCTGGCCGAGTACGCCGGCCAGGCCACCGACGGCGTCGTGATCGTGCCCGCCTACCTGGACGCCGGCCGGCTCACCGTGGACTCGGTGCACTGGATGCAGGGGCCCGCGGGTTTCATCCCGGTCGGGGACAGCGAGTTCGCGCGCGACCCGGCCTTCGGCTATGCCTCGTCCGACCTGCGCGACTACGTGGCCGAGAAGACCGCCGGGCGGTGGAGCCGCGACCAGGTTGCCCGGCTCACGCTGGCCGACATCCGCATCGGCGGCCCGCCGCGCGTGGCCCGGATCCTGGGCGGGCTGTCCGGCGGCCGCCCGGCCGTGGTGGACGCGGTGACCGACGACGACCTGCGGGTCGTGGTGCTGGGCATCCTGCAGGCCGAGGCGGCGGGCGCCCGCCTGCTCTACCGCGTCGGGCCGTCGTTCGTCCGCGCCCGGGCCGGGCAGGGCGCCGCGCCGCCGCTGACTGGTGCTGAGCTGGCCGCGCTCGGCCTGGCCGGGGCGGCGGCCGGCCGGCACGGCCTGGTCGTCGCTGGATCGCACGTACCGCGGACGACCCGGCAGCTAGGCCGCCTGCTGGCGATGCCGGAAATCGTCCGTGCCGAGCTCGATGTGCCGGCCGTGCTGGACCCGCGGACCCGTGACGAGACGGTCGCCGCGACCGCGGCCGCGGTTACCGCCGCCCTGGCCACCTCGGATGTGGCGCTGTGCACGAGCCGCGAGCTGGTCACCACCGCCGGGGCGGCCGGCAACCTGGTGATCGCCGCGACCGTGTCCGCCGCGCTGGTCGCGGTGGTGCGCCAGGTCACCGCGCGGCTGCGCCCGGCCTGGATCGTGGCCAAGGGCGGGATCACCTCCAGTGACATCGCCACGAAGGCGCTCGGGATGCGGCGGGCGTGGGCGCGGGGCACGATGCTGCCGGGCATCGTCTCGCTATGGGACCCGGACGGTGCCGCCGGCGGGCAGTCTCCGCTGGTGGTGTTCGCCGGCAACGTCGGCGACGACGAGGCGCTCGCGCAGGTCGTCGCGAGGCTGCGGGGCAGGGAGTGAGCATGCCGGAAGTAGCAGTCATCGGCCTGGGCGCGATGGGCCTGCCGATCGCGCAGCGGCTGGCCGGGGAGCTGCCCGTCACCGTCTTCGACGTCGCGCCGGACCGCACGGCGGCCGCCGCCGCCGCCGGCGCCAGTGTCGCGGCCACCGCCGCGGACGCCGTCCGGGGGAGCGCCGTCGTGCTGCTCGTCGTGCGGACCCTGGCCCAGGCCGAGGAAGCGCTGTTCGGCCCGGGCGGGGCTGCCGCGGGCCTGCGGCCGGGCGCCGTCGTCGTGCTGACCAGCACCGTCGGCACGGCCGGGGCACGCACGCTGGCGGAGCGGCTCGGCGAGCACCAGGCTGAGCTGCTCGACATGCCGATGAGCGGCGGCCCGGCGCGCGCGGGCCGCGGCGAGCTGCTGGTGCTGATCGGCGGCAGTGACCGGGCCGTCGCCGTCGCGCAGCCCGTCATCGACCTGCTGGCCAGCACCGCCGCGCGCGTCGGCACGCGGCCCGGCGACGGCCAGGCCATGAAGACGGTCAACCAGCTGCTCTGCGGTGTGCACATCGCCGCGGCGGCGGAGGCGCTGACCCTGGCCCGCGCCCTGGGGCTGGACCCGGCGGCCGCCCTGGAGACGCTCGGCGCCGGCGCGGCCGGCTCGTTCATGCTGGCCGACCGGGGGCCGCGGGTCGCCGCGGCGCTCGCGGGCCGCTCACCCGAGGTCAGGTCGCGCGCGGACATCTTCGTTAAGGACATGGGCATCGTCCTGGAGGCCGGCACGAGCGCCGGCATCGCCCTGCCGGTCGCCGGCGCGGCCCACCAGCTCTACCTGCTGGCTCAGGCCGCGGGCCAGGGCGCAGCCGACGACTCGACGATCGCCACGCTGCTGGCACCGGGCCGGCCGGAGTGACCCGGCGCCGCCAGGCTCCGGCGGCGGCGTTACCTAGTAGCGCAGCAAGGCGGCGGCGCCGCCGGCGTGGGCGAGCTCCGGGGTACCGGGCGGCAGCGTGGTGACCTCGGCGCCGGAGGTGACGGCCTGCTCGACGGCGCGCTCGGCGAGCATCGGCGCCGACGGCCAGCCCAGCGCCTCCTGGGTGACCGGGTCCAGCTGCGCGGGGTCCGGGTCGGTGGTCGGGTCCAGGATCAGGTGCCGGACCCGCTGCTGCACCAGGCTGTCCATGACCTCGGGCCAGCCGAGGGCGGCCGCGCCGCCGCCGAGTGCCTGGTCCAGGGCCTGCTCCAGCAGCGCCTGGCTGGCCCGGAGCCGGGCCCCGTCCAGGGCCGTGCCCAGCCGCTCGGCGACGACGCTGGTTTCCTCGCGGAGCAGGTTGGCCTCGACGACCGCGATCACGCGGCGGGTCAGCGGCTCGGGCAGCTCCTCGCGGAACGCTGCCGTGACGGCCGGCTCGCCGGCCAGCACCAGCTGATCCCAGCCGCGCTGCTCGAGCCGGGCCGCCAGCGACCGAGCGGTGCTGCGCAGGAAGCGATGCCGCCATTCATCCAGGCGCTGATCAAACTCGCCCACGTGCATGCCAGCCGGCGACCGGCCCGGATGGCCGGTGTAGCCGTCGTAGTCGCGCCACTGGCCGGGCTCGATCTCATACAGCGACCGTTCCGGCTCGGTGACCAGGCCGTCCTGCCAGTGCAGCAGCCGGATGGCTTCGGTGCTGACCAGCACCAGGCCGGCCGGGCGGCCCCGGTCTGCGACCTCCACCAGCGGTGAGACGAACGGCAGGTCGTCCCAGCGGACCAGCGTGCTGGCGGGCGGCAGCTGGAGGCTGAGCCGGACGTCCAGGGTGCGGTCCGCGGTCAGGAACCAGGCCTGCCCGCGGCCGCGCGCGGCCGGGTCCAGGGCGAGGATGTCCTGCTCGGCCCGGTCCTGCAGCTCGCGCAGCGCCATCCGCCGGTCCCGCGATTCCTCCTGCTCAGCGACCCGGCTGACCTCGCGCAGCCCGTTACGCAGCTCGACCAGCCAGCCCGGCACGGTCGCGGTGTTGGCCGGATCGCGCGGGTCAGTGCGCGCGTACAGGCTCAGCACCGGTGTCCCCGGCCGCCGCACGGCCAGGTCCCGGATCAGGTCCGCAGACAAGCTCACCACGTTGTCGCCTCCCCCTGACGGTGCGGCAGCAGGACCCGGGCTGACTCAGCCGCGGGCCGCCGCGCCGGATTCGTCGTCGTTGTCGTCCCCGTCTCGCTGCCCGTCGCCGGCCCGGGATCCGGCATCGCTGGCGCCGCCCTGCTGGCGGCCCTGCCGGGCGCTGGCTGCCGCGAATTCCTCATTCCGGCGCACAGCATCCTGACCCCGGTCATCCTGCGGCCCGGCCGGAACGGGCTCGTCGCGCACCTGGTTCGCATTGGCCCGGTGCTCGCGCGCGGCTTGCTCGGCGGCCGCGCCCCGGCCGGCGCTGTCCTGCTGGTCCTGGCGCTCCTGGGCCACGTCCTGCCTCCTCGTCCCGCTCGCCGGCCCGGCCCGGCGTCCTGTCTGGCTCGCCTACCCGCCCCCGGCCGCCCTACTCGCTGCCCGCCCTGGCAGTGGCTGCTGCGCCGGGCTAGTAGCCGGTCTCGGCTGGGATGCGCCCGGACTTGACCGCGCGGGCCAGGGCGTCGTAGTCCTTCTCGTTCTGGTCGGCGTAGGCCACCGCGAACCGGGTGATCGCCTTGTCGAACGCCTCGCCGGGCCCGAGGTAGGCGGCCATCGCGATCCGGTCGCCCCAGCGCGCGTGGGCGCGGGCCAGGGTGGCCCCGCACATCCGCGCGTACAGCTTCGCGCCGGCCGGCCGCATGGCCGTGATATCGGCCGATCCCTTCCAGTCATGGAACTGGCGGATGTAGTAGTCGCGGACCTGGCCGTCGAGGTCGGTCACCCGCAGCCAGCCGAGGAAGATGTCGCTGGCGGCCTGCATCAGCCGCTGGCCCACGACCACCCGCTCGCCGTGCTGGGCCAGGGTGCTGGCCCCCGCGAATTCCTCGAGAACCGAGGGCTGAGCCTCCTTGGCCTGCAGGAACAGCGGGTCGCTGGTGTCGCGCCCGGACATCAGCAGGATCCAGCAGCGGGTGCCGACGCTGCCGACGCCGACGACCTTGCGGGCCATGTGGACGTAGTGGAATTCCTCGATGGGGTGGTGGTCGTGGGCCAGGGTCCGCCGGTAGGTCCGGATGAGCTTGCGGATGGACTGCTCGGCCCGGTCCCGGACCTCCTGCGACAAGACCAGGTCCTCCAGCGGGGTGATCAGCGGGGCATCCCGGACGATCCGCAGCTCGCCGTCGATCTTGCCGGCCCGGCGGGCGAAGACGCGGACGCTGTCGCGGGTCCGGGCCTTGGCGATGTCCATGCCCGCTTCCCTGGCTTCCTTCTTGCCCAGCCGCCTGCGGCTGACCTCGGACTCGATGCCGGCGTTGATGTGGTCGACGCTGAGGTGGGCGTACCAGGAGTCCAGCGTCCGCATCTCCGCGGCCCGGCGCAGCTGCTGGCGGTAGGCCCGGACGGCGGTCGTGACAATCCCGGACCGGACGCTGGCGGAGAACCCGAGATCGCGGCCGGCGATCTCGAAGCTGGCCGCCAGCCGCTTGACGTCCCACTCCCAGGGCCCGGGGAGCGTCTCGTCGAAATCGTTGATGTCAAAGATCAGCTGGCGCTCCGGCGAGCCGAAGAGCCCGAAGTTGGACAGGTGCGCGTCGCCGCAGAGCTGGACGCTCACGCCCGAGCGGGGCGTGGGCGCCAGGTCGGCCGCCATGATCAGCGCGCTGCCGCGGTAAAAGGTGCCGGGCGAAACCAGCATCCGGCCGTACCGGATCGGCACCAGTTCCGGGACGCGGCTCTGCGCCTGCCGCTGCAGCAGCGCCACCGGATCGGCCCGGCCGGGCGCCGGCTGCCAGGCAGCGTGCCCGGACCGGGGCGCCGCGCCCCGGGCGGCCTTCCCGCGCGCCACCCGCTCCGGCAGGGTGAGCTCGTCCAGCCGCCAGCGCGGGCTGGGCGGCCGGGCGCCGTCTGATCCGCGGCGGCCGGGCCGGGCCCGGCCCGCCGGGCGCCTGGCTGCCTGCTTCGTGCTCACCCCGATCACCCCCGGCCGGCGGCCGGGTACCGGGCGGGCCCCCGCGGACCGCCGCCAGCCGCCGGATGTCGAGCGTAAGCGTGCCCCGTTCCGCCCGCCGGGAACCGCCGGCCGGGACCGCCGGCCCGGCGGATCCAGGCCGGGGCAGCCGCCGCACGCTCACCGGGACTACATGAGCGTCACAAGAGGTCTCCGTGGCCACGGGCTAGCCAGGAAAGGCTGGTGCGGGCCCGCCGCAGCGGGCGCCGGCCGTCGACGGGGGGATATATGCAGACCTATCGCGCTCATCCGGACGTCAGCGTTCTCAGCGACTACCTGGAGGTTCCCGGCCTGGGCTTCCTGGCCGTCAATGCCTTTGTCATCCACGCCGCGGAGCCCGTGGTCGTCGATACCGGCCTGGGCCTGCCGGACCGGGACTTCATCGCGGCCCTGGCCGAGGTGATCGACCCGGCGGACGTGCGCTGGATCTGGCTGACTCACCCCGACCGCGACCACACCGGCGGCCTGTTCACGCTGCTGGACGCGGCGCCGCGGGCTCGGGTGGTCACCACCTTCCTGGGGGTCGGGATCATGTCCTGCGAGCACCCGCTGCCGATGGACCGGGTGTACCTCCTCAACCCCGGTCAGGACCTGGATGCCGGGGACCGGCGGCTGACCGGCTTCCGCCCGCCGCTGTTCGACAATCCCGCCACGGTGGGCATCCTCGACTCCAGCACGGGCATCTGCCTCAGCTCTGACTGCTTCGGTGCCCCGCTGCCGACGGCCGGGCTGGCCGGCGCCCGCAGTGCCGCGGCCGTGACGCCCGGCGACCTGCGGGCCGGGCAGCTGCTGTGGGCCACCGTGGACAGCCCCTGGGTCCACAACGTCGATCCGGCCCGGTTCGCTGCCTCGTTCCGGCAACTGCGCGATTTCGCGCCCGCCGCCGTCCTGAGCACGCACCTGCCGCCGCTGGCCGGCGACATCAGCGCAGCCGTCGGCACGCTGCTGGAGGCTCCCGGCGCGCCGGCCTTCACGGGGCCGGACCAGGCCGCGCTGGAAGCGATGCTGGCCGAGCTCCAGCCCACCTAGAAGGCGGCCCGGGCGCCCGCCGCGGCTCTCACCAGGTCGGGATCAGCCCGCCGTCGATCCGGATGTCGGCCCCGGTGACATTGGCGGTCAGGTCGCTGGCCAGCAGCACCACCAGGTCGGCCACCTCCTCCGGGCGGCTGAACCGGCCGGTGACCATGGCCTGAGCCGCCTGCGCGGCTACGTCCTCGGCGCGGCCGCCGGCGGCCTTGCTGACTGTCTCGGCAACGCCGTCCCGGCCCAGCCACAAGTCGGTGGCGACCGGCCCGGGACTGACCGTGTTGACCCGCACCCCGCGGCCGCCGACCTCCTTGGACAGCGCCTTGGAGAAGCTGGCCAGGGCCGCCTTGGCGGCGCTGTAGTCGATGACGGCCGGGTCGGAGAGCACCGAGTTCACCGAGCAGATGCTCACGATCGATCCCCGGCCGGCGGCCAGCATCCGGGGCAGCGCGCTGCGGGTGGCCCGGACCGCGGCCATCAGGTTGAGATTCAGCGTGGTCAGCCAGTCCTCGTCGGTGACGCTGAGGAACCCGCCGGTCCGGGCGGGGGCCCCGCCGACGTTGTTGACCAGAATGTCGATCCGGTCGCCGGCCAGCGCCATCAGCCGGTCCGGGCCAGCCGGGCTGGCCAGGTCCGCCGTCAGGACCTGGACGCTGCCGCCGGCCGCGAGCTGGTCCAGCTCAGCGGAGGACTTCCGCGCTCCCGCGGTGACGCGGGCGCCGCTGGCCGCCAGGGCGCGGACCACGGCCAGGCCGATGCCGCGGCTGGCCCCGGTGACCACCGCCGTCTGGCCGGAGAGGTCGACGTTCATCATGGTTCCTTTCGCCGGGTGCATCCGGGCGGGCTACCCGCAGCTGGTGTCCACGCTAGGACCCCGGGCAGGCCGGCGGCTTGGTCAGCTGACTGGCGGCGAGCCGCGCTGGCTCGGCCCTGGCGGGTCCGGCTGGCGGCAGGTACCGTCACGAACGTGCCGAAACGCCTCCATAGCATCGAGCGCGCGGCCATCTGCGGTGCCGCAGCCGTCACTGTCGCCGGCTTAGCCAGCTCGGCGTTCCAGGAAGCCGCCGCGGCGCGGGACCGCCGCCGGTTCCCGCCGCCCGGCCGCCTGGTCGGCATCGGCGGCCGCCGCATGCACCTGCTCGAGGCCGGCCAGGGCAGTCCCGCTGTCGTGGTCGTGCCCGCGCTCGCCGACGGTGTGCTGTCCTGGATCCGCGTGCAGCGCGCGCTGGCCGGCGAGCTGCGGGTAGTGCTGTATGACCGGGCCGGCATCGGCTGGAGCGACCGGGCGCCGCGGCGGCACACGCTGGACGATGCGGCCGCTGACCTGCGCGATCTCCTGGACGCTGCGCAGATCGAGCCGCCGTATGTGCTGGTCGCGCACTCGCTGGGCGGCATCATCGCGCGCCGGCTCGCCGCGCGCTGGCCCAGCCTGGTCGCCGGGATGGTGCTGATCGACTCCAGCCACGAAGGCCAGGCCAGCCGCGAGGGCTGGCCCTACGACCGGGCCGCCTACCGCAGGCGCGCCCTGCGATGGCAGCTGCGGCCGCTGGGCCTGTACCGGCTCGGTGCCAGCGGCGGGCTGGCCCGCGAGCTGGACGCTGACATGGCGATGGCGGCGCTGCCCGAGCACGCCGGCGCGCTGCGCGCGATGACGATCTCGACTCGGCTGCGGCGGGTCATCGTCCGCGAGATCCTGATGATGGCCGCGCTCACCGGGCCGCCGCCGGAGCTCGGCTCGCTGCCGCTGACGGTGATCACCGCGGGCGGCCAGCAGCTGCCTGGCTGGCGCCTGATGCAGGAGGAACTGGCGGCACTGTCAGCCCGCAGCCGGCACGTCGTCGCCGCGGGCAGCGGGCACTACGTCCACCTCGACCAGCCAGAACTCGTGATCGAGACCATCAGGGACCTCGTCCGGCAGGTCGCCGGCGGGCCGGGTCAGAGGCTGCCGCCCGGCGGCACGGGGGCGCCGTAGCAGGTCCGCAGGTAACTCAGGAACGACTGCGTGAAGCCGGTCATGTGCGTGTCGCTGGGCAGGATCCTGGCGCTGAAGTCGAGCCCGGTGTGATCGCTGAGGTAGAGCACGTCAATCAGCCGCGCGAACTGGATGCCCAGGTCCCGGTAGACGTGCGAGCGGCCGGTGATCTCCAGCTCGTTGACGGTCAGGTGCAGCTGCACGTCATCGAATCCGGCCCGGCTGTCAGCCAGCTGCCGTTCCCGCAGGAAGATCTGGCTGGCGGGGTGCAGCACGCCGGGGCTACCGGCGCCGTAGCGGCGGAACATCGGGCTCTGGCACATCAGTGCGTACAAGGTGAACAGGCCGCCGTAGGAGTAGCCGAACAGGCCGGTGGCACCGTCCAGGATCCGGTACCGGTCCTCGATGACCGGCCGGAGCTCGGTTTCCAGGAAGGCCAGGAACTGCGCGGCCCGGCCGCTGTGGATCAGCCGGATGTACTCGTCATGCTCTTCCTGCGTCCAGCCGGCGGTCTCGGCGTCCGCGGCGACGGCGGCGATCATGCTGGGCGGCGCGGGCTCGTCGGCGGGGACCAGGTCCCGGTTGCGCAGCGTCAGCCACTCCGGCGCCTCGGCCGGCGCATAGCCGACGGTGACCTGCAGGAACGGCTGGAAGGCGCCGATCAGGTCAAAGGCGGTGTGCTGGACGTAGGGGGCCAGCATGGCGGCCGCGACGTTGCCGTCGGTCACGTACAGGGCCGGGTAGCGAGTCTCGTCATCACGCTCGTAATCCACCGGGCGGCTGACCCAGATGGCGAACCGCCCGCCGACGTGCGACGACTCCAGCTCGAAGTAGTCCGTGCTGGGCAGCGTGACGGCCAGCGGCGGGTGGGTGTCGGGCATGCAGGGCCTCCTTAGCCGTGCGCGGTGAACTTGACGACCCGGCCTTCCTGCAGGACCAGGGCGACCCGGTCGCGGTCCGCGAAGTGCTCGGGGACGGTGAGCGGGTCGCCGGCGAAGCCGGCGATGTCGGCCAGCTTGCCGGCCTTGATCGTGCCGATCTCGTCACCCAGGCCGAGGATGCCGGCGTTGACCCGGGTGGCTGACTCCAGGGCCGCCATCGGGCTCTCCAGCCGGGCCCGGTGCACCAGTTCCTGGCCGCGGCCGCGCTGGTCGGGTCCGAGCAGGTCCGAGCCGAGGCCGACGCGGACCCCGGCCGCCCGGGCGGCCAGTACCGCCGTCCTGGCGGTGTCCCGGAACCGGCTGAGCCGGCCGGCGTAGCCGGGCGCCAGGCCCATGGCGGCCGGGTCCGCCACCAGCGCTTCCATGATCGACAGGGTCGGCACCAGGGCGACGTCGTGCTCAGCCATCAGCGCGGCCGTCTCCTCGTCGATCTGCGAGCCGTGCTCCACGCACCGCACGCCGGCCAGCACCGCCGTGCGCAGGCCGGCGTTGTTGTGGGCGTGCACCGTGACGTAGGTGCCGCGGGCGCGGGCCTCCTCGACGGCCGCGGCGATCTCGGCCGCGGTGAACTGGGTGTCGCTGGGCTGCTGGGTGGAGATGGCCACAACGGCCCCGGTGACCAGCAGCTTGACGAACGTGGCCCCGCGCCGGAAGCCCTCCCGCACGTTCTTGCGCAGCTCGTCGGGCCCGTCCGACAGCAGCGCCCAGGTGACCAGGCCGGGGATGGCATGGGCGTCCCACAGGTGGGCGGGCTCCCACTCCGCGCCCATCTGGCCGCCGCCGCCAGTCTGGCTGTGCACCGGCCCGCACTGCAGGATCCGCGGCCCCGGCATCTTGCCCGAGGCGATCACGTCGGCCAGGCCGCGGTCGATCCCGCCGGTGTCGCGAACGGTGGTGAAGCCGGCCTGGACGGTCTGCTCGCAGTTGATGAACATGTCGGCGGCCATCTCGGCCACCGAGACGTCGTAGCGCAGGCTGGGATCGAACGGAGCGCAGGCCATGTGCACGTGGGCGTCGATCAGGCCGGGCGTCAGCACCAGGCCCCGGCAGTCCAGGACCTCGGCGCCGCGCGGCCGCCGCCCGCCGACCCGGGCGATGCGGCCGTGCTCGATCAGGATGCCGGCTCCCGGCTGCGGGTCGCGGCCCGTGCCGTCGATGACCGTGCCGCCGTCGAGCCACAGCGGCCCGGCGGCAGCGGCGGGACGGGACTGGGCGGCGGGCTGGCTCACGGCGCTCCTGTTCAGGCTCGGCGGGCGCGATCATGACGGGGCGCCGCGGCGGGCCCGGCGGCCGGGTACGGCACTTCGGCAGGTCAGGCCATTGTTGGCGGGTCCGTGCGGCGGCCACAACGGACACCTGGCGGGAATATGGCCGCCGAATTCCGGCAGCCGCCGAACGCGCGGGCCGCCCCGGCTCCCGGCTGGCCGGGTGACCGGGCGGCGCGGCGGCCAGGCCGGCAGCGGTCGCATGAGCTGGCCGGTTTATGCCACGACTGTCGCAAGCCCGGTGCTGGTGCCCGGCCGTACGCTGGCGGCACGCGGAGCCGGTGATCGTGTTCCGTGACCAGCCAACGGACGGCCGGCCGTCGAGCACGCCCGCGGCGCACGGCCCCCGGCGCGAGGGAGTCCTGGTGACCGGAACGATGCCACGGCAGCTCGCGGACGCGGCGCCGGAGTTCCTGGCGGTCCTGTCCGGCGAGCGCCCGGCGCGGGTCAGCTACCCGGCGGATGCGATCGAGCGGCAGACCGTCATGGTGGCCATGCGGGACGGCGTGCGCCTGGCCACCGACGTGTACCTGCCGCCCGCCGCGCCCGCGCCGGCCATCGCGATCCGCACGCCCTACGGCCGGGCCACGGTCGGCGAGGTCTACCTGGACCTGGCCCGGGCGGGCTACGTGGTGATCTCGCAGGACTGCCGGGGAACCGGCGACAGCGAGCCCGATGACTGGGACTTCTACATCTACGAGCGCGAGGACAGCCTCGATTTCGTCACCTGGGTGACCGGCCAGCCGTGGTACTCAGGCTTCCTGGGCTCGCTGGGCGGCTCGTATGTCGGCGGCACCCAGTGGTGCATGGCCGCTCACCCGGCGATGACCGCCACCGCGCCCGAGGTGGCCGGGCTGGGCCTGGCTCCCAGCACCGGCGTGCGGTTCCACATGCTGGTCAACGCCTACACCAAGACGGTCGGCAACGGCGCGGGCAAGGAACCGGTCGAGCTGTTCGAGATGGAGCACCGGATCCTGGCCGAGACACTGGCCACGGGCTACTTCAGCGACCCGCTGACCGTGCCGCTCGCCGCCGCGCTGACGGAGCGCTACCCGGAGCTGGCCGGGCTGCCGCTGAGCCAGGGCCGGGCCTGGCTGTGGGAGCGCTACAGCGCGGCCGGCAGCGCGGAGCGGGCCGCGATGGCCCGGCTGGCACTCGGCGTGCCGGCCGTCACGTTCACCGACATGGGCCGGCTGGACACGGTGTTCCCGCACGCCGTGCACATCGACGCGCACCTGCTGCCGGGCACCAGCGAGCGGGAAGTGTGCGAGTCGGTAACGGCCCCGGCGCTGATGATCACCGGGTGGTACGACTGGTGCCTGGACGACGCCCTGCGGACCTGGGCGGGGCTGACCGCCTCCGGCCGCGAGCCCGTCGCGGCCGCCAGCCGCCTGCTGATCACGCCCACGGCACACGACCAGCCGGGCTATCACGAGGGCCGGGAGACCCACCCGGAGCTGGACCGGATCTACCGGGCCGATCCGGCGCTGCTGCTGCACTGGTACGACGCGGTCGGTGCCGGGACGGCTGCCGGGCTGCCGCCGGTCACCTATTACCTGATGGGCGCCAACCAGTGGTGCGCGGCCAGTGCCTGGCCGCCGCCGGGGACCCGGCCGCGGGAGCTGTTCCTGGGCCCGGCCGGGACGCTGGCCTGGGACGCGCCGCCGGACTGGTCCGAGCCCGACCAGTACACCTACGACCCCGAGGACCCGACGCCGACCCTGGGCGGCAGCATCGTGTCCCGGGTCTACCCGCCGGGCAGCGTGGATGTCAGCGAGCTGCAGGTCCGCTCGGACGTGCTGACCTTCACCACCGCGCCGCTGGCGGCCGACCTGGATGTGGTCGGGCCGCTGCAGCTGGTCCTGTACGCCAGTTCCAGCGCGGTGGACACCGACTTCGTGGCCCGGCTGAGCGATGTCTTCCCCGATGACCGGGCCATCCAGATCCAGTCCGGCATCGTCCGGGCCCGGTTCCGTGACCCGGCGGGCGAGCCGGAGCTGCTGGAGCCGGGCCGGATCTACCGCCTGGAGATCGACATGTGGGCGACGGCCAACCGGTTCGCGGCCGGGCACCGGCTGCGGGTCGACATCAGCTCGGCTGACTTCCCCAAGCTGGAGCGCAACGCCAACACCGGCGGCGTGCCGGGCCCGCCGGTCCGGGCGCTGCAGACGGTCTTCCACGGCCCGCTGTACCCGTCGTGCCTGCAGCTGTCGGTGCTCGCCGCGGAGGTCATCGATGGCGAGCAGGCCCCCTGAGCCCGCCTGCCTGCAGCCGGGGCAGCGGGACTTCGACGCGATCGTGATCGGCGCCGGGTTCGCCGGGATCTACATGGCCTACCGGCTGCGGGAGTCGGGCCTGTCGGTGCGCGGTGTCGAGGCGGGCGAAGGCGTCGGCGGGACCTGGTACTGGAACCGCTATCCCGGGGCGCGGTGCGACTCGGAGTCGATGTACTACTCGTTCTCGTTCCTGCCGGACTTCGAGCAGGAGTGGCCGCTGGCGGAGCGCTACCCGCGGCAGCCGGAGATCCTGCGCTACCTGGAAGCGGTGGCGCAGCGGACCGACGTGGTCCGGGACTTCACGTTCGGCTTCCGGGTTACCAGCGTGACGTGGGAGCCGGGCCCGGCGCGGTGGACGGTGCGGGCAGCGGGCGGGCAGCAGCTGACGGCGCGGTTCGTGATCGGCGCGGTGGGCGCGCTGTCGGCGGCGCAACATCCCGGCCTTCCCGGGGGCGGAGACCTTCGCCGGCCGCCAGCTGTCGACGGCCAGCTGGCCCCATGAGCCGGTCTCGCTGGCCGGCCAGCGGGTCGGCCTGATCGGCACCGGCTCGTCGGGCGTGCAGGCCCTGCCCGAGATCGCCAGGGAGGCGGCAGCGGTCACGGTCTTCCAGCGCACGGCCCAGTTCGTCACCCCGGCCCGGGCCGGCCCGCTCGACCCTGACCTGGTGGCCAGGTGGAAGGCCAACTACCGGGAGATCCGCCGCCGGACCAGGCTGACGTCGGGCGGGATCCCGATCCGGACCCGCCGCAGACCGCGCTGGAATTGCCGCCGGGCCAGCAGCGGGCGATCTGCGAGGAGGCCTGGCGGCGGGGCGGGATCTGGTTCCTGGGCGGCACCTTCAGCGACGTCATGACCAGCCTGGAGGCTAACCAGGTGGTCGCGGACTTCGTCCGGTCCAAGATCGACGAGATCGTCGCCGACCCGGAGACGGCCCGCAAGCTGAAGCCGCGCACCTACCCGTGGGGAACCAAGCGCGTCCCGATCGGGACCGACTACTACGAGACCTACAACCAGCCCCACGTGCACCTGGTCGACCTGCGGGCCGACCCCATCGAGGCCATCACGCCGCGCGGCATCGCGACCCGGTCGGCCGAGCACGAGCTGGACGTGATCGTCTACGCCACGGGCTTCGACGCGCTGACGGGCGCGCTGCTGAACCTCGGCATCCGCGGGCGGGACGGAACGCCGCTGCGTGAGGCGTGGGCGGCCGGGCCGCACAGCTACCTCGGGCTGATGGTGCCGGGTTTCCCGAACCTGTTCACCCTGACCGGGCCGGGCAGCCCCGGCGTCGTGACGAACGTGCCGGTGGCCATCGAGCAGCACGTGGAGTGGGTCGATGAGCTGCTGTGCTACATGCGCGAGCAGGGGCACGAGCTGATCGAGGCCACTGCGGCCGCGGCAGCGGACTGGACCGGGCACGTGCAGGAGGTGGCGGGCCAGACGCTGTACCCCACGGCCGACAGCTGGTACATGGGCGCGAACATCCCCGGCAAGCCGCGGGTGTTCCTGCCCTACATCGGCGGGCTGGACGTGTACACGCGCACCTGCCAGGCCGTCGCGGCGGGCGGGTACCGCGAGTTCGCCTTCGGCGGCCTGCCCGCGGCGGGTGCGGCGGCTTGGCAGGAGACGGGGCAGGAGGCCGGGCATGGCGCTGGATGAGGCCACCAGTGCCCTGGTCGCGCGGGTCACGGCGCGGTGCCGGCGGCCGCTGCACGAGCTGAGCCTGGCTGCGGCCCGCGAGCTCACCCGCGAGCTCACCCGGCCGGACGCCGCCCTCGCCAGCGGCTCCGTCCACGCCCCCGCTCCCGGCGAATCTCCCGGTGATAACAGCAAGAGGCCGCTGGCGCTGGCGGTGCGGGCGGCGCGGGTGCCCTGCGCCGGGGGCTCGGTTCCGGTGCGGCTGCTCGTGCCGGACGGGGCACCCGGCGGGGTGGTCGTGTACTTCCACGGCGGCGGCTGGGCGCTGGGCGGGGTGGACGAAGCGGTTCCGGTGGCGGCCCGGCTGGCCCGGCTGACCGGCTGCACGGTGGTGTGCGGCGGATACCGGCTTGCGCCGGAGTACCGGTTCCCGACGGCGCTGCAGGATGCCTGGGCGGTGCTGGGCTGGGCGGCTGGCCAGCTGGCGGAGCTGGCCCCGGCCGGGGCGCCGCTGCTGGTGGCAGGCGAGGGCGCGGGGGGGAACCTGGCGGCGGTGACGGCGCGATGGGCGGCGGAGCGCGGCGGGCCGCCGGTGGCGGGGCAGGTGCTGCTCGGCCCGGTGACGGACTGTGATTTCGATGGCGGGTCCTACACCGACCCGGCGAGCCAGGTGCTGGCCGGGCGGGCGGCGATGAGGTGGTTCTGGGACATGTACGTGCCGGACGCGGCCGCGCGGCGGCACCCGGATGCGTCGCCGCTGCAGGCGATGTTCCTCACCGGGCTGCCCCCGGCCATCGTGGTGACGGCGGAGCATGACGTGCTCCGGGACGAGGGGGAGCTGTACGCCATGCGGCTGGTCCAGGCCGGCGTCCCGGTCGAGCACCAGCGGTTCGCGGGACAGGTGCACGGGTTCGCGGGGCTGGCCGCGGAACTGCCGGGTGGCCAGGCCGCGCTGGAGTTCGCCGCGGCCGCGATCCGGCGCCGGATGCGGGAGCGGGTCAGCTCCTAGGCTCGAAGGTGTTGCAGTGCACGACCCCGCCGTCCACGATCAGCTCGGTGCCGGTGATGCAGCGGGCATCGCCGGAGCACAGGAACGACACCGCGGCCGCGATATCGGCGGGCTCGGGGAAGTCGCCGAGCGGAACCCGGGCCCGGGCCTGGCTGACCAGCAGGTCAGCGGGGACGCCGCGGAGCGCGGCGGTCTGCTGGATGTAGCCGTCCCACAGCGGGGTCCGGATCTCGCCCGGATGCACGGAGTTGCAGCGGATGGCCAGTCCCTCCGCCGCGCAGTGCTGGGCCACCGACTTGGTCAGGTGCGCCACGGCCGCCTTGGCCGCGCCGTAGGCGGTCGAGTCGGGTGAGGCCAGCATCGCGGCGATCGAGGAGATGTTGACGATCGACCCGCCGCCGGAGCGGCGCAGCGCGGCGATGCCCGCCCGGCAGCCCAGGAAGACCCCGTCCAGGTTGACCGAGAAGATCTGCCTCCAGTCGGCGAGCCGGGTGTCCTCGGGGCTGACGGCGTCGACCGCGCCGGCGATGCCGGCATTGTTGACCAAGATGCGCAGCGGGCCGTGCTGCGCCTGCGCGGCGGCCAGCACCTCGGGCCACTGCTCCTCGTCCCGCACATCCTGCTCGGCGAAGCTGACGCCCAGCTCGCCCGCGGCCTGCTGGCCGGGGCCGGGGTGGATGTCGGTGATGACGACCCGGGCGCCGTCGGCGGCCAGCCGGGCGGCGATGGCCCGGCCCAGGCCCGAGGCGCCGCCGGTCACCACGGCGGTCTGGCGCTCTAGTCGTCCCATCGGTCCCTCCGGTCCGGACGCGGGTGCTCAGTGCAGGATCGCCCCGCCGTCGACGTTGATGGACTGCCCGGTCATCGAGGTCATGACGGCCAGGAACACCACGGCGGCCCCGATCTCGCGGGCCTGCTGCGGCCGTTTGATGAGCTGCTCGCCGGCCACCATTTCCTGCGCCGAGGTGTGCCAGGCGCCGCGACGTCGGCGATCATCTGGGTCGGTACGACGCCGGGGCACACGGCATTCACCCGGATCCCGGCGCCGGCGACTTCCCTGGCCAGGGACTGGGTGAAGCCGATGACCGCGAACTTCGAGGCCGAGTAGTGGGCGGCGGTGGCCACCCCGTCCTTGCCGGCCGCCGAGGAGATGTTGATGATGGCGCCGGACCCGGCAGCGATCATGCCCGGCAGCACGGCCTTAGCGACTAGGAAGGTGCCGCGGGCGTTCACCAGTGGCCTCGCCAGGATGCCTCGGTCTTCAGGCCGGGGAGGATTGGCGTGCGGCGTGTCATGAATGCCCCTAGTGCTATAAGACCTATACTAGGAGGTATGCGGACGGCGTACCGGTGCCGGGCCTACCCCGATGCGGAACAGCAGGTGCTGCTGAACCGGACCTTCGGGTGTGTCCGGGTGGTGTGGAACCGGACCCTGGCCGCCCGCCGCGCCCGGTACGCCGCCGAGCATGTGTCCACGTCGTACGCCCAGACGGACCGGGCGCTGACCGCGATGAAACGTGACCCGGAGCTGGCGTGGCTGGGCGAGGTCTCGTGTGTCCCGCTGCAGCAGGCGCTGCGTCATCAGCATGCCGCGTTCGGGGCGTTCTTCGCTCAGCGGGCCCGCTACCCGCGGTTCAAGTCGCGGCGCGGCCGCCAGTCCGCGACCTTTACCCGGTCGGCGTTCCGGATGCGCGGCACAGACCTGCACCTGGCCAAGATGAGCGAGCCGCTGAAGATCGTCTGGACCTGGCCCGGCACCAGCCTTGCCGCCCTGAACTCCACGTCGGTGACCGTGGCCCGGGACGCGGCGGGCCGGTGGTTCGTGACCTTCCACGCCGAGGCTGCCGACCCCGAACCGCTGCCCGTGACCGGCGACGCCGTCGGCATCGACCTGGGGCTGACGGACTTCGCGGTCCTGTCCGGCGGGCAGCGGATCCCGCACCCGCGGCACATGGACCGGCATGAGCGGCGGCTGAAGCGGTGGCAGCGGCGGCTGGCCCGCTGCCAGAAAGGCTCCGCCAACCGGGCCAAGGCCCGGCGGAAGGTCGCCCGCGCGCACGCCCAGGTGACCGACGCGCGGCGCGACTTCCTGCACCAGGCCAGCACGGACCTGACCCGCCGGTACGGGGTTCTCGCCGTCGAGGACCTGGCCGTCAGCAACATGGTCCGGAACCGGAGCGTGGCCCGCGCCATCTCGCGCACCGGGTGGGCTGAGTTCCGCCGTCAGCTGGAGTACAAGGCACAGCGGCACGGCCGCACCATCGTGGTTGTGGATCGCTGGTTTCCGTCCAGCAAGACGTGCTCGGCGTGCGGGTTCGGGCTCGCCGAGCTGTCCGTGGGGACGCGCGTGGGCGTGCCCTGGCTGCGGCACCCGGCATGACCGGGACATCAACGCCGCGAAGAACATTCTTGCCGCCGGGCTGGCGGCAGCCGCCGGAGACGGTGGCGATGCCTGCGGAGCGGACATCAGACACGGCCAGGAACCTCCTCCCGTGCAGACCGCAGTGAACCAGGAACCCCGACCCGCGAGGGCCGGAATCCCCGCCCTTCACGGCGGGGAGTAGTCAAGGCCATGATGCGGTCCCACCGCGGCCAGGTCGGTTACGGCGCAGATGCTGAGCACCCCGGCCACATTGACCAGCACGTCGATCCGGGTGCCCGCGCCGGTCAGCGCGGCCACCAGGCGCTCGACCAGGTCCGGGTCCGCCACGTCGACCCCGGCGGCCCGGCCCGGGCCGTCCAGGCCGTCGATCGTCTGCTGCGCGGTGGCCGGGTCCAGGTCGGCCGCCACGACCTCGGCGCCCGCGGCCGACAGTTCCTGCGCCACGCCCCGCCCGATGCCGCGCCCGGCACCGGTGACCAGGGCGGTGCGCCCGGCCAGCGGGCGGCCGTGACCCCAAAACGGCTCGAAATCGAACGCCGGAACGGTCATCTGCTGATCGCCCCGCCTAGCTGGCAGCGGCCGGGCGGCCCGCCGCGCCGCCGGGCGCGGGCAGCACCGGCAGCACGATGCAGGAGGCCATGCCGGGCTCGTGGTGCACTCGCTGCTGCGCTACGACCACCTCGGCGTCGGTGAAGTTGTTATCGGCCCCGGAGTTGGTGTTGCGGTCGTACTGGCTGAACCAGGCGCTGGAGATCTCGACCCGGATCCGGTGGCCGGGCAGGAACCGGATGCCGCAGGCGTCCATCGTGAACTCGAACAGCTCGGGCTGGCCGGGCTCCAGCAGCCGCGGCGCCTCGAACGACTCGCGGAACCGGGCCCGCAGGCAGCCCTTGCAGATCAGCCGGGCGCTGCCGTCAGGATGAACATCGACCAGCCGGGCGTGCCAGTCGGTGTCCCGCGCCGAGGAGGAGGCCCACAGCTTGCAGGTGACCCAGCCCACCGCCTCCACCGGCTCGGTGAGCACCTCGCTGGTGTAGCACAGGCAGTCGTCGCCGATGGTGGCCAGCCGGTCATCCACCGGGCCCTCGCGCAGGTTCCACACGGTGCGGGTGGGCTGCGCCGGGTCATAGCGGTAGGAGTCGGCGGGCTCGGCGCCCGGCGGCTGCGCCGAAAGCCCGCCGTCGCCGCGCAGGCTGTTGGCGTGCCCGCCGGAGTGGAAGTAGAACTCGGTCGGCTCGGTGCCCGGCGGCGGCCAGCTGTCAGCCGCCCGCCACTCGTTGGCCCCGATCACGAACACGTGCACGGCGTCGTCGTCCTCGATCCCGTTCGGCGTGCCGGTCAGGTACCGGTCGAAGAACCGGATGATGTAGTCGTCGAGTTCGATGACGGCGTGCTCGCCGAAGTCCACGCCGGTCAGCTGCCGCTGCCGGTTCACCCAGTGCGGCCACGGCCCGATGATCAGCTTCTGGTGCGGGGCGGCGCGGCCGGCCCGCATGGCCTCGAAGTTCAGCGGCCCGCCGGGGAAGTTCATGTCCCACCAGCCGGTGATGTTCAGCACGGCCAGGTCGCTGTCGGCGGGCACCTCGTAGGCGCCCTGCCGCCAGAAGTCGTCATAGACCGGGTGCTGCAGCATGTCCTCGAGCCAGCCGCAGCTCATCCCGGCCTGGCCGGGCAGCGACGACAGCGGCAGCGCCTCGTAGTACTCCTGGTGCTCGGCGAACAGCGGGGTGATGAAGTCCGGCACCTGCCACGAGCGCAGGCCCATGCCCTGCGCCCACTCCGCCATCGGCAGCAGGAAGCAGCCGCCGAACACCGGCTCGTTGCGCCACAGGTTGCCCGGCGGCGAGACGATCGGGACGATGGCCTTCAGGTGCGGCGGCCGCCGCGCGGCCGCATACCACTGGGTCTGGCCCACGTAGGAGCCGCCGTGCATGCCGACGTTGCCGTCACACCAGTCCTGCGCGGCGATCCACTCGACCGTGTCGTAGCCGTCGTCGGCCTCGTCGAAGTAGGGCCGGAAGACGCCATCGGAGTTGAACCGGCCGCGGCAGTCGTTGAACGCCACGATGTAGCCCCGCTGCGCCAGCCGCTCGAATAGCTCCTGGCTGCCAGCGCGGGCCAGCACCTTGTCATACGGCGTGCGCTGCAAGATCACCGGCCGCGGCCCGTCCAGGTCCGGCCGCAGCAGGTCCAGGGCCAGCTGCACGCCGTCGCGCATCGGCACCCGCAGGTTGTGCACGACGCGCGTCGCGGTGGTCAGCCGCGGTGAGACCGGGCCGCGGGACGGCTCGCCGGGAGCGGGGTGCTCGGCAGCCGCGTTGTCTGCGCTCATGGTCTGCTCCCTCATCTGGTGCCGGGAGCCGCGCCGGGCGGCCTGCCGCCGGCCGCGCGGGGCCGCCCGCGGCTCACGCTCAGCACGCTAATCGGGGCTGGTCAGCGCGTCACCGGACGCGATGTCGAAATGCCGCCCGGATAGCTGCGACACCTGTCGGTGGTGCGGCGCCAGGCGGAGCCCGATGGTGGCTGTGTGAATCTGACTGCGGACGCTGTCGTCATCGGAGCCGGGGTCATCGGCGCCTCGACCGCGTATGAGCTGGCCAAGGCCGGCCGCCGGGTGCTGGTGGTCGACAAGCTGGCCGGGCCGGGCCACGGGTCGACCAGCGCGTCCAGCGCCATCGTGCGGTTCAACTACTCCACGCGCGACGGGGTGGCGGCGGCCTGGGAGGCCCGCCAGCACTGGGCGCGCTGGGCCGAGCACCTGGGCGGGCCCCCGGCGGGCGATCCGCTGGCCCGGCTGCGCCGGACCGGGCTCATCATGCTGGACGTCCCTACGGCGCCCCGCGACCGCGTTCTGGCCATGTACGACGAGGTGGGCGTTCCGTACGAGAGCTGGGACGCCGCCGAGCTGGCGGCCCGGGTGCCGGGCATCGACACCGGGCGGTACTGGCCGCCCAAGCGCCTCGACGACGAGGCCTTCTGGGCCGAGCCGGAGGGCCAGCTCGGCGCGTTCTTCAACCCGGACGCCGGCTTCATCGACGACCCGCAGCTGGCCGCGCTGAACCTGGCTGACGCCGCGCGGCGGCTCGGGGTGAGCTTCGCGTTCCGGCGCGCGGTCACCGGCATCCGGCAGGCCGGCGGGCGGGTGACCGGGCTGGAGCTGGATGACGGCCAGCGAGTGGACGCCGGGGTGGTGGTGAACGTGGCCGGGCCGTGGTCATCGGCGGTGAACCGGCTGGCCGGCGCGGATGCGGACTTCACCATCTCGGTCCGGCCGATGCGCCAGGAGGTGCACCAGGTGCCCGCGCCGCCCGGCTACAACTCCGGCGACCAGCTCGGCCCGGCGATCGCCGACCTGGACCTGGGCATCTACGTCCGCGGCACGCCCGGCGACGGGATGCTGATCGGCGGGACCGAGCCCGAGTGTGACCCGCTGCAGTGGCTGGACGAGCCCGAGCAGGCCGACCCCCGCCCGACCACGTCGGTCTACGAGGCACAGGTCACCCGGGCGGCCCGGCGCTTCCCCGGGCTGAAGATCCCCGGCACGCCGCGCGGCATCACCGGCGTCTACGACGTGGCCAGCGACTGGACGCCGGTCTACGACCGGACCTGCCTGGACGGCTTCTACGTGGCCATGGGCACCAGCGGCAACCAGTTCAAGAACGCGCCGCTGGCCGGCCAGTTCATGGCCGCGATCATTACTGCCGTGGAAGACGGCCGCGACCATGACGCCGACCCGCGTGCACTTCACCGGGCAGCACACCGGCGTGGCGGTCAACCTGGGCACGTTCTCACGCAAGCGCCCGGTCAACACCGCCTCGAGCGGCACGGTGATGGGCTAGCACCGCCGGCGAGCTGTCGGGCAGCTGGCCCAGCAGCCGGGCCAGCTTGAGCCCCAGGTGCAGGGCCAGCCGGTCGCCGCCGCTGGTCAGGGTCATCCCGGTGATCTGCTCGATGCGCGACAGGCGGTAGTACAGGCTGGTGCGGTGCACGCTGAGCAGCACGGCGCTGGTGCGGGCATCCCCGGCCTGATCCAGGTAGATCTCCAGGGTGTCGATGAGGTGCCCGCCGGAGTCCTTGGTGATGAGCTGGCGCAGCCCGGCCGGGACCGCGTCGGGCGGCAGCCGGTCCAGGGGCAGGTGCACAAGCAGTCCGTATATGCCTAGCTCGTCGTAGCAGACCACCTGACCGAAACCCGGCACCGCCTCGGCCACCCGCAGGCTCACCTCGGCCAGCGCGCAGGAGGTGACGGCGTTGTCCAGGCCGGTGACGACCGGGCCGATCCCGACCCGGACCGCGTGCTTGGTCCCGGCCAGCTTGCCCACCTCGCCGCACAGCCGCCGCGCGTGGCCGCGCATGGTGTCCAGCGGCGGCGGCCGCAGTGAGGCGGCCAGCAGCAGGCCGTGGCCGCCGGACCGGGTGACCGCGATGGCCTCCATCGGCATCAGCTGCCGGACCAGCCGCTGCAGGGCCAGGTCGAGCTCCGCCGCGGTGTCGGGCTTGCGCTCCAGTACGTCGGGTGCCACCCGTACGGCCAGCAGCACGACGTGGCCCGAGGCCGGCAGCCGGTAGGTCGCGGCCAGCTCGGCCGAGGCGTGCGCCCGGATCGTGGTGTCGTCGGAGACCAGGTCACGCAGCAGGGCCTGCTCGCGACTGCGCCGCAGGTCACCGAGGAGCAGCTCACGGTGCATGATCTGGCCGGCCGCGGCGGAGGCGTCCGCGGCCATCTGCAGCTCCTCATCGGTGAGCGAGAAGTCATCGTCGATCAGCCACAGGTAGCCGAACAGCCGGCCGCCGCAGCGGACCGGGACCGCGACCCGGCTCAGCAGCTCGCGCTGCGGCCAGGCCGGGACCCGGACCGGGCCCTCAGCGTGGGCGATGCCCGCTTTCATGACGTGCTCCAGCACGTCCTTCGGGATCTGCATGGTCAGCACCGAGGTGATCCGGGTCTGGTCGACCTGGTCGTGATCCTCGGTGTGCGCGGTGTGCACGAGCAGGTGCATCCGCGGGTCATCGATGGCCACCGCCCGGCGCAGCCGGGCAGCCAGTCCCTCGCAAACGGCTCGCAGCTCGTCTTGCACACTGGCCCCCACGTCGTGCATTCGACAGACGTTCAATCCAGTGTGCCTCGTTGCGACGCAGGTCGGAAGATCTGTTCGGACTTTGTATTTAGAGTCGGGCTATGGCTGATATGGATATCGATTTCGGTCAGGCCGACCTGCGCGGCACCGCTCTGTACCAGGCCGTCGAAGATCATTTCCGGCGGCTGCACGAGCCGGCCTTCGGCCGCCCTGGCGCGGCTGCCGACCCGGACGGCCAGCCCGGAACCGACGCCATCGCCTTCACCGGGACGGTGCTGACCGAGCTGTCGGGGACGGGCGCGAGCCGGGTCTGCCTGGCCGCCGGCGGCCAGGTCACCGTTCTCACGGACGGGCCGGGCGAGCAGCGCCACCCGCGGTTCGCACCGGACGGAACGCTGCTGGCCTACCTGTCGGACGCCGGCCATCCCGGCGACTTCCAGCTGCGCCTGCGGGCGCTGGCCGACGGGACCGAGCGGGAGCCCGGGCCGGTCGCGGGCACGGTGGAGTACCTGCAGTTCGCCCCGGACGGACAGCACATCCTGCTCGGCGTGGCCGGGCACGGCGCCGACCGATCCGGCGGCGAGGGGTCGGGCACGACGGCGCGGCTGGCCAGCGACCTGCCGGACTGGATGCCCGAGGCCAACGCCGGGCCGGTCGCCGACGCGTGGCGCTCGGCCTGGGTGACCGAGGTGGCCAGCGGCGCCAGCCGCCAGGTCAGCGCGCCGGGCACGAACGTGTGGGAGGCGACCTGGGACGGCCCGGCCGCCCTGCTCGCCGTGACCAGCCCGGTGCCCGGCGAGGAGGCCTGGTACACCGCCCGGCTGCAGCGGATCGACCTGGGCACCGGCGCCGAGGAGCCGCGGTTCACGGCCGGGCAGCAGCTGGGCTGGCCGGCGGCCACGCCATCGGGCGGGCGGTGGGCGATCGTCACCGCGACCAGCTCGGACCGCTGGATCGTGGCCGGCGACCTGCACGTGGGCGACGCCGGCGGCGAGCCGGCCGCGGTCGACACCCGCGGGGTCGACGTGACCTGCACCCAGTGGCTGGATGAGCAGCGCCTGGGCTACCTCGGGCTGCGCGGCCTGACCACCGTGGCCGGGATCTACGACGCGGCCACCGGCCAGGCGCAGGAGACCTGGTCCAGCCACGAGACCTGCGGTGACCGCTACCCCAGCGGCCGGTTCGCGCCGGACGGCTCGATCGCGGTCGTGCTGCACAGCTACCAGCGGTACCCGGAGCTGAGCTTCGTGCGCGGCGCGGGCACCGTGACCGTGGCCTCGCTGCGCCATCCCGGCGCGGACTACGTGACCAGCGTCGGCGGCCGGATCGAGCCGGTGACCTGGCCGGCCCCGGACGGGCTGGAGATCCAGGGCCTGCTGTGCCTGCCCGAGGGGCCCGGGCCGCACCCGCTGATCGTGTTCGTGCACGGCGGCCCGGTGTGGGCCTACCGCGATCGCTGGTCGATGGGCTATGTGTACACCCCGCTGCTGGTCAGCCGGGGCTACGCGGTGCTGCACCCCAACCCGCGCGGCAGCGGCGGCCGGGGCCAGGACTTCGCCCGCGGGGTCCTGGGCGACATGGGCGGTGCTGACACCTACGACTATCTGGCGGGCATCGACGCGCTGGTCGAGCGCGGGATCGCCGACCCGGCCCGGATCGGGGTGACCGGCGGCTCCTACGGCGGCTTCATGTCCGCCTGGCTGATCACCCAGGACCAGCGGTTCGCCGCCGCCGTGCCGATGGCGCCGTCGACGAACTGGTACTCCCAGCACCACACGACCAACATCCCGTACTTCGACGTGCTGTTCCTGGCCGACCAGCCGCGGGCCCGCACCGGCAAGTTCGCCGACCGCAGCCCGCTGATGTTCGCCGACCGGGTGCGGACACCGACGCTGCAGACCACCGGCGCGCTCGACCGGTGCACCCCGCCGGGCCAGGCGGTGGAGTTCCACAACGCCCTGCTGGAATGCGGCGTGGAGTCGGCGCTGGCCATCTACCCGGGGGAGGGCCACGGCGTGCGCAAGTTCCCGGCCCTGATTGACCAGTGCGCGCGGACGCTGGGCTGGTTCGAGCAGCACATGCCGGCCTGACCGGCCGTGCCTGCGCCCGTCGTCGTAGTCGGTGCCGGCGTCGTCGGCCTGTCGTGCGCGTACTTCCTGCAGCGCGCCGGGCTGGCGGTGACCGTCCTGGACGCCGGCCCGGCGGGAGCCGGAGCCTCGTGGGGCAACGCCGGGTGGGTGTCGCCGTCGCTGTCGGCGCCCATCCCGGGACCGGCCGCGCTGCGGACGGCGCTCGGGTCGGTCGGCAGGCCCGCCAGCCCGCTGTGGCTGCGGCCGACCCTCGACCCGGCCTTCCTGCGCTGGGGCCTGGGGTTCCTGCGGCACTGCACGCGGCGGGCCAGCGACCGGGGCCTGGCCGCGACGGCCCTGCTGTCCCGTGACGCGTTCCGCTACTTCGACGACATGATCGCCGACGGCCTGGCGGTGGACCTGCACCGGCGCGGCCTGCTGTTCGCGGGCCGGACGCAGGCTGCCCTGGACCAGGAGGCGGCCGAGCTCGGCCACCTGGCGGGCGCGGGCCTGCTGACCGAGCTGACCCGGCTGTCGGCGGACGAGTGCCGGGCGGCCGAGCCGCTGCTCGGGCCGGCGGTGGCGGGCGGCATCTATGCCTCGGCCGATGGCCACCTGGATCCCCGTCAGCTCACCGCGGCGCTGGCGGAGCTGGTCACCAGCCGGGGCGCGAGCGTCGAGACCGGGTGCCCGGTGCAGGGCTTCGCGACGCGCGGCGGGCGGGTCACCGCGGTGCTGGCCGGCCCGGACCGGCCGGGCCGCGAGGTGCCGGCCGGCAGCGTGGTCATCGCGGCCGGCGCCTGGTCAGTGCCGGTCGCCGCGATGCTGGGCGCCCGGCTGCCGATGACGGCGGGCAAGGGCTACAGCTTCTCGCTGCCCGGCCCGGACCTGCCGGGCACGCCGGTGTACCTGCTGGAAACGCGGGCCGGCGTCACGCCGATGGCCGGCCGGATCCGGATCGCCGGCACCATCGAGTTCTCCGGCCTGAGCGCCGGCCGCAACCCGCGCCGCATCGAGGCGCTGAAGACGGCCGCGCGCGGCTACCTGCCGGACCTGGACTGGGCCGGCGCAGCCGAGGAGTGGGCCGGGATGCGGCCCCTGTGCCCGGACGGCCTGCCGGTGCTGGACCGGGTGCCCGGCACCGGGAACGCCTACCTGGCCACCGGTCACTCCACGCTGGGTGTCACGCTGGCGGCAGTGACGGGTGCCCATATCGCGGCTTTCGTGCGGGATGGCACGGCCCCTGCGGAGCTGGCCCCGTTCCGGTTCCCGACCTATGCCCGCCGCCCGCAAGGAGCCCGCCCGTGAGCATGCCGACCCTGACCATCGAGCAGCTGCTGGCGGCCCGCCATCCCGCTGACGTCTCGCTCTCGCCGGACGGCGGCCAGCTCGCCGTCGTCGTGGCCGACGGCGCCAGCGAGCCCGGCCGCGCCCCGGCGGCCCGGCTGTGGCTGGGCCCGCTGGGCGGGACACTGCGCCAGGTAACCGAGCTGGACTGCACCGACGGCGTGCCGCGCTGGTCGCCGTCCGGGGCCGAGCTGGCCATCGCCTCCGACCGCGAGCACAGCGGCCGGATGTCGCTGTATGTCATCGACCTGGCCGCCGGGAAGGCTGAGCCGCTGGGCCAGCTCGCCGGGTCGGTCGAGGAGATCGCCTGGGCGGCGGACGGCAGCTCGCTGATCGTGCTGGCCGCCGATCTCGGCCTGGACACGGCCGGGGCGCTGAACGCGGTGCTGATCGGCGACGCCGCGCAGGCCGCGCCTGACCCGGTCGTGCTGCCCGGCCCGCCGGCGCGGCGGCGGCTGTACCAGGTGGGCCGCGCGAGCGGGGCGACCCGCGAGATTGACCTGGGCGGGCTGAACGCCTGGGACTTCAGCTGGGACGGCGCCGGCACGCTGGCTGCGATCGTGTCGGCCGGGTCGGGGGAGAGCGACTGGTACACCGCGGCCATCGCCGTGTACCAGCTGGCCGGCGGCGCCCGGCAGGTGGCGGGCTACCAGCCGCGCTGGCAGCTCGGCGTGCCGCGGCTGGCGCCGGGCGGGCAGCGGCTGGCCTTCCTGGAGGGCGTGTGCAGTGACCGCGGCATCCTCGCGGGCGAGCTCATGGTGGCCGACATCGCACCCGGCGATCTCGCTCCCCGGCCGCTGGGCCCCGACAACGTCAAGTACCTGGAGTGGCGCGACGGCGAGTCGCTGCTGTACGCCGCGGCCGACGGCGCGCGATCGCTGATCGGGACGGCCGGCACCGGCGGCGGCGCGGTCGTGTGGCGCGGCGACGTCACGCTCGGCGACGGCTATCACGTCCGGACCTCTTCCGACGCGGCCGGGCGCCAGGTAGTCGCGGTGACCGAGGGGGCCAGCGGGCCGCCCGAGGTGGCCTGCCTGCCGCTCGGCGGCGATGCCCCGGCGGCCTGGACGCCGGTCACGGACTTCAACACCGGCCTGACCGCGGGGCCGCCGCCGTCCTGGGAGGCGGTGACGTGGACCTCGGACGAGCACCAGATCGAGGGGCTCCTGGTGCTGCCGCCCGGCCGGGCCGCGGAGCGGCTGCCGCTGGTTGTGCTGCTGCACGGCGGGCCGACCTGGGGGTGGGGCTACCAGTGGTCCAACGCCGATTTCCCCGTGCTGTGGGCCGCCGCCGGGTACGCCGTGCTGATGCCCAACCCGCGCGGCAGCGCCGGGTACGGGCAGGCATTCGCCCGGGCCAACATTCACGACATGGGCGGCGGCGAGCTGCGCGACGTGCTGGCCGGCGTGGACATGCTGATCGAGCGGGGCATCGCCGATGAGCGCCGGCTGGGCGTGACCGGCGCCAGCCACGGCGGCTACCTGGCCAACTGGGCCATCACCCAGACCGGCCGGTTCGCGGCGGCCATCCCGGTGGCGGCGCCCAGCAACCGGCTCAGCAAGCACAACACCGGCAATAACGGCTATGTCGAGGAGCTGTTCTACGACCGCGACCCCTACGACGTGACGGGCCGGGTCCTGTCCCGGTCGCCGATCGTGCATGTCCGCCAGGTCCGTACCCCGACGCTGATCATCCACGGCGAGAAGGACCGGTGCGTGCCGGTCAGCCAGGCTTACGAGATGTACCACGGCCTGGCCCGGCTCGGCACCGTGCCCGTCGAGCTGGTGGTCTACCCGCGCGAGGGTCATTCCATCTCCGAGCGCGGCCACCTGATCGACCTGTGGCAGCGCAGCCGGGCCTGGTTCGACCGGTACGTGGCCAGCGCCGGCGGCTGATCCGCGGCGCCGGGCAAGCGCTGGCCGGCCGCCGCGACAGACGGCTGGCCAGCCGTCCGTCGCGGCGGCCGGGTCAGCCCATCACGGTGCCGCTGCTGGCGTGCGGCTGGCGCAGCCGCGAGTAGTGGCTCAGGTCGACGTCCAGCCCGGCGTGCGGCGCGTGCCAGCTGACCGGGTCGTGGTCATGGTCCCGGCCGGACTCGCAGCCGGTGATGATGGCGGTCATGATCTGGCCGATGACCGGGGCGTTCTTGAACTGGTTGCCGCTGGTGCCGATGGCCACGTAATAGCCCGGCAGGGAGGTGGCGTCGTAGACCGGGATCCAGTCCGGCGTCACGTCGTACACCCCGGCAATGCCGCGGGGCCGGGGCGGGACGGGCAGGTCCCGGACCCGCCGGGCCAGCCGGGTCACTTGCGCCTCGAAGAGCTCGCCGGTGGCCGCGGGGTTGTAGTCGTCGGGGTCAGCCAGCCACTGCATCGGGTCGCAGCCGGGTTCCTGGCCGCCGACCAGCAGCCCGCCGCCGGGCTCGGGGCGGAAGTAGATGCCCAGGTCGGAGTCACCTACGTGGCTCAGGCCGGCCAGCGGGTGGCCGGGCCGGGCCGCGATGTGGTGGACCTCCTGGCGCAGCGGCCGGGTCGTGATGGCGAACTCCTCGTGCACCCCGGCCAGCTCGTTCAGCTGCCGCGACCGCGGGCCGGCCGCGTTGATGACGACGGCGGCGGCGATCTCGTCGCCGGCCGCGGTGCGGATGCCGCGTACCCGGCCCCTGTCGCGCAGGATCTGCGCCACCTCGGTCCGCAGCAGTACCTGCGCGCCGTCCTGGCGGGCCGCGTGCATCAGGTTCTGGGCGGCCAGCTGCGGGTCATCGATGTAGCCGCCGTCCGGGGTCCACAGGGCGCCGACCTCGCCGTCCGGCTCAGCCCAGAACTCCTCGTCGGCCAGCGCGCGCGGCGGGTAGTGCCGCCCGGCGTCCAGGGCCGGGAACCGGGTCGCCAGCTCGCCTGCGGTGAGCCGCTCGAACGGCACGCCGACCTCGGCGAACAGCGCGGTGACCCGGTCCATGGCGAAGTCCGGCGACTCCAGCACCAGCCCGCCGGTCACGACGTAGCGGGCCAGGCCGGCCGGATCGGCGTGCCCGAGGAAGGCGGCCCAGCGCTGCCAGCTGAACTGGGATTCCCAGGCCGCGATCACGCCCGCCCGGGTGGAGTAGTGAAAGCGGACCACCGCCGATGAGGCGCTGGTCGATCCGGCGCCGACCGCGCCGTTGCGGTCAGCCACCACGACGGCCCGCCCGGCCCGGGACAGCCAGGCGGCGATGCTGGCGCCGACCACGCCCGCACCGATCACGATCACGTCCGAAGAACGAATCATGCAGCCGATGCTAGGCAGCGCGCCGGCGCGCCAGCACGCGACAGGAGTCGTTACCTGATCCCCGCCGGTGCCACGCCTGTAGCGCGCCCGGCTGCTCTGCCGGCCCTGGCGGGCCGGGGCGCTATGCGGGCCAGCCGGATTCAACGGCTGGAGAAAGGTACCTGCCGATCTTCCTTCATCTGCCTAATCCGCTGGTCACGAGGCCGATGATACTTTTACGCGGAGGAAATACCCGTCTATCCGGTAAGTCGCTTTTACGAAGATTCGGCCAGTACGAGTCCAGGGCACTCCTGTAACGACCGGAGCCGGCATGCGCGCGCGATCTATCGCTATCTTCCTGATCCGCCGGGCGCTCGCGCTGCTCGTCCTGCTGGTGATCATCTCGTTCCTGGTCTTCGGGCTGCTCTACCTTGCTCCCGGCAATGCGGTCCAGGTGCTGCTCGGCACGCACCCGTCCAGCCCGGCCGTCGTCGCCGCGATGACTGCGAAGTACCACCTCAACGACTCCTTCATCCAGCAGTACCTGCTGTGGCTGCAGGGCGCCAGCCACCTGAACCTCGGCGTGTCCATCCAGACGGGGCAGACGGTGACGTCCCTGATCTCCAGCCGCATCGGCCTGACCCTGTTCCTGGGCCTGTATGCCTTCGTCATCGCCGTGGCGGCCGGCGTGCCCGGCGGCGTCATCGCGGCGATGCGCAACCGGACCGCGGCCGACCGGGCGATCGTCGGCGTCAGCCTGCTGGGGGTGAGCGTGCCGGCCTTCGTCAGCGGCGTGTTCCTGCTCTACCTGCTGGCCATCCACGCGGGCTGGTTCCCGGTCTACGGTCCCGGCACCGGGTTCGCCGATGAGCTGTGGCACCTGACCCTGCCGGCCGCCGCGCTGGCCTTCGGCGTGATGGCGCTGATCGTCAAGCTCACCCGCGCGGCCATGGTCACGGTGCTGGAGCAGGATTACATCGCCTTCGCCCGGGCCCGCGGCGTCGCCCCGGCGCGGGTGATCATCCGGCACGGGCTGCGCAACGCGCTCGGGCCTATCGTCACCGCCGGGGGCCTCATCCTCGGCGTCGTGCTCACCGGCGCCGTCCTGGTGGAGCAGGTCTTCGCGCTGCCCGGCATCGGCTCGCTGCTGATCTCCGCCGTCTCCACCAAGGACGTGCCGGTCGTCCAGGGCTTCACCCTGCTGGCGGCTGCGCTGCTGATCGGTGCCAACTTCCTGATCGACCTGTGCTACCTGTTCATCGATCCGCGGATCACGGCCGGACGGGGACTGGCATGACCGTCATCACTGCCCCGGACTCCGGGCTGGTCGGGCTGGCCAGCAAGCGCGGCCGGCGGCGGCCCTCGCTGCTCATCGGAGCGTCGCTGCTGATCGTGGTGGTAGTGGCGACCTGCGCCATCTTCGGCTCGCTGCTCGCGCCGCACCCGGCTAACGCCCAGGACCTGCTGGCCGGGGTGCACACCGCGTCGGGACGGCACTGGCTCGGCACCGACGACTTCGGGCGGGACATCTTCTCCCGGCTGATCGTCGGCGCCCGGGCGGCCGTCATCGGCCCGGTTCTCATCGCCCTCGGCGCGCTGGTGATCGGCAACGCGCTCGGCCTGATCGCGGGATACGTGGGCGGCCGGACGGACTACTTCATCATGCGGCTGGCGGACCTGGTGTGGGCGCTGCCCGGCCTGCTGATCGCGATCGTCGTGGTGGGCGTCATCGGCGGCGGCTACTACATCGCGGTGGTCGTGCTGATCGTGCTGACCTTCCCGATCGACGCCCGGATCGTCCGCGGCGCGACCCTGCAGCAGCGCACCATGCCCTACGTCGAGGCCGCGGCCACGCTCGGCCTGTCGCCGTGGCGGCTGATGATCCGCCACATCTGGCCCAACCTGCTGCCGCTGGTGATGGCCAACACCTTCCTCAATTTCGCCTTCAGCCTCGTCTCGCTGGCTGGCCTGTCGTTCCTCGGGCTCGGCGTTCCGCTCAACACTCCCGACTGGGGGGCCATGCTCGCGCAGAACCTGCCGCTCATCCAGAGCAACCCGCTGGCCTGCCTGGCGCCCGCGGTGGCGCTGGTCCTGACCGCGACCAGCATGAACCTGATCGGGGACTGGGTCTATGAGCGCCTCTCGGACCGGGGGCGGGCCCGGTGACGGCGGGCCTGGCGGCCGGGCCGGCGTCCGGGCCGGCGCCTGGCGGCGATCCGCTGCTGCAGGTCCGCGGGCTGCGTATCGCCAGCCGCATCCAGGGCGTGCAGCGCGTTATCACGGTCGGGTCGGACTTCAGCCTCGCGCCGGGCGAGACGCTGGGCATCGTCGGCGAGTCCGGCAGCGGCAAGTCGATGACGGCCCGGGCGCTGATCGGCCTGCTGCCGGCCGGCGTCCGGGCGGAGGGCGAGGTCATCTACCGCGGCCGGAACGTGCTGGCGCTGCCCGAGCGCGACCTGCGCCGGCTGCGCGGCGCGGAGCTGGCCATGGTGTTCCAGGATCCGTTCACGATGCTGAACCCGCTGATGCGCTGCGGGGCCCAGATCGTCGAGCTCATCCGCGACGAGAGCGGCCGGCCGCTGCGCCGCGAGGCCCGGCGGGCGGAGGCCGTGCGGCGGCTGGCCGAGGTCGGGATCACCGATCCGGCGGTCGCCGATGCCTACCCGGACGAGCTGTCGGGCGGCATGCGGCAGCGGGTCGGCATCGCGGCGTCCATCGCCCGCGACCCGCAGGTGCTGATCGCCGATGAGCCGTCGACCGCCCTGGACGTCACGACCCAGCGCGAGATCCTCGCGCGGCTGCGGGAGGTCCAGCAGGGCCGCGGGATGGGGCTCATCCTGATCACCCATGACCTGCGGGTCGCGTTCGCGCTCTGCGACCGGGTCCTGGTGCTGTACGCGGGCTCGGTGCTGGAGACCGCTGCCGCCGACCAGCTGGAAGCCGAGCCGCTGCACCCTTACACGCTCGGGCTGCTGCTGTCGGACCCGCCGGTGGACCGGCGGCTGTCGCAGATGGCGGCCATCCCTGGCTCGGTCCCCGCCCCCGACCAGGTCGCGGGGACCTGCACGTTCGCGGCCCGGTGCGAGTGGCGGGCCGACGCGTGCACGGCAGCCGCGCCGCCGCTGGCCCGGGTGGCCGCCGCGCGCTGGTCGGCGTGCCTGCGGGTCGCGGAGATCGGGCCGGACATGCGGGCGGCCAGGGAAGGGACGCTCGCGGCCCGCGCCGGTGACGCCGGCCGCGCGGCCAGCCCGGCGGAAGCCGGGCCAGCCGGGGCCGTCGTCACCGTCCGCGACGTGACGAAAGTGTTCGGCAGCAGCCAGCGCGCAGGGCGCCGGGTGCCGGCGCTGAAAGGCGTGAGCCTGGAAATCGGCGCGGACGAGGCCGTCGGGCTGGTCGGCGAGTCGGGCTCGGGCAAGACGACCCTGGGCCGCTGCCTGGCCGGGCTGGAGCGGCCGACCGCCGGGACCGTCGTCGTCAACGGCGCCGACACCGCGCAGCTGGCCGGGCTGAGCCGGGCCGAGCGGCGGCGGCTGCGGCGCACCGTGCAGATGGTCTTCCAGGACCCGTACTCGACACTCAACCCGGCCCGCACTATCGGGGCCACGCTGGCCGAGGCCATCGCCGCGGCGGACGAGCAGGCCCGCGACTCCCGCGCGGCCGTGGGCGAGCTGCTGGAGCGCGTGGGGCTGCCGGCCCGGTATGCCGAGCGCAAGCCGGTCGCGCTGTCCGGCGGCGAGCGCCAGCGGGTGGCCATCGCGCGCGCCCTGGCGGTCCGGCCGCGGCTGATCATCTGCGACGAGCCGGTCTCGGCGCTGGACGTGTCGGTTCAGGCTCAGATCCTGAACCTGCTGACGGAGGTGCGCCGGGAGCTGAAGGTCAGCTACCTGTTCATCACCCATGACCTGGCGGTCGTGCGCCAGGTAGCCGAGCGGGTCTATGTCCTGCGCCAGGGCCTGGTGGTGGAGGAGGGCCAGACCGGCACGGTCCTGGACAGCCCGCAGCACTGGTACACCCGGATGCTCGTCGACTCGATCCCCAGCTCGGACGAGGCATGGCTGGCTCGCGCGGCCGATGCGGCGGCAGAAAGCGAGCGGCTCGGCTCCGGGGACGGCGACGACGCCGACGACTCCCGCGCCCGGATTGCCCGGTGACCGCGCCCTGAGCAAGGAGCCTGATGATGGCCAACCCCGAGTATGACGTCATTGTCGTGGGGGCCGGGTCGGCCGGCGCCACGCTGGCCGCGCGCCTGTCGGAAGACCCCGGCCGCAGCGTGCTGGTCCTGGAGGACGGGCAGGACTACCGCACCGCCGACACCCCGGCCGTGATCGCCAGCATCGACCCGATGGAGCACGTGCCGTCCTACCCGCCGCCCCCCGGCAGCAGCCTGTCGGACTACTACCACCCGGGCCTGACGACCCGGCGCACGGCCGCGCAGCCCCCGACGTTCCTGATGCGCGGGCGCGGGATGGGCGGCAGCTCGGCGGTCAACGGCCTGTTTGCCATCCGGCCCACGGTCGAGGACCTGGACGGCTGGGCCGCGGCCGGGGCGCGCGGCTGGTCATTCGCCGAGGTGCTGCCGCTGCTGTGCCGCCTGGAGTCCGACCTCGACTTCGGCGCGGCGGATTACCACGGCGCCAGCGGCCCGATCCCGGTCACCCGGCCAGCGGCCTTCCTGGACATCGACGAGGGGTTCCGGCAGGCTGCCCTGGCCGCCGGGCACCCGTGGGCGCCCGACCACAACGCGCCGCGAACGCACGGGCTGTCGCCGTATGCCTACAACAGCCGGGGCGGGGTCCGGGTCTCGACCAACGACGCCTACCTGGACCCGGCCCGCGGCCGGGAGAACCTGACGGTGCTCGGCGGCCGCCGCGCCGACCGGGTCCTGTTCTCCGGCGGGCGGGCCACCGGGGTCGCGGTGCTGGGCCCGGACGGGCCGCAGGAGTTCGCGGCCGGGCTGGTCGTCTTCTGCGCCGGCGCGGTGCACTCGCCGGCCATCCTGCTGCGCTCGGGCCTCGGCCCGGCCGCGGACCTGCGGGCCCTGGGCCTCGAGGTGCGCGGTGACCTGCCGGTCGGCGCGGGCCTGCAGGATCACCCGCTGGCCAGCCTGGCCCTGCGCACCCGCGACGGCGCGCAGAAGCAGGAGCCGGGCTCGCGGCACGGCCGCTACTGCGTCCGGTTCGGCCTGGGCCTGACCACCGAGCCGGCCGACGGGATGCTGGCCCTGCTGAGCCACGCGGGGGCACCGAACTACTGCGAGATCTACGGCTGGCTGAACCGGACACTGTCCGCCGGCAGGCTGCAGCTCGCCTCGGCCGATCCCGGCGCCGACCCGGTCATCGACTCCAACCTGCTGGCCGACCCGGTGGACCTGAGCCGGATGCTGCAGATGATCCGGCACATGACGGAGCTGGCCCGGCACCCGGCCCTGGCTGACCTGACTGTCGCGGCGGAGCTGTCCCCGTCCCCCGGCGCGGGGGACGGGCTGGCGCTGCTGGACCGGGACGTGCCCGACGCCGAACTGGCCGAGTTCGTGCTGGCCAGCGCCTACGACGCGGCGCACATCTGCGGCACCTGCCGGATGGGCTCCGACAGCGATCCGGGCACCGTGGTGGACGAGCAGGGGCGGGTGCTGGGCGTCGAGGGCCTGCGGGTGGCCGACGCGAGCATCTTCCCCTGGGTGCCCAGCGCCAACACTCACATCAGCTCCGTCCTGGTCGGCGAGAAGATCGCCGAGCTGATCCGGGGCGGGCCCGCCGAGTCAGCATGAGGATGAGCCGCCATCATGAATGAGCCCTCGAGCGCCCCGGTGGCCAGCCCGGTGGTGTGGGAGCAGCACTGCTGCCTGCCGCTGGAGGCCGGCTGCGACATCGGGCCGCTGCGCCGGTACCTGGCCGCCGGGGTCAGCTATGCCTCGGTCAACGTCGGGTTCGGGCCGCACGATATCGAGGCGACGATGCGGGTGCTGAGCTCGTGGCGCCGGCAGGTGCTGGCCGACGAGGACTTCGTGCTGGCCACGTCGGTGCCGGACGTGCTGGCGGCGCGGCCAGGCCGGGCGGCTGGCCGTCGGGTTCGACCTGGAGGACTCCAACCCGCTGGGCGGCGAGATCGGCATGGTCGGGGCCTATTACGACCTGGGCGTCCGGTCGATGCTGCTGACCTACAACGGCGAGAACCTGGCCGGCTTCGGCTGCCATGCCGCCCGACGACACCGGCCTCAAGCCCTTCGGCCGCGCGGTGGTGGCGGAGATGAACCAGGCGGGCATGATGGTGGACGTCTCGCACTGCGGCTACCGGAGCTCGATGGAGGCCATCGAGCTGTCGCAGGCGCCCGTCATCTTCAGCCACTCCTCGATGCGCGCCCTGTGGGATCACGAGCGGAACATCCGCGATGACCAGGCCCGCGCCTGCGCGGCGACCGGCGGTGTCATCGGCATCAACGGCGTGGGCATCTTCCTGGGCGAGAACGACGCCACCGCGGCAGCGATGGCCCGGCACATCGACTACGCGGTCCAGCTCGTCGGGCCGCAGCACGTGGGCGTCGGCACCGACTACGTCTTCGACAGCGATGACCTGAACCGGGAGCTGGCCGCCAGACCCGCAGTCTTTCCCGGAAAGCTACCGGCGCTGGGGGCGGGTGGACTTCGTGCCGCCTGAGCAGCTGGTGCCGCTGGAAGCCGAGCTGGCCGGGCTCGGCTACGCACCCGCCGACATCGCCGGCATCATGGGCGGCAACTTCCTCCGCGTCGCCGGCCAGGTCTGGAAGCCCCCCGCTAGCGGCAGCAGGCCCGCTGACCCGCAGGCCAGCCCGTGACCAGCCCGGCAGCGCCATCGGGTCCGGCCGCCCCGGCAGCGGGCCGCGCCCCGGTCACCATGGCGGCGCTGCTGGGCCTGCGGCGGGTCGCCGAGGCGGTCATCTCACCCGACGGGAGCCAGGTCGCCTGCAGCGTGCTGGCTGCCGCCTGCACCGATCCGCCGGGCGGCCAGCAGGCCAGCCTGTGGATCGCCGCGCCGGGCAGGCCGCCGCGCCAGGTCAGCCGGGGCCCGGGGCTCGACGCGCTGCCCCGCTGGTCCCCGGACGGACAGCGGCTGGCCTTCGCCTCCGACCGCGACCACCCCGGCCTGATGTCGGTGTACCTGCTGTCGCCCGGGGTCGGCGAGGCGGCGCCGGCCGGCGACATCGCCGGCTCCGGTCGAGGAGATCTCCTGGTCGGGCGACGGGCAGCAGCTGCTGGTGCTGGCCGCCGACCCGGGCTCGGATCGCGCGGGCGCCCTGACGGCCACCCGGATCAGCTCGCGCGACGCCCCGGCCGCTGACCCGCGGTGACCCGGCCCGGCCAGGCCTGGCGCCGGCTGTACCTGGTCGACGTCGCCGGCGGCGGCACCCGCGAGGTCGGCCCCGACGGCGAGAACATCTGGGAGTTCGACTGGGACGGCCGCGGCGCTGCCGTCGCGGTCGTGTCGGCCGACCCCGCCGAGAGCAGCTGGTATGACGCCACGCTGGCCTGCCTGGACCTGGGCAGGCGCGCCGTCACCGCGCGGTACCGGCCCCGGCAGCAGCTGGCCGGCCCGCGGCTGTCTCCTGACGGCCGCCGGGTGGCCTTCGTCGAGGGCGTGGCCAGCGACCGTGCCACCTGGCCCGGCGGCACGCCGAAGTGCGCCGCGGTCGGGCCCGGCGAGCTGGCCGCGGCCGACCTCACGGCAGGCTTCGAGGTCAGCTGGCTGTGCTGGCAGGACGCCGGCACGCTGATCTACCACCGGTGGGAGGGGCTGCACTCCGGCTGCGGGCTGCTGACCTGCGAGGGCGAGATCACCCGGCTGTGGTCCGGCCCGGCGACTATCGGCGGCCGGGGCGCCGCACCGGTTTCCTGCGATGCGGCCGGCGCCGTGCTGGCCTCGGTGCGCGAGGCCAGTAACGAGCCGCCCGAGGCGGCCATCCTGGTCCTCGCCGACGCCCGCCGCGGCTGGCAGCAGGTGACCGCTTTCAACGCCGCGCTGACGGACCTGGACCTGCCGCAGTGGCAGGAGCGGCACTGGACCGCTCCCGACGGCGTGCCCGTCCACGGACTGCTCGCCCTGCCGCCCGGCCAGCCGGCCCGCGACCTGCCGCTCATGGTGATCGTGCACGGCGGCCCGGTATCGGCCTGGACCCACCAGTGGACTAACTTCGGCCACCCGCTGCTGTGGACGGCCGCCGGCTATGCCGTGCTGCTGCCCAACCCGCGCGGCAGCCGCGGCTGGGGCCCGGAGTTCGCGGCGGCCATCCTCGGCGACATGGGCGGCGGGGAGCTGACCGACATCCTGTCGGGCGTCGACTCGGTAGTGGCGGCCGGGATCGCCGACACCGGCCGGGTCGGGATATTCGGCGCCAGCCACGGCGGCTACCTGACGGCCTGGGCCATCACCCAGACGGACCGGTTCGCGGCGGCCATGCCGATGGCCTGCGTGTCGGACTGGCTCAGCTTCCACCTCACCACCAATATCGGCCGCTTTGACGAGCTGTTCGTCGGCGCCGATCCCTACGACGCCGCCGGGCTGTACTTCCAGCGCTCCCCGGTCATGCACGTGCGCAGCGTGCGGACGCCGACACTGATCATCCACGGCGCCCTGGACCTGTGCACCCCGGTCGGCCAGGCCCAGGAGCTGTACCACGGCATCGCTGAGGCCGGCCAGGCCGAGGTGGAGCTCGTGATCTACCCCCGCGAGGGGCACGGGCTGGCGGAGCGAGCGCACCAGCACGACTTCTGGGACCGCGCCCGGGCATTCTTCGGCCGGCACCTGCGGGTGCCGCCGGCCGCTCCGCCGTCTTAGCCGCGACCGGGCCGGGCCCGCCGCCAGATCCTGGCGGCGGGCTCCTCGCGCGGGCTCTTGGCGGCGCCGGCCGCGGGCTCAGGCGGCGGCGGAGATGTGGGTCAGCCAGTTCTGGTTGTAGAACAGGCCGGTGAACCCCTTGTACACGTAGTGGTTCTGGATGGACATGACGTCGTTCTGCCAGAACAGGCCCAGGTAGGGCAGCTGCTGCTGGGAGATCGTCAGGACCTGGCCGATGTACTGGGCTCGCTCGGCGTTCGTGGGCGCCGCGTTCGCCTTCTGCAGCAGCTTGTCCACGGTCGGGTTCTTGAAGTTCGCGGTGTTGAAGTTGTTCTTCACCGCGTTCGCGCTCGGGTAGGACAGGTTCAGGTAGTCGGCCGGGTCGGCGTAGTCGGGCGAGTACAGGACCGTCATGATCCCCAGGTCCTTGTGCGCGTAGATGTTGGCCAGCCACTCGTTGGAGGTCACCTGCTGCACGGGCATGTTGATGCCCAGGCCCTTCAGGGTGGTGCTGAGGCTCTCCAGCGTCTTGACCACGGCGGGGTAGTTCGACGGGGCCAGCACCTTGTTGGTGGTGAAGCCGTGCGGGAAGGCCGACTGCGCCAGCTCCTTGCGGGCCATGGCCAGGCTGTAGGGGTAGGACGGCAGCCCGGCGTACAGCTTCTGGACCTGGGCCTGCGGCAGCACCGAGCCCCACTGCTGCGGGGGGACCATGCAGGCGGCCGGGGTCCCGTTGCCGCCCAGGAACGCCTTGACGTACCCGGCGCGGTTGGCCGCGTAGGCAAAGGCCTTCCGGACGTGCAGGTCGTTGTAGGGCGCCTGGCTCAGGTCAAAGGACAAGTACGCGATGAACATGCCGGGCGCGCTGTTCAGCGAGGCGTTACTGAGCCGCTGCCAGTCGGCGGTCTGCTGGACCGGGACGTTGAACGTGCCGTCGACCTGGCCGGACTGCATCGCCAGCAGCAGCGTCTGCGGATCGGGGATGCAGCTGAACGTGCACTTGCCCACCACGGGCGCGGGCCCCCAGTACTGGTCGTTGCGCTCGACGGTCGCGGCGGTGCTGCTGGGGAAGGCAGTGATCTTGAATGGCCCGGTGCCCATGATGTTCACCGTCGAGCCAGGCGTGCCCAGCGCCTTGCCGGCCCGCTCGACGAACGCCTTGGACAGGATCGGCGCGAACGGCAGCGTGTTCGCGACCAGCGGGTCGGGCCGCTTCAGGTGCGCAGTTACCTCATTCGCCCCGGTGACAGTAAAGGCATCGACGTTGGCGAAATAAGCGCCGATCTGCGAGCTGACTTTCGGGTCAATATGACGGCCGAGGGAAAAAGCCACATCGGCGGGCGTCATCGGCGTGCCGTCCCAGAACTTGACCCCCTGGCGTATCTGGAATACGTACTTCTTCTCCGACTCCAGGTATTTCCAGCTCGTCGCCAGCAGCGGCACCAGGCCCAGGGAGTCCGACACGGTCAGCAGGCCCTCCAGGCCGAGCACCTGAACACAGGCCGTGTTGGCCTCGAACGCGGTGGCGATGTCCAGGCCGACGATGGTGGAGGTGGGCAGAGCCCAGTTCAGGCTGGCTATGCGCTTGGTCGAGACCGGGCCTGAACTGCCGGAGGCGGCCGGGGCAGACCCGCCGCCGCAGGCGGCGAGCAGACCCGGAACGCTCAGCGCGGCGGCGCCCAGGCCCAGGCTCTTCAGGGCCTGCCGGCGATCTGTCGGGCGGGAGTACCAGGTCGGCTCATCACGAGATGTCATGGCAGGATCAGTCCCCTCAGGAGATCAGTCGCCGCGCCGACAAACAGCGGTTTATCGCCCGATTAGCTCCTCGTCATGGCATCTTGCGGCGCACGATGGTAGGAATGGTACGCCCGGGGACGGGGCGGTCACATGCTACAGAAGTGGCATACAGGTAATAGCAGTTGCGACGCCTGTCGGAGAAATCCGGATTATGGCTGGCCTGCTTTGCCGGCTGCCCCGCGGTCACCGCCCGCCGCCGTGCTAGCCGGGCCCGCGGCGCCGCCCGCCGTGCGCTCGGCCTCGGAGATCGCCCAGGCCGCGTTGACCAGGCCGATGTGGCTGAATGCCTGGGGGAAGTTGCCGAGCAGTTCGCCGGTGGCCGGGTCGACTTCCTCGGCCAGCAGCCCGAGGTCGTTGCAGTAGGTGGTGGCGTGCCCGAACACCTCGCGGGCGCGCTCCGGCTGCCCGGCCATGGCCAGCGCCTGAGCCAGCCAGAACGTGCACAGCACGAAGGTGCCCTCGCCGCCGTCCAGGCCGTCGGCGCCGCCGGCGGTGTCGTAGCGGAACACCAGGCCGCGGGCATCGGTCAGCCGGGCGGCGATGGCGTCTATGGTGGCCAGCATCCGCTCATCGCCGGCGGGCAGGAAGCCCATGATGGGCATCATGAGGCTGGAGGCGTCGAGCCGGTCTGAGCCGAAGTACTGGGTGAATGCCCCGGCCTTGTCGCTCCAGCCGCGGGTCAGCACGGCCTGGCGGATCTCCTCGCGGATGCTTGTCCAGCCCGCCACCTTGTCCGCGGCGTGCAGCGGGCCGCTCAGCGCGATGGCCCGGTCCAGTGCCACCCAGCACATCACCTTGGAGGACAGGAAGTCCTGGCCCGGGCCGCGGATCTCCCAGATGCCCTGATCCTTGGCCGTCCACTGCCGGGCCGCGGCGTCCGCCACGGCGACCAGGAACTCGCGGGTCGCCGGGTCGAGCTCGCCGAGCTGATCACGCAGCCGGGCCACCGCCGCCAGCAGCTCGCCGTAGACGTCGACCTGCCGCTGGGTCCAGGCCGCGTTGCCGACCCGGACCGGGGCGCTGCCGCGCCAGCCGGGCAGCTGCGGCAGGATCCGCTCGGACAGGTCACGCTCGCCCCCGACGCCGAACATAATCTGCAGCTCAGTGCCGAGGCTGAGCGAGGACGCGGCGGCGGTGCTCAGGAAGCCGAAGAACTTCTGCGCCTCATCGGGGCAGGCCGCCACCCACAGCGCGTCCATCGTCAGCGAGGCATCCCGGACCCAGGAGAACCGGTAGTCCCAGTTGCGGCTGCCGCCCGGCTGCTCGGGCAGCGAGGTCGTGGGCGCGGCAACGACCGCGCCGGTCGGGTAGTAGGTCAGGGCCTGCAGGACCCGGCCGCTGGCATGGACCAGGTCCCGCCACGGGCCCTGGTAGCTCTGGTGGATGCCGGACCACGACTGCCACGCCGCGATGGTGTCGGCGAGCCGCTGGCCGAGCTCGCCCTGACTCCAGATCCGCGGCGCGGGGCCGCCCGGCTGGCCGTAGTGCAGCCCGAAGCAGAGCCGGTCGCCGGGCCCGACGGTGCACCGGCCCCGGGCGCTGCCCTGCTGCGGCGGCAGGCTGACCGGCGCGGACAGCATGGTGATGTCGGCGCCGCCGCGGCCGGCCAGGCCCCCGTCCACGACGCTGAGCAGCGGCCAGATCAGCCCGTACTCGGTCCGGGGCACGTACTCGATGTCCAGCTCGACCTGCCCGCGCACGCCGGTGACCTGCCGCAGCAGCAGGCCAGGGGCACCGCCGCCCAGATCATGGCCGCGCTCGGTGGCCCCCATGGCCAGCGCGTCGGTCAGGGTGACCGACCCATCGGCCGTGCTGAACGTCGTTTCCAGCACCATGGTTCTGTCCAGGTAACGGCGGGTCGCCTGGAATGCCCCGGCCGGGCGGATGGACCAGTGTCCGGCGCTGTCGCCCAGCAGGCGGCCGAAGACCGACGGGCTGTCGAACCGGGGGAAGCACAGCCAGTCCGCCGATCCGTCCCGGCTGATCAGGGCGGCCGAGTGGCAGTCCGACAGCAGGCCGTAGTCGGCGATGGGCGTGTCCGTCATCGGGTTCGCGGCGTGGGCAGGCCTGTCTTCAGGCGAGTGAGGAAACGCCGCTCCCTCGTTTCGGGAATCGTCGATGATAGTATCGAATTGTGTCCCGTTACCGGCTCTGCCCGTCTCCTGTTCAGGAGCGGGTGATGCGGGAGCACTGCGCGCACGCGCGGTTCGTGTGGAATCTGGCGGTAGAGCAGCAGTCGTGGTGGCGGCGCGGCCGGAGACCTGCGCCGGGGTACCTGGAGCAGTGCCGCCAGCTCACTGCGGCGCGCCGGGAATGGGACTGGCTGCGGGCCGGGAGCCAGATGGTGCAGCAGCAGGCGCTCCGCGACTTTGACCAGGCCATGCGGAGCTTCTTCGCCGGCACGCACCGCCGTCCGGTGTTCCGCAAGGCCGGCCGGTCGGATGGCTTCCGGGTCGTGGCGGTGAAACCCGGGCGGGTGCGGCGGCTGAACCGCCGGGCCGGCCAGGTCTGGGTCCCGAAGGCCGGATGGGTGCGGTTCCGGTGGAGCCGCGCCGTCCCCGAGGCGAGGTCCTACCGGGTCACTCTGGATCGGGCGGGCCGCTGGCACGTCGCGTTTGCCGCCATCCCGGCCCCGGTCGCCGGGCCGGCGACGGGCGCGGTCGTGGGCATCGACCGCGGTGTTGCCGTGAGCGCGGCGCTGTCGACGGGCGAGTTGCTGCTCGCCCCGCGGTTGAGTCCGGGCCGGCAGCGGCGCCTGGTCCTGCTGCAGCGCGGGCTGGCCCGGGCCCAGCGCAACTCCCGTCGGCGCGGGCAGGTCAGGCTGGCCATCGCCCGGCTGAGAGCCCGGGAGGCTGACGCCCGCAAGGACTGGGCCGAGAAGGTCTCCGCCGGCCTGGCCCGGCGGTTCGACGTGATCCGGGTAGAGGACCTCAAGATCGCGAACATGACCAGATCGGCGCGGGGAACCGCCCCGGAGCCGGGCCGGAACGTCGCGCAGAAGGCGGGGCTGAACCGGGAGATCGCCCGGTCGGGGTGGGGTCTGCTGGTGACCCGGCTGGACCAGAAGGCGCCGGGCCGGGTGGAGAAGGTCAGTGCGGCTTTCACCAGTCAGCGGTGCAGTGCGTGCGGGCATGTGGCAGCGGAATCGAGAAAGAGCCAATCGGAGTTCCGCTGCATTGCCTGCAACTTCGCCTGCCACGCTGACACCAACGCCGCTATGAACATCGCCGCAGGGCATGCGGTGAATGCGCGCCGAGCCGACCGGGCTGCCGGGGCTGTGAAGCGCGAACCTCAGCATCACGGCCTCCGGGTCGCGTAGCTGGAATCCCCCGCCTTCCAGGCGGGGCGAGGATGTCAAATCCCGTTCCTTCCCTGGCCGGCCGCCGGCCAGTCGCTCCGCCGCTTCTTCTCCTGGCTGGCACGCTTCCATTGCGCGGGCGGCGGGAATGAGTAGCGTTCGGGACACATGGGACACCGGGCAGCGCCTGCCGGGCACTGGCCGGACGGGCCCGGGGCAAGGGGATCTGGATGCCGTGGTTTCCTGACTTCGTCAGCGCCGTGCAGCTGGCCCGCCAGCAGGCCCGCGCCGCCGGGCAGGCTGACCCGGTGACGCAGTACTTTGAGCTGCTGAACTCGGGAGACACCCGGGCCCTGGAGACGGTCTGGCCGGGGGAGATCACGGTCTTTGACCCGCTGGCCGGCGAGATCCGCGGGCACCGGGAACTGCACCGGTTCGTCCGCAAGAACCAGTCCTGGCTGGGCGGGCTGCAGGCCCGCACCGAGCGGGTGGCCTCGGTCGTCGCCGGCCAGCGCGCCGTGGTCGAGCTGCTGGCGCACGCCACCTCCGGCGACCGGGAGCTGCCGTGGCCGATCGCAGTGGTGGCCGAGTCACCCGATGGCCGGTCGGTGCAGTTCCGCACCTACTGCCGGGTCTGGCCGATCACCGGGCCGCACCGGGTCCGGCCCGCCATCCTGCCGCCCGGCCCGGACCGGCCGGGTGATGTAGTGGCCCGCTACCTGGCGGCGCTGGCGGCCGGGGACACCGAGGCGGTCGTCGCCGCCTTCTCGCCTGGCGGCTACTACCGCGAGTCCGGCGGCGGGCCAGAGCTGCGGCATCAGGGCGCCGCCGAGCTGCGCTCGTTCTTCGGGCGGCAGTTCAGCGCCGGCGGCGGCATCGCGCTGCAGGCCTGCGCCGTGACCGACGACGGCGTGCGGTGCGCGCTGGAGTACACCTGCGCGCGCTGGGGCAGCCACGACCTGCCGCCGCAGGCGGGCATCGCGGTCTGCGAGCGCGGCCCGGACGGCCTGCTGGCCGCGGTCCGCGGTTATGACGACATCGCGGCCCCGGCAGCCGGGAGCTGACGGGCCGGGTGGCAGCTTCCGGGCCGGCGAGCCGGCCCGCCGCGGCCGCCGGGCGCCCCGGCCGCGGCGCAGCACCGCAGGACCGTAACTCACCACGACAGGAAGGCAGATCATGCGTGCAGACATCGTGCCCGGCGGGACCTTTCCCGACTACGAGCTGACCGACCACACCCGCGCGCGCCGCAAGCTCAGCGAGCTGCAGGGCCCCGACCCGATGATCCTGCTGCTGTCCCGCGGCCACTTCTGCCCCAAGGATCACCAGCAGCACCTGGAACTGGCGGCGAACTACCCGAAGATCGCCGTCTCCTACACCCAGATCGTGACGATCTCGACCGACAACCTGCTGGAGACCAGCGAGTTCCGTGCCTCGGTCGGCGCGCAGTGGACCTTCCTGTCCGATGCGGGCCGCCACGTGCAGAAGGACCTGGACATCGCCGAGTACACCGACCCGAGCCACAACCCGATGATCCCGCACACGCTGGTGCTCGCGCCGGGGCTGGTGATCCGCAGCGTGTACAACGGCTACTGGTTCTGGGGCCGGCCTTCGTTCGATGACCTGCGCCGTGACCTGCGCGAGGTGACCCGGCAGAGCCGCCCGGACTGGGACCTGGCGGCGCCGGGCCTGCGGGCCGAGTGGGACGCCGGCGACCACGCCCGCTTCTACCCCTACCACTAGGGCCGGGCCGGCGGGCGAGGTACCCGGTCACGCCGATGCCGTCATCCTGAGCCGCAGGCCGGCGCCGGGGTGCCCGCGGGATCTCAGCTGAAGGTGACGCTGGCGACGTCGATGGCGACCGAGACCGACTCGCGGTCCGGCGAGCCGTCCGGGTTCCGGACGTAGACCCGGCGGCGGGTCGGGACCATGATCCCGTTGAACTCGCGGTACTCCGAGGGGTAGTGCACCGCCGGGCCGCCGCCGAGGATGTCGACCGAGTAGTCGATCCGCCGCAGCAGGCCGTCATCGTCGAAGTAGTAGGTCTGCTGCCGGGTGTGCGCCACGATGGAATCCGGATAGGTGACCAGCAGGCTGCGCCAGGAATGCCCGTCCTCCTGCCAGGGTCCCGTCTCCTCGGTGGTGAAGCCGTCGCTGGCCAGGATGAACGGCGCGGTGAAGTAGTTCCAGTTGGCTTCCCCGGCGAAGTAGGCGCACTGGAAGTCGTCCCAGGGCGACTGCCGGGTCAGGCCGGTGAACGAGCCCGCCGGATCGTCGCGCTCGGCGACCAGCGACCCGTCAGCGGCGCTGATCACCTCCCGGCCGGGCTCCCAGATGACATACTCGCCCGGCTGCGGGAACGGGGCCATGGTCAGGTGCTGCCGGCGGGCGTCGCCGTCCAGCACGACCCTGCCGGGCAGGCCCGGCTTGCCCTTCAGCCCCCAGAGGGCGCCCGTGATGGACGTCGTGGCCCGGAACCGGGAGATCTGCTCCCAGCGGCGCAGCCCGCCGTGCCCGTCGATGGCGAGTTTCAGCAGCTCATTCATATGGACATGCCGACCTGGCGGTCAGGACTCCGCCACCCGGCCGGGCAGCCGCGTGGTGATCTCCTGGACGAACCACTCATTTCCGTCCGGGTCGCAGAAGGAGGCGAACGAGCCGTAGGTCTGGTGGCCCGGCGCCGCGCCGGCCACCCGGCTGGCGGTCCCGGCGTGGTGGAACACCCCGCCCGCGTCGTGGAAGACCTCGCTGACATCGGCGCCGCGGGCGATCAGCTCGGCCCGGGCGGCGTCGATGTCGCTGACCACCAGCTGCATGCCCTGCGCCGATCCGGGCGCGGCCGAGGTGAGCCCGGTCCCGAAGATGACCGAGGCCGGCGAGCCCGGCGGGGTCAGCTGCACGACCCGGAAGTCCGGGGCGGCGGCGAAGTCGGCGTCCTCCCGCCAGCCCAGCCCGGCGTAGAAGGCCTTGGCCCGGTCCACATCGCCGACCGGCAGCACCATGACCTCGAGCTTCATGTCCATGCGGTTCCTTCCGCCGACTTCCTGCCGGGGTGACCTGTGCCGGTAGCGCCGGGTCTGGGCCCGGTCATCACTGTCCTGCCCAGAGCCGCGCTCGCGCACCCCTGAAGATCGCCCCCGGTTGCCCGCGGGGAAAGCTGGCCGAACGGCCCGGATGGCGGGCGGCGGTCAGGCCGGGCGGCGGGCCACTACGGCGGGGTCCCGGCCGCGGCGGCGAACGGCCAGCGCAGGCCGATGCCGACGTGCAGGATGATGCTGGCTCCGATGAAGCTGAGCGAGGCCGTGGTCACCCAGGCGTCCGGGGTGACCCGGACCCAGTGCACGCTGTCGGCATAGCCAGCCAGGGCCCGGTCCAGCGCGACGGCGACGGCGGCGGTCAGGACGAGCACCAGGGCGCGGGCCGGCCCGGCGGACAGCCGGGCGGCGGGCCAGCCCTCGAAGAGCATCCCATTGATGATCGCGGCGGCGATGACGCACCCGCAGGCCGCGGCGATGGCGCTCGGCGGCCAGCCGGCCAGGTTGCTCAGCACCAGGTAAGTCGCCGCGCCGAGGGCGATGACCGCGACGTTGCCCGCCGCCAGGCGGAGCGGACGGCGGCTGATGGTGTTCACGGGCCAGCCACGGAGCGCGATGAAGATCACCGCCTGCCAGACGCCGACGGCGATCAGCGCCGACCCGAAGTCGGGGGCCGCGAAGGGCCCGCCCGGATTGCGGATCCCGGCCGCCTGGCGGGCGGCGGCGGGCACCTCGTTGAGGTTCACCAGCAGGAAGTAGGCGCCGATGGCCAGGCCCCAGGACAGCACGAGCGCGGCGACCCCGGACCGGAGCCGGCCGAGATGCCCCAGCGGCCATCGCTCGCAGACCAGCGAGAGCTGGATCATCGCGGTGAATGCCGCTCCGGCCAGCGCGAGGGTGACCGGAAACGTCGTCGCGGTCCCCGGCCCGGGGGCGGAATCGAAGATGGCGGGCACGTCGGACCGCTCGACGACGGCCTGGCCGGCGATGGTGAGCACGATGGCCACGGCCACGACCAGGACGGTGTCGACCAGGCCGGTCCACGGCGTGGCCAGCCGGGAGCCGGGCCAGTCATCCCACCAGAGCGCGATCATGGCCACGGCGGGCAGTGCGAAGGTGGCCAGCGGGCCCAGGACGACGAGCGAGGCCTCTGTGCTGCCCATCCCCAGGGCGAGCGCGAAGAACACGACCGCCGCGAGCAGCAGGCCGCCCAGGCCCAGCCAGGGCTGCGCCGCCAGGTGCTCGCGCTGCAGGTCGGCCAGTGCCTTGCGCTGCAGGTGCGGCGGGGTGGTCAGCGCCGGCCGCCGGGGCAGCGGCCCGGGCCCGCCGCAGCTGAGCAGGTCCGCTGCCCGGCTGCGGCCCGGAGCCTGGCCGGTCATCGAGCCGGCGGCGCTCCCGCGGCAGCGGCCGCCGGCTCGCCGGGCAGGGCGGCCAGCAGGTGCTCCACCGAAACCGGGAGCTCGCGGGGCCGGTAGCCGGTGGCGTGGTACACCGCATTGGCGATGGCGGCGGCCGCGCCGACCTGCCCGATCTCGCCCACGCCCTTCACCCCGAGCGGGCCGGTGACGCTGTCGGTGACCTCGATCAGGTCGACGTCCACCTCCGGGGCGTCGGCGTTGACGGGCACCAGGTAGTCGCCCAGGCTGGCGTTCGCCCACCGGCCCAGCCGGGTGTCCATGTGCGTGCCCTCCAGCAGGGCCTGGCTCATGCCCCACAGCATGCCGCCCATCAGCTGACTGCGGGCCGTCCGCGGGTTGAGCACCCGGCCGGGCGCGAAGGCGCCGGCCAGGTGCCGGACCCGGACCAGCCCGAGGTCGGCGTCCACCGCGACCCGGGCGAACTGGGCGCCGAAGGTCAGCAGCCCGTGCGGGGTGTCCAGCGGCGGCGGGTCCCAGCTGCCGGTGGCCTCAGCGTCATTCATGAAGTGCCGCTGCATCAGGTCGCCGAAGGTCTCGTCAGCGCCATTGCGGCCGGCATGGCCGTCCGCCCGGGTCATCCGGCCGCCCGTGACGGTCACCCGCGCCGGGTCTGCTCCGTGCAGCGGAGACTGCTCGTCGCCGACCGCCAGCGCGATCAGCTGATCGCGCAGCGCGGTGGCCGCGTTGTGCACCGCGGAGCTGACCATCATCGCGCCGTTGGACCCGACCGGCGAGCCGGACGTCGGCAGGTCGGTGTCGCCGAACTCGAACCGCACGTTCGCCAGGTCAATCCCGAGCCCGTCGGCGGCCACCTGCGTCATCACCGTCGGTGCCCCGGTGCCGAACTCCTGGGCCGCGGTCTGCACGATGGCGGTGCCGTCGGCGTACAGGTGCGCGCGGGCTCGCTGGGTGTGCATGAAGAACGCGACCGGGTAGGCCGCGGCGGCCATCCCGGTGCCGATCAGCCAGTTCCCGTCCCGCTCGGAACGCGGCCGCGGGTCGCGGCCGGCCCAGCCGATCCGGGCGGCGCCGGCGTCCAGGCACTCGGGCAGGCCGTAACTCGACCACGGGTAACCCGTGTTCGGGTCGACCTCGGTGAGATTGCGCCGGCGCAGCTCGACCGGGTCGATGCCGAGCCCGGCGGCCAGCTCGTCCATCGCGCACTCGAGGCTGAACACGCCCGCGGCCTCGCCGGGCCCCCGGGTGAAGGTCGGCGTCATCGTGTTGCCGCGCACCAGGTGGTGCACGCCCTCGAAGGCCGGGCAGCCGTACAGCTGCGACGCCGCGCCGAAGGCAGGCTCGGCCCAGTCGTCGAAGGGGGAGGTGATGGAGATCTTGTGATGGCGGATCGCGGTGAGCTGGCCATCCCGGCTGGCACCCAGCTCGATGTGCTGCTCCTGCTCCTCGCGGTGCCCGCAGGAGGTGAACATCTGGCCGCGCGGCAGGGCCAGCTTGACCGGGCGCCGGACGTGCTGGGCGGCCAGCGCCGTGAGCGTCACATGCGGCCAGACCATCGCCTTGGAGCCGAACGCGCCGCCGACGTACTCGGTCAGCACCCGGATCTTCGACGGCGACAGCCCGAGCAGCGCGGCGACGGTCAGCTGCACGGCCTTGATGCCCTGGCACGAGTCGTACAGGGTCAGCTGGTCACCGTCCCAGGCGGCGATGGTGGTCAGCGCCTCCAGCGCGTTGTGGTGGTTGGCGGCGAACCGGAACCGGGCCGCCACCTGCAGGCCCGCGGCGGCCAGGCCGTCCGCGGCGCTGCCGCGCTCCATCCGGGCCGGCATCAGGCCGCCGAACAGCCGGTCCGGCTCGTAGGCATCGGCCCGGCCCTGGTCGATCGTGGTCACCGACGCGTCCTCGGCGTAGCTGACCCGCACCAGCGTGGCCGCGTGCCCGGCCTGCTCCAGGGTGTCGGCCACGACGATCGCGACCGGCTGCCCGGCGTAGTGGATGACGTCGTCCTGCATCGGGAAGAACGTCTCGCCCGGCGCGGGGCCGCCGAGCAGCGACGGCAGCAGCGGCACCGCGGCGACCTTCGGCATGCTGCGGCGGGTCAGCACCGCCACGACCCCGGGCGCTTGCTCGGCCTGCGCGGCGTCGATCCCGGTGACCCGGCCGCTGGCGATGAGCGCGCCGATGATCTCGGCGTAGGCCAGGTCGGGCAGCCAGACCTCGCCTGAGTAGCGCGCCGTGCCGGTGACCTTCGCCGGGCCGTCGACGCGGGGGACGGCCTGGCCGATGGCGGCGGTCATGTCGCGCTTCCGTCCGTCACGGTCAGCAGCGCCCGCACGATGGCCCGCTGCGCGAGTTCCACCTTGAAGGCGTTGAGCGGCTGCGGCCGGGCGGGCGCCAGCTCGTCGGCCGCGGCCGCCGCGAAGGCCTGCCGGGTAGCCGGCTCTCCGGCCAGCATGGCCTCGGCCCGGCGGGCCCGCCACGGCTTGGTCCCGACGCCGCCGAGCGCCAGCCGGATCTCGGCCACGACGCCCGCGTCAACTCGCACGGCCGCCGCTACCGACACGAGGGCGAACTCGTAGGACTCGCGGTCCCGGACCTTCAGGTAGGCCGACTGGCGGGCGACCGCAGCGGGCGGGACCTCGATCGCGGTGATCAGCTCGCCGTGCTCCAGCGGGTGCTCCCGCTCCGGGGTGTCACCGGGGAGCAGGAAGAAGTCATCGATCGCGATCGCCCGCTCGCCGCCCGGCCCGCGGGTGTGCACGACCGCGTCCACGGCGGTCAGGGCGACCGCGACATCGGACGGGTGGGTGGCGATGCACCGGTCGCTGGTGCCCAGGATCGCGTGCCCGCGGCTGAAGCCCTGCAGGGCGGCGCAGCCGCTGCCGGGGTCGCGCTTGTTACACGGCGACGTGGCGTCGCGGAAGTAGCTGCAGCGCACCCGCTGGCACAGGTTGCCGCCCATCGAGGCCATGTTCCGCAGCTGCGCGGAGGCGCCCAGCAGCAGCGCCTGGGAGATGACCGGGAACCGCTGCCGCACCGCGGGAACCTGCGCGACGTCGCTCATCCGGGCCAGCGCCCCGATCCGCATCCCGCCGCCGGGGGTCTCCTCGACGCGGTTCAGCGGCAGGTCGTTGATGTCGACCAGCAGCCGCGGCGCGAGCACGTTCTGGCGGACCAGGTCGACCTCGGTCGTGCCGCCGGCCAGGAAGGCGCTCTCGGGGTCCTCGCGGACCGTGGCGATGGCCACGTCGATGTCCGAGACTCGTGCGTAGCTGAGCGGCCGCATCCTCACTCGCCCCCGCCGGCGTCGCGGACCTCGCGGATCGCGGCCCGGATGTGCGGGTAGGCGGCGCACCGGCAGATGTTGCCGCTCATCCACTCGCGGATCTCGTCGTCGTCACCGGCGTGACCCTCGCGCAGCAGCGCTACCGCGGACATGATCTGCCCGGGCGTGCAGTAGCCGCACTGGAAGGCGTCCTGCGCCACGAACGCCGCCTGCATCGGGTGCAGCTCGCCGCCGGCGGCGAGCCCCTCGATGGTGGTGACCTCGCGGCCCTCGCAGGTCACCGCCAGGGTGAGGCAGGCCAGGACCCGGCGGCCGTCGACCCAGACGGTGCAGGCGCCGCAGGTGCCCTGGTCGCAGCCCTTCTTCGAGCCGGTCAGCCCGAGGTGCTCGCGCAGCGCGTCGAGCAGGCTGACGCGCGGCTCGATGCCGAGCTCGCGCTGCTGGCCGTTAATGCTCAGCCGGACGGTTCCGGTCTGCGGCCCCCGTGCTACCGCCGGCGAGACAACATCAGTGCCCATGGCCAGCTGCCCCCTCAGACCCCGCATGATCGACCGTGATGCCCGAATTGCAGGCCCTACCCCGGTCGCGGCGACCTGAATCGCCGCGGCGGCGCTCGCCCGAGCTCGGCCGACAACCCTGCTGACATGCGGAAATACGGTGGTGAATAGGCTGGAACCGGACGGGGTCCTGGTCCGCGACTTCCGCGGGGGTGAGCAGGCCGATCATGTGCTCGCGGACGGAGGCGACATGCGCCGGAGCGGCGGCGGCCAGGGCGGCCCGGTAACCCGGGCGGCGGGCCGCATGAGCGGCCTGGCGGGGCGCCTGGTGCGCCTGTACGCCGGGCTCGTCGGCTACGGGCTCAGCCTGGCGCTGATGGTCCGGGCCCGGCTTGGCCTCGGGCCGTGGGACGTGCTGCACCAGGGCATCGCCCGGCACCTCGGCGTGCAGCTGGGCTGGGTGACCATCGGCGTCAGCGCGATCGTCCTGCTGACCTGGATCCCGCTGCGGCAGCGGCCCGGTCTGGGCACCATCAGTAACGCCGTCGTCGTCGGCCTGGTCGTCAACGCCGGGCTGGACGTGCTGCCGGCGCCCGCGGCGCTGGCCTGGCGCATCACCTGGCTGGTGGCCGCGATCGCGCTGAACGCCCTGGCCACCGGCTGCTACATCGGCGCCGGGCTCGGCCCCGGCCCGCGGGACGGGCTGATGACCGGCATCGCGGCGCGCGGTCACTCGCTGCGCGTCGTGCGGACAGCGATCGAGCTGTCGGTGCTGGCACTGGGCTGGGTGCTGGGCGGCGCGATCGGCGTCGGCACGGTCGCCTACGCGGTGGCCATCGGCCCGCTGACCCACATCCTGCTGCCCCGGCTCACCGTCACCCAGCGAGCAGCCGGGGGGCCGGCGCTGCCGGGACTGAGCAGCGCAGCGACGAGGGAAGCCAGCGCCTCCCGGGCGCCCGCCTGCTTGCGGGCAGCGGAGCGACCCGGAGGGACACCCGGCGCTGACTGACCTGATCTTCGGCGTGGGCGTGGCCGCCTCCGCCGCGCCGGGCGATGACCCGGGCTCCGGGTGACGACGTCGGTCCGTGAGGTGGTATCTGGCGCTGGCCTGGGCATATTGGGGTGGTACATCGTGCTGATGGTGGCGCTGGTGCAGGCGGTTCCTATCGCCCCGCACCCGCAGCTGAGCTTGGGGGAGCGACGCAGCGATGAGCCTGACCGGCCGGGAAGAGCGCATCCTGGACTCCATTCGCGACAGGCTGGCCAGCTCCGACCCGGGCCTGGCGCAGATCATGGGCACCTTTGCCCGGCTGGCGGCCGGCGAGGAGATGCCTGCTCGTCAGCACCTGCGGCATCGCCGGGGGCGGATGATCAGCCGCTATGGCCGGCGGCAGAAAGCGGGCCGGCGGCTGAAAATCGGCTCAGCCCTGATGCTGGTATGGCTCGCCGTGTCGATTGCCCTGATCTCGCTCGCCGTCGTGCTCAGCAGCGGCTCCCCGGCCTGCCCCCGGCTGTCGGTGGCGGGCTGCCCGCCCGCCGGCACGGGAAGCCTGCAGCACACGGCCGGTCAGTAACGGGCCGACGGCACTGGCGCCGAGGGCCGTTATGCCGTCCAGTCCTTCGCGACCATGGTGAGGACGTTGTACTGGGCGGCTACCGAGCCGTCCTGCTTCGTCACCTCAGCGGCCCAGCTGACCTCGCCGTACTCGCCGGGCCGCGGGCTGATCTGCTGGCAGGTCAGGGACACCGTCAGCGCATCACCGGGATACACCGGAGACAGGAACCGCAGGCCGTCGATGCCGTAGTTGGCCAGCACGGGTCCGGGCTCGGGATCCACGAACAGCCCCGCGGCGAAGGACAGAACCAGGTAGCCGTGCGCTACCCGGCCGTCGAAGAAGGGGTTGGCGGCCGCCGCTGCCTCGTCCATGTGGGCATAAAAGGTGTCGCCGGTGAACTCGGCGAAATGCTCGATGTCGGCGAGGGTCACCGTGCGCGGGCCGGCCGTCACGCTGTCGCCGGTGCGCAGGTCGGCCAGGGACTTGCGGAACGGGTGCTGGCCGGCCTGCCGCCCGGCGCCAGCCACCCAGCGCCCGGTGACGGCCGCCAGCATCCGCGGGCTGGCCTGGATCGCGGTGCGCTGCATGTGGTGGAAGACGCCGCGCAGCCCGCCGAGCTCCTCGCCGCCGCCGGCCCGGCCGGGCCCGCCGTGCACCAGCACCGGCAGCGGCGAGCCGTGCCCGGTGGACTCGGGGGCGGCATCGCGGTCCAGGACCAGCAGGCGCCCGTGCCAGGGCGCCACGCCGAGCACCACCTCGCGGGCGAAGTCAGCGTCGGCGGTGACGACCGAGCCGGCCAGGCTGCCGCGCCCGCGCGCGGCCAGCGCGACCACATCGTCGGCGTCGCGGTAGGTCAGCACGGTGGCGACCGGGCCGAAGGCCTCGACGTCGTGCGGCTCGGCGCGGTCCGGGTCAGCGGACAGCAGGACCGGCGACAGGAAGGCGCCGTGCTGCTCATCGGCGCCGACGACGTCGACGTGACCGGGATCGCCGAACACGATCTGCCCGGCCCGGGCCAGGTCGCTCAGCGAGGCGCGGACCTCCTCGCGCTGCGCCAGGCTGGCCAGCGCGCCCATCCGCACGCTCTCCTCGGCTGGGCTGCCCACGACCACCTTGGCCAGCCGCTCGCGCGCCGCCTCCACAACGGCGCCGGCCAGCTCGGCGGGAACGAAGGCGCGGCGGATCGCGGTGCACTTCTGCCCGGCCTTGACCGTCATCTCGGTCACCAGCTGGCGGACGTACAGGTCGAACTCGGGGCTGCCCGGCCCGGCGTCCGGGCCGAGGATGGAGCAGTTCAGTGAGTCGGCCTCGGCGGTGAACCGCACCGAGCGCGCGATTACCTGCGGGTGCGCGCGCAGCTGCCGGGCCGTGGCGGCCGACCCGGTGAAGCCGACCAGGTCGTGCTCGGTCATGTGCTCCAGCAGGTCGCTGGCGCTGCCGCAGACCAGCTGCAGCGCCCCGTCGGGCAGCAGGCCGGACTCGACGATCAGCTCCACCACCCGCGCGGTGAGGTAGGCGGTCTGGGTGGCGGGCTTGATCAGCGCGGGCACGCCGGCGATGAGCGCGGGGGCCAGCTTCTCCAGCGGGCCCCACACCGGGAAGTTGAACGCGTTGACCTGGACGGCAACCCCGTGCAGCGGAGTCAGCACGTGCTGTCCGGCGAACTGGCCGCCGCGCCCGAGCGGTTCCACCGGGCCCTCGACGTACACGCTGTCGGCGGGCAGCTCACGCCGGGCCTTGCTGGCGTAGCTGAGCAGGACGCCGATGCCGCCGTCGACGTCGAACTTCGAGTCGCCCAGGGTGGCGCCGGTCCGCGCGGACAGCGCGTACAGCTCGTCGCGGTGCTCGCGGAGCATGCCGCCGACGGCCTTGGCCAGTGCGGCGCGCTGGTGGAAGGTGAGCTGGCGCAGCGCCGGGCCCCCGGTGCGCCGGCCATAGTCCAGCGCCGCGGCCATGTCGATGCCGTCCGAGGAGACGCGGGTCACCTCCGCGCCGGTGACCGCGTCGAGCACCGGCTGCCCGTCGGCGGGCGCGTGCCAGGATCCGCTTACGTAGCTGCGCAGGACCGTCATCAGCAATCAGCCTTCCGATTTCCCGACCGGACGTTCAGTAAAGCTATGCGGCGCCTGCGCCGCCGGGCAAACCGGAAGGTCAGGACCGCCACGGAGGGGCCCGGGCGGGGATCAGGCGCCGGGGGTGAGCTCCTCGAAGATCAGCACGGTCTGCGTCGCGCGCACCTCGGGCATCGCCTGCAGCCGGGTGAGCACCACGTCGCGCAGGGCCGCCGCGTCGCGGGCGCGGACCCGCAGCACGATGTCGTGCTCGCCGGACAGCATCGCGACGTGGTCCACGCCGGGGATGCCCAGCAGCTGGCGGCGCACCCCCTTCCAGGACTGCTGGACGATGTCCAGGTAGACGTAGGCCGACAGGCCGTGCCCGTAGCGCTCGGGGTCGATGATCGCGGCGTACCCGGTGATCACGCCGTCGCGCTGCAGCCGCTCCACCCGGCTGTAGGCGCTGGCCCGGGAGATGTTCACCCGGCTGGCCAGCGCGCGCATCGACATCCGGCCATCAGCGCGCAGCGCCTCGACGATGAGCCGGTCGGTGTCATCCAGCGGCGCCATTCGTCCACGGTGCTGGTCCGCCGGTTGGTCATCGGAAGTCATCTGGCCAGGATATCCAGTCGTTGAAGGCCATAAGTCTTGATTTTCCGCCGCATAGTAGAAGGATGGCCGCCCTGGCGGGCACACTCCTGGAAAACGGCGCGTGAAGGGAGCTGTCGTGACGGCCATCGCCGGCCCCATCGCACGAGCGGATGCCGGCGGCCTGCTGCCGAGCGCGGCGCCGCTGCAGCTGATCGACGCCGACGGCCAGGCTGGCGGCAGCCCGGCCGGGCTGCCGATGCCGGACCCGGAGATCCTGCTCGCCCTGCACCGCGCCATGGTGCTCGGCCGGCGCTTCGACGCGCAGGCCACCGCCCTGACCAGGCAGGGCCGCCTGGCGGTGTACCCGTCCTCGCGGGGCCAGGACGCCTGCCAGGTCGCGGCCGCGCTGGCGCTGCGCGACCAGGACTGGCTGTTTCCCACCTACCGCGACACGGTGGCCATCGTGACCCGCGGGGTGGATCCCGTCGAGGCGCTCACGCTGCTGCGCGGCGACTGGCACTGCGGCTACGACCCCTACGAGCACTGCGTCGCGCCGCAGTGCACTCCGCTGGCCACCAACGCCCCGCATGCGGTGGGGCTGGCGCACGCGGCCCGGCTCCGGCACACCGGCCAGGCCGCGCTGGTGCTGCTCGGGGACGGCGCGACGAGCGAGGGCGATACGCACGAGGCCCTCAACTTCGCTGCGGTGTGGAAGGCGCCCGTGGTGTTCCTGGTGCAGAACAACGGTTACGCGATCAGCGTGCCGCTGGCCAAGCAGACCGCCGCGCCGACCCTCGCCGCCAAGGGCATCGGCTACGGCATCCCGTCACTGCTCATCGACGGCAACGACGCCGCGGCGGTCTACTCCGCCGTGCGCACGTCCATCGAGCAGGCGGCCGCCCGCGGGCCGGTCCTGATCGAGGCCGTGACCTACCGGGTCGAGGCGCACACCAACGCCGACGACGCCGGGCGCTACCAGCCTCGCGACGAGGTCGAGGCGTGGCTGGCCCGCGATCCGATCACCCGGCTGGAGACCTACCTCCGGGCCGCAGGCCTGCTCGGCGACGAGGCGGCCGCGCAGCTCAGGGACGAGGCGGAGCAGCTGGCGGCCAGCGTCCGCGAGCTGCTGGGCACCGATGCCGCCGCTGACCCCGCCGAGCTGTTCGCGCACGTGTACGCGCAGCCGACCGCCGCCCTGCAGCGCCAGCGTGCCGCGCTGCTCGCCGAGCTCGCTGAGGCCGGGCAGTGACCGGCATGCTGGCCGAGCCGGAGGTGGCCGGCGGCGCCGTCCCGCCGCCCGCGCCCGTCACCATGGCCGTCGCGCTCAACCGGGCCCTGGCCGACAGCCTGGCCGCCGACGACCGCGTCCTGGTCTTCGGCGAGGACGTCGGCACGCTCGGCGGCGTCTTCCGGATCACCGACGGGCTCGCGGCCCGCTTCGGCGAGCAGCGGGTCTTCGACACCCCGCTGGCCGAGTCAGGCATCCTCGGCACCGCCATCGGGATGGCCATGAACGGCCTGATCCCGGTCGTCGAGATGCAGTTCGACGCCTTCGCCTACCCGGCCTTCGAGCAGGTCACCAGCCATCTCGCCAAGCTGCGCAACCGGACCCGCGGCCGGATCGGGCTGCCGGTCGTGGTGCGGATCCCGTTCGGCGGCGGGATCGGCGGCGTGGAGCACCACTGCGACTCCTCGGAGGCCTACTACACCCACACCGCGGGCCTGCGCGTCGTCGCCCCCGGCACCCCCGCCGACGCCTACCGGCTGCTGCGCCAGTCGATCGAGTGCCCTGACCCGGTCATCTTCCTGGAACCCAAGCGGCGGTACTGGTCAAAGGAGCAGGCCGCGCTGACCACCGCCGGCCCGGCCATCGACCAGGCGGTGATCCGCCGGCCCGGCCAGGACGTGACTCTCATCGCCTACGGCGGCATGGTCAGCACCGCCCTGGAGGCGGCCGAGGCGGCCGTCGCGGAGGGCTGGGACGCGGAGGTCATCGACCTGCGCTCGCTGTCGCCGTTCGACGACGCGACCGTAGCCGAGTCGGTCCGCCGGACCGGCCGCGCGGTGGTCGTGCACGAGGCACCCGGATTCGCCGGGTACGGCGCCGAGGTGGCCGCCCGGCTCACCGAGCAGTGCTTCCACTACCTGCAGGCACCGATCCTGCGCGTCACCGGCCTGGACATCCCGTATCCGCCGCCCCGGCTGGAGCAGCATCACCTGCCGAGCGTGGACCGGATCCTGGACACCATCGCCCGGCTGCAGTGGGATGACCATGCCTGACTTCCTGCTCCCCGATCTCGGTGAGGGCCTGGAGGAGGCCGAAGTCCTCGCCTGGCGGGTCCAGGTCGGCGACCGGGTGGCCATCGACCAGGTCATCGTCGAGGTAGAAACGGCCAAGGCCGCGGTCGAGGTCCCGGTCCCGTTCGCGGGCGTGGTGGCCGAGTTGCACGCCGCGCCCGGCACCGTGGTGGCGGTCGGCCAGCCGCTGATCACCATCGCGGCCGGGGAGCAGGCTGCGGGGAAGCCGGCGGCGGGGGAGTCGGCGGCGGGGGAGCCGGCGGCGGGATTCCGCGAGCCTGGCGTGGTCACCCCGGTCGCGCCAGCCCCAGCGCCAGCCGCCGCGCCGGACCATCGCCGCGACCCCGAGGGCAGCGGCAGCGTCCTGGTCGGGTTCGGCACCAGCGCCGCTCCCCGCCGTCCGCGGCGCGAGGGGAGGGGCCCGGGCCTGCGGCGCGGACGGCCGGCCACGACAGCTGCGCCCGCGCCAGATGCCGTGGCCGGGCCCGCGCCGGAGAGCGCGGCCGGGCCGGGCGGCGCCGCTGCGCCGGGCGTCAGGTCCGCGCCGGAGTCGGCAGGCGCGGCAGGCCGGACCGGACCGGTTCCGGTGATCTCCCCGCTGGTGCGCAAGCTGGCCCGCGACACTGGCCTGGACCTGACCGCCGTCGCGGGCACCGGCCCGGCCGGCCTGGTCCGCCGCGCCGACGTGCAAGCGGCGCTGGCCCGCCGGGATCAGGCCGCGGGGGCTGCTGCGGCCGGCCCGGACCCCGGCGGCACCCGGATCCCGCTGCGCGGCGCCCGCCGCGCGATGGCGGACAAGCTGAGCCGCTCCCGCCGGGAGATTCCCGAGGCGACCGTCTGGGTCGACGTCGATGCCACCGGCCTGCTGGCCGCGCGGCGCGACCTGAACGCCGCCGTCCCCGGCCGCCCGGTCAGCCTGCTGGCGCTGCTCGCCCGCTTCACCCTGCTCGGACTGCGGCGGTACCCGGAGCTCAACGCGCGGGTCGGCCCGGACGAGATCATCATTCCCGGCCACGTGCACCTCGGGTTCGCCGCGCAGACCGAGCGGGGCCTGGTCGTGCCCGTCGTGCGGGACGCGCATCAGCTCACCACCCGCGAGCTGTCGCAAGCGCTCGCGGCCCGGACCGCGGCCGCCCGGGATGGCACCCTCGCGCCCGCCGATCTCACCGGCGGAACTTTCACGGTGAACAACTACGGGGTGTTCGGCGTCGACGGATCCGCGGCCATCATCAACTACCCCGAGGTCGCGATCCTGGGCATGGGCCGGGTCATTGACCGGCCGTGGGTAGTCGGCGGCCACGTCGTGGTGCGCTCAGTCACCGAGCTGACCCTGGCCTTTGACCACCGGGTGTGCGACGGGGGCACCGCGGGCGGGTTCCTGCGCTACGTCGCCGACTGCATCGAGTCACCCGTCGCGGCCCTGGGCGACCTCTAGCGCAGCCGAGCCGATTCCGGGGTATTCCGGCCTATCCTGGCGCGGTGGCTACGCTCAGCATGCAGATCGCCCAGGCCGCTGCGCCGCACTCGCTGAACGGCGAGGGCTGGCTGCAGGCCGCCGAGCTCGGCCTGGCCCTGGTCTTGTCGGCAGCCGTCGGCCTGGAGCGGGAGATCCGGCAGAAGAACGCCGGGCTGCGGACTCACACCCTGGTCGGTGTCGGCGCGGCGCTGTTCATGCTGATCAGCAAGTACGGCTTCACCGATGTCCTGGAGCCGCGGCTGGTGGTCCTGGATCCGTCCCGGGTGGCGGCGCAGATCGTCACCGGGATCGGCTTCCTGGGCGCGGGCCTGATCTTCGTCCGCCGCGACTCGGTGCGGGGGCTGACGACGGCGGCCAGCATCTGGGTGACTGCCGCGATCGGCTCGGCCTCCGGCGCCGGCCTGCCGGTCCTGGCCGTCCTGACCACCGGAATCTACTTTGTCGTCGTGCTGGGCTTTCCCGTCGTGACCCGGCGGCTGCCCCGCTCAGCGACCGCCATCTCCGCGGTGCGCGTCACCTACCCCGACGGCCGCGGCATCCTGCGCGAGGTGCTCGCCGCCGCGACGGCGCGCGGCTTCGCCATCGACGACATCGCCACCGAGCGGGTCGGCGCTGACGGCCAGCCCGGCGACCCCGCGGCCGCCGGCCACGCGGTGCAGGTCACTCTGCATGTCCACGGGCGGTCGCCGGTCACCGAGCTGGCCACCGCGCTGTCCGAGCTGCCCGACGTTAAGGCGGTCCTGGCCGCCGACGCCAACTCGGTAGACGAGTAGCCGGGCGGGCCCGTGCCCGGCCGGGAAGCCGGCCCGCACGCCGGTACGCTTCCGGGGTGAGCCGGGACCCGGAGGCCAGGCCCCGACAAGCGAGTCCGGGGAGGACGTCAGCGCCCCCGCTCCGACTCCGGCTGACCCGCTCGCCGGGCCGCCCGGCGGGAGCCAGCCAGGCTTCCGCCGGGCGGCGCGGGCCAGCGCCCGGACGGCGCAAGTCAGCCCGCGGGCGGCAGCACGTGCGCCAGGACCAGGTCGGCGACCCGGCCCGCGGGCACGGTGGTGACGACCTCGAGCGTGGCCGAGGCCCGCAGCAGCGGCTCGACGGCCCGCTGGTCGGCCAGGATCGCGGCCAGCTCGGCCGGGTCCTTGCCGTAGGGATTGGTGGTGCGGCTGGCCAGCCGCGCGGCCAGCACCTCCGGCGGCGCGCTGAGCAGCACGACGTGATCGAACCACGGATAGAAACGGCCCTGGTTGCGGGTCGTGCCCGCCGCGAACAGCACGCCCCCTGGTGCATCCGCGGCGCCGGCCAGCAGGGCGGTGACCCGGTCCGCGCGCCACACCCGCTCGCCGTCGACGGTCTCGAAGTAGCCCCCGTAGTCGGTGTCGACGGCCCCGTAGCCGCGGGCGGCCGAGCTCATGCAGCAGCGTGCTCTTTCCTGTCCCGGACATCCCGGTGATCAGCACGCGTTTCATGGCCTGTCCATGATCGCCGATACCGGCTGGGCCAGCGGCACGGCCAGGAGTTATGTTGGGCTTAGGGCTGAGTTACACCGACAGAGAGGGTATGCCGTAGATGAACGGAACGCTGGCCGCCGCTGACCTTGACCTCCTGCGAAAGGATTTCCTGGCCGATCCGGCCTACCGGCTGGCGCAGAACGCGGTTACCCGCGTCTCGGTCGACGAGGTGTCGATCAGCCGGGAGATCATCAACAACATCAACCACTCGCTGTCCACCCACCTGGACGACTGGAAGGTCACCAACCAGGAGCGCAGCGGCCGGTGCTGGCTGTTCGCGGGCCTGAACCTGCTGCGTGTCGGGGTGATGCGCAAGACCGGCCTCAAGGAGTTCGAGTTCTCCCAGAACCACGTGATGTTCTGGGACAAGATCGAGCGGGCCAACTACTTCCTCGAGGCCATCAGCGAGACCGCCGGGCGTGACTCCGATGACCGGACTGTCGCCTTCCTGCTGGAGTCGGTCGCCGGCGACGGCGGGCAGTGGAACATGTTCGCGGCGCTGGTGGCCAAGCACGGCCTGGTGCCCAAGCACGTCATGCCGGAGACGCAGAGCTCGTCCAACACCGAGCGGATGAACTCGGTGCTGCGCTACCTGCTCCGCCAGGGCGCCAAGTCGGTCCGGGCCGCGGTCGCGTCGGGCGGGGCCGAGGCCGCCCGGGCGCAGAAGGCGGAGATCCTCCAGGCCATCTACCGGGTGCTGTGCATCCACCTGGGCACCCCGCCGGAGCGGTTCGAGTGGCAGTGGATCGACAAGGACAAGGAGTTCCACCGGGACGGCGAGCTGACCCCGCAGGAGTTCGTTGCCCGGTACGTGGACCTGCCGCTGGACGACTATGTCTGCCTGGTTAACGACCCGCGCCCGTCCAGCCCGGCGGGCCGGACGTTCACGGTGGAGTACCTGGGCAACGTGGTCGGCGGCCCGCCGGTCACCTACCTCAATGTCGACATAGCGCTGATCAAGGAGGTGGCGGCGAAGGCGATCCAGGGCGGCGAGCCGGTCTGGTTCGGCTGTGATGTCGGCAAGGAGATGAGCAACGATTACGGGGTCTGGGATGCCGCCCTGTACGACCTGCCCTCGGTCTACAACACCGCGTTCGCGCTGGACAAGGCGGACCGGCTGGCCTACCACGAGACGCTGATGACGCACGCCATGCTGTTCACCGGCGTCGACGTGCTGGACGGCGTCACCCGCCGGTGGCGGGTGGAGAACAGCTGGGGCTCTGAGCGGGGCAAGGACGGCTTCTACACGATGAACGACAACTGGTTCGACCAGTACGTCTTCGAGATCGCCGCCCGGCGCAGCTCGCTGCCCGCCGAGCTGCAGGAAGCGCTGGCCGCCGAGCCCGTCGTGCTGCCCGCGTGGGACCCGATGGGCGCCCTGGCCCGGTAGCCCGGATGTCGCGAAGGCCCGGCCGTCCTGCCCTGCGGCCGGGCCTAAGCGCGGATCGTCATGCTGGCCAGCTGGTCGCCTGCGGTCCGGAAAGTGAAGTGGCTCGGGCCGTTGAACCCGTCGCCGCCGACCTGTGCCGTGACGACCGTATCGGCCGGATCCGGCCCGGCGCTGACCTCGGTCACCTGCAGGCTGACCCGCTTGCCGATGAACTCGGCGTCACTCCAGCCCTGGATGGCCGCCCGCCCGGTGAACGTGCGGCCCCAGTCATCCACGAAGCCGTCACCGGCGAACAGGTCGAGGAAAGCGCCGGTGTCGTTGCGGTTCGCGGCGTCGAGCGCCGCCTGGACTGGCGCCGGCAGCTGATCAGTCATCACTCCAGTATGGCTACTCGCAGCCCGCCCGGCCGGGGGCCGGCCTGGTTAGACTCAGCAGGTGGACGAGGGCACGAGCCGCCGGCAGCCGCAGCTGGCCGAGCTCGTCGCGGCTCTGTCGCTGGGCGTGGACCTGGGGTTCGGCCAGCCGATGGAGCACGTCCTGCGCCAGTGCCTCATCGCGCTGCGGCTGGCCGGCTACCGCGGGCTCGCCGGGCCGGACCGGGCGGCTGTGTACTACACCGCGCTGCTGGTCAACGTCGGCTGCCACTCGGATGCGCACGAGCAGGCCCGGTGGTTCGGCGATGACATCCGGCTGAAATCGGGCAAGTACGCCCACGACCTGGGCAGCCTGCGCGGCGTGCTGTCGACCATACGGCTGATCGGTGCCGGGAACCCGCCGCTGCACCGGTTCCGGGTCGGGCTCGAGTTCGCGATCTCCGGACATCGCGAGCTCGACGGGATGATCGCCCAGCACGCCCGCCTGGCCCGCGCGCTCGCCGAGCAGCTCGATCTTCCTGCTCAGGTCAGCGACGCCGTCGGCGCTGCCTACGAGCAGTGGGACGGGCGCGGCTGGCCGGGCTCCCTGAGCGCTGGCCAGGTGCCCCTGGCTGCGCGGATTGCTCAGCTGGCCGAGTTCACCGAGGTCGCGCACCGGGTCCGGGGTGTGGAGGCGGCCTGCGCGCTGGCCCGCCGGCAAGCCGGGCGGCAGTTCGATCCCGAGCTGGCGGCACTGCTGTGCGAGCACGCGGGCGAGATACTCGGCGGCCTGGATGCGGCGCCGCCCTGGCAGGCCGTGATCCAGGCCGAGCCCGCGCTGGCCGGCGGGCTGTCGGCGGAGCAGTGCGACAGCGCGCTCACCGCCATCGCGAACTTCGTTGACCTGAAATCACCGTTCACCCTCGGCCACTCCGTCGCCGTCGCCGACCTGGCCAGGGATGCGGCGCGGCGGCTGGGCCTGCCGCCGGAGGAGGTGCAGCTGGTGCGCCGCGCCGGGCTGGTGCACGGGTTCGGCCGGCTGGGCGTGTCGAACTCGATCTGGGATCGTCCTGGCCCGCTCGGGGCAGGCGAGTGGGAGCGGGTCCGCATGTACCCGTACCTGACCGAGCGCATGCTGCGGCAGTCAGCTGCGCTGGCGCCGCTGGGCGAGATCGCCGTGCAGCACCGCGAGCGGCTCGACGGCAGCGGCTACCCGCGGGGTATCGCCGGGAACGCGATCTCCGGCCCGGCCCGGATCCTCGGTGCGGCTGAGGCTTACCAGGGCAAGTGCGAGCCCCGGCCGCACCGGGCGGCGCGCACGCCCGCCGAGGCGGCCGCGGACCTGCGCGCCGAGGTGCGAGCCGGCCGGCTGGACGGCGACGCCGCGGACGCGGTACTGCAGGCGGCCGGGCACCGGCTGCCCCGCCGCCGCGAAGCGATCCGCGGGCTGACCGCCCGCGAGGTCGAGGTGCTCGTGCTGCTGGCCCGCGGCCTGTCGAACCGGCAGATCGGCGAGCGGCTGGTGATCACCCCCAAGACGGCCGGCAACCATGTAGAGCACATCTACGCCAAGATCGGCGCGTCCAACCGCGCGGCGGCCGCGATGTTCGCCGTCCAGCACGGCCTGCTGCCGGGCGAGCAGCGCGCCGCGACGGCAGCGCTCCTGACCGTCAGCGGGGCCGGATGATGAGGCAAATGCCTCATGACCGGCCGCCCGCCCCGCCGTAGCGTCGCTGGTATCCGCACGATTACCGCCAGCAGGGGAGATGAGTCAGGTGCCGAAGACGTCTCGCGACAGCGTCAGCACGATCCAGGACTTCGGGGTGGCTGAGGACCGGGCCGAGGATCTGGGCCAGTACACGGTCGACTTCGTCTCGATCCGCCAGGATCATTCCCTCGCGGAGGTGCTGGCCGACCTCGACGGGGGACAGTGCCCGTGCCCGCACTGGGGCTATGTCATCTCCGGCGAGATCACGGTCCGTTACGGCGACCGGGAGGAGACAATCGGGCCGGGCGAGGCCTACTACATGCCGCCTGGTCATGTGCCGGCGGCGCGGGCGGGCAGCGAGTTCATCCAGTTCAGCCCCGCTGCCCAGCTGCGCGATGTGCAGGCCGTCATGGCCAAGACCATGGCCCGGCTGCAGGGAGCCTGAGCGGCGGGGCCGGGCCGCGACGGCTGGGCCCGGTCATGTGTCGCCGGCCGGGCCCAGCTGGCCGTGGGCGCCCGGCGCGGTCTGGATGGCCCGGTCAGGACGGCGGGCCTGCGGGCGGCGGAGTCCAGCGCACGACCGGCGACCCGAACCTGATCAGGGGACCGGCCGGCAGAGCCGCAACGCGGTGTTCCGGGCCGTCTGCCGGCAGCCGGCGCCCAGGTCGGCCCGAGCGGCCAACCTGGATGCCGGTCCGCACGAACTGGCGGCCGCGCCTGACCCGGGACCGGTTTGTAGGCGGCCAGCACCACCCCGGCCGCGCACGTAGGCCGCAGGCCTGCGCGGTAGGTGGTAGACGTCGTGTCGCATCAGCTGGCTGGCCGTCGTCGCGCCGACCAGGTCGGTGATCTACGGCGCCCAGCGCGCAACCGGTCGCGGGCCGCGGCCAGCGTCCGCGAACAGCTGGGTCCGCAGCGTGCTGCGCACGCCATCGGCGGTCACCACCAGTCAGCCTCGATGGTGTGTGACCGGTCGCCGGCCCGCCAGGCGACCGCCGCCTGCTCACCGCCCGGCTGTCCGGGCCGCACGCCCGTTGCCGCCGCGCTGGTCCCGGAAACGCATCAGCCAGCGGCCGGCCAGGTCCTGTAAGCCTGCGGCGGGCGTCTGGTACCCGGCGGCGCTAACGGCGCCGTCCAGCCCGATCGCGGCGAGTGCCGTCATCCCGTTCACGGTCAGGCCCAGGCCGGCGCCTGCCTCGCCGAACGCCGGAGCCCGTTCCAGGACGGTGACCTGCCAGCCCGGCCTGCGCCAAGGCGATCGCCGAGGCCAGGCCAGCGGTCCCGCCGCCGCCAACACCGCCGAGCTGCTCAGCAGCCGCGAATAGTCGCCCTCGGGCATGGCCCTGGCAGTTGCTGCATACCTCTTTGTACTACTTCCTGTAGTGAAAGACAGGTGGCGCTGCGGCGACTGGACGGCTAGCCACCCGAAGCGCATTCTCGACGTAGATCGTCAACCTACTGGGGGGTTCGATGCGGGCGGTCGGAAGTCACAAGCTAGCTCTTGACGCCGCCGGGCTTGCCCTTGCGGCAGGTCTGTTCATAGCCGCAGCGAATCTACATCCGCCGTGGTGGAACCTGTGCCTCGGGATAGGAACGTCATTCGTATTTATTGCTATCGCAGACATGCTCGCGGTAGGTCAGAAAAGCCTAGTCTACTCATCTCGCATACGTTTCTTCGGAAAAGAGATCGTGCAGGATGAGGCCATATTTGTTTATCCAGATTTTGAGCCACACGAAGAGGTAACACGTACCCTGGATGACAGCGGTGTGCGAATGAGATATCAGCGACCAGCATCGCGAACGCGGCCATTCGTTGACTTCTGGATCGATGCACCCTTCACTGCCGCCTCTAATGACCTTGAGGCAATCCTTCACGTCGCCGGCATTTTCGGAGGCCTCTCGCCGTCCCGTGATGCCGTGATCACTGATCGCAGGATGGTGAAGTCGTGCGGCCGCAGTTTCATCAGCTTCGGACTCGGAAGCAATGCATGCACGTACCTTTACTTAGACCATGCGGCGAATGAATCGCTCTTCGCGTTGCGGCGTGAGCCAGCGGGCCTGCCTGCTGAGATGTATGTAGTCACGTTAGACGACCGGGAATTTCACTCTGACGAGCATAAGCAGTACGGCGTCATCGTGCGATATGCACCGGATCGTGAAAACCACCCCGGACGCAGGTGGTTCCTTGTGGCAGGCCTCGGGCCAGCAGGAACTGTCGGAGCGGCATGGTATCTCGCACAAAACTGGCGCAGCCTGGCCAAGATGACTGCGCGAGCGAATGACTTTGCTGCGTTTGTTTCCGTACCTGTAATAGCTCCGACAAGCGCCTACCTCAAGAGCGAAGATATCGTATTTCCCAGGTGCTCGGTCGCTGATTCAGATTCAATTTGCCGCCCGGTGGCTCAGCGGCGCCCTTCTAGGAAGGCAGCCACGGCGGCGGTAAACTGGCCGGGGTCATCGAGCCAGGGGTAATGGCCGGCGCCGGGCTGGATCACCAGCGTGGCGGCCGGGAACAGCCCGGCGAACTCGGCGGTGATCTCCGGGGGCCGCTGCAAGTCAAGGCCACCGCCGAGGACCAGCACAGGCATCGGGAGCGTGCCGAGGGCAGCCCGCGTGGCAGCCGGGTCGAAGGCCCCGTCGGCGCCGAAGACGGCCGCCGCCGCATCGTTGGTCTCGGCCTCGCCGGCCTCATCGTGCGCCCGGGCAGCGTCGTCCCAGCGGCCGTAGAACAACGGTGCCAGGGCGATCCAGTCATCGTCGGTCGCGCTGCCGTCCGCGACCCGCTCGAAGGCGGCCGACGCCGCGGCGAGCCAGGGCGCGTCCGGGCGCTGGCGCACGACCTGGCGCCGCATCTCAGCGTCCGGCTCCAGGCCGACGGCCCGGCCGCTCGGCGTGATCAGGACCAGATGGCTGACCTGGTCCGGATGCGCGATCGCGTACGCCACGGCGATGTTGGCCCCGGCTGAGTGGGCCAGCAGGTCGAAGCGGTCCAGGCCCAGATGGCCCCGCAGCGCGCTGATGTCACCGGCCAGGCGATCACAGCGGTACGTCGCCGGGTCGGCGGGCGCCGGGGAGCTGCCGGTGCCGCGCAGGTCCAGGAGGATCAGCCGGCGGTTCGCCGCCAGGCCGCCGAGATCTCCCAGGTAGGACGACGCCCGCATGGGTCCGCCCGGCACGCAGATCAGCGGTGTTCCCGAGCCTTGCACGTGGTAGCCGAGCCGGGTTCCGTCGGCGGCGGGAAAGGCACGCATAGCCGCGATCGTGGCACCGGGCGCGGACCCGGGGCAACCGAAATGAGTTCCGCTGGCCGGGCAGCGGCGTACCGGTGTTCCCTGTGGCCAGCGCGGACAGCCTTCGCGCCACGGCTCGCTTGAGCCCCTGGTCACGCCCGCCCCGGGATACTCGCTGGCCATGAGAACGTTCGACGACGGTCAGCCGATCAGCCCGGCCGACCATGATGCCCTCATTACCGCCTGGCGCCTGCTGGCCGCACGCCTCGACGCGGAGCCGGGCGATAAGTTCGCCGTGCCGGGCCCGCGGGTGGAGGTCGTCGACGGCAGGGTCCGCGTCTTCCAGGACGACCTGGCCAGGTTCGTGCGCAGCCTGGCCGACCTGGGAGTCGGCGCGATGCTGACAACGGCGGCCCTGGTCCTCGGCGACGAGTCTTCAGACGAAGATCAGCGAGCCCACGTGCGCGAGATGATCGCGTCCCATCTCGCCGATCAGACCCTCGACGCGCACGCCACCGACCTGGACGGATAACGCGGCAGGCTGCACTGCGCCGGAGACCGCCCGGCTGCCGGTGTCAGCCTGGGGTGACACGCCGGGCTGTGTCAGTTTAAGCTGACACAATGACGACGATGACGGAACTGGCGGCGGCCGTGGACAGCCGCGACCCGGCGGCCGCGCTGGCCGCGGTCGCGGCGATGCGGCGGCTGACCGACGAGCTGGAGGCACTGCACGTCCGCAGCGCCCGCGATCAGGGCTGGACGTGGGAGGCCATCGCCGGGGCGCTCGGCGTCCGGCGCCAGTCGGTGCACAAGAAGCATGCCGGCCCGGCCGGCGGCCGCAGCCCCGGGCGGCCCGCATGACGGCGCTGGCGCAGTTCGCGCCCCCGGCCCGGCAGACGCTCATCCGCGCCGCGATCCTGGCCGGCGAGGCCGGCCAGGACCGGCTGACCGACGAGTACCTGCTGCTCGCGCTGGCCGAGAGCCAGCCGCTTCGCCGGCCGGTCGAGCTGGGCATCACCGCGGACATGGTCCGCGCGCAGGTCAGGCTAGCCTCGCCGGGACGCGGCGACCGCGAGCTGCTGGCCACCCTCGGTATCGACCTTGATGAGGTACGCCGGCGAGCAGCCGGAGCGACGTCCCTGCGCCGCGATGACCCGGCCCTGTGGCAGCTGCGCCGGTCCCGCATCCGGCCGCTGCGCGTCACCCTCAGCGGCCCGGCGGCGCAGCTCGTGCTGGCCGAGAGCGGCCGGAAGGTGATCGAGGTGGCCAGCTGGGCCAGCCGCCGGGGGAACCGGCCGCTGGCCAGCCGGGAGGACCTGCTGTGGGGCCTGCTGGCCGATGCCTCCAGCGAGTCGGTCGCGATCCTGCGGCGGTGCCAGGCCGACATCGCCGGGCTCTGGTCGAGCGTGCAGCGCTGGCACTCCTCGGCATCCTGAATCCGCCGAGGAGGCGGCACCGATCGGCCTCCGCGGCCGCACCCGACCGCCGGCCAGATCGTGCATTGGCTGATCCGGATCCGCCGGCCGCAGTACGACGCACGGGCTGGCGCGTCTGGCCGCTGGGCGGCGCTCCGGTCAGCATCCGCGAGCAGACCGGGCAGCTCGCGCCCCCGCGCCGCCAGATTGCCGGGGGCGGGCCGGGCTCCTGCCTGGCTCATGGCCCTGGTCCACGGTCTCGAACAGCGCCGCGGCCCGCCGCGCGGTGCCGCGAGCCCAGGCTCCTGTGCTGACCAGGCCCAGCGCGACGATCCCCAGACCAAGCGCGAGGACCATCCACCACACTGCCTGCGCGGAACTGGTGAACGCCGGCCCGCCACGGGAGACGGCCGGCCCGATGATCGCTCCGGAGATCGCGACTCCCAGGGTGGTCCCGGTCTGCCGGCCGGCCGAGGCCAGCGCGGCTGCCACCCCGGCCATCGACCGGGGCATCCCGGCGACCGCCGTACTGGTGATGGGCGGGTTGACGGTGCCCAGGAAGATGCCGAACAGGCCGAAGCTGGCCAGCATGACGGGCAATGGCGCGGCCGGGCCGAGCCCGGCCGACACGGCGCCGCCCGCGGCCAGCGCGGTGCCGGCGACCAGCAGCGGGAGCCGGGGACCGCGCGTCCCGGTCAGCCTGGCGACCGGGGAGAGCAGCACGACCAGGGCTCCGACGGGCAGCAGGCAGAGCCCGGCGGCCAGCGGCGGGAGGCCGCGCACGTCCTGCAGGTACTGGGTGGTCACGAACAAGAACGCGCCGAATCCGCACAAGGCCAGCAGCGCCATCACGATCGCGGCGCTGAAGGACACGCTGCGGAACAGCCGCAGGTCCAGCAGCGGGTCAGGGCGCCGCGACTCGTAGCGGAGGATGCCCACGGCGCTGAGCGCGGCAACGGCGAGCAGGCTGAGCAGGACCGGCGAGGTCCAGCCGAGCCGCCGCGACTCGATGATCGCGAAGACGACGCTGGTCAGCATCGCGATCACCAGGGCCTGGCCGGCCGGGTCGGGCCGCCGCGGCCGGGCCGCGCGCGACTCGGGCACGAACCGCGCCGCGCACACGATCGCGGCGGCCACGACCGGCACGTTGACCCAGAACACCGCGTGCCAGCCGAACGCGCCGACCAGGGCGCCGCCGAGGACGGGGCCGAGCGCCAGGGCCAGGCCGGTCATCGAGCCGAACACGCCGATGGCCCGGGCCCGCTGCGCCGGGGCGGGGAACGTGGTCACGACGATGGCCATGGCCACCGGGTTCAGCATCGTGCCGCCGGCGGCCTGCACCACCCGCGCGGCGATCAGCCAGCCGGTGCCGGGCGCCAGCCCGCACAGCAGCGAGCCGGTCCCGAACACGGCCAGGCCGGCCTGGAAGACGCGGCGGCGGCCGATCCGGTCGGCGGTCGACCCGGCCAGCACCAGGAAGCTGGCCAGCACGAGCGTGTAGGCATCCACCGTCCACTGCAGGCCGGACTCCGAGGCGTGCAGGTCGTGGCCGATGGCCGGCAGCGCGACGTTCACGATGGAGATGTCCATCACCACGACAAATGCGCTGGCACAGCAGATCGCCAGGATGAGACGCCGGCGGTGCGGGCTCAGCGGGCCGGCGGCGGTGCGGGGGAGCGATGCGGAGATCATGACTGCTGAGGCTAGAATTTAGAGCGTGCTCGAAGTCAAACTCCAGCCAGTCCGGCCGCAGCCGGAGCCAGGCCCGCCCCGCGGCGGCCCGGCGGGCGGCCTGAGTATCGCCGAGGCCGCCCGGCGCACCGGGGTCAGCGTGCATACCCTGCGGTACTACGAGCGGGCCGGGCTGGTCGTCACCACCGTCGACCGCACGGCCGGCGGCCGCCGCCGCTACCACCAGCTCGATCTCGACTGGATCAACATCTGCACGCGGCTGCGGGCTACCGGCATGCCCATCCGGACCATCCGGCGCTACGCCGAGCTGGTGACGGCCGGGTACGGCAACGAGGCCGAGCGGCTGGCCCTCCTGGAGGAACACCGCGCCGAGGTCGCCGCGCACCTGGCTGAGCTGGCGGAGAACCTCCGGCTCATCGATCACAAGATCGACGTGTACCGGGGCCGGGTGGCGGCCGGGGACGCTGATCAGCTCTGGGCACCCCGCCGCGCCAAGCCGGAGCACTGACGGCTCCCGGCGGCCGCCGCCGGCCGGGCAGCAGCCCGGCCAGCCCCGTTACGGCTTGCGGGCCAGGCCGCCCCAGCTGGAGATCTCAGTTCCCTGGCCGGCGTCGCCGAAGCCGGGGCGCCACTTATTGAGCTGCACCACGCCGGGCTCCTGGAGCTGCAGCCCGTCGAAGAACCGGGTGACCTGCTCCCTGGTCCGGTTGGTCTGCGAGGTGGGCAGCATGCTGTCGTACCGGCGGGCGGCCTCGGCCGCCGCATCGGCGTCGACGTCGCTGGCCGGGTGCGAGATCGCCAGGTAGCTGCCGGGGGCCACGGCCTCCATCAGCCGGGCCACGACGTCGTAGGGCTGGTCGGCGTCCGGGAGCATGTACAGGACGCCGAGCAGCATCACCCCCACCGGCTGGCTGAGGTCCAGGGTGCTGGCAGCCTCAGCCAGGATCGTGCCCGGGCGGCGCAGGTCAGCATCCAGGTAGGCGGTCGCGCCCGGGGTGGCGCTGACCAGCAGCGCGCGGGCGTGGGCCAGGACGACCGGGTCGTTGTCGACGTACACCACCCGCGCGCCGGGAGCGGCTCGCTGCGCCACCTCGTGGGTGTTGTCCGCGGCCGGCAGGCCCGTGCCGATGTCGAGGAACTGGCGGATGCCCGCCTCGCCGGCCAGGTACCGGACCACCCGCCCGAGAAACGCCCGGTTAGCACGGACGTTGGCCAGCAGAGCGGGCTTCGCCGCGGCCAGCCGGGCAGCGACCGCCCGGTCCGCGGCGTAGTTGTCCTTGCCGCCCAGCAGGGCGTCATACACCCGGGCCGGGTTGGCGGTGGCAGGGTCTCCGGCGGCATCGGGAGCGGGCTCTCCCGGTGCGCCCGGCGGTGCCTGGTGCAGTTCTTCGGCCTGGTCCACGGCTTACTCCCGGGGTACGCGGCGATCATCGTCGGTTACCGTCCGCTTACTCTACCGACGCCGCCCCGGGCTCCTGGCGGCCCGTCACCGGTGCCGGCCACGGCGGCAGCTCGGGCTGGTAGGGGTCCAGGCCGGACCGGGCCCAGTCCGGTGCCTGCGAGGTGCCGAAGGAAGCCAGCACGTCAGCGGCGGCGAACACGGGGGCCCCGCTGATGGCAGCCAGGTTCAGGGCGTCGCTGGGCCGGGCGTCGATGACAGCCGAGCTGTCCAGGATGGCCTGGGCGTAAAAGACGTTACTGATGAGGCTGGTGATACGTACTTCCCGCAGCCGGGTGCCGGCGGCGGCCAGCAGCGCGGCGGTGAACTGATAGGTCATCGGACGGGGCAGCTCGGTGCTGGCCAGGGTGAAGGCCAGCGCGGTGGCCTCCGCCGGGCCGACACCGATCCACATCTGCCGCCCGCCGCCGGCCTCCTCCAGCAGGATGGCGTAATCCGGGCGCGGTCCGTCCGGGTCCTCGCCTGGGCCCCGGGCTACGCCGAGGATGGTCATCTCGATCATGGACTGCTCCGCTGAGGTCATCGCAGGCTGCCTTTCTGGCTGGTAGTCGAGGAGGCTGGCCCGCAGCGCGGCGCGCGCCTTGTGCAGCCGGGTCTTGACGGCGCCGGGCGGGATGCCCAGCTGGCCGGCCGCCTCGGCCTGGGTGAGCCCGGCCAGGTAGTACGCCTCGGCGGCCTGGCGCTGGCCGGGCGGCAGGGCGGTGACGGCGGCCCGCACCTGCCCGGCCTGCTCGGCCGCCAGCGCGGCGTCGGCGGGCCCGGTGCCGCTGTCGGCCGGCTCGCCGATCGCGCGGCGGTCCAGCAGAGCGTCCAGGGACAGCACGCCCGCGGCCCGGTCATGCAGCAGCCGGCGGCACAGGTTCAGGGCGATCCCGGCCAGCCAGGCCCCGAACCGGTCGGGGTGGCGCAGCCGGCCCAGGCTGAGCAGGGCGGTGACCGCCGCGTCCTGGGTGACATCACGCGCCGCGTCTGCGTCGCCCAGAGCGCGGGCGCACAGGGCCAGCACCATCGGGTAGTGCCGCTCGATCAGGACGCCGAACGCGGCCTGGTCGCCGCTCCGGGCAGCGGCCACCAGGCGGGCGCTGCTGCGGCGGTCCGCGGCGCTCATCGTCCTCCCGTGCTTCTCGCTACCTAGTCGCCCTGGCTGGCCCGGGGGTTACCCGGCCGGCTGGCCCGGAATAACTGAGATGCGCGGACGTTAAACTACATGCAAACGCATAAATATCTGACGGCCGGCCGCCGGCCCACGGGGCGGCGGGCAGCGCAGGAGGCATGTCATGCAGTTCGGGATCTTCTCGGTGAGCGACATCACCCGGGACCCGGTGTCGGGGCAGACGCCCAGCGAGGCGGAGCGGATCGACGCGGTTGTCCAGATCGCGCGCAAGACCGAGGAAGTGGGGCTGGACGTCTTCGCCATCGGCGAGCACCACAACCCGCCGTTCTTCTCCTCGGCGCCCACCACGCTGCTGGCCTTCATCGCCGCGGCGACCCAGAAGCTGATCGTCACGACCGCGACGACGCTGATCACCACCAATGACCCGGTGCGCATCGCTGAGGAGTACGCGATGCTGCAGCACCTGTCGAAGGGCCGGATGGACCTGATGCTCGGCCGCGGCAATACCGCGCCGGTGTACCCGTGGTTCGGCCAGGACATCCGCGAGAGCCTGCCGCTGGCACTGGAGAACTACAACCTGCTGCACCGGCTGTGGCGCGAGGACGTCGTTGACTGGCAGGGCAAGTACCGCACGGCGCTGCAGGGCTTTACCTCGATCCCGCGGCCGCTGGATGACGTGCCGCCGTTCGTCTGGCACGGCTCGATCCGTACCCCGGAGATCGCCGAGCAGGCCGCCTACTACGGCGACGGATTCTTCGCCAACAACATCTTCTGGCCCAAGGAGCACTACATCCGGCTGATCCGGTTCTACCGGCACCGGTTTGCCCAGCACGGCCACGGCACGGAGAAGCAGGCCATTGTCGGCCTCGGCGGCCAGGCCTACATCGCGCGCAAGTCGCAGGATGCCTGGCGGGACTTCCGGCCCTACTTCAACGAGGCGCCGGTCTACGGGCACGGGCCGACGATGGAGGATTTCGCGGAGATGACGCCGCTGTCGGTGGGCAGCCCGCAGGAGGTCATCGACAAGACCCTGACCTTCCGCGAGCACTTCGGCGACTACCAGCGCCAGCTGTTCCTGATGGACCACGCGGGCCTGCCGCTGAAGATGGTCCTGAATCAGCTCGACCTGCTCGGCGGGGAGGTGGTCCCGGTGCTGCGCAAGGAGATCGCCGCCCGCCAGGACCCGGAGACCGTGCCGCCGCCGACGCACGCCAGCCTGGTCCGCGCCAAGTACGGCGACGCCGAGCCGCGCCAGCCGCGCCCGAACGCCAACCGCGGCGACAACGTCACCGGCGGGTCGCCCTACCAGGACACCGAGCAGCAGGTCCCGGCCGAGTACCCGGAGCCGTGATGACCAGCACCAGGCACGTGGCCAACGACGCGTGGGAGGCGCTGCTGTCCGCGCACGCGGTGCTGATGAAGCAGTTCGCGGCCGAGGACACCTGGGACAGCCTCTCGATGCGCGAGTACGACGTGCTGTACACGCTGTCCAAGTGCACTGAGCCAGCCCGGATGAGCGAGCTCGGCCGGCATGTCCTGCTCAGCCAGCCGGCGCTGTCCCGCCTGGTGGGCCGGCTGGCCGAGCGCGGCCTGGTCGAGCGCCAGCCCGACGCCGCCGACGGGCGGGGCGTCCGGCTGGCGCTCACGGCCGCCGGCCGCGAGCTGCAGCGCCAGCTCGGGCGCCGGCATGCCCGCAGCGTGGCCCGCGCGGTGACCAGTGAGCTGACCCCGGCCGACTACCGGCAGCTGGAGGCGCTGTGCCGCCGGCTGGCCGGAGAGCCCGCACCGCCCGCCCGCCCGGCCGCCGGGCGCCTGGACCCGCGACAGCTCCCGGCCGCCCGGGAAGACAAGGACCTGATCGCATGAGCACCCCGCAGCAGCAGCCCGTCCGGCTCGCGGTCGTCAGCGCCGGCACCAGCGACCCGTCGTCGAGCCGGCTGCTGGCCGACCGCACTGTTCAGCGGGCCACCGACCTGGCGGCCCGGCACGGCAGCCCGGTCACCGTCAGTGTCATCGAGCTGCGCGAGATCAGCACCGACATCGCGGCCGCGCTGGTGTCCCAGCTGATCTCGCCGAAACTGCAGCAGGCCGTCAGCACGCTGTGCCAGGCCGACGGCATTATCGCCAGCACCCCGGTGTACAAGGCCGGGCCGAGCGGGCTTTTCACCTCGTTCTTCCACGTCCTGGACAATGACCTGCTCATCGCCAAGCCCGTGGTGCTGGCCGCGACGGCCGGGACAGCCCGGCATGCCCTGGTCGCCGACGACCAGATGCGCCCGCTGTTCGCCTACATGCGCGCCATGACGGTGCCGACCTCGCTGTTCGCCGCCCCCGAGGACTGGAGCGACCCGGCCCTGAACAAGCGGATCGAGCGGGCGGCCGTCGAGCTGGTGCTGCTGATGGAAAGCGGCTTCGAGGCGAAGATCAAGGATCAGTCCTGGCACAGCTACCAGCACGAGTTCGGCAGTGCCGGCGGCACCGAGGTATCGGTCAACCTGGACACCGACCTGATGCGGCTGGCCGCCGGCGGGTCCGCCGGCTAATCCCGCCCGCCGCTCCGGCCGCCCGGCCGCCGCCGCTGGCCGGCGGAGCCGGATGCGAGACTGGGGGCGTGGCTGACTCCTTCGCGGCCCGGTTCGCCGCTGCCCGCGCCGCCCGCGGCCCGCTCACCTTCGGCCTGGACCCGTCGGGGACGCTGCTGCAGCAGTGGGGGCTCGGCGACACCCCGGACGGGCTGGACCGGTTCGCTGACCTCGCGCTGGCCGCCGCGGCCGCCACGGTCGGGCTGGTCAAGCCGCAGTCGGCGTTCTACGAGCGGCACGGCTGGCGGGGGATCCGCACCCTCACCCGGCTGATCAGCGAGGCCCGCAGCGCGGGCCTGCTCGTCATCCTGGACGTCAAGCGGGGCGACGTCGGGTCGACTAACGACGCCTACGCCGAGGCGTACCTGGGCGCGGGCGCGCCGCTGGAAGCCGATGCCGTCACCGTGCACCCGTACCTGGGCCTGGACGCCATGGGCAGCTTCGTCTCCCGGGCGCACGCGGCCGGGGAGTGCGTCCTGGTCGTGGCGCGGTCCACGAACCAGGAGGGCCGCGCGGTCCAGGAGGCGCGCGGCGCGTCCGGCGCCACTGTCGAGGCCGGCCTGCTCGAGGAAATCGGGCAGCTGAACGCCGCGCTGGCGCCCGCCGGACTGGGTCCGGTGGGCGCCGTCGTCGGCCCGGACTGGTCGCTGCCCGCCCTGGACCTGCCCGGCGCGCGCGGGCTGTTCCTCGCCCCCGGCGTCGGCGCGCAGGGCGCCAGCCCGGCGGATGTGGCCCTGGCGTTCGCCGCCTGCCCGGAGCGGGTGATGCCCTCGGCTTCCCGCTCGCTGCTGGCCGCCGGACCGGACCCGGCCCGGCTGCGGGACACCGCGGCGACTCTGGCGGCCGGGTTCCGGGCGGCGCTGGTCGGCTAGCCGCGCGCGGCGGGGCCGCAGGCGGTAACTTCGCGGCGGCAGGCGGTAACCTCGGTGCAGGTGCCCCGGGAAGCCTGGTCGGGATCGCAGTGCCGTGCGGGCCAGAGGGGGCTTTCGACTGTGGCGGACATCAGGTCATTCGCCGTGCTGGTGGTGCTGATCGCTGCCGTCGGGCTGGTGGCGGTGCTGTCCAGCCGCCTGACCCGCCGGCTGCGGATCCCCTCGCCGGCGCTGGTGCTGGTCGGCGCGGCCATCGCGGTGCAGGTCATCCCGGGGCTGCATGCCCCGCCGCCGCAGACGGTGCAGCGCTTGGTCACGATCGCGCTGGCCTGCATCCTGCTGGACGGCGGCATGCACATCGGCTGGCGGCGCACCCGGGCCGCGGCCGGGCCGATCGCGCTGACCGGCGTGCTGGGCACCTTCGCCACGGTCGCCGCGACCGCGGCCCTGGCGCACGGGCTGCTGGCCGTCCCCTGGTACCTGGCCGTGCTGGTGGGAACGGCGGTAGCGCCGACCGACCCGGCGATGGTGTTCTCCGTGCTGGGCCAGCGCGAGGTATCCGGGCGCAGCGGCACCATCCTGGAAGGCGAGTCGGGCGCCAACGACCCGGTGGGCATCTCGCTGATGACCGCGATCCTCGCCGCGGGCAGCCTGACCTGGGGCGCGGTGGCCCAGGCCAGCGGCGCGTTCGTGCTGCAGATGGCGGTCGGCGCGGCCATCGGCATCGCCGGCGGCCTGGCCCTGCTGTGGTTCACCCGCAGCGTCCCGCTGCCCAGCGAGGGGCTGTACCCGCTGCGCACGCTGGCCAGCGCGCTGCTGCTGTACGGGCTGGCCACGCTGGCGCACGGCTCGGGCTTCCTGGCCGTGTTCATCGCCGGCATCGTGCTCGGCGACGCCCGCGCCCCGTTCAAGCGGGAGATCGAGCGGTTTCACTCCGCGCTGGCCAGCCTGGCCGAGATCGTCGCCTTCGCGGTCCTCGGCCTGACCGTCAGCCTGCCGGAGCTGACCCACGCCGATGTGTGGATCCCCGGCCTGGTCATCGGCGCGGTGCTGGCGCTGGTGATCCGCCCGCTGCTGGTCGGGCTGACCCTGACCCCCGCCGACCTGAGCCGGCGGGAGCGCGCCTTCGTGCTGTTTGCCGGGCTCAAGGGCGCGGTGCCGATCCTGCTGGGCAGCCTGCTGCTGTCGGCCGGGGTGGCCGGCGCGCAGCGGCTGTACGGGGTCGTGGTGGTCGTGGTGATCTTCTCGGTGCTCGTGCAGGGCAGCCTGGTGCCGGTGGCGGCCCGGCTGCTGCGCATCCGGATGGAGCCGGTCGAGCCGCAGCCGTGGGCGCTGGGCGTGCGGCTGATGGACGAGCCCGAGGGCGTCCACCACCTCACCGTCCGGGCCGGCTCACATGCCGACGGCACGACCGTCGGGGCCCTGTCGGACGAGCTGCCCGTCGATGCGTGGGTCAGCTTCGTGGTCCGCGACGGCCAGCTCGTCCCGGTCCGCGAGGACGCCGTCCTGCGGGCCGGCGATGACGTGCTGGTGCTGGCCGACGCCCGCTACCACGCGCGGCTGGCCGCGGCGTTCGGCCGTCCTGCCGCCCGCTAGTCGCGCTCGCCGCGGAAGCCGATCTCCTGGAGGATCCAGGTGCTGCCGTCCGGACCGGCGAAGCCGACTCCGTCAGCCACCTGTCCGGGTGCGGTAGGCGGGCTCATCCAGCAGGCTGGCCAGCTGCTCGCCGAGCGTGCCGGGATCGACGTCGATCTCCAGCATCCAGCCGTCGCCGTACGGGTCGGAGTTGACCAGGCCAGGCGCGCCGGCGAGCGCGTCGTTGCGCCCGCGGACCGTCCCGGTGACCGGGGCGACCAGGTCGTTCACACTCTTCACGGATTCGATGTCGCCGCACGGCTCGCCGCCGGTGACGGCCTCGCCGACGCCGGGCAGCGTCACCTCGACCACGTCGCCCAGGGACTGCTGCGCGAACTCGGTCACGCCGACCCGGACCAGGGTGCTGCCCGCCGGGGCCGGCCGGGCCCACAGGTGGTCGCTGCTGAACCGCAGATCGGCCAGGTTGCCGGTCATCGTTCCGCCAGGGTCGTTGCCTGGCTGGCTGTGCCCGGCCCGGTGGCCGGCCAGGTGCAGCGCCCGGACGAGTGCGTGACCGAGCAGGCGGGGCACGTCCGGCGCGGCCGGGCCAGCCGGCCCCCGGGTGACGAGGACGGCCGGGACCGGTCCGATGCCGGCGCTGACGGCGAACTCGCCCGGGCCTGGCTCGTGGCCGGGGGCGTGCTCCGGGCCGCCGGCTGGCGCGGGCGCTGGCGGATGGCGCATCGCGATGCGGACCTCACATGTCGAGGACGATGTCGGTAGCGGGCTGGGAGCAGCAGATCAGGACCTCGCCCGCGGGCGGCGGCTCCAGCGGGTCGGGGGAGTAGGTGACGTCGCCGGACAGCAGGGGCGTGCTGCAGGTGTGGCAGACCCCGGTGCGGCAGCTCCACCGCGTCGGGACGTCGCACGCGTCGGCGAGGTCCAGCACGCTGGGCCACGCCGCGGCGAACGGCACGGACAGGCCGCTGCGCGCGAAGGTCACCAGCGGCCCGGTGCCGGGCGCGCCCGGCGGCGGGTGCGGCGTCACGCCCGCGTGCTGGCTGGTGATGCCGGGATTCACCGACGCCAGTGCCCCGAACAGCTCGGTGTGCAGGTGCGCCGGATCCAGCCCGAGGCCCGCCAGGGCCTCCTGCATGTCGGTCATGAAGGCGGCCGGGCCGCAGATGTAGGCGCTGGCGGCGGCCGGCACGGACAGCTCGGCCAGCCGGCCGCTCGTCAGCCGCCCGGCGGCGGCCTGGGCGCTGCGGCGCTCCTCGGCCGTGGCCGCGCTGTAGAACAGGTGCTCGCGGGCTTGCGGCAGCGCGGCGATCAGGGCGTGCGCCTCGGCGGCCAGCGGGTGCTCGCGCGGGCTGCGGGCGCCGTAGATCCAGCAGATGTCCCGCTTGCTGTGCCGGTCCGCCAGGTCGTGCAGCATGGCCAGCACCGGGGTCACCCCGATGCCGGCGGAGATCAGCAGGACCGGGCCGGCGCCGTCGTCCAGCACGAACTCGCCGCGGGGGGCCGCGACGTCCAGGACCGCGCCCGGCCGGAGGCGGGCGTTGAGGTAGCTGCTGACGGTTCCGTGCTGCTCGCGCTTGACGCTGATCCGGTAGCTGACGGCCCCGGGCGCGGACGAAAGTGAGTAGCTGCGGACCGGTGCGGGCTGCCCGGCCCCGCTGACCCGCAGCGTCAGGTACTGCCCGGCCAGCGCCGCCGGCAGCGGCGTGCCGTCCGCGGCGGCCAGCTCGAACGACGAGACACTCGCGCTCTCGCGGACGACCCGGGTGACGCGCAGCGGGCGGAACCCGGCCCAGGCTGGCCGGGCGGGCGCGGCCGGCACCGCCACGCCGCCCGGCCCGGCGGTGCCGTCGAGCAGGTCGCGGAAGGACTGCTGCCAGCCGGGGCTGAGTGCGGGAATCTGGCTGGCCGCGCGCAGCCGCTCGGTGTCGGGTTCAGGGCCGGGCAGGTAGAGCAGCGCGTCGGTGTCGGCGACGCTCAGCTCGTGCGGGCCGGTCCTGGTCTTGATGACCGGGTCGCCGGCCTGCAGGTGGCCTTCGGTGATGACGCGCATGTAGAAGCCGGGCCGGTGGTGGCTTACCAGCAGCGCGGGCAGCTCGGGCTGGCCGAGCCGCAGGCCCACCCGGTAGCAGGTGACCCGCGGCTGGGTGACCTCGAACTCGGCCTGGCCGATGCGGTACCGGTCGCCGATGCATACCTCGTCGTCGGCCAGCCCGTCGACGGTGAGGTTCTCACCGAACTGGCCGTAGCTGAAGTCGTCGCGGCCGAAGTGCTGCTGCCAGTGCCGGTAGGAGTCGAGCTGGTAGACCAGCACGGCCCGCTGCTCGCCGCCGTGTCCCTTCAGGTCGCCCTGGCCGTCGCCGTCGATGTTGAGCCGCCGGGCCATGGCCGGGCCGGTCACCGGGTACTTCCACACGCCGGTGTGCACGGTCTTGCCCTGCCAGGACACGTCCTTGGGCAGGCCGACGTTCACCGACAGCACGACCGGCTGCCCACGGTCGCGGCGCTGGGCGGCCGCGACCGGGGCGGGCGCGCTGGCGCCGCTCATGCCGTCCGGCCGGGGGCGACCTCGCCCAGGCTCAGGTCGCGGTCGATGCCGTGCGGGATCACTGCCTGGCCGGGCTCGAGCCGCAGCCGGATGCCGTCGATGCGGACGTCGATCAGGTCCGGCTCGAAGGACACCAGGCCGGACACCCGGCCGGCCTCAGGCCAGGCATCCTCATACGACCAGGCCGCCCGCCGGGCGCCGCCGATGTCGTAGTAGCTGCACAGGCCCTTGTAGGGGCAGAATGTCTGACCCTCGCCGGGTGACAGGACGGCGGTGTCGATGTCGTCGCGGGGCACGTACCAGCGGGGCGCGAACCCGGACTCATACAGCGCCAGCGGCCGGGTGGTGTCGGCGACCACCCGCTCCCCGTCGCGGACGACCAGGTGACGGCTGGCCTGCCGGATGTCGATGCGGTGGTAGCTGTCTGCCGCGTGCCCGACGATCCGCTCGTCTTCCTCGTAGAAGGCATCCATGGCCCGCCACGCGAAGGCGACCCGGCTCTTCAGCTCGCTGGCGTGATCAGGAAGCCCGGTGTGCTCCCAGGCGGCACGCGGCTTGCTGCCCGAGCCCGCCCGCACCGCGTACCACGACGTCGGCCCGAGGTCACGGTGCTGGGTGGCATACGAGCTGGCCTCCAGCACGTCAGGGAACACGTCGCTGAGCGGGAAGTAGGCGACCGGGTAGCGGCCCGGCTCGTGCAGCAGGACGACGTCCGCGCTGTCGGCGATCCAGGCGCCGCCGAACCGGACGCGCATCCGGCGGCGGGCCGGCTCGGCGTACAGCAGCCGTCCGGGCAGCGGCTCGGCGGTGAGGAACCGGCCGGCCGGTCCTGCAGCCAGCGGTCCCTGCTGCCAGGCAAGGCCCATGGGGTGATGCTCCTTCCGGATCGGGTCCCGGGCCAGGCTGCTGGCCCGGCCCGGGCGGGCTCAGGTCAGCGGCTCGCCGCCGTCGATGTGCAGCGTCTGACCGGTGAGGAACGTGCTGGTCAGGGCGAAGAGGACAGCCGCGGCGATGTCGGCGGTCGTGCCGATGCGGCGGGCCGGGTTACGGGCCTGCTGGTCGGCGAAATAGTCCGCTTTGCCTTGCTCGCCGAGGGCATCCCAGGCGCCGGTGTCGATGACGCCGGGGGAGATGGCGTTGACCCGGATCGGGGCCAGTTCCAGGGCCAGCGAGCGGGCCAGGATGTCGGCGGCGCCGTTGGTGATGGCCACGCCGAGGGTGCCGACGGCGATCTTGGCCGCGGCGACGCCGGAGAAGATGGTGATCGAGCCGGTGGCGGGCATCCGCGGAGCCAGGTGCTTGGCCAGCATCAGCGGGCCGATCACCTTGGTGTCGAATGACCGGCGAATCGCGTCCCGGTCCAGGTCGGGGACCCGGCCGCGGGCCCGGGCCGACGCGGTGGAGACCACGTGACCGACAGTACCGAGCCGCTCGGCGAGCGCGGCGATCGACGCCTCGTCGGTCAGGTCGACGGTCTCGGCGACGATGCCTGGCTCGCCGGCGTAGGCGTCCTTGAGCGCCTGCTGGTCCCGTCCGGCGGCGACCACCTGGGCGCCCGCGTCCCGCGCGGCGCGGGTGATCGCGCCGGCGATCCCGCTGCCCCGTCCGACGACGAGCACGGTGGTGTCCTGCAGGGGGCCGGTCATGGGAGATTCCTTTCCAGGAATGGGCGGATGTAGCCCGCAACGGCATCCAGCTGGCTCTCCAGCAGGAAGTGGCCGCCGTCGAGGAGGTGGATCTCGGCGCCCGGCGCGTCATCGGCGAAAGCCAGGGCGCCGTCCGGGCCGAAGATCTCGTCACCCCGGCCCCACACCGCCAGCACGGGCACGCGGCGCTCGCGCAGCCAGGCGTGCAGCCGCGGGTACATCGGCGGGTTGGTCGCGTAGTCGGCCAGCAGGGCCAGCTGCACCTGATCGTTGCCTGGCCGCGTGACCTGGGCGTAGTCGTGGTGCCAGGTATCCGGGCTCACGATGGTCGGGTCCGGCACGCCGTGGGTGTACTGCCACCGGATGGCATCCAGGCTCAGCGCCTGGCCCAGTGCGGCCGCGGTCTCCGGGTTCTGGTCGCGCCAGTACTCGCGGACCGGCTTCCAGAAGGCGTCGGTGAACCCGGCCTCGTAGCCGTTGCCGCTCTGGCTGATGATCGCGGTCACCGCAGCCGGGCTGGCCAGCGCGAGCCGCCAGCCCACCGGCGCGCCGTAATCCTGGACATACATCGCATACTGCGTGATCCCGAGCTGGGTCAGCAGCTCGCCGGTCAGTCCGGCGATGGCGTCGAAGGTGTAGCTGAACTCGCTGGCCGGCGGGGCGTCGGAGAAGCCGAAGCCCAGATAGTCCGGGGCGATCACGTGATACCGGCCGGCCAGCAGCGGGATGAGGTCCCGGTACATGAACGAGCTGGCCGGGAAGCCGTGCAGCAGGAGCACGGCCGGCGCGCGGCCGGCCCCGCCTCCCGGTAGAACAGCTGCCGTCCCGAGACGGTGGCATAGCGGTGGTGCACGGTAGTCATAGATCCTCCCTCCGGGCCGCAGACACCGATGTCAGGTCTGCGGCCGGCGCGGCGCTCAGCGGCCCTGCCCGGTCGCCGGCGCCTCCGCGCAAGCCTGCTGCGCGCGGCCCTGCCGTCATATCCGCCAGTGGCCAGCCACCATGGCTAGCGCCTGGCCAGCCGGATAGCGTTGCCCTGTGCACGTGCCCGGGGATGCGCCGGCAGCGCGGCTCGCGGCCGGGCTGCGAGGCCGGCACGCCGAGTGCGGCGTACTGGACCGGCTGGTGGAGGCCGTTCGGGCTGGTGAGAGCCAGGCGCTGGTGGTGCACGGCGAGGCAGGCATCGGCAAGACGGCGCTGCTGGAGTACCTGGCCGGGCACGCGCCAGGCTGCCGGGTGGTCCGCGCCGCCGGGGTCCAGTCCGAGATGGAACTGGCTTACGCCGGCCTGCATCAGCTGTGCGCGCCACTGCTGGATCACCTGGCGGCACTGCCGGCGCCGCAGCGCGACGCGCTGCGCACCGCGTTCGGGATGAGCGCGGGCCCGGCCCCGGACCGGTTCCTGGTCGGCCTGGCCGTGCTGGGCCTGCTGGCCGAGGCGGCTGAGTCCCGGCCGCTGGTCTGCCCGGTCGACGACGGGCAGTGGCTCGACCACGCCTCGGCTCAGGTCCTTGCCTTCGTGGCGCGCCGGCTGGGGGCGGAGTCGGTCGGCCTGGTTTTCACCACCCGCGATCGCGGCGGCGACCTGGCCGGGCTGCCGGAGCTGGCCGTCGGCGGGCTGCGAGACGCGGACGCGCGGACACTGCTGGAGTCGGTGGTGGCCGGGCCGCTGGACGCGCAGGTCCGCGACCAGCTCGTCGCGGAGACCCGGGGCAACCCGCTGGCACTGCTGGAACTGCCGCGCGGCCTGACGCCGGCCGAGCTGGCCGGTGGCTTCGGGCTGCCCGCGGCGGTGCCGCCGGCCGGCCGCGTCGAGGAGAGCTTCCGCCGGCGCGTGGCCGCGCTGCCCGGCCCGGCCCGGCTCCTGCTGCTGCTCGCGGCTGCCGATCCCACCGGCGACCCGGCCCTGGTGTGGCGAGCCGCGCAGCGGCTCGGGATCGGCCTCGACGCGGCGGAAGCCGCGACCGAGGCCGGCCTGGCTGAGTTCGGCACCCGGGTTCGGTTCCGGCATCCGGTCATCCGCTCGGCGGCCTACCAGGCGGCCCCGGTGCCGGATCGCAGGCAGGCGCACTGCGCCCTGGCCGAGGCCACCGATCCGGAACTCGACCCGGACCGCCGGGCCTGGCACCGGGCGCAGGCTGCGGCCGGCCCGGATGAGGAGGTCGCGGCGGAGCTTGAGTGCTCGGCGGGCCGGGCGCAGGCGCGCGGCGGCCTGGCCGCAGCCGCGGCCTTCCTGCGGCAGGCGGCGACCCTGACGCTCGATCCGGCGCGGCGGGCGACGCGGGCGCTGGCCGCGGCGCAGGCTAAGACCCAGCTTGGTGCCTTCGACGTGGCCCATGACCTGCTGGACATGGCCGAGGCCGGGCCGCTCAGCGACGTGCAGCGGGCGCATGCCGACCTAGCCCGGGCTCAGCTCGCGTTCGTGGCCCGCCGGGGCAGCGACGCGCCGCCGCTGCTGGTGCAGGCGGCCCGGCGGCTGGCGGCCGCCGACCCGGAGCTGTCCCGCGCCACCTACCTGGACGCGCTGTCGGCGGGCATTTTCGCCGGGCGGCTGGCCCGGGCCGGCTGCGGGGTCCTGGAGGTGGCACGGGCCGCGGCGACGGCGCCGCCCGCGCCGCGAGCCCCGCGGCCGCCCGACTTCCTGCTGGACGGCCTGATCGCGCATTTCAACGACGGCTACGCGGCGGGCATGCCGGCCCTGCGCCGGGCGCTGGCGGACTTCGGGGCCGGGATGACGGCCGAGGAGGAGCGGCACTGGCTGTGGCTGACCTGCGTCACCGCGGCGCTGCGGTCCTGGGACGACGAGCGCTGGGACCAGCTCTCGGACCGGCACGTTCAGCTGGCCCGGCAGGCCGGCGCGCTCAGCGAGCTGCCGCTCGCCCTGACCTCGCGGGCCTACGCGCTGATGTTCGCCGGGCAGCTGACCGCCGCAGCGGCCCTGGCCGGGGAGGTGCAGGCGGTCACCGAGGCGACCGGGAGCGGCCTGGCTCCGTACGCCGCCATGGGCCTGGCCGCGCTGCGCGGCGACGACGCCGGGGCGCTGACCCTGATCGAGGCGACCCGGCAGGACGTGCTCCGCCGCGGCGAGGGCGTCGGCATCACTTTCGCCGAGTGGGCGAGCGCGCTGCTGCACAACAGCCTGGGCCGTTACCGTCAGGCGCTGACCGCGGCCCAGCGAGCCGGCCTCTACGACGCCGACCTGGGTTCCCTGTGCTGGGTGGCACCCGAGCTGATCGAGGCCGCGGTCCGCTGCGGGATGACCGGCGCGGCGGCCACCGCCCTCGGCTGGCTCGAGGAGATGACCAGCGCGACCGACACCGGCTGGGGGCTCGGCATCCGTGCGCGGTCGCGGGCGCTGCTGGCCGAGGGCGAGGCGGCCGAGGCGCTGTACCGCGAGTCGATCGAGGCGCTGAGCCGGACCCGGCAGCGGGTCGACCTCGCGCGGGCCCGCCTGCTGTACGGGGAGTGGCTGCGCCGGGAGCGCCGCCGCGGTGATGCCCGCGTGCAGCTGCGCGCCGCCTGCGGAATGCTCGACGAGATGGGTGCCGCGGGGTTCGCCGAGCGGGCCCGGCGCGAGCTGCAGGCCACCGGCGAGACCGCTCACCGGCGGACTTTCACCGGCCGGGACGCAGAGCTGACCGCCCAGGAGACCCAGATCGCCCGGCTCGCGCGGGACGGGCTGTCCAACCCGGAGATCGGCGCCCGGTTGTTCATCAGCGCCCGCACCGTCCAGTACCACCTGGGCAAGGTGTTCACCAAGCTGGACATCAGCTCGCGCAGCCAGCTGGAGCAGGTGCTGCCCGGCAGCCCGGCCGCCGCGGCGTCGCGCAGCCGCTAGCCGGGACCTGGCCGCCGGGCGGTGTGGCCGATGACACAGCCGCGGCCGGATCCGGCTGCGGTACAACCAGAAGGTGCGCTCTCGTAAGTACCGGGTAATCACGACACTGGAGCGGGTGAACAACCGGCTGGTCCGGCGCGCCCTGCGAGCCGGGCTGGCGCCGCGGGCGTTCGCCCTGCTGGAGACGACGGGCCGGCGCAGCGGGCAGCCCCGGCAGACTCCGGTCGGCAACGGCCTGGCCGGCGACACGTTCTGGCTGATCGCGGCGCACGGGACACAGGCCGACTACGTGCGCAACCTGCTGGCGCAGCCGCGGGTGCGGGTGAAGACAGGCCGGCAGTGGCGGGCCGGGACAGCCGTCGTGCTGACCGGTGACGACCCGCGGGCCCGGTCACGGACGCTGCCGTATCAGTGGGACGCGGCGATCGGCCGGATGATGGCCTCCGCGCCGCTGACCATCCGCATCGACCTCGAACCGGTCCCGTACCGGCCGCCGGGGTGCCCGCAGCCTGCGGGCGAGTGAACTGACCGGCCCCGGCCTGCGAATACACCGGCAGCAGACAAGCGGGAGATGCGGAGTCGCGCGGGCTGCGCGCGGGCGCCGCCGGTGAGGGTGAGGACATGACATCGAGGCGCGAGCGGGCGACAGCAGGCGCGGCAGGCCTGGCAGTGCTGACCGCGGGGCTGCTAGCCGCGTGCGGCGGGAGCGGCGGGCCGGCTGCTACCCAGCCCGCCTCCGGGTCGGCGGCCACCCAGTCCCCGGCCACCCAGTCCCCGGCCGCGCCGGCGACGGCCGGGCAGCACATCGTGATCACGGGCACCGACGCGCTGCGGTTCCAGCCGATGACCGTCCGGGTGCACACCGGGAAGGTCCGCATCACGCTGAAGAACATGGGCGCCTACCCGCACAACATCGTCGTCCCGTCCCTGAAAGTGCGATCCGCCACGGTCACCGGCGACCCTGGCGCCGGGCCCGTGTCCTTCACGGTCACGTTCGGGCATCCGGGGCATTACCGGTTCTACTGTCAGTACCACCAGAGCGCCGGCATGACCGGTGTGTTCGTGGTCTCGTGACCAGTCTCGCCGCGATTGAGCGTGTCGCATGCAAACCGGATGGCGGCGGGCGTCGAATACCTGCCATGGAGCGACGGCCAGCAGCCGGCGCCCGGGCCTCCGGCCCGGCGCCCGAAACGGACGATGCGCGGCTGGCCGAGCTGGTCGGCGGCGGGGACGAGGCTGCCCTGGCCCTGCTGTACCAGCGGCACGGGACGGCCTGCTACCGGCTGGCGCGGCAGATCACGGCCAGTGCCACGCTGGCCGAAGACGCCGTTCAGGAGGCCTTTGTCGGCTTGTGGCGGTCGCCGGGCTCCTACCTGCGGGGCCGCGGCAGCGTGCGGAACTGGCTGCTGGCCCTCACTCATCACAAGGCGGTGGACCTGGTGCGGCGCGAAGAATCTGAGCACCGTCGCCAGGAGGCCCAGGCTGGCTGGCAGGCCGTCGCCGCCGAGCCGGCCGGGGAGGACCCGGCCGCGGCGGCGTGGCGGCAGATCCTGGCCGGCGAGGTCCGGGCGGCGCTGCGCGACCTGCCTGAGGGGCAGCGGCAGTCGGTGACGCTGGCCTACTTCGGCGGCTATACCCAGAGCCAGATCGCGGAGCTGACCGGTGTCCCGCTAGGTACGGTGAAAACCCGGATGTTCTCCGCCATGCGGCGGCTGCGGGTCCGGCTGGCACCGCTGGCCGACTCGTCGGGGGAGGGATGACTGTGACCGGTCCCGCAGCAGACCACGCCCGGCTCGGCGAGCTGGCCGCCGGGTATGCGCTGCACGCGCTGGAGCCGCAGGAGGAGGCGGAATTCCTCCGCCATCTCCCCGACTGCGCCGAGTGCCAGGACGCACTGGCCGGCTTCACCGAGGTCACGGCCGCGCTGGCGGACAGCTGGCCCGAATCAGCTCCGGCTGAGCCGGATCAGCGGCCCGACCCGCGGCTGGGCGAGCGGATCATGGCCGCTATCGCCGAGGGGCCGGCGCCGAGCGCGCCGCGGCCCGGGCCGGGCGAGGGTCCGCAGGACCAGCCGGGAGCTGTGGCCAGCCTGGCCGAGCACCGGCACCGGCGCCGGCTGCGGGCAGTTGTCGCGTCCGCGGCGGCCGCGGCGGTGGTAGCGGCCGGGGCCGTGTGGGGCGGCCTGGCCGCCTCGGGCGGCAGCCCGCCCACCGCGCCGGCCGCCGGCTGCGCCCAGGCCGGGACATGCCGCGAGGTGGTGCTGACCGGCGCCGACTCCCGGCATCCCGCGGGCAAGGTCGTGGTGTCCGGGACGACGGCCTGGCTGGACCCGTCCGGCCTGAAGGCCGACAACCCGGCCCGGCAGATCTACGTGCTGTGGCAGATCACCGGCAAGCACACCCCCGTGGCGGTGGGCTCCTTCGAGGTCACCGGACACCGCGGGCAGCCGGTCCGGGTCGGGTCACTGGCGGTCCCCCTCCACTCCACCTGGGCGTTCGCCGTCAGCATCGAGCGGGGCAAGACCATCCCGGCCACCCCGTCGCATCCGGTGGCCCTGGGCCAGGTTCCGGCCTCCTGACCGGCAGCCGGGCTCGTCACTGACGGTCCGCCTGACCGGGCTGCCGTCCCGGTCAGGCGGCCAGCTGTGCCGGGCTGCCCGGGCTGCCGGCCCGGCCGAACCTGCCGCCGTCCTGGCCTGGCCGCGCTGCCGTCCTGACCCGGCCGCGCGCTGTCCTGGCCTGCCTGACTTGTCGTGAGCCCGCGCGCCGTGCCGGGCCGGGGCAGCCGGGCGGAGATGAACCGCGCGGCTGCTGACCGCGAACACTCCCGGACGAACTTCAGCCAGACCCGGAAGTGAGATGACCATGCGAAACAAGATCCTCCTGCGCGGCAGCCTCGGGCTAACCGCGCTCGCCCTGGCCGCGGCGGCCTGCGGCACCAGTACCGGCGGCAGCGCCAGCGGCGGCAGCTCGCACTCGGCCTCGCCCAGCGGCGGCATGTCGTCGATGACCACGCCCGGCACGGCCGGCACCGTCACCACGACCGCGTCGGCGAGGCTGTACGCCGGGCTCGACCAGCTCCTGACCGAGCACGTCGACCTGACCGCCAACGTCGTGCAGACGGCGATCGCCAAGGGCCCCTCGTCGGCGCAGACCAAGGCCGCCCTGGCCGCCCTGGACCAGAACACCGTGGGCCTGGGCAAGGCCATCGGCAGTGTCTACGGACCGGCGGCTCAGCAGAAGTTCCTGAAGCTATGGCGGGCGCACATCGGTTTCTTCGTGGATTACACGCTGGGCGTGGCTGGCCATGACCAGGCCAAGGTGATGAAGGCGAAGAAGGACCTGGCCGGCTACATCTCGCAGTTCAGCGCGTTCATCGCCGGGGCGACCAAGCTGCCGCAGCCGGCCGTGGCCGCTGACCTGAAGGGTCACGTGTCGACCCTGGAGACCGCGATCAACGCCATCGTGGCCAAGAGCCCGGATGCCGGCCAGAAGATCGAGATGGCGGCCATGCACATGGGCGGCACGGCGCAGGTCCTGGCCAAGGGCATCGTGGCGTCCAAGGACATCTCCGGCAAGGTGACCGGGGCGGGCTCGTCGCTGCGCGCCAGCCTCACCGGGCTGCTCGTCCAGCATGTGGCGGCGACGGCGTTCGTCGTGCAGACCGCCGTGGCGGCCCACGGCAACCTGAACAACCCCGAGGTCAAGGGCGCGGTGGCCGCGCTGTCGAGCAACACCAGCCAGCTCGGCGACGCCATCGGCAGTGTGTACGGGCCGGCCGCTCAGGCGACGTTCCTGAAGCAGTGGCGCGCGCACATCGGCTTCTTCGTGGATTACACGCTGGGCGTGGCTGGTCATGACCAGGCCAAGGTGATGAAGGCGAAGAAGGACCTGGCCGGCTACATCTCGCAGTTCAGCGCGTTCATCGCCGGGGCGACCAAGCTGCCGCAGTCCGCCGTGGCCGCCGACCTGCAGGGTCACGTGTCCACCCTGGAGACCACGATCAACGCCATCGTCGCCGGCAGCCCGTCGGCGAGCGGGAAGCTGCTGGCCGCCGAGGACCACATGGCCGGGACCGGCGCCGTGCTGGCCCAGGGCATCGCCTCCTCCAAGCCCGCGATGTTCGCCTCCTAGGACACCGTGCCGGGGGCCCGCCGCGCAAGCCGCCGCCAGGCAGGCGAACCGGCGGGCTCCGGTCTGCGAATACCGGAGCGTCGGCCGCGCCACCGGGCGCGTCCCGGAAACGGAAGAAGGACCTGACTATGACAAGAACCAGACACGGCGGGCTCGGCGGAATGCGCCGGGCCTGGGGCTGGCGGCGGTGCTGACCGCCGGGCTGGCAGTTGTGTCGGGGACGGCCCTCGCGTCCACCGGCTCGGCGGCCGGCATGGCGGGCATGCAGATGGCCGGCGGTCACGGCAGGCACGTCGGCACGACCAAGGGCTGGTACAAAGGCCACACCGTGACGTTCAAGTACACCAAGAACTTCAGCTGCATGGAGCCGCCGGCCAGCAAGGCGTCCTCGAAGTGCGAGGCAGGCGCCGACTACACCCAGACGCCGGCGCACAGCTTCGACCCGCTGTACGTGGTCGTGCCGCTCGGCTTCACTCCGAAGAAGTCCACGCTGCAGTGCCCGGTCGCGGGCCGCTGCATCGACCACCCGTCGACGATCGACCTGTCGGCGGTGCTGGGCAAGGGCACCGGCAACCTGAAGCTGCCGCCGCACAGCCACATCGTGGCCACCGCCAACGGCCGCCAGGCCGAGTGGTGGAACGTAGTCGTCGTCGGGGTCTCCAGCCCGTCGGCATGGAACAAGATCGTGCGCGCCAGGAGCGACGGTGAGCTGCAGCGGCTGCAGCGCACTCCCAAGAGCGGCGTCACGGGCAACATCGTCACCAACCTGTTCCTGTTCTTCCAGGTGCAGAAGTGGTGGTAGCCGCCTGAGTCCGCTGCGGGCGGCCGGCGCTCTCCCCCGGGAGCCTGGCCGCCCGCAGCGGGGCACGGCGGCGGTCCGGCAGCGACAGCCGGACCCGGATCAGCACGACCTGACTGGATAAGGGAGCCCCGATGATCAGCATGAGCACGCAGGCCGCGCCCCGGCGCGGCACCCGGGCCCGGACCCTGCGCAGCTGGCGCGGGGCGGCCAGCATGACCGCGATCGCAGGCGGCGGCGCCATTGTGGCCGGGTGCCTGCTGCCGTGGGCCACGGCCTTCGCCGGCCTGGTCACAGTCCCGGGCGTGCGCGGCAGCAATGGCCAGCTGCTCGCAGCCGCCGGCGCCGTCATTGCGGCGGCCGGGATCTGGCACCTGATCCGCAGCGGCACGGCGGCCCGCTGGGTGATCGGCGTGGCCGGCGTGGCCGTCCTGGGCTTCGCCGCCTACCTGCTGATGCGGCTGGCCGCCAGCACGCGGTCGCTGGGCGGCGATTCCATGGTGCTGCTGCACGGCGGTCCCGGCCTGTGGGTGGTAGCCGCGGGCGGGCTGGCCGCGTTCAGCACGATGTTCTTCCCGGCCGCCGCCCGCCTGCCGTCGCCTTCGCCGGCATCCTCCTCCGGCAGCGCGCCGCCTGGCGTGCCGGGCTGACCGGGTCCGGTCCCGCTAGCCCGGCGGCAGCAGCTCGACCTCGATGACCTGCGTCCGGGCTACTGCCCGGTCCCGGTCATCAGCCAGCGCGAGCCGCCGCTCGTCGGTCATGTAGCCGCTCAGCGCCTCGGCCGAGCCAAACTGCAGCAGCTGGACCTCCAGCGGCGCATCGTCAGCGCCGGAGCGCCGGGCGCGCTGCAGCACCCGGCCGTCATGGTCGCCCACCAGGGCCAGGACCTCGTCCTCGTAGCTGGTCAGGGCATCGTCGGCGCCTGGATGCGGCCAGAGCAGGACGCACAGTGTCACGCTCATGGCCGCGCCCGGCGGCGCTGGTGCTGCGGATCGGTCACCGGGCCAGCATGGCACCCGGCCGGGCCGGGTCAGCGGCCGGCCGCTGCTCGTGCCGCGCATTTGACGTTTCAAGGAATCCGGGCGCGGGCCGGGGCACGCTGGCGGCGCGGGGGAGGGCAGTCAGTCCGCAGCGAGGATGACGACGAGGGTGCGGGGGCCGTGCACGCCCTCGACGCGCTCCAGCTCGATGTCGCTGGTAGCCGAGGGTCCGCTGATCCAGGTCAGCGGACGGCAGGCGGCCGCGGCCAGCCGGGCGACCGCCTCGGGCACCAGCTCGACGACCTGGCCGGCGCGGACGATGCACAGGTGATAGTCGGGCACCAGCGTGATGGCCCGCCGTCCCTGATCGGGTGCGCCGTCCAGCACGATGGTCCCGGTCTCGGCAATGGCTACCGCGGCCCCGGTCAGTGCCCCGTCGCACGCGTCCAGCGCGGCCGGGCTCAGTACCTCCGGCCGGCCGTCCGTGATGAACTCAGCGCCAGCGGCCGCCGTGATGGCCGGGTCGAGGCCGGGCGGGACGACGATACGCCGCGCGCCGCGATCGGCCAGCGCAGCGGCGACCTCCGCGGCCAGCCCCGCCGCCGTGGTCCGGCGGACGGTGGCCTTGTAGTCGGTGAGCCGCTCGGCCAGCAGGTCCAGCAGGTCGGCGCGGCCGCGCTCGCCCGCCGTGCGGTACTCAGCCCGCCGCGGTGCACCGGGCTGCGGCCGGCCCGGGTCGCGGGCCGCGGCGGCATTCGCCTGGCGGATCCGGGCCAGCACCTCGGCGCGCGCGCTGCCGTCCGAAGCGCTGCGCGGACTCACCGCTGCTCCCGGCGGGCCCACCACTCGCGGAACGTCTCCGGCGGCGGGACCGGTGCATCCCGGACTGCCGTCCACGCGGACAGCGGCGGCGGCAGCCGCCGGATCTTCCCGCCGCGGCCCAGCAGCCGGCCGAGCCGGGCGGCGCGCTGCGCGGCCCGGTACCGGGGGCCGCTGGCCATCACCCAGGACGCGGCGGCCATCGTGATCGCCTCGGGGCCCGGCACGTGGTGCTCCCGGCGGGCCGCCTCGACGTGCCGGGCGCGCAGGTCGACCAGGATGGACGGGATGTCGATCTTCACCGGGCAGACCTCGTAGCACGCCCCGCACAGCGAGGAGGCGTACGGCAGCGAGGCGTTGTCCTCGACCCCGGTCAGCTGCGGCGACAAGATGGCGCCGATCGGGCCGGGGTAGACCGACCCGTACGCGTGCCCGCCGGTCCGCTCGTAGACCGGGCACACGTTCAGGCAGGCCGAGCAGCGGATGCAGTGCAGCGCGGCCCGGCCGGCGCCGCTGGCCAGGACGGCCGTCCGGCCGTTGTCCACCAGCACCAGGTGAAAGCTCTGCGGCCCGTCGCCTGGTGTCACCCCGGCCCACATCGAGGTGTAGGGGTTCATCCGCTCCCCGGTCGAGGACCGCGGCAGCAGCTGCAGGAACACCTCCAGGTCGGACCAGGCGGGCAGCACCTTCTCGATGCCCATCACGGTGATCAGCGTGTCCGGCAGGGTCAGGCACATCCGGCCGTTGCCCTCGGACTCGACCACGCCCACGGTGCCGGTCTGCGCGATGGCGAAGTTCGCGCCGCTGATCCCCACCTTCGCGGACAGGAACTTGCGCCGCAGGTGCAGCCGGGCCGCCTCGGCCAGCGCCGCCGGGTCGTCGGTCAGCCCCGGATCGACGTCGCCCATCTCGCGCAGGAAGATCTCCCGGATCTCGGCCCGGTTGCGGTGAATGGCGGGGACCAGGATGTGCGAGGGCCGGTCAGCGCCGAGCTGCACGATCAGCTCGGCCAGGTCGGTCTCCCAGGCGGCGATGCCGCGGGCGGCCAGGGCGTCGTTCAGGCCGATCTCATCGGTGGCCAGCGACTTGACCTTGACCGCCTCGGTCGCGCCCGCGTCCAGGACCAGCCCGGCCACGATCTCGTTCGCCTCGGCCGCGTCGCGTGCCCAGTGCACCACCCCGCCGCGCGCGGTGACCTGCTCCTCGAGCTGCTCCAGGTGCTCATCCAGGCCGGCCATGGCCGCCGTCTTGACGGCCTCGCCCGCCGTGCGCAGCTGCTCCCAGTCCGGCAGCTCGGCCACGACCCGGGCGCGCTTGGCGCGGATGGTGGTGGTGGCCTTGCCCAGGTTGGCACGCAGCTGGCTGTCGGCCAGCGCGCGGCGGGCCGCGACCGGGAACGGGTCCGCGCCGCGCAGGTGCCCCACGCCGGGCGGCGCGACCGGCGGCATCCCGAGGAACGTCATGCGGCACCCCCGGCGGGCCGGGCCGGGACCCCGGCCCGGCCCGCGGACTGGGTCGAGGCCAGGATCTGCGCCAGGTGCACCGTCCGCACCCCGGACCGCAGCCGGGACAGGCCGCCGCCGATGTGCATCAGGCACGAGCTGTCCCCGGCCGTGCACACCTCCGCCCCGGTGCCCAGCACGTGCCGCATCTTGTCCGCCAGCATGGCGGCCGAGGTGTCGGCGTTCTTCACCGCGAAGGTGCCGCCGAAGCCGCAGCACGACGTCGCGTCGGGCAGCTCGGCCAGCTGCAGTCCGGCGACCCGGCGCAGCAGCCGCAGCGGCCGGTCCCCGACGCCCAGCATCCGCAGCGAGTGGCAGGTCGGGTGGTAGGTCACCCGGTGCGGGTAGTAGGCGCCCACGTCCTCGACGCCGAGCACGTCGGTGAGCAGCTCCGACAGCTCATAAGTGCGGGCCGCGACCGCCTCGGCGCGGCGGGCCAGCGCCTCGTCGCCCAGCCGCCGGGCCACCATCGCGTGCTGGTGCCGGACCGAGCCCGCGCAGGACCCCGACGGCGTGACCACCACGTCGGCCCCGGAGAACACCTCCACGTACTGGCGCACCAGCGGCAGCGCCGCTCGCTGGTAGCCGGTGTTGACGTGCATCTGCCCGCAGCAGCCCTGGGCCGCCGGGAAGTCCACCTGGTGGCCGAGCCGCTCCAGCAGCGTGACGGTGGCCTGGCCGACCTCGGGGAACAAGGTGTCGGCCAGGCAGGTCACGAACAGCGAGATCCGCATCGACTCAGCCCGCGGCGGCCGGGGCGTGGCTGCCGCCGGTGTCCTCGGCCGCCGGCGCCGCGGCCCGCGGGGCGCGGCGGGGCCGGCGGGCCTGGCTGGCGCTGGAGCGCCGGATCACCAGGTCCGGCTCGAACACCACCTGGCGGTGCCGGTGCGTGCCGTCGCCGAGGGCCTCCTCGATGAGCAGCTGAGCGGCCGCGCGGCCGAGCTGGTGCCGCGGCTGGCGCACGGAGGACAGCGGCACGGCAGCCGCCGCCGCGAAGTCCACGTCGTCATAGCCCACGATCGCGATGTCCTCGGGCACCGCGATGCGGTGCAGCGTCATCTCCTGCAGCACGCCCAGGGCCAGCAGGTCGTTGGCGCAGAAGATCCCCGTGGGCCGGCCCGGCGCGGGCAGCGCGGCGATGGTCGCGCCGGCCTGCTGGCCGGCGGTCACGTTCAGCGCGGGCGTCTCCACGATGTGCAGGTCGCTGGCGCTGAGGCCGGCCCGCTCCAGGGCCCGGATCGCGCCGTCGCGGCGATCGGCCACCTGGCGGGTGCTCAGCGGGCCGCCGACAAAGGCGATCCGGCGGTGCCCGGCCTCCAGCAGGTGGGACACGGCCAGCTCGCCGCCGAGCACGTCATCCACCGAGACCGAGCACTGGCCGCGGGTCGGTGACCTGCTGTCGACCAGGACCACCGGGGTGCCGCGCCGCTGCACCCGGGCCAGCCGCGCGTCGGCGCCGGCCACCGGGGTGATGAGGATGCCCTGCACCCGGTGCTCTTCCAGGACCTCGAGGTACCGGGACTCCTTGGCCTTCTGATCGTCGCTGTTGCACAGGATGACGGCCAGCCGGGCCTCGCTGGCCGCGTCCTCGACCCCGCGGGCCACGTCGGTGAAGAACGGGTTGGCCACATCCAGCACGACCAGGCCGATGGTCCGGCTGCGGCCGGCCCGCAGCTGGCGGGCCGACTCGTTGCGGATGAACCCCAGCTGCTTGATCGCTGCCTGCACCCGGGTCCTGGTCGGCTCGGCGACGATCTCGGGGTGGTTCAGCACGTTCGAGACCGTGCCCAGTGAGACGCCGGCAAGGGCGGCGACCTCCCTGATACTGACCGGCGTATTCGCCACGTCTCCTCCTGAGCGGTCAGTGTCGGGCGCGGCGCCGGCACGCGTCAAGTTCGCGCGTCTTCGCTGGGTAGGAGAGTTCATCAGCAGTCCCGCGGCGGCAGGAGATCATGCTGGCCTGTCGCTGGTGCCCGGCGGGGAGGCGCAGTCAGGGACATCGGAGGGCCCGGTCGCGATCCAGCGGGTCCCGGCCGGCTCTTATTGACACGGTCATGACTTGGCCCGACACTTGCTGCACATGACTTGAAACGTTATATCACGAACTGTGCAGGCAGCCCAGGTCCCCCCGCGCTGAGATCGCTGCTGCCCGGGCCTCCGCGATGGCACCGGCAGAGCTCCCGCCCGGCCGCGGCAGGAACCCGGGCCTGCCGGGGCAGCCAACGGCCGCTCCAGCCCTGACGTCAGCACCGCCCGCAGCACCCGCAGAAGGAGAAGCCACGTCATGTCCCCGCAGCCCGCCGTCGTCACCGAGCTGCTGACCCGCAGCAACACGCTCGGGTCTGACCCGCGCAACACCAACTACGCCGGCGGCAACACCTCCGCCAAGGGGCCGGTCACCGACCCGGTCACCGGCGACCCGGTCGACCTGCTGTGGGTGAAGGGCTCCGGCGGCGACCTCGGCACCCTGACCGAGTCCGGGCTGGCGGTCCTGCGGCTGGACCGGCTGCGTGCCCTGACCGGGGTCTATCCCGGCGTCGACCGGGAAGACGAGATGGTCGCGGCCTTCGACTACTGCCTGCACGGCAAGGGCGGTGCCGCACCGTCCATCGACACGGCCATGCACGGGCTGGTCGATGCGCTGCACGTCGACCACCTGCACCCCGACTCGGGGATCGCGCTGGCCACCGCCGCGGACGGCGAGGCGCTGACCCGGGACTGCTTTGGCGACCGGGTGGCCTGGGTGCCATGGCGCCGGCCCGGCTTCCAGCTGGGCCTGGACATCGCCGCGGTGGCCCGGGATAACCCGCAGGCCATCGGGGTCATCCTGGGCGGCCACGGGATCACCGCCTGGGGCGCGACGAGCGAGGAGTGCCAGGCGCGCTCGCTGGAGATCATCACCACCGCCCAGCGTTACCTCGAGGAGCACGGCGCGGCAGAGCCCTTCGGGCCGCTGCTCGACGGCTATGCGCCGCTGCCCGAGGACGAACGGCGGGCCCGGGCCGCGGCACTGGCCCCGGTGCTGCGCGGGCTGGCCAGCACCGACCGCGTCCAGGTCGGCCACTACACCGGCGCGCCGGCCGTGCTGGACTTCCTGGCCCGGGCCCGGCACCGCGCGCTGGCCGAGCTGGGCACCTCCTGCCCGGACCACTTCCTGCGCACCAAGGTCGCGCCGCTGGTGCTCGACCTGCCGCCGTCCGCGCCCCTGGAGCAGGCCGTCAGCAGGCTGCGCGAGTTGCACGCCGCCTACCGGGCGGACTACCGGGCCTACTACGAGCGGCACGCCGGCCCCGACTCGCCGCCGATGCGCGGCGCCGACCCGGCGATCGTGCTGGTGCCGGGCGTCGGGATGTTCAGCTTCGGCGCCGACAAGCAGACCGCGCGGGTGGCCGGCGAGTTCTACGTCAACGCGATCAACGTGATGCGCGGCGCCGAGGCCGTGTCCTCGTATGCGCCCATCCCGGAGAGCGAGAAGTTCCGGATCGAGTACTGGGCGCTGGAGGAAGCCAAGCTGCGCCGCCGCCCGAAGCCGAAGCCGCTGGCCGGCCGGGTGGCGCTGGTGACCGGCGGCGGGTCGGGAATCGGCCGGGCCATCGCGCTGCGGCTGGCCGCCGAGGGTGCCTGCGTGGTGGTGGCCGACCGGGACGCCGATGCCGCGGCCAAGGTAGCCAGCGAGATCGGTGCCGGGCAGCTGCAGGCCGGGGACGCCGCGATCGCGGCTGTCGCCGACGTGACCAGCGAGCAGCAGGTGGCTGCGGCGTTCCGGCAGGCCGCGCTGGCCTTCGGCGGGGCCGACCTGGTTGTCAGCAACGCCGGCCTGTCGGTGTCCAGGGCGCTGCTCGATACCACCGTGGCCGACTGGGACCTGCAGCACGACGTGATGGCGCGCGGCTCCTTCCTCGTCGCCCGCGAGGCGGCGCGGGTCATGCAGGCGCAGGGCATGGGCGGCGACATCATCTACATCTGCAGCAAGAACGCCGTGTTCGCCGGGCCCAACAACGTGGCCTACGGCGCGGCCAAGGCCGACCAGGCGCACCAGGTCCGGCTGCTCGCCGCCGAGCTCGGCGGCCACGGCATCCGGGTGAACGGCATCAACCCGGACGGCGTGGTGCGCGGCTCGGGCATCTTCGCCGGCGGCTGGGGCGCGCAGCGGGCGGCCGTCTACGGGGTGCCCGAGGAGGAGCTAGGCGCCTACTATGCGCAGCGCACGCTGCTGAAGAAGGAAGTGCTGCCCGACCATGTTGCCGCCGCGGTGATCGCCCTGACGGCCGGGAACCTGTCGCTCACGACCGGGCTGCACATCCCGGTGGACGCCGGGGTCGCCGCGGCATTCCTGCGCTGACCGCCGCCGCGACCTTCCGGGAGGACAGCAGTGCCCGACACCGTCGTTGCTGCCGTTGACCTCGGCGCCTCCAGCGGCCGGGTGATGACCGGCCGCCTGGCGGCCGGCAGCGCCGGGACGGGTCAGCTGGAGCTGCGCGAGGTGCACCGGTTCCCGAACGGGCCGGTCCCGGTGCTGGGCACGCTGCACTGGGACATCCTGCGGCTGTACTCCGACCTGCTGGACGGCCTGCGGGCCGCGGGCCGGGGCACGGAGCTGGCCGGGGTCGGCATCGACTCGTGGGGAGTGGACTACGGACTGATCGGGCCGGACGGGGCCCTGCGTGGCAATCCCGTGCACTACCGGGATGCGCGAACGAACGGCATGGTGGCGGACGTGCTGGCCACGATCCCGGCGCCCGAGCTGTACGCGGCGACCGGGATCCAGCAGCTGCCGATCAACACCATCTACCAGCTCCGGGCCGCGGCCCGGGCCGGGCAGCTCGACGGCGCGGCCACCATGCTGCTGATCCCCGACCTGCTGGCGTACTGGCTCACCGGCGAGGCGGGCGCGGAGGTGACCAACGCCTCCACCACGCAGCTCTACGATCCCCGCGCCCGGGCCTGGGCCTGGGACCTGATCGACCGGCTGCGGCTGCCCCGGGCGCTGTTCCCGCCGCTGCGCCAGCCCGGCACGGTGACCGGGACCCTGCGGCCGGAGCTCGCCGCCGGGGCCGGCCTGGCCGGGCTGCCCGTCATCGCGGTGGGCTCGCACGACACGGCGTCCGCGGTGGCCGGCGTGCCCGCCCGCGGCCCGGACTTCGCCTACATCTCCTGCGGAACCTGGTCCCTGGTGGGCATGGAGCTGGCTCAGCCGGTCCTGACCGAGGCCAGCCGCGCGGCTAACTTCACCAACGAGACCGGCGTGGATGGCACGATCCGCTACCTGCGCAACGTGATGGGCCTGTGGCTGCTCCAGGAGTCAGTCCGCGCCTGGGCCGAGGCCGGGCCTGCGCCGGACCTCGGCGAGCTGCTGGCCGCTGCGGCGCAGGCCGAGCCGCTGCGGGTGGTCGTGGATCCCGACGACCCGGCGTTCCTGCCGCCCGGCGACATGCCCGCGCGGATCGCGCAGGCCGCGCAGCGCACCGGCCAGCAGGCCCCGGCCGATCCGCCGGCCATCGTGCGGTGCATCCTGGACAGCCTGGCCCTGGCCTACCGGCGGGCCGTCGGCGCGGTCCAGGAGCTGTCCGGCCGGGAGGTCAGCGTCGTGCACATGGTCGGCGGCGGCGCCCGCAACGAGCTGCTGCTGCAGCTCACCGCTGATGCCTGCGGCCTGCCCGTGGTAGCCGGGCCGGTTGAGGCCGCGGCGCTGGGCAACGTGCTCGTTCAGGCCCGCGCCCTCGGTGCCGGCCCCGGCGACCTGGACGGGATGCGGTCCCTGCTGCGCGCCACCCAGCAGCTGCGCCGCTTCGAGCCCGCTGGCAGCGCGGCGGCCTGGGCTGCCGCCGAGCGCCGGATCCGCGGCTGAGGCTGTCGCCGCGGGCACGGCCGGTGACCTCCGGCGGGTGCGCGCGAATGGCCAGTAGGCGGCGGTCAGCAGGATGAGCAGCGGCCCGGTGTTCGGGTCGGTGGCCTGGCCGGTCGCAATCTCCCCGAAGCTCTGGCCCAGTACCCAGATGGCAGCCGCGATGATCACGGCCAGGACCAGGACGGGCCGGACCGCGGCGGGAACGAAGACGCCAACGGCGATGATCGCGAAGAGGACGGCCAGGCCAATAGTCACGGCCGTGCTGTGGGTGCCGATCAGCGAGCCGGCGCTGCGCTCGATAGAGCCGATCCAGCCGGGCTCCCCGTCGGCCCCGCCGGCGATCGTGGCGCGCAGCGCGCCGGACGCCTGGCTGGCCGCCAGGAGCAGAAAATACGCGCCGCTGCCCCACAGGGCCAGCCACGCGATCCGGGCCCGCAGGCTGCCCAGGGGGCTGCCCGCGGCGACGCTGCCGCCGTCCACGGCGCGGCGCGGCGGCCAGGCTAGGACGGCGATCAGGGCATACAGCACGGCCCCGCCGGGCGCCCCCGTGATCGGCGACGCGGCACTGGTGAAGACCCCGCCGAGGCCCTCGCCGAGCCACCAGATCAGCAGTCCCCAGACGATGCTGCCGGCCAGCGCCGCCCGGACCGCGGGGCGCCACAGCAGCCCCGCCGCTAGGGCGAGCTGGATGGTAGCGAACAGGGCGTTGAACGCGACCTCGTTATGCAGCATCAGCTGTCCCGCGAACGTGACCGGATGCGCCACGAAGCCGGGGCTGCCGGCCCCCGCGGGCTCGATGACCTGCGCCGGGAACGCCCGGCTGAACATGTACGGCTGGTACTGCAGGGCCGCGTCTAGCAGCCAGATGACGCCGAGGGCGATCTGAATCCAGCGGCGCGCTCGCCGCGACTGTCGGTCAGCCGCCCAGGCCGCGACACGGCGCCAGCCCGCAGGCGCCGCGGCCGCCGCGGAAATCTGGCCGGCCACGATCCGGTCTGCGGCCGGGGCTCGCGATTCTGACATGAGGAATCTCCCAGCTCGATGCCGGTCAGGAGCTGCCCGGCCGGATGAAGCGTCCCTCGGCTCGGCCCGCAGCGGGCGGCCGGGGCTGGTCTGCCCACCTGCCTCGTGTTCGCAGGCCGGGCGCCGGCGGTTCACCTGCAGGATCACCGGTGCGGCCGCCCGGTCACATCGGCGCGAGGCTCCTGCCGTGGCCTGCGTTCTTGCAGGCAGCCGGACACTCCTGCCGGTTTGGGTCGCAGCCCGGAAGCAGGCGGCGCGGTACAAGCTGGGTATCGGGATAGCCGGTCAGGGATATCCCGAAAACCCGCTGAGAGTAATGTCAGGCGCCCTCGGCGACCGGGTAGATCTCGTCGGCGACCAGGCCGTGCGCCTCCCGGTGCACGGTGGCCGCGGCCTCGGCGTCCGGGGCGTCGACCAGGCAGAAGATCTTGCCGTGCTGCTCGTCGACCCAGTAGCGCAGGTAGTGCACGCCGTGCGCGCCCTGGGCCTGCAGGTCGGCGGCGTGGGCCTTGGCCACGTCGTCCAGGGTGACCGGGCCGCCGATGTTGTGGGTGTCCATGAACAGGGCCATCGGTGTCCTCTCCGTGCGGATGGCAGGCGTCCTGCCTGCTCAGACAGCAAAGCCCGGCCGGGCCGGGCGGCACATCGGAGATATTGCCTATCTTGGCGCGATGATCTGCCGGCGTAGTGCGGCGGCGACCGCCAGCGGCCGGGTCGGCTCCCCGAGCTTGCGCAGCACCGCCGAGACGTGATGGGCCACCGTCTTCTGGGACAGGACGAGCCGCTCGGCGATGTCGGCGTAGGCCAGTCCCTCGGCAAGCAGCTCCAGCACCTCGAGCTCGCGTCGGGTGAGCCCGGCCGGATTGGCCCGGCTCGAGGGCCGGGGCCCGCGGGGCAGCGGCAGCCCGCGGGCGCCGGCGCTCGCGCAGCACCGCGCGCCGCACGGCCGCGGCACCTGCGGCCGACGATGTCCAGGCCTGCCTGCGCATCGCGACATCCGGGGACAGCGCCAGCGCGTAGGCCGCCCACAGCGGGCAGCCCCGGTCCTGCCACGCGCGGGCCGCGGCGCGGTGCTCACCGGCCAGCATGAGGGCGAAGGGCCGGGCCAGCGCCACCGGCGCAGGCCGTCCGGCTCCGGCCAGGTGCAGCCACCAGCACAGCTCGCCCAGGCTCCCAGGGCTGCGGGAGGGCCGCGGCGGCAGGCCAGGCGCAGTCGACTTCCGCTGTCACCTCGCCGCGCCCGGCCGGCGATCCAGGCCGCCTCAGCGCGGGCCGCGGCCACCGGCACCAGCCGCTGCGTCTCGCCGGTCTGCCGCGCGATCGGCAGCGCCTCGTCCAGCGCGGCAGTAGCTGTCGCCCCGGCGGGCGGCGACAACGCCGATGACGGCCAGCGCCGATACCCGTGAGATCGGCGACAGGTGCGGCTGCCGCAGCACCGCGGCAGCCTGCTGCTGTGCCGCGGCGTACCGGCCCTGCTCGGCCTGCGAGCGGGCCAGCCAGGCGCTCATGTACAGCCGCCAGGTATCCAGGTCCCGGTCTGCGGCGTAGGCGATGCCGGCCTCCAGCTGCCGGCGGCCTCGGCGTAGGACCGGTGCTTGACGCTGGAAGCGCCGATGTTGGTGTAGGCGCGAGCGGCGTGCTCGTGCGCGTCATCGGCGAGGGCCAGATCCAGGCTCTGGGTGAGCCGGATCCGGCCCTCGATCAGCTCGCCGGATGCCCACAGCGCCGTGCCCAGGTTGTTCAGGGCGTGGGTCTGCGTCGTCGCGATCACCCAGGTCACGGGCCAGCTCGAGGGCCCGGGTGCCCCAGCGCACCGCCTCGGCATCGTCCTCGGCCACCATCCGGAGCTGGGCCAGGTTGCTGTAGGCCATGGCCAGCTCGTGACCGGCCGGCAGCGGCTCCAGGGTGGCGACCGCCGCTACGGCGTAGCGCTCGGCACTCGGTGTTGTCGCCGAGCACCCAGGACAGCCGCGACAGCCAGCGCTGGGCCCGGCCGACAGCGCCCGCGTCGCCGTCCTGCTCGCAGATGGCCATCGCCTCCAGCCCGCTGGCCAGCGCCTTGTCCGCCTGATCGGTCAGGTAGCACTCATACGACAGCTGATCCAGCAGGGCGGCCCGGCCTCGAGCAGCATGCTCATGGCAGCCGAGGGCCTGGCGCAGGTGCTCGGCGGCCTCCCGGTGCGCGCCCAGTCGCGCGGCCCGGGCAGCGGCCAGCGGAGCGTGCCGGGCCACCGCGGCCCGGTCGCCGCCGCCGGCGGCGTGATGCGCCAGCCGCCGGTGGTCCGCCGATCCCGACGCGGTCAGCTCCGCGAGGGCCGCGCGTGCAGCCGGGCTCCGCTCGGCGCCGGCCAGCGACCGCTCCACGGCCAGCCGCGCGAGGTCATGCCGGAACCCGACGCCGCCGTCGACGGTCACCAGCATCCCGCGGACCAGGCACTCGTCGACCAGCTCGCCAGGCTGCCCGGACACGGCCGCCAGCAGCGCCTGCTCGGCGCGGCGGCCCAGGACCGACACCGCGCCGGCGACCTGCCGCGCGCCGGGGGAGAGCCGGGCGAGCCGGGCCAGGACCGCGTCACGGACCGTGGGCGGCACGTGCTCGGCAGCCGGCGGCCAGGACCTCGGTCACATAGAACGGATTGCCGGCCGTCCGCGCGTGCACCTCGTCAGCGTCGAGGGCCGAGCCCGCCTGCGCGACCAGCTCCCGCACGCCCGCCGCGGTCAGCGCGGGCAGGTACATCCGCAGCACGCCGGGCAATCCGGCGAGGTCGCCCATCATCAGGGTCAGCGGGTGGCCGGCGCCACTTCCTCGCTGCGGAACGTCGCGACGATCAGCAGGCTGATCCGGCCAGCCGCCGGCCCAGGAACCGCAGCATGTCCAGCGACGCCTCGTCCGCCCAGTGCACATCCTCCAGCAGCAGCAAGGCCGGCGATCCGGCCAGCACCGCGCCGGCCTGGCGGAACAGGCGCAGCCGGGACACGCCCGACTCCGGGCCTGCGGCCCCGGCGATCTCCGGCAGCGCGTCCAGGATCGGGCCGAGCGGCTCGGCCGTCGTGATGCTGTCGCAGAAGCCGCGCCGGACGGCGGCGCGGCCGGTGGCCGCGCCGGCCAGGGCCGCGGCCAGGGCCGTCTTGCCCACGCCGGCCTCCCCGCCCAGGAACAGGAGCCGGCCGTGGCCGTCCAGCGCCTCCCCGAGCAGGTCATCCAGCACGGCCAGCTGACTGGCACGCTCGACCAGCATGCCAGCCATTCAACCAGGATGACGTCCGTGGCCGCGCGGGGCGGAGTTCCTGCCCGCCGCCGGGTGGCTGGAGCCCGGGGCACCCGGCCCGGCGGCTGCGCCGCCGCAGCGAGCCGGGCGGGCTGCTGCGATCATGGGAGGGTGACGGCAGCGGGGCAGGCGGCGAAACTGCTGGCCGTCAGCGACCTGCACGTCGCGCACCCGAAGAACCGGGCCATCGTCGAGGAGCTGCGGCCGGATTCGCCGGCCGACTGGCTGCTCGTCGCCGGGGACGTCGCGGAGCTGGCGGCTGACATCGAGTGGGCGCTGCGCACGCTGCGCGAGCGATTCGGGATGGTCGTGTGGGTGCCGGGCAATCACGAGCTGTGGACGCGCCGGCGGGACCCAGTCCAGCTGCGCGGCGAGCACCGTTACCGGTACCTGGTCGAGATGTGCCGGCGGATCGGCGTGCTCACGCCCGAGGACCCGTTCCCGGTCTGGGACGGCCCGGGCGGCCCGGCGGTGATCGCCCCGCTGTTCCTGCTCTATGACTACTCGTTCATGCCCGACGGGGTGACCACCAGCGAGGACGGGCTGGCCCTGGCCTATCAGCGCGGGATCATCTGCACCGATGAGCACCTGCTGCACCCGGACCCGTTCGGGACCCGGCAGGACTGGTGCCGGGCGCGGGTCGCGGCGACCGCGGCGCGGCTGGCGGCGCTGCCGCCGGACCTGCCGGTCATCCTGGTCAGCCACTTCCCGCTGGTGCGCGAGCCGACCCGGGTGCTGCGCTATCCCGAGTTCGCGCAGTGGTGCGGCACGACCCTGACTGCGGACTGGCACCTGCGGTTCCGCGCTGCCGCTGCCGTGTACGGTCACCTGCACATCCCGCGAACCACCTGGTATGACGGCGTCCGGTTCGAGGAGGTCTCGCTGGGCTACCCGCGGGAGTGGGGCAGGCGGCAGGCCGGCCCGGTGATCCCGCGGCAGATCCTGCCGGTGCCGGAATCCTGACCCGGCCAGGAACCGGGCAGCTGCCCGCTGACATGCTGGTCATCGATGATGGCAGCCAGAGAACCTGAGCAGAGCCCCGCCAGCGGCCCGGCCGATGGCAGCACCGGCGGGACCGGCGTCACCGGCCCGTTTACCGGCTGCACCCTGGTCGGCCTCGGCGCGCAGCTGCGCACTGGCGCGACCAGTTCCGTGGCCCTCACCGGGGCCGCCCTGGGCGCGATCGAGGTGACGCAGCCGGTCCTGAACGCCTTCGCGGCGGTGGACGCCGACGGCGCGCTCGCCGCCGCTCGCCAGGCCGATGCTGAGCTCGCCCGCGGCATCGACCGGGGCCCGCTGCACGGCATCCCGGTCGCGGTCAAGGACGTCATCGACACCGCCGGCCTCACCACGGCCATGGGCTCGCGGCACTTCGCCGGGCGGGTGCCGGACCAGGACGCCGAGGTGGTGGCCCGGTGGCGCGCCGCGGGAGCCGTCGTCGTCGGCAAGACCACGACGCACCAGTTCGCCTACGGCCCGACCGGGGACCGGGCCGCCAACGGGCCGTGCGCCAACCCGCGCGACCCGTCCCGGATGGCCGGCGGATCCAGCGCCGGGTCGGCGGCCGCCGTCGGCGCCGGCCTGGTCCCGCTCGCGCTGGGCACCGACACCGGCGGGTCGGTGCGCATCCCGGCGGCGCTGTGCGGGGTGGCCGGGCTGCGTCCCTCGTATGGCCGGATTCCGGTCACGGGCGTCTTCCCGCTGGCCTGGTCGCTGGACACCGTCGGCCCGCTGGCCGCGACGGTCGCGGACCTGGCCGCGGGCTGGGCCGCCCTGGCCGGCGGAGCGGCTGAGCCCCGCCGGGCAGCCGCCGCAGCCGACGGCGCGGCCGGTGACCCGGCTGACCCCGCCGCGCTGCGGGTCGGCATCCCGGCTGACGCGCTGTTCGGCCGGACCGCTCCGGCCGTGCAGTCCGCCGTGTCCGGGCTGGCTGGCCGGCTCGCCGCGGCCGGCGCCTCGCTGAGCGAGGTCGAGTTCGGCAGCGCCGCCGAGCTGCTGCACCTGTTCCAGGCGGTGCAGTCCGGCGAAGCCGTCTCTATTCACGAGGAGCGGATGGCACGGCAGCCCGAGCTGTATGACCCGGAGATACTGGACCGGCTGCGGGCCGCCGCGCAGGTGCCGGCCTGGGACTACGCCCGGTCGCTGCGCCGGCTGAGGCCAGCTGCGGAGCGAGGCGGCGCAGCTCCTGGGTGACGCTGATGTCCTGCTGCTGCCGGCGGTCCCGGTGCTGGCGCCGCCCATGGGCGCCCGTGACACCGACCTTGGCGGCGGCTGGACCTCGCCGCGCGATGCGCTGCTGGCCTTCACCTCGATCTGGGGCGTTCTCGGGCTGCCGGCCATCTCGGTGCCCGTCTGGCCGGAGCCCGGCACCGGGCCGCGGCTGCCGGCCGGCGCCCAGCTGGTCGGCCGGCCCGGCGGGGATGCAGCGCTGCTGCGGGCCGCGCAGGCGGCTGAGCTGCTGGCCGCCGCCCCGGCGCGCTGACGGGCCCGTTTCGCTGGACCCCGGTATAGCCGCCGGTGACATAACGAGCACGAGGTGTAGCGTCGTACTGGTGCGCGCGCCCCCAGAACACACCAGAAGGAGCTGAGACACGGAGGGAGCAGCGATGGCTTTTGTCACCGTGGGCACCGAGAACAGCACCGACATCAAGATCTACTACGAGGACCACGGCCGGGGGCAGCCGGTCCTCCTGATCCACGGCTACCCGCTGGACGGGCAGTCCTGGGAGCGCCAGGAGCGCGACCTGCTGGCGGCCGGGTACCGGGTCATCCGCTACGACCGCCGCGGCTTCGGCCAGTCCAGCCGCCCCACGGCCGGCTACGACTACGACACCTTCGCCGCCGACCTGAACACCCTGATCACTCAGCTGAACCTGAGCAACATGGTGCTGGGCGGCTTCTCGATGGGCACCGGCGAGGTAACCCGCTACCTGGGCCGGTACGGCTCGGAGCGGGTGGCCAAGGCGGTGATGTTCGGGGCGATCCCGCCGTTCCTGCTCAAGACCTCCGATAATCCGGACGGCGTCGACAAGCAGGTGTTCGACGACATCAAGGCGGCGGTGGTCAAGGACCGGTACGCCTACTTCGAGGACTTCCTGAACAACTTCTACAACGTCGACAAGCTTGCCCCGCAGCGGATCAGCAAGCGGGCCTGGCAGGCCTCGTTCAACGTCGCGGCCGCGGCCTCGCCGACCGCCAGCTACGAGTGCGTCAATTCCTGGCTGACTGACTTCCGCGACGACCTGTCGCAGATCGATGTCCCGGTCCTGGTGATGCACGGCACCGAGGACCGGATCCTGCCCTACCCGAACACCGCCGAGCGGCTGCCAGGGTTGATCAAGGACCTGAAGCTGATCTCCGTCGAGGGCGGGCCGCACAACATCGGCTGGACGCACCCGGAGAAGGTCAACCCGGCCCTGCTGGAGTTCCTGGGCAGCTGATGACGCTGCTGCTCAGCGCCCGGCTGCCGGCCGGCTGAGCCTGCTGCGCCGGCCTGGCAGGCCCGCTGACAGCGGGCCGGCCAGGGGCCCGTGGCCGGGGAGGACCTGCCGCCGCGGCCCTCAGTAGTCGGCGGGCTGGTTGAAGATGACGACGAGGCTGACGATCTTGCCGTCGCGGACGCTGAAGTAGTTGCTCAGGACGAGCTCGTCGGGCAGGTTCGTCTTGTCGTAGGTGCCGTCGTAAGCGCCCCGGACGATGGTGTCGCCGTAGTGGTCCAGGACCTCGCGGACGTCGATCGTGACGTTGTCGCCGGTCATCTCCTTCGCCACCCAGCGCGCGATCGCGTCGCGGCCGGCGAACTCGCGGCGGGCGTCGTTGACGTAGGCGTCCTCGGCGAACGTCGCGACGACCGCGTCAGTGTCCCCGGCGTTGACGGCGGCGATGTGCTCAGCGACGATGCCGGTCAGCTCGGTGCTCTTCATGATGAGTGCTTCCTCTCCGTTCAGGTGCTGGTGCCGAGACCCGGGATGCGGGCCTCGTGGCGCAGCACCTTCAGGCTCTGGCGTCCGGCACGGGGAGGAGCAAGGCCGCCGGCTCAGCTGGTTTCTCCCCCAGGGGGAGGTAGCAGACTGGGTCCATGACCACCTCGCTGCCGATCGGCGACTTCTCCCGGGCGACGCACATGAGCATCAAGACGCTGCGTCATTACCACCGGGTAGGACTGCTGGAGCCAGCTGAGGTGGACCAGTTCACCGGCCACCGCCGCTACACCACGAGCCAGATCCCGGTCGCCCAGGTCATCCGCCGGTTCCGCGAGCTGGACATGCCGATCGAGGAGATCCGCTCGATCCTGGCCGCTCCCGACGTGCCCGCCCGCAACGAGCTCATCGCCGGGCACCTCGGCCGGCTGGAGGACGACCTGGCCCGGACCCGGAAGGCGGTCACTGAGCTGCGGGACCTGCTGGACGCACCGGGCGACCCGGCCAGCCCGCCGATCAGCCACCGCAGCGTCGCGGCGGCGCCCGCGGCCGCGATCTCCGCAGTCGTCGATGTCGAGGACATCAGCGCCTGGTACCAGGGCGCGCTTGGCGAGCTGCGCGCCACCATCGGCGCCCAGTCGCTGTCCGTGGCCGGCCCGCCGGGCGGCATCTACGCCAACGAGCTGTTCACCCGCGAGCACGGGCAGGCCACCATGTTCATCCCGTGCGCCGGCCCGGTTCGCCCGGTGGGGCGGGTGGAGGCGGTAGTGGTGCCGCCGGCCGAGCTGGCCGTCATTGTCCATGCCGGGCCGCCTGACGGCATCGACCGCGCCTACGGGACCCTGGCCGCGCACGTCGCCCGGCATGCCCTCGGGGTAGACGGGCCGATCCGCGAGTACTACCTGACCAGCCGTGACGACACTCCCGACGAGTCGGCCTGGCAGACCGAGATCGGCTGGCCGATCTTCCAGACCGCCACCGGGTAGCCGCTGGCCAGCTCAGGCCGCCGGAGTGCTCGCCAGCGACCAGCCGATGGCCGGGGCGATCTCCCGGGCGATGGTGGCCAGGATGCGGGCGTTGTAGTCCACGCCGAGCTGGTTGGGCACGGTGAACAGGACCGTGTCGGCGGCCTGCACCGCCTCGTCCGCGGCCAGCTCAGCGGCGATCTTGTCCGGCTCCCCCGCGTAGGTCCGGCCGAAGCGCGACCGCACCCCGTCCAGCAGCCCGACCTGGTCATCGTGGGCCTGCCTGCCGAAGTACTGGCGGTCGATGTCCTCGGTGACGGGCAGCACGCTGCGCGAGACCGATACCAGCGGCGCGCGGCCATGCCCCTGCTGCTCCCAGGTTTCCCGGTACAGCCGGATCTGCTCGGCCTGGAGCTGGTCGAACGGAACGCCGGTGTCCTCGGACAGCAGCGTCGAGCTCTGCAGGTTCATCGCCTCGCGCGCGGCCCACTGCGCGGTCTCCCGGGTGCCTGAGCCCCACCAGATCCGGTCGGCCAGGCCGGGCGACTGCGGCTGGATAGCCAGCCCGGCGCTTACCCCGCTGCGGGCCGGGTCGGTCGTCGCCACCGCCGCGCCGCTGATCGCCGCGAGGAACAGCCCGGCCTTGCTCCGGGCCAGGTCAGCATCGGTCTGGCCGTCGGCGGCCCGGTAGCCGAACGACTCGGCGCCGCGCAGCGCGATCTCCGGTGAGCCCCGGCTGATCCCCAGCTGCAGCCGCCCGCCGCTGATCAGGTCCGCCGCGGCGGCCTCCTCGGCCATATACAGCGGGTTCTCGTAGCGCAGATCGATGACGGCGGTGCCGATCTCGATCCGGCTGGTCCGCGCGGCGATCGCCGACAGCAGCGGGAACGGCGAGGCCAGCTGCCGCTCGAAGTGGTGCACGCGGACGAACGCCCCGTCGATGCCGATCTCCTCGGCGGCCTGCGCCAGCTCGATTGTCTGCAGCAGCGCGTCGGCGGCGGTCCTGGTCTGCGATCCGGGCACGGCCCGCCAGTGGCCGAAGGACAGGAAGCCGATCTTCGTCATGCCGGTGTCAGCGCGGCGGGGCCCGGCCAGATTCCCGCGCCGCCCTGGCGACCGTGGCGGCAGCGTGCGGGGCCGGCAGCGGGCTGACCGGCCGGCATCTTCTGATGCCCGGACGGCGCCGGTAATGTCGGCCTGGTGCCGTCCTCACCTGAAGTCACCCCTGGTCCGCCCCGCCCGCGCCGTGCTACCGCCGCTGACCTGCCCGCGATCAAGGCGATCATCGACGCCGCCTACACCCGGTACCTCACCCGGATGGACAAGCCGCCCGCCCCCATGCTGCGCGACTACGGGCCATCGGTAGCGGACGGCACGACCTGGGTGACCGGGACGCCGGTCAGCGCGGTGATCACCCTGTACCCCCGGCCTGATCACCTGTACGTCGAGAACGTCGCCGTGGACCCCGCCGCCCAGGGCCGCGGCCTCGGCCGCGCGCTGATGGAATTCGCCGAGGCCGAGGCCGCCCGCCGCGGCCTGAGCCGGATGGCCCTGGTTACCCATGAGGTCATGACCGAGAACCAGGCCATCTACGCCCGGCTCGGCTATGTAGAGGTCGACCGCCGGGCGCAGGACGGCTACCGGCGCATCTTCATGGAGAAGCAGCTCGGCGAGCATGCCGCGCTCATCGCCGCGCTGACCCTGGAGGAGAAGGTCGCCCTGCTGACCGGCCGCGACTTCTGGAGCACAGTCCCGGTGGAGCGGATCGGGCTGCGCAGCATGACGCTGTCGGACGGACCCTCCGGCGTCCGCGGGCCGCGCTGGGACGAGCGGGAGCCGTCGCTCAGCCTGCCGTCCGCCACCGCGCTGTCGTCGGCCTGGAGCCCGGAGCTGGCCGCCGAGTACGCGGCGGTGGCCGCGGCCGAAGCCCGCCGCAAGGGCGTGGACGTGGTGCTCGGGCCGACCATCAACCTGCACCGGTCCCCGCTCGGCGGCCGGCACTTCGAGGCGTTCAGCGAGGATCCGCTGCTCACCGGGCGGCTGGCCGCTGCCTACGTGGCGGGCCTGCAGGACCGCGGGGTGGCCGCCACGCCCAAGCACTACGTGGCCAACGACTTCGAGACCGACCGGTTTACCGCCGACGTGCAGGTCAGCGACCGGGCACTGCGCGAGGTCTACCTGGCACCGTTCGAGGAGGCGGTGACGGCCGGGCGGGCGTGGCTGGTGATGAGCGCCTACAACTCGGTGAACGGCGCGACAGCGAGCGAGAACGAGCTGCTGGAGTCCCCGCTGAACAGCGAGTGGGACTTCGACGGCGTGGTCGTCTCCGACTGGACGGCGGTCCGCAGCATCGAGGCCGCGCGGCACGCGCAGGACCTGGCCATGCCGGGCCCGGGCGGCGCCTGGGGCGAGGCGCTAGTGGCGGCGGTGCGCTCGGGCGACATCCCGGAGGCCGCGATCGACCGCAAGGTCGGCCGGCTGCTGCGGCTGGCTCAGCGAGTCGGCGCCCTGGGCGACAGCCGGCCGGCCGCCGTGCCGCCGCTGGACCCCGCGGCGGCCGCGGCGTTCGGGCGGCGGGCCGCGGCCCTGGGCACCGTGCTGGCCCGCAACGACAAGATCCTGCCGCTGGACCCCGCGTCGGTGCGGCGCATCGCGGTGATCGGGCACAACGCCAGCGCGGCGCGGATCCAGGGCGGCGGCAGCGCCACGGTCGTGCCCGCCCGCGTCGTCTCGCCGCTGGACGGCGTGCGCGCGGCCTACCCGGACGCGCAGGTCAGCTACGCCCTCGGCGCAGTCGTGCAGGAGGGTGTCGCGGAGCTGCCACTCGCCGAGCTGGTCAACCCGGTCACCGGGGAGCCGGGCCTGCGGGTCCGCTTCCTCGACGCCGCCGGCACCGAGATCTGGGCCGAGGACCGGCAGGCCACGGCGCTGACCTGGCTGGGCGGCGAGGCCCCCGTCGAGCGCCTGGCCGAGCTGAGGATCGACACCATCTGGACGCCGGGTCAGGCCGGCCCGGTACGGCTCGGCTTCGCCGCGGCCGGCCGCGGCATCATCACCGCCGACGGCCAGGTGCTGGTCGATGAGGTCGCTGAGGTCACCGGTACCGATTTCGCCGCGGCGGTGCTGTCGCCGCCGAGCCGGTCGGCGCAGCTCGACGTGGTCGCGGGCGTGCCGGTGCGGCTGTCAGTCAGCTTCGAGCGGGCCGCGGACGTGGCCGGCTTCGGCGCGCTGTCGTTCCGGCTGGGCACTGAGCCGGGCGGTGACGCGCAGGAACTCATCGACGAGGCGGTCGTCGCGGCGGCCGCCGCCGATGCAGTGGTGCTCGTCGTGGGGACCAGCGCTGACGTGGAAAGCGAGGGCTTCGACCGCGCCAGCCTCGCCCTGCCCGGCCGCCAGGACGACCTGGCCCGCGCCGTGCTGGCCGCTAATCCGCGCACCATCGTCGTGGTCAACGCCGGCGCCCCGGTCGAGCTGCCCTGGCGCGACGACGCCGCGGCGGTGCTGCTCGGCTGGTTCGGCGGCCAGGAGGCCGGGCACGCCCTCGGCGACGTGCTGACCGGCGCCGCCGAGCCCGGCGGCCGGCTGCCGACGACCTGGCCGGCACACATGGCGGACGTGCCGGTGCTGGACGTCACCCCGCGCGACGGCATCCTGCGCTACGACGAGGGGATTCACATCGGCTACCGGGCCTGGCTGCGCAGCGGGGCCACGCCCGCGTTCTGGTTCGGGTCCGGCCTGGGCTACACCACCTGGTCGCTGGACGTTATCGAGGCCGAGCCGCGGATCTCGCCGGGCGGGTCCGCGTCGGTCGCGGTGCGGCTGACCAATGCCGGCTGCCGCCCCGGCCGCCAGGTCGTTCAGGTCTATGCCGCCCGGCCGGCCTCCGCCGTGGACCGCCCGGCGCGGTGGCTGGCCGGCTTCGCCGCCGTCACCGCGGACCCGGGCCAGACGGTGACCGCGACCATCACCATCCGGGCCCGCGACCTGGCCTACTGGGACGACGGCTGGCGGTACGAGACCGGGCCTTACCAGCTGCAGGCCGGCACGTCCGCGGCCGAGCTGCCGCTGCGCGCGACGATCGAGCTGGCCTGAGCCCGGTCGCGGCCGGCGCGGGGCTCAGCCGCCGTAGGTGGCGGCGATGGAGCGCAGCGCGTTAATGGTCTGCTCGTCCTCGGGCTGCCACGGGCCGCTGAGCTCCCCGGAGGGGTTCCAGAACGTCTGCAGGCAGCGGCCGCCGTTGCCTGCCAGCCACTCGGCCAGCAGCCCGAACCACTCGGCGCGGTGCCCGGCACGCGGGCTGTTGGTCTCGCAGATGTCGATCTCGGGGGTGTCCCGGCCGGACAGCTCGCGGCACGTGTCGAGCATGTCGTCGAGCCGGCCGAACAGCTTGGACTTGCTGAGCCCGCCGGTCCAGTGCCGGAACTGGCCCTCGCCGAAGTCGTAGACGTCCAGGCCGTACCAGTCCAGGCCGGTGCCCATCCACGCTCGGACCGAGCTGGGCACGGCGCAGATGATCGACCCGTAACGGACGTTTGAGCCGCGGCACAGCTCCTGCATGTACTCGTGCACGGGGGCGATCCGGTCCGCGGTGACCCAGTCCGGGTAGCCGGGCAGGTTCGATGCCTCGTGCCAGGCCGACAGCTTCACCCCCGGCGGCGCCGCCGCGATCAGGTTCCGCAGCTGGTCATCGAGCTTGCCCGCCAGCAGGTCCGCGGGCAGCGGGCGGATCGACAGCGTGACCCGCGCCTCGGGCACGCTGTCCTTGGCGGGCCAGACAGTGGGAATGAAGTTGAACTTATCGCGGTACGCGCGGAAGGTGCGGACGGTAATGCCCGCGTCGTTCATCGGGTCGAACACCTTGGAATTCGAGCCGAGCAGAATGCCCACGTGATCGCCCCCGCCATCGCCGTGAATCCCGGATGACCCCAGGCTACGGCGGCGCGGGCGGCCGCCGGCGGGCGGCCCGGCGGCTCAGGCCTGCGCCACCTCGAAGATCATGCTGCGGACTGCGCCGTCGCCGGCCAGACTTGCCACGTCAGCGGCCGTGGCCTGGCCGGCCGGGGAGGCGAACGCCGCGCGCAGCGCGGCCATGTCATCCCAGTCCAGCTCGGCGATCAGGTAGTACGGCTCGCCGCCCCGGACCGCGGCGACATCCCGGCTGACGGTGTACCGGCGCAGTCCCGGGATCTGCTTCGCGAGCGGGATGTGCACCTCGCGGTAATGCTGGTCGAATGCGCCGGGGTCGGCGGGCCGGTCATACATAACCAGGAAGCGGACCATGACCGGGATTGTAGGCCGTCTCCTCAGCCTGACCGTTCGCCCGGCGCCGGCCCGGGACTGATGTTCTCAGCTGAGTGCCGGCCCATCTTGTCGACAAATCGCCGAGCCGGCTTGGCGAGGACCAGCAGCTCCAGCGCGAACGCGACGACTGGCGTGCCTGCGGCGGCTATCACCTGCGTCACGCGCTGATCCAGTGTCTGAGCGCCCATATGGAACGCCTCGTGCACGCCGGGGACGACCGGTAGCCAGCCTGATCGAGGCCGGTACACATAGCCGCAGGCGGGGAATGGCCAATAAGGGGAGACGGGATCCGCTTCAGGGCAGGCGGACGCTGAGGGCAGCGCGGGAGGAGTCATGGGAATTACGCCAGGGCCGGGCACCGGCCAGGCCGGCGACCGGGCTGCCGCGGCCCGGAACGGCGGGGCGCAGGCTGGCGGCGGGCTCGGCGGGCTCCGGCTGGATACCTGGCACGCCGAGCTAATGGCCCGGATCGACCAGCTGGACTGGCTGCGTGGCCTCACGGACTGGCTGGCCGGCGCGCTGGGCCCGGTCCGGGAGCGCTACCAGGATCGCCTGGCCGTGGAGCTGCTGAACGGCGGCCCGTGGGCCGGGCACGCGGTGCATCCCGCCCTCAGCGACCTGCCCATCGGGCTGTGGACCAGCGCCACGCTGCTGGACCTCACCGATCGCGGCTTGGCGCAGGGGCGCGGCCTGGACGCAGCAGGCACGCTGAGCGCAGCGGGCCTGGTAGCCGCCGGGGCGACCGCGCTGACCGGACTAGCCGACTGGACTGTCAGCAACGAGCCGGACCGGCGCATCGGCCTGTTCCACGGACTGCTCAACACCGCCGCCGTCGGCCTGCAAGCAGCCGGGCTGGGAAGCCGGCTGGCGGGCCGCCGCGGCGCGGCCCGGGCGCTGGGCGCGGCCAGTCTCGGGGTCACGGCGGCGGCCGGCTTCCTCGGCGGCCACCTGGTGTTCAGCCGGGGCGTGATGGTCAGCCGGGTGGCGTGGGCGACCGGGCCGCGGCGGTGGAGCCGGGTGATCGCCGAGGCGGAGCTGCCCGATGGCGTCCCGACCGGCGTGGAGGCTGAGGGGCGGCAGGTCCTGCTGTACCGGCAGGACGGCCGGCTGCACGCCCTCGACAACACCTGCAGCCACGCCGGCGGGCTGCTGAGCCGGGGGACTGTGGCCGGGATGGTGGTGACCTGCCCGCTGCACGGGTCGCGGTTCGCCCTGGCGGATGGCTGCGTCCGCCGCGGCCCGGCCAGCCAGCCCCAGCCGGTGCTGCGCACCAGGATCCGCGGCGGCTGGATCGAGGTGCGCGGCGGCCAGGCGGCGCCCCGGCCGGGCAGCCGGGCTCAGAAGTCAACCGGAGAGGCACGGAGATGAGCTTCGAAGTGGTCGCGAACCTCGATGACCTGGACGTGGGGGACACCCTGCTGGTGGACGACCTGCGCGAGCCGGTCTGCCTGGTCCGCCTCGATGATGACGACGTCCGGGCGGTGCACAACACCTGCACCCACCAGCAGCAGCCGCTGCATGAGGGCTCGCTGCAGCCGGACGACACGCTGGTCTGCGCCGCGCACGCGTCGCGGTTCGACCTGACCACGGGGGAGGCGCTGGGAGTACCGGCGGTGGCCCCGATCCCGGTCTACGCATGCAAGATAGAGGACGACGCGATCCTGGTCGACATTGACCAGCAGCTCAACGACGCGGCGGTGCCGCATCCGCCGCACCACTGAGGAGCCGCCCGGGCCGCCCGGCTGCCGGCGGGCGGAACCGGGCCAGCCGGACGAGGCTGACCGGCGCGCGCCAGCTGCTACTTAAGCTCCTCCTCAGGAACGTGGCGCTGGTCGGGAACGATCCGGTCCCGGCCGTGCAGGGCCAGGCCGCGGGCGTACCGGCGGGCGATGTCGGGCATCAGCGCGCCGTCGTCAGCGGCCCCGATGCCGAAGACCGTGCCCAGGTAGTCCAGCGGGCCCATGATGGAGCGGATGCGCCGGGCGTCGTCGGGCGGCACCAGCTCGGCGGGCTGGCCGCCGGCGAACCAGCCCATCGGCACGGCGGTCCCGGCCGGGACCACGGTGTTGACGTAGACGACGGCGTTGAAGTCGACCTCGGCGCCGGACTCGATCCGAGCGCCGTTGAACACGATGGCGCCAGTCGCGATCCGGGAGCCGCCCTCGATGACGCAGCCGGTCAGGTGGGCGTGCGGGCCGACCAGCACCTCGTCGCCGACCCGGGTTTCCTGGTTCGGCACGCCCCGGATCACGGCGTTCTCCATGATCACGCTGCTGGTCCCGATCGTCACCGGCCCGCCCTCGGCGGTCACCACGGCACCGAATAGCACGCGGCTGTGCGGTCCTACGGTGACATCGCCGGCCAGCACGGCGGTCGGCGCGATGTAGGCCGATTCTGCTACCCGCGGGGTCTTCAGCCGGTGCTCGACGAAGACCGCGCCGCGCCCGATCAGACGCGGCGGAGCCTGGTAATCCTGCTCGCTCATGTGCACCCCCATGCCGCTGTCAGCGGAGCTTCCGGGGTTGCCGGCACGCTGGCCAGCGTTGTCCCCCGGCTCCGCTGCCCTCACCCCAGCGTAGGCGAATGACCTGGCGGCCTGCCCGTCGCGCGGCTTCCTGGCCTTCCGGCTTCGCCCGGCGCCGGCCTGGGACTGATGTCCTCAGCTGAGTGTCCGCCCTGCCTTGTCGACAAATCGCTGAGCCGGCTTAGCGAGGACCCGCAGCTGGATATGGACGGCCGGCCCGGGCTGCAGCTCCCTAGAAGCGCAGCACCGTGGCCGCGGTGCCGAAGCGCAGCCCGGCGGCGAACAGGTGCGTGCCGAGCGCCTGGTTCAGCGCCCCGGCGGCCACCTTGGTCAGCCGCAGCCCGATGCCGGAGCCGCGCACCACGTGGTGCCCGGCCGTCAGCTTGGCGTGCGCCAGGCTGAGCCAGAACAGCGGGACGCGGGCCTTGGGTTGCCGTTGACGATCCCGGTCAGGTCACCGTGATTGAGGTTGATGGTGAAGGCGCCGACCTTGACCTGCTTGCCGTTCTTCAGGTTGATGAACAGGATCCCGCCGCGGTGCTCGACGCGTCCGCCGAGCGGGCTCAGGCTGACCCGGCCGCCGGTGCACAGTTGGCTGCGAAGACGATCAATCAATGATGTGCCGGTGCAGCTCACCAGCCAGTGAGCTAGCGGGCCGCCCGGCCGCTCAAGCCGCCGGAACTACGCTCACGTCAAGGGTGAGCGCCTCGGCGTCTGAGTCAAAGTCACGGGGATCGCCCTCAAGCGCGAAGGTGATCGCTGACAGGCACTCCTGCTCGGCGTCCGCGCGGGTGGGTGTGCCACCGCCATTTATGTGCAGAGCCGGCACGCGATAGTGCCAGTTACCGGCTTCACTGTCGTAGAACAGCTCTACTCGCAGCATGCTCATGCCCCCGATCGTCCTATAGTCTCCGCAGTTCAGCAAGCGTGTAGCCGTAGTCGCGGGCTATCCTGGCCAGCGCTGGCCCGCCCCGGTCTACCCCGTCGTGGTAAGCCCAGACACGTTGCTGGTCGTCCTTAACTAGCACCCGGTGAGAGCCCGAACGTCTGGTTTCGGTCCAGCCGGCTCGCTTCAGCGCAGCTAATACTCGCGCGGCCTTAGCCATGTTTGGCAAGTTATTGCACTATGCCGACAATATCGGTCGCTGACGGCTGGGGACCGGCCGGACGTTTGGCTACTGGCCATCCTCCCGGATCCCGCGCAGACCGGACGGGTTGCCGGGCAGGTGGTCGGGCGCGGACTGGCAGCGGCAGGTCAGCGCGACGCGGATCGACGCCGGAGCCTCCTCCAGCGAGCTGACCGGCCCGCCGGGGAAGGCCAGCCGGATGGTCTCGACGCCGCCGGGCATGAGCACCAGCAGCTCCAGGCCGTACCGGTCCAGGCCGCGGGGGACGACCCAGTCGGCCAGCGGCAGGCCGTGCGCGCGGACGCAGCCCACCAGCTCGCCCAGGTGCCCGCGCTCCAGATGGCGCAGCACGCCGGGCGCCTCCCGCCAGAGCGGGTCGGGGGCGGCGGCCCGGTAGTCGGCCACCGGGACGGGCGCGGGACAGGCGCCGGCGAACTCGACCGACTGCACGGCCAGCGCGTGCGCGGTAATCCCGGCCGTCCGGTCACGAGCCAGGCGACGGACAGTGCCGGTGAGCGTGAGAGCCGAGAACGGGGCGGCCGCGGGTACCGAGACGATGACGGCGCCGGGCCGGGCCTCGAGCTGGTGGCCCAGCGCCGAGTTGGCCGGCGCCAGCAGGACCGGGCTGCCGGCCGGACCAGACCGGACCGGCACCGGGCACATAACGGCCGGGTCGCAGCCGTCCCCGGCGGGCCGGACGGTCGCGGCGGCGGCGCGGGCCACGGCGGTCCGGGCCAGCTCCGGCAGGGTCGGCTGGCGGCGCGCGGCGGGTACCTCGGACTCCATGTGGCCATTAAATTAGGTAAGGCTTACCTAAGTCAATGCCCGAGTCCGGGCCCGGGACAGCCAGCCGGGGACGGGCCGGCGTGGCGGGCACCTGGCCGGGCGGCCGGGCAGCGGGCCGTGCGGCCGGCTAGGACTGCGCTGCGGTCGACGCGGCGGCGGCGAAGGCAGCCATGGACGGGAACTCCCAGTCGGGCGTCACCGGCATGGGCGGCTCGGGAGTGGCGCCCCAGCCCGGACGGGCATGCCGCCGGTTGATCCACACGGTGGGAAGCCCGGCCCGCTTGGCCGGCACGTGGTCGTGGAACAGGCTCTGCGCGACGTGCAGCAGCCGGCCCGGCGCTATCCCCAGCCGGGTCGCCTCGCGGAGCAGGACCTCGAAGTTGCGCGGGTCCGGCTTGTAGGAGCCGATGTCCTGCGCGGTGATCACGCTGGTGAAATCGGTGCCCAGCCGCCGCGCTGACCCGGCAAACGAGGCGCGGTCGACGTTGGACAAGATGATCAGCTGGTACCGGCGGCTCAGCGCGGCCAGCGCCTCGGCCGAGTCGTCGAATGCGGGCCAGTCCGGGACCGAGTGGGCCAGCCGGGCGGCGTCGGCGTCGGTTACCTTCGCGCCGAGCTCGCGGCCGAGCTGCCGCATACTGCGGGCCAGCACGTCCGGGTACGGGTCGGCGGGATGCTCAGCCTCCGCAGTGGCCTCGGCGGGGGAGTACGCGGCAAGCAGCTGCTCGCCGGACAGGTCCAGGCCGCGCTCGCGGGCCCACGGGCCGAGCACGGCGGTCAGGCCGGCTTCCCAGTCGATCAGGGTGCCGTAGCAGTCGAAGCTCAGCGCGTCGAAGTCGGTGAGCTTCACCGGCGGACCCGGCCAGGACGGTGTCGCATGGCTTTACCTCCAGCGCCGGGACGAGGCGGTTGCGTCCTCACGGTAACCCGGCCCGCCGGCCCGCCGGAAGACCGGCGGGCCACGGCCGGCCAGGCCGGCGACGGCACCGCCCGGCGCGCGGGAGGCGCGGCCCAGTGCGCAGACCTGCGGGAAGATCCGTTGGCAGGGGGCCGGCTGCAGATTCACCCTTAGGGTTGCCTAACCTTAACCGGCGTGAACTGGGCTGAAGCGGTACCCAATCTGCTGATCGGGCTGCGCGAGGGCCTGGAAGCCGGGCTGGTGGTCAGCATCCTGCTCGCGGCGCTGCGCAAGACCCGGGCCGCGGACCCGGCCGGAGTGCACGTGCGGTCCTCGGCGCCGGTGTGGCTCGGCGTGCTCGGCGCGGTGATGCTGGCCGGCAGCTTCGCGGCGGTGCTGACCTTCTCGACCAGCGTGCTGTCGAGCCGCGCGCAGGAAGCCGCCGGCGGGGTGCTCAGCGTGCTGGCCGTGGGCCTGGTCACCGGGATGATCTTCTGGATGCGGCGTACCGCGGCCACCCTGTCCAGGCAGCTGCGCGGCGAGGTGCAGCGAGCCGCCGCGATCGGCGCCGGCGCGCTGACCGTCACGGCGTTCCTGGCCGTCGGCCGGGAGGGCCTGGAGACGACGCTGTTCCTGTGGACCGCGGCCAGGGCATCCGGGTCGACGGTGGCGCCGCTGGCCGGTGCCGGCCTGGGCCTGGCCGCCGCGGTGGTGCTGTGCGCGCTGCTGTACCGGCAGGCGGTCCGGCTGAACATCGGGGTGTTCTTCACCCGGACCGCGTTCGCGCTGATCGTGATCGCCGCCGGCGTGCTGGCCTACGGGCCTGGGCGACCTGCAGGACGCCGGGCTGCTGTCCGGGCAGCGCTGGATCGCCTTCGACGTGACCGCGCACGCCGACCCGAGCTCGTGGTGGGTGTCGCTCATCTCCGGCGTCACCGAGCTGGCACCCAGGATGACGGTGCTGCAGGTGGTGGCGTGGATCGCCTACCTGGCCGTGGTGATCCCGCTGTTCGCCCGGGCCGGCCGCCCGGCTGGCGCCGCAGCCGCCCGGCCGGCTGCGGCGGCCGCGCCTGCCGTCGCTACGGCGCCGTCCCCGACGGGGGCGCCGCCGCCGGCCGCCGTCAGCGCGCGGCCCGCTAACGCGGCTGCCGCGGAGCGGGCCGGGCCGGGCGCCGCCGCGCGTTGGGAACGGCTGGCCGCCCGCCGCCCGTGGACCGTCGCCGGCGTCCTGGTCCTGGCCCCGGTGCTAGCGGCGGCGGCGGCGATCGCCGCGCTGCCGTCGGCCAGCGCGGCGGCCGCCACCGCGGTGACGGTGACGGCGACCAGCTGCGCGCCGCACTGGTCGGCGGCCCGGACCGGTACCCAGACGTTCTCGGTGGCCAACAAGTCCGGTCAGGCCGGCGAGGTCAACCTGGTCAACTCCGCCGGCGGGGTGGTCGCCGAGATCGAGACCATCGGCCCGGCCACGACGGCCACCATGACGGCCACGCTGACCGCCGGCAGCTACGCCTTCCGGTGCTACCTGGGCGCCCGGCCGGTGATGACCTCGGCCGCAGTCCAGGCGGCCGGCCTGCATGTGCAGGCCGGCACGACAGCGGTCAAGCCGGTCACCGTCCAGGACCTGACCGGCCCGAACCACGCCTACCAGGCCTACGCCGCGCGAGACCTGGCCCGGCTGGCCCGCCAGGTCACGGTGCTGGAGAAGGATCTCCGGCACCGCCGCCCGGGCCGGGCCCGGGCGGCCTGGCTCGCCGCGCAGCTGGACTGGGAGCGGGTCGGCGCGTCCTATGACAGCTTCGGCGCTGGCGGCCTGGCCGTCGACGGACTGCCCGACGGGCTCGCGCTCGGCGTCCGCGACCCGCACTTCACCGGCCTGCACCGGCTGGAGTACGGGCTGTGGCACGGCCAGCGCCCGGCCGTCCTGCGGCTGGCCGCCCGGCAGCTGGCCCGCCGCGTCGCCGCCGTGCGCAAGAACCTGACCTCCGGTGACCTGACCGGGGATCCGACGAACCTGCCGATCCGCGCGCACGAGATCCTCGAGGACGCGCTGCGCGATCACCTGTCCGGCATCGACAACGAGGGGGCCGGCGCCGCCTACCCCGAGACCTACGCCGACGTGCAGGTGACCCGCGTCGTGCTGGGCGAGCTGGCGGGCCTGATCACGGCCCGCGCACCGCGGCTGCTGCCCGCGCTGCGGGCCCAGCTCGCCACCTTGCAGCAGGCGCTGCTGGCCACGCGGTCGCGCGGGCAGTGGCGGGCACCAGCCGCGACCCCGCTGGTCCGGCGGCAGCAGGTGGACGCGGCGATCGGGACGCTGCTGCAGACCCTGTCCGCCGTCCCGGATCTCCTCGAGGTCCCGCCCGCCCACTGACCAGCGCCGCCGCCGGGGTCCCGGCCGCCGCCCCAGCCCGATGCCAGGCTCGCCCGGCAGTACCACCCGCAACGAGCGTCATGAGGAGCCAGCCGCGACCATGAGCGTCAGCCGCCGCAACTTCCTGAAGGGAACCGCCGCCGGTACCGCCGGCACGGCGCTGACCGGCGCCGTCCTGATCGGCGGCGCCCGCGCCGATGCCGGTACCTCCAGCACCTCGGCCGTGCCGGACTCCTACGCATTCCACGGAGTCCACCAGGCCGGGGTCCTCACGCCGGGCCCGGCCGGGAAACAGCCGTACTCATGCTTCGCGGCCTTCGACACCATGGCCAGCGGCCCGGCCGGCTGGCCGGCCTGCTGCGCGAGCTGACCAGCCGCGCCCGGTTCCTGGCCGCCGGGGGCGCCCCGCCCGACCTCGGCATCGGGCAGCCGCCCTCCGACAGCGACGTGCTGGGCCCCGACATCCCCGCCGACGGCCTGACCATCACCGTGTCCGCGGGCGCCAGCCTGTTCGATGACCGGTACGGGCTGGCCGCCGCCAGGCCGCGCAAGCTGGTCCCGATGCGGGTGTTCCCCAACGACTCGCCCGACCCCGCCTGGCTGCACGGTGACCTGCTGCTGCAGCTGTGCGCCAACCACCCCGACACCATCCACCACGCCATCCGCGACATCACCCGGCACACCCGCGGCGCGATGCAGCTGCGCTGGAAGATCGACGGCTACGCTTCCCCGCCGCGTCCGTCCGGGACGCCGCGCAACCTGCTCGGCTTCAAGGACGGCACCGCCAACCCGCGCGGCGAGCTGGCCCAGAGCCTGGTCTGGGTCGACGACCCGGCCGAGCCCGCCTGGGCCCGCGGTGGCAGCTACCAGGTCGTCCGGCTGATCCGGATGCTGGTGGAGTTCTGGGACCGGGTGTCCATCAACGAGCAGGAGGGCATGTTCGGCCGCCGCCGCGACTCCGGCGCGCCGCTGGACGGCAACAGCGAGTTCGACACTCCCGACTACCAGGCCGACCCGCACGGCTACGTCATTCCCCTCGACTCGCACATCCGGCTGGCCAACCCCCGCACCCCCGCGACCGCCGGCCAGCGGCTCATCCGCCGCTCCTACAACTACGACCTCGGCGTCGACCCGAACGGCAACCTGCAGGCCGGCCACATCTTCGTCGCCTACCAGCAGGACGTGCACCGGCAGTTCGAGACCGTCCAGGAGCGGCTGGTCAACGAGCCGCTGGTGGACTACGTCCAGCCCTTCGGCGGCGGGTACTTCTTCGCCTTCCCCGGCGTGACCAGCTCCGCCGACTGGTACGGCCGGGGGCTGCTCACGTGACCGGCGCGCCGCGCGGGCGGGCGGTCGTGCTGTCGGGGACCGGCCGGTTCGCTGACCAGTGGCACCCGTTCGCCGAGACCTCCGCCCGGCTGGCCGCCATCGCGCAGGCGGCGGGATTCGCGGCCGAGGTCGCCAGCCCCGACGAGCGGCTGGCCGACCTCAGCGACGCGCAGCTGGTGGTCGTGAACATCGGCGCGCCGTCCGCCGCCGACCCGGGCCGGGACGCCGCGGGCCGGCGTGGCCTGCTGGATTACCTGAAACGGGGTGGCCCGGCGCTGATCCTGCATGTCGCCGCGACGAGCCTGCCCGCGGTGCCGGAGTGGGAGTCCGTCATCGGCGGCATCTGGGTGCGCGGCACCACCATGCACCCCGACTACGGCCTGGCCCGGGTGCACGTCGGCCCGGGCCGGCATCCCATCGTGGCCGGGCTAGGTGACTTCGAGCTGCTCGACGAGCGCTACAGCTACCTGCGCGTCGCCCGCGACGTTGTCCCGCTGGCCACGCACGAGCACGACGGCATCGAGCACCCCCTGCTGTGGGCCCGGACCTGGCCCGCGCCGGTGCCTGACGCCGCCGCCGCCCCGCGCGGGGCTGCTCCGCGGACAACCGGGGCGCGGATTGTGTACGACGCGCTCGGTCATGACGGACGGTCCTACGACTCGCCCGAGCATGTGCAGATCCTCAGCCGGGCGATCCGCTGGCTGGCCACTAGCAAGGCGACGCCCGAGCTGAGCTGAGCTGGGCAGAAGGCGACGCCCGCCAGCCCGGCGAGCTGAGCTGACCCAGCAGCGGACGATGCTCGCCAGACCCTGCCCGGACCGCGCTGGCCGGGCCGGCGCCCAGCCGTCGTCGGGCGCCGCGGCAGTTAGCGTGCGGGATTTCGGGGGCTGGGGCCCCCGAAATCCCGCACGTTAAGCCGGGGAGGGCGCAGCCGGAGGGCAACTCGTCCCGGCTTGACCGTTCTGCGGCGGCACGACATTCTGTCGGAATGCGGTTTCCCGGAGGTGCGAGCGGCGGGCGCCTGGCCGCCGCCTTCGCGATGCGCCCCGGGCTGCCGGCCCGCCTGTTCGGCCCGGCCGAGCTGGCGCGCATCCAGGTTCTCGCCGACCTTGACGAGACCGCCACGATCAGCCGATTCCAGGACGCTGACCAGGGCGAACTGGCCCGTCTGCAGGTGCTGATCACCGGCTGGGGGTCGCCGGGCATCGGCCCGGCCGAGCTTGCTGCCATGCCCGGCCTGCGGGCCATCATCCATGCGGGCGGAACCGTCAAGGGACACGTCTGCCGCGAGGCCTGGGAGCGGGGGATCCTGGTCACCACCGCTGCTGACGCGAACGCGCTGCCCGTGGCCGAGTACACCCTGGCCGCGATCCTGCTGTCCGGCAAGGGCGTGCCCGAGCTGGCTGCCGCCTACGCCCGCGATCCCGCAGCTAACGGCGCTGACCGGGCGGAGATCGGCAACTACCGCCGCACCGTGGGCATCATCGGCGCCTCCCGCATCGGCCGCCGGGTGATCGAGCTGCTGACCAATTTTGACTTCCGGATCCTGCTGTATGACCCGCACCTGCCTGGCGATGACCCGATCCTGGCGCTGGCCGGCCAGGTCAGCATGGACGAGCTGTTCGCTCGCTGCTCGATCGTCAGCATCCACGCACCGCTGCTGCCCGAGACGGTCGGCATGGTCGGCGCGCCGCAGCTGGCGCTGATGCGCCCGGGGTCGGTCATCATCAACACCGCCCGCGCCCCGATCGTCGACCAGGACGCCCTCGCCGAGGCCGTTCGCGCAGGTCAGCTGCGCGCAATCCTCGACGTCACCGATCCCGAGCCGCTGCCAGCCGAGCATCCGCTGCGCGCCCTGCCGGGCGTGATCATCACTCCGCACGTCGCCGGCGCTCTCGGCAACGAGCTGCGCCGCCTGGGCGAGAGCGCGGTGCGCGAGCTCGAGCTGCTGGCCGCCGGCCAGCCCGCCGAGCACGCGGTCAGCGCCGACTCGCTCATCGCCATGGCCTGACCCGCGTGCCCGGCCGCCTGCCGCTCACCGCCGGACGGCTCGGCACTCGACCAGGCTGACCAGGTCGTTTTGCCCGGAGCCGGGCAACGGCGCAGATCGCCGCGAAAGGGACCTTGACAGAACAACACCCCCACATCTAGCCTTCGGAAAACTTGGGAAAGCGCATTCCCATCGCCGTCAGAGGAGGGCCCGCCGATGGTCTCGGGTACTGCCGCCGTGCTCCGCGAGTACGACGCCCCGGCCTACATCGACGGCGACTTCGAGCCGGCCACCTCCGACTGGATCCCCGTGCTGGACAAGGCGGCGGGCACGCCCTTCGGCCGGTTTGCCTGCAGCTCGGCCGAGCAGGTCGGCCGCGCCGTGGCCTCGGCCCGCCGGGCGCAGCCGGGCTGGGCCGCCGCCGATGCCACCACCCGCAGCGCCGTCCTGCGCGCCTTCGCCCGCGAGCTGGAGGCCCGGCACGACGAGCTGATCACCCTGCTGATCCGGGAGACCGGGGGCACGGGAGAGAAGGCCGAGGAGGAGCTCAGCCAGTCGGTCACCCAGCTGCTCAGCTCCGCGACCCAGCTGACCGAGAACGCCGGGTCCGTCCTGCCGCCCTACAAGGCGGGCAAGCTCTCGCTGTCCCGCGCGGTCCCGCTGGGCGTCATCGGCCTGATCGTGCCGTGGAACTACCCGATGAGCCTGGCCATGCGCGCCCTTGCTCCCGGCCTGGCCTACGGCAACGCCGTCGTGCTCAAGCCGGCCGAGCTGACGCCGATCGCGGGCGGCCAGGTGCTGGCCGAGGCAGCCCGGGCGGCCGGGCTGCCGCCGGGTGTGCTCAACGTGGTGCCCGGCGACGGGCCTGGCACCGGGCAGGCGCTGGCCCGCCATCCCGGCCTGGACATGATCCACTTCACCGGGTCGCTCGAGGTCGGCCGGCAGATCACCAGCCTGGCCGCCGCGGCGATGCGGCCGGCGGTGACCGAGCTGGGCGGCGACAACGCGTTCGTGGTGCTGGAGGACGCCGACGTCGACCGCGCCGCGAGCTGCGCTGTCTGGTCCGCGCTGTGGTACCAGGGCCAGACCTGCATCACCGCCGGCCGGCACATCGTGCTGCGCCAGGTGGCCGCGGCGTTCACCGACGCCGTCGTGGACCGGGTAGCGAAGCTGCGAGTGGGTGACCCGCTGCGCGCGGACGTTGACCTCGGGCCGGTCATCACCGAGCAGCAGCTGCGCCGGTTCCACGACGGCCTGGTCCTGCCATCGGTCGCGGCCGGGGCGCGAGTCGCGGCCGGCGCGGCGCACGACGGCTTGTACTACGCCCCGACCGTGCTCACCGGCGTCACGCCGGACATGCCGGTGTTCACCGAGGAGATCTTCGGCCCGGTCATGCCGATCACGGTCGCCGGCACCGAGGCCGAGGCGCTGGCACTGGTCAACCGGCACCGGACGCTGATGAATTCGGTCTTCACCGGCGATCCCCTGCGCGGCCTGGCCTTCGCCGAGCAGGTCGCGAGCAATGAGGTGCATGTCAACGACGGCTACGCCCGGCACGGCGGCGAGGGCCAGCAGGCCGCCTTCACCCGCCGTCAGTGGATCGGCGTCCAGACCACGCCGGCGGCCTACCCAGCCTGGGCGGAGGCCCGCCAGTGAGGCGCCTGGCCGGCCCCGCCACCCCCCGACTTCCGTCATCGAACCCTTCGAAGGAGATGCGTACGGTGAGAAACTCCAGGGCGAGAAGCGCAGCCGCCGCGGCCGGCATCCTGGCCGCCGCGGCCCTGGCACTGGCCGGCTGCGGTTCCAGCGGCGGCTCCGGCTCATCATCGGCGGGCAGCTCGCATGAGGTTGTCCACCTGACCCTCACGGACTGGGACAACGGGATGCCCGCCGTGGTCAGCGTCTGGAACAAGGCCCACCCCGACATCCAGGTGCAGCTGATCAAGCCCACCGGCACCGGCTACACCCTCTACAACAAGCTGATCACCGACAACCGGGCGGGCACCAACCCCGACCTGTCCGAGGTCGAGTACCAGGCCCTGCCGGAGATGGTCTCCAACCACGTCGTGATCCCGCTGAACAAGTACCTGCCGAGCCTGGCCTCGAAGTACAGCTCGGCGGCGCTGGGCCAGGTGCAGTTCCAGGGCAAGACCTACGGCGTCCCGCAGAACATCTGCCCGATGGTGTTCTTCTACCGCCAGGACCTGTTCAAGAAGCTGGGCCTCAAGGCCCCCACGACCTGGGCGCAGTACGCGGCCGACGCGGTGAAGATCCACAAGGCCAATCCCAAGGACTACCTGGGCAACTTTGACGCCGCCGACCCCGAGTGGTTCGCCGGGCTGGCCCAGCAGGCCGGCGCGGGCTGGTGGACCACCAGCGGGGACACCTGGAAGGTCGCGATCAACGACGCCGCCACCCAGAAGGTGGCCGACTACTGGCAGGGCCTGGTGAGCAAGGGCGTGATCAGCCCCGAGCCCGGCTTCTCCACCCAGTGGAACACCGACATGAACAAGGGGCACATGCTGGGCTGGGTGTCCGCGCAGTGGGCACCGAACCAGCTGCCGACCATCGCGCCGAGTACGGCCGGCAAGTGGGTCGCGGCTCCGCTGCCCGGCCTGGACGTCCGGTGACCAGACCGTGGGCACCTGGGGCGGCGAGGCCGAGGTCGTGACCTCCAGCTCCAAGCACCCGGCCCAGGCCGCCCAGTTCGCGGCGTGGATGAACAGCTCCGCCCAGGGGCTCAACCTGCTGATCAAGAACGTGGCGGTGTTCCCGGCCGCCACCTTCGCCCAGTCGCTGCCGGCCCTGCAGACCCCGCCCTCGTTCATGTCGGACCAGCCGTCTTACAACGCCCTGATGAAGAGCATCGCGGCCAGCGTGCGCGGTTTCCAGATCTGGGGTCCGAACGCGTCGGTGACCTTCAGCAGCTACTCCGATGCCTTCGCCTCGGCGCTGCAGAACCACTCCTCGTTCAGCACGGCGCTCAATACCGTGCAGTCCGCCACCGTCAGCGACATGAAGAAGACCGGCTTTAAGGTCGCCGGCTAGCTGCCGGTGACCCTGACCAGCGGTCCGCGGGCTGCGGCGGGACCAGGAACCCTTCCCCTGGTCTCGTCGCAGCCGCGGCCGTTGCGGAATAGCAGGCCGGCCCGCGCCGGCCTGATAACAGCAAGAGGCACCCTGGACTGTCACGCTGACGGCACCCTGCAGACCAGAAAGTAGTCCCATGGCGATCGCAAGCAAGGCCGCGGCAGCCGCGGCCGACACTGGTACCGCGGCACCGCCCCGGCGGGCCCGGCCGCGGTCCAGCAAGCTGCCGGTGCTGCTGGTCGCGCCCGCGCTGATCCTGCTGGCGTTGTTCATCTTCGCGCCCGCCTGCTACGCGCTCTACCTGAGCCTGATGAAGGTGCAGGTCAGCGGCGGTCTGCTGGGCACCACGACCAGGCAGGTCTTCGCCGGGCTGAGCAACTACACCGCCACCTTCGACGACCCGGAGTTCTGGAGCAGCCTGGGCCGGATGCTGATCGTCGCGGTCATCGGCGTGCCCGCCACGGTGCTGCTGGCCACGTTGTTCGCGCTGTGCCTGGACGCCAGCCGGGCCCGGCTGACCAGCCGTCGCCCGGCTGGCCATCTTCCTGCCGTATGCCGTGCCGGGCGTCGTCGCCTCGCTGCTATGGGGCTTCCTCTACCTGCCCGCGACCAGCCCCATCGGCGGTGCGGCCGTCAACTACTTCGGCAGCAAGATGGTCTTCTTCACCGTCACCAACGTCGCGGTGTGGGGCGTGGCCGGCTTCAACACCGTCGTTCTGTATACGGCTTTGAAAGCGCTGCCGCCGGAAACCATCCAGGCCGCCCGGATCGACGGCGCCAGCGAGCTGCGGATCGCGATGCGGATCAAGCTGCCGCTTATCGCCCCCGCGGTCGGGATGATCTCGCTGTTCAGCGTGATCGGCGCGCTGCAGCTGTTCAACGAGCCGACGGCGCTGCGGCCGCTGGCCAACGCCATCACCTCGACCTGGGTGCCGCTGATGCGGGTCTATTCCGACGCGTTCGTGTCCAACAACATCTACGGCGGGGCGGCCAGCGCCTTCACGCTGCTGGTGATGACCGTCGCGGCCACGGTTGCGGTGCGCCTGGTGACCAGCCGGATCTCGGGGAGGAACGCGCAGTGACCGCCATCGGGGCGCCCCGGCGGGCGCGCTGGCGGCTCGGCCTCGGCCCGACCGTCGTGCTGATCATCGGCGCGCTGTACAGCGTGCTGCCGGTGCTGTGGATCGTCGTCGCGGCCACCAAGTCCAACGCGCAGCTGTTCTCCACCGCGCCGTACCTGCCCTCGTTCCGCGGGGCGTTCGGGTCCAACCTGAGCGGCATCCTCCGCTTCGATCACGGCATTTTCCTGCACTGGGCGCTGAACTCGGTGATCTACGCGGTCGGCGGCGGGATCCTGTCCACGGCCATCGCCGGCGCGGCCGGCTACGCGCTGGGCAAGTACCGCTTCCGCGGCAGCCGGGCCGCCTTCCGGGTCATCGTCGCCGCCGTCCTGCTGCCGCAGATCCTGCTGGCCATCCCGCAGTACCTGCTGCTGGCCAAGTTCGGGATGACCAACAGCTACGCCAGCGTGATCCTGCCCCAGCTGGTCAGCCCGTTCGCGATCTACCTGTGCAAGATCTACGCCGAGGCGTCGGTGCCCGACGAGATCATGGAGGCGGCGCGCATCGACGGGTCCAGCGAGTGGCGGATCTTCTGGTCGGTCGGCTCGCGGCTGATGCTGCCCGCCCTGGCCACCGTGCTGCTGCTGCAGTTCATCGCGATCTGGAACAACTTCCTGCTGCCGTTCGTGATGCTGACCAACAACAGCCTCTACCCGCTCACCCTGGGCCTGTACGGGATGCTGCAGCCCACCGGCGGCCAGCCCAATCAGTACTCGCTGGTGATCGCCGGGGTGTTCCTGTCGATCCTGCCGCTAGCGATCTTGTTCCTGTCGCTGCAGCGCTTCTGGCGGATCGACCTGATCTCCGGCGGCCTGAAGGCCTGAGCGGCCGGGTCGCGGGGGAGTGCTGTCGCGGACGATCGGGTGGGTCAGGACCGTGCGCCGCTGCAGTTCCGCCTTGGGGGCCGTGGCCCGGTAGATGGCGTCCCTGGCCACGTCATCCAGCGGGATGTGCACCGTGGTCAGCGCCGGCACGATGTCGGTCAGCGTCTTGATGTCGTCAAAGCCGGCCAGCGCGATGTCGCCGGGCACGCTCAGCCCCCGCGCGCGGATGCCGGCCAGGATGCCCAGGGCCAGGTCGTCGGTCACGGCGAAGATCAGCTCAGTGTCGGCCAGGACGGCCTCGTCCAGGTTCTCGATGAGCTTGCGCGACTCCTCGCGGCTGAACTCCGGGTAGAACACCCGGTTGGCGGGCTGCTGGACGCCCAGCTCGGCCAGCCCGTCGATGAATCCCTCGACCCGCTGGCGCATGGCCAGCAGCGGCGTCCCGCTGCCGACGATCAGGCACTTGCGGTAGCCCAGCTCGGCCAGCCGCCGGCCCAGCTTCCTGGCGCCTTCGTGGTTGTCGAACGCGACCTGCTCGAACGGCAGGTCCGACCGGCTGATCAGCACCACCCGGCCGCCCGCGGCCTCATACCGGCGCAGCTCATCGACCAGCGCGGTGTAGGACGGCGGGTCCACGTACCCGGTGCCGGCCAGGATGATCGCCCGCGGCTGGTGACCGCGGACCTCGCGGACCAGTTCCAGCTCGCGGCTCACCGACCGGTCGGTGACGCCGATGGACACGCCCAGCCCGACCTGCTGCGCCTGGCGCAGGATCGACGCCGCCATCTCCGAGAAATACGCGTCGGAGATGGCGCTGATCACCAGGGCGATGGTCCGGGACGTGCCGCGGGCCACGGCCTGCGCGGACAGGTTCGGGGTGTAGCCCAGTTCCTGCGCGGCGGCGAGCACCCGCTGCCGGTAGGCCTCGTTGACTTTCCGGGCGCTCCCGTTCAGCACCCGGGAGGCGGTTGGCTGGGACACCCCGGCGCGGCGCGCGACATCTTCCAGCGTGACGGGGCGGCGCAGCACTGAGTCACCATGTGCATCCGTCACGGCAGCAGGATAGCTCCTGGCCCTGCGGCCAGGCCGGCCGCGCTCGGCCACCTGGCCGGGCAGCGGGGCTGGCTCGCGGGTCGCCGCTCGCCGGCCCGCTCTCGTCCGGATCATCCGGATGAAGAGCACACGAAACGGGGCGTGGTGTCGGACCGCCTCAGCTCGTTGCCGCGTCGTCGGTCGTCAGCCAGTCATCGGTACGCCGGCAGCCGCCCAGGCCCAGTGCTGTGAACTCATCGCCGGTGCCGCTGGCGGCCACGCCTAGCTCCCGCAGCGCGCGGTTGAAAGCATCGTCGCGGTGGTCCGCGCCCGCGCGGAACGTGGTTCTGGCCGGGCCCAGCACGACCTGGCCGGCCCGCCACACCACCACGGCCTGGGTGCCGGTCCCGCCGAAGATGTCGGCCTCCAGGTAAGCGACGGCGCCCGCCGCCGAGACCGCCGCCGCGCGCTCAGCCAGACCTGCGGTCAGGAACCAGAAGGCATCCGGGTAGGCGCGGCCCGCGTCGTCGCTGAGGTCGTCCAGCAGCTCCCCGGTGACTGGTACGAGCCCGAAGCCCTGCGAGAGCGGGACCAGCACGCTGCCGATAGCGTCAGCCGCCTGCGCGGCGACGTCGTCCCGCGCGGCGAGCGCGCGAAGCTCATAGGACACCTCGTTACCATGCCGTCGCCAGCCGATCCTGGCAAACCGGGACTTACCTGCCGCGCAGTGACTCGATGATCTGGCCGGAATCCGGCAGCTCCCAGCAGACGACGACTGCACGCATGCCCGGCGCCCTCGCACCCGCACGGACCCGCAGCCGTCCGGAAAAGCTCATTAGACTGTGCCGTCCCGTCCGGACCTGCTGATGGGGGAACTGCCAGGCCATGCCTACAGCAATCGTCGGCCTGGCGGCCGGCGCTGAGCCAGGCGGAGCGCCAGTCGCGGCCACGCTCGCACCCGTGGTGTCCGCCCTGGTCGAGTTCGGCTCGGCGCTGCACGTACTGCGGGACCCCGGACATCACGATGCCGTGGAGTGGGGCGACGGTGTCCGCGCGGCAATGAGCCCGGAGCTGGCCAGTCAGACACGGTCCTGGTGGTGGACGACCCAGGCCATCCGCGCGACGCCGTTTGTCACCGCCGCACCGCCCGGCGACGACTTCGCTGGCCGGCTCGACGAGCTGCGCGACGTGCCCGCGCGGCAGCTGGCCGGACAGCTGCTGCGACCGATCGCGCCATCTGGTGACAGGCAGGCCGCGCTGCACTGGGCCCGGTCCCGCGGCGCCGGTGTCCTGGCCGTCGTCGATGCGCTGGTAGCCCGGCCGGCCGACGCGGTGGCCGCCTTCGTGCGCTTCCTGGAGGACAGCTGGCACCAGTGGTTCGCAGCCGAGTGGGCCAGGGTCGGCCCCGAGCTCGCTGACCGGGCCCGGCAGTTCGCCGACACTGCCGTCCGGCACGGCGAAGTCGCCGCGCTGACGGGCCTCGATCCCTCGATCACGGCGACGCCAGCCGCCGGCACGGTCAGCATCGCCAAGGTGCAGAACGCCAGGCACGACGTATCCCGCCGTGGCCTGCTGGCGGCCGCCAGCAGCTTCACCAGGCCGCACCTGTACGTGGCGGATGTGCCCGGCCGCCCGCTCTTGCTGGTCTACCCGGCGCGGCCTGGCCCGCCGGTCCCGCGGGCCCAGGATCTGCTGCGCCGGGCGGACGCACTGGCGCACCGGGGTCGCCTGGAGGTCGCCCGGGCGATCGCGACTGAGCCGCGCACGGCGGGGGAGATCGCCGCGCTCTGGAACGTCGATCCGACGCTGGTCAACCGGCATCTGCGCGTGCTGGCCGCGGCCGGGCTCGCGGAGCCGGTCCGCCGTGGCCGGTTCGTCCAGTACCAGCTCAGCCCGGCCAGCATCGAGACACTCGGCGCTGACCTGCTCGCCCTGCTGCTGCGCTGACCCCCTGCTCCGCCGACCCAGAACGCCGAGCTTGCGGAGCTTGCGGACGAGATCTGGCCGATCCTGGAGCGTTAAGCTGAGCGGGTGGCGGCCCCCTCGCTGCGGGCGCCCGACGCGCGTGCCGCGCGGATATTCTTCACCGGCGTCAGCCCCCGGCGATGACCGGCCGACGGGGCGGGTTGCTGCGGCAGCGGAACTTTCGCCTGTTCTGGACCGGGGAGAGCATCAGCGAGGTCGGCAATTCCGTCACCGTCGTCGTCATTCCGCTGGTCGCCATCGACACCCTGCACACCAGCACGTTCATCGTCACGCTGCTGACCGCGATGGTCTGGCTGCCCTGGGTCATCATCGGCGTTCCCGCCGGAGCGTGGGTCGACCGGCTGCCACCCCGGCCCGTCATGCTGGTCGCTGATGCGATCTTGGTGGCGGTGTACGCGAGCGTCCCTGTCGCCGCCTGGTGCGGGGTGCTGACCGTCGCGCAGCTCATCGCGGTCACGCTGATCGCCGGCGCGGCGGCAGTGTTCTTCAACAGCGCCTACCAGGTCCTGCTCCCGGGCGTAGTCGACGAGGCGGACCTTACCGAGGGGAACGCCAAGCTGCTGGGCAGCCGCGAGGTCGCCCAGATTGGCGGGCCAGGGCTCGGCGGGCTGCTCGCCCAGGCGGCCGGCCCCGTCACGGGGCTGCTGGCCGACGCGGTGAGCTTCGCTGTCTCATTCTGCTGCCTGACCGCCATGCAGCCACCGCGGGATCGCCGGTCGGGTGACCCCGCCGCCGGGGGCGTGCTCGACGGTCTTCGCTTCGCCTGGCGGGATCCCTACCTGCGCGCGATGACGGCGTTCTCGTCGCTCGGCAACATGGCACTCACCGGTGTCGACGCCCTCCTCGTCGTCTTCCTGGTCCGTACCATCGGGCTGTCCTCGGCAGCGGCCGGCCTCGTCATGGCCAGCCTCGGCGTTGGCGGCGTCCTCGGTGCACTTGTCGCCCGCCCGCTGGGACGACGGCTCGGCACAGCGCGGGCCATGCTCATCGCCGTCCCGGGCGGCCAGTGCCTCGCGCTGCTGCTCCCGCTCGCGGACAAGGGACCGCGGCTCGCGTTCGCCAGCGCAGCGATGCTGGGCACGGGTTCCGTCATCGTCATCGCCAACGTGATCTTCGACAGCTTCATGCAGACCTACGTCTCGCCGGACATACTCGGCCGGGTCACCTCGGCGACCATGGCCGTCATGTTCGCGATGATGCCCGTCGGCGCGCTGCTCGCCGGAGGCCTCGCCACCGCGCTGGGGGTCAGGGCTGCGCTATGGGTACTCGCTGCCCTGACCGCCGCGTCCGGACTCACGTTCCTGCTGACTCCCATGCGGCACCTGCGTGACCTGCCGCGGCGCCCGGCCGAGGATAGCGTCCCTACGGGTCGGACTGCGCTACTCCCCAGGTCGTCCACGTGATGCCGTCGTCGTCGGCCTGGGGCGGGGTTTGCATCATCCGGTGCAGCGCTCCGGTTTCGATCTCCTCCATGAGCCAGATCGCGGCATGCTCATCGGAGGGCGGGGTGAACCTGTGACCGAACCGGACGCCGGGGAAGCTGTCGTGCGAGAACAGGACCGCCACGCAGGGCACGGCTGCGCGGCCGGTGATGATCACCTCGGCGTCGCTCACTCCCCGGATGAAAGGCTTGCGTTCCCGGGGCGGCAGCGGGTCGCCCGGCCGGGCCCCCTCGCGGATGGCCTGGATGACCGCAGGCTCCAGGTAGCTCAGGCGGCTCCCGGTCTCCGCGGTCAGGCTGCGCGCCTCGCTGTACTCAGCTGCGGTCAGTGTTCGTGGCTGGCCGATGCCAGCAGGTACCCAGCCCCCGCGGAAGTCGGCCTCAATATCGGCGCGCTGCCGCTCAAGCCCGGCCGGTGCCGGCGGCTCCGCTGCCACGGCGAGAATGCTAGGCGCGCCGGCCGGGGGTTACAAGGTCACCGTCGCACGGTAAGTTCCCAGCGTGCTTACCCGGCCGGACGACCTGTCTGACGGACAGATCCGGGCGGACCTAGCAGCGGGCTGGCACTTCGCTGCCGAGGCGCTGAGTTACCTGCCCGCCGGCTTCGGCAGCCATCACTGGCTGGCGACCGATGCCGGCGGCCGTCAGCTGTTTCTCATCGTCCATGACCTGCCCCGCATGCGGCACAGCCGGCTGGATACGGCGGAGGCGGCTTACGCCCGGCTGGAGACGGCGTTTGCCTGTGCGTTGTCGCTGCGCCGCGACGCGAACCTGGAGTTCGTGATCGCGCCGGTCCCCGCGGCCAGCGGTAAGGTCGTCCGCCGGCTGTCGGGCCGGTACTCACTGGCCGCCTGCCCGTACCTGGCTGATGCTGAGCCGGGCCACGATGGCGAGTTCCCGGCCGGCGACCGGCCTACGGTCGTGCGCCTGCTGACCGCTCTGCACCAGGCCGTACCGCCGGCTGCGCCGCTGCGCTGCGATTTCGAGCTGCAGAACGCCGACGGGCTGCGGGCGGCGATGGAGAGCACCGGCGTGCCGTGGCGCACTGGCCGGTACGGCGAGCCGGCTCGTGCCCTGCTGGCCCGGCGGGCAGCCGGGGTGATCGCGTTGCTGGCCGCTTACGGCGAGCTGGCCGCCGAGGCCCGGTCCCGGCCGGAGCGATCGGTGGTCACGCACGGGGAGCCCGGCCCGGAGAACGTGCTGAAGACCCCGGGCGGCTATGTCATCGTCGACTGGGATTTCGTGCGGCTGGCACCGCCCGAGCGGGACCTGTGGGAACTGGCCGAGACCGACCGCTCCGTGCTGGCGGCCTATACCGAGGCCACCGGAACGGCCATTGACTCCGGCGCTCTTGCCCTGTTCCGGATGTGGTACGACCTGTCAGAGATCGCCGGGTACATCGATCTGTTCCGCGCCGCCCATGACGACACCGAGGACACAGCTGAGTCCTGGCAGAACCTGGAGTACTACCTGCGGCCGGCTGAACGCTGGCCGCAGCTGCGGCTGCCCGCTCACTAGACGGCTGCCGGACTGACGAAGTCCGTCAGCCCGCTGGCCCGGGCGGTGAGGCTGGTGCTTCGCTCGGCCCATGACCACCACATCCCGTACGCCGGCTGAGCCCGCCGGACTCCTCCCGGCCAGCGCCCCGGGCCTCGTGACGCTGCCAGAAGCCGCCGCCCGGCTGCGTGCCGACCATCACCTGCTGCTCACCCGCGTCACCGGCCTGGCCGACGATCAGCTGGCCGCCACCTTCCGGCTGGCGTCTGGCCCGCTGGGCGACTTCTGCGACTCGCTGCACGACCTGGTCGCGCACGTGCTGATGTGGGATGAGATTGGCCTGGCGGTGCTGACCGAGGCCGCCGCCGGCCGGGCGCACTGGAGCCTCGACCCGCGGTGGGAGACCCCGGACGCGGGCCGTCGCCTGAACCTCGGCGGCGTCGAGGCGGGCCGGCACCTTCCCGCCCCGCTCCTGCTGCACAGGTTCCAGGCGGCCGGCGACGCGCTCGCAGCGGTCTTCGGTCAGTACACCGAACGGGACTGGACCGGACCCGGCCCGGATGGCCCGCCTGGCGGGGGGATCGGCGCGCTGGCCCGGCACGCGTTCACGGTGCCCGGGCAGCCGGCCTTCTGGCATGCCGCCATCCACCTGAACCAGCTGCCCGGTTCCGCCACCGCGCGGCCGGCCACCGCCGGGTCGCCGGGAAGCGGAATCCGGTGAGCCAGCGCACGGCAGAGCTGCCAGCCGGGAGCACTCGGCTGGTCAGCGAACCCGCGTTTGCCGCCGAGACCACCGCGTTCCTGGAGCGGATCGGCCCGGCCGTACCCATCAGCGACTACGACACGCTGGTCACGGCCCGCGCCGAGCCGCCCGATCCGCAGCTCGCGCTGGCGGCCGACCCGGCCGTTCATGCGGCTGATATCTGCCTGCCGCTGCGCGGCGGGCCGGTGCCGGCCCGGCTGTACCAGGCCGGGCCGGCCGGGCGCCCGCGGCCGGTCCTGTTGTGGCTGCACGGCGGCGGCTTCATCGGCGGAGCCGACCGGGACATCGCCTACGTCACCTCCAGCCTGGCCCGGCTGGCCGGGCTGACCGTCGTCTCCCTCGACTACCGGCTCGCCCCCGAGCACCCGTTCCCGGCCGCCCTGCACGACACCCTGGACGCGATCGGCTGGTTGGCCCGCCACGGCGAGGTGATCGGCGGGGACGGGCGGGTCGTCGCCGGCGGCCAGAGCGCGGGCGCCGCGCTGCTGGCTGGTGCCTGCCTGCTGGCCCGCGACCTGGGCGAGCCTTCCGTTCAGCGCCAGGTGCTGGTCTACCCGTCGCTGGACTTCGGCCAGGACACCGAGTCCGCCCGCGAGTTCAACGGCGTGTTTCTCAGCACCCGGCCCGGCTGGGAGCAGGCGCAGTACCTCGCCGGCCAGCAGCCGACCGAGTATGCCGCGCCGCTCCGGGCTGCTGACCTGGCCGGGCTGCCGCCGGCCCTGGTCATCGGCGCCGGCCGGGACCCGCTGCGCGACGACGCACGCGGGTACGCGGCCCGGCTGGCCGCCGCGGGCACAGCCGCGGCGCATGTTGAGTACGCCGGCACTATGCACGCGTTCCTGAATTTCTGCGGTGTGCTGTCCGCTGGCCGGCACGCTGTTGAGCTCATCGCCGCCGACCTGCGGCAGGCGCTGCCGCCTGACCCACCCGGGGCCTGGGCCTGAGCCCGCTCAGCTGACCGTGGCCCGCCGGGCTTGACCATGCCCTTGGGGGAAGGGGAAGGATCGGCGACATGACCCCGAACCTGGCCCGCCAGCTGCTCACCATCGGCGAGTTCGCCCGGCAGACCCGGCTGACGCCGAAGGCGCTGCGGATCTATGACGAGACCGGCCTGCTCCGGCCGGCTGAGGTCGATCCGGCTCACGGGAACCGCCGCTACGCAGCCGGCCAGGTCCGCCTGGCCCGGCTCATCGGCATGCTGCGCGGCGCCGATATGAGCCTGGCCGAGATCCGGCTGCTGCTCGCTGACCTCGCCGAGGACGGCGAACTGGCTGCGGCCCGCGTCGATCGGCACCTGACCGGGCTGGAGGCCCGGCACACCAGCCGCCGGCTCCTGATCCGCCACATTCGCGCGATCCTCAGAGAGGAAGACCAGTTGATGTTTCCCATCCAGACTCGCCACGTGCCCGCCCAGCGGGTGATGTCCATTCAGCGCCGGCTGCGCGCGCCGGAGACCGACTCCTTCGTCAGTGAGGCCAGGGCCGCGTTTGCCAGTCATCTGGCTGGCGCGGCCCCGGCCGGCCCGTTCACCCTGATCTTCCACGGCATCGTCGATCACGAGAGCGACGGGCCGATTGAAGCGATGCTGGGCTGCCCGGACGATGTACAGGCCAGCGACCTGATCGGCATCCGCACCGAGCCTGCTCATGACGAGGCGTTCACCACGATTACCAAGGCCGAGTGGGCCTATCCGGCGATCCTCGCCGCTTACGATGCGGTCAGCTCCTCGCCTGAGGCCAGCGCCCGTCCGGGAACCCGCCTGTCGTGCCGCGAGGTATACGTGGCTGAGCCGCAGGCGATTGGCGACAATGACCTGATCTGCGACATTGCTTTCCCCCTCGGGCAGGGCTGAGGCGGCGAGGGCCAGGCGGAAGGAACGGTGCTCAGGCCGCTATGACACGCAAGGACATCAGGCCGGGCAGCGCGGAGCATCGCGGCTTATTCAGCTCGGTCACCACCTCGGCGTTCCGCCTGGAGACGCTGCAGGCCTACGACGTGCCAGCCGAGCGCGACGCCTTTCGCCGCTTCGCCGCAGGTGAAGCTCAGGCCAAGCCGGATCTCAGCGACTGGTGCGACCGCGTCAGGCGCGCTGCCGTGGCCGGCTGCACGTACAGCCGCGTGCATGTTGTTACCGAGCCGCTGACCGCCTACATCCGGTTCGAGCTGGCCGCCTATGCAGATACCTCGGCGGCCGGCGAGCAGATCATGATCGTGCCGGTGCGCGAGGGCAGCTGGCCTGCCCGCCTGCCGCGAGCGGATTTCTGGCTATTCGACGACTCGGTTCTGCTGAATCTCGCCTACAACCAGGCTGGCCAGCTGACCGGTGCGTCCGTCATCGACTCAGGTAGCCCGGTCGAGGAGGCCCGGCGCATCCGCGAGGAAGCCATCAGCCTGGCGGTGCCCTACGCGGACTATGCGGCCGGCCTCGGATCGTGAGAAGGACAGAACGCAGCCGCCCCGGGCAGCGTGACAGACTCCTCCGGTGGCCGGAGATCCGACAGTGGCTGACCGAGTCGCCGGGGCTATCACCGAGCGAGCGCGGAGCGGCTTTGCACTGATCTCGATCGACGGGCCGGGCGGGTCCGGGAAATCCACGCTGGCCGGCGCAGTGGCCGGGCAGACAGCCGGCGCCGGACGCGTCACCATCGTGCACGGCGACGATTTCTACCGGCCGATGCCTGCGCATGACCGGCTGCTGCTCAGCCCGCAGGACGGCTATCAGCGGTACTTCGACTGGCAGCGGCTGCGCGATCAGGTGCTTATTCCGCTGACCTGCGGGACGGCCGCGGAGTACCTGCGCTATGACTGGGCGACCCACCAGCTGGCAGCAGGTGAATGGCACCGGGTACCGCGGTCCGGCGTCGTCATCGTGGAAGGCGTGTACACCGCCCGCCCGGAACTAGCTGACTTCTACGACCTGACCGTCTGGGTGGAGGCCCCGCGCGAGGTATGCCTGCGGCGCCTGAAGGAAAGGGGGCACGACCACGGTCCCGGTAACTGGAATGAGCGCTGGCGTGCCGCCGAGGAACACTATGTCGCGACTACCCAGCCCGGTGCGCGGCTGGACCTGACCGTCAGCGGCTACTGACCGTTTCGTTCCGCCCGGCGGATCATGCGCATCTCTTGCTGCAGCGGGTCGGATGGAAGCGGGGCGGTTTCCCCGGTGCGGCGGAAGCCTGCCTGCTCATACAGGCCGATGGCGGGCTGGTTAGTCAGGTTGACCCACAGGCCGACAACGCTGGCCTCGTGACCCTCGGCCCACGACAGGACGGCGCTGACCAGCCGTTGCCCGGTCCCGTGTCCCCGGCTGGCCGGCTCGACCCACATCGAGATGAGCTCGGCGTCGGCGTCGGCGGCACTGGGGCGGACGCCGCCTGCCAGGCCGGCCCAGCGGCCGGTGTCGTCAACGGCGGCCACGATGGTCGCGGACTCACCGTCCTGGGAGCCCTGCGCGCGCTCGATCCAGCGCGACTCCGGGTAGGCCTCTTCCTTCTGCCAGGTCGAGGCGAAGGCGCTGGGCGTATCCCGGAGCGCGGCCAGCCTGACCTCCCGGTACTGCCGCCAGTCGCCGAGCTGAACAGTGTGGATGCGCATTCCGGCAGAGTGGCGCAAAGCCGGCCCCGGCCGCAATCGCGTTTCCCGGCTGTTCAGTCTCAGTCGGCCGCCGCGTCGAGCATGGCCATCAGCTTCATGACCGTCGCCCAGTTCCGCGCGGTGCCCTGGCCGATCCGGCCCGTGGGACGCGCCAGCTGGGCCGCGAATTCGCTGCGGCCCATGCCGTCGGGCGTATGCAGGTACAGGGTGCGGCCGGTCACCGCGAACTCATCCCGGCCGCCCTTCTTGGCCGCGCGCTGGTGCGCCTCGGTGATGGCGGCGACGGCGTCTGGCCCCGGCGCGGCGCGCCGGAAGACGGCGTGCACGTACTTCGGGTTCTCCTCGCCCGGGAACGGGTTGCCGGCGATCACCTGCGCCAGTTCTGCCTGCGACACGACCACGACGGCGGGCTTGACCGACAGCCGCGCGGCGATCGCTGCTTCCAGCGCGTCCGCCAGGGCACTGGCGTCTTTTTCCGGGCTGCTGAAGACCACATTGCCGCTCTGGATGTAGGTGGCCACGTCGGTGTGCCCGAGCGACTGGACGATCTCGCGGAGATCGGCCATAGCGACCTTGTTCTTGCCGCCGACGTTGATGCCGCGCAGCAAGGCGACGTACCTGGGCATTCCCGGACCACTCCCCGTCTGCTTCCCGCTGATGCCAGCTGACGGGAACTTTAGCCCCGGCCGCGCGGCGGGGATTGAAGAAAGCCGTCAGCTGGCGGCGGGCGGGGTGCCGTGGATGGCGACGGCGTAGCCGTCAGGGTCCTGGAAGACGAAAGTCAGGCCGAACGGCGTATCGAACGGGCTGACCAGGATCGGCACCCCGGCGGCCTCGATCTGATCATGCAGGGCGCGGGCGTCGTCGACGCGCAGCGACACCGACACCCCGAGCCCGGGCGGCCCGGCATCCAGGTCGGTGCCGGGCAGCGGCTCGCGGACCGCGAACGGGATCGTGGCAGTCTCGAATGCCACTACGCCGGGCGGCGCCCCGGCGAGGCGCTGCAGGCCGAGCTGGCTGGCGTAGAACGCTGCTGACCGGTCCAGGTCACGGACCTGCAGGGCCAGGAAGTCGGGCCCGTAGACGTGTACCACGAGGTGCGCTCCTTTCCGCGGCGAGCGAGCGCGCGCCTGTCAGCACGTGTGCACCTGCCGGACCAGACTGCCGGGCGGGTGCGAAGTCATCGGCGCGATCAGGCCAGCCGGTACAGCACCGGCATCGCCGCGGTGCCGTTGGCGTGCATGTTGGCCAGCACGTAGCGGAAGAACGAGCGCTTGCCGAACTGCCGGACCGCGAACGCCGGCAGGCTGATGTCCCAGCGGGCGTGGTTGATACAGGTGTAATCACTGTCGTCGACCGGGCTCAGCAGCGTGGAATTGTCCAGGCCGGTCTCGGCCGCGTACCAGCCGGCCAGGTAGTCCCACAGCTCCAGCGCCACCTCGCGGTCCTCGGCGACGAAGTAGTTGAACAGGAACAGCCCCGGCCGGGTCTTGTCCACGTCTCCGATCCGCCGGACGCAGCGGGCGCGGGTCACGTACACCGAGCGCGCCCCGGCCGTCATCTCCTCGCGCACCCTGCCGAGCTCGGGGCGGCCGGCCACCGCGGCGGCCGCGTCGGGCGTCGTAGTCTCCACCAGCACGACGACGTCGTACTGAGCCGGCCGCGCGGCCATCCGCCGGGCGTCGGCGGACAGCGGCGGAACCAGCGCGGACCGGTACACGGTGACCTTGGTGACCTCCGGGAGCTGCTCGAGGGCGGGCCGCCAGCGCCTTGAGCTGGGCGAGCAGCGCCGCCTTGCGCGGGCTGCGGCGGCGCAGCGGGGTACGCCCGACCGGGGCCGCTACCTCGGCGGCAAGCAGCAGGTAGCCGCCCGGCGGCGGCTCGATCAGCTCGGCGCGCCGGTACCTCGGGTCCGGGTTCACGATCGTCAGTTCCATGTCATCTCCGCTCCGGACGGTGCCGCCCGTCCGTCCTGACCAGAACCCTAGAAGGCAAATGCTTAGATGTCAAAGAGTAAGACGTCGAACGGTTTGACCATCCGGCCAGGAAGGGCCCGCGGTCGCTAGTGTCAGGGGCTGCCCAGCGCCGCGCTCGCGGTGTCCACCTCGCGATCGGTCAGGCAGGCAGCGAACGACACCGGCGCCGTCACGGCGTAGTGCCGGATACCCACGTGGTAGTGGATCACCCGCACTGTGGACCGATCGGGATCAGGAGTCGCCCGCACGCGAGGCCCGGGGGTAGCCGCCGGCTTCCACCACGCACGGACCGCGCGCATGCGTCCTCCCGCGCTCCCGGACCGGGAGAGTCGACATAACGAGATTTCCGCTCGACCCGGTTCGGCCGTGCGGATCCTGATTGTGCATGATCAGAAGCCAGCGCGGATACCGCCCGGATTGCCCGGACCGGACTGCGGGCCACCCCGGAGGCGCGGGGACAGGAAAGGCAGGCTAGTTAGTGGAGCTGACCATCATCGGGGCCGGGGCCATCGGCGGGACGATCGGGGCCTACCTGATCCGGGATGGGCATGACGTGCTGCTGTGCGATGCCGACCAGGCGCACGTGGACGCGATCAACGCCGGCGGCCTCACCATCGAGGGCCCGGTGGCCAATTTCACTGTCGCCGCCCGGGCGGTGACGCCGGACGGACTGCCGGACACCCTGCACCGGGTCGCGATCGCGGTGAAGAGCCACCACACCGCGCAGGCGGCGGAGCTGCTGCGCGGCCGGCTGGCCCCCGGCGGGTACGTGGTCAGCTTCCAGAACGGGCTCACGGCCGGCGAGATCACGGATGTGACCGGGCCGGGCGGCTACGTGGCCTCGTTCGTGAACTTCGGCGCCGACCTGATGGCACCGGGCCGGATCATGCAGGGCAACATCGGCACGTTCCGGGTCGGCGAGCCGGACGGCGGCCCGGTCACGGCGCGGGTCGCCGAGCTGGCCGCGGCGCTGCCGTGGGCGGAGCCGACCGAGAACATCATGGGCTACCTGTGGGCCAAGGAGGCCTACGGGGCGATGCTGTTCGCCGGGGCGGTATCGCCGCTGTCCATTGCCGAGAGCCTGGAGGACCCGCGCTGGCAGCCGCTCATGCTGGCCATCGCCCGCGAGGTACTGGCCCAGGCTCCGGTCGTCGCGGAGAGCTTCGACGGGTTCGAGCCTGACGACCTGGAGGGGTCGCTGGCCCGGCTGGCCGTGTTCAACCGGGGCAGCGCCAAGTCGCACAGCGGGATCTACCGCGACCTGGTCGTCCGCCGCCGCAAGACCGAGGTCGACGGGCAGCTGTCCGAGCTGGCCGGCCCGCTGACCCGGTACGTGACCGAGCTGATCCGCGCCATCGAGCGCGGCGAGCGCGAGGTCAGCGTGGCCAACCTGGAGCTGCTGGCGGCCTGCGAGCGCGCCGAGCGGCTGGGCCGCCCGCTGAACGCCGTGGTCAGCGTCATCCCGGCACCGCCGCGGGCCGGCGAGGGGCCGCTGCTCGGGATGCCCGTCGCCGTCAAGGACATGATCGACATCGCCGGGGTGCCGCGCGGCAACGGCAACCCGGCTGACATGCGCGGCGCGCCGGCGGCCGCGGACGCGCCGGTGATTGCCGCGCTGCGCGCGGCCGGGGCGGATGTGTTCGCCACCACCTCGCTGCTGGAGTACGCCGCCGGGCATCAGCATCCGGAGCTGCCCGCGACCCGCAACCCACTCGACCCGGCCCGCAAGCCGGGCGGGTCCAGCAGCGGCTCGGCGGCGCTGGTCGGAGCCGGGGTGTGCCCGGTCGCGCTCGGCACCGACACGGGCGGGTCGGTCCGCGGGCCGGCCTGCTACTGCGGGGTCGTCGGGCTGAAGCCGACGCACGGCGTACTGGACCTGGCCGGGGTGCAGCTCCTGGCGCCGTCCCTGGACCACCTGGGCCTGCTGACATCGGACGTGGCCACGGCCGCGCGCGTGTTCTGCGCGCTGACCGGGCAGGCGCCGCCCGCCCCGGCGGCCAGCGTGCGAGTCGGCCTGCTCACCGGGCAGCTGGCCGATCCCGTCATCACGCCGGGCATGGCCGCCGCGCTGCGGGACGCGATCGCCGCGCTGCGGGCGGCGCCGTCGGTGACCGTGACCGAGGCCGACGGCACCGCGCTGGCTCAGGCGGGCGAGCTGATGGAGGTGATCTTCCTGGCCGAGGCGTGGCAGGTGCACCGCGACCAGGTGCAGCGCGACCCCGGCCACTACGGGCCGGGCACGCTGGCCCTGCTGCGCCAGGCCGAGCAGGTCGCCGCGGCCGACTACGCGGCAGCCTGCCGCCGCCGCGAGGAACTGCGGCCGGCCGCCGCGGCGGCCTACGCCGGGACCGACGTCCTGCTCGGCCCGGTCATGCCCTGGACCGCGCCGCTGGCCGGGGAGTCACCGGGCGGCGACGGCGGCCAGTTCGAGCAGCCCTACAACGTGACCGGCGCCCCGGCTATCGCGCTGCCGTTCGGGCTGACCCCCGACGGGATGCCGGCCAGCCTGCAGCTGTCGGCGCTGCCCGGCGCGGACCTGGCCCTGCTCGCCGCGGCCGCGCACGTCGAGGCGATCCTGGGCACTGCGGGCCGCCCGGCTTCCTGACGGCTGACTTGCGCGCCGGGCAGCCCCGGCCGGGGCTGCCCGGCGCGCGAAGCCGGACCTTGATGTCAGGCAGCCGGCCCGGTGTCCGCGTGCGGGGCGGTCAGGTGCTCGCGGAACCAGTCGAGGATCAGCTCGGCCCGCATGATCCGGTGCCGGGGCGCGCCGGACCGGCTCAGGTCGTGGCTCTCGGCCGGGAACCGGTACATGACCGGCTCGCGGCCCAGCATCCGCAGCGCCACGAACAGCTCCTCGGCCTGGCTCACCGGGCAGCGCAGGTCCTGCTCGGAGTGCAGGATCAGCAGCGGCGTGGTCATGTCCGCCGCGTAGCTGACCGGGGACTGGCGCTGGTACTCGGCCGGGTTGCTCAGGTGGTCCACGCCGACGTAGCTGCGGATGAACCCGGCGATGTCGGCGGTGTACTCCATGGTGAGCAGGTTGTTGCAGGCCCGCTCGGAGCAGGCCGCCTTGAACCGGCTGGTGTGGCCGACGGTCCAGGAGGTCATGTAGCCGCCGTAGGACCCGCCCAGGATGCCCAGCTGGTCCGGGTCGGCCCAGCCGAACCGCTCGCAGGCGGTGTCCGCGCAGGCCATGACGTCGGCGAAGTCGACGCCGCCCCACCCGGATCCGGGGTCGCTGGCACACTCCGGGCCGCGGATGGCCCGGCCCCATGCCTCGCTGTAACCCGAGCTGCCCCGGGGATTGCAGAAGATGACCCCGAACCCGGCTGCGGCCTGGAGCTGGAACTCGTCGAAGAACCGGTAGCCGTACTGGGAGAACGGGCCGCCGTGCACGTTGAGCAGCGTCGGGTAGCGGGTGCCGGGCTCGGCCCCGGCGGGCGGGATGGCCCAGCACTCGACCTCGGCGCCGTCCGCTGACCGGGCGGTGAAGCGCTCTGGCGCGGCCAGGGCGACCCGGGCGGCGAACGGCGCGGTCAGGCTGGTCAGGGTGCGCTCCGCGGCGTCAGCCGGCGCCGCCGCGTCCGGGCTGTCGCTGAGCGGGCGGGCGATGACCTCGCCGGGTGACACTGCAGTGCCGGCCACGAAGGCGAGCGTCCCGGCGGCCCAGTGCCATGCGGCAATCCAGCGCTCGCCGCCGGCCAGCACCTCCGGGTCACTAGTCCCGTCGGCGCTGACCTGGTAGAGGTGCACGCCGCCGTGATCCTCCACGCCGAACAGCAGCCGCTCGCCGAGCCAGGCCGGGGCGATGCTGGTGCCGAACGGCGCGCAGTTGCGATCCAGCACGGCGGTCAGCACCTGGTGCTTGCCGGAGGCCACGTCGACCACGGCAAGCTGGTGGTGCCGGGGGCTCTCCAGCGGCGTCGGGTTCAGGTAGGCGGCCAGCCGGGAGCCGTCCGGCGACCACGCCGGGCGGCTCCAGCCGAGGACGCCGCCGGTGACGCGGGCGGGCTCGGCGCTGCCGTCGGCCGGCACCGTCCACAGGTCCTCGGCCAGGTCGAGGTCCCAGTTCTCGTGCCGTCCCGACGCGAAGGCGAGCGACTGCGAATCGGGAGACCAGGCCAGGCCGGCCGCCTCGAACGGGCCGGGGGTGACCGAACGGGGCGGCGCGGACCCGTCGGCGGGCACGACGAACACCCGGGACGGCCGGTCCGACGTCCACCCGGCGCCGTTGAGCCGGTACAGCAGGTGGCTGACCCGGCGCGGCGGCATGTCCTGCTCGCGCTGCTCGCCGTCCGCGCCGTACTGCTCCGGGTCGGGGTCGCGGGCGGTGAACGCCAGCATCGTGCCGTCGGGCGACCACTCCAGCTCAGCCGGGGCCGTTCCGGTCGCGCAGACGGCCATGCGCTCGCCGCCGCCGGTCACTGGCAGGATGCACACCTGCGGGTGCTTGCCGTCCGGGTCGGTCGCGGCGAAGGCCAGCCGGGTCCCGTCGGGAGACCACCGGGGCAGGAACTCGGCACCGGGGCCGGTCAGCGGCCGCGCGCCGCCCGGGCCGGCGGCGTCCGCGGCGGCGAGCCAGATCCGGCGGGTGTAACGGTTGGCGGCGAGGTCCGGGTCGGTCACGGTGAAGGCGACGGTCGCGCCGTCGGGCGAGACCTGCGGGTCGCCTGCCTGCCGCAGGGCGCCGATGTCGTCGGGGTGCATCGGCGCCAGCCTGCCCGTGACCTCGCTGCTCATGTACATGCCGCCTTTCGCCGGGACGTCCGCGGCCGCCGGGCGCGCAGAAAATCCGGGCCGGCGGCGGGGCGGCCCCGCCGCTGAGGCCGCACAGGTCAACTTACATATGGGGCGATATCAAAGCCAGGGTCAGGTGGGCCGGCGGCGCAGGCGCGCAGCCCGGGCCGGCCGCGAGCCAGCGACGTGCCGGGCGCGGCGGCGGGATCAGGAGCGGGCCGGGGCAGCGGGCAGCGGGCCGTAGGACGGCGGCGCGGCGGCCGGGGCAGCGGCCCAGCCTGGTGCCGGGCGGACCCCGAGGGTGAGTCGCAGGGTGCCGCCGCGCAGCGCCGCGGCCGGCGCGTAGGCCCGGTCCCAGGCCGCGCCGTCCCACGCCGCGGCCTGCACGTACGGCGCGGCCGGCGCGGCGCCTGCCCCGAGGATGACCAGCGTCCGGCCGCCGGGGCGGCTGATCACCGCGTGCGGGAACACTGGCGAGCCGAGCGCCAGGTCGGCGGTGCCCGGCGTCTCCGGGTACACGCCCAGGGCCGACCAGACGTACCAGGCGCTCAGCCCGCCGAGGTCGTCGTTGCCGCCCCCGGCGCCGGCCGGGGTGTCGGCCCACATCTGGTCCTGGATGTCGCGGACGGCACGCTGGGTCCGGGCGGGCTGGCCGATGTAGTCGTACTCCCAGGGCAGTTCGAGGCTGGGCTCGTTGCCGAGCCAGGCCGAGCCGTGCGCGCCGGTGAAACTGCGCAGCGCCTCGTCCAGGTAGGCGGCCATCGCGGCCCGGCCGCCCTTGGCCCGGGCCAGCCCGGCCAGGTTGAACGGCACCATGCCGGTGTAGACCAGCGAGCTGGCCTCCACGAAGCCGATCGTGGCGTGCGGGTCGAAGCCCGGCGCCCAGCTGCCGCCGGCCTCACGGCGCTGATCCAGCCCGCTGACCGGGTTCAGCAAATTGCGCCAGTCCTGGGCCCGGGCGCGGAACCGCCCCTGGTCCTTGCGCTGCCCGAGCGCCCCGGCCAGCGCCGAGATGGCGAAGTCGTCGGTGTCGTACTCCAGCGTGGTCGACACCGGCTCGTAGTAGTTGCAGCACCCGTAGCTGCCGTCGATGGGCAGGTAGCCGAGCGAGTCGAGGTAGTCCAGGCCGGGCCGGGCGGGTCCGGGCTGGCTGGCCTCGGCGATCATGTCGGCCAGTGCGGCGCCGGCGTCGAAATGCCGGGCGCCGAAGGCGTAGTAGTCCGCCAGCACCGGGTCGGCGCTGTCGCCGACCATGACGTAGGTCTCGGCGTTGTTCTGGGTCCACTTGGGCAGCGTGCCGCCCTGGGCGTAGTCATCCAGCATCGACTGGGCGGTGTCGCTGGCGACTCCCGGCGCCACCAGCGCCTCCAGCTGAGCCTGGGCCCGGTAGATGTCCCAGCCGGAGAAGTTGGTGTAGAAGGCGGCATGGCCGGGGTCGACGGCGTGGATAGCGCCGTCGGTGCCCCGGTACTGGCCGCTGACGTCGCTGAACACGTTGGGGTGCAGCAGCGAGTGGTAGAGCGCGGTGTAGAAGACGGCTTGCTGGTCCGGCGAGCCGCCGCCGACCCGGATCCGGCCGAGCAGGGCATTCCACGCCGCGCGGGCCTGGCCGCGGGTGCGGGTGAAGTTCCAGCCGGGGTTCTCGGCAGCCAGGTTCTGCCGCGCGCCTGCCGCCGAGACGTAGGAGATCCCGGCCTTGACCAGCAGCGGCTGCCCGCGGGCGGTCCCGAAGCTGAGCGTGGCGGCGCCCGGCCCGGTGACGCCCAGCCCCCGCGGGCCGGCCGCATCGTCGTCGGCATCCTCGTCGCCGGTCCGGGCGGCGGTGGAGCTGCTGGTGACGGGCTGACTGAACTGCATGTCGAAGTAGACCGTGTAGCTGGTTCCCGATCCGCAGAAGTTGCCGGAGGTCGCCGAGCCCGCCACCTCGGTCCGGCTCAGCACCCGGAAGCTGGTCGCCGGGTCGGCGCGCTGGCTGCCGGCCAGCCGCAGCACCAGGCTGGCCGGGCGCCGGCCGGGAACCGGAAGCGGCCCATGCCCGTCCGGGTCGTGGCCGTGAGCTCGGCCGAGATGCCGTTGCGCAGCGTCACGCGGTAGTACCCGGCGCTGGCGGACTCGCTGGCGTGGGAGAACGCGACGGCGGCCGGGGCCGGCCCGGAGCCGGTGACCGGCAGTACCGGGATGTCGCCGGCAGACCGGCAGCCCGGTCCCGACAGGTGAGTCAGGCTGAACCCGGTGATCGCTGAGTCGTCATAGTCATAGCCGCCGCCGTCGGGCCGGCTGGTGGTGTCCGGGCTCCACTGCACCATGCCGAACGGGGCGTCCGCGCCGGGGAAGTCGTCACCGTCGGCGGCGGTGCCGATGAACGGATTGACCAGGGCGGCCGGATCACTGACCAGCGGGACGGCCGCCGGGTCGGCGCTGGCCGACGATCCGGACAGCGCGGCAGCCAGGAGCGCGGCGCTGCCAGCGATGGCGGCCAGCCGGCCACGCGTCGCTGCACCCGCCATCCTGCCTCACTCGCGAACTCCGCCATCACGGGCGGCAACGCCCTAACCAGGGCGTTTACCCGATCAGAAGGTATCACCCTGAACCGGAGGTATGTCCAGAATGCGAGCCAGCGGAATACCAGAGCCGGAGAGCCGGCCTTCGTTCCCGAGATCTGATAACAGCAAGAAGCTGGTGGCCGGGCGGCCGGACAGCCGGACAGGCCTGCGGGTCAGCCGTCGCTGTTAGTCACGGTGGTGGTGATTCCTGCGGCGCCCGTTGACGATCCGCAGGATGATCACGACGGGAATGATCACGCCCCAGCCACCGAAGGACCAGTGATGGTCGCTGTGGCTCAGGACGGCGATGACGGCGACCACGCCGAGCACGGCCAGAACTGCCCACATGACCGGGACGGCCGAGCCGCTCCGCGCCACCCGTCCTGTCCCGCCGGCGGCCTGGAGGGTGCTCGCCGGCGCCGCGGACTCCGACGGCAGGTCCGTCATCAGGCCGGACAGATCACCCATGGTGCGGGCCTGCAGGGCCCGGCTGCTGCGCTCCTCGAACTCGGCGGTGCTGAGCCGGCCCGCCTGAAAGTGCTCGCTGAGCTGGGTCAGGACCTGATCGCGGTCGGCGTCCGAGGCGCGCAGGGCAGGATTCCGGGCGCGGCCAGGAGCCGGCGAGCCCGGCCCGGACGGGTAGCTTCCGGGCGGCGGGAAACTGCTATTCGGTGTCGTCATCGGGTACCTGCCTGCTGCATGCTCTTACTCTGCCTCCGGGCGGCCCCGTTCGCCAGCCGCGGATGTCACGCGCCAGCGATGACATCTGTCACGGGTTGCCGTCTATATGTCGGGCCGATGATGGCGAGGCGCGTGAGGCGCCTGCCGGCGGCGGCGGAACCGGGATCGCGGAGGAGCGCAGTGGCAGATATCGAGTACCAGCCCGTTTCGGTGTCCCGGCGGATCGAGGCTCCGCCCGAGATCATTTTCGCCGTCCTGGCCGATCCGCGCCGGCATCTGGAGATCGACGGCTCCGGCATGCTGCGCGGGGCCGCGTCAGACGGCCCGGTCACCGGCGTCGGTGACGTCTTCGTGATGCGCATGTACTACTCGCGGCTGGGCGACTACGACATGAACAACCACGTCGTCGAGTTCGAGCGAAACCGGCGCATCGGCTGGGAGCCCGAGGCGGGCGACAGCTACCCGGACGTCGAGTCGCAGGACGCGGCCGAGCGCCGGTGGGGACACCGGTGGAGTTACGAGCTCACCCCGGACGGCCCCGGCGCCACGATCGTGACCGAGACCTACGACTGCGGCCGGGTGCCCGCGGACGAGCGCGTGAGCATGGACGATGGCCGGGTCTGGCGGGCGGCCATGGCCGAGACACTGGAGCGCCTGGACCGGGCCAGCACACTCCGGCACGGCGAGGCGGCAGCGGAGCCCGCGGCAGGCTGAGCAGATGCCGCCACGGCAGCTTTCTCCGTGCTCAGTCTGAGTCCGGGCCGCGCGCGTCCCGGCCGGCCTGCGCGACAGTTCGCGCTCCGCTGGCGGCGCGCCGCCACGGCCAGACGCCGTTTATCTCGATTTCGAGGGAGAAGCTCAGGAAGGTCCTGATCAGCACGATCAGGCCCAGGACCAGGATGTTGCGCAGCGTCGGGGAGACGGCGACAGTCCTGATCAAGTCGGCCGCGACGAGGATCTCCAGAGCAAGCAGCAAGGTGCCGCCGAACGCCTGTCGCAGCGCGGTGTAGACCCGCAGCGCTGATCCTGACCGGCGCCACGCTAGTGCCGCCAGGACGACCGACCAGAGCAGGCCCGTCACCAGGATCAGCGCGCCCAGAGCCTCGAATGCCCGGGCCACGTCATCCATCACCGTGGCGAACGAGCCCGCGGCCGTGTCCGATGCCGCCAGCGTGATCATCGTCAAGGTTGGTCCTCCCGGGGCGTCCCCGCCAGCCGCCAGGCGGGCATCCCGGATCCGTATGATCCCCGGCGTTTCCAGGGGGTTCGCGGCGAGTTGCGCGAACGCGGCACAGCTCAGGCAGGCGCGCAAGCCTGCGCCGTTCGTACCCGCTGGCGTCCGCGGCTACCCGGCGGCCAGCTGACAGCGATGCCCTTGCGTATCCGGCGGAAGCCGGGATAGCGGCTGCATGCGCTGGCCGGGCGCGGGACAGATACCAGTCATGAAGCGGGTGCTGGATGAGATCCCGCCCGCATCGTGGGCGATTGTCATGGGCGCCGGTATCGTTTCCGCCGATCTGCACGCGGACCGGCAGCTGGTTTTGTCGGCCATCATGCTCTGGTTTGCCGCGGGGGTCTGGCTGCTGCTGGGCGTGCGGCTCGCACTCAGGCGTGATCGCCTCGCGCTCGAGGCCAGGTCGCCCGTCGCGTTCACCGGCGTGGCTGGCACTGCGGTCCTCGGCACCCGGCTCGCCCTGCAGGACTACCACCCGGCCGCCGCGGTGCTCCTGGCCGTGTCGGGAGTCTGGTGGGCCCTGGTGATCGTGCCGGTGCTACGGCACTGGAAGACCCCGACGGTCGGGTTGTCATTTGTCCTGAGTGTCGCGACGGAAGGCCTCGCCGTGCTGGCCGCCACCCTGGCGGTCAGTTACCGCGCCGGGTGGCTGCTGGCAGTTGCCATCGCGGGACTCTTGCTGGGGCTCGCCTTCTACGTCTTCGCCGCCGCCCGCTTCGACCTGCGCGAGCTGGTTAACGGGCACGGCGACCACTGGGTCGCCGGGGGCGCGCTAGCCATCTCCGCCCTCGCCGCTGCAAGTGTCACCCGGGCCGGCGGCACGCTGGGGTTGCTCAGCGAGCAGCACCAGGCCCTCACTGCCGGCACGCTGGTGCTCTGGTGCCTGGCCCTGGCCTGGCTCCTTCCCCTCGTGACGGCCGAGGTGCTCAGGCCCCGGCCTGGCTACGACGTGCGCCGCTGGGCAACCGTCTTCCCGCTCGGCATGTATGCCGCCTGCAGTTTCGCCACGGGCCAGATCACCGGCATTACCGGGATTTCCGACTTCGCGCAGATCTGGACCTGGGTCGCATTCACCGCCAGCCTGCTCGCGCTCGCCGGACTTCTCCGCCGCGCCTGGCTGGTGCTGCGCAGTCAGCCCGCGGGGCCGGCCGCTGATGAGGCGAGGTAAATCGCGCCGATCCAGGCGCGTGACGGGTTTGAATGCCGCAGTTTCGTCGCACGCTAACTTCTATGAGCGCCACCAGAAACCCCATGGCCGTCGCCGAGGAAGAGCTTCCCGAGCGGCTTCCGGCGCAGCTCGTGCAGAACTTCCACGGCGCATTCGGCGAGCATCATGCCCGCGCCGTTCACACCAAGGGGCTCATCCTGCGGGGGACCTACACGCCGACCGCGGAGGCCAGGGAACTGTGCCGGGCTCAGCTCTTCTCGGAGACCTCGGTGCCGGTGATCGTCCGCTTCTCCGACTTCACCGGGCTCCCGAACATCCCGGACACCGAGGTCAATGCGAATCCTCGTGGCTTCGCGGTCAAGTTCCTCATGCCCGACGGCTCGAACGTGGACATCGTCAACCACAGCTTCAACGGATTCCCGGTATCGACGTCCAGCGATTTCAGCCAGTTGCTGCAAGCCATCGCCAGCAGCGGCGGAGAGCCGACTCCCGGTTCCGAGCTGGAGAAGTTCTTCGGCAGCCATCCGGTAGCGAAAACGTTCCTGACCACTCAGACCCAGCTGCCGCAGAGCTGGGCCACCACCAGCTTCTACTCCGTGAACGCCGTGCAGTTCACCGACGCCCGGGACCGGAACCGTTTTGTCCGGTACCAGTTCATACCCGAGGCTGGCCAGCACAGCATCGCTCGCGGTGCGGAGGGGACGAAGTCTGCCGACTACCTGTCGGAGGAGCTCGCCGCGCGGGTCGCGGCCGGCCGGTGCGGTTCACCTGGTACGCCCAGATCGCCGGGGACTCTGATGTGATCGACGATCCTGCCCTGCCCTGGCCGGATGACCGGCAGCGCGTCCCGCTCGGCGGCATCGCGATCGACCAGATCGGGCCGAACAGCCCGGAAGCGGACCGGTCGCTCGCGTTCATGCCCGGGACGCTGCCGCCCGGCATCGAGATCGCCGACCCGATGCTCACCGTCCGGAACGCCAGCTATCCGCACTCGTTCCAGGAACGCAACAGCTGATCCGCCGCCGCGGCATCCCGTCCCTGGGGGGGCCGCTGGCGGCACGGCGCCGCGCGGAACTTGCGCCGCGCCTCGTCCTCGGGACCCTCGGATTCCTCGGGGCCTTGGTAAAGGAAGCTTGACATCGCAGCAGAGGTAAAGCTACCTTTACATCATGCGGAACCGGGTGCGAGAGCAGCGGACCCAGCGAGGCATGTCCCAGGCCGAGGTCGCTGCCGCGCTGGGCGTGTCCCGTCAGACGGTCATCTCCATCGAGAGCGGGCGGTACCTGCCGTCGCTGCCGCTGGCGTTCCGGATCGCGCGGCTGTTTGACCTGACGGTCGACAAGATGTTCGACCCCGCCGATGAGGAGCAAGGGACATGATGACGTTCATCCCCCCGCGGCTGCGGGTCCCCGTTTTCTACCTGCTGACCGGGACGGTGCTCGCCGCCGCGTTCCTGGTGCACGGCGGTGGCATCTGGTGGGCGTCCATCACGACCGGGATCGGCTTCGGGGCCCGCGCGATCCGGGCCTACGTGACTGGCGGGCGGGACTCCGACGAGGGCGCGCTGGCCGGCTCGCGCGCCGATGAGCGGCTGGCGCTGCTGCGGACCAGGTCCCGCGCCCTGGCCGGGATGGCGGCCGCCACCGCGGCCTTCATCGGGCTGGCGGCCGCGATCGCGGTCCGGGCCGCCTGGTGGTGGCCGTTCGCCGTGATCCTGGGCGTCGCCCTGCTGGCCTACCTGTTCGGCTGGTCGGAGTACGGCATCGGAGCCGCCGACCCGGCCGATGACGAGGCCGGCGCCAGCCAGCCGGCGCAGTCGCCTGCGGCCTGAGGCTTCCCGGGCGGCCGGGTCCCGCCTCGGGCGGGACCCGGCCCTCAGCAGCCGGCGGCGGCGCTCAGCCGCCGACGACCTGGCCGCCCTGCAGGATCGTCCGCTCCGCGGCCGGCGCCCACACCACCGACGGGGTGTCGGCCACGTTGCCGTCGAGGATGAGCAGGTCGGCGACGCAGCCGGCGGCAACCCGGCCGAGGTCGGGCCGGCCGATCAGCTCGGCGTTGACCGACGTGGCCGAGCGCAGCGCCGTCCAGATGCCGTCCACCTCGCTCTGCAGCCGCAGGCCGTTGAGCTGCTCGTCCTCCAGCAGGCCCATCAGGTCCGTGCCGAAGCCGACGCGCACCCCGGCGGCGCGGGCCAGCTCGACGGCCTTCTGGCCGGACTCCAGAACCTCCCGGTTCTTCTGCCGGGACACCGCCGCCATGCCAATCTCCGCACCGCGCCGCTCCATGGCGTCGTAACACGCCAGGGTCGGCACCAGGAACGCGCCGGCCGCGGCCATCGCGGCCGCGGTCTCGGCGTCGAGCAGGTTGCCGTGCTCAATGGTGCGCACGCCGTTGTCGACCGAGTGCCGGATCGCCTCGGGGGAGTAGGCGTGCGCGGCGACGTAGCTGCCGCGCCGGGCAGCCTCATCGGTGACCGCGCGGATCTCCTCGGCGGAGTACTGCGGGATCCGGATCGGGTCCGCCAGGGACATGACGCCGCCGGAGGTCATGATCTTGATTGCGTGGGCGCCGCGCCGGAACCGCTCGCGGACGGCCTTGCGCAGCGGGTCCACCCCGTCGACAACCTCGGAGCCATGGGCGTAGCACGGGCAGGTCTCGCTGTCGGGGCCGCGCGCGTCGCCGTGCCCGCCGGTCTGGCTCAGTGCCGCGCCGGTCCACAGGTAGCGGGGCGAGGGGATCAGGTTCTCGGCGATAGCCCGGGCCAGCCCGGCGTCGCCGCCGGCCGGGTCGCGCACGGTGGTGAACCCGCGCTGCAGTACCCGGGCCAGCCGCCGGGCGGCAGCCAGCGCGACGTAGCTGAGCGGCCGGGACTCGATGGCCAGCATGTCCAGGCCGATGCCGTAGGCGTGGCAGTGCACGTCGATCAGGCCGGGCAGTACCGTGCCGCCGCGCGCGTCAATGACCTGATCGGCGGGCTGCGGCGGCCCGCCCACCGACACGATGCGGCCGTCGGCGACATGCACCGGGCCGTCAGTCAGGGCGTCAGAAACGCCATCGAACACGGCCGCGTTGATGATCGACAAGGTACTCATGGCCGCAGGCTAGCCGGTAGCAGCGGGCCGCCGGGAGCAGCCCTGGCCCGGAATGTCGTGGCGACGCCGCCCGCCGCCCGGCGGTCCCGGTCCTGGCAGGATGGCGCCGGTGGACGCGAAGCTGACCCGGGCCGCGGCGGCGTGCGCGCGCACGGCTTTCGGCGACGTCCGGATTACCGGGACGCACGCGCTGCGCGACCAGCCCGGCCTGATGGTCGCCCGGCTGGAGCTGCAGACCGGCGCGGGCCCGCAGTCGGTGATCGTCAAGCTGGCCCGGCCCCGGGAGCGGGCGGCGCTGGAGGTCCTGACCAGCGCCGGGGTCGCGGCGGTGCCCCGGCTGCTGGCGGCCCGGGACGACCCGCCGCTAGTGCTGATGGCCGACGCCGGGACCAGCCCGTCGCTGGCAGACCGCCTGCTGGACGCGGACCCGGCGGCGGCGGCCGCCGCGGTATCCCGGTGGGCCGTGGCGCTGGCCCGGGTTCAGGCGGCGGGCCTGGAGCTTGGCCCGGCGTTCCGGGACCGGCTGGCCGCGCTGGCGGCCGGGGATGAGCCGGCCACCCCGGATCCGGACAGCTACCGCAACCGGTTCGCCCGCGACCGCGGCGTGGGCTGGAAGGTGGCCGTCACCCGGCCGGGAGCGGCGGCGGTCATCACCGAGACGATCCGCGGCCTGCGCCAGGGGCTGGCCCCGCTGGGCATGACCTGCGGCCCGCAGGAGGCCGCGGAGCTGCGCGCGCTCGCTGCCCGGCTCGGCCCCGCGGCAGGACCGGGCGCGCTGACACCGGGCGACGGCTGCCCGGACAACAACGTCGATGCGCCGGGCGGCCTGGTGCTGGTCGACCTGGAGAGCGCCGGCGTGCGGCACGTTGCCTGGGACGCGGCCTACCTGTCGGTGCCGTGGCCGACGTGCTGGTGCAGCTGGCGGCTGCCCGCCGCGGTCCAGGCGGCGGCGCTGGACCGGTGGCGCGCGATCCTGGCGCCACGGCTGGCGCCGGCGGCGGCAGCCCGCCTGGATGACGCGGTCGGGGACGCCACGATCGGCTGGGCGCTGATCACCTGCGCGTGGTTCCTCGGCGCCGCGCACCGGGACGAGCCGCTCGGCCCCGGCGGATCGCTGCGGCCGGGTCCGCGCGAGCTGGTGCAGCACCGGCTGGGCGTGGCCGCCGCGGCGGGCGCAGGCACGGTCCTCGGCCGCCTGGCGAGCCGGGCGCAGGCGGCGGCCCGCCGGGCCTGGGGAGACCGCCCGCTGCCGCTGGCCCCGGCCTGGCGCTGAGTGGCGCGGCGGCAGGCCGACGGGGCGGCAGGCCGACGCGGTGGCAGGCCGACGCGGGCGGCAGCACGGCCGGACGCCAGGACCGGCTGAGCCCGGCCGGCGGCGGCCCGCCGGGATAAGTTGTTGCGCGCCGGCCGCGGTACCCGGCACAATCACCGCCCGTGACAGCCGAACTGCCCGGCGACTGGCGCCCCCTGGAGCCCGGTGACGCGCGGGCGTGGGCGGATCTGCTGGCTGCGATCCAGGCCGCCGACGGCGGCTGGCAGTACGTCACCGAGCAGGCTCTGCTGGCCGGCTTCGGCCACCCGCAGCGGGACTTCGGGCGCGGCTCGGCCGCCATCTGGGACGGCGCCACCCTGGCCGGCTACGGCCTGATCACCGTGCGCCCCGCGGCCGACCCGGTGCACGAGATCGTCTACGCCGGCGGCGTGCATCCCGGCTACCGGGGACGCGGCCTGGGCACCTGGCTGCTGGACTGGGCCCAGCGAGCAGCCGTCCCGCTGCACCAGGAGCGCTTCGCGGGGCGCCCGATGGCGCTCCTGGCCGCCTGCCCGTCGGCCGGCGCGGCAGCGATGGAGCTGTTCGCCGCGCGCGGTTACCAGCCCGCGCGGCGCTACCACGGGATGCTGCGCGATCTCACGACCGGACTGCCTGCCGGGCCGGTCACGGTGCCGCCGGGCACGGACATCGTCCCGCTCACCCCCGATCGGATCGAGGACGCCCGGCTGATCCGCAACGAGGCCTTCGGCGACAACTGGGGCTCGACGGAGACGACGACCAGCTCGTGGGCGCACTTCCTGGGCAGCGGGGCCTGCCAGCCGGAGTTCAGCTTCGTGGCCTACGCCGGCGGGACTCCGGCCGGCGTCATCGTCGCTGCCGAATCGGAAGCCCGTAGCCGGGTCACCGGCCGCCGCGATCTGGACATCCCGGTGGTCGGCACCCGCCGCGCCAGCCGCGGGCACGGCATCGCCAGCGCGCTGCTGTGGCGGGCGATGGGCGCGGCCAGGGCGGCCGGCTGCTGCAGCGCCTCGCTCGAGGTCGACGCCGACTCGCCCACCGGGGCGGTGACCCTGTACCGGCGGGCCGGGTTCACGGTCGACCACACCATGGCCTTCTGCCGCAAGCTGATCCTGGCCTGACTGTCCCCGGCCGGCCGCTGCGGTAGCGTTTCGCGCAGGCCCGGCCGTGCGGCTCGCGCCCGGCCGGCGGACCCTGAGGAGCAGCCGATGCCCAGCGTGAGCGTCCGGTACATCGTCACCGATGTCGATGCTGCCATCGTGTTCTACTGCGACTTGCTCGGCTTCACCGAGATCATGCACCCGGCCCCGGCGTTCGCCATGCTGGCGCGCGGCGACCTGCGCCTGGTGCTCAGCGCGCCCGGCGGCGGGCCGGGCGGCGGGCAGGCCATGCCCGACGGCACGCTGCCCGCCCCGGGTGGCTGGAACCGGTTCGCCATCGAGGTCGCGGACCTGGAGACCCTGGTGGCGGGCCTGCGGGAGCACGGCGCGCACTTCCGCAACGACATCGTCACGGGCGTCGGCGGCCGGCAGATCCTGGTCGAGGATCCGTCCGGCAATCCCGTCGAGTTGTTCGAGCCCGTTATCGACGAGGCCAGGATGACCGGCCCGGGCTGAGGCGCCCGCAGGCCGCCGCCGGCCGGGTCGCGGCCCGGCTGTGCGGGACGGCCGGCACCTTAGCCGGGGACGTCCTCGGTGCACAGGCAGAACGGGTGACCGGCCGGGTCGGCGTACACGCGGCAGTGCTCGCTGGGCTGGCGGGCGAACCTGGTCGCCCCGGCGGCCAGCACCCGGGCCTCGGCGGCATCGAGGTCATCGACGTCGAAGTCGAGGTGCATCTGCATCGGCGAGGCCGGGTCCGGCCAGGGCGGCGGGGTGTAGCCGGGCGCGGCCTGGAAGTCGATCCGGCCGCCGGGCGAGCGGACCGTGGCCCAGTCCGCAGCCGCGTATGTCACCCGCCCGCCGGTGATCTCGGCGTAGAACGCCGCCAGCCGGGCGGGCTCGGGGCAGTCCAGCGCGACGGAGCAGAACCGGATCGAACCGGACTCCGCCGTCACGCCGCTGGCCCCGGAGTAGCCGCCCGGCGCGGCCGGCCCGGCCGGGCCGGCCATAACGGCCCGGCCGCGCCGTCAGCTGGCGGGGCGGCCGAGGGCCGGGCCTGGATCCAGTGCTCGGCGATGTCGCCGAACTGCTCGAACCGGCCGCGGGCCGCATCACCGAGCTGCTCAGCGGCAGCGATCATCAGGGTCTCGACGACGGCGATGGCCGGCGCCAGGCTCACGAACGGGGACATCCCGGCGACGTTGGCCGGCAGCAGCGTGTCGGCGATGTCGGCGACCGGGGACATCCACGGGTCGGTGAACAGCACGATCCGCGCTCCGGCAGCCCGCGCGGCGCGGGCGAACTCATCGGTGTCGCGCTCGTAACGGCGGAAGTCGAACACGGCCACCACATCGCGCTTGCCCAGGTCAGCCAGCGCCGCGGCGCGCTCGCTGGGCACCTGGGGCACGAGGTGCACGTCCGGGCGGATCTCCCGCAGCAGAGCCACCAGGTAAGCAGCAGCCAGGTGGCTGAACCAGCCGCCGATCGCGCTGACCCGATGCCGCCGGGCCGTGAGCAAGCCGACCGCGCGGGTGAAATCATCCGGGTCGAGGCCGTGCACGCTGGAGCTGACTGACTCGCTCAGCGCGCGGCCGCACCGGTCCAGCACGCCGGGCTGCTCCTGGCCGGGCTGGTAGCGGCGGTAGAGCTCCACCGGGGTCAGCACCCGGGCGCTGATCTCCTCGCGCAGCGCCTCCTGGAACGCGGCGTAATTCTCGTAGCCGAGCTGGCCGGTCACGAACCGGCTGATGGTCGGGCCGCTCACCCCGGCGTGCTGGGCCAGCCGGGCGGAGGACTCCAGGCCCATGGTGGGCGGCCCGGACAGCAGCAGCCGGGCGATCTTGCGCTCGGACGGCGACAGGTCGCCGAGCCGCTGCCGTATCCGCTCGGAAACGCGGAGTTCTGACGCCTCGCTCACCGGGCTCCCCATGTATGAAGTCGTGCAATCTTATGTCTTGACCGGATTTTATGAACCATGTTGTACTCACCGCATGTCTGGCGACAATGCGGTTGCGCGACGCGGGGCCGGCGAGCGGGGCGGCTGCGCCGCTGCGGCTCAGCCTGTCATGGGGGATACCGGGCCGGCGCGACTGAGGTGATCACGGGAAGGGAGCGACCCCAGATGAGAATCCGCTACCCGTGGCGGCGCCCCGGCGCTGCGCGCTCGGCCGGCCGGGCCGCCCGCTACCGCCTGCCCGCCCGGTACCGGATCACCGCCCTGGCCGGCGCCGCGCTGCTGGCCTGCGGCGGGCTGGCCGCGGGCGCCGCCGCGCCCGCCGCCTCGGCGGCTACCACCGCCAGCTCGCCCGGCTCGACGCTGCGCATCGAGGCCGACACCTCGATCTCCACGTTCAACCCGTTCCTGTCCTACTTCGACGGCGAGCTGAACGTGCTGGGCAGCATCTACCCGACGCTGACCATGATCACTGAGCAGGGCAAGCCCGCGCCGTACCTGGCCACCTCCTGGACCACCTCGCCGGACCACCTGACCTGGACTTTCAAGATCCGGTCCGGGCTGAAGTGGTCCGACGGCAAGCCGCTGACCGCCGCCGACGCGGCCTGGACCTTCAACCTGATCATGCACAACCAGGTAGCCGCGACCTCGAACGGCTCGCTGGTGGCCAACTTCGCCACCGTGACCGCGCCGAACCCGACCACGCTGGTGATCACCACCAAGAAGCCCCAGGCCAACATGCTGTACATCAGCGTGCCGGTCACGGGCATCCCGATCGTGCCCGAGCACGTGTGGGCCAGCCAGGTGCCGAACCTCGGCAAGTTCAAGAACATGACCTTCCCGGTGGTGGGCTACGGCCCGTGGATCCTGGCCGGCAACGTGGCCAACCAGTACACGACGCTCAAGGCCAACAAGCACTTCTTCATGGGCGCGCCGAAGTACAGCACGCTGATCATGCAGTACTTCAGCAACTCCGACGCCGCGGTGGCCGCGCTGCGCAGCGGGCAGCTGGACGTGATCGACGACCTGACCGCCACCCAGTACCAGGGCCTGAAGGGGAACAAGAAGCTGACCCTGTCGGCGCAGGCCTCCAACAGCTGGGTCGGCCTGGAGCTCAACCCCGGGCCAAGACCCGGACCGGCCGCAGCTTCGGCAATGGCAGCCCGGCGCTGCACGACCCGCGGGTCCGCGAGGCGATCGCGCTGGCCATCAACCGCAAGACGCTGGTGACCAAGGTGATCAACGGCCTGGGCGTGCCCGGTGCCGGGTACCTGCCGCCCGCCTACCCCCAGTGGTGGTGGAACCCGCCGGCCGGCATCGCGGAGAACTACGACCCGGCCAAGGCGAACCAGATCCTGGACTCGGCGGGCTACAAGCGGGGCGCGGGCGGCATCCGGACTGACCCGAAGACGCACAAGCCGCTGACCCTGCGGCTGGGCATCCACTCCGACGAGTCCAGCGACGCGCAGATCGCGCCGTACCTGCAGGAATGGCTGCAGGCCATCGGGGTCAAGGTGCAGATCCAGTCGATGAGCTTCAACGCGCTCAACGCGGCGCTGCCCAAGGGCACCTGGGACATGCTGATGGACGGCTGGGCCACCGGGCCGGACCCGACCTACCTGCTGTCCATCCAGACCTGCGCGACGCTGCCGCTGAACAACATGACCGGCGGCAACACCGATGCGTTCTTCTGCGACAAGAACTTCGACAAGCTGTTCCAGCAGCAGGTCGGCGACTTCACCGTGCCGCAGCGGACGCAGACCATCGACCAGATGCAGCAGATCCTGTACCAGGCCAATGTCGACATCATGCTGTACTACCAGGACAGCCTGGGCGCGGTCCGCTCCGACCACGTCAGCGACTTCTTCTACGGCCACGCCAACGGGCAGGGTTTCTGGCCAGGGCAGGACACGTTCATCAACTGGCGGACCGCGACCCCGGTCGCGGCCGCGAGCTCCAGCTCATCGAGCGCCGCGGTGTGGATCGTGATCATCATCGTGGTGGTCGTGGTGCTGGCCGGAGCCGGGCTGGTGATCTGGCGGCGGCGCACGGCGGGTGAGCGTGAGTAGCGCGGCGGCGCCATGACCAGCGGCGCGGTGCCAGCGGGCGGCACGACCCCCGTTTCTGCTGGCGTGGAGCGGCCCTGCTGCCGGATGCCCGGCGGCAGGCGCCCGCCGCCGGCCGCGGCGGCAGCGGCTCGGGCCGGGAGTTCGCCGGCTACCTGGCGCGGAAAATCGCGGCCGCGCTGGCCAGCTTCGTCATGCTGCTGGTGCTGGGGTTCATCATCTTCAGCCTGATGCCGTCTAACCCGGTGGCCGCGCTGACCCGCGGCCGCCCGACCAGCGCCGCGCAGCTGGCCTTCCTGCGCAAGCAGCTCGGGGTCAACCAGCCGGTGCTGGAGCGGTTCTGGCAGTTCGTGCTGCACACGCTGCAGGGCAACCTGGGCTACTCCTGGCAGTTCCAGCAGCCGGTCTCCTCGCTGGTGGCCAGCCGGCTGTGGCCGACGCTGCTGCTGATGGGCTCCTCCACGATCATCTCGGTGGCGATCGGGCTGTGGCTGGGCGTGCGCAGCGGCTGGAAGCCGGGCAGCGCCCTGGACCGGGTCGCCTCCAGCACGTCGGTGGCGCTGTGGTCGGTGCCGACCTTCTGGCTCGGGATCATCCTGCTGGTGCTGTTCAGCCCCGGCTTCGGCCCGATCCCGGCGCTGTTCCCGGCGGGCGGCATGTCCACGCCGGGGATGGCCGGCGGGCTGAACGCGGCCCACATCCTGGACGTCCTGCACCACCTGGTGCTGCCGTGCCTGACCCTGGTCCTGGTGGTCTACGCGCAGTACGTGACGATCATGCGCTCGTCGGTCATCGACGAGCTGGGCAGCCCGTACCTGCTGACGGCCCGGGCCAAGGGACTGAGAGATGCTGAGGTCCGGCGCAGGCACGCCGTGCCCAACGCCCTGCTGCCCACCGTCACGGTGATCTTCCTGCAGCTCGGCGGCCTGGTCACCGGGGCGATCACGGTGGAGACGGTGTACTCCTGGCCGGGCCTGGGCTACCTGACCTTCCAGGCGCTGCAGATCCCGGACCTGCCGCTGCTGGAGGGCACGTTCCTGATCTTCAGCGCCTCGGTGATCGTGATGAACCTGCTGGCGGACGTGTGCTACCGGTTCCTGGACCCGAGAGTGCGGCACTCTTGACTACTCCCCGCCCTGAAGGACGGGGATTCCGGCCCTCGCGGGTCGGGGTTCCTGGTTCACTGCGGTCTGCACGGGAGGTTGCCTCGCCGTGTCTGACGTCCGCTCCGCAGGCATCGCCGCCTTTTGTGGCGGCTGCCGCCAGCCCGGCGGCAAGGATGTTCTTGGCGGCGTTGATGTCCCGGTCATGCCGGGTGCCGCAGGCCGGGCACGTCCACTGGCGTGTCCCGAGGTCAAGCTCGGCGAGCAGGAACCCGCACGCCGAGCACGTCTTGCTGGAGGGGAACCAGCGGTCGGCGACCACGATGGTGCGGCCGTAACGTTCCGCCTTGTACTCCAGCTGGCGCCGGAACTCGGCCCACCCGGTGCGGGAGATGGCGCGGGCCAGCGACCGGTTGCGGACCATGTTGCGCGACGGCCAGGTCCTCGACGGCGATGACGTCGAACCGGCGGATCAGGTCGGTGCTGGCTTCTGGTGCAGGAAGTCGCGGCGCGCGTCGGCCACCCGGGCGTGCGCGCGGGCCACCTTCCGCGCGGCCTTGGCCCGGTTGGCGGAGCCTTTCTGGCAGCGGGCCAGCCGCCGCTGCTACCGCTTGAGCCGCTGCTCGTGCCGGTCCATGTGCCGCGGGTGCGGGATCCGCTCGCCGTCCGACAGGACCGCGAAGTCCGTCAGCCCGAGGTCGATGCCCGACGGCGGCGCCGGTCGCGGGCAGCGGTTCCGGGTCCGGGAACCTCGGCGTGGAAGGTCACGAACCACCGGCCGGCCGGGTCGCGGGCCACGGTCACCGACGTGGGGTTCAGCGCGGCCAGGTCGATGCCGGGCCAGGTCCAGATGACCTTCAGCGGCTCGCTCATCTTCGCCAGCTACAGGTCGGTGCCCTTCATCCGGAACGCCGACCGGGTGTAGGTGGCGGACTGGCGGCCGCGCCGGGACTTGAACCGCGGGTAGCGGGCGCGCCGGGCGAAGAACGCCCGGAACGCGGCGTGCTGATGGCGCAGCGCCTGCTGCAGCGGGACGCAGGACACCTCGTTCAGCCACGCCAGTTCCGGGTCGCGTTTCATCACGGTCAGCGCCCGCGTCCGTCTGGGCGTAGCGACATGGACCTGCGCTCGGCGGCGTACCGGGCCTGCCGGGCGGCCAGCGTCCGGTTCCAGACCACGCGCACGCAGCCGAACGTGCGGTTCAGCATCGCCTGCTGCTCCGCGTCCGGGTACGCCCGGCACCGGTACGCCGTCCTCACGCCTACAGTATAGGACCGCGATCACCCGGCCGGCCGGCTGCCCCGTCCCGGCTGGCGCCGCTGCGCCGGTTCTGCCGCGCCTACGCCCGCCGTCCCGCGGGCCTGGCCGGGCTGGCGCTGCTGGTCGTCATCGGCGGGCTGGCCCTGGCCGCGCCGCTGTTCATCCATCCCGCCGACCTGAGCGTGGTCGGCGCGACCGGGCAGTCGCTGGCCCCGCCGAGCGCGCACTACCCGCTGGGCACCGACCAGCCGGGCCGGTCGATCCTGACGCTGCTGATCTGGGGCGCCCGGCCGTCGCTGGCCATCGGGCTGATCGCGACCGGGCTGACGGTGCTGCTGGGCGGCGCCATCGGCCTGGTCGCCGGGCATTTCGGCGGCCTGCTGTCGCGGGTGCTGATGATGATCACCGACTGGTTCCTGGCCCTGCCCAGCCTGCCGCTGGCCATCGCGCTGGCCGCCGTGCTGGGCCAGGGCAGCACCTCGATCACGATCGCGATCGCGGTCACCTCGTGGTCGCCGACGGCCCGGCTGATCCGGGCCCAGACGCTGGCCGTGGAGGCCCGGCCGTTCATCGAGCGGGCCCGGGCGCTGGGCGCCGGCGATGTGCAGATCATGCTCCGCCAGGTGCTGCCGAACGTGATGCCGCTGATCCTGGTGTCCAGCACGCTGACGATCGCCAACTCGATCCTGTCCGAGACGACGCTGACGTTCCTGGGCCTGGGCAACCCGGCCGACGTGTCCTGGGGGTCGATGCTGAATCAGGCCTTCAACCAGGGCGCGATCAGCGAGGGCGCGTGGTGGTACCTGCTGCCGCCGGGCATCGCCATCGCCGTGGTGGTGCTCGGGTTCATCGTGGTCGGCCGCGCCGTCGAGCAGATCCTCAACCCGCGGATGCCGGGCGGCCGGTGATGGCGGAGCTGCTGGAGGTCCGCGACCTGGCCATCACCTACCGGATGGACTCCGGTGACGTGCGCGCCGTCCGCGGCGTGGACTTCACGCTGGCCGCCGGGCAGACCCTGGGCCTGGCCGGGGAATCCGGATCGGGCAAGACGACGGTCGCGCTCAGCCTGCTGCGCCTGCTGCCGGCCAGTGCCCGGACCGGCGGCCAGGTGCTGTTCAAGGGCGAGGACGTGCTGCAGCTGGGCTGGCAGAAGCTGCGCGCGGTGCGCTGGGCCGAGGCGTCGGTGGTGTTCCAGGGCGCGATGAGCGCGCTCAACCCGGTGCAGACCATCGGCGAGCAGATCCGCGAGCCGATCCTGCTGCACGGCCAGGGCAGCCGCCGCGAGGCGGACAAGCGCGCCGCCGGGCTGCTGGACAGCGTGGGCGTGCCGGCCCGGCGCCAGGCCAGCTACCCGCACGAGCTGTCCGGCGGGCAGCGGCAGCGGGTCATGATCGCGATGGCGCTGGCCTGCCAGCCGGACCTGATCATCGCCGACGAGCCGACCACGGCACTGGACGTGATCGTGCAGGCGCAGATCCTGGCCCTGCTCACCGACCTGGTCCGGGACCACGGGCTGGCCATGATCGTGATCAGCCACGACTTCTCGGTGCTGGCCCAGGCCTGCGACCGGCTGGCGGTCATGTACGCCGGGCGGCTGGTGGAGATCGGCCCGTCCGGGCAGCTGCTGGACGCGCCGCGGCACCCCTACACCGGGATCCTGGCCCGCGCCTTCCCGCGCACCGGTGACCCGGCGTCGCGGCTGGCCCCGGCCGGGCTGCCGGGGGAGCCGCCGGACCTGCGGGCCGACCTGCCGGGCTGCCCGTTCGAGCCGCGCTGCCCGCAGGCCTTCGCGGCCTGCCGGGAGCACGACGTGACGCTGTGGCCGGCCGGCCCGCAGCGCGAGTCGGCCTGCCTCCGGGTACTGCCCGAGTTCGCCGGCCAGCAGCCCGGCGGCCCAGGCCAGGCCGGCGGGAGCGGTGGCCAGGACTCCGTTACTGATGACTCTTTCGAGGCCCGCGGCAACCGGGCAGCAAGTATCGCTGCTGTGGTTGATGTCCCTGGTGTGACGACTGAGGCAGGTTTGACGGCCGTGTCCGGGGTAGCAGATCAGGTCCTGGCGGCGGGCCCGGCCACGGGGGCGCCGGGCGCGCTCGCCGGGGCGGGCTGGGCGGCCGGGGTGGCCGGGCCCGCCCCGGCTGGTGCTGAGGGGACGTCCGGCGTCAGCTCGAGCCGAGCGCCGGAGGCCGGGCCCGCCGCCGGGCTGCCCGGCGCCGCCGCGCGAGCGGCACCCGGCTCCGGGGCGGGCGGCACCACCGCGGGCGGCAGCGCGTCGGGCGGTGGCGCTGCGGCTCGCGGCGAGCCGGTGCTGGAGGCGGACTGCCTGCGGGTGGTGTTCCCGGCGCGCGGCGGGCGCGGCCCGGCCGTCGCCGTCGACGATGTCCGGCTGAGCATCGGCCGGGGCGAGATCGTCGCGCTGATCGGCGAGTCCGGCTGCGGCAAGTCCACCCTGGCCCGTGCCCTGGTCGGGCTGATCCGGCCCGGCAGCGGCCAGGTCCGCTACGCCGGCGCCCCGCTCGGCTACTCCGGCGGCGCGCTGCGCCAGTTCCGTCGGCACGCCCAGCTGGTCCTGCAGGACCCGGCGGGCGCGCTGAACCCGCGGCAGAACGTGTACGACGCCGTCGCCGAGGGCCCGCGGCTGCACGGCATGACCGCCGGCCTGAACCAGCGCGTCCAGTCCGCGCTGGAGCGGGCCGGCCTGCGTCCCGCGGATCAGTACACCGCGCGGTACCCGCACGAGCTGTCCGGCGGCCAGCAGCAGCGGGTGGTGATCGCCGGCGCGCTGGCCCTGGACCCGTCGGTGATCATTGCCGACGAGCCGGTGTCGTCGCTGGATGCCTCGGTGCGCGGGGAGATCCTGAAGCTCATCCTGGACCTGCGCGACCAGCTCGGCCTGTCCGCCCTGGTGGTCAGCCACGACCTCGGCGTGGCCTGGAACATCGCCGACCGGGTGGCCGTCATGTACCTGGGCCGTATTGTCGAGACCGGGACAGTGGACCAGGTGCTGCTCAGCCCGCAGCACCCCTACACCCGGGCCCTGGTGTCGGTGCTGCCCGACGGCAGCCGGGGCCGGCCGCGGGCGGCGCTGGGCGGCGAGCCGCCGGACGCCACCGCGATCCCGGGCGGCTGCCGGTTCCACCCGCGGTGCCCGCTGCTGGCGCAGCAGGACCCGGCCGGGCCCGAGGCGCGGCTGTGCCAGGGTGAGCCGGTGCCCGTGCTGGCCGCGCGCGTGCCGGCCGGTGCCGGGCCGGCCGAGCGAGCCGCCTGCCACCTGGCCGGCCGCGCGGTGCCTGGCCAGCCGGCCAGCGCCGCAACTGGCGACGCAGCCGGCGACGCGATCGGCGCGACTGGCACGACCGAGGGGAGCACACTCCGTTGACCATGGCAGACGAGCCTGGCGGGGGACTGGAGTCGCTGGCCCGGCCGCCGGCGCTGCGGCCGGGTGACCGGGTCGCGGTGCTGACCATCAGCAGCCCCGCCCCGCAGCCCGAACTCGCCGTCGGGCTGGACGCGCTGCGGTTCGCCGGGCTGGACCCGGTCGTTTTCGGCTCCGCGCGCGACCCTGGCAGCATGCGCCGCTACCTGGCCGGGGACGACGCGCTGCGGGCCGGCGACCTGCGCGCCGCGCTGCTGGATCCGGCCATCGCCGGGATCATCTTCGCCTGCGGCGGCTCCGGCGCGCAGCGCACCATCGCCGCTACCGACTGGGCTGAGCTGGCCGGCCTGCCGCCCAAGATCCTGGCCGGCTACTCCGACGTCACCGCCATCCTGGAGGCGGTGGCCGCCCGGCTCGGCTGGGCCTCGCTGCTCAGCCCGATGGCGTGCTCGGGCGGATCTACCGCGCACTACTCCTTCGGATCCATGATCCGCACCCTCATGCAGCCCGAGCGCGCGATGCAGATCAGCTACCCGCAGGCGGTGACAGTCAACGCCGGCACCGCCCGGGGCGTCACCCTCGGCGGCTGCCTGACCCTGCTCGCCTCCTCGGTCGGCACCGATACCTCGCGGCCCGCGCGCGGCGGCATCCTGGTCATCGAGGAGGAGACCGAGGAGGACTACCGGCTGGACCGGATGCTCACCCAGCTGCGCCGCAGCGGCTACCTCGACGGCGTGGCCGGCGTGATCACCGGCACGTTCATGAACTGCGGCGAGCCCGCCGCCGTGCAGGAGATCCTGGAGGAGCGCCTCGGCGACCTCGGCGTCCCGATGATCGCCTGGGCCAACGTCGGGCACGGCGGCTACTTCCAGAGCTACCCGATCGGCGTGGCCGCCGAGCTGGACGCCAGCGCCCGGACCCTGCGGCTGCTGGACCCGCCGCTGGTCCCGGCAGCAGCCGCCGGCCCGCCGGAAAGATCATCAGTAACGAACCGCCCCGCGTCAGGCAGGCTGGCATGAAACTGCTTATCTCCGCCGACATGGAAGGCGCCACCGGGGTGACCTGGCCCGCCGACGTGGAGCCCGGCACCGAGCAGTGGCAGCGCTGCCGGAAGATGTTCACCGCCGATGTCAACGCGGCCGTGGCCGGGTTCTTCGACGGCGGCGCCACCGAGGTGCTGATCAACGAGGCGCACGCCACGATGCGCAACCTGCTGCTGGAGGAGCTCGACGAGCGGGCCGAGATGCTCACCGGGCGGCACAAGGACCTCAGCATGGTCGAGGGCATCCAGCACGGCGACGTCGACGGGGTGGCCTTCGTCGGGTACCACGCCGCCGCCGGCGCCGACGGCGTGCTGGCCCACACCTACCTGCCCAACTCGATCACCGCGGTGCGGGTCAACGGCGACCGGTCCAGCGAGGGCCGGCTGAACGCCTACGTCGCGGCCCAGTTCGGGGTCCCGGTCGTCCTGATCACCGGCGATGACCGGACCTGCACCGACGCCGCCAGGTACGCACCGCGCGCGCCCGCCGTGCCAGTCAAGACCTGCGTCAGCCGGTACGCCGCCGTGTGCCTGCCGCCCGCCAGGACCGCGGCCCTGATCCGGGCCGGCGCGGCCGCCGGGATGGCGCTGGCCGGGCGGACCGAGCCCGCGGCCGCGCCCGGCAGCCAGTTCCGGGTCCAGGTCGAGGTTGATGCCGCGCAGCTAGCCCAGGCCGCGGCGATCGTGCCGGGCGTGCGGCGGACCGGGGACCGGCTGGTGGAGTACGCCAGCCCGACGGCGACCGAGATGATCCGGACGTTCAAGGTCGTCTGCACGATGATCTCCTCGGCGGTCGAGGACGCGTATGGCTGAGCCGGCGGCATCCGGACCGGACCGGGCCGGGCCGGGAGCGGCCGCCGAGGTCGCCGGGCTGGCCGCGGACCTGATCCGGCTCGACACCACCAACCGCGGCGGCGGCGACGGCCGGGAGCGCGAGGCGGCCGAGTATGTCGCCACCCGGCTGACCGAGGCCGGGCTGGCCCCGCGGCTGCTGGAGTCCGCCCCCGGCCGCGCCAGCGTGGTGGCCCGGGTCGCGGGCACTGATCCGGCCGCCCCCGCCCTGCTGGTGCACGGGCACCTGGACGTGGTGCCCGCCGACGCGGCGGCCTGGTCGGTGGCCCCGTTCGCCGGCGAGGTGCGCGACGGGGTGCTGTGGGGCCGCGGTGCGGTCGACATGAAGAACGCCGACGCCGTCGTGCTGGCCGTGGTGCGCGAGTGGGCCCGCGCCGGGCGGCGCCCGCCGCGCGACATCGTGCTGGCCTTCACCGCCGATGAGGAGGACACCGCCCGGTACGGCGCCCGCTGGCTGGTCGAGCAGCACCCGGGGCTGTTCGAGGGCTGCACCGAGGCGGTCGGCGAGTCCGGCGCCTTCACCTTCCACGCCGGACCGGGCATCCGGCTGTACCCGCTGGCCTCGGCCGAGCGCGGCACCGCCTGGGTGAAGCTGACCGCCCGCGGAACCGCGGGCCACGGCTCTAAGCCCAACGGCGACAACGCGGTCACCGAGCTGGCCCGGGCCATCACCCGGATCGGCGCCTACCAGTGGCCGGTGCGGCTGATCCCCGCCGTCCAGGCCGCGATCGCGGCGATCACCGCCGCCGTCGCGCCGGACGGCGCCGGGCCCCTGGACCCGGATGCGCCGCTGGACGGCCTGGGCCCGGCGGCCGCGCTCGTCGCGGCCACGGTGCGCAACAGCGCGAACCCGACCATGCTGCAGGCCGGCTACAAGGTCAACGTGATCCCCGGCGAGGCGGTCGGCTACGTCGACGGCCGGGTGCTGGCCGGTTATGAGCAGGAGTTCGCCGCGACCCTGGACGAGCTGACCGGCCCGCAGGTGAGCTGGGAGTTCCTGCACTGCGAGCCGCCGGTGGTGGCGCCGCTGGACCGGCCGGTCGTCGCCGCGATGACGGCCGCGCTGCTGGCCGAGGACCCCGGCGGCACGGTTGTCCCGTACTGCATGAGCGGCGGCACCGACGCCAAGCAGTTCGCCCGGCTGGGGATGGCGTGCTACGGCTTCACCCCGCTCCTGCTGCCCGAGGGCTACGACTACTACGCGATGTTCCACGGCGTGGACGAGCGGGTTCCGGTCGCGGCGCTGCAGGCCAGCACCCGCATCATGGACCGGTTCCTGATGGCGGCCGGGCAGCCGGCTCGCTAGCGCCCGCTGGCCGGGGCGACACCGGCATCTGCTGCGGCGGCGCCGGAACCGGCATCGGCAACATCGGCGCTGGCCGCACGGGCAGCGGCCGGGGCGTCCGGTGGCGCGGCCAGGCCCGCGGTCTCGGTAGCGGTCGCGGGCTCCGGCGGGGCCGGGGCGCGCTGCGCCCGCAGCGCGATCAGCACCGCGATGCCGCCCGCCACGTAGCCGCCGCCCTGCGCGGCGAGCACCGGGATGATCCCGACTGACTGGCCCAGGAACCCGGCCGCGATCGTGCCGGCCACGACGGCGACGCCCTCGACGGCGCCGAGCGCCCCGAACACCCGGCCGCGGTGACTGTCGGCGGCGGCGCTCTGCAGCAGGGTCATGGCCCCGGCCAGCAGCAGGGCGCCGGGCACCCCGACGACGATCATCAGCACGATCGCCGGCCACACCGCGACGTGGGCCAGCGGGTACAGGAACAGCGCCAGGTCGACGGTGCCGAAGGCCACCGCGCCGGCGCCGAACAGCCACGCCGGGCGGAACCGGTGGCCTACCGCGGCCGCGATCAGCCCGCCGCCGATGCCGCCGATGGCCTGCGCGGCCACGATCACGCCGTAGTCCGGGCCCGAGCCGTGCAGCACCGACCGCACGAACGGCGCGAACAGCGTCCCCATGATGCCCTCGCCGATGCTGGTGACGGCCAGGAAGATCAGCACGACCCGCAGGACCGGCTGCCGCACCGACACCTGCAGCCCGTCGGCCCACTCGCTGCGCAGCTGGGCCAGCCGCGCCCGGACGGTGACCCGGACCGCCCGGTCGGCGGCGTCCTCGGCGCCGGCCAGTTCCGGCAGGCCCGCCGGGCCTGCCGGGCCCGCCGGAGTGCCTTCGGCCGGGCTTGCGTCTGGTGCCACCGGCTCGGCCGGGGTAGTGGCCGGCCGCAGGGCCGGGAGCCGGGCGATCAGGAGCGCCGCGGCCAGGAAACTGGCCAGGTCGGCCACCGTCACCGCCGCGATCCCGCCCGCCGCGGCCAGCACGCCGCCCGCCGCCGACCCGGCCAGCCGGGAGATGTCGGTGGCCTGGCCGTTGAGCGCGTTGGCCGTGACCAGGTGCTGCTCATCGACCAGGCGCGGCATGACCGACTGCTGGGCCGGAGCGAAGAACTGCTGGACGCAGGCCTCGTAGGCCACCACGACATAGACGATCCAGACCTCGCCGGCCCGGTGCACGGCCAGCAGCGGCAGCAGGCCGGCCGCCAGCAGCAGGTTGGTTACGATCATCGTGCGCTTGGCGTCCCACCGGTCCACGAATACCCCGGCCAGCGAGCTCAGCGCGACCTGCGGCACGAACGAGGCCAGGAGCATCGTCGCCGAGGCCAGCGTCGATCCGGTCAGCACGTAGATGTAGTAGGCCAGCCCGATGCGCAGGATCCAGTCGCCGGTCAGCGAGACCAGGCCGGCGCCCAGCAGCAGCCGCAGCCCGCGCAGGCGCAGGACCATGCCGATCGCGCGCATGCTCAGCTCCCGCCCCTCGCCGGGCCAGGCCGGATCGGCCGGGCTGGCCATATCGGCCGGGCTGGCCGCGTCGCGGGGGAGATCGACCGGTTCCCGGGGAATCACGAACAGGGTGAACTCGACCGGCACCGAGCCCGGCGGCCGGGACTCCAGGTCGTCGATCGGCCGCTCGTCGATGTACCGCTGGATCAGCTGCTCCATGCCGGTGACCAGCCCGGCCAGCTCCTCCTCGGTCAGGTACACGCCGCTGTTGCCGATGCCGGAATGCTGGCGCCAGCCGGGCGACCAGCTGGCGCGGCGCTCCTGCCAGTCCAGCAGGCTCTCGATTGTCCGCTCCGCGGCGACCTGCTCGAAGGCCTGGAGAGCGGCCGCGCCGCCCGGCTTGTCCTCCAGCCCCTCGAAGCTGGTCGAGGTCGACACCAGCTGCCAGGGCCGTTCCCGGTTGTCGGAGCCGCTGACCTGCTCGAGGAAGCCGTACTTGGCCAGCTGATGCAGGTGGTGGGAGGCCAGTGCGTGGCTGATGCCCAGGATGCGCGCAGCGTCGGCGGTGGTGATCCGCCCGGCCCGGCCGACGATCACCTGCAGTTCCAGCCGTAGCGGGTGGGCCAGTGCCCGCATGCTGCGCGGGTCATCCAGCAGCCGCCGCCGCTGCCCGCGCGGCCGCTGCGGCGGGCCGGGCTCAGCTGCCGGGGCGGCCGGCTGGCCAGAATCCAAGGACATGCTTGGAATCTAGACAGCGAGCCAGCCGCATGTCAAGCATATGCTTGGAATCAGATGGCGGCGCTGACGGTGGACATGTTGAAGTCGGGGACCCGGACCGGCGGCATGATGACGCGCCGGAAGGCCTCGGCACGGTCGCGGGGGAGCGTGTGCTCGGCAGCGCCCGCCTCGGCGACCCGGCTCAGCAGGTCCAGCGGCGACTCGTTGAAGCGGAAATTGTTTACCGCGCCCTGCACCCGGCCGTTCTCCACCAGGTAGACGCCGTCCCGGGTCAGGCCGGTGAGCAGCAGGGTGCGGGGGTCGACCTCGCGCACGTACCACAAGCAGGTCAGCAGCAGGCCGCGCTCGGTGGCGGCGACCATCTGGTCCAGGGTGGTCTCGCTGCCGGCGTCGAGGATCAGGTTGGCCGGCCCGGGCCGGGCCGGCAGCCCGGTCTGCGCCGCCCACCAGCGGGTGCGCACCAGGTCGGTGAGCTGGCCCTGGCTGATCCAGTCCGCTGCCGTGACGGGCTGGCCGTTGTCGAACACCGACTGCAGGCCGCCGCCGGGATCGGTGACGACGTCGAATGGCAGGCACTCCAGGCCGGCCTGGCCGGGGTCCGAGCGCAGCGTCAGCGGCAGCGGCGACAGGCGCTCCCCGATCCGGTTCCCGCCGGCCGCTGCGGCATACACGCTGCGGCCCTCGTCGGCGGCGCGGGCGGAGGCCTGCTGATAGGCGCGGATCATCAGGTCCGCCACGGCGGCCGGCGGCAGGATCGTCTCATAACGGCCGGCCGGCAGGTCGAGGCGCCGGTCCTGCCAGGCCAGGCGCTGGCTCAGGGCATCGGCGAGCGCGGCCACGTCCACGGTGGCGAAGTCCGGCGCGTGCACGCCCGACCAGGCCGAGCTGCGCAGGTCCCCGGTCTTGCCGGTCACGTCCAGCCGGCCGTCCGGCTGGTCGAAGCGCCGCCGCAGGCCGGTCGAGCTGGCCAGGAACCAGGAGTCCAGCTGATGATGGGCGAAGCCAGACAGCTGGCGGCCCTGGCGACGCCACTGGCGCAGCACCGCGCGCAGGCCAGCGGCGAGCCCGTCGAGCGCATCGATACCGGTCGCGCCGGGACTGGCGCTCCAGTCGTCGTCGTGGTCGTACCTGCCGACCAGCGGGCTGGCATCCGGGCGCGGCGGTGCCTGGCGGCCGGCGGCGTCGGCCAGCCGCGCGAGCGTCCTGGCCTCCGCGGTGCTGGTGACGGTCCGGGTAACCAGGCCAACGCAGGTCCCGGCGCCTTTCTCGAACACGGAGATGGCCGTCACGGAGCGGGTCCGGGTCTGGCCGCTGGTGGTGAGCGAGCTGGCCGCCCACCGCAGGTTCGCCTCGCTGTGCTCGTCGATCAGGATGATGCAGCCGTCCGCGGCTGAGGCGGCCAGGGCCGCCTCAGCGATTTCCTGGACGCTGTCGGCCGCCAGGCTCATGCCGTCCGGGGCGGTCACTGGCCCCCCTCGCTGCGGGTGTTGAGCACGCTGACGTTGCGGAACAGGGCGGCCGGGCAGCCATGGGACACCGGCGCCGCCTGTCCCGGCTGCCCCTTGCCGCAGTCGAAGGAACCCCCGAGCAGGTAGCTGGCGGGCCCGGCGACCGCCTCCATGGCGCCCCAGAACTGCGTGGTCGTCCCCTGATAGGCGACATCGCGGAGCTGCCCGGCCAGCCTGCCGTTCTTGATCCGGTAGAACTGCTGGCCCGTGAACTGGAAGTTGAACCGCTGCATGTCGATCGACCAGGACCGGTCACCTTTGATGTAGATGCCCCGGTCGACTCCGGCGATGAGATCCGCCGCCGACACCCCGGCCGGCCCGGGCGCCAGCGAGACGTTGGGCATCCGCTGGAGCGGGATGCTGCCGGCCGAGGCGGCGAACGCGCATCCGTTCGAGCGGCCGAGGCCGCCGGCCCGGGCCAGCTGACGGCTGAGCTGGAAGCCCGTCAGCACGCCGTCACGGATGATGTCGAACTCCTGCCCGGCTACGCCCTCATCGTCGTAGCCGATGGTGGCCAGTCCGTGCTCGGCGGTCCGGTCGCCCGTCACCGTCATCGACGCGCTGCCGTAGCGCAGCGAGTTCAGCTGGTCCAGCCCCGCGAAGCTCGTCCCGGCGAAGCCTGCCTCGTAGCCGAGCACCCGGTCGAGCTCGGTGGCGTGACCGACCGACTCGTGGATCGTCAGCCACAGGTTCGACGGATCGATGACCAGGTCGCAGGGGCCGGCCTCGGCGCTGGGCGCCATCGTGTGCTCGCGGAGCAGTTCGGGCAGCTCGGCGATCTCGGCATCGAAATCCCAGCCGGCCCCGGTCAGGTACTCCCAGCCACGGCCAGGCCGGCGGGGCGAGCGTGCGCATCGAGCAGAAGGACCCGCCGCCCCGGTCCACGGCCACCGCCGTGAGCTCGGGCTTGATGCGGACTCGCTGCTGAGTGGTCGTGGTCCCGGCCAGGTCGGCGTAGAACTTGTTCTCCTGCACCTGGGTCAGCGACGCGTCAACATGGTCGACCCCGGCGGCAGCCAGCAGCTGGTGCGACAGGCCGGCCAGCCGCTCGGCCCGCTCGGCCTCCGGCACATCGAACGGGTTGACCTCGTAGGCCGAGATCCAGGTGGCGTCCGGGTAGACCGGCTCGGCGGCCAGGCCAGCCGGGCAGGCCTGCAGTCCCCGGCTGGCCCGCGCTGTCGCTACCGCCTGGCTGGCCAGTGCCCGGGCCGCCGCGGCGGTCAGCGTGCTGCCCGACGCGAACCCCCAGGCGCCCCGCCACAGGACCCGGACGGCCAGCCCGGTGCTCTCCTCGTCGGCGGAGGCAGCGAGCAGTCCATCGCGCAGCCGGAGCCGGCCGATCCGGACGCGCTCCAGGCGGAAGTCGGCGTGCTCAGCGCCCAGTTCCTGCGCTCGCTGGAGGGCTGCGCTGCCCAGCGCCCGCGCAGGCAGGTCACGAAACGATGGGTCGATCTCGCGCACTGCTGTCATCAGGACTCCGTCTGGCTGCGGCCATGCCGACCGGCCCACGGTCCCGCACTGGCGCGCGCTCGTGCTGGTGCAGGGATCCGAAATGGTCCGGCCGGATATGTCCTCGCGAACAGACTGGTGTCCGCAATGGGTCGTTATCCTGAAGCTCGCGTGCGGAAAATCGCTGGTCACAGCCTCGACAGGAGACGCGCAAGTGCCACCCGGAATCGATGCCCTGGCCGAGAGCCTGACCCGGGAGCTCCCTGGCGAGCTACGGCAGCACGGCATCCCGGGCGCGGCGGTCGGCATCTGCGATGCGGGCAGCATCTTGTGGTCGGCCGGATTCGGGACCACCGCCCGGGGGCCGTCCGCACCAGTGACCACCCGGACGAGGTTCAGCGTCCAGTCAACATCCAAGCTCTACACCGCCACCAGCGTCCTGCTGGCGGTCCGGGACGCGCTGGTTGACCTGGACGAGCCCATCACGGCCTACCTCCCGGAATTCACCGTAGCCAGCACGTTCGAGAGCCAGCCGGCGTCGAGGATCACCCTGCGCCACCTGCTGAGCCACACCGCGGGATTCACCCACGAGGCACCCGAGGGCTCGAACTACTCGATCGGCGATGGCGACTTCGAGGCGCACTGCCAGAGCATCTACGGCACCTGGCTGCGGTTCCCGGTCGGGCAGCATCACGAGTACTCCAATCTCGGCATTGACCTCGCCGGGTACATACTCCAGCGCTGCTCTGGAATGAGCTTCGAGCGATATGTGCAGCAGCGCCTGCTCGAGCCGCTCGGCCTGACCAGGTCCACCTTCGACGGCGCAGTGATCGCAGCCGACTCCGGCCGGGCGATCGGGCACTGGCGGCCGTTCGAGCAAGCCGGCAGGCCGCTCCCGGTGAAGATTCCGATGGTCGCCGCCGGCGGGCTCTACAGCAGTGTCGATGACGCGCTCCGCTACGTGCAGAACCACCTGCGCGGCGGCGAGCAGCTGCTGACCGCCGACCTGCTGCGCGAGCAGTACAAGATCTCGTTCCCGGCGCCCGGCCAGGCCCGCGGGTACGGCCTGGGCCTGTATCTCGATGAGTGGGAGCCGGGCGTCCGGGTGCGGCACCACGGCGGATCCGGATTCGGCTTCCAGTCCCAGCTGTGCTGGCTGCCCGACACCGGAATCGGCATGGTGATCCTGACCAACTACTTCAACCACTCGCTGCAGAATCAGCTCGCCCACCGGATCGCCAAGCATCTGGCCGGGGCCGCGCCGGGCCGCGCGACGGCCGTGCCAGGGCGGCCGTCAGCCGCTGCCGGCAGCGGCCGGGGCACCAGCCCCGCGGACGCCGGGAGCGACCCGGCGCCCGGCGAGCTCGCCGGCGAGTACGTCGGGCGCATGGACCGGGTCCAGGTGCTGACGGCCGATGGCCGCCTGTGCGTTCGCGGGACGGAGACGACCGGCGGCCAGCTGCCCGCCCCGACGACCCGCCCGCTGGAGGACTGCGGCGCCGGCCGGTTCCGTTTCCTGGCTGACCCCGGCGGCCGGGTGCGCTACCTGCAGGATCTTCGCGACGGGACGGTCCGCTACAAGAACGACGAGGCCAGCACGCCCCCGTCCGCCCTCGCCCCGGGCGAGGCGGGCAGCTATGCCATGGCGGCCTGGGGCGTCCCGGTCGCCTGGTACCGGGTCTACCAGGACGGCAGCTCACCAGTCATCCAGGAGGTGCCGGCGCCCGGCGGCGCGGACGAGCCAGGCGCCGCGCTGCGGCTGGCGCCGATGGGCGCCGGACGTTACCTCTCGGCCACGGGCGAAGTACTGGACTTTGGCTCGCCCGCTCCCACGTACGCGAATATCCCGTTGACCCGCGTGCGCGGGTAACGGCCGGACAGGAAGCCGCCCTTGCGATGACAGACACGACAACCGCGGACAAGCCGGGGCTGAGCCCCGACGCCGGTGACGCCGGCGGGAACGGCATCCGGCTGGCGGGCATCGAGCTGCGCCGGATCGAGATGCCGCTCGTCGCGCCGTTCCGGACCTCGTTCGGGACGCAGCGGACCAAGGAGGCGCTGCTGCTGCGCGCCGTCACCGCCGCCGCCGAGGGCTGGGGCGAGTGCGTGGCCCAGACCGAGCCGGTCTACTCCTCGGAGTACCTGGATGCGTGCCTGGATGTGCTGCGGCGGTTCTTCATCCCGGCCCTCGGCCAGGCGGACCGCCTGGACGGCCCGGCCGTCGGCCCGGCCCTGTCGGGATTCCACGGTCACCGGATGGCGAAGGCCGCGCTGGAGATGGCCGTGCTCGACGCGGAGCTCCGGGCTCGCGGCGTGCCGCTGGGCCGCGAGCTGGGAGCCGTGCGCGACCGCGTCCCCTGCGGGGTCTCAGTCGGGATCATGGACTCCATCGGGGAGCTGCTGGAAGTGGTGGGCGGCTACCTGGACGCGGGGTACGTGCGCATCAAGCTGAAGATCGAGCCCGGCTGGGACGTGGCGCCGGTCCGGGCCGTGCGCGAGCGCTTCGGCGACGACCTGGCCCTGCAGGTGGACGCGAACGCTGCGTACACGCTGGCCGACGCCCAGCAGCTGGCGAAGCTGGACGATTTCGGCCTCCTGCTGATCGAGCAGCCGCTGCCCGAGGACGCCATCCTGGCCCACGCCGACCTGGCCACGCTGATCCGGACCCCGGTCTGCCTGGATGAGTCGATCACCTCGGCTCAGGCGGCAGCTGACGCCATCCGGCTGGGCGCGTGCCGGATCGTCAACATCAAGGCCGGGCGGGTCGGCGGCTATCTCGAGGCGCGGCGGATTCATGACGTGTGCCGGGCCCACAATGTTCCGGTGTGGTGCGGCGGGATGGTGGAGACGGGCCTGGGCCGCGCCGCGAATGTCACGCTCGCCGCGCTGCCCGGCTTCACGCTGCCGGGGGACACCTCGGGCTCGGACCGGTTCTACGCCACGGACATCACCGCGCCGTTCGTTCTTGATGCTGGTCACCTCGCCGTCCCCGCTGGTCCCGGTATCGGCGTGGCACCCATCCCGGACCTGCTGGATGCCGTGACGACCTGGTCGGAGTGGATCGCCCTCTGAGCACCCGGGCAGGCTCGCCGCGGGACCGGAAACAGGCGGTATCGTACGAATATGCAGGCGCAACTTCGTACGATCGCACAACATAGCCCCGGGCCGGGGCGGCTAGCGTCGATGCGTGCTGGACTCGGTGACTGAGCATCCCCGCGCGAGCCTCGGGCGGGTCCTGGAGGATCTCGGCAGCACGCTGCTGGAGCTCGTGTCCGGCCCGGCGGACGGGTCGGTGGGCATCGACGGCATCGTCCTGTACGACCCCGACGAGGCCGCCCGGCCCGAGCAGGCCCTGGTCCTGGGCATCGGCGTCAAGGACCCCGGCCACATTGTCGCGCTGCTCGATGAGATGGGGGCTCAGGGCTGCACCGGCCTGATCCTGCGCTCTCCGGTGCCGGTCACGCCAGAGGTCACCGCGGCGGCCGAGCGCAGCAAGGTGGCGCTGCTCGGGCTGACCAGAGGCGCGTCCTGGGATCAGCTCGCCACGCTGCTGCGCTCGCTGCTCGCCCAGGACGACTTCGGCGAAACCCGCGCCGAGATGCTCGGCGGGATACCGTCGGGCGACCTTTTCGCCCTGGCGAACGCGGTAGCCGCGCTGCTCGACGCGCCGGTCACGATCGAGGACCGGGGATCGCGAGTGCTGGCATTCTCCGGCCGCCAGGACGAGGCCGATCCGTCCCGGATCGGTACCATCCTCAACCGCCAGGTCTCCGCGGCACGCACGCGCGAGCTGGAAGAGCGCGGTGTTTTCCGGGAGCTGTACCGCACCAGCGACCCGCTGTTCGTGGAGCCGCCGGCGAGCGGGCTGGAGGGATTCACGATGCCGCGGGTGGCGCTGGCGGTGCGCGCGGGTGATGAGATTCTCGGCTCTATCTGGGCCGCGGTCACCGAGCCGCTGCCCGAGGAACGGGCCAGGACCTTCCGCGATGTGGGGAAGCTGGTGGCGCTGCACCTGCTCCGGCACCGCGCCGGAGCCGATGTTGAGCGCCGGCTGCGTGCTGACCTGGTCGCCACCGTGCTGGAGGGCGGGCCGGCCGCGAATGAGGCCGCGAGCAGGCTAGGGCTTTCCCATCAGGCGGCGGTGGTCCTCGTCCTCGCGCTGGCCGACGATGCCGGCTCGCGCCCCGCCGACCATGCCGATCGCGTCGCTGAGCGCAGCCGGCTGGCCGATGCGCTGGGAATGCATCTCAGCGCGGCGCATCCGGGCTCGGCCGTCGCCATCGTGGGCGATGTTGCCTACGGGATCGTGCCCGTCAGCAAGTCCCTGGATAGCGCCGTGCGGCGGACCGCACGCGTCGCCAGCGAGTTCCTGGACCGGACCAGGGCCTGGGCCCGGGCCGTGATCGGCGTCGGCTCGGTCAGCAGCGACTGGTCGGGCCTGGCCAGGTCACGGGAGGGCGCGGACCGGGCGCTGCGGGTGCTGCGGACGAACCAGAGTGGCAAGCGGGTGGCCAGCATCGCCGACGTGGCCTTTGAGGCCTGCCTGATTGAGCTGCGCGACCTGCTCACCAGGCGCGGCGATCCGCTGACCGGCCCGCTCGCGCTGCTCCTGGAGTACGACACCCGGCACCGGGCCTGCCTGGTGGAGACGATCCGGGCCTGGCTCGACGCGTTCGGGGACGTCATCGCCGCGGCCCGGTCGGTGAACGTCCATCCCAATACGTTCCGGTACCGGCTGCGCCGGGTGGCCGAGGTCGGTGAGATCGACCTGGCCGATGCCGACGCCCGGCTCACGCTGATGCTGCAGCTGCGGCTCATGCCGGACGGCGGCGGCGCGGGGCAGCGCGCGCCCGGCTGATCTTCGTGTGCCGGGCCAGCCAGGGCGGCTGCACCTCGTATCCGCGGACGAACGCGCTCGCAGCCGGTCATGCCAGCATGTGTCTGGTCAGCTGACACGGCAGATTGGCGGGAGGCGGGATGACACGGCACCTGCGCATTGACGACCTGGCGGCGATCGCGCTGCCGGAGCAGCCCGCCTTCGCTCCGGACGGGACGCGGATCGCCTACGTGCTGCGGCGGGCCGACCTCGACGCCGACCGCAATCACCGCAGCCTGTGGCTGGCCGGCCCGGCCGGCGCCGCGCCGCGCCAGGTCACCGCGGGACCGGCCGACACATCGCCGGCCTGGTCGCCCGACGGAACGCTGATGGCGTTCCTGCGGGCCGCCGACGGCGGCGCGCCGCAGCTGTGGCTGCTGCCGGCGGGCGGCGGGGATCCGTGGCCGGTCACCACCCTGCCGCTGGGCGCGGGACCCCCCGCCTGGAGCCCGGACGGCAGCCAGATCGCGTTCGCCGGCCCGGCCGACCGGATGGCCGTGCCCGGCGAGGACGCGGCCGGCCGCGCCCGCCGGGAGCTGGTCCCGATCGTGGCCGACCGCCTCGATTACCTCGCGGACGGCAGCGGCCTGACCCGGACGACCCGCAGCCATGTCCACGTCCTGGAGGTGGCCTCGGGGGACTGCCGCCAGCTCACCGAAGGTGACTGGAACGCCGGCCAGCCAGCCTGGTCACCAGACGGCAGCCAGCTCGCCTTCTGCGCCGCCATGGACGGCGACGCTGACCTGACCCGCCGCTCGGCGGTGTATGTCACCGACGTGAAAGCACCCGTCGCTGCGCCCCGGCTGGCCGGCACCGGGGCGGGCTCGGCGTGGTCGGTCGGATGGACGGCCGACGGCAGCGCCCTGCTGGTGACGGGCCGCCTCGACGTCACCGACGAGCCCGCCGCGCTGCTGCTGGTGCCGCTGGACGGCGGGCCTGCCGCCAGCCTGAGCGCGCCGCTGGACCGGAGCATCGCGCTCGGCGCGCCCGGCTACCCCGGTGCCGTGCCCCAGCTCACCGCCGACGGCGCCGCGGTGCTGTTCTGCGTCGGTGACCGGGGCAGCACCCGGCTGCTGGCGGCAGAGCTGGCCGGCGGCGCACCGCGGCCGGTGATCGCCGACCTCGACTGCACCATCTCCGGCTTGTCGATCGCCGGCGGCCAGGCGGCGGTGGTTCTGGCCACCGCCACCTCCTTCGGCGAGATCGCCACCGTTGACCTCGCCACCGGCCAGCGCTCGGTCTGGACCGCGCATGGCGCTGGCCTGGCCGGGATCGAGCTGGCTGACCGGGTCGAGCGAGAGTTCACCATCAGCGACGGCACAGTCGTCCACGGCTGGATCATGCGCAGTCCCGCGACAGCCGGCCCCGGCCCGCTGCTGCTCGACATCCACGGCGGACCGCACAATTCCTGGCACCCCACGGCCGATGATGTGCACCTGTATCACCACGAGCTGGTCGCCCGCGGCTGGACCGTCCTGCTGCTCAACCCGCGGGCCAGCGACGGCTACGGCACCGTGTTCCTGACGGCAGCCGTCGGCGGCTGGGGCGTGGCCGATGCCCGGGACTTCCTGGAGCCGATCGACACGCTGGTCCGGGAGGGGATCGCCGACCCGGCCCGGCTCGCCGTAACCGGCTATAGCTACGGCGGCTACATGACGTGCTACCTGACCAGCCGGGACACCCGGTTCGCCGCCGCCATCGCCGGCGGGCTGATCAGCGACGTCACCAGCATGGCCGGGACCGCTGACAACCGCCGGGCGCTCAGCGACACCGAATTCGGCGGCCGGCCGTGGGCCGAGCGGCAGCGCTACGCCAGCCAGTCGCCGTTCACCACGGTGGACCAGGTGAGCACGCCGACCCTGATCCTGCACGGCGAGACCGACGTGCGCTGCCCGTTCGGCCAGGCCCAGCAGTGGCACACCGCGCTGCGCGAGCGGGGCGTGCCGGCCCGCCTGGTCATCTACCCCGGCGGCTCGCACCTGTTCGTGGTGAACGGGCGGCCATCGCACCGGCTGGACTACAACCGCCGCGTCGTTGACTGGCTTGAGCAGTACGCGGGCTGACATGACGATCGAGGACGTGCTGTGCGTCGCCGGGCTCGGGGCGTTCTCCAGCGACGATCAGGAGGCGATCCGCGCCGGCGCGGTCCGGGACGGGCACTTCTACCCCGGCCGGTCGCCGGTTACGCCGGGCTACCGGCGGGTCCGCCAGCCGAGCGAGTCGGTGTCGATCCTGCTCGCGCTCGAGGACGGCACCGTGACCAGCGGGTCAGGCGTCACGGTGCAGTACGCCGGGACCGCCGGCCGGGAGCCGGTGCTCGACGCCGCCGCGGCCTGCGAGCGGTTCGCGCCGGTGCTGCGCGAGGCCCTGACGGGCACGCCCGCCGGCTCATTCCGCGAGTCCAGCGCGCGGCTGAGCCGCCTGCGGCTCCCGGCCGCGATGGCCTACGGGACCAGCCAGGCGCTGCTGGCCGCGGCGGCGCACACCCGCCGGGAGACAATCGCCGAGACGGTGGCCGCCGAGTACGGCACCGCGGCCACCTTCGCCGCGGTGCCGATCTTCGCCCAGTGCGGCGAGGACCGGCAGGGCGGCGTGGACCGGATGATCCTGCGCCGGGCCGACGAGCTGCCGCACGGGCTCATCAACAACGCCGCCGCGCTCGTCGGGGCCGACGGGGACCTGCTGGCCCGGTACGTCGGATGGGTACGCAACCGGGTCCTGGAGTACCGGGATGACCCCGACTATCAGCCGGTCCTGCACTTCGACTGCTACGGCACCATCGGCGAGACGTTCAGCACCGTGCAGGCGTGCGCGCGCTTCCTGGCCCGGCTCGGCGAGCTAGCGGAGCCGTTCGCGCTGCGGATCGAGCAGCCGGTGCACGCCGGCTCGCGCGAGGAGCAGATCAGCTCCCTCGCCGCCCTGCGCGGGGAGCTGCGCCGCTCCGGCTCCGCCGTGCAGCTGGTCGCCGACGAGTGGTGCAACAGCCTGGCTGACGTCCGGGCCTTCGCGGCCGCGGACGCGGCGGACATGCTGCAGGTCAAGATGCCGGATGCCGGCGGTCTCGACGCCTCGATCGAGGCCCTGCTGACCTGCAAGGCGGCCGGGGTCGCGGCCTACTGCGGCGGCTCGTGCACCGAGACCGAGCGGTCCGCCCAGGTAGCCGCCAACGTGGCCATGGGCGTCAGCGCGGACCTGCTGCTGGCCCGGCCCGGGATGGGAGTCGATGAGGCGATCATGGTTGTCCGCAATGAGATGCGCAGGACCAGCGCGCTAGCAGCCAGGAACCGGGCATGACCGGCCTCAGCGACATCCGCGTCGTCGCGATCGAGCAGTACGGCGCCGGGCCGTTCGGCAGCCTGCACCTCGCCGAGCTCGGCGCTGACGTGATCAAGGTGGAGGACGCCCGGCTGGGCGGGGACATCGGCCGGCAGGTGCCGCCTTACCAGTCCGGCGACGACAGCCTGTTCTACCAGAGCTTCAACCGGAACAAGCGCAGCATCGCCCTGGACCTGTCGGCGCCCAGCGGCCGGGAGGTCCTGCACCGGCTGGTGGCCGCTGCCGACGGAGTGCTGCACAACCTGCGCGGCGACGTGCCGGAAAAGCTGGGCCTGCGGTACGCCGACCTGGCTCCCTACAACAGGCGCCTCGTCGTGTGCTCGCTGTCCGGCTTCGGGATGACGGGCGCGCGGCGGGATCAGCCGGCCTACGATTACGTCATCCAGGGCCTGGCCGGCTGGATGGAGCTCACCGGCGAGCCGGACGGCCCGCCGGCCAAGAGCGGGCTGTCGCTCGTGGACTACTGCGGCGGGCTGGTCGCGGCGATGTCGATGCTCGCGGGCATTCACGTGGCCCGGCGCGACGGAGCGGGCGGCGACTGCGACCTGAGCCTGTTCGACACCGCGGTGTCGATGCTGTCCTATCCCGCGACCTGGCACCTGACCAGAGGCCACCAGACCACCCGCCAGACCCGCTCGGCCCATCCGTCCATCGTCCCCTTCGGGGCCTTCCCGACCGCGGACGGCTGGCTCATGGTGGCCTGCGCGAAGCCGAAGTTCTTCGCCCGGCTGGCAGAGGCGATCGGCCGCGGTGACCTGGCGGCCGACCAGCGATTCGCGACGCTGGAAGGCCGGCAGCGCAACAGCGGTGAGCTGATTCCGCTGCTGGATGAGGCCCTGCGGGCCCGGCCCGCCCGAGAGTGGGTCGAGCTGCTCACCGAGGCCGGGATCCCGTGCGGGCCGGTCAACTCACTGGCCGGCGCGCTTGATGAGCAGCAGACCCATGATCGCGGCATGGTCATCAGCACCGAGCATCCGCGATTCGGCGACGTCCGGCACGTCAGGACCGCCGGACGCGGCTGGTGGCCCGCGCCGGAGCCGGTCCGCGCGCCGGAATTCGGCGAGCACCGCGACGCCATCCTGGCCGGCCTGCTCGGCCTCGACGCTGGCCAGATCGCCGCGCTGGAGCGCGCCGGAGCCTTCGGGCCCGCCCCAGCCGCCGGGGCTGCCCCGGACGGGGCGGCGGCCGGGGCCGGCGGATGACGGGCACCTGCAGCCCGGCACGATCCCGCACGGAGCGCAGCCTGGCGCGGATCGGCCGGCTGGACGGCCAGCTGCGCTCCTGCCTGCTGGTCCGCCCGTCGGCCGTCGCCGAGGCCGAGCTTGTGGACCAGGCGCGGACCGCCGGGCCGCTGGCCGGCTGGACGCTCGCGGTCAAGGACAACATGGATGTCGCCGGCACGGTCCGCACTGACGGGCTGGGACCGCCGTTCCGGCCCCCGGCCGCCACCGACTGCGAGCCCGTGCGGCGGCTGCGGGCCGCAGGCGCGGTTGTCGTCGCCAAGGCCAACCTCGAGGAACTCAGCTTTGGTGCCACGACGCAGAACCCGTTCTGGGGGTCGTGCCGCAACCCGTGGGACCTGTCGCGGATTCCCGGCGGGTCGAGCGGCGGCTCGGCGGTCGCGGTGGCCGCCGGGCTCGTCGACGCCGCGCTGGGCACCGACACGGGCGGGTCGCTGCGCAATCCGGCCTCGTTCTGCGGCATCAGCACGCTGCGGCCCACCCACGGCCTGGTCCCGGTGACGGGGGTGACGCCGCTCAGCCCGAGCATGGATGTCGTCGGCCCGATGGCCCGCCGCGTGCGCGACCTGGGCCCGCTGCTCGCCGCGCTCACCGGCACCGCGCCCGCCGCCGGGCCGCCGCTGGCCGGGCTGCCGGTGGGGGTGCCGGCGGAATATTTCACCGACGACCTCTCGCCTGCGGTGGCGGCGGGCTATGACGCCATCCTCGAACTGCTGCGCAGCCAGGGCGCGCGGCTGCGCAGCGTGTCGTTCCCGCAGGTCGCCGACGTCCCCGACGCGATGGCGGTGCTGCAGAACTCCGCGGCCGCCCGGAGCCTGCGCGAGTACCGGGATGACCCGCGCGTCAGCGCTGGCATTCTCGAGCGGATCCGGCTGGGAGCGCGGGTGACCAGCAGCCAGCAGCGGCTGGCCGGCCGCGTCGCTGCCTCCTGGCGGCACGCCGTGCAGGCCGCCTTTGAGCAGGTCACGATCCTGATCACGCCCGCCACGCCGTTCACTGCGCCGCCCGCCGCAGGCGACAACCTCGTCGCGCTCAGCCGGCGGATCAACCGGCTCACGGGCTGCTGGTCGCTGCTGCCGGTGCCGGTGCTGGGCCTGCCCGTGGCCGCGGCCCCCGGCGGGCTCCCGGTCGGGGTGCAGCTGATCAGCGCGACGGCGACCGACTGGCGGCTGCTCGCGGTGGGCGAGGCGATCCAGGCCGTGTCCGACTGGCACGATCGCCTCCCCGCGCTGGCGGCCTGAGCCTGGGCGGACCCGGCCCGGCGCCCTCGTTAGGCCGGCGCTGGCTCCGGCTCGGCGGCCGGCGCGGCCGGGCGGACCGACGGGACCGCGGCGAGCAGCTCCCTGGTGTACGGGTCACGCGGATGCGCGATGAGCTCCGCCGTCGGCGCCGACTCGACCAGCCGGCCGGCCTGCATGACCGCGATCGTGCCGGCCAGGTAGCGCACGACCGCCAGGTTGTGCGAGATGAACAGCACCCCGACGCCCGTCTCATCCTGGATCTCGCGCAGCAGGTTCAGCACGGCGCCCTGGACCGACACGTCCAGGGCCGAGGTGATCTCGTCGGCGATCAGGATCTCCGGGCGCGCCGCCAGGGCCCGCGCGATGGCGACGCGCTGCCGCTGGCCGCCGGACAGCTGCCGCGGCCGGAGCGGGGCACAGCCGGGGTCGAGGCGAACCAGGCCGAGCAGCCGCCGCACCTCGGCATCCCGGTCCGCCCGGCGAGTCCCGGCGATGCCCTCGGCGATGGAGGCGCCGACGCTCATGCGCGGATTGAGTGACGCGTACGGGTCCTGGAAGATGTACTGCACCTGGCGGCGGCGATCGCGAGCGGCCCGGCGGCCAGCCAGGCCGGACGGCCGGGCCGGCTGGCCATTCCAGAGGATCTGGCCGGAGCTGACCGGGACCAGGCCCGCCATCGCCTTGGCCAGGGTCGACTTCCCCGATCCCGACCCGCCCACCAGCCCGATCACCGACGAGGACGGCACCGCCAGGCTGACGCCGTCCACGGCGGCATGCGCCGTCCGCCCGGTCCCGAATCGCACGACGACGTCACGGACCTCCAGGACGCTCATCGCGGACTTCCCGTGCCCGACTCGGCCATGGTCTCCTCCGGGCTGGACCCGGCCTGAGGATGCCAGCACGCCACGCGCCGCCGGTCCTGGATGCGCAGCAGCGGCGGCGGCGCGGACCGGCACCGGTCATCGGCCAGGGCACACCGCGGCGCGAACGAGCAGCCCGCCGCCGGCGTCGCCGGGTCCGGAGGCCGGCCAGGGATGGTGGCCAGCGGCTGGTCGCGGTCGGTAGCCATGTCCGGAACGCTCGCGACGAGGGCGCGCGTATACGGATGCGCCGCGTCATCGGCTAGCGAGCGCACCGGCAGGTCTTCCACGATGCGGCCGCCGTACATGACCAGGACCCGGGAGGCGATCTGCCCGATCACGGCGATGTCGTGGCTGATGAACAGCACGGCGGCCTGCCGCTCGTCCCGGACCCGGCGCAGCAGGGTGAGCACGTCGCGCTGCACGATGACGTCCAGGGCGGTGGTGGGCTCATCGGCGACGATGAGGACCGGCTCGGCCATCAGCCCCATCCCGATCACGGCCCGCTGGCGCATCCCGCCCGACAGCTCGCCGGGGTACTGGCGCGCCCGCGCCTGCGGCGCCGGTATCCGCACCGCCGCCAGCCGGTCAACGGCCCTGGCCAGCGCGTCCTTGCGGGACAGCCCCTGATGTACCTCGGACACCTCAGCCAGCTGCCGGCCGACCCGCAGCGCCGGATTAAGGGCCGACATGGGGTCCTGGAAAACCATGGCCAGCGAGGTGCCGAGGAACCGCTCCCGCGCCGCGGGCCGCATGGCTGGCAGGCTGTGGCCGCCCAGCTCATGGACCGTGGCGCCGGAGACGCCCGGAGCCGAGATCAGCGAGCTGATGGCCAGGGCGGTCAGGCTCTTGCCCGAGCCCGACTCGCCGACGATGCCGACGATCTCGCCCCCGGCCACGCTGAAGGAGACATCAGCGACCGGCGTCAGCGGCTGGCCGGCCGACGGGAAGGTGACCGACAGGTTCTCGACGCGCAGTATGTCGCCGGCTCCGGCGGCGGGCGCATCCTCGCCGGGCGGGCCAGCCGGACGCGCGCTCGCCGCGGCCGCCTGCGCGCGGCGGCCGGGCCCGGCCGGGTGCCCGGCGACCAGCTGGGTCAGCACCTCGCCGGCCAGCACGAACGTGGCGCCCGCCACGACGATCGCCACCGACGGAGCCAGCGCCGCGGCCGGGTTGGCGTAAATGCTGGCCAGGCCGTCGGACACCATCCGGCCCCAGTCATAGCCGGGCGGCTGAACCCCGAAGCCGAGGTACGACAGCCCGGACAGGCCGATCAGCACCGCACCGACGAGGCTGGTGGCGTTGACCAGGAGGGGCTCTGCGATGTTGGGCAGCACGTGCCGCCACAGCACCCGGCGCCGGGAGACGCCCAGCAGTCTCGCCGCTGCCACGTAGTCCGAGCCGGCGACGCTGCTCGCCGTCGTGTGGGTCAGCCGCGCGAGTGACGGGGCTATGCCCACCGCCATCGCCAGGACTGCTCCGCGGGCGCCCACGCCGAAGACCAGCGCCAGGAACAGGGCGAGCAGCAGGCCGGGAAACGCCACCATCAAGTTGAAGCCCGCCACGATCAGGCGGCCGAGCCGGCGGCCGACGACGACCGGCAGCGCGCCGACCACCACGCCGAACAGTGAGCCGAGCAGCGTCGCCAGAACCGCGAGCCAGATCGACAGCCGGCCGGCCACCAGGGTGCGGGCCAGGATGTCCCGGCCCAGGCCGTCGGTGCCGAACGTGTGCCGGGCCGACATGCCCTGCTGGATTGCGTTCACGTCGACGGCGCTGGCCTGGCGGGTCAGCAGCAGCGGCCCGAGCACCACGTCGCCGAGCAGCACGACCAGCAGTACCGCCGTGATCAGGGCCAGCGGACTGCGCAGCGCGGCGGGCCAGCGCGGAGACGACATCAGCTCTCCCGGATAGTCGAGCGGGGATCGACAAGCGCGATGGCGAGGTCGACGGCCAGGTTGATCAGCAGCACGCCCGAGCCGAAGAACAGCGCGACCGCCTGGACCACCGGGAAGTCCGTCGACAGCACCGACTGCACCAGTTCATGGCCGATGCCCGGCCACGCGAACACGTTCTCCACCAGGACCGTGCCGGCCAGCAGCGAGGTCAGTACCAGCCCGCTGACCGTCAGCGTCGCGGTGAGGATGTTCGGGAAGGCGTGCCGCACATACAGCAGTCGCGCTGGCAGTCGCTTGGACCGCGCGGTCCGCATGTACTCCTCGGTCAGCACCCGCTGCGTCTCGGCCCGCACGATCCTGGCCAGGTAGCAGGCGGGCCCGGAGGCCAGCGCGAGTACCGGCAGGACGTAGGACGCCGGGCCGCTCTGACCCGCCACCGGCAGCAGGTGAAACGACACGGCGAACACGAAGACGAGCCCGACGCTCAGCAGGTAGTCGGGCACTGACAGCAGGATGCCGGTGCCCGATGCGAAGGACAGGTGCAGCCACCGCCGCCGGCCCTCGCGGGCGGCGATGCCGATGACGACACCCAGCGGAATCGACACGAGGACGACGACGAAGAAGGCGGCCACGCCCAGCTCCAGGGTGGCCGGCATCAGCTGGGTCATGATGCCGGTCACCGGCGTCCCGCTGATCAGCGAGTCACCGAGGCTGCCGGTGAACAGGCCATGCAGGTAGTGCACGTACTGGTGCCACAGCGGCTGGTCGAGTCCCAGCCGGCGCCGCGCCGCCAGGATGGTGGCAGCCGGGGTGTTGATCCCCATCGCATCGCGGACCGGGTCGCCCGGCAGTGCGTGCACCATCGCGAACGACGCAGTCACCAGCACGAACATCGAGATGCCGAACCGGACGAGGCGCCGGGCCAGAAAGGCGAGCCACGGATGGCCGGCCCTGACGGCGAGCCGGCTCCGCAGGATCGTCAGATCTGTCATTGCTCCGTCCGGTGTCTGGGTCGGCGGTCGGCGCCTGGCGGCGTCACCCGTTGAGCGCGCGCAGCGAGGTCGGGATCAGGATGTGGGCGATGACCTGGAACGTGGCGTTCTTGCCCCAGTACAGGAACGGCTTGTCAGAGATCGGAATGATATCGGCGCTCTTGAACAGGGCCGATTCCGCGGCGTTCCAGTCCGGGCAGCCCGCGGTGCCCTGCTGGGCGGCGGCCTTGCGGACCAGGCTGGCGTACTGGGCGGACTTGAAGTGCCCGAAGTTGTCCCCGGCGGTCGGCGCCGGGCCGGAGAAGAACGGCACCAGGGTCGCGGGGTTGCTGACCCCCAGGCCGATCAGGGTCGCGCCCCAGGCACCCTTGCCGAACACCACGGCGGAGTCCTGGTCGAAGGACTGCTCGTTGAGCTTGACGTCGACCCCGATCTGCTTCCACTGCGCGGCGATGTACTCCGCGGTCGACGACGTGGTCGGATCCTCGTTGGCATAGATCAGCGACACCGCCAGCGCCGTGCCGTTCTTGTGCCGGATGCCGCCGGCGCCGGCCGTCCAGCCGTCCTGCTCCAGCATCGCCTTGGCCTGGGCCGGGTTGTAGGCCGGCACGTTGCCGGTCATGGTGTTCCCGCCGCAGATCTTCGGCGACGCGATGAGTCCGTCCGCGGCCTGCCCGCTGCCGCCCGTGTCCACCTTGGCCACGGCGGGCAGGTTCAGGTCGGCGGTCAGCGCCCGGCGCACCGTGATGTCAGCGCCTGCCTGCCCGGCCGCCTCGTTGAAGGCCAGCTCGTTGCCCATGAACATGGAGCCAGCGGAGAACAGGTGCGACGACTTCAGCCGCTCGGCATCGGTGCCCGCCACCTGGCCGATGTTCAGCTGGCCGTTCATCAGCAGGTTGGCCGTGGTCGTGGAGCTGGCGACGACCTTGAAGATGACCTTCTGCGGCATGCCCGGCGCAGACGTGCGCGCGCCGTCCGGGCCCCAGGTGTAGCCCTTGCGCCGGGTGTACACGTACTGGTTGCCCGGCTGGGCCTGCGCGAGCACGTACGGGCCGGATCCGTCGGTGGTCTTGGCCAGTACCTTGCGATCGGCGAGGCCCTTGGCGCAGACCAGCGGCAGCTCGGCCAGGTTCTGCATGAAGAAGGGGCTGTCTGACGGCAGGGTCACGTTCACCACGGAGGTCGCGCTGTCGGCCGTTGCCTTAGTGCCGGACGGGATGGCCACGCCCGCCATCGGCGACTGGTTCTTCGGGTCGCCGACGTAGCTGATGTTGGCGGCCACGGTCGAGGCGTCCATCGCGCTGCCGTCCGCGCAGGTCACGCCCTTGCGGACGGTCAGCACCCAGCCCTTCTTGGCCGGCTTCCATGAGGTCAGCACCTGCGGCGCCAGCTGGCCGGAGTTCAGCAGCGTGACGGGGGTGTCGTAGGCGAAAGCCCGCATCAGGGCGTTGGAGCCGTTGAGCGAGCTCTGCGGGTCCAGGCTGCCCGGGTCGGCGGAGATGCCGATCGACAGGGCGGCGTCGCTCGCGGTGGTGGCCCCGGACGATGCTGATGTCGCCGCGCCTGAACAGCCGGCGACGGCGAAAATCGTCGCGGCCGTGGCCGCCAAAGCGGTGACGCGACAGGCGCGAAAATACTCCATGGCTAGGCCTTCCTCTGCCCGAGTGTTCCACATATGTGCACGTCAGCGTGGTATTGAAGGAGATTAGAGCATGTGCGGAGTGGTCTGCGGCTCGTCCGTTCCGACCAAATACCAGGGGCCGGGTCGTACCGCTGTACGACATGTCACCGTGCGGCCCGCCGTCAGCACATGAGGACGGCGAGGTAACGCCAGTCGAGCACGGGCCGGCCGTCGGCGGCCACGTGCACCATCGACCGCAGCCGGGCCAGGACGGCGCCGTGCCCGAGCCCGCTGACCTCCTCGACGGCGACCATGCTCCGCAGCGTGTCGCCCTCGCGGACCGGCCCGGTGTGGTCGCACGACTGCCACCCGGCCACCGTGACGAGTGACGGCAGCGCCCGGCAGGCCTGGCTCAGGGCCAGCCCGATCGTGTGACCGCCGTAGACCAGGCGCTCGCCGCCCGCCGCCGGCCCGTCGTGGTGCAGCCCGGCAACGTTGAGCGTGGACCTGGCCAGCTCGGGCGCGCTGGATACCAGGTCACCCGTGGTGATGTCGTAGGCGGTGCCCGCGGTCAGCCCGGCGGCCCGGCGGTCGGCGGCCAGCGACCGGAGCGGGGCGAGGTCCCAGCCGGTGACCAGGTCGCGGGCCGGCTGGTCAATATCGGCGGTGCCGATGGCGGTGACATCCTCGGCGGGCAGGTCGTCGCGGCCGGGATCGCGCACCGGGAGCATGGCGCAGCGCCAGAAGTCCAGAACCGGCCGGTCATGCTGGTCGACCGTCGTGATGCGCAGCACAGCCAGGCCGGTGGGCGGGCGGCCGGGCCGCCGGGAGTTGCGCCGCAGGCCGGCGACCCGGGTCACCGTGCGCAGCGTGTCGCCGATCAGCGGGGCCCGCCGGAAGACCAGTCCGCGGTAGAACAGGTTCGCCCGGACCTGCTGGGTAACGACCGTCGACTGGCCGATCGCCACGTCCCAGACCAGCGCGGGATGCGCGAATCCGGCCGCGCCGAGAACCCGCCGGGACAGCTCGCCGTCGAGCGCCAGGGCCAGCCGGTCCCCGACGATCGCCTGGTGGACCGCCGCGCTGCCGGAGGTCAGCGTTACCGGCGGCGCGGAGTCGAACCGCTGACCGGGCCGCAGGTCGTCGAAATACGGTCCCTCGACCTTGATCGTTTCCATGCCATCTCCGCCCTGCGCGCGGCCGGCTGCCGCCGCGATGATTGTCCGGGTCAGGCCCCCCAGCCGACCAGGTACCGGGCCAGTGTCCGCGTTCCGTTCCCGTTGGCGCCCGGGCTCCAGGCCGCGGTGGGCTCCGGCCGCATCACGGTCAGCGCCAGGTCGATGTGCCCCCACGGCACCGTCCCGACAAACTGGCGCAGGTAGAGCGCCGCCAGCACGGCCCCGTACGGCGTGACGATGGACAGGTCGTAGTTGCGCATGTCCGCTACACCGGATCGCAGCCGGTCGGCGTAGGGATCCCAGATCGGCAGTTCCCAGCCCGGCTCGCCGGCGTCGGCGCCCGCCTGGAGCAGGCCGGTGACGACCGGCCTGCTGGTACCCAGCACCGCCCACATGTCGGGGCCGAGCCCGGTGCTCGAGGCCAGCGTCGCGATGTCGATGATCTCGGCCGGGCCGGCCTCGGCCGCGTAGGCGAGGGCATCGCCGAGAACCAGGCGCCCCTCGCAGTCGGTGTCGACCACCTCGGTGGTGAGCCCGTTGCGATGCCGCAGCACGTCCCCGACCCGGATCGCCGCCGGGCCCGGCATGTTCTCCGCGCAGGCCAGGTAGGCACGGACGTGGGTCGGCGAGCCGAGCCGCTCCAGGGCGATCAGGGCCCCGATGATGCTCGCCGCCCCGGACATATCGGCCTTCATGGTGAGCATCTCGCTCGCGGACTTCAGGGAGAGCCCGCCGGAGTCGAAGGTGATCCCCTTGCCGACCAGGGCCACGTGCGGCAGGTCGGGGCGGCCGCGCTCGATCTCGATGAGCACCGGCGGATGGGGGCTGCCGGCGCCGACCCCGAGCAGCCCGCCGAACCCGCCGTCGGCCAGCTCCTGGCCCTTGATCAGGCGGACCCGGAACCCGTAGTCCCGGGCCAGGAGCTGGCATCGCACGGCCAGGTCAAGCGGCACCAGGTCACTGGCCGGCGTATTGACCAGATCGCGAGCGAGGTTGACCGCCTCCCCGTAGATCTGCCCGGTCAGCATGCAGTCCGCGGCACCGCCCCACAGGGACAGCTCCTCGCAGGCGGGCCGCCCGGCGGTGGTGCGGTAGGCGTCGAAGGCGTAACTGCCGATCAGCCAGCTCTCGGTGACGACGGCCGCGGCCCGCGGATCGGACGGCAGCGCGGCGGCCAGCGCGCAGGCGACCGTCCGCCGGCCGACGCTGCGGCCGGCCACCATCGATGCCTCCCGCAGGCCGCCGATGGTGGCCTCACCTGCGGTTGCCTGGCCGACGCAGACCACGAACAGGTCGGGCCCGCCCGTCGTAGCGGGCACCCAGCAGCAGTCGCCGGCCGCGGCGAGCCCGAGGCGGCGGGCAACCGGGGACAGCCCGGCCGGCAGGCCCGTCCCGGCCTCCAGCCGCTCCGGGAGCGCGCCGTCGGCGAAGACGGGGACCACGACCGCGTCGGCGCCGGGCAGCAGCAGGCTCCCGGTGAATGTCGTGCATCTCATCGGCATGCGACCTCCGATCGCGTCGCCGCGCAGGCGGGCGGCGCGGCGGGCCCGGCGGCCGCGCACCGCTGCCGGCCAGACGGCTGAACCGGCACGCTAGCAACCGATCGTGACCGCCGGTCTGTCGGAATGTCCGAGATGGGAGAACCCGATTCAGCCGGGCAGACGAAGATCGGGGGTCCGGGGACGTGCGACGCTGCCGTTGGCTACCGGAGAGGAGGTGCCGGCTCCGGGACCAGACGCCTGCGGGCGTGAATTCGCGCACCCCTGGGGAGACGTTATTCCGATGCGTTATCAGGCTCGGCCGGCGGATGGTGCGACGCTGCGAGCAGACTTCACCGAGCGGCTGCCGCGGCTGCTTGACGACCTCCGCCAGCTCATCAGCTGCGAGTCCCCGTCCAGCGATCTCGCGGCCGTCGCCCGGTCGGCGGCGGTCGTCGGGTCCGTGGGCGCAAGCTACCTGGGCGCTGAGCCCGAGCGCATCGTGGCGGCGGGCTGCACGCACCTGCGGTGGCGGTCGGGCGCCGCCCCGTCCCGGGTGCTCGTGCTGGGCCACCATGACACCGTCTGGCCCGCCGGGTCGATTGCCACGCACCCGTTCTCCGCGGCGGACGGGCTGGTGCGCGGGCCGGGCTGCCTGGACATGAAGGCGGGCCTGGTCATGGCGTTCCAGGCGCTAGCCGCGCTGGCGGACCGGTCGGGAGTCTGCCTGCTCGTCACCGGAGACGAAGAGCTTGGCTCGCCCACCTCCCGTGCCCTGATAGAAGCAGAAGCCCGGCAGTGCGAGGCGGTCCTGGTCCTCGAGGCCGCCGCCGCGGACGGCGGGCTCAAGGTGCAGCGCAAGGGGCGTGCCCACTACACGGTTGCCATCGCCGGGCGCGCGGCTCATGCCGGCCTGGAGCCAGAGGCCGGGATCAACGCGGCGATCGAGATGGCGCACCAGCTGCTCGCGACCGCCGCCATCACCAGCTCTGATGCGGGCACGACGGTCACGCCGTCCGTCGCGACCGCCGGAACCTCGGCCAACACAGTCCCGGAGTCAGCGTCGTTCACCGTGGATGTCCGGGCCTGGTCGGCGGCCGAACTCGACCGCGCGGACCGGGCCATGCACGCACTGGCCCCGCACCTGCCCGGTGCGCGGGTCACCGTCGAGGGCGGCATCGACCGGCCGCCGCTCGAGCGGGCCGCCTCAGCCGGCCTGTTCGGCGTCGCGGCCGGCCTCGCCCGGGCGGCGGGCCTCGATCCGCTGCGGGGCACGGCGGCCGGGGGCGGATCCGACGGCAATCTCACCGCCGCCCTGGGCGTCCCGACGCTGGACGGCCTCGGCGCGGCCGGCGGTGGCGCCCATGCTCCCGGCGAGCACGTCCGCATCTCCGAGCTGCCGCCGCGCACGACGCTGCTCACGCTGCTGCTCGGGCACCTGCTCGGCCTGCAGGGCAGCCAGGCGCCATGACCCGCACGCCGAGCCGGCCCGCCCCGTGAGTCAGGAGGCGGCGATCCTGGATGCCGCGGCAGCGGCGCACGCAGCCGCGCGGCTGTCGCGGTGCCAGGTCCGGGAGCTGGAGACCACAGCTGAGCTCCAGGCGGCGACCCGGCTGCTGACCGCCATCTGGGAGCGGGAAGACTCCACGCCGCAGCTGCCGGTCACGCTGCTGAAAGCCATCTCGAAGACGGGTAACTACGTCGCCGGGGCATTCGCCGGGGGAAAGATGGTCGGCGCGGCGCTCGCGTTCTTCGCCGCTCCGGCGCGGACGGCCCTGCACAGCCAGATAGCCGGAGTCAGCGATGACAGCCAGGCCCGCAGCGTCGGGTACGCGCTGAAGCTGCATCAGCGGGCCTGGGCGCTCAGCCGTCAGACGCCGACCATCACCTGGACGTTCGACCCGCTGGTCCGCCGGAACGCGTATTTCAACCTCGTGAAGCTCGGCGCTCGCGCGGCGGAGTACCTGCCGGACTTTTACGGTGCGATGCCGGATCAGGTCAACGCGGGCGATGAGAGCGACCGCGTGCTGATCGAGTGGGACCTGCTGGCGCCCGGCGTCATCGCCGGGTGCGACGCGCTGCTCGCCGGCACGGCCGTGCCCGAGCACTACGCCGAGTGCACCGAGACCCTGCTGGCCGTCGGTCCCGACGGGGCCCCGCGGCGCAGCCGGCAGGCCGGCTCGCGGTCGTCGAGATCCCGGCCGACATCGAGCGGCTGCGCCAGGAGCGGCCGCCGCTGGCAGCGCAGTGGCGCCGAGCGCTGCGCGAGGTTCTCGGGGCCGAGATGGCGGGCGGTGCGCAGGTCGTCGGGTTCCGCCGCACCCAGGGCTACATCCTGGCCGCGCCAGACCTGCCGCCGGCAGGCCCGCAGCCGGGTCAGGCCCGCTGGTGACCACCTCCGGCCGGGTGCAGCAGTGCCCGCTGACCGTCGCGGACATCTGCTCCGCGCTGGTGGCCATCGACACCAGCAATTACGGGCGCGCCGGGAGCAAGGGCGAGCGCGCGGCGGCCGACTACGCGGCCGGCCTGCTGCGGGGCGCCGGGTATGACCTGGTCCTGCTCGAATCCGCGCCGGGCCGAGCCAACATCGTGCTGCGGGTCGCCGGCACGGCACCGGAGCTGCCTGCCCTGCTCGTGCACGGGCACCTGGATGTCGTGCCTGCCGACCCGGCCGGCTGGGCGGTAGATCCGTTCGCCGGGCTGATTGCCGATGGCTACGTCTGGGGCCGCGGCGCGACCGACATGAAAGGCATGGTCGCGATGACGCTGGCCACGCTGCTGGAGTGGCAGCGGTCGGGCGTCCGGCCGCGCCGCGACATCGTCGTCGCCTTTGTGGCCGATGAGGAAGAGGACGGCCAGTTCGGTGCGGAGTGGCTGGTCGCCAGCCACCCGGGCCTGTTCGCCGGAGTGCAGGCAGCGATCGGCGAGGCGGGCGGCGTGCCGGTGGAGGTGACCGGGCCCGGCGGGGCGGCGCGGCGTTTTTACCCGGTCGCGGTGGCCGAGCGCGGATCGCTGCACTTGTCAGTCACGGCCGCGGGCCGGGCCGGGCACGGCTCGCGGCCCAATGATGCCAACCCGGTCGTCCGCCTGGTCCGCGGCCTGGCCCGGCTGTCGCAGGAGCGGTGGCCGATGGTCGTGACGCCGCCGGTCCGCAGCCTCCTCGAGCAGGCAAGTGCCGCCCTGGACCTGGACGCCGACCTGGACACCGAGCAGGGCATCGCGTGCGTGCTGGACCGCATCGGGGGCCTGCGCGAGTATGCCGAGCCCGCGCTGCGGTCCTCGGCCACCGTGACCGTCGTGGACGCTGGCTACAAGGTCAATGTCATCCCCGGCACGGCACGAGCCGAGATAGACGTCCGCACCCTGCCCGGCGCTCACGGTGCGGTGCTCGCCCGCATCGACGAGCTGCTGGGCGACTCGATCGAGCGAAGCTTCCTGTCGGACAGCCCGGCCATCTCCGCTCCGGTCAGCTCACCGTGGTACGACGCCATCGAGCGCTGCATTCGTGACGCCGACCCCGGCGCCATCGTCGTCCCTTACTGCATGGGCGGGGGCACCGACGCGAAGCCGTTCGGGAAGCTCGGCATCGCGGGATACGGATTCGCCCCGCTGGGCCCCGATCCTGCCGGGCGGGTGGCCTCGGGCATCCACGGCGTGAATGAGCGCGTCCCCGTCGCCGCGCTGGAGGCCGGCCAGCGCATGCTGAGCAGCTTTCTAGCCACGGCATAGCCGGGCCGCGCCGCGGCGGCCCGGTAGCAGGCAGGTGACGTGGCGTAATGTTGGCAGGCGTGGTGAGCGCGAAGCGTGCCCTCGGGGCCGACCCGGATCCGGGTCCGACAGTTTTCGTCCTGTTCGGCGCGACCGGCGACCTGGCCAAGCGGATGGTGCTGCCGGCGTTCTATCAGCTGGCCATCGAAGGGCTGCTGCCCCGGCAGTGGCTGCTGGTCGGCAATGGCCGTGGTGACGTGGCGCACGAGGACTTCCGGGCCCACGTGCGCGGCGCGCTTACCGAGTTCGGCCCGCACCCGAAGCCCGGCGAGTGGGACTCGTTCGCGCGGCGCCTGCTGTTCGCCGGCGGCGGCTTCGATCCCGGTGACCCCGGCCGCCTGCCCGAGGTGCTGGCCGGGGCCCGGGCCTCCCTCGGCGGCAGCCCGCAGCTGGTGCACTATCTCGCGGTACCGCCGGTGGCCTTCGCCGGGCTGACGAAGGCCCTCGGCGCGCACGGGCTGGCCAGCGGTGCCCGCGTCGTCTACGAGAAGCCCTTCGGCCGGTCCCGGCAGGACTTCCGCGCCCTGGACCGCGTCGTCCACTCGGTGCTGGGCGAGGAGCAGATTTACCGGATCGACCATTTTCTCGGCAAGGAGGCAACGCAGGACCTGCACCTGCTGCGCTTCGCCAACGGGTCGTTCGCGGCGATGTGGGGGCGCGAGCACGTCGAGTCCGTGCAGATTGACGTGCCCGAGAAGCTGGGCATTACCGACCGGGCCGGTTTCTACGACGCCACCGGCGCGGTGCTGGACATGCTGGTCACCCACCTGTTCCAGGTCGCCGCCGAGGTCGCCATGGAGCCGCCGGCCAGCCTCAGCGCCGCCGACCTGCAGGCCGCGCGCGAGAAGGTGATCAGCCGCTTCCGGCCGCTGGACCCCGCCGAGGTCGTGCTGGGCCAGTTCGCCGGCTACCGCGACGTGCCGGGCGTAGCATCCCGGTCCAGCCGCGACACCTTCGTCGCCGCCCGCCTGTGGATCGACAATGCGCGGTGGCGCGGCGTGCCGTTCTACCTGCGAACCGGCAAGCGGCTGGCCGCCACCAGGCAGCAGGTCAGCCTGATCCTGCGCGAGCCGGCCGGGCCGCTGGCCGGGCAGCTGCCACGGGAGGCGAATGTCTTGTCGTTCTCGCTGGCCGGCGACGGCGAGATCGACCTGGCGCTGGTCGCCAAGAAGCCCGGCCCGGCGCTGGATCTCGACACTGCGCACGCTGCGATCCCGCTGTCGGGCCTGGCTGGCGGGCATCCCCTGCCGCCCTACGTCCGGCTCATCCACGACGTCCTCCTCGGTGACCGTTCGCTGTTCACCCGCCCCGACGGGCTGGCTGCGGCGTGGCGGGTGGCCGACCCGCTGCTGACCAGTCCGCCCCGCGTGGCCTCCTATCCGGCCGGATCGTGGGGCCCGGCCCCGGCCCGCAAGCTCATCGCGCCCGGCCGCTGGCTGCTGGGCCAGTAACGAGCCGGCGCCGCACCTGGCCGCCGGAGGCGCCGCGTGCTCCGCACGGAGTGTCCGGCTGGCCGCCGCGGCCCCGACGTAACTGCGGGAGGTGCCACCGCGGTGCCGCCGAGGGAGAGGACATCGCAGTGAAGTACATGATCTTGACCTTCGCCTCGCAGCAGGACTACCAGGAGATGGCAGGTCAGCCGTCCGCGCAGCGGGCGTGGACCCAGGAGGACTACGCAGCGCTGGGTGCGTTCATGCACGACTTCAACCAGGAGCTCGCCGGCTCGGGGGAGCTGGTCGAGACCAGGGGGCTCAGTTCTCCCGTGCACACCCGGCGGGTGCAGCTCAGCGAGGGTATCCCGGTGGTCACCGACGGCCCCTACGCCGAGGCCGAGGAGGTGCTGGCCGGCTACTGGATCGTCGAGTGCGCCAGCTTCGACCGGGCGACCGAGATCGCGTCCCGGCTGACCAGCTGCCCGGGCCCGGAGCACGTTCGGGCCCGCGGCTATGCCGACATCCGGCCGGTCGACGAGCACCAGCCCGACTTCGAGGGCTAGAGCGGAAGGACGGCGCCCGTGGCCGCCGCCGAGGCCGAGGACCTGCTGCGCCGGCTGGCGCCGCAGGTTCTCGGCGCGGTGGTGCGCCGCTTCGGCCACTTCGACCTGGCCGAGGACGCCACCCAGGAGGCGCTGCTCGCCGCCGCGCGGCAGTGGCCGCGGGACGGGCTGCCGGAGAGCCCCAGGGGCTGGCTGATCGCCGTCGCCGCGCGCCGGCTGACCGACCTGCTCCGGGCTGACCAGGCGCGCCGGCGCCGCGAGGACACGGTCGCCCAGTGGGCCATGGCGGAACCCGGCCCGGCGCCGGCCGGCGAGCGCAGCCCGGCCGACACCGACGACACCCTCGTGCTGTTCATCATGTGCTGCCACCCGTCGCTGCCAGCGGCGTCCCAGATCGCCCTCACCCTGCGGGCCGTCGGCGGCCTGAGCACCGCCGAGATCGCCCGCGCCCTGCTCGCCGCCCCGGACACGGTGACCCGCCGGATCAGCCGGGCGAAGCAGTCGATCAAAGACAGCGGTGTCCCGTTCGCCCTGCCGCCTTCCGGCCAGCTGCCCGGCCGGCTTGCTGCTGTCCTGCGCGTGCTGTACCTGATCTTCAACGAGGGATACGCCGCCACGTCCGGGACCGAGCTGCTGCGCCTGGAGCTCGCGCAGGAGGCCATCCGCCTGGGCCGGGCGCTGCACGAGGCGCTGCCCGGCGACAGCGAGGTGACCGGCCTGCTGGCCCTGATGCTGCTGGTGCATGCCCGCCATCGCGCCCGCACGGCCCCCGACGGCTCCCTCATCCCGATGGCCGAGCAAGATCGCAGCCGGTGGGACCAGGACGCCATTGGCGAGGGGATCGCGCTGATCACCGCCGTCCTGCCCCGGGGCCCGACCGGGCCCTACCAGCTGCAGGCCGCGATCGCCGCCGTGCACGACGAAGCGCCGAGCGCCGATGCCACCGACTGGGCGCAGATCGCCGCCCTCTACGGGGTCCTGCTGCGCCTGGACGACAATCCCGTCGTCGCGCTCAACCACGCCGTCGCCGTCGCCATGACCGCCGGCCCGCGGGCCGGCCTGGAACTGCTCAGCCGGCTGGACAGCGATCCGCGCATCAACGCCGACCGCCGTTTCCATGCGGTCCGCGGCCACCTCCTGGAACGGAGCGGCGACCGCGACGCGGCGCTGGACGCCTACGCCGAAGCCGCCCGCCGGGCCACGAACCTGCAGCAGCAGCGCTACCTCAACCGCCAGATTGCCCGCCTGGACGGCAGCAGCTGATGTCGAGAACCGGTGACCGGCTCCGTCCCAGCGGTGAACGCGACCACAATGGGTCGCTCCAGCCCGAGGAGAACCACGATGGCCAAGTACCTGCTGCTCAAGCACTACCGCGGCGCTCCGGCTGCGGTCAACGACGTGCCCATGGACCAGTGGACGCCCGACGAGGTGTCGGCGCACATCCAGTACATGAACGATTTCGCGGTCCGGCTGGAGGGGACCGGCGAGTTCGTCGACGGCCAGGCGCTCGCCCCGGACGGGACGTTCGTCCGGTATGACGGGGAGGGCCGCCCGCCGGTCACCGACGGCCCGTTCGCCGAGACCAAGGATCTCATCGCCGGCTGGATGGTGATCGACGTCGACAGCTACGAGCGCGCCGTCGAGCTGGCCGGGGAACTGTCGGCCGCGCCCGGGGCGGGCGGGAAGCCGATCCACGAGTGGCTCGAGCTCCGTCCCTTCCTGACCGAGCCGCCCACCATCACCGAGTGACCGCCGCGCTGGATGAGGCTCTGCTCCGCAGCCTCACGCCGAGCGTGCTGGGGATCCTCGTCCGCCGCGAGCCGGCTTCGCGGCGGCTGAGGATGCCGTGCAGGACGCCCTCGTCGAGGCCGTCCGCACCTGGCCGTCGGAGCCGCCGCGGGACCCGAAGGGCTGGCTGGTCACCGTGGCCTGGCGCCGGTTCCTCGACATCAGCCGGGCGGACGCCGCCCGCCGCCGGCGCGAGGACCTGGCCGAGGAGAAGCCGGCGGCCGGGCCCGCGGCCGCGGCGGATGAAACGCTGTGGCTCTATTTCCTGTGCGCCCACCCGTCGCTGACGCCGTCGTCGGCGGTCGCGCTCACCCTGCGCGCCGTCGGCGGGCTGACCACCCGCCAGATCGCCCGGGCCTACCTGGTGCCCGAGGCGACCATGGCGCAGCGGATCAGCCGGGCCAAGCGCACCGTCTCCGGCGTGCGGCTCGACCAGCCCGGCGACGTCGCCACCGTGCTGCGCGTGCTGTACCTGGTCTTCAACGAGGGCTACTCCGGCGACGTCGACCTCGCCGCGGAGGCGATCCGGCTCACCCGGCAGCTCGCGGCCGCCATCGACCACCCCGAGGTGGCGGGGCTGCTCGCGCTGATGCTGCTGCACCATGCCCGGCGCGCCAGCCGGACCGCGCCCGACGGCAGCCTGGTGCCGCTCGCCGACCAGGACCGCGGCCGGTGGGACAGCCGGGCGATCGCCGAGGGCGTCGGGATCCTGCAGGCGGCCCTGGCCCGCGACCGGCTGGGCGAGTACCAGGCCCAGGCCGCCATCGCGGCGCTGCACGCGGACGCGCCCGCCGCCGCGGAGACGGACTGGGCGCAGATCGCCGGGTGGTACGACGAGCTCGTGCGGCTGACCGGCAGCCCGGTCGTCCGGCTCAACCGCGCGGTGGCCGTCGGCGAGGCCGACGGCCCGCGCGCCGGGCTGGCGGCCCTCGCGGCGCTGGATGACGCACTGCCCCGCTACGCCGCGGTGGCGGCCTATCTCCACGAGCGCGACGGCGACCTGGCGACGGCGGCCCGGCTGTACGCCGAGGCGGCCCGCGCGGCACCCAGCCTCGCCGAGCGCGACCACCTGACGCGCCAGGCCGCCCGGCTCAACGCCCGCCGGTAAGCGGCTCAGCCCGGCCCGGCCCGCTGGCTAGCGGCGGAGGCGCTCGTCGAGGTAGAGCAGGTAGGTGGGCAGCCAGTGGCTCCGGTTGAACCCGTCGGCCGGGCGCAGGTCCGCGACCCGGCTGCGGTGCTCGTCGGCGGCGGCCAGGGCGGCCGGGGTCACCGGGTGGTCGGGCGGCAGGGCGCGGCCGACGGCGTCCAGGCACCAGGCCCGGGCGACCAGCAGGCCTTCCAGGTGCACGGTGCCCGGGTCGTCGCCGTCGGGCTCGAACTGCGGCGGGGCCCAGGCCACGGCGGCCGGGCCGGGGAGCACCCGGTCCAGCCAGTCCGGGAACTGCTCCGCCGACAGCACGCTGGCCATCAGCGCGGCCTCGGTGAGCTCGGGAGTGTGAAAGGCGTCGCCGGCCGGGTCGTCGTCCCAGCGCAGCGGCCGGTCCGCGCCGAACAGCTGCCAGGCGTCCTCGGCGAGCTGGTCTGCTGCGTCCTGGTCGCCGCGGCGCCGCGCGGCCTCGATGGCCAGCTGCAGGCTGAAGGCGGTGTTGCCGTGCACCCCGGTCCGGATGGGGAAGGCCAGGCCGCCGCCGAAGTAGGTCAGCAGCCGCCCGGACAGCAGCTCGGCCAGCGGGGCCAGCGCGCCGGCCCAGCGCTGGTGCCGGTCACCGCCGATGGCCTGGCACTCGGCGTGCAGCATCAGCAGCCAGGCCCAGCCGTAGGGCCGCGAGGCGGTCCGGCCGCCGGGGCCGGAGAAGAAGGCCAACTCGCCGGCCAGCCGCTCCTGGCTCAGGTGCTCATCCAGCACCTCGCCGACCGCGGTGGCGACCGCGTCGGGCAGGCCGCGGTCCAGCGCCCGGACCAGCGTCCAGTGGCTGTGCACGGCTGAGTGCCAGTCGTAGCTGCCGTAGAAGGCCGGCTGCAGCTGGCGCGGCGGGATCAGGTCGGCGTCGGAATTCAGCTGCTGGATCAGCATGTGCGGGTACTCGCGGCGCACCGCGGCCAGCGCCGTGGTGGCCAGGGCCTCCAGGCCGGGGGCATCGAGCGGGATCAGACGAATGGTGCCACCTCCACCTCGCGCGCGGTCAGCAGCGCGCGCAGCTCACGGGCCAGTTCCACGGCCCCCGGGGTATCGCCGTGCACGCACAGCGAGTCGACATCGAGGACCAGCTCGCTGCCGTCGTCGGCCGCGATGGCGGCTCCGGTCGCGATCCGCCAGCCGCGCTCGGCGACCGCTGCCGCGTCGGTGAGCACGGCGCCGGGCTGGCGGCGCGGGACCAGCCGCCGGCGGCGGTGTAGCCGCGGTCGGCGAACCCCTCGCCGGACGACCTCGATGCCCTGGTCCCGCAGGACGTCCGCGGCCGGGCTGCCGGCCAGCATCAGCACGGCCAGGCCGCCGTAGCTGGTCACGGCCTTGCCCAGGGCGGCGGCCATCTTCTCGTCGTCGGCCAGGTCGTTGTACAGGGCGCCGTGCGCCTTGACGTAGCGGATCTCGGTGCCGTGCCGCCGGCAGAACGCCTCCAGCGCGCCGATCTGGTACAGCACGTCGGTGATCAGCTCCGCGGGACTGACCTTCATCGAGCGGCGGCCGAACCCGACCAGGTCGGGGTAGGACACGTGGGCGCCGATCACCACGCCGCGCTCGGCGGCCATCGCCACTGTCGCGTCCATCACCCGCGGGTCCCCGCCGTGGAAGCCGCAGGCGATGTTGGCGCTGGTGACGTGGCCGAGCAGGGCCTCGTCGGCACCCATGGTCCAGGAGCCGAAGCTCTCGCCCATGTCAGAGTTGAGGTCGATCACTCTTCATCCTTACCCGGTGTGGCACTCGCCGGCTCGGTCAGCGGGAAATGGCAGGCGGCCTGGTGGCCGGGCCCGAAGTCGCGCAGCGGCGGCTCCTGCTCGGCGCACAGCGCGGTGGCGGCCGGGCAGCGGGTGCGGAACCGGCAGCCGGACGGCGGCGCGGATGCCGACGGCAGCTCGCCGCGGATGGCCGAGTGCGGCGCGGCCCGGCCGGGGGTCGGCTGCGGGACCGCGTCGATGAGCGCGCGGGTGTAGTGGTGCGCCGGGGCGCGGAACAGCCCGGCGGGCGGCCCGGACTCGACGATCTTGCCCAGGTACATCACCGCGATGTGGTCGGCGAAGTAGTGGATCACCGTCAGGTCGTGCGACACCATCAGGTAGCTGAGCTGGTGCTCGGCCTGCAGGTCGGTCATCAGGTTGAGGATCTGCGAGCGGACCGAGACATCCAGCGCCGACACCGGCTCATCGGCCACGATCAGCGCCGGGCTGGTGGCCAGGGCCCGGGCCAGCCCGACCCGCTGCCGCTGGCCGCCGGACAGCTCGCGGGGGTAGCGGTCCAGCTGCCCGGCGGCCAGGCCGACCTCCTCGGCCAGCTGCCGGACCCGGGCGCGCCGCTGGTCCCGGGCCATGCCGCCCTTGGCCCGCAGCGGCTCCTCGATGATCCGGGCCAGGCTCATCCGCGGGTTGAGGGCCGCGTACGGGTCCTGGAACATCATCTGGACCTCGTACCGGGCGGCCCGGCGCTGCGGCCGGCTCATCGCGGCCAGCCCGGTGCCGCGCAGCGCGACCTCGCCCTCGGTCGGCTTCTCCAGCCCGACGGCGATGCGGCCCAGCGTGGACTTGCCGCAGCCCGACTCGCCGACGATGCCCAGCGTGGCGCCCGCGGCGACGTCGAGGCTGATCCCCGACACCGCCTGCACCGGCGCCGCGGCCCGGGCCACCAGCCCGCCGCCGCGGTACAGCTTGGTGATCGCGGACAGGCGCAGCAGCGGGGCGGCCGGGGCGGCCGCGGCCGGCGAGGCGGGGACAGCGGGGGCGGTGCTCAACGCGGGGCCTCCGAGACCTCGGGGGAGCTGTCGGCCGCGGGCACCGGGTGGTAGCAGTGCCAGCGGTGCCCGGCGTCGGAGCCGGCCGGCGGGAACGCGCGGGTGCACTCATCGGTCACCGCCGGGCAGCGCGGCGCGAACGGGCAGCCCGGCCGCGCGGCCGTCAGGTCCGGCGGCCGGCCGGGGATGGTGTACAGCGCGGACTTGCGCTGGGTCTCCATCCGCAGGATCGACTCCAGCAGGGCCGCGGTGTACCGGTGCTGCGGGCGGTCGAAGACATCGGCGGTGGCGCCGGTCTCGGCCTCCCGGCCGGCGTACATGACGAACACCCGGTCCGCGTGCCCGGCGACCACGCCCATGTCATGGGTGATCAGCAGCATCGCCATGCCCAGCGTCTGGCGCAGCCGGTCGAACAGCTCCAGGATCTGCGCCTGGGTGGTGACATCCAGCGCGGTCGTCGGCTCGTCGGCGATCAGCAGCCGCGGCTCGCAGATCAGCGCCGCGGCGATCACCGCCCGCTGCCGCATGCCGCCCGACAATTCGTGCGGGAACCGGGTCAGCTGCTCGCGCGGCCGGGGCAGCCCGACCAGGTCGAGCATCTCGGCGGCGGCCTCGCGGGCCGCGGCCTTGCTCACGCCGCGCTGCAGCCGCAGTGTCTCGCCGACCTGGTCGCCGATCCGCAGGGTGGGGTTCAGCGAGGTCATCGGGTCCTGGAAGACGATGCCGACCTCGGCGCCGCGCACGCTGCGCAGCTCCCGCTCGGCCAGCCCGGTCAGCTCGCGGCCGGCCAGCGCGGATGCTGCCGCGGGTGGCTCGGCGTTCTCGGGCAGCAGCCCGGCCAGCGCCAGGCCCAGGGTGGACTTGCCGCAGCCCGACTCGCCGACGATGCCGACCGTCTCGCCGGCCGCTACCGCCAGCGAGACGTCCTGCACGGCGTGCACCACCGAGCGGCGCAGCGCGATGTCGACGTCCAGGCCCGCGACCTCCAGGACCGGGCCGCCGGCGTCCGGGCTGGCGGCTGCGGCGGCGCTCATGCCCGTCTCGCGTCGAGGCCGAAGGCGTCCCGCAGGCCGTCGCCGATCAGGTTGAAGGCGACCACGGTGAGCACGATGGCGATGCCCGGCGGGTAGGTCAGCCACCAGTAGCCGGAGTAGGTGTAGTTCAGCCCGTCCGACAGCATCGCGCCCCAGTTGGTGGCCGGCGGGGCGATGCCCAGGCCCAGGAACGACAGCGCCGCGACGACCAGGATGGCGTCGGCCACCTGGAAGGTGGCGTTGACCAGGATCGTCCCGATGCTGTTGGTGACGATGTGCCGGAAGATGATGCGTCGGCGTCCGGACGCCCATGGTCCGGGCGGCCAGCACGTACTCCCGGTTGCGCAGCGACAGCGCCTCGCCGCGCACCAGCCGGGCCGGCACCAGCCAGGCGGTCAGGCCGACCACGATGATCAGGATCAGCACCGTCGGCCGGAACACGGTGGCCAGGAACAGCAGCAGGAGCAGCGCCGGGATGGCCAGCAGCGCGTCGACGATGCGCATCATCAGCCCGTCGACCAGCCCGCCCAGGTAGCCGGCCGCTGAGCCCCACAGCACGCCCAGCACGACCGCCACCGCGGCGGCGCCGAACGCCACCTCCAGGGTGGTCTGGCCGCCGACCATCAGCCGCCCGAGCTGGTCGTAGCCGACGTTGTCGGTGCCCAGCGGGCGGCCGGCGCCGGGGGCGAGGGTCTCCATGGACAGCCGGGTGTGGATCTGGTCGGTGTGGTAGAGCAGCGGGCCGATGAAGGAGAACAGGGTCAGCAGGATGACCACGGCCAGGCCGGCCACGGCCAGCCGGTTGCCGGCGAAGGCGCGCAGCCACAGCCGCCCGCCGGCCGACTCGGCGCCGGCCTGGCCGGCATGCTCCTCGCCGCTGAGCGCGGCGGTGACATTCTCGAGGCTCATCGGGCGCTCCCGGCGTCGCCGGCGTAGTGCACGCGGGGGTCGAGCAGGGCGTAGCCGATGTCGGCCAGCAGCGAGCCGACCACGGTCGCGATGCCGACCACCAGCACCACGCCGAGCAGCACGGGGTAGTCCTGGGCGACGGCCGCGTTGAAGGCCAGCAGGCCGACACCGGGGTAGTTGAACACCTGCTCGGTGATCAGCGTGCCGGACAGGATGAACGGCAGCGACAGTCCGAGCAGGGTCACGACCGGCGACAGCGCGTTGCGCAGCACGTGCCGGGTGAGAATCACCCGCCGCGCGGCGCCCTTGGACCGGGCCATCCGCACGTAGTCCTGGGCCAGCTCGTCCAGCACCGACGAGCGGATATAACGGCTGAAGGCCGCGATGCTGACCAGGGTGATGGTCGCCACCGGCAGGACCAGGGCGCCGGGATCACTGAACACCGCTGAGAACGAGCCCTGCGGGGCTTCGGCCGGGAATACGTGCAGCCGCACCGCCAGCACGTCGATGAGCAGCAGCGCCACCCAGAAGGCGGGTGTGGAGTACAGCACGAAGGTGACCGTGGTGACGGCGTAGTCGTCGGCCCGGCCCCGGCGCACCGCCTGGTACAGGCCGACCGGGATGGCGATCAGCACGGCCAGCACGACGGAGATGCCAGCCAGGAACGCGGTCTTGGGCAGCCGCTGGGCCAGCAGGCTCGACACCGGCTGGTTGAGCACGTAGGAGAAGCCGAAGTTGCCGGTCAGCACGCCGCTCAGCCAGTGCCAGTACTGAGCGGGCAGCGGGCCGTTCAGGCCGTTCTCCCGGTTGAAGGCCGCGATGTTGGTCGGCGTGGCGTGCACGCCGAGAATGGCCCGGGCCGGGCCGCCGGGCAGCAGCCGGGTCAGCCCGAAGACGATGATCGACACCAGCAGCAGCACGACCACCGCCTGCGAGCAGCGGCGGGCCAGGAACCGGATCACGGCGTCGCCCCGGCGGGGGCGGTGCTGGCCAGCCCGGACCGGCCAGCACCGCCGTTTCCGATGATCACTTGGTGAGGGACCAGTTCTCCGGGGTCAGGCTGCCGATCGGGCTCTGCGGCAGGACGCCGTGGAGCTTGGTGCTGATCTCCGAGACCTGGTTGACCGGCTGCGGCATCCACAGCACCGGCATCTGCTGGGCCATGTAGTCCTCGTAGGCCGTCAGCGAGCCGGGCCCGTGGATCGTCGCGGAGATGATCTTGTCGGCCTTGGGATCGGAGTAGTTGGCGGCGTTGGACACCGAGCCGGTGGCGAACAGCTGGTCGCCGGTCGGGTACGGGTCGACGCCGTAGGTCCAGCCGCCGCCGTAGTTGAGCATCTGCCACGAGCAGGACGCCTGGGTCGACTTGCACGGGGTGAGCAGGCTGATGATCGAGTCGAACGGGGCGCTGCTCAGGTTGATGTTGATGCCGGCCTTGGAGAAGTCCGACTTCAGGGCCTGCATTTCCTGGCTGACGACGACCGCGCCGCTGCCGAACTTCAGGGTGAAGGCCAGCTGCGTGCCGGCCGCGATGCCGGGGCCGCACTGGCCCGCCCCGCTGCCCGGCTTGGCGCAGGTGCTGGTCCCGTTCGGCTTGACCGTCCAGCCATGGCTGGACAGCAGCTGGACGGCCTTGTTGGGGTTGTAGGGGAACGGCCCGCTGGTCTCGTAGGCGTCGCTGTAGGGGTTGGATGGCTGGGTGGGGACCGGGCCGTAGTTGACGTGGCCGTAGCCCTTGAGCGGGCCGGCGACGAACGACTTCTCGTCGATCAGCGACTGCATGGCCTGGCGGATGTAGAGCTGGTGCACCAGCGGGCCGGTCTTCGGGCTGTTCCAGTTCATCAGGAAGTACGTCGTGCCCCAGCCCTGCCACGGCACGGTGGTGTAGCCCTGCGAGGCCAGCTGGCCCTTCTGCGACGCCTCCTGCTCGGGCAGGTAGCCGTAGTCGAGCGTGTTACCTGAGCGGAGCACGTTCAGCTCAGCGGTGTCGGTAGTGAACGGCTGCTCGATGAAGTACTTCAGCTTCGGCTTCGTCGGGCCGCTGTAGTTCGGGTTGGCCTGGAACTTGACGTAGCCGCTGGACTGGTAGCTGATCATCTCCCACGGGCCGTCGACCATCTTCCACAGCGGGTTGCTGCCGTAGGTGGCGATGTTCTTGGACTGCGCGGTGAGGAAGTTGAACACGGCCTTGGCCCCGGACGTGCTCTGGTCGTAATTGCCGACCGCGCCGCTGGCCGAGGTCTTGTCCCAGCCCCGCGGCAGCGGGGTGATCTGGGACAGCTGGTCATAGGTGAACCAGGTCGGGTTCACCGCCTGGTTCAGGGTGAGCACGATCGTCTTGGCGTTAACGATCTTGTAGCTCTTCAGGCTGTCGGGGAACTCGCCGGGGATGTAGGCGGCGAAGGTGCCCTTGTTGGCGCGCACCATGTTGATCCAGAAGGCCACGTCCCGGGTGGTGACCGGCTTGCCGTCGGACCAGTTGTAGTCGCCCAGGTTGATCGTCACAACCGTGTTGCCGTGGCTGTAGGCCGGCGTCTGGGCCAGGCTCATGGCCGGGTCGACGACCGGCTGGCCCTGGGCGTTGCCGATCCAGTACAGCGACCGGAACGACAGCCGCTGGAACTGCTCGATGTTCGCCACGCTGTAGTAGGCGGCGGTAATCATCGGGAAGATGTAGTTCGGCGTGGCGCCGGGCCCCTCGGCGAAGGTCGCGGTACCGCCGGACACCGCCTTCCCGCCGCTGCTGCCGCCCGATCCTGATCCTGAACCGCTGGATGAGCCGCAGGCCGACGCCAGCAGCGCCGCTCCGGCGGCGATGGCAACCGCCCCCAGCCGCATGCGATGTCTCACGCTGTCCTCCCTAGGTAAATGCCGCCGCGGGCGGCGTCCCGGCAGGCTGCGAGGACCAGGTCAAGGCCCGCGGCCTGCAGGGCCATGTGCATGGAGGGCTGCTGCTGCGGCTCGTTAACCAGCTCGGGCAGCAGGGGCACGTGCAGGAAGCCGACCAGGCACGCCAGCCCTAGCTCGCAGGCCGCCTGGGCAGCTGCGTAGAACGAGTAGTTGCACAGGTAACTGCCGGCCGTCTGGGACAGATAGCCGGGAATCCCCGCGTCCTGCCAGGACGTGAGGATCTCGTGCACGGGCAGGGTGGTCAGGTGCGCGGCCGGCCCGTCGGTGCTGACGGGCACCCGCTCGACCGCGACCCCGTCATCATCAGCCGCAGCCTGCGGCCAGTCGGCCAGGTTGACGGCGACCGCCTCGACCGACAGCGCCGTCCGCCCGGCGGCCAGGCCCACGCCCAGCCACACCCGCGGCCGGTGCTGCGCCATCAGGCGGGGAATCTCGGCGGCCGCGCGGCGCAGTGATACCGGCAGCACCTCGGTGGTGATGTCGGGCTCCGCGCGCTCGGCGAGCGAGCGGACCAGCAGCTCGGACGGATTGGCCGGGAAGCCGCCGAACGGCCCGAACCCCTGCACCACTGCGAACATGCGACATACCTCGCATCCCTCGGTGCCGCCGACCGTACATCTTGTTCAACAATCCTTCAATACTTAGGTTGAAGGATCCCTCGATTTAACATTGACTGTCCGGCAGCAGGGAGGGAGCTCTATGGCAGCAGGGATCACCGAGCAGATGGCCAGCGCGCTGGCCCGGGACCGGTCGGGCCTCGTGCACGCCAGCACGGCCGACCGGGTCACTGAGCTGCTGCGCACGCACATCATGGAAGGCCTGTTCCCGCCGGGGACCCGGCTGTCGGAGGAGGTCATCGGGCAGGCGCTGGGGGTGTCGCGCAACACGCTGCGCGAGGCCTTCCGGCTGCTGTGCCATGAGCGCCTGGCCGTGCACCAGATGAACCGCGGCATCTTCGTGCCGGTGCTGTCGCGGGCCGATGTCACCGACATCTACGCGCTGCGGCGGCTGGTCGAGGGCGGCGCGGCCCGGCTGGCCGGCTCGGCGGCGATGACCGCGCGGCTGGCGGTCCGCGCCGCGGTGGACGCGGCCGAGACCGCGGCGGCGGCCGGCCGGTGGTTCGAGGTCCGCACCGCCGACCTGCTGTTCCACCAGGCCGTCGCGGCCCTGGCGGGCAGCCCGCGGGTGGATGAGCTGATGCGCCGCGCGCTGGCCGAGCTGCGGCTGATCTTCCACGCCATGGCCGACCCGGAGCAGTTCCACGCGCCGTACGTGGCGCGTAACCGGGTCATCGCCGAGTCGATCATGCTGGGCGACGGCGAGGCGGCCGAGAAGGAGCTGCTGGCCTACCTGGCTGACGCCGAGCGCCAGCTGCTGGCCGTCTACCGGGTCCCCGCGCCGGACGCCTGGCCCGTGAGGTTCCGGCCGGCCGGGCCGGGCGCGCTGCTGGTCGAGGTCGACACCCTGGGCCAGGTCCGGGCGCTGTACGCGCGCATCGAGGCCGAGCGGGCGGCCGGCTGGGCGGCCGGGCTGACCGAGGTGGTGCCCGCCGCGCGCACCATCCTGCTGGACGGCGTCGCCGACCAGGCCGCGGTGCAGCGGGACCTGCGGTCCTGGCCGGTCGTGACGCAGCCCCCGGCCAGCGGCCCGGTCACCGAGATCGGCTGCCGCTACGACGGGCCGGACCTGGCGGCGGTGGCCGAGCTGTGGGGCGTGCCGCCCGGCGAGGTCGCGGCGGTGCACGGCGCGCTGGAGCACGAGGTCGCGTTCTGCGGGTTCGCTCCCGGCTTCCCCTACATCGCGGGCCTGGGCGGCGGCCGCGAGGTACCACGCCGGGACAGCCCGCGCCCGGTCGGTGCAGGCCGGCAGCGTCGCGCTGGCCGGCGAGTACACCGGCATTTACCCGCGGGCGTCGCCCGGCGGCTGGCAGATCATCGGCCGCACCGACGCGGTGATGTGGGATCCGGACCGCGAGCCGGCGGCGCTGCTCCAGCCGGGAGACCGGGTGCGATTCACCGACCTGGCGCCATGACCAGTTCCGCCGAGCGCGTCATCCGGGTCCGCCGGCCCGGGGCGCTGACCACGATCCAGGACTGCGGCCGGCCCGGCTACGCCCACCTGGGCGTGCCGCGCTCCGGGGCCCTGGACGCGCCCGCGCATCACCGGGCCAACGCCCTGGCGGGCAACCCGCCGGGAGCACCGGTCCTGGAGACCACCCTGACCGGAGTCGCCGTCATCGCCGGGTGCGATGTCACGGCCGCGGTCACCGGCGCGACCGCGGCGGTGCGAGTCGACGGCCAGCCGGCCGCGGCGGGCGCTCCGGTCGAGCTGCGCGCGGGCCAGGTGCTGGATGTCGGCCCGGCCCGGCCGGGCGTGCGCTGCTACGTGGCCTTCTCCGGCGGCCTGGCCGTGCCGCGGGTACTGGGCAGCGCGTCGGCCGACCTGCTGTCCGGACTCGGCCCGGCCCGGCTGGCGGCCGGGGACGTGCTGCCGCTGGCCGGGCCGCGGGCGGCCCGGATGCCGCGCTGGCGGGCTGCCGGCTCGGGGAGGTGGCAGCCGGCCGGGAGCCGGGCGGGCCGGCCGAGCTCGTGATCTCACCCCGGGCCCCGTTACGACTGGCTGGACGATCCCGGCCTGGCCGCCCTGCCGGGCGGCCGGTGGACGGTGTCCCCGGACAGCAACCGGGTGGCGCTGCGGCTGGCCGGCCCGCCGGTGCACCGCCGCCACGGCGAGCTGGCCAGCGAGGGACTGGTCACCGGCGGAATCCAGGCGCTGCCCGACGGCCAGCTGGTGCTGTTCCTGGCCGATCACCCCACCACTGGCGGCTACCCGGTGGTCGCCGTGCTGGACCCGGTATCGCTGCCGGCCTGCGCCCAGGCCCGGCCCGGCGCCGCCGTCACCTTCAAGCTCGCCTAGCCGCCTGGATGGGGCTGCGAACCCGGCTCCGCCCGGCGAATGTCACGAATCCGCGTCGAATCGGAAACCGCTTCTGATCTCGTGTTACATCGCCTTGACTCTCCTCTGATATGTGACATATTACTGCCACCCGCGTCGCCCGGGACGTGGCGAAATACCGGGAGGATGCATGCTTCGTCGTCGCTGGAGGGCTGCCAGCGCCATGCTGGCGGCCACCGCCTTCCTGGCGGCCGCCTGTACGGGGACCGTCAGTGCCGGAGGCTCCGGATCGGGCGGCGGGTCGTCGTCCGGCAACCAGCCGCATCGCGGCGGGACACTGACGATGCTCGGCCAGAGCGATATCTTCAACCTGGACACCGTCAGCGCGTACTACACCGTGAGCAGCATGCTCGAGCGGATGTTCACGCGGCAGCTGTTCAGCTACGGCGACCCCACCGGCTCGGCGACCCCGCCGCCCGTGGTGCCGGACGCCGCCACCACGATCCCCACCGAGGCCAATGGCGGCATCACCGACGGCGGCAAGACGCTCACCATTCACATCCGCCAGGGCGTCAAGTGGGACACCACGCCGGCCCGGCAGGTCACCGCGGCCGACTTCGTCCGCGAGTTCAAGATGCTGTGCAACCCGTCCTCGCCCGTCGGCGCGCCCGGCTACTTCACCAACACGATCGTCGGGATGGCGTCCTACTGCACTGGCTTCGCCAAGGCCCCGGCCACGGTGGCCGGGATCGCGTCGTACGTGAACTCGCACAACCTGCCTGGCGTGGTCGCGACGAGCGCCTCGACGCTGACCTTCCACCTGCTCAGCTCGACGCCGGACTTCCTGTACATCCTGACCATGGGCTTCTGCTCGGCCCGCCCGGTCGAGTACATGAAGTACGTTCCGGACAGCGCCATCTTCCGCCAGCACACGATCTCGGACGGCCCGTACCAGATCACCTCGTACTCGGCCGGCAAGTCGTTCACCCTGGCGCGCAACCCGGCCTGGTCGGCCGCGTCCGACCCGCTCCGGCACGGCTACGTCAACAAGATCAGCGTCACCGAGGGGCTGACCCAGGACAACGTCCAGCAGCAGCTCGTCGCGGGCACCGGCGACATGGAATGGGACGTCACCCCGCCCGCGCAGAACCTGCCCGCGCTGGTGTCGGCCAAGAACCCCAACCTGGTCATCGGCCCGACCGCGGGCGGCTCGGCGTCCATCGCGCTGGGTACCTACCTGACCCTCAACCAGTACGCCGGCCCGCTGAAGAACAAGCTGGTCCGGCAGGCCGTGGCCTACGCGGTGAACAAGAACGCCATCGTGCAGATCCTCGGCGGCAAGGCGGTCGGCTCGATCACCTCGCAGCTGATCCTGCCCGGCAACGTGGGCTACATGTCCAACTTCAACCCCTTCCCCGACAACAACGGGGCGGGCGACCCGGCCAAGGCCAAGGCGCTGCTGGCCCAGGCCCACCAGACCGGCGTCACGCTGAAGCTGCTGTACTCCACCACCGACCCGATGCCGCGGGTGGCGCAGTCCCTGCAGTCCAGCCTGGACGCGGCCGGCTTCAAGGTGAAGCTGGTGTCGGCCACCCAGTCCGACTTCTACGGCAAGTACCTGGAGGTCCCGGCGACGGCCAAGCGCGACGTGTGGGACCTCGCGCCGCCGGGCTGGATCCCGGACTGGTTCGGTAACAACGGCCGCTCGACGATCGTCCCGCTGCTGACCCAGCCGGGCCCGGGGTCGAACGACTTCGACGGCTACACCAGCGCCACGGTCGAGAAGTTCATCAACCAGGCCCTGGCGGCGTCCAGCACCTCGGCGGCCAACACGGCCTGGCAGCAGGCCGACGCGGCCGCCATGAAGGACGCGGCCGTGGTCCCGATCAACGTCCAGAAGTGGCCGATCTTCCACTCCGCCGCGGTGCATGGCTGCAACTTCTTCTGGTTCGGCCTGAACTGCGACCCGACGAATGTGTGGCTGAGCAAGTAGTGAGGGTGTGGCTGAGCAAGTGATGACCGAGACGGTCAGCCGGCCGGCGGAGCCCGCGGGCTCCGCCGGCTCCGGCGCTGACGGCATTCCTGACCACCTCAAGCCGGGCGAGTTCAGCGAGCCCTACTCCGACCGCCTGACCGAGTTCATGAAGTCGGGCTGGGGGGCCCAGGAGGAGATCCCGCTGCCGCCCGCCCCCGCGGGCGAGCGGCTGGCCGGCCGGCGCGACCAGCTGCGCGCCCGGCTGCCCGGCGGGCTCCCGGCTGTCATCCCGGCCGGGCACAGCCGCCCGCCGCAACGACGACCAGTTCTACTCGTTCCGGGCGGGCAGCGACTACGTGTGGCTGACCGGCGACCAGACCCCCGGCGGCGTCCTGCTGCTGGACCCGGCCTCGGCCGCCGGCGACGTGCTGTTCCTGGTACCGCCATCCGGGCGCGACGACGGCGAGTTCTACCGGGACTCGGCCGCCGGCGAGCTGTGGGTCGGCGGCCGCCCGTCGCTGGAATCGCGCGCCGCTGCGCTGGGCGTCACCTGCCGTCCGCTGGCCGAGCTGCCCGCCGCGCTATCCGCGGCGGGCCGGGCACTGGTCAGCCGCGGCTTCGACGCCGCGACCGAGCAGCAGGTGGCCGCCGCCGGCCCGGAGCTGGACGCCGAGCTGACGGCGATCTTGTCCGAGCTGCGGCTGGTCAAGGACGAGTGGGAGATCAGCCAGCTGCGCCTGGCCGTGGACGCCAGCATGGCCGGCTTCGGTGACGTGGCCGCGCTGCTGCGCGGTCCCGGCGGCCTGGCCGGGATCACCGAGCGCCACGTCGAGGCGGCGTTCGTACGCCGGTCGAGGCTGGCGGGGAACGGCACCGGCTACCACGTCATCGCCGCGGCCGGCCCGCACGCCACGACCCTGCACTGGAACCGCAACGACGGCCCGGTGCGGGACGGCGCCCTGCTGCTGATGGACGCCGGCGTCGAGACAACCTCGCTGTACACCGCCGACGTGACCCGCACCTTCCCGGTCAGCGGACGGTTCACCAGCCTGCAGCGCCAGGTGTATGAGATCGTCCTGGCCGCCCAGGAAGCGGGGCTGGCGGAGCTGCGGCCCGGCGCCGACTACCGCGCCTTCTACCCGGCCAGCGCCCGGGTGCTGGCCGAGGGACTGGAGGCGCTCGGCGTACTGCCGGTCAGCGCCGCGGAGTCGCTGCAGCCCGACTGCGGTCTGCACCGGCGCTGGACGCTGCACTCGCCCGGCCACATGCTCGGCCTGGACGTGCACGACTGCTCGAAGGCCCGCGAGGCGCGGTACCTGGGCGGCGCGCTGGCCGCCGGCCAGGTGCTGACCGTGGAGCCGGGGCTGTACTTCCAGGCCAATGACGAGCGGGTCCCCGAGGAGCTGCGCGGCATCGGCGTGCGCATCGAGGACGACGTGCTCATCACCGCGGACGGCTACGAGAATCTGTCCGGGCGGCTACCCCGCGACCCGGACGAGATCGAGGCCTGGTGCGCGGCGGCGGGGCGGATCGGCTAGCAGTGACCGGAGCCGCTTATGCCGCCGGCCCGGCCGAGGTGCTGCTGGACGTGCGCGACCTGGACGTCCGCTTCGACACCGCGGACGGCGTCGTGCACGCCGTCCGCGGCGCCAGCTTCCAGGTGCCGCGCGGCCAGACGCTGGGCATCGTCGGGGAGTCCGGGTCGGGCAAGAGCGTCTCCGCGCAGGCGCTGATCGGCCTGGTGCCCGGCGCTGACGTCACCGGGCAGGCCTGGTTCGAGGACCGGGACCTGCTGGCGATGAACGGCCAGCAGCTGCGCGACATCCGCGGCAAGCGGATCAGCATGGTCTTCCAGGACCCGCTGACCAGCCTGCACCCGCTGCACAAGCTGGGCTGGCAGCTGACCGAGGCGATGCGCGCGCACGGCAGCGTCAGCCGCCAGGCCGCCGAGCGCCGGGCCATCGACCTGCTGGGCCTGGTCGGCATCCCGCGGCCGGCCGAGCGGATCGATGACTACCCGCACCAGTTCTCCGGCGGCATGCGGCAGCGGGTCATGATCGCGATGGCGCTGGCCCTGGAGCCGGCGCTGATCATCGCCGACGAGCCGACCACCGCCCTGGACGCCACCGTCCAGGCCCAGGTGCTCGAGCTGCTGGTGAAGCTGCAGGGCGAGCTGGGCATGTCGCTGGTGCTGATCACCCACGACCTGGGCGTCGTCGCCGACCTGGCCGATGAGGTCATGGTCATGTACAGCGGCCAGCCGGTCGAGCAGGCCGACCGGCGCACCGCCTACTACCAGGCTCATCACCCCTACACCCGGGGCCTGCTGGAGTCCATCCCGGTGGCCGGCGACACCGGCCGGCTGCGGCCCATTCCCGGCCAGCCGCCCAGCATGCTGGACAACCCGCCGGGCTGCTCGTTCCGGCCGCGCTGCCGGTTCGCCCTGGACCGGTGCGCCACCGACGCGCCGCCGCTGCGCGCCATCGGCGACATCCCCGGCCACCGCTCGGCCTGCTGGCTGCCCGACGACGTGGCCGGCCAGGTCGCCCGCCGCATCCCGGTGGCCGCGGTCGCCGCCGCCGCGCCCGCCGCCCCGGCCGGGGCGCCGCTGCTGGAACTGACCGACATTGTCAAGCACTTCCCGGTGCGCAGCTCGTCGCTGCTGTCGCGCGAGCACAAGGTCGTGCATGCCGTGGACGGGGTCAGCCTGCAGATCGGCGACGGCGAGACGCTCGGCCTGGTCGGCGAGACCGGCTGCGGCAAGTCCACGCTGGCCCGCACCATCGCCCGGCTGCAGCCGGTCACCAGCGGCCAGGTCACCTTCGCCGGCCAGGACATCACCGGGCTGCGCGCCAGCGAGCTGAAGGCGGTGCGCCGCGAGGTCCAGATGGTCTTCCAGGATCCGTACGGCTCGCTGAACCCGCGCCGCCGGGTCGGTGCCATCGTCGGCGAGCCGCTGGCCGTGCACGGCCTGGCCAGCGGCGCCGCCCGGCGCCAGCGCGTGCAGGAGCTGATGGCCCTGGTCGGCCTCAACCCCGAGCACTACAACCGGTACCCGTCGGAATTCTCCGGCGGCCAGCGGCAGCGCGTCGGCATCGCCCGGGCGCTCGCGGTGAACCCCAAGCTGCTCATCTGCGACGAGCCGGTCTCGGCGCTGGACGTGTCGGTCCAGGCGCAGGTCATCAACCTGCTCAAGGACCTGCAGGAGCAGCTCGACCTGACCTGCATCTTCATCTCCCACGACCTCGGCGTCGTCGAGCACGTCAGCGACCGGGTCGCCGTGATGTACCTGGGCAAGATCGTCGAGCTGGCGCCGGCTGACGCGCTGTACCGCGAGCCGCGGCACCCGTATGCCGCGGCGCTGCTGTCGGCCGCCTCGGTCACCGATCCCGACCTGGCCCGGCAGCGCCGCCGGATGATCATCGAGGGCGACATCCCCTCGCCGGTAGACCCGCCGCCGGCTGCCGGTTCAACCCGCGCTGCCCGCGCGCCCAGGACATCTGCCGGGTCACCGAGCCGCCGCTGGTGACCGCGCCCGGCGACGAGGCGCACCTGACCGCCTGCCATTTCCCCATTGAGACCCCCGCTGTCCCCGACGGTGCCCGGCCGCTGATGCTGGTCACCTCCGACAGCGGGCCCGGGCCTGCCGCCGAGGCGGTCAGCGGTGTTCCCGGCACCGCAGCCGCCGCGGCGGCAGGCTCCGGAACTTCATCAGGAACGGGGCCGGCTGACCCCGGTCCCGGCAGCCCGGACGAGCCCGGCGAGAGCGCCGCGGCCGGGCCGGCGACCGGCGGCATCGAGGGCCGCAGCCAGTGGCGGCTGGCCTGGGACCGGCTGCGCCACGACCGGGTAGCGGTGATCACGGCTGCGTTCATCCTGCTGCTGATCCTGCTGGCCATCTTCGCGCCGGCGATCGCGCACCTGACCGGGCACGGCGTGGACCAGCAGAACGACACCGCCGGGCTGACCGCCGCCGGGCTGCCCCGGCCGCCCAGCTCCGCGTACTGGTTCGGCACCGATGACCTGGGCCGCGACGTGTTCGTCCGGACCATCTACGGGGCCCGGATCTCGCTGATCGTCGGGATCTTCGCCAGCGTCAGCGCGGTCATCATCGGCACGACGATCGGCCTGCTGGCCGGCTTCCTCGGCGGGCTGGCCGACTCGCTGCTGTCCCGGCTGATGGACCTGGTGCTGTCGTTCCCGTTCCTGCTGGCCGCCATCGCCCTGGTCTCGGTGGTAGGACCCAGCCTGACCGTCATCATCGTGGTCATCGCCCTGTTCTCCTGGGCCGCCGTCGGCCGCATCGTGCGCGGCCTGGCCATGTCCATCAAGGAGAAGGAGTACACCGAGGCGGCCCGCGCGGGCGGCGCGAGCAGCCTGCGGATCATGTTCGTCGAGGTGCTGCCGAACCTGTCCGCGCCGCTGATCGTGTACACCACGCTGCTGATCCCCTCGGCCATCGCCTTCGAGGCGGTGATGTCGTTCCTCGGCCTGGGCGTCATCCCGCCCACCCCGAGCTGGGGCGACATGCTGGCCGAGTCCATCGGCTACTACCAGGTGGCCTGGTGGTTCATCGTCTTCCCCGGCGTGTTCCTGCTGGCCACCACGCTGGCGTTCAACCTGCTCGGCGACTCGCTGCGGGACGCGCTGGACCCCCGCGGCGAGCGGGTCATCTCCGCGCTGCGCCGCGGCAACCGCCGCCGCCGGGCCGGCCGGGCCGCGGCGGGCCCGGCCGCAAGTGATCCGGGCGGCCTCAGCCTGGCCGGGACCGAGGCCGGGGGCCCCCGGTGATCCGCCTGCTCATCCGGCGGCTGGTCTCCGGGATCGTGGTGCTGTGGATCATCAGCGTGGCCGTGTTCGCGCTGTTCTTCATTGCCCCGCACAACGTCGCCCGGGCCATCGCCGGCCGTCAGGCCACCCCGGTGACCGTCGCGCTGGTGGCCAAGCGGCTCGGCCTGGACCGGCCCATCCTCGATCAGTACGGCAGCTTCATCTGGAAGCTGCTGCACGGGAACCTGGGCTACTCCTACTACAACTCCGAGCCGGTGCTCAGCCTGGTCGGCAGCCGCATCGGGGTCACCATCTCGCTCACCGTGGGCGGCGCGATCCTGTGGCTGGTGCTCGGCATCAGCACCGGCGTGCTGGCCGCGACCCACCCCCGGTCGCTGATCGACAAGGGTGCCACTTTCTTCGCGGTGTTCTTCTACTCGATGCCGACCTTCCTGCTCGGCCTGATCCTGCTGTACTTCCTGTTTTTCCAGCTGCACCTGGCCGGGGTGCCGATCTTCCCCGGCAGCGGCTACGTGTCGATCTTCACCAGCCCGGCCAGCTGGGCCCAGCACCTGATCCTGCCGTGGATCGCGGTGGCGCTGACCACGGCCGCCACCTATACCCGGCTGACCAGAGCCGGGATGCTGGAGATCCTTGGCGAGGACTACATCCGTACCGCGCGGGCCAAGGGCGTCTCCGAGCGCCGGATCACCTACCGGCACGCGCTGCGCGCGGCGCTGACCTCGGTCGTGACGCAGCTCGGCATTGACGTCGGCGTGCTGCTCGGCGGCGCGGTGGTCACCGAGAACATCTTCGGGCTGCCGGGCCTGGGCCAGCTGGCCATCCAGTCGGTCACCCAGCAGGACCTGCCGGTGATCATCGGGATCGTGATGCTGGCCGCCGCCTTCGTGGTGGTGTGCAACTTCGTGGTCGACATGTTCTACGCCGTGCTCGACCCGCGGGTCCGGGCGCACTAGCCCGTCCCGTGGCCGCGTTGTCCCTGTTCCCTGCCTGAGCCGAGGAGTACCGCCGCGTGCTGCCCCATCCTGACCGTCCCGAGCGCATCGCCGTCTGCGCCGCCGGGGATGCCGCCGCGTTCGTGATCACCGCCGGGCCCGAGGGGCCGGGGGAGGCCACCGGCCTGTGGCACGGCCTGCTCAGCGGTCAGCCCGCCCGGCTGGCCGGGATCGTCCCGGACACCAACCTGGCCTTCGCCCCCGAGGGCGCCCGGTTCGCCCTCGCCGTGCAGGAGGACGCGGGCAGCTCGGTGATCATCGCCGACCCGGCGACGGCGCCGGAGGGCTGGCCGCGGTACCCGCTCCCGGCGTTCGCCGAGCAGGTGGCCTGGACCGGGGCCGGCCTGCTGGTGCTGGCCGCCGACCCGGGCGCGGATGCCGCGTCGCTTACCTCGGGCAAGACGCTGCCGGCAGCTGAGCAGGATCCGGTCGTCCGGCCGCGGGGCGGCGCGGGGAGGACAGGGGGGTCGTCCCCCCGGGACGGCACCGCCGGGACGGCCGGCTTCCGCCGGCTGTGGCGGCTGGACCCCGGCACCGGGGAGGCCGCGCCGGCCAGCCCGGACAACCTGGCGATCTGGGAGTTCGCGCCGGTGCCCGGCGGCGGCGCGATCGTGGTCGCCAGCGATGACCCGACCGAGGCTGGCTGGTACCACACCCGGCTGGAGCAGCTGGACGCGGCCGGCCAGCGCCAGCGGGTGCTGCTGGAGTCGGCCTGGCAGCTGTCCTGCCCGGCGGTCAGCCCGGACGGCCGGGTCGCGGCCTGCATCGAGGGCTGGGCCAGCGACCGGGGGCTGCTGGCCGGCGAGGCGCGGCTGCTGCGCCTGGATCATCCGGGCAGCGCCCCGGCAGCGGTGCCGCTGGCCGCCAGCCTGGACGTCACGTGGCTGTCGTGGGCGGACGGCGGCCGGCTGTGGCTGTCGGGCTGGCATCACCTGGGCACGGCGTGGGGCTGGGCCGAGCCCGCGGCCGGCGGGGACGCGCTGGCGCTGGCCGGGGCCACCGCGCAGGCCCGGCTGATCGTCCAGGCCGAGGCGGCCAGCTGCCTGAACTCGCGGTGGCACCCGGAGGTCGTGCCGCTGGCCGACGGCTCGGCGCTGACCATGCGCTCCACCCCGGCCGACCCGCCGCAGGTGGTGCGGCTGCGCCGGGGCGCCGAGCCGGCCGCGTGGACGGCGCTCAACGCCGGCCTGGCCAGCGCCCGGCGGCTGCGGGTCCGCGAGCTGCGCTGGGACGGCCCGGACGGGACGCAGATCGAGGGCCTGCTGGCCGAGCCGGACGACGGCCAGGCCGGCCCGCGGCCGCTGGTGGTTGACATCCACGGCGGCCCCAGCCTGGCCTTCCACCACAGCTGGGACCTGCCCTGGGCCGAGCTGCTGACCGCCGCCGGGTACGCCGTGCTGATGCCCAACCCGCGCGGCGGCGCCGGCCGCGGGCCAGGCCTTCAGCCGCGCCAACCTCGGCGACCCGGCCGGCGCGGAGTTTGCCGACATCGAGGCCGGGGTCGCGCACTGCGCGGCCGCGGGCCTGGCCGACCCCGGCCGGGTGGCCGCCATCGGCGCCAGCTACGGCGGGTATCTCACCGCGTGGGCGATCGCACTGGGCGGCCAGTTCCGCTGCGGGATCGTCATCGCCGGGATGTCCGACCTCGTCAGCGCCCGGGGCACGGCCAACAACGCCCCGTTCTATGACTACCTGCTGCGCGGCCGCCCCGCCGACGAGCCCGCGCTGTACCTGGACCGCTCGCCGGTGACCCGGCTCAGCGCCGCCTCCTCCCCGGCGCTTATCCTGCACGGACGCGAGGATCGGTGCGTGCCCGTCAGCCAGGCGGAAGAGCTGTACGCCGGGCTGCGCGAGTTCGCCATCCCCGCTGAGTTCGTCTGCTACCCGCGGGAAGGCCACCAGGCCACTGAGGCCGCGCACATCGCTGACCAGCGGGAGCGGGTCCTGCGCTGGCTGGCGACCTACCTGGAGGTGGCATCTTGAAACTCGGCCTGCACCTGCCCAACTTCGCTTCCCTGGCCAGCCCGGCCGACATCGCCGACCTGGCGGGCCGGGCCGAGGCGGCGGGCTGGGACGGCTTTTACATCTGGGATCACGTCGCCCGGCCGGAGGGCACGTTCCCGATGGCCGAGCCGTGGATCGCGCTCACCGCGATCGCGATGCGGACCCGGCGGCTGCGGATCGGGCCGCTGATCACGCCGCTGGCCCGGCGGCGGCCGTGGAACGTCGCCCGTCAGGTCGCCACGCTCGACCACCTGACCGGCGGCCGGGTCACCCTTGGCGTCGGGCTGGGCGTCAGCAGCGGCCCGGAGTTCCATTCGTTCGGCGAGGAGAGCGACCCGCGGGTGCGCGGCGACATGCTCGATGAGGGCCTGCAGATCCTGCGCGCCGCCTGGGCCGCCGAGCCCGTCCGCCACCACGGCACGCATTACCAGATCGACGACGTGACGCTGCTGCCCGCGCCGGTCCAGTCCCCGCTGCCGGTCTGGGGCGCGACCGAGCGACTGGACGGCCGACCGGTGCGCCGGGCCGCCGGGCTGGACGGGGTGTTCCCGATCCGGCTGCAGCCCGCTGACCTGCCCGCGCTGCTGGACAATGTCGCGCGGCACCGGCCGGGCGGCATGGCGGGCTACGACGTGGTCATCGCCGACACCGGCGACCACCGGCCGTGGCAGGACGCCGGCGCCACCTGGTGGCTGCACGAGCTGCCCTGGCGCAGCCCGATCAGTGAGTCGATCGCCATCATCGAGGCAGGACCGCCGGCCGGATGAGCCAGGTCCCCGCCCGCGACTCTGGCTGCGACGCCGTGGTCATCGGCGCCGGCATCGTCGGCGCGGCCTGCGCCTACTACCTGGCCCGGGCCGGCCTGCGGGTCACGGTGGCCGAGCGCGGCACGGTAGCGGCGGGGACCACCGGCTCCGGTGAGGGCAACATCCTGATCTCCGACAAGGAACCCGGCCCCGAGCTGGAACTGGCCCGGCTGTCCCAGCGGCTATGGCGGGAGCTGGGCGACGAGCTCGGCCCCGGCGCCGAGCTGGATCCCAAGGGCGGCCTGGTCGTCGCGGCCGGGCCCGCCGAGCACGCCGGCCTGCGGGAGTTCGCCGCGACGCAGGCGGCGGCCGGGGTGACGACGCAGGCCGTGCCGCCGGACGGCCTGCACGGCCTGGAGCCGCACCTGGCTGACGGCCTGGCCGGCGGCGTCTACTACCCCGAGGACATGCAGGTCCAGCCGATGATGGCCGCCGCCCTGCTGCTGCGCCGGGCCTGCGAGCTGGGCGCTGAGCTGCGGCTGCGGCACGAGGTGACCGGGCTGGCGACCGCGGCGGGCCGGGTCACCGGCGTGCGCACCTCCGGCGGCCTGATCAGCGCCGGGCTGGTAGTCAACGCGGCCGGGACCTGGGCCGGGGAGGTAGCCCAGCGGGCCGGGCTGTCGCTGCCGGTGCTGCCCCGGCGCGGGTTCATCGTGGTCACCGAGCCGCTGCCGGTGCTGATCCGGCACAAGGTCTACACCGCCGACTACGTGGCCAACGTGGCCAGCGGCTCGGCCGGCCTGGAACTGTCGACCGTCATCGAGGGCACGGCCAGCGGCACGGTGCTGATCGGCGCCAGCCGGGAGCGAGTGGGCTTCGACCGCTCCTCGTCGCTGCGGATCGTCGGCCAGCTGGCCGCCCGGGCCGCCCGGCTGTTCCCGGTGCTCGCGCAGGCCCGGGCTATCCGGTTCTACCGCGGCTTCCGGCCGTACTGTCCCGATCACCTGCCGGTCATCGGCGCCGACGACCGGCTGGCCGGGCTGCTGCACGCCTGCGGCCACGAGGGTGCCGGCGTCGGGCTGGCGCCCGCCACCGGGCACCTGATCGCCCAGCTGGCCGCCGGCCAGCAGCCGTCGCTCCCGGTGGCGCCGTTCCGTCCCGGCCGGTTCGCGGAGTCCGCCGATGCCTGACCAGCCCGCGCCGGACGAGTCCCGCCCCGGCCAGCCCGGCCCGGATGCGGGAACTGCGGAGATCACCGTCAACGGGGCCACCTGGCAGGTGGCGGCCGGGACCACGATCGCAGCCGCCTTCACCGGGCACGGGCAGCCCGGCCTGGCGGCGGACCCGGCTGCACGGCGACCCGCGCGGCCTGTCGTGCGGGATCGGCGTGTGCTTCGACTGCCTGGTGACGGTGAACGGGACGCCCGGCGTCCGCGCCTGCCTGGCCGAGGCCCGGCCCGGCGATGTCATCAGTACCGAGACCGGATCGGGCTTCACCGCCGAGCCGCCTGGCCTGCCCGGCTGGGAGCCGGCGGCCGGCCCGGCGCCGGACCCGCGGGCGGAGCCCGGCGAGCGGGGGCAGCACGACGCCGCCCAGCGCCCGGGCGGGACTGCGGCCGCGGGCCCGGGAGCAGGCGCGCACCCGCGTCCGGCCGGCCGGGGCCCGGAGCTGGCCAGCTGTGATGTGGCGATCATCGGGGCCGGGCCGGCCGGGCTGACGGCTGCCGTCGCGGCCGCCGACGCCGGGTGCACCGTGCAGGTCCTGGATCTGGGAGAGCGGCCCGGCGGCCAGTACTGGCGCTGGGGCCCGGCCACCGCCGACGGGCGCTTTCACCATGACTGGGCCGCTTTCACCGCGCTGCGCGACAAGCTCGCCGCGCACCAGGCCGCGGGCCGGATCGGCTACCGGCCCGGCCACGCGGTGTTCCAGGTCGAGCCGCCGCGCAGCGCGGATCCGGCCGGGACGGATCCGGGCGCTCCGGCGCGGCCGGGCCCGGTTGCGCCGCGCGCGGGTGCCGGGCCGGCGACCGGGGCGTGGTTCCGGGTGCATGCCGTGGCCGGCGATCGCGAGCGCGGCTACGCCGGAGTGCAGGCCAGGGCCGTCGTCATCGCCACCGGCGCTTATGACCTGCAGTTGCCCATGCCGGGCTGGACCCTGCCGGGCGTGATGGCCGCCGGGGCGGCCCAGTCGATGCTCAAGAGCAGCGGCGTGGCGGCCGGCCGGCGGGTCATCGTGGCCGGCACTGGCCCGTTCCTGCTGCCGGTAGCGGCCGGGCTGGCCGAGGCCGGGGCCCGCGTCGTCGCCGTGGCCGAGGCCGGGCAGCCGCTGGACTACCTGCGGCATCCGGCCGGCCTGGCCCGGTCCTGGCGCAAGCTGCCCGAGGCTGGCGGCTATCTGTCCGTCCTGGCCCGGCACCGCGTCCCGGTGCTGCGCCGGCACGCCGCCATCGCCGCCCGCGGCGACGGCCGGCTGGAGTCGGTCACCCTGGCCCGCCTCGACCGGCAGTGGCAGCCGGTGCCCGGCACCGAGCGGGCGCTGGCGGCCGACGTGCTGGCCGCCGGGTACGGATTCGTCCCCCAGGTCGAGCTGCTCGGCGAGGCTGGCGCGGAGCTCGCCAGCGCGCGGCTGACCAGCGCCGGGCTGGCCGGCCGAGGCATGACCGGGTGGCGGCCCGGCCCGGGGCGGCCGGCGGCCGGCGCAGCTGCCGCCGTCGCCGTCGTCGCGCCGGACCAGCAGACCACGGTGCCAGGGCTGTTCGCCGCCGGCGAGACCACCGGCGTGGGCGGCGCCGGCCTGGCCCGCATCGAGGGCGAGATCGCCGGCCGCGCCGCCGCCCGCTACACCGGCCGGAGCGTCGCCCCGCCGCCGCGGACGATCGTCGCCGAGCGCGGCGCGCTGCGCCGGTTTGCCGCGGTCATGCACGCCGTGCATGCCGTGCAGCCGGGCTGGGCCGGGTGGCCCGGCGAGGACACCATTGTGTGCCGGTGCGAGGAGGTCACGCTCGGCCGGCTGCGCGCCGCGGCTGGCCTGGGTGCGGATGACGCGCGCAGCATCAAGCTGCTGGCCCGGCCGGGCATGGGCTGGTGCCAGGGCCGCATCTGCGGCCCGGTGGTGGACGCGCTGCTCGCGGCCGGGCTGCACCCGCAGCCCGAGGGCGGGCCGGCGGACCTGACCAGCGACGGCCAGCCGCCCGCGCGGGCGCGGCGGGCCGGGCGCCCGGCCACTCCGGACCCGGGCACTCCGGACCCGGCCGTCGCGGGCGCTGCCGACCCGGCTTCGCCGGGCGGCGGCGGGCCAGCGGGCCCGGGGCTGTCGCGGCCGCTGGCCCAGCCGGTGCCGCTCGGCGTCCTGGCCCGGCTGGCCGGGCTCGATGAGCCAGCAGCAGCGGGCGCGGCGGGGGCGCCGGAGAGCGCGCCGGGTGAGGGTAGTGCGAGCCTGGGCAACAGCGGTAAAATGTGACATGTCACTGGAGGTGAACTGTGCCAACCGAGCAGCAGACTCAGCCGTGGCATGGCGTGCTGGTAGCCAACGCCCTGCCCTACACCGCGGACCTGGAAGTCGACTTTGACCGGTACGCCGACCATGTAGCGTGGCTGGCCGCCTCGGGCTGCGACGGGATCACCCCCAACGGCTCGCTGGGGGAGTACCAGGTCCTGACCCCCGAGGAGCGGTCCCGCGTCGTGGAAACAGCCGTCGCCGCGGCGCCGGCCGGGTTCTCGGTCATCCCCGGCGTCGCCGCCTACGGAGCGCGGGAGTCCGCCCGGCTGGCCGAGCAGGCCGCCAAGGCCGGCGCGGCGGCGGTCATGCTGCTGCCGCCTAACTCCTACCGCGCCGACGAGCGCAGCGTGCTGGAGCACTACCGCATCGTCGCCTCGGTCGGCCTGCCGGTGATGGCCTACAACAACCCGGTCGACACCAAGGTCGACCTGACCCCGGCGCTGCTGGCCAGGCTGTTCGACGCGGGCCTGATCGTCGGCGTCAAGGAGTTCACCGGCGACCCCCGGCGGGCGTATGAGATCGCGGAGCGGGCGCCGGGCCTCGACGTGCTGATCGGCTCCGATGACTCGGTCCTGGAGTTCGCCATCGCCGGGGCGAAGGGCTGGATTTCCGGCTACACCAACGCCTTCCCGCGCAGCTGCGTCGAGCTGTACCGGGCTAGCATGGCCGGAGAGCTGGACCAGGCCCGGTCGCTGTACCGGCTGCTGCACCCGCTGCTGCGCTGGGACGCCAAGACCGAGTTCGTCCAGGCCATCAAGCTGTCCATGGAGATGGCCGGGCGGTACGGCGGCCCGTGCCGCCCGCCGCGCCAGCCGCTGACCGCCGAGCAGGAGGCCGAGGTGCGCGCCGCGACCGAGAAGGCACTGGCCCGGGGCTGCGCCTGATGCGCTCCCGGCGGGTCTTCCACGCCGTCGACTCCCACACCGAGGGGATGCCGACGCGGGTCATCGTCGGCGGCGTCGGCACGATCCCCGGCGACACCATGTTCGACCGCCGCCGGTACTTCATGGCGAACCTGGACGGCATCCGCAAGACACTGATGTACGAGCCGCGCGGCCATGCCGCCATGAGCGGGGCGATCCTGCAGCCGCCCAGCCGCCCCGACGCCGACTGGGGCGTGCTGTACATCGAGGTGTCCGGCTGCCTGCCGATGTGCGGGCACGGCACCATCGGCGTGGCCACGGTGCTGGTCGAGACGGGCATGGTCGAGGTCACCGAGCCGGTGACCCGGGTCCGGCTGGACACCCCCGCCGGCCTGGTCATCGCCGAGGTCAGCGTCCGCGACGGCGCCGCCACCAGCGTGAGCATCACCAACGTGCCCGCCTTCACCCTCGGCCTGGACCAGACCGTGTCGGTGCCCGGCTACGGCCAGGTCAGCTACGACATGGCCTACGGCGGGAACTTCTACGCGATCCTGCCCCTGGCGCAGGTCGGCATCGAGTTTGACCGGCAGCACAAGGAGGCCATCCTGGGCGCCGGGCTGCAGGTCATGGCCGCGATCAACGACGCCAGCGAGCCCGTGCACCCGGAGAACCCGGAGATCCGCGGCTGCCACCACGTGCAGTTCCTGGCCCCGGACGCCAACGCCCGCCACTCGCGGCACGCGATGGCCATCTACCCCGGCTGGTTCGACCGCTCGCCGTGCGGCACCGGCACCTCGGCCCGGCTGGCCCAGCTGCACACCCGCGGCGAGATCAAGGCGGGGGACGACTTCATCAACGAGTCGTTCATCGGCTCGCAGTTCACCGGCACGATCGTCGAGGAGACCACGGCGGGCGGGCTCCCGGCGGTCATCCCGCGGATCACCGGCCGGGCCTGGGTCACGGGCACCGCGCAGTACATGATCGACCCGTCCGACCCGTTCCCCGAGGGCTTCCAGCTCTAAGGGCTTACCGCTCGGCGCGGGCGGTCCGGAACGCCGGCGCTCAGCCGGACCGCGCCTCGTCCCCGGACCGGCCGACCCACAGCCCGCGGGTGTGCCCGATATGCGCGGTCATCAGCGACTCGGCCCCGGCTACGTCGCCGGACTGCAGTCCCTTCAGCATGCCCCGGTGCTCGCGGGCGGAGGCCAGCAGCTGCCCGCTGTCGGCCAGCTGCTGCAGCCCGAACAGCCGGGCCTGGCGGCGCATCCGGTCGACCAGGTCGGTCAGCCGCGGGTTGCCGATCGTCGCGATGAGCTGGGCGTGAAAGCGCCGGTCACAATCCAGGTAGTCGATCAGGTCGCCGCGCTCGGCGGCCGCCTCGATAGCCTCACCGGTCTCATTCAGCGCCGCGATCCGCTCCGGCGTCAGCAGCTTGGCCACCTGGCTCATGATCGGCACCTCGATCAGCAGCCGGATCTGGGAGATCTGGTCCAGGTCCGCCTCGGATACCTCCACCACCCGGAACCCGCGATTGCGGACCGCCTCGACCATGCCCTCGCCGACCAGGTCGAGCATGGCCTCACGAACCGGGGTGGCCGACACGTGAAAGCGCTCGGCCAGGGTGGGCGCCGAGTAGATGACGCCGGGCTGCAGCTCCCCGGCCACGACCGCCGCCTCCAGGGCCCGGGTGACTTGCTCGCGCAGGCTGTCGGAGCGGACCGCGGAGATCTTGTCCGGCCCTCCGAGTCGGTCGATGGTCATGCCAACCTGGCTCCCTGATCAGCCCGGAGCCAAGCGATGGGCCCCAGAACGTGGTAGCTCATCTTATCGGCCGATGATCAGCGGATATATCGACGCGCGGGCACTTCATCGCCGCCGCGCCGGCCGGGCGGATACCGGCCTGCGGCCGGACCGGCTGCCGGCGGCCCGTTTATATTGACTGCCATGGCGGAGCCCCTGGCGCGGACGGGAGTCCGGCTGGCTGAACTGCTGGCTGTCTTGTCGCTGGCGACCGACCTGGGCATGGGCCAGCCGATGGAGCATGTGCTGCGTCAGTGCCTGATCTCGCTGCGGCTGGCCCAGCGCCTCGGGCTGGACGAGGCCGACCGCGAGGTCGTCTACTACGCGGCCCTGCTGGCCTGGGTGGGCTGCCATGTCGATGCTTATGAGCAGGCCAGGTGGTTTGGCGATGACCTGGCACTGAAGGCTGACTTCCGCCGCGTCGACTTCGCCTCGGCCGCCGCCGGGCCCTTGTTCATGCTGCGTCACCTGGGCGCTGGCCGGCCGCTGGCCGAGCGCGCCCGGCTCGGGGCCGCCTTCGCCGGCGACGGCCGGCGGGCGGCGGAGTCGATGCTGGAGAATCACTGGCTCGCCGCCGATGACCTGGCCTCGCGGCTGGGCCTGGCCCAGCGTGTCCGCGACAGCGTTGAGCAGACATTCGAGCGCTGGGACGGGCGCGGCGTGCCCAAGGGCGCACGAGGCGAGGAAATCCTGCTGACCTCCCGGCTTGTCGCGCTCGCCGACGTGGTCGAGGTCTACTATCACGCGGGCGGGACGGAGGCCGCGATCGCGGTGGCCCGGCAGCGGCGCGGGACGCAGTTCGATCCGCGCGTGGTGGACGTCTTCGTCGCCGAGGCGGCGGCACTGTTCGCCGGCCTGGACGAAGTCAGCAGCTGGGACGCGGTCATCGGCGCCGAGCCCGCCCTGGGCGCCCGGCTGGCCGACGCGGAGTTCGAGGCCGCGCTCGAGGCGATCGCTGACTTCACCGACGTGAAGTCGCCCTACACGATCGGGCATTCGCGCGGCGTGGCCGACCTGGCCGGGCAGGCCGCGCGCACGATGGGGCTGGGCGAGCAGGCCAGCCGGCTGGTCCGGCGGGCCGGGCTGGTGCATGACCTGGGCCGCCTGGGCGTCTCGAATGCGATCTGGGACAAGCAGGCAGAGCTCAGCCACGCCGAGACCGAGCGAGTGCGGCTGCATCCTTACCTCACCGAGCGCATGCTGGCCTCCTCGCCCGCGCTCGCCCCGCTGGCGCCGATCGCCGTCCAGCATCATGAGCGGCTGGATGGCTCCGGCTACCCGCGCGGCCTGTCCGGCGGCGCCGTGAGCCCCGAGGGCCGGGTGCTGGCGGCCGCCGACTTCTACCATTCGCGGACCGAGCCCCGGCCGCACCGGCCTGCTGGCTCGGCGGGGGAGGCGGCCGCCCTGCTGCGCGCCGAGGCCAGGGCCGGCCGGATGGACGGCGACGCCGTGTCGGCGGTGCTGAGCGCGGCTGGTCACCGCGCCACCCGCCGTCAGGCCCGGCCGGCCGGGCTGACCGGCCGCGAGGTGGAGGTCCTCCGGCTGCTGGCCCGTGGCCTGTCGAATAAGGAGATCGCCGAGCGCCTGGTCATCGCGCCGAAGACGGCCAGTCACCACGTCGAGCACATCTATGCCAAGACGGGGACGGCCAACCGCGCGCTGGCCAGCCTGTTCGCCGCCAGCCACGGGCTGATCAGCGACTCGCCCGGCCCGGATAGCCGGTAGCCGGGCGAGCCGCAGCCGTCTGGCCGGCTAGCGAGCCGGCACCCCCGCAGCGGGCAGCCCGCCCGGCTGCGGGAGCGGCAGGTAACCCGAGCACAGGACACGCATCCAGGTGATCTGATCGCCGTCCGTGCGGTAGTAAGCCTGCTGCTCGACCAGGTAGTCCGCGCCCGTCCGGCCTACGCGCAGCCGGTAGGCGACGTGCTCGCGCTCGGCCACCTGGCCCGCGTGGACCGAGCACAGTTCCCGGATATCGTCGCCCGGGCCGAACCAGTGCCCGAGGATGATCTCCTGGACCACCTGCCCGGCGCTATCGCCCTGCCACCAGCGCCCCGGTGTCAGGGCCTGGAAGTCGATGCCGTCGGCCAGCAGCCCGCCCAGAGTGGACTCGTCCTTGGCCGCCAGGGCCCGCGCGAAGCGCTCACCTGCAGTCATCATCACGTTCCGGCTTCCCGCGCAGCGGCTAGGCGATCTCGACGGACAGCTCGTAGATCTCATCGGCGGGGTGCCCGGCCTGGCCGTGCACCCGGGCCACCGCCTCCTTGGAGGGACCAGACGACAGGCAGAACACCCGGCCCGACTCCGGGTCGAGCCACGCGCGCTCGAAGTGGACGCCCTCGGCGGCCTCGGCCGCCAGGTCGAGCTCGTGCGCCGCGCGCAGCTGCGCCTCGGTCACGCCGACGAATCCGCTGTGCACGTCCATGAACTTCGCCATGTCAGACTCCTTGCCGTCCAGGCCGGTGGGGTGGGGGGCCACGCCGCCTGCGCAGCGCGGTGATCCCTCAGGCTTCCGATCATGGCGGGCGGCAGGCGACCGGCGCATGGGGCAACTGCCCCATACTTGGAACCGTGTGCTGGCCGGCCGCCAGCCGGGCGCTGGCCAGCCTGTTCGCGGCCCGCCCCGGGCTGACCGGCGAGCCGCCTGGCGCTGCCGTCAGCTGGCCGGCCAGCCGCCGGTCGCGCCTCAGCGGCGGGCCAGGCGGAACTCGCCGATGGCCAGCGCGACCAGCGCGATGACGATGACCAGCATCGCGTAGACGGCCACGGTGGCGTGCAGGCCGGCCTGCGTCGCGGCGTAGCCGGCGACCAGGGCCGGCAGGCTGAACGCGAGGTAGGCCACCACGTAGGCGACGGCGAACAGGCCGCCGCGCTCGGCGGCGTCCGCCGGGCCGGCCAGCCGGGCCATCGAACCGAACGCGGCCAGGCCGGCCGCGCCGTAGCCCGCGCCGGCCACGACGGTGCCGGCGATGGCGGCCGGCACCGAGCCGGCCTGCAGGCCGGCCAGGGTCACCGCAGTGCCGGCGGCCAGCAGGCCGGTGCTGATCCGCAGCACCGGGACAGCGGTCGCGCTGCGCAGCGCGTACGCGGTCACCGCGCCGGTCCCGCACAGCAGGGTCACCACCAGGCCGCCGTAGAAGTGGCTGGTCAGGCCGAACAGGCCGGCCGCCGCAGACGGGCCGAGCGACAGGTACAGGCCGCCCAGCGCCCAGCTGGCGACGATGACCGGGACCAGCGCGACGACATCGCGGCGCAGCCGGCGCGGGACGCCCAGCCGGGGCGCCAGCGACCGCCAGGCACCCGCCCGGCGAGCCGCCGGCTCCGGCAGCGCGTGCACCACGGCCAGGGCGGCCAGCATGAGGACCAGCAGCACGATCCAGACCAGGCGGGTCGGGTCCGGCGCGAACTGCACCAGCGAGCTGCAGGCCAGCGCGCCCGCGGCCAGCCCGCCGACCGGCACCACGCCGCTGACCACGGCCGCCCGGCCCGGCGCGTGCGGCGGGTTGAAATCGACCAGGGTGGCGCCGAGCGCGGGCAGCACCAGCCCGGTGGCGACGCCCTGCACCGCCCGGGCCAGCAGCAGCATGGTCACGTTCCCGGCCAGCAGGAACAGCACCAGGGCGCCGGCTTCCAGCGCGATGGCGGCCGCCAGGACCGGTCGCCGGCCCACGTAGTCCGACAGTTTGCCGGCCACCAGCAGCGTGCCGAGCAGGGCGAACACGAAGATCGCGAAGATCAGCGTGAGCGTCCCGGCGGAGAATCCCCACAGCCGCTGGTAGACGACATACAGCGGCGCGGGGGCGCTGGACGCCGCCTGGAACAGCACCATGACCGCGACGATCACGGCAAAGCCGGCGGACCGCGGCAGCCGGGCGGCCCGGCCGTTCGGCGGTCGGACCGGGCGCGGCGGCCAGTACCTGGGAGCCGGACATCATTCTCACTTTCTGGTCGGGGCGGACCGGCTCAGGCGGCGAGCCGGGCCTGGATGTCGAGCCGGATGACGATGGCGTCGCTGATGACCGCGGCCGGCAGCTTCGGGCTGAAGCCGAACTCGGACCGGGTGATGGTCGCCGACGCGGACAGTCCCAGTACCTCGCCGCCCTCGGCCGGGTCGGCCGCGAAGCCGCCCACCTCCAGGGCCAGGCTGACCGGGCGGGTGACGCCCCTGATGGTCAGGTCGCCGTCGAGGACGTAGCCGCCGTCGGCGGCGCGGATGCCGGCCGAGGTAAAGGTCAGCTCCTTGTGCTCGCCGGCCTGCAGGACGTCCTCGCCGCGCAGGTAGCTGTCGCGGCCGGGGAAGCTGGTGTCGATGCTGGCGGCCGGGATGCTGGCGCGCACCGATGACTGACCAGGCGCCGGCCCGGTCACGATCTCGCCGGCGATCTCGTTGAACCGGCCGTGCGCCCGGGTCACGCCGAGATAGCGGACGGTGAAGCTGACGTCGGAGTTGACCGGCTCGATGATCCAGGTTCCGGACCGGTAGCCGGGGATCTCAGCGGGCGTGGTCATGGGCGGGTACCTCCTGGAAGAAGCGGGTGAGCAGATGGGCGGGCCCAGCCCTGCCGGACTGTCCGCTTACCTGACGGGCGCCACCGCCCGAAGGTGACCAGACCCAGGTCAGCTACCATTTGCTGGTGAATACGGGAGCAGCACCACACGATGCTCCGCGGGTTCACCCCAACGTTGTCCTGGCCGTCCTGTCACTGGCCGCGCTGGCTTACGCCGTGCTCAGCTCGGCAGTCATCCCGGCGCTGCCGACCTTCCAGCACGACCTGCATGCCAGCGAGACCGGCGTCACCTGGCTGCTGACCGGGTTCCTGCTGTCGGCGTCGGTGGGCACGGCCATCATCGGCAAGCTCGGCGACATGTACGGCAAGCAGCGGCTGCTGGTGGGGACGCTGCTGGTGCTGGCCGCCGGGACCCTGCTGGCTGCGCTGTCGGGCTCGCTGCTCCTGCTGATCGTCGCGCGGGTCATCCAGGGGGTGGCCGGCGGCATCTTCCCGCTCTCGTTCGGGATCGCCCGCGATGAGTTCCCGCCCGGCAAGGTGTCGGGCAGCATCGGCCTGATGTCGGCCATCCTCGGCATCGGCGGTGGCCTGGGCCTGGTCGTCGGCGGGCTGATCGAGGAGCACCTGAGCTGGCACTGGCTGTTCTGGATCCCGCTGCCGGCGATGGTCGTGGCCGCCGTCTGCACGTGGCGGTTCATCCCCGAGTCGCCGGTCCGCGCGCCCGGCCGGGTCAACTGGACGGCGGCGGTGCTGCTCACCGCCGGGATGTCGAGCGTGCTGATCGCGATCGCCCAGACCGTCGTGTGGGGCTGGACCGGCCCGGCCACGCTGGCGCTGCTGGCCGGCGGGCTGGCCGTCTGCGGCCTGTGGATCGCGGTGGAGGTGCGCAGCTCCTACCCGCTGGTCGACATGACGATGATGCGGGTCCGCGGCGTGTGGACGGCCAACCTTGCCGCTTTCCTGCTCGGCGCGGGCCTGTACGCCTGGTTCCTGCTGCTGCCCCAGTTCGCCCAGCTGCCGCGCAGCACCGGCTTCGGCTACGGCGCGTCGGTCGTGGCCGCCGGGCTGTACCTGCTGCCCTGCGCGCTGGGCATGGGCGTGCTGGGGTCGGTGGCGGGCCGGGTAGAGCGGCGGTTCACCTCCCGGCGCGCGCTGATCGCCGGTGCCGCCATCAGCGCCGTGGCCTGCGGCTGGCTCACGGTGGCCAGCCGGCACCCCTACGACATGCTGATCAGCTCGGCGCTGCTCGGGATCGGCATCGGGCTGGCCTTCGCGGCGCTCGGCAACCTGATCGTGCAGGCGGTCCCGGCCGGGCAGACCGGCGTGGCCAGCGGCATGAATACGGTGCTGCGCACCCTGGGCGGCGCGGTGGGCGGCCAGATCGCGGCCACGTTCGTGGTGGCCAGCACCGTGCACGGGCTGCCCGCGCTGGCCGGGTTCACCCGGACGTTCGCGATGGCCGCGGTGTTCCTGGCCTGCTGCGTCGTCGCGGGCGTGCTGATCCCGGTCCCCGGCCGGCCCGCGGCCCCGCCCGCGAGTGTGCGGCCAGGGAACCGTCCGGCCATCGCGGAAGAATCCGCCGGCGGGGCCTGAGCCCGGGTAGCGTCGGCGCCCCGGCGATGCCCGCCGCGCCCCCGGCCAGCCTGACGGCGCCGGCTCGCCGGCGGTCACGTTCGGCCAATCCCGCGATCCCGGCCACGAGCAGGGTGATCATGTACCCATGACTGACTTCCTGGCCGGCTATGTCGTCTCTCCTGGCACCGGCGTGGCGGACGATCCGAGCCTGAAGGCGTCGCAGCGCTCCACCGGCGGAGTTGTGAGCGTCTTTGAGACCACGATCGAAGCTGGGCCGCCGCTGCATGTCCACGACCGGGAAGACGAGTGCTTCTACGTGCTGGACGGCGAGCTGTCCATCCGCTGCGGCGGGGATACCTTTACCGCCCCGGCAGGCAGCTTCGCGTTCCTGCCCCGCGGGCTCCCGCACCGGTTCTGGGCCGCCGGCCAGCCCGCCCGGCTGCTCCTGATCACCGTTCCCGGCGGCATCGAGCACTACTTCCGCGAGATTAACCATGCCCCTGACGACCAGGTGCGTCACCAGATCGGCGAGCAGTACGGCATTCGCGTCGTTCCGGACTCAGCCGGCCGGAGCGGCCGTCGATAGCGATCGGGGACTGCTCAGCCCAGCCGCTTCCTATTCCAGGAGCTCGGACTCATATCTGCGGTAGATCGCCGCGTGCTCCGCCCGGTTTGCCTCGTGCAGCGAGCTGATCAGCTCATCGAGGCGCGCGGGCAGGATGATGATGAACCGCGATGACCCGGGCCCGGCGTTCCATCACCAGGCTCGCGCCCCGCACAGCCAGGCCGGGGCCGTCAGCGTCCTGAGGCGAGATGATCATCGGTCCGGCGGTCATACCGCGACACTACGCCGGTGCCCGGCTGGTCCTGCCGCGGCGCCGGACAAGGTCACGGCGGGCTGCGGCCGGACCAGTCGTCAGGGGTGCGCAGCGGGCAGCTGGAAGGGGGCCAGGGTGACCTGGTCGATGTTCGGGGCGGTGTCCGAGCGCAGCGCCTCGCCGATGCCCTGCCCGGAGTAGATCACCCCGATCGTCTTCCCGTCGTAGTTGTACTGCTGGCTGGCGGTGAAGGTGATCGTGTTGGCGCCGTGGCGCAGCACGACGGGGATGGTCAGGTTCCAGAACTGGTTCCAGCTGAAGGTGCTCGCGAAGTTGACGTGGAAGGCCGGGCCGCCGTTGACGCTGATGTCGGCCGGGGCGGTCATCAGGTCAGGGTTGTAGTGGTTGGCCTGCACCAGCTGGTTATTGGCGAACCGGACCGTCATCCCGTACCGCCCCGCCGCCGGCGCATTCACCTTCAGCGTCAGTGCAGCTGGCGGCGCCGCCGCCGATCCCGGTGACCACCCCGCCGTCAGCCTGGCTGTAGCTGTTGTCGGTGTGCGCGGTGCCGGTCAGCGCGCCGTCCTCGGCCTGGTAGGTGGTGGTCGCCGCGCGCACCGCGGGATCGGCGGCGCTGACCGGGGTGACGGTCAGCTTGTCCAGGGTCAGCCCGCCGCCGGTGCCGGTCACCACGACCTTGTTCACGCCGGCGCTGAGGTAGACCCGGCGGACCGCAGTGGCCCAGCCGGGACCGCCGGCCAGCACGCCGGCGAGCGGCTCGCCGTTGACCGTGGCCTGCGCCGCGCCCGGCCCGTGGTAGCGGAAGGCCAGGTCGGCGTAGCCGTCGGCGGCGGCGTAGGTCCAGAAGGTCACCGTGCCGCCGCGGCTCACGTCAGCCGTTCCGGCACCGGACTGGCCCCGGGCCCGGTAGTCGGCGCGGGCACCGCCGGACAGGCCGGCCTGCTCGGCCTCGTACACCGCTGAGCCCTGCACGGCCGGGTCCTCCAGCTGCAGGTCGATCTTGTTGATGATCGCGTCACCGGCGGTGGCCTGGCCAGCTCGCACCGGTCGTGGACAGGCTGATCTGGTGCGCGCCCGCGGTCAGGTGCACCGTGGTGCCGGCGTGGTTCCAGATCACCCAGTTGTACCCGGCGGGCAGCCAGATCTGCTGCGGGTCACCGCCGTCGACCCGGGCGAAGACGTTGGTCGGGCCGTTGACGTCGGTGGCGCTGGCGTCGCTGCCGTCGAACACCGACAGCTGGTAGCTGCCGGTCTGCGGCACGGTCACGTGGAAGGTGATCACCGTGCTGGACCCGGTCCGCAGCCCGCCCACGTCCTGGTCGCCCGCGGTGGCGAAGCCGCCCAGGTTGCCCGGCGTGCCCTCGGTATTGATGTTCCAGCCCGCGCCGGTCAAGGTGGCGTCGGCGGCCAGGTAGCTGTGCAGCCAGGTCGCGTCGGACGGGGTCGCTGAGCCGCCGCCGGGGGACAGGATGACCTCATAGGCCGACATCGCCGGCGGCTGCTGCGGGTCGGAGATGATCGTCGCGTTAGTGCCGTTGCCTGAGGAGTCAGTGGCGGTGGCACCGCCGGACTCGTCGAACCGGTAGTCGGCGACGTCGCCGGTGCCGGGCTGACCGCCGGCCAGCGCGGCCACCTCGGCCGCCGGCAGCGCGCGGCTGTAGACCTGGAAGTCGTCGATGCTGCCGTTGTAGTACGGGTCGCCCGGATACTGCGAGCGCCCGATCCAGTCCTGGGTGGTGTCGCCCAGGTCGGCGGGATCCAGGGTCATGTTCGTGTTGGTGCCGACCGCTGTCCCGTTGACGTACAGCGTGCCGGTGGTCCCGGACAGCGTCACCGCGATGTGGGACCAGGTATTCAGCGGCAGCGTGCCGGTCCCGTTGATCTGCTGCTCGCCGCCTGCTCCGCTACTGGTGATCGCGAACCGGATCGGGCCGCCGTTGGCGCTCAGGGTCAGGAACATGTAGTCGTTCGTCCCGGTGCCGAAGTCGAACACCCGCGACCAGGCCGTGTCCTGCGACGGGTTCACCCACGCCGAGATGGTGAAGTTGGTCAGGCCGGAGACCAGGTCCGGCGGCGCGGCGACATACTCGTTGTTCCCGCACAGCGTCAGGGCGCCGGAGCCGATCTTCCCCGGCGACCGCGCGCCGGTCGCGTCGCAGCTGACCTGCCCGCCGTCGCCCTGGTCAGCGGCGGTGACCGGCAGCGTGACCGAGCCGCCGGCGCTGACCGGGATGGTGCCGTCGAAGGTGCGGGTCGGCTGCGCCGCGGCCCCGGTCATGCCGCTCCACCGGTCCTGCAGGACCGTGGCGTGCACGGTAGGCCCGAAGATGGCCGGGTCGATGTGGCTGATCACCGCGCTGACCGGCTGGTTCGGGCCGCCGCCGAGGATGATCCGGGCCTGCCGCCTGGCCCGGTCCACGGTGGCCAGGCCCTGCAGCGTGTCGCCGGCGGCCCCGTCCGGCGTGGTCACCGTTACGTCCTGGCCGCTCATCGAGGAGTACCAGTTGTACAGCCACCACTGGGCGTTGGGGATGTTCTGCTGGGCCACCGAGTCGCCCAGCGAGCCGTTGATGTTCCAGTACGGCAGGTCCCCGTCGACCCGGGCGCCCTCCAGCGCCGACAGCCAGGCGACCATCTGGCCGGGGCTGGTCAGCTGGTAGCGGGCCGCGTACTCATCCAGGTTGACGGGCAGATGGCGGGGCAGGCCGACGGTGGTCTCCAGCTGCCGGTAGGCGGCCACGTCGGCCTGGACGGTCGCGGGCACCTGCAGCTCGTGCCAGGTCATGACGTCGGGCAGGCAGTTGTTGGCCAGGCAGAACTGCAGGAACGAGCCGAGCGCGGCGGGGAAGAACCCGCTGAAGTTCGGCCCGGCGATCCTGGCCTGCGGCCACCAGCTCTTCAGGAGCTGATAGGTCTGCAGCCACTCGCTCTCGAAGGCGGCCAGCGTGGCGGGATCGGTGGTCAGGCCGCTGAACCAGTTGCCGTCGGGCTCGTTGTAGGGGACCAGCACGATGCGGCTGCGGTACGGCGAGGTGAGTGCCTGGGCGACCTCGTTCTTCAGATAGCCCTGGTACTGCGCGTAGCTGGTCCGCTCGTACGGGAAGTTGCGGTAGACGTCGGTCATGTAGATGTAGACGTCACGGCCGCCGCTGGCGGTGAACGGCCGGGCGATCTCCAGCGCGTCGGAGCCGGGATGCTGCTGCCCGTCCTGGGCCTTGGTGTCGGTGCTCTGCAGGCCCATGCCCTGGATCAGGTTATTGCTGGGCACGCCCTGGTCGTAGATCCCGTACAGGCTGCCCGAGGCACCGCCGCGGAACGACCCGGCCGGGTCGGCCAGGTTGACCTGAACCGTCTCAGGAGCCGGGCCGCCGGCCGGGGCGGCGGCCCGGCCGGCCGGGGCGGAGGCAGCGGCGGCGCCGCGCGCAGGCCGGGCGGCGGACGCCGCGGGCGGGCTCGTCGCCGTGTCCGCCCGCGCCGCTGAGCCGCTGGCCGGCGCGGCGGCCGCCAGGCTGATTCCGGAGATCGCCAGGATGACCGCTACCGCGCTTGCCGCCTGCCGCCGCATGCCGCCTCGCTCTCCCGGCTGGGCCGGCTCGCCCGGCGTGCCGGAGTGGCAGAGAATACGTTTTCCTGCGGAATGTAAGACGGCATAAATCAGGAGTCAAGCCCCAAATATCCCTGTCAGCAGGTCGAGAGCTGGCGACCATTGCCTTCGCCGATCAGGAAACCCTTTTTCTAGCCGGCGCCCGGCCGGGCCGCCGGGGTCGCCGGGCCAGCCGGGCGGGCTGCCGGGCGTCGTCAGCCGGCCACGGGCCGCAACTTTCCATCACAGTCGGTCACCAGCTCCACGGCGCCGGCACACGCGCGTGGAAGGATGACGGCGTGGGGATCCTGTCAGGGCGGCGCTCCGCGGGGGGAATGGCCGTCGCGGTGCTGGCCGCGCTGGCGCTGGCGGCGGCCTGTGATCAGGCGGTGCCGGGCCAGTCTGGCTCGTCCCCGTCGCCGTCGGCGAGCCCGGTGTTCCGGCCCGCCGGCCCGCACGGCGGGGTGAATCTCCGGGTCCTCGTGCTGACCGACAAGTCACCCGCGGTCGAGGCCATCCGGCACCAGCTAGCCGTCGAGGGAGTGCCGGTCACGGTGCTGGGCCTGCGCGACTCAGCGCGGCCGCGCATCACCAGGAAGTACCTGTCGCGCACCCTGGCCAGCGGCGTACGGGGCGGCAATTTCAACGGCATCGTCCTGCCCGGCCCGGATCCGGCCGGCTTGTCCGGCAGCGAGCACCGGGCGCTGGCGCGGTACGAGCGAGCCTTCCGGGTGCGCCAGGTGGACGCCTACTCGCCGCCGGGCCCGGCCAACGGCATGAGCGCCCCGGTTTACAGCGGGCCGCTGCGCGGCACTATCTCGCCGACCGGTGCCGGGTCGCGGGGCGGATTCGGCTACCTGAAGCAGTCCGTTCCGTTCGCCGGCGGCGCGGCTGGCCAGGCGCCATTCGGCTACCTGGCCCGGCCGCTGGCCGGAGCGACGGTGACGCCGCTGGTGAACGCCGCCATTCCGGGCACGTCGGAATCGGCCACGCTGGTGTGGCAGTTCACCACCGGCGGCCGCCAGCAGCTCGGCATCGGCTTCGGGTACAGCGACTTCATGCCGCAGGCCCGCTACCTGACGCACGGGATCGTGAGCTGGCTCACCCGCGGCGTCTACCTGGGCTACTGGCGTAACTACCTGACCGTCGACTACGACGACGTGATCAACGCCGGTGCGCAGTGGAGCATCCAGGGTCATTGCACGCCCGGCGCTGGCAGCTGCCCGAAGGGCACGCCGAAGACGGCGCAGATCCGGATGCAGCCGGCCGACGTCAGCTACGCCGTCCGCTGGCAGCGGCAGCACAACTTCAAGATGGAGTTCCTCTACAACGGCGGCTCGGCGGCCCGGTTCGAGGTGCACGGGACCGATCCGCTGCTGGCCGCGTTCAAGCCGGTGGCCGGGGACTTCTACTGGGTCAACCACACCTACACGCACGCCGACCTGGGCTGCAAGCAGGACCGCGCCGTGGTGCCGTGGCGCTGCGTGCGGTCGGGCGGGCACATCGTCTACGCGCCGGCCAGCCTGATCAAGAGCCAGATCGCCGACAACTTCATCTGGGCGAAAGAAAACGGGATCCCGGCGGAGCAGCACATCGTGGCCACCGGCGGCTACACGGGCCTGCGGATCCGCCCGCAGCAGCCGGCGGACAGCCCCTACCTGCTGAACGAGCTGCGCGCCGAGGACATCAAGTGGATCGTGCTGGACGCGTCGCGCGATCCGGACATGCGCCGGGTCGGCACCGGCCCTGGGCATTCCCCGGCACCCCATCGACATCGGCTATGACGTGGATGACATCCCCGAGGAGATCAACGAGTACAACTGGTTCAACACGTCAAAGGCGGACGGCGGCGGCGGGTTCTGCGAGAACAGCAACGTCATGACGTGCATCAGGCCGGTGAACCAGAAGACCGGCTGGCGGGACCACATCCTGCCGCTCGCGGTTCAGATCGCCTTCTCCGACGTGCTGGACAGCGACCCGCGGCCGTTCTTCATGCACCAGGCCAACCTGACCGGCGACCGGCTGGGCTACCCGGTCATGGACGGCATCCTGGCGGCCTACCGGAAGGTGTTCGCCGACAGCGCCCCGTTCCTGAACGTGCCGCTGCCGGCCGTCGGCGCCGCGATGCGCGACCAGCAGCTGTGGTCGCAGGCCCGCCGCGGCGGCAAGGTCACCGCCTGGATCAGCGGCCGGACACTCACCATCAGCGCCCCGCCGGGAACGACGGTGCCGGTCACGGCCCCGCCGGGGACCACGGTGAGCACGCCCGCCGGGCCGGCCTTCGGCCATGCCTACGGCGCGCAGGTGTCGGGCTACCTCAAGGTCGGCGCCGGGCCGGCCCGGCTCGACATCAACAAGGCGCCGTTCCGGTCGGTCCGCGGCCGGGCGTCCGCCAGCCACAGCGCGTCAGCCGGCCAGGCTCAGTCCGGGTCGGCCCGCCCGCTGGGCCGCCAGAGGCAGGCCTGCGGCTGGCTAGGCGGACGGCCGCGGCTCCAGCGTCCTGACCATGAGGAGGCAGGGGCTGCCCGGCCACAGGCCGTGGATTTCCTCCAGCGGCTCGAAGCCGACGGCAGCATAGAACTGCCGGGTCCGGGCGTACCCCGGATCGGGGTGAGCCGGTCCTAGCGTCTTGACCTGGAGGAACCGGACGCCGTCGGCGATGAGGTCGGCTTCCAGCGCGGCGATCAGGGCACGGCCCGCACCCCGCCGGTGCTGACCGGGAGCCACGGCCAGGAGGTAGATCTCGGCCGCGGCGGGGAAGTGCCGGGCGGCCAGCAGGACGCCAGCCGGATGGCCCCCGGCCGGGGGCTGCGGGCCCGCCACCTGCGCCGGGCCGGCCGGCCAGGCGAGATAGGCCGGCATGTGCCGGGCGGCCTCGACGTACGCCGCGTTGGATGACTCGATGCCGAACCAGGCCGGCAGCTCGCGGAGCAGCCGGCTGACCGTCGCCGGATCGGGCTGTCCCGAGGTGACCCGCCACGGCGGTTGCGGGGGCGTCATAGCCGTCACCGTAGGCCGGGCCGGCCCCGCGCGGCCACGGCATTACGGCGGTGCCCGGCCCCCGGCGTGTCGCCGCCAGGGCGTATCGCGGCGGGTCGCGGGGAGTCAGGCGGCCTCGCGGTGCAGCACGACGGCCGCGATCGCGGCGGCGGTGCGGCGACCGTGCTGCGGCGCGCCGGAATGCGTGCCCTGGCGCAGCAGGACCGGGGAGCGCAGGTACCCCGCCAGCACGGCCAGGCCGGCCAGGTCGGCGACGACGCGCAGCGCCGGGTAGGGCGTCAGGCTGGCCAGGCCGAGCAGGCTGAGCACCGCGGTGAGGCCGGCTGCCGCGGCGGTGACCTGCTGGCGGGACCAGCCGGCCGCGCGCAGCCGGTGACCGGTGGCGGCGTGCTCGGCAGCGGGCCGGGACCAGCCGCTGGCGAGCCGCCCGCGCGCCATCCAGGCGGCGTCGGCCACGACCAGCGCGACCGGGCCGAGGGCAGCCTCGGCCGGGATGCCGCGCAGCACGGCGCAGGCGGCCAGCAGCGCCAGCGCGGCGCCGAGCCCGCAGCAGCCGACATCGCCGAGCAGGACCTGAGCCCGGCCGCCGGTGAAGGGCAGCAGGGCGCAGCTGCCCGCGGCGACCGCGCCGCCCGCGACGGCCAGCAGGGCGTCGCCGCGCAGCACCCCGATGAGCGCGAAGGCGCAGCCGCCGGCCAGCGCGGCGGCCGTGCACAGTCCGCTCACCCCGTCGATGGCGGTGAACGCGCTGACGTAGCCGACGAGCCAGAGCGCGAGCGGGATGGCCGCGCCGATCTCGGCCACGGCCGGCAGCGCGAGCAGCCCGGCCAGCGACCACCCGACGGCCAGCCCGGCGGCGGCCAGCAGGACCAGCCGTCGCCGGCCCGCCAGCCCGGCGAAGTCGCTGGCCAGGCCGATGCCGGTGAAGGCCAGCACCGCCGCGGCGAAGGTCAGCCCGTCCGCCAGGCCGCTCAGCAGTAAGGCGATGACCAGGCCGGCGACGAGCGGCGCGCCGCCGCCGCGCGGCGGCGGCGCGAAGCGCGGTGAGTGGAAATCGGGCAGGTCGGACGCGGCTAGCCCGGCGCAGCAGCGGAATGGTCACCGGTTCGGTCGCGATGACGACAAGTCCGCAGCTCAGCGCCGCCCCCGCGGCAAGTAGCGCGTGCACGGTGATGGATACTACCGACGGAACCTACGCTGCGTGACTACTCAGCTACTTTCTGTTGCAACGATGGCCTGGAGCTGGGACGCGTGCAGCTCGCGGAGCCAGTCCGCTGCGCAGCGCGGGTCCTCGAAGGGCCGCCGGCGGTCAGCTGGTCAAGATAGCGCTGATCGGCCGCCAGCCGCTGCCGGAACCCGGCGCCGTCGGTGACGTGACCGTGGCCGGGCACCAGCCAGCGCACGCCCGGCACGGCTGCCAGCCGCTCCAGGCCGGCGCGGTAGCTGGCGGCCGCACCGGGCCGGTCGAAGTCCAGCATCGGGATCTCGATGTCGGAGAGCATGTCGCCGGCCAGCAGCACCCCGGTGTCCGGCAGGAAGACGGCGCCGTGCCCGGCTGCGTGCCCGTCGTGGACGATGACCTGCGCGGCCGGGCCATCCCACGGGATGACATCGGCCGCGAGCGGCACCAGGCGGCCGAACAGGTCCAGGTCGTGGCCCGGTGCGGCCTCCTCGACGCCGCTGACCAGGGCCGCGCGCTCCCGCTCGGCGGTGCGCACCGCATCCGCCGCGGCATACCGGGGCACGTCCGCGCCCAGGTCGCGGCTCCACAGCACGTGATCCCAGTGCGGGTGGGTAGCAAAGCCGGCCTGCGGCATCAGGCCCGCCCCGGCCAGGTCGGCGGCCAGGCTCGCCACCTCGGCGACGGTCACGGCCGGGTCGACCAGCAGGCAGCCGCCCGCGCCGCCGGTCACCACGGTGCTGGTGGTGGTGTACATCTCGGCCGTGGCCACCAGGACGCCGGGGGCAAGTTCGCGAAATCGCTGCACCGGGACTTTCTACCGTCTCGCGGGGTCGCTGGCCAGCTCGGGACGGAGCCGGCTCAGAGCGCCCCCGCAGGCCAGCGGGAAATACGGCAGTATCGTGCGATGCGCGACAAGCGAGGCGCCAGCGGGAGGCGGATGTGATGGTCGGCGGGATCGCGGGAGTGTCCCTGGACTGCGCCGATCCTGGTGCGCTGGCCGGGTTTTACGCCAGGCTGCTCGGCGGCGAGGTGCTGTGGCAGTCCGCGGCCAGCGCCGGGGTCCGGGTGCCGGGCAGCACGCTGGTGATGCAGGCCGTCCCCGGCTACCGGCCGCCGCAGTGGCCCGGCTCAGCCCTGGTGCACCTGGACCTGGACGCCGGCGATGACCTGGCCGGTGCGCTCGGCCGGGCCCTGGCGGCCGGGGCGGAGCTGGCCGGCTTCCAGCCCGACCTGCGCTGGCGGGTGCTGCTCGACCCCGCCGGTCATCCGTTCTGCCTGACGACCGTGACACCGCCGGGCGCCGCCCGCGGTACGGGCGACCCGGCGCCCCAGCATCCGGCGGCCCAGCACCCGGCAGCTCAGCACCGGGCCGTGCAGCATTACGTGCAGCCGGACGGCCTGCCGCCGGGCAACGGGTACAGCCACGCGGTCGCGGCGAGGGGCCCGATGCTGGTGATCTCCGGCCAGGTGCCCGCCGACGCACAGGGCCGGGTGGTCGGGGCAGGTGACCCGGTGGCCCAGGCGCGCCAGGTGTTCGCGAACCTGTCGGCCGCCCTGGCCGCGGCCGGCGCGACGATGGCGCAGGTGGTGAAGCTGACGGTGTTCCTGACCGACCTGGCTGACCTGGGCGCGTTCCGGCAGGTGCGGGATGAGTACCTCGCCGGGGGACCCGGCCGGCCAGCTCGCTGGTGCAGGTTGCCGGCCTGGTGCACCCGGATTTCCGGCTGGAGATCGAGGCCCTGGCCGCGCTGGGGTAACCACGGACACCGCAGATCCCGCCCGCTTGCCCGGCAGCTTCGCGCCGTCCGGAGCCCGGAGCGCGGCCGGGCCAGGTCAGCCCGGCTCGTGCACGCGCAGGGCCGGAGGAACGCCCGGCAGGCCCGCGACCGCGCTGGGATGCACCAGGGGCCGGTAGCCGGCGGCGATCGCCGCCACTGTCGACGGCGGTGTCAGCACCTCCACGACCCCGGGCAGCGCGCCGCCCGGCGGCGCCGCGTACCCGGTGAACGCCCATGGCCGCAGCCGGCCGCCGGCCAGCAGGCCGGCCGCGCCGCCGGAGCGGATCATGACCCCGTCCGGCAGGCCGTCAGCCGGGCGGAGCCGGGTGATCTGGCGGCGGGACCGGTCCACCCGCTCGCCGTGCAGCACCGCGTCCAGCTCCTGAGCCGAGGGCCGCCGCGGGAGCCGCGCGGCCGCCTGCCAGGCCCGCGCGTAAGCCAGGTAGTCGCCGCGGCGGCAGTACGCGCACGGGCGGTGCCCGGCGGCCAGCGCGGTCGCCTCGTCCAGGAAGAACAGCGCCGTCCACCGGCCCGGCGGCATCACGTCGCGCCGAACCCCCTGCCAGTCCCGCACGCAGCAGATCCACAGCTTCGACCGCCACCGGCTGACGCCCAGCTCGCGGCCCTGCCCGTGCAGGCAGCCGCGGTTGCCCATCATCAGGCCCCGGTCCGGGACGGCGACGATCTCGCCGTCAGGCATCACGCGATTCTGCAGCGGCATGGTCCTATCCTGCGCTCCGGTCGGTTCGGCGCGCGCCCAACTACTGGCCGGTGATCTGCCCGTAACCGGCGCGCCGTGCCCCGAGTGCGCACGTTAGGTACCAGAGCGCGCCATACTGGGACATGACCTTTTTACCTGTGAACGACAGCGTGCCCGCCGCTGTCCGGCGACTCCGCGACAGCCTGGACGCTCCGGGCCTGGCCAGCGCCGTCGCCGTGTACTTCGCTCCCGGCTCGGGACTGCCCGGCCGGTCCTTCTCCTTCCTGGGCAGCAATCCCCGTGACGCCATCACCGGGGATGACCTGCTGGCCGTGGCCCTGCTCGACATCACCTGGCGGCCCGGAGCAGTCCGGGACCTGCTGGAGAACCGCGCCGCGCTGCTCAGCGAGCTGCTGGCCGGCATCCGCAGTGACCTGGACTTGTGGGAGGCGGCCGACGCCGACCTGGCCGCGGTCGACCCGATGTGGCAGGCGCTGACCGGCGTCGAGGGCGTGGGCACCGCCACCGCCTCCAAGCTGCTGGCCCGCAAGCGGCCCCGGCTGTGCCCGGTCAGCGACAAGGTGATGGTCCAGGCCGCCGGAGTGCCCGGCCGGACCTGGGAGGCGCTGCGCACGCTGCTGGCCGACCCGGCCGCGCGCACGGACGTCGAGCGGCTCCGCCCGTCCTCGGCGGCCGACATCAGCCTGCTGCAGATCCTGGACGTGGCCATCTGGGCCCGGCACAGCCCGGCCCGCGCGGCCAGCCGGCTGCGGCGCGTCAGCGGGATGCCGGAGCCGCCGGCCAGCCCGGCGGACGCGAGTGTCACGATGATGCGACAGGCCGTCGGGCACACCGCGTCGTTAGGACCCCAGCGTGAGCGCCACTACCGTCGTCAACCTCAAGGGTCACCGCGGCGACCCTGACTACGACGACGTGGTGTACGTGGGGCGGGCCATGCACCGCGGCGGCTGGCAGCTGGCTGCCTCGCCGCTGGCCAGCCCGCTGCGCCCCGGCCCCGATGGCAGCCGGGCCGAGGTGGTGGCCCGGTACCGCGAGTACCTGCTGGGCCGTCCCGACCTGCTGGCCCTGCTCCCGGACCTGCGCGGCCGCCGCCTGGGCTGCTGGTGCGTCCCCGAGCTGTGCCACGCCCAGGTCATCGCCGAGCTCGCCGACGCCGGGGCGGGCGTCCCCGGCTAGCGGGCGGAGCCGCCGGGGTGCCCCGCGCCCGGCCGGCCGCCGGGCTGGCACCATGGCGGCATGGAAGATCAGCTGTCCCCGCCGGCCAGTGCGCCGGTGATCCGGCCCGCTCAGCCCGGCGACGTGCCTGCCGTGCACCAGTTCATCGTTGAGCTGGCCGAGACCGAGGAGTATCCCGGCGAGGTCACGGCCCGGCCCGCGGACGTGGCCCGGGCCCTGTTCGGCCCGCACCCGGTGGCCGAGGCCGCGATAGCCGAGGTGGCCGGGGAGCCCGCCGGGTTCGTCCTGTTCTACCTGACCTACAGCACCGTGACCGGCCAGCCCGCGCTGCACCTGGAGGACCTGTACGTCCGGCCCGGCCTGCGGGGCGGCGGCCTGGGCCGCCTGCTGCTGGCGCACCTGGCGGGCCTGGCCGTGCAGCGCGGCTGCGGCCGGCTGGACTGGCAGGTGCTGCGCACCAACGAGCCGGCCCTGCGCTTCTACCGTCGCCTGCACGCCCGTGAGCTGGCGGAAATCACCACCTTCCGGCTCGAGGGCGAGGTGCTGCGCGACCTGGCGGCCGCGACCAGCGGCAGCCGGGAGGCCTGCCGTGGCTGAGCAGGACCGGCTGGTTGAGCTGCACCGGGGGACCGCCGCCGACCTGCCGCTGCTGGAGCCGCTGTGGGTCAGCGTGCATCACCGGCACGCCGAGTCGATGCCCGAGCTGGCGCCCTACGTCGACGATGCGCAGACCTGGGCCGAGCGCAGTGCCCTGTACGCCGGGCTGCTGGCCCGGCCGGACACCATCTTGCTGCTCGCCCGGGCCGGCCCTGACCTGGTCGGCTACGGCCTGGCGCTCGTCATGCCGGCCGCCGGGAGCTGGGTCGGCGACACCTGGCAGACCGGTGCGCGGATCGGCGAGATCGAGTCACTGGCGGTGCTGCCCGGCTACCGGGGCCAGGGCATCGGCACCCGGCTGCTGGACGCCCTGGAGCGCGAGCTGGCCGCCGCGGGGGTACAGGACCTGGTCATCGGCGTGCTGCCGGGCAACACCGCTGCGATCCGCCTGTACCAGCGGCGGGGCTTCCGGCCGACCTGGACCTACCTGTCCAGATTCACTGGGCGGTAGGTCTCCTTCAGCCTCATATAAGACAATCGTCCGGGCTGAGCGGATAGCCCTGACTGCGCAGATGGTCCACACTGGAAACCGCTGAGTGCTGGGGAAATACGGGCGGGAGGGCCTGATGGGGCAGCCGGGAAAGGTAGTGCTGGTTACCGGCGCTTCCGCGGGAATCGGGCGGGCCTGCGCGGACCAGCTAGCCGCGGCCGGCTGGACCGTCGTGGGGGCGAGCCGTCGCGGCACCGCCGCCGAGGGCTGGCGGGGCCTGGTCATGGATGTCGATGACGACGACTCGGTAGCGGCCGGGATCAGCGGCGTGCTGCAGGAGCACGGCCGGCTGGACGCGCTGGTCGCCGCGGCGGGCTGGGGGGTCGCCGGCGCCGTCGAGCACACCACCGTCTGCGAGGCCCGGGCTCAGGTCGAGACCAACTTCTGGGGCTGCGTGCGGGCCGTCCAGGACGTGCTCGGCCCGATGCGAGCCCAAGGTGGCGGCCGGATCGTGCTCATCAGCTCCATCGGCGGGGCGCTGGGCATCCCGTTCCAGGCTTTCTACAGCGCCAGCAAGTTCGCGCTGGAGGGCTTCGCCGAGTCACTGGCCTACGAGGTGGCTCCGTTCGGCGTCCACGTGAGCCTGGTCCAGCCCGGCAACATCGCCACCGACTTCACCGACAGCCGCAAGATGGCCGCGGCCGCCGCCGGGGATGCCGTCTACGCCGACGCCCTGACCAAGGCCGTGACCACGATGGAGCGAGACGAGCGGAACGGCGCCCCCGCGGCGGACGTGGCCGCCGTGGTGCAGCGCGTGCTGGACGCCCGGCGGCCGCCCCGGCGGGTGTCGGTCGGGAAGGCCAGCGAGCGGGCCAGCCTGGTGGCGCGGCGGCTGCTGCCGTTCCGCTTGTTCGAGGCGGCGGCCAAGAGCGCGCTCGGCGTCAGCTAAGCCGGCCGGCCGCCGCGGCCGGGCAGGATGCGACGATGAGCAGATGACCGGGTTCGAGGTGCGGCCCGCCGAGCCCGCTGACGCGCGGGCCATGGCGCAGCTCTTCGCGGTCGTGGCGGGCGAGCGGGACGGGATCGCGACGGAGCCGCCGGTCGACCTGCACGCCACCGCCGGGCAGTTCGCCCGGACCACCGACGGCACCGTCGTGGCGGTGGGCGGCGGCCAGGTCATCGGGATGCTGCACGTGGATGTCAGCCGGTTCGGGTTCGGCGAGTTCGGGATGTGCGTGGACCGGGACTGGCGCGGCCGCGGTGTCGGCTCAGCCCTGGTCCAGGCCGCGATCAGCTGGTCCCGCGACCGCGGCCTGCACAAGCTCTGCCTCGAGGTATTCCCGCACAACATCGCGGCGATCGCGCTGTATCGCCGGGCGGGCTTCGTCGAGGAAGGCCGCCGGGTCCGGCACTACCGCCGGGCCAGCGGCGAGCTGTGGGACGCCGTCGTGATGGGCCTGCCGCTCTAGCTGGTGCCAGCCTGCCGCGAGGCGGTCGTCGTGCCTGACGGCATGATGCCCGCCGCGCCGGGCTAGCATCGCCGCAGGACAGGGGGCGGCATGCGGGTCATCGTGATCGGGGCCGGGTTCGCCGGCCTGCTGGCCGGGTGGCGCGTGGCGCAGGCCGGGCACCAGGTGCAGGTGCTGGAGGCGCGGGACCGGGTCGGCGGCCGGGTGTGGTCCCAGGAGCTGGTGCCGGGCGACCCGCGGACCGTCATCGAGCGCGGTGCCGAGTTCGTGCTGGATGGCTACGACGTCATGCGCGCCGTGCTGGCCGAGCTGCGCCTGGAGCTGGCCGGCACGACCATGTCCTACTACGAGCGGGAGCCGCGCGGCGGTGCCCCGGTCACGGCGGCGCAGGTGGCCCGCTGTGCCGCGGAGCTGGCCGCCCGCGCCGCGGGCGCGCCGGCCGGCACCAGCCTGGCCGGGCTCGCGGCCGCCTGGCCGGGCTCGCCCGCGGCGCGGGCCGCCTACCTGTCGCGCGTCGAGCTGACCGACGGGGTGCCCGCGGAGGAGCTGGCCGCGGCGGCCGTCGCCGATGTCACCGCCAGGTTCGGGCGGTGGCCGAGCTGGCGGGTGGCCGGCGGCAACCAGCAGATCGCCCGGCTGCTGGCGCAGCGGCTCGCCGGGCGGGGCGGGCTGGTCCGGCTGGGCACCCCGGTGCGGGCGGTGCACGAGGACGCCGCCGGCGTGCGCGTGCTGACCGGCGACGGCGAGGTCAGCGGCGCGGCGGTGATCGTCGCCGTGCCGATGGCGGTGCTGCGCGAGCTGGACTTCACGCCACCCGTCGCCGGGCCGGTCCGCGCGGCCTGGCAGCGGGCGGGCCTGGCCCATAACGCCAAGCTGCACATCCCGCTGGCCAGGCCGCTGCCGGCGCTGCCAGCGGCCTCGGCGGTGCACAGCGTGCCGGGCCGGTACTGGACCTGGACCGCCACCGACGGATCCGGCCAGGTGCAGCCCGTCCTGCACGCCTTCGGCGGCACTGCGGCCGCCCTGGCGGCGCTGGGCGTCGCGGCCGGCCCGGCGGCGTGGGCCGCCAGCGTGGCGCAGCTGCGCCCGGACCTGCCCCTGGACACCGGCCGGGCGCTGCTGACGACCTGGAACGACGACCCGTGGGCGCGCGAGTCCTACACCGCGCTGACCACGGCCGTCGAGCCGGGCGACGCCGCGCTGATCGCCGCGCCCGCCGCGGCCGGCCGGGTGCAGTTCGCCGGCGAGCACACCGCGGGGGACTGGGCCGGCCTGATGGAGGGCGCCCTGCGGTCAGGCGAGCGGGCCGCCGCGGCGCTGCTGGCGGTGCTCGGCTCCGGCGGTTAACCGGTGCCCGGCTCCGGCCGCTAATTCAGTTCCGCTGCCGGAGGCCGGCCTCTAAGGTGGCGCGCGTGGCTGCTCAGGTGATCGTGCTCAACGGCGGGTCCAGCTCGGGGAAGACCGCGATCGCGCGGTGCCTGCAGGCGATCCTGCCCGACCCGTGGCTGACCCTCGGGACCGACATGCTGGTCGAGGCCATGCCCGCGGCAATGCAGGAGTCGGCCAGCGGGATCGAGTTCGCCGGCGATGGCGGGATCAGCGTCGGGCCGCAGTTCCGGGCCGTGGAGGCGGCCTGGATCGCGGGGATCGCGGCGATGGCCCGGGCCGGCGCGCGGATCATCGTCGATGAGGTGTTCCTCGGCCAGGCCGCCTCCCAGCAGCGGTGGGCCACCGCGCTCGGTGACCTCCCGGTGCTGTGGGTCGGCGTCCGGTGCGATGGCGCGGAGGCCGCTCGCCGCGAGCAGGCCCGCGGCGACCGGGTCACCGGGATGGCGCGGTCGCAGGCCGACCTGGTTCACCAGGGCGTCACCTACGACCTGGAAGTGGACACCACCAGCGCGCCGTCACAGGAGTGCGCCCGGGCCATCGCCGGCCGGGCTGCCTGAGCGAGCGCCCGGCACCGGAGCAGCGCATGCCGTTCTTCGTCTACGGCCAGGACCGGCCCGGTGCCGGACCGGGCCTGGCCAGCCTGACCGAGGCACACTGGTCCTACATGGACCGGTTCGCCGGCCGGCTGATCCTGCGCGGCCCCACCCTGTCCGCCGACGGTGCCGAGCACACCGGCAGCGTGCACGTCGTCGACCTGGACGACCGCGCCGCCGCGGACCGGTTCGCGACCGAGGAGCCGTTCTGGCGGGCCGGGCTCTACTCCGCTCTCACCGTCGCCCGGGCCGTCATCCTGCTCCGCCGCGAGCCGCCCGGGGCGGCCGTCCCGCAGGAGCCGCAGGCGCTGGTCACCGGGACGTGGCCGGCGCGGGCCCGCGGCGCCGCGCGGCCGGCCCTGCCCGGCGGTGAGCCGGATAGCCGGGTCAGCTTCCTGGCCGTGCTCACCAGCGATGACCAGTCCGCGGTGACCGGGATCGCCGCGGTCGCGGCCGCCCGGCCCGCCGCGGCGCTGAGCATCATCCAGCCGCTCGCCGACCAGCTCACGGGCGCGCCCGCGCCGCTAGCGGCCCGCCGCTGGACCTTCGGCGGGCGGTCCTAGCCGGCCGCGCGCCGGCGCGAGCCAGCCGCGGCCGGCGGCTAGCCGCGGGCGGCCGCGGTCCAGCGGCTGACCAGCTGGTCCAGGACACCGAGCGGCACGGCGCTGTCGCCCAGCACCACGCCGTGGAAGGCCCGGATATCGAAGCGCGGCCCCAGCTCCGCCGCGGCCCGGCTGCGCAGCCGCTGAATCTCGCGGCGGCCGATCATGTAGGCGAGCGCCTGGCCCGGCCAGCCGATGTACCGGTCCACCTCGTTGACGATGTTGGCCCGCGTGGTGGCGGTGTTGCGCCACATGAAGTCGATCGCCGCCGACCGGGACCAGCCGTAGTAGTGCATGCCCGTATCGACGACCAGGCGGCAGGCCCGCAGCGCGTCGAACGACAGCATGCCCAGCCGCTGGGTGTCGGAGGTGTACAGGCCCATCTCATCGGCCAGCCGCTCGCAGTACAGGCCCCAGCCCTCGACGTACCCGCACACCTCGGCGTCCAGGAACCGGCGGAAGTCCGGCAGCTTCAGCGTCTGCGCGGAAGCACCCTGCAGGTGGTGACCGGGCGTGCTCTCGTGGAAGGCCAGCGCCTCGTACTCGTAGGCGAACCGCTGCTCCGGGTTGCTGGTCAGCACGCAGTGCGCGCCGGGCCGCAGCCCGCCCGCGCCCGGCGGCCGGTAGTAGGCCAGCGCGGCATTGCCGGACTCGACCGGGTCGATCTCCTCGATGATGCACTCGGGGATGTCGTAGGCCGGGAACCAGTCGTCGCGGGCGGCCTCGGCCCGGTTCAGCGCCCCGGTCACGGCTGCGACGATCTGCGCGGAGTCGGTGAACCGCAGCGAGGTGTCCTCGCGCAGCCGGGTCAGGATCTCGGGCACCTGCGAGGTACCCAGCACCCGGCCGCCCAGCTCGGCCCACTCCTGCTCCAGCCCGGCCAGGCAGTCCAGGCCGATCTGGTGGATCTCCGCCGGGGACAGGCCGGTGGTGGTGTGCCGGCGGACCGCGGCCGCGTAGCCTTCCGGGCCGCCCGCGACGAACTTGATGCCGACCTGCTCGTCGGACCGCGCGGCGGGCAGCAGCTCGTCGCTCAGGCAGGCCAGCAGCCGGCGCATCGCCGGGCGGATCTCGCTGTCCACGATGCCGGCCGCCGCGCGGCGCGCGGCCTGCTGCTGGTCCGCCGTCAGGGCGGCGGGGAGGGCGACCGACGCCAGCCGGTCATCGGCGGGATCGCGGCTCAGGTGCCCGGTCAGCTGGTCGATCGCCTGCCGGACGCCGACCTGCGTCGACGGGCGGCCATCGGCCGCGGTCTGCCGGTAGCGGGCGGTGACGGCGTCGAAGAAGGGGGCCAGGCCGTGCAGCCGCCGCAGGTAGCCCGCGACGGCGGCGCCGTCGGCCAGGACCGCGGTGGGCACCGACTGGAAGGCCATGGCCTGCGGCGCGATGTAGGACCCGGCGGAGGCGTTGGCCTCCCACAGGCCATGCTCCAGGTCGGACCGGGCCGCGGCGGCCAGGTGCGCCATGACCGCGCGGGTGGTCTGGTCAGCGTCGGACAGCAGGGCCGGATCGACGGCCGCGAGCCGCTGCTCGACGGCGGCGATCCGCTGCGCGCCGCGGGCCGCGCCGGACCGGCTGGGGTCGGGCACCAGGTCATCGAACCCGGTCACGCCCAGCTGGGTGGCGGTGAGCGGGTCGGTCTCGTGCACGACCCGGAAGTACTCCTCGCTCAGCGCGGCCAGCTGCGCGGCAGCCGCCCCGGCCGCCGCGTCCGGCCCGGCCTGGTCACCGGCCGGGGCGCCGCTCACGGCGCGATCCAGGCTGACTGCAGCGCCCGGTAGATGTTGCCGCCCAGCACCGCGCGGATCTCCTCATCAGCCAGGCCATCCTTGACCAGGGCAGCCGCAGATGTTGGCGAAGTTCTCGGTCGGGTTCTCCAGGCCGTCCACGTACTCGACCCGCTCGAAGGGCTGCGCGCCGTGCGCGCGCCCGATGCCCAGCAGGTGCCCGAACACCCGGTGCAGCCCCACGTGGTCCCCGTACAGGGTGTCCGGGCCGAACGCGACGTGCTCGATGCCGACCAGGTCGGCGCAGTACCGGAAGTGGTCCATGACCGACTCGATGGTGTGCCGCGGGTGCGCCCCGGACAGCGTCGTGTGCGGGGCCGCCGACATCCCGATCACGCCACCGGTCTCGGCCACCGCCCGCAGCACGTCGTCGGGCTTCATCCGCGGGGTGTCCCATACCGCGCGGGCGCCGGCGTGGGTGATGAGTACCGGCGCATCGCTGCGCGCGCAGGTGTCCAGCGCGGTGCGGTCGGAGGAGTGCGACACGTCAATGGCCAGGCCGAGGGTGTTCATCCGGGTGACGCAGCGGCGGCCGAAGTCAGTCAGCCCGCCGTCGCTGGTCTCGTTCAGGCCGCTGCCCAGGGTGTTGGCGTCGGAGTAGGCGATGCCGATCTGCCGCAGCCCCAGCCCGTACAGCACGTCCAGCCGGTCGATCTCGTTCTCGACCGGCGTGGCCGCCTCCAGCCCGAACACGATGCCGGTCCGGCCGCTGCGCTGCGCCTCGTCGATGTCGGCCAGCTCGCGCACCATCATGACCTGCCGCTGGCGGGCCAGGTCGGCCTGGCGCATGCCCAGGTCGGTGATGATGTCGTTCCACCGCCACGGCGCGTTCCCGGTGACGCAGGCGGTGCCGTCCATCATGTTGTCGAACACCACGGTCATGCCCGAGGCGGCCAGCCCGGCATAGGCGGTGTGCTGGCGCCCGGTGCGGTTGTAGGCCGGGGTGTCCTCCATCCGGGCCGGGAACCGGACCGGATGATCGTGCAGGCTGATCACCAGGCTGTCGCGCAGCAGCGCCGCCGCGCGCCCGGCCTGCTCGCCGGTCAGCTCCGCCTGGTAGGGCGGGACCCGGCCGAACTCCGGGGCCAGGTCGAACACCGGGATCTCGGTGCCGGCCTCCAGGTAGGAGTACGCGGTGTACGCCGCGGGCACCCCGGTGCCCCCGGCCTCAGTGCGGTCAGCCATCGCCGTCCTCTCGGGTCATCAGCCGGTGCGGGCCCGCGGCCAGCAGCCGCCACAGCTGCTCCCAGGCCCGCATCCCCTCGCGCAGCCGCCGGATGCGCAGGAACTCGTTCGGCGCGTGCAGCTTCTCGTCGGCGGTGGAGAACGAGAAGAACAGCGTCTTGACGCCGAGCACCCGCTCGAACAGGTCGGTCGCGGGCAGGGTGCCGGGAATGCAGGCGTGCAGCACGTCCTGGCCCGGGTACACCGCCTCCAGCGCGGCGGTGGCGGCGCGGATCGCCGGGTGGCCGGCCGGGATGGTGTAGGCCGGCACCCGGGCCTCGTCCGGCAGCACCGCCACGGTCACCCCGCGCGGCTGGTGCGCGGCGACGTGCGCGGTGATGGCGTCGATGACGCGGCCGGGGTCCTGGCCGGGCACCAGGCGGCAGGAGATGTTCGCCACCGCGACGTGCGGGATGACGGTGTACTTGCCGCCGCCGGCGACGCCGTTGACCTCCAGGGTCGGCCGCTCCCACAGCCGCTCCAGGGTGGTGTACCCCGGCTCGCCGTGGCCCGGCGGCCAGGCCGAGCTCGCCCAGGAACCTCGTTTCGTCGAAATCGATGGCCGCGAGCTGCGCGCGCCGCTCCGCGGTGAGCGGCGGGATGCCGTCGTAGAACCCGGCCACCGCCACCCCGCCATCGGGGGTGTGCAGGCCGGCCACGATCTCGGCCAGCGCGTGCAGCGGGTTGGCGACGGTGCCGCCGAACCGGCCCGAGTGCAGGTCAGTGGCCGCGCCCTCGACCCTGATGTCCATCGAGACCAGGCCCTTGGAAGCCAGCGACAAAGACGGCTCATCGGGCCGCCACATCGCGCCGTCGGCGGAGATCACCAGGTCGGCGGCCAGCTCGGCGGCGCGGGCGGTGACGAACGCGGGCAGGTGCGGGCTGCCGATCTCCTCCTCGCCCTCGAGCAGGAACTTCACGTTCAGCGGCAGGCCGCCCTCCTGCGCGATGAACGCGCGGGCGGTCTTGAGCACCATGTAGACCGGGCCCTTGTCGTCGGTGACGCCGCGCCCGCGCGCCACGTCGCCGTCGACGTGCAGCTCGAACGGGGGAGTGAGCCACTCGGCCTCGTCCCCGGTGGGCTGCACGTCGTAGTGGCCGTAGACCAGGATGGTCGGCGCCCCGGGCGCGCCCCGCCAGTCAGCCAGTACCACCGGATGGCCGTCGGTCTCCACGACCCGGCCGCCGGCGAAGTCCAGCTGCGCGGCGAGCCACTGCGCGGCGGCGCGCATCGTGGCGGTGTCAGCGTCCCGGCTGACGCTGGGCACGGCGACGTACTCGGCCAGCTCGCTCAGGTAGCCGGCGTCGCCGGCCTCGAAGTCCAGTGCCATCACAGGCCCGCGCTGCCGCCGTCGATGGCGATCGTCTGGCCGGTCACCCAGCCGGACGCCTCGGCGGCGAAGAACCGCACGCCGTTGGCGATATCCTCCGGCTGGCCCAGCCGCCGCAGCGCGATGCCGGCCAGCAGCGCGCGCTGCCCGTCGGCGCCGTAGCTGTCCCACTGAACCTGGGTCGTCGGGTTGGACAGGATGAACCCCGGCGCGATGCAGTTGACCGTGACCCCGAACGGGCCCAGCTCGTGGGCCATCTGCCGGGTGAAGCCGATCTGGCCCGCCTTGGCGCTGGCGTAGGCCTGGATGCCGGTCTTGCTGGTGCCCAGGCCGGCGGCCGAGGAGATGTTGATGATCCGGCCCTGGCGCCGCGCCTTCATCCCCGCCACCACCGCGCGGGTGCACAGGAACGCGCTGGTCAGGTTCGCGTCCACGACCGCGTGCCAGGCCTCGCCGGTGACGTCCTCCAGCGGCTGCCCGACCTGCCCGACGACGCCGCCCGCGTTGTTGACCAGGATGTCCACGGCGCCGACCCCGGCGAAGAAGTCCGCGACCGCCGCAGGATCGGTGAGGTCAGCCTGGTCCTTGTCGACGCCGTGCACCAGCGCGCCATCGGCGGTCAGCGCCGCGGCAATCGCGGCGCCGATGCCATGCGCCGTCCCGGTCACGACAGCCGTCCGGCCGTCCAGTCCCGCCATCAGCGGCCCTCCCGATCTCGGGTCTCGCCGGGCGCGCGTGTCATCACGGCAGGTCAGGCGGACAGTGGTTTCGCGATGATCATGACGACTGTACCGCTAGGTCCCGATTCGCCCGGAGCCGGGGAGGGCAGGACCGGCCGGCCGCGCGGCCGCCGGGTCGGCCGGCAGCCGGTCGATGATCAGCTTCTCCAGGCGGTCGAGCCGGTCGTTCAGGTCCTCGTTGGTGACCACGTCAGCGAGCGCCAGCCGGACCGAGGCCAGCTCCCGGGCCAGGTACTCGGTGTCGGCCTGGGTCCGGGCGGCCACCTCCCGGTCGCGCTCGATGCTGGCCCGGTCCCGGTCGTCCTGGCGGTTCTGGGCCAGCAGGATCAGCGGCGCGGCGTACGCCGCCTGGGTGGAGAAGGCCAGGTTGAGCAGGATGAACGGGTAGGGGTCCCAGGCCTGGATGAATCCCACCGTGTTGAGCGCGATCCACACCACCACGAGCACCGTCTGCCCGGCCAGGAACCGGCCGGTGCCCAGGAACCGGGCGATGCTCTCGGAGAACCGCCCGAACGCGTCGGTGTCGTAGCGGCCCGCCCGCCGCGGCGTCCGGCCGCGCGGCTCGGACAGGTCCGGCTGGCCGCCCAGGATGCGCGGCGAGAACGGCGGCATCCTCATGACGCGGGCTCCGGGCGGACCGCGGCCCCGGCCGGTGCCGCGGGCTCGGCGGGCGGGACTGGCTCGGGCGGGGCTCGGCGGCGGGCGGCACCGGCTCGGCGGGCGGCACCGGCTCCTCGCGCCGCCAGTCCGTCGGCAGCAGCCTGTCCAGCACGTCGTCCACGGTAATGGCGCCGAGCAGCCGCCCGGCCTCGTCGCAGACCGCCACGCCGATCAGGTTGTAGGCGGCCATCCGCCGGGCGACCTGCCGCTCGGGCAGCTCCGGCCGGACGAAGGTGCTCTCCTCGATGCAGCCGCCGACCAGGGCGGCCGGCGGCTGGCGCAGCAGCGACTGGAAGCCGCAGCTGCCCAGGAACCGGCCGGTCGGGGTGATGGTCGGCGGCTCGCACACGTAAACCTGCGCGGCGGCGGTGGGCGCGGCCTCCGGGTCGCGGATGGTGGCCAGCACCTCGGCCACCGAGGCGTCGGGCGCCACGATGAGCGGCTGGGAGGTCATCAGGCCGCCGGCCGTGGTCGCGCCATAACGCAGCAGCCGGCGCAGGTCGGCCGCCTGGACCTTCTCCATCGCCGCCAGCAGCCGCTCGCGCTGCTCGGCCGGCATCTCGGCCAGCAGGTCAGCGGCGTCGTCGGGTTCCATCTCCTCGACGACGTCGGCGCTGCGCTCGTCTTCCAGCACGGCCAGGAACCGGACCTGCTCCTCCTCGGGCATCTCCTCCAGCAGGTCGGCCAGTTCCTCGTCCTCCAGCGCGGCGGCCAGCTGGAGCCGGCGCGGCGCGGTCATCGTGGCGACGGCGCTGGCCAGGTCGGTCGGGTGCATCTCGCGCAAGGTGACGAGCTGGTCGGCCAGCTCGCCTGCCTTGAACAGCTCAGGGTGCTTCAGCCACGGCTCGACCCGGGTGGTCTGCCGGCGCAGCGCCCGGTTGTGGCCGATGGCCAGCACCGAGACCTCCCAGCCGCCGCGCCGGGAGTCAGAGCGGACGATGCCAACGTCGACCACCACGCCGCCGTCCACGCCGCGGCCATACAGCTCCGAGGCCAGCAGCTCGCCGGTGCGGCGGCTGAACCGGCGCAGATCCACCGTGCCGCCGCGCAGGTAGGCGCCCTCCAGGGAGATCTCCGCGACGCGGCCCAGGTTGACGAAGATCTGCCGCCGGTTCAGGGTCACGACCAGGCCCAGAACCCAGGGCGGCTCGCCGCCGGCGGTCGGCAGGATCACTACATCGCGGACCCGGCCGACGGGCGTGCCCTCCCCGTCCAGCAGCTGCCTCCCGGCTAGCCGGGAGGTGAAAACTGGCCCCTCACTCACCTGCGTAGACCCCTTGTCTCGCGAGGGACGCCGGGGGAGCCAGCCGGCTCGCCGCCATGGCTAGCCGTCGCGCTCCCAGGGCGCTTGCTCGCCCATCTTCCTGTAGTACTTCGCCAGGTGGTTCTTTACCCGGTCAATATCCTCGCCCGGCAGGTCAGCACCGCCGCGCGCCCCCTCCATGATGTTCCCCGCCGCGATGACCGCGCGCGGCACCGCGCGCAGCTTGCCGTGCACGACGTCGGCGATGAGCAGCTTGTAGGCGGTGAAGTTGTCCCGGTGCTCGCTGTCATACCAGATATGCACGTCCCGGTACCGCTCGGTGGGCTTGTCCTGAGCGTCCGCCCAGACGCGGATGCGCTTGTCGGCGGCGGCCCGGCCCCACTCCTGATCCCGGCTGGCAAGCGGATAATCCTGGAACGCTGAGACGGCCATGTCGGGCCCCCTTACAGGTTGGCAACCCCTCAGCCCTGCCCCGAACCGGCCCGTCAACACCCGGCGGTGCCCGGCCTGGCGCCCGGCCTGGGCGGATATGCCCGGCATGCCCGGCGGGCTCAGCCGCGCAGGCTGTCCAGCAGCTGGTCGAGCAGCTGGCGCTGGCGGCGCGGGCTGACCCGGTCGGGATACAGCACCCGCTCGGCGCTCAGCCCGTCGATCAGCACCACCAGCTGATGGGCGGCCAGCTCCGGGCTGGTACCCGCGCGCAGCTCGCCGAGCGCGGCGGCCTCCTTCAGGTGCCGGCGCAGCCGCGCCAGCAGCCGGTCGAACTCGGTGTGCTGCAGCTCGCGCAGGTCCGGGCTGCCCAGGGCCCGGCCCCAGAAGCTGATCTCGATCTGGGCCTCCAGGTCCCGCTGCTCATCGAGCGGGAGGGCCTCCAGCATCAGCACGCGCAGCGCGGCCAGCCCGGCCAGCCCGGTGGTCCGGGCGTCCATCCGGGCGGCGACCCGGCGGTGCGACATGACCAGCGCCGAGCCGAGGATGTCGGCCTTGTCGTCGAAGTAGTGCGCGAGGATCCCGCGCGAGCAGCCCGCCTCGCGGGCGATGGCGCGGATGGTCGCCCGCGCGATGCCGTCCCGCGCGATCACCCGCCAGGTAGCGGACAGGATCTCGTCGCGGCGGGCGTCCCAGTCGACGATCTTTGGCATGGCTCCTATTTTTTTGTCGGACGTCCGTCTAACATCACGCTTAGTGTATCGCCGCGACTCCGGCGAGCTGCGGTCGGCGCGGGCCAGATCAGAGCCGCGGGCGGGGCGGCACGGGCGAGGAGCGTCAGGATGAGCGATCACATCGCGGTTCCGGGCCCGGCCAGCCGGCCGCGCGAGGCGGACCGGCAGCTGCGGCAGCGCGCCCGGGCGGTGATCCCCGGCGGGATGTACGGGCACCAGGCGGCCGGGCCGCTGCCGCCGGAATACCCCCAGTTCATGGCCAGCGGGCGGGGCGCCCGGGTACGGGACGCGGACGGCAACGAGTACGTCGACCTGATGTGCAGCTACGGGCCGGTGGTGCTGGGGCATCAGCATCCGGCGGTGGAGGCGGCAGCCCGCGAGCAGGCGGCCCGCGGCGACTGCCAGAACGGGCCCGGCCCGGTCATGGTGGAGCTGGCCGAGCTGCTGGTCAGCACCGTGGCCCACGCCGACTGGGCGATGCTGGCCAAGAACGGCACCGACGCCACCACGATGTGCTGCACCATCGCCCGCGCGCAGACGGGCCGGGCCAGGATCCTGGTCGCCCGCGGCGCCTACCACGGCGCGGCGCCGTGGTGCACGCCCCGCCCGGCCGGGACCACGGCGGCCGACCGGGCCAACCTCATCCCCTACACCTACAACGACCTGGACAGCGCCAGGGAAGCCGCCGCGCAGGCCGGCGATGACCTGGCCGGCGTGCTGGTCAGCCCGTTCCGGCACGACGCCGGGTTCGACCAGGAACTGGTGGATCCCGCGTTCGCCCGCGGGCTGCGCGAGCTGTGCGACCAGGCCGGCGCGGCGCTGATCCTCGATGACGTGCGCTGCGGCTTCCGGCTGCACCTGGGCTCCAGCTGGGAGCCGGTGGGCGTGGCGCCCGACCTGTCGGCCTGGAGCAAGGCCATCGCCAACGGGCACCCGCTGGCCGCGGTGCTGGGCGCTGACCGGTTCCGGGACGGGGCCAGCCAGGTGTTCGTGACCGGCTCGTTCTGGTTCGCCGCGGTGCCGATGGCGGCGGCCATCGCCACCATCCGCGCGCTGCGGGAGGAGGGCGCGATCGAGGCCATGGCCCGGTCCGGCGCGGCCCTGCGCGACGGCATCTGCGCCCAGGCCCGGGACTGGGGCCTGGATATCAGGTACACCGGGCCGCCGGTCATGCCGTACCTGACGTTCGCCGGCGACCAGGACTACGCGCTGGGCCGGGTGTTCGCGGCCGAGGCGCTGCGCCGCGGCGCCTACCTGCATCCCCGGCACAACTGGTTCGTGTCGGCCGCCCTGACCGGCGACGACCTGGCCCTGGCGCTGGCCGCCACCGACCAGGCCTTCGCCGCCGTCCGCAAGCACGCCGGCCAGTGACCCCCGGCACTGCCCGCCAGGACAGCCGCGTGCGTGCGGGCGGGTTAGCCGGCCCGGCGGCGCCGGCGGCTGGCCACCCCTACGGAGAGCACCGCCCCCCACATCTCCCGTCAAGGAGGGTCAGTATGTCCAGCACTGCAGGGGAACCGAACGGCCCAGCCCCCGCGACTGCCGTCGCCGGGACGCCGGCCGACGCTGAGGCGGCCATCGTCGAGCGGGCCGGCTATCAGCCGGAGCTGCGGCGGTCGCTGCGGTTCTTCTCGATGTTCGCGATCGCCTTCTCGATCATCTCGATCACCACCGGCATCTTCCTCAACTACGGCTTCGGCCTGGCCTACTGGGGACCGGCGTCCATCTGGACCTGGCCCATCGTCGGGGTGGGCAACCTGATGATCGCGCTGGTGGTGGCCGAGCTGGGCACCCGCATCCCGCTGGCGGGCTATGCCTACCAGTGGAGCGCGCGGCTGGTGAACCCGACATACGGCTGGTTCGTCGGCTTCGCCGGGCTGCTGTACATGGCCGTGGGCGGCGGCGCCATCATGCTGGAGGTCGCCTCCCCGCTGCTGCTCAGCGAGTTCAACGTGACCAGTCCCAGCCCGCGGCTGGTGCTGGTGGTGGCGTTCCTCCTGATGCTGCTGCCGGTGGTGATCAACATCATCAGCATCCAGGTGGCCGCGCGGGTCAACAACGTGGCCGTCTTCACTGAGATCCTCGGCACCGTGGTCTTCGGCGTGCTGCTGCTGATCCTGTGGGGCGTGCACGCCAAGCCGGCCCCCTACGGCGCCAGCATCCTCACCAACACCACCTCCGCGCTGCACAACCCGACCTGGTATGCCTTCGCGCTGGCCGGGCTGCTGGGCGCGTTCACGCTGGTCGGATTCGAGCTGGCGGCGGACATGTCCGAGGACGCGGTGAACCCGCGGCGCACCGTGCCGCGCGGGGTGCTCTGGGCCGTGGCCGGGTCGGCTGTCCTGGGCATGATCGCGCTGATCGGGTTCACGCTGGCCATCCCGGACCTCAAGGCGGTGGAGTCCGCGCCGCTGCCGCTGCTGTTCATCGCCGGCTACTGGCTGCCGTCCTGGCTGGTCAAGGTCTTCGTAGCGTTCGTGGTGTTCTCGATGTTCGCGATCCTGGTCGTCGGGTCGGGGGCCCAGGCCCGGCTGGTCTACTCGCTGGCGCGCGACAACATGCTGCCGTTCTCCGGCTGGCTGCGGAAGGTCAACGTCCGCAGCCAGACGCCGATCGTGGCGCTGCTGGTGTTCGGCGTGATCGATGTGGGCGTGATGATCTACGGCTACCTGCAGACCAGCGCGTTCGGGACGCTGGTCGGCGCCACGGCGATCATTCCGTACATCATCTACTTCCTGATCACCGTCGCCTATGCCATGAAGCGGCGCACCATCGACTCCATCCCCGGCACGTTCTCGCTGGGCCGGTGGGCGTGGCCGGTGATCGGGTTCGTGCTGGCCTACACGGTGCTGATCATGGCGGTGCTGGCGCTGCCCGCGCCGTTCCACGGCGCCGACAAGGTGCTGCTGTACGGGCTGATCCTCGCCGCCCTGTGGTACTTCGGCGGGCTGCTGTGGCGGCTGCGCCGCGGCCAGGCCGGGGTAAAGCCGATCGATGAGCTGACCAGGTAGCCGGCCCCGGACGGCGGGCTGCTGCCGGCGAGGAGGCCGGCGCAGCCCGCCCCGGCGTGTCCGCCGTACGGCGGCCTGCTGCTGTCAGCGGGCAGTGGAATCGTGGCGGGCATGGACGATGGCGGACTGCGGCCGCTGGCGGGCGGGTTCAGCGGCGAGACATTCGCGGCGCAGGCCGGCGGCGAGCAGGCGGTGGTCCGCGTCTACGCGCGGCGCGGCGCGCGCCGCGGCGCCGCGGCCGCGGCGATCGATGCCGCGGTGCTGCACCTGGTCGGCGGCCTGCTGCCGGTGCCGCAGGTGCTGGAGCTGCGCTGGCCGGACCCGGCGGCCGGCACGCCGGGCGTGCTGGTCACCTCGTTCCTGCCCGGCGAGCGGCTGGACACCTGCCTGCCCGGCCTGGCCGGGCCCGCCCGGACGCGGGCTGGCCGCGAGCTGGGCCAGGTACTGGGCCGGCTGGCTCAGATGCCGATGCCGCGGGCCGGCCAGTTCACCGACGCGAGCCTGCGCATCCAGGCCTGGGACGGCGGCCTGGAGGACTGGATCCGGCAGCAGCGCGCCGCGCCGGGCCTGGCCAGCTGGCCGGAAGCGGACTACCGCGGCCTGCTGGCGGTCGCCCGCGCCGCCCAGGACACGCTGGATGAGGTCAGCCGGGCCTGCCTGGTGCACAGCGACTTCAATCCCAAGAACCTGCTGGCCGACCCGGCTTCCGGAGCGCTGACCGGGCTGCTCGACTGGGAGTTCGCGCACGCCGGGACGCCGGGGACCGACCTGGGCAATCTGCTGCGATTCGACCGGGAGCCGGAGTTCGCCGGCGCGGTGCTGGACGGCTACCTGGAGGTGGCCGGCCACCTGGACGGCCTGGCCGGCCTGGCCCGCGCCGCGGCCCGCGACCGGCTGCTGCGCCGGGGCCGGGCCGCCGACCTGATGGCACTGGCCGAGCTGGCCGGCCGCGCCGGGGAGAACCCGGTGGCGGGCCGGGCGGCCGTGCGGCTGCGCGCGATCGCGGTGTCGGGCGACCTGCACGCGACCGCGTGAGCCTGACCTCATATCGGCCGGTATCGGCAGTGATGGGCGCCGCCTCGGCAATGGCCGGGGATGCGCGCAGGCGGCAGGCTCGTCCGTGCCGGGTGGTGTGCCGGGGCGGCACGGCCGGGCAGGGCCAGCCCGGGGCACAGACATAGAATTGGCACCGGACGAGCCTGCAATTTCAGCCGAAGCTGGAGTGCGCCCCTTCTGCCCAGGAGGGAGGCTACTGGAACGTGACGCGCCTGCGAGGCCGTGCCGGGTTCGTCGCGCATCGGGGGCTGATCCTGGCTGCCTCGGGCGGCGCGATGGCAGAGGCGGCTGTGCTGTTGTGGCTGGCGCCCGCCGCGCGCGCCCTGGCTCCCCAGGTGACGGCACTCGGACCGCTGGCGGTCTTTCATGACCTGCGCTGGCTGTACGGGTACGGCGGCTCCTGGGCCGGATTCATCCTGATGCTGGCCGTCCTGACCGTGGCCCGGACGCTGGCCGGCGCCGGGCTGGTCCGGCTGGCCTGGCCGCGCGGCGTGGACCCGCCCCGGCTGACCCTGCTGCTCGGCTGCGGGCTGGCCGCCGTGCTGCTGTCGGGCTTGCTGCTGTCCCCGCTGGTCACGATGACCTTCGGCGTCGCGCTGCTGCCGTTCTCCTGGCCGCTGCTGGCCACCTTGCCGGCCCTGCTGCTGATCGTCTCGCTGCTCAGCCACGCCGGCGTGGCCCCCTGGTGGTGGCGGATCCTGCCGCCCGGCCGGGCGGTCGGCTGGGCCATCCTCGACTTCCTGGCCCTGTCGGCGGCCGCGGCCCTGACCGGGTGGCTGCCCGATGGCTGGGCCATCCCGGTGGCCGGGCTGGCCGGCCTGGTCAATGCCCGCGCCTGGTACGGGGTCACCCGGGCCCTGGCGCTGCCCCGGCGGGAGTTCCGGCTGGTGCCGCGGCCAGCCCGGCCCCAGCACCGGGACAGCGTGCCCGGCGTGCCCGGCCAGGGCGGCCGGCCGCTGCCCCGGCCGCTGCCGCTGGCCCCGCTGGCCGTGATCATGGCCGTGATCCTCGTGGTCGGCGTGGTCCGGCTGGCCTTCTCCGCCGGCCAGGGCGGCGGGCACGCCCCGGCCGCCGCGGCCGTGCTGCAGCCTGCCCCCGCCCGCGGCCCCGGCCAGGCCGGAGTGGGCGGCCCGGGTATCCCCGCGGACCGGCGGCCGGAAGCGGCGGTGCTGGAGGTACGCGGGTTCGGGTCGACGTGCTGCTCCAACCCGGCCGCGCTGGCCAGGCTGGACCCCGGCGCCGTGGTCCAGCAGTTCTCCTACCGCGGGCTGAGCCAGGCCGGTCACCCGCTGCCCTACAGCCGGTCGGACAGCAACCTGCCGCTGGCCGAGCTCGGTGACCGGATCGCCGCGCAGGTCCAGCACCTGCACCAGCGCACCGGGCGGCCGGTGGACGTCGTCGCCGAGAGTGAGGGCACGCTGGGCCTGTACGCCATGCTGGCCCGGCACCAGCACGTCCCGCTCGGCTCGGTGGTCCTGCTCAGTCCCATCGTGGCCCCCGGCCAGGTCAGCTACCCGGCCGGCGCCGGGCCCGGCGCCGGCAGTGACCGGGGCCTGGTCCCCGGCTACGAGCTGCGGGCCATGGTGGGCTTCATCGGCAGCCTGTCCCCGTACGGCTCGGCCGGCGCCCAGACACTGATCAGCTCGGTCAACAAATCCGGCGCGCATTTCGCCGGCAAGGCGGCCGCCGTGGCCCGGCACAGCCCGTTCCGCTGGCTCGTCGTGCTGCCGCTGGCCGATGCCCTGACCCTGCCCGCGTGCGCCCTGCCCACCCAGGCGGTGATCGTGCCGGCCCTGCACGGCGGCCTGGCCACGGACCCGGTGGTGGCCCCGATCGTCCGCGGTTTCCTGGACGGCCAGGTGGTGCGGGCCCAGCCCGGCCTGCAGGACGTCGCGGAGACGATGGCGGCCGCGGCCAGCGCCTGGCGGATGCCGGTGGGCAACCCGCCGTCGCCGCCCTGCGTGCCCGGCCACGAGACCCCCGAGCGCTGAGCTGACGGGGCTGGTCCGCGCGGCCGCGGTCCCGCCCGCCCGGGCCTGTCGCCGCCCGGGCCGCGGGCATAGTCTCGGACGCGGGCGGCGCCCGCGTCAGGTGCCCGGCGCCATCAGGTGAACAGGAGCAGCCTTTCGTGGCAGCGCAGCTTCCGCCGGGCGAGATGACCTCCGAGCAGCGGCGCCAGTTCGTCCGCGAGCATCGCACCTGCGTATTCGGCTATGGCCGCCTCGAGCACGGCCCGGCCATGACCGTCGTCTACTACGTCATGGACGGCGACGACATCCTGGTCTCCACCATGGCCGCCCGGGCCAAGGCCCGCGCCGTGCAGCGCCGCCAGCAGGTCAGCCTGTGCATCCTGGACGAGAACTGGCCCGTCACCTACCTGCAGGTCTACGGCAACGCCGTGCTGGAGGCCGGCGAAGATCAGGCCGCCGACGTGCTCCGCCAGGTGATCGGCATCATGGCCGGCGAGCCGGTTCCCGAGGAGCGGCGCGAGCAGATCGCCCAGCTGTCCCGCGACGAGCAGCGGGTGGTCATCCGGGTCCGGCCGTACGCGACGTTCGCCACCCCGCCGCGGCACGTGCACCGCATGGAGGACATCGACTCCCTCAGCCACTGGACCAGCGCGACGCAGCCGTGGTGAGAGCGGCCGCCTGGCCCGCGGCCGCCGCGGCTACCCGGCCTTGCGCGGGCGGCGCTTGTCCGGATGGCGTTTCCGCAGCTGGCGCGATATCCAGGCCGCGCCGCCGGCCAGCACGGCGATGGCGCCGCCCACCGAGGTGATCAGCCCGGTCGTAGTGTCCAGGAAGCCCTTGGCGGAGGCGACCTCCTGGTGCCGGGTCTGGCGGTGCTGCTGCTCGGTGAACCCGGTGGTGGCGGTGACCTTCATCGTGATCGGCACCAGCACCTGGCTGAGCGAGGAGCTGCTCTGCCCCTCGAAGGTCGTGGCGTTGACCACCAGCGACGCCGGGCCCGGATTGCCGGGCGTGATCGTCCAGCTCCAGGTCCGGCTGCTGCCCTCGCCGATGACCGGCTGCGCCGACTGGCTGTTGAGCGCCTTGCACCTCAGATTGGTGCAGGAAACCGTGGTCAGGCCCACGAACGCGCCGGCCGGGACGTCTTTCGGGAAGACCGTCAGGCCCAGCTGCCGCGAGGCCTCCGTTGCGGTGATAACGCCCGGCCTGGCCTTTCCGACATCGGTGACCGTGACCGTCAGGACGAATGGCGTGCCGGTCCGCACCGCGGCGGGCAGCCGGTAGGTCAGCACGCCGCGGTCCAGTGCGCTGATGTCGTGCTCGACGGCGAGCTGGGTCAGGACCTGGGCACTCGGACTGGGTGCGCCGGAGCTGGCCGTCTGCGTCGGCTCGGCGCCGGGCCGGATCCGCCAGCGCCGCAGCCAGCCAGCCCCAGAATGCCCGCGGCAACGGCGAGCCGGGCGATCTGCGCTCCGCGGCGGGAACGCGCAGCGCGCTGCGCCGCCCGTTCTGCTGTCCCCGCCACAAATGGATCCTAGCGACAGTCCGGGCCGGGGCAGAAAGGCTCACGGCCTCCTATCGGCGCTGCCGCACGACCGGCCGCGGGCCGGGGCACGGCCGCTGAATACGGCGGAAAAACCTCCTGCATGCGCAAGCCGGGCTTCCCGGCCCGGTCAGGTTTGCCGGGCCGCGATGCGGCCAGAATCTCGGCTGAGGCAGCACCTTCCCGGCCAGATGCCGGAGTCTTGCATGTGCGGGGTATTCCTGGCCGGATGCCGCTGAGCTGGCCTGACCTATCCCTGCCTGTGCCTGCCGATGCCAGAGCGACGGGGGCTCGATGCTGAGACGGCACGCGCAGGCGGCCATTGTTCCGGCCACGGTACTGGCCCTGGCCGTGACGACGGCCCTGACCGCGACTTCGGCTCCGGCCGCGTCAGCCGCCCGGTCCGCGTCAGCCGCCCGGTCCGGGTCAGCCGCCACGGCGCTGCCGGGGCGGCCCGCCGCGCGGACCCCGGCGGCCTTCACCTACACCGGTGCGGAGCAGAGCTACGCGGTGCCGGCCGGGGTCTCCAGTATCCACGTGGCAGCGACCGGCGGCCGGGGCGGCGGCGGAGGCGGCTACGGCGCTGCCGTCAGCGCCGACCTGCATGTCGAGTCGGGCCAGACGCTGTATGTCGAGGTCGGCGGGAACGGCCGCAACGGGGCCGGCGGTGACCCGGTATTCGGCGGCGGCGCGCCGGGCGGCAGCGGCGGCAGCGGCGGATCGCAGGGCGGCGGGGCCGCCGACGTGCGCACCTGCTCGATCTCCGGGTCCGGATGCGGGGTGCCCGGCGGCTCGGCCGGGTCCCGGCTGCTGGTCGCGGCCGGCGGTGGCGGCAGCGGCGGCGGCGTCTTCGGCGGTGGTGGTGGCGGCGGCGGCAACGCGGGCCAGGCCGGCGCAGATGACCGGGAGGGCGGGGGCGGCGGCGGAGCCGGGACCGCCAGCCAGGGCGGGGCTGGCGGCACGTCGGGGGACCGGGCCTCGGCCGGGACTGCGGGCACGCTCGCGGCCGGCGGCCGCGGCGCTGACAGCCGCAACGGTGACGCGGCCGGGGGCGGCGGCGGAGGCGGCGGCCTGTACGGGGGCGGCGGCGGCGGGGCCGGCAGTGACTACGGAGACGGCGGGGGCGGCGGCGGAGGCGGCTCCAGCTTCATCATCCCCGATGCCGGCGGCCAGCAGATCAGCCAGGATCGCACCGGGCAGCCGCAGATCGTGATCACGCCGGACATCCCGCCGGCCCCGCCGGCCAGCGTGCCGCCGATCGGCGCTCCGGTGGACACGATCGCCGCCGCCACCAAGGCCATCCGCATCGACGGCACGGATTACGGCCGGGCCGGCGGCGGTCCGGTCATCCACCTGGCCGTGGTCGACCGCCGCACGCTCGCGACCCGGGCGACTGACTTCAGCAACGGTGACGCCGCCCTGACGTCGGTAGCGGCGCAGATCGCGAAGATCGACCCCGGTACCGCCCTGCGCTACTACGTCGTGCTCTCCGCGCCCGCTGGCCTGACGATCAGCGCGGGCCGGCTGGATGAGGTCAACCGCATCATGGCCGGCATCGGTGCCCCGGATCTCACGCTGGCCCAGGCCCAGGCGCCGTTCTCGGTCGCCGGCATCCGCGGCACCGGCAACGGATCCGCGTTCTCGAACTGGGGCGGGACCGTCCGGGGTACCCCGGGCGACATGTCCGGGTACTTCCGCTTCGATGATTCCACCAGCCGCTACGACTTCGTGTTCGCCGACTATGTGCCCTTCGCCACCCATGCCGGGCCGGACAGCGCCACCGCGAACACCATGAAAATCGGGGACCAGAGCTACACCGCGGCGCTCCAGCCGGGCACCAGGGGCGGCTTCCACGTGGTGATCGTGGACAGTGCCTCCCTGGCGATGGAGAAGAACGCGGTGTACCCGGTCAGCACCGGGAGCGCGGCCGGGGACCAGGCCTTCCAGGCGCAGTTGCTGGAGGTCCTGCGCGGGGCCGTCACGACACCGCATCGCCTGGTGTTCTTGCAGAGCGTGGGCAACCCGGGCGGCAGCGCCCGGACTCCGGTCTGGGCCGGCCTGGCCGAGCAGATCGGCAAGCTCGGCGGCACGCCCGCCATCTTCAACGCTCTCGACGGCACCGGCGGGTATGCCTTCGCGGGCCAGGCCGGCTCCGCCAGCCCGCTGGCTGAGGCGAGCGAGCCGCTCACCCAGCAGCCTGGCCGGCTGGCCGGCCTGCTGGCCCGCGCCCGGACCACGGACTTCGGGCCGCTGGTGGCGGACCCGCTGCGGGCCGCCAACGATCAGCTGGTGCAGATCACCTACCAGGCTCCGAAGCCGTTCCCCGTCTTCACCTCACCAGGCGAGCGCAACGCCGAGACCTGGATCGGCAAGGTGGCCACGAACATCTGCGCGAGCGACGCTCCGTCCTGCGATGTCCGGGCCCGGTATTACGAGGCCTGGGACAAGAACTGGACTGAGATACAGACGATCCTCGACAACCACGACAACCCGCATTACAAGGCGTGTCCCGACGGCCCGGGCTTCACCCGGGCCGACTGCGAGACGGTCCGCAAGCAGGTGTCCGACGAGATCGCTGACGTGGTCCACGTTCACAACTACCTGGCCCAGCTGCTGGAGCCGTTTACCACCGCCCAGCAGGCCCAGCAGTTCGACCTCAAGGCCATCGGGAAGAAGGTGCTGGAGGCCGTCGCTCCGCCGCCTGCTGACAGCACGGCGTCGGGGGTGCTCAGCCTGATCTCCGGGATCGTGAAGCTGGGTGTCTTCGTTCCCGGCCCGGTCAGCAACGCCGCCGCCGGCCTGTCGGCCGTCTTCTCCCTGCTGAGCTACCTCACCCGGGACAACGGCGAGCCGGACCTGGCCGGGCCGCTGGTCCGGAACAAGGTCGATGACCTGGCCCAGGACACCTTCAACCGGTTCCTCCAGGCGTCTGCGGAGACCTCGTCGGTCGGCCAGATCATCGTCAGCGACTACGGGAAGCTGCAGGACTTCGCGGCCGCCTCGGACACGCAGTCCTGGGAGCTGGACAAGAAGGCCGCCGTGGTGACGAAGATGCGCCAGGCTGCTGATCAGTGGTACTACGAGGCCCTGCTGCCCGCGGTGTACAAGGTGGTGCAGGTGACGCCGGGCCCCCCGGACGGCCTGCGCCGCGCTAAGGACTTCAGCTGCCGCGACGCCATGCCGCAGGAACCCATCCGCCACCTGCTCGACGGCGAGCCAGACAGCGGGCAGTACCCGGAGATCACCAGCTTCGGCTCCGACGGGACGCCCCGGAGCGACATCATGGCCCTGATCACGACATTCGACCGGCACCGGGGGCAGGCGGAGTACACCACGCCGACCGCGCAGCTGATGGACCCGCTGTTCCGGAGCTTCGACGATCCCAGCGGCGGCTTCGGCCTCCGGCAGCTCCAGTTCTTCTCCGGCCGGGTCTTCTCGCCGTTCCCGGTCGGCGTGATGACGAACGGGGGCACCTGCCCGCACTCCGACTGACCGGCCCGCGCACCGGGCGAGGCCAGCGCGGGCAGGCATCCGGCGCTGGCCACGCCCGCAGGGCGCTCAGCCGTGGCGCTCCCGGCGAGCCGGGCGCAGCGCGGTGAGGATCAGGACGGCGGTGATGGCGAAGCCCGCGGCGTAGCCGGCGCGGCCGACGACCAGGCCGAGGATGGCCGGGCCGGCGCCGTAGCCGGCGTCGTAGGCCAGGTTCCACAGCGCGCTGGCCGTCCCGAAGCTGCCCGCCGGGACCCGGCTCATCAGCAGCGCGAAGGTCGCGTTCTGGATCACCCCGAAGCCGGCGCCGAACACGATCATGCCGGTGATGGCGGCGGCCGGGCTGCTGCTGGCGGCCAGCAGCGCCATCCCGGCCGCGGCGGTGACCAGGCCGGGGATCAGCAGCCGGGCGTGCCCGCGCCGGTCGCCGTGCCGGCCGGCCCACCAGCGGGTGACAGTGGCGGCCAGCGCCTCGGCGAACAGGGCGGCGGCCGCGGTGCTGGCGGCGGCGCCGGCGGCCAGCGGGAGGAAGGCGACGACCACGCCGGCCGGCACGGTGACGGCGGCGAAGATCAGCACTGGCCGGCGCAGGCCAGGCTGGCGCAGCGCGGCCAGCAGCCCGGCGGGCCGCTCGGCCTCCGACTCGGCCGCGGCGCGGCGGCCGCTCCCGGTGGCAGGGATGACCCCGGCGCGGCGGCGGGCCGGGCCGGGCAGCCAGGCCAGGGCGCCCAGCGGGGCCAGCGCCGCGGCCGCGGCGACAATGATGACCGGCGCCGGGCCGAGGTGGCCGGCCAGCCAGACCCCGGCGGGCAGGGCCACGACGGCCGGGACACAGGACACCACGCCGGAGATCCCGGCGCCCTCGCCGCGGCGCTCAGCAGGCACCAGCTCGGCGGTCAGCGCGCCGGTCACCACGACGGTCAGGCCGAAGCCCAGGCCGCGCACGACGCACACGGCGATGATCGCGGCCATGCCGCCCCGCGCCAGCAGCGCCAGGGCCGGCACCCCGAGCAGCACGATGCCCAGGGCGAGCACGGCGCGGCTGCCGAGCCGGGCGATGAGCGCCGGGGCGGCGAACTCCGCGGCCACCCCGGACAGCATCAGCGCGCCGGTGGCCAGCCCGGCGCCCGCGCCCCCGGCGCCCGCCGCGGCGACGAGCGTCGGTGTCACCGACAGCAGCAGGTAGAAGCTGGTCAGGGTGCCGAACGAGGCCAGGAAGACCAGGGCCAGGGTGGGGCTGATCAGCCGCGCCGGCCGGGCGGCTGCGGCTGCGGCGGGGACGGGGCGGCGGGCGGCGGTCTCGGCGCAGGTCATCGTGCTCATGGAACTGACGCTAGAAGCTAGCCGGATCACTGATAAGGTCCATTCCAATGGCGATTCAGTGGTCCGGTTTGGGTCCGGAGCTGCTCCTGCGACTCGATCGCGGCAGCGGCCAGCCGCTCCGGTCGCAGCTGGAGTCCGGGATCCGCGACGCCATCCGGGACGGCCGGCTGGCCGTCGGCGAGCGACTGCCGTCTTCCCGTGAGCTCGCCCGTGACCTGCAGGTCTCCCGCGGCCTGGTGCAGGAGTGCTACGCCCAGCTGCTGGCCGAGGGGTACCTCGACAGCCAGGTCGGCTCCGCCACCCGGGTGGCCAGGGGAGCCCTCCCGGAGACGGCCCCCGCGGCGGCACTCGCCCGCCCCGCGCCCCGGCCGCCCCGGCCGCCGCGGCTGATCGCCGACTTCCGGTCCGGCGTGCCGGACCTGGCCAGCTTCCCGCGCGGCGACTGGGCCTGGGCGATGCGCGAGGCCTGCCGGACGGTTCCCAGCGCCGACCTGGACTACGGGGACCCGCGCGGCTCCCGGGCCCTGCGCGAGGTCATCGCGGCCTACCAGCGGCGTGTCCGGGCGGCGGCCGCCGATGCCGAGTCCATCGTGATCTGCACCGGCTTCGCGCAGGGCCTGGGCCTGGCGGTCCGGGTGCTGGCCGGGCTGGGGGTTGCCACCGTGGCCTTCGAGGATCCCGGCTACGGGGATGACGAGACCAGCGGCTCGGTCCAGGCGGTAGCCGCGGCCGGGGCGCAGGCCGTCTTCGTGCCCGTGGACGGGCAGGGCGTGGATGTCGGCGCCCTGGCAGCGACCGGCGCGCGGGCCGTCGTGGTGACGGCGGCGCACCAGTCGCCCACCGGGGTGGTGCTGGCCGCCCGGCGGCGGCACGAGCTGGCCGAGTGGGCGCGCGCCTGCGACGGCTACATCGTCGAGGACGACTACGACTCCGAGTTCCGCTACGACCGGGAGCCGGTCGGGGTGCTGCAGGGCATCGCACCCGACCGGGTGCTGACCATCGGCACCGTCAGCAAGGCGCTGGCGCCGACCATCCGGCTCGGCTGGATTCTGGTGCCGCCCGCCCTGGCCGGCGCGGTGGCGGAGCAGAAGGAACTCAGCGACCGGGGCAGCTCCGGGCTGGACCAGCTGGCGCTGGCCGCGCTGCTGGAGTCCGGCCGGTATGACCGGCACCTGCGCCGCATGCGCACCGCCTACGCCCGGCGCCGGGCCGTGCTCATCGACGCGCTGGCCCGCCGCGCGCCCGGCGTCCGGCTCACCGGGCTGGCCGCCGGGTTCCACGCTGTCGCGCACCTGCCGGAGACGGCCAGCGAGCAGGAGGTGGTGGCCGCGGCGCTGGAGCGGTCGGTCGGGCTGTACGGGATGAGCGAGTTCCGGTCCCGGGCCAGCCGCGATGGCGCCCCGCCGCAGCTCGTCCTGGGCTTCGGCAACGTCAGCGAGGCAGCCATCGACTCCGGCATCACCGCCGTGGCCGGCCTGCTGGGCTGAGCGCGGTAACGGCCGGATGGCCGCGGCGCGGGACAACGTCCGTCAGTGGCGGCCGGCGGCAGCGAACGCAGCCGCGCCGGGCAGGTCAGGAAACGAGGACCGGTATGCCCTGCCGGGCGGGCTAGGCCGAGCGGAAGCGGCGGTGCAGGTCGCGGACCTGATCAGCGAGCTCCGGGGCCGGGCCGGCGACGGTCACGCCGGGGGCAACCTCGCTGATGGCGAGCGCCCGGACCGGGGACGGTCCCGCGCCCAGCTCGGCCAGCCAGCCCGTCAGCTGCTGCGAGGACGTCGCGTACACGATGCGGCTCAGGCCGACCCAGGCATGCGCGGCGGCGCACATCGGGCAGTGCTCACCGGAGGTGTAGACGGTCGCTCCCGCGCGCTCCTGGCTGGTCATGCTGGCGGCTGCCCAGCGGGCCAGCTCGATTTCCGGGTGCAGGGTGGCATCGCCGCCGGAGTTCTCCCGGTTGCGATCCTCGGCCAGGACCGTGCCGTCCGCGCCGACCAGCACCGATCCGAACGGGAAATCGCCCGCGGCGACAGCGTCGGCGGCCAGCTCGACGCAGCGGCGCAGGTGCCGCAGGTCGGTCTCGCTCAGCTCGGCGGTCATGATGGCTCCTCCAGGTCGCGGGCAGCGGCCCGGACGGCCGCGAGCGCCCGCCAGGCCGTCTCGGGGTGCAGTGTCTCGGCGGGGTCGCCGTGGAACGGGTCGAGCAGGACGGTGCCGGCGCCGAGCTGCCGCAGCTCGGCGAGGTCGGCAGTGACCTGGTCGATGGTGCCCTCGCCGGCCAGCCGGTCAGGTCCGGTGACGACGTCGTCGGTGAGCCGCAGCAGAATGCGCGGCGCGAGCTCGGGGACCGGCCGGTCCTGCTGCCCGGCGAACAGCGTCAGGCGGTCAGCCGCCTCGCGCAGCCACGGCATCGTGAACCGGAGCGGATGCCAGGCATCGCCCAGGCGCACCGCGCGGCGCAGGCCGGCATCGCTGTTGCCGCCGATCCACAACGGGATCTGCCCGGCGCGGTAGTCGTGCTCGTCCTGCCAGGCCGCGCGGATCGCGCGCAGGTAGTCATCGGTCAGCTGGCCGCGCCGGGCGAAGGGCACGTCCAGCGCGGCGAACTCCTGCGCGGCCCAGCCGACGCCGACGCCCAGCACCAGCCGGCCGTCACTGAGATCGCTGAGGTTGGCGGCCATCCGGGCGACCAGCAGCGGGTGCCGGTAGGGAACGATCAGGACCGTCGTGCCCAGCTGGATCTGGCGGGTCTGGCCGGCCAGCCAGGCCAGCGTCGTGAACGGCTCGTAGAACGGCGCGGGGTACTGCTCGGCGACATCGGGGGTCACCGCGACATGGTCGGAGACCATCAGCAGGCTGAAGCCGAGGCCCTCGACCGTCTGCGCCCACTGGCGCAGCACGCCGGGCCGGGTACCCGGCCCGAAATTCGGTACATTCACGCCCAGTCGCACCGGGCAACAGTACCCGGCCAAGATCGCCTGACGGAACCGCCGACCGCCACCTGGCCGGCAGCAGGTGCAGCTACAAGGTCTCCCGGCGCAGCAGGGCGACGCACTCGGCGCTACCGCAGGTCCGCCCGGAGCCCAGGCGGGGCCGGCCGCAATCACAGGCCGGCAGCATCCGGTTCAGCCACGCGGCATAGGCCAGCAGCTCGACCGTGCCGTCATCGCCCGCGTAGGAGACGACCTGGCGCATCCCGCCGCCTGGCATGGCCAGCCACTCCCGCGGCCGGCCCTCCGCGCGGTCGCCCGGCATCGCCACCATCCCCCTATCATCCAGGGCGCGCCGCGGCCAGGCGAGTCCCGGCCCGGTGCAGCCGCGCCGGGCACGAGCAGATCCGGGCTAGCGACCCCCGGCCTGATGCGGCCGCACCAGGATCTGGAAGCTCTGGCCGTCGGTGCTGGCGCGGAAGCTGGTGACGTCTGCGAAGCCCGGGGCCCGCAGCACGCGCAGCGCCCGGAGGTTGAATTCAACGGCGGCGGCCGGGCCGCCGTCAGCTGGTTTCAGGCCGGCAGCCGGTCCTGGGCGGGCGAACCGATGACGGCGATGATGTCGGTGAACCCGAGCGCCGCGGCCTGCTGCCGGTAGGCGCGGGCGCTGTCGGGGAGGTTCGGCCAGCGGCGCCAGGACGCGCCCCAGGTCTGCTCGTTGTCGCAGGCCCGCTCCGGGGCCGCGGCGTCGATCCGGCGCTGCAGCAGCTCGTGCAGGCCGGCCAGGGCCGCCCGCGCGGCGGGATCGGCGATCTGGGTGAGGGCCTCGCGGGTCCGGGTCCGGCGGCAGCCGGTGCACAGCAGCTGCAGGTTGGCTGGCTCGCTGGAGGGCCCGTCGATGCGGGCGACCTCGGTGCCCCGCCGGCCGCACTGGGCGCAGCGGCCCTGGTCGCGCTCGCGGATAGCGGCCTTTCCGGCGGCCGTCAGGGCGCCCGGCGGCTCGGCGCCGCCTGCCCGGCTGAGGTGGCCGGCGTGCAGGGCAGCCAGCCGGACCTGCAGCACGAACAGGTAGTCGGTGTCGGCCTGCCGCGCCGGGTCCCGGAACCACCGGCGGGACAGCCGCACGAACTCCGCTACGGCCCGGCAGTAATCCGCGCAGAACGGCCCGCGTCCGGAATGCACGTCATCGCAGGATGCGCAGGGTTTGCCGCCACTCATGGCAAGATCGTATCGGCGGCCGCCGACAGATCTGCCGGGTTAGCTGCAGCGGCCGAGCGGCACGAGCTAGTCGGCGTCGGCCTCGGCCGGGGGCATCGTCCACTTCTGCTCAATCTTGCCGAAGCGCCAGATCGCCAGGGCCGCGGCCCAGGTGATGACGAACACGCCGACGATGATGAACCCGGCCGTGTTGATGTTGAAGTTCTCCAGCCATGCCCAGCCCGAGCCGGTCAGGTTGCTGTTCTGCCCGATGAGGCCGAGTACCTCGGTGGCGCCGATGAACACTGCCACGAACACTGACAGGCCGGTGATCGTGAGGTTGTAGAAGACCTTGCGCACCGGCCGGGCGAACGCCCAGTCGTAGGCGAAGTTCATGAAGCAGCCGTCGGCGGCGTCGAACAGGCTCATCCCGGCGGCGAACAGGATGGGCAGCGAGAGGACGGCGTAGAAGGGCAGGCCGCCGACCACGGCCGAGCCGGCCAGCACCAGCAGGGCCACCTCGGTGGCGGTGTCGAAGCCGAGGCCGAACAGGAACCCGATCGGGTACATCTTCCAGGGCGTGTCGATCCGCCGGGCCAGCGGGCCGAGGATGCGGTTCATCAGGCCGCGCTTGTTGAGCTGGTCCTCCAGCTCCTGCTCGTTGAACTCGCCGGAGCGCATCTGGCGGAACACCTTGAGGATGCCCATCAGGATGACCACGTTGAGGGCCGCGATCAGGAACAGGAATGCCCCCGATACCAGCGTGCCGACGACGTTGGTGGTGTGCTGCAGCTGCGAGCTGGCGTCCCGGACCTGCTCGTTGAGGGCCCGGATGCCGAAGTTGAGCAGCAGCGCGAGCACGAACACGACCGAGGAGTGGCCGAGGGAGAAGAAGAACCCGACCGACAGCGGGCGCTTGCCCTCGCCGACGAGCTTGCGGGTGGTGTTGTCGATGGCGGCGATGTGGTCGGCGTCGAAGGCGTGCCGCATGCCCAGGGTGTAGGCCAGGATGCCGGTTCCGAAGCCGAAGACCTCCGTCTTGCTGATGTGGTAGTGCCCGCCGGCAGCGGCGGCCAGCATGCCCCAGCCCGCGACGTTCAGCCCGATGATGACCGCGGTCATGGCGCCGACCCGGCTCCATTCGGCGGGGGTCAGCGCCGCCCGGATTCTCGCCAGGCGCGCATGCCCGTCCGGCATCAGCAGCTCCTTCCGGCTCTGTTCACTCAGCAGCAGAGTCTAGATCATTGCAAAAGACTTGCAATAGCACCCTTGCCGCATCAGCACGCCCGAGGCTACTCGCCGGACCGGCCCGGCCGCAGGTGAGCTGCGGTGCTAGCCAGTGACCGGGCAGGCGCCGGCCAGCGGCCTGGCCGCCGCAGGCGGGTGAGCTAGCCGCCCAGCTGATCGATCAGGGCGACGCGGACGGCGAGACCGCGAGCCGCAGACACCCGGCGCTGCAGGCGCAGCGGGGGGACCCGGATATCCCAGTCCCGCCAGCGGATGGTTTCCAGGCGGGCGGCAGCGGCCGGCCCGAAGTCGGCGGGCTCCGGCTCGTCGGCGGCGGCACGCACGCCGCCGGCCCACTCCACCCGGGCGCCGCAGAACGCGCGGCCCCACCAGTCGCTGAGCGGCCAGTATCCGCTGGTCACCGGCTCGACCAGGCAGTCCAGGAAGGCCTGGCCCGCCCGGACCGAGTCCGCCCCGGACACGATGAGGTCGAGGTCGCCGGGCGTTAGCGGAGCTCCGCGGACGGCCAGCGCCGCGCTGCCGGCCAGCCACCAGTCGATGCCGGCCGCGCTGAACCGGGTGCAGGTCTGCGCTAGCGCACCGGTCCAGGGCACCGGAGCCAGGCCTTCGCTCTGGCGCAGCATCGGCACCAGCAGCCGCTGCAGGTTCTCGAATGCCCGGTCGGCCTGGCCCGGCGCCGGGGACGGGAAGCAGCGCCGCCACGCGCCGCCGGTGCGCTGCTGCCAGGCCAGGCGCTCCAGCGCCGGCTGCAGCGATTTGTCGACATCGAGCAGCCAGAACTCGCAGCGCTCGCCGTCCATCCGCTGGTCAAAGCGCACGGCGGGACCTCCTCCGGTACCGTCCGCCAGGCCCCGGCAGGCCGGCCAGCTGTCCTGCTGGCCGGCGCCCCTGTCGCCCGCCAGCCTGGCGCCTGGCCCGCCTGCCGGGACCGATCGCGGGGCTAGCCGCGCGGCGGCCCGGCGGTCAGCCGGGCGGTCATCTCCTCGGGGCCGCCGGCCCAGCGGGTCTCCAGCCACCAGGTGCAGCCCGCCGCCGCCCACCCGGCGACCTGATCAGCGGCGGCGGCCGGGTCGCCGGCCGGGGTCTCGCCGTCGGCGATCATGTCGAAGCCCGGCGGCACCTCGTGCTCGGTCAGCCAGTCCCGGACCGCCCGCGCGTCCGCCGGGCCGGCCTCGCGGCCGTCCAGGCTGTACTGCGGGATGATGCCGTCGCAGCGCAGGACGCGGCGCATCGACTTCGGCCGCGGCCACAGGCCCACCACCCACAGCGGGATGCGGGCCTGGCCGGGTGCGGCGTCGGCGGCGAGGTCCAGCTGGCCGCCCTGGAACTGGTAGTGCTGGCCGCGGAAGGAGCTCTGGCCGGCCCACAGGGCCTGGACCAGGTCGATGCCCTCGTCCAGCAGCTCGGCCCGCTCGCGCACGCCGGTGATCTCGCCGGTGGCGGGCAGGTTCTCGTCGGCGGCGCCGATGCCGACGGCCAGGATGGCCCGGCCGCCGGACAGCTGGTGCACGGTCGCGACCTGGCTGGCCAGCTTCCACGGGCGGCGCCAGGGCAGCGGCGTGAGCATCGTGCCCAGGCGGATCGCGGTCGTGCGCATGGCGATCGCGGCGAGCAGGCTCCACGGGTCGACGCCGTAGCCGGTCTCGAAGGCGAACACGCCGTCCCAGCCGGCCTGCTCGGCGAGCACGGCCTGCTCAAGCTGCGCGGTGGCGCTGCCGCCCGGCAGCACGGCTCCGTAGCGGATGACGGGCTGAGTCATGAGCCTGTTCTAGCAGGCCGGTGTGACAGCCGGGGCGGGCTGCGCGCCGGCGGCCACAGCTGGCCGGCACCGCGGGCGCCCCGCCGGACGGGCGTGTCCGGCGCGGCGCCCCGTTAGGGAGCGAGGTTGTCCCAGACCAGCTGGGACACGCCCTGGATGGTGGTGATGCCGTAGTTGAAGCCGACCAGTCCCGGCCCGGCCGGGTCGTCGGTGGTGAGCACGGCCAGCACGTAGTCGCGCCCGTCGCCGTGTACCCAGCCGATGCTGTTGACCTGCCAGGGGCAGGTGTCGTCCTGCCGGGTGCAGGTGGGCACGAACTTCCAGCCGTTCTTGAGCGCGACGGTGACGCCGGGCACGGGCGTGGCGTAGTCGGGCGGGTCGCAGGTGCTGCCCCACGGGCCGCAGGTGACGCCCCACCGCTGGGCCGGGATGACGCTTTCCATCAGCTGCTGGGCGTAGCCGCGGGCATCGGGGGCCAGGACCCGGTTCGGGTAGGCGATGGTCCGCACGATCCGCGCCTGGTCGGCGGCGGTGGTCGTGGTGTTGCCCCAGCCGTAATAAGTCGGCGTCTCGCAGCCCACGGAGGTGGCGCGGGTCGGGATCAGCGTGTTGAACGCGGTGAGCGCGGTGCAGCCGCCGCCGAAGTAGAACAGCGAGGTGGCGGCCACGTTGTCGCTCATCGTGATCATGTTCGTCATCAGGTACTTGATCGAGAACGGGATGACGCCGGGGATCGGCGCGGCGCGGCCCTGGTAGCGGCGCAGCCACATGGCCAGGATGTCGGCCTTGACGATGCTGGCGGTGTACTGGGTGGCGTGGCCGGTGGACAGCAGCGATGTCTGGCCGGTGCTGCGGTCGTAGACCGCGACCTGGACGACGCCCTCGCGGGAGCCCAGGTAGCTGGCGACTCCGGCCAGCGGCTGCCCGGTCGGCGGCGGCGGCGGATGCCCGGCCGGGGTGGCGGCGGCGCGGGCCGGGCCCGGACTGCTGCTGGCCGCTAACAGGCCGGCGGTGGCGATCAGGGCCGCTGTGACGAGGCTGACCCGGATGAGCCGCCGGAGCCGTGCCCGGACTGGTCCTGGCATGCGCTTATCCCCCCGGTATCGCGCTGCGCGCCGGGCCGGCCGCGCGCACCTGCGCGCCGGGCGGCCCTGGCTGCGTCCCCCGCACGGCCGACGGCCGCGTGCTGGCGAAGTTACCAGCCGCGGCCGCCGGATCGGGGGATCGGCGCACGTCAGCGGGGGGACGTGTCGCCCTGCGGGCTACGCGGGGCCGAAGCCGGGCCCGGCACCGGCCATGGTCAGCCGGGCGTCGGCCTGGTGCTCGGCCAGGATCTGCCGGATGGCGGCGGTCTCGTCGTGGCTGTGCCGGGCGAGGATCGCGCCGAGGTCGCTGAGGTCGCTGTCGGTGGTGTAGGCGGCGAGCTCACGGGCGAGCGCCCGGCGGTTGGCGCGGGCCTGCCGGCTGCGCCGCAGCTCGGCCTTGATCTCGGTCCACAGCGGGCCGAGGGAGTACGTGGTCTCCGGCATCTTTCCGTCCTTCCGGATAGTCGGCCGTCGTACGCTTTCCAGCCTGGCCGGCCAGCCACCTATACGTCCAATGACTAGATTGCAGATGATCTATGCTTTTGAGTCATGGGTATGGATACCGATGCGCTGCGCTGGTTCCAGCAGGTCGCGGACGGCACGACCGTGACCGAGGTCAGCGAGCTGGAGATGGTCACCCAGCCGGGCGTCTCCCGGGCGCTGGCCCGGCTGGAGGCCGACGTCGGCACGCCGCTGCTGCGCAAGTCCGGGCGCACGCTGCGGATGACGCAGGCCGGCGCGACGTTCAAGCGGCACGTGGATGCCCTGCTGCACCAGCTGGATGACGGGATCGCCGCGGTCAGCCAGCTGCTGGACCCCGACACCGGGACGGTGGCGCTGGCCTTCCAGCACTCGGTAGGCACCTGGCTGGTCCCCGACCTGGTGGGCAGCTTCCGGGCGGCGCACCCGGCCGTCCGGTTCGCGCTGACCCAGGTTCGCGACGAGCTCCGGTCGGCGGCCCTGGACAGCGCCGACGCGGACCTGGAGATCGGCACCCGCCGGCCCCGCGACCCGGCGGTGCACGCGCAGATCATCGCGGTGGAGCCGCTGCGGGTGGCGGTGCCGCGCGGGCACCGGCTGGCCGGCCGGCGGGCGGCCGGGCTGGCGGAAGTGGCCGGCGAGCCGTTCGTGGCGCTGCGGCCGGGCTCGGCGCTGCGCCGGCTCGGCGACGAGCTCTGCGAGCGGGCCGGGTTCCGGCCCGACGTGGTGTTCGAGGGGGAGGACCTGTCGACCGTGCGCGGGTTCGTGGCGGCGGGCCTGGGCGTGGCCATCGTGCCGGCGCCGCGGGCCGGGTCGCCGGAAGCGGCACCGGGGCCGGTGCGCTACTGCGAGATCGAGGGCGCCTGGGCCGCCCGGGAGATCACGCTCAGCTGGCCCGCGGAGCGGCGGCTGCTGCCGGCCGCGGAGGAGTTCCGGCGGCACGTCCTGGCCCGGGCCGCGGCGGGCCTGGTCCCCGAGCTCCCGGCAGAATGACTGCTGACGGGGGGACGGCGGCGGCAGCAGGAGGACGCGGTGAGCAGCAGTTTTGCGGCGGGCGAGGATATCTGGCGGGCCCGGCTGGGCACGCTGCGCCAGGTGGTCCGCATGGAGCTGATCACCCGGCAGCTGGCGGCCCACCTGCCGGATCAGCCAGCGCGGCGGGTGCTGGACATCGGCTGCGGGCAGGGCACCCAGGTGATCCGGCTGGCTCGCCGCGGCCATCGGGTGACCGGGCTGGACAGCTCCGGGGCGCTGCTCGGTGACCTGGAGCGAGCCCTGGCCGGCCAGGACAGCGCGGTCCGCGGCCGGGTGCGCCTGGTGCGCGGCGAGGCACAGCAGCTGACCGGCCTGCTGCCGGGCGAGACGTTCGACGTCGTGCTGTGCCACGGCGTGCTGATGTACGTCGCGGACCCGGCCGAGCTGCTGGCACCGATCGCGGCGGTCACCGCGCCGGGCGGCCTGGTCTCGCTCCTGGTCCGCAACGGCGACGCCCTGGCCCTGCGGCCGGCGCAGCTCGGCGACTGGGCGGCGGCCGATGCGGCGTTCGACGGCGCCGGCTACCGCAACCGGCTCGGGGTGCAGGCCCGCGCGGACCGGCTGGCGGATCTGACCTCGGCGCTGGCCGCGCGGCAGCTGCGCGTGCGGGACTGGTACGGGGTCCGGGTGCTGACCGACCTGGCCGCGGACGACGCCCCGGTGCCGGCCGAGGCGGAGCTGGAGCTCATCGTGTCGTGCGAGGAGCGGGCCGGCTGCCGCGACCCCTACCGCGGCGTGGCGCCCCTGCTGCACGTGCTGGCCCGGCGGGATCCGGCGGCCTGAGCACTGCCGGCGCCGGGCCACGGGCCTGCCGGATGGTGTACCGCGCTGGCGCCTTGATCAGTCCGTGACAGCGGTCACGGCCCGGGCCTGCTGGGCATGGCCGAGCAGGCGGAGGGCGAGGACGGCGCCGACACCCTCGCCCGCGCGCAGCCGCAGGTCGAGCAGCGGCTCGAGGCCGAGTGCGTCGAGCACCCGGCGGTGCGCGGGCTCGGCGCTGAGGTGCCCGGCGATCAGGTGGTCCTGTACCTCGGGCCGGTGGCGGACAGCCAGCAGCGCGCTGGTGCTGGTCAGGAGCCCGTCCAGGACGACCAGGCCGCCGGCCTGCGCTGCGCCGAGGCATGCTCCGGTCAGGTAGGCCTGCTCCGGGCCGCCAATCGCGGCCAGCAGGCCGGTCATGGCCGACCGGTCCAGGCGGCCGCTGTCCACGCCGGGCTGGCCCAGACCTGGCCCGGCTGCGCTGAGCGGGCCTGCGCTGAGCGGGCCGGGCGGAGCGGGCCGAGCCGGTCAGCGATCCGGGTCAGAGCCTGCTCGATGACGTCCTGCTTGCGGGCCACGATGGCGGTGTCGCTGCCTGCGCCGCGGCCCGCGGCCTCGCTGGCCGGCAGGCCCAGCAGCGCGGCGGCCATGGCGGCCGCGATCGTGGTGTTGCCGATGCCGACCTCGCCCAGGGCGAGAGGCCCGGCGGCGGCCAGCTCGCGGCCGGCCTGCTCGCCTGCCGCCAGCAGGTCGGCGGCCGCGTCGGCCGTCAGCGCGTCGGCGGAGGCGAGATCACCGCGCGGGCCGGCCGGTCGCGCGTCCCGCCAGCCGGGGACGGGCTCTCCGTCGATCCCGCAGTCGGCCAGGCACACAGCCAGGCCGGCCGTCGCGGCCATCGCGGCGCCCTGTCCCTGGCCGGCCGCCAGCGCGCGGGCGACCAGTCGCGTTGTGCTCCGGGGGAAGGCGCTGACGCCGAGGCTGGTCACCGGGTGGTCGGCGGCGGCGATGAGCAGCGTGCCGGCGCCCGGCCTCAGGGCCGGGGCAGCACCAGGCGGCAGGCCGGCGTCCGCTGCTGCGGCGCCGGCCGACGAGGGCTCCGGGCCGGGCAGCGAGCCAGCGCGGACCAGCGCGTCGCCGAGGAGCCCGAGCGAGCCGGGGGCAGCGAGCAGCCGGTCCTCGTCGTCGCGGGCCCGGACGCGCGCGAACGGACTGGCCGCGGCAGGCATGTCGGCGGCCGGGTCGGCGGAGGCCGGGCTGTTCGCGGCTGGGATGCCCGCAGCCGGGGTGTCCGCAGCCGGGTGGGTGGCAGCGCCGCTGTCCGGGGTCAGCCTGGCCGCGGCCCGGCCGGCCGTGACGGGCGCTGCTGGGGCCGGGCCGGCTGCGGCCGAGCGGTCGCGGGGTGCAGCCGGGGCCTCGGTCTCCGGCCAGCGGTCGGCGGCCAGCACGCCGGCCAGCGGCAGGCGGCGCGACCAGCCCTGCCGTTCCAGGCCGGGCGCGGGCGGGCGCTCGTCCGGCCAGCCCAGGCACAGCCAGCCGAGGGTCTGCACGCCGTCGGGCAGGTGCAGCAGCGCGGCCAGCTCGGCCGGCTCGAACAGCGTCACCCAGCCCAGGCCCAGGCCGTGCCCGCGCGCGGTGAGCCAGATGTTCTCGATCGCGCAGGCACACGACCACATGTCGGTGTCCGGGAAGGTGGCACGGCCCAGTACCCCGGCCGGCCGGGCCCGGCGGTCGCAGCACACCACCACGCCGACCGGTGCCTCGCGGATCCCCTCCAGCTGCAGGCTGCGCAGGTGCCGGGCGCTGTCGGGGTCGAGCTGGCGGGCCTGCGCCAGCCGCGCCCGGTCGGCCATCACCGCGGCGCTGGCCCGCAGCTGCGGATCCCGGACCACGATGAACCGCCAGGGCTGGGAGTGGCCGACGCTCGGCGCGGCGTGCCCGGCCGCCAGCACGCTGGCCACCAGCTCGTCGCTGACCGGGTCGGGGCGGAACCGGCGCACGTCCCGGCGGGCGGCGATCACCTCGGCCAGAGCCGCGCGGACGGACTCGGGCAGCGCCCAGCTCGCCGGGTCGCTGGCCCGCTCGGCGCTGGATGTCGCATCCCCGACCAGGGGCCGCGGCCGCGGCCAGTGCGGCGGTGTCTGGGTAGTCATGGGCTCACCGAGCCTGCCCGCCGCCCGCGCGGCCCGTCAAGTTGGCCTGCCGCGCCCGCGGGCCCCGGCGGGGCGGAGCCCGGCCCCGGCGGAGCCGCGCAGATAGGCCAGGATGAGGGCATGCGCGCAATCGTGGTCGAGCAGAACGGCGGTCCCGAGGTCCTGACCATCGGCGAGCGGCCGGATCCCGAGCCGGGTCCGGGCCAGCTGCTGGTGCGGGTAGCGGCGGCCGGGGTCAACTTCATGGACATCTACCAGCGCGAGGGCCGCCCCCCGTACGACAACGCGCTGCCCTATGTGCCCGGCGGCGAGGGCGCGGGGACCGTCGTGGCTGCGGGAGACGGCGTAACGGGCTTTGAGGCCGGCGATCATGTCGCCTGGACCGGCATCCCCGGCAGCTACGCCGAGCTGGCTCTGCTGCCCGCTGACCGGGCGCTCGCGGTGCCCGCCGGCGTCAGCCTGGACACCGCCGCGGCGGTGCTGCTGCAGGGCATGACCGCGCACTACCTGTGTCACAGCACCTACCCGGTAGCAGCCGGCGAGGTCGCGGTCGTCCACTCGGCGGCCGGCGGGGTCGGCCTGCTGCTCACCCAGATGGTCGGCATGCGCGGCGGCGTGGTGGTGGCCACGACCTCGACCGAGGCCAAGGCGGAGCTGGCCCGGCAGGCCGGCGCCGCGCACCTGGCCGGCGACGACAGACTTCGGCGCCGTCGTGCGGGAAGTGACCGCCGGGGACGGCGCGGCCGTGGTCTACGACGGTGTCGGCCAGGCCACGTTCGATGCCAGCCTGGCGGCGCTGCGCCGCCGCGGCTGCATGGTCTTGTACGGGGCCTCCAGCGGCGCGGTGCCGCCGTTCGAGCTGCAGCGGCTCAACACCGGCGGATCGCTGTTCATCACCCGCCCGACGCTGGTGCACTACATCGCCACCCGCGAGGAGCTCGTCCAGCGGGCCGCTGACCTGTTCAGCTGGATCGCCGACGGGAAGCTGAGCGTCCGGATCGGCGGCCAGTACCCGCTGGCCGACGCCGCCCGGGCGCATGAGGACCTGGCCGCCCGCCGGACCACAGGCAAGCTGCTGCTGCGCACCAGCTGAGGCGGCCGGCCGCCGCCCGGCCCGCGCCGTCAGGGCGCGGGCAGGTGCACCGTCATCAGCAGTTCCGCGCCGTCCGCGCCGCCCGCCCGGTAGGCATGCGGGGCGTCAGCCGCGAACGTGACGGTCATGCCGGCGCTGACCGGGTACTCACTTTTGTCGACGGTGATCACCGCGGCGCCGCTGAGCACGGTGATCGTCTCCACGATGCCCGCCGGGTGCGGGTGGCAGTCATAGGCCTCGCCGGCCTGCAGGTGCCAGCGCCACAGCTCGACCGGCGCGGCGGTGGGCGTGGTCAGCAGCAGCCGGGCGGTGCCGCCGCCGGGACCGCGCCACAGCGGCTCCGCTGCGGCGGCGTCGGTGACCTGCACCGGCCGGGACGCATTCTGCTCGACCAGCGTCGAGACCGAGACGCCGAGCGCGTCGGCAATCCGGACGAGCGTGGCCAGGTTCGGGTTCGCGGTGGCGTTCTCCAGCGCGACCAGCGCGCCCTTGCTCACCCCCGCGCGGCCGGCGAGCTGCTCGGCCGACAGGCCGCGGCCATGCCGCAGGCGGCGCACGGTCGCCGCGACGGAGGCCACGACCTGCGGATCGGCGGACCGGTCGGCGGCGGGCCGCCGGCGTGCTGATCCGCGGCGCGCGCTGCGGGCTGGTCCCGCGGCCGCTCCGTCGGCGGGCGGTCAGTCCGTTGAACCATGCGGTCAGTATATAGTTCCCAGGTGCTCGCTGTCCTGCTTGCCGCCGCAAGTTCCCTCGGTTACGGGGTCGCCGACTTCGTCGGCGGCCTGGCCTCCCGCCGCGACACGATGCTGCGGGTGCTCGTGGTCACCGCGCCGGTCAGCCTGATCGTGGAGGTGCTGTTGCTGCCGCTGGTCAGCGGCAGGTGGTCAGCGGCGGCGCTGGGCTGGGGCGCGCTGGCCGGGGTGACCTCGGCGGTGGGGTTCGCGCTGTTGTACCAGAGCCTGGCCATGGGCCCGATGGGCGTGCTGTCGCCGGTCACGGCGGTGGTGTCAGCGGTGGTGCCGGCGGCCGTCGGGCTGGCCGAGGGCGAGCGGCTGAACGTGATCGGCGTCGCCGGGATCGGGCTGGCCATCGTGGCCGTGATCGCGGTCAGCGCCGGCAGCGGCGACAGCGAGGCCGAGCGGCACCGCCGCCCCACCGCCGCCGCCCTGGGCCTGGCCGTGGTCGCCGGGGCGGCGGTCGGGGCCATGCTCGTCTTCCTGGCCCGGAGCCCGCACGACAGCGGGCTGGCCCCGCTGATCAGCTGCCGGGCGGTGTCCATGGTCGTCCTGCTGGGTGCCGCCGCGCTGCGGCGTCAGCTTGGCCTGCCCGGCCGGTCCGCCGTGTGGCTCGCGGCGGCCGCCGGGCTCTTCGACGCGCTGGGGAACGTCGCCTTCCTGATCGCCGTCCGCAGCGGCAGCCTGGTGGTGGTCGCGGTGATCACGGCCCTGTATCCCGGCGGCACGGTGCTGCTGGCCCGCCGGTTCCTCGGCGAGCGCCTGACCCGGACCCAGCTAGCCGGGCCTGGCCGCCGCGGCCGTGGCCGTCAGCGTCCTGGCCGTGAGCTGACGTTGTACGTGCCGTGCCCCCGCGGGTCCTTGACTTCCAGCACGGCTGAGGTCTCAGGATGTCGGTATGAACCCCGACACTGCTGCGGCATACCTGCAGCGCTTCGGCGCCGTGCGCCCGGCGGCCCTCGACGCGGCGGCGCTGCGCGACCTGCACCGGGCTCACCAGCTCGCGGTGCCGTTTGAGAACCTGAGCATTCACCTGTCCGAGCCGATCTCGCTGGACGAGCCGGACCTGACGGACAAGATCGTGCGCCGCCGCCGGGGCGGCTTCTGCTACGAGCTCAACGGGACCTTCGGGCTGCTGCTGGAGACGCTCGGCGCGCAGGTGACGAGGCTGGCGGCCCGGGTGTTCGGCGATGGCCGGCCCGGGCCTCCGTTTGACCATCTGGCCCTGGCCGTCCGGCTGCCGGACGGCAGCGGCCCCTGGCTGGCCGACGTGGGCTTCGGCAGCCACAGTGACTACCCGCTGCTGCTGGACAGCCGCGCCGACCAGGACGACCCGGCGGGCCGGTTCCGGATCGCCGACGCCGGCGACGGGGACCTCGACGTGCTCAAGGACGGGGAGCCGCAGTACCGGATCGAGCCGCGCGGGCGCCTGCTGGCCGACTTCGTGCCGACGTGCTGGTTCCAGCAGACCTCGCCGGCCTCCCACTTCACCCAGGGCACCATCTGCTCGCGGCGGACTGAGGACGGCCGGATCTCGGTCAGCGGCCGCACCCTGATCCGGACCAGCGGCGGCTCGCGCACCGAGCAGGACCTGGCCAGCGATGCTGAGCTGCTGGCCGCCTACCGCGACCACTTCGGCGTGGTCCTGCCGCACGCCCCGCGCATCCCGCAGGAGGCTCGCCGCTGAGCAGCGGCAGCGCGCAGCGGCTTCTAGGCTCAACAGGTGGACGGCGGCGGGCGGCCGGCGCGCGAGCGCGCCATCGCGCATGTGGCGGCGCGGGCGGCTGGCGGGCCGGTCGACCCGGCGCTGCGGGTCACGCTGAACTTCCATCCCGACCGGCTGGCCGGCGGCCAGCTGGTCCTGGCGGCGCTGGCTCGCGATCGGGTCTACCGGTCCCAGTTCGAGACCGGGATCAGCAGCGGCGGGCTGACCGCCTATCCCGGCGGGGCCCGCTGGGGCTGGGAGAGCCGGATCTTCGGCGCTGCCTACGACGACCAGCCGCCGGGGGAGCGCCCGCGCTACGGCGCGCTGAACTACCGGCGTCGGCCGGTCGGCGGGGCGCCCCGGTTCGGCTCCGCCCACCTGCGGCTGAGCGCGGCGACCCTGGCCCGCACGACGTTCTGCTATCCCGACAGCGTGCTGGAGCCGGACAACTTCGGGACCGCGCAGGCGATGGCACTCATCCCGCTGGCCGAGGCGGACCGCACGGCGGGCCAGGACCCGCTTGATGACTGCATCGAGGCGCACGTGCACGGGCTCGTCCGGACGGACCGCGACGCCGAGGCCCTGGTCCTGGACCCGTGCTATCGCGGCACTCAGATCGAGGCGGCGGCCGGGCAGCTCGGCTGCCCGGTGGAATGGCACGGCGGCTTCCGGCTCGCAGCCGCCGACCTGCACTGCTACCCCGACTACCGGGGCCGCGAGATCGCTGAGCTCGGAGTGGTGCTGGCCCGCGACGGGTGGCTGGACCCGTCAATCATCGGCGACGCAGCCCGGGCCGGCCGCTATCCCGAGCAGGCCCTGAAGCGGGTCTGGCACTACCTGGCCGCCTTCGGCTCACCGGAGGACCGCGCCGCCCGGGGATAGCCAGGGCGGCGCGATCCGGGTGGCTAGCCGCGGCTCTGCTGGGCGTTACCGAGCACCTGCACGCCGGCGGCGAACCGGGCCAGCCGGGTACCGTCCCAGCCCAGCGATGTCGGGGCCTGGATGACGACCCAGGCGCCGGCCGCGTCCTTGTAGGTCAGCATCTGCGTCTTGCCCTGGACGTCGAACCGGCCGGGCCGCCCGGCAACGGGCTGCCGGGCTCCGGTGGTGGGCGCGCTGGCGTCGCGGGACTGGAGCATGACGACGAGCTTGCCGACGAAGGAGTCCACGTTGGTGTCCTTGTCGCCCTTGGGGGCCAGGGTCAGCACGAACGCATTGCCGCCCTGGATGATCCAGCCCTGCGGCACCTCGGATACCTGATAGCCGGGGGCCTGCGCGCCCTTATAGGCGACCAGGTCGATCGCGGTGGCCACGGACGGGGCCGGGGCCGCCGAGGCGGCCGGCCGGGTCGGCTGCCCCGCCCGGGCGGCGGGCCGGTGGCCGGCCGGGCTCACGGCCAGCGGAACCACCACCGCGGTGACCACGGCGGCAGTGCCGGCCGTCACGCCGGCCAGCCGGATACGGCGGCGATGCTGCAGGCGGCGGCCGCGGGCCAGGTCCCCGGCCGGGTCGGGGCGCTGGGCCGGGTCCGGGCCGTGCCCGTCGGACAGGGCGAGCTCCAGCAGGTCCTTCAGGTCGTTCATGATGCGCTCCTCTGGGTGGCGACTGCGGCGTCGGCGGCGGTCAGCAGGTCACGCAGCCGGGCGGCCGCCTTGGCGGTCTGGCTCTTGACGGTGCCCTCGGAGCAGTTCAGGAGACTCGCGGTCTCCCCGACGCTGAGGTCCATCCAGTGCCGCAGCACGATGGCGGCGCGCATCCGCGGTGGCAGCGCGGCGAGGGCGGCCCGGATCTCGGCTCCGTCGATGCTGGCGGGCAGCACTCCAGGTGGCGGCGACGCCGGGCCGTCGGGCGGCTCGGCGACGGACTGCTCCCGTCGCCAGCGCGGCCGCCGGACCTCATCGATATGGGCGTTGACGACGATGCGCCAGGCGTAGGCCGCCTGGGTTCCCGAGCGTCGGACCCGCGGCCAGGCCACGTACAGCCGGGCGAGGGCGGTCTGAACGAGGTCCTCGGCAAGGTGCGTGTCGCCGGCGGTCAGCAGGCAGGCCGACCGCAGCAGGTCGACGCGGCGGGCCGCGACGAATGCCGAGAATTCCTCGTCACGCAGGGATCGGGGCATGTGTACCTCCTCACCATCCCTACGGGCCCGGCCCCTCGCGAGGTTGCCTGCCCGGCCGTCCGTGTCAGTAGTAGGGAAAGCGCGGCACGCTCAGCGGCTGCTGACGGTCATGGTTGGCAATGCGCGGCTGACCTGCACAAACGTGTTTGCCGGGAGTTGATCGCGGACGGTCGCCGTTGGCTCTAGCCGAATCACATGGGAGCGATCGCTGACTGACCGCCCACGGCCCACTTCCTCCACTTTGGGGCTCCCTGCTGCGCCTCACGCTGAGCCTCGACGCTGAGACGTTCGTCGTGTGCGTAGAGGGCGTCCCATTGGCGAAGTCCGTGAGCGATGAACGTCTCGATGGGAATCTCACGCCCTGCGGCATCGAGCACGACAAGGTCGTCGAACGTGATCGTTCCCTCGATGCAGAACGCTTCGGTATCACCGTCCCGCTCGACGCCGCACTCGTTGAACCAATAGAACGAGTGTGCACCTCCGTCGGCCCGGACCGAGACGCGGAGACTCGGATCCGGTGGCCAGTCGCTGGTCAGTCCCGGCTCATCGAAGAAGCGCCAGCCGTAGATCGAACCACCCCAGGCGAGCGAGTCGAAGAAGTCCTCGACCGCAGCCTCGTCAGCCAGCGGGATGGCGGGCTGGGTCGCTGCTTGCGCACCGACCGGGTCGCGCCGGAGCAGGAACCGCAACTCGGCAGGGCGCGTAAGCCGCATGATCCGGCGACCGTCCTTCGTGAGCGGGCCGGACTCCGGCAGAGCGATCACGTGGAGCAGGACGTCCGCGTGCCTATCTGCCGGGTCGAGTCGGATACCCACGACGTCGGACTCATTGAGCGCCGTCTCCAGGCGCTCGCGACTCCCGTCGTCCCATTCCACACGCTCCATACTCGCTGACGGAGCTGCCATCGGCGAGCGAGATTGACCAGCGTGCGCGACCGATGCAGCAGGCATGTCGCAGCGCCGCCTGGCCGAGATCGCCAGGAAGCTACTGGATCGACCCGCCGCCGGGAAGGTGACCTTCGCTTAGTTCTATGCCGACTGGGCGTCGCGCCAGGCGTGGCTGTCGTCGACTCGCGAGAACGCCGGCCTGGCCACGGCGGGCGTGACATTCGGTGACATGCAGCTGCGGTCCATCCGGCGCTCGCACGTCGAGACGTGGGTGAAGAACATGACCGCACGGCTCGCCCCCCGCGACGATCGACACTCGCTTCACGATCGTTCGGGGCGTCTTCCGAGCCACCGTCCCGGCCAGGCTTCACTGCGTACGTCGCCCTGGCGGCATTACTTCGCCAGCGGACTCATCGCGGCCGGCTGTGACGTGGTCACCGTGCAGCGAGCGATGGGCCGCGCGTCAGCCACCATAACCCTGAGCACATACGCGCAACTCTGGCCGACTACGGAGGACAAGACTCGCGCGGCCGCATCCGGGATGGCGGCGGCCGTCCTGCCGACCGACCTGGCGCGAACGCCATCGGTGAGCGATCAGCCCACATAAGCTCCGCAGCTGGGCGCCGACCTATCGGGGCTGGCGCTCGAGCAACTCACCGGAGCAGCGGCGGGTGAAGTGTCGTCGCGTGGCCAGCTCGGTACAGACGGGCAGGTCTTCCGCCATCCCTCGTCGTGGTGCCGGGCGTCGCCTCGACGAACCCCTCGGTCTTGGTGGCCTTGCGGTGGAAGTTCCTGGCGTCTAGCTCCGTCCCCCAAACGACCTCGTACACGCGACGCAACTCGCTGATCGTGAACTCCGGCGGGCAGAATGCCGCCGCAAGTGGCGTGTACTCCAGCTTCGCGCGGGCGCGCTCTACGCCGTCCCGCAGAATCCGCGTGTGGTCGAAGGCGAGTCCGTCAGCGAGCAGGCTGTCGACCGGCTGCCATCGCGCCTCGGCGGCGTCACTGCCCGCCGTAGGGGTGGGCAGGTCAGCGGCGAGCGCGAGATACGCAACGGTCACGGTTCGCATGCGCGGGTCACGGTCAGGTGTTCCGTATGAGGCGAGCTGCTCAAGATGGACCTGCTGCGCCGACAGCGCAGTTTCCTCCTGCAGTTCTCGCGCCGCCGCCTCCTGCAAGTCTTCGTCAGGACGAAGGAACCCGCCCGGAAGGGCCCACTGCCCCAGGAACGGCACCTCGCCACGGCGGATGGTGAGGACCTCAAACTTCTCCTCACGCACGGTCAGAACGACAAGGTCCACGGTCACCGCAATCGGCGGGTACTCGTTCGCGGCAGCCTGCATGCCCTCTACCCTACCGCCTTTACGTCAGGTTGACGATTAGCCTCCATCTCGATTACCGTCATTCTGACGATAATCGTCTATGACGAGGAGACTCCGATGGCTGACATCGCCCGCTACCCGTTGGTCCGCCACCTGCGCGGATCAGGCACCACGCACGTCGAGCAGATCCGCAACGGAAGGACGATCCGCGCCGGCGTCGGCGCCTCATTCTGGTTCCGTCCTCTCAGCGCGGTGCTCAACGAGGTCCCGGTCGACGACCGGGAGCTGCCGCTGATGTTTCACGCTCGCACCAGCGACTTCCAGGACGTCACCGTGCAGGCGACGATCACCTACAGGGTGACGAACCCTGCCATGGCGACCGGGCGCATCGACTTCTCCATAGACCCTGAGACCGGTCTGTGGCGCAGCACTCCCCTCGACCAGGTTGCCGGGCTACTGACCGAGTCCGCGCAGCAGTACGCGATCGACCTGCTGGCCTCCGCGAACCTGACGACCGCGATGGCCGGAGGGGTCGGCCCAATCCGTTCGGTGATCGCCGGCGGCCTCGCGAGCGACGAAAGACTCTCGGAGACCGGCATCGCAGTAGTTGGCGTACGCGTCGTCGCGGTGCGGCCCGAACCCGAGGTAGAGAAGGCGCTGCGGACGCCTACCCGGGAGCAGGTGCAGCAAGAGGCAGACAAGGCGACCTTCGAGCGGCGTGCAGTCGCGGTCGAACGCGAGCGCGCGATCGGCGAGAACGAGTTGCAGACGCAGATCGAGCTCGCCCGTCGCGAGGAGCAGCTGGTCGCACAGCGGGGCGCGAATGCCCGGCGCGAGGCTGAGGAGAACGCCGCGGCCGGCGCGGTCGCCAACGAGGCCGAGGCCCGTCGCACCGTCACCCTCGCCGAAGCACGCGCCGAAGGCACCCGGATGGCTGGTGCGGCTCAGGGCGATGCGGAAGCGGCGCGCGTCGGCGCGTATCGCGACGTCTCGGAGAGCGTCCTGCTGGCGCTCGCCGTGAAGGAACTGGCTGCGAACCTACCGAAGATCGAGACGCTGGTCCTCAGCCCCGACCTCATCAGCAAGGCTCTGGCGCAGCTCGGAACTGGCAAGGTGACGACATGAGTCTGACGCCCCGGGTGGTCATCGTGACCCGTCGTACCGAGTACGACGAGATGCTGGCCACGCATGGCACCCGGGGCCAGGCAGCGTTCTTCCTCAGCACGCGCGGCCGCGACATCGCGGAACTCGAAGAACGGCACCGCCTGACCCAGCGCGCAATCGACACCGCCGCCGCAGCAATCCCGGTCGACTGGCGCCGAGGGAGCGTCGAGCGCCGCGACGTCTCACGGTTCCTGTTCTCGCCCGACGACGTCATCGTGGTCGTGGGGCAAGACGGGCTGGTGGCGAACGTCGCCAAATATCTCGACGGGCAACCTGTCGTCGGAATCGACCCCGAGCCGGGACGCAATGCGGGAGTGCTCGTCACCCACGCCGCCGATGACGTCGGCGAACTGCTGCGGGTAACCGATCATGTTGCAGAGCGCACGATGGTGGAAGCCAAGCTCGACGACGGTCAACACTTGCTGGCCCTAAACGAGATCTTCGTCGGACACCCGAGCCACCAGACGGCTCGCTACGACCTTCACGCGCCCGATGCCAGCGGCGAAGCACAGGCATCCTCTGGCGTGATCGTCGCGACCGGCACCGGCGCGACCGGCTGGTGTCGCTCCGTTGCGCTCGAACGCAACAGCGCACTTCACTTGCCGTCGCCAAGCGAACCGCGGCTTGTCTGGTTCGTGCGCGAAGCATGGCCCTCGCCAGCCACCGGAACAACACTGACTGAAGGTGAACTGGTTGGAACCGAACTGTCGCTGACCATCAAGTCCGACCGTCTGGTCGCGTTCGGCGACGGCATCGAAGCCGACTCGCTCACACTGACATGGGGTCAGGCAGTGCGAATCGGCCAGTCGACCAAGGCCCTGCGACTCGTCGCCTGAACCGCCACCCCATCCGACCCCGAAAGTAGTCCAACCATGGAGACCGTCACCCTCTGGCGCCCGACTGGGCCCAAGGAACTCGCGCTCGTGGAGGATTCCGGCTGGCGCGCGTGGCCGCCGCGACTGCCGGATCAGCCGATCTTCTATCCCGTACTCAACGAGGACTACGCGACCCGGATCGCCCGTGACTGGAACGTGAAGGCCAGTGGCGTCGGGTACGTGACCCGTTTCGAAGTCGACAAGAAGTTCCTCGACCGATACGACGTCCAGCGCGCAGGCGGCGAGACGATCTTGGAGTACTGGATCCCAGCCGAGGATCTAGACAAGTTCAACGCTCACATCGTCGGACTCATCGAGGTCGTCGCCGAGTACCGCTGATCGGACTTGGCTGATCACCGAAAGCCGCGACGGATCTGCGAGCCGCCCCGAGGCGCTCCTCCATCGCGCCAGTCGTAGCCGTGGCCGGTCTCACGGTAGTCGGCCCCTGAGTCGCGTCCCAGATCGTCTGTGTGGCTGGCAGGTCCTCGACGTGGAGAAGTGCCCTGGTGGCAGAGATAGCTCCAGAGATCGTTCCAGGCGTCACCGAATCCACCGGATGCTCTTACCTGCGCAAACGCGCCAGATCAGTAGTAGTAGGGGAACCGCTCCCAGTCCGGTGCGCGCTTCTCCAGGAATGCGTCCCGGCCCTCCGCGGCCTCATCGGTCATGTAGGCCAGCCGGGTGGCCTCGGTCGAGAACACCTGCTGGCCGACAAGCCCGTCATCGATCAGGTTGAACGCGAACTTGAGCATCCGCTGCGAGGTCGGGCTCTTGCCGTTCACCTTCGCCGCCCACTCCAGCGCCACGGCTTCCAGCTCGGCGTGCGGGACGACGGCGTTGACCATGCCCATCCGGTGGGCGGCCTCGGCGTCGTAGGTGTCGCCGAGGAAGAAGATCTCCCGGGCGAACTTCTGGCCGACCTGGCGGGCCAGGTAGGCCGACCCGAACCCGCCGTCGAAGCTGCCCACGTCGGCATCGGTCTGCTTGAACCGGGCGTGCTCGCGGCTGGCCAGGGTGAGGTCGCAGACGACGTGCAGGCTGTGCCCGCCGCCGGCCGCCCAGCCGGGCACGACGCAGATGACGACCTTGGGCATGAACCGGATGAGCCGGTGCACCTCCATGATGTGCAGCCGCCCCGCCCGGGCCGGGTCGATGGTGGCGGCGGTCTCGCCCTCGGCGTACCGGTACCCGTCCCGGCCGCGGATGCGCTGGTCACCGCCCGAGCAGAAGGCCCAGCCGCCGTCGCGGGGCGAGGGGCCGTTCCCGGTCAGCAGCACGCAGCCGACGTCGCTGGACATCCGGGCGTGATCCAGCGCCACGTACAGCTCGTCCACGGTGCGCGGCCGGAAGGCGTTGCGGACCTCAGGCCGGTTGAAGGCGATGCGCACGGTGCCGGAGTCCACCGCCCGGTGGTAGGTGACGTCGGTGAAGTCGAATCCCGGCACCTGCTGCCAGCGCTGCGGGTCGAAGATCTCTGAGACCATGGGGGTGATTCTGGCAGGAGTCCCGCGGTCAGCCAGCGCCGGAGCCTACGTCAGCCAGCGCCGGTACTTCTTCTTCGCCGCCCGCTGCCAGGCCCGCCCGGCGGCTCGCTGCAGATCGCGGCCGGCCTGGGCGTCGCGCTCGTACAGCACCCCGAAGGTGAAGGCGTTGTCGCCGGACCGGTGCGCGCGCAGGCCCAGGTCGCGGATGGCGGCGCGGGCGAACACGGTGTCGTTGTGGTCGCCGAGGACACTCTGCATCTGCTTCATCTGCTGCACGAACCGGCGGGCGGGCTTGCCCGTCACCGGAACCAGGACCTCGGCGGCGTAGCGGGCCCGCTTAGCCGCCTTCCGGGCCTCGTGCAGGGCGGTGTCCCGGTCGGCGCCGGGCGGCAGGCTGCCGGCCCGGCGGACCCGCCGGCGCAGCCGCCGCCAGGACTTCGTCACCGGCCGGAGCAGGGCGTCGGCCGGCTGGGCCGCGACATCCGTGAACGGCGGGTCGGCCAGCAGCCCGTCCAGTTCGCCGAGCAGCATCAGGTAGCGCCGCGAGTCCAGGGTCCGGAGCGCGGCCCGGCGGGCGGCGCTGTGCCGCGGCGAGAGGTGCTCAGTGATGGTGGCCTGCACCGGGCCCAGCACCAGCTCGGCCGGCAGCGGCTCCAGCAGCTCGCGCAGGTGCTCCTGCAGCACCTCCCCGTCCCGTGCCTCGCCCAGGATCTGGCCCAGCCATTTCAGCTCGGCCTGCAGGTGGGCGGTGGCCGCGGCGGGCAGGACCGGCTTGAAGGCCTGCAGGGCCGAGCGGAGCCGGCGGGTGGCGACTCGCATGTCGTGCACCGAGTCTGGCTCGTCCCGCCGGACGGCGGGGTCGCTGGCGGTCAGGATCCCGGCCTGCGCACGCAGGTAGGCCAGCACGACCTCGCCCGCTGTCGAATCGCGGGTCAGCGCCGCCGCGCTGGCCGGCCCGCTGCCGGGCTCCGGCAGCAGGCTGGCCAGCACCCGGTGCAGCTTGGCCGAGCTGGCGGCCTGCTGCAGCCCGGCGGTGCGCAGCTGGTAGTCGGCGGCCTGGAGCAGCTTCCGGCCGCCGCCGGTCAGCTCCACCTCGATCTCCCGCCACTGGGTGGCCTCGGTCTGCTCGCCTAGCGTGTGCGCGGACACCGCGTCATCGACGACCTCGGCCAGCGACGCGCCGCTGTCGTCGAGCAGCTCCCGCTGGCGGCGCACGGTGATGATCGTGGCGACCGGGGCCAGCCGGGCGCCGCGCGCCTGGGCGCGGACCAGCCGGGACAGCTCCGCGGGCACCACGCTGCCCCGGCCGAGGGGCAGCTGCAGCTCGCGGCGCGAGTCGGGGCCGGGCAGCTTCAGGTGCCAGCCGGCGTCGTCTCCGCCGCGCCGCCGGCGCAGCGTGATCCCGGCCTGCAGCAGGCGAAGGCCGGCGGTGTCGAAGTAGTCGGCCTCCAGCCGGAACTCCCGCGGGCTGGTGATGCTGGCCACGCCGGGCAGCCCGGTCAGGTCCGGCAGCACCGTCTGGGCGTCGGCCTCGTACTTGCGCTCGGTCTCCAGCTTGTCGGTCGCCATCTACCTGCCCTACCCGCCCGGCGCCGCAAAGCACCCCTGGATTGCCACCGCCGGCAGGCTCAGGCGGCCGCGATGGCCGTGGCCCCCAGCAGGCTCTTGATGTCGGCCATGAAGCTGCTGTCGGGCTGCACGGGGAAGTCGCACAGGTCCATCAGCACCGGCGCGTCGCCGGAGCGCTCCATTTTCAGGATCACCTGGGTGCCGCCCGGATGGGCGCGCAGGATGTGCCGCAGTTCCGAGGTCAGCTCGGTGGTGATCTTGTCGTGGTGCAGCGCGATGACCACCGGCGGGCCGCTGGCGTTGCGGATGGTCGTCAGGTCCAGCGTGCTCAGGTCCTGGGCGAAGATGCTGACGGTGCCGTCCCGGTCGTTCACCCGGCCGCGCACGCTGACCGCCGCGTCCTCGGCCAGCTCGCCCGCGAACTGCTCGTAGGTCTTGGGGAAGAACAGCGCCTCGACCGAGGCATCGAGGTCCTCGATGGTGACGATGGCCCACGGGTTGCCGCTCTTCTTGTTGATCCGCCGGTCCACCGACACGATGATGCCCGCGATCTTGATGTCGCCCTCGGTCCGGCCGGAGGCGAGCAGCTCGGCGATCGCGGCGTCCCGGTTGCGCTGCAGGATCCGCTCCGCGCCGTCGAGCGGGTGCCCGGACACATACAGCCCCAGCATCTCCCGCTCGGAGGCCAGCAGCAGCTTGCGCGGCCACTCCTCGGCGGTCAGCTGGAAGTCCAGGCCGATCTTGGCCTGGGCCGCGCCGTCGTCGGCGGGCTCAGCCGCGGCGAACAGGTCGAACTGGCCGATGGCCTCCTGCCGCTTGACCCCGATCACCGACTCGACGGCCTGCTCCTGGACCAGGAACAGGGACTTGCGGGTGTGCCCGAGCGAGTCGAACGCGCCGGCCCGGATCAGCGACTCAACCACCCGCTTGTTGCAGACGGCGATCTCGGACTTGTCCAGGAAATCGGCGAAGGAGGCGTAGCTGCCCTTGGCCGTGCGGGTCGCGGCGATGGAGTTGACGACCGCCGCGCCGACATTGCGGATGGCGCCCAGGCCGAACCGGATGTCGGTGGCCACCGGGGCGAAGTCGAGCCGGGACTCGTTGACGTCCGGGGGCAGCACCTTGATGCCGAGCTTGCGGCACTCGGCCAGGTAGATCGCCATCCGGTCCTTGTCGTCGCCGACCGAGGTCAGCAGCGCGGCCATGTACTCGGCCGGGTAGTTGGCCTTCAGGTAGGCCGTCCAGTACGCCACCATCCCGTACCCGGCGGTGTGCGACTTGTTGAACCCGTAGCCGGAGAACGGCACCAGCACGTCCCAGATGGCCTGGGTGGCCTCGGCGGAGAACCCGTTGCCGCGCATGCCGTCGGCGAACTCCTCCCAGTTGGCGTCCAGGATCTCCTTCTTCTTCTTGCCCATCGCGCGGCGCAGCAGGTCGGCGCGGCCCAGCGAGTACCCGGCCAGCTGCTGGGCGATCGCCATCACCTGCTCCTGGTAGACCACCAGGTGATAGGTCTCGCCGAGGATCGGCTCCAGGGCCTGCTCCAGCTCCGGGTGGACCGGCACCACCTTCTGCCGGCCGTTCTTGCGGTCGGCGTAGTTGATGTGGGTATTGGCCGCCATCGGCCCCGGCCGGTACAGGGCCAGCACGGCGGCGATGTCGCCGAACGCGGTGGGCGCCATCAGCTTGAGCAGGCTGCGCATCGGCCCGCCGTCCAGCTGGAACACCCCGAGGGTGTCGCCGCGGGCCAGCAGCTTGTAGGTGAGGGCGTCGTCCAGCGACAGCTTGGCCAGGTCGATCTCGGTGCCCCGGTTGGCGGCCACGTTGTCGATCGCGTCGGCGATCACGGCGAGGTTGCGCAGGCCCAGGAAGTCCATCTTGAGCAGGCCCATGTCCTCGCACTGCACGAACGGGAAGCCGGTGATGATGGCCCCGTCGTTCTCGCGCCGGTGGATGGGCAGCACGTCGGCCAGCGGCTCGGAGGACAAGATCACGCCCGCGGCGTGCACGCCGGTGCCGCGGGTCAGCCCCTCGATCCCGCGCGCGGTGTCCAGGACCCGCTTGACCTCAGCGTCCCCCTCATACAGCGCGCGCAGCTCGCCGGCCTCGCTGTAGCGCTCGTGGCCCGGGTCGAAGATCCCGGCCAGCGGGATCTCCTTGCCCATCACCGCCGCCGGGAACAGCTTGGTGATCCGGTCGCCCAGCGCGTAGGGGAAGCCCAGGACCCGGCAGGAGTCCTTGACCGCGGCCTTGGCCTTGATGGTGCCGAACGTCAGGATCTGGCTGACCCGGTCATCGCCGTACTTCTCGGTGACGTAGCGGATCATGTCGCCACGCCCGCGCTCGTCGAAGTCCAGGTCGATGTCGGGCATCGTGATGCGCTCGGGGTTCAGGAACCGCTCGAAGATCAGCGAGTGCTCGATCGGGTCCAGGTCGGTGATGCCCAGCACGAAGGCCACCATCGACCCGGTGGCCGAGCCGCGGCCCGGGCCCAGGCTGATCTTCGCCGCCCGGGCGTGCTGGCAGATGTCGGCGACGACCAGGAAGTAGGCCGGGAAGCCCATCTTCTCGATGACGCCGAGCTCGTACTCGATCCGGTCCAGGACCTCCTGGCCGGGAGCGGACCCGAAGCGCTGAATGACGCCCTGATCGACTTCCTTGCGCAGCCACGACGACTGCGTCTCGCCGTCTGGCACCGGATAGCGCGGCATCCGGTCGACGTGGGCGAACACCTCGTCGTAGGGCTGCACCCGCTCGGCGATCAGCAGCGTCGAGTCGCAGGCACCCGGCACCTGGCCGTCCCAGAGCTCGCGCATCTCGGCCGGGCTCTTGACGTAGTAGCCGTCGCCGTCGAGCTTGAACCGCTTCGGGTCATCCATCGTCCGGCCGGTGCCCACGCACAGCAGCACCTCGTGGGCCTGGGACTGGTCCCGGGTGACGTAATGGCTGTCGTTGGTGGCCAGCGGCCGGAGCCCGAGCTTCTGCCCGATGTCCAGCAGCCCCTTGCGGACCGACCGCTCGATGGCCAGGCCGTGCTCCATCAGCTCGAGGAAGAAATTGTCCGGCCCGAAGATGTCCCGGTAGGCGGCGGCGGCCTCCAGCGCCTTCGCCGGCTGGCCCAGCCGCAGCCGGGTCTGCACCTCGCCGGACGGGCACCCGGTGGTGGCGATGATCCCGCTCGCGTACTCGGCGATCAGCTCGCGGTCCATCCGCGGCTGGCGGTAGAAACCCTCCAGCGACGCCCGGCTGGACAGCTTGAACAGGTTCCGCAGCCCGTCCGCGTTCTCGGCGAGCATCGTCATGTGCGTGTAGGCGCCGGCGCCGGACACGTCGCCGCCCTCACCGTCCAGGTCGACCTCGCGCCGCCCGCTCTCGGCCCAGAAGACCGGCTTCTTGTGGAACCGCGACTCCGGCGCGATGTAGGCCTCGATGCCGATGACCGGCTTGACGCCGACCTTGGCCGCCTGCTGGGCGAACTCATAGGCGCCGAACATGTTGCCGTGGTCGGTCATGCCCGACCGCGGGCATCTCCAGCCGGCTGGCCTCGGCCATCAGCGGAGTTATCTTCGCGGCACCGTCGAGCATCGAGTACTCAGTGTGGACATGCAGATGCACGAACGAACTGCCGGACAACGCGGGGCCTCCTTGCCGGGATGGGCCGCCAGGGCCGGTGGGATGACAGCCATCCTCGCGCGCCAGCCGCGCCGGCACTCGGCACATTCGGGCGTGTCTTTGAAGGCCATTCGTAACGTTCCCGGCCGGCTGCGCCTCGTGGTCATCCGGCGGCCGGGCGCCGACCCCCTGGCGGCCGCCCCGCGCAGGTCAGCCCCCCGATAACAGCAAGAGGCAGCCGCTCTGCCCCGGCCCGAGGCGCCGTCGAGCAGCAAGAGGCGAGCACTTTCGCCGGGACACAGCCACCGCTGCCGTTCGGGCCACACCGCCCACCGCCTGGCGTGGTTATGACCAGCATCCGAGCAGCGTTCTTGGGCCGGTGGGCCTGATCTTTGACGTTGCCCGCGGAGCTACCCCGGTCGCACAGCAGCATGTCAGCGGCCAAGCTCCGTCCGGAGGATCTCCTCAGACTGACTCGGTCCGCTGAGGCCGTGGTCAGCCAAGGAGCCGAACCCTTCACCGACGGGTCTCGTCCTGGCGCGCCGCGCTGTCGACCCGGCCCCGGACCAGCTCAAGGGCCCGCCGCAGCTCAGCTTCTGGCAGCTGATCCACCAGGTGATGGAGCTCGTCACGCATCACGCTCATAACTTCAGCGTACGGACCACACTCGCCCCTGTCCGCTGGCGCGAGCCCGCCACCCCGGCAGCACTGGCACCAGAGATCGAGCGCCGCAAGCAGCTGTCACGCCGCCAGGCACTACGCAGCAGCCAGGGACCAGGAGGGTGGACGGCTGGTACATATTGACATCGCCGCAAGAGGAAAGTCGTTGGCCCATCCGCGTTGAACCCGCTCATGCTGAGGACATGGTTCAGCGATAACAGCAAGGGCGACAACTGCAGCTAAGGCGCGGGCGACTAGCTGGCCAGCAGGATGAGCGGCGGAGCGCAGACCAGGGCAACGGCGGCGGCGCATACGGCCGCGGCGGCCAGCCGCGGCAGCGGGCGCGGGGCAGTGGCCAGGCGCGCCATCCGGGCCACGACCTGCTCGTCGCCGGGCTCGCCGAGGGTGGCCAGCGCGGCCGCCAGCGGCGCGGGCCCGCACCGGCGCCGGGCGACGTCGTCGGCGAGCCATCTCGACCAGCAGCTCGACCGCCGCGGTGGCCCGCCGGGCGGGTCGCAGGAACGGGAAGGTCTGCTGCCAGACCCGGAACGGCTGGATCACCAGGTCGTGCTGGCCACGGGCGTGCGCGTGCTCATGGCTCACGACGGCGTCGAGCTGGCCGGGGCTTAGCGCGTCGATGGCGCCCTGGCTGAGCACGATGCGCGGCCGGACGCCGGGCAGGCAGTACGCCGCCACCAGCGGATGGTCCACCAGCCGGACCCGCGGCTGGGGCCCGCCGCCCGGCGCCGCCGGCCCGGACACGCCGCTTGTGCTCCCGGCCGCGCCGCGGGCCGCTCCGCTCGCGGCCAGGCCGTAAGCGTTCCTGGCCGGCCCGCCGTCTCCGGTCCGGGGCTCAGCCCTGGATACCAGGTGCGGTTCCCGGCCCAGGCCTGCCGGGCGCGCCGTCACCAGGTCGGCGGCGGCCACCTCGTCGGTCAGCAGGTCGATCCGCTGCCGGTGCTCGCGCCGGACGCGCAGCAGCCTGACCGTCGACACGGCCAGCACTGACAGCAGCCACGCGCCGGCGATCAGGGTCAGCGCCAGGCCCGCCCAGCCGAGCGGCCCCAGCCCCGGCCCCGCCCGGCCGCCGTCCAGCGCGGCCGCCGGCAGCGCGGCCAGCCCGGCCAGCCACGACCGGTGCAGCCCGGACACGGCCAGGGTCACCCCGGCGCCGAGGATGGCCAGGCCGCCGCCCAGGCCGATGGCCTGCCACAGCACCAGCGCGGCGCGCGGGCTGCGGGCCGGCCAGCGAGCCCGGGCCAGCGCCTCGGGCGCCGGCCAGGCGAGCACGACGGCCAGGGCGATCAGCGCCAGGCCCTCCGCGGTCAGCATCGCGACCGGGTCAGCTGCCCGGCTGGTCCGGGCGGCTCAGCGCCCGGCGCAGGTGGTCGGTGTCAGCGGCCTGGACGCCGCCCAGGAACCGGGTCAGCGCCGCGCCGCGGTCGGGGGCCTGGCCGAGTGCCTCGAGCATCAGGCCGGCGACGTAGTCCTCGCGGCTGACCGCCGCCTCGTACAGGTGCGCCCGGCCGCTGCGCTCGCGCCGGACCAGGCCCTTGCGGCCCAGCCGGTCCAGCACGGTGAGCACGGTGGTGACGGCCAGCTCGGGCTGGGCGGGGTCCCGCCGGGCCAGGCCGGCCAGCACGTCCCGGGCCGCCGCCGGGGCCGGGGCGTCCCACAGCACCTGGAGCACGGCCCGCTCCAGCTGTCCGGTTCCCGCCACCTGCGCCTCCCTTGCCGCGCGCCCGGCCGGGCGTGCCTTTGTATTCTACGTCACGTAGAAGTTCTACGTTTTGTAGAAGTAATGTGGAGGCGGAGCCGCGGACGGCGCTTCGCGGCGGTGAGGAGCTGGAGATGATCGTCTCCGCGCTGGCGGGCCCGCTCGCCAGCGGGACCGCGGCACTGGCGGCAGGCGGCGGCGCTGCCGACCCGGTGGTGGCACGGTCGCAGATGGGGTTCTCGCTCGGCTGGCACATCGTGGTGGCCTGCCTGGGCGTGGGCATGCCTGCGCTGGTGCTGTTCGCCGAGTGGCGCGGGCAGCGCACCGGCGACCCGTCCTGGCAGCTGCTGGCCCGGCGGTGGGCCCGGGTGATGGGCGTGCTGTTCGCGGTCGGCGCGGTGTCCGGCACGATCTTGTCGTTCGAGATGGGCGTGCTGTGGTCGGGGCTGATGGACAACTACGGCGCCGTCATCGGGCTGCCGTTCGCCATCGAGGGGTTCGCGTTCTTCATCGAGGCCATCTTCCTGGGCATCTACCTGTACGGGTGGGACCGGCTGACGCCGCGCGCGCACCTGCTGGCCGGGGTGCCGATCGTCATTGCCGGGATCGCGTCGGCGTTCTTCGTGGTCAGCGCCAACGCCTGGATGAACGCCCCGCGCGGGTACACCGTCCGCCATGGCCGGGTCGTCGGCGTGGACCCGTGGGCGGCCATCTTCAACCCGGCCACCGGGCCGGAGACCACGCACATGATCCTGTCAGCGTTCATGGTCACCGGCTTCCTCATCGCCAGTGTCTACGCGGTGGCGATGCTGCGCGGCCGCCGGGACCGCTACCACCGGCTCGGGCTGCTGCTGCCGCTCAGCTTCGCGGCCATCATCACCCCGGTGCAGATCGTGGTCGGGGACTGGGCGGCCCGGTTCATCGGCTCCGACCAGCCGGTCAAGCTGGCCGCGGCTGAGGGGCTGGCCCGCAGCCAGGGGCATGCACCGATCGAGATCGGCGGCATCTTCGCCGGCGGGCAGCTGCACGGCGCGCTGACGATCCCCGACGGGCTGTCCCTGCTGCTGCGGCTGAACCCGGCCGGGCGGGTGACCGGGCTGAACTCGGTGCCGCCCGCCGACCGCCCGGTGGTCCCGATCGTGCACCTGGCCTTCGACACCATGGTCGGCATCGGGTTCGCGCTGCTGGCCCTGGGCGGGTGGCTGGCCTGGTCCTGGTGGCGGCGCCGGGACGTGCCGCGCAGCCGCTGGTTCCTGCGCGCGGTGGCGCTGTCGGGGGTGGCGGCGGTGACCGCCATGGAGGCCGGCTGGATCGTCACCGAGGTCGGCCGCCAGCCGTGGATCGTCTACCACGTGCTGCGCGTTGCGAACGCGGTCAACCCGGCGCCGGGCCTGGCCGCCGGCGCGCTGCCGGTCATCGCGGTGTACGCGGCGCTGACCGTGGCCACCGTCTACGTGCTGCGCCGGATGGCCCGCGGCGCGCCGGTGCCGGCCGCCCCGCAGGAGGCCGACGTCCGCCAGCACTCGGTCATCTGAGCGGGAGGCAGTCATGGGCACGGGCCTGGAAGTGGCCGTCCTGGCCGTCATGTGGACCGCGGTCACCGTGTACGCGCTGCTGGGCGGCGCGGACTTCGGCGCCGGGATCTGGGACCTGCTGGCCGGCGGCCGGGACCGCGGGGCGCCCCGGCGGGCGCTGATCGAGCACTCGATCGGCCCGGTGTGGGAGGCGAACCACGTCTGGCTGATCTTCGTCCTGGTCCTGCTGTGGACCGCCTTCCCGGCCGGGTTCGCGGCGATCTCCTCCACGCTGTACATCCCGCTCACGCTGATCGCGCTCGGCATGATCGCCCGCGGCTCGGCCTTCGCGTTCCGCAAGGCGATCGACGAGCCCTGGGCGCGGCGGCTGTTCGGCGCGGCCTTCGCCTTCTCCTCGCTGGTGACGCCCTGGTTCCTGGGCGCCGCCGCCGGCGCGGTGGCGGCCGGCCGGGTGCCGCCCGGCCTGGCCCGCGGGGACGTGCTGACCAGCTGGCTCAATCCGGTGTCGGCGGTCACCGGCTCCTTCGCCGTGGCGGCCTGCGCGTTCCTGGCTGCCTGCTACCTCACCCTGGACGCCCGGCGCGCCGGGGACGCCGGGCTGACGGCCTGGTTCGGGCGGCGGGCCCTGGCCAGCGGGCTGGTGGTGGGGGCCTGCTCGGCGGCGGGCCTGGCGGTACTGCACGGCGGCGCCCCGCTGCTGTACGCGCGGCTGACCGGCCGGGCCCTGCCGCTGGTACTGGCCGCCGTCGCGGGCGGCCTGGCCTCGCTGGTCCTGGCCCGGCTGGCGGCCCGGCGGACCCGGCTGGCGGCCGTAGCCCTGCGGGTCACCGGAGCCGGGGCCGTGGCCGCCGCGCTGTGGGCCTGGGGCGCGGCGCAGTACCCGTACCTGCTGCTGCCTGGCCTGACGGTGCACGCGGGCGCGGCCCCGGCGGCCGCCCTGACCGCCACGCTGGTGTGCGCCGCCGCGGGCGGGGTCCTGGTCATTCCCGCCTTGTGCTGGCTGCTGGTGCTCGTTCAGCGTTCTCCCGGGTCCGCGCGGGACCAACTGCCGCGATAAGGGACCTTCGGCCCTAATAACCGGCCGCTGCTGAGGGTAGCGTCAAGATCGCGCCATGAAGTTGTCCGATGTGGGCGCACGGGGAAGGCGGCTGTCGCCGGTTTACTGCCCGGCGGGCACCCGTACGGGGGCGGGAACCAGAGGGAGCAGTATTCATGCAGCAGGAAGTGCACCAGCAGGACCAGGATTTCCCGGTGCTATTTGTGGTACCGGAGCAGGGCCCGGGCCCGGCGGCCCAGACCGTCGCCGACCGGCTCTACGACCGCGGTCTGCACGTCATCGTCGCCCGGACCCGCGACGACCTGCGGCAGGCCGGATCGGCCCAGGCCGCGGGGGCGGTCGGCCGGATCGGCACGGCCGTGGTCAGCTGGGACCTGCCCGGCGCCGAGGCCGAGCTGGCGGCGCGGCTGGAGGATGTCCACCAGCTGACCGGCCAGCCGCCTGTGGTGCTGCTGTCGGAGGGGCCTGATGAGGGCAGCGTCCCGGCGCCCATCGCCGGCCGGATGACGGCCAGCTTCTGGCTGCATGCCGATTCCCCGCATTTCGTGGCTGACCAGGTCGAATGGCTCGTCCGCACGTACGCGCTGCGATCGCAGGTTGTCGGCGTGCTCGGCGGCGACCTGAGCCAGTACGGCGAGATCGGCCAGCCTGCCGGGGATGGCCAGGCCGATCCCGGTGACCAGGCCGGGCAGGAGCCGGATCAGGGCGGGCCGTGCGCGCGGCCGGGGTATGCCTGCAGCTAGCAGCGCAACCAGAAGGGCTTGATAATGGACCAGGAAGCACGAAGCCGCCCGAAGGTGGGCGTCTTCCTGCTCGATGACCATGAGATCGTCCGGCGCGGCGTCCGCGAGCTGCTGGAAGCCGAGCCCGACATCACGGTGGTGGGGGAGGCAGCGACGGCGCAGGCCGCGCTGGCCCGCATCCCGGCGCTGCGACCGGACGTGGCCGTGCTGGACGTGCGGCTGCCGGATGGCGACGGGGTCAGCATCTGCCGCGAGCTGCGGTCCAAGATGCCCGACACCGCCTGCCTGATGCTCACCTCGTTCGGCGACGACGAGGCCCTGTTCAGCGCGATCATGGCCGGCGCGGCCGGCTACGTCCTCAAGCAGATCCGCGGCAGCGACCTGATCGGCGCCGTCCGCACGGTGGCCGGCGGCCAGTCCCTGCTGGACCGGGAGGCGGCCAGCCGGGTGATGGCCCGGATGCGCGCCCAGGCCGCGGCGGACCCGCTGGCCGAGCTGACCGACACCGAGCGGCGGATCCTGGAGCTGATCGGGCAGGGACTGACCAACCGGCAGATCGGCGAGCACCTGCACCTGGCCGAGAAGACCGTCAAGAACTACATCTCCGTGCTGTTCGGCAAGCTGGGCATGGAGCGCCGCACCCAGGCCGCGGCGTACGCGGCGCGCCTGTTCAGCGATGAGGCTGGCACAGCCAGCCTGTCGGGGCCCCGGGCCTAGACCTCGTCCGGGCCCCGGCACGGCTCACCCGCCGCGCGCACGGGCCGCGCGTCCGCACTGCTACGGCAGCGGCACGCGCCACTCCAGCCGGGTGCCGGCGCCGGGCGCCGGTGCCACCGTCAGGCGGCCGCCCAGCTCGTCGGCCCGCTGGGTGAGGTTGGCCAGCCCGCTCCACCGGTCCGACCTGCGCAGCCCGGTCCCGTCGTCGCGCACGATCACTACCAGGTCCGAGCCGGCCTGGCAGGTCACCTCGGCCAGCGTCGCACCGGCGTGCCGGGCCACGTTCGACAGGGCCTCGCGCAGCGCGGCCAGCATGTCCTCAGCCATCTCGGCGGGCACCTGAGCGTCGAGCTGTCCCTCGATGCGCAGCGCCGGGGCGAAGCCGAGCGCGCCCGTCATCTCCTCGATCACCTCCACGATCCGGCCCTGCACGCCGGGCAGCTCAGGGTCATCCCGGGACTGCAGGGAGTAGATCGCCGACCGGATGTCGCGGATGGTGTTGTCCAGCTCGTCGATCGACCGCCGGACCCGGTCGGCCGCGCCGGGCTCGGCGACCAGCGGCATCGCCCCCTGCAGCGACATCCCGGTCGCGAACAGCCGCTGGATGACCAGGTCATGCAGGTCGCGGGCGATCCGGTCACGGTCGGCCAGCACGGCCAGCCGCTGGGTGTCGCGGCGGTGCTCGGCCAGCTTGAGCCCGATCCCGGCCTGGGCCGCGAACGTCGTCACCGTCTCCACCGCCGACTGCGACAGCGGCTGCGCGCCGGCGTGCCGCGCGGCGGTCATCGTGCCGCGCACGTCGCCGGGCAGGCCCAGCGGGACCACGACCGCCTGGCCGAGGGGCAGCTGCATCTTGCTGACCTCGGCCACCCGCCGGTCGGCCTGGAAGTCGTCCACGATGACCCGCCGCCCGCTGGCTATCACCAGCCCCGAGACCGACGCCTCGGCGGGGATGTGCAGGCCCAGCCAGGCTTCCGCGCCGGACCCGGTGGCGGTCTCCACGACCAGGTCGCTGCCCTGCCGGGAGGGCAGGGTGAGCATGACGATGTCCGCGCCGGTGATCTCCAGCGCGTGCTGGGCGATCAGGCTCAGCACCTCGCGGGGCTCATCTTCGGACAGCAGCCGCTGGGTGACCTCCGCGGTGGCCTGCTGCCAGCGCTCCTGCCGCCGGGCCTCCGCGCGCAGCCGGGCGCTATCGACGGCCAGCGCGGCCGCGCCCGCGACGGCGAGCAGCAGATCCTCGTCGGCCTTGGTGAACGGGACCGGCCCGTCCGGGCCGCGCTTGTCGGTCAGGTACAGGCTGGCGAACAGCTCGTCGCGGATCCACACCGGGACGCCCAGGAACGACCGCATCGGCGGATGGCCGGCCGGGTACCCGGAGGCGCGCGGATGCGCTGCCATGTCAGCGGCGCGCAGCGGCCGGGGCGAGCGGATCAGCTCGCCGAGCAGCCCGCGGCCCTCCGGCCAGTGATCAATCTGGTCAATCTCGGCCGGAGTCAGGCCGACCGGGATGAACCCGGACAGCCGCCCGCCCTCGCCGACGACGCCCATGGCACCGAAGCGCGCGCCGGTCAGCCCGACGGCGACCGAGACGATGCGCTGCAGTATCGCTTCCGGATCCAGCTCGGCGCCGATCCCGGCCACCGCTTCCAGCAGGCCCGGCACCGCCCCCGGCTCGCTCAGGCCCGGATGCAGCCCCGCCCGCTCCGGCGGATGCGCGGCCCGGCCTGCGTTGGAGTCCTTCATGGTCAGCCTCGCCCCCGCGTCCGGCTCACCTGCGTGATCAGCATACGTCAGCCCCCCTGACCTGCATTTATGTACCCATAACGGAACGGCCGACGCGGCTGGTGCCTATCCTGGCGGCAGCCGTCCGGGCCGCCGGAGCCGGCGCCGAGGCCGGGGAGCTGTGCAGGTGAAGGTCATCGGGCTGCTCGGCGGGATGAGCTGGGAGTCAACCGCCACGTACTACGCCGGGCTCAACCGGGGCGTCCGGGACCGGCTCGGCGGGCTGCACTCCGCGCGGTGCGTGCTGTACTCGGTGGACTTCGCCGCGGTGGAGGAGATGCAGGCGGCTGGCCAGTGGGACGAGGCCGGCGAGTTCCTGGCCGGCTGCGCCCGGCAGCTGGAGGCCGCCGGCAGCGAGGGCATCGTGCTGGCCACGAACACGATGCACCGGGTCTACCCGGCGCTGGCTGCCGCGGTGTCGGTGCCGGTGCTGCACATCGCGGACGCCACCTACGCGGCGCTGGCGAGCGCCGGGATCAGCCGGGCCGCGCTGCTCGGCACCAGGTACACCATGGAGCAGCCGTTCTACTCCGAGCGGCTGACCGGCCCCGGACCCGAGCTGCTGGTCCCGGACGCGGCGGACCGGCAGCTGGTCCACGAGATCATCTTCGCCGAGCTATGCCGGGGTCAGGTGCGCGAGTCCTCCCGGCAGGCGATGACGGCGATCGTGGCCGGCCTGGCCGCCCGCGGCGCGCAGGCCGTGATCCTGGGCTGCACCGAGATCGGCCTGCTGATCGGCCAGGACAGCAGCCCGGTGCCGGTGCTGGACACCACCCTGCTGCACGTCGAGGCGGCCCTGGACTGGGCGCTGGCCTGAGGGCCGGGACGCCAGCACGCGGAGCCGGCCAGCCGCCGGGCCGGCCCGGCTGCCGGACTAGGAGCCGTCGCTCTCCCCGCCCGGCGGCCGGTCCCGCGCGGCGCCGGCCGAGCTCGCGTCGCCCGGTGCAGCCTGAGCCGCGGTATCGCCGGCGGCCTCCGGGTGATGCTCGGCGGGCTCGGCGGCCTCCGGGTGCCGCTCGGCGGGCTCGGCGGGATCCAGGCCCGGCCGCTGCGGGCCCAGGACGTCCTCGGGCCGCCGCGGCGTCCGCCCGCCGGGCTGCTCGCCCTCCTGGCGGTCGGTGAAGGTGACCTCGACCAGCTGCTCCTCGCGGCGCTGGTTCTGCAGCGCCTGCAGGGCCATGCTGGCCCGGTCGGCCTCGGTCAGCGGCGGCTGCACCATGGCCCGCGGCCATAGCCGCCAGGCCAGCACCGAGTTGATCTCGGCGGCGTAGACGGTGATCTCCACGGCCAGGTAGACCCAGGCCAGCAGGCCGAGGACCGTCGCGAAGACGCCGTAGACGGCAGCGGTGTTCAGGAAGTGCCGCACCAGGTAGCTGCCCAGCAGCTGCAGCAGGGTCCAGGCGATGCCGCCGGCGATCGCGCCCGGCAGCAGCCGGCGGGTGGGCACGCCGACCGGCGTCAGCACCCGGAAGCCGACGATGTACATCGCGCTGTTCACGACCGCGGCCAGGATGTCGGCGCCGGCCGTGAACATCCCGCGCTGATGGCCGAAGGCCTCCAGCACGGTCAGCCCGGTCGTGACGATGACGCCCAGTCCCAGCACGACCAGGAACAGCGCGGAACGGCCCAGCCGCGGCACGTAGCCGGGCCGCGCGGGGCCGGGCAGGTTCCAGACCTGCTCCATGGTGAAGATGCCGGCCTGGGCCAGCCGGGTGGTGCCCCAGACCAGCACGGCCAGGCCGACGATCAGGCCGATGATGCTGGAGCGGCGGAGCTGGTGCACATTGCCGGTGAGCTGCTGGCCGATCAGCGGGATCTGCTTGGCCACCGCGTCCAGTGCGTCGGCCCGCAGGCCGGGATCACCGGAGGCGACCAGGCCCAGGATGGTGACCAGCACCAGCAGCAGCGGGAACAGCGAGACAAAGCCGGCGTAGGCCAGGCTGGCGACCAGCACGCCGCCGTTGTCATCCCCGTATTTCTTGATCACCCCGAAGACGAAGCCGGGCACGGTGTAGCGCTGCTGCAGGGCGTCGGCGCGGCGGATCACGGTCTCGACCGGGTTCACCAGACCGCCTCCTCGCTCCGTGCCCGCTGCCTGCGGCTGCCGCCCCGGCCCCGGCTGACGGCCGGGCGCCGGGCCTGCCGCGGCGGCTGCGCGAGCGGCAGGGTGCCGGCGATCTTTCCTACCCTGCTGCGGGCCGGGTAATGGCGCGGCGGCCGGCAACTGGCCGGTCAGATGGCAGCTGAGCAGGCCGGGAAACCCGCCAGATAGGGTCATGGGGTGTCTGGGAAGAGGGACGGCGCTACGGCGCAGCCAGAGCCGGCGGCTAGGTCAGCGGCCGGCCAGCAGGTGTCACCCGGCGCCTACAGTTTCGTGGTCGTGGCCAGCCGGCTGCCGGTGGACCGGGTCGAGGGACCGGACGGGGAATCGGAATGGCGGGCCAGCCCCGGCGGCCTGGTGACCGCCCTGGAGCCGGTCGTGAAGGAGGCCGGCGGCGCCTGGGTGGGCTGGCCGGGCGACACCGGGCCGGCCCCGGATCCGTTCGACTCCGGGGGCATGCGGCTGGTCGGGGTGGGCCTGTCCGCGGACGAGATGCGTGATTTCTACGAGGGATTCTGCAACGCCACGCTGTGGCCGCTTTATCACGATGTCATTGCCCCGCCGGAGTTCCGCCGCCCCTGGTGGGAGGCCTACGTCCGGGTGAACCGGCGGTTCGCTGAGGCCGCCGCCGCCCAGGCCGCGCCGGGCGCCACCGTCTGGGTGCACGACTACCAGCTGCAGCTGGTGCCGGGGATGATCCGCGAGCTGCGCAGCGACGTGCGGATCGGGTTCTTCAATCACATCCCGTTCCCCGGCTATGAGATCTTCGCCCAGCTGCCGTGGCGCAAGCAGATCGTCACCGGCCTGCTCGGCGCCGACCTGCTGGGCTTCCAGCGTCAGGGGGACGCGACGAACTTCCTGCGGGCCTGCCGCCGGGCGGCCGGCCTGGCCACCCGCGGGTCGCTGGTCCGCGTCCCGGACGCCCGGCCGGGCTCGACCGCGACGGTTCAGGTCGACCGGCCCGGCCCGGCCGCCGCGCCTGCGGCCAGGGAACGGGACGGCGACGAGCGCGAGCGCGCGGACCGGCCGGGGGACCGGCTGGTCAAGGCCGCGGCGTTCCCGATCTCCATCGACTCCGCCGCCTACGAGAAGCTGGCCAGCCAGCAGTCGGTCCAGGCCCGGGCCGCGGAGATCCGCGAGGCGCTGGGCAAGCCGAGCCTGGTGCTGCTCGGCGTCGACCGGCTCGACTACACCAAGGGCATCCTGCACCGGCTGACGGCCTACGGCGAGGTCCTGGACGAGGGCCGGCTGGGGGTGCCCGAGGCGGTGCTGGTGCTGGTGGCCAGTCCCAGCCGCGAGCGGGTCGAGCAGTACCGGCTGCTGCGCGAGGAGGTCGAGACCACCGTCGGCCGGATCAACGGCGAGCACGCCGAGCTGGGCAACCCGCCGGTGAATTACCTGCACCAGTCCTACCCGCGCGAGGAGATGGCGGCGCTGTACGTGGCGGCCGACGTCATGCTGGTCACCTCGCTGCGGGACGGCATGAACCTGGTGGCCAAGGAGTACGTGGCCTGCCGCGGCGACGAGACCGGCGCGCTGGTGCTCAGCGAGTTCACCGGGGCCGCGGACGAGCTGAGCGGCGCGTTCCTGGTCAACCCGCACGACATTGAGGGGCTGAAGGACACCATCGTGCGGGCCGCCTCGGTGCCGCCAGCCGAGGCCCGGCGCCGGATGCGGTCGATGCGCCGCCGGGTCCGGGAGCACGACGTTGCGTACTGGGCGGCGAGCTTCCTCAGCGCCCTGGAAGTCTCGCCCGCACCCGAGCACTGACAGCCAGGCGGGCCCGGACCCGCTCGCGCGGCGGTCCCGCGCCTGCGCGGCGGCCCCGGCGTGCAGCAGCCCGGGCTGGCCTCCTGCGCGGCTGGCCGGCCCGGGCTGCTGCCCCGGTTACGAGCGGGTGCCCGCGGTGTCCCGGGCGGCCGGGCCCCGCCCGGCGTCCGCCGGGACCGCCGCTGCCGCCGGGGCCTCGCTGCTGGCGCGGGCCCGGGCCGGCAGGAAGGCCAGCGTGGCCAGGGCCGCCGCGGCGGTGGCGCCGGCGGCGACCAGCGCCCCGCCGTGCAGCCCGTCCATGAACGCCTGCCGGGTGGCCGCCGCGGCGGCCTCGCGCAGGCCGGGTGGCAGGTGCGCGGCGACACCCAGCCCGGCCACCACCGAGTCGCGGGCCGCCGAGGTGACGGCGGCCGGCGCGCCGAGGTGGGTCAGGGCGCTGACGATGTGGCTGCCGTACACCGAGCTCATCACCGAGCCGACGATGGCCACGCCCAGGGTGCCGCCGATCTCGCGGGTGGTGTCGTTCACGGCTGAGCCGGCCCCGGCCTTGCCGGGCGGCAGGGCGCCCATGATTGCCTCGGTGGCCGGGCTGGCCGTCAGCGCCAGGCCGGCGGCCATCAGCGTCATGGCGATGATGATCTTGCCCCAGTAGGCGGCGTCGACCGGCGTGCTGGCGGCGACACCGAAGCCCGAGCTCATCAGGGCCAGGCCCGCGGTCACCACGAACTTGGTCCCGGCCCGCTTCATCGCCGCGATGGCGAGCGGCGACATCGCACCGGTCACGATGGCGAACGGCAGGGTGGCCAGGCCGGCCCGCAGCGGGTCATAGCCGCGCACCACCTGGAAGTACTGCGTGATCATGAAGATGAAGCCGAACAGGCCGAAGAAGGCCAGGGCGATGGCGGAGCTGGCGGCGGTGAACCGGGGGTTGCGGAACAGCCGCACGTCCAGCATCGGGTCGGGCCGCCGCAGCTGCCAGGCCGTGAACGCGGCCAGCAGCACGGCCGCGCCGGCCAGCCCGCCGGTGGTCACCGCCGATCCCCAGCCGTGCCGCGGCGCCTCGATGATGGTCCACACCAGCAGGCCGATGCCGGCCACCGACAGCAGCGCGCCGAGCGGGTCGAACCGGCCGGCCTCCGGGTCACGGGACTCCGGCAGCAGCCGCATCCCGGCGACCAGGGCGATGATCACGATCGGCACGTTGACGTAGAAGACCGAGTTCCAGGAGAAGTGCTCCAGCAGCAGGCCGCCGGAGACCGGGCCGATGGCCACGGCCAGGCCGGACACGCCCGACCAGATGCCGATGGCGGTGGCCCGCTCGCGGGGCCGGGTGAACGTGGTGGTCAGCAGCGCCAGCGTGGCCGGGTAGATCAGCGCGGCGGCCACGCCCATGGCGGCCCGCCCGGCGATCAGCTCGCCGGTGCTGCGGGACAGCGCGGCCCCGACCGAGGTCAGCGCGAACAGCACCAGCCCGGCCTGCAGCACGCGGCGGCGGCCGAGCCGGTCGCCGAGGTTCCCGCCGACCAGCAGCAGCCCGGCGAAGACCAGCGTGTAGGCGTCCACGACCCACTGCAGGTCCTGGGTCGAGGCGGACAGCCGGCGGCTGATCGTCGGCAGCGCCACGTTGACGATCGTGTTGTCCACGACGACCAGCAGCACGCTCAGGCAGAGCACGGCGAGGATCCACCAGCGCCGCGGGTTCGGCTGGTCCGGCGGGGCAATCGAGGCGGGCATCGGGACCTCCGTTAGTGCTGTAGAACGTTGTGCTATAACTGTGTAACAACGTTCTACAGATGTCAAGCCGGCTCGCTCGCCGCCGGGTGGCGGGATGCGGCCGGGCCGGATGTAGCGGGAGGATGTCCCCATGAGCACCGCCGACAGCGCCACCGGGCGGCGGCGCACGCCCAGCAGCGACATCCGCCGCGAGCTCGTCGCCGCGGCGGAGGCGGTGCTGGCCCGGGAGGGGCCGGCCGGGGTGACGGTGCGGGCGGTGGCGGCCGAGGCCGGGATCGCCCCGATGGGCGTCTACAACCGGTTCGGCGGCAAAGACGGCCTGGTGGACGCGCTGCTGATCAGGGGGTTCGACGCGCTGCGGGCGGCGGTGGCCAGCCGCGGCGAGCCGGACATGCTGGAGCGGCTGCGGGCCTCGGGGGAGCGCTACCGCCAGTTCGCGCTCGCCAGCCGGCACCTCTACGCGATCATTTTCGAGGGCGCCATCCCGCACGACACCATCTCGGCCGAGGCCGTCGAGCACGCCCGGGCGGCGTTCGGCGCGCTGGTCGCGATCGTGGAGAGCGCCGCGCTGGCCGGCGTCATCGCCGCCCCCGACCCGCCGGAGACCGCGCAGCAGATCTGGAGCACCGTGCACGGCGCGGTGACGCTGGAACTGCAGGGCCTGGTGCTGACCCCGGACCCGGCGCAGACCTACCGGGACACCATCGAGACCCTGCTGCGCGGCCTGCGCGGCGCCGGGCCGGCCTAGGCGCCGCCCAGCGCGGGCAGGCCGGCCAGGAACTCCAGCTGGGCCAGGAAGTGCCGGGTCCCGCCGCCCTCATGCCCGCTGAACGGGTACACCGCGATGTCCTTGGGGCCGCCGTAGTAGTGGAACGCGGCGAAGATCGTCGACGGCGGGGTGATGTCGTCGGCCAGGCCCACCGAGAACAGCGCCGGCGCGGTGGCCCGCTTGCCGTGGTTGACCACGTCGATGTAGGACAGCGTGCTGAACACCTGATCGACCTGGTCGGGATGCACCCGGCAGTAGGAAGCCAGTTCCTCATACGGCAGCGTGCTCGTCACGTCGACGGCCCGCCGCGGGTGGGCCAGGAACGGCACGTCCGGCATCGCCGCCGCCACCTCATGGCCCAGGTGCGCGGCGGCGATCGACAGCCCGCCGCCCTGGCTGCCGCCCGTGGTGACCACCGGCAGGCCGGCCAGCGCCGGGTGCTGGCGGGCCGCGTCGACCGCCCGCGCGGCGTCGATGAGCAGCCGGGTGTAGTAGTAGCCGGCCGGGCCGGCGATGCCGCGGGTCATGAAGCCCGGCGTGGCGGGCTCGCCGGCATCGCCCCGGTCGGCGGTGTCGGCGCTCTGCCAGCTGCCACCCTGGCCGCGGGTGTCCATGATCAGGTGCGGGTAGCCCGGCGCAGCTCCAGGTCAGCCAGTCGAACGCGGCGCCGCGGCCGCCGCCGTACCCGATGTACTGGACGATCACCGCGGCGCGCGGAGCCCGCTGGTGCGGGATCAGCAGCCAGGCCCGGACCGGGTCGCCGCCGTGGCCGGGGAAGGTGACGTCGAAGACCTCGGCGTGCCGGACCAGGCCGCCGGCCGGGGTGAACTCCGGCGCCCCGCCGGCCGCCCGGGCGGCGGTCAGCTCGCCCGCCCAGAACTCGTCGAAATCGGCGGGCTCGGCCACCTCGGGCCGGTAGGCGCGCAGCTCAGCCAGGGGCATGTCGCTCAGCATCAGGGTCCTCGCATCCGTGCGATCGTGAGGGGGACAGGCGGGGGCAGGTTCAGGGCAGGCAGGGCCAGGTTCAGGGCCGCCGCGGCGGGCGGCGGGCGGGCGCTACTGCGCCTCGGTGAGCACGCCGTCGATCCGGCGGGGCAGGTGCCACGGGTTGGCTGCGCGCAGGCCCGCGGGCAGCAGCTCATCGGGCAGCGACTGGTAGCACACCGGGCGCAGCCAGCGCCGGATGGCGGTCGCGCCGACCGAGGTGTGCGCCGCGCTGGTGGTGGCCGGCCACGGGCCGCCGTGGTTCATCGCCCAGGCCACCGCGACGCCGGTGGGCCAGCCGTTGTAGATCACCCGGCCGGCCAGCACCCGCAGCCGGCCCAGTAGCCCGGCCAGGTCGAAGTCGTCGCCCGGCTCGGCGTGCACCGTCGCGGTCAGCGAGCCCTGCACCGCAGCCAGGGCCGCGTGCAGGTCGGCAGCGTCGCGGTACTCCACCACCAGCGAGGCCGGCCCGAAGTACTCGCGGGTCAGGCTGGCCGGGTCGGCCGCGACCGCCGCCGCGGTGGTCGCGAACAGCGCCGGCGCCGCCCAGCTGCCGTCGGCCGGCACCTCGGCGTCCCCGTTGCTGACCCGCCGCACGCCGTCGTGCCGGGCCAGGCTGGCAATGCCGCCGTCGAACTGGTCGCGGATCCGCGCGTTCAGCATCGGCGCGGCGGCGACCGCGCCGACCGCCGCGGCCAGCGCCTGCTCCATGCCGTGTCCCGCGGGCAGGAACAGCAGGCCCGGCTTGGTGCAGAACTGCCCGGTGCCCAGCGTCATCGACGCCGCGAATCCCGCCGCGATCTGCTCGCCGCGGGCCGCCGCCGCGGCGGGCGTGACCACCGCCGGGTTGATGCTGCCCAGCTCGCCGTAGAAGGGGATCGGCGCGGGCCGGCCGGCCGCGATGTCGAACAGGAACCGGCCGCCGGCCGTCGACCCGGTGAACCCGGCGGCCTGGATCCGCGGGTCGCGCAGGGCCTCGACGCCGCGCTCGTCCCCGAAGATCACCGAGAACACCCCGGCCGGCAGGTCCAGCTCGGACGACCACCGCGCTGGCCAGCTCGCCGACCAGCCGGGACAGGCCGGGATGCGCCGGGTGCGCCTTGACGATGACCGGGCAGCCGCTGGCCAGCGCCGAGGCGGTGTCGCCGCCCAGGATGCTGAAGGCGAACGGGAAGTTGCTGGCCGCGAAGATCAGCACCGGGCCGGCCGGCTCCAGCCAGCGGCGCAGCTCGGGCCGCGGCGGCACCGCGCCGGCGTCCGCGGAATCCGCGTGCACCTCCAGGTAGCCGCCGTCCTCGATCACCTCGGCGAACAGCCGCAGCTGGCCGCTGGTGCGGGCCACCTCGCCGGTCAGCCGGGCCAGCGGCAGCCCTGACTCCTGCTCGGCCAGCGCGGCCAGCTCATCGGTGCGCTCGTCCAGCCGGGCGGCCAGCGCGTGCAGCAGCGCGGTGCGGGTGCCGGGCACGCTGGTGCCGAACTCGCCGGCCGCGTCCGCCGCTGCCGCGAGCAGGCCCGCCAGCTGCGCGGCGGTCGTCTCGGGCACGGGGCTGCCGACTGATTCGCCAGAACGGGGGTTCACGGCCTGGACAGCCGTCTGCGGCGCGGTCACGTTGGGAGTTCTCCTGACTGTCGGGCGCGGGGCGGGGTCTGTGCCGAGCCTGTCATCCCGGCGGAGCCGGCCGGGCTCGGGGGTCAGCCAGCCGAACCACTCGGCGGTGGCCGGGCGGACCACGTTGGCCAGGCGGCCCAGCCCGGCGATCTCGATCGCCACCTCATCGCCCGGCGCGAGCGTGAAGTCCAGGCCGGGCACCAGGCCGGTCCCGGTGGACAGCACCGCGCCCTGCGGGAAGCTGGCGTGCCGGAACAGGTAGCCGGTCAGCTCGGTCAGGCTGCGGTGCAGCTGGGCGGTTGACCCGGCGGCCTGCCAGGCCAGCTGGCCGGCCCGGCGGATGGTGATGGCGATGTCCAGGGCCTGCAGGTCACCCAGCTCCCAGGCGGGCACGATGCCGGGTCCCAGCGCGCACGCGCCGTCATAGATCTTGGCCTGCGGGAGGTACAGCGGGTTCTCGCCCTCGATCGACCGCGAGGACATGTCGTTGCAGATCGTCGCGCCGACGATCTGCCCGGCGGCGTTGCAGACCACGGCCAGCTCGGCCTCGGGAACGTCGATCGAGGAGTCGGGCCGGATGCCGACCGGCTCGCCCGGCCCGCAGACCCGCCAGGCCGGGCTCTTGAGGAACAGCTCGGGCCGCTCCGCGTCGTAGACGCGGGCGTAGACGTCGGCGACCTCGCTCTCCTCCTGCCGGGCGGAGCTGGACCGCTGGTAGGTCACCCCGGCCGCCCACACCTCGGTCAGGCCGTCGACCGGCGGCAGCAGCCGCACCTCGCCGTCTTCCGCCGGGCAGGTGTTCTCCAGGACGGCGCGCATCTCCTCGGCGGGCAGGGCCAGCAGGCTGGCCAGCGAGGGGACGCCCAGCGGCCGGATGGTCCCGTCGGCGTTCCGGACGCCGGCGCGCACGCCGGAGGGCCCGGCATAGCGGATGATCTGCATAGTCAGCTCCTCGGCCGGGGACGCAGGGTGGCCATGCCGCCGTCCACGGCCAGCTCGATGCCGGTTGTTGAGCCGGCGGCGGGGGAGGCCAGGTACACGACCGCCTGCGCGACCTCATCGGCGGTGACCAGCCGGCCGTGCGGCTGGCGCGCCTCCAGGGCCGCCCGCTCGGCCGCCGGGTCGGGCGCGGCGTCCAGTCAGCCGGCCGATCCAGGGAGTGTCGGCAGTGCCGGGGCACACGGCGTTGACCCGCACCCCGTCGGCCAGACCGTCGGCAGCCATCGCCCGGGCCAGCGCGGACACGGCGCCTTTGCTGGCGGAGTACACCGCCCGGCTGGGCAGGCCGGTGGTGGCGGCAACGGACGAGGTGCACACGATCGCCCCGTGCTCCGATTCGCGCAGGTAGGGCCAGGCCGCCCGGGCGACCCGGGCCATCCCGATGACGTTGACGTCCAGCACGTGCTGCCATTCGGTATCGGTGGCATCCGCGACGACCGACTGCGAGCCGATGCCGGCGTTGCTGGCCACCACGTCCAGCCCGCCCAGCTGCCCGGCGGCGGCGCGGACCGCGGCCCGGACGGCGCCGTCGTCGGTCACATCGGCGCACTGGTAGCCGGCGCCGTCCGGCAGGCCGGGCGGCGGCTGGGCCGCCACGTCCAGGATGACCACCGCCGCGCCCTCGGCGGCGAAGGCCCTGGCTATCGCCTGTCCCAGCCCCGAGGCTCCGCCGGTGACCAGGGCACGCAGCCCGGCTAGCTGTCCCATCTCGGTCCTTTCGCGGGGGTTCGGCGCGGTCCCGGCAAGTCATGATCGCCGGCGTCGCCCCGCGCCGTCCAGGTCGCGGCCCCGCTGGCCTGCGGGCCGGCGTCGGTCCCCGGCTCAACCAGGGTAGGTAGACGGCATGCAAGCAGAGCCGGCGAGCGGGCGGGCGCCGCGCGGAACGCCGACGGGCGTACGGGCGGGCGGCGGGCGGGCAGCTAGCGGGCTGTTCCCGGCAGAGCTGGCTGCTGCCACCGGGGCGGACGCGGCGCAGGACCCGGATCTGTCCCTGCTGCGGCGATATGAGCCGGTGCTGCGCTTCACCCAGGGCGAGCTTTTCCTGCCGATGCCGGTCGAGAGCTACCTGCAGGGGTGCAGTCTGTGGCGGCTGGCCAGGCCCGGACCGCGGGTGGCGCCGCCGGGCGGCCGCGGAGCGGCTGTGCGCTGCCGGGGATCTCACCCCCGCCCGGCTCGCCCGGTTCGCGGAGCAATCGGGGGACCTGTCGCTGCGTTTCGTGGAGCGCGCCCTGGACCGCCGTGAGTTCCGGGCGTGGCGGCGGGACGCGGGCCGCCCGCGGCTGGCCGCCGGACGCAGCAGGCTCGCCGCCGTCGGCCTGCTGGGCCGGCTCATCGACGCGGTGCTGCGGCTGTCGCTGCTGCTGCGCGGACAGGTGCCGGGCGGGACGGCGGCCGCGGCCGAGCAGCATTACCGGGCGCAGGCCGATCCCGGCAGCTGCCCGTACTACGGCCGGGTCACCCGCGACCGCGGGTTCATCGCCCTGCAGTACTGGTTCTTCTATGCGATGAATGACTGGCGGTCAACCTTCGGCGGCGTCAATGACCACGAGGCCGACTGGGAGCAGGTCACTGTTTTCCTGGCTGACCCCCCGGACCCGGCGGCCCGGCCCGCCTGGGTCGCCTTCTCGGCGCATGACGAAGCCGGCGACGATCTTCGCCGCCGGCACGACGACCCCGACCTGCAGTGGCGGGGCACCCACCCGGTCGTGTTCGCCGGCGCCGGCTCGCACTCGGGGGCCTACCTGCCGGGCGACTACGTGGTGACCGTCGAGCCGCCCGCGCTGGGGCGGCTGCTCGCGGCACTGCGCCGCCTGGGCCGGCTGTTCCTGCCGTGGCGCCGCAGGCGACGCCGGCACCGCGTTCGGCATCCCGTTCATCGACTACCACCGGGGCGATGGCCCCGGCGCGGGCCCCGGCGAGGCCAGGAACTGGTGCCCGGTCCTCATCGACGACCAGACGCCCTGGCTGCACGGCTACCGGGGCCTGTGGGGGCTGGACACGGGCGACCCGTTCGGGGGCGAGCGCGCCCCGGCCGGGCCGCGTTACGAGCGCGACGGGTCGGTGCGGCTGTGCTGGTCCGATCCGGTGGGATGGGCCGGCCTGGACAAGGAGATCCCGTCGGCCGCCGCCGAGCGGCAGGCCGTCGCGCGCCGGATCGCGGAACTGGACGCCCAGTTGGCCGCGGCCGCGGACGAGCTCGCGGCCCGCGGCGATGAACTGCGCGGCGCCCGCGCCGGAATCCGGGCGCTGGGCAGCGACGGGCCCGCCGCGGACCCGGCCGCGCTGGCCGGCCTGGAGGCCGCTGTCGCGCAGCTGCGCCTGCGCCGCCAGGCGCTCGCTCGAGAGCGGGAGGCGCTGGCCCGCGCCGCCAGCCGCGGCCTGCCACGCGAAGATCCGCATGCGCACCTGCGGCACCGGGCTCGGCCGGACGTGGATCCGGGCCGCACCCGCAGCCGGGTGCTGCGCGTGTGGTCAGCCGTCTCCGCGTCCCTGCTGCTCATCGGGCTCGCCGCGGCCATCGTCGGCCAGCTGGGCGCACTGCTGCCTGCCCTGGGCGGCCTGGCGGTCGTCATGCTGTGCGCGGAAGCCTTCGCCCGCGGGCACCTGGTCCAGTTCGTGGCGGGATTGCTCGCCGCCGCCGTGGCGGCCGGAGCAGCAGCGCTGGCGGCGTGGGCGATAGTGGGCCACTGGCGGTCGGTGACAGCCGTTCTCCTCATCCTGGCCGCTACCGCCCTGCTGCTGGCCAGCGCCCGCGACTTCTTCCGCAAGCGCTGACGCCGCGTCCGGCCCGGGTCTGGCCCCGGCAGGCGAGCGCGCCGGTAAGCGCAGCCGACGAGACCGGGACAATCTGCCGAACAGCGCGGAAACACTGGCCCGCGGCGGTCTGGCCGGCGGCACAGTGGCAGGGCCGCTGCGGGCCGGCGCCAGCAGGTGCGATAACAGCAAGAAGCCCGTGCTGCTCCACCGAGGCCGGCTCGGTGACGCGTAAGGGAGCCAGGAATGTCACTGGTCGCGCTGCGGCCCGCCAGGGCCGCCGGACTGGCGCGCCGTCACTGGCTGCTGGCCATCCTGCTGCTGGCCGGCCTGGTGCTGCGCGTGCTCGCGCAGGTCACCTACCGGCCCGCGCTGCTGTACATCGACACCATCAAGTACCTGTTCGGAAACTGGCCCGGCTCCGACCCGCTCGGCTACGGGGTGATCCTCAAGGCCATCCTGGCCGTCGGAAGCCTGGCCACCGTGGCCGCGCTGCAGCACCTGCTGGGCCTGGCCATGGCCGCCGGCGTCTACGCCGTGCTGCTGCGCCGCGGCGCGCCGCGGTGGCTGGCCGCGCTGGCCACCGGGCCGGTGCTGCTGGATGCCTACCAGCTCCAGATGGAGCAGACCATCATGCCCGACGTCTGGTTCGAGGCGATCGTGGTGGCCGGGCTGGTGGTACTGCTGTGGCGGCCGGCGGTGAGCCTGCCAGCCGCGGCCGTGGCCGGGCTGCTGCTGGGCAGCTCGGCCACCGTCCGGCAGCTGGGCGAGATCCTGATTGCCCCGGCCCTGGTCTACCTGGTCCTGGCGGGCGGCGGCTGGCGCCGGGTCACCGCGCTGTGCGCCACCCTGGCCGCGGCGTTCGCCGCGCCGATCCTGGTGTACTGCACCGGCTCCGCCCTCACGACCGGGCACTTCTGGCTGTCGGCGGGCCAGCCCACCAGCGGCCGGCTCGCCGCCGCGGCGGACTGCGCCACCCTGACGCTGCCCGCGGCCGTGCGGCCGCTGTGCCCGGACCCGGCCGCGCAGGCCAGGGGCGCTGACTGGCTCGAGCACTCCGGCCACTCGCCGCTGCACACCGCGCCGATCCCGCCCGGCGCGGGTCGCCAGCAGCTGATCCGGGAGCTGAGCTCGGCCGTGGAGCACCAGCAGCCGCTGCGGGTAGCGGCCGCGGTGGCCCGGGACTCGGTGCGGCTGTTCACGCTGCGGCGCGGCCCCCGGCCGGGTATCACCCCGATCGGGCGCTGGCAGTTCCAGCGCAGCTACCCGGTATTCCCGCCGGAGATCAGCCTGGGCTCCGGCGGCCGCATCATCATCGGCACCCAGCGGCACGTGTTCGGGCGGTTCCTGCACCATCCGCTCAGCCCGGCCGACGGCGGCCCCGCCCGGGTCGCCGCCCCGCTGGCCGCGTTCCTGCACGACTACCAGCTGAGCATCGGCTACACGCCGGGCCCGCTGCTGGCCCTGCTCGCGCTGCTGGCGGCGGCCGGGACGGTGCTGGCGCTGCGCCTGGCGCCGCCGGGCTGGCGGCGGCGTGCTCGCCGGCCGCGGCAGTCCCCGGCGGCCCGGCCGCTCGCGCTGGCCTGCCTGGCCTGGACCGGCGTCACCGTCGCCGTGCTGCTGGTGCCCGACGTGTTCGAGTTCTCCTGGCGGTACCAGCTGCCCGCGGTCGTCATGCTGCCGCCGGCCGGGGCGCTCGGCCTGTGCGCGCTGCTACAGGCGCGCTGGCGGCCGCGCGGCCACGACGCCCGGCCCGGGCCGGCGGCGCCGCCGCCGCCGAATCCGGCGGCATCGAGCTTGCTGATGCCGAGCCCGGCGAGGTCCAGGCCCGCGCCGGCCAGCACCTGGCCGACGGGCCGGGGACGGCCAGCCACGCCGGCGGCGACGCCGCGGGCGAAGGCCGCTCCGAGCGCTCGCCGGTCACCTGACCGGGCGAACGTCCGCGCCCACCGGCGCAGCGTCGAGCCGCCGTACAGGACCCGCTCCACCGGGCCGAGCGGCGCCGCCGAGCGCAGCATCCAGATCTTGTTCCGGACCTCGTAGAAGAACCGCGGTCCCGGGTCGACGTCGGTCGAGGCGCGCAGCCGGGTCTTGTGCACCACGATGCTCGCCGGGCACAGCAGCCCCTGCCGGTCGCGCAGCAGCCGGGCGCTGAACTCGAAGTCGTCATTCCACAGGAAGTAGCCGGCCTGCGGCAGCCCGCTGCGGCGGCAGGCGGCGGCGTCCACCAGGACCGACACGAACGACGCCGAGCGGACCGGGACGCAGCCGACCGCCCCGGCCGCCCGGCGCCGCTCCCGGCTGACCAGCGGCCGGGGGCGCGGGGTGTTCATCGGATGGGCGCGGCCGTCGGTCCACACCACCTGGCTGGCGACCAGCGCGGGCGGCTGGCCCGGATGACCGGCCCAGGCCCCGACCAGCGGGGCCAGGGCGTCGCGCCGCGGCACAGTGTCGTCATCCATCAGCCACACCAGGTCAGCGCCGTCTGCCAGGGCCAGCGCCAGCCCGGCGGCGAACCCGCCGGCGCCGCCGGTGTTGCGGGTCAGCTCGGTCAGCCGCACCTGCGGGAAGCCGTCCCGCACAGCCTGCGCCGTGCCGTCGGACGAGGCGTTGTCGACGACGATCACCGCGTCCGGGGGCCGGCTCTGCTCGCTGACCGCGGCCAGCGACTCCAGCAGCAGGTCCCGCCGGTTCCAGGTGACGACCACGGCGGTGACCCGGACGGCGCCGGGCCGGGCCTCAGGCACGGTGCTGCGCCCGGCGGCGCTCCATCGTCCGCCACGCCAGGATGCGCAGCCGCCGCACCGCCAGGAACCGGCTGCTCAGCTCGCGCACGGTCCGCTTCAGCCAGGGCGAGGCGGCGACAGTCGACTCGACCCGGCCGACCAGCCCGCGCTGCCCGGCCGCGTCGCGCTGCGGCTTGGCCGCCGGGTAGGCCCGGTGGTACTGATTGACCACCAGCGCCGCTGCCGCCTGCACCGCCGCGTCCAGGATCTTGTCCGCGGGCTGCCTGGCCGGGTCGGCCGCCGCCGCGCCGCCCGCCCCGGCCGGCTCCGGCCGGGCGGCCAGCGCGGCGGGCCGCGGGACCAGCTCGGCGGGCTCGCCGATCAGGTCATAGCCCGACCCGAGCAGCCCGGCGACCAGCTTGTCGGCATGCTCGCGGGCCCAGGCCTCGCGCGCGGCGGGGAGCTCCAGCCGCCCCGCGCGCGGCCGGGCAGCCAGTGCCCGGTGCGCGACCGCCTCCTTGACGTTCCACATGTAGAACCAGTCCGGGACCTCAGCGGGCAGCTGCTCGTTGAGCCGCCGCAGGAACTCGATCTCCGGCAGCCCGAGTGAGGAGTTGGGCCGGGCCCGGCTCAGGTCCGCGGCAGCCGGGTCGACGCCCAGCAGCCCGGCGAACCGCTGCCACAGCAGCCCGCTGCTGGCCTCGCGCGGCGGGGTCATGATCACGTGCACCCGCTCGGGCGGCAGCTGCCGGGACCACAGCTCCAGGATGGCCATGGTGTCGTGCACCCGCCAGAACCACCACTGCCGCCGGTCGGGGTCTGCCGCCTCGGTGTCGAGCACCGCGCTCAGCCACTCCAGCCACGGCCGGGCGTTGCGGTGCTTGACCGTCTCCTGCCACTCGGCGGGCAGCAGCGTGCCCATGTCCCGGACGGTCAGCACGATGTGCACCTGGGCCGGCGCCAGGCTGGCCACCGCCCGGGCCGCCTGCTGCTCGTCCACCGCGGCGAACAGCTCATGCGAGATCACTGCCGTGCCCGGCGCCTGCCGGGCCTGCTCGGCGAGGATCTCCCACTCGCCGGTCCACGAGCCAGCCGGGTCCGAGGCCAGCTTCTGGATGCCGCGCAGGTCCTGGCTGGCCCGGTAGTGGTCCTGCGGATGGTGACCGGGCAGTACGACGCCGGCGGCGGCCAGCTCAGCGCGGTTGCGCCACATCACCTGCTGCAGGAACGTGGTGCCCGTCTTGGGCTCGCCGACGTGCAGGAATACCCGCCGGCCGGGCATGTCCCCGGCAGCGGCAGGGGACTCGGAAGCGTTCACGTGACCGACAGTAATCCCGGCAAACCGCCCAGAAGCTTTCGTCAACTACCGTTCACGCAAAAGTACGCAGACAGAAAAGTAACCGCCCGCAAGGTGACATGCGCGCCTTCTACGGTCAGTTTCCGTACCGCTGGAATTCACCCGGCGCCGCCCTCCGAGCTCGCGCGCCTGCGGTACCGAACTCACCAGAAACCGGAAGGCGATATCTGCGCATGCATGAGCCCTTCGCGCTACTGCTCTCGGTATACGACGGGGACCGGCCTGATTACCTGCGGCGCGCGTTCCGCAGCGCGGTCGACGACCAGACCGTCCGCCCGGATCAGGTGATCATCGTCCAGGACGGCCCGGTGCGCGAGGAGATCGCGCAGTGCCTGGCCGGGCTGCGGGCCGCCAGCCCGGTTCCGGTCACGTTCGTCCCGCTGGCCCGCAACTCCGGCCTCGGGCCCGCCCTGGACCACGGGCTGGCCGCGAGCTGGTACGACGTGGTGGCCCGGATGGACGCCGACGACGTGGCCATGCCGCACCGGTTCGAGGTCGAGCTGCCGCTGATGGCCGACGCCGACATCGTCGGCTCGGGACTGCTGGAGTTCACCGGCGACACCGACGCCATCGTCGGGCAGCGGGTCCCGCCCACCGACCCGGCCCACATCCGCCGCTACGCACGGATGCACGACCCGTTCAACCACCCCACGGTGGTCTACCGGCGGCATGCCGTGCAGGCCGCCGGCGGCTACGGCGACCTGCCGCTGATGGAGGACTATGCGCTGTTCGCCCGGATGCTGGGCAACGGCGCCCGGGCCGCGAACGTGGCCGAGCCGCTGGTGTTCTACCGGGTCGGCGCGACCGCCTTCAAGCGCCGCGGCGGCATCGCGCTGCTGCGCTCGGAACTGCGGCTGCAGCGGGAGTTCCGCCGCGCCGGGTTCATCACCGCCGGCGAGTACCTGCGCAATGTGGCGGTCCGCGGCGGCTACCGGCTGGTCCCGTGGTGGTGCCGCCGCGCCGTCTACAAGCCCATCGTGACCCGCTACGCCGGGCGCCTGGAGGCGGCCGGCAGCGAGCCCGACCTGGAGCGCGAGGCCGGCCGCCGGGCCGCGGAATGGGACGGCTACCCGCTGGAGTGGGAGTATGACCTGCTGGCCGCGGCCGGGCCGGTCCGCGCGTGAACGTCGACCTGGTCATCGTCGGGTCCGGCTTCTTCGGGCTGACCATCGCCGACCGGTGCGCCCGCGACCTGGGGCTGCGGGTGCTGATCGTGGAGCGCCGCGGCCACATCGGCGGCAACGCCTACTCCGAGCCCGAGCCGCAGACCGGCATCGAGATTCACCGCTACGGCGCGCACCTGTTCCACACCTCGAGCACCCGGATCTGGGAGTACGTCAGCCAGTTCACCGCCTTCACCGGCTACCAGCACCGGGTGTTCTCCATCTTCAAGGGCCGGGTCTACCCGCTGCCGATCAACCTCGGCACCATCTGCGAGTACTTCGGCGCCGCGATGTCCCCGGACCAGGCCAGGGAGCTGATCGCCGGCCAGGCGGCCGAGGTGCCGCCGGGCCAGGCGGCCAACCTGGAGGAGCAGGCCATCTCGCTGATCGGCCGGCCGCTGTATGAGGCCTTCATCCGCGGCTACACCGCCAAGCAGTGGCAGGCCGACCCGCTGGACCTGCCGGCCGAGATCATCACCCGGCTGCCGGTCCGCTACACCTTCAGCAACCGGTACTTCAGCGACACCTACGAGGGCCTGCCCGCCGGCGGCTACACCGCCTGGCTGGAGCGGATGGCAGACCATCCGAACATCGAGGTCCGGCTGGACACCGACTTCGCGAGCCTGCGCTCCGGCCTGCTCGGCAACGTCCCGGTGGTCTACACCGGCCCGCTGGACGCCTACTTCAGCTACGCCGAGGGCGAGCTGAGCTGGCGGACCCTGGACTTTGATCTGGAGGTGCTGCCGGTGGGCGACTTCCAGGGCACGCCGGTGATGAACTACGCCGACGCCGACGTCCCGTTCACGCGCATCCATGAGTTCCGGCATTTTCACCCGGAGCGTGACTGGTACCCGGAGGACAAGACAGTGATCATGCGGGAGTACTCGCGGTCGGCCGGCCGCGACGATGAGCCGTACTACCCGGTGAACGCCACGGCCGACCGGGCCCGGCTGCTGGCCTACCGCGAGCTGGCCCGGCGGGAGCCGGGCGTGCTGTTCGGCGGCCGCCTGGGCACCTACCAGTACCTGGACATGCACATGGCCATCGGCTCGGCGCTGAGCATGTACGACAACCAGCTGCGCCCGTTCTTCGCCGGCCACGAGCCGCTGCACCTGCTGGGAGCCGGCCGTGACTGAGCTCAGCGCGGCGACCGGCGCTGCGGCGCAGGAGGGCGGCCTGTGCGTCCTGCAGCGGGTCGTGTTCCCCGGCGACGACCTGGACGTCGTCCCGCTGTATGTCGAGACCAACATGGACCGCGGCGCCGCCGAGCTGGCCGCTGAGCAGCTGGCCCAGTCGCTGACCAAGGCCGGGGCGGCGACGTCGGCCGCGCCCGTCGCCAACGCCGCTGTCGGCGAGGCCCAGTCCAGCATCCGGTTCGGCGCCGGGCTGCCGGCGGCGGCGGCCGAGCTCGCCCGCGACGCCGGGCCGCGGCGCAGCGCCGCCATCGCGCCCGGCCGCCGGGTGTCGTTCGCCACCTACTTCAACGCCTTCCCGGCCAGCTACTGGCGGCGCTGGACAACAGTCGAGTCGGTGACGCTGCGGCTGCGGCTGGCCGGCGAGGCGACGATCTTCCTGTACCGGTCGACGGCCAAGGGGCACAGCCATGCCGTCGAGACGATCAGCGTCGATGCCGGCGAGCCGCAGTCCGTTGAGCGCACCCTGCCGCTGGGCCAGTTCATCGACGGCGGCTGGTACTGGTTCGACCTGGTGGCTGGCAAGAACCCGGTCACGCTCATCGAGGCGGACTGGGCGGCCGTCATGCCGCCCGAGACCGCGCAGCGCGCCCGCGGCGGCCGGGTCAGCATCGGCATCACCACTTTCAACCGGCCGGACTTCCTGGTCGACAACCTGCGCACGCTGGGCGAGGCGGCCGAGGTCCTCGACAGCACCGACGCCGTCTACGTCGTCGACCAGGGCAGCCAGCGGGTCCGCGAGCACCCCGACTACGCCGATGCGGCCAAGCTGCTGCACGGGCGGCTGCAGCTGATCGAGCAGGGCAACCTGGGTGGCTCGGGCGGGTTCGCCCGGGCCATGGACGAGACGGTCAGCGCCGGGCGCAGCGATTTCCTGCTGCTGCTGGACGACGACATCAGCCTCGACACCGAGGGCATCCGCCGCGCGGTGATGTTCGCGGGCCTGGCCCGGCGGCCGACCATTGTCGGCGGGCACATGTTCAGTCTGTATGACCGGTCGATGCTGCACGCCTTCGGCGAGACGGTGGCGCCCTACAAGTGGTGGTGGGGGCCGGCCCCGCACACCCGGCAGCGGCACGACTTCGGCCGCCGCAACCTGCGCAACACCCCGTGGCTGCACCGCCGTGTCGACAGCGACTACAACGGCTGGTGGATGTGCCTGATCCCGACCCCGGTCATCGCCGAGATCGGCCTGGCGCTGCCGGTCTTCATCAAGTGGGACGACGCCGAGTACGGGCTGCGCGCCCGCCGGGCGGGCTACCCGACGGTGTCCATGCCCGGCGTGGCCGCCTGGCACGTGCCGTGGCAGGACAAGAACGATGCCCACGACTGGCAGGCCTACTACCACCTGCGCAACCGGGTCATCACCGCGCTGCTGCACTCGCCCTATGAGCGCGGCGGCCTCGTGGCCGAGAGCGCCGAGACCCAGGTCCAGCACCTGCTGTCGATGCAGTACTCGACTGCCGCGCTGCGGCTGCTGGCCATTCAGGACGTGCTGGCCGGCCCGGACCAGCTGCACGCCGAGCTGCAGTCCAAGATGGCTCAGCTGCGGGAGCTGCGGACCAGGTATGCCGACGCTCAGGGCAGCAGCGACATCGAGCATTTCCCGCCGGTCCGGCGGCGCAAGCCGCCGGGCAAGGGCCGCGAGTTCAGCTCCCCGGCCAACCCTGTCGACCTGATGATCAAGGCGGCGGCCGGGGCGGTGCGCCAGCTGACCCCGCCCAAGCCGGAGGCCCGGAAGCGCCCGCAGGCGGCGCTGCCCTACCAGGATGCCTCCTGGTGGGCGCTGGCCAATATCGACAGCGCCCTGGTGTCGGCCGCCGACGGCACCAGCACCGCCTGGTACCAGCGGGACCCGAGGCAGTTCCGGTCCCTCGGGCAGCGCAGCGCGCTGCTGCACGCCCGGCTGCTGCGCGAGTGGCCCCGGCTGGCGGCCAGCTACCGGGCTGCGGCGGCGGAGTTCACCTCGCCGGAGTGCTGGCGGGAGACGTTCGCGGCCTCGACCGACGACTCGCGATGACCCCGGCCGGGAGGCCAGCCGCCGGCCCGCTCGCCACGCCCGCCGCCAGCGCGCCCGGGTCAGCTGACCCGGCGCCCGCGGCCCCGCTCGCGGCGGAGCCGGCAGCGGAGAGTCCGGCAGCGGAGAGTCCCGGCAGCAGTAGGACCGGCGGCGACCGGACCGGCTAGCCAGCTAGTTCAGCTGATAACAGCAAGAGGCGGCCAGCCGCGGGCGGCGGCCGGTGGCTGGCGCGCCGGATGGCCGGCGGTGGCCAGGAGCGCGGCGGTGCCCGCCGCGGCCGCGGTCGTCATGACGGTGGCCGGGCTATGGGGCCTGGCCCGCGGGTCGGCCATGGGCAACGACGAGGTCGCGACCCGGTGGGCGGCCAGCCTGCCGCTGGGCCAGCTGGAGCTGCTGCTGCGGCACGTTGACGCCGTGCACGGGCTGTACTACCTGCTCATGCACGCCTGGCTGGCGGCCGGCACCAGCCCGGCCGTGATGCGCATCCCGTCGGTCCTGGCCATGTCGGTGGCCGCCGCCCTGCTGGCGATCCTGGGCCGGCGGCTCACCGGGTCCGCAGCCGCCGGCCTGCTGGCGGGCCTGGTCATGGCGGTCACCCCCGTCATCACCTACTACGCGCAGACGGCCCGCTCCTACGCTCTGGTGCTCGCCTGTGTCCTGGCGGCCACGCTCGCCCTGCTGCGTGCCCTGGATACCGGGACATCCCGCCTGCGCCTTGGCTGGTGGGCCGCCTATGCCGGGCTGCTGATGCTGGCCGGGTACCTGAACGAGATGGCGCTGCTGGTCATCGCGGCGCACGCGGTCACCATCGCGCTGGCCCGGCCCGGCCGGGCGGCGGCCGCCCGGTGGGCGACGGCCGCTGCCACCGCCGCGGTGCTGGTGAGCCCGCTGGCGGTGCTCAGTGCCCGCGAGGACGGGGCGGTGACCTGGATTACCCCGCCCGGCGCGCATGACCTGCTGGTGTTGTTCCACGACTACTTCGGCGCCACCACCGGCGCCGCCATCCTGGTGGCCGCCTGCGCCGGGCTGGCGCTGCTGCCCGGCCACTGGGGCCGCCGCGGGGCCGGGGCGCGGCCGGCCGTCACCCGGCCCGCGCTGCGACGACCCCCAGCGACCGGGCTGGCAGAGACCGGGTCGCTGGTAACTGTGGCGTCGGTGGCGCTGCCGCTGCTGATTGTGCCGGCGGCCCTGTTGCTGGCCGAGTCGGTCGTGGCTCATCCGCTGTATGTCGACCGGTATGTCCTGTACGGCGAGGCCGGAGCGGCGCTGCTGGCCGGGGCCGGGCTGGCCCGGGCCGGGCAGTGGCTCGCGCAGTCGCTGGCTCGCTCGCGCCCGGAGCAAGCCGCCGGGCTACGGCTGGCGGGCTGGGCGCTGGGCGTAGTGGTCATCGCGGCCGCGCTGGTGCTGCAGCTCGGGCCGCAGCGCGCCGTCCGGACTCCGGCCAGCCGCCTGTTCGACTTCGGCGGCCCGTCGCAGTACATCGGCGTGCGCGCCCGGCCCGGCGACGGGATCTTGTACTTCGGCCGGTTCTTCCGCAAGGCCGAGCTCGGGTACCCGGCCGACTACCGCGACACCCGCGACTTCAGCCTGGCCAGCTCGCCGGCCCGCAGCGGTTCCTTTCAGGGGATCAACAAGCCGGCCGCTGCGGCCGTCGCGCTGATGCCGCGGTTCCGCCGGATCTGGGTCCTGGGCCGGGCCCCGTCGCTGCAGCTGCCGCCCGGCCCGGCCGTGGCCGAGACCCGGCTGCTGCAGCAGCAGTACACGCTGATCGCGCAGCGGCAGTTCCGCGGCATGACCGTCACTCTCTGGCAGCGCGACCGGCGGTAACGGTGCGCGGCCGGGGGAGCCGCACCGCACTCGCCCGGGCGGGCGGTCCGGCCGGCCGAGCACGCCGGCCGGACCGCCCGCTGCCCGGCCTCAGGACAGGCCGAGCTCGCGGGTAAGGAAGGTGTCACGATCGGCCTGCGCGGCGCTGGTCAGCTGATGATCAGCATCGGGATACAGGTCGACCAGGGCGTGCGGGGCGCGGCTGGCGAACTGCTGCCGGATCGCGGCACCGATGTAGATGTCCTGGCCAGCCCACTGGAAGAGCTCCCGGCGGCCGAGCCGGGCCACGTGCCGGACCGGCTGCAGGCGGGTGAACAGGGCCTTGTAACGCGCGGCCTTCTGCCCGGTGAAGCCCAGCCAGTACTTGACGAACCAGTGGCCCCAGGTGGCATCCGGGGTGGCCAGCACCGCGGCGTGCACCCGGCGGTCGGAGTTCGCCAGCAGCGTCCCGTACATGGCGCCGTAGTCATGCCCGACTATGCCGACCCGGGCGTGATCGACGGCGGGCCGGGCGATCAGCCAGTTCAGCGCGGCCCGGAACGCGGCCAGCTGCCGGCGGATGGCCGTCACGTCGTGCCGGGTGCCCTTCGGGGCCACGGTGTAGGGGAAGGTCCCCTCCGGCAGCAGCGACACCGCGCCGTGGCTGGCTAGCTGCACCGCCTCGGCCAGGAACTCGGTCCGGTCGCTGTGGATCTGGCCGAGCCAGTGCAGGAACAAGATCCCGGCCTGGCTGCCCCGCGGCAGCGGGCCGGCGGACCGGACCAGGTAGGCCGGGATGGCGTGCTGGCCGGGAACCGGCACGCGCACATCCCGGATGATCACTCGCGTCGCGGCCGGGGACTGCGCCGAGACGCTGCCGGTCGCGCGCGCCGGCGGCGCCGCCGCCTGCGACGGCACGGCCGCTGCCGTGGCTGCGATGCCGGCCAGCGTGACGCCTAGCGTGACGCCCAGTGCGGCGCGGCGGATCAGGTGAGGCACCATAGGCCTTCCTTTCATCAGTTCCAAAGCGCTATTTAGCACTGACGCATTATGGGCCGTCAGTTTCATAAGCCGTCAAGAAGCTGACGACGAGTGATGCACGACCGTGACGACCCGCGGGGCGGAACGCGGGAGGCGGGAGGCGGGAGGCGGAGACGTAGGGTCCTGTCCGGCTGGAGCGCTCGCTAGTTGCTGAGGGAGCGGCAGTGCCCGTGGGGAGAGCCCGCACACTCGCTGCGGTGTACCGGCACTTCGGTGACGCCGAGGCCGCCGGGACATCGCCGCTGCACGAGCGCGTGGCCATCGCCCTGAGTGAGTCCGGCGAGGCGCTGCGCGCCATCGAGGCGGCGCCGGCGCGCAGGCGGCAGCCCGCGCTGATCCTGGCCGCGCTGCACGACCTCGCCCTCGCCGGGCGCGCCCCGGCGCTGGCCGCGGCCTATGCCGCGGCTGACGGCGACGCGGCCGCCGCCGCGGCGGTCGAGACGCTGGTGCAGATGGCCGGCCCGGTCGCGGCCATCGCCGAGCGCCGCCGGACGCGGCCCGGCGAGACCGGCCGCTATGCCGTGCTGTACCCGGCCATCGCCGAGGCCGCGCACCGGGCAGGCGCGAACGCGGTCGCCCTGATCGACGTGGGCTGCTCGGCCGGGCTTAGCCTTCAGGTCGATCGCGTGGGCATCAGCTACGCCAGCGGGCTGACGCTGGGCGATCCGTCATCTCCCGTCCAGGTGCCGGCCTCGATCGTGGGAGCCCGGCCCGTGCCGGCCCGGCGCGATGCCCGAGGTCGTCGCCCGGATCGGCATCGACCTCGATCCGGTCGACGTCACCGACGCCGACGACGCCCGGTGGCTGCGCGCCTGCCTGCCACCGGATCAGCCCGGGCAGGCGGCGATGCTCGAGGCGGAGGTGGCGCTGGCCGCGGCGGACCCGCCGGTGCTGCTGCGCGGGGACGCCGTCGAGCAGCTGCCCGCCGCGTTCGCCCGGGTGCCCTCCGGTGCCCTGCCGGTCGTCATCACGACGTGGGCACTGGCGCAGTTCCCGCTCGAGAGCCGCCTGCGCTTCCTGCATGGCCTCGACGACGCGGCGACCAGCCGGGCGGTGGCCTGGGTGTCAGCGGAGGGGGTCGGTGTGGCGCCGGCGATACCGACGCTCGGTGATCGCCGCGCCTCCGGCCACAGCATCATCGGCCTGGCGGTGCTCGGTCACTCGGCCCAGCACGCCGAGGCCATCGGCCGCTGCTGGTCGCGCGGCCGCCTGCTGGCCTGGCTGGCCGCTAGCTCGCCGCCCGGCTGAACCGGCGGCGGGCTGGCCGCCGATCGTGCTGACCTGCGCCAGCCGGACGGGACACTAGGCGCCGCGCTGACGCTGCCGGTACTGCCGTGCCGCGGCGCGGTCGTTGCAGGCGGTGCAGCAGTACCGGCGGGTGCGCGCCCGGGTGCGGTCGATGAACGCGCACTGGCAGGGCCGCGCCGCGCAGGTCCCCAGCCGCGCCGTGCCGGTCTCGGCTACCTGGGCGGCCAGCGCCGCAGGCAGCCGCGCGCGGAGCGCGGCCAGCCCGGTCTGGCCGGGCGCCACCTGCAGCCGCGCGCCGGCATCGGACACCACAAGCTGCGGGACAGCGGCCGCGCGGAGCAGCAGCGGGTTGAGCAGCCCGGCGGCGTCCTGCGCCGTCCCGGCAGCGAAGACCGCCTGCAGGGCGGCGCGCAGCTCGCGCAGCGGGACAACGTCGTCGCCGGTGAGGGTGCGAGCCAGGTCACCGTGCCCGACATCGGCGAGGACCTCGCTGATCCAGGCCAGGTCCGTCAGCCGGTCGGCCGGGTCTTCGAGCAGGTCGAGCGAGTTGACCAGCAGCACGGCCAGGTCCAGGTCCGACGCCGGCCCGGGCTGCGGCCCGAGCCAGTCCCGCAGGTAGCCCGCCATGCCTGCGGATAGTACGTCACGAGTGGCGCCGGCAGCGAGCTCCGCCCGAAGCACACACGCCCTTCACCTGGATGACCGCGCCGTGTCAGCGGCCGCTGGTAGCGTCGCGACCTCGTCAGGAAAGACACGTTCCACAAGGGGGACAGGCACATGGCCTCTCAGCTGAACCCGTACCTCAACTTCGACGGCACCGCCCGCCAGGCCCTGGAGTTCTATCAGGGCGTGTTCGGCGGCGAGCTCAACCTCAACACCTTCGGCCAGCTGGGCGGGATGGAGGGGGCAGAAGCCGACAAGATCATGCACGGCCAGCTGGAGACCGGCGACGGCTACACCATTATGGGGGCAGATGTCCCCAGCCATATGGAGTACCAGCCGCTGGCCGGGGCGGCGGTCAGCCTCAGCGGCGACGACGCCGCGCTGCGCGGCTACTTCGAGAAGCTGGCCGCGGGCGGCACCGTGACCATGCCGCTGGAGAAGCAGGTGTGGGGCGATGAGTTCGGCATGGTCACCGACCAGTTCGGTGTCCCGTGGATGGTGAACATCTCCCAGTCCCAGGCCTGATCGCCGGCCGCCGCGTCGGCTGCAGCCCGGCCGGGCCGGGCCGTAGCTAGCGTCGATGCGGGCGCAACCGGGTGACAGGACAGACGTGCGGCCCGCGGGGAGTCCCGCGGGCCGCACGCGTGCTGGCGGGCCCCTGCGCCCCGGCGGGCCCGCCACCCCGCTGGTCAGTCGAACTGGTGCCCGCGGCGCCGGTAGTGCTGCTGCCAGTCACGGCCGGACCAGTCCTGGTCGAAGAACGCCTGCTTCCAGCGCCGCACGTGGCGGCGGAACCGGAACAGCGTGATGGCACCGGCCACCATGGCCAGCAGCCACAGCACCAGCATCACCTTGATCAGCGTGATGAACAGCCAGCCCAGGCCGGGGATGACCAGGGCCAGGATCAGGGCGATGAGCAGTAGCGGCAGGATCCGCATGCCGCGCCGGACCGGCCGGCGGCGTCGCCGCGGCCCGGCCCAGCCGGCCGCGGCCCACCGGGCAGGCCCGCCCCAGCCGGGTCCGCCAGAGCCTGGCGGACCCCAGCCCGGCCGGCCGGGCCAGGGCGGCCCGTGCGGGCGCCGCCCGGGCCGATCCCCGCCGCGCCGGGCGCCCGGCCCGGCGGCGTTCTGAGTCCCGCCCGGCCCCGTTCCCGGCTCGGGCAGGTCAGTCAGGGTCTGGCGCAGGTCCCCGAAGGTGGTCGCGCCCAGCGCGGCGGTGAGCCGCTCATCGAACTCCTCAGCGCTCAGGCGGCCCTGGGCGTAGTGCTCGCGCAGCCGTTCCGCGACATGCTCACGGTCGGCCTCGGCGGTCCGGATGTGGTCGTTCATGGCGGTGCCTGCCTGCTCCTGCTCGGAATCGCTGGACTAGCTGCCGGACTCGCCGGAGGCGTCCGGGGTGTCCTCGTCGTCGGCGAGGATCCGGTACAGGGTGCGCCGGGCCCGCTCCAGGGCCTGCTCGGCCTCGCGGACCTGCTCGGGCGTGCCGGCCCGGGCCACCTGGACGATCGCGCCGCCCAGCCGGGCCGCCTCGCCGAACAGGCCGGGTACCTCCCAGGCCTCCTGCTGCTCGGCCGACTCCCAGGCCCCGCGGGCCTTGCCGGGGTTGGCCTCGACGTACTCGCGCCCGGCGTCAGTCAGCTGGTACTGGCGCCGGCCGCCCGTCTCCTCGGCCTCGATGAGGCCCTCGTCGGCCAGCGCCGACAGCGCCGGGTACACCGCGCCGGGGCTGGGCCGCCAGGCCCCGTTACTGCGCTCCTCGATGTCGGACATGATCTGGTAGCCGTTGCGCGGGCCCTCCCGCAGCAGGGCCAGGATGGCCGCGCGCACGTCGCCGCGGCCGGCCTTGGTACCGCGGGGCTGCTGCGCCCCGCCGGGCGGTCCCGGCCAGAACGCGCCCCACGGTCCGGCGCCGCCGCCCCAGTGCCCGTGGCCCTTACGGCCGCCGGCCCAGTCCCACGGGCCCTGCCCGCGGGCCGCGGCCCGCAGGCCCTGGCGGACCTGGTCCATCACGTCATCGGCGCACCGGAACACGCCGCTGATGTCAAAGGGGAAGTCCTCTGCGCTGAAGGCTGCTGTGCCCATCACGCCCCCGCTCACTCTCGATATGATCACGATATATCGACAGCGTATGTCGCGAGGCGGCTAAAGACAAGTTATAACTCGAACGCTCGTGACGCGAGCCTGCCGGGGCAGGTACCCGGCAGGCTCGCGTCACCATGGGGCGGCCGCCTGACCGCGGCCGGGGAGGCGGGCGCGGCCGTCGGGGGAGGTCAGTCGCCCAGGCACTTACCGCCGGCTTTTCCGATGCTCAGGTTCACGGCCGTGCCGGGCTGGGCGAAGGTGCCGGCGGCCGGGCTCTGCGTCTTCACCACGCCGATGTACTGGCAGGTCAGATCTACGACAGTGGCCACCCGCCCGACGCTGAGCCCGGCGGCCTGCAGTTCGGCCGTCGCGGTGGCCAGGACATCGCCGGCCACGCTCGGGACCTGCGGCGCGGGCGAGCCGACGGCCAGCCCGGTGAAGTACGCCGCGGCGACCTGAGTCACTCCGGTCAGGGCGCTGACCAGCGCCGGGGTCGTGGTGGAGGGGTGACCGAGCGCCCCCAGGCTGTCGCTGCCCCAGGTCAGCAGCCGGCCGCCGGACAGCACCGCGGCGCTCCAGCCGTTACCGGACGCGACGCTGGTGACCCCGGTCAGGCCGATCTGCTCGGGCGAGTAGTGCGGGGCGGTCGTGCCGTCCCCGGCCTCGCCGGCGATGTTGGCGCCCCAGGCCCACAGTGTGCCGGCGGGCCCGGTCACCGCGAGGGTCTCGTCGTAGGCGCTGGACAGCGCGGTCACGCCGGTCAGGCCGGGGATCGTTGCCGGGCGGGCCGAGATGCCGGCAGCGGTTCCGAGGCCCAGCAGGCCGGTCAGGTTGTCGCCCCAGGCCCGCACGGTGCCGCCCGCGCCGATCGCGTAGGAGTCCTGGAGGCCGGCGTAGACCCGGGTGATCCCGGTCAGCCCGGGCACCTGCTCGGGACTCAGCCGAGTCTGCGTGGTGCCATCCCCGAGCTGCCCGAAGTTATTGCGGCCCCAGGCCCAGACGGTGCCATCCGTGCGGAGGGCCACGCTGTACCCGGTCCCGGCGGCGATCTGGGTGACCCCGGTCAGGCCGGGCACTCGCGCGGGCAGGGGATTGGAGTTCGTGCCGGAGGCGAGCGTCCCGTTGCCCAGCTCGCCAAAATTGTTGTTGCCCCAGGCCCACACCGTCCCGGTCGAGTCCAGGGCGAGCACGTGGTTCGCTCCGACCGCGACCTGGGTGATGCCCGGCAGTCCGGGGACGACGAACGGGGACGTCCGCGCAGTCGGATACCGGCTGTCGCCGATCTGCCCGTCCGAGTCGGACCCCCAGGTGGCCAGCTGCCCGCTGGCCAGCACCGCGGCGCCGTTGTAGCCGTTCGCGGCGAGTTGCACGACGGTGCCGGGCAGGGCCACGGGCACCGGGTTCGCCTGCGTCGCCTGGGTTCCGTTGCCGGCCTCGCCGAACCGGTTCTCGCCCCAGCCGAGAACCCCGGCCGCCGCCAGCGCCGGGGCGGCCGCGGCTGACCCGGCCGCCCCGGCGGGCACCGCGCTCGCCGTCAGCGTCCCCGTGGCCAGCGCGCAGGCCAGCCCGGTGGCGGCTAGCAGGGCCGGCAGCCTGCGCCGGGCGGCGGCCCTGCTGGCCGGCATCGCGAGGTCCCGGCAGGCCCGGCCCGGCCCCGCTAGTCGCCCAGGCACTTGCCGCCCGCCTTGCCGACAGTGACATTCACGCTCGTGCCGGGCTGGGCGATCGTGCCGGCGGCGGGGGTCTGCGTCTTCACCTCGCCGAGGTACTGGCAGGTGATGTCCACGACCTGCGCGACGCGGCCGAGGTGGAAGCCCGCTGCCTCCAGCACGCTGGCGGCGCCGGCCGGGTCCAGGCTGATCACGCTCGGTATCCGCGGGGCGGGCGAGGCGATGACGAGGCTGTCCTCATTCTCGGCTGCTATCTGCGTGACTCCGGCCAGGACAGTGATGGGCGTGGGTGCCTGGATGAACCCGGAGGTTCCGTAGCCCAGCTGGCCGTAGACGTTGTAGCCCCAGACCAGCAGCTGGCCGCTGAAGGTGATGGCCAGGACGGAGAAGGAGCCCATCGTGATCTTGGCCAGGCCCGTCGGGCCCGACTGCTCCGGTGAGAAATGTGGCGTCTGGGTGCCGTCCCCGGACTCGCCGCGGTCGTTGCGGCCCCAGCCCCACAGGACTCCGGCCGAGCCGGTGAGGACCACGGTGTCGTTCACGCCGGTGGACACCGCGGTGGCGCCGGTGATGCCCGGCACCGCGGCCGGCGCGGTGGCGAAGCCGGTAGTCGTCCCGATGCCGAGCAGGCCGTTGCTGTTGTCACCCCAGGCCAGCAGCGCGCCGCCCGCGCCGATGGCGTAGGAGGTCTTGTCGCCGGCGGCGATTCTGGTGACTCCGCTCAGGCCGGGGATCTGCTCGGGCCGGCTCCGGCTGACCGTCGTCCGGTCGCCGAGCTGGCCGACATCGTTGCGGCCCCAGGCCCAGACCGTGCCGTTGGATTTCAGCGCCAGGCTGTAATCCGTGCCGGTCGCTACCTGGATGACGCCCGTCAGGCCGGGAACGGGAACGGGGGTGGGGTTAGATGCGCGGGCGCTGCTGGTGGTGCCGTTGCCCAGTTCTCCGTACGGGTTGCTGCCCCACGACCAGACGGTGCCGGCGGAGTCCACGGCCAGGGCAAAGCCGTATCCCATGGAGACCTGGACCATGCCGGCCAGGCCGGGGACCACGGTCGGCACGGTCTCGTTGGCCGGGCCGGGACCCAGGCCGAGCTCGCCGAAGCTGTTGTCCCCCCAGGTGGCCAGCTGGCCGTTGGCCAGGACCGCGCCGCTGACCCGGCCGCCCTGGGAGATCTGCACGGCGGCTGCCGGGGTGGCGGCGGCCTGCACGGGTGTCCTCTGCAGAGCCGTGTTCCCGTTGCCGAGCTCACCGGCATCGTTGAGGCCCATGCCCCAGATGCCGGGGGCCGCCAGCGCGGCCGCGGCGCTGGCCGGAGCGGCCGTGCCGGGGATGCTCACGGCCGCCAGCCCGGCCGCGGCCAGCGCGCTCACTGCTACCCGGCCCGCCCGGCCCGGCCGCGCCCGGCCCCGGTCCGGCACGGCGATCCGCCCCGACTGTTGTCCTGCGCCCCGTCGTAGTGCCACGTTCCGCTCCCTCGGTCACCCTCAGCCTGCCTGGGCGGACTATGACAGCGAGGACTGGAGCGGCGCTGAAACGGCGCTGAAACGCCTGCTGAGCGGCCCGGGCCGGGGCTGTCAGGGACAGCGCGGCCCGCAGGCGCCGGTCAGCTGGCCGGCTTCTCCCACACCGAGACGTGCTTGCGGCTGTCGGCGGTGAACGGCTCGCGGGTCCAGTCGGCCCACCGCTCGCGCAGCCGCAGCCCGGCCAGCCGCGCCATCAGGTCCAGCTCGGACGGCCAGACGTAGCGGAACGGGATCGAGCGGTACCGGCCGCGGCCCTCGGCGACGTCAATGTAGTTCGAGCTGAACTGCTGGGTGACGACGTCGTACCGGTCAAACGCCCAGCCCGTCTCGCTGACCGCTGAACGGGACGACGTCCTGCCCCGGCGGCAGCCGCCGCAGCTCGGGGACGCCGACTTCGACGACGAAGCAGCCGCCCGGCGCCAGGTGCGCGGCCGCGTTCGCGAAGCAGGCCACCTGAGCGTCCTGCGTGGTCAGGTTGTTGATCGTGTTGTAGACCAGGTAGGCCAGCGAGAACGTGCCCTCGACCCGGGTGGCGGCGAAGTCGCCGATGGTCACGCCGGGCCGGTCACCGCCCGGCTTGGCCCGCATCCGCGCCACCATGGCCCGCGACATGTCGATGCCGTGCACCGCGACGCCGCGCTCGGCCAGTGGCAGCGCGATCCGCCCGGTGCCGATGGCCAGCTCCAGGGCCCGGCCGTCGCCGGCCAGCGCGGCCAGGAAGTCCGCCGTCGTGCTCACCACCCCGGCCGAGAACATCGCGTCGTCCGGGTCGTCGTAGCTGGCGGCGATGTCCTCGCCGAAGTAGCCGTCCGCATCAGTCACCGGCGGACGGTAACTCAGCTGCCGGGCCGCCCGCACGTCATTTTCGGCTGGCCCGCCCGCCGGGTACCGGTCAGAGGCACTTGCCGCCGGGCTTGCCGATGGTCACGTTCACGGCGGTGCCGGGCTGGGCGAGCGTGCCGGCGACCGGGCTCTGGGTCTTGACCTCGCCGATGTAGTCGCAGGTGATGTCGACGACCAGGGCCACCCGGCCGAGCCGGAAGCCGGCCGCCTGGAGGATGGCCGCGGCCCCGGCCTGGTCATTGCCGATCACGCTGGGGATGCGCGGCGCCGGCGAGCCGACGGCCAGCGCGCTGAAGTCACCCATCACGAGCTGGGTCACCCCGGCCAGGGTGGCGACCGGCGCGGGCGCCGGGACCGGGGTGGTGACAGCGCTCTGGCCCAGCTCGCCGTCGGCATTGCTGCCCCAGGTCATGAGCTGGCCGCTGGTCAGCACCGCACCGCTGGCGATGGCCCCGGAGGCGACCTGGGTCACGCCGGTCAGGCTGGTCTGGGTGGGGAAGTACCGCGGCGTGGCGGTGCCGTCCCCGACCTGGCCGTAGTAATTCTGCCCCCACCCCCAGAGCAGGCCCGACGGCCCGGTGACGGCCAGCGTGGTGGTCTGGGAGGTGGCCACCGCGGTGACCCCGGTGAGGCCCCGGACCGGCGCCGGGGTCGCGGAGAAGCCCTGCGTCGCGCCGTTGCCGAGCAGGCCGGAGGAGGCGTCGCCCCAGGCCAGCAGCGTCCCGCCAGCCTGGATGGCATAGCTCGCCGCGGCCCCGGCCACGAGCCTGGTCACCCCGGTCAGGCTGGCGATCTTCTCCGGCAGGTCGCGGCTGATCGTGGTGCCGTCGCCGAGCTGGCCCTTGTCGTTGTCGCCCCAGGCCCAGACCGTCCCGTCGGACTTCAGCGCCAGGCTGTAGGCCGCGCCGGCGGCCACCTGGGTCACCCCGGCCAGGCCGGGGACCGGCACCGGCGTCGGGTTAGAGCCCCGCACGGAGCTAGTCGTCCCGTTACCGAGCTCGCCGTAGGTGTTGTCGCCCCACGACCACACCCGGCCCGATGAGTCCAGCGCCAGCATGTGCTCCCAGCCGACCGCGACCTGGGTCACCCCGGTCAGGCCGGGCACCGCAACAGCACTGACGTGGCCGGTGGTCCCGCCGATGCCCAGCTGGCCGTAGTTGTTCTCACCCCAGGTGTCCAGGGTGCCGCCGGGCAGCACCGCGGCGCTGTCGAAGCCCCGCATGGCGACCTGCACCGGGGTGGCCGGCAGGGTGACCGGCACCGGGACGTCGTACTGGACGACGGCGCCGCTGCCTACTTCGCCGAACATGTTCTCGCCCCAGCCCCACACGCCGGGGGCGGTCGCCGCCCGGGCCGGGCTGGCCGGGCCGGCGACCAGGGCCGCGGCCAGCCCGGCGGCCATCAGAAGAGCTGGTATGCCGCGTCGCGCCGCGCCCGATCGTGGTGCCATGGTCCCCGCCTGCTTTCCGTCCCGGCGCGCGGCAGGGCGCCGCGGTCGCCTGACGCCGGTCCAGCGTGACCATGGCAGCGCGCCCTGGAACGGCGCTGAAGCGGCGCTGAAACGGCCGGCCGGAAACGCGCCCCGCGGCGGTCCCCGCCGGCCGGGACCGCCGCCCGAACGGCCGGCGTCAGCCGCGCCGCCGGGCCCGGGTCAGCTGCCCAGGCGGAAGTCCTTGTCGGGGATCAGCTCGGCCACGTCCAGCTGGGCCTTCTGCAGGCGGCCGGAGTAGTCCCAGTTCACCGACTGCCAGCGGGTGAACTGGTCCAGCACCCACGCGCCGGACTGGCGGGACCCGTTGCCGGACTTGCCGTTGCCGCCGAACGGCAGGTGCGCCTCGGCACCCGAGGTGGAGTTGTTGACACTGAGCATGCCGGCCCGGATGCCGCGCCGGAACGCGAACACCTCGGCCGGGTCGCGGGTGTAGATCGCCGCCGACAGCCCGTAGCCGGGCAGGTTGCCCAGCCGGATCGCCTCAGGCAGGTCGCGGTAGCTGGTGACGCCGACGATCGGGCCGAACGTCTCGTTCAGGAACAGCGCGTCGTCCTCGCGGACGCCGTCGACGATGACCGGGTGCCAGTACAGGCCGGCGGCGGCATCCCCGGAGAAGCCGTCGCGCGGGCTGGCCGCGGTGATCCGGCCGGCCGCGGTCGAGCCGAGGACCTTGTGGTGCGGCTGGATCCAGCCCAGGTACTCCTCGAACCGGTCAGCGAACTTGCGGTCCAGCAGCGGCCCGAGCACCACCTCACCTGCCGGGTCGCCGACGGGCGCCGCGCGGGTGAGCGCGTCGAACCGGGCCAGGAAGTCATCGTGCACGTCGCGGTGCACGATGACCGTGCCGAGCGAGGTGCAGCGCTGGCCGGCCGTGCCGAATCCGGAGAACAGCGCCGCCTCGGCGGCCAGGTCCAGGTCGGCGCTCGGGGTGACGACCATCGGGTTCTTGCCGCCCAGCTCCAGGCACGCCGACTGCAGGTGCCGTCCGGCCAGCTCGCCGATGCGCGCCCCGGCGGCGGAGGAGCCGGTGAAGCCGATCTTGTCGACGCTGCCCTCTTCCAGCGCCTGCGCCAGGCCGGTGTAGGTGGTCTCGCCGTCGGCCATGACCAGGTTGAGCACGCCGTCGGGCAGCCCGCCGCCGCGGACGATCAGCTCGAACAGCGCCGCGCCGCAGGCGGGGGAGTACTCGGCCGGCTTCCACACCACCGCGTTGCCGCACAGCAGGGCCGGGATGAGGTACCAGGACGGCACGGCGACCGGGAAGTTGCCGGCGGTGATGACGGCGACCACGCCGACCGGGTCGCGGAAGGTGAACAGCTGCTTGTCGGGCATCTCGCTGGGCACGGTCTGCCCGTACAGGCGGCGGCCCTCGCCGAGGAAGAAGTCGCAGGTGTCGACGATCTCGCGGACCTCGCCGAGGGCCTCGGCGTACGGCTTGCCGATCTCCCGGGTGACCAGGGCGGCCAGCGCCGGGGCGTTGGCCTCGACCAGCCGGCCGATGTGCGCGATGGCCCGGCCGCGGACCGGCGCGGGCACGTCGGCCCAGCCGGGCTGGGCGGCCCGGGCCGCCCGCGCGGCGGCGGCCAGGGTGCCGGCATCGCCCAGCTCGACCTCGGCCACGATCTCGCTGAGGGCGGCCGGGCTGACCGACGTCAGGCGCCCGCCGGGCGCTCCGGGCACCGGCGATCCGGCGATGACCGAGGTGATGACAGGGCTCATGGGGACCTCCTGCGATACGGACTGCGCACCGACAGCCTGCCACCGGCACCCGGCCCCGCTCTGGACCGGCCGCCGCCTTGCATGCTGGAATGGCCCTGATCATCGTTTTGAATAGCTGTTCAAGACCACAGACCAGGGCCAGCGACCAGGACCGCGGCCGGAGCCGGGAGGCGCAGCGTGCCGGACGAGGCAACCACCAGCAGGGACCTGCCCAGCCGGGCTCAGGTCGTCATCGTCGGCGGCGGGGTCATCGGCTGCAGCATCGCCTACCACCTGGCCCACCTGGGCTGGACCGACGTGCTGCTGCTGGAGCAGCACGAGCTGACCGCCGGGACCACCTGGCACGCCGCCGGGCTGATCACCTCGGCCGGGATGACGGATGAGACGGCGCTGTTCTTCAGCCGCTACTCCCGCGACCTGTACTCCCGGCTGGAGGCCGAGACCGGCCACTCGACCGGCTTCCGGCCGGTGGGGCACCTGTCGCTGGCCACCACGCCGGCCCGGCAGGAGGCGCTGCGCCGCGAGGCGCGGTGGATGCACGGCTTCGGGGTGGAGGACACCGAGATCTCGGCCGCCGAGATGGCCCGGATGTGGCCGCTGGCCCGCACCGATGACGTGCTGTCGGCGTTCTTCGTGGCCGATGAGGGCCGCGCCGACCCGGTGGGCGTGGCCACCGCGCTGGCCAAGGGCGCCCGCCAGCTGGGCGTGCGGATCGCGGAGGGCGTGGCCGCGACCGGGGTGGAGACGCGCGGCCGCCAGGTCACCGCGGTGCTCACGGAGGCGGGCCGGGTGGAGACCGAGGTGGTGGTCAACGCGGCCGGGATGTGGGCCCGGCAGTTCGGCGCGCTGGCCGGCGTCCGGGTACCGCTGCAGGCGGCCGAGCACTACTACCTGCTGACCGACACGGTGCCGGGGATGGATCCTGACCTGCCGGTCATCGAGGACCCGGAAAGCTACGGCTACTACCGGCCCGAGGGCGACGGGATGCTGGTCGGCCTGTTCGAGCCGGTTGGCGCGCCGTGGTCGCTGGACGGCGTGCCCCGCGACTTCTCCTTCGGCAAGCTGCCGCCGGACTGGGAGCGGATGGAGCCCTACCTGGGCATGGCCATGAACCGGATCCCGTCGCTGGCCGACACCGGGCTGCGGACGTTCTTCTGCGGGCCGGAGTCGTTCACCTCCGACGTCCGGCCGCTGCTGGGCCCGGCTCCGGAGCTGGACGGCTACTTCGTGGCGGCCGGGCTGAACTCGCTGGGCATCCTGTCCGGCGGCGGGGTCGGCGCCATGCTGGCGCACTGGATCGTCGACGGGGTGCCGCCGGTGGATGCCACGGCGGTGGCGGTGGACCGGACCGCGGCCTACGAGACGTCCCGGCGGTTCCGCGCCGAGCGCACCGTCGAGCAGCTCGGCGTGCTGTTCGGCGACGCGGTCTGGCCGTCCTGGAAGCCCGCGACCGGGCGGAACGTGCGCCGCTCGGTGCTGCATGACCGGCTGGCCGCGGCCGGCGCGCACTTCGGCGCCTCGGCCGGCTGGGAGTTCCCCGAGTGGTTCGCGCCCGCCGGCGAGCCGCCCGCCGCGGCGATGGATTTCCGGCGCGCGCCCTCGCATGACCTGGTCGGCGCTGAGCACACCGCGATCCGCGAGGCCGTCGGGATTATCGACATGTCGCTGATGGCCAAGCTCATCGTTCAGGGCCCGGACGCGGCCGCCGTGCTCAGCCGCCTGTCGGCCAACGACGTGCTGCTGGGCCCCGGCCGGCTGGTCTACACCCAGTGGCTGAACACCGCCGGCGGGATCGTCGCGGACGTGACGGTGACCTGGCTGACCGACGACCGGTTCCTGGTCATCGCCAGCGACATCATCCACCGGCGGATCGAGCCGCTGATCCGCCGCGAGACCCGGCCCGGCGAGGTGGTCACGGTCACCGACGTCACCTCGGGCAGCACGCTGCTGACGGTGCAGGGCCCGGCCTCGCGGGCGCTGATCGGCCGGCTCACCGACGCCAGCCTGGCCAGCGAGGACTTCCCCTACCTGGCGGCCCGGCAGATCGATGTCGGCTACGCGCCGGTGCTGGCCATCCGGGTGACCTACGTCGGCGAGCTGGGCTGGGAACTGCACGTCCCGGCCGAGTTCGCCGCCGGGGTACACGACGACCTGGTGGCCGCGGGCGCGGACCTGGGGCTGCGGCTGGTCGGCCTGGACGCGATGTCGGGCCTGCGGCTGGAGAAGGGCTACCGGGACATGGGCATCGACATCGACAACACCGACAACCCGCTGGAGGCGGGCCTGGGCTTCGCGGTGGCCTGGGACAAGGACGGCGGGTTCACCGGCCGGGACGCGCTGCTGCGGGCCCGCGAGGCCGGGCCGCCGCGGCACCGGGTGGTCAGCCTGGCCGTCGACGACCCGGCCGCCGACCTGTTCGGCAACGAGCCGCTGTACCTGGACGGCGAGTGGGTCGGCTACGTGCGGGCCGCGGCCTACGGCTACACCGTCGGCGGGCCGGTCGCGCTGGCCCAGGTGGGCCGCGCGGAGGGGGTGACCGGGCAGTGGCTGAAGGAGGGCGGCTTCGCCGTCCGCACCGGGGCGGGGGACGTGCCGGCCCGGCTGCAGATCGCCCCGCTGTATGACCCGCAGCGGCTGCGGATCCTCAGCTAGCGTCCCGCCCGCCGCCCGCCGCCCGCCGCGGCGCACACCGCCGGGACTTTGATAACAGCAAGAAGCGGCCGGGGCCGCTCTGCCGGGCAAAGCCGTTAGGCCAGCGGCTGCCGTGGCTGCGAGAATGCGGGCCGTGGAAGCTCACGAGCGCGAGCGCCTGCGGGCCACCTTCAACTCGGCCGCTGACCGCTACCAGCAGGCCCGGCCGGAGTACCCGGCGCAGCTGTACGCGGACCTGATCAGCCTGGCCGGGCTGGAGCCCGGCGCTGAGCTGCTGGAGGTGGGCTGCGCGACCGGCAAGGCGACGCTGCCGCTGGCCCGGCGGGGGCTGCGGATCACCGGCCTGGAGCTGGGCGCGGAACTGGCCGCCGCGGCGCGGGTCAACCTGGCCGCTTACCCCGGCGTCGAGGTCATCACCGCCAGCTTCGAGACCTGGCAGCCGCCGCCGGGCCAGCTGTTCGACCTGGTGTACGCGGCCACGGCCTGGCACTGGATCGACCCGGCCCGCGGCTACCGGCACGCCCGGCAGCTGCTGCGGCCCGGCGGGCACCTGGCCATCTGGGGCCAGGCGCACGTGTTCCCCGACGGCGGTGACCCGATCTTCCGCGAGCTCCAGGACGTCTACGACGAGATCGGCGAGGGCCTGCGGCCCGGCGAGTGCTATCAGCGGCCCGGCGAGCTGCCCGACAGCCGGGCTGACATCGAGGGCAGCGGCCTGTTCAGCGACGTGGCGGTGCGCCGCTACGACTGGGAGGTCGGCTACGACGCCGACGGCTACCTGGCGCTGCTGGACACCTTCTCCGGGCACATCGCCATGGCGGACTGGCAGCGGGACCGGCTGTACGGCGAGATCCGCCGGCGGCTGGCGCTGCGCCCGGACGGGATGCTGCGCCGCCACTGGGAGTCGGTCCTGCACGTCGCGCGGCGGCGGGACGAGCCGGGCCGGTAGCGGCCCGGCCTGGACGGAAGGAGAACGGATGCCGGCGCTGCCCGAGTTCCGCCTGGAGAGCTACTTCGCGCGCTGGGAGTTCACCGCGCGCTACCACCTGACCGCCTCCGACGCGCAGTCCATGGCGCTGGCCGAGCTGCTGGAGCTGGCCGATGACGACGCGCGGCAGCGCTGGGAGGCACTGACGCTCGGCTACACCGAATCGCGCGGCCTGCCGGCCCTGCGCGAGGCGATCGCGGCTACCTATGAGCAGCTGACCCCGGACGACGTGCTGTGCTGCGCCGGCGCCGAGGAAGCGCTCTACCTGGCCATGCAGGTCCTGCTGGGCCCGGCCGACCACGCCGTGGTGATCACGCCGAACTACCAGTCGGCCGAGACGGTGCCGATGTCGCTGTGCGAGGTCACCGGGGTGGCGCTGCGGCCCGAGCAGGGCTGGGCGCTGGACCTGGGCGAGCTGCGCGCGGCGCTGCGCCCGCAGACCCGGCTGGTGTCGGTGAACTTCCCGAACAACCCGACCGGCGCGGTGCCGGACGAGGCGACGTGGCGGGAGCTGGCCGCGCTGTGCGACGAGCGCGGCATCACGCTGTTCAGCGACGAGGTGTACCGCGGCCTGGAGCAGCCGCCGCACGCGGCGCTGCCGCAGGCCGCCGACCTGTCGCCGCGCGCGCTGTCGCTGAACGTGATGTCCAAGGCCTACGGCCTGCCGGGGCTGCGGATCGGCTGGCTCGCCTGCCGCGACCGTGAGCTGCTGCGGCGGCTGGAGCGGGCCAAGGATTACACCACCATCTGCAACTCCGCGCCCAGCGAGATCCTGGCCCTGATCGCGCTGCGTGCCCGCGAGCAGGTACTGGGCCGTACCCGCGCGGTGGTGGCGGCCAACCTGCCGGTGTTCGGCGAGTTCTTCGCCGCCTTCCCGGAGAAGTTCGAGTGGGCGCCGCCGCAGGGCGGGTGCGTGTGCTTCCCGCGCTACCTGGGCGCCGACGGGGCCGAGGCGATGTGCGCGGACCTGGTCCGCGACGAGGGCGTGCTGCTGCTGCCCGCGAGCATCTACGCCTCGGCCCTGACACCGGTGCCCGCCGACCGGTTCCGCATCGGCGTGGGCCGCGCCGGGCCGCAGGACGGGCTGGAGCGGTGGGCGGCCTGGCTCAGCCGCCGCTAGACCTCGGCGCGCCAGCTGTGCTGCGGGTCGTAGCCCAGCATCCGGCGGGCCTTGTCGATGGACAGCAGCGTCTCGTGCGGGCCGGTCTCGCGCTTCCACGGCACGCCGGGGAACACCTCAGCCACCAGCTCGGCGGCAGGCCGGGTCATGACCGTGTCCGGGCTCGCGATGATGAACACCTCCGCGCCGGTCAGCTGCGCCTCCAGGGCCTTGCGCACGGCCAGCGCGCCGTCGCGGGCGTCGATGTAGGACCACAGATTGAACTTGCGCAGCCGCGCGTCGGCGTCGAAGGACGGGAACTCGGCATAGTCGCTGACCAGCATGACATTGGAGAAGCGCAGGCCGATGATCTTCATCTCCGGCTCCCGCCGGCAGAACTGCCGGGCCATCTCCTCGCCCAGGTCCTTGGACAGCGAGTAGTCCGACTCCGGGCGCGGGGCGTACTCCTCATCGACCGGCAGGTACGGCGGCGGGGTGTCGAACGGCAGCCCCAGGACGGTCTCGCTGGAGGCCCACACCACGTTGCGGATGCCGAAGTGGCGGGCCGCGGAGAAGACGTTGAAGGTGGAGATGGCGTTGTTGCGGAACGTCTCGGCGCCGGGCCGCATGCCGGGCGCGGGCACCGCGCCGAGATGGACCAGCGCATCAGCGCCGCCGTGCTGGCTGTCGATGCCGTGCAGCACCTCCATGGCCTGGCCCATGTCGGTGAGGTCGGCCTGGATGAACGGGCTCGGGCTGGCGGCCGGGCGGACCAGGTCGACACTGGTCACCGAGTAGCCATGCTCGATCAGGTCGGCCAGGACGACCTGGCCGAGCTTGCCGCTGCCGCCAGTCAGCACCACGTGTGGCATGTGCGCGTTCTCCCGTCGCGTTGTCCTGCCGTGCGTCGCTGGTGACGCATGTCCGGTTGCGTCCCAGGCGATGATGGCACGGCGGCGGGCCGCCGGCCGCGCCGGGCGGGGCTAGGGCAGCCGGTCCAGGGCTGCGGCCAGGAACGTCTCATGCCAGGCGCACCAGCACCTCGCGGGTCAGGTCCGGGCGGCCCTGGGCGGCCATCACCGGCGGGAACCAGCCCAGCTGCGGCGGCGTGGCCAGCGCCGCGACGACGTCGTAGTACGCGACGTCGGCCGCCGGCCCGCCCGCGGCCTGCTCGTAGGCCGCCAGCACGTCGCCGGCGGCCGCCTGGCCGTAGCAGAAGGCGGCGTCCATCCGCAGCGAGCCGAGGTCCACGCCGGGCGGGCCGGCGCCCGCGCAGTCCCAGTCCACTACCCCGGTGAGCTCGTCGCCGTCCCACAGCACGTTGCCCTGCCACAGATCCCCGTGCACGAACACGGTCACGTCACTGACCGGCCGGGCGGCTCTGATCCGGGCGGCCGCGGCGCGCCGCAGCGGCCCGGCGTCGTGCCCGTCGCGCAGCGCGGCCTGCCCGGTGGTGCCGATCGGGCAGTCGCGGCGGGGCAGCCCCGGGCCGGGCGCGCGGGCGAGAGTATGCAGCCGGGCGGTCAGCGCGCCGAGCGCAGCCAGCCGGGCCGGGCTGGCCGCCACGGGGATGGTGCTGCGGCCCGGCACGCAGCTGACCAGGAGCACCGGGAGGCCGGCCGCCGCCCCGCCGTCATGACCGAGCAGCCGCGGCACCGGGAAGCCGGCCGCCCCGGCGACCGCCAGCCCCGCCGCCTCCGTCGCGAGCATGTCCGCCTCGGCGGCCTGACCGGTGCGCAGCACGACCTGCCGGGGCCGGCCTGCAGCAGCCACGGCGAGCCGTGCTCATTCAGGGCCCGCAGCAGCCGGGCCGGCCCGCCGCCGGCTACCGCGGCCGCCCAGCGCAGCGCGGCGTCCGGCGGCGCGGCTCGCGGCGACCCGGGGTCGGGCGCGCACGGCGGCGGGGACAGATCAGGCACGACCTGAGCATGCCAGGTGACGCTGGCAGCAGCCGGGGCGGCCGTCCGGGAGCAGGCACGGCGCCCGGCATGCTGTACTGAGAGGCGTTTCCCGCCGGAGCCGAGAGCCGGCGGGCTGTGCGCCGGCTGGGGCTGGCCGGCGGCATGACCCCGAGGTGATGATGCGCGCGTTCGTGATCACGGGGCCGGGCAGCGCGGAGGTCCAGGACGTCGCGCCGCCGGAGCCGCGGCCGGGCGAGGTGATCGTCAGCGTCGAGCGGGCCGGCGTGTGCGGGACCGACGTCGAGCTGTTCACCGGCGAGCTGGGCTACCTGCATACCGGGGAGGCCAGCTACCCGCTGCGGATCGGCCATGAGTGGTGCGGCGTGGTCCGGGCCACGGGCCCCGGCGCGGACCCGGCCTGGCTGGGCCGGCGGGTTACCGGCGACACCATGCTCGGCTGCGGCCGCTGCTACCGCTGCCAGGCCGGGCGGCACCACCTGTGCGCGGACCGCTACGAGATCGGCATCCGGCGGGGCTGGCCGGGCGCGCTCGCCGAGCGGCTCCCGGTCCCGGCCTGGGCCCTGCATGAGCTGCCGCCGAACCTGGACCCGGCGCTGGGGGCGCTGGCCGAGCCGGGCGGCAACGCGCTGCGCGCGGTCCGCGCCGCCGGCCTGGAGCCGGGCGGCCGGCTGCTGATCCTGGGGCCGGGCACCATCGGGCTGCTGTGCGCGCAGCTGGCCGCGGCCGGGGGCGCCGAGGTGCACCTGCTCGGCGAGAACGACACCTCACTGAGCTTTGCCCGCTCCCTGGGCCTGACCGAGCGCCTGGACTACCGACACGCTGCCCCGGCTGCGCTGGGACGCGGTGCTTGACGCTTCCAACGCGCCGGGGCTGCCCGCCCTGGCCCTGCAGCTGGTGGAGCCGGGCGGCCGGGTCGTCTGCATCGGGCTGGCCGGGAAGCCGAGCATGATCGACAGCCGGATCGCGGTCCTCAAGGACGTCACCATCACCGGCATCCTGGGCGGCTCAGCCGGGCTGGCCCGCGCGATCGAGAGCTATGCCGCCGGCGAGGTCAACCCGCGGCCGCTGATCGCGGCCACCGTTGCCCTGGACGAGGCGGCCAGCGTGCTGGCCGGCCACCGCGACCCGGCCTGGGGGCCCGCCCCCAAGATTCACATCGACCCCCGGCCCGCCGGCCGGGCCAGCCGCTGGCCCGGCGGGTGCCGGCGCTAGCCGTCGTTCACGACGATGCCGATGCTGTCGGCCAGCAGCGGCGCCATGTCGATCAGCTGAGCCGTGGTCACGATCGCGCCGCGCAGCGACGTCGGGTCCGCCAGCAGCCCGAGCTCGGCGTCGCGCAGGTCCACCTGGTCCAGGGTCGTCTGCACCAGCTTGGTGGCGGCCAGCCGGGACTGCGGGAACGCGGTCCGCTTCAGCCGCGCCCCGCCGAAGTCGACGTTGCGCAGCACGCAGGTGTCAAAGGTGACGTCGGTGAGGTCGGCGTCCCGGAAGTTCACCGTGTCCAGCTTGCAGTGGTCGAAGGTGACCCGGCGGAACAGGGAGGCATAGACCTCCACCCCGGCCAGCACCGCCCCGGTGAACGTGACGTCCTGCCAGCTGGAGTGCGGCGCGCTGGTCGAGATGAGCCGGGCATCGGACAGCCAGACATCGGTGAACCGGGCGCGGGTCAGGCGGCACTGCTGCAGCGTGACCCGGGTGAAGGCGCACTCCAGGAATGAGCTGGCCGACCCGTCCTGGTCCTCCAGGGTCGCCCCGTCGATGTGCGCGCCGTCGTAGGTCTCGGCCGTGACCAGGCCCGCCTCGTGCGCGGTCAGCGCCGACGAGAACGGGAGGTCGGCGAGCTGCTGCCAGGCCATGTGCCCTCCGGGTGCGCGGTTGCCTGCCGGTAGACGGTAGCCGACGAGCGCGGCCGGGCGCGGGCCGGCTGTCGGCGCGCCGCCCTAGGGTGGCCCCATGAGCTCGCAGACGGCAGGCCAGGGCCTGAGCCCGGCGGACCGGTACGCGGACCTGATCGACGAGCTGATCCCGGTCGCCGGGGTCACCCCGCCGGCCGGCGGGTCCGGCTTCGGCCGCTCGGCGCTGAAGTACCGCGGCAAGATCTTCGCGATGCTCGTCCGCGGCCGCCTGGTGGTGAAGCTGCCCGCGCGGCGGGTCACCGAGCTGGTGGCCGCGGGGGAGGGCGAGCCGTTCGACGCGAACAAGGGCACGCCGATGAAGGAGTGGTTCAGCCTCAGCCCCGGCTCGGGCCAGGACTGGCTGCCGCTGGCCCGCGAGGCGCTGCGGTTCGCCGGCGCGGACGGCTAGCCGGCCCGCCGCCGGGCTGGCTGAGGACAGAGCCGGGCCGGCTCAGGGCAGGGCCGGGCTGGGCACGGCGCGCCGGGGGTCGAGCAGCTCCGGGTCGGTTGCCATGAACAGGTCGAAGTCCCCGGTCCGCCAGCCCGCGGCCAGCAGCGCCCGGACGGCCGGGTGCGGGCCGGGCAGCCAGGCCCGGGCCAGCGTGGCGCCACCGCGGCCCAGCCAGGCCAGCGCGGCCAGGACCGCATCCCGGGCGTCCTGCGGTGCGGCGGCTTCCTCGTCGGGGGCCAGGGCCAGGTGGGTGAGCCCGAACGTGCCAGCGTCCCCGGCGGCGATCCCGGCGGCGCGGACCCGGCCGTCCCGGCGGGCGATCAGGGCCTGAGCGCCCGGCCGCCCGGCCCACGCGGCATAGTCCGCCGCCCGGCCGTCGCCCGCCCAGTCCCGCTCCTGGTCGCTGACCTGAGCGGCCGTCGCCGCCTCGGCGCTCCACCCGGCGGGCATGGCCAGCTCGCGCGCGTCGCCGGACAGGTACAGCAGCGGCCACCAGGCATCGAGCCCGAAGCTGGTGTACAGCGGCAGGGCCATGCTGTGCAGGCTGCTGAACGTCATCCGCGGGCCGGCGCCCGCGAACAGCGCGGTGAGGATGGCCCGGCCGGTCCCGCCGCCGTGCGCCCGCGGGTCCACGAACAGGTCGCAGAGCATCACCGCGGCAGCGCGCCCGGAGCCAGTCTGGCGGGTCGCCCCGAAGCCGGTGACCCGGCCGTCCCGGACGGCTACCACGACCCGGCCGGCGGCCATCAGGTAGCGCACGTAGGCCGGATCCGAGCCGCTCCACTCCTCGTCCTGGCCGGCGGCGATCGCGACGGCGGCGATGCCCGCCAGATCGCCCTCGGCCGCGTCGCGGACTTCCGGCGGCTGCGGGCCAGCCGTCTGATCCGGTGCTGCTGCGCTGCTCATAGCCCGGATTCTGCCTGCTGCCCGGGCGGCGCGCATGGCGGGGCGACAGCCGGGTATGTCCTGGCCCATCATGAAAGCTCTCATTAGCTGGGACGACGAGGACGGCACGACCCATCACTGGGAACTCGTCTTTGACCCTAACGACGCGGCGGCCCGGCATTTCCTGGAGGCCCTGCAGCTGCACATCCGGTTCCGCGTGGACTCCTTCGATCCCGACCCCGCCGCCGGCTGACGGGGCGGCGCGCGGTGCGGGCATGCCATTCCGGCCCATCTTCTTAACGGCACGGACGCGTTCCGGAAAGATGCGATCCTCATCCGTATCGGAATTGGATACGGAATGACACGTATCGGAATAACCGCTCCGGGACGCCGCGGCCGGGCCCGGCTCAGGACCTGGATGAGGGCGGTGCGCCCCAGGCCGGGATCTCATACAGCTGGCTGGCGGACCGGAACTGGGCCTTGCGCATCCGCGGGGTCAGGCGGCCGGCCAGCGCCCCGGAATCGCCGGGCGGGTCCCCGGTCCCGAGCAGCTCCCCGAGCATGCTCGCCGAGACCCGCAGCGGCATGTTGCGCGGCGCCCGCCAGATCACGTAGGCGGTGAACGACTCGCTGAGCGCGGCGCCGCTGACGTTCCACGCCACCGGGTTGGCCAGCCGCTGCGAGGCGTCCTCCAGCTCGGGGAACAGGTCGTAGGCAACGACCGGGACGGCCTGGTGCTGCGCGGGCTCCGCGCGCAGGCCCAGCCGCAGCCGGGTCAGGGTCCGGCCGGCCGGGACCGAGATGCTCACCGGCAGCTCCATGAGATGAAAGTCATACCGCCCGGCGTGCGCGGCCGGCGGCGGGCTCAGCGGCACGACCGGCCCGGCGTCGGCGCGCTCGCCGCTGCCCGCCCTCGCCGGGCCCGCGGCCGGGCCGGCTTGTGCCGCCGGGTCGCCGGCGGCGGGCCGCGCGGCGGCGGCGGTGTCCGGGCCGCGCAGCGCCGGCGGCGCGGAGTCCCCGGCCGCGGCCCCCTGGCCGGGCAGCAGGCGGCGCACCGGGCTCAGCCGCGGCACGCCCAGCGCGACGTCGCCCAGCAGCTGCTCGGCTTCCTCGCGGGTGGCCAGCGCCAGGCCGGCCGACCGGTCGCCGCAGACCATGTCGCGCACGTCCCACTCGGCGATGGTGGTCGGCTCCAGCGCCAGAACCACCTCGCCGGAGCGCGCGGTCAGGCCGGCCCCCGTCGTCATCGATCCCCCGTCACTTGTGCTGCCCGCCCCCGCGGGTGCCTGCCAGTCTGCCAGGCACAGTGCCAGGCCCGGTAGCTGCCCTGGCAGGAAGTTGCCTGCTCAGGGCACAAGCCGGGGCAGTGGTGACAACCCCGGCACGGTGCTACGCCGGGCCGGCGGTAGTGAAGTCGCGGGGGCGGCAGCGGCGGGTCCGGCGGCGGAAGTCGAAGGTGAATCCCGGCCACAGCGTCAGGTTGCGCCCGGCGCTGTCCAGGTACCAGCTGCGGCAGCCGGTGCCCCAGACGGTGCCGGGCAGCCGGCGCTGCAGCCGGGTGTTGTAGGCCGCGGCCACGTCGGCCCGCACCTCCCGCGGCGCGCCGCCGGCCGCCTCGGCCTGCTTGATGGCGTCGATGATGTAGGCCAGCTGGCTCTCGATCATGTAGACCATGGAACTGTGGCCCAGCCCGGTGTTGGCGCCGGTCAGCTGGAAGTAGCCGGGGAAGCCGGGCACCACCGTGCCCAGGTAGGTCTGGCCGAGGGCCTGCGCCAGCGTGCGGCCGCCGCGGCCGGTGACCTTGCCCAGCATCGGGTTGTCGCTGACGTGGAACCCGGTGGCCAGGATGATCGTGTCGACCGGGTGACGGGTCCCGCCGGCGGTCACCACCGCGTCCGGCGGTGACTTCCGTGATCGGGTCGGTGACCAGGGCGGCATTGTCGCGGGCCAGCGCGGGATAAAAGTCGTTGGAGGGCAGGATCCGCTTGCAGCCCAGCCGGTAGCCGGGGGTGAGCTGCTCGCGCATCCGCGGGTCGCTGATCGCCCGCTCCATGTGCCGCCGCCAGATCGCCTCGGCCCGCTGCAGGATCTGCGGCCGCAGCACGAACCCGATGGCCAGCAGCTCGCGCTGGGCGTAGGTGAGCGCGCGGGCCACCCGCTGCGCGGCCGGCACGGCCCGGTACAGGCGGCGCTCGCGGGGCCGCACCGGCCGGTTGGTGTGCGGCAGCACGTAGGCCGCGGTGCGCTGGAACACCGTCAGGTGCGCGGCCGCCGGCTGGATCTGCGGGACGATCTGGATCGCCGACGCGCCGGTCCCGATGACCGCGATCCGCCGCCCGGCCGCCGACCACGAGTGGTCCCACCGGGCCGAGTGCATGACCGTCCCGGCGAAGCCGTCCAGGCCGGGGATGGCCGGGCGGGACGGCTCAACCAGGAAGCCGTTCCCGGCGATCACGTACCGGGACCGGTAGCTGCCCTGGCCGGTGGCGATCAGCCAGCGCCGCGCCGCCTCGTCCCAGCGCACCGAGCTGACCTCGCGGCCGAACCGGATGAACGGCCGCAGGCCGTACCGGTCGGTCACCTGCTCCAGGTAGGCGCGCAGCTCCGGCTGGGAGGGGAAGGTCTCGCTCCAGTCCGGCTTGGGCGCGAAGGAGAACGAGTACAGGCTGGACTGCACGTCGCAGCGGCAGCCGGGATAGGAGTTGTCGCGCCAGGTCCCGCCGACGTCGCCGGCCCGCTCCAGCAGGACCAGGTCGTGGTAGCCGGCCCGGCGCAGCGTGATCGCGGCACCCAGCCCGGAGAACCCGGTGCCGATGATCGCGAAGCTGACATCGGCCGCCTGCTCGCCGACGGTCATATGGGGCTCCTCCCGTGCGGGTAATCAACTTGCGCGGCCGCCGGCCGCGTGGTGGTCTAGCTGGCGATGACCATCTCTGACAGCGCGCTGGCCGCGTTTGACATCCAGGTCCGCCAGGGCACGCAGGCCGACGAGCCGGGCGCGCGGGCCGAGGCGGACGGCACCATCGTGCGCTGGGTTGCCACCGATGATCAAGGGTCCTCGTGGATCACCTGGTCCCGGCTGGACGCCGGCAACGCCGATGCCGTGATCGCGGCCCAGGTGGCGTACTTCCGGTCCCGGCGCCAGCAGGTGGAGTGGAAGCTCTACGACTATGACCAGCCCGCCGACCTGGGGCAGCGGCTCGCGGCGGCCGGGTTTGTCCCGGATGAGACCGAGGCACTCATGGTGGCCGAGGCCGCGAAGGTCACCGCGGACGTGCCGCTGCCCGATGGCGTGACGGTCCGGGAGGTGACCGGCGAGGCCGGCCTGGACCAGGTCTTTTCCCTGCATGCGCGGGTCTTCGGCCGGGATCAGCCCCGGCTGCACCGGTCCCTGGCGGCCCGGCTGAATGACTCACCCGCGTCGGTGCAGATGGTGATCGCCTTCGCCGGCGACGAGCCGGTGTGCGCGGCCCGGATCGAGTACCCGCCGGGCGCCGAGTTCGCCGGCCTGTGGGGCGGCGGCACGCTGCCGCAGTGGCGCGGCCGGGGCCTGTACCGCGCCACGGTGGCCTGCCGGGCCCGGCTGGCCCTGGCCCGCGGCTACCGGTACCTTCAGGTGGACGCCCTGCCGACCAGCGCGCCTATCCTGGCCCGGCTGGGCTTTTCGGAGCTGGCGCGCACGACGCCCTACATCTGGGACCCCGATGAGCAGGACGCGTGCCAGCAGGGTGCAGGTGAGGATCAGCGTGGCACGGATAGTACGGACGAGGACCGAACAGGCGAGGGCGGCGATGGTTGAGCTGAAGTCGCCGGGCGAGATCGAGGCGATGCGCGCGGCGGGCCAGGTCGTGGCGGCCGCGCTGGCCGCAGTCCGGGACGAGGCGGCCGCCGGGGTGGCGCTGGATGACCTGGACCAGGTGGCCCGGCAGGTGCTGGCCGGCGCGGGCGCGACGTCCCCGTTCCTGGGCTACCAGCCGAGCTTCGCGCACGCGCCGTTCCCGGCGGTGATCTGCGCGTCGGTCAACGACGCGGCGCTGCACGGCATCCCCGGCCCCTACCGGCTGCGCGACGGCGACCTGCTCAGCATCGACTGCGGCGCCGTCCTGGACGGCTGGACCGGCGACGCCGCGATCTCCTTCACCATCGGCACGCCGCACCCGGCCGACCTGCGCCTGATCAAGACCACCGAGCAGGCCCTGACCGCGGGCATCGATGCCGCCCGGCCCGGCGGGCGGCTGGGGGACATCTCGGCCGCGATCGGCGCCGTCGCGCGCGAGGCCGGGTACGGCCTGCACACCGACTTCGGCGGGCACGGCGTCGGGCACACGATGCACGAGTCACCGTCGGTCCCCAATGACGGCCGCCCCGGCCGCGGCCTGAAGCTCAGCGCCGGCCTGGTGCTCGCGATCGAGCCGTGGTTCATGGCGGGCGGGCACGACAGCTACCGGGTAGACGACGACGGCTGGACCCTGCGCAGCGGCGACGGCAGCCGGGCCGCGCACGTCGAGCACACCGTGGCGATCACCGATGACGGCCCCCGGATCCTCACCGCCCCCTGACAGCGGGGCGGCCCTGACCGGCGGCGTCCGGCTGCCCTGGGACCGCGTGCCGGACTGGCTGCGCGCGGAGGTGGCCGGGCGGCTGGGCGGCCGTATCGTGTCAGCCGTCACCCAGCCCGGCGGGTTCTCGCCCGGCGCCGCGGTCCGGCTGCAGCTGGCCGGCGGCCGCCGGGCCTTCGTCAAGGCCGTCGGAGCCGAGCTCAACCCCGAGTCGCCGGGCATCTACCGGGCCGAGGCCCGGTTCGCCGCGGCCCTGCCGCCGGACGTCCCGGCTCCCGGCTTCCTGGGCTGCGTGGATGCCGGCGGCTGGGTGGCGCTGCTGTTCGAGGACGTGGACGGCGCCATGCCGGCCCAGCCGTGGCGGCCCGCCGAGCTGAACCGGGTGCTGGCGGCGATGGCTGACCTGGCCCGCACCCTGACGCCCGCGCCGGTCGAGGCACCGACCGCGGCTGAGGTGCACGGCCGGTCCTTCCGCGGCTTCCGGATGCTGGCCGGCCTGGCCGCGAGCGGGGCAGCGAGCGCAGCAGGCAGCAACGGCGCGGGGGCCGCGGGCGGGTCCGGGGCCGGGCTGGACCGCTGGACCCGCGAGCACCTGACCGCCCTGGCCGACCTGGAGGCCGGCTGGGAGCATGCCGCCGCCGGGAGCACCCTGGCGCACGGGGACATCCGGTCGGACAACATCCTGCTGGCCGGGGACCGGGTTATCTTCGTGGACTGGCCCTGGGCGTGCTCGGCGGCACCGTGGTTTGACCTGGTCATGATGCTGCCCAGCGTCGCGATGCAGGGCGGTCCGCCGCCGGGGCAGATTCTCGCCGCGCACCCGGCCGCCGCGGGCGCTGACCGCGGCGCGGTGACCGCCGTGCTGGCGGCCATCACCGGGTACCTGCTCTACCGGTCCCGCCAGCCCCCGCCGCCCGGCCTGCCGACGGTGCGGGCCTTCCAGGCCGCTCAGGGGAAGGTGGCCCTGGCCTGGCTGAAGGAGCGCACCGGCTGGAGCTAGTCCCGCGGCGCCGGCCCGGCGTCAGCCGGCTCGCCTGGTGCCGGTAAGACGCAACTGCCGTTATCCGGGTATACCGGGACCATGGTTCCTGACGCACTAGCCGGGCAGATGCGCGCTGCCGCGGCCGCTTTCCTGGCCACCCTGACCGACCGGCAGCGTGAGCTCGGCGCCCTGCCGTTCACCGACGACGCCGCCCGCCGCTGGCTGGAGTACCGGCCCGAGCCGCGGCCCGGCGCCTGCATCGCCGGGCTCAGCATCGCCGCCCGCAAGGCCGCCCACCAGCTGCTGTCCACCGCGCTCAGCGACCATGCCTTCGCCCAGGTCATGGGGATCATGGCGCTGGAGGAGGTGCTGGACCGCACCGAGCAGGGCAGCCGCGGCCGGCACAGCGGCGACTACTGGGTAGCCGTGTTCGGCGACCCGGACGGCGGCCAGCCGTGGTCCTGGCGGTTCGAGGGGCATCACGTCTCGGTGACCATGACCATCGCCGGCGACGAAGTCTCCCCGGCCCCGGTGTTCCTCGGCGCCAACCCCGCCCGGGTCAGCTACGCCGGGCGGCCGGTCTCCCGGCCGCTGGCCCCCGAGGAGGACCTGGCCCGCGGCCTGCTGGACGTGCTCGGGCCCGGCGGGCGGGAGCAGGCCGTGGTGTCCGCCAGCGCCCCCCGCGACATCCGCACCGCGCGCAGCCCGCGGCTGGCCGGGGCCCTCGAGCCGGCCGGGATCGGCAGCGGCGCGCTCGGGCCGGGCGCCGCGGCACTGCTGCGCCAGCTCGCAGCGGTGTACCTGGACCGGCTGCCCGCCAGCCTGGCCCGCCGCGAGGCCCGGCGGATCGATGCCGCCGAGCTGTATTTCGCCTGGGAGGGCCCGGTCACGCCCGGCGGCCCGCACTACTACCGGGTGCAGGGCGATGACCTGCTGATCGAGTACGACAACACCCAGGACGACGCCAACCACGCGCACACCGTGCTGCGCCGCCCGCGCAGCGACTTCGGCGATGACGTGCTGGCCGGTCACTACCGGCTCGCGCACGGCTGACGGGCGCCGCCGCAGGGAGCGGCCCGGTCCCGGCTCAGCAGGCGGCCGGGCCGGCCGCCGCGCAGCTGCCGGGCGCCGGGTCGGTCGCGGCCACGTGCGTCGCCAGCCGCCGCAAAAGCTCGCGGAACTCCTGCCGGTCGCCCTCGGCGTCCAGCCCGGCCAGCACCTGATGCTCGGCCGCCGCCAGCCGCTGGTCCAGGTCGGCCAGCAGGCCGCGCCCGGCCGCCGTGGCGGCGATGCGGCGGGCCCGCCGGTCGGCCGGGTCGGGGCGCCGCCCGATCAGGCCGGCTCGCTCCAGGTCATCGAGGAGGTAGGTCATCACGGTGCGATCCACGCCCAGGTGCTGCGCGAGCTCCAGCTGGCTGCCCGGCTCGCCGCGGGTCGCCGCGGCCAGCACCTGGTAGCCGCGCGGCCCGCCCGGCACGTCGGCGAAAGCGGCCGTGGCCGCCTTCACATACGACCGGAACACCACGCCCAGCGCCCAGCCCAGGTCGTTGCGGAGCACGCCCCCGCACGCCGCATCAGGGGCGCCGGCAGCGGTCATGGCGGCCATCGTACCCTCCCGTATTGCGGCCTCAGATGATCTGCCTGACAGATACTCTGTATCTTATATTATCTGGCAGACAGAGAGTCAGGCCGGAACCGGACGGTCAGGCAGCCGTCCCCGGCAGGATCCCGAGCTGAACCTGGAGTGCAGATGAGCGAGTCCCCGGCTAGCCCCCGCACCGGCCCGGACGCCGCCGCGCCCACCGTGGTGGTCCTCGGCGGCGGATACGGCGGCATTGCCGTCGCGCGGGCCCTGGACGACGTGGCCGACGTCGTGCTGGTGGAGCCGAAGGACGCGTTCGTGCATAACGTGGCATCCCTGCGCGCGCTGGCCGACCCGGCCTGGCTGCCGCGGATCTACTTCCCCTACGGGCGGCTGCTGAGCCGCGGCCGGGTGCTGCAGGACCGCGCCGTGAAGGCCGACGCCGGCCATGTCACCCTCGGCTCCGGCGAGGAGATCCGCGCCGACTTCCTCGTGCTGGCCACCGGCTCGCAGTACCCGTTCCCGGCCAAGAGCGACGCCGACGATGCCGCCACCGCCCACGAGCGGGTCCGGGCCGCGCACGCCGCCCTCAGCGCCGCCCGGCGCGTGCTGCTGGTCGGCGCCGGCGCCGTCGGCATCGAGCTGGCGGGCGAGATCGCGGCCTTCTGGCCGGGCAAGCAGGTCACCCTGCTGGACGCCGCCGACGACATCCTGGGTGCCCGGTTCCGCCCCGACCTCAAGGCCGAGCTGCGCCGTCAGCTCACCGCGGCCGGGGTTCGCGTCCTGCTGTCCAGCCCGCTGCGGGAGCTGCCGCCGGTGCCGCCGGCCGAGCTGGGCGAGTTCACCGTGCAGACGCAGTCCGGCACGGAGCTGACCGCCGATATCTGGTTCCGCTGCTTCGGCGTGAACCCGGTCAGCGACTACCTGTCCGGCGAGCTGGCCGCCGCCCGCGGCGCCGACGGCTTCGTCGCCGCGACGCCCTACCTTCAGGTGGCCGGCCAGGAGCGCGTCTTTGTCCTCGGCGATGTCGCCGACGCCGATCACAAGACCGCCGGCGCGGCCGGCCGCCAGGCGCAGGTCGTCGCGGCCAACATCCGGGCCCTCATCGAGCACGATGCGGCCGGGGCGGCCGGCCAGCCGGGTCCGGCCGGGCTGACCGCCTACGAGCGCGCGGCGCCGGCCATCATCGTGCCCGTCGGCCCGGCGGGCGGCGCCGGCCAGCGGGCCGGCGTTGATGAGCTGCTCGCGGCCGAGGTCGTGGCCGACCTCAAGGGCCGCGACATGATGGTGGAGCGCTTCGCGGGCATGTTCGGACTGGCCGGCGACGGGGCCAGCGCCGGCTGAGCGCCGGCCGGCGCATGGCTCGCCTGGCTAGGCCGGGCCGTCGCCGGTCAGGTAGGCCACCTCGGTTTCCCACCGGGCCGGGTCAGTGACCTCCCGCGGGTCGCTCAGGTAGTGCTCGACCCGGCCTGGCCAGCGCCTGCCGTCCGCGGCGGAGGCCAGCGTGATGCCCTGCTGGCCCGCCCACTCCTGCACCGCGGCGTTCGCGGCCACCAGCCCGTCATACGGGCCGGTATGCAGGAGCGTCACGTACCGGCCGGCCGGCAGGACGCCCGGCCGGACCCGGCCGGCGCCCTGGACCGGCCCGTCCACCGGGACGCCGAACTCGATCTCCAGGTCCGCTTCCATGTCGATCACGTGGTACCGGATGAACGGCGGCCCGGCCGGGGCGATCCCGTGCTCGGCGAGCCAGCCGAACAGCTCGGGGAAGGTCGTGTCCGCCGCGGCCGGGAAGGTCGCCATGGTGACCGTGACCGGGATCCCGGCGTAGGCCTGCTCCTGGCGGTCGCGGACCTGCGGCTGGCCAGCCGCCGGGTGGTCCGGTGGGTTCTGCGGCATCGTTGCGCTCCGTTCTGCGGGCCAGCCGCCGGCCAGCGGCTCGGTGTGCTGACGGGCCCGCGCAGCGGAACTCATCGGCGGGCCACCCCGGCCTGTCCGCCGCACCGGGCCGTCCGGCGCACCCGGTCGGCTGCGCGCTCATCCCGCGCCACAGTAACCGCAGCGGCCGCTGCCGCGGTGGCTCAGCGGCCGTGGCTCAGCGGCCGTGGCTCACGGCTGCGGCGCGGCCAGCTCCGCCTGCGCCTGGCCGATGTAGCGCCGGATGCCGGCGGCATCATGCGCCCGGGCGACCGCATCGGCCTCGGCCAGCAGCTCGCGGGCCGCGCCGGGGTCACCGTGCTCGGCGGTGAGCTGGGCCAGGGTCAGCAGCGCCGCCGCGACGCCCCGCTGGAACCCGGTCTCGCGGCGCAGCGCCAGCGACTGCTCATACCGCTGCCGCGCCGCCTCCGGCCGCCCCGCCGCCTCCTCGGCGGCGCCGATGTGCCGGGCGACGTAGGACAGTGTCAGGCGGTCACCCGCGGCGCTGGCCAGCTGCTCGGCGCGCTCCAGCAGCGGCCGCGCGGCCTGGTGATCGCCGCGGGCGACCTGGTGGAACAGGGCCATCCAGAACCGGGCTTCCGCCTCGCCGCGGGCGTCGCCGAGCCCGGCGTACAGCTCGGCGGCGCGTCGAGCCTGGTGGAGCGTGGCCTCGTCGGCCGGGCCGCCAGCCAGGAACCGCGAGTGCGTGATCCGGCAGCGGGCCAGCGACAGGTCCGCCTCCACCGCGCGGAGCTCGGCGTCCGCGGTGTCCAGCCCCCCGTGGTCGCCGGCGAACACGGCGTCCTCATAACGCCGCTGCGCGATCGCCCGCCAGTCCGCCGCGGCAGCCGGGGTCTCACCTGACTCCCCGGCCCGGCCGAGCACCTGCCCGAGCACTGCGTGATCGGCGTAGTCGCGGGACTCGACGATCTGGCCGTCGCGGACCCGCAGCACGAAGATGTTCGGGATGGCGAACGTGCTCGCCGCTGCCCGGCGCCTGCCCGCGGTACTCGAACTCGCCGATGACCACCTCGGGGTCGGCGGTCTGGTGCACGGTGATGGCCGCGGCCTCGAAGCGGATCTCGCCCAGGGTCTCGAAGCCGCCCGTGAAATGCTGCGCCAGCTGCTGGCGGGTGGTCAGCGCCGGCGGCAGGCGCGGGTCCATCGGGTGCCGCACATCGGTCTGCTCGGCGTACAGCGCGGGCAGCTCATCCAGGCGCCGGCTGCACACACCGTCGATGAGCTGGTGAAAGACAGCGGCGGGTGACGCGGCGGCGGAGCTGTCAGGATCAGGCATGGAGGACTCCCAGAGCGTGCGTGCGTGCGGGCAGGCGGGTGCACCCGGCTGGCGGGCCGCGGGAAATCAGCTGCCCGCAGGCAGCGCGGGCGGCGGGCCCGGGCAGGTACTATCCGGAGTGACGACTCCGTTCGACTATACGGAGTGATGACTCCATTTGGCAACCGCAGGCGGGAGCGATGAGATGAGCGGGGGACCGGGGCCGGCCCGGCGCGGGCCCAGCGGGCGGACGCGCGGTCCAACCGGGCCGCGATCCTCGACGCGGCGCAGGAGGTCTTCGGCGCGGGCGGCGAGTCGGCCTCGACCGAGGAGGTGGCCCGGCGGGCCGGGGTTGGCATCGCGACGGTGTTCCGGCACTTCCCGGCCAAGGCCGACCTGCTGGACGCGGTCCTGGTGCGGCGGTTCGACCGGATGCGCGAGCGCGCGGAGTCACTGGCCGGCGCCGCCGATCCGGGGCGGGCGCTGCTGGAGATGTTCACCGCGATGGTGTCGGACGGGCCCAGCAAGATCGCGCTCGTCGACGCGCTGGTGGACGCGGGCGGCGATACCGGCCCGGCGGAGCGCGCCTCGGAGCAGCTGTCGCAGGCCGTGGGCGTGCTGCTGGCGCGGGCGCAGGCAGCGGGCGCGGTGCGGACCGACATCAGCCTGCCGGAGTTCTACGCGCTGGTCGTCGGCATGGCGCGGGCGGGCGCGCATGCCCAGCTGGACCTCGAGGTGCGGACGAAGGCGCTGCGGGTGATCTTCGACGGACTGACCGTGCCGGGCGCGCGCTGAGAATGGCCGGGCGGCCGCTCGCCGCGCTGGCTGACCGGCCGCCGCGCTGCGCCTACAGGGCTCGCCGGAACAGCACGTAGTCCCGGCCGGGGCCCTCGTAGTCCGCCACCGGGCCGGTCACCGCAAAGCCCAGCTGCCGGTGAAAGGCGATCGATCCGGTGTTCACCGGCGCGGTGATGGCGCAGACGGCCCGGCGCCCGTCGGCGCGGGCCAGCTCGAAGAACTCCGCGTACAGCTGGCGGGCCAGGCCCCGGCCGCGCGCGGCGGGCGCGACGCCGACGAAGTGGATGTAGGCGAGCTCGGCCTGCGACGGCGACAGGATCCCGATCAGGAAAGCCAGCGGCACGCCCGGCGCCGCGTCTCCGGCGGGCCTGCTGCCGGCCGGGCCGCCCGGCCGGTCGATGACCAGGCTGGTGCGGTGGAAATGGTCCAGGAACAGCCGGGGGAGCGCGGGCAGGATGTCCCGGCCGCCCCACCAGTCGTTCACGACGGCCGCGATGGCGTCATAGTCCTCCGGCCGGGCCATCCGGGACGCCAGCGGCTGCTCGGGCAAGGTACTCACTCCCGGGGGACGGCGCGTGCGGATGCGGGCAGTGAGATTATCGTCATCGTGCCTTCTCCTGCCGGCAGCGGCGTCCTGTACCTGGTGGCCGGCGGGGCGGGCGTGGTGCCCGGCATCCCGGCCGTGATCACCGCGGCGCAGCGCCGGGGCTGGGATGTCTGCCTCATCCTGACGCCGACCGCCGCGCGGTGGCTGGCCGGCGACCTGGACGAGCTGGCGGCGCTGTGCGGCCACCCGGTCCGGTCGGCGTACAAGATGCCGGGGGAGCCGGACGTGCTGCCGCCGCCGGACGCGGTCCTGGTCGCGCCGGCGACGTTCAACACGGTGAACAAGTGGGCCGCGGGCATCAGCGACACGCTCGCCCTGGGCCTGATCAACGAGGCGATCGGGATGGGCATCCCGGTCGCGGCGGTGCCCTGGGTGCACGGACCGCTGGCCGCCCACCCGGCGCTGGCCGCCAGCCTCGCCCGGCTGCGCGCGGCAGGCGTGGCGGTGCTGGATGCCGCCGGGCGCGACGACGGCGGGACCGGCCCGGCCGACGGCGCCGCGCCGCGGTTCGACACCTATCCGTGGGAGCGGGCTCTCGGCGCGCTGGGCTGACCCTGGCGGCGCGAGCGCGGCGGCGGTAGGGTCCGTGGCCGTGGACTCAGGCGACGTGACCCGGTGGTTCGGTGAGTACCTGGACGTGTTCGCGGCGTGCGGCCGGGGCGAGCGCGACACCGCGGCCCTGCTCGGCTACTACGGAGTCCCGCTGCTGATCACCGCCGGCGCCGGGTACTTCGCGCTGACCAGCGATGAGCAGGTCGTCGCGACGCTGCAGCAGCAGGTGGACGGGATGCGCGCGGCCGCCTACGACCGCACCGAGATCCTGGCCGCCGAGGTCACCGTCCTGAACGCCGCGTCCGCGCTGTACCGGGCGACGTTCTCGCGGCAGCGCAGCGACGGCAGCGAGGTCGGCCGGGTCAGCGGGACCTACCTGGTGACCGAGGGAGCGGCGGGGCGGCGGATCTCCGTGCTGGCGGTGCACAGCTCCTGAGCTGCTATCCGGCGCCGCCGCGAGCGGCCAGCGCGGCGGTGTTGACGAGGATCGAGAAGTCGTTGAACCGGGCCTCCTTCGAGGGCGTGCCGAAGCAGTCCTGGGTGTCGGACAGCTCCACGTCGCCGGCCTGCAGCCGGGCGAAGGCGTCCGCGACCCGGGGAATCAGCTCGGGATAGGACTGGTAGCGCGCGCCGTGCGCGCTGAACAGGACATCGACCTGACCGGCGTAGGCCAGCAGCTTGCGGGCCGAGTCCGCGAACGCGTCGATGCTCGACTCCTCGAACTGGGCGTAGATCGGCCCGGTGTCGATGGTGTCCCCGGTGAACAGGATGCGGGACCCGGCATCGAGCAGGCAGATGCTGTCGCGCGTGTGACCGGGAGTGTGCAGCACCTGCAGGGTGCGCCCGCCCAGGTCCAGGATGTCGCCATCGCGCAGCAGCCTGGTCGGCACCGAGGTAACCGTCCGCCAGGCGGCCCGGTCGAAGGCCGCGGGCAGCGGGCGCATCTGCATCTCCGGCCCCAGGACCTGGAACCAGGCCTGGTCAATCTCGCGGAACACCGCGTACTGCGCCAGCACCTCCTCGACGGCGGCCAGGTAGCTGGCGAACCAGTGCGGCGGCGGGCCTGCAGCGGCCCGGCGCCCAGCTCGTGGATCGCGATGTCATCGAACTGGTGGTTACCGCCCACGTGATCGAAGTGGTAGTGGCTGTTGACCACCAGCACGGGCAGGTCCGTGAGCTTCTCCACCTCGGCCCGGATGTTGCTGATGCCCATCCCGGTGTCGAGCAGGACGGCCCGCTCGGAGCCCTCGATGAGGTAGCTGTTGACGTGCATGGGCTCGCCGACGAGGTAGATGCCCTCGCGCAGCCGCTGCACCGCGAACCACCCGGCGGCGCTCACCGGGTACCGCCCAGCCGGGCCGCGGCGATCTCAGCCGACTCGCGGGCCGCCTGCTCGCGAACCGGCCAGATGCACAGCGCCCAGTAGATCGCGGCGGCCACCACGAAGCCGCCGACGGCGCTGATGTCGCCGCCGCTGAGCACGTGGGTGGAGATCGCGCCCTTCAGGTAGGGCGTGTTCGAGCACAGCGCGGTGAAGACCATCCCGATGACCAGGGCGGCGACGCCGCGCCAGCGGTACCCGCGGTCGAACCAGTACCGGCCGCCGGCCCGGTGCAGCTCATGCCCGTCATACCAGCCCTTGGTCAGGGCCAGCTCGGTGACGTAGATGCCGAAGAACGGGGCGTACCAGAAGACCGACCACAGCAGGAAGTTCTGCAGCACGGTGAGGAAGTTGGAGGCGATCAGCACGCCGTAGACGGCCAGGGCGGTGCCGAAGACCACGTCGATCCAGACCGTCCGGGAGCGGGCCAGCGGCACGCCCAGCGCCTGCAGGGCCAGGCCGGAGGAGTACACCGACAGGATGCTGTTGCAGATCACGCCGGCGATCGACGATGAGCAGGAACACCGGGTAGAACCAGCCGGGCACGATGCCGCGGATGGTGGTGGTGAAGTCGGTCGGGTCCACGGCCGTGGCGGCCAGGATGCCGATGATCGTCAGCACCACCGTCGGCAGGTAGCCGCCCAGGAAGGTGTACCAGGTCACCTTCCGGGCCGAGGTGCTGGCGGGCAGGTAGCGCGAGTAGTCCGACCCGATCGGGTAGGACAGCGGGCCGCTGAGCACCACGCTGATGGCGATCAGGATGGCGGCGACCAGCACGCTGCCGTGCGGCGCCGGCGAGGGGTGATAGCCGAACTTGACGTGCCCGATCATGAAGATGGCGAAGAAGACCGCGGCGATCGCCCAGCGCCCAGGCGAAGATCTTCTGGAACAAGAAGATGGTGGCGTGCCCGTACAGGCCGACGGCGAACGACACGATGATGATGACCGCGAGGATGACGGCCTTCCAGAATGTGTTGACGTGCCAGCCCCAGTAATTCATCAGCGAGTAGGCGGCCAGCGCGGCGATGGCGAAGTCGACGCCCTCGTAGCCGACATTGACGATCCAGCTGAACAGGCACGGCAGCTTGTTGCCCTGGAAGCCGTACTGGGCCCGGCTGACGACCATGTTGGCGGTCCCGGTCCGCGGCCCCGGCACGGCCAGCACGCCGACCAGGCCCCAGGCCAGGTTGCAGACCACCGCGATCACCACGGCCGTCCACAGCGACAGGCCGAGCTCGATCAGGATGCCGCCGAGCAGCAGGTAGGTGAAGATGACGTTCGAGCCGAGCCAGAACGAGAACAGGTCGGACGGCTTGCCGTGCCGCTCGGAGTCGGGGATGACGTCGATGCCGTGGCCCTCGACTGTCCCGACGGTGTCGGTGCCGGCCGCGGCACTGGAGCGGAACGCTGCTTCCGGATCGGTCTCGGTCATCGGCGGGCGGCTGTCACGGGCGGGCGGCGGTGTGCTCATCGGTCAGCTCCAACTGAGCTAGGTACGTGCAGCGATGTAGTCGTCAGTCAGCTCGCGCATGCGGTCCTGGCCGAAGTCGTGCTCGTGGCCGGCATGCACGACGGCGACCGGGAGATCCCGGAGCCGGCGCATGGTCGCGAGGTAGCCGGGGATGTCGCAGCCGACGATGTCGTCGATCAGCGGGCCCTCGCAGATCACGTCGCCGGAGAAGAACGTGCCGTCGTGCTCGTCGTACAGCCCGATGCTGCCGGGGCTGTGACCGGGCAGGTGCAGCACAGTGAAGGACGCGGTCGCCGAGGTCGACCTGGTCGCCGTCGGCGAGCGCCTGGCTGACGCGCGCCGGGCGCACCTGGTAGGCGGCCGGGTCGTACGCCGGCGGACGGGCGCGCGCTGATCAGTAACGGCGGCAGCAGCTGGTGGGTGGCGGCCGGGTACATGTCCGAGGCCGCGAGCGCGGGACCCTCCAGCGAGCCGAACCGGGGCTCGGCGACCGGCTCCAGGGCGTGCGCCCGGCAGTCGGCGAACTCGTGCGCCGATCCCATGTGGTCGAAGTGCCCGTGCGTCAGCACGAGCACCGGCTCGCGGGCCACCAGCGCGGGCAGCGCGTCGTGGAAGGAGGTGATGCCCAGGCCGCAGTCGACCAGCAGGTCCCGGTCGCGGCCGCGCACGTGCCACAGGTTGGCGCGCACCAGCGGGTCGGCGTGCGGCTCGCGGATGAGGGTGATCGCGGCGGTGACGGGAGTCACGGTGAACCACTCGGTGACCACGGGCAGCGCGTCGCTCATCGGCGTCCCTCGATCCGGCCGGCAGCTGTTGGTCATAAGATCAACAGCTAATTGGTCGCAGAGTCAATAGCATGGGCCGGGTGACGTCAAGAGCCGGGACCGGCCCGCCCGCCCGCCGGCGGCGCAAGCCCACCGCGGAACGGCGGGCCGAGATCGTCGCCGCCGCCTGCGAGATCGCCCTGGCCGAAGGGCTGGACAGCCTGACCCTGCGCCGGGTCGCCGACACGCTCGGCGTGGTCCCCGGCCTGGTCAGCCACTACTTCCCGGCCGCTGACGGGCTCGTAGCGCAGGCCTTCGCCGACGTCATGACCTACGACCGGGATCAGACGTTCGCCAGAATCGGGGCGGCCGGGCCGGCCTGCCTGGGGCAGCTGCGCGAGCTGCTGCGGTACATGGTGTCGGACGAGCGGGACCGGATCAGCCTGCTGTGGCTGGATGCCTGGCACGGCGCGCGGCACCGGCCCGCCCTGCAGGCCGCGCTGGTGACCCAGATGCAGGCCTGGGACAGCGCGCTGGCCGGCCTGGTCGCGGCAGGCGCCGAGGCCGGGGAATTCCGCGCCGCCGACCCGCTGCTGGCCGCCCGCCGCATCCTGGCCACCATCGACGGGCTGACGGTCGTGGCGGCGATCAGGTCCGCGGTCGAGGACAGCGGGGTCGGCGACCTGGTCGTCGCCACCGCTGAACGCGAGCTCGGGCTGCCGGCCGGCTCCGGGCCACGGGCTAGCCACCGCCGCCCGCCGACGGCTCGCTCCGGGCCACGGGTTAACCCAGTGCCGCCCGCCGCCCCAGGCTCCGGGGCCGGGCCCCGGACATGCCGCGAGCCGGGCCCGGCGGGAGGTCGGGCCCGGCTCGCAGGCCGGAAAGCCGCTCAGGCGGCTGCCGCGCTGTTAGCTTGCGTAGTCCAGCAGCGGCTGCGCGCGGCTGGGATGCCGCAGCTTGGACAGCGACTGCTTCTCCAGCTGCCGGATCCGCTCGCGGGTCAGGCCGAGGGCCTTGCCGATCTCGTCCAGCGTGTGCGGGTTGCCGTCATACAGGCCGAACCGCATCGACATGATCGTGGCCTCCCGCGGCGTCAGCGCGTCGAGCGCGTGCCGCAGCTGGTCGGCCATGAGCTGCCGGTCGACGAGCTCGGAAGCCTCCGGTGCGTCGACATCCTCGATGAGGTCGCCGATGCTGGTCTCGCCGTCCTCGCCGATGGTGGAGTCCAGGCTGATCGGCTGCCGGCTGGTGCGCAGCAGCTCCTCGATCTGGTCCGGGGTCCGGTCCAGCTCGACGGCCAGTTCCTCGGGGGTGGGCTCGCGGCCGAGGCGCTGGTGCATGTCGCGCTCGACCCGGCTGAGCTTGCTGAGCATCTCCAGCACGTGCACCGGCAGCCGGATGGTCCGGGCCGAGTCGGCGAAACCACGCTGGATGGCCTGCCGGATCCACCACATGGCGTAGGTGGAGAACTTGTAGCCCTTGGTGTAGTCGAACTTCTCCACCGCGCGGATCAGGCCGAGGTTGCCCTCCTGGACGACGTCCAGCAGGGACAGGCCGCGGTCGCTGTACTTCTTGGCCACCGAGACGACCAGCCGCAGGTTGGCCTCGAGCATGTGTGCCTTCGCCCGGCGGCCGTCCTCGGCCACCAGCCCCAGCTCGACGCGCATGCGCTTGGGCAGGCCGCTCTCGGTGCTGAGCTTGTGCTCAGCGAACAGCCCGGCCTCGATGCGCTTGGCCAGCTCGACTTCCTCCTCGGCGGTCAGCAGGTTCCGCCGCCCGATGGACTTGAGGTAGGTGTGCACCGAGTCGCCCATGACCGAGGTCTGGTCGTCCAGGTCGGTCTCAGATCCGGTGCTGAGGCTTTCGGGCACCTCGGCGACGACCTCGGCCAGTGCCGCGGTCCGGGCGGCCGGGCTGGCCGTGGCCGGGCCGGCCGCCGGCCGCGCGGCGGGACCGTCAGCGGCGTCGGCGGGCTCGTTGCCCAGCTGCACGCCTGCCTCGGTCAGCTCGCGGATGACGGAACGGGCCTCAGTCGGGGACATCCGCGCCTGCTCAAGGGCAGCGCGCAGGTCAGGCAGGGACAGGTGACCCTGGCCGCGGCCGCGCTGGACCAGCTCGTCCAGCTGGGTGATGGTCGCCTCATCATCGTGCCTTTTCGACACTGCTGCCGCAGTCCTCGGCATGTGAGGCACCTCCCTTCGTGGGCGCATCTCGCGCTCGCGCATGCGCCGCTCACTGTGCCCGGCGCCGGGCACATAAGTTTGTGGGCGGGGCTTGGACGCACTTGGCAGTCTCAAGTACGCGCACTATGTTGTAACGCATAGCACGGCTAGATGTTCCCGTGCCGCTGGTTTGCGCCCGAAGCCGTCCCTGCATGTCCTATTTTTCCAGCGCCGGATCCGGCTCCGGCGTTACGGGCTGGCCTGGGCGAGCCGGCCGTCCCGGCTTCCTGACCTGGTCCTCGCGGTTTCCTCGTGCCGCAGGCCCTGCGTCCTCAGCTTCCCGGCGGCACCGGGCTTTCCCGGCGCTGGCTTTCCCGGCGCAGCGCCAGCCGGTCGGGCTTGCCGGATGGCAGGACCGGGATGTCCGACATGACCAGCAGCCGCCGGGGGGCGGCGTAGCCGGGCAGGCTGCCCCGCGCGGCGTCCCGGAGCCGGGCCAGGTCCGGCGGCTCCGCCGGGTCGGCCGGAACGACCACCGCGGTAACCACCTCACCCCACTCGCTGTCCGGCACTCCGATCACCACAACGTCCCTGACCCCGCGGATGGTTCCCAGGACGGCCTCCACCTCGCCGGGGATGACCTTCTCGCCGCCGGTGTTGATCACGTCGTCGGCCCGGCCGCGCACAGTGAGCCGCCCGGAGCTGTCCAGGAGGCCCAGGTCGGAGGTCCAGAACCAGCCCTCGTCATCGGTCGCGGCCCGGCTGCCGGGCGGCCAGTAGCCGGCCAGCAGCACGGGCCCGGCGATGCCGATCCGCCCGGCCGCGCCCGGCGCCGCCCGGTCCCCGCCGCCGGCCGCCGGCGGGGCATCCGGCGGCGGGCCGCCGGCCGCGATCCGCAGCCGCACGCCGTCCAGCGGCAGCCCGTCGTACACGCAGCCGCCGCAGGTCTCGGACATGCCGTAGGTGGTAACGACCCGCGCGCCGGCGGCCCGGGCCCCGGCCACCAGGCCGGGCGGCGGCGCGGCGCCGCCCAGCAGGACGGTGTCGAGCGCGGCCAGCGGCGCCCCGGCGTCCAGCAGCCGCCGCAGCTGGGTCGGGACGAGCGAGGCGAAGGCGCAGCCCGCGGCGGCCGCGGCGGCGATCGTCTCGGCGTCAGCCCCGTCGCTGACCACCGGCGCAGCGCCGGACAGCAGCGAGCGGACCAGGACCTGCAGGCCCGCTACGTGGAACGGGGGCAGGCAGCACAGCCAGCGCTGGCCAGGCCGGGCGCCGATCCGGGCTAGCGAGCCGGCCGCGGAGGCCTGCAGCGCCGCGGCGGTGAGCGCGACGCCCTTGGGCTGGCCGGTGGACCCGGAGGTGGCCACCACGACAGCGACATCGGCGCCGAAGTCCCCGGCCGGGGCGCCCCCGGCGGGGGGCTCCTGGCGGCCGCCGTCCGGCCCGGCGGGCTCGCGGCCGGTGAGCCGCTGGACTCCGTCCGGGGTCTCCAGGGCGGCCGGGGCGAAGGCCGCCAGCACGGCCCGCAGCCGGGCGGGCGGCATTCCGGGGTCCAGCGGCAGGATGGCCGGGCCGGAGCCGTCGAGCGCGGCAGCCAGCAGCTCCAGGAACCGGCCGCCAGCGGCGGCGGGCGGCAGCAGGACCGCATGCAGAGGGCGGGAAGTCACCGTCGTAAGGTTAATCCGGCACATCAGGCGTCGGTCGGAGGGTGAGCAGTGGGCGACCCGTCCTACGCTGCCGGACTGGTGCGCCGGGCCGCTGGTGACTGGCCGGGCCTGCTGGCCTCCGCGCGGGCGTTCGCCATTCCCATGCGCACCCGCTTCCGCGGCATCACCGTCCGCGAGGGGGCACTGATAACGGGCCCCGCGGGGCCGGGCGAGTTCTCCCCGTTCGCCGAGTACGGGCCGCGGGAGTGCGCCCGCTGGCTGGCCTGCGCGCTGGAGGCGGCGCTGACCGGGTGGCCGGCCGCGGTGCGCGAGACGGTGCCGGTCAACGTGACGGTGCCGGCCGTCGGGCCGCAGCAGGCGCACGCCATCGTGTCCGCCTCGGGCTGCCGCACGGCGAAGGTGAAGGTGGCCGAGAAGGGCCAGCCCGGCACCGCGGACATCGAGCGGGTCGAGGCCGTCCGCGACGCGCTCGGCCCGGCCGGGAAGATCCGCGTGGACGCGAACGCGGCCTGGGACGTCGGCCAGGCCGCCCGGATGCTGACGGAACTGGGCCGGTTCGGCCTGGAGTACGCCGAGCAGCCGTGCCCGACGCTGGACCAGATGGCGCAGCTGCGCCGCCAGGTGGACGTGCCGCTGGCCGCCGATGAGTCGATCCGCCGGGCGGAGGACCCGCTCCGGGTGCGGGCCGCCGGCGCGGCCGACATCGTGGTGATCAAGGCGCAGCCGCTGGGCGGTGTCCGGGCGGGCCTGCAGATCGCGGCGGCCTGCGGGCTGCCCGCGGTGGTGTCCAGCGCGCTGGAGACGTCGGTCGGGCTGGCCGCCGGCGTCGCGCTGGCCGCGGCGCTGCCGGAGCTGGATTACGCCTGCGGGCTGGCTACCATGTCGCTGCTGACCGGGGACGTGACCGCCGACCCGCTCGCTGAGCAGGCGGGGGAGCTGCCGGTCAGGGGCGCGGCAGTGGATGCGGAGCAGCTGTCCCGCTGGGAGACCGATCCGGCGCCCTGGCGGGCCCGGATGGCAGCCGCTGCGGCCGAGCTCGGCCTGCCCGGGTAACCGAACGGCCTGGCCGGGTAAGCGGACCGCGGCACGCCGTGGGTAAGTAGCAGGAGATGCCGCGGGACGTGCCCGCCCGGCCGGGACAGCGGGGCGGCAGGACGGGGGCCGGGGGCGCGGCGGGGCGTGGCGGGCGTGGCGGACCAGCCAGCCCGGGGCAGAGCGGGGGACAGAACGGAGACGCGCGTGACCGGGCCAGAGCAGGCATCAGCTAAGGCGACCAGGGCAGCTAGCCCCGGGCCAGACACCAGCCCAGCCGGCACCGCCAGGCCCGGTCCGGCCGCGTCGGGCGGCGCTGAGACGAGCGAGGCTGACGACAGCGGGATGGCGCCGGACGGGATGGCGCCGGATGGGACAGCGTCGGACCGGGCGGAACCGGGTGCGCCGGAGCTGGGCGCGACGGAGCTGAACCCGTCTACCGCACTGGCCACGGTCCTGGTCGATGAGCTGCTGCGCTGCGGGCTGCGCGAGGCCGTCCTCGCGCCCGGCTCGCGCAGCGCGCCGCTGGCGCTGGCCTTGTTCGACGCCAGCGCCGGCGTCGCCCGGCTCCCCGGCGGCCGCCCGGAGCTGCGGCTGCACGTGCGGCTGGATGAGCGGTCCGCCTCGTTCCTGGCCCTGGGCCTGGCCAAGGCCAGCGGCCGGCCGGTCGCGGTGGTGTGCACGTCCGGGACGGCCGCGGCGCACTTCCACGCGGCGGTCATCGAGGCGGACGAGTCGGCGGTGCCGCTGCTCGTGCTGACCGCCGACCGGCCGCCGGAGCTGCGCGGCACGGGCGCCAACCAGACGATCGACCAGGTCAAGCTGTACGGGGGAGCGGTCCGCTGGTTCGCGGAGGCCGGAACGCCGGAGGCCCGGCCCGGCCAGGCGGCCTACTGGCGGTCGCTGACCTGCCGGGCCTGGGCATCGGCGGCGGGCAGCGCGGGCGGGCTGCCCGGCCCGGTCCACCTCAACCTGCCGCTGCGCGACCCGCTGGTGCCGGATAACGCGGATCGGGGCCTGGACGGCAGCGCGGCCCGGGTCGCGGGCTGGCCGGGCAGCCTGGCCGGCCGGGCCGGCGGCGAGCCGTGGACGAGCTTCGGAGCCGGGCCGGCAGTCACGACGGCGGCCGGCCCGGAGATCGAGGCCGGGTCTGCGATGGCCGGGGCCGGGGCCGGGACGGAGCTGGACCTGCCCTGGACCGAGCGGGGCGTGGTGATCTGCGGCGACGGGGCCAGCGACCCGGCCGGGCTGGCGGCCCTGGCCGAGGCGGCGGGCTGGCCGCTGCTGGCTGAGCCGTCCTCGGGCGCCCGCCGCGGCGCGGCGGTGGTGCCGGCCTACCAGTACCTGCTGGACTCGGCCGAGTTCCGGGCGGCACACCAGCCCGACCTGATCATCTCCGCCGGGCGGCCGGGCCTGTCCCGGGGTCAGCTGGCCTTCCTGCAGCAGCCCGCCGGACGGCCGTCGGCCCGGCACATCGTGATCGGCAGCGGCCCGGGCCGGTGGGCCGATCCAGCGCGCACCGCGACCGACGTGGCCGCGGCCGTCCGGCTGCGCGGCGGCCCGGCAGCACCCGCTGACGCGGCCCCGGAACCCGGGCCGGCCGGAAGCGAGGTACCGGGGCCGGCGCGATCCCGGGACGCAGCCCTGGCGGCCGGCCTGGCCGGCGGGGAGGAACCAGCCGGCGGCGAGGGACCGGCCGGCGGCGAGGACCCCGGCGGCGAGGCCGACCGGCGGCGCGGGCGGGCCAGGGCCGGGCTCGCGCTGGCTGGCGTCGTGGCTGGCCGCCGGGACAGCCGCGCGGCAGGCGGCCGATGCCGTGCTGGATGAGGGCGATCAGCTCAGCGAGCCGCGGCTGGGCCGGGACCTGGCCGCGCTGCTGCCCGACGGCGCGCTGCTGTGGGTGGCATCCAGCCTGCCGGTCCGGGACCTGGACCGGCACATGGCACCGCGGCCGGGAGTGCGGGTGCTGGCCAGCCGCGGGGCCAGCGGCATCGACGGGCTGGTGTCCTCGGCGATCGGGGCCGCGCTGGCGCACCAGGCCGCGGGCGGCGGCCCGGCGGTGGCGCTGCTGGGCGACCTGGCGCTGCTGCACGACGCCGCGGGCCTGATGCTGGGCCCCGATGAGCCGCGGCCGGACCTGTGCCTGCTGGTCGTGAACAACGACGGCGGCGGCATCTTCTCGGGGCTGGAGCAGGCTGCCTACCCGGCGGCGTTCGAGCGGGTCTTCGGTACCCCGCACGGCACCGACCTGCGGCAGCTGGCCGCGGCCGCGAAGCTCCGTTACGCGCTGATCGAAACGGCGGCCGGGCTGCCCGCAGCTATATCCGGAACCGGGCCGGGCGGCGGGTCAGCGGGCGGCCTGCGGCTGGTGGAGGTCCGGACGGACCGGGACGGGGGCACGGAGCTGCGCGCCCGCGTCGGCCGGTCCTGCCGTGATCAGCTGATCAGGACCCGGGGGCCGGGCGCCGGGTAGACCAGGTCGACCCGCACGGGCCCCTGCTGAGGCGGAAATTACTGGTCTGCCTTCTTGATGAAGATGTTGGTGATGTCCGGGTTGCCGATATTCGGGGCGAACAGGACTGTCGGCGAGCCGGGGCTCGCGACGCGATCGCTGCTGAAGACCGGGGTGAACTGGTCGATCAGCGGCACCATCACCGCGTTCTGCTGGGCGATGAGGTCGACCTGGTGCCACAGCCGGGCCGCTGCGGACTCGGACGGGGCTTTCAGCGCCTTCTCGATGTCGGCATCGGCCGTCTTGCTGGTGAAGCACCCGTAGTTAATGGTGCTCACCGCGCAGTCGGTGTGGAAGAGCGGCTGCACGGTCGTCCGGCCGTTGTTTCCGAACCAGTCCGGGGTCCAGGCCGGCTGAGAAACATCCCACTGGCCGGGCTTGTCGTTTCGCGGGCCGTTGCCGAGATCGACGAAGTAGCTCGAGATCGGCTCCGGCTTGCCCTTCAGCTTGATGCCGCAGTTGAGGAAGCTGGCCTGCACCGACTGGAACAGCGCGGTGTTCACGCTGTCACTGAGGTACAGGTCGGTCAGGGTCAGGCCGCTCTTGACGCCAGCGGCGGCGAGCAGGGATTTGCACTTGGCCGGGTCGCCCTGGTTGCCCGGCGTGTTGTACAGGTTGATCGGCTGGTAGCCCGCGTTACCCGGCGGGATGGCCGTGTTGATCACCTTGGCTACCGACGGCCCGCCGAACAGCTTCTGAATGGCCGACTTGTCCACCGCGAACTCCATGGCCTGGCGGACCTTGAGATTCTTCATGGCGCCGCCGGCGTCCGGGCTCTGCAGGTTGAACACGATGTAGGGATTGGTGTCCGACCACGGCCAGAGCCTGAAGTCCGGGTTCTTGCTGGAGATCATCTGCTGGATCATCTGCGGCGAGAGCGGCGTGTCCATCATCAGGTCCTGGGTGCCGGCCTTCAGCTCGTCGACCTGGGTGGTGGCCCTGGCCAGTCCCATGGTGACCACGATCTTGGTCACGTACTGGTGCCGCAGCGGGTCGGTGGACTGCTTCCATGCGGTGTTGCGGGTCAGGACCTCCTGCTTGCCCGGCGTGAAGGAGGTGATCGTGTACGGGCCGTCCGACATCATGTGCGCGCGCAGCTGGGTGCTGTCGGGCAGGTATTTGTCGTACTCCGCCGGGCGGGCGGAGTTGAACGGTGTCGCCAGGATGAACAGGAAATCGCCCGCGGGCTGCGTCAGGTGGAACTGGATCGTCGAGGAGTTCGGCGTCGTGATGCCCGAGATGCTGTGGCTGTTCTGGTAGCTGGCGATGCTCGCCGCCGTCGGCTTGTTCGACTTCTTGCCGAAGAACGTGGTCTCGGCGTCGAAGTACTGCCTGAAGCCGGCGATGGTGGACAGGAAGTAGCCCGAGTTGCCCACCGGTGCGACCGGGTTGCCGAACGCCTTGTACTCGCGCAGGAAGTCCTGCGAGGTGACCTGGCGGCCGTTGTTCCACTCCACGCCCGGCTTGATGTGGAAGGTGTAGGTCTTGCCGCCGTCAGAGATGCCGCCGTTGGCCGTCGTCGGCACCGTGGTGGCCGCGTCGGCGACCGGGGTGACGTCCTTCTCCCAGCTGGCGTCGCCCAGCGCGGCATAGTTGAGAGCCGGGTAGCTGACGAGCTGGCGGGTGTACGCCCGCTCGATCATGTAATCCCAGGTTCCGTAGGCAGAGACGGGATCCAGGTGGTCCTGCCCGCTCGCGGCGGCGAGGTTCAGCGTTCCGCCGTAGGCCGGCTTACTCGGGCTCGGCGGCCCTGCCGTGGTGCCGGATGACTTTCCGCAGGCGGCGAGCCCGGTGGCGGCCACAGTCAGCACCGCGAGCGCGGCCAGCCGCTTCGGTACAGGCTTCATGGGCAAACTCCTTCGAGCCTGACCTACTGGTCAGGCGCGATTACCGCTAACTCTTAGTGATTCCACAATGGATGCGGCCGGTGTCCAGCCAGCTGGACGAAAGCTTCGAAAGGGATGACGAAACGCAATCATGCTGGGACAAGGCCATCAACGCGCGGCAAGGCAAGTTACCAGAGTGTCCCTCAGCTAGCTAATCGTCCGCAGCTGGCCAGCGGATTCACGGTCACTCTTCGTGTCCGCCGCCCCGGCGGCTACGGGAGTATCCGGAACCCGATTCCGGTCGGCCGGGGAGGTCCTGAAGATCAGCCTTCGAGGGCCCGGCGCATGACCCGGAACTTGGTCTGTGTCTCGGCCAGCTCCGCCGCGGGAACGGAGTCGGCGACGATCCCGGCGCCGGCGAACAGCCGCGCGCGCGGACCGCTAATCTCCCCGCACCGTAGCGCGATGCACCACTCGCCGTTACCCCGGCCGTCGACCCAGCCGACCGGGCCGGCGTAGCGGCCGCGGTCCATCCCCTCCAGCTCCCGGATCAGCTCCATGGCCGGCTCGGTCGGGGTCCCGCACACGGCGGCGGTCGGGTGCAGGGCGGCGGCCAGGGCCAGGGCGGACCGGTCCGCGGCCAGGGTGCCCCGGACCGGGGTGGCCAGGTGCTGCAGGTCGGCGAGGGCCAGCAGCGCGGGATCCGGGGCGACCTGCAGGTCATCGCTGACCGGGCCGAGGACTGCCAGCACCGACTCCACCGCGTACCGGTGCTCCTCGGCCTCCTTGGCGGAGGCCAGCAGGGCGGCGCCGAGCGCGGCGTCCTCGGCCGGGGTGCCGCCGCGCGGCACCGTGCCGGCCAGTACCAGCGAGCTGATCTCGCTGCCCTCCCGGCGGGCCAGCAGCTCGGGCGTGGCCCCGGTCAGGCCGGCGCAGGCGAAGACGTAGGAATCGGGCGCGCGGGCGGCCAGCCGGGCCAGCAGCATCCGGGCGTCGATCGGGGCGGACGCCACGGCGTGCAGGTCGCGGGCCAGCACCACCTTGCGCAGTGTGCCGGCCTGCCTGGCGCCGCTCCGGATCCGGGCGACCGCGGTGGCCACCGCGTGCTCCCACTGCGGCGCGCTCAGGCTGCCATCGCTCCAGCGCAGCCCGTCCGGCGCGGTAACCGGCTGGCGGCCCTGGCCGACCGTCCCGGCCGCGGCGCCCGCATCCGCGGGGCTGGTGATGGTGGTGAGCCAGCTCTGCCCGCCGCGGCGCGCCAGCAGGGCGCGCGGGACCACGAGCACTGATCCGTCCGAGGCCGGGTCAAAGGTGAAGCTGCCGAAGGCCACCGGCCCGGAGCCGGGCACCTGGACCTCGTCGGTGACGTCAGCGCTGTCGAACAGCTCGCGGAGCCATTTCTCGCCGGCGGTGAAACGGTCGGCGCCCGCCGGCAAGGTCAGCCGGGCGGCCTCGCCCCAGCCGGCCAGGCCGTCGCTGCCGTGCAGCCAGGCCACCACGGCCGGCTGCGGCAGGGCGGCCACCAGATCGCCGGGATCGGCGACGCGGACGCTGCGGACAATCAGCCGGTCGGGCGCGAGCTGAACTGCATCCGCGCGCTGGTCTCCCACGGCAGACCACTTTAGTTCGGCTGGTTTCCGGTCCGGTGCGCCGGGACCGGGACTGGCCGGCCAGTGCGTGTCACGGGGCGCGCGGGACGGGTGTTCCGTGCTACGTTCCTCGCAATACTCGACTAACACGATGGGAAACATAGGATGAAGCCTGTGCTTGCGGCCCGCCCGGAGGTCAGCGCAGTTGTCCCGGCCAGCCCGGCGGTCCTGGCCACGCCCGTTTCCCCGGCCCGTCGCGCCCTGGCCGCGCCGGTCAGCCCGGCCCGGCTCAGCGAGCTGGTGCGCACGGTCGCCGGGCGGCCGGCCGAGTGGCTCCCGGTCGTCCAGTTCAGCCGCAGCCGCCGCTGGTACACCCGGCTCAGCCCGGAGGACCCGGCGGCCGGCTACGAGATCTGGCTGCTGAGCTGGCTGCCCGGCCAGCAGACCGGTTTCCACGATCACGGTGACGCGGTCGGCGCGTTTGCCGTCGCCGACGGTCAGCTGCAGGAGAGCACCGCCCGGGCCGGCGAGCGGCAGGTTGGCCGCCGGGTGCTCGGCGCGGGCGCGGTGCGCGGGTTCGGCGCGGCCTACGTGCACGACGTGTGCAACATCTCGGCCGCCCCGGCGGTCAGCGTGCACGCCTACTCCCCGCCGCTGTCGGCCATGCGCCGCTACGAGATGACCGGCTCCGGCCTGGCCCTGACCAGCATCGAGACCGCCGACGAGACCTGGTAGCGCCAGCCGGGCAATTCCGGTCAGCACGAGACACCTGTTCGTTACTTTCGCGCGCGAGGATTCGATCCCTGGCCCCGGGCGGTCCGTCCCGGCCAGCAGGCGATTTCCGGCATCCAGGCGCTCCGCCCGGTGATGCGTGACGGCAGGATCCGCGGGTAACTGCCGCGGACCCCGGTGCCCCCCGGCGCCGGCGGAGGTGATGACTGGTGCTGACCGAGCATGACCCGGCCCGGCCGGGAAACGATGCGACCCGGCCCGGCGGCGGCGCTGCCCCCGTCCGGCCCGCTGCTGACCGCCGGGCGGCACCCGTCGATGGCACCAGCTTCCGCGGCGGCACCAGCTTCCGCGGCGCGGACCCGGAGACTGTCGCCCCGGCGGCCATCGCCCGCTCGACGCCGACCCGCTGCCAGGCCCGGACCCGGCTGTACCGGGGCGGCAAGCTGGAGTCCGAGGGCTTCCCGGTCGCCGACATCAGCGACGTGCTGGCCGATGAGTCGGCCGTGGTCTGGCTGGACCTGCGTGATCCCGACCGCGAGGACCTGGCCGTGCTGAGCGAGGAGTTCGGCCTGCACCCGGTGGCCGTCGAGGACGCCGTGCACGACCATGAGCGGCCCAAGCTGGACCGCTACCGCAGCCACCTGTTCCTGCTCGCCTACGGCGTGCACCTGGATGCCGGGACCGGCGCGCTGGCCACCAGCGAGCTGGCCGCCTTCGTCACGCCGCGGGCGCTGATCACCGTCCGCAAGGACGACGGGCTGGACATCGGCGCCGTGCTGGACTACTGGGACGCCAGCTCTGACCTGGCCGACTCCGGCGTGGGTTACCTGCTGCACGGGCTGCTGGACAACATCGTGGACACCCACTTTGCCGCCGTCCAGGCGCTGGACGCCTCCATCGAGGAGCTGGAGGACAAGCTGTTCTCCGAGACGCCTGCCGACCGGGAGGTCCAGCGGCGCAGCTTCGAGCTGCGCAAGAGCCTGGTCCTGCTGCGCCGCGTGGTCCTGCCGATGCGCGAGGTCGTGAACACCCTGATGCGCCGCGACCTGCACGTGGTCGGCGACCAGCTGCATCCCTACTACCAGGACGTCTACGACCACGTGCTGCGCGCGACGGAGTGGACCGAGAGCCTGCGCGACCTGGTGACCACCATCCTGGAGACCAACCTGACCATCCAGGGCAACCGGATGAACGTCATCACCAAGAAGGTCACCAGCTGGGCCGCCATCGTGGCCGTCCCGACATTCGTGACTGGCTTCTACGGCATGAACGTGCCCTACCCGGGGTTCGGCCGGCTGTCCGGGGTGGGGGTCGCGGCCGGGGTCATGGTGATCACCGCCGCGGCGCTGTATGTCGTCTTCCGCAAGCGGGACTGGCTCTAAGGCGAGCCGGCCGGATCGGGCAGCAGCGGGTCCGGGTTGCCGGCCGTGTGGTGCGTCGGGTCGATGAACACGTGCGAGGTCACCGACAGCTGCTCGCTCAGCAGCTGGTCGATCTGCTCGGACAGCCGCTCCACGGCATCGGAGTCGATGTCGCCGCTGAAGTCCACCCGGGCGCCGACGATCAGGTGGTCGGGCCCGATGTGCATGGTCAGCAGCTCCACCAGCTGGTCGACGCCGGGCTGGTCCTCGATCACGGTCCGGATGGCCTGCTGGCCGGCCGGGTCCGCGGCCCGCCCGATCAGCAGCTCCTTGCTGTCGCGGCCGAGCCGGATCGCGATGGCCACCAGCAGGGCGCCGATCGCGATCGACGCGGCGCCGTCGTAGACCCCCGACCCGGTCAGCTGCCGCAGGCCCAGTCCCGCCGCGGCCAGGGCCAGGCCGACCATCGCGGCGCTGTCCTCGAACAGCGCCGTCTTCACCGTCGTGTCGGTGCTGCGGCGGATGTAGGACCGCAGCGACTGGCTGCTGCGCCGGGCATCGCCGCGGGACTGCCGCAGCGCCCGGATGAACGAGACGCCCTCGGCGATCCCGGAGATGATCAGCACCAGGTACCCGATCAGGATGTCCTGGCCGCTGTCGGGCGAGGTGATGGCCTTGATCCCCTCGAACACCGAGAACCCGGCCCCGGCGATGAAGATGCCGAACGCGGCCAGCAGCGAGTAGAAGTACCGCTCCTGGCCGTAGCCGAAGGGATGCAGGGCGTCGGCGGGGCGGGTGCTGCGCGTCAGCGAGGCCAGCAGCAGCAGCTGGTCGAGGGTATCGGCCACGGAGTGCGCGGCCTCGGCCAGCATCGCGCTGGAGCCGGTCAGCACGCCAGCGATGACCTTGATGACCGCCACGAACAGGTTGGCCGCCCCGGCCACCAGGACCGTGATGCGGGTGGAGCGCTGCTGACCAGTCACCGGACGGGCGGGGGGAACGGGAGCACCATCATCGGGCCTCGCTACCCCGGATCGCGCCGCTGACGCACGCGGGTCCCGCTCCCGGCCGGGCAGCGGGCCCGCGGCAGCCGGAACGCGGCCCGGCTCCCCGCCGGCCAGCCGCGCCGAGTCAGCTGCGGCGAGTCAGCTGCGCAGCAAGATCACTACCGATAGTGTAGGAAACAAGGAACTGCCGCTGACCAGGACGGACCGCACGATGGCGACGATCGACCAGATGCTCGACAGGGCCCGCGGCCAGCTGGCCCGGATCGGCCCGGCGCGGGCCTTCGCGGAGTCGGCGGCGGGCGCGGTGCTGGTCGACATCCGGCCGCAGGCGCAGCGCGCGGCCGAGGGCGAGATTCCCGGCGCGCTGATCGTGGAGCGCAACGTGCTGGAGTGGCGGTTTGACCCGGCCTCCGCGGCCCGTCTGCCGCAGGCCGGCTATGACCTGCGGGTCATCGTGTTCTGCTCGGAGGGATACACCTCGAGCCTGGCCGCCGCCGCGCTGCAGGAGCTGGGCCTGCACCAGGCGACCGACCTCGACGGCGGCTTCCGGGCCTGGCAGCGCGCGGGCCTGCCCGTGACCGCCAGCCAGCCGCCGGCGCCGCTGGCCGCCGCGACCTGACCGGCGCGGTCCGCGGCCAGCCGCCGGCCGGGGCTCGGGCCGGGAAGGCAACTGCTACAGCAGGGACAGCTGGGTCTGCGCCGGCGGCCCGGCGACGGCGGGATCGGGTGGCCGGGCCGGGCCGACGCGGCGGGCCTGGCGCGGGCTGCTCGCCCCGACCCGGTGCCGGCTGGCCAGCTCGCGCACCTCGCCGCAGATCCGCTGCTGGTAGTCGCGGGCGGCGTAGGAGCCGCGCCCGTACAGCTCCCGGTAGGCCGGCAGCAGCTCCGGGTAGTGCGCGCGCAGCCAGTCCTGATACCACTCCCGCGCGCCCGGCCGCAGGTGCAGCACGATCGGGGTGACGCTGGCCGCCCCGGCCGCCGCGATCTGCGCGACCGCGGCGTCCAGCTGCGCGGGGGAGTCGGACAGGAACGGCAGGATGGGCCCCATCAGCACGCCGCAGCGCAGCCCGCGCTCGGTCAGCGCCGCGCACACGCCGAGCCGCCGCTCCGGGCCGGGCGTGCCCGGCTCGACAAGGCGGGATAGCGTTTTGTCGACAAACCCCACCGACACGTTCAGCCCGACGTCGGTGACCTCCGCCGCGCTGGCCAGCAGGTCCAGGTCGCGCAGGATGAGGGTGCCCTTGGTCAGGATGGAGAACGGGTTCCGCGCGTCGCGCAGCGCGCTGATGATGCCCGGCATGAGCTGGTAGCGGCCCTCGGCCCGCTGGTAGCAGTCCACGTTGGTGCCCATCGCGACGTGCTCGCCGGCCCACCGGGGGCTGGCCAGCTCGCGCCGGGTCAGCTCGGCCGCGTTGACCTTGACCACGATCTTGGTGTCGAAGTCGTGGCCGGAGTCGAGGTCGAGGTAGGTGTGGGTCTTGCGGGCGAAGCAGTAGACGCAGCCGTGGCCGCAGCCGCGGTAGGGATTGATGGTCCAGCTGAACGGGACCCGCGAGACCTGCGGGACGCGGTTGATGATCGACCGGGCGCGGATCTCGTAGAAGGTCATGCCGCGGAAGCCGGGCGTGTCGGGAGTACTCTCCGGCTCGAACAGGGCCGGTGGCTGCTCCGCGAGCGATTGCCAGCGCATGGCTGGCATCTTAGAACAGGAGTTCGATTTGATCAAGAGTGCTTGGGTCGCGCCCCGGGCGGCCGGAGCGCTTCGGCCCGGCCAGTGCCGTCGCGCGCAGGCGCCGAACCCGGGCGCGGACGAGCTGCGGCCGGCACTGGATTCAGGTACTCCTGCTCAGGCGCCGGTCCTGCGGTCTTGGCACGATCGGGGCATGAGCACACCGCTGCGCCCGCACGTTACGGGCGCGTTCTACGTCCAGGCCGCCGTCTCTTTCGGGGTGGCCCTGTGCGCCCTCGGGCTGGGCATCAGCTACCTGCCACTCAGTGGCTGGCCGCGGGCGTTTCTGGCGCTCGGCGTGCTGTACACCGTTACCTCAGCGTTCGCACTGGCCAAGTGCGTCCGGGACCGGCAGGAGGAGACCGCCGTGGTCAGCCGCGTCGATCAGGCCCGGCTGGACAAGCTGCTCGCCGAGCAGGACCTGCTCCGGGTGCAGGCACACTGATCGGGACCGGGCAGCTGTCGTGAGCGAGGAGCCGTCGTGCCGGTACGGGGATTCGGCAGGATGGACTTCCAGCTCATGCTGCTGCGCAGGATGGCCGATTACCAGCCTGGCCTGGTGGAGGATGCCGTCCGCTCGCTCGGCGAGCCCCGGCTGGCGGTCGCGGACGCGCACCGCCGATGGCAGGCCATGATCAGATCCCGCGCCTTTCCCGGCGACAGCCGGCGGCACCGGCTGATCCTGGGCGAGCCGGAGGTGACGTTCAGCCGCCCGTTCGGCGACCTGGTCAGCGACGTTGCCCGCTGGCCGCTGCCACTGTGGCCCGACCTTCGCTTCGAGACCATCACCATCCCCGGTGGCCCGGTCCTGCAGGAATGGCTCGTCCGGCCGGACCCGGGCACCGGCCCCGAGCTAGGCCGGGCCGCCGACGCACGTCCGTGGGCGTGCGTGGTCGCCGACCTGGACCACGCATTCGCGCCCGTCGAGCACGAGGACGCTGGTGCCCCCAGCGGCTGGAACGTCGTGTTCAGCGCCGCCGGCGACGATGGCGTCCTGCGCCGCCACCAGGCCCGGTTCGCCTGGGGCCTGCTCCAGGCCATCACGCCCCGCTAGCAGGCTGACCAGTCGAATGTCTTGCCGGCGACCTCCCGATCCGATCACTCCGGGCTGCTGCGGGGTAACTGCCTCTTGCCGGGCGGCAAAGTCCGGGTAAAGAATCGAAAGCAAGGACGGGCCTGGCAGCCAGCCGCGGCCCGGCAGCAGCCGGCTGTTGACAGGCCTGATGGTGGGCCGGAGGTGGCGATGGCTCTTTCGATAGAGGAGCAGCGCATCCTGGACGGGATGGAGCGCAAGCTCGCCGACGATGATCCGCGGCTGGCCTCGCGCCTGGCCGGCTTCGGGCAGCCGCGGTTCGCCGCGATGGCAGGAACCGGGCGCGGCCGGGCGGTCATCCTCATCGTGTCGCTGGCCCTGGCCGCCATCGTGACGCTGATGGTCTACTCGATGCGGCCGTTCCCCGGAACGGGCGGCGGAACGGGACGGCAGTCACCGCGAACCCAGCAGTCCCACGTGGTCACGAGCCCGACGGCGCAGGCGTCCGGGTCACCCGTGACGGGTAAGCCCGCCTCGCCCGACGTCTCCTAGAGCCGGCTAGGACTCCCGCCAGAGCTGCAGCAGGTACTGCTCCAGGCCCTCCAGCCGCTTGCGGGCCTGCTGGAACTCATCGCCCAGCGGATCGGCGTGCAGCTGGAACAGCTCGTCGTAGCGCTGCACGGCGGCGGTCCGGTTCCGGGTGTAGACCCGCGCGCCGTAGTCGCCGACACCGCCGCTCAGCCGCACGCTTTCCACCGCGCGGCCGGCCGAGCCCATGTCCACGCTGAGCCTGCCCCGCAGGTACAGGACGCACTTGGCCTCGTCCTCGTAGCCGTCGCTGAACGGCGGCGGGGCGTCGTCCCACTCCTCGATGGTGAGCTGCACGCCCGAGGTGCTCCTGAGCGCAGGCGACGATGATCTGCTCCCGGCCCGTGCTGATCAGGCTGCCCGCGGGCAGCACCGGACCGCCCGGCGCCTCGGGATCGAACGCCGGGTCATGTACCCGGAACATCGCGCGCTCCGGGAAGACCGGAATCTCCAGCCGAAGCAGCCTGCGGCTCACCTGGCCCCCCTCGGGCAGACACTTTCCTGAGCTTACAGGATGGCTCCGTGCGGCGCCTGTTTGGACGCCGAATAGGCCATAAACGCGAGGTATGACGCTGTGTTGCCGGTCTGTCACGGCCCCGCGGGGCTGATCACGTTATCCTCCGAGCATGATCGTGCCCGGTGCAGATAGTACCTGGCGTTAACCACCGGTTCGTCGACGCCGCCGGCCTGCGCATGCATATTGCCGAGGCCGGCGGCGGGCCGCTGGTGCTGCTGCTGCACGGCTTTCCCGAGAGCTGGTACTCCTGGCGGCACCAGCTCACCGCCCTGGCCGAGGCCGGGTTCCATGCCGTCGCGCCCGGATCAGCGCGGCTACTGCGAGACCGGGCCGCCGCCCGGCCCGGCCGGCGCTCGGCCAGTACACGATGCTGCACCTGACCGGCGACGTGCTCGCGCTGATGGACGCGCTCGGCGAGGAGCAGGCCGTACGTCGCCGGGCATGACTGGGGCGCGCCGGTCGCCTGGCACACGGCGCTGTTCCGGCCCGACCGGATCCGCGGCGTCATCGGCCTCAGCGTCCCCTACCGGCCGCGCGGCTGCGCACCGCCGGTGGCGGCGCTGCGGGCCGGGATCGGCGACGGCTTCTACATGGTCTACTTCCAGCAGCCCGGCGTGGCCGACGCGGAGCTGGACGCCGACCGGCCGGCCACCTTCCGGCGGATCCTGTCCAGCGCCTCGGGCGACGGGACTGACGGGCCCGGCCCAGCCGGCCTGCCGGTCGTGCCGCCGGGCGGCGGGTTCCTGGACATCTGCCCGGAGCCGCGGGCGCTGCCGGCCTGGCTCACCGGGCCCGACATCGACAGCTACGCCGCCCAGTACGCCACCGCCGGCTTCACCGGCCCGCTGAACTGGTACCGCAACCTGGACCGCAACTGGGAGCTGACCGCGCCCTGGCATCACGCGCCGGCTGCGTGTCCCGGCCCTGTACGTCGCCGGCGACCAGGACCTGGTCATCCGGTTCCCCGGCACCCGGGAGAGCCTGGGCCAGCTGGTCCGGGCCGCCCCGCAGCTGCGCGAGCCGGTGCTGCTGCCCGGCTGCGGGCACTGGACCCAGCAGGAGCGGCCCGCCGAGGTGAACGCGGCGATGATCAGCTTCCTGCGGGACCTGGCCTGACCGTCCCGGCGGGCGCCGCGCCGCCGTCCGCCGCCGCGTCCCCGCCGGATGCCGCGGCGGGCCGGGGCGGCTTCAGCCCGGCCCGCTCCCGCGCCTCGTGCCACAGCTCGTCGTAGCGCCGCGCGGCCTGGCTGCGCGGGGAGAACGCGGTCACCGGCGCCCGCTCGACCGACATCTTCTCGATCAGCGACAGCGCCGGGATGACCGTGGCGGCGAATTCCGGGCGCTGCGCGGGCAGCGTCTCGGCGATCTCGCGGTGCAGCTTCTTGCGCCGGTCGATCATCGAGAAGAACGCCAGCACCCGCGGCCGGTGCCCGTCAAAGCCGGCGATGAACCCGGTGAGCTGCTCGAGCGTCCGCACCGACAGCGTGGTCGGGATCAGCGGGACCAGCAGCACGTCGGCGGCGTGCAGCACGCTCTCGGACAGCAGCGAGATGCTCGGCGGGCAGTCCAGGATCACCACGTCGTACTCCGACCGCAGCGGGGCCAGCAGGCTGGCCAGCCGCCGGGCCGGCTTCCTGGCGCTGTCCAGCATCAGGTCGAGATTGCGGTAGGTGAAGTCGGCCGGCAGCAGGTCCAGCCCGTCGAAGTCGGTGCCCTTGATCGCGTCGTCGACCGGCCGCTTGCCGCGGATCAGCGCCTTGCCGCCGCCCTTGACCCGGGGCTTGATCCGGAACAGGAAACTGGCCGCGGCCTGCGGGTCGAGGTCCCACAGCAGCACCCGGTAGCCGTCCCGGGCCGCCAGGTGGGCCAGGTTGACGGCGGTGGCGGTCTTGCCCACGCCGCCCTTGATGTTGTAGGTCGCGAAGATCTTCATGCGGTTTCCGTCCGGGTCAGCGCCGTGATCCGGGCCTGGCTGGCCGGACTGGAGAACTCGGCGAACAGCCCGCCGAAGTCCGCGCGGGCCTGATGCTGGCGGCGGGCCAGGCCCGCCGCGATCTCGCCCATCGCCAGCAGGGTCTGCGCCGGGGCCTGGCGCTCGTCCATCATCTGCGCGGCGAACGCGCGGATCTCGGCCCGCTGCACGTCGGTGTCCTGGAACTCGCCCAGGCAGTCCTGCAGGCCCTTGAGCTGCTTGACCGCGCGCCAGTGCTCGCCCGGCGCGTGCAGCGAGGTGAAGATCTCCAGCAGGTAGCGCAGTTCCTTGCAGCGCTTGCGCAGGTCATGCAGGCTCTGCGCGGGAGAGGCGGGGGTGATCGCGGCTCCGTCAGCCAGCACCTGCCGGTGCACCGCGGCGATGCTGGCGGCGGCCAGGGCCGCTGCGGCGGGCTTGCGCCGGGCCGGGGCGGCGGCCTGCTCCAGCACTGCCCGCCAGTCCTGGCGCAGTCGCGCGAACCGGGCCGAGCGCAGCCCGCGGACCAGGTCCCGCTGGGCCCGGCCGCGGCGCCGCCGCAGGTGCTGGGCGAACGGGTCCAGGTCGGCTGGCTCGGCCCCCGCCAGGCTGGCGGTCATCTCGGGCAGGCCCAGCAGGTACACATCCAGGTCCCGGGTGGGCGTGGTCAGGTCGCCCAGCCACTTGAACTCGGTGCGGAACGTCCCGCGCGCGGCGCGCGGCAGGGCCTGGCCGGCCAGCTTGAGCGCGGACCGGGTGCGCCGCACGGCGACCCGCAGGTCATGCAGGAACTCGGTGTCGATGTCCGCGATCGTGCCGGGGACATTGGCCTCCAGCGTGTCCAGCAGCGTGCCGAGCACCAGCGCCATGGCCTGCGCCGCGGGCATCTGCGGGTCAAGCTCGACATCGATCCGGCCGGAGTAGTCGCCGGGCCGTCGCCCGGCTGCCCCGAGGGCCGCGTCCAGCGCGGGCAGGCTGGGGTCCGCGCCGTCCGGCCCGGCGCTCAGCAGCACGGCCAGCCGCCCGGCCTGCGCCTGGTAGCCGCGCACGGCCGTGATCGTGCGCCGGGACGGCAGCCCGGCGCGGGCCGGGAACGTCACCGACATCTGGTCGGTGGTGATCCGGGCGACGGTCTTGGCGTCGGCGTTGAGGGCCCGCTGCTCGCGCCGGGCGCTGGTCGCCCGGGCCACCGGGAGCAGCGCCCGGACTCCGATGACCGGGGCCAGGTGCTCGGCCAGCGGCCCGGCGGGCAGCGAGCCCAGCTGGCCGGGCCAGCGCGGCGCCGGGCCGGCCAGCTGCTCGATCGCGGTCAGCACGCCGTCCCGCCCGGTGAGCCGCAGCTCGGCCGTGCCGCGGCCGGTGACCTGCTCCAGGGTGAGGCCGGCCCGGTACAGGCGCCAGTCGAAGGTGTCCAGCCAGGTTCGCCGCAGGGCGGGAAGCCGGGCGCCAGCGACGAGGGTGAACTCGCTGCCGGGCAGCTCGGTGACGTCATCGAGCGAGGCGTCGGCCAACGGGTAACCTCACAGCCGCGCGCGAGAAGGACCCGTCATGCTGCCTGCATGAAGTCGGGCACGACCACGGCAGATGCCCGATTTTAGCAGCGGATAAGCTGCCGCCAACGGGTCAAAGCGCCCCTGGGCTCGCGGGAGGAACCGGATGCTGCAGCTGTACGCCTTCAGCCGGATCGGGGTCGTCCTCAGCGACCTGTTTTTCATTGATCCCCGGCCCGACCCCGGCCAGGAGGGCGCCGAGCGCGGCGTGCGCCTGGAAGTCCGGATGATGGCCCAGGGCGAGCTCAGCGGGTCGATCTACTCCGCCCGGCCGATCGAGGTCGGCGCGCCGGTCTGGCGGGCTGACCTGCTGGAGGCGGCCAGCGGCCCGCCCGGCAGCCTGAACCGGGCTCATCACCATCCGGCCATGGACGGCTGGGAGCCGGGCCGCCGGGTCTTCGACCGGGCGCTGTCGGCCGATCCGGTCAGCTGGGTGGGGGAGCAGCTCAGCGACCTGGACAGCCTGCTGGAGCGGGCCGGGGTGCCCGCCGACGACGCGCTGGCCGCCGACGCCCGGCAGCTGCGCGCCGCCGTCCCGGACATCACCCGCGCGCTGCGCGGCCTGCTGGACGGCGTCGCGGCCGGCGAGCTGGCCACCGCCCCCGCGGGCGGCGCCGGGCTGGAGAGCGCCCGGGTCAGCTGGCTCTAGGCCGCGGGGCGGCCTAGAAGACTGTCTCGGCCAGCCACTGCGTCAGCAGCGCCTGGTCGCCCCGCACGGTGACCGGGTCCGGGCCGGCCGTCGCACCGGCCACGCTGGCCCGGCGGACCAGCAGGAGCAGCAGCCGGGCGGCTGGCCCGGCCAGCTCCAGGCCGGCGGGCCCGGCCCCGGACCCGTCCGCGGCCGGGTCGCCGGCCGGGCCGCGCGTCACGATCACTACGCCGCCGTCGTGGCTGACCCGCCAGCTGGCCGGGCCGGCCAGGCCCGGGTCGGTGGCCCGCACCAGCAGCGCCCGGCCCTGCGGCAGGCCTGCCGCGCGCGGGTCCGGCCGGCCCAGCACCGGGCCGCTCATCACGGTCAGCCATTCGTCGATGGTGTCGGCGGCGACATCGGCGGGCAGGCCGGGCGGCTGCCCGGCGGCCAGCTGCGCGTCGGCCGCGTGGACCAGGGTCTCGTGGCACATCCGGCGGCCCCAGAATCCGGCCGGTGCCATCTCGCCGAACGCCCAGACCGGGTCGTCCCCGGCGTCCCGGACCGCGCTGATCACCCGCTCGGCGCCCGCCGTCAGCCACGCCGCCTGCTGCGCGCGGTCGTCGGGGATCCGGCCGTCAGGCACCTCCCGGAACGGGATGAACTGAGCCGACCGGCTGGCGGTGATCGCCGCCGCCCAGCGGTGCGCCCGCCCGACATGCGTGGCCAGGTGGCGCAGCGTCCACTCCGGGCAGGTCGGCACGGGCAGGCTCAGGTCACCGCCGTCCACCAGCGCGGCGATGGCCGCGGTGCTGGCCCGGATCTGGGTGAAGTAGCGGTCCGCCGTCAGCTGCGCCATGCCCGTCCTCCGCACCTCGGCTGCGCTCGACCCTACCGAGCGCCGGGCCAGGAAGAAACGGGCCTGCGGGCCGGTTCGGTTGATACGTGAAGCCAATCGACGTCCCGCTGTCCGTGCTGGATCTTTCCCCGGTGGCCGCCGGGACCACCGCCGGCCAGGCGCTGCGCCAGACCACGGCCCTGGCCCAGCGCGCCGAGCAGCTGGGCTATCACCGGTTCTGGGTCGCCGAGCACCACAACATGCCGGCCATCGCCAGCTCCGCCCCGGCCGTGCTGCTGGCCCACCTGGCCGCCGCCACCTCGCAGATCCGGGTCGGCTCGGGCGGGGTGATGCTGCCCAACCACGCCCCGCTGGTCGTGGCCGAGCAGTTCGGCACCCTGGAGGCGCTGCACCCGGGCCGGATCGACCTGGGCATCGGGCGGGCTCCGGGTACCGACCAGCTGACCGCAATGGCCTTGCGGCGTACCACCGAGGGCCTGTCCGCGGAGCAGTTTCCCGAGGAGCTCAACGACCTGATGGCGTTCTTCACCGGGAAGGGCTTCGCCGGCCAGGATGCCCGCTGGCCGATCCTGGCCATGCCCGGCCGCGGTGACCAGCCGGCGATCTGGCTGCTGGGCTCCAGCGGCTACAGCGCGCAGCTGGCCGGGATGCTGGGCCTGCCGTTCTCCTTCGCCCACCATTTCAGCGCGGCCAACACCGGGCCCGCCCTGGAGCTGTACCGGCAGCATTTCCGGCCCTCGCAGTGGCTGGACAAGCCGTATGCGATGGTGGCCGTCGCGGCGATCTGCGCGGACACCGACGAGCAGGCTCAGTTCCTGTCCGGGCCGGCCGCGCTGTCGTTCCTGCAGCTGCGCCAGGGCCGCCCGCAGCCGATGGCCAGCCCGGAGGAGGCCGCCGCCTACCCGTTCACCGATCAGGAACGGCAGCAGGCCCGGGCCCGGTTCGACGAGCAGGCGGTCGGCTCCCCGGACACCGTCCGCCGGCAGCTGTCTGGCCTGCTGGAGCGCACCGGCGCCGACGAGCTGATGCTCACCGCGCAGGTCTATGACCTGGCCGCGCGGATCCGGTCCCTGGAGCTGATCACCGAGAAGGTCGCCGCCTAGCGCCGGCCGGAGCGCGGCGCCGCCCGGCCAGCGTGCGGCCAGCGGGATCAGCCCGGCCGCTGCGCTGGCGAGGCGGCTGAGGTCAGGCGTCTGAGGTGCGGGCGATGGTGGCCCGGGCGCGGCGCACCGAGATGCGCCCGGAGTCGGGCAGCACGTCGTCGATGAAGTCGTAGGCCGCGGCCAGCTCGGCGGCCGCCGCCGAGCCGTCCCCGGCCCGGGCCCGGGTGCCGGCCAGCCAGTCGATGATGTCGCCCCAGCCCGGCGCGGCCAGCGAGCCGCCGACGTACTGGACCGACAGGGCCGCGCACAGGTTGGCGAACTGCAGCCGCTGGCGCAGCGGCCACTCGCGCAGCGAGGCCAGCACGAACGCCGCGGCGAACACGTCGCCGGCGCCGGTCGGGTCATGAGCGTTGACCGGCAGCGAGGGCACCCACTCGTGCTCGCCGGTGATCGAGTCGATGCCGATGGCGCCCTGCCCGCCGCAGGTCACCACCGCCACCGGGACCTTGTCGGACAGCGCCTGCGCGGCGTCCATCGGGTCATCGGTCCGGGTGTAGGCCATCGCCTCGACGCTGTTGGGCAGGAAGGCGTAGAAGTCCTCGAGCTGGCTGAGCACGCACGGCGGCCACTTCTCGTCCTGGTCCCAGCCGGTGTCGGCGAACAGCAGCGTGCCCGCCTCCTTGGCCGCGCGGTACCAGTCCCGGGGCTCGGGGTCGAGGTTGGCGAACGCCGCCCGGCAGTGCGGCGGGGTGCCGAACAGCTGGTCGTCGGGGACCGGCGCGGGATGGCTGTGGGTGAGCAGCGCCCGGTCCCGCTCGACCACCATCGAGATGGTCACCGGCGAGTGCCACCCGGCGAACCGCTGGGAGGTGCCCAGGTCCACGCCTTCCTGCTGGCTGAGGGTGGACCAGCAGAAATCACCGTAGACGTCATCGCCGAACGCGGCCGCCAGCGTGGTGCGCACGCCCAGCCGGCTGGCCGCGATGGCCAGGTTGGCGATGCCGCCCGGGCACGAGCCCATGCCGGTGGAGAAGTGCTCGGTGCCGGCGACCGGCAGGGCGGGCAGCCCGGTGAACACGACGTCGAAGAACACGGTGCCGTGCACGAACAAGTCGAACTGGTCCTGGTCGTGCTGGTCAGTCATGCTGGCCCCTCAGTCAGGCGGCTGTAACCGCATGTATCCGGAATAAATGATCCCTACAAGACAGTATGGTTATGACCGCAAACGGGCCGAAACCACATCACGGTGACTGGCCCGGAGTACGAGGCTGGAACGGAGACCAGGGTGAACAACGACAAGCGGGCGGCCGCTTCGAACCGGATGCGGCAGCGTAACGCCATCGTGGCGGTCGGCGCCATAGCGGCCCTGGCGGCCGCCGCGGCGGGCTGCGGCTCGTCAGCGCCGGCGGCCAGCGGCGGGTCCGGCGGCTCCGGCAAGCCGGTCAGCATCACCTTCTGGACATCCAGTAGTCAGACCGAGTTGAAGTGGCTGGACAGCCATTTCAACGCCACGCACAAGGGCATTCACGTGCAGGGCCAGTACGTGGCCAGCGCCGACGACACCACCGCCAAGGAAGTCGCCGCGATCAAGTCCGGCACCGAGCCCAATGTCGTCATCGGCCAGGACCCCTCGGCGCTGCCGCTGCTGGCCGAGAGCGGCAAGGTGGTCGACCTGAAGGCGGCGCTGACGGCCGAGACGAACTCGCTGTATCCCGGCATCAAGTCCGCGCTGTTCTACCAGGGCAAGCAGCTCGGCCTCGCGCTCGGCGGCGTCGGCGACTACGTGCTGTTCTACAACAAGAAGGACTTCAAGGCGGCCGGCATCAGCGGCCCGCCGCAGACCTGGTCGCAGCTGGAAGCCGACGCCGTCAAGCTGTCGGACCCGGCCCGGCACCGCTACGGCTTCTACGTCCCGCTGGGCTCCTCGGAATGGATCAGCTACGACTGGGAGTCGATGCTGTGGTCCAACGGCGGCCAGTTCCTGAACTCCCAGGGCAAGGTCGGCTTTGACAGCCCGGCCGGCGTCGCCGCGCTGACCACCTGGGTCAACCTGGTGCGCAAGGACCACGCCGCGCCGACCACCAGCTTCGCCCAGGCCGGCAGCTACGACGGCGCCCCCGCCTTCGCCAGCAACGCCGTCGCGATGATCATCGACGGCCCGTGGGTGCTGTCGCCGTTCAAGACCGCCAAGCTCAGCTACGGCGTCGCGCAGGTCCCGGCCGGCACCGCCGGCCACTCGTCCACCGGCATCGGCATCGGCGTCGCGTCGGTCTTCCGCAAGAGCACCGCGGCCGACAACGCGGCGATCCAGTTCGTCAAGTGGCTGGGCACCCCGGCCGTCGGCGGCTACCTCGACGCGACGAACCAGGGCCTGCCCAGCTCGCCCGACCAGCTCAGCCAGCCCGCGGTCAAGGCGGAGATCGCCAGCCAGCCGACCTACCAGGTGTTCGCGGCCCAGCTCAAGACCGGCGAGACGCGGCCGACCATCCCGGCCTACGCCGCGATCTCCCAGGCCCTGTCCGATGAGATCAGCGACGCCCTCAGCGGGAAGGTGACCCCCGCGCAGGCGCTGGCCAAGGCCGCCGCCGCGGGCAACCAGGCCATCGCCACCGGCGCCGGCTCCTGACGGGTGACTAGCTGGATCCAGCCGCGCAGCTCCATCGCCCCGGACACCCGGTCCCGCCGGTCCCGCGCCAGCGGGCCGCGCGGGGCCGGGCGGCCCGGCGCCGGCCAGCGCAGCGGCAGCCGGCTGCACGGCTGGCGGCGGCTGACGCCCTACCCGTTCGTGGCGCCGGTGCTGCTGCTGACCGTGCTGTTCTCGGTGTTCCCGCTGGTGCTGGTGCTGCGCCGGAGCCTGTACGCGGGCAACATCTTCGACACCAACCTGCGCTTCGCCGGGCTGGCTAACTACCGGCTGGTGTTCGCCACCGGCGGCGGTCACGCCCTGATCGTCACCGCGGTGTTCACCGTCGGGTTCGTCGCGGTCTGCATGCTGCTGGGCATGGGCATCGCGCTGCTGCTGGACGTCCGGCTGCCCGGCCTGACCGCGGTGCGGGCCCTGTTCGTGATCCCGCTGGTCGTGCCGCCGGTGGCCACCGCCTTCATCTGGTTCACGCTGTTCCAGCCCGACACCGGGTTCTTCAACCGGATCCTGGTCGCGCTGAACCTGCCGCAGGCGACGCTGTCGACGCCCAGCACGGCGCTGATCGCCGTCATCGGCTTCGGGGCCTGGCAGTTCTTCGGCGAGGTGGTGCTGCTGTACCTGGCCGCGCTCAAGTCGCTGCCGCGGGACGTGCTGGAGGCGGCCAGCGTGGACGGGGCCGGGGCGTGGGCCGGCTGCGGCGCATCCGGCTGCCGCTGCTGCGCCACCAGACCGCGCTGATCGCGGTCATCGCCACGCTGACCGGGCTGCAGACCTTCACCCAGATCTACATCCTGACCAACGGCGGCCCGCAGGGCGCCACCCAGACTGCCCTGTACTACGTCTACCAGGAGGCGTTCGGGCTCGGCGCGTCCGGCTCGGTCGGCGCCGCCGACGCGATGGCCGTGCTGCTGTTCGCGATCTCGCTGCTGGTCACGATCGCGCAGCTGGTCATCGTCAGCCGCGCGCAGCGGGCGCAGGCCGGATGAGCCGGCTGCCGCTGGCGGGCAAGATCGCCATCTACTTCCTGGTCGGCCTGTCCGCGCTGGCCGTGCTGTTCCCGCTGCTGTGGATGGCGGCATCGGCGCTGAAGTCCAACGGCGAGATCATCAACCCGCGCTCGGCGCTGATTCCGCTGAACCCGCAGTGGTCGAACCTGTCGAAGGCGTGGGAGTCGGCGCCGTTCGGCCGGTTCTTCGTCAACACCGCGCTGTTCTCCGTGCTGACTACCGTCGGGCAGATCGCGACCGGCATGCTGGCCGGCTACGCCTTCGCCATGTTCGACTTCCCGGCCAAGCGGATCCTGTTCTACCTCGTGCTGTCCGGGCTGATGATCCCGTTCACGGTGGTCCTGGTCCCGGTGGTGCAGCTGCTGGCCGACGTCGGCTGGGTCAACACCTACCAGGGCCTGATCGTGCCGAACCTGGCCTCCGCGCTGGGCTGCTTCCTGTTCCGCCAGTTCTTCCTGGGCACGCCCCTGGAGCTGGCTGAGGCGGCGCGGATCGACGGGGCCAGCGAGTGGCGGATCTTCCTGCGCATCTACGCGCCGCTGGCCAAGCCGATGACCGCGGCGTTCACCACGATCGCGTTCCTGCAGAACTGGAACAACTTCCTGTTCCCGCTGGTGGTCACCAGCAGCGAGAAGCTGATGATGATCTCCCAGGGCCTGACCATCTTCCAGGGCCAGCTCACCCAGGTGTCGTGGAACCTGCTGATGGCCGGGTCGCTGATCGCCGTGGTGCCGGTGCTGATCGTGGCGATGTTCGCGCAGCGCAAGGTAGTGGATGGCCTCACCCTGGGCGCGATCCGCTGACCGGCGCCCGCGGCGGCGGCTGCCCTAGCCGCCGTGCAGCAGGCCGACGGGGCCGGGCTGGGGGAACTCGACGGTGATCACGATGCCGCCGCGGGCCCGCGACGTGCGGGCCTGCGGCCGGTACGGCGGCCGCTGCTGGCTCAGGTAGCTGCGCAGCCAGCTGGCGTCAGCCGGCCTGCGACAGGCAGGCGGGCGCGGCCCAGCCGGCCAGCTGCACCGAGCACAGCGGCAGCAGCGGGTCGGCCCGCGGCCCGGCGCCGCCGAAGGCCAGCACGTGCACCGGGTGCACCGCGGCCAGCGCCGGCAGCAGGAGCAGCAGCCGGGCGTCGACCCGCCCGCCGGTCAGCTCGGCGCGCGCCTCGGCCGAGGCCTCGATCCGGTGGCTGGCCAGCAGCTCGGTGCCGGCGCTGCGGCGGGCCGCCTGGTCGCGGCGCAGCGCCGCCAGGTAGGCGGCCGACCCGCCGGGGGCCACCACGCGGATGTCGATCTGGGCGGTGCCCGACCCGAACCGGGCCAGGGCCACCGGCGCGTACACCCGGGCCAGCCGGGCTGCCGAGCTGGGCCCGCAGGCCGGGCGTGGCGACCACGACGCCGGCCCCCATCGGGTCGCCCGCGGCGGCGCCGAGGACCAGCAGGTCGGCGGCGGGCACGCCGCGGGCCTGCAGGGCGGCGCACATCCGGGCATCGCAGGCGATCACCGCGCCGGGGCTGACCTCGCGCGCGACCCAGGCCGCGGCCCGGCCGCGGGCCGCGGCGGCGGCCTGCAGCGCGGCGCTGACGCCGGGCGGGCCGGCGCCGGATCCGGCGCCGGGGTGACCGCTGGTGCCGCGGACGCCGATCGCGACGACCGCGGCGGCGATCAGCACCGCGCACGCGGCCAGCAGGCTGGCCGGGAAGCGCAGCTGCCGGCGCGGCCGGCCGCCGGGCCGGCTGTCGCGGTCGCCGGCGCGCCCGTCGTCCGCCTGCGGGTCGCGCACCAGTGGCGGCGGTGTCCCGGACGGGGACCGGGTGACGGCCCCGTGCCGCCGGGCCGTGACCGCGGCCGGGTCAGCGCCGGGCGGGGCCGGGCGCCGCCCGGCGGCGCGCGCGGTCATGGCCCGGACACCGGACAGCGCCAGGCCGGGGGCGGAGGCCGCGGGCGGCAGGGGAGCGTCGCGGGCCGGGTCACCGGCCGCCGGCGAGCCGTCCGGGGGGAGCGGGTCACCGAACGTGAGCGGGTCGACCAGCGACGGGTCGGCCGGCGACGGGTCGGCCGACGACGGGTCGGCCGGCGGGTCCGGCGGCGGCGGGAGCGCAGCCGGCAGCGGGCGCGTCTGCTCCGCGTCCGCTGAGCCGTGCTGGTCCTCTGTCATCAGCCGTCCCCCCGGGCTGAAATCGCTCCTGCAGTGCCAGGGCAGCACAAATGACATCAGAGTTTCAAGCAGAATCAGCGATCCGGTGACCTGTTTCTGACCTCGGTGTGCGCTGCCGGGCGCTTGATCCCGGTCGGCCCGGTCTAGTTCTGTCCTGGCCTATCGCTGCGCCGCCCGCGCCGCCACACTGGGACCGTGCATGATTTCGACTTGCTTGTCATCGGCTCGGGTCCCGGCGGCCAGAAGGCGGCGATCGCGGCGGCCAAGCTGGCCAGAAGGTGGCCATCGTCGAGCGCCCGGACATGCTCGGCGGCGTCTGCCTGAACACCGGCACGATCCCGTCCAAGACGCTGCGCGAGGCGGTGCTGTACCTCACCGGCCTGGACCAGCGCGAGATGTACGGGCAGAGCTACCGGGTCAAGGACGAGATCACCATCGCCGACCTCACCGCCCGGACCCACCATGTGGTCAGCCGGGAGAACGATGTCGTCCGCAGCCAGCTGACCCGTAACCGGGTCACGATCCTGACCGGCACGGCCCGGTTCACCAGCCCGACCTCGATCGAGATCTGCGACCTGAACGGCCGGGCCCGGGAGTGGACGGCGGCCAACATCGTCATCGCCACCGGCACCAAGCCGGCCCGGCCGAAGACAGTGGCATTCGACGAGCGGACGATCATCGACTCGGACGGGATCCTGCAGCTGGACAAGGTGCCGCGGTCCATGGTGGTGGCCGGGGCCGGGGTGATCGGCATCGAGTACGCGTCCATGTTCGCCGCGCTCGGCACGCAAGGTCACCGTGGTCGAGCAGCGCGAGCGGATGCTGGAGTTCTGCGACGTCGAGGTCGTCGAGGCGCTCAAGTACCACCTGCGCGACCTGGCCGTGACGTTCCGGTTCGGCGAGACCGTCGCCGCGGTCGAGTCGCGTGCCCGAGGGCGCGATCGCCTCGCTGGCCAGCGGCAAGCGGATCCCGGCCGACACGGTCATGTACTCGGCGGGCCGCCAGGGCCAGACCGATGACCTGGACCTGGCCCGGGCCGGGCTGGCGGCTGACAAGCGCGGCCGGATCACCGTCGATGAGTTCTTCCGCACCTCCGTGCCGAGCATCTACGCGGTCGGCGACGTCATCGGCTTCCCGGCGCTGGCCGCCACCTCGATGGAGCAGGGCCGGCTGGCGGCCCACCATGCCTGCGGGCTGCCGGTGCACTCGGCGCACCTGCTGCAGCCGATCGGGATCTACAGCCTGCCCGAGATCAGCTTCATCGGGAAAACCGAGGACCAGCTCACCCGCGAGTGCATCCCGTTCGAGGTCGGCGTGTCCCGGTACCGGGAGCTGGCCCGCGGGCAGATCATCGGCGACTCCTACGGGGTGCTGAAGCTGCTGGTCTCCCCGGAGGACCGCACGCTGCTCGGAGTGCACGTGTTCGGCACCGGCGCCACCGAGCTGGTGCACATCGGGCAGGCCGTGATGGGCTGCGGCGGCACCGATCGACTACCTGGTCGACGCGGTCTTCAACTACCCGACGCTGGCCGAGTCCTACAAGGTCGCGGCCCTGGACGCGACCAACAAGATGCGGCAGATGGAGCGGTTCTCCCACCTGGCGCAGAACTAGCCAGGCGCCAGGCGGGCAGGCTAGCTACCCGCAGCCGCAGGCCCCGCCGCAGCAGCCGCCGCCCCCGCCGCGGGGGGCGGCGCCAGGCGAGCCGGCCCGGCCGCCGACGGCTACCGCCGACAGCAGCTTGACGGTGTCGCCGTGGCCCTGCGGGCACGTCGCCGGGTCGGACGCCTGGCTCATCGGCCGGGCCTGCTCGAAGGTATCTCCGCAGGCCCGGCACCGGTACTCATAGCGTGGCACGCCATCATCGTATGCCGTGCCGGGCGCTGGCTCTACACGTGGAAGGTCCAGCTCTGCGGGTGGCGCTTCTTGCCGTGGGCGTTGAACCGGTGCGGGCGGTGCCGGGTGTAGGTCACCGTGATCCGGGTGAACTTGAACTGGTCCATGCTGTTGCGCTTCTTGGCCCGCCACACCGTCACCAGCACGTGGAACCGCCGGAAATGCCCGGCGCCGCAGGTGGGGATGCAGTTGTTCAGGTGCTCGACGCCGCTGCCGAAGGCCACGTGCCGCCAGCTCACCCAGGTCAGCCCGCCGAGCCAGTCGTTGCCATCCCCGCAGCTCAGGATGAACTTGCGCGGCATCACCAGGCCGTGGAACTTGCAGCTGACCAGCACGACGGGCCCGTTCCAGGCGGGCCGGGCCTGCGCGGCCGGGCGGGCCGCGGCCGGGCTGGCCGTCGCCGCGGCGGCGGGCAGCGCACCGGCCAGCGCGATCGCGCTCGCGCCGACGGCTACCGCCGCCGCGACCTTGCTGCGGTTCAGGAATGAGTGCCTCATGGGCATGTGCCTCCTAGCAGTTTTGCGACCATTCACCTGCTAGGACGCCAGGTAACCGCGGAAAGGTGAGCGGCCCGGATTACGGTTGGGCATCGCTCACCTTTCGCAGCGCCGCAGAACGCGCAGAATGCCCAGGCCAGGCCCTATATCGGGGTCTCGTCGGTGTGCCGCGCGGGAATCCGGCCCCGCGGCCCGGGCGGGAGCCCGCCGGACCCGTTCGGAATGACGTTCTTCCCGCCGGCGCCGTTATGACCGCCATTAGCCGTGAGGTTATGGCTGCCATTCCCGGCCGCGGCGGCGACGGCGACGGGGACCGCTGCGCCGGCGGCCGGCGGCTCGGCGTAGATGTAGTGGCGGCCGCGGGTCAGCGAGATCAGCGCACCTGCCAGGGACAGGATGATGGCGGCGGTGAACACCACGACCAGGCCGTGGTGGAACGGGCCTGCCACCAGGCTCGGGAAGAACTTCTTGCTGGTCAGGGCCGCCGCGTTGGCCGGCGACAGGTGACCGAGCACGTGGTAGGGCTTCAGCAGGCTGCCGATCGGGTTGTCGCCGAGGAACGAGGCGAACAGCGTGCTGACCGGCGGCAGGTGCGAGACGTGCGCGGCCACGGCGGCGGGCACGCCCTTGGCCCGCAGCCCGGCCGACAGCGTCTGCGGCAGCGCGGCCGCCAGCCCGGCGATCATCAGCGAGAAGAAGATGCCGATCGACAGCGACATGCCCGAATTCTGGAAGGTCGACCGCATGCCCGAGGCCGCGCCGCGATGGCGGGCCGGGACGCTGCTCATGATGGCCGAGGTGTTCGGCGAGGCGAACAGCCCGGAGCCCAGCCCGTTGCAGCAGATGATGAGGGCGAACAGCCAGTACGGGAAGTCCACCGGCAGCAGCAGCAGGCCGGTGAAGGCGCCCGCGCCGACGACCAGCCCGCCGGTGGCGAACAGCCGCGGGCCGTACTTGTCCGACAGCCACCCCGACACCGGGCCGGCGATGAGGAACCCGGCGGTCAGCGGCAGCATGTAGATGCCGGCCCACAGCGGGGTGTCGGAGAACGAGTATCCGTGCAGCGGCAGCCAGATGCCCTGCAGCCAGAAGATCAGCATGAACTGCAGGCCGCCGCGGGCGATGGAGCCCAGCAGGCTGGCCGCGTTGCCGGCGGCGAAGGCCCGGATCTTGAACAGGCCGAGCGCGAACATGGGCTCGGCGATGTGGGTCTCGATGAGGCAGAACACCACCAGGATGGCCGCGCCGCCGATCAGCCCGGACAGCACGAACGGGCTGCCCCAGCCGGTCGGGGCGGAGCCGTAGGGCTGGATGCCGTAGGTGATGGCGATCAGCAGCAGGCTGGCGCCGGCGGCGAAGGTGATATTGCCCCACCAGTCCAGCTTGGCCCGCCGGGTGACGGCGACCTCGCGCAGCTTCTTGTAGGACCAGATGGTCCCGAAGATGCCGATCGGCACGTTGACCCAGAACACCAGCCGCCAGTCCACCGCGGCCAGCAGCCCGCCGAGCAGCAGGCCGACGAACTGGCCGGAGATGCCGGCGATCTGGTTGATGCCCAGCGCCATGCCGCGCTTGTTGGCCGGGAAGGCGTCGGTCAGGATGGCCGCCGAGTTGGACATCAGCATCGAGCCGCCGAAGGCCTGGATCATCCGGCCGATAATCAGCCACAGCGCGCCGCCGCCGCCCTTGATCGGGTCCAGCGACAGCCCGATGGAGGCCAGGGTGAAGACCACGAAGCCGAGGTTGTAGATCCGCACCCGGCCGAACATGTCGCCCAGCCGGCCGAGGGTGACCACCAGCACGGCGGTGACCAGCAGGTACCCGATGATCATCCACAGCAGGTAGCTGATGTTGCCCGGCGCGGTGGGGTCCAGGTGCAGGCCGCGGAAGATGGCGGGCATGGCGATGATCACGATCGAGGCGTCGATCGTCGCCATGGTCATGCTCAGGGTGGTGTTGGAGAGCGCCACCCATCTGTACCGGTCACCGGTGCCTGATGGTGAGGTTCCTGCTGGTGGCTGCTGGCCCTGTCCCGGGGTGATATTCGCTGCTCTCCGCACGATGATTAACGATACCGCGAAACACTTGCTTAACCGCAACTAGTTACTGCAACTAATGAGCGGCGGACAGCACCGGGCCGCCGGCTGGCCCCTGAGCAGGCCGGGAGGGCGGCCCGGGCTAGCGGCGGACGGCCATCCGGATCCGGTAGGTCCACCACCAGGTGCGCGGGCCGGGCAGCTGGCGGGCCGCCGTCGCGCGCAGCGCGGTCAGGCCGATCTCATCCTCAGGCGCGCCGGCGGCCAGCAGCGCGGCGGCGCCGCCCTGGCTCAGCGCGACGGCGATCAGCCGCGCGGCGTCGCCCTGCTCCGCGCTGTGCATGGCGATCTCGGTGCCGTCCCGGAACAGCCCGCTGGCCAGGATCGCGTCCAGGTGCCCCTGCTTGGGCGCCCGCGGCGGGCTGAGCGCGCGGGCCGCCTCGGCCGCGCGGTAGCGGGCCTCGAAATCGCGGTAGGCCGCATCGGTCTCAGCGTCGATGCACGGCGGCCAGTCGCAGTCATAGGCGGCGAACACGCCGCCGGGCCGCAGGATGCGGGCGATCTCCGGCATCGCCCGGCCGGGATCGAACCAGTGCATGGCCTGGCTGGCGGTGACGATGTCGGCGCAGCCGCCGGGCAGGCCGGTGTCCTCGGCGGTGCCGCGCCGCACCGAGAACCGGGTGGGCGCGCCGGGGCCGGCCTGCGTCAGTGCCGCGAGCCGCTGCTCGGCCACCGCGCGCATCTGGTCGCCCGGCTCGACGGCGATGAGCTCGCGGGCCCGGCCGGCCCAGATCAGCGCGGACAGGCCGGTGCCGGCCCCGGCATCGACCACGTCGGGCGCGGCCCGCCCCGACCACTGGGTGAGCACCTCGGCGATCTCGGCGGGCGGGTGCGGGCGGACGGCGTCGTACTCGGCGGCGATGCCCGCGAACCGGGTGACGGCGTCAGGCGCGTGCGGCATGGCGGCTCCCGCTGCTGGCCCCGGCTGCGGTGTCCGAGGTCGCTTGACGTCAAGATAGTTAGCCAGTTAGCTTGACGTCAAGATATTACCGAACGGGGCCTCCGGCTAGCCGGGCTGGCTGGCCCCGGCCGGCTCGATGCTGGCCACGGTCGCGTTGTCGGCGGCGAAGCTGATCGTGACCGCGACGTGCTCGCCCGCCAGCACCCGCGGCATCCAGGACCGGGCGTCATCCCACATGGCCGCGAACGGCAGGGCGTCCTCGGGGTACCAGCGCGGCGCGATCTCATCCGACTCGGCCGCCTCCCCGGTGAAAGAGGAGGTCAGGTACACCTCGGCGGTCTGATCCCAGGACGGCCGCCAGGGGAACCGGAACTCGATGCTGGCCACGTGCTGCAGTGCGTCGGCCGACACGATGAGGCCGGATTCCTCCTCGACTTCGCGGGCCGCCGCGGCGGCGGGCTTCTCGCCCGGCTCGATGTGGCCGCCCAGGTTGACCCAGCGGCCCTGCCCGAAGCCGGTCTTCTTGAGGCCGAGCAGGATCTCGGGCCGGCCGCCGTGGTCCGGCGGATCAGGCACAGGCAGGTCCGGGTCAGCATGGGCGACCAGCGTAGCCGGGCGGGCCGGCCGTGTCCGGTCACCCCGCCGCCGGGCGCTCGCCTGCGGCCGCCCGCCGCCGGCCTGGCGGCAGGCCGCGGGCCGCGCTGCTAGATGTCGCCGCGGACCATGCTGATCAGCCGGTCCAGCACGCCGCCGTTGCTGACCCGCAGCCCGTCGTGCTCGTACTCGTTGGTGACCCACGGCCGCAGGCCCCTGATGGTGGCCGCGGTCCGCAGGGAGAACACCGTCGGCACGTACATGTCCTCGAAGTACACCGCGGCGGCCGCCGGCACCGGGTTGTCCCGCAGGGCGGCCGCGTCATACAGCGCCGGCCAGCCCTCGCGGTCGGCCAGTTCCTGCGCGGCGCCGGCCAGCGGCTCCAGCACCGGGTCGGTCTCGAACATCCACGGGTAGATCATCTCGCCGGTGAACATCAGCGGCTCGTCGCCGTCGGTGGCGCGGGCGCCGTCGAACTCGGGGAACTGCGCGCGGACCCGCTGCGCCGCCCACCGGGTAGCCGGGCCGCGGGAGTACTCGGCCTCGTGCAGCAGCGCGAACAGCGGCGCGGCGGCCAGCGACAAGATGACCTCCACGCGCGAGCAGAAGTCATCGTTGAGCTCGGATCCGGCGAACGGGTCTTCCAGCAGGTAGTGCAGGGTGTGGCTGCCCGAGCCGGAGCCGAGCATCAGGCCCAGCGACTGGAAGCCCTCGACGGTCAGCAGCATCCCGCCCGGCAGCCGGACCGGGCTGGCGGCCAGGGCCCGCGCGACCTGCCGGGCGCGCTCGACATCAGCCGGGTAGCGCTCGTAGTGCGCCCGGTTCTTGGCCGCCACGGCCTGATAGGTCTGCTGGTAGACGTCATCGGCGGTGGTGTCCAGGCCGGGCAGCCCGCCGGTGATGAACGCCTCGCGCATCCCGGCCGGAGCCTGCGACAGGTAGGCGACGGTGCAGAAGCCGCCGAAGCTCTGCCCCAGCACGCTCCACGGGACGCCGCCGGTGACCTGGGGCCGGATCAGCTCGGCGTCGGCGATGATCGAGTCCGCGCGGAAGTGCGCCAGGTAATCGGCCTGCGCCTGCGGGGAGCCGAGCGCGGCCAGGGTCCGGCGGTTGGCCGGCGTGGACCGGCCGGTGCCGCGCTGGTCCAGCAGCAGGACCCGGTACTCCCGCAGCGCCCGGTCCAGCCAGCCGTCCCGGCCGACCGGCCGCTGGGCGCCGTGGCCGGGCCCGCCCTGCAGGTAGACCAGCCACGGCAGGTCGGCCGAGGCGGTGTCGGTCGCGACGACCTCGCGGGCGAAGATCTCGATGCGGCTGCCGCCGGGGCGGGCGTGATCGAGGGGAACGGTGAAGGTCCGGTCGGTCAGCACGGTGCCGGGCTGGCGATAGCTGGTCATGATCGACACGGTACCCACTCGGGCCCGGAAAAAGCCGCTTACCAGGCCATCCGGGCCGATTCCGCGGGCCGGGTCCGGGCCGCGGGCGGCGGGCGGCGGCCGGGACAGGCGGGTATATCGTCGCGGGTGAGCCCGCGCCCGGCCCCGATGACTGGATAGCGATGACCAGATGGGAACCCGCCCGGCCGTCCCGGCCCGGATCGCCGCCGGGCGGCGCCGCGGCGGCGATGTTCGCCGCCGATCAGGCATCGCGGGGCGTGGGCATGGAACTGGTCGAGGCGGGCGAGGGCCGCGCGGTGCTGCGGATGCGGATCGCCCCGACGATGATCAACGGGCACGACATCGCGCATGGCGGGTACGTGTTCATGCTGGCCGACTCGGCGTTCGCCTGCGCCTGCAATAGCTACGGGCCGGTCACGGTGGCCGCCGCGGCCGACATCGCCTTCCTGGCGCCGGTCCGGCTCGGCGACGTGCTCACCGCGACGGCGGCGGAGCGGGTGACCCGCGGCCGCAGCGGGATCTACGACGTGACGGTCCGCCGGGGCGAGGAGATCGTCGCGGAATTCCGTGGCCGCAGCCGCACGATCGGCTAGCCGTCCCCGCCGTGGCCGCCGCCGCTGCCGCCGCTGCCGCCCCGGCTGCGGCCGCCGCCGTGATCGTCGCCGCCCGGGCTGGGCGACGCCGGGCCGGTCGCGGGCGGCGGGGTGCTGCCCGGCTGCTGGCCGCCCCGGTCGTCGCGGCTGATGACGTGGTGCGGGCGGCCGCCGCGGCAGGTCACGGTGACGGTCTGCTCGCTGCTGCCGGACTTGAAGGTGATCCAGGCCGCGGCGGCCGGGCCCTGCACGTAGCCGTCGGTCCGGAAACCGGGCGTGGTCACCGTCCACGAGGTCAGGGTGGCCAGCCCGCCCGAGCAGGACGCCGAGACCATCCCGGCGGCGGTGCCGAACGAGGTGCGGGAAGCCGGGCCGCCGGGCTGCGCCGACCCCGGCGGGCTGGCCGGCGCGGCTGCCGCGGGCTGGCTGGCCAGCTGCTGGCGGATCTGCTCCGCGGTGAGCACCGGGCTGGCCGGGCCGAGCAGGTCGGTGCCCAGCAGGCTCACCGCGAGCGTGATCCCGGCCGCGGCCAGCAGCGCCCCGGCCAGCCACACCGCCGCCCAGGTGAACCGGCTTCTCATCCCTCTACTGTGCCCTGGCCCGGGCCGTGCCCGGGTTAACGAACTCCTAAGGCAACCCTGTTGCATCATCGGATCGGGCCGGGCGGCGGCACTCGGATACGTTCTGAGGATGCCCAGGGTGCTGATCATCGAGGATGACCCCACCATCCGCACCGCCGTCATCCGGGCGCTGACCGACCGGGGCTACGCCGTGGCCGCCGCGTCCACCGCCATGACCGGCCTGCAGCTGGCGGTGTCCGAGCATCCGGATGCGGTCGTCCTGGACCTGGGCCTGCCCGACCTGGACGGCCGCGAGGTGCTGCGGATGATCCGCGCGGTCAGCCGGGTGCCGGTCATCGTGGCGACGGCGCGGGGGAGCGAGGCCGAGATCGTCCGGTCGCTGGACGCCGGCGCCGACGATTACGTGGTCAAGCCCTACGGCGGCGCCCAGCTGGACGCGCGGATCCGGGCCGTGCTGCGCCGCGCGGCCGACCCGCAGGCCGATGCGGCGCTGAGCGTCGGCGGGCTGCGGGTAGACCGGCGGGCCCGGCAGGCGACCCTGGACGGCCAGCCGCTGGACCTGACGCCGCGCGAGTTCGACCTGCTGCACTACCTGGCCGCCCGGGCCGGGACGGTGGTCACCAAGCAGGAACTGCTGGTCGAGGTCTGGCAGCTGCCCTACGGCGGCACCGACAAGAGCGTGGACGTGCACTTGTCCTGGCTGCGCCGCAAGCTCGGCGAGACCGCGCAGCAGCCGCGTTACCTGCACACGGTGCGGCGGGTCGGGGTGCGCCTGACGCCGCCCGCCGGGTCCGGGGACGCCGCGCCGGACAGGCCTGCCGCGCCGGATGGGCCTGCCGCGCGGGGCGGGCTGGCCGCGCCGGCCGGGGACGCACGGGACGGGCTGGGCGGGCCGGGCGGCTCCGGCGCGGCGGGACCGGGCTGATGCGCCGGCGGCTCGCCGTCCTGGTCTCGGCCACGATGGCGCTGGTGCTCATCGCATTCGTGGTGCCGCTGGCCGTGGGGATCCGGGTGCTGGCCGCCGACCGGGCCATGACCGGCGCGACGGGCGAGGCGCAGCAGATCGCCACGATCGCCGCTACCGCATCATCGACGGCTGACCTGCGGGCCAGCGTCAGCCAGCTGATCGGCGGCGCGGGCCGCCGCGCCAGCGTGTTCCTGCCGGGCGGCCAGGGCGTGCTGGGCGACCCGGCGCCGCGGACCGCCGCCGTGCGGCTGGCCCAGCAGGGCAACAGCTTCAGCGCCGATGCGCCGGGCGGCCGCCAGGTCCTGGCTGCCGTCGGCGGGCTCAGCGGCGGCACCGTGGTGATCCAGGTGTTCGTCAGCGACGCCGAGCTGACGGCCGGGGTCAGCCGGGCGTGGCTGATCCTGGCCGGGTTCGGCCTGCTGCTGCTGGCGCTCGGCGTACTCGTCGCTGACCGGCTGGTCACCACCGTGACCCGGCCGATCGGCGAGCTGGCCCGGGTCTCGCACCGGCTGGCCGGCGGCGACCTGGACGCCCGCGCCGGGGCGGACGGGCCGCCCGAGGTGCGTGAGGTGGCGCACGGCCTCAACCATCTCGCGGGCCGGATCCGGGAGCTGATCTGGCAGGAGCGGGAGTCAGTCGCCGACCTGTCGCACCGGCTGCGCACCCCGCTGACGGCGCTGCGCCTGGAAGCTGAGGCGGTGCCCGCCAGCGCCGATCCCGACGGCCGGCTGACCGCGCAGGTCCAGGCCCTGGAGCGCGCCGTGACCTCGCTGATCGATGACGCGCGCCGCCGCGGCGGCGCGGGCCCGGCCAGCAGCGACGCGGCCGCGGTGGTCCGCGAGCGGGCCGCGTTCTGGTCCGTGCTGGCCGACGACCAGGACCGCGCCATGACCGTCGAGGCGCCCGCCGGCCCGGTGCCGGCGGGCGTGGCGGCCGGCGACCTGGCCGCCGCCATGGATGCGCTGCTGGGCAACGTGTTCGCGCACACGCCCGAGGGCACGCCGTTCGCGATCCGGCTGCGGGCCCGCGACGGCGGCGGGGCGGTCATCAGCGTCGAGGACACCGGGCCCGGCTTCCCGGCCGGCGACCCGGTCGCGCGCGGAGCCAGCGGCGGCGGGTCGACCGGCCTGGGCCTGGACATCGCCCGGCAGGCCGCCGAGGCCTCGGGCGGCTCGCTGACCGCCGGGCCGGGCCCGCAGTCCGCGGGGGCCCGGGTCGTCGCCGAACTCGGCCCGCCCGCCGGCCGGCCTTAGCCGCTCCTTAGGGTTCGCGCAGCGTCCCGCTAGCACGCCGGCCTGCAGTCTTGCAGCATCAGCAATTCCGCAGAAGGGACCAGCACATGCGCAAGGCAGCGAGCATCGGGATCGGCGCGGGGGCGGCCGCCATCGTCGCCATGTCCGCGGGCGCGGCGGCTGCCGCGACCGGCGGCCAGCAGGCGGGCGGGTCAGCCGCGGCCGCGGCCCGGGCGTCGGTGAACAAGCACATCACCCGGCATCAGGCGGCGGTCATCGCCAGGGCGAAGGTGCCGCACAGCAAGGTCATCGAGATCGAGTCGGACGACCTGCACGACCGGGCGGTGTGGAAGGTCCAGCTGCACACCGCCCGCGGCCGGGTGATTGTCGACGTCGACAAGAAGACCGGCCACGCGACCATCATCAGGCGGGGCGGCCACCACGGCCCCGGCGACGTCCGGCTCGGCAGCCGCGCGAGCGCCCTGGTGACCGGCGCGAGCAGCGCGGCGCGGGCCGACGACCACGGCCGCGACGCCCGTGACGAGGACGCGGCCCGCGACGCGGCCGAGCGCCGCGGCGCGGAAGCCCGCGACCGCGGGGATGACCACGGCCGCGACGGCCGGCACCACCACCACGACGGCCGTGACCACGACCGCGGAGACGACGGCCCTGGCCGCTGAGCACGCCGCCTCAGCGCCTGGCCCCGTGGGACTGAGGTCGCCGGGGTGCTGAGGTCCGGCCCGGGCGGCCCCGCGCGGCGCGAGCGGCGCGGCTGGCGTCCCGGCCGTCCGGCCAGGTTCCCCCGCTGCCCGCTGTCCGGCGCAACCCCCCCAGCGCCGAGGGTGGCGGGGGAACCTGCGTGTCCGGCGGCCCCGCGCCGAGGCCGGCGAGTCCCGGCGCCGCGGCCGGGGCGCCGCCCGGGTCCGCGCAGGCGGCTGCCTCATCCGTCCCGCGGCCTACTTCAGCTGCAGCAGAGACGGCGCAGCGGCCGTAACCCGGCGGGCCCCCTGCGCGGACCGGACCCGTCCTGGTTCAATCGAGGCATGCTCGGATTGCGCGGCCGGCCGGACTCCCGCGGATCCCGGTCTGCACGGCGGCCCGGGCGCTCCGCGACAGCCCGCCGTGCCCTGCGGTACTGGTGGCCGGCGGGGACGGCCCTGCTCGGCGCTGCCTTATCAACGGTGCTCGTCGTCGCCGGGTCCGGGACGACGCCCGCGCTGCGGGCCAGCGCGGCAGCAGGCCCGGCATCACGCATCCCGGCCACGCCGCGCCCGGCACTGGTCCCGCACCCGGCCACGGCTCCGGCGGCCAGCGCGCCGCGCGGGGTCGTCGCCCGCGGCGGCGAGCTCGCCGACGGGGCCACCGGGGCCCGGATGTGGAGCCGCGACCTCAGCGTGCCGCGGCCGATGGGCAGCATCACCAAGGTGATGACCGCGCTGCTGGTGATCGAGGCCGGTGACCTGAACCGGAAGATCACGGTCAGCCGGGCGGCGATCAGGTACGTGCACCGCGACGGCGCCAGCAGCGCCGGCCTGATCGCCGGGGACGTGCTGACCGCCCGCCAGCTCCTGGAGGCGATGCTGCTGCCCTCCGGCTGCGACGCGGCGTACCTGCTGGCGACGGCCTACGGCCCCGGCCGGAAGGCGTTCATCGCGAAGATGAACGCGATGGCCCGGCAGCTGGGCCTGACCTCGACCCACTTCACCAGCTTCGACGGCATGCCGTTCCCCACCGAGCACTCGACGTACTCCACGCCGGCCAGCCTGGTGCGGCTCGGCGAGGCGGCGATGCATTTCCAGGTGTTCCGCGCCATCGTCGCGCAGCGCCAGCATTACCTGGCCGCCACCCGCGGGCATCACCGGTACGCCTGGCACGCCACCAACCCGCTGCTGCGCCGCTATCGCGGCGCCATCGGGCTCAAGACCGGCAGCACCAAGGCAGCCGGCGAGTGCCTGCTGTTCGCGGCCAGCCGCGGCGGCCGCACCCTGATCGGAGTGGTCCTGCACTCCGGGCGCGAAGGCAGCCCGGATCTGTACACCGCGGCCCGCCGGCTGCTGAACTGGGGCTTCCGCCAGCCGCCGGCGCCCGCAGTCCCCGCCGCCGGCTAGCGGCCGGCCTGCCCGCCCGGCTGCCCCGGCCGGGCGCATCAACCTCGCCGGGCAGGGCGTCGTCTAAGGGCTGACGACGACAGACAGGGGATCAGGTGGACACCAAGCAGGCGCGTGCCTTCGAGGGCTTCGTGGCCGACTCGGGCGACACACTGCTGCGGATCGCGACCCTCCTCACCGCCGACGTGCACACCGCCGAGGACGTCTACCAGGAGACGCTCCAGCGGCTGGCCGGGCACTGGCCGCGGGTCGCCAATCCGCGGGCGTTCTGCCGCCGGGTCATGCACAACATCGTGGTTGACCAGTCCCGGGCCCGGCAGCGGCGGCCGGAGCTGCAGCTGTTTGCCGGCCATGACAGCAGCGACCCGCGGGCGGGCGACCCCCTGACTGCCGTCGAGCTGCGCCCGGCCCTGCTGGCCGCCCTCGCCGCCCTGACCCCGCAGCAGCGCGAGGTCGTCGTGCTGCGCTACTTCGATGACCGCAGCGAGGCCGAGGTGGCCGAGCTGCTCGGCGTCTCCGCCGGCACGGTCAAGAGCGCCGCCTCCCGCGCGATGGCGCGGCTGCGCGAGCAGCCGGGGCTGGCCAGCCTGTTCACCACTACCGACAGCCACTGAAGGGGACTTCCATGCCTGCTCTGGACGAGGACATCCTGCGCGACCTCATGCAGCACGCCACCAGCGACCTGCACGCCCCGGCCGCGCTCACCGGCCAGCTCATCGCCCGGCACCGCCGGCGCCGGCAGATCCGCGCCGCCGGGGTCACCGCGACCGGGGTGGCCGCCGCCGCGGCGGTCGCGGTGGCCGTGACCGGCACCGGCGCGGCCGGGCCGGCCGGGCACCGCGGCGGCACGACGGTCCGGCTGACCGCGGCCCAGCAGACGCTGGGCCGGCTCAGCTCGAAGGCCGCCGCCGCAGCGCAGCCGTCCGGCCGCTACGTGGAGATGAAGGAACTGCGCGGCCGGGACCGCCAGACCACCATCGTCGACACCAGGACCGGCAGCACCTGGACGCTGCCCGGCCCGCACGGCAAGCCGCTGTATTCCCCGCATGGCCTGCCGACGGCAGCGCAGCTGGCCGGCTACCCGACCCGGGTGCCGGCGCTGCGCACCGCGCTGATCGCCCAGGCCCGGCGGCAGCAGGCCAGGGCCCTGCGGGAGATCAGGGCGCAGCTGGCCCGGCTGCCTGCCGCGGACCGGGCGAAGAAGCGAGCCGCCGCCAGCCGCGCGGCGCAGCCGCACGAGACCGCCGCTGACTGGGCCTTCTCCCAGGCCGCCTACCTGCTGTGGAACCCGGTCGTCAGCCCGTCGCTGCGCTCGGCGCTGCTGAAGGTGCTGGCCGCCACGCCCGGTGTCCAGGTCAACGCCCATGCCCGTGACGACGCTGGCCGCGCCGCCGTCGAGATCAGCCGGCACGACAGCCAGGCCGGCTACACCGAGGCCATCTTCGAGGCGCCGGACGCGACCCGGGTCCTGGAGACGGCCTCGATCCGGGCGGCCACCCCGGCGGCCAGCGGCGGCCGGCTCAGCCCGGCTACCGGCTCACCGACGTGTACCTGTCGGTCGCCCGCCTCAGCAGCCTCCCGGCCGCGGCGCGCGGGCACTCCTAGCGGCCCGCCGCGGGCAGCCGCCCCGGTCCCGGCGGAGTCCGCCGGGACCGGGGCGTGCGCACGGAAAGCGAGCCGCTGCCCCCGCAGGTCATCTGATAACAGCAAGTGGCGGGGGCCGGGCCAGCGCACCCGGCGCCGCCGGGCTAGCCGCTGAGCTCGGCGGCCAGCAGGGCGCCGAGCTCCCAGCACGCGTCAAGGCCGGGCTTGCCGGGCTCGCCGGTGACGCAGACCGGCGGCCGGACCGCGCGCCAGCCCAGCCCGGTCAGGATCGACTCGACGGCCTGCACGGCGCCGCCGGTGTCGAGGTTGCCGTGCACGTACAGCCCGCAGGGCCGTCGCTGGGTGGCTTCCAGGCACGGGTAGTAGACCTGGTCGAAGAAGTGCTTGAGGGCGCCGGACATGTAGCCGATGTTGGCGGGCGTGCCGAGCAGGTAGCCGTCGGCCTGCAGGACATCGGCGGCCCCGGCGGTCAGGGCCGGCCGGACCACCACCTCGACGCCGTCGACCTCGTCGGTCCGGGCCCCGCGCAGCGCCGCCTCGAACATCGCCTGCAGGGCGGGCGAGGGCGTGTGATGGACGATCAGCAGCCGCGGCATCAGCGCCGAGCCTAGCGCCGCCTGGCCCCGGCGGCCGCGCCGCCGGCGCGGCCCGGCCCGCGCGATGCCCTGTCCTGGCGGGCTTCTGGCTCCCTGCCGGGTTTCCCCTGGTAGTGACACAGGATGATAACGACGCCCGCTTCCGGCTTAAAGGTCTGATCTTGGTGCCAAAGCGTTATCTGCCCGTTCTTCCCGTCATGCAGGCCGGCAACGTATAACTTGCCGCTAAGGAGGTGCCACGTAATGAATTTGCTTTCAGCCATGACCGCTCCCGGAGGGAGCCGTCTGCTCCGCCTGGGCGGCCTGGCGGGTGCCGCGGCGCTGGCCATCGCGGCCGCCGGATGCGGTAACGGGTCGAGCCCGTCGGCAACAACCAGCAAGTCGACATCCACGTCCGGCCACAAGGGCGGCGTTTTCACCATCCTGGCCAACTCGACCTTCGGGGTGGCCGACCCGGCGCAGAACTACACCCTCGAAGAGTGGCAGCTGCTGATCGACACTCACGACGGCCTGACCAGCTTCCAGAAGGTCGGCGGCGTGGCCGGCACCAAGATCGTGCCGGACCTGGCCACCTCCATCCCGATGCCGACCAACGGCGGCAAGACCTACGTCTTCCACATCCGCACGCGGGATCAAGTTCTCCAACGGCCAGATCCTCAAGCCCAGTGACTTCGTCACGACCTTCGAGCGCCAGTTCACGGTGCCCGGGCCCGACGACGCTTCTACAGCGGCATCGTCGGCGCCAGCAAGTGCTGCACCAAGGGCTGCGACCTCAGCAAGGCGGCGTCGTCGCCGATGACTCCGCCTACACGCTGACGCATCAACCTGACCGCGCCCCGACCCCGAGCTCATGGACCAGCTGGCGCTGCCGTTCGCCTACGTGGTGCCGGCGAGCACCTCGCTGAAGCTGACCGGCAACAACGTGCCGCCGGGCACCGGGCCGTACATGTGGAAGTCGTACAACCCCAACACCGAGCCGCGGTGCTGGTCCGCAACCCGTACTTCAAGGTGTGGAGCGCCGACGGCTCAGCCGGATGGCTACCCGAACGAGATCGTCGAGAAGTACGGCCTGCAGGTCTCCGATGAGGTGACCGAGGTGCAGAACGGCCAGGCCAACGAGGTCTTCGACGGCGACCAGATCCCGTCCGACCAGCTGACGCCAGCTCAACAGCCCGCAAGTACGCCGGCCAGGTGCACGTCAACACCCTGACCGCGGACTGGTACTTCGCGCTGAACACCAGGCAGGCCGCCGTTCAACAACCTGCAGGCCCGGCAGGCCATCAACTACGCGGCCAACCGGTCGGCGTACGTCAAGATCGGCGGCGGCTCCGTCCCTGGCCGTGCCGGCCTGCCAGATCCTGCCGCCCAACTACCCGTCCTACGTGCCGTACTGCCCGTACACCACCGGCTCGCACGACCGTCTGGTCCGGCCCGGACCTGGCCAAGGCCAAGCAGCTGGTGAAGGCGTCGGGCACGGCCGGCGAGAAGGTCGTCGTCGACGGCACCACCGACCAGGTGGGCAAGGCGCTGGTCGAGCAGATGGTCTCCGACCTGAACTCGATCGGCTACAAGGCGACGACCCAGCTGCTCGACCGGCGAGCATCCAGTACCCGTTCGTGCAGAACTCGGCGAACTCCAGCAAGTGGAACGTCGGCTGGTCGGCCTGGTACCAGGACTACCCGGCGCAGTCGGACTTCCTGAACGTCCTGCTCGGCTGCGGCAGCATCCACCCGAACAGCGACGCCAGCCCGAACATCGCGGCGTTCTGCAACAAGTCCATCCAGGCGCAGATCACCAAGGCCGAGTCCGCTGGAGGCCACTGACCCGGCGCGGGGCAGCCAAGATCTGGACGCAGGTCGACCACGAGGACACCGAGCAGGCGCCCTGGGTCGACCTGTACAACCCCAAGCAGATCGACTTCCTGTCCAAGAACGTCCACGGCTACGAGTGGAACCCGCAGTGGTACATCCTGATCGACCAGCTCTGGCTGTCGAAGTAGCGACCGTCCGAGTCACTGCCGGAGGCACGCCATGGCGGCGGTAGCTGAACAGGCGGAGGCGCCACGGAGTCTGCGGCCGGCAATCGCCGGCCGCAACCCGTGGGCCCTGGCCTGGCGCCGGCTGCGGCGCAACCGCATCGCGCTGGCGGCGCTGGGGCTGTTCCTGCTCATCGTGCTGCTCAGCCTGGCCGCGCCGCTGTACGCCCACCACGTCGCGCACATGCAACCCGTTCGAGCCCGAACCTGAACGGCACGACCGTTCGTCAACGGCAAGATCGTGCCGGTGATGCAGCAGGGCGGCGGCATCCCTGACCTGGGCGAGACCCCGGTCGGGCCCGACCTGGGACCTGCACCACTACTTCCTCGGCGCCGACAACCTGGGCCGGGACGTGGCGCCGCTGCTGCTGTACGGCGGCCGCGCCTCGCTGCAGATCGGGATCGTCTCGGCGGTCATCTGCTGCGCAGTCGCGACCCTCGTCGCGCTCATCGCCGGCTTCTTCGGCGGGCGTGACGGACGCGCTCCTGTCCCGGATCATGGACGTCATCTGGGCGTTCCCGGTGCTACCTGCTGGCGATCTCGCATCTCCACCGAGCTGCTCACGCACTCCAACGGCTTCGCAGATCGGGCCGCTGCGACATCAGCGCGATCCAGCCTGTGGACGCCGACGATCATCATCGCGGTCATCTACGTGCCGTACGTGTACCGGCCGGTCCGCGGCCAGGTGCTGTCGGTGGTGAACAAGGAGTTCGTCGAGGCGGCCATCGCCCAGGGCGCGTCGCAACTTCCGGCTGATCTTCTCCGACATCCTGCCGAACGTGGTGTCCACGGTGATCGTGCTGCTGCCGCTGATGATCGCGCACCACGATCCTGACCGAGTCGGCGCTGTCGTTCCTGTCCATCGGCGTGCAGCCGCCCAACGTGAGCTGGGGCACGATCATCAATGACGGCCAGGACCTGCTGTACACCCGGCCCTGGGTGTCGCTCGCGCCCGGCATCATGATCGTGCTGACCGTGCTGGCGCTGAACGTGCTGGGCGACGGCGTGCGGGACGCGCTCGACCCGCGGGCCAAGCTGCGGGTGGAGAGTAGCCGATGGACCGACGTCACCTGGAGGGCCGCCGTGCTGACCTTTATCGTGCGCCGGACGCTGTGGGCCGCGCTGGTCATGTTCGTGATCACGGTGCTCGTGTTCGTCATCTTCTTCAAGACGCCCGGCGTCGACCCGGCCCGGGCCATCGCCGGCCGCAACCCCAGCCCGCAGATGCTGGCCGAGATCCGGGCCCAGTTCGGGCTGAACCGGCCGCTGCCCATCCAGTACGCGCTGATGATGAAGCGCATCTTCATCACCCGGGACCTGGTGTCCTACTCCAACCAGGGCCATGCTGGTCGTGCCGGAGATCTTCGCGGCCGCGCCGGCCACCCTGTCGCTGGTCTTCGGCGCCGCGCTGATCTGGATCGTGATGGCCATCGTCATGGGCGTCGGCGGCGGCCAGGCTGCGCGGCACCATCTACGACCCGCTCCTGATGATCCTCGCGCTGATCGGCGTGTCCACCCCGGTGTTCTGGCTCGGCCAGGTGGCCAACCTGATCTCCCAGGGCGGGCTGCACAGCACGTTCTTGTTCAGCTGGGTGCCGCCGCTGGGCTACAACCCGCTGACCCAGAACCCGGTGCTGCTGGTTCGAGGGCCTGATCTTCCCGTGGATCACGCTGTCCATCCTGTACATCGGCTTCTACGCGCGGGTGCTGCGCGCCAGCCTGCTGGAGATCCAGAACGAGGACTACGTGCGCACCGCGCGCGCCAAGGGCCTGCACCGAGCGGCGGGTGCTGTTCCGGCATACCCTGCGCAACTCCATGATCACGTTCGTCAGCCTGTTCGGCCTGGACTTCGGGGCCCTGGTCGGCGGCGGCGCGATCCTGACCGAGGTGGTGTTCGGCATCCACGGCGTCGGCTTCCTGACCTACCAGGCCCTGACCAACCTGGACCTGCCCACGATCATGGCCACCGTCATCTACGGCGCGTTCTTCATCGTGCTGGCTAACGCGCTGGTCGACATCGGCTACGCGTGGCTCGACCCGAGAGTGCGGCCCGCCTGATGGCCGATCCGCTGCTGGAGGTCCGCGACCTCCGAGTGTCCTTCCGCACCGACGACGGCGTCGTCCGGGCCGTCGACGGCGTCTCCTCGACGCGTCAACGAGGGCGAGACGCTGGGCATCGTCGGCGAGTCCGGCTCGGGCAAGAGCGTCACGATGATGACGGTGATGCGGCTGATCACCGACCCGAACGCGAAGTTCGAGGGCGAGGTCATGTACAAGGGCCGCGACCTGATGACGCTGAGCCAGGACCAGATCCGCTCGATCCGCGGCTCCGGCATCGGGATGATCTTCCAGGACCCGATGACCTCGCTCAACCCGGTGTACCGGATCGGCTGGCAGATCGCCGAGCAGATCCGCGCGCACGAGAAGATCTCCGCGCAGGCGGCGCGCGACCGCGCCGTCGAGCTGCTCACGGCGGTCGGCATCCCGAACGCCAGCGACCGGGTGGACAGCTTCCCGCACCAGTTCTCCGGCGGCATGCGGCAGCGGGTCATGATCGCCATGGCGGTGTCCTGCAACCCCAGCCTGCTGATCGCCGATGAGCCCACCACGGCCCTGGACGTGACCATCCAGGCGCAGATCCTGAACCTGATCCGCAAGCTCCGGGAGGACTTCGGCACCGCGGTGGTGCTGATCACTCACGACATGGGCGTGGTGGCCGACATGGCCGACCGGATCGCGGTGATGTACGCCGGCCGGGTCGTGGAGACAGGGCACCGGGCGGGACCTGTTCTATGACCCGCTGCACCCCTACACCTGGGGCCTGCTGGGCTCGATCGCCCGGCTGGACCGGCCCCGGCCGCGCCGCCTGGCCGCCATCCCCGGCCTGCCGCCCTCGCTGCTGCGGCTGCCGGAAGGCTGCGCGTTCAGCCCCCGCTGCGCGCACCGGTTCGAGCTGTGCTCCCAGCGGCCGGAACTGCGCGACACCGCCGGCGACGGCCACCTGGACGCCTGCCACCTGGACCTGCAGCGCAAGAAAGACGTCCGGGATCGCACCGTCCACCCCGAGCTGGCCGAGGAGACGCCATGACCGCGAACGGGGATCGCCCGGCCCCGCCGCCCGACGGCGAGATCCTGCTCCGGGCCGAGCACCTGAAGAAGTACTTCCCGATCCGCGAGGGCATGCTGATCCCGCGCGAGGTCGCCCGGGTGCACGCGGTTGACGACGTCAGCTTCGAGCTGCGCGCGGGCGAGACCCTCGGCCTGGTCGGCGAGTCCGGGTGCGGCAAGTCAACGCTGGCCCGGTGCATCGTCCGGCTGTATGACATCACCAGCGGGTCGCTGGTCTTCGAGGGCAAGGACATCTCCAAGTCCTCCCGGCGCCAGCTGCGGCCGGTCCGGCGCGACCTGCAGATCGTGTTCCAGGACCCGTACGCCTCGCTGAACCCGCGCAAGCGGGCCGGCGCGATCATCGCCGACCCGATGCGCATCCACCGGCGCGGCAGCCGGGCCGAGATCAAGACCCGGGTGAGCGAGCTGCTGGAGCTCGTCGGCCTGTCGCCGGAGCACATTAACCGGTACCCGCACGAGTTCTCCGGCGGGCAGCGGCAGCGGATGGGCGTGGCCCGCGCGCTGGCCCTGAACCCGCGGCTGATCATCGCCGACGAGCCGGTGTCGGCCCTGGACGTGTCGATCCGCGCGCAGGTCATCAACTTGCTCGATGACCTGCAGGATGAGCTCAGCCTGACCTACATCTTCATCGCCCACGACCTGGGCGTGGTCCGGCACGTGTCGGACCGGATCGCGGTCATGTACCTGGGGAAGATCGTCGAGATCTCCCCGGCCGAGGAGCTGTACCTGCGGCCGGCGCACCCCTACACCGAGGCGCTGCTGTCGGCGGTGCCGATCCCCGACCCGGACCTGTCGGCGGCCCGCCAGCAGATCGTGCTCGAGGGCGACGTGCCGAGCCCGATCAACCCGCCGTCCGGCTGCCGGTTCCACCCGCGGTGCCGGTATGCCACCGACATCTGCAAGGTCGAGGAGCCCCCGCTGGTGCTGCGCGGCAGCGCCGGCCACCTGGCCGCCTGCCACCACCCGCTGATCACCGGCGGCGAGCTGCCCTCGGTCTCCCCGGCGGTGGCCGGCACGGTCAGCGAGGCGGTCCTGCACCCCGAGCAGCACGGTGCCGGTCACCCCGGCACCGTGAATCACGGGCCGTCGGCGGACGGGCCGGCCGGTCCGGGGCTGCCCGAGACTACGGCCTGACCTGCTCGGCGTCGGGCTTCGGCACGCCGCGCAGCGTGCTGATCGCCTCCAGGGTGGACTGGCGGACGAACCGCTCCCGCTTCGGGCTGGCCAGGAACCGGGCCGCGGCGGCGATCGGCTCGGCGCCGGCCGGGCCGTCGCCCAGCGCCCGGGACTCCTGCACCGCGGCCTGCGCCGTCTTCACCACGTGCGCGACCATGATCGGCGCCGTGGAGTGGTCCTCGGCCGCCGCGGTGATCAGCGCCCGCTCCAGGTCGCCGCGCGGCCCGGTGTACCCGCTGGCCAGGGCCAGCGCGGCGGCCGGGTCGCGGCGCACGATGGCGCGGTGCACCTCGCTGGCGTCGCCGGTGGGATGCGGCGCAGGGCGGCCGCCCGCCGGGCCGGCCCCGCGGACGTCGAACTGGCCGGTCCACTGCACGAACCAGGCGGCGTGGAACAGGCCGCGCAGCACCTGCGGGGACGGGTCCGCTGACCAGGCCCAGCGCAGCGCGCTGAGGTAGGTCAGGGTGTGCGTGACATCCAGCCAGCCCCACTCGTTGGTGTCATCCAGGTCCAGCTCGATGTCGAAGCGGGCCAGCCGCTCGGCGGCGGCGCGGCCGGTGGCGTCAATCACCGCGGTCACCGGGGTGCCCTGCTCCAGCGCCGTCACCAGCGCGGTCAGCGCGTCCTGCGGCGACCCGTCGGTCAGCGCCCGCCGGTAGCGCGCGCCGTCGAAGGCCGCGGTCGCGGCGCTCCCGCCCGGCCCGGCCCGGCGGGCCAGCCTGTCCAGGTCGGGGCCGGCCTCCTGCCAGGCCGCCAGGAACTTGCGCATGTAGGGCAGCTTGTCGTAGCGGGTGCCCAGCACCATCTCGGGCACCAGCGGGGACAGCACCGCGTCGGCCTCGGCCCAGCCGATCTGGTCCAGCAGCTCGAACGCCTTCTGCACGAAGATCATCGAGTGCCCGTAGGCCAGGAAATGGTCGGTCACTGCCGACAGCAGCGCGTGCCGCAGCTGCGCCCGCGGCGTCCCGGCCGCGATCAGCCCGCGCAGCAGCGCCTCGGCCTCGCCCGCCTGCTCGGCGTCCACCAGCTCGGGGTAGGCGCGCAGCGCGTCTGCGGCCGAGCCGAAGGCCGCGACCGGGTCAGCGGGATCTGGCCGCCGCCGGTCCGGCATCCGGACCTGGTCCTGCGCCGCCACCGCCAGCCCCTGGATCACCGGCAGCGCGCGCAGCGACTCGGCGAAGAACTGGCTCATCCGCAGGCAGTCGGCGAGCGTGGCCAGCGAGTGATCCCAGCCGTACTCCGCCCGCGGCGCGGCGTACCGGACGCCCTCGCGGATCACCTCGGCCAGCGGCGTGCCGATCCGCTGCAGCCGCATCGTGTCGCGGGCCATCCGGCCGGTGTCCAGGTCGCCCATGGCCGCGGTCAGGCTCTGGAACAGCTCGGGCCGGATCGTCTCGGCCGGCGGGTCGGCGATGTCGAGGAACACCTGCCCGTCGCGGACCTGCACCGGGTAAGTCCGGATGTTCTCCCCGCCGTACCGGCAGCTGCCGGTGGCCAGGTCGAACTTCCAGTTGTGCCAGGCACAGGTCAGCTCGCCATCCCGCACGTCACCGCGGACCAGCGCATACCCCTGGTGCGGGCACCGGTTGTCGCAGGCGAAGATGCCCTGCCGGGTGCGGAAGATCGCTATCCGCTTGTCCAGGTAGGCGAACGACCGGGCGCCGCCGTCGGTGATGTCCGCTACTGCCGCCGCGCGCACCCAGCTGCTCACGCCTGCCTCCGCTGCCTTCAGGAAACTCCGCTGCGGTGAAGCTACGTCTTCAAGCAGGCTTGAAGTCAAGGGCGGCGCCGGCGAGCTGCCCCGGCCGGGACGGCAGGCACCCCGTGGCTGGCACGCCAGGCCTCGGCGGCAGCGCTGGCGATGATTCCGGGCCGCCTGCGCGGTCATAACGACAGCACAGCCGAGAGCGGCCGCAAGCGAGGGGGGAGCGGGTGCCGTGACCGACATCGACCCGGCAGCGCGCGCGTACATCGACAGCATCGGGGCCGGGCAGCGCTCGCTGTTCGACCGGGTGCACCGGCTCATCCTGGAAGCCGAGCCGGACGCCAGCGTCGTGCTGTCCTACCAGATTCCCGCCTATAAGGCCGGAAAGCGGCGGCTGTATGTCGGCGCGTGGCAGCACGGCGTGTCCCTGTACGGGTGGCAGGAGGGCCGCGACGCCGGCTTCCTGGCCCGCCACCCGGACCTGGCTACCGGCAAGGGCACTATCCGGCTGCGGCCGCAGGACGCGGCCGGCATCACCGACGACGAGCTGCGCGACCTGGCCCGGGCGGCCCTGCAGCCCTGAGCGGCCCGGCCCGGCAGCGCACCGCAGCGCCGTCCCCGCCGCCCGGCGCGGCACAATGGGGGCGGCGAGAGGAGCGCGTGCGTGCGGGTAACGGTGTTTCTGGGCAGCTCGGCGGGGACGCGGCCGGAGTTCGCGGCCGCCGCGGCGGAGCTGGGCGCCAGCCTGGCCAGGGCCGGCGCCGGCATTGTCTACGGCGGCGACACCATCGGGCTGATGGGCGTGCTGGCGCAGGCGGCGCTGGCCGCCGGCGGCGAGGTGATCGGGGTCATCCCGCAGGCCATGGTCGAGGCCGGCATCGCGGCCGGCGGGCTGACCCGGCTGGAGGTGGTCGCCAGCATGCATGAGCGCAAGGCCCGGATGGCGCAGCTGGGCGACGCGTTCGTCGCGCTGCCCGGCGGCCTGGGCACGCTGGATGAGCTGTTCGAGATCCTGACCTGGCGGCAGCTGCGGCTGCACGGCAAGCCGGTCGCCCTGCTGGATGTGGATGGCTTCTGGGACCCGCTGCTGGCGTTCCTGGACGCCCAGGTCGCGGCCGGGTTCGTCAGCGCCGCGAACCGCGCCCTGCTGCTGCGGGTGACCAGCCCCGCGGCGGTGCTGCCGGCCCTGACCGCCGTCTGAGCACCCGCCGCCGCAGGCCGGCCGCGGCCCAGCCGCCGATCAGCGCCGCGGTGCCCAGCAGGGCCGCGGCCGCGGCCAGCAGCGCGTGGTGCAGGCCCGCGGTGAACGCCAGCCGCTGCGCCGCGTCCAGCGGCCCGGCCGCTGCGCTGCCCGGCAGGTAGCCGTACACCAGGGCGCCCAGCACCGCCACGCCGAAGACCTGGCCGAGCTGGCGGCTGGCGTTCAGCACGGCCGAGGCCATCCCGGCCCGGCGGCCGTCCGCGGCCGACATGGCCAGCGTGGTCATCGGCGTGCCGCACAGCCCGATCCCGCCGCCCAGCAGCGCGAAATTCCACCAGATCGCGGTCAGCGGCGTGCCCGGCCCGAGCCGGCACAGCGCCAGCATGGCCAGCCCGCTGAGGACCAGCCCGGCCAGCAGCGTCCCGCGCTCGCCGAAGCGGCCGACCAGGCGGCCCGATGCCGCGGCCACGGCGGCGTAGGCGACGCCGAGCACGCCGACCGCCAGCCCGGCCGCCACCGGGGAACGGCCCTGCGCCTGCTGGAAGTAGGCGCTGAAGTACACGATGGCCCCGACGAAGGCAAAGAAGACCGTCAGCGCCGCGAGATTGGCCAGCGCGAACGCGGGCCGCCCGAACAGGCCGACGGTCACGAGCGGCTCGGGCCGCGCGCGCTGGCCCGGCAGCGGCGTGCCGGGCCGGGCACCGGGACCGCCCGCCGCCGCGCCGGGCTCCGCGGCGGGTCCGCAAGCGGCCGGCCGGGTGGCGGCCGGCACCGCGCCGGGCCGGGCCAGCCGGTGCTCGGCGGCCGTGAAGGCGGCCAGCAGCGCCGTGCCCGCCGCGAACGCGGCGAGGACCGGGGCCGCCGCCCAGCCTCGGGTCTGTCCCTCGATCACGGCGAAGGCCAGCAGCCCGAGGCCGGACACTGAGGTCAGCGCGCCGGCCCAGTCGAACGGCCCGCTGCCGCTGCGCGGCAGCCGCGGCACCCAGATCAGCGCGGCGGCCAGCACCGCGGCCGCCAGCGGCACGTTGAGCGCGAACACCCACCGCCAGCCAGGCCCCTCGACGATCAGGCCGCCCAGCGCCGGGCCGGTCGCCATCGCCACCCCGGAGCTGGTCGACCACAGGCCGAAGGCCACCGCCCGCTGCCGGGGACGGGTGAACACGGCCCGCACGATGGCCAGGCTGGCCGGGATCAGCAGGGCCGGCCCGGTGCCCTGGACGATGCGGGCGGCGATCAGCAGCCCGGTGCCCGGCGCCAGGGCGGCGGCCAGCGACCCGGCGCCGAACAGCGCGACGCCGGCCTGGAAGATCCCCGACCGGCCGCGCCGGTCGCCGGCCACCCCGCCAGCGATCAGCAGGGCGGCGTAGGTCAGCACGTAGGCGTCCACCACCCACTCCAGGCCGGCGGCGCCGGCGTGCAGCTGCGCGCCGATGGCGGGCAGCGCGACGCTGACCATGGTGGTGGACAGCACGGCCAGGAACAGCCCGGCCGAGCAGATGAGCAGCACCGGCCACGGCGACGCGGGCGCCGGTCCCTGGCCGCCGCGGGGGGCAGTCGCGGGCATGGCTAGGCCGGCAGCTCGGGGCGGTCGATGATGCGCAGCCAGCTGCCGTCGGCCTGACGGCGCACGACCTGGACCCGGCCGCCGGTCCCGTCCGCGGCCCGGGTGGAGGTCAGCGCCAGGTCCCCGAGCCGGACGGTGGGCAGCGGCTTCTCGGCCGCGAACCGCACCCCGGCGGCGACCAGCTGGCGGCAGGCGGCCAGGATCGCCGCGTCCCCGCGCACCTCGCTGCCGGGCGGGTAGGCCAGCACCGCTTCCGGCTCGTACAGGGCAGCCAGCCCTTCGGCGTCGCCCGCGCTGGCCCGCTCGACGAACAGCCGGGTGATGTCCTCAGGCGTCCGCGCCCTCTCGCGCTCGGCCATGTCAGCCTCCTGTCTTCGATGTGCTGGCGGTACGGCTCCCATCATCGGAGCGGGCCAGGCTAGAAGTCCAAGAGAGGTTTGTTCTGTCAGCCAGAAGCACTGGTTATAGTTCCTGGGAACCGGGGACGCTGGCCCGTCCGGCCGGTCATGGTTATCGCAGCTTTTAGCTGGTATCTACAAGTTCCGGCGCGCGGCCCTGTCGGTTGCGGCATTCACTAGACGGCAGTGTTCAGTGTGAGAGTGGATGTTTCAGTCCCGCACATGTCTGCAGGAGGCTCGACCCGGTGTTCAGTCGTGTCGCCATCGTCAACCGCGGAGAGGCCGCGATGCGGCTGATCCACGCTGTCCGGGAGCTCTCCGCGGAGACCGGGACGCGCATCGAGACTGTCGCGTTCTACACCGACGCCGACCGCAGCGCCACCTTCGTCCGCGAGGCCGACCTGGGCTATGACCTCGGCCCCGCCGCGGCCCGGCCCTACCTGGACCTGGCCGTCCTGGAGCGGGCCCTGCGCGGCAGCGGTGCCGACGCGGCCTGGGTCGGCTGGGGATTCGTGGCCGAGGACCCGGCCTTCGCCGAGCTGTGCGAGCGGATCGGCGTGACGTTCATCGGCCCGACCCCCGACGCGATGCGCCAGCTCGGCGACAAGATCGGCTCCAAGCTGATCGCCGAGCAGGTCGGCGTCCCGGTCGCGCCGTGGAGCCGCGGGGCGGTGGACGACCTGGACACCGCCCTGCGCGTGGCGGGCGAGATCGGCTACCCGCTGATGCTCAAGGCGACCGCGGGCGGCGGCGGCCGGGGCATCCGGGTGGTCACCTCCGCCGCGCAGCCTCACCGAGGCCTACGAGCGGACCCGGATGGAAGCCGAGCGCGCCTTCGGCAGCGGCGTGGTGTTCCTGGAGCGCCTGCTGACCGGCGCCCGGCACGTCGAGGTGCAGGTGATCGCCGACGGCCAGGGCACGGCGTGGGCCCTGGGCGTGCGCGACTGCTCGGTGCAGCGGCGCAACCAGAAGGTGATCGAGGAGTCCGCGTCGCCGGTGCTGACCGCCGCGCAGGCCGGCGAGCTGAAGGCGGCCGCCGAGCGGCTGGCGCTGGCCGTCGGGTACCGCGGCGCGGGCACGGTGGAGTTCCTGTACCACCCCGGCGAGCGGCGGTTCGCCTTCCTGGAGGTCAACACCCGGCTGCAGGTCGAGCACCCGGTCACCGAGCTGACCACCGGGATGGACCTGGTGAAGGCCCAGCTGCACGTCGCCGCGGGCTGGAAGCTGGAAGGCCGCCCGCCCGCCGAGACCGGGCACGCCATCGAGGCCCGGCTCAACGCCGAGGACCCCGACCGTGACTTCGCCCCGTCACCGGGCCGCATCGTCCGGCTGGACCTGCCCGCCGGCCCCGGCGTCCGGGTCGACACCGGGGTCAGCGCGGGCGACACCATCCCGGCCGATTTCGACTCCATGATCGCCAAGATCATCGCCTACGGCCGGGACCGCGACGAGGCACTGAGCCGGCTGCGCCGGGCGATGACGGAAACCACCGTGATCATCGCCGGCGGGGCGACGAACAAGAGCTTCGTGCTCGACTTGCTGGACCAGCCCGAGGTAATCGACGGCAGCGCGGACACCGGCTGGATCGACCGGGTCCGCGGCGCCGGCCGGCTCGTCGCGCAGCGCGGCTCGGCCGTCGCCCTGACCGTCGCCGCCATCGAGGCCTACGAGGACGCCGAGAGCCTGGCCCGGCAGCGGCTGCTGACCACCGCGCACGGCGGCCGCCCGCAGGTCCAGCTCGACACCGGCCGCCCGGTCGAGCTCAAGCTGCGCGGCGCCAGCTACCGGGTGCACGTGGTCCGGGTCGCGCCGCACCGGTTCCGCGTCGCCATCGCCACCGGCACCGCAGACGCCGCGCGCCGCCGACGTCGAGATCGACCGCTTCGACTCCCACACCGGGCAGATCGTGGTCAACGGCACCCGCTTCCGGCTGGTCACCAACGCCCACGGCCCGGTGCACCTGGTCGAGGTGGACGGCGTCGCGCACCGGATCAGCCGCGACGAGGGCGGCGTGGTGCGCGCGCCCGGCCCCCGCGCTGGTGGTCGCCACGCCGCTCGCGGTCGGAGCCGAGGTGGAGGCCGGCGCGCCGGTGCTGGTGCTGGAGTCGATGAAGATGGAGACCGTGCTGCGCGCGCCGTTCCGCGCGCGGCTGCGCGAGTGCCCGGTCGCGGTCGGCAGCCTGGTCGAGACCGGCGCGCCGCTGCTGCGGCTGGAGCCGCTGGGCGACGCCGGCAGCGCGGCCGCCGAGCCGGACACCGCCGGCGCCGAGATCGACCTGCCCGCCGAGCCCGCCGGCCTGCCCGCGGCCGCGCGGGCCGCCGCCGGCCTGCGACGGCCTGCGCGGGCTGCTGCTCGGCTTCGACGCCGACCCGCGCGATGAGCAGCGGATCCTGGCCGGCTACCTCGCGGCGCGAGCCCAGACCGAGCTGGCCGGGCCGCCGGTGGCGGGCGAGACCGAGCTGCTCGAGGTGTTTGCCGATGTGTCCGAGCTGACCCGCAACCGGACCGCCGGCACTGACGCGGGCGCCGACACCCAGGTGCACAGCCCCCGCGAGTACTTCTACGCCTACCTGCAGAGCCTGGACGCCGAGCGGGCCGCGCTGCCCGAGGCGTTCCAGCACCGGCTCGCCCAGGTCCTGCGCCACTACGGGGTCACCGACCTGGAGCGCACGCCGGAACTGGAGGACGCGGTCTTCCGCATCTTCCTGGCCCAGCGCCGCGCGGCCAGCGACGCCGCGGTGGTGACCGCGGTGCTGCGCCAGTGGCTGACCGAGCCGCCGCCCGGCGAGCCGCTGCGCGAGCGCGCGGGCCTGACCCTGGAGCACCTCATCGCGGCCACCCAGCTGCGCTTCCCCGTCGTGGCCGACCTGGCCCGCTCGGTGGTGTTCCGCTGGTTCGCCCAGCCGCTGCTGCGCCGCAACCGGGCCCGGGTCTACGCCGGGGTCCGCCAGCACCTGCGCTACCTGGACGCCCGTCCGGACGCGCCGGACCGCGCGGCACGGATCGAGGAGATGGTGGCCGGCTCGGAGCCGCTGGTGCGGCTGCTCGGGCAGCGGATCGGCCGCCCCGGCGCCGGGCTGGGACCGCTGCTGGAGGTCCTGACCCGCCGCTACTACGGCTCCGCCACGCTGCATGACCTGCGCACCCGGCAGGCAGGCGACTACACCGTCGTCATCGCTGAGTACACCGACGAGGCCGGCCCGTCCGCCGTGCTGGCCACCGCGGCGGACTTCCCGGCCCTGGGCGCCGCCGTGGCCGCCATCGGCGAGCTCGCCCCGGCCGGTGACGTCGTCGCCGACATCTACCTGACCTGGGACGGCCAGCCCGCCGACCCCGACGAGATGGCCGCGCGGCTGCATGCCGTGCTGGCCGCCGCGCCGCGGCCGGCCCGGCTGCGCCGGGTTACGACCACCGTGGCCGGGCGCAGCGGCGCGGTGATGCACCACCACTTCACCTTCGCGCCCGCCGCCGGCGGTGTCACCGAGGAGCGGCTGATCCGCGGCCTGCACCCGCTGATCGCCCAGCGGATGCAGCTGGAGCGGCTGCGCAACTTCGATCTCACCCGGCTGCCGTCCGCCGACGAGGAGGTACGGCTGTTCCGCTGCGTCGCGACGGGCAACCCGGCCGACGAGCGGCTGGTAGCGATGGCCCAGGTCCGCGACCTGACCCCGCTGCGCGACAGCGACGGCCGCCTGGTCGCGCTGCCCGCCGCCGAGAACACCCTGGCCGCCTGCCTGGACGCGATCCGCAAGGCCCAGTCCGGCCGCCCGGCGAACAAGCGCTTCGACACCAACCGGATCCTCATCTACGTCTGGCCGCCCAGCGAGGTGAACAGCACCGAGCTGAACACCGTCGCCCAGCGCGTCCTGCCCACCACCGCCGGCGCCGGGCTCGAGGAGGTCATGTTCCTGGCCCGGCAGCGCGATGCGGTCACCGGCGAGCTGGCCGACATCGCGGTGCGCATCGGCTACGCCGCCGGGGCGGGGATGCAGCTGGAGATCGGCGACCGGCCGTCCGAGCCGGTCGAGCCGCTCGATGACTACCGGCTCAAGGTGCTGCGGGCCAGCAGGCGCGGCACCGTCTACCCCTACGAGCTGACCGGCATGCTGGCCGGCCCGGAGGGCACCTTCACCGAGTACGACCTCGACGAGAGCGGCGCCCTGGCGCCCGTGGACCGGCCGCGCGGCCGCAACACCGCGGCGCTGGTAGCGGGCGTGGTCGCCACGCCCACCAGCCTGCACCCCGAGGGCGTGACCCGGGTCGTGCTGATGGGCGACCCCACCAAGTCGCTCGGCGCGCTGTCCGAGCCGGAGTGCGCCCGGGTGATCGCCGCCCTGGACCTGGCCGCCCAGCGGAGCCTGCCGGTGGAGTGGTTCGCGCTGTCCTCGGGCGCGCGGATCTCGATGGAGTCCGGCACCGAGAACATGGACTGGGTGGCCGCCGCGCTGAAGCGCATCGTCACCTTCACCCAGGCTGGCGGCGAGATCAACATCGTGGTCGCCGGGATCAATGTCGGCGCCCAGCCGTACTGGAACGCCGAGGCGACGATGCTCATGCACACCCGCGGCATCCTGGTGATGACCCCCGACTCGGCGATGGTGCTGACCGGCAAGCAGTCCCTGGACTTCTCCGGCGGCGTCTCCGCCGAGGACAACTTCGGCATCGGCGGCTACGACCGGGTGATGGGCCCCAACGGCCAGGCCCAGTACTGGGCCCCGGACCTGGCCGCCGCCCGCGACGTGCTGATGGCCCACTACGACCATGCCTACGTCGCGCCCGGCGAGGCCGGCCCCGGCACGCCGGCACCACCGACCCCCGCGACCGCGACATCTCGCCCTACCCGCACACCCTGGACGGCAGCGACTTCGCCACCGTCGGCGACATCTTCTCCCCGGCCGCCAACCCGGACCGCAAGAAGGCCTTCGACATCCGCACCGTGATGCGCGCGGTCGCCGACCAGGACCACCCGGTGCTGGAGCGGTGGGCCGGCATGGCGGACGCCGAGACTGCCGTGGTCACCGACGTGCACCTGGGCGGCCAGCCGGCCTGCCTGCTCGGGATCGAGTCGCGGTCGGTGCCGCGGCGCGGCTTCCCGCCCACCGACGGCCCCGACACCTACACCGCCGGCACCTTGTTCCCGCTGTCGTCGAAGAAGGCGGCCCGGGCGATCAACGCCGCCAGCGGCAACCGGCCGCTGGTGGTGCTGGCCAACCTGTCGGGCTTCGACGGGTCGCCGGAGTCGATGCGCAAGCTGCAGCTGGAGTACGGCGCCGAGATCGGCCGGGCCATCGTGAACTTCACCGGCCCGATCGTGTTCTGCGTGATCTCCCGCTACCACGGCGGCGCGTTCGTGGTGTTCTCCAAGGCCCTCAACCCGGCCATGACGGTGCTGGCCGTCGAGGGCTCGTTCGCCTCGGTGATCGGCGGCGCGCCCGCGGCGGCGGTGGTGTTCGCCGGCGAGGTCAGCCGCCGCACCGGCGCCGACAGCCGGGTCACCGGCCTGGAGGCCCAGCTGGCCGGCACGGCGGGCGCCGAGCACGGCGAGCTGACCGTGCAGCTGGCCGAGGTCCGCGCCGCGGTGCGCGCGGAGAAGCTGGCCGAGATGGCCGCCGAGTTCGACCGGGTGCACAGCGTGCACCGCGCCGTCGAGGTCGGCTCCGTGGACGCCGTGGTCAGTGCCGCCCAGCTCCGCCCCGCCATCATCGAGGCCATCAGCAAGCCCTGACCCTGGAACAGGCAGCTGGGCTGCGTCAGCTGATAACAGCAAGAGGCGGGCTGGGGCATCCCCGCGGGGCTGGGCCCGGCGGCGGCAGAGAACGGAGCGCGGTGTGTCGAGAATGCTGCGCTGGCTCCGTCCCCGGTACGCCAGCGGCCGCGGCCGGCCGCGCGATGAGGAAGGAGAGTCGCCATGACGATTCAGCGGCTGGACCACGTCAGCGTCGTCGTCGACGACCTGGCGGCGGCCAGGGCGTTCTTTGCCGAGCTGGGCATGAAGCTGGAGGGCGAGGCTCCGGTCGAGGGAAGCGCGGTGGACCGTCTTAACGGGCTCGACGGCGTCCGGGTCGATATCGCGATGATGGTGACCCCGGACGGCCACGGCCGGCTGGAGCTGACGAAGTTCCATAGCCCGGCGCTGGCCAGCGCTGAGCCGGAGAACGCGCCGCCGAACACGCTGGGCCTGCGCAGCATCATGTTCACCGTCGACGACATCGATGCCGCCGTCGCCAGCCTGCGATCCCGCGGCGCGCAGCTCGTCGGAGAGGTGGCGCAGTACCAGGACAGCTACCGGCTCTGCTACGTCCGCGGCCCTGCAGGGATCATCGTCGCGCTAGCCGAGCAGCTCAGCCAGAACACGCACTGAGTCCGACCGGCCCCGGTCCGGTCCGACGGGACCCCGGGCCGGAAGAGACGCGGCGATCCCTGGACTGAGGAGCGCAGCGACGAGGGAAGGCATCGCGTCAAGAGCGTCCCTTCCGGCCTCGGGCAAATAATGGCTGTATCAGCTGACCGGGTCGCCGGCCAGGACCTCCGCCAGCGGCGGGCGCTCGACCAGCCCGGTCAGGTGCTCATCCAGCCGCAGGCCGGTCTCGGTCGCCACCGCGTGCAGGTAGGTCGGCTGGCCCAGTTCCGGCACGCCCGGGCCCAGGTCGCGGCCGCGCGGCGGCACGCCGGGCTGGCGGCGGGCCATTGCCTCCAGCACCGCCGAGCTCATCCGGGTCAGGTCGCGCAGGTGCTGGTGCTGGTTCTGCCGCGAGCCCAGGTCGACCTGGGCCATCGCCTCCAGCCCGGTCTCCCGCAGCACGTCGATGAGCAGCGCCAGCTCCACCCCGTAGCCGGTCATGAACGGCAGGTGCGTCAGCAGGGCGCGGTGCGCCGCGAACTCCCCGGCCAGCGGCTGCACGAAGCCGGCCAGCTCGGGCCGGTAGAAGTTGAGCAGCGGCTTGGCCATCAGCTCGGTGACCCGGCCGCCGCCGTCCACCACCGACTGCCGCTCCTGCTGGGCGAACGGCCGCCGGTAGGCCGCCTTGACGAACGCGATGTCCGGCATGGTCAGGATCGGGCCCAGCGTCCCGTACAGGAAGTGCTCGCCGAAGTCGGCGGTGTCGGCGTCAGCGAACATCACCACCTCGCCGCGGGCCACCGACAGGCTGCGCCACATGGCGTCGCCCTTGCCCTGGGCCTGCCCGTAGTCGGGCAGCAGGTCATTCTCCGACCAGACCTCCGCGCCGCGGGCCCGGGCGATGTCGGCGGTGCCGTCACCGGAGTCGGCGTCCACCACGATGACCTGGTCGATCAGGCCGGATCGGGCCCGCACCGCGGCCACGGTGTCCAGGATCGGGCCGATGGTGGCGGCGCAGTTGCGGGCGGGCAGGATCAGGCTGACCCGCTGACGGCCCTGCGGCCAGCCGGGGCTGGCCAGGGCACGGAAGTCCTGGTGGCGGAAGGACCGGGTCTCGAACCAGTCCCGGACGGTCATGTCCATGGCGCTGCCTTTCGGTCAGGCCCGCGGCTGGCGGGTTCTGGGCGGCAAGCACGGCCATCCCGGCCGCTCACGGCCAGGTCCTGCAGGAACTATTCGGGCATTATGTCCAGATCCACGGGACACTCGTAACGCTGAGTAGCGAACTGCGAAGCAGCCTGTAAGCGCGCTTCAGCGTGAGTCTTCCCCCTGGGCCGGGCCGAAACCGGCCGGAGGGCAGTCCGGAAGCCGCCGCCGGGATCGGGCCCGCGGCGGGCGGGAGGTCAGCTGATGTCGGCGCCGAGGCCGGTGAGCTTCTTCTCGAAGTTCTCGTAGCCGCGCTTGATGATGTCGATGCCGTGCACCGTCGACGTGCCGTCGGCGGCCAGCGCCGCGATCAGGTAGGAGAAGCCGCCGCGCAGGTCAGGGATCTCCAGGTCGGCCGCGTACAGCTTGCTCGGCCCGGAAATGACGGCCGAGTGCACGAAGTTGCGCTGCCCGAACCGGCACGGCAGGCCGCCCAGGCACTCGGGGTACAGCTGGATGGTGGCGCCCATCGCGGTCAGCGCGCTGGCGAAGCCGAGCCGGTTCTCATAGACCGTCTCGTGCAGGATCGACAGGCCCGAGGCCTGGGTCAGCGCCACGGCCAGCGGCTGCTGCCAGTCGGTCATGAAGCCGGGGTGCACGTGGGTCTCCAGCGCGATGGCGCTGAGCTGGCGGCCGGGGTGCCAGAAGGTGATCCCGTCGTCGTCGATGGCGAACTCGCCGCCGACCCGGCGGAACACGTTGAGGAAGGTCATCATGTCGGCCTGCCGGGCGCCGGCGCACGGTGACGTGACCGCCGGTGGCCAGCGCCGCGCAGGCCCAGGACGCGGCCTCGATCCGGTCCGGCAGCGCGCGGTGGGTGTAGCCCCGCAGCGCGGGCACGCCGGTGACCCGGATCACCCGGTCAGTGGAGACCTCGATGATCGCGCCCATCTTCTGCAGGATGGCGATCAGGTCCATGATCTCCGGCTCAACGGCCGCGTTGGCCAGTTCCGTGACGCCCTCGGCGCACACGGCCGTCAGGAGCGTCTGCTCGGTCGCGCCCACGCTCGGGTAGGGCAGCGCCAGCTTGGTGCCGCGCAGCCCGTCCGGGGCGGTGATGTGCAGCCCGTCGGCGGCCTTGTCCACCACGGCGCCGAAGCGGCGCAGCGCGTCCAGGTGGAAGTCGATGGGCCGGTCGCCGATCCGGCAGCCGCCCAGGTCCGGGATGAACGCGCGGCCCAGCCGGTGCAGCAGCGGCCCGCACAGCAGGATCGGGATCCGGCTGGAGCCGGCGTGGGCGTTGATGTCGGCGACGTCCGCGCGCTCGACATCGGCCGGGTCCATCACGATCTCGCCGGGCTCCTCGCCGGGGCCGACCGCCACGCCGTGCAGGCCCAGCAGGCTGGACACGATGCCCACGTCGCTGACGTCGGGGACGTTCCGGAGCCGGCTCGGCGTAGTACCCAGCAGCGCGGCCACCATGGCCTTGGAAACCAGGTTCTTCGCGCCGCGTACCGTTACCGTGCCGTCGAGCGGCTGCCCGCCCCGCACCGCCATCGTCGTCATGGCGTCCAGTATGGGATACCTGAGCGGTAATGGGGCGCAAGTGAGCAAGTGCCCAGGTAAATAGGTGTGGCGCGGCCTCCGGGGCAGTGTGCCGAAGGCTACTCGACGGTGACCGACTTGGCCAGGTTGCGCGGCTTGTCGATGTCGTGTCCCAGCGCCAGCGCGGCGTGGTAGGCCAGCAGCTGCAGCGGCACGGTCAGCAGGATCGGGTCCAGCTCGCGCTCGTTGCGCGGCACGGTGATGACCTGCGCGCCGGTCACCTCGCCCGTCTCCACGGCGGGGTGGGTGACAATCACCACCGGGCCGTTGCGGGCCAGGATCTGCTGCACGGCGGCCAGGTTCCGGTCGGTGAGCTCGTCGTCGGGCAGGATCGCCACCGTCGGCAGGTCGGCGCAGATCAGCGCCAGCGGGCCGTGCTTGAGCTCGCTGGCCTGGTAGGCCTCGGCGTGCCGGTAGGAGACTTCCTTGAACTTCTGCGCGCCCTCGCGGGCCACCGGGAACGACCGGACCCGGCCGATGAAGAACAGGCTCGGGGCCTCGGCCAGGTTGTGGGCGACCTTGAGGATGGCATCCTCGTTGCTGATGATCTCCTCGATCTGCGCCGGCAGCGCGCGCAGGCCGGCGATGATCCGCTGGCCGTCGGCGATCGACAGGTCCCGCACCCGGCCCAGGGTGAGGGCGAGCATGGCGAAGCCGATGGCCATGTGCGTCAGTGCCTTGGTCGAGGCGACCGCGATCTCGGGTCCGGCGTGCAGGTACACGCCGCCGTCGCTCTCCCGGGCAATGGTGGAGCCGACGACGTTGACCAGGCCCACGACCTGGCCGCCCTTGCGCTTGACCTCGCGCACGGCGAACGCGGTGTCGGCGGTCTCGCCGGACTGGCTGACGGCGATGTACAGGGTGTCGGGCTCGATGATGGGGTTGCGGTAGCGGAACTCGGAGGCGGCCTCGGCGTCGGCCGGGATGCGGGCCAGCTCCTCGATCATGGCGGCGCCCATCTGGCCGACGTAGTAAGCCGATCCGCAGCCCAGGATCTTGACCCGCCGGAAGCTGCGCAGCTCGCGCGGGCCGAGGTTGAGGCCGTCCAGCCGCGCAGTGCCGAACCGGTCATCGAGCCGGCCGCGCAGCATCCGCTCGATGGAGGACGGCTGCTCGAGGATCTCCTTGTGCATGTAGTGCTGGTGGCCGTTGGTGTCGGCGTCCAGCACGTCGAGGTCGATGCTGGTCGGCGCCTTGCCGGTGTCCTCCTCCTCGCGGCTGAAGGTGCGGAACTGCGAGCCGGTGACGGTGACCAGCTCGCCGTCGTCCAGGTGCACGACCGAGGTGGTGTGCCGGACCAGCGCGGACAGGTCGCTGGCCAGGAACATCTCCCGGTCGCCGATGCCGAGGATGAGCGGCGAGCCGTTGCGGGCGGCAACGATCCGGTCGGGGCGGCTGGCGTCCATCACCAGGATCGCGTAGGTGCCGTTGATCCGGGCCAGGGCCTCCAGCACGGCGGCTTCCAGCGTGGCGGCCTGGGACCGGGCGATCAGGTGGGCGATGATCTCGGTGTCGGTCTCGGAGCTGAACGTCACGCCCTGGCCGGCCAGCCGGTCGCGGAGCACGCCGGCATTGTCGATGATGCCGTTGTGCACCACGGTGATCCGGCCGTCCTCGCTGGTCTGCGGGTGCGCGTTGGCCTCGGTGGCGGGGCCGTGCGTGGCCCACCGGGTGTGCCCGATGCCGATCTTGCCCGACAGCCGGCGGGGGAGCGAGGCCTCCAGGTCACGGACCCGGCCGACCTTGCGGAAGACCTGGGCCCCGGCGGCGGTCAGCACCGCGATCCCGGCCGAGTCATAACCCCGGTACTCCAGCCGGGACAGGCCCTCCAGGAGAACCGGGACAGCGTTCCGGCCGCCGACGTAACCGACAATCCCGCACATAAGTTTCTCCGCTCCCGGTTGCCTGAATTCTGGGTTCTGGTGGGCCGTGCTGCCCTTGCCGCACTAGGCCGTTCTGGTGAGCCGTACCCGCATCGTGACTATCCGTATACGATCCGGCGGATCCTGCGCTCGGACAGCGGCGGCGCGGCGACCACCCGCCCGGCCAGCTCGCCCGCGATGAGCGGGTAGATCTCGGCGTTGCGCCGGCCGTAGAGGTGGTGGTGGGCGTGCCGGCGCCGCACGTAGTCCTCGACCGGCTCGCGGTACCAGGCCACGACGTCCTCGATCACCCGGGCCGCCTCGGCGGGGGTCAGGCCCGTGGAGGCGGAGATCCGGTCGACCAGTTCGGTGTCCACCCGGTCCATCGTGGTGGCCGGCGGAGGCGAGTGCCAAGTATCTGCCCGGAATTGGGCAGAACTTAACTGTTCACGGGGCCAGACGTGGTAGATCCGCTACCTCAGCTGCAGGTTGTCCCGGCAGAACGGGTGATAACAGCAAGAGGCGGGCGGCACCCCGGCGACCAGCCCGCAAATCCGCACCGGACACGGACCGCAAGCTGGATTAGCCTCATGGGCCATGGACATCATCCTGATTCCTGGCTTCTGGCTCGATGCCTCGTCGTGGGACGACGTTGTCCCCGCCCTGCAGCGGGCGGGCCACCGGGCCCGGCCGCTCACGCTGCCCGGCATGGAGTCCCGCGAAGCCGACCGGTCGCAGATCACCCTCCGCGACCACATCGAGGCGGTGATCGGTGTCATCGACTCACTGGACCCGGCGCAGGGCAAGGTCATGCTCGTCGGGCACTCCGGCGGGGGAGCGGTAGCCCACGGCGCGGTCGACGCGCGGCCCGGCCGGGTGCACCGCGTCGTCTACGTCGACAGCGGCCCGCTGGGCGAGGGCGGCGTCATCAACGACGAGCTGCCGTCGGTGAACGGTGAGGTGCCGCTGCCGGACTGGCCGGTGTTCGACGACGAGGACCTCGTCGACCTCGGTGCTGACCTGCGGGCCGCGTTCCGCGCGCGGGCCATCCCGACACCGCTGCGGGTGGCCAGCGACCCGCAGCGGCTCACCGATGAGCGCCGCTACGACGTGCCGGTCACCGTGATCGCCTGCGAGTTCCCCAGCTCGATGCTGCGCGAGTGGATCGCGCAGCGGCACCCCTACGTGGCGGAGCTGGCCCGGATCCGGGAGGTGGACTACATCGACCTGCCGACCGGCCACTGGCCGCAGTTCACCCGGCCGGCCGACCTGGGCCGCGCGATCCTGGCCAGCGTGGGCCCGGCCTAGCCTCGCGGCGCGGGCGCGTGCCGCACGTACAGGTTCACGGCGTAGCACAGCATCGCGACGCCGGTGAGCACCGCCATGGCCATCGAGTCGCCGGGCTTGCCGGTGGCGGTGAAGCTCGATCCGGCTGCGGCCGCCAGGCCCATCGCGGCCAGGCCCGCGGCCGAGACCGCGATGCCGGCCAGCCGGCGGATCGAGATGGCGGTCACCAGGACGGCGAGCGCGCCGAGGGTCAGCAGCAAGCCGATGACGGCGTGCGCGCTGAGGACCGCCGGGCCGCCGGAGATCGCGGTGCCCGGGCCGTGCCCGGCGTCCGCGGCGGGAACGGCGACGTACAGGTTCACGTACATGCCGAGCACGTACTCGGCGACGAGCAGCACCAGGACCGCCAGGCTGCCGGCGCGCAGCCGGGCCAGGCGGGTCGCGGTGGCGGGGCTCGGTATCGCGGCGGGGGACTGCCCGGCCGGGGATCGTGCGTCCAGGCTCATCGGGTCACCTCACGGGTCGTGGTGGTCAGCCTGCGGATCCGGGCATGCGGCCCGCCGCCGTCGCGCACGGAGCGCGGGCGGGATGAGTGCAGGCAGGGACAGGGAGCGCGGCCGCTCCGGGGCGGTGCGCTGCGGTGCGTCAGGCGTGATGCGTCGGGCGGGGAATCCAGCGCGGCACCGCGCGCCGGTACTCGGTGTAGGAGCCGCCGAAGGACCGGCTCAGCTTGCGCTCCTCGTAGCCGGTCACGAACAGGTGGAAGGTCACGGCCATGGCGCCGGCGTAGGCGAGCAGCCGCGGTGACGCGAACAGCCAGGCCTCGCCGCCGACGACCAGCAGCGCGGCGATGTAGATGGGGTTGCGCACGAACCGGTACGGGCCGCCCGCGACAACCCGCCGCGGCGCGTCCCACGGGCCGGGCGTGCCCCGGCCGACGGCCGCGAAGTTCCACACGCACCACGCATACAGCGCCGCCCCGGCGGCGATCACGACCGTGGCCGCCCAGGCGACCGGAGCGGCGTGCCCGTGGCCGGCCAGGATCCGCCAGGGCAGCCAGACGCCGCCCAGGCCCGGCACCACGACGGTGAAGACGGCGTTGCGGATGATCAGGCTGACGGCCTGGCCGCCGCGCACCATCGCCACGCCGCCGAGCAGGTCCGCCGCGGCGCGCAGCGGCGTCATGTCGCCGGCGCGCAGCAGCTCGCCGGTCAGGCCGGCGACTTCGGCGCCGTACCGGGCGCGGTAGGACCGCGGGTACAGCGCGATCAGCCAGCGCACCCAGCGCGGCGGGCGGTCCGGCCCGGCACGGCGACCGTGCTCGGGGGAGTGACCGTGCTCCGCCGGGCCGGTCATGACGTCGCCGCCGCGATCCGGCGCAGGCCGAGCTCGGCGATGCGCGCTGACTCCGACAACCGCTCGCGCAGCTGATCCCGGCCCGCCGGGGTGATCTGGTAGGGCCGCCTGCGGTCCTGCTCGGGCAGGGCCGCCACCAGGCCGGCCTGCTCCAGCTTGGCCAGGGCGCCGTACAGCGTCCCGGCGCCGAGGGTGACCCCGGCGAAGTCCTCGATGTCCTTGATGAGCGCGTAGCCGTGCTTCGGCGAGCCGGCCAGGCTGGTCAGGATCAGGACGCTGCGGTCTGATGACCCGCGGATGGAGTCTGTGGTCATGCGGTCGCCTCCCTGACTGGTTCCAATAATAGTACATCGGAAAGTGTACTAGTGCGAGCGCGCGGGCTGAGAAGCGTGCGCAGCTGCCTCCGCACCACCGTGGTCGGCTCGCTAACGACACATGCGCCCGAAGATCTCGACGAAATTTTGTAGCGGTGTCGGATCGGGTCTGGGGATGTTCGTAGTGCGGGTGAGAGGGCGCCCGGGAGGGGCGCTCCGACGGATCGGCCGCGGTCACCTCGATCTTCTTCCAAGCCGCAACCTCCGGACTGGCCCACGCGATGAAAGTCAGTCTCATCGTCGTTCTGGCCGTCACCGCCCTCAGCCTCCCGGTCGTCGCCCTGATGCCCCGCAAGCCACCATCAGGACCCCAGCAGTGAGCAACCGGCCATCCTCGCCGCGTGGCTGACCACCACCGCCAACCGCAACGCGAGCGACCGGATCCCAGTTCTCTCGTACTTGGCCTGCCCTCTTATCCAGTTGCTGCGAGCGGCCGCAGCATGCGAGCGTGACGCGCCGTGCCTGCACCCCCTGAGCCTGCTGCCGCCGGGGATGAGGCCGCGCCGCGTGACCGCCGCCCGCTCGGCGCCGTCCTGGCGGCCAGCGTCGTCTCCGCGGCCGGCGGTGCGCTGACCGCCCTGGCCGTGCCGTGGCTGGTCCTGCAGACCACCGGCAGCGCGGGCCGGGCCGGGATCGTGGCGGCCTGCGCGATCGGCCCGGTCGTGGTGTCCGCGCTGGCCGGGGGACTGCTCGTCGACCGGTGCGGCAGCAGGCGGGTCAGCGCCGCCGCGGACCTGCTGTCCGGCGCCGCGGTCGCGGCGATCCCGCTGCTGGCGCTGGCCGGCCAGCTGCGCTTCTGGATGATCTGCGTGCTGATGGGGGCGGCCGGCCTGGGCCAGGCCCCCGGCCAGACGGCGCGGACCGTGCTGCTGCCCGCGCTGGCCACCCGTGCGGGCCTGCCGGTGGCCCGGGTCGCGGGCTGGTATGACGGCGCCGCGCGGGGCGCAAGCGTGCTCGGCGCTGCCGCCGGCGGGCTGCTGATCGCGGTGCTGGGGCCGGGCCCGGTCCTGCTGGCCGACGGCGCGTCGTTTGCCGTGTCCGCGCTGCTGGTTAGCCGCCGGGACCCGTGGGCTACCAGGGGCCGGGCCGCAGCATGCCGGGGCGGTGAGCCTGCGCCGGAGCCCGGCGGACCTGGCGGCCGGGCTGCGGTTCGTGCTCCGGACGCGCCTGCTGCTGGCCATGAGCCTGCTGGCCATGGCGGTGCAGTTCTGCGATCAGGGCTGGAGCTCGGTACTGCTGCCCGACGACGCCCGCACCCGGCTGGGCGGGGCCGTCGCGCTCGGGATCCTCGAGGCCCTGTTCGCCGCCGGCGCGCTGGCCGGGGCCCTGGCCTTCAGTGCCGCGGGGACGCGGTGGCGGCGGTGGCCGCTGTTCACCGCGGTCTACCTCATCGTCGGCGCGCCGAGATTCGGGGTCGCCGCGTGCACGGCGACCCCGCTCCCGCTCGCGGTCATGATGACGGCCGAGGGCCTGGCCTGCGGCGTCATCAACCCGCTGGTGGCCACCGTCGGGTTCGGTATCGTGCCGGGCCCGCTGCGGGCCCGGGTGCTGGCCGCCACGACGGCGCTGTCCCTGTCCGTGGCACCGCTGGGGACGCTCGCCGCCGGCTGGCTGGCGGACTCAGCCGGGCTGAGCACCGCGCTGCTGATCGTAGGCGGGGTCTACCTGGCCGCCACGCTGTGCCCGGCTGTCTTCCCGGTCTGGCGGAAGCTGGACCAGCCGGACCAGGAGGCGCCCGCCGTGACCCGGGTCCAGCAGGCCCTGGAGTCTTAGCGCAGGTACCAGCCGCGCTAGGCCGCCTTCTGCACGTGCGTGTTGTCCAGGTCGAGAACCGCACCGCCTGATCCGGCGGGGATCAGGTCGGGGACCGGGACGCCGTGCTGGTCTACCAGGAGCGGCTGTTTCTCACCCGCGGGCTCATCACGTTCTTTCTCTTCGCCTCATTCGGAACCGTGTGGAGCGGGCTGTCGTTGCCCCTGACGGGCGCGCCGTGGCATCTCAGCGCAGACCGGCCTGTTCGGCGTCGCGGGACTCGCGGGAGCGCTGAGCGCGGCCCGGGCCGGACGGCTGGCCGACGCCGGATACGCCGCCCCGGTGACCGGGCTGGCGCTCGCCTTGCTCCTTGCCTCCTGGGCAGCGATCGCGCAACTGCGATGGTCGCTGTGGCTGCTCGCCGCCGGAATCGTCCTGCTCGACTTCGCGGTGCAGGCCGTGCACGTCAGCAGCCAGCACCTGCTCACCACGGCTCACCCGGATCGCACCAGCAGCGTCATCGGCGGCTACATGGTCTTTTACGCACTCGGGTCCGCCCTCGGCGCGGCGGCGACGACCGCTGTGTTCGGCGCCGCCGGCTGGGCCGGCTCCAGTGTGCTGGGAGCCGTGCTCGCGGCGTGCGCGCTGGCCGTCTGGGCACTCGACCGCCGGGTGTCCCCGGCGCGTTCCGCCGGCTCCCAGCCCCGCAGCTCTGATAACAGCAAGAAGTCTCCGCTGAACCCAGCCTGCCGGGCTCAGCCTGCTCAGCCCTGCGGACCAGACCGCCGTGCCGCACAAGATTCCGACCGGTACATCCCACGCCCTCTAGCACCCAGGACGGGGACTCATCGACTCCCGAATGGCTCGTGCTGCCGGCCGATTGGATGCGGAATTGTCAGCGGGAATGGATAGTCTTCGGGCGATGCCAGCACCAGACATGCGCGCGCCCGCCCGCGAGGCTATCGGCCGGTTCATCGGCGACCTCGCCAGCCGTCAGTTCGCCAGCTCCACCCAGCGGATCCGCCGGCACTTCCTCGAGGAGTTCCTGGATCACGCCCAGCAGGCCGGCGGCAGGTCAGCCGGGATCACCCTCGGTGAGCTCCTGGAGCCCGGCCGGGCTGATGCGTGGCTGGCCGACGCGGCTGACGGCAAGACCCGCAGCCGCATGACGCTGCGCGGGCGCGAGGCCGCCGCGAACCCCAACTCGATGCGCGTGCGCATCGACTCCTACAACGCGTTCGCCGAGTACCTCGGGCTGCCGGGCCGCCAGGACACCCAGCGGCCCGCGGACGGGTACCGGCTCAGCCCGGCCGAGAACGACCAGCTGCTGCACGACCTCGCCGTGCGCCGGCCGCTGAACGCCAACGCCACGACCTCGCTGCGGACCGCGGCGCTGGCCGCCCTGGTCGCCGACACCGACCGGTCCGTTCCCGAGCTGGCCGGCCTGAAGGTCGCGGCCCTGCACCTGAACGGCGCCGCGCGCGTCGAGCTGCCCGACGGCCCGTGCCCGATCCGCCAGGAGACCGTGCAGGTCCTCAGCCGCTGGCTCAGCGCCCGGGCGGCGATCATTGCCGAGCTCGAGGGCAGCGATCCCGGTCACCTGTGGATCCCGACTAAGCCCGGCCGGCCCCGCGGCGGCCAGGAGCCGGTCAAGCCCGGCCTGACGCCCGCCGCGGTGCGCACCCTGCACCATGCCCACCGGATCCTGGTCAGCCAGGTGCTCGGCGCCCCGGTACGGCCGGGCGCGATCCAGGCCGCCGGGCCAGCCCGCGCGGCCAGGGGCCAGGACGCGACCCCGGCCGAAGGCAGCCCGGCAGCCTGACGGCACGCCAGCTCCGGGGGAGCGGGGGCAGCGGCCAGGCTGGCTGCCCCGGCGGCTGTATTGCCCCGGAGCCGCAGCCCCGGCGGCCAGGCTCAGGCCGGCAGCGCGGCGCAGTCGCGGGCAGGGCAATCCGCTGAGCGTGCCAGCTGCCCGGACAGGAGCCGCGGTGTCCGCGCTAGGCGGCCGGGGTGATGACGATGCGCTCGTCCGGGCTGCCGGTCTCCGCCCACGCCTGCCCGACCCCGGCCAGCGGCACCGGCCGGGCCCGGACATCGAAAGCCCCGCTGGTGATCTCCGCGGCCAGCGCGGGCAGCTCCGCACGGATCTCGCCGGTGCCGACCGACCCCTGGCCGCTGCCCACGATCTGCAGCCGGGCAGCGCGCAGGGCCGCGGAGGGGACCGGCGCGGTGAGGCCCGCGACCGAGCCGATCGTGACCCACGTCAGCTGCCTGCCCCGGTCTGGCCGGCCGGTGATCAGGGCCGCCATCGCGGCCGCGGCCGGCGGGCCCCACAGGTAGTCGAGCACGACATCGGCTTCAGCCGCCAGCGACCAGCCGCCGCGCGCTGGCCTCGGTGTCGGCGTCCACCAGCACCGTGGCGGTGGCGCCGAGCGCGGGCAGCGCCGCCAGCCGCCCGGCGTCCCGGCCGGTGGCGATCACCTCGCCCGCGCCGAGCCGGCGGGCGACCTGGACCGCCAGCCGCCCGGCATTTCCCGTGCCGCCCAGGACCAGCACATTCTGCCCGGCCTGGAACGGCACTCGCTGGCGCAGCGCGACCCACGACGACATCGCCGGGTTCATCGCCGCGGCTACCGCCACCGGGTCACTGCCATCAGGCAGGACGACGCTGCGGCGGGTGTCGATCAGCGCCTGCTCGGCCATCGCGCCCGGTCCCGTGCCGTCCAGGATGAAGTACCGCAGCTGGCCGTCCGGCCCGCGGCCGACGCCGTCCACGCCCGGCACCAGCGGCAGCTCGCCGGTGCTGGAGTAATGCGAGCCGCTGGCCCGCGACCGGACCAGCGGGTGCAGGCCCGCCGCCAGCACGTCGACCACCATCTCGTCGTCGCCCGCCGCGACCGGGGCCGGGAACTCCTGGAAGCGGGGAGCGGCATCGAATGAGGTAACAACAGCAGCCTTCATGACGCCCCCAGTACATAGTTGGCAGTACGAACTAAAATTAGTTGGTATTACGAACATAGTCAAGTAGAGTGTGATCATGGAGACCGCGCAGGCACCCGGCCCGGCCGGGGCGGCCGAGTCCGATGGCATGGTGGACGCCCTGGTGCAGGCGTCGTTCCTCACGATGGCCGTGCTGAGCAAGGCCGGAGCCGATGATGACCTGTCGCTGACCCAGCTGCGGGTGCTCGGGATCCTGCGGGACCGGCGGCTGCGGATGACGGCGCTGGCTGACTACCTGGGACTGGAGAAGTCCACCCTGAGCGGCCTGATCGACCGGGCCGAGAAGCGCGGCCTGGTCGAGCGGGCGCCGGCGGCCGCCGACCGCCGCGCGACCGAGGTATTCCTCAGCAAGGCCGGCGCCGAGCTCGGCGGGCGCCTGTACGGGCAGGTCCGGCAGGCTCTGGCGCCGATGCTCAGCGCGCTCAGCCCCGCCGACCGGGACCGGCTGCAGGGCCTGCTGGAGCGCCTCATCGGCGGGCACGAGCCCTGACCCGGCGGCCGGGCATGCCTGGCGGAGCATCCACCCCGGCGTCCCGCGAGGTGTCCGCGGCGGCAGCCGCCGGAGCGCCGGGCAGCCCGCCGGAAGCTGCCCGGCACCCTGCCCAGCCCGGCGGCAGTCAGGCCGGCGGCGGGCCCGCAGCCCGGAGATGCCGGGCCAGGAACTCGCTGTCGACCCCCAGCCAGCGGATGCTGCGGTGATCGCCCGGGTTGGCGTGCAGCGTCTTCTCCGGCGAGGCGAATGCGTCGAACAGCGCGAGAGCGGACTGGCGGTCGACGTGCTCGTCGTCCCACGGGAGCAGGAACTGGACCGGGACAGTAATCCGTCTCGCCGCCTCGATCAGCGCCTGATGCACGACAAAGCCGCCACCGAAGATGGCGGCGGTGATGCGGGACTCGATCGCCGTCAGCGGTATCCCGATCGCCGTGCCCAGCGTGATGCCACCGCCGTAACCGACCGGCGCCCCGGTGCCGATCTCGGGGAGTTCCTGAAGGGCGTCCAGGGTCGCCCGCCATTCCGGTACGGCACGCTCCGCCAGTGCGGTGCCGTACCGGACGCTGACCGACCTGACGCGCTCGGCCTCGCCCGCCGCCATTGCCTGCCGGAGGTCGGCTCGGGCCTGCTCGTCCTCCGCCGTGCGCGGGCGGTCGCCATGGCCGGGCGCATCGATGGCGGCCACGGCGAAGCCCCAGGTGGTCACGGTGTCGAGGGCGCGGGCCAGGAGTCCCGGGGTCTTCTTGTGCTGGCCGCCGCCGTGACCCATCAGCACCAGGGGCGCGCGACCGGAACCCGATGCGGGCGACCAGAGCACGCCGGGGACCTCGCCCACCGTGAAGTCGCGCTCAACCACGCCGTTCAGCGATGTCTCTGCTGTGAAATGCACAGAATGCATAGGTTTGCTGCCTTTCGGGAATGCCGTCAGTACGGCGCTCCCGGCGGCACCTACGTCAGCCGCCCGGCCGTGACGCGGCAGGGGAGCACCCACGTGCGTACTGCGGTCATGGGTCTCACCCCCTCGTGCGGTGTCGCGGCTCCGGAACCGTATCAATCCGGGCGCAGCCCGGCCAGCCGTTTTCTGGCCCCGGCCTGGCAGGCCGGGGCCAGAAACCCAGCTTGCACCCCGGGCGGCGGCCAGGTGTCGGTCCGGGTGGCCCTCGGCCAGCGCGCTAGCCGGAGCTGGGCCGCGCGGACCAGCCGCCAGGCAGGCTGCCGGGAGAAGCGGGCCCTGAGAGTCCCGGAATCTTCTACTTAACATAATGTGCATTATCGGCGCTTCGGGAAGAGGGGTCGTGAGCAGCGAGCCGGCAGCTGCTCCGCACAGTCAGCACAGCTGCCGGCTCGCGTGCTGCCTATCTGCTACCGGCGCAGCAGTTCCAGGACTGCGCCGGCCAGCCGGTCGTAGTCGTCGGGGGTGTTGTACGGCGCGGCCGCGATCCGCAGGTAGCCGGCGCCGTCGAAGCTGACCGGCGCGACCTCGACGTGCTGGCGCGACAGCTGCTCGTAGAACGCACTGACGCGCTCGGGTGAGCTGAGGACGCCGGCGGGCAGCGGCACCAGGCGCATGGCAGGCGCCGGCGTGACCGGGAGCCGCTCCAGCGGGGTGCCGAGCGCCGCGGCGACCCGCTTCTGGCCGTCGGCCACCAGGTCAGCGAGCCGGGCCACGGCGCTCCAGCCGCCCAGCCCGGCCCAGTACGCCAGCCCGTCGCCGGCGGCCAGCCAGCCCGCGTAGTCCCCGGTGCCGGGCAGGTCGAACGACGCGGCATACCCGTCCTCCAGCTGCCAGCTGAGCACACCCGGCGTCACGTCGGCTCCTGGCCGGCTCCACAGGATCGCGCTGCCCCGCGGGGTGTAGGCCCACTTGTGCAGGTTGCCGACCCAGTGGTCGGCGCCGAGCGCGGCGATGTCGTCGTCCAGCTGGCCGGGCGCGTGCGCGGCGTCGACCAGCACCCGCGCCCCGGCCGCGGCGGCAGCGGCGGAGACGGCTGCGACGGGGATGACGGTGGCGGTCGGCGAGGTGATCCGGTCGACCACGACCAGCCGGGTGCGAGGCGAGCAGGCAGCGGCGTACGCCGCGACGATCAGGTCGTCCTCGGCGCCGACCGGGAAAGCAGCCTCGACGATCCGGGCCCCCGCGCGGGCCGCGTGATGGCGGAGCGCCATCCGGACCGCGCCGTAGCCATGCGTGCTGATCACCAGCTCGTCGCCGGGGCGCAGCTCGCAGCGAGCCGAGCACCGCCGACACGCCCTCGGAGACGTTGCGCACCCACCCGGCACGGGACGGGTCGATGCCGAGGAATCCGGCGGCGCGTTCCCGGGCGGCTGCCACCAGGCGGCCGGCCTCGACGCGGTTGAAGCGGTGCGGGTTGCGCTCGGCACGCTCGCGCCAGGCAGCGGCCGCCTGGCGCACCGCGACCGGGGCGACGCCGAACGCGCCGTGGTTGAGATGGAGAACATCAGGGTCGAGGCCGAAGGCCTCCAGCTGGGCAGCATCCACGGAGCTGATTGTGCCAACCGGTGACAATACGGCTCCAGCGACCCGGGCTGGTGCTGCTGTTTGATGGTCTGGCTGTGACGTGAGCGGAAATGCCTGCGTCGCCCCGGGATCGGACTGGTTGCGATACCTCTTGCTGTTATCAGGCTGAGCCAGCGGGACTCAGCCTGCGCGCAGGCTGACTGGGGCTAATTCCCCCGGGGCGGCAGTTTCGCGCGTGTCCAGCGACCGGGGCTGAACAGCTCGTAGGAGAAGAGCCCGCCCGGTGCCGACCACTTCTGGCCGACGGGGAGTTCCAGGTACCGCAGTTCCTGGGCCAGCGGCTCGCCGGTCTGCGGGTCGATGACAATGCGCTGCTGGACCACGCAGTCCGGGAACAGCCGGAGCGGGTTGTCCAGGCCCAGCTTGTACTCCCCCCCGCAGCGGGCGACGTGACTGCTCAGCGCGACCGCGACCCCCTGCTGACCGCCCGCGTCACGAACCGTGCCCAGGCTGGTGACGCCGGGCAGGCTGGCGAGCAGCTGATACAGGCCGGCCCGCACGGCGGCCGTCGTGGGCAGCTCGAACAGCCTGGGTGCCATCTGGAAGATCCACGAGGCAGGACTCTGCCCGCCGGAGTCGGCCCGGCTGTACCCGCGCAGCAGGATCTTCTTCAGCCGCGCCGGGCTGGCCGGCTGTCCCTTCGTCGGATCCACGCCGCCGGTCCCGCCGAAGAGGTTCATCAGCGGCCCGCGGGCCGTGGTGATCTTCTCGGTCCCGCCGCTGCTGAGCCCGTCGGGGTCAGCGAAGGTGAGGTCCTGGCCGTAGCCCCAGCTCGAAGGAGAGCCGTCGCGCCGCCAGGCCGCCCGGTCAGCGGCCGAGGCGAAACCGACGCTGAGGGCCCGGGCGTAGGTGTCGCTCTCCAGGGCGGGCGAGCGGGCGACCCAGTCTTCCCGGAGCGTCTTCTCCAGGATTACGTAGGAGTCGCCAGGCGGGCCTACACGGATGTAATTCCCGACCGCCCCGGCCGACACCCAGTAGCGGCCGGCTGCGGGCGGCGTGTTCCGGGCCACGTTCCGGGCTGCGGTCAGCAGTACCTGGCGGGCGGTCGCGGCGCCGGCCGGGGCGGCGGCGACGACGCCGGGCAGCCGGTACAGGCGCGGCCGGCCGGTACCGCCGGCCACGACCAGCGCAGCGGCGACAGCGCCCGCCGCGATCAGGGCGGCGACCCCGGCCAGCCAGCCGGCCCGGCGCCCGGCAGCCCATCCGGGGCCGCGCCGCCACCGGGCCCCGGCAGGCAGGCTGGTGCGCTGCTCGCGCTGGATGGCGGCCGCGAGTACCTGCTGCGGATCCGGGGCTAGCCGCTCCAGTGACGCGAGCGCCGAGCGGAGATCTTCTTGCGTCCTCACCGGGTTCCCTCCTCAAGGTGCGGGTGCAGCGGCCGGGCTGCATGCTGCTGCGGGGCCAGCTCGACGCGCAGCGCGGCCAGTGCCCGGGAGGCGTAGCCGCGGATGGTGCCCGGCCGGCAGCCGAGCACAGCAGCGATCTCGGCGTCGGGAAGGCCTTCGTAGTACCGGAGCACCAGGACCGTCCGCTGCCTGGCGGGCAGCTTCCCGAGCTCGGCCAGCAGCGCATCGCGTTCTGCGTGAGCTGTTGCGTAGTCACCGCTGCTGCGGTCGTCGATGTCCGCGCCGGTCCCGGACGGCACCAGACGCCACGAGCGGCGCCGCGCGGACAGGAACTGATTGACGACCATCTTGCGGACGTACCGGTCGGGATGCTCCAGGCTGCTGATCCTGGGCCAGCGCGCGTGCGCCCGGATGAGCACGTCCTGGACGACGTCCTCGGCCAGCGCGCGGTCACCGGTCAGGACTGCGGCAAACACCGCAATGGCCGGGAGTCGCTCGGCCGCGAACTCCTCGAATGTCATCGCACCCTCCGCCGTCGGGGAGCTGTCACGATGTAAACGCGGCTGCTCCCCCGCGATGTTGTGCGAGATCACGAGCCATTTCCGCGCCCGCGCCTTACGGCGCGGCGGCGGTGCCCAGGACGCGGCGGAGCAGGCCGAAGGTTTCCAGGGATCGGACGCCCTCGTCGTGGAGGGACTGCAGCGCGGGATCGCCGGCCGGGTCCAGCGCCGCCGCCTCGGTCCACATCGCGCGCTCGGCCTCCCGCCACTGCGGGCGCTCGTGCACCTGGACATCGGTGAAGCCCGCGGCGCGCAGCCCGGCTCCGATCGCAACCTTGCGCAGCCGGGCTGGCACCCGCTCATCGGCCGGGTCCGCCGCCTCCCAGCTGGTCAGCACCGCGCGGCCGCCGGATACCAGGATCCGGCGCAGTTCGCGGTAAGCGGCATCCGGATCCTCGGCGAACTGGATGGCGTCCACGCACAGCACGGCGTCGGCGGTACCGCTCCCCCGGCCCGTCGCGGCAAGATCACCGGTGCAGAACTCGGCGTCACGGCCCAGCCGGCTAGCCAGCTCGCGGGCCTGGCGCAGCGCCTCGGCGGAGAAGTCGATCCCGGCCAGCCGGGCACCGGTCCGGGCCGCGATCTCCAGGCCGTATCCCCCGCGGCCGCAGGCCAGGTCGACCAGCATGCCGCCGGGACGCAGCCCCAGCTGCCCGGTGACCTCGGCAATGCCGTCCCAGGTCAGCAGGCTCGTTGACAGCAGATACGACGGCAGGCCGAGATGCCGCTGCTCTATCTCGTCCTTGACCGGGCAGTCCGCCATGTCGGCGTACCAGTGATCGAAGTACTCAGCCGCACGGGATGACGGCGTCGATTCCACCGGCCCAGTATGAGCCGCCTGCCGGGTCCGCAGCTATTCCGGCGTCCGCGGCTCCCCCGCTGCCGGGGCTAGGCTGTCCGTTTTGTGCCTGCACTCTCCCCCGCCTCTTGCTGTTATCAGTTTGCAGGCGGGTGGCCTGCGAAGCGGCGCCGGAGCCTTGGGGCAGACCGGGACGGATGTGCAGACCGGGACGGATGCGGGACACGCCGTGAATCCGGCTCGCGAGCGGGTATCGATCGTATATTCGACTGCCGGAGCTGCGGAGATGTACGATCAGCACATGACAGCCACGGGAGCAAGGCCCCGGGCGCGGCGCCGTCAGGCGCGGCCTGGCCGGTCCGCCGTGGTTGTCCCCCGGCTGGCTGACCTGCACGGGCCTGCCGAGGGCACGGTCGAGCTCCCATTGTGGCTGAACTGGAGTGCCCCCGGCCATTCCTTCGATCTCGGCGACCGGGACATGCGGGTGTGGCTCTACCAGACCGTGCTGCGCGAGGCGAGCCGGGCCGAGGACCTGACCAGCTACCTGGACCGGGGCACGCTGATTGCCTTGTGGCCCGAGCTCTACCTGCCGAAGGCCGTCCGGCAGGCGTGGGAGGACCGGCACGCAGTGCTGCGCGCCACCGCCGCTGCCTGATGCCCGTCGGCAAGCTGCACGGCCAGGTCGCCGCCATCGCGCTCAGCGTCGCGGCACCCCGCGGGTTCGCGCTCGGCGGCGGCAACGCCCTGATGGCGCACGGGATCATCGACCGGATGACCCAGGACGTCGATGTCTTCAGCGACGAGGAAGACGCGGTGGCGGCGGTAGCGGGCGCCGTGGAGGCGGCACTGCAGCAGGCGGGGTTCCGGGCTGACCGCCGCGATCAGGAATCCGGCCTGGCCGACCTGTTCTACGGGCTGGGTGACGGACTCGCCGAGTGGATCGTGACCGCCCCGGGCGGTGAGCAGATGATGCTGCAGCTGGCCTACTTTGACCGGGCCCGCAAGCCGGTGCTGATGGAGTTCGGCCCGGTCCTGGACCTGGAGGACGTGGTCGGCGGCAAGGTGTGCGCGCTGGCCAGCCGGGCCGAGCCGCGCGATTACGTGGACACTGCGGCAGCCCTGGACCGGTACACCATCGAGGAGATGACCGGCTTCGCCCGGCGGCTGGACCCTGGCCTGACCGACCGCGACTTCGCCGATGCCGGCGAGCGCCTGGACCGGTGGGGCGACGGCGTGTTCGCGCCGTACGGGCTCGGCCCGGATGACGTGGCCCGGCTGCGCGAGCGGTTCGCGGCCTGGCCGCGGCCGCCGGCTCCGCCCGAGGCGTAACGGGCTAGCCGCCCGCGGCCGTCGCGCCGGGCGGGCCGGCTGGCACAGATCACTGACCGCTTCCCGTTGTGCTGCCGCTGACGGCAACGAACTTGTTCGTAACGAACATGTTCGTTACAGTGCGGTCATGGCCCCGGGAACCCCTCTCCCCCGCAGCCGGCGCGAGCGGCCCGCCAAGCCGGCCCTCACCTATGCCGGCATCGTGGCCACCGCGGTCGCGCTGATGAAGGCCGAGGGCCTGCAGCGCGTCACCATGCGGCGGCTGGCGCAGGAACTCGATACTGGCCCCGCCTCGCTGTATGTGTACGTCGCCAGCACGGCCGAGCTGCACGCGGCGATCCTCGAGGACCTGCTCGGGGCGGTCGACCTGGATCCGGCGCCGGCCGGTGCCGGCTGGCGGGACCGCCTTGCTGCACTGCTCACCTCGTACACGCTGGTCCTGTTCGAGCACCCCAGCCTCGCGCATTCCGCCCTGGTGACCCGCCCGTCTGGCCCGAACTACCTGAGCCTGGTCGAGACCATCCTGGCCCTGCTGCACGACGGCGGGGTGCCCGGCGCGCAGGCGGCCTGGGGCGTGGACGTCCTGCTGCAGGTGGCCACCGCCACCGCCGCCGAGCAGTCGGCGCGCCAGGGCGATGCCGCCGCCGAGGACGAGCAGGACGCCCTGGTCAGCGCGCTGCGCGCGGTCAGCCCGGTCCGCTACCCGCGCATCGCGGCGGTCGGCGCTGACCTGGTGTCCGGGACGCCCGCCCAGCGGCTGGCCTGGATCTTCCGCGCCGTCATCAACGGCACCCAGGCCACCGGGCGTCCCGCGTCATGACCCGGCCCGCCGCCCTTCCCCGTACCGGAGGCAGGCTCCCGTGAGCGTTCCGCATCACCCCGTCGCCATCATCGGCGCGGGCCTGGGCGGCCTGACCCTGGCCCGTGTCCTGCACACCCGCGGCATCGAGGCTGCCGTCTTCGACCTGGAGGCCTCCGGGCACGCCCGCACGCAGGGCGGCATGCTCGACATTCACGAGGAGACCGGCCAGGCGGCGCTGCGCGCTGCCCGGCTGCACGAGGAGTTCCGCGCCCGGCTGCATCCCGGCGGCGAGGCCATGCGCATCCTGGATTCCGATGCCCGCGTGCTGCGCGAGGAGGCCGACGACGGCGCCGGCGACCGCCCCGAGATCGACCGGGGCGACCTGCGCGATCTGCTGCTCGGCTCACTCCCGGCCGGAGCCGTGCGGTGGGGCGCGAAGGCCACCGCGGCACGCCCGCTGGGGCAGGGACGGCACGAGGTCACGCTGGCCGACGGCACCGTGTTCACCACCAGCCTGCTGGTCGGCGCCGACGGCGCCTGGTCCCGGATCCGGCCGCTGGTCTCAGCCGCCGCCCCGGCCTACTCCGGCATCTCGTTCGCCGAGCTGGACCTCCTGGACGCCGACGCGCAGCACCCCGCCTGTGCCGCGCTGGTCGGCGGCGGCATGTTCTTCGCTCTCGGTGACGGCAAGGGCTTTCTCGCGCACCGCGAGACCGACGGCAGCCTGCACGTCTACACCGCCCTGCGCATGCCCGAGAACGGGCTTTCCGGCATCGACTTCACCAGCGCCAGCGCGGCTAAGGCCGCCCTGCTGGGCCACTTCGAGGGCTGGGCACCCGGCCTGCGCCAGCTCATCAGCGAGGCCGACGGCCCGCTCGTGCCGCGGCTGATTCATGCCCTGCCCGCCGGCCACCGCTGGGCGCGCGTGCCGGGCGTGACCCTGCTCGGCGACGCGGCCCATCTCATGTCACCGTTCGCCGGCGAGGGCGCCAACCTGGCCATGATCGACGGAGCCGACCTCGGGCAGTGCCTGGCCCGGTTCCCCGCCGACCCGGAGGCGGGGCTGGCCGCCTACGAGGAGGTCCTGTTTCCCCGCAGCGCGGCCAAGGCACAGGAGTCCGCGGAGGGCCTCGAGGTGATCTTCAGCGACCGCGCTCCGCAGCCGCTGCTCGACATGTTCGCCGCCTTCGACGCCCGGGGCTGACGACGACTGGCCCGGCCGCATCTCGCCGGGGGCGGCAGTGCTCCGCTCCTGGGCGAACGCTCGCTGCCAGCTACCTCCCCGGCTTTCTTACTGAGCTGTCAGTAGTCCCCGGCGGCCCGCAGTGAAGCCATTTACCTGCAGGTATGCACTCGGTCGCGGAAGCCCCGCAAGAACGCCGCCCACGACAACGAACCCGGCAGCGCTCCTTCCCGGCCGCCATTCCTGGACATGAAAGGTGTAAAACGCCTAAAATGACAAGGTAATTGAGCGAACGTTCGCTCACTTGCCTTGCCGCAATTCGCCGCTTGGAGGGCAGATGAGACTGGGCGGGCTGACACCACGCCGGATTCCGATATCCCCGCGATTGCTGAGCCGCATGATCACCCCGCGGCTGCCCGGCCGCGCGCCGCTCCTGGCCAGCTCGCTTGGCCTGGCCCTCGTGCTGGCCCTGGCCCTCCTGACGGGCGGCGCCGCATCGCGGCCGGGTCCTGCCGCTGCCCGCCTGGTCGCGCGTACCGGCGCCGCCAGCACCGCCGCGGCCGTCCCGGACCCCTACACCTTCGTGCACGACCCGAGCATGGCCCGCCAGGATGGCACCTATTACCTGTTCTCCACCGGCGACCCGGCGGGCGTGATCGGCAACGGCAACATCCAGATCCGCACCTCCCGCAACCTGCGCAGCTGGACTTACGCCGGAACGGTGTTCGCCGACAAGCCGGCCTGGATCACCTCGGCGCTGGGCGCCATCCCGAACCTGTGGGCGCCGGACATCTCCTTCTTCGGCGGGCTGTGGCACCTGTACTACGCCGGCTCCAGCTTCGGCTCGAACAACTCGGTGATCGGCCTGGCCACCACCCCGACACTGGATCCGCGCAGCCCGCGCTACCGCTGGACCGACGACGGCCAGGTCTTCCGCACCACGACCTCGGATGACTTCAACGCGATTGACCCGTCGCTGGTCAGCGCCGCGGACGGGACCAGGTGGCTGGTGCTGGGCTCGTTCTGGAGCGGCATCAAGCTGATCCCGCTCGATGCGGCGACCGGCAAGCCGGCCAGCTCCGCACCGAAGATCTACTCGCTGGCCCAGCGGCCGGCCCCCGACGCCGAGGAAGGCTCGGCGATCACTTATCACGACGGCTACTACTACCTGTTCGTCTCCTGGGACTCCTGCTGCCAGGGCATCGGCAGCAGCTACCGGATCATGGTCGGCCGGTCCCAGTCGGTCACCGGGCCCTACGTGGACCCGAACGGCACGGACCTGATGAACGCCGGCGGCATGGAGGAGCAGGGCAGCGATGAGGGCATGATCGGCCCCGGCTCGTCGTCGGTCTTCCAGCAGGGCGGCCAGGACTATCTCGTCTACCACTACTACGACGCGTTCGACAACGGCGACGCGTGGGTGCAGGTACGCCCGCTGGCGTGGACCTCGTCGGGCTGGCCGGTGACCGGCCAGCCGCTCACCCCGGTACCGGGCAGCCCCGTCCCGCTGCGCTAGGCCGGCCGCGGCTACCGCCAGAGGGTGCGGATCTGGGTGGTCACGGCGAACGGGTCGTCGCCGCGCTGGGCGGCCAGCACGCCGGCGCCCTCGGGCGACCCGGTGAACAGCATCCTGCCCGGGCTCACCCGCTTGTTCCAGGCCTGCTCGAAGGGCGCCGCAAGCTGCTTGCGCGCACCGAGCACCGACGGCACGGCGTGATAGACCACCGCGCCGGGCAGGTGCCCGGTGATCAGCCGCCGCGCCGCCAGCCCGGCGGCGGCCAGCACGCCGCGCGGCGGCACGACGATCAGCCGCGGCACGACGTAGCGGGGCTGGGCCAGCGGCGCGAGCACCTCGTCCAGGGCGGTCGTGAAGACGGCGGACTCGGCCGCCGGCACGCCGCCCAGCCGGGCCCGGTAGCTGCCGTCGGCCAGCGGCTCCACCACGACTGCATCGGCGTCCTTGCCGGTCAGCCCGGCCTGGTGCAGCGCGTCGGCGGTGGCGCGGGCGATGTCCTCCAGGCCGTCCCGGGCTGGCACCGCGGTCAGCCGCCCGGCGACCCGGCCGAGCTGGATCACCGTCAGCGCGAGCGCCACAGCCAGCACCACGGCCGCGGCGGCCGGGCCGCCAGCCACCGCGGCGATGGCCGCCGCTCCGGCGGCCGCCGCCGCCCCAGTCAGCCGGGTCCGGTGGCCGGGCCGGGACAGCGGCACCGTCTCCCGGCCCGCCAGCCCGAGGGACCGGCCCGCCCGGATCGTGACTGTGGCCTGCGGCTCGTCCAGGTACGGGGTGCCGACCGCCCACAGCTCGCGGGCCGCGTCGCGAGCCGCCGCCCGCTGCAGCATGGCCGCGTTCAGCGCATCGAAGTCCGCTTCCGGCGGCGGCCCGTACGGGGACAGCTCCGGGTCGACATGGGAGATGCCCGAGACGATGTCGCCGGTGCCGGCCAGCGCGAAGTAATGATCATGCTTGCGGACCAGCCGGCTGTAGTCCGCCGCGCCGCGCGGATGGTCGCCGGTCACGCAGACCACGCCCCAGTTATCAGCCACCTTGCCCGGCCACTGCGGGTCCAGCCGGAGCGCCCGGCCGCGGGCCTGGACCACCGAGGTCGGCGTGGCGGCCGCGGTCAGGTCGATGACGACGTTGACGGCAGGGGCGTCCCAGCCCTCGCCGAGCAGCGCCCGGGTGCCGATCAGGCACCGCGACCCGCCCTCGGTGAAGAACCGGGTGACCAGCGGGACGTAGCGGCGAGGCTCCCAGCCGCGGGCGGCGGAGATCTCCCGGACCGCGCCCCCGCCACCCGCCTCGTCAGCAGCGGCGGCCGTGAGGTCCAGGGCCGGGTCAGCCGATCGCAGCCAGTCCAGCAGCCGCCCGGCCGTGTCCGGGCCGCAGGCCACCCGGCGGCCGGTGAGCAGGACCGGGTCTAGCATCGCGGCCTGCTCATCGCCCAGCAGGGCCTGCAGCGCGAGCCGGGCGCCGCCCGCCTCAGCCGGCAGCACGCCGGTCAGCCGGGCGGGCAGCGTGCCGGAGGCCTCCTCGAAGTCGCACAGCACCAGAGACCGCAGCTGCGGCCCGAGCTCGGCCGACTCCGCGCGCAGGATCTCGGTGACGGCCCGGGCCTTGGCCTCGGACCGGGCCAGCACCCGGTCGACCGGCGACTCGCCGGCCCGCACCCCGGCGCGGGTCAGCCGGTAGCCGACCGACGGCAGCGCCCGGCGGATGGCCTCGTAGGCCTGCTCGTCGCGCGGGTCGTCGCTGGCCAGCAGGCAGTGCCGGCAGTAGTCGCCGATCAGCGCGACCCAGTCATCGGAGTCGGGCGGGCGGCGGTGCTGCTCGCGGACCCGTGCGCCGCCGGGCAGCGGGAGCAGGCCGGCCACGTGCAGCCGGATGGCGGCGTCGGCCAGCGCGGGCTCGTCGTGCTCGAACCGCTGCCAGGACACCTGCGCGCCGCCGCCGGGGCCGCGCCGGTCCACGACGCGGGCCTGCAGCCAGTCCAGGAACGGGGTGCTGGCGAACTGGGGGTCGAGCAGGTCGGTGCGCAGCTCGGCGAACCGGACGGCCTCGCCGTGGATGTAGTCGGCCTCGGCTGCGGTCGGCCGGGCCAGGTAGGCCAGCTCCTGGTACGGGGCCAGGGTGCCGCTGCGGACCAGCGCGGGCGCGGACACCTCCAGGTCGACGGCGCCGAACAGGGCCTGGTGCAGCTCGGCCTGGCCCGCGGTCATCAGGACCGGCGGGGTCGCGGTCAGGCCGATGATCCGCGGGGCGTCCAGCTGGCCGAGGACGGCGGTGAGCAGGTGGCCCCACAGCTCCAGCAGGTGGTGGCACTCGTCCAGGACCACGGTCAGCGGTTCGCTGCCGGCCAGCCGCTCGATCAGCGCGCGGCCGTTGGGGTGCAGCAGGCCCAGCAGCTCAGCGTCGGTCGCCGCGGTCCGGCCGGCCCGCGGGTGCGGGACAGCCAGCGCCGGGGCGGGCGCCGCGCCCGGCCCGGCGTCGCCGCCGGGCTCGCCGGCGCCCGGATCCCCGTTACTGATGCCGTTCCCGGCCCCGGCGGCCGCGGCGTGGCCGATCGTGCACAGCGACTGGTAGGTCAGCACGGTCAGCGGGGTGGGCAGGTCGCGGCTGGCGGTGGCCTGGATGGTTCCGGGCGCGAACGAGGCCTGCCACTGGGCGATCCACTGCGCCTGGATAGCGGTGTTCGGGCACAGCACCAGGGCGGGCCGGCCGAGGCGGCGCACTACCTCGAGGCCGATGAGAGTCTTGCCGCCGCCGGGCGGGACGACCAGGTAGGTGCTGGCGTCGCCGCGCTTGCGATCGTTCTCGAAGGCGTCGAGGGCGCGCTGCTGATGCGGCCACAGCGGCCGGGTGAGCTCCATGCCGCCGAAAGCTGATCTGCGGCGGCCTGCCGTCTGTGTCACGCGGTCTCCCCGGGTGCCTGGCCGGCCCGGCGCGCGACCGCACCCCGTGACAGCAGCCTTGCCAGGATCCTGGCTGCTCATCCTGCACTAGCCGGGCGGCCGGCGCTACCGCGGCGTGGCTGCCGGGAGAAGTGCTGCCCGGTCCTGGTGCCTAGGGCACCACGACGATCTTCCCGCTGGCCTGGTTGCTTTCCATGTACCGGTGGGCGGCGACGATGTCGTCTAGTCCGAAGACCCGGTCGACGCCGGGCCGGACGGCGCCGGCCTCCACGTCGCGGACCACCCGCTGCAGCACGGCCGTGCCCGCGCTGCCCCGGAGAGTGTCGCTGTGAAAGGCCGTGAGCCTGGTTCCGGACGGGATCATCGCTATCGGCTCGAAGTCCGGGATCAGCCACCCGCTGAGCGAGCCCGCCACGCACACTGTCCCGCCGCGGCGGACCAGTCGCAGCGAGTCGGCCGCCGTGCGCGCCCCGACGAAGTCCAGGACATAGTCCGGGCCGCCGGGCCAGATCGCGTGCACGCTCGCCGCCAGCGATCCGCCCGCGTCGATGAGCACGTGACCGACGCCAGCCGCGGTCAGCGCGCCCGCCTTGGCTGGCTGCCGGGTCGTGGCCGCGACCGTGACCCCGGAGCCGGACGCGATCGAGGCGGCCGCCAGGCCCGCGGCGGAGGTCCCGCCGCGGATCAGCAGCCGGCCCTGGCTGCCGGGCCTTACTCCCAGCGCGTCCAGCGAGCCCTGCGCCGTCAGGTACGTCTCCGGCAGCGCGGCCAGGACCTCCCACGGCAGCGTGGTCGTGACCGGCATCAGCAGGGAGTTCGGCAGCAGGGCGTACTCCGCGTAGCCGCCGTCGAACTCCCGGCCCATCTCCCCCATCACTGCCGCGACGGTGGTCCCGTCCGGGAGGCCGGGATCGGTCGAGGCGGCCACGATTCCCGCGCACTCAATCCCCAGCACCCGCGGGAACCGCACGCCCGGGGAATGTCCCTGCCGGGTCCGCAGCTCCGACCGGTTCAGGCCCGCGCCCTTCACCTGCACCAGGCTCCAGCCATCCCGGACCGCCGGGACCGGCAGCTCACGGATCCGCAGTACCTCGGGCCCGCCCGGCCGGACGCAGACGGCTGCTCGCATGGTCGTGCTCATCTCGCTCATGCCTCCACTGTCGCCCGCAGGCGGCGTGGCTGGCTACCGGTAGCAGGCCAGGTTATGCCTGTTAGCCGCCAATCCTCGGCCGGCCCGACGTCCCGGCTGTGGCCGTCCGGCGGGGTGCATCTTCCGGGCCGGCACGGGCCGGTCATCAGCACGCCGCAGCCCCCGGCCAGCTGCAGGTCATTTCCCGGTGGCGGGAAGCGGCCACGCTTCTTGCTGTTATCAGATCCGGCGGCCAGGCCGGGCAGGCGGCCGGCGGCAGGCCCGGTCGGCTGGCGGGGCCGCTCCTGATCCGCCCGGAGCCTCCTATTGCGCGCTGGCCGGGCGAAGCCGCTGCCTCGGGGCGATAATGGCGCGCAGGGACGCAGGTCACCGCAGGAGGGGCCATGCCGCTGTTCAGTCACCGTGAGCACGACGAGCCCGTGCGCCATCCCTGGGACCCGATCCCCGGTCTCGCGGCGGCGGCGACCGGGCAGGGCTGGCAGCCCGCGGGCGACCGGCCGTTCGCCGGGCACCTGGAAAGTCCCGTGCACGAGATCTCCCGCTGGATGTACGGGGCGCAGCGCGGCGGGCCGCTGGACGACTTCGTGGTGTCACCGACCTCCTACACCGATGCCTACCGCGGCACGATCAGCGGCCGGACGGTGGTGGTGGCCAATGCCTGGACGACCATCGGGGGGGCCAGGGCGTTCGGCAAGTCGGGGACGAAGGGCACCGCGGTCTGCGCGGTTGAGGTGGGCGGCCTGCTGCCGGTCGCGTTCATCCAGCCACGCCAGTTCCGGCCGATGCCGATGTACCGGCTGCTGATACGCCCGACCGGCGACCCGGCCTTCGATGAGCGCTATATCGTGAACGCCTCGGGGCCGGAGGTGCTGAGCCGTGTCCTGCCCGGCCTGGCCCAGCCCCAGGACATGCTGACCCCGGATGTCCGGCAGCGGATCATGGCCCATGACGACTGGACCTTCCGGTTCGAGGATTACTGGCTCGGCTGCATTGCCCGCGGCCACTTCGCCTCCGTGGACGACGTCACCCAGCGGATCTCGGAGATGCTGGGCATCGTGGCCGCCATCCCGGCGAGCGTCGTGCCGGACCACATCGATCATTCCGCCGACGACGTGGTCGCCCGGTTCTCCCGCTTCGACAGTGTCGATCAAGCACTGGCGGAACTGCAGGCGCTCACCCCGGATGACCGGGACCGGCTGCGCCAGTCGGACTCGCCGCTGGCGGCCTTCGCCGACGTGCGGACGCCGCTGGAGGCGATGGCCATCTTCCAGGAACTGGACGCCCAGCGCCGGACCCAGCTGCTGGCGATGTTCCAGCGGGTCACCGGCGAGTAGCCGCGGTCAGCTGTCCAGGTAGCGCAGCACGGCCAGCACCCGCCGGTTGTCGGTGTCGGCGGGCGGCAGGCCCAGCTTGGCGAAGATGCTGGCCACGTGCTTCTCGACCGCGCCCGGCGACACCACCATGGCGGCGGCGATCGCGGCGTTGGACCGGCCCTCGGCCATCAGCGCCAGCACCTCCCGCTCGCGCGCGGTCAGCGCCCGCATCCCGCCCGCGTCGGTGCCGGCCCGCAGCAGCATCCGGACCACCTCGGGATCCAGCGCGGTCCCGCCGGCTGCGACCCGCTCCAGCGCGCTGGTGAACTCCTCGACGTCGGCGACCCGGTCCTTGAGCAGGTAGCCGACCCCGGCCGGGTTGCCGGCCAGCAGCCGGGCGGCGTACCGCGTCTCGACGTACTGCGAGAACACCAGCACCGCGGTCTCGGGGTGGCTGGAGCGCAGGCTGATGGCCGCGCGCAGGCCCTCGTCGGTGAAGCCGGGCGGCATCCGCACGTCCGCCACCGCGACGTCGGGCCGGTGTTCCGCGACCGCGTCCAGCAGCGCCGCGCCGTCGCCGACCGCCGCGCACACCTCATGACCGCGATCGGCGAGCAGCTGCGCCAGGCCCTCGCGGAGGATGGCGAGATCTTCAGCAATAACGACGCGCACCGGCGCTCCTCACGCTCGCATCGGAAGCTCGATCGTCACCGTGGTCGGGCCGCCCAGCGGGCTGGTCACGGTCATGGTGCCATCCACGGTGGCAGCGCGCTGGGCCAGCCCGGCCAGTCCGCCGCCGGGCCGCTGCCGCGCTCCCCCGGCGCCGTCGTCGGTGACCATCAGCACCAGGTGCTCCGCCTGCCCGCTGCGGCGCACGCTGACCTGGACGTCGGCCCGGCTGGCCTGGCTGTGCTTGGCGACGTTGGCCAGCAGCTCGGCGGCGCAGAAGTAGGCAATGGTCTCGATGGCCTGGCTGGGCCGCTCCGGGATGGCGGCGGTAACCCGGGCCGGGGTGGCGCTGGCAGCGGCCAGGCTGGCCAGCGCGTCCTCCAGGCCGCCGTCCAGGGCGGGCGGGTGGATGCCGCGGGCCAGGTCGCGCAGCTCGGTGAGCGCGTCCTTGGCGCCCTGGTGGGCGGCGGCCAGCAGCGCACGGGCCCGGTCCAGGTCGGGCGGGTCGCCGTCGGTGCCCAGCTGGGAGCGGGCCCGGCCCAGGTACATGGCCAGCGCGACCAGCCGGGCCTGGGCGCCGTCGTGCAGGTTGCGCTCGACCTGGCGCAGCAGGGCGGCCGAGTCGTCGACCGCGGCGGCCCGGCTGACCTCCAGCTCGCGGATCCGCTCGGCCTGGCTGCGCCGGCCGAGCAGGCCGCGGATGAGCCACTGGTCGGCGGTCACCGCCAGCCGGGTGGTCCACGGCGCGATCAGCAGCACCACGATGCCGAGCAGGCAGACGCCCAGCGCCTGCGGGTAATTCGTGATGTGCACGTCGCCGGCCGGCAGCGGCGACCCGATGGCGGTGCGGCCCGCCTGCGGCAGGATCAGCCACCAGAACGGGTAGCTGAAGTAGTACAGCCCGAGCAGCCACGGCAACGCCGAGAAGTACAGCATCGCGAACGCCAGCGGCAGCTTGACCAGGATGTAGGCGACCGCCCGCCAGCCCGCCGGGTCGCGCAGCCGGGTGTCGATCCGGCCCAGCACGCCGTGGCCCGGCTGGAACGGGGCCGGCGGCGGCACCTGCGCGCCGAGCAGCCGGCCCGCCAGCCAGCGGTGCAGGCCGCCGATCCAGCGGCTGGCCCGGCTGGCCACGCTCAGCAGCACCAGGCCCGCGAACGACCCGATCAGCGAGGCGGTCAGGGCCAGGCCCGGCGCCAGGATGAACATCAGCGGCACGAAGCAGACGGCCGCCACCGGCACGGCCAGCAGGCAGTAGGCCACCTCGGCCCGCGCCCGCTGGCCCAGCGGCGCGGTCAGCACCAGCCCGGCCAGCCGGGCGGCCCGCGACTGCTCCGCGGCCGGCGGCGCGGCGGCGGGCGGCACCGCGCCCGCCGGGGTGACAGCACCCGGCGCGGCGGCAGAACTCAGCGGGGCGGCAGCGTCCGGCCGGGCGATGGAACCCGGGGTGGCAGCAGCGTCCCGCGAGGCAGCGGCGCCGGGCTGACCCGGCTCGCTGTCGCGGCCGGGGCCCGGCGCCGCTGCCTGCGGGCGCGGCCGGGATGCTGCCATGGGCTCCATTGTCACGCCCGGGTACCGATGCTGGTCACTATCGCGGCTGGCCGGGGCCGGTCAGGCGTCCCGCCGGGCGGTCAGCCATGCCCCGGCGCCGAGCAGGACGACCGCGTACCCGGCCAGCACGGCCAGCCCGGTCCACGGGGACAGTGAGTACGGGACGGTCTTCACGGCCGTCAGCGAGTTCTCGGCGATGATCTCGGGCAGGAACTTCTGGATCGTGTGCTGCGTGCCTTCCGACAGGGCCAGGGTGACCGGCGGCAGCACGAAGATCAGCCCGGCCAGCACCGCGATGGCCGCGGCACTGCGCCGGACCAGGGTGCCGATGCCCGCGGCCAGGAGCGCGATCAGGGCCAGGTAGGCGCCGGCCAGCGCGACCGCGCGCAGCACGCCGGGCTGGCCGAGGCTGGCGTGCGGGGCCGGGGCGGCCAGGAACTGCTGGCCGATCACGAACGCGGCGAAGGCGAGGACCTCGCCGGTGACCAGGGTGACCGCGCCGATGACGGCGGCCTTGGCCGCGATGACCAGGCCGCGGCGCGGCACGGCGGCGAACGTGGAGCGGATCATGCCTGAGGAGTACTCGCCGGTCACGGCCAGCACGCCCAGCACCGCCATGGCCAGCTGGGCGACGGCGACTCCGGTGAATCCGGTCTCGGTCGGGTCGAATGTTGCCCTGTCGGCGTGCGAGAAGGTCGCCCAGTGAGCAGAGGCAATGCTGAGGACCAGGATGGCCAGGCCGACCATGGCCACGGCCGCCACGGCCAGGGTCCACCAGGTGGACCGCATGCTGCGCAGCTTGATCCACTCCATCCGCGCCGCCCCGCGGAAGCCGTAGTGCCCGGCTGCCGTCCCGGCCTGCCGCTCGCTGACGGCTACGGTGCTGCTCATGCGTGCCTCGCTTCCGCGCCGCGGTACTCCACGGCGCTGTCGGTCAGGCCGAAGAAGGCCTCTTCCAGGGAGCCCGCGCGGCTGGCCAGCTCGCGGACCGAGGTGCGGGCCAGCAGGTGACCGCGGCCGATGACGACCAGCTGGTCGGCCATCAGCTCGACCTCGCTGATCAGGTGGCTGGACACGAAGACCGTTCGGCCCTCGCGGGCCAGCCCCGTCAGCAGGTTGCGGATCCACCGGATGCCCTCGGGGTCCAGGCCGTTGACCGGCTCGTCCAGCAGCAGCACGCCGGGGTCGCCGAGCAGCGCGCTGGCCACGCCCAGCCGCTGGGCCATGCCCAGGGAGTACTTCCCGGCCCGGCGCCTGGCCGCGTCCTGCAGGCCAACCAGGCCCAGGACCTCCTCCACCCGCGAGCGCGGGATGTCGTTGCTGGCGGCCAGGGCGGCCAGGTGGCTGCGGGCGCTGCGGCCGGGCTGGAAGCTGCGCGCGTCGAGCATCGCGCCGACCTCGCGCAGCGGCCAGCGCAGCTGGCGGTAGGGGCGGCCGCTGATGGTGGCGGTGCCGCGGTCGGGCCGGTCCAGGCCCATCATCAGCCGCATGGTGGTCGACTTGCCGGACCCGTTGGGACCGAGGAAGCCCGTGACCGTGCCGGGGGTCACCTCGAAGGTGAGCGAGTCCACCGCCAGAGTCGGGCCGAATCGCTTCGTCAGGTTCCTGACTGCAATCACCGGATCTCCTTACGCGCGCGGGGTCGCGCGCTCTGCAGATCACGCTAGGGAAGGCGCTGACCTGGAGGAATCCGGCTACTGCCCGTCCTGGCGGGGGGATATCCCCCGGCCAGGACCCTGCGGCCGGCGGCACGCCGCCGGCGCCTCTTGCTGTTATCAGCCAGATGGCGCCGCAGCCAGTTGCTGCCGCTCAGACCCTGGCGCCGGACGGCGCCGCCCGGGCCGTTCCGCCCGGGCGGCGCCGGACTGACGTGCGGGCGCTGGCGCCGCTACTCCACCGCCGCCATGGCCTGGGAGAACTGCGCCGCGTACAGGCGCGCGTAGGCGCCGCCGGCCGCCAGCAGCCCGGTCGTGCGTGCCCTGCTCCACGATCTGGCCCGTTCTCCATGACCAGGATCAGGTCCGCGTCGCGGATCGTGGACAGCCGGTGCGCGATGACGAAGCTGGTCCGGCCCTGGCGCAGCTAGTTCATCGCCCGCTGGATCAGCACCTCGGTCCGGGTGTCGACCGAGCTGGTCGCCTCGTCCAGGATCAGGATGGCGGGGCGGGCCAGGAAGGCGCGGGCGATGGTGATCAGCTGCCGCTCGCCCATGCTGACGTTGGCGCCCTCGTCGTCCAGCACCGTCTCGTAGCCGTCGGGCAGGGTGCGCACGAACCGGTCCACGTAAGTGGCCTTGGCCGCCTCGATGACCTGCTCGCGGGTGGCGCCGGCCGAGCCGTAGGCGATGTTCTCGGCGATGGTGCCGCCGAACAGCCAGGCGTCCTGCAGCACCATCCCGGTCAGCGCGCGCAGCTCGTCGCGGCTCATCGCGGCGATGTCGGTGCCGTCCAGCAGGATCTGGCCCGAGTCGACCTCGTAGAACCGCATGAGCAGGTTGACCAGGGTGGTCTTGCCCGCGCCGGTCGGGCCGACGATGGCCACGGTCTGGCCGGGCGCCACGCTCAGGCTGACAGGTCCTCGATCAGCGGCCGGTCCGGCGAGTACCGGAACGACACGTCGCGGAACTCCACCCGGCCGCGCAGCTGCTGCGGGCGGGCGGGCTCAGCCGGGTCGGGAGCCTGCTCGTCGGCGTCCAGCAGGGCGAACACCCGCTCGGCGGAGGCCACCCCGGACTGCAGCAGGTTGGCCATGCTGGCGACCTGGGTCAGCGGCTGGCTGAACTGCCGCGAGTACTGGATGAAGGCCTGCACGCTGCCCAGCGACAGCGGTGCCGCCGGCCACCTGCAGCGCGCCGACGACCGCGACCAGCGACGTAGTTGATGTTGCCGATGAACATCATCACCGGCTGGATGGTGCCGGAGATGAACTGGGCCCGGTAGCTGGCCTGGTACAGCTTCTCGTTCTGCTCGGTGAAGGTGGCCATGGCCTGCTCGCGCTGGCCGAACACGGTGACCAGCGAGTGCCCGGTGTACATCTCCTCGATGTGGCCGTTCAGCTTGCCGGTGGCGGACCACTGCCGGACGAACTGGGGCTGGGCCCGCTTGCCGATCTTGGCCACGGCGAATACCGAGACCGGCACGGTGACCAGCGCGATCAGCGCCAGCAGCGGCGAGATCACGAACATCACGGTGAGCACGCCGACGATGGTGAGCAGCGAGATGACCAGCTGGCTCATGGTCTGCTGCAGGGACTGGGCCAGGTTGTCGATGTCGTTGGTGACCCGGCTGAGGATCTCCCCGCGCGGCTGCCGGTCGAAGTAGCTCAGCGGCAGCCGGGACAGCTTGGCCTGGACCTGCTCGCGCAGCCGGAACACCAGGCGCTGCACGATCCGTGGCGGTGACCCGGCCCTGCAGCGAGCATGGCCACCGACGAGCCGAGATAGACCAGCAGGACCACCAGCAGGACCTGGCCGACGTGGCCGAAGTCGATGCCCTGGCCGGTGATGTGCACCGCCTGCAGCAGGCTGGCCTGGGTGCGCGTGCCCCTCGTGCCGCAGCCGGGCGACGGCCTGGGCCTTGCTGACCCCGGCCGGGATCTGCTCGCTGATCACGCCGGAGAAGATCACGTTGGTGGCGTCGCCGAGCAGCCGCGGGCCGAGCACCGACAGGGTGACGCTGACGGCGGCCAGGGCCAGGCTGAGCGAGACGAGCAGCCGCTGCGGGCGCCAGGGTGGCCAGCAGCCGCCGGCTGGAGCCGCGGAAGTCCAGTGCCTTCTCGGTGGACCGGCCCGCCCATGAACGCGGCCGGGCCGCGGCCGCCGCCCAGGCTCCGGTCCGGGCCGAGTCCCGCGCTTGGGCGTGGCCCGCTCCCCCGCGCCGGGCGCGGCACCATTACCGGCATCGCCGGCCCGTGCCCCGTTACTGCTGGCCCCGTTACTGCTGGCCCCGGGACCCTCCTGCTCGCTCACGCCGCCTCCTGCTCGGTCAGCTGGGAGAGCACGATCTCCCGGTAGGTCTTGTCGGTGCCCATCAGCTCGGTCGTGCGTGCCGGTGGCCACGATCCGGCCCGCTTCCAGCACGATGATCGGTCGGCGTTGCGGATGGTGGCGACCCGCTGGGCCACGATCAGCACGGTCGCCTGCGCGGTCTCGGCGGCCAGCGCGGCGCGCAGCGCGGCGTCGGTGGCGTAGTCCAGGGCCGAGAACGAGTCGTCGAACAGGTAGATCTCCGGCTTGTGCACCAGCGCCCGGGCGATGGCCAGCCGCTGCCGCTGGCCGCCGGACACGTTGGTGCCGCCCTGGGCGATGGGCGCGTCCAGGCCGTCGGGCATCTGCCGGACGAAGTCGGCCGCCTGGGCGATCTCCAGCGCCTGCCACAGGTCGGCGTCGGTGGCCTCCTGGTTGCCGTAGCGCAGGTTGGTCGCCACGGTCCCGGAGAACAGGTAAGGCCGCTGCGGGACCAGGCCGATCGTGTCCGACAGCAGCGCCGGGTCCAGCTCGCGGACGTCCACGCCGTCGACCAGCACCGCGCCGCCGGTCACGTCCATCAGCCGCGGGATCAGGCTGATCAGCGTTGTCTTGCCGCTGCCGGTGCCGCCGATGACCGCGGTCACCTCGCCGGGCCGCGCAGGTCAGGCTGATGTCGCACAGCACCGGCTGCTCGGCGCCGGGGTAGCGGAACTCCGCGTCCCGCAGCTCCAGGTGCCGCGCGCCGGCCACGATGCTGACCGGGCGCTCGGGGCGGGCCAGGTCGGGCTCGGTGTCGAGCACCTCCATGATCCGCTCCGCGCTCACCTCGGCGCGCGGCACCATCATGAACACGAACGTGGCCATCATGACCGACATCAGGATCTGCAGCAGGTAGCTGAGGAACGCCGTCAGCGCGCCGATCTGCATGCTGCCGTCGGCGACCAGGTGCCCGCCGAACCACAGCACCGCGATGCTGGACAGGTTGAGGACCAGCATCACCGACGGGAACATCAGCGCGATCAGCCGGCCGACGCCCAGCGAGACGTCGAACAGCTCGGTGTTGGCGCCGCCGAACCGCTCCCGCTCCTGGCCGTCGCGGACGAAGGCCCGGATCACCCGGACGCCGGTGATCTGCTCGCGCAGCACCCGGTTGATGCTGTCGATGCGGTCCTGCATGATGCCGGAACAGCGGCCGCATCCGGCGGATGATCAGGCTCACGATGACGCCCAGCGCCGGGACGGCGACCAGCAGCAGCGAGGACAGCGGCACGTCCTGGTTGAGGGCCAGGATGATGCCGCCGACGCACATGATCGGCGCCGACACCAGCAGCGTGAAGGTCATCACGGCCAGCATCTGGACCTGCTGCACGTCGTTGGTGGTCCGGGTGATCAGCGACGGGGTGCCGAACCGGCCGACCTCGCGGGCCGAGAACTTCTGCACTCGGCTGAACACCGCGTGCCGCACGTCCCGGCCCAGCGCCATGGCGGTCCGGGCGCCGAAGAACACCGCGCCGATGGCGCAGACGATCTGGACCACGGTGATCGCCAGCATGATGCCGCCGGTGCGGATGATGTAGCGGGTGTCGCCGGTGATCACGCCGTTGTCGATGATGTCGGCGTTCAGCGTGGGCAGGTACAGCGTGGCCAGCGTCTGCACCAGCTGCAGCACCCATGAGCGCGGTGATCGCCGTGCGGTACGGGCGCAGGTAGACGCGCAGGAGTCGGATCAGCACGGGGTCTTCCTCAGCTGGGCGGAGGCGGCAGGTCGTCGGGCGGCGATCTGAACGGCTCGGGGCGTGGCGGCGGACGGCTGGCGGCGGCCCGGGGCGCGGGCGCGGCGGTTCCGGCGGGCGGTCCGGCTCGCCACGCTAGCCGGGGCGGTCATCGCGGGCTCGCTATTTTCCGGCGGGCGAACAGGCGGCGCGGCAGCGGCTGCCCGCGGCCCGGCCGGCAGCGCCGGGCAGGACCTCGCGCAGCCCCTCGGCCAGCTCGCGCAGCGCCGTCCTCGATGACCGGCGCCAGCGCGCACCGGCGGGTCGGCGAACAGCCACCGCTCGGTGGCGGCCTGCATCGCGGCGGTGACCGCGCCCGGCCAGCGCCCGGGCAGGAAGGTGTCCGCCGCCGGGTCAGCCGCCGGCCCGCTCGGTGATGGCCTGCGGCCAGCTCGTACTGCATGACGGCCAGCGCCTTCAGGTACTCCCCGCGCAGCGCCGGCGAGCTGGTGACCAGCCGGATGCCGGCGATGCAGCCGCGGGTCGGGCGCGGTCGCCGGCCACCGCGTAGACGGCCAGCACGGCGCTGGCAGATCGCCGCCCACAGGCTCTCGCCCGCGGGCCGGCCGCGCAGCGCCTCGCCGATCCGCGCAGGCCCGGTCCAGGGCCAGCGCGCAGATCGCCTCGTACTTGCTGGCGAAGTAGTTGTTGAACGTCCGCGGCGACACGCCGGCCGCCGCCGCGATGTCCTCGACCAGCACGTTCTCCAGGCCGCGCTCGACGCGCCAGCTGCATCGCGGCCGAGCCGAGCGCCTGCCGGGTGGCCAGCTTCTTGCGCTCGCGCAGCCCGCCGGGCTCGGGCTCATGGCGGGCATCGGAGGTCATGGCGGCCAGCATACATGATCATGCGTGATCACGCAAATTTGCCTATCGCGAATCTTTACCCTGACGAGAACTGACTGGCCGCTACCCGGGCTAGCGGTTTTGCGACAGCAACGTCGCCGGCCTGGGCATCCTGGGCCGGTTGATGTCGGATTTCTCGCTAGAGGCACCGTCCGCTCGCCCGATACTGGAGGCATGCACGAGGACACCGAGCGGTGCGTGCGGGCCGTCCAGTCCAAGGACGCCCGGTTCGACGGCTGGTTCTTCACCGCCGTGCTGACCACCGGGATCTACTGCCGGCCGAGCTGCCCGGCGGTGCCGCCCAAGCCGGAGAACATGCGTTCTACCCCAGCGCGGCCGCCGCCCAGCAGGCCGGGTTCCGGGCCTGCAAGCGGTGCCGGCCCGACGCCAGCCCCGGCTCGCCGGAGTGGAACGTGCGCGCCGACCTGGTCGCCCGGGCCATGCGGCTGATCGCCGACGGCGTCATCGACCGCGCCGGCGTGCCGGGCCTGGCCGCGCCGGCTCGGCTACAGCGTCCGCCAGGTCGAGCGCCAGCTGCTCGCCGAGCTCGGCGCCGGCCCGCTGGCGCTGGCCCGGGCGCAGCGGGCGCAGACCGCCCGGCTGCTGATCGAGACCACCGCGCTGCCGATGGGCGACGTCGCCTTCGCGGCCGGGTTCGCCAGCATCCGGACCTTCAACGACACCGTCCGCGAGGTCTTCGCCCTGTCCCCCAGCGAGCTGCGCGCGCGGGCCGGCGCCGGGCGGCCGGGCCAGCGACCGGCGCCGCCGGCGCCGGGCGCGCTGTCGCTGCGGCTGCCGTTCCGGGCGCCGCTGTTCCCCGACAACCTGTTCGGCCACCTGGCCGCCACGGCCGTGCCCGGCGTGGAGGAGTGGCGGGACGGCGCCTACCGGCGGACGCTGCGGCTGCCGCACGGGCCGGGCGTGGTGGCGCTGCGCCCGCAGCCCGACCACATCGGCTGCCAGCTGTCCCTGACCGACCTGCGCGACCTGGCCACCGCCATCAGCCGCTGCCGCCGGCTGCTCGACCTGGACGCCGACCCGGTCGCCGTCGACGACCTGCTGCGGCGCCGACCCGGTGCTGGCCCCGCTGGTCGCCAAGGCGCCCGGCCGCCGGGTGCCCGCGCACCGCCGACGCGGCCGAGTTCGCGGTCCGGGCGGTGCTCGGCCAGCAGGTCTCCACCGCCGCGGCCCGCACCCACGCCGGCCGGCTGGCCGCCGCGCTACGGCGAGCCGGTCGACGGACCCGGCGGGCGGCCTGACCCGGCTGTTCCCCGACGCCGCGGCGCTGGCCGGGCTGGACCCGGCCGCGCTGGCGCTGCCCCGGTCCCGGCGCGCGACCTTCGCCGCGCTGACCGGCGCGCTGGCCGGCCGGGCGAGCTCGACCTGAGCGCCGGCGGCGACTGGGCCGAGGCCCGGCTGCGGCTGGCCGCGCTGCCCGGCATCGGCCCGTGGACGGTCGAGACCATCGCGATGCGCGCGCTCGGCGACCCGGACGCGTTCCCCGCCACCGACCTGGGCGTCCGGGCCGCGGCCCGCGAGCTCGGCCTGCCCGGCCACCCCGGCCGCGCTGACCAGCCGCGTCGGCCGCCTGGCGGCCCTGGCGGGCCTACGCGGTGCAGTACCTGTGGGCCACCAGCGACCACGCCATCAACCACCTGCCCGCCGCCACCTGAGAGGATCTCCCCGATGACCGCCACCGCCGTGCCGGAGCCGGGCACCGCCATTGCCGGCGTCCCGGCCCTGACCCACGTCACCATCGGCAGCCCGATCGGCGCCGCTCACCCTGGTCGCCGCCGGCGGCGCGGCTGGCCGGGCTGTACATGGACGCGCAGCGGCACCGGCCCGGCCCGGCCGGCCTTCGGCACGCCGGCGATCCGGCCGGCGAGCCGTTCGCTGCCGCCGCCGCGCCAGCTGGAGGCCTACTTCGCCGGCGGGCTGACCGGTTCGACCTGCCGCTGAGCCCGCGCGGCACCGCGTTCCAGCGCCAGGTCTGGGCGGCGCTGCGGGACGATCCCCTACGGCCAGACGGTCACCTACGGCCAGCTCGCCGCCGGCCTCGGCAGCCCGCCGCGAGCCGGGCGGTCGGCCTGGCCAACGGCAAGAACCCGATCGCGATCGTCGTGCCGTGCCACCGGGTCATCGGCTCGGACGGCAGCCTGACCGGCTACGGCGGCGGCCTGGACCGCAAGCGGTTCCTGCTGGACCTGGAGCAGCGCGGCAGCCGGGCGGCAGCTAGCGCCTCGATGCTGACGCACCCGGCCGGGTGACCGGCCGGCCCAGATTTCACGCGCGGCGAGCCTGAAATGTCACGGCGGCCGGCGCTACGGTGATAACCAGGGCCGCCTCCTGGCACCGGGCCAGGCGGGCGGCGCTGTCACCTCGGTAACGGCGGCGCGGAATGGCAATGCTGGAACATGGCCTGGCAGGCATCATCGACGAGCCCAACAGCTTCGTCGGCCGGGCCGCGGGAGCTCGACGAGCTGCGCCGGCCTTGCCAGCGGCCGGCGCGCCGTCACCCTGTGCGGCGCGGGCGGCATCGGCAAGACGCGGCTGATGCTGCGCGCTGATCGCCGCCCTGCGCCGGCGACTTCCCCGACGGCGCCTGGTTCGTCGAGCTGGGTGACCTGCGCCAGCCCGAGCTGGTGGCGTCCCGGGTGGCGTCGGTGATCGGCGTGGCCGAGGAGCCGGGCGTGCCGCTGATCGACACCCTGGCCGACGCGCTGCGGCACCCGCCGGCTGCTGCTGGCCCTGGACAACTGCGAGCACCTGGTCGACGCCTGCGCCAGCCTGTGCCAGCGGCTGCTGGCCAGCGCGCCGCGGCCTGCAGGTCCTGGCCACCAGCCGCGAGGCGCTGCGGGTGGCGGCCGAGGCGGTGTGGCAGGTGCCGCCGCTGGACGCTGCCGCCGCCGGCGGTCACCGCGCCCGGCCGAGGCCGGCCGGTTCGACGCGGTCGCGGCTGTTCACCGAGCGGGCCGCCGCCGCCGCGCCGGGCTTCGCCCTGGGCGCCGCGCAACTGCGCCGGCGGCGGTCGCGGTCTGCCGGGCGCTGGACGGGCTGCCGCTGGCCATCGAGCTGGCCGCGGCGCGGGTCCGGGTGCTGTCCGTGGACCAGATCGCGGCCCGGCTGAGCGACCGGTTCCGGCTGCTGACCAGCGGCGACCGGACCGCGCCGCCGCGGCACCGGACGCTGCGCGCCACCATCGACTGGAGCCACGACCTGCTGCTCAGAGCCGAGCAGGTGCTGCTGCGGCGGCTGTCGGTGTTCGCCAGCTGGTCGCTGGAGATGGCCGAGCAGGTCTGCGCCGACGAGCAGCTGCCCGCCGCGCGAGATCCTCGACCTGCTGGCGGGCCTGGCCGACAAGTCGCTGGTCGAGGTCGAGCCCGACATCCTCGGCCAGGCCCGGTACCGGATGCTGGAGACCATCCGCGAGTACGCCGCCGCCCGGCTGGACGACGCCGGCGAGGATCACGAGGTCCGCACGCCGGCTGCGCGACTACACGCTGAAAGTCGCCGAGCATGCCATGAACGTCGGGCATGGCGCTGGTCCCGGCCCCGTGGTCGGCCCGGGTGGATGTGTTCCGGCGCTTCGACGCCGACGCCGGCAACGTGCGCGAGGTGCTGGGCTGGTGCCTGGCTGAGGGCGACGCCGAGACGCGGCCTGCGGATCTGCACCGCGATCCGGCCGTGCTGGATCGTCCGCGGCGCTGTTCGCCGAGGGCGCCGAGTGGCTCGACGCCTTCCTGGCCGCTGACCTGTCCGGGGTGCCCGCCGCGGTGCACGGGCCGGCCCTGGTCGGGCCGGGCGCAGCTGGCGCTGGGCAGCGACCCGACCGGCGCGCCGGGCCTGGGCCACCGCAGGGCCTGGAGCTGTGCTGGAGTGCCGGGGACCGGTTCTGGACGGCGACCGCGCTGAACCTGCTGGCCGAGACCGCCCTGCACGCCGGGCAGCCCGACGAGGCCAGGCGCGGGCCGACGAGGCGCTGGCCAACGCCCGCGCAGGCCGGCGACAAGTGGAACGAGGGCTACGCGCTGGGCACCCTGGCCGCCGCGGCGGGCGTGCACGGGCAGCCTGCGCCGAGGCCGCAGGAGGCGCCGAGGCGGCACTGGCGCGTGATGCGCGAGATCGACCAGCAGTGGGGCGCGCCCGCACCCTGCTCGGCCTGGGTGACCTGGCCCGGCTGCACGGCGACCTGGCCGCGGCGCGCCAGCACTACCAGGCGGCGCTGGGCATCCTGCGCGAGGTCGACGCCCGGCCGGAGATCGCCCGCTGCCTGGCCGGCCTGGGCCGGATCGCGATGGATTCCGGGCGACCTGGCCGCGGCCCGCGAGCACCTGGCCGCGAGCCTGCGGCTGAGCCTGGCCTCGGGCAGCCGGACCGGGATCGCCCGCGGCCTGTCCGGCGTTCGCCACGCTGGCCGTGCGCGAGGACCGGCCCGGACCGCGCGGTGCAGCTCGCCGCCGCCGTGACCGCGCTGCGCGCGACCGCGCAGCTGCCGCCGCTGCCCGGCTCCCGGACCCAGCGCTACCTGGACGCCGCGGTCGGCCTCGGCGAGCCGGAGGTGGCCCGGCTGTGGGCCGCCGGCCAGGCGATGAGCAGCACGGATGCGGTCCGGCTGGCCCTCGGCGAGGCAGACGAGCCGGCCGCCGGCGGCAGGCCCGGCAGCCGGCTGTCCGGCCGCCGGATCAGCAGCAGTAACGGGATCCCCGGCGCTGACCGCGCCCGGCGCCGCGGGCCTGGCTCCTGGTGCGGCCAGCCCTGCGCCGCCCGCGCTGACCGCGCGGGAGCACGAGGTGGTCGCGCTGATCGCGCGCGGGGCCGAGCAACCAGGCCATCGCCGAGGAGCTGTTCATCAGCCCGGCCACCGCCGCCCGGCACGTGGCCAACATCCTGGGCAAGCTGGGCTTCAGCTCGCGCAGCCAGGTCGCGGCCTGGGCCCGGACCCCGACCGCTAGCCGCGGCCGGACCGTTCCCGCGGCCAGCCGGCTGCCTGAGCTGCCCCGCCTCTTGCTGTTATCCGACCGGACGGCGGACGGCCAGCGCCGGCGCGACGGAGGACGTGCAGACGTCGGCCGGCCGACGGGGCGTCTGCCTGCTGGCCGCAGGCCGGCTAGGCGTCGAACAGGGCGCTGACCGACTCGCCCTCGTGGATCCGGCGGATCGCCTCGGCCAGCGCCGGGGCGACCGAGATCACGTGCAGCTTCGGCGAGGCACCGGGAGCGACCGGGACGGTGTTGGTGCAGACGATCTCCGACGACCTCGGGCCGGGCGGTGATCCGCTCCAGCGCGCCGTCGCAGAACAGCCCGTGCGTGCAGGCGATCCGCACCGACCGGGCGCCGCGCTCGCGCAGCACCGACAGCAGCTCCATGATGGTGGTGCCGCGGGCGATCTCGTCGTCCAGCGACGATCACGTCCCGGCCCGCCACCTCGCCGATGATCGAGCTGATGGTGACCTTGCGGTCGCTGATGCCGCTCCTTGGCCCCGGCCGCCACCGGCAGGCCCAGCATCCGGGCCAGCGCCGCGGCGCTCTTGGCGTTGCCCAGGTCCGGGCGAGACGACGACCGAGTTGCTCAGGTCGCGTGCGGCTGAAGTGCGCGGCCAGCTCGCGCAGCGCGTGCAGGTGATCGACCGGCACGGAGAAGAACCCGTGCACCTGCGGGGCGTGCAGGGTCATCGCCAGCACCCGGCTGACGCCGGCGGTGACCAGCAGGTCGGCGACCAGGCGGCCGCCGATCGACACCCGCGGCATCGACTTCTTGTCGGACCGGGCGTAGGCGTAGTGCGGGATGACCGCGGTGACCCGGGCCGCCGAGGCGCCCCGGGCCGCGTCGAGCATCAGCAGCAGCTCGACCAGGTTCTCCTGCACCGGCGGGCCAGCGGCTGGATCAGGAAGACGTCCCGCTCGCGGCAGTTGGCCTGCAGCTGGACCTCGAGGCAGTCGTTGGCGAACCGGGTCAGTCGCACGGGCCGGAGCGGTACGCTCCAGTTGCGCGCAGATCTCCGCCGCCAGCGCCGGGTGGGCGCTTCCGCCGAATACCGCAATCTCTCGCACGTGCACAGGCTAGGTGCGTCCGCACCGCGCCGCCGCCGGCCGGGTCCCGGGCCCGCGCTCACCGGGCGGCGGCCAGCCGCTGGCCGGCCTGCCGCAGCCAGCGGGCCGGGTCAGCCATCGCCGCGGCCGCGCCGCCGGCCAGCTCGGCCAGCGCGACGACCTGCGCGCTGCCCGGCCGCCGGGCCGGCCGGCGCGATGCCCGCGCCACCGCCCGGCCACGACGGCGGCCGGCACCCCGGCCCGCCGGGCGGCGGCGAGCACCGCGCCGGCCACCTTGCCGTCGGCCGAGGTGGCGTCGTAGCGGCCCTCGCCGGTGATGACCAGGTCGGCCCCGGCCAGCGCCGCGTCCAGCCCGGCGATCCGGCCGATCTCGGCCGAGCCCGGCAGCAGCTCGCGCGCCCCAGGCCGCGGCCAGGCCGTAGCCGGTGCCGCCGGCCGCCCCGGCGCCGGGCTGCGCCGGGCTCGCCGCCCAGCAGCGCCGCCAGCCGGGCCAGCGCCCGCGTCCAGCGCAGCGACCTGGGCCGGCGCTGGCGCCCTTCTGCGGCCCGAACACCGCCGCCGCGCCGGCCGGGCCGAGCAGCGGGGCGCGCACGTCGGTCAGGCAGGCCACCCCGCCGGGCGGCGGCGGCCGCAGCCCGGACAGGTCGGCGGCGGCCAGCCCGGCCAGCGCGCCGCCGCCGCGGGCCAGGTCGCGCGCCGCGGCGTCCGGGAACCGGGCGCCGAGCGCGGCCAGCGCGCCGGTCCCGCCGTCGGTGGAGGCCGAGCCGCCCAGCCCGATCACGATCCGCCGCGCCCCGGCGTCCAGCGCCCGGGCCGATCAGCTCGCCGACCCCGGCGGTGTGCGCGCCGAGCGGGTCGGGCTGCGCCAGCAGCGGCAGCCCGGCGGCGCTGGCCAGCTCGATGACGTGCACGGCGCCGGGCAGCTCCAGCCACCGGGCGGTGACCGCGCCCGGCCCGGGCCCGCTGACCTGCGCCTCGTGCCAGCGGGCCGCCGGGCTCGGCGGCGGCCAGCACCTGCCAGCGGTGCCCTCGCCGCCGTCGGCCAGCGGCAGGCAGGTCACCTCGTCGGCCGGGCGGCGCTGCCTGCCAGCCGGCCGCGATGGCCGCGGCGGCCGCGGCGGCGTCGATCGTGCCCTTGAACGAGTCGGGCGCGACTACCACCCGCATCAGCTCAGGGAGCCCCGTCCCGCGGCCCGCCCGGCTTGTACGGGCGGCAGGTCCAGCGCCTTCCGGATCTCCTGCTGGACGTCCTCCTTGTCGGGCCGGGTGTCGATGGTGACCACGTACTCCTTGCGGCGGAAGATCTCCAGGACCGGGTCGGTCTTGGTGTGGTACTCGCGGAGCCGGACCGCGAGGGCCTCCTCGGTGTCGTCCTCGCGGCGCATCAGCTCGCCGCCGCACGCGTCGCACTGGCCCTCATCGTGCGGGCTGTTGTCGATCAGGTTGTAGTCCATGCCGCAGTCGGCGCACAGCCGCCGGGCCAGGACCCGGCGGCGCACCTCGCTGTCGGGCAGGTACAGGTGGATGACCCCGTCGATGTCGTAGCTTTCCAGGAAGAAGTTCGCCTGGCGCTCGCTGCGCGGGAAGCCGTCAATGATGAACCCGTAGTTCCAGTCGTGCTCGCCGAGGCGGTCGGAGACGACCTTCTCGATGACCTCGTCGCTGACCAGGGTGCCGGCCGCCATCGTGCGCCTGATCTGCGCGCCGAGCTTGGTGTGATGCTGGACATTCCAGCGCAGGATGTCCCCGACCCCGATGTGCACCAGGTCGAGATCCTCAGCGAGCATCGCGCTGTGAGTGCCCTTGCCGCTGCCCTGGACACCCATGATGACGTATTTCCGCATGGCCAAACCTTAGGCAGGGCGCCGGCGCGGCTGTGCCGTGACCCGCCGATTCCGGCGCAGCGGCCGGCCCGGGCGGCCGGTAGTGCCCGATCAGTCCTGGATGATGACCTGCCGGATGGCCCTCGCCCGAGCCCGGGGCGGCCAGGCTGCTTCCAGGTCAGCTCGCTGCCAGCCACCCGCCGGGCTAGCGGCTTCGCCTGCCTGGAGCCCTGGACCTGGCCCGCCAGGCCGCCAGCTCGGGCGGCGCGCCGTGAGCCTTCCGCTCCAGCCGCAGAGCTAGCCTGACCGGTGTGCGTGATCTTCCCGTTTATGCCGAGGCTGTGCTGCGGGCCGCCGGGCTGGGAGGCCCGGGTGCTGTCGTGATGGCTGCGCGCCGGCTTAAGGGCGGCGCGCAGGCCAGTACGTGGCTGGTGCGCACCGCCGGCCCGGAGCGGGAGCTCATTCTGCGGGAGTTCCCGCCGGGAGATGATGCGGCTGTCCGCGAGGCGCGGGCTCTCCGGGCGCTTGACGGGCTTGGCGGGCTGGTTCCCGTGCTGCTCGCTGACGGGACGGACGCCGTCACCGGCCGCGGATGGACCCTGACGTCGCGCCTGCCCGGGGCTGCGGACCTCGTTCCCGATGACCCGCCGGCGTGGGCCAGGCAGCTTGGCTCGGCACTCGCGCGCATCCACGCGGTGCCTGCGGCCGACGTCGCCGGGCTGCCCAGCGTGTTCCGGCGGCGTGCGGCCGGGGCATCCCTGGAGGCGCTGAGCGGCCCGGCGGCCAGCCCGGTCGCGGCCGGCTGGGAGTCGCTGACCAGCGGTCCTTTCGTGCTCTGCCATGGCGACTACTACTCGGGCAACACGGTCTGGGACGGCGCAACCCTGGCCGGCGTGGTGGACTGGCCGTGCGCGGCATCCGGCCCGCCCGGCTTCGACATCGGCTGGTGCCGGCTCGACTTGTGCCTGCTCTACGACGAGCAGATCGCCGGGATCTTCCTGGATTCGTACGAGGCGGCGTGCGGGACTTCCCGTGACCCGCTGCCCTGGGATCTGTGGGCAGCGGCCCGGTCTCACCACGACGTCGAGACGTGGGCAGCCAGCTTCGAGGATCTCGGGCGCGCCGACCTCACCGCAGCCGAACTCCGCAGCCGCCACACCGCCTGGACCACGTCCTTGCTGGCCAGACACCCGCGCTGAGCATGCCCGCGAGGGCACTCCGGTCCGCGCCAGCTACCCGGGCGAGCTGCTCCCGCACTGCTCATAACCGGATACCTTGCGCTCCCGCTGGTCGATGCGACACCGGTGCGCTCGCATGCGGGACTTTGCTGCTCTAGCGCCGGACAGATCAGCATGCGTACTATTTCGGCGGGCAGGGCTGCTGCCAGCCCGCTGCCCCGAAGAGGTCACAGGCCGCAGCGGCGGGCCGGGCGGGCGGGCCGGGGAGACCGATGGCCGACCTCATCAGCGGCACCCATCAGACCGACACCCACCAGAAGGCCCTGCGCATCAACCTGGATCCGCGCTGGTACGGGACGATCGCCGAGATCGGGGCCGGCCAGGAGGTCGTGCGCTGGTTCTTCCGGGTCGGCGGCGCCGCGGGCACGGTCGCCAAGTCGATCTCGGCCTACGACATGGCCGTCAGCGACGCCGTCTACGGCAAGGCCGAGCGGTATGTCTCCGCCGGGCGGCTGCAGGGCATGCTCGATAAGGAATTCGAGCTCAACGTGGAGCGGCTCGGCGACGAGCGCGGCGACGACAACTGCTTCTTCGCCTTCGCCGACACCGTCGTGGCGCGCAGCTACCGGGGCGGCAACGAGTGCCACGGCTGGATGGGCGTGAAGTTCCAGGCCCAGCCGCACGACGAGCCGAGCCAGATGGTGATGCACGTGCGGATGCTGGACGTCGAGGCCTGGGCGCAGCAAGAGGCCCTCGGCATCGTCGGGGTGAACCTGCTGTACGGGGCCTTCTTCGAGCATCACCAGCCGGACAGGCTGATCGAGAGCCTGCTCGACCGGCTGACCACCGGCCGCATCGAGATCGACATGATCCAGTTCCGCGGCATCGAGTTCCGCGGCGTCGACAACCGGCTGATGGCGCTCAAGCTGGTCCAGCTCGGGCTGAGCGGGGTGGCCATGTTCGGCCCGGACCGCGAGGTCCTGCAGCCCAGCGAGGTTCTGCGCAAGAAGGCCGTGCTGGTGGAGCGAGGCAGCTTCCGGCCGCCGACGCACGTCAACCTCGACATGCTGGAGACCGCGAAAGCCCGGTTCGAGGCCGACCCGGCGGTGGCGGGCAAGCCGGTGCTGACGCTGACCGAGATCACCATGCGCAACCTGCTGGCCGGCGGGGCCGAGGTGGACCGGCGGGACTTCCTGGCCCGCGCGGAGCTGCTGGCCGCGTGCGGCATGACCGTGCTGATCAGCGACTACTTCGACTACTACCGGCTGGCCGCCTACCTCGGCGAGCGGACCAGCGAGCGGATCGGCATGGTGATGGGCGTGCCGAGCCTGGTCGACCTGTTCGACGAGAAGAACCACGCGAGGCTGCCGGGCGGGATCCTGGAGAGCTTCGGGCGGCTGTTCAAGAACGACCTGAAGCTGTATGTCTACCCGCTGCGGCCCTCGCCGGACGAGGATCTCGTGACGGTGGACGACATCAAGGTCCGCCCCGAACTGCAGCCGCTGTATGACTACCTGGCCGGGCGCGGCAGCTTCGTTCATCTCGACAATTACCGGCCGGAGTACCTGCCGATCTTCAGCCGGGACGTGCTGCGGCGGATCGCCGCCAGCGACGACTCCTGGGAGGACATGGTGCCGCGGGATGTCGCCGAGCTCATCAAGCGCCGCGCGTTCTTCGGCTACGTCCGGCCCGGCCGGGACTGACCGCTGACGTGCCCGGCGACATTGAGGAAACCCTGGCCGCGGCGGCCCGGGCGATGCGCGAGTACGAAGTCAACCGGCAGTACTACGCCGCCCTGAGCCAGCGCGAGGACGAGGTGGCGGCGGAGGTGGCCCTGCTGCGCACCCGGTACGAACACGAGCAGCAGGACGCCGAGCGGCTGGAGAGCCTGTCGCTGACCCGGGTGCTGGCCTCGCTGCGCGGCGCGCGCGAGGATGCGCTGGCCCGCGAGCGCGCCGAGGCCGACGCGGCGCGCTACCGGGTAGCCGAGGCACAGGGGCGGCTGGAGGCGGTCCGGCGCGAGCTCGCGGCAACCCGGCAGCGGCAGGAAGAGCTGGCCAGGGCCCCCGCAATCTACGCCGGCGTCCTGAAGCTGAAGGAGCAGCAGCTCAGCCAGTCCGGTGACCCGCGTGGCCGGCAGCTCCTCGCGCTGGCCGATGAGCGGGGGCGGCTGCAGGCCGAGCTAGCCGAGGTCACCGAGGCACAGCAGGCCGCGGATGCGGCCGGGCAGGCGCTGGCCGTGGTCCGGGAACGGCTGGGCAGCGCGTCGGCCTGGTCGACCTATGACACGTTCTTCGGGGGCGGCGCGATGGCCAGCGCGGTGAAGCACTCACGGCTGGACGATGCAGCCGCGGCGGCCGCTCGTGCCGACCAGTGCCTGGCGGTCCTGCGGACGGAGCTGGCTGACGTAGGCGGCCTGGGACTGACCGCTCCGCAGCTAGCGGTGGACGCCGGAACCAGGTTCGTCGACGTGTGGCTCGACAACATCTTCAGCGACCTGGCCATGGCGGGCCGGATCAGTCAGGCCCGCCAGAACGTGGACCGCTCGCTGGAGGTCGTCGGCGAGGTCGGGTCCCGGCTGGCGCAGCGGGCCGGCCAGGCCCGCGGCCGGCTGGCCGCGATCGACGCCGAGCGCCGCGACCTGCTCACCCGCTAGCCCCCGTCGGCTGCCCGGGCGCTATCGGCTGCGCCGCCAGAACGGCATCCCAGCCCCTGTCGATGAACCGCACCGCCTCACCGACCAGCGCGGCGTCCGGGTCCAGCGCCAGGGCCTCGTCGAGCTGCGGGCGGCCGGACAGCAGCAGCGCGTGCCGGGCCATCGCCACCGTGGCCAGGACGCTGGCCCGGTCCTCGGCGTCGAGATCGGCGGCCAGCGCGTCGGCGCACAGCTGCCGGACGTCCTCCATCCGGCCCTGCCGCAGCCGGGCCAGCGCGAGCGTATGCCGCGCCGCGTATGCGGGCGTGCGCCTGTCGGGGTAGTCGCTGTCGAGATGCGCGATCACCCACTCGACGCGGCTGGCGGCCAGGTCCGCGATGCCGGCGGGCAGGTCGCCTGCCACCAGGATCTTCCACGACAGGGCGTGCACGATATGCGTCATGTCCGGCACCGGCCGGCCCGGCAGCGCCCACGGCTGCCGGTACACGCCCGCCAGCCGTTCTGGCTGGCGGCTCAGCTCGCGCAGGCAGTCCTCGGCTTCCGGGACGTCAAGCGCGAATCCGCTGATCAGGATGTCGGCCGCGTCCGGGTGCTCCGGCCAGGCCGGATCCGCGAGCAGTCGCCGCACCCGGCCGTCCGCCCGCAGCCGCGCCGGGGTCTGCCAGAGCTTGTACCCGTCGGTTGAGCTGCCATCGGCCTGCTGGCCGGGCGCCAGGTCCTGCAGTCCGGCCGCCAGCATGATCAGCGCGAGAAAGGCTGTCTCCCAGCGCGGGACCGGCAGGAGCAGGCACGCCGCCGCGACCAGCAGGCTGGCGGCCGGGCCGGCGGCCAGGATCGCGGCCCGGCGCGCCGCTGACAGCCGGTGCGAGCGGAAGCGCACCGATCCGCCCAGCCCCAGGCCCGCTGATACCGGAACCGATCCCACGCTGAACGTCCTGCGACCGAGCCGCCGCCCAGTTCGATGCCGAGCACCCGCTCGCCGGCCAGGCCCACCGCCAGGGCGTGACCCAGTTCGTGGACGACTATCCCGGTCACCGCAGCAGCCAGGAGCACCGCGAGGAACGCCAGGATCGACCAGGCGGACAGCTGAGCGGGAACGCCGATGTTCAGCAGCCACTCGCCGCCGAACAGCAAGGCCAGGAAGGTCAGGCTGGGCAGGACACGCGCCAGCTCTCGCCGCATGCCCCGACAATGACAGAACAGGCAGACGCCGTCGACAGGAAAATACGCCGGAGCGCCGTTACCGCGCGGATAGGAGAAGCAGATGACCGAGCCGGATTTCCCGGATCCCGCCAGCGGGTTCGTGCTGACCCATTTCCTGGTGGTCGCCGACCAGGACCGGTCCCGTGATTTCTACGTGAACGTCTTCGGCGCCGCCGTGGTCGCCGAGCGCGACCCGGTCGTGGTGAAGATCGCCAATAGCTGGCTGATCCTCAACACGGGCGGCGGCCCGACCGACGACAAGCCAGACGTCACCCTGGCCACGCCGCAGGATCCCGCGCACGCGAGCGCATTCCTGAATATCCGGGTCGCCGACATCGCCGCCGCCTACGCGCAGTGGTCCGCCCGCGGAGCGGAGTTCCTCACCGAGCCCAAGGTGCACCAGACAGAGATCCGCGCCTATATTCGCGATCCCGACGGCCATCTGATCGAGGTCGGCCAGTCCACCGGAGTACGCTAGAACACGTTCTACGCCATGATCGCACCGGTGCGGAGGGGCGCGGAGTCTCGGATGCATATCGCCTGCACGCCCGGCCAGGACCGGCTCCGTGACGAGCTGCGCGGCTACTTCGCCGGCCTGATGACGCCCGAGGTAAGCGCGTCACTGGCGGGAGCCGGCGGTGACTACGGGACCGCAGCTGGCTACCGCGCGGTGGTCCGCCAGCTGGGCCGGGACGGCTGGCTGGCGCTGAGCTGGCCGCGGGAGTACGGCGGCCGCGGGGCCTCGATGCTGGACCAGCTGATCTTCACCGATGAGGCGGCGGTGGCCGGGGTGCCGGTGCCGTTCCTGACCATCAGCACCGTCGGCCCGGCCATCATGCGGTTCGGCACGCCGGAGCAGAAGGAGCGCTACCTGCCGGCGATCGCGGCGGGCGAGGCGCATTTCTCGATCGGCTACTCCGAGCCGGAGGCGGGCACCGACCTGGCCGCGCTGCGGACCACTGCCGTGCGCGACGGCGATGAGTGGGTCATCACCGGCCAGAAGATGTGGACCAGCCTCATCCAGTACGCCGACTACGTGTGGCTGGCCTGCCGCACCGACCCGGATTCGCCGCGGCACGAGGGCCTGTCGGTCCTGATCGTGCCAACGGACGCGCCGGGGTTCTCCTGGACCCCGGTGCCGACGATGGCCGGGCTGGTCACCAGCGCCACCTACTACGCCGGCGTGCGGGTGCCGGCCAGCGCGCTGGTCGGCCAGGTGAACCAGGGCTGGCCGCTGATCACCAGCCAGCTCAACCACGAGCGGGTCGCGCTGACCTCTGCAGCGCCGGTGCTGGCCGCGCTGGCCGCGGTCCGGGACTGGGCGGCGGCCACCAGGCTGCCCGGCGGGCAGCGAGTCCTGGACGCCGGGTGGGTGCAGCTGGCGCTGGCCCGGGTGCAGGCCCGGGCGGAGTTCCTCAGGCTGGTCAACTGGCGCATCGCCGCCGAGGCGGCCGAGGGCCTGTCGGCGGCCGCGGCGTCGGCGACCAAGGTGTTCGGCACCGAGCTGTCGCTGGAGGCCTGCCGGCTGCTGATGGAGGTGCTCGGCAGCGCGGCGCCCGTGCGGGCGGGCTCGCCGGGCGCGGTGCTGGCGGGCCGGATCGAGCGGCTGCACCGGTCGGCGCTGATCCTGACCTTCGGCGGCGGCACCAACGAGGTTCAGCGCGACATCGTCGCGGCCGCGGGCCTGGGCCTGCCGTACTCGCGGCGGTGACGATGATGATCGCCAGCCGGGCCGCGGGCCGGGCCAGGAGCAGCCAGGGAGACCGATGGACTTCGTGCTGACCGAGGCGCAGCGCGAACTGGCCGCGCTGACCCGGCAGGTTGTATCCGGGCAGGCGGGCCGGGCGCGCCGCGCGGACGCCGGCCCTGCCGCGGCCGGGCCGGCCGGGCTGGACGCGGGCCTGTGGGCCGGCCTGGCGCAGGCCGGGGTCCTGGCGGCCGCGCTGCCGGAGTCGCTGGGCGGCGCGGGCGCGGGCCTGCTGGAGCAGTGCTCAGTGCTGGCCGAGCTCGGCCGGGCCGTGGCGGCGGCGCCGTACCTGAGTTCCGTGCTGCTCGGTGCCGGGGCAATCGCCCGGTTCGGGACGCCGGCGCAGCAGCAGCGGTGGGCCGGCCCGGCCGGCCGCGGCGAGCTGATCATCGCGGTAGCCCTGGCGGACGAGAACAGCGACGATCTCGCGGCCCCGGCCGCCCGGGCGGAGCGGGCCGGCGACGGCTGGCTGCTGTCGGGGGTGAAGACGGCCGTGCCGGCCGGGACCAGCGCCGGGCTGCTGCTGGTGCCAGCCGCCGCCGGCCAGGACGGCGCCGCGGTGTTCGGCGTGGCGCCGGGCGACAGCGGGGTCACCGTGCAGCCGCAGCAGCTGACCGGGGCCAGCGCGGCGCGGGTCGTGCTGGACCGGGCCCGGCTGCCCGGTGACCGGCTGCTCGGCTCCCCCGCCGCCGGCCCGCAGATCCTGGGCTGGCTGACGGAGCGCGGGACGACCGGGTTGTGCGCGCTGCAGTACGGCATCCTGGAGCGGGCGCTGGAGCTGACCGCGCAGCACGCGCGGCAGCGGGTCCAGTTCGGCCGGCCGATCGGCAGCTTCCAGGCGGTGACGCAGCGGCTGGCCGATGCCTACATCGACGTGGAGGCGGTGCGGCTGACCATGTGGCAGGCCGCCTGGCGGCTGGAGGCCGGCCTGGAGGCCGCCGCCGAGGTGGCGATGGCCAAGTTCTGGGCCGCCGACGCCGGCCACCGGGTCGCGCACACTGCCGTGCACGTGCACGGCGGGCTGGGCGTGGACCTCAGCGGACCGGTGCAGCAGTATTTCCTGGCCGCTAAGCACTGCGAGTTCGCGCTCGGCGGCGCCACCGCGCAGCTGCGCCGGCTGGGCGCGCTGCTGGCGGCCGGCGAGTAGCCCGGCCGCGCAGTCAGCTGCGGCGAGCCGCCGGCGCAGCGGCTGGCGAGCCACAGTCAGGCCGGCGGCGGTCAGGCCGCCTGCAGGGCCTTCTCGAGCCAGGCCTTCAGCTGCGGGGCGGGCGGGGCGCCGACCTGGCGCGCGGCTTCCTGGCCTTTGCTGAGCAGCAGCAGCGTCGGGATGGACTGCACGCCATAGCGCTGCGCCAGCCGGGGCGAGGTGTCCACGTTGACCTTGACCAGCTTGACCTGGCCCGCCTTCTCGGCGGCCAGGCTGGCCAGCACCGGGCTGACCATCCGGCACGGCCCGCACCACGGCGCCCACAGGTCCACCAGCACCGGCAGCGGCGCCTGCTCAGCTACCGCGGCGAAGCTGGCGTCGTCGGCGTCCGCGATCCACGGCACCGGCTGATGGCAGCTGCCGCAGCGGGGCTTGCCCGTCGCCGCCGCCGGGACCCGGTTCCGCTTCCCGCAGCCCGGGCACCTGACCAGTTCATCTTGCATGTCACGACCTCCGCCGCGGGAACACCCGCGGCGGCGACGGCATTCCCGGCGACCGCTATCGCGATATAGCTTGACGCGGCTCGCGATACTACTTATCGTCGTGCCAGGCGCGGCCCGCAGGGCGGCGCGGGTACCCAGGCGGCGCCAGATTCCGGACGGGGCGGGGCCCGGCCGCGGGATCCGGCCGGGGACGGAGCGGCAGCATGGACGTCATCGAGACTCTCACCGAGCTGAGCACGCCGGCCTGCCGCGCTGACCCCTACCCCCTGTACGCCCGCCTGCACGAGCACGGCACGGTGCTGCCCGCCGGCCATGACCTGCTCGTGATCGGCTACGACGCCATCGATGCCGTGCTGCGCGATCCCGGCTTCCGGGTGTCGGACCGGGGCAGCTTCGACGCCGACTTCCCCGTCTGGCGGGACAACCCGGTGTTCGTCCAGGCCGCCGACTGGATCCTGAACCTCAACGCGCCGCAGCACGGCCGGATCCGGCGGCTGATGGCCCGGGCGTTCACCGCCCGGCGGGTCGCCGGGCTCGAGCCCGCGATTGCCCGGATCGCCGATCACCTGCTCGACGCGATGGCGGACCGCGGCGCCGATGGCTCGCCCGTCGAGTTCATGCACGACTTTGCCTACCTGCTGCCGGTGACGGTGATCTGCGAGCTGATCGGCATCCCGGAGCCGGACCGGGAGGCGTTCCGGCCGGTCGCCCGCGACCTGGCCGGCGTGTTCGAGCTGACCGACCTGACCACGCTGCCCGAGATCAACGCCGCCGCCGTCGAGCTGCTCGCCTACTTCACCGCGCTGGCCGCCCGGCGCCGCGCCGATCCTCACGATGACCTGCTCAGCGACCTGCTGGCGGCCAGCGACCGCGACGACGGCCAGCTCACCGCCGCCGAGCTGCTGCACAATCTCACGCTGCTGCTGGTTGCCGGGTTCGAGACCACGACCAACCTGCTGGGCAACGGCCTGAACATCATCCTGAACGACCCGCCCGCCGGCGAGGCCGTCCGGGACGCCTCGGTCAGCCCGGCCGCCTTCGTCGAGGAGGTGCTGCGCTACGACTCACCCGTCCAGCTGACCAGCCGGGTCGGCTACGACACGACGCTGGACGGCGTGCCCGTGCCCGCCGGAGCCGGGGTGGTCACGATCCTGGGCGCCGGCAACCGCGACCCGCGCCGGTTCGCCAGCCCGGCCACCTTCAACCCGGCGCGCCCCGACGGCGGGCCGCTGAGCTTCGGCGGCGGCGCGCACTTCTGCATCGGCGCCGCACTGGCCCGGCTGGAGGGCACGGTCGCCTTCCCCCGGCTGCTGGACCGGTTCCCCAAGATCCTGGCCGCCGGCGAGCCCGCGCGCCGCGACCGGCTGCTGCTGCGCGGCTTCGAGACCCTCCCGGTCACGATCGCCTGAGCACGGTGACGCCAGCCCGGGACCGGGAGATGGCCGGGTGCGCCCGAAGCTGGCGACGGCAGGACCCGCACGGCGCGAGCGACGGAAAGGAGGCCGGCAACGAACGGGCACGGTAGCGGACGGACTCGGTGGCACGGCAGCGGCAGTGACCGGTGCGACGGGCGGCACCGGTCCCGGCATCGGCTGCGCGCTGACGGCGAACGCACTACGGCTGGTGCGGGCGGGCCGCGATGCCGGGAGGCAGCCTGCTACCGGTGCCGGCGCGTGCAGCTGTGGTGCCACGGCACCCGGGGCGATGATCAGCGTGCGTGAGGCGCCCGGCCGGGAGGCTGAGTAGGCCTACTCATGACCCCGGACCCGGTTCCGCCGAGACTGTGAGCGAAGCGGTGCTGACCGCTGACCGGACACGGGAAAGGCGGGGTCATGTCACAGTCCTCTGGCGAGGCCGCGCTGCGCGCTCAGCTGACCCGGTGGCAGGCCGCGGGCCTGATCGACGCCGGGCAGGCAGCCGGAATCGAAGCGGCCGAGGCCCGGCAGGCCGCGGAGCCGGGCCGCGGACGGCAGCCCGCTCCCCCGGCCTCGCCCCGGCGCGCGATCGTGGTCGAGGCCCTGGGCTACCTGGGTGCCGTGCTGGCCGCCATGGCCGGCTTCATCGCGGTCCGGGACCTGTGGCCGGGGATCCCGGCGGGCGCCGAGCTCACGCTGGCCGCCGGGTCCGCCATCGTGCTGCTGGCCGCCGGGCTCATCGCCGGCCGCACGGCGCGGAGCCGGCCCGCCGGCCAGGCGCCGCCCCTCCGGCGGCTGCGCAGCGTCCTGTGGCTCGCCTCCGCCGGCGCTCTCACCGCCTTCTCCGTCGTGCTCACCGGCCCGTCGTTCGCCGGCTCCGGCATGACCGCCAGGCTGCTGGTCACCGAGGCGGTCACCGCCGGGTACCTGGCGGTGCTGTGGTGGCGATCGCAGGCGCCGCTGCTGCACCTGGCGGTGTTCGCGGCGGCCGCCGCATTGGACGGCACCGCGATCGGCCGGGCCTGGCCGGGTGCAGCGGGCTGGGCGCCGGGCCTGGGCGTGTGGGCACTGGCCCTGCTGTGGGGCCTGGCGGTGTACCGGGGCTGGCTGGTGTCCGCTACCGCCGGATACCTGGCGGCCGCGGCCGGGCTGCTGGTCGGTGCGCAGCTGGGCATCGCCGCGGCGGGCGGCCCGGCCCTGGCTGCCGCGACGGTGGCCGGGCTGCTGGCGGCGGGCGTGCTAGCCCGCCGGGTGCTCCTGGTCGGCGCGGGCGGCCTCGGCGCACTGGTCCTGCTGCCTCAGGTGGCGTCCCGCTACCTGCCGGCCGACGCCGGCGGCGCCATGGCTGTTCTCGCCGCGGGCCTGGTGATCCTCGCCGCGGCCCTGTGGCTCGCCCGCCGCCAGGCAGGCCCGGCCAGCGCATCCTGAGGCCTGCCGCTGCCCCGCCCCGGGCAGGCCTGCGCCGCTTCACGCCCGCGGGCGGCCCGCGCCTGGCGGGGCCTGGCGCAGCCCGCTTCTTGCTGTTATCACTCTGGAGTCGTCCGGCCCGGTCGTCCCCGGTTCGTGGCTGGCCAGCCCGGCGCGGTCCGGGCGCGCCTGATGCGGCCGGACGGCCGCCGGCCTGCCAGGATGACCGCGTGGAGGTCTTAGCCAGCCGCATCCTGCTGCGGCCCGCCGACGCGCGCCGCAGCCGCGAGTTCTACCGGGACGTGCTGGGCCTGGCGGTGTACCGGGAGTTCGGGCCCGCCGAGAACCCGGGCGTGGTGTTCTTCCTCGGCCAGAGCCTGCTGGAGGTCTCCGGGAACCTGGCGGGCCAGCCGGGCGGCCCGGTAATGATCTGGCTCCAGGTGCGGGACGTGCACGCCGAGCACGAGCGGCTGGCCGCAGCCGGGGTCCGGGTGCTGCGCGGGCCGGTGACCGAGCCCTGGGGCCTGACCGAGATGTGGATCGAGGATCCGGACGGCGTCCGGATCGTGCTGGTGGAGATTCCGGCCGATCATCCGCTGCGGCGCGACTCCCGGCCAGCGCCGCCGGGCTGACCCCGGCGGCCGCCGGGCCCGGGCACGACAGCAGGCCGCAGATCACCGGCAGCAAAAAGCGTTCGGCTGGCGGGCATAATGCCGCCAGCCGAACGCTCAGCCTTCAGGAACTGCCGCTAGCCGGCCTTGCGGGCCAGGGTGAACGACGCCTGGCCCTGGTCGTCGAGCTCGCCGTCCAGCTCCCGGTCGTCGAGCATGGTGGCGGCCGTCGGCTGGAGAAAGACCTTGGCGCCGGAGTCCTCGATGACCGCGTCATCCTGCTGCGGGCTGTCGAGCGCCAGCACCAGGGACCCGGCCTCCCCCTCGGGGAGGGACATCCGCAGGCCAGCGTCGTCGGGGACGCCCGGCTGCGAGGTCAGGGCCCGGATCGTCCCGGCTGCTCGTTCGGTAAGCGTGAGCATTTTCATCACCTCGTAGGATCGTCATCAGTCGGCACGGCGTCAGACCCTGCCCAGGCTGTTCCGGCTCAAACCGGCCGGGCCAGACTGGCCGGGACTGCGCCCCGGCAGGCGGCGGCTGGCCGCCCGTCCGCGCTACATGTCCCCGACGGCCCGCTGCAGGGTCTTGTCGATCTCCTGCGGGTCGGTGTCGAGTTCCTCCGCGACTTCCTTCTCCGCCCTGGTCACGGCCTTCTCGACGGCCTCGCGGATCTTGGTCTCGCCGACCACGACCAGGCCGGCCTGGCCGGGGTCGATGAATTCGCCGAGATCCTTGGCCTGCGACCGGGACATGCCCTTGGCCAGATGGCCGCTGACCCCGCCGATGACGCCGCCCGCGGCGGCCGTGGCCAGGATCGACGGCGGGAAGATCACGCCGACGGCCGCCCCCGCCGCCACGCCCCACCAGGCCCCGTGCCGGGTGGCCGTCTCGTCCTTGTTCTCGTGCACCTTGCCCCGGGCGTCCTTGGTCACCACTGCTGCGTCGTAGGCGCCCACCAGCCCGCTGGCGTGCAGGTCCTTTACTACCCGGTAGTCATCGCGGGCCGCGATCTCGTCCGGGTAGGTGGCCACGTAAATGAAAGTGCCGTCGGCCTTAGCCACGCCGGCCCCCTCTCGTCTCGCTGCGGTTCGTCTCGCTTGGTCTGTGTGCGCAAGCCCCGAACACTGGCCGCTGCGGGCGCCGGTGTCATCACCCGGCGAGAGTGACATCCCCGGCGCGGCCGGGGTCGCCGGGGCCGGGCCGGCGAGGTTCTGCGGTCGTGATCGAATCTCGCTTCGCCGGCCTGCTGGCCGGGCGCAATCAGGGCATCCTGGTCACCCAGCGGGCCAGCGGGCGGCCGCAGCTGTCCAACGTGAACTACGCGTTCGACCCCGCCGCCCAGGTCATCCGGGTCTCCACCACCGCAGGCCGGGCCAAGGTGGCCAACCTGCGCCGCGACCCGCGGGCCAGCTTCCACGTCGCCAGCGAGGACTTCTGGAACTACGTAGTCGTCGACGGCACCGCAGAACTGTCCGCGGTGGCCGCCGACCCCGGCGACGCGGCCGTGGCCGAGCTCATCGACCTGTTCCGCGCGGTGCAGGGCGAGCACCCGGACTGGGATGACTACCGGGCCGCGATGGTGCACGACCAGCGCCTGGTGGTCCGGCTGCACGCCGAGCACGCCTACGGCCTGCTCCAGCGCTAGCCCCGGGCGCCCGGCCGGGGCCAGCGCTAGCCGCGGACCAGTTCGGTGACGCGGTCCAGGTGCCGCAGGTCACAGCTCACCGAGAAGGTCGTCAGTACCGTGTCCCGCCAGCGCGGGACCTCCTCGGCGATCTTGACCCACGGGCCGATCAGGGCGACGTCCTCGACCAGCGCGGTCGGCACGGCGGCGATGGCCGCGCGCTTGTCGCCGGCCAGGTAGTGGTCCTGGATCACCTTGGCCTGCGCCTCGTAGCCCATCCGGGCGAACACCTCGTGGTGGAAATTCACGCCGCGCGCGCCCATCCCGCCGATGTACAGGGCGAGTGCGGGTCGCAGCTGGTCGGCGGCCTGCTCGAGGTCGTCGCCGGGAATGATCGCCATCGGCCCGCCGACGACGTCGAACGTCGCCGCCGCGTGCCGGGCACCGGGCCGGCTGAACCCCTCGGCCAGCGCGCCGGCATAGAAGTCGTTCATGCTGGGTGAGAAGAAGAGCGCATTCCAGCCGTCGGCGATCTCCGCCGCCAGCGCGACGTTCTTCGGTCCCTCGGCGCCGAGGTAGACGGGGATCTCGGTGCGGTAGGGGTGCAGGATCGAGCGCAGCGGCTTGCCCAGGCCGGTGCCGCCGGGATACGGCAGCTGATAGTGGCGGCCGTCGTAGGCGACGGGCTCCTCGCGGGCGATGACCTTGCGCAGGATCTCGATGTACTCACGGGTCCGCTCCAGCGGCCGCGGGTAGGGCTGGCCGTACCAGCCCTCGACGACCTGCGGGTTGCTGGTCCCGACGCCGACGATGACCCGGCCGCGGGTCAGGTGATCCATGGTCATCGCGGCCATGGCCAGGGTGACCGGCGGCCGCGCGGAAATCTGCGAGATCGACGTGCCGAGCTGCACGCGGGTGGTCCGTGACCCCCACCAGGCCAGCGGCGTCCAGGCGTCGCTGCCGTAGGCCTCGGCCGTCCATACCTGGTCCAGGCGCAGCCGCTCAGCGGCGGCGAACAGGTCGGCGGCGTGCGCGGGCGGGCCCGCGCTCCAGTAGCCGACCGTCGTGGCGATCTTCATCCGCGGCCTCCGCTCTCCCGGCGTCCCGTTGCCCGGCCGCCTCCGCAGCCCGGGCGGCCGCTCTAGCGTCTCACCTGGCTCGCGGACCAGGCTGGTCATCAGCCCGGCGGCCGGCGGCTGACGCAGCCCCTGCTGGCGCTAGGCATGAGCCCGGCGCAGGCGCCGGGCTGCTTGCGCGCGGAGCGCAGCGCGGCCCGCCGGGGGGTCGCCGCGCAGTGCCTCTTCCCGGGCGTTATACGCCGCCATCCACACGCTGGCCGCCCACGCGATCTCCTGCTCGGCGGCCGTGAACATCCGCCCGCGAAGGTTCTGGTAGGTCGCCAGGAATGCCTCCGAGCTCTCGATCGGCGCCAGGACGGGCGGCCCGGAACTGGCGAACGACCCGCTCGCCGCGCCCGCCAGCGCCGCCTCCGGCTGCCACGCCAGGCTGTCCCAGTCGTGCACCGCCCATAGCTGCTGACCGTGCCAGCGGAGGTTCTGCGCCTCGAAGTCGGCGTAGCCCAGTACGCACGGCAGGCCGGCGGCCAGGATCCGCCGCCGGGCCCGCTCGGCCGTGTCAGTGACGTAGCCGGGCACGACGCTCTGATCCCGGCTGTCGAGGAAGTCCATCGCAGGCCACACCCCGGGGTCGGTGTGGTCCCAGCGCACCCACGGCGGATTGGGCAGCGGCGGCGCGACGGTCACGCCGGCCAGTTCGGCCATCAGCCGGGCGAACACCGCCGCGTTGCGCGCGGCCACGTCCGGCGAGTTCCCGTGCAGAATCTCGCCGCCGGGCCGGTACTCTTCCGCGTGCACTGCCAGCGAGCCGACACCGGTCACCGGCGTCAGCGGCCGGGCACACGGAAACCCGCGTCCGGCCAGCCGGGCCTGCGCCGCGACACACGACACGGCCCGGCCGTCATCGGCGCGCGCCTTGACCACCACGTCCGTGCCGCCGGCCAGCCGCAGGCCGAACACCATCGAGACCTGCTCCAGCTGGAACAGCACGCCGGCGGGCACGCCGCCCAGCTGGTCCAGGCACCAGGCGGGCAGCCAGTCCGGCAGATCGTCCAGCGGCACAATCAGGACTGTGCCACAGGCGCCGAGGCCGGGCTCCGCGAATCCGGGGGCGATGAGTCTCGCCGGGGGCGCCAGTCTGTATCGCCAGCACTGGAGCAACCGCACTCGAGGAGAGCATCATGACTGCTACCTATACCTTCGACGTCTTTTCCAGCCTCGACGGCTTCGGCACCGCCAGCGGCGACTGGGGCGGCTACTGGGGCAAGCAAGGCCCCGAGCTGCTCGACCACCGCCTGGCCCTGTACGGCGGGGAGCAGCGGATGGTCTTCGGGGCCACCACCTACCGGGCGTTCGCGCAGATGCTGGCCTCGGCTACCGAGGAGTCCGAGGCGCGTGACCCGTGGGTCACCCGGATGCGGAACCTGCCGGCCACGGTGGTGTCGACCACCCTGGAAGGGCCCCTCGACTGGCCGGACGCGACCGTGGTGAGCGGTGACGCCGTCGACGTCGTCGCCCGGCTCAAGGCGGAGTCCGAGGTGCCGATGCGCTCGCACGGCAGCCTGTCGATGAACCGGGCGCTGATGGCCGCCGGCCTGGTCGACCGCGTCCAGGTGACGGTCTTCCCCGTGATCACCGGTCAGACCGGAGGAGACCCGATCTTCGCGGGTGCGGCCGACTTCGACCTCGAGCTGATCGAGAGCCGGACGCTCGACGGCCACATCCAGGAGCTCAGCTACCGGCCCACCCTGCATGCCTGAGTCCGTCCCGGCACCGTGACTACCATGACGCCAGTGTCGCCACAGCTGACTATCCAGGCATTCGGCGCCGAGTCCGAGCGGCTGGCCGAGGTCGCGGAAGGTGCCGATGACGCCGCCTTCGGCCGTCTCAGCCCGTGCGTCCCGTGGACAGCGGCCGAGCTGCTCTACCACGTGCAGATGACGATGGGGCGCCTGCCGGCCATGCTCGCAGAACCCGAGCCAGGCGGCGCCGGCCTGGTGGCGGCAGCCGGCTATTACCGTGCCGATCAGCGGTTCTCGACGGCTGTGAATGACGACCGGATCCAGTCGGCGCAGCGCGGGGCGGCGGCGCTGCCCGGCGCAGCAGCGCGAGCGAGCGACTTTCGCCAGGTCAGGAATATTGCCTGGGCGCTGCTGCAGGCGGCAGCACCCGAGCGCGTCGTGCGGACGCGACATGGCGACCGGATGGTGCTGGCCGAGTTCGCGCGCACGCGCGTCCTGGAACTGGCGGTGCATGGCCTGGACCTGGCCGCCGCGCTGGACCGCCAGCCATGGCTGACCGGCCCGGCCGCGCAGGTCACCGAGGAACTCCTGCTGCCGGCTCGGGACGCTGCCCGGCTCCGGGACGCCGCCGGGTGGAGCCGGCTGACCCTGATTGCCAAGCTCACTGGCCGCATCCCGGCGACAGCCGCTGAGACCGGCCTCATCGAGAACCTCGGGACCCGGCGGCTCGCCCTCAGCTAGCTCCGGCGCTGATCGACAGCGCACGGATCAGGGAGATAACACCGAGCCGGGACTTATCTGAATTGACATTCTTGGCGGCCTTGATAATAGTACTGAATATGCGCACGCCAAATGCCGGAAAGGCTTCACTAAAACATTATCACACGCAATGGAGAGCGCGCAACTTCGCCTGGCTAGCAGGCCGCGGGCTCATTCCGCCGACCCGGCCGCAGCGCATTATCGCGCTAGTGAGCTTCATCAACATGGCAGGCAGCGGCGTGTTCATGGTCAGTGCCGCGCTTTTCTACACCCGGGTGGTCGGGCTGTCGGTGGCGAGAGTCGGCGTCGGCATGGGCGTCGCCGCCACGATCGGCCTGCTCGCCGGCATCCCGATCGGCCACCTCGCTGACCGGCGAGGACCGCGGGAGGTCTACCGGCTCACGCTGCTCGCCCAGGCCATCGCCATGGCCGCGCTGGTGCTCGTCCGCAGCTTCGGGTTCTTCGTCCTGGTGGTCACCATCACTCAGCTCGCGATCTCCGCCAGCGCGGCCGCTCGCGCGCCCATTGTGCGCGGCTTCGGCGGCCCGGACCTGACCAGGTTCCGGGCTTACCTGCGATCTGTCGCCAACCTCGCCGGCTGCCTCGGCGGCATCGCGGCCGGGTTTGCCATTCAGCTCAATACCCGCAGCGCGTATGAGGTGCTGGTGCTGGGGAATGCGCTGAGCTATGCGATCTGCGCGGTCGCGGTGAACTGGCTGCCCCCGCTTCCGCCGGTGCCCCGGCCCGCGGCTGCGACCGGGCGCTGGATCGCCCTGCGCGACCGGGCCTACATCGCCGTGAGCCTGCTCGACGGCATCATGTGGATTCAGGGCACGGTCCTGGTCTTCGCGGTGCCGCTGTGGATCGTCGATCGCACCCAGGCGCCCGGCTGGGTCGTGGGAGCTACCGTGGTGATCAACACCGCCATGGTGGTAACCCTGCAGGTCCGGGCGAGCCGGGGAGTCAGCACGAACGCCGCCGCTGCCCGGGCCATCCGTCGCGCGGGCGTGGCGTTCCTGATCGGCATGGCCCTGATTGCCGCGGCCGCCAGAATGCCTGCCTGGATCGCAGTCGTGGTGCTGGCAGCCGGGATCGCGGTCCACACCATCGGCGAGCTGTGGCACGCGGCGGGCTCACTGGAACTGCGCGTCCGGCTCGCGCCCGCGCACGCTCAGGGCCAGTACTCCGGGGTCTTCGGGTTCGCCCGCGGCCTGGGCAATGTCGTCGCGCCTACCGCCCTGGGCCTGCTGTGCATCACCTGGGGAGCGCCCGGCTGGCTGGTGCTGGGCGGCGTCTTCGTCATGATCGGCGTTGCGATGCCCTACGTCGGCCGGTGGGCCGAGCGGACGCGCCCGGAAGCCATGGATGCCAGCGCCGCCCTCCCTCCGCTGGCACTGTCACGGCCGGACCAGTAGGGGTCGCGGCGGCAGCGCCTGCAGGGCTTGCCGGCGGGGTCGCGGGAAGCCGCCGCCGCGGCCGGGCCGGGTCACCGGCCGCGGCGGCGCTCATCCAGCGCGCGCAGCGCCTCGGCGAACGGCCGTTCCAGCCAGGCGAGGTGGTCGGCCTCGCCGTGATGGTGCGTCGTGACCTGGTCGGACCTGCGGACGGCCGTGTGCCGGACGTAGTCGCGGGCGCCCTCGACCAGCGTCCGGATATAGCGGAGCCCGTCGGGGTCGGCCATCGTCCACTCACCGCCGCAGGCGACGTAGACCGGCGAGGTGTGCGCGAACACCTGGCGGCCCCACTCATCGAGGTGGTAATCGGCCCCGAACGCCCGGCAGGCGACCCACGAGTTCCCGTCGACCCGCAGCTCCTCGCTGATCTCAGCCTGCCGTCCGCCGCTGGCATCGGCCCGCGCGACGACCTCGCCGTTGCACACGATCTCGAGGGAGCGGAGCGGGAAAATGCTGCGCACTGCCGCCCGGACGCTGACCGTTCCCGGCCCGGAGAGCCCGACGGTGTCGCCCGGCTCGCAGCCGTCGACGGAGAGCGTCAGCAGCGGGCCGCCGGACAGGAACGTGCGGCCTGCCCGCACCGCCCGGCACCAGGCCTCATAGCTGAACTCCTCGTCCAGCCGCGCGTATGTCCGGTAGAGGCCGACGGGTACCGCGCTCGACATCTTGTCCGTGCCGCCGACGAGCGGCAGCCGGTAGCCGCTGTTCAGGTACCGGTAGTACTCAAGCATCGCGTCGTCGGAATGGGTCAGCATCTCGACGGCGTCGGCCCGGCCGGTCGCGACGAGGACGGCCGGCTCGCCGTTCGGGTTCGGGAAATGCGCGGCGACGACGGTGCCGCCCTGGGCGTGCGTCCGGTCGGCCCAGTCGCTCATGGTCGCATCCAGGGCGCCGCCGAGCTCGGCCTCATCGGGGCCATCGCTGGACCACGGCATGACCGGTTCTTTCAGGCCCCACAGGAGCATGTGGCCGAGCTCATGCTGCCGGTTTTCCTGGCCGACATACGTCACGTAGCCGCCGCCGTCGATGACAGCGGGCCGGCCGGAGAAGTCCTCGGTATTGGTGAACAGCGCGCCCCACTGGGCCTGCAGCAGGTTGACGACCCGCAGGTCCTCGCCCTGCTGCTCGAGCTGGGCGCCCGGAGTCGACAGGAAGTGCACGTGCGAGTCGCCCGACCACCATCCTTCCGCGGCCAGGTCCGCGACCCGCCCGATCCGCAGCGTCAGCTCTCGCTGACCTGGCTGGATCTGCACGGCCTGGCGCAGCGGCTCGTACTCGAACCCGCGCGCGACGTCCGCGATGACCTCGCCGCGCGGCAGCCAGCCCTGGCAGGTGCCGTCGATGTAGGCGTAGCTGCGCTGTCCCAGCCGGACGTCTCCGCCCACGTCGTAGTGCCAGCTGTCCAGGTTCTGGGCGACGTGATTGTGGTGGCCGTGCGGCTGGTAGGGAATACCGCCGGCCGAGCGGAAATGGACCCGGCACGGCACCGGCCGCCCGGTCGCGTCGTCGACGACACGGACATGCACCCAGTTGCGGCCGCTCTCGGCCAGCTCCAGCGAGACGCGGCCGGCCTCCGCCCGCCCGTCCCGTTCCACGTCGCCCCAGCGCACCCGGCCGAGCTCGGCATCGCCCTGCCGGACCGCGATGGTGGCCGACGGCAGCGCGGCGATCGACGTATACGCGGCCGGTCCCTCGGTCGCTCCCCAGCCGGCCCGGTCATCGGCGCCCGGCAGCGGCTGCGGATAGGTCGCGACGCCCCGGTCCACGTCAATGTCGAGGACCCCGTCGCGCCCGTCCCTGTCCACGAGCCGCACCGGGCGCCCCGGCGCGCGGACGAACGGGTGCTCATCCGCGTCACTGGTCGTGATGCCCGCGACGATGAACCGCGGCCCGCGCGGCACGAGCTCGATCCGCTCGACCGGCCGGTCCGGATGCGGGTTCTCCCAGCACCACAGGTAGTAGCCGCGCGGCCAGCCCATGTCGTGCTCCGCCAGCCGGGCACCGGCTTCGCTCCAGCTGCCCGCGAACCGCGGCAGGCTGTAGTCGCTGGTGTCGGTGACGGCGAGGAACGGCAGGCGACCCCAGCCCGGCGGCACCACCTGGATCTCGAACCGCTCCCGGATGGGCGCGGTAACGACCTCGCCGCCGGCCAGGTGGAATGCATACTCCGCGACGATCTGCCCGGCGGCGTGACCGGCTGGCGCGCCCGGCTCGAGCAGCCGGTGCGCCACGATCACCCGCCGCGCCGGCCGGCCCACCGGCACTGACACCGGGGCGCCGGGCAGCACGAAGCACCGCTCCGGCGACGGTGGCTCCGGCCCGATCAGGAACGGCAGGCCGCGCAGGTCCACCCGGCCGAGCGGGACAGCGCCCGGCTCATCACCAAGAACCTGCACGCCGGCGTTGCAGGCCGCGGACAGCTCGACTGGCTCATAGCTCGGCATGCACCCGATCGTAGGACGGGCGGCCGGGCTGATCCCATCCGTTTTCGGCCGCCGGCGGCGGTCTACTGGCCGTTCGCGGAGAAGTGCTGGTAGTCACGGTCACCCTGCCAGATGCCGCCCCAGCCCCAGCCGACCGAGGCGAACGCGCGGACCACCTTGTCGCCCGCGTGAATGATCCCCGGACCGTGCAGGCTCCGGTCGACGAACCTGAGGCAGCGCTTGTGCGCCTCGTGGCCGTCGGCGGTGACGTACGGGTTCTCGCACGGGTCCAGATCGACGGCGAGGCCGTAAGCGTGCTCAGACCAGCTGGAGGAGCCGGTGGCGTCGCGGCAGTTGAACGATGAGGTGTTGTCCGCCTCGATCGACGCGAAATCCGAGCCGTGGTAGGCGTCCACCGGCACCATCCTGCGGATCGGGTAGCGCATCGCGAACAGCTTGCGGAAGACCTCGATCAGCTTGCCGGTGACCGCGGCGTTCACCACCAGGCGGCCCGTGTGGACCCGGTGGTCGAAGCCGCGGTAGGTCATGGTGATCATCCGCAGCGCCGACGGCGCGACCGGGCAGCCGGGATGCCAGGAGTACCGAACCTGCGAGCGGTGCCGGATCGGGGCGACCCTGGCGGTGAAGACGTGCGGGCGCCGGTGCTTGCGGTGCGGGACGGCCGACGTGGCGGTCGCGGGAGCCGGCGCCGTCGCGGAGGCGGCCGGGCCTGGCGAGGAGACAGCCGGACGCGGCGGCGACGCGGCGCGGAGCCTGGCCGCCGCAGCCGGCCCCGGACAGCGCTAGCGCAGCCGCGAGCACGGCCGGGACGGCAACTGCCCGCATCCTTCTCATGGCAGGCCAACCTACCCGTCGCTGGCCTGCCCGGCGCCCGGCTCGGGCCACGCCAGTGCTGCCGCGGCCTGGCTGACCTGGCCGACCGTGTCGCGGAAGGCTCCTGCAGCCGCCGCAGCCTGCTCGGTAAGACCGCTGATCTCAGCGACGGCATGCTCGTCAGCGCAGCTGTCAGCGGACCCGCGCTTTCCGCCGCATTAAGCTCATGCTCGGCCCGCAGGTCAGTGATGTCACGCAGCGCGACGGCGATCTCCCACTCATGCTGCCGCAGCGTGCTTTCCGCCACGATGTCGGGCAGCCCCGCCTGGTCAGCGGCGGAATCGACGGCCAGGTCGATCGCTGCCTGGGCCCGGCGGAGCAGCTCCCGGCAGGCGCTGTCCAGGGTGGACGGCACCACAACCTGATCACGGCGCTCCAGCTAGTACAGCGGTTCCGGCAGGCCGACCGGGTCCTTGACCAGGGCGCCGCGGACCAGCCGCCGGCGCCTGCCCGGCCGCAATTGCGGGTTCGGCACCGGCAGGATGTCCCACGAGCGATCGCGGGACATCAGTCCCGGACCGCCTGAGTGACGCAGCCTGCGCACCAGGAACTGCGGGTCATCGGTACCAGATCTCCCCAGAACAGGCAGCGAAGACCCAGTTTCGCACCTTCGTGCAGCTGCCGGCCCGGAATTGTCAGCCGCGCGGGTAGACGGCGCAGAACAGGTTTCCCTGCGGATCCGCGAGCACCGCCCAGCGGCCGTCCGGATCCTCCCGCTGCCGGGTAGCACCGAGGTCGATCAGCCGGTCCAGGTCACCGGCAGCCTCCAGCCGCACGTCGAGGTGAACCCGGCCGGGAGCCGGCTCCAGCTCGCCGACCGGAGTCAGCCAGACGTGCAGGGCGTCCCGGGAGCCGAGCAGCACCGACTCGTCCTCGCCCAGCGTGCCCGCCGCGATCGCGGCCTCATCATCGGGGTGCACCGGCAGGCCGAGGGCCTCGGCGTAAAAGCGCGCGAGGGCTCCGGGCTGGCGGCAGTGGATGACGATGGCTTCCAGGTAGGGCACCGCTCCTCCTCGCTGGCACCGGTGAATCTGGGCCAGGTGAGTCTCCCACGTGGCTGCGCCGGGCCGGCCCTCCTGCTTCAGCTGAGCTCCCTGGCCGCCGGGCACCGCCTGCTAGTAGCGGACTGGCAGCCGCTTTATGCCGTTCAGCCAGCCGGAGCGCAACCGCTCCGGGGCGCCGTCGGGAGTGATGCCGGGCATGCCGTCGGCGATCGCGTTGAAGATGAGCTCGATCTCCAGCCGGGCCAGGTTCGCGCCGAGGCAGAAGTGCGCGCCGCTGCCGCCGAAGCCCAGGTGCGGGTTGGGGTCGCGGCTGATGTCGAAGCGCTCGGGCTGGTCGAAGACGTCCTCGTCGAAGTTGGCCGACCGGTAGAACAGGCCGACGCGCTGGCCCCGTTTGATCTGCTGGCCGCCCAGCTCGGTGTCGTAGCGGGCGGTGCGCTGGAAGCTGGTGACGGGAGTGGCCCAGCGGACGATCTCGTCGGCGGCGGTCACCGGCCGCCCGGCCTTGAATAGCTCCCACTGCTCCGGGTGCTCGAAGTAGGCGTGCATGCCGTGCGAGATCGCGTTGCGGGTCGTCTCGTTGCCGGCCACCGACAGCAGGACCATGAAAAACCCGAACTCGTCAGCGGACAGGTGATCGCCGTCGACCTCGGCGCTGACCAGCCTGGTGACGATGTCGTCGCGCGGGCACGCCTTGCGGTCCTCGGCCATGATCATGCTGTAGGCGATGAGCTCGGCAGCGGCGTCGACGCCGGCGGTGTCGAACTCGGGGTCGTCGTAGCCGACCATCAGGTTGGACCAGTCGAAGATCTTGCGGCGGTCGTCCTGGGGCACGCCGAGCAACTCAGAGATGGCCTGCAGCGGCAGCTCACAGGCCACATCCGTAACGAAGTCGCCGGTGCCGCTGGCCCTGGCCTCGGCGACGATGCGCTCGGCGCGGGCGGTCAGCGCACCGCGCAGGGCGGCGATGGCGCGCGGGGTGAAGCCGCGGGACACGATGCCGCGCAGCTTGGTGTGCTGCGGCGGGTCGATGTTGAGCAGCACGAGCCGCTGCACCTCGACGCCCTCCCGGCCGATGCCCTCCCGGTGCCGGATGATGGCGCCGTTCTCCCAGCTGGAGTACGCGTCGGAGTTGCGGGACACGGCCATCACGTCGGCGTGCCTGGTGACGACCCAGAAGCCATCGTCGGGGAAGCCGGAGCTGCCGCGCCGCTGGGAGTTCCACCAGACCGGCGCGGTGCGGCGCAGCTCGGCCAGCTCCTCGGCCGGCATCCGCGTGGCGTACAGGTCCGGGTCGGTGAAGTCGAAGCCTGGCGGGATGCTCGGCTCGGCCATGATGACTGCCTCCGGCTGGTCCGCAGTTCCGGATAATGCAAGGTGCTGCAGGCGCGGCTGGAAATGCCCGCCAGCCCTTTCTAATGAAACTCTATTGTAACCCGTACCGCTTTAGTAAAATAATGTCCTGTGCTATAATAGCGAAATCGGCTGCTAGCGTTCTGCGCATGATGAATAGCCGATTCTGCGGGCCCGGGGAGTGCGCATGGCGTTCCTGACCCGGGACCTGTCTTACAACGACCTCGGTACCGCCCTGACCGGTGCTCTGCACTGGGATGACGCCCGGCAGGAACCGCGGCCCGGCATCCTGCTCGTGCACGGCGGCGCCGGGCTGGACGACCACGCCCGCGAGCAGGCCCGCCGTTATGCCGAGCTCGGTTACACGGTGCTGGCCTGCGACATGTACGGCGCGGGAGTCGCCGGTGACCGGGAGCGGATCATGGCCGCCGTCACCGCGCTCCGCGATGACCCCGGATTGCTCATCCGCCGCGGGCAGGCCGGGCTGGACGCGCTGGCGGGCTGCCCGGAGGCGGGCGGCGGGTTCGCGGCAGTCGGGTTCTGTTTCGGCGGGATGGCCGTCCTCACCCTGGCCCGGGCAGGCGCCGGAGTGGCGGGCGGGAGCCTGGCCGGCGTCGTCAGCATGCACGGCAGCCTGGCCACCAGCCGGCCCGCGCGGGCGGGTGAGGTCACCGCGCGCGTGCTGGCCTGCCACGGCGCGGCCGATCCGCACGTGCCGATGGCCGACGTCACGGCCTTCACGGCGGAGATGGAGACGGCACGCGCGGACTGGCAGCTGAACGTGTACGGCGGGGCGCAGCACGGCTTCACGCACCGGAATGCCGTGCCCGGCGCCATTCCGGGGGTCGCTTACCACGAGGCGACGGACGAGCGGTCGTTCGCGGCGGCCCGCGAGTTCCTGGCCAGCGCGCTGACGGCGCGCCCGCCCAGTTAACCCGGCCTGGCCGCAGCAGCTCTCAGCTACGGCAGCCGCGGGCGGCGGCACCGCCGCCCGCGGCTGCGACCGTCAGGCGGTGCCGTTCCTCGGGGCACGTACCTGCTCGGCGGCGCGGACCACCTGGCGGTCCGGGGCGTCCACGGCGGTCGGGCCGCCGGGGATGGGCACGAACCAGACGTGCAGCATCGGCGGCGTCACCCGGTTGCTGGAGCCCGCCGGGCAGGACGGGTGCGCCGTGGTCGTGACGCCGGCCACGCCCAGGCCGGAGAAGCACAGGTTGGTGTGCACGTGCCACTGGGTCAGGCAGCCGCCCGGCTGCGGGGTGGCCCCGCCGGGGACAGTGATGTACATGGCCGCCACGAGCACGGCCCCGTCCGGCGTATTGGCGTAGACCAGCGACTGCGGGTCGGTGGTGTCCAGGACCGGGCCGCCAGTGAAGGTCTGCCGGTAGTACGACGGGTTGAGGTAGTGCACGACGGGCGCCCCGGCCGGGGTGATGGGCCGGTACCCGGCGGCCTTCGCAGCGGCCAGGCTCCGGTACTTGCGGGCGCCTGCCCAGCTGGCGTTGACCAGGTGCACGGCTGCGTGCTGCTGGCTGACGGTCGGCTTCGCGGTGCAGGCTTTCGAGCTGGCCATCTTCATGCCACGAGCCATCTGCATGTCCGGGTCCGGCATAGTGATGTCCCCGGCGGGCGAGCGAGTGGGCAGCCTGATCGCCGCCGCGGCGCGGGACACCGTGCCCGATCCCCCGCCGGACGCTGACCCGGCCATCCCGGCCATGCTCGTGCCGGACTGCGCGCCGGCCGGCGCGGGGGCGGCGGCCATGTCGGAGTCGCCGCTCATCACCATCTCCGGGCCGCCCGCGACCAGCGCGACGCTCAGCAGCGCCGCGGTGACCCCGCCGGTGAACACCGGGGCCAGGGTCAGGCTGGGCTTGTGCTGCTGGCGGGCGCTGGCGAACAGCAGCCAGGCGCAGCCGGCGACGATCAGCGCCTCCAGCACGGTGCAGAACCCGTCGCCGAAGCCGAGCGGCTCAACCTCGTGCGGCGTCGGGCCGATGACGTCCCCGACAGTGCGGGTGACGATGTAGACGGCCACCACGCCGGCGTTCAGGACGATCCCGCTCCACAGCAGCAGGCGGACCGGCCTGACGGCGGCCAGGATGGCCCACGCCAGCTGCAGCCAGGCCGCGCCCAGCATGAACACGCCGAACACCCAGTACTCCTGGAAGTGCTCCCCGGCCACCGCGAAGTGGATCACCGCGGCGGCCAGGCTCAGGATGGCCAGGCTGTAGGTCACGGCCCGGCCTCGCGAGATATAGCCCGCCAGCCCGCCTGGCCCCGCCTCGGCGGGCGGGCGAGGTACCTGGTCGGCGTCAGTCATCGGAACTCTTCTCCCCTTCGACAGCGGCGTGCTGGCACGCCGCGCCCCGTATCTCGATCTCGCCCTGGCCGGTCAGAGCGTTCCGAGTGTGATGATCGCAGCATCGCGTGGAACGTCTGCGCTCACCTGATAATCGCGCCACCCGGGCCTGCCGGCTCGATCTGCCCGGACATTCACATCGTGGGGCGGCTGCCTGATCCTGGCTGCCCGGGTCCTGGTCCTGATTCTGGCCAGGGCCCGGGCAAGCTGGGAGTCAGGCTGGCGCTACCCGCGCCGGGACTGTCACGCCGGTGCCGGCACCACCCTCGGCCCGGCCATGACCTTCGGCTACATCGCCGCCCTGGACCTGGCAGGGTCGGGCTAACGCACCTGTTCACTTGTCCACCCCGGCATCATCGGCCACGAGCTGACCCGGCACGGACCTGCAGGCGTGAGACGGCCGCCGGGGTTAGCCTGAGGACATGCTGATCATCGCGGGATCAGAAGTCGATGAAGAACGGCTGGCTGACATCGGCGACCGCTACGGGATCGCCAAGCTCGAGATCTTCGGCTCCCAGGCCCGCGGGACCGCCGGGCAGGACAGTGATATCGACGTCCTTTACAGCCTGCGGCCCGACCGCAAGCTGGGCTGGGAGATCGAGCAACTGGCCGACGAGCTCAGCGACTTGTTCGGCCGGACGGTCGATCTCATCTCGTCCCGCTCGCTGCACCCGCTTCTCCAGCCAGTGCTTGCCGAGGCCAGGCTCGTCTATGCAGCGTGACGTCCTCCTGCTCACTGAGATGATTGACGCGGCCGAGCAGGCCAGCAGCTCGCGGCCGAGGTGACAGTCAGCCAGCTCGAAGCCGACCGTCGCCGGCGGGATGCGCTGTTCTGGAACTTCACAGTCCTCGGCGAAGCCGCAGGTCAGCTGTCCGCCGATATCAAGCAGCGTTTCCCCGACGTTCCGTGGCAGCAGCCCGCGCGGCTGAGGAACCGGATAGTTCACGGCTACTGGTCCATCGACTTGGAAGTACTTCACACGACTGCCACGGACCAGCTGCCCGCATTCGCTGCTGAGCTGCGAAGGTACTGAAGGCACTCGGCGAGGTTGCCTGACCCCCCTGCCAGGTCCTGGTCCTGAATCTGGCCAGGACCCGGGCAAGCTGGGAGTCAGGCCCGCCTGGACAGGGCGGTGAGCCAGGAGAATCCGGTGACGATGGCGGCGCGCTGGAACAGCCCGCCGTACCTGACGAGTCGCGGGTCCTGGCTGAAGCTTGCGCTGGCCAGTCCCATAGTGGTGAGCATGGACGCGCCTGTCGCGGCCGAGTAGGCCGCCCAGCCTGGACTGCCGCTGCGGTGGAACCGCCATGCGCAAGCGAATGCTGCGGCCGGGATTCCGAGAAATATCGGCACAGCTGCGACAGTGTGCATGGCTCCTGTCGCGGTGGTCTCGGCAGGAGCGTCAGGTGTGCCGGGCGGGTAGCCGCTGACGGGGTCCGTGCGGAACACGGCCGAGCCGAGCAGGCCGAGGCCGGTCGCGCCGAGTGCCGCTGCCGCGATCGGGCGGCACGTGGCCTGACCTGGGGAGCGTGCCAGCCCAGCGGCCCCAGCGACGTAGAGCAGCCCGGCCGAAGCGAAGTTAGCGGCCTGGACCCAGCCCCGTGGCCCCAGCGACAGCGAGCTGACCGGGTGGCGTAGCGGCTCGTAGTCCGGGCGCATGGCGCCTTCGATCAAGAACACGCTGACGAAAAGTGGCCCCGCGGCCGCGCCGCAGCGCACCATGCCCCGGCGCGCGGGTTTCGGCTCGCTGACGGCAGCGGCTCGCATCAGGTTGTCCTGGCTGCTGCGACTGGGGCCGACGCCATGACCTCAAAGAGGTGGCCATCGGGCGTGCCGATGTGGTCAATCCTGATCATGCGAAGCCTCGGTAGAGTCATGTGCCTTCTGGCCGGCTGATGGCCTGAGCCCTGTCGCTTGAGCAACCTGCTGAATCTCGTGGTCATAGGCTGATAGCAAAACATTACGATGATCGCACCATTCATCGGGCTTCCAGGGCCCGGCCGATTCGCCAAACAGCCGTCCGGCACGTTTGCATGGCACCACCCGCGGTCGCGCCCGCCATGGACGGGACCGACTGCAGCATGTCGGACTTCGCTAGCGGCGCGGCGGAGCGGCGGCGGCCGGGACAGGACGGCGCAGACCGGGTTAATCTGACGGCAGCGCGTGCTGGTGGCTGGCGGCGGAGGGGCCGTAGATGAATCCGCTGTCGAGGGTGGCCGGCCTGGTCACGGACCGGCTGCTGGGCTTGCCCGGCGCCGCCCAGCCGTATGCCCGGCGGGCTGATGCCGGGGTGCCGATGCCCGACGGCGTGGTGCTGCTCGGCGATCACTACCGGCCGCTCGGGCCCGACCGGCCGCTGCCGGTGGTGCTGATCCGCTCCCCGTACGGCCGGGCCGGGCTGGCCGGGGTGCTGTTCGCGGCGCCGCTGGCCCGGCGCGGTTTCCAGGTCTTCATCCAGTCCACCCGCGGCACGTTCGGCTCGGGCGGCCAGTTCCGCCCGTTCACCACCGAGCACGCCGATGGCCTGGCCACCGTCGCCTGGCTGCGGGAGCAGCCGTGGTGCGACGGCCGGGTGGCGATGGCCGGCGGCAGCTACCTGGGGCACACCCAGTGGGCCGTTGCGCCGTACGCCGATCCCCCGCTGGAGTCGGTGTCGCTGAACGTGACCGCGGCCCGGATCACCTCGGCGTTCTACCGCAACGGCGCGCCGGGCCTGAAGAACGCGCTGAACTGGACCGCGACCATCGGCCGCCAGGAGCGGGCCGGGCCGGGCGCGCTGCTGCCCGGCCCGCGGCAGCGGGCCCGGATGAGCCGCGCGCTGCGCAAGGTCCCGCTGCAGGCCGCCGACCTGGACGTGGCGGGCGCGCCGGTCATGTTCTGGCGGGACTTCGGCGAGCACGCCGCGCCCGGCGACCCGTTCTGGGCCGGCGCGGACCACGACGGCGCGGACCTGGCTGCGCTGCCGCCGGTCAGCATGGTGACCGGCTGGTGGGACCTGTTCATCGCCGAGCAGCTCCGCGATTTCGCGGCCATCCGGGCCGCGGGGGTGCCGGCCCGGATCCTGGTCGGGCCGTGGCTGCATGGCGAGCCGGGCGAGATGCGGGCGATGATGCAGCGCGACATCGCCTGGCTGGATTACCACCTGCGCGGCGGGCCGCACCCGGACGGCGCGCCGGTCCGGGTGTACCTGCAGCAGGCCGGCACCTGGCTGGACTTCGGCCATTGGCCGCCGCCGGACACCACGACGGTGGCCTGGTACCTGCGGGCGGGCAGCGGGCTGAGCCGTGACCCCGAGTCTGGTGACCGGGCCCCGGCCACCTTTACCTACGACCCGGCCGACCCGACGCCGGCAGCCGGCGGCCCGCTGCTGGAGCCACCCGGCAAGCAGGTCGACAACACCGCCGCCGAGTCGCGGCCCGACGTGCTCACCTACACCAGCGCTCCGCTGCCGGCCAGCACCGACCTGGTCGGCCCGGTCAGCGCGACGATCTTCGTGCGGACGAGCCGGGCGCACGCCGATGTGTTCACCCGGCTGTGCGACGTGGACGACCGCGGCACCTCGCGCAATATCGTCGACGGCATCCGGCGGCTCAGCCCGGGCACCGTCCCGGCGGCCGACGTCACCCGCGGGCCGGACGGCGTCCTGGCCGTCGACATCGAGCTGGACCCGACGGGCTACCGGCTGCAGGCCGGGCACCGGATCCGGCTGCAGGTCAGCGGCGGCGCGTTCCCCGCCTTCGCGCGCAACGCCGGCACCAGCGAGCCATTCGCCACCGCCACCCGGGCGTTCCCCTGCGCCTTCGAGATCTACGCGGACGACCGGCATCCGTCCCGGGTCCTGCTGCCGGTGCTGCGCAGCATCCGGGCCGCCGCCGACCCTCAGGCCGCAGCTGCCTCCTGACCGGCCGGCCTCGCCGCGCGGCTGCCGCGCAGCCGCGGCCGGAATTGATCCGCCCTATCGTTTCGTACATGGGCGCATCCACCTTCACAGCCGGCCGGATTACCGATCACGGACTCTTTGCCGACGTCCGGGGCGACACCGCCAGCACACCGGTGCTGTTCCTGCACGGCGGCCCGGGCCAGGGCTGTTATGAGTTCATGGCCATCCAGGGTGATCGTCTCGGCGCGGCCGTCGCGCTGGTCGGGATCGATCAGCGCGGCGTCGACCGGTCAGCGCCGCTCGCTGCTGCATCCGGGCTGACCATCGCTGACGTGGTGGATGACTGCGAGGCCGTGCGGGAGACCCTCGGCATCCGGCGCTGGGCGGTGCTCGGCCATTCCTTCGGCGGGATCCTGGCGCTGCGCTATGCCACGAGCTATCCCGGCAGTGTCAGCGCGGTGATGTTCGAGAATCCCACCTGGGATGTGGAGCTGACCGTGCGGGGTGCACTGCCCCGGGTCGCCGCCGTGCTGGCCGCGGCGGGCCATCCGGCAGCGGCCGCCGCGGCACGAGAGGCAGCCGGCGACGGCCGCCCGGTTCCGGAGCTCTGGACGGCCTACGTGGCAGCGCTGAGTGCCCTGGGCGAGGGGGGCGAGGAGTACTTCGTCCCCAGCCCGGCTGCCCGCGAGCTGCTCGCGGGCATCCGGTCGGCGCGGCCCGATAACGCTGCCGATGATGACGAGACCGGTGCGAGCACCCTGAACCACCACAACGCGATGGTCGCCGACGACACGTTCTTCCAGTCCCTGCTTCCGCTGCTGGCCCGGCTGGACAGGCCGGCGCTGCTCATCACGGGCGGGCAGGATCCGACGACCAGCCCGGAGCAGCGAGCGGCCTTCCGCGTCAGCTCCCCCCGGAACTCCGTGACGGACTTCGGGCCGGCCGGGCATTTCGTGCACGCGGAGGAACCCGAGGCCTACGCCCGGCTCGTCGGCAGCTTCGCCCGCGGGCAGGCGGCCGGGTAAGGCCCGCGCCGCTGGCTGCTCGGTGAGACCGTAGGTGATGTCACAGGCCAGGCCACTGCGTCGTCCTACTGTTCGTGCGCGCCGCGGCCCCGGCCGTGAGCGCGGAGCTCACTTCGACCAGGGGGACACGTGGACACCGCAGCAGCAGCAGCCGAGTTCGAGCAGCATCGCGGGCATCTCACCGCGGTTGCCTACCGGATGCTCGGCACGCTGGCCGACGCCGAGGACGCCGTCCAGGAGACTTACCTGCGGTACGCCCGGGCAGCGCCGGGCGGGGTGCGGGATACCCGGGCCTGGCTGACCACCACGGTCGGCCGGATCTGCCTGGACGAGCTCGGCTCAGCGCGAGCCCGGCGGGAGACTTACACCGGGCCCTGGCTGCCCGAGCCGGTGGTCGGTACCGCCGGGACGAGCGCTCCCGTCGAGCTGGGCCCGGAGGACCGGGTGACGCTCGATGAGTCCGTCAGCATGGCCATGCTGGTCCTGCTGGAGTCACTCAGCCCGGCCGAGCGGACCGCCTTCATCCTGCGCGAGGTACTCGGCCTGGACTACGGCGAGGTAGCGGGCGTTGTCGGCCGGGGCGAGGCGGCCTGCCGTCAGCTCGTCTCCCGGGCCCGGGCCCGGGTGCGGGACGGCGCCCCGCGGTTCACCGCCGACCGCGGGCAGCACGCCGGCGCCGTCGCCGCGTTCCTGGCCGCCTGCTCGCGCGGTGCGGTCGAGGATCTGGTCCGGGTGCTCGACCCGGACGTGGTCCTGCGCTCGGACGGCGGGGGCCTGGTGCCCGGCGTCGCTCGCCGGCCGGTCAGCGGCGCCGGTGACGTCGCTCGGCTGCTGCTCGGCGTCGCCGCCCGGCACGCCGCCACCGCCCGGCCCAGCTCCGTCAACGGCTCGGCCGGCCTGGTCTTCGAGGCCGGCGGCGCCGTGGTCGGCGTGATGGGCTTCACCGTCGCCGGCGGCCGGATTACCGAGATCGACTTCGTGGTCAGCCCGGCCAAGCTGAGCCGGGTCAGCCCGGCTCGCCCGGACAGCGACTCAGCGCGATAGGAGGACCCGACATGACTGCACTTGCCTACACCCGCACGGGCACCGGGCCGCCCCTGGTGCTGCTGCACGGGATCGGCTCCTGGCGCGGCGCCTGGGAGCCGGTGCTTCCCGAGCTTGCCCGGCGCTTCGATGTCATCGCCGTCGACCTGCCCGGATTCGGCGAGTCCGCTCCCCTGCCGGGGAGCCGGCGCCCGCGGCGCTGGCCGGCGCCGTGGCCGGCTTCCTGGACGAGCTCGGCATCGCTGCCCCGCACGTGGCGGGCAACTCGCTCGGCGGCTGGGTGGCGCTCGAGCTGGCCGCAATCCGCTCCGCCGCCTCGGTGGCGCTGCTGTCCCCTGCTGGCCTGTGGCGGGCTGACTGCCCGGTCTACTGCCGGGTCACCCTGCGCGCCTCCTGGTGGCTGACCCGGCACGCTGGCCGCCTGCTGGCCCGCGTGGTGAACTGGCGCCCGGGCCGGGTCCTGGTCCTCGGCCAGACCCACGGCCGGCCCGGCCGCATGGACTCCGGCTACGCGCGCGCGGTCCTCCGGGCCCTGGCCACCGGGCCGGGCTTCGACGCCGCGCTGCGGGCCACGACCCGCCGCCGCTACCGCGCCGGCCCGCCGCTGAGCTGCCCGGTCAGCCTGGCGTTCGGCTCCCGCGACTTTGTCCTGCTGCCCCGCCAGTCCCGGCACCGGGACCAGCTTCCGCCCGGCACCCGCCCGTCGGTGCTGCCCGGCTGCGGGCACGTGCCGATGGCCGACAATCCCGGCGCCGTCACCGGCTTCATCGCCGCGTCGGCGGCCCGGGCGCAGGCCCCGGTCTAGCGAGGCGAGTGCGTCCCCGCTGCCGGGCACGGCCGGGTGCATCATCGCCCGACGACGGCGGCTGCCCGGCACCGGAGGGGAAGCTCAGGTGCCGGGCAGCCAGCCGTCAGCCCGGCCGGCCCGGGGTGAGCGGGATCTCCGCCACCCCGCCGCGCTGGAGGCCCGCATACAGGGTGCGCCCGTCCGGCGAGAAGGCCAGCGACAGCACGTCGAGGTCGGTCAGCCCGGCCGAAAACGGCTGCCAGCTGCGGCCGCCGTCGGTGCTCCGGTACACGCCGTGGCCGCCCTTGAGGAATCCGGCGTCGTGGAACGCGCCGGTCGCGGCGTAGAGCGTGCCCGGGCTGAGCGGCGACACGGCCAGCGCCGACACCCACAGGTCGAGGTCAGGCAGCCGGGCCGGGCGGAACGTCACCCCGCCGTCGGAGCTGACGGCTATGCCGTCGCCGCCGGCGACGATCCGGTCCCCCGGCAGCGCCGCGATCGCGGTCACCGGCCGCTGCTGGAGCTGAACCAGCTTGCGGCCGCGGTGAGCGGACGTCCACAGTCCGCCGGGCCCGCCCAGCCACAGCCGGCGCGGATCCGACGGGTCGCCCGCCAGGGCGGTGACCGGCCCCGGCAGGCTGCTGGCCGACCAGGTCGCGCCGGCGTCCGTGCTCACCATCAGGGCCGCGCCGGTGATGTTGCTGCTGCCGGTGACGACCAGCTCGCGCGGGTCGGCGGGATCGACAAGCAGTGCTCCGGCGCTGCCGTACTGGGTAGCGCCGAGCTGCTGCCAGGTAGCGCCGGCGTCGTGGCTGGCGTAGATCGTGTAGGTGCCGGTCCGCGGCCCGTTGCGCACCTTGTACACGACCGAGTGGTCCGGGCTGGCGGCGACCAGCGGGGTGATCCCGCCGGTCGCGACCTGCGGGGCGGGCGGCCCCCACGCGGCCGGGCTGCCGGTGGCAGCCGCGGCCGCGCTGGCCCGGTAGGTATTGGAGGCGGTGCCGGCGATGATCTCGCCGCCGCCCGGACCGCGGACCGCGGCCAGCCCGTAGGCATTGAGGTCCGGGACACCGCCGAGCCACTGGTAGTGCTGGCCCTGGTCACTGGTCGAGAACACGCCGGTGTCCCAGGTGCCGAGGTAGAGCGTGCGGCCCACTGCGGCTACGCCCTGGTTGTAGATGTCGGGGACCGGCTCCGGCCAGGTCGTCCACTTCGCGCCGCCGCCGGTGCCAACCACGATGGTGTTGCTCGCGGCTCCGTACACGGTGCCGTTCACGTCCTGGAACATGAGCAGCTGGCCGGGCTCGCCGTCGACCTGCGTCCACGTCGCGCCGCTGTCGCGGGAGGCGTAGATGCCGCCCTGCCAGCCCGCGGCGTAGACCGTCCGCGCGTCGCCGGTGACGCCGTCGACCCAGGCCGAGCTCTGGCCCGGCGGGGTGAAGACGAGCACGGGTGCCGCCGGGTCGCCCGTGATGTCGCGCACGACGTACAGGCCGGACAGCGTGGCGATGTAGAGATCTCCGCCGACCAGCGATGCCTGAGAGAAGCCAGTAGTCCACGGCACGTCCAGGTGCGTCCAGTGCGCTCCCTGGTCGTCGGTGATGTCGATGCCCTCCTTGGTCACCGCGGCGAGCGTCGAGCCGTCCGGGGTGGCCACCACGCTGTAGACGAACGAGTCCGGCAGCCCGAGGTCGCGCCAGTGCGCGCCGCCGTCGCTGCTCTCCAGCACCTTGCCGGTGTAGGTGGGATCGGCGACAGCGAAGCCGTTCCCGCCGTTGATGGCGAGCACCAGCCGCCCGGGCCGTCCCGGCAGCGCCAGCAGCGCCGTCGGGTAGCCGCCCGCAACCGGCAGGGTGCGCTCCATCCGCCAGCTGTGCCCGCCGTCCCGGCTGGCGAACAACTCGGCGGCGAGCCCGGAGGCCAGGTACATGGAGCGCGGGTGGCCGGGGTCCACGGCGAGCAGGCCGCCGTTGACGGCCGGCCCGACCGTCCGCCAGCGCCGCCCGGCGGGACCAGGCGGTCCGGCGTGCACCACCTGATACGCCGAGCTCCCGGTCACCGCCGCACCCGCAGCCGTGGTCGCGGTGACCGTGACCTGGTAGATGCCCGCCGGGCCGGACGGCAGCGTGGCCCGCCACCACTGCGCCGGCGGTGCGCTCTGGTTCAGCGCCGCTGTCAGGCGGTACCGGCGGCCGTCCGGGCCGGTCACCAGGACGCCCGGCGCGGCCGCCAGGGTGGCCGGAGTGTAGATGTAGGCGGCGGACCCGGCTGGCGTGGGGTCGGGCGTGGTGTACACCGCGAGCCCGCCAGCCGTCGTGCTGTCCAGCGGCCGGCTCGCGGCCGCGCCGGGCAGGCCCTGCTGGCCGCGGGCCAGCGGGTCCTGCGTGACCGCCGCCCGCCGCGCCGGGCTGCCCGCCGCCGCGGCCAGCGCCGGGCCCGGCTGCGTCGCGAGCATCGCCGCAACACAAGCCGCTGCTGCCGCGGCCGCGCCGCCGCGCCGCCATCGTCGTTGCATGTTCACTCCGTGCACCTCTCCGGCCAGGTCGGTTCTGGGTTCCGTCCGCTGATCCCGCGGGCCTAGCCAGGCGCGCCAGCGGCCGCGAGCGCGGCGTCGACCCCTGATCGCGGGCTGCCGATGCCGGTGACCTCGTCGTAGCCGGGCGCGGCCTGGCAGCCGGCCGGGCAGAACCCGTTAGCCGGCCCGGCCGTGATGTCAGCGATGCTGGCTGCGGGCAGGCCGTACAGGGCGCGCTGGACAGCGAAGCCGGCCGCAGTCAGCGGGGCCTTCCCGGCCGCCGCGCGCAGCTGGCCGGCGTCGGCCAGGATCGCTGACCACGAGGGCGAGCCGAGGCTGGTCCCGCCGACCTGCCACCAGCCGGCCTGCCCGCCGTCCGGCACGCTGTCGTAGACCGGCACGCCGGTCTGCGGGTCGGCGTCGTAGGAGACGTCGGGGAACTCCCGGCGGCTGCCGCGGACGACCCCCCGCTGGCTGGGCGGGACCTGCTCGAACCAGCTCCGCGCGCCGCCGCTGCCCGACCAGGCCACCTCGGCGGTGACCGAGCCGCCGGAGCCGAGCGTCAGGCTCGTCCCGCCGATCGCGATCGCGTGCCGGCTGGCCGCCGGGTAGATGCCGGGATACCCGTTGTCGCCGCTGGAGGCCACGCACACCGTGCCGCTGACCGCGCAGTACCGGTCATAGAAGGTCTCGCCGGAGAACTCCCCGGCGCCCCAGCTGAGGCTGACCGCCGCCGGGTGCGCGGCGGCGGCCACCCGGACCGCCCGGAACATCGCGCCGAGGCTCGCATCGCTGGCTTCTACCAGGATGATCCGGGCCCGCGGCGCGATCGCGTGGGCCCACTCCACGTCCAGCGAGGTTTCCAGGCCCCAGTCCCCGTCCGTGGCGGGACGGCCCTCGGGCTGCGCCACCTCCAGCGAGAAGCAGTCGCCGGCCGTGCCGCCGGCCCCGCAGACCCCGGGCAGGCCGTACTGCTGGCTGAACAGTCTGCGCGTCGGCGGTGATCTTCGGGTCGCCGTAGGCGTCGACGATGGCGATGGTCTGGCCGCGGCCCTGGCCGGACAGGCCGAGGTAGGACCGGATCAGCGCCGGCGGGTAGCCCGGCGGGGCCACCGGGCTTGCCTGGCGGGTGGCCGGCACGGCCAGCGGCTGGCTGATGCCCGACCGGGCCGGCTCCAGGTCAGCGAAGCCCGCCGCGCCGGCCAGGCCGGGCGTCCCGGCCGTCGCCGTGCTGGCTGGCGGGCGGGCCGCCGTCGCCGCGGCCGCCGCGGCACCGGCACCGGCCAGGGTCAGCACCGCCACGCCGTGCGGCTGCAGGTCCTGGAACCCGTTCTGGTTGCCGCCGGTCTCGTTGCCGACCACCCGGGCCGCGACCGTGTCCGCGGGCAGCGTCACGACCTGCGGCCGCCCGGTGCCGGCGAAATCACCGGTCACCAGCGTGCCCGCGCTGTAGGTGCCGTCGCTGGCCAGCGAGTCGGCCGAGGTGTCGGTCAGCGCGCTGGTGCCGTAGGCGGTCACCCCGTTCGAGGCGATCAGCAGCGCCGGGCTGCCGCCGGGCGCGGTGGCCAGGGCCAGCGACGTGCCGCTCAGCAGGCTGGAGGCAGCGCCGCCGCCCGGCTTGACCTGCACCGAGCCATTCGCGGAGACGGCCACCAGGCCGGTGGCCGGCGCGGCCAGGAACCCGGTGTGCAGGCTGAGGTCGTCGTCGGAGTCGGAGTACCGCAGCGCGCCGGTGCGGATGTCCCGCACATCGACCTGGCCGCTGGCTGGCGGTCTGCCAGGTGAACGCGACGCCGTGACCGCCGGCGCCGGCGATGTCCGGGCTGGCGATCACGCCGTTCCACAGCTGGCCGCGCAGGACGCCCGCGCCGGGCTTGCGGCTCCACTGCACCGCGCCGGTCGCGGCGCTGACGCCGATGGCGGCCAGCTGGCTCGCCGCTGCCCCGGCCGGGCGTCTGCGCGCTGCTGTACTCGGCGGCCACGATCCCGTCCGCGGCCGCCGCGTCGGAGAAGTACGCGCCAGCCGGCGCCCGGTCCCGCCACAGCACCGTCCCGCGGGCCAGGGAGTAGGCGGTCAGGCTGGTGCCGGGCACCACGGCCACCGGGGTTCCGGCCCGCCCTGGTCAGCGTCACCGTCCAGGCGTAGCTGCCCGGCACCCGGATCAGGGTGAGCACGCGCCCGGTGCGGGTGTCGAGCACGGCGACCGCGCGGGTCGCTGCCGCGACGAGCACCGGCCGCCCGCCGAGCCTGGCCGCGCCGGATCTGGTGCACGGCGCCCGGCAGTACCGTGTGCCACAGCCGCCTCGGATGCCCGGCGGTCGAGGCTGGGCCCGGCGAACGCCGACACCTCGCCGTCCTGGTCTCCGGTCACCAGGTCCGTGCTGGCCGCCGACGCCACGCTCGCGGTGACGGCGCTGAGCTCATCCCCGGATCCGGCGCCGGGTGCGGCCGACACCGCGCCGCCAGGCTGGTAGGTCCGCACGACCTGGTTGCTGGTCACCGCGCGCACCCCGGCACCGGCCGGGCTCATCGACAGCGGGTCGCCGGTGTCCCCGGTCGTGCGCCAGCGCACCGAGCCGTCACCGGCCGACAGCGCGGCCAGGGAATCGACCTGCGTCTCCGGCCGGGCAGCAGTCGGGTAGGCCGGGTCGCCGATCCACGAGCCGACGAAGATCGATCCCCGCGCCATGACCAGCCCGCCGGGCCGGGCCGCGTCGTTCGGGCCGCGGCCGGGCAGCGCCACTGACCAGCGGTCCCGGCCCGTGGCCGGATCGGTCAGCGTGACCCGCCCGCGGGTGGGGGTGTACTGCAGGACCCCGGCCGGCACGGTGGCGTCCATGGCGCCGACAGCCCAGCCAGCGCGGCCCACGGCCAGCGCCAGCGGGAGCGCGCCGGCCCGGCGGGCGGTGACCTGCGCGGCGCCAGTGGCGGCGCGCAGGCCGGTGACGGTGTAGCCCACCGACTGGAGCGGATCGTTCACCTGCACGGTGACCAGCTCGCCGCGCGCGGCGTCGGGAGCGAGCAGGACCGGGTAGCCCGGCCGTCGCGACATGCCAGCGCTGGCGCCCGGACTGCGGGTCGAGCAGCAGCACGTGGCCGTGCGGCGGGGCAGGAACGCCGAGTCCGAACGGGGTATCGCTCCAGGCGACCGCCACGCCGCCGCCGGCCGGGCGTCATGGCCAGGATCCGGGCCCAGGGCGCCGGCCGAGTAGGTCCAGCTCCGGTGCCCGGCGAGGCCGTGACCCGACGGCGTGAAGCGCAGCGCGCTGACGCTGCTGGCCGACCCCCATGCGCCGATGCCGCCCTGGCGCCGCGGGTCGCCGGTCTCGTCACCGACGACCAGGCGCCCGCCGGTGATGGCGAGCTGGGTGACATAACCCGGCTCCACCTCGTGAAACAGCATCCGGCCGGTCCGCCCGTCCAGGACGCTCACGAAGGTGCCGAGGTGCACCGGCGAGCCGGGCACGCTGAAGGGCCACGCGCAGAACTCACACGACGACTCGCCAGTAAGGCTGGTGCCGACCACCTCGGCGACCGCGACATCCGGGCTCCGGCTGCCGCCGAGGTCACCGACCGCGTACGGGGTGACGTCGCCGATCAGGCTGGCGACCCCGCCGGCGAACTGCAGCGGGATCACCGGGTTGGTTCCCCACGGCACCTGCGGGGCGCTGACGTAGTCCGCCGGGTCCTGCCACCGCACGCCCCAGTCCCGGTACAGGCTGGCGGTGTCGCGCTGCCAGAGCGTCCGGCCGTTCGCGCCGGTCACCGACAGCGTGCCGAACGAGTGCACCGCCAGGTACCCGCCGCCTGGCAGCGCCGCGGTGCGGGTCTCCCCGGTGTCGGTCTCCAGGACCTTGCTGGCACGCAGCGTCATCGCGGCCGCGGCCGCGGCCTGGCCTGGCTGCGGGCAGCAGCAGGCCGGCGGCCAGGGCGAGAACCGTGACAGGCAGCACGGCAGCGCTTTTCCAGCGCATCAAGGACCTCCCGGTCAGTCAGAGCGGTGAAAAAGAGGTTGCCACCCATTCGGCCTTTAGTGCTTAAGTGACGTGTGTCGCTTTTGCGGCACTTCGCAAATACGACAGGAGCGGGCGGTGCTGGACGGAATGGGCCTCACCGGCAGTGAGGAAGCCGTCTACATCGCGCTGGTGGACCTGTCATCGGCCGGGCCGGCGGAGCTGAGCGCCCGCTGCCCGGCAGCGAGCGTGCCGGCGGCGCTGGCCGGCCTGGAGCGCATGGGGCTGGTCTCCCGGCTGCCCGGCTCGCCGGTCCGGTATGCCCCCGCGCCGCCCGACGTGGCCCTGGAGGTGCTGGCCCGGGCGCGAGAGCAGGAGCTGGCCCGGGCCCGGCTGGCCATCGCCCAGCTGACCAGCCGGTACCGGCTGGCCCGGATCGCGACCCAGCCCGACGAGGTGGTGGAGGTCGTGACCTCCCGGCAGGCCACGCTGCGCCGCTGGGAGCAGCTGCAGCGCTCCGCGCGGCACCAGGTCCGGTCCTTCGACCGCGGCCCGTACGTGAGCGACCCCGTCCACAACCCGCTGGAGATCGAGATGCTGGCCAGCGGCGTGGCCTACCGGTCCGTCTACCATCCGGCCGGCTTCGCGCTGCCGGGCCGGGCCGAGGCGGTGCGGGCGCTGATCGCCGCCGGGGAACAGGTCCGGGTCACCGAGGACGTGCCCGTGAAGATGTTCATCGCCGATGACCAGACCGGCCTGCTGCCGCTGGAGATCGCCGGGAGCGCCGAGTCGTGCCTGGTCATCCATGCCTCGTCACTGCTGGACACGCTCGTGGCGCTGTTCGAGCACGTGTGGGACCGGGCCGTGGCGATTCACGGTGACGGCGAGCTGCCGGCCCTGGATGCCGGGCCGTCGGCGGCCGACGCGGCGCTCCTCCCGCTGCTGGCGGCCGGGCTCACCGACGGGGCGATCGCCCGGCAGCTCGGCACCCACCCGCGCACCGTGCAGCGCCGGGTCCGCGACCTGCTCGACAGGCTCGGCGCGGCAACCCGGTTCCAGGCCGGCCTGCAGGCAGCGCGGCGCGGCTGGCTCTGACCGTCCTGGTCACAGCCCGTGCTGCCGGCGCAGCCAGGTGGCCGGCTGGCCCGACTCCGCAGCGATCGCCCGCCAGCTCTGCCCGGCTGCGCGGCGGTCGCTGATATAGCTGCCGATGCTGTCGTAGCCGAGCGCGGCGGCGACACCGGCCGCGCGCGCCCGGGCGGCGTGCCGGCGGGCAGCGTGCGCGGTCACCGCCAGCCCGTGCCGGGCCAGCGCCGCCTCGACGGCGTGCTGCGACATGCCGACCTCAGCGGCGATCGCGTTCACGCTGCGGCGCTGGATGACGTGCCGGTCACGCAGGTACTCCCCGGCACCGGCGAAGCCCAGCGCCACCACCGCGGGGCGCCAGCGGGCATCGGAGCGGTCCGGCCGGAGCTGCCGCACGGCCTCGGCGGCAGCGGGGTCGATGGCCGCCAGGTGCCGGGCCAGCCAGTTCTGATGCAGGCCTGCTTCCCGGCTGATGGCCGCCAGGCTCGCGCCGGCGCCCGCCCGGGCCAGGACAAAGGCCCGCAGGTCGGGGTAGCCCTGCTGGCGGGCCACAGTGTCCGCGACCCGGGCCAGGTGCCGGGCCGCGCGATCCCGGTTAGCCCGGGCGACCAGCTCGCGGGGCATCGCGGCGCGGGCCGCGGCCGCCTTCCGGCGGCGCTGCTCGGGCACCGGCCGCCCGGTACCGGCCCGGATGGCGTCCCGGGTCAGGTCCCCGGACCGGGCCCGCTGGCGGCCGGCGGCGCTGCCCGCGCGGATCGCCGGGTCGAAGACAAGCCGCGGGGCAAAGGCGGCCGCCCGGCGCTTCCTGGTGTCCTGGCCTTCCAGGGACTGCCCGCGTTCCAGCCCGAACGTCTCGCAGTACGCGGCCTTCGTCCAGCCGTGGGCCCGCAGGTGCGCCGTGACCGACCGCAGGGACCGGCCGCACAGGTGGCAGGTGACTGTGTCCCCGTCGGCGGCCACCTCACCCATCGGGACGTAGAACGGAGTGCCGTCGGGCAGGACGCCGGCGACCGGGCGCAGGGCCTGGGCGGGCCGTCCGCGAGCGGGCCGCGGCAGCGGCCGGGCTGGGGCACTCACCTTGGCGGGCACGTGCTGCCTTCCGGCGGGCTGATTAGTCGCACTGAGACTACCAAGGCGAGCCCTGATTAGTCACACTGCGACTACTGCCGCCGGGACCACCGGAGAGCAGGTCAGGGCATCCGGGGCCGGCCTGCGGCGCAGCCGCCCGGGCTGGCTGGCGCGTCCCGCTGCCCGGGACCGGGACACCCGCCCCCGCCCGGCCCCGGCTGCCGGGCTCGCGCCGCCAGGGCAGCACGGAACGCCCCGCGCCGGGGCAGCCGGAGCATGCCGATCGCGAGCCGGGCGTACTGCGCGCCGACGATGACCATGAGCACCAGCAGCTCGGGGTCGACCAGGAAGCGCCACAGGGCCGGGTCGGAGAGCAGCACCGGGGACGAGGCGAGCATCAGCGCGCCGGCCGCCCACAGCAGCCAGGCATAGAGCGGATGGCCGGCGAGCCGGATGCTCAGCACGTCGCCGGCGCGGCTGCACTTCAGGCGATCCCGCAGCCGCCGCAGAGCAGGCACCGGGGCCGGCCGCGCCGCAGCCGGGTCGTAGCCGGCCGGGTCACTCATGATCGTTGTCCTGAATCGCCCGCAGCTGGTGCAGGAAGCGCCGCTGGGCGCGGCTGAGCCTGCCGCCGAGCAGCCGGTCCATCACCTCGACGGCCACGGGCCGGGGCGCGGTATCCGGACGAGGCAGGATCGCCGCCACATCGCGCGCGAGGGCGTCGGCGTCGGCGTCGGCGCTGTCGTCGGTGAGGGCCCGGTAGCGCTGCAGCAGGCCGTCCAGCACGGCCCGGCGGCCGGGATCAGTCAGCAGGGCACCCGCCGCGTCGAGCGCGCCCGCCATGCCGAGCGGATGCAGCGCATCGACCAGGGCAGCCGCCTGCGCCTCGGGCGGCGCGAGGTCGCGGCCGGCGTCCAGCCCCCCGAACTCGCGCAGCGCCGCGGCGAGCATCCGGGCCGGGTCATCCAAGGCCTGTTGGCGGGCGGCATCGAGGAGCCGGACCCGCAGCGCGGTGAGCCGCTCGATCTCGTCCTGGAGCTCGCCCGCCAGGGCCCGCAGATCCGCGGCCAGGCCAGCCTGGCCGGGCGGGGTGATGCGCCCGGCAATCTGCGGGACGGGCATCCCGAGTGCGCGCAGCCGCGCGATGCGGACCAGCGTGACGAGATCAGCGGCCTGGTAGCGGCGGTACCCGGAGCTGTCCCGGGCGGGTTCGGGCAGCAGCCCGGTCGCGTGATAGTGCCGGACCGCGCGGGAGGTCACCCCGGCCAGGCGCGCGATCTCGCCGATCGGCAGCCCCCGATCCGGCGAGGCCCGCCGTGCTCGTGGCCCTGAGGTCGTCATGTCCGCTACTCAACACCCTGCCGCTGCGTCAAGGTCAAGCCCGGCCGTCAGCAGCGGGCGGCCCGCCAGCCGGTCATGGCAAAATCGGCTGCGTGCAGATCGGGATGCTCGGCTCATTCGAGGTGCGAACGGACGACGGCGTCGCGGCCGACGTGCCGGGCGCCCGGCTGCGCGCGCTGCTGATCGCCCTCGCGCTCGAGCCGGGTCACCTCGTGCCGAAGGCCACGCTGGTCGACTGGATCTGGGGTGAGCACCCGCCCTCCGACGCCGCCAATGCCCTGCAGCGCCTGGCCTCCCGGCTGCGGAAGGCGCTGCCGGACGGGCTGGTCGAGGGACTGCCGGGCGGCTACCGGCTGACGGCGGAACCGGACGCGGTCGACGCTGTCCGGTTTGAGCGCCTTGTCGGCCAGGCCCGTCATGAGCAGGGCCTGGAGCGGCTGCGCCTGCTGCGCGAGGCCCTGGCCTTGTGGCGCGGCGCGGCCATGCAGGACGTCGATCTGCAGGACAGTGCCGCGTTCGACGCGGCCGTGACCCGGCTGGAGGGGCGGCGGCTGGCGGCCCTGGAGGACCGGTTCGATGCGGAGATCGCTCTCGGCCACGGAGCGGGCCTGGTCTCGGAGCTGACCGACCTGGTAGCCGCGCATCCGGTGCGGGAACGGCTGGTCGCTGCGCTGATGCGGGCCCTCGTCGCGGGCGGCCGCAGCGCCGACGCGCTGCTGGTGTACCAGCGCACCAGAGAGGTCCTCGCCGACGCGCTGGGCGTCGACCCGGCACCGGAGCTGGCCGCGCTGCACCTCGCGCTGCTGCGCGGCGAGCTGGGACAGCGGGAGGACAGCCGGAAGACCAACGTCCGGGCCGAGCTCACCAGCTTCGTCGGCCGGGACGCCGATGTCGCCGCGGTCCGCGAGCTCATCGCCGAGCACCGGCTCACCAGCCTGATCGGCCCGGGCGGCTCGGGAAAGACCAGGCTGGCCACGGAAACCTCGCGCACCCTGCTCGGCGACCTGCCGGACGGGGCCTGGCTCGTCGAGCTCGCCGCCATCGGCGCGGACGGTGACGTCGCGCAGCTGGCGCTCGCCGCGCTCGGCCTGCGGGATGCCCTGCTCGGCGAGGCACTGAACGCCGACCCGGCAGACCGGCTCATCGCCGCCATCCGCGAGCGGGAGGCGCTGCTGATCCTGGACAACTGCGAGCATGTGATCGAGCAGGCGGCGGCGTTCGCGCACCGGGTACTCGGGGAGTGCCAGCGGCTCCGGATCCTGGCCACGAGCAGGGAACCCCTCGGCATCACCGGTGAGGCCCTGTGGCTGGTCGAGCCGCTGACCCTGCCCAAGGGGGACGCCAGCCCCGGCGAGATCGAGTCCGCTCCGGCCGTCCGGCTGCTGCGAGACCGGGCGGGCGCGGTGCGCAGGGATCTCGCCGCCGACGCCGGCACGCTGTCGGCGATGGCGGGCGTGTGCCGGGCGCTGGACGGGATGCCGCTGGCGATCGAGCTGGCCGCGGCCCGGCTGCGCACGATGTCCGTCGATCAGCTCGCGCACCGGCTGGACGACCGGTTCCGCTTGCTTACCGGCGGCAGCCGGACCGCGCTGCCGCGGCACCGGACGCTGCGCGCGGTGATCGACTGGAGCTGGGAACTGCTCACCGACGCCGAGCGGGTGGTCCTGCGCAGGCTGTCAGTGTTCTCCGGCGGGGCAAGCCTGCCGGCGGCGGAGCGGGTCTGCGCCGGCGAGGCGGCTGAGCAGGAGCAGGTGCTCGAGCTGCTCACTGCGCTGGCCGAGAAGTCGCTGCTGCGCACCGGGGGCGGGGACAGCGCTCCGCGCTACCGGATGGCCAGCACGATCAAGGAGTACGCCGGGGACCGGCTCGCCGAGGCGGGGGAATCGGACCTGGCCCGGCATGCCCACCTGGCCTACTTCACCGAGCTTACCGAGGCCGCGGATCCGCACCTGCGCCGCGCCGAGCAGCTGGGCTGGCTGGCCGCGCTCGAGGCCGAGCACGACAACATCGGCGCGGCCATGCGCGGCGTGCTGGCGGCGGGCGAGGCGCAGGCGGCGATGCGGCTCGCCGCGGGCGCCGGCTGGTACTGGTGGCTCGGCGGGCACAAGGCCGAGGGCATCGAGCTGCTCACCGCGGCCGCCGCCACGCCAGGCGAGGTCACCGATGACACCCGGGCCACGGTTTACGCGCTGGTCGTTCATTTCGCCGGGTCCGGGCTGGGTGACCAGCACACGGCGGCGGAGTGGATCCACAAGGCCTACCAGTTCAGCCAGCACAGTCAGTCCCGTGATCCGCGGCTGGAGTTCGTCGCCCCGCTGGAGCGCATGCTGCAGGCGCCGGATGATTTCCTGCCCGCGTGGGAATCCCTGCTGGACAGCGAGGATCCCTGGGTACGCGCGCTGGGCCGGCTGCAGGTGGGCAAGATGCGGATCGTGCTCGGCCAGGGCGGGCGGGACGCGGATGCCTACCTGGAGACGGCGCTCGCCGAGTTCCGGTCGCTCGGCGAGCGGTTCGGGATCTCGATCGCCCTGTGCGAGGTAGCAGAGCGGATCGCCACCCGCGGCGAGTTCGCTGGCGCGTGCGAGCACTACGAGGAGGCGATCGCCGTCGTCACCGAGGTCGGCGCCTTCGACGATGTCATCCCGATGCGGGCGCGGCAGGCGCAGCTGTACTGGCTGCTCGGGGACGAGAACGCCAGCGCCGCCGCCCTCGCCGAGGCCCAGCGGTACGCGGAGCGGGTCACCTGGCCGTACGCGCTGGCCAAGCTGGCCCTGTCGAAGGCGGAACTCGCTCGCTGGCGCGGCAGTGCCGGGGAGGCGCGCCGTCAGGTCGGCGCCGCGGCCGCCATCCTGGGCGACGAAGCAGAGCAGGCCAGCATCCGGGCGGCGACACACGACCTGCTCGGCTACCTCGCCGGCGATCTCAGCGAGGCGCGCGCGCACCGCGCGGCGGCCTGCCAGGCGGCGTCCGAGGCGGGGCACGCCCCCCTGATCGCGCAGGTCCTCGTCGGGGTCGCGGACCTGGCGCTGCGCGGCGATCAGCCCGGCCAGGCCGTGCGGCTGCTCGCGGCCAGCGCCGGCGTGGGCGGGCTACGGGATCGCTCGCACCCGGACGTGGCCCGGATCGAGCAGGCCGCGCGGCGCCGGCTCGGCGACGCGCAGTTCGCCGAGGCGACGCGGGAGGGCAGCCGGGCGAGCTGGCCTGAGCTCGTCGAGGTCACGCTCGCCTCCTGAGCACGACCGGAGCGGCACGTGCCGGCGAGCGCCGCGACGCGATGGCGCCGGGGCGGCGCCACCGCGCCGGGATCAGCTTGCTGCGCGGTAGATGATGATGTCGCCGTGCCGCGTGCGGGCGCGGACCGCCAGCTTGCTGCCGGACGTGCCGGGGCCGGCCGGCGACGGAACGGAGTTGCGCACCGATCCCCGCTCGCTGGTGGCCTCTACCGCGGCGGCGGTGTCATCGCTGATGCCGATCTCGATGTTTCCCGAGGCGTTCATCAGCTTCGCCTGGCCGCGGGTCAGCCGGCCGATCCGGATGGGACTGTCAGCCGCCGTGGCGGTGACGCTGCCGTCGGCGCGGTCGATGTCGAGGCTGCCGCCGGCACCGCTGAGCTCGAGGTCGGCCGCGGCGTGCCCGATCCGGATCTGCCCGGCCCTGCTCTCGATGCTGGCCCGCCCGGCGATGTACCCGACCGCGACCTCGCCGGCCGAGATGTTCGCGTGCAGCGCGCCGATGCTGTCGAGCTGGACCCGGCCCGATGCCAGGTGCAGGTCGCACTCACCCAGCGGGCCCTCGGCGTGCACGCTCGAGTGCGCCAGGTACGCGACCAGGCCGGAGCCGGCGGGCAGGCCGATGGTGATGACGACCGAGCCGTCCTTGTCGCCCGATTTGGTGGTCTTAACCGTGAGCTGGCCGGACTCGAAGGCGACCCTGGTCCTGGCGGCCACCTTCACATCTGACGGGCTCACCGTGCTGACCGGCTCGACCAGCACCTCGGTATCGGCCCGGTCGCTGGCGGCCACCCGCACCCGGGCACCGGCGACGGTGACGGTGGCGGTGATGGGTTCGGGCGTGGCGAATGCAGGCATGAAAGTCTCCTTGAATCTCGTAGCTGATGTGCGGGCGGGCGGCACCAGCGCCGGTCCCGGCGCTGGTGCCAGCCCGCTCACGGGCGCCGGGCGGCCACCGCCGGCGCGGTCAGGCTCGCTTCCGGAAGGTGGCGAGCGCCCACAGGTATCCGGCCAGGGCGATCCCGGCGCACCAGGCGAGCGCGGCGACGGAGTGCCCGGCTGCCGGGTGACCGGTCAGCAGGCCGCGCACGGTCTCGATGACCGGCGTGAAGGGCTGGTACTCCGCGAACTGCCGGACCCCGGGTGCCATCGTCTCGGCCGGGACGAACGCGCTGCTCAGGAACGGCAGCATGATCAGCGGCACGGTGGCCAGGCCCGCCGACTCCGGGGTCTTCGCGAACAGTCCCAGCGCGACTGTGAGCCAGGTGGCCGCGAAGCAGACCAGCGCGATGACGCCGATCGCGCCGAGCCAGTCGAGCAGGCTCGCCGGCGAGCGGAATCCGATCAGGAAAGCCACCCCGATGATGGCCGCGACGGCGACCAGGCTGGTCAGCATGCTGGCGATGACGTGACCGGTCAGCACTGCCCCGCGGGAGATGTCCATGACCTTGAACCGGCTGATGATGCCCTTGGTCATGTCGGTGTTCACGGCCAGCGCGGTCGCGCTCAGCCCGTAGCAGATGGCCATGATGATCAGCCCCGGCGTCGCGTAGTCGATGTACTTGACGCCGACCTTGAAGGCGCCGCCGAGCACGTAGACGAACATCAGCGCGATGACGATCGGGAAAAGGACCCCGTTGAACACCGCAGTCGGGTTCCGGAGGGTGTGCTTGAAGTTGCGGCGCAGCATGACCGCCGAGTCGGTACTCATCGTGTGGTCTCCTCTGTGCTTGCGCGGCCGGTCAGGGCCAGGAATACGTCGTCCAGGTCCGGGGTGTGCACGGAGAACTCCTCGGCTTCGATCGACTGCTCGTCGAGCCGGGCCAGCAGGCCCCGCAGCGACTTCGTCCCGCCGTCGCTGGGCACCCGCAAGGTCAGCTCCTCCTCGTCACGCGCGGCGCCGGGCAGCAGCCGCGCCGCTGCGTCGAGGTCGGCGACGTCGGTGAACCGGAGCCGGACGTGACTGCCGGGGGCCTGGCGCTTAAGCTCACCGGGCGTGCCCTGGGCGACCAGGCGGCCCTGGTCGAGCACCGCGATCCGGTCGGCGAGGTGATCGGCTTCGTCGAGGTACTGGGTGGTGAGGAAGATGGTGACGCCGTCGGCGACCAGCTCCCGGACAATGCCCCACATGGTGCGACGGCTGCGCGGGTCCAGGCCCGTTGTCGGCTCGTCCAGGAAGATGATCCGGGGCTTGCCGACCAGCGTCATCGCCAGGTCCAGCTTCCGGCGCATGCCGCCGGAATAGGTCGACACCAGCTTGTCTGCCGACTCCGTCAGGTCGAACCGCCCCAGCAGGTCGGTGACGAGCCCGCTGGCCTCGGCGGAGCCCAGGTGCTTGAGGTCCGCCATCAGCTGCAGGTTCTCCTGGCCCGTCAGCAGCTCGTCCACCGCGGCGAACTGACCGGTGACCCCGATGGCCGCCCGCACCGCCTTGGTCTCGGTCGCGACGTCGTGCCCGGCCACCCGGACCGTCCCGGCGTCGGCCTTCATCAGCGTGCTCAGCACGTTCACGGCCGTCGTCTTGCCCGCGCCATTCGGGCCCAGCAGGGAGAAGACCGTGCCCGCACGCACATCGAGATCGATGCCGTCCAGAACGATCTTGTCCCCGAATGTCTTGCGCAGTCCTGAGACTGCAATCGCTGAACTTCTCATGCGACCACCATCGGCGGCCCGCCAGACACCGCCCTGTCACGGCCCTGACACGGCCCCTGACACGCTTCCCGGCGCGGTTACGGCTCCAGCGGAGACGAGAGCCACATCGACCAGTCCCCCACGGGGTCAGTGGTCTGTCCCACTTCGATCAGGTAGCCGTCGGGATCGCGGATGTAGCAGCGGATCTCGTACTGGTGCTGTTTCGGCGGCGTGAGGAACCGAGCACCCCGGGCGCTCCACTCGGCGTACACGGCATGGATGTCCCTGACCCGGATATTGAGGAAGCTGCTGACCCGGTCGGGGTCGCGCGGCGTCTCCAGGGTGACCGTCGGCTTGTCGTCGGTGGGGCCGCCGCCGACATTGATGATGATCCAGCTGTTGGCCAGCGCGACATAGGTCACCTCCCCGGAGAAGGCCAGCCTGCCGCCGAGTACCTCGGTGTAGAAGCGCTTCGAGCGCTCGACGTCGTCCGAGACGATGAAGTGGCACAGCACGATGTCTGCACCGGGCGGTGTGACCTCGGCCATCTGGCACCTCCGCTGGTGGGGACGCACGCCCGCTGACCGGGCCGGCTGGCGATGTCGCGATGATCAGGATTCAGCGCCGGTGACATCGTGCCCGCCGCGGGAGCAAGTCATTCCCCGCAGCACGCCGGGGCCAGCAGGCGGGCCGCGGGGCGCGGATCTGAGCCTGCGGCCGCCGGGTGCTGCCCGGCGGCCGCAGGCTCCGGCCGGGCCAGCCGCTGCCCGGCTGCCCTGCGTTCCGGCTAGGCGTCGCCGCGGCGCATCCGCAGCGCCGCCGCGGTCAGCAGCACCGCGGCCCACAGGGCGAACACGCCCAGGCCGGCCCACGGGCCCAGCGACGACGCGGGATCGGGGTAGACGGTGGTGACGGCCTGGCCGGCCGGGCCGGGCAGGAACTTGGTGACCGTCTCCCCCGCGCTGCCGGGCAGCAGGCCGGCCAGGATCTGGATGCCGAACAGCAGGCCGAACAGGGCGGCGATGCCCAGCGCGGTGCTGCGCAGCAGCGCGCCCAGGCCCAGGCCGAGCAGCGCGGCCACGGTCATGTACAGCGCGCTGCCGATCACCGCGCGGGTCACGCCGGGCGCGCCCAGGGCCACCGACAGGTGCGCGCGGGCCAGGATGGACTGGCCGCCGGCGAAGGCGGCGAAGACGGCGGGCAGGCTGATGATCAGCGTGCTGACGGCGACCAGGACGGCCTTGCTCCACAGCACCGGCAGGCGGCGGGGCACGGCGGCGAAGGTGACGCGGATCAGCCCGGTGCCGTACTCGGCGGTGATCAGCAGCACGCCGAGCACGCCGACGGCGATCTGGGCCAGCTGCACGCCGGACAGGCTGATGGCGGCCGGGTCGAAGGCGGCGATGGCGGCTGCGCCGTGCGGCGGCCGGGTCTCGCGGACCAGGCTGTACAGCACGCCGAACCCGGCGGTGGTGATGATGGCCGCCAGCAGGGTCCAGACCGCGGCGGGCTGGGTGCGCAGCTTGGTCCACTCGGACCGGAGCACCCGGAGCTGGGTGACCTGCTGCGCGCGGGGGCGGGGCCGGCGGGCGGGAGTGCTGGGGGCGGGAGTGCTGGTGAGGGAGGTCATGTCAGCTCCTGGATATCTGCGGGGGCGGTCAGGCGGACGGGGCGCGGAACTCCACCGCGTCCTGGGTCAGGTGCACGAATACGTCCTCCAGCGAGGCCTGCCCGGCGGCCAGCTCGAGGACGGTGATGCCGGCCGAGCCCGCGGCAGCGCCGATCTGGCTGGCGGTCAGGCCGGCCACGGTCATGGCGCCGTCGGCGGCGGGGGTGATGGTGATGTCCGGCCCGCGCAGCAGCCCGGCCAGGGCGGCCTGGTCGGTGCTGCGGACCCGGACAGCGGCGGCCGGGGCGGAGGCGAGGAGGTCGGCGACGGTGGTGTCGGCGATGAGCTGGCCGCGGCCGATGACGATGACGTGGGTGGCGGTCTGCGCGATCTCGCTCATCAGGTGCGAGGACACGAAAACGGTCTTGCCCTGGTCAGCCAGGTCGCGCAGCAGCCCGCGGATCCACCGGATGCCGTCCACGTCCAGGCCGTTGACCGGCTCGTCGAGGACAACGGTGGCCGGGTCACCGAGCAGGGCGGCGGCAATGCCCAGCCGCTGGCTCATGCCCAGGGAGAACTTGCCGGCCCGGCGGCGGGCGGCCTCGCCGAGCCCGACGGACTCGATGACCTCGCGCACCCGGCGGCCGGGAATGCCGCAGGTCTGGGCCAGGGCGAGCAGGTGGTGATAGGCGCTGCGGGACGGGTGCACGGCGCGGGTGTCCAGCATGCCGCCGATCTCGCGCAGCGGGGCGGTGAGCGCGCGGGGCGCCTGCCCGTTGACGGTGACCGACCCGCTGGCGGGCTCGTCGAGGCCGAGGATCATCCGCATCGTGGTGGACTTCCCGGCGCCGTTGGGGCCGAGGAAGCCGGTGACCGTGCCCGGCCGGACGGTGAACGTCAGGTCCGAGACGGCCGTCTTGGTGCCGTAGTGCTTGGTCAGTGACTGGATCTCGATCATGACTGCAACGCTGCCAGCGCGGCGGGCCGGTGTAAGTAGGGTGTCCGGCCGCAGCCGGGTAGGGCGCCCGGCCCTGGCCGGGTGGGGTTTTCCCCACGCCGCGGGCGGGACAGCCAGATAGCGGGCGCCGGGGCCGCTCGTTACCGTGAGGTCATGACCTCGGCAGACTCCCTTGCCTGGCCGCAGCGGGCGCTGAACGCGCTGTGGCCGGCTGACACCGGGCGCGATACCCGCAACGCGGTAACCGCGCTGGTCGCCGCGGCGCTGGGCACGATCGTGCTCGGCGTGCCGGTCGTCCTGTGGGTCGCCGCCATCGTGAGCTTCATCGACTGGCCGGTGGGCAGCTGGGGGCACGTGGTGCTGTACGCGGCGGCCGTCGTGGTGTGCCCGGCGCTGGTCCTGCTGTTCATGCCGGTACCCACCGGGCTGCAGCGATCCCGGCTGCACGCGACGCTGGGCCTGGACCTGGCCGGTCCCGGCACCGCCGCAGCCGGGCCGTGGGCGCTGCTGGCCGGGCACTGGCGCAGTGCCGCGACGTGGCGGCAGCTCAGCTTTCACGCGCTGGCGGTCGTGACCGGAGTGCTGGGCGGCGGGCTGGTGGTGGCCTGCTGGCTGGCCGCGCCGCTGGCGGTGACTTACCTGTGCGCCGGGCAGCCGACGCCGGGCTCGGGAGCGGCCGCCGCCGCCGGCTCGGTGGCGCTGCTGCTCGCGGCGCCCTGGCTGGCCCGGTGGGTGAGCCGGGCGGACGCCGTCGCGGGCCGGGCCCTGCTGGGGCCCAGCCGCAGCGAGCAGCTGACCGCCCGGGTGGCCACGCTGTCCCGCAGCCGCGCTGACCTGGTCGCGGCGGCCGACGCCGAGCGCCGCCGGATCGAGCGGGACCTGCATGACGGCGCGCAGCAGCGGCTGGTGTCGCTGGCGATGAACCTGGGCCTGGCCCGGTCCCGGCTGGACGGCGCGACCGATCCCGCCGCCCGGGCGATCGAGCAGGCTCACGACGAGGCGGTGCAGGCGCTCACCGAGCTGCGCGAGTTCATCCGCGGCCTGCACCCGGCGGTGCTCAGCGACCGGGGCCTGGACGCGGCGCTGTCCGGGCTGGCCGCCCGGTCGCCGCTGCCGGTCCGGCTGCGGGTGAACGTGCCGCGCCGGGCGTCAGCCAGCATCGAGGCGGTGGCCTACTTCATCGTGTCCGAGGCGCTGACCAACGTCGCCCGGCACGCGCAGGCCACCGAGGCGTCGGTCACGGCCACCCGGACCGGGGACCGGCTGCAGATCACGGTGACCGACAACGGCCGCGGCGGCGCGGTGACCGGCGGCGGCGAGGGCACCGGGCTGGCCGGGCTGGCCCAGCGGGCCGCGGCGGTAGACGGGACACTGATCATCGACAGCCCGCCGGGCGGGCCAACCGTTATCGGGGTGGAGCTGCCATGCGAATCGTGATCGCCGAGGACTCGGTGCTGCTGCGTGACGGGCTGACCCGGCTGCTCACCGAGAGCGGCTTTGAGGTCGTCGCCGCGGTGCCGGATGCCGAGCAGCTGCTCACCGCGGTGGCGAGACAGCAGCCGGACCTGGCGGTGATCGACGTGCGGATGCCGCCGACCCACACCGACGAGGGGATCCGCGCCGCGCTGGTGATCCGCCGCCAGTTCCCGGACGTGGCGCTGCTGGTGCTGTCGCAGTACGTCGAGGAGAGCTACGCCACCGACCTGCTGTCCGCCGCGACCAGCTCGGTCGGCTACCTGCTCAAGGACCGGGTCGCCCAGACCGGCGACTTCGTCGACGCGGTGCGCCGGGTGGCCGCGGGCGGCACCGCGCTGGACCCGGAGGTGGTGGCCCAGCTGCTGGTCCGGCGCACCGACGACCCGGTCGGGCGGCTGACGCCGCGGGAGGGGCACGTGCTGCAGCTGATGGCCGAGGGCAAGTCCAACAACGGCATCGTCGCGGAGCTGAAAGTCAGCCCGAGCGCGGTGGAGAAGTACGTGACCAACATCTTCGCCAAGCTGGACCTGCCGCCGACCGGCACTGACCACCGCCGGGTCCTGGCCGTCCTGAAGTACCTCGGCACCGACGCCGGCTAGGCCCGCGCGGCCCGGAACGCTGCGGAGCCGAACTGAACAAGAAGGCACAGAATCCGGGCGCCACGCGAGTTCGTTCTCGTCGCAGGCTGATCGGATTCGTTGTCTCTTGATTGACAGCGGGATGATCATGGCCGCACAATCATGGCCATCCGATCGCCCCCATCGTCCGCTGCTGACCCGCTTCGATCCGCGCTGCCCGGTCGCTCCCAGCCAGCGACCCCGCGATGCGCCCGATGAGCGCTGCCGCCTGGCCCCGGGGCCGCGCGCAGCGCTCCGGCCTGCCGGTCCCCCGCCTGTGCCGTCCCCCGCGCAGCACCGCCTCGCGCACCACCGCCCGGCCCGCCGGGCAGACAGGAGTCTGTCGTTGACCAGATCGATCTGGCTGGCCATTGCCGCGGCTGCCGCCGCCGTCGTCGCGCTCGCCGCCCCGGCGACCGCCGCGACCGCCGGCCCGGCGGCGGGCGCCAGCCACGCGGCGCCGGCCGCTGCCGCGGCCCGGCCGGCCGCCACCGCCGCGAGCATCAGCCTGGCCCGCACGCCGCCGATGGGCTGGAACAGCTTCAATGCCTACGCCTGTGACAACGGCGCGCAGAACATGGCGGCCGTGGCCCGGTTCATCCACGACTCCGGACTGCAGCGCGATGGCTACAGCTACGTCAACGCCGACGGCTGCTACGACGACCTGGAGGGCCTGGGCAGCCCGAACACCTTCGGCGTCACCGCCCCGGTGCCGCAGGACCCCGAGACCTGCGGCGCGGTCAACGGCCGGCTGCCCGGCGGCCAGCTGTTCGCCAGTTCCTACTCCTTCCCGCCCAGCCGGCCCTGCGCCAACGACGGCTTCGCGCTGGTCGGCGACGCGCATCCACGCTCTGGGCCTGAAGTTCGGCCTGTACCTGGACGCTTCCAACAACTGGAACTGCGAGGAGATCCCGGGCAGCTACGGGTTCGACAAGACCGACGCCGCCACGCTCGCCGCTGACGGCGTGGACTACGTGAAGCTGGACTGGGGCTGCGCGGACGACACCGTCCCGCCCGCGAGCAACGCGCCGGCCGGGTACACCGGCATCGACGCCGCGCCCGGGAACCAGGGCTTCGGCGGGCCGACCTTCGCCACCAACCCGGCCTACGCCGGCTCGCAGGAGGCCACCCAGATCGAGATGTACACCGCGGCCGGCAACGCGATCCGCGCCGCGGGCCGCCCGATCGTGGTCAGCGTGGCCGGCGGCGGCACCGTCAACTCCCAGGACTGGGGGTTCGGCGTCGGCCAGCTCGTCCGCCCGACCGGCGACGCGAACGCCAACTTCACCGCCACCGGGCGCAAGGCAGCGGGCAGCGTCACCGGGATCATCAACGCCGACGCGCAGACCTATGACGCGCTCACCGGGCCCGGCCACTGGGTCGACCCGGACGGGATGGAGGTCGGCAACGGGTCGCTGACCCTGGCCGAGGACCAGTCGGAGATGTCGATGTTCTCCGAGATGTCCGACCCGCTGCTGATGGCCACCAACCTGTGCCCGGCCCGGTGCGGCCCCGACACCACCCCCGCCACCGCGGCGCAGCTCGCGCAGGATGTCGCGGTCTTCGGCAACCGCCGGGTCATCGCCGTCGACCAGGACCGGCTCGGCTCGCCGGCGCACATCGTCGGCACCTTCGACGGCACGCACCTCATCATGACCAAGCCGCTGGCCGGCGGCGACGTGGCGGTGACCCTGTTCAACGAGAGCACCACCGACGCGGCGACGATGAGCACCACGGCGGCGGCCGCCGGGCTGCCCGCCGCCTCCGCCTACCGGCTGCAGGACCTGTGGTCGGGCCAGGTCACCGCCTCAGCGGATGGCACGATCAGCGCCACCGTGCCGCCCACCGGCACGGTGATGTTCCGGATCAGCGCGGCCGGCCAGGCCCACGCCGCGGCGCACGCCCCGGCCGGGACTGCCGCGGGCAGCGTCGCCGTGGTCTCCCGCCCGCAGGCCGGCTCCCCCGCGACGTCCGCGGTCCCGGCCAGCCTGCTCGGGGTGTCGTGCTCGTCGGCGGCTCGCTGCGCCGCGGTGAGCAACTTCGGCGCCGCGGTGACATTCAGCCCGGCCGGCGGCCCGGCCGCCGCGGCCGGGATCGACCCCGGCCACTCGCTGGTGTCGGTCTCCTGCCCGCCCGGCGGGACCCGGTGCACCGCGCTGGACAGCGACGGGACCGAGCTCACCTTCGCGGCCGGCCACTCGCCGGCCTCCGGGGTGACCCGGCGGGCGGTCGACGCCGGCAACCAGCCCACGGCGCTGACCTGCGTATCCGCGACTCAGTGCACGGCCGTGGACGGCAAGGGCAACGAGGTCACCTTCAGTCCGGCGACCGGGCGGGTCAACGCGGCGGGCGTGGCGGCCGTCGACCCGTTCACCTACCTCGGCACCGTCTCCTGTGCCTCGGCCACGCAGTGCACGGCCGCCGGCGGCGGCGGCAATAACGGCGACACCGAGGTGACGTTCAACCCGGTCACCGGCGCCGTCGGCCCGGCCGGGGTGACGGCGCTGGACTCCGCCACGGTCAACGGCGTGTCCTCGGTGTCCTGCCCGTCGGCGAGCCAGTGCACCGTCGTGGACGGCACCGGCAACGAGCTGACGTTCGACCCGTCTGCCGGGACGCCGAACGCCGCCGGGCTAGCACCCCTGGAGGGCACGGACGTGCCCGGCGGCCTGGGCGTCATGACCTCGGTGTCCTGCCCGTCGGCCAGCCAGTGCACGGCCGTCGATGCCAGCGGCAACGAGGTGACCTTCGACCCGGCCACCGGCGCGGTGGCCAGCGCGGGCGTGACGCTGGTCGACCACGCGGGCGGCCTGCAGTCGGTCAGCTGCCCGGCCGCCGGGCAGTGCACCGCGGTGGACCTCACCGGGCATCAGGTGACCTTCAGCCCGGCCACCGGCGCGGTCACCGGGTCTGGCCAGGTGCGCCGCTAGTCACAGCCGCCGGGCTCACGTCAGCCGCGCGGCCAGCGCGGCTGACGTGAGCCCGGCGGCCTTTATCCAGAACGGGCCCGTCACCGCAGCCGCCCGCAGCCATGCCGCGGCAGGGGCGCGGCGCCGGGGCCAGGCGTCAGGTGCGGGCCTGGCTGGCCGCGCTGTCGCGGGCGAAGCCGGTGATGGCGCTCAGCAGCTGGTCGGGCGTCTCGATCTGCGGCACGTGGCCGGTGCCGGGGAGGATGCGGAACCGGGCTCCGGGGATGGCGGCCGCGTAGGCCTGCCCGTAGCCGGAGTCGGCGATCTGGTCGCTGTCGCCCCACAGCACGAGGGCGGGCATGCTGACCTGGCCGAGCCGGGCGCGCAGGCCGGGGTCGGCCATGGCGGTCCCGGCGTAGGCGGCCAGCGCCGCCCGGTTGCCGGCCATCGCGGCCCGCTGCTCGGCGCTCATCGCGGCGGGGTCGATCCGGTACGGGCCAGGGTCGTGGTAGCTCAGCTCAGCCACCTGCTCCAGGGTCAGCGAGAAGAAATCGGCGACGGGGTGGCCGGGCACCTCGATGCCCACCGCGTCGACCAGGACGACGCTGGTGATCCGGGCGGATCCGGTCAGCGCCAGCTCAGCGGCAATCCAGCCGCCGATCGAGTTGCCGATGACGGTGACGCCCGTCAGGCCGAGCTCGCTGAGCAGTGCCGCGTAGAGCCGGGCGAGGCCGGCGATGTCACTCAGCCCGGCGGGCCGCGGGGTGCCGGCGAAGCCCGGGTGGGCCGGCGCGATGACCCGCGCGGGCCAGGCTTCCGCGAGCTGGTCGGCGAACCCGGTCACGGACTGCGGCCCGGCTCCGCCGTGCAGGATCAGGACCGCGCGGCCGGCGCCGCGGTCGCTGTAGGTCACCGGCACCGGGCCGATCCCGTCGGCGGTGACCGTCCGTGTCGTGGTCGCGGACATGGGCATGCTCCTTCTCGTGGGCGGGCTGGCGGGTTACGGGGCGTAGTCGGCGGCCGGGACGGTGGCGTAACGGGCCATCACGGCCGCGGTGGCCTCGCCAGTCATGGTCTGCCCGGCCGCGACCAGGTCGCGCAGGTCGCGGAAGTACTGGACGTACAGGTCCGGGGTGAAGGTGTTCAGCAGGACGGCCGGCTCGTCGCTGACATTGGCGAAGGTGTGCGGCGCGCCGGGCGGCACCATGACCAGCGTTCCGGCCGGGGCGTCATAGAACGTCCCGGCAACGGTGAAGCGCGCCGTGCCCGAGACGACGTAGAAGCCCTCGTCATGCTGGGCGTGCCGGTGCTGCGGCGGCCCGCTGGTATGCGGGGCGATGGTGATCTCGCCGACGCCCAGGCGGTGCGCTGTCGTCGTGCCGTCTTCCAGGATGCGCATCTGCACTGGCCCGGACAGGGCAATCTCGCCGTCGCCGGGCCTGACGATCGAAACCTCAGCCATGCCGTCTGCCCTTTCTGGTCGCAAGAGTCGATCTCATGATGAGAGTAGACTCTCATGAGCTGTTATGCAAGTATGGTCTCATCATGAGAGTCGGCTCAGCCAGCATTCGCGAGGAGCGCGCTCGATGACCATGCGACTGAACACCGGGCGCGCCCAGCAGAAAGAGCGGACCCGCGCTGCGATCATGGCAGCCGCCCGCGAGGCCATCGGCAGCGGCGGGGAGGTCACGATGCCGGACGTGGCCCGGCGGGCGCTGGTGTCGGAGGCCACCGCCTACCGGTACTTCCCCGACCTCGCCTCGCTGCTGCGCGAGGTGCTGGCCCTCACCTGGGACAGCCCGCAGCAGGCGATGGAGCCGGTGGCGCAGTCCGCTGACCCGGTGCAGCGCACCGGGTTCGCCGCCGAGGTCCTGCTCCGCGAGGTGCTGGCCTACCAGGGAGCAGTCCGGGCGATGATCGCGGCGTCGATCACCCGGCCGCAGCTCACCACCCTGCGGCCCGGCCGCCGCCTGGGCCTGATCGACGAGGCGCTGCGCCCGCTGGCGGAAACCATGGCGGCGCAGCAGCCGGCGCAGTTCGAGCAGCTCAAGCGCAGCCTGGCCGTCGTGATCAGCGCCGAGGCGCTGTTCACGCTCACCGACCTGTGCGGGCTGCCGCCCGAGACGGCAATCGCCAGCGTGGTGCAGACCGCCTGCTCGCTCACCGCCGCGGCGCTGGCGGGAGCCAGCAGGCCGTGATCAGCCGCGCCGCGCGCCACTCTCCTTACCTCTGCCGGGCCTCGCTTCTTGCGCGGATGCGCAGGCTGGCGGAATGATCGCGGCATGAGCAGCGATGACGGGTATGACCGGCTGGGGGCGATCGTCGCGGAGCGGGATATCACCCTGGGTTACCTGGAGCAGGTCAGCGACGGCCTCGCCCAGCTATCCGGCCTGGGAGTAGGTGCCTATCCAGACGGCGTAGCCGGGCGGGCGGGGATGCTGGCCCAGCTGGACCAGGCCACCAGGCGGCTGGGCGCCACCATCCGGACGCTGGCCGAGGCCAGGCCGGAGGAAGCGCGCGACCTGTCGGTCTCGGCCATGGCGCAGCTGCAGGCCCTGGAGAGCGACATCGACGAGGCTGAGGACCAGACCACCTCCGCGTCAGTGGTGGCTGTGCAGATCGGCAAGGTCGGCACCGTGTTCAGCTCGATCAAGAAGGCGCTGACCAAGGCCTGGAAGCGGCTGTGGAGCCTGATCTCGCACCTGACCACGGTCAAGGAGTGGTCGGTGAGCGGCCAGGCGGGCCCGGGGATCCTGGGGTTCCCCCAGGCCACCATCACCGTCACATTCGGCTAGCCGAATTCTGCCGGAACCGTCCCTGCCGCGGCCGCCACAGCCACGCAGTAACCCGGCCGCGGATCAGCTCAGCTGATCTCCCGGCCGTTCACGGTCAGCGTCACGTCGATGTTGCCCCGGGTGGCATTGGAGTACGGGCACACCTGATGGGCGGCAGTCACCAGCCGCGCCGCCTGCTCTGGGTCGGGAACCTGCGGCAGGGTGACGTCGAGTTCCACGGCGAGCTTGAATCCGCGCTCCTCGGTGGGCAGCAGGCTCACCCGGCTGTCGATCGAGACATCGCCCACCTCGGCGCGCTCCCGGCGGCCGATCACGCCCAGGGCGCTCTCGAAGCAGGCCGCATAGCCCACGGCGAACAGCTGTTCCGGGTTAGTGCCGCCACCCTCGCCGCCCATCTCCTTCGGCGAGCGGAGCTGCACCTCCAGGGCTCCGTCACTCGTGCGACCGTGACCGCTGGCCCGGCCACCGGTGACCGTTGCCGCTGCCGTGTAGAGAACTCGCGCCATCTCGGCTCCGCCTTCGGTGTCTGCAGGTTGTCCGGCTCCAGCTCCGTTCCTAGCATGCCTTCGAGGAGAACTGCTCGTGCGGGTCGGAGTAGGAGCAGCTATCCCGGAACAAGCCGCTGGCCTTCCTGAGCACGGCCCGGTCGCCATTGTTATTCCACACGTATGCCCGGCGGTCCTGGAACACGCTGGAGCGGGTGTCGCGGCCTCGGCCGGTGTGCACCTTCACCGACTGCTTCGACCGCAGGATGAAGTTCCCGAACGTGTACACGTGATGCGATGCGTCGCGCACGGTCCACCCGGTCAGGTGCACCGGCTGGCTGCTGCGGTTGTACAGCTTCACCCACTCGGCGTTCAGGCTGGCGTTCGATCCGTGGTCCGCGCCGGGCGAGTTGTAGAAGATCTCCTTGATCACGATCGCGTGCCTCCGGGCCGCGGCCGGAGCGGCCTGCGCGCTCGCCGGAATGGCGGCGCCGAGCATCAGGGCAGCGACCGCTGCCAGGGTCACGGGAACGGCTAACAGGGGTCGTCTCATGCGGTCATCATGCGCTGCCGGGAGCATGCGGTCCAGGACTGCCGCGCCCCGGAGCTAGCTCTCGTCAACCTAGAGTTAGAACACGTTATAGCTCTGAGCGACGGCCGCGGGACGGCACTGCCGCAACAGCTGGCCAGGCGCCGTCGCTGTTATGGTGGCCACCGGGGAGGGGCCGGCGCGTGACCGCCAGGCCAGCGCAAGGAGAGGGCCGGATGACACCGCCGAGAACACGTAGCATCAGCGCGCCCGCAGACGCCGAGCTCGGCTCAGCGGCGCAGCGGGACCGGCGCCGCCGGATCCTGGACGCCACGCTGGTGCTGGCCGCTAAGGGCGGCTATGACGCGGTCCAGATGCGGACGGTCGCCGATCAGGCGGACGTGGCGCTCGGCACGCTGTACCGGTACTTCCCGTCCAAGATCCACCTGCTCGTCTCAGGGCTGGCCCGCGAGTTCGAGCGGGCGCAGGACCGGCTGGACCGCACGCCGATCCCGGGCGACTCGCCGTATGAGCGGATGCTGTACGTGCTGGGCCGGGTGACCCGGGCGATGCAGCGCGAGCCGATGCTGACTGAGGCAATGACCCGGGCGTTCATGTTCGCCGATCCCGGCGCGGCCAACGAGGTCAACACCGTGGCCCGGCTGATGGAGCGGATGCTGACCAAGGCGATGCACGATGGCGAGCCGTCAGCCGACGATGTGGCCATCGCGCGGGTGATCGGCGATGTATGGCTGTCGAACCTGGTTGCCTGGGTGACCCGGCGGGCCTCCGCCAACGACGTGAGCAACCACCTGGAACTGGCCGCCCGGCTGCTGCTGCGCTAACCGCCGACAGCCGTATATCCCGGTATTCGGTTCGCCGAAACCCGCGGGGCGGCTGATCTGTGCATGTTAATGGCAGTCGAATAAGGGGACAAGAGCCTAGATTTACCTATAATTAATTGTTAGCGTGCGCCTGACCGATTTCGGATAGCCGGAGGCTGCACGTGAAGCGAGCTTTAGCCCTGTTCCTCTTCCTGGTCACCTGCGCCGGGGCAACTGCCCTGGCCGGAACCGCAGCGAATGCCGCCACGCGCCCGTCCGGCCACGCGGCCGCGACCAGCCCCGGCGGCCCGTCCGGCATCGGAATACGGGCGGGCGGGCCAAAAGTCAGCTCCAGCGCCGCCCTTTATGCACGAGCCCTGAAATCCCGGTACTGGCTGCGGACGCCCGACGGCCTGGAATTCCACTCCTGCGTCCACCAGATCCCGCGCGGCGGCACGCTCGACACCATCCACAGCAAGATCATCCTGGCCTCGGGCGCGGTCCGGTCCTTCGCGTCCTGCCAGTACCCCCGGCTGGTCCGTCCCGGCCAGCCGCGCACTCCGGCCTGCCCGCCAGGCCCGCCGTCGCCCCCACCACGGGCGGCTGGCTGCAGGCCTCCTGGTGGAATGCCCCGACGTGGCTGACCTCGCTGTCGGTCCGGTACGCCCTGCCCACGGCCCCGGCCGCCAGCGGCGCCACCGACTACCTGTTCTCCTCCTTCGAGGACGCCGCCGGGGACTCCATCATCCAGCCCGTCATCGGCTACGGCTCGACCGCTGCCAGCGGCAAGCCGAGCACGGGGGCCATCGGCGGAAACTTCATGTGGATGGACTCCTACTACGTCTGGGGCGCCAACAACGTCGCGGCCGGCTTCCTGTACCGGGAAACCCCCGGCGACACGATCGCGGGCGCGATGACCGCCCGCAGCTGCAACTCCTCCGGCGGCGGCTGCACCTGGGCCATCACCACGACCGACACCAACAACGGCAATGTCTCCAGCATCAGCGTGGTGAGCTCGCCGTCCTACGTCAGCGCCCAGGGCGGGGTGCTGGAGTCCTACGGGGCCTCGGGCTGCAACATGCTGTTCGCCAACCACCACGGCGTCTTCCGGAACATCGCCATCGACACCCACAGCGCGGCCCCGGCCACGCCGGCCTTCCAGCACGAGGTCTTCGACCAGGAATGCAGCATGTCCATGAACATCAGCGCCACCAGCGCCGACATCCTGTGGACTCCCTGAGGCGGCCGGCCGTCCCGGAAAGCCGCCGCCGGGGCTAGCGCCCCGCCCCGGCCCGGCCGCTGACCGTGACCTGGTCAGCCCCGGCCGGCGCGGCCGGCCCGGCCAGCGCGAAGCGCCGCTCGCAGCAGCGCCGCAGCCGGGGGTCGAGCGCGCCCCGGATCTGCGGCCAGTCCGCGCGCAGCAGGGCCGGGTTGAGGAACCGCATCATGTCGTTGCGCTGGCCCTGGGTGAGCACGATGCCGTACATGCTGCGGCGGGTGCTGTCGTCGGTGACATCGAACTCGCGCATGCCCGGCCAGGACAGGTGCCGCGGCAGCACGACCACCCCCCTGGCCGGCCCGCGCAGCTCCTCGAGCCGGTCAGGCAGCCGGGCGGCATGGCCGACCCGGCCCGAGAGCAGTTCAGCTAGAGACATGCGACCGATTATCACTGACCCTCGGCCGGTCTCGTGCAGTGACTCGCTTGTTGCTCTGCGTAATCATGCCGCCGCCGCCCCGGCTCCGCCTCGTTTCGTCATGGTTGTCCGCGCACCGCCCGCGCGAGCCTGCGCACCGCGGCGTTGCGCTGCAGCGCTAGGCTCGGGGCATGTCCGGCGCTACGGCACGATCGCGTTGGCGGTTCGTGATTACCCCGCGGTGGCTCGCCTGGCACGCGTTCACGGTCGCGGCCGTGTTCGGCATGCTGTGGCTGGGCGACTGGCAGTTCCACCGTGCCGAGGGCGGGAACGCGCTGAGCTGGGCCTATACCTTTGAGTGGCCGGTCTTCTCCGCGTTCGGGCTGGTCTTCTGGGCCAAGACCATCCTGGACGAGGCGCCGGCCGGCAGAAGGCGCCTGGCGACGCGGACGCGGCGCTGGCTGCTGACCCGGCGGCCGGGCTGCCGCTGACCGCGCTGCGCCGGGCAGGCGGCCGGCCGCGGACGCAGCCGGCGAGGACGACGATGACCCCGAGCTCGACGAGTACAACGCCTACCTGGCCCAGCTGAGCAAGCAGGGCCGGGGGCAGGTCCGGCGACCGGGGCTGGGCTAGGCACCCGGCCCGGCTGGCGAGCACCGCCGGCCGCCGGACCACCGGCGCCAGCCCGCCCGGGCTCACGTTTCGCAGAAGGAGGTCCTGGTGCGTGCAGACACGCTCCAGCTAGTGGTGCGCGCTTACCGGGTCATGGCCTACGTGACCGGCGTGGTGCTGATGGTGCTGGTCTTTGTCGGGATCCCGCTGCAGGTGTGGGCCAATAACCTGATCGTGGTCCGCTACGTCGGCACCGCGCACGGGTTCCTCTACATCGTGTACGTGCTGGTCGCCTTCGCGATGACCCGCGCGGTGCGGATGCCGGTCGCCAGCCCGCGCACGGTGATCGTGCTGCTGGCCGGCACCATCCCGATGCCTGACGTTCGTGGTCGAGCGCTGGGTCACCCGCACGCTACATCGACCCGGCGCTGGCCGCCGCCGGAGTGTCCGCCGCGTGAGCACCCAGTACTTCGCTGAGCAGCCCTCGGCCGCGCACCGGCCGGGGCTCGGTGCACGTCGTGCTGCCGGACCTGCACCTGGCCCTGGCCACCGACACCGGGGTGTTCTCCCCGGGCCGGCTGGACCCGGGCACCCGGCTGCTGCTGGAGACCGCGCCGCCGCCCCCGGCCGGCCGGCAACCTGCTCGACCTGGGCTGCGGCTACGGGCCGCTGGCGCTGACCCTGGCCAGCCGGGCGCCGGGCGCCGCCGTGTGGGCCACCGACGTGAACCGCCGGGCGCTGGACCTGTGCCGCCGCAACGCCGCGGCCGCCGGGCTGGAGCACGTCCGCTGCCTGCCGCCCGGCGACCCGGCCCTGCCCGCCGCGCTTCGAGCTGATCTGGTCCAACCCGCCGATCCGGATCGGCAAGGCGGCCCTGCATGAGCTGCTCGCCGCCTGGCTGGCCCGGCTGGCTCCCGGCGGCGCCGCCTACCTGGTGGTGCAGCGCAACCTGGGCTCGGACTCGCTGCAGCGCTGGCTGGCGGGCGACGGGCTGGGCGGCTGACCGGGTGGCGGCCCGCGCCGGGTACCGGGTGCTGCGGGTCAGCCGGGCGGCCCCGGCGGATGATGGGTCCGGCGATGACCAGTAACGGGAATTCCGGGGCCGGCGCCCCGGCCGGGCCGCGGCAGCTCGGCGCGACCGACGTGAAGCGGCTGAACCGGTCCTGGCGCCGCCGCACCCAGGGCCGGATCGGGCTGCTGCTGGAGTCGGTCGGGCAGCCGTTCAACGTGGGTCGATCATCCGGACGGCGGCCGCATTCGGCGTCGACCAGCTGTGGCTGTGCGGCGACACTGCCTCGCCCGACCATCCCTCGGCCCGCAAGACCGCGCTGGGCACCGGCCGCTACCTGCCGTGGGCGCAGCTGCCCGACGCGGCGGCCGGGGTGGCCGCGGCCCGGGCGGCCGGGCTGGCCGTGGTGGCGGTCGAGCTGGCCAGCGGCGCGGTGCCGCTGCATGAGGCGGCGCTGGACGGCGACGTCTGCCTGGCCCTGGGCAACGAGGACCGGGGCTGCTCGGCCGGCCTGCTGGCGGCCGCCGACCCGGTCGCCTACATCCCGCAGGCGGGCCGGGTCGGCTCGCTGAACGTGGCCGCCGCGGCGGCCATCGCGCTGGCCGAGGTCGCGGCGGCGGGAGTGGGCCGGCCAGCCGCCGGCGAGCCGGAGCCTGCCCCGGCAGGCCCGCAGGAGGCGGACGCGGCCGGGCCGGATACTGAGGCCGTGCCTGGCCTCGCCCCGCCGACGGGTTCCTCGATCATCCGCGGCCGCTGGCATTCGCCCACCGCGGCGGCGCGGGCCACTTCCCGGAGAACTCCTGGCGGCCTTCGAGCACGCCGTCGGGCTCGGCTACGCCTACCTGGAGACCGACGCGCACGCCACGGCCGACGGGCAGGTGGTGGCGTTCCACGACAAGACGCCTGGACCGGGTGACCGACGCCGCGGGCGCCATCGCCGCGGCTGCCCTGGGCGCAGGTGGCCGCGGCCCGGATCGACGGCACCGAGCCCATCCCGCTGCTGGCCGACCTGCTGGCGCGCTGGCCCGACGTCCGGTTCAACATCGACATCAAGGACGACCCGGCGGTCGGCGCCGGTGGCCGGGGTGATCGCGCCGGACCGGCGGCCTGGGACCGGGTCTGCCTGACCTCCTTCTCCGGGCGCGCGGCTGGCCGCGGTCCGGCGGGCTGCTGGACCGGCCGGTCTGCACTGGCCACCTCCGCCCGCCGAGATCGGCGCTGCTCCGCTACGGCACCGGGCACTGCCGGTCAGGCCGCGCGGTTCGCCCGGCTCGGGATCCGGCTGCGCGCAGGTGCCGGCCGGGCTGGCCACGCGCCCGGTTCCTCCGCCGCGCGCACGCCGCCGGGCTGCAGGTGCACGTCTGGACGGTCAACGACCCGGCGGAGATGACGCGGCTGCTGGACCTCGGCGCAGACGGCATCATGACCGACCATACGGTCGCGCTGCGTGAGGTCCTGCAGAGTCGAGGCGGCTGGCACCCGCGGCGAGGGGCGCTGCCGGAGCAGAAATCACCGGACCGGAGCCCCGGGCCTGCGAACCCTTGTGCGGCAGGCGGATCGGAACCGAGATCGGGTCCGCCCAGCGGGGGTTGGAACTCCGGGCCGGAGGGAATCTTGTCCGCGTACTCACCGTTGTTAAGTAGGACGGCTGAGCGCCTGAGAGGCAGTGGAACTTATGGCCGAACGCGCACTTCGCGGCACCCGACTCGGAGCAACGAGCTACGAGAACGACCGCAACACCGACCTGGCCCCCGCCAGGAGGTCGCTTTCGACTGCCCGCAAGGGCCACCGGTTCACGGTGCCCTTCTCCGCCGAGGCCGAGCTGCCCGCGAACTGGGAGTGCCGGGTCTGCGGGGCGACCGCGGTCACCGTGACCGGCGACCTGCCGACGCCCGAAGAAGGCCAAGCCGCCGCGCAGCCACTGGGACATGCTCATGGAGCGGCGCACGCATCGCCGACCTGGAGGAAGTGCTGGCCGAGCGGCTGGCGGTCATCCGCGGCGAGCGCGGCGCCGAGCAGCCTGGCCGCTCGCACCAGCCCGCCAGCGCAAGAGCGCCTAGCCCACCCACCGCACGCACTGCCAGCAGCGATCAGCGCCCGGCCCGGCCGGGCGCTGGTCTGCGTCGCACGCCCCACTGCGGTCACCCGCCACAACGCCTCGGCCACGATGGCCCGGCTCATCTTGCTGGCGCCGCGCGTGCGCTCGGTGAACGTGATCGGCACCTCGCGCCACCTCATGCCCCGCGCTGACGGTGCGCAGCGTCAGGTCCATCTGGAAGCAGTAGCCCTGCGACTCCACCTGGTCCAGGCCGATGGCGCGCAGGGTCGCCGGCCCGGTAGGCCCGGTAGCCGCCGGTGGCGTCGTGCACGCCGATGCCGAGCATCAGCCGGGCGTACGGTGTTCCCGCCGCGCGACAGCAGCTGCCGCGACCGGGGCCAGTTCCGCACCATGCCGCCCGGCACCCAGCGCGAGCCGATGACCAGGTCGGCGTCCGCCAGCGCGGTGAGCATGCCGCGGCAGCTCGGCCGGGTCGTGCGAGCCGTCGGCGTCCATCTCCACCAGCGTGCCGTAGCCGCGCTCCAGCGCCCAGCCGAAGCCGGCGATGTAGGCGGCACCCAGGCCGGCCTTGCCCGGCCGGTGCAGCACCGTGACGTGGTCGTCGCCGGCGGCCAGCTTGTCGGCCAGCTCCCCGGTCCCGTCGGGGCTGTTGTCGTCGACCACCAGGATGTCCGCGGCGGGCACCGCGGCGCGCACCCGGCCGACGATGTCCTCCAGGTTGGCCAGCTCGTTGTAGGTCGGGATGATGACCGCCACCTGGCCGACCGGGCCGCGGGCTGCACTTCGCTGACGGCTGCGTCACTCTGCGGCTGCCTCAGCTGCCTGTCGGCGGGCAGCGGCCAGTGCGCATGCGTAGCAACACCTGCCGGCCGCCCGGCGCCCGGTGCAGCAGCACTCTGCGTTCAGCAGCCAGGCCGCAGGCGCGGCGGTTCCGCAGCCCGGCGTCGCGGAAGAGGGCCCGGGACACCCTTCGGACCGGACTCGCGTCCCGTCGGTAACGGGATCGCGCTCCGTTGTCTACTGGGTACCCGGGCCCCTCCTGGGTCCAACCCCCCGTCCAGCCGGGCGCCCTGGGCGGTCTGCGCCCCCGCGGCCGGCGTGTGCTCCGGTGCTGGACTGCGCAGAAACATACCGTCGATCGCGCCGATGTCAACCTGTCCTACCAGGAACGATGCAGCTTGCACCGGCCGGCCGCGATGACGGGCCTGTTCGGGCGTTGTCCGGCAGCGATACGATTGAGGCTCCCGTAGCGTGTGAGGGCAGCATGACAGGGTTGTCATGGGCGACCAGTACGACCTTTCTGAGGCAGGCGTCCCTAAGCTGTGCTGTGCCCGGAAGCTATGCCGGCGGCCCGGCTTTGAGCTGAGTCTGACCCGGACGGCGGCGCTACGCGTCCGCAGCGCGCGGATTCATTCCGGCTGGAGGACACAGAATGACAGAAAACCCGGAGTCGGCAGGTCTCTGAGTCCCAGATCGCGGTGCACTGGCGCGAGGAGGAGTACTACCAGCCGCCAGCGGCGTTCATCGGCGCAGGCCAACGCGAACGACCCGGCGATCTTCGACCGGTTCAGCGAGGACAAGTTCCCGGAGTGCTTCACGCGAATACGCCGACCTGCTGACCTGGGACGAGCCCTGGCACACGACCCTGGATACAGCGAACCCGCCATTCTGGAAGTGGTTCGTCGGCGGCAAGCTGAACGCCAGCTATAACTGCGTCGACCGGCACGCGGAGGCCAAGCCCGGATAAGGACGCGATCATCTGGGTGGCCGAGCCGGAGGCCGACGAGCCGGTCCACATCAGCTACGGCGAGCTGCTGCGCCGGGTCAACGAGTTCGCGGCGCTGCTGCGGGACTTCGCCGGCCTGAAGACCGGCGACCGGGTCACGCTGCACATGCCGATGGTGCCCGAGCTGCCCATCACGATGCTGGCCTGCGCGCGCCTGGGCGTCATTCACTCCCAGGTGTTCGGCGGCTTCAGCGGCAACGCCTGCGGCACCCGGATCGCCGACTCCGGCAGCCGGGTCCTGATCACCATGGACGGCTATTACCGCAGCGGCGACCTGATCGACCACAAGGTCAAGGCCGACGAGGCGCTGGCCGAGGCGGCCCGGCAGGACCAGGAGGTCGACAAGGTCCTGGTCTGGCGGCGGCACGCCGGGCAGTACGCCTCGCAGACGCCGATGACCGACGGCCGCGACTTCTTCGTGGACGAGGTGCTGGGCGACTTCGCCGGGCAGGAAGTCGCCCCGGTGTCCCTGCCGGCCGAGGCGCCGCTGTTCCTGATGTACACCAGCGGCACCACCGGGCGGCCCAAGGGCGCCCAGCACTCCACCGGCGGCTACCTGTCCTACGTGGCCGGGACGTCGAAGTACTACCAGGACATCCACCCCGACGACATGTACTGGTGCATGGCCGACATCGGCTGGATCACCGGCCACTCCTACATCGTCTACGGCCCGCTGGCCCTGGGCACCACCACGGTGATCTACGAGGGCACGCCCAACTACCCCGACGCGGGCCGGCCGTGGCGGATCGCCGAGAAGCTCGGCGTGAACATCTTCCACACCTCGCCCGACCGCGATCCGGATGCTGCGCAAGGTCGGCCCGGACGAGCCGGCCAAGTACGACTACCACTTCAAGCACATGACCACGGTCGGCGAGCCGATCGAGCCCGAGGTCTGGCGCTGGTACTACGAACCGGTCGGCAAGGGCGAGGCGGCCATCGTCGACACCTGGTGGCAGACCGAGACCGGCGGCTTCCTCGGCAGCACCCTGCCCGGCCTGCAGCCGATGAAGCCCGGCAGCTGCGGCCCGACCGCGCTGGGCATCTACGGCGTCATCTACGACGAGGACCGCAACGAGATCCCGGCCGGCAGCGGCAAGGCGGGCAACATCTGCATCCGCAACCCGTGGCCGGGCATCATGCAGACGATCTGGGGCCAGCCCGAGCGGTTCATCGACGTGTACTACCGCAAGTACAACGCCGACCCGGACAGCAAGGACTGGCACGACTGGCCGTACTTCGCCGGCGACGGCGCGCTGCAGGCCGCCGACGGCTACTACCGGATCCTGGGCCGCGTCGACGACGTCATCAACGTCGCCGGCCACCGGCTGGGCACCAAGGAGCTGGAGTCCGCCGTCGCTGACCGTCGAGCGAGGTCGCCGAGGCGGCCGCCGTGCCGGTGGTCGACGACATCCGCGGCCGCGCGGTGGAGATGTACATCGCGCTCAAGCCGGGCGTCCCCGCCGAGGGCATGGACGCCAAGGTCACCGAGGCGATCGAGGTCGAGATCGGCAAGATCGCCCGGCCGAAGAACGTCTGGATCGTGCCGGACATGCCCAAGACCCGGTCCGGCAAGATCATGCGCCGGGTGATCGCCGCGGTGTCCAACTTCACCGACGTCGGCGACGTCACTACCCTGGCCAACCCGGAGGTGGTCGACGGCATCCGGCACCAGGTGCAGAGCGCCAAGATCGCCAAGGGCGACGTGCCCCGCGAGCTGACCGAGACCGAGCAGGCCGAGATCAAGGCCTTCGGCTCCGAGTAGGGCCGCCATCGGGCGCGGCAGGCTGCCCGGAGCCCGGCCGCGGATGAGAACCAGGGCCTGCCAGCCACGCTGGCAGGCCCTGGCCGTTCCGGCGCAGGCCCGGACGGCCGGGCCGGGCTGCGATGATGGGCTGGCAGGGGATGCGGGGCGGTACAGCTAGCGGCGGCTCGGCGGCAGCCATCTAGCGAGGGGGCAGCGATGGCAGGAAAAAAGCCCGCAACTCAGCGGACAGCCGCGGGACCGGCAGCTCCAGGTCCCGCCGGGCGGGCCGCGGGAGGCAGCAGATGACCGCCGCGCCTGCCGGGATTGCCGGACTGGACCGGATCGCGCAGGTCAAGCTGCCTGTCACGGACCTCGCCCGGAGCGTGACCTGGTACCGCCAGCTCCTCGACCTGCGATTGTGGACCGAGTTTGTCGAGGACGGCGTGCTGCGCGGTGCCGGGCTGATCGACCCGCAGGGCCGTTTCAACATCGCCCTGCGGGACCGGGCAGCGTGCGCGAGCCAGCCCAGCCTCGACGGCTTCGATGTGGTCGCCTTCCTGCCCGCCTCGCGGTCGGTCCTGGAAGACATCGCGGCCCGGTGGGACCGGCTGGGCATCGCCCACAGCGGTATCTACGACACTCCGGCCGGACCGCGCCTGGACGTGCCGGACCCGGACGGCACCGTCGTGCGCTTCTACTGCTACACCGGCCCCACCGACCAGTTCACCGGCCTCGAGATGCGCGACGGCCTGGTCGTCGGTACCTACGACACCCCGCGGCTGCAGTAACCCGGCAGGCAGCGCTACCTGTGCGACTGGCGGGAATGCCGCGGGCGGAACCTGACCCAGACCACGATGCCGATGACCACCAGCAGCAGCCACGGCGAGAACAGGACGTGGACAGCGGCGCTGAGGATGGTCACGGCCACGATGGCGGCGATGACGAGGACGATGATCGCAGGCATGGTGCTCGGTCTCCAGTCGTAGGGCAGCGGTGCTGCCGATGCCTCCAGCCTGCGGCCGCGGGCGGCCAGCGGGTATCGGGAATGCCCCTGGCCCGACCCCTGAGATGCCGCGGACGTCTCAGGGTCCTAGCCCTGCGGGCCAGCGCCCGGTGACTGGCCGAAGGCAGCCCGGAGCCGATCCTGCTGCTGGACCGACAGATCCGATCGGATCAGCTCCATAGCCCGGCCCTGGAACGCCTGCACGACCTGGTCAACCGCCGCATCGGCGCTCAGCAGGACCAGGGCCGAAGTCCCCGGGGCCATGTCACTTTTGACCGATTCCAGCATCGTGGTGTCAATGACAGGATGCCGGAACTTGTGCACCAGGCTGGCGACCTTTGTGCCCTCGTCCGTCACATGCTCATGCGCCAGGGGTGCCGCGGCATAGTGCGGCCAGCGCAGCACGGTGATGTCCTGCACGTCGATGAGGTCCTGGGTATTCAGCTCCTTGAGCCGCATGACAGCGTCATCGGCCCCTTCCGTGCCCCCGAAACTCCATGCTGTCGTTGCCATCTGGCCCCGCTCCTTCCCCCCGCAGCACCGGTCTGTGCGCACAGCGCCCCGCTCGCTCGCGCCAGCCTAGGCAGGGCCGGCCCGCCTCCGGATCATCCGTACGGGGTGATGTGCCGGTGCCTCAGCCGGGCCGGCCACGTCCGCGAATGGCGGAGTGCAGGCCCGCCTCCAGGCGGGCGCCAGTGTCCGGCGCGGGACAAGATCGATCATCCAGCCGACCGGGGATTCCGCCGTCACAGCGCCGTAGCCAGCCAGGCCACGACAGCGGCCGCGGCGATGAGGGCCATGTTCAGGCTGGTGATCTTCGCCTCGCCCCGCGACACGCGCTGACGGCTAACTGGCCAGTGCCCTTTCGACCAGGGCCCGGTAGTCGTCCACCAGACCCGGCAGCAGCCGCAGGTGAACGATGGTGCCATCGCCTGCCGGGACAAGATCTACGACCTGGCATACTGCTGCGGCATCCTCGTCACCCGCCACCACGAGGGCGCCCGGCGTGATCTGGGCGGGGTCTCGGGCCTCGTCAAGAAACGTCCACAAGAAACCCGTGTGATCTTCATCGTTGAGATCCGCACTGATATCGACGCGGTACATGTTCAGCCCTCCTCTCGCCAGACATCGCTCTTAGCGTACTGGGGGTTAGGCCCGGCAGGCCCTAGCGCGGCCAGCAGTTTCTTCAGTTCCAGATCGTCGGCGCGCTGCAGTGGCGAATGGTGAAGTGAGGCCGCTGCCCAGTGGCCAGTAACTCAAATCCATGCTCGTCGAGATGGCCGACTGTGGGCAGGTAGACGGTACGGAAGCTGGCAAACCGGCGCCGCAGAAGCACCTCCAGCGGCATATCGAGTACCGCGAAGACCGAAATCCCGAGGAGCGGCAGCCCGTCCAGCGACCAGGCTCGCGCCGTCCGCCTGGCGTGGCTGCTCAGCTTGTCACGCGTATCACGTCCGCCTCGGACTACTAGCGTCGTCCGCGCAGGCGGCACCTCGGGTCGCAGCAGTGCCCGCTGCTCAATGCGATCGCCCGACATGGACCTCAGGCTAGCGATGCCTGCCGTCATTCCCCGGCGTCCAAAGGCGCTGTCCGCCGGCTCCTGCTCAGAATGCCGTAGCCAGCCAGGCCACGACAGCGGCCGCGACGATGAGGGCCACGTTCAGGCTGGTGACCTTAGCCTCACCCCGCGACAGGTGCAGGCCCGTAGCCAGGACCTGCAAGGCCGCGAAACCGATCGCCGCCGCGATCGCCAGGGCGGGCACTATTCCCGTCGCCGGCGGCAGGATCAGCCCGGCCACACCGAGGATCTCCACCCCGCCGATCAGCCGGACCACCGGCATCGGGACGGTGTCGACCCACCCCATCATCGGCGCGAGCTGCTCCTTACTCTGGGCAACCTTCTTGGCGCCGGCGTAGAGATAGAACAGGCCCAGCAGCCCGGCAACGATCCAGTACGCGACAACCACGGCGACGCCCTCCGATAGTTACGAGTTGTAAGCAGCCCCATGATGGGTCACTATCGAGGCGCCTGCAAAAGGCACACCGGTGTGCCTGACCGAGCCGGGGAACGTGATGTCGAGGTACGAGAAGACCTGCCTGATCCGCGGCGACGGCGGCCGCGCCATCCGCGGCATCCTCGACCGCATCGGCGACAAGTGGACGCTGCTCGTGGTCGCGACCCTGCACGGCGAGCGGATGCGGTTCACGGCGCTGCAGCAGCGCATCCCCGGCATCTCCCAGCGGATGCTGACCCTGACGCTGCGCCACCTGGAACGGGACGGGCTCGTCGGGCGCACGGTCCACGCCGAGGTGCCGCCGCGCGTGGAGTACGAGCTCACGGCCACGGGCCGCACGCTGATCGAGCCCGCCGTGACACTTGCCGAGTGGGCGGTCGAGCACAACCCCGGCATCGAGCGAAGCCAGCAGGCCTACGACTCCCGCGACGACTGACCTGCGGCGGTCAGGCTTCCGGGGGCGGGGCGACGATGGTGCCGGTGGCCGAGACGACCGTGACGGGCTCGGCCAGGACGCGGGCCGCTGACGGGCCGCGGCCGGGCTCGGCGCGGCAGACAACGCGCGCCTCGAACGACATGCCGCGGCTGCGGGTGCCCAGCCGGGTCACCGTCGCGGTGACCTCCACGACGTCGCCGGCCAGCAGCGGGGCACGGAACTGCACGTCGGAGTAGGACGCGAACAGCCCCTCGTCCCCGTCGCAGCGGATCGACGCCTCGGTCGCCACGTCGCCGAACAGGCCGAGCACGTACGCGCCGTCGACCAGGTTGCCGCCGTAGTGCGCGTGGCTGTAGGGCACGTACCGGCGGTGGGTGACGGTCAGGCCCAGCCGCGGGTCGGCGGCCCCGGTGCTCGGCGGCCCCGGCTCCGGCGCTCACGCGCTGGCCTCGGCCAGTGCCGGGGCTGGCGCGGGGGCCAGGCTGTAGGCCAGGTAGCTGGCCACCTCGCCGGGCGTGGTGCCCTTGCCGAAGACCTTGTCCACGCCCAGGCTGGGCGCGCTGGCCGGGTCGAAGCGCGGGCCGCCGACGACCAGCAGCGGCCGGCGCGGGCCGGCTGCGTCGAAGGCGGCCGCCATCTGCTGCACGTTCTGGATGTGCGCGTCCCGCTGGGTGACGACCTGGCTGACCAGGACGGCGTCCGCGCCCTCGGCCTTCGCCCGGTCCACCAGCTTGTCCACCTCGACCTGGGAGCCCAGGTTGACCACGCGGATCTCCCGGTAGTACTCCAGGCCCTTCTCCCCCGCGTGCCCCTTGACGTTGAGGATCGCGTCGATGCCGACGGTGTGCGCGTCGGTGCCGATGCAGGCGCCGACGACGACCAGCTTGCGGCCCAGGCCGGAGCGGATCCGCAGGTTGACCTCGGCCGGGGACAGCAGCGGGAACTCGCGCTCGGCGACCACGACCTGCGACAGGTCGACCAGGTGGCCGACGCGGCCGTAGACGATGAAGAACGTGAAGTCCGGGCCCATGCCCTTGGCGTGCACGACCATGGCCGGGTCCAGGCCCATCTTGGCCGCCAGCTGCAGCGCGGCGCCCTCGGCCCGGGCCCGCTCGGTGGCGGTGCCGAACGGGCACGGGCAGGGTGAACGACACCTGCACCCGGCCGTCGCCGGTGGTGTCCCCGTAGGGCCGGACGATCTGCGGCTGCTGCTGACCCGGCTGGAGCTCGCCGGCGTGCTGCTGGCCGGACTGGGGCTGGTCGCTCATGACGAGGCTCCGATCTCGCTCAGCTCGGCGGCCGGGTCGCCCGGCCGCGTCCGTGCCCTCCAGGATGTCCCTGGCCGGGTTGAAGTACCCGTCGGCCTGCTCGATGACGCCGTCCAGGCCGCGGCCGCCGTCGGCCGGGCGCCGGGTGATGCCGAAGGTGCCGTCGGCGATCGCGGTCAGCAGGCCCTCGTCGGTGATCCGGCGCAGCAGCGCGACGGCCTCGGCCAGCACCTGGCTGGCCCGCTGGTCGATGAACCCGCCCGGCGTCGGGCTGGAAGCTCTCGCCGAGCCGCCCGGCGGCGTCGCGCACGTAGCGGACGTTCTCCAGGGCCAGGTCCCGGTCGGACAGGAACGGGGTGTGGATGCCCTCGGTCATCATGCCGATCAGCAGGATCGACTGGTCGGTCATCACCCCGGCCAGGTTGAAGAACGCGTCCAGCAGGTAGCCGGCGAACACGTTGCCGGTCATGTGCTTGGTCGGCGGCATGTACTTCAGCGGGGCGTCGGGGAACAGCTCGCGGATCAGCTGGGCGTGCGCCAGCTCCAGCAGGAACGAGTCCGGCACGGCGGGGTTGATCTCGAACGCGTGCCCCAGGCCCAGCTGGCCGTCGGCCAGGCCGGCCTCCTTGCCGAAGAACTCGTTCATCAGCTGGCTGACCACCACGGTGTGCGCGGCGTCCACGGCGTCGGCGGTGGTCAGGTAGTTGTCCTCGCCGGTGTTGATGACGATCCCGGCGCGGGCGTGGATCTGCCGGGAGAACCGCTGGTCGATGAAGGTCCGGCGGGGGTTGATGTCGCGGAAGATGATCCCGTACATGCAGTCGTTGAGCATCATGTCCAGGCGCTCCAGCCCGGCCAGCGACGCGATCTCGGGCATGCACAGGCCCGAGGCGTAGTTGGTCAGCCGGACGTAGCGGCCCAGCTCGCGGGAGGTCTCGTCCAGCGCGGCCCGCATCAGCCGGAAGTTCTCCTGGGTGGCGTAGGTGCCGGCGAAGCCCTCGCGGGTGGCGCCCTCGGGCACGTAGTCCAGCAGCGACTGGCCGGTGGACCGGATCACGGCGATGATGTCGGCGCCCTCGCGGGCCGCGGCCTGGGCCTGCGGGATGTCCTCGTAGATGTCGCCGGTGGCCACGATCAGGTAGATCCACGGCATCCGCGGCTGGGAGGTCTGCGCGATCATCTGGTCGCGGGCAGCGCGCTGGGCGTCGATCCGGGCGATGCCGCGGCCCAGGGCGGCCGCTGCGGCGTCCCTGGCGGCGTGCGCGTCGGCGCCGCCGGGGATCCGGAACGACACCTTCCCGGCGGCGGCGTCGCGCGCCAGCGCGCCCAGGTCGGGGTAGTTGCCGGCGCGCAGCGCGTCCCAGACGGGCAGGGCCACGCCGTGCTCCAGGCCGGTGCTGTCGCGGACGGCGTCGGCGAGCCGGTTGACCCACGGCATGCCGTCGTCGTCGGCGCCCTGCAGGCCGGCCAGCCGGAGCACGGCCCGCTCGACCGACACGGTGGTGTGCGTCCGGGCCATGTCCACGATCGGCTGGCCGGCCCGGGCGGCCAGCTCCCTGGCCTCGCGCACCAGGGCCGGATCGAGGCTGAGCCGCCGGGTGACGGGCCGGTCAGGGCCCGCGGGGGCCGGAACCATGCCGGGCGAGCTGACTGCTTCCACCATTACTCCTTTGCCTCGGGTGACCCGGCCTCGCCGGCCTCGGGTGACCCGCTCTCGTCGATCCGGCGGTCGAACAGGGCGCGCACGCCCGGCTCGGCCCGGATCAGGTCCAGGGCCAGCTGGGCGTGTCCGGGAACATACCCGTTCCCGACCAGCATGGTGACGTCGGCGGCCGCGCCCTCGGCGCCGAGCGCCGCGGCGGTGAAGGACGTCGCCATCGAGAAGAAGATGACCGTCCCGCCGGGCGCGGTGGCCAGGATGGCGCCGCCCTCGCAGCCGGGCACGTCCACGCACACCACGGTGACGTCGGCCGGGCCGCCGGCCTTCTCGATGGCGCGGGACACGCCGACCGGGTCGCGGGCGTCGGCGATGACGATCTCGTCGGCCAGGCCGGCCGCCATCCAGCAGGTCCGCCTCGGCCTGGAAGGGGACCACGCCGATGATCTTGCTGGCGCCGGCCCGGCGCGCGGCGGCGGCCGACAGGGAGCCGCTCTTGCCGGCCGCGCCGAGGATGGCGACCACGGGGCCGGCGCTGCCCGGCTGCCCCCGGCGGCATGGCCGGCGACGACCCGGTGGGTCAGGGCGGGCGCGCCGCACACGTCCATCACGGCCAGGGCCAGCTCAGCGGGCAGGTCGGCGGGCAGCACGGCGGCGATGGACCGGCCGAACAAGATCGCGTGACCGGCGCACGGCACCTGCTCCGACCGGCCGTCCCAGCTGGCCAGGCCGTCGGTGATGACCAGCGGGGTCAGGCTGAGCGAGACCAGCGTGGCGATCTGGTCGCCGGGCTTCAGGCCCAGCGGCGAGTCCGGGCCGGCCGCGTCCACGACCCCGGTGAGCATGCCGCCCGAGCCGGTCACCGGGTTCTGCATCTTGCCCCGGTCGGCGACGATCCCCAGCACCGCGGCCCGCATATCGGCGGCCGTCGCCGCCGGTAGCCTCGCGGAGCTGCCGGAACGAGGCGGCGTCCAGGTTCAGCCGGCGCACCGCGACCCGCACCTCATCGGGCCAGATCTCCGGCCGCGGGTCCAGCCGCCGGGCGGCCTGGGGCAGCACGCCGGCGGGCTCCAGCACCCGGTGCAGGCCCAGCGGCGAGCCCTCCCGGGCCGCGGGCGCGGGATCTGTGCGGGGCAGCGGTGCGGTCACCGGGGCCGTCCTTCCTGATGACAGTGCGGGCCGGGATGCGGCCAGGGTAGTTCTTCTGGCTTGATTCGGTAGAATTTCCTGCACAGAACTATACCGACAGCATGTTCTTGCGTAGTGTGCCGGAACTGCAAGCGTTCGTCCGGATTGCCGGTGAGCCGCCCGACCGGCTCGCAGGCCGCGCGGGCGGGCCGCCGGGGCAGGGTCGCCGAGCGGAAGGGCCAGGCACGTCGATGATCGACCAGCCATACGTCTACAGGCATACCGAACTGGTGGAGCCCGACTGGCAGCGGCTGCCCGGCTGGGCGGCGGTGACGCCGGATGAGTGGGCCTCAGCGCAGTGGCAGCGCGCGCACTGCGTCAAGAACATCCGCCAGCTGCGCCAGGTCATGGGCGCCGGGCTGAGCGAGGAGTTCTACGCCGACCTGGAACGCGACCAGGCCGAGCGGGCGACCATGTCGATGCTGGTCCCGCCGCAGATGATCAACACCATGGCGCCGGGGATCGCCGCGGACGCGCCGGGCTTCACCGACGCCTTCTACGCCGACCCGGTCCGCCGGTACATGATCCCGGTGTTCAGCGACCGCCGCGCCGACTGGCCCTCGCACCCGATGGCCTCGCGCGACTCGCTGCACGAGGCGGAGATGTGGGCGGTCGAGGGCCTGACCCACCGCTACCCGACCAAGGTGCTGGCCGAGGTGCTGCCGACCTGCCCGCAGTACTGCGGCCACTGCACCCGGATGGACCTGGTCGGCAACCCGACCCCGGTGATCGACAAGCACAAGTTCGGGTCATCCCGCGAGGACCGGCTGGGCGCGATGATCGGCTACCTGCAGCGCACGCCGGGCGTGCGCGACGTGGTGGTATCCGGCGGCGACGTGGCCAACCTGCCCTGGCCGCGGCTGGAGTCGTTCGTGTCCAGCCTGATCGAGGTGGACAGCGTCCGCGACATCCGGCTGGCCACCAAGGCGCTGATGGGCCTGCCGCAGTTCTGGCTCACCGATGAGGTGCGGGCCGGGATGGAGCGGCTGGCGGCCCAGGCGGCCCGCCAGGACGTCAGCATCGCCATTCACACCCACGTCAACCACGCCCAGTCGGTCACCCCGCTGGTCGCCCGGGCCGCCAAGGCGATGCTGGAGACCGGCATCCGGGACGTGCGCAACCAGGGCGTGCTGCTGCGCGGCACCAACGACAGCGCGCAGGCCCTGCTGGACCTGTGCTTCGCCCTGCTCGATGACGCCAAGATCATGCCGTACTACTTCTACATGTGCGACATGATCCCCAACTCCGAGCACTGGCGGCTGTCGCTGGCCGAGGCCCAGCAGCTGCAGCACGACATCATGGGCTACCTGCCGGGCTTCGCCACCCCGCGGTTCATCTGCGACGTGCCGTATGTCGGCAAGCGCTGGGTGCACCAGGTCGCCAGCTACGACCACGACCGCGGCATCTCGTACTGGACCAAGAACTACCGCACCGGCGTCGAGCGGGAGGACGACGCTGGCGCTGGAGCGGCAGTACGAGTACTACGACCCGATCTACCTGCTGCCGCGGTCCGGCCAGGACTGGTGGCGGGCCCGCGCCGCGGCCGGCCAGCCCGGCCGAGCCGGAGGCGGCCGCCGCGGCCAGCTAGCCGCGCCCCGCGGCCGCTAGCTGGTGCCGCGGTCTGGTCGTGGTCCCGACTGCGGATCTATGGTGACAGTCCGGGCATCACTCCAGGAGGGTCGGTCGATGAAGACGAGGGCAGCGATTCTGCGCGGCACGGGCCAGGACTTCGAGATCGTCGAGCTCGACCTCGACCCGCCGAAGGCCGGCGAGGTGCTGATCCGCTACGTCGCCTCCGGCCTGTGCCACTCCGACGAGCACCTGCGCCAGGGTGACCTCATCCCGCGGTTCCCGATGGTCGGCGGCCACGAGGGCGCCGGCATCATCGAGGAGGTCGGCCCCGGCGTCACCCGGCTCAAGCCCGGCGACCACGTGATCTGCTCGTTCCTGCCGGTGTGCGGGCACTGCCGGTGGTGCTCGACCGGCAAGTCGAACCTGTGCGACATGGGCGCGACCATCATGGACGGCTGCCTGCCCGACGGGACCTACCGGTTCCACGAGAGCGGCGAGCGACATCGGCGGCATGTGCATGCTCGGCACCTTCTCCGAGCGCGCGGTGATCTCCGAGAACTCGGCCGTCAAGGTCGATGAGGACCTGCCGCTGGACAAGGTCGTGCTGATCGGCTGCGGGGTGCCGACCGGCTTCGGCTCGGCCGTGCACGCGGCCGCCACCGAGCCCGGCGACACCATCGCGATCTACGGCATCGGCGGCATCGGCATCAACGCGGTGCAGGGCGCGGCGCTGGCCGGCGCCCGCAACGTGGTGGCGATCGACCCGCTGGCCAACAAGCGCGAGGCCGCCGAGCAGCTCGGCGCCACGCACAGCTGCGAGACCGCCGAGCAGGCCCAGGAGCTGATCAGCCAGCTCACCCGCGGGGTCGGCGCCGACAAGGCGATCGTCACCGTCGGCGTGGTGACCTCCGAGGTCGTCACCAGCGCCTTCAACGCGATCCGCAAGGGCGGCACGGTCGTGGTCACCGGGCTGGCCGACCCGATGAAGACGACCATCGAGATCTCCGGCGCGCTCCTGACGCTGTTCGAGAAGCGGATCCAGGGCAGCCTGTTCGGCTCCGGCGACCCGTTCCACGACATCCCGCGGATGGTCGAGCTGTACCGGTCCGGCGACCTGAAGCTGGATGAGCTGATCACCTCCACCTACACCCTCGACGAGGTCAACCAGGGCTACCAGGACCTGCTGGACGGCAAGAACATCCGCGGTGTCATCGTGCACTCAGGCGCCTGACCTGCGCCGGAGCAGGTCGTGACGGGCCCGCCCGGCGCGGGCCAGCCGCTGGTCGTCGGGCTGCAGCGCGAGCGCGAGGTACTGACGGTCGCGCTGCAGGCCGGCCGCCACGTGGTGATCGAGGGCCCGCCGGGCACCGGGCAAGTCCACGCTGCTGCGCGAGATCGCCCGCCAGGCCGGGCGGCAGGTGGTCTTCGTCGAGGGCAACGCTGAGCTGACCCCGGCCCGGCTGGTCGGGCCAGTACGACCCGGCGCAGGTGCTGGCCGAGGGCTACGTGACCGCCAGCTTCACTGACGGCCCGCTGCTGCAGGCCATGCGCGACGGCGCGCTGCTCTACCTGGAGGAGTTCAACCGGATCCCCGAGGAGACGCTGAACGTCCTGATCACTGTCCTGACCGAGGGCGAGATCGCGGTGCCGCGGCTGGGCCTGGTGCGGGCCGACGCCGGCTTCCGGCTGATCGCCGCGATGAACCCGTTCGACGCGATCGGCACCGCGCGGGTCAGCCAGGCCATCGCCGACCGGATCTGCCGGGTGGTACTCGGCTATCAGGACGCCGCGGCCGAGCGGGCCATCACCACCGCCGTGACCGGCCAGGACGGCCAGGTGGCCGCGTTCGCGGTGGCGCTGACCCGGGCCACCCGCGACCACCGGGATGTGCGGATGGGCGCCTCGGTCCGCGGGGCCATCGACCTGGTGCTGCTGCTCACCGGGCTGACCCGGCTGCGCGGGGAGACGGCGATGACGCGCGCGACGGCCCGGGACGCGGCGTGCGCGGCGCTGTCGGGCCGGATCCGGGTCGCAGACGGCTGCGACCGCAGCCCGGAGTCGGTCCTGGACGACCTGCTGGATGACCTGTGGCCGGCCAGCGAGACGGACGCCCCGGACACCGGAGCCCCCGGCGACGTGGCTCCTGGTGCCGAGGTGCCCGGCGGCGGCGGGGCGGCGCCTGGCCCGGCCACTGCCGGGGCCAGGGCTCGGGACGGCCGGGGAAAAGCTAGCGGCCCGCCGCCTCCCGGGGCAGGCGGGCCACCCGGCGGGTCGCGGTCCAGCCTGCGCCGCGACCGCGCCCGCGGGCCTGCCCGGCGCACCATCAGCCGGGCCGACCTGGCCACCGCGCACGGCGGCTTCGGCGAGGTCTCCCCGGCGGTCGGCCGGCTGGACACCGAAGCGCTGGCCCGGCTGCTGGCCGCCGACCCGGACGCGGCCGCGACGCTGCTGGCCGACCTCGCGCTGGCCACCGACCGCGACCTGCGGGCCGCCGCGCGCAAGCTGGCGGCGCGGGTCTTCGTCCGGCTCGGCGCGGCCGGCGGGGCTCCGTCGCGCGGCACCCGCCGGCTCGGGCCCAGCCCGCGCGGCGACGGGGATCTCGACCTGGACCGGACCCTGGACCGGCTGTCGGGGAGCTGGCCGCCCGGCCCGGACGCGCTGGTGACCAGGTCCTGGGTCGCCCGGCGGCGCGCGCTGTGCCTGCTGGTGGACACCAGCGGGTCGATGACCGGGCTGGCTGTCGCCATCGCGGCCGTGGCCGCCGCCGGCGTCGTGCTGGCCGGCGACCGGCAGCTGGACTCCGCGGTGCTCGCCTTCGGCGGCGGGGTCACGGTGCTGCAGGCCGGTACTGCCCCGCGGGATCCCAAGGCCCTGGTCGGCGACCTGGTCGGGCTGCGCGGCCACGGCATGACCGACCTCGCCGGGGCGCTGCGCGCGGCAGGCCGCCAGCTGTCCGGGGCCGCTGCCGGCCAGCGGGTGGCCATCCTGCTGTCGGACTGCCTGCGCACCGCCGGCGACGACCCGGCCGCGGCGCTGACCGGGATCGACCGGCTGCATGTGCTGTGCCCGCTGCCGGGCATCGGGCCGGCCCAGGCGGCCGAGTCCGAGCGGGCCGCCGCGGCGCTGGCCCGCCGGGGCGGCGGCCTGAGCCTGCCGGTCCGGCGGCTGGCCGAGGTCGGCCCGGCCCTCACCCGCGCCCTGTCACTCCCGGTCTAGCCCGCTCACTCCTGGTCAGGCCCGCCGCGCCGGCTCTCCCGCCCGGCCGGCCCGGGCCGGCCGTCGCGTCTTGCGGGCTCCCCGGCGCCGGCGCGGACCGCCGCAGATGTTCTGCCGCGTCTTGCGTCCCGGCCGGCCGGGCCCGGGCCGGCGCGTCCTGGTGCACCGCGACGCCGGCCACGACCAGGCCGACGCCCGCCAGGTCCGCCATCGTCGGGATCTGGCGCAGGACGACCAGCCCGACGATGGTGGCCATGGCCGGCAGCAGTGCCAGCAGCAGGGCGAACGTCGCTCGCGGCAGCCGGGCCATGGCGAGCTGATCGGTGACGTACGGGATGACCGACGAGCAGATGCCCACGCCGACGGCGGCCAGCAGCAGGCCGGGACGGGTGACGGCGGCCCAGGCAGCGGCGGCGCCGAAAGGCGTGATCACGACCGCCGCGATCATCATGGCGGCCCCGAGCTGATCCAGCCCGGAGCTGCCACCGCGGCCGGCGCCTGCCCGGCCGGCCGCCGCGGCGGGACCCCCGGCGATGCGGTGGGCGAGCACGACGTAGAGCATGAACCCGGCGCAGTTCGCGAAGGCCAGCGCGAACCCCAGCGCCTGCCCGCGCAGCTGGACCTCGGTCAGCGCCGCGACGCCCGCCACGGTAATGACCAGGGCCGCGAGGTTGCGGCGGGTCCGCACCCCGGCGGCGGCCAGGATGACGGTACCCAGGAACTCGATCGCGCTGACCGTGGCGAGCGGCAGCCGGGCGACGGCCAGGTAGAAGACCAGGTTCATCCCGGCCAGGACAGCGCCGAGTCCGAGCAGCACCCGCAGCTGCGAGCCGCTGAGCCGGGCCGCGAGCCGCCACGGACGCCGCCAGGCGGCGAAGACCACGGCCGCGGTGACAATGCGCAGCCACGCCACGCCGGGTACCGGGATCCGGGCGAACAGCAGCACGGCGAACGACGGCCCCAGGTAGTGGAATACCGCGCTGACCAGGAAGTAGGAGACCGCCGGGAGGCGCCGGGAGGCGCCGGGGCGGCTACCGCCGCCGCCGGGGGCCGCCTCGCCCGGCTCCCCCGCCGCACTCGCCGTGCCCGCCTGCCCGGTCTTCACGGTGATTCATACTAGGAAGGTCATAGTGGCCAGGTGAATGGCCAGACGACGGACTTTCAAGGGTCTGATATGCCAGAACGAAGGAATTCAGCGGCTCCGGCTTTCGCCTCGCTCGACGACACCGACCTGCGGATCCTGGCTGAGCTGCAGGACGACGCCCGGCTGCGCACCAGCGAGCTCGCCCGCCGCGTCGGCCTGTCGGCGCCGGCCATCGCTGAGCGCGTCCGCCGCCTGGAGGACACCGGGGTGGTCAGCTACCGGGCCGAGATCTCGCCGCGCGCGCTCGGCTACCCGGTCTGCGCGCTGGTGCGGGTCAGCCCGGCCAGCGGCAGCCTGCACCAGATCCCGCAGCTGGCCCGCGAGATCCCCCAGGTGACCGAGTGCTCACGGGTGACCGGCGAGGACTGCTTCGTGCTCACCCTGTACCTGCGCAGCATGGACGACCTGGAGGCGATTCTCGACCAGTTCGCGCCGCACGGCCGGACCACCACCTCGATCGTTCACTCCGCCCCGGTCCCCCGGCGCCCGCTCCCGCTGGGCACCGGGCGGTAGCGGTCGGTGACCAGCAGCACCACCAGCACGGCCACCACGACGGCCAGCTGCAGCCCCGCGCTCACCGCCGCGCCGAGCGGGATGGTGGCCAGGACGGCGGCCGCCGCGGCGACCCGGCTGCGCACTGGCAGCGTATGCAGCCCCTGGCGGATCAGGACGATCCCGGCCAGGTACACCACGACGCCGCCGGCCAGCGCGATGGCCGAGGCCCAGGACATCTCGTGGCCGGGATGGGCGACCGCGGCGTGGATCCCGGCGGCGGAGACCACGACACCGAGCATGAGCGGGATGTGCGCCAGCCCGGTGCGCAGCGCCAGCCGGACGCGCGGGCCGGCCTTGGCGCCGGCCAGCGCGGCCTCGACGGCGGCCGGATCGGTGAAGTAGGTCCACCACAGCGCGGCGGGCAGCGCCAGGGCCGCCGCGATGACGGCGATCGTGCCGGCGGTGACATGGCTGATGTCGGTTCCCATCCCGATCGCCACGACTGATTCGCCGAGGGCGATGATCACCAGCAGTCCGTGCCGCTCGACGAAGTGCCCCGGCGTGATCCGGAACGACCCGATCAGGCTCATCCAGGACAGCCGCGGCACCAGGTAGGGGATGACCGTCTGCATCGCCAGGGCAGCGATCCACAGCGCGTACCGGGCGCTGCCGTGGACCAGGCCGCCGGCCAGCATCAGCGCCGCCGAGGTGAGGTTGTAGGCGGCCAGCAGGCCGAGCACGCGGCCGATCCCGGCCTGGGTGAACAGCAGCAGGTGGACGCAGATGACGATGACATAGCCCAGCGCGAAGACGATCCCGGTGTCCCCGAAGGCGTGCGGGATGCCCACCGCGGCGACCAGGAAACCGGCCATCGCCACGAACAGCAGGATCTTCTGTACCGCCTGGCGGGGCGGGACGTGGTTGGCCAGCCACACGTACCCGTCGAACATCCACCACAAGATCCCGAACAGCAGCAGCACCCGGCCGGCCGAGGCCAGCGACAGGCTGCCTTCCAGCACGTGGCTGAGCTGGGTCAGCGTGAAAACGAAGACGACGTCGAAGAAGACCTCGACGGTGGTGACGCGGCCGGCCGCGCCGCCCGGCGCCGCGCGACCACCAGGATTTCCGCGCCTGATCCATCCTCCAGCCTAAACAGCCGGCGGCGGCCCGGGCGGGCGCCAGCCGCGGTCCGGTCCGGACGATACGGGCGGACCGCGGCCGGGATTAGCCGCTTTCTTCCCCACTTTCCCCGGCGTGGTCCAGGACGTGCTCCAGGCCCGCGTCCGGCCCCGGCCGCTGCTCCGCGGCGGCGCCCGGCTGCGCGCCGGCCTCTGGTGTCGCGTCAGCCGCTGGCTCGCTCTGCTGAGTCCGCTCGTCGTACCGCCACATCAGCGGCAGCGCGGCGGCCACGACGGCGGCACCCGCCAGGCAGGCCAGCCCGCCGGATACGACCGCGACCCGGATCGAACCGGTGAGCGAGGCGGCCAGGCCGGACTCCAGGTTGCCCAGCGGCTCGCCAGTGGTGTAGCTGATCATCTCCAGCCCGGCCAGGCGGCCGCGCAGCCGGGACGGGATGGTCTGGTTCCACAGCGTCATCCGGAACACCCCGCTGATCATGTCGGCGGCGCCGGCCGCGGCCAGCGCGGCCACGGCCCACCACAGGCCGGGGGCGAGGCCGAAGGCGGCGATGGCCAGGCCCCAGCCGCAGACGGCCAGCGCGATGGCCCGGCCGTGCCGGTGCACGTGCCGGGTCCAGCCGCTGGTCGCGCTGATCAGCAGGGCGCCGGCGCCGGGGGCGGCGTAGAGCAGGCCGAGGGCCTCCGCGCCGCCCAGCCGGGCGGCGTAGGCCGGGAACAGCGCGTACGGCGCCCCGAAGAACATCGCGGCGATGTCGATTAGGTAGCTGCCGAGGATCTCCTGGCGGCTGCGGACATACCGCAGCCCCTCGGCCAGGCCGCGGAAGCTGGGCCGGTCGGCGCCGGGCGCGGCCGGGAACGAGCTGAGCCCGCTGAACGCGACCAGGGCGATGACGCTGGTCCCGGTGTCGACCCAGAACGCGGCCGGCAGGCCCGCGGCGGCGATCAGGACGCCGCCCAGGAGCGGTCCTGCTAGCTGGGCCGCGTTCCCGGTCAGCCCGCTCAGCGCGGCGGCGGCGGACAGGTCGGAGCGCGGGACGAGCTGCGGCACCAGGGCGTCCACCGAGGGCCGCTGCAGCCCGAAGCCGCTGACCGCGACGATGCTGACCACGAACAGCAGCCAGACCTGATGCCAGAGGGTGGCGTTCACGGCCAGCACGGCCGCCGCCCCGGCCCCGATGACCTCCGCGGCCAGGATCATGATCCGCCGGTCCGCGGCGTCGGCCAGCAGCCCGCCCAGCAGCGCCGACAGCACCAGCGGAACCAGCTCGGCGAAGCTCAGCAGGGCGACGACCAGCGACGAGCGGGTGAGCTGGTAGGCCTGGTACGGCAGCGCCACGAAGGTGATCATGGAGCCCGCGAGGCTGGCGCCCTGCCCGGCGTACAGGCGGCGGTAGTCGGCCGAGTGCCGCAGCGGCGTGATGTCGGGCCGGATCCGGCGCAGCACCTGCCGCAGGGCGCCCCCGCGGCCCGGCGGCCGGTCCTGGCCGGGGCTAGCCATCACGACCCGCGCATGTTCCCACGAGCAGGCCATGCTGCCTGATCAGCGCCGCCGGGTCCAGGGGTTTTCCAGGTGCGCCGGACCCGCCGGGCCTGGCACCCTGGCGGAATGGACACCCTGGCGTGGCCGCTGTTCGGCCTCCGGCTGCGCTGCCGGGAGGTGGCGCTGCGGCTGGTCCGTGAGAGCGACCTGGCCCGGCTGGCCGCGATCGTGCCCGATGACTGGCAGGACAACCCGCACGCCGAGCGCTTCGCCGGGCTGGACGCCGGGCAGAACCGGCGGCGGCTGCGCTACCAGGAGTACTGGCAGGCGCTGGGCACCTGGTCGCCGGCGTCCTGGCGGCTGCCGCTGGCGGTGGAATACCAGGGCGCGGTAGTCGGCGTCCAGGAGCTGGAGGCCGACAACTTCCCGGTGCTGCGCACCGTCGACTCCGGCTCGTGGCTGACCGGCGAGGTCCGGGGCCGGGGCCTGGGAGTGGCGATGCGGATGGCGGCGCTGGGCCTGGCCTTCGACCACCTCGGCGCGCTGGCGGCGGTGACCTCGGCCGTCCCGGAAAACGCCGCCTCGCTCGGGGTGTCGCGCCGGATCGGCTACACCGGCAACGGGACCGGCCTGGTCGACTCCGGGCACGGCCCGCTGGAGCTGGCCTACCTGCGGCTGTCTGCCGCGCAGTGGCAGGCCGCGGGGCACGGCGCCGGGGTGACCGTCACCGGGCTCGAGCCGTGCCGTCCGTGGTTCGGCCAGTAGCCGACGCCCGCCGGCCCGGCCGAGGGGCAGGGCCCGGCCCGGCTAGCCGCGCTCGCTGAGCCCGCGGGCCTGCCCGGTGTCCTCCTCGGCCCGGCTGCGGCGCAGCCACCAGTACAGCAGTCCCAGCGGCACCACCAGGCCGCCGAGGCCGTAGGCGAGGAAGGCCACGAAGGTGTCGATGTGGCCGACCAGCCAGCTGAAGTTCTGGCCGAAGAAGCCGGTCACGAAGGTCAGCGGCAGGAACACCGTGGCCAGGATGGTCAGCCGCTCCATGCGTCGCGTTCTGCCGGACGCTGACCTTCGTCTGCTCCACGGAGATCACGGCCATGTTGGCCTCCAGCACGGTGCCGAGCAGGTCTCGCTGGGCCGCCACCTCCTCATCGACCAGCAGCAGGTGGTCCTGGACGTCGCGCAGGTACGGCTGCAGTTCCGGCCCGGCGCTCCGCTCGACCGTGGCCACCACGGCCAGCAGCGGGTGCACCGCGCGGAAGAAGTCGGTGGCCTCGCGGCGCAGCGAGTAGATCCGCTCGGTCGGCGCGACCGCACCGGAGAACACCGTCGCCTCGATCTGGTCGATATCCCGCTCGAGCCTCGGCCACCACCGGGGCGTAGCCGTCGACGACCTCGTCCAGGATGGCCCACAGCGCCGACACGCTGCCGGCGGCTCGACCAGCTCGGGCCGCTGCTCCAGCCGCTGCCGCGCCCCGCGCAGTTCGCTGGCCACCCCCTGCCGGACCGTGATCACGAACGCTCGGCGCGAGGAACACGCTGATCTCGCCGAACTCGACTTCCTCGGCCCCGTCGTCGTAGCGGGCGGTCCGCAGGATCACCAGTCGCACGTCCCGGTCGTAGCTCTCGACCTTGGGCCGCAGGTGAAATGACTGCGCGTCCTCGACGGCCAGCTCATGCAGGCCGAAGGCATCCCGCACCTCGGCCAGCTCGGCCGCGCCGGGCTCGAACAGGCCCAGCCAGACGAAGCCGTCCTGCTGGCACGCCCGCGCGGCGTCCTCGAGCGAGACCGCTCCCGCTTCCTGCCGGCGCCCGTCCTGGTAGTGGGCACAATCGATGATCATCTCGGGGCGCTCCTGTCTCAGCCGCCTGCCGGGGGCAGTTTGTCCGCTGCCAGCATGACGGAGACAGCGGCCGTCAGGAAGGTCGCGGAGCGGTTGCCGCCGGCATCCGAACATACCGCCCACCAGGCCGGGAGAGCCTTGGCCTAACGGGCCACAGGGCCAGGCCGACTCGTTACTTGTCGGCGCCCCGGGCCGAGACCGCACTGCCGCCGCCCGGGCCCGCCTGCCGCCCGGCATCGTCCTCCGCCGGGCCCGCGTCGGCGCCGGTGTCGCCGGAATCGCCGGTCTCAGCGGCGGAGCCGGTCCCCGGCCCGTCACTGCCGGGCTCATCGTGGCCGTCCTCCGGCTTGCCCGCGCCGGCTGGGGTCCGCGTGACCGCCGGGAACGGCCCCGGGCGGCGCTGGACCAGCACGAACCAGACCAGCCCGGCGAGCACGCCCGCCGAGGCCACGTAGAAGTTCAGCCGCAGCCCGAGGAAATGCTCGGAGGAGTCGATCCGCAGGAACTCCTCGAAGATCCGGAAGGCCGAGTACCCGGCCACGTAGAGCGCGAACAGGCCCGGCGGCCGGATCCGCCGGTGGTGCCCGAGCCAGACCAGGACGGCCGCCAGGGCCAGATCCCAGATCAGCTCGTACAGGAACGTGGGCTGGAAGGTCGCGAACGCGCCGTAGCCGGCCGGCCGGTGCGGCTGGGAGATCTCCAGCGCCCACGGCAGCGTGCTCGGCTTGCCGAACAGCTCCTGGTTGAAGTAGTTGCCGATCCGGCCCACCGCCTGGGCGACCAGCAGCGCGGGGGCGATCGCGTTGGCGAACACTGCCGCGCTGGCCCCGGTGCGGCGCACCCGCCAGACCCCGGCGGCCGCGCCGGCCGCGATGCCGCCCCAGATGCCCAGGCCGCCCGACCACACCGCGAACACGCCCCACCAGTGCGGCGGGATGTCGGCGGGGGTGGTGATGTCGAAGTAGATCCGGCCGCCGATGATCCCGGCCGGCACGGCCCAGGTGGCCACGTCAGCGACCAGCGCGGGGTCGCCGCCTGCCGCCTGCCAGCGGCGCCGGGTGATGTAGATGGCCAGGGCGATCCCGACCACGTACATCAGGCCGTAGAAATGCACGAACAGCGGCCCGACGTGGAAGCCGTTATCCGACGGGCTCGGCAGGAAGCTCAGCGGCATGCCCGCGGCGTGCGACACCATGCCCAAGAGCGTATGCCCAGCGCGACCATGCGCTGACAGGACCCGGCGTAAACCGGGCGGCGCTAGCATGACGCAGATGAGCCGCCGCAGCGCACTATTCAGCTCCGATCTTCAGGATTACCTTGACGCGCACAGCTCGCCGCCCGATCCGGTGCTGACCGCCCTGGCCGCCGAGACCGCCGGGCGGTTCCCGGATGCGGCCGGCATGCAGATCGGTCCCGACCAGGGCGCCCTGATGACCATGCTGGCCCGGCTGGCCGGCGCCGCCCGGCGCCGTCGAGGTCGGTACCTTCACCGGCTACTCGGCCATCTGCATCGCCCGCGGCCTGACCGACGGCGGCAAGCTGACCTGCTGCGACGTCAGCGAGGAGTGGACGTCGCTGGCCCGCGGCTACTGGCAGAAAGCCGGGCTGGCCGACCGGATCGAGCTGCGGCTGGCCCCGGCCCTGGACACGCTGCGGGCGCTGCCCGCCGACGCCGGGCTGGACTTTGCCTTCATCGACGCCGACAAGGCCGGCTACATCGGCTACTGGGACGAGATCGTGCCCCGGACCCGGCCCGGCGGCCTGATCCTGGCCGACAACACCCTCAGCGACGGGCGCGTCACCGACCCGGCCAGCACCCAGAACGTGGTCGCGGCCATCCGGGCCTTCAACGACCACGCCGCGGCCGATGACCGTGTCGACCTGGTGCTGCTGCCCGATCGGCGACGGCCTCACCGTGGCCCGCCGCCGCTAGCCCGCCGCGGGCGGCCGGCGCGCCGGTCAGCCGTACAGCTCCGGGCGGCGGTCGCGGTGGGAGTCGTTGCGCGGGCTGGTCGCCTTGTCCCGGGCGCGGGCCAGGTCACAGTCGGCGACCAGCAGCTCGGGGTCCTGGTCGCCTGGCCGGGCCGGCCAGCGGATAGCCGTCCGGCCGGCGATCAGGCTGCCGCCGACCCAGCTCACGCCCCGCTCCTCGCCCACCCGGCAGGCCGCGGCGATGAACATCCGGTTGGCGAACGCCGCCGCCTGGACATTGGTCACCACGTTCGGCCGCTCCCCCGGCGGCACCGGGTCGGCGGGCCAGTTGGTGGGCACGGCCAGCAGGTCGGCCCCGGCCAGCGCGGGCCGCCGGACCCACTCGGGGAACTCCACGTCGTAGCAGATCATCATGGCGATCCGGCCGAACTCGGTGTCGGTCACCGGCGGCGGCGCGGTGCCCGGCACGAAGAAATCGCTCTCGGCGTCCCACAGGTGCACCTTGCGGTACACCGCCTCGACCCCGCCGGGGTCGGCCAGCACCGAGCTGTTGTACACCAGCCCGTCGTCGCCGAGCTCGGCGAAGCCGCCGACGATGACCAGGTGACGGCGCGCCGCCAGGTCCGCCCACTCGGTCACCGTCGGCCCGTCGGCGGGCTCGGCAACCGACCGGGCCTCGGCCTCGCTGGCGAACACATATCCCGTCGGCGTGAGCTCCGGGAGCACGATGATCCGGGCCCCGGCATCAGCCGCCCGCAGGGCCGCGTCCAGAGCTGTCGAGCGGTTCTCCGCGACCTTCCCGACAGCCAGGCTGACCTGGCATGCCGCGACACGAACCAGATGTTTATCGAATGCTGCGCACACAGCGCCACCCTAGCGGTGCTGGCTCGCTACGATGTCGCGCTATGGCGCCATTGTTCAGCCGAATCATTCCGATTCTCTTCGTCAGCGACCTCCAGGCTGAACGAGACTTCTACGTACGCCTCGGCTTTCATGTCACCTACGAGGGTCCTGAGTACCCGTACTTCCTGGCGCTCGGGCACGGCCAGCTGGAATTCGGCATCGAGTGGCGCGACGGCTTCTCCCCCTCCCGCCCCGACCAGGTCCTGACCTGGCAGTTCGGCGTTACCGACCTGGAACTGGCCAAGAAGCGGCTGGCCGAGGCCGGCGTGCGGTTCCGCGAGGAGATGATGACGCCCAGCGATGACTGGCAGTACCGGGTCCTGCACGCGCGGACCCCCAACGGCTACCACCTGCTGCTGGAGGAAGGCAGCGGCTAGCCAGGACCAGGCTTCTCGCCCCGCCCCGCCGGCGTGTTCAGCGGTGACTGACTCTCCCGCAGAGTGCTCAGCGCTCCGCCGGCGGTCCAGTACTTGCGGCCCGCGACCAGCAGTTCCTCGGCCGGGAACTTGGTGATCACCTCACACCCGCCCGCGGTGACGACGAGTTCTTCCTCGATCCGGGCAGCAGACCAGCCGTCGGTGGCGGGCCAGTAGGTTTCGAGGGCGAAGACCATGCCCTCGGTGAGGGTCTCGGGGTGGTCGAGCGAGACCAGGCGGCTGAAGATGGGCTTCTCCCAGATGGACAGGCCCACGCCGTGGCCGTACTGCAGGGCGAACGCGGCCATCTCGTCGGGGAACCCGAACTCGGTGGCGGCGGGCCAGACGGACACGATGTCGGCGGTGCTGGCGCCGGGCCGGACCAGGGCGATGGCCTGGTCCATGTACTCGCGGCAGCGGGTGTAGGCATCGCGCTGGGCGCGGGAGGCGCTGCCGACCGCGAAGGTCCGGTAGTAACAGGTCCGGTAGCCCAGGTGGGAGTGCAGGATGTCGAAGAACGCCGGGTCGCCGGGGCGGATCAGCCGGTCGGAGTAGACGTGCGGGTGCGGGGAGCACCGCTCCCCCGAGATCGCGTTCACCCCCTCCACGTACTCGCTGCCCAGGTCATACAGCACCTTGGCGACCAGGCCCACGCACTCGTTCTCCCGCACGCCGGGCGCCAGGAACTCATACAGCCGCTGATACGCCGCATCCACCATGGCGCACGCCTGCGCCAGCAGGCTGATCTCCTCGCCGGTCTTCACCCGCCGCGCCTCCAGGAACACCTGCTGCCCGTCAGTCATCTTCAGCCCGGCCGCCTGGAGCGCGGCCAGGACCGGCATCTCGGCCACGTCAATGCCCACCGGCTCGCCGTCGAGCCCGTACTCCGCCAGCACGCCGGCCACCTGGGCGGCCACGGTCGCGGCGATCCCGGCGTCGGGGTGCAGCGCGCCGCGCAGCGTCGAGATCCCCGCCCGGGCCCCGGTCCGCGCCGCTCCGGCCGCGGTCGCCGGGCCCCCGGTGTGATCCAGCCACGGGTTGTACAGCTGGTGGTGGCGGGCCGCGGACCCGAAGTCCCACACCACCGGCTCCCCGCCCCGCGGCAGCAGCGCGAACCGGACCAGCTTGTCCATCGCCCACGTGCCGATATGCGTCGCCGTCATGTACCGGATATTGGCGAAATCAAAACTCAGCAGGGCCCCCAGCTCCGAGGACTCCAGTTCCGCCCGCAGCCGGGCCAGCCGGCCCTCGCGCAGACGGCCCGGGTCGACTCGCTGTTCCCAGTCGACCGCCGCGGGGCCGTAAGTGTGGATCGTCATCGTCAGCCGCCTCCCTGTCTGCCTGCCTGCCGCCCGGAACGGACGCCGTAACGGAACGGCCCGCCTCACCCGGCCCGGTCGCGCCTGCCAGGCCCAGCAGCCGGGCCGCGGTGCCGCCCAGGATCGCCCGCTCCTGGCCCGGGCTCAGCCCGGCCGCCGCCACGTCGCCGGCCGGGTCGGGCGTGCCCATGTCGAAGGGCCGGTCCGAGCCCAGCAGCACCTGCCCGGCGCCGGCGAATTCCACCAGGCCGGCCAGCACCGCCGGGTCATGGGTCAGGCTGTCGTAGAACAGCCGTCGCAAGGCCGGGTCCGGGCTGACCGCTGCTGCCTCAGGCCGGACCTCGTGCGCCCGCCGCAGCCGCCCGCGCAGGGCCGGCAGCCCGCCGCCGCCGTGCGCCAGCAGCAGCTTCAGCTCCGGCAGCCGGTCCAGCACCCCGGCGGTGATCAGGTGCGCCGCGCTGACCGCGGTCTCCAGCGGGTTGCCGAGGGAGTTCCACAGGTAGTACTCGGTCAGCGCCGCGGACCCGGACCTGGAGGTGGTCGGGTGCACGAAGATCAGCGCGCCGGTGGCGGCCGCCGCCTCCCAGAACGGCAGGAACCGCGGGTCGCCCAGGTAATAGCTGCCGATCCGGGCCGGGATCTCGGCGCCTGCCACCCCCGGCAGGCTCATCAGGTACGCCAGCTCGGCCGCCGCCGCGACGGGATCGGCCAGCGGCACGGCGCCCAGCACCCGGACCGCCGCCGGATGGCGGGCCGCCAGCCCGGCCAGCGACTCGTTCTGCACCCGGCAGACCCGCGCCGCATCGCGGGCCGGGCCGGCCGCCGGAATCAGCAGGATCCACGGCGACAGCAGCAGGTGCGTCACGCCCGTCGCAGCCGCCTGGGCCAGCATCAGCTCCACCTCGCAGAACTCGGCCACCGCCGAGGTCAGCTCGCGGCCCCGGAACTCGACGACCGGGCGGCCGCCAGCGCCCGGCCGCAGGGCCGGGCGCCACTGATCCGGCACCGCCGCCGTCAGCATGGCCGGGGCGATGACATGGCAGTGCACATCCACGACGGGCGCGGCCGCGGCGCGCTGGCCCGCGACGGGCGGGCCGCTCATGACGCCGGGCCGGACACCGCGCCGCCCAGGTACAAGGTGCCGATCTCGGGATGCTCCAGCACCTCGCGGCCGGTGCCGGCCAGCCGCACCTGGCCGTTCTCCAGCACCACCCCGTGGCTGGCCAGGCTCAGCCCGGCCCGGGCGTTCTGCTCCACCAGCAGCACCGTCTTGCCCGCCTGGTTCATCAGCGTGACCGCGGCGAACACCGTGGCCTGCACCCGGGGAGCCAGGCCCATCGACGGCTCGTCCAGCAGGATCACCGACGGATCGAGCATCAGGCAGCGAGCGAACTCGACCAGCCGCTGCTGGCCCCCCGACAGGCTGCCGGCCTTGCGGCCCGACCAGCTCGCCACCTCCGGGAACGCCTCGTGCACGGCAGCCCGGCGCCGGGCCAGCAGCGCCCGGCTGCGGATCAGGTAGCCGCCCAGGTCGATATTCTCCGCCACCGTCAGGGCCGGGAACAGGCTGCGGGCCTGGGGCACGTGGACGATGCCCAGGTCCAGCAGCCGGCGCGGGCTGGCGCCGGTGACCAGCTCGCCGCGCAGCAGCACCCGGCCCCGCCGGGGGCGCAGCAGCCCGCTCAGGACGGCCAGCATGGTCGACTTGCCGGCTCCGTTCGGCCCGACCACGCAGGTGATCCCGCCGTCGGGCACGCTCAGCGACACCTCGCGCAGCACGTCACCACCGCCGTAGCCCGCGCACACCCCGTCCAGGACCAGCGCGGGCGCCGGGCTAGGCACCGGTGCTCCGCCCGGCCGTCCCGCCCAGGTAGGCATCCAGCACCCGCGGGTCGGCGCGGATCACCCCCGGCGGCCCGGCCGCGACCACGGTGCCGTAGTTCAGCACCGTCACCTGATCGCACAGCCCCATCACGAAGTCCATGTTGTGCTCGACGATCAGGAACGTGGTACCCGCGGCGTTGAGGTCGCGGATCCGCGCCGCGAGGTGCGTGATCAGGGTCGGGTTCACTCCGCCGGCGCTCGTCCAGCAGCACCACCGCCGGGTCGGCGGTCAGCACGCAGGCCAGCTCCAGCAGCTTGCGCTGGCCATAGGACAGGGTGCCGGCCAGCGCCCCGGCGTGCCCGGCGATCCCGGTGAACTCCAGCAGCTCGGCCGCCCGGCGGTGCTGCGCCGCGGTGCCCGCCCCGGCCAGCGGCCGCCAGCCCCGGTGGCCGGCGGGCTGCCGGGCCGGCACCAGCATGTTCTCCAGGACGGTGAGCCGGGGGAAGATCCGGGTCAGCTGGAAGGTCCGGCCCACGCCCAGGCCGAATACCCGGTGCGGCGCGGCCCCGGTGATCCGCTCCCGGCCCAGGTACACCTCTCCGGAGTCGGCCCGCTCATAGCCGGTCAGGATGTTGAACAGGGTCGTCTTGCCCGAGCCGTTCGGCCCGATCAGCCCGGTGATCTGCGCCGGCGGGCGCCGCCACGGTGCAGTCGCTCAGCGCCTGGACGCCGCCGAATGCCCGCGACACCGCCTCGGCCCGCAGCGTGGCGGTCACGGCTCGGCTCCCGTGGCCGGCGGGACCCCGGCCGGCGGGACCCCGGCCGCTGGCACCCCGGCTAGCCCGGCCGCGCGCTCGCGAGCCGACCGGGCGCGGGCCAGCAGCTCGGCGGCCGTCGGCAGCACGCCGCGCGGCAGGAACCGCAGGACGACCAGGAACAGCAGGCCGAGCAGGATCTCGCTCAGGTAGCCGTTGGTGAACTGCAGCGTCAGGTACAGCTGGGCCGGCTCCAGCACCAGGGCGCCGAGCACCGGGCCGGCGACCGTGCCCAGCCCGCCGAGGAAGGCCATCAGTACCACGGCCAGGTCGAACAGCGGGTCGAAGGCAAACTGCGGGTAGGCCTGGCCCAGGAAGTAGAACCACAGCCCCCCGGCCGCGCCGGTGATCAGCGCGGACACCGCGAAGGCCGTCAGCTTGACGGCTGTCACCCGGACGCCCAGGCCCGCGGCCCGGTCCTCGTCGTCGCGAATCGCCCGCAGCTGCAGTCCGAGGACCGACCGCCGGATCGCCCACGCCAGCGCCACCGTGGCCACGGCCAGGATCAGCGCGACGTAGTAGAAGGGGTTGTTGAAGGTGGCCGCGGCGTAGCCGAGGGCCGGCGCCAGCAGGCCGCTGGAGCCGCCGGTCACGGCCAGGTTCGAGGCGGCCAGCTGGGCGATGAAGAAGTAGGCGATGGTGATCACCACGAAGGTGTGCCGCCGCACCCGCAGCGCGATCAGCCCGAGCGGCACGGCCAGCACCGCGGCGGCCGCGGCCGCCAGCGGCAGCAGCCCGAATACCCCGTTCCCGGTCACCTGCCAGTCCCGGGCGGCGATCCCGGTGACGTACGCGCCGGTGCCGAAGAACACCGCGTGCCCCAGCGACAGGTAGCCGCAGTACCCGGAGAACAGGTTCCACGCCGATGCGGCCGCGACGAAGATCAGCGTGATCACGCCGAAGTTGGTGACTGTCGCGTTGGTGAACACCAGCGGGAACACCGCGACCGCGGCCAGCAGCACCACGATTCCGGCGGCCGGCGCCGCCCGGGCCTGGATCACTGCGCCCGCACCGCCGCCCGGCCGAGCAGCCGGCCGGCCGGATCGTCAGCACCACCACCAGGGCCAGGTAGAACACCGCTACCGCCCAGTTCGGCGACCAGACATCCACGATCGACTCGGCGGTGGTCATGAACACCGCCGCGACCAGCGCGCCGCCCACGCTGCCCAGGCCGCCGAGAATGACGATGGCCAGCAGCCGGGAGATCAGGTCATAGCCGCTGTTGGGGCTGAATCCGCCGCTGGTGGCGCCGAACGCCATCCCGCCGATAGCCGTGACGGCGACGCCGATCCCGAAGGTCAGCGCCGCCACCCGGCTGACGTTGATGCCGACCAGCGCGGCGGCCGTGCGGTTCTGCATGGTGGCCCGCACCGCCCGGCCGAACCGGGTCCGGTACAGCACCGCGTACAGCACGGCCAGCGCTGCCACCGCCAGCCCGAAGGCCAGCAGGTCGATCACCGGCAGGTAGAAGCCGGCCAGGTGCACGCTGGTGGTGGTGTACCAGGCGTTCAGCGCGACGAAGTTCGGCCCGAACACCTTGTACAGGACGCCCTCGGTGATCAGCGCGACGGCATAGCACGCCAGCAGCGTCATCGAGGTCCGCTCCGCGCCGCGCAGCGGGCTGATGAACAGCCAGTAGATGGCCACGCCGATGGCGAACATGGCGGGCACCGTGACCAGCAGCCCGAGGAACAGGTCGATGTGCAGGTGCACCGACAGCACGTAGCTGAGGTAGGCCCCGAGTACGACCAGGATGCCCTGGGCGATGTTGATGATGTCGAGCACGCCGAAGATCAGCGTCAGCCCGGCCGCCATCAGCGCGTAGACGCCACCGCCCAGGATCCCGGCCGCGACCGCTCGCAGCACCTCAGCCCGCCCAGTGCGGCTTGGGGTAGAGGACCGGCACCGAGCCGGCCGCGCCCGCGGGCAGCACCTGGACGAACTTCCCGTGCTGCCACTGGAAGATGAACGCGATCGCCTTGACGTTCTCGCCCAGCGAGTTGAAGTGGACCGGGCCCTGGACGGTGCTCAGCGTCACGCCGCTGTGCAGGTAGCGGATGAGCTTAGCGCCGGTCGTGCCGCCGGTCGCCCGGACCGCCGCGGCGGTGACCTGGCCGACGGAGTAGGCCTCGGCCACGTCGGCGTTCACGCCCGACGCGCTGCCGCCGTACTTAGCGACGTAGCCGCGGACCATCGCCTGGCTGGCGGCGCTGGCGTAGCCGGGATACCAGGCGTCGGGCACCATCATCCCGCTGGCGTTGGCGGCGCCGACGGCTGAGGTGAACGACTGGCCCTGGTCGGGCCCGGCCGCCGCGATGAACACTCTCGGGTTGTAGTGCTGCTGCTCGAAGGCGTGCATGAACGCGGCCACCGTCGGCACGTCGGTCGAGCCCAGCACGACGGCCTGCGCGTGCGAGGCCGCCACCAGGCTCGCGTTGGGCTGGTAGTCAGGTACCTCCTCGGGGAAGATCTTGGAGTAGGCGGTTCTGATGCCCGCCGGGGCCAGCTGGCTCTGCGCGAGCTGCACCTGCGGCGTGGCGAACGGGTCGTTGGCCATCGGGTAGGCGGCCGAGGCCGGCCGCTGCGCGGCGGGCAGGGACTTGATCCAGCTGATGAACGGGTTCAGCTCGCTGGCCACCGGCAGGCTGACGTCGAAGACGTTGTCCAGCTTCTGGCTGAACACCACCGGGGCGCCGCCGGCGCCCTCGACGAAAGCGAATCCGTACCGGTGCGCGACCTGTGCCGCCGGCGCGGTGAGCAGCGAGGAGAACGGCCCGAAGGTCAGGTCGACGTGCTTGACGGTAATCAGGTCGGTGTAGTTGGTGTCGACCTGGGTGGGGCTGGAGTTGTCGTTGAGGATGATCAGCTTCACCTTGCGGCCGAGAATGCCGCCGTGGGCGTTGACGTCGCTGGCCCACAGCTCGTAGCCGCGCTGGTAGGCCTGGCCGTCCGCCGAGAAGTCGCCGCTGAGCGACAGTGAGGCGCCGATCAGCAACGGCGCCTTGGCCGACTGTGATCCGCCCGAGCTGCCTGCGCAGCCGGCCATCGACGCGGTGACGACGACGGCGGCGGCGAGTAGTGCCAACCGGGTATGCGAGGACGTCATCCCGGCTCTCCTTCCACTGGGTCGGGGAACACGGAGCCGTCGGCCGCCGCGGCGGCCTCCGGCTCGAGGCCGTCGCGGACGACGGCGTTCTCACTGGTCAGCTCCAGGCCAGCGGACTGGGCCTGGAGGAGCAGCAGGGCGGCGAAGTCGTCGCCGCCGTGACCGTGGCCGACCAGGCTCTGCACCAGCTGGTGCACCAGGCTGGCCACCGGCATGGGTACCTCGTGGTCGCGGGCCAGGGCCAGGCCGAGGTCGAAATCCTTGCGCAGCAGCTCGCTGGTGAAGGTCGGCTCGAAGTCCAGGTTGACCAGCGCGGCTGACTTGTAGCGGGTGAACTGCGAGCCCATCACGCTGGCGTTCAGGCAGGCCAGGAAGTCCTGCCGGGACACCCCGGCGCGCTGAGCCAGGACGGTGACCTCGGCCAGCGACTGGGCCACGATGCCCAGGAACAGGTTGTGGCACAGCTTCACGCTGCGCGCCGCCTCGCCGTCGCCGACATAGGTGGCGCCGGTGCCGAGCAGCCGCAGGACCGGCAGCACTGCGTCGAAGGCGGGCCGCGGGCCGGACACCGCGAAGGTGACCTGCCCGGCCGCGGCCACCCGCGGATTGCCCATGATCGGCGCCGCCAGCAGGTCGGTGCCGCGGGCGGCCAGCGCCGCCCGCACCTGCCGGGAGGCCGCGGCCGAGACAGTCGAGCAGTCGGCCACCACCCGCGGCGCTGAGCCGGCGGAGGCGAGCCCGTCCGGGCCGGTCACCGACTCGATCAGGTCCTGCGGCGTGCCGACGGTGACGAACACCAGGTCGCAGCCGACCAGCCCGGCGGGGGTACCGGCCAGGCGCGCGCCGGCGGTCACCAGCGGCTGGGCCTTGGCCGGCGTCCGGTTGCAGACGGTGACGTCACAGCCCGCGGCCAGCAGCCGGCGCACCAGCGTGATCCCCATCCGGCCCGTGCCCAGCCAGCCGATCCGCGGCTGGTCCTGCCCGTCAGACATTGAGCGCTCTCCTCATCGTCGGCAAGCCGGAGGGAGCTGTGGATGCGCCGCCGTTCTGGGCGCTGCGCTGCTCAGTCAGGCGGCGCCGCGCCCCGGCGGCCAGGTGCCCGGATCTGCGGGCACAATCGTTTGCTGCTTCGGGCCATCAACTGACGCCCGCGAGCAGCGCTCAGTAAGGATCTGTACTCAGCAATCGTTTGCAGGCTTTCGTACTATTCATAGCAAAACTCAGCGACAGCTGGGTGTCAACGGAGGATCTGGCCGGCCGGGAATGGCCGCACCGTGACCAGCGCGGCGAGGAGACGCGGGGCGGCCCGGAGCCGTGCGGGCTAGGGCGGCGGGGCCGTGGAGCCGCGGACGACGAGCTCGGGCGACAGGTACATGATCTTGACGGGCTTCTCGGTGCCGTTCAGCTTGTCCAGCAGCAGGCCGGCCGCCTCGGTGCCGAGCTGGTAGTGCGGGAAGGCCACGGTGGTCATCGGCGGCCGCAGCCGGTCGATGAACGGCATGTCGTTGAAGCCGACCACCGAGATGTCGGCCGGGCAGTCGAGTCCGGCCTCCTCGATCGCGGCGTAGCAGCCCACCGCCAGCATGTCGTTGCCGGCGGCCAGCGCCGTGCACCGCGGCCGCGCGGCCAGCAGGTCCCGGGCGATGCGGTGCCCTTCCTCGATGGAGAAGGCCTCGGCGAAGGCGACCGTGCCGGGCCGCACCTCCAGCCCGGCGGCCTGCATGCCGGCCAGGAAGCCGCGGTAGCGGTTGAGCCCGGTGGACAGGCCCTGCGGGCCGGCCACGCAGGCGATCCGGGAATGCCCGAGCGCGGTCAGGTGCGCCACGGCCAGCCGGACGCCGCGCTCGTTGTCCACCGAGACCGAGGGAAAGGCATAGTCCTCGGAGATCCGGTTCATCAGCACGACGTTCAGGCCGTCCCGGGTTGCCTCGGCGAGCAGCGGGCTGTGCAGCCGCGCCGTGGCCAGGGCATAGCCGTCCACGTGCCGGGCTCGCATCTGCTCGAAAACCTGCTGCTCGCGGTCGAAGCGGCCGTCGGTATTGCCGATCAGGGTCACGTACCCGTCGGCCGCCAGCCGGTCCTCCAGGCCGCGGACCATGGGCGGGAATAGCGGGTTGTTCAGGTCCGGGATCAGCACCCCGATGGTGTTGGAGCGGCGGGTGCGCAGGCTGCGGGCGACCGCGTTGGGCCGGTAGCCGAGCGCGGCGGCGGCGTCCAGCACCCGCCGCGCGGTGGCGTCGCTGACCAGCAGCCGGGTCTCCGGATTCAGGGCGCGGGACGCGGTCGCCGCGTGCACCCCGGCCCGCCGGGCGACGTCCTTGAGCGTCACCGCATCCTCCGGCACCGGCATCACGCTCCCGCCCCTGGCGCGACCGGCCAGGGTCATCGGATTCCCAGCCTGTTATAGGGATCGTATCGAGTTACCGGCCCGGTGAGCGCGAGGCGGCCCGCGGCGGGCCCGGCCGGCCGCCGGGCGCACGGCCGGGGGCGGCGGCCGCGGGCCGCCGGCGGCCGGGGTGCGGCCCCGGCCCGGGCTGGCGGGGTCATGCGACCATGAAGGCATGCGGATCGGTGCTGTCACCTCGACCCTGCTGTTCGGCGGCACGACCGCCCGGCCCCGGCAGATCGTGCAGGTCACGCTGCACGCTGACGGCGCCACGCCGACGGCCGGGAGCATCACCGTCGCCGGGCCCGGCATCAGCACGCCCGAGCCCGTTGTCGTCCCGCCGCTGCCGCCCGGCGGCGAGCACCTGGCCGAGGTAGGCATCGAGGTCAGCGCCCCGGCGACGGCGGGCAGCACCCGGCGGGTCACCGTCATCGCCGCGGGCCGCGACGGCGACGGCCGGGACTGGCGCGCCGAGCAGGCCGCTGACATCACCCTGGCCGAGCCGGGCTGGACCATGTGGATGGTCAGCCACTTCCACTACGACCCGGTGTGGTGGAGCACTCAGGGGCAGTTCCTGCAGTCGCGGTTCCTGCTGCCCGGCCCCGACGGCCAGCTGCCGGAGGTACGCACCGCTTTCGAGCTGGTCAAGCTGCACCTGGCCGAGGCCAGGCGGGACCCCGACTACAAGTTCGTGCTGGCCGAGGTCGACTACCTCAAGCCGCATTTCGACGCCCACCCCGAGGACCGGGCCGACCTGCTGTCCGGCATCGCCGAGGGCCGGATCGAGCTCGTCGGCGGCAGCTACAACGAGCCCAACACCAACCTGACGAACGCCGAGTCGACCATCCGCAACGCCGTCTACGGGATGGCCTACCAGCGGGCCGTGCTGGGCGGCGAGCCGAGCACGGCATGGATGCTGGACGCGTTCGGCTTTGACCCGGCCTACCCCGGCCTGATGGCCGCCGCCGGGCTGACCGAGTCCTCGTGGGCCCGCGGCCCGTTCCACCAGTGGGGGCCGGGCCGGACCGCAGGCGACAACCGGCTGATGCAGTTCGCCGCCGAGTTCGAGTGGCTGTCCCCTGATGGCGCGGGCCTGCTGACCAGCTACATGGCCAATCACTACTCGGCCGGCTGGGGGATGCAGCAGGCGGCCGACCTGGCGACCGCCGAGCGCGATGCCTTCGAGCAGTTCCGCCAGCTCGCGCCGGTCGCGGCGACCCGCAACGTGCTCCTGCCGGTGGGCGGCGACCACGTCGTACCCTCGCGCTGGGCGGCCGCGATCCACCGCGACTGGAATGCGCGGTATGCGTGGCCGCGGTTCGTCACGGCGCTGCCGCGCGAGTTCTTCGCGGCGGTCCGCGGCGACGCAGTCCGCGGCGATGTCTGGATCACGCCGCAGACCCGCGACATGAACCCCGTCTACACCGGCAAGGACGTCTCCTACACCGACACCAAGCAGGCCCAGCGGCAGGCCGAGGTGGCGGTGCTGGACGCCGAGCGGCTGGCCACCCTCGCCTGGCTGGCCGGCGCGCCGTACCCGGCGGCCAGCATCGACAAGGCGTGGCGGCTGCTGGCCTTCGGCGCGCATCATGACGCGATCACCGGGACCGAGGGCGACCAGGTCTACCTGGATCTGCTGGCCGGCTGGCGGGAAGCCTGGCAGCGCGGCGCGGCGGCCCGGGCCGATGCCGCTGAGTTCCTGGCCGGGCTGGCTGACACCGCCGGCGCGGCCCGGGCGGCCGCGGCCCGCGCCGCCGCCGCCCAGGGCGCGGCGGCCGCGACAGCGGCGTCCGCGCCGGCCGGCGCGGACGCCCGCACGCTGGCCATCGTGGTGCTCAACACGCTGTCGGCGCCTCGCTCGGCGCTGGCGACCGCCGTGCTGAGTCCGCCCGGCCCGGCGGACTGGCTGGAACTGAGCGACGACTCCGGCCAGCCGGTGCCGTTCCTGGCCGAGGGACTCAGCCGCCGCCCCGACGGCAGCCTGGCCGAGGTCACCATCACTTTCCGGGCCGCTGACGTGCCCGCCACCGGGTACCGCACCTACCTGGCCCGGCTCACCGCCCCGGCGGCAGGCGGCGCGAGCGCCGCCACCCCGGCCGCCGGGCCGGCGGGCTGGCAGCCGGCCGCGGGTTACGCGATCGAGAACGACCGCTTCGCGGTGACCGCCGATCCGGCTCGCGGCGGCACGCTGACCAGCGTCCGGGACAAGCGCTCCGGGACCGAGCTGCTCAGCGGGCCGGGGAACGAGCTGATCCTGCAGCCCGAGCACGCCCGGCACCCGCGCTGGGGCGAGGGACCGTGGCTGCTGTGCCCGGCCGGGCCCGGCCGCGGCTCGTCGGGGCAGCAGGCCGAGGTGACCGCCGAGCGGTGCCCGGCGGGCCAGCGGCTGGTCACGCGGCTCACGCTGGATGACCTGCTGGTCACCCAGGAGACGCTGCTGTGGGACGGCGCGGACCGGGTGGAGTTCCGGACCCATGTCGATGGCTCGATCGGCTCCGACAAGCTGCTGCGGGTGGCCTTCCCGGCGCAGGTGCCGGGCGGGCTGCCGGTCTTCCACACGGCGGTGTCGGTCATCGGCCGGCCGCCGGGGCCCGCGGACACGGACGTGGCGGAGAACCCGTTCACCCTCGACAACCCGGCCAATGAGTGGTTCGGCGTCGGCTCGGCGGCCCGGCTGGCGCTGGCCGCCGCGCCGGGCGCGGGCGGCGCCGGGCCGGCCCGCAGTACCAGGCCATCGGCGTCGCCGAGGTGATCACGCCGCGGCTGCCCGGCGGGGACGGCGCGGCCGGGCTGACCCGCGCGGGCGTCCGCGCGCTGCTGGCGGCGCTGGCCCGGCAGGGCGTGACGGCCACCACCTCGTTCCCGGACGGCCCCCGCTACGGCAACCTCGAGGTCGACTCCAACCTGCCGGATTTCCGCATCGCGCTCGGCGGGCCCGCGGTGAATGCCGCCGCGGCCGCGATCCTGGCCGCCGCCGGGCCGGGCCCGGCCGCGGAGCTTGACCGGCAGCTCGCCGCGACCGGGACGGCGCGCGTCTGGGTCCCGGCGGCCCGCAGCCGGGCGGATGCCTTCGCCGGGCGGGCTGACGTGCGCGGCCTGGCCGACCTGCCGGTGCTGATCATCGCCGGGTCGGGCGCAGCGGAGCTGGCCGCCGCGGTAGCCGCCGTCACCGACGACCTGGCCGATGCCGTGATCGAGGTGCCGGCCACGGCGGCTGGCCCGGCGGACGCGGCCCGCGACGCCGGCGGCCCGGCCACGGCAGGCGGCGCCAGGCCGGATGACGACGCGCGCCAGCCGGGTGACGGCGCGGGCAGGCCGGCCACGGCGCTGGCCGGGCACTCGGTGGCGGTGCTGAACCGCGGGACGCCCAGCAGCCTGGTCACGCCCGAGGGCGTGGCGACCATGGCGCTGATGCGGGCCTGCAGTTCGTGGCCGTGCGGGGTGTGGATCGACGGCCCGCCGCGCTCTGCCCCGGACGGCACCAGCTTCGCCTGGCAGCACTGGAGCCACACCTTCGAGTACGCCCTGGCCGCCAGGCCCGGGCGACTGGCGCACCGCCGGGTTCGCCGCCGCCGGGCAGGATTACAACACCAGCCTGCTGACGGTCGTCACCGGCCTGCACGCCGGGCCGCTGCCCGGCCGGGCCAGCCTGGCCAGCGCGGAGCCGTCCACCGCGCTGCTCGACACGCTCAAGCCGCGCGGGAACCCGCTTGCCCCGGGGCCGCAGCCGCGGCCCGCCGACGGGCTCACCATCCGGCTCCGCAACGCCGGATCCCGGCCCGGCCCGGTGCAGGTCCGGCTGTTCACCGGCCTGACCGAGGCACGGCAGTCCGCGCTCCTGGAGGACGCCGCCGGCGAGCCGGTGCCGGTCTCCGGCGGCGTGGCCACCGCCTGGCTGCCCGCGGCCGGCGTGACCACGATCGCGGCCACCCCCGCGCCCGTCCCCTGGGCCGGGCCGCGAGGGGCGGAACGCGGCCAGCCGGCACAAGGTCGTCCAGCACCGGGCCAGCTGCCGGCGGCCCGGCCGGGACAGGGCCAGCCAGAACCTGGCCAGTGGCCGGCGGGCCAGCTGGACCTGAGCCGCCCGGGCTCCGGCCGCCCGGAGACAGGCCTGCCGGAGGCGGCCCAGCCCGTGTACGCCCGGTACTGGCTGCACGGCAAGGGGCCGGCGCCGGCCGGGAACATGCCGGTCGCGGTGCACCTGTCCCCCGGCCGGCTGGCCGTGCCGGCGGACGGCCCGCGGTCCCTGCGGCTGACCGTCGCCTGCGGTCCGGAGCCGGCCGCGGGCCAGGTCCGGCTGACCGTCCCGGACGGGGTCACCGTGCCGGAACCGGGTCCGCTGGCCTATGACCTGCCCGCCCGCGGGCACGCCTGCTGGGACCTGGCCGTCCGCCTGGAGCCGGCGGCGGGCCCGGCGCCGCGGTTCGTCACGGCGGCGATCGAGGATCAGGCTGGCCAGGTCATCGAGGACGCCGCGCTGATCACCGCCGCCGGCCCGGCTGAGCCAGCGGCGGGCGCCGCACCGGAGGCCCGGGCCGCGGCGCACGAGCAGGAGCAGGCGGCCCTGGAGGCGGAGATCGAGCTGGCCGTGACCAGCCGGGAGCTGGTCCTGGCGCCGGGCCAGGCGGGCTCGGTCGGGGTGCGCGTCACCAGCCGGGCCGCCTGCGCGATCCACGGCGAGGCGCAGCTCATCTCGCCCGCCGGCACCTGGGACTGCCTGCCCTGGTGGGACCGCGGCTTCCGCGCGGAACCGGGCACCACGACCGTGCTGGAATTCCCGGTGACGGTCCCCGCCACGGCCCGGCCGGGTCAGCGCTGGTGGGCCCTGGCCAAGATCATGTACTTTGGCCGCGCCCGGTACAGTGAACCCGTCGAGGTGATCATCTCCTGACCAGGGCCCCGAACCTGGCGGAACCGGATATTCCGGTTATCGGTACCGGGCCGGGGACCTGCCGGGAATGTCAGCCGGCGCGCAGACTACTTGCGCGATAGTAGGTGCCGGACAGGCGGCATTCGACCTGGTCTAGTGCGAGAATGGCAGCGGGGCGGCAACCATCCCAGAAGGACCATGACCACCGACATCCTGCTGAGCGCCGGGAACCTGCCGGCCGAGCCGAACAGCTTCGTCGGCCGTGAACGCGACCTGGCGGAGCTTGCGCTGCTGCTCACAGATGTCCGGGCCCTGACCCTGTGCGGCCCGGGCGGGATCGGCAAGACGCGGCTGGCGCTGCGGCTGGGCGCCGAGCTGGCGCCCGACTACCCGGACGGGACGTGGCTGGCCGAGCTGGCTGACCTGGCCGATCCGGACCTGGTCACCCGCCGGGTGGCGCAGACGCTGGGCATCCGGGAGGAACCGGACCGGTCGCTAGCCGAGACGCTGGCCGACGCGCTGCGCTCCCGGCACCTGCTGCTGATCCTGGACACCTGCGAGCACCTGGTCGACGCCTGCGCGACGCTGGTCCAGCAGCTGCTGGCCGGGTGCCGGTGGGTGCGGGTCATCGCGACCAGCCGGGAGCCGCTGCGGGTGCGCGGCGAGCAGGTCTGGCGGGTGCCGCCGCTGGAGCTGCCGGCCGCGCTGGAGAACATGCCGGCCGAGGAGATGCTCGAGCACGAGGCGGTCCGGCTGTTCACCGACCGGGCCGCGGCGGTCCGGCCCGGCTTCGTGCTGGGCGCGGAGAACGCCGAGCCGGTGGCCCGGCTGTGCCGGATGCTGGACGGCATCCCGCTGGCCATCGAGCTGGCCGCGGCACGGATCCGGGCGCTGGCGGTGGAGCAGGTCGCCGACCGGCTCAGCGACCGGTTCGGCCTGCTGGCCGCCGGCGACCGCACCGCGCCGCTCCGCCAGCAGACCCTGCGCGCCGCGGTGGACTGGAGCTATGAGCTGCTGACCCCGCAGGAGCAGGCGCTGCTGCGGCGGCTGTCGGTGTTCTCGGGGTGGAACCTGGAGATGGCCGAGGAGGTCTGCGCCGACGGGCAGATCCCGGCCGACGACATCCTCGACCTGCTGGCCGCGCTGATCGACAAGTCGCTGGTCAGCCTGGACGGCGAGGTGACCGGCGACGCCCGGTACCGGCTGCTGGACACCATTCGCGAGTACGCCGCCGGCCGGCTGGCCGCCTCCGGCGAGCGCGAGATCATCCGGGCCGCGCACCGCGACTACCTGATGCAGCTCGGCGATGGCATCGTGGCCCGGGCGTTCCTGTCCGGCGACCCGCCGTGGCGCGAGCGGGTCGCGATGTACCGCCGGATCGAGGTCGAGCGGGCCAACTACCGGGCCGCCCTGGCCGAGTGCCTGGAGCGCGGCGACGCCAGCCGCGGCCTGCGGCTGTGCGTCGCGCTGCGCAGCCCGTGGGTGTCCTACGGCGACGTCTCCGAGGGCATCAGCTGGTTCGACCGGTTCCTCGCCCTCCGTGCTGACGTGCCGCCGCGCGGCCAGGCCCGGGCCCGGGTATGCCGCGGCGAGCTCGCCTTCGAGCTGCAGGACTACGCCACCGCGGGTGAGTGCGCCCGGGCCGGGCTGGAGATCTTCCGCGCGGCCGATGGTCCCCGCGAGGCGGCCGAGGCCGGCGCGCTGCGGCTGCTGGGGCTGGTCAGCCTGCGGGCCGGGATGAACGGCGAGGCGCTGGCCAGCGTCGAGGCCTCCGTCGAGGCGGCCCGCGCGGCGCACGACAACTGGGAAGAAGGACTGGCCCTGGCGGCCCGGGCCGCGGTGATCGCCCGGCAGGGGCAGCTGAGCGAGGCACAGAGCGCCTTCGCCGAGGCGCTGGAGGTCATCCGGCACAACAACGGCTGGGGCGTAGCGCAGACCATGTACGGGTTCGGCACGCTGGCCCGCGTGCGCGGCGACTACGCCGCGGCCCTGCAGCACTTCCGTGACGCCCTGGCGCTATATCAGGAGATCGACTCCCGGCCGGAGATCGCCCGGTGCCTGGCCGGCATCGGCTGGGTGGCAATGGCCCAGCTCGACCTGGACCTGGCCGCCCGCAGCCTGGCCGACAGCCTGCAGCTCAGCCTGGCTACCGGCCAGCGGCTGGCCATCGCCCGCGGCATCGAGGCCTTCGCGGCCCTGGCCGTGATCCGCGATGACCTGGCCGCCGCGGTCAGGCTGGCCGGCGCGGGCGCGGCCCTGCGCGAGGCCATCAGCCAGGGCAGCGCCGCCGGCGGCGGGTCACGGGCCGAGGCGCTGCTGGAGTCGGCCCGGCAGCGGCTGGGCCCGCAGGCGGTCGCCGCGCTGGCCGCCGAGGGGCGGGCCCTGACCGCGCACGAGGCGGTCACGTTCGCGATGCGGCTGCGGGCGCGCGCCGACGGACCGGCGCCCGGCACGGTGAACGGGCAGGCCGGCCAGCCGGGTCAGGCCACCGCGGGCGCCGGCGGGGCGGGCAGCTCCGCTAACGGGAGCCGCCCGGGCCGCCCCGGCGACGCCGGGTCTGGCCATGGCCGGAATCTGGCCGATGCCGCCGGCCTGGACGCTCCCTCGGTGCTGACCGGCCGCGAGCTGCAGATCGCCGAGCTGGTCGCGCGCGGCCTGTCCAACCGGGGCATCGCCGCCGAGCTCACCATCAGCCCGGCCACGGCGGCCCGGCACGTGGCCAACATCTTCGGCAAGCTCGGCTTCACCTCCCGCGCCCAGGTCGCGGCCTGGACAGCGGAGCGCGAGTCCCGGCGCCGCGGCGGTGCCGGCGGGGACATGACTGGCCCGGGCAGGCCCGCTAGGCCAGCGCCGCCGCGACCTCCAGGGTGCCGCGGGCCAGGTCCGCGACAGTCCAGCCGGGGCAGGTCGGGACGGCTGCGGCCAGGCCGGCCTGTCAGCCGCCGAACCGCGCCTGAATGGATCGCACAGCTGCGCCGGGCCTGACCGGCCCGGCAAGTCAGCAGATGTAGGGCGTCGCTCGTTTTTGCTACATCTTTCCGGCTGGCCCTACATGCCCCCGCTCACGCCCTACATAGGGCTGTGACCTGCTTTGACGGTCAACCTGCACATCGGAATGGCTCATTCAGCGCATGTGCGGCCGCCCGGCCGGCGCCTAACTTCATACCTACGGAACGGCCGCGGCCCCGGCTCGTCCGGCCACCAGGAGGGGGATGGCCGGCCAGTCCGGGGCCGGGCCGGGGCACATGTGCCGGCCGCCGGGATCCATCCGGTGGCCGCGGGCGCGGCCAGGCGGCTCGCGGCCCCCGCCAGGGGAAAGCTGCGGGCCAGCTTGCTGCCCCGGAGCCCCGTGGTCACGGGCAGCCGTTCCAGTCGCGGCGGCGGCCTGCTCACCAGCCCCGCGCGGCGGCGCTGACCGGCCGCCGCACGGCGGACGGCGGGCCGGGACGCTGCTGCTGGCCGGTCGGCCAGAAACGGTGATGTACATACCTGACTACATATTCCTGACGATGCGGCGGTGCGGCGCGGGTGCGTAGCGTCATGCACACGCCGCGGGCATGTTCACGCCGCGGCGGCGGCCTGGCCGGCCCGGGGGACCCGGGGGCGGGCCGCAGGTACAGCCAGACCTGGCGGGAGGGTTAGGCAAGGCGATGACGACCGCACAAGCACCGGTCGGCGAGACGACAGTCACCCAGCGGCTGCTCGGCACGGCAACCGCCCGCGGCGCGCACGCGGCGCTGCTCGGCGGCTCGGCCGCGGCCCCGTGCTCGTATCCCGAGCTGGCCGCGACCCTGCAGCGAGCAGCTGCGGGCCTGGCCTGGCGCGGGGTCCGGCCCCGGGACGTGGTGGGCGTGTACGTCGCGGACGCGGTGTCCTACATACTTGCCAGCCACGCCATCCGTGCCGCCGGCGCGGTTCCCTCGCCGGTCTCCGCCGAGCTGACGGTCCCGGAGATAGCCAGCCAGCTGGCCGACTGCGGGGCGCGCATCCTGATCACCTCGCACACCCTGGCTGCGGCCGGGCTGGCCGCAGCTGACCGGTCCTGGGTCCGGCAGGTGATCTCGTTCGGTGAGGCGCCCGGCGCGATGCCGTTCTCCTCGCTGCTCGGCCTCGGCTCGATGTCCCCGACCGCGGTCCGGCCGCATGACCTGGCCCTGCTCCCGTACGCGCGGCGGCCCGACGGCACGCTGGCCCGGGCGGGCGTCACCCACCTGGACATGACCGGCGACCTGATGCAGCTGGCCGCTGACGCGGGCATCACCGAGCGGGACGTGATCGTCGCCGCGCCGCCGGCCGGGGACGGGCGCCGGTACACCGCCCTGGTCGACCATGCGCTGATGCGCGGCTCCACGATGATCGCCACCACGGCCTGCGAGCTGGCCATCGCGGCGGCGGTCCGGGAGCACCAGGGCACCGCGGCCATCGTGCCGGGCGGCCTGAACCTGACGGCGGTCTCACCGCTGCGCATCTTCGCCGTCGACGGCTGACGGCGGGCGGCCGGCACCCGGCGCGCCGGGCTACAGGTCGGGCGGGCGGTTCTCGTACGGCGTGCTGAGCACGATCGTGGTCCGCGTCGAGACGCTGGCCGCCGCGCGGATCTCCTGGAGCAGGTTCTCCAGGGCCTCCGGGGTGGCCACCCGGACCTTCAGGATGTAGTTCTCCTCGCCGGCCACGCTGTAGCAGGCCTCGATGGCGCTGAGGTGGGCGAGCCGCTCCGGCGCGTCGTCCGGCGCCGCGGCATCGAACGGCTTGATCGAGACGAAGGCTGTCAGCGGCAGGCCCGCGATGTCGGGCCGGATCAGCGCGGCGTAACCACTGATCAGGCCGCGCTCCTCCAGGCGGCGGACCCGCTGCTGGGCAGCTGACACCGACAGCCCGGTCTGGCGGGCCAGCTCGGTGAAGCTCATCCGGCCATCACGCGCCAGCAGGGAGATGATCTTGCGGTTAGTCTCCTCCACTCGCAAACCGTAACGCCTGCGACGGCCGGGGCTGACCAGGCCGCGTGACACGGCAGGTAACAGCCAGATATCGGCGTTCAACGCCTGTGTAACGGCAAGGTCGCCGATCTGTTACAAAAGGGCATCCACGGGTAGTCTCGGGCCCGAGCGCTGGCCACCGCTTAGGGCCGGCACCCCCCGCTGAACTGGGAGACGCGAGTGGCTCAGATCGTTCTTGATCAGGTGGACAAGGTATATCCGGGCGGCACCAAGGGCGTGGACGGCCTCAGCCTGGAGATCACCGACGGTGAGTTCATGGTCCTGGTCGGGCCGTCGGGCTGCGGCAAGTCCACCGCCCTGCGGTCCATCGCCGGCCTGGAGGAGATCACCTCCGGGACCATCAGCATCGGCAGCCGGGTCGTGAACGACCTGCCGCCCAAGGACCGCGACATCGCCATGGTCTTCCAGAACTACGCGCTCTACCCGCACATGACGGTGGAGCAGAACCTGGCCTTCGGCCTCGAGCAGCGCAAGACCCCCAAGGACGAGATCAAGCGCCGGGTCAGCGATGTCGCCAAGATGCTCGGCCTGGAGGAGTACCTCAAGCGCAAGCCGGCCGCGCTGTCCGGCGGCCAGCGCCAGCGCGTCGCCATGGGCCGGGCCATCGTCCGCGAGCCGCAGGCCTTCCTGATGGACGAGCCGCTGTCCAACCTGGACGCCAAGCTCCGCGTCTCCATGCGCGCCTCGCTGTCGCAGCTGCACGAGCGGCTCGGCGTCACCACCGTCTACGTGACCCACGACCAGGTCGAGGCCATGACCCTGGGCCAGCGGGTCTGCGTGCTGCGCGACGGCAAGCTGCAGCAGGTCGACAGCCCGCAGGCGCTGTACAACACGCCCGTCAACCTGTTCGTCGCCGGCTTCATCGGCTCGCCGGCCATGAACTTCGCCACCGCCTCGCTGGTTCGCGATGACGGTCCGGCGGTGACCTTCGCCGGCCACAAGGTAGCCATCCCGCAGTCGCTGCTGGACGCCCGGCCCGCCCTGGCCGACTACTTCGGCAAGGAGTTCATCCTGGGCATCCGCCCCTCGGACTTCGAGGACGCGAGCCTGGCCGAGGCGAGCTGGCCGCGGATGCCGGTCACCACGACCGTGACCGAGGAACTGGGCAGCGAGATCAACGTCATCTTCGCGATCGACGCCCCGCCGGTCCAGCACGCCAGCATCAGCCAGGCGACCGCCGACAACGGCGACGACGAGGCGATCCCCATCGTGGGCAACAAGACGATGTGGACGGCCCGGGTGGCCGCCCGCAGCCCGATCAAGCCGGGCCAGTCGGCCGAGCTCGCCGTCGACAACTCCAACCTGCAGTTCTTCGACACCGACAGCGGGCTGGCCATCGGCCACCCGAACGCATCGGCCTAGCTCAGCAGCCAGTTAGCAGCGAGGAACGCCGGCGGTGCCCCAGCGGCGCCGTCGGCGTTCCTCGTGCCCGGCCCGGCCGCCTGCGCCGCTTCTTGCTGTTATCAAACGACCGGCTGTGCTCCGCCGGGCGTAGTGTCAGCCAGCGGAGGTGGCGCAGATGGCAGACCCGCAGCCGGGCGTCCTCGGGCCGGGCGAAGGCGGCCGGCGGTTCACCGCGCGCGGCAGCGTGATGCTGTTCAAGGCGGTGGCCGAGCAGGACGGCGGCGACTTCTCGCTGATGGAGCGGACCCTGCCGCCCGGCGGCCGGCGCCCGCCGCCGCACCGGCATACCAACTGCTCGGAGGCCTACTTCGTGCTGGACGGGCTGGTGTCCGTGACGATCGAGGGCGAGGACCTGGCCGTCGGCCCGGAGGGCTTCGTGCTGGTCCCGCGCGGCACGGCGCACACCTTCGGCAACGGCGGGGACGCGCAGGCCCGGCTGCTGGTCCTGCACGCCCCGGCCATGGACGCCTACTTCGCCGGGCTGCATGAGCTGTGGAACCGCCCCGAGCCGCCCGCGCCCGACGAGGAGCGGGCGCTGATGAGCCGGTTCGGCATGGAGCCCGCCTCAGCCGGCCTGGCCGCGGCGCGCTAGGCGCCGGGCCCGCTCAGCTCAGCCCGCGGCTGATGACCAGGCGCTGGATCTGGTTGGTGCCCTCGACGATTTGCAGCACCTTGGCCTCGCGCATATACCGCTCGGCCGGGAAGTCCTCCACGTACCCGTAGCCGCCCAGCACCTGCACCGCGTCGGTGGTCACCCGCATCGCCGCATCACTGGCGAACAGCTTGGCCATCGCGGCCTGCTGCCCGAACTCCAGCCCGGCATCGCGGCGCCGGGCCGCGCTCAGGTACAGCGCGCGGGCCGCGCTCACCGCCGTGGCCATGTCGGCCAGCAGGAAGCCGACCCCCTGGAACTCGATCACCGGGCGGCCGAACTGGCGCCGCTGCCGTGCGTAGCTGACGGCCGCGTCCAGCGCCGCCTGGGCCAGCCCGGTCGCGCACGCGGCGATGCCCAGCCGGCCCGAGTCCAGCGCTGTCAGCGCGATGCGCATCCCGCGGCCTTCCGCGCCGATGAGATGGCCGGCGGCACCCGGGCGCCGTCGAACCGCATCTGGGCCGTGACCGACGCGCGCATGCCCATCTTGTGCTCGGGCGGGCCCGCCGACACCCCCGCGGTCGAGGCGGGCACGTGGAAGCAGCTGACGCCGCGCGAGCGGTCGGGGCCGCGGGAGTCGCCCGAGGTCCGCGCGAACAGGGCGTAGAAGTCAGCCGCGCCGCCGTGCGAGATCCACGCCTTGACCCCGTCCAGGATGAACTCATCGCCGTCGGCGGTGGCCTTCGTGACCAGGGCGGCCGCATCCGAGCCGCTGGCCGGCTCGGACAGGCAGTAGGCGCCGAGCTGGTCGCCGCCGAGCATGCCGGGCAGCCACTGCTCCTGCTGCTCGCGTGTTCCGGCGCTGGCCACCGGGAAGCACGACAGCGTGTGCACGCTGACGCCCAGCCCGACCGCCAGCCAGGCTCCAGCCAGCTCCTCGACGACCTGCAGGTACGTCTCATACGGCTGGCCGCCGCCGCCCAGCTCCTCGGGGTAGGGCAGGCCGAGCAGCCCGGCGCCGCCCAGCTGCGCGAAGACCTCCCGGGGGAACCGGGCCTGCTGCTCGGCGGCATCAGCCGCCGGCCGCACCTCGCGCGCGGCCAGGTCGGCGGTCAGCTCCAGCAGTGCCCGTGCGGTGTCATCGCGGAGGTCCCGCTGCGCGCCGGGCATCAGGCGTCCACGACAACCAGGTCCCGGCTGCCGTTGTTGAGCCGGCGCCCGCCCGAGCCAGTGCACACCACGATGTCCTCGATCCGCGCCCCGTGCGGCCCGGCGTAGATGCCCGGCTCGATCGAGAACGCGTGCCCGGCGGCCAGCGGCTCGGCGTTGCCGGACACGATGTAGGGGTCCTCGTGCGTCTCCAGGCCGATGCCGTGCCCGGTCCGGTGCACGAACAGCTCGCCGTAGCCCGCCGCCGTGATCGGCTCGCGGGCCGCCGCGTCCAGGGCCTCGGCCGTGATGCCCGGCGTGACCGCCGCGAACGCCGCCTCCTGCGCGGCCTGCAGCACCGCGTAGTACTCGGCGAACTCGGGCGCCGGGGCGCCGATCGCATAGGTGCGGGTGCAGTCCGAGCAGTAGCCGCTGGGCATGGTGCCGCCGATGTCGACGACCACCGCGTCGCCGCGCTGCAGCACCCGGCCAGACGGCGAGTGATGCGGGCTGGCCGCGTTGGGGCCCGAGGCCACGATCGCGAAGTCAGCCCGGGCGTGCCCCTCGGCCAGGATCGCGTCGGTGATGTCGGCCGCCACCTCCAGCTCGGTGCGGCCTGCCCGCAGCCAGCCCGGCACCCGGGCGTGCACTCGGTCGATGGCCGCGCCCGCCGCGGCGAGCGCCTCGATCTCGGCGGCGCTCTTGCGCGCCCGCAGCCCGCTGAGCGCGATGCTGGCCAGCTCCTGCCGGGCGCCGGGCAGCGCGGCGCGCAGCCGCAGCACCATCAGCGCCCACATCCGGTCCGACAGCCCGACCGCCGCGGGCCGGCCCAGCCGGGCCGCGACCTGCGCGTACGGGTCGTCAGTTTCATCCCAGCCGGTGATCTCCAGGCCCAGCCGCAGGCCGGCGAGGCCAGCGCGGCCGGGTGCTCCAGCTCCGGCACCAGCAGGAACGGGTCCCCGGCACCGGCGGCCGGCACCGCCAGGCAGGTCAGCCGCTCCTGGGCATGCGCGTCGTAGCCGACGACGTAGCGCAGGTCCGCGCCCGGCGTCAGGAGCAGGGCGTCCAGGCCCGCATCCCGCGCTGCCGCGGCCACCTCCGCGAGCCGGCTCGCCGGGTACAGCTCGCCGCCCGCCTGTGCCCTGTCCGTCACTGGCACCTCCAGTCACCGTTGACTGCGCCCCGGCAGTCTGAACCGCCTGCCGCATCATCTCATGGCCGATAATCTCGGCCCCATCTAGACAGGGGCGCCGTCAATGCCTCACGCTAGGTGCACAACAGCTGACCTGATGTGAACCGTGATGAGTTCTGAGACTGTCGAGGTTCCTGCCCCCCACCAGGGCGGCGCTGCCCAGCAGCACGACCTCGGGCGCCTGGAGATGACCCGCCGCCCCGAGGCCATTCCGCTGCGCCCGAATGAGCGCAGCCGGGTCGTTGAGGCCAAGCTCGCCGCCGAGCTGGCCCAGCAGCGGCACGTGACTGTCGAGCTCCAGCACGCCATCCTCCCGCTCCACGACGAGCCGTTTGACCTGCCCGGACTGCGGGCGGTGGTCCGCTACCTGCCCGCCTCCCATGACAGCCGGGTGGGCGGCGACTGGTACATCACCGCCGACATGCCCAGCGGCCAGGTGCTCATCGCGATCGGCGACGTGGCCGGGCACGGCCTCGCCGCGGCGGCCGCGATGGCCCGGCTGCGCGGCGCGCTGGCCGGGCTGGCCATCACCGGTGCCCCGCCGCAGCAGCTCGTCGGCTGGCTGAACGAGCTCGTCCGGCACGTCGACCACGAGCACACCGCCTCGGTCGTGGCCGGCTACTTCGACCCGGCCACCCGGATGCTGCGCTGGGCCCAGGCCGGCCACCCGCCGCCGGTGCTGGTCCGCGGCCCGCACGCCCGGCTGCTGCCGCAGCCCGACGGCATCCTGCTCGGCGCCGGGCAGCGCGGCTACCAGGTCGCCAGCCAGCAGCTGGACCCCGGTGACCTGCTGCTGCTCTACAGCGACGGCCTGATCGAGCGCCGCGACCGCTCCATCGACGAGGGTCTGTCCAGCCTGGTAGCCGCGGCCGGCGGCGCGACCGACCCGGACGGCGTCATCGCCGCCGTGCTGGAGGTGATGGGCGCCACGCACACCGACGACGACACCTGCCTGGTAGCGCTCCAGGTGCTCTAGCGGCCCCGGCCCGCCGCGGTGCGCCCCTAGTGTGGGGAGCACATGACGCAGGCGGAAGGACACATCGTGATCGGCAGTACTGCTCTCGGCAGCCAGGGCCTGACCGTCTCCCGCCAGGGCCTGGGCTGCATGGGAATGAGCGAGTTCTACGGCGCCACCGATGACACCGAGTCGGTCGCGACCATCCACCGGGCGCTGGAGCTGGGTGTCACGCTGCTGGACACCGCCGACGCCTACGGGCCGGCCACCAACGAGGAACTCGTCGGCCGGGCCATCGCCGGCCGCCGGGACCAGGTCGTGCTGGCCACCAAGTTCGGCCTCGTCCGCGACCCGGCGAACCCGGCGGCGCGCGGCATCAACGGCCGTCCGGAGTACGTGCGGCAGGCCTGCGAGGCGTCGCTGCGGCGGCTCGGAACCGACCACATCGACCTGTACTACCAGCACCGGGTCGACCCGGCCACGCCCGTCGAGGAGACCGTCGGCGCGATGGCCGAGCTGGTCAGCGCGGGCAAGATCCGGTTCATCGGGCTATCGGAGGCCAGCCCCGCGACCATCCGGCGCGCGCACGCCGTGCACCCGGTCACCGCGCTGCAGACCGAGTACTCCATCTGGGCCCGCGAGCCCGAGGCGGAGATCCTGCCCACGGTCCGCGAGCTGGGCATCGGGTTCATCGCCTACAGCCCGCTTGGCCGCGGCTTCCTGACCGGCTCGCTCGGCAACATGGACGAGCTCGACGCCAGCGACTTCCGGCACAACCAGCCGCGGCTGCGCGGCGATAACCTGGCCGCTAACCAGGCCATCGTCGAGCGGATCCAGGCGCTGGCCGCGGACCGCGGCGTGACCGCGGCCCAGCTGGCCCTGGCCTGGGTACACCACCAGGGCAACGACATCGTCCCCATCCCCGGCACCAAGCGGCGCACCTACCTGGAGCAGAACATGGCTGCCGCCGACCTCGCCCTGAGCGCCGGCGAGCTGGCCGCGCTGGCGGCCGCGGGGACCGCGCAGGGTGACCGCTACCCGGACATGTCGGTGATCAACGGCTAGGGATGTGAGCCGGAACGGGGCCGCCGCCGGCCGTGCCCGTCCGGCGGGCCAGCCGGGCGGCACTGTTCAGTACGGCCGTGGCTGTCGGCGGGGGCTGGCAGGATAGCGGGGTGGGCACCCTGATGCTGCTGGACTCGGCCTCGATGTACTTCCGGGCGTTCTACGGCGTCCCGGAGACCATGACCGCGCCGGACGGGACGCCGGTCAACGCCGTGCGCGGGATGCTGGACATGATGTCGCGGCTGATCCGGGCCCGGCACCCGGACCGCCTGGTGGCCTGCATGGACGCCAGCTGGCGGCCGGCCTTCCGGACCGCCGCGCTGCCGAGCTACAAGGCACACCGGGCCAACAGCGATGGCAGCGAGCAGGTGCCAGATGCCCTGAACGCCCAGGTCCCGGTCATCCAGGAGGTGCTGGCAGCGGCCGGGGTCGCCATGGCCGCGGCGGACGGGTACGAGGCCGACGACGTGATCGGCACGCTGGCCGCCCGCGAGCCCGGCCCCGTGGAGGTGGTCACCGGTGACCGGGACCTGTTCCAGGTCGTCGATGACGAGCGCGGTGTCGCCGTGCTGTACATCGCCCGCGGCCTGGCCAAGATGGAGGTCGTCGACGAGGCCGCGGTCACCCGCCGGTACCAGATCCCCGGCCGGTCCTACGCCGCGTTCGCGGCGCTGCGCGGCGACCCCAGTGACGGCCTGCCCGGCGTGAGCGGGGTGGGCGAGAAGACCGCGGCGGCGCTGGTGCGGGTGTTCGGCTCGGTGGCGGCGATGCTCGAGGCCCTGGACGCCGGGCACGGCGGCTTCCCGATGGGCAGCCGGGCCAAGCTGGTCGCCGACCGCGCCTACCTGGAGGCCTGCGGCCCCGTGGTCAGGGTCGCCACCGACGCGCCGATTCCGCCGCTGGACGGCGCGCTGCCCGCCCGGCCGGCCGACCCGAAGGCACTGGCCGCGCTCGACGAGCGGTGGGACCTGGGCACGTCCCTGGGCCGCCTGCTGTCCGCGCTGGCCGCCCGTCCGGCCTCCTGACCTGGGCTGATCCGGGCTCATAGCCTGTCTCTATCGATGCCATGGATCATTGGCATTGGATCACGGCGGTGCCCCCTGCCTAGGCTGAGGTGATCCAGACCGGGCCAGCTGGGAGGATCGCTATGAGTACGTTGAGTCCCGTTCGCACCCGATGTCCGGGTGATCTGCTGACGGGCATCCGGGGCGCTACCGGGCAGCACGCCGACTGGACGCAGACCGCCGCGCTGGTGGCCGCCCAGCTGCGCCAGCACCTGCCGGGCCCGGAGATCCTGACCGCGGAGGAGCTGGCGGGCGACCCGGACGGCTACCGCTGCCACGTGCTGCACACCGAGCCGGACGGCTCGTTCTCCGTCACCGCGATGGTGTGGCGGCCCGGCCAGGTGACCCCCATCCATGACCACGTGACCTGGTGCGTGTTCGGCGTGCTGCAGGGCACCGAGTACGAGGAGCTGTACGCGGTCACCGCTGATGGCCTCGTGCTGCGCGAGGTCGGCCGCAATGAGAACCGCCAGGGCGAGGTCAGCGGCTTCGCGCCGCCCGGCGACATCCACCGGGTCCGGAACACCGGCGCCGGCGTGGCCGTGTCGCTGCACGTCTACGGCGCCGACATCACCCGGCTGGGCAGCAGTGTCCGGCGGGTCTACGACCTGCCTGTCTCGGCTCTGCGCGCCGTCTGACGGCACGGATTTCGGGCCGGGCCGTGCCTGACCGCGCCGTGCCTGACCGCGCCGGGCCGGCTCGCGCCGCGCGAGCGGTGCTCAGGCCACCGAGGAGTAGGCGATCACGCCGCGGCGCAGTGCGCTGATCGCCTGCCGCGCGGTACGCGCCAGCGGGTCGTCCCCGGCCGCCACCGCGACCTGGTCCAGCAGGTCGATCAGCTGCTTCACGGCGCGCACGAAGTCACCGGGCGTCAGCTCGCCCAGCGACTTCTCCAGGTCCGCCCCGCGGGCCCAGGCGTGCGCGCTCCAGGCGAAGCCCAGGTCCGGCTCGTGCTCGCGGAGGAATGGCAGCCGGTGCCCCGCCTCGGCCTCAGCCAGCTCGCCCCACAGCCGGACTGTCCCGGCCAGCACCTCCTTGACCCGGCCGGGCGGCAGCCGCGGCGGGCTCGCGTTGTCTGGCCGCCGGGCCTCGAAGGTCAGCGCGGACACGCAGGCGGCCAGCTCCGGCGGGGACAGCCCGGCCCAGGCGCCGCGGCGCAGGGACTCGGCCGCGACCAGGTCCAGCTCGGCGTACATCCGGCTGAGCCGCCGCCCGTCGGCGGTCACCGTGTCGCCGCTGAGGTAACCCAGGTCCTCCAGCATCGCGCATACCCGGTCGAAGGTCCGGGCCAGCACGTGCGACCGGCTGGCCACCCGGTCCTCCAGCGCCGCGGCCTCCCGCTCGACCCGGGCGCACCGCTCGGCCGCGCGCAGGTGCTCTTCCCGGTCGGGGCACTGGTGGCAGGGATGGCTGCGCAGCGCCCGGCGCAGCCGGGTGATCTCGGCGTCTTCGCCGCCGGGCCCGTTACTCCCGGCGCCCCCGGCCTCGCCGCGGCGGCCGCGGGTCCGGGGCAGGTCGCGGCCGGCCAGCTTGTTGCGGACGGTGGCGGCCAGGTCGCGGCGCTGGTGGGCCGACCGGTGACTGAACGATGACGGGATCCGGATCCGCTCGATGGCCTGCACCGGGACCGGGAAGTCAGCCACCGGCAGCCGCCGCGCCTGGCGGCCCTCGGTCAGGACCAGCGGCCCGGCCGCGCCGCCGTCGGCGGCCGGCTCGAGCACCACGGCGATCCCGGCCCGGCGGCCGCCGGGGACAGTGATGATGTCCCCGCGGCGCAGCAGGGCCAGCGAGGCCAGCGCCTCCTCCTGCCGGGCCGCCCGGCGCGACCGGGCCAGGCTGCCCTCGTAGCCGGACAGCTCCCGGCGCAGCGCCGCGTACCCGGCAATGTCGCCGCGGTCGCACTCCGGCGCGAGCCCGGCCAGCTCCGCCCGCAGCGCGCTGGCCTGCCGGGCCAGGCCGACCACCCCGCGGTCGGCCTGGAACTGGGCGAAGGACGACTCCAGCAGCGCCGCGGCGCGCTGCCGCCCGACCTGGCCGACCAGGTTGACCGCCATGTTGTAGGACGGCTGGAAGCTGGAGTTCAGCGGGTAGGTGCGGGTGCCGGCCAGCCCGGCCACCGACGCCGGGTCCAGGTCGGGGTGCCACAGCACCACCGCGTGTCCCTCCACGTCGATGCCGCGCCGCCCGGCCCGGCCGGTGAGCTGGGTGTACTCCCCCGGCGTCAGGTCGGCGTGGGTCTCGCCGTTCCACTTTGTCAGCCGCTCGATCACCACCGTGCGGGCCGGCATGTTGATGCCCAGCGCGAGGGTCTCGGTGGCGAACACGGCCCGCACCAGGCCGGCCTCGAACAGGTCCTCGACGACCTCCTTGAAGGTCGGCAGCAGGCCGGCGTGGTGCGCGGCGATGCCGCGCCGCAGCCCGGTCAGCCAGGAGTCGTAGCCGAGCACGGCCCGGTCTTCATCGGGGATGCCGGCCGTCCGCTCGGCGGCCAGCGCGGCGATCTCGTCGGCCTCCTGCGGCGTGGTCAGCGTGACGCCGGCGTCCAGGCACTGCAGGACGGCCGCGTCGCAGGCCGCCCGGCTGAAGATGAAGGTGATCGCCGGCAGCAGGCCCGCCGAGTCCAGCCGCGAGATCACTGCCGGGCGGCGCGGCGGCCGGAACGGCAGCGGGCGGCGGCCGCCGCGCTGCGGCCGGCTGTAGCCGCCGCGGCCCTGACCCTGGCGCTGCCGGCCCCAGCCCTCCCGCTGGGTGACCCGCAGCAGGTCGGGGTTCACCACGGCGCGCCGCCGCGCGGCCGGCGACCCGCCCCGCGGCTTTCCCTCCCCGTACAGGTCATACAGCCGGGTGCCGACCATCATGTGCTGCCACAGCGGCACCGGGCGGTGCTCGTCCACGATCACTGTCGTGCCGCCGCGGACCTGGGACAGCCAGTCGCCGAACTCCTCGGCGTTACTGACCGTGGCCGACAGGGCGGTCAGCTGCACCGACTGGGCCAGGTGAATGATCACCTCTTCCCAGACCCCGCCGCGGAACCGGTCGGCCAGGTAATGCACCTCATCGAGGACGACGTGGCCCAGGCCCTCCAGCAGCGGCGAGCCCGCGTACAGCATGTTGCGCAGCACCTCGGTGGTCATGACCACCACCGGTGCCTCGGGGTTGATGCTGTTGTCGCCGGTCAGCAGCCCGACCTTAGCCGCGGAGTAACGGCGGGCCAGGTCGCTGTACTTCTGGTTGGACAGCGCCTTGATCGGCGTGGTGTAGAAGCACTTGCGGCTCTGGGCCAGCGCCAGGTGGACGGCGAACTCGCCGGCCACCGTCTTGCCCGACCCGGTCGGCGCGGCCACCAGCACGCCGTGCCCGGCATCCAGGGCCCGGCAGGCAGCGAGCTGGAAGTCGTCGAACTCGAAGTCATAGAGCTGCCGGAACCCGGCAATACGCGCCCCGTCGGCCGCCCGGCGCCGGGTGGCCGCGTAGCGATCCGCGGGGCTGGCCGATGTCGACATGACCCCAGCCTAAGCGGGCGGTCTGCCAGTCCGCTGAGCCGCAGCCCGGCCAGCCGGGCCGCCCGCTGGCCCGGCTAGTCCGGCGGGCGGGTGGTCGCGTCCAGGACCTCGGCCGCGGCCTCCTCGTTCTCGATGGCCGCCACCTCCTCGGGGGTCAGCCCGGGGTAGGGATCAGCGGCCAGCAGCCGGGCCCGGCGGCGGTCGTTGAAGTAGGCGAACACCTCGGCCAGCTCGACCAGCGCCACGCACGGGACGGCCAGCAGCAGCATGCTGATCGGGTCCGGGCTCGGGGTGGCCACGGCGGCGAACGCGAACACGCCGAAGATGATCATCCGGCGCCACTTGGCGAACCGCTCGTGGGTCAGTATGTGCGCCAGGTTGAGCAGCACGAAGACCAGCGGCAGCTCGAAGGCCAGGCCGAAGATCGCCAGCATGGCCAGCGCGTAGCTGAGGTAGGTGTCGATCGTGATGATCGGCACCACGCCGTGCGGGACCAGTTCCAGCAGGAAGTGCAGGCCTTTCGTCATCGCGAAGTAGGCCAGCGAGCCGCCGATGGCGAACAGCGGGACGGCCGAGCCGGCGAAGAAGTAGGCCCAGCGGCGCTCGCGCCGGTACAGGCCGGGCGCGATGAAGGCCCACAGCTGGTACATCCACAGCGGTGAGCTCATGATGACGCCGGTGATGATCGCGACCTTCAGGCGCAGGAACAGCGAGTCGAACACGCCGGTGACGTACAGGGTGCAGCCGTGTGCCTTGACCTGGCCGGGCACGGCCTCGGTCGGCAGGTGGAGCCGGCAGTACGGCGCCTCGATGAACTGCCAGATGTGCGGGTACAGGTACCAGCCCGCGATGGCGCCGATGGTGGCGAACAGCAGCGCCTTGAAGACCCGGTTGCGCAGCTCGCGGATGTGCTCCATGAGCGGCATGCTGCCGTCGGGATTATCCCGGTTGCCGGGCAGCCGCATACCCGGCCGCAGCGCCGGGGCGTCCTCGCCCGCGGCATGGGGGTCCTGGATGGCCATCTCAGCAGGCCGGGCTAGAAGGGCTGCTGGCCGCGCTGCGCCTCAGACAGCGGTGCGCCCGTGCTGCTCACAGGCGCGCCATCGCCGTTCTGCCGCTGCATCTCCGCGACCTGGCGCTGCAGGTCAGCGAGCTGCTGCTCCTGGGTCAGCGACGGCGCCGACGGCGGCAGCGCAGTCTGCTGGACCACCGCCTGCTGGGCCGCAGCCTGCTGAGCAGCCGCGGCCGCCTGGGCCTTCTCCTCTTCCTCGGAGTGCCCGGTCACCGACTTCTTGAAGATGTGCATCGACTCGCCGAGGGACTTGGCCGCACCCGGCAGCCGCCGCGAGCCGAAAAGCAGCAGGACCACGATCAGCAAGATGATGATGTGTGGTGCGCTGGGATCGAACATGTCAGCCCCATTCAGCGGGAGGGAATCCCCAGGCTATCTTCTCGGCCTGAGTCTACACGCGCCACCCATGCAAGCCCCCCGACCTGGCGCGCGGGAAGATCAAGGGTAACAAAAGGATGAACCGGACGTAGCACCCCGGCTCCGCCGGACAGCCGCGCAGGTCAGCCGCCCGGCGTGAGATAAATCACGCATACTGCCGCAAGGCTGCCTCCGCGTCCGCGGCGATCATCGCCACGACCTCGGGCGGCTCGGTGACCCGGCCGTCGGGGCCCAGCCGCAGCGCCAGCCGGCGCACCCACTGGGTGTCGGGAGTGCGCAGGCTCACCCGCAGCCGCCCCTCGCCCAGCTCCTGCACTTCCTCGCACGGGTAGTACTCCGCCACCCAGCGGCCCGGCCCGTCCAGCTCCAGCACCACCCGGGTGTCGGCTGACGAGGGGCGGAACAGGCCCTGGTCCACGTCCCGGAGCTCGGCCCCGGCCGGTACCTCGGCGGCAACCTCCAGCAGCTTGATGGACAGGATCCGGTCCAGCCGGAACAGCCGCACCGCGTTCGCCCGGCGGCACCAGCCCTCCAGGTAGTTGCGGCCCTCGACCATGACCAGGCGCACCGGGTCGACGTCCCGCTCGGTGGCCTCATCCCGGCCCGGCACGTAGTAAGACAGGTGCACCCGCCGGGCCAGGGCCAGCGCCTCGGTCACCTCGGCCAGCACCGCCGCCCCGGCCTGGTGATCCAGCTGGAACGCCACCTGGCTGCTCGGCCCGGCGGCCGCCCCGGCCGCCTCCTCCAGCTTGGCGATGGTCCGGCCCAGCGCCGACCGGTCACCCATGCCGGGCAGCTCGGCCAGCATCCGCAGGCCGACCAGCAGCGCGCTGGCCTCATCCACGCCCAGCCGCAGCGGCCGGTCGATGGACTCCGCCTCGCTGACGACGATCTCGCCGCCCTCATACGACAGGTCGATCGGGCAGTACGGATCCGGCGAGCGCAGTTCCACGCACCACAGCATGTTGAGGTCATCCATCAGCTGCCGCTCGCTGATGCCGAAGGCCGCCGCGGTCTCGGCCATGCCGACCACCTTGCGGCTCATCACGTAGGGCACCAGGGCCAGCAGCCGCTGCAGCCGGTCGGTCGCCGTCGGCGGCCGGGCCGGCACGTTCTCCAGCGTGCTCACGTGAGCACCCCCTTCAGCCGGGTGATGACGGCCTCGCGCAGGTCGGGCGGGTCCAGCACGATCACGTCGGCGCCGAAGGAGGCCAGTTGCTCACTCCACCAGCCGGTATCGGTGTACGGCACGGTGATGGTGTCCCAGCCGGGCTGCTCGGCGGGCTCGGCGCTGACCGCGTGGCGGCGCAGCCCGTGCCCGCGGCCGCTGCGCACCCGCAGGGTCCCGGTCCGGTGCTCGGGCGGGTCGTAGTCCGAGGTCTTTACCGCGCCACGGACATCGGCTCCCTCCGGCACCACGACCGCGCCGGCCGGGCCGGTGAAGCTGACGGGGCCCTCAATCCGGCTCAGCCGGAAGACCCGCTCGGCGCCGCGGTCGGTGTCCTGGCCCGCGACGTACCAGCGGCCGTTGCGGTTCACCACGCCCCACGGCTCCAGGCGGCGCTGCTGGGCCTCGCTGCGGCCCGCGCCGCGGTAGGCGAAGGTGACCGCCCGCCGGTCCCGGACCGCCTCCCACAGCGGCCCGAAGGCCGGCTCGCCGGTGGACAGCCGGGGCTCGATGCCCGGCTGGCTGGCGTCCTCGGCCTCGATGCCGGCCGCCCGCAGCTTCAGCAGCGCGCCCTCCGCGGCCCCGGCCAGCTCCGCCCGGCGCCACACCCGGGCCGCCAGCCCGAGCACCGCAGCCTCGTCGGGCTCCAGCCGGATGTCGGGCAGCTCGTAGGCCTGCCGGGAGATGCGGTAGCCCACCTCGTCCTCGGCGCTGGAGTTGGATCCGGTCTCCAGCGGGATGCCCAGCTCGCGCAGTTCGTCCTTGTCTCGCTCGAACATCCGCTTGAAGGCCTCGAAGGACTCGGGGTAGCCCGGCACCGCCGCGCGGATCTGCGCCGCGGTCAGGTAGCGGTTGGCCGACAGCAGGCACATCACGAGGCTCAGCAGCCGCTCGGTCTTCCGCCTCGACATCGTGCCTCACCTTTCCCCGCAGGCGGTCCCGGCCCTCAGGCCCGCCCTCCCCGGCACCGACGCTACCCTGCCGGAGTGATCAGGTGGCGCAGTGGCGAAGTTTCTGCCCGGCGGCGTTCGTGGAACGGCGCCCTCGAGCTGACCGTGGACGTGGCCGGGACACCGGTCCGGGCCCTGGCCTACCCCGAGCTGACCGGGGCGCCCGAACCCGGCGACCGGGTGCTGCTGAACACCAGCGCGCTCGATCTGGGCCTGGGCACAGGCGGGTACGCGCTGGTCATCGCGGTGCCCGACCGGCTGCCGCCGGATCCGGACGGGCCCGGCCACCTGGTCAAGGCCCGGTACACGCCGATGCAGGTCTGCGTCCAGGGCGCCGACGAGCAGGGCTCGCCCCATCACGATGCGCTGCGCGACGCCGATGACCTGGGCGGCATGCCGGTGGTCGTGGCCGACCTGCACTCCGCGCTGCCGGCGGTGCTGGCCGGCTATTACGCCGCCCGGCAGCCCGCCGCGCCCGGTTCCGGGCCGGCCGCGGGCCTGCCGCCGGTCGCCTACGTCATGCAGGATGGCGGCGCGCTGCCCGCCTGGTTCTCCCGGACCGCGGCTGCCCTGCGGGAGGCAGGCTGGCTGGCCGGGACCGTGACCGTGGGCCAGGCGTTCGGCGGCGACCTGGAGGCCGTCACCCTGCATACCGGCCTGCTGGCGGCCCGGCAGGTGCTGGGCGCCGAGATGATCGTCGTGGCCCAGGGCCCCGGCAACCTGGGCACCGGAACCCGGTGGGGCTTCTCCGGGGTGTCCTCCGGCGAGGCAGTCAACGCGATCGCCGTGCTCCGCGGTCGTCCGGTCGCGTCGCTGCGGGTCAGCGAGGCCGACCCGCGGCCCCGGCACCGCGGCGTGTCGCACCACAGCCTGACCGCCTACGGGCGGGTCGCGCTGGCCCGCGCCGACGTCGTCGTCCCCGACCTGCCCGGTGACTTCGGCGCCGAGGTAGCGGCGGCGGCCGCGCCGCTGTCGAGCCGGCACGACCTGATCACGGTCAGCACCGACGGGCTGGCCGGCATCCTGCGCGCCTGCCCGGTCGGGCTGTCCACCATGGGCCGCGGGCTGGATCAGGACCTGGCTTACTTCCTGACCGCCGCCGCAGCCGGGCGGCATGCCGCCGCCGTGGCCGGCCAGGGCCGGGCCGGGGCCGCCCGCCCGTAACGAGCGGGCGGCCCTGCGGCACCGGGCTGCTAGGCCGAGGCCGGGGGAACCACGGCCAGGATGTCGACCACGAACACCAGCGTGTCGGTGCCCTTGATGCCCGCCTGAGCCTGGCCGGCCTTGCCGTAGCCCTCAGCCGGCGGGATGACCAGCAGCATCCGGCTGCCCACGTTGGCGCCGGTCAGGCCCTTGATGAAGCCGGGGATCGCGCCGGTGCTGGTGAGGGTGAAGCTGAACGGCGTGCCCGCGGACCCGGCGGCGGGCCAGGTGGTGTTGAACACCTTCTTGGTCCGCCAGTTCACGGCCACGTACTGGGCCACGACCGTCTGGCCGGCCTGCAGCTTGGGCCCGGTGCCCTGGATCAGCGTCTTGGACACCAGCTTGGTGGGCGGGGTGCCCTTCTTGGGAATGGTCACCACGGGCGCGGTGCCCGGCGTGGCCTTGACGGTCGGCAGGCTGCCGCCGCCCGTGGACACCTGCTTGCCGGAGGCCGACTGGGTCGGGCTGAACGGCTTGATCAGGTCAATGACCCAGACGGTGGTGTCGGTGCCCTTCACGCCGATCTGCGAGTTGCCCTGGCTGCCGTACCCGTCCGCAGGCGGCACCACCGCGACCACCCGTGAGCCGATCTTCTGGCCCTTCATCGCCGCGGCCAGCCCCTTCAGGCCGATCTGGGCGGGCAGGATCTGCGGGATGGAGGTGAAGGTGGAGTCCAGCAGCTTGTGCGTCTTGCCGCTCCAGACGTAAATCGCCAGGTTGGCCAGGACGTCGTCACCCGTCTTCAGCACCGGGCCGCTGCCCTGGATCGGGGTGGTGATGTCCAGCTTGGCGCCGGCCTTCTGGGCCGGGATCGTGACGGTGGGCGCCTTGCCGAAGGAACCACTGACCTTCACGCTGGAGTCGGGGCTGGAAGCTGACGATCCGGAGGAACCGGAAGAACCACAGCCGGCCATCGTCAGGGCCGCCACCACTGGAACCAGGAGCGCAGCCGCAATGCGTCGCATGAGAATCCTCAGGGGTCGAGATCAAGAGAGGCAGTCAGCCTAGCGGCCGAAGCTGCGGGTAACCCGAAGGTAGCCTGCCGCTGGCCCTGCTTCGCCCCGGTCAGGAGGCGGGCAGCTGGGTGAGCAGATTCTTGGCGTAGATCAGGACGGTGTAGGGCCCCACGACGCAGATCCGGGCCGGCTGCCCGAAGGTGGCCTGGACATTTGTCACCGACGGGAACGGCTCACCGCCGGGCCGGCCGGGCGTCAGCACGATGAAATTCGCCTGATGCAGCGCCGGGCTGTACCAGTCCGGCCGGCTCTCCCAGTTGTCCGCGATCACCACCGGGCCGGCGGACAGGACCGCGCGGATCCGCACCTGACCGCCCGTGTCCAGGGTCACCACGTTGGACTGCCAGTAGCCGCCCAGCCCGGAGTACAGGTGCTCGCGGGTCAGCCAGGCGGCCAGCTGGCTGGCCTGCGCGGGGGCGGGCGGCACCGCGGTCACCCGGCCCATGCTCAGCAGGTAGGCCGTCAGCACGAGGGCGACGGCCGGGATCAGCCGGGCCGCCGCCAGCCGCCCGGCGAGCAGCCGCCCGGCCAGCGCCGCGCCCAGCGGCAGGACGGCCGTGAACTCGCGGGTGCTGTGCAGGTCCAGGGCATTGCGGCCGAGCACGTAGGCGGTCAGGCTGACCAGCAGGGCGCAGACCGTGAGCTGGACGGCCAGGTCGGACCGGCCGAACCGGCGCAGCGCCGCGGCGGTGGCCCAGACGGCCAGCCCGAGTCCGGCCAGGTGCACGATCGCCAGCGCCGCCACGTAGCCCAGGTTGTGGCTGAAGAAGTCCGCGCCGAACAGCAGCAGGAGGCCCTGCAGGGCCAGCACCAGGTTCTTGCCGAGCTGGCTGAAGTCGGCCAGCTGGTTACCCGCCGGCCAGACAACGAAGCCGCCCGCGGCACTGATCAGGTGCAGGGCCAGCCGCGCGCCCTCGGCCGCCGCGGCCGCGGCCAGCACCAGCCCGGCCTCGAACCACGCCGACCGCAGCCGCTGATCCTGCTGGACCACGATCCGGTAGCCGCGAGCCGCGCCGATCGCCGCCAGCGGGGCCACCCCGCTGATCAGGACGATGGGATCAGCCACCAGCCCCCAGGCCAGCAGGACCGCGGCGGCCGGCGGCACCCACCAGCGCCGTGGCGCGCGGTCCAGCAGGATCCAGGTGGCCAGCACCGGCACCGCGCTGCCGAAATGATCAGGCGACAGCATCAGCACGTAGACGCCGCCGGCCTGCTGCGGCGCGGCCATGATGCCCATCGCCAGCCCGGCCCGCAGCACCCCGGCCCGGCCCGTCGCGCGGCCCTTGGCCAGCAGCCCGGCCAGCACCACGACCAGGGTGTAGGTCATCGCCCCGGCGATATGCACCACGTCCGGCCCGAGCCCGCGCACGAGCTCGACCAGCGCGTACTGGGGCAGCTCGGTGGTGTAGAACGACACGTCCGACAGCTGCCAGCCGCGCAGCAGCGGGTTCCCGTGCAGCATCGCCCACGCCTGCAGCGCGTTAGACGCCCCGTCCGAGTTGACCGGAGCCGTCCGCGACGCCTGCAGGTACACCGTGAACAGCCCGGCCGCCACGACGAGCCAGACCGCCCCCGCCGCCAGGTTCCCCGGCCGCAGCATCCCCGGCATCCGCAGCCGGGGCCGCGGCACCCGTACCCGCGGCAGCCACCGCGGGTGCCGGTCGCATCCCGGGCAGCCGCAGCCGGGGCGCCCGCACGCGCGGCCGCCGCAGCCCCGGCGCCCGCCCCGGCCGCAGCCCGTCCGGCAGCCGCGGCCACCCCGCGCCCCGTCTGGGAACAAAGAACACGCCGCCGCCACCCAGGCCGGCCACGCCCTGCGCCGCCCGCCGCACGCCGACGGTCAGCGCATCCCCCGCCACGGCCAGCAGGACCCCCGGGCTCACCGACCGGAGCCGCGCCCCCGCCCTGGCCCCGGCCCTAACCGCGGCCAGTCGAGCCGGCCTGCGACCAGCAGCTCCCCACCCAGTAACGTCCACCGCCACAACCCCCCGCAGCCACGTACGACCCCGTGATCCCGCCCGGCACCAGTCCCCCCTGGCGGCCAGGTGTCTCGTCCGGACGCGTTCAGCGTCGGACGAGATCTCCTGGCCGCCAGGGCCCCTGACCGACCCCGCGCAGCCTGCTAACGCAACCTCAGATAACTCCCGCTTCAATGGCTCCCGCCGTCCACGAGATGACTTCATCGAGCATCACCTCGAGCGACGTCTGCGCCCGGAACCCGAGCACCCGCGCCGCCTTCTCCACCTCCGGCACCCGGCGCTGCACGTCATGCGCGAACGCCGCATCGTGCGCCAGCCGGAGCGGCACCCCCGGCCCCCTGATCTTGCGCCAGATCAGGCTGGCCAGCTCCGTCACCGTCGTCGACGCCGACGTCGACAGGTTGAAGTCCTCCCCCGCCGCGTCCGGGTGCTCCATCGCCGTGACGATCCCGCGGGCCAGGTCGCCGCCGTAGGTGTAGTGCCGTACCTGCGTCCCCGATCCCAGGATCCGCAGCGGGTCCTGGCCCCGCAGCACCTTCTGCACCAGGTCCGGGACCACGTGGCTCATCGCCAGCTTGATCTCGCCCGAGCTCACCACCCCGCCGCGCAGCGCCCGGCGCTCCCCGGTGCCCACGCAGTTGAACGGCCGCACGATGGTGAACGGCAGCCCGTACTGATCGGCCGCCGCCCGCGCGAAGTACTCCACCGCCAGCTTCTGGAACCCGTAGGCGGACCGGGGCGGCGGCACCGTCAGCTGCTGTCCCTCCGCCGACGGCCAGCTGTCGGCCGACTCATACACCATCGACGACGACACGTACGTCACCCGGCGCAGCCGCCCCTGCCGGTGCGCGGCGATCGCCGCGTCGCACGAGCCGGCGATGATCCGCTCGTTGGTGGCCAGCAGGTCGTAGGGGAACGCGTGGAAGTAGGAGATCCCGCCGATCATCGCGGCGCCCGCGATGAAGTGATCGCAGTCCGCCAGCAGCTCGCTCATCAGCCCGGCGTCGGCCGCGTCCCCGCGCACGAAGCCGAACGCCGGGCTGCCCTCGTGCGGCGAGCGCACCGGGCCGTACTTGGAGAAGTCATCGACGCCCAGCACCGCGTACCCGCGGCGCAGCAGCTCGCTCGTCACGTACCCGCCGATGAACCCGGCCGAGCCGCTGACCAGGACCCGTTCCATCAGCCCGGTCCCGCCATCAGCCGGGGCCGCGGGCCGGCCTGCGGTCCGGCCCGCCGGGCGCACCGGGCCCGGACCTGCTCGGCGCTCAGGCGGCGGCCGAAGCTGAACCAGTACCAGCGCAGGTACCGCGGGATCCACTGCCGGACCTGGAAGTGCGACTCGCCCGCCGGGCGGTCCAGCCAGATCGTCGGGATCTCGGCCACCGGCAGCCTGAGCCGCCGGGCCTTGGCGGTCAGCTCGATGCCCATCTCGAAGCCGTGCCGCGAGTCGATGCCCACGGACCGGGTGAAGGCCGCCGAGTAGGCCTTGAAGGAGTTCGTGGCGTCCCTGGTGCCGGCCCGGGCCAGCAGGTGCAGCGACCGGCCCGCCAGCCGGGACAGCAGGCCCTTGAGCCGCGGGCCGCCGTGCTGCTGGCCGCCGGGCATGTACCGGGACGCGGCCGCCACCGCGACGCCGCGCTCGACCAGGGCGGCCAGCTCATCGATCTGGCGCGGGTCATCGCTGCCGTCGGCCATGGTGACCACGATGGCCTCGCCTCTGGCCGCCTCCATGCCGTACCGGATCGCGTTGGCCGGGCCGCGGCCGTAACTGGAGACCAGGCAGGCCACCCGCGGCTCGTGGCCGGCGTACCACTGGGCTACGTCCGCGGTCGGGTCGGCGGCGCTGTCCACCACGACCAGCACCTCGCAGGGCAGCGCGACGGCCTCGAACAGCCGGTCCAGGACGCCGGTGATCAGGGCTCCCTCACCGTAGGCGGGGATGACCACGGACACCCGGGGCTCGCCGCTCACAGCAGCGCCCCCGCGCCGGTGACGCCCCAGATGTCGGCCACCGGCTGGCGGGCGGCCAGCCCCGCGTACTCGCGGTGCGGGGTCGCCACCACCAGCAGGTCGGCGGCCGCCAGCACATCAGCCAGCGGGACCAGGCCCGGCTGTGACACATGCGGGTCGGTGCACAGCACCCGGGCGCCGCAGCGGGTCAGCAGCCGGGCCAGCGGGTAGGACAGGCTGGCCCGCGGGTCGTCCGAGCCGGCCTTGAAGGCCATGCCGAGCACTCCCACGGTCATCTCCCGCAGCTCATAGCGCGCGGCCAGCCGCGCGACGACGTAACCGGGCAATCCCTCGTTGGCCCCGATCGCGGCGGCCCCCAGGGTGAACCGGTGACTGGCCGCGGCCAGCCCGGCGGTGTCCTTGACCAGGCACGGGCCGGCGGCGAAGCCAGCCGGGGGCAGGTCGGCGGCGCGCGGGTAGTCATGGGCGACCGCGGCCCGGATCCGCTCGAAGTCCAGGTCCCGGTCACTGGCGATCATGAACATCTCGTTGGCGGCGGCAAACTTGATGTAACGCCAGGCGTTGCTGAACAACTTGGCCAGCTCCGCCTCCTCCGGGGACAGCTCGATGAGCTCGCCGGTCAGCCGGCCGAACAGCTCCCGGGCCCGCTCCAGCCCGCGCGCCGAGCGGCTGGAGATGATCTGCGGCAGCTCGAACAGCTCGGTCATCGCCTGGCCCTCGGCGATCCGCTCCGGGCAGAACGCCACGTCGGCGTCGATGCCCAGGTCAGCGGCCAGCTTCTCCAGCCCGGCGGTCGCGCCGGGGCTGACAGTGCTGCGCAGGACCAGCAGCTGGCCGTCCCGCAGCCAGGCCGCGCAGTCGCCCAGCGCCCCGGCGATCGAGGCCGGGCCGAGCCCGGCCGGGTCGCTGCTCTGCTCGCCGCCGATGACCACCACGACGTGCTCAGCGGTGCCGACGACGGCCGGGTCGGTGCTGGCGGTCAGCGTGCCCGCGGCGATGGCCCGGCGCAGCGGTAAGGCCGCGCCCCGCTCGGCGAACGGGAGCCGGCTGCGCGCACCGCCGCCACCGCGGCCGCGTCGATGTCATAGCACGTGACCGATGCGCCCCGGCTGGCCAGCGCGATGGCCAGGGGCAGCCCGACGTGCCCGCAGCCGCCCACGACCACCACATCGCGCGCGAACGTGTCCACCGCGAATGAGTCCCGCGCAGCTGAGTTCTGCTGGAAAGACACCGGCCCGACCCCCGCCCTTGCTCCGTGTCTTCCGCGATGCTAGCAACTCAGAGTGAGCATCCAAGCGCCGTGAGTTACTGGTGTGCCGCACCGCACAACGGGCAGATGCCGCACCCGGCAACGGCCGCGCGGCGGCCGCCCTACATGCCCGCGATCAGCTTCTCCACGCGCTCATCTACCGAGCGGAACGGGTCCTTGCACAGCACCGTCCGCTGCGCCTGGTCATTCAGCTTGAGGTGCACCCAGTCCACGGTGAAGTCGCGGCGGCGCTCCTGGGCCCGCCGGATGAACTCCCCGCGCAGTCGCGCCCGGGTGGTCTGCGGCGGCACCGACTTGGCCTCGAAGATGTCGATATCCCGGCACGCCCGCTCCACCGCGCCGCGCTTCTGCAGCAGGTAGTACAGCCCGCGGCCGCGGTGCACGTCGTGGTAGGCCAGGTCGAGCTGGGCGACCCGCGGCGAGGACAGCGTCAGGTCGTGCTTGGCGCGGTACCGCTCGATCAGCTGGAACTTGGTCACCCAGTCGATCTCCCGGGACACCGACTCCAGGTCGCCGGTCTCGACCGCGCGCAGCGTCCGCCGCCACAGGTCCAGGACCCGCTCCGTGATGGGGTCGCTGCCCCGCCGCTCGGTGAACTCGGTGGCCTTGTCCAGGTACTCCTGCTGGATCTCCAGGGCGCTGACCTCGCGGCCGTTGGCCAGCCGGACCTTGCGCCGCCCGCTCATGTCATGGCTGACGTCCCGGATGGCCCGGATCGGGTTCTCCAGCGTCAGGTCCCGCATCACGGTGCCCGCCTCCACCATCCGCAGCACCAGGTCGGTCGCGCCGACCTTGAGCAGCATGGTGGTCTCGCTCATGTTCGAGTCCCCGACGATCACGTGCAGCCGCCGGAACCGCTCGGCGTCGGCATGCGGCTCGTCGCGGGTGTTGATGATGGGCCGCGACCGGGTGGTGGCCGACGAGACGCCCTCCCAGATGTGCTCGGCCCGCTGGCTGACGCAGTACACCGCGCCCCGCGGGGTCTGCAGCACCTTCCCGGCCCCGCAGATGATCTGCCGGGTGACCAGGAACGGGATCAGCACATCAGCCAGCCGGCCGAACTCGCCGTGCCGGCCCACCAGGTAGTTCTCGTGGCAGCCGTAGGAGTTGCCCGCCGAGTCGGTGTTGTTCTTGAACAGGTAGATATCCCCGGCGATGCCCTCCTCGCGCAGCCGGCGGTCGGCATCGACCAGCAGGCCCTCCAGGATGCGCTCGCCCGCCTTGTCGTGGGTGACCAGGTCGATCAGGCTGTCGCACTCGGGGGTGGCGTACTCGGGATGGCTGCCCACGTCCAGGTACAGCCGGGCGCCGTTGCGCAGGAAGACGTTGCTGCTGCGGCCCCACGAGACGACCCGCCGGAACAGGTACCGGGCCACCTCGTCGGGCGAGAGGCGGCGCTGGCCCCGGAACGTGCACGTAACGCCGTACTCGTTCTCCAGCCCGAAAATCCGCCTGTCCATGCGCTCAGGCCCCCAGACCCTCGTTGCATCGCCCGCCGGTACCCAGCCCGGATGCTATCAGCGTGCGCCCGTTCACCCTGCGTGTCACCAGTCGACCGCGATGTACTTGGTCTCGGTGAACTCCAGCAGCCCGTCATGCCCGCCCTCGCGGCCCAGCCCGGACTGCTTGACACCGCCGAACGGCGCGGCCGGGTCCGACACCACGCCCCGGTTAATCCCCACCATGCCCGCTTCCAGGGCCTCGGCCACCTGCAGGGCGCGGCGCAGGTCACTGCTGTAGAGGTAGGACACCAGGCCGTACTCGGTGGCGTTGGCCAGCGCGATGGCCTGGCTGGCGTCAGTGAACCGGACGATCGGCGCGACCGGGCCGAAGATCTCCTCGCTGAGAATGCCGGCGTCGGCCGGGACCTCGTCCAGCACGGTCGGATTGTAGAAATAGCCGCGTCGCTGGGGCGCGTCGCCGCCCAGCACCACCTTGCTGCCGTCGCTGGCCGCGGTCTCCACCAGGCTGGCCACCTTGTCCCGGGTGTCGGCGTTGACCAGCGGGCCCAGTTCGACGCCGTCCTCCAGGCCGGGACCGACCCGGACCGCGCTCAGCCGCCTGGCCAGCTTCTCGGAGAACTCGGCCGCCACCGCCTCGTGCACGTAGAACCGGTTGGCGGCGGTGCAGGCCTCGCCGCCGTTGCGCATCTTGGCCAGGTAGGCCCCGGCCACCGCGGCGTCGATGTCGGCATCCTCGAAGACCAGGAACGGCGCGTTGCCGCCCAGTTCCATCGAGGTGTTCGTCACCGTCTGCGCGGCCGTGGTCAGCAGCATCCGGCCGACCTCGGTCGAGCCGGTGAACGACAGCTTGCGGACCCGCGGGTCGGCCAGCATGGCCTCGGTCAGCGGACCGGGCTTGCTCGTCGGCAGCACGTTGACCACGCCCGCCGGCACTCCGGCCTCGCCCAGGATGGCGGCGATCGCCAGCGCGGTCAGCGGGGTCTCCTTGGCGGGCTTGAGCACCACCGTGCAGCCGGCCGCCAGCGCCGGGCCGATCTTGCGGGTGGCCATCGCGGCCGGGAAGTTCCACGGCGTGATCAGCACGCTGACGCCCACCGGCTGGTGCTGGACCATGATCTTGTTGGCTCCGGACGGCGCGACCGCCAGGTAGCCCTCGTTCCGCACCGCCTCCTCGGCGTACCAGCGGAAGAACTCGGCAGCGTAGGTGATCTCGCCGCGCGCGTCGGGCAGCGCCTTGCCGTTCTCCAGCACCATCAGCCGGGCCAGCGGCTCCGCTCGCTCATTCATCAGCTCGAACGCGCGGCGCAGGCAGTTGGCCCGCTCCCGCGGCGGCCGGGCCGCCCAGCCGGGCAGGGCGTCATAGGCCGCGCCGACGGCCTCCATGGCGTCCTCAGGGCTGGCGTCAGCGACCTCGGCGATGGGCTGCTCCGTGGCCGGGTCCAGGACCGGCAGGACGCCGCGGCGCCCGCTCGACCACTGCCCGCCGACCAGCAGCCCGGTCGGCGCGTCCACTCCCGCGAGTGATGCCAGGTCGGCGCTCACACATTCCTCCCCTGCCCTGCGGCCGCCCGGCGGGCTGCGCATTCCCTGACATTACATCGGGGCCAGGGGCGCATCGCCAGGCTGCCCGCCGCGACGGCCGCGGCAGACTGATCACAGCGGCCCGGCAGGCCGCGTATTCCCGCCGCCCGGCCCGCGGCCTAGCTGGCCGGCTTGTCGCCGGAGCCCTTCCCGGACCCGCCACCGGACGAATCGCCGCCCGTCGTGCCGCCGGAGCCCGCCGAGCCGCCCGAGCCTGCGGATGCAGACTTGCCCGTGGCCGCGGGCCTGGCCTCGGCCAGCAGGGCCTCCAGCCGCGAGCCGGTCAGCCGGCGGAACGTGCGGTGCGACCGGGACCGGTCCAGGATGGCCACCTCGAACTGGGCGCCGGAGATCTCAGCGGGCTCGGCCCCGCCGCTGCCCTGGCCGTTGCCGCCCTGGCCCGCGAGCGCGCCGATGGCCACCTGCATGGCCCCGGCCAGCGTCATGCCGTCGGTGTAGCGCTCCTTCACGATCGTCGCCACCTGATCGGCCTGGCCGCCCATGACCAGGTAGTCGTGCTCGTCGGTAACGGTCCCGTCGAAGGTGATCCGGTAGATCTGGTCGGCCGCCACGCTGTCACCGACCTCGGCGACGACGATCTCGACCTCCAGCGGCTTGTTGCTCTCGGTGAAGATCGTGCCGAGCACCTGGGCGTACCAGTTGGCCAGCCCGCGCGCGGTGACGTCCTGGCGGTCGTACTGGTAGCCGGTGAGATCGGCGTAGCGGACGCCGGCCTGCCGCAGCCGCTCGAACTCGTTGTAGCGGCCGGCCGCCGCGAAGGCGATCCGGTCGTAGAGCTCGCTGAACTTGTGCAGCGCGCGGGACGGGTTGGGCGAGACGAACAGAATGCCGACGTCGCACTCGATCACGACCCCGCTGCGGCCACGCGTGATTGCCTTGCGCGCGTAGTCCGCCTTGTCCTTCATCGCCTGCTCGGGCGATACGTAGAAGGGCATCGACACCGCTGGCACTGTCCTTACGTCGAGGTGGTGGTCAGGTCTGCTGGACTGCGCTCAGGGCCGCTAGCCTCCGGAGGCCGGCTCCTCCAGCGGCGCCGCCGGGCCGTCGGGACGCCGCATCCGCCCGTCTACCACTTGCTGGGCCAGCTCGGCGGCCTGCTCGTCCGGCATCCGCTCGTAGCCGTCGGCGGTGATGGTCGCCACGATCGGGTAGATGCGCCGCGACAGATCGGGACCGCCGGTGGCCGAGTCGTCATCGGCGGCGTCATACAGCGCCTGCATGCAGGCCAGGGCGACATCGCCGGCGGACATCCCGTCGCGGTAGAGCTTCTTCAGCGCACCGCGGGCGAACACCGAGCCGGAGCCGATGGAGTGGAACCGCTGCTCCTCGTAGCGGCCGCCGGCCGCGTCGTAGGCGAAGATGCGGCCGACCTCGCGGTCCTCGTCGAACCCGGCGAACAGCGGCACGACCACCAGGCCCTGCATCGCGCCCATCAGGTTGCCCCGCACCAGCCCGGCCAGCCGGTTGGCCTTGCCCTCGAGGGACAGGGTCCGGCCCTCGATCTTCTCGTAGTGCTCCAGCTCGACCTGGAACAGCCGGACCATGTCGACCGCGATACCCGCCACGCCGGCGATGCCGACGGCCGAGAACTCGTCGCTGCGGAAGACCTTCTCGATGTCGCGCTGGGAGATCATGTTGCCCGCCGTGGCCCGCCGGTCGCCGGCCATGACCACGCCGCCCTCGCACAAGGCCGCCACGATCGTCGTGCCATGCGGCAGCTCGGGCGCGCCCGGCGGCAGGCCGGCGGCCGCTGCTGCCCGGCCGGGCAGCAGGCCGGGCGCGGCCATGGTCAGGAAGTCCGAGAACGAGGACGTCCCGGCGGTCAGGTAATGCGCCGACGGGGTGCTGGCCGGCAGCCGCCGGCCGTCGAAGTCAGGGGCCACCCGCGAGTCCTTCCGGTTGAGAGCGCTGCCACGACCCTACTGCGCGCCCGCGCCGCATCGGCGGCCTGAAGATCGGCTGTCAGTGAAATCGCGGCCGGGGCGCCCGCCGCCTGGGCGCCGCACGTCCGCGCGCGGGCACGCCCGTCTGCAGGTAACGGTCACTGACCGCCTTTTTGCACATAGGAACGGACAAACTCTTCGGCGTTCTCCTCGAGCACCTCGTCGATCTCGTCGAGGATCGCGTCGACGTCGTCGGTCAGCTTGTCCTGCCGCTCCCGGACGCCCTCACCAGACTGCTCGTCGGTTTCCTGCTCTTCCTCGGTACGCCGGGACGTCTGCCGCTGGCCTCCGGTGTCCTTTGTCGCCATACTCAAACCTCCGTGGATCCGCGGTTACCGCCCGCCGTCTCAACGCTATCCTCGCCCCAGCGTGCCCTGGTCAATCCTGCGGGGCGGGATCGGTATCGTTCCGCGATTCGCGGCGGGGCCGCCGCCGGGGCGGCTGCGGCGGGTCAGCGAGCCGGGGCCCGGACCCGCTCAGTCCCGGCCGGTCAGGGCCGAGACCAGGTCAGCCGCGGTGCGGCAGCGGTCTAGCAGCTCGCCCACGTGCGCCCTGGTGCCGCGCAGCGGCTCCAGGGTCGGGACCCGCTGCAGCGACTCCCGGCCGGGAATGTCAAAGATGACCGAGTCCCAGGAGGCCGCGGCCACCGACTCGGGGTACTGGCTCAGGCAGCGACCGCGGAAGAACGCCCGGGTGTCCTCCGGCGGCTCCAGCATGGCCCGCTCGATCGCCGCCTCGTCCACCAGCCGGGCGACGCGGCCGCGCGCGGCCAGCCGGTTGTACAGGCCGCGCTCGGCACGGACATCGGAGTACTGCAGGTCGACGAGCTCCAGCCGCGGGTGGTTCCAGGACAGCCCGTCCCGGGCCCGGTAGCCCTCCAGGATCTCCAGCTTGGTGACCCAGTCGATCTCGCGCGCGGCCAGCATCGGGTCATCGGCCAGCCGGGTCAGCAGGTTCTCCCAGCGGTCCAGGACATCCGCTGTCGCCTCGTCCACGTCGGCGCCGTACTTGTCCTCGGTGTACTTGCGGGCCAGCTCCAGGTACTCCATCTGCAGCTGCACGGCCGTCATCCGGCGGCCGTCGCGCAGCATGACCAGGTGCCGGCAGGACGGGTCGTGGGAGATCGCGCGCAGCTCGGCGACCGGTGCCTCCACCGACAGGTCACCGGCCAGGAACTTGTCCTCGATCATCGCCAGCACCAGCGCGGTGGTGCCCAGCTTGAGGTAGGTGGAGACCTCGCACATGTTGGCGTCGCCGATGATGACGTGCAGCCGGCGGTACTTCTCCGGATCGGCGTGCGGCTCGTCGCGGGTGTTGATGATCGGCCGCTTCAGCGTGGTTTCCAGGCCGACCTCGACCTCGAAGAAGTCGGCCCGCTGGCTGATCTGGAAGCCTTCCTCGCGGCCGTCGGCGCCGCGGCCGACCCGGCCGGCCCCGCAGATGACCTGGCGGGAGATGAAGAACGGGGTCAGGTGCCGGACGATGTCGGCGAACGGCGTCGCCCGGTTCATCAGGTAATTCTCGTGGCAGCCGTACGAGGCGCCCTTATTGTCGGTGTTGTTCTTGTACAGCTGGATCGCCGGCCCGCCGGGGGTGGCCGCCGCCCGGGCCGCCGCCTCGGCCATGACCCGCTCGCCCGCCTTGTCCCACAGCAGGGCATCCATCGGGTTCGTGCACTCCGGCGCGGAGTACTCCGGGTGCGCGTGGTCCACGTACAGCCGGGCCCCGTTGGTGAGGATGACGTTGGCCAGCCCCAGGTCCTCATCGGTCAGCTGGGAGGAGTCCGCAGCCTCGCGGGCCAGGTCAAACCCCCGCGCGTCGCGCAGCGGGTTCTCCTCCTCGAAGTCCCAGCGCGCCCGCCGGGTCCGCGCCGCCGTCGCGGCCTGGTAGGCGTTGACCACCTGCGAGGAGCTGACCATCGCGTTCGCGCCAGGCTGGCCGGGCACGGAAATCCCGTACTCGGTCTCGATGCCCATCACCCGGCGCACGCTCATGCTGAGAAGCCTAGTGCCGGCTGGGCGCGCTCCCGCACGCCGCCGCGCCCGCCGCGCCGTGTCCGGCGGTTCGTCACGGCGGGCGGGCGCGCCCGGCTACAGGTACTGGCCAGTGTTCGCGACAGTGTCGATGGAACGGCCGGCCTCGGTCCCGTGCTTGCCGGAGACGAGCGTCCGGATGTAGACGATCCGCTCCCCCTTCTTGCCCGAGATCCGCGCCCAGTCGTCGGGGTTGGTGGTGTTCGGCAGGTCCTCGTTCTCGCTGAACTCATCAACGCAGGCGCTGAGCAGGTGCGCGACGCGCAGGCCCTTCTGGCCCGTCTCCAGGAACTCCTTGATCGCCATCTTCTTGGCCCGGTCGACGATGTTCTGGATCATCGCGCCGGAGTTGAAGTCCTTGAAGTAGAGGACTTCCTTGTCGCCGTTGGCGTAGGTGACCTCCAGGAACCGGTTCTCCTCGGTCTCGGAGTACATCCGCTCGACGACGCGCTGGATCATCTCGGCGACCGTCGCGCCGGCCGACCCGCCGTGCTCGGCCAGGTCGTCGGGGTGCAGCGGCAGCCCGGTCAGCACGTACTTGGAGAAGATGTCGCGTGCCGCCTCGGCATCGGGCCGCTCGATCTTGATCTTCACGTCCAGGCGGCCGGGCCGCAGGATGGCCGGGTCGATCATGTCCTCGCGGTTGGAGGCGCCGATGACGATGACGTTCTCCAGGCCCTCCACGCCATCGATCTCGCTCAGCAGCTGCGGCACGATCGTGTTCTCCACGTCGCTGGACACGCCCGACCCGCGGGTGCGGAAGATCGAGTCCATCTCGTCGAAGAACACGATGACCGGCATGCCCTCGCTGGCCTTCTCCCGGGCCCGCTGGAAGACCAGCCGGATGTGCCGCTCGGTCTCGCCGACGTACTTGTTGAGCAGCTCGGGGCCCTTGATGTTGAGGAAGAAGCTGCGCCGCTCGCGGGCCGGGCCGCCGGGACCGTCGTTGGCGCTCTGGCCGGTGCGGGCCGCAACCTGCTTGGCCAGCGAGTTGGCCACGGCCTTGGCGATCAGCGTCTTGCCGCAGCCGGGCGGGCCGTACAGCAGCACGCCCTTGGGCGGCCGCAGCTGGTGCTCCTTGAACAAGTCAGCGTGCAGGTAGGGCAGCTCGATCGCGTCGCGGATCTGCTCGATCTGCGGGCCGAGCCCGCCGATCTCGAGGTAGGAGATGTCCGGGACTTCCTCCAGGATCAGCTCCTCGACTTCTGCCTTGGGGATGCGCTCGTACACATAGCCCGAGCGCGGCTCCAGCAGCAGCGAGTCACCAGCGCGCAGCGTCGCCTCGCGCAGCGGCTCGGCCAGCCGGGCCACCCGCTCCTCGTCCGCGTGCGAGATGACCAGCGCCCGGTCACCGCCGTCGAGGATCTCCTTGAGCATGACGACCTCGCCGATCGTCTCGTAGCCCTGGGCGATCACGACGTTGAGTGCCTCGTTGAGCACGACTTCCTGACCGGGCCGCAGCTCGTCCAGGTCGATGCCCGGGCTGACGCTGACGCGCATCTTGCGGCCGCCGGTGAAGACGTCCGCGGCGCCATCCTCAGCCGCCTCCAGGAAGATGCCGAACCCGCTCGGTGGCTGGGCGAGCCGGTCCACCTCTTCCTTCAGGGCCACGATCTGGTCCCGCGCGTCCCGCAGCGTGCCGGTCAGCCGGTCATTCTGACCGGTGACCGCTGACAGGCTTGCCTCTGCCTCACGCAGGCGCTCCTCGAGCAGCCTGGCCTGGCGCGGCGAATCAGCGAGCCTGCCACGCAGTGCTGCGACCTCCTCCTCCAGGAAGGAGATCTTCGTGGTCAGGACCTTGACCTCGTCGTCATACCGCCCGGAACGAGCGCTGTCGTCACGAGAGGCCATGCCCCTCACCCCCTCCCGAGAGCCGACTTACCTAGACCCTACCTATCCAGGGTCGTTCCGTAACCTTGCGGCGGCCCCGACTCTGCGGCTCTGGAGTCACGATCCGGGAACGGTGCCGCCGGGTCAGCGGATCTGCTCCATCTGCTCTACATCTCGTCGCCGCCGAGTTCGGCCAGCTCAGCTGCCGCCTCAGCGCCCTTAGACGGCCTGCGCCTGCGGGGCGGGGCGCTGACACCGTCGGCGAGCCGCCGGGCCGTAATCAAAAATCCGGTGTGTCCCACCATCCGGTGCTCGGGCCGGACCGCCAGCCCGTCCACGTGCCAGCCGCGCTGCAGCGTCTCCCCCGCGGCCGGCTCGGCGAAGCTGCCCTGCTCGCGCAGTGCGGTCACCGTCCGGGCCAGCTGGGTGGTGGTGGCGACGTAGCAGCACAGCACGCCGCCGGGGACCAGCGCGTCGGCGGCGGTCTGCGCGTGCTCCCAGGGCGCGAGCATGTCCAGGATGACCCGGTCGGCGTCGCTGATCTCGCCGGCGGGCAGGTCGGCGGCGGTCAGCCGCCAGGCCGGGTGCGGGCCGCCGAAATAGTTCTCCACATTGGCGCGGGCAATCTCGGCAAAGTCCGGCCGCCGTTCATACGACAGCAGCAGCCCTTCCTCGCCGACCGCGCGCAGCAGCCAGCACGACAGCGCGCCGGAGCCGGCCCGGCTTCCACGACGGTGGCGCCGGGAAAGATGTCGGCGGCGGCCAGGATCTGCGCGGCGTCCTTGGGGTAGACCACCGCGGCCCCGCGCGCCATCGACAGCGTGTAGTCCGACAGCAGCGGGCGCAGCGCGATGTACGGCGTGCCGCCCGTCGAGGTGACCAGGCTGCCCTCGGGCTGGCCGATCAGGTCGTCGTGCGCCACGCCGCCGCGGTGGGTGTGGAACGTGCGCCCGGCGGTCAGGATCAGCCGGTGCTGGCGCCCCTTGGGGTCGGTCAGCTGGACCTGGTCGCCGACCGTAAACGGCCCGCGCGGCTGCTTCATCACGGCGACAGGCTAGTTGATCGGCGCGCTGGTCTCAGACGCCGGCGAACGCGTGGTCGAGATCGGCGGTGGCCAGCACCCCGTACACCTGGCCCGACGACTCGATCAGCAGGTACTCGGTGGCCGGGCGGCGGCGCACGGCCTCGATGAGATCCATCCCGGACAAGTCAGCGGACAGCACCATGCCCGGATCCAGGGTGCGGGCCAGCGACCCGACCTCGATCCACGGCCGGCGCTGCTGCGGCGTGGCGATGACCGCATCCTCGTTGACGATCGCGATCGGCGTCGCGTCGTGGTCCACCACGACCAGGGCCCGCGCCTGCGCCTCGTCCGCCCGCCGGATCGCCTCCGACAGCGGCAGGTTCGGCGGGATCGGGATCGCGCGGCGGGCCAGGGTCCTGGCCTGCAGGCCGGGCAGCCGCTCGCGTACCTTGGCCGACTTGATGGCCTGCCCCGACTGCAGCCACATGAAGGCCGCGATGAAGGCCAGCCACAGGAAGTACGAGCTGCCCACCAGCGAGCTGAGCTGTCCGCCGGCCAGCGCGAACGGCACGATGATCAGGGCCACCGCCAGCACCCGGCCCGCCCACGCGGCGGCGATGGTAGCGGTGACAGCCTTGCCGGTGACCTTCCAGATGCCGGCCCGGAAGATCCGGCCGCCGTCCAGCGGCAGGCCGGGCAGCAGGTTGAAGATCCCGACCAGCAGGTTGGCCCGGAACAGCTGATCGATGATCAGGTTGGGCATGCCGTCGGTGACCACGTGGGTCAGCCCCAGCGCGATGCCGGCCAGCGCCAGCGAGATGACCGGGCCGGCCACCGAGACCAGGAACTCCTGGGACGGGGTCGGCGGCTCCTCCTCGATCTCCGAGAAACCGCCCAGCGGGTAGAGCAGGACGCGGCGCACCGGCAGCTTGAAGCCGCGCGCGACCGCGCAGTGGGCCAGCTCGTGGATCAGCACCGAGACATACAGCAGCACGACGAACGCGGCCGAGACCAGGTAGCGCACGGACGTCGGGCGCACGTCGGCGTCCAGCGAGTTCGCGTACAGGTACACCAGGAGCGCCGCGACGAAGAACCAGTACGGCGAGATGTAGACAGGGATGCCGAAGACCTTGGCAATGACCAGCCCGAGCCTCGGGTCACGCCGCTTCTGGTCGGCAGGTCCCTGGCCGGGCTGCTGCGCGCCGGGCCCCGGCTCTGCGCCGTCCCCGTCGGTGATACCTGCCACGCACTGATGCTACGCGGTTCACGACCATTCTCCGCTCGCCCCGCGCGGGGGAATTGCCCGCTGGCCGGGTGACCGGTAACCGGTCCGGGCATGCGCATGCCCGGCCGGCCGGGCCGCGGCGGACACGCCGGGCCCTACCAGCCATTCGGCGCGCTTTGTCAGCCTGAGGTCCTAGGCTCCGTTGCATGAGTGAGCAAGCGCCCGCAGCCGCGGCCACTGCGACGCACGACACCGCCGCGGACAGCGCCACCGGGGGCACCGTCGCCGGGGACGGCGCCGCAGCGGACGGCGGCACCAGGGACAGCGCGGTCACCGGCAGCGAGAGCGATGCCGGCGGCCCGGCCGAGACCCCCGCGCTGGCCGCCGAGGCGGTCATGGTCACCGCCGCCCTGCCGCCGGCGGCGGTGCCCGCCGTGGCGGTCGGCGCGGACGACGGCGGGGCCCCGGTCACGGTGCACCGCAGCCTGTCGCCGTCGCGGGCCGCCGATTTCCTGACATGCCCGCTGCTGTACCGGTTCCGGGTCATTGACCGGCTGCCCGAGCCGCCGAGCCCGGCGGCTGCACGCGGCACCCTGGTCCACGCGGTCCTGGAGCGGCTGTTCGACGCCCCGCCCCGCGAGCGGACCCCGGCCGCCGCGCGCAGCCTCGTCCAGCCGCAGTGGGAGCGGCTGGCGGCCGAGGAGCCGGAGCTGGCCGCGCTCTTCGCCGATGACGCCGAGCGCGCCGTCTGGCTGGAGGAGGCCGGCGTCATGCTGGACCGCTACTTCACCCTGGAGGACCCGACCCGGCTGGAGCCCGCCCACCGGGAAATGTCGGTGCAGACCATGCTGGAAACCGGCCTGACGCTGCGCGGGTACATCGACCGGCTGGACGTGGCGCCCACCGGCGAGGTTCGCGTCGTTGACTACAAGACCGGCACTGCCCCGCGCGAGGAGTACGAGGCCCGGGCGCTGTTCCAGATGAAGTTCTACGCCCTGGTGCTGTGGCGCACGACCGGCACCATCCCGCGCCAGCTCCAGCTCATCTACCTGGGCAACGGCGAGATCATGCGCTGGGCCCCGGATGAGTCGGACCTGCTGTCCACCGAGCGCAAGATCAACGCGCTGTGGCAGGCCATCGAGCGGGCTCGCGCGGCCGCGGCGACTGGCGGCCGCGGCAGAGCCGGCTGTGCGACTGGTGCGCGCATCAGGCCCTGTGCCCCGCCTTCGGCGGCACCCCGCCGCCGCTGCCCGCCGAGGCGGCGCCCGCCAGCGCCGCGGCCGCCGCTGATCCCGCGGGCCCCGAAGCCACCGCAGCTGAGCCTGCCGCCCCGTCGGCCGGTCTCCCCGCGCTCGCCCCTGCCGTGCCGGCCAGCCGCGAGGTGGCCGAGCCCGAGCAGGCCAGCACCGAGCCCGCTGTGACCGCCAGCTAACCTCCCGCCCGAGGCCCGTTACGGCAAACGGTCTGGCGGCCGCTCCTCCGGCTGGCCGTCCGGCCCATGCCAGCCGCCCGCCATCTTCGACTTGCCTTGCTCACATGCTCTCGTGCGGTTGACAACGCGCGATTAGTCTCATGATACTAATCTCGTGAATCTGACGAGACTCATGGCCCTCGGGACGCTGGCCAGCCACGGCCCGCAGCACGGCCACCAGATCCGGCGGACCGCTGAGGTCACCAACGCGGTGGAGTGGGGCGGCATCAGCATCGGCGCGCTGTACCGGGAGCTGAAGCTGATGGCGGGCGAGGGCCTGGTCACCGAGGTCAGGACGGAGCAGGTGGGCCGCGGCTGGCGTCGCACCATCTACGACATCACCAGCGAGGGCCGGCTCGAGCTGACCATGCTGCGCGAGCGCGCCATCAAGACGTTCCACGTCGCCCCGGACCCGCTCGGGGTCGCGCTGACCTTCTCCGGCGAGGGCGAGGACCCCGAGGAGTTCGCCAGCTGGCTACAACTGCGCCGGAGCATCCTCGAGGCCGCGCTCCGCAACCTCAGCCAGGAGCGGGAGCGGCTGATCGCCAAGGGATACATCGGGCCGCTCCAGGCGACGGTCATGCGGCGCGGGGAGCTGATCGCCGGGGCCGAGCTGGCCTGGCATGCCGAGCTGGAGGAGGAGCTGGCCGGGCTGCGGGCGGCCGGGGTACACCCGCAGCAGGGCCACCTGCCCGGCGCCGGGCCGGGCCGGCGGCCCGCTCCGGGAGACAAGCCAGACCAGCCGCCCGCTCCCGGAGACAAGCCAGACGACTAGAGCGGGCGTCCAGCAGCAGGCAGATAGCCCGCCGCACGCCCAGAATTCCAGTCAAGATAGTACTTGACAGCTTCGAGACATTACTCGAAGATGCGAGCGGGCGCCGTGCGAGCGCGCGGCCAGCCACCGGGCACCAGGGGCTCCGCAGCCCGGCCCGCGCTCGCACGGCGCCACCGAGAAGGGATACCTGACATGGCGATGATCGAGGCAGCCGGGCTGGCCCGGACGTTCAAGAGCCGGCGCCAGACCGTCGAGGCGGTCCGCGGCGTCGACATCAGCGTGGCCGACAGCGAGATCGTCGGCTTCCTGGGCCCGAACGGCGCGGGCAAGACGACCACGCTGCGGATGCTCACCACCTTGCTGCGCCCGACCGCGGGCACCGCGACGGTGGCCGGGGCCGACCTGCTGCGCGACCCGGTCGGAGTCCGCCGCCGGATCGGCTACGTGGCCCAGGCCATCGGCGCCACGGCAGGCGGGTCGGACCCGAACTGCCTGGTCCGCGAGGAGCTGGGCATCCAGGCCGACCTGTACCGCATCCCGGCCCGCGAGGGCGCCGAGCGGATCGCCGCGCTGCTGGCCCAGCTGGAGCTGTCCGGGCTCGAGGACCGCCTGTGCAAGACGCTGTCCGGCGGGCAGCGGCGCCGCCTGGACATCGCGCTCGGGCTCGTGCACTCTCCCCGGCTCATCTTCCTCGATGAGCCCACGACCGGGCTGGACCCGCAAAGCCGCAGCAACCTGTGGAACCACATCCGCGCGCTGCGCGAGCAGCTCGGCACGACCATCTTCCTGACCACGCACTACCTGGAGGAGGCGGACGCGCTGTGCGACCGGGTCATGATCATTGACCACGGGCAGATCATCGCCGCCGGGACGCCGGACGAGCTCAAGCGCCGGGTCTCGGGCGATGTGGTCACCCTGAGCGTCGGCGAGCAGGCGATGGCGGCTCGCGATGTGCTGTCGGCGCACCCCGAGGTCCGCGACATCACCGTCGATGACCGGCTGGTCCGGCTCGGCGTCACCCGCGGCGAGGAGGCCCTGCCCGGCCTGCTGCGGATGCTGGACGGCGCCGGCCTCGGCCTGGAGTCGGTCCAGCTCGCCCGGCCCACCCTGGACGACGTGTTCCTGACCCTGACCGGCCGGTCGCTGCGTGACGACTCGCCGCACGCCGCCGCGGGCCCGGCGGCCGAGCCGGAGCCCGAGCCCGAGAAGGCCGGCGCGGTCAGCTAGCCCGCGCCCCGCCCCGCGTCCGCCCCCAGCTCACCACGGAGTCCCGCCATGGCTTTCTTCCGCGACACCTACCTGATCTTCGCGCGCCAGCTGAGGCTCTCGCTGCGCAACCCGGCCTGGGTCATCATCGGCCTCCTCCAGCCGGTTCTGTACCTGGCCTTCTTCGGGCCGCTGCTGACCAAGATCGCAGCCGGCGGCCTGCCCGGTTTCCCGCCCGGCAACTCCTACAGCTTCTTCGTGCCCGGCCTGCTGGTACAGCTGGGCCTGTTCGGGGCGGCGTTCGTCGGCTTCACGATCATCAGCGACTGGCGGGCCGGGGTCATCGAGCGGTTCCGGGTAACCCCGGTCAGCCGGCTGGCGCTGCTGGCCGGGCGGGTCCTGCGGGACGTGGTGACGCTGCTGGTCCAGGCCGTGGTGCTCGTGCTGGCCGGCGTCGCGTTCGGGCTGCGTGCCCCGCTGGGCGGGGTGGCGATCGGGCTGGGCTTCATCGCCGTGGTGGCCGTCAGCCTGTCGGCGATCTCCTACGCCGTCGGCCTGGCGCTCAAGAGCGAGGACGCACTGGCCCCGCTGATCAACATGATCGTGGTCCCGCTGATGCTGCTGTCGGGCATCATGCTGCCGCTGACCCTGGGCCCCGGCTGGCTGCAGGGTATTGCCCGGGCCACGCCGTTCCGGTACATCATTGACGCCATGCGCCAGGCGTTCCAGGGCGTGTACGCCACGACGATCATGGTCGAGGGCGTCTGCGTGGCGGTGGGCCTGGCGGCGGTGTGCCTGTGGGTGGCCTCGCGCGCTTTCGTCCGGGAGAACGCCTGAGCCGCCGCCGCGGGCCCGGAGCGGGCCCGCGGCGGCCAGGCTAGTTAATCCCGCGGCGGCGCAGGATCTCCTGGACGTCGCCCATGTCATCATCGCCCGAGCCGCGCGGAACCGGCGCCGCGGTGCGCTGCTGCGCCGTCGTCACGGCGCCCTGGCTCGTGCCGCCGACCGCCTCGTCCTGGCGGGCGGCCTTGGCCGCCTTGGCCGCCTTGCGGCGCTCCCGGCCCTTCCGCCAGTTCAGCAGCGGCAGCCCGCCCGAGCTCAGGAACAGCAGTGCGCAGATGCCGACCACGACAATCCCGGCCCAGGCCTTGGGTGAGAACACGAAAGCCCCGGCGAACCGGACCACGGCGTTGACCATCCGGCCCAGCAGGGTCACCGCGCCGGTCAGGTAGGCGGCCAGTGGCAGCAGCGACCAGGCGGCCGCGCGCATGCCACGGCCGGCGCCCTGCTTGCGCCAGATAACAAAGGTGAGAATCAGTCCGACAGCTGTTGCCGCGACGCAGACAGCGCCGCCGATCGATGCCCAGACGCTCATGATCGCCTCCCTCGTGGGGCCCGACGCCGCGTGCCGCCCCAGGCGTTCCCACCACCCATCGTCGCACACGACGGGCGCGGGCCGGCCAGCCAGCCAGCACGCTGCGCAAGTACTCCTTTACCCGGCGTACCCGGCGGACCAGCAGATAACCCGCCTCAGCGGGCCGCGGCCAGGGCCTCCAGCCGGGCCAGGCTCAGCTCGGTGAGCGAGGAGACGACCGTGCGGCCCGGAGCCGGCGGGATCGCCACGATGCTGGGCACCGCGATGGTCATGCAGCCCGCCGCCTCGGCCGCGGCCACCCCGTTCGGCGAGTCCTCGATCGCCACGCAGCCGCCGGGGTCGGCGCCCAGCTTGGCCGCCGCCAGCAGGTACGGCTCCGGGTCCGGCTTGCTGTGGCTGACGTCATCACCGCACACCGTGACCGGGAAGGTGACCTCCAGCCGGGCCAGCACCGCCTCCATGACCGGCCGCTCGGAGGAGGTGACCAGCCCGTACGGCACCCCGGCCGCGGCGACCTGCGCCAGCAGCTGGCGCGCGCCGGGCATGACCGGCACCTCCCGGCTGGACAGCAGTTCCACCATGCCGTCGACCATCCAGCGGCCCACGGTGTGCCGGCTGGCCGGCCGGGTGGCCTTGGCCAGCAGGTAATCCAGGCTCTTGTCCAGCGAGCCGCCCACCAGCGCGGCCTGGTCCCGCTCGCCCCACGAGCCGCCCAGCCGGGCCATCACCGACGACTCCACCTCGAACCACAGCGGCTCGGAGTCCACCAGCAGGCCGTCCATGTCGAACAGGACGCCGAGCAGCATGTCAGGCACTGAAGTACTTCGCCTCCGGATGATGGACGATCAGCGCATCGGTGGACTGCTCCGGGTCCAGCTGGAACTCCTCGGACAAGGTGACCCCGATCCGGTCCGGGGCCAGCAGCCGCACCACCTTGGCCCGGTCCTCCAGGTTAGGGCAGGCCGGGTAGCCGAACGAGTACCGGCAGCCCCGGTAGTCCACCTTCAGCAGGCCGTCGAGGTCACCGGGGTCCTCGCCGCCGATAGCCCAGCTCAGCGCGGACCCGCTGGTGCCAGTACTCGGCGAGCGCCTCAGCCAGCTGCACCGACAGGCCGTGCAGCTCCAGGTACTCGCGGTAGGAGTTCTTGGCGAACAGCTCGCCGGTGGCCTCGGCTGATCCGCGAGCCCACCGTGACCAGCTGGAAGACGAGCCACGTCCGGCTCGCCCGATGCCCGGGAGCGGAAGAAGTCGGCCAGGCACAGGTGCCGGTCGTGCCGCTGCCGCGGGAAGGTGAACCGCTCCCGCTCACGACCGCCGGAGTCGAGAATAACGAGGTCATCGCCCTCACTGACGGCCGGGAAGTAGCCGTAGGTGACGCCGGCCTCGACCAGGCCGTCGGTCTGGATCCGCTCCAGCCAGCTGCGCAGCCGCGGGCGGCCCTCGGCCTCGACCAGCTCCTCGTAGCCGGGCCCGCCCGCGCCCCGGGCCGGCTTGAGGCCCCACTGGCCCATGAACGTGGCCCGCTCGTCCAGGAACGCGGCGTAATCGGCCAGCTGGATGCCCTTGACCACCCGCTCGCCCCAGAACGGCGGGGCCGGCACCGGGTTGTCCGCGGCGACGTCGGAGCGGGCCGGCATGTCCTCCGGCTCGGTGACCCGCAGCCGCGCGCTGGTCGCGACCTTGCGGGCGCGCAGCTCGGGCAGCCGCGCCCCGGCCACGCCGCGCTTGACCGCCATGAACGCGTCCATCAGCCGCAGGCCCTCGAAGGCATCGCGCGCGTAGCGAACCTCGCCGTCGAACAGCCCGGCCAGGTCCTGCTCCACGTAGGCACGGGTCAGCGCGGCGCCGCCGAGCAGCACCGGCCAGCGCCCGGCCAGCTGCCGGGAGTTCAGCTCGGCCAGGTTGTCCCGCATCACGACGGTCGACTTGACCAGCAGGCCGGACATCCCGATGACGTCAGCGTCGTTCTCGGCCGCGGCTTCCAGGATCGCCGAGATGGGCTGCTTGATACCGATATTGACGACGTCGTAGCCGTTATTGGACAAGATGATGTCGACCAGGTTCTTGCCGATGTCGTGCACGTCGCCCTTGACCGTGGCCAGCACGATCTTCCCCTTGCCGTCCTCGCCGGAGCGCTCCATGTACGGCTCCAGGTAGCCGACGGCGATCTTCATCACCTCCGCCGACTGCAGCACGAACGGCAGCTGCATCTGGCCTGACCCGAACAGCTCGCCGACCGTCTTCATGCCGTCCAGCAGCACGTCGTTGACGATCTCCAGGGCCGGGCGGGCAGCCAGCCCCTCGTCGAGGTCGGCCTGCAGCCCGTTGCGTCTCGCCGTCGATGATCCGCCGCTTCAGCCGCTCCCACAGCGGCAGCCCGGCCAGCTCCGCGGCCCGGCTGGCCTTGACCGACGCGGTGTCCACGCCGTCGAACAGCTCCAGCAGCGTGCTCAGCGGGTCGTAGCCGTCCCGGCGCCGGTCGTAGACCAGGTCCAGCGCGACCTGCAGCTGCTCCTCGGGAATCCGCGCGATGGGCATGATCCGGGCCGCGTGCACGATGGCCGAGTCCAGCCCGGCCTTGACGCACTCGGCCAGGAAGACCGAGTTCAGCACGGCCCGCGCGGCCGGGTTGAGGCCGAACGAGACGTTCGACACGCCCAGCGTGGTCTGCACCTCCGGGTACCGGCGCTTGAGCTCGCGGATCGCCTCGATGGTCTCGATGGCGTCGCGGCGCGTCTCCTCCTGGCCGGTGGCGATCGGGAAGGTCAGGCAGTCGACGATGATGTCGCTGCGGCGCATCCCCCAGTTGCCGGTCAGGTCCTCGATCAGCCGGGCGGCGACCTGGACCTTCCACTCAGCGGTCCGGGCCTGGCCCTGCTCGTCGATGGTCAGCGCGATGACCGCGGCGCCGTGCTCGCGGACCAGCGGCATGACCCGCGCGATCCGCGACTGCGGCCCGTCGCCGTCCTCGTAGTTGACCGAGTTGACCACCGCGCGGCCGCCGAGCAGCTCCAGCCCGGTCTCGATGACCTCCGGCTCGGTGGAGTCCAGCACCAGCGGCAGGGTGGCTGCCGTTGCCAGGCGGCTGACCACCTCCGCCATGTCGGCGGCGCCGTCCCGGCCGACGTAGTCGATGCAGACGTCCAGCAGGTGCGCGCCGTCGCGGGTCTGCGCGCGGGCGATCTCCACGCAGTCCTCGAAGCGCCCGGCCAGCATGGCCTCGCGGAAGGCCTTGGAGCCGTTGGCGTTGGTCCGCTCGCCGATGGCCAGGAACGCGGTGTCCTGGCGGAACGGCACGTGCTGGTAGAGCGAGGCCACGCCGGGCTCGGGCCGCGGGCGCCGGGCGGCCAGCGGGCGGCCGGACAGCCGCGCCGGACAGCTCGGCGATGTGCTCGGGGGTCGTGCCGCAGCAGCCGCCGGCCAGCGCCAGGCCGAACTCGCGGGTGAACATCTCGTGCGCGTCGGCCAGCTCGCCTGGCTGGACCGGGTAGTAGGCACCGTCGGCGGTCAGCTCGGGCAGCCCCGCGTTGGGCATGCATGACAGCGGCAGCCGGGAGTGCGCGGCCAGGTAGCGCAGGTGCTCGCTCATCTCGGCCGGGCCGGTGGCGCAGTTCAGCCCGATCATGTCGATGCCCAGCGGCTCGAGTGCGGTCAGCGCCGCGCCGATCTCGGTGCCCAGCAGCATCGAGCCGGTGGTCTCGATGGTCACCTGGGCGATGACCAGCACGTCGCGGGCGTCGTCCAGCCCGGCGATAGCGCGCCGGGCTCCGATGATCGCGGCCTTGGCCTGCAGCAGGTCCTGGCATGTCTCGATGATCAGCGCGTCGGCCCCGCCGCGCAGCAGCGCCGCGGCGGCCTCGACATAGGTGTCGCGGAGCCGGGCGAACGGGGCGTGGCCGAGGGTGGGCAGCTTGGTGCCCGGCCCGATCGAGCCCAGCACCCATCGCGGCCGGTCCGGGGTGGCGGCCGCGTCGGCCGCCTGCCGGGCCAGCCGGGCGCCGCTCTCGGCCAGCTCGGCGATCCGGTGCTGGATGTCGTACTCACCCAGGTTGCCCAGGTTGGCGCCGAAGGTGTTGGTCGTGATGCAGTCCGCCCCGGCCGCCAGGTAGGCCTGGTGAATGCCGGTCACCACGTCCGGGCGGGTGACGTTCAGGATCTCGTTGCAGCCCTCGTGGTCCTCGAAGTCCTCCAGGGTGACCGGTGCGCCCTGCAGCATGGAGCCCATGGCTCCGTCGGCGACTACGACGCGCTCAGCGAGCGCCGCCCGTAGCGAGGGCCGGTCGGAGGGGGCGGTGTGCGGTTGTCCGGATCCAGGAGCGGTGCGCGTCATGATGTTCTCATTCTAAGCAGCACGCTCCGCCGGCCGCCGGACCCGGCCATCCGGGGGTCCCGGGGCGCCCTGCGCCGTGATGGTCCTAACATATGGATGCCGCCCGGAGGGCATGAAAGTAACTGGGACCAGCAGGTGCCCGCGACCGGGGACCTGACCCGGCTGCGGTCGCGGCCGGGCACGTAGGCTGGAGGCCGTTCGCCTGATGAGCAGGCGGCTGCGGAGGGAGGTGGCCGGCGATCGAGCTCGATGCCATCGGCAAGCTCACCGCGCCAGCGCTGATAGCCGCATTCGAGGGCTGGAACGACGCGGGCGAGGCCGCGACCGGAGCGGTCAGCCACCTGGCGACCGCATGGGACACCAAGGCCATCGGCCAGATGGACCCGGAGGACTTCTACGACTTCCAGGTCACCCGGCCGGTGATGGAGGTGACCGACGGCCAGACTGACCGGCTGGTCTGGCCCACCACCCGGCTGAGCATCGCCCAGCCGGCCGGCGCCGGCCGTGACCTGGTCCTGGTGCACGGCATTGAGCCGAACATGCGCTGGCGCGGCTTCTCCAGTGAGCTGGTGACCGCGTTCAGCGACCTGGAAGTCGAGCTGGTGATCCTGCTCGGCGCCCTGCTGGCGGACTCCCCGCATACCCGGCCGGTGCCGGTCAGCGCCGGTGCCTCGGACCAGGACCTGGCCGCCCGGCTGCATGTCGAGCCGGTGGACTACAAGGGCCCGACCGGCATCGTCGGAGTGCTCCAGCAGGCCTGCGCGGCGGCGGGCATCCCGGCGGTGTCGCTGTGGGCGGCAGTCCCGCACTACGTCGCCCAGCCGCCGAGCCCGAAGGCCACGCTGGCGCTGCTGCACGGCGTTGAGGACATCCTGGACATCTCGCTGCCGCTCGCCGAGCTGCCCGATGAGGCCCGGGCCTGGGAGCGCGGCGTGGATGAGCTGGCCGAGCAGGATTCCGAGGTCGCGGACTACGTCCGGACCCTGGAAGAGGCCAAGGATGCCACCGACCTGCCCGAGGCCAGCGGTGACGCCATTGCCCGGGAGTTTGAGCGCTACCTGCGCCGGCGCGGGGACCGCGGGGAGCACGGCGGGCGCTGAGCGCAGCGGCGCGGCCGGGCCGGGTCGGCCGGCGAGGCTAGATCGGCGGCCAGGGCACGGCGGGCCAGTCCGCCGGCGGGAACGGGTGCACCTTGTGCTCGGCCAGCAGCGCCACCCGGGCCCGGGTGGCATCCACCTCCTCCGGCGCCAGCCACTGCTCCAGCTCGCCGGCCAGCGCGCCGCCCGGCGCCAGGTCCTGGCCCAGCCGCTGCAGCGCGGCCACTGCCGGGGCCGGCAGCTTCTTGCCGCGCCACTGCCACAGCACCGTGCGCAGCTTGTACTCAGCGCCGAAGCAGACGCCGTGGTCGCATCCGTACAGGTGGCCGCCGGCGTCGGGCAGCAGGTGCCCGATCTTGCGGTCAGCGTTATTCACCACCGCGTCGAACACGGCCATCTGCCGCAGCCCGGGATGATCGGTGCGGCGGGACAGCTCGACCAGGTCCACCGACTCATCGGTGTCGATCCACAGCTGGCACATGCCGGGCCCGAACGGTCCCTCGCGGTAGACCGTCGGCGGGACCACGTCCCAGCCCGCCGCGCGCGACACCGCGTAGGCGGCGACCTCCCGTCCGGCCAGCGTGCCCAGCGGGAAATCCCACAGCGGCCGCTCCCCGGCCACCGGCTTGTACACACACGACGCGCTGCCGGCCGGGCCGGTCACGGTGCAGTACATGGTGACGTTGGAGGCATCGACGAGCCGGCCGGCCACCTCCAGCTCGCCGCCGGCCAGCAGGTCCAGCGCGGCCTGCTCGCCGGCGCTACCGGCCGCCGGGCCGCCGGCCGCGCGGGCGGCGGGCCGGCTGTCCCGCGGGAGCGGATCAGCCATGCCCGGCCCGGTGGCCGTTCTGCCGGGGGCAGACATGCCCGGTCTCGTCCAGCGGCAGCCCGCACAGCGGGCAGGGCGGCCGGCCGGCGCTGACCACCTGCAGCGCCCGCCGCGAGAACGCCCGGGCGGCCGCGGCCGAGATCCGGACGCGCAGCACCGCGGGCCCGTCCTCGGGAACCTCCTCGGTCAGCGGCTCGACCGGCTCATCGGTCTCCTCCTGGGCCTCGATGATGACGCGGTCTCCGTCGTGATCCCAGGCCAGGGCGATCGCGCCGACCCGGAAGTCCTCCATCAGCGGCAGTTCGAGGGGGCCGTCGTCGGCGAGTCCGGCGGGCGCTGCGGCCGGCACCGCGGCCGCGCCGCCGGTCCGCCGCAGCACCTCGTCCAGGAGCTCATCAAGGCGCTCCGCGAGCTGGCTGACCTGGCCTTTCTCCAGCAGGACGCTAGTCGTCCGGCCGCCGCCCCTGGCCTGCAGGTAAAACGAGCGCTCGCCGGGCTGGCCGACGGTGCCCGCGATGAAGCGCTCGGGCGGGTCATATGAATAGACCGGCATGAACCTATCCTCCCGCGCCGCCGCCCACCTGCGCGTCCGCCTCGTGCCGGGCGGACGTGCGGGACGGCTCCTTGCTAGGTCTGGTGAGGCTGCTGACGTCCCCGCCGGTGTCATTCATCCGCAGGACGAACGGACGCAGCGGCGTGAAACGGATCACGCTGAGCGAGCAGGGGTCGACCTGGATCCGCTGGCACATGTCCAGGTGCATGCCCAGGCTATCGGCGAGGATCGACTTGATCACATCGCCATGCGAGCACAGCAGGTAAACAGCGTCCTGGCCGAGCCGTTCATTCCAGTCCCGCACCGCGGTGACGGCGCGATCCTGCATACCGGTCATGGACTCGCCCGCCGGGCCGGGGAACCGGACCGCGCTGGGATGGGCCTGCACTACCCGCCACAGCGGCTCCTTGGCCAGCTTCTTCAGCGGCTGCCCCGTCCAGTCGCCGTAGTGGCACTCCCCCACGCGCTCATCGACCTGCACCTCCAGCGGCGGCCCGGCACGGGCATCAGCGATCTCCTGGGCGGTCTCGCGGCAGCGGTCCAGCGGGCTGGAGATGATGGCATCGACCCGCACTCCGGCCAGCCGGGCGCCCGCCGCCTTGGCCTGCGCGCGGCCCCGGTCGTCCAGGGAAATGCCCGGCGTCCAGCCGGTCAGGGCCGTACCGGTCGAGGCCGTCAGGCCGTGCCGTACCACCAGGACCAAAGTCACGCACTGACTCTATGGGGTCGGTCGCGCTAGGGGGTACCCGGCGTGGCGGTACCCGGCGCGGGCCGGGTGCCGGGCGCCTCGGTGATGAGAAAACTGGCCGTCCCGAACGACACCACGTCGCCGGGCTGCACCAGCACCCGGCCGGTGATCCGCCAGCCGTTCAGCCGGGTGCCGTTGAGCGACCCGAGATCGGCCAGCCACCAGCCGCCGTCACCGGGCCGCAGGTCAGCATGCCAGCGGGACACGGTCGGATGCCCGATCGACAGGTCGCAGGCCCATTCCCGGCCGATGGTGTACCGCTGGCCGGGCGCGCTGGGGAGCATCAGCGGCGGGAGCCGGGCCGGGCGGCCGGTTCCGGCGGCGGTCACGCTGCGGCTCAGCTCGCGGCCGAGTTCCCGGCTCAGCTCGCCGGCCCGCTCCAGCAGTGCCCGGGCCCGCCGGGCCGGCGACAGCCGGGCCGGGCGCAGGTCGGCGACCTGGTCATCGAGCTCGGTCAGCCGCCGGGCCCGCAGCGTGGCCTCGACCCGCAGCACGAACGTCTCATGGCTGAGCCGGCCCGTCACGAACCCGTCGCCCAGCTCGTCCAGGATCTGCTCCCGCTCGGCGTCGGACGCCCGGGTGGGATCGGCGGGCTCCGGCGGCAGCGCGGGCAGGCGGAAACCGCGCGCGTCGGACTCCCGCTCGCCGGCCAGCCGGGTCATGCCTTGCAGTATCGCCGCGGTCCGGGCAGCCGGCAAGTGCCGCCCGGAACGGCCCAGGTCACTGCGCGGCGAGGACCTCACCGGAGCCGGCCTCGCCCGCGACCGCCCTGGCCGGGGCCGCGGCGACAGCCGGCGGCTCGTAGCCCTGCAGCGGGAAATGACAGGCCGCCAGGTGGCCAGGGCCGAAGGACCGCAGTTGCGGCTCCTCCGCCGCGCACAGGTCCTGCGCGACCGGGCACCTGGTGCGGAACCGGCAGCCCGACGGCGGGTTGACCGGGCTGGGCAGCTCGCCCTTGATGCCCTCCCGGGCGGTGGCCCGCGCGATGGCCGGCTCGGGCACCGGGATGGTGGCGATCAGCCCGGCGGTGTAGGGGTGCGCGGCCCGCTGGTAGATGTCCTCGCCGGAACCGATCTCCACCAGCTTCCCCAGGTACATGACGCCGATCCGGTCGGCCATGTACTTGACTACGGCCAGGTCGTGGGAGATGACCACGAACGTGAGGCCGTGATCGGCCTGCAGCCGCTTCATCAGGTTCAGCACCTGGGCCCGGATGGACACATCCAGCGCGCTGACCGGCTCGTCGGCGACGATCAGCCGCGGGTTCAGGGTCAGCGCCCGGGCCAGCCCGATGCGCTGCCGCTGGCCGCCGGAGAACTCGTGCGGGTAGCGCTCCACCGCGTTGCGCGGCAGGCCGACCTCATCCAGCAGCTCGAACACGCGCTTCTGCTGCTCGGCGCGGGTGCCGAGCTTCTGGATGGACAGCGGCTCCCGGACGATCGCTCCGACCCGCATCCGGGGGTCCAGCGAGGAGTACGGGTCCTGGAACATCAGCTGCAGGTCGCGCCGGTTACGGCGCAGGTCAGCACCGCGCATGGCGGACACGCTCGCACCGTCGAGCAGGATCTCGCCGCTGTCGGGCTGCTCCAGCGCGACCACCATCCGGCCGATCGTGGTCTTTCCGCAGCCCGACTCGCCGACCAGGCCGAAGGTCTGCCCGGCGGCGACGGAGAACGACACGCCGGACACAGCGTGCACGGCACCGACCCGGCGCCGCAGGATGGCGCCGGCGGTCACGGGGAACTCCTTGACCAGGTCGCGCAGCTCCAGCAGCGGCCCGTCCGCCGACGCGCCGGCGGCCGCACCGGATTCCGCGGGCGCCTCGGGGGCCGCCGGGCGCGGCGTCACGGCGGCCGCCGCGCCGTTGCTCACGCTGAGCACCAGCGGCCCGTCGACCGGGTGCCAGCAGGCGAACCGGTGCTCCAGGCTCTGCCCGGCCAGCGGCGGCTCCTCGGCGCGGCACTTGTCAGTGGCCCGGCTGCAGCGCGCCGCGAACCGGCAGCCCGCCGGGGGACCCGACAGGTCCGGCGGGATTCCCGGGATATTGGCCAGCCGCCGGGCCTGGTCCTGGTCCAGCCGCGGGATCGAGGCCAGCAGCGCCTGGGTGTAGGGATGATGCATGTGCTCGAACAGCTCGATCGTCTCGGACTCCTCGACCAGCCGCCCGGCGTACATGACGTTGACCCGGTCGGCGTGCCCGGCGATCACGCCCATGTCGTGGGTAATCAGCAGCATCGCCATGCCCAGCCGGGACTTGAGGTCATCGAGCAGGGCCAGGATCTGAGCCTGGATGGTGACATCCAGCGCGGTGGTCGGCTCGTCGGCGATGAGCAGCTTCGGCTCGCACGCCAGCGCCATCGCGATCATGACGCGCTGGCGCAGGCCGCCGGACAGCTGGTGCGGGTAATCCGACAGCCGCTCCTTGGGCCGCGGCAGGCCGACCAGGGCCAGCACCTCGGCGGCGCGATCCAGCGCCGCTGCCCTGCTCGCCCCGCGGTGCAGCCGGACCGGCTCGGCGACCTGGTACCCGATCGTCTTCGTCGGGTCGAGCGAGGTCAGCGGGTCCTGGAAGATCATCGCGATCTCGTTGCCGCGGATCTTGCGGATCTCGGCGTCGGGCAGCGTGGTCAGCTCGCGGCCGGCGAGCCGGACCGAGCCGCCGACGATGCTGCCGCCGGGCGGCAGCAGGCCCATGATGGACAGGCCCGTCATCGACTTGCCGCAGCCGGACTCGCCGACCAGGCCCAGCGTCTCGCCCTCGTCAATGCGCAGGTCAACGTTGCCGACCGCCTGCACCACCGACCGGGTCAGCTGGATGTGGGTAGAAAGGTCCTCGATCTCCAGGACTGGGGACATGGGGGAATGCTCCTCGGGTCAGCGGCTCGGGCGCGGGCGGCGCGATGCAGGCGGCGGGCGCCTCATCGGCGCCGCAGCCGGACATCCAGCGAGTCGCGCAGCGCGTCACCGACCAGGTTGCAGGCCATGACGACCAGCACGATGCAGGCGCCAACCGGGTAAATGAGCCACCAGTACCCGTCTTGCATGTACGTGGTGCCGTTGGAGAGCATGTCGCCCCAGTCCTGGTGCGGGTAGTGCAGCCCGAAGCCCAGGAAGCCGAGCGCGGCGGTGGCCAGGATGGCGTCGGCCACCTGGAACGTGACGTTCACGATGATCGTGCCGAGCGTGTTGGGGATCATGTGCCGGGCGATGAGCCGGGTGCGGCCCGAGCCCGCCGCGCGCGCCGCCGAGACGAAGTCCCGGACCCGCAGCGTCAGTACCTCGCCGCGGACCAGCCGGGCCGGGACGAGCCAGGTGAACCCGCCGATGATCAGGCTCAGGCTGAGTACCGAGGCCCCGTACTTCACCGCGACGATCAGCACGATGAACAGGAACGGAACCGACAGGAAGATGTCGACGATGCGCATCATGAAGGAGTCCAGGAGACCGCCGGCCAGCCCGGCGATCGCGCCGCAGACGGTCCCGATGCCGATCCCGATGAAGGCCGCGAAGAAGCCGACCTCCAGCGCGGCCTGACCGCCCGTCATCAGCAGGCCGAGCTCGTCGAAGCCCTCGTCGGTAGTGCCCAGCGGGTGAGTGCCGCCCGGCGGCAGGTTGGTATTCGTGAGACTGGTGTTCAGGATGTTGCCGTGGTAGAGGAACGGGCCGATGAAGCAGAACAGCACGAAGAAGACGATGATGGCCAGCCCGATGACGGCCAGCTTGTTCTGCGCGAACTCGCGCAGCGCAAGCCGCCAGCCACTGCGGACGGGCCCGATGCTGCCGCCCTCCGGGGCGCGCGTGATATCCAGCGGCGGGAGGACCGGGGCAAGGTCTGACATGAGATCTCCTGCGAATCCGTGCTCGGGGTCAGGCCAGCCTGATGCGAGGATCAGCCACCGTCAGGGCCAGGTCAGCGACCAGGTTGCCAGCGATGGTCAGGATCGCCCCGATCAAGGTGTAAGCGAGCAGCACGTTGTAGTCGACGTTGCTGAGGCTGTTGTAGAACAGCAGCCCGAGGCCCTGGTAGTTGAAGACTGTCTCGGTGATCAGGTTGCCGGCGAGCAGCGAGGGGATGGACAGGCCGATCAGGGTGACCATCGGCAGGCTGGCGTTGCGCACGAGATGGCGCAGCAGCACCAGGCGCTCGGGCAGGCCCTTGGCTCGCGCCGCCTTGATGTAATCCTGGGCCAGCGTGTCCATCGAGGTGGATCGCATGTACCGGGAAAAGCCGGCCACGCTCAGCAGCGTCAGGCTGGCGATGGGCAGCGTCATGGAGTGCCAGTCACCTATCACCGCCCATACCGACGTGGACTGGCTCGCCTCGAAGCTGAAGATCGGGAAGGTCAGCGCGAACACCTGGATGAGAATCAGGGCCAGGAAGAACACCGGCATGGCGTAGGTGATGAACGCGGCCGAGGTGACGATGTTGTCGCCGACGGTGTTCCGCCGGGCCGCCTGGAAGATGCCCAGCGGGATCGCGATCAGGACCGCGAGCAGCAGCGAGATGCCTGACAGGTAGGCGCTGCGCGCCCACCGCTCCTCGAACAGGGCCGCGACGCTCTGGTTGACCTTGTAGGAGTAGCCGAGATTGCCGTGCAGCAGGTGATTCATGTAGCTCAGGTACTGCACGATCCACGGCCGGTCGAACCCGTTCTGATGGTTCCACGCGGCGATCGACACCTTGTCGGCCTTCGGCCCCAGGATGTCGACGGCCGGTGAGGGGTAGATCGTGTGCAGCAGCAGGAAGATGAAGATCGAGACGCCGATGAGCACCACGATCGACGTGGCCAGCCTCCGGACCAGATAGGCGGTCACATCCATGCCTCTCTTCTCGCGCCAGGGTGCGCGAGGCGCTCAGCGCTGTCGCTCCTGCTCCCCTGCCAGCCCAGGGGAGCAGGAGCGGCCAGCGACCTCAGCGGCGGCCGCAGGGGCGCGCCGCGAACGGGCTATTTACTTGACGAAGTACCAGAACTCGGGCTGCAGCTGGTACTGCGTCAGCGACTCGAACGCCGGCGGCGGACCAGACAGGGCCTTCTTCCAGACCTCGATGAGGTCCACGTTGGGCTGGAACAGCGCCGGCTGCTGCTGCGTCAGGTAGGACGCCTCCGCCTTCACCGCGGCCGGGTCGCTGCTCTTGGTCGATGCCGCGATCAGCTGGTCAGCCTTCGGGTCGGAGTACTGGCCGATGTTGTAAGTGCCGTCGGAGTTGAAGATCCCGTTGGTGGTCGGGTACGTCGAGATGCTGAACCCGCCGAAGTCCTCCATCGCCCAGTCGTTGATCGCCTTGGGGTTCGCCGTGTCGAAGTAGGTGGCGATCATGTGGTTGAAGTTGTCGGCCTTCAGCGTGATGTTGAAGCCCGCCTTCTTCGCCTGCGACACCAGGTCGGTGATCTGCTGGCCGATGATCGCCGGCGAGGTGTTGTAGATCAGGTTGAAGGCCAGCTTGGTACCCGCCGGGATCCCGGCGCCGCACTGAGTGGGGCCGGTGCCGGCACTGGCGCATACGTCGGTCCCGCCCGCGTTGACGGTCCAGCCGTGCGCCTTGAGGATCTTGACCGCCGTGGCCACCGAGAACGGGTACGGGTCCTGGGTGGCGTTGCCCGGCGTGTAGGGGCTGGCCGGGATGGACGGCACCGGGCCGTAACCCTGGCCGCCGGCACCGTGGAAGAACGCCTGGATGTAGCCCTTCTCATCTTCCAGGTGGGCGAACGCCTGGCGGATGTACAGCTGCTTGATGATGTTGTTGAAGTTGCCGGTCTTGTCCTTGAAGTTGTAGGTCACGTACTCGAACCCGAAGTCGGGGTAACCGAACACGTTGTAGTTGGACTCGATCGACTTCACCTGCGGCAGGTCGGTGAACGGCACGTACCCCTGGTCGATGCTGCCCGTCTTCACCGCGTTGAACTCGGCGGTGTCCGAGGTGAAGGGCACGGCCTTCACGTCCGACACCTTGGCCGCGTGCGGGCCGCTGTACTTCGGGTTCGGCGACATGGTGTAGGCGCCGGTGGTGTTGTTGAAGGAGGTCAGCGTGAACGGGCCGTCGACCACCTTCCACAGCGGGTTCGTCGCGTACTGGGTGACCTGCTTGGACTGAGCCGCCAGGAACTTGTAGATCTTCAGGGCGTCGGCAGGCTTGGTGAAGTCCAGGATCGGCCCGTTGCCGGCCGCCTTGGCCCAGGCGTGCGTGGGCAGCGGGGTCACGGCGGACAGGTCGTTCTCCCAGAACCAGGTCGGGTTGACCGAGGAGTTCAGGTTCAGCACCAGCGTCTTGCTGTCCGGCGTGGACATGCTGACGATCTGGTCGGGGATGCCGACCTTAGGCGTGTAGTTGCTGTAGTCGGCCGGGCTCACCTGCACCGCTGCCTTGAGCATGTCGATGTAGAACTCGGCATCCTTGGCGGTGACGGGCTGGCCGTCGGACCAGTTCCAGTCCTTCAGCGTGATCGAGACCGTCTTGTCGCCGTTGCTCCACTTGGGGTCGCCGGCCAGGCTCAGCGCCGGGTCCTCCTTGACCTGGACGCCGTTCGGGAAGTAGTTCAGCGTCCGCCACATCTCCTGCTGGAACGAGTACTTGGTGTACACCGAGCCGTTGGCCCCGGGGGTGACCGGGAAGATCCACGTCGGCGTCGCACCCGGCGGCTCGGCAACCGTGATCGTGCCCGCGTGCGCCGTGCCGGACTGGGCCGGGACGTGCCCGAACGAGCCGGAGGGACTGAGCGTGCTGCTGCCGGACTTGGTGGCATTGCTGCCGCCGCAGGCGGCCAGGACCGTGACCCCGGCGACGGCCAGAACCGTGAACCTCACGGCCGGACGGGTGAATCTCATCCGTGTTCCTCGCTCTCGTGGCGGGGGGGCGGCCTACCAGCCAAGGCCCGCGCCTCCATCCGTACCTGTGTGCCGGCGAGCCGTAGCTCGCCCGCCTCTCTTTAGGCGGTACGGCACCTGCTGGGCCGTACCGGGACATGAGAGCCCTCTTGATCGGGTTGCCCCGAACAGTACCGTTTTCGCGGGGAGCGAACACGATGCTGATATGTCACAACTTGCTATCGAAAATTCGTGCCTGTCGAGCCGTTTCAGATCTTTCGTGATGACTTGTCATAGTTAAATCACTTGCACAACTGCCAGAGCTGGCTATTCTGCGGCTTCGCTGGCAGACCGGCCGTAGCCACGCGCGTCTCCGGCAGCCCCGCAGCGCGGGCCAGCGGCACCCGGCCAGCAGTGGCCCGCCGCGCATCCCGGCCCCGTTACCCGGCCAGCACAGACACGAGCCCGGCCGGCACCCCGGTGCTGGCCGGGCTCGGTCCCGGCGAGAATTCCCCGCGGCGTTACGGCGCGGCGGGCTGCGAGGCAGACGCAGACGAGCTGTCCACGCTCACCGGGTTCTGCAGCGGGAAGTGACACGCGGCCGTGTGGCCGTTCGGGCTGTAGGCCGCCATCGGCGGCTCCTCATGGGCACAGATCTCCTGAGCCAGCGGGCACCGGGTCCGGAACCGGCAGCCCGACGGCGGGTGGATCGCGCTGGGCAGCTCGCCGCGGACGCCCTTCTCCTCCTTGGCCTGCTCCAGCTCCGGGTCGGCGACCGGCGCCGAGTCGATCAGGCCGCGCGTGTACGGGTGGGCTGGCGTCAGGTACACCTCGTCAGCCGGACCGATCTCCACCAGCTTGCCGAGGTACATGACCCCGATCCGGGTGGACAGGTACCGGACGACCGCCAGGTCGTGCGAGATGAACATGTACGTCAGGCCGAGGTCGCGCTGCAGGTCCCGCATCAGGTTGAGCACCTGCGCCTGGATGGACACATCCAGTGCCGACACCGGCTCGTCCGCCACGATCAGCTCGGGCGACAAGATCAGCGCCCGGGCGAAGCCGAGTCGCTGCCGCTGCCCGCCGGAGAACTCGTGCGGGTACCGCTCCAGGGCCGTCCTGGCCAGCCCGACGTGGTCGAGCATCTCCTCGATCCGCTTTTGCTGCTCGGCCTTGGAGCCCATGCCCTGGACGATCAGCGGCTCGCGCAGGATCGCCCCGGCCCGCATCCGCGGGTCAAGCGAGGAGTAGGAGTCCTGGAACATCAGCTGGATCTTGCGCCGGTCCCGGCGGTACTCCCGGCCGCTGCGCTTGGCCAGGTCCTCGCCCTCGAAGCTGATCACGCCGCTGGTCGGCTTATCCAGCCCGACCAGCAGGCGGCCGACCGTGGTCTTGCCGCAGCCCGACTCGCCGACCAGGCCAAGTGTCTGGCCGCGGCCGATCTCGAAGCTCACGTCGGCAACCGCGCTGACGAAGCCGACCTTGCGCTGCAGCACCGCGCCCCTGGTCACCGGGAAGTCCTTGACCAGGTTGCGGACATCCAGCAGCGTCTCGGCGGCAGGCAGGGCGTACTCCGGGCGGGGCTCCCGCTTCGGCTCGGCGGCAACGGCTGCCTTCTGACCGCGCTCGGCGGTGCCGACCGGGTAGAAGCAGGCGTACTTGTGCTCGGGAGTCTCGCCCATCAGCACCGGGTCCTCGGCGCGGCACCGGTCCGTCGCATACCGGCAGCGCGGCGCGAACCGGCAGCCCGACGGCGGGTTGGTCAGGTCCGGCGGCAGGCCCGAGATCGACAGCAGCTTCTCGCGGGTCTCGGCCGCCTTCTCCGGCAGCGCATGAAACAGCGCCTCGGTGTAGGGATGGCGCGGATTGGCGAACAGGGTGCCCGTGCTGGTCGACTCGGCGATCCGGCCCGCGTACATCACCGCGACCCGGTCGGCCCGCCCGGCGATCACGCCCAGGTCGTGGGTCACCAGGATCACGGCCATGCCCAGCCGCTGGCGCAGCTCGTCAATCAGCTCCAGGATCTGCTTCTGGATCGTCACGTCCAGCGCGGTCGTGGGCTCGTCGGCGATCAGCAGCTTCGGCTCGCAGGCCAGCGCCATCGCGATCATCACGCGCTGCCGCATACCGCCGGAAAACTGGTGCGGGTACTCGTTAATCCGCTCCCTGGCCCGGGGCATGCCGACCAGGTCGAGCACCTCGGCCGCCCGGTCCATCGCCTGCACGCGCGACACGTCGCGGTGCAGCAGCACGGCCTCAGCGATCTGCTTGCCGACGGTCATGGTCGGGTTCAGCGAGGTCAGCGGATCCTGGAAGATCATGCCGATCTCGTCACCGCGAACCCGGCGCAGCTTCTCATCCGAGAGCTGGCTGATCTCGACGTCGTTCAGCTTGATGCTGCCGCCGGCGATCGTGCCGCCGGTCGGCAGCAGGTTCATGATCGACAGCGCGGTCATGGTCTTCCCGCACCCCGACTCCCCGACGATGCCGAGGGTCTCGCCCGGATCGACATACAGCGAGATGCCGTCGACGGCATGCACCGTCGAGTGCTTCAGCCTGATGTCGGTGCGCAGGTCCTCAATTTGCAGCAGCGGCGCCACAGGATCTCCCTTACCGGCGCTGGAGCCGGGTCTCGAAGGCGTCGCGGAGCGCGTCGCCGATGAAGTTGAACGCGATGCACGTGAGGATGATCGCGAAGCCCGCCGGGTAGATCAGCCACCAGTAGTTCGTGCCGGACTGCAGGTAGGTCAGGCCGCCGGAGAGCATGTCGCCCCAGTCGGTCGAGGGCGGCTGGACGCCGAGGCCCAGGAAGCCCAGGCCGGACAGGATCAGGATCGAGTCGGCCACGGCGAAGGTGGCCTGCACGATGATCGTGCCGATCGCGTTCGGGACGATATGGCGCACGATCGCGCGGCCGCCGGTGCCGCCGACCACCTTGACCGCCTGCACGTACTCCCGGGTGCGCAGGCTGAGCGTCTCACCCCGGATCAGCCGGGCCACGCCGAGCCAGTAGAACACCGCGATGATGAAGATCATGACGATGCGGTTCGGGTGGAAGACCACCGACAGGATGATGACGATCATGATCGACGGGATGGACAGCCCGGCGTCCACGATCCGCATCAGCGCCGAGTCGATCGGTCCGCCGACAAATCCCGAGAAGGCCCCGTACAAAGTGCCGAACAGGACGGCGACGACCGCGGCGGCGAATCCGACCTCCAGGGACGTCTGGCCGCCGACCATCAGCCGGCCAAGCTCGTCGTAGCCGACCGGATCACAGCCGAGCAGGTGCGCCCCGCTCGGCTTGCACAAGGTCAGGTCCAGGTTGGTGTGGACCTGGTCGGTGTGGTGGATCACCGGCCCGAGGAAGCAGAACGCAATGATGATGATCAGCAGGACGACGCTGGCCAGCGCGAGCTTGTTCTCGGCGAACACGCTCCAGCCGCGGCGCAGCAGGCTCCGCGGCGGCGCGGCAGGGCCGCCTGTCTCAACCCCCAGTGCCGGGTCAGGTGCGAGCGTGCTGTCAATCTCTCGGGGATCCGCGCCTGGCGGGATGACAGCCATCAGTTGTACCTCACCCTCGGGTCGAGTACGGCGTATGCCACGTCGGCGAGCAGGTTCCCGAGGATCGTGGCCACGGTGGCGATCAGGGTGAACCCGAGCAGCACCTGGTAGTCAACATTGAGCGAGGCGGTGTAGAACGCAAGACCCATGCCGGGATAGTTGAACACGACTTCGATGAAGATCGCGCCGCCGACCAGCACCGGCAGCGATAGCCCGAGCAGGGTGACGATCGACATCAGCGAGTTCCGGAAGATGTGCCCCCACAGCACGCGGCGCTCACTGGCGCCCTTGGCCCGCGCGGTGCGGACGTAGTCCTGCACCAGGTTGTCCATCACCGAGGAGCGCATGTACCGGCTCCACAGGGCGTACAGGACGAACGCGTAAGAAATAACCGGCAGCACCAGTGCCCGGGGGTCGGACAGGATCGCCCCGACGGTGGTGCCCTGCGGGGCGAACGGGGGGAACAGGTGGACGTCGACGGAGAACCACTCGACGAGCAGCAGGCCGACGAAGAACGTCGGCGTGGCGTACCCGAGAAACGAGACCCCGGTCAGCACGTAGTCGCCGGTCGTGTAGCGCTTCACAGCCTGGTAGAGGCCAAGCGGGATGCCGAAGGCCAGCGAGACGAGCAGGCCCAGGCCGACCAGGATGACCGTCTTGGGCAGGTCCTGGGCGATCAGGCTGACGACCGACTGGTTGAGCTTGGGCGAGAAGCCCAGGTTGCCGTGCACGATCTGCCCGACCCACTTGACGTACTGAATGTAGAACGGCTGGTCAAAGCCGTACAGGTGGTTGTAGAAGGCGACCTGCTCCACGGTCGCCCGCGGGCCGAGCAGCGACCTGATCGGGCCGCCGGGGAACAGGTGCACCAGGGCCAGCGTGAACACGGTCACCAGGAACAGGACAAGGACGGCCTGGAGAATCCGGCGGATCAGGAACCTGGCCATCGCGCTACCTCACCGCCTGCGGTCGGGCTACCGCACCGCGCCACTGAGTCATGAGTCTTCTCTCCCGTTCCCGCAGGTTCACGCCGGACGTAGTTTCCGGCTGAGGCCGCCGCCGCGCCCGCTGGAGGCGGGCGCGGCGACGGCCACTGGACTGCTTACTACTGCCTTACTACGTCCTGGCTACTTGGTGAAGTGCCAGTACTCGGGAAGCAGCGTGTACAGCGCGTTGAACGTAACGCCCTGCAGCTTGTTGCTCACCGCCTGGATCCCGTATGCGTTCGGGTTCCAGATGAACGGCAGCTGCTGCGCGCCGTAGGTGGCGTAGTTGTAGAAGGTGGACAGGGAACTGCTGGTGTGCGTCCCGGTGATGAGCTGGTCCATCTTCGGGTCGGAGTAGTTACCCGAGTTGGAACCCGCGCCGGTTGCGAACAGCGGCTCGCCAGTCGGCTCGAAGCCCGGGCCGTTGAAGGCCCAGCCGCCGAAGGCGAACACCTGGACGTTGCACTTCGGGCCCATCGGCGCGCACGGCGCGCTCTCGCCGATGATCGTGTTGAAGGTCTGCCCGACCAGGTTGATGTCGATGCCGGCCTTGCTGGCGTCCGACTTGTAGTTCTGCCACATCTGCGTGACCGTCGCCTGGCCAGTGGAGTAGACGAAGGTGAACTTCGCCGGCTGGCCCTGCTTGATCCCGGTACCGCACTTGGACGGCGTCTGGCAGACCATGGTGCCGTTCTTCATCACCCAGCCGTGGCTGGTCAGCAGCGACTTGGCCTTGGCGACGCTGAACGGGTACGGGCCCTGGCCGTTGTTCTCCTTCTGGATCGGCGGCTGCCACTGGTTGCCCGGCGGCGTGTTCGGAGCCGGGCCGGAGACCGGCACGGCGTACCCGCGGTAGATGGCCTTGATGATGCCCGGCTGGTCCATCACGCTCTGCAGCGCCTGGCGCATGTACAGCTGGCGGGACATGAAGCCGACCGACGGGTTGTTGAAGTTCGGCTGCGCGTAGTAAATGCCGAACGAGTAGAACGGCTGCAGGTTGTAGTTCTGGCTAGCCAGCGGGTTGGTCGCCGGCAGCGGGGAACTCCCGGTCCTCGGTGCCAGGTCCTGCGGCGGGATGTAGCCCACGTCCAGCTGGCCGGTCTTCAGCGCGGTGTACTCGGTCGTGTCGTCGGTGTACGGCAGGAACTTCAGGACCGAGATCGACGGCTTGGGACTGCCCGAGTAGGCCGTGTTCGGCACCATCGAGACGTTTCCGGTGGTGCTGTACGTCGACAGCTTCCACGGCCCGTCCACGACCGACCACAGCTTGCTGGACGCGTACGTCGCGGCCTGCTTGGACTGAGCGGTCAGGAACGTGTAGACCTTCTTGCACTTGGCCCAGCCGTCCGCCTTGCTGTCGGTGATGCAGCCGCCACTGCCCGGCTTGGCGCTCAGGCTGGTGACGTCCCACGACTCGGGCATCGGGGTCAGCTCAGCAAGCTGGTTGTAGGTGTACCAGATGCTGGAGTAGGCCTTATCGAGGTTGAAGGTCACCTGGTTGGGCCCGGTGGCCTTGTAGGACGTCACGTTGTCCGGCAGCAGGCCGGGCGTGGTGGCGTACCAGTTGGCCTTCTCGGCCTCGACCATGTTCATGTAGAACAGCAGGCTCTTGGCGTCGACGGCCTCGCCGTTCGACCACTTCCAGCCCTTCATGTTCACGACGGCGGTCTTGCCGCCGTTGGAGTAGACCGGCGGGTTGGCCGGCGACAGCGGGTAGTTGATCGCCACGTTGTCGTTGGTGTTGTTACCGAACATGTACAGCGGCCGGTACATCAGCCACTGGAACTGCTCGGAGTTATACACGCTGGCGTTGGTGATGGCATAGAACGGGAAAATCCAGCTCAGCGTGACGCCTGGTGGCAGCGCCACCTTCGCTGTCCCGCCCTTCACGGCCTGGCCGCCGCCGGTACTTGGGCTACTGCCGCCCCCGCCGCCGCTCGACCCGCAGCCAGCGGCCGCGACGGCGAGCGCCGCCATCGCGGCGAGGCCAGCGAGGCGAACCTTTCGTCCTCGAATCATGGGGCTCCTTCTTGGTGGCGCGTGACGTGCGCACTATCGGCTGATCGCCATGAGCGTAGGGATCTCTAGGTCGTAGATTGGGCCCAGAACTGTCACGAGTTGCTATCAATATGCAAGGTGTCAAGCGAGTTTCTGGCAGCCTTCAGCGGCCGGTGAGCTGAGTGATTCACCTGCCCGCTTCGGCCCGTCCTGTCAGGCTATTTCGGTCCGAGGACGGCTTTCGTGCTGCTCAGAGTACCTGCGGGCGGGACCAGACCCAGACCCCGGCCCCTCAGGCGCCCACGGCGTGCACGCCGCCGTCGACGTGAATGATCTCGCCCGTGGTCGCCGGGAACCAGTCCGACAGCAGGGCGGCACAGCAGCGGGCAGCCGGCTCGGGATCGGACAGATCCCAGCCCAGCGGCGCGCGCTCGGGCCACATGTCCTGGAACTGCTCGAAGCCCGGAATGCTCTTGGCCGCCATTGTCCGCAGCGGTCCGGCCGACATCAGGTTGACCCGGATGCCGCGCGGTCCCAGGTCCCTGGCCAGGTAGCGGGCCGTGGACTCCAGGGCCGCCTTGGCCACGCCCATCCAGTCATAGACCGGCCAGGCCACGGAGGCGTCGAAGTCCATTGCGACGACCGAGCCGCCCCGGCCCATCAGCGGCAGCGCGGCCATGGTGAGCGACTTCAGCGAGTAGGCCGACACGTGGACCGCGGTAGCCACATCCGGCCACGGGGTGGTCAGGAAGTTGCCGCCCATGGCGCTGCCGGGCGCGAACCCGATTCCGTGCACGACGCCGTCCAGGCCGTCCACGTGCTCGGCCACCCGCCCGGCCAGCGAGTCCAGGTGTGTGGTGTCGGTCACATCCAGCTCCAGCACGGGCGGCGGGTCGGGCAGCCGCTTCGCGATCCGCTGGACCAGGCTGAGCCGCCCGAACCCGGTCAGCACCACCGTCGCGCCCTCCTGCTGCGCGACCCGCGCGACGTGGAAGGCGATCGAGGCGTCCGTCAGGACGCCGGTGACCAGGATCCGCTTGCCGTCCAGGATGCCCATGGTGTTCTCCTTCGCCGCGGCACCGCGGCTGCTCGTGACCTAGTGACCCATGCCAAGACCGCCATCGACCGGCAGTACCGCCCCGGTGATGTAGGCCGCATGCGGCCCGGCCAGGAACGCCACCGCCGCCGCCACCTCCTCGGCCGAGGCGTACCGGCCCAGCGGGACACTGCCCAGAATCGCCTTCTTCCGGTCCTCGGGCAGCGCGTCGGTCATGTCGGTGCTCACGAACCCCGGCGCGACCACGTTGGCCGTGATGTTGCGCGAGCCCAGCTCGCGGGCCAGGGAGCGGGCCAGCCCGACCAGCCCCGCCTTGGATGCCGCGTAGTTGGCCTGGCCGCCGGAGCCCAGCAGGCCGACGACCGAGGAAATGAAAATCAGCCGGCCGCGGCGCAGCTTCATCATGCCGCGCACGGCGCGCCGGGATACCCGGTAGGCACCGGTCAGGTTGGTGTCCAGGACCTCGACGAAGCTCTCCTCGCTCATCAGGGCCAGGAGCTGGTCCCGGGTGATCCCGGCGTTGGCCACCACGACCTCCACCGGGCCGTGCTCGGCTTCGGCGAGAGTGAACGCCGCGTCGACCTGGGCCGCGTCCCGCACGTCGCAGCGCGCGACCGTCAGGCCCTCGATCTGCTCTCCGGAGCGGGAGGTGATGGTGACACTGTCGCCGTCGGCCGCCAGCTGCCGGGCGATAGCCAGCCCGATGCCGCGGTTGCCGCCGGTCACGAGGACAGAACGACTCATCTGCGTGGCACCTCCGGCGGCCGGGGAACAGCGGGCAGGCCCGCAGCGGGGCGGGAGTTGAGCTTAACGGCCGCTTGCGGCCCGCCCCGCCGCGGGTCAGGCGTCCTCGAGCCGGAAGCCCAGCTTCAGGCCGACCTGGTAGTGGGCTACCGCACCGTCCACGATCTGGCCGCGGATCTGGGTGACCTCGAACCAGTCCAGGTGCCGCAGCGTCTGCCCGGCCCGGTGCACCGCGCTGGTGATCGCGGCCTCGACGCTGTCGGGCGAGGTCCCGACGATCTCGGTCACGCGGTAGGTGCGCTCGGTCATCTGCTGTCCTCCTGGCTGCTGGCCGGCCGGCAGCCTGCTGGCGGCCGGCCGGGCATGATGGTGACGTGAATCCTGATATCGCCCGGCTGCAGCGGCAGGCCCGCGGGCTGCTGCCCGCCGGGGTCTATGACTACTATGCCGGCGGCGCTGGCCGGGAGCGCACTCTGCGCGCTAACGAGCGGGCGTGGCGCCGCACCTGGCTGGCGCCCCGGGTGCTGCGTGACGTCAGCGCCGTCGATACCCGCGCCGAGCTGCTGGGCAGCCCGGTGGCCACGCCGGTGGCCGTGGCCCCGACGGCGTTTCACCAGCTGGCGCACCCCGACGGCGAGGTGGCTAGCGCCGCCGGCGCCGCCCGGGCCGGGGCCCTGATGGTGGTGTCCACCCGCAGCATGCGGCGGTTCGCCGATGTCGGCGCGGCGGTGGCGGAGGCGGGCGGGGCCTGGTGGCTGCAGGTGTACATCATGCGCGACCGGGACCGGACCGCCGCGCTGGTCAAGCAGGCCGTGGCCGCTGGCGCCCGGGCCCTGGTGCTGACCGCGGACACGCCTGTCGTCGGCCGCAAGCGCCGCGACAGCAGCGACCTGCCGATCGCTGATGAGGACCTGCTGGTCAACATCGGCCCGGTGCAGGACTGGTCCGACCTGGACCAGGCGCCCGACATCACCTTCGCCGACATCGGCTGGCTGGCCGAGATCAGCGGGCTGCCGGTGGTGGTCAAGGGCGTGCTGCGCCCGGATGACGCGCTGGCCTGCGCGGCCGCCGGGGCCGCGGCAGTGATCGTGTCCAACCACGGCGGCCGCCAGCTCGATGGCGCGCTGCCAGCCGCCCGGGCGCTGCCCGCGGTCGCCGGCGCCCTGGCCGGTGCCGGGATCCCGGTCTTCGTGGACGGCGGGATCAGGACCGGCGAGGACGTGCTGGCGGCCCTGGCCCTGGGGGCCCGCGCCGTCCTGGTCGGGCGCCCGGTGCTGTGGGCGCTGGCCTGCGGCGGGGCCGACGGAGTGACGACGCTGCTGGCCGCCCTGACCGACGGGCTGAGCCATGCCATGGCCCTGGCCGGGGCCAGTTCCCTGGCCGGGGTGTCGGGTCTGGCTGAGCCCGGCGGGCCCGCCATGGTCCGCTAGCCGCTGTCCGGGGCTACCTTGGAGTAGTGAGACAGGCGCAGCACCCTCGCCGGCCGCCGGTGCACATGGTGACCGAGGCCCGGCCCTCGATGTCGGACGACATCGCCTACCGCCAGCGCCGGTACCTGATCATGATGGGCATCCGGGCGGTCTGCTTCGTGGGCGCCGTGCTGCTGTTCGTGAATCACGCGGGCTGGCTCACCGCGATCCCGCTGGTCGCCGCGATCGTCATTCCGTACTTCGCCGTCGTATTCGCCAACGGCGGCCGGGAGCCCTCCGCCAGTCGCGGCTTCCGGCCTTACGAGCCGAACCTGCCGGAGCGCTTCACGCCCCCGCCGCAGCCCGGTCCGGGTGATCCTGGCCCGGCGGGCGGGCCGGGGACAGATCATGGCACTCCGGGCGGCAGCGGCGCGCCTCCGCATAACGCCTGATCGGCGTAGCCAAGAACACGTCGTAAAGGGGCACCAGTGGCATGACTAGACCGACTGCATGGCGAGATTGCCTCGTAATCCGGTCTTGACGCACAACGGGGAGGTTCGGTGTAACATGAATCTCGGTGCTCTGGTCCCCCGCTGGGGCACCGTGCCGGCGTTCCGGGCCCCCGTCGGAGCGCCGATGAATGCGACGCCGGGTGGTTTGCCCCCGTAGCCACCCGGCGTCGCTCTATGTCTGCCGGTCCCCAGCTCCCCGGCGATCTCCCGGTAGTCAGGCCGCTCCGCCCGGCAGTTTCCGCCCGGCCGGGCCGGCCGAAAACACCGACAACTGCACGGCTGCATTTGGCCGCGGCCAGACCGCAATGGCGCAGCTGAAAATCCCCGGTTCATTCCCGTGGCCATTGTGCCAAGGCATCGCAGTGATACCTGGACTGCTGCTGCAGAATGCCACTGCCCCGCCGCCGGGCCGGCCATGATCAGGGCGGCAATGACAGTTCCGGAGAACCGCAGTCCGGGCCCCTTCAGCGTGCTGCCGCGGCAAACGCCCCGGCAGCACGGGGATCCGGGCCGCCAGGGCCGTCATCGGGTGCCGAAGCCGCTGGTCACGCGCGGATCAGTGGGCTGACCGGGAAGACACCGCCGAAACCGGCGCGAAGCCCTCCGTAATGTGGGAATTGCGCGATCAGATCGGCGCTATCCGCACACCCGTGCGGACCCTGTGCGGGGGACGTGGATCACCGGGGACCAGGACGCTGCAGACCCTGCGCACCAGTACTTCCCGGTGATCACCTGAGTAGTTAAATGGCTGTTGTACCGCTGCCCTGTCAGGCCGCCTGGCCTGCTAATCCTGGCCCTGGCCAGGGCCAGCCGCCGCGTCGCCGCCACCGTCAGCCGGGTCGTCCCCGGCCGCCCCGGCTTCGTCGGCAGCCAGGATCCGGTACAGCGCCCGGCGCGTATCGGCCAGGATCTTGCGGGCCTCAGCCTGCTGCGGCTCCGTGCCGGCGCTGACGACCTGGAACGCCGCCATGGCCAGCTGCCCCATCAGGGTCCGCATCTCGGCCGCCGCCCCGCCTGCGCCGCCGGCGACCATGTCCCACGGGGCACGCAGCTCATCGGGATGGGCGTCGGCGTACTGGCGGCCCTCGTCCGTCAGCACGTAGCCGCGGCGGCCTGACTCGCCGGCCTCCGGCCGGATCAGCCCCTCGTCCTCCAGCTGCTGCAGGGCCGGGTACACCGAGCCGGGGCTAGGCCGCCAGACTCCCCCGCTGCGCTCGCCGATCTCCTGAATAATCTGATAGCCGTTCATCGGCTGCTCGACCAGCAGCGCCAGTGCCGCGGCACGGACGTCGCCGCGCCGGGCCCGTGAGCCGCGCATCCGGGGCTCGCCCGGCCAGGGGCCCATGCCGTGGAATCCGGGCGGGCCCGGCGGCCGGCCGGGAAACCCGCCGCGCACGTGACCGCGGCGCCCGCCGCCGCGCCCGCGACGACCCTCGTCATCGCTGCGGTGCCGCTCGCCATGGTCGTGATGGTGCCAGTCCGCTGGCTCGCTCTCGTGGCGGCTGGGCCGCCAGAACTCTTCGTCTCGCATGTTCAAGTCCTCCAGACTTGCCGGTCCGTACTCCTGCCGGGTCTATCCCGGACTGTCTCCGGAGTATCGGATACGTCAAAGATATATCGCTAACATTCTTCTGGCAAGACCCGCGCCGGACTGGGCAGCGGAACGCGGGCGAGGGCCGCACCCCGGGCAAGCTCGATTTGCAGGTCAAGGGGCTGACGGCCGCCCGGACAGGACAGGCGTGAGCCGGCACTGGGTCGGCGGTTGCCGAACTGACCATCCACGCATCTTGCTGTTATCAGCTGTGAGCGGGCGTCCCCGGGATGAGCAGGCCAGGACTGCGGCGGGAAATGTTCCCGCCGGGAACCCTCTCGCAGGCCCGAGCTCAGGCAGGCAGGTCGTGCCGCGGGGCCGGTCCGGGTCTGGCCGGGGGCTCAGGCGGCCGGGACTACAGATGGCCGGGAGCACTGATGGCCGGGGCGGTCCGGCGCCAGGCAGCGCCACAGCGGCGGCGGACTGACCTTGTCCGGCGCCGGGCTGCCGGTCAGGAACCCGGCCGCGGGCTCTCGGACGGCGTCCAGGAGGCGGCCAGCTCGCTGAGCCGGGCCGCTGCATCCTCCGGGTCCTGACCGCCGGCGGCAGCCAGGCCCAGCAGAAAGGCGCTGAGCGGCGCCGCCGGGCGCTCGACCTGGTGAGCGGCGTCGCGGGCCAGGTCCAGTACCGTCCGGACCGGAACCGCCTCCGGGTCCAGGCCGAGCTCGGCACAAGCTGCCTGGATCCAGCGCTCGACGTTCGTCACGGGGCCGCCTCTCTGATCAGTGTCACGCCCGGCGGCCGGGGCGGCCGCCGGGGCGTTATGCGCTGCCCGGTCCCGCATCCCGGCCCGGCTGCGGGCGCCGTGCGCGGCGATCCGGGCAGCCTCGAGGGCGGCCGGGGTGTCGCAGTCCTGCCACGGCGGGGGCGCGCTGTCATCGCCGGTCAGATGCAGCAGAACCGGGGCCAGCGGACCCAGCACGCCGCGCAGCGAGTCGCCCGTATAGCCCGCCAGAGCGGCCCGCAGCGGGCCAGCCAGCAGCAGCCGGCCAGCCACTGAGCGGCGCCCTCATCATCGGCCAGCACCGCCCCGGCCCGCCGGCCCGGGGCCACGTCATCCGCAGGCAGCCCGCCGGGGCTGCCCGGCCGCAGCACCTGGCCAGGCGGGCCGCCGCGCACGGCGGTCAGGACCAGCTCCCGGACGTCCGCGGCCCGCAGGAACGGCAGATCGGCGGCCAGCAGCACCACCCACGACGCGCCAACCTCAGTCAGGCCGGCCCGCAGGGCAGGCACCGGCCCGCTGCCCGGCGGGTCCTCGCGGGTGACGGCCAGCCCGCCCGGCAGGGTAGTCGCCAGGCTGGCCAGCTCCGGTCGCGCCGGGCCGACCAGGACGACCCGGCGGACGCCGGCGGCCGCCACGGCGCTGGCCACGGCCCCCGCCATGGTCGAGGACCCGATCACCAGGCCCGGCTTGCCGTCGCCACCCAGCCGGCGGCCCCGTCCGCCGGCGAGGATGACCGCGTCAAACGCCGGCCCGGCAGGCATCCCCGGCAGCCCGGCCATCGGCGGCCTGGACGGCAGTGCTGCCATCGCGGGTGCCTCAGCCGCCGATCGCTGACATCGGCCGGGCCGGCTGCAGGAAGCCGGGATCGTTGATCCCGTGGCCCGGCAGCTTGCCGGCCACCGCCCGGCGCCACTGCCGGGCCAGGTCGTCATCAGAGGCACCCGCGCGCAGCGGGCCGCGCAGGTCGCTCTCCTCGCGGGCGAACAGGCAGTTGCGGACCTGGCCGTCGGCGGTCAGCCGGACCCGGTCGCAGGCCCCGCAGAACGGCCGGGTGACTGACGCGATGATGCCGACCGTCGCCGGACCGCCGTTAACCAGGAACACCTCGGCCGGGGCCGCGCCGCGGTCGACGGAGTCGTCGGGCTTCAGGATGAATTCGGCGCTGAGCGCGGCCATGATCTCATCGGCGGTCACCATGTTCTCGCGCCGCCAGCCGTGCTGGGCGTCCAGCGGCATCTGCTCGATGAAGCGCAGCTGGTACTCGTGATCGAGGCAGAACCGCAGCAGGGCCGGAGCCTCGTGGTCGTTGATCCCGCGCATCAGCACGGCGTTGACCTTCACCGGCGTAAGACCGGCCTGCGCGGCGGCGGTCAGGCCGGCCAGCACGTCGGCCAGGCGGTCCCGGCGGGCCAGGTCCCGGAAGGTGGCCGGCGACACGGTGTCCAGGGAGACGTTGACCCGGTCCAGGCCCGCGGCGCGCAGCGGGGCCGCCAGCCGGGCCAGTCCGATCCCGTTGGTGGTGAGCGAGAGTTCAGCCCGCGGCTCGAGCGCGGCTACCCGGGCCACGATGCCCGCCAGGCCGCGGCGGAGCAGCGGCTCACCGCCGGTGAAGCGCACCTCCGTGATGCCGAGCTGGCGCACGGCAATCCCGATCAGCCGGACTAGTTCGTCATCGGTGAGGGTGTCCTGCTGAGGCAGCCAGTCCAGGCCTTCGGGCGGCATGCAGTAGGTGCAGCGCAGGTTGCACCGGTCGGTCAGCGAGACCCGCAGGTCCGTGGCCGTGCGGCCGAACGCGTCACTGAGCACGCCACCACCTCCTCCTGCCGGCCACGGGGAAGTCGGATATTTCTGCCCCGCCGCTCTGGCCAGCCTAGCCGGGGCCGCAAGATCGGCTTCCGGCCCGGTGCCGGGGCGCGTTTCCGTGCCGGACCGGCACGGGGCGCCCCTGTTCGCCTGCTCGTGACGGAGAGTTACCGATATATTGCCCCGTAGCGAGCTTCACGGTCGCCGCGCCGGCGGAGCCTGGGCTGCGGGTCAGGTCGCGCCCGGCGCGACTTTTCCCTACTCTCGACTAGGTTTTACTGTCGCCGCTGCTCTCCGCCGGCTCGCCGAGCCGGTGGCCGACGCCTTCGACCCGATCGAAGAGGATGGGACCATGACAGTGCAGAGCGCCATCTGGCGCGATCAGCTCAGCCCGCAGGAGCGTGCTGTGCTCGGCCGCGGTGACGGGCAGTTGCCCGTGACCCGGCCGGACGTGCTGGTGGTCGGCGGCGGGATCATGGGCGTGGCGACGGCTGCGGCGTGCCGGGAGATCGGCATCGACTCGGTGCTGCTGATCGATACCGGGCGACTCGGCGCCGGGGCGACCGGCGGCGCCACGGGACTGCTGATTCCCGAGCCCCATCAGTGGAGCGACCCTGAGCCCTTCGTAGACCTGGAGCGGGCCAGCCTGCAGCGCTGGCAGGACCTCGAGCGGGCGCTGCCGGGCGGCGTGGGCCTGATGGAGCTGGACTGGCTCGGCCTGGCCCCGCACGACGGCGGCTTCGCCGCCCACCAGCCGCGGGCCGTCGAGTGGCTGAATCCGGGGCAGGTCGACGACCTGATCCCCGGGCTGGCGCGGCCCATGGAAGGCGCGCTGATCCACGGTCAGGCCCGGGTGAACCCGCTGCGCGCGGTGGCCAGGATCGCCGCCGTGCTGCCTGCGGTCGCGACCGGGGTAGCCGCCACCGGCGTGAGTGTCCGGGACGGCCGGGTGACCGCGGTCAGCACGTCGGCAGGCGAGATCAGCCCCGGTGCCGTGGTCTTCGCCACCGGGCGGCCGCCCGTCCTGGACGGGCTGAACCTGAACATCCCCAGCGACCGGGTCAAGGGCCACCTGCTGGTCACCGAGCCGACCGCCCTGCGGCTGCCCGGCATCGTCGCGCCGGTGGCGACGCCGATCGAGGACGGCCGGCTGCTCGCGGGCGGCACCTTCGATGTCGGCGACGAGAGCCCGGCGATCCGGCCCGACGTGATCGACAGCATCATGCAGAGCCTGGCCGCCGTCCTGCCGGAGCTGCGCGGCCTGAAAGTGGCCTACCAGTGGTGCTGCTTCCGGCCGCGCCACCCGGACCGGCGGCCGGTGATCGACCGGGTGCCGGGCCTGGCCAATGCCTGGCTGACCTCCGGTCACTTCCGCACCGGCATCCTCAACGCGCCGGCCACCGCAGCGGTGCTGGCCCGGTGGATCGCCGATGGCGAGCAGCCCGCCGAGCCCGACACGTGGTCGGCCTCCCGGTTCGCCAGCCGCGCCAGCTAGCTGACTAGCCCGCGGCAGGCTCGGGCGTGGTCGCCGTCCCGGCCGCCCCGCTCGCCTCGCTGCCGGGAACCGCGCTCGGCTCAGGTGCGCTGGCTCCGGTGCTCTCCCCGGACCTGGCGGCATCCGGCGCGCTGCCGGCTGGCGCGGCCGCGTCGCCCTCCGCCGGGCGATCCGGACGAACCTGGCGCCGGTCATCGGGCAGCCGCTCGGTGATGCCGGCCCGGTCCAGGTACTCCAGCAGCGGGATCGCAGTACGCCGCGTGGTGTGCAGCGCCTGCCGCGCCTCGGCGGCGGTGAACGGCTGCGGCAGGCCGGCCAGCACCTGCGCTGCCGCCTGATCGGCGCCGGGGGCCAGGACGATCTGGTCGCTGATGCGCAGCAGCAGGCCCGCGCGGGCCGCCGCCGCGATCGCCCGCACGTCCAGGCTGAGCTTGCGCAGCCGCTCGGCATCGGGAGCCGCGAACGGGGTCTCGGCCAGGTCCGCCCGCAGGATGCGGACGGCGGCCTCCACGGAATCCGGCAGACCCGAGGAGGCCGGGCCATCGGCGGCCGGCGTCAGCTGGACCAGCCCGCCGGAGACCCGGAACGGCGGCCGGGCCAGCGCGGTTACCAGGCGGCGGTCGGGCAGGCCGAGCGCACCGCGGGCCGCTTCCACCGGCAGGCCCGCGGTCAGCGGCTCGCGGGCGGTGTGCGCAGCCAGGACCTCACCGAGCTCGTGGGACAGGGCCGACCAGCGCGCCGGGTCGGCCAGCCACTCGCCAGTCACCGGCTCGGGATGCTCACGGACGCCCATGGCCAGCAGCACGCTGGCCCGCAGCAGGCCGTGCCGGCGCAGCAGCTCCGCGGCGCCGGGCCGCTCGGGCCAGCCCGACAGCTCCCGCGCGGCCGCCGCGGCGGCACCGCGGCGCGCCAGCGGCGGCGGCGCGACGTCCAGCACCACGGCGCCCAGCACGCCCGGCCAGCCCGGCCCGGCCGGGGCGGCCGGGGCGGGGTGCGCCCCGTTGTGCACGCTGGCCAGCTGCGCGGGAGTCGGCACGGCCGGCGGCGTGCCGGGGCTGGCCGGAGCGGCGGCCGGCCCGGGCTGGCCCTGCGAGTCAGCCGGCCCGGGGCGCACGGCATGGCCGAGCGCCGCCGGGGTGGGGACCGGGGCCAGGCGGCGGCGCGGCGGCTGAGCCGCTCCGGGGTCACGCAGCAGGATGCGGTCTCCGGCGTGCAGCGGGAGCGGGTCACGCAGCGACAGCCGGGCGATGTTCCCGGACAGCGGCCGGACGCGGGCCAGGGTCCGGGCGGAGCCGATATGCAGGGTCACGGTCCGGGGCAGCCGCGCGGCGAGCCCGGCCTCGTCCGGCTCGCCGGAGACCGGCCAGCCGGCGCGGCCTCCGCCGACTGCTCCCCCTCTGGCTGCTCCCCCTCCGCCGGCACGCCCGCGGCCGGCGCGGCCTCCGCCGGCTGCTCCCCCGCCAGCGGCTGCTCCGGGGCCCGCGGCCCGGCCGGCCCGGGGCCGGCAGCTGGCCGCCGGGCACCGACGCCGGGCAGATCCGCACGTCGATCACGTCGGTCGTGGTCCACCGGCCGGTCTGCACGATGGCCATGCCGCGGCCCAGGTTCTCCTTGCTGACGCCGCGCAGGTTGAGCGCCACCCGGGCGACGCCGGTGGCGGACGGGGCGCTCTCCCCGAGGGTCTGGATGTCGCGGACCCGGACCGGCCGCATGGCGGGTGTGACCACCAGCTCGTCACCGCGGTGCACGGTGCCGGCCGGCAGCGTGCCGGTGACGACGGTGCCGCTGCCGGTCATGGTGAAGGCCCGGTCGAGCCACAGCCGGACCGGCCCGCCCGGGTCGGGCACCGGCAGGCTCTGGGTGAGCTTGTCCAGCTCGCTGACCAGCTCGGGAAGTCCGGCACCGGTCACCGCGCTGACGGCCACGGCGGGCGACACGCCCAGGCTGCTGCGGCTGAGCTCGGCGCTGGCCTGGGCCAGGGCCGGGCCGGGGTCGGCCAGGTCGGACCGGGTGATCACGAGCAGGCCGTTCCGGATGCCCAGCGCGTCGACGACGGCCAGGTGCTCGGCTGACTGCGGCATCCAGCCCTCGTCCGCGGCCACCATGAACAGCACCGCGGGCACCGGGCCGACACCGGCCAGCATGTTGGGGACGAACCGCTCGTGGCCCGGCACGTCGACGAACGCGATCCGCTCGCCGGACGGCAGCTTGAGCCAGGCGAAGCCCAGGTCGATCGTGAGGCCGCGGCGCTTTTCCTCCGCCCACCGGTCCGGGTCCATCCCGGTGAGCGCGCGCAGCAGCGTGGACTTGCCATGGTCCACGTGGCCCGCGGTGGCGATTACTTGCATGCCCGTGCCGCCTAACCGGCCGCCGCGAGAACGGCCTCGCGGAGTGCCATATCGTCGCCCGGCGCGACCGCGCGCAGATCCAGCAGAAGGCGTCCGTCCTCGACGCGGCCGACCACGGCGGGGATGGAGCCGCGGCGGACCGGCGGACCGGACCGCAGCTCCGGGGCGAGCCCGGCGGGGAGGCTGACAGCGGCGCTGGCCAGGCCCACGCCCGGCGCGCCGCCGCCGCCCACCGCACCGCGTGCCGGCACGGCAGCGGCGTCGATGCCGGCCGCGCGCAGCTCGCCGGCGATCCGCTGCGCCCGCTGCGCCAGGGCGGCCGGGTCGGCACCCAGCGCCTCGGAGACGGGCGGCGGCGGACCATTCAGGGTGGCCTCCAGCGCGGCCGCGGTCAGCTTGTCGATGCGCAGCGCCCGGGCCAGCGGGTGCCGGGCCAGCCGGGTAACCAGGTCGCCCCGGCCCAGCAGCAGCCCGGCCTGCGGGCCGCCGAGCAGCTTGTCCCCGCTGGCCGTGACCAGCGCGGCGCCGGCGCTGAGCCAGCTGGCCGCATCCGGCTCATCGGGCAGCAGCGGGTGCGGCGCCAGCAGCCCCGAGCCGATGTCGCCGACAACCGGCACGCCGAGCAGCGCGAGGTCGGCCACGCTGGCGCTGGCCGTGAAGCCCTCGATCCGGTAATTGGACGGGTGCACCTTGAGCACGAAGCCGGTCTGCGGGCCAATGGCATCGGCGTAGTCACCGGCGGTCGTCCGGTTGGTCGTGCCCACCTCGCGGATCCGCGCGCCGGTCGACTCCAGCAGCGCCGGCAGCCGGAACCCGTCGCCGATCTCGATCAGCTCGCCGCGGCTGACCACGATCTCGCGGCCGGCGGCCAGCGCGGTTGCGGCCAGCACCAGAGCGGCCGCGTTGTTGTTCACCACGTGCACCGCCTCGGCGGCGGGCACGGCAGCGGCCAGCGCGCTCAGCATGCCCCGGCCGCGGCGGCCGCGGGTGCCGGCGGCGAGGTCGAATTCCAGGTCGGTGCAGCCGGCGGCGGTCTGGACCGCGGCGCACGCGGCCGCAGACAGCGGCGCCCGGCCGAGATTGGTGTGCAGGAGGACTCCGGTGGCATTGATGACGGGGGTGAGTGAGGCCGCTGCGGCCGGGAGCGCGGCCGCGGCGGTGTCCGCCACCGCGCCCGGCTCGATGTCCCCGGTCCTGGCCTGATCCTGGGCCTCCCGCACGGCGGCGAGAACCAGCGGCCGGCCCAGCCGCTGCTGCGCTTCCGCGAGCCGCGGATCAGCAAGTACCGCGTCAGTGCGGGGAATCAGCCTGCGGACGTCCACGAGCGCGACCATACCTGGCGTCGGGGGCTAGTTGGGGTGCCGTGAACGCCTCTTCTTTGCCGGTTTACCAGCACTTTGCATAAGGGGCCGCCCGGGGGGTACGCGACTTGTGTCAGTCTTAATCTTCCGATTACTCAGGGAGTGACACCCGATGGCTGATGTGGCACGTATTCCGCGCAGGCGCGGCGGACTGTGCGGACTGCTGCTGGTTCTGCTCGGCGCCTGGGCCGCGCTGGGTCCCCTCATCGGGCCGTACTTCTCCTTTGCCTACTCCCCGGACACGGCCTGGCACTACACCGACGGCCGCCTGTACCTGTCGATCGTGCCCGGTGCGGCGGCCGCGCTCGGCGGGCTGATCATCATCGGCACCCGCAGCCGCGCCGCCGGCATGTTCGCCGGCCTGGTGGCCGCGGCGGCCGGCGCGTGGCTGATTGCCGGCCCCGGCGTCGTGGCCGTCGTGCCGCGGCTGTCCTCGCTCAATCCGGGAGCCCCGCTGACGCACCCAGCAGGCGGCCTGTCGGTGCCGGTCTGGCAATTCCTGGAGCAGGTCGGCCTCTTTACCGGAGCCGGCATTCTGATCCTGTTCTTCGGCGCCCTCTCCATCGGCCGGTTCTCGATGGTTTCGGCCCGCGACACCGTGGATGCCGCGGAAGACGATTACGGCCCCTACACCCCCGATCAGGCCCCGCCGCTGCCGGCCACCAGCGGCAGCCAGTTCCCGGCTGCGAGCACCGGCCAGTTCGCCAGCACGGCAGGCGAGTTCCCGTCATCGGGCGGCCAGTTCCCGCCCACCAGCTCCTATCCCGGCAGCACGCGGCCGTTCCCCGGCGATGAGCCCACCGGCCAGTTCCCCGCCGCCACCGGCCAGTTCCCGGCCTCCCCGGCCTCCCCGTCCGGCCAGTTCCCCGAGGCCAAGCAGGACTAGCGCCACCGGGAGCCAGGGCGCGCCGCCTGCTCCCCAGACAGCACACCGCGGCACGCCAGCGCAATGCGACACGCCGGCGCGCCGCGGCGTCATTCCGGGATCTCGTGCTCACGCCGGGTTACCGTGGAGATGTGATCACCAGCGCCGTTTTGTCCCGGCCCGCACGGTATCCGCGCGAGCCCGTGCTGCTCCGGCGGCCGCGGCGCGTCCTGACCCCGGCCGATCGGTGGTGACATGACGTCACTGGGCAACCCGACTGACGACGCGCTCCGTGACCCGCCAGGACCCCGGAGCATCCCCGCCGATCACGCGGGCAGCACGCTGTGCCGCCTGCTGACCGCGCATCCGGAGGTGCTCGACATCGAGGTTCTGGGCCAGAGCGAGCTGCCCGGCGGGGCCATCTCCTACTCGCTCGGCGTGCTGCTGCCGGGCGGCCGCGAGCTGTACGTCGACGTCGAGGACGCCTGAGCCGCGCACCTGCCCGGCAGCGCGGCCGGGTCCTGGCGGAGGCGGACGGGAATCGAACCCGCCGACGGCGCTGAGCGTCGTCCGCCGGTTTTGAAGACCGGGGGGGCCACCAGGCACCCTGACGCCTCCAGGCGCAGCAACCTTACCGGCCCGCACTGGCCCGCCGGCCAGGCGATCCGGCGGGTCCCGGGGCCGATTCGGCGATCCGGCGGGCCGCTGGGCCGGCTAGGCGATCCGGCGGGCCCCGGGGCCGGGCTTCGGGGTGACCTGCCGGGCCGATTCCACCGGGTGCCCGGCCGCGCAGCGCAGCTCCAGGTGAACCGGCTCGCCGCAGTCCCGGTGAGTCAGCTCGACGATCGGGCCCGCCGGGCCGGATGCGTGCTTGCTGCCCCATTCCAGCAGCGCGGCGATCACCGGGAACAGGTCCAGCCCGCGCTCGGTCAGCCGGTACTCGCTGCGCGCCCGCTGCCCCGGCTCCTGGTAGGGCACCTTGCGCAGGATCCCGGCCGCCACCAGGTGCGCGAGCCGCTCGGTGAGCACCTGCCGTGGTGCCCCGGTGCGGCGCTGCATGTCGCCGAAGCGCCGGATGCCGTTGAAGGCCTCACGAAGCACCAGGAAGGCCCACTTCTCGCCGACGATCGCCAGCGCGGCCTCGATCGTGCAGTCGCGGGTGTCGTAGTCCAGCGCCCAGCTAGCTGTCATCCTGACAAGCTAAATCTGGTTGACAGACTTAGCAACCCGGGACCATGCTGGGTTCATGAATCGAACTCAGGCAGAGCGCGGCTTCCGGGTGACGCCGGCCTCAGCCGCCGATGCCGGGCGGATCAGTGACTTCATCGCCGGCCTGTCGGTGCGGACTCAGTTCCTGCGGTTCTTCGCCGCCGTCGCGCGGCCCAGTTCCGGCCTGCTGCGCGCCCTGACCGGCGGCCGCGGCCGGGCCGACGTGCTGATCGCCACCGACGACGGCGGCACGGTGATCGGCCACGCCATGGCCGCGGACCGGACCGCCGCTGACGGACGGCACGTCGCCGACCTGGGCCTGGTCGTGGCCGACGGCTGGCAGGGCCGCGGCGTCGGGTCGGCGCTGCTGGCGCGGCTGGCCGAGCGCGCCGCCGGGCGCGGCACCGACGAGCTGGTCATGGACGTGCTGCCGGGCAACACCCGGATGCTGGCCATCGCCGGCCACCACTGGCCGGACGCGCGGCGCGAGTACAACGGCGACTCGGTCACCATCCGGGCGCCGCTGCGCTGGCCCGCCGCCCCGGCCCCAGCCCCAGCCCCAGTTCCGGCCCCGGCCGCCTCCGGCCCGGTCGCCGCGGCGGCGGCCAGGGCGGCCTAGCGCCGCCTCAGGCCCCGCTGTACAGCGCGTCAATGGTGTCGGCGTACTTGGCGTGCACGACCCGGCGCTTGAGCTTCAGCGTCGGCGTCAGCTCCTCGCTCTCGGCTGTCCACTCCACCGGCAGCAGCCGCCACGCCTTGACCTGCTGGACCCGGGCCAGCCGCGCGTTGGCCGCCGCGACCGCCTCGCCGACCGCGGCGAGCACGCCGGGGTCCTGCGCCAGAGCGGCCAGCGAGCCGGCCTCGATGCCGCGGGCGCGGGCCCAGGCCGGCGCCACGTCCCCGTCGAGGGTGAGCACGGCCACCACGTAGGGCCGCCGGTCCCCGTAGGCCAGGGCCTGGCCGATCAGCGGGTGGGCGACCAGCAGGTTCTCGATCCCGGCCGGGGCGACATTCTCCCCGCCCGCGGTGATGATCAGCTCCTTCTTGCGGTCGATCACGGCCAGGAAGCCGTCGTCGTCCAGGATGCCGATGTCGCCGGTGTGCAGCCAGCCGTCGTCATCCAGCAGGCTGGCCGTCTGGTCGGGCAGGTTCAGGTAACCCGGGGTGTTCAGCGGCCCGCGGGTCAGGATCTCGCCGTCCTCGGCGATCGTTACCTCGTGGCCGGGCACCGGCTGGCCCACGGTGCCGAGCTTGAAGTTGTCCAGGGTGTTGGCCGTGAACGCGCCAGCCGTCTCGGTCATCCCGTACACGTCCAGGATGCGCAGCCCCAGGCCGGCGAAGAACTCGCCGACGTCGGGCGGCAGCGGCGCGGCGGCGCTGACAGTGATCTCGCAGCCACCCAGTCCCAGCAGCGACCGGATCGGCCGCAGCACGCTCTCCTCGGCCGCCGCGAACTCGGCGGCCAGCGCGGCGTCTGTCGTCTGCCCGTACTGGCAGCTGCGCACGTACCGCAGGCCGGCGTCCATGGCCGCCGCCGTCGCGGCGCGGCGGCCCTCGTCGGCCTCGGCGGCCAGCAGGGCCTGCAGCCCGGCCTGGATCTTCTCCCAGACCCGCGGCACCCCGAAGAACGCGGTCGGCTTCACCTCGGCCACGGTGCCGACCAGCTCGGTGGCAGCGACATGACAGAAATGCACGTCCCAGCCGTTGTAGATGGCCAGGTACAGGGTGAACATCCGCTCGGCGATGTGGGCCAGCGGCAGGTAGGACACCCAGCGGGTGAAGGGCCGCGCGGTGCCGGCCGCGGTCACCGCGGCCAGCTCGTACATGACGCTGGCGTGGGTGACGACGACGCCCTTGGGCATGCCGGTGGTCCCGGAGGTGTACAGCAGGGTGACGGGGTCGGCCGGCGCGACGGCCGCTGTCCGGGCGGCCACCTCCCCGGCCAGCTCCGCGACCCGGGCCGCGCCCAGCTCAGCGAAGGCGGCCCAGCTGAGGTAAGGCTCCCCCGCCGGGCAGGCGGCCGCATCGCGCACGATCACGTGCCGCAGCCCCGGCAGCTGATCGAGCACCGGCTGCCAGCGGGCTAGCTCAGCCGCGCCGTCCAGCACCGCGACCCGCGCGTCGCAGTCGGCGGCCATGTAGGCCACCTGGTCGGGGGCCAGCGTCGGGTAGAAGGTGACCGGGATGCCCCCGGCGTGCAGTGCGGCCTGGTCGGCCAGCACGTGCTCGGCCCGGTTGGGCAGCATCAGCGCCACCCGCTCGCCCGGCTGCAGCCCCAGCGCGACCAGGCCGGCCGCCAGCTCCAGGCTCAGCTCCCGGGTCCGCGCCCAGGTGATGGTCTGCCAGCCGCTGCCCGGCCCGCCGTCCCGGTCGGAGTAGGCCGGCCAGTCCGGCCAGCTGGCCGCCGCCACCGCCAGCGCGTCGCACACCGTGCGGCCCGCGGCCACCTCCTGCAGCTCCGCGCGCTGCTCTAGCACCTGCTCGGTCACCGAGTACCTCCCCAAAGGCCGGCCTTCATTACAGTTCAGTCATGACTACCGGCACAAGGACCCGGCTCACCCAGTACGCCCGCGGCGGCGGCTGCGCCTGCAAGATCCCGCCCGGCGAGCTGGAGGAGGCCGTGGCCCGGCTCATCCCGGACGAGCCCGGACCCGACCTGCTCATCGGCATGGAGCACGGCGATGACGCGGCCGTGGTGCGGATCAGCGCCGACCGGGCCGTCGTGGCCACGGCCGATTTCTTCACCCCGGTGGTCGATGACGCCTACACCTTCGGCCAGATCGCCGCCACCAACGCGCTGTCTGACGTCTACGCCGTCGGCGGCGAGCCCCTGGTGGCGGTCAACCTGCTCGGCTGGCCGCGCGCGGTGCTCAGCGCGGACCTGGCCGCCGAGGTGCTGCGCGGCGGGCTGGACGCGGCGCGGGCGGCGGGCTGCCACGTGGCCGGCGGGCACAGCATCGACGACCCCGAGCCCAAGTACGGCATGGCCGTGACCGGCCTGGCCGACCCCGCCGCCCTGCTGCGCATCGACGCGGGCGCGCCCGGCATACCGCTGTCGCTGACCAAGCCGCTGGGCACCGGCGTGCTGAACTCCTGGCACAAGGCGACCGGCGAGGTATCCGCGGCCGCGATCGAGGTCATGACGACGCTGAACGCCGCGGCCAGCCGGCTCGCGCTCGCCGCCGGGATCAGCTGCGCCACCGACGTGACCGGCTTCGGCCTGCTCGGTCACCTGTTCAAGCTGGCCCGGGCCAGCGGGGTGACCGCGGTGATCGACCACGCTGCCGTGCCGCTGATCGAAGGCGCCCGCGCCGCGCTGGAGGCCGGCTACCTGCCCGGCGGCAGCCGCCGCAACCTGGACTGGGTCGCCCCGCATGCCGACTTCGGCTCGGTCGGCGCCGATGACCTGCTGCTGCTGGCCGATGCCCAGACCTCCGGCGGCCTGCTGCTGGCCGGCGAGATTCCCGGCGCGACCGTGATCGGCGAGCTGGTGCCGCGAGTCAGCCCCGGAATCGCCGTCATCGTCCGCTGATTCGCGAAACTGCTGGCCGGCGTGCTGGCAGCTGATTGACGCCAACCCCGGGTTCGGGTCCAGGATCATGATCTGTACCAGCGCCGCCCCGCGCCTGACAGAAAGGACGCCGAGATGGCTGCAGCCCCGTCTGGCCTGATCGTGCGCTACGCCATGAAGTCTGACGTCGGGCGCAGCCGCGAGGAGAACGAGGACTCCGCCTACGCCGGGCCCCGGCTGCAGGCGGTGGCTGACGGCCTGGGCGGGCACGCCGCGGGCGAGGTGGCCAGCGCGACGGCCATCGACACCCTCCGGCCGCTGGACGCCGAGGTGGCGCCCGGTGAGCTGCTGGCCACCCTGGAGCGCGCGGTGCGCGCCGCCGACGCCCGGCTGCACGACATGATCCAGGCCAACCCGGCGCTGTCGGGCATGGGCACGACGCTGACCGGGCTGCTGTGGTCGGGCGCGCAGCTCGGGCTGGCGCACGTCGGTGACTCGCGCGGCTACCTGCTGCGCGACGGCGAGCTCAGCCAGATCACCCGCGACCATACCGTCGTGCAGGCCCTGCTGGACGACGGCCGGATCACCGCCGAGGAGGCGGTCTCGCACCCGCAGCGGTCGATGGTGCTGCGCGCGCTGGGCTCGCCGAGCGCCGAGCCCGACCTGCAGCTGCGCGACGCGCGGGCAGGCGACCGGTACCTGCTGTGCTCCGACGGGCTGTACGATGTCGTGCCCGCCGCGGAGATCCGCCGGGTGCTGGCCACCGCGGCCAGCCCCGAGGCGGGCGTAGCCGAGCTGGTGGACCTGGCCAACGCGGGCGGCGGCCCGGACAACATCACCTGCGTCATCGCCGAGGCGGTGGCGGCCGAGCCCGGCGCCGCGGAGCACGATGACACCATCGCCGCCGACTTCGGCCCGGTGCTGCCCGATGACACCGTCACCGCCCAGTGGACGCCGCCGCCCGGCGGCGCGCGCTCCTAGCCCTGCCCGCCGCCCCGCTGCGCGGCGACCACGTACTTCGGGTCGGCCACCGAGGCCGGGCCTGCCCGGAACACCCCGAACCGGGTCGCTGCCGAGCCGCTGGCCAGCAGCCCCGCCGCGGCCAGCGCCGCGACCCGGCTGCGCGGCGCGGCCAGCGCCGCGATCGCGCCCGCGGGCATCAGCCACTGAGCGGCCCGCATCATCTGGCCCGCGCCGCCCTGGTGGTAGGTCTCGGCGGTCAGCCCGCCGCGCCGCTCCAGGTCCCGGCTCACGGCCACGTCGATGACGGCGCCGAGCACCGCGAGCCGGGCGGCCGGCACCCGCTCGCGGCCCGGCGCCAGCGCCGTCGCGGCCAGCCCGGCCGCGCCCGCCGAGGCCATCGCGCTGCCGGCGAACAGGAACGGCAGCTGGCGGTAGGCCTCGTGCCAGGCCGGCACGGCGGTGTTGGCCAGCAGCACGGCGCTGTAGGTGGCGAGCAGCGGCCCGGTCAGCGCCGAGCCGGCCCCGGCCGCCGCGCCCAGCGCCGGGGCCACGCCGGTCACCTCGCTGGCCGCGGCCGCGCCGGCCAGCGAGGAGTGCGCGGCCAGCAGCCAGGAGCCCATGCTCATCGGCGAGGTCGGCTTGGCCACCCGCAGCATGTTCAGGAACCGCTCGGGCCGGCCGAGCTCGGCGACCAGGAACCCGGTCCCGCCCAGCGCTGCGGCGGCCGCGGTGAGCCGCCCGGCCCGGCGCAGCGGCCCGCGGCCGGCGGCGGCCGCGGCCGCGCCCATCGCCGCCGACGCTCCGGACAGGCCGCCGAGGAACAGGTAGGCCGGCAGGTGCGGCTCCTTCCACCGCGGCATCTTCAGCAGCGGCCGCCCGTAGTAGGAGCCGAACTCGGCCTCGGGCACCTGCTTGACCTCGCTCACGGCCGCCGCCCCGCGAATGCCACGGCCACGCCGGCGGCCAGCATCGCCGCCGCCACCCCGGCCCGCCGCCACATCGACGGCAGGTCCCGGGTGGTCACCACCGGATCCGGCGGCAGCCCGTAGACCTCCGGCTCATCCAGCAGCAGGAAGAACGCCCCGGCCCCGCCGATCCCGTCGCCGGGGTCGGCGCCGTACAGCCGGGCCTCGGTCACCCCCGCCTCGTGCAGGTCATCCAGCCGGGTCTGCGCGATGGCCCGCAGTTCGTCGAGCGGGCCGAACTGGATGGAGTCGGTCGGGCAGGCGGTGGCGCAGGCCGGCTCCAGGTCGCCGCGCAGCCGGTCGTAGCACATGGTGCACTTCCAGGCCCGGCCGTCGCCCTCGCGGCGGTCGATCACCCCGAACGGGCAGGCCGACACGCAGTAGGCGCAGCCATTGCAGATGTCGTGCTGCACGATCACGGTGGCGAACTCGGTCCGCACCAGCGCCCCGGTCGGGCAGACGTCCAGGCACGCCGCGTGGGTGCAGTGCTTGCACACGTCCGAGGCCATCAGCCAGCGCGTCTGGCCGCCGTCCTCGTCACCCGACGCGTCGCCGTCACCCGCCGCCAGCAGCGGCCGTTCCTGCTCGATGAAGGCCACGTGCCGCCAGGCGTTCGCGCCCAGCGCCCCGGTGTTGTCATACGACATCCCGGTCAGCAGCAGGTCGCCGGGCTCCGGGTCGGGCAGCCCGTTCCACTCCTTGCACGCCACCTCGCAGGCCTTGCAGCCGATGCACACGCTGGTGTCGGTGAAGAATCCGGCACGCGGCGGGTGCGCCGCGTCGTAGCCGGCGTCGCCCGCGACGTCGTGCAGCGGGCCGGACAGCCGGTTGCCGGTCATCGGCGGTCACTCGTCATGGTGCTCGGTTCCTCCCGGCGCAGCCGGATGGCCGGCGGTGTCCGGCTCGACGGCGTGCTGCGGCCCGGCCTCATCTTCCTCCAGCCCGGCCTCCCGGCGGTAACGCGCCACCAGTTCCAGCCGGGCCGGGCCGCGCGGCCGGCGGCCCGGCCGGATGTCGCAGGTCGCCGCCTTGCTTTCCTGGATGAACACGTTCGGGTCCAGCACGAACGGCAGCAGGTCGTTGACCGAGTCCCCGGTCACCAGGCCCTCGCCGCCCCAGTGGTAGGGCAGCCCCACCTGGTGGATGACGCCCTCGCCAGGGATCCGCAGCGGCCGCAGCCGCCGGGTCACCAGCACCCGCGCCTCGATCGCCGCGCGGGCCGTCACGATCGTGGCCCAGCCGCCGTTCTCCAGCCCGCGCTGCGCCGCCAGTCCCGGCGACACCTCGCAGAACAGCTCGGGCTGCAGCTCCGCCAGCCGGCCCAGGGTGCGGCTCATCGCGCCGGCCGTGTGATGCTCGGTCAGCCGGTAGGTGGTCACGACGAACGGGAAGACCGCCGAGTGCCCGGCCACCTGCGCGCGGGTCGGCGCGCGGTTGCGGTACTGGACCGACACCGGGCTGTTGTCCTGGCCGTAGACCCGGTTGCGCTGCGGCGACTCGGCCGCCTCGAAGTGCGCCGGCAGCGGCCCGTCGGCCAGCCCGCGGGGCACGAACAGGGCCGCCTTGCCGTCGGCCTGCAAGATGAACGGGTCCGCGCCGCCGATCGCGGCCTGGGCCTTCGCCCCGGCCGGCGGCACGTAGTCCGGCGGCTTGGTCTTCTCGAAGTCGGGCACGTCGTGCCCGGTCCACTCGCCCGCCTCCTCGTCCCACCACACGAACGCCTTGGCCGCGCTCCACGGCCGGCCCTGCGGGTCGGCTGAGGCCCGGTTGTACAGGATCCGCCGGTTGGCCGGCCACGCCCAGCCCCACTCCGGGGCGACCCAGGACTGCACCGTGTGCGGCATCCGGCGCGCGGTCTGGTTCACCCCGCCGGCGAAGCAGCCCGCGTGGATCCAGCTGCCGCACGCCGTCGACCCGTCATCGGCCAGCTGGGCGAAGCTGGCTAGCGGGCTGCCGTCGGCGGCGTAGCCGTTCAGCTCGGCCAGCACCGCCTCCGCTGACGGGTCCTCATCGGCTCCCTGCACCGGGTAGTCCCAGGTCAGGTCCAGCACCGGCCGGTCCGCCGGATCGTCAGAGCCGGCCAGCGCGGCGCGGATGGCACGGCCCAGGTGGAAGATGAACGACAGGTCGCTGCGCGCCTCGCCGGGCGGGTCCAGCGCCTTGGCGTGCCACTGCAGCAGCCGCTGGGTGTTGGTGAAGCTGCCGTCCTTCTCCACGTGCGCGGCGGCGGGCAGGAAGAACACCTCGGTGCCGATCTGGCTGGTGACCAGCTCACCGGAGGCGATCTCCGGGCTGTTCTTCCAGAACGTGGCGCTCTCGATCATGGTGAGGTCCTTGACCACCAGCCACTGCAGGCTGGCCAGCGCGAGCCGCTGCAGCCGCCCGCCGGCCGACCCGACCGCCGGGTTCTCGCCCAGCAGGAAGTAGCCCTCGACCTTCTTGTCGATCATGTCCAGGACCGTCCGGTAGGTCCCGTGGTCCCCGCTGACCCGCGGCAGGTGACCGAAGCAGAAGTCGTTGGCGGGGGTTGCCGCCGCGCCGAACCAGGCCTTGAGCATGCTGACCAGGTAGGCCCGCTTGTTGCCCCAGTACCCGGTGTCCGGCATCCGGGCCAGGTACTCCTCCAGCCCCTCGCCGGGCCCGGGCATCGGCAGGTAGCCGCCCAGCAGGTGGAACAGCGTCGGCACGTCGGTGGCACCCTGGATGTTGGCGTGCCCGCGCAGGGCCAGGATGCCGCCGCCTGGCCGGCCCATGTTGCCCAGCAGCATCTGCAGGATCGAGGCCGTCCGGATGTGCTGGACGCCGGTGCTGTGCTGCGTCCAGCCCACCGCGTACACCCAGCAGGTGGTCTTGTCGCGGCCGCTGGAGCGCACCAGGGTCTGCGCGATCCGCGCGAAGTCAGCGGGCCCGATGCCGCAGACCTGCTCGACCATCTGCGGGGTGTACCGGGCGAAGTGCCGCTTCAGCACCTGGAACACGCACCGCGGGTGGGTCAGCGTCTCGTCCCGCTCGCCGGTCGGCTGCCAGCTGGCGTTGTCGTAGGTCCTGGTCTTCGGGTCATAGCCGGAGAACAGCCCGTCGCCGTCCTCGGCGTCGGTGAAGTCCTCGGGCAGGATGTCGGCCGCGTTGGTGTAGGCGGCCACGTAGTCGCGGAACTCATGCCCGCCTGCCAGCACGTGGTTGATCAGCGCGCCCAGGAACACGATGTCCCCGCCGGCCCGGGTCGGCACGTGCAGGTCGGCCAGCGCGCTGGTGCGGGTGAACCGCGGGTCGACGTGCAGCACCGTGGCGCCGCGCTTCTTCGCCTCCACCACCCACTGGAACGCGACCGGATGGCACTCGGCCATGTTCGAGCCGCAGATGACGATGGCGTCGGAGTTGATCAGGTCACGCGGGAAGGTGGTGGCCCCGCCGCGGCCAAAGCTCGTTCCCAGACCGGGAACGGTGGCGGAGTGTCATATCCGGGCCTGGTTCTCGATCTGGATCGCGCCCAGCGCGCTCCAGAGCTTCTTGATGAGGTAGTTCTCCTCGTTGTCCAGTGTCGCCCCGCCCAGGCTGGCGAAGCCCAGCGTGCGGGCCACCCGCTTGCCCTCGTGCAGCTCCTGCCAGGTCCGCCGGCGGGTGGCCAGCACCCGCTCGGCGATCATCTTCATGGCCTGGTCGAGGCTGAGCGGCTCCCACTCGGTGCCGTAGGGCCGCCGGTACAGCACCTGATCCTGGCGCCCGGCGTGGGTCACCAGCTGCTTGCTGGCCGCGCCCTTGGGGCACAGGCGGCCGCGGGAGACCGGCGAGTCCGGGTCGCCCTCGATCTGGGTGACGGTGTCGCGCCCGCCGATGCTGGCGACGAAGACCTGCTGGCCGCAGCCGACAGCGCAGTACGGGCAGACCGACTTGACGACCCGGTCGGCGTCCTCGGTCCGCGGCCGGGCCGCGTCGGTCTCCGGTGACCGCACGGCCGCGCCGCGGCCCAGCCGGTCCCGTCCGGTCAGCTGCCGGAGGGCGGGCCAGCCCGCGATCAGCTCGCGCGGCGTGCCGCGCCGGTCCCTGCCCACCGCCCCATCAAATCGGACGTAGCCTCAGAAGAGCAAGGCGGGGCCCCGCCAACCGGGGCCGTGGCCGGGAGGCGCGGATGGCAGGCCGGACAGCGCGGCGGCGGGTGCTGCGGGTCACCCTGCCCGCCACCGGGCAGGATCAGCAGGCCGCGGCGCCGCGGGCGGACCTGCTGGCCGCCGAGGAGCCGCTCGGCATCCGGGTCGGCGGCGCAGGCCCTGGCCATGACCATGCGCACCCCCGGCGACGACATCGACCTGGCCGCCGGCTTCCTGGTCAGCGAGGGCATCGTGCGCGCGCCCGGCGACATCACCTCGATCGTGATCTGCAGCGGCGAGCGCTGCGGGCATTCCGGCAGTAACGGGGCCGCGGCCGGCTTCGCCCCGCATGAGGGCGCCGGCAATATCGCGGATGTCGCGCTGCGACCCGGCCTGGCCATCCGCCCCGAGCAGCGCCGGGCATTCCTGACCAGCAGCGCCTGCGGGGTGTGCGGCAAGGCGAGCATCGCCGAGCTGGCCGTGACGACGCCGTGGGACCTGTCCGCCGACACCACGGCGGTGACGCCGGAGGCGCTCGCCGCGCTGCCGGACGCGCTGCGGGCCGCGCAGCGGGTCTTCGACGCCACTGGCGGGCTGCACGCGGCCGGGCTGTTCACCGCCGCCGGCGAGCTGCTGGCCGTGCGCGAGGACGTAGGGCGGCACAACGCCGTGGACAAGATCGTCGGCTGGGCGCTGCGGTCCGGCCGGCTCCCGCTGTCGGGCTGCGTCCTGCTGGTCAGCGGCCGGGCCTCGTTCGAGCTGGTGCAGAAGGCGGTGCTGGCCGGGATCCCGGTGCTGGCCGCGGTGTCGGCGCCGTCGTCGCTGGCCGCTGACCTGGCCGAGCAGTCCGGGCTGACGCTGGTCGGGTTCCTGCGCGGCCGGTCGATGAACGTGTACACCGGCAGCGGCCGGATCAGGGTCCCGCTAGCTGACCCCGATCCGGCCGCGACAGTCACCTAGCCGGCTGACGCGCGCCGGAACCACAGCAGTGATCCCAGCATCTCCCGGGTACCGCCGGACCTGCCGGATCCCGGCAGCGGCTGGCTCTCCTCGAGCAGGCCGCGGCGGCGCCGGATGGCCTGGTCGACCTTGGTGAAGATGGTGTCCACCACGATCCCGATGACCAGGATCACGATGATCGTGGCCGTGGCGCCGGCGAAGTCCAGGTTCTGCTGGTCCACGCTGAGCTGCTGGCCGATGGAGAACTGGCCGATGATCTGGACGACCAGCTCGCCGGCCATCAGGCTGCGCCAGGCGAACGCCCAGCCCTGCTTCATCCCGGCTACGTAGGCCGGCAGTGACGCGGGCAGGATCAGGAACCGGTACAGCGCGAAGCCGCGCAGGCCCATGGTCCGCCCGGCCCGCAGCAGCAGCGGCGGGGTGTAGTCCACGCCGGTGATCAGCCCGTTGGCGATCGACGGCGCGGCCCCCAGCACGACCACGAACAAGATGGCCGAGGAGTTCTCGCCGAAGATGATGATGGCGAACGGGACCCAGGCGATCGACGGCATGGTCTGCAGCCCGGTGATGATCGACCCCACCGCGGCGCGCAGCGGCGGGATCCGGGACACCAGCAGGCCCAGGACCGTGCCGATGACCAGGGCCAGCGCGTAGCCGACGACGGCGCTCTGCAGGGTGGCCCCGATGACGCTCCACAGGTTCCCGTGCACAGCCTGTTTCCACAGGTCAGCGAACACCGGGGCGGGGCCCTTGAGCACGTAGTGCTTCCAGCCGGACAAGGTGATGAGCTCCCAGATGCCCAGCACCAGCGCGATGGCCAGCACCTTGGGCCAGAACGCAGCCCAGGACCGGCGGGCGATCTGGGCGGCGTCGCGGGTCTGGGCGGGGGCCAGCTCCAGGCTGTCCAGCCCGTGCAGTGCCTGGTCAGTGGCCATGGCGTCCCATCTCCTCCCGCAGCACGTCGGTCAGCTTGGCTGCCACCTCGCTGACCTCGGCGGAGTCGATGCGGCGGGCGCCGATCCGGGGCAGGTCGTACTCCCCGATGACCCGGCCGGGCCGGCTGGACAGCACGATCACCCGGTCGCCCAGCCGGGCGGCCTCGCGGACGTTGTGGGTCACGAACAAGACGGTCAGCGTCCGCTCGCTGCAGATCCGCTCCAGCTCGTCGTGCAGCAGGTCACGGGTCATCGCGTCGAGGGCGCCGAACGGCTCGTCCATGAGCAGCACGTCGGCGTCCTGGGCCAGCGCCCGGGCCATGGCGACCCGCTGCCGCATGCCGCCGGACAGCTCGTGCGGACGCTTGTCCCCGAACCCGCGCAGCCGGACGGTGTCCAGCAGCTCCAGGGTCCGGGTCCGGCGCTCGGCCTTGGGGACGCCGCGGGCCCGCAGGGCCAGCTCGACGTTGCGGCCGGCCGTCAGCCACGGCAGCAGGGCGGGCTCCTGGAACATCAGCGACACCCGCCGGCCGCCCGTGTTCGCCTCGCCGCTGGTCACCGTGTCCAGTCCGGCGACCAGGCTGAGCAGGGTTGACTTGCCGCAGCCCGAGGCGCCGATCAGGCACACGAACTCACCGTCGGCCACGCTCAGGGACACCTTGTCCAGGGCCTGCACGGCGCCGGCGCCGGATCCGTAGATCTTGGACACGTCGGTTAGCCGCACGGCCGCGGCCTGCTGGTCGTTGTCTCCGCCGCCACTTCCGGAGAAGGCTGACGCCCCCGGGGCATTTCCCGGGGGCGTTGCCTGGCGGTCCGTCAGACTCACGAATTGACCGTCTGCTGGCCGGCGGCGGATAGCAGCTTGTTGAGCGGCCCGAGCTCATAGATCCCGGTCAGGTTCTTCACCGGCGTGAGCAGCCCGATCTTCACCGCGTGCCCCGCGTCGGTGATCAGTGATGACGCGATCGGGTCGTTGGTGAAGTGGATCTCCTTGAAGGAGGTGGCCAGGATGTCCGGCTTCAGGCTCTTGCCGCTGATCGACTCCAGCTCCGCGTTGGCCGCGGACTCGGCCGCCGAGGTGTCGGAGTTGATGTAGTCGTTGGCCTGGATCTGGCCCTTGAGCAGGCCGTTGATCACGCTCGCGTGCGCCGACATGAAGGACTGGGTGGCCACCAGCTCGGTGGTGACGAACTGGCCCTGCGGCCACAGGCTGGCCTCGTTGACGAGCACGTGGCCGCCGGCGGCGACCATCTCGGCGGCGTAGGGCTGCGGCTCCCAGCCGCCGGCGATCTTGCCGGAGGTGAAGGCGAGCACGGCGTCAGAGTTCGGCGTGATGGGCGTGATCGGCACGTCGCCGCCGCCGGTCTGGGTGGTAGTCAGCCCGCGCTGCTTCAGCCAGTACCGCAGCGCCACGTCCTGGGTGTTGCCCAGCGACGGGGTGGCCAGCTTCTGGCCCTTGAGCTGGGTGGCCGAGGTAATGCCCTTCTTGACCACGAGGTCGGCGCCGCCCGAGGCCGCGCCGGCGATGACCCTGACGAGCTTGCCGCCCGAGGTCTGCCAGGCCTTGATGGCCGGGTTCGGCCCGACGTAGGCGGCGTCCAGCTGGCCGGCCAGCAGTGCGGTGGCCTCCTCGGTGCCGGTGCTGAACGGCTGGAGCTTGAGCTCGACGTTCTTGCCCAGGTTCTTGGTGTAGTACCCCTGCTTGATGCCGACCAGGGCGGTCGCGTGGGTGATGTTCTCCAGGAAGCCCAGCCGCAGGACGACCTTGCTGCTAGAGCTCACCGATCCGGACGAGCCGGAGCCGGAGGATCCGGAGCCTCCGGACGAGCCGCAGGCAGCGGCGAGGGTTGCGACGGCAGCGGCGGCGGCAGCCACGCTCAGTGCACGTCTCATGGTCCACCTTTTCCGATTGAGTAAGTAGGCATGAGAGTTATAGCACATTCCCGATAGGAAATCCAAGGTTATCCCGGCGCGTCGCTCCGGCGCCGGTCCTGACCTGCGTACCAGGCCAGGGTGCCCCGCAGATTCCCGGCACTAACCCTGCCGGGCGGGTGAAGTTGAGGCGCTCAGCCCTGGTCGCTGATGTCCTCGAAAGAGACCCCGGCCACGGCCGTGAAGCCCAGCAGGCAGCTCTGCAGGGCGGCCAGGTTCGCCTCGGTGGCGTGGCTGGTCTTATAGCGCACCGAGTAGGTCACGCCCAGGCTGCTCTTGACCTGGCTGCGGGCCACCGGGCGGACGTGCGGCACGTGCGAGCAGGTCTGGCGGACCTCGGCCAGAGTGGCCGCCGTGGTATCGGGCTTGAAGTTGACCACGGCCCACTGCTGGCCGAGTGCGGCGTCAATCGGACCGCAGCCCGCCAGCGCCGCCGCCGCGCCCGCGGCCGCCACGGCGGCCGCCAGCCGCGTCAGCGAGAGAATTCCAGGCACGCAAGGAATCCTAGGGCTCCCGCTCCCCCGCCGTGACCGCCGGCCCGCATTCCGTGGCCCCCCGTTTACCGTCCGCTGACTCACTAAGCCAGGGGACGACCCCGGGCCTCCGGCACCCAGTTAGCCGCCGGTGTCGCTGGCGTCTTCGGGGGTGAAGCCCTGGACGGCGCCGAACTTCTGCAGGCACTCCTGGAGCCGGGCGATGTTGGCGACGGAGGCCTGCGTGGTGTCGTAGCGGACCCCGGCCATCAGGTTGATCACGCTGTGCGGCTTGGGCAGCGGGTCCGCTGTCACATTCGGGATGTGCGAGCACGCCGCGCGGATGTGCTCGATGGTCTGCAGGCTGGTGGTGGACTTGAAGGTCACGTCCACCCACTGCTGGCCCAGGCTCGCGTCCATCTTGCTGCAGCCCGCCACGCCGAGCAGGGCCACCGCGATCAGCGCGGCCCCGGCCCGGGCCGGCCGGTGAGGTGAGGACACGCCTGGAAGCTTAGCGCCGCTATGTTGTGCGGCAGACGGCACACCTGGAGGCGGCATGACCGGGCTCATCGAGGACTACGCGCTGATCGGCGACATGCAGACGGCGGCCCTGATCGACCGCGAGGGCTCGGTCGACTGGCTGTGCCTGCCCCGGTTCGATTCCGATGCCTGCTTCGCGGCCCTGCTCGGCGACGAGCGCAACGGCCAGTGGCGGATCAGCCCGACGATGGCCGACGGGCCGCAGGGCCGCCGCGGCGAGGTCTCGCGCAGCTACGAGGACGGCACCCTGGTCCTGGCCACCACCTGGGAGACGATGAGCGGCACGGTCCGGGTGCTGGACTTCATGCCGCCGCGCGACGGGCAGCACCCGCTGCTGGTCCGGATCGTCGAGGGCGTGCGCGGCACGGTGGAGATGGAGTGCGTGCTGCGGGTCCGGTTCGGCTACGGCAAGGTGCTGCCGTGGATGCGCCGGGTGGACCACTGCCTGTCGGCGGTCGCCGGCCCGGACGCGGTGTGGCTGCGCACCCCGGTCCGGCTGACCGGCCGCAACATGGTGCACGAGGCGGCCTTCACCGTCTCGGCCGGGGAGCGGGTCCCGTTCGTGCTGTGCTGGATGCCCTCGCACGCCGGGGCCCCGGAGGTCACCCACGAGCACGCCGATGCCCTGCTGGAGCGAACCCGGGCGTTCTGGACCCAGTGGTCGGCGGGCTGCAGCTACTCCGGGGAGTACGGCGATGCGGTGCGCCGGTCGCTGATCACGCTCAAGGCCCTGACCTACGCGCCGACCGGCGGGATCGTGGCCGCCCCGACCACCTCGCTGCCCGAGGACCTGGGCGGTGTCCGGAACTGGGACTACCGGTACTGCTGGCTGCGGGACGCCACGATCACCCTGGAGGCGCTGCTGCGCACCGGCTACACCGGCGAGGCAGCCGCCTGGCGGGAGTGGCTGGAGCGCGCCGTGGCCGGTGACGCGCGTGATGTCCAGATCATGTACGGGGTGGCCGGCGAGCGGCGGCTGGCCGAGTGGGAGGCGACCTGGCTGCCCGGCTATGAGAACTCGGCGCCGGTCCGGATCGGCAACGCGGCCGTGGATCAGCGCCAGCTGGACGTGTACGGCGAGGTCATCGACGCGCTGACGCTGGGCAAGCAGGCCGGCCTGCGGTTCGACCAGCACACCTGGAGCCTGGTCCGGCATTTCCTGGAGTTCCTGGAGAAGCACTGGGACGAGCCCGATGAGGGCATCTGGGAAGTGCGCGGGCCGCGCCGCCACTTCGTGTACTCCAAGATCATGGCGTGGGTCGCCTTCGACCGGGCCATCGGTGTCGCTGAGCTGGGCAGCCCCGGCGCGCGCGACCGGTGGCAGGCGATCCGGGACCAGATTCACGCCGAGATCTGCGACCAGGGCTATGACACCGGGCGGGGCACCTTCACCCAGTACTACGGCAGCTCCGAGCTGGATGCCTCGGTGCTGCTGCTGCTGGAGGTCGGGTTCCTGCCGCCCGATGACCCGCGGGTGGTGTCCACGGTGCGCACGATCCAGCGCGAGCTGGTCCGCGACGGGCTGGTGCTGCGCTACACCCAGCCGGACGCGGCCACAGCCGGCGGGCAGGCCGACGTGGACGGGCTGAGCGGCGGCGAGGGCGCGTTCCTGGCCTGCAGCTTCTGGCTGGTCAACGCGCTGCACCTGATCGGCGACTACCCGGCGGCGGTGGAGCTGTTCGAGCGGCTGCTGGCGCTGCGCAACGATGTCGGCCTGCTCAGCGAGGAGTACGACCCGCGCTACGGCCGTCAGGTGGGCAACACCCCGCAGGCCTTCAGTCACGTGCCGCTGATCCAGGCGGCACTGAACCTGCACAATCACGCCGGGCACCACTGCCGGGTGCCCGGCAGGCCCGGGCCCCGTTCATGATCCAGAGCTAACGGCCGGCCGCCGGTTACCCGCGCGCCGCCTGACGTTCACTCCCCGCAGCTAGCCTCCCGCTGTCGTGGCCGGTCGTGGCCACCAGAGCGGAGGAATCATGAGGGAGCACAGGGCTGGCGGGCGCCAGCCCGGGACCCGGTGGATCAGGCGGACGGCGATCCTGCTCGGCCCCGCGATCGTGGTCGCCGGCCTGGCCTCGGCCGGGCTGGCGCAGGCGTCAGGGGCCGCCGCGGCCCGCGGCGGCGGGGCGCTCGCGGCGGTACCCGACAGCTACCCGGCGCGGGACACCGGCACCCTGGCCGCCGGCGCCGGGCGAGGCGTGCTGGCCAATGATCACGGCCGCCCGCTGCAGATCGTCAGCCACACTGACCCCGCGCACGGGTCGCTGACGCTCCAGCCGGACGGCTCGCTGGAGTACGTGCCGCAGGCCGGCTTCACCGGCGATGACACCTTCACCTACACCGTCACTAACGCCGTGCAGCTCTATACCGACCACCTGCCGTCGCTGGGCACCTTCGGCGGGGTGTCGCTGAATGCGGGCGGGTTCGGCTCCTCGCTGTACCCCGACCCCGGCCACCCGGGCATGTTCTACGGGCTGGAGGACCGCGGCCCGAACGTCGGCGCGCCCGACGGCAGCAACGTCGAGCCCATCCCGACCTTCGACCCGGCCATCGGCCTGTTCACCTTCGCCAGCGACGGCCGCGCCGTGCTGCAGCGCCAGATCCCGCTGCGCGACTCCGCCGGCCACCCCTACTCCGGCCTGGTCGGCACGCAGAACCCGACCGGCGAGACCATCGAGGACCTGAGCGGCCACGTCCTGGCCCAGGACCCGGACGGCTACGACTCCGAGGGCCTCGTCGCGATGAAGGACGGCACGTTCTGGGTGTCGGACGAGTACGGGCCGTTCATCACCCACTTCAGCCGGGACGGCCGGGCAGATCCAGCGGCTGTCGCCGTTCAACGGGGCGCTGCCGGCCGAGCTGGCCAGCCGGGTCCCGAACAAGGGCATGGAGGGCCTGACGATCACCCCGGACGGGACCACGCTGGTCGGCATGATGCAGTCCGCGCTCCAGCAGGCCGACCTCGGCTCGACCAAGGCCACCAGCCTCGTCCCGGACCGGATCGTCACCTACAACCTGCGCACCCGCCAGGTGCACGAGTACCTGTTCCTGCTCGACAACCCCAAGACCACCGGGGTGGCGGTCAGCGAGATCACCGCGCTGTCGGACACGAAGTTCCTGGTCGACGAGCGGGACGGCAACTTCCCCGGCCCCGGCGCCTACAAGAAGCTGTGGAAGATCGACATTTCCGGGGCGACTGACGTCGGCCCGCACGCCAGGGTGGCGGGCGCGACCTACGACGGCGCGCACGGCGGCCTGCTGGCGGGCGGCAAGACCATCGAGGAGCTGACGACCGGCGAGGCCACCTCCGACGCCGCCGCGACCCTGGCCGCCGCGCACATCACGCCGGTCACCGAGGCCGTTGACCTGGACATCAATGCCCTGCTGCTGTCCCTGGACGCCCAGGGCCGGTTCTACTCCCATGACAAGATCGAGGGCGTAGCCGCGCTGGATGGCGGCCGGGAGATCGTGATCAGCAACGACAGTGACTTCGGCATCGCCGGCGTCACCGGCACGGCCCCGCCGTGGCCGCTGCAGGCCAAGCTCAGCCCGGCCACGGGCGAGCAGGACAACGGGGAGTACCTGGTCATCGACACCAGCAGGCTGCCCGCCGCCACCAGCACCGCGACCGTGACCATCCACGTCACCAGCTAGTCCGCGATGACTCCGGCCGCTCAGCGCCGTCTACCTACCCGAGCGAAGGGGAGCTGGTAACTGATGGCTGAGGTACGGACGCTGCTGAGCGGCCGGGGTCTGGTGGAGTCGCCGCGCTGGCATGATGACCGGCTGTATTTCTCGGACTGGTCGGCGGGCGAGGTCGTGGCCGCGGACCTGGCCGGGCACAGCGAGGTGATCGCGCGCGTGGCGTCGCTGCCGCTGTGCACCGCCTGGCTGCCCGATGACCGCCTGGTGATCGTCTCCTCGCCGGACGGGCGGCTGCTGCGCCGCGAGCCCGGCGGGACCCTGGTCACCCACGCCGACCTGGGCCAGCCGGGCTGGAACGACATCGTGGCCGACGGCCGCGGCCACATCTACGTCAACCGGGCCGGGTTCAACCCGATGGCCCGCGAGCCGTTCCGGCCCGGCTACGTCTACCTGGCCCGCCCGGACGGCCCGGCCCGGCAGGTCAGCCGGCGACATCGCGTTCCCGAACGGGATGGCGGTCACCGCCGACAACTCCACCCTGATCGTGGCCGACTCCTACGGCCACCAGCTGGTGGCCTTCAGCATCGGCGCCGACGGCGGGCTGTCGGGCCGGCGGGTCTGGGCTGATCTCGGCGAGGGCGCCGCCCCGGACGGCATCTGCGCCGACGCCAGCGGGGCGATCTGGTACGCCGACGTGCCGAACCGGCGGTGCGTGCGGGTGGCCGAGGGCGGCACCGTGCTGCAGACCATCGAGCTGGACCGCGGCGGGTTCGCCTGCGTCCTGGGCGGCCCCGCGCGCACGACACTGTTCATCGTGGCCGCCCAGTGGCAGGCCATGACCGGGCCTGAGCTGGTCGCGCCGGGCAGCGGCCAGGTCCTCGCGGCCGAGGTGCAGGTGCCGGGCGCAGGCTGGCCGTAAGGCCTGCGGCCGGCTCGCCCGGTTCGGCACTTTGCGCTGGTATCGGGTAGTTTCCCGGGTGTGCTGCCAGGGTCCGACCGCGCTGGCCGCCGCGGTCCTGAGGCAATGTCACACTGATGGGTAGTCATGCCACCCCGTCCGCACATCCTGGTCGTTAACGGCCGCAAGGTCCGTCAGCCGGTGTTCCTCATCGGAGCCCCGTTCTCCGGCACGGATCAGCTGGCGCGCGCCCTGAAGCGGTCGCCGGGCTTTCACGTGACGATCGGCCAGCAGAGCGTGCTGAGCGTGGTCTACGCCTTCGCGCGCAACCCCGCGATCCAGCGCGACCGGGGCGAGGCGGCGGCCACCGTGCTGCGCGACGCCTTCGCCCAGGCCTGGCAGGTGACCCCGCACGGCTGCCTGTCCTGCTCACGCGCCTGCCGGGAGACCGGCCAGGTGAACGGCGCGGGCACCTGCGTCGAGGAGCGCGACATCATCCGCTACGGCGATGCCACCCCGGACCTGATGTACTGCGCCGAGTCGGTCGTGGACGCCTTTCCCGACGCCCGCATCGTCCAGGTCATCCGGGACGGCCGGGACGTGATCTCCGCCATGCTGGCCGACAACCAGACGCTCAGCTTCTTCCGGCGCGGCATGGCCAGCGGCGACGGCAAGGCGCCGAACCCGTTCTTCGGGATCGAGACCGAGCAGGACCTGACCGCCTGGGCCGGGCTGTCCCCCGCGGGCAAGGCCGCCATGCGCTGGCGCGGGTCGGTCCGCAAGATGGCCCGGCTGCGCAGCAGCCTGGAAGCCGAGCAGCTGACCACGCTGCGCTATGAGCAGATGATCCGGCATCCGGCCGCGGCCACCAACGCCATCTCAGAGTTCATCGGCGCGAAACTGAACCCGATCGGAGCGCGGGACCGGCTGGCCGGGGCGGCCGGGCCAGCCGTCGAGCCGGGTGGCTGGCGCCGCCTGCTCACCGCCGCGCAGCTGGCCGAGATCGAGAAGGTGGCCGGCCAGGATCTGCGCCGGGTGGGGTACGGCTCGTAGCACCGCCCCTACGATTAGCGGCGTGTGCACCGATGACACCCCCGCCGGGCTGGCCGCCGCGCTGGCTCCGGTGCTGCACGACTTCGAGCCGACGGTGCAGATCCGCCTGGAGCCGGTCGACTCGGTCGAGATCACCGTGCTGATGGACAACGTCACCGACGCCATAATGGCCAGCGCCGGGCCGGCCCGGCGGCCCGGCCTGCCGCGGGGCCGCCGCCCGTCCGCCGTGCTGACCGGCGGCCAGGCGGTGGACCCGCTCACCGCCGAGCACGGGTTCTCCGCCCTGGTCACCGTGAGCCGGGCCGGACGCGAGCACCGGATCCTGTTCGACACCGGGGGCAGCCCGGACGGTGTCACCGGGAACATGGCCCGGCTCGGCATCGACCCGCACTCGATCGAGGCGATCGTCTGCAGTCACGGCCACTTCGACCACACCACCGGGCTGGACGGGCTGATCCGGGCGCTGGGCGGCACGGCCGGCCTGCCGGTGCTGATTCACCCGCACTTCTGGCGGCAGCGCCGCCTGCTGGTGCCCGGCCGCGACCCCGTCGAGATCCCGGCCACCAGCCAGGCCGCGCTGACCGGGGCCGGGTTCACGATCATTGAGGAGCAGCAGCCGAGTTTCCTGCTGGACGGGTCGGTCCTGGTCACCGGGGAGGTGCCGCGGGTCACCGGGTACGAGCCCGGCTTCCCGCCGCAGCAGGCCCTGCTGGGCGGGACCTGGCAGCCCGACCCGCTGGTCCTCGACGAGCAGGCCATCATCATGAACGTGGCCGGCCGGGGGCTGGTGGTCCTCACCGGCTGCGGGCACGCCGGGGTGGTGAACATCGCCCGGTACGCCCAGGTGCTGACCGGCGGCCAGCCGCTGCACGCGCTGGTGGGCGGGTTCCACCTCAACGGCCCGCTGTTCGAGCCGCTGATTCCCCGGGTGCTGGACGACCTGGCCGCGCTCAGCCCGGGCCTGCTGGTCCCGGCGCACTGCACCGGCTGGACGGCCCAGCTGGCCATGGCCAGCCGGTTCGGCGCGGCGTGCCTGCCGAGCACCGTCGGCACCACCTTCACGCTATGAGGTCGCCGTTCCCGCTGTGGCTGCGCCTGGTGCTGGCGCTGCTCGGAGCCGGCTCGTTCGGGGCGGGCGCGGTCGCCGTCTTCGTGACCGAGAACGGCACCGGCGCCGCGGTCCTGATCACCTTCGGCGGCATCGTGCTGGTCCTGGCACTGCTCGGCGACCGGATCGAGAGCCTGGAGTTCGGCGGCACCCGGCTGCGGATCCGCGCCGCGGCTGCCGGGCGGCTGGCCGCCGCGGACGAAGCCGAACGCCAGGGCGACGCCGGCACCGCGGCGCGGCTGCGGGCGGAGGCGCAGGCGCTGCTGGCGGCGGCCGGGCCGATCGCGGCCGAGTACCGCGCGACCCGGCAGGCCATGCAGGCCGGCCCGGAGCGGACCGCCGCGCTCGAGCGGATCGTGGCGGAGGCACGCCGGCTGGCTGCCGAGCAGCAGCTCGACCCGGCCGAGGTGCGCCGCTGGCTGAGCGAGGGCAGCGAGGAAGAGCGGATCACCGCGCTGGGCCTGATGGAGGCCAGCCCGCCGCTGCGCGACTTCGGCACCCTGCTGGCCGCCATCTCCGCCTCCCGCAGCCCGTTCGAGCAGTACCACGCCCTGCGGGTCAGCCATCAGATGCTGGCCGACCTGAGCGAGCCGCAGCGGCAGGAGCTGGCGGCGGTCATCCGGGCCCAGCGCAACCTGCGGTTCCGGCGGGACGCCAGCCGCTGGAACCTGAGCGAGCTGATCCTGGCCGAGATCGCGGGCCCGTACCCGTCCTAGCGCCTCGTCGCGCGCGGCGCCGGCGTCAGGGCAGCGAGACCCCCGACCGGGCCAGCTGGCGCTCGATCATGGCCAGGTCGTGGCGGCCGGTAACCAGGCCGCCGCGCATCGTCCAGGCCGCCATGTCGACCCGGAAGGCGCGGTAGACCGGGCCGAGGGCAGCATGCTCCAGGTCGGTGAACGGCCAGCCCCCGGCGGCGGCCCCGGCCAGGTAGCCGGCCAGGGCCTCCGGGGCCCGGTAGGTGCGGGCGATGGCCAGCTCGTAGGGCCGCGAGTCGAGATGGGCAAGCCCGAAGTCGATGACCCCGGCCAGTGCCGGACTCCCCCGGTACCGGGTGTAATGCACGTTCCATTCCGCGAAGTCCCCGTGCACGACCTCCACCGGCAGCTCCGCCGCCCCGATGGCAGCCAGCTCGGCCGTGACCGACGTGGCGGCCGCCGCGGCCCAGTGGCCCAGCCGCGGGCTCACCGCGGTCAGCCCGGCCAGGCAGGCGTCCCAGTCCAGCGCCTCGTGCACGGTGACGCCCTGATGCTGGGCCCGCCAGCCCGGCCGCTGGCCGAGCTGCCCGCCCAGGCCGCGCAGCGCGGCATGCAGCCGGGCCAGGTCCGCGCCGCGCCGGGTGCGCTGCGCCGCGCTCTCCGCGGCCACCGCCGCCCCCGGTACGTAGACCGTCCGGCAGTACCACAGGCCGCCGGCGCAGATCAGCTCCCCGGCGGGCACGGGCACCGTCCAGCCGGCCCGGTCCAGGTGCCGCAGCACCGCGTGCTCGTAGGCCAGATCGGGCTCAGTCGCGAGGGAGTTATAGCGGCGCAGCACCACGCGCTCGCCGCCGGGGGCGGCGGCCAGCCAGCTGGCGTTCTCGCCGGGGATGTCCTTGAGCGCGGTCAGCCGCCACGGCGGCCCCAGCCCCGCGGCGGCGAGCACCTCGGGCGGCGGCGGCGGCATCAGGTCAGGGTAACGGGCTCCTGGCGGGCGAACTGGGTCTGGTACAGCTCGGCGTACAGGCCGCCGGCCGCCAGCAGCTCGGCGTGCCCGCCCCGCTCGCGGACCCGGCCGTCCTCGATGACCAGGATCTGGTCGGCCTCCCGGATGGTGGACAGCCGGTGCGCGATGACCAGCGAGGTCCGGCCCGCCAGCGCCGCCTTCAGGGCGCGCTGCACGGCGGCCTCGGACTCGGAGTCCAGGTGCGCGGTCGCCTCGTCCAGCACCACCACGGCGGGCGCCTTGAGCAGCAGCCGGGCCAGCGCGACCCGCTGCTTCTCGCCGCCCGACAGCCGGTAGCCGCGGTCCCCGACGACGGTGTCCAGGCCGTCGGGCAGCACCGCGATCAGGTCCCAGATCTGGGCCGCCCGGCAGGCCGCCACCAGGTCGTCCTCGGTGGCCTCGGGCCGGGCGTACAGCAAGTTGGCCCGGATGGTGTCGTGGAACATGTGCGCGTCCTGGGTCACCACGCCGACCGCGTCGTGCAGCGACTCCTGGGTGATGTCGCGCAGGTCGGCGCCGCCGATCCGGACCGTCCCGGCATCCGGGTCATACAGCCGGGCGACCAGGTGGGTGATGGTGGTCTTGCCCGCGCCGGACGGCCCGACCAGGGCCGTCAGCTGGCCGGCCGGGGCGGTGAAGGTGATGTCGTGCAGCACGCTCTGCCCCGCGTCGGCGCGCTCCGGCACCGGCAGCGCGATCGACTCCAGGGAGGCGAGCGACACCTCCGAGGCGGTCGGGTAGCGGAAGCTGACCCGGTCGAACTCGATGTCAGCGGCGGGGTCGCCGGGCTGCGCCCCGGCCTGGCCGGCCAGCCGCAGCGCGGCCGCGTCCGGCTTGTCCTCGATCAGCGGCCGCAGGTCCAGCACCTCGAAGACCCGGTCGAAGCTGACCAGCGCGGTCATCACGTCGACCTGCACGTTGGACAGGGCCGTGATCGGCCCGTAGAGCCGGCCCAGCAGCAGGGTCAGCGCGACCAGGGTGCCGATGTTGATCGTGCCGCGGATGACCAGGCTGCCGCCGACGCCGTAGGTCACGGCGGTCGCCAGCGAGGCCAGCAGGCTCAGCGCGATGAACAGCGAGCTGCCGTAGACGGCGGTGACCACGCCGATGTCGCGGACCCGCCCGGCCCGCTGGGCGAACACGTCGCCCTCTTCGCCGCGGGCGGCCGAACAGCTTGACCAGCATCGCCCCGGCCACGTTGAACCGCTCGGTCATCGTGGACCCCATCTGGGCGTCCAGCTGCATCGACTCGCGGGTCAGCCGCTGCAGGCGGCGTCCCACCAGCCGGGCCGGGATGATGAACACCGGGACCAGCAGCAGCGAGATCACGGTGACCGGCCAGGACAGGACCAGCATCGTGACCAGGACCAGGATCAGCGAGACGGCGTTGGACACCACCGAGGCCAGCGTCGAGGTCAGCGCCTGCTGCGCGCCGATCACGTCGCTGTTCAGCCGGCTGACCAGCGAGCCGGTCTGCGCCCGGGTGAAGAAGGCGATGGGCTGGGCCTGCACGTGCCGGAACACCTGCGCGCGCAGGTCGTAGATCAGGCCCTCGCCGATCCGCGAGGACAGGAAGCGCTGGCCGAGCGTCAGCAGCGCGTCCAGCAGGGCCAGCCCGGCCGCCACCGCCGCCAGGCCGATGACCAGGCCGGTGTCCTTGGCCAGGATGCCCTGGTCGATGATCGCCTTGAGCAGCAGCGGCACGGCCACCATGACCACGGCGTCCAGCACGACCACGCCCAGGAACAGCGCCAGCGTGCCGCGGTAGGGGCGGGCATAGGAGACAATCCGGCGCACGCTGCCCGGCTTGAGCCGCTGGCTGGTGATGGACCGGTCGCGGCTGAACGACCGCATGGCCTGCCAGCTACTCATGGACATACCGCCGAGAACCAGCGGGCCGGCGCTGATCATCCCCGGTTCCGCTCACGGCGAAGTCCAGCCCGGCCCGCGGGCCGGGCCTCAGCGCGTCAGCCGGGCCCGCTGCAGCCGCGCCTGGGCCTTCCGCTCGGCGGCCGCCTGCTGGGCCAGGCTGTTCCCGGCAGCCTGCATCAGCAGGCTCTTGGTCGCCCGGGCGGCGGCCGGATCCGCGGCGAGCAGCGCGGCGACCAGGTCGCTGACCGCCCCGTCCAGATCGTCCTCCGGCACCACCAGCTCCGCCAGCCGCAGCTGGGCCGCCTCGATGCGCGTCGACCGAGCGGGCCGTCAGGCACAGCTCCAGAGCCCGGGGCAGGCCCACGATGTCGACCAGCGGCTTGGTGCCGGTCAGGTCCGGCACCAGGCCCAGTGCCGTCTCCTTCATGCACAGGCTCGCGTCGTCGGCCAGCACCCGCAGGTCGCAGGCGAGGGCCAGCTGGCAGCCGGCGCCGATCGCGTGGCCCTGCACGGCCGCGACCGACACGATGTTCTGGTCGCGCAGCCACAGGTAGCCCTCCTGGACGCGGGCGATCCAGTCCTCGAAGCCGGGATCGGCGGCACCGGGCACCGGCTCCTCGCCCGCCACGCCCTCAGCCGACAGCATCCGCAGGTCGATGCCCGCGCAGAAGGACGGCCCGGCGCCGCGCACCACGACAACCCGTACCGTGGCCGGCAGGCTGGCGCCGATGGCGGCCAGGCCGAGCCACATGCCCGGAGTCATCGCGTTGCGCCGCTCCGGGCGGCTGAGCGTGATCGTGGCAACCGCGTCATCGATGTCCAGGCGCAGTCCGCGGGCCGCCAGCTCGGCGGCGCCTAGCTCGGTGCTCAGCGCTTCGCCTTCGCCTTGCCGCGGGTAGCCCCGCCGCGTCCGCGCAGGGTGACGCCATTCTCCGACAGAATGCGGTGGATGAATCCGTAGGACCGGCCGGTCGAGGCAGCCAGTGACCGGATGCTCTCCCCGCCGTTGTATCTCTTCTTGAGATCCGAGGCCAGCCTGGCCCGGTCGGCACCAGTTACCCGCGTGCCTTTCTTTAGGGTCTCCGTCACGAGTTCCTCCCGGTGAACTGAAGTGACTGACGCGTTACCGTATCTCCGCCATGATCACGCATCAGCACCGGATCGGCTACCCACACGAGAGCAAAAAGATCTCCCATTTACCGAGAGCGCACGGAAGGACTCTTTATCAGGCCAGCGCGACCAGGTCGCCCAGTTCTTCGCTCCAGGCGTCCTCGATCCCGTCCGGCAGCAGCACCACGCGCTCGGGCTGCAGCGCCTCCACCGCTCCCTCATCGTGAGTGACCAGCACAATCGCGCCCTGATAGCGGCGCAGCGCGGACAGGATCTCGGCCCGGCTGCCGGGATCCAGGTTGTTGGTCGGCTCGTCCAGCAGCAGCACGTTCGCGCCCGACACGACCAGCAGCGCCAGCGCCAGCCTGGTCTTCTCGCCGCCGGACAGCACGCCGACCGGTTTGGCCACATCATCGCCGGAGAAAAGGAACGAGCCCAGGATGCCGCGCTGATCGGCCTCGCTCAAGTCCGGGCGCCGCCGAACGCATGTTGGCCAGCACAGTCCGCTCGTTATCCAATGTCTCATGCTCTTGGGCGTAATAGCCGAGCCGCAGGCCGTGGCCGGGCAGCACCTCGCCGGCGTCGGCTTCCTCGACCCCGGCCAGCAGCCGCAGCAGCGTCGTCTTGCCCGCGCCGTTGAGGCCCAGCACGACCACCCGTGAGCCCCGGTCGACCGCCATGTCGACGCCGGTGAACACCTCCAGCGAGCCGTAGGACTTGGTCAGCCCCTGCGCGGTCAGCGGGGTTCGCCCGCAGTGCGCCGGCACCGGGAAGCGCAGCCGCGCCACCCGGTCCGCGGCCCGGTCCGCGCTGACCCCGGCGAGCAGCTTCTCGGCCCGCTTGGCCATGTTCTGCGCGGCCTTGCGCCTTGGTCGCCTTGGCCCGCATCTTGTCCGCCTGCGACTGCAGCGCGACGGCCTGCCGCTCGGCGTTGAGCCGCTCGCGCCGCCGCCGCCGGGCGTCGGTCTCGCGCTGCTCCAGGTAGGCGCTTCCAGCCCAGGTTGTAGATGTCCAGGGCGGACCGGTCGGCGTCGAGGTGGAAGACCTTGTTCACCACGTTGTCCAGCAGCGCGGTGTCGTGGCTGATGACCACCAGGCCGCCGCGGAAGGACCGCAGGTGGTCGCGCAGCCAGGTCACCGAGTCGGCGTCCAGGTGGTTGGTCGGCTCGTCCAGCAGCAGGGTGTCCGAGCCGCCGAACAGGATCCGGGCCAGCTCCACCCGCCGCCGCTGACCGCCGGACAGGGTGCGCAGCGGCTGGCGGAGCACCTTCTGCGGCAGGCCCAGGCTGGCCGACAGCGCGGCCGCCTCGGACTCGGCCGCGTAGCCGCCCAGCACGGTCAGCCGCTCCTCCAGCTGGCCGTAGCGGCGCACCGCGGCGTCCCGCCGCCGCGGCTCGCTGCTGGACATCCCCAGCTCGGCCTCGCGCAGCCCGCGCAGCAGCGCATCCAGGCCCCGGGCCGACAGGATCCGGTCCACGGCCAGCGCGTCCAGGTCGCCGACCCGGGTGTCCTGCGGCAGGTAGCCGACGGTGCCGCCGACCCGGACGGTGCCGGCGGCAGGCTGGCCCTCGCCGGCCAGCACCCGGGCCAGCGTCGTCTTGCCCGCGCCGTTGCGGCCGACCAGGCCGATCTTGTCGCCCGCGGAGACCTGAAAGGAGACCGAGTCCAGCAGCAGGCGCGCGCCCGCGCGCAGCTCAAGCTCGTGCGCCGAGATCATGAGAAAGTCGCTCCAGAAATGTCAGCCGGACGTCATTCGGGCATAGCTGTCCCCGTCAGCGGGGACGGACGTCACGACATGAGCGGCTGCACCCGGCCAGGATACCGGGGCCACCCGCACACCGACAAAACGTTTAGCTGCGGGCCGTGATTCCGGGACCGGTCTCGCTCAGTCTGATCTGCACCGCGAGATACATCGGCGGGGTCGCCCGCAGTACCGCCAGCCGGGGGTCCGGCACCGTCAGGAACCGGTCGGCGGCCAGGTCGAGCAGCGGCCGCAGCCGGGGGTCGGCGGACATGCCGCTCATCGCCCGCTTGTCGCCGCCGAGCACCAGCGCGTCCAGGCGGCCGAGATAGGGCACCAGCACCCGCGCGGCGGTGTCCGCGGCCGCCGCCAGCGCCTCGCTGGCCTGCTTCTCCCGGCGGCGGGCGAACCGGTGCTGGGACTGGCCGCCGGCCGCGCTGCGGCCGTGCACCAGCCGCGAGCCCACCTTCGAGGCGACCAGCTGCTGATCCGGGCCGGCGAACACGCCGGCCGCGTAACCGCCGAGCCGGACCAGGAACACCCCGACCGTCCGGTCCGCGCGGGCGTGCGCGGCGATCCGCGCGACGACGCCCGTCATGCCCGCCGGCCGCGGCCCGGGCCCGGCCGCGGCCAGCGGCGGGAACGGCACGTGGCACTCGGCCACCGAGCCATCAGCGGCCCGCACGGTCACGACCGCGTCGCCCGCCTCCGGCGGCTCCGCCAGCCCGCCGTGCCGGTCAGCGAACGATCCGAGCCACCGGCCTAGCCGGTCCGGTGCGACATCCAGCCAGCGCGGGCCGCCAGCTCCCTCGTTTGCCATTACGCACCGCTCCCTAGCGCCTACTATCCGTCACATGGAGGCATCGGAGCTGACCGTCGTGACGGGGGACAACGCGACCGCCGGCCGCCTCGCCGTGCCGTCCCAGGCCGGCGTGGTGATCAGCACCGGGAGCCCGCAGGATGCCGTGGAGCGCGCGCTGGCCGCGCTGGCCCGCGACTCCGGGCGGCTTGGCGACCTGCTCGACGCGGTCAGCAAGGCCCGGCTGTGGGTGCCGCTGCCCGCCGACGACGGGCCGGTGACCGATGGCTTCGCGGTGCACCTGCCGACCGTACGCTACCTCGGCCGGGTGTACGTCCCCGCCCATACCAGCGCCACCCGGCTGCTGCGGGCCAGCCCCGAGCCGGCCCGCGGCGAGCGCGCCGCCGTGCTCCCGCACATCATCGTCGGCGCGGTCGAGCTGGCCCGGCGGCTGCCGCCGGGCATCGGCATCGCGCTGAACCCGGGTGCCGAGCTGAGCGTGCCCGTCTCCCCCGCAGGCGTGGCCCAGCTGGCCGCCGAGCAGGCCGTGATCGCCGGGACCCGGATCCGCGTCGGCCCGCTGCCGGTCACCCCGGCCGGACTGCTGGCCGCCATCGGGGCCGGCCTGGGCGGGGTCCGCGCGGCGCGTGAGGCCGCGGCCGCCTGGCTGGCCGTTGACGCGGCCGGCGAGGGCCTGGTCATCTCGGTCAGCCTGGATGACCCGGCCGACGACGGCGCCCGCACGGCCGCGCTTGATGCCGTCCAGGCCGCGGTGACCGAGGCTGGCCCGGACGCCGCCTGGCCGGTCGACGTGACGTTCCCCGGCGAGGGCGCCCCGGACCTCATCGACCGCTGGGTGTCCGCCCGGGCGGCCCCGTTCTACCGCCGGCCGGCGGGCCTGCCCGCGCCCCGGCCCGCCACCAGCTAGATCGTTGCCCGGCAATGCGGCGCGCGGGTGCCGCTGACCGGCGGCGCGCCGGCGCGGTGCGTCATCCTGACGGCCGCCGCGCCCCCGGCGGCTCGCCCCGGCCGGCGTGGCTGCGGCCCGCTGCGGCGGCGGCCTCTATTCGCCGCGATACGCCGAGCTTCGCCAGTATCGACGAAACGTGGTGGCCGACGGTCTTGGGTGAGATCACCAGCCTGGCTGCGATGCCGACGTCGGTGCGGCCCTCACAGAGCAATTCGAGCACTTCCTGCTCTCGCTGGGTCAGGCCGAATGGATTCTCGCGTGTCGCGGCTCGCTGCCCGGCCGGAATCGACCGGATGCCGAGCAAACGCATCTTCTGGCGGATGATCCGCGCGGTCGCGGCAGCCCCGAGCTCGTAGCAGATGTCGAGCGCTCGTCGCAGCGCTAGCTCATCAGGTGCATCGAGCAGCGCGAGGGCCGCATCGTAGGGGCAGCCCATCGCATCGAACAGGTCACATGCCTGCCGATGGTCGCCGGTGAGCTGCAGCCGGTAGGGCTCGGCGAGTTCGCGCTGACTCGTCCGCGACGATCCGGTACGCCGCAGCCACACCGCGATCTCGCCGTTGAGCCAGGGATCGGTGGCATCAGCGAGCGCGTCACCCGCGAGCTCGGCTTCTTGCCGCGCCGCGATCAGATCGCCCTCGAGCCAGCGGGCCTCGGCCCGGGCCAGTCGTACGGGTCCGATGTACTCCGCCTGCGTCGTTCCGTCCGCGGCGGTCATCGCGGCATCCAGATGCGCCCAGACACCTGGATCGCCGCGCCGCGCCGCGACCTTGGCCAGGCTCGTCATCGGGATCATACGATTCACCGGCGAGGTGATGGCGGCCAGGACAGCTTCGGCGAGCCGCGTCGACTCCGCCCAGCCTCCCAGCCGCTCCAGGCTCGACGTCCGCACTCCGCGCAGGCAGGTGTAGTAGGTGAGGAGATCGTGGTCCTCGCAATACGCGGCGCCATCGTGATAGTACGGGTCCGCCCTGGCGAAGGCTCGGTCGGCGCAGTTCAGCTCGTGCAGGTTCGTGTACGCGAAGCCAGCTTCATGCTCAAGGTCATTCTTGAGCGCGATCGACAGCGCGCGGCGCATAACAGGCTCCCAGTCGCCACCAGCGTGCCAGGTGGCCTGTGCTTCCGTGGTCGTCGCCCGGCTCAGCACCGCCGGCTCGCCCAGTCTGGCCGCGAGTTCCTGAGCGCGCCGGGCCAGCGCGACGGCGAGGTCCGGATGCCCTGGCTCCAGGCGGAATACGGCCAGCCCGTTGTACGCAGCCGCGAGTTCCGCAGTGGGGCCGAGCGGTTCCAGGATGGCGACGGCGGCCTCGGCTGCGACGAGGATCTGACCGCCACGGCACAGCCGCCACAGCGCCGGGGTCATCCGCCGGAGTGTGTCGCCTTCGCCGAGGGGGTTCCCGGCCGCCCGCCAGTTCTCCAGCGCCCGCGTGTAGGCGGTCTCGGCATCAGGCCAGCGGTCGATCGTCGACAGCTCCGTCGCAAGCTCGATCCAGCGAGCCGCGATACTGGCCGGCCCCTCGCCGTCCGCGAAACGCAGCGCGCGTTCGAACTGCCTGGCCGCTTCGCGGTGGGATGCCAGCATGCGAGCCCGCCGACCCGCCAGCTCGGCGTGCTCCAGGGCGGCCGGGCCGTCGCCGGCCTCTTCAGCGTGAAAGGCCAGCCGGGCATCATCGTCACAGCCGAGATCGCGCAACCCCCGCAGTATCCGAGCATGGAGTTCGGCTCGCCGGGCTGGCAAGACCGACTGCTCGATCGCCTGCCGCGCGATCTCGTGCCGGAAGCGCAGCCCTGGGTGGCCGACCATCAGGCCAGAGGAGATGACCTGGGCAATGGCGGGCCCGGCGACGACGCAGCGGAGCAGCCGCTCGTCGACTGTTCCGCCGATCAGGGCCGCGGCCTCGAGCGTCTCCCGTGCCATCGGCTCGAGGCGGGCAGCGCGTGCCAGCACCACATCGCGGGCCGAGCCCGGTACCTCGCCCAGGCCAGCCTCCAGCACCGCGCGGATGTAAAACGGATTGCCCCCGGTGACGCGGTACAGCTCTGCTGGGTCCACCTCGCTGCCGGCCGCCAGCGCCCGCACGGCGTGGGCACTCAGAGGAGCGAGCGAAAGGCGCCTGGTGCAGCGCTGGACGACCAGATTGCCCAGCGCGATGCGCAATGGATGGGTGCCGGCCAGTTCGTCGCTGCGATAGGTCACGATCAGCAGCACCGCGATCTCGCGGATCCGTCGCGCGAGAAAGCCCAGCATGTCGAGGGTGGCCTCGTCGGCCCAGTGCACGTCCTCGATAACAACGACCGGCAGCGCCCCCGGCTCGCAAAGCTCGGTGAGGAGGGCGCCGAAGAGCTGTTCGCGGGAGGCGTCTGCCCGGCACAGGGCGTGCAGGTGGCCGCGAACCTGCTGCGCGATGTCGAAAAGCGGGCCGAGCGGCCGGGGTGTGAACATTCCGTCGCAGGACCCTGAAAGCAGGCGCGAGTCGGGCAAGTCGCGGGTGAACTGCTCGAGGAGAGCCGACTTGCCCACACCCGCCTCGCCTTCGACTAGGACGAGCTGGCCGTCACCGCTCCGCGCGTGCCCCGCAATCTCGGCCATCGTGTCCAGGGCCGCCTTCCGCTCAAGCAGCCTGACCTGCTCGGCACGGTGTTCTGACGCGTGTGCCGTGACCAGCGAGAATGGCGTGCCTGGCATGCGACCTCCTCGGACCTGACGGCTCCGACCCTACGATCGGGGCACCTCCAGCTCCATAGGGAACACCCCCCTATATTGCTGGTGAGCTCGTCGAACTCCGCGGCGTCAAGCCGGGCCGGATGGCTCACGCGACCGCACATCGGCCTGCCCGCACCCAGGCCCGCCAGCCGGCAGCAGGCGGCAGGCCGGCCAGCGCCGGCTACCGCGCGTCGAATCCGGCCCTGGCCTCCTCGATCTGGTCCATGTGCTCATACGCCCAGGACCGGATGGCCGCGATGCGCACCGACAGGCTGGCACCGAGCGGCGTGAGGCAGTACTCCACCTTCGGCGGCACGCTGGCGTAGATCGTGCGGCTGACCAGGCCGTCCCGTTCCAGGACCCGCAGCGTCTGGGTCAGCATCTTCTGGCTGACCCCGTCGACCGCCCGGCGCAGTTCCTGGAAGCGCAGCGTGCGGCCGTCCAGCGCGAACAGCACCAGCAGGCTCCAGCGGTCGCCGATCCGGTTGATGACCTGGCGGGTCGGGCAGGCTGCCGCGAGCACGTCGAAGCGGCCATCCGGCGAGGCCGTGGTGCTATCCGTCATGGCCGCCTCCCTCATCGATCCGCTCGTAGTCACTTTTAGGTGCCTACATTACAAAAAACTGCCTACTTCCGAAAGGTTGCCAGGCGTCGCAGAATCATGGGGACTTCGGTTCAGCGACGTAACAGGAGTGGTGCACGATGCGAGCGATGGTCCCCGACGGGCGCGGCTCAGTCCGGCTCGATCAGGTGCCCGAGCCGGATCCGGCCGCAGACGAGGCGCTGATCAGCGTCACCGCCTACTCGGTCAACCGGGGCGAGACTTTCCAGCTCGAAGACCCGCCAGCAGCCTGGCGGCCGGGCAAGGACATCGCCGGCGTCGTCACGCGCGCCGCCGCCAGCGGCAGCGGGCCGCCGGCCGGGCAGCGGGTCGTCGGTCATCCGCCGGCCGGCGGCTGGGCCGAGCGGGTGGCGGTGCCGTCGGCCAGCCTGGCCGCGCTTCCGGATGACATCAGCGACACGGCCGCAGCGGCGCTGCCGCTGGCCGGGCTGACCGCGCTGCGGCTGCTCCGCGTGACCGGCTCGCTGGCCGGGCAGCGGGTGCTGCTGACCGGCGCCTCGGGCGGCGTCGGCCACTATGTCACCGAGCTGGCCGCGACCCAGGGCGCGGAGCTGACGGCGGTCGCCCGCAGCCGCGACCGCGGCGAGCGGCTGCGAGAGCTGGGCGCGGCCACCGTCGTCAGCGAGGTCGAGAAAGCCGATGGCCCGTTTGACGTGATCTTTGAATCGGTCGGCGGTGACAGCCTCCCGGCCGCGTGGCGCCGCCTCACCACCCGCGGCCTGCTGGTCTGGTTCGGCCAGGCCAGCCGTATCCCGCCCGAGCTGAACTTCTTCGACTGGAGCGGCGGCGCCAGCGCGACCCTGCGCAAGTTCTACTACGCCGACAGCGACACCACCGACGCCGACGACCTGGCCACGCTCGTCCGGCTGACCGGCGCCGGCCACCTGCACCCGGAGATCGGCCAGGTCAGCGACTGGCGGCAGACCGCCGGGGTGCTGCGCGCGCTGCTTAGCCGCCAGGTCCGCGGCAACGCTGTCCTGGAGGTGGCGGCATGACCAGCGCTCCGGGCGCCCGTCATCAGCCCGGCGCCCGCCAGGTGCTCGAGGCCTACCTGGACGCGCTGACCGCCGGCGACCTCGATGCCATCGCGGCCAGCTTCGCGCCGGAGGCCACCTGGTCGCTGCACGGCACCCTGCCGCTGTCCGGCACCCGGAAGGGCCGGGAGGCAATCATGGACTTCCTGCTCTCAGCCGGCTCGCTCTACCAGCCCGGCACCCAGCGCTTCACCTTCGGCGATATCACCGCCGAGGGCGAGCGGGCCGTCCTGGAGTGGCGGGTCACCGGCATAGCGGCCGCTACCGGGCGCCCGTACGACAACTCCTACTGCGGCGTCTTCGTCATCCGCGACGGGCAGATCGCCGAGGTCCGCGAGTACCTCGACTCCCAGCACGTCGCCGACGTGCTGTTCGCCGGCTAGGCCGAGGCCTGAGGGGCCCGCCCGCACCAGCGGGCCCCTCAGGGGCGGGGCTCAGACCGCGCGCAGGCGCGCCGCCCGGTTCAGCGCGCTGATCACGCCCAGCAGCGAGGCCCGCACGATGGACTCGCTGATCCCGACGCCCCAGAGCACCCGGTCGCCGACCTCGATCTCCAGGTAGGCCGCCGCCTCGGCGTCCCGGCCCGCGGTCAGCGCGTGCTCGGCGTAGTCCAGCACCCGCACGCTGACGCCGCCCAGCCCCAGGTCGATCGGGGACAGCGCCTCGCAGAACGCGGCGATCGGCCCGTTGCCGACGCCGTCCAGGGTGTGCTCGGTGCCGAAGGCGCGCACGGTCGCGGTGATCCGCTCGGTGCCGTCCTCGCTGGCCGAGGAGAAGCCGACGAGCTCGAACGGGCCCGGGTCGAGGTACTCGGCGGCGAAGAGGTCTCCACATCCGCTCCGCGTCGACCTCGCCGCCCTCGTCGTCGGTGTGCCGCTGGATCACGTGGCTGAACTCGATCTGCAGCCGCCGCGGCAGGTCGAGGTGGTGGTCGGCCTTCATGATGTAGGCGACGCCGCCCTTGCCGGACTGCGAGTTGACCCGGATGACGGCCTCGTAGGAGCGGCCGACGTCCTTGGGGTCGATCGGCAGGTAGGGCATCGCCCACGGCATCTCGCTGACCGGCTTGCCCGCCCGGGCGGCGGCCCGGTCCAGGTCGTCGAAGCCCTTCTTGATCGCGTCCTGATGCGAGCCGGAGAACGAGGTGTAGACCAGGTCGCCGGCGTAGGGGTGCCGCTCGTGCACGCCGATGCGGTTGCAGTACTCGGCGGTGCGCCGGATCTCGTCGATGTCGCTGAAGTCGATCATCGGGTCGATGCCCTGGCTGTACAGGTTCAGGCCCAGGGTGACCAGGTCGACGTTGCCGGAGCGCTCGCCGTTGCCGAACAGGCAGCCCTCGACGCGCTGCGCGCCGGCCAGCACGGCCAGCTCGGCGTCCGCCGTCGCCGTGCCGCGGTCGTTGTGCGTGTGCACCGACAGGCAGACGTGCTCGCGCGCGGCTCAGGTTGCGGCTCATCCACTCGATCTGGTCGGCGTAGACGTTCGGCGTGGAGCGCTCCACCGTGCACGGCAGGTTCAGCACGATCTCCCGGCCCGGCCCCGGCTGCCAGACGTCCATCACGCCCTCGCAGATCTCCAGCGCGAAGTCCAGCTCGGTGTCCATGAAGATCTCGGGCGAGTACTCGTAGCCGAAGTCGGTGCCGGGCAGGTAGGTCTCGGCGTACTTCATGACCGCCCGGGTGCCCTCGACCGCGACCGCCTTGCACTGGTCGCGCCCGTCGCCGTCCCAGCCGAACACCACGCTGCGGAACATCGGCGCGGCGGCGTTGTACATGTGCACCGTGGCCAGCCGCGCGCCGGCCAGCGACTGCACGGTGCGCTCGATGAGCTCCTCGCGGGCCTGGGTCAGCACCGAGATCCGGACGTCGTCGGGGACCGCGCCGCTCTCGATGAGGCTGCGGATGAAGTCGAAGTCGGTCTGGCTGGCTGCCGGGAAGCCGACCTCGATCTCCTTGTAGCCCATCCTGACCAGCAGGTCGAACATGGCCTGCTTGCGGGCGGCGTTCATCGGGTCGATGAGCGCCTGGTTGCCGTCGCGCAGGTCGGTGGACAGCCAGCGCGGCGCCGCGGTGATCGTCACCGACGGCCAGCGCCGGTCGGGCAGGTCGACCGCCGGGAACGGGCGGTAGCGGTGGCACGGCATGCCCGAGGGCTGCTGACGGTTGAAAGAATCATGACTGGTCATGTAGGGCTGCTCCTGAGAAAAGACCGCGAGGATCCGGTCGGCGCAGCACTGCGACCCGCGACGAGGGGCCGACCGGGCTGGTTACCGGGCCTCGCCGCGGCCGCGAAGGAGCAGCACGCCTGTCATGATGTGTCGAGCCTAGCCGGCGCTGCGGTCCGGCACCGGGGAACCCCGCCGCGACCGGTGATCTGTGTCCCGGTACCGGGCGATCTGCGCAGAACCACTGGCGGGCCGGGACCCAGCGATATATCGTAACGGACATCACGATATATCGCCATTGGTGGAGGTACCCGTGGATGCCAGGCCGGCCGAGCCGGGTCGCGGGCTGGGGCGGCGGCTGCTGGGCCAGTTCTTCCAGTCCGGGGCCGTCACGGAGGTCAGCCACATCGCGGCCCGGATGCGCCGGATCGCCATCGCGGTGCCGGACCTGGACTGGCTACCCGGCCAGCAGGTCCGGGTCTGCGTGGGCGATGTGAGCTCGCCCGGTGACTGGCTGGACGGCCTGCGCCGCAGCTACTCGGTCTGGGACTACGACGACGGCGTGCTGAGCCTGTGCGTGCTCGATCACGGCGACGGGCCCGGCGCGCGGTGGGCCAGGGCGGTACGGCCCGGCCAGGAGGTCTTGTTCTCCCGGCCCGAGGGCAACCTGGTCGCCCGCCCGGCCGCCTACCACATGTTCGCGGGCGAGGAGACCGCCGCTGTCGCCTGCGGCGCGATGATCCGTGCCCTGCTGGCCGGCGGCCCGGCCGATATCCGCGGCGTGATCGAGGTCGGCTCCCCCGCCGACCGGCTGCCGTTCCCGGACGCGCCCAGGCTGCAGTGGGCCTACCGGAACGGCAGGCCTGCCGCCGGGTCGGCCGCACTGACCGCCGCGATCGCCGCGCTGGACCTGCCCGCCGAGCCCGGCGCCGCCTACGTGGCCGGCGAGGCCCGCACGGTTCAGGCCATCTGCCACCACCTGGTCCGCGATCGCGGCTGGCCGCGCCGGGCCGTGCGCACCAAGCCGTTCTGGAGTCCGGGTAAGACCGGCCTGGACTAGCCGGCCGGGCCCGCCCCGGACGCGGGGCGGTCTAGACGTTGAAGCCGAGGGCCCGCAGCTGCTCGCGGCCGTCGTCAGTGATCTTGTCCGGGCCCCACGGCGGCATCCACACCCAGTTGATCCGGAAATCGCTGACCAGCCCTTCCAGGGCGTCCCTGGTCTGGTCCTCGATGACATCGGTCAGCGGGCAGGCCGCGCTGGTCAGCGTCATGTCGATGGTGGCCATCCGGTCCTCGCCGACGCTCACGCCGTACACCAGGCCCAGGTCCACGACGTTGACGCCCAGCTCGGGGTCCATCACGTCACGCAGGGCCTCCAGCAGGTCCTCCAGCTCCGGCTCCGGCCCAGCCCCGGCCGGCGCCGCCGCGGTCGCAGCCGCGGCATCGGCGGTATCCGCGCGAAGCTCAGTGTCCTGATCGGTCATGCTCGTCACCTCTCACTCGTGTCGCCCGCGGCACCGGGACCGCCGCCTTCGGCCAGTGCCCGCGCGGTCGCGTCTTTCCAGGCCATCCAGCCCAGCAGCGCGCACTTGATCCGGGCCGGGTACTTCGATACTCCCTCAAAGGCCACGGCGTCCCCCAGAACGTCCTCATCGGGCTCGGCCTCGCCGCGCGACTGCATCAGCGAGAGGAACTCCGCGCTGATGTCCATCGCCTCGCCGACGGTCTTGCCGATCACCATGTCGGTGAGCACAGAGGTGCTGGCCTGGCTGATCGAGCAGCCCAGCGCCTCATAGGACACGTCCGCCACGGCAGCCTCGCCGCCAGCATCCTTCAGCGTGACGCGCAGCGTCACCTCATCCCCGCACGTCGGGTTGACGTGGTGCACTTCCGCGTCAAAAGGGTCCCGCAGGCCCTTGTGGTGCGGGTGCCGGTAGTGGTCCAGGATGATCTCCTGGTACAAGGACTCGAGCTGCATCACGTTGCCTTCAACATGCTGGCCGGCCTCGGTGTTCCGGTACTGATCAGTGTTCCGGTCCTGAGGTCAGCTCTCCCCCGGTGGCACGACATCATGCGGTCCCGAAGAATTTCTGGGCCTGGCGGATCCCGTCCGCCAGCGAGTCCACCTCGTCGTGGGTGTTGTACAGGTAGAAGGTAGCCCGGGTGCTGGCCTGGACGCCGAGTGCCCGGTGCAGCGGCCAGGCGCAGTGGTGCCCGGTTCGCACGGCAATGCCCAGCTCGTCCAGTACCTGGCCGACATCGTGCGGGTGCACGCCATCGACCACGAACGACAGCGCCCCGCCGCGGTCCTGCGTCGTCAGCGGCCCGAGCACCCGGACACCGGGGATGGCGGTGACCGACTCCAGGGCGTGCGCGGTGAGCGCCTCCTCGTGGGCCACGACCTGGTCCATGCCGAGCCCGTCCAGGTAGTCGCACGCGGCGGCCAGCCCGACGGCCTGCGCCGCGGGCGGCACGCCTGCCTCGAACCGCTCGGGCGGCGGCAGGAAGGTCGAGCCCTCCATCCGGACGATCTCGATCATCGACCCGCCGGAGACGAACGGCGGCATGGCCTCCAGCAGCTCGCGGCGTCCCCACAGCACGCCGATGCCGGACGGGCCGAGCATCTTGTGCGCGGAGAAGGCCAGGAAGTCGACGCCCAGCTCGGCGACGTTGACCTGCTGGTGCGGCACCGACTGGGCGCCGTCGGCCGCTACCAGCGCGCCGCGGGCGTGGGCCAGCTTCGCGATGTCGGTCACTGGCGGGATGGTGCCGGTCACGTTGGACTGATGGGTCACCGCCACCAGGCGGGTGCGGTCGCTGATCAGCTCATCGGCGTTCGACAGGTCCAGCCGCCCGTCCGGGGTTATCCCGAACCAGCGCAGCGTGGCGCCGGTGCGCTCGCACAGCTGCTGCCAGGGCACCAGGTTGGCGTGGTGCTCCATCTCGGTGACCAGGATCTCGTCGCCGGGACCGACCCGGAAGCGGGCCGACTCCGACCCGGCCGTGGCCGCGTTGCTCATCGCGTAAGCGACCAGGTTCAGCGCCTCGGTCGCGCTCTTGGTGAACACGATCTCGCCGGGGTCGGCGCCGATGAAGTCCGCGACCCGCACCCGGGCGCCCTCGTAGGCGTCGGTGGCCTCCTCGCCGAGCAGGTGCGCGCCGCGGTGGGCGGCCGAGTTGTGCATCGTGTAGAAGTCACGCTCGGCGTCCAGCACCTGGCGCGGCTTCTGGGCGGTCGCCCCGGAGTCGAGGTAGATCAGCGGGTGCCCGCCGCGGACCGCGCGGCCCAGGATCGGGAAGTCGGCCCGGATCGCGCGGGTGTCGAGCGCGGGCACCAGCCCGGCCTGCGTCGCAGGAACGGTCTCGCTCGGCGCCGTCATGCCGACGCACCCGCCAGGAACCGCTCGTAGCCGCTGGACTCCAGCTCCTCGGCCAGCTCGGCGCCGCCCTCCTCGACGATCTTGCCGCCGACGAACACGTGCACGAAGTCCGGCTGCACGTAGCGCAGGATCCGCGTGTAATGGGTGATCAGCAGCATTCCGTGCTCGCGGTCCGCGCGGAACCGGTTGATCCCGTCGGACACGACCCGCAGGGCATCGATGTCCAGGCCCGAGTCGGTCTCGTCCAGGATCGCGATCTTCGGGTTCAGCAGCTCCAGCTGGAGGATCTCGTGGCGCTTCTTCTCACCGCCGGAGAAGCCCTCGTTGAGGTTGCGCTGGGCGAACGCCGGGTCCATGGCCAGCGCGGTCATGGCCGCGTTCAGCTCCTTGACGAACTGGCGCAGCTTGGGCGCCTCGCCGCGGACCGCGGTGACCGCGGTGCGCAGGAAGTTCGACACCGTGACGCCGGGCACTTCCACCGGGTACTGCATGGCCAGGAACAGCCCCGCCCGGGCGCGCGCGTCCACGCTCATGGCCAGCACGTCCTCGCCGTCCAGCGTGATCGAGCCCTGGGTCACCACGTACCGGGGATGGCCGGCGATCGCGTACGCCAGCGTCGTCTTGCCAGAGCCGTTGGGCCCCATGATGGCGTGCGTCTCCCCCGGCCGCACGACCAGGTTCACGCCGCGGAGTACCTCGCGAGCCTCTCCGGCCGCGTCCGTCACGCTGGCGTGCAGGTCACGGATCTCTAGGGTGGACATCAGCTCTCCCGATCCTTAAAGCGAGACGAAGACGTCGTCGCCGTCAATCCTGACTGTGTAGGTAGCCACCGGCTGGGTCGCCGGGGGCCCGGTGGGCTTGCCGCTGCGCAGGTCAAAGCAGGAGCCGTGCAGCCAGCACTCCACGGTGTGGTCGTAGACCTCGCCCTCCGAGAGCGGGACTTCCTCGTGCGAGCACATGTCGTGAATCGCGTAGATCTCGCCCTCGGCCCGGATGATGGCCACCGGCACCTCGCCGATGGTCACGCCGATCCCGCCCTCAGCGGGCACCTCGGACACCGCGCACACGCGCACGAAGTCACTCACCGCGCCAGTTCCCGCTCGATCGCCGCGGAAATTCGCTCCCGCAGTTCCGGCACCTCTAGCTGGCCGATCAGCTCGCCGAAGAAGCCCCGGATGACCAGGCGCCGCGCCTCGGCCTCCGGGATGCCGCGGGCCATCAGGTAGAACAGGTGCTGGTCTTCCAGCCGCCCGCTCGTGCTGGCGTGCCCGGCCCCGACGACCTCGCCGGTCAGGATCTCCAGGTTCGGCACGGAGTCGACCCGGGTGCCGTCGGTAAGCACCAGGTTCCGGTTGTACTCGTAGGTGTCGGTCCCGGTGGCCTCGGCCCGGATCACCACGTCGCCGATCCACACGCCGTGCGCGCCCGCGCCCTGCAGGGCGCCCTTGTAGGACACCCGGCTGCGGCAGTTGCGCTCGGCATGGTCGACGAACAGCCGGTGCTCCAGGTGCTGGCCGGCGTCGGCGAAGAACAGCCCGCGCAGCTCGGCGTCGCCGCCGGGGCCCTGGTAGCGGACCGAGGGGGCGAGCCGGACCACGCTGCCGCCCAGCGTCACCGCCGTGTGCGCGATCCGCGCGTCCCGGCCCAGCACGGCGTGATGATGCGACAGGTGCACCGCATCATCGGCCCAGTCCTGCACCGTCACCACATTCAGCTGAGCGCCGTCCCCGACCACGAACTCAACGTTGTCCGCGTACGTCGCGCTGCCGGTGTGCTCCAGCACCACCACGGCCCGGCTGTTGGCCCCGAGCTGCACCACCATGTGCCCGTACGCAGCACCCCCGGCTGCATCCTCGCCGCGAACCGAGATCCACGTCGGCTGCGTGCTCTCCGTCCCCGGCGGCACTGCTACGAGCGTTGCCTCCGAGAACTCAGCAAACGCCCTCGCACTGACCCTGTCCTCGGGCAGGTAGGCGGTGCCGATCCTGGCGTCACCGCGTTTCATCGTCTCAGCGGTGATGCCTGGTGCGGCATCGACGACGACTGCCACCTTGCCGCCCGGCGGAGCATCCGTATGGAGCGACCGCAGGCGACGCAGCGGCGTGAACCGCCACTCCTCCTCGCGCCCCGACGGGACGGCGAAGTCCGCGGGGTCAAACGACCCCTGCTCATGCAACCGTGAGACGGGGACCGTCGACTCGACGGCCCCCTGCAGCACCGACATCAGCCGACTGCTCCTTCCATCTGCAGCTCGATCAGCCGGTTGAGCTCCAGCGCGTATTCCATCGGCAGCTCGCGCGCGATCGGCTCGACGAAGCCGCGGACGATCGTGGCCATCGCCTCGTCCTCGGTCATCCCGCGGCTCATCAGGTAGAACAGCTGGTCCTCGGAGATCTTCGAGACGGTGGCCTCGTGGCCCATCTCCACGTCGTCCTCGCGGACGTCGACGTAGGGGTAGGTGTCACTGCGGCTGACCGAGTCGACCAGCAGCGCGTCGCACTTCACCGTGGACTTGGAGTGCTCGGCGCCCTCCCGGATCTGGACCAGGCCGCGGTAGGAGGTGCGGCCGCCCGCCCTGGCCACCGACTTGGACACGACCGAGGACGAGGTGTTGGGCGCGCAGTGCACCATCTTGGAACCCGCATCCTGGTGCTGGCCGGCCCCGGCGAAGGCCACCGACAGGGTCTCGCCACGGGCATGCTCGCCCATCATGTAGACGGCCGGGTACTTCATGGTGACCTTGGAGCCGATGTTGCCGTCCACCCACTCCATGGTCGCGCCCTCCTGGGCGACGGCCCGCTTGGTGACCAGGTTGTAGACGTTGGCCGACCAGTTCTGGATCGTGGTGTAACGGCAGCGGGCGCCCTTCTTGACGATGATCTCCACGACCGCCGAGTGCAGCGAGTCAGAGGAGTAGATCGGCGCCGTGCAGCCCTCGACGTAGTGGACGTAGGCGTCCTCGTCGACGATGATCAGGGTCCGCTCGAACTGGCCCATGTTCTCGGTGTTGATCCGGAAGTAGGCCTGCAGCGGGATCTCCACGTGCACGCCCTTCGGCACGTAGATGAAGCTGCCGCCGGACCAGACCGCCGTGTTCAGCGCGGCGAACTTGTTGTCGCCCACCGGGATCACCGTGGCGAAGTACTCCTGGAACAGCTCCGGGTTCTCGCGCAGCGCCGTGTCGGTGTCCTGGAAGATGACGCCCTTCTCCTCCAGGTCCTCACGGATCTTGTGGTAGACGACCTCCGACTCGTACTGCGCCGCGACGCCCGCGATGAGCCGCTGCTTCTCGGCCTCGGGGATGCCCAGCCGGTCGTAGGTGGACTTGATGTCCGCCGGCAGGTCGTCCCAGGTCGCCGCCTGCTTCTCGGTCGACCGGACGAAGTACTTGATGTTCTCGAAGTCGATCCCCGACAGGTCAGAGCCCCAGGTCGGCATGGGCTTGCGGCGGAACAGCTTCAGGCCCCGCAGCCGCAGGTCCAGCATCCACTCCGGCTCGTTCTTCTTCGCCGAGATGTCGCGGACGACCTCCTCAGACAGCCCGCGGCGCGCGGTGGCGCCCGCCGCGTCCGAGTCGGCCCAGCCGAACTTGTAGCGCTCCAGCCCGTCAAGCTCCGGGTGTGCGGTTGTCGTCATGCGGAGATTCCTCCGGACTCGGTGGTGTTATTACGGTTATGCACCAGCCCCGGTGCCGTGACATGCGTAGTGCATATCCCGTCGCCATGGGCGATAGTCGCGAGGCGCTGCACGGGTGTGCCGAGCAGCCGGCTGAATGCTTCTGTCTCGGCCTCGCACAGTTCCGGGTACTGCTCGGCCACGTGGGCCACCGGGCAATGATGCTGGCAGAGTTGTTCTCCCCGCCGGCCGCGGGGGCACCACTGGCGCCGGCGGCATATCCGTCGGCCGACAGGGCCTGCGCCAGCGCCTGCACGCGCTCCTGCGGCTCCGCCGCCTCCACCGCAGGCCGGTAGCGGCGCTCCAGCTCGGAGATCTGCCGCCGGGCGAACTCGGCCACCGCCGCGGGCCCCGCCGTGTCGGCGATAAACTGCAGCGCGCTGCTGGCCAGGTCGTCGTAGGCATGCTCGAAGGCACTGCGCCCGGCATCGGTGATGGCGAACAGCTTGGCCGGCCGCCCGCGACCCCGGTTGCCGTAGGTCCGGGCGATCCGGGTCTCGATCATGCCGTCGGCCAGCAGGTTGTCCAGGTGCCGCCGGACGGCGGCCGGGGTCAGGCCCAGCCGGGCCGACAGCCCGGCCGCGGTAACCGGGCCGTTCTCCAGGATCAGCCGGGCGATCCGGCCGCGGGTACTGCGCTCGGCCCCCATGCTGGCGGACTCGGGCAGGCGGGATCGCCCGGCGCCGGCGGCACCGGGTCCGGCCGCGCTGGAGCGCGCGTCTGGTGATCCCATACTTTTCACAACATCATTGTGCCGTAATTCGTTCCTGGTCCGCAATCCGGGGCCCGACACGGCCGTCAGCATTGCCGGCCAGGGCCGCTGAGCTGGGCCGACGGGCGGCCATGAGCCGGGCTGGCGGGGGCGGCGGGACAGCACGGGCCACAGGGGCCCGCGAGTAGCGATAACACCGCGGAGCCGCGTTATGTTTCGCCTTCTGACGCTTTGTCCGCCGCAGGAGCAGGCCGGAATATGCGGCCTGCTGGGAGGATGGCGGTTATGACGGACGCAGCGACGGCCCGGCGGATGTGGACGCTGATCGAGCCGGTCCATGTGGTGACTTATTTCGCGCCGGAGGCCCGGCAGGCGTTCGAGGCCGCGGGGCTGCGCGGGTTCTGGCGGGGCTACTTCGCCGGGCGCTCGGCGCCGCTGGGCGCCGTGGACGCGCCGGTGATCATCGCCGCGTTCTGCAGTTTCGCGCCGTCATTCGTGCGCCGGGCGCTGCCGGCGGTCTGGGAGCTGATCACCCCGGCCGAGGCGCTGCGGGTACGCGAGGCGGGCGCCGTGGCGGCGATCCGCTCGGTCCTGGGCGCCGGCACTACAGCAGACGCCGGCCCTGCGGCCGGCTCAGTCGCCGCGGCAGGCCCGGCCGCGGCCGCAGGCCCGGACGGACTGGCGGGCTCAGCCGTCACGAGCCCGGCCGGCGCCGCGCTGGCAGCGGCCGCGGACCTGCTCGCCGCGGCGGCCTGCGACCTGGATCCGACGGGCCGGCCGCTGGCGGCCCCGAACGCCGCGCTGCCGGTGCCCGATGAGCCGGCGGCACGGCTGTGGCATGCGGCGACGGTGCTGCGCGAGCATCGCGGTGACGGGCATGTGGCGGCGCTGGTAGCGGCGGGAATCGACGGCTGCGAGGCCCTGGTACTGCGGGCCGCGGTGGATCAGGCGGCCGCTGCTGGCGGGCCGGCCGTGCGCCAGGCCGCCGGACCGCACGGGCCCGCGGTGGGCCGGGCGCAGTTCCAGGCGGTCCGCGGGTGGGCCGACCTCGACTGGGACGCTGCGGCCGGGCGGCTGCGCGACCGGGGCTGGCTGGATGCCGGGCTCGCGGCTACACCGGCCGGGCTGGCGGTGCACCGGGCCGTCGAGGAGGCCACGGACCTGGCGGCCGCCCGGCCGTGGGCGCGGCTGGGCCCGGACCGGACAGCGGAGCTAGCGGCAGCGCTCACCCCGGTAGCCCGGGCCTGCGCGCGGCTGCTGCCGTTCCCGAACCCGGTAGGCGTGCCCCGGCCGGCTGATGCCGGAACGGACACCTGACCACGGCGCCGCCGGGCTCAGCGCCCGGACCGGGCGCTGACGATGATTGTCGACATGCCGGCTTGGCTATGTATCGGCTCATCGTCTAGCCGGCACATCGACTCATCGACAGACCCGGCCGGCCGCCTGAGCCTGCTCGGGCGCCGCTGGCGCTGCCTGCGGGCGGCGCTGGCCCGGCCTTCAGCGATCGGCCGCCGACCGTGCGGGCGGCTCGCCTCTTGCTGTTATCACCCCGGCCTGCCGTCAGGCGGCGACGGCGTCGAGCTCATCGATCAGCCGGGCGAGCTGGTCCGGGATGCGCAGCGGCAGCATGTGGTCCGCGCCCGGCGCGGTAACGGTCCTGCAGCCCGGTATCCGCGCGGCGATGGCCGTGGCGCTGTCGGTCACCATCGGGTAGTCCCGGGCTCCGACGACCATGACCGCAGGCACCCGGATCTGCCCCAGCCGGTCATAGACGGGAGGATCAGGCTGCTCGAACTCGCCGAGGCGGAAGAATGCCCCGGCGGCCCCGCCGACCTGGGCCCGGACGGCTTCGTCAGCGCCTGCGGCCGCCCAGGTCCGCAGGCCCAGCCCGGCCAGGCCGACGCGATCGCCGGCCGCGAAGAGCGCGCCGAACTCCGCCCCGTACGGGTCGTCGGGCGGCCACGGATAGTCCTGCACTCCCGGCGCCAGCAGCATCAGCCCGCGGACCCGCCCGGGGCTGGCGAGCGCGAGCCCGGCGGCCGGGCCGCCGCCTCCGCTGTACCCCACCAGCAGTGCCTCGTCGACGCCGCACCAGTCCAGCACGGCAACCAGGTCGTCCAGCTGGCCATAGGGCGCCTCCGGCGCCGGCGACCGCCCGTAACCACGCTGGTCATACCGGATGACGCGATAGCGAGCAGGCAGCCGGCCCACCATCGGCTCCCAGATGGCGGAGTCGCCCCAGCCCGAGTGCAGCAGGATCACCGCCGGGCCGTCTCCGCCGCTGTCCCACGCTCGCACCTGCCCGCCCGGAACGGGCACCAGCACGCTCATGCGCCCATCCTGCCAGCTGCGTCCCGCGGGTGCCGCCGGTCAGTAGCCGGACAGGAGGGCCTGGAGGCGGGCCAGGTCGGGCTGGCTGAGGTGGCTGCGCACGCGGCCGCGCTGATCGGGGCGCCGGCCCCAGATGAAGACGTGCCGGGCCGCGCCGTCGAGCTCGACCGCCGGGTCGTCCGCGCCGTCGTCGGCCCAGGCCAGGGTCGCATCCCCGCCCGCGACCAGCACCCGCAGGTCCCGCTGGCCCGCGCTGCGCAGCCGGACGGCGAAGTCGCTGCCGGGGTCGGGGTCATGACTGCGGCCAGCGCGCAGCAGGATGCGGCCGAGCTCGCCGACGGAATGGCCGACCAGCTCATCGTCGCCGAGCAGCGCGCGGCTGGTGTCGTCGTCGCCGGCGATGTCCCAGCGATGCAGCGCATGCTCGTTGCGCAGGTGCGGAACGAACTTAGCCACCGCCATCTGCCGGCCCGTCCAAGGGATGACGGCGTCCGGCTCGCGGTCGAGCACGTCAGAGACGACCGAGCGCATGCGCTGCTCCTCCTGGTCCAGGCGGGCCAGCAGGCGCGGGTGCGGCATCGCCTGCAGCGGCGCCTCCCGCTCCTCGAAGCTGCGCGTCGGCGGTACCGGGTCGCCGCTGAGATAGGGCTCGAGGTGACGCACGACCTCGACGGCAATCCCCGCCACGTGCGCGGCGATCTCGTGTGTCGTCCAACCCGTGCACGCGCTCACCGCGGCCGGGCGGGCCGCGTCGACGGCGCTCAGGAACGCTTCGGCTTCCCGGCTGCGCTCGATCACCGGCAGAACCTCCGATCTGCGGCCGGCGCCGTGCCAGCCGCGTTCCGACGCTAGGCGGGCAACGCTTCGGCCGGCACCGACAGGACGCCGGCCCCGCTCCCGCCCGGTCTATGCCGGGTTCGCGAAGAACACGCGCGGCGCTGCGGGTACCGGGAATCCACGGCCGATGACGTTACGCTCCGTGACGCGGATAGGGGGAACCGTGCCACGCCATGCGATAGCGAAAGTCAGGGCCGGGCAGCCGGGCCAGTCACCAGCAGCCCACCGGAGCCGGGTTCAGACGCCGTCGCCCAGCCGACACCGGGCCGGGGCCGGGCCGCTGCTCAGGCCGGCCGACCCGGCTGCCGGACTCCCGCCCGGCCCGGCTGATGGGCCCGCTGGTCCCGCCGCTGACGAGGCCGCGTCTTCCGACAGCGCATTCATTGCCGCCATCCGCCCGGACGTCTGGTCGCAGCCCTTCTCGCGCCGGGAACGGCGGGCCAGGTCACCGCACCGGGCCGGTTCCGCTCCGCCAGCCTCGGCTTGCAGGTCAGTCCCGGAGCCAGCACCGGAGCAGACCGCCGCGTCGTCGCGAACGCTGGAGCCAGGGCCTGGGCCAGGGCCAGGGCCCGAGTCCGCGCCGGCCAGCATCGCGTCAGCCGCAGCGGCCCCGGCCACGGCGGAGACAGCCATCGGCTGGCAGCCGGTGTCCGGTGCCGGGCCGGCCGGCGCCGCTTCGCTGCGCGCTGCGGCCGGCCCGGCGGCTGAGCGCGGGGGCAGCCGCGCGCAGTTCTCGCTGCACTGGGTGATGATCTTCTCGGGCTCGCTCGGGCTGTTCCTGCTGCGGTTCTTAGTCCCGTCGCCGGTCGGGCTCGCCGACAACGGCGATGGCCCGCGGGTCATGTGCGGACTGGGGGTGGCCCCGGTCACGGGCGGGCACGTTCGCTACGACGCCTACGCCTACTTCCGCTACGCGCTGTCGCCGGGCGCGTGCGCGCACGCGGGGGTGTATGACTCCTCGCAGCACCTGCTGGTGGCAGCGGCTCGCTGGCTGACTCCGGTTCTGGGGCTGTCGGGCACGGTCAACCTGATCGCGCTGGGCGTGCTGATGTGCCTGCTGGCGTCGGCCGGGATCGCGGCCCTGGCCTCCGGGCTGGCGCCGGCGCTGCGCAGCAGGCTGGTGGTGGCCGGGGCGCTGTGGCTGGTGATGGCAGACGCGGCGTTCTTTGACACCTACGCGAGCCCGTACAGCGAGGGCGCGACGCTGATCGGCCTGCTGCTGCTGGCGGCGGGGCTGATCTACCTGGGCCGGGGCGGCTGGGCGTCGGTGGCGGGAGTCGTCCTGGCCGGGTCGGGGGGCTACCTGACGGTCATGTCGAAGGAGCAGTACCTGCCGCTGGCCGCGCCGATCTGCGTCGGCGTGCTGCTGGCGGCGGTCGCCCGGGACCGGCGCCGGGGCCTGGACCGGGTCTGCACGGGCCGGATGGCGGCCGCGGTGCTCGCCATCGGGCTCATCGGCGCCGCATCGGTGGCCTACGCGCACCAGGACGCCAGCTCGCCGTACACCCGCCAGCTGCACCAGGAGCAGGTCGTGGACGTGATCTTCGGGGACATCGCCAATCAGCCGGGCGCGACCCCGTTTGACGCGCGCACGCTGCGCGCCCTGGGCCTGCCGGATGCCTGGGCGGAGTACTCGGGCAACACGTTCTGGAGCAAGCACTCGGTCTACGACAGCGTGCTGTACCCGCAGTTCGCGGACAAGCTGACGGACACCAACCTGGCTCGCTACCTGCTCACCCATCCGCTCGAGGCGGTCAAGGTGGCGCAGAACGCGGCGGCGGCGGCGCTGCAGCTGCGGGTGAACTACCTGGGCAGCTACGCGCCGGGCTCGAACCTGCCGCCGGGGACGCTGGAGAACCGGGTCGGGATCGTCAGCTCGATCGTGGGCGTGATCCCCGCGCAGCTCGGGCTGTTCTGGCTGATCCCGCTGTGGACGGCGATGCTCGGGCTGGCAGTGGTGGTGCTGCGGCATCCGCGCAAGGTGCGCTGGCACCATGACGCGGCGGTGGCGGTGATCTGCCTGACCGGCTGCGCGATCGCGGCGTTCATCCCGGCAGCGTTCTTCGCGGGGATCGAGCCGACCCGGCACATGATGGGGATGAACATGGCGACGGCGCTGGCCTTCGCCTTCAGCGCGACGCTGCTGGCCTCGCTGCTGCGGTTCGGCCTGGCGCAGGACGGCCGTCCGGCGCAGTCGCGGCTGTCGGTGCCGGCCGTGCCCGGCCCGCGAGCGGCGACAGCCACGATGGCCGGCAGTCACGCCCGCGGCTGAGCCAGCCAGCGCTGAGCAGCCGGCCAGGCCAGGAAGCCAGCGCAGGTCAGGGAGCCAGCGCAGGTCAGGGAGCCGGTCAGGTCAGGAAGCCGCGCAGCAGCGCGCCAGTGCCGGCCAGGTGCTCGGCGACAGCCAGGCCGGCCTGCTGCGCGTCGCCATCCAGGACGGCCATCACGATCGCGGCATGCTGGACGGCGGTGTGGTCGATGTTGCGCGGTAGCACCGGAATGGCGTTGAGCAGGTCATTGAGGCGCATCCGGGCATCGGTGCAGGCCGCCAGCAGCAGGCTGGAGCCGGTGAGCTCGGCGATGGTCAGGTGGAACACGGTGTCGAGCCGCCGGTAGTCCTGGGGACTGGCCGCGTTCACCTCGGCGAGCCGGGCGAGCAGGAGCTGCCGCGGGTCATCCGCCGTCCCGGCGGCGCTGAGCTCGCTGGGCTCGGGCCCGGCGGCATCCGGCGTGGTCCCGGCGAGCCGGCCGGCCAGGATCTCGGCGGCCCCGGTTTCCACGGCCAGCCGGAAGGTCAGCGCGTCGGCCAGCCGGGCGCCGCCGGAGCGGGCGATGCGGCGCAGCTCGTCCTGTCCGGGAACCGGCGGGGTCCAGGTCACGAAGGTGCCGCCGAACCGGCCCCGGCGGGAGCTGACATACCCGGCGCGCTGCAGCTCGCTGAGGGCCTCGCGCAGGGTCAGCCGGCTGATGCCGAGCTGGACGGCCAGGTCACGCTCGGGCGGGAACCGCTCGCCGTTGGGCACCATGCCGAGCTTGATGACGGCCAGCAGCCGCTCGACGGTCTCCTCGAACGCGTTGCCCTGCCGGACTGGCCGCAGGACGCCCGCCAGGTCGACGCCGCCCGCGCCGTCACCCACCGTTACCGCCCTGGCCCGGCGCCGCGGCGCAGCATCCGGACAGCACAATCCGGCAGGCGGGTCCCGCCCGCCCGCCTGCCGGAAGCTGTGCGGCGCACGTGACGAATCTGGCGCCAGGGCCTTGACATCAGCGCCGGTCCGTCCATCATTGGTCTGATAATAGACCATTCGTTTCCCCAGTTACCAGCCTCACCTTGCCAGTCCCCGAGACACTGGGAGCAGCCGTGGCGGTCAACGAGCACGCACCGTCCTCATCACCGATGAGCAGCGACGAGGAGCAACTTCACCAGCTCGGCTACGCGCAGGAGCTGCGCCGGCGGATGTCGGGGTTCTCGAACTTCGCCGTCTCGTTCACGATCATCTCGATCCTGTCCGGCTGCCTGACCCTGTACGGGTTCGGGATGAACACCGGCGGGCCGCCGGTGATCGTCTGGGGCTGGCCGTTCGTCGGGATCATGACGCTGTTCGTCGGCCTGTCCATGGCCGAGGTCTGCTCCAGCTACCCGACGGCGGGCGGGCTGTACTACTGGGCGGCCAAGCTGGCCCAGACCAACGGCGCCGCCTGGGCCTGGTTCACCGGCTGGTTCAACTTCCTGGGGCAGGTCGCGGTGACGGCCGGCATCGACTTCGGCTGCGCGCTGTTCATCAGCGCCTTCCTGGACCTGCAGTGGAACTTCTCGGCCTCGGCACCGCACGTCATCCTGGTCTACGCCATCGTGCTCGCACTGCACGGCGTCCTGAACCAGTTCGGGGTCCGCATAGTCGCGCTGCTGAACGACGTGAGCGTCTGGTGGCACATCGTCGGCGTCCTGATCATCGTCGGCGTGCTGGCGTTCTCACCGTCGCACCACCGGCCGGCCGGCCAGGTCTTCGGGCACCTGGTCAACAACACCGGCTTCAGCAGCTCGCTGTACGTGGTGCTGATCGGCCTGCTGCTGGCCCAGTACACCTTCACCGGCTATGACGCCTCCGCGCACATGACCGAGGAAACCCACGACGCGGCGCGCAGCGGCCCGCGCGGCATCGTGATGTCGATCGTGGTGTCGCTGTTCGCCGGCTGGATCCTGCTGATCGGGGTCACCTTCGCGATCCAGAACTACTCGGCCGAGGCCACCTCCGCCACCGGCGTCCCGCCCGCCCAGATCTTCATCGACGCGCTCGGCGCCACCGGCGGGAAGCTGCTGCTGCTGATCGCCATCGGCGCCCAGCTGTTCTGCGGCATGTCGTCGGTGACCGCCAACTCGCGGATGATCTACGCCTTCTCCCGCGACGGCGCGCTGCCCGGCTCGGCGTTCTGGCACCGGGTGAACAAGCGCACCCGGACCCCGACCAACGCCATCTGGCTGGCAGCCGGCTTCGCCTTCGTGCTCGGCCTGCCGTACCTGTGGAACTACGCCGCCTACGCGGCGGTGACCTCCATCGCGGTCATCGGCCTGTACATCGCCTACGTGATGCCCACGTTCCTGCGGCTGCGCCTGGGCGACAACTTCCAGCGCGGGCCCTGGCACCTGGGCCGGTGGAGCAAGCCGATCGGGATCATCGCGGTGACCTGGGTCGTGATCATCACGATCTTGTTCATGCTGCCGCAGCTCAGCCCGATCACGTGGAGCACGTTCAACTACACCGTGGTGGCCGTGGTCGTGGTGCTCGGCTTCGCCGGCATCTACTGGCTGGTCTCGGCCCGCAAGTGGTTCACCGGCCCGCGAGTCCAGGGCTCGGCCGAGGAACTGGCCGCGATCGAGCGCGAGCTATCGGCCTAGACCGGGCATAAGAAGATCATCAGCGAACCGACAGGAGATTCATGCCGCTCTACCGGGGCCACGGCCCGTACAGCCAGCAGCGCGGGATGCTGAGCCTGGAGCAGTTGCGGGTCGAGGTGGAAGGGCGCGAGATCGACACCGTGGTGCTCGCGTTCACCGACATGCAGGGCCGCCTGCAGGGCAAGCGGCTGGCGGCGGAGTTCTTCCTCGACGAGGTGGCGCAGAACTTCTCCGAGGGCTGCAACTACCTGCTCGCGGTAGATGTCGACATGAACACCGTCGACGGCTACGCCATGTCCTCCTGGGAGAGCGGCTACGGCGACTTCGTGCTCCGGCCCGACCTGGCCACGCTGCGCCGGATGCCCTGGCATCCGGCCACGGCGCTGGTGGTGGCCGACCTGACCTGGCTGGACGGCGCGCCGGTGGTGGCCTCGCCCCGGCAGATCCTGCAGCGGCAGGTGCAGCGGATGGCCGACCGGGGCTGGACCCCGCTGGCCGGCACCGAGCTGGAGTTCGTGGTGTACTCCGACACCTACGAGCAGGCGGCGCAGCGCGGCTACCGGGACCTGACCCCGGCCAACCAGTACAACGTCGACTACTCGATCCTGGGCACCTCGCGGGTCGAGCCGCTGCTGCGCCGGATCCGCAACAGCATGGCCGAGGCCGGGATGTACGTCGAGTCGGCCAAGGGCGAGTGCAACCTCGGCCAGCACGAGATCGCCTTCCGCTACACCGACGTGGTCGCCACCTGCGACAACCACTCGATCTACAAGACCGGGGCCAAGGAGATCGCCGCGCAGGAGGGCATGAGCATCACGTTCATGGCCAAGCCCAACGCCCGCGAGGGCAACTCCTGCCACATTCACCTGTCCGTCCGCGACACCGACGGCGGCCCGGTGCTGGCCGGCGACGGCCCGCACGGCATGTCCAAGACGGGCGAGCACTTCCTGGCCGGCCAGCTGGCCGCGATGCGCGAGCTCACCCTGTGCTACGCCCCCAACATCAACTCCTACAAGCGCTACGTGCCCGGCAGCTTCGCGCCCACGGCCGTGCGCTGGGGCGTCGACAACCGCACCTGCGCGCTGCGGCTGGTCGGCCACGGCTCCTCGCTGCGCCCGGAGAACCGCACTCCCGGCGGGGACGTGAACCCCTACCTGGCCGTAGCCGCGATGATCGCCGCCGGCCTGCACGGCGTCGACAACGAGCTGCCGCTGGAGCCGGCCTGCACCGGCAGCGCCTACGCCGACGACAGCGTCCGCGTGCCGCATACACTGCGCGACGCGCTGGAGCTGTGGGAGGCCAGCCCGGTCGCCGCGGCCGCCTTCGGCGATGAGGTCATCGCGCATTACGCCAACTACGCGCGCGTCGAGCTGGCCGCCTACGACGCGGCGGTCACCGACTGGGAGCTGCAGCGCTGCTTCGAGCGCCTGTAGTCAGGACAATCGACCTAACGGAACGTCGCCCTCCTCTAGCTGGAAACGAGTCATGCCTGAAGTAGCGCAGTACACCGTGATCAACCCCGCCACCGAGCAGCCGGTCCGCAGTGTCGAGCTGACGACCGCCGAGGGCGCCGACGCGGCGGTCGGGCGGGCCGCCGCGGCGCAGGCGGCCTGGCGCGAGGTCGCGCCCGGCGACCGGGCCCGGCTGCTGCGCCGGTTCGCCGCCGAGGTGGACGCGCACGTCGATGAGCTGGCCGCGCTCGAGGTAGCGGGCTCGGGGCACCCCGTCGGGCAGGCCACCTGGGAGGCCGGCCAGGTCCGCGACGTGCTGGAGTACTACGCCGCGGCGCCGGAGCGGCTGATCGGCCGGCAGATCCCGGTGGCCGGCGGGCTGGATGTCACCTTCCACGAGCCGCTGGGCGTGGTCGGCCTCATCGTGCCGTGGAACTTCCCGATGCCGATCCTGTCCTGGGGCCTGGCGCCCGCGCTGGCGGCCGGCAACACCGTGGTCGTCAAGCCCGCCGAGATCACCCCGCTGACCGCGATCCGGATCGGCGAGCTGGCGCTGGCCGCGGGGCTGCCCGAGAACGTGCTCCAGGTCCTGCCCGGCAAGGGCAGCGTGGTCGGCCAGCGGCTGGTCGACCACCCGGCGGTCCGCAAGATCGTCTTCACCGGGTCCACCGAGGTCGGCCGGCAGATCATGGCCGGCTGCGCCCAGACGGTGAAGCGGGTCACCCTGGAGCTGGGCGGCAAGAGCGCCAACATCGTGTTCGCCGACAGCGACCTGGAGCGGGCGGCGGCCACGGCGCCGCAGGCGGTGTTCGACAATGCGGGCCAGGACTGCTGCGCCCGGTCCCGGATCCTGGTCCAGGCCAGTGTCTTCGACAAGTTCATGGAGCTGCTGGAGCCGGCCGTGGCCGGGGTCCGGGTCGGCGACCCGGCGGACGCGCAGACGCAGATGGGGCCGCTGATCACCGCGGCGCACCGGGACCGGGTGGCCTCCTACGTGCCCGACGGCGCGCCGGTCGCCTTCCGCGGCAGCGCGCCGGCGGGCGCGGGCTTCTGGTACCCGCCGACCGTCCTGGCGCCGGCTGACAGCAGCTCGCCGGCCTTCACCGACGAGGTCTTCGGGCCGGTGGTCACCGTCACGCCGTTCGCCGACGAGGCCGACGCGATCGCGATCGCCAACGACACGCCCTACGGGCTGTCCGGCTCGATCTGGACCGGCAGCGTGGGCCGGGCGATCCGGGTGTCGCGGGCGGTGGAGACCGGCAACCTGTCGGTCAACTCGCATTCCTCGGTCCGGTACTGGACCCCGTTCGGCGGGTTCAAGCAGTCTGGGCTGGGACGGGAGCTGGGGCCGGATGCCCTGGACTCCTTCACTGACGTCAAGAACGTGTTCATCTCTACTGAGGAGTCATGAGCGTGGATCGGCTCAAGGACCGCGTGGCGGTCATCACCGGCGCGGGCAGCGGCATCGGGCTGGCCAGCGTGCGGCGGCTGGCATCCGAGGGCGCCCGGGTGGTGGCCGTGGACATCGACGAGCGGGCCGGGAAGGCCGCGGCCGACGAGGTGGGCGGGCTCTTCCTGGCCGCCGACGTGGCCAGCGAGGAGCAGGTCAGCGGCCTGTTCGACGAGGTCGTGCGCCAGCTGGGCCGGGTCGACATCGCCTTCAACAACGCCGGCATCTCGCCGCCCGAGGACGACTCGATCCTGACCACCGGCATCGAGGCCTGGCGCCGGGTCCAGGAGGTCAACCTGACCTCGGTGTACTTGTGCTGCAAGTACGTCCTCCCGCACATGCAGCGGCAGGGCAAGGGCTCGATCATCAACACCGCCTCGTTCGTGGCCGTGCTCGGCGCCGCCACCTCGCAGATCTCCTACACCGCCTCCAAGGGCGGGGTGCTGGCCATGACCCGCGAGCTGGGCGTGCAGTTCGCCCGCGAGGGCATCCGGGTCAACGCGCTGTGCCCCGGCCCGGTCAGCACGCCGCTGCTGCAGGAGCTGTTCGCCAAGGACCCGGAGCGGGCCGCCCGCCGGCTGGTGCACGTGCCGATGGGCCGGTTCGGCGAGCCGGCGGAGATCGCGGCCGCGGTCGCGTTCCTGGCCAGCGACGACTCCTCGTTCATGACCGCCTCCTCTTTCCTGGTCGACGGCGGCATCAGCGGTGCCTATGTGACACCTTTGTAAGCTGCTAGGCGATGGGAGGCGGCGACATGGGTGAGAGCTGGGATCAGCCGGGCACAAGGCCGGTTATCGGCATCAGCGCCTACAACGAGCAGGCCCGCTGGGGCAGCTGGGACCTGCCCGCCGTGCTGCTGCCGGAGCGCTATGCGCTGCGGGTCGCCGAGGCCGGCGCGATCCCGGTGCTGCTGCCGCCGCTGGCGGGCGTCGAGTCGGTGGCCGGGCGGCTGGACGGCCTGGTGCTGTCCGGCGGCGGGGACATCGACCCGGACCGCTACGGCGCGGCGCGCGACCCGCACTGCGGGGCCCCTCGCCCCGACCGCGACGAGGCCGAGCTGGCGCTGTTCGGCGCCGCCCTGCAGCTGCGGCTGCCGGTGCTGGGCATCTGCCGCGGCCTGCAGGTCATGAACGTCGCCCTGGGCGGCACCCTGCACCAGCACCTGCCCGACGTCGTCGGTCATGACGGGCACTCCCCCGTCCCCGACGGGTACGGCGCGCACGAGGTGAGTGTCGCGCCGGGTCAGCCGGCTGGCCTCGATCCTGAACCGCACCGACCTGACCGATCACCTGCCGGTAGTGGTGCCGACCCATCACCACCAGGCGGCGGACCGGCTGGGCGACGGGCTGGCGGCGACCGCCTGGGCCACCGACGGCACCATCGAGGCGGCCGAGCTGGACCCGGCCCGGCACCCGTTCGCGGTGGCCGTGCAATGGCATCCCGAGGCGGGCGATGACCTGAGCCTGTTCCGGGCCCTGGTCGCCGCCGCGCGCAGCACGGAGCCTGTCTCGGCCTAGCAGGCCCGGCCCCTGGTGACAGCGGATTAGCTGATCGTTAGCCTTGCCTGCCATGACCGATGATGCGCCCCGCGACGAAGCGGCCCCCGACCAGCAGGCCACCAAGACCGACGACAAGGCCGCGGAACCGCGCGACGACCTGGTGGTCACCCGGCACGAGATCACGGTAGACGGGGCGCCGCTGCGGTACACGGTGACCGCGGGTCGCATCGTGCTGCGCAAGGAGCAGGTCGCCGACGAGGCATTCAGCGGCAACAAGGCGACCGCCGAGGTGTTCGTCGTGGCCTACACCCTGGACGACGCCGACCCGGTCAGCCGCCCGGTCACCTTCGCCTTCAACGGCGGTCCCGGCTCCTCCAGCGTCTGGCTGCACCTGGGGCTGCTCGGCCCGCGGCGGGTGCTGATGGGCGACGCGGGCGAGCTGGCCCCGCCGCCCTACGGGCTGGGCGACAACCCGCAGACCCTGCTGCGCCATTCCGACCTGGTGTTCATCGACCCGGTGTCGACCGGCTTCTCCCGCACGGTCGACGGCGGCAAGCCGGGCGAGTTCCACGGGTTCACCGGGGACATCGAGTCGGTCGGCGAGGTGATCCGGCTGTGGACCACCCGCGGCGACCGGTGGATGTCGCCCAAGTACCTGTGCGGGGAGTCCTACGGGACAACCCGGGCCGCCGCGCTGGCCCGGCACCTGCAGGAGCGGTACGGGATGTACCTCAACGGCCTGATGCTGGTCTCCTGCTACCTGGACGGCGGCACCGCCGAGTTCAACGACGGCAACGACGATGCCTACGTCTACTACCTGCCTACCTACGCGGCGATCGCGCACTACCACGGCCTGCACGGTGACCGGCCGCTGCGTGAGGTGCTCGATGAGGCCGAGGAGTACGCGGCCGGCGGCTACCTGTGGGCCCTGGGCCGGGGATCGCGGCTCAGCCCCGCGGAGCGGGCCGCCGCGATCGAGCGGGTCGCGGCGCTGACCGGGCTGTCGGCGGACTACGTGGACCGGGTCAACCTGCGGCCCGAGCACATCCGCTTCTTCACCGAGCTGCTGCGCTCCCGGCGGCAGACAGTTGGCCGCATCGACGGGCGGTTCACCGGCTGGGAGGCGGACTACGGCAAGGAGCAGTGGAGCAGCGACCCCTCCATTGACGCCATCACCGGCCCGTACGCCGCGGCCCTGAACCACTACGTGCGCGGCGAGCTGGAGTACCGCAGCGACCTGCCGTACGAGGTGCTGACCAGCCGGGTGCACCCGTGGTCCTACAAGGAGTTCGAGGGCGCGCACCTGTACGTCGGCGACAAGCTGGCCGCGGCCATGCGCACCAACCCGCACATGCGGGTGCACGTGGACTGCGGGTACTACGACGGGGCCACCCCGTATTTCGCGGCCGAGCACACCTTCGCCCACCTCGCCATCCCGGCCGAGCTGGCGGCCAAGGTCGAGTTCAGCTACTTCGAGGCCGGCCACATGATGTATGTGCATGAGCCCAGCCGGGTGGAGCAGGCCGATCAGCTGGGCCGGTTCGTGCAGGGCTAGCGTTCGCTGTCAGGCGCCGCTGACGCGGGCCAGGATCGCGGGCAGCTCGGGCGGGACGAACGGCTCGCCCGAGCTGACCAGGTCCGCGATGTCCCACCACCGCCAGGCGGTGACGCTGGCCTGCTCTTGTTCCTCCAGGCCAGCCAGGGTGACTTCGACCGGGCCAGTGCGCAGCAGGTAGTACTCCTCGTCCTGCCGGTAGCGCCGGCCGTCGTAGCTGAAGTTGGCGGTCCGGCGCCACACGGGCGGGCCGAGCGCGGCCGGCTCGGCGCGGATGCCGGATTCCTCGCGCAGTTCCCGGGCCGCGGCCTGGACCAGGGACTCGCCCGGGTCGGCGCCGCCGCCGATGGTGAACCAGAACCGGTGACCGGGTGCGGCGGGATCGAAGCCCTGCAGCAGCAGGACCCGGCCGGCCGGGTCGAGGACCAGGACGCGGCCGGCCCGCCGGGGAACCGGTGCGGCTGGCACCCGGACAGGATGCCACGCGCGATGCCGGCCCGGGACATAGCGGGCCGGCCCGGCCGGCGCGGTCACGGCGCGGCGACCCTAGACTCGCCAGCGTGAGCAGCGCTCCGGCCGTCAAGATCCACGGCCTGGTCAAGAGATACGCGGGCACGCCCGTGGTGGACGGGCTGTCGCTGACCGCCGGGCGCGCGCAGGTCACCGCGATCCTGGGGCCCAACGGCGCCGGCAAGACGACCACCATCGAGACGTGCGAGGGCTTCCGGCGGCCCGATGCCGGCACCGTCACCGTGCTCGGCCTCGACCCGGTCCGCGATGCCCGCGAGCTGCGCCCGCGGGTCGGGGTGATGCTGCAGTCCGGCGGCATCCCGCCGGCCGTGCGGGCCGGGGAGTACCTGCGCACCCAGGCCCGCTTCTACGCCAGCCCGCTGGATTCCGGCCCGCTGCTGGACCGGCTGGGCCTGAGCGCCAGCGCACGGACGCCCTACCGGCGGCTGTCCGGCGGCCAGCAGCAGCGGCTGTCCCTGGCCGCCGCCGTCGTGGGCCGGCCGGAGCTGGTGTTCCTGGACGAGCCGACCGCCGGGCTGGACCCGCAGGCCCGGCACGCGACCTGGGAGTTGATCGAGGGCCTGCGCGCGGCCGGCACGACTGTGATCCTGGCCACGCATTACATGGAGGAAGCCGAGCGGCTGGCCGACCACGTCGTGATCGTCGACCACGGGCAGGTGGCCGTGGCCGGCACGCTGGCGGAGCTGTGCGGGTCGACCGGCCAGCTGCGGTTCCGGGCCGAGCCGGGGCTGGACACCGACGCCCTGGTGGCCGCGCTGCCGGCGGGCAGCAGGGCCAAGGAGTCGCCGGCCGGGCATTACGTGGTGGAGGTGCTGGACGGGGTCGACCCGCGGCTGGTGGCCGCCGTCACGGCCTGGTGCGCCGAGCACGGCATCCTGGCCCAGAGCCTGCGGATCGAGAGCCGCACCCTCGAGGATGTCTTCCTCGAGCTGACCGGACGGGAGCTCCGATCTTGACCGAGCTGACGGGATCCGCGGGCTGGCCGGCCCCGGCGCCAGGGGCCGCGCCGCTGCCGCGGATGGTCACCGCGCAGGCGGGCCTGGAGCTGCGGATGCTGCTGCGCAACGGCGAGCAGCTGCTGCTGACGCTGATCATCCCGGTCCTGCTGCTGCTGGCCTTCGGCCACGAGCCGCTGGTGGCCATCCGCGGCAGCAGGATCGACTTCGTGGTGCCCGGCATCCTGGCCCTGGCCGTGCTGTCGACGGCGTTCACCAGCCAGGCCATCGCGACCGGCTTCGAGCGCCGCTACGGCGTGCTCAAGCGGCTGGGCGCCACGCCGCTGTCCCGTACCGGGCTGATCAGCGCCAAGACCCTGACCGTGCTGGCCGTCGAGGCCCTGCAGTTCATCGTGATCGCGGGCATCGGCGCGGCGCTGGGCTGGCGGCCGCAGGCCAGCGCGGCCGGCGTGGCCGCCGCGATCGCCCTGGTGCTGGCCGCGACGGCGGCCTTCAGCGGGCTGGCGCTGCTGCTGGCCGGCACGCTGCGGGCCGAGGCGACGCTGGCCGGGGCCAACCTGCTGTACCTGATCATGCTGGGGATCGGCGGGGTGGTGTTCCCGCTGGCCCGGTTCCCCGCGGGGATCCAGCCGACGCTGAAGCTGCTGCCGGCCGGGGCGCTGGCGGACGGGCTGCGCGGCACGCTCGCGCACGGCGCCGCCCTGCCGGCCCGCGACCTGCTGGTCCTGCTGGCCTGGGCGGCCGTGGCCATCATCCTGGCCGCGCGCACGTTCCGCTGGGAGTAGGCCGTCCCGGCGGCGGGCCCGGTCACGTGACCGGGCCCGCCGCCGGCGGCCGGGCGCTGCTCCTACGATGGGGGTCGTGTCCGGCCATCTCGCATCCCCCAGCCCGGCCGCTGCGCCCGGCGTCGCCGCGCGGCCGGCTGCCGCGGGCTGGCGCACCTGGCTCCGGGCGGCGCGACGCAGTGCTGGCGCCCACCCCCGCCGCGATGCGGCGGCTGGCGCTGGCCGGCATCATCGCCTCGGTGGCAATCATCCTGACCGGCGCCGCGGTCCGGCTCAGCCAGTCCGGGCTGGGCTGCCCGGACTGGCCGCGATGCACCGCTCACGACCTGACCGCCGGCAGCGACCGGGGCGAGTCGCTGGTGCACCAGTGGATCGAGTTCGGCAACCGCCTGGTGACCATCGCGATCTTCGTGATCGCGGTACTGGTCAGCGTGGCCGCCTGGCGGTTCCGCCCGGCGCCCGGCGCGGGCCGGCGGCGGGACCTGGTCTGGCTGGCCGCCGCGCAGCCCGGCGCGATCGCGGCGCAGGCGGTGCTGGGCGGCATCGTGGTGCTGACCAAGCTCAATCCCGGCTGGGTATCCGTGCACTTCCTGGCCTCCATGGCGCTGGTGGCAGCGGCCGTGGCGCTCTATGTCCGGTGCCAGGAGGGCACCGGGCCGGCCCGTCCGCTGGTCCCCCGGCTGGTGCGCGGGTTCGCCCTCGGCGTCGTCGCGGCCGTGGCGCTGATGATGACCGCGGGCACGGTGGTGACCGGGACCGGCCCGCTGGCCGGGGCCGCGGACGTGCCGCGGTACCCGCTGCCGCAGGCCGGCGTGACCCAGCTGCACGCCGACATCGGCTGGTTCCTGGGCGCGCTGCTGGTCGGGCTGATCATCACCATGCGGCTGACCGCCGCGCCGCGCCGGGCCGTCCGGCTGGGCTGGCTGCTGGCCGGGCTGATCCTGGCGCAGGGCGTGGTCGGCTACGCGCAGTACTTCAGCGGGCTGCCGGCCGGGCTGGTCTGGGTGCACGAGACGGGCGCGGCCTGCATCTGGGTCACCGCGTTGCTGCTGCCCTTCGCGCTGCGCGAGCGGGCGGCGCTGCCCGAGCCGGCCGTGGCCCCGGTCCAGGCGCGCGCCTAGCGCGCGCAGCGCCCGGAAAGGCGGAAGAATTGGCCCCGGCCGCGGGTTCCTGTGCCGGGTTCCGCGACGGCTTCACCTACGGTTCACGGCCGCGCGAGGTTAGCCGGGAACTGGCAGGGATAGGGTTTTTCCGATGTCCGCTAACTGATGAGGGGGCCTGAGCCAACGTGAGCAGCGAGACGCCCGCGACGCTGGAGTGGTCACAGACCGACAAGCGCGCGGTGGACCTGATCCGCGTGCTGGCTATGGACGCCGTCCAGAAGGCCGGGAGCGGCCATCCGGGCACCGCCATGAGCCTGGCTCCCGCCGCGTACATGCTGTTTCAGCGCATCATGCGGCATGATCCCGCCGACGCCGGCTGGCTCGGCCGGGACCGGTTCGTGCTGTCCTGCGGCCATTCCAGCCTGACCCTGTACATCCAGGACTACCTGTCGGGCTACGGGCTGACCCTCGATGACCTGAAGGCGCTGCGGACCTGGGGCAGCCGGACGCCCGGCCATCCCGAGCACTGGCTGACACCGGGCGTGGAGGCCACCACCGGCCCACTGGGCCAGGGCATCGGCATGGCCGTGGGCATGGCCATGGCCGCCCGCCGGGAGCGCGGCCTGCTCGACCCGGAGGCCGAGCCCGGGCTCAGCCCGTTTGATCACCACATCTACGTGTTCTGCTCCGACGGGGACCTCGAGGAGGGCATCAGCCACGAGGTCTGCTCGCTGGCCGGGCATCAGCAGCTCAGTAACCTGATCGTGCTGTACGACGACAACTCGATCTCCATCGAGGACGACACCAATATCGCCAAGTCCGAGGACACCTGCGCCCGGTATGAGTCCTATGGGTGGCATGTTCAGCGCGTCGACTGGCGGCACGAGACCGGGTACTCCGAGGACGCCGAGGCGCTGTACCAGGCGTTCCAGAACGCCCGCGCGCACACCGCCGGACCGTCGCTGATCTCGCTGCGGACGATCATCGGCTGGCCCGCGCCGCACAAGCAGAACACCGGCGCCGCGCACGGCTCGGCGCTCGGCGCGGACGAGGTCGCCGCGACCAAGGAGGTCCTGGGCTTCGACCCGGCGGTCGACTTCCCGGTCGAGGACGAGGTGCTGGCGCACGCGCGTTGCGTCGCGGACCGCGGTAAGCAGCTGCACGCCAGCTGGGACGAGCGGTTCGCTGCCTGGGCCAGCGCCAGCCCCGGCCGCAAGGCGCTGCTGGACCGGCTCGTCGCCCGGCGGCTGCCGGACGGCTGGGCCCGCGTGCTGCCGGACTTCGAGCCCAGCGCCAAGGGCGTCTCCACCCGGGCCGCCTCGGGCCAGGTGCTGGCCGCGCTGGCCCCGGTGCTGCCCGAGCTGTGGGGCGGGTCAGCCGACCTGGCCGGCAGCAACGACACCACGATGAAGGGCGAGCCGTCCTTCATCCCCGTCGAGCACCAGACCGAGATGTTCCCCGGCAACCCCTACGGCCGGACGCTGCACTTCGGCGTCCGCGAGCACGGCATGGGGGCCATCCTGAACGGGATCTCGCTGCACGGGCTGACCCGGCCCTACGGCGGCACGTTCCTGGTGTTCAGCGACTACATGCGGGGCGCCGTGCGGCTCGCCGCGCTGATGAAGCAGCCCTCGACCTTCGTCTGGACCCACGACTCGATCGGTCTCGGCGAGGACGGGCCGACCCACCAGCCGGTCGAGACCCTGTGGGCGCTGCGTGCCATTCCCGGCCTGGACATCGTCCGCCCCGCCGACGGCAACGAGACCGCGGCGGCCTGGCAGGCCATCCTGGAGCACACCGACCGGCCGGCGGGCCTGATCCTGACCCGGCAGAACGTCCCGGTGTTCGACCGCTCCGGCGGCCAGCTGGCCAGCGCGGCCGGCACGGCCCGCGGCGGTTACGTGCTGGCCGAGGCCGACGGCGGCGCGCCCGAGGTGATCCTCATCGGCACCGGCAGCGAGGTGCAGATCGCGCTGGCCTCGCGCGAGACGCTGCAGGCCCGCGGCATCCCGACCCGGGTGGTGTCGATGCCGTGCGTCGAGTGGTTCACCGAGCAGGATCAGGGCTACCGGGAGTCCGTGCTGCCGCCGGCCGTGCGGGCCCGGGTCAGCGTCGAGGCTGGCATCGCGCTCGGCTGGCGGCAGTTCACCGGTGACCTGGGTGACAGCGTCAGCCTTGAGCATTTCGGCGCCTCGGCCGACTATCAGAAGTTGTACGAGGAATTCGGCATCACCGACGAGCACCTGACCGAGCTGGCCCTGGCCAGCCGGGAGCGGGCACGGGGGTCACGGGAGGCCACCGGCCCGGTCCCCGGCGCGCCGCAGCAGGACGCGCCGCCGCAGTCCGGCCCGGACGCCAGCTAGCGAGCGCTACTAAGGAGAGGCAGTCATGACACAGACTGAGGACAGGCTCGGAGAGCTGAGCGCGCAGGGCGTGGCGGTCTGGCTCGACGACATCAGCCGGGAGCGGCTGACCACCGGCAACCTGGCCGACCTGATGCGCGAGTTCCACGTGGTCGGCGTGACCTCCAACCCGACGATCTTCGCCAGTGCCATGTCCAAGGGCAGCGCCTACGACGAGCAGCTCCGCGACCTGGGCGTGCGCGGGGTCACCGTCGACGAGGCCGCGCGCTCGGTGACCACCTACGACATCCGGTGGGCGTGCGACGTGCTGCGCCCGGCCTACGATGCCTCGGGCGGCGTGGACGGCCGGGTATCGATCGAGGTGGACCCCCGGCTGGCCCGCGACACGGCCAAGACCATTGCCGAGGCCCGGGCGCTGTGGTGGCTGGTGGACCGGCCCAACCTGTTCATCAAGATCCCGGCCACCCGCGAGGGGCTGCCCGCCATCACCCGGGCGCTGTCGGAGGGCATCAGCGTCAACGTCACGCTGATCTTCTCGCTGGAGCGCTATGGCGAGGTCATCGACGCGTTCATGGCCGGGCTGGAAGCTGCCTCCGACGAGCACATCCCGAACCTGGGCTCGGTGGCCTCGTTCTTCGTCAGCCGCGTTGACACCGAGGTGGACCAGCGGCTGGAGAAGGTCGGCAGTCCCGAGGCGCTGGCCCTGCGCGGCCAGGCGGCCGTCGCCAACGCGCGACTGGCCTACGAGCTGTACGAGCGCAAGACCGACACCGCGCGGTGGCGGGCGCTGGAGGCGCGCGGGGCCAAGCCGCAGCGGCCGCTGTGGGCCTCGACCAGCACCAAGAACCCCGAGTACTCCGACACCCTGTACGTCACCGAGCTGGTCGCGCCGGGCGTGGTGAACACCATGCCGGAGGCGACCATCCGCGATGTCGCCGACCACGGCGAGATCCGCGGGGACACCATCCGCGCCAGCTACCCCGAGGCGCAGGCCTACTTCGAGCAGCTGGCGGCCGCCGGGGTCAGCTACGGCGAGGTGGTGCAGACGCTGGAGGACGAGGGCGTCGACAAGTTCGCCGTCTCCTGGAACCAGCTGCTGGACACGATCAAGACCGGCATGCGCGCGCCCGGCCAGCAGTGATGGCCACGACATCTGCCACCTTCGGAGGAGCCGAATGATCCCCAATCCGCTGCGCGACCCGCGAGACCGGCGGATCCCCCGGGTGGCGGGCCCCTGCGTGCTCGTGCTGTTCGGCGTCACCGGCGACCTGGCCAGCAAGAAACTGCTCCCGGCCATCTACGACCTGGCCAACCGGGGGCTGCTGCCGCCGGGCTTCTCGCTGGTCGGCTTCGCCCGCCGGGACTGGGCGCACCAGGACTTCGCCAAGGTGACCCACGATGCAGTCAAGGCTCACGCGCGGACCCCGTTCCGCGAGGAGGTCTGGCAGCAGCTGCAGGAGGGCGTCCGCTTCGTGCCCGGCGAGTTCGCCGACGACGACGCGTTCGACCGGCTGGCGGAGACGGTGGCGCAGCTGGACCTGGAGCGCGGCACCGGCGGCAACTACGCCTTCTACCTGTCGGTGCCGCCCAAGGCGTTCCCGCAGGTCGTCCAGCAGCTGAAGCGCTCGGGCCTGTCCACGCCGCCGGAGCACGACGGCTACCGGCCCTGGCGGCGGGTGGTCATCGAGAAGCCATTCGGGCACGACCTGGCCAGCGCCCGCGAGCTCAATGACATGCTCAGCGCGGTGTTCCCGGCGCACGCGGTGTTCCGGATCGACCACTACCTGGGCAAGGAGACGGTCCAGAACCTGCTGGCGCTGCGGTTCGCCAACTCGCTGTTCGAGCCGATCTGGAACCGCGGCTATGTCGACCACGTCCAGATCACCATGGCCGAGGACATCGGCATCGGCGGCCGGGCCGGCTACTACGACGGCATCGGCGCCGCCCGCGACGTCATCCAGAACCACCTGCTGCAGCTCCTGGCGCTCACCGCCATGGAGGAGCCGGTCTCGTTCTCGGCCAACTCGCTGCGGGCGGAGAAGGAGAAGGTACTGTCGGCGGTCAAGATCCCCGAGGACCTGGCCGTCGGCACCGCCCGCGGCCAGTACTCCGCCGGCTGGCAGGGCGGCATCGAGGTGCCCGGCTTCCTGGAGGAGGATGGCATCGCCGCCGGACTCGGTGACCGAGACCTACGCGGCGGTCCGGCTGACCATCGACACCAGGCGCTGGGCGGGCGTGCCGTTCTACCTGCGCACCGGCAAGCGGCTGCCATCGCGGATGACCGAGATCGCGGTCATGTTCCAGCGGGCGCCGCACCTGCCGTTCGCCGCCACCGACACCGAGGAGCTGGGCCAGAACGCGCTGGTCATCCGGGTGCAGCCGGACGAGGGCGTCACGCTCAGGTTCGGTTCCAAGGTGCCCGGCTCGGCCATGGAGGTCCGGGACGTGAACATGGATTTCGCCTACGGCGAGTCGTTCACCGAGTCCAGCCCCGAGGCCTATGAGCGGCTGCTGCTCGATGTGCTCATCGGCGACCCGCCGCTGTTCCCGCGCCAGGAGGAGGTTGAGCTGTCCTGGGAGATCCTCGACCCGGTCGAGGAGTTCTGGGCCAGCCACGACAAGCCGGAGCAGTACCCGGCCGGCACGCAGGGCCCGCCGGGAGCGGACGCGCTGCTGGCCCGCGACGGCCGCGCCTGGCGCCGGCTGTAGTCACTTCGAACGGGAAGAAGCCCCCGAATGATCATCGACCTGACCGACACCACCACCGGCGAGGTGCGCGGCGCCCTGACCAAGGCCAGGGACCAGCTAGGCGGGCCCACCACCGGCGTGGTGCTCAACCTGATCATCATGACCGACGAGTCCCGCCAGCATGACGCGATGCGGGCCGCCACCCAGGCCGGGCGCGAGCACCCGTGCCGGATGCTCGCGGTGATCAGCCGCGGCGCCGGCGGGCCGTCCCGGCTGGACGCCGAGATCAGGTCGGGCGACGGCGCGGCCGGGCAGACCGTGCTGCTGCGCATGTACGGGCCGATGAGCCTGCACCCGGACTCGGTCGTCATGCCGCTGCTGGTCCCCGACACCCCGGTGGTCACCTGGTGGCCGGGCGACGGGCCGGACGCGCCGTCCGCCGAGCCGCTGGGCGCGCTGGCCCAGCGCCGGGTCACCGACTCGGCGTCCTCGGGCAACTGCGGCATCACGCTGGCCACGCTGTCGTCGGCCTACCGGCCCGGCGACACCGACCTGTCCTGGACCAGGGCCACGCCGTGGCGGTCGCTGCTGGCCGCCACCGTGGATCAGACCGAGGACATCGATCTACGGCGGCACCGTCGCGGCGGAGGCCAACAATCCCACCGCCGACCTGCTGGCCGGCTGGCTGTCCAGCCGGCTGAAGGTGCCCTTCCGCCGGGAGATCTCCGACGGGCCGGGCATCACCGGGGTGTCGTTCGCCGTCGACGACGGCGAGATCACCATCAGCCGCCCCGACGGCCGGGTCGCGACCCTCAGCCGGCCCGGCCAGCCCGACCGGCACGTGGCGCTGCACCGGCGCGACACCGCCGAGCTGCTGGCGGAGGAACTGCGCCGGCTGAACCCCGATGAGGTCTACGGCGAGACGCTGTCGGCGACCTGCGCCCTGTCCGAAGGACGGTAGCGCCATCACCGCCCCGCAGGTGCTGGTGCACCGCGACGCCGAGCTGCTGGCCAAGGCCGTCGCCGCGCGGCTGGTCACCCGGCTGGTCGATGCCTGCGCGGGCGGCTCCGCCGCCTCGCTGGTGCTGACCGGCGGCCGGATCGGCACCCGGGTGCTGGCCGAGCTGGCCGCGGCGCCCGCCCGCGACGCCATCGACTGGCGGCAGGTAGACATCTGGTGGGGCGATGAGCGCTTCCTGCCGTCCGGGGACCCCGACCGCAACGAGACCGGCGCCCGCGAGCGCGCTGCTGGACCACATCGACATCAGTCCGGCCCGGGTGCACCCGATGCCCGCCTCCGACGGGCCGGACGGCGACAGACCCGGAGGCCGCCGCCGACCGGTACGCAGCCGAGCTGCGGGCGGCGGCGCGGCCCGAGGACCACGGCGCGGTGCCGTCGTTCGACGTGCTGCTGCTGGGCATCGGCCCGGACGCGCATGTCGCGTCGCTGTTCCCCGGGCTGCCCGCCAACTACGAGCTGGAGCGCACCGTGGTGGCGGTGCGCGGCGCGCCCAAGCCGCCGCCCACCCGGCTCAGCCTGACCCGGCCGGCCATCGCCGCGGCCCGGGACGTCTGGGTCATCGCCTCGGGCGACGACAAGGCGCGCGCGGTCCGGCTGGCGCTGTCCGGCGGCGGGCCGGTTCAGGTGCCGGCCGCGGGCGCGCGCGGCCGCCAGCAGACGCTGTTCCTGCTGGACCGGGCGGCGGCCGCGCAGGTGCCGGCGGCGCTGGGCCGGATTGCCTCGCCCTAGGCGCGCGGCACTGTGATCTGACCGATATAGGCGCCACGGTCCGTTACCCGCGCTTTGCCGCGGGTGCCCTGGCTAGGATCACGCCATGCCCCTTGCCCCGCGCCCGCGCGGCCGGCGTGATCATCTCGTGGTGTGCGGCGGCGACTCGCTGGCCTTCCGGATGGTGGAGGAGCTGACCGTCCGGTACGGCGAGCGGGTCACGGTCATCTTGCGCTCGGCCCGGCACAGCCACGGGCCGCAGATCGCCCAGCTGCCCGGCGTGCGGATCCTCGAGCGCCCGGAGGCCGACCGGCAGGCGCTGCCTGGACGCCGGCCTGGCCAGCGCCCGCGGCCTGGCCCTGCTGGACCAGGATGACCTCGGCAACTTCCACGCCGCGACTGCGCGCCCAGGAGATCAACCCGGACCTGCGGCTGGTCATCGCGATCTTCAACACCCGGCTGGGCGAGCGGATCCGGACTTTCTTCACCGACTGCGCCGTGCTGTCGGAGTCCGCCATGGCCGCCCCGTCGTTCGTCGCGGCGGCGCTGGGCGAGCCCGCGCCGAGCCATGTCCGGCTGGCGGGCCGCACCCTGTACGTGGCGCGGCGGGAGGACGTCAGCGGCTGAGCACATCGTCTGCGGGCTGGCCGCCAGCGGCCGACGCCGGCGAGCCGGACCTGCGCCCGGCCGCCGAGGCGAGCGCCGGACTGGTCCTGGCGGTGGCCGACGGCGCCCCGCGCAACCCCCTGGAGCGGCAGCGGCGTAACCCGCTGCGCGCCGTGGCGCGGCTGGCCCGGTCGCTGTTCGGGCACCGGATCGGCGCCGCCTTCGGCGCCCTGCTGTGCGTGCTGGTGCTGGGCTTCGTGCTGCTGGCCACGGCCGGGCACTTCTCGGTGCCGAACGCGCTGTACCTGACCTTCCTGGACGCGGCCGGCACCGCGGTCACCAGCCCGAGACTGTCCGGCGCCGGAGAAGCTGGCCCAGTTCCTGCTGACCTTTGACGGCATGGCGTTCCTGCCGCTGGTCACCGCGGCGGTCGTCGGCGCCCGGCTGACCGGCTCGGTGGCCGGTGCCGACCGGCCGGTCACCGATCACGTGATCGTGGCGGGCCTGGGCAACGTCGGCACCCGGATCGTCGGCGCGCTGCACGACCTGGGCATCGACGTGGTGTGCGTGGACAAGAGCGAGGATGCCGCCGGGCTGGCCATGGCCCGGCGGCTGGGCCTGAAGGTGGTCATCGGCGAGACCCACCGGGAGGAGACCCTGCGGGCGGCGGGCATCGACAGCTGCCAGGCCCTGGTCTCGGTCACCAACAGCGACATCGTGAACCTGGAGACCGCGCTTGCACGCCCGGGCGCTGGCCGAGACGCCGCGCATCGTGGTCCGGCTCTATGACGACGACCTGGCCCGGCGGGTCCAGCAGACCATCGGCAACACCATCTCCCGCTCGGTCTCCTACCTGGCGGCGCCGGTCTTCGCCGCCACGATGCTCGACCACCAGGTACTGCGCACCATCGCCGTCGGCCGGCACGTGCTGGTCATCGCCGACGTGGCCGTCGGCGCCGGCTCGGAGCTGGCCGGGCGGGCTGCTCGGCGATGTGCACGACCGGGCCACCATCCGGGTCATCGGCGCTGCGCCGGCCGGGCGCGACCGCGGTCGACTGGTCCCCCGGCCAGGATCACCGGCTAGCCGCCCGGGACCGGGTCATCGTCCTGGCCACCCGGGCCGGGCTGGGCAGCGTGCTGCGCCGGGCCGCCGCCCCGGCCGCGCTGGCCGACCAGCCGTAGCGGGTGCCCGCCGCACACCTGTGCGGAGGGCAGAAACTGGGCCTCCCCAAAGGCAATGACCAGAGTTACCCTCAAGACAGATCTTCTGCCTGGTTCTGGTGGGCCCGGTGTGAAGATACGGGAAGGCTAAGAATGGCCGTTTTCGTATACCGAGCGATGGAATGCTCTTCTCCGCCGCCCGGGTATCTGCTGCCCGGACGGCCCGTTGCCCAGGTCAGGCCATCACTTCCGCCCTGTCTATCCGAGTGCCCGCCCGGCTCCGGGCCATTAGCGCGCGGCCGCGGCGGCCATCCCCTCAGGAGGAAAGCTAGTGAGCACTACCGATGACGCTCCGGCTGCCGCGCCGGCTCCGGTCGCCCAGGCCGTTAGCGGCATTGCCGATCCTGCTCCGCTCGGGCTCGCCGCATTCGCGCTGACCACATTCCTGCTGTCGGCCGTCAACGCCGGCTGGGCGGGCAGTTCCACCGGCAGCGCCTGGCTCGGCTACGCCTTCGCCTACGGCGGCCTGGTCCAGCTGCTGGCCGGCATGTGGGAATTCCGCAACCGGAACGTATTCGGCTCGACGGCCTTCTCCACCTACGGCGGCTTCTGGATCGGCCTGGGACTGTGGGCCCTGCTGGTCGCCCCGCACGCCACCGCCGCCTCGGCGGCCGACCATGACCTGGGCTGGATCCTGCTGGCCTTCGCCATCTTCAATACCTACATGCTGCTGTTCTCCACCCAGGTGAACGCCGCGGTCTTCGCCGTCTTCCTGACCCTGGAGCTGACCGAGATCATCCTGTTCATCGGGAACTTCGCCGGCAACACCGGGATCGTCAAGGTGGGCGGCGTCGTCGGCATCATCACCGCCCTGGCGGCCTGGTACACCTCGGCGGCCGGGGTCATCAACGGGATGAAGGGCACGGTCGTGCTGCCGGTCGGCAGGCCGCTGATGAACATGGGCCGCAGCGCCGTCTGACGGCCCGGCCCGGACGGGGTCATCGGGTGAGCCCGGAGGCGGCTGCCTCCGGGCTCACGCGTTCTCGGGCCGGGCGGGGCGCGGATAGCGTAGGCATGTGGATCTACACGAACGCCGACAGATCGACCTGGCCCAGCAGGTCGCGGCCCGGGTGAAGGCCCGGGCCCGGCCCTGGCGGTCGATCATCGCGCTGGCCCTGGCCTGCTGCGCCTTCGCGGCCGCTGAGTACGGACGGCACGGCCGCGGGCTGGACACCGTCACCCGGGATGCGCTGAAGTACTGCGGCGCAGCGGCCTTCTTCCTGTTCGCCGCCGCGGCCGTCTTCGGCCTGTCCGGCCAGGTCCGGACCTGGGTGCGACCGCTGATCGGAGCCGCGCACGCCGGCGTCGCCCGGTACGCGCTGGTGCTGGCGGGCATGTTCACCGCCCTGGTCATCGCGCTGGACCTGGCCACCATCCCGGTCGGCCAGCTGGTGCTGGGCGGGGCCGTGACCGGCGTGCTGCTCGGCATCGCCGCGCAGCAGTCCCTGGCCAATCTCTTCGCCGGGATGGTCCTGCTGTTCGCCCGGCCGTTCCGGGTCGGCGACCGGGTGCGACTGCGGGCCGGCGCGCTATTCGGGATCCTGGAGGGCACGGTCACCGATATCAGCATCACCTACGTCCGCCTGGAGACCGCCGAGGGCGTCCTGTTCGTGCCCAACTCCCAGGCGCTGGCGGCGGTGGTCGGGCCGGTCCCGGCCGATCCTGGCGCTGCCCCGCTCAGCGACCCCGATGCCGCGCGGGCGGCCGCGGCGGACGGCCACGCCGGCCAGCCGGACCACAGCCAGGCGAGCCCGGGCGGGCGGCATCCGCTGACGTGACGCCGGCCGCCCGGGCTCTGCTGCAGCGGCTGCCGCCGCCCGCTGCTAGTGGCTTGCCTCGTACTTGGCGATGACCTGGGCCGGGATCCGGCCGCGATCGCTCACCTTGATGCCGCTGCGCTTCGCCCACGCCCGGATGTCCGCGCTGCGCTGACGGTGCGCCGCTGTCCGGCGCTTCGGGCGGCTGACCCGTCCGGTAACCCGGCGGGCCTTGTCGGCGAACCGCGTCAGCACCTCGTCGAACTTCTGACTGTGCCTCTCGCAGAGGTCAATCTCATAGTCCCGGCCGTCAAGGCTGAACGCACGCGTCATGTGCTCGCCTTCCGGAATCTCTTTCGAGTCATAGTCACACGCGAATGTGACTGAGACCTTCTGTGCCACTTGCGTATCCCCCTTCCCCCGCCGTAAATGTATCCCCAGGTGCCTCAGCATAGTAAACGGTACGACCGCAACATTCTGTTCCCGCATTGTGGCAGGTCAGGACAGCGAGAAGGAGTGGAGGCGAGCAGCAGGCGCCCGGCGGCGCCGGTTATTGGCTCAGCGCGAGTGCCGCGCGCTGCCCGAGCCGGGCGGCGCGTACCCGTAGTCGCCGTCCGCGCTATCGGCGTAGTTGTCCGGCCATCCCTGCGGCTGGGAATGCCCGCCGGAATCCGGCCCGGACCACGAGTCATACGGCGGTGCGTGATCCGCCGAGGACCGTCGTCCGCCGTCCGGAAGATAGTCAGCAGGGGCGTCCGGCGCATAGTCCCGCGACCCGCCGCCAGGCAGATATCCAGAGTCAGCCGGCAGATAGGCCGTATCACCACGCGGATAGTCACGATGACTGCGACCCGGATAATCGGGCTCGCCATCGTCGTGATAACCGGCGTCCGGCGGGCCATAAGCCGGATCGGCCGGCGGATAGGCAGTCCCGGCCCGGTCGGAGCGCGGGGCATCGCGGCCGTACGGCGGGCGGGCGGCTGCTCCGTGGTCGGTGCTGCCGGTGTCCTCCGGCCCCGGCCGGCCGCGGGAATCGCCCCGCTCGGTGTACCCGGCGTCGCGGTAGCCGGCCGCCGGGTCGTCCGTGAAGCCCAGGCCGAGCGGGTCGGCCGGGTCGACGTCGACCGGAGAGCGGCTGCCGGAGGAATGCCCGCCCGAAGAATGCCCGCCCGAGGAATGACGGTCAGGGCGGGAAAGATCCGGGGCCGGCAGGTCGGGCAGCGGCGGCCCGGCGGCATAGGCACCCGTAGCGCCGGAGAACTCCGGCTCGCGGTATCCGGATTCGGGGTAACCAGGCTCGCGGGGACCGGGCCCGGCGGAGTAGCCGGAATCAGCCGGGTAGGCCGGGTACGCCGGCTCGGCCGGGTAGCCGGGCTCGGCCCGGTACGCGGGCTCCGCCGGGTACGCGGGCTCCGCCGGGTAGCCGGGCTCCGCCGGGTACGCGGGCTCCGCCGGGTACGCGGGCTCGGCCGGGTAGCCGGGCTCGGCCGGGTAGCCGGGCTCGGCCGGGCCGTGGCCGCCCGGTGCCCCGGCGGGGCCGCCGCGCAGGGTTTCCACCATCCGGGCCATGTCATCGACCGGCAGGCGGAAGGTGCCGGTGCACCGGCCGCCCTGCCAGATGCTGAACACGGCCACGCCGGTGTCGCCGTACCAGCTGACCCGCATGCTGCGAGAACTGCCCCTGACGTCGAAAAACACCTGACCGAGGCGAGGCAGGGGGGCTGCGTCGAACGACGACATGCGGTCTATGGTGACCCGAACGATACGGACTTGTCCAGTTAATGATCACTTGCCGTGACACGTGCCCCTGTGACCGTGACGCGCGCCGCTGTGAGAAGCCGGGGCAAATTCGCCATCCCGCCTGCGCGATGCCCATGGGGGATGGCATCATTGTCTGGCGGCCGGGACTTGACGCGGTGCGGCCATGAGCACGCGAGTCCTCCCGCGATCCACCCAGGGAACACCACAGCTTTGTCATGCGTTGTGACATGCGACGGGGCGATATGCCACATCGCACGGAAAACCACATCGCGCGACAAACTATGCGTCCAGGGCGCCCGCATACTCCGCTTGGCAGGAATATACGGCAACCTGGTTGAGGAGAGTTAATCATGTCTGAGGTACGTCGTCAGGCCGCCCTGATGCAACGGCCGAACTGGGGCTGGCAGGATGACGCCGCGTGCCGCGGTCGTGATGTCGTCCTTTTCTTCGGCCCGGACGGCGAGCGCCAGCCCGAGCGGGACATCCGCGAGCGGCAGGCCAAGGCCCTGTGCGCCTCCTGCCCGGTGCGCTCGGAGTGCCTGAGCTACGCGCTGAGCAGGCCGGAGAAGTACGGCACCTGGGGCGCCCTGAACGAGGATGAGCGAGCCTCGGAGCGCCGCCGCCGGATGCGCCGCGCCAACGCAGCCTGATCCAGCCGCACCTGCTTCATCCGGCCCCGCCACCTGGTGGCGGGGCCGGATCTTTTATTGGCCGGGCCGCCCGGCCGGGTACCGGGCCCTGATAATGGGCATATGGTCTGCAGCGCGTGCCGGGAACAACTCCATGAGGACTGTCCGGGCGGGTCCTGGTGTGACTGCCAGCACCAGCCGCCCCGCCAGCCCGCCGAGCCGTTCCAGGGCTGGGTTCGGCAGGGCTGAGACGGGTATCGGTGTCATCGGCCCGGCCGGAATAGGTTGAGCCATCCGCTAGTTGCGTCACATGTCCGAGCCCCGCGGCATGGAGGTCCTATTGTGACTTTCGCGACAGAGCGTGCGGTTCCGTTTTTTTCGCCCTACTGTGGACATGAAGTCTTTGTGCACAGCGCGGTGGAGGCCAGCGGGCTGCCTGGCGGCACGCGGGCTCAGACGCTAGGCTGTGCCGGATCTCGTGCTGTGACCGAAGTAGCCGCCGAGTCAGGAGCGACCGCGTGAACGCCGCCGACGCCCGGCAGACCTGGCTAGGGCTGCCCCGCCAGGCTTCCAGCACGCCGTCTCCCGCGAAGTCCGCGCTGGAGAAACTGGCCGCCGACGCCGCTGAGGCCCTGGCCGGGGCTCCGGCCCAGGACGTGATCGCCTGGGCGGCGGAGACCTTCGGCAGCCGGCTGTGCATCACCTCGTCGATGACCGACGCGGTGATCATCCACCTGGCCTCCCAGCAGGTCCCGAACATCGACGTGCTGTTCCTGGACACCGGCTATCACTTCGCCGAGACCATCGGGACCCGCGATGCAGTACAGGCCGTCTACCCGGTGAACCTGATCAACGTCACGCCGCCGACCACGGTTGACGAGCAGGACGCCGAGCTGGGCCCGCGGCTGTACAGCCGCAACCCCGACCTGTGCTGCTACCTGCGCAAGGTCGTGCCGCTGGAGCAGGCGCTCGGCCCCTACGACGCCTGGCTCACCGGGGTCCGCCGGGAGGAGACCGAGGCCCGCAGCGACACCGGGGCCGTCATGTGGGACCCCCGCCGCGAGATGATCAAGGTCAACCCGATCGTCGAATGGTCCCAGCAGGAGGTCGACGACTACATCGCGGCCAATAACGTGCTGGTCAACCCGCTGGTCGACGACGGCTACCCGTCGATCGGCTGCCGCACCTGCACCGCCCGGGTGGAGCAGGGCGCCGACCCGCGCAGCGGCCGCTGGGCTGGCCAGGGCAAGACCGAGTGCGGCATCCACCTGTAAGGAGCGGGCCGCACCCGACCCACGAGGTCACCAACCAGGTCCGCCCGCTGGCGGGGCACGACGTTGCCGCCGACCCGGCGCTGCTGTCGGCCGCCGATCGCGAGGGTGCCGGCTGGGTCACCGCTGAGCTGCACGAGCTGGGGCAGCTGGCGGGCGCTCCGGCCACCCAGGAACTGGCCCGGCTGGCTAACGCCTGTCCCCCGGTCCTGCGCGCCTTCGACCAGCTCGGCAACCGGATCGACGAGGTGGAGTTCCACCCGGCCTGGCATCAGCTGATGGACACCGCCATCCGCTACGGGATGCATGCCGCGCCGTGGGCCGACCTCCGGCCAGGGGCGCACGTGGCCCGGGCGGCCAAGTTCTACGTCTGGACCCAGGCCGAGGCCGGCCACGGGTGCCCGGTGTCGATGACCTACGCGGTGGTCCCGGCGCTGCGCCACAGCAGCGACCTGGCCGCGGCCTGGGAGCCGCTGCTGACCACGCTGGACTACCAGCCGGGCCTGGCCGTCCCGCAGGGCAAGGCCGGGCTGCTGGCGGGCATGGGGATGACCGAGAAGCAGGGCGGCTCGGACGTGCGGGCCAACACCACCCGGGCCGAGCCCGACGGCGCCGGGGGGTATGTCCTGACCGGCCACAAGTGGTTCTGCTCGGCCCCGATGTGCGACCTGTTCCTGGTCCTGGCGCAGGCCCCGGAGGGGCTCAGCTGCTTCCTGCTGCCCCGGGTGCTGCCGGACGGTTCCCGCAACGCCATGCGGCTGCAGCGGCTCAAGGACAAGCTGGGCAACCGCTCCAACGCCTCGGCCGAGGTCGAGTTCGACGGGGCGGCGGCCTGGCTGGTGGGCGAGCCCGGCCGCGGGGTGGCGACGATCATCGAGATGGTGACCGCCACCCGGCTGGACTGCGTGCTGGGCAGCGCCGCGCAGATGCGCCAGGCGTGCGTCACCGCGGCGGCTTACGCCAGCGCCCGGCAGGCGTTCGGGAAAGCCCTGCTGGACCATCCGCTGATGGAAAGCGTCATCGCCGACCTGACGCTGGAATCCGAGGCGGCGACCGTGCTGGCGATGCGGCTGGCCGGGGCGGCGGACCGGGCCGCCCGCGGCGATGCCGGCGAGGCGGACCTGCTGCGGCTGGCGCTGCCGGCGGCCAAGTTCTGGGTGTGCAAGCGGGCGCCGATGGTGGCCGGCGAGGCCCTGGAGTGCCTGGGCGGCAACGGCTACGTGGAGGACTCGCAGATGCCGCGGCTGTACCGGGACGCGCCGCTGAACTCGATCTGGGAAGGCTCGGGCAACGTGACCGCGCTGGACGTGCTGCGGGCCCTGACCCGCCGGCCGGAAGCGGCCGGGCAGGTGCTGGCCGAGATCGACGCGGCCGCCGGGGCCGACCGGCGGCTGGACGCCGCCGCTGGACGGCTGCGGCGCGACCTGGCCGGGCTGGCCGGCGCCCGGCCTGCGGGCTACGGGGCCCGGCGGCTGGCCGGGCAGCTGGCGGTGGTGCTGCAGGCCGCGCTGCTGACCCGGTTCTCGCCCGGCCCGGTGGCCGAGGCGTTCTGCGCCTCCCGGCTCGATCCCGGCGCCCCCGGCGGGCCCGGCGCCCCGTTCGGGACGCTGCCGGACGGGCTGGCGCTGCCCGAAGTGCTGGCGCGATCACTAGTGCCTGCCCCCCGGTAAAGTCTGCGGATGCATCTGTGGCCCGGAACTGCCTACCCGCTCGGCGCCACCTGGGACGGATCGGGGACGAACTTCGCCCTGTTCTCCGAGGTCGCCGAGCGGGTCGAGCTGTGCCTGTATGAGGGCGAGGCAGCGCCCTCGGGGGCTCCGGCCGCCGGTGATGCGCTGGCGGGCGAGACCCGGATCGAGCTGACCGAGGTCGACGGCTTCGTCTGGCACTGCTACCTGCCCGGCATCGGCCCCGGCCAGCGCTACGGGTACCGGGTGCACGGGCCGTATGACCCCGCCCGCGGCCATCGCTGCAACCCCGCCAAGCTGCTGCTGGACCCCTACGGCAAGGCCGTCGAGGGCGGGCTGCGCTGGGATGAGGCGCTGTTTTCCTGCCCGTCCGGTGACCCGGCGACGGTGAACACCGCGGACAGTGCGCCGTACATGCCGCGCAGCGTGGTGATCAACCCGTATTTCGACTGGGCCGACGACCGGCAGCCGCGCACCCCCTACCACGAGACGCTCATCTACGAGGCGCACGTGCGCGGCCTGACGCTGCGCAACCCCGAGGTGCCCGAGGGACTGCGCGGCAGCTACGCGGGACTGGCGGCACCGCCGGTGATCGAGCATCTGACGCGGCTCGGCGTGACGGCCGTGGAACTGATGCCGGTGCACCAGTTCGTGCCCGAGCAGCCGCTGGTGCAGCGGGGGCTGACCAACTACTGGGGCTACAACACCATCGGGTTCTTCGCGCCGCACAAGGCCTACTCCGCCGCCCCCGAGCCGCACGGCCAGGTAGCCGAGTTCAAGGCCATGGTCAAGGCGCTGCACGCGGCCGGGATCGAGGTCATCCTCGACGTCGTCTACAACCACACCGCCGAGGGCAACCACCTCGGTCCCACGCTGTCGTTCCGCGGCATCGACAACGCCGCCTACTACCAGCTCGACGCCGACCGCCCGGCCCGTTACCTGGACTACACCGGATGCGGCAACAGCCTGAACGTCCGGCACCCGCACGCGCTGCAGCTGATCATGGACTCGCTGCGGTACTGGGTGCTGGAGATGCACGTGGACGGCTTCCGGTTCGACCTGGCCTCGGCGCTGGCCCGCGAGCTGCATCAGGTGGACCGGCTGGCCACCTTCTTCGAGCTGGTCCAGCAGGACCCGGTGGTCTCCCAGGTCAAGCTGATCGCCGAGCCCTGGGATGTCGGCGAGGGCGGCTACCAGGTCGGCAAGTTCCCGCCGCTGTGGTCGGAGTGGAACGGTAAGTACCGCGACACCGTGCGCGACTTCTGGCGCGGCGAGCCGGCCTCGCTGCCCGAGTTCGCCTCCCGGCTCACCGGCTCCAGCGACCTGTACGAGACCAGCGCCCGGCGGCCGGTCGCCTCGGTCAACTTCGTCACCTGTCATGACGGGTTCACCCTGGCCGACCTGGTCAGCTACAACGGCAAGCACAACGAGGACAACGGCGAGGACAACCGGGACGGCACGGATGACAACCGGTCCTGGAACTGCGGCACCGAGGGCCCGGCCGACGACCAGGCGGTCTCCGAGCTGCGCGCCCGGCAGGTCCGCAATTTCCTGGTCACGCTGTTCTGCTCGCAGGGCGTGCCGATGCTGACGGCCGGCGATGAGCTGGGCCGCACCCAGCAGGGCAACAACAACGCCTACTGCCAGGACAACGAGATCTCCTGGGTCGACTGGGACGGCGCCAGCAAGCACGCCGACCTGCTGGAGTTCACCCGCATGCTGGCCGAGCTGCGCCGCGCCCACCCGGTGTTCCGGCGGCGCCGCTTCTTCAGCGGCCAGCTGGAGGCGGTCTCGGGGCTGCGCGACATCATCTGGCTGGCGCCATCGGGCCGGCAGATGACCGAGAGCGACTGGCGGGACGGGCAGGCCAAGTCGGTCGGAGTATTCCTGAACGGCGAGGCGATCACCGAGCCGGGGCCGCGCGGCGACGTGGTGCGCGACGACTCGTTCCTGCTGCTGTTCAATGCCCGGGCCGAGCCGGTCTCCTTCCGGCTGCCGGAGGCCGGCTTCCCGGCGGGCTGGCAGGTGGTGGCCGATACCTCCGCGGCGGCCGCGGATGCGCCGCCGCAGCTCCTGACGGCCCCGGCGGACGCGGAAGTGGCGGGCCGGACCGTGCTGGTGCTGCAGGCCGTCAGCGGCTAGCACCCGCCCAGCGCCGGCCGGCGGCCTGCGCTCGCGGCAGCTAACCCGGGCGGGTGGCCATCGTCGCGCTGATCAGGACCAGGGCGAAGGTCGTCAGGCCGACCAGGCCGTGCACGGCCACGATCTTGGCCGGGAAGTGCTGCTCGGCGCCCCGGGCGTGCTTACCGCCCCGGCCGACCAGCCAGCGGGTCAGCATCACGAAGCCGAGCATCGCCGAGGCCGCCAGCACGCCGAATCCGCACCAGGCAAACGTCGTGTCCTGCGTCAGCATGAAGGCGATCCAGAAGGTCAGCCCCGCAGTGGCCAGGACCGGGTGCGCGAAGATCAGCACCGCGGGGAAGACGGTGATGCGGGTGGCCTGCTGGCGCAGCCCGCCGTGCGAGAGCCAGATGCCTAACAGATATAACCCGAAGCACGCGGTCCCGGCCCAGATAGCCAGGGCAACGACCTCCACGCGCCTCGCCTCTCTCCCTTTTCGCACTGGTTTGCCACGGCGTCCTGCGCACATCCTGCCTTACCGAATCGGGATAACGCCATGCAATCCCATAAGCAATATCAGAATGAGTCCCTGATATCCGCTCACACTTACCTTTCTTCCATCTGATCTCACCAATCCCACCAGACACGCGCCCGGTGCCGGGCGCTGCGGGCGGCCGCGGGCCGGATCTGATTCACTGCTGGCGTGCAGGTCATCTATCGCGCGCCCGGCTCGGCGGCCCCGCCCGGCTCGCCGGCCCCGCCGGGCCCGCCCGGCGCGGCCGGAGCCGCGGACGCGGAGCTGCTGGCGGGCCTGTACGCCTACCCGGCGGATCTGGCCGGCCGAGCCTGGGTCCGGGCCAACATGGTCGCGAGCGCGGATGGTGCCGCGGAGCTGGCCGGGCGGTCCGGCGGGCTCGGCGGTCCGGCCGACCGGCAGCTGTTCCAGCTGCTCCGGGCGCTGGCCGACGTCGTCGTGGTGGGCGCCGGCACGGCCCGCGCTGAGGGTTACGGCCCGGCCCGGCCGGCCGCCGTCCTGCCCGCCGGCCTGGCCGGGCGGCTGCGCGCCGGCCGTCCGGCAGCCCCGCCGATCGCGGTGATCAGCGCCAGCCTGGACCTGGACCCGGACTCCCGGCTGGTGGCCGGCGCCGCGCCGGACTCCCGCACCATCGTGCTGACCACCGAGACAGCGCCGGCCGCGCGCCGGGCGGCCCTGGGCCGCCGGGCCGAGATCATCACCGCCGGGCGCGAGCACGTCTCGGCGCGCGACGCGGTGACGGCACTGGCCGGCCGCGGGCACCGGCGGATCCTGACCGAGGGCGGGCCGCGGCTGCTGGCCCAGATCGCGGCCGGCGGCCTGCTCGATGACCTGTGCCTGACGATCAGCCCGGTGCTGGCGGGCGGCAGCGCCCGGCGGATCCTGGCCAGCCCGGACCCGGCCGGCCCGGACCCGGCCAGCCCGGACCCCGGCGCCGCGGACCTCCCCGCCGCATTGCGGCTGGCCCACGTGGTGACCGCCGACGACGGCTTCCTGCTGTGCCGCTACCTGCGCCGCCAGGCGGAGCAGCCCCGGTAGCATCGGCAGGCCAGCGAAGGGAGCGTACGCAGATGGCCCTGCACGCGAAGGACGAAGAGCCGGCCGGGGCGGATGACCTCGACATCAACCCGCTGTATGTCCGGGCCGGGAGCCATCCCGTGCCGCGTAACCGCATCCCGGCCGACGGCATGCTGCCCAGCACGGCGCTGCAGGTGGTCCGGGATGAGCTGATCCTGGACGGCAACGCGCGGCTGAACCTGGCGACGTTCGTCACCACCTGGATGGAGCCGCAGGCCGAGCAGCTGATGGCCGAGTGCTTCAGCAAGAACATGATCGACAAGGACGAGTACCCGCAGACGGCCGAGATCGAGCGCCGCTGCGTGGCCATCCTGGCCAACCTGTGGCACGCCGACATCTCGGCGGGCGGCACGGGCTGCTCCACCACCGGGTCCAGCGAGGCCTGCATGCTCGGCGGCATGGCCCTGCTGTGGCGGTGGCGGGCCCGCCAGGCGGCCGCGGGCGCCCCCGGCGCCCGGCCCAACCTGGTCATGGGGGCCAACGTGCAGGTCTGCTGGGAGAAGTTCTGCCGGTACTGGCAGGTCGAGCCGCGGATGGTCCCGATGGAGCCGGGGCGGCTGCACCTGACCGGTCCGGAGGCGGCCGCGCGCTGCGACGAGAACACCATCGGGGTGGTGGCCATCCTGGGCTCCACCATGGACGGCAGCTACGAGCCGGTGGCGGAGATCGCCGCCGCCCTCGACGAGGTCCAGGCCGCCTCGGGCTGGGACATCCCGGTGCACGTGGACGGCGCCTCGGGCGGCTTCATCGCGCCGTTCCTGCACCCGGACCTGGAGTGGGATTTCCGGGTCCCGCGGGTGGCCTCAATCAACACCTCCGGGCACAAGTACGGCCTGGTCTACCCGGGGGTGGGCTGGGTCATCTGGCGCGACGCCGCGGCCCTGCCCGACGACCTGGTGTTCAAGGTGAACTACCTGGGCGGCGAGATGCCGACCTTCGCGCTGAATTTCTCCCGGCCCGGCGGCAACGTCGTCGCCCAGTACTACAACTTCCTGCGGCTGGGCTTCGAGGGCTACCGCAAGGTCCAGCAGGCCTGCCAGGACGTCGCCCGGCACCTGGCCGGTCAGATCGCGGCGATGGGCCCGTTCGAGCTGCTGTCCGACGGCACCGAGCTGCCGGTGCTGGCCTTCCAGCTCACCGGCGACGCCGGCTACACCGTCTTCGACTTGTCCGAGCGGCTGCGCCAGCGCGGCTGGCTGGTCCCGGCCTACACCTTCCCGCAGGACATGCAGGACACGGCCGTGCTGCGGATCGTGGTGCGCAACGGCTTCAGCATGGACCTGGCGGACGCCCTGCTGACCGACCTGCGCACGCAGGCCGACGTCCTGGCCGCGATGCCCGCGCCGCCGGCGCCGCTGCTACCCGGCGCGCAGCGCAGCGGCTTCGCGCACTAGGCAGCGGCCACTGGGGCCGCCGGAGACGGCGGAACTAGCGGGCCGGCGCGGCGGCCGGCTAGGCGCCCTTGCGCATGCGCTCCAGCGCCTCGGCCAGGATGGCGGCGCCGTCGGTGTCGTTGCGCCGCTCCTTCACGTACGCCAGGTGGGTCTTGTACGGCTCGGTGTGCGGCGGCGCAGGCGGGTGCGCCTCGTCCTGGCCGGCGGGCAGGCCGCAGCGCGGGCAGTCCCAGAGCTCGGGGACAACCGCGTCACTGGCGAAGCTCGGCACGGTCTCGTGCCCGCTGGAGCACCAGAACGAGATACGCACGCGCGGTGCTGCCTCGCCTCGCTCCGCCTCGCCCATGGGCCCGGCTCCCACCCGGCTGCCGCGGATGGCGTTGCCACTACTCACTGCTCACCCCTTGCCTTAAGACGCACTACCCGCCGCTCGCGATAGCGGCCGCCCTACTGTTAGCGATTGGTCAGCAGACCGAGCGCGACAATGCATACAAACCATAGGACACCGGTGAAAATCGTGATCCGGTCCAGGTTCCGCTCGACCACCGAAGAAGAGCCCAGCGACGAAGAGACTCCGCCGCCGAAGAGGTCCGACAGCCCGCCGCCCTTGCCCTTGTGCAGCAGCACCAGGACCACCATGAGCAGGCTGGTAATGATCAGGACAATAGAGATCGCGATGGTCACTGCTGCTTCTTCTCGTCTCGTCGCTCAGGATGCCGGATCAGGACACAGGGGCCAGTTCACGATACCGGCAGATCCGCACGAAATCGCCAGCATCCAGGCTCGCCCCGCCGACCAGCGCCCCGTCGATGTCCGGCTGGGCCATGATCGCGGGCATGTTGTCGGGCTTCACGGACCCGCCATACAGAATACGCATACCACCGGCCACTTCGTCCCCGTGAACGGCGGAAATCCGGCCTCGGATAGCCCCGCAGGCCTCCTGGGCGTCCCCGGGCGTGGCCACCTGGCCGGTCCCGATCGCCCATACCGGCTCATAGGCCACCACCAGGCTGCCGGCCTGCTGGGCGGTCAGCCCGTCCAGCGCGCCGTCCAGCTGGCCGATGATGTGCGCCAGGTGCTCCCCGGCCTCGCGGACCGCCAGCGGCTCGCCCACGCACAGGATGGGCACGATCTGCACCCGCAGCGCCGCCTGGACCTTCGCCCCCACCAGGGCGTCGTCCTCGTGGTGGTACTGCCGCCGCTCGGAGTGCCCGGCCAGGACGTAGTGGCAGCCGAGCTTGGCCAGCATCCTGCCCGAGACCTCGCCGGTGTAGGCGCCCTGGTCGTGGGCGGAGATGTCCTGGGCGCCGTAGGTCAGCTGCAGCTTGTCGCCCTCGATCAGGGTCTGCACGCTGCGCAGCGCGGTGAAGGGCGGCAGCACGGCCACGTCCGCGGCAGCGAAGTCCTTGGCGTTCAGCCCGAACGCCAGCTTCTGGGTCAGCGCCAGCGCCTCGAAGTGGTTGTTGTGCATCTTCCAGTTGCCGGCCACCAGCGGCTTGCGGCCGGCCGGCCCCCTGGCCGGGCTCACCGGGACGCCTCCAGGGCCAGCAGGCCGGGCAGCGAAGCGCCTTCCAGGTACTCCAGGCTGGCGCCGCCGCCGGTCGAGATGTGGCTGAAGGCGTCGTCGGGCAGGCCCAGCTGGCGGACCGCGGCGGCCGAGTCGCCGCCGCCGACCACCGTCAGGCCCGGCACGCGGGCGATGGCGCGGGCCACCGCCAGGGTGCCGGCCGCGAAGGCCGGGAACTCAAAGACGCCGACCGGGCCGTTCCAGAACACCGTCGCGGCGTCGGCCAGCTTCGCCGCGAATAGCTCGCGGGTGCGCGGGCCGATGTCGACGCCCTCATGGTCGGCGGGGAACGCGGTCACGTCGTACACGTCGTGGTCAGCGTCCGGGGCGAACTTGGCCGCCCCGACCAGGTCCACCGGCAGCACGATCTCCACCCCGCGGCGGTCAGCCTCGGCCAGCACCTGGCGGACCTCGTCCACCTTGTCGGCCTCCAGCAGCGAGCGGCCCATCTCGTGGCCCTGCGCGGTCAGGAAGGTGTAGGACATCCCGCCGCCGATCAGCACCCGGTCGGCCACGTCGAGCAGGCTGGAGATCACCGGTAGCTTGTCCGACGGCTTGGCGCCGCCCAGCACCACCACGTAGGGCCGCTCGGGCGTGCCGGTCAGCTGGCGCAGCACTGCGACCTCGGCCAGCACCAGGTCGCCGGCCGCAGCCGGGAGCAGCCGGGGCACGTCGTAGACGCTGGCGTGCCGGCGGTGCAGCGCGCCGAACCCGTCACCCACATACAGCTGGGCCAGGGCGGCCAGCCGGGCCGCCAGCCCGGCCCGCTCGCCCTCGTCCTTGCTGGTCTCAGCGGGCTCGAAGCGAACGTTCTCCAGCAGCGCCACCTGGCCGTCGGCCAGCCCGGCGGCCACCGCAGCAGCCGAGGGCCCGGCCACGTCGGCGGCCAGCGGCACCGGCTGGCCCAGCAGCTCGCCCAGCCGGGCCGCGACCGGGGCCAGCGACGGGCCGCCGGCCGCGCGCTCGGCGTAGTCGGCGCCCTTGGGCCGGCCCAGGTGGGCGACGATGACCAGCCGGGCGCCGCGCCCGGTCAGCTTGGTGATGGTGGGCAGGCTGGCCCGGATCCGGCCGTCATCGGTGATGGCCGTGCCGTCCAGCGGGACGTTCAGGTCGGCCCGCAGCAGCACGGTCGCGCCGCTGACCGCCAGGTCGTCGATGCTCTTCATCAGCGGGCAGTCCTCATCGGTCGCCGAGCGACGCGCCGACCAGGCCGGTGAGGTCGGCCAGCCGGTTGGAGTAGCCCCACTCGTTGTCGTACCAGCCGAGGACCTTGACCTGGTCGCCGAACGCCATCGTGAGGCTGGAGTCGAAGGTGCAGGAGAAGGCCGTGCCGACGATGTCGGAGGACACGATCGGGTCGGCGGTGTAGTGCAGGTAGCCCTTCAGCGGGCCGTCGGCCGCGGCCCGGTAGGCCGAGTTGACCTCGTCCCTGGTGACCTCGCGCTCCAGCCGGACGACCAGGTCGGTGATCGACCCGTCCATCACCGGCACCCGCATCGCCATGCCGTCCAGCTTGCCCTTGAGCTCGGGCAGCACCAGCGCGGTCGCCTTGGCGGCGCCGGTGGTGGTCGGGATGATGTTCTGCGCGGCCGCGCGGGCCCGGCGCAGGTCCTTGTGCGGGAAGTCCAGGATCACCTGGTCATTGGTGTAGGCGTGCACCGTGGTCATCAGGCCCTGCCGGATGCCGAAGCTGTCGTGCAGCACCTTGGCCATCGGCGCCACGCAGTTGGTGGTGCACGAGGCGTTGGAGATGATGTGGTGCGCCGCGGGGTCGTAGGCGGCGTCGTTCACGCCCATCACGACGGTGATGTCCTCGCCCGAGGCAGGCGCCGAGATGATCACCTTGCGCGCGCCGGCCTGCAGGTGCTTGCCCGCGTCGGCGGCCTTGGTGAACCGGCCGGTGGACTCGATGACCACGTCCACGCCCAGCTCGCCCCAGGGCAGCTCGGCGGGCTCGCGCACGGCCAGCATCTTGATCTCCGAGGACCCGGCGCGGATCACGTCGCCGTCGGCGGTGACCTCCTCGCTCAGGGTGCCCAGCAGAGTGTCGTACTTGAGCAGGTGCGCACAGGTGGCCACATCGCCCAGGTCATTGGCGGCGACGATCTCGATGTCAGCGGCACCGCCGGCGCCGGCCTGCACCGCACGCCAGAAATTCCGCCCGATCCGGCCAAAACCGTTGATGCCCACGCGGACAGTCACTGCGCCATCTCCTTCGGATGTGGAACGCTCTTAGCGAGCGGAAAGCCGACGATCGCGGGCCGCGCTGCCCGGCCTGTCCCGGCCTCATGAGATTACCGGACAGCCGGCGCCCGCCCTGCACGCGGCGGCCTCAGGGGACCAGCATGTCCGGGGTCAGCGTGGCCTCGGTGTTGGGCACGCCCAGCTCCGTGGCCCGCCGGTCGGCCAGGGCCAGCAGCCGCCGGATCCGCCCGGCGATGGCGTCCTTGGTCAGCACCGGCTCAGCCAGCTGGCCAAGCTCCTCCAGGCTGGCCTGCCGGTGCTTGATCCGCAGCTCGCCGGCCACGATCAGGTGCTCGGGCGCGTCGGTGCCCAGGATCTCCAGCGCCCGCTCCACCCTGGCCCCGGCGGCGACGGCGGCCCGGGCGCTGCGCCGCAGGTTGGCGTCGTCGAAGTTGGCCAGCCGGTTGGCCGTGGCCCGGACCTCGCGGCGCATCCGCCGCTCCTCCCAGGCCAGCACGCTGTCGTGGGCGCCGAGCCGGGTCAGCAGCGCGCTGATCGCGTCCCCGTCGCGGACCACGACCCGGTCCACCCCCCGCACGTCCCGCGCCTTGGCGTGGATCTTCAGCCGCCGGGCGGCGCCGACCATGGCCAGCGCCGTCTCCGGGCCGGGGCAGGTCAGCTCCAGCGACATCGAGCGGCCGGGCTCGGTCAGGCAGCCGTGGGCCAGGAACGCCCCGCGCCAGGCCGCCTCGCAGTCGCAGGTCGTGCCGGACACGACCTGCCGCGGCAGCCCGCGGACCGGCCGCCCGTGGCTGTCCACCAGGCCGGTCTGCCGGGCCAGGCTGTCCCCGTCCTTGCTGACCCGCACCACGTACCGGTTGCCCTTGCGCAGCCCGCCGGGCGCCACCACGATCAGCTCGGAGGAGTGCCCGAAGACCTCGGCGATGTCCTTGCGGAGCCGCCGCGCGGCCACCCCGGTGTCGAGCTCAGCCTCGATTACGATGCGCCCCGCGGCCAGGTGCAGGCCGCCGGCGAAGCGCAGCAGCGTCGATACCTCCGCCTTCCGGCAGCACGGCTTGAGCACGGTGACCCGGCTCAGCTCGTCTTTCACCAGGCTGGTCAGCGCCATCGGCTTCACTCCCCCTCGAATATCTGCGCGAACGCGCCGGCCAGCCGCCGCGGATCATGGCGAGGCGACCCGTCCCCCATGGCCAGGTCAGCCAGCACGAGACGGCCGCCGAGCAATCCGGCCGCCTTCTCGAGCTCCGCTTTGGTTCCCTCCACCGCGTTAATGTCAGCAAGCACCACGTCTATGACCAGCTCCGGCGCATGGTCGGCCAGTACCTCCAGGTGCGCATGCGGGGAGAAGCCCTCCGTCTCCCCCGGCTGCGGTGCCAGGTTCAGCGCGACGATCCGCCGCGCGCGAGTGTCCAGCAGTGCCCGCGCGAGGCCGGGCACCAGCAGGTGCGGGAGCACGCTGGTGAACCACGAGCCGGGCCCGAGCACTACCCAGTCCGCGGACCCGATCGCCTGCACCGCTTCCGGGCAGGCCGGCGGATCCGCGGGAATCAACGACACCGACCGTACCCGCCCTGGCGTGGTCGCGCAGGCGACCTGACCGCGAACCACGCTGATCTCGTCCGGCCTGCGCGGATCTGCGCCCTCGACTTCTGCGGCCAGGTCCAGCGGCACCGAGCACATCGGCAGCACCCGGCCGTGGGCGCCCAGCAGCCGGGCCACCCAGTCCAGGCCCTGGACCGAGTCCCCGAGCAGCTCCCACAGCGCGACGATCAGGACATTGCCCACCGAGTGCCCGCCGAGGTCCTCCTCGCCGGTGAAGCGGTGCTGGATGACCCGGCTCCAGGTCGTTCCCCAGGCATCGTCGCCGCACAGCGCGGCCAGCGCCATCCGCAGGTCGCCGGGCGGCAGCACGCCGAACTCGCGGCGCAGCCGGCCGCTGGACCCGCCGTCGTCGGCCACTGTGACCACCGCGGTGAGGTCCCGGGTGACCCGCCGCAGCGCCGACAGCGACGCGTGCAGGCCGTGCCCGCCGCCGAGGGCGACGACCTTCTGGAAATGCGGCCGCCCCGCGACTTCGCCTGCACTCTGGTCCGGCGGCATCGGCCTACTCGCGCCCCAGGTCGCGGTGCGACACCTGGATGCCCGACCAGGAGCTGCCCAGCCGGGCCGCGATCTCCTCGGCGATGACCACGCTGCGGTGCTTGCCCCCGGTGCAGCCCACCGCGAGCACCACGAAATGCCGCCCGGCACGGTCATAGCCGGCCAGCGCGATCCGCAGCGCCTTGAGGTAGGCGTCCAGGAAGTCGTCCGCGCCGGGCTGGCCCAGCACGTACTCGCGCACCGGCCGGTCCCGGCCGGTCAGCGGCGCCAGCTCGGCGACCCAGTGCGGGTTGGGCAGGAACCGGCAGTCGGCGACCATGTCGGCGTCCACCGGCAGGCCGTACTTGAAGCCGAACGACACCACGGTGACCCGCAGCGCGGTGTCGCCCTCGGCAGCGAAGGTGTCCCGCATCCGCGAGCGCAGCTCGTGCACGTTCAGCGCGGAGGTGTCCAGCACCAGGTCGGCCTCGGCGCGCAGCGGCTGCAGCAGCTCCCGCTCGGCGGCGATGCCGTCCACCACCCGGCCGCCCTCCTGCAGCGGGTGCGGCAGGCTGACGCTGTCGAACCGGCGCACCAGGGTCTCGTCGGCCGCCTCCAGGAACACCACGAAGGGCCGCACGCCGCGGGCGTGCAGGTCACTGATGGCGGACTTCAGGTCGGTAGAGAAGGCCCGGCTGCGGACGTCCACCACGGCCGCCAGCCGGGGCACGGCGCCCTTCGCCCGCCGCGCCAGGTCGGCCATGGTGGGCAGCAGGTCAGGCGGCATGTTGTCGGCGACGAACCAGTCCAGGTCCTCCAGCGACTTAGCCGCCGTGCTGCGCCCGGCGCCGGACAGGCCGGTGATGATCACCAGCTCCGGCGCGGTGTCGTCGGCTGTCATGCGCCACCGCCGTTGATCACGGTGCTCCCCCCGATCATGGCTTCCCCCTCGTTCGTGCCGGCCGGCCCGGCCGGGTGCAGCGCCGCGAAGACCGCCTCGGCGGTCCGCTGGCCGAAGCCGGGCAGCTCGGCGATCTCGCTGGCGGTCGCTGCGCTGAGCTTGCGCACTGACCCGAAGTGCCGCAGCAGCGTAGCCCGCCGCGCCTGGCCAAGGCCAGGAACGCCGTCCAGTTCGCTGACGGTCAGCGCGGCCGAGCGCTTCTTGCGGTGATAGGTGATGGCAAAGCGGTGGGCCTCGTCGCGGACCCGCTGCAGCAGGTACAGGCCCTCGCTGGTGCGCGGCAGGATCACCGGGCTGTCATCGCCGGGCAGCCACACCTCCTCCAGCCGCTTGGCCAGCCCGCAGACGGCTACGTCCACGACGCCGACCTCTTCCAGCGCCCGGACCGCCGCGGCGACCTGGGCCGGGCCGCCGTCGATGACCAGCAGCCCGGGCGGGTAGGCGAACTTGCGCTGGCGCTGCAGTTCCTCCTCCGCGGCCGGGTCAGCCTCGGCGGCCTCGGCGATCTGGTCCCGCTCCTCCACGTAGCGGCGGAACCGGCGCCCGATCACCTCGTGGATGGCCGCCACGTCGTCGGTCCCGTCCAGGCCCCTGATGGCGAACCGGCGGTACTCCGACTTGCGGGCCAGCCCGTCCTCGAACACCACCATCGAGGCCACCACGTGGGTGCCCTGCAGGTTGGACACGTCGTAGCTCTCGATCCGCAGCGGCGCGTCATCCAGCCCGAGCGCTTCCTGGATCTCGCTGAGCGCGCGGCTGCGCGTGGTCAGGTCGCTGGCCCGGCGGGTCTTATGCAGGGCCAGCGACTCAGCGGCATTGCGGGCCACGGTGTCCAGGAGCGCCTTCTTGTCGCCGCGCTGCGGCACCCGCAGGCCGACCCGGCTGCCGCGGCGCTCGGCCAGCCATTCCTCGACCGCGCCAGGATCCGGCGGCAGCTCGGGGATCAGCACCTCGCGCGGCACCAGGCCCGCCGCCGTGCCGCTGCGGGTGCCGCCGCCCCGGCCGGCGCCGCCGCCCGCCTCGCGCAGCTCGCCCCGGCGCGATCCCGCGGGCTCCGGCGCGACGGCCCGGTCGGCCGCTACCGCGTCATCCCGGTACACCTGGCCCAGGAACTGCTCGACCAGCTCGCCGGTGGTGACTTCCTCGACCTTGTCGACCACCCAGCCGCGCTGGCCGCGGACCCGCCCGCCGCGCACGTAGAAGATCTGCACGGCCGCTTCCAGCTGGTCCTGGGCCAGGGCGATGACATCGCAGTCAGTGCCGTCGCCGAGCACGACGGCCTGCTTCTCCAGCGCCCGCTGCAGGGCCTGGACGTCGTCGCGCAGCCGGGCCGCCCGCTCGTACTCCTCGGCGGCGCTGGCCCGGCGCATCTCGGCCTCCAGGCGGCGGATGAACCTGCCGGACTGGCCCGCCATGAAGTCGCAGAACTCCTCGGCCAGCAGCCGGTGCTCGGCCGCGCTGACCCGGTCCACGCACGGCGCCGAGCACTTGCCGATGTAGCCGAGCAGGCAGGGCCGGCCGATCTGGCCCGCGCGCTTGAACACCCCGGCGGAGCAGGTCCGCACCGGGAATACGCGCAGCAGGGTGTCGACGGTGTCGCGGATCGCCCAGGCGTGGGAGTAGGGGCCGAAGTAGCGCACTCCCCGGCGCCGGGCACCGCGCATGACCATCACCCGCGGGTACTCCTCGTCCATGGTGACGGCCAGGTAGGGGTAGCTCTTGTCGTCGCGGTAGCGGACGTTGAAGCGCGGGTCGAACTCCTTGATCCAGGAGTACTCCAGCTGCAGCGCCTCGACCTCGGTGCCGACGACGGTCCAGTCGACCCGGGCCGCGGTGGTCAGCATGGTCTGGGTGCGCGGGTGCAGGCTGGCGAAGTCAGCGAAGTAGGAATTCAGCCGCTGCCGCAGGTTCTTGGCCTTGCCGACGTAGACGACGCGACCGCCGTCATCGCGGAATCGGTAGACGCCGGGGGACTCAGGAATCGAGCCGTATGCCGGCCGGTAGCTCGCCGGATCTGCCACAGCGTTAACTCTATTCATGTCCGGCGACACTCCCGGCCAGATAGCCGCCGGCGGCGTGCCCGCGGGCGGCTGATCCGCGGGAGGCGGCGGCCTGACGGCAGCCCGGTTATGTCAGGCTGAGCCCATGATCCCCGCCCTCGTGGCCAGCGCCCTGGCCGCCGTCGCGTGGGCCTATCTCCTGGTATGTCACGGCGGGTTCTGGCTGACCAGCCAGCGGCTGCCCGGCGCGGCGGCCGACCCGCCGCAGTGGCCCGCGGTGACCGCCGTGATCCCGGCCCGCGACGAGGCCGCCGGGCTGCCGGGCAGCCTGCCCAGCCTGCTGGCCCAGGATTATGCCGGGGCGCTGAACGTGGTCCTGGTCGATGACGAGAGCACCGACGGCACCGCCCAGGCCGCTGCCCTGCTGGGCCGGGCCGCCGGGTGGGCGGTCAGTCACACCACCCAGCTCACCGGCCCGGCGCGAGGCTGACCTGGCGGAGGCTGACCCGGCCGGGGCTGCCCCGGCAGCGGCCCCGCCGGGCAAGACGCTGACCATCGCGGCGGGGCGGCCCCGTCCGGCGGGCTGGGCGGGCAAGGTGTGGGCCATGGCCCAGGGCATGGCCGCCGCCGCGGGCGCGGACTACCTGCTGTTCACCGACGCCGACATCGCCTACGCGCCCGGCGCCGTCACCGGGCTGGTCCGGGCCGCCGCCGGGGACCGGCGCGCGATGGTGTCCCAGATGGCGCTGCTGCGCGCCGATACCGGCTGGGAGCGGCTCATCGTTCCCGCGTTCGTGTATTTCTTCGCCCAGCTGTACCCGTTCCGCCGGGTGAACCGGCGCGGCAGCCGCACCGCCGCGGCAGCCGGCGGGTGCATGCTGGTCCGCCGGGAGGTCCTGGCCGCGGCCGGCGGCCTGGCCGCCATCCGCGGCGCGCGCATCGACGACGTGGCCCTGGGTCAGCTGCTCAAGCACGGCGCGGGCGCGGACACCTGGCTGGGGCTGACCACCGAGGTGTCCAGCACCCGGCCGTATGACCGGCTGGCCCAGCTGTGGGACATGGTGGCCCGCAGCGCCTACACCCAGCTGCGCTACTCCCCCGCCATCCTGGCCGGCACCGTCATCGGCCTGCTGTGGCTTTACCTGCTGCCGCCCGCCGCCGCCATCGCCGGGCTGATCGCCGCGGCCAGCGGGGGCGGGGCAGCGGCCGCCGGGCTGGCCGCGGCCGGGCTGGCCGGCTGGGCCCTGATGACCGCGAGCTTCGTGCCCATGCTGCGGCTCTACCGGCTGTCGCCGCTGCGCGCGCCGGCGCTGCCGCTGATCGCGCTGCTGTACACCGCGATGACGGCCGACTCGGCCCGCCGCCACCACCTGGGCCGCGGCGGCGAGTGGAAGGGCCGTGTCGTCCAGTCCGACGGCCCGGCCTAGCGCCGCCGGGCCGCCAGCACCGCATCCCGGATCGTCGCCGGGCGACCCTCGGGGTCGGTGACCTCGCGGGGCCGCGCGGCACTGGAGATGATCTCCCAGCCGGCCGGGTCCAGCACGGCCGCCAGCTCCGCCGCGGTGGCGAACAGGCCGGGGTCGGGCGGCCGGGGCACAGTGGTCTGCAGGTCGGACGGGTCGTGTCCGACGAATAGCAGCGTGCCGCCGGGGGCGACGGCGCCGGCGAGCGCGCGGATCAGCGCCGCTCGGGGCGCCGCGGGGAAGTGCAGGAACTGCGCGGAGATCAGGTCATACGAGCCCGGCGCGAGGACCGCCTGGCCAGCAGCGCCAGCGCCCTGGCTCTGCGCCAGCAGGTCGGCGCGGCGCCAGGTGATCCGGCCGGCAATCTGCGGGCCCGCCTCGGCGGCCCGGGCCGCGGCGCGCTCCAGCGCAACCGAGGAGAGGTCCGCGCCGGTGACCTGCCAGCCGCGGCGGGCCAGCCAGATGGCGTCGGCACCCTCACCGCAGCCCGCGTCCAGGGCAGTGCCGGGCGCTAGCCCGGCGGCCTCGGTGACCAGCTGCGGGTTGGGGTGGCCGCTCCACAGCTTGTGGCTGGACCGGTAGCGCTCATCCCAGAACTCCGCGCCGCGGACCTCGCTCACCGCGGCTACCGCTGCCCGGCGCGGGACTCCTCGGCGGGCGCGAACAGCACCAGCGCGGCGAAGTCCTCGGTGATGCCGGTGAACCGGTGCACCTCGCCGGCGGCCACGTAGACCACCGAGCCGGGCTGCACCGGCTGGCGCTGGGTCGCGGTGTCGGCCGGGTCGCCGCCGTCCAGCGCCACGGCGCCGGGCCCGGCCACCAGCGTCGCCCGGCCGGCGGTGATCACGTAGATCTCGTCCTCGGTGTGCGGCTGCTGGGTGTCGGTCCCGCCGGCCGGGATGGTGTAGGTCCCGACGCTGAGGTCGGCCACCCGCAGGTGCTCCACCCAGTGCACGCCCGCGCCGTCGGCCGGGAGGGTCAGCCGCCCGGCGTCAGTGATCAGCTGCATGGGCGCATCCTAGTGCCAGCCGCCCGCTGGCCCCGGCCCGGCCGCAGTAGCCTGCTGACTATGTTCACTGCCGCGCTGGTCAATCTCTACACCCGCGACATCGAGGCGGCGCTGGCCTTCTACGGCGACCTCCTCGGATTCACCGAGACCTTCCGGACGCCCCGTGACGGGACTCCCGACCACGTCGAGCTGCAGGTCGGCGGCTTCACTGTCGGCCTGGGCACCGTGGAAGCGGCCCGGCGGGTGCATGGGGTCAGCGCGGCGCCGGGCAGCCCGGCCATGGCGCTGGCGGTCTGGACTGATGACGTGGACGCGGACTACCAGCGGCTGGTCGCGGCCGGGGTAGCCGCAGTCCAGCCGCCGCACGACAGCGGGAACAGCAACCGCGCCGCTCTGCTGCGGGACCCCGACGGCAACCTGGTGGAGATCGTCGCCCGCCGCGGGTGACGCGCCGCTAGCGCTTCAGGCTCACCCCGGCGGCGAAGGACCTGGTCTGCAGGCCCTTGCCGCCGCGCCAGATCTCGAACCCGGACTCGATGTTGAGCATCCACCACCAGCGCCGGATCAGGCCCATCCGCTCGACCCGGTGAATGACCGGCAGCAGGGCCAGGTTGGTCACGTGCTCAGTCGGGCGGACGGCGCGGACCTGGATGTAGTTCCATCTCGCGCCGTTGTGCGAGGTCACCCAGTGATAGACGTACCACCGCCGGTGGTCCACCCGGATGACCTGCGCGCGGGTAGCCGGGTCGTGCCGCGCATTCAGCCAGATCATCAGCTCGGCGCCGCGAGCCTGGCCCTTGTAGGCCGAGCGGTGCCGGCCGAACCAGACATCGAACGCGGCGTTCCACCGCCCGGCCGCCCGGCCGCGGATGTGCCAGCTGGCGGTGGCATGGCGGACCCGGCTCAGCCGCGCCGGCAGCTTGGTGCCCGGCGTGCACAGCCCCCAGCTGCACCCGTACAGGGCGAACGGGTAGGCGACGGGCTCGATGCCGGCGCTGTTGGCCCCCGACTTGGTGATCTCGAAGTTGGCCCGCAGGCCGCGGTTGGTGATGCACTCGGGCTTGCCGCCGAAGTTGCCGTTCTCGACCACGTAGCGGCGGCCCGCGGACCCGGTCACCACCCGGTAGTGATGCTGGGCGCAGATGGTGACCCGTTTCCCGGCATCCGTCCCGCCAGGCCGGGCGCGGTGCGCGCTGGCCGTCGCGGGCGCAGCGAGCAGGCTGGCAATCGCGGCCACGATGAACAGGGGCACTGCGTGTCGGCTCAGCATGGCCGCGGACCTCCGTCGTCACCCGCCCCGTGGCTCTGGACGGCCGGAGGCTGGAATCATGATCGGCACCGCGGGTCTCACTGTCCCGCACCTGATCAATTACGGAGTGTTATCTCAGGCTGGTCCTTTAGAACTCGAAAGCCTCCGGCGGCGGGCAGGCGCAGACCAGGTTGCGGTCGCCGTAGGCCTGGTCGATCCGGCGGACCGGCGGCCAGTACTTCGACCGGCGGTCGGACTCCAGCGGGTAGGCCGCGTACTCCCGGTCGTAGGAGTGCTTCCAGTCACCGCCGATCAGCATGCTGGCCGTGTGCGGGGCGTTGCGCAGCGGGTTGTCCTGCGGGTCGCTGGTGCCCTCGGCGACGCGCTCGATCTCGCCCCGGATCGCGATCATGGCGTCGCAGAACCGGTCCAGCTCGGCCAGGTCCTCGCTCTCGGTGGGCTCGACCATCAGCGTGCCCGGCACCGGGAAGGACATCGTCGGCGCGTGGAAGCCGTAGTCGATGAGCCGCTTGGCGACGTCCTCGGCGGTGATGCCGGTCTGCGCGGTGAGCGGCCGCAGGTCCAGGATGCACTCGTGCGCGACCAGCCCGCCCCGGCCGGCGTACAGCACCGGGAAGTGCTCGTCCAGCCGGCGGGCCACGTAGTTGGCCGACAGGATCGCCACCTGGGTGGCCTGGCGCAGTCCGGCCGCGCCCATCATCTGGATGTAGGCCCAGGAGATGGGCAGGATGCCCGCCGAGCCGTACGGCGCGGCGGCCACCGGGCCCAGGTGCCCGGCAGCGGAGCTATTCACCGCCGACGACCCGGCCAGCACGTGGTGGCCGGGCAGGAACGGGGCCAGGTGGGCGCGGGCGGCGACCGGGCCGACACCGGGACCGCCGCCGCCGTGCGGGATGCAGAAGGTCTTGTGCAGGTTCAGGTGCGACACGTCGCCGCCGAACTCGGCGGGCCGGGCCAGGCCGACCAGCGCGTTCAGGTTGGCGCCGTCGATGTAGACCTGGCCGCCGGCCGCGTGCACCTCATCGCACACCTGGCGGACGGTCTCCTCGAACACCCCGTTGGTCGAGGGATAGGTGAGCATGATCGCGGCGATGGCGCCCTCGTGCGCGGCGAGCCTGGCGCGCAGGTCGCCCAGCTCGATCACGCCGTCGGCGCCGCACTTGACCACCACGACGCGCAGGCCGGCCAGCACGGCGCTGGCCGCGTTGGTGCCGTGCGCGGACTCGGGGATCAGGCACACCGTCCGCTCGGGCTGGCCGCTGGCCCGGTGGTAGCCGCGGATGGCCAGCAGTCCGGCCAGCTCGCCCTGCGAGCCGGCGTTGGGCTGCAGCGATACCGCGTCGTACCCGGTGATCTCCTGGAGCAGCGTCTCCAGCCCGCCGATCAGGTCCCGGTAGCCGGCCGCCTGGTCCGCGGGGGCGAAGGGGTGCAGCCCGGCGAACTCGGGCCAGGTGATGGCCTCCATCTCGGCGGCCGCGTTGAGCTTCATGGTGCACGAGCCCAGCGGGATCATCGACCGGTCCAGGGCGATGTCCATGTCGGCCAGCCGTCGCAGGTAGCGGAGCATCGCGGTCTCGCTGTGGTAGGAGCTGAACACCGGGTGGGTCAGGAACTCGCTGGCCCGGCTGAGGCCGTCCGGCAGCGGCCGGCCGAGCCCGGCGCTGGCATCCGGCAGCCCGGCGTCCGGGCCGGCGATGGCCCGCAGGACCGCGCGGACGTCGTCCTCGCTGGTGGTCTCATCGCAGGCGACCTGCACCGTGTCCGGGCCGGCCAGGTGCAGGTTGTAGCCGGCCGCGCGGGCCCGCTCGACGACGTCCGCGGCCCGGCCGGGGATCGCGACCTGGACGGTGTCGAAGAAGGCGGCGCCGCCCGTGGCGTAGCCGAGACCTTCCGCGCCGGCGGCGAGGGCGGCGGCCCGGCTGTGCACCTGGCGGGCGATCGCCGTCAGGCCCGCCGGGCCGTGGTACGCGGCATACATCGCGGCCATGACGGCCAGCAGGACCTGGGCCGTGCAGATGTTGCTGGTCGCCTTCTCCCGGCGGATGTGCTGCTCGCGGGCCTGCAGGCTGAGCCGGTAGGCCCGGTGGCCGTCGGCGTCCACCGAGACGCCGACCAGGCGGCCGGGCAGCTGGCGCTTGAGGCCGTCGCGGACGCACATGTAGCCGGCGTGCGGGCCGCCGTAGCCCAGCGGCACGCCGAACCGCTGGGTGGTGCCGATGGCGATGTCAGCGCCGAGCTCGCCCGGCGGGGTGAGCAGCGTCAGCGCGAGCAGGTCGGCGGCCATGGCGACCTGGGCGCCGCGGGCATGTGCGGCCTCGATGAGCGGCCGGGGGTCGGTGACGGCGCCGCTGGCCGCGGGATACTGCAGCAGCACCCCGAACAGCTCACCGTCCGGCTGGGCGGCGATCAGCTCGGCGGTGACCGGGGCGATGACCAGGTCGATGCCCAGCGGCTCGGCGCGGGTCTGCAGCACCGCGAGAGTCTGCGGCAGGCAGTCCGCGTCGGCCAGGAACACCTGGCCGGCCCGGCTGCCGCCCGCGCGGCGGGCCAGGGTCATGGCCTCGGCGGCGGCGCTGGCCTCATCGAGCAGCGAGGCACCGGCCACCGGCAGGGCGGTGAGGTCGGCCACCATGGTCTGGAAGTTGAGCAGGGCCTCCAGCCGGCCCTGGGAGATCTCGGGCTGGTAGGGCGTGTACGCGGTGTACCAGGCCGGGTTCTCCAGCACGTTGCGGCGGATCACCGGCGGGGTGACCGTGTCGTAGTAGCCCAGGCCGATCATCGACGTGAGCACCTGGTTGCGGCCGGCCAGCGCGCGCAGCTGCGCCAGCGCCTCGGCCTCAGACAGCGGGCCGGGCAGGCTCAGCTCGCGGTCGGTGGCGATCGGCGCGGGCAGCGCGGCGGCGGTCAGCTCGTCCAGCGAGGCATAGCCGACAGCGGCCAGCATCCGCTCGAGCTGCTCGCCTGACGGGCCAATGTGGCGGATGGCGAAGGTCATCGGAGCCTCCCCGGAGATCGGGGCCTGCCCTGCGGGCGGCCCGGCGGTGTCCAGCAGCTCCCCTTCTGTCACCGGCCGGCGCCAGCCGGCCTGCTCCAGAGTTGCCCGCGCCGTCCGGTCCCTGATGCCTGAGAGGTTCCGGGGAGGTTGCCCCTTCGGCGCCCCGCGCTGGTGGCGAGGTCTCTCCCAGACGGCGTGTTCAGCGGTGTCGAGCTTACTCGACTCCGGCGCCGGCCACCCAGCGGCGGGCCGGCGGCCGGGGCGGACCGGCCGCCGGCCCGCCGCTAGACGTCGTCCCAGCGGAAAACGCGCACCGAGATCAGGGTCAGCACGACGGCCAGGCCGAGCAGGATGCCGAGGGCTGGCAGCGCCGAGGCCGGGCCCTCTCCGCGCGCCATCACGTTCTGCATGCCGGTCACCAGATAGCGCAGCGGCAGGGCGTAGGACACATCCCGGATCCAGGCCGGCGCATAGTCCAGCGGGATGAACGCGCCGCCCAGGAACGCCATCGGCAAGATGATCAGGTTGGCGATGGACGTGGCGGCCTGCTGAGTCTTGGCGAAGGACCCGACGAGCAGGCCGATCGACATGAACGACAGCGTGCCGGCGATGACCACCGGGATGGCCATCCACCACGAGGCGGTCAGCTTGAGCCCGAAGTACGGCGTGGTGGCGATGGCCAGGAACACCACCAGCTGGACCAGCGCCACGGCCACGCTGATGCCGACCCGGGCCAGCACCACCGCGCCGGTGTTCACCGGGGCCAGCCGCAGCCGCCGCAGCAGCTTGTCCTTGCGCCAGCCGACCAGCGTGATCGCGGCCCCGAACGCGCCGCCGGAGGCGATGGCCCAGCCCAGCAGGCCGGGCGCCAGGTACTGAATGGGCTTGAGTGACTTGTCCTCGACCTGCCGGGTCTGCAGGGTGAACGCGCCGCTGCTGGCCCCGGCCCGGGCCTGGTCAGCCTCCTGGACGATCGAGGTGAACACCGCCTGCACGATGCCGGCCGTGGTCTGATCAGCGATCGAGTAGTGCACCACTAGCTTGCCGCCCTGCTCGGTGACGGCCGCGTCATCGTTGCCCTTGCGCACGTCGGCGAGCGCGGCGCCCAGGCTGGCGGAGTGGCTGATGGTCAGCACCTTGCCCAGCTGCCTCGGGGCAGCGGCCTCGGCCTGGTCCAGCAGCTGCACCTTCCCGACCTCCAGCACGCTGACCCTGGGCGCGCTGGAGCTCTTGTAGATGGAGCCGAACAGGACCAGGAACAGCACCGGGATGAGGATGGTGAAGATCAGCGCCGACCGGTCCCGGACGAAGCCGCTGAACATGGCCCGGGACAGGCTGCGCAGCGCGCCGGTGAAGCTGGGCCGCAGGGGCACGGCGCCGCCGGGCGGCGTGCCGTCGCTGCGGGCCGGAAGGCCCGCGGCGGGCTCACGGGTGTCATGACTCAAGCCCGGTACTCCCGTCCGGTCAGGTTGAGGAACACGTCCTCGAGGGTGGCGCCCTGCACCCGCAGGCCGGCCAGCGCGCCGCGGTCGGCCAGCCCGGCCAGCACCGCGGCCGGGCCGCGGGTGGCAATGGTCAGCGACACCCCGTCGTCGGTGACGTCCGCCGGGCTGCCGCCCGCCTGCTGCGCGAGCAGGCCGGCCTGGCCGCTGTCCAGGACCCCCGATTCGACGCTGATCCGCAGCGGGCTGTCCAGGCCGCGCACCAGCGTCGCGGGCGGGCCGGCCTGGAGGATCTTGCCGTGGTCCATGATGGCCACCCGGTCGCAGAGCGTCTCCGCCTCGTCCATGTGGTGGGTGGTCAGCACTACGGTCCGGCCATCGGAGTTGATCTGGCGCAGCAGGTCCCACAGGTTGCGCCGGGCCTGGGGGTCCAGCGCGCCGGTGGGCTCGTCCAGGAACACCAGCTCCGGGTCGTGCACCAGCGCGCAGGCGATGGACAGCCGCTGCGCCTGGCCGCCGGACAGCTTCTCGGCGCGCACGCTGGCCTGCTCGGCTAGCCCGACCACGCTGAGCATCTCATCAGCGCGCCCGGTGCCCACCCCGTACAGCGAGGCGAAGGTGCGGATCTGCTCGCGGGCCGTCAGCCGCTCGAAGAACGACGAGGCCTGCAGCTGGACGCCGATCCGGGGCAGCAGCCCGGCGTTGCGCGGCCAGGGCGGCCGGCCCAGCACCGCTACCTCTCCGGAGTCGGGCTTGCGCAGCCCTTCCAGGATCTCCAGCGTGGTGGTCTTGCCGGCGCCGTTGGGGCCGAGGATCGCGAAGAACTCCCCTTGCCTTACCTCGAAGCTCACCCCGTCGACGGCGGCCAGGCTGCCGTAGGACTTACGCAGATCTCGCACGGAGATGGTGTCGGGCACGCGCGATACCTTAACACGATATAACGTGAAAGCCGGAAGATTTCCGGGCGCCTCCCCCGCCCCGGGACGTGCCGCCGCCGACACCGTGGTGTCAGCGACGGCACGTCGCGGTGACGGCGGGGCTACCCCTGGCCGGGCGTCCCGGCCAGCCGGCTGGTCCCCGCCGGGGCGCGCGTCCCGGCCAGCCCGGCCTGCTCGCCGGCGCCCGCCAGTTCCGCTGCCAGGGCCTCCTCGACGGCCGGCTCGGCCTGATCCCCGGTAGCGGGCAGGCGGCGCAGGGCCAGGTAGCTCAGCACGGCGCCGGCGGCGATCAGGGCGATGGTGAGCACCAGGCCCGCGTGGTAGCCGTCCAGGAACGCGCCTGACGGGCTCGTGCCGTGGGCCAGGGCGGAGCCCTGCCGGGCCCGCAGCACGGCGCCGATGATGGTGATGCCGAGCAGGCCGGCGATTTCGCGGGAGGCATTCAGCAGGGCGGAGGCCACCCCGGACCGGTCGGCCGGCATCGAGTGCAGCACAGCGTTGGTCAGCGGCACGTTCATCAGGCCGGCGCCCGCCCCGAAGACCAGGAATCCCGGCATCAGGCTGGCGAAGCTCGCGCCGGCGCCGAGCTGGGCGAACAGGGCCAGGCCGCCGGCCATGATGGCCATGCCCAGGGCGACGGTGCGGTGCGGCCGCAGCCGGGCGGCAACCGGGCCGGCGATGGAAGCGAAGATCGCCATGAACACGGCCATCGGCACGAAGGCCAGGCCCGCCTTGGTGGGCGAGAACCCCAGGACGTTCTGCAGGTACAGCGAGGTGAAGAAGTAGATCCCGAAGATCCCGAACGCCCACAGCATCATGGTCACGGTGCCGCCGCTGAACACCCGCGAGCGGAACAGGCTCAGCGCCACCATCGGCTGCCGGCTGCGCGACTCAATGACGGCGAACAGCGCGGCGGCCGCGGCGGAGACCGCGAACGACCCGAGGATCTGCGCGGAGGTCCAGCCGCGGTCGTGGCCCTCGATGAGCGCGTAGGTCAGCGCGAACAGCGCTGCCGCGGACGTGATCAGGCCGGGAATGTCGAGCCGGGCAACCTGCGCGCCGCGCGACTCGCTGATGCTGAAGACGGCCATCACCGCCGTGATCACGCCGATCGGCACGTTGATGAAGAAGATCCAGCCCCAGTGCAGGTGCTGGCTGATGAAGCCGCCGATGAGCGGGCCGAAGGCCAGGGCCATAGCCCCGATCGCCGTCCACACGCCGATGGCGGTGGCCCGCTCCCGGACATTGTCAAAGGTGGCCACGATGATGGCCAGCGTGGTCGGCACGACCAGCGCGGCGCCGAGACCCTGCAGCAGGCGGGCCCCGATCAGCACCCCGCCGCTGCCGGCCAGCCCGGCGGCCAGCGAGGCCAGGGTGAACACCGACAGGCCGGTCAGGAAGAGCCGGCGGCGGCCGTACACGTCGGCCAGCCGGCCGCTGGCCAGCAGCAGCCCGGCGAACACCAGGATGTAGCTGCTGACCACCCACTCCAGTCCGGCGATCGACAGGTGCAGGTCGCGCTGGATGGTCGGGATCGCCACGTTCGTCACGTTGTTGTCGAGATACGTCATGAAGGTGGCCAGCCCGACCGCCACCAGAGTCCACCATCGCCTGGGCATCGCCCGGCTCCTCTCCGTCTGGCCCGCGCTCCGGGCCACCTGCCTGTCCTGAACCGCTGTACTACGTACTTGTACGTTAGTCATGTACACCGTTCCTATACGTTGTACATCACTGGTCAACCATGGCTTGTACGGCGTACAGTTGTCAAGTCATGACAGCGAAACAGGACACCAAGAGCGCGGCGGCCGCCCCGAAGCTGAGTAAGGGCGCCGTCGTGGAAGCGGCGCTGGCCCTCGGCGATGCCGTCGGCCTGGAGGCGCTGACCATCCGGCGGCTGGCCACCGACCTCGGCGTCACGCCGATGGCCCTGTACTGGCATTTCCGCAGCAAGGAAGAGCTGCTGGCGGCCCTGGGCGACCGGGTCTGGGCCGAGATCGACAGCGATATCGACCCGGCCGCGAGCTGGCCGGCGCAGGTGCGCGGGCTGCTGGAATCACTGGTGCAGATGCTGCGCGCCCATCCCTGCGCGTCCCAGCTGCTGCTTTCGGGGGAAAAGCTGCACGGCGAGGCGGCGCTGCGGGTGACCGAGACGGCCCTGGCCGCGCTGGCCCGCGGCGGCTTCGAGCCGGCCCAGGCCAGCGAGGTCGCCAGCCGCGCGATGTGGACAGCCCTGACCCTGGTGATGAGCGAGCCGGGCTACGATCCGGCCCTGAGCCCGGCCGAGCGGGCTGAGCAGCAGCGGCAGGCCCGGATCAGGCTCGCCATGCTGCCTCCGGACGAATTCCCGCACCTGGTCGCTGCTTCCGGGCCGATGACGTCGTGCGACCCGGAATTCCACTACCAGTTCGGCATGGACCTGCTGATGGCCGGGATCGAGGCGCTCGCGGCCGGACGCGGGCGGCAGGCCGACTAGGGCACCAGCCCAGCCTCCCGCCCGGCCGGAAGGCTAGCCGGTCTTGCGGATCCGGCGCCGGGCCAGCTCGTCGCTCGCGCCGGCCAGCCCGTCAGCGTCGCCCTCGGCCCGCTCGGCAGGCAGGTCGGCCAGCGTGCCCTCGACCTCACGCCAGACCCGGCCCAGCGCGATCCCGAACACGCCCTGCCCGCCCTGCAGCAGGTCGACCACCTCGTCGGCCGAGGTGCACTCATAGACGCTGACGCCATCGCTCATCAGCGTCACCTGGGCCAGGTCGGCGGTGCCCTGCTCGCGCAGGTGCTCGACCGCCGTGCGGATCTGCTGCAGCGAGATGCCGGTGTCCAGCAGCCGCTTGACGACCTTCAGGACCAGGATGTCGCGGAAGCCGTACAGCCGCTGGGAGCCCGATCCGGCCGCCGCGCGGACGCTCGGCTCGACCAGGCGGGTACGCGCCCAGTAATCCAGCTGCCGGTAGGTAATGCCGGCCGCCGCGCAGGCGGTCGGCCCGCGGTAGCCGATGTCCTCAGGTGCCGTGGCAAGCTGCTCGCCGAAGAGCAGTCCCTGCTCCCCGGCCTGCCGGGCGGCGACACCGCGCCCGCCTGGCGCCTGCCCCTCGCCCTTCGATACCGCCACGCCCACCTCCGGCCCAGGTCCAGAATCCCTGGACAAACGTCCCTAGGTTGACATCCTGGGGTACACACTTCGCACCGTAGGCCGACAGTGCGCAACTCGTCAACGACCTGCCACGGCGCGTCGCGGAAGATCGTTTATACCAGATCCGCATCACCTCGAACCCCAGGTCAGCGGGTTCCTGTCCGGTCAGGTAGAGCGGCCGAAGTCCTCCGGCGTGATCGTGTCGAGGAACTCCCGGAATTTCTCGACCTCGTCCTCCTGCTCATCCGGGATGGCCACGCCGGCCTCATCGAGGATCTCGTCGCTGGCGAAGATGGTGGCGCCGGTCCGCAGGGCTAGCGCGATGGAGTCCGAGGGCCGGGCGCTGACCTCCTTGCCGTTGGAGAAAATCAGGTCGGCGAAGAAGATCCCGTCGCGCAGCGCGGTGATGTTGACCGTTGTCAGCCGGACATCCAGGGCGGCCAGCACGTCCCGGAACAAGTCATGCGTCAGCGGCCGCTGCGGGACCATGCCCTGCTGTGCGAAAGCGATCGCGGTCGCCTCCATCGGGCCGATCCAGATCGGCAGGTACCGCTCCCCCTGCATCTCCTTCAGCAGGACGATGGGGTTGTTCGTAGGCATCTCAACCCGGACGCCGACGACCTCCATCTGCCTCACAGCGGCTCCGTCCTCGTATGCGCCTCGCGCGCTGACCTCATGACCTCAGTAGCGAAACCCTGCCCACTGCCATTCCCCTTGTGCTCGCAGGCACTCCCTTTGTCAAAGTACACCCGGTATCGAGGCAGGCCGGCTGACGCCCCGTGGCCGGGAGCGGACACCCCGCCATCACGCGCTGGCCCCGGCCGCACCGCGGCGGGGCTGCGCCGACGCGGCCTGCGCCTGACGCCCGGCCTGCGGTGCGGCCGTCCCGGCGGCCGGGCCGGCCAGGCCGGCCTCGGCCAGCGCGCCCTCGATGAGGGCCCGGTGCAGCCGCTGCGCCAGCACGGCCAGCTCGCCGGCCGTCTGGCTGGCCAGCTCGCGGGCACCCGCGCCGCGCTGCTTCAGGATGGGCGCCACGACATGCTCGATGAGGGTGGTCTCGCGCTCGACGGCGGCTCGCACGGTGCGCAGGTGCCGGGCCTCCACGCCGTAGGCGGTCAGCGCGGCGGCAGTGCGGGCCACCTCGAGGGCATCGGCGCCGTACAGGCGCCCCTCCTTGCGCAGCAGCCCGAAGGACTCCAGCTCGGTCAGCTGCGGATCGGTGATGCCCGCCGCATCCAGCAGCTCGCGGCGGTTGAGCAGCTGACCCGGACCGCGGCTGCGCAGGCCCGGCTCCTCGTGCGCCAGGCGGCCCGGCTCGGAGCGGCCCGGATCACTGCGGCCCTGGTCGCTGCGGGCGGGCTCGCCGCTGCGGCCCTGGTCCCCGCGGGTCCCCTCGCCGCGGGCCAGCCGCTCCTTGATCACCCGCAGCGGCAGGTACTGGTCGCGCTGCGCGGTCAGGATGTAGCGCAGCCGTTCCACGTCGGAGGCACCGAACTTGCGGTAGCCCGAGGGTGCGCGGGCTGGCTCGATCAGCCCCTCGGTCTCCAGGAACCGGATCTTGGACACGCTGACATCGGGGAACTCAGCACGGAGCTGGCCAAGAACCTCGCTGATGCCGAGATAGCCCCGGGCGGGCTGAGCGCTCATCCCCCGACCTGCGGGCCTCCGCCGAACTCCACCTGCGACCGCGGGCCGAGCAGGAAGACCAGCCGGAACTTCCCGACCTGGACCTCATCGCCGCCGCTCAGGTCGGTCTCCTCGATCCGCTCGCGGTTGACGTAGGTGCCGTTGAGGCTGCCCACGTCGCGCACGGTGAACCGGCCGCCCTGCCGGTAGAACTCGGCGTGCCGCCGGGAGACGGTCACGTCGTCCAGGAAGATGTCGCTGTCGGGATGCCGGCCGACCAGCGTCAGGTCGCTGTCCAGCAGGAACCGGCTGCCGGCGTTGGGGCCGCGCCGCACGACCAGCAGGGCCGTCCCGGCCGGCAGTGCATCCAGCGCCGCGGAATCGGCGTCGGACTCCTCGCCGTACTCATCCGCCAGCTCGGTGCCCGCCAGGGAGATAGTCGAGGTGGTATCCGGGCCGCGGTCACTCGCGCCGCGGATCAGCGGCGTGCCGCATTGCGAGCAGAACCGCGCGGCCTCCGGATTCGGCTCACCGCACCCCGTGCAGTACACACTCGGCATCTGCTGCCCTGGCCTCCCGTGTATCGGACCGCCGACCCCCGCCGGCACCGCGCTGGCCCCGGCGGGGCTGCGCGCAAGCTCTGGCGGCGGGCTCCACGCTACCTGCGGTGTGCCGCGGCGGTCCATGCGCCACGCGCGCACCGAGCCCCGGGAGCCGCGCCCGCCGGAAGCATCCCGTGATCCGGGCCCTGGCGCGGGCGCAGCAGACGGCTCGGACCGTCCTGAGCCCCCCCGGGCCCTGTCACGACGCCTCCGCCACATCCCGGCCGCACCTCCGCCACCCACCAGTGCGCCACTGAGCCGACGCATGAACATCACGCCGCCGACAACTCAGCGACGATCGCGATTCTCTCATGCCAGCACGCCCTTACGTCCACCGCTGACCGCGGGCGGCAGCCGGCTACTGGCCGGCCCGCTCCACGACCGCCGCCCACTCATCCAGCAGCGCCGCGGCCTCGTCCGCGTCGTCACCCTCCGCCCACAGATGCGTCACCGCGTCCGCCGGGTCGGGCAGCACCAGGATCCAGCCCCGGCCCGGCTCGACCACGCGGACGCCGTCCGTGGTGTCCAGACTACGGTCGCCGGCGGCCTCGACAACCGTGCGCATCACCATGCCCTTGGCCGCCCACGGGGTCGGGATGGACCGCTTGAGCAGGTGCACTTCCGGGATCCGGTCCTCGATCTGGCTGAGCGACAGCCGCGTCCTGGCGACCAGGCCGAGCAGCCGGGCGAAGGCCGCCACCCCGTCGATGGAGCGGGAGAACTCGGGCATCACGAAGCCGCCGCGGCCGTCCGCCGCGAAGATCACGTCGTCACCCGCCGCGGCCTCGTACAGCCCGTGCAGCGACGTCGGCGTCCAGTCGATCTGCACCCCGTGGAACCGGCTGACCTGCTCGGCTATCCGGGTCGTCGTCACCGGCAGCGCCGCGCGACCGGATCGCCGCTCAGCCGCGATCAGGTCGAGGACCACCAGCAGCGCCCGGTCGTCACTGACCAGGGCGCCGGTGTCGTCGATGAGGGTGAGCCGCTCGCCGACGGGGTCGAAGCGGACTCCGAACGCCGCTCGCGCGGATGACACCAGCTCCGCCAGGCGCTGCAGCCCGGCGCGGGTCTGTGCCAGCGACTGGGTCGGCGCCGACTCATCCAGCCGGTTGTTCACCGTCAGCACATCGACGCCAATGCGCCCGAGCAGGCCGGGCAGCACCAGCGAGGCCGTGCCGCCCGCGCAGTCGGCCACCACCTTCAGGCCCGCCTCCGGCACGCCCGTCATGTCGATGCACCGCAGCAGCTCATCGGTGTAGGACTCAACCACCCGCGGCGGGTAAGTCAGCCCGGCGATCTCGCCGGGGAAGGCCCGCCGGAATTCCTGGCGCGAGAAGACCCGCTCCACCTTGCGCTGCACGGCCTGGGAGATGTCGGCGCCGCGGTCGTCCATGAAGATAATGTCGATGGACTCCGGGTCGCCCGGCGTGGTGCGCAGCGCGATCCCGCCGGCGCACCCGCCCCGCGCGGTCTCGTAGCGGGCCACCGGCAGCGGCTGGGCCTCCAGGTCCACCACGTTGATCGCGCTGGCATTCAGCGCGCCGTGCACGGCCCGCTTCAGCGCGCGGGCGGCCCGCGACACATCCCGCGACGTGGTGACCGTGCTGCCCTTACGCAGCGTGGTGGCGTACGCGCTGGCCAGCCGGACGCACAGCTCGGGCGTGATCTCCACGTTGACCATGCCCGAAACGCCGCTCGGCCCGAACAGCGAGCGCTGGCCGCGGGATTCCCAGATCACGCTGGTGTTGACCACCGCGCCGGCCTCGATGGTCTTGAACGGGTAGACCTTCACCCCGGCCGACAGGTAGGCGTCCGGCTCGATGACGCACTCATCGCCGACGACGGCGCCCTCCTCGATCCGGGCCGCGCCCATCACGTCGGTCTTCTTGCCGACCACGCAGCCGCGCAGGGTCACCCCCCGGCCGACGTAGACGTTGTTGTGCACCACCGCGCGGTGCAGGAAGGCCCCTTCCTTGACGATCACGTTGCTGCCGACCACGGTGAACTCGCGCAGCTGCGCGCCGGCCTCGATCTTGGCGTAGTCACCGACGCAGAGGGGGCCGGACAGTACCGCGTCCGGGTCGACCTCGGCGCCCTCGGCGACCCACACGCCGGGTGAGACCTCGAACCCGTCGATGTCGGCGCGCACCCGCCGGGACAGCACGTCGGCCTGGGCCTTCAGGTAGCTGGCGTGGGTGCCCACGTCCTCCCAGTAACCGTCGGCGATCCAGCCGTACAGCGGGGCGCCGCGCTGCAGCAGCCGCGGGAACACATCACCCGACCAGTCCACCGCCTCGCCGGCCGGCACCTCGTCGAGCACCTCGGGCTGCATCACGTAGATACCGGTGTTGACGGTGTCGGAGAACACCTGGCCCCAGGTCGGCTTCTCCAGGAAGCGCTGAATCCGGCCATCGTCGCCGGCGATGATGATCCCGAATTCCAGCGGGTCGGGCACCCGGGTCAGCGCCACCGTGACCAGTGCGCCGCTGTCCTTGTGGAAGGCGATGAGCCCGGTCAGGTCGATGTCGGTGAGCGCGTCGCCGGAGATCACCAGGAATGGCTCGTCGCGCAGCGCGTCCTGGGCGTTCTTCACGCTGCCGGCCGTGCCGAGCGGCGTCTCCTCGGTGGCGTACTGCAGCCGCATCCCGAAGTCGTCCCCGTCACCGAAATAGTTGCGCACCAGCGAGGCCAGGAACTGGACGGTGACGACGGTCTCGTCGAAGCCATGCTGGCGCAGCAGGCGCAGCACGTGCTCCATGATCGGCCGGTTAACGACGGGCAGCATCGGCTTGGGCTGGTTGGCGGTCATCGGGCGCAGCCGGGTGCCCTCGCCGCCCGCCATTACCACGGCCTTCACGGCTGAGCAGTGCTCCCTTCCGTCTGCGGGGCCTGCGGGCTCTGCGGGGTCACCGCCGGGACCGGCGGCGGCGGGCCGGCCGCAAGCAGCCGTCTGGCCTGGATGACGTACAGCAGGGCGGCGCACCAATACAGGGCACTTCCCCAGATAGCGAACGCCCAACCGGCCACCCGTGCGACCTCGGCGTAGCTCGACGGGTGGGCGCCCAGGAACAGCAGCGGGAACGCGTACAGCAGCATCGCGGTGGCCGCCTTGCCCACGAAGCTGACCTGCAGCGGGCCCCAGCCGGCCCGGCGCAGCACCAGCAGCACAATGCCCATCATCAGCTCGCGCGCGGCCAGCGCGGCTACCAGCCACCACGGGATGATCGCGCGGACGGCCAGGGCGATGATCGTCGCGACGATGTACAGCCGGTCGGCCGCGGGGTCGAGGACCTGCCCCAGGCGGCTCGTCTGATTCAGGGCCCGGGCGATCTTGCCGTCCAGCCAGTCCGACGCCCCGGCGGCGATCAGGATCCCGACCGCCCACCAGTCCGCGGTGGCGCTGCGCGGCCCCAGGACCAGCCAGAGAAAGACCGGGACGCCGATCAGCCGGGCCACGCTGATGGCGTTCGGGATCGTCCAGACCCGGTTCATCGGGTCCGGATCTGCTGCCCCCGCGGCCTCGGCCATCCGGCCTGACTGCATGCTCATCGGCCCTCTCACCCGCCTGATGGAAGGTTACCGCCCCGGCGGCGCCGGGCCCGGGGCAGTGTGGCCTGCGCTGATCGCCGGTCCCCCGGCCGGCCCGTCCGGCAGACTGGCCAGATGACCGCGCGTCACCGGCGGGTGACTCCGCTCGCCATGCCGATCCTGGCTGCCGTGCCCCTGGCCCTGGCCGCCTGCGGCGGCGGTGGCAGCGCGCCGGCGGCGCCGTCCTCCGCGCCGGCGACCGCAGCGCCGTCCTCGGCGTCCGCGCCGTCCGCGGCGCCGGGCACGCCGGCCCCCGCCACCGCTGACTGGCCGGCGTATCACGCCAATGCCGCGCGCACCGGGACGGTCGCCGGGCTGCCGCCCGCGGGGGCGCTGAGCGTTGCCTGGACCCGGCAGCTGGGCACCGCCGTCTACGGCCAGCCGCTGGTGATCGCCGGCACGGTCATCGCGGCGACCGAGTCCAACCAGGTTGTCGGGCTCAGCCGGGCGACGGGCCGGGTGCTGTGGCGCACCCGGATCGCCGCCGGCCATCCGGTGCCGCTGGCCGACCAGCCATGCGGCAACATCGACCCGCTGGGCATCACCGGCACGCCGGTCTACGACCCGGCGACGAAGCTGGTCTACGCGGTCGCCGAGACCACCGGGGCGCGCAAGGTGCTGGCCGGCATCCGGGTGTCGGACGGGACGATCGCGCTGCGCCGCGATATCCCCGCGCCCGACGGCCAGCCTGCCTACGACCAGCAGCGCGGCGCCCTGGCCCTGAGCGCCGGACGGATCTACATCCCGTTCGGCGGCCATTTTGGTGACTGCGGCCCGTACCGCGGCTCGGTGGTGGCGGCCCCGGCCAGCGGGCACGGGCCGCTGCTGTCGTATGTCGTGCCGACCCGCAAGCAGGCCGGGATCTGGGCTCCGGGCGGGCCGGTGATCGGCCCGGACGGCACGGTGTACGTGTCGACCGGGAACGGCGCAGCCCGCCAGCCGCCGTTCGACGGCAGCGACTCGGTCATTGCCCTGTCGCCGCGGCTGCAGCGCACTGGCGTCTTCGCGCCGTCGCGGTGGCCGGAGGACAACGCCGATGACCTTGATCTGGGCTCGATGTCACCCGCGCTGCTGCCCGGCGGCCGGATCCTGCAGGTCGGCAAGAGCGGCCTGGGCTACCTGCTGAACGCCGGTCACCTGGGCGGGGTGGGCGGCCAGCTCGCCGACGGCGCGGTCTGTCACGCCTTCGGCGGGGCGGCGGTGACCGGCACCGTGGTGTTCGTGCCGTGTTACGGCACCGGGCTGACAGCGGTGAACGTGGCTGCCGGGCACCTCCGGGTGCTCTGGCGCGGGCCTGCCACGGCCAGCGGCTCGCCAGCCGTCGGCGGGGGCGCGGTGTGGGTAGCCGACTGGAACACCGGCACGCTAGATGAGCTCAGCCCGGCCACCGGCCAGGTCCGGCACCAGGTCAGCGTGGGCTCGCCGCTGCCGCACTTCGCGTCCCCGGCGCTGTCCGGCGGGCTGGTCCTGCTCGGCACGATGCACGGGGTGGTCGCCGTGTCCGGCGCCTAGGAGACCGGGATTAGGTCACTGACGCGGCGTAAATCTCGCTGATGGACCGGTCCAGCTCGGCGTTGAACTCGGCATCGCTCTGGCTGGCGTGCAGGCCCTCGGCCAGCGCGCGGGAGAAGCTGGCGACGATCCCGTGGTTGCGGGCCAGTTTCTCGTCGGCCTCGGCCCGGCTGTAGCCGCCGGACAGGGCCACCACGCGCAGCACCGCCGGGTGCGCGGCCAGCGGCCCGTAGAAGCCGTCCTCCTCGGGCAGCGTCAGCTTGAGCATGACCTGGCGGCCCGGCTGCAGGGCATCCAGGTGCGCCTCGATGGCCGAGCGGAGCAGCTTCTCGGCCGCGGCCTTCTGCGGGCTGGAGATAGAGATCTCCGGCTCCAGGATGGGGATCAGCCCGGCGGCCAGCACCTGCTGGCCGATCTCGAACTGCTGGCCGACGATGGCGGGCACGCCGGCCGGGTCGGCCAGCTTGATCACCGAGCGCATCTTGGTGCCGAATACGCCCTTGGCCGCGCCCCGGCCCAGCAGCTCGCTCAGCCCGCCGATGGGCTTCATCAGCTGGACGCCGTCGCTTTCGGCGGCCAGGCCCTGGTCGATCTTGAGGAACGGCACGACCTGCTTGACCGACCACAGGTAGTCGCTGGTGTCCCGCCCGGCCACCTGGCGGTCCATGGTGTCCTCGAACAAGATCGCGGCCAGGATCCGGTCGCCGCCGAAGGCGGGGCTGGTCATGATCCGGGTTCGCATCTCGTGCATGCGATCGAACATCTGCGCGTCGCCGGAGTACTGGCTCTCGTCAATGCCGTAGGCGGCCAGGGCGCCGGGCGTACTGCCGCCGCTCTGGTCCAGGGCAGCGATAAAGCCGGCACCGGAGCGCATCTTGTCCAGCTGGTCCTGGTTCACCGGGAATTCTCCCGCCACTCGCGAAGATCGCCGCCGCCGCGGGCGGCCCGCACCGGTCCTACCCTAACGGCGGCGGCCGATGCGCCGGGGACCGCCAGCGCCGGGCATAGACCCGGCCGCAGGCGGGCATCCTGCCAGGACGCGGCTCGCCGTGCCCGCCCGGGCGACGGCCGCCGTGCGCAGGGCCGCCGGGGCCGGGGGGAACGGCGGATCGGGCACGGGGGACCTGGCTAGGTGATGCCATCGCACGGCGGGCTGCGGCACGGCGGGCTGCGGCACGGGGAACCGCCCGGCAGCGCGGCGCCGGCCGAGCGGCCCGCGGGCGGCTACCGGCGCGCCTGGGCCGCGGAGCGGCTCCGGGACAGCTTCTGGCCTGTCCCGGCACTGCTGCTGGCCGCGGGCGTGGCGCTGGCCGCGGTGACCGCCAACGCCGCGCGGCTGGGCATCCCGGCCGGGCTGCGGGCCGGCCCGGCGGCCGGGCCGGGCGAGGTGACCAGCGTGCTGGGCATCATCGCCTCCTCGACCCTGACCTTCCTCGGGGTGGTGTTCACCCTGACGCTGGTCGCCTTGCAGCTGGCCAGCTCCCAGGTCTCGCCGCGGGTGGTGCGGATGTTCGTGCGCTCGTCGGTGACCAAGCTGGCCTTCGGCATCCTGCTGGCCGCCTTCTCCTACTCGGTGGCCTTCCTGGTCCTGGAGGGCGGCCGGCACGCCGCCGACTCCAGCGGCCTGGCCGTGGCCATGGCCCTGGTGACCGCCAGCCTGATCGTGTTCCTCGGCTACGTCGCGGCCACCATGCGGCTGCTGCAGGTGGCGTGGGTGATCACCCGGGTCGCCGAGGAGACCCGCGCGTCCATCCGCCGCAACATCCCGGCCGCTGACCGCTGCGCGCCGGCCAGCGGGCCGGTGCTCGGCACCCGGCCGCTGCTGGTCAGCCTGGCCGGGCGGCGGCCGTTCGGCGTGCTGGCCGGCGTGGACCGGGCCCGGCTGGTCGAGCTGGCCCGGCGGCACGGCTGCGTGCTGGAGCTGCTGGTGCGCACCGGCGAGTACGTGCCCACCGGCGGCGCCATCGTCGCCGTGCACCCCGATGCGCCCGGCCCGGACGGGGCGGCCCGGCCGGCCGGGCCGCCGGCCGCGGCGATCCGGGCCGGGCTCAGCCTGTACCGGGCCCGGACGGTCTACCAGGATCCGGCGTTCGGGTTCCGGCAGCTGGTGGACATCGCCATCCAGGCGCTGTCGCCGGCGGTCAACCAGCCCACCACCGCGGTGCAGGTCATCGACCGGCTGGAGGACCTGCTGCTGCGGGCCGCCCGCCGCGCCGAGCGCACCGGCCGGTACGCCGACCACGCGGGGCGGGTGCGGCTGATCGAGCCGGTGCTGAGCTGGGCCGGACTGCTCGACCTGGCGTTTACCGAGATCACCGCCTGCGGCGCTGGCTCGGTGCAGGTCACCCGGCGGCTGCTGGCCGCCTGCGATGCGCTGGCCGCGAGTGTCCCGGCGGCCCGGCGCCCGGCGGTCACGGCGCGGCGGGCCGCGCTGCTGGCGCAGTCGGCACAGGCCGGCGTGCCGCAGGCCGGCCTGCGCGCTGACGCGCTGGGCCTGGGCTGAGCGGCCGCGGCGGGACGAGGCGGAGGGAGCACGCGTGGTTAACCAGGGCCTGCAGACGCTGCTGGCGGTCACCCTCGTGGCCGCGGTCGCGCCGATCATCGCCGCGGCGCTGCCGGGCCGGCGCGTCCCGCAGGTCGTGGTGCTGATCTTCCTGGGCATCCTGATCGGCCCGCACGGGCTGGGACTGGCCGACACCCACAGCATCGAGCTGCTGTCCAACATCGGGCTGGGCTTCTTGTTCCTGCTGGCCGGCTACGAGCTGGACCCGCACCTGTTCCGGGAACGACCGGGCCGGCTGGCCATGGCGGGCTGGGCGCTGAGCGCGGCCATCGCGGTCGGGGTGGTGGCGCTGCTGGGCAGCGTCCACTACGTCCGCGACTTCGTCCCGATCGGGCTGGCCCTGACCACCACGGCGCTGGGCACGCTGCTGCCGATCCTGCGCGACAACGAGATGCTGGGCGGGCAGCTCGGCCGCTACGTGCTGGCGGCGGGCGCGGTCGGCGAGCTGTTCCCGATCGTGGCCATCTCGCTGTTCCTGACCCGCCGGGCCCAGTTCGTGGCGCTGGCCTCGCTGGCCGTGGTGGCCGTCGCGGCGCTGGCCCTGACCACACTGCCGCGGATCATCGGGGCGGCCCGGCTGCGCGCGGTGATCCAGCAGGGCAAGCGGGCCACCGCGCAGACCACGCTGCGCTGGGCGATCGTGCTGCTGATGGTGCTGCTGGTGGCGGCCGAGCGCTTCGGCCTGGACGTGGTACTGGGCGCGATGCTGGCCGGCATCGTGCTGCGCACCTGGACCCGGCGGATGGGCGTGGACGTCGAGCCGCTGGAGACCAAGCTGGAGGCGGTCGGCTACGGCATCTTCATCCCGATCTTCTTCGTGTCCTCCGGGATGACCCTCGACCTCCACTCGATCCTGGCCAGCCCCGGCCGGACCGTGGTCTTCTTCCTGCTGCTGCTGGTGGTCCGCGGCCTGCCGTCGCTGCTGGTCTACGCACGCGTGCTGCCGGTACTGCAGCGGCTGGAGATGACGTTCATCACCGCGACGACCATGCCGCTGCTGATCGCGCTGGCCGATATCGGCCTGCACGACGGCACGATGCTGCCGGCCAACGCGGCCGCGCTGGTCGGGGCGGGGGTGCTGTCGGTCCTGTTCTACCCCTCCATCGCGGCCGTGCTGCACAAGCGCGGGCAGCGTGGCGGCCGGCCCGGCGGCGCTGCTCCCGGTCCGGCCGCCCCGGGCGATATGCCAGGCTTGCCCGTTGACGCAGCCGAACCCGGCCGGGCCGGGCCGGCCGCGCCCTGAGCGGTACCTGGCCGCGGCTCAGCCGGAGCTGCCCGCGCAGGCCGGCTGGATGCAGGGTGCGGCGGGCATCGGCGCCGCGCGGCTGCGCGGCCATCAGGTGCTGACCGGCAGCCAGGCCAGCCCGTGGCTGCCCAGCTGGCCGTTCGGCGGCCCGCCGGGACGGGACTAGGCGGCGTCAGCGTCGCCGCGCCCGGCCCGGTCCGCGGCCGGGCGGCGCAGGCCGCGCAGGAAGATCACCGCGCCGGCCGCGGCGACCGCCAGGCCGGCCAGGTGCACCGCCCGCAGCCGGGCCGCCGGCCAGCCGCGCTGCGCGCCGAGCGCGTCGGCCACGGCCGCCGACATCAGCAGCAGCAGTCCCCCGGCCTGCCAGCGGACGTGCGCGCCGCGCCGCCGCAGCCCGGTGACCTCCGCCACCAGCACCGCGGCGATCACCAGCCACGCCGAGCTCACCACGATCAGGGACAGCCCCAGCACGCTCTTCCCCCCTGCCTGCTCCCCCGCTGGCCCGCTGTGCCCGGGCCGTGGCTAACCGTAGCGGGCCGCGCGGCCCGGCCGCCGGGCTACCGGTAGCCGGCGTCGCTGGCGGGCAGGTCCCGGTCCTGTACCTCCACGACATACCGCCAGCAGTCGGGCTGGCTGCCGTCGGTGTCGGTGAACTCGTACACGCGGGCCAGCTGCCCGGTCGAGACCACCTGACCGGACCAGCGCGCGACGCCCGGGTCGGCGGCGAGCGCGACGACGGCCCGCCCGGTGTAGGCCGGCGACTCGGAGATGCAGAAGTGCGGCACCTTCGCGGTGGCCTCGCGCCAGGTCGCCTCGGTCACGCCGTAGAAGTCGAGCATGTCCTCCGAGCGCATCCAGCCAGGCGTCACGGCCACCGCCGCGGCCTGGTGCGGGCCCAGCTCGTGGGCCTGGGCCAGGGTCATCCGCTGGACCGCGGCCTTGACCAGGTCGTAGTAGAAGCCCTCATGGTGGCGGTAGCTGGCGTTGTACTCGGCGGTCCCGTCGGTCATCTCCAGCACCAGACCGCCCGGCGCGCGGATCAGCAGCGGCAGCGCGTAGTGGCTGGTGATGGCATGGGTGTCGATGCCGAGCCGGAGCATCCGCAGCCCGGCGGCCAGGTCATGCTCCCAGATGGTGGTGCCGAACTGCCCGTACTTCCCGCCGTCGAAGATGTCGTTGACCAGCAGGTCGAGGCGGCCGTGCGCGCGGCTGATGCGCTTGGTCAGGGCCGCGACCTGAGCCGGGTCCAGGTGGTCGACGCGCAGCGCGAGTCCCGCCCCGCCGGCCGCGGCCATGAGCTCGCCCGTTTCGTCGATGGTTTCCGGCCGGCCGATCTCGGAGCGGCCGTGCTCCCGGCTGCTGCGGCCGGTGGCGTAGACGAACGCGCCGGCCCGGGCCAGTTCCACGGCGATGGCCCGCCCGGCGCCCCGGGTAGCTCCGGCCACCAGGGCGACCCGGCCGTCCAGCGGCCGGGCGGGCTCCGGGCTCAGGGCGCCGCCCACAGAGTCGCGATGCCCTGGCCGACGCCGATGCACATGCTCGCGGCCGCCCGGGCGGCGCCGCGGCGGCGGCGCTCGTGCAGCAGGGTGGTGGTGATCCGGGCCCCGGAGCAGCCGAGGGGGTGGCCGATGGCGATGGCCCCGCCGTTCACGTTGACCCGCGCCGGGTCCAGCTTCAGCTCGTCCAGGACGGCCACGGCCTGGGCCGCGAACGCCTCGTTGAGCTCCACCAGGTCCAGGTCATCAACTTGCCAGCCGGCCCGGCCCAGGACCTTGCCCAGGGCCGGGACGGGGCCGATGCCCATGTAGTCGGGGTGCACGCCGGCGGCGGCAGTCCCGGCGTACCGGGCCAGCGGCTCGACGCCGGCGGCCGCCGCGGCCTGCTCGGACATCAGCAGCAGGCCGGCCGCGCCGTCGTTGAGCGGCGAGGAGTTGCCGCCGGTCACGGTCCCGTTCTTCCGGAATGCGGGCCTTTTCGCGGCCAGCTCGGCCAGGGTCAGGCCGGGCCTGATCCCCTCGTCGGCGGTCACCTCACCCTGCGGAGCGGTGACCGGCACCAGCTCGTCGGCGAACCGCCCGGCGGCGGCCGCGGCGCCCGCCTTCTGGTGGCTGGCCAGCGCGAACTCATCCTGCCGGTCCCGGCCGACACCGTAGCGGTCGGCGACGTTCTCCGCTGTCTCGCCCAGGCTGACCGGCGGGTACAGCTGCGCCATCAGCGGGCTGACCAGGCGCCAGCCCAGCCGGGTGTCGGCTACCCCGGCCTCACGGGGGAACGGGCTGTCGGCGCGCGGCAGCACGAACGGCGCCCGGGTCATCGACTCGGTCCCGCCGGCGATGCAGATATCCAGCTCGCCGGCGGCGATGGCGCGGGCCGCGTCGGCGATGGCCTCCATGCCCGAGCCGCACAGCCGGTTGACGGTGGCGCCGGGCACCTCGACAGGCAGGCCGGCCAGCAGCACCCCCATCCGGGCCACGTTCCGGTTGTCCTCGCCGGCCTGGTTGGCGGCGCCCCACCAGACATCGTCGATAGCAGCCGGGTCGAGCCACGGATTGCGCCGCAGCAAGGCCTTCAGCACCTCGGCGGTCAGGTGGTCGGGCCGCACCCCGGAGAGCGCGCCCTTGATCTTCCCGATGGGAGTCCGGCAGGCGTCCACGGCAAAAACTGCTGGCATGAAGCCGACATTACCGCCGGGTTCCGTCATCGTGAACCGGGTCACGCCCGCCGCCGTTCCCGGTAGCGAGGGCGAGCGGGGGGAACAGAGAGCGAGAGCGCCCGCGGGCGCCTGTCAGGCCGCAACCCGACCGGAGGCACCGTGATCATCGCTGAGCTTGAGCTGGCCGACTGGCGGCGCCGGGTGGCCGAGCTGTACGCGGCCGTCCGCGCCGACGCCGACCCCGAGCGGGCCCACGCGCGGTGGCGGCAGGAGCGCGACGAGCTGATCGGCAAGCACCCGCAGTCGCCGGTCCCGCCGGGTGACATCATCCGCAGCACCGGGATCCCGTACTGGCCCTATGACCCCCGGCTGCGCTTCGAGCTGCCGCTGCTGGCGGCCGCGGCGGACGCCACGCTGGCCCTGCCGACGGACGGCGACCGGATGACGGCACTGCGGCTGATCGGCCGGGTCGAGATCCCGGAGCCGGTGAACGCCGAGCCTGGCGGTCTGGGCGCTGCAGCAGTACGCCGGGGGGCTGTTCGTGCCGCTGCGCGACGGCACCGCGGGCGAGAGCAGCTATGGCGGCGGCCGGTACCTGCTGGACACGGCCAAGGGCGCTGACCTGGGCGGCGGGCCGGGCACCCTGGTCATCGACCTGAACTTCCTGTACCACCCGTCGTGCCGCTACAGCCCGGACTGGCAGTGCCCGCTGGCACCCGAGGGCAACACCACCGACGTGCCCGTCCGGGCCGGCGAGCGGCTGTAGCTCGCTGGCGCGCCCGCGGCCCGCTAGCCCGGCAGGCGGGCGGCGATGAAGGCGGCCAGGGTGCCGAGGGTGGCCAGGCTGTCCAGGCTCAGGTCCTCGGCCGCCACGTCGACGCCGAACCGGTGCTGGACCTCGGTCAGCAGCAGGGTGCCGGTCAGCGAGTCCAGGCCGGCGCCGTCCGGTCCCAGCAGCGTCGTCGGCGGCGGGGCGGCGGCCAGCTCGGGGCGCCCGGTGATCCCGGCCAGCATGTCCCGCAGCCCGGCCAGAACCTGGCTCTCGCCGGTCACGGGCGGCCGCCTGCCGTGCCGGTGACGTCCGCCCAGTCCGGGATCGCGGGCAGCACCCCGGACAGGCTTCGCGTGAACAGGACGGGCTCAGCACCGCGGGCCCGCCGTCCGCCTGCGGGCTGGCCCGCCGCCGCGGGGTGAACCGCTCCTGCGGGCTGAGCCTCCGCCGTGCCCTCGGCAGGCGCCGCCCCCGCAGCCCGCAGGCCGGCCGCGGCCAGGGCCAGCCGCAGCGGCACGTTCCGCGCGGTGACCCGGCACCGGACCCGCAGCTGCGCGGCGCCCGCGGCCGCGGCCTGCTGGCACAAGCGCGGCCAGCAGCGCGTCCAGCACGCCGCGGCCCAGGGCCCGGCAGGACATCACCAGCAGCGGCACGGTCCAGCTCCCGGCCGGGCCGGGCGGCCAGCCGTCTGCGGCGGCCGCCGCCCCGGCGGCTGCCTCCCCGGTGTCCGCCAGCACGCCGCCGACCAGGCCGTCGTCGCCGAACCGGTCGCGACAGCCGGACGGTGATCAGCCGGTGCCGGGCCGAGCCCAGCCAGCCGGCCAGGTCGGCCTCGCTGACCGGCTCGGCGGCGGTGTTGAACTGGTGGGTGCGGACCGACAGCTCGTGCAGCCGGGGCAGGTCGGCCGCGCCGCCGGGCGGATCTGCACCCGGGTGCCGGCGTAGCGCAGGAAGTCATCGCGCGAGCCGCCGAACGCCCGCTGCCTCCTCCTGGCGCAGCCGCCGCTGGGCGTACATCTCGCCGCGGCGGCGGCCCTCGGCGGTGAGCACGGCCGGGCTGAACTCCGGCCAGTCCGGCGCCTCGGCGGCGTCCTCCGGGGACAGCACCAGCACCTCGGGCAGCGCCGGCCGCCACCTCGGCCCGCTCCATCAGGTCGTCGTCCACGAACGCCACCGCGTCGGCGGCCAGGCCCAGGTCGTCGATGATCCGCCTGATCGGCCTCGGACTTGCGGCCCCAGCCGCACTCGGCGGCGGCGAACGGCAGGCCGGTCGCCCGGGCCACGTAGTCGGCCGCCTCGGGCGGGTTCTTGCTGGCCAGGGCGTGCACGATGCCGCGGCGGTCCAGCTCGCGGGCGACCTCGGCCAGCGCCGGGTCGGGCGCGGGCGGCTGCCCGCCGGACTCCAGGTAGGTCCCGGCCAGCAGCGTGTTGTCGATGTCCCAGACCACGCACTTGATCACGGTCCGGCCGGCTCCCCGGCCCCGACCGGCCGGGCGGCGCCGTTCCATGGTCAGGTGCGTGGCGGTGAAGCCGAACTTCCGGTACAGCGCCCGCATGCCCAGGTTGCCGGCGTGCACCTTGCCGGTGAGCTGGGTCATCCCGGCCGCGTCGGCGGCCGCCAGCACGGCGGCCAGCAGCAGCTCGCCGATCAGCGGCGCGGCCGGGCACGTCGGCCACGGCCAGCGACCGGAAGTTGCCGTACCTGGCCCCGGTCAGCGAGTTGGTCCGCGACGACAGCCAGGCCCAGCCGAGCGGCGCGTCGCGGGGTCGGCGGCGGCCGACCGCGACGAGCGTGACCTCGCCCGGCTTGCCCAGCGCGCTGGCTGACCCGGCGGCGGTGCAGGGCCGGGTCGGTGATCGCCTCGTCGCGCGAACGACACCATGGCGATGCTCGATCTCGAACGCCACGATGGCGTCCAGGTCGGCCTCCGTGGCCGGCCGGATCGCCGACCTGGTCCGCGCGCAGCGGCGCCGGGCTGGTCATCGGGCCTGCTCCAGCGGCATCGGCCGGAACACGGTGCCGCCGCACTCCGGGCAGCCCGCGGCCTGCAGCGCGGCGATCTGCGGCCACCGGCCGCCGGGCCCGACCTCGTGCACGGCCGCGCAGCTGGCGCACCGGTAGGGCCGCAGCACCGCGGCCCGGCCGTCGGCGGTGTACAGGGCGCCGTCGTAGCGAGCCGGTGATCAGCGGCCGCGGCGCCGGCGGTGCTGCGCAGGTGGTACAGGTGGCTGGTGCCGCCCAGCACGCCGGCGCCCGAGGTACTCGTTGAAGTTCGGCGTCAGCGACCGGACGGCCAGGCCCAGCTGCGCGATGGCCAGCTGCACGGCCGCGGTCTCCTCCGGCCGCCGGGCGCCGAACGAGAAGAACACGTGCCGGCCCGGCTGCGGGCGCCAGCGCGGCCACCGCGCGGGACAGGAACAGCTCCGCGCCGGCCACCGTGTAGGGCGGGTCGGTGGCGACCACGTCGAAGCCGCCGGCCAGGCTCCGCGGGCAGCGGCTGGCGCAGGTCGTGCTCGACCAGCTCCACGCGGACCCCGGCTGCGGGCCGGCCTGCTTGCCGATCCAGGCCAGCACGTCGGGGTCGGTGTCGACCACGGCCAGCCGGCGGACCACCGCCGGCGTGCCCGGTCCAGGCGGCGAAGGCCGCGATCGCCACCGAGATCAGGTCGTCGTCGCCGAGCAGCAGGATCCGCTGGCCGGCCAGCGCGTGCGCGGCGTGCATGCCGCAGCACCCGGCGCAGCTTGGTGGCGACCGTGCAGTGCGTCTGGTCCAGCTCGGGCCGGGCCGCCGGAGCCGCCGGCGGCCGCCTGCTCCAGCTCGGCCGGCAGCGCCGCCAGCTGCCGTGCCGGGATCACCACGCCGCGGCCCGCGCAGTCCGGGCAGGCCGGCGTCCAGGTCCGGGCTGGCCGGCCGGCGACCGCCGCCCGGCCCGCCGCGGTCAGCCGCGACCGGCCGGGTGCTTGTCGACGACGCCGCGCTGGCGCAGCTCGTTGCAGGCCGCGGCGACGATGGGCACGGGCAGCTCGGCCAGCCGGCTGATCTCCCGGACCGCGGCCGGCTCGGCGGTCAGCAGTGGCGGCCAGGATGTCCCGGATCCCGGCCTCGCCCTCGGCCAGCCCGACCGCCGCCGCGACCTCGGCCACGACTGTATCCAGATCCAGCGCGTCTATCGTCACCTCAGGCGGCAGTCTGATCGCTCGCCGCCGTGCTGTCGGCACTGACCTGGGCCATCGCCTGCGTGCCCGCTGCTGAGCAGGCCATACGGTATCCTCCCACATCATGCCGGGCATGGACGCAGCGAGCAGCTATCGCGGAGCTGAGGCGGCACGAGGCCGCGCTCGCCGAAGATGCTCTACGCCATCGACGCGCGCTGCACCGCCGGACTCGCCGGTCACCGACGTGGCCGAGCTCACCGGCCTGGCCAGCGCCGCGGTCGACGGCCGGCGGCGGGCACGTGCTGGACGCCAGCCACGTGGTGTTCCCGAACGGCGCGATCACGCTGGTCCTGATCCTGGCCGAGTCGCACCTGAGCATCCACACCTGGCCCGAGGAAAACCTGATCGCCATCGACCTGTTCAGCTGCGGCGCCATCGACGGCCAGGCCGTGCTCGACGAGCTGACGGCGGCCCTGCGCCTGACCGAGGTCACCGTCCGGCAGGTCCGCGCGGGGCCTGCCGCCCGGAGCACTGATCCCGCCGCCGGAGCTTACCAAGTCAGTCTTCAGTTCATCTGCATGTTGTCAGGTTTACGTCGATTTCACCTTTGGTAACTGGCCTGATAGCTCGCGTGGCCTAAGTGACGCACTATGAGCGTTGCATGGGGGGTAACTGGGCTCGGCGCGCATTTGCACGCGCTTGATGATTCCCGGATCACCCGGTTTCAGTGGAAGATCATGTTCGTCTCGGGCATGGGCTTCTTCACCGACGCCTACGACCTGTTCGTGATCGGCATCGTGGTCGTCCTGCTCAAGCCCGAGTGGGGCCTGTCGACCACCCAGGTCTCGCTGCTGAACTCGGTCACCCTGGCCGCCTCGGCGGTGGGCGCGATCGTGTTCGGCCGGATCGCCGACATCCTGGGCCGCAAGAAGATCTACGGCTACGAGGTACTGATCCTGGCCATCGGCGCGCTGGCCTCGGCGTTCGCGCCGAACTTCTGGTTCCTGCTGGTCTGCCGCGCCGTCCTCGGCATCGGCATCGGCGGCGACTACCCGGTCTCGGCCACGATCATGAGCGAGTACTCGGGCAAGAAGTCGCGGGGCAAGATGGTCGGCCTGGTCTTCGCCATGCAGGGCGCCGGGCCTGCTGGTCGGCCCGCTGCTGGCCGCGGCCCTGCTGGCCTCCGGGCTGTCCGCGACATCATCTGGCGGGTGCTGCTGGCGGCTTCGGCGCGATTCCCGGCCTGGCCGTGTTCTACCTGCGCCGCCAGATCCACGAGACGCCCCGGTTCGCGGCGGCGGGCGGCGCCGCGGACGAGGCCGAGGCGGCCATCACGGCCGCCACCGCACGGGCCACGGGCGCCGCTGCGGCACAGCCGGCGGCCGACGGCGCGAGGCCGCCCAAGGCCCGCCATCCGGCGAGTCCGGCCGCGCGGGTCCCGCAGAGCGCGCCGGAGGGCTTCACAGATCCTCGCTCCGGCACCGGCGCGATGCTGCGCTGGCTGATCGGCACGGCCGGCGCTGGGCGCTGCTGGACTTCTGCTACTACGGCAACAGCATCTCCACGCCCGGAGATCCTGGCCCTGCTGAACCCAGGGCCTCGCTGCTGCATAACACGCTGGTCCAGCTGGCCATCTTCGCCGTCTTCGCCGTGCCCGGCTACATCGCGGCCATCCTGCTGCTCGACAAGACCGGGCGCAGGCGCATCCAGGTCCTCGGCTTCGCGCATGATGGCGCTGATGTTCGTGCTGATCGGCCCGATCCCGGCCGTGACCGCGTACGCGCTGCCGTTCATCCTGCTCTACGGCATCAGCTACTTCTTCACCCAGTTCGGGCCGAATACCACCACGTTCGTCTACCCGGCCGAGATCTTCCCGGTGGACGTTCGCACGACCGGCGCACGGGATCTCGGCCGGGGCGGCAAGCTGGGCGCGTTCGCCGGGGCGTTCCTGTTCCCGGACATGCTCGCCTCCTCGCTGGGCATCCGGCGGCGCCGAGATCGTGGCCGGGGTGGTGGCCGCGGCCGGCCTGCTGCTGACCCTGGCCCTGCTGCCCGAGCCGCAAGGGCCGCAGCCTGGAGGACCTGGCCGACGAGGCCCAGTCCCCGGCGCCCGCGGCCCTGGAGCGCGCGGCCTAGCCCGCCGGGAGACCTCACGTGAGCTACCGGATCGTGGTGGGCGTGGACGGCTCGCCGCACAGCATCGCGGCGCTGCGCTGGTCGCTGGACCAGGCGGCCAGCCGGGGCGGCCCGGTCCGGCCGTGTCCTCGCCTGGCAGGTGCCGTTCGTGTCCATCCCCGGCGCCTTTGACCGGGCCGAGCTGGAGCAGGCCTACCGCGACTTCCTGATCAGGACGGTCAGCGAGGTGGCGCCCGCACCCGCGGTGCCGCTGGACACCGTGCTGGCCGAGGGCGACCCGGCGCAGAGCCTGGTCACCGCCGCCGCGGACGCCGCGGCCGACCTGCTGGTTCTGGGCATCCGCGGCCGGTCGCCCGATCGCCGGGCTGATGCTCGGCTCGGTCAGCCAGGCCTGCGCCGCCAGCGCACCCTGCCCGGTCGTCCTGGTCAAGCGGCCGGAGTCCGGCTAGCCGCGCTGCCCCGGCCGCGGGCGGGCCGGACCCGGCCCGGATCTATGTGCGCTACCGGCCGCGGTATCCCGGATGACCCGGCCTGCCCCCGGGTACCGTAGGACTGCCCGGCCGGAGCCGCACGCGGAGGTCGTATGAGCCAAGCTGAGTTCGACGTCGTGGTTGTCGGGATGGGACCCGGCGGCGAGCAGGTGGCCGAGGATCTGGCCGCCAGCGGGCTGGCGGTGGCCGGCGTCGAGTCCCGGCTGGCCGGCGGCGAGTGCCCGTACTGGGGCTGCGTGCCGTCCAAGATGATGATCCGGGCCGACAACCTGCTGACCGAGGGCCGGCGCATTCCCGGCATGGCGGGCGAGTCCGTCATCACTCCGGACTGGGCCCCGGTCGCCAAGCGGATCCGGGCCGAGGCCACCGACAACTGGGACGACCAGGTCGCGGTCGACCGGTTCACCCGCAAGGGCGGCACCTTCTTCCGCGGCTTCGGGGTGATCACCGGCCCGCGCGAGGTCACCGTGGGCGACGACGTGCTGCGCGCCCGCCGCGGGATCGTGCTCAACCCCGGCACCTCGCCGGCTGTCCCGCCCATCGCCGGCCTGGCCGGGACGCCGTACTGGACCAACCGGGAGGCCATCGAGACCGAGCAGGTCCCCGGCTCGCTGATCGTGCTCGGCGGCGGCCCCATCGGTGTCGAGCTCGGCCAGGTCTTCCGCCGGTTCGGCGCGGCGGTCACCATCATCGAGATGTCGGACCGGCTGCTAGCCGTGGAGGAGCCGGAGTCGGGCGACCCTGCTGGGCGAGATCTTCGCGCGCGAGGGCATCGACGTGCGGGCCGGGCGCCACGGCCGCGGCCGTGGCGCACGACGGCCGCGAGTTCACCGTCACCCTGGCCGACGGCGCGCAGGTGCGCGGCGACCGGCTGCTGGTGTGCCATCGGGCGGCACACCGACCTGCCGGGGCTGGGCATCGCCACGATGGGCGTGGACGACTCGGGCAAGACCATCGCGGTCAACAGCCGGATGCAGGCGCTGCAGGCCGACGGACAGCCCGCCGAGGGCCTGTGGGTCATCGGCGACATCACCGGCCACGGCGCCTTCACGCACATGTCGATGTACCACGCCTACATCGTCATCGCCGCCATCCTCGGCCGGCCGCACCATGAGGCCGAGTACCACGCGGTGCCGCGGGTCACCTTCACCGACCCGGAGATCGGCTCGGTCGGGCTGAGCGAGGCCGCCGCCCGGAAGGCCGGCCTGGAAGTCGAGGCGGTCAGCTCGCCCGTTTCCGCCTCGGCGCGCGGCTGGATCCACAAGGCCGGCAACGATGGCTTCATCAAGCTGGTCGCCGACGCCGAGCGCGGCGTCCTGGTCGGCGCGACCTCGGCGGGCCCCGCGGCGGCGAGGTGCTCAGCATGCTCACCCTGGCCGTGCATGCCGCCATCCCGGTGCAGCGGCTGAAAGAGATGATCTACGCCTACCCGACCTTCCACCGCACGGTCTCGGAGGCGCTGGCCAAGTTCGGGGCGGACTAACGGCCCCCCGGCGGCTAGCCGGGCAGCTGCTGCTCGGTGATGCCCAGCTCCCCGGCCAGCTTGCGGAGCAGGCCGGTCAGCTGGCCGCGCTCACCCTGACTCAGCGAGGTGCCCAGCCGCCCGTGCTCCTGGCCGGTCGCCTCCCGGATGGCGGTGAGCATGTGCTGGCCGCTGTCGGTCAGGTACAGGGCGTAGGACCGGCGGTCGGCGGCGTTCCGGCGGCGCTCGACCAGGCCGCGCTGCTCCAGCTCGTCGACCAGGAAGACCATCCGGGTCGGGTTCAGCCCGAGCAGCTCGCCCAGCGCCTGCTGGGACCGGCCCTCGTTGCCGGCCAGCCGGAACAGCAGGCCGGCGTGCCGCGGTTCCAGGCCGAGCGGGGCCAGCCGCTCGGCGAACATCCGCGCCGCGCGGGTGCCGAGCTGCACGAGCAGGTAGCTGAACCCGTCGTGATCGATGGCCGGAGCCGTCCCGGCCGTCGCCGGGGGGAGGTCACTCACAGAGGTAGATTATCAACAAGCGACATCGTTTCGGCTCGTGATAATTTAAAGTCCCGTGATAATTTGAGATGGGTGCGAACCGGGCCGCCGCCGCGGCCCGCAGGCAGGAGGCGAGGTGTTCGGCGTGGACCGTCCTGACGACCCGCAGCGTGACCAGCAGAGCGCAGTCAACCTGCGGGTATCCGACGCAGATCGTGACCAGGCGGCCGCCGAGCTGGGCGAGCACTACCAGGCTGGCCGGCTCGACCAGGAGGAATTTGACGAGCGGCTGACCGCTGCGCTGCGGGCCCGGACCCGCGGCGAGCTCGACAAGCTGCTGGACGACCTGCCGTCCGCCCGGCGGCCCGACCCGCCGCTGCCGTCCGGGCATGCCGCCGCCGGCCCGGGCTTCCGGCCGCTGCTGGCCGCCCTGGTCCCGCTGGTGCTGGTCGTCGGCGTGGTGGCAGCCAGCAGCCACGGCCGCGACGGCTCCGGACCGTGGCCGCTGCTGTGGCTATGGTGGATCATCGTGCCGGCCGTGATCTTCCGGATGCGGCGCGGCTGGGGTCCGCGCGGCTCGGGTCCGGGCGGCTCGGGTCCGGGTAGCAGCGGCCGCTAGCCCCAGACCTCGCTGGCGGTCTCCACGATCAGCGCCAGCTTGGCGGCCTGCTCGTCCTGGGTCAGCGCGTTGCCCTCGACCGTGGAGGAGAAGCCGCACTGCCCCGACAGGCACAGCTGCTCCAGCGGGACGAACCGGGCCGCCTCGTCGATGCGCCGCTTCAGGGCGTCCTTGCTCTCCAGCTCGCCGCGCTTGGTGGTGACCAGGCCCAGCACGACCATCTTGCCCGGCGGCACGAACCGCAGCGGCTCGAAGCCGCCGGACCGCTCGTCGTCGTACTCCAGGAAGAAGCCGTCCACGGCCAGCTCGCTGAACAGCGCCTCGGCGACGAAGTCGTAGCCGCCCGCGGCCGCCCACGAGGACCGGAAGTTGCCCCGGCACATGTGCGTGGTCACGGCCATGCCCGGCGGGCCGCCCGGCGATCGCGTCGTTGACCTGCCGGATGTAGCGGTGATGCAGGTGCTCGGCGTCCTCGCCGCGCTCGGCGATCTCGGCGCGCTGCGCCGGGTCGTTGAGGTAGGCCAGGCTGGTGTCGTCGAGCTGGAGGTAGCGGCAGCCCAGCGCGGCCAGCCGGGCCGACCTCCGTCGGCGTAGGCGGCCGACAGGTCCGATCCAGAACTCCTCGATGTCCGGGTAGACCGCCGGGTCCAGCGCGGCCGGGCCGCCGCGGTAGTGCACCATGTTGGGCGACGGGATGGTCAGCTTGGGCGTGGCCGTGGTGACCACCGACTGCAGGTAGCGGAAGTCGCGCTCGAAGATCGTCTGCTCGATCCGGATCCGGCCGCCGACGTGCAGCGCGGCGGGGGTGAACTCGATCGTGCCCGACGGGCTCTGGAACTTCACCGCCAGGTTGCCCGGCGCCTTGCTGATGCCGCCGAGCTGGTAGATGAAGTCCATGTGCCAGGACGCGCGGCGGAACTCGCCGTCGGTCGCCGACTGCAGGCCCGATGCTCCTCCTGCAGCGGCCACGACCTCGGCGATCGCCGCGTCCTCGACGGCCCGCAGCTGCCGCGGCGTCGATGATCCCGGCCGCGAACTCGTCGCGCGCGGCGAGCAGGCGCGGCGGGCGGAGCAGGCTGCCGACATGGTCGGCCCGGAAGGGCGGGTGGCTCTGAGGTACTGGCATAAGGCGCCATCGTGGCCGCCCGCTGCGCGGCGGTCAAGAACCGGTGCCCGGCCCAGCTGTCCCGCCAGCGGATCCGGTGCTGGCCCAGCGCGCCGGCCGCGAGGGCCAGCAGAAGGCCCCGGCGGGCCGGACGCCGCCGGGGCTGCGCGGGGTCAGCCGGTGTAGTAGCCGTCGGCGACGGCCAGCGCCTCGTCCAGGATGGCCAGGCCCTCCTTGGCCTCGGACTCGGTGATGGTGCACGGCGGCACCACGTGCAGCCGGTTGTAGTTGGCGAACGGCATCAGGCCGCGCGCCTTGCAGTCGGCCATGCAGCGGCGTCATGGCCGGCGAGGACCCGCCGTAGGGGGCCAGCATCTCCCGGGTCTCGCGGTTGCGTGACCAGGTCCAGCGCCCAGAACACGCCCAGGCCGCGGACCTCCCCGATCACCGGGTGCCGGCCGGCCAGCTCGCGCAGGCCGGGGCCGAGGACCTGCGTCGCCGATCCGGGCCGCGTTCTCGACGATGCCCTCTTCGCTGCATGGCGTCGATGGTGGCCACGATGGAGGCCGCGCCCAGCGGGTGCCCGGAGTAGGTCAGGCCGCCGGGGAAGACGCGGTCGTCGAAGGTGGCGGCGATCGGGTCGGAGATGATCACCCCGCCGGCCGGGCACGTAGCCGGAGTTGGAGCCCTTGGCGAAGGTGATCAGGTCGGGCACGATGCCGTGGTCGCTCGAACGCGAACCAGCTCCCGGCCCGGCCGAACCCGCACATCACCTCGTCGGCGATGTAGACGATGCCGTGCCGGTCGCAGAGCTCGCGGACCCCGGCCAGGTAGCCGGGCGGCGGGACCAGCACCCCGGCGGTGCCGACGATGCGTCTCCAGCAGGACCGCGGCGATGGTGGCCGGCGCCCTCGAACTGGATGACCTGCTCCAGGTGCTGCAGCGCGCGCTCGCACTCCTGCTCGGGCGAGTCGGCCCAGAACGGCGGACCGGTACAGGTAGGGCCCGAAGAAGTGCACGTGGCCGGTGGCGAACTCGTTGGGCCAGCGGCGCGGGTCGCCGGTGGAGGAGATCGCCGCGCCGGTGTTGCCGTGGTAGGAGCGGTAGAAGCTGAGCACCTTGGCGCGCCCGGTGTGCAGCCGGGCCATCCGGATGGCGTTCTCGTTGGCGTCGGCGCCGCCGTTGGTGAAGAACACCTTCTCCAAGCCGTCGGGGGCCAGCGTCGGCCAGCCGGGTGGCGGCCTCGCCGCGGGCCTCGTTGGCGTGCTGCGGGGCGATGGTGGCCAGCTTCGCGGCCTGGGCCGCGATGGCGGCGGTCACCTTGGGGTGCTGGTGGCCGATGTTGGTGTTGACCAGCTGGCTGGAGAAGTCCAGGTACCGGTTGCCCGTCGTAGTCCCAGAAGTAGCAGCCCTCGGCCGCGGCGATCGGCAGCGGGTTCAGCGCCGCCCTGGGCCGACCAGGAGTGGAACACGTGCGCCCGGTCCATCGCGATGACCTCGGCGCCGCGCGCGGGGTCGGGCCTGTGGTCAGTCATATCGGGTCCCCTCAGCAGCTGGGTCGTCCCGCCAGGCGTGGTCCATGCACCGCCAGTCTCGCCTACCGGGCCGCGGGCCGGAAATGACAGACTGTCTGCCGATCGGCCCGGCCGGGCTGACAGCCTGTCAGCCAGTGGCAGCCGGCCGGATACGCTCAGCCCATGCGCCGGGATGATCGTGTCGCCGTAGGCGGCCAGGGTCTGCTCCGGCTGGTCGTGCATCAGGTACACGGCGAACTGGTCGGCGCCGATCCCGGCCAGCTCGCGTCAGCCGGTCGACGTGCGCCTCGGCCGGCCCGGTCAGGCAGAACCGGTCCACGATCTCGTCCGGCACGAAGTCGGTCGGACTGGTTCCCGGCCCGGCCGTGGTGGGCAGTAGTCGTAGCCCTGCCGCCCGGCGATGTAGTCGGTCAGCGCCTGCGGGACCGGCCCGGCCTCGCCGTACCGGGCCACCAGGTCGGCGACGTGGTTGCCGACCATGCCGCCGAACCAGCGCAGCTGGTCGCGCTGGTGGGCCAGGTCGTCGCCCACGTAGGCGGGCGCGGCCACGCAGATGGTGAGCGCGTCCGGGTCCCGGCCGGCCGCCCGGGCCGCGTCCCGCACCGCGCCGATGGTCCAGCGGGCGATCTCGGGGTCGGCGGTCTGCAGGATGAACCCGTCGGCCTGCTCGCCCGGCCAGCTTCAGCGCCCGCGGCCCGTAGCCGGCCATCCAGATCTCCAGCTTGCCGTTGCGGACCCACGGGATCGTGCACCGGCGCGCCGTTCAGCTCGACGCTCGCGGCCCTCGGCCAGGTCCTTGATGACGCGCATGGCCTCGGCCAGCCGGGCCAGGCTGGACGGCGGCTGGCCGATGACGCGGCGGGCGGAGTCGCCGCGGCCGATGCCGCACACCGTCCGGTTGCCGAACATCTCGTTCAGGGTGGCGAACATCGACGCGGTGACCGACCAGTCCCGGGTCAGCGGGTTGGTCACCATCGGGCCGACCATCATCCCGAGGTGGCGGCCAGGATCTGCGAGTAGATGACGAACGGCTCCTGCCACAGCACGTGCGAGTCGAAGGTCCAGCCGTAGCCGAAGCCCGGTCCTCGGCCTCGCGCATCCGCGCCACGACGTCGGCGGCGGGCGGGTCGGTCTGCAGCACCAGCCCGAAGTCCATGAACGCTCCCCCGATCTGGCTCAGGTCAGGTACTGGCAGGTCTCCCGGCTGCAGGAACTGGCCGTGGCCCGGCTGTCCCGTGATACTCGCCGCCGGCGATGACTACCCGGCCGCGGGACAGCACCGTGTCGACCCGCCCGGTGATCTCCATGCCCTCGTAGGCCGAGTAGTCCACGTTCATGTGGTGCGTCTGCGCCGAGATCAGGACCTGCCGGGCGCTGCCGGGTCGTAGATCACGATGTCGGCGTCCGAGCCCGGCGCGATGACGCCCTTGCGCGGGTACAGCCCGAACATCCGGGCCGGCGTGGTGGACGCCACCTCCACCCAGCGGGCCAGCGACAGCTCGCCCGCCACCACGCCCTGGTGCAGCAGGTCCATCCGGTGCTCGACGCCGGGGATGCCGTTGGGGATCTTGGAGAACGTCGCCGCGGCCCAGCTCCTTCTGCTCCTTGAAGCAGAACGGGCAGTGGTCGGTGGACACCACCGACAGGTCGTTGCTGCGCAGCCCGCGCCACAGCGAGTCCTGGTGCTCGCGGGCCCGCAGCGGCGGCGAGGCCACGTACTTGGCCCCCTCGAAGCCCGGCCGGGCCAGGTCGTCCAGGGACAGGTACAGGTACTGCGGGCAGGTCTCGGCGAACACGTTCTGCCCGGCGTCGCGGGCCTCGGTCACCCGGTCCAGCGCCTGCGGACGCCGACAGGTGCACGATGTACAGCGGCGCGCCGGTCACCGCGGCCAGCGTGATGGCCCGGCTGGTCGCCTCGGCCTCCAGCTCCGGCGGCCGGGTCAGGCCGTGCTGCAGCGGCTCGGTCCGGCCCGCGGCCAGGGCCTGGGCTGACCAGCTCGTCGATGGCGATGCCGTTCTCGGCGTGCATCATGGTCAGCGCGCCGATCCGCTCGGCCTGCTGCATGGCCCGCAGGATCTCCCCGTCGGTGGCGTAGAACACGCCGGGGTAGGCCATGAACATCTTGAAGCTGGTCACGCCCGCGTCGACGCAGGCGGCCATCTCCTTCAGCGTCGTGTCGTTGACGTCCGACACGATCATGTGGAACCCGTAGTCGATGGCGCAGTTGCCGTCCGCCTTCTGCGTGCCACTCGTCCAGCGCGGCCAGCAGGCTGGTGCCCTTGGGCTGGACCGCGAAGTCGACGATCGTGGTGGTGCCGCCCCAGGCCGCGGCGCGGGTCCCGGTCTCGAAGCGTGTCGACGGAGAAGGTGCCCGCCGAACGGCATCTCCATGTGCGTGTGCCCGTCGATGCCGCCCGGCAGCACGTACTTGCCGGCGGCGTCGATGACGCGTGCCGGCGGCCGCCGCCCACGCGCTCGCGGTCACCTCGCTGCCGGGCTGGCCGAGCGCGGCGATCTGCTCGCCGCTGACCAGCACGTCGGCCGGGAACGAGCCGGTGGCGGTGACGACGGTGCCGCCGGTGATCAGGATGCTGCTCATCGCCGCGGGCCTCCTCAGGGCTGGTGAGCGGGCTCACGGCTGGGTCAGCGGTCCGTAGGCGTCGGGCCGCCGGTCGCGGTAGAAGGCCCACAGGTCGCGGACCTCCTGCAGCTGGTCCATGTCCAGGTCGCGGACGACGACCTCGTCGCTCGGTGTCGGAGGCGGCGTCGCCGATGAGCTGGCCGCGCGGGTCGGCGAAGTAGGACTGGCCGTAGAAGTCGTTGTCGCCCAGCGGCTCGATGCCGACCCGGTTGATCGCGCCGACGAAGTACTCGTTGGCCACCGCGGCGGCCGGCTGCTCCAGCTGCCACAGGTACTGCGACAGGCCGCGGCTGGTGGCCGACGGGTTGAACACGATCTTCGCGCCGGCCAGGCCCAGCGCCCGCCAGCCCTCCGGGAAGTGCCGGTCGTAGCAGATGTAGACGCCGATCCGGCCCACCGCGGTGTCGAACACCGGGTAGCCCAGGTTGCCGGGGCGGAAGTAGAACTTCTCCCAGAACCCCTTGACCTGCGGCAGGTGGGTCTTGCGGTACTTGCCGAGGTAGCTGCCGTCGGCGTCGATGACGGCCGCGGTGTTGTAGTAGAGGCCCGGCTGCTCCTCCTCGTACATCGGCGCGACCAGCACCACGTTGTGCTGCCGGGCCACCTCGCGCAGCAGCTCGGTGGTCGGGCCGTCGGGGATCTGCTCGGTGTAGGAGTAGTAGTCGGCGTCCTGCACCTGGCAGAAGTACGGCCCGTAGAACAGCTCCTGCAGGCAGACGACCTGCGCCCCGGCGGACGCAGCGCGGGCGATGGCGTCGACCGACGCCTCGATCATGGACTCCTTGTCACCGGTCCAGTGCTGCTGGACCAGGCCCGCGCGGACGACCTCGGCCATGACAGTGCCTCCTCGCGTGCTCCGGACCGGCCGCTGCCCGGGGCTGGCGGCGCGGTCCTGCGGACGAAACAGCCGGGCGTAGCCCGCGGGTACGCGGCAGGCCGGGGACAACTCCGGCCTGCCCCGTACCCGGTGACGCTAATCTCCTGCGCCGCCGCCCGCCCCCGCCGCGGCCGGGGCCGGGGCCCTGGCGGCCGGGGCCACCGGCGCGAGCAGCAGGAAGATCAGGAAGCCGGCGGCGAACCCGACGACCCAGCTGTAGTTGTAGAGCGGCTTCAGGAACGGGATCAGGCCGCCCGCCGGGAACGGTCCGGTGCCCGGCGCCGACCAGGCCCCGCCGTCGGCCAGCAGTGCTCCGACCACCGTAGCCACCACAGCGGTCCAGTTCCAGCCTGCCTGGTACCAGTAGCGGCCGCCCGGCCGGTACAGGTCCACCAGGCTGAGCCGGGTGCGGCGCAGCGCCCAGTAGCCGGCCACCAGCACGCCGGCCACCGCGGCGATCAGGCCGCCGTAGAAGCCGAGCCAGGTGAAGATGTAGATGTTCGCGCTGGACAGCAGCCGCCACGGCTGCAGCAGGATCCCGACCACGCCGGTGATGATGCCGCCGACCCGGAACGAGATCACCCGCGGTGCCAGGTTGGAGAAGTCGTAGGACGGGCTGACCACGTTGGCGGCCACGTTCACCGAGACCGTCGCGATCAGCACGGTCAGCAGCCCGATGATGACCACCGCCGGGTTGGACAGCCGGGCGCCGAGCTGCACCGGGTCCCAGATCGTGGTGTGGTAGATCTTCGCCGCGCCCGAGGTGATCAGGATGGCCAGCAGGCTGAAGAAGGTCATCGTGGTGGGCAGCCCGAGCACCTGGCCCCCGAGCTGGCCGCGCTGGCTGCGCGAGAACCGGGTGAAGTCCGGGATGTTCAGCGACAGGGTCGACCAGTAGGCGATCATCGCCATCAGCGACGGCGCGAACACCGGCCAGAACCTCGACCCCCAGCCCAGCTTGGACGGCTCCGACAGCAGCGGGCCCGGGCCGCCGGCCTTAACCAGGATCCAGGCCAGCAGCGCGATGAAGACCACCAGCACGGCCGGCGCGGCCCAGTTCTCGAACCGGCGGACCGCGTCCATGCCGCGCCAGATGATGCCGACCTGGATGACCCAGAACACCGCGAACGACAGCCACAGCGTCCACGGCTGGCCGCCGATCTGGGTCGCGGCGATCCAGCTGTGGCCGGCCAGCTTGCCCAGGATCACATATACGCCCTGGCCGCCGATCCAGGTCTGGATGCCGAACCAGCCGCAGGCCACCAGCGCGCGCAGGATGGCCGGCAGGTTGGCGCCGCGCAGCCCGTAGAAGGCGCGCGCGAAGACCGGGAACGGGATGCCGTACTTCGTGCCGGCGTGGCTGTTGAGCAGCATCGGGAGCAGCACGACGACGTTGCCGACGGCGATGGTCAGCAGCGCCTGCCAGGGGCTCATCCCGACCGCGATGAGGCTGGCCGCCAGGGTGTAGGTGGCCAGGTTGTGCGACATGCCGATCCACAGCGCGAAGTAGTTGTAGGTCGTCCAGGTGCGCTTGCCCGACGGCACCGGCGCCAGGTCGGCATTGGCGAAGTGGCTGCTGCCGATGTCTGCGGATTCGGCCAGGTCCACCCGGCCGTCGGGGAGCGTGATCTGGCCCGGAGGGCCGGCGGAAAGATCAGTGGATGCCACAACTGCCTCCCTGTCTGCCCGGTGCCCTGTCGCCAGGTGCCCGCGCCAGGCGTGCTGCGCCTGATGCTAGATCGCCCGCCAGGACCCGGCCAGCGACAGGATGTTCAGGGTCAGCCGGGCTCGCGGGCAGTGTGTCCGCCGCCCGGCGGCGCAGGCCGCCCGGCCGCCTCGGCCGCCAGCAGCGCCACGTGTACCGACAGCATCGATTCCGGCTCCTTCAGCGATACACCCAGGATCCGCTCGACACGGCCGAGCTGCTGGTAATAGGCCGTGCGGGAGCGGTGCGAGGCCCCGGCGGCGGCCGAGATGTTGCCGCCGTGCGCGCAGTAACCGCGCAGCACCTCCAGGAGCCCGTCGCCGGTCCGCGCCTCGTGCGCCAGCAGCGCGCCGAGCTCGCGGTCGGCGAAGGCGGCCAGCCGGTCATCCTCGCGCAGCAGCTGCAGCAGGCCGCGCAGCCGCACGTCCGCGAGCCGGGCGCAGCCGCGGCCGGGGCCGCTCACGCCGCTGAGCGCGTGCAGCGCTGCGCGGGCGACGTGCGCCGCCTCGGTCAGCGTCCGGCCGGCGGCCGGGACGCCGTCCACGACGCTGCCGGCCCCGATCACCACCGGCATCGTCGCGGCCGCGCCGTCCGGCTCGCTGCCCGCCGGCCGCGCGCATCGCTCGTGCACCAGCCGGGCCAGGATGTCCAGGGCCGCCTCGGCGCGCGGCGCCGACTCCACCGAGATCAGCACCCGCACGCCGGCGTCGTCCAGCACGCCGGTCAGGGCCGGGATGCCAGCCGAGCGGGCCGCCTGGGCCACGGCCTCGGCGATCCCGCACAGCAGCTCGGGGGCGGCCAGCGCCGGAGCGTGCCGCGCGGCGGGCTCGGTCGTGCGCGGCCACACCGCGACGCCGGCCAGCACCCGGCCGGCCAGCGGCACGCCCTGCGCCGCGGCCCGGACGGCCAGCTCGGCGACCGGCGCGCAGCCTGCGATCAGCTCCGTCAGCAGCGCCCGGTGCGCCTGGCGCTCCAGCGGCTCCCGGTCGCGGGCCAGCAGCCGCCGCACGGCCAGCGCCGAGGCCGCGCCCTCGGCGACGACGGCCAGCTGGTGGCGCGGCGGCGCGCCGCACGGCAGCACCAGCCGCGCCCAGTCCGCCCCCGGCGAGCCCACGATCGTGACCAGCCAGCCTGCTGCGGGGTCATAGACGGTGCGCCGGGTCAGCGGGACCGCCCGGGACCTGGCCCGCCAGCCGTCCAGCAGCTGCGCCGGGTCCGCGCCGGCCGCGTCGTAAGCCAGCACCTCCCCCGACAGGGTCTCCAGGACCACCGGCAGGCCTGCCGTCCGGACCACCTCGCCGAGCACCCGGGCGGTCCCGGCACCGGCCACGGTCAGCGCGGTGAAGGCCTGCCGGGCATGCTCGGCGGCCCGCAGCTCGGCCAGCTGCGCATCGCGGATCTGCGCCGCGACGGCCTCGGTGACCGCCACGAACGGCGTCTCGGCGGCCAGGGTGATCAGCGGCAGGGCGTACCGGTCGGCCGCCGCCCGCAGCGCCTCCGGCAGCGCGCCGCGCCAGCGCCGCACCAGCTCCACCACCAGCCCGGCCGCGCCGACCCCGGCCAGCTCGCCGATGTAGCGGGCCAGGCCGGCCGGGTCGGCGGGCAGCGCGATGCCGGTCGTCAGCACCAGCTCGCCGCCCTGCAGCAGGTGCGCGATGTCGGCCACCTCGGCGACATGCACCCAGCGGACGCTGCGGCCCGCGCCGGCGGCCCCGGCCACCAGGTCGGGCCGGCCTGCGCGCATCACCGGCAGCGACAGGATGCCGGCGACGGTCGGGTAGCCGATCTGAGGCTCTCCGGCCAGGCCCCGGCGGCCGGCCAGCTCATCACGGCGCGCGTGCATGGCGGTCATACTGTCCAGCTGACCTGATCCGGCGCCATTACACCAGACGAGCGGGGGCGGCAATGAGCCGGTCTGCCCGCGGTCACTCCCAGCCGCCCGGGCTAGCCGCCTCCTCGCGGATCCGGGCCGCCTCGTCGTCGCGGCCCAGCGCGGTGAGCAGGGCCGCTAGCCCGGCCAGGGCACGGGCCAGGCCCGGCTCATGCCGGGCGGCGTCGGCGGCGGCCAGCTCCCTGCGCAGCACGACCTCCTCCCAGGCCATCGCCAGTGCCTCGGCCGGCTCGCCGAGCTGCGCCAGCCGGGCGCCGGCCCAGCCGTGCCACTCCGCGGCCGGCTCGCCGCTGGCAGGAACCGACTGCAGCCACGCGGCTACCCGGCGGGCCGCCGCCAGGTGCGCCGGGGCCAGTGCCGCGCTGGGGTAGGGCAGCGCGGCGGCCAGGTCGGCGAACTGCGCGGGCGCGCACGGCGCGTCGGCCAGCACGGTGGCCAGCAGGGCACCCAGTCCGTCGCTGGCCTGCCGGGCGACCAGCGCGGCCGGCCGGGCCAGGCCCTCCAGGTCCGCGCGCAGCGCCGCCGCGATGAGCTCGCCGGCGCCCCGGCTGTGCCAGCGAGCCCGGGCCAGGATGGTCAGGACGCGGGTGGCCTGATCTGAGGCCAGGTCGCTCAGGCAGGCCCGGGCCAGCGCCGGGTCGGCGGTGAGCTGGCGGGTGATGTGCGCCTCGGCCAGCAGCGCCGGCTGCAGGGCGCCCAGCATCCCGTCCGGGCCCGGCGGGTACAGCTCGTGCAGCCAGTGCGCCCACGACCGCCGCCGGGCGCGGGACGCCCCGGCCAGTCCCGGCACCCGGCCGATCAGCCGGGCGGTCTCGGCCGGGTCCGCCGAGCCGAGCAGCGCGGCCGCGGCCGTGACCTGGCCGAGCACGGCGCTGTCGGTGGACAGGCCCGTCGCCCGGGCGGCCCGCTGCCAGTACCTGGCCTCGTGCTCCAGCAGCTCATCCAGGACGCCCGTGCCGACGTCGAGCTGCAGGCCGGCTGCTGGCGCCGCGGCCGAGCGCAGCACCGCCACCAGCGCAGCCGCGTGCAGCAGCAGCACCGGCATGCGCTGGGCCGGCAGGCCGAAGGAGACCTGCAGCGGCAGCGCCAGGCGCAGCGCGCTAGCGAAGTACGGCAGCGCGGCGCGGGCCAGCTCATCATCGCCGGCCGCGGGCAGCAGCGGCCGGGCCAGCAGCAGCGGCTCGGCCTCGGTCAGCAGCAGCCGGACCGGCGGAGCCGACTGCTCGATCAGCTGGCCCCACCACTCCCCGAGGGCGCGGGCCAGCAGCAGGACGCGGACCCGGCCCGGATCGCCGAGCACGGCGGCCAGCAGCGGCGCGAGTTCCGCCCGGGTCTCGGCGTCGTCCACGACCAGCAGTACCGGGCCGGGCGTCCGGGCCCGGGCCGCCGCCAGGGCGCGTGCCTCACGGCCGGCCGGCACCAGCTGCCACTGGCCGCGGGCCGCCTCGAAGACGGCTGCCGCGCGAAATGCCAGCCGGGTCTTGCCGCTGCCGCCCGGGCCCGCGATGACCCGCACGGACCCGCCCTCGGGCGATGCGCACCAGGCATTCAGGATGGTCTGCTCGACATCCCGGCCGGTGAAATCCACGACGTGCTGATCGGGGCGGAGCAGGCCGCATGGCCCCGCTGCGATAGCTGGATGCTTCAGCCCCACCCGGACATCCTGGACCCCCCGGACCCCGCCCGTCAGCCGGTCATGTCAGTCCACGCCGCGACACTGCTGGCCGGCCTGCGCGCGACCGGATCGGCCACCTGGCTGATGTTGCCGGCCCGGCGGCGCGGCAGGCTGGCGGGCAGCGCCGGCGACCGGCCGGCGCGAACCGGGAGGAGGCGGGATGCGCATCCTGATCACCGGCGGGAGCGGCGTGCTCGGGCGCGCTGTCGCGCCGCTGGCCACGGCCGACAGGCACGAGGTGCGGGCCCCGGGCCGGACGGAGCTGGACCTGTTCGACCCGGTCGCCGTCGGCCGCGCGGTCCGGGATGTCGATGCGGTGCTGCACCTGGCCACCCGGATCCAGCCGCTGGACCGGCTGGACCAGCCGGAGGCATGGCGGGACAACGACCGGCTGCGGGCCGCGGCGTCGGCCAGCCTGGTCGATGCGGCCCTGGACGCCGGGGTCATGACCTACCTCCAGCCCACGGTCACCTTCGTGTACCCGGCCGGGCAGCCCGCGACCGAGGACACGCCGGTCGGCGAGGTCCCGGCGATCCTGCACTCGGCGCTGGCCGCCGAGCAGCAGGCGGCCCGGTTCGCCGCCGCCGGGCGGCGCGGCGTGGTGCTGCGGCTCGGCCTGCTGGACGGGCCGGGCACCGGCCACGATGCGCCCAGCCTGGCCATGGGCGCGTCGCTGGACGCCCGCGACGCGGGCACCGCGCTGCTGGCCGCGCTCGCGGTGCCCAGCGGCATCTACAACGTCTGCCGCAGCGGCGAGCGGGTCAGCAACCGCCGGTTCCGCGAGATCGCCCGCTGGCAGCCCGCGTGGTAGCGGGAGTGTTCGCCCGGCCCGGCGCGGCGCGGCGGGTTATCGTGGCGGCATGACGGCCTCCGCTCAGGGACCCGCTGGTGACGGGCCCGCTGGAGACAAGCTCGCCGGCGGCAAGCCGGCCCGGGCACGCCCGCGGCGGACGGGCCCGTGGATCCGCTGGCGGGCAGCCTGGTGACCAAGTACCTGGTCCGGGTCTGGCCGGCCGGCACCGACGCGGTCGACCTGCAGCAGTCCGAGATGTGCTCCCCGGCCAGCGTCACCGAGGGCCTGGACGGCAACGACCGGGCCGAGATCCGGGCCGTCCGCAACTGGGCGCAGAGCCGCGCGAACGTGGCGCAGGTCAGCTACTCCTATGAGATCTGCCGCGACAGCCTGGTGGCGGCGCTGGCCGGCAGCGGCAGCGCGCGCCGCGACGTGACCCCGATCGCCAGCGGCACCGCGGAGCCGGGCGGCGAGCTAGCCCGGGACTAGGCGCCCCTGCGCTGCCGCCGGCCGGGCGCGGTGGCCAGGCCCGGTCACGGCTGCCGGTCCCCGGCCCGGTGCCGGGTGACCTCGGCGGCGAGCTGGGCCCGCGCGGTGATGTCCAGCTTGGTGAACACGTGCGCCAGGTGCGTCTGCACCGTGCGCCGGGACACGAACAGCCGCTCGCCGATCTGCGGGTTGGACAGCCCCTCGGCGACCAGCGCGGCGACCGCCTGCTCGGCCGGGGTCAGGCTGGCCCAGCCGGCCTGCGGCCGGCCGCGCGGCCCGCGCGGGCCGCGGCGGATCCCGGCGGCCCGCGCCGCGGCCTCGGCGCGGGCCAGCGGCCGGGCCGCGCCGAGCCGCTCATAGCCGGCCACCGCCTGGTCCAGCAGCGGGCGGGCCCGGTCGCCCTGGCCGGCGGCCAGCCATGCCCGGCCCGCATCCTCGCAGGCCAGCGCGTGCCCGAGCGGCCGCGAGCCGCGGGCGTACGCGGCGGCGGCCTGCGCCAGGATCGCGGCGTCGCCGGCCAGCAGGCCCTGGCAGCGCAGCGCCGCGCCGGTCATCCAGGGCACCCCGGCCGCAGCGGCCATCTCGGTCACCCCGGCGGTGACCGCCGCGGCCCGGCCGGCTTCCCCGGCGGCCAGCGCGAGCCGGACCAGGTCGGCGCCGATCGCCGGGAACTGCAGCGTGAGCCCGGAGCTGGCGCACCGGTCCCAGCTGGCGGCGAGCGTGGCGAGCGCCTGCTCCGGCGCGCCGCGCGCCTCCTGCACCAGGGCCTGCGGCCAGGACGCCCAGCTGACCCGGTAGACCGGGCTCCAGCTCGCCAGGTCGTCGGCGGCGGCGGCCGCCTCGCGCTCGGCGGCGGCCAGGTCGTTGCGGTGAAAGGCGATCAGGGCCAGCACGCCGCGGCCGAAGCCGCGGGCATACGACAGGCCGGTCTCGGCCGCCAGCGCCAGGCCGGCCTTCGAGCTCGGTGACGGCGTCATCCCAGTCCCCGGCGATCATCTGCGCGAAGCCGAGGAACACCTGGTAGGCCGGCTGCGGCCAGCGGACGCCGAGGTCCTCGCTGGCCCGCCGCCCGGCGTCCAGCGCCGCCCGGGCCTCGGGCAGCCGGTCCAGCTCGATCAGGATGTGGCCGCGGATGAGCTGGACCGGGTGCCGGTGCCCGCGCCGGCCCGGGCTCGCGTCGGCCAGCGCCACCGCCTCGTCGATCAGCTCCAGCGCGCGGGCCTGCCGGCCGGCGTACTCCGCGGCCCTGGCCTGCGTGACCCGGGCCACGCTGGCCGCCAGGTGATCGCCGGCCTGCTCCGCCGCCGGGCCGGCCCGGCGGGCGGCAGCCGCGGCGCCGGCCAGGTCACCGAGCCACAGCCGGGCGTGCGCGGCCCACGCCAGGGCGCTGGCGTCCGGGGCATCCTGCGGGCCGGCCAGCCAGTCCGGCTCCAGCTCGCGCAGTGCCTCTAGCAGGTGGCCCTGCGCGATCAGCGCCTGGCCCAGGCAGCCGCGGACCGAGGCGCGGACCACGGCGGACTGGCCTGGATCCGACAGCTTCCGGCACAAGGCAACTGTCTCAGTGATCCGGCCGGCCAGCATCAGGCAGCTGGCCCGCTCGGCCAGCAGCGGGCCGGCACCCGGATCGGCCGGGCCGAGCAGCCCGGCGGCCTGCTCCAGCAGGTCAGCCGCGATGTCCGGGGAGCTGGCGGCCGCCTCCCGCGCGGCCCGGGTCAGCCACCCGGCAGCGGCCCGGTCGCCGGCCGGCGCGCCGCGGGCCAGGTGCGCGGCGACCTGCAGGGCCGGGGCCCCGCCCGCCGCCAGCCGCTGCCCGGCCTCGTAGTGCAGTCCGCGGCGCACGCCGGCGGGCAGGTCCCCGTACACCGCCTCACGGATCAGCTCGTGCCGGAAGCGCAGGCCCGTCCCGTCATCGTCGAGAATCCCGGCGGCCAGGGCGCCGCCCAGCGCGTCCGCCAGCTGCACGGCGGGCTGGCCGGTGACGATGGCCAGGTCGGTGAGCGTGAACGCCGAGCCCAGCACGGCCGCCGCGCGCAGCGCCTGCAGCGCGCCGCCGGGCAGCAGGCCGGCCCGCCGCAGGATCACCTGGCGCAGCGTCGGCGGCAGGCCCGGCCCGGCCGCCTCGGCCTGACCCGATCCGGTCTCGATCGCGCCCGCGGCGCGCAGCGCCCCGATCAGCTCGGTCACATACAGCGGGTTCCCCGCCGCGCCGGCCAGGCCAGCCAGCAGCCCGGGCCCCGGCGGCGCGGCGGCCAGCTCGCCCGCCAGGCCGGCCACGGCATCCGGGCCGAGCGGCCCGACCGCCAGCCGCTGGCCGCCGGCCGACTCCAGCACGGCGACCAGCCGGTCCAGGTCGGCGCCGCGCGGGAACGGGCGCAGGCAGCCGATGATCCCGACCGGCAGGCCCGCCAGCCGCGGCGCCAGGGAGCCCAGCATCAGCAGGCTGGACGGGTCGGCCCACTGCAGGTCATCGGCCCCGATCAGCAGCGGCCCGGACACCGCCAGCTCCTCGGCCAGGTCGGCGAAGGCGTCCACCACCCGGAACCGCAGGCCGGGGTCGCTGGTCACCGTGACCGGCTCCCCGCCGGCACCGCGGGCGGCCATGAGCGCGGCGATGGCCGCCCGGCGCGGGTCGCGGGCCGCTCGGGTGCAGCCGAAGGCCGCCGCAACCAGGCCGAACGGGCGCGCCCGGGTCAGCTCGGCGGCCTGCCCCGCCGCGACCAGCATGCCGCGATGGCGGGCCAGCTCCAGCGCCTCGTCCAGCAGCCGGGTCTTGCCGATCCCGGCCTCGCCCTCGAGCAGCACGATGGCCGGCCGGCCGTGCGCCAGGTCCTCGACGGCCCGGCTCAGCACGGCCAGCTCCGTCTCGCGATCGCGGAGCTGCGGAAGCCGGGTCAGCGGGCCCATCTTCCGATGCTAGGCGGCGTCCCCGGCGCGCTCCCGGCGGGCTGACCGGCGTCAGGCAGCGGCTGGCCCGGCGGCTGCGGCCGGGTCAGGCGGTCCAGTCCAGCACCGGGGCCAGCGACCGGATGAAGGCCGAGCGGGGCAGCAGCCGCATCCCGGTGTTGCGCAGTGTCACCGCCGCCGGCGACGCCCACTGACCGACCGCGCCGATCCGGTGCGAGCGCAGCACGATCATCTGGGTCCGCGGCCGGCGCAGCCGGTCGTAGGCTTCCAGGCCCGCGGTGACCTGCCGGCCAGACCCGGCCTCGAGCGTCTTGGCCAGCACCACCGCGTCCTCCAGCGCCTGCCCGGCGCCCTGCCCGAGGTTGGGCGTCATGGCGTGCGCGGCATCGCCGACCAGGGCCACCTTCCCGGCGGTGTAGGCCTTCAGCGGCGGCAGCTCGTACAGGTCATCGTGCAGCACGGCACTGCCGGCGGCGGCCTCCAGCAGGGCCGGGATCGGGTCGTGCCAGTCGCCGAAGCGGGCGCGCAGCCCGGCCAGCCCCCCGTCGGCGTCGCCGGCCGGCGCATTCGCGGTGGCGTAGACGTAGACCCGGCCGTCGGGCAGCGGGGCGTAGCCGAACCGCTCCCCCGCGCCCCAGGTCTCGCCGCTGCCGGTGACCGGCACCGGCGCGGTGATCAGCCGCCAGGCGGTATACCCCGCGTAGCGGGGCACCGGCGCATCCGGCCAGGCTGAGGCCCGGACGATGCTGCGGATGCCGTCAGCGCCGACGATCAGGTCGGCCCTGGTCTCGCCCGCCGAGTGCCACACCCGGCCCGCCGACCGGACCCGGCTGACGGTGATGCCGCTGCGCAGCGCGCCGGCGGGCAGGGCGCTACGCAGAATGGCGAGCAGGTCAGCGCGGTGCACCATGGCCGCCGGGCCGTAGCGGCGGTCCAGGTCGGCGCCGCCGGTCCGGGTCAGCCATCGCCCGGCGTCGTCCCGGACGCCCGCCTGGCCCTCCAGCAGGGACCGGTCCCGGACGGCCTGCCCGACGCCGAGGGCATCGAGCGCGCGCAGCCCGTTCTGCCACAGCGACAGGCCCGCGCCGGCCTCGGTGAACTCCGGAGCCCGCTCCAGCACCTCGACCTGCCAGCCGGCCCGGCTCAGCGCCAGGGCACTGGCCAGGCCGCCGATGCCACCGCCGATGATGACCGCTTTCATCTCGCCTCCAGGTACTGACGCTATCGGCTGGTCAGCCCGCGTTCCGGTAGATCTCGTACTCCATGCCCGGCCCGCCGCCACCATCGGCCAGCTGGCTGATGTTCGCGGCCGGTGAGCACGCGAGGCTGGCCCGGACAGCGGATCGCACGGAAGGGCCATCAGCATGCGCATCTTTCTCGCCGGCGGCACCGGGGTACTGGGCCGCCGGATCATCCCCCTGCTGACTTCAGGAGGTCACCAGGTCACCGCGCTGACCCGGCGCCGGGACCGGGCGGCGCTGCTGGAGTCGCTCGGCGCGCGGCCGGCGGTGGCCGACGCCTACAGCCATGACTCGCTGGCCGAGGCCGTCCGTGCCGCCGCTCCCGACCTGGTCATGCACCAGCTGACTGACCTGTCCGCCTGGCCGCAGCGCGGACAACGCCGTGCTGCGGATTCGCGGCACCCGCAACCTCATCGACGCGGCCCGGGCGGCCGGCGTGCAGCGCGTCATCACCCAGAGCGTCGCCTGGGCCTACCTGCCCGGCCCTGTCCCGGCGCGGGAGGACGTGCCGCTGGACCTGACCGCGGCCGGGCCGCGGGCGGTCACCGTCCGCGCGGTCGCCGCGCTGGAGCAGGCCAGCCAGGAAATCGACAGCTGGGTCGTGCTCCGTTACGGCCTGCTGTACGGCCCGGGCACCTGGTACGCGCCGGGCGGCAGCCAGGCGGCGGCTGCCCGCGCGGGCAGGCTGCCCGCCACGGCCGATGTCGCCAGCTTCGTGCACGCGGACGACGCCGCGGCCGCCGCCGTCGCGGCCATCGGCTGGCCGCCCGGCGCAGTGAACATCTGCGATGACGAGCCCGCGCCGGGTACCGCCTGGGTGCCGGCGTTCTGCCAGGCCGTCGGCGCGCCGCCGCCCGCCGTGACCGGGCCGGCGGCGCCGGCGCCGTGGGCGCGCGGCGCTGACAATCACCGGGCCCGCGCGGAGCTGGCCTGGACGCCGCGGTACCCGTCCTGGCGGCAGGGCTTCACCGGCCTGACATCCGCCGAGCCGGCCCTGGCAGACTCTGGGCGGTGACCTCCTTTATCTCCAGCGCCGCGGCCGCGGGCTCCTGGCAGCTCGGCGACCTGACCGTGCGGCGGCTCGGCTTCGGGGCGATGCGGCTGACCGGCAGCGCCGCCTTCAACGACCTGGAGTCGCGGCCCGCCGACCGGGGGCAGTCCATCCGGGTGCTGCGGCGGGCCGTCGAGCTCGGCGTCAACCACATCGACACCGCGGCGTTCTACTTCTCCCGGCTGCGCTCGGCCAATGAGCTGATCAGCCGGGCGCTCGCGCCCTACCCCGATGACCTGGTTATCGCGGTGAAGGTCGGGCCGGGCCGGGACCCGTCCGGCGAGCCGCTCGGCTGGGCGCCGCCGTACAAGCTGCGCGGCCAGGTGGAGGAGAACCTGCGCCAGCTCGGCCGCGACTACCTGGACCTGGTGTACCTGCGGATCATCGGCAGCGGCTCGATCGCCGAGCACTTCGGCGAGCTGGCCCAGCTGCAGGCCGAGGGCCTGATCCGGCACCTGGGCGTGGCCAGCGGCCAGCTGCACCAGCTGGCCGAGGCCCAGGCCATCGCACCGGTGGTCAGCGTGCAGAACCGGTTCAACATCGAGATTCAGCACACCGTCTCCACGCTGCGCGCCTGCGGCGAGCAGGGCATCGCATTCGTGGCCTACTACTCCATCGCCGGAGAGGGCCGCGAGGCCTGCCCCGGGCCCGAGACGGTCACCGCCGCGGTCCAGGCCGTCGCCGCCGCGCACCGCGTCACGCCGGCCCAGGTCCGGCTGGCGTGGACGCTGCACCAGGGCCCGAACGTGCTGGTCATCCCCGGCACCGGCAACCCGGCGCACCTGGAGGAGAACCTCGACGCCGGCGCGCTGCGGTTGTCCGATGCGGAACTGACGGCCATTAGCGCATCGGGCCCTCAAGGAGCTGGGTGACAGCTCCTTGCAGCTCACTGAGCGGTGACTCCACAGTGCGCCGAGTCACCCGTGGACCCGTTCGGCAGCCTCGCTGATATCGGTCAGCCGTTCTTGAGCGGTCCTGGTCACAGCGGGACTGCCTCGGCGAGCGCCCGGTCACGCACGGGTGCGGCCATGATTTCCACCGCGGCGACGTCAACCGGCCGCCCGACAATTTGCTCAACTGCATCCGCCAGCTGCAGCAGCGGGAACAGGCCAAGCTCCCCGGCCGGGAAATCGACGAGCAGATCAATGTCTGACTCGGGTGTGTCCTCTCCGCGAGCTACCGAGCCGAATACCCGCACGTTGCTTGCACCAACAGCAGCCGCCGCCGCGCTGATCTCTGATCGATGCTGGCGGAGCAAAGCTGACATGGCACCCGGAGTTCCTGCCGAGCCTGCGGAAGGACCAGCAAGCACGAGCCGGTGACCGGCTGCGCGCAGCAGCCTGGACAACGTCCGTACTGTCGGGCTGGCTGCTCCCGTCTCGTATCGGGCGACCATCGCCTGAGAGGTACCCGCGCGCCGGGCGAGTTCAGCCTGTGTCAACCCGGCATCCCTGCGCACCTCAGCCAGCAGCACGCCTGCATCTGCCTCCATGATTAGGCAGTATACCTTTTCAGGCATAACGTGGCCAGAACCGCCGAGCACACCGGACCTAGCGTTCGGCGGTCAGGCTGAGGGGCCTGGCGTGGACGCTGCTCCAGGGCCCGAGCGTCCTATTCATCCCCGGCACCGGCAACCCGGCGCACCTGCAGGAGAACCTCGACGCCCGCGCGCTGCGGCTGTCCGATACAGAACTGACCGCCATCAGCGCCTCCGGCCCGGCAAGCTCGTAGATCGCCCGTAGCCCGCCGCCGCGGCGCTAACCAGCGCCGCTCACTCCCCGTCGTACCTGTCCGACATGGCGTACCGGAGCAGCACGACGTCTCCAATCTGAGTGACCGCGGCGAGCCGGGCGCGATGGCCAGGATTCCAGGGGAACTCTCCGTCGTAGGTAAAACGCGGCGCTCCCGTGTCTCCCACGAAGAACGGGGCGATCACCAGGTGCAGTTCATCGGCCAACCCGGCCGCCAGGAACTGGGTGTGAGTCGTGCCGCCGCCTTCGACCATGACCCGGTCGATGCCGCGCGACTTCAGGTCGCCCAGAACATTGCTCAGATCGACCGGGTCGCCAGCATCCACCACGGTCGCGATCGCACCAACCGCCTCGCCGACCTTTTCCAGGGCTGAGGAGGCAGTGTAGACGATCTTGTCTGTGTCGCCGGCGGTAAAGAACTTCGCGGCGGGATCAAGGTCACCGTGCGCTGTGATGGTGACCTTAACCGGCGTCGGGGTGGCTCCGCGTGCCGTGCGCGCGTCTTGGCGAGCCTGAGAGCGGACCAGCAAGCGCGGGTTGTCCTTGCGGATCGTAGTGGCCCCGACCAGGATCGCGTCGCACCCGGCGCGTACCTCGTCGACGCGATCAAAGTCGGCGTCATTGGACAGCAGCAGGCGCGCCTCGGTGGCGTCATCGATGTAACCGTCGATCGACGCAGCGCAGCTCAGCAGGACATACGGCCGGTTAGCCACTAGATGCACTCCCAGGATCTGCAAGCACTCGCTCAAGGACATTCGCATATTCGTCAGCGGAAACGCAGGAGGCTCGAGCCGCGAACGTGGCCTCTGGCATCTCAAGCGCCGCTACGTCTACGACATCACGCCGACCCGCACGCCCTGGTCATTCACGGCACCGGGCGCGCACCTAGAGAAGACCCTCGACGCCGGCTCTGCGGCTGTCAGACACGAAGTGGCTGCCTGCTGTGCGCGCTACCTTGAACCCGGCGCGCTCTAAGGCGCGCACGCGGCGCTCACCACGCACGGAAGGCACAGGGGGCATCAGGCAACTTCGATGAGCAGGGTGAGCTCATCCGGGATGCCGAACTCTTCGACCAGACCGGTCAGCGCTTCGCGCAGGTCGGCGACGGCCGCCTCGGGCGAGTCGCCCTCGCCGTGAGCGCCCACGCCTGGCCGGAGCTGGGCGTGAGCGCACCATACGCCGTCCTCGTCCTGCTCAACGGCATAGGGCACATGTACCGCCCGGGTCATCGCGGGTGATCTCCCAGCTGAAGTGTTACTGCCATGTTAGCCGCGACCTCCGTCAGGACGGCGGCTCGGCGCACTGGCGGCCGCACACTCCTAGGCCAGGCCAGAGCGGCCCCGGAACAGGGCGGCGACCTGGTCGCGGGGCAGGGCGGGGGTGCGGTGGCCGTCGCGGCCGGTCATGTCCTCGTTGGCCGCCAGGGCGTTGGCCACGGCTTCCTCGGTGGCCTGCACGACCGCGGTGAAGAACGGGTCCAGGAACCCCCACGGGATGCACCGCACCTGGTCGTAGCTGCCCTCCCCGCCGGGCCGCAGCGTGTCCACGCCCGGCGTGATCCCGCCGGGGTTGCCGGTGGAGAAGGCCAGGAACAGATCCCCGGAGAAGTGCGACCCGGCCGTGCCGGTGCGGGCCAGGCCGAGGGTGACCCGGCGGGCCAGGGCCGCGCACTGGTGCGGCAGCAGCGGCGCGTCGGTGCCGACGATGGCGATGACCGACCCGGCGCCGGGCGGCGCGGCGAAGTGCTCCGCCATCGGGTCCTCGGCGTCGAGTGCCGTGCCGAGCGGCACGCCGGCCAGGGTCAGCTCCTCGCGCGAGCCGAAGTTGGCCTGGACGAACACGCCAACGGCGTAGTCCGTCCCGGCATACGGCACCAGCCGTGACGCGGTGCCGGAGCCGCCCTTGAAGTTGTAGCAGTTCATGCCGGTTCCGCCGCCGACCGAGCCTTCCTCGACCGGCCCGGCAGCGGCCTGCTCCAGGGCCTCGATGGCGGTCTGCTGGGTGACGTGACCGCCGTTGATGTCGTTGAGGTAGCCGTCCCAGGTCTCGGCCGCGACGGGGAGCAGCCAGGCGTCGGCCAGCCGGGGGTGGTGCTCGACGGTCCAGGCGACGATGCCGGCGTGCGCGACGCCGACAGCATGGGTGTTGGTGATGGCCACCGGGCCGGAGAAGGTACCGGACTCCGCGATCCACGACACGCCGGTCATCTCGCCGTTGCCGTTCTGCGAGAAGAACCCGGCCAGCACCGGGTCGCCCGCGCCGCCGCGGCCGCGCGGGTGAATGGCGGTCACGCCGGTCCGCACGTGATCGCCGGTGATCAGTGTCGCGTAGCCGACCTCAACGCCGGGCACGTCGGTGATCGCGTTCCACGGGCCGGGCGTGCCGCTGAACGGGATGCCCAGCGACCGGGCGCGGGGCTTCCCGGACGGCGTGGCCAGGTGCGCGGACGGCTCGTTCTCGGCGTTGCTCATACGGACGCGGGCTCCTCCCCGGCAGCGGACATTCCGCCGGTCCGCGCGGCCGCCGGCCGCGCGGTCGCCGGCACTGCTCAGTCCACCAGGAAGCCACCCTGGTGATCAAGCTGGCCCCGCGAGCGCCTAGTCAGCGTCCTGGCCGGTCACCGTGAGGACGATCTTGCCGCTGGCGTGCCCGCCCTCGATGATCTCGTGCGCCCGCCCGGCGGCGGCCAGCGGCAGCACGTGGCTCACCACCGGGCGCAGCTCGCCGCGGGCCAGCAGCCCGGCCAGCTCGCGCACCCGCTCGCCGTCATCGCCGATCAGCACGCCATGGAAGGTCAGGTTCTCATCCAGCAGCAGGTCCAGGTCCAGCTCGGGGGTGGCGATGGAGGCGATCTGGCCGCCGGGCCGCAGCGCCGCCAGCGCGCCGGCCGCGGCCGGGCCGCCGGCCAGGTCCGCGATCGCGTCCACCGGGCCGCCGGCCAGCTCGCGGGCCCGGCCGGGCACGTCCTCGCGGGTGTAGTCGATGCAGGCGGCCGCGCCCAGGGCGCGCATCTGCTGGTGCATCGCGGTCCGGCCGGCCGCGATGACCTCGAGCTTGCGGGCCGCCGCGAGCTGGAGCAGGAACAGGCCCACCCCGCCGCTGGCGCCCAGCACCAGCAGCCGCCCGCCGGGCGGCAGCGCCAGCCGGCGCAGCACCTCCAGAGCCGTCCCGGCGGCCAGCGGCGTGGCCGCCGCCTCGGTGAACGACGTGCTGTCACCCAGGCGGGCCAGCAGCCCGGCGGACAGAACGGCCAGCTCGGCATAGCCGCCCGCGCCGTCGCGGAAGTGCGTCATCGCCATCACCCGGTCGCCGGGTGCCCAGCCGGTCACCCCCGGCCCGGTGACGTCCACGACGCCGGCGATGTCGTAGCCCAGCACGCACGGCGCGGCCAGGCCGGCCCAGCTGCCGTCAGCCCGGTTGCCCGCGTCCACCGGGTTGACTCCCGCGGCCCGCACCGTGACCCGCACCTGGCCCGGACCTGGCACCGGGTCGGGTACCTCGGCCACCTCCAGCTGCTCCGGGCCGCCGAACTGCCGGACCACTACTGCCCGCATGCGGGATCTCCCTGGGTGCGCGGATCCTGGTCAGGGCCGGGCCGGTCAGCCTCGCCGCCGGCCAGGCGGGCGCACAGGCCGCCGAAGCCGGCGACGAACCGGCGCTGCCAGAACGTCTCGACGGCGCGCGCCGAGTAGTGCTCGCGGACGTAGCCGACGGCCTCGCCGGCGGGCACCCCGTCGAGCACGGCCAGGCAGGCCAGCGCGGTGCCGGTGCGGCCCTGGCCGCCGTGACAGGCCACCTCGACTCGCTGCGCCGCAGCCCGGTCCAGGGCCTCGCGCAGCGCCGCGACGGCCGCCGCGCGGTCGGCCGGCAGGCGGAAGTCGGGCCAGCGCACCCACCGGCTCTCCCAGCCCGCTGGCGGCGGCGGGGAGCCCAGCAGGTACAGCGCGAACTGCGGGAGCGGGCCGGGCAGCGGCCGGGCCAGCCCCCGGCCGCGGATCAGCCGGCCCGAGGGCAGGGCGAGTACGCCCGCCGCGGCGGGATCCCAGGTTCCGGTCACCCGATGACGGTATGTCCCGCTGCCGCGCGGTGCCCAGATAATTTTCTGGTCTGCGGGCCAGGCGGATACCGGTCTGGCCGCCGCGGCCGCCGCCGGACCATGATCGTGTTATGCCGCTAAGGACAGACCAGATCAACCGCCACAAAGAACGGGCCAGGACCGAGCGCGCCGAGCTGGACGCCGTGCTGGATGCCGGGGATCACATTGGCACGCTGTGCACCGTCACCGATGGCCGGCCGTGGGCCGTGCCGATGCTCTACGGCCGGTGGGGTGACCGGATTTTGCTGCACGGCTCGGTGGGCGCGGGCGCGCTGCGGCACGTGGCCGCCGGAGCCCCGGCGGCGCTGTCGGTGATGCACCTGGACAGCTGGGTGTACGCGCACTCGCTGTTCAACTCCAGTGCCAACTACCGGTCGGCGGTCGTGCACGGCACCCTGAGCGCCCTCGAGGGCGACGAGGCGGTCGAGGCGCTGGACCGGATCGGCGAGTGCCTGTTCCCCGGCCGCGCCGCCGAGGTGCCGCCGCACCGCCGCAAGGAGGTCGCCGCCACCACCGCGCTGGCGATGGACATCACCGAAGGCCAGTGGACGGTCAAGGTCCGCGACGCCGGGCCCAGCGACCCCGAGGACGACGAGATCGTCGATCCGCAGCTGTGGACCGGGGTACTGCCCGTCGTGAGCGCCTACGGGGCGCCGCAGACCGCCGAGCGGTCGGCCGGGCTGCCGGTATCGACGTCCGTGCGCGAGTACCTGCGCAGCTCCGGGCGCCCGGTGGTGTGATCCGGCGGTCCCGGTGGCGTGATCCGGCGGGCCGGGGCCCGAGGGCTCAGCGGCCGGCCAGCAGGTCGCCGGTGACCTGCCCGATCAGCCCGGCAGCGGCCACCGCGCTGCTCTCGGGCAGCCGGGAGTACCCGCAGACCAGCCCGGACTGCCGGGCGGCGCCGGCGTAGAACGCGGACAGCGGCACGCACGCGAGCCCGCGGTCGGCGAGCCGGGCCGTGGCCGCCGCATCGTCCAGCCCGCCGTCAAAGGCGAGCACGACGTGCAGCCCGGCCTCGATGCCCAGCGCGCGGGCGCCGGGGATGCGCTCGCGGCAGGCCGCCACGAACCGGGCCTGCCGGGCCCGGTAGGTGCGCATCGCCCGGCTGTGGTGCCGGGTCAGGGCGCCCGAGGCGATGTAGCTGGCCAGGAACGCGGTCGAGACCCGGCTGACCGAGTCGCCGGCCTGATCCAGGTAGGCGGCCATCGGCGCGCGGAACCGGGACGGCAGCACCGCCCACGAGACCCGCAGGCCGCGGGACAGGATCTTCGAGCTGGTCCCGAAGTAGATCACCCGCCCGGCCGCCGCGGGCATGGCTCGCAGCGGGGTCAGCGGCGGGACGTCGTAGCGGAACTCCCCGTCGTAGTCGTCCTCGAGCACCAGGCCGTCGTGCGCCTGCGCCCAGGCCAGCAGCTCGGCCCGGCGGCGCGCGGGCATCCGGCCGCCCAGCGGGAACTGGTGGGCCGGCGTGACGTACGCCGCGCGGTCCCCGGCCCGCAGGTCCCCGGCCCGGATCCCGTCCTCATCGACCGGCACCGGGCGGATGATGGCCCCGGCGTCGGCCAGCCCGCGCCGGGCCTTGGCGTAGCCGGGATCCTCGAACGCGACCCGGGCGCCTGGCCAGCCCGCAGGTGGCCGCCACGGCGCGCAGGGCCAGGGTCACGCTGGGGAAGACGCATACATCAGCCGGGTCCACGGCCAGCCCGCGGAAGCGGCGCAGGTGGCTGGCGAGCTGATAGTGCAGGTCCGCGTGCGACAGCGGGGTGGTGCCGCCGCCGGGGCGGGCGGCCGTCTCGTCCGGATCACGGGCGGGCAGCGCCGCCTGCCGCATGGCTCGGGACCAGTCCCGCTCGGTGATCAGCAGCGGGTCAGCCTGGCCGGGCCGCAGGTCAAACCGGATCGCCGGGCCAGGCCCGGGGTCCGGCCCGGCGGCCGGCGGGTGCCCCGCGGCGGCCCGCGGCACCGCGGCTGGCGGGGCCGCGCCGAACGCCCCGGCCCGGGCCGCCTCGCCGGCCCGGCCTCGACGCGGGTGGACCCGCCGGGCTGGGTGGCCAGGAAGCCCGCCGCGGCCAATTCCTCGTAAGCGCTGACCACGGCCGTCCGGGCCAGGCCGAACGTACTGGCCACCATCCGGGTCGACGGCAGCCGGTCGCCGTCGAGCACCTGGCCCGACGCGATCGCCTCGATCAGGGCGCGGGCCACCTGCCCGGACCGGGGCCCGGCGCGGCCGCTCAGGTCGAGGGTGAAGTTGACGGGCGTCGCCGACCGGGTCACCGGCCACCTCCCTCAGTGGTCTGCCTGCTGGTCCGTGTTCCGGATGCCCGGAACTACCAGTATGCGGCGCGAGCCAGTCCGGGCCGCCGCCGGGACCGGCGGGGCGCGCCCGTCCCGGCACCGTCATCCGCCTACGGTGGCGGCATGACCGAGCTGAGTTACGACCGCTACTGCACCGAGATCGTCACCCAGGCCGGCCTGCTGCGCGCCGCCATCGAGGGCGCCGACCTGACCGCGCCGGTGCCGTCCTGTCCCGGCTGGAACGCCGGCCAGCTGGTGCGCCACGTCGGCGGCGCGCACCGGTGGGCCGCCGAGGCCGTCCGCCGCCGGGTGACCGAGCCGTTCACCGAGCAGTTCCGCGACCTGTCGGAGTTCACCAGCGAGGACCCGGCGGTGGCCGGGCCATGGCTGGCCGAGGGAGCCGCGGCACTGGCGGCGGTGCTGCGCGAGGCCGGGCCCGCGGCGCCGATGTGGACCCCGGTGCCCGGCGGCAGCACCGACTTCTACGCGCGCCGGTTCACCCATGAGACGGTCGTGCACCGGGCCGACGGGACACTGGCCCTGGGCCACCCCTACCTGCTCGACCCGGTCATCGCGATGGACGGCATCGATGAATGGATGGAGCTCGGCTCGCTGCCGATGCATTTCGATGTGCACCCGCAGATGCGCGAGCTGCCCGGCCCCGGCCGCACCGTGCACCTGCACGCCACCGACACCCCGCCGGAGGCGGGCGCGGAATGGGTAGTGGACCTGACCGGCGAGCAGATCGCCTGGCGGCGGGCGCACGAGAAGGCCGCCGTCGCCGTCCGCGGCCCCCTCACCGACCTGCTCCTGCTGGTCTACGAGCGGCGGCCGGCCCGCGGCGCCGGGATCGAGGTCTTCGGCGACGCGGGCCTGCTCGATTTCTGGCTGGAGCGGGTCAGCTTCGGCTGAGCGGCCAGCTAGCGAGCACCAGAGTCGCCCCGACAGCGGGCTCTCTCACCGGTCGTGGCACCGCCGTCGTGGACGATCTCCACATAGCTGAGAAAACCCTCCCAGCTTTGACTACTCCTCGCCTTGAAGGGCGTGGATTCCGGTGGTCGCCCGCCGGGGTTCCTGTTTCGCTGCGGTCTGCACGGGAGTTGCCTCGCCGTGTCTGACGTCCGCTCCGCAGGCATCGCCGCCGTTCCCGGCGGCTGCCGCCAGCCCGGCGGCAAGAATGTTCTTCGCGGCGTTGACGTCCCGGTCGTGCCGGGCGCCGCAGGCCGGGCACGCCCACGCGCGCGTCCCGAGGGAGAGCTCGGCGAGCAGGAACCCGCACGCCGAGCACGTCTTGCTGGACGGAAACCACCGACCGGCCACGACCAGGGTGCGGCCGTACCGCTGCGCCTTGTACTCCAACTGGCGGCGGAACTCGGCCCACCCGGTACAGGAGATGGCGCGGGCCAGCTTCCGGTTACGGACCATGTTCCGCACGGCCAGGTCCTCAACCGCCAGGACGTCGAACCTTCGGATCAGGTCCGTGCTCGTTTTCTGCAGGAAGTCGCGCCGCGCATCTGCCACTCTCGCGTGCGCGCGGGCGACCTTCCGCCGGGCTTTGGTCCGGTTGGCGGAGCCCTTCTGGCAGCGAGTCAGCCGCCGCTGATGACGCTTGAGCCGCTGCTCGTGCCGGTCCATGTGCCGCGGATGAGGGATCCGCTGCCCGTTCGACAGGACCGCAAAGTCCTTGAGCCCCAGGTCGATGCCGGCGGTATCGCCGGTCGCGGGCAGCGGATCCGGACCGGCAACTTCGGCGCGGAAGGTCACGAACCACCTGCCTGCCCGGTCCCGAGTCACAGTCACCGACGTGGGGTTCAGCGCGGCCAAGTCGACATGGGGCCACGTCCAGGTCACGGGCAGCGGCTCAGCCATCTTCGCTAGCCACAGGTCGGTGCCCCTAATCCGGAACGCCGACCGGGTAAAGGCGGCCGACTGGCGACCCTGCCGGGACTTGAACCGGGGGTAGCGGGCCCGGCGGGCAAAAAACGCCTGGAGGGCGGCGTGCTGGTGGCGGAGGGCCTGCTGGAGCGGGGCGTATGAGACCTCCGCCAGGAATGCGAGTTCTGGGTCGCGCTTCATCACGGTCAACGCCGCGTCTGTTTCCGCGTGTGACGTCAACCTGCGCTCAGCGGCATATCGGGCCTGCCGTGCGGCCAACGTCCGGTTCCAGACCACGCGGACGCAGCCGAACGTGCGGTTCAGCATCGCCTGCTGCACGTCGTCCGGGTACGCCCGGCACCTGTAGGCGGTCCACATGCTTACAGCATATAGCACTTATAGCTCTTGCAGCACTCACACTGCTAGTGAGCTCTCTTCTCTGGCCGCGGAGGCTTGGATCCAGCGAGGTCCTGACGAACGGTCACCTATGACCGCTAGCGGACGGCCGCACGATGCCCGGCAGCCCCGGCCAGCCAGCGTGCGCGGCAGACCGCTAGGTGTTGGTCGGGAAGCCCAGGTTCACGCCGCCGTGGCTGGGGTCCAGCCACCGCGAGGTGATCGCCTTGCCGCGGGTGTAGAAGTGCACGCCCTCGGTGCCGTGCACGTGGGTGTCCCCGAACAGCGAGGCCTTCCAGCCGCCGAAGGAGTAGAACGCCATCGGCACCGGGATCGGCACGTTGACGCCGACCATGCCGACCTCGACCTCGTGGGTGAACCGGCGGGCCGCGCCGCCGTCGTTGGTGAAGATCGCCGTGCCGTTGCCGTAGGGGTTGCCGTTGACGACCTCCAGCGCGTCGGCGTAGCTGCCGGCCCGCACGACCGACAGGACCGGGCCGAAGATCTCGTCGCGGTAGCAGCCCATCTGCGGGGTCACGTGGTCGAGCAGGCTGGGGCCGAGGAAGAAGCCGCCGGCCGCGCCGTCGCCGCCGCTGATCGGGTGGCCGCGGCCGTCGATGGCCAGCGTCGCGCCCTCGGTCACGCCGGAGTCCAGGTAGGAGGCGACCTTGTCCCGGTGCACGCGGGTGACCAGCGGGCCCATCTCCGAGGACTCGTCGTCGCCGGGGCCGACCCGGAGCCGGGCGACCCGCTCAGTGATCTTGGAGATGAGCTCGTCGCCGACCGGGTCCACGGCCACCACCACGGAGATGGCCATGCACCGCTCCCCCGCCGAGCCGAAGCCGGCCGAGACCGCGGCGTCCGCGGCCAGGTCCAGGTCGGCGTCGGGCAGCACCACCATGTGGTTCTTGGCGCCGCCGAGGGCCTGGACCCGCTTGCCGGACGCGGTCCCGGTCTCGTAGATGTAGCGGGCGATGGGCGTGGAGCCGACGAAGCTGACGCCCTTGACGCCGGAGTGGGTCAGCAGGGCGTCGACCGCCTCCTTGCCGCCGTGCACGACGTTGAACGCGCCGTCCGGCAGGCCGGCCTCGGCCAGCAGCTCGGCCAGCAGCAGCGAGGCCGACGGGTCCTTCTCCGACGGCTTGAGCACGAAGGTGTTGCCGCAGGCCAGCGCGATGGGGAACATCCACATCGGGACCATGGCCGGGAAGTTGAACGGGGTAATGCCGGCCACCACGCCGACCGGCTGGCGGATCGAGAAGGCGTCCACCCCGGTCGAGACGTTCTCCGAGAACGACCCCTTGAGCAGGTGCGGGATGCCGCAGGCGAAGTCCACGACCTCCAGCCCGCGGGCCACCTCGCCGGCCGCGTCCGAGGTGACCTTGCCGTGCTCGGCGGTGATCAGGGCGGCCAGGTCCTTGGTGCGGGCCCGGACCAGCTCCCGGAAGGCGAACATCACGCCCGCCCGCCGGACCAGGGAGGTCTCCCGCCAGCCGGGCAGCGCCGCGGCCGCCGCGCTCACCGCGGCGTCGACCTCAGCTGCGCCGGCGTAGTCGACGGTGCCGCTGACCTGGCCGGTTGCCGGGTTGTAGATGTCGCCGCGCTGGGCGGCCTGGCCGGTCCACGGCTTGCCGTTGATCCAGTGCGTCCTGTGCCCCATGGCCATGCCCCTCTGCTCGCGTCTGGATGGCCCCAGTCTGCCGCCCGGGGCCCGGCCGGCGAAGTGACAAGGTGTCAGCCAGGCCGGGGTGCTGCCGTCATGATGTCTGGCCGGGCGGTACCCAGATGGGATCCGGGCCGCCTGCCGCCAGCCGCTCCTCATACAGCTTCACCTTGAACGAGATGATCTCCAGGCAGGCCGACAGGTCCGCGATCTGGCTGCTGATCTCCGCCTGATGGCGGCGCAGCAGCTCGAGCCGGTCCGCCTCGTTGCCGCCGCCGGCGGCGACCAGTTCGCGTAGCGGCGGATCGCGGCAGCGGCATCCCCGAGGCGCGCAGCTTGATGCACAGGTCCAGCCATTCCAGGTCCTCTTCGCTGTAAGCGCGGCGGCCGCCGGCGGTCGCGCTCGACCGGGCTGGCGAACAGGCCCTCGCGCTCGTAGAAGCGCAGTGCGTGGACGCTGAGCCCGGCGCGCTCGGCGGCCTGCCCGATGGTCAGCCGGCGTCGCCGGACCGGCGGTGCCGCGGCGACGGCTGGCTGCGTCATGCCTGCCAGCCTACGCGCTTGACCTAGAGTCAGCTCTAGGTCCTAGCGTCCGCTGGCATGACGATGAGCTACCGCGTCCTGGGCGGCACCGGCATCGAGGTCAGCGCGCTACTGCCTGGGGACCATGATGTTCGGCGTCGGTCGGCAACCCCGACCACGACGACTGCGTCCGCATCATCCACGCCGCGCTGGACGGCGGGATCAACTTCGTCGATACCGCCGACATGTACTCCGACGGGCGAGTCCGAGGAGATCACCGGGCAAGGCGCTGCGGGGCCGGCGCGACGACGTCGTGCTGGCCACCAAGGTGCATTTCCCGATGGGCGAGGGCCGCAACCGGTCGCGGCAACTCCCGGCGCTGGATCCTGACCGACGATCGAGCACAGCCTGCGGCGGCTGCAGACGGACTGGATCGACCTGTACCAGGTGCACCGGCCCGACCCGGGCACCGACATCGAGGAGACGCTGTCGCGCGCTGACCGACCTGGTGCAGCCAGGGCAAGATCCGCGCGTTCGGCTGCTCGACGTTCCCGGCCGAGCGAGATCGTCGAGGCCCACCAGGGCGCCGAGCGGCACGGGCTGCTGCGGTTCCGGACCGAGCAGCCGCCGTACTCGATGCTCGCCGCGCGGCATCGAGACCGGCGTCCTGCCCGCCTGCCAGCGCTACGGCATGGGCGTGCTGACCTGGGGCCCGCTGGCCTGCGGGATTCCTGTCCGGCCGGTACCGCAAGGGCCAGCCGGTCGACCTGACCTCGGGCCGCGCGGCGCTGCAGCCCAGACCGGTTCGACCCGGCCCTCGGCGAGCAATCGCGGCCAAGTACGACGCCGTGGAGCGAGCTGGCCGCGCTGGCGGCCGACATCGGGCTGCTCGCTGCCGCAGCTCGCGGTGGCCTTCCCGCTCGCGCATCCGGCCGTGACCTCGGTGATCATCGGGCCGCGCACGATGGAGCAGCTGCGACAGCCGCTCGACGGGCGCCGCGCTGACCCTCGGACGACGCGATCCTGGACCGGATCGACGAGATCGTCCCGCCCGGTACGAACCTGTACCACCCCGACAGCGCCTGGCAGCCGGAGGTGCTGACCCGCCCGGCCCTGCGCCGCCGGCCGCTGGCCGAGCGGGCCGCCGCGGTCTACCGGCCGCGGCCTGGCCGCTCGCCGCCGCCCCGCCCGGCTCCGGGCCATCCGGAGCCGGGCCGCCGGGTACCGCGCGGGTCCACGGCCGCAGGGCCAGGGCGATCGCCGGGAAGAGCAGCACGGACAGCAGCGCGGCGCCGATCAGCGCGGCGGCGGTCGGCCGGGCCAGCAGGTGCAGGGCGAGGCCGACCTGGGCCACCACCACCGGGAAGGTCAGCGTGGTGGCCTGCAGCAGCCCGGCCGCGGCGGCCGGGGCCAGGCCGACCCGGCGCCGGTAGATCAGCGCCGGGGCGGCCCGGACCAGCAGGATGGCCAGCACCAGCACCGGCAGCAGGGCCAGCGACGACGAGCTGGCCAGCAGCGAGCGGGCATCGAAGGTGATGCCGGTGACGATGAAGAACACCGGGACCAGGAAGCCATAGCCGATCGCGCGCAGCTTGCCCTGGAAACGCTCCAGGTTAGGCCGGTCATCGCGGTCGGCGATGCTCAGCACGATGCCGCCGACGAAGGCGCCGAGCAGCGCGTCGACCCCGAACTCGAAGGCCAGCGCGCTGAAGATCAGCAAGATCACGAACCCGCCGCGCACCCGGAGCTGGGAGGTGGAGTCATCCGAGCCCAGCAGGACCCGGCGCATCCACGGGGTCTGCCAGAACCACCGGATGACCACCGCCCCGACGACGGCAGCCAGGCCGAGGGCCAGCACGTAGAGGATCTGCACGATGGTCGGCTCGGGCTGGGCGGAGAACAAGATGGTGAGCAGCAGCAGCGAGCCGAACTCACCGACCGACCCCGCCATCACCACCAGCTGGCCGAACTCCGTGCTGATCTCCCGGCGTCGCGCAGCACCGGGACGATGACGCCCAGCGAGCTGGCAGTCAGCGCCAGGGCCAGCAGCCGCACGTCGGAACCCGACGCCAGCGGCCGGATGGCCAGGGCCACCGCGAAGCCCAGGCCCAGGCTGATCAGGAAGGCGATGCCGGACAGGTGGAAGGCGGGCCCGCGGAAGCGCTCGACCTCAACCTCCTGGCCGGCCAGGAACAGCAGGAAGCCGAACCCATCAGGTAGAGCACCTCGACCGCGCCGGCGGCGTGCACCAGGTCCAGGCCCTGCGGGCCGATCGCCAGCCCGGCCAGCACCTCCAGGACCACCGGCGGGATCAGCCGCCGCGGGATCAGGCCGCTGATCACGGGCGCGACGAAGGCCGCGATGGCCACGATCAGCAGCCCGGTGTACTGCAGGGTCACGCCGCCCCCCGAAGCCGGGCCATCCGCGGCCCGGCACATCTCCCCGGCTCGTTCCTACCCATCGGAGGGCGAGGAACAGAGTGTAAGGTCTGCTGAAGATTGTCCTACTTTCTGTCACGGTGCCCGGCAAGTGCCGCAGACTACCCGGGGGTGGTGAAGCCCATGCTGCCGACCGTGGCCGAGGTGCTGGCCCTGGACCCGGTCCGCCGCGGCGCGCCGCGGGTGCTGGCGGCGGCCGGCCAGCTCGGCGCGCCGGTGCGCTGGGTCCATGTCATCGAGCTGGCCGAGGCCGCCCACCTGCTCCGCGGCGGCGAGCTGGTGCTGTCCACCGGGATCGGCCTGCCCGGTGACCCGGCCGGCCTGGCTCGCTACGTCGCTGACCTGGCGTCGGTGGGCGTCAGCGCGCTGGCCGTGGAGCTGGGCTCGCGGTACTCCCGGAGCCTGCCCGCCGCGCTGGTCGAGGCCGCCGAGGCTCACCAGCTGCCCCTGGCGGTCTTCGAGCGGGAGACCCAGTTCATCGAGATCACCGAGGCGGTGCACGCCCTGATCATCGACAGCCAGCTCGCCGAGCTGCGCGCGGCGGAGCGGATGCACCAGGTCTTCACCGAGCTGGCCGTGTCCGGCGCGCCGGCCGAGGAGGTGGTCAGCCAGGCGGCCACGCTGGCCGGGCTGCCCGGTCATCCTGGAGAACATGGCCCGCCAGGTGCTGGCCTGTGCCACCGGCGCGCAGGACGCAGCCGGCCTGCTGGCCGGCTTCGCATCCCGGTCTCGCGCCGTCACGACGCCCGGCCGCACCGGCTATGACCCGTCGTCGGGCTGGCTGGTCACCGTGGTCGGCGCGCGGGGCCAGGACTGGGGCCGGCTGATCATGGTCCGCGGCGGCCCGCCGGCCCCGCGCGACCTGGCCCTGCTGGAGCGCGCGGCCACCACCCTGGCGCTCGGGCGGCTGCTCGATCACCAGCGTGAGGGCCTGGAGCGCCAGGCGCACCGGACGATCTTGTCGGCGTTCCTCGGGCACGGCTACGGTGACCCGGCCGAGGCGCAGGCCCGGGCCCGCGCCCTGGGCGTGCCGGTGACCGGGCGGCGGCTGCTGGCGGTGGTCATCCGCGTCGCCGGACCGGCGGCAGGAAAAGACAGCGGGCTGGCCGGGCCGGCCCGGGCCGCCTCCGTCGCCGACGCGGTGGCCGAGGCGTGCCGGCGGCTGCGCGTCCCGGCCCTGGTGGCCTCGCTGGATGACAGCCGGGTGGCGGCGCTGCTGTCGCTGGCCACCCGCGCCGACGCGGACGCGGTGCTCGCCCAGCTAGCCAGCAAGCTGGCCCCCCGGCTGCAGGACGGCGAGGTGATCGGGGCGGGCTCGGTGGCCGAGTCGGTGACGGGCGTGCAGCGCACCTTCCTGGAGGCCGATCAGGTCGCCGAGGTGGCCGCCCGCTCGCCCGCCGGGCGGCCCTTCTACCGGCTGCCGGACCTGCGCCTGCGCGGCCTGCTGCACCTGCTGCGCGACGACCCGCGGCTGCAGGCCTTCGCCGAGCGGGAGCTGCGGCCGCTGCTGCTGCACGACGACAGCGCCGGCACCCAGCTGGTCGCCGCGCTCACCGCCTACCTGCAGGCCGGCGGCAACAAGGCGGAGGCGGCCAAGCGCGCCCACCTGGCCCGGCCGACGCTGTATGAGCGGCTGCGGCAGATCGAGGATGTGCTCGGTACCAGCCTGGAGCCCGCCGAGTCACGGCTGTCGCTGCACGTGGCGCTGCTCGCGCTGCAGGCAACCGGCGGCCCGGATACCGCCGCGCGGCAGTATCCGGGCCGGGTCGCTGGCTGACGGCAGGCGCGCCGGTGTTACCAGCCGGCCGGGCCGCTGCCGGGCGGCGGGCCCTCGGGCGGCGGCGTGCCCGACGGACCGGCCGGCGGATAGCTGGGCGGCGGGCCGGAGGGCGGGTAGCTGGGCGGCGGGCCGGACGGCGGGTACTGAGTGGGCTGCTCGCCGGGGGGCGGGAAGCCGCCGCCGGGCTGGCCGTAGCCGCCCGGCTGGCCGTCAGCCGGCGGGCTCGGGGTAGCCGCCGCCGGGCGGTGCGCCCACCAGCCGGTAGTAGATCGAGGTCACGACCAGGGCCAGGAACGGCGCCACCAGGGTGCCGGAGATCACCGTGCTCAGGCCGCTGGCCAGCGGCCGCGGCGCGAACGAGAAGACGGCGCCGAGCACGATCTCCAGGACGATCAGGATGAGGAAGACCAGGACCAGGGTGCCGAAGACGTTCCAGCCGCGGCCGCGCACCAGCGACTGACTGCGGCCGAAGGACGCCAGCGCGCCGGACCGCTCGATCACGATGACCGGCACGATGACCGCCCAGATCGTGATCAGGAACAGGCCGGGCACGATGATCAGGATGAGCCCGATCGTGATGGCGATGCCGGCCAGGATCGAGGCCCCGGCCACCGGTGCCACCGACGGGACGGCGGCCGACAGCGTCTCGCCCACCGACAGGTCGGTGCGGCCGTCCCGGATGTCCTGGACTGCCTTGACCAGCGCTGCCTGCACCAGGTAAGCGGCGAGCAGGCCGATAACGGAGGTAATCAGCGCCACGAAGAAGCCGCCGGCCAGCGACAGCAGGCCATCGACGATGGCCGCGACAAGGTAGATAACGAACGCGATCGCTATCAGGTGCAGGGCGTGCGCCCGGTACATTTGCCACGCTTCACGTATGACGCCCGAAAGTGGGTTCATGAGCGGGATGGTATACCGCCATGTTGTCGATCAGGTGGAAACGCGCACGATCGCCGGGGGGTAATCGGCGATCAGGAATCGAAGCCCAGGCCGGCCCGGTCCAGGGCGCGCAGCCAGAGATTGCGCTCGCCCTCGCGGTGGTCGGCCCGGGCCAGTGACCAGCGGGTCAGCGCGATTCCCGCGGAGCGCAGCGGCTCGGGCGGGAACGGCAGCGGCCGGGTCCGGACCAGCTCCAGCTCGGTCAGCCCGGTGGGCTGCCCGGCCAGCAGGTCCAGCAGTACCCGGCCGCCGAACCGGCTGGCGCCGACGCCCAGGCCGGTGTACCCGGCGGCATAGGCCAGCCGGCCCTGCCGCGCGGTGCCGTAGAAGGCGCAAAAGCGCGAGCAGGTGTCGATCACCCCGCCCCAGCGGTGCGTGAACGACAGCCCGGCCAGCTGCGGGAAGGTCTCGAAGAAGTGCCGGGCGAGCAGGGCGAAGGTGGCCGGCCGCTGGTCCAGCGCGGCGGCGATCCGCCCGCCGTAGTGGTAGACGGCGTCATAGCCGCCCCACAGGATCCGGTTGTCGGCGGTCAGCCGGTAGTAGTGGAACTGGTTCGCGCTGTCCCCGATGCCCGGCCGGCCGGCCAGCCGATGCTGGCCAGCTGGGCGCTGGTGAGCGGCTCGGTCATCAGCACGTAGTCATAGACCGGGACCAGGAACTGCCGCAGCCGCCGCAGCAGCGGCGCGAACGCGCCGGTCCCGAGCGCGACCCGGCGCGCGGTGACGCTTCCGCCCGGCGCGGCCAGGATCAGCGGGCCGCTCGCCCGCGGGCCGGGCGCGGCGTCGATTGCGGTCACCGGCGTGTGCTCATACATCCGCACGCCGGCCTCCAGGCAGGCCCGGCGCAGTCCCCAGGCCAGCGCGGCCGGGTCGAGCATGGCGCAGCCGCGCGCGTCCCACAGCCCGGCCTGGTACGACGGCGAGTGCACCTGCGCCTGCACGCCCGCCTGGTCCAGCAGGGTGACCTCGCCGCCCAGCTCGCGGGCGGCGGCGGCGCTGGCCTGCAGGGCCCGGGCCTGCCAGGGCGCCGTGGCCACGGCCAGCTCGCCGGTCCGCTCGAAGTCGCAGTCGATCCCGTGCCGCCGGACGGCCTGCTCGATCTGGTCCAGGTTCTCGCGGCCCAGCCGCAGCAGTTCCGGCAGCTCGGCGCCGAACCGGTCCAGGCCGTTGGCCAGCCCGTGGGTCAGGCTGGCGGAGCAGAAGCCGCCGTTGCGGCCGGTGCCGGCCCAGGCCGCCCGGCGGGCCTCCAGCAGCACGACGTCGCGGCCGGGATCGGCCTCCTTGGCCAGCAGCGCCGTCCACAGGCCGGTGAAGCCGCCGCCGACCACGGCCAGGTCAGCCCGCTCGCGGGCGGCCAGCGGCGGCAGCGGCGGCGGGGCATCCGGCCGGTCCAGCCAGAACGGCACCGGCCGCGCGCCCGCCAGCGCCGCGCGGCCGGCCGCCGCTGCCTCCTTGGTCATGACCTGATCCTGCCCGGTGCCCGGGCGCTCAGGTGCGCTTCCGGCCGAGCACCACGCTGGCGACGGCGCAGCCGATGCCGACCGCGAAGATGGCACTGCCGAACACGAACACCTGCGGCGGGATGCCGATCCGGGTGGCCCCGTACACCCAGACCGGGAACGGCACGGCGGCGCCGCTGACGAAGTTCGAGGTGACGAAGTCGTCGATGGACAGCGCGAAGGCCATCAGCGCGCCGGCCAGCACGCCGGGCAGGATCAGCGGCAGGGTGATCTTCTGGAACGTCACCCACGAGCTGGCGCCCAGGTCCTGGGCGGCCTCCTCCAGGGACCGGTCGAAGCCCGACATCCGGGCCCGGACCGTGACCGCCACGTAAGCGATGCTGAAGGCGACGTGCGCGAGCAGCAGGGTCACGAAGCCGCGGGCCAGGTTCATGGTGACGAACAGCCCCAGCAGCGAGGCGCCCAGCACGATCTCCGGGGCCGCGATGTTCAGGAAGATGATCTGCTCGACGAAGCGTCTTGCCGCGGAACCGCGGCGGGCTGTAGCGGACCAGGGCGAGCGCCAGCAGTGTCCCGATCACGGTGGCCAGCACCGCGGTCAGCAGGCCGAGCCGGATCGAGAGCCAGAACGCGGCGGTGAGCTGCGGGATGGCGCTCCACTGGGCCCACCACTGCGTGGTGAACCCGTTCCAGGTGAAGCTGACCTGCGGCAGGCCCGTGGTGACCTTGTTGAAGCTGTACAAGATCATGACCAGGATCGGCAGCACCAGGTAGGCGATCACCAGCCACGAGTAGACCGGCAGCACGAACCGGCCGGGGCGGCGCCGGGGGCGGCCGGCCGGGGCGCCGTCGCCAGCCCGCGTGGTCACGGTGCCCGGCGAGGTGACGGCGCTCACAGGTATTCCTCGATCGTCTGCGAGCCGAGTACCCGGGCGTAGGCGAAGATCCCCACCAGCGCGACCGCCAGCAGGACGGCCGACAGCGCCGACCCGCCGGCATAATCCAGGTTGACCAGGAAGGCGTTCTGGATCACGGTGCCGATCATGGTGTTGCTGGTGCCGCCGAGGATCTGCTGGTTGACGTAGTCACCCAGGGCCGGCACGAAGGTCAGCAGGAACGCCGCGAACAGGCCCGGGATGGTCAGCGGCAGGATGACCCGGCTGAACGCGCTGCGCCGGCTGGCATACAGGTCATAGGCCGCGTCCAGGACCTTCTTGTCGATCCGCTCGATCGCCACGTACAGCGGCAGCGCGGTGAACGGCAGGTAGTTATAGGCCAGCCCGGCGACCACGGCGAACCCGGTGGCCAGCACGTGGAAGTTCTGCGGCAGCAGGTGCGCGTTCTTCAGCGTGCCCAGCACGATGCCCTGGTCGGACAGGATGAACTCCCACACCACGGTGCGGATGACGAAGGACACGAAGAACGGGACCAGCAGCATCAGCAGGAAGAAGTTCTTGCGGTGCCCGCCGTGGAAGGCGATCCAGTAGGCGATCGGGAACGACACCAGCAGGTCGATCACCGTGGCCGCGCCGGCGAAGTACAGGCTGGTCACGAACTGGGTGTGGTACAGGCTGAGCTGCTGGCCGAACTCGGCCCAGTGCCAGGTCATCACGCAGGCGCCGGTGCCGGTGTTGCAGGTCTGCAGGGACAGCGACAGCATCACCACCAGCGGCACCAGGAACAGCGCGAGCAGCCACAGCCCGCCGGGCAGGCTCAGCAGGTAAGGCGCCAGCGCCTTACCCAGCCGGGCCCGCCCGCCCCGCGAGCGGGCCGGCGGCGCGGCCGCCGCGCTGGCCTGGCTCACTAAGAGCCCTCGGTGATCGGCACGAACAGGTTGTTCCAGGCCGTCAGCTCATCCTGGTTCTTGTACTGGTAGTAGTTGCGCGAGTTCTTGATGAACTCCGCGTCGGGGAAGACGGTGTCGGCGTCCGCGGTGACAGACGGCGGCAGCTGGATCTCCGGGCGCAGCGCGGCCAGCTCCTTCTTGGCCCAGCCGGTCGGGTGCAGCAGCACGTCCTTGGCGCCGGGCACCGGGCAGACGTAGTCGTCGTAGTACTCCACGATCGCCTCGACGTCGGGCTGGTAGAAGTAGTCCATCAGCGTCATGGCGTCCTTGGGGTTCTGCGCGCCCACCGGGATGCACATGTTGTCGGTCCAGAACATGCCGCCCTCGTCCGGGATCATGAACTTCAGGTCCCGGTACTTCGAGTTCAGGTCGGCCTGGAAGATGTCGCCGGACCAGGCCTGGGACACCACGATGTTGCCGTTCTTGAGGTTGTCGATGTAGCTCTGGTCGTAGTAGGAGCGGACCAGGCCGTCGCTCTTCTGCTGCTGCAGCTTCTTGGCCGCCCTGGCCCACTCCGACTCGTTCGAGTTGGCCGGGTCGACGCCGATGGCCAGCAGGCCGATGCTGCCCAGCTCCTGCGGGTCCGACATCATGCCGATCCGGCCCGAGTACTTCTTGTCGAACAGGATGCCGACGCTGGTGCCCGGGTTCTTGACGACCGAGGAGTTGTAGCCGACCGCGGTCCAGCCGGACTGCCAGGCCATCGTGTACTTGTTGCCGGGGTCCCAGGACGGGTTCTTGATCAGCGGCCCGGCGTTGGCGTCGAAGTTGGTCATCATGGACCGGTCCAGCGCGGTCAGCCAGCCAAAGTCGATCAGGTAGCCCAGCGGCGGGCTGGAGTTGGTCATCACGATGATGTCGAAGCCGATGTACTGCCCGGCCTGCAGCGAGGGCCGGATCTTGGCGTAGAACGGCAGGTTGTCGCTGATCGGCTCGGTGTAGCTGACCGCGATGCCGGTGGTGTCGGTGAAGTGCTCCAGCGAGGGGTGCTTGCCCTTCAGCACGTCGATGTAATACGGCCAGTTGGCGAAGTTCACCGTATGGTGCAGCTGCTGCTTGGCCCACCAGGCGGCGGTGCCGACCGCGCCGGGCTTGGCGGCAGCACTGGCCGAGCCGCCGGAAGCGACCTGGCCCTTCACGCCGCAGGCGGCCAGGAAGGCCGCCAGGCCGAGCGCGCCCGCGCCGCTGCCCGCCGAGGCCAGCAGCTGGCGCCGGCTCAGCCGGGGCGTCGTCAGGCCGCGGATGACGGACGGGTCGTGCAGCGGGTCCGGAGTGCCGGATGCGGCGGCGGGCTGGCCGCCGCGGCGGTCCTCGTTATGTGCCATGACGGTTCTCCTCTAGCCAATCAGGTAAGAGTGCTCGGGGTCCCAGGACAGGCAGACGGACTCACCGCGGGCGAGCTCCCGGCCGGCGGTGGCCACGTTCTGCTGGAACACCACCATTTCCGCGCCGGTGGTCGTCGTGACCGCGAAGCTGGTGGAGGTGCCGAGGTACACGACCTCCGTGACGGTGCCGCGCAGGCTGCACCCGACGGGCGCGATGGCCTCGCCCAGGGTGATCTTCTCGGGCCGGACGGTCAGCTCCAGTTCCGCGCCGATGGCGGGCGCGGCGTCCCGCAGCGGCACGATGATCCGCTGGCCGTCGCCCAGGTCCAGCACCGCGCTGCCCGAGTCCAGGCTCGTGACCTGGCCGCTGAGCAGGTTGGAGGTGCCGATGAAGCCGGCCACGAATTTGGTCGCGGGATGCTCGTAGATCTCCCGCGGCGGGCCCAGGTGCTCGATCGCCCCGTCGTTCATGACCGCGATGCGGTCCGACATGGTCAGGGCCTCGTTCTGGTCGTGGGTGACGTAGACGAAGGTGATGCCGACCTCGCGCTGGATCCGCTTGAGCTCGACCTGCATGGCCTGGCGCAGCTTGAGATCCAGGGCGCCCAGCGGCTCGTCCAGCAGCAGCGCCCGCGGGTGGTTGACCAGCGCCCGGGCCAGGGCCACCCGCTGCTGCTGGCCGCCCGACAGCTCCCGGGGCCGGCGGGTGTCGCGGCCGGCCAGGTCGACGATCTCCAGCATCTGGCCGACCCGCCGGGTGACCTCGTCCTTGCTGACCTTCTTGCGGCGCAGGCCGAAAGCCACGTTGTCGAAGACGTTCATGTGCGGGAACAGCGCGTAGGACTGGAACACCATGTTGACGTCGCGCTTGTTCGGCGAGACGCCGGTGACGTCCTGGCCGTCGAGCTGCACGATGCCCCGGGTGGGCTCCTCGAAGCCGGCGATCATCCGCATGGTCGTGGTCTTGCCGCACCCTGAGGGGCCCAGCATCGAGAAGAACTCGCCCTGGCGGATAGTGAGGTCCACGCCGCGCACGGCAGTGATCGTCTCGCCGCCGGAGTGGAACTCCTTGGCGACGCCGACCAGCTCGATGGCCGCCTCGGCGGCGGCCTGCCCGGCGGCGGGTAGCTGAGTCTGGGTCATGCCTGCCGCTTTCGCTCATGGCGGCCCGGCCTGGAACACGGACAGCACGGACGCCCGGTGATGAGTCACCAGATAGTGGCAGACGATCTGTCCGTTTTCAATCGAATCAGTGGTTTAGATGAGCGTTTGCAACTAATCCAGTGACGATCAGCCACGGAAAGCGCGGGGGCGGCCCGCCGGAACCGCCGGAAAGCTCAGGACTCGATGTTGCTCATCACGTGCTTGACGCGCGTGTAGTCCTCGAATCCGTACATGGACAGGTCCTTGCCGTAGCCGGAGTTCTTGAAGCCGCCGTGCGGCATCTCCGAGACGAACGGGAGGTGGGTGTTAATCCAGACCGCGCCGAAATCGAGCCGCCGGGCCATCCGCATGGCCCGGCCGTGATCGCGGGTCCAGACGCTGGCGGCCAGGCCGTACTTGACGCCGTTGGCCCAGCGCAGCGCCTCGTCCTCGGCACTGAACTGCTGCACGGTGATGACCGGGCCGAAGATCTCGTCCTGGATCATCTCGTCGTCCTGGCGCAGCCCGGCGATCACGGTCGGGGCGAAGCAGAAGCCGCGCTCGCCGACCCGCTGGCCGCCGGCAACCACCCGGGCGTGCTCCGGCGCGCGCTGCACGAATCCCTCGACCCGGGCCAGCTGAGCCACGTTGTTGAGCGGGCCGAAGTCGGCATCGGGCACGTCGAGCCCGCCGGTGCGCAGGCTGGCGGCGCGCTCGGCCAGCGCGTCGGTCAGGTCGGCGCTGATCCGCGGGCCGGCCAGCACCCGGGTAGCGGCGGTACAGTCCTGGCCGGCGTTGTAGTAGCCGGCGTCCGCGATCACCTGAGCCGCGGTGGCCACGTCGGCATCGTCGAACACCACCACCGGCGCCTTGCCGCCCAGTTCCAGGTGCACCCGCTTGAGCCCGGCCGCGGCGGCCTGGGCCACCTCGATGCCGGCGCGCACCGAGCCGGTGATCGAGACCATCTGCGGGATGTCGTGAGAGACCAGCGCGCGGCCGGTGTCCCGGTCACCGCAGATGACGTTCAGCACGCCGGGCGGCAGGAACTCGGCGGCGATCTCAGCTAGCAGCAGCGTCGACACCGGGGTGGTGTCGGACGGCTTGAGCACGACCGTGTTGCCGGCCGCCAGCGCCGGGGCGATCTTCCAGACGGCCATCATCATCGGGTAGTTCCAGGGCGTGACCTGGGCGCAGACCCCGACCGGCTCGCGGCGGATCATCGAGGTGTGGCCGCGCAGGTACTCCCCGGCCGCCTTGCCCTCCAGCAGCCGCGCGCAGCCGGCGAAAAAGCGCAGCTCATCGGCGGCGGGCGGCACCTCGTCGCTGCGGGTCATGCCGACCGGCTTGCCGGTGTTGCGGGACTCGGCCTCGACCAGGTCCTCGGTCCGCGCCTCGACGGCATCAGCGAACCGCAGCAGGGCCAGGCTGCGCTCGGCCGGGGTGGCGTCCCGCCAGGTCTCGAACGCCTCGGCGGCGGTCCGCAGCGCGGCATCGACGTCAGCGGGCCCGGACAGCGGCGCGCGCAGGTACTCCTCGCCGGTGCTCGGGTCGACGACGCTGGTGGTCTGGCCGTCCCTGGCCGGTGCGAGCTGGCCGCCCACGAAGTTCTGCAGCACGCGGCTGGCCGATCCCTGCTCCGTTCCCAACGCGCCCTCCTGGTCACGCGCGTGCCGCCGCACAACGGGGCAAACCCGGACGTCAGCACGCAGTTCACCCGGTGTCCCCGGCTTGCTACGACCCTGACAGAGAAGACCCTGCCACACAAGTGAATCAGTGACAGAACGGGCCTCCCGCTGCGGAATCAGTTGACACGGGGCGATTGCGTGGCACGATTGAGCTTGCGAAGGAGGCTGATCATGGCGCATACGCCAGGTACTCCGCTCGCCTCCGTCGCGCGCTACCGCGGCGCAGCGGGCGGCCGGGACACCGACAGTATCCGGGTTGTCCTGGATAACGTGTCCAAGCAGATCATCGAGCAGCTCCAGCAGGACGGCCGCCGGTCCTACGCGGCGATCGGCAAGGCCGTGGGCCTGTCCGAGGCGGCGGTCCGGCAGCGCGTGCAGCGCCTGATCGAGGTCGGCGCCATGCAGATCGTCGCGGTCACCGACCCGATGAGCCTGGGGTTCCTGCGCCAGACCATGATCGGCGTGCGCTGTGGCGGCGAGCTGGAGCGGGTGGCCGAGCACCTGGCGGGGATGGATGAGATCGACTATGTCGTGATCACCGCCGGCTCATTCGACCTGCTGATCGAGGTCGTCTGCGAGAACGACGACCAGCTGCTGGAGATCCTGAGCCGGATCCGCTCGATCCCGAGTGTCACCATGACCGAGACCTTCGTGTACCTGAAGTTGTGCAAGCAGACCTATAGCTGGGGGACGAGATGACCTCATACGGCCCGCAGGACATCGCCGAGCTGCAGGCGGCCGCTAAGCGCCACCTGTGGCTGCACTTCACGCGGATGTCCTCTTACTCCGACGCCGAGGTGCCCACGATCGTCCGCGGCGAGGGCCAGTACGTCTACGACCAGCACGGCAAGCGCTACCTGGACGGGCTGGCGGGGCTGTTCGTCAGCCAGATCGGCCACGGCCGCACCGAGGTAGCCGAGGCCGGCGCGCGGCAGGCCAGCAAGCTGGCCTACTTCCCGCTGTGGTCGTACGCGCACCCGTCGGCGATCCAGCTGGCCGAGCGGCTGGCCGGGATGGCCCCCGGTGACCTGAACCGGGTGTTCTTCACCACCAGCGGCTCCGAGGCGGTGGAGTCGGCCTGGAAGCTCGCCAAGCAGTACTTCAAGACCACCGGCGAGCCGGGCCGCTACAAGGTGCTCAGCCGGGACATCGCCTACCACGGCACCTCGATGGGCGCGCTGGCCATCACCGGCCTGTCCGGGATCAAGGCGCCGTTCGAGCCGCTGCCGCCGGGCGGCGTCCGGGTGCCCAACACCAACTTCTACCGCGCCCCCGAGTTCGTCGCCGATGACCGGGCCAAGTTCGGCCAGTGGGCGGCTGACGAGATCGAGCGGGCCATCCTGCGCGAGGGCCCGGAGTCGGTGGCCGCAGTATTCCTGGAGCCGTGCCAGAACTCCGGCGGCTGCTTCCCGCCGCCGCCCGGCTACTTCGCCCGGGTCCGCGAGATCTGTGACCAGTACGGCGTGCTGCTGGTCTCCGACGAGGTGATCTGCGCCTTCGGCCGGCTGGGCTACTACTTCGGCTCGCAGCGCTACGGCTACCAGCCCGACATCATTACCTTCGCCAAGGGCGTCACCTCCGGCTACGCCCCGCTCGGCGGCATGATGGTGCGGGACAAGATCATGGAGCCGTTCACCCGGGGCGACACCAGCTTCCTGCACGGCGTCACGTTCGCCGGGCACCCGGTCTCGTGCGCCGTCGCGATGGCCAACCTGGATGTGTTCGAGAAGGAGGACCTGCTCGGCAATGTCCGGGGCAACGAGGCCGCCTTCCGCGTCCACGCTGGAGAAGCTGAGCGACCTGCCGATCGTCGGCGACGTCCGCGGCGACGGGTTCTTCTACGGCATCGAGCTGGTCAAGGACAAGGCCACCCGGGAGACCTTCAACGACGACGAGTCGGAGCGGCTGCTGCGCGGGTACCTGTCGCACGCGCTGTTCGACGCCGGCCTGATCTGCCGCGCCGATGACCGGGGCGACCCGGTGATCCAGCTGTCGCCGCCGCTGACCTGCGGCCAGGAGCAGTTCGACGAGATGGAGCAGATCCTGCGCGCGACCCTGACCGAAGCCTGGTCCCGGCTGTAACCGGACCATCCTGAGCCGGGACGGGGCGCGGAGCCTGGTCCCGGCTCCGGGCATTCTGCCGCCGGGCCTGAGCGAGACTCTGCCGGGCAGACAGGGCGGCCACGCGGGCCTTGCGCCGCTCCGATGCCACCCGATGCCGGATCTGTCCGATCATTCGCGACTTTCGTTACCAAGTCGTGACCGGATTTGTGCTACCCCTTGGGGCCCTCAGGCGTGTCTAACAGTAGAGGGTGCCGGCAGGCGCAATCGGGGCAGGGGCCGGCCTCTCAGCGACGGGAGGCGCTATGAGTATCAGCCGCGACTGGGCCCCGCTGGCCAGTCAGAACGAGCGGCTCGCCCAGCCGGAGGACACGCTCCACGACGGGGCGCTGGGGGCGATCCGCACGGCTGACCCGCGGGAGACGGACCGGGATCACCGCGAGAGCCACACCGGCAGCTTGCGGCGCCCGGCCTGGTTGCGCCGCAAGGCCGCCTGACTAGCGGTTATCGTCTCGGCCGGCCCGCTGCGGGCTGGCCGGATTACCGGCGCTGCCCGGGGGCGGGCGCTCAGCGCACGGTGACATTGCCGGCACTGGTCCTGGCTACCAGCACGTGCTGGCTGCGGGAGTTCACGTGCACGCGCACGGCTCGCTGCCCGGCCTGCGTGTGCGCCGCGACCTTGTATCCGGCTGCCCCTCCCGGCGGCACGGCGATCAGGACCTGGCCGGCCTGCGTGCTGGCGGTGACCGCGGCGGGCACCGCCGCGAAGCTCAGCGAGATGTTCCCGGACTGGCCCTGCACGCCGACGCGGCCCGACCGCAGCCGGACCCCCGTCACGTTCCCGGCCTGTGACGTCACCTGGATCGCGCCGCCCACGCCGGCCAGCCGGATGTTGCCGGCGCTGTCGGTGATCGTCACCCCGCCGGTCAGCCGGCTGATGGTGACGTTGCCCGCGCTAGTGCGCGCGCGCACGGCCGTCCGGGCCGGGACGGTGATGACGTAGTCGACGGCGCACTGCCCCTGGTCCGGGCACGTCGCGCCGACGTGCAGGACGGTCCCGGTCCAGTCCTGCCGCACGGCCGGCCGTTTCCGGCTCCATTCCAGGTGGCGGCTGACCGTCACGCGGTGACCGTTGCTGGGCGACAGGGTCAGGCTGCCGGCGCCAATCACGATGTCGATGCGGTCGATGTCCCGCGTGTAGCTGCGCGACTGCCGGACCGAGTGGTCCGGCCCGGAACTGAGCGAGGCGCAGCCGGCGATCGCGGTGGCCGCGAGGACGGCCACCCCGGTCAGCGCGGCGGTCCGGGCGGCCGGGCGGGACCTGCCCGCGCAGCTGCCGCCGCGCGGGGACCATTCCCCGGCAGCCGGGGACGGCAGTCGCCGGGCAGCTGAGAACATGGCCGTTTCCTTCCCTTTTCTCCAGGATGATGCCCGCATTCTCGGCCGCCCATCGGGCCCGGATATCCCGCACTCGCCGCCGTTATGAGTTCGTTACCAGAATTCTCGTTGGGTTCTGCTGGCCGGCCACTCCTACCTGTGACGGCCGGACGTCGTGGCAGCGCGACTCTGGCACCAGCGCAGCGGGAGGCACCATGTCCGGAACCGGCGACCAGCGGGCCAATCTGGTCAGCGACCAGGGCAGTTACGAGAGTTACACAGTTGTGACCACTTCCGGCTCGTCGGATCGGGCCTCTCAGGGGTCTTACCTAGGGACGGCCGCAGCGCCTGCCCGCCGCAGCACCGCGCCAGACAGCACCGCCGTTCTCGACGCCGTCACCGACAGCACCGCCGTACTCAGTAATGCCGCATTCACGGGAGGGCACATGCCGAGCAGCACTCCGGACTGGAGCGCACTGGCCAGCCAGAACGAGCGCCTGGTCACCGCCATGCCCCCGGCTCCGGCCGGCGGGTCCAGCCCGGCGAGCCGGCCGCCGGCCTCGCCGGCCGGCCGGGGCGGGCACCGGGCCAGCCGCCGCGGCCTGTGGACCCGGCGCGCTACCCGCGGCGCGGTGACCAGCGTGGCGGCCATCGTGGCGACGGCCGGGCTCGCGGCCACGTCCGCGATCGCGGCGACGCCGCAGGCGCCGTCCTGGCAGATCATCAAGCGCATCCACGGCGGCAGCGCCGGCCAGGTCACCGCCGTGGTCGCGGCCGGGCGCAACTCCGGCTGGGCGTTCGAGGGCGTGCTCAGCCCGGTGGCCTGGAAGAGGTCCGGCGCCACCTGGACCAAGGTCGCTTTCCCCGCTACGCACGGCGATGCGGTCATCGCCGCCGGGGCATCATCGGCAGGCAACGTGTGGGCCTTCACGGGCGGGCCGGCGCGGTCCCGCGCGATGCGCTGGAACGGCAGCCACTGGCGGGCCGTGCACACCTTCGCCAAGCAGGTCGGCGGCGCGGCCGTGATCAGCCGGTCGGACGTCTGGGTGTTCGGTGAGCCGGTCGCCCCCGGGGCCGGCCTGGGCACCTGGCACTACAACGGGCACAGCTGGAAGAAGGTGTCCTCCGGGCACGGCCTGCAGGGCGGCAGCGCGCTGTCGGCGAGCAGCATCTGGGCCTTCGGCGGCGGCACCGTCGCGCACTGGAACGGGCACACCTGGAAGCGGACCTCGGTCCGCGGCCTGCTGCCGGCGCACACCACCCTTAACGACCCGGCCGTGATGGCCATCTACGCGCGGTCGAAGAACAGCGTCTTCGCCGTCGGCAACGGAAACGCCGAGGACGACGGCGGCCCGCTGGTCGTGCTGCACTACAACGGCCACTCCTGGAGCAAGGTGGCCCAGGCCAGCGCGGCGAGGTTCGCCGGCAGCGACGTGCTGGGCCAGGTCGCCCCGGACGGCCACGGCGGCCTGTGGATCCCGGTGCCGGGTAACAGCGGCGCCGACTCGCACCTGGTGCACTACTCCGGCGGCCACCTGAGCGCCGCGGCCCTGCCGGTGACCGCCAGCAAGATCAGCGTGCTGGCCGTGGCGGCCATCCCGCACACCAGCCAGGCGCTGGCGGCCGGCTTCACCCACGCCGCCGGCAACCTCGGCTCGAAGGTCACCGGCGTCATTCTCCAGTTCCGGGGCTAGCCGCCCCCGCTAGCTGATCTGCGGGGCGTCACCGCGGGTCGGGCAGCTGCCGGCGCAGGGCTGAGGGCCCGGCGCCGGCAGCTGTTTCATTGCGGGATTCTTCCTAGACGGGGGCTACGCCGATGAGGCCGTTGCGGGTGACTAGGGCGGCTAGCTGATCCTCGGTGGCGGTGTCCGTGCCGGCGGGGCGGCGGGGGAGGACCATGTACCGGGACTCGGCGCTGGAATCCCAGACGCTGATCTGCACGCCGGGGTCCAGGTCGAAGCCGAAGTCACGCAGCACGCCGCGCGGGTCGCGCACCACCGCCGACCGGTAGGCCTCGCTCTTGTACCAGGTCGGCGACGGGCCGAGCAGCGCGATCGGGTAGCACGAGCAGAGCGTGCAGACGATCACGTTGTGGCGGTCCGCGGTGTTCTCCACGACCTTGAGCCGCTGCTCCTGCAGCCCGCCGCCCATCGACAGGCCAGCCTCGGGCAGCGCCGCGTTGGCATCGGCTAGCAGCCGGGCCCGGAAGCCCGGGTCGGTCCAGGCCCGGGCGGCCAGGGCGGCGCCGTTGGCCGGCGAGGCGCGGGCCAGGAATGCTTCCAGGGCCCGGTCCAGCTCCTTGGCATCCACCAGGCCGCGCTGCTCCAGCAGTTCCTCGAGGCGGCGCACCTGCGCCGCCACCGCGGCGGCCGGGCTGGCGTGATCGCCGCTCACGGCTGCTCCTTTCCGGCCGGGCGCAGGTAGCTGTGCCACAGGTCGATGGTGACGGCGTGGTCACCCGCGCCGAACAGGTCACGGGCGGCGAAGGCGACGGAGTACACCGGCTCGGGCTCGGCGGGCAGCAGCCGGGAGCGCAGGTCGGGCAGCGGATGGTGCCCCTGCAGCTCCACGATCGTCCCGGTGGCGCCGCGCGCGTACCGCGGCAGCCGGGTGTGATGCGGCGGATCCGTGCTGGCGGTCTGCACCCGGTCGCCGGGGCGGTACGGGTCAGGCACCGGCCCGCTCCCCCGGCTGGACGCTGGCCAGCTCCGCGCCCGCCAGCACGCCCTTCTCCCCCAGCAGCGTGACGATGGCGTGCAGCCACTTCTCGTAGTACGACGCGGCCAGGTACTGCTGCGGCGTCATCCGCTCGACGGCGTCCCGGAACTCGTCCAGGTTGTAGATCCCCTGGCCGATCAGGGCCCGGTTGAGCGCGAAGACATGCGCCTCCCAGTCGGCATGGAACGGCGGCTCGTCCAGCTCCTCCTGCACCGGGCCGAAGCCCTGCAGGCCGCCGACGTCGTTGATCCGGCTCATCGCACCTCCCGCGGCCAGCCTGCCACCGATCGCCCGGCCCGGCCAGGGCGGCCGGGCCGGCTCCGGTGCGCGGCAGGCTGCGGCCCGCGGCGGGTTGCGGCCGCGCGCCTAGCCGGCGATCAGGGCCCGCACCCGGCTGACAGCCTCGGCGACGGCGACGCGCTCCTTCTCGCCGCTGGCCCGGCTGGTGATCTCCACCAGGCCGTCGGCCAGGTCCCGGGTGCCGACGGTGAGCCGGAACGGGATGCCGGTCAGCTCGGCGTCCTTGAACTTGACTCCGGGCCGCTCCTCGCGGTCATCCAGCACGGCGTCCACGCCGGCGGCCAGCAGGCCCTGGTACAGCTCCTGCGCGACGGACCGGGCGGCCTCGTCGCGGTGCGACAGCAGGATGACGCTGGCCTCGGCGGGCGCCACCTGGACGGGCCAGGTCAGCCCGGCGTCGTCGTGGTGTACCTCGGCGACGGCGGCCATGGCCCGCTCGACGCCGATGCCGTAGCAGCCCATGACCGGGGTGACGGCGGTGCCGTCGGGACCCAGGACCGAGACCCCGAGCGCGGTGGTGTACTTGCTGCCCAGCTTGAAGATGTGGCCGACCTCGACGGCCGGGATGACCTCCAGCGGGGTGCCGCACCGCGGGCACGGCTCGCCCGCCGCGACCTCGCGCAGGTCGGCCCAGGTGGCCACGGTGATGTCGCGGCCCACGTCCACGCCGGACAGGTGGAAGTCGTCGGTGTTGGCGCCGGTGGTCATATTGGTCCGGCCCTGCAGCGCGAGATCGGCGATCACCGGCAGGTTCGTGACACCGACGGCGCCGAGGCTGCCGGGCGAGGCGCCCAGGGCGGCCACGATCTCGTCGGGCTGGGCGGGCCGCAGGCTGGTGGCGCCGGTCGCGTCGATGAGCTTCTGGTCGGCCAGCGGGTGGTCGCCGCGCAGCAGGACCAGCGTCAGCTGGTCGTTGATGATCTGCACCAGCGTCTTGATCTGCCGGTCGGCGGTGACGCCGTGCTGGCTGACCAGGTCCTCGATGGTCCGCACGCCGGGGGTGGCGAACCGGGCCGGCGCGGCCGGGCCGGGCTCGTCGCTGACCGGGGCCAGCGCGGAGGTCGCCTTCTCCAGGTTGGCGGCGTAGTCACCCGCCGGGCAGACCGCGACCTGGTCCTCGCCGGCCGGGGTCGGGCACATGAACTCCACCGAGTCACTGCCGCCCATGTTGCCGCTGGAGGCCTCGACCGCGATGGCCGGGATGCCCAGCCGGGCGAAGATCCGCTCGTAGGCGCCGCGGTGCGCCTCGAAGGAGGCGTCCAGCCCGGCCTGGTCGATGTCGAAGCTGTAGGAGTCCTTCATGGTGAACTCGCGGACCCGGATCAGCCCGCTCTTGGGCCGCGGCTCGTCCCGGAACTTGACCTGGATCTGGTACCAGGACTGCGGCAGCTCCCGGTAGGAGGACAGCTCGGTCGCCACCGTGGTGAAGACCTCCTCGTGGGTCATGCCGAGCACCATGTCCGCGCCCTTGCGGTCCTTGAGCCGGAAGATCTCCTCGCCCATGACCGCCAGCCGGCCGCTGCGCTCCCACAGCTGCGCCGGCTGCATCGACGGCATCAGGAACTCCTGCGCCCCGATCCGGTTCATCTCCTCCCGGATGATCGCGATGACCTTGGCCCGCACCCGGACCCCGAGCGGCAGCAGGCAGTAGTGGCCGGCCATGAGCTGGCGGATGAACCCGGCCCGCAGCAGCAGCCGGTGACTGGCCGCGTCCGCGTCGGCGGGGTCCTCGCGGAGAGTAGGGATGTGCAGCTGTGACCAGCGCATGTAGAAGCCTTTACTTGACGATCTGAGGGAGTTGACGCTGAACACCGCATTCTATGGGCGGCAGCGCGCCACTGCGGCCCGTGACGGCTGATCGGCCGGGTTTGCGGCCAGCCGGGCCGGGGATCCTGCTTGTTATGCCGACGGTGATGTCGCCGAGCTCCACCGGGCCGATCAGCCCGGTCAAGCCCGGCACGGGGGAACCGGACGCGGGGGTACCGGGACCGGCTACGACAGCGGACCGGACCGCCGAGCCGGTGGTCCCGCAGCTGGCGATCCTGGGCCGGCCGCGCAAGGCGCGGCGGGCCCGGGCCCGCTGGCTGGGGGCCCGCCAGGCGCTGTCATTCGCGATGGGCATCGCCTCGATATTCGACCTGACCGGGACCACGGCCTACCGGTCGATGCGCAGCGTGCTGCCGCCCGCGCCGCCGCGGGCCGACGAGGACAGCGACCCGTTCCGGGCGGCCATGGGCACCATCCTCAGTGCCCACCGCGATGCCATGGCCTCGTCCGACGACGACGACCCGGGCGCGGATTTGCCCGCATGACCGACATGACGGGCACGGCCGGCCCGGCGGCACAGTCCGCGGGCCAGCAGCAGGGGACGACAGAGCGCCCGGCCTCGCAGCAGTCAGCGCACCGGCCGCCGGTACCGGAGATCTCCGTCGAGCAGGCGATCGCCCTGCGGGAGCAGGCGCCGGAGATGTATGACCTGTGGCTGCGGATCGCCCAGGAGAAGGCGGCCACCGCCAACTACGTGGACCGGGCGCCGTATGAGGTGCCCGAGCGGCTCGCTCAGTCCGGGCGGCCGCGGGCCCTGGGCGCGCTGATCATCGTGCTGTCGTTCTGCGGCTACCTGGCCTGGCTGGGCGGCCCCGGCCCGTACATCGGCGGCCTGATTGCCATCCTGGACCTGGCCGTCATGTTCGGCATGTTCTTCGGGCTGCGCCCGGAGCGGCTGCCCGAGGCCAGCCGCCTGGACCGCCGCGACCGCCGCTAGCTGCCCGGCGGGGACGCCTCGCGCCGCACCGAGCCGCTATCTCGCGGAGCCGGGTGACGCGGGAACGAGCCGCTGTCGCTGATCCGCTCGAACAGCATCGACTCGCCGCGGAACATCGGGGTCTGCCGGACCCGCTTCTCGATGGCCGCGGCCGACATGGTGTAGCCCAGGAACAAGAAGACCGACAGCGCCTGGATGATGATCGGCACCCACAGCGAGGCGAACGCCCCCGCGCTCCAGTCATACATCCCGTGCAGCACGGCCGGGATGGCGATGCCCAGGGCGATCAGCTGGAACCGGCGCCGCGGGTAGTTGACCGCGATCCCGATGAAGAAGGCAGAGACCCCGGCCCACAGAGCGTGCTGGAAGCCGTCCACGAAGACCCGCTCGGCAAAGGCCAGCACCTCGACGATGGCCTCGCTGTTGGCCTGGGCCGAGGTAATCGCCTGGATGTCCTGCAGGGTGTAGCCGGCCTGCTCGGTGACGCCGAAGGCCAGGCCCACGATGGCGCCCAGGAACATCCACATCCGGACATCGAGCTTGACCGAGCGCAACCGCAGCAGCAGCAGGGCGGCCAGCAGGATGGGCAGGGCCTTGGTGATCTCCTCGTTCACGCCCACGCCGAGCGCGCCGAAGAAGGACAGCGGCTTGCCGGGCCGGCCCATGACCTCGTTGAGATTCACCGTGACCAGGCGGATCCAGACCAGCGAGAACGCGATCGCCCCGGCGCCCAGCAGCCACTCCATCCGGCCGACGGGACCGGGCCGGATCAGCAGCCAGAACACGATCGCCCACAGCGGCGCGATGTACAGGCTGTAGGCCCAGCCCGGCGTGGCCAGGCTGTCGGAGGACGCGAACAGGGCGATGAAGATCAGCGGCAGCAGGCCGTAGGGAATGACCAGCAGCCGCAGGAACTGCCGCCAGCCGGGATCGTGCAGCCAGCTGCGGATCGGGATCAGGATATGCAGGGCGGTGGCGATCTCGTCGACCGGCGGCGCGGTCGCCGGCCGGGCCCGCGGCAGGGCGTGACCGCCCGGCCCGCCGGGGAAGCCCTGCGCGCCGGGAAAGCCCGGCTCGCCGGGCCCGGCGGCGCCGCCTGCCGGGTCGGCCAGCGGGCTGGCCATCACGCTGGTGGCATCGTGCCGGACGGGCGGCTCGGCCGGGCTGGCCTCGGCCGGGCTGGCCTCGACCGGGCTGAGCTCGACCGGGCTGAGCTCGGCGGGACTGAGCTCGGCCAGGCCCGGTCCGGCCGCTCCCGGCACTGCCGGAACTGCGCCGGCCGCGCCTGGCCCTTCCGGGCCGGCCTCGGCGGGATCAGCTGCGGCCGGGCCGGGCCAGCCGGGATCGTCTCCGGCCGCGGCCGGCCCGGCGGCACTCGGCCAGACCGGGTCGGGCTCCGGCGGCAGTGCCCCGGCCGCGCTGGGCCAGACCGGGTCCGCCGCCGGGACGGCCGCCGCGGCCGCGGCGGGCCAGACCGGATCCGCCTCCGGCAGGCCCGGCCCGGCCGCGTCCGGCCAGGCCGGCTCCGCCCCGGCCGCGTCTGGCCAGGCCGGCTCCGGCTCGGCGGGCGTGTCCGGCTCGTCCGGGGCCGGCCACGCCGGGCGCCGGTCCGCAGTCAGGTCCGGGTCCAGGGCCGCCACCGGGGTAATGGCCAGGGCCGGGCCGTCCAGCGAGGACAGCTGGATCCGCGCGGGCCCGCTGAGCAGCGCTCGGGTCACCGGCTCGCCGTTGAGGAAGCTCAGCGCGCGGCCCACGTTGACGAACTCCCAGCCGCGCGGTCCGCGGCTCAGCTGGCCATGCTGCCGGGACACGGTGGGGTCGCCGACGACGATGTCGTTGTCCGGGCTGCGCCCGATCCGCACCGTCCGGCTGCCGTCGAAGCTGTACCTGCGATCACCGAGGGTGACGTGAAGCTCGTTCATCGCCATCGATGTTGCCATGTCCGCCGGACTGGCGCGGTCGCTGTAGATTTGCTGGCCAGCGGAAGGGAGGCCGACAGGTGCCTGGGAGCCTGGTGCCTGCGAGCCCGGCGCCCGCCCTGAGCCGCCGCCGCGAGCTGGGCGGGGCCAGCGCGCGGGCGCTGCTGATGACCGTCCTGGGCGAGTACATGCTGCCGCGCGGCGAGCCAGTCTGGACGGCGGCCCTGGTGCGCGCGCTGGGCCTGCTGGGGGTGGCGGAGAAGTCGGCCCGCCAGGCGCTGGCCCGGTCCGCGGCCGAGGGCTGGCTGAGCCCGGCCCGGCACGGCCGCCGGGTGCGCTGGGAGCTGACCGGCCCCGGCCGGCAGCTGCTGACCGACGGCGCGCAGCGGATCTACTCCTTCGGCCGGGCCGACCGGGACTGGGACGGCCGGTGGCTGCTGCTGCTGGTCAGCGTCCCGGACGCCAAGCGCGAGCTGCGGCACCGGCTGCGGACCAGGCTGACCTGGGCCGGGTTCGGCACGCTGGCCGCCGGGGTCTGGGTCTCCCCCGACCTGGCCCGCGAGGCCGAGGCGCGCGACATCCTGGCCGGGCTCGGGCTGGCCGGCGGCGCGCTGTCGTTCCTGGGCGGCTACGGCTCGGTCGGCTCGCCGGCCGAGGTGGCCCGGCAGGCCTGGGACCTGGACGAGGTCGGCGGGCTCTACCAGGCGTTCATCGACGGCTTCGCGGGGCTGGACCCGCGCACCGGGGCCGACCAGCTGGTGGCGCAGACCCGGCTGGTGCACGCCTGGCGCCGGTTCCCGTTCCTGGATCCCCAGCTGCCGGCTGAGCTGCTGCCCGGCGGCTGGCCGGGCACGGCAGCCGCCGAGCTGTTTCACGCCCGGCACGCGGCCTGGGACACCGGAGCCCGCGGGCACTGGGCGGCCCTGGTGGCCGGATCCTGATTGTCTACAGTTCCCTGGACCTTGATTAGGTTGCTGTAGTACGTCAGGATGGGGAGCAACTCGCCGCGCACGAGGGAGGCGACTATGAGCGCCGCTCCGCAGGTTTGCTTCGACACCGATCCGGGCCGCTACCGGCACTGGCAGCTGGCAGTCGACGGGCCGGTCGCCACCCTGACCCTGGCCGTGGCCGAGGACGGCGGGCTGGCCGAGGGCTATGAGCTGAAGATGAACAGCTACGACCTCGGCGTCGACATCGAGCTCTACGACGCCGTGCAGCGCCTGCGGTTCGAGCACCCGCAGGTCCGCGCCGTGATCATGACGAGCGGGCTGGACCGGATGTTCTGCGCCGGGGCCAACATCAAGATGCTGGCCCAGGCCTCGCACGCCTGGAAGGTCAACTTCTGCAAGTTCACCAACGAGACCCGGGCGGGCATCGAGGACTCCACCTCCTGCTCGGGCCAGGTCTGGATCGCGGCGCTGAACGGCACGGCGGCCGGCGGCGGCTACGAGCTCGCGCTGGCCTGCGACCAGATCGTGCTGATCGACGACGGGGCATCGGCGGTCGCGCTGCCCGAGGTGCCGCTGCTGGGCGTGCTGCCGGGCACCGGCGGGCTGACCCGCCTGGTGGACAAGCGCGGCGTGCGGCGTGACCTGGCGGACGTGTTCGCGACCACGGCCGAGGGCGTCCGCGGGGACCGGGCGGTGTCCTGGGGGCTGGTCGACGAGACGGTGAAGGCCAGCGACTTCGCGGCGGTCATCCGGCGCCGCGCCGGGCAGGCCGTCGAGCGGTCCGGCCGGCCCGGCGGGACAGCGGAGGCCGGCGGCGAGGCGGGCCCGGGGCCGCGCGGGATCGACCTGACCCCGCTCCGGCGGGAGACCAGCGGCGAGGTCACCCGTTATGAGTATGTCCGGATCGAGCGGGACCCAGCGGCCGGGACCGCCACCATCGTCATCGCCGGGCCGGCCGGGCTGCCCGCCAGCCTGGCCGCCCTGCACGAGGCCGGCGCGGCGGCGTGGCCGCTGGCCGCGGTCCGCGAGCTGGACGACGCGATCCTGACGCTGCGGGCCAACGAGAACGAGCTGGGCACCTGGCTGCTGAAGACCGAGGGCGAGGTCGCCGCGGTCACGGCGGTCAGTGAGTTCCTGCTGGCGCACCGCGAGGACTGGCTGGTCAACGAGATCATCCAGTACTGGAAGCGGACGGTGCGGCGGCTGGAGGCCACCTCGCGCAGCCTGTTCGCGCTGATCGAGCCGGGCAGCTGCTTCGCCGGGCCGCTGGCCGAGATCGCGCTGGCCGCCGACCGCCAGTACATGCTGGACGGGATCTTCGAGGACGACCCGGACCCGGCCCCGCCCGCCGTGCTGCGCCTCGATGAGTTCAGCCTCGGCCTGCTGCCGGCGGCCAGCGGGCTGACCCGGCTGGGCATCCGGTTCTGCGGCAGCGCGGCCGGCCTGAAGGCCGCCGAGGCAGCCGCCGGCCAGGACCTGGACGCCGCCGGCGCGACCCGGCTCGGCCTGGTCACCCAGACCCCGGACGACCTGGACTGGGCCGATGAGATCCGGCTGGTCACCGAGGAGCGGGCCAGCTTCTCCCCCGACGCGCTGACGGGCATGGAGGCCAACCTGCGGTTCGCCGGCCCGGAGACCTGCGACACCAAGATCCTCGGCCGGCTGTCGGCCTGGCAGAACTGGATCTTCCAGCGGCCCAACGCGGCGGGGCCGCAGGGCGCGCTGCGCCGGTACGGGACCGGGCAGCGGGCCGACTACGACAGGAGGCGGGTTTGATGGCCAGCGACGAGCTGAGCGAGGAGCCGATCGTCGGGACGGCGCCCGCGCCGGACGGACCGGTCAGCATCATCGACTACTCCGAGCGGATCCCCAACAACGTGGGCCTGGCCACCGACCGGCGGCTGCAGCGGGCCCTGGAGTCGTGGCAGCCCCGGTTCCTGGACTGGTGGTCGCAGCTGGGCCCGTCGCTGCCGACCCGCGACGTTTACCTGCGCACGGCCACCGCGATCGGCCGGGACGGCTGGGCCAACTGGGCCCGGGTGCCGATGGAGCAGTACCGGTGGGGCATCTTCCTGTCCGAGCCGACGCCGGGCCGGCAGATCGCCTTCGGCCAGCACCAGGGCGAGCCGGCCTGGCAGGAGGTGCCCGGCGAGTACCGGGCCGACCTGCGCCGGCTGCTGGTCATCCAGGGCGACACCGAGCCGGCCTCGGTGGAGCAGCAGCGGCACCTGGGCAGCACCGCGCCGAGCCTGTATGACCTGCGCAACCTGTTCCAGGTGAACGTGGAGGAAGGCCGCCACCTGTGGGCGATGGTCTACCTGCTGCACGCCTACTTCGGCCGGGACGGCCGGGAGGAGGCCGAGCAGCTGCTGCGCAGGCATTCCGGCGACGCTGACAGCCCGCGGATCCTGGGCGCCTTCAACGAGGAGACCACCGACTGGCTGTCGTTCTTCATGTTCACCTACTTCACCGACCGGGACGGCAAGTACCAGCTCGGGACGCTGAAGGAAAGCGGCTTCGACCCGCTGGCCCGCACGTGCGAGTTCATGCTCCGCGAGGAGGCCCACCACATGTTCGTGGGCACCACCGGGGTGCAGCGGACGGTGCGGCGGACGGCTGAGCTGATGGCCGAGCACGGCACCGACGATGTCTGGCCCTACGGGGCGATCCCGCTGAGCGTGATCCAGAAGTACCTGAACTTCCAGTTCGCGGTGTCGCTGGACCTGTTCGGGTCCGAGACCTCCTCTAACGTGGCGGGCTACTTCACCGCCGGCCTGAAGGGCCGCTGGATGGAGACCCGGCGCGACGATGACCACCAGCTCGGCTCGGCCACGATGGAGGTCCCGGTGCTGGACGGCGCCGCGATCGGCACCCGGACGGTGCCGCTGCTGACGGCGCTCAACCTGGACCTGCGCAACGAGTACGTGCTGGACTGCGGCCGCGGGCTGCGCAAGTGGAACGCCGAGCTGGCCTCAGCCGGGCTGGAGCAGCGCCTGACGCTGCCGCACGAGGGCTTCAGCCGCCGGGTGGGGGCGTTCGCCGGGCACCACATCAGCCCGGCCGGCGAGGTACTGGACGCCGCGGAATGGGACCGGCAGTCGGCTGGCTGGCTGCCCGCCGACGAGGACCGCGAGCGGGTCGCGGCGCTGATGCAGCCGCACCACGAGGCGGGCGAGTTCGCGTCCTGGATCGCCCCGCCCGGTGTCGGGATCAATGACCTGCCGGTGGAGTATGACTACGTGCGATTCTGAGCGCGCGACCGGGCGCGCGGCACCGGAAGGGGAAGGCCCTTGAGCACGGCGGATGCGGGTTCGGCGGGCGCGGCCGCCGGGGAGTTCTTCAACGCCGCGCAGTGGCTGCTGGGCCGGCCTGCGGCCGCTGCGCCGGACCGGGTCGCGGTCACCGCGGTCGATGCCGGCGGCGCCGCCCTGGACCTGACCTACGGTCAGCTCGAGGAGCTGACCTGGCAGGCGGCCGGGGCGCTGGTCGCCGCCGGGGTCCGGGCCGAGGAGCGAGTCCTGCTGTGCATGGCCGACTCGCCCGAGCTGATCGCACTGTTCCTCGGCGCGATGTACATCGGCGCCGTCCCGGTGCCGGTCTCGACCATGGTGACCCCGGCCGACCTGCGGGCGCTGGCCACCGACAGCCGGTCCGCCCTGATCGCGGTCAGTGCCGAGTTCCGCGCCGCGGCCCGGGACGCCGCCGGGCTGCCGACGGTGCGCGAGGTGGTTGTAGCCGGGGAGACGCAGGACCTGGAGCCGCTGCTGATCCCGCAGCGCGGCCGGTCCGGGCCGCGGGTCCGGACGCTGCGCGCGTTCCTGGCCGCCGCCGGGCCCGCCGACCTGGCCGTGGCCCGCTCCGCGCCGCCGACGCTGCCCGACAGCCCGGCGTTCTGGCTGTACACCTCGGGCACCACCGGCACGCCCAAGGCGGCCATGCACCGGCACGCGGCGCTGCGCGTGACGGCGGACACCTACGGGTCGCAGGTGCTGGGCATCCGGCCCGATGACATCTGCTACTCGGCGGCCAAGTTCTTCTTCGCCTACGGCCTGGGCAACACCCTGACGTTCCCGTTCTCGGCCGGGGCCCGCGCGATCCTGGACCGGGTGCGGGCCACGCCCGCCCGGCTGGCCAGCGTGCTGACCAGCGTGCGCCCGACGCTGTTCTTCGCCGCGCCGACGGCCTATGCCGCGATGCTGGCCGCCGACCTGCCGGCCGACATCTTCGCCAGCGTGCGGCTGGGGGTCAGCGCGGGTGAGTCGTTCCCGGCCGACCTGTACCAGCGGTTCACCGACCGGTACGGCATCGAGATCCTGGACGGGATCGGATCGACTGAGGCGCTGCACATCTTCCTGTCCAACCGGCCGGGCCGGGTCCGGCCGGGCACCACCGGAGAGGTCGTGCCCGGCTACGAGCTGCGGATCGAGGGACCAGACGGGGCGCCGGTGCCCGACGGCGAGCCGGGCAGCCTGTATGTCCGGGGCGACTCGGTAGCGACCGGGTACTGGTGCCGCAGCGCGGTGACCCGCCGGGTGTTCCGCGGCGAGTGGCTGCGCACCGGCGACATCTACGCCCGCGACGCCGACGGCTACTACACCTGCCTGGGCCGCAGCGACGACGTGATGAAGGTGGCGGGCATGTGGGTGTCGCCGACCGAGGTGGAGACCCGGCTGCGCGCCCACCCGGCCGTCGAGCAGGCCGTGGTGGTGGCGGTGCCGGACAGCGACGGGCTGGACAAGTCGGTGGCATGCGTGGTGGCCCGCGCCGGGACGCAGCCCACCGCCGGGGAGCTGATCGAGTTCTGCCGGGCCGGGCTGTCGGCGTTCAAGCGGCCGCGCCAGGTGCTGTTCCTGCCCGAGTTCCCGCTGACCGCGACGGGCAAGGTGCAGCGGTTCCGGCTGCGCGAGCACGCCATCGAGGTACTGGCCGCGCAGGCACCCGCCGCGCCGGCCCCGCGCCGGCCGGGCAGGGCTGAGCCGGTGCTGGACGGACGGCTGCTGGTCGACGCGCACGTGCACGTAGCCCGGCTGACCTCGGTGTCGCCGGACTGGCGGGACTGGCTGGCCCAGTTCGGCGGCGACATCCCGGTCGGCGATCTGTACGACGCGGCCGGGACGCCGCGCCCGGCGGCGATCGACGAGCACTTCGCGGCCCAGGGCGCCGACCATGTGCTGCTGTTCTCCGAGTACAGCCCGAAGGCGACCGGCATCCAGCCGATCGAGGACGTGCTGCCGGTCGTGGCGGCCAACCCGCGGCGGTTCCGGCCGGTGGCCAACATCAACCCGCATCTGCACTACCCGCCGGCCGCCGAGCTGGCCCGCCAGGCCAGCCTGGGCGCGGTGGCGCTGAAGATCCACCCGGTGCACGGCGGCTTCGAGGCGAGCGACCGGATGCTGTACCCGGCGTACGCCTGGGCCGCCGAGCACGGCCTGCCGGTGATCGTGCACTGCGGCACCTCGACTTTCGCCGGGTCGGCCAACGCCTACGCCGACCCGGTCCTGCTCGACCCGGTCTTCCGCGATTTCCCCGAGCTCACCGTGGTGCTCGCGCACGGCGGCCGCGGCTGGTGGTACCAGCAGGCCGCGTTCCTGGCCCTGATGCACCCGCAGGTGTGGCTGGAGGTGTCCGGGCTGCCGCCGCGGCGGCTGCCGGACTACTACGGCGCCTCATTGCGCCGGCTGGCGGGCAAGATGATCTTCGGTACCGACTGGCCGGGCGTGCCCGGCGTGCAGCGCAACGCCCGCGCGCTGGAGAAGGTCCTGGTCGAGGCGGGCTGCGGCGAGGCCGAGGTGGCCGGCGCGCTGGGCGGCAATGCGGCGGCCGTGTTCGGGCTGGCCTAGGTCGGGAGGCGCGATGGACGTCGAGCTGGAGAGCACGGGCCCGGCCCCGGTTCCGCCGGCCGCGCAGCAGGTCATGGTGGCGATGCGGGACGGTGTCCGGCTGGCCACCGACGTGTACCGGCCGGCCGGGCCAGGGCCGTGGCCCGCCGTGCTGGTCCGGCTGCCGTATGACAAGGACGGCCGCTACACGTTCATGCCGTGGCTGGCTCCGCGCTTCACCGCGCGCGGCTACGTGTTCGTGGTCCAGGACGTGCGCGGCAAGTTCCGCTCCGAGGGCGAGGCGCGTCCCTTCACTTACGAGACCGCCGACGGCTACGACAGCATCGACTGGGTCAGCGCGCAGGACTGGTGCAGCGGCGCGGTCGGCATGTTCGGCGACTCCTACTACGGCTACACCCAGTGGTGCGCGGTGGCCAGCGGCCACCCGGCGCTGCGCGCCATCGTCCCCCGGGTCACCTGCGCCGACCTGGGAACCTGGCTGCGCGGTCCGGTGGACCCGCTGTACGCGGGCACGTACCTGGCCCAGTACTGGACAGGCCCGGACGCCCATCACTGGCCGGTCGACTTCTCCCGCCGGCCGCTCGCGGCGGTCTTCGACCCCGGCCTGGCCGCCATCGGGCAGCGCTCGGCCGGCCTGGATGACCTGCTGGAGGCCGCCCGCGAGGACCGGCCCGTCGCCCTGTTCGCCGACGGCGAGCCGTTCACGCAGCTGACCATCCCGGTGCTGCACGCGGTCGGCTGGTTCGACAACATCTCGCCGTGGTCGATGCGCGACTACATGCGGCTCAGCCGCGACCCGCGCCTCGCCGGGCTGCAGTACCTGATCGGGAACTCCACCGACCATGAGAACTTCCGCCTGGCCGACGTGCCGGTGCCCGCCGGGCTGGACCACGAGCAGAGCGAGGCGGCGCTGGAGCGGATGCTCCCGCAGTACGTGGACCCGGCCCTGGACTTCTTCGACGCGTTCCTGGCCGGGACGCGCGACCCGGCCACGCTGCCGCGGGTGCGCTGGCACCTGGGCCACGACGACTGGCACGAGGGCCCGCAGTGGCCGCCGCCGGGCGCCGCGGAGCGGCGGCTGCACCTGGCCGACGCGCCCGCAGCCACCCGTGATGCGGCCGGCGGCCGCCTGCTGACTGGCCCGGAGCCAGGCGGGTCGGCGGTGAGCTGGACGCACGACCCGGCCGACCTTGTCCCCTCAACCGTGGCCGACCCGTTCTCGTTCCTGCACGAGTACCCCGACGAGCGCGCGGTGCAGAGCCGCGGCGACGTGCTGACCTTCACGACCGCGCCGCTGGATCAGCCGCTGGACCTGACCGGGCCGGTCACCGTCCGGCTGGCGACAACGACGACGGCGCCGTCCTGCCACCTGTTCGCCAAGCTGGCCGACGTCGCGCCGGACGGGCGGGCCCTGATGCTGCTGCACGGCGCCGCGACCGTGCCGGGCAACATCATCACGGCCGGGCCGGACGATGGCACCCCGGCCGGGCCGGGCGACAGTACCCCGGCCGCGGCGGGCCAGGCCGCCGAGCTGTACCTGGGCCACACCGCCTACCGGGTGCGGCCCGGTCACCGGCTGCGGCTGGCCGTCGCGTGCAGCGACTTCCCCCAGTACGTGCCGCATCCCGGCACCGCCGAGAGCCCGTGGTTCGCCACCGCCACCAAACCCAGCCGGCAGACCCTGACCACGGCGGGATCGTTTGTCTCGCTCACGGTACTGCCCGCCGGCGCATCGTGATCAAGGCGACGACCAGGGAAAATGTGCATTGACCGGGTCGGGTCGGTTGATTTACGTTCGCGGTGAAGAGGCAATCTCGGGACTGACCGGGACGCCTGAACAAGGTCCCGGCCGCGCGCGAGGTGCCCGGCCGGGCAGGAGGGACTGACCCGGTGCCGTTTGATGTCGAGGCCGTGCGCAAGCGCTTCTCCGCGCTGTCCGATGACTTCGTCTTCCTGGACGCTCCCGGCGGCAGCCAGCTGCCCGACGAGGTGGGCGAGGCGGTCGCCCGGGTGTACCGGGAGGCGGCCGGCAACTACGGCGCCCCGTATGCCACCAGCCGCCGGATCGGCGCCATCGTCACCGAGTGCCGGGCGGCCACGGCCCGGTTCCTGGGCTGCGACCCGGACGAGGTGATCTTCGGCGGCAGCATGACGGCGCTGAACTTCACCCTGACCCGGACGCTGGGCCGGACGCTGCAGGCCGGCGACGAGATCATCGTCACCCGGCTCGACCACGACGCCAACATCGCGCCCTGGCTGGAGCTGGCCCGCGACCTTGACCTGGTCGTCAAGCTGGCCGACGTGCACGCCGACACCACCCTCGACCTGGCCGACCTGGAACGCCAGCTCGGCCCGCGCAGCAAGGTGGTGGCGTTCTCCTGGGCCTCCAACGCGGCCGGCACCATCGTCGACGCCCGCGCCGTCTGCGAGCTGGCCCACCAGGCCGGCGCGCTGGCCTGGATCGACGCCGTGCAGTACGCCCCGCACGAGCCGATGGACATGCGCGCCGTCGGCGCCGACGTGCTGCTGTGCTCGCCCTACAAGTTCTGCGGACCGCACGTCGGCGTCGCCTGCGGCCGCGGTGAGCTGCTGGAGACCTGGCGGCCCTACAAGGTCCGGCCCTCGCCCGACAAGCCCGTCGGCCGCCGGTTCGAGACCGGCACCCTGCCGTACGAGCTGCTGGCCGGCCTGACCGCGTCGCTGTCCTACCTGGACAGCATCGGCGGACTGGCCGCGGCCAGCGCCTGGGAGCGGGAGCTCGGCGAGCGGCTGCTGGCCGGCCTGCCGGCGCAGGCCCGGCTGTACGGGCTGCCCGGCATGGACGGCCGGGTCCCGACCTTCCTGCTCAACTTCCCCGGCATCAGCTCGGCCACGCTGTCGGAGGCGCTGGGCGAGCGCGGGTTCGGGGTGTGGAGCGGCGAGAACTACTACGCGCCCGGCCTGTACGAGCGGGTGGCCTGGGGCGATGCCCTGCGGGTGGGCCTGGCCCACTACAACACCCTGGCCGAGGTCGACCGCTTCAACCAGACGCTGGGTGACCTGGTCGCCCAGCTGGGATAGGCACGCCGATGACGGCCACGGTGGCGCGCGCCGCGGAGATTGATCCAGAACGAACAAGCTCTGGCTCGCTGGTCACCACCGTGCTGGACACCCGCGGGGTCGGCGGGCGGCTGGTCCGGCGGCTGGTCGAGGTCCCGGCCGGAGCCGCGCACGCGGGACTCGCCGGGTCCGGCGGGGAGCTGTGGTTCGTCATCGCCGGCGACGGCGAACTGGACTGCGGCGCGGGTGACGGCGGTCCCGGCCGGGCCGGTCCCGGCGGCGGGCCGCGGCCGGTGGGCCGGGATCAGGGCATCTGGGTCCCCGCCGGAGCCAGCTACGAGCTGCGCGCCACCGGGCCGGGGCCGGTCCGGCTGGATATCGTGGCGCTGCCCGGCAGTCCCGCGGGCGGCGCTGCCGCGCCGCAGGTCAGCAAGCTGGCGGCATGCGAGGCGGAGTGGACCGGGGACCGCCGGTTCCGGGTGGTATTCGGGCCCGGCCGCGGCTGCGCGGCGGCCACCCAGTTCGTCGGCGAGATCCCGCCCGGCCGGGCGCCGGTGCACAGCCACACCTACGACGAGGTCGTGCTGATCCTGGCCGGCACCGGGATCGCGCACGTCAACGGCGCGCAGCACCCGGTGGCTGCCGGTACCTGCGTGTACCTGCCGCCCGGCCAGCAGCACTGCCTGGAGAACACCGGCCGCGACACGCTGCTGGTGCTCGGCGTGTTCCAGCCCGGCGGCAGCCCCGCCGCCAAGAAGGTCGCCGCCAGCGAGGCGGCCCCGTGACGGCGGCCCGTGACGGCGGCACTGTGAAGGCGACACCGTGAAGGTCGTCGACCTGACCCAGCCCATGACCAACGGCATGCCGGTGATGGACGGGATCACCCCGCCGCGCTTCGATGACCTCGCCGAGGTCGCCGCGGACGGGTACGGCATGTCGGAGTACGCCTTCATCAATCACACCGGAACTCACATCGACGCGCCCTCGCACCAGGTCGTCGGCGGCGCCACGCTGGATGAGATCCCGCTGGAGCACCTGGTCACCGCCGCCCTGACCATCGACGTGAGCGGCGAGCCGCCCGGCCCGGTCGGCCTCGACGTGCTCGGGCCGTACCTGGCGCAGGTGCAGCCCGGCGACATCGTGCTGATCCGCTCCGGGAACGCCGCCCGGTGGGGCACCGACGCCTACTGGCACGGCTGGTGTTATCCCGACGCCGCCGCGGCCCGGGCGCTGGTCGCGGCCGGGGTGTCGGGCGTCGGGTTCGACGGGCCCTCGGCCGACCCCGTCGAGTCCGCCGACTACCCGCTGCACCAGGTGTGGCTGTCGGCCGGGGTGTTCATCCTGGAGAACCTGGCCAGCCTGGCCGGGCTGCCGGACCGCTGCCAGCTCGTCGTCGCTCCGCTCAAGGTCGCCCGCGCCAACGGCGCACCTGCCCGCGTCTTCGCACTTATCGGCGACTAGCCCGGGGAGGGCGTCATGCCGTCCGGATCGCACGCCAAATCACCAGGGGCTGACGGGCTGCGCCGCGGCGTGCTCGGCACCCCGGACGCCATCGCCCAGTCCCTGGCCCTGCTGGCCCTGACCTTCGCCGTCACCGCCGCGCCCGCCGGGGCGGCGGTCACCGCCGGCGGCGCCGTCCCGCTGGCCTACGTCATCGCCGGCGCCGGGAGCCTGTGCCTGGCCTCGGTCATCGTCCGGTTCACCCGGCGCATCGCGCACGCCGGCGGCCTGTACACCTACACCGTCCGCGGCCTGGGCCCGCAGCTCGGCTTCCTGGCCGGCTGGATGTATGCGATCGCGTTCGCGATCGGCATCTCCTTCGTGCTGATCATCTCCGCCGACTTCCTGTCCGTCGTGCTGGCCGCGAACACCTCCGTGCACCCGGGCTGGTTCCCGCTGTACTGCATCCTGCTGGCGGTCATGCTGGTCATCGCGCTGTCCGACGTGCGGGTGTCGATGCGGGTGCAGCTGGTCGTCGCCGTGGCCGGAGTCGTCGTCGTGCTGATCCTCGGCGGGGCCATCGTGGCCAGGGGCGGCGCGGCGGGCCTGTCCTGGCGGCCGTTTGACCCCGGCCAGGCGCCCACCGGGCACGGCCTGGCCCTGGCGGTGATCCTGGCCTTCACCGGGTTCATCGGCTTCGAGGCGGCCGCCGTCCTGGGCGAGGAAGCGGCCCGGCCGCGCCGGGTCATCCCGCGGGCCATCCTCGGCACCGTGATCGCGGCCACCATCTACTTCGTGTTCGCGGCCTGGACCCAGGCCGTCGGCTTCGGCGCCAGCGCGGCCGGCGCCGCGAAGTGGGCCGCCGCCGGCCCGACCGCGCTGGACACCCTGGCCACCCGGTATGTCGGGCACTGGTTCGCCACGCTGGTCGACATCATCGTGGTGATCGACGCCTTCGTCGCCGCGCTGGCCGGGGTGAACCTGACCGCGCGGACGTTGTTCGCGATGGGCCGCGACGGCGGCCTGCCGCGGCTGTTCGCCGCCACCACCCGCCGGTTCCGCAGCCCGTACGCCGGCATCCTGGCCTCGGTGGCGCTGACCCTGGTGCTGGGCGCGACGCTCGGCCGGCACTACGGCGTGTTCACCTACTTCGCGCTGATGGCCACCACCGGGTCGCTGGGCATCCTGGCGGTCTACATCCTGGTCGCCATCGCCGGGCGCGGTGTACTTCTGGCGGATCCGCCGCGAGCCCGGCCAGTCCTGGAACGTGCTGCTGGATGTCCTTTTGCCGCTGGCCGCCGTGGCCGTCTGCGGCTACACGATCTACGCCTCGGTGCTGCCCCGGCCGCCGGCGCCGATCAGCTACTCGCTCTGGATCGCCCTGGGCTGCCTGGCGGCCGGGCTGCTGGTGGTGGCCGGGCTGGCCGCGACCCGGCCCGACCGGGTGCGCCGGTTCGGCCAGGCCTTCGAGGAGGGTGAGAGCGGCTAGCCGGTCAGGCGCCGGCCGCCGGGGACTCCATCAGGATCAGCAGCCGGGGCAGCTCGGCCTCATCCAGGTAGGGCGCGTAGTACTCGAAGATGTGCCGCCGGGCCAGCGTGCAGGCCAGCACCGGGTCCTGCTGGCGCACCGCGTCCAGGACCAGCGCGTGCCGCCGGCAGCTGTCCAGCATCTGCGCCGGGCGGTCCTCGGCCTGGGTGATCTTGCGCTCGATCAGCTGCAGGACCACCGTCCGGACGACCTCGTTGGAGACCTGGAGCAGCTTGTTGCCCGCCGCCTCAGCGATCAGGTCGTGGAAGGCCATGTCGGCCTGGGCGAAGGTGTCATGCCCGCGGCCGACGCTGGCCTCCATCTTCGCCAGCGCCTCCTGCATCGCGGCCAGCTGGGCCGCGGTACGGAACCGCGCGGCCAGCTGGTTGGCGCAGCCCTCGGTCATGATGCGGAACTGCAGCAGCTCGGCCAGCCCCACGGTGTCGGCCCGGACCAGGCCGGACATGGACTTATGCAGCCCGGCGGTGGAGAACGGCAGGACCACCGGCCCGTGCGGGTCGCCGGGCCGGGACTGCACCCGCCCGTCGCTCTGCAGCACCCGCAGCGCCTCGCGGATCGTCGAGCGGCTCACGCTGAACTGCGTCATCAGGGCCCGCTCGGATGGCAGCCGGTCGCCGGGAGCCAGCGTGCCGTCGTAGATCGCGGCCTCAATCTGCTCGACGATCAGCTCGTACGCCCGCGCCGGGCGGACTGGCTCGAACATGGTCATGTCCATTCATTTCGGGGCCCGCGACCGCGCACGGCCATCGTAGCGGGCACGGAATAGCCAGCCTTGACAACGTTTGTGCTGCCAGGACAGTCTACTGGTCCGGCCACTAGCGAACCGGGCTGCTGCCGGACAGTCCCGCGGAGGTAACCGGCATGACGAACGACCCGGCCAGCGGCACGCCGACCGACATCCGGGTCGTGCTGACCTTCGACGTGGATGCCGAGCTGCTGTGGCTGGCCCGCGACCCCGGCTCGGCGGACAAGCCGGTGTGGCTGTCCCAGGGCACCTACGGCATCCGCGAGGGCCTGCCGCGCATCCTGCGGATGCTGGCCAGCCGCGGCGTGCCCGCGAGCTTCTTCGTGCCCGCCGCCAACATCGAGGCGCACCCCGCGGAGATCGCCACCATCCTGGCGGCCGGGTTCGCGATTCAGCACCATAGCTACAGCCACACCTGGCCCGAGAACCTGTCCGCGGAGCAGGAGCGCGAGGAGATGGAGCGCGCCGCGCAGGTCCTCACCGACTTCACCGGCACCGCGCCGTCCGGGTACCGCTCCCCGGCCGGGGAGTTCACCCCGCATACCCTCGGCCTGCTCACCGAGCTGGGCATCGAGTTCTCCTCCAACATGTTCGACCGCGACAGCCCGTACCTGCTCGAGGTCGGCGGCCAGCAGTCCGGCATCGTGGAGTTCCCGTTCGCCTGGTCGCTGGACGATGCCCCGTTCTGGCTGTACAGCAACCGGCTGCCCGGCCGTTCGATGGCCGCCCCGAGCGCGGTCCTGGAGACCTGGTGCCGGGAGTATGACGGGCTGCGCGCCGAGCCCGGCCGGTGCCTGGTGCTAGCCATGCACCCGCAGGTGATCGGCCGTCCCGCCCGGATGTGGGTGCTCGGCCAGTTCATCGAGCACGTGCTCGCCGACGGCGGCCAGTTCGCCACGCTGGAGGCGCTGTGCGCGCAGCTGCGGCCGGGGCTGCTGGCCGCGCGGGCCGGCGCGGCGCGATGACGGCCGGCCCGCCGCCGGACGCCCGGGCGCCGGACGCAGGGGCGCCGGACGGGCCGCTGGCCGGGCTGACCGCGGTCGTCACCGGCGGCGCCGGGGGCATCGGCCAGGCCACCGTCGCGCGGCTGACCGCCGGCGGCGCCGCGGTCGCCTCCGTCGACCTGACCACCGCGCAGGAGACGACGAAACGAGCTGGCGCCGCGCCGGGCCGCCCGGCCGCCGGGCCCGCGCTGACCATCTGCGCCGACGTCACCCGCGCCGCTGACCTGGCCGCCGCCGCCCGCCAGGTGCGCGACGAGCTCGGCGGCTGCGACATCCTCGTGCTCACCGCCGGGGTGGCCGTCACCGGCCCGGCCGGCACTGCGACCGAGGCCGACTGGGACCGCGTGTTCGCCGTGAACGTGCGCGGCGCGTGGCTCAGTTTCCGGGAGTTCCTGCCCGTGCTGCGCCGCCCGGCGGCCGTCGTCACCGTGGCCTCGGCGACGGGCCTGCGGCCGCTGCCCGGCCTGGCTGCTTACAGCGCCGCCAAGGCTGCCCTGATCGGGCTGACCCGCAGCATCGCTGTCGATTACGCAGCGGACCAGATCCGGGCTAACTGCGTGTGCCCCGGCCAGGTCGCCACGCCGCTGGCCGCCCGGGTGCAGGCCGAGCGGCCGGCGGCCAGCGCGCGGCCGTGGCCAGCTTCGCCGACTACCCGGTGAAGCGGGCCGGCCAGCCGGCGGAGGTCGCCGCCGCGATCAGCTACCTGTGCCAGCCCGAGGCGGGCTATGTCACTGGCACGGTGCTGGCTGTTGACGGCGGCCGCTCCCTGCACTGACCGGGCGCCCGGCGGCGGGTCCACCGGCTAGTCCGCGAATCCCGGCGGCCGGGTCCCGGCCCAGCCGCCGGCCCGCTCGAACGCGCGGCTGACCCGCAGCAGCAGCGCCTCGCTGCGCGGCCGGCCGATAACTTGCAGCCCGACCGGCAACCCGTCGACGAAGCCGCAGGGCAGCGTGGCCGCGGCGAAGCCCGCGTAGTTGACGATGAAGGTGAAGGCCACCAGCGGCCCGCGCTCGATAGGCCCGGTGATGGCCGGCGCGATCCCGCCGACCGTCGGGGTGAGCAGCACGTCGGCCCCGTCCAGCAGGCCGTCCAGATGGGCGATGACCCGGCTGCGCAGGTTCAGCGCGCGGGAGTACTCAGCCCCGGTGACGGCCGCGCCGCGGGCGAAATGCGACTGGCCGTACTCCGACAGCAGGCCGCGGGCGGCCGGGTCGGTATGCAGCTGCTGCCCGATGGAGGCATACCGGTCGGCCAGCAGCATCGTGTAGAAGGACTCCATCCACCGCTCGGCGGCCAGCCCGCCCGCCGCCTCGGCCACCTCGGCGCCGAGGTCGGCGAAGGTGCCCGCCGCGGCCCGGGCGGCGGTGACCGCGCGCTCGTCGATGCCGGGCACGTCGCCGCAGTCACCGGTCCAGCGCATCCGCAGGCCGGTCACCGGCTCGTCCAGGCTGGCCAGGTAGTCCGGCACCGGGCTGGTGTCGCTGGCCGGGTCGCGCGGGTCGCCGCCGGCCAGCGCCTGCAGCAGCAGCGCGGCGTCGCGGACGTCACGGGAGATCGGCCCGGCGTTGGAGAACATGATGGTGGCGCCGATCCCGCCGTGCCGGGGCAGCAGCCCGTTGCTCGGGTACAGCCCGTACACCCCGCACAGCGCGGCCGGGATCCGGGTCGACCCGCCGCCGTCGCTGGCGATCGTCAGCGGGGTCAGCCCGGCGGCCACCGTCGCGGCCGAGCCGCCGCTGGACCCGCCGCTGGTCCGGTCCAGGTCCCACGGGTTGCGGCACTCGGCGGTCAGCCGGTTCACCGTCCGGGGGTAGAGCGCGAACTCCGGCAGGTTCGTCTTGCCGATCACCACCGCGCCCGCCGCGCGCAGCCGCTCCACGTGCACCGCGTCCTGCGCGGGCCGGAAGTCCCGGTACAGCAGCGAGCCCGCGGTGGTGACCATGTCGCGGGTCCAGTACAGGTCCTTGACCGAGACCGGCACCCCGAACAGCGGTCCCGGCGGCAGGCCGGCGGCGCGGTCGCGCTCCAGGCCCGCGGCCGCCGCCAGCGCCGCGTCGGCGGCGACGGTGATGAAGCCGTGCAGCCGCTCATCGGCCGCGGCGATCCGGGCCAGGAACGCCTCGGTCACCTCGACCGGCGAGCGCTGCCCGGCGGCCAGCTGATCGCGCAGCTGCCAGGCCGGCAGCCAGTGCAGCGCCGTGTCCGTCACCATGCTCTCCCCTCGGCGGCCCCGCCGCCTCGCGATGCAGTACCGCCGCTGCTCTCGCCGGCCACCCGGCCGAGCAGGGCCGCGGCGACCTGCGCGGTGGTCGCCGTGCCGCCGACGTCCGGCGTGCGGTCGCGGGGGCTGGCCAGGGTGGCCGCGACGGCGGCGCGGATGGCGCGGGCGGCCCGCGGCAGGTCCAGGTCGTCGGCCAGCATCGCCGCCGACAGCGCGCAGGCGCACGGGTTGGCGATGCCGCGCCCGGCGATGTCCGGCGCCGAGCCGTGCACCGGCTCGTACACGCCGGGCGCCGACCGGTCATAGGGCACGTTGGCGCTGGGCGCCAGGCCGAGCCCGCCGGTCAGGCTGCAGGCCAGGTCGGACAGCACGTCGCCGAACAGGTTGCCGCACAGCACCACGTCCAGCCCGGCCGGCCGCTCCACCATCCGGGCGGCCATCGCGTCGGCCAGCACGACCTCGCAGGTCACGTCCGGGTAGTCAGCCGCGACCTGCGCGGTTACCTCGTCCCACAGCGTGTACCCGTAGCGCAGCACGTTGGACTTGGTCACCAGGGCCAGCCCGCCGCGGCGCCGCCGGGCCCGCTCGAACGAGAACCGGGCGATCTTCTCGATCACCGCCCGGCTGTGCACGGCCACCTCGATGGCGACCTCGCCGGGGCGGCCCTGCTGGGAGCGGCCGCCGATGCCGGCGTACTCCCCCTCGGTGTTCTCCCGGACGATGAGCAGGTCGATGCCGTCGGGCCGGGCCAGCGGGCTGCGCGCGCCGGGCCAGAACTGCGCGGGCCGCAGGTTCAGGGCCAGCCCGAGCTGCTGGCGCAGCGCCAGGATCAGGCCCCAGATCAGCTCGTGGTCGGGCACGTCGGGCCGGCCGACCGCGCCGAACAGCACGCCGTCGAACCCGCGCAGCAGCTCCGGGCCGTCATCGGGCATCGCCTGGCCGGCCCGCAGGTACCGGTCGCCGCCCCAGTCCAGGTGCTCGGCGTCCACGACGACGTCGTCCAGCGCGGCCGCGGCGGTCAGCACGGGCAGCGTCGCGGCGGTCACCTCGGGCCCGATCCCGTCGCCGCCGATGACCGCGACGCGGATCCGGCGGCCCGGCCCGGCCGGGCCGCCGGTCACGGCTGGTCCCCGCCGAGCGCCGGCCCGGCCTTGCCGGCCACGCCGCCGATGAACTGGGCGATGACGGCGGCGACCTGCTCGTGCACGGTCTCGTTGAGCACGTCGTGCCGGGCGCCGGGGAAGATGGCCAGCCGGGCGTGCGGCAGGACCGCGGCCCAGTAGCGGGCTCCGGCGACGGCCGACACCGGGTCGGCCTCGCCGTGCACCAGCAGCACCGGCTTGTCCAGCCCCGGCAGCGCGACCACCAGCTCCGCCCAGGCCGGCGGCAGGACCCGGCGCAGCGAGGCGGTCATCTGCGGCCCGCCGGTGAACACCAGCGGGTCCTCCTCCAGCCAGCGCAGGTAGTCGGGGTCAGCGGACAGGTTGCCTGCCCCCAGCTCGATCTCCTCGCTGTCGGTGCGGAAGTCCGGTGGCTCGGTCAGCTTGGCGCCGGACAGCACCAGGGCGGCATAGCGATCCGGCTGCCGGGTGGCGGCGACGGCGCTCATGATCGCGCCGAGCGAGTGCCCCTGCAGGATCAGCGGCAGGCCCGGGTCCGCCGCCGCGGCCAGGTCGGCGAGCTGCTGGATGTCGGCCACCAGGTCATCGGCCGAGGTGATGACGCCCCACCGGCCCGTATCGGGTGACCCGGCACTGCGGCCATGGCCGATCTGGTCCAGCGCGCGCAGGCTGATGCCGTGGCGGCCCAGCTGCCCGGCGTACCGGTCGTAGAGCCCGGCGTGCTCCCCGACCCCGTGGGCGAAGACCACGGTGGCCCGCGGCCGGGGCACCAGCCACTCGCGGTAGTACGCCGGGCCGGCCGCCCCGTCAAACCTCGGCACGCTTGCCTCCCTCATCTGCTGACCCGGGTACCGGATGCAGGCACGCGACCCGGCTCTCGCCGCGCCCGGCCAGCGGCGGGATCGCGGCCAGGCAGTCCTGCTGGCGGGCCGGGCAGCGCGGCGCGTACCGGCAGCCCGGCGTCTCGGTGTCGTCCGGCGCGCTGGTCAGCAGCGCGCTGTCCAGGCCGGCGCCGAGCGTCCCGGCCCGGCCGCTGCCCTGGCCGGGCCGCGATTCCACCAGCGCCCGGCTGTACCAGTGCGCCGGGTGGTCCAGGGCGTCCGCTGTCGGGCCCTCCTCCACCACGCAGCCGTCGTACATGATCAGCACCCGGTCGGTGGCATGCCGCACCACCGGCAGGTCGTGCGAGACCAGCACCAGCGCCAGGCCGCGCTGCTCCCGCAGGTCCTGCAGGAGGTTGAGGATCTGCGCCTGCACCGACACGTCCAGCGCCGAGGTCGGCTCGTCGGCGACCAGCAGCTTCGGCCCGCAGGCCAGCGCCCGGGCGATGCCGGCCCGCTGGCACTGCCCGCCGGACAGCCGGGCCGGGCGGCTGTCCAGGGCGTCGGCGCCGAGCCCGACCTCGCGGAGCAGGTCGGCCGCGGCCCGGTCGGCGGCGGCCCGGGACAAGCCGTCCCAGTACCGGAAGACCTCAGCCACGGCCTGCCGCGGGGTGCGGGTCGGGCTGAGCGAGCCGAGCGGGTCCTGGAAGATCATCTGAACCTGGCGGCGGAGCGGGTGCCGGCGGACCACCCGCGACCACGGCACGCCTGAGACCAGGATCTGGCCGTCCGCCGGGGTCAGCGCGCCGACCAGCGCCCGGGCCAGCGTGGTCTTGCCGCTGCCGCTCTCGCCGACGATCCCGATGGCCGCGCCCGGCGCCACCTCGATGGCGGCATCGCGGACCGCCGGCGCGGCGCGGCCGGGGTAGGTGATCGTCACCCCGGACGCGCTGACCAGCGGGGTCACCGGCAGCGAGGGCACCGGCAGCGCGCTCATGCGCCGGCTCCCGCGGCATCCAGGCCGGCGCCGGGGGCGTCCGGGCCGTCGCCTCCGGCCGCCGGGCGGTCCGCGGCGGCGGCCGGGCCGGCGGGGGCGTCCAGGAAGTCAGCGGCGGGCACGTCCGCCGCGTGCCAGCACGCCGACCGGTGGCCGGGCCCCTGCTGCGCCAGCGGCGGCACCTCGGCCCGGCACTGGTCGCTGGCCAGCGGGCAGCGCTCCGCGAACTGGCACCCCGCCAGGCCGGGGGCCAGCGGACGCGGCTGGCCGGGAATGGCCGCCAGCCGGGTGCCGGCGCCGGCCGCGGCTGGGCCGGGCAGCCAGCAGAGCCCGGGTATAGGGGTGCCGCGGCGCGGCCAGGATGACCGGCGCCGGGCCGGACTCCACGACGGTGCCGGCGTACATCACGGCGATCTGCTCGGCGATGCTCTCCACGACCGACAGGTCGTGCGTCACGAAGATTGTCGACATCCCGGTCGCGGCGCGCAGCTCGGCCAGCAGGTCCACGATGCCGTGCTGCACGGTCATGTCCAGCGCGCTGGTCGGCTCGTCGGCGACCAGCAGGTCCGGGCGGCCGGCCAGGGCCAGCGCGATCATCAGCCGCTGCCGCATCCCGCCGGACAGCTCGTGCGGGTAGGCCCCGAGCACCTGCCGGGGCCGGGGCAGGTGCACCATCTCCAGGAGCTCGGCCGCCCGCGCGTCGTGCGGGACGCCCGGATCCAGCTCGCGCAGCGTCTCGCGGACCTGGCGGCCGACCTTCATCACCGGGTCCAGCGAGCCGAGTGAGTTCTGCGGGACCAGCCCGATGCGCCGCCCGTATAGCCGCCGCCACTGGGCGGGCGACTGGGCCAGCAGGTCGGTGTCGCCGTAGCGGACCGAGCCGCCCGTCACCGTGACGCCGATCCGGGTCAGCCGGCCCGTGATCGCGCGGCAGGCCATGGTCTTGCCCGCGCCGGTCTCGCCGACCAGGCCGAGGCAGCTGCCCGGCTCCAGCCGGAAGCAGACATCGCGCAGGACCGGCCGGCCCGCGGCGGCCACCGCGAGCCCGTCGACAGCCAGCGCGGCGGCCGGGCGGCGCTCGCTCCCGGCGGCGGGCGGCACGCGCTCAGTCATCGGTACCGCGCAGCAGTCCGTCGGCCAGCAGGCTGAGAGCGAAGCCGGTGAGGGCCAGCAGCAGGCCGGGGCACACCGTGATCCACCAGGCCGAGTCGAGGTAGGCGCGGCCCTCGTACATGATGGCGCCCCACTCCGGGGTCGGCGGCTGCACACCCACCCCGAGGAAGGCGAACGACGACAGCGCGCCCATCGTCAGGATCGCGTCGGCGACCGCGTAGGCGATGGTGACCGGGACCACGCCGGGCAGGATGTGCCGGAAGATGATCTTGCGGCGCGGGTAGCCGAGGATCTCGGCGGCCACGATGTAGTCACGCTGCCGGATCGTCATCGCCTCGGCGCGGGCCAGCCGGGCGTAGAACGTCCAGCCCAGCACCAGGAACGCGATGAGCACGGCGGTCAGGCCGCGCGGCGCGGGGCCGATCTGGGCGCTGGGCCCGACGATGACCACCAGCACCAGGATGGTCACCAGGTACGGGAAGGCAATGAAGGCGTCTACCACGCGGGCCACGGTCAGGCTGGCCCAGCGGCGGCGGCTGGCTCCCGCGCACGCGCCGATGATCGTGCCGGCGGTGCACGAGATGGCCACCACGGCCGCCGCCACCGCGATGTCGATCCGGCCGCCGGCCAGGGTGCGGACGAACACGTCGCGGCCGAGATCGTCGGAGCCGAACGGGTGCGCCAGGCTGGGCGGCGCGAACGGCGCCGTCACGAAGGCGCTGGGGGCGTCCGGCCAGAACACCGGGACCAGCACGCACGCCCCGATGATCAGGATCAGCAGCCCGCCGCCGGCCCGGACGGCGGCCGACCGGCCGATGACCCGGCGGACGCCGGAGAACATCAGCGCCCGGCGAGCCCGCCCCGCCGGGGCGGCCGTGCCCTCCATAACGCTCACCGGCCGTCCATGTCGCTCACCGGCCGTGCCTGATGCGCGGGTCGACCACCGTGTAGGCCACGTCGGCCAGCAGGTTGGCCAGCACCACTACCAGGGCCGACACGATGGCGACGCCCTGGATGACCGTGTAGTCCAGTTCCGACACCGCCTGGGCCAGCACCTGCCCGATGCCCGGCAGCGCGAACACCGCCTCGACGACCACGGCACCCGAGATGAGCCAGCCGATGTTCAGGCCGACCAGGGTGATCAGCGGCAGCAGGCTGTTGGGCAGGATGTGGGCCAGCACCACCCGGCGCGGTGAGATGCCGCGGGCCAGGGTGGCCTCGACGAACGGCTGCCGGGCGGCGGCCAGCGCCGACTGGCGGGTCGCGCGGACGATCACCGGGCCCAGGTAGCACGACAGGGCAACGGCCGGCAGCAGCAGGTAGCGGGCGTCGGCGGCAGCATGGGCACCCCAGCCGCCGGCCGGCAGCGCGTGCAGTTCCAGGCTGAACACCAGGATCAGCAGCAGCCCGACGAAGAACGGCGGCGAGGCCAGCAGCACGACGCTCAGGCCGCGGACCCCGACATCCAGGCCGGGCAGCCGCGACAGCACGCTCCACAGCCCGGCCGGGACGCCGACCGCGACCGACAGCACCACCGTGGCGGCCACCACGGTGAGCGTCACGCCCAGGCCCGACAGCACCAGGCTGGCCACCGTGACGCCCTGCTCGACCAGGGAGCTGCCCATCCGGCCGTGCAGCAGCCCGGTGAAGTAGCTCCACAGCTGGGCCGGCAGCGACCGGTCCAGGCCGAGCTGGTGGCGCAGCGCCGCCACCGCCCGCGGGGTCGCCTTCTGGCCGAGCACCTGCTGCGCCGGGTCGCCCGGGATCAGCCGGACGATCAGGAACACCAGCACGGCCACCAGCACCATGATCAGCACGGCCTGCAGCACGTCGGTCAGCAGCCGCCGCGGCCAGCCGCCGGTTGCCCGGCGGCTGGCCGCACGGCCCGCCCGGCCGCCACCCGCCGGGATGGGGGCGGCCGGATGATCAGCTGCCGACACGAGCGACTTCGACCTGGTCCGTCGGCTCCACGTCGATGAACTTGGACGACACCCGCTGCACCCACAGGTCGTTGTCGGTCGCGACCGTCGCGTACGGCACGTCCTTGTCGAACAGGGTGTTGATCTGCGCCAGCGCCGCCGCCTGGCCGGCCCCGGTCGCCTCGCGCGCCTTCTCGATCGCCCCGGTCAGCTTCGGGTCCTTCCAGTAGCTGTAGAAGCCCTGGAAGAAGCTGCCCGGCAGCGCCGCGTACTCCAGCATCCCGTCGGGGATGTTGGCGAAGTCGTACAGGAACGCGAGCGACATCTGGTACTTCGGGTGCAGGATGACGTCGTTGTTGTAGCCGGTGGCCGTCAGTGACGTGATCTTCACGTGGATGCCGATGTCGGCCAGGTTCTGCTGGGCCACCTGGGCCAGCTGGCTGGCCCAGCCGCCCAGGATCGGCGAGATATCCAGCTGGATCGAGCAGCCGTGCGCGCACGGCGTCCCGGCCAGCAGCTTCTTGGCCCGGGCCACGTTACGGGCGGTGGAGATCGAGCTGTCGTAGCCGGTCATGGTGCTCGGCCAGAAGCTGCTCAGCGGCTTGGCCAGGCCGCGCCAGATGATCTGGTTCATCTGATCGCGGTTCAGCGCCAGCGACACCGCCCGGCGGACGTTCACGTTGTTGAACGGCGGCGCGGTGTTGTTGAACGGGAAGCCGTAGAACCCGTACATCTGCTGCAGCTTCCACTGCAGGCCGCCGCTGGCCAGCTGCGGCTGGATGCTCATCGGCAGGCCCTCGGCCATCGAGGTCTGGCCCGTCTTCAGCTGGGCCAGGGTGGTGTTGAAGTCCGCCACCGTGGTGAAGTTGATGGTCTTGATGACCGGCTGGGCGCCCCAGTAGTGCGGGTTGGCCACGAAGGTGGCGTTGTTGCCGCCGCCCCAGGACTGGACCATGTACGGGCCGGCCGAGACCGGCTTCTGCATGTAGGAGGCGGGCTTCTTGTACGCCGACGCGGGCAGGATCGCGAACCCGGACTCGGCCAGGATGACCGGCAGCGACGGGTAGGGCTGCTTCAGCTTCACCACGACCGTGCTGGCGTCCGGCGCCGTGACCGACTTCATCGGCTGGGCGAAGAAGGCCCACACGTTGGCGGCGTTGGTCCGGTCGCGGTTCAGCGTCACGGCGACGTCATGGGCGGTCAGCGGCGTGCCGTCGGAGAACTCCAGGTGCGGCCGCAGCTTGAAGGTCCAGGTCAGCTTGTCCGCGGAGGTGGTGGCGCTCTGCGCCAGGCCGGGCTCGGGAGCCGACGCGGTGCCGTAGCGGAACTCATACAGGCCCTCGCCCCACAGCCCGATGGCGTTGATCTCCTGGACGTTGTAGCCCAGGTCGGGGTCGAGGTTGTTCATCTTGGACGGGAACGCCACGGTGGCCGCGGCCGGGGCTTTCGTCACCGCCGCCTTGCCGCCCGAGCTCGCGCCCGCGGTGCCGCCGGAGCTCCCGCCCGACGAGCACGCCGCCAGTGCGGCGGCGGAGATAACGGCTATTGCCAGCGGGACAGTCCTGCCCCGGTTGAGTGAGAGCGCCATGAATTCCCCTGGGTGAGCCGGCTTGCTGGCCTGACCAGTAGGCCTAGTGCGTGGCAGTTGACCATAGCCCCTCTTGGCATGTCAAGACCGACATCTCACGTTGTGTCCCACCCGCCCCAGATCGACCAGCCGCCGTCCACCCGCAGCGTCTGGCCGGTCATGTAGGACGCCTCCGGCGAGAGCAGGAACCGGATCACCGCCGCTACCTCGCCCGGCTGGCCCAGCCGGCGCATCGGGGTGCGCTCCAGCACCCGGTCGCGGTCCAGCAGCCCGGCCGCGAAGTTCCGGGCCACCAGCGGCGTCTCGATGGTGCCCGGCGCGACCGCGTTGACCCGGATGCCCAGCCCGGCCCACTCGGCGGCCAGCGACCGGGTGAATCCCTCGATGGCCGACTTGGCCGAGCCGTAGGCGACCCGGCCCGGCAGTGCGAGCGCGGCCGCCACGCTCGACACGTTCACCACCGCGGGCGCCGGGCTGGCGGCCAGCAGCGGCAGCGCCGACTGGCACAGCCGGGCCGGGGCATGCACGTGCAGCGCGAACAGCGCGGCCCAGTCGGCCGGCGCAATGTCGGCCAGCGGCGCGGTCAGCCCGGCGCCGGCGTTGTTCACGACCGCGTCGATCCGGCCGAACTCCGCGGCCGCCGCCGTGACCAGGCGGCCCGGCACCTGCTCGTCGCGGACGTCGCCGGGCACCAGGGCCGCCGTGCCGGCCGACACCGCCCCGCTGGCCGCCCGGAGCCCGGCCGGGTCGAGGTCGTTGAGCACCAGGTCGTACCCCGAGTGCCACAGCAGGTCCGCGACGGCGCGGCCGATCCCGCGCGCCGCCCCGGTCACCACCGCTACCGGCCGGCCCGGCCGCTGGGCCGCCTGCTCCGCCGGCTCGCCCGGCGTAGATTCCTCGCTCATCCCGCACCTCCCGCTGGCCTGCACCCGGCAGGTGGCGACCACCCAGGTCACTCGCGGTAACCCCCGTATCGGGGCTGCCGGCCCGGGCACGCCGACTACCTGCCAGGACTTGACATGGCACTCAGACAGCGATCACTCTACGTGCCGTAGATCCCGAAAGATCCGCCCTTGTCCACCACCGGTTCCCGGCCTGCCCGGCCCGCCCCGGACGGCGGAGGTTCCCCGAGCGGAGGTCGGCGGCAGCGCGTGAGTACTCCAGGGACGACTCCCCCGGATGGTGTCCGGATCGACGAGGCCGGGCTGCTGGCCTTCACCCGTGACCTGGTCCGCGCCCGGTCGGTGCACGACCCGGCGGCCGGGCTGACCGAGCAGCCCGCCGCCGACCTGGTGGCCGCCCGGATGCGCAGCTACGGCTGGGATCCCGTCATCCAGGAGGCCGCGCCGGGCCGGCCGAACGTCATCGCGTTCGTGGACGGGGCGGGCGGCGGCCCCGGCCGCGACGGCCCGCTGCTGGCCTTCGTCGGGCACACCGACGTGGTGACCGAGGGCGACCGCGCGGACTGGAGCACCGACCCGTTCGGCGGCGAGATCCGCGACGGCAAGCTTTTCGGCCGCGGCGCGGCCGACATGAAGTCGGGGCTGGCCGCGGCCATCTTCGCGGTCCGGGCGCTGCAGGAGGCGGGGCCGTTTCCGGGCCGGATCGCGGTGTGCGCGCTGGCCGATGAGGAAGAGCTGATGCTGGGCGCCAAGCACCTGGCCGCCACGGGCCTGCTGGCCGGCGCCGCCGGCGCGATCATCTGCGAGCCCGAGGGCGGCGAGATCTGCACCATCGCCAAGGGCGCCATCCGGCTGCGCGCGGACCTGCACGGCCACATGGCGCACGGCGCCATGCCGCACCTGGGCCGCAACCCGCTCGCCGCGGCCGCGCAGCTGGTGGCCGCCGCGGCCGGGCTGCAGGCCGAGCTGCGCGCCGAGCACGGCCTGGCCGGCGACCTGGACACCGTCTCGATCACCCCGACCGCCATCGTCGGCGGCGATTCCCGGCAGGTCAATGTGATTCCCGGCCACGCGGCCGTGTATCTCGATATCCGGACCATCCCGGTGGTGGATCACGGCATTCTGCTGGAGCGCCTGACTCATCTCGCCCGGCAGGCCGCCGCGGCCAGCGGGGTCGGGGTGACGCTGACCGTCCTGGATGACCGGCCGGCTGTCGAGGTGAGCCGCGATCACCCGGTCGTCGCCGCGCTGAGCGCCGCTCACCTGCAGGTTCACGGACAGCCCGCGCCGTTCGGCATCGTGCCCGGCACCACCGACGGGACCATCCTGACCCGCGATGCGGGCCTGCCGACCGTGGTCTACGGACCCGGCGGGAAATGGATCGCGCATCAGGCCGATGAATTCGTGGAAATAGCCGAGCTCGGGCAGTACGCGCGCGTCTACGCCCAGGCGGCCCGGCAATTCCTGGCCAGCGCCGGGAATAGCAGCCCGGGACGGGCCAGCCAGCGAAATGGCGGCGCGGAAGCAGACGGCGCGGAAGCAGACGGCGCGGAAGCGGGAGACGGCGGGACGGCATGACGGCGGCGGCCGTCCTCGGTGACCTGCCGGCCGGGCTGCCGGTCGGCGACGGCTGGGTGGCGACCGCCGGGACCGAGCCGGTGCGCTTCCCCTACGACGGCAGCGTGGTCGCGGACGCGCCGGTCGGCACACCGGACCTGGCCCGGGCGGCGGTCGACGCCGCCGTCGCGGCGCGGCCGGCGATGGCCGGGATGCCCGCGCACGCGCGCCGGGCGGCGCTGGCCGCGGTCGGCGAACAGCTGCGCCGCCACCGCGGCGACCTGGTGGACCTGCTGGTCCTGGAGACCGGCAAGCCGCTGGCGGACTGCCGGACCGAGGCCGACCGGGCCATCTGGACCCTGCAGGCCGCCACCGAGGAGGTCGGCCGGATCCACGGCGAGACCGTCGCGCTCGACATGACCCCGGCGGGCGAGGGGATGACCGGGTTCTGGATCCGGCGGCCGGTCGGCGTCGTGGTCGGGATCACCGGCTTCAACTATCCGCTGCTGCTCGCGGCGCACAAGATCGCCCCGGCCATCGCGGCGGGCTGCCCGGTCATCTGCAAGCCGGCCCCGCAGGCCCCGCTGGCCGTGCTGCGGCTGGCCGCGCTGTGCCGGGCGGCGCTGCGCGAGGCGGGCGGCCCGGTGGCCGGCGTCCAGGTCGTGACCGGCGACGCCGCGGTCGGGTCCGCGCTCGTCACCGACCGCCGGGTCGGCGCGGTGTCGTTCACCGGGTCCGCCGCCGTGGGGCATCAGATCGCCCGCGACGCCGCGCCCGCGAAGGTCGTGCTGGAGCTCGGCTCCAACTCCGCGCTGATCGTGGCCCGCGACGCCAGCCTGGCCGCGGCAGCCGACGCCGTGGCCCGCGGCGGGTTCTACGCCAGCGGGCAGGCCTGCATCTCCGTGCAGCGGGTACTGGTCGACGAGCGGGTGGCGGCGGAGTTCACCGCCCTGCTGGCGGACCGCGTGGCGCAGCTGCGAACCGGCGATCCGCGGCTGGAGAGCACCAGCGTCGCGGCCCTCATCGACGCGGCCGCGACCCGGCGGGTCCGGGACTGGGTGGCGGCCGCCGTCCGCGCCGGCGCCCGGGTTGTGGCCGCAGACGGCGCGCAGGCCGGCGAGAGCGACGCGGCGGACAGCGGGCGCGGCGCGGGCGGCGGGCCCGGCCCGCTGGGGCCCGTGGTGCTGGCCGACGTGCCCGAGCACGCCGACATCTGGGCCGAGGAGGTCTTCGGGCCGGTGGTCTGCCTGCGCACGGTGCGCGGCATCGACGAGGCCATCGAGGTCGCCAACGCCTCCCGGTACGGCCTGCACGCCAGCGTGTTCACCAGTTCGCTGAGCACGGCGCTCACCGCGCTGCGGCGGCTGGAGGTGGGCGGCGTGGTAATCAACGAGGTGCCCGGCTTCCGGGCCGACAACATGCCCTACGGCGGCGTGAAGGACTCCGGCCTGGGCCGGGAGGGCCCGCGGTTCGCGGCCGAGGAGTTCACCGTCACCGTGATGGCGGTACTGAAGCCGCTGCCGACGATGGAGGCTCCATGACCGTCCCGGCCGAGACCGCACCAGTTCCCGGCTCGCCATCGCGCGGCTACGGCGGGCTGTTCGACCTGAGCGGGCGCGACGCGCTGGTCATCGGGGCCGGGTCCGGCATCGGCCGGGAGTCCGCGATCGCGCTGGCCGCTTTCGGCGCCCGGGTGACCTGCGCCGACATCAACCTGTCCGCCGCCGAGCAGACCGCCGGGCTGGCCAGCCAGCAGGCTGCCCTGGCAGCCAGCGGCGCCGGGGCCACCGCGATCGTGCTGGACATGCTCGACGAGGCCGCCATCGAGCAGGCGGCGGCCGGGCGGCCGGATACCGACATCCTGGTCTTCACCGCGGCCACGAACGTGCGCAAGCGGATCCTGGATTACTCCGCGGCGGAGGCACAGCGGGTCATCGACCTGAACCTGCGCGGGCCGTTCGCCCTGCTGCGCGCCTTCGGAGCGCAGATGGTGGCCCGCGGCGGCGGGTCCGTCATCGGGTTCACCTCCATCCGGGCCGTGACCACCGAGCCCGGCCAGGCCATGTACGCGGCGACCAAGGCCGGCCTGGTGCAGCTGCTGCGGACGGCGGCCGCCGAATGGGGCCCGGCGGGCGTGCGGGTGAACCTCATCGCGCCGGGCGTGGTGGAGACCCCGCTGACCCGCCAGATCCAGGACCAGCCGCAGTGGTATGCGGCCTACGCGGACAAGAGCATCCTCGGCCGCTGGGCGCAGCCCGGCGAGCTCGCGGGCGCCGTCGTCTATCTCGCCTCCGGCGCGGCCAGCTACGTGACCGGGTCCGTGCTGACCGTCGACGGCGGCTGGACCGCCGCCGACGGCCGGTTCACGCCTCCTGGCTAGTGGTGATGGTGGCCGCCGTGCTCGCCGGCGGCCAGTGCGAACGCCAGCAGCGAGTCGGCGGTGTAATCATCGGCCGGCTCCACCGACGGCCAGCTCACCACGTTGTCCTCATAGGCGGCGGACTTGTTGTTGAACGGCTTGTAGTGCCCGGCGCTGCAGGTCTTCATCCCGTCCACCGTGCCCAGGCCCTGGAAGTTGCCGGGGTTACTCGGGCCGTCGGTGGCCGCGCCGAGCTGAATGTTGCCGTGCCCGGTCAGCGAGCCGACCAGGTTGGCGATCTCGCTCTGCATGCACGCCGGGTAGGTGTCTCCCGCGCCGACCACGAACGAGCTGCCCCAGGCGTTGCCGCCGAGCGCGAAGTTCAGCTGCTGCTGGGCGAACGCGGCGAAGTCAGCCGAGCCGCCGTAGTGCTGGTACAGCGCATCGGTGATGTACAGGCCGAAGGCGTGCGGCGCGGCGTCGCTGTTGCCCAGGTCCGAGCCGAGCTCGAACGGCTCGCTCGCGGCCCACTGCACGCCGATCTTCAGCTGGGCGGCCATGTCAGCCAGCAGGGTGCGCGGGCTGATTACCGGCCAGCTGCGAGCCTCGCGCATGGCCTGCAGCAGCTCCGCCTCGCCCAGCGCGCCGTTGTCATAGAGATTGAGGGTGTCCCCGCCGGCCGGGTGGCCCTGGGCGATGTAGGCCCGCGCCCAGCGCGCGGCGACGGCCAGGTCGGCCTGCACCCGGGCGCGCGGCGCGTGCATCGCCTCGTCGGCCAGGGCAATCTCCGCGGCGCCCCACAGCATGTCGCTCTTCCACTCCGAACCGGGGTAGAAGTCGTGCGGGTAGGCGGTCAGCAGGGTGCCGACGTGGCTGGTCTTGGCCATCGCGTAGACGCCGCGGGCCAGCCGCATCAGGTGCCGGGCCCGGGCGCGGTCGCCGCGCGCGGCCTGCTGGGCGCCGAGCGCGAAGTCGGCGGCGAACCGGCCGGCGAAGTCCGGGTCCATCTTCTGGCCGGGCGGCGCGGCCTCGAAGACCGGCCGGTGCTTCACGTAGTAGGCGCTGGGGCCGGGGTTACCGCCCTTGCTGACGTCCAGCCGGTCCTCGGCCTGCGGCAGGAACCAGAAGTTGTAGTCGCCCTGGATCGTGTTGCTGGCGTTGCCGGTGCCCACCCCGACCTGCATGTACAGCACCTTCTTGGCCGGGTTCCACAGCCGCTCCAGCCAGCGCAGGCCGAAGTTCGCCTCCGGGCGGAGCGTCGGGTAGCGGCCGGGGAAGTCGCGGGCGGCCAGCTGCAGCAGCCCGTCGGCATAGCTGGCGGTGTAGGCGAACTTCTCATAGCCGCCGCCGGCGTCGAACCAGCCCCCCGCCGCGTTGACCGGGCCGCCGATCTTGCGGAACTTGCCGAGCAGGTTGTCATCGCTGTCGAAGCGCGGCGCCTTATAGATGCTGGCGTGCCGGTCCGTCAGGTTGGCCGGCTTGCGGCTGAGCACGGAGTGCACCACGTCGGCGCCGTCCCGCTCGGAGGTGAAGTACCGGACGCCGTTACTGACGAGGTGCCCGTACAGCGCAGCCGGGCGGGCGATCCGGAAGGGCGGCGAGACCGCGGTGGCGCCGCCCGCGGTGATCGCGACCCGGTAGCGGCCGGGCCGCCGCACGGCCGAGAAGTCGAGCCGGTAGACGGCGGGGTAGTTCGCGTTCCAGCGGCCGGCGTCGGCTCCTGACCGGCCCCGGAACACCACGCCGTGCGGGCCCGTGACCCGGAATGCCACCGAGCTGACCTTCGCGGGCAGCATGGCGAAGGCCAGCTTCGCTGCTCCCGGCGCGTAGCCCACCTGGTTCACCCGGACCTGCGGCGCCGGGCTGCTCGCGCGGGCCGCGGCGGCCGGGCTGGCGCTGGCCGGCCCGGCGCCCGCCAGGGCCGGGGCGAGCGCCGCGGCGGCGGCGGCGATCACGGCGGCCAGGCCGCGCAGCCGCCGGGGGGACAGTTTCCTGAGCTTCGCCATCGTGCCTGCCTCGAAACGGCTCGTGAGGAGATCCCGGATTTTGTTAGGAAACATACTGAACAATTAGGCGGCCGACAAGGCTCGCGGCCGGGCCTGCGGGCCCGGCCGGGCCCGCGACGGCGGGCGGCCTGACCAGCACCGGGAGCAGGTGGCGTGGCGGCGTGGCCGGCGACAGGCGGGGCCCGGCCAACGCCCCGCGGCGATTACCGGATGTAATTTCATAAATGCTTTGTGCGTTCAGAACCGCCGCTGGTCACCCAGAGTGCCAGGTGCGTCACAGTTGGGCATGGTGCCACCGTTACACATGTGCTGCCGGGGTCTGGCGGCGCCTTTATCAGGCCTGCCACCAGGGAGAACAAGCATTCATGTAACTGCCGGGCCACTCTCAGCGACGCCCCGGGCTGCCGGGACCGGTGTCCGCTTTACGCGATGCCGCCCGCTCTATCCTGCGCGTTCTCTATCGAGTGATGGGAAACGCGTGCCCCCTGTTTGACCGGTGCTTTACGCTTGCCGTCCATGGAATGGGAACGGCGAGTTAACGCAACGTTGGCGCGGACGGTCGGGTACCAGTTCGCGCGTCCACCCGGTCATCCCTCGCGGCGGATGACGGCGCCGGAGGGTGGCCGCCTGCTGACGGCACCGATCTTCATCCTGTCTCCGGCCCGGGCGGGCTCCACGTTGCTGCGCATGATCCTGGGCAGCCACTCGGCCCTGTACGCGCCGCCGGAGATTCCGCTGGCGCACCTGGGTGTCCGCGCGGAGACCAAGTGGATCAAGACCTCGCTGAAGGAGCTGCAGATCTCCGAGGAGGAGGTCGAGTTCCTGCTGTGGGACCGGGTGCTGTCCGATGCCCTGGCGCGCAGCGGCAAGCCCACGCTGGTGGCCAAGACCCCGGCCAACGTCCTGATCTACGACAAGATCGCCCGGTGCTGGCCCGATGCCCGGTTCATCTTCCTGATGCGGCACCCGGCCAACTGCGTGGCCTCACTGAACAAGGCGTGGAGCAAGAACTGGCGGCCGGAGGACTCCGGCTCCCTTGACGACTCGATGAGCCGGGCCCTGCGGTACATGATGAAGCTGGAGGAGGCGCGCAAGGCGCTGCCCGGCAAGACGGTCCGCTACGAGGACCTGACCGCCGAGCCCGAGACCATCGTGCGCCAGCTGTGCAAGTACCTCGGCATCCAGTTCGAGCCCGAGATGCTGGAGTACGGCGAGTTCGGTCATGGCCGCATCGGGGCCGGGCTGGGCGACACCTCGGCCAAGCTCAAGTCCGGGCGCATCCAGCCCGCCGCGGCGCCGCCGGACCTCGGCGAGATGCCCGAGGAGCTGGCCCGGATGTGCGCCACCTGGGGCTACATGGTGCCCAAGCAGGGATCATCGGCCGACAGCGCGGCTGCGGCCCCCGCCGAGGGCGACCTCACTGCCGAGTCGGCCGAGCTCTCGGCCGAGGCCGCCGAGCTGACCGCCGAGCAGGCCTGCCCGCCACCACCCGCTAAGCGAGCCGGAGGGACGCCCGGCTGCGTCTGGACTGAGGAGCCTGCGACGAGGGAAGACGCCGCCACCAGGGGCGTCCCGCAGGCTCGCCGGCAACACAGCTCGCAGGCCAAAAGCGAGTAGCCAGGATCGCGGCCGGGGAGCAGACTGGGCCGATGCCGTCCTCATCCCGGCTCCTGGAGTTCGCGCTGCTGTCCTGGGCGCTGATCATCGTGCCAGGGCCGAACGTGCTGTTCGTCGTTACCCGCTCGCTGCAGATGGGCCGCGCGGCCGGGCTGGCCGCTGTGGCCGGCGGCGCGCTGGGGGTCTACCTGCAGGTTCTCGCCGTCGCCATCGGGATCGGGGCGCTGGTCGAGCGGTCCCTGCTCGTGTTCAACGTGATCAAGCTGGCCGGCGCGGCGTACCTGGTCTACCTGGGAATCCAGGCGTTCCGCCACCGGCGGTCCCTGGTCGCGGCCCTGGAGGTGCCCGCCGCCGGCAAGCCGGTGCGCCGGATGCTGGCCGACGGCCTGCTGGTCGGCGCGACCAACCCCAAGATCGCGGTGTTCTTCGTGGCCGTGCTGCCGCAGTTCGCGGACCGTCCCGCCGGGCACGTCCCGCTGCAGCTGCTCCTGCTCGGCGCGATCTTCGTCGGCATCGCGCTGATCTCCGACAGCGGCTGGGCACTGGCCGCGGGCACGGCCCGCGGCTGGCTGGAGCGCTCGCCGCGGCGGCTGGAGCAGCTCGGCGGGGCCGGCGGCCTGATCATGATCGGCATCGGCGCCCGGCTGGCCCTCACCGGCCGCCACGACTGAGCTCGGGCTCGGGCCCGGCAGCGCGGCAGCGGCCGGACCCGGCGCAGCCGGACCCGGCCTAGTTCTGCAGCGGGAGCAGCTCGCGCCGGAACTCGTCCAGGAACTGGCTCAGCGGCACCGGGCTCGCGGGCCGGACCACGAACTTGCTGAGCCCGCCCGCGACATACGCCTCGATCATCGCGCGCGCCTGCGCCCAGCTGCCCGCGGCCAGCTGCGCCGGGTCGGCATCCGGGCGCCGGCTGGTGATGGCGGCGGCCAGCCCGGCCGGGATGCCATCGGTCCCGACCGCCAGGCTGATGCCGAAGTGATCGTCCTCGATCTCCCGGCCTGCGGCGCTGGCCGCGGCCTGGATCGCGAGCACGTCCCGGCCGGCCTCGGCGGGCGTGCGGAAGCTGCCCAGCCAGCCGTCGGCCAGCCGGCCCACCCGCACCAGCGCGGGCGGCGCGGTGCCGCCCAGCCAGATGTCCAGCGGCCGGGCCGGGCGCGGGCCGATGCTGGCGTCCTCGACGCTGTAAAACTCGCCGGCGAAGCTGACCCGGTCCTCGGTGAGCATCCGGCGCAGCAGCACCATCGCCTCATCGAACATCGCACCGCGGCGGCCCGGCGGGGCCGGGAACAGCGCCCGCTCGGCGGGCCGGGCCGGCTGCAGGCCGAATACCGGCAGCACCCGGCGCGGCGCCAGCGCGGCCAGCGAGGCCAGCTGCTTGGCCACCAGGACCGGGTGGCGGCCGGGCAGCACCGCCACGCCGGTGCCGACCTTCAGGCTGGTTGTGCGGGCCAGCGCCCAGGTCATCCCGGTGAACGGCTCCAGCAGCGAGCCGTAGACCATCTCGCTGAGCCACAGTGAGTCGATGCCGGCGGCTTCCAGCTCGGCGACGGCAGCGGCAAAGTCCTCCGGGCCGGTAGCCGGGCCCAGGCTGATTCCGATGCGGACCTTCATGAACCCATCGCATCACGACTGGCTAGCCTGAGACAGCCGCACCCGTCCCGAACCCCGAGGAATGCCCGCATGGCTGTCACCGAGATCACCCGCGACGAGACGCGCGAGCGCGCGGCCCTGCTGCAGGTGGAGTCCTACGAGATCGGGCTGGACTTCACCGGCGGCGGCCGGGTATTCCGCTCCGAGTCGGTCATCCGGTTCGGCTGCTCGCGAGCCGGGCGCGGCCAGCTACGCCGACCTGATCGCCGAGCAGGTGCACGAGATCACCCTGAACGGCACCGCGCTCGACCCGGCCGCGGCCTGGGATGGCACCCGGATCGCGCTGCCCGGCCTGGCCGGCGGCAACGAGCTGCGCATCGTCGCGGACTGCCGGTACTCCAGTGACGGCACCGGCATGCACCGCGCGGTTGACTCGACCGACGGCAAGGTCTACCTGTACACCAAGTTCGAGCCCGCCTACGCCCGGCGGGTGTTCGCCAACTTCGAGCAGCCCGATCTGAAGGCGCCGTTCACCTTCCACGTCACCGTGCCGGAGGGCTGGACCGTGCTGTCGAACCAGCCGGGCCCGGAGACCGGTCCGGCCGGGCCGGGCAAGGTCAGCTGGCACTTCCCGCCGACGCCCGTCATCTCGACCTACCTGACCGCCGTGGTGGCTGGCGAGTATGCGGTCATCCGGGCCGGGCACACCACGCCGGCCGGGCAGCAGATCCCGCTCGCGCTGGCCTGCCGCGCATCGCTGGCCGCGCACCTCGACGCCGACGACGTGCTGGGCATCACCCGGCAGGGCCTGGACTTCTACACCGGGCTGTTCCGGGGCGACTACCCGTTCGCCCAGTACGCCCAGGCCTTCGTGCCGGACTACAGCGCCGGTGCCACCGAGAACGTCGGCTGCGTGGTGTTCACCGACCAGGTGCTGTTCCCCTACCGCGTCACCGACAGCATGTACGAAGTGCGCGCCATGATGATCCTGCACGAGATGGCGCACATGTGGTTCGGCGACCTGGTCACCATGCGCTGGTGGGATGACCTGTGGCTGAATGAGTCGTTCGCCGAGTTCAGCGCCACCCTGAGCAGCGCCGAGTGCACCCGCTTCACCGGCGCCTGGACCACGTTCTCGATCAGTCGCAAGACCTGGGCCTACCAGCAGGACCAGCTGCCGTCCACCCATCCGGTGGCTGCTGACGTCGCCACCCTCAGCCAGGCCGTCGCGAACTTCGACGGGATCAGCTACGCCAAGGGCGCCGCGGTGCTGCAGCAGCTGGCCGCGCTGGTCGGCCGGGATAGCTTCTTCGCTGGCATCCGGGCCTATTTCGCCGAGCATGCCTTCGGCAACGCCACGCTGGCCGACCTGCTGGGCGCGCTGGAGGCCAGTTCCGGCCAGTCGCTGAGCGACTGGTCGGGGGCCTGGCTGCAGACCGCCGGGCCAAGCCTGCTGCGGGCCGAGTTCGGGACCGGCCCCGACGGGCGGCTCACCTCGTTCGCGATCGTGCAGGAAGCCCGGGCCGGGCAGCCGGAGCTGCGGCCGCACCGCATCTCCGTGGGCCTGTACCGCCGCGAGGCGGGCAACGGCGTGACGAGCGGCCGCTGACCCGCGTGCAGCGCGCCGAGGCTGACGTCGCCGGGCCGCGCACCGAGATACCGGAACTGACCGGGCAGGCGCAGCCGGACCTGATCCTGCTCAACGATGACGATCGCGGGTATGCGGTCATCCGCTTCGACCCGCGGTCACTGCAGACGCTGACCGAGTCAGTGTCGGAGCTCGGCGACCCGCTGGCCCGCGCGGTCTCCTGGACCGCCCTGATCGATATGGCCCGCCAGGCCGAGCTGTCGCTGCCGGCCTTCGCCGGCATCGTGGCCAGCCAGATGGGCGGCGAGCCGGCGATTGTCATCGTGGACGTGCTGCATTCGGTGATCGCCCAGCTCATCCGGCTGGCCAGCCCGGCCGACGCCGACCGGTCCACCGCCGAGCTGGCGGCCGCTGCCGCGCGGCTGCTGCACGACGCCGCGCCCGGCAGCGACCATCAGCTGGCCTGGGCTCAGCTGCTCAGCTGGGCCGCCACGACCCCCGAGCAGCTCGACCTGATCAGCGGGCTGCTCGACGGCAGCGTGAGCGTGGCCGGGCTGAGCGTGCAGGCCGACCTGCGCTGGGCAATGCTGCGGCGGCTGGCTGGCACCGGGCGGGCCGGGGATGCCGAGATCGACGCCGAGCTGGCCCGCGACCCGGGCAGCAGCGCGCGGCGGCATGCCCTGGCCTGCCGCGCCGCGATCCCGGACGCCGCGCACAAGGAGGCCGCCTGGGAGCTGCTGGCGCACGGCGACGAGCTCGGCACCGATGGCGTCCTCGAGGTGGCCCGTAGCTTCGCCCTGCCCGGCCACGCGGCCCTGCTCGCCCCGTACGCCGAGCGGTACTTCGCCGAGCTGCCGGGGATCTGGGCCAGCCGCGGCGAGCACTTCCGCGTCCTCCTCGGCCAGGCCCTGTTCCCGGTCACGGCCGCCTCCCCGGAACTGGTCGCGCGCATCGGCGAGTTCCTGGCCAGCGGAGAACATGACCCGGGCCTGGTCCGGCTGCTGACCGAGCAGCGTGACGTCACGCAGCGGGCGCTGCGCTCCCGGAGCCTGGCGGGCCCGGTGCGCGAGGTCCCGGTCAGCGAGGTCGCGGGCTAGCGGAAGTCGCGGCTGCGGGCGGCGGCCACCACGCGCAGCTTCCGCAGCCGGGTGGCCAGCAGGCTGACCGCGCCGTCCAGCCGCTCTACCCGGCCCTGGATCAGCAGCGCCGTGGCGGACACGCCGATCTTGCGGTAGCGCTGCCAGACCGCGGGCGGGCAGATGATGTTGGCCATCCCGGTCTCGTCTTCCAGGCTGAGGAACACCACCCCGCGCGCGGTCCCGGGCTGCTGCCGGTGCGTGACCAGCCCGCCGATCGTCACCACCGCCCCGTCCGCCGCGGTGAGCAGCGCGCTGGCCGGCAGCGTGCCCTGCTCGGCCAGCAGGTCCCGGATGTGCTCGACCGGATGGGTCCCGTAGGTCCCGGTCGCCCACAGGTCCGCGAAGGTCTCCTCGGCCGCGGTCATCGCCGGCAGCGGCGGGGCGGCCAGGCCCAGGGTGGTGCCGGGCAGCTGGCCGGGCCGGATGGTGGCCGCGGCACCGGCCGCCCACAGCGCCTCGCGGCGGCCCAGCCCGAAGCACCCGAACGCGCCCGCCAGCGCCAGCGCCTCCAGCGCGGCCACCGGCAGGGCGGTGCGGCGGGCGAAATCCTCCAGGTCGCGGTAGGGCTGGCCGGCCTCGACGGCCTCGGCGGCGCGGGAGCCGAGGTTGCGGACCTCGGACAGGCCGAGCCGGATCGCGGGCTGGCCCGGCACCGGGACCCCGCCGGAGGGGACCGGGGCAGCGGGCGGGACAGCCGGAACTGGTTCCGGGCTAGCGCCGGGCCGGGCCGGCGGAGCGGGGGCGGAGCTGGCGGGCGCGGGTTCCGGCCGTCCCTCGAGCCGGGCCAGGGCACCGCTGGCGTTCACGTCCGTCCCGCGGACCTCGACGCCGTGCCGCCGCACATCGCTGATCAGGCTGGCCGGGGCGTAGAAGCCCATCGGCTGGGCGCGCAGCAGCGCGGCGGTGAACGCCGCCGGGTAGTAGCACTTCAGCCAGGCGCTGGCGTAGACCAGGTAGGCGAAGCTGATCGCGTGCGACTCGGGGAACCCGTAGCTGGAGAAGGCCAGGATCTTGACGTAGATGTCCTCGGCGATCTCCGCCGGGATGTCCCGCTCCGCCATCCCGGCCAGCAGCCGGTCGTGCAGTTCCTCGATCCGCTCGGGCGCCCGCTTCGAGCTCATCGCCTGCCGCAGCCGGTCGGCCTCGGCCGGGCTGAACCCGGCGCAGTCGATGGCGATCTGCATCATCTGCTCCTGGAACAGCGGGACGCCGAGGGTCTTGCCCAGCGCCTGGCGCATCGACTCGTGCGGCAGCTCGGACTCCTCATCGCCGTGCCGGCGCCGCATGTACGGGTGCACCGAGCCGCCCTGGATCGGGCCCGGCCGGATCAGCGCCACCTCGACGACCAGGTCATAGAACTTTTCCGGGCGCAGCCGCGGCAGGGTCGCCATCTGCGCGCGGGACTCCACCTGGAACACGCCCACCGTGTCGGCCGCCTGCAGCATCGTGTAGACGCCCGGGTCTTCCTGCGGGATGGAGTGCAGGCTCCAGCTGGTGCCGTGCGCGGCGTTCACCATCTCGAAGCAGTCCCGCAGCGCGGTCAGCATGCCCAGGCCGAGCAGGTCGAACTTCACCAGGCCCGCGTACGCGCAGTCGTCCTTGTCCCACTGCAGCACCGTGCGGCCCGGCATCCGCGCCCACTCCACCGGGCACACCTCCCCCACCGGCCGGTCGCAGATCACCATCCCGCCCGAGTGGATGCCCAGGTGCCGCGGCAGCCGCTGCATCTGCTCGGCCAGGTCAATGACCGGCTGCGGCACGCCGGCGTCGGGCGGCACCGGCTGGCCAGGCCCGTAGGCCCGCGGGCCGACCTGCTGCGACCACTGGTTCTGCTCCTCCGGCGAGTAGCCCAGCGCGCGGCCGGCGTCCCGCAGCGCCATCCGCGGCCGGTAGGAGATCACGTTGGCCACCTGCGCCGCCCGCTCCCGGCCGTACTTGCGGTAGACGTACTGGATGGCCTCCTCGCGGCGCTGGTGCTCGATGTCCAGGTCGATGTCCGGCGGGCCGTCCCGGCCCTCCGACAGGAACCGCTCGAACAGCAGGCCGTGCTGCACGGGGTCCACGCTGGTGATCCCGAGCGCGTAGCAGACCGCTGAGTTCGCCGCCGACCCGCGGCCCTGGCACAGGATGCCGTTGTCCGCGCAGAACTGCACGATGTCGTGCACGATCAGGAAGTAGCCGGGGAACTCCAGCTGCTCGATGACGTCGAGCTCGCGGGCGATCTGCTCGTAGGCGCCGGGGATCCGCTCGGCGCCCGTCGGGCCGTAGCGCTCCGGGGCCCGGCGCCGGACCAGCTCCCGCAGCCAGCTCACCTCGGTGTGATCGGCGGGGACCGGGAAGTCCGGCAGCCGGGGCGCGACCACCGTGAAGTCGAACGCGCACGCCCGGGCCAGTTCCGCGGTCCGCTCCATGACGCCGGGGTAGCGGCTCAGCCGGGCCGCCGCCTCCTCACCCGAGCGCAGGTAGCTGCTCCCGGCGGCAGCCAGCCAGCCGTCCATCCCGGTCAGGCTGCTGCGGGCCCGGATCGCGGCCAGGGCCTGGGCCAGCTTGGCATCGCCGGGCCCGGCGTAGTGCACGTTGCTGGTCGCGATGGTGGCCACGCCGACGGCCGCGGCCAGCTCAGCCAGGGCGTCGTTGCGCTCATCGTCGGCGGGCAGGCCGGCGAGGGTCAGCTCGACCCGGACGTTGCCGCGGCCGAACCGGCCGGCCAGGGTGCGCAGCTCGCGCAGCGCGGCGGCGTAGCCGGCCGGGGTGACCAGGGCCGGGCCGGCATCGAGGGCCGCGGCGTCGCCGGCCGCCAGGGCCGGCGCGGCGGCGGGCGCGGTGGCGAGGGCCGCGGGGACGGCGCCCTTGCGGCAGCCGGTGAGGATGACCCAGTGCCCGTCATGGGCGTCCGCCAGCGCCGCCTCGTCATAGACCGGATGGCCCTTCTGGCCGCCGGCCAGCTGAGCCGCGCTGATTACCTGGCACAGCCGCCGGTACCCGTCCGGATCGCGGGCGAGCACCAGCAGGTGCCGCCCGGGCGGGTCGGGAACCCCGGCGCGCTCCGGCAGGCGCTGGCTCGCCTGCCGCTGGCCCGCCTGCCGCTGACCCGGCTGCCGCGGGCTGCTCAGGCCGAGCTCAGCGCCGAAGACCGTGCCGAGCGAGACGCCGCAGTCCCGCAGCCGGGCGGCCGCCTGAGCGAACTGCGGCACCCCGTACATGCCGTCATGATCGGTGATGCCCAGCGCGGTCAGGCCCCGCTCGGCGGCCTCCGCCACCAGGTCCTCCGGGCTGGATGCCCCGTCCAGGAAGCTGTAGGAGGAGTGACAGTGCAGCTCGGCCCAGGCCGGTGCGCGGCGCGGCGGGCGCGGCCGGGCGGGCCGGACCGGGCCGAGCGCCGGGCGGGCCGGACCGGATGGCCCGGCCGGGGCGGGCTGATCCTGGCCGGCGCGCTGCTCCCGGCTATCGCCGGGGGGCCTGCTCTTCTTCCAGGACAGCTGCCGCTCGAGCTCCCGCCACGGGATCGGCGGGTTGTCCCAGCCCATGTGCTCTGCTCCTCCCGCTGCTGCAGCTCGCCGCCTGGCTCTGCCGCTCCCTGCTTCTTGCTGTTATCAGATATTGCTGTTATCACCTGCTCTTCGAGCAGCATAGCGAGCCAGCCTGGCAATATGACTCAGCGTTCGAATAAGATTTCTAGGACCGCAAAGTGTCCGGGACCGCTGGCCGTGCTGTCGGCGGCCCGTGGAACGATGCCGCCATGACCGAAACGACCGGAGCGGCGGACCAGGCGCTCACCCTGCAGGAGATCTCCGAGGCGGTCACCGGGCACGGCTGGCGGCTGGTGCTCGGCGTGGCCCGGACGACGGTGCGGACCAGCTCGCTGGCCCAGGCGGCGGCCGTGGCCGGGCGAATCGCCGCGGCCGGGCTGGGCGCGGGCGGCAGCCTGGCCGCCGACGTCCGCGCGGACCGGGTGATCCTGACCATCCGGTCCCCGGAGCGGCGGCGGCTGACCCGGCGCGAGCTGGATCAGGTCGCGCCAGTCACCCAGCTCGTGCGCGAGCTGGGCCTGGCCCCCGACCCCGGAACGGGCAGCGGGGCACCACGGCCGGTGCAGGTCCTGGAGATCGCCATCGACGCGATGAACATCGCCGCGATCCGGCCGTTCTGGATGGCGGTGATGGACTACGACGATGAGCCGGGCGACGCCGGCCCGGAAGGCGGGCTGGCTGACCCGGACGGGCAGGGTCCGACGATCTGGTTCCAGCAGATGGACCAGCCGCGCCCGCAGCGCAACCGCATCCACTTCGACGTCTCGGTCCCGCACGATGAGGCCGCCCGCCGGATCGAGGCGGCGCTGGCGGCGGGCGGGCGGCTGCTTTATGAGGAGGAGGCGCCGGCGTTCTGGGTGCTGGCCGATGCCGAGGGCAACGAGGCATGCGTGACGACCTGGCAGGCCCGGGACTGACCGCGGCCCGGGCACCCGCCGGCGGCTGTCCGGTCGCGAGGGGCAGCCAGCGGAATCCGGCGCGCAGGCTGGCCAGGGCCAGCGGAGGCGGCCGTCCTCGCGGGCGGAAAACGGCTGGACGACCCGGCCGCGGCCGGGCCTAAGGTGGCGGGCATGGAGACCACCGTAACCGTGGGCGCCGACACGGTCTGGGCTGAGGATTCCGGCGGATCCGGGCCGGTCCTGGTGCTACTGCATCCCGGTGTCGGCGACGGCCGGATCTGGGACCGGATGTGGCCCGGCCTGACCGGGGACTGCCGGGTGATCCGGTACGAGGTCCGCGGCTACGGCCGCTCCCCCGCGGCGACCGAGGAGTACACGCTGGCCGGCGACCTGCGGCGGGTCCTGGACCACTTCGGCATCGGCCAGGCCCACCTGGTGGGCTGCAGCATGGGCGGGATCGCCTCGGTGGACCTGGCCGTGGCTGACCCCGGCCGGGTGCGGTCGCTCACACTGCTGTGCCCGGCCATCAGCGGCTACCCCTTTCCCGAGGAAGCCCCGGAGCTGATCGCCGAGTGGGAGAAGATCACCGGCGATGAGGACGCCATGGTCGCGTTCTACCAGCGGATGTGGGCCGCGGCCGGGGCGGAGCCGGAGGTCCTCGAGCAGCTCCGGTCGGCGATCCGCGCCGAGCCCAATGAGGAGCAGTTCCAGCGGCCGGCGAGCGACCCGGCGTGGGACCGGCTGCACCAACTGCGTGTGCCCGCGGTCCTGATGGTCGGTGACCGCGACCGGCCGGCCCTGATCGCGTGCGATGAGGAGGCGGCCCGGCGGATCCCCGGCTGCCAGCTCATCCGGATGCCCGGCGTCGATCACCTGCCGCCGCTGCGCGAGCCCGAGCTCATCACGGCGACGATCCTGGCCCAGGTCCGCGCCGCCGAGGAGACTGCCGCGGCCGGGACCGCCGGCTAGGTGAGCCCCGGCGGCGGGCCCGCCCCGGCCGAGCTGCTCGGGGTGCTGCGCCGCGAGGCCGACGGGCTGACGTCCGGGAGCTCAGCCGCGGCTGAGCGTTCCGGCGTCAGTCGTAGCTCGCCTCCAGGAGCCAGCGGCCGTCCTGGAGGACCGCCAGCCACGCCCGGCCGTCCTCGGTCACCAGCTGGAACCGGGCCTGGCGGCAGGCCCGGGCCGGGTCCCACCACTGCTCGGTGACCGGCCAGGGCCCGGCCCAGGCGGTGATGGCCAGCGCGGGCCGGCCAGCCGCCGACAGCCAGGCCGGCGGCGCGGACGGCTGCGCCCGCCCGGTCACCGACACCGCCGCCCCGGAGCCGTCGGTCACCTGAGCCGGCCAGGGCTCGGGGTAGACGGTGGCGGGGGCGGGTGCCGGGATCGCCCCCGGCCACGGCCGGTCAGCTGGACGCGGCGGCTCCCGGCTGTCCCCGAAGGGCACCAGCAGGACCTGATCGGCCGGGCGGCGGCCACCCGCCAGCACGGGTCGCGTCACCGCGCTGTGCCCGAGCATGGCCTGAACCCGGACCGCCGCGCGGGCCACCCGGTCACTGACGACCGCGTCGCCCCACAGGCCGAGCTGGCGGCCGGTCGCCCGGACCAGCTGATCGGGAATCAGCCGCAGCAGCGTGATCTCCGCTGCCGCGCCGTCGCCGTCGCCGTCATCCGCCGGGCTCGTACCTGGCCCGGAGCCGGGACCGTGGCCGGAGCTGCGGCCCGGCCCGGCGCTCGCGGAACGGCCGGTCCGCCAGCTGTCCAGCTGCCAGCGCACCCGCTCGGCCACGGCCAGCCCGGTCAGCAGCCCGTCGTGCCGCCAGAACCGGGTGGTCTCCCGCCCGTCGGCGCAGTGCACCTGGACCTGCAGCCGCACGCAGGCCAGGCCGCGGCCGGCCAGCCGGGCATGCAGGTCCTCGGCCAGCGCCTTGGCCGCGAAGATGACCGGCTCGGCCTGCTCCACGGGCGGGTCGAAGTCCTGCCGCACGCTCAGATCGGCGGCGGGCGGGCGGGGGGCTAGCGGGCGCGGGTCCAGCCCGCGGGCCAGCCGGTGCGCGAGCAGCCCCTGCGCCCCGAGCCGGCTGGCTGCCTCGGTGGCCGGCAGCCCGGCGAACTGGCCCAGGGTGGCGATGCCCAGCCGGGGCAGCAGGCTGGTGAGGTCGGGCATGCCCAGCACGCTGACCGGCTGGCCGGCGAGGAACGCGGGGGTTCCGCCGGGCGGCACGATCAGGCCCGGCTCCCCCGGCTCCCCCGGCTCTCCCGGCGCCCCGGACTGCTGGCGGTTCCCTGGCCGCCGGGGCTGCTCCGGGAACGCGCTGCCGGGCGCAGCCGGGTCTAGTGCTGACCGGCCAGCTGCGGCCGGGCCAGCTACTGGCGGATCGCCTGCAGGCGGGGCAGTGGCAGGCGGAGCACTGGCAGGCGGAGCAGCTGCAGGCGGGCTCGGCACGGGCGGGTCGGCGGCGGCCGGGCCCGAGGCGGCGGCCAGCTCCGCGGCGAACAGGCCATCGGCGACGCCGGCCTGGCAGGCGACGCCGAGCGCGCGGACGGCGGCGGTGAGCTTGCCGACGAGGGCCTGCTCCCCGCCGAAATAACGGGCCGGGCCGCGGACGCCGATCGCGCAGGCGCCTGGCCACAGCACCTCGACCTTGGGGCAGAACTCCTCGACCACGGCGACCACCGGCTCGAAGGCCCGCGCCTCCGGCGACGCGGTCGCGGCGCCCCCGCCCGGCGTCCCGTGCGCCAGTGGCGGCATCTCGCGCGTGTCCGGCTCAGGTTCCGGCCAGTCCGGGCAGCGCAGGACCAGCACCCGGGCGGGCCCGGCCGGCTGGCCGGTCATCCGGCGCCTGCCAGCATGTCCCGCGCGGCCAGCACATCCTGCTCAGCCAGGACATCGCTCCCGGCCGGTCCGGCCGGAGCTGCCGGCCCGGCCCGGTCGGCCTGCGCAGCCCGGGCCGCCAGCGCCGTCTGCTCCACGGCCGTCACGGCCCCGTCCGGGCCGGGCAGCCAGATCCAGGCTGACCGCGGCCGGGCTCCCGCCCCCCGGCCCTCCGCCACGACCTGCGCCTGGCGGGCGCGCAGCCGTCCGTGCCCGGCACCGAGGCCCGCCCATTCCTGGCGGGCGACGTGCAGCCGGGCGGGCGCGCCGTCCCACTCCCCGGCCACCAGCAGCACGCTGCCGTGCCGCCGGGCGGTGGCCTCGAGCTTGCGCCGCAGCTGCGCGGGCGGCCGGTCCGGCGGGCGGAGCAGGATGATGTCGCAGCCGTCCAGCAGCGATGCCACCACCTGCGGCCAGCTCGCGCCCGGCTCAGCGACCAGCAGCAGCCGACCGGGGTCAACGCCGAGATCGGCCGCCGCGCGGACGCCGGCCGCCGGCAGGCCGACCGCCGCGCACCACGCCCCCGCCGCCGATGCGCCCGCGGCCAGCGCCAGGCACAGCAGTCCCCAGCTGCCGGTCGTCACCACCTGGCCGCGCTGCAGCCCGCCGGATGTCAGCAGCCCGCTCAGGGCCGGAAGCACCGGCAGGACATCCTCGCCGGACAGCACGCTCCCGCCAGGCAGCGCCGATCCACGGCAGCGCCGCCCCGGCAGCACTGATCCCGGCTGCTCCGGGCGCACCAGGCTCAGCGGCGATGAGCCCGCGGCGGCCGCCGGGCCCCGAGACGGCGAACTGATCCGCGCAGTCTCCTCCCCCATAAGACCACTATCGAATACGTATTCGATAACTGTCAAGCCCCAGGCCAGGCACGCTCAGCGGGCCCGGACCGGGCCCGGCGACGTTAGAGATCCCCCGTGCTGGGCAGGGGGCCGTCATGCCCGTACTCAGAGCAGTTGCACGTCCCATGCTGGCCACGATCTTCGCCATCCAGGGCCTTGACACCCTGCGCAACCCCAAGCGGGTGGCGCCGAAGGCCGAGCCCGTGGTGAAGACAGCCGCCGACCGGCTGCCGGGCATCCCGGCCAACACCGAGCAGGCCGTGCGCATCAACGGGGCCGTTCAGCTCGCGGCCGGCTCGCTGCTGGCTATCGGCCGGCTGCCCCGGCTGTCGGCGCTGGCCATCGCGGCCACCCTGGTGCCGACGACCCTGGCCGGGCACCGGTTCTGGGAGGCCGACAACGAGCAGGACCGCGCCCAGCAGCGCATCCACTTCCTCAAGAACGTGGCGATCCTCGGCGGCCTGCTGATCGCCGCGGCCGACACCAGCGGCCAGCCGTCGCTGGCCTGGCGCGGCCGCCACGCCGCCAGGACCGCCCGCCGCGAGGTGAAGCTGGCCGCGAAGACCGCCCGGACCTCGGGGAAGGCCGGGGCCGTCGCGGGCCGCCTCAGCAGCCGCGTGCCCGCCGGCATCCCGCACTGACCCCGCCGGGCGATCCCGCGAGCCCGCAACTCGGAACGACCCGCAACTCGGAAGGAGCAGTCCATCGTGAGCGCGGTACCCGAGATCATGCTGAACAACGGCCAGTCCATCCCCCAGTTCGGCTTCGGCGTCTTCCAGGTAGATCCGGATGACACCGCCGAGGCGGTGAGCACGGCCCTGCAGGCCGGCTACCGGCACATCGACACCGCCGAGATGTACGGCAACGAGCGCCAGGTCGGCGAGGCCATCAGCAAGTCCGGCCTGGACCGGAGCGACGTCTTCGTGACCAGCAAGCTGAGCAACGCCGCGCACCAGCCGGAGGACGCGCGGGTGGCGTTCGACCTCACCCTCGACGAGCTCGGCCTGGACTACATCGACCTGTTCCTGATCCACTGGCCGCTGCCCACCCGGTACGACGGCGACTTCGTGTCCACCTGGCAGACCCTGGAGGAGTTCTACCGGGGCGGCCGGGCCCGCTCGATCGGCGTCTCCAACTTCCAGCCGCATCACCTGCGGCGGCTGCACGCCGAGTCCGAGGTCACCCCGGCCGTCAACCAGATCGAGGTGCACCCCTACTTCACCCAGGACGAGGTCCGCGAGTTCTGCGCCGGCCACCAGATCGCGATCGAGGCCTGGTCCCCGATCGCGCAGGGCGCGGTCCTCGACGACCCGACCATTGGCGAGATCGCCGCCCGGATGGGCAAGACCCCGGCCCAGGTGGTGCTGCGCTGGCACATCGAGCGCGGCGACATCGTGTTCCCCAAGTCGGTCACGCCCGCCCGGATCAGGGAGAACTTCGACATCTTCGATTTCGAGCTCTCCGGTGCCGACGTCGAGGCGATCAGCGCGCTGAACCGCGACGAGCGGACCGGCGCGGACCCCGACACGTTCGACGTGGTTCCCCGCTAGCTACCGCTGATCTGCCCCGCTGGCCGCATCGCCCGGTTTGCCCGGCTGAGCGGCCGGCGGGGGCGTAGTGTGCTGGGCCATGCGGCTCCCCCGCCCGCCGGATTTCCGCCTGCGCGTCCCGCAGCTCCCGGCCGTCCTGGTGTGGGATCACAACGCCCATTACCACCGGTGGCTGCTGCGCCAGCTGCCCGCCGCCCCGGACCAGGTCCTGGACGCCGGCTGCGGCGCCGGCGCAGCTGGCCGCCCGGCTGGCCCAGCGGGCCCGCCGGGTCGATGCGGTGGACGCCGCGCCGGCCATGATCGAGCGGGCCCGGACGCTGTGGCCCGGCGCCGCGACCGTGCGCTGGATCGACGGCGACCTGCTCGACCCGGCCCTGCCGCTGGCCGGTGACGGCTACGACGCCGTCACCGCCGTCTCCAGCCTGCACCACCTGCCGCTGCGGCCGGGCCTGCGCCGCCTGGCGAGCCTGGTCCGGCCCGGCGGCGTCCTCGCCGTCGTCGGCTTGTACCGGCTGGCGACGCCCGCCGACTTCGCGTTCGAGGCCGTCCGGCCGCCCGCCAACGCCGCGGCCGGCGTCATCCAGGCGCTGCGCGGCCGGGCCGGGAAGCCGCACGAGGACGGCATGCCGGTCCGCGATGCGGCCGACAGCCTGCCCGACATCCGCGCCGCGGCCCGCGACCTCACCCCCGGCGCGCAGGTGCGCGCCCGGCTGTACTGGCGCTACACGCTGCTGTGGCGCCGGCCCGCCAGCCCGGCTACCCCGGGCCCGACCCCCTCCCCGGCAAAGGACGCGAGCGCGTTATGAGACTCAGCACCAGATCACCGGCGCGCCGGCGCGCCTGGCTGGCCGGCCGGATCGTCGCGCTGGCGGCCATCGCGGTCGCCGGCACCCTGGCCATCGCGCACTTCGCCAGCCCCGGCCAGACCATCGCGGGCGGCTCGGGCCAGTCCGCCGCCGCGGCCCGGGCGCAGACCGAGGCCACGACCGCAGCCACGCTGCCGGCCGGGGCGGCGATGCCGGCCCGCTCGGCGGCACCGGCCGCGGCGGCCAGCACGGCGGCTGCGGCTCCGTCTTCCGGGTCCGGGGCCGGGACGGGATCAGCAGGCGCCGCATCCGGCGGAGCAGGCGGTTCCGGCGGTTCCGGCGCGGCGGCCGTGCCGTCGTACTTCCGCACGCTGCCGCCCGGCGCCAAGCTGCCCTCCAGCGCGCAGTGCGCCCGCTGGGTGCGCGCGCACCCGCGGCCGGAGAGCAAGAAGGCCAACCGGAAGGCCAACCACACCACCGGCCAGCATCTGCCCGCGAGCTTCTTCGCGGCCGGCGACAGCCCGCAGGCCGGGCAGCAGCTCGCGCCCCGGATCAACGGCAACTTCACCGGCACCACAATCGACATCCTGCGCTGGGCGGCCTGCAAGTGGGGCATCAGCCAGAACGTCGTCTTCGCCCAGGCCGCGGTGGAGAGCTGGTGGCAGCAGGGCACCCTGGGCGACTGGGGAACCGATGCCAGCGCCTGCCCGCCGGGCCACAAGCTGGGCGCCGACGGCACGGCGGGGCAGTGCCCGCAGAGCTACGGCATCCTGCAGAACCGCTACCCCTACGAGCAGGCCAGCTGGCCGGGCATCGGCCGGTCCACGGCGATGAACGCCGACACCGCGTACGCCATCTGGCGGTCCTGCTACGACGGGTATGAGGTGTGGCTGAATAACGTCCCGCACGGCCGGGCCTACCACAAGGGCGACCTGTGGGGCTGCGTCGGCCGCTGGTTCGCCGGGCGCTGGCACACCGCCCCCGCGCAGCAGTACATCAAGAAGGTCCGGTCCTACGAGCACCAGAAGATCTGGCTGACCAAGGACTTCCAGCAGAACTGAGCTCGCTGCCGGGCTGCTGCGGCGGCCGGCCCGGCGGCCGGGACTGCGTGTCCCGGCCGCCCGCGGCTCACCGCCAGCAGGTGCGCGGGGCGCTGATGGCCACCAGCCCGGACCGGCCCGTCGCGTAGACGACCCGCGCGGCGGCGCCGGCGGCCAGCAGCAGGCCGCCGTTGTTCAGCTGCCGGAGCACGGCGGACGAGCGCACCCGGCCGGTGGCCGGGGCGATGCACGCGGTGCGGCCGGTGGTGCTCTGGCTCAGCCACAGCGAGCCGCTGCCGTACCTCGTGCTGGCCCACATGGTCCACCCGTAGATCCGCTGGTCCTTGCGCCGGCAGCGCGACCACGCGCAGGCCAGGCCGGCGCAGCAGGACGGTCTCGCCCAGCATGCCGGTGCGGAAGCTGGCCCACACGCCGCGGGGCACGGCGGTGAGGGCGGCGCCGCCGGCCGAGTCCCGCAGCGGACTGCCGGCCTGGCTGGCCAGCAGCCGGCCAGAGCCGCCGGCGTACTCACTGACAACCGCGCCGCCCCGGCCCGTCCCGGACGCAACGTACAGGTGCCGGCCGGACGGGTCGCCGGCGGCGACGCTGAGCAGCAGGCCGGACTTCAGGCGGATCCGGCTGAGCACGGCCCCGGTGCGCGGGCTGATCCGCCGCAGGTGCTGTCCGTAGCTGACCCAGACGGAGCCGTGCGGGCCGGCCGTGACCGGCGCGGTGCCCGGGACCGGCTTCTCCCAGCCGGTCAGCCGCCAGGACCGGACGACCTGCAGCGTAGCCGGGCTGACCTGGTACAGGACAGCCCGTCCCGACTGGTCGTGCCGGCCGCGGACGACCGAGCCCGTCACCCAGAGGTAGCCGCCTGCCATGCCGAGCTGGGGCACCGGGAACTGCCGCCCGGTCCTCGCCGCGCCGCCGGTCAGGCTGATGCGGTGCAGCCGGAACGGCGCTTCGCCGCCCTGGTGCGCGGCGACCAGCTCGAACGCCGCGTGCCGCCCAGGGCTGACTACGATGCTGGCCGCCCGCGGGCTGAGCGGGGCGACCGGGCGCACCCGCCACCCCGAGGCGGCCGCGCCCGGTGGACTGGCGGCGGACCGGTCGCTGCCGGACGGCGCACGGCCCGGATGCGCACTGCCCGGATGCGCACTGCCCGACCGGGCCGCGACAGTGACGGCGGCACGCGAGCCGCCCCCCGGCCCGGCCAGCGCGACCCCGGCGGCGAGCGCCGCGACGGCCAGAACGACGGCCCCGCCGGTCAGGACAAGTCTTGCCTGCATCTTGTGCCTCCTCGCCGGCCGCCCACGGCCCGGACCTCTACCTCTCCAGACGCCGCACCCCCGGCCGGCGTTGCACGCGAAAGCAGGCCGGCCCGGCGGGCCCCAGGGCCGGGCGAGCGTGCGCGGGCCTAGCCTGGTGGCATGCGCAGCGCGGTGCGAGGGCTGGCTCGCCGGTATGCCGTGGCCTGGGCCTACCTGATCGCGGTCAGCGCTGCCTCGGCGGTGTACGCGCTGCTGCCGCGCGCCGATCAGGCGGCCGTGCTGCGCGTGGCCAGCACCAACGTGCACAACCTGCAGGCCGACCCGGTCGGCTGCATGATCGCCTCGGCGTTCTTCCCGGCGGGCTCGGCCGGGGCCTGGCCATTGCTGATCGCCCTGGCCCTGTTCGGGGCCTGCCGGGTCCTCGGCAACTGGCGTACCGCGGTCGTCTGCGCCGCCGGGCACATCATCGGCACGCTGGTCAGCGAGGGCATCGTCGGCTACCGGGTCAGCCACGGCTCGCTGCCGGCCTCGGCCCGGTTCATCACCGACGTGGGGCCGTCCTACGTCGTCGTCGCGGCGATCGCGGTGGCGCTGCTGTTCGGCGGCTGGATCGTCCGCGCGGCGGCGGCCCTGGACCTGGCCGTGCTGGCCTTCGTCGGCGCCATCTTCAGCGGGCTGACCCGGCTGGACGTGGCCGCTGTCGGGCACCTGACCGCCATCGTGACCGGCGCGCTGGCCGGCGCGGTAGCGATGTGGCAGCTGCGGCGCGCGCCGGGCGCACCGCCGGCCCTGGCCGCGGCGGCGCCGTCCGTCCCGGCTCAGCCTGCTTCAGCTCCGGCCAGCCCGGTTCCGGCCAGCCCGGATCAGCCCGGCCCGGATCAGCCCGGCCCGGATCAGGCCGTGCCAGCAGCAGCCGGCTCGCGGGACTCCGGCTCGTCCGGGACGGTCCCCGCGACCCGGCCGCCGCCGGGCGGCCGGACGAGCCACGCGACCCGGACCAGGCGGCCCAGCCGCGGCCGAGCGCGTAGCAGACCGCGCCGCCCACACCGACGAAGAACCCGACCGGCCAGTCGCGTCTGGTAGGACGCGCGATCGACACCCAGGCCAGGACCACGGCGATGACGACCGACAGCGCCATGGCCCGCAGCGGGCTGCTGGTCAGCGCCCGGGCCGCAGCGGGCGGGCCGATCATCAGGCTGAAGATCAGCAGGGCCCCGACGACCGGCAGGGTCATGCTGGTCGCGAGGGCCACCACGACCAGGAACGCAGTTCCATCCGGGCCGCGGACACCCCGCGCGCCTCGCCCGACTCCGGCGCCAGCGAGGACAGCAGCAGCGGCCGGTACAGCACCGCGATCGCGGCGACGCAGACCAGGCCGAGCAGCGCGACCGGCAGGATCTCGGCTGAGCTGATGCCGAGTACCTCGCCGAACAGCAGCGCGAAGATCTCCGCGGAGTACTGGGTGGTGAAGCTGAGGAACAGCGCGCCGAGGCCGAGCATCAGCACCAGCGTCAGCGCGGTGGCCACATCATGGCGGCCGCGGCGGCCCAGCAGGCCGATGCCCAGCGCGCCGGCCAGCGCGAACACGCTGAGCCCGACCAGCGCGCTGACGCCGATCAGGCTGGCGCCGGCCGCGCCGGCGAACGCGCCCTGGGGCACGGCGTCGGCCACGAACGCCGACCCGCGCATGACCACGAAGAACCCGACCACGCCGGCCACCACGGCGACCATGGTCGCCACGATCCAGGCGTTCATCATGAACGGCGCGAACACCGGCTACCCCTCCGCCGCATCTGGGCCGGCCCGCCGCACCGGGCCGCGCGCGCCGGGCCGGTCCGGGCGGCGCCGGGCCTCGGCGAGCCGGGCGCCCCACTGAGCCAGCAGGTAGCAGGCGAAGGTCAGCGCGACGACGAAGAAGCTCACCGGCCAGCCGTCGTGGCCCGGCGGCCAGGTGAAGCTGTCGTAGGCCAGCACGATCCCCAGCCAGGTCACCGCGACGCCGATGACGGCGGCCAGCACCGTCGCGCGGCCGGGCCGCCGGGTGATCCGCAGCGCGGTCGCGGCGGGGCCGACCAGCAGCGCGGTGGACAAGATGGTGCCGATGGTCAGCGCCGACAGCGACACGGCCAGCGCGATCGCGATCAGGCACGCCAGCCCGACGGCGGACCGGGATGCCGCGCGCGGCGGCCAGGTCGGTGCTCACCGAGCTGAGCAGCAGCGGCCGGTACAGCACGGCGATGATGGCCAGCGCCGCCAGGCTGCAGATCACCACGAGCGGGACGACCGACGGGCTGAGGGTGAACATCGAGCCGAAAGCACCGTGACCGCGACGCCGGTGGTGTTGGTGTGGGTGGTGTCCCAGTACAGGAACAGCGCCGCCAGGCCCAGCCCGGCGCCGCGCACGATGCCGGTGGCCAGGTCCCGGCCGCGCGGCCGCCGGATGCCGATCATGTCCATGACGCCGGCGGCCAGCACGCCGGTGCCGGCGAAGCCCGAGCAGCGGGCTGATGCCCAGCAGGTAGGACGCCGATCCGCCGGTGACGCTGATGTCGGCCAGCGCGTGCCCGGCGTAGGACTGGCCGCGCAGCACGGCGAACGCGCCGACCGCGCCGGACACCAGCGCCGCCACGCCGCCGATCAGCAGCGCCAGCGTGCACCGGCGCGCTGGTGAAGAACCCGGCCGCGAACACGGCGCAGGCCAGCCCGCTCACGGCCCGGGGTGCCGCACGGACTGGCCGTGGCCCACCTGCTCGCCGAGCTCGGGCGGCTCGCCGGCGGTCACGCGACTGGCCCGCCGCCGGGGACTGCCCGGAGGTCGGCGAGCAGGCCGCCGCGCCCTGCTCGGCGGGGATGTCCAGCCCGTCGCCGGTGCCGGCCACGACCAGGACCCGGCCGTGCACCCGGATGACGTCGACGTGGTGCCCGTACAGGCGCGCTCAGCACCTCGGAGCGGACCACCTCGCTGGTGCTCCCGCTGGCCGCCCGGCCGCCGGCCAGGTACACCACCGTGTCCATGACCGGCAGCAGCGGGTTCATCTCGTGGGCCGAGATGAGCACCGAGACCCCCGCTGCGCGCAGATCCGGGCCAGCAGCGCGATGATCTCCTGGGCGCTGCGGATATCCAGGTTGGCCAGCGGCTCGTCCAGCAGCAGCAGCCGGGGGCTGCTGATCAGCGCGTGCGCGATCATCACCCGCTGCTGCTCGCCGCCGGACAGGTGGCCGACCCGCTCGTCGGCGAAGGCGGCCGCGTCCACCGCCTGCAGCATCTCCTCGACCTGCGGCGGCGGCCGCGCGATGGCCAGCGGGATGCCGAGCCGGTGCCCGTCCAGGCCGAGCCCGACCAGGTCCCGGGCGCGCACCGGCATGTCCGGGTCAAGCTGGATCTTCTGCGGCACGTAGCCGACCAGGCCCTTGCGGGCGGCGTGCGGCTGGCCGCAGATGCTGACCGTGCCCGAGGTCGGCGCGAGCAGGCCGAGGATGACCTTCAGCAGCGTGGTCTTGCCGGCGCCGTTGGAGCCGATCAGCCCGGTGAACTGGCCGGCGCCGATGGCGAACTCGACGTCGCGCAGGATGTCCCGGCCGCCGAGCCGGACGCCCAGGCCGCGGACGTCCAGCACGGTCTCCCCCGCGCCCGGCGGGCCCGGCTCGCCCGGCGCCGTCGCCCCGGCTCCTGCGCCGGCCGGCGAGCCGTGGGTCGTGGTCATAGCTTCTCCGTCGAGACCTTGGCGGTGATGGCCCGCTCCAGCGCATGCACCTCGGCCAGCATCCAGGACTGGTAGCTGTAGCCGGGCGGCATCGTCTCGTAGACCCCGACCACCGGGATGCCCGCGCTGCTTGGCCCTGGCCAGGAACGCCTCGGTGACCGAGTCCACCACCTGCTGGTTGTAGACGAATACCGCTACCTTGTGCTGCTCCAACAGATTGTCCTGCAGTGTTACGTACTGCGGAGACAGGTCGACGCCGTTCATGATGTCGGCCTGCAGCCCGAACGGGGTCGGTTGCGCAGCCCGAGCGCGCTGAGCAGGTAGTCGCCGACCGGCTCGGTGGTCGCCACCGGGGTGCCCGCCGTAGGCCGCGCGGAAGCGCGCGATGGCCGCCTGCCACGGGCACCAGCGAGGCGGTGAACTTCTGCAGCTGCGCCCGGAAGTAGGCCGCGTGCGCGGGCCGCAGCCGGGCCAGGTCGGCGGTGATGGCCCGGGCCACGGCCGGCATGGTGGCCGGGGAGTACCACAGGTGCGGGTTCGGGGTGGAGTCCGGCAGGCCGCAGCAGGTGCTGCACGTCGATGACCTTGCGATCGGGGTTGGGCGACGCTGTCCTCGATCGTGTTCATGTAGGAGTCGTAGCCCAGCCCGTTCTGCACGACCAGCTCGGCCGCGCCGACGGTCTGGCTGACGCTGGCGCTGGCCTCGAAGCTGTGCGGGTCGGTGTTGGGGTTGCTCTCCACGGCGGTGACCCGGACGTACCGGCCGCCGATCTGGGAGATCACGTTCGCGTACTCGTTCTCGGCCCCGACGGCCACCACGGTCCCGGTCTGGGCGTGCGCGGTGCTGGTCGCGGACTCGCCGAGCAGGCGGCGGCCAGCAGGGTCAGGGCAGCGACCGCGGCAGCGGCCGCCGTAGCCTGGCGCAGGGACATAACACTCCAGCTGTGCATTCTGGCAGCTCAGGATGGGTCCGGCTGCGGTGGTGGTGCCCCCTTATTACAAATGAAAACGATAACCAGTACGGCTAGCTGCCGTCAAGCCGGCCCCCGGCCCGAGACCAGACCGGGCCCAGGCTCGCCCGGACCGGGCCAGGCCCGCCCGGATGCCTCAACGCCGACGGGGGCGGCTCCCGCAGGAACCGCCCCCGTCACCATCGGCCGGGCTGACCCGGCCGGCGTCGCTAGCCCAGGTCCACCCCGGGGTACAGCGGGAACCCGCCGACCAGCTCGGCGGCCTGGCTGGCCACCCGCTCGGCGACCTTCTCCGCCAGCTTGTACTTCACCTTGGACGGCTCGCCTCGGCGGTGCTGCCCGGCGAGGTCTCCTTCAGCACCGTGGCCATCAGGTCGGCGATCACGTCCATCTCGCCGGTGCCCGAGCCCGCGGGTGGTCAGCGCCGGGGTGCCCGATCCGGATGCCCGAGGTGAACCAGGCGCCGTTGGGGTCCCGCGGGATGGAGTTGCGGTTGGTGACGATGCCCGGACTGCGAGCAGCGCCGACTCGGCCTGCCGCCCGGTCAGCCCGAACGCCGACACGTCCAGCAGCACGATGTGGTTGTCGGTGCCGCCGGTGACCAGCGCTGACGCCGCGCCGGAGCAGCCCGTCCGCCAGCGCCCGGGCGTTGTCCACGATGCGCTGGGCGTAGTCGCGGAACTCCGGCGTCGCGGCCTCGGCCAGCGCCACCGCCTTGGCCGCCATGATGTGCGACAGCGGGCCGCCCAGCACCGCCGGGCAGCCGCGGTCCACGTACTGGGCCAGCTCGTCGCCGCACAGCACCATGCCGCCGCGCGGCCCGCGCAGCGACTTGTGCGTGGTGGTGGTGGTCAGGTGGGCGTACGGGACCGGGTCGAAGTCGCCGGTCAGCACCTTGCCGGCGACCAGGCCCGGCGAAGTGCGCCATGTCGACCATCAGCGTGGCGCCGACCTCGTCGGCGATCTCGCGCATGACGGGCGAAGTTGACCAGCCGCGGGTAGGCCGAGTAGCCGCCGACGATGATCAGCGGCCGGAACTCGCGGGCCTGCTCGCGCAGCGCGTCGTAGTCCAGCAGCCCGGTCTGCGGGTCGGTGCCGTAGCTGCGCTGGTCGAACATCTTGCCCGAGATGTTGGGCCGGAAGCCGTGGGTGAGGTGGCCGCCGGCGTCCAGCGACATGCCGAGCAGCCGCTGGTTGCCCAGCTCGGCGCGCAGCTGCGCCCACTGCTCGTCGTCGAGGTCGTTGATGTGCCGCTCGGCCAGCTTCTCCAGCGCGGGGTGCTCGACCCGCTGCATCAGCACCGCCCAGAAGGCGACCAGGTTGGCGTCGATGCCCGAGTGCGGCTGGACGTAGGCGTGCGGCGCCCCGAACAGGCTCTGCGCGTGCTCGGCGGCCAGCGCCTCGATGGTGTCCACGTTCTTGCAGCCGGCGTAGAACCGGCGGCCGATGGTGCCCTCGGCGTACTTGTCGCTGAACCAGTTGCCCATGGCCAGCAGGACCGCGGGCGAGGCGTAGTTCTCGCTGGCGATGAGCTTGAGCGACTCGCGCTGGTCGTGCAGCTCGGCCGCGATGGCGTCGGCCACCCGCGGCTCGACGGCCCTGATCACGTCCAGGGCGGCCCGGAATGCCGCCGACTCAAGCTCGCTGAGCGACGGTTCGCCTGCCACGCGCACCCACTTTCCCGCGTTTCTCGCGCCCGCTGAGCCGCGCCGGCTAGCCCGGCGCGGCGCGCTGCTGACCGGCGGTTTCCAGCCATCCCGGCCTGCGAGCACATGCTAGTTGGGCACCGGGAGCCGCGCACCCGGGCGGCCGGCCGTGCGGCGCGGCCGCGCCGGCGGCGCCCGTTATAGGTTGCTGGATTGGCCTTCCTGAGGAGCCGCAGATGACCCAGGACACCCAGCAGGCCACCGCGGACATCGGCGTCACCGGGCTGGCGGTCATGGGCCGCAACCTGGCCCGGAACCTGGCCCGGCACGGCCACGCCGTCGCCCTGCACAACCGCTCGCCGCAGCGCACCCGCAGCCTGGTCGCCGAGCACGGCGACGAGGGCACGTTCGTGCCCAGCGAGTCGATGGCCGACTTCGTGGCCAGCCTCGAGCGGCCGCGGGCGATCATCGTCATGGTCAAGGCCGGCGCCCCGACCGACGCGGTCATCGATGAGCTGATGCCCGCTGCTGGACGCCGGCGACATCGTCGTCGACTGCGGCAACTCGCACTTCACCGACACCCGGCGGCGCGAGGCAGCGCTGCGGGAGCACGGCCTGCACTTCGTCGGCTGCGGCGTCTCCGGCGGCGAGGAGGGCGCGCTGCTCGGGCCGTCGATCATGCCGGGCGGCTCGGCGGAGTCCTACCAGCGGCTCGGCCCGATGTTCGAGTCGATCGCCGCGCAGGTCGACGGCACGCCGTGCTGCGTGCACGTCGGCCCCGACGGCGCCGGGCATTTCGTGAAGATGGTGCATAACGGCATCGAGTACGCCGACATGCAGCTCATCGCCGAGGCCTACGACCTGCTGCGCACCGGGCTGGGCGCGACGCCGGCCCAGATCGCCGAGATCTTCCGCACCTGGAACGAGGGCGACCTGGACTCGTTCCTGATCCAGATCACCGCCGACGTGCTGGCCCACGTCGACGAGCGGACCGGCAAGCCGTTCATCGACATCGTGCTCGACCAGGCCGAGCAGAAGGGCACCGGCCGGTGGACCGTGCAGAGCGCGCTGGACCTGGGCATCCCGATCACCGGCATCGCCGAGGCCACCTTCGCCCGGTCGCTGTCCGGGCACGCCGACCAGCGGGCCGCGGCCCGCGAGGCGTTCGGCGGGCAGGCCGAGCCGCTGTCCGGGGCCGACCGCGGACGCGTTCACCGAGCAGGTCCGCCGGGCGCTGTACGCCTCCAAGGTGGTGGCCTACGCCCAGGGCTTCGACCACATCGCGGCCGGCAGCGACGAGTACGGCTGGGACATCGACCGCGGCGCGATGGCCACCATCTGGCGCGGCGGCTGCATCATCCGGGCCCGGTTCCTGGACCGCATCCGCGAGGCCTACGACGCAGCAGCCCGCGCTGCCCAGCCTGCTGGTCGCGCCGTACTTCGCCGACGCGGTCCGCGACGGGCGTGGACAGCTGGCGCCAGGTGGTGGCCCAGGCCGCCCTGGCCGGCATCCCGACGCCCGGCCTTCTCGCTCGTCGCTGGCCTACTACGACGGGCTGCGCCGCGACCGGCTGCCCGCCGCGCTGATCCAGGGCCTGCGCGACAACTTCGGCGCGCACACCTACCGGCGGACCGACGCCGACGGCAGCTTCCACACCGAGTGGGCCGGCGACCGCAGCGAGCACAACGCCTGAGCACCGGGAAATTAGCCAGAACGAGCTGGCGCCGGGCAGCTGAGCGCCGCCCGGCGGCGGTGCCTGCCAGCCCGGCGCGGCGCGGCCCCCGGCCGGTCAGGAGCCGATCAGCCAGGCGGTGGTGTCGGCGGGCAGCTCGGCGCCGTCGAGCGGGCTGCTGGCCAGGATGACCCGGGCCGCCGGGAGGATGACCGGACTCCGGCCCGGCGACGCCATCGAGCTCGCGGTGGACACCAGCTACGTGCACTTCTTCGACCCCGACAGCGGCCTGGCCATCGGGCGGACCGCCCCGGCCGCGGACGGCTAGCAGCTCCTGACCTGAGCGGCCCGGCGAGCCGGCCCGGCCGGGCGTCCCGGCCCGGTCACGGACCGCCGCAGGCCCGGTGCAGCCGCTCGCCGGCGGCCCTGCTCTGCAGCACGGCCGCGAAGCGGCTGAGCGTGCCCGGATCGCCGGACCGCTCCAGCAGGCCGGCCGGCGGCCGGCGCCACAGCCAGCAGTCCAGGTCGGCCGCGCCGCCGGCCACCGTGGCCGCGGCATCGCCGCCCGGGTCCGCCGCTGCCAGCTGAACGGCCGGGCCGGGCCCGGCCTGCGGCCCGGTGCGCCGGGCCGTGCCCAGCCGGATCAGCCAGGTGTCGCCCGTGTCGGCCGCGCGCAGCCGCAGCGTCTGTCCCGGCGCGGCGGCGAACTGGCTGTCCTCGGGCCAGGCGCTGAGCACCACCCGCAGCACCTCGTCCACCCCGTCCGCGCACTGACCGGGGTCCATGCTGGTGCGGTCGCCTGCCGCCACCTCGGCGTCGACCCGGTGCAGGAGGGTCTCGTGGGCCAGCCCGCGGCCGATGAGGCCGGCCCGCTGCTGCGCCGCCCGCGTCATGGCCAGGTCGCCGGAGCCAGCCGCCTCAAGGACCTCCTGCAGGTCCTCGCTGGCGCGCCGGTAGCAGGCCAGCAGCGCCTCGCGGGCCGCCGGCCGGGCTGGCGCCGGGGCCTCCGCCCCGGGATGGCGATGCTGGCCGCGCACCAGTGCCGTCCAGAGCAAGTACTGCCCGGCCAGGTGCCACAGCAGGTCATCCGCGCTCCACGGGCCGTCCGTGCCCGGCGGCGGCGGGACGCTGGCCCCGGCCGGGAGCGCGGCCACCACCCGGGCCAGCCGGGCGGACTCACGGCCCAGGCGGGTCACGCAGGCCGCCTGGCCGGCGTCGCGGATCAGCCGCCGGATCGCGTCGCCGGGCACATCGCCGAGGCCGAGCAGCGCGTCCCGGCCCGGCGGAGCCGGCCGCCCGGATGGATGGGGCGGGCCGGCGGCCAGATGACCCGCAGCCCGCGAACCAGGTACCGGTCGGCCCGCCGGACTCCGGCGGCGGCTCTCGCCGGCCAGCCCGGGCTGCCCGTACTGCGCTCCTGCAGGCTCGCGTGCCAGCGCGCGAAGTGATCGTGAAGCCACTTCCCGGCGGTCCACAGCGCCTGGATGGCCAGGGCCGCAGCAGCGATCCCGGCCGCGCCCCAGCGCCATCCGGCGCCGCCGGACGCCCGCCAGTGCACCGGGATGATGACCAGGCCGACCGCGAGCAGGAACACAACCAGGCCCAGCTCGAACAGGTTCTCGGCGCGTCGCCGGAGCATCTCGAAGTAGGTCAGCCGCCCGGCCAGCGCGCGCCGCTCCCGGCTGAGCTCGGCCAGGCTGACGGCCGCCGCCGGGTTCCACATCAGCCGGTCCGCCGGGGTGGTCCAGTAGGCGACCGCCCAGAATCCGTACCTGATGCTGAACACCATCAGCGACGCGGACAGGACCAGCGCGACGGTGGCCGGGCCGGCCAGCGGCACCGCCCGGGCCACGTGGTCGCTGGTCAGCAGCAGTACCACCGACGCCAGCTCGAAGCCCGCTACCAGCGGCGCGCCGCTGCCCACGTACCCGGCCAGGGCCGTGGCCTGACTCGGGCTGCCGGGCTCAGCCCACAGCCGGCTCACGGGGCATGCCGGCGATCACACTGGCAGCCGTCGCAGGTCTCCCCGTCGGGCAGGATGGTGCCAAGATCGCAGTCCTCCGCGCCGAGCCGGGCCAGTCGCAGGTGCGGCAGGGCCGCGCTAGCGAAGGCCGCGTCGAGCACGTAGACCTGGCCGCGGACGGGACGGGTCAGCTGCCGCAGGAAGAAGTCCTCGGGGCCAGCCGCGAAATCGGTCTCGTAGCCGTGGGTCAGCTCGTCCAGGAACGCGGCTGCCGGCGCCCGGGTCCAGCCGCTGGACCACCGCAGGCGAGATGAACACCGCGGGCTCGCCGCCCACGGTGACCAGGGCCCACAGGCTCGTCGTGGCCTGGACGCCCGCGGGCGGGGTGTCCTCACCGCGCAGCGTGAGGAAGCGGTCCCGGAACCAGCCGCCGCCTCGCTGAACATACGGGCGCAGCGGGAGCCCCGGCCCCGCCGCCTGCGGTACCGGGGCCGCGGCCGGCCAGGCCTCCGTCATGATCCCTCCCCTGCGGCTGGTCGCCGGGAACTGCGGTCCGCCGGCGCGCGGGCCGCATCCTGACGCCATTGTGGTGATCACCGGCCCGGCCGGCCAGGTTCCTGGCCGGCCGATGTTCTCGCACCGGCGCGTCAGGCGCTGCGGGCCAGCCGGGTGAACGACAGCGCGAAGATCGAGGACAGCAGCCAGCCCGCCAGGGTGGCCATGTTCAGCCACCACAGCAGGGCCGTCCCGCCGGGCACCCGCGGGTCCGGGTACCAGGTCGACCGCTGGTCCAGGGAGATCAGCGGGATGACGGTGTCGACGGCGTACAGCACCGGGCTGAAGCACCGGACCGCGCCGTTCCCGCAGGAGTCGGCGCGCGGGCTGCCGCGGGCCGGGCCGGGCGCGGTCCCGCCGCCGGGCCGCAGCAGGCCGCCGGTGGTGTAGACCCCGCCGTTGCCGTCGTTGGCGCGCAGGGTGGCCTGGCTGACGGGCAGCGCCAGCGTCACGCTGACGGCGGCCAGCAGGGCGGCCAGGGCCCACAGCACTCGCCAGGGCCGGTAGCCGTAGGCCACGCTGACGCTGAACACGGCGTCCGCCGCCCGGTGCGCGAACCCGCGGCCGGACTGGCCGATCCGGCGCGCGGCGCGCCGCTGGGCCATCAGGATCTGCTCGGCCTCCCGGCTGTAGCCGTGCTGCCGGAACACCCGCGCGGCCTGCTCGTACGGCCCGGAGTCGAACTCATCCTGGCGGGCCAGCCAGGCACACCGCGCGGCCTGGTCCCACACCGGGCCGGGCCCGGCGCCCGGCAGCCGCTCGAAGCGCTCGTAGCTGAATCCCGAGATGGCAAAACGAGATGGCCAGGCCCGCGGGTCGTCGGCCACGAACGTGGTCACCGCGTCAGTGAAGTCCACGCTCGGCTGCACCGTGGCCCAGCCGAGGTCCATGCCGCCGCGAAAGGTGGCCGAGACCGCCTCGATGGCGTGTCCCCGCTCATTCCGGGGAGCAGGCGCCGGGCAGCCGAACGAGCCGCCGTTGAGCTCCAGCCGGCCCTCGATAGTGCTCCGGCTGAGCACGACCAGACCGGCCGAGCGGAACCCGTCGATGAGCCGGACCGAGCCCTTGACGATGGCCTGCTTCAGGCTGATCGAGTACCCGCCGGGGTTGTCGAGTTCCGCGCCGTCGGCGGCCAGGCTGCCCAGCGTCGCGCCGCGGAAGTTCACCCGGCCGCCGGACGTCCGCAGCCCGGCCAGGTCGGCATCGCCGTCGACGACCAGGGCCGTGGCGCCGACCACCGACCGTCGCTCCGGGTCGGTGATCGTGCCGTGCAGGGCCAGCGCCCCGTGGATCACCGCGCCGGCCACCCGGATGGTGCCCGCGATCTGCGCCCCGGCCGCGACCCGCAGGTCACCGCGCAGCTCGGCGTTCAGCAGCCGCAGGGCGGTGCGGCCCGGCGCCCGCAGCTGGCAGTCACCGCCCACGTTCAGGTCGCTGAGCTCGCTCATCGACAGGTCGATCGAGCCATCGACCTCGCAGCGCCCCTCCAGCGCGACCTCGGCGCCGACCGACAGGCGCGGGGCGTTCAGCGCGCAGCCCAGGGCCGAGGCGCGGGAGTACCCGCGCTCGTTCACCGCGGCGCCCCGGTCTTCCAGCTGCGCGTCCCGGATCAGCAGCTGCCCGGAGATCTGCGTCCGGCCCATGTCGATCCGGCCGTGGATGACGGGCCGGCGGCCGGCCCGGTCACCGATCAGGAACACCGAGCCGCCGATCTCCGCTTCGCCGAGATCCAGGGCGGTCCCCTCCGGGGCCGCCACGTGCACGCCGACCAGGTCCAGCGACGCGCCGATCCGGGCGCCGATCAGCCGGACCTGGCCGCGCGCCTCGAACAGGTGCAGCAGCCGCACGTTCCCGGCCACCTTGATGCCGTCGGCCTGCACGGCGCGGCCGCCCAGGCCGTCGATGAAGGTGTCCACGGCCAGCACCCGGCCGCCCACCGACGACTCGCACAGCCACACCGTCGCGGGCTGCGAGGTGCTGGCGCTGGTCCGGTGCGCCCCGGCCATCCGCGAGCCGGACAGGTCCAGGTCGCGGCGGATCCGCACCCCGTTGCCCAGCAGTCCGGGCAGCGCGCAGCCGGTCAGTGACAGGCCCGCCAGCCGGGCCCCCTCCACCACCAGGGCCGCGTCGAAGTCGCAATCGCGGAAGGACAGCGGGAACGGCACGCTCAGCCCGGCCAGGTCGAGCTGGCCGGTCACGGCCACGCCGGCCAGCCGGATGCCGCGCGGATCCACCTGGTCCCGGAGCTGACAGCACCGCCGCAGCAGCGCCGCCGGCATGGCCCGGCGCGTCCCGCCCGGGCCGCCGCCGATAACCGCGCCCGACCGGCTGGCGCTGCTGAGCTCAGCCTCGCTGATCTGCTCCATGCCACGCTCCCCACCGGATGCGGGCGGCCACGGCGCACCGGGCCGGTCTGGCTCACCATGCCAGGCTCGCGGCATTCCAGCCAGCGTGTCCCCCGAGGGATGAACGGCCTGCTTGCGGGTAGAGGCCGGCGTGCTGACTTCGCGGATGGTTCTGGGCAGCCGCTACGACCTCGACGCCAGGGTCGGCGCCGGCGGCTTCGGCGAGGTGTGGCGGGCCGCCGACCTTCTCCTGGGCCGGCTGGTGGCAGTCAAGCTGCTGTACGCGGGTTACGCCCAGCATGACGACACGCTGGCCCGGTTCCGGGCCGAGGCCCAGCATGCCGGACGGCTCAGCCACGAGAACATCGCGCGGGTCTACGACTACGGCGAGCCGGACGGCGATCAGCCGCCGTACCTCGTCATGGAGCTCATCGACGGCCGTTCGCTGGCCGAGGTGCTCAGGGGCGGGCCGCTCAGCCCGCAGCGGACAGCCCAGATCATCGCTCAGGCGGCGGCCGGGCTGGCCGCGGCACACGAGGCGGGCCTGGTACACCGGGATATTAAGCCGGGAAACCTGCTGATCGGCTCGCGCGGCGCGGTAAAGATCACTGACTTCGGTATCTCGCGGGCTGCGGACTCCGCGCCGCTGACCGTCACCGGGATGCTGGTTGGCACGCCCGGGTACCTGGCTCCGGAGCGCGCGGCCGGGTCCCCGGCCACCCCGGCGGCCGACTTGTACGCGCTCGGAATCGTCGGCTACGAGTGCCTGGCCGGGCACCCGCCGTTCACCGGGACGCCGCTGGAGGTGACCCGGGCACACTGCATCGAGCCGCTGCCGGACCTGCCGCTGTCCGTGCCGGCGGACCTCGCGGCGCTAATCGGCCAGCTCACTGCCCGGCAGGCCGCGGACCGGCCGGCCAGCGCCGCCCTGGTAGCGCAGCTCGCGGACCAGATCGCCGGCCGTGCGGCCAGCTGGCTGCCGGCACCGGCAGGCGGGGTGGAGCCGGCCGGCGGGGCGGCACCGGCGGGCGGGCTGGCGGCGGCCGGGCCAGGCCGGGTCGAGCCGCCGGCCGAACCGCTTCCGCCCGCCGCCGTGGCCGGGCCTGGCCGGCCGGTGACCGCCCGGATGCCGGAGCTGCCTGGCCCGCCGACCGAGCCGCCCGGCGCGCAAGCTCAGCTGCCCGGCCGCATGACTGAGCGGTTCACGGCACGGCCACGGGCGCCGCTAGGCCGCCGGGTGGTGCTGGGCGTGGCCGCCGCCGCGCTGGTCGCCGTCGCGGGGCTGGCGGCAGCCAGCCAGATTGGCGGGCCGCCGGCCGGGCCCGCCGGGACCACCCAGTCACCCGGCGGACAGCTGCCCGCGACCGGGGCAGCGATGGTGAGCGTCCGGGCCAGCGCGCTGATCGGACAGCCGGTCGCCGTGGTAGCGCGCGAGCTGCGTGAGCACGGACTGGTGGTCCGGCTGCGATGGCAGCGCAGCGCCGCCGAGCCGCCGCACACGGTCCTGAAGATCACGCCGGGCGGTCCGGTCCGGGCCGGCGGCACCGTTCTGATCACTGGCGCGATCGCGCCGTCCGGCCATGCCGGTCCCGCAGCGCAGAAGCAGAAGCCAGGCAGCGGACCCAGGCCAGGCAAGGGGCCGAAACCGGGGAAGGGACCCACGCCCGGGAAGGGCCCGAAACCGGGGAAGGGCCCGAAGCCAGGCAAGGGAGCCGGGCCTGGACCGGGCTGAGCCCGCGCCAGGCTCAGCCTGCGCGCCCTGGGGTGACCCGCCTGGTTCGGGGTAGCTTGGGGCGGTGCTGACTTCGCGGGTGATTCTCGGCGGCCGGTACGAGCTCGACGCCCGGCTCGGCGCCGGAGGCTTCAGTGAGGTGTGGCGGGCCGCCGACCTGACCCTGGGCCGGCCGGTAGCGGTGAAGCTCCTGTACGCCGGCTACGCCCAGCACGAGGAGACTCTCGCCCGGTTCCGCGCCGAGGGCCGGCATGCCGGGCGGCTGAGCCACGAGAACATCGCGCGGGTCTATGACTTCGGCGAGCCAGACGGCGATCAGCCGCCGTACCTGGTCATGGAGCTGATCGACGGACCGCCGCTGGCCGGCCTGCTGCGGGATGGCCCGCTCAGCCCGCTGCGCACGGCGCGGATCCTGGCCCAGGCGGCGGCCGGGCTGGCCGCGGCGCATGCAGCCGGCCTGGTGCACCGGGACATCAAGCCGGGCAACCTGCTGATCGGGCCGGGCGGCGAGGTGAAGATCACCGACTTCGGCATCGCCCGGGCCCGGGACTCCGCGCCGCTGACCGGCACCGGCCTGCTCATCGGCACGCCGGGGTACCTGGCGCCGGAACGGGCCGCCGGGGCGCCTGGCCACCCCGGCCGCCGACGTGTACGCACTCGGCATCGTCGCCTACGAGTGCCTGGCCGGATGCCCGCCGTTTACCGGGACGCCGCTGGAGGTCGTTCAGGCGCACGGCAGCGAGCCGCTCCCCGCGCTGCCGCCGGGAGTGCCCGGCGATCTCGCGGCGCTGATCGGCCACCTCACCGCCCGCCAGCCCGCCGCCCGGCCGGCCAGTGCCGTGGTCGCCCGGCTGGCGGACCAGATCGCTAGCCGCGAAGCCGCCGCGCCCGCCGGGGCCACCGTGGTGCAGCCGGTCCCGCTGCTGCCGCCGTCCCTGCGGGGCGCGGGTGCCGCGGCGGACGGCCCGGTGACTGCTCAGCTGACGCAGCTGCCGGGCGCGGGTGCCGGGGCGGACGACCCGGTTACAGCTCAGCTGACGCAGCTGCCCGGTGCCGCGCAGGAACCGCCTGCCCGGCGGCCGGGCCCGGGACGGCGCCTGGTCCTGGGCCTGGCTGCCGCTGCGCTGGCGGTCGCCGGCGGGCTGGCGGCAGCGAGCCAGCTCGGCGGCCCGTCCGGGCAGCCTGGCGCGGGCGGGCCCAGCCAGTCACCCGGCACGCACCCGGCCGCGGCCGTGGTCCGGGTCCGGGAGGCGGCACTGATCGGCCGGCCGGTCGAGGTGGTCGCGCGCGAGCTGCGCCAGCGCGGCCTGGTGGTCCAGGTGCGCTGGCAGCGCAGTGCGGCCGAGCCGCCGCGCACGGTGCTCGCGGTCGCCCCGGCCGGGCGGCTGCCGGCCGGCGCCACCGTCATCGTGACCGGCGCGCTGCGGCCACCCGGCCACGGCCGGGGCCACGGACATGGCCCGGGCGATGGCGGCGGCAAGGGCCACGGGCATGACGGCGGCGGGGATGACGGCGGCGGGCCGGGTCCCGGCTAGCGCGGCCGGTAGGTCACGGTCATCGGGTTTTTCAGGGCGATGGTCACGTGCTGAGAAATCGGCGGGCTCGGCGCGCTGTAGTGAACGTTCGGTGCGGGGTTATTGCCGGGCCCGCCGGGGTTATACAGGGGTGCGTAGCGGCCTGTCGACGGGATCTCAACGGTAGTGATCCGCCGCGCGGCAGCCTCGCTGCCATTGAGGATGATGTCGATGTAGTTGTCGTTGTCCGATGTGTAGCAGTCACCGTAGTGCGCTTGCTTCCTGCCGAGGTCGGCGAGACCCACGACGCGGAGAGTGTGCCCGTCGATGCGGTAATTCTTGCCTGAGCGGGTGAGTCTGACGGTCTTGCCCGATGAGGTAACAGCGTCGACCCGGAAGAAACGGTCGTAGCTGGTCGGGCGGAGGGCGCTTACTCCGTTGGGGGTCATGCCGCCGGTGGTGTATACCCGCAGGCGGAACTTCGCCTGATGGCCGTAGAGGCTCACCCCGTCGTTGGGCAGGTTCGCCTGGAAGATCTTGGGCCCGGTGTCGCCCGCGGTGGACATCTTGCTGAGCTTCGCGGCGACCAGGGTCGGGCCGCCGCGCCTGGCCGGGGGAACTCCGGGCCTGGTGTAAGGCGAGCCGGGGGACCTGACCCGGAAGCCGACTGCGCTCACTATCCGCTGGTGCGGCCCCACCAGTTTGAGCGTGCTGGCGCCGGCGACGACCTGGACGGAGGTCGGGTAGATGGCACCGGGCTCGGTCGGCGGCACCCGGTTCCCGAAATGGCCGAACAGAACGGCTACTGAGCGCTCGTTGTACTCGAAGTTGGGCCAGACGGAAGCGACCTGCGGGGTCACGGCCGTCCCGTTATTGAGATTGACCCGGAAATCGCTCGGCTCAAGGGTGCTCGGCAGAATCGGCCAGCTGAACTCGACCGGCAGGCCGTCGGAGTAGTAGACCTTCTGGCCCCAGATCGCTTGCACCCCGGAAGGCGTCACTGCCGACGTGTAGCTCGCCAGCGACGGCGTCTGGCCAGGGGCGCAGTGCAGGGTGTTCCACGTGCCGCCGGCCAGCCGGGTCAGGGTCTTGCTCAGCGCCAGCTTGCTGGTGCTGAGATTCGGCACGCCGATGATGCTGGTGAATCCCAGCCCGGCCGCCATCATCTCGGGCTTCTTGTTCCAGATGTCGGCGTTGATGATGACGTTCCGGTGCAGCACCCGGTAGCCCAGCGGTTCCTTGCTGCCGTTGCTCGCCGAGGCCGTCGGAGTGCCGTGCCCGCCGAGGGTGGCCAGGAGGGCGGTGGCGAGGCAAGCGGCTATGACGCCAGGTAAGGCTTTAGTCACGGTGAGTAATATAACAGCGGCGGAACCTGACCTAGCCGCCGCCCCGCTACAGCTCGCGGCGCTGGAAGCTGAGCACGCCTAGCACCAGGACCACGAGGAACCAGATGCCCGTCCAGGTCAGGTACGGCCAGGCCGGGGCGGCCGCCGAGAAGAACGGGTCCTGCTCTCCGCCCTCGCTCAGCTGGCGCAGCAGGTAAGCCGACGGCTCGAGGTAGTAGATGGCGCCGTGCCACAGCCCGTCGGTGGGCAGCACCCACTTGCTGACGTCACTCGCGGTCTGCATGGCCGGGATGTGCAGGGAGGCGCCCAGCGCGCCGACCACCCCGGCCAGCCAGGCCATCCCGAACAGGGCCACGCCGACCACGCCGGCGGCCAGCGCCGACAGCCGGGTGCTGAGCAGCAGCACCAGCGTGAGCAGTACCGCGCCCTCGGCGAACAGGAACACGCCCGCAGCGAGCGGGTCGGGCGGGACGAACCCGCTGACCGCGGCCACGACCGCCACCTGCAGCCCGCAGACGAACGCCGTGTAGCCGGCCAGGATCACGGCCAGGCCCAGCCACTTGCCCAGCAGCACGTCGCTGCGGCGAAGCGGCCGGGTCACCACCGAGGCCAGGACGCCGGATTCCGCCTCGCTGGACACCGCCGGGGAGGCGATGGCCGACGCGCTGAGCGCGACGATGAAACTGAACATGAACATGAACAAGATGAAGGCCACCGGCAGCGCCGCGGCGCTCTCCCCGGAGGTGACCTGCGAGCTGTGGCTGAGCCGGTAGAAGCCCCAGCCGCTGATGGCGGCCAGCGCGACGGAGATGGCCGCCAGCGCGGCGACCAGCCGCCGCCGCAGCGCCTCCCGCATGGTCAGGGTGGCGATCGTCCAGATCCCGGCCATCATCGTCACTCCTCCCCGAGCAGGTCCAGGAACGTCGATTCCAGGCTCTGCTCCTCGGGCACGACGGCCTCCACCCGGCCGCCGCGGACCACGATCGCAGCCACCAGCTCCGGCACCTGCCCGTCGGCCAGGTCCTCCACCCGCAGCCAGTCCCCCGCTGCCGTCCAGCGCCCGGAGCCGTTCATGGACTGCCACCAGCCGGGCGGCATCCCGGTCACCCGCAGCCGGACGGCGGGGCCGCGCCGCCGCAGCTGAGCCACCGTCCCGGTGGCCACGGCCCGGCCCTTGCTGATCACTGTCACCCGGTCGCAGACGTGCTCGGCCTCCTCCAGCAGGTGCGTGTTGAGGAAGACCGTGGTGCCGCGCTCGCGCAGGCCGCTGATGATGGTGCGGACCTGATGCCGGCCCACCGGGTCCAGCGCGCTGGTCGGCTCGTCGAGGACCACCAGGTCCGGCTCGCCGAGCAGCGCGACGCCCAGGCCGAGACGCTGCTGCATGCCCTTGGAGAACGTGCCGACCTTGTCCTGGCCACGGCCCTCCAGCCCGACCGTCTCCAGCGCGGCGCCGACCTCGCGCTCCCAGGCCGGGCGAGCCAGGCCGAGCAGCCGGCAGTGCAGCACCAGCACCTCGCGGGCGGTCAGCCAGGCCTGGTAGCGGAACAGCTCGGGCAGGTAGCCGATCTTGCGCCGGGCCTCCCGGTCGCCGGCCGGCGCGCCCAGCACCATCGCCCCGCCGCCGCTCGGCCGGGCCAGTCCCAGCAGCAGCTTGACCGCGGTGGTCTTGCCCGCGCCGTTGGGGCCGAGGAACCCGAACACCTCGCCCCGGCCCACCGTCATGGACAGGGCCGCCAGCGCGACCGTGCGCCGGTAGACCTTGCGCAGCTCCATGGCGTGCACGGCGGGAGACGCCGGCGTTGCCGCCTGGTCCCCGCCGGGCCCGCCCGGAGCCTGCGTCACTGGCTCAGCCGAGCTGATGCGCGACACTCAGCACTTCCGAGCTCCCGACCAGGCCGGCCACGCCGCGCACGATGCCGTCATGGCCTTCCCAGACCACGCCCGACCCCGTCCCGGACGGCGCCGTGATCAGCACCCCGGGCGCGCCGTCGACCTGCACGTGCCGCGACGGGACGCCCCTGGGTACCGGAACCGGCAGGCTGTCGGTGCCCAGCAGCCGGATCTCCCTGACCAGGCTGGCCGGGAGGCCCGGCCGCGACAGCAGGAAGTTCTCCAGGTCGCCGGCCGTGGCCCCGGTCGCGGTGGCCACCGGGCGCTGGAGCACGCCGATCACCAGGGTAGTCATGCCCGAGTGCGAGGTACTGCCGTACTGGACGACTATTGCCGGGCCGCCGGTGACTACCAGCGAGCTGCCCGCCACGCCTGAGCCGGCGCCGGAGCCGAAGTGGATCGTGGCGGTCACCTTGGGCTGGACCATGATGCTGGCCGGGTCACCGACCCCGCGCGGCAGCGTGGCCGGCGGCGTGTAGGCCAGGTGCGTCACGGCGACCGCCCGGGCGACCGAGCTGACCTTCTGGGCCTGGCCGGCCGAGGTCCAGCTGAGACTGCCGAAGGGCAGCTGCCGCGAGCCGGATGGCGGCAGGCCATCGAGCCCGCCGGCCGCGCCGATGTCGGCGATCCCGGCGATGGCCCGGATATCGCCGGGGCTGACCTGGACCGGCACCACCTTGGTCGGGGCATAGACGGTCGTCAGCGCGGCCGCGGCGGCCACCCCGACGACCAGGACCCCGACCGCTACCGCGGTCCCGGTGCCGACCGAGGCGCTGACCAGCCGGCGCGGCAGCGACCAGGGGTCGGCTACCGCCGGGCGGGCCGCTGCGTCCGGCTCGCGCAGCTGGGCCTGCAGCTGCAGCCAGGCCAGGTCCGTGTCGGTGAGCACGTCCGGGCTGTCGAGCAGGCGGGCGGCGCGGTCGGCGTCGGCGGCGATCTGGCTGCTGTCGGCCTGGCAGCGCGGGCAGCCGGCCAGGTGCTGGCGCTCGGTGTCGGACACGGCCAGCGGCTCGTCGTGCAGCCGGCGCAGGGCCGGGCTAGCGACGTGGCGCATCGTGAAGCTCCTTGCGTAGTGCGGTCTCGGCCCGGCGGAGCATGGTGCCCACCTGGCCCACCTTGACGTTCATGGCCTCCGCGACCTGGGCGTAGCTCAGGCCGCTGTGCCGCAGCACCAGGACGGTGGCCGCCCGCCGGGGCAGCCGGCGCAGCGCCTGGCGGACCTCGGCCCGCGATTCGGAGTCCAGGACGAGTTCCTCCGGCCCGGCCGGCGCGGCATCGACGGCGCACAGCTGCTGGCGCCGGTCCCGGCGCCGCTCCCCGCGGATCGCGTTCAGCCCGGCATGCGCGGCTGCGACGCGGACCCAGGCCCCGGCATGGCTGTCGTCGCCGGGGTCGGGGAACCGCCGGAAGGCGGTGATGAAGACGTCCTGCGCGACATCCTGGGCGGCCTGCGCGTCGCCGGTGACGCGGTAGGCGATGCGGACGACGGCCGGGTAATGCGCGCGGAAGAACGCCTCGAACGCCGGGAACGAGCTCGGCGGCGGTCTCCGGTGGGTCTCGAAGCTGGTTTCCATTCGCATCCTTTCTGCCAGCTAAGCACCGCCGCTGCCGCTGATGTGACAGCGTCCGGGAACTTTGCCGGCCTGGATCGGTCCGCCAGCGGGCACCAGTACCAGCAGGTGCGGGGCACAGCGGGCGGAGGGAGGGGCCAGCGGTGCGGATCACGGCACGGCGGCGCCGGGAGCAGAGCCTCGGACCAGGCGGCGCGGCGGCCGCCGGTCCGGCTGACCCGGCGGCCGATGAGACGACGGCCGAGCTCGAGGTCGGGTACTGGCGGACCTATCACCAGCGGATGGCCTCGATCGGCTTCCTGGCCATGGCCCGTCAGTTCCCCCGGCTGGTCGCGCAGGCCGTCCGGCTCGGCAGCCAGGCCAGCCGCCGCGACATCTGGGCCGCGATCGTCTTCAACCTCGGCTCGGGGCTGTTCACCGGCTACGCGCTGCTGGCCACAACCGGCGTGCTGGAGGCGCTGTTCGCCGCGGGCCCGACGCCGGCCAGGGTCCGGGCGGCGATCCCGTCATTAGCCCTGGTGGCGGCGGCGGTAGCGGCGCGGGCCGGGCTCCAGGTCGCGGGTGGCTGGGCGCAGGCGCGGCTGCAGCCGCAGGTGGACCGGCTGGTGGAGATGCGCCTGCTGGACCTGACCACCCAGGTCGGGCTGGCCGCTTACGACGATGCGGATTTCCATGAGGCGATGATGCGGGCCCGCGAGCGCGGCCTGTACGCAGCGCCGCAGGTCGTGGCCAACGTGATCAACTGCATCACCGGCATGGCCGGCCTTGTCTCAACCGCGGTGGTCGTCGCGGTGCTGCATCCGGTCCTGCTCGCCCTGCTCGTGCTCGCCGAGCTGCCCGGCGGGTGGGCCGCCGTCCGGGCGGCCCGGATCGGCTATGCCACCCGGTTCGCCCTGATCGACGCCTACCGGCGCAAGTACATCCTCACGGACCTGATGGCGGAGCGCCGCACCGCGGCCGAGCTTCGGTCGTTCACGCTGCGGGATTTCCTGCTCAGCCGGGCCGGCCGGCTCGCGGCGCACGCCCGTGACGTGCAGCTGGCCGGCGCCCGCCGCCAGGCGCTCACCCGGCTGACTGCCAGTGCCGCGGGCGGCGTCGCCACCGCCGGCGTCTACGTGGCACTCGGCCTCCTGCTGGCTGCGGGCACCGTTCCCGTCGCGGTGGCCGGCACCGCCGTGCTGGCCATCCGCTCGGCGCAGGCCTCGCTGGCCAGCCTGCTGTACGCGGTCAACCAGTGCTACGAGGAGGGCCTGTACTTCTCCGACTACCTGGACTTCATCGCTGACGCCTCGGGGCGCGTGCCGCCGGCCGGCGGCACGCCCGCGCCCGCCTCCTTCGGCCAGATCTCTGCCGAGGAAGTCACCTTCAGCTACCCGGGTGCGGATGAGCCCGCGCTGCGCGAGGTCAGCGTGACGATCCGGCGCGGCGAAGTCGTCGCGCTGGTCGGCGAGAACGGCTCCGGGAAGACCACCCTGGCGAAGGTGCTGGCGGGGCTGTACTTGCCGCAGGTCGGCACGGTGCGCTGGGACCAGACCCCGATCGCCGACATGGACCTGACCGGGCTGCGTGAACGCATCGCCGTGATCGCGCAGGATCACGCCAACTGGCCGCTGACCGCCCGCAGCAACATCACCATGGGCCGTCCCGCCGATGCCGCCCGGCTGGCTGAGGCCGTGTCACTGTCCGGGGCGGACACGGTCATCGATGGCCTGCCGCGCGGTCTGGACACGCTGCTGGACCGCCAGTTCGTCGGCGGCGCCGAATTGTCGGGCGGCCAGTGGCAGCGGGTCGCCGTGGCGCGCGGGTTCTACCGCGCGGCGCCGTTGCTGATCATGGACGAGCCCACCGCGGCGCTGGACGCCCGCGCCGAGTACGCGCTGTTCGCCTCGGTCCGGCAGAAGATCCCGGGTCGCAGCATCCTGCTCGTCACCCACCGGCTCGCCAGTGTCCGGCACTGCGACCGGATTTATGTCCTGGACGGCGGCCGGATCGTCGAGCAGGGCAGACACGCCGAGTTAGTCGCACTCGGCGGTCAGTACGCCGAGCTGTATGCGCTGCAGGCCTCGCAGTACGAGCCGCCGGTCCCCGCGCCGCGGACGCCGTCGGCTTAGCCGGCGGCGCGGGTAAGGACCAGCCGGGCCCAGCCGCCCGAGTCCTCATTTCGGGCAGCTCGCTACCGGGACATGCGCTCGGTGAAATGTCAGGACTGTCGGCTCAGTAAGGCGAGCTGCCGACGCTCCGGCCCGCTGCCCGCCGGCGCGCTAGATGAACCGGATCAGGCTGATCAACCCGGCGACTAGGCAGTAGATAGCGAACGGGGTCAGCGTCCGGGTGCGGAAGTACCGGGACAGGAAGACGATCGCGAACAATGACGTGGCGGCGGCCGCCACGCTGCCGACGATGACCTGGCCCCGGATGCCCGCCCCGAGCGGACCAGTCAGGTCCGGGATCTTCAGCGCGCCGGCGGCCAGGATGACCGGCGTGGACAGCAGGAACGAGAACCGCATGGCGTCCTCGTGGCTCAGCCCGCGAACCAGCCCGCCGGCCATGGTCACGCCCTCGCGGCTGATCCCCGCGAACAGGGCCAGGATCTGCGCGGCGCCGATCCACAGCGCCGAGCGCCAGCCCAGCTCGGCGAGCCGCCGCTCGGCGGCTCCGTCGATAGGCGTGTGCCCGGGCCCGGCCTGCGGCGACGAAGACGGCGGCGGCGCGGCGGGCTCGCCCGGCCCCGGCCTCGTGCCGTTGTAAGAAGGTGGCAGCCCGGCGGACGCGCCGACGGCGGCGGCCCGCGTCTTGCTGTTATCGCCGTGGGCCGGACTGATAGCGGGGCCCGGGGCGACAGGACTAGCGGGGCTCGCGGACGCAGCGGCGGCGGCCCCGGCGGTTTCGGCGCTGGGGGCACTCACGGTCGCGGCGGCGGCCCCGGCGGTTTCGGCGCTTACAGGGTTCGCGGGCGCGGTGGTGCCGGCCTGGCGGTTTCGGCGCTGGGCGGGTTCGCGGCTGTGGCGACGGCGGGCTCGCCGGCGCGGCGCTGGCCGGGCGCACGGGCGCGGTGGTGCCGGCGGGGCCGGCGGCGGTCGCCGCTGCGTCGCCACCCGGTGCCGCGGCCGGGCCCGCGCGACGGCGGTAGCGCTCGCCCAGGACCAGGATCCCGCCGTTCACCATCAGGAACAGCGCGGCCGCTTCCGGCCGGGCGAACAGGACCCGGAAGGTGTGCTCCAGGGCCAGGCCCGCCACGCCGACCGGGATGGTGGCGATGACGATGAGCCAGGCCAGCCGCTGGTCGGGGGTCTGGATCCGGCGCGAGATGAGGCTGGTGACCAGGCCGCGAATCAGCCGCAGCCACTCCCGCCAGTAGTAGGCGATCAGCACCAGGGCGGTGGCCAGGTGCAGGCCGACGATGAAAGCCAGGTAGGGGCTCTCCGGCGCGGCTCTCCTCGCGGACCAGCGCGGCCCAGCTGCCGCCGAGCCAGGACGGGATCAGCACGGTGTGCCCGAGGCTGGAGATGGGGAACAGCTCGGTCAGCCCCTGGATCAGGCCGATGACGATGGCCTGCAGGTAGCTCAGCTGGTGGATCATGCTCGCCTCTCGCTCGGCGGCTCGCCGTCCGGGCCGCCGTCCGGGCCACCGCCGTCCGGGGCGCCGCCGGCGGCTCGCCGGGCTGGCCGGCCCTGCGGGACCGCCCGCCGCGGCGGCGCAGGATCTCGATCAGCACGGGGATCAGGGAGAGCGCCACGATGACGGCGATGACCGGCAGCAGGTAGTGGTCGATATTGGAGATCCGGGAACCGAGGGCATAACCCGCCAGCGTGACGCCGACGCTCCAGATCAGGCCGCCGATGACCTGCCAGCAGGCAAACGTGCCGGCCGGGATGCCGGCCGCGCCGGCGACCGGGTTGATGACGGTGCGGACGACCGGGATGAACCGGGCCAGCACGATGGCCCGCCGGACGCCGTAGCGGTCTATCGCGTCATGGGCGCGGCGGACGGCCGCGGTGAGCCGGGGCCGTCCGGGCCGCTCCAGCACGTGGCCGGCCTGGCGTCCGATCATGAACCCGGCCTGGGCCCCGGCCAGGGCGCCGGCTGCGGCGGCGGGCAGCACCGTGGCCAGGCTCAGGTGCCCGGCCGAGTTCGCGGAGGTGGCGCACAGCACTCCGGCAGTGAACAGCAGCGAGTCGCCGGGCAGGAAGAACCCGATCAGCAGCCCCGTCTCGGCGAACAGGACCAGGAAGATGGCGAGGGCGCCCGCGCTGGACAGCAGGCTGTGCGGGTCAAGCAGGCTGAGGGCTACCGGTGCCGCGTGCGGCATGCCGCCCCTTCCGGCCAGCGCCGCCCGGCTCCGGCAAGTAGTGTGGACTACAGAGAATGTCGTACTACCTGAACCGTAGTACGACAGAGATTGTAGTAGATAAGGAGCCTGCCGTGCCGCAGGAAGGCCGGGCGCGTCCGCGCGGTGCGCTGGAGCAAGAGGTGCTGGCCTGCCTGGCCGCCGCCGGGCAGCCGCTGGCGCCGGGCGAGGTGCTGGCCGGCCTGGGCGGGCAGCTGGCGTACACGACAGTGATGACGACGCTGTCCCGGCTGCATGCCAAGGGCGCGGTCACCCGCGAGCCGGCCGGGCGCGGGTATGTGTACGCGCTGCGCGGCGACACCGGTGACGCGCAGGCCTCGATGACGGCGCACCGCATGCTCCGGCTGCTGGAGGGCGGCTCCGACCGGGCCAGCGTGCTGTCCCGGTTCATCGCCGACCTGAGCCCGGCGGATGAGCAGCTGCTGACCGGCCTGCTCGCCGACGGCCAGCAGGCCGCTGACCCGCCGGACGGGCCAGACGGATCCGGCCGGCGGCCCAGCAGCCGCGCGAACCCGGCGGCAGGCCACCGCGGCAGGAAGTCCGGCCACGGGGACCCGCCATGATGCTGCTCGGCCTCATCCCCTTCGTCGTGAGCCTGGCCCTGGCGCCGGCCGCCCCGGCGCTGTCCCGCTGCCTGGCACCCCGGCTGGCCGCGCCGCTGCTGACGCTGCTGGCCCTGGCCACGGCCCTGGCCACGGGCATCGTGCTGTGCCTGGCGGCGTTCGCCGCGGTCGCCCGGCTGCCGCTCGCCGCGCGGCTGGGCCGGTGGACGCCGCAGCCCCTGCAGGCCGGGCAGCCGGGTACCGGCTGGGGGTTCCTGGCCGGAGCAGCGGCCCTCACCCTGCTGGCCGCCGCCGCCTGCTTCGCGGCGGGCGAGGTCCGTGACCTGACCCGCGCCGTGCGCGCGTGCCGTGCGCTGGCGGACGGCCAGCGCGCGGGCGGAGCGGCGGAGACCGGGGCGGCCCGGGCTGGCGGGCGGCCATGGATCAGTGCCCGGCTGCGGCCCGCTGACCGGCTGGTCATCACCGCCGACGAGCGGCCGCTGGCTTATGCGGTGCCGTTCCCGGCCGGCACCATCGTGGTCTCGGCCGGCCTGCTCGGGCTGCTCGGTGCCGACGAGCGGCGGGCCCTGCTCGCCCACGAGCACGCGCACCTGCGCCAGCATCACGCGGGCTACGTGCTGCTGGCCGGGCTGGCCGCGCGGGCCAACCCGCTGCTGCGGCCGCTGGCCCGCCAGGTGCGGCTGGCCACCGAGCTGGCAGCCGACGAGCAGGCCGCGCAGGAGGTAGGCGACCGCCGGGTAGTGGCCCGTGCCCTGGCCCGGGCCAGCCTCGCCGCCCGCACCGGCACGGCGGCGCCAGCAGCGGGCGGCACGGCACTGGCCGCGGCGGGCGGCCGCCTGGCCATCGCCGACACCGACGCCGCCGCCCGGGTGCGCGCGCTGCTGGCGCCCCCGCGCCGCCGCCGGCCCTGGGCGGCAGCGACGGCCCTGGCCCTGACCCTGGCCTCGGCGGCCACCGCCATCACCCTGACCCTCGCCACGCATCAGCAGTTCGAGGTAGCCCAGTCCGCCTGGGCGCAGGCTCATCCGGCGCGCCTGGCCGCCGCAGCCGGGCACGGCGCGGCGCCCGCGGCCGGGCTGGCGCCCGCGCTGCACGAGCGGATCCCGCTCGCCTGACGCCGCCGCGAGCCGGTAGCCCTGCTGCGGCGGGCCGGACCGCGCTGAGGCCAGCAGCCCGCTGCCCCTACTCTGGCCAGCATGATGACCGACGCTGAGCTGTACCAGCGCGGCATGCAGACGCTGCTGGCGGCATGGCAGGCCTGCGCGCACGGCTCGCCCGGCGCGACGGTCACCCGATCCCCTGGCGTCGCCGCCGCCATCTTCCCGGCCTGCCGGAGCGGGCGTACTACAACAACGCGGTGCTAGAGCGCGGCCTGACGGCGAACCAGCGGGCCGCCGCGCTGGCGACGATGGCCGCGGCCTACGCGGCGGCGGCCGTGCCGCGGTTCGCGGCCTGGGTGCACGACAGCGACGAGGCGATGCGCACAGACCTGGAAGCCCGCGGGTACGTGCTCGACGACTCGACCCGGGCCATGGGTGCCGACCTGACCGGCAGCACCGTGCCGCGCCCGCAGGTGGAGCTGGCGCCCGCGGACTGGCCGGAGTACCTGCGGATCATCGGGGTGCCGCCGGGGCTGCTCAGCGGCGCGGACCGCCGGGCGTTCCGGGTGCGGATCGCCCGCCTCGACGGCGTGAGCGCAGCGGCGGCCATGACCTTCGACTGCGCCGGTGACAGCGGCATCTACAACGTCGCGACCGCGGAATGGGCGCGGCGGCGCGGGCTGGCCACGGCGCTGACCGGACTGCTGCTGCACGACGCCGCCGAACGCGGCTGCCGCACGGCCAGCCTGCAGTCGACCCCGGCCGCCGAGCGGGTCTACGCGGCCGCCGGCTTCCGCGACCTCGGCCGTATTCTGGAGTACGTGCCGGCTGACGCGACATGAGCGAATCCCGTGACTGCGTCGTCGCCGTCGACATCGGCGGCACGACCCTGAAGGGGGCCGCCTTCGACCGCGACGGGCACGTGCTGGCCGCCCGCACGCGGCCGACGTTCGGGGTGAACGGCCGGGCCGCCGACAGTGTCAGCGACCTGGTCCGCCAGCTCCTGGAGCTGATGCGCGGGCAGGACCGCTGCCCGGCGGCCATCGGCACGGCCTGCCCCGGCATGGTCGACACCCGCCGCGGCGTGGTGCTCAGCGCGGTGAACCTAAACTGGGCGGGGCTGCCGCTGCGGGCCCGGCTGCAGGAGGAATTCGCGCTGCCGGTGGCGCTGGAACACGACGCCCGCGCGGCAGCGCTCGGCGAGCAGGCGGCGCAGGCCTGCGGCCCGGACGCCGCCCGCCCGGGACCGTTGCGCGACTTCGCCTTCATCCCGATCGGGACCGGCATCGCGGCGGCCATCGTGGCCGGCGGGCGGCTGGTGGACGGCGCGACCGGTTCGGCCGGCGAGTTCGGGCACATCCCCGTCGTGCCCGGCGGCCGGCCGTGCGCGTGCGGGCAGCTCGGCTGCATTGAGGCCTACGCCTCGGGCCCGGCCATCGAGGCCCGCTACACCGAGCTGGGCGGCGGGCGGCTGTCCGCCGGGCAGATCGCGGCCAGCGCCGGCCAGGATGAGCGCGCCGGGCGGGTCTGGGCCAGCGCCGTTGACGCTCTGGCGGCCGGCCTCGTCGCGCTGGTCGCCCTGACCGACCCGGCCGTGGTGATCATCGGCGGCGGGGTCGGCCAGGCCGGCGCTGCGCTGCTCGACCCGCTCGGCGCGGCCCTCGCCGCCCGGCTGACCTGGCGCACGCACCCCCGGCTGCTGGCATCGGTGCTGGGACCGCGGGCCGGGCTGATCGGCGCCGGGCTGTGCGGGTGGGCCGGGCTGGCCGCCCCGGGGCCGGCGAGCGGCCCGGCCAGCCTGGCCGCCGCCGAGCCTGCCAGTGGCCCGGCCGCGCTGGCCGCCGCGGGGCCCGCTGGCGCCCGGGCCGGCACCGCCGCCGGCTTCTCCCGCACCGCCCTGGCCGGACTGGCCGCCGCCACCGCACCGCTGGGAGCCGCCCGTGCCTGACCGTCCCGTGCCTGACAGCACCGCGCCGCGCGTTGGCCTGGTCGGCGCCGGCACCATCAGTCACCTGCACCTGCCGCACCTGCTGAGCCTGGGCGCAGACGTGCTGGTCTACGCCGAGGCCGGGGCGGGCGAGCTGACCGCGGCCTACGGCGGCGCGGTGGCCGGCAGCCTCGATGAGCTGCTCCGCCAGGTCGACATCGTCGACGTGGCGACGCCCACCTTCACGCACTACGACGTGGTCCGGCGGGCGCTGGCCGCCGGCAAGGACGTGATCTGCGAGAAGCCGCTGGCCCGCACCAGCGCCGAGGCCGCGGAGCTGACGGAGCTGGCCGCCCGCCTGGGCCGCCGGCTGTACCCGGCGCACGTGGTGCGGTACTCCCCCGAGTACGTCGCGCTGCGCGCCGCCATCCGCGCCGGGCGGCTCGGCGACCTGGCCGTGCTGCGCTTCTACCGCTCGGGCGCGTTCCCGGCGCGGCGGCCCTGGTATGCCGATCCCGGCCTGTCCGGCGGGATCATCGTGGACCTGATGATCCACGACCTGGACCAGGCCCGGTGGCTGGCTGGTGAGGTGGTGCGGGTCAGCGCCACCTGGACCCGGCGGCCGGGCCCGCATCCGGCCGAGGCCGCGCACGTGCTGCTCACCCACGCCAGCGGCGCGATCAGCCAGGCCTCGGGCATCTGGGGACCGCCGCACCTGCAGTTCATCACCGGCTACGCCGTGGCCGGGACCGGCGGGGTGCTGGCCCACGACTCGGCCGCCGAGCGCCGCTACGTGAGCGACCTGGCCGGGCCCGGCCGCGGCGGGACGGTTCCCGGCATCGACCCGGCCGAGGATCCGTACTACCTGGTCCTGCGCGACCTGCTCAGCGCCATTCAGCACGGCACCGAGCCGCGGACCACGGCGGCCGACGGCGCGCAGGCCGTCCGGATCGCCGCCGCGGCGGTGGCCGCCGCGCAGTCGGGTCAGCCCGTCGAGCTCGCCCCGGAGGTGCCAGCACCATGACGGCCGGCCAGGCCAGCGCGCCGCTCGCGCCGCTGAAGATCGGGATCATGTCCTTCGCGCACACGCACGCCGCCGGCTACGCCCGGCTGCTGCGCGACCAGCCCGGCATCGAGGTCCGCGGGTCTGATCCCGGCCCGCACCCCGCTGCCGAGGTGCGCGGCAGCGTGCTGGCCGCGCAGCTGGGCATCGGCTACTGCGACAGCTACGCCGGGCTGATGGACTGGGGCCCGGACGCGGTACTGGTCACCAGCGAGAACGCCCGGCACCGGCCGCTGGCCGAGCTCGCCGCGCGCGGCGGAGCGCACATCCTGTGCGAGAAGCCGCTGGCCACGACGTGGGCCGACGGCCAGGCCATCGTCGACGCGGCGGCCGCCGCCGGGGTGGTGCTGATGATGGCCTACCCGGTCCGGTTCGCCAGCGCGTTCACCCGGATGAAGGCCGACTACGCCGCCGGGCAGCTCGGCGAGCTGATCGCCATCCGCGGCACCAACAACGGCATGCTGCCCGCCGAGCGGGCCTGGTTCGCCGATCCGGAGCTGGCCGGCGGCGGCGCGCTGGTCGACCACGTCGTGCATCTCGCCGACCTGATCGACGCGCTCACCGGCGCGCAGCCGGTCAGCGTGACCGCGATCACCAACCGCAAGCTGCACGCCGGCCGCGCGGCCGCCGAGACGGCCGGCCTGGTGCTGGTCAGCTACGACACCGGAGTCAGCGCCGCGATCGACTGCTCGTGGAGCCGCCCGGCCACGGCGCCGACGTGGGGCGGCCTCACCCTCAGCGTGGCGGGCACGCTGGGCACGGCGGACGCCGACTTCTTCGGCCCGCGCAGCCGCGGCCTGGACGCCGCCACCGGGCGGCCCGTCGAGCTGCCCTACGGCCCGGACCTGGACGCGGCGCTGCTGGCCGCGTTTGTCGCCGCGGCGCGGACGGGCGGGCAGCGCCAGCCCGACGGGCCGGCCGGGCTGCGCACGCTGGAGGTCATGCTCGGGGCGCAGTTGTCGGCCCGGACCGGCCAAACTGTGACGCTGGCCACTTCAGTACGGGGCGATACCGGCGGGCATGCCCGGACATAGCGAGGTTTCGCGGACACGCTGAGGAGGGCTGGCCGGGCCGGACCTTTGCCGACCTCCGTCCCGTTATGTAACGCTTTTTGTAGACCGGCGGGTCTGTAACGGTCAGGTATTGTTCCTGTGCGCGCTGTGCTCAGGATCTGGATTCGCTGCCGGGCCGCGCGATTTCTTACGCGGGCTTACAGGGGGGTGGCCAGCAATCCGGTTCCACGCGAGATGGATCGTGCTCGCCGTGCCGTTCGTCATCTCGGCGGGCGCGGTGACGGGGCGGATGATGTTCGGTCCCGGCTGGGGGCTGCTGCCGCTGCTGGTCGTCGGGCCTGCGGTCGCGGCCGCCGCCGGCGGCGCCGGGTACACGATGGCGGCGGGCGCGGTTGCCGCCGCGTCCTGCCTGGCCTTCGACATCCGGACGATGCACGAGCAGATCAGCCACCGCCCGGTCATCGTGGCCTTCCTGGCCACCGTGGGCGTGACCGTATTCGGGGTCGTGGCGGCCCGCGGCCGGGAGCGGCGCGCGCAGGAACTGTCCCAGATCCAGCTCGTCGCGGACGCGGCACAGCAGGTGCTGCTGCGGCCGGTACCGGCCCGGGTCGGCCCGGTCAAGATGGCGGTGAACTACCTGTCGGCGGCCGAGGCCGCCCAGATCGGCGGCGACTTGTACGAGGTGGTGTCCACGCCGGGCCGGCTGCGCCTGATCGTGGGCGATGCCGAGGGCAACGGGCTGTCGGCCGTCCGGGCCGCGGCCACGGTGGTCAGCGTGTTCCGCGAGGCCGCGCGCGAGGAGGACTGCCTGGCCGAGGTGGTGGCCCGGATCGAGGCCAGCGTGGCCGAGGAAGCGGGCGAGGAGCAGTTCATCACCGCGATCGTGGCCGAGATCATGCCCGACAAGGACAAGGTGGAGCTGATCAGCTGCGGCCATCCGGCGCCGCTGCTGTTCGGGACGGATCCGCCGCGGTACGCCGGCCCGGAGGAAGGCAGCCTGCCGCTCGGCCTGGCCGATCTGGGCGGCGCGCCGCGGATCCCGGTGACGGTCCCGTTCGAGCCGGGCGAGTCGATCTTGTTCTACACCGACGGCGCGAGCGAGGCGCGCAACAAGGCGGGCGAGTTCTTCCCGCTCGAGCGCTGCGAATCGCTCTGCCCGGCGGGCGGTCCGTCCGACCTGACCGAGCCCGCGGCACTGGTGAACCGGCTCAGCGACGAGGTTGTCCGGCATATCGGGCACGAGCCGGACGATGACGTGGCGCTGCTGATGATCAGCCGCGAGGCCGCCTTAGCGACAGCCGGGCACGGCGCTGCTGCCGGAGCCCGGGCGATTCGTCCCGCCGCGTAACTATCACTAGCCGCGGGCCGCCCGGGAAGGTTAAGAGCCACACCGACAGCACGCTAGGGGCAGGCGATGCGGAGACGGCGATGAATGCCGGGAACCTCAGCCTCGTCCTGCTCGGCGGTGCTGCGGTCGTCATCGCGGCGATCGCCGCCGCGCGGATTGCGCACGGGGTGGGCCTGCCCAGCCTGCTGCTGTTCCTGGGGCTGGGCCTGGCCCTCGGCGAGTCGGGCCTGGGCATCCGGTTCGACAACGCTGACCTGGCGCAGGTCATCGGGCTGAGCGGCCTGGTCCTGATCCTGGCCGAGGGCGGCCTGACGACCCGGTGGGCGCATGCCCGTGATGCCGCCCCGGCGGCCCTGGCGCTGGCCACCATCGGCGTGGTGGTGAGCATCGCGGTCGTCGGCGTGGCCGCGCACTGGATGCTGAGCCTGGACTGGCGGGAGTCACTCCTGCTCGGCGCGGTGCTGGCGCCGACCGATGCGGCGGCGGTGTTCGCGGTGCTGCGCAAGCTGCCGCTGCCGCCCCGGCTGGGAGCCACGCTGGAGGCGGAGTCCGGGTTCAACGACGCGCCTGCGGTGCTGGCGGTGACGCTGCTGAGCGCGACCGGCTCGCACGACGGGCCGGCGCTGATCTTCGGGCTGGTGGTCTACGAGCTGGTCGCCGGGGCCGCGATCGGGCTTGCCCTCGGGTGGATCAGCGCGCTGGCCCTGCGCCGGGTGGCGCTGCCGGCCTCGGGGCTGTACCCGATCGCGGTGCTGGCACTGATCGTGGCCAGTTACGGCGCCGCCTCGCTGGCCCACGCCAGCGGCTTCCTGGCCGTGTATGTGTGCGCGCTGGTGCTGGGCAATGCCCGGCTGCCGCACGGCCCGGCGACCCGCGGGTTCGCCGAGGGAGTGGCGTGGCTGGCGCAGATCGGGCTGTTCGTCATGCTCGGCCTGCTCGCCTCGCCGGCCCGGCTGCCCGCCGTCATCCTGCCTGCCCTGGCCGCGGGCGCGGTGCTGGTGCTGGTCGCCCGGCCGCTGTCGGTGCTGATCTCGACGCTGCCGCTGCGGGTGCCCTGGCGCCAGCAGGCCTTCTTGTCGTGGGCCGGGCTGCGCGGCGCGGTGCCGATCGTGCTGGCCACGATCCCGATCAGCGCCGGGCTGGCCGGCGCGACCCGGCTGTTCGACGTGGTGTTCATCGTGGTGGTGATCTTCACGCTGGTGCAGGGGCCGACGCTGCCGCTGGCGGCCCGCTGGCTGCGGGTGATGTCGCCGGAGGAACTGCAGGAGATCGACATCGAGGCTGCGCCGCTGGACCTGCTGCACGCCGACCTGCTGCAGGCCGAGATACCGGCGGACTCGCGGCTGGCCGGAGTGGAGATCTTCGAGCTGCGGCTGCCGGCCGAGGCGAACGTGGCGCTGATCATCCGGGACGGCAAGGGGTTCGTGCCGGAGTCGACGACGGCGCTGCGGGAGGGCGACCGGCTGCTGATCGTGGCCGCCGAGGAGGCCCGCACCCAGACCGAGCGGCGGCTGCGCGCGGTCAGCCGGGCCGGCAGGCTGGCCGGCTGGCTCGGCGAGCGGGGCCTCTGACCGGTGCCGCTGACCGGCTCAGCTGAGCGCGGTACCGTCAAGCGGACCGCGGCCGGGCCGGCCGCGGGCGTCCTGACGAGCCGACGGAGGAGCTGATGGATCTCGCGGCGGAGCTGGCGTCCGGCCGGCTGCTGGCGATCGTCCGGGGCACCAGTGAGGCAGCCAGCCTGGCGGCGGTACGCACGCTGGCCGAGGCCGGCGTCCGGCTGATCGAGGTGTCGCTCACCACGCCCGGCGCCGCCGACGTCATCAGCCAGGCCCGCGCCCAGGCCCGGCCCGGCACGCTGATCGGCGCCGGGACGGTGCGGACCGCGGCGGACGTGGACCTGGTCGCCAGCGCCGGGGCGGCCTTCATCGTCACGCCGGGGATGAGCGCGGCGGTGCCCGCTGCGGTCCGGCACGGGCTGCCGGCGATCGCTGGCGCGCTCACCCCCAGCGAGGTCATGGCCGCCCTGGCGGCCGGCGCGGCGGCCGTGAAGCTGTTCCCCGCATCGCTGGGCGGCCCGGCATACCTGCGGGCCCTGCGCGACCCGTTCCCGGAGGCGCCGTTCGTGCCGGTCGGCGGCGTGGATGTCGCGGCCGCGGCGCAGTACCTGGCGGCCGGTGCCGTGGCGGTGGGCGTGGGCTCGCCGCTGGTGGGAGACGCGGCGCGCGATGGCGCGGCGGCGTCGCCCGCCGCGGCGGCGGAGGCGGTAGCGGGACTGGCCGGGCGGGCCCGGGAGTTCCTGGCCGTCACCCGGCCGGGCAGCGCCGGGGCCAGCGGCCCGGCCAGCGGACACCCGGGCGGGCCGGCGTGAGCGTGATCCTGACCTTCGGCGAGACGATGGCCGCGCTGCGCAGCGAGCAGCCGCTGCGGCTGGGCGGGAGCCTGCGGCTGTCGGTGGCCGGCGCGGAGTCCAACGTGGCCATCGGGCTGGCCCGGCTCGGCCATCCGGTCCGGTGGGCGGGCCGGGTCGGCGCCGACGAGCTCGGCGCGCTGATCGTCCGCACGCTGCGGGCCGAGGGCGTGGACACCGGCGCGATCGCAGCAGATCCAGAACGGGGCACGGGCCTGCTCATTTTCGAAGAGCGCGTCGGGACTGTCGTGCGGGTGACCTACCGGCGGGCCGGCTCGGCGGGCGGGGCGATCAGCGCGGCTGACGTACTGCCCGCGCTGCGCGAGGACGTCGCCTGGGTGCACGCGACCGGCATCACCGCGGCTTTGTCCGCCGGCCGGCCGGGACTGCGTGACCGAGGTGCTCGCCCGCGCGCGGGCCGCCGGGGCTGGCACGTCGCTGGACATCAACTACCGGTCGCAGCTGTGGGATGCCCGGCCAGGCCCGGGCGGTGCTGGCGTCGCTGGCGCCGCTGGCGGACGTGGTGCTGGGCTCGGCGGCGGAACTCGCGCTGACAGTCCCGGACCCGGCTGCCGGTGACAGCGGGCAGCCCGGCCCGGCCAGCCTGCCAGAGATCGCCGGGCTGCTGCTCGCGGGCGGGGCGCAGGAAGTGGTGGTCAAGCAGGGCGCGGCCGGGGCCGAGGTGCTGACCCGGGACGGGCGGGTGCACGAGCCGGCCCGCCGGGTTCCGGTCGTCGACGTGATCGGCGCCGGGGATGCGTTCACGGCGGGATACCTGTCGGCGCGGCTGGACGGCGCGGACATCGCCGGGCGGCTGCGCCGCGCCGTGACGGCCGGCGCGTTCGCGGTGGCGCAGCGGGGCGACTGGGAGGGCCTGCCGACCAGGGACGAGCTGACCCTGCTGGACGGCGATCAGCAGGAGGCGCACCGCTGACGGCCGCCGCGCCGATGATTTCGCGCGCTACCTCTAGTCTCGCCTCGCCGGGCATGCCGCCAGCGGATCAGACTGGGCGCGGATCATCACGAACGGCCAGATCCGGGAGGTCAGCAGCTGACCTCCCGGGGTCGTTCCGGGGCCACCGCGCCTGGCTCGCCTCGCGGAGCAGTGCCCGGGTATCTGCGACCGGGCCGATGTGCCCGAGCTTGTCGGGGTTGGTCACCGAGCGGATCGCCTGGACCTGGCCGTCCTGGATGTCGAGCGCCAGGATGGCGATGACCCGGCCGTCCCGGTCCCGGATGATCGCGCCGGGCTGGCCGTTCACCTCCTGGCGCTGCACGGCGACGCCGAGCCGGGCGAAGGCCGCGACCATCGCGGCGAGCAGCCGGGCCACGTTCAGCGCGCCGGAGATGCGCTTCCACTGCGGGGCCTTGCCGCCGCCGTCACCGACGAGGTGCACGTCGGCGGCGAGCAGCTCGCGCAGTCCGTCGACGTCCCCGTCCCGGAAGGCGCCGAAGAAGCGCCCGGCGAGCTCCTCGCGCTCGCGCTGGCCGGCCGCGAACCGGGGCCGGCCGGCGTCCACGTGCCGGCGGGCCCGCACGGCGAGCTGGCGGCAGGCCGCCTCGGACCGGCCCACGGCCGGGGCGATCTCGCCGAAGCCGAACCCGAAGACCTCGCGCAGCACGAACACCGCGCGCTCCAGCGGGCTGAGCCGCTCCAGGAGCAGCAGCGCCGCCATCGACAGCGAGTCGGCCAGCTCGGCCGAGCGCTCCGGATCCTGGTACGGGTCGGTCAGCAGCGGCTCCGGGAACCACGGCCCGACGTACTGCTCCCGCCGCACCCGGGCCGAGCGCAGCACGTCGATCGAGATCCGGGTCACCGTCGCCGACAGGAAAGCGCGGGGCGAGGCGGGCTGCACCGGGGACGCCGCCCAGCGCAGCCACGTTTCCTGGACCGCGTCCTCGGCCTCGCTGACGCTGCCGAGGATCCGGTAGGCGATCGAGAACAGCAGCGGCCGCAGTTCCTCGAACTCGCCGTCGCTGCTCACCCGAGGCCCTCCCGGAAGCCCTGCCGCCACGACGGGTAGCGCAGCTCCCAGCCGAGCTCCCGCCGGGCCTTGGCGTTGGAGAAGCCGCGCGCCTCGGTCATCATCATCACGGCCGCCTCGCCGGCCAGCAGCCGGGCCAGCCAGGCCGGGACTCGCATGGGCCGCCGGGCGCCGGCGCACTCGGCCAGGTAGGGCAGCCACTGGCGGGACGGGGCCGGCTCATCGTCGACGATGTTGAACACGCCCGTCACCTTCTGCTCCACGGCCAGCACCGTAGCGCTCGCCGCGTCGTCGAGGTGGATCCACGACAGGTAGCCGGCGGCGCTGCCGACGAGCGGGAACTGCCGCTTGCGCACGAGCTCCACCTGGTCGTCGGTGGCGCCCGGCCCGTAGAACCCGCCGTAGCGCAGCACCGCGCCGCCCGCCCGCAGGACCGCGTCCTCGAGGTAGCGCATGGCGCTCGCGCCGGACTCCATGACCGTCCCGGTAAAGGGGTCCAGCGGGTCGTCCTCGGTCTTCACCCAGCCGCCCTCGCGGATGCCGTTCCAGCTGGCGTAGCCCTGCGCGACGACATGGGAGACGCCGGCGGCCTGCGCGGCGGCCAGCAGGTGGTCGGTCCCCTCGGTGCGCAGCCGGATGGTGCCGGCAAACCACTTGTCGATGTGCTTGAAGTCGGCCTTTCCGGCATGAGCGGGGCTGATGGCGGTCATCTCGTGCACGATCGTGTCCGGCCGGGCGGCCGCCACCGCCTCGCCGACCGACATCGCGTCCAGCCCGTCCATCACGACGCCGTCGGCGCCGAGCTTCTCGAGGACGTTCAGCTTGGCCGGGCTGGTCGTCGTCCCCGTCACCTGGTGGCCGCGGGCCACGAGCTGCGGCACCAGCCGCTGCCCCAGGACCCCGGTCGCGCCTGCCACGAACACGCGCATGACTGTCACCTTCTCGATTCCGGTTATCTGTCTGTGTTACCTGAGACGAGATAGCACCGGCTGTCTGTGACATGGGGCTGGCGGCCGAGGGAGCCCGCCGCCGCCAGACCAGGCCAGGAGCGGCGGTCAGCGCTGCCGGGGCGGGCCCCTGCGGCGGGGTTTTGGCCGGGCCGCGGGCTCGGCCGCCAGCCGGGCGAGAGCCGCGCGGGCTGCCGCGACTAGCTGGTCAGGCTCGTCCAGCAGCTCCCGGCTGACCGCCTCGTAGACCCAGTGGCCGTCCTGGCGGCTGCGGAACCGGAACTCGCCGTCCCACGCGGCCGCGAACAGCAGGCCGCCCCGGTAGAAGCCCCAGCCGCTGAACATCCGCCGCACCTGCAGGCCGTCGATGGCCCCCAGCGCATCCTCGGCGTCGATGCGGATCTCATCCTCGGCCTGGCCCATGGCCCCAGGTTACGGGCGCCGGGACGGCCGGGCCGGGCTCAGATCCAGTCGTTGCGCCGGAAGATGAGGTACAGGCCCGCCGCGGCCACCACCATGGCGGTGACAGACAGGGCGAACCCGGTCTCGTTGCTGAAACCGGGATAGGGCACGTTCATCCCGAAATAGCCGGTGATGAAGGTGGGCACGGCGACGATCGCGGCCCAGCCGGTGACCTTCTTGATGACGATGTTCATCCGGTTGCTCTGGATGGTCAGGTTGGTCTCCAGCATGGAGGTCACCAGGTCCCGCAGGCTGTCGGACCAGTCGGCGGCGCGCAGCACGTGATCGTAGACGTCGTGGTAGTAGGGCATCATGTCGTCCGCGACGATGTTCAGGTCATGCCGCATCACGGCGTTCACGACCTCGCGCATCGGGATCACGATCCGGCGCAGCATGACCAGGCTCTTGCGCAGCTCGAATATCCGCTGGTGCAGGACCAGGGGCGGCGCGAGGTTATCGAACAGCTGATCTTCCAGCGCCTCGACCAGGTCATCCAGGCTCTGCACGGCCTCGAAGTGCGCGTCCACGATGTAGTCCAGCACCCCGTGCAGCAGGTAGCCCACCCCGAACCGCGCCAGGTCGGGGTTGTCATCCCAGCGCTGCACGACCGCTCCGATGTCCAGCCCGTCGTCCTTGCGGACGGTGATCAGCGCCCGCCCGGTAAGGAACGCGGCGAGCTCGCTGGTAGCCAGCAGGCCCGTGCCGGGCGCCAGGTGCGCGCCGTAGGCGGTCAGGAACAGGTGACTGCGGTAGCGGTCGAGCTTGGGCCGCTGGTGATGGTGCACGGCATCCTCGATGGCCAGCGGATGCAGCCCGAACTCCTCGCTGATCACCGCGAGGTCAGCGGGGCTGGGTTTTTCCAGGTCCAGCCAGACGGTCGTGCTCTCATCGGCGAGGTAGTCACTGATGTCGGCGACCGGGAACCCTTCCAGCTCCAGCGACCCGTCCCGGTACAGCCGGGTCCGGGCCGGGCACCGGGTCGTGCTGACGGCGCAGAGCGACGCCGCCGCGGCGTCCTCGCCGCGCTGCGGCCCGGCGTCGCCCGCGCTGCCGGATGACGATGCTGTCATCGGACTCTCCTCGCCTGAGCAGTAGTCCTCGGTGCGCCTGCTCGCGCCTGAACCCATCATTGTGCAGGGTGGCGCGCCTGCGACCGCGCACTGTCAGCGGGCGGGTCGCCGGGGCGGGCACCGGCGGACGGGCCGGCGGCGGCTATGCCCGGTATGCCGCGGCGTCGGCCTGACGCAGGGTCAGTCCCAGGCCCGGAGCGGCCAGGTCCGGGGTGAGGCTGCCGCCCAGCGGGCTGAGGGTGCCGTCGAACAGCAGGTGCTCGATGCGCTGGTGGTCGTGGAAGTACTCGACGTGCCGCAGGTTCGGGATGGCGGTGCCCACGATGGCGTGCAGGCTGGGCGCGCAGTGCGCGGAGACCTGCAGGTTATGGGCAGCAGCCAGCGCGGCGCCGCGCAGGAACTCGGTGATCCCGCCGCACCGCGTGACGTCGAGCTGCAGGCAGTCCACCGCCCCGGCGCTGATGAGCGCGGCGGAGTCGGCCAGCGTGAAGCTGTACTCGCCGGCGGCGACGTCGGGGGTGACCTGCTGCCGGATCGCCGCCAGGCCCGCCAGGTCGTCGGAGGAGACGGGCTCCTCGAACCAGGTCACGCCGTAATGCGCGAGTTCCCTGGCGACCCGGACCGCCTGGCCGGCGGTGTAGCCGCCGTTGGCGTCCACGTACAGCTCGGTGTCCGGGCCGATCACGGACCGGGCCAGGGCCACCCGGTCCAGGTCGCGTCGCTCGCTGCCGCCCCACGACTCGCCGATCTTGATCTTGACGCGCGGGATGCCCTCGCCCTCCGTCCAGCCGGCGAGCTGGGCGCGGGTCTGCTGCTCGTCGTAGGTGGTGAAGCCGCCGCTGCCGTAGACCGGGACGCTGGGCCGGGCCTGGCCGAGCAGGCTGGCCAGCGGCAGGCCGAGCAGCCGGGCCTTCAGGTCCCACAGCGCGATGTCCGCGGCCGACAGCGCCATCGCGGCCACGCCGCGGCGGCCGATGTTGCGCAGCGCGCGGGTCATGGCCTCGGCGGCCGCGGGAATGTCGAGCGCGCTGCGGCCGCGGACGACGCCGGCCAGGACGTCGGTGACGATGCTCGCCGCGGCGCCGGCCGCGTAGCTCCAGCCGGTGCCCTGCTGGCCGCCGGCCCGGGCGGTGACCAGGACGAGCGTGGTCTGGCTCCAGGCCAGCGTGCCGTCGGCCTCCGGGGCATCGGTCGGGATGACGTACACCGACGCGGTCAGGTCATCGATGACCGGGGCCGGGCTGGCCGCGGGCGCGAGCGACCCGGGTAGCGAGGGTGCGGCGGGCGGCCAGGCCGCGCCCGGCTGGCCGCTCTGGACGGGACTGGCCGCGGGCCCCGTTACTGAGTCTGCCATGCGCCGCTACTACCGGTCAGCGGCCATTCCAAACCCCGGCCGCTCACCGGGCCCGCCGCGCCGGCGGCAGCGCCCGGCGGGCCAGCTGCACGCCGAGCGACGCCGGCGGCTGCCAGACGCTGCGGTCCGACCACGCGTAGGTCATCTCGCCGGGCCGGGCGCAGTCGAGCAGGCCGGGCGCTCCCAGCTCGTGCGCCGACCACTCGAAGAGCTGCCGCAGCCGCGGCTGGATCACCCCGTAATCCAGCAGGCGGCCGAATCCGAGCTCGGCGCGCAGGTAGGAGCGGACGCTGCCGGGCAGCGGGTACTCGCCGGGAAGCACCCGGGACAGCTGCAGGAAGATCCCGGTCATCCCGAGCCGCGGGTCACCCAGGACCGGGGCCAGCGGGCGCAGCCACCCGAGTGACATCCGGGGCGCGGCCACCAGTGCGTGGGCGTAGAGCACCCGGCACAAGATGACATTCATGAAGAACCGCTCGGCCGCGTTCTCCGCCTCGGCCAGGTCGCGGTGCTCCAGATAGGCCGCGACGACGCTCCCGTTGTGCGCCCGGTACCAGGACCGGGCGGCCGGGTAGTCCGCGAAGGACATCCAGTGGTCCACGGTGGGCGACGAGGCCCGGCCGGGCAGGTCCCCGCTCAGCGCCACTGCCTCGCACCCGTCCCGCAGGATGCGCTCGTTCACCGCGCGCCACCACGGGCTGCCCGGCCGTCCGCCGGCGGACGGCTGCAGCACGCCCCGGCGGAGCTGCCAGCGCATGAACGAGGTGGCCGCGCGGCGGAACGGCAGATGCCGGGGCGCCTGGCCGTACGGGCCGTAGTAACAGCGCTGCATCAGCGCGAGCCGGCCGGCCGGGTCATCACGGACCGTGCCGACCTGCTGGTCAGCCCAGTCTGCGGCAGTGGTCCCCGGTTCCACGCCCCCAGGATGACACGCCGGCGGGTGGATCCGGCACGGGCGGCAGCCTCGCCGGGTTTGCTGCCGGAGGTGCCGGGTAGCGGCGCCGGACAGACAGCGCGAAAGGAGGCGGCGTGCGCAGCAGGCGGCATGAGCACGCGGTCACCGGCATTGACCGGATGATCGTTAATGTCGAGACGGGCCGGTTCGAGCGGAGCCTGTCCGCCCTGACGGCCGCGGGGGCACTGGTCACCGCGGCGGAGATCTTCTTCGAGCACGACAGCGCCAGCTTCGGCAACAAGATGATGTGGCTGCCGGTGGTGCTCGGCCCGGTGGGCGCGGCGGCCGGGGTGGCCGGATTCTGCAGCCAGCGGCTGGCCAAGACGGCGCTGCCGCTGGCCTCGGCGGCCATCGTCGCCAACGGCCTGCAGGGCACCTACCTGCACGCCCGCGGCATCGCGCAGAAACCGGGCGGCTGGTCGAACGCCCGCTACAACATGGAAATGGGACCGCCGGTGCTGGCCCCGCTGCTGGTCACGATGGTCGGCGGGATGGGCCTGCTGGCCGCCGTGCTGCGGCGCGAGCGATGACCGGTGCCGACGGCACCCGGTTCCCGGGCTTCGACCCGGCGGCGCAGGCCACGCACTGGGATCAGGTGACCGCGGGAGTGGTACTGGGCCGGCTGGGCCGCCCGCCGGACATCCGGTACTTCACCCCGGCGGAGGAGGCCATCGCGACCGCGCTGTGTGACCAGCTGCTGGGCCAGGACTCCGCGCGGATTGTCCCGGTGACCGCGATGATCGACGCCCGGCTGGCCGAGGCGCAGACCGACGGCTGGCGGTACGCCGACCTGCCCGAGGACGGCCAGGCGTGGCGGGACACGCTGGGCTACCTGGATGCCGATGCCCGGGCCAAGTTCGGTTCCGGGTTCGCTGAACTGCCCGCGGCCGATCAGCGCGCGGTGATCCAGGCGGTCCAGGACCTGGGCAGCGGCGAGTGGCACGGCCTGAACGCGGCCCATATCTGGAGCCTGTGGACGCGGTATGCGTGCACGGCGTTCTACTCCCACCCGGCCGCCTGGACCGAGGCCGGCTTCCCCGGCCCGGCCTACCCGCGCGGCTACAAGAACGCCGGGATTGACCGGCGGGAGCCGTTCGAGGTCGCTGACGCACGGCCGTCGGCCGACCCGGTCGCCGGCCCGGAAGCGGACCTGATGGCGGGCCTGGCCGGGGACACCGCGGCGGGCCCGGTCGCCGATCCGCTGGCAGGCGCGTCGTGACGAGCGTGCGGGATCGCAACGACTCGGCGTGGCTGCTGCCCAACGACGGCACCCGGACTAATCACCGGCTGCGCGCGGGCATGCGGCGGTTCGCCGACGCCGACGAGCTGGACCTGGTCGTGGTGGGCTGCGGCGCGGGCGGGGCGACGCTGACCCAGCGGCTGGCCCGGCGCGGCTGGCGGGTCGCCGCCCTGGACGCCGGGCCGTTCTGGGACCCGGACGCCGACTGGGTCAGCGACGAGGCCGGCTCGCACCACCTGTACTGGACCGAGCCGCGGGTCATCGACGGCGCCGACCCGGTGCCGCTGGGGTCGAACAACTCCGGCCGCGGCGTCGGCGGCTCGATGGTGCACTACGCCGGCTACACGCCGCGGCTGCACCCGAGCGACTTCCGCACGCTGTCGGCCGACGGGGTCGGCGCGGACTGGCCGCTCAGCTACGCCGACCTGGAGCCGTACTACCGCGACATCGAGGCCGAGCTGCCGGTGGCCGGCGAGCGGTGGCCGTGGGGCCACCCGCACTCCTACCCGCACCGGCCGCACCCGGTCGGCGGGAACGGTGAGGTGTTCCTGCGCGGCGCCCGGGCGCTGGGCATCGAGGCCAGGGTCGGCCCGGTGGCCATCCCCAACGGGCGGTTCGGCAACCGGCCGCACTGCATCTACCGCGGCTTCTGCCTGCAGGGCTGCAAGGTCAACGCCAAGGCCTCGCCGCTGATCACCCACGTTCCCGACGCGCTGGCGCACGGCGCCGAGATCCGCCCCGACTCGATGGTGACGGGCATTGCCGTCGACGAGCGGACCGGGCAGGCCACCGGCGTGCACTACATCCGCGGCGGCGTGCCGCGCTTCCAGCGGGCCGCGGCGGTCGCCGTGGCCGGGTACTCGATCGAGACGCCGCGGCTGCTGCTCAACTCGGCATCCCGGCGCTTCCCGGACGGGCTGTGCAACGACTTCGACCAGGTCGGCCGGTACCTGATGGTGCAGGGCGCGCCGCAGACCGCCGGCCGGTTCGAGTCCGAGGTGCGGATGTACAAGGCGCCGCCGCCGGAGGTCAGCAGCGAGGAGTTCTACGAGACCGACCCGGCTCAGTCTTACCGGCGCGGGTTCTCGATCCAGAATGTCTCGCCGCTGCCGATCACCTGGGCCGAGCACGTCGCCGCCCAGGGTCACTGGGGCGCGCAGCTGCGCGGCTATATGAGTGACTACGTGCACTGGGCCTGCGTGGGCGCGCTGTGCGAGTTCCTGGCCCTGCCCTACAACCGGGTCACCCTGGACAGCGAGCGCGACCGGTACGGCCTGCGCGTGGCCCGGATGTCCTACTCCCAGTGCGACAACGACCGCCAGCTCATGCGCGCTGCTCAGGACGTCATGGAGCAGCTCCTGCGGGCCGCCGGCGCCACCGAGGTCATCACGATCGACCGGTTCGCGCACCTGGTCGGCGGCGCCCGGATGGCCGCCGACGAGCGCGACGGGGTCGTGGACCGGGACGGCCGCAGTTTCGCGGTGCCCAACCTCTACATCACCGACGGGAGCGTGCTGCCAACTCAGGGCAGCGCCAATCCCGCCCTGACGATCATGGCCCTCGCCGCCCGCGCTGCCGACCAGATGGCCGCCCGCGCCAGCGGCTGAGGACTCCCCCGCGAACGGCTCACCACGAAAGGAGCGTCCTGTCATGGCCGCACCCACCGTTGCCGACTACCTGCTCGAGCGACTGCGCGACTGGGGCACCGAGCACGTCTTCGCCTACCCCGGCGACGGGATCAACGGGATCCTGGCCGCCTGGGGCCGGGCCGGTAACTCGCCCCAGTTCGTCCAGGCCCGGCACGAGGAGATGGCCGCCTTCGAGGCCGTCGGCTATGCCAAGTTCAGCGGGCGGCCCGGCATCTGCATGGCCACCTCCGGCCCCGGCGCGATCCACCTGCTGAACGGGCTGTATGACGCCAAGCTCGACCACGTGCCGGTGGTGGCCATCGTCGGCCAGACCAGCCGGTCGGCGATGGGCGGCTCTTACCAGCAGGAAGTCGACCTGCTGTCGCTGTTCAAGGACGTGGCCAGCGACTACGTCCAGATGGTGACCGTCCCCGAGCAGCTGCCCAACGTGCTGGACCGGGCCATCCGCACGGCGGTGGGCCGGCGCGCCCCGACGGCCATCATCATCCCCTCCGACGTGCAGGAACTGCCCTACGCCGCGCCCGGCCACGCGTTCAAGATGGTGCCCTCCAGTACCGGCATCGACTGGCCCACCGCGGTGCCCGGCGATGAAGCGGTGCGCCGCGCCGCGGACATCCTCAACTCCGGGACCAAGGTGGCCATCCTGGCCGGGCAGGGCGCCCGCGGTGCCCGCGGCGAGGTGGAGCAGGTGGCCGGACTGCTCGGCGCCGGGGTGGCCAAGCCGCTGCTGGGCAAGGACGTGCTGTCCGACGAGCTGCCGTATGTCACCGGGTCGATCGGGCTGCTCGGCACCCGGCCCAGCTACGAGATGATGCAGGGCTGCGACACGCTGCTGACGATCGGGTCCAGCTTCCCGTACACCCAGTTCCTGCCCGAGTTCGGCCAGGCCCGCGCGGTGCAGATCGACATCGACCCGTCGATGATCGGGATGCGCTACCCGTACGAGGTCAACCTGGTCGGTGACGCGGCGGCCACGCTGCGGGCGCTGATCCCGATGCTGGCGCCCAAGGAGGACCAGTCCTGGCGGCAGGGCATCGAGGAGAAGGTGGCCCGCTGGTGGGAGGTGATGGCCGCCGAGGCCGAGGTCGAGGCCGATCCGGTCAACCCGATGCTGCTGTTCCGCGAGCTATCCGAGCGGCTGCCGGATAACGCGATCGTCGCCGCCGACTCCGGCTCCAGCGCCAACTGGTACGCCCGCCAGCTGAAGTTCCGCGGCGACGTCCGCGGCTCGCTGTCGGGCACCCTGGCCACCATGGGGCCGGGCGTGCCGTACGGGATCGGCGCCAAGTTCGCCGCGCCGGACCGGCCCGCGATCGTGTTCGCCGGCGACGGGGCGATGCAGATGAACGGCCTGGCCGAGCTCATCACGATCAAGCACTACTGGGAGCAGTGGGCGGACCCGCGGCTGATCATCGCCGTGCTGCACAACAACGACCTCAACCAGGTCACCTGGGAGATGCGGGCGATGGAGGGCGCGCCCAAGTTCACCGAGTCGCAGACCCTGCCCGACGTCGACTACGCGGCCTTCGCCGAGAGCCTCGGGCTGGTCGGCCTGCACGTCGACAAGCCCGAGGAGGTCGGCCCGGCGTGGGACAGCGCGCTGCGGGCCGGCCGGCGGCCGTGCTGGACGTCCGCACCGACCCGAGCATCCCGCCGATTCCGCCGCACGCCACGTTCGAGCAGGCCAAGGACGCTGCGGCCGCGCTGATCAAGGGCGATGAGAACCGGCGCAGCGTCATTGTCGAGGGCGTGAAGACCAAGGTTCAGGAGTTCCTGCCGGGCCGGGGCCAGTATGACCCGGCTGCCGGGGAGGCGGCGCCGTGCCGGATAACGCCGCACGGGATGACGCCGCCCGCGCCGCGCGCACGGCCTGGCCGCCGCGAGTGCTGCGGGAGTATGCCTTTATCGGTGACGGCGAGCGCGGCGCGGTGATCGGGCCAGACGGCGCGATCGTCTGGCTGTGCGCGCCGCGCTGGGACAGTCCGGCGGTCTTCGCCTCGCTGATCGGCGGCCAGGGCGGCTATGCGGTGACTCCGTCCGACCCGTGGCATGTCTGGGGCGGCTACTACGAGCCGGGCAGCCTGATCTGGCACAGCCGATGGGTCGGCGACTCCGTCACCGAGTGCCGGGAGGCGCTGGCCAGGCCGGGCGACCCGCACCGCGTGGTGCTGCTGCGCCGGGTCATGGCCATCGAGGGCAGCGCCCGGGTCCGGGTCGCGCTGGAGATGCGCGGGGCGTTCGGCCGCACCGGTGTCCGCGACCTGACCCGGTCGCGCGGCGCCTGGACCGGACGCTGCGGGCCGCTGCGGTTCCGGCTGTCCGGGGCGGGACGCGCCCGGCCCGATCCCGCCGGGCAGAGCCTCGGGATGACGCTGCGCCTGGAGCCCGGCCAGCAGCATGACCTGGTCCTGGAGATCAGCGACCGGCCGCTGGACGGGCCGCCGCCCGATCCCGGCGCGGCCTGGGCAGGCACCGAGGAGGCGTGGTCCTCCGTCGTCCCGGACTGCACCGATCTGGTCGCGGTCAGCGATGCCCGGCATGCCTATGCGGTGCTCGCCGGGCTCACCTCCGCCAGCGGGGCGCTGGCCGCGGCCGCGACGACCTCCATTCCCGAGCGGCTGGAGAGCGTCCGGAACTACGACTACCGCTACGCCTGGATCCGCGACCAGTGCTACGCCGGCCTGGCCCTGGCCGCGCACGGGCCGCATCCGCTGCTGGACGGGACGGTGCGGTTCATCACCGACCGCGTGCTGGCCGACGGCCCGGACCTGATGCCGGCCTACACCGTGGCCGGCGAGCCAATTCCCGGCGAGCGCGGCCTGCGGCTGCGCGGCTACCCCGGCGGCACGGTACGGACCGGGAACCGGGTCCGCGACCAGTACCAGCTCGACGCGCTCGGCGAGGTGCTCCAGCTGCTCGCCGCCGCGGTGCGACTGGACCGGGCCAGCCCGGACACCTGGCAGGCGGCCCGGGTCGCGGCCGCCGCGATCGGGAAGCGGTGGGCCGACCCGGACGCCGGCATCTGGGAGCTGGACGCGCAGCACTGGGCGCACTCCCGGCTCGCCTGCGCTTCCGGGCTGCGGGCCATGGCCGCGGCGGCCGGCCAGGCGCCGGGCACGGCGGCCCGCCGGGAGGCCGGCGAGTGGAGCAGCCTGGCCGACCAGATCATGGCCAGCCTCGCCGACGTCACCCATGCCACCGGCCGCTGGCAGCGTGCCCCCGGCGACGAGCGCGTCGACGCTGCGCTGCTGCTGGCGGTCATCCGCGGCGCGGTCGGGACCGATGACCCGCGGGCCCGGGCGACGGTGCGGGCCGTGGCCGACGAGCTGGGCGATGACGGGTTCATCTACCGGTTCCGGCAGGACGCCCGGCCGCTGCATAAGGCCGAGGGGGCCTTCCTGCTGTGCGGGCAGTGGATGGCCCAGGCCGCGCACGCGCTGGGCGATGAGGCCGGCGCGGCGCGCTGGTTCGAGCGCAACCGGGCCGCCTGCGGGCCGGCCGGGATCTACACCGAGGAATACGACGTGCATCAGCGGCAGCTGCGCGGCAACCTGCCGCAGGCCTTCGTGCACGCTGCGGTCCTGGAGTCCGCCGTCCGGCTGTCCGGGCCGCCCGGGCCGGCGGCCGCCGGATAGCCGCGCCGCATCCGGCACCCCGCTGCCCGCCACTACTGCGAGAGGACACATCAGCTATGACCCAGACCGTCGTGATCACCGGGGCTAGCGCAGGCATCGCCCGGGCGACAGCCATCCAGTACGGGCGGCGGCAGGCCCGGGTGGCGCTGCTGGCCCGGGGCAAGGCCGGCCTGGAGGCGGCGGCCGCCGACGTCCGCGCGGCCGGCGGCACGCCGCTGATCCTGCAGGCGGACGTGGCCGATCCCGATCAGGTCAGCGCCGCGGCCGGGCAGGCCGAGGCTGAGCTCGGGCCGGTCGATGTGTGGATCAATGTCGCGTTCACCTCGGTGTTCGCGCCGTTCACCGAGATCACCGAAGCCGAGTTCCGGCGGGTCACCGAGGTCAGCTATCTCGGCTACGTGTACGGCACCATGGCCGCCCTGCGGCTGATGAAGCCCCGCGATCGCGGCACGATCGTGCAGGTCGGGTCCGCGCTCAGCGAGCGTGCCATCCCGCTGCAGTCGGCCTACTGCGGAGCCAAGCACGCCATCAACGGGTTCACCGAGTCGCTGCGCTGCGAGCTGCTGCACGAGGGCAGCGGCGTGCAGGTCACGCTGGTGCAGATGCCGGCGGTCAATACCCCGCAGTTCTCCTGGGTCCGGTCCCGGCTGCCGCGAAACCCGCAGCCGGTCCCGCCGATCTATGAGCCGGAGGTCGCCGCGCGCGGCATCGTCTTCGCCGCTGACCACCCCGGCCGCAAGCAGTACTGGGTCGGCGAGAGCACGGCAGCCACGCTGCTGGCCCAGAAGTTCGCCGCCCCGCTGCTGGACCGCTACCTGGCCCGGACCGGCTACGACAGCCAGCAGACCGATCAGCGGGAGCGGCCCGGCCGCCCGGACAACCTCTGGGAGCCCGTGGACCAGCCGCCCGGCTCCGACCACGGCGCGCACGGCTCCTTCGACAGCCGGTCGCACCAGGCCAGCCCGCAGCTGTGGCTCTCCCAGCACGCTGAGCGAGCCGGCGCCGCAGCCGTCCGCGGGCTGGCCCGGGTCCGGCGGGGTAGGGATAGCGGATGACCGCAGCGATGAAGGCGGCGCTGTTCGATGTGGACGGCACGCTGGTCGACAGCAACTACCCGAACGTGCTCACGTGGTGGGAGGCATTCACTCAGGCCGGGCATGACGTGCCGATGAGCCGGATCCACCGGGCCATCGGCATGGGCTCCGACCGGCTGCTGGACGCCCTCCTGCCAGCCGGCCGCGATCATGACGCGGACGACGGCATCCGGACGGCCCAGGCGGCCCTGTACTCGGTGTACTGGTCCCGGCTGCGCCCCGTCCCCGGTGCGCGGGACCTGCTGCGCGCCTGTCACGACTACGGGCTGCGGGTGGTCCTGGCCAGCTCGGCCGGGCCGCGCGAGCTGGATGTCCTGCGATCGGTCCTGGACTGCGAGGACGTTATCGACGAGGTCACCTCGGCCGGGGACGCCGAGCAGAGCAAGCCCGCGCCGGACCTGGTGCAGATTGCCCTGGACAGGGCGGGCGCCAGCGCCGGCGAGGCGGTGTTCACCGGCGACGCCGTCTGGGATGCCCGGGCCTGCCGCAAGGCCGGCGTGCGGTGCGTCGGCGTGCTGAGCGGCGGGATCAGCCGGGCCGAGCTCCTCGGCGCCGGGGTTGCCGCGGTCTACGCCGACCCGGCTGAGCTTCTGGAGTCCTTCCCGGCCAGCCTGCTGCCCGGCGGCTGAGCCGCCCGCCGTCAGGACCGGAGGCCGGCCCGCAGCCGGGCCCGCCGGGCGGTCCGCGCGTCAGGCGCGGCCGGCCCGGCAGGCGGACGGGCGTCAGGGGCGGAGCAGGACCTTGATGGCGCGGCGCTCGTCCATCGCCGTGTAGGCGGCGGCGACATCGGTCAGCGGCATCTCGGTGTCGAAGACGCGGCCGGGCTGGATGGCGCCGGACAGCACGTCCGGCAGCAGTTCGGAGATGTAGTCGCGAACCGGGGCGCAGCCGCCGCGGACGCCGACGTTGGTGCTGAACATCGTGGAGACGGGCAGCTCGGGGCCGCCGCCGGGGACGCCGACGAAACCGACCTGGCCGCCGGGCCGGGCCGAGCGCAGCGCCTGGTCCATTGACTCCTTGGTGCCGACGCATTCCAGGACGATGTCGGGGCCGACCCCGTCGAACATCTCCTTGAGGGCGGCGATGCCCTGCTCGCCGCGCTCGGCGACGACGTCAGTGGCGCCGAACTCGCGGGCCAGTGCCTGGCGGTCGGCGTGCCGGGACATGGCGACGACCCGGGCTGCGCCGAGCCGGACGGCCGAGATCACGGCGCACAGCCCGACGGCCCCGTCGCCGACCACCGCGACGGTGGAGTTCTTGCCGACACCGCCGGACACGGCGGCGTGGTGGCCGGTCGCCATGACATCGGAGAGGGTCAGCAGGCCGGGGATGAGCGCGGGGTCGATCTCGCCGGGAACGACGAACAGGGTGCCGTCGGCGAGCGGGACGCGGATGCGCTCGCCCTGGCAGCCGTCGGCGAAGCCCTCGTGCACGATGTCCCGGCCCCAGGCACCGCCGTTAATGCAGTGCACCGAGAAGCCGTTGCGGCAGTTCACGCACGTGCTGTCACACACGTAGAACGGGGCGATCACGAAGTCGCCCGCCTTGACCGTCGCTACGCCGCGACCGGTTTCTTCCACGATGCCCACGAACTCGTGCCCGATCCGCCGCGGCTGCGCGACGGGAAAAGCCCCGCGGTAAGGCCACAGGTCCGACCCGCACACGCACGAGGCCACAACCCGGACGATTGCATCCAGGCCGCTGGCCTGCCCGTCCGCCAGGACCGGATCCGGAACGGTCTCCAGGCGGACGTCTCTCCCACCGTGAATGATCGCGGCGCGCATCGTGCTCCCCTCGGGCAGGCTCGAAGATCGCCTGGCCGCCTCCACGGTAGCCACCGGGCCTTTTGCCGCTTTCGGCCCCCCCGGCCCCGCGCATTCAGCTGTCGTCTCGGCCCGGCAGCAGGCAGCGCCCGCGGCTAGCATCGGGCCATGAGCGCGCCCTCCGATCTGTTCACCGGGCTGGCCCCGGTGCTGAACGTGCGTGACCTGCCCGCCGAGCGCGCCTTGTACGAGAAACTCGGCCTGCCGGTCATCTACGAGGGCCCGGAATACCCGGACTTCATCGCCTTCGGCACCGGCACGATCGAGTTCGGCATCCAGGAGGCGCCGGAAGCCAACGATCCGCCGAGCGTGCTGACCTGGCAGATTGGCGTTACCGACGTGGACACGGCCATGGACCGCTGCGGCTCGGCGGGCATCGCCTTCGAGCTCGAGGTCAACAACCCGGCTCCCGGCTGGACTTACCGGCGGCTGCTGATCGTCACCCCGAGCGGCTACCGGCTGGCGCTTGAGGGGCCACGCGAGTAGTAGTCAGCCGGGCGCGCCCGGCGGGATTCAGGCCGGTCGCGGGGCCCGGCCGGGATGCTCGGGGTCGATCAGGCCGGCGTACTCCGGGTGCTCCTGGATGAACTCACCGACGATCGGGCACATGATGCTGATCGTCCGGTGGTGGTCCCGGATGTCGTCCAGGGCGTAGGCGATGAGCTGGTGGGCGACTCCGTGGTGGCGGTACTCGGGATCGACCGCGGTGTTGATCAGGATCCGCCGCTGATGCGCATCCTCGTAGCCGATGATCCCGATGACCTTGCCGTCCACGACGGCCTCGTACTCGCTGCCGTCAGGGTTGTCCCGGAGCAGCACGGCCGGCCGGTCCTCACTCATACGGGCTCCTTGCTTCGTGGCGGTAGCGGCACCGCGCGGGTCCGGGCCCGCCAGGGCGGCCCGCCCGGTACCGGTCAAATTCCGGTGACTCGCACCGGCAGTCTCCGGCACCAGGCCGGGCGAGGATGTCAACGTCCCTTCTTACCCTGTGCGGCGCGGCTCTGCCACGGGACTCGCGACCACTCGCCCGTAGGCGCGGCCGGGCTGGCTGTGCCCGGTACGGCCAGCCCGGCCGGTGCCCTCAGCCGACGTCGCGGGCGCTGAGCGCCGGCAGCGGGGATTGCCGATCGGCATCGTCGAGGCCGAAGCTGATGACCCGGCGGGGACGGATCCGGATGAGCGCGCCGTCCGTCCCGGCAGCCAGCTGCGCCCCGGCAGCGGGGCGGACCTGCTCGGCGGTGCCGCGGACCTCCAGGCAGCGCACCTGCCAGGGCTCGCGGGAGATGATGTCGTCGATGACGAAGGCGACCCGGTCGCGGGCCGCGACATTTCGGAATTTCTGGCTGCCGGCCATCCGGTAGCCGCTGATGTCGATCGTGCCCAGGGCCCGGTTGTGCGTGAAGCCCACCGGGTTGACCTGGACGGTCCCGTCGGGCTGGACCGTGGCCAGCCGGCCGAACTGCTGACTGGCCAGGTAGCTGATCTCGGCGTCGGTGAAGATCATCGTTCCGCCTCCTGCCGTGCTGCGGACTGCGGGCCGCTGGCGGCGGTCGTGCTGCCGTGCGCGCGGGTCCACGCCGGGCTGTCCAGGAAGTGGGTGTCGTAGCTGTCCTGCAGCCCGGCCAGCACCTGCCGGGACTCTGCTCCCTGGCGGATGGCGACCAGGTGCCGGAAGTAGCCGAACCGCTCGATGCCGGGCGTGATGATGACCAGCGCCTCGGCGCCGGAGCCGCGGTGCGGGCCGAAGGCATGGGCGGTGCCGGGCGGCACGACCAGCAGGTCGCCTTCCCGGGCCGTGATGACGTCGGTGTCCAGGAGGACATCGAGGGCGCCGCCGAGAATGTAGAACAGCTCGCACGAGCCGTCATGCCGGTGCGGGACAGCGCCGGAGTCTCCGGGAGCCAGGGCGATCCGGTGACTGCTCAGCGCTCCGCCGGTGGCCGGGGCGTCGGCCAGCAGCACATGGCCGATGGCGGGCAGCTGCTCGGCTCCCCCGGCGCGGACGAGCACGGGCGGCCAGGGCCGGACCGGCGTGGATGCGGGCGCGATCTGGGACATCTGTAGTTACCTCGCGTTTCAGTGCAGCGGACGTCTGCGGTTCAGCCTGGCCGCCTCGCAATGATCGGTCCAACAGATTGTGGCGAATATCAGCATCGCTAGAATCGATTTATGGAGCTGCGTCAGCTTGCGCACTTTGCCGCCGTCGCCGAGGAACTGCACTTCAGCCGGGCCGCCAGCCGGGTACATGTCGTGCAGTCGAGCCTGAGCGCGTCGATTAGCGCGCTCGAACGGGACCTCGGCGACACCTTGTTCGTGCGGGACAACCGCCGTGTCGCGCTCACGCCCGCCGGCCGGGCCCTGCTGCCCGCGGCCCGCCGCGCGCTGGCCGCCGCCGAGGACGGCCGGGCTGCCGTCGCCGGGATCCGCGGCCAGCTGCACGGCCGCCTGCTGGCCGGGGCAATCCAGACCATGGGCGTCATCGACGTGGCCGCCGCGCTGGCCCGCCTGCACCACGCGCATCCCGGCGTGACCGTCCGGCTCACGCACACTTCTGCAGCTGCCCTGGCCCGCGCGGTCGCCGACGCCGAGCTGGACATCGCCTTCCTGGACGGGCCGGTCGACACCGCCCGGCTGACCCGCATCGACCTGGGCCACGACGACCTCGTCCTGGCGGTACCCGCCGCCGACCCGCTGGCCGGCCGCGCCGCCATCCGGCTCTCCGACCCGGGGCTGCGCGACCGCGAGTTCGTCGACTACCGCGCCGATTCCGCGCTCACCGCCCAGATCGACGCCGCCTGCGGCAGAGCCGGGCTAGCCCGGCGGGTGAGCTGCGAGGCCCAGACCATCGCCTACCTCACCGAGTTCGTCCGGCACGGCATGGGCCTGGCCATCCTGCCGCCCGCCGCAGTGCGGGACGTCCCGGGGCTCTGCGCCATCCCGCTCACCCCGCGCATCCGCCGTGACCTGGCCGCCGTCGTCGCCGCGCACCGCGCTCCCACCGGCCCGGCCCGCGCCCTGCTCGGCCTGATCGCAGCAGAAAAGCACCGCGACTGATTTGGGCCGTGCCGCCGGCCGCGAGTCCTGCGCCGCGACCGCACGGCAGATCCGCCGGTAGTGATGCGGGCGAAATAAACGGTAATGTGTCGGCCGTCAGGAATGGCGCGCGCAACCGCAGCAGAACGCGATAGGGGCGAGTCTGGATGAACGCTGAGCGCCCGGCCTTCGACACCAGCATCGCGCACCACGCCCGGATCTATGACTACCTGCTCGGCGGGAAAGACAACTATGCCGCCGACCGCACCGCCGGCGAGGCGCTGATCGCGGCCTATCCCACCATGGTGGAGCTGGCCCGGGCTAACCGGGCGTTCCTGGGCCGGGTGGTGCGGTTCCTGGCCGGCGAGGCCGGGATCCGCCAGTTCCTCGACATCGGCACCGGCATCCCGGCGGCGGGCAACACCCACCAGGTCGCCCAGGAGATCGCTCCCGACAGCCGGGTCGTCTACGTCGACTACGACCCGGTCGTGCTGGCCCACGCCCGCGCCCTGCTGGCCAGCAGCCCGCACGGCGCCACCGACTACATCGACGCCGATGCGCGCAATGTCGGCACGATCCTGGACCAGGCCGCGCGCACGCTGGACTTCTCCCGCCCGGTGGCGGCCATCAGCCTGCTGACCCTGCACGCGATCAGCGACGCCGATGACCCGCACCAGATCATGGCGCAGGTCATGGCTGCGGTCCCGGCGGGCAGCTACCTGGCCATCTCCCACCCCGCCTCCGACATCGAGCCGGACAGGACGAGCGACCTGCAGGCGCGCGTCAACCAGCTCAGCCACCAGCAGTACACCGGCCGCAGCCGCGCCGAGGTCCTGCGGTTCTTCACCGGCCTGGAGCTAGCCGAGCCGGGACTGGTCCAGGTCCACCAGTGGCGGCCCGGGATCCAGACGAACCGGACGCTGGCGCTGTGGGCCGCGGTCGGCCGCAAGCCCGGCTGAGGCGCCTGATCGCCGCGCAGCGGCGCGAAGCTGCCCGCGGGCCAGCCTGATCATCCGGCAGCGAGGCTGACGACGCGCTGGCCGGCCGAGGACTGGATGGCGGCGTCGATCACCGCCATGACCTGCAGTCCCGTCGCCGCGTCAGCATGCGCCGGGGCCTGCCCGGCCCGGATCGCCGCGGCCGTCTCGCCGGCCTGCAGGGCCAGGACGTCGGTGACCGGGGCACCGGGCAGCTCGTCGATGACGCCGCCCGGCCCGGCATCGATCGGTGCTCCGCCGGGCTCGCGGGAGTGCCGCTCCAGGTCACCGGCGAACCGGCGGCCGAGCCACTCCGAGCTGGACAGCCGCCCGGCCGAGCCGGTCACCGACAGGTGATTGCAGTCGTGGGTGAAGGCCAGCTCCAGGTGCGAGGTGACGCCACTGACGTGGCCGAGCATCAGGCTGGCCCGGTCGTCGCTGACATGCCCGGGCAGCGTAGCCCGCAGGCTGGCGGTCACGTCAGCGACGTCACCGAACAGCCGGATCACCGCGTCGATGGCGTGCGCGCCCAGGTCGTGCAGCACGCCGCCGCCCGCAGCGGTGCTGGTCAGGTTCCGCCACCCGCGCCGCGCGCCGGTATCGAAGCCAATCGAGATCCCGGCGTGCCAGACCGGGCCCAGCACCCCCTGCCGCAGCAGGTCACCCGCCCGGCCCAGGACCGGTGACCAGGCCATGCAGCTGCCCACCGCGAGCAGGCGGTCCGCCGCCTGCGCCGCCGCCGCCATCTCCTGGCCCTCGGCCCGCGACACCGCCATCGGCTTCTCGACCAGCACGTGGCAGCCGAGCGCCAGGCTCTCTAGCGTCAGGCTCCGGTGCAGTTGCGCGGGCACGACCAGGTGGACCACCTCGACGCCCAGCCCGGGCAGGTCAGACAGCCGGGAGGTGACGGCGACGCGGTCGTCCCCGAGCCGGTCGGCGACCGGGCCGGGCTGGCGGGAGACAATCGCCCGGAGCTCGCAGTCCGGCTGGCTGCGGATGGCGGGCACCACCCAGTCCAGCGCGAATGTGCTGGAGCCGACCACGGCCCAGCCGACCTGACTGCTCATCCCTGACCGCCCCGATCCGCACGCCGCCGCAGGTGCCTTCCTGCCCCTGGAACTGTGACACGGCCGGCCAGACCGTGATCATCGGGGGTTGCTGATCAGCAGTCCGGGTGTGAGGCTGTCCGGTATGCCCGTCAGGGATGACCTGCGCTGGGAGCGGAAGGACTGACCGCACGCGATGACAGTCGTTGAGGCCGATGTCGTAGTCATCGGGGCGGGCTCGGTCGGGAGCATGGCGAGCTGGCAGCTGGCCGCGCGCGGGCTGCGCGTCGTGGGCATCGACCGGTTCACCATCCCCGGACCGTTCTCGGCGTACGCGGGCGAGTCGCGGGTGTTCCGGATGGTCTACGCCGAGGGCGGGCACTACACGCCGCTGCTGCAGCGGGCGCGCGCCCTGTGGCGCGAGCTGGAGGCGGCGAGCGGGGCCAGCCTGCTGAGCGTCACCGGCGTGGTGACCATCATGGACCACGATCATCCCGATCATGCGGCCCTGCTGCGCGCGGGCCAGGAGCAGGGCCTCAGCTTCGAGGTCGTGTCCGGCGGCGAGGCGCGGCGGCGGCTGCCCCAGCACGTCATCCGCGACGGCGACGTGGCCCTGCTCGATCCGGCGGGCGGCTTCGTCCGCAGCGAGCACGCCGTCTTCGCGGCCCTGCAGCAGGCCGAGCGACGGCGGCGCGTCCTTCCTGGGAAACCGGAACGTCATCGGCCTGGACCGCCGCGGTGACCGGTGGTCGGTCCGCACCGACCAGGAGGAGGTCCGCGCGCCGCGGGTGCTGGTGGCGACCGGAACCGGCGCCGGGCCGGCCTGCGCCGCGCTCGGCACCCACCTGGCCGTGCTCCCCCAGGTCCTGACCTGGTTCCCCATCGCCGACCAGGACCTCCTGCGCAGCCAGCCCGAGCAGGTCTTCATCCGCAGCTCCCGGGACGCGCGGTACTACGGGTTCCCCAGCACCGACGGCTGGACGGTCAAGGTGGCGGCCAGCATCTACCTGGACGAGGTCGCCTCGATGGCCCGGCCGCCGGCCTGGGATCCGCGCCACCTCGACACCGTGCGGGGCTGGGTGCGCGCCTACCTGCCGGCCCTGGATCCGCAGCCGGTCCGCGCGGTCCTGTGCGCCGATGGCTACACGCCCGACGAGGCCGGCCTGCTGGGCCCGGTGCCCGGCATGGACGGCGTGGTCGTCGCGACCGGGTTCTCCGGCCACGGCTTCAAGATGGCCTCCTCGCTCGGTGCCGTCGCCGCTGACCTGATCGCGGCGGGGACAACCGCGACCGACGTCAGTTTCCTGGACCCGGCGCGTTTCCTGCCGCCGGGGCAGCAGCTCACGGAGCTGCCGCTCGGCGGCGCCTCCCCCGGATCGGAGCCCGCTTGACCAGCATCCCCCCGTACCGGCTCGGCGAGCTCACGGCGCAGCCGGGAGCACAAGTCCGCGGCCGCTGCGCCGTCAGCCTGGGCCCGGCCACGGTCTCGCTGCCGGTCGCCATCACGCACGGCAGCGCGCCCGGCCCGGTACTGGCCATCACCTCCGGGATCCACGGCGGCGAGTACGTGCCGATGATCGCGGTCCGGCAGTTCGTCCGTGACCTGGACCCCGCGCAGCTGAGCGGCACCATCGTGGCGTGCCTGCAGTCCAGCCCGGTCGCCTTCGAGCAGCGGACGCCTTTCCTCAACCCGCTCGACGGCCAGAACCTCAACCGGTCCTTCCCCGGCGACGCCGCGGGCGGCCCGACCGCGCGGCTGGCGGCCTGGTTGTGGGAGAACCTGCTGACCCGTGCGGACTTTTACGTCGACTGTCACTGCGGCGACCTGCCCGAGGTACTGGACTCCTTCACCGGGGTCAGTCCCGGGCCCGGCGGCACGATCAGCGAGCAGGCCCGCGCCCTGGCCGACTGCTTCGACGTCAGCCGGCTGATCATCGACCGCACGACCGGGTCCACCATCGAGCAGGCCGCGCTGGCCGGGATCCCGGCCGTCCTGGTGGAGGTCGGCGGCGAGGGCCGCTGGTCGCAGGAGCAGGCCGATATTCAGCGGCACGGCCTGCACCGGGTCGCGGCCCTGGCCGGCATCCTGCCCGCCCGGCCGGGCAGCCGGCCGCGGCTGCCCGTCTACGAGGATGCCGCTGACGTGCTCGCCGACCGGCCCGGCCTGTGGTTCCCCGAGGTCACCCCGGGAACGCCGGTCAGCCGGGGCACCCGCCTGGGCCGCCTGGAGGACGTCTTCGGGGACAGCGTCCAGGACATCCTGGCCCCGGAGGCGGGCGTGCTGACCTACGGGCTGGGCAGCCTGGCCGCCGCCCGGGGCAGCCTGCTGGCCTCGATATCCCGGCCCCGCCCGTAGCCGGGGCCCGCGCGTCCCGGCCGCGGCCCGCGCCTGACGAGGGACCGGACGGCGGCCGGGCCGCCCTCGTTAGGCACGGGCTGCCGTGGGTAGTGCCACCCTCCGTCAACGAAGGAGGCCGTGGTGGCTGAGCGCGAATCTTCTCCGCCGGCCAGGCAGGCCGATGCGAGCACGGCCGAGCTGGTCCGGCAACTGGCTGAGCAGACCTCGCACCTGGTCCGGGATGAGCTCCGGCTCGCTCAGGCCGAGATGACCCGGAAGGGCGCCCGGGCTGGCCGCGGCGCGGGCCTGCTGGGCGGCAGCGGGATCCTGGCCCTGTACGGGATCGGCTGCCTGCTGATCGCGGCCGTGGCCGGGCTGGCCCTGGTCCTGGCGACCTGGCTGGCCGCGCTGATCATCGCGGCGGCCGTCCTGGCCGTCGCCGGCCTGGCCGCGCTGATGGGCAGGCAGCAGCTCGGGCGGGCCACCCCGCCGGTCCCCCGGCAGGCCATCGACAGCACGAAGGCAGACGTGCAGGAGATCAGGGAGAAGGCCCACCGGTGAACCCGCCCCGCCCGGAAGAGACAGCCGGCCTGCCCGGTGACGCAGACGCCACCCCGGCCAGCCCGGAGGAGCTGCGCGCCGACATTGAGCGGACCCGCGAGCAGCTCGGCGACACTGTCGAGGCGCTGGTCGCCAAGACGGACGTGAAGGCCAGGGCCGTGCAGCGGGGCAGCAGCCTGGCCCGCGACGTGACCGGCTCCGCCGCCCGGCAGGCGGACAAGCTGGCCGGGCGGCTGGAGGCGGCAGCGGCGCGGGCAGTGCCGCCGGGCCCCGCAGATCCCGCTCGCGCCCGGCGCACGGCCCAGCAGGCCGCGACCGGACTGGCGGCCCTGACCGCAGCCGCGGGCGTGGCCGCTGCCTGGCTCAGCCGGCGGGGCCGGCGCCGGTAGCGCGGCGCTCGCTGCTGCTCCTCAGCCGGCTGCGCGGCGACCGGCGGCCTCAGAGGGCGCGGCGCATCACGGGCCGGTCGGGCCGGAACCGCGCGACGACCTCGAACCCGTGCCGGGCGAAGGCGGATGCCACCCCGGGGAACAGGTTACGGGTGTGCCCGGCAGCACTGGTGTCGACCGGGCAGGCCTGCAGGACCGTGGCCTGCGCCGCCGTGGCGGTCTCGATCGCGGCGGCGATAAGCGCGTCGGACACGCCCTGGCCGCGGTGCGAGCGGCGCGTGTAAAAGCAGCCGATCGCCCACGCCGGCCCGTCGTCGACCGCGGGCAGGACACCCCGCCGGGCGAGCCAGGAGAATTCCTGCTGCGGTGCAACCTGGCACCAGCCGACACAGGCGGCGCCGCTGAACGCGACCAGGCCGGGCGGCCGGCCGGAGACGGCGAGGTCGTTCATCGCCTGCTTGTTCGCCGAGCGCGGCCGCCTCCGGTACTCCGGGCCGATCCGCGGATACATGCACCAGCATCCGCTGGATGCGCCGGCCCGGCCGAACAGGTCCGCGAACGCCGGCCAGGTGGCCGCCGACAGCGGGCGGACGGTGAGGTCCGGCGCGGTGCCCATCTGGCCGCGCTCCAACTGAGGTCAGCTGCCCTGGTAGCGCGCGGCGAGCTCGGGGCGCTGCGCGCCGAAGGCGGCGAGGTCGGCCTGGAAGACGGCATCCAGCAGGCCGCCATCCGCGACGCCCGGGGCGCAGACGACCTCACCCAGTTCCAGGCCGCGCAGGCTGGCGGTGACGACGTCCGCCGCGGACATGCGGGGCACCGCGCTGAGGTCGAGGCCCTGGCGCTCGTGGAACTCGGTGGCCACCACGCCGGGGCAGACGACCTGCACCCGGACTCCGGTGCCCGCCAGTTCCACGTGCAGGGCCTGGGACAGCGCGACCAGCAAGGCCAGGGTCCCGGCGTAGACCGCGCGGCGGGGCAGCTGGGGCTGCGTCGCCGGGCCGCTGAAGGCGATCATGCCGGCCACGTTGATGATCGTGCCCTCACCCCTGGCCTGCATGCCCGCGACCGCGGCCCGGGTCAGCATCGTCGGGGCGACCACCTTGACGTGGACGAGCTCGCGGGCCAGGCCGGCGGGGAGCTCGGCCAGCGACATGTAGTGCGCCACGCCGGCGTTGTTCACCAGCATGGTCAGCGGCTCCGTCGCGCACACCTCGGCGACCGCGTCGACGCCGTCATCGGTGGACAGGTCGGCGACCACGGTCCGCACCTCGACGCCGGGGTGGGCCGCGGCGAGCTCGTCCAGGCGGCCCCGGCGCCGTCCGACGGCTACCAGGTCGTAGCCGTCGCCGGCCAGCCGGTCGGCGAAGGCCCGGCCGATCCCGGAGGAGGCGCCGGTCACCAGTGCGAGCCTGCGCATCAGTGCTGCCCCCAGTGCGGCGGCCGCTGGCTCCCGTTGGCGGCCGGCAGCCAGCGGCGCATGCAGGCGAGCAGCTCGTCGGTGTCGACCGGCTTGGTGACGTAGTCGCTGGCTCCGGCGGCCAGGCTCTTCTCCCGGTCGCCCTGCATGGCCCGGGCCGTGACCGCGATGACGGGCAGCTCGGCGAAGGCCGGGATCTCCCGGATATGCCCGATCGTGGTGTACCCGTCCATCTCCGGCATCATGACGTCCATCAGCACGAGGTCGATGCCCGGGGTCGACTGCAGGGCCTCGATGCCCTGCCGGCCGCTGGCGGCGTGCGTGACGGCGATGCCGTAGAGCTCCAGGATGCTGGTGATGGCGAAAGCGTTCCGGATGTCATCGTCGACGATGAGGATCCGGCGGCCGCGCAGGCCGTCCTGCGGCTCGATGCCGGGCACCGCGTGGGCCAGCGCAGCGGCCGGGGACGGCGGGCCCGGCTCGGCCAGGCTGACGCCCGGCGCTCCGGCCTGGCCCGGGCCGGCCGCGGCGGCGGGCTGCGGCTCGTCGGACGACGGCAGGTACAGGGTGAAGACACTGCCGCTGCCCGGCTGGCTCTGGGCGTCGATCCGGCCGCCGAGCTGCGCGGCCACCTCACGGCTGATGGCCAGCCCGAGCCCGGTGCCCCCGTAGCGGCGGCTGGTGGTGCCGTCGCCCTGCTGGAACGCCTCGAAGATCGTCTTGATGCTGTCATCGGAAATGCCGATGCCCGTGTCGCTCACCGAGAACGTGATCGCCGGTCCCTGGCCGGGACCGGCCGCGCCGGTCAGCTCGATCTGGAGCAGCACCCGGCCGCGCTCGGTGAACTTCACTGCGTTCGACAGCAGGTTGTGCAGCACCTGCCGGAGCCGCTGCCGGTCGGTGACCAGCTCGGCGGGCACATCCGGGGCCACCGCGACGGCGAACTCCAGCCGCCGGTCGGCTGCCAGCGGCTCGAAGACCGAGCGCAGATCCTCCACCAGCGAGTTCAGCGCGAACCTCTCGGGGTGCACCTCCAGCTTGCCCGCCTCCACCCGAGACAGGTCGAGGATGTCATTGATCAGCAGCAGCAGGTCCGATCCGGATGAGTGGATGACGTTGGCGTACTCGACCTGCTTGGGAGTCAGGTTCTCGGCCGGGTTCTGGGCCAGCAGCCGGGCCAGGATGAGCAGGCTGTTCAGCGGGGTGCGCAGCTCATGGGACACATTCGCCAGGAACTGGGACTTATACCGCGACGCCAGGTCGAGCTGCCGGGCGCGCTCCTCGATCTCCTGCCTGGCCCGCTCGATCTCGGCGTTCTTGATCTCGATGTCCCGCTTCTGCCGGGCCAGCTGGGCGGCCTTGTCCTCCAGGTCGGCATTCGACCGCTGCAGCTCGGCCTGCCGGGCCTGCAGCTCGCCGGTGCTGGCCTGCAGCTCGCCGGCGAGCCGCTGGGATTCCTGCAGCAGGTCATCGGTCCGGGAGTTGGCGATGATGTTGCGGACATTGACGCCGATCGTCTCCATCATCTGCTCCAGGAAATCCTGGTGGACCTGGGTGAACCGGCTGAACGAGGCAGCCTCGATGACGCCGAGGATCTGGCCCTCGAACACGATGGGCAGCACGATCAGGCTGGCGGGCGCGGCCTCGCCGACACCGGAGGAGACGGTCACGTAGCCCGGCGGGACGTCGCTGACGACCATCGGCTTCCTGGTCTTGGCCACCTGGCCGATCAGGGACTCGCCCAGCCGGAACCGGCGGGGCGTGCCGTCGTCCGCCCGCTGGCCGTACCCGGCGATCATGCGCAGGACGGTGTCCCCGGCGGTGTCCTCGGCGATGAAGAACGTCCCGTGCTGGGCGGCCACCAGCGGAATCAGCTCGTTCATGATCAGCTCGGCGACCGTCGCGACATCCCGGTGCCCCTGCAGCAGGCCCGCGATCCGCGCGAGGTTGGTCTTCAGCCAGTACTGCTCCTGGTTGGCCTTGGTCGTCTCGCGCAGCGACTGCACCATGGCGTTGATGTTGTCCTTGAGGTCGGCGACCTCGCCCTCGGCATCGACGCTGATCGACCGGGTCAGGTCGCCGGTCGCGACCGCGCTGGTCACCTCGGCGATGGCCCGGACCTGACGGGTCAGGTTCCCGGCCAGCTCGTTGACGTTCTCGGTGAGCCGCTTCCAGGTGCCCGACACGCCCTCGACTTCGGCCTGGCCGCCGAGGCGTCCCTTGCTGCCCACTTCCCGGGCGACCCGGGTGACCTCGGCGGCGAACGAGGACAGCTGGTCGACCATCGTGTTGATGGTGGTCTTGAGCTCCAGGATCTCCCCGCGCGCATCGACGTCGATCTTCTTCGACAGGTCGCCCTGCGCCACGGCCGTGGTGACCTGCGCGATGTTGCGGACCTGGCTGGTCAGATTGCCGGCCATGAAGTTCACCGAGTCAGTCAGGTCACGCCAGGTACCGCCCACCCCCGGCACCTGCGCCTGGCCGCCCAGGCGGCCGTCGGTGCCCACCTCGCGGGCCACCCGGGTCACCTCATCGGCGAACGAGGACAGCTGATCCACCATCGTGTTCATGGTGTCCTTCAGCTCGAGCATCTCGCCCTTGACATCGACGGTGATCTTCTGGCTCAGATCGCCTTTCGCCACGGCGGTCGCGACCTGGGCGATGTCGCGGACCTGACCGGTGAGGTTCTCCGCCATCGCGTTGACCGAGTCCGTGAGGTCGGCCCACGTTCCCGCGACGCCCGGAACGTGCGCCTGGCCGCCGAGCTTGCCGTCGGTGCCCACCTCGCGGGCGACCCGGGTGACCTCCGAGGTAAACAAAGCGAGCTGATCGGTCATACTGTTAAAAACCGAGGCAATCTCGTCCGTCAGCGGGTCACCGGTGCGCGGCAGGCGGGTACCGAAATCCCCGCCGCGCACGGCAGTCAGCCCCTCCAGCAGCTGCTGCAGCCGCGGGTCGGTGGCCGGGCTTCCCGGCAATGAGGACTGGACCATCTGACGGCTCCTCGGGCTGTGTCCGGCCGCATCTGCCTGCGCTGCCGGCCAGCATGCGCTTATGTGACGAACGGCAATTGCCACGCTGAGTGATAATGCCCAAAATAGCCGTTCGGCCCAGCGAGACGGCCGGTAACCTGGCAGCACGGCCTCCGACTCGCTCTCCGGAAGGATCCCGCTATCGTGCCAGCAGCCACCGGCGGAGAGCTCCCCCGGCTGAGCGCGCTGATAGCCCGGCAGCGGGAGGAGCTCGACCAGCTGACGGCCGCGGCAGCCGCCCGCTCCGTCATCGACCTGGCCAGAGGCGTGCTGATGGAGCGCCTCGGCTGCTCAGCGGCCGAGGCCCGGGCTCAGCTCGAGCGCCTGTCGGATGACTCCAGCGCCAGCGTGACGGAACTGGCCGCCCAGGTAGCGGGGCAGCTGATTCCCGGCACCATGGCCAGCCCGCCGCTGCCGGGCAGCACGGCCAGTGTCGCGCTCGCCAGCGCTGCCGCGGAACTTGCGGCTGACGGCGACCGCGTCGCCGCTGCCGTCCTGGAAGAAGCCCTGGCCCCGGCCGGGGCGAGCGCCGTGGCGCTGTGGCTGGCCGACCCTGATGGCGGCCTGGAGCTCGCGGGCGAGGCCGGGCTCGGTGCCCGCGAGGCCAGCCGCTGGCGGCGCATTCACCCGGACATGGACAGCGTCGCGAGCCAGGTGGCCAGCGGCACCCCCGACACGTGGTGGCCAGCGGGCCGTCCGGCCGGCAGTTCGGTGCCGCTGATCGGCCGGTGGCCCGGCGGGGCACGGGCCGTTCTCCAGTTCCCCGGCCCGGTGCCCGGCGCCATGGAGGTGTGCTGGCCCGGCCCGCTGCCGGAATTCCCCGACCCGCTGCGGCGTCAGCTCACCGCCATCGCCGGGGTCTGCGCGCAGGCTCTGGGGACCCGGCTCGAGCACGGCGAGCCGGCCGGCGACCACCGGGCATCGTGGGCGTTCGAGCTCCTGGACACACTGCCCGGATCGGCCCTGTTTGCCCGCTCTGTCCGGGATGAGGACGGGCAGCTGACCGGGTTCCGCATCTGCTATCTCAGCGACGGCTTCGCCGACCCGGCCGGCCGGCACGCGCCGGATCTCCTCGGGCGCCCGCTGCTCGAGGCCTACCCGGTCGCTGCGGTGCCCGGTGGCCTGTATGACCGGGCTGTCCAGGTGATGGCCACCGGGCAGCCGCAGAACATCTCCGGGGACATCATCAGCGCGGGCGGCGGCCGGCCGCTGGCGCCGCCGCTGACCGAGGTCCGGATCAGCCGCCTGTATGACGGGGTCATCGTGGCCTGGCGGCCCGCCGATGAGGTCGCGCGCCTGACCACCTTGCTCCAGCAGGCCCAGCGGCTGGGCCGGATCGGCGGGTGGGAGGAGAACCTGCTCACCGGGGATGTCCTGTGGACCGAGCCGACCTTCGGGTTGTTCGGCCAGCCGCCGGCACCCCGATCGCCGTCGCCGAGCTGCATGAGCACGTCCCGGCGGACGCCGTCCCCGCCGTGGCGCGATTCAGGGATGCGCTGCTGAAAGAGAAGCGCGGGACGGCCGCCGCGTTCCGCATCATCCGGGCCGACGATCAGAGCGTGCGGCACATGCGCGCGTTCGCCGAGCCGGTGACCGACGGCGCGAGCACCCTGGTCGCGATCCGCGGCGCCTACCAGGACGTGTCGGCCGACTATCACACCCAGGTCGCCTTCGCCGCCGCGCGGGACCAGCTCGCCGATACCGAGGAGCGGGCCGAGGAGGAGCGCCGCCTGGCCCTGCGGCTGAAGCAGGCCATCACGCCCCAGGCCGCCGTGCCGGTCGAGACTCCGGGCCTGAACGTCGCCGCCCGGTACCGGCCCGCCGGTCAGGGCAGTCTGGTCAGCGGCGACTGGTACGACGCCGTGCCGCTGCCGAGCCAGCAGATCCTGCTGGTGGTCGGCGACATCGCCGGGCACGGCATCGACGCGGTCACCGGCATGGTCGCGCTGCGCAACTGCCTGCGCGGGCTGGCCGTGACCGGCGCGGGGCCCGCGTCGCTGCTGGGGTGGCTGAACAGCACGGCGTGCCACCTCACCGACGGCATCATGGGGACCGCCGTGTGCGGCCTGTACGACCCGGCCAGCCGCGCCTTCCGCTGCGCCCTGGCCGGGCACCTCCCGCCGGTCCTGGTGCGCGCCAGCGCAGCGTCGCAGCTCGCCTTCCCGACGGGCGTCATGCTCGGCGCCGACCCGGACAGCTCCTACCAGGAGACGACCACCGCGCTGGAGCCCGGCGACGCCATCGTGATGTTCACCGACGGCCTCATCGAGCGCCGCGACGAGGCCATCGACGACTCCCTGGCCTCACTGCTGCGGGCCGCCAGCATGCCCAGCTGCGACATCGACGGCTTCGCCGACAGCCTGCTCGCGCACACCCGTTCCAATACCAGCGACGACGCATGCCTGGTTGCCGTGCATGTGCGCTGAGGCAGGCCGGCCAGCCCGGCGGATATTCTGAATGACATGGACACCCGGGCCAGTGACACGCTCCCCGGAGCCAGGGTGCGCGTCAGGCGGCGCGCGCCCGACCCGCCTGCATCGGGTGCCCGGCCACGTGAGTGGCTGGCGCTAGCTGACGGAGCGATCCAGGAAGCCAAGACCGAGGGGCCGGATCTTGCCCTGGTCGGAATGCCGCTTCCGTATCAGCCGGGCCGCACCGAGCGCCGCAGCGGCATTCCCGCCCAGGTGATCACCTCAGATCACGTACCTAATTCGTGTACCTGCTCGTGGGCCTACTCCCAGGGAAAGCTGACGCTGAAGCATTACAACGCGGCCTGCCCGGTACACCCGGATATATCCGGCCATTGATGCCCTAACGAGCACGGTCCTTCCTGGCCTTCTGATTGCCGCTTCCGCACGCCGCCGCCGCGCGGCGCTAGGGAATCAGGCCGAGCTGCCTTGCCCGGGCCACGGCCTCGGTGCGGTTGGCCGCGCCCAGCTTGCCCAGCACATGGCCGACGTGCTTCTTGACGGTGTCGAGCGAGACCACCAGCTCGCTGGCGATGTCCCGGTTCGAGCTGCCTGCTGCGAGCCTGCCCAGCACCTCCAGCTCCCGGCTGGTCAGCTGGTCAACGATGCCCGGCACGACGGGGCCGGCGCGCGGTCGTGCGCCGGCCGCGGCGGGGGCCGCGTCGAACGCGCTCTGCAGCCGGGCCAGGCAGCCGAGCGGTACGCGGCGGACCGCAGCGTCCGCCGCCCGCTGGGCCGCGACGAGCCGGCCCAGCAGCCCGGCCATCGGCGGTCCCTCGTCGGCGAACACCCGGACGTAGCCCTGCGGGCAGGCCAGCACCAGGGCATCGGCCAGCGCGGTCACCGCGCCCGGCTCATCACCGTCCGCCGCCAGCGCCAGCGCGCGCAGCGCCCCCGCCTCAATCGCGGCGCCGGCCCGGTCCTGGGCCACGGCGGCCGCGTACAGCCGGTCCAGCAGCGACCGGGCCAGCCCGCTGCGCCCCTGCGCCAGCAGGACGCGCGCCAGCACCAGCTGGCCGGGTTCCTGCGGGTAGTCCGGATCGTCGTCGGCGCGCAGGCCAGCTTCCCGGGTCCACCGCTCGGCTCCGGCCAGGTCGCCCTGGGCCAGCAGCAGCCGGGCTCGCTGCGCCGGAACCGGGTTGGCCAGTCCCGGCGGCCCCGGGGCGGCTCGTGCTGCCTCGCCGATCGCCGCCAGCGCCCCCGCCGGATCGCCGGCGGCCTGCCGGATCCAGGCCAGCGTCGCCAGGCCCGTGGCCAGCGGCGCCGCGTACACGAACGAGCGGCACAGCGCGATGCCCTCGGTCACGTGCCGGAGCGCGCCGTCCAGGTCGCCGCGCTGGTAGGCCACGTCGGCCAGCACGACATGCGCCGGCCCGGCGGCCGACATCGCCGCCGGGCCGGCCGCAGCCGCCGCTTCCAGCGCTTCCTCGCAGGTCCGGGTCACCTCGTCCAGCCGTCCCTGCGCCTGCTGCACCCGGCCCAGCTCATGGCTGGCCCACGCGCGCCAGGTCGGCAGGCCGGCCGCCTGCCGCCCGACGATCGCATCGGCGAACGCGCGCTCGGCCTCGGCCAGCTGGCCGCCGAGCCACGCCGCGATGCCCAGCTGTCCCTGCGCGACAGATCGCAGGATCCACTCGCCGTCGCGGGTCTGCGCCAGGGCCTGTGCGGCGAACCCGGCCGTGCCGGTCATGTCACCCCGCAGCTGGGCCAGGTAGCCGTGCACCAGCGCGATCGCCGCGGGCACATTGACGAGCAGGCTGCCGGCCCGGCCGATCGTCGGCTCGAACGGCTCATCGGTCCCGCCGGGGTAGACCGCCGCCGCCGTCTCAGCCAGCTGCTGCGCGGTAGCCAGGCCGCCGCTGGTGGCCAGCGGGATCGCCTGGGCCAGCAGCAGCCGCGGCCGGGACCGGACCAGGTCGGCGGGCAGCCCGGCCAGCCACCGCCGGACCGTCACCGCCTCGCCGCGCTGACTGTGCACCGCGTCGAAGTTCTGCTCGATCAGCTGGGCGGCCCAGGTCAGCTCGCCGGCGGCCACCGCGTGCCCGATAGCGTCGTCGGCCAGCCCGTGCCCGGCGGTCCAGCTCGCGGCGCTGCGCTGCAGCTGGGCCACCTGGCCGGGGGACTCGGCCTGCAGCCGGGAGCGCAGCAGGTCGGCGAACAGGTGGTGGTAGCGCCACCAGCCGCGCACGTCATCGAGCGGCACCAGGAACAGCCCGGCCGCCTCGATCTGCTCCAGCAGCAGACGGCTGTCGGTGCGGCCGGTGACCGCATCACACAGCTCCCCCGACAGCCGCCCGAGCACGGATGTCTGCAGCAGGAACGTGCGGACCGGACCGGGCTGGCGCTCGAGCACCTCCTCGGCCAGGAAATCCAGGACGTAGCGATTGCTGCCGGTGAAGGCGGCGACGAACCCGGCCACGTCGCGCTGCCCGCGCAGCGACAGGCCGGCCAGCTGCAGGCCGGCAGCCCAGCCTTCAGTGCGGCCGGTCAGCGCGGCCACGGCCGATTCCGGCAGGCCGCCTTCCGGGCCCGCGCCCACCTGGGCCAGCAGTCCCGCCGCCTCCCCCGCCGTGAACCGCAGGTCGGCGGCGCGCAGCTCGGTCAGCTGCCGGCGGGCCCGCAGCCGGGCCAGCGCCAGCGGCGGGTCGGCGCGGCTGGCCAGCACCAGGTGCAGCCCGGCCGACCGGTGCTCGAGCAGGAACTCGACCGATCCGTGCACGGCCGCGGACTCGATGACGTGGTAGTCGTCCAGGACCAGCACGACCTCATCGCCGCGCGGGCCGGCGGCCAGCTCGTTGATCAGCATGGTCACCAGCAGGTCGAGCGAGGCGGGCGCGGGCAGGCCGAGCAGCGGGCCCAGCCTTGTGTCGAGACCGGGGCGGACCCGGTCCATCGCGGCTACCGCATGGCGCCAGAACCGGGCCGGGTCGTTGTCCCCGCTGTCCAGTGACAGCCACGCCGTCCGGGCCGGACCGCGCCGGGCCCAGTCGGCGAGCAGCGCCGTCTTGCCGTAGCCGGCCGGCGCGCAGACCAGCACCAGCCCGTGCGCCAGGCCCTCATCGAGGCGCTCGGTCAGCCGCGGGCGCGGTACCTGGCCGGGCCGTGATCCGGGCAGGTGCAGCTTGGTGGCCAGCAGGGCATCCCGCTCCGCTGCACCAGCCCCGACCGGGGCCGCCGGCTGCAGCCATCGTGCACCCGCACGCTCGCGCCCCTCCCGCTGCTGGCTGGTGGACGGATCCGCCTGGCCGCCGCGGTTACCAGACCACGGAGCCGCCTGTAACTGCGCTGCTCTTACCCCGGCATTTTGCCGCATGCCGCCGCTGCTTCCCAGGCCGGGCTCGCTGGCTAGGATCCCGGCAATGGACATTTCCCTGCATGACGTGCACCAGGCGCTGCTGGAGCTGGGCCGGATGCGGTTCGGCGAGCTCAGCGTGGAGGACGCCATCCGGGAAATCGTGCACACCACGCACACCATGTTCGACGTGGACGGCGCGGGCCTGATGCTGGCCGACGCCGATCAGCACCTGCGCAGCGTGGCCGCCTCCGATGACCGGTTCCGGCACCTGGAGGAGCTGCAGATCCGGCACCAGGAAGGCCCGTGCCTGGACGCGTTCGAGACCAAGCAGCTGATCGGCGCCGAGGACCTGACCGCCGACCGGCGCTGGCCAGCCTTCTGCGACGCCGCACTGGCCCGGCAGGTCCGGGCCGTGCTGGCCAGCCCGCTGCCCTACAACCAGGACGCGGTCGGCGTGGTCGCGGTGCTGTCCGAGGACCGGCGGCCGTGGTCGCCCGAGGGCGAGCTGGCCCTGCTGGCCTTCACCGACCTGGCCGCCCTGCTCGTCGCCAGCATGATGCAGAGCGAGGAGCAGACCAGCCTGGCCCTCCAGCTTCAGGGCGCGCTGGACTCGCGCCAGGTCATCGAGCAGGCCAAGGGCGTGCTCATGGAACGGCACGGCCTGTCTCCCCGGGACGCCTACGACCAGCTCCGCTCCCGCGCCCGGTCGCAGCGGCGCAAGCTCGGCGTGCTCAGCGCCGAGGTCGTGGCCAGCGCCGAGCGCAGGTCGTGATCCGGCCGGAGCCGCTCGGGAACCGGGATACTTGCGCGCGCGGCGAATCGCGCCATACTGGGATCGTCGTCATAGCCGCCCAGAGCCTGCGGCCCGCGTGATGTCGACGCTGTTCCCGCACCGCGCCGGAGTTACCCCGGCCCGGCGCCTCCTGACAGCAGCCGGCTGACTATCTACGTCACCCTGCTGAACGGGAGCTCCTTCCATGATCGTGACCGTGACCGGGCCTGCGCCGGTGTCGCTGCGGGCGAGGGCCGCCCGGGCCGGGCCGTGGTCGTGATCAGCGGCGAGCTGGACGCGGCCGCGGCGGGCGAGCTGGCCGCCGTCCTGGCCGCCGTCCTGGCCCGGCAGCCCGCGCGGCTGATCATCGACCTGCGCCGGGTCAGCTTCGTCGACTGCGCCGCCCTGCGGGTCATCGCGAGCGCGGCCGCGTTCCTGCCCGCCGGCGGGCTGGCGCTGCGGCGGCCCGGCCCGGCCGTCCGCCGCCTGATCAGCCTCACCGGCCTGGGCGCGGACCTGGTCACCGGCAGAACCTGGCCCCCGGCTCAGCGGCAGCGCTGCGCCGGTGCCCGTTCCCGGCGTGGCTGGTGAGGCCCGCTTCAGGATGCGCGCCCTGCGGCGAGCAGCCCCGGCACGCCGGACAGGCTGGGCAGCTCGTCGTAAGGCCGGTAGCGGGCGCCGCCGGGCCGCCCGTACCGGTTGATCCAGATACGGCGCCGCAGACCGAGGTCACGGGTCGGGATGATGTCGTACTCCCAGCCCTGCGCGACGTGGGTCACCCGGGCCGGCGGGATGTCCATGGCCGCGTACGCGTGCTCGAAGGCCCGGCGGGCCGGCTTGTAGGCCCGGGCCTGCTGCGCGGTGACGACGTGATCGAAGTCCACGCCGATGCGCGCGACGTTCGGCCTGATCAGGTCATCGTCGGTATTGGAAATGATCGCGATCTCGTAGTCGCGGGACTGCAGACCCCGCAGCGTGTCCGCCGTCTCCGGGAACGGCTCGAAGGCCGGTACCGCGGCGACGATCGCATCACCGTCGGACGGCGCATGGGGGATGCCGTGCAGCTGCATGGCCGCCCGCAGGCTCGACCGCAGGACCTCGCGGTACCCGCGGTAGGGCCCGAGCACCGCCTGGAACCGCATCACCTGGTAGTCGTCGAGGAACTTGTCGGTGTCCACGCCATCCATCGGCAGGCGGTCGGCGAGAACCTGCCGGACGGCATCGGCCAGCCGGAAGTCGATCAGGGTGCCGTAGGCATCGAAGGTCACAACCTGTCGCACGTCAGCCATCTCCTTGCCCGCGCTCCGCGCAGCATCCGGACCGCCGCTCAGCAAGGCTAGTGCGCTCGGTCATGCCGCCCGCGATCGCCGGCCTGCATCCCCGTTGACAGATAGTCTGCGCGCAGTTAATCTGTGCGTAGATCAAATCACCGGAGGAACCATGTGGGAGTACGAGCACAGCGCAGAGACCACCGCCGCGCCGGACGTGGTCTGGCGTCTCTGGTCCGACATCGCGGCGTGGCCGCAGTGGAACGACGGCATCGAGAAGATCACGGTCGACGGCCCGTTCGCGGTGGGCACCTCGTTCACGATGACGCCGCCCGGGGACGAGCCAGTCCGGATGCGCCTGGCCGAGATCGTGCCCGGCGAGCTGTTCACCGATGAGATGGACGCCGGCGACTTCATCGTGCGAACCGTGCACCGGCTGGAGCCGGCCGCGGGCGGCCGGACCCGGATCATCTACCGGACCGAGATCACCGGCCCGGCAGCGGACCAGGCTGGCCCGGAACTCGGTCCGGCGATCACGGCCGACTTCCCCGAGGTTCTGGCCAGCCTGGCCAAGCTGGCGGAAGGCTAGGCCGTGCCGCTGAGCCCCGAGGACAGCCCCGGATTCCTGCTGTGGCATGTCACGCTGCGCTGGCAGCGTGACATCGCCGCGGCGCTCGCCCCGCTGGACCTGACCCACGTGCAGTTCGTCCTGCTGGCCACCACCTGGTGGCTGAATTCCCGGGGCACCGACCCCAACCAGCTCAGCCTGGCCCGGCAGGCAGGCACCGACGTCAAGATGACGTCCCAGGTGCTGCGCAAGCTGGAGGCCAAGGGCCTGATCCGGCGCGACACCGACGCTGCCGACACCCGCGCCAAGCGGCTGCACGTCACCAGCCGCGGCAGCGAGCTAGCCGGGCGGGCCCTGACGGCCGTGGAAGCGACCGATGCTGAATTCTTCCGCCCCGTAGCCGACTCCGCCGCCCTGCTGGCGATGCTGCGACCGCTGGCCCAGCGCAGCGGAACCTGATCCAGTCACCGGCCCGTCACGGGGCGGGCAGCGCGGGGCGGGGCCTGCCGGGTGCGACCGTGCGGGCCAGGATCCCGAGCGTGGCCCGCAGCGCGCTCTCCGGGATCACCGGGAAGATGGCGGCGTCCTTCCACTTCTGCTCCGCCGCAGACCAGTCGTAGTAGGACGTCACCAGCGTGCCCGCCGCGACGGGCTCCAGCCGGTAGCCGTACACGTGGCCGAGATTCAGCTGACCGCGGACGGTCCAGGCAATTTCCCGGTTCATCTCGAAGGTGACGATCTCGACGGTGACGTCGTAGAGCCCGAGCGGATAGTCGTTGAGGGCCTCGCGGTCCATGTGCACCACGAAGGTGTCCCCCCGCCGGGCCACCGTCTCCCCGCTGGCCGCCATCAGCATGCCGGAGCTGTCAATGGCCACGTGTCCCCGCGGGTCGGTGAGCACGGCGAAGATCTCGCCCGCTGACGCGGCTACCGCCCGCTGCACCTCAAGTCGTTCCGCCATGGGGCGATTGTCGCACCGGGGACTGGCGGGCGCATCGCTGGCATCATGCGCCCCGCGCGGCGAGAATGTCCCAGGTGACAGCGATCAAGGACGTGGCAGTCGTAGGCGGCGGGCACAACGGCCTGGCCTGCGCGGCGTACCTGGCCAGGGCCGGGCTCGACGTGGTGGTGCTCGAGCGCCGCGACGTGCTCGGCGGCGCGGCCGTGACCGAGGAGCCCTGGCCGGGCTACCGGATCTCCAGCGCCTCCTACGTGGTCAGCCTGCTGCCGTCGCAGATCGTGCGCGAGCTCGACCTGGAACGGCACGGGTACCAGGTGTCGGTGGTCACGCCTGACTACTTTGTCCCGTTCCCGGACGGGTCCGGGCTCACGCTGTGGGGCGACACCGCGCGGGACGCCGCGGAAATCGCCCGGTTCTCCGCGGCGGACGCCGACGCCTACGTGGAGTTCGATCGCTATTTCGGCCGCGTCGCGCACCTGCTGAAAGACCTGATGTTCGTGGTACCGCCCAACCTCTCGGCCGGCGACCTGCCGAAGTGGGCCGCGGTCGCTGGCCGGCTGCGCAAGTGGACCGGGCGGGACGTGGCCGAGGCGGTCCGGCTGTTCACCCTGTCCGCCGCGGACTTCCTGGACGAGTGGTTCACCGATGACCGGGTGAAGGGCGCGCTGGCCACCCAGGCCATCATCGGCGCGTGGTGCGGGCCGATGAGTCCGGGCTCGGCGTACGTCCTGATGCACCACTGGATCGGCGAGGTGGCCGGGCACGACGGTGCCTGGGGCTGGGTCCGCGGCGGCATGGGCGGGGTCAGCGAGGCGCTGGCGGGGTCGGCGCGGGCGGCCGGGGCCGAGATCCGGTCCGGCGCGGCCGTCCGCGCGATCACGATCCGCGGCGGCCGGGCCGCCGGCGTCGAGCTGGACGACGGGTCGGTCATCGCCGCGCGGCGGGTCGTGTCCGGCGCCCATCCGGTCACCACGTACCAGGATCTCGTCGGGTTCGAGCACCTTCCCGATGACGTCGTGCGTGATGTGCGGCGGCTGCGGACCCGGTCCGGGTCGGTGAAAGTGAACCTCGCCCTGTCCGAGCTCCCCCGCCCGACCGCGTGGGATACCAGCAGGCCAGAGCCGCTGCACCGGGGCCTGATGGCGATATCCCCGTCCGTCGAGTACCTCGAGCGCGCCTGGGACGACGCCAAGTACGGCCGTCCCTCGCAGCATCCCTATATCGAGCTTGTCTTCCCGACCGCGCATGAGCCGGGGCTCGCCCCGGACGGGCGCCACATCGCCCTGGCCTTCACCCAGTACGGCCCCTACCAGCTGGCCAGCGGATCCTGGGATACCGAGCGCGAGGCCTACGGGCGGCGGGTGCTGGATACCCTCGATCAGTACTGTCCGGGGATCACCGGCTCTGTCCTGCACGCCGAGGTCCTGGCCCCGCCCGACATCGAGGCCCGCTACGGCCTGCTCGGCGGCAACATCTTCCAGGGTGAGATGACACCCGACCAGATGTTCTCGCTGCGCCCCATCTTCGGGTTCGGCGACTACCGCTCCCCGGTGACCGGGCTGTACCTGTGCGGATCCGGCACCCACCCCGGCGGCGGCGTCATGGGCGCCCCGGCCCGCAACGCGTCCCGGACCATCCTGGCCGATGTCCGGCGGGAGCGGCTGCGCAGCCGCCTGCGCCCGCCGCGCCGCTAGGACGTCCCGCCGGCGGTGCCGGCGGCCAGCCGGGCAGGCCTGGATCGCCGCGTGCTCGGTGTCATGAACAGACAGCATCTTGGTCAGGCCGGTCGTCTGCAGCACGGCGCTGACCTGCCGTGACGGGGCGGCCAGGGCCAGCATGCTGCTGGTGGCGCGAACCCGGTGCCAGATCCCGACCAGCACGCCGATCCCCGTCGAGTCAATGAAGCTCACGCCGGCCAGGTTCACGACCAGGCAGCGACTGTGCTCATCGGTGACGACGCGCAGCAGGGACTCCCGCAGCCTGCCGCTGGTCGAGATGTCGACCTCACCGGCCACGGCCACCACGGCCACGTCGCCGTCCAGGAAGTAGTCCAGCCTGAGATCCGCTCCGGATCCGGCACTCTCCATAAGTCCGCCCTCCTGTCAGGTCACGCCGCTACCCAGAAAACGCCGCCTGACCCGCGCCGCCGGGGCCGCTCTGCGCACGCGCAGGTCCCCGCACTGACCAAGCAGGGGCAGAACTGTATCGTTCGGGCGTAACTACCGGCCTGCCTGCGATATCTCCCGGCAGGCACCGGCCGCGGCGCGCCCGTCGCCTCGGCCACTGCGGGGAACAGGAGACGCATGAACGTCAGCTATGACTTCCGTGACGAGGTCGCCATCATTACCGGAGCCGCCCGCGGCGTAGGGCGCTCCATGGTCGCTGCCTTCGTGGCGGCCGGGCTGCCGGGTCGTCGCCGCCGACCGGGACGAGGCGGGGCTCGCGCAGACCTGCGAGCCACACGGCCCGGCCGTCACGCCGGTCCAGGCCGATGTGAGCACGGAGGACGGCGCGGACGCGATCGTTGCCGCGGCGGTGCGCGAGTTCGGCAAGCTGAGTTTCTGCGTCAACAACGCCGCCGTTGCCCCGCACACGAGCCTGCTGGAGGAGACCGTCCGCGTCTGGGACACCGTCTACGCGGTCAACTGCCGCGGCACCTTCCTGATGACCCAGCGCGCCGCCCGGGTGCTGATCGACCAGGGGCACGGCGGCCGGATCATCAATTTCTCCTCCGGCGTCTCCAGCCGGGGCTCGGCCGGAGCCGCCGCCTACGCCAGCAGCCGGGCCGCTACGGAGAGCTTCAGCAGGGTCGCGGCCATCGAGCTCGCGCCGCACGAGATCCTGGTGAACTGCGTCAGCCCCGGCCTCATCGACACCCAGCCCAAGCCGCTGCCGCCGTCCATGGCCGCGAGCCTCGGGCGCCGCATCCCGGCCTTGCCGCTGGCCAGGGCCGGGCGAGCCCGAGGAGGTCGTCAGCCTGGTGATGTGGCTGTGCTCGGACGGCGCGAGCTATGTCACCGGGACGGTATGCCACGTCGACGGCGGCACGGGAGTGGGGAGTCGCCCGTCAGGACAGGTCGTCGACGACGACGTCCGCTACGACTGGGTCACCGGCCGGCAGCATCCCGCCGCATCCTGAAAGCTGGCCAGTGATGGGAAACCCAGCAGTGACCGCTTCCGCGGCCGGCGCACGTTTCGCCGTGGCCGGCGACCGGGTATTCGATGCGCGGGCCGGGGCCTGGGCCGGCGGCACGATGGTGCTCGTCGAGAACAAGGTGATCGCCGGCATCGCCCGGTCCGCGCCGGACGGCTGGCCGGTCATCGAGATGCCCGGCACCAGCCTGCTGCCCGGCCTCATCGACACGCACACCCACGTGCTGCTGCGCAGCAGTTATGACGAGGCCGAACTGGCCCGGCAGATGGTCGAGGAGAACCACGGTCACCGGGCCGCCAGCGCAGTCCAGGCCATGGCCATTGCGCTGCGGCACGGCTTCACCACGATCCGGGATCTCGGCACGGAGGGCGCCGGGTATCTCGATGTCGGGCCTGCGCGATGCCGCGCGCGAGGGCATCGTGCCGGGTCCGCGGATGCTGGTCGCCGGGCCCGCCATCCGGTCGACCGGCCGGTATCCGCTGCCCGGCCAGCCCCGCAGCATGACGTTCCCGGTCGGCATCGACAGCTGCACCGGCGCTGACGCCTGCCGTCAGACCGTGCGCACCCAGATCGCGAACGGGATCGACGTCCTGAAGATCTACGTCAGTGAGCGCGCTGACCCGCCCGCAGAGCAGGACGGCTATCCGGACGGCCCGCTGGTGTGGACCGAGGAGGAGGTCCGGGCACTGGTCGATGAGGCGCACCGGCAGGGCATCGCGGTGGCGGCCCACTCGCTTACCCTCAGCGGGGCGAAGCTGGCCGTGGCTGCCGGAGTCGACTCGATCGAGCACGGCTTCGCCATCTCGCCGGATCTCGCGGCGGACATGGCCGCCCGGGGAACCGCCCTGGTGCCGACCCTCCTGGTCACCCGGGAGCATGCCGAGCACGGCTCGGGGATCTCGGCGCAGCTGCGAGCCGCCCATGACCGCTCCTTTGTCAACTGCCTGGACGCGGGGGTCACGATCGTGCTCGGCACCGATGTCGGCGGCTTCGAGTGGACCAGGGTGCCCCAGGCCGAGGAGTTCGCCCTGATGACCGGGCTGGGGATGGCCCCGGCGGATGCGCTGCAGGCCTGGACGCTGCGGGCCGCGGAACTGCTCGGGCTGGCCGGGACGGCCGGGGTCCTTGAGCCGGGCGCGGCCGCCGACATCGTGGCCGTCGCCGGCGACCTGCTGACTGACATCGCGTGCCTGCAGCAGGCGGAACTCGTTATCCAGGGCGGCCGGATCGCCTGGGACGGACAGCACCTCACCTGGGACGGGCGCGACGGCACCGGGTGACCTGGTCAGCAAGGCGGCGGCGCCGGTAACCGGGTGCCCGCCACCAGGCCAGCAGGCCGGCCGGCGGTAGTCTTCGAGATAATCCGGGGGGAGGAACGAGATGACCGGCGCCACCGAGACCGCGATCCTGGCGGGCGGCTGTTTCTGGCCCGCGCAGGAACTGCTGCGCCGCCGCGACGGCGTCATCTCCACCCGGGTCGGCTACACCGGCGGGACGAACGACCACCCGACCGCTGATGATCATCCGGGGCACGCCGAGGCGGTCGAGGTCATCTTCGATCCCGGCCAGACCTCCTACCGGGACCTCCTGGAGTTCTTCCTCCAGATCCACCGGCCCGACCTCGGCGAAGAGCACGTTGGCTCCGGCTACCGCTCCGAGATCTTCTGCACGACCGACGAGCAGCGCCGGGTCGCCAGCGCCACGATCGACTACGCCGACACCGCCGGCATCTGGCCCGGCCGGATCGTGACCAGGGTCAGCGAGGCCTGCCCCTTCTGGCCGGCCGAGACCGTGGATCAGGAGTACCTCCGGCACTACCCCGACGGCAAGAACCTGCTCCGTCCGCAGCCGGGGCAGTAGTCCTCCCGCGGTCCGGCCCGCGAACGGCCTCGCTGAATCTCACCCTGGGCCTTCTAGTTTATAAGGTTTATAATCGAACTATGCGGATTATTCCGGCCTGCACTCCCGGGTCTCGATGAGCGTCACCATTCAGGTCGGCACCGCGACCACCGATGTCAGCCCGCCCGTCGGTTACCACCTCGGCGGCTACGGCGACCGCACGGGTCCGTCGCGCGGCCAGTTCGCGCCGCTGCGCTGCCACGTCGTCGTATTCGATGACGGCGCCCGGCCGGCCGTGATCGCGACCTGCGACCTGCTGTTCGCCACCTACGACCTGACCCGGCTGACCCGCGAGACGGTCACCGCCGCGCTCGGCTGGGAGCCGGACCAGGTCATGGTGACCGCCACGCACACCCACTCCGGGCCCGCCGCCCTGACGCTGGCCCAGGACGCCGGCTACGTCGAGCAGGTCGCCCGCAAGATTGCCGGCGCGATCCAGGCCGCGTACGCGGCCCGCACGGCCGTGGCGCTGAGCTACGCCGAGACGTCCGTCGAGTCGATCAGCCAGAACCGGCGCGACCCCGGCGGGCCGATCGAGCCGCTGGCCCGGATCCTGACGGCCCGGTCGGCGGCCGGCGGCACCGTGTCCACGATCGTCAGCTACGCCTGCCATGCCACCGTGCTCGAGGGCGACAACCTGGAGATATCGCCGGACTTTCCCGGTACGACGGTGGACGTGGTGGCGCAGTCGGCCGGCGGGCGGGCGCTGTACCTGCAGGGCTGCGCGGGCGACATCAACCCCGTCTGGACCCGGCACGACCACGCCGAGGCCGCCCGCATCGGGGCCATCCTGGGGCTGGCCGCCGCCCGGGCCGTGCACGAGGCCGTGCCGCTGGGGCAGGGCCAGTGGGTCCGCAACCTGAGCTGGGAGGAGGACGTCCCCGCCGAGCCCGCCGGCTGCCGCGTCGCGCCGGCCGGGCCGCTGGCCACCGCCTCGGTCCGGGTGACCCTGCCGCGCCGGTCCCGGCTGCCCGCCGATGAGGCCGACGCCGCGGTGCTGCGGGCCCGGCAAGAGCTGCAGAACGCGCCGGCGCGGAGCCGCGAGCTGACCCCCGCCCTGGCGGCACTGGAGATGGAAGCGCTCTACGCCCGCCACGTCTACCCCTATGCGGTCAAGGCCGATGATCCGGCGGAGCAGGCCAGGGAGACCGAGACCACCGAAGTGCAGGCCCTGCGGATCGGGCCGGATACCGCCATCGTCGGAATCCCGGGCGAGCCGTTCATCGAGATCGCCGGCGAGATCCGCCGCCGGTCGGGACTGCGGAACGTGCTGGTGGCCGGCTACGCGAACGAGGCTGTCGGCTATCTCCCCGTTTCCGGCCAGTACGCGCTGGGCGGATATGAGGTGGGCTGCGCCCGGTTCGCGCCGGAGGCCGCCGGCCTGCTGGTCGAGGGCGCGCTCGCGGCCCTGCGCGGCACCGAGCGCGGCGAGACGACGGCCCGGTGACCGAGGACAGGATGCCGGCGGCGCTGGACGGGCTGAGGGTGGCGGACCTGACCACCGGGACGGCGGGCCCGCTGGCCGGGATGATGCTGGCCGACCATGGCGCCGAGGTGGTCCGCGTCACGCCGGCCGGGGCGGCATGCGACGCGGCCGGCGCCCAGGCGATGTGGAATCGCAACAAGTCGGTGGTCGCCGTCGATGCGGCCGGCGCGGCCGGGCAGCAGACCCTGGCCGGGCTGGTCCGGCATGCCGACGTGGTCCTGGCGGGCTGCGACGACGCCGCCATTTCCCGGTCGCGGCTGACGGAGCTGGGCCTGGACCGCCCGGACGGCGCGACCTGGATCGTCCTGCCGCCCTACCTGCCGGGAGAAACCCCCTGGGCGGGCGGGCATGAGTCGGCCGGGCTGCTGTTCGCCGCGATGGGTCATGCCTGGGGCCAGGCCTCCTACGCGGACGTCCCGGTGGACTGCGCCTATCCGGTCGTGCTGTACCTGCAGGGACTGTGGGCGGCGACCGTCGCGGTGGCGGCCGCCGCCCCCGGCGGCCGCGGTGGCGAGTTCGTGGTGGGCGGCGCGCACGCCGCGGTGCTCGCCTCGCCCGGCAGCTTCACGATCGGCCACAAAGAACCCCACGTGCACCGGCCGGGCGGCCCCGGCGGGGCCTTGCCCAACTACCGCTGCTACCGCTGCCGCGATGGACAGTGGCTGTTCTTCGGGGCGTTCACCGGCGCGTTCATCCGGCGGGGCCTCGAGGCACTGGGACTGGGCCAGCTCCTGACCGACCGGCGCCTCGGCGGGGACCTGGAGGCGATCCGCACGGCCGGGAACTTTCCCTGGGTGGCCGGCGCGCTCGAGCAGGTGTTCGCGCAGCACGACCGCGAGCACTGGCTGGACGTACTCCGGGCCGCCGACGTTCCGGTCAGCCCGGTGGCGCCCGGTGGCGAGTGGCTCGACCATCCCCAGGTCACCGCCCTCGGCCTGCGGGCCAGCCTGCGCGACGAAGACGGGACCGACTGGACCATGCCCGGCGTTCCCGTCGTGCTGTCGGAGACGCCCGGCCAGGTTCGCCAGCTCGCCCAGCCGGCCGGGCACCTGCCGGGCCTGCTGACGCGCTGGTCGCGGGCTTCGCGGGGCGCGGGATCGCCGGCCCCGCGGCCGCGCCCGGCACGATCGCGGGCCGCCGGGCAGGCGGGCGCGCTGCCGCTGGCCGGGACCCGGGTGATCGACTTCGGCACGATCATCGCCGGGCCGCTGATCGGCACCATGCTCGCCTCGCTGGGCGCGGACGTGGTGAAGGTCGAGCGGCCGCCCGCCGGTGATGAGTACCGGATCGCCCACGGCGGCCGGGGCGGCGCCGCCTTCCCTGCCTACAACCGCGGTCAGCGCAGCATCGGGCTCGGCCTGCGGTCACCGGGCGGCCGCGAGGCGATCGCCCGGCTGATCAAGAACTCCGATGTCGTCGTCGACAACTACCGGCCGGGCGTGGCCGCGCGGCTCGGCCTGGACTGGCCCACCCTGCGCGCGCTCAACCCGGCGGTGTCCAGCGTGTCGGTGAGCGCGTTCGGTGACGCCGGGCCGCTGGGCGGCCGTCCCGGCTTCGACCCGGTGCTGCAGGCGATGAGCGGCGTGATGCGGACTCAGGGCGGTCCCGACGAGAGCGACAGCCCCGCCTTCCTGACCATCCCGGTCAACGACGTGGTCGCGGCCACGCTCGGCGCGTTCGGCGCCTGCTGCGCGCTGTTCGCCCGGACGGCGACCCGGCGCGGCCAGCAGGTGACCGTGACGCTCACCGCGGCCGCGGCCCTGCTGCAGGCCGAGGGCCTGGTGACGGCCGGCGGCGCGGCAGCCGCGACGGCGGGCGGCCGGGACTTCGCCGGCCCGGCACCGCTGAGCCGGCTCTATCCCGCCAGCGACGGCTGGCTGCGCGTCGACGGACGCTGGCCCGCTGACGCCGGCCGGCTCGCCGGGGCCGGGCTGCTGCCCGGCTGGACGGGCGGCGAGCAGGAGGCCGGCGCCGCGCTCGGCGCCGCCATCGCCGGCCTGAGCGCAGCCGCGGCTGTCGCGGCGCTCAACGCGGCCGGCGTGCCGGCGATGCCCGCCCGGCAGGTGGCCGATCTCGCCGGCGACATGCCGCTGCGCGCGCACGGCCTGCTGCGCGACAGCGCGGCCGGCGGCGAGCCAGCCGGGGTGGCGGCCGGCCGGTGGTACCTGGCCGCCGGCGCGGAGCAGCCGGAACTGGCCGGCGCACCCGGGTTCGGGGAGCACACGATGCAGATCCTGGGCGAGCTGGGGTACAGCGCGGCGGACGCGGAGGCCCTGCGGGAACGGGGCGACGCGGCGGGGCCCCCGGCCGCGCGCCGGCTGGCCGGCGAGCGGGCGGCCCGGCCGCCGGGCTGGCTGGCCGGCCGGTAGGACGGGTCGGTGCGGCGCTCAAAGACGCTTTCCCGCGCGCGCTCGATGCCCATGGCGATGGCGCCCAGCACCACGGCCTCCCGGCCGAGGTCCCCGGCGCCCAGTGCCGGGCGCATCGGCGTGAGCCGGGCCAGCTCGGTCATCATCTCCGGCTCGAGCAGGTCGAGGTTCTGGCCGACCCCGCCGCCGACGACGATGAGGCCGGGATCCAGGAGCGCGCAGATGCTGGCGATCACCCGGGCGAGCTGCCTCGCCTCGGTGCTGACCGCCGCCCTGGCGCGCTCGTCGCCGCCGCGGGCGGCGCTGAACACGGCCTCGGCGGTCAGCGGGCCCGTCATGCCGCAGTCCCGGGCCCGCTCCACCACGGCTTCGGCGCCGAACGACTCCTCCAGCATCCCCCGCTGCGGCCTGCCCCGCGGCACCAGCGGCAGCTCGCGCCCGATGGGCAGGTAGCTGACCTCGCCGGCCGAGCCGCGGAATCCGCGGTACAGCTTCCCGTCCATCACGATGCCGGCCCGACACCGGTCCCGATGGTCAGGTAGACGAACTGGCGGGCCGATTTCCCGGCCCCGTAGGTGTACTCGCCCAGGGCGGCCAGGTTGGCGTCGTTGTCGATGGTCACCGCCGAGCCGATCCGCTCGCCCAGCGCCTTCACCACCCGGGAGCGCTGCCAGCCGGGGAGGTTCGCGGCGTACAGCAGCTGGCTCCGGTCGGGGTCGAAGACTCCGGGCGAGCCGATGACGGTCTGGGTGATCGCCTCGGGCTCCAGGCCGGCCTTCGCGGTGCCCCGGGAGACCAGCTGGCCGACGGCCTCGACGAGGCTGCCGCGATCGGCGGCGGTGTTCGGGACGGTGAGCTGGCTGAGCCGGGCGGCCCGCCAGGTCGGTCACGAGCAGCCGGATCCACTGGCGGCCGATGTCCACCCCGGTGACCGCGCCGGCCGCCGGGTTCACCTCATAGAGCATCGGCGCGCGGCCCGGCGCCGACCTGGTCCGCCCGCACGGGCGGACCAGGTCCAGCCGCTCCAGGTCGGCCAGCGCCGCGATGACGGTTGGCTGCGACAGGCCGGTGATCCGGCCGAGCTGCGGCCGGGTCGCCGGCCCGCTGCCGAACAGCAGGTCCAGCAGAACCCGCTGATTCATCCGGCGCAGAACGGACGGGGCGATGGCGACGGCTCGCTGCCCGCGACCCGGCCGGGTGCCGGTCATGACCGGTGGCCGGAGATCATCGGTGCACCGCAGCGGCAGCAGGTACCCGCAGCGCCCGGCTTCGCCGCCCGCAGTCCGGAGCCGCCCGGAACGCCGCCATCGCGGCAGTCAGTCCCCGCCTGGAGGGGCCGCCCGGCTGGCCGGGCCGGGCCGGGTCAGCACCGGGCGTCTCCTTCGGTACCGGTGCACGCGCACGGGGCCACGCCGGCTTCGTCGCCGGCCGGCCCGGACGGCGCAGCGGCGGGCTCGCCCGGCCGCCTGATCCAGCGCCCGGCGCACATGACGCCCGCCGGGGCACGGGTCGCGTCGACCACGACGAGGTCGGCGTTGTGGCCGGGGCGGATGCGCCCGATCCGGTGGTCCTCGCCGAGCAGCCGGGCGGCGTTGGTCGACGCGACCCGGGCCAGCTCTTCCAGGCCCGCCCCGGTGTAGCGGGCGTAGCGGGCCACGGCCTCGCCCATGGTCAGCGTCGAGCCGGCCAGGGTGTCGGTCCCGGCCAGCCGGACGCCGCGGTCGCGGATCTCCACGTGCCGGTTCCCGGACCGGTACTCCCCCTCCGGCAGCCCGGCCCAGGCCACGGCGTCGGTGATGAGGATCAGGCGGTCCCGGCCGGCCAGCAGCCGGAGCAGCCGCACGAAGACGGGGCTGACATGCACGCCGTCGCAGATGAGCTCGCAGAAGACGTCGCTGTCGACGATGGGCTCCAGGACGCCGGGGTCGCGGTGGGTGACCGGCCGCATCCCGTTGAAGGTGTGGGTCAGCGACCGGGTCCCGGCGGCGATGGCGCGCAGGAATTCCGGTCCCCGGGCGTCGGTATGGCCGGCCGTGATCAGGACGCCGGCGGCGGTGGCCGCGGCGGCCAGCTCACCGAAGCCGGCCAGCTCGGGGGCGGCGGTGAGCAGGCGCAGACGGCCCGCACTGGCCTCCTGCAGGGCGGCGAGTTCCGCCGGGTCGGGCGGGCGGATCAGGCCGGGATCGTGCGCGCCTTTCCTGATCGGGGAGATGAACGGCCCTTCGAGGTGGATGCCCAGGAGCCGGCTCCGCCCGCGAGGTCCTCGGCGCACGGACGCAGCCGCCTGATCTGCTCAAGCTGCTCGGAAGGAGGGCTGGTGGCCAGCCCGGCGAGCAGAGCGGTGGTGCCGGCCCGGGCGTGAAAGCGGGCGACTGCCTCCGTGGCGCCCGCGTCGCCGCCGAAGCTGTGGCCGCCGCCGCCGTGCACGTGAATGTCGACAAAGCCGGGCAGGACTGCCGCCCCCGGCACGCTGGTGCGCGCCGCGGCGCGGGGCGGCGGGCGGCCGGCGCCGCCCAGGTCGGTGATGAGGCCGTCCTCGATCAGGACCCAGCCGTCGTGCAGGACCTGGTCGTCGGTCACCACATCGGCGTCAGTGATGAGTTCGGCTGCCATGCTCATATCGCCGCCTCCAGCGGGTCGGTGGCCGGGTGGTGCTCGGTAGCGAGCAGATGCAGTCCGCCGACTACGACGCTGTCGTCGCCGAGGGTCCCGACGCGCACCGGGAGATCATCACCCGTCCCCGGCCCCCCGGTGCCGAGGACGCCGAGAGCCCGGGCGGCGTAGGCCGGGTTGGCCATCAGGCCCCCGCCGAGAACGACAACCTCAGGATCAAGGACGCACTGCAGGATGCGCAGGGCGTCATCGAGCATCTCGACGGCCACGGCCAGGATGGCCTCGCAGCCGGCGTCACCCGCGGCGGCCGCGGCGATGACCTCCCGAGCCGTGACCGCACCCGGCCCGGGTACGGCCGCGGCCAGGATGGGCGCGGCGCCCGCCGCGACGAGCTCCTGGCCCTGCCCGGCGATCCCGTTCCCGGACGCGTATGCCTCCAGGCAGCCCCGCCGGCCGCAGCCGCACTGCCGCCCGTCCGGGACGACCAGGATGTGACCCAGCTCGCCGGCGTGCCCCGTGACCGCCCTGGACCAGCTGGCCGTTGACCTGGACCCCCATCCCGATCCCCGTCGAGAGCGTGACGTATACCGCATCCTTGCTGCCCCGGGCCGACCCGAAGGCGGCCTCGCCCACTACGCCGCAATTGGCGTCGTCCTCGATGACGACCTTGATGCCGCCCAGCCCCCGGCTCAGGGCGGTCGTCAGGGGGAAACTGCGAAAGGGCAGGTTGGCGGCCCACACAAGGGTGCCGGTGGCGCGGTCGATCACGCCGGGCACGGCCGTCAGGGCGGAGCGGAGAGACACGCCGTTGCGCCGGGCCAGGTCGAGACCGGCCGCAGCGACAGCGGCCACCAGGCCGGCCAGCGTCGCCCAGCCTGCGGTCTCCAGGCGAGCCCGGTCGACGATCTTTCCGCCGGCTGCCAGCGCCACCAGCACCTTGGTACCGCCGATGTCCACGACGAGGTCGGCCTGGCCTTCGGGGGGGTAGCGGGGCACGGCAGGGCGCGCATCAGACATTGGCGCTGACGATCGGCTGGACGGCCTGGCCGCGGCGGGCCAGGGCGCCGATGACGGCCGCGTTGAGCATCTGGGCGAGCACGGCAAAAGAGACGGTGGACGCCGCGCAGACCCGGCCCACGCCCTCGATCTCGAGGGTGGCGTCGCCGAGGGGGCAGTGGTTGTCGACGACGGCATCGGCGATGTCGAGGAGCCGCCGCCCGGAGGAATGACGGGACTCCACCGCGGTGGAATGGGCCCGGGAGGTGAAGGCGGCGGTGTAGATGCCGCGCCGCCGGGCACTCCAGGGCGAGCTCGACGATGGCCCCGTTGCGGCCCGAGTTCGAGGCGATGAGCACGACGTCGTCGGAGGTGACCGAGTACTGCTGCAGAATCAGCGCGCCGTTAGCCGGATCCCGTTCCGGCAGAGAATCATGCAGCTGGACGGATGCGGCGCGCTTATCGGAACGCAGGTCCTCCAGGCTCATCTGCGCAAAGACCCGCAGGCCTCCGGCCCGGCTGACCAGCTCCATGGCAAAGACCTGGGCGTGCCCGGCCCCGAGGGCGAAAACCCGGCCGCCGCGGGCGACAGCCTCGGCGATGCGCTCGGCCACCGCCTCGAGGACCTCGGCCTCGCCGGCGGCGTCCCGGCCCACGCTGAGCACGGCGGCCGCCGCCTCCGCCGGCCCGGGCAGCACAGGCGGTGCCGGCGCCGTCGGCTCCGGGAAACCCATTGACGTGTCCGTCACCCGTTGTCCCTACCTTTCCGTCGAGACCGGGACCGAGCGCTCGTCACGTCGACGCGCCGATCGCGGAGCGCAGCAGCTGACGCTGCGAGGCCACGAACAGGATCAGCACCGGGAGGCTGACGATGATGATCCCGGCGGCCAGCAGGGTCCACTCACTCTCGTTGCTGCCGTAGAAGTTGTAGATGCCCCGGGTGACCGGGAACAGGTTGGGGCTGGCCAGGAAGACCACCGGCCCGATGATGTCGTTCCACACGCCCAGCAGCGAGTACAGGAAGGTGATGAGCAGGCTGGGCCAGGCCAGCGGCACGACGAACGAGACGATGTAGCGCAGGTAGCTGGAGCCATCCAGCCAGGCGGCCTCGTCGAGCTCTTTCGGGATGGAGGACACGAAGGCGGTCAGCAGCAGCACGCCGAGCGGCAGCCCCACCTCCAGATGCAAGATGATGTAGCCGATGCGGTTGTCGAACAGGTGCAGGTCCTGGGCCTCGACGAACAGCGGGATGATCGGCAGCGGCAGGCACATGCCGACGACGAAGGCCCGGTAGACGCCGGACGACCACCGGACCAGGCTCCTGGCGACCGGGAAGGCGATCAGCAGGCTGAGGGCGGTGGAGACAAAGGCGGCGGCCACCGAGTAGATGACCGTGTTGACCAGCTGCGGCCCGAGGTCGCCCTGCTGCCAGGCCTGGCTGAAGTTGGAGCCCGCCGGTGCCGTCGGCGGCCGGAGCGGGTTCGAGATGAACTGGCTCGACGGCTCGAGGGAGATCATCAGGACGTACAGGAGCGGGATGAGGAACAACAGGCCGATGAGCGCTCCGGTACTCAGCCGGCGCACCCGGCGGGCGTGGCGTAGCTGCATCACGTCGGTGCGTCTCCTAGCCGAGTAGCCGGCGCTCGCGGGCGCGCAGGGCGGTGGCCAGGGGCAGCGCCACGAGCAGGGTGACCACGAACAGCACGGTCGTGACGGCCGCCCCGAAGCCCAGGTCGGCCGAGGGGCCGAAGGCGCTGTTGAAGGCGAGCATGCCGAGGGTGTTGGTGTTGAAGGCGCCGTCGGTGAGGACGTAGATGAGGTTGTAGGTCGTCAGCGACCCGATGACGGCGAACAGGACGTTGACGGTGACCGACGGGGCCATCAGCGGCCAGGTGACCCGGCGGAAGCGCCGCCACGGCGTGACGCCGTCGAGTGCGGCGGCGTCGTAGACCGAGTGCGGAATCGCCTTCAGCCCGCCCACGAAGACGACCATGGTGAACCCGAGGTTCTGCCATACCTGGACCACGATCACCAGCGGCAGGGCGGCGGTGCTGGAGCCGAAGAAGGAGGAGTGCACGCCGAACGCGCTGAAGGCCGAGGTGCCCGGGCCGCCGGAGGGGTCGAACAGCAGCAGCCAGATCAGGCCGACGACGGTCACCCCGAGCACGATGGGCAGGAAGGCCAGGATCCGCAGGAAGGCGGCCGTGCGGCTGTCGCCCTGGAGCCGGTGCGCCAGCATCATGCCGATCGCGTTCTGCACGACGGTGACGCCGACGACGAAGATCACCGTGGCGACGAGGCTGGCCACGAAGCCGGGCCGCTGGCTCGTGACCAGGTGGACGTAGTTGGTGACGCCGTCGAAGGACGTCGACGAGCCCGCCAGGCCCGAGTAGTCAGTGAACGACACCACCAGGTTGGCGGCCACGGGCACGATCCCGAACAGGACGAACACGGCCAGCCCGATGCTCAGGCCGCCCCACATGACCAGCCGGGAGGGCATCGACAGCAGCCGCGCGTTCCCCTGCGGCCGGGTGCGCCGGGCGGCCGGGCGAGGCCGCCGGCCCGCGGCGGCCGCCCCCGCCGCCCCGGCCGGGCCGGGGCGGCGGGCGCTGGCTGTCGCGGCGGGGTCGGCGACCTGGTGAGCGAGGGAGTTCCGCTCGGTCACCGGCCCCGGTTCGGTCATGGCTTCTTCCAGTCGCCCTGGTAGGCCTGGGCGGCGGCGGCCGGGGTCTTGCTGCCCGACATCACGGCGAGCTGCAGCAGCGGGAAGTTCGCGGTGGTGTCGTTGTAGCCCTCGGTGGCCGGCAGCGTCGGGAAGATCGTGGTGGTGTTGACGCCCTTGCCGAACAGCGGGCCCAGCACCTGGGAGCTGAAGCTGCTGTAGGTGCCGCCCGACTGGCTCGGCGAGATCCCCGTGATGTCGACGTACTGCTGGTAGATGGGCTTGCTGGCGAAGAACGACATCCACTTCAGGGCCGCCGCCTTCTCGGGGGCAGCCTTGAGGACCTCGAGGGTCAGGTCGTCAGCCACCAGCGGCTGGTTCATCGTCGGGTCGTTGCTGCCCGGGAAGGCGAAGCTGCCCACCTTGATACTGGGGTTGGCCGCCTGGACGCTGGCCATGTCCCAGGAGCCGTCGAGCAGCATGGGCGACTTGTTGGCCGCGAAGGCACCGGGCATGCCCTCCCACGAGACGCCGGTGTAGGACGGCTCGAGGTACTTGGCGATCTGCGCCTCCTCGGCCATGGCCGTCACGAAGGCGGGATTGGTCCACGTCGTGCTGCCGTTCTGGAGCGCGGCAGCCAGGTTCTGGCCGGCCACGTGCGGCTGCCACAGCTCGGACATGAGCGGCTCGGTCATGAACTGCTGGGCGTAGCCGGACGCGCCCCCGCCCAGCCCGAGCCACAGCGGCACCAGGCCCTTGCTCTTGAACGTCTGGAGCACGCTCAGGAACTGGCTGTAGGTGTGCGGCACGCTCACGTGGTACTTGGCGAAGTCGGTCTTGTTGTAGAAGACCACCCACTGGTACTCGCCGGTGAGGATGCCGTAGGTCTTCCCGTTGTAGGTTTCCGATGCCAGCGCCGAGGGGGTGAAGTTCTTCAGCCAGGGCTGGCCGTTCAGCGGCTCGAAGACGTCGTGGGTCGACCAGAACTGCTCGGTGGACTCCGTGGCGCGCGTGGCGTTCGGCGGCAGCGGCTGGAACGGGGTGTTGGTCGTCACGATGTCGGCGCTGTGGGAGTCGACCGTGGTCTGCAGCAGGGTCTCGTAAGGTCCCGCGGTGTTGGCGGCCAGCTGATACTGGACCTTGATGTTGGGGTACTTCTTCTCGAACTCGGCATCGATCTTCTGGAAGGCCTTGTTGGCCGGGGGGTTGACCCAGCTGATGATCTTCAGGGTGACGGCACCGCCAGAGCCGCCCGACGAGCTGCCGCTCGATCCGCAGGCGGCCGCGGCCAGCGCGACGAGCCCGACGAGGGCACCGGCCATCATGTGACGCCGAGCCCGACTGGTCCGCGTGGGTGACATCGCGGCACCGACCTTTCTGAGAAGTTGCCTGAGCGCGCGGACTCCGGCCAGAGCAGCGCGACCGTGACGACCTGTCACGGGCAGGGCCGGCTGACCGGCGCATGCCGTGCCGAAAGTGAACGGGGATCGATCGCCGGCGGCTTCGCTGCGCCGGCCTAAGGCGGCCCGGGCAGTGCCGCGGGGCGGCCGCATCAGCGGGACACCGGCGCTCGGGACTCGGGTGCCAGGCCCGCCTCAATCAGCATGTTTTAATTATAAACCTTACAAACTAAGGGAAACAAGACTCGAATTGTGAGCGACTGGGCGGTATGGCGACGGGTGGCACGGCGACGGGCGGGGGCACAGCAAGCAGGTGCCGGCGCCCGGTTCCCCGGGCCGCCGGCACCTGCTTACCTAGCTCGTGCGGAAGGACCGTTCAGGAGCAAGGTCTTCCGGGTGAATCCTGACCGCTAGCTGCGGGACCAGTACTCGGGCAGGAAGGTGAACAGCGGGCTGAAGGTAACGCCGTGCACCTTGGTGGAGACGGCCTGCACGGTGTAGTGAGCCGGCAGCCAGATGTTCGGCAGCTGCTGGGCGGTGTAGGCCGCGTACTGGTGGAAGGTGTCCAGGCTGCTGCTGGTGTGCGTCTGGGTGATCAGGCTGTCCATCGTGGAGCTGGAGTAGCTGCCGGAGTTGTTGAACGTCCCGGTCTGGAACAGCGCCTCGCCGGTCGGCTCGAACGTGGGGCTGGCGAAGACCCAGCCGCCGTACGCGATGGCCTGCCAGTTGCAGCTTGGCTTGACCGGGCACGGGGCCGACTCGCCGATCACCGAGTTGAACGTCTGGCTGACGGGCTGGATGTCGATGCCGGCCTCGGATGCATCGGAGGCGTAGACCTTGTAGTCCGACGCCACGGCGGCGGATCCGCTGACGTAGTCGATGGAGAACTTCAGCTGCTGGCCCTTGTGAATCCCGGTTCCGCACTTGGCCGGGTCCTGGCAGGTCATCACGCCGCCGACCTTGCTCCACCCGTGGCTGGTCAGCAGGCTGGTCGCCTTGGCCACGTTGAAGGCGTAGGGTCCCTGGCCGCCGTTGGCCTTCTGCACCGGCGGGAGCCACTGGTTGTCGGGGTAGCTCGGGGCCGGCCCGGTGGTCGGGAAGGCGTAGCCGCGCCAGTCCGCCTTGTCCATGCCCTGCTGGTCCAGCGTGAGCTGCAGGGCCTGCCGGACGTACAGCTGGCGGAACACCGGTCCGATCGTGGGGTTGTTGAAGTTCACCTGGTAGTAGTTGATCCCGAACGGATAGAAGCCCTGCAGGCTGAAGTTGCTGCCCAGCGGGTTGGAGGCCGGCATCGTGGAGCTCGACGGCCGCGGCGGCAGGTCCTGGGTCGGGATGTAGCCCACGTCCACCAGCCCGGTCTTCAGGGCCGTGTACTCGGTCGCGTCCGAGGTGAACGGCAGGAACTTGATCGCGGACAGCCGCGGCTTGGGGCTGCCTGAGTACTTCGCGTTGGGCACCATGGAGACGTTGCCGTCGGTGTTGAAGCTGGACAGCTTCCACGGGCCGTCAACCACGGACCAGATCGGGCTGGACGCGAAGGTCGAGGGCTTCTGGGCCTGGCCGTTCAGGTAGGAGTACACCTTCTTGCACTTGGCCCAGTTGTCCGCGGCGCTGTCCGTCGTGCAGCCGCCGCTGCCCGCGGCCGCTCCGGCCGAGGTGACATCCCAGGCCATCGGCATCGGGGAGATCTCGTCCAGCTGGTTGTAGGTGTACCAGATGCTGGAATAGGCCTTGTCCAGGTGGAAGGTCACCTGGTTGGGACCGGTGGCCTTATAGGAGACGACATTGTCGGGCAGCAGCCCCGGCGCAGTGGCGTACCAGGCCTTCTTCTCCGCGTTCACCATGTTCATGAAGAACACGACGTCCTTGGCGTTGACGGTCTCCCCGTTGGACCACTTCCAGCCCTTGAGGTTGACTTTCACGGTCTTGCCGCCGTCCGAGTAGGCCGGCGCGGTCGCAGGAGAAAGCGAGTAGTTGATCTGCACCGAGTTATTGTTGCCGCCGAACATATACAGGGGCCGGTACATGAGCCACTGGAACTGATTGACGTTGAAGACGCTCTCGACCGTGACCGAGAAGAACGGGAAGATCCAGTTATAAGTAGTGGCGGCCGGCAGCGCGACCGTGACCGTCCCGCCCTTGGCCGCCTTGGCGCCACCGGAGGAGCCGGACGCGGGGCTGGAACCGCCGCTGCTGCTGCAGCCGACCGCGGCCAGCACGATGGCGACGGCAGCGATCAGCCCGGCGCGCTTCCATTTCCTGCTCGTGTACATATGGCGCCCCTTCGTGAACCTTCTGTTGACCCTGCTCCCAGGCCCGGCCCTGACCCGGGGCAGCCCGCAGGCGACGACTTCTGCAGCGACTGGCGCTCGCACCAGAGGTGCGATACGCAATATACTGCATCTGCGAGACAGTACTGCGACCCTTCTAACCGGGTCAAGCCCGGCCGAACAGGGACCCGGCCGGGGAAACTGGAGGGCCGCGGGTGCCGCCGCCGGGCCGCGCCAGCGTGGATCCGCACCCCCGACAGCCGTATGTTGCATGCAGGACGAAGAGAGGGCCGGAGCAAGGTGCCGCTTCCCCAGACACTTCAGCGCCCCGCGCGGATCAGCGCCCGGGACACCGCTTATGAGCAGCTCCGGGACTGGATCACGCTCGGTCCGCTCGAACCCGGCGAGCCCATCCTCGACACCGAGATCGCCGAGCTGCTCGGCATGAGCAGGACACCGGTGCGAGAGGCGCTGCTCCGGCTCGCCCAGGAAGGGCTCGTCGAGACATTCCCCGGCAAGCACACCCGCGTCGCGCCGCTGCGCCTCGACCGCGCCCCGCACCTGTTCGCGATCGGCGGCGCGCTGGACGCGCTCGCCGCGCAGCAGGCCACCCCGCAGCTCACTGCCGAGGAACTGGGCCGGCTGGCCGAGACCCTGGAACAGATGTGCGGACCCCAGGAACCGCACGATCTGCAGACCCTGGACGAGCGATTCCACGCCATCTACTACCGGGCCTCCGGCAACGAGCCGCTGGTCGACATGCTGCAGGGCATTACCCTCGAGCTGCGGCGCTTTGACCGGGCCGGATTCCAGAATCTCGCGATCATGACCGCCGCCAACGAGGAGCATTCGGCGATCCTCGCGGCGTTCCAGGACCGGGATGAGACGGCGGCGGCGGAGATCGCCCGGCAGAACTGGGTCCGCACCTGGGCGCGCCTCAAGCCCGTCTACGGGCAGGCGTAGCGGCGCTGGCCGCGATGACCGCGGCCGGGCGGAGGCTGGCTACCGTCCGGGCAGCAGCACGCTCAGGCAGGTCACGCAGCCCTCGAGTTTCTCGAACTCGCTGATATCCACCACGACCGGGGTGAAGCCCAGGTCGTCGAGAAGCCCGGCCGTGCGGGGAGCCGACGCGGCGATCAGCACCTGGTCGCCGCCCAGCGGGACGACATGGCAGCCGCTTTCTTCTGCTACCGGGCGGACCGCGGGGAACAGGCCGGCTGGCACCAGGTCCGGTAGCAGCAGGAACGTGCCGTCAGGCAGTGCGGTCACCGCGGACTTCAGGTGCAGGACATTCGTCAGCGGGACGCCGATCACGGTCCGGCCCAGCGGGGCCAGCAGCGCGCGCAGCTGGCGGATCCCCGCGCCGTTGGTCCGGCCGCCGCGCCCCACGTACACGGTGCGGCCGGCCTGCAGCACATCCCCGCCGTCGAGGGTCCCTGGCTCGTCGATCCGGGCCGTGCGCAGGCCCAGGGCAGCGGCCGTCTCGGCGACGCCGGCCAGCTCGGCCCGGCGGGCGGGCGCCCCCGGCCGGGTGAGCACCGCCAGGTCCTCGCAGACCACCACCATGTCCTCGATGAAGACAGAGTCCGGGCAGTCCGCTGCGGCGGGAGCCTGCTGGATAGTCCAGTCACCGGCCGCCAGCGCACCGGCATACGCCGCGTGCTGGTCCCGGGCCAGGGCTACATCTACCGGAGTCCGCTGGATGTGGGTAACGATCCCCTCGGCCAGCTTGCTGCTCGGCGCGCGAACCAGAGCCGTGCCGTTCACTCATCGCTCCTTGCGTGACCAGCCGGATGGCCGCCACCACTCCCCCGGGCCGTCCCGGGACGTCAGGCTCATCCTGCCATCGCATGTGAGCCCGGACACATCCCCTCGCCTGGCGCCGTGGGAAAGCGCGATCATGGTTACTGCCGGGACGGGACCGGGCGGCGGGTCCGGTCGGCGCGGGCGAGGAGGAAGCCAGAGTGTTCGTGCAGATCAACGACTGCGAGCTCAATATTGAGGTGCTGGGTCCTGACGGAGCCCCGGTCATCATCGTCCATCACGGCGGCGGTGGCATCGGCTCGCTGGCTGAGCCGAGGTCGAGCTTCGGGTGGCTGGCCGACCAGTTCCGGATCGTCGTCTACGACGCGCGCGGCTGCGGAATCAGCGAGGGGAAGCCGCCCTACAGCCATGCGCAGTGGGCCGCGGACCTGGACGGCGTACGTCAGTGGCTGGGCGTCGACAAGGTTATTGTCGCCGGGGGCTCGTACGGCGGATTCATCGCGATGGAGTACGCCATCGCCTATCCCGAGCACACCCGGGCCATGATCCTGCGGGACACGTCCCCGGACAGCTCGAACATGGAGCTGGTCTTCGAGAACGCCCGCAAGCAGACTCGCGTGGACCTTAACTGGGACAACTTCGAGCGCTACTGGACCGGTCACATCCGCGACGATGCCGATCTCAAGGCATGCTGGGCAGAGATCGCCCCGCTGTATTCCTATGAAGACAACCGGGAGCGGGCGGCCGCCAGGGTCGAGCAGGGCAGCTACCGGTATGAGACCCACAACTGGTGCTTCCAGCAGAACAAGCCCGTCTATGACGTGAAGCCGGCGCTGCCCGGGGTGCGGTGCCCCACCCTGATAACCGTCGGCAGGGACGACTGGGTGACTCCGGTGGCGATGTCGCAGACCATCGCGGCGCTCATCCCTGGCTCGCAGCTGGTGATCTTCGAGAAGTCCGGCCACTCGCCGCCCAGTGACGAGCCAGAGCTCTTCCGGAGCGTCGTCCGCACGTTCCTCGCCGAAGCAGTGCCCGGGCTCAGCGACAGCAAGCGGTGACGATCCCGGCCGGGAGCTGAACCGCAGCGCCGGGATCGATGCTGGCGGCGGTGTCGGTGTCATCGGCTAGCGTGCGGATACGACGAGCGAGCGGAGCAGCCGATGGCAGCACATGTGGCCGAGGTGGCGGTCCGCGGCCCGTGGTCGCTGGAGACCAGCCGGCAGTTCTGGGAGGGCTTCACCCCCGCTGCGCTGACAGCCGGGCGGGCCGCGCCGGGGCTGCGCACGGTGTTCTGCGCCGAGGGTGACTGGCGCCGCGCCGAGGCGGAGGTGACCCAGGCCGGGGATACTGCCCGCATCCGGGTGACCGGCGACGGTGATCTGGACGCGGCCGCCGCGCAGATGTGCCGGATCCTGGCGCTGGATGTCGACGGGCGCGGCTGGCCGGAGGTAGGGCAGCGTGATCCGGTGATCGCGGACGCGCAGGCTCAGCTGCCCGGACTGCGGCCGTGCGGTTTCCACTCCCCCTATGAGGCTGCAGCGTGGGCGGTGCTGGCCCAGCGGCTGCGCATCGTGCAGGCCACCCGGCTGCGCGCTGAGCTGATCGACCGCCACGGCGAGGGCGGCGCGTTCCCCCCGCCGCACCTGCTGGCCCGGCTCGACCTGGATCTTCCTGGCCGTAAGAGTGAGTACCTGAAGGCGGTCGCCGAGGCCGCTGCCGACGGGCTCCTGGACGGAGTGGCCCTGCGCGCCGTGGATCCTGACCAGGCCGTGCAGCGCGTGCAGCAAGTCAGGGGACTCGGCCCGTTCGCTGCGGAGCTGGTCGTCCTCCGCGGCGCGAACGCCCCCGACGCGCTGCCTAGCCGCGAGCGCCGGCTGGACGCCGAGATCGCCGAGCGGTACGGCGCTGGCCGCACCCTCGCCGAGGTCTCGCCGGCGTGGCGGCCGTACCGCACCTGGGCCGCCGTCCACCTGCGGGCGCTGCGTGAGCAGCGCACGCACGAGATCGCCGGCGCCGGGCCGCCCGGCCCGTGACCGCACTCAGCTTTCACTAGACCAGTTCTGGACGGTCCCGCGCGGGGGCCGCACCTAGAGTTAGGTACCTAGCGCGTTCGCTGAGGAGATCGTCTGGTGCCAGCCGCCCTGCTCGAGACGAAGCTGTATGTCCCGAGGTCCGGACGCGGGCTGGTGCCGCGTCCGCGGCTGAGCGAACGGCTGAACCGCGGGACCATGTCGAAGCTGCTGCTCGTCTCCGCACCCGCTGGCTTCGGCAAGACGACACTGCTTGCTGAGTGGCTGGCCGCGGGACCAGGTGCGCTAGCCGCTGACCGGCTGGCGGCCTGGCTGTCGCTCGACCCGAGTGACAGCGATCCCACCTCCTTCTGGACTTATCTGATCGCCGCTCTCCGGACGGCCGGCCCGGGAGTCGGCGAGACCGCGCTGGCCCTGCTGCATGCGCCCCGGCCGCCTCCGATCGAGACCGTGCTGACCACGCTGCTCAACGACCTGGCCGCCGCCCGGGGCGACATCGTGCTGGTGCTCGACGACTACCACGTCATCGATGCGCGCAAGGTGCAGGACGGCGTGACGTTCCTGCTCGACCATCTGCCGCCGTCGCTGCACCTGGTGATCATCAGCCGGGCCGATCCCGCGCTGCCGCTGCCACGGCTGCGAGCACGCGGCGAGCTGGCCGAGATCAGGGCGGCCGACCTGCGCTTCACGCCTGATGAGGCCGCGGCCTACCTCAACGGGATGATGGGCCTGCAGCTGACGGCGCAGGATGTGGCCGCGCTCGAGGGGCGCACCGAGGGCTGGATCGCAGCGCTGCAGCTCGCCGCGCTCTCGATGCAGGGACGAGACGACATCGCCGGCTTCATCGCCGGCTTCGCCGGGGATGATCGTTACGTCGTCGACTACCTGGTCGAGGAGGTGCTGCAGCGCCAGTCCGCTGATGTCCAGGCCTTCCTGCTGCAGACCTCGGTCCTGGGCCGGCTGAGCGGTCCGCTGTGCGATGCCGTCACCGGGCGCGCCGGGAGCAAGGCGGTCCTGGAGGCGCTGGACCGGGGAAACCTGTTCCTGGTCCCGCTCGACGGCCGCCGCCAGTGGTATCGCTACCATCACCTGTTCGCCGACGTGCTGCAGGCGCGGCTGCTCGACGAGCAGCCCGGTCAGGTGCCGGGCCTGCACCGGCGGGCCAGCGCGTGGTACGAGCAGAGCGGTGAGCAGTCCGTGGCCATCGGCCACGCACTGGCCGCCGGAGACCTTGAGCGCGCAGCGGACCTGGTCGAGCTGGCCATCCCCGCGCTGAGCCGGAGCCGGCAGGAAGCCACCGTGCGGGGGTGGCTCGAGCTGATTCCCGATGAGCTGGTCCGGGTGCGGCCCGTGCTCAGTGTCGGATTCGCCGGGACGCTGATGGCGATCAGCGAGTTCGAGGGCGTGGAGGGCCGGCTGCGGGACGCCGAGCGGTGGCTGGAGACACCTCCCGGCGAGGGCGAGCGGGCAAGGGCTGCGGCTGCGGAGATGGTCGTCGCCGACCGGCAGGCCTTTGCCCGCCTCCCCGGAATGATCGAGTTGTACCGGGCCGGCCTGGCCCTGGCCCGGGGCGATGTCCCTGGCACGGTGGGGCACTCCCGGCGCGCGATCGACCTCGCGATGGCGGATGACCACCTGTGCCGGGCCGGGGCGGCGGGCCTGCAGGGACTGGCGCTGTGGGCCAGCGGGGACCTGGAGGCCGGGCACCGGGCCTACTCCGCGTGCGTGGCCGGGCTGCGGCGCGCCGGGCACCTGTCTGACGTCCTCGGCTGCTCGATCGCGCTCGCGGACATCCGGGTCACGCAAGGCCGCTTGGGCGAGGCACTGCGCACCTGCGAGCAGGCCCTGCAGCTGCCAGCCGGGCCAGGGGAATCAGTCCTGCGGGGAACTGCCGACATGCTCGTCGCGATGAGCGAGGTCCACTGCGAGCGCGATGACCTGGCGGCCGCCACCGAGCACCTGCTGCGCAGCCAGGAACTGGGCGAGCATGCGGGGCTGCCGCAGAACCGGTACCGGTGGCGGATCGCGATGGCCCGGATCCGGGCGGCTGAGGGAGACCCGGACGGCGCACTCGACCTGGTCACCGAGGCGGAGCGGCTGTACGCGGGAGATTTCTTTCCGAATGTGCGGCCGGTGCCGGCGTTGCGGGCCCGCCTCCTGGTCGCGCACGGCGGCCTGGGCGAGGCTCTCGGCTGGGTCCGGGAACAGGGCCTGTCGGCGGATGATGACCTGTCCTACCTGCGCGAGTTCGAGCACATCACCCTGGCCAGGGTGCTCCTGGCGCAGCATGCCGCTGAGCGTTCAGAGCACTCCCTGCACGACGCGGCCAGCCTCCTGGCGCGGCTGCTCGCGGCTGCGGAGGCCGGGGACCGGACGGGATCGGTCATCGAGATCCTGGTGCTGCAAGCGCTGACACACCAGGCGCTCGGGGACATCCCGGCCGGGCTTTCCTGCGTGAAACGCGCGGTAGCGCTGGCCGAGCCGGAAGGCTACGTCCGGGTCTTCGCGGATGCGGGCCAGCCGATGGCTGCCCTGCTCAAGGCAGCCGCCAGGCAGGGTGCGCGAGGCTACCTGCGCCGGCTGCTCGGCGCCGTCACCGCGACCGGGCCGGCCAGCCCCGCCAGCCAGGCCCTGGTCGACCCGCTGAGCGAGCGCGAGCTCGACGTGCTGCGGCTGCTCGCCAGCGAGCTGGACGGCCCGGCCATCGCCCGCGAGCTCACGGTGTCGGTGAACACCATGCGGACGCACACCAAGAGCATCTACGCCAAGCTCGGCGTGAGCAGCCGCCGGGCCGCAGTCCGCCGGGCCGCGGAACTCGGCCTGCTGTCGCGAACGCGCAGCCGGCAGCCCTGACCTGTCGCTGACCGTCCCGGCACCGGGCCCTCCGCCCGCGCGGCCGGGTCCCTCCCCCGGCCCCGCCGCCTGATTCACCACGGCAGTCACCACATGTGGTGATGCCTGCTCACCACATTCGCTCCTACCTTCCGATCAGACCTGCGAACCGATCAGGCCGACGAACGACCGCATCGCCGCAGGAGAACCAGCCAGGCGAGCACCAGCAAGGAGGAATGCCATGAGCGAGCTACCGACCGGCCACGAGCACGGCCCCGGCCGGTACGAGATCCGCATCAAAGGGCACCTCGACACGCGCTGGGCCGCCTGGTTCGACGGGCTGGCCATTGCCCACGGCAGCGATGGCACCACCGCCATCCGCGGCCCGGTAGCCGACCAGGCCGCACTGCACGGCCTGCTGCAGAAAACCCGCGACCTGGGGCTACCCCTGATCTCGGTCACTGCGCTCGGCGACGACCAGCCCCCGCCGTCCGCTGCCGGGGCCCGGTAACTCAGCCGTTCACGACAAGGAGACCGACATGGCCGCCACCGTCCGAACTCCGGCAGCGAGAGCGCCGGCGAAAGGAACTCCGATGAACTCGACGAGGAAGACCGCGCTCGTCGCGGGCGTCTTCTACCTGATCACCTTCATCTCGATCCCCACCCTCGCCCTCTACGGCCCCGTGCGGAACCACCGGGACTGGATCCTCAGCTCGGCCGGCCGACACCGGCGTGCTCGTGGGCGGCCTGCTGGAGGTGATCGTCGCCCTGGCCGGCATCGGCACCGCCGTCACGCTGTACCCGGTCCTCAAGCGGCAGCACGAAGGCCTCGCGCTCGGCTTCGTCACGTCCCGCCTGCTGGAAGGCAGCATGATCTTCGCCGGCGTCGTCAGCCTGCTGTCGCTGGTGACCCTGCCGCACAGCCCGGCCGTGGCCGGACCCAGCGCGGCCGCGCTGATCGCCACCGGTGCCTCCCACGTCGCGGTCTACAACTGGGCGTTCCTGCTCGGTCAGAGCCTCATGCCAGCCATCAACGCAGTACTCCTGGGCACCCTGCTGTACCGGTCCCGGCTCGTCCCTCGCATCCTTCCCGTGACGGGACTCATCGGAGCCCCGCTGCTCGCCGCCGCGGTCGTCCTGACACTGTTCGGCAGCATCGGGCAGGTCTCCACCGCGGCACTGTTCCTGGCCCTCCCCGTGGCTGCGTGGGAACTGTCGCTGGGCATCTGGCTGGTGGTGAAGGGCTTCCGGCCCTCGCCGGTCACCACCGGAATGGCCGCCGCCCGCACGCCACCCGTTTACCAGGACGCCACCATCTGATCGCCGCCAGCACGGCCGGGCCCCTGCGGGGAGCCCGGCCGTGCTGGCGTCCTGCGGCTGTGCCCGGCGCCTGGCCGATGTGCGTGCTCAGCGGACCCGCCGCACGGGCAGGATGGCGGCGGAGCCGGCAATGGCGCACAGTCCGGCGACCGCGTACAGCACGCCGTAGCTGCCGCCGCCGATGGCCAGGATGGCCGGCGCGATCGCGGGCGCGATCGAGAAGGGCAGCGCGCCGGCGATGTTGAACACACCGAGATCCTTGGCGGCGCTGTGCTTGTCGCGCAGCACGTCCACGACAAGCGCGAGGTCAACGGCCACGTACACGCCGAAGCCGAGCCCGCTGATAGCCATGCCGACCAGGAATCCGCTGAAGTTGCTGGCCACCGCGATCACGAACAGGGCCAGGCCGTACGCGATCGACGCGGCGAGGACAAAGATCTTCCGCCGGCCCGTGCGGTCCGAAACCCGCCCGCCGAGGAGAGAAGCGGCGACGATGACGGCCGACTGGACGAGGGTGCCCAGGAAGATCTGCTGCGGCACGTCGGCCGCCGCGCTGCCGATCTTGTCCAGCAGGTAGTAGGCCTGGTAGGTCACCAGGAACGCATAGGCCATGACGAACATGAAGCGGCTCGCGAAAGCCCAGGCGAAGTCCGGGCTCTTGCGCGGGTTCACGTAGAAGGTGCTGACGGCTTCCTTCAGCGACCAGGCCGGCCTGTCACCCTTGGCGAGCCGGCGATCCTTCAGGGTGACCGCGAACAGGAGGATGAAAACGCCGCCGATCGCGCACGGCCCCAGGAACATGGCGAGCAGGTGGCCGGTGAAGAGCTTGACCAGGAACGTGCCGCACACCGACGCGACGGGCAGGCAGACACCCAGCACCCCGGAGACAAGGCCCCGCTGAGCTGAGGGGACCTGGTCGGGCAGCACCGCCACCATGGCGGCCAGCAGCGCGTTGAAGAACAGCTGGGCGATGCACCAGCCGGCCAGGACGACCGCGATGCTGGGCGCCAGCGCGACGATGAGGATGCCGAGGGAGCCGCCCGCCAGGCCGGCGATCATCCACGGCCGCCGCATGCCCGCCCGCGACGCGGTGCGATCGCTCAGCTTGCCGAAGAGCGGATTGCCGAACATCGACACCAGGGCGCCGATTCCGGCGACAAGCGCCAGGCTGTCCGGTGCCCGCTCGATGCCGACCAGCGAGTTCACCTTCAGCGCCAGGGTCACCAGCAGAGGCGCGAGGAACATCAGGCAGGTGCTCATGTACGCGAGCGTGTACAGCGAGATGAAACCCCATCCGACCCGTCGTACCACGGGTGTCCCGGGCTCCAGCACCACCTCAGCTGCCGTCCGGGACGTCACGCTGGCCGGCCTTGCGGGGGGCAGATCCGGCGGGCAGTACGGGTGAACGTGACCATAAGGCTCCCATGGTGAAGTACCCATGGTCCGCCGCATGGCACCCCGGTGGCCGGGGCTACGTCTTAGTAGGCCACGTGCTGACCCGGACGTCCAGTCTCGGGATCGGCTCGAAGTTCCGCGGGAGCGCCGTCAGGCGGAATACCCGCGCACGGGCGGCAGTTGCGAGCCAATATGGCAGCACAGTCGGCTGAACGCGAAGATGTGCAGTTCTGGTTCGATCCCTTGTGCCCCTGGGCCTGGATCACTTCCCGCTGGATGCTGGAGGTGGAGCAGGTCCGCCCGGTGCGCGCAGACTGGCGGATCATGTCGCTGGCCTACCTGAACCTGATCCAGCACGAGGGCAAGAACCTCACTCCGGAGTACCTGGAGCGGATGGGCCGGGCCTGGGGGCCGATCCGCGTCGTCGCGGCGGCCGCCAGCGAGCGCGGCGACGACGTCCTGGGACCCATCTACACCGCGATCGGCACGCGGTTTCACGTGCAGGGGCGCCGGGAGGATCCCGCGGTGATCACGGAGGCTCTCGCCGAGGTCGGCCTGCCTGCGTCGCTGGCCGGCGCGGCTGACAGCGATGAGTTCGACGAGCAGATCAAGGCCTCCCATGATGAGGCGTTCGACGAGGTCGGCATCGACGTGGGAACTCCGGTGATCCGCATCCGCGGCAAGGCGATCTTCGGCCCGGTCATTACGCCAGCTCCCAAGGGTGAGGCCGCCGGGCGGCTGTGGGACGGCATGGTGCTGGTGACCGAGGCGGACGGCTTCTTCGAGGTCAAGCGGACCAGGGACCGCAAGCCCTCGTTCGAGTAGTTACCGGCGGCGCCGACCAGGCCACGACCGCGGAACGCATCCGGAGGTACGAAGTGATCATTGTCGCCGGGCATTTCGTCGTCGACCCCGACCAGCGCGAGGAGTTCCTGCGCAGTCGCGCCGACGTCATGCGGGCGTCACGCGCGGAGGCGGGCTGCATCACGTACGCCTTCAGCCCCGATCCGCTGGACGCGGGCCGGGTGCTGCTGTTCGAGCGGTGGGAGAGCAAGGCGGCGCTGGCCGGCCACCTGGCTGCCCTGCGCCAGCGACCGCGCCCGGCAGACGGCATCGAGGTGCGGGAGTCCGAGGTGCAGCAGTACGAGATTTCCGCCGCGGGCCCGGTCGGCAGCTGAGTCCTGCGCTGGGCTGAGGCACGCCGGGGGGCCTGTGTTTGCTGCCGCGGCGGCTGGGGCACGCCTACTTCCTACTACTGACCAGCTAGTCAGGCGGCAGGGGATGCCGGGCAGCGGGAGCCCGGCGGAGCGCAGCAGGCCGGCGAGCCCGGCCAGTGAGGAGCGCACGATGACTGAGCCAGGGCTGCCGCGCCTGGACCCGGCGAGCATGGCGTGGAACACCGTCGCCAGCTATGCCTCCTATGAGGAGGCGCAGCTAGCCGTCGACCGGCTGTCTGACGAGCATTTCCCGGTCGAGAACCTCGACATCGTGGGGTCTGGCCTGCGCCTGGTGGAGCGGGTAACCGGCCGGCTCACCAAGGGCCGCGCGGCCATGGCCGGGGCGGCAACCGGCGCCTGGTTCGGCTTGTTCATCGGGCTGCTCGTCGGGCTGTTTACCACCGGCCCCGCCTGGCTCGGCCTGATCCTCGGCGGCCTGCTGATCGGCGCGGCCTGGGGCGCGGTATTCGGATTCGCCGGGCACGCCGCAACCAGGGGACGCCGCGACTTCTCCTCCGCCCAGACCCTGACCGCCACCCGCTACGACATCATCGCCCGCGGGGGCAGCTCTGACCAGGCACGCTCGATACTGCAGCAGGCCGGCCTGGCCGACAGCCAGCCGGCCAGCCAGCACCCGCCAGCCTGACGGCCCGCGTTTGCCTACAGCAGCTCGGCTCGGTGGCGGCTGCTCGCGGGGTGGATGAACTCGGCTGCCGGTTTGCGCAGCCACTGGGTGACACGCATCGTGAGAGCCATATCGGCTATGCGCGCGGTGCGCAGATTGGTCAGCCGACTCGGGGTACTGCCGATCTGCCCGGCCAGTCCCGCCCAGGTCAGTCCCTGACGCTGCCGCTCCTCGTTGAGTGCGGCATGGAGCTGGGCGAGGTCCCAGCGGAGCCGGCTGGCCGGGCCGGGGTCCGGAAGCCGCACCGCTCCGACGCCGGCGGCCGGACCGGTAAGGAACTCCTCCGGCGCCTGCCCGAGCCAGCGCAGCAGGTAGAGCGCGTACTGGCACGACGTCTCTCCTCGCGCACCCAGCCGCGAGACCGCTCCGCCGCAGAGCGGGTGATCGGCGCGTTCGGCGTTGAGCTGCGCGGACAGATCCCACAACTCGCCGGCCAGGTCGTACCAGCCCAGACTCCGGTCGCGGCGCGCATCATCAACCGCGGCGAAGAATCCCGCGAAGTCGAACCTGGCGAGAGCATCCCCGTCAGTCACATTCGCCTGCCTTCCCGTCGGCTCGGCCTGCGGTACCCTCTGGCCGACGTAACCGCTATGCGCGTTCGGGAGTGCGTCATGCCCTATGCCGTGGACTTCACTACCGTCTCGACCGCCGGCCTGGAGTCGTCTCCGGTCGCGGACGGGCTCGCTGGCCTGCGGGCGAATGAGGCCCGCTACTTCAAGAACAAGTATGACCACGTCTTCACGGTGGAACCGGCCAGCGACGCCAGGACGGCTATCGACTGGGTGCACCGGATCCTCAAGGAAGAACGCGACATCGTCATCTCGTCCCGCCCGCTCGAGGCTACGGCCTTTCAGGTCGAGAACATCCGGATAGCCTACGTCTTCTACGAGAGCGGCCTGTCGATCAATGTGATGTACACCGTCGACGGCCCGGAGAAGCGGGCAGTCGGGTTCAAGCTGTCCGAGGGGATGGAAGTCCCCGCGGAACTCGCCTCGTTCAAATTCGCCCGGCAGAAGTCGAAGCTGGCCGGAACCATCCGTGGTTCCTACTTCACGTTTAAGAACGAGTACTGAGCAGCTACGGCGGATCGCTGGCTGGCAAGTCCGGGCCAGGCAGGATATCCGACGGCTCCAGCCGCATCAGGTCATCTTTGCTCCGGTGCCGCTCCGGATCGGCGGCGAGCCGGTACGCGTGCCGGAGCCGGGCATTTTCCAGTTCGTTCCGGACGCTGCGAGCGTTGGCGAACCGGGGCTGCCTTACCCGCAGCGACAGGTAGACGCGAAATGCCGCCACCGCCTCCTGCGATAGGTAGTAGGACGACCGGTCCAGCATCCGCCGCCCGATCGCGAGCAGCTCGCTGACCTCGTACTCGGCGAAGTCCAGGTGGTGCGCGATGCGCGAGCTCATGCCCGGATTGGACTCGAAGAAGTGATCCATGCGGTCCTTGTATCCGGCGAGGATTACCACGAGCTTGTCCCGGTCGTTCTCCATCACCTGCATGAGGATGTCGATGCACTCCTGGCCGTAGTCCTTGGAGTCTGCGGCGCGGTGCAGCGTGTAAGCCTCGTCGATGAACAGCACGCCGCCCATCGCGCGCTCGAGAACCTGCCTCGTCTTCGGCGCGGTCTGCCCGATGTACTCACCCACAAGGTCATCGCGCATGGCCTGCACGAGATGGCCTTTCTCCAGGTAGCCGAGCCGGTGCAGCAGGTCGGCCATCATTAGCGCCACCGTGGTCTTCCCGGTTCCTGGCGCCCCGGTGAAGCACATGTGCAGGTTCGGCCGGGACGCGGAGAGCCCGTACCGCTGTCGCGCCCGGTCGACGAGCAGCAGCGAACTGATTTCTTCCAGCTTCTTCTTCACCGGGATGAGCCCGACCAGTTCGCGGTCGAGAGTGGCGAACAGGTCATCAATGCCTGCTGCCCGGCGTTCACCGGCGAGAGTGACGGTGGCATCCGGGTGGAGCGTCTCGGCCCCCCGGCGGGTCCGGCGGCCTCGGGCGGGCTTGGCCGGCCCGGCCGAATGAGCCGCCCGGCGCCGGGCGGGGGCGGTGGACATCCGCTGGGTGACAGCGCGCGGCACTAGCGGTGCTATCTCCCGGCGCAGGCCCGGGTCCGTTACGCGGAAACTCCCGGAAAAGTCCGGCGTGACGCCGCGGGCAGCGAGGTTTGCGGGTGTCGTCTGGCGCCACCCGTCCCGGGCGACCAGAACCACCGCCACGCCGAAGGCAAGGAAGCCGACGGCACATGCGAACACCGTATGGCTCACCAGCAGCCAGCCGATCAGCAGGGCAACGGTGACGGCTAGCGAGAGTACGGCAACTCCGGAATATCTCGGTCGTGCGGCCCGCATAGTAGGAGTGAGGCTAGCCAGGCGGCCAGCGCCGGTCAATTATGCGGTGAGGCAGGCCTGACCTGGGCAAACAAGTCGATATTGCCTCCGGACGCGGCCGGTTCGCGGCGGGCAGGGATGCCAGCCTCACTGCCCGGCCTCGTGCAGGCACCCTGGGCAGCGGCCCGCGCCGGCCGCACAATGGCGGTGCCGGAGGGCAGCGGGCAGCTCGGGTACCCGTCGAGCGAGCGGAGCACAGGGGATGGCCATCGCGCTGGGGTGCTGGCGGGCGATGCTGCGCGCCTCCTGGCGCCAGGCGGTCGTCGTCACGCTGCTCGGCGGCATGCTCGGCGCGGTGGCCCTGGCTGCCCTGGCCGGGGCGCGGTCCACGGCGGGGGCCTACGGCCGGTACCTGAAGGCCATCAACGTGAGCGACGTGCAGGTGAACGTGCCGGGCGCACTGCCGGGCCTGCCGCTCATGGAGCCGATCAAGAGGCTGTGGTCGCTGCCCGGCGTCGTCTCCCACGGCACCTACGTCGGCCTGAACGCGCTGCCGGTGGTCCGCGGCAAGATCGACAACTCGTTCCTCACGGCCAGCCTGACCGGCAGCGTGGAGGGCGAGGGCTTCACCCAGGACGCGATGACGGTGGTGTCCGGGAAGCTGCCGCCGCTGGCATCCACCACCGACATCGTGCTGTCCCCGCAGATCGCTGCCCTGTTCGGCGTCGGTGCCGGCGGCCGGGTGACCTACGTGTTCCTGAGCGGCAGCCAGCAGCATCCGGCGACCGACTACCGCACTTTCCGGGTCGCCGCGATCGCGGACACGCCGCCGGCGCTCGTCGACCAGGCCGACAACCCCGAGGGCGCCACCCTTCCCCCCGGCGCCACCGCGCAACTCATCGGTAAGTACTACGGCTTCGCCTGGGTCGGCCTGCGCCTGACGGCCGGCGACGCACGGAGTCAGTCACCTGCGACGCCAGGTGCTTGCGCTGGTCGCCAGCCTGGAGACAGCATCGGACCACGCTGCCCACACGCAGGCCGCGGGACTGACCTTCAGCGTCAAGCGGACCCGGGCCGTCCAGGACGAGGTTCAGCAGGCCATCGAGCCGGAGGTGATCGCGCTCGACCATCTTCGGCGCGATCACGGCGGTAGCCACGCTGATACTCACCAGCCTGGCGATGGCCCAGCTGCTGAGCAGGACCGCGCCGGACGCCGTCAGGCTACGGGCGCTCGGCGCCAGCCGCAGGCAGGCTGCCCTGGTCGCGGCTCTGCCGGGGGTAATCCCCGTCGCTGGCATCGCCGCGATCACCGCCGCCGGCGCGGCTGGCACTGTCCCCGCTAGCACCAGTAGGACCAGTCCGCTTCTTCGCGCCCGGCAACGGCCTGCACGCGGACCCCCTCGTCCTCGGCGCGGGCCTGCCCGCGCTGTTCGTCCTGCTTTCCGGACTGCTCGCCGTGCTGGCGCTGCGCGCCGTCCGCCCGGCCAGGGTGGCCGTGAGCCCCGAGAGGTCCGCTGTCACGCGCGCGGCCATGGCGGCCGGACTGCCGCCCGCCGCGGTGGTGGGCACCAGGAACGCGCTCAGCGGCGGCGTCACGGCGGGTACCGTCCGGCAGGCCAGCACGCTGGGCGGCTCGCTCGTCGCCGTCGCCGCGATGGTCGCCGCCGTGGTGTTCGGGGCGAGCCTGACCGGGCTGACCAGGCACCCGGTGCGGTACGGCTGGAACTGGGACGTACTCGTCCAGGCCGAGGGCAGCTACGGGACCTTCCTCGACCAGAACATCGTCCAGGATCCCGTGGTTGACCTGCACCAGGACGCCATGATCGGCCTGCTGGCGGGCCAGCAGGCGGTGGCCGGCTGGTCGGAGTTCGGCTTCGGGCAGGTCCCGGTCGGCGGACGCCTCACCCTTCCCGTGCTCGGCCTGGAGCGGCACGTCGGCCCGGTCGAGCCGCCGACTACCAGCGGCCACCGGCTGTCCGGGAACGACCAGATCGAACTGGGCACGGTCACCCTCCGGCAGCTCAGGAAGAAGGTCGGCGACACGATCACCGTCGGCGACGGCCGGTTCGCGCGGCCGCTCAAGATCGTGGGAACGGTGACGCTGCCCTCGTTCGGCGTGGGCCTGGCCGATCATGTGTCGCTCGGTCAGGGTGCGATGCTGCCGGAGAGCACGCTGCTCGCGATCACCGGCGCCGCTTCGCGACCGGTAGCGGACGTGTCCCAGCCGGTCTTTCCCTCGGTCGCGGCCATCGACCTGCGGCCCGGGACCACGCCCGCGCAGCGGGCCGCGCTCGTCCGCCGCATCGTCTCGGCCAACCCGGACCGGACAGACGGCGGGACCTACGAACTGCCGCCGCTGCTCGCGTCGTCGGTGCTCAACGCCCAGCACCTCGGGCGTCAGCCGCTCGCCCTCGCCGTGGGCCTGGCCATCGCGGCGGGCCTCTCACTCGCGATGACGGTGCTGGTCGACGTCCGCCGGCGGCGGCGTGAGTTCGCGGTGCTGAAGGTGCTGGGCATGACGCGCCGCCAGGTCTGGGCCGCCGTTGCCTGGCAGGTCACACTGACCCTGCTGATCGCGGTCCTCGTGGGCGCCCCGCTGGGAGTCGCCGCTGGCCGCGCGGGCTGGCGCGGATTCGCTAATTCCCTGGGCGTCGTGCCGGTCACCGAGATTCCGCTGCTGACGCTGATCGCGGGGCTGCTGGCGCTCGTTGTCGCCGGCAACCTCCTCGCGGCCGTCCCCGCCGCGATCGCGGCCCGCACGCGCGCCGCCGTGTTCCTGCGGGCTGACTGAGCCGTCCGGCTATTGCTAGCCGCGGTCGGCCCAGTGGTACCGGGCCGAGCCCCGGCCGAGGACCCGGTCGAGCGCATTGCCGACGCTGCCTTCCTCGGCGATGAGCCGGCGGATCACGAAGATCATGGCCGGCACCGCCCAGAAGTCTCCGCAGATCCACAAGATGCCCGCGCCGATCTGCTGGTCGGCCAGGGCCGGCAAGGTGACTCCGGGGACGTGGTCGTAGGCCGCGTACCACGAGGTGCTGGTGAGAATGCCCAGCGCCATAGCGAGGATCCACATGACCACGTTGGTCGCGAGCAGGGCGACGGCCTGCGCGGCCGGTGCCATGGTGAGCCGCACGGGCGCTGACGGGATGAACTGCAGCCAGAACAGCAGGCCCGCGGCGAAGAAACTGCCGTGCATGAGCCAGATATGCACGCCCTGGTTGCGCGCGGCCAGGTCGAACAGGACGGGGACGTGCCAGGCGATCATGACGGCGTTGAAGGCGATGATGCTCACCCACGGCCGCAGCAGGAATCCGCTGAGCATGCGCAGCGGCCTGGCCCAGTCGCCAGTCAGCACCTCGCGCGTGGCCGTTCGTCCAGTCCGGCCGGGCAGCGCGTCGAGCAATGGCTGCCACGGCGCGCCGGCGACAACCAGCGCCGGGGCGGCGAACATGAGCAGCAGGTGCTGGACCATGTGCACGAAGAAGTAGGCGTCAGCCCAGTAGTCGACCGGGGATTCCACCGCCAGCAGCAGCACCGCGAGCCCGCCGTAGAACTTCAGCGACCGGCCCCGTCGCTGCCGGGTCCGGTCCGGGCGTGACCGGCGCGCCAGCCTGGCCAGACCTGTCTCGTGCCACGCCACCAGCACGAGCACCACGATGAGGAACGGATCGAAGGACCAGTGATCTAGCACGTAGTGCATGACACCTCAGCCCGACGAGCCGTACGGGATGGTGACCCGGAGCGTCTGCACCACGGTCCACCGGCCCGGAGCGGCGAGCTGCCAGACCGACAGCTGGCCGCCCCGTGGCACCAGGGCCTGCAGGACACCGCCGTTACCCGCGGCCAGCGTGGCCGTCCCGGCTGGCAGCACTGGCAGGTCGCGCCAGCGGGCCGCGCGCCAGCCGATCGCCGCCGCGCGGCCGTCGGCCATGGTGACGCCGGCCGACCCGCTGGCCCAGACCGAGACCGAGGAGAGCCGCGCCGGGCCGGCGCGCAGGGCAGGCGAGATCGTCCACATGCGCCCGCCGTCGGCTGACCAGGCGGCGAGGACGGAGGCGGCGGCGCCGGTACCCGCCGCCAGGACAGCGGTGAGGCCGGCGCCGGTCGTGCCGAGCGCCAGCACGCGTACCGGGCTGGCGGCCAGCGCGTCCGGCAGGGCTGGCCCGGTTACCTGCCACGAGCCAGCCGAGTCGGTGAGCAAGGGTACGCGGCGCGTCGCCGGCCCGGCCGGACGCGCCGGGCAGCTGCCGCCGAGGACGGGCGCGCCGGCCGCCGACCAGGCCACGGCCGTCAGTCCGGTCAGCCGGCAGACGGCCGTGATGACCGGATCCGCCCTGAGCGCGATCAGGCTCGTGAGCGGCCGCCAGCGGGCGCCGAGCGCGGCGCCCTGGTCGACCGCGCCGCGATCGGTCAGCGCCAGCAGGCCGCCCGCCCGGCTGGCCGCGAGCGCCGCGGGCACGTCAGCGAGCCCGGCGTCGAGCACGTTGGCCTGGGCCCACTGGCGGCCCGTGTCCGCCGTCGCCGCGAGCGGCGAGAAGGTGAGGTCCTGACTTGGCCGGAAGGCGGTGACGAGCGGACCGGTCGCTGCCCTGGCTGCGACGATACCGCCGTTGCTGGCCACGCCCGGCGGAGTCGCGAGCCGCCAGCGACCTCCGGGTGACCGGGCGAATAGCTCCCAGAAATTGTCCTCGCGGACCGCCGCGCCGCCCATCTCGACGATGGCCCAGCTGTCCCGGCCGGCTGCGAAGCTCGTGGCCAGACCGGGCCCGGTGATGCCGCCTGCCAGCTGCCTGGCGGCGGCCTGCTTCGCCGCGGAGCCGCTGCCGCAGGCCGGGACGAGCACGGTCAGGGCTAGTCCGGCCGCTGCCGCTGCCGCCCGGCTGAGCAACGGCCGCCGGAACTTCACGACGGTCCCAGGTAGCGGCCGGCAGCGTCGGCCAGCTCGACCGCAAACGACGATGTCGAGCTGGCGGTGCCGGGACCCGGGTCGAAGTCCAGCTCGTTCCGGGTATGCCCGGCGGCGTCGATGACGTAGGCGATGTCATTGTGCGCGATCATCCCGCCGGCCGGCAGGATCTCGGCCGCGACGCCGTAGCTCTTCCACGCCTGCTGCAGCCGCGCGAGCGGGCCGGTCAGGAACAGCCAGTTACGCACGCCGGCCAGGCCTTCCTGGCGGTCGAAGGCCCGGGTGTAGGCGAGCGTCCGGTAGACCGGGTTGGCCACGATCGCGACCAGCTCGACCTGGCGGGACCGGCCGCGGAGCAGCCGGTCGGCCGCCCGGAACTCCTGCGCGATCAGCGGGCAGTCAGAGGTGCAGACCGGGTCGAGAAAGGTCAGCAGCACCACCTTGCCGCGCAGGCTGGCCAGGCTCACCTGACGGCCGGCCTGATCGGTCAGCGTGAAGGCGGGCGCGACGAGGTTGAGCGGGGCCGTGTTGCCGTCGATCGCCTGCGCGATGATGACGTCCGCGTGCGGGCTGGCCTGCGCGACCGCGAGCGGTGCTGCTCCGACGAGCACGACCGCGATGGCCCAGCCGATCAGCACCACCCGGGCGCCAGCCGCTCCGGCGCGACCCGCCAGGTCTGGTTCTGCCGCCGGGACGGCTTGCCGCGACGGCCTCGGCCGGGGCATCAGCGCGAGGTACCCGGCGACCGCCAGGAGCGCCACCGGGATCATGCTGTTGGGGTCAGTGCCCAGGCCGCCGAAGACGCCCAGATCCTCGATGAGCACCCAGTCGGCGAGGCAGAACGCGAGCAGAAGCAGCAGTGCCGGGCGCGTCAGCGACGGCCGGCTCGGCCCCAGGCCCGTCGCGATGAGAGCGAGCGCGATGAGTGCGAGCGCCAGGACGGCGACGAGATTGACCGCGAAGCCGTGCGCCACGTCGGTGGCTGCGAACCAGCGGACGAGTGCCGCGAGCGGCCGGGGTTGCGGGACCGTCGCCATCGAGCTAGCCATCGTGGCCAGCGACCCGTGATGGCCGTGCCGCTCGCCCTGCCAGAAGCCGCGCCCCGGCCAGGCCTGCAGGACGGTCATGCCGGCCAGGAAAAAGCCGAGACCGGCCAGCATCGCCTGGCCGAGCCGGCGCGTCCAGCGCTCTGGTGGCAGCGCGATCAGCGCTCCGGCCGCGCAGTAGAACAGCACCGCGCCGGGCGCGCCGAACAGGAACGTCAGGCCGGGTGCGAGGACCCCGCCGAACGCCTCGCCGAACACCCACACCACCAGGCCCCAGCCGGCGGTGGCCAGGCCGCCGACCCGTGACGGCCAGCCGGACGGGGCCGCGATCAGCCAGATACCGAGGCCAATCTGGATCCAGACCGCGGCCGCGCCGGCCTGGACCGGGTGGAACGACCACGTAGTGCCGGCCCAGTTCACCAGATGCTGTACCCAGGCCGGTGAGGTCGCCGCGGCCGGCCTGATGACCTGGCCGGGCAGACCCGCTGCCATCGCGGGCTGAGCCTGCAGGAGTCCGTCGAAGATCCAGAGCACGCCGAATCCCATGCGCAGCAGGCGCCGCCCCGGCGGCTCTGGTGCAGCAGCGTCCCGGCAGCGCAGACCGGGCCAGCTGCCAGCAGAGCTGCGCGCCGCGAACTTGCGCACGGCCAGCCAGGTGATGGCGAGCGCGGCCAGCAGGATCAGCACCACCAGACCCTGGTGCAGCAGCGCGGCGCGGAACGCCGCCACCAGAGTGCGGTTGGTATCAGACAGGCCCGAGTTCATGCCTGGCATCGGCGCTCATCCCTCCGCTCCGTCGCCAGCTCAGCCCGGCAGGTTCAGCGGCGTCACCTGCGCGCCGAGCGCCGCGATGGCTTTCCTGATCGGGCCGTTGACCGCAGCGCGCTTGCCGTTCAGCCGGCCGATCGCCACGGCCAGCTCCGCCTTCGCCCGCACCCTGGCCGGCGCCGACGGCGCCGCCAGCACCTTCGCCACGCCCGTCTCCACGTCCTGCGCGCAGGGTGCGACCCAGTCGACCAGGCTGGTCACGACGGCGACGAGGCCGAAACCATCGAGCGACTCGGGGGCCTGGTAGTTCTCCAGATCGTCAATCTCCTCGTTCGCCGCCGGGCTGCAGTTCGCGGCGCCTTGCTCCGCCACGCTGATCCCGTCGCTGATATCGCTGGCGCTGCGCCAGTCCTCGGCCTCGACCAGGCGCAGTGCGGTCAGCGACTCCCGGACGCCGCCAGCGCAGGACTCGACGTCGGTGTTCAATGCCTGCACATAGCTGTGCAGGTCGCTGGCACGCTCGGCGCTCGTCGGCGAGTGGGCCAGCGAGACCGCGATCGCCGCTGCCAGAACTGGGATCGCTGCGAGCAGCAGCCGGCGCGGCGTCCGGCGGACCGGCCAGCCAGACGACAGCGTGCTCGCGTGCGGCGCCTCACTGGAGGTGACAGAAGGCACCGAGATCAGCCTCGATCCCCGGCCGGGTCGGCGCGTGCGGCCGGGACGGCGGGCCGGTCCTGAACGGCCCGCGCAGCCTTGGCCGAGGGCATGGGCAGCAGCAGCTCGAACCGGCTGCCGAGGCCGGGGCTGCTCTGTACTCGCACCTGGCCGCCGTGCCCCTCGGTCACCGCCCGGACCAGCGGCAGCCCGAGCCCGGTACCGCGGCGGCCTGCCATCTGCTGGCCGGAGGCGAACCGCTCGAAGATGTGGGCCATCTCGGTGACCGGAATGCCCGGCCCGGTGTCCTGCACCACGATGGCGGCGATCCGGTCCTCGTCGTTCCTGGTCACCGCCAGCCGGATCATGTCGTCCGGCGTCGTATGCGCGATCGCGTTCTCCAGCAGCGCGTCGATGGCGAGCCCGAGCCGCTCGGCGTCGGCGAGGATCACGGCATCATCCAGCTGGCCGAGCTGCCAGTGCCGGTCTGCCGCGGGCTGCCAGCGCCAGAGCACATCGGTGACGAACTGGTCCAGCTCGACCGGCTCCGGCTGCAGGAAGTCGGGGTTGGCCGACGCGGCGATCAGCAGCAGCCGCTCGCTGAGCTTGCGGAGCCGGTTCAGCTCGCCGACGATCACGCTGATGTCGCGCTTGTCCTGGTTACCGGCCAGGTTGCGGGCCAGCAGCTCGGAGTGACCAAGCGCGATGGTGATCGGCGTCCGCAACTGGTGCGACGCGTCCTGCAAGAACTGCTGCTGGGTCGCGAGCAGCCGGGCGTTTTCCTCGCTGATCCGGATCCGCTCGTCGTTGGCCGCAGTGCGCCGGCGGCCGTGCCACATCATCACCCAGAACATGGCGGCCATCAGCGGAACCGCGGTGAGCTCGTCGGCCGGCTGGGAGTGGCGGAGCACGTCAACGCCGATCGCGCCGAACGTGGTGATTCCCATCGCGGCCAGCAGCCACAGCGTCGGGCCGGTGCTGCGGACCCGGAAGCTGTAGACGAGTGCGAAGGAGATCCAGATCAGGTCGAACGGTATTTCTTCCCAGTGCTGGAAGACAACGATCGCGGCGAGTCCGAGCATCCACAGCAGCACCCAGGCCAGGTCGATCCAGCCCGGATGGGACTCGGCCGCGTCGTTCCACCATGCCCGGGCCAGGCTCGCCGCGCTCCGCCCTCGCATGAAGAGTCCGGCCGGGGACTCCGCGACCGCGGTCGGGCTGACCGCAACCGGGCTAGGCAGCGAGCCGGTATCCCGCACCGCGCACCGTCTCGATCAGATCGAACCCGAGCTTGGACCGGAGCCGCCGGACGCACACGTCAACCACGTTCGAGCCAGGGTGGAAGTCCATCCCCCATACCGTGACGAGCAGAGCGCCCTTGCTGACCGCTGTACCCGAATGCTCGATCAGCTCCCGCAGCAGCAGTACCTCGAGCCTGGTCAGCGGGACCGGGCCGAGGCCGCTATCCGCCTGCATCCGGCCCAGGTCGAGGGTGAGCAGACCATGCCGCAGCACGCCTTCCGCACGACGCCCCGGCTGATCACCGCGCAGCTGGACCCGGACCCTGGCCAGGAGCTCGTCCAGCGAGAACGGCTTCGTCAGGTAGTCCTGCGCCCCCATGTCCAGGCAGCTCACCTTGGTGGTCACGTCGGACAGGCAGGACAGCACGAGCACGGGCTGCTCCGGGCGAACGTGTCGCAGCCGGTTCAGCACCTCGCGGCCATCGGTGCCGGGCATGACCAGGTCGAGGACGACGAGCCGGTAGTCGCCCGACAGGGCCCGCTCCAGGCCGCTCGCGCCATCGCCGGCCGAGTCGATCTCGTAGCCCGCCGCCCGCAGGGCCCGGACGATCATGCTGCGGATGCTCGGCTCGTCCTCGATGACCAGCAGACGCTGCGGCGCCGGGGGCCAGTCGGCCTGGTAATCCATCACGATCCGCACGACCTTGCACGTCAGCGAGCGCGGCTGGGAGACAGGATCCATCTACTCCTTCTGCGCATGACTGGTCAAGCAGAACTACCAGATATGAACCAATCGATTACATACCAGAGATGCTGAGCGGATGTCCTGAGCCAGGGTATCGGGCGTGCAGTTTAGCCGTACAACTATGACAATTTCGTCATTAAGCCCGCGCTTCCTTGCCCAGCCGGATTGTCCGATCGCAAGATCAGACGACCCCAGGCGAAGAAGCGAGGTGATGGCCGGTGTCGTTGCCGGCCCGGGTCGGCACTCTGCTGGTGGCACTTCTCGCCGTCGCCGCAGGGGCCGCCTTCATAGTCGTGCACTACTTTCTCGGCGGTCCGCCGACCGTGGACTTCACCGGCGGCGTGAACGCCGACTCGGGCGCGCAGGTACAGATCGTCATGCAGGAAGACGCGCAGAACACCGTGAGCACGCATCCGGACTGGGTCTCGTACTTCATCAAGAGCCCGAAGACCGGCCAGTGGGTGCACACCACGCTGTTCAAGGTGCCCGCCGGCTCACGGATCGACGTCACGATCTACGGCTACGACGGCTGCACTCCGCTGCGCAACCCGTACTTCGGGCACGTGACCGGCACCATCGGCGGCATCGAGCACGTCAACGGCAAGCCGGTGAGCAATATCAACTCGTGGTCTGGCTGCACCGTCGGACACACGTTCTCGATCCCCGGCATCAACCTGAATGTGCCGATGGCCTCGCCATCACTGACCGCCAGCCTGTGCGCTACGTCGCCCTGCACCTCGGGCCCGCACGAGACCCTGACGTTCAGCTTCGACTCGCCGCGCACGCCCGGCGTGTATTTCTGGCAGTGCCGGGTGCCCTGCGGCGGTGGCTTCCTCGACGGATTCGGCGGACCCATGCAGACGATCGGTTTCATGACCGGCAACATGGACGTGGTGTCCTGATGGCCGCGACAGCGGCGGGCGCCGAGCCGGGCGGGGCGCCAGACGCCCGGCACGGCCTGCGGATCTTCCTGCTCTGGCTGCCGATCGCGGTCGCCGCCGACGTGCTCATCTGGTTCGTCTGGGGACCGCACCTGCCACCGGGCCAGATGTCGGACACCGCGGCCGGCCAGCAGTTCAGCATCAAGGTGATGGCCGTCCTGGCCGCTCCGGTGATGGCCTTCGTGCTGGTCTACTTCGGCTATGCGCTGATCACCTGGCGGCACCGGGAAGGCGACGACGAGGACGGCCCGGCGATCCACGGCAACGCCAGGATCCAGTTCACCTGGATCACGGCGACCACGGTGATCGTGCTGTTCCTGGCGGGCTTCGGCACCTGGGAGCTGGCGAGCCCGCACGCCGCCGGGGCAGGCGCCGGGGAGGGCCCGAGCCCCATCTGGAAGCCGGCCGGCGGCAGCGTCCTGCAAGTCCAGGTCATCGCTCAGCAGTGGCGGTTCACTTACCGCTACCCGCAGTTCGGCGGCTTCGAGACGGGCCAGCTGATGCTGCCGGTCAATGAGCCTGTCCAGTTCAACGTCACCTCCCTCGACGTCATCCACAGCTTCTGGGCCTACCAGCTCGGCGTGAAGGCCGACGCCAACCCTGGCGTCAACGACGTCGCCTACACCACGCCCACTCAGCTCGGCCAGGTCACCGTCCGTTGCGCCGAGCTGTGCGGACTGTGGCACGGCGCCATGTTCAACTACGGCAAGGTCGTGCCGGTCGCAGAATTCCGGGCCTGGGCAGCAAAGACCAGGACCCAGCTGGCCGCCGTCACCGCCATGCTGCCGCCGTACGCGACCGCCTACGACCCGACGCTGGTGCCCACGATCAATAAAGCCATGGCTAAAGCCGGCATCGCCGGCGCCAACGGCTATTACTACCCGCCCAACGACCCGGCGCAGCCATGACCCTGATCGCGACGACGACCGCGACGACCCGCGTCTACGCAGCATCGAAGAGGTGACCTGATGGCCATCGAGACCCAGCCGGGGCGGGGATCAGTCGGCGACGTGCCGGGGACGCGCGGTCCCCGGTCCTGGTGGCGCAGGCCTGCCATTCACACCGCCATCGCCGGCGCGATCATCGGTTACCTGCTCGGCCACCTGCTGGGCAACTTCCTGGCCGGCGCCGGGAGCGGCCAGTACCCGAACCTGCCGCTGTCGGACTCCAGCGACTGGCCGATCGTGCTCGGCTACGTGCTGGCGATCATCGGCTGGCTGGCCGGCCTCGGGGTATTCAACGACCTCCTGCGGCAGGTTTCCGGCCGCCCGACGGCGGTCGCGAACGGCTTGCCCGAGCACGAGACCAGCGGCCTGGCCAGGTACTTCCGCTACTCACTCGACCACAAGGTCGTCGGCATCCAGTACCTCGTCGGCATGCTGATCTACTTCTGCACGGCCGGCCTGTTCGCGATGGCGATCAGGACCGAGCTGCTCTCGCCGACCGACCACGTCTTCAGCTCGCAGGTCTACGTCGAGATCGTCGGCGAGCACGGCACCATGATGATGATGCTGATGACCTCGGTGATCCTGGGACCGTTCGGCAACTACCTGGTGCCGCTCATGATCGGGTCCAAGCGGGTCGCGTTCCCGCGGGTCGAGGCGCTGTCGTTCTGGCTCACCCCGTGCGCGTTCCTCATCTTGCTCAGCGGGCTGCTGCTCGGCGGCTTCCCGTTCGGCTGGACCGGCTACGCGCCGCTGTCTATCCAGGCGACAGTCGGCGCGGATTCCTACGCCGTCGCATTCGGCCTGATGGGCCTGTCAATGGTCCTCGCCGGGTTCAACATCATCGTGACCGTGATCTGCTACCGGGCGCCCGGCATGCACTGGAGCCGGCTGCCGATGTTCGTCTGGTCGATGGTCGCGACGTCGTTCCTCATGGTGCTGGCCGCGCCGGTCCTGGTCGGCGGCATGTACATGCTGCTGGCGGACCGGACCGCGCAGACCGCCTTCTTCGAGGACCGGCTCGGCGGAAGCAGCTACCTTTACCAGAACCTCTTCTGGTTCTTCGGGCACCCCGAGGTTTACATCCTCGCGCTGCCCGGCTTCGGCATCGTGTCGGAGATCATCCCGGTGTTCTGCCGCAAGCCGCTGTTCGGCTACAAGACCGCCGCCGCCGGCATGATCGGCGTGACGCTGCTGAGCTTCTTCGTCTGGCAGCACCACCTGTTCGACAGCGGCATCAACCCGGACATGCGGCCGCTGTTCATGCTGACAACCGAGCTCATCTCGATCCCGACCGGCTTCATCTACCTCGTCGCGATGGGCACGTTCTGGAAGGCGAAGATCCGCTTCACCGTGCCGATGCTGTTCGCGCTCGGTATGTACTTCAACTTCCTCATCGGCGGGATCTCCGGCGTGTTCCTGTCCGACGTGCCCGCCGACACGACCGAGCACGGCAGTTTCTTCGTCATGGCGCACTTCCACTACACGATCATGGGCGGGCTGATCTTCGCCTTCATGGGCGGGCTGTACTACTGGCTGCCCAAGATGATGGGCATCCGGCTCAACCAGACGCTGGGCAAGTGGCAGTTCTGGACGATGTTCCTGGCGTTCAACTCGACCTTCCTGCCGCTGTTCGCGGTCGGCATGGACGGCCAGCCCCGGCGTGTCTTCGAGTATGCGAGCAACCTGCAGACACTGAACGACTGGGTCTCGGTCTCGTCGTTCTTCCTGGGCGGCTCGATCCTGCTGTTCGTGATCAACTTCGTCTGGTCCACGGTGATCGTGCGCGACCCCGAGACCGGCAACCCGTGGGCCTCGCGCGGCCTGGAGTGGCAGGTGGCCTCGCCGCCGCCGGCCGGCAACTTCACCAGGGTCCCGGTCGTGCTGTCCGGCCCGTACGAGTACGGCAGCAAGGATGCGCCGCCGGTGGCTGACCTGGCGCCGCCGGCCGGCGTACTGACCCAGGCGATCAGCCGGGCCCTTCCGGTCGAAGCGGAGGCATAACAGATGGCCGAGACAGCGGCACCGTCCCCGGCCGTGAGCGCTGCCGAGGAAGAGGCGGTTTTCTACCACGAGGCCGGACTGAACGCGACCTGGACGGGCGTTCGGCTCGCCGTGGGCGCGCTGTCCTTCCTGTTTGGCGCGTTCATTTTCGCCTTCTTCTACCTGCGATCGCTGAACTCCTGGCACCTGTGGTACACCGCGCAGACGCATGCTCCGGCTGGCCAGGGCATAGCGATCATGCTCCTCGTCGTGGTGAGCGCGATCGTCCAGACCCTCGGCCTCCAGCGGATCAAGGCCGGGCGCAAGGGCGTCTGGCAGATCGCCGCGCTCGGCGCTCTGGTGCTCGGTCTGGCGGCGGTCGCGCTGCAGATCTATGAGCTAGCCAGCCTGTCGTTCTGGCCCGGCGCGAGCGGCTTCGCCAGCGTGTTCACCGGCTATAGCCCCGTCTTTGCGGTGATCGCCTTCTGCGCCCTGGTCTGGCTCGAGACGCTCATCATGCGGGCCAGGCAGATCCCGGAGATCTCCTTCGTCGAGCAGCCCCCGACCTACGCGGAGGCGTTCGCCGTGCAACGGTTCCAGGCGGCGCTGAGCGCGTTCACCGTGACCTGGAACTACCTGGCGGTCGTCGCGGTCGTCGCCTGGATCCTGTTCTACCTGGTGCACTGAATGACACGTCGCAGGAGGCAGCAGTGCCCCGCTTGATCCTCGCCGCGGTGAGCCCCGACAACACGCCGCACGGGTACAACTGGACGTTCGCGTTCCCGATGCTGCTGTTCATCGTCATCGGCGCGGCGCTGTACTTCTTGTTCAGCCGCCCGCACCGGCGGGTGCCCGGCCGCCAGGTGGCGATGCCGGCCAGCACGGACGTGCCGGCGGCCGAGGCAGCAAGGTCCGCCGCGATTGCCGGCGGTCTCAGTACGGCGCCGGGCGGTGGCACGACCGAGTCTCACCTGGAAGGCCCCGGCGCGCACCTGACGGCGGCCGGCCACGCCCAGCCGACCGAGATCGAGCCGGCCGAGGCCGAGCCGGAGGCGGCCGATCCGGGCGGGACTGATCCCGAGGCAGCCGAGTGACCCAGCTCGCGGCCACCGACCCGGTGCTGGCCGGACCCAGCCGCCGCACCGCGGGACAGCTGGCCAGGTCGCTGTTCCTGCTGACCAAGCCGCGCATCATCGAACTGCTGCTGGTCACCACCCTGCCGACGATGCTGCTGGCCAAGCGCGGCCTGCCCGGCCTGGGCCTGATCCTGGTGACACTCGTCGGCGGCGCGCTGGCGGCCGGGAGTGCGAATACGCTCAACTGCTACCTGGACCGGGATATCGACGCGGTGATGAAGCGGACCTCCCGGCGGCCGCTCGTGGCCAGAGCCAAGGATGGCCGGACGGCGGTGACGCCGGCTGAGGCGCTGATTTCCGGCGTGGCCCTTGGTGCCGCGTCGACGCTCCTCCTCGGTTTGCTGGCCAACTGGCTGGCAGCGGCCCTCGCGGACGCGGCGATCTTGTTCTACGTGTTCGTTTACACCCTCGGGCTGAAGCGCCGGACCGCGTCCAATATCGTGATCGGCGGCGCGGCCGGCTGCTTCCCCGTGCTGGTCGGCTGGGCCGCTGTCACGGGGACGGTCAGCTGGCCTGCGGTGCTGCTGTTCGCGGTCATCTTCTTCTGGACGCCGCCGCATTTCTGGGCGCTGGCCATGAAGTTCCGCGACGACTACGCGGCCGCGAACGTGCCGATGCTGCCAGTCGTCGCGTCCGCCCGGACTGTCGCCCGCAAGATCCTGGTTTACTCCTACCTCATGGTGGGCGTGACGCTCGCGCTGACACCGTACGCAGGCTGGGTCTACGGCGGCTGCGCGATCGTACTCGGCTGCTGGTTCCTGACCGGGGCGCACCGGCTCCGGAGCGGAGTCGTGGCGGCGGCGCCTGCAGCGCCGATGCGGCTGTTTCACCTGTCGATCGCGTACCTCACGCTGCTGTTCGCGGCAGTGGCGGTGACGTCGCTGCTGCCATGGCGAGGCTGACCAGGGTGACCGCCGCCAGCATGCGCACCCGGCCGTCCTGGCTGTTCCTGCTCCGGCCGAAGTGGCTGTGCTGGCACGCGTTCGCGGTCGTGGCGACGCTCGGAATGCTCTGGCTAGGCCGCTGGCAGTTGCACCGGGCCGAGTCTGGACATGAGCTGAGCTGGGCGTACACAGTCGAGTGGCCGCTGTTCGCCATCTTCGGGCTGCTGTTCTGGGCCAGGTCGCTGCGCGAGGAGGTACGGGGCAGGATCAAGCAGCCGGCGGTCGAGTCGGAAGCGGCGGGGCGGACCGATCCGTCCGAGTCCGATGTTCACGCGGCCTACCTGGACCGGCTGCGTGCCGAGGTCCAGGGCCACGGCCGCTGGCATGGCTGGCGCTGACCGCCGAGATCCGGGGCTACGGCCGGCTGCCGAGTGCCAGGCGGGCGGCGCTGATGTCTTCCCGGCCGTGGCCGGCGTCCACGGCTGCGTGCCACTGGCGGGACAGCGCGGCGAGCAGCGGCATCTTGCCGTCGCGCGCGGCGCCGAGGGCCAGGTCGACGTCCTTGAGGGCCCACTGCAGGGGGAACTCGGGTGCGTAGTCGCCGTGTTCCATCTTGTGCAGCTTGGCGTCCGCGATCGGAGCATCCAGCGGGCCGCCCGCTATGCACTCGGCCAGCCCTGACTCCTCGATTCCGAGCTGTGCGGCCAGTTCCAGGGCCTCAGCCACGCCCTCGATCAGGATCGACATGTAGGCGTTGACGACCAGCTTCATCGCGCTGCCCTGGCCGGCCTCGCCCAGCCACACGGTCCTGCGGCCGATCACCGAGAACACCTCGTCGGCGGCCGTGGCCGCCGCGGGCGGCCCCGACGCCAGGATCAGCAGCTGGCCGGCCTCGGCGGGGCCCTTGCTGCCCGAAACCGGGGCGTCCACGAACAAGACGTCGGGCCGTAGCTGGCCGAGCCGGCCGGCGATCCCGGCTGTTGCCGCCAGGCCGATCGTGCCCATCTGCGCCCACACGGCGCCCCCGGCCAGGGCCTCCGCCACGCCGCCGTCGAAGACCACCGAGCTGACCACCTCGGCGGTAGGCAGCATGGTGATCAAAACGTCCGCATCCCGGACTGCCTCGGCCGGGGAGGCTGCCACCAGCGCGCCGGCCTCCGCAAGCGGCGTGGTCGCAGCGGGAGACCGATCCCAGACCGTGGTGCGCAGCCCGGCGGAGACCAGGTTGCGGGCCATCGCCGAGCCCATGATGCCCGTCCCCAGCACTCCCACCCGCACGCTCTCGCCACCGCCACTTGTACCAGCCATCAGATTCTCCCTCCGCGTAGTCATGGCATCCCCGGTACCGGCGCAGGGACCAGGCCGGATACGCAACTCGACAGGGACCGCGATCAGAAGCGGGCACCCGGCCGCCCTGGTCACAGTATTATAGAAACTGATAGTTTAGTTTTGTCAAGCCCGACAGGCCGGCGCTTGCAGGTGGGACAGAGGAGCCATGCACATGACATTTGCTCAGGGCCAACCGGCTGGGGGCCGCGAGCCCGGGATCACCCGCGCGGGATTCGGGGCGCGGGCGACCGGCGGCCGCGAGCGTCAGCTCACCGACGAGGCCTTGATCGACATCGAGGCGTCATGGTGACGGCGGCTAGTCCGGCAGTACCGCAGCGAGGGCGGCCGCGCAGCGAGAAGGCCCGTCAGGCCATCCTCGGATCGGCAGCCGAACTACTGCTGGAGAAGGGCCTTGCCGCCGTGAGCATGGACGCGGTTGCCGGGCGGGCCGGGGTGAGCAAGGCCACGATCTACCGCTGGTGGCCCACGAAAGAGAGCCTGGCGCTCGATGCCCTCTACCACGAGTGGGCAGGCGTCCCGCCGCCGCGCGACACCGGGTCACTGCGCGGCGACCTGCTGAGCCTCCTGCGCCCGTGGGTCCGGCTGGCCGGACAGCGACCGTACGGGCGTGCGATCTCTGCCCTGGTCACTGAGGCTCAGACCGACCCCGTGTTCGCCCGGGAGTACCGCGAGCGCTTCGTGGAGCCGCGCCGCGATCAGGCCCGCGCGATCTTCCGGCACGCCATCGAGCGCGCCGAGATCCCGGCAGACACCAAGACCGAGGTCGCGCTCGACCTGCTCTACGGCCCGGTCTACCACCGGCTCCTGCACGGGCATGCCCCGCTCAACGACCGGTTCATCCGCGACGTCATCGACATCGTCCTGGACGGCATCGCGCCACCTGCGGCACCGGCCGCCCCCTGATTGCCGTCAGGCCAGACATATCAGCAGAATCTGAAGGAGCACACCATGGTCACCGCGGTCCCCAACTTCGCGCAGGCAGCGCCCGCCCGGCCGGGCGGCTGGCAGCGGCTGCTCGGCGATCCCCGGCACGGCCCGCTGCCCCTGCTGCTGCTCTCCCTGACAGCGGTCACCGGCTTGGTTGATGCTGTCAGCATCCTGCGGCTAGGGCGGGTCTTCGTGGCCAACATGACCGGGAACGTTGTCTTCACCGGCTTCGCGATCACCGGCGCGCCGGGCTTCTCGCTCAGCGCTTCACTGTTCGCCCTGGCCGGATTCATGGCCGGGGCCGCCACGGGTGGCATACTGGCCGGCCGCATCAACCACGACCGGGCGCTGCTCCTGCTGAGCGCAGCCGCCAGCGAGCTGATCCTGATAGCCGCGGCCCTCGCGGTCGCGGCATCGGCCGCTGTCCGCAGCGGCGCCCCGCGCGACGTCCTCGCCGTGCTGCTGGCCGTTGCCATGGGTATCCAGAACGCGGCCGCGCGACGGCTTGCGGTGCCCGACCTGACCACCACCGTGCTCACCATGACACTCACGGGTATCGCTGCCGACCTGCGTACCCGCAGCCATGGGCCGGCCTTGCTCAGGCGGCTCCTGGCCGTGTTCACCATGTTCGGCGGCGCGGCAGCTGGCGCCTGGCTGGTCCTGCACGTCAGCCCCGCAGCCGCGCTCGGCCTGGCGGTCGGCCTGCTGGCCGTCGTCACTGCGGGCGCCGCGGTCGCTGCGCGCCATCCCGGGACATGGCGCCAGAGCACGGCCTGAGAGTCGCTGGATGATGTAGCCGGGCTAAATCCGCTTCAGTGTGCTGCTGCGTAGGCCTCAGCCACGCTGGCCGGAATCCGGCCGCGGTCACTGACCGCCATGCCGGTGGACCGGGCCCACTCGCGCACCACCGACTGGTCATGCCGCGGCCCGGCGGCCGAGCCCGCCCGGCGCCGGGCACCGCCGACTTTCCGGGCGTTGTCAACGAACGGCTGCACGGCCCGAGCGAGCTTGTCCGCGTTCTTCTTGCTCAGGTCGATCTCGTACTCCCGGCCGTCAATGCCGAACCGGACAGTTCCCTCAGCCTCACTGCCGTCGAGGTCGTCGACGAAGCTGACCTGCACCTTCTGAGCCATTGGCACTCCCCGGTATATTGCATACGCAGACAGCTTATCGACCGGGCGGTAGTGCTGCAGCAGCCTTCGGACCTTGTTTCTCAGCGGGAGGTCCGTCCTCCTGGTCAATCTCAAGCCCATGCGGTGCCGCGGAAGAGGGTGTTTGTGCTCCCGCCGACCCAGAGTGTTCCATCTGGGTCGGGGGTGATCGTGATGTCTCCGGCCCGGCCGAGCCGGCGGCCCTGTGACACCCGGTAACTGCCCGACACTGCTCCGATGCGCGTGAGCCACTGGCCGACCGCGGCGTTCATGCTTCCGCAGACGGGGTCCTCCGGAACCCCGGCAGCGGGTGCGAACGTGCGCATCTCAAACGTGTGGTCGGACCCGTCTGGATACGCGCCGATAGCGCCGACCATCGCGTCGGGGATTCGGGACAGGTCGGGTTCCAGAGCGAGCACCTCTTGCGCCGTCGCCAGTCGGACCACTGCCCAGCCGGGGCCGTTGTCCACCCACTGGTGGGCGACAACTTGGTCACTATCGATGCCGAATGCCCCGACGATCTCGTGCAGGTACTCCGCCTCGATGTCCCCGCTGCGACGGGTGGGCGGAGCCGCGAACGACAACAACCCAGTGCGGCGTCGTACCTCGACCAGACCTGCATCGCACTCCTGGACGAGGCGCTCCGGCACCTTCGGCGTGCCGCCCTGTTCCAGCCAGGCGTGCGCAGAGCCGAGCGTCGGGTGGCCGGCGAAGGGCAGTTCGCCGGCCGGGGTGAATATCCGCAGCCGATAATCCGCCGCAGGCGTGGTCGGCGCCAGGACGAACGTCGTCTCTGACAGATTCGTCCACCGGGCAATGCGCTGCATGTCCGCGTCTTCGACAGCCTCGGCGTCGAAGATCACGGCCACCGGGTTGCCGAGGTAGGCGGTCGAGGAGAAGACGTCGACCTGGGCGAACGGGTGCTGGCGTCGCATGCGGGTGGCCCTTCGGTCAGCCGGCAGATGGTTCACGTGGCCGTCGACTCGGCGACCGCGGCCGCGGCCGCCAGCACGTCGGCGACGAGGTCGTCAGTGTCTTCTGTGCCCGCGGCCAGGCGAACCAGGCTCAACGGGACACCGGACGCGGCAATGTCCTGCTCGCTGAGCATCCCGCGCCACATGGCTGCCGGGTGTACCGCCAGCGACTCCACGCCGCCGAGGCTTGCCGACCGGCGGAAGTGGGCGAGCTTGCCGATGAATGCGTCAGCAGCCTGGTAGCCGCCTGCGAACTCGACGGCGAGCACGCCGCCGAAGCCGCGCATCTGGCTGGCCGCCAGCGCGTGCTGCGGGTGGCCCGGCAGACCCGGGTAGTGCACGCGAGCAACGGCAGCATGCTCGCTGAGCGCTTCGGCGAGCGCCTGGCCGTTGCTGTCATGCCGGGGCATGCGCAGCGGAAGGGTGCGGATGCCACGCAGCAGCAGCCAGGCGTCGAACGGGCCGAGCACCGCGCCGGTGAGCACGGCGACATCCCAGATCTGGTTCAGGATCTCGGTCGTTCCGGCCAGCACCCCGGCAGACACATCGCTGTGGCCGTTGAGGTACTTGGTCGCGCTGTGCCAGACCAGGTCGATGCCGAGATCCGCGGGCTGCTGGTTCTGGGGAGTCGCGAAGGTGTTGTCAGCCAGGGTCAGCACGCCGTGCGCGCGGGCCATGGCTGCTACGGAGCGCAGGTCGGTGATCTGCAGCAGCGGGTTGCTCGGTGACTCCAGCAGGATCAGCCGGGTCCGGGGCGTTACTGCCCGCTCGAACGCCCCGGGATCGGTCTGGTCGACCTGCGTGGTCGTCACGCCCAGCCGCGGCAGCAGATTCAGCAGGACCGACGCCGTGCCGCCGTACGTGGACTGCTGCCCGATGACATGGTCGCCGGCACGCACCAGTCCCAGCACCGCAGTGGTGAGCGCGGCCATCCCGGACGCGGTGACCATGGCCGCCTCGGTGTGCTCAAGCTTGGCGACTACCGCCGCAACCTGGGCGTGGTTCGGGTTTCCGTAACGTGTGTAGAAGTCGTGGCCCCGCGGGTCGGCGGCGACCTGCGCGAACTGCTCCGCGTCCTCGGTCCAGAACGCCGCTGTCTGGTAAATGGGCCGCGCGACCGCCCGGCTGGGATAGACGTCGCGGTCGGCGTGGATGGCGAGGGTGCTGCTGCCCGACATGGATGAACCTTCCGCTGGACCTGCCTTGTGGCACGCCCCAGGAGAGTGGCAGGCCGGCCGTCACCAAGCCAAGCGATCTCAGCAACTTTGGCAGCAAGTGGCGTGGCGGATCGAGGCCGGAGTGTGCTAGAGGCCTGCAGCGCGCAATATTCTGCCAACATGGACGACATCGACCGGTTGATACTGGCCACGCTCGAGAAGGACGGCAGAATCAGCAACGACAAGCTCGCTGCTCGCGTCGGCCTCTCGCCCTCGCCATGCCTGCGCCGGGTTCGCCGGCTGGAGCAGGCCGGGGTGATCCGCGGCTACCAGGCGCTTGTCGATCCCGCCGCGGTCGGTCGCGGCCTGCGGGTCTTCGCCGGGGTGCGGCTCACCCGGCACGCTCGCGCGGACGTCGTCGCCTTCGAACGTGCGGTGGTCCGGCTACCCGAGGTTGTGCACACTCACCATGTCACCGGCAACTACGACTACCTGCTCCAGGTGGAAGTCGCCGACCTGCCCGGGTACGAGGACTTCCACGCCAACCGGCTGGCGAACCTGCCCAGCGTTGCCGCCGTGACTAGCTACGTCACCATGAAGACACTCTCCGCCAACCCCGCGTGACCGGCCGCGAACCCGGACACCACGTTGAGGCCGACAGCCGTAGGGAGACGCCAGCGCATGAATCCGCCACCATCGCGAACTGGAGCGCAACGCTCTGACCCGTCAGCCGTCCAGATCGGTGCTCTCGTTCCGCTATCCCGGCCTGGCTGGGTCGAGGCGGGCAGGCACTTGCTCGCTGGGCTCGAGCTGGGCGTTGACGAAGTCAATGACGCCGGCGGGATCGGCGGAAGACCACTCGAGCTGGTGATCCGGGACACGGCCGCTGATCCGCAGCGGGCCGCTGCGGCCGTAGCTGAACTGGCTCGCCTCGGCGTGGCTGCCCTGGCCGGGGAGTATCACAGCGTCGTCGCTCGCGCCGCTGCCGCCAGGGCCGACGCCCTCGGCTTGCCGTTTCTCTGCTCGTCAGCGGTTCTCGACGCGCTCACCGAGGAGCCGACGGACTGGGTCGCGCGCCTTGCCCCGGCGCAGTCGCACGGCTGGCAGATCTACGCAGACTTCCTTCTCGGCGCGGGCCACAGCCGAGTCGCCGTAGCCGCCGAGCCGAGTGTCTACTGGGCGTCAGGGACCCGCGTCCTCCGCGAGCATCTCTCTCCGCGCGGCGGCACCGTGATCGAACTCGATGTGCGCGCGCTCGCCCCCGCGGCCGTGTGCGACGAACTCGTCAGCAGCCGCGCGACAGCCCTCCTCTTGCTGGCGGGCTTCCCGGAGCCGGCAGTGTCGCTCGTCAAGTATGTCCGCCACGACCTGCGCCTGGCCGAGATCATGATCGGTGCTCCAGCCGGGCAGCCGGAGTTCGCCGAATGGCTGACGTTGCTGGGAGACGACAGCGTCGCGATCCCGTTCTTGCGCTACCTGCCCGAGCACCTCAGCCAACTCGGTGCACGAGTCGAGACGGCTCTCCGTGAGCGGCTAGCCGAAGTGCCCTCCTTCGTCGCGTTCGAGGGCTACGACACTGTCGCGGTCCTCGCCGGCATGCTCCGTTCTCACGGCTCGGACCGGGCGCGCATTGCCGAATCCTGGCCGCGCGCTGCCGTCGAAGGCACCCGCGGGCAGATCCAGTTCTCTCGCACACCCGGCATCAGTGTCTGGCAGTGGGCTTGGCCGCCAACCCAGGTCGTGGACCGGGATCCGGCAGAACCCGGCCGCTTCCGAGTCCGCCACGCCACCTGAAAGAGCACGAAGGCTGCGGCTGCCCGGATGTGCCGCCGCTGTCTGTAGAAACTCCTCGGCATATGGGGCAGCGGCGGGGCGAGCACCGCTCCTCCCGGACCGCCAGGCCTTGCGCCAGCACCAGTGTCCAGCGCTGCCTGGCCGGTCTGTGAGAGGGCTGCGAGCAGCCGTATGCTGGTCCTGGCAGCCACGTCTGCCTGATCCGAGCGAAGCCAGCCCGGCGCTGGCCGTAGCGCCCGAGGACAAGAGCGGCCCAGCCCTCACGTGGATTCCTTTCCTCCTCCCATCGTGATCCGCATACGGTGGCCAGGCGCCGGGACAGGACCACCGGATCAGAGGGCACGATGTCACACGACAAGATCAGGGCCGCGGCCCGCGAGCGCATGGCTCAGACCGGCGAGTCCTACGCCACCGCCCGCCGCGCCGTCATCAGGGAACACCAGCAGGCCGCGGCCAGCGACCCGGCTCCCGGCGCACACTGGTTCGCGATCAGTTACGCCGATGCCTGGGAGGGCCGGCTGTCGGGCTGGCTGGATGCCCGGCTGTTTCGTGCCGGCCCGGGAGTATCGGGCGTTGAGGTTGACGCCGAGGAGATCAGTGTCCGGATGGGCTCCTTCAGGCTGGACATCCCCCGCGCGTCAGTCCGCTCCGTGCAGCGCTCTCATGCCCGGGTGGGAAGAACGACCGGCGTGCACGGACGGCACGGCCGCTGGCTGGTCAATGGCTCCGCCGACGGGCTGGTGGAGATCACGATCAGACCGCCCTGTCACCCCGCTCCCAGTATCGATACCTTGTTCGGCCTGGGGCCGTCGAGGGTGGACTCGCTGACCGTCAGCCTCGAAGACCCCGACAGTTTCGTCCAAGCGGCACAGGGCCGCACAGGCTGATGCCAGCCGGGTCCGGCGGTCCCACCGTCTATCGCGACATCCAGGTGCCGTGCACGGTGCCGTATCGGTGCTTGTCGTGATCGGGGCGGTACCCGCCGGCATCAAGCTGATGCCTGAGCACTGCTCGCTGGACGGCTCGCGCGTGGCGCCGGGCTGCCCAGGTTCTGTACCGGGCACGGCAGCCACGGCCCGTCACGGGACTGCCGGCCCGGTCCTGGCGTCCGGAGTCGGCGGGGGCGTGTCGCACGATCACGGCCGCACCGGCAACGGTGGCTGCCGCTAGCGGCAGCCACAGGACGGCGGATCCGACGCTGAGGGCGACCGTGATGGCGAGCGGCGCGATCGCCCGGCCGAGGCCGAGTGACAGCTGCCAGCGCCCCAGGGCTCTGCCCCGCAGGTGCGCTGGCGCGGCGTCGATGACCAGCGCGGTGCTGACTCCCGTGTACAGGATCTCGCCCAGGGTGTAGACGACGGAAACAGCGGCGATGGCGACCGCGCCGGTGTCTCCGTGGTGAGTACCGGCGGCCAGGAATCCGAGATACGACGCGGCCAGGACCGCGCCAGCGATGCCGAACACCTGCCGGCGCGGGCGGCGTGCCATCCAGATGACGGCGGGCAGCTGAACCAGGATCACCATCGTTGTGTTGATGACGAAAATCCCGGATGACCACGCCGGCGCGGCGGCAAGCTGGGTGACGATGACGACCGGGAGCGCGACTTCGAGGATGTCGAAGCAGAGCGCAAAGGGCAGATTTGCCAGATTCATGATCATCAGGCGACGCAGTACCGGACGGTCAGCCGCCTCGATCGGCGTGCGGGCCCCGAGGTGGCGACGGGATGGCCCCTCGCCGGGCATGCGGACGGTGGAGACGAGGACGGCGGAGATCAGGTAGCTGGCGGCGGTAGCGGCGGCCAGCCACCGCATGCCCACGGCCCCGGAGCCCAGGGCCGCTGTCGCCAGCAGCGCGCCCGCTCCCAGGCCGGCATTGCGGAGGGAGCGAAGCGCGGCCAGGACCGCGTCCCGCTCGTAGCCGGTCGCCAGGCTTGATACGACCGCGGCCTGGGCGATCGGCGCGGTCTGGCTGCCGACGCCCTGGAGCAGGCACGCACAGATGAATCCGGCGGGTCCCGGGATCGCGAGCAGCAGCACCAGACCGGCGACCTGCAGCGCCAGCGTGGTTACCAGCACCACCCGGCGGGCGCCGGCGTCAATCCACCGGCCGGTCACGGGCACTAGGGCGAGCCCGAACAGGAATCCCGCCGACAGGGCCAGGCCGGCCCGGCTCGGGCTAAGGTCGCTGATGGTGACGGCGTAGAGAAGCAGAAACGGCCGGATCAGCCCGGCGCCCAGTGCGGACACACCGGCGGCAAAAGCGTAGCGTCCGCCGCCAAGCCCGCGCAGCAGCCGGACGGCGGAGATCCGGGACGGCGGGGCCGCCTTCGTAGCAGCTGGCTGATTCGTAGCAGCTGGCTGAGCAGTATGCATGGTGGATTCGGCGGCGCGCATGCAGCCACGATGCGGGCCGCCCTCCGGCTGGCCGCGCTCGATTGACGGTTTCCGTCAACCGCGGCGACGATGTCACCGGGCTGATGCGAGCATTCCGGGATGAGCATCAGCATCGACGTGACGGGCGTGTCCCCGGATCAGTACCTGTTCGCGCCGTCCCCGCTGGCTGAGCTCGGTTCCGCCCTGCACCTGCTCGTCGAGCCAGCGCACCACGCGACCCAGAACGGCTGGATCACCGCGGCCGCGGCCGGACTCGAGCCGGACCTGCTGGACCGCATACTGGTCGCGGACTACCTGTGGCGCACGTCACGGTCGGACATGTTCTTGCCGGCTGACCCGCAGCCGACCCTGGCCGCCGAGCTCGACGCCCTCGATGCCCTCGACGACGAGTCCTGGGTGAGCAAGGCCCTGATGACCAGCAGCTGCGGCGTCGTGCCCCTGCGCGACGACCTGGATTCGCCGCTGGTCGACGATGCGGCCCGCAAGATAGCGCGCGACCGGGCCGCCGGACGGGGCCCGCGCCCGCTCGAGTTCGTCGATCACATCCTGGCCAGCCCGGGCGCGGCGCGAACCTGGGTACGGCGCCTGCTGGAAGACTGCGAGGCCGGATTCTTCGCCGGCGCATGGACCCGAGTCGCCGGGCGGCTCGCCGCCGACGCCCGCCACAAACGCGACCTGCTGGAGCGCCACGGGCTAGAGCAGGCGCTCGCCGCCATGTCCTCCGCGCTGACCCTGACCGCGTCCGGCGACCGCATCGTTGTCGACAAGCTGCAGGACAGGTCCGCGTCGGCCAGCGGCTCCGGACTGACGTTCCTGCCCAGCGCGTTCTCCCATCCGCACCTGCTCGTCGTCTACGCGCCCGGCTGGCGACCCGTGGTTAACTACCCGGTCCTCGCCAGCCCCACCGAGACGACGGTGTCCGTGGCCAGTGTCCAGGACCGGTTGCACGCACTCGATCACCCACTGCGGCTGCGGCTGATTCGCAGCATCCTGCGCGGCCCGCATACCACCGCCGAACTCGCCGAAGCGTGGCTGGTCAGCCCGCCAGAGGTGTCACGCCACCTCGCGGTCCTGAAGAACGCCGGCATCATCAGCGCCCGACGCCAAGGCCGCTACGTCACCTACGAGTTCGACCTAGCCCGCAACGCCCGCCTCGGCACCGACCTGATCGAGGCACTGCTGCGCTGACCAGTCAAGTCCAGCAGCGACCCGTGCCCCGGCCGCATGCGTACCGCATATTCGCAGTTCAGAGAACATTCTGATCATGGTGGGCGGGTGGGCTCGAACCCGCGACCGACGGATCATGAGTCCGCTCCCCCGCGGTCCGGGCCCGGCCGGGAGCGTCCTGGCCCGGCAACTGAACCCGTACGGGCCTTTCACAGTCGCGCGAATCCCGGGTCATCAGCGTTGTCGGGCGTGTCGCGGTTAGTGCTGGGCGCGCCGCCTGCCGGCCGCCGGATGACGGCAGGAACCAGCGCCGCTGCGATCGCCACTGAGACCGCTGCGCCGACCGCGCCGACGGTGTAGGCGCGGGCGAACTCGTGGCTGGCCAGATGAGCCGTGACCAGGCCAGCGCCCGCGGCGCTGGACAGGACGGCGACGCCGGCTGCGCCGCCAAGCTCGTGGAAGGTGCTCACCAGCGCTGACCGCAGGCCGGCCTCGGCCGGGAGGGCGTCGGTGAGCGAGGCGGTGAAGGCGGTGACGAACGTCGCCCCGATCCCGATCGCCGCGATGCTCAGCCCGGTCACCATCCCGGCGGGCTGGGTCCAGTGGGCGGCAATGGCAAATCCGGCGGCCGCCAGAGCCAGGCCGGTGACCGCGACGATCCGGGCATTGACGCGGGTCAGCGCCTGGCTGCCGGCTTGCGCTCCGGCGACCGTCGCGATGGCGACCGGCAGGAAGGCCAGGCCAACGTGCAGAGCGCTGTAGTGGTAGGCGTGCTGCAGCGCGAACGAGGCCAGGAAGAATCCGCCGACCAGCAGCCCGGTGGCAGCCAGCATCAGGAAGCTGCCGGCCAGCACCGCTCGGCGGCGGAGCAGGCCGATGGTGAGCAGGGGACGGCGGACCCGGCGCTCGAGCACGGCGAAAGCTGCCCATATCGCGGCGGCGAGCACCAGTGGCAGCACGGTGGAGGCGGCTGACCAGCCGTGGCTGCCGACATTGATCAGCCCGTAGATGGCGGCCCCGGTCCCGGCGGTGACCAGCACCGCGCCGGGGATATCGAGGCCGCGCTCGACCGCGCCGGCCCGGTTCCGGCCCGGCGCGGCCAGCGGTATCGCGATGAGCAGGGCGGCGCCGATCGGCACATTGACTGCGAACACCCACCGCCAGCCTGCCTCGGAGGTGAGCACGCCGCCGAGGATGACGCCCAGCGCCGACCCGGCACCGGCCAGCGCCGACCACACCCCCAGTGCCTTGCCGCGGTCGGCGCCGGTGAACAGCGTCATCACCGTGGCCAGCGCGGCGGGCGACATCAGCGCCGCGCCAAGGCCCTGCAACGACCGCCCCGCGAGCAGCATCGTGGCATCGTGCGACAGCCCGCACAGCAGCGACGACGCGGTAAACAGGGCCAGGCCGGCCAGGGTCATGCGCCGCGCGCCGAGGAGGTCGGCGATCCGCCCGCCAAGCAGCATCAGCCCGCCGAAGAACAGGGTGTAAATCGTCATCACCCACGGCAGTTCGCTGCGCTGCAGCTGCAGGGCGGCGCCGATGTCCGGCAGCGCCACGTTCACCACTGTCACGTCCAGGACGAGCATCAGCTGCGCGCCCGCGAGCAGGGCCAGGGCCACCCACCGCGACCGAATGCAGGACCGGGCGCCTGGCTGGTGCGGCGTACGCGGCCCGGCTGAGATGGCGGCGGCCGGTCCCCGTTCCGGGGATCTGGGGCTGCGGTCTAGGCCGGGCATGGTGATCTCCGTTCTCCTGGCCACCCTGGGCGCTAACATGAACCAGTGTGTACGAGTTACAGGCCGACAGTAACTCATACACTGGTGTTCAGGAAAGGGGAATTCCGCAGATGCCTTCCGCCGATGCCGCCCGCCGCATGCCCCCCAGAGCCCAGCGAGCCGATGCCCTCCGCAACATCGCAGCGATCTTGGACGCCGCCACCGACTGCCTGGCAGAGGATCCCGAGACGAGCGTCGCCAGCATCGCCGCAGCCGCGGGCCTCGGCCGCATCACCCTCTACGGCCACTTCAAGACCCGCGCCGAGCTCATCGACGCCGTCCTCGCCCGGACCATCGAGCGCGCCGATGCAATCCTCAGCGCCACCGGCACCGGCGGCGACCCCCGCGACGCGCTCGCCCGGCTGGTCGCCGCCTCCTGGCAGATCGTCCACCAGTTCCGCAACATCCTGCTAGCCGCGCAGCGCGAACTCCCCGCTGAGCGCATCCGCGGCGTCCACGACCCGATCCTGCGCCGTGTCCAGTCCCTCATCGCCCGAGGGCAGCGCGCCGGAGCCTTCCGCAGCGACCTGCCGAGGCAATGGCTGATCACCACCGCCTTCAGCCTCATGCACGCCGCAGCCGAAGACGCCGCCGCCGGCCGCGTCAGCGCCGACGACGCCGCCCGGCTCATCACCGCCACCCTGATCGCCGCATACACCCCGCCCGCGGACGGGCCCAAAGCATGAGCGACGCCACCCGGCCAGGACGCGGCCTAGCGCCACAGGCGGCGGCCGGAGATCCGGTCCTCATTCAGCTCGATGCCAAAGCCGGGCCGCGACGGAAGCGGGAAGGCCCCGCCCTCAGGCGCGGGCGGCTGGCGCTCGAACCGGTGCCGGCCGGGCATAACGCGGTAAAGGTACTCGGTCATCGGGCAGGTGCCGGGTGACTGGCTGGCGACGACGTGGATAGCCGCGTGCAGGCCGTGGCCGTGCGGGATGACGGGCACTCCGAAGGTCTCGGCCAGCGCGCAGATGCGGACCAGCTCGGTGACGCCGCCGCACCACTCGGGATCGGCCTGGACGACGGCGAGGATGCGCTCGCTCAGGAACGGGAGCAAGTCCTGCCGGTCATACAGGTGCTCGCCGCCGGCCAGCGGGATCGCCGTCTTGTCGCGCAGGGCGGCGTAGGCGCTGGCCTGGCCGGGGGCGAAAGGCTCCTCGAGCCAGGCAGGCCGGATGCCGGCCACAGCCTGGGACCAGCTGATGGCATACGGCAGGTCCCAGCTCATGAAGGCGTCGAACATCAGCGGGACATCGGGACCGACGGCGGCCCGGACCTCCTCCGCCAGGGTGATGTTGGCCCGCATCCCGGCCGGCCCATCCGCCCGGCCGTGAGCCAGGAACCACTTCTGGCCCGCGAACCCGGCCGCCGCCAGCTCGCGGGCCAGGGTCTGCACAGAGCCGGAGTCGTGCGGCGAGCCGAGCGTGCTGACGTAGGCCGCCACGCCCGCCCGGCCGGAGCCGCCCAGCAGCTGCCACACCGGCGCGTCGAAGGCACGGCCACGCAGGTCCCACAGGGCGTTGTCGACGGCGCTGATGGCCATCTTGAGGTGACCATGCCGGGCGTGGCGGTCCAGCCGCTGCATCTTGTCCCACAGCGTGGCCTGGGCCAGGGCATCCTGCCCGGCCAGGTACGGGGCGAGGACCTGGAGGAGCGGCCAGGCGGCGACCGCGTCCACCGGTCCGTACAGGCCCTGCGGGCCCTGCCGCGTGCTGATCCGCAGGTACAGGGACTCCACGATCTGCTCCGGATCAGGTTCTTCCGGACCCGCTCCGGGCGGCTCGCCCGGCGACCGGTAGACATCCAGGGGCAGCACCTGCCGCAGTACCGAGCGCGGGAACTGGCCCGCCGGGCCGGACACCGCTTCCACTTCCACCGCTGAGATCGTCAGTTCGCGCACGCGGCGGTTCTATCACCTCTGCCGCCTGCCAGCTAGCGCCCGGTGCGGGCCACGCCTCGACACCCCACATCGCGCGCTTCGGCGCGGCCGGACTGCGCGCGCGCCGCGGCGCGGCGGCACATCCCGACCTGCCATCTCGCATTCAGCCGCCAGGCGGCGCCGTGCTCTCGCGCACGACCAGGGTCGTGGACAGCTCCATCCTGGGTGATTCATGGCTGGGGGGCGGATCCTGCAGCACGGTCCTGATCGCCAGGGCCGCCATCTGCGCCAAGGGCTGGCGCACCGTTGTCAGCCGGGGTGATGTCCACTCGCACACATCGACATCATCGAAGCCGACAACGCTCAGGTCCTGCGGGATGCGCAAGCCTCGCGCACTGGCCTCGTCGTAGACTCCGCGCGCCTGCTCGTCCGAGCCCGCGAAGATCGCTGTGGGCCGCTCCGGGAGTCCGAGCAACGCGGCTGCGGCCTTGCGGCCGCCAGCCAGGTAGAAATCCCCGTGGCAGACCAGGTCCGGCGACGCCGGGATCCCGGCCCGGCTCAGCGCGGCCTGATAGCCGGCGATCCGCTCCTCGCTGCAGGCCATCTCAGCCGGGCCGCCGATCACCGCGATCCGCCGGTGCCCGAGGCCAGTGAGGTGCTCGGTAGCGGCGAACCCGCCAGCCCAGTTCGTGCACCCGATGCTCGGCACCGGGGCTGCTGGCGTGCTAGCCCCGCCGACCGGGTCGACAACCACCAGCGGGATCCTCAGCGTGCGGAGCCGCTGGACCACGGGCTGTCGCACCCGCGAGACCATAAACACCGCCCCGTCGGTGCGCCGCGAGCTGACCTCCTTGACCCACTCGCGGGGCTGGTCGTGCCGGTCATGAGTGACGGTCAGGACCAGGCTCGCGCCGAAACGGCGCGCCTCCCGCTCCGCCCCGCGCAGCAGTTCAATCGCCCACAGAGTGTCCAGCGTCGCGATCACCACGTCCACCAGGCCAGCAGGCTTCTTGCTGGCCTGCCGCCGCCGGTACCCGGCTTCGTCCAGGAGTTGCTGCACTTGCTCCCGGGTGGCCGGCGCCACCTCGTCTCGCCCGTTCAGCACCTTGCTCACGGTGGCCGGAGACACGCCCGCCAGGGTCGCGATTGACGCGATCGTCACTCGGGAGGTGGCCGGACCGGCTCGTCCCGGATTGTGCGGGCCCGGCCAGCGCACGTTGTCTTCAGCCATTTAGTTGCTCCTCGTGCCGTCCGGCGCGCCGAGACTCTCCGGAAGCCTAGTCAAGGCCGCCACCCGCTCATCACCTGAGTCGGCGGCGGATCGTCTCGAGGTCGGCCATGGCGGCAGCGGGCGTCGGCCGCGGACGCCAGGCGACGGGGCGAAATGCCCGGTTTATCATAACTGACATTCTCCGAAAGTTTAGGAACCTTATCTGCAAAATGGATCTTGACTGATGATCGTGACCCGGCCTGCAACTTGAGTCTTGACCCCGCCTCAACCTCGTGTAATCCTTGCGAAACACAGATATCTGGCGTTCTTAACATGTAAAAGTCTTACCTGCAAGTATTCGAAACTTTCGGCCACAATATCCCACCATCGAGTTCCCGTGGCGACGGGCCAGAGTGAGGAGGCACAGGGGTCATGAGGCTGGAGCCGAGTGAGATCTCAGGCTGGAAGCTCAGCGACCAGCACCGTGAGGACGCCATCCGGGCGCTTCGGGTATCGGGGTACGTGATCTTCGAGAACGTGCTGGACGCGGCGCATGTTCAGCGGCTGCACGGCGCATTCATGGAGATCTTCGAGCGCTACATCGGTGAGATCGGCGACAACCGCGGCAAGCAGCGCCAGGGCGGCGTGCCCCTGCCCATCGAGGGCGAGTTCGCCGATCCCGTCCTGATCGGCAACGCGCTGGTCATCGACCTGATCGAGCAGCTGCTAGGCCCGGAACTGGTCTGCAGCTACTTCTCGTCCGACACCCCGCTGCCGGGCTCGCAGTACCAGCCTGTTCATCGCGACGGCAAGGACCTGTTCCCTGGTGTTCCGGTTACCGTGCCGCCGTACATGTACGAGCTCAACGTTCCGCTTGTCGACTTCCGCGAGGACAACGGGCCGATTGAGGTCTGGCCACGGACGCACCTGGTCAGCGATTTCCAGTTGCTGGAGCAGCAGCGAGACGAATTGCAGGTCGGCAACGGCCAGCTGACGATCACTACTGACTCCGGGCGCCCGGCATCGGTTCTGGCCTCTGCCCTGCGCGACACCGGCGTTCAGCAGTTTGCCGACGGCCTGGCCGGCCAGCCGGTTCTCATGCCGGCCGGGTCGTTCCTTGTTCGCGATCCGCGGATGTGGCATCGCGGCACCCCGAACCGTTCCGCGGCGGCCCGGCCGATGCTGTCGCTGGCCTACGGGCGCTCCTGGTACCGGTTCAACGCGATCACCCTCCGGCGCGACATCTATGACGCGTGGCCGCAGGGGATCCGTGAGTTGTTCCGACTGGCATGCATCGATGGCGTACTCAGTCGCGAGTTCGCCTGACCCTGACTAGAAGGCGGGGATCTGTATGTACAAGCTGCACGGAAGGTTTGGCCGCAGACCAGCACTGGCGGCGGTCGCTGCGGCGGTCATCACCACGACCGGCCTGTCGGCCTGCGGCGGCACGGCAGGAGCGAGCGGAACGGGCATCACGATCTGGACGAACACGCAGCCGTCGTCGGCCCAGCGGGTGGTCGAGAAGCTCATTGCTCAGTTCAACAAGTCCTACCCCGGCGGCGGCAACGTCAGCATTGACTGGTTCGGCGGCGAGCCGTACAAGCAGAAGATCGCGGTCGCGATGGCGGGACACAAGCCGCCGGCCATTTTCCTCACCTACGGTGGCGAACTCTTCGACCAGTACATCAAGGCCGGCGACGTCGCGAATCTCAGCCCGGCGCTGGACAAGGACACCGCCTGGAAGGCGCAGTACGCCGCGAAGAATGCCTTCGGCCTGGCGACGTTCAACAACAAGATCTACGGAATCCCGGAGTCCGGTCCCGACTACGAGCTGATGTGGGAGAACAAGTCGGTAGTCGACAAGGCGGGCGCGATGTCAGCTCCGTCGACCTGGGCGCAGTTCGAGCAGGACATCTCGGCGGTCAAGAAGTCCGGCGCTGCGCCGATCGCGCTGGCAGGCAAGGACCTGTGGCCCGAGATGATCTGGCTGCAGTACCTGACGCTGCGCTACGGCGGCACGGCGCCGTTCGACGCGATTGCCGCGCTGAAGACCAACTCGTGGAGCAACCCGGCCGTGGTAAAGGCCGCCGATACTGTGGCCCAGCTGGCCAAGTCCGGAGCGTTCGCGACCGGCTTCAACACCGTGACGTTCGATGGCGGTCAGGCTGACCAGCTGCTGTCGTCGGGCAAGGCGGCCTTCCAGGCCCAGCTGTACTACGACTCGGCGAACATGCGCGTCTACAACCCGAAGTTCGCGGCGTCACCCGACTACGTGCCGTTCAATTTCCCCTCGGTGCCCGGCGGCACGGGCGACCCGCAGCAGCTGGTCGGCCAGGCTGCGGAGTACTACGGGGTCTCCTCGCACCTGACCAAGGCGCAGACCAAGGAGGCGACCGCCTTCCTGAAGTTCCTGACCACGTCGGACGCATACAACGTGCAGTACCTGGCCGACCGGGGCTTCAGCCCGATCACCCCGAGCGCTGCGCAGGAGCTCACCACCGGCAAGGTGCCGGACGGCACCTTGCTGAAGAAGCTGTATGACATCGGCACGTCGGCTCCGTCCTTCCAGCCCTACTGGGACCAGGACCTGCCGAGTGCGGTCATCACGCCGATGCTGACCAACATCGGCGAGCTGTTCGATCAGACGCTCACGCCCCAGCAGTTCGTTGACGCGATGAACAAGGTCACCGCGCAGAACCAGAAGAGTTAGGTAGGTCCATGGCAGAGGTGGTAGGCAGGAGGCCACGCCGGGCCCGAGTCTGGTGGCCGGTGTGGTTCCTCCTGCCCCCTGTCGCCCTGTTCGCGAGCCTGGTGGTACTGCCCATCGTCCTGGCCGTCCTGCTCAGCTTCTGCAGCTGGGACGGCTCCTCGGCGATCCAGTTCACCGGCCTGACGAACTGGCAGCAGTTCATCCACGACCCGTCGGCGCTCGCCGCGCTCGAGCGCACTGGGGTGCTGGTCATCCTGTCGTGGGTGATCCAGGAGCCGATCGCCCTGGCCCTCGGGGTGTTCGCCGCCGGGCGGCAGCGCCATCGTGCCCTGCTCACCGCCGTCTACTTCCTGCCCATGCTGATCTCAGCAGCGTCGCTCGGCATCCTGTGGAGCCTGCTGCTGTCGCCGATCAACGGCGGTGTCACGTACGCGAGCACTCATTTCGGGTTGTTCTTCCTGAATCACCAGTGGCTCGGTGACCCCAACCTGGTCATGGGCACGGTGATCACGCTGGTGGCCTGGGAATTCATCCCCTTCCACAGCCTGCTGTTCGAGGCCGGCGCCCGGCAGATCCCCAAGAGCATCTACGAGGCTGCCTCGATCGACGGGATCGGCCCGTACCGCCGGTTCTTCCGGATCACGCTGCCGATGCTCCGGCACACGATCGTGACCTCCTCGACGCTCAACCTCGTCGGCTCGCTGACCGTGTTCGACCTCATCTACACGCTGACCGGCGGCGGCCCCGGGCAGAGCACGAGGGTGCTGGCGCTGGCGCAGTACCTGCAGGGCTTTGAGTCGCTGGACTTCGGGTACGCCAGCGTGCTGGCCGTTGTCCTGGGCGTGCTGGCCGTCATCGTGTCCCTCGTTCTCATCAAGGTGACCGGCTTCGGCAAGATGCGCAGTCAGTCGGAGGGCGTATGAGCCAGGTGCAGCAAGCGCATCCAGCCCGCGCCGGGCAGCCTGCCCTGAGGCCGGCCGCGGCGGGCCAGCACCGGATGCCGGCGGCCGCGGCCGCGGGACGCGTCTTCCGCCGGGGCACCACCTGGGTGCTCGCGCTGGTCTGGCTGGTGGTGGTCGGGGCTCCGATTTACTACATGATCGTGGCCAGCATCGAGCCCACCAGCGTCTACCTGTCCGCGAACCCGTGGTTCCCGACCAAGGGGATCACCGCTGATAACTACAAGGCGGTCTTCGACAGCGGGATCGTCTCCTACTTCCTCAACAGCGTCCTGGTGGCCGGCGGCACGACGATTCTCGCCGTGGCCGTGGGCATGCTGGGCGCCTATGCGATCGTGGTGCGCGGCGCACGGTGGACGGGCGTGGTGTTCCGCTGCTTCATGGTGGGCTTCGCGGTGCCGATCCAGGCGCTGATGATCCCGCTCTACCTGACTATCCTGCGCGCCGGGCTGTATGACTCGCAGCTCGGGCTGATCCTGCCCATGGCGGCCTTCAGCCTGCCCATCACGATCCTGGTGCTGGTGAACTTCCTGCGCGATGTGCCGCGCTCGCTGATCGACGCGATGCGGGTCGACGGAGCGGGAGCACTCCGCACGCTCTGGTCGCTGGTGCTGCCGCTGAGCTGGCCGGCGATCGCTACGGTCGGGGTGTTCGACCTGGTCAGCTCATGGAACAACTTCCTGTTCCCGCTCATCCTGACGCAGAGTCCGGCCAAGGCGACGCTGCCGCTCTCGGTGTTCAACTTCGAGGGGAACCACCTGCAGAATGTGCCCGAGATCATGGCGGCGGTAGCCCTGTCGATGGCTCCGCTGTTCGTCCTCTACCTCGTCGCGCGACGCCGGCTGATGGCCGGCCTGGCCGCCGGATTCGGCAGCTGACGCCAGCGGAACGGTGGACGCGTTCGATCCGCGAGACGGACAGCCTGGTCGCTGCGCCCCTGGCGGCCGCCGGGAGGCCTGGCGTCTCTTTTGCTGAGGTGGAACCACGTGCGTGAGGACCAGGCGAGCAACCCCGGAACTGAATCCGCAGCGGCCCCGGACAGTCCCTGGTGGCCGTCAGCATACGGGCCCGGTGACCGGATAGGCGCAGGCAACGAGCTCACGCCGGAGGCGACGCTGGCCGCCCTGCGGCTGCCGGTCTCCGGCCGTGTCCTTGAGCTGGCCCAGCTGACCACCGCAGACGTCCCGGTCATCCAGCCGAGGGTCCATCACCAGCTCATCCTCGCCCACGAAAGCCTGGAAGACATCTCGCGCCGGGCCGGCGACAACCGGCTGTCCACCTTCTCCGAGCAGGTCGTCACGTCGTATCACGTCGGCTGTCACCTGGACGGCCTCGGCCACGCCGGAGTAGATGGCCGCTACTACAACGGCCTGCACTACTCAGAGATCTTCGCGGCGACCGGGCTAACGCAGCTGGGCATCGAGAATGTCCGGCCCTGGGTCGGCCGCGGGATTCTGCTCGACATCGCCGGCCTCCGCGGGACGGAGATGCTTGAGGCCGGCGTGCCGATCACAGCTAACGACCTCGAGCAGGCGGCCCGGCGCCAGGGCCTCGAGGTCCAGGCGGGTGACGCGGTCCTGATCCACACCGGCTGGAGCGAGCTGTGGGAACCTGAGCCGCAGCGCTATGAGGCAGCCGAGCCGGGACTCGACGCAGACGGCGCGGACTGGCTGGCGCGACACCGGGTATCGCTTGCCGCCGTCGACAACTGGGGCTGTGACGTCTACCCCAGCCCGGTGCCAGGCCAGTTCTTCCCGGTCCACCAGCGGCTGCTGGCCATGGCCGGCATCTACATCCTGGAGAACATCCGCACCGCCGCCCTCGCCCAGGCCAGTGCGGGGGCGCCGTTCCTGTTCATCCTCGGCGTTCCCCGCCTGCAGGGCGCGACGGCCGCCGTCGTCGCGCCGCTCGCCGTCGTGTAGCTCCGCGAGCCTACGCGCTGCGCCCGGACAGGTCCGCCCGCAACCGCTCGACTAGCGGCGTTCGCAGGTCACAGCTGGCGAATGCGAACGAGTCGGCCAGCGCCAGCACGTCATCGTCGCCCAGGCCACGGAACAGCTCGGCATACTCGTAGGCCAGCGGCTGGGCCACCGTGATGTTGAGCAGCAGCGTGCGGGCCCAGTCATAGCGCCCCCAGGGGTAGGGGGCGAAGTCGGGGAATTCCTGGGCCAGCTTGGCCTGGAACTGCTCGCTGACCGGCCAGATGTCGGCTCCGTTACTGCCCCAGGAGTCAGCGCCGAGGCGGTTCTTCTTGGCGACGAACTCGTCGAATCGGGTCCGGTAGGCCGAGTCAGGCCGGACGACGGCGATGCCCTGGCAGCCGACGTCCTTGTAGGTCCAGATTGACCAGCTGGCCTCGTCCTCGCCGTAGATCCCGAGCTGGTCAGCAAGGACCTGGTAACGCATCGCGTCACGCTGGCAGTCGCCCGTGTACACCGGCCCGAACTCGCCGACCCAGACCGGCGAGTCAGTCTTGCGGCTGTACCCGGAGCGCTGCCGGTATTTAGCCTCGAGCGCTGCCTTGTCCACGTAGGCGCCATTCGTGTATCCGGGATAGTCACCGCCACGCACCATTCCGGGGGCGGCATAGTCATGGCAGGCGTAAACGACGTTCTCCAGATCATCTTCGAAGACATCGAACTCGGTAGAATAGGTATTGCCGTCCAGGAAGAGGATGTGCTGCGGGTCGACGGCGCGGATCGCGGCGGCCAGCCTCCGGTACACCTCCCGGACGGTGGTTCGTGACTCATTAGCCGGCTCATTGATCGGGTTGTACCCGGCAACCCTGGGGTCGTCCTTGTAGCGATCGGCAATGACTTCCCAGATTGCCACCGCCCGGTCCTGGAAATGCGGGTGATCCCAGAACATTGCCCGGTGGGTGTAGTTATCAGAATGCCAGTGCTGGTTCTGCGCACCAGGCAGGGCATGGAGGTCAATAACGCTGCGCAGGCCATGACGGGCGCAGGCATCGATCACCCGGTCCAGGTGCCGGAAGCCGTCGTAGACGAACGTGAACGGCCGGTCATCATCCTCGAAGTGCCGGTAGTTCACGGGAATGCGTACGCAGTTCATGCCCAGGTCAGCGAGCAGTCTCGCGTCATCGTCGCCGAAGAAGACGGTGAGGAGGCGGTCGAAGAACAACTCGTACCGGTCGTGGCCGAGAACCTCGCGGACGGTGCTGCGCATGAGCGACTCATTCGCGGCGTAACCGGTGACGAAGTTCTCCATGTTCATCCAGCCGCCGAGGCCGACGCCGCGCAGCCTGACCGGGGAGCCCTGACCGTCGATAAAGTGTTTTCCTTCGGTACGCAGCAGACCGCTGATAGTAGTCATGACACATTCCCCTCTCGCCAATTCCTCCAGGTTCGCCCGCCGGGCACCCGGAGATCCTGGCTCCGCGCGTACCAGATTCCGAAAATTATCGGAATCCCTGCAGTTTTACATGAGAAGCGTATCTAATCTGACATCGGCTTGAAAGGCCTGAGAGAGCGGACTATCCAGTGCTGCCTGCGAACTTCGGATCTCGATTGACGCAGCGTGCTACCCCGAAAGATTGCGGGCGCCGCGCGGCACATTTCCGGCTGCCGGGCATAACGGCAGGCTCCTTACGGGAAGCATGCTGCCGGGCCTATCCCGCGATGCGCGGGCCAGGAAGGGGGCTGCTCAGCGCCAGGGCTCAATCACCGACTTGATCGCTCCGTCAGCGGTTACTGACCTGAGGGCCTGCTCGGCCTCCGCCAGCGCGAACCGGCCGGTGACCAGGTCGCCGAGCTGGACAGCGCCGGCTGCGGCCAGGGCGATCGCGGCGGGCCAGGTGTTGGCGTACCGGAAGGTTCCGGTGACGGTGAGCTCGCGCTGCTGCAGGACGCCGAACGGCAGGGTCAGCTCATCCGGGCCCATGCCGACGAGAACGGCCCGCCCGGCGGGCCGCAGCGCCCGGATTCCGGCGGCGATCGCCGGCGGGGCGCCAGAGCAGTCGATGAAGGCATCGAACTGCGGCTCGAGGCCGGCCGCCTCGGCGGCGGGCAGCACGGCAGTGGCACCGCTGCGCTCGGCGGCAGCGAGCCGGTGCGGGGCAATGTCGGTGACCACGATCGTCGTGGCGCCGCGGACCCGGGCGATCTGGGCGTTCACCAGGCCGATCGGCCCGGCGCCGGCGATCAGCACGGCGCTGCCGGGACCAAGCTGAGCCTTGCCAGCGGCCCACAGCCCTACCGACAGCGGCTCCAGGAGCGCGGCGTCGTCGTCGCTGATCTGGCCGGGCAGCTCAAAGGCCAGGTCAGCCCGGACCAGTACGTACTCGGCCAGGGCTCCGTCGACGGGCGGAGTGGCGAAGAACTGCATGTCGGGGCACAGGTTGTACCGGCCGGCCTTGCACTGGGCGCAGTGTCCGCAGCTCGCGCCGGGCTCGATGGCGACCCGGCTGCCGATCCGGCCCGGATCAACGTCCGGGCCGGCGGCCACGATGCGGCCGGACACCTCGTGACCGAGTACCAGCGGGGCAGCGACCACGAAGTCGCCGATCCGGCCGTGCTCGAAATAATGCACGTCCGATCCGCACACCCCCACGCTGCGCACGGCGACAAGTACCTGGCCGGGACCTGGCTGCGGCACGGGCCGCTCTTCCAGGGCGAGCGCGCCGGGGCGGCTCAGTACCGAGACACGCATCGTCGCTGGAATGCCGGCGGGCAGAACGGTCATCCGTACTCCTTGATAGATGGGGGCCTGGCCACCGGCCCGCTAGCGCCCGGCAGCCTGCAGAGCCGCGCTGCCCCTGGTCCCGAAGGCGTCCCGGGCGATGTGGTAACTCCCGGCGAGGCGGTCCATGATCGCGTCCACGTCGGCAGCGGGCCGGGTCTGCTCCTGGTGCGCCGCGCGCCAGCCGATGATGCCGGCAGCGGCCTGGTGGAAGGTCCGGCGCGGCGCGAAGTCCGGCACGTAGCGGCGGATCTTGGAATTGTCGAAGACTGCGCTGTGCGCCAGGTCGCCGATGATCAGCTCGGACCAGAACCAGTCAGGCGCGCCGGCCAGGATGTGCTCCGAGGGCACGTGGATCAGCCGGGGCTCGGTTCCCAGGGCAGCGCCGAGGATGGTGTAGATCTGATCCCAGGTGTACACGTCATCTGAGGTGATGTGGAAGACCTCGCCGACGGCCCGCGGGTTGGCCAGCAGCCCCACCAGGCCCTGGGCGAAGTCGTCGGCGTGGGTCAGCGTCCACAGCGAGGTACCGTCGCCCGGAACGATGATCTCGGCCCCGCGAGCGATCCGGTCGATGGCCGTCCAGTCCCCCGGTACCGGCGGCTGGGCCTCGTCATACGTGTGCGAGGGCCGGACGATGGTCACCGGGAAGCCCTCGCTGGCGCGGGCCTCCAGCAGGGCGTCCTCGGCGGCGATCTTGTCGCGGGAGTAGCTCACATAGGGGTTCTCGCGCAGGTTCGACTCGACGATCGGCCACTGCAAGACCGGCTTGCGGTAGAGCGATGCCGTGCTGATGTGCACGTACTGCCGGGTCCGGCCGCTGAAAAGCTGGATAGCGGTCGCCGCGTCGGCGGCGTTGAAGGACAGGAAGTTGGCCACCGCGTCAAAGGTCAGGTCGCCGAGGGCCGCCCGCACGGAGTCCGGGTCGCCAATGTCCGCCCGCAGCCAGGTCACGGAGTCGGGCAGGGCCCGGTGCTTGACATTGTTCCCGCGGTTGAGCACGTGCACCGCCATGCCGGCGGCGACGCTGCGGTGCACGCACGAGGCGCTGATCGTCCCGGTGCCGCCGATGTAGAGGACCTTGGGGCCAGTAGATGCTGTGGTCATGTTCGTCACCATTCGCTGAAGGGACCGGGTCAGGCCGGACGGCAAGTCTTAGCGGACGCCGTACAGATGCTCAAGCGCGAGCTGGTCGAGTCGTTCGAAGGCCATGCCGCGGGCGCCCAGGGCCTCGATGTCCGGCGCGAAGTCGCGGACATCCCGCCAGCTTTCCCCGCTGCCGAGCGTGGGCAGCGCCAGCTGATCGACCCGCGCCTCCGCCAGCGCCGCGGTGACCTCCGGGTCGGCCCGGAAGGCCTGCGCCTTGGCCCGCAGGATGAGGTAATTACGCATACAGGCTGCGGCGCTCGCCCATACCCCGTTGTCGTCCTCGGTGCGCGGCGGCTTGAAGTCAAAATGCACCGGCCCGTCGTATCCGCCGGCCAGCAGCGCGTCCACGACCCAGAACGCGCCGCGCGCGTTCCCGGCCCCGAACCTCAGATCCTGGTCGTAACGCGGGCCGTGCTGGCCGTTCAGGTCAATGTGGAAGAGCTTCCCGTGCCACAGGGCCTGGCTGATGCCGTGCGCGTAGTTCAGGCCCGACATCTCCTCGTGCCCGACCTCCGGGTTGAGGCCGACCAGTTCGGGATGGGCCAGCTCGGTGATGAACGCCAGCGCGTGCCCGGCGGTGGGCAGCAGGATGTCCCCGCGCGGCTCGTTGGGCTTGGGCTCGATGGCGAACCGCAGGTCGTAGCCCTGGTCGAGGACGTAGGCGCAGAGCACGTCGAATGCCTCGCGCAGCCGGTCCAGCGCCGCCCGCACGTCCTTGGCGGCGCCGCTCTCGGCCCCGTCCCGGCCGCCCCAGCACACGTAGGTCCTCGCACCCAGCTCGGCCGCGAGGTCGATGTTGCGGATGACCTTGGCCAGCGCGTACCGGCGAACGTCCCGGTCGTTGGCGGTGAAGCCCCCGTCCTTAAAGACCGGATGGCTGAACAGGTTGGTCGTCGCCGTCGTCACGACCAGCCCGGTCTCGGTCAGGGCAGCGCGGAAGTCGGCGATCAGCTTGTCGCGCTCGGCGGCCGGGGCATCCAGGGCGTAGACGTCGTTGTCGTGGAAGTTCACGCCGTAGGCGCCCAGCTCGGCGAGCTGACGCACCGCCCGGTCGGCCGACATGGGCGGCCGGGTCGCGCCGCCGAACACGTCGACGCCCTGCCATCCGACCGTCCAGATCCCGAACGAGAAGCGGTCCTCCGGCACGGGCTCGAAACGATCGCTGGTCACGATGTGCTCCCTTCTGAGGCTTGCGGAGGGTTCCGGAACGGGCTTCGTTTTCGAAACTTTCTGACACATCCGGGCCTGCCGATGGCCATGCTAACGGCCCAGATGCGGACAGACGAGCAATTCGCGGAGCAGGGAAGGTTTCCGGCTCATTACCGAAAAGTTACCGCATTCCTCTTGACGTCACCAGCGGGGCTCCGGTCTACTCCATGCCAGGTCGACCTGGAACGTTACGAAACTTTCGATTCCCCTGAGGAATTCCAGGAGGCACGATGCGCACGTCACCGAGAATGAAGCGCACAGGACGCCTGACAGCCGCATTCCTGCTCACGTGCCTGACCGCGGCCGCCTGCGGCGGCGGCGGCGGGTCGGGCGGCAGCGGCGGCTCGGCCACGTCCGGCTCGATCACCTGGTGGGGCTGGGCGCCCTCGACGCAGGTTGCCGCCCAGTACATCAAGGCGTTCAACGTCAAGTACCCCAAGATCCACGTGACCTACAAGATGCTCACGATCGCCGGCTACAACGCCGCGCTGCGCCCGGCACTGGCCTCTACGGTCGGGCCGGATGTCTTCGACGTGGCTCCGGGCGCCGCCAACGGCTCGGTCGAGATCTACGGGCAGGATGCGGTCAACCTCGGGCCAGCGGTGCAGAAGGCCCTGGGCGCGGACTGGAAGTCGAAGCTGTCACCGATCGGGGTGTCCAGCCTGACGACCGACGGAAAGCTGGCCGCAGTGTCCGTGGGCGCCGTCTACTCGGGAACGGTCTGGATCAACCAGAACCTGTTCAGCAAGTACCACCTCACGCCGCCCAAGACGCTGAGCCAGTGGGCCAGCGACTGCGCGGCGTTTAAGGCGCACGGGGTTGGCTGCTTCGTCCAGGGCGTCGGCCAGCCGGCGTTCAATGAGGACACCATCCAGGCCATCTCCGACAGCATCCAGCCCGGCGTGTGGGTGGATGCGATCGCCGGCAAGACCCCGTGGACCAACCCGGTCATCGTCAAGGCGCTGACCATCTGGAAGCAGCTGTTCAGCAACGGCATCATGGAGCGCGGCGCGCTAGGCGTCCAGCAGTATCCCGACGCCAACAACGCCTTCCTGGCCGGCAAGGACGCCATGGTCATGATGGGCACCTGGTACATGCAGAACTCGACGCAGTCCGGCATGACCGCCGGAATCTCCGGAGCGGGCGTAGCGCATCCCAAGCCCTTCACGGCGCTGGCCATCCCGTTCCCCGACGTCGCCGGAGCCGGGCATCCTGCCTCGCTGTACGGGGACTCCGACTTCGGCCTGGCGGTCAACGCCAGGTCCAGCCACCAGAAGGCAGCCACCAGCTTCGCTGTCTGGCTGGGCACCTCGACCCAGGGCCAGCAGGAGGTCGCCAATGCCCTGGATGACGTGGCCTCGCTGAAGGGAATCCAGCCGACCTGGTCGGACATCAAGCTGGTAGACCCATCCGTCCAGGAGTCCTCGCTGCAGAACCTGATCAAGAACGCAGTCGCCTCGAGCGAGCCGCGCCTGGGCACGGTCAGCGCGGACCTGCAGACCGCCATCGGCGTGGCGTCGACCACCGTTGCCTCCGGCAGCGCGACACCGGCCAAGGCCGCGGCGACCCTCCAGGCGTCCGCCGCGAAACTGCCGCATCACGGCTTCGTGTAATTCCGGCCCGACAACCTATCCGACTCACCGGGAGTAAAGGCGCGATCTTGAGCAGCACCGATACCGATCTCTTGCGGTCGCGGCTATCCGGCACGGCCGCCGGCCACCCTCCGTCGTCCTGGCGGCGGCGCGGCCGGCGGCCGCAGGGACTGCCCTGGATCCTGCCCGCCTTCATCTTTGTCGTCGGCCTTATCTACTACTGCATCATCTATACCGGCTACATCTCGACGCTGAACTGGGACGGTGTCAGCCCTAACCCGCAGCATGTCGGCTTCGCCAACTACGCCCAGCTGTTCCATGACCCGGTGTTCTGGGACACGATCCGGCACACGATCTACTTCTTCATCGTCACGTTCACGGTGCAGACGACGATCGGGTTCGTGTTCGCGGCGCTGCTGCACTCGCGAGTCTGGCTGTCCAACCTCTACAAGATCATCATCTTCATCCCGGTTGTCCTGGCGCCGGCCACCATGGCACCAATCTTCCGGCAGATCTTCTCGGCCAGCGGCCAGCTCAACGAGGTACTGCAGCACATCGGCCTGGGCTCCCTGGCCCAGCCCTGGCTCGCTCAGTCCAGCACGGCGCTGCCGGTGATCATGGCCATCACCATCTGGGAGTTCACTGGCATCACCTTCATCTTGTACTTCGCGGCCATGACGCAGATCGAGCCGGAGATCCTGGAGGCAGCGCGCATCGACGGCGCCGGCGGCGTCAAGATCCTACCGGAAGATCGTCTGGCCCGGCTGCCGCGGCACCACGGTCGCCCTGGCCATGCTCAGCGTGATCGGTGCCCTGAAGACCTTCGATGTCCCCTACCTGGTGGCTCTGGGCGGACCTAACTACGCCACCGAATTCCTGGGCACGTTCATCTACCGGATCAGCATTCCCCAGGACCAGGTCGGCTACGGCGCTGCCCTGTCGATCATGCTGCTGATCCTGGCCGTGGGCGGGGCGCTCGCCTTCGGCCTGCGCGGAATGAGAAGGAGCTAGCGCGCCATGTTCGGAGCCCGGCGTCTGTCCTCGCGGCTAGTCCTGCAGCTAGTCCTGACCCTTATGGTCATCCCGTACCTGTTCCCGCTGATCGCGATGGTGCAGGAGTCCCTGGCCGGCCAGGGCTGGGGCAATTACAAGGCAGTCTGGGACGTCGGCGTGGTCCCGGACTTCTTCCGCAACACGGCGATCATCGCGGCCGGGGACATCCTCCTCGTCTACTGCCTCACGATGCTGGCCGCCTTCGGTTTCGCAAAGCTGCACATCCGCGGCAAGGAGGTCTTCTTCTGGATGATGCTGGCGGCCCTGACGCTGCCCGAGGTGGTCCTGCTCACCCCGCTGTTCTCTACCACCATCAGGCTGGGCCTGTTCAATACCTACTTCGCGGTCATGCTCCCGCTGGCCGCACTGCAGATCCCGTTTACGGTGCTGCTGACCCGCAACTTCATCGCCAGCATCCCCGACGATCTGTTCGAGGCTGCCCGGGTGGACGGCGCCAGCGTGGCCGGCGCCTTCCGGTACATCATCCTGCCGCTGACCCGGCCGATCGCCGCAGCCATCATCATCCTGACCCTGATCGGGGCCTGGAATGACTACCTGCTCCCCCTGGTCTTCCTGCAGAGCCCCAGTACCCAGACCATCACCCTGCTGCCGCAGTTCTTCGTCAGCGAGTTCAGTGATGACCAGACCAAGGTGGTCGCCTCCGCGGTGATCACCGCCATTCCCGAGGTCGTGGCGTACCTCTGCCTGCAGCGGCTGTTCGAGCGCGGGCTCACCGCGGGTGCGCTGAAGTGATCCCCGCGGCCGGACCCGCCACTAGCCCGGGCCGGGTGACACTGGCGGACGTCGCGGCTGCGGCCGGGGTGTCAGTGCCGACGGTGTCGAAGGTGGTTCACGGTCGTGGCGATGTCGCCGCGGCGACCAGGTCACGAGTCGAGGCACTGCTCGCCGAGTACCGCTACGCAGCCCCCCGGCGCCGCGACCGGCCCGGCCTGATCGACCTGGTGTTCACCGACCTGAGCCCGTGGTCGGTGGAAATCATCCGGGGTGCCGAGGAGGCAGCGTTCGCCGAAGGCTGCCGCATCGTCGTCTCCGTCGTGGCCGGCGCGAGGGCATCTGACCAGTGGCTGGCCCGGGTATCCACCAGCCGCACGGACGGCGTGATCCTCGTGCTCACCGACCTGCCGGCGGAGCACCGCGCCCGGCTCGCGGCCTTGCACGTGCCGGTTGTCATCGTCGACCCGGTCGGTCAGCCTGATCCGCGCATTCCCTCCATCGGAGCAGCGAACTGGGCCGGCGCCATCAGTGCCAGCGACCACCTGATCGAGCTGGGTCACCGCCGCATCGGCACGATCACCGGCCGCCCTGCCCTGCCCTGCAGCCAGGCCCGGCTGGACGGGTACCGTGCCGCGCTCGACCACGCGGGCATTCCTCTCGACCCGGCATTGATCTACTCCGGTGACTTCCGGTTCGAGGCCGCGCTGAAAGCCGCCACCGACATGCTGGCGCTAGACGACCCGCCCACGGCCATCTTCGCCGGCAGCGACATCCAGGCCATGGGTGTCTACGAGGCGGCCCGGCGGCATCACCTGCACATCCCTGAGGACCTCAGCGTGGTCGGATTCGACGACCTGGAGATGTCGTCGTGGGTCTCGCCCCCGCTGACCACGGTGGTCCAGCCGCTGGCGCAGATGGCTGCGCAAGCCACCCGGATGGTGCTCGCCTTCCTGGACGGCACGGCCGATATGTCCAGCAACCGGGTGGAGCTGAGAACCTCGCTGGTGATCCGGGCGAGCACCTCGCCGCCCGGCGCCAGGTCCCACAAGCGTCGCACCGCCTAAGTCGCACCGCCTCATGCGATAACCAGTTCCGCGGACGTGATCAGGAAGGAAGTCACATGTCCAGCGCAGTCTTGTCCGTTCAGGGTGACCGCATTGTCGACGCCGCAGGCAGCACCGTCGTCCTGACCGGCTACAACGTCGGCGGCTGGCTCAATATGGAGAACTTCCTGACCGGCTATCCCGGCACGGAGTCCGCACACCGGCGCGTCCTGCTGCGGGTCCTGGGGCCTGAGCTGTACCGGGCGTTCTTCGACCGCTTCCTGACCGTCTTCTTCGACGAGAGCGACGCCCGGTACCTGGCCTCGCTGGGCATGAACTCGATCCGGCTCCCGTTCAACTACCGTCACTTCGAGACCGATGACCGGCCGTTCGAGCTGCTGGAGTCCGGATTCGAGCTGCTGGACCGGGCCATCCGCCACTGCGCGGCGGCGGGCCTGTACGTGATCCTGGATTTCCACGCCCTGCCCGGCTCGCAGAACCAGCACTGGCACAGCGACAACTCAACCAGCTACGCGGCATTCTGGCAGTACCGCCATTTCCAGGACCGGGTCGTGCACCTGTGGGAGGAACTGGCGCGGCGCTACCGGGGCAACCCGGCGGTCGCGGGCTACAACATCATGAACGAGCCCGCCGACCCCGACGGTGACAAGCTCAAGCCGTTCTATGACCGTGTCGTCGCCGCCGTCCGGGCCATCGACCCGGACCACATCCTGTTCCTGGACGGCAACCGTTACTCCACCGACTTCAGCGCATTCGACAGGTCCGATCTGTACCCGAACACCGTGTACACCGCGCACGACTACGCGCTGCCCGGATTCGTGTTCGGCGGGCCCTACCCCGGCGAGACGCGCGGCGTGTACGTCGACCGGGCCCAGCTGGAGAAGACCTTCCTGCAGCGCACCGAGTTCATGCGGACCACCGGTACCCCGATCTGGATCGGCGAGTTCGGCCCGGTCTTCACCGGTGATCCGCAGCGCGATGAGCAGAAGTACGAGCTGCTCACCGACCAGCTCGACATCTACCAGCAGCATGGCGCCAGCTGGTCCATCTGGGCCTACAAGGACATCGGCGCCGAAGGGCTCGTCTCGGCGGCCCCGGATTCACCCTGGCGCACGCGCATCCGCGATATCACCGCGAAGAAAGCACGCCTGGGCGTGGACAGCTGGGGCTCCACCGATGAGGGCATCCGCCACATCATGGGCCCGATCGAGGAAACCTTCGCCCGCGAGTACCCCGACTTCGACCCCTTCCCGTGGGGCCAGGCGAGCTGGCTGATGACGCTGGTGCGGGCCATCGTGCTGGCGGAGCCGATGGTCGAGGACTTCGGCCGCTGCTTCACCGGCATCACCGACATCGCAACCGTGACGGAACTGGCAGATTCCTTCCGCCTCGACAACTGCGTGGTCCGCGAGCGGCTGGCCAGCATCCTGGAGCAGGCCGCCCGCCGGGCGCCCTGACGCGGCGGCGCTACAGCGCGCCGGCCAGCCAGCGCGCGGCGCGAGCCAGCAGCTGACGGTGCTCGGCGCTGTCAAACGAGCGCGTGTCGTGACCGAGCAGGTCGGTCACGACGCGTGACCGCCCGGTCTCGCGCGCCCAGAGCAGCGGATGCAGCATCCCGTCGTGCTCGTGCGCGGCGAGCGGGACGATGTCCGCAGCCGTGCGCAGATAGCTGTAACGCTCGTCCACCAGGTCGAACGAGCCGACCGGGCCGGCGATGACATGCCGCCCGGGGTAGGTAATGACATGTGAGGGCCCTGTCTTGGGGTGCATCGACTGCCCGGCCACCCAGCCGGCACCGGTGACCGACTCCCAGGCCGGCAGTCCGAGCATCGTGCAGGCGCCGACGTGCACCGCCAGCACGCCGATGCCCCGCTCCAGGGCGGCCGCCAGGCCGGCCGCCGCCGCGCTCGTGTCCGCCTGCGGGCCGCCGGCGGCATTCGTCACGATCAGGTCCGCATCCCGCAGGTCCGCGACACGCGCGCCGACCTGGTCGCAGATCTGCACCTCATGCCCGAGGCCGCGCAGGATGCCGGCCAGCCGCTCTGAGGTCGCCGCGAACGGGTGCCAGGGGTCGCCGTACTCGCCACCGCCCGACAAGATCACCGCACGTGTCGGGGCCATCAGATCCACCCGCCGTCGACGACCCAGGTCTGGCTGGTGCACATCGCGCTGTCATCGGCTGCGAGCCACAGCGCCATCCGCGCGATGTCGGCCGGCATGACCCGGCCGGGCAGGCACTGAGCCCGCTCGATCGCCTGCTCCGCCTCGGGCGTGACCCAGTCACTGAGCTGCCGGGGCGTCATCGTCCAGCCGGGGATCAGGCAGTTCACCCGGATCCCGGCCGGACCCAGGTCACGCGCCAGCGAGCGGGTCAGCCCTTCGATGCCGGCCTTGGCCGTGGAGTAGGCGGCGACGTCCGCGAATCCCGCGTGCCAGGTAATGGAGCCGAGGTTGATGATCGATCCTGCGCCGCGCTCGCGCATGCCGGGCGCCGCCGCCTGGGCGGCGAAGAAGAACGGGCGCAGGTTCACCTGGAACTTCTCGTCCCAGAACTCCTCGGTCAGCTCGTCAAAGGGCAGCCGCTTGTCATCGGCCGCATTATTGATCAGCACGTCCGCCGGGCCCCGGGCCGACTCGCATGCCGCAACCGCGGCCCGCAGCGCGCCGATGTCGCGGACGTCGCAGACCTGATGCCACGGCTCTGCTCCCGTCTCAGCGGCGACGTCTGACGCCAGGGCGGCGGCCGCCCCGGCCTGCACGTCGATGAAGCCCACCCGCGCGCCCTGCCGGGCGAACTGGGTGACGAACTCGGCCCCGATGCCGGTGGCACCGCCCGTCACGAAGACGGCCCGCCCGCGCAGGCTGGGATAACTGGCATAGCCGGGCCGGTCACTGGCTCCGGCGGCCGGGTCCGGTGGTGTCATCAGTCATCTCCCAGCATGATCACGCCCCGGCCGACTGCTTCTGACGGCAGCCGCGAGAAGGCGTCGTTGATGTCCTCGAGCTGGTACTGCGCGCCGATCAGCGCGTCCAGCGGGAGCCGTCCGGCCTGGTGCAGTTCCAGCAGCCGGGGAATCTGCACCAGGGTGTTAGCGGACCCGTACAGGCTGCCGACCACCCGGATGTCCTTCTGGACCAGCTCATTGACGGGCAGCGGAACGGTCTGGCCGGCCGCGCTGAGCCCGATCGCCACCAGCGTCCCGGTCGGTCGCAGGCTGCGCAGCCCGGCGATCAGCGTCTCGGGCTGGCCGACCGCCTCGAACGCCCACTGCACGCCGCCCGGCTGTACCTCGCGCACCGCCTCGGGCACGTCCGCCCCGCCGCTGACAACGTGGCTGGCACCTAGTGACCGGGCCAGGTCCAGCCGGTCCTGGCTGAGGTCGACGGCGATGATGGGGTAGGCACCCGTGAGCGCGGCGCCCATGATGACCGACAGCCCGACGCCGCCGGCTCCGATGACCAGGACACCAGGTCCAGCACCCTGACCGGCGCCCATGACGTTGAGCACGGCGCCCGCACCGGTCACCACGGCGCAGCCGGCCACCGCGGCAATCCGCGGCGGTGTCTGCGGCGGGATCTTGATGACCGATTCCTGCGCCACAACGCAGTAGTCGGCGAAGCAGGAGACGCCCAGGAAATGGTGTGCCGGGCGGCCGTCGGCCAGTTCCAGCCTGCTGGTGCCATCCAGCAGGCCGCCGGTCGTCACCGGGACCATGATGGCCGGGCACAGGGCCGGCCGCCCGGCCGCGCAGTACTCGCACTGCCCGCAGCGCGGCCGCCACATCAGCACGACCGCGTCGCCCGGCCGGACCTTCGCCACCCCCGGCCCGGCCTGTTCCACGACCCCGGCGCCCTCGTGCCCCAGCACCGCCGGCAGCCGGCAGCTGAGATCCCCGGTCATGTAATGCAGGTCGGTGTGGCAGACACCGGCCGCCTGGACCCGCACCAGGACCTCGCCCGGCCCCGGCGCGGCGAGCCGCACGTCTTCTACGCTCATCGGCTCGCCCGCCGCGTGCAGCACCGCCGCGCGCATGAATCCTCCTCCGTCCTCCGGCGATCCTGAGGACTTTCCGACCCCGCCGGTTGCGACCGGAATCGTCTTTGGCCGAAAGTTTCGGACCCAGCCACTTCTCGCCGGCAGCCCTTCCGGGATCAGACGCTAGGCACTGACCAGGCGCCGCGTCAACGGCTCCGGACAGCCGAATTTGAGGTAGCAGCGCAGATAAGCGCGCCTGCCGCTCGACTGGTCACGTCGCGTGACATCCCCGCCGCACCGGCCCGCCCTGGCGGCCACTATCGGTACCTTGTCCTGATTGACGGCGGCTCATATGCGATAGTAGAGCGTAAAGCAGCTCGCCGGTGCTCGAAAGTTTCGACCTCGGCTCGCTGCGGCCTGAGCCAACATCTCCGGCGCACGCGCCGGAGCCGCGTCATCCCGAGGAGTCCTCCCATGTCCACGTCCGAGGCGGCCACTCGCCGCGCGACCCGGTGCCGCACCGTATGAGGACGACCGAGACCTCGCCCGCCAGCAAGCCGGCGGCAGCCGCCGAGGGTCAGGCGGAGGCACCGGCCGATGGCCAGGCCCAGCCCTGGCGCGATGCCTGCCGCAGCACCGCCGACCGGGTCAGCGACCTGCTGGCGCGGATGACCCTGCCCGAGAAGGTCGGCCAGCTGAGCAGTACCTGGCTGGGCAGCCGGTCGCGGGCTGGCGGGGTGGCGCCGCACCAGGACGACCTGTCCGACATCCCGGTCGAGTGGCCGGAGCTGATCAGCACCGGCCTCGGCCAGCTGACCCGTCCGTTCGGCACCCGGCCGCTGGCACCGCTGGACGCCGCGCGCGAGCTCGCCGAGGTGCAGGCGGAGATCATGTCCGCCAGCCGGTTCGGGATCCCGGCGCTGGCCCATGACGAGTGCCTGGCGGGTTTCGCGGCCTGGACGGCGACGATCTATCCGATCCCGCTCGGGTGGGGGGCCAGCTTCAACCCGGCACTGGTCCAGAAGATGGCGGAGCAGATCGGCGCGAGCATGCGGGCGGTCGGCGTGCATCAGGGACTGGCGCCCGTGCTCGACGTGACCGTCGATCCGCGGTGGGGACGCACGGAGGAAACCATCGCAGAGGACCCTTACCTGGTCGCTACGATCGGCACCGCCTACGTCCAGGGCCTGGAGTCGGCTGGCCTGGTGGCAACGCTCAAGCACTTTGCGGGCTACTCGGCCTCACGCGGCGGCCGCAACCTCGCCCCGGCCGCCATCGGCCCGCGGCAGGTCGCCGAGAAGCTGCTGCCGCCATTTGAGATGGCCCTCCGGATCGGCCGGGCCCGCTCGGTCATGCACTCCTATTCCGACATCGACGGCGTCCCCACCGCCGCCGACCCGCACCTGCTGTCGGAGGTGCTGCGGGAGGAGTGGGGATTCACCGGCACCGTCGTGGCCGACTACTTCGGCATCAGTTTCCTGGAGCTGCTGCACGGCGTGGCTGACGGTCCGGGCCAGGCCGCCGCGCTGGCCCTGAGCGCCGGCGTCGATGTCGAGCTGCCCACCATCCGGTGCTATGGCCAGCCCCTGATCGACGCCGTGCGAGACGGCCTGGTCGACGAGGCCCTGGTCGACCGCGCGGCCCGCCGGGTGCTGGAGCAAAAGTGCGAGCTCGGGCTGCTGGACGCGGCCTGGGACCCGCGGCCCGCGGCGCTGGCCGAGGCTGACGCTGGCCACCGGGATGGCCTCGACCTCGATCCGGCGCCCGGCCGGGCCCTGGCGCGGCAGCTGGCGGAGGAGTCCATCGTGCTGCTGGCCAACGACGGGATCCTGCCGCTGCCGGCCGGGCGGAAGATCGCAGTCGTCGGGCCGTGCGCCGATGACCCGATGGCCATGATGGGCTGCTACTCCTTCCCCAGCCACGTCGGAGTGAAATATCCCGAGGTTGACCTAGGCGTCAGTGTCCCGACCGTGCTGGCCGCCCTGCGGGCGGAGCTGCCCGGCAGCGAGATCAGCTTCGCGCCGGGCTGCGGCGTGGACGACCACGACTCGTCGGGCATCGCCGCCGCCGCCGAGCTGGCCGCGGCGGCCGACGTCTGCATCGCCGTGCTGGGCGACCGGTCGGGCTTGTTTGGCCGCGGCACCTCCGGCGAGGGATGCGACGCAGCCGACCTGCGGCTGCCCGGCCTTCAGGGCGAGCTGCTCCGGGCCCTGCTCGCCGCCGGCACCCCGGTGGTAGCAGTCCTGCTCGCCGGCCGTCCTTACGCCCTGGGCGACCTCAGCGCGGCCGCCGGCATCGTGCAGGCCTTCTTCCCTGGCGAGGAGGGCGGGCCGGCGCTGGCGCGCATGCTGTCGGGCGCCGTCAGCCCGACCGGGCACCTGCCCGTCAGCGTGCCCCGGCAGGTCGGCGGTGAGCCGGCCTCCTACCTGGCGCCTGCCCTGGCCCAGCGCAGCTCGGTCAGCTCCATCGACCCCACTCCCCTGTTCCCGTTCGGCCATGGCCTGTCCTATACGACGTTCACCTGGTCAGACGCGGAGGTGGCCGGCGCGAGCTGGGCGCCCGCGGCGGGCAGCCCGGACGGCCAGGCCGCTGTCGCTGTGCCGACAGACGCCACGATCAGCCTGGCGGTGACCGTGCGCAATGCGGGCGACCGGGCCGGCGCCGAACTGGTGCAGTTGTACCTGCATGACCCCGTCGCCCAGGTCACCCGGCCAGTGGTCCAGCTGATCGGCTACGCGCGCGTCGACCTCGCCGCGGGCGAGCAGCGCCGCGTCGAGTTCACCGTGCACACGGACCTGACCTCCTTCATTGGCCGGGCCGGCGACCGCATCGTCGAGCCCGGCCGCATCGAGCTCCGGCTCGGCACCTCGTGCGCGGATACCCCGCTGGTCGCGGCCATCGAGCTGACCGGTCCCGAGCGCACGCTCCGGGGACCGCGGCAGATGACCACCGGAGTAGTGATCGGCTGACCTCGGCGAGCACGGCCCTGAGGGCGCTAACATGGCCTAAAGTTGCGATCGGGTACCGAAACAGAACGGCTGCCGGATCTGACTCAGGCCGCGCGGACGCCCCGACCGGCCGGAAGGGGGCGAGATGGCTACAGCTCCGAAGGGCTCAGCGTCCAAGAAGATCACCATGTCCGTCATCGCGGCCGCGGCAGATGTCTCGGTGCCGACCGTCTCCAAGGTCCTCAACGGCCGGGCCGACGTTGCCCCCGAGACCCGGGTGCGGGTGGAGTCAGAGCTGGGCAAGCACGGCTATTTTCGCAGCCCGCGCCGCAAGGCTCAGCCGGTCCGGCTCATCGACCTGCTCTTCACCGAGATCAGCCCGTGGGCGGCGGAGATCATCCGCGGCGCCAGCGCGACCGCCCTGGCGGCCAAGTGCCGGATCGCCGTCACCGCGGCCGCCAGCAGCGCCGACGTGGATCACTGGCTGCGCAGCCTGGCCGCCAGCCGCACCGGTGGCGTCATCCTGGTCCTCACCGACCTGTCGAAGACGCACCGCAACCGGCTGGCCGCGCTGCAGGTGCCCGTCATTATCGTCGACCCGGTCGGGCAGCCTGACCCCGAGGTACTCTCCATCGGCGCGGCCAACTGGGCGGGCGGCCTGGCCGCCACCGAGCACCTGCTGGAGCTGGGGCACCGGCGGATCGGCACGATCACCGGCAGTCCCGCTGTGCTGTGCAGCCAGGCCCGGCTCGACGGGTACCGGGCCGCGCTCGAGCGGGCCGGCATCGCCGCAGACCCCGAGCTCATCGCGACCGGCGACTTCCATTACGACTCGGCGCTGACAGCGGCATCGGCCATGCTCGCCCGGCCGGACCGGCCGACAGCCATCTTCGCCGCCAGCGACGTGCAGGCCATGGGCGTTTACGAGGCGGCGCGGCGCTGTGGCCTGAAGCTGCCTGCCGACCTCAGCGTCGTCGGGTTCGATGATGTTGCGCTGGCCAAGTGGGCCTCGCCGCCGCTGACCACGCTGCGGCAGCCGCTGGCGGAGATGGCGGCGATGGCCACCAGGACGCTGCTGGGCAACGATCCCGCGGGCTTCCAGAACCGCGTGGAGCTGGCCACCAGCCTCGTCGTGCGGTCGAGCACCGCGCCGCCGTCGGCGGGCCCGGCCGACAGCCGCTGACCGCGTACTCCGGCCGGGCGCCAGAACCGCCCGCGCCAGCCTGGCCTGGCCTTGACCGCCGTCTCGCACGCCCGTTATGTTCGGCTGGAAATATCGGCAACAATTCGAAAATTTCGAACGGCCCGGCGCCAGGGTTGCCGACCAGAAGGAGCAGCATGGGCAGCGGGCCAGTCCTGCGCGTGCAGGGCGAGCGGATCGTGGACGGCACCGGCGAGCCAGTCATCCTGCGCGGGTACAACGTGGGTGGCTGGATGAACATGGAGAACTTCCTCACCGGCTATCCGGGGACCGAGAGCCAGCACCGGGCTGCCCTGCGCAGCGCGCTCGGGCCGGATCGCTACGAGCTGTTCTTCGATCGCTTCATGGCCACCTTCTTCAGCGACGCCGACGCGCAGTTTCTGGCCTCGCTCGGGATGAACTCGGTCCGGATCCCGTTCAGCTACCGGCACTTCGAGGATGACGCGCGGCCGTTCCAGCTGAAGGAATCCGGTTTCGCCCTGCTGGACCGGGCGGTCGCCGACTGCGCCCGGCACGGCCTGTACGTCATCCTCGACCTGCACGCGCTGCCCGGCGCCCAGAACCGGCACTGGCACAGCGACAACCCCACCCACCACCCGGCCTTCTGGGATCACCCGCATTTCCAGGACCGCGTCGTGCACCTGTGGGAGGCCCTGGCCGACCGGTACCGGGGGAACCCGGCGGTGGCGGGCTACAACGTCATGAACGAGCCGGCGGACATCAGCGGCATGGTGATCAAGCCGTTCTACGACCGGGCCGAGAAGGCCATCCGGGCCATCGACCCCAGTCACATCCTGTTCCTGGACGGGAACCGGTACGGAACCGAGTTCACCGCGTTCGAGGGGGCCGACGTCTACCCCAACACCGTCTACGCTGCGCACGACTACCATCTGCCGGGCTTCGGGTTCGGCGGCCCGTATCCGGGTGAGACCAACGGCGTCTACGTAGACCGCGCCCAGGTGGAAAAGACCTTCCTGGCTCGTACCGAGTTCATGCGGGCCACCGGCACGCCGATCTGGATCGGCGAGTTCGGGCCGGTATTCACCGGCGATCCCGCCCGCGACGAGCAGCGCTACCAGCTGCTGGCCGACCAGCTGGACCTGTATCACGAGCACGGCGCCGGCTGGTCGCTGTGGGGCTACAAGGACATCGGCGGGGAGGGCGTGGTCAGCGCGGCGCCCGAGTCGCCCTGGCGGATGGCCATCGCGGAGCTCACCGCCAAGAAGGCCAGGCTGGGCGTCGACGGCTGGGGCTCGACCGACGAGGGCATCCGCCACATCATGGCGCCGATTGAGGAGACCTTCGCCCGCGAGTACCCCGGCTTTGATCCCTTCCCGTTCGGCCAGTATGACTGGATCGGGCTGCTGGTCCGTAGCATCCTGCTGGCCGAGCCGATGGTCGAGGACTTCCGCCGGTGCCTGTCGGGGATCACCGACGACGCGACGGTCATCGCCCTGGCCGACTCGTTCGCCCTGGCGCGCTGCGTGCGCCGGGACGAGCTCGCCGACCTGCTGTCGGCCGCGGCCACGCGGCAGGACTGATCCCATGCGGGCCGAGCAGCTGACCGATGCCTGCGCCGGGCACGGCGAGGGGCCGGTGTGGGACGCCGTCGCGGGCGTGCTGCGCTGGGTGGACATGATGCGCGGCGACGTGCTGACCCTGACCCCGGCGGGCTCAGTCAGCCGGCTGCACGTGAGCGGCATCGCGGCCGCGCTGCGGCCGCGGTCACACGGCGGGCTGGCGGTCGCAGTGGAGCGCGGCTTCACGCTGGTCGACGCCGACGGCACAGCCGGCCCGGAACTGAGCGCCTTCACCGACCCGCAGTGCCGGATGAACGACGGTGGTGCCGACCGGCAGGGCCGGTTCTTGTGCGGGTCCATGGCCTACGACATGACCAGCCCGCGCGGCGCGCTGTACCGGCTCGACCCCGACGGGACAGTGACCGCCGTGCTGCGGGAGGTGACGGTCTCCAACGGGATCGCCTGGGACGCGGCCGGCGAGCAGATGTTCTACATCGACTCGGCCACGCAGCGCGTCGATGTCTTCGACTACGACACCGCCGCCGGCTGCCGCTGGAACGCCGGCCCCTGGCCGAGATCAGCCCCGCGGACGGGATGCCAGACGGCCTGGCCCTGGACGCCGAGGGCGGCATCTGGGTTGCGTTGTGGCAGGGCAGCGCTGTTCGCCGGTACGGGGCCGGCGGCCGCCTCGACGCGGTCATCGAGCTGCCCGCCGGCCTGGTCACCGCCTGCGCGTTCGGCGGCGATGACCTCAGCGACCTGTTCATCACGACCTCGCGGATGGACCTGGAGCCGGGCGAGCAGCCCGCGGCCGGGGCGGTGTTCACCGTCCGGCCCGGCGTGCGCGGCCTGGCCACCGGCACCTTCGCCGGGTAAGCCGGCTGAGCGGCGGCCCGGGTCGCCCGGGCCGCCGCTCGGCCTACCATCGCTCCTGCCGCGCCCTACTGCTGGGACTGCATGGTCTTCTGCAGCGTCGCCGCCGCCTGGGCCGGGGTTGCCTTGCCCGAGCCGACCGACTGCGAGGCCACGCCGATGGCCTGCTGCAGGTTCGCGCTGACCAGCGACAACCGGGGCTCGGAACTGGCCGCTGTCGTCGCGATCAGCTTCTGCAGGACCGGCCGCTGCACCCCGTCGTTGACCAGCTTGACCGAGTCCCAGTCCGGCTGGATGCCCTTGACCGAGGGGATGTCGTTGAGCAGGTTTCCTACCTCCTGCTGGCCCGTCTTGGAGGTCGTCAGCCAGGTCGCGAACGTCGTCGCGGCAGCCTGGTGGCTGGACTTGCTGCTGACGGCGATGCCGTAGTCGGCGTCTCCGTACATGCTCGGCGGGTTGCCAGCGCCGGCCACATCCGGGAACGGGATCGCGACCATCGTGAACGGCTTCGGGTTTGATACCCCGGCCGCCTGGATGGCCGGCACCATGCCCGCCTGAGTGGCGTACTGCATGTACCAGGTGCCCATCATGACCATCGCGAACTTCTGCGCCAGGAAGTCGTTGTTGGCATCGGGGTACTGCTGCACGCCGAGCGCGCCCGGCTCCATGATCCCGTCGCTGAACATCTGCTTCCAGATGGTCAGCGCCTTGACAATGGTGGGGTTGTCCCACGACATCTGGCCGCGCGAGCACTTGGTCCACACGCCAGGCTGGACGCTATCGGAGATCGACTGGAGCGTGTCCTGGTTGAAGGCGACCTGGCCGGCGCCCTGGACGAAGCAGCCCACCTTGTGCGCCTTGAACACTGCGCAGTCGTGGGCCCAGGCTGCCAGCGTGGCGGGCGGCTTGAGCCCGTACTTGCTGAACAGGCCCTGGTTGATCCACAGGTTCCCGGCGAACGTGGACCCGATCGGCAGCGCGGCCAGCTTCCCCGACGACGTGGTCAGCCCGGCCGGCCCGATCGGCGCGACCTTGGACTTCCAGTCCGGGCCCAGCACCTTGCGGATCGCCGGCTCGATGTTCGTGGTGGCCGAGGCCAGCTCGGCGATGGACCCGATCCCGCCGCCGGGCGCGATGTCGAAGACATCCGGCCCGGTGCCAGAGGCCAGGGCCGGCCGCATCGCCGCGTCATACCCGGCGATGGTGATCGACTTGAACGTCACGTGGATGTGCGGGTAGACCTTGTTGAACGCCTTGATATAGCTGGCCGCGCCCTGCACGGTCGGCGTCCACCCCCACCAGGTGATGGCGCCCGACGTGGCCGACCCGGCGCTGCCCGCGGAACTACCGGTTCCGCCGCACGCGGCCAGGACCGCCGAGCCGCACAGCCCGGCCGCGGCCACCGCCAGCAGGCGGTGCCGGGCGGACCTGCCCGATCGCCTGCGGCTCGGCGCCGTACTGCGTGACAATCGCATGCTTCCTCCGCGCCTCTCGATGCGGCACCGAGCCGAGCCCCGCCGAGACACCGCATCAGGACCTGCGATACGGCGCTGTTCTCGAAATTTCGGCGCCATAGTCGAATATTTGGTCGCAAGTAGACCGCCAGGATCAAACGGATGTCAAGCACGTTGTGCCTCGATACGGTAAAGATCTCCGGGATGCGGGAGGCTACTTCCCAGGCCAAGCTGCTGGCCTGACCTCAGTACTCCGGGGCCGAAATTTCGATACCGCGCAACAGGAATCAGCGATCACCCCGGCGGTTCGGGGGCCGGCCATCCGCGCCTGGCTGGCCGGCCCCGCGCTACCGCTACTGGGACTGCATGGTCTTCTGCAGTGTCGCCGCCGCCTGCGCAGGCGTGGCCTTGCCGGACACCACCGTCTGTGATGCCACGCCGATGGCCTGCTGCAGGTTCGCGCTGACGGTCGAGAGCCGGGGCTCGGAACTGGTCGCCGTCGTGGCGATCAGCTTCTGCAGGACCGGCCGCTGGACAGCGTCGTTCACCAGCTTGACCGAATTCCAGTCGGGCTGGACGCCCTTGAGCGAGGGGATGTCGTTCAGCAGGTTGCCCACCTGCTGCTGGCCCGCTTTCGACGTGGTCAGCCACGTGGCGAAGGTCGTCGCCGCCGCCTGGTGGCTCGACTTCTTGTTCACGGCGAGGCCGTAGTCCGCGTCCCCGTACATGCTGGGCGGGTTCCCGGCGCCCGCCATGTCCGGGAACGGGATCGCGACCATGGTGAACGGCCTGGGACTGGCGATGCCAGCGGCCTGGATGGCCGGGATCAGGCCCGCCATGGTGTTGTACTGCATGTACCAGGTGCCCATCATCACCATCGCGAACTTCTGCGCCAGGAAGTCGTTGTTCGCGTCCGGGTACTGCTGCACGCCCAGTGCCCCGGACTCCATGATCCCGTCGGTGAACATCTGCTTCCAGATGGTCAGCGCCTTGACAATGGTGGGGTTGTCCCACGACATCTGGCCCCGCGAGCACTTGGTCCACACACCGGGCTGAATGCTGTCCGAGATCGACTGCAGGGTGTCCTGGTTGAAGGCGACCTGGCCGGCGCCCTGGACGAAGCAGCCCACCTTGTGCGCCTTGAACACCGCGCAGTCGTGGGCCCAGGCGGCCAGGGTGGCGGGCGGCTTGAGCCCGTACTTGCTGAACAGGCCCTGGTTGATCCACAGGTTCCCGGCGAACGTGGACCCGATCGGCAGCGCGGCCAGCTTCCCCGACGACGTCGTCAGCCCGGCCGGCCCGATCGCGGCGAGCTTGGACTTCCAGTCCGGGCCTAGCGCCTTGCTGACCGCCGGCGTCAGGTTGGCGGCGTCGGTGCCCAGTTCGGCGAGGCCAGCACCGGGCGCGATGTCAAAGATGTCCGGGCCCACCGACGAGGCCAGCGCCGGCCGGATGGCGGCGTCATAACCGGCGATGGTGATCTCCTTGAACGTCACGTGGACGTGCGGGTAGACCTTGTTGAACGCCTTGATGTAGGTGTCGGCGCCCTGCACGGTCGGCGTCCACCCCCACCAGGTGACGTCGCCCGACGTGGCCGAGCCCGCGCTCCCCGTCGAGCCGGTCCCGCCGCAGGCGGCGAGCAGGGCCACCGCGCACAGCCCGGCCGCGGCCGCCGCCGGCACCCGGCGGCGGCCGCGCCGGCTCGATGATCGTGAGTTTGGCGCCTTACTGCGTGACACTCGCATGCTTCCTCCGCGCCTGTACGCGGCACCGACCGAGGTCTGCCGGGAAGGCCGGAATCACGGCCTGCGAGGCGCGCTGATCTCGAAACTTTCGGCGCCATCATTGCTGTTTGGCCGCAAGTAGACCGCCGGGCTGAAACGAATGTCAAGCACGTAGAACACCAGATATTGCAACTATCCACCGCACGCTGGCACCATGATGGACACTAGGCGGCATAGCCGCAGCTAAGAAGCAGACCCGAAACTTTCGACGCCTCGCACCAGCCATCGGAGGAAGCCACATGCCGCTCGTTCAGGTCGATCTGCCCCGGCCGCTGTTTGCCGAGAAGGGCCCCGCGCTCAGCGATGAGCTCCACCAGGCGCTGATCGACGCCCTGGAGATTCCCGCGGACGACAAGTTCCAGATCTTCCGGCCGCGCGAGGATGGCGAGCTGCTCTTTGACCCGGGCTACGGCGGCGTGGACCGGCGCAGCCTCGTCGTCATCCAGATCCTGATGGTCCGCCGGTACACCGTCGAGCTGAAGCGCGAGATGTACTCCTGCATCGTCAAGCGGCTGGAAGCCATCGGCGTCCGGCGCGAGGACATCCAGATCGCGGTGACGGAGAACTACTACGAGGACTGGTACGCCGGGCGGCTGCACGGCGAGTGACTCGCCCCGCCCGTCCCCAACTCACGGAGCTGTCATCGTGCTCTCAGTAGGCATCCTGGGCGCCGCGGGCATCGCGCCCGCGGCCATCATTCATCCCGCGCGGCGGCGCGATGACGTCACGATCGCGGCCATCGCGGCCAGCGACGGGGACCGGGCGGCGCGCTATGCGGCTGAGCATCAGATTCCGGTTTCCTACGGCGGTTACCAGGTCCTGCTCGAGGATCCGTCGATCGACCTGGTCTACAACGCCCTGCCGCCCTCGGCCCACGCGGAGTTCTCGATCGCCGCGCTCGAGGCCGGCAAGGACGTCCTGTGCGAGAAGCCGATGGCGATGAACGCGGCCGAGGCCGCGGACATGGTGGCGGCGGCCAGCCGGGCCGGCCGCTGGCTGATGGAGGCCTTCCATGACCGGTATCACCCGCTGACGATCACGCTGCTGGAAATTCTCGCCTCGGGCCGGCTCGGGCCGGTGCGCACGATGGAGGCCGCCTTCTGCGCCGGCAACCCGTTCTTCCCCGGCTCGATCCGGCACGAGCCGGACCTGGGCGGCGGCGCGCTCATGGACCTCGGCTGCTACCCGGTGCACTGGCTGCGGTCGATGGCGGGCGAGGAGCCGACGGTCGTCGCCGCGACCGCCCAGCCCGGCCAGCGGGGTGCCGACCTGAGCCTGGAGGCCGAGCTGGAGTTCCCCGCGGGCGGCCGCGGGCGCCTGCGGTGCAGCATGGCCTCCGGCGTGCCGCTGACGCAGACCCTGCGGATCGAGGCTGCGGGCGGCACGCTGGAAGTTGACGGCATGGTCTTTCCGCACCGGGGTCACACCATCCGCGAGGTGAGCGGCGGTATCGCGCGGACCAGCACGGTCGCGGGCCAGGAGACCTACGACCACCAGCTGGGCGCGGTCGTCGGGGCGCTGCGCAGCGGCGAGCAGCTGCCGACGGAAGGCGCGGACCCTGTCGCCAACATGGCGGCTATCGATGCGATCTACGCGCGCGCCGGCGTCGCCCGGCCGGCCGGCCGGAGCGGGGCGGCCCGGTGACCACGCTGGTGGCGGGGATCGACTCCTCGACTCAGTTCTGCAAGGTCGTCATCCGCGATGCGGAGACCGGCGCGCTGGTGCGCCAGGGCCGGGCCCCGCATCCTGACGCCACCGAGGTGGATCCGGCGTGCTGGCGGGAGGCGCTGGGAGCGGCCATCGCCGAGGCCGGCGGCCTGGCTGACGTGGCGGCCGTCTCGGTGGGCGGGCAGCAGCACGGCATGGTCTGCCTGGACTCCCGCGGCGAGGTGGTCCGCCCGGCGCTGCTGTGGAACGACACCCGCTCGGCCGGGGCCGCCGCGGACCTGGTCCGCGAGCTGGGTGACGGGGACGCCGGGCGCGGCGGGCAGGCCTGGGCCGACGCGGTCGGCAGCGTCCCGCTGGCCTCGTTCACCGTGACCAAGCTGCGCTGGCTGGCGCGGCACGAGCCGGAGTCGATGCGCCGTACCGCCGCGGTCTGCCTGCCGCACGACTGGCTGACCTGGCAGCTGGCCTGCCGGCCTGCGGCCTGGACGGCCTGCGCACCGACCGCAGCGACGCCAGCGGCACCGGATACTGGTCGCCGGCCGAGGGCCGGTACCGGCCCGACCTGCTGGCCCGGGCGGCCGGGAAGGAGCTGGCCGTGCCCGCCGTCCTGGGGCCGGCCGAGCCGGCCGGGGCGGTCACCGCCTACCCGGGCGGCGCCGTCCTCGGCCCCGGTGCAGGCGACAACGCGGCAGCCGGCCTCGGGGTCGGGCTGGGCGTCGGCGACGTGGTGGTGTCGCTGGGCACCTCCGGCACGGTCTTCGGCGTGAGCTCTGTTCCCGGCGCGGACGGCACGGGCATCATCGCCGGCTTCGCCGATGCCACCGGGCACTTCCTGCCGCTGGTCTGCACCCTGAACGCGGCGCGGGTGGTCGATTCCGCCGCGGCCATGCTCAGCGTGCCGGTGCAGGAGGCCGACCGGCTCGCCCTGCAGGCTGAACCCGGTGCCGGGGGCCTGACCCTGCTGCCGTACCTGGACGGCGAGCGCACCCCCAACCGGCCCGGCGTCACCGGCGCGCTGCACGGCCTGACCCGGGCAAACGCCACGCCGCAGAACCTGGCCCGGGCGGCTGTCGAGGGCATGCTCAACGGGCTCGCCGACGGGCTGGATGCGATCCGCGCCGCCGGGACGCAGGTCCGGCGGGTGCTGCTGATCGGCGGCGGCGCGCGCTCCGCGGCCGCCCGGCAGATCGCCCCGGCCCTGCTCGGCGTACCGGTCGTCGTCCCGGCCGCGGGCGAGTACGTGGCCGACGGGGCGGCCCGGCAGGCGGCCTGGGTACTGGCCGGGGGCACGGCCCCGCCCGAGTGGCCGCCGGCTCAGCCATCGCAGCGCTACGAGGCCGATCCGCAGCCGGAAGTCCGCGCGCGTTATGCCCTGGCCCGGGACGCGGGCTCCATCATGGCCCGGCCGCAGGACTGAGCGCCGCGCACCGGGATATCCACGGGCACCCTCCGACGAAAGGAGCCGCGCATGACGGCTGGATACGCACCCCGGCCCCTGGGCCGAACCGGGCTAGGGGTGTCCGCCATCTGCATCGGTACCAGCCCGCTGGCGAGCATGCCGCAGCTGTACGGCTACGACGTGGCCAGCGAGCGGGCCGAGGCCACCATCCGGGCCGTACTGGCCAGCCCGTTCACGTTCCTGGATACCTCGAATAACTACGGCGGCGGTGCGGCCGAGCGGCGGATCGGCCGGGTGCTGCGCGCCGATGGCGGCCTGCCGGCCGGGTTCGTCCTGGCCACGAAAGTGGACGCCGACCCGGTCAGCGGCGACTTCTCGGGCGAGCGGGTCAGGCGCTCGGTGGCCGAGAGCCTGGAGCGGCTGGGCCTGGACCGGATCGAGTTGATGTACCTGCACGACCCGGAGTACCACATCACCTTCGCCGAGGCGATGGCGCCAGGCGGCCCGGTCGCGGCCCTGGCCGAGCTGCGCGACCAGGGCGTGCTCGGGCACCTCGGAGTGGCCGGCGGCCCGGTCAGGCTGCTGCGCCAGTACCTGGCCACCGGAGCGTTCGAGGCAGTCATCAGCCACAACCGGTTCACCCTCATCGACCGCAGCGCCGAGCCGCTGATGGACGACGCAGCCGCGCGCCAGGTCGCGTTCGTCAACGGCGCACCCTACGGCGGCGGCATCCTGGCCAAGGGCCCGGAGCAGCAGCCTAAGTACGCCTACCAGCCGGCCGGCGCCGAGGTACTCGCCGCGGTCGCGGCGATGCAGGCGGCCTGCGCCCGGCATGACGTGCCGCTGCGCGCGGCGGCGCTGCAGTTCTCGGTTCGCGACCCGAGGGTGACGGCCACCATCGCCGGGGTCTCCGAGCCGGCCAGGATCGACGACTTGTCCGGGTTGCTGAGCGTCAGCATCCCGGCCGGGCTGTGGGCGGAACTAGAGGCACTGGCGGTCCCGCCGGACCTGTGGCTGCACTAGCGAGCCACATCAGACGCGGCCGTTCCGTTGGCGAAATTTCTGGATCTACATTTGTCAGTCGTGACCTTGACCCTCGATGATCATCGGCATTAACCTGCGGCTATAGCCGTATATAGCGGAAAGCTCGAAAAGAAATTTCGAAGCTGTGCACGTTGCCCAGATCAGGGGCCCGCAGGACGCGGAGCTGACCGAGCGCCCGGAGCCATCCGCCGCCGGCGACATCGTCAAGGTCGCGACACTCGCCATCCCGATGTGCACGGAGTGGCGGGACTGGCAGCGCGGCGAGCCATCCGACGCGCTCGGCCACGAGGCAGTCGGCACCGTCGTCGATGCCGCCGGCTCGACACGGCTGCGGGCCGGCGACCGGGTTGTCGTCATGCCGCACGCGGGCTGCGGCCGGTGCCCGCCATGCCGGGCCGGGGAGCACATTCACTGCGCCGACCAGCGGGACCTGCTGACGGAGACAGGCTCGGCGGCCGGGATCGGCACCTACGCCGAGTACCTGCTCAAGCCCGATTACCTGCTCTTTCCCGTCCCCGACGACCTGCCGCTGGCGCACGCCGCGATGGCCGTCTGCGGCCTGGGGCCCACCTTCACCGCCATGCGCCGGATGAGTGTCACGGCGCGCGACACCGTCCTGGTGTCGGGGTGCGGCGCCGTCGGGCTGGGGGCCATCGTCAACGCGCGGGCGATCGGGGCCCGGGTCATCGCGCTGGAGTTTCAGCCTTACCGCGCGGCGCTGGCCCGGCGGCTGGGCGCAGCGGCGGTCTTCGACCCGCGGGCCGCCGATGTCGTCAGCCAGGTCCTGGCCGCCACCGGCGGGTACGGGGCCGACGCCAGCGTGGAGACCAGCAACAACCGGGCCGGGCCGCCTGCTGTGCAGGCCATGACGCGGCCGCGCGGCCGCATCGCGATCGTGAGCTGGGCCGGAGCCGCGCAGGTCCAGCCGCTCGTCGGCCGCGGGCACGACATCTTCGGGTGCTGGCACTGGAACCACCAGGCACATGGCACGGAGATGATCAGCCGGCTCCGCCAGGCCGGATCCAGCCTGGACGCGCTGGTGACCCACAGCTTCCCGCTGAGCCAGTTCGCGGCAGCGTTCGCGCTGCAGCAGAGCGGTGCCTGCGGGAAGGTCCTGCTCTACCCCGACAGCCAGGAGGCCACGGCATGACCCGCGCGGTGGTTATCGCCGGAGAAGGCGAGTACCGGTCGCACGAGACGATGCTCGGTGTCCGTGCCGACCTGGAACGCGAGCTCGGCTTCCAGGTCAGCCACGTCACGCCGGACGTGCTGGAGGACATGCCGCTATTCCCGCGGTCGAGGCTGGCTGGCATCGAGGCGCTCGATGATGCGGACCTGCTGGTCATCTACACCCGCTGGCGCCAGCTGCCCGACGAGCAGATGCGCTGCCTGGCCCGGTACCTGGCCCGCGGCGGGCCCGTCGTAGGGCTGCGCACGGCGACGCACGCCTTCCACTTCGACGAGGCGTCGCCGTGGGCGTCCTGGAACGATGGCTTCGGCCGGGACGTGCTGGGTACCCCGTGGGTCCGCCACCACGGGCACTCGTCACGGACCAGGGTCTCCCGCCTGCCCGGCGTGCAGCACCCGGTCCTGGACGGCGTCGCGGACAGCTTCGAAGTCGCCTCGTGGCTGTACTACCCGCACCTGGCCGGCGGCTGCCACCTGCTGCTGCACGGCGACCCGGTCAGCCCCGAGATCGAGCCTGCGCCGGGCCCGGTGGCCTGGACCCGTGAGCACGCGGGGGGCGGGCGCGTGGTGTACACCAGCCTCGGGCACCCCGACGACTTTGCCGAGCCATCGTTCCGGCGGCTGCTGGTCAACGCCGCTGCCTGGTGCGTGGCCTGAGCATCCCGGCGGCGCGTCAGACCTGGCTGAGCCCGCCATCATGGACCAGTTCCACCCCGGAGATGAAGCTGCTCTGCGACGAGGCCAGGAACAGCGCCGCGCTGGCCACCTCCTCGGGCTGGCCCACCCGGCGCAGCGGGATCTCCTGCTTGATCCGGTCCAGCCAGCCCGGCTCATGGCGGGCTGCGAAGCGATCAAAGCCGGCGGTCTGGGTCGGCCCGGGGCTGAGGGTGTTGACGCGGATGCCACGCGGACCGAGCTCAGCGGTCAGGCTCCGGGCCAGCGAGCGGACGGCAGCCTTGCTGGCGTTGTAGATCGAGGCACCCGCCGTCCCGTTGCCGCCCGCTATCGAGCCGATGAGCACGATGGCCGCCCCGTCGGGCATCAGGGGCAGGATCTTCTGCACGGTGAAGAACGTGCCCCGGAAGGTCAGCCCGGCGGCGGTGTCGAACTGCTCGGGCGTGGCCTCCTCGATGGTCGCCCCGGCGCCCACTCCGGCATTGGCGATCAGGATGTCGACGATCCGGCCGGTGTCCTCGATGGCCTGCCGGAGCCGGTCGAGGTCCGCCAGCTCCGACGCGTCGCCCATGACTCCGGTGGCGTCCGGTCCGATCCGGGCCACCGCGGCGTCGAGGGTCGCCTGATCGCGGCCGGTGACGAACACATGGGCGCCTTCGGCCACGAACCGGGTGGCGATGGCCAGGCCGATCCCCGCGCTGCCGCCCGTCACGACCGCAACCTTGCCCGCCAGCAACCCCACGGTTATCTCCTGCCTCCCTGGCTGAGCTCGCCCTCGGTGGCGACCGGCGGGCGCTCCGTCCGAAATTTTCGGTGGTCATATCGGAATATGACCCCACTATGACACAAAGACTGCAGGTCAGTAGGGCCGAAAAATTTAACAGCAGCAGAACGTATGAGGCATGTGGGCAATCGGTCAATAGTTCTGCACACACGTGCATAGATGACCTCAGTGACTCCGGTCAGGCGATGGTCCGGCTTCCGCTGAGCTGGATTAGGTCCCCCGTGACCTGCGAGGAAGTCCGGATCAGAAGCCTTCAGGCCGGGCTGTGCACATCCGTTCAGAACTCTTGCCCGGATATCCAGCAGATCCGTACGTTGCTGCCAGGCCCTGCCGCCGCCGGACATGCCGGACGGCGGGCCCCGGAGAGGATCAGGATGAAGACCACCAAGCTGGGCCGGACCGGCCTGAAGGTCAGCCGGCTATGCCTGGGAACGATGAACTTCGGCCCGCGGACGGCCGAGCCTGATGCGCACCAGATCATGGACGCCGCGCTCGGCGCCGGGATCAGCTTCTTTGACACCGCCGACATCTATGGCCCGCGGGGTCGCACCGAGGAGATTGTCGGCCGGTGGCTGGCCCGCGGCACCAACCGGGACGAGGTCGTGCTGGCGACCAAGGTGTACCAGCCCATGGGCGAGCGCCCCAACGACCGGGGCCTGTCGGCCCGCCACATCCGGCAGGCCTGCGAGGACTCGCTGCGCCGTCTCCAGACCGACTACATCGACCTGTACCAGATGCATCACATTGACCGCGGCACCCCGTGGGAGGAGATCTGGCAGGCGATGGACCTCCTGGTGGCGCAGGGCAAGGTCCTCTACGTCGGGTCGTCCAACTTCGCTGGCTGGCACATCGCCACCGCCCAGGCCGCCGCCCGGGCCCGCAACAGCATGGGGCTGGCCTGCGAGCAGTCGCTGTACAACCTGATTGACCGGGATGCCGAGATGGAGGTACTACCCGCGTGCGCCGACAACGGCCTCGGCGTGATCGCCTGGAGCCCGCTCAACCGCGGTGTCCTGGGCGGGATCCTGGCGGCCGGCTCGCAGGGCCGCCGGTCGGGCGAGGAGGCGCAGCAGATCCTCGCCCGGCACCGGCCGCGGGTGCAGAAGTACGAGGACTTGTGCGCGGAGCTCGGTCTCCCGCCTGCGCGCGTGGCCCTGGCCTGGCTGCTGCACCAGCCAGCGGTGACCGCCCCCATCGTGGGGCCGGGCACGCTCGATCAGCTCGACGAGGCGCTCAGCGCCCTGGACCTGCAGCTGGATGACGCGATCCTGGCCCGGCTGGAGGAGATCTGGCCCGGCCGCGGCCCGGCCCCCGAGGCTTACGCCTGGTGAGCCGGTCCTCCGGAGCCGGGCGGAATGGAGAGAGCGTAGTGGACAAGCCCGTAGTAGGGGTGGGCGCCGACGCCCCGGGCTATGCCTTCAAGGAGGCAGTGCGCCGGTACCTGATCCCCAGTTACGAGGTTATCGACTTCGGCGTGGGCTCAGCCGACGACACGGTGGCCTATCCCACGGTCGCCGTGGATGCGGCGCAGGCCATCGTAGCGGGCCGGATTCAGCGCGCCATTCTCGTCTGCGGCACTGGCCTGGGCATGGCGATCAGCGCCAACAAAGTCTCCGGGGTGCGGGCCGCCGTCGCCTACGACTCCTACTCCGTCGAGCGCTCGGTCCTGTCCAACAACTGCCAGGTTCTCGCGCTGGGGGCCCGGGTGATCGGTGTCGAGCTCGGCCTGCGGATTTGCAGTCAGTGGCTGCGGCTGTGCTTTGATCCCAGTTCTCCTTCGGCCCGCAATCTCGAGGTGCTGGCCGACTACGAGACAGCGAGCCGGTCCAGCCGGGCCCGTAGTGGCTGAGATCCGGGCTGGTGCCTCGAACCGGGCGGGTCCCGCCGCTAGCCTGATGCACCTGGAGCATCGCCGGGGCCCAGGACGAGTGGCGCGCCGGCCAGGGCCTGCACCGGCGCCGGTCACCAGGTCTGCCGCGCGCGGAGTGAGGGACTATGGGCACCGCTGACGACGGCAGGCTCGGCCCCGCCATCCGCGCCGCGCGCTGTTACTACCTGCAGGACATGACCATGGAGGCGATCGCGCGCGAGATGTCCACGTCGCGCTCGACAGTGTCCCGGCTGCTGGCGCGAGCGCGGGCCGAGGGACTGATCGAGTTCCGGCTCCGGACACCCGACGAGCAGGCGATGCTGCTGGAACAGCGGATCCAGGCCCGTCACCACGTCCAGGTCCATGTCGTGCCAGTGCCCCAGCGAGCCGGGGAGCTGGAGGTCCTCAGCCAGGTGGCCCGGTCCGCGGCCTGGATCCTGGACGGCCTGTTCGGCTCGGACATGATTCTGGGCGTCGCCTGGGGCCGGACGGTCAGCGCGGTCAGCGAGTACCTGCAGCGAAAGCCGACCCGGGGCTCAGTGGTCATCCAGCTGAATGGCGCGGGGAACACGCTGTCGACAGGAATCGAGTACGCCAGCGAGATCCTGGGCCGGTTCGGCCAGGCCTTCGACGCCCGGGTCCAGCAGTTCCCCGTTCCGGCCTTCTTCGACTACACCGAGACCAGGGCCGCCCTGTGGCGCGAGCGCAGCATCATCGGCATCCTCGATCTGCAGGCCCGCGCCGACATCCTGCTGTTCAGCGTGGGCGACGTGGGCCGGCACGGCGCGATGCTCAACGGCGGCATCAACAGCCACGTCTACGCCGGCGGCTACCTGGAGGAAGACGACTACCTCACGATGGAGGCCCAGGGCGTGGTGGGCGACGTGGCGACGATCTTCGTCCGGGAGGACGGTACTTTCGACGGCATCCCGCTCAACGAGCGCTCGAGCGTGCCGCCGCCCGCTGCACTTCGTAAGGTCGCGCGCCGTCTGTGCGTCGTGGCCGGAGCTAACCGGGCCCGCGGGCTGAAGGGGGCCCTGGCCTGCGGCCTGATCACCGACCTGGTGGTCGACGAGCAGACCGCCGAAGCTCTGGTGGAGCTGTGCTGACCCGCCCCATGCAGGCCGCGCACGGCGCGGCCACCGCCCCGAGAGGAACAGTGCGATGACGAGCAACAACGGGTCCGGCGGACTGTCGTTCAGCCTGTCGGGTCAGGTCGCGGCCGTCACCGGGGGCGCCTCCGGAATTGGCGCCGCCATCGCGGCGGCGTACCTGGCCCAGGGCGCCCGGGTGGCCATCCTCGACCTCGACCTGGACGCCGCGCGCGAGCGCGCCGCCAGCCTCGGCTCCGGCGTGCGGGCCTTCGCCTGCGACGTGACCGACGACGCGTCCGTGACGGCCGCCGCCGCGGCGGTGCCGGCCGAGCTCGGGCCGGTGGACGTGCTGGTGAACTGCGCGGGGGTCATCCACCTGGCCCCTGCTGAGGACCTGACCCCGGCGGCCTGGGATGCGACAGTTAACGTGAATCTGCGCGGCACGTTCCTGATGAGCCAGGCCGTCGGCCGGTCCATGCTGGACCGGGGCCACGGCAAGATCATTAACATTGCATCCCAGGCGGCCACGGTCGGGCTGGAGCAGCACGCAGCCTACTGCGCGTCCAAGGCAGCCATCCTGGGCCTGACCCGGGTCCTGGCCATCGAGTGGGCCGGGCGGGGCGTCACAGTCAACGCCATCTCCCCCACCGTGGTGCTGACCGACCTGGGCCGCAAGGCGTGGGCCGGGGCCAGGGGCGACGCCATGCGCGCCCTGATCCCGGCCGGCCGCTTCGCCCTGCCGGAGGAGGTCGCCGCGCTGGCCGTCTTCCTGGCCTCGGGCAGCTCCGACATGATCAACGGGGCCGACATCCTGGTCGACGGCGGCTTCACCGCCCGCTGAGAACCCATCCCCCCAGCGATGAATAAGACCAGCTCAAGCGGCATCTGCGCGGCCTGGCCGGCCGCCTCGCCGGGGAGGTCTCGTGACACGCATCTATGACGACCCGGCGCAGTTCACCGAGGACGCGCTGGCCGGGTTCGCCGCGCTGCACGCACGCTACGTGCTCCAGGTTCCCGGCGGCGTCGTCCGGTCCACCGGCAGGCCCGGCAAGGTCGCCGTGGTGGTGGGCGGCGGATCTGGCCACTACCCGGCCTTCTGCGGCGTCGTCGGCCCCGGGTTCGCCGACGGCGCGGTGGTCGGGAACATCTTCACCTCGCCTTCGGCCGCCGACGCGGCCTCCGTCGCCCGAGCAGCCCACGCCGGCAGCGGCGTCCTGCTGATGACCGGGAATTACGCCGGCGACGTCATGAACTTCACCCTCGCCGTTGATGCGCTGCGTGCCGATGGCATCGATGCGCGGTTCCTCGTGGTGACCGACGACGTGGCCAGCGCCTCGCGCGCCGAAACTGGCAGACGCCGCGGCATCGCCGGGGACTTTACTGTGTTCAAGCTGGCCAGCGCCGCGGCTGAGCAGGGCTATGACCTCGACGACGTCGAGCGGATAGCCCGGCTGGCTAACGACCGAACCCGCAGCCTCGGTGTCGCCTTCGGCGGCTGCACCCTGCCGGGGGCTGCCGCGCCCATGTTCTCGGTACCTGACGGCCGGATGGCGATGGGCCTGGGAATTCACGGCGAGCCAGGTATCTCCGAGGAACCACTGCCCGCCGCGTCGCAGCTCGCTGCCCGGCTGGTCGACGGGATTCTGGCCGAACGCCCCGCCGGGGCGGGCGGTCGCGTCGCCGTCCTCCTGAACGGCCTGGGTACCACCAAGTACGAAGAACTGTTCGTGCTGTGGGCACACGTCGCCCGTCTTCTCGGCGACACCGGGCTGGAACTGGTCGACCCGGAAGTCGGGGAGCTCGTGACCAGCCTGGACATGGCCGGCTGCTCGCTCACGGTGACCTGGCTGGACAAGGAGCTGGACCAGCTGTGGCGTGCCCCTGCCGATAGCCCGGCCTACCGCAAAGGACCGCAGCAGGACGCCGGCCCGCTCCGACGCCACATCCGCACGACGTCGCAGAGCACCGCCGTCACGACTGCTGCCCATGCTCGCGCGGCCCGGCATGACAGCTGCGCTGACTCCGCGGTGGCCGCCATCGCGGCGATGGCGGCAGCCATGGACCGGGAGTGCGAGGCGCTGGGCCGGCTCGACACCGTCGCCGGAGACGGTGACCACGGCCGGGGCATGGCCCGCGGAACGCACGCGGCGCTCGCGGCAGCGCAGACGGCACGGCAGGACGGCGCAGATGCCGGCGGCATCCTTGTCGCCGCCGGCACTGCGTGGTCGGATTCGGCCGGGGGCACCTCCGGCGTCCTGTGGGGCGCCGCCCTCCGGGCGCTGGGCACGCGGCTTGCCGGCGCCGGCCCGGTGACCCCTGACCTGATGGCCAGGGGCGTGACCGACGCGTACGAGGCGATCATGCTGCTGGGCAAGGCAGCACCCGGTGACAAGACGATGCTGGATGCCCTCGGCCCCTTCGCCGACGAGCTGCGCCAGGCGGCGGCGAGCGGACGCACCCTGACCAGCGCCTGGTCAGCGGCGGTGAGTAAGGCGCAGGCAGCGGCCCAGGCAACTGCGGAGCTGCGCCCGAAGGTTGGCCGGGCGCGGCCGCTGGCTGATCGCAGCGTCGGCAGTCCCGACCCCGGGGCGGTATCGCTGGCCGCGTGCGTGGCAGCAGTTGCCGAGATCCTGAACCCGCCAGCAGCCTAATCCGGTTCCGGCTGGATCTTCCTGGTTCCTGACCGGGTAGCCGGCCCGCGGATCAGCACTCCTGGGGAAATAGAAAGTTTCGAATATCAATTCAAAACTTGACGGGATATATCGGCCGGGCTTACGGTTCAGCCACATTGTCAGCCGACGGATCAGCACATATGCGGTTCGAAAGTGAACGAAAATTAACGACAATCGATCTCTTTGGCACGTGAAAGCGCCCACTAGCTGACGCCAGGCCTGCCTCCCCGGGCCCGGCGCCGCTGACCTGAGCTGGCGTCAGCGGACTGCTGCATGCATGACCAATCCTGCTGGGCGCATGGCCCTGGCGACAGCTGGCCGGACACGACGGGAGTAGGAAGATGTTCAGACACGCGAGGACGCGGCGCAGGTTCCGGAGCACGCTGGCGATCGCTGCCGCCGGCATCACCGCGATCGCCCTTGCCGCCTGCGGCGGCGGCTCCCCTGCCGCCAGTGGCGGCCCGGCCACGTCGGGAACGGTGAACTGGTGGGGCTGGAGCCCTAGCGCCGAAGCCGCGAAGGCGGACATCGCAGCGTTCAACAAGGTCTATCCGCACATCACGGTGAACTACAAGCTGCTTCCTGTTACCGGCGTGGCCGCGGCCATGCGGCCCGCCCTGGCCTCCGGGTCGTCCGGCCCGGATGTCTTCGATGTGACGCCCGGCCCGGAGCTCACCAGCTGGGGCAACTTCGCGCTGAACCTCACGCCAGCCGTGAGTAAGGCGCTCGGGGCCGGCTGGAAGTCGAAGCTCGCCGCTGGCGGGATCAACACGCTGACCACCAGCAGCGGCAAGTTCGCCGCAGCCTCCATCGGGTCCATCTTTGCCGGGACACTGTGGATCAATAAGAACCTGTTCGAAAAGTACGGCGTCACCCCGCCGACGACGCTGAGCGAGTGGGTCAGGGACTGCGCGATCTTCAAGGCCCACAAGGTGGGCTGCTTCGTCCAGGGCGTTGCCTCGCTGGGGTTCAGCCAGGACACGCTCCAGGAAATCGCGGACAGCGTCTCCCCCGGCACCTGGACCCAGGCCACCGAGGGCAAGACGAAGTGGACGAACCCTGCCTTCGTCCAGACCCTCACGATCTGGAAGTCCCTGTTCAGCGACGGGATCATGGAGCCGGGAGCGCTGGCCGTCCAGCAGTACCCGGACGCCAACAACGACTTCCTGGCCGGGAAGTACGCCATGATCGAGATGGGCACCTGGTACACGCCGAACGCGACGCGCGCCGGGATGACGGACTCGATCTCGGCCGCGGGGGTGAGTAACCCGAAGCCGTTTACTGCCCTGCCCATTCCGTTTCCGAACGTGGCCGGGCCCGGCCACAAGGGCGGGTACTACTTCGGCGAATCGGATTATGGCCTGGCCGTGAACAGCAAGTCGAAGGTCAGGAATGCCGCCACCACCTTCGTGACGTGGATGACCACGACCAAGGAAGGCCAGCAGCTCGTCGCCAACGAGCTCAACGACTTCCCCTCCCTCAAGGGAGTCAACCCGGACTGGAAGTCGATCGAGCTCGTCGACCAGGGCACTCAGCTGCCGGTGATCTCCAAGCTCATTGCGCAGACATCTGCAGTCACCGAGCCTCGCGAAGCGCCCCTGAACGCAGCGATGCAGCAGGCGATCCAGGTGGCGGCGACGACGGTCGCAGCTGGCAAGGCCACCCCGGCTCAGGCGGTGCAGACCCTGCAGGCCTCAGCCGAGCAGGCCGGCGTGAAGTTCAGGTAGGGGCTGCAGGCCGGCCGGTCCCGGCGGGACTGGCCGGCCTGATCGATATCTTTTATGACACGAGAGCACAGATAACGATATTGCTGTTCTTACGTTCATAAATAGCGACTTCTCATCCTCTCAGCCATCGCCGGCTGCCCGAGAATTGCGCGGCAGAGCGTAATGTGGCGAGAGGCCCTATCGGTGACCACCCCAAATAGGCTGTCCCGTCTTCCAGGGGAAACGCGCGAAAACCGGGCCAGCGACGGGCCGGGGGGTATGCGAGCCGGCAGAGTTTGCGCCGGATGTCCTGGACGAGAACCCTAGGGGGGCGCGTTGACCGGCAAGGCGCATCGTCCTGACGCGACAGACCCGCGGGCGATGCTGGACACCGCCGTTACCCAGTCGCTCGTCGGCATGGCGCTGTTCGACACAGAGATCCGTTATCTTCGCATTAATGAGGCCTTGTGTGCCTCCATGGGCATCGCGAGTGAATCCGTCGGCCTTGGCCTGCGCCCGACCGAATTGTTTCCCAGGCTGGGATTCGCGGAATTCGAGACCTGCGCACGGCAGGTGATCCTGACTGGCGAGCCCGCGCTGTGGAAGGCCACCGGGCAGATCCCCGGCAGGAGTCGCGAATACGCCTGGCTTGTTGCTATCTCACCCGTTAAGGACGCTGCTGAAATAGTATGCGGCGCGCTGGCCGTGGCGATTGACGTGACCGAGCACCGCATGGCCAGGAGGCGGCTGGCGCTGGTTAACGATGCGAGCAACCGCATCGGAAGTACTCTCGACGTAGCCAGGACCGCTGAGGAACTAGTACAGGTCGCGGTCCCGGATCTCGCAGACATGGTCATGATCGATATTCAGGATTCAGTGCTGCGTGGTGATGAGCCAACATCCGGGCCAGTGCCCGGCACGGTTCCCCTCCGGCGAATGGCCCACGGGTCCGTTCTGGACAGCATTCCCGAAGCCGTGGTTCAGCCGGGTGAGGTGGCTTCCTACCCGGCCGGCTCGCCCGCCGCGGATGCGCTCGCGTCCGGCCGGTCGGTGATACAGGATCCAACCCCCCGCGATGTCGCCCGGTGGGCACTGTCCGACCCGGTCAGAGCCGATAAGGCCGCCCGGTACGGGTTCCACTCCGTCGTGGCGGTTCCGCTGCTGGCCCGCGGTGCCACGCTCGGAGTCGCCAGCTTCGTCCGGCATCAGCGGCCGGAACGCTTCGAGGAGGACGATCTGGCCCTGGCCGAGGAAATCGTCGCCCGGGCGGCTATCTGCATTGACAATGCCCGCAGGTACACCCACGAGCACGCCACTGCGCTTGCCCTGCAGCACAGCCTGCTCCAGGGGCGACAGCCCGCGCAGGCCGCCGTTGAGGTCGCGACCCGCTACCTGCCCGCTCAGTCTGGGGTGGCGGTGGGTGGCGACTGGTTTGACGTGATCGCGTTGTCAGGGAGCCGCGTGGGGCTGGTGGTCGGGGATGTGGCCGGCCACGGCATCCACGCCGCCGCCACCATGGGCCGGCTGCGCACGGCCGTGCGCACCCTTGCGGACATCGACCTGGAACCAGAAGAGCTGCTCACCCGGCTCGACGACGTCGTCGCCCGGCTCGCGGATGAGTACGAACTGTCGTCAGCCGCCAGCGAGCTGAGCGCTACCTGCCTGTTCGCGGTCTACGACCCCACAAGCCGCCGCTGCGCACTCGCCCGCGCCGGCCATGTAGTCCCGGCCATCGTCGCCCCCGGAGCGGCTCCGGAGTTCCCCGATCTGCCCGCGGGGCCGCCGCTGGGCGTGGGAGGAGTGCCCTTCGAGGAGATAGAGATCGAGCTACCTGAAGACAGCCTCCTTGTCCTGTATACGGACGGGCTAGTCGAGTCTCGCGAGCGCGAGATGGACGCGGGGCTGACGGCCATGCACAAGGTGCTCAGCGAGGTACACAGTCAGCCCGGCGGGCCGCCGCCGCTGGAAGCAATCTGCGACAGCCTGATCGATGCGCTCCTGCCCGAGCCTGCCGGTGACGATGCCACCCTGCTTATCGCCCGGACAGGCGCGCTGAGCTCAGATCAGATCGTCTCCTGGGACCTGCCTGCCGAGCCGTCGATCGTGGCCGATGTCCGCGCCAGGGCAGCCCGCCAGGTTGCCTCGTGGGGACTGGAGGAAATGACCTTCACGACCGAGTTGCTCGTCAGCGAGCTCGTCACCAACGCGATCCGGCACGCCCAGCCGCCCATCCAGCTGCGGATGATCCTGGACACCACGCTGAGCTGCGAGGTCTCGGACGCCAGCATTACTGCCCCGCACCACCGGCGAGCCGACCGGTACGACGAGGGCGGGCGCGGGCTGATGCTCGTTGCCCGGCTGGCCGCCCGCTGGGGTACCCGGTACACGCCGACGGGCAAGACGATCTGGGCGCAGCAGCCACTGCCGTACCAGGGGCAGGACGCAGGCCACCCGGACAAGTGCAGTTACTAGCAAGACCACCAGCTTCGGCCTACCGGGCCGCCTGGCCCGCCTGCGCTCCCGCCAGGCACGCAGCGGGCTGGCGGTGCTCCCCCCGGAGGGAGCGCCACCAGCCCGGTCTCGGGTTTTGCCGGGCGGTGGGTGCCGGGTCGGTGACGGTGGGCTTGGGAAAGACCTCGGCCTGCGGCGTGGTCCGGCGCAGGTGCACAATGCCCGGGCCGGAGAGGGCCAGCAGGATCCCCGATGATCGATGCGATCGCGCCCCACAAGGCAGTCTCGCCCAGCTGCCCGCGGCAAGCTGCCTGGCGGAGCGGCCAAGTATTCTTGACAAATTCAACCAGGATTATAGAGAATTTTACCTGGAACCCCGGTCGGGAGGTCAGCAATGTCGCTCAGCTCGCTCATCGCAGACATGCGCAAGGCCGTCGCCCACGACCCCGCGACCGCGCAGGCTCTATTTGCCGCCCTCGGGACGCTGGTCAGTGTCGCCGAGGCGGACGTGCGGACGGGACCGGCCGCCCGCACGGCAGCAGAGCCGCCTGCGCCCGGCGAGCCACTGCGGCTGCGAGCCCCGTACCGGGGGTACTGGAATCGCTGAGGTCGTACCAGGTCACCGCTCACAAGCCAGGGGCTGAGCAGGCCTGCGTCGGGTTCAGCGCGTTTACCGCGCGAGTGCAGGCGACCTCGACGTCCGCAGGAACACCAGCAGGAGCGGCAGCTGGCAGCGGAAAAAGTGACCGGTTTGGCCCTGATGCCGGTCAGGGACAGGCAGTCTCCTGTCATCTATCTCTCCTGGCCCGGGCAGGAATGGCACTATCAGGCGACCAGGACCGGCGATGAGACAGGCAGGCGGGCAGGGAGTCTTCATGTCCGAGCAGCACATGAGCGCGCCCTTGCGCGCAGGTCAGCAGCACGCGGCCGGAGTCAGGACCGGCAACGGCACCGCGGGCCGCAGCTGGCCGGCTCCCGCGCGGCCGGGCTGAGATGAGCCGCTTTCGCTCTGGCCGGATGGGACTGCAGCTGGCACTTGTGTTCATCGGCGTAGCGCTCGCCGCCGTGGCGGCATCGGACGCGGTCGGGGCGCTCACCGTGAATGCTGATGAGGGCCAGATCCTGAGCCGCCAGGAGGTCGTGCAGACTCGCGCCGCGGCTCACGGCGCCGCGGCCACGTTCACCAGGGGCGACTGGTCTGGAGCGCTGTCCCCGGTCATGGCGGTCATCAGCGGATCCGGCGCCGCGGCGCAGATCACTGGCACCGACGGCACGGTGGTGCGCTCCACGCGCGGCTATGCCAGCTTCCCGGCAGCTGCCCGCCGCCAGGCGCCGGTCATCGCCGGTGGCCGCCGCGTCGGGACCATCGTCGTGAAGTTCAGCAGCCGCGGGATCGGCGCGATCATCATGCAGTTCAACGCGGAAAGGTGGCGGGCCCGGCTGCTCGGCGGCTCCATAGGCGCGCTGCTCGCCCTCGCGGTGGCCCTCCTCGTGGCCCCCAGGATCACCGCGCCGATCGAGCGGCTGCTGCAGGCCGCGCGGGCCGTGAGCAGCGGCAACCGCCGCGCGCGGGCGGGCCAGGTGCACGGTTTCAGTGACCTGAAGGAACTGGCCGCAGCGTTTGACCAGATGGCCGACACGCTGACCCGCGAAGAGCACCTGCGCCGCAACATGGTGGCCGACATCTCGCACGAGCTGCGGACGCCGATCGCCGTCCTGCAAGCAGGCACCGAGGCAATGCTGGACGGAGTGAGTGACCTCACAATTACCCAGGTTCAGTCGCTGCGCGAGGAAGTCCTGCGGCTAGGCCGGATGGTCGATGATCTCCAGCGGCTCGCCTCAGCTGAGGCGGCAGCCCTGCTGCTCACGCTGACACCGTGCGAGCTGGGGCCCCTGGCGGCCTCGGCAGCCGACAGCCTGGCCGACATCTTTGAGGCCAGCGGCGTCAGCCTGGATCGTCGGCTTGCGCCGGCGCAGGCCTGGTGCGATGAGCGGCGGATGCGCGAGATCGTCACCAACCTGCTCACCAACGCCGCCAAGTTCACCCCGGCAGGCGGCGCGGTAGTCCTCAGGACCTGGCAGGACGCGGATGTGGCAACGCTCCGGGTCAGCGACACTGGCATCGGCATTAGTCCGGCCGACCTGCCGCGGGTATCCGAGCGATTCTTCCGCGCTCAGAACTCGCCAGGAGTGCCCGGCAGCGGCATCGGCCTGGCCATCGTCGATGAGCTTGTCCGGGCGCATCACGGGACCATGGACATCACCAGCGAGCCCGGCCGCGGCACTCAGGTGACGATCACGCTGCCCTGGAACGGGGAGCGTGCGGACAGCCCCGATCGGCGGCGACAGGGCCACCGCGCCTGACCCAGCCGGCCCGGCGTAGCCGGCGCCTACTTGATGGCAAGCGCATTCGGCGGTGAGCCAATGCCGCCAGTGACATTCAGCGGGGCGCTGGTCACGCAGAATTCATAGACGCCGTCCTGCGCGCAGTCGCCGGCCAGGTCGTCGAGGTGCCACAGCTCACCCAGGGCCATGCCGAACGAGCCGATGAGGACGCGGTGCAGGAAGCCGAACGGAGCCGCGTCCTCGCCCCGGGCCGGCGGCCACACCTCAACCGCGAAGTTGTCGGCGGCGATAGCCATAACCTGGTTGTCCCAGAGGTAGCGAGCCATCTCCTCCGTATGCTCGATGCCCGGGATCTGCGGATCAGCGGCGAATCGCGTGCGGTCCAGCCTCGGCTGCCGGCGGTACCAGCCCAGGAAGCCGGTTCGGAGCAGCAGAATGCAGCCGGGCGAGAACTCGACACCAGAGTGCTCTCGCGCGGCCTCCAGGTCGGCCACGCTGAACGCGACGCCGCTCCCCGGATCGTAGGAGTCGCCGCTGCCGCTGAGAGCACGCTCGAGGTCAAGAAGAATGCCCCGGGCAACAATTCCCTTCCGCGCCCAGTGATCAATCGTATTCCGGCGGCCGTGCACTACGTCATCGTCGGAGGCGCCATTATAGAAAGCCCCGGGAGAATACGCCACGTGCGCAAGCGAGTCCCACTGGCTTGAGATCTGCGGGAAGAAATTATCCAGAACGTCATCGAGGCCGGGGAAGCCGGGTTCAGGCTGATGAAGGACCCGGTGCCTGACCGTAGTCCGGCCCGTGGCCAGCGGCGGGCTGACAGCATCAAGCTCGGCGTTGAGCGGAAACACAGCCCCTCGCCGGACATGGCCGATCGCGGCCAGGACGCTCGACTCCGTCTGCAGGTTCAGCAGGCCAGCAGAGTCGGTGTCCCCGAAGATGCCCCAGCCACTTCGCCCCCCGTACTCCGATGCCGGCAGATCCTCATACCGAGGAAGCTTCGAGGATGGATCCTGCACTTGTTTCTCCTGGCCTGAGGTTGCTGCGGGCGTGAGCTGACGGAGCCGGTTCCTGGAGCAGGTCGCAGCCGCCGACCGCCCTGGCGCCTGAGGGTGCCGGCTGCCATCCCCGGACAATGCCATCACATCCGGGCGGGGACTCTGACGCCGGCCATCCCGGAACCGGTGACCGTCCTGCGACATCGAAGGATTGCTGACAGACTGGACCGATGGCGCAGGTATTGTGCCCGGTACTGATCGGCAGGGACGCCGCCCTGGCGTCGGTCGACGCAGCGCTGACGGCCGCTATGGCCGGGCACGGCGGGTGTGTGGTGATCACCGGCGAGCCGGGGATCGGCAAGTCGCGGCTGGCCCTGGAGACGGCCAGCCGGGCAGCCGGGCGGGGCATCCGGGTCGTGACCGGCCGGGCCGTGCCGCAGTCAGCGACCGCTGCCTACCGGCCGCTCACGGACGCGCTTGTGCAGCTCCTCCGGGACCGGGCCGTTCCTGATGATGTGCGGATGGAGCCCTGGCTGCCCGCGCTGAGCGCGCTGCTGCCGGGGATGGCTGGCCGCGCTCCGGCCAGCGGAGACATCTCACCCGGGATCCGCGGTGAGGCGCTGATCCAGCTTCTCCGGCGCCTCGCGCCGCAGGGCCTGGTCCTCGTGCTGGAGGACCTGCACTGGGCGGACCCGGACACCGTGGCCCTGATGGAGTACCTCGGCGAGCACCTGGATGGCGAGTCGCTGCTGTGCGTACTTACCCTGCGCGCCAGCCGGCCATCGGCCGCACTGGACGTGGTCCGCCGGCAGCGGGGCCGCCCTGGCGTAGTGCACCTCGGTCTTGACCGGCTCAGCGATGAGGACATGGCCCGCATGGTCCATGCCTGCATCCCGGGAGCAGATGCGGAACTCCTGCGCCGGGTGCAGGCTTCCGCCGAGGGCGTGCCCCTGCTGGTGGAAGACCTGCTGGCGTCGCCCGGGCTGCCGGAGTCGTTCACCGAGACGGTGCGCGAGCGCCTGGCCGGGTTCAGCGCCCCGCAGCGATCGGTGATCGAGGCCGCTGCCATCCTCGGCCGCCACTTCGACTGGGAACTGCTCCCGGCCGTGAGCGGGCAGAGTGCCGCCCTGGTGGCGGAGACACTCGGGCTCGCTGCCGAGCAACTGCTGGTGAGCGCCGACGGCACGGCCTTCCACTTCCGGCACGCGCTGACCCGCGAAGCAGTGCTCGATACCATGCTGCCCCCTCGCCAGCGGGCCGTGGCCGCGGCGGCGCTTACCGTTCTGGACGCCGCGCACCCGCGCCTGGAAGGCGGCCTGCGCGAGCTGGCCGTCGAGCTGGCCAACCGGGCCGGGGACCGCCGCCGGGCCGGAATGCTACTGAGCGAGTCTGGCGGCCAGGCGCTGGCCTGGGGCACGCTGGCCACCGCGACCGGTACCCTCCGGCGGGCCGCTGACCTCCTCGAGGGCACTCCCGAGCGAGACCAGGCGGAATTCCTGCTGGTCGAGGCGCTGGCCCTGGCCGGGCGGGTTGAGGAGGCGGCGGCGGTCGGCGGCCATCTCATCACCCGGCTCGGGACCGAGGAGGCGGAACTGCGGACGGAGGTTCACCTTCGCCTCAGCCAGGCGGCGGCGGGCGCCTCGCGGTGGGAGATGGCCCGATACCACCTCAGCGCCGCCCGGCGCCTGGCCGGAACCGCCCCGCTGCCGGACGTGGCCGCCCGGATGGGCGTCATCGATGCCGAAGTGGCCTTCGCCGCCGATGATCTCGATGCGGCCCGGGCGTTCGCCGAGGACGTCCTCGCCGCCACGGGCGGTGCCCCGGATGTCCGCTGTCAGGCGCTGGAGCTCATCGGCCGGAGCCATCGGCTGCGTGATCTCGGCGCCGCCCGCGCGGCGTTCGAGAACGCGCTGGTCACCGCGGAGGCAGCCGGCCTGCCGTTGTGGCGGCTGCGCGCCCTGCACGAGCTGGGCACCATCGACCTGCTTGATCATGCGGGAGTGCAGCGGCTGGCCGAGGCGCGGCGCGCTGCCGAGCAGATGGGTGCGCTGAGTACCGTGGCGATTCTGGACCTGCAGCTCGCCGCGGGCTTCACCTGCCGCTGGGAACTGCGCACGTGTGATGCGCACGCGCAGGCTGCCGTCGGCCTCGCCGAGCTGCTCGGCCTGGACCAGGTCCGGGCCAAGGCGCTGACGGTCCTGGCCGGCAGCGCCAGCATGCGCGCCGATGCCGGGCAGACAGAGCGCTATGCCGCCCGCGCCATCGCGGCCGCTCCGGACGACCAGATGGTCGAGGGCATCTGCTGGGCCAGCCGGGGGGCAGCGGTTCTGCTCGATGGCGAGGCCGCGGCGGCCCTGGAGCCCTACGCCCGGGGGATGGCGATCCTGGCCCGCCTTCCGCACGCCGAGCCCGCGGGGCTCCGGGCGCTATGGCCGCTGCTGCTGGCGGCACTGGGTGATCACCGGGCGGCACGGGCGATCGAGGAGGCCCGCAGGCTGGGCGTCGGCGCCATCCGCCACAACCGGAGTCTTATCGGCTATGCCGAGGCGGTTCTGGCCGGGCGAGCCGGGCAGCTCCAGCAGGCCAGCGAGCTGGCGGCGGTTTGTGACGCTGGCTTCACCAACGGTGAGGCCTGGGGTGAGCTGGCGAGGTTCTGCGCCGCCCCCGCCGCCCTTGCCGACGGATGGGGCGACCCGCTGCGCTGGCTGGCCGAGGCCGAGGCCGGATTTGACCGCCGGGACCTGCCCCGCCTGGCCGAGCGCTGCCGCGAACTGCTCAAGGAGGCGCAGCCCAACCCCTGGGCGGCAGCGGGAATCACTGCCAGGGAGGCGGACGTGCTGCGCCTCGTCGCCGGCGGGCTGGCCAACAAGCAGATCGCGGCGCGGCTGAATCTCTCGCCACGGACCGTGGAGAAGCACATCGAGAGCCTGCTGCGCAAGACCGGCGCTCGCTCCCGGACCGGACTGGTGGCGGTCGCGTCACCGGCCGGAGCCGGCGGCTCTCAGCGAGAGTTCCCGCCCTCGGCCGCTACGTAGTCCCGGCCGGATATACGTGTTGTTCCCGATGTGACAGCAGGCGGCCGGCCCGCATGCTGGGCTGGTAAGCCAGGCAACGGGAAGGCACCACCAGATGCTCGACGCTACGAAGGTCGGCGTGGCCGTCAAGAACATCGAGACGCCCGACGAGCGGCGCGCGTTCGAGCACGCCTCGCTCAGCGTGGTCAACCTGCCCGGCATCACGATCGCCCGCTGCGTATATCAGCCCGGCTGGAAGTGGTCGAACGACATCAAGCCGGTCGTCGGCACGGAAGCGTGCCAGGCGGCCCACACCGGCTACATCATCTCCGGCCGGCTCCACGCCCGCATGGACGACGGCCGCGATTACGACTTCGGCCCGGGTGACGCGCACGTGCTGCCGGCGGGTCATGACGCCTGGGTAGAAGGGGACGAGCCGTGCGTCGCGCTTGACCTCGCTTTCACCGGACGGGCACTAGCGGGGCACGTCGGCCGCTGCCCCTGCGGGGTTGAGTTCCGGGTCGCTAGTGACGACCAGCTCGGCCAGCTAGTCGCCGCCATCCGCGAGCACGCGCGGAGCTCCCACGGGCACGAACTCACCACCCAGCAAGTGCTCGCCGAGGTGGTGCCATGAACGGCTCCGGGCGGGCGGGTACCGACTGGCGGCGGCCAGTGTAATCGGCGTCGTCAGCGAGTACGCCGGCACGCCGCGGGCATACGGCCCGCGCTCGGAACCGTCGCTGCCAGATGCCGGAGCAGGTCAGGAGGGGGCTGCTCCGGCATCTGGCGGCCCGGCTGCCCGGATTCGGGCACGCTGCGCATCCGCGTGCGTCGACGAGCCCCGGTGCCGATCCGGCTACGCCGATGTTTGCCTGCCCGCACAGGGGCCGTGCAGGCAGACATCGGCCTAGCCGGGGCGGAGATAGGTAGTTCACCCGATGCCAGGCGGGTCACGGGTTCCGGCGGCGGCCGGATCGGCCCGGGCTTGCGGTAGTTCACCCGATGGCCCGCTGACCCGGCTGCTTCCTAGGGTCAGATCATGACGATGAACACTGAACTAATCGAGGCGAACGTGCACCGGCTGATCGGCGCGATGACCGGCGCGGCCACCACCGCCATGGTGGCGGTCGGCGACCAGCTCGGGCTGTACCGGGCACTGGCCGACGGCGGGCCGGCTACCGAGGACGAGCTGGCGGCCCGCACCGGGACGGCGTCGCGCTACCTGCGGGAGTGGCTGTCCCAGCAGGCCGCCGCCGGATTCCTCGCCTACCGGGAGGACGACGGGCGGTACGTGCTGCCGGCCGAAGCCGCCGCGGTGCTCGCCCATGACGCATCGCCGGCCTTCCTGGCCGGCGGCGCCACCATCACCCGCGGCTGGTTCGCGGGCATCGACCGTCTCGCCGAGGCGTTCCGCACCGGCGCCGGCATTCCCTGGCACGAGCAGGACCCGGCTGTCTTCGAGGGCACCGAGCGGTTCTTCCGCCCCGGCTATACCGCCAGCCTCACCACCGAGTGGATCGCTGCCCTGCCCGGCGTGGCCGGCAGGCTCGCCGCCGGCGGCCGGGTCGCTGACGTCGGGTGCGGACACGGCGCGGCCGCCATCTTGCTGGCGCGTGCCTACCCGCAGGCCAGCGTCCACGGCTATGACTTCCACGACCGCTCCATCGAGGTCGCCCGGCAGCGCGCTGACCAGGCCGGCCTGGGCGACCGCATCCGGTTCGAGCCGCTCGACGCGACCAGCTACCCGGCCGACGGCTTCGACCTGATCTGCCTGCTGGACACCCTCCACGACCTCGGCGACCCGGCCGCCGCGCTGGCCCACGCCCGCAAGGCGCTCGCCCCCGACGGCGCCGTTCTGGTCGTGGAACCGACCGCGGCCGACGACTACGCGGCGAACCTGGCCAGTCCGATGGCCGCGCTCAGCTACGCCGCGTCCACCTTCCAGTGCACGCCAGCCGCCCTGGCCCAGCCCGGCGGGTTCGCGCTCGGCGCCCAGGCCTGCCCCGCAGCGGTACGGCAGCTGGCCGGTGACGCCGGCTTCAGCGAGTTCCGGCAGGTCACCCAGACTCCGGTCAACGTCGTCCTCGAGCTCCGGCCGTAGCCGGGCCTGCCGCTCAGCGAGCCCGGCAGGGCGGCAGGTCCCCGGCGGGGGAAGCGGCTTCTGAGACACTGTGAGTGACCGGAAGGGGGCTGGTGGTGAAAGCGGCCTGGAATGATGGTCACCGGTTCTCGGGGCGGGTTGCGCTGGTGACGGGTGCTGGCGGGACGCTGGGTGGCGCGGTTGCACGTGGCTTCGGCGGGGAGGGAGCCTCGGTGCTTGCTGGCTACCGAGGGTCGCAGGAAGCTGCCGAGTCGGTGGTGGCCGACGTGGTCGCTGGCGGGGGTGTGGCTTCCGCGTTTCAGCTCGACGTCACCGATCAGGCGTCGGTGGATCGCTTTACTGACCGGGCGGATGCGCTGTACGGGCGGGTTGACGTGCTGGTGAACGCGGCCGGGCGCCTCGACGAGGCAGACACCGTCCGGTTCGAGCACATGAGTGCTGACGCGGTCACGGCGCTGCTGGCGGTGGACGTGATCGGCGCGATGCGCATGTGCCGCGCCGTGATCCCTTATATGCGACGCCACGGGCACGGGGCGATCATCAACTTTTCCAGTACCTACGGCAATGGGGTCAATCCGGAGAACCCGATCAACTGGGTTCCGGTCACCTACTGCGCCGCGAAGGGCGCTATTCGCGGCCTGACGACGTCTCTGGCCCGCGACGTTGCTCCGGAGATCCGGGTCAACGCACTGGCTCCCGGCCCGATCTCCGGTAACTGGGAGCAGGAGTGGGGCGTTGCCCCCGAGCACATCGAAGAGGCCAAGGCGACGAACCCGATGAAGCGTTTCGGCGACCCGCGCGAGATCGCCGAAACAGTGCTGTTCCTGGCATCCGACGGCGCCGGCTACATCAACGGCCAGGTGATCCACGTGGAAGGCGGCTGGGTCCCGGCCGGGTAACGCGAGGACAGCGGCGGGCCTAGGCCGGCTCGACACGGATCGTGACCGAGGCCCGGCCGCCGAGCAGCTTCTGCCCGGCCGGGGGCAGCGGGATCGTGAACGTCATCGACCCGGCGGCGTCGGGCTGGCGCGGCTGATCGCCGATCGGGTCCTTGGCTGAGGTGACCGCCGGGTTCTCCGACTGCCACTGGGCCCACAGGTGCTCACCCTGGTCGGCTGCATCGCGCGGGCCCACGTCGACGATCAGGGAGTCGTCCCACTCCGGCATCTTCTCCAGGTGCTGCTGCCACAAGAACAGCCCGTGCTTCTCCTGCAGGTGCAGCAGGCTCAGGGACAGGTAGTAGCGGCAGCGCAGCGACACCGGGAACTGCGGCTCCAGGGTCTCCCGCTGCATCTGCGCGGCCCGCTCCGGGTCCAGCAGGAACACGGTGACCAGCGGATCCGCGAGGCCAGCACCGGCGGCGGGCGGCGGGTCGTCGGTCACGTCGTCATCCGCTGGCTGGGGCGCCTGCCGTGCGCCGGGGCTGGCCACCCGGCCGAGCTCCACCGGGCAGTAGTGCCCCGCCGTCCGGTCGGTGAGCAGGACCGGGAGCCCGCGGATGCTGGCCTGGACCTCGGCCTGCCACACGTCGACGACGTCGGCGTCCGGCGATGAGTGCGGCGGCAGCTCGACGCCGGCGAGACTGACCGTGGCCTTGCGGCTGCCGAACAGGAACCGGCGCAGGTTCTGGTAACCCTCCTCGGAGTTGACCTCGCCGTAGCGCCCGGAGTGCGAGCGATGCACGAACGCGCGGCTGGCGCCCCGGACATAGGCGTTGTCGACCTGGACCAGCCCGTCGCTCTTGGGCCCGACAGCTTTCGACACCAGCGTGTAGTCGCCGGCGTCCGTGCCCACCAGGCAGAACACCCGGTCCGGGTCGAAGCTGCCGTACAGCTGGCGGGCGTCCCAGTCATCCGGCCGCTTGGGGGTCTTGTCCAGGGTGGCCTGGGGCGTGAGGTAGCCGTACATCACGTCGTGGTTGAAGACCTCGGCGCTGAACGGCGCGATCTGCGGCACCGGGATGTTCAGGCCGAGAAGAGAGAACGAGATGCCGTTGTGCGGGGTGGCGTAGGTGAAGAACTTATCGATGATCTGGCTGGCGTCCCGGCGCTGTTCCGGGCACACCTTCTGGATCATGCTCCGGCAGATCAGCCCGCCCATCGAGTGCGCTACCAGCCAGACGCGGTCGGCGCCGGTCTTCGCCCGGACCAGGTCGACGAAACCCAGCAGCCCGCGCGCGGCAGTCGGCAGGTCAAAATGCGTCGCCGGGGTCCCGAAGGTATTCGCCGCGGAGTCGTAGTACCGGTAGATCCACACCGAGTTCGCCGGCTGCGACTGAGGCGCGGCGCTGGTCAGGTAGGCCTGCTGGCCGCCGTGCACGACGACGCGGTAGTCCTCGTCTTCCATCAGCCGTACCAGCGGCCCCTCGAACTGATAGAACTGCGGCTGGCCGTCGCCGCCGACGCGGACATGCGTCGCGCCGATATTGAATCCGTCAAACGGATCATCGTCGGCCTGGTCGATCCCGGACGTGTTGCCCGCGAATCCGCGCAGGTAAATGATCGGATAGACAGGCTGATCAGCCATGACGCCCCTCCCCCGGGCCATAACCACGCAATGGCGTGATTAGCGCAGACCGCGCGGAGGTGACACTACACCCGGAAATGGACGCCCGGGCAGCCCCTGTTTCTGCTTCTGGTCAGCTGCACGGCTGTCACGACCTGGCCGGCCGCCATCGAAGCCACGTCTGCCGCCCGCTCCGGCTACGCCGCAGCCCGGCCAGTTAGCTGTCGCGTGCCCGCGCCCGCGGGACTGACCTCCCGCGGCTACTACTGACCTGCAACTTTCGGCAGATACCTTGCGGGCGATGGCCCGGTACAAGGTCTGCTTCGACATGCCCGTCCGGCTCGCGGCGGGTGACCGGGCCATGGCCATCGCCGGCCGCCTGGACGAGGCCCTGCAGCGCCTCTCTGCTCGCGGCATCACTGATCCCGAGCTGGCCACGCACCGGGTGCGCAGGACCCGCCTGCGCAGCGTCACGGTCACCATGACCGTCCGGGCGCCGGACGCGGCTCAGGCGCTCGGCCTGGCCTTCGACGCGCTGCGGTCCGCACTCGGCCGCGACGTGCGGGCCTGGGACGTCCCCGGGACCGGCGTAACCGTTGCGCCCGTGGCTCCCCGGCCGCCGGCCCGGCCGACGGTGGCCGATCTCCGGACAGCTCGCGCCCGGGCGGCGCGGCCGGGCCGAGTCCGGCACTGAGGCCGGCGATGCGGCCCCTAGCCGCGCCCCGCCAGGTGACCCGCCTCGAGCGAGATGTGTGCCGAGAGGGCGCCGAGGAAGCCGGGGGCGTCGAACATCTCGCCGGCGGCGGCGACGCCGGTCGTCCTGGTCTGCCCGGTGAGAATGCGCTGGACTGCTTCCACCGCGAGCGGCGCGCTGACGGCGTAGATGTCCTGGCCGCTGGCGCTGGCATGTCGCTCCGCGCCGCCGGAGCGCACGATGACGTCGACGACGAAGGTCTGCGCGGACCGGCCGCGCCCGTCGACCGCAGCGGGTGCCGGCGTGCCCGGCGCTGCCAGGTCCTGGACCGCGTCGGCGGTCATGTACGTACGCACTTCGGGGATCGCCAGGTGGCTGGGGATGGTGACCACGTCGGCCATCGTGAACTCGCCGATGACGGTCCGGGTGCCCATCGGAGCCGGGAACGGCCATTCCAGGGTGGACAGGTCGTCGTCGTGGAACTCCAGTCGCCCGCCGGCGTAGCGGACATGCCGGCCGTTGCGCCGCTGCCGGGAGACCGCGCCCGCGGCGCGGGTTCCGGCCGTGGGATGCCAGCTGCTCAGCCCGTAGGCGATGTGCGCCTCGTCGGCCGCCGTCCAGTCACCCATTGCCGCTGTGGTCAGCAGGTCGCCGAGGCCGCCGAAGAACGCCATCGCAGGCACCACCGCGGTGCCCGCGGCACGAGCGGGTTCCGCGAAGTTAGTGAACGTGTCGGTGATGGCCTCGATCTCAGCCGCCACGTCTACGTACGGGATGCCGGCGCGCAGCGCCGCCTCGATCACCGGGCCGGCGGTCGCGGCGAAGGGCCCGGCACAGTTGATCACGGCCGCGGCGCGGTCCAGCGCGCGGTCGAGCGAGGCCGGGTCGCCGGCCGACGCCGGCCGGACGCCGAGCCCCGGATGGGCGGCCGCCAGCGCCTGCAGCTGGCCCGCGTCGCGGCCGGCGAGAAGCGGGACGAGCCCGCGATCGCGCAGCTCGGCCACCACGAACCGCCCGGTGTGCCCGTAGGCGCCGAAAACTGCCACGGTGTGACCCGTTTCCATCAGTGCTCCCTGCCGCTCAGATGACCCGCTACGACCATCCTGGCGAGGACAGCCAGCCGGTGCCAGCGTCCGGAACGCCATAACCCGTACAATTTCCGACATGAGCACGATCGCGCTGGCTGCCACCGACGGAATGCTGCATTTCGAGCTGGCCATGGCCTGCGAGGTCTTTGGCGCCGGCCTGCCGGACATGGCTGGCCCCTGGTATGACGTCACCGTCTGCGGCCCGGGCCCGGTGCAGGTCGGCCGGTTCCGGCTCGAGCCGGACTGCGGACTGGACCAGCTGGCGCGGGCCGGGACGGTGATCGTTCCGGCGCTGGCCGATGTCGACGACGACCTGCCCGCTGGCCTGGTCGACGCGGTCCGCGCGGCCCACGAGGCGGGCGCGCGGGTGGCCTCCCTGTGCACGGGCGCATTCGTCCTGGCGGCCGCCGGCCTGCTGGACGGGCGGCGGGCGACCACGCACTGGGCCCACGCCGAGGCGCTGGCCGCGCGGTATCCCCGGGTGGAGGTCGACCCGGATGTGCTCTATGTCGACAACGGCAGCGTGCTGACCTCCGCGGGCAAGGCCGCCGCGATGGATCTGTGCCTGCACCTGGTCCGCTCCGACCATGGCTCGGCCATCGCCAATGCCGTCGCCCGGCGCCTGGTCGTGCCGCCGCACCGGGCCGGCGGCCAGGCGCAGTTTGTCAGCGCCCCGGTGCCTGCCCGCGACAGCCATCCCCTCGCCGGGCTGCTGCCCTGGGTGCTGGAGCGGCTGGACCATCCCCTGACGGTGGAGGACCTGGCTCGCCAGGCGAACATCAGCTCGCGCCAGCTGACCCGCCACTTCAGGACGGCGACCGGCACCACTCCGCTGCAGTGGCTGCTGACGCAGCGGATCCGGCACGCCCAGGAACTGCTGGAGACCACCGGCGAGAGCATCGACGTCATCGCAGCGGCGGCCGGCCTGGGCACGGGCGCGACGCTGCGCCGGCACTTCCACCGCACGGTCGGAGTGCCCCCGGACACCTACCGGCGCACCTTCCGCAGCTAGCCGCAGATCGCCGCCGTGTGATGAATTGCGGCACGCCTGCGCAGCAGTGCCCGAGCCCAGTCGTCCTCATCGCACCGGCCAGGATCGTTGCCGGCGCTCCCCCGCGCCGTCACCCCACGCGTGAGATCACCCGAAGGACTCGGGGCCGAAGCGGCCTGACGCCACGAAGACAATCAGGGCGAGATAGGTCAGATTCAGCAGCGCATGCTTGAACTCCTTGCGGCGGGAAGTCACGATCGCCGCGCCGATCATGATCAGCGCCAGGCCGACGGCGGCCACCGGCACCAGAACCGGCGCGAAGCCGAGTGCGGCAGGCAGGATCAGGCCGGCTGCGCCCAGGATCTCCACCGCTCCGAGGGCCTTGACGAAGCCGGGGCTGAAGTCCAGGACCCATCCCCCGGCCGGAGCCTTAGCCAGTTTCTCCTGAGGGATGAACAGCTTGGTTGCGCCCGCCAGGAGGAAGACGGCGGCCAGCAGGGCAGCGACGATCCACAGAGCGAGGTTCATGATTTCTCCTTGACCGGTTACGTCGGCCCCTTCCGGGCCCGTCATTACCCCTGACGGCAGTCGCCCGAGGGAGGTAACGACATGACCGGAACAGGTCCGGACGAAGCCGTGGCGGGAGCCTTCGGGGACCAGCGGGGGCCGGCTGGTGGCGGCCGCCTGCCGGATCCTCGGTTCGCGGACCGACGCCGAGGATGAGGGGCAGGAGGCATGGCCGCGGCTGGCTAGCCAGGACGCGGCCGCGATCGCCAGCCTCGCCGAGTGGATCGGCTGGGCCAGCCCCCGGCTATCTTCGTGGGTGTGATTCGGGACATCGCGACCGCGGCCGGGGCGCAGGCGCCCCGGCGCCCGGACATGGTGCACCGTCTGGTGTCGCCGGTGGCGCTCGCTGTGGCGGTGGTGGCCGCGGTCACCGACCCGGCCGGGTGGGTTCGGCCGCTGATCCTGGCCGTGCCGGTGGTGACGTTCCTGGCCTGGCAGCGGTGGGCGCTGCCGGTACCGGCGCTGGCCGCGGGCGTGCTGGTTCCGGTTGTCGTTGCGCAGCTGACCGGACGCCTGGAACCGTCGCTGTTCCTGGTGGCGCTGGTGGCGGTGGTGGCCGCGCGCTGGGAGTACTCGCGGTGGCAGCTGGCCGCGATCTGCGTGGCCCTGGTCGCCAGCCCCGTGGTGATCTTCGCCCTGCAGCCGTCCGGGAACCGGATCGCCTGGGGGATGTGGGTGATCGGCATTGCCTTCTCGGTGGTGCTGGGGTGGGGGATGCACCTGCAGGACCGGCTGGGCCGGGAGCTGGACGCGGCGCGCCGGCGGCTGGCGGCGCAGGCGCAGGCCGACGAGCGGCGCCGCATCGCCCGTGACGTGCACGATCTGGTCGGGCACGGCCTGGCCGCGGTGCTGCTGCAGGTGACCAGTGCCCGGCATGTGCTGCACCGCGACCTCGACTCCGCCGACGAGGCGCTGGCCAGTGCCGAGGTGGCGGGCCGGCGCAGCATGCAGGAGCTGCGGGATGCCGTGACGCTGTTGCGCAGCGCCGACGAGGGCGTGCCGCCGGGTCCCCTGCCGGACATCGCCCAGCTGGCGGAGCTCGTCGACGAGGCCCGCCACAGCGGGCTGAGGGTCGAGTACCGGACGAGCGGGGACCTGACGGGCATCCCGCCTGCCGTCGGCCTGGCGCTGTACCGGATCGCTCAGGAGGCACTGCACAACGCCGCCCGCCACGCCCCGCTCGCGAGCACCCTGGTCGCGGTCACCGTGACCGATGCCACGGCCGTGCTGGACGTCGCCAGCGTCGGCGCACCAGCGGGACGACCAGACCTCAGCCGTTCCCACTACGGGCTGACCGGAATGGGCGAGCGGGCGGCGACGGTCGGCGGCGAGCTGCAGGCCGGCCCGACGCCGCAGGGGTGGCGGGTCGTCGCCCGAGTGCCGGTGCCGTCAGCATGATCCGCGTCCTGCTGGTCGACGACCAGGCGATCGTGCGGGCCGGCCTGGCCCGCATCCTGGCCCCCGAGGACGGCTTCGAGGTGGTCGGTGAGTGCCCCGACGGCGTGGCAGCGCTCGAGGCGATCGCAGCTGCGCTGCCGGACCTGGTCGTGATGGACGTGCGGATGCCGCGGATGGGCGGTATCGAGGCGACTCGCCTGCTCCGGGCCGGACCGCACCCGCCGCCGGTGCTGGCACTGACCACCTTCGACGAGGACGAGGTGCTGTGGGGCGTGATCGAGGCCGGCGCCAGCGGGTTCGTGCTCAAGGACGCCAGCGCCGACCGGCTGCTCGCTGCGGCCCGCGCGGTGGCCAGCGGCGGCGCGTGGTTCGATCCGGCGGTCGCCCCCCGGATGCTGCGCGCCTACCGCACGGCGGTCGCCCCGAACCGCCGCGAAGCAGCGCGGCTGGATCTGCTCACCGAGCGGGAAAATCAGGTGCTGCGGCTGCTAGCCCGCGGCTCGGTGAATGCGGAGATCGCCGAGGCGCTGCACGTCAGCGAGGGCACCGTCAAGTCACACGTCGGCGCGATCTTCGCCAAGCTCGAGGTGCGCGACCGGGCGGCCGCGATCGTGTTCGCCTTCGACCACGGCGTGGTCGACCCCGGCCGCTGATCGCGACCGGGCGGCCGCGATCGTGTTCGCCTTCGACCACGGCGTGGTCGACCCCGGCCGCTGATAAGGCGCCTCTGACCCTGGTCGGAGAACAAGTCTGGACCGCGGGCCGATGCGCCCGGGCCGGCCCGGGCGGCAGCATCGTGGTCATGACGTACGCCACGGCGCTGCCGCGACCCCCACGCTGGACGTTCCACGCGCGGCCTCTCGTCGACAGCGATCATCCCGCGATGCCTGAGCCGTGCCTGGGCACGGCGCCCGGCAGCCCGGACCACCTGGCCCGGCCAGCCGCTGCCGTTCTGGCCGTGGCGGGCGTGGTGGTCGCGGCGCTGGTCGCGTTCGCCTCCCGCTACGGCTACCACCGCGACGAGCTGTACTTCCTCGCCGCGGGCCGGCACCTGGCCTGGGGCTACCCGGACCAGGGCCCGCTCACGCCGCTGATCGCCCGGGCCATGAGCGCCATCGCGCCGGGCTCGCTGACCGTGCTGCGGGTACCGTCCGCGCTCGCCGCCGGAGCCACGGTGCTGCTGACCGGCCTGCTCGCCCGCGAGCTGGGCGGCGGCCGCCGCGCCCAGTCACTAGCTGCGGCCTGTGCGGCGGTAGCGGTCATCGTGCTGTTCACCGGGCACACCCTGAGCACGTCCACCTTCGACCTGCTCGCCTGGACGGCTGCGAGCTGGCTGGTTGTGCGGGCGGTGCGCGCGGGCCGGGACCGGCTCTGGCTGCTGGTCGGGGTGGTGCTCGGCGTGGGGCTGCTGAACAAGCCGCTGCCGGCATTTCTCGCGGTCGCCATGCTGGCCGGGGTGGCGCTGTGCGGGCCGCGGCGCCTGCTGCACAACCGGTACGTCTGGCTGGGAGCGGCGCTCGCGATCGCGCTGTGGTCGCCGTGGCTAGCCTGGCAGGCCGCGCACGGCTGGCCGCAGCTGGCCGTGTCGCGGTCGATCGCGGCGGGCGGGTCGGCCAGCTCCGCGCCGTGGTGGCAGATCGTCCCGTTCCAGGCGCTGCTGGCCGGCCCGGTGCTGGCGCCGGTCTGGATTGCCGGCCTCGTCCGGCTGTTCCGTGATCCCGCTGTCCGGGAGCTGCGCTTCCTGGCCTGGGCCTGGGCACTGCTGGCGGTCGTGTTCATGGCGACTGGCGGCAAGCCCTACTACCTGGCCGGGCTGCTGCCGCTGCTGATCGGCGCCGGCGCAGTTCCGGTCGACCACTGGCTGGACCGCGGGCGGCGCCGGGCACGCGCGGCGCTGCTCGGCGTCGCGGTCGCGGTCAGCGCCCTCGCCGGCGCGCTCATCGCGCTGCCGGTGCTGCCCGCCCGGGATGCCGGACCCGTGATCGCTGTCAACCCCGACGTCGGCGAGACCATCGGATGGCCCGACCTGGTCGCGACCGTCGCCGGCGTGCGGCAGCGGCTGCCGCCTACCGCGCAGGTGGTGGTCCTCACCGAGAACTACGGTGAGGCAGGCGCGATCGACCGCTACGGGCCGGCGCTACGACCTGCCCGCTGCCTACAGCGGGCACAATGCCTACGGCCTGTGGGGTCCGCCGCCCTCGGGCCGCGCAGCGGTCATCGCCATCGGCTTCGACCCCGGCCAGCTCGCCAGTCACCTGCGCGGCTGCACCCTGACCGCCCGCATCCACAACGCCGCCGGCGTCGACAACGACGAGTACGGCAGATCAATAGCCGTGTGCCGCGGCCCCCGGGGCTCCTGGGCCCAGCAATGGCCCGCCTTGCGCCACCTGGGCTGACCCGGGCCCTCAGCCATATTCGGCTGGCCGGCCCGGAGCACCCGTGCATCCGTCATCTCAGCATTGCACCCGCATCTAGCGGCAGGCTCACGCCGGTGATGAACCTGGCCTCGTCGGAGGCGAGGAACAGCACGGCGTTGGCGACGTCGCGCGGCTCGATCCAGGGCGTGGGCAGGACGTTCCAGCGCAGGTAGTGGTTGCGCACTTCCTCATCGGTGGCGCCTTCGTGCCCGATGAGCTGGTCCATGTAGGGCTGGCTGGTCACCATGTCGGTGAACACGACCGTGGGGTCCACCGAGTTGACCCGCACGTTGTACCCGGCCAGCTCCAGCCCGAAGGCGCGGACCAGGCCGAGCACGCCATGCTTGGCGGCGGTGTAGTGGGCGAAGTTCTGGTTGGCCCGGTGGCTGAGGACGGAGCCGATGAACACCATGGCCCCGCGCTGCTGCCTGATCATGTGCGGGCTGACCGCCTTGGCGCTCTGCCAGACGCCCTTGAGGTTGACGGCCAGCATCATGTCCCACTGGTCATCGGTCAGCTCCCAGGCGCTGCCCCAGGAGTCGATGCCGGCCGCGGCGACCAGCACGTCCACCGATCCAAGCTCTCCGGCGGCGGCAGCAGCCGCCGCGCGCATGGCCTCGCCATCCCGGACATCGGCGACCAGCGGGAGGCACCGGCGGCCGAGTGCCCTGACGGCGCTGGCCGTCTCCTCGAGCTGCTGCGTGCTGCTTGGCTCATAGGGCACCGTCGGCATCGGCCCGCTGATGTCCAGCGCTGCAATGTCGGCGCCCTCCTCGGCAAGCCGCAGGGCGCAGGCGCGGCCGATCCCGCGGGCTGCGCCGGTCACCACGACCACGCGGCCGTCCAGCCGGCCGCCGGTCATGCTGGCGTGCCCTGGTGAGCGGCGCAAGCCTCGGCGGCTGCGTCCAGGGCGCCATCCCGGTAGTCGTCCACGACCTCGCAGGTGTGCTTGTGGTAGATCAGCCCGTCGTCGCTGACCCAGTAGATGTCGACGCCGAACTCCCGGCACCTGCGCCCTTCGGCCCTGATGACGTAGCTGGCTGTCGTCTCGCTGACGATGATGTCGCCGAAAGCCGCGCGGAAAGTCCGGGTGATCTCGTAGTCATCAAGGCTGTCGAACCACTCGGCCGGGTGGTCGTGTACCTCCTGCGGGGTCAGCATCCGGCTGCCGAACTTCGTCCAGGCCTCGGGCGCGTACAGGGCGGCAACCCCAGCCGCGTCGTGGCTCTGGTAGAGCCGTTCAACGTTCCGCACCCAGGCTTCCGGGTCAGCCACGGCCATCTGGTCTTCCTTTCTGTCGGGCTCACCTCCGCGGGCCTGTCGGCCGGCAGCGGCCAGGATCCGGGCAGCCCGCTCGCAGTCAGCCCGGCAGGGCCGACCGCAAACACCCGCGGTCGGGGCCATCCTCTCGTAGCTGGTCCCGGCAGGATGACGGCCCGATGTCCTGAACACGCTGCGCGAGCTGTGCCTTCGTGCTCTCCGACACCCTTACCAGCGGGAGGCCGCCCGCGTCGGCGACCCGCTGCTCAGCAGACTGCGGGAGCCGGTCACCGCATAACACCGCCACACAGCTAAGCGGGTCCAGCAGGACCATCCGGTCGTCCTGGACCTCTGCAGCACCGGCGCTTTGCTAATACCAGACTAATTTGATCGGAAATATTTACTTCCCCATGAAGGCTACGTAACCTCGGCACATGGGAGAGGCACAGCACGCCTTTCAGGCGACCGACCCCGGCAGCCTCGACGTCCGGCCCATGGCCTGGGCCGCTCGGCCTGGCAGCCAGCCTTCGTTGGCGGCCGGGCCAGCGGCCGCGGAACAGCACGCGATGACCAGTCGGCTCGCCGGACACTGGCCACTATCCGTCCGGGCGCTGAGTCGCTGGCGGGCGCGACGAGGCTGGGTGATCGCCGTCGCGATCGCCGGCGCCGTCGTGCTGGTTAAGGTCACCATCGGCTTCACCCTGGTCCTCGTGCTGCTCCTGAGCTGACCGCTCCTGAAGCCAGCGGCGCTGGCGCGGGCGGGGCGGGCGGGCTCGAACCCTCCCATCCAGCCCGGCGGCTGAGGATCCCGTGGCCTGCCGAAGGAGCCGGCACCGGCGCAGGCGACGGGCGCTCAGGCGTCTGACCGCTAGCCTCCAGTACGCTCCCGGTGCCCGCAACCGGGCCAGCAGCATGGCCGGCGCTGGCCATCCTCCAGCTCCTCTTGCGTCCGGCGGATACGGCGTTCCCGGGTCCCCTGCTGCTTGGCGTCCTCGACCCAGCAGATGAACTCGTTGCGGGCCAACGGCGTAATGTCTTTCCAGGCACCAAGTGCCGTGTTGTTGGCGATCAGCGCCTCGCGCAGGTCAGCGGGCAGCTTGTGCACAACTCCGCCGGGCACCCGCTGGCTGCTCACATGACCACGGTAGCCGGTCGGCAGGGGCGAGTCAGCGCCAGCTAAGCGGGTTCGGCCGCCTACTGCTTGACCAGCGTGCCGACGGTGACGTGCGGCCAGTGGATGCCGTTGAAGTCCAGCATCACCAGCTGCGTGTACTGCAGCTGGTGCGTGTCCGGCTGGCCTCCGGTACCGGCGATCGTCTCGATCCAGAACGTTGCCTCGGTCTGCGTGGCCTTGGCATTTCCTCCGGGAGGACTGCCGCTCGTGGCCAGGAACGCCGTGTTGGCGATGCCGCCGCCCGCTTTGATGCTGCTGTGATTTGTCGCCACGTGCAGGAACGTCCGGCTCTTCATGGTCGTGCCCTGAAGCGAGGACTGGAGTGCGTCCTGCAGCACGCTGTTGGGGTTCTTGACGATGTTCTGCGTCACCCCGGGAGCCACGAAGCGGAACTGGGTCGGCTGGGACAGCTTCAGCTCGGTGAACGTCTGGGCCACGGAGTTGAAGTCGCTGTTCGCGGGTGCCGGGCTGCCGAAGAAGAACGGCAGGATGTTGTTGTTCGGGATGTTCTGCGGACCTCCCGGGTGCACCTCAGCGACACCCTGGGCCAGGATGACCGTGCCGTGCGGGATCGACGCCATGCGGACCACCGACGCCGGCTCGCTGGGATCGGTCGTTCGGGGTACCGCGGCCCAGATGCCCGGTTCGATGTGCAGCCCCGCGCCGGTGCTCGACTCGCTGATCTGCTGCATGTAGGTCAGGCCGAACATGTCGATGTCCGCCATCGCCAGCCCGCGGTTGGGGATCGGCCCGTTGATCCGGGTGAACACCAGCGTCTCGTCGGTCTTGTTCAGCTCGAGAAAGCGGTCCTGCGGGCTGGCCGGATGGTGCGGCCTCCAGATGGCGTTGAAGCCATGGCCCTTCCACGTGCCCACGAGGCCCGCCAGTGCCCCGAGTGGATCGGATCCCGCCGCGAGAGCCCTGATCGCCTCCGTCGCCTGTGCCTCAGGGGTGGCGAGCCCTGCGAAGGCGAAGTCCGGATCCGTCCGCGTACCTGCCGTCATGATGAACCCCTCAAGGATCAGTAGCCGCTTAGCCTGGCCCAGGCCACGATGCCGAATGGCGCGCGCCGGCCCGGTCGCGAGAATCCCCGATGGGGCGAGCATATGCTCCGACACGTCCGCTGGCTCAGCACCCAATCGGCAGCTTGCTCAGATCGCGTCGTGGCAGCTCGGGAATCTGAGATTCTCGGGCGCTGAGCGAGGCGGGCTTGCTCCTGAGCCATGCTCGTGTTCGTGACTCCGCTGGGCGTTACAGAGGCCGGATCGGCGCAGTCCGCGATCCCGTCTCAAGGTCGAGGGCGATGTCGGTGAGCATGTCCTCCTGCCCGCCGACCAGGCCGCGCCGCCCCGCCTCCAGCAGCAGCGCGCGGGCGTCGGTGCCGTGCTGGGCCGCGACCGTCTCAGCGTGCCGCAGGAAGCTGGAGTACACCCCGGCGTAGCCGAGCGTCAGGGTCTCCCGGTCGACGCGCACCGGCCGGTCCTGCAGCGGCCGGACCAGGTCATCGGCCGCGTCCTGCAGCGCCAGCAGGTCGCATCCGTGGGCCCAGCCCTCCAGGGTGGCGACCGCGGCGAACGCCTCCAGCGGGCAGTTTCCGGCGCCTGCACCGTGCCCGGCCAGGGAGGCGTCGATGCGGGTCGCGCCGGCCTCGGCCGCCGCGAGCGAGTTGGCCACGGCCAGGGACAGGTTCTCGTGCGCGTGGATGCCGATCTCGGTGACCGGGTCGAGCATGTCGCGGTAGGCCCGGACCCGCTCGCGGACGCCGCGCATGGTCAGGTGACCGCCGGAGTCGGTGACATACACGCAGTGCGCGCCGTAGGACTCCATCAGGGCGGCCTGCCGGGCCAGCTCGGCCGGGCCGGCCATGTGACTCATCATCAGGAACCCGGCCACGTCCATGCCCAGGTCCCGCGCCGTCGCGATGTGCTGGGCCGCGATGTCGGCCTCGGTGCAGTGAGTGGCGACACGGACCGAGCGGGCGCCCGCCGCGTGCGCCTCCCGCAGGTCGGTCACCGTACCGATACCGGGCAGCAGCAGCGTGGTCAGCCGCGCATGCGTTATTGCCCCGGCGACGGCCTCGATCCACTCGGTGCTGGTGTGGCTGCCCGGGCCGTAGGTGAGGCTCGTGCCGGCCAGCCCGTCGCCGTGCGCGACTTCGATGGCGTCCACGCCGGCCGCGTCCAGCGCCGCCGCGATGGCGGCCACCTTCTCCAGCGGGATCTGGTGGCGCACCGCGTGCATGCCGTCCCGCAGGGTCACGTCCTGGATGAACAGGCGCCTCCGCGCGCCGCCGTGGTCCGGCTGCTGGCTGTCGTTCATGCCGGCACCTCCGCGGCGGCCGCCGCGATCCGCTCGCCGACGCGCAGCGCGGCCGAGGTCATGATGTCGAGATTGCCGGCGTACACCGGCAGGTAGTCGCCGGCGCCGGCGACCTCGAGCAGTACCGTGACCTGATGGGTCACCCGGCGGTCACCCACGAGCGTGCGTACCGGGTCGGCGACCGGGCTGACCTGGACCGGCTGCTTGAGCCGGTAGCCGGGGACATAGCCCGCGACCTCGGCGGCCAGCTGCTCGACCGACGCCGTGACGAGGCCGCGAGTGGCCTCGTCCGGAGCGTCGATCAGGCAGCAGACGGTGTCCCGCATGATCATGGCGGGCTCGGCCGGGTTGAGGACGATGATCGCCTTGCCGCGCTCAGCGCCGCCGACCGACTCGATCGCGCGGGCCGTAGTGACGGTGAACTCGTCGATGTTCGCCCGGGTGCCGGGGCCGGCCGACCGGGAGGCGATCGACGCGACGATCTCGGCGTAGCGCACCGGTGCCACCCGCGACACCGCGGCGACCACGGGGATGGTGGCCTGGCCGCCGCAGGTCACCATGTTCACCTCGGGCGCATCGAGGTGGTGGTCGAGGTTGACGGCGGGAACGACGAACGGCCCCAGCGCGGCCGGCGTGAGGTCGACCAGCCGGACGCCATAGGGGGCCAGGGCCGCGGCATTGGCCGCGTGGGCCGGCGCTGAGGTCGCGTCGAAGGCGATCCCTATGTCGCCGAAGCCGGGCATCGCGATCAGGCCCTCGACACCGCCGGCCGTCGTCGGCACGCCCAGCCGCCGGGCCCGGGCCAGGCCGTCGGAGGCCGGGTCGATGCCGGCCATCGCCGCCGCCTCCAGGTGACGCCCGAGCCGGAGGATCTTGATCAGCAGGTCGGTCCCGATGTTGCCGGAGCCGATCACGGCCGCCTGCACCGCCGCGCTCAGCACACCTTCCTTTTCATCGGACTCCCCAACCTTCCCTTTCCTTTACTATAGACGCTCCCCTGACCGCAGCCACGCCCGCGAGGTGTTGTCCTGCGAGACTGGTCCATCAGCACGGCGCGGCCTCCACCGTCCGTGACCGCGAGTCGAGGAGGCGGTAGGCTTGGCGTAGGCGTGGACTGGCCGAGTCGTTCCACGAGGGCGCTCGGCGCCCGGGGGGTGCGGCGCCGCCGGCCGGCCGGCCGGGTGCCCGGCTGCGCGCGGGCCGGAGCGGGCCGACCCGGCGGGTGGGGGGCGGGCCGGCCGGCCGCGGTCGGGCGCTCACCGGCCGGTCACCGGCGCCGGGACCCGGACCGGTGGCCGCCGCCGGGCCGGCGGGGCGCGCCGGGCGCCCGGTCGCGCCGCTGGCCCGGCTATCTGGCCGCGGAGCTGCCGCGGCGGTCGGGCCGAGCGCGCGCGTGCCCGCGACGTGGCGCGCCGCCCGCGACGGCGGCGGTCGGCACCGGCGCGGGCTGACCGCTGGCGGTCTCCCGCCGCCCTCGCTCGCCGCCGGACCGCGCCCCGGGTCTGCGGCGCTGGACGCTGGCCCTGGCCGCGCTGGCCGCAGCTCCCCCGGCGGTCGGCGTCGCCCGCTCGTCCCGGCGGCTGGCCGGCCGGTCGCTGACCGGTCGCCGCGGCCGGCCGCGCCGCGGCTGGCGCCCGGCCCGGCTGGCCCGCGCCGACCGGCCCCGCCTGCCGCCGCCCAGCGCTGCGCCGCGCCCGCGCGAGCGCGGGCGGCGCGCTCGCGCGCCCCGCACCGCCGACAGACACCGGGCCGCCTCCGCGCGCACCGCGGCCGGGGCGGGCACCGCCGCGAGGCGGCCGGCGTGTGCCGGACCGGCGGTGAACGCCGCGCTCACCGAGCCGAGTCCGGTGAGCTCGGCGTGAAAGCGGTCGCCCGGAGTCACGGTCACCATCGGCCCGAGAGCGCCGGACAGGATGACCTCGCCCGCGCGCAGCGGCGCGCCGTGCCGGGCGCGGTGGCGGCCAGCCACGCCACCGCCGCCAGCGGGCTGCCCAGGCAGGCGGCGCCGGTGCCGGCCAGACCACCTCCTCGCCGCGCCACATCGTCATGGCGCAGCCGGCCACATCCACCTCGGCGATCGGCCGGCCAGGGCCGCCGAGCGTGAACAGGCCCGAGGAGGCGTTGTCGGCCACGGTGTCGACGATGCTGATGTCCCAGCCGGCGATCCGGCTGTCCACGATCTCCAGCGCCGGCACCACATAGGCCGTCGCCGCTGCCACCTCCTCCGGGCCGATCGCGGCCGCCGTGAGGTCGCGGGCCAGGACGAACGCGATCTCGGCCTCGATCCGGGGCTGCAGCGTCCGCCCGATGTCGACCACCTGGCCGGCCGGGCAGCCCATCGTGTCCAGCAGGGTGCCGAAGTCCGGCTGGTCCACGCCGAGCTGCGCCTGGACCGCCGGGCTGGTCAGCCCGACCTTGCGCCCGGCCACGCGCGCGCCGGCCGCGATCTGCGCGGACACCCACTCGGCCTGGACCGCGTAGGCCCCCGCGATATCGCCGGCGGCCAGCAGGTCGCGCACCGGGGCGCAGGGCCGCCCGGTGGCCCGGGCCCCGGCCAGCCGCCGGGCCGCCTCGGTGGTGGTCATGTCAGCTCACCTCGAAAGTCGTGCCGATGCCCATGCCGGTGATCCACTGCGGGACCGGCTCGTAGCTGGTCCACGCCAGCGGCCGGCCCGCCGCGGCGAGCCCCGTCAGCCAGGTGCGGATCTCGTGGCCGCCGCTGCCCGCGTGCTTCTCCAGACCGTCATCTCCGAGGGCCGTCACCGCGGCCAGGTCGGCGGCGGCCAGCCGCCCCAGGAACCAGGTGTCCCAGTCCGTATTGACCTGTGCCTCCGGATCGCCGGCCATCGCCAGCACCAGCGGCTCGCGGCGCGCGGCCACCGTCCGGACGTCGCGGCGGCCGCGGATCACCTGCTCGCGCCGCTCGGCCCCGGCCGGCAGGTCCCGCGGGTCGTTGGAGGGCAGCCAGTGCGACAGGCCGCCGCTAGCCAGGAGCAGGACCCGGCCCGGATAGGGCGCGGCGCGGACCGCCGCGCCCAGCGCGGTGCCGAGGTCGGCGCAGCGCTGCAGGCTGGGCAGCGGCGGCGCGGCGGTGTTGATGACCAGCGGCACCAGCGGGATGTCGGCCCCGCCGAGCACCATGTCGTAGCTCTGCACCAGGCCGTGGTCAACGGTGAGCGCATACGACAGGGCCAGGTCGAAGCCGGCCTGCGCCAGCGCGTCCCGCACCGGCCAGGCGAGCCGGGCGGCCACCGGAAGGGGCCCGGTCCGGCTGCCGAAATCACCGAACCCCTCAGCGGCCTCGACGCCGAGGACGAACGGGGGCATCACGTCATAGAAGTTCGCGTGGAAGTGGTCCGGGCCGATCACGACGACCGCGTCCGGGGCCAGGTCCGCGACGGCGGCGGCGACCCGGGCGGCGCCGGCGAGGAACCGCCCGCCGGGCTCGGCCGGGCCTGCCGGCGGCAGCATCGTCGCGAACGGGGAGTGGGACATCCCGACGAGGCCGATGATCTCGCTCATGACGGATCCCTGCCGAGGGCCAGGAAGTCGTGATGGACGCGCAGGTACTCCGCCGGCTTCTCCCACTGCGGCCAGTGCCCGGCATCCTCGATGACGTGCAGCCGCGCATCGGGCAGCCAGTCCAGCAGCAGCGCCGCCTCGTCCAGGCCGCCGGTCGGGTCGTGGTCGGTCCACAGCAGCAGCGTCGGCGCGGTGATCCGGCCGACCCAGGACGGGTCCCAGGCGAAGTCCTTGCGGATCTCGGGGTCTTGCAGGACCAGCGTGTTGGTCATCGCGCGCACGAACCCGGGCCGGCTGTAGACCGCCCGCCGCAGCGTCACCAGCTCGTCGGTGACCATCTCGGTGTGGTGGAACAGGAACTCCACGCGCCGCCGCACCGTCGCGTCGCCGGGATCGCGCACCGCGGCCATCGTGGTCTCCCGGAGCCGGGCCATGACCTCGGGCTTGTTGGCGATGTTGCCCGGGGTGTTGAGCACCATCCGGTCCACCCGGTCGCCGTGATGGGCAGCGGTCCACGCGGCCACCCAGCCGCCGAGCGACTCCCCGGACAGGTGCGCGGCGCCGATGCCGAGCGCGTCCATCAGCCCGGTCAGGTGATCAGACAGCACGTCGATGGTGTAGGGCCGGTCCGGCAGGTCCGACCAGCCGTGCCCGGTCATGTCGTAGGCGGTGACGCGGAAGTCGGCGGCCAGGCCGGCGATGTCGCGGGCGTAGGCCTCCAGGTGGCCGCCGGTCCCGTGCAGCAGGACCAGGTCCGGGCCGGCGCTGGCCCGCAGCACCCGGGTGCGCACGCCGCCGACATCGACGTGGCGCAGCTCGTGGTCGGTGTCGGCGAGCTCGCCCCAGATGCTGATGTGCTCGGGCAGGTCACTCATCACTGCTCCTCCGGGAAGCGGGCCCGGGCCTGCGCCACGGTGGCCAGCCCCGCGCTCTGCCGCCGCCCGACGCCGAGGGCGCCGAGCAGCCGGGAATTCTCGATGGTCAGGAACTCCGCCGGCTCATCGGCGGAGTCGTTGTAGTGCCGGTGCCAGGTCCACGGCGGGGTGTAGATGAAGTCGCCCGCCGCCCACGTCGCGCCGTCGTCCTCGACCTCGCTGTGGCCGCGCCCGGAGATGACGAAGTGCACGGTCTCGTGGTGGTGGCGCTGCATGTCGGAGCTGAGCCCGGCCGGGATGGTCTGCCGGAAGATCTCGAACGTCACGGCCGGCAGCCGGCCCGTCGACCGACAGCACGGTCGGGTTGTGGATCTGGTCGGCGGGCAGCCGCTCCAGCTCGCCGGCCCGCACGACGATCGGCCGCGCGGCGCCGGGCCGCACCTGGCCGGAGATCGCGCCGAGGAACTCGGCCATGGTGAATCCCGGTCCCGACAGGGCCATCAGATCGTCTCCGTTCTTCCGCCGTCGACCGTCAGCACGGTCCCGTTGACGTAACTGGCGCTCGCCGAGGCCAGGAAGCTGATCGCCGCGGCTATCTCGTCCGCCGTCCCGGCCCGGCCGGCCGGGACCGTCGCGGCGTCCGCCGCGTCGGCCTCCGCCGGGTCGGCGCCGGCCGCGCGGGCCCGGCTGGCCAGGATTTCCCGGCGCCGCTCGGTCGCTGTCGCGCCGGGCGCAACGCAGTTGACCGTCACGCCCTGCGCCGCGTACTCGCGGGACAGCAGCTTGGCCGCGGCCGTGACCGCCGCGCGCAGCACCACCGACGCGGCCAGGTCGGGCTGCGGCTGCCGCACCGCGGCTGAGGTGACGAGCACGACCCGGCCGAAACCGCGCCGGGCCATCCGCGGCAGCGCCGCCCGGGCCAGTGCCAGCGGGCCGAGGAGCAGCAGGTGGCAGGCCGCCAGCCAGCCCGCGTCATCCACCTGCAGGACGCGGCCTGGCCGCGGGCCGCCCGCGTTGACCACCAGCACGTCGAGCTGGCCGCAGCGAGCCTCCACCTCGGCCACCAGCGGCCCGGCCGCCGCCGGCACCGACATATCGTGGACCAGCGCCGTGATGTCGCCGCCGGATTCCTCCTTCAGCCGCAGCACCGCGGCATCCAGCGCGCTCGCGTGCCGGCCGGTGATCAGCACCCGGTCACCGCCGCGCGCAAGCCGTGCGGCAGTCGCGTAGCCGATGCCGGCGGCGGCGCCGCCGACCAGGGCGGTGCGAACGGTCATAACGGCCTCCCGGCTTGCTGCTGACTGGATCGCGACGGGTCTAGCCTGACCCGTATGAACCCGGGAGCCAACGATGAGTCCCACTGAGCGGGATGACGCACCGGGCATGGGCGGCCTGGACCGCGCCGCCGCGATCCTCGGTGCCTTCGATGCCACGCACCGCGAGCTGACCCTGGCCGCCCTGGTCGCGCGCTGCGGCCTGCCGCGGTCCACCACGCACCGGACCGCTGACCGGATGATCAGGCTGGGCTGGCTGGACAAGCCGCAGGACCGCTACCGCATCGGCAACCGCCTGTTCGAGATCGCCAGCCTCTCTCCGGTCCGGCTGCAGCTGCGCGAGGCCGTGCTGCCGTTCCTGCAGGACCTGCACCAGGCCACGAAGATCACCGCCCAGCTGGGCGTGCTGCAGGGCGGCCAGATCCTCGTCGTGGAGAAGATCACCGGGCACCGGGCCATGCCGATGCTGTCTCAGGTGGGCGGCGTCATCCCGGTGCACTGCTCGGCGCTGGGCCGGGCGATCCTCGCCTATTCCGAGCCGGAGGTCATTGACGCTGCCCTGGCGGGCCAGCTCGCCGCCCGTACCCCGCGGACGCTGACAAATCCGGTGGCGATCATGCGGGAGCTCACGGCGGTACCCGACCGCGGCTGGGCGGTCGACCGTGAGGAGGGCAACATCGGCGTGAGCTGCGTGGCCGCCCCGATTTTCGGCCCGCTCGGCAAGGTCGCGGCCGCGCTGTCGGTCACCGGTCCCAGCCAGCTCGTGCGCGCCGACCGCCTCGGCCCGACGGTGCGGATGGCGGCCGCCGCGGCATCCCGGGCCTACTCCCGCAGCCGCTGACGCCACCGGCTGGTGTCCCGGTGAGCGGGACGGACGATTGCGGTTCCGCATGCCGTCGCGGACGCTATGAAGCCTGACCGCCGGCGGCATGCCGGCGCGCGAGGCGAAGGAGACGACGGTGACTGTTGGCGGTGGCTACATGGTCCCCTCGCGAGACGGACATGCGATCGCGGCGATCGGCCTGGGCATCACGATGAAGACCGACGGCAAGTCGACCCGGGATGCGTACTCGCTGTTCGAGTACACGATCCCGGCGGAGACCGACGGCCCGCCCCCGCACCTGCACACCCGCGAGGACGAGTCGTTCATCTGCCTGGCCGGCCGCCTGGACGTGCAGCTGGGCGGCACGGACTTCACGCTCCAGCTCGGCGACTACCTGTTCTTGCCGCGCGACGTGATCCACGCGTTCCGCAACCCTTACCGGGAGGAATCCCGGGTGATCTCGGTGGTGTCGCCGGCGGCCTGGAGCAGTACTACCAGGCCCTGGCTGACATGCCGCCCGGGCCGAAGGACATCACGCTGATAAAGAAGATCATGGCCGACTTCGGCATCGAGATGCAGCTGCCGCCTGAGGTGCGGTAGCCATGCGCATCGCGGTCATCGGCGCGGGCGTCGCGGGCCTGGCCACCGCCAAGGTGCTCACCCAGGCCGGGCACGAGGTGGCGGTGTATGACAAGGCGCCGGATGTCGGCGGCGTGTGGAGCCAGACGCGCCGCTACCCCGGCCTGACCACGCAGAGCCCGAAGGCGCAGTACTCGCTGTCGGACTTCCCGATGCCGGCGGACTACCCCGAGTGGCCGACGGGCGCCCAGGTCCAGGCCTACCTGGAGGCCTACGCCGCCGCCTTCGGCCTGACCGCGTCGCTGCGCCTGAGCACCGAGGTCACCGCCGCCCGTCCGGCCGGCGGCGGCCGCTGGTCGGTCGAGACGCGGGAGGGCGGTGGCGGGGCCCGGGCCGAGACGTTCGACCGGCTGGTCGTGGCCAACGGCGTCTTCTGCGAGCCGGCCGTGCCGCAGTACCCGGGCGCGGCCGAGTACACGGCCGCCGGCGGGCAGGTGCTGGCCGGCACCGAGCTGCACGACACCGGGCCGGCCCGCGGCAAGCACGTTGTCATCGTCGGATACGGCAAGACCGCGTGCGACATCACCGTGCCCGTCAGCCAGGTCGCCGCCGGCACGGCCGTCATCGCGCGGCAGCTGCTGTGGAAGGTGCCGCGGAAAATCGGCGGGTTCCTGAACTTCAAGATGCTGCTGCTGACCCGGATGGGCGAGGCGCTGTTCCGGTACCGGTACCTGCGAGGGGTGGAGCGCTTCCTGCACGGCCCCGGCAACGGCCTGCGCGGCCGGATGATCAACTCGATCGGCTCGGTGTCGGTCCGGCAGTTCGGGCTGGCCAGGGCCTGGTGCCGGCCGGGCAGATGGAGGACATCGTCCGGGGCGCGATCGGGCTGGCCACGGAGGGCTTCTTCGAGGGGGTCGAGGACGGCAGCATCGTGGTGCACCGCGACCGTACGATCGCCCGGCTGTCGGTGGCCGGCCGCCAGCCCGTCGCGGAGCTGAGCGACGGCACAGTGGTTCCGGCCGATCTCATCGTGTGCGCTACCGGCTTCACCCAGGACGCCGCCTTCCTGCCGGCCGAGGTGACCGGGGAACTGCTGGATGAGCGCGGGAACTACCTGCTGTACCGGCAGATCCGACCGGTCGGAGTGCCGGGGCTGTACTTCAACGGGTACAACTCCTCGTTCTTCAGCCCGCTGAACGCCGAGATGGCTGCCGTGTGGATCGCGGCCGACGTGGCCGGGCAGCTGCCGCTGCCGGACGCCGCCGCCATGCGCCAGGCCATCACCGGCCAGCTCGCGTTCATGGACACCGCCACCAGCGGCCACCACTGCCGGGGTACGAAGATCATCCCGTTCTCCATGCACAACGTGGACGAGGTGCTGGGTGACCTGGACCTCCAAATCAGCGCCCGGGTCCGGGCCAGCCACTGGCTCAACCCGATCAATCCGGCGGCCTACAAGAACGTCACCCCGGCGCTGATCCGGCGGCTGGGAGCGGCAGCCTCCACCGCGGCCACGCCGGCCACGCTGGCCACGCTGGCCACGCGGGCCACGCGGGCCACGCGGGCCACGCCGGCCAGCGGAGCGTACGCCCCGGCGGAGGCCAGTTCCGGGACGGCAAGATCGCCCGTTGCCGCGGCACCGAGGACACCGCCCAGACCGCGCTAGCCCTCGGGGGCTAGCGGGCGTCTGCACCCGGCTTTCCGGCCCGGCCGGCCCGCACCATCGGCTCACGCCAGCCGGGTCATGGCCGTGGTGCTTGCGCCTGCCTCTCAGGATCGCGGCCAGTCAGTGGCCGGCAAATGCGAATGCGTCGTCGCTGCAGGCCAGCACTGCTTCGAGGGCCATGTCCCGGTTCGCGCGATAGGCCGCGATGGTCGGCGTAACCCGTAGCTCGGGAGTGATGGATGTGCGCCGGTCCTGTGGCCACCCGTTCTGCCAGTAGGTGTCTGAGACGTTCACCTGCAGGCCGCTGCAGGGCAGCCGGAACGGGGTAGTCTCGCCGACGAAGTTCGGCCGGGATCCCGTCGGCTCGCCGACGAAGACGGCATGGGTATTCGCCTCGATGACCGAGCAGGTGTGCTGGGCCGCGGAGAAGGTCCGCCGTCCGGTGATGACGAACAGCCCGCCGGGACGGTTGACGCCGGGGCGCTTAATCAGCCCGTGCACCAGCGGACGCACGAGGGTCAGGTCACCGCCGCCGTTCCACCGGACGTCGATTACGAGCCGGCGCACGCCACGAGTGTCCACGAAGGCGAACAGCCTGTCGAGGAAATCGGCAAGTGATTCGCGCGGGCCATCGCTCACGCTGTTGAACTGGAAGTAGAGGAGGTCGTGGCCGGCCAGGTACTCGAACCAGTGCGGCCGCGCGCAGTCGCGCAGGTACAGCGGGGGCACGCCGGGCAGCACCGTGAAATAGGCTATCCAGCCCTCCGGAGCCGGCATCTCGTTGCGCCGCCGCCAGGCCTGCGGCGATGCCGAGACCGCCAGACGGTCTCGTTTGCCGCCGGGGTACTCAAGCTCAAGCTCCGCGCCGTCCGGCGCGGCAACGATCCCCAGGGCGTGGAGTACCGCCGTGCGCCGCATCACCTGCATCGCCCGCTCCGTCACCCCGTAGACGTTGTCACGGCTGACCAGAGGGTCGACGGAATCCAGGACACGCGGGACCGGGCAGTCCTCGAAGGCCACTACGCGCGCACCCAGCAAGGCCTCTAGGTCCGGGTGTGCGGCCGTGACGAACACGCCTTCGCCGAAGAGCTGGAACTCAACCGGCAGCGACGCGGCCAGCGCCGACTTCGCGTCGGCGACGTCAACCGAGCCGTGTCCGTCATCCAGCGCCGCGACCCATCGCATGAACTCTACGGCGACCTGCGCATCGGTCAGGTCCGCAAGCCGCTCGACTAGCTTGATCCGGCTCTTGTCGAGAAGCTCGCGCTGCGCGGTGGTGCGCTGCGGCGCCCGCCGTTCAATCTCGCGGACGAGGAAGTCCGCATCGAATGCCCAGCGCTGGTCCCGAGCCAGGTCCGGATGCGGGCGCCCGAGCAGGTCCGCCAGTTCCGGTAGCGAGCGCAGGGACGCCAGGTGCTCGTCGCCCCATGCCCCGTCGAGATCGCGGTACCCGCGGCGAACCGCATCGGCCAACGCGGAGAGGGCGGAATCGGGATCGCTGAGATGCGCATAGCAGCACGCGATCTGGTAACAGATAGCGCCCGGCGCGGCGATGTCCCAGCGGGCCGCGGTGACGCCCAGGTCGGCCACCTTTAGGTACGCGGCCAGCGCCCGCTCGTAGTGCCCGGCTTCAAAGCAGGTGCGTGCCAGTGACTCCCAGTGGTTGCCGTTATCGGGGTTGGCGGCGGCCACGCGATGCCAGCTTGGTACCGCCGCGTCCCAGATGCCGTCGTTCGACAACCGTCTGGCCTCGGCGAGATCCGCCAGGTACTGACCATGCGGGCCGGACGGGTGACCAGTCATTTCAGCTCCCATCTGGAGTTGGCCGCGGGCAGCAGCTGAGCACGTGCTTGCAAACTAGGCGCGATCGGCCGGTCGCCGTCTGGACTAGCCCGCCCATCTTCGGGCCAGTATTTCCTGGGCCGGGACAGCCATAGCCGCTTCGTCGTGATCAAGCCCTTCCGCCTGGACGAGCTGAATCATGGGTGTCCTGCCGTTGTTAACGGCGTGCTGATTCATGCTGTTGACCCATGCGGTAGCCCGCTCGATCCTGGTGGAGCCCTGCTGTCCCGGCTCGGGTGCTTGCGGCGCAATGTCGCGGGATCCCACCAGGACGCTGGCCGGGACCTCGCTGGCTGCGGCGAGCCAGCCCGACGGCTGAGGGATGTAGACAGACCCGGCGGCCTGGTCCGGAGCCTTCCCGTCGTCGGCCGATCCGCTGAGCTCATCCCGTACAACCGCGGCCATGCCATTCGGCCACGGCAAGGCAGGATCAGGAAACGGGTAAGCACCCGGCGCGCTCAGCACCACGGCTTCCAGGCGCGAGGGATGCGTGACCAGGTAGCGGGCTGCGAACTGGGCGCCTGCTGAGTGCCCATGCAGGCTGAAACGCCCGCTGAACCGCGGGATGTGCTTTCCGCCTAGCTCGTCTACCGTGGCGTTCACGAATTCGTCCGCATCCGTTCTTCGCCCGAACAGCGCCCGGTACCCGCCGAAAACACTCCCGCCGAATACGGGCGCAGCAACTAGCGCCTGATGCGCTTCAGCGAAAGAGGCCCAGCGGTCGACAGCCTCCTGCGCGTACGCGGCAAGGTCGTCATCCGACTGTGAGCCGTCCGGCCACGGGAAGCCATGGGCCAGGACGAGAAACCGGACCGGCTCGGAGGGAATGAACGACGCTGCACGGCTGGCTTCCGACACGGACATCCCGTCCTTGCGGCTCGTTCAGAAACAGCGTTCATGAGATAGACCCGCCACGAGAGTCTCCGCACAGTTTGACAGACATGGGAGCGTCATTAGGCCGCGTCGCGGCCCGGCCCGGCCCGGCGTCTCGCGTGCGGTCTGAGCAGGGAGCACCCCGGTCGTGGGTGGTCCTGCCGCTGTCCGGCACCACCCACATGCCGACCGACACCGGCAGCCAGCTGCTGCGGCACGAGCTCGCATTCCTCGCCGGGTCACTCGGCGTCACCCGGCCTGACGCAGACTTGCGGGGTGATGCCGGGTCCTAGGGTCGGCTGCCGCAGGCGGCGCGTGCCGCCGCGCGGGCGCGGTTCACGGACATGTTGAACGAGGCGGCCGTGGCGGGGGCTGGCTGAGCGGCGCAGACCATGCGGCGGAGCAGTGCGGCCTGTTCGGGAGGCAGGCTGCGCAGGCCTGCGAGCAGGGCCGGCGTCCCGTCGGGTCCCAGCTGGCTGACCTGGTAGAGATCCAGCGGGTGGTCGTGCGCGGCGCGGCTGAGGTTGACCCTGGCCACGATCGCCGCCGGGCTGGCGATGGCCCAGCCGGCGGTGAAGAGCAGCGCGGATGCGAGCACGGTGGCAGGCAGGAGGCGCCGGGGCAGGCCGCGGCGGGTGATTGTCAGCGCGGTCAGGATGAACACCACGCCGATCCACGCGGCGGCGACGAGGCAGGCCAGGCGGAGCAGGGTGAGCCCGTAGGCGGCCTCGTACAGTTGCAGCCGCCGGATGGCGGTGATCACCACGCCGATGGTCAGGACAGTGGTCAGGGCGTAGCTGGCCGTCAGCACGGGATGGGGCGCGGCGCAGGCGCGCACGCTGAAGAGCAGCACCAGGGTGATGGCGGCGCAGATGAGCAGCTCGAAGAAGCCGCTGCGGGCGTATCCGGCGTAGGTCAGGCCGCGGGTGACCAGGATGTGCTGGCCGGCCCCGGACAGGGCGGCCAGCTGGGCGGCGACGAAGACGGCGTACAGGACACACATGCCGCCGAGCATGGAGCAGGCCTCCACCGTGCCCAGGGACAGGGGCCGCGGCAGTGCCGGGCTGGGCTGGCGGGCGCTCGCGGCCCGCGCCAGCCCGGCGACGGCCCAGGATCCCGCCAGCACCAGCGCCACGTGACTGGCCAGCGCGGGCGCCTCGAACCAGGACCGGAAGATCGGGTCCGCCGCGGCCAGCAGTGCCCAGACGACGATCAGGGCCGGGGCACCCAGGAGCACGCCCCGGCCTGCCGCGGCGGCCCGGCGCCGGGCCGCGCTGCTGCTCGCGCCCTCCGTGTCCGCGCCGTGCTGGCGCAGCATGCCGGGGGCCAGGACCAGGTGGCCGGCGGTCAGCGTGAGGCGCAGGACGAGCGCGGGAAAGGTGGCGGACGCGCCGCCCCGGTCGGCGCCCAGGGACACGCCCAGCAGCAGCCCGGTGATCACCGCGATGATCACCGGGACGAGGACCCACGGGCTGGACCGGAAGGCCAGGAGCAGGCTGGTGGCGGCGGCCGCGCTGACCGCCAGGCGCCCGGCCCGGCCGCGTACCCGCCCGCTGAGCAGCAGGACGGCGGCTGTGGCCGTTACCCATGCTGTGGCCGCGATGGTGGCCAGGCCCGCGCGCCAGGCGACGTCCAGCAGCATGCCCCCGACCAGTGCCCCGATGGCCAGGTTGCGGTCCATCCCGGCCCGCACGGCGAGGTAATGCCGCCGCGGCCGCGGCACGGCCGACTGCGCGGGCTGCTGCGCTGTCGGCGTCCCGGGCGGCCATCCCGGCGCCTGGCCCGGATGCGGGGCCGGTGACTGGCCGGGCAGCGGACCGGACGCGGGCGTGCTCGGCAGAGCTGGTGGCTCCATGGGTGTTGTCCTCTCAGCGACCAGTCCGGCGCGGCGCGCCGGACGGTCACCTCGGCAGATTGAAAGTGATGCGGCAGCCGGACGGCTGCCGTGCGTCAGCGCGGATCGAGCCGCCGTGCAGCTCGACGATCGAGCGGGCGATGGCCAGTCCCAGGCCAGCCCCGCCGGCCCCGGACTCCCGGGCCGCGCCGACCCGGTAGAACCGCTCGAAGATCCGCTCGATGTCGGCGGCCGGGATGCCCGCTCCCGCATCACTGACCTCGAACTGGACGCCGCCCGGGATGGCGGCGGCCCGGACCCGGACCTCCTCGCCCGCCGGGCTGTGCCGGACTGCATTGGTGAGCAGGTTGGTCAGGACCTCGTGCACGCGGTCGGGATCACCGGACCCGGTCAGCCCGCTGTCGGCCTCGGCGACGATCTGTACCTCAGCGCGGACCGGCGCGACCTCGGCCGTCGCGTCGCCGATGACCTCGCAGACGGCGAAGTCCTGGCGGTCAATCCGGATCGCGCCGGACTCGAACTGGGACAGCCGCAGCAGCTGGTTGACCAGCGCGCCCAGCCGCTCGGTGCTGGCCAGCATCACGGCCACGGCGGCCAGGTCCAGTTCCTCGACGCCGTCGGCCAGGTTCTCCAGGCGTGCCCGCAGCGCAGCTATCGGCGTGCGCAGCTCGTGGCTGACGTTGGCGACCAGCTCGCGGCGCTGCCGTTCCGTCTGCTCCAGCTGCGCCGCCATGGTGTTGAACGACCGGGCCATGATGCCCACCTCGTCCTGCGCGGTGGCCGTGACCCGCTGGCTGTAGTCGCCGTCGGCCATGGCCCGGGTGGCCGACACCATCTGCCGCAGCGGCGCCGTCATGCCGTGCGCCAGTACCTGGATGACCGCGAGGGAGATGAGCAGGCCGCCCGCGAACGCCCACCGCGCATGCACCCCCAGGACCAGCGAGGCGAAGATGGCCCCGACGGTCGCCGCGACCGAGGACACGACGACCAGGCCGAGCTTCACCTTGATGGACCGCACCCAGTCCAGCGGCCGCAGGCCCGGGCCCGTTGCGGCCATCATCCGTCCTGCCCGTCGGCTCCGGCGTAGCCGACGCCATGGACGGTACGGATCACCCCGGCGCCGACCTTGCGGCGGATGGCCCGCACGTGCGAGTCCACGGTGCGCGGTCCCGAGCCGTCCCGGTATCCCCAGACCTCGGCCAGCAGCGCCTCCCGGCTGCGCACCACGCCGGGCGTTATCAGCAGGAACGTCAGCAGGTCGAATTCCGTGGCCGTCAGCCCGACCAGCTGGCCATCGCGCCGGACCCGGCGCCGTGACACGTCGACCTCCACGCCGCCGACCCGCAGCACCTGGCCGGGCACGGCAGCGGACCGCTCCGCCCGGCGCAGTAGTGCCCGGACCCGGGCGGTCAGCTCCCGCATGCTGAACGGCTTGCTCAGGTAGTCATCGGCCCCGACCTCCAGGCCGACCACCAGGTCTGTCTCTGAGCCCCGCGCCGTCAGCATGATCACCGGTACCGGCCGGTCACGCTGGATCCGGCGGCACACCTCCAGGCCATCGAAGCCCGGCAGCATGAGGTCCAGCAGCACGGCGTCGGGCTGGACGGCGGCCACCGCCTCCACCGCGCCCGGCCCGTCGCCCGCGACCGTCACGCAGTGGCCGTCGCTGCGCAGCCGGGCGGCGATCGCCCCGGCCAGCTCTGCCTCATCCTCGACAACAACGATCGTGGCCATACCGGCAAGCTAGCGAACCAGTTATGCAGGTTTCGACACCCCAGCCGTGAAGAAACGGTGCAGCAACCGCCCCGGCCGCACGGCTGCCAACCCTCAGGTCGCGCGAGCTGGTACCGCTGGGGTGCACAGGCTGGCTCTTCAGCAGCCTGCGGGCGCCTCAGATAGGGCACGTCGGCGGTAGATTTCACCAGGGCGGATCTTGCCGGACGCCTTTGCCTGGCACGCAGTCTGATCAGCATCGTTCTCGTAGCGGCGGCAGGCTGATGCAGACTTCACGCTTCGTGAACCAGCGTCAGAGTTTAGGCTAAAATCTACCGAAGGTGCTATCAGATGGAGAGCATCCTGAGTTGCCTAGACTTAGGCACGGTGGCCTCGGAGGACCTATGCAGCGAGGGCGGGCACTGTTCTGGTCCATTATCGGCACCGTCGTAGCTGCAGTGGCGGTAGTAATAGCACTGATCCTGGTAGACTCTGGCGCGCCGCCAAAGGCAGCCTCTTCGCTTGCGCCTCCCATTTCGGCGAGTCCAAGCTCTCAGGCTGGCGAGTCTGCCCCAGTGGTAATTCCGACGACTTCCAGTACGTCCTCATTCAAATATCTCTCAGATCTGACCCCTTCCGGGAAGCTCGCCGAGCTGGTAAATCCGGGTCCGGTCAAGATATCGGGATCAATTTACCCCAAGAGCATCTTGCTCTATTGTAACGTAGGTGACCCAACTGCTTTCCCTAAATATAAGTTGAAGCAGAACGCTCGTCGATTCCAAGCTACTATTGGACTTGAGGCCAAGTGGCCCCCCGGTTTCCAAGCGGGCGTAGTACTAGTTGGCGATGGGCACACTCTCCGGACCTTTAGTGTCAGCGTCCCTAGGCCAAAAACCGTCAATGTCAATGTAACAGGAGTGCATATCCTCCAACTCGAATGCTTCGGCTCCGGTACGAGTTCGACAGCCGGCTGGGCCGTTGCTGCAGCGTGGGGCAACGCACGTGTGTCAGAAGGACATTGACCGGACCAGAGTGCTCACAGCTGAGGCCTTCGTCTTCCTCCCTCTCGAACGGTCACCCCGGGTCCGCTCCCATGATTCGAGCCTGCGCACACAGCTCCCGGAGGCCGTCGCTGTACACGCCGGCCGTCGCTGTTCACGCCCACTACCTGGTGTGACGTCCGTGACCACTAGGGAAAGGACTCCCGCCAGGATGCGGCAAGTTCAGGTGAGGACGATGATTGAGGTCATGCCGCCGAGGTACATGCCGGCCCAGCAGCCGATGACGGGCGCGGACAGGCGGCGGGCGCGCAGCGCGGCGGTCAGGGCGATGGCCGCGCCGGCGAGCGAGCCCAGCATGGCCAGCAGCGCCGGAGCGGTCAGCTGCCAGTCAGTGAATGCCATGCCGGCGGCGACCAGCAGCGTGCACTGAAGGACGAGCGCGCCGGTGATGTTGCCGAGGGCAAGGACGTCCTTGCCCTCGCGGATCCACAGCACGCTGTTGATCTGCTCCGGGAGTTCGGTGGCCAGCGGCGCGATGACCAGTGTCAGCGTCAGCGCGCTGGCGCCGAGCGTGCCCGCCAGGTCCCCGATGCACCTGACGAACAGCTCCGCGGCCCCGGCGAGCAGGCCTGCGCCGGCCAGCGTCTGGACGGCAACCAGGACGGTGGGGGGCGGATGATGCCGCGCGGTGCTGAGGTACAGGCTGGCCGGCTCGCCGGCGCCGCCCGCTTGCCTGGCCCGGCTGACAGACCTCCAGGTGACCGCCGCATACGTGGCCAGCAGCACGGCCGCGCCGGCAAAGCGCAGCGCCGGCGTGCCGGTGATCCCGATAGCGATCGAGACGGCCAGAGCGCAGACCACGACGAGCAGGTCCGGGACCGACTCGGGCCGGCCAAGGAGGAGCCGCGCGTTCCCGCGCCGGGCGCGGAACACCATCGCAGACACCCCGCACAGCGCCAGGGCCAGGGTGGCGAGCAGGAACGGCGCCCCGGCAATGGCACCGACAGCGATCCCGTCGCCCTGACTGCCCCGGGCGACCGCGACGATGAAAATCAGCGCTTCCGGCAGCACCGTGGCTGCGGCGGCCAGCACACTGCCGACCGCGCTGTGACCCAGGTGAAGCCGCGCCCCGGCCCACTCGACCGCGTTCGTGAACACGACCCCGCCCGCCAGCATCACGGCCAGGCTGACCACTAGCAGCACGCCGGCGACCATGACCCCCCGATCCCAGGCCCGCACCATGCGCTCGCGCTCGCGTCGGCCCCGGCCCCGGCCCGACCTCGGCAGCCATCCGCCACAGCCTAACGACCCGGCGCTGCTCGCCGGATGCGATGTCACTTCCAGCGGCGCTTCAGGGCTGACGGTCCATCTCGCCGCTGGCAGTCATCGACAACCCTAGCCCTGACACTGGCTGTGGCGGCACCCGCAGATCACCTGGACCTGTTACCCCGGCGGCATCTGAAGAGGCAGCCGAGGCTTGTCAGCGGGCCAGGCGCCCCTTCCGCCGCTGCCCTGATGACGGCACGCACCTTTGCCTCGGGGAAGAACACGGTGAGATTCCTGGCCGCGGCCAGCGCCCGGTCGCGGGCCTCGCCGCCGAGCTGGACAGTTGCCCGCACGCCATAGATGGCCGCCCGGCGCCGGACCCCGGCGTGGTACTGCCCGATGTCCATGCTGACCGGCACGCCGTGAGCATCCGCCAGCTCCAGCGCCCCGGCGGTGACCTTCCTGCCCTTGGCCGAGTTGCACTCCTGATGCAGCAGCTGCAGATTCCAGCGGCGATGCGGCCCGCCGTACACCCGGGGGACGATGTGATCGATCGCGGTGCCGCGCGGCGAGTCCGGCAGGCAATCCCCGCACCACGGGCACCGCCAGTGCTGCAGCCCCGCCAGCTCCGTCACGAACGCCGCGCCGTGCGACGCCCACGGCACAACCTCATCATCAAACTGGCCATCACCAGCCCGGCCGCCAGACGGCCACTGGCAGAACCTCTCCCCGGCAGGCACCGGCAACCCGCACACACCACACCAGCCAGCCTCCGCGAACATGACGTCAACTTAACCGGCCGGTCCGACACCACAGCAGTCGCCGGCCGGGAGCGAGGAGGACATCGCGACGGCCGACTCGCAGCGCGATCTGCTGATGCCGATACCCAGGCGGGCAACTTGCTGGGCGCGTACTGCGCACGAACAAGAAAATCGGCGCTAGGGCGCTGGCACTCGACCGCCTGCGCGCCAAGCAGCGCTCCTTGCCGATTTCAAGCGCCGACGCTGACGTCCCGCTAGCCGAGGGTCCGTGGGGTAGGCAGGAGCATCTCAACGTGGCGCGCAGGAAACCGAGTCTTCGCGCCTCCGTCCACCAGGGACCGGACGGGCGATGGGCACGGCTGGGTGATCATGGGCGTCAAGGACGATGGCTCTCCTGACCGTCCGCCACCGCCGAGGGGCGCCCGAGGCCGAGGTCACATGTCGATTTCCGTGTCGCCCGTCCGTCGGATAGTCGAGAACTCTTGCAGATCGCTGCAGGCCCACGGGCGTTGCCGGTCTGCCAGATTCCCGGCGGGAAGCCTCCCGCGAACGCGACCCTGAAGGAGATTCTCATGGCACACCCGGTCGTCCACACCGAAATCCGGTCACAAGACCCAGACGCCACCCGCCAGTTCTTCGCCGACCTGTTCGGCTGGAAAGTGGCCTCGGAAGGCGCCTTCCCCGGCTACACCTTCATCGACACCGGCGTTGAAGGCGGCCCCTACGTCGCGATCAGCCCCCGCCAGGGAACCGAAGACGAGGTGCTGTTCTTCGTCGCGGTTGACGACGTCGCTGCCACGCTGACCCGCGCCGAACAACTCGGCGGCACCATCATCCAGCCCGCCCAGGTGGTACCCGGCACCAGTTTCGGCGTATTCGCCGACTCGCAAGGCCATAAGGTCGGCGTCGCCTCAAACGGATAGCGACGCATACCGAGTTGGCCGGGGCGTCAAGCCCTGCCCAGGCGGCGTATTTGTGCCTGACCAGAAGCCCAGGTCAGGGCGCCATTCATGGTGGGGCGGGTGGGGCTCGGAGCCACGACCGGCGGATTATGAGTCCGCTCCCCGCCGTTCGCCACTGACCGGGAACGTCCTCACCTGGGCCGATGAACACTGACGGCCCTCGGCGTACGAGGGTGAACTGCAACTAGAACTGCACCCTGACGATCTCCCTGCGGCCCGCGTGGGTCCGGGATCCTGACTGCGCGGAGGCGGCGCCCGCCGTGGTCGTCAAGGCGATCGAGGCCGACGCGGGAGCCGTCGCCGGCGAGGGCGTGCTTGTCGTCGACGGCGAACCGGGCGCGCATCCCTTCCCCCGGTGGAGGTTCTGGCCGCTGTGCGGGCCACGGACTGGCAGGATCGGATGGTGGCCAGTCTCTTCAGCAACCCGGTGATCATCACCTACATCGATCCGGACAACGTCCAGCTGGCCCAGTCGACGGATAACCGGCTGCTGCCGCGCGTCGGGGAGAACGTGCGCCTGGGCCGGACGCCGTACGTGGTGGAGCGCATCGGCTACGACGTCCCAACCGACGCCGTCGAACGGGTCTGGATCGTCTGCCGACCGGCCTGACGTTCGTCAACCCGTGCCGAATTCATCCTTATCGCACCAGATTCGCCCAGAGTCCAGATTCGCCTCATCACCGCGGCGAATCTGTAACATCGCGGAAACACAGACCAACGTTTCGTGAAACGTCGGCAGCCCAGTCTGCCTATCGATGAGGCGGGGGCCCAGGACGGCGCCGTTGTGGGGGGCGCCCGACCCTCCTGCTGGTCAATCGATGGAGGTGGGATGAACAACGGCTATTACGCCTGGATGATCGTGGCCACCGCGTTCGTCTTGATGATGACGACGCCCGCGCTGGCGCTTTTTTACGGCGGAATGACCCGTACCAAGTCGGTTCTGAACATGATGATGATGTCCTTCGTCGCCATGGGCGTCGTCGGCATCGTCTTCGTGCTGTGGGGCTGGTCCGAAGGCTGGGGCGCCGATGGTGTCGGCAACGCCAACGGCCAGCTCATCGCCAGCCCGTTCCACGATTTCGGGTTGCTCCACGTCAGCACCAGCAACTTCATCTACGTCCTGTTCCAGCTGACCTTCGCCGTGATCACCGTCGCCCTGATCTCCGGTTCGATCGCCGACCGGGTGAAGATCGGCTCGTGGATCGTCTTCTGCGTGCTGTGGGTGACGCTGGTCTACTTCCCGATCGCCCACAACATCTGGGCCGGTGGCTGGTTCGCGGCCCATTTCCCGAACCTGGACTACGCCGGCGGGACGGTCGTCCACATCAACGCCGGTGTCGCCGGCGGCGTGCTCGCGCTGGTCATGGGCCGGCGCATCGGCTGGCCGCGCGACGCCGGGCGCCCGCACAACCTCACCCTGACGATGATCGGTGCCGGCCTGCTGTGGATGGGCTGGTACGGCTTCAACGTCGGGTCGATCGTCTTTACGTCCGGCTCGCTGTCGAGCGCGGCCAAGTTCACGGCCCAGTTCCAGGGTGAGACGGGCGTGACCTTTCTGAACACCACGCTCGCCACGATGGCCGCGATGCTGGCCTGGATGCTCGTCGAGCGGATCCGCAACGGCAAGGCCACCTCGCTGGGTGCCGCCTCCGGTGTGGTCGCTGGCCTCGTCGCGATCACCCCGTCCTGCGGCTCGGTCAACACGCTCGGTGCCCTGGTCATCGGGGCTGTCGCTGGTGCCGTCTGTGCCGTCGCGGTCGGAATGAAGTACAAGCTGGGCCTCGATGACTCGCTCGACGTCGTCGGCGTCCATCTCACCGGTGGCATCATCGGCGCGCTGCTGATCGGCTTCCTCGGTACGCTGAAGTCGCCGCAGGGCCTGGACGGGCTGTTCCCGAGCGGTGGCGGCGGCCTCTTCTACGGCGGCAACGGAACGCTGCTGTGGCACCAGTTCCTCGGTGTCGTGTTCACGATCGTCTGGTGCGGTGTGCTGACCGCCCTCATCGGCCTGGCCATCAAGTACACGATGGGCTGGCGGATCAAGCCGGAGGCCGAGGTCGAGGGCATCGACCACGACCAGCACGGTGAGTCTGCCTACGATTGGGGCACGTCCTCCGCGTCGCGCCGTGTCACGGAAGGGGCTTCCCCATGACGAAGCTGGTCACCGCGATCATCAAGCCGTTCAAGCTCGACGACGTCAAGGCGGCGCTGGAGGCGCTCGGCGTGCAGGGCATGACGGTGAGCGAGGTGAGCGGATTCGGGCGCCAGAAGGGGCACACCGAGGTCTACCGCGGCGCCGAGTACACCGTGGACATGGTCCCCAAGGTGCGGGTCGAGGTGCTGTCCGACGACGGCCAGGCCCTCGACGTCGCCGCCACGATCGTCGAGGCCGCACGCACCGGCAAGATCGGCGACGGCAAGGTGTGGGTGACACCCGTCGAGCAGGTGGTGCGGGTCCGTACCGGTGAGCGTGATGCCGACGCCCTCTGAGGCCCGGCCGGATAACTCGCGCGCTGACGCGCTCCGCGAGGCCCGGGCAGCCATTGTGGCTCGCCCGGGCCTCGTCGGCGTCGCGCTCCGGGATGCCCTCGCGTACGCCTACGACCAGTGGCTGACCGCGGCCCTGCCCGAACGCAGCGGTGTCGCCCTGGTTGCCGTCGGCGGTCTCGGCCGCCGGGAGATGGCGCCCTACTCCGATCTGGACCTGATGCTGCTGCACGCCAAGGGCACCAAGGATATGGCGGCGACCGCCGACGCGATCTGGTACCCCGTCTGGGACTCCCGGATCGGCCTCGATCATTCGGTGCGCACGCCCGGCCAGGCCGTGTCGGTCGCGGCCGAGGACCTGAAGGCGATGCTGAGCCTGCTCGACCTGCGCCACGTCGCCGGCGACGCCGGACTGTCCGGGGAGCTGCGCGAGCGCACGTTCGCGCTGTGGCGGACCACCGCGGCGAAGAGGATCGGCGAACTGCGGGAGCAGTGCCGGGGCCGCGGCAAGCTGGCCGGCGAGGTCGGCTTCGCTCTCGAGCCGGAGATCAAGCAGGGCCGCGGCGGGCTGCGGGACTGGCACGCGCTGCGAGCGCTGGCAATGGCCCAGCTGGTCGACGTGCGCGACCCGGTGCGCCGCGCCAGTGAGCTGCTGCTGGACGTGCGGGGCGAACTGCAGCGGGTGAACCGGGGCGCCGACGACGTCCTGCGCCTGCAGGATCAGCAGCCGGTGGCCGCGGCGCTCGGCCTGGCCGGCGACGACGGCCTGCTCCGTGCGGTCAACGAGGCGGGGCGGACGATCAGCTTCGCGCTCGACCGTGCCTGGCGGCAGATTCCGGTCGAGGGCCGGCGGCGGGGCCGACGCCGGCCGTGGGGCGGCGGCCTTGACCGGCAGCCGGTGGCCCAGAACGTGATCAGCCAGGACGGCGAGATCGTGCTGGCCCTGAATGTCGACCCGCGGACCGATCCGGTGCTGCCGCTGCGCGCCGCCCGCGCGGCCGCGACCCGTGGCGAGCCGCTGGCGCCGTTCACGCTCGACCGGCTGGTGAGCGAGACGGCACCGATGCCCGAGCCGTGGCCGGAGGAGGCGCGGGAGGAGTTCCTCGCCCTGCTGGGCACCGGAGCCAGCGCCGTGCCCGTGCTGGAGGCTCTCGACCAGGTCGGCTTGATGAGCCGGCTATTCCCGGAGTGGCAGCATGTCCGGTTCGCTCCCCAGCGCAACCCGGTGCACCGCTTCACCGTCGAACGGCACCTCATGGAGACCGCGGCGAAGGCGGCGGCCTATACGGCCGAGGTGCGCCGGCCCGACCTGCTGCTCACCGGCGCTCTCTTCCACGACATCGGCAAGGCACTGCCGGGCGACCACTCGGTGGTCGGGGCCGAGCTGGCCGGGCCGATCGCGACCCGGATGGGCTTCCCGCCCGGCGACGTCCGCCGCGTCGTTGCCCTCGTGCGTCATCACCTGCTGCTGGTGGACACCGCGACGCGCCGTGACCTCGACGACCCGCGCACCATCGGCATCGTCGTCGACGCGCTGAACGGGTCGAGTGAGATGCTCGACGAGCTGGCCGCGCTGAGCCGGGCCGACGCCGCCGCCACCGGCCCCGCCGCCTGGAGTGACTGGAAGGCCCGGCTGCTGGCCGAGCTGGTCCGCCGGGCCAAGGCTGTCATGACCGGCGAGGAGCTGCCAGTCGAGCCCGCCAGGCTCGCCGCGAGCCACAAGCGGCTCGCGGCACGGGGGGAGCTGGGGGTGGAGCGGGTCGGCGACCGGCTGGTGGTGACCGCCCCGGACGGCCCCGGCCTGCTCTCAGCCACCTCGGGCGTCCTCGCCCTGCACTCCCTCGACGTCCGCTCGGCCAGCGTCGCGACCCAGGGCGGCATGGCGGTCAACTCCTTCGTGGCGACGCCTCGTTTCGGCTCGTACCCGGATCTGGCCACGCTGCGCAACGATCTGGCCCGGGCGCTGGAGGGCAGCCTGCCGCTGGACGAGCGGCTCAGCGCCAAGGACGCGGCCTACGCCGACCGGGTGGCGTTCGCCGGGCCGCCACCGCGCGTGCTGTGGTTCGACGACGAGGCGACCGACGCGATCATCGTGGAGATCCGGGCCAGTGACTCCTTCGGGTTGCTGCACCGCCTGACCGGCGCCCTGGAGGCCAGCACGCTGGATATCCGATCGGCGCAGATCTCGACGGTCGGGCGCTCGGTGGTCGACGCGTTCTATGTGACCTCGGGTGACGGAGAGATCAACGACGACCTCCGTGAGGCAACCACTCGGCGCCTGCTTCTGGCCGCGCGCTGAGCCGTGGCCGCTGACCGAGTCCGAACATGGTCCAGGCCGTGACCCGCGGACTAGATATCCGCCAGTTACCATCAACGTGCGCCTCGGCAGGGTTCTGACCTGGGCATATCTACTGACGCGGCCCGTCGCCGCGAGCGGAAATGCAACTAGAGGTGCAACTAGGCAACACCTTGAGACCCGGCCTCAGCACACAACAACCATGCAAATACCCAGCTCAGTGCGCATCTTGATCATGGTGGGGCGGGTGGGGCTCGAACCCACGACCGACGGATCATTAGTCCGCTCCCCCGCCATCCACCGCTGACCGGGAACGTCCTGATCTTGGCAGATGAACGCGGGCGGCCCTCGGCGTACGAGGGTGAACGGCAACTAGAACTGCAACTGAAGCGGACCATCAGTGCAGCATCACGGCGGGTGCTGAGCTATCCATCCCATAGGGCCCGCCGGAGATGGTCCAGGAACCCAAAACACGCTGCCATCCGTCCGGTCGACCAGACCTCCGGAGCGCTGCCCGATCGGGCACCGCCCACGTTCGGGCCACGGCCGGACGAGTGGCGCGCTCGATCACTTCCGGCACGTCATCGAGATGTCGGAGGAGTTCCGCGATTCCGAAGGACGACTCCGACCTGGATGCGATCCGCGACGAGCCCGCGTTCAAGCAACTGGTCAGCGGCTAGCCTTACGGGCCTTTCCGAGCAGGCTGCGGCGGTTGGGTCAAAGGCCCGGCACCGCCGCTAGTCGCGACGAAGAGGCTCGTGTCGCGGCCCGCGTTAGGCTGGACTTCATGGCCGAGCCGGCGTACACCGTGAAGGCTCTCGATGAGTCAACGTGGGCCGCGTTCGCCGCGCTGGTAGAGCGCAACAACGGCATCTTCGGTGGCTGCTGGTGCATGGGCTTCCATGACGACGATTCCCGAACGGACCCGGGCCACAACCGTTCTGCCAAGGAGAGCCGGGTGCGGGAAGGCCGGGCGCATGCCGCCCTCGTATACGAGGGGGATGACTGCGTGGGCTGGTGCCAGTTCGGCGCACCCGACGAGGTGCCGCGGATCAAGAACCGCGCCGCGTACGACAAGGGCCGGACGGCCTCGCCGAGCTGGCGGATCGCGTGCTGTTACGTCGGTAAGGGGCACCGGCGTCAGGGCGTTGCCACGGCGGCGCTCGCCGGTGCGCTCGATCTCATCGCTGGTCTGGGCGGCGGCACCGTCGAGGGATACCCGGAGGGCGCCGACGCGGTGCCTGCCGGATTCCTCTTCAACGGTGCCTTGTCGACCTATGAGAACCTCGGGTTCACTCGTGACCGCAAGATCGGCAAGCACCGCTGGGTCGTGACCATGGTCGTCGAGCCGAGGTCATAGCAAACTCGGGTCTCCTTGGCAGAACGGTTGTGGCCCGGGTCCGTCCGGGAATCGTCGTCATGGAAGCCCATGCACCAGTAGCCTCGCTCAGCACGGTCTGCGCTCCATCTGGAGCGCCTAGAGGTGGCCCGAAAGCCCAGGTCAGAGAACATATTGATCGTGGTGGAGCGGGTGGGGCTCGAACCCAGCCTGACGCGAGCGCGGACGAACAGCCAGTGCGTTGCTCAAACGCATGGTGACATACACCGCCGACAGTTCCAGCGATCAAGCAGCCGTGTTTCGCCTGATGCAGCATAAGGGCGGCCGAAAAGGCACTCGGCTACTGTTGCCGGACTAACTCACGCTGACCGAAATCCATGGCCAACGGTACCGCTCGGCTCGCTGCTTGATGCCCAGGAGCATCTTGCGCTCCATGATCAGGCTGCCGGGCTCCATGACGAACCGGCTGAACAGCCGGGCCGGCGTCGACGCCCGCGGCATGGCGATCCGGTTCCGGCTGACCAGCCTGGTGTTGTCACCCTCCGAGAGCAGCGCGAAGATCCAGACCCAGTTGCCGTCTGCGAACCTGAAGGCCAGTACCTCAGCGGGCTGCAGCACCTCCACCCGCATGGCCGGACGACCCCGGCTGAGCTTGAACTCGTCGCCGACCTTCAAGTCCTGGAACTGAGGCAAGATCTCACCCGCGCTATGCATGTCCAGGCCCAGCAGGTTCTCGATCCAGTCATAGGTGTAGGCGCCGCCCCGGCCACTGCCGAGCTGCACCAGCCAGGGCCAGATGTCCTCAGGCCGGGCCGCGATCGTCACGGCCCGGGTGGAGACGATGCCGGCAGTCGCGAGCAGGTCGTCCCCGGGAAGGTGGCGCGCTGCCTCTTCAGGCCGGGCGCCCCAGGTCAGGCACCAGCGGCGAAACAGCAGCGGATAAGACATGGCGGCGCTGGCCGCGGCCAGTCCCCCAACGGCGGCGATTCGTGTCTTGCTGGTCATGACCTCTCCCGTATGCGCTAGTCCGGCGCGCTGATCAGTGCCACCGGGTACGTAATCGGGCTGGCGGTGCCCCTAGGGAAGGTGCACCGCCAGCCCGGTCCCGGGACCGCTGGTCAGGCTGTCGTCACCGGGTCGGTCGCGGTCAGCTTCGGGAACATCTCGGCCTGCGGCTCCGTCCGGCGCAGGTGCGCAATTCCGAGGATCGACAGGAGTGCCAGAATGCCGGCCCCGATGAAGGAAGTGATCGCACCCCACAGGGCGATCTCGCCCATCTTCCAGAAGGCATAGGCGTTCAGCAGCGTGCCGCGCAGCATCGTGCCGCGGAACATCTCCTCAACCTGGCCGGCCAGTGCGGTGTTCTTCGGCTCGGCCAGCGCCTTGGCCGACAGCTGGGCGTAAGTCTGGCCGCCGCCGATCGCCTTCAGGTGGTTGGCGATGAAGTGGTCGGCGTAGACCTCGGCCTGGGCGCCAGTGGTCATCTGCTGGCCCGCGTACTGGTGCATGGCCGCGAACTCAGGGGCCTTGATAGCCGGGCTGTTGTTCGGCGGGAAGTAGATCCTCTGGGCCGCCAGCTGGCTGTGCACCTGGCTGCTCACGAACGAGTGTCCCCACATCAGCAGGCCGCCCGCCACGAGCAGGATGGCCGCCAGGGCCACGCCGGCTGCGGTGGCGATCGCGTCGAAAGTCCTTCTGCGCATCTGAAATGTCTCCTCGATTGGCGCCGGCCCGGCGGTCGGCATTTGCCTTATCTGCAGTACTCAGCTTGCCGCTAGCGGTACTCCCCCTGGCAGGGCTGCATGTCCTGAGGAGAAAGGACCTTCGTCATGCTCGCAATGGCGTGCTTTTGGGTGACGGCAAGGTCCGCGGGAACGACACGAAACGGAGATTGCGCGAGCGAACAGATGAAGCCTGAGCGGACAGAACGGCCCGTCAGCGTCGGCTACGAAGGCTTCCGGTCGTCGAAGACCCTGGCCGCGTAGGCGGCGGCCTGAGTGCGGCGCTCCATTCCCAGCTTGGCGAACAGGGCGGAGGTGTAGTTCTTGACCGTTTTCTCGGCCAGGAACATCTGCTCGCCGATCTGGCGGTTGGTCATCCCCTCGCCGATCAGCTCCAGAATCTTGCGCTCCTGCGGCGTCAGTCCGCGCAGCGGATCCTTACGGGTCGCCTGCTCCCGCATCCGCGCCATGACCTTGCTTGCCGCGTCGGAGTCCAGGAGGGACTGGCCGGCGGCGACGGTGCGAACCGCGCCGACTAGATCGGTGCCGCGGATCTGCTTGAGTACGTCGCCGGCCGCCCCCGCCATAATCGCGTCGAACAGCGCCTCGTCGTCGCCGAACGAGGTGAGCATCAGGCAGGCCACGCTGGGCATGGCCGAGCGGATGTCCCGGCACACGCTGACACCATCGCCGTCGGGCAGGCGCACGTCCAGCACGGCCACATCCGGGGCCAGCGCGGGAATGCGGGCCAGCGCGGATGCCGCCGTCCCGGCCTCGCCGATAACTGTGATGTCCGGCTCGGCCTCCAGCATCTCGCGGACCCCGCGGCGGACAATCTCATGATCGTCCATCAGGAAGACCTTGATCTGCTTGCTGCCCTGGCTACCCGCTGACCGGGTCGTGTCGTTCATCGGCAGTTCGCGCTCCGTCCGCTGCTGAACCGCTTCTGGCTCAGGCGCGCTGACCCGTCGTCAGCTCTCCGGCCCGAGCCTATGGCTGGCAGGCAGCTTCCGTTAGGGACGATAGTCCCCGATGCGCACCCGCCTGCAGCGGCTAAGGCCATAGCTCATCCGGGTGGCCGCACGCCTCCAGTAGCCGGGCCCGGGTGACCTGCAGCCGGTGAATAACCGCCACGCAGAACCGTCGGTGAATCTCGGCGCTGAGAACCGGGTCGGCGGCGCACGCCGCCCGTACCGCCCGGGCATCAAACGCGAAGGCCTGCACGCCGCCCGCCGTGACTGCCCCGTACCGCCACTGGCACGGGGGAACCAGCCAGGACATGCCTAGCAGCTCATTGCGGCCGAGTGTCTCAATGGTGACCCGGCCCTGGCCCGGAACGCTCGCGTCCAGCGTCACCTGGCCCGCGTCGATAATCCAGAACGTATCCGCGGTGCTGCCTTCCTCGAACAGCCGCTCCCCCGCCCGGTACGCCACGTGCCGGCTCAGGCTGGCGAGCTCCGCCAGCTGGTCGGGCGGCATGCCGCGCAGGAATGGCTGCGACCGGAGCTGGGCCAGCTCTTGGATGGTCATGCTGTCTCCCTCAGGGCAGCCCGGACCTGCCGGGCGATCTCCAGGTCTTCCTGCGCGGTGACCACCACCGTGCGTGCGGCAGCGCCGGCCGCCGAGATCTCGGCGGCCGGCGCTGACCGCCGCGTTGGCCGCGCCGTCGATGGCGGTCCGCACTGGTCAGCGCAGCCGGCGCAGGAACGGGTCCCGGTGCGCAGCCGCGCTGAGACGCACCCGGGCATCGACCGCGCAGGCCCCGTCCGGGCGCGCGATCACCGGGTTGAGATCCAGCTCCGCAACCTCGGGCAGGTCGCCGGCCAGGCGGGACACCCGCAGCAGGATGTCGGCCAGCGCGCCGGTATCGGCGGGCTCGGTACCCCGGTGCCCGAGTAGCAGCGGGGCGGCGCGCAGACCCCGGATCATGTCATCGGCGTCGGCGCCCGTCAGCGGCGTCAGCCGAGCGGAGCGGTCGCCGAGCACGTCAGTGCTGACGCCGCCCAGCCCGAACACCACTAGCGGGCCGAAGACTGGCTCCTGGACTAGGCCGATCAGAGTTTCCACGCCGCCGGCGAGCATCGGCTGTACCAGCACCCGGCGCAGTTCCCGCCCGAACCGGCCGGCCAGGTCGCGGTACCCCTCGGCGATCTCCTGCGGGATGCGCAGGTTCAGCTTGACCGCGGCGGCATCGCTCTTGTGGATCAGACCGGCCGCCTCGGCCTTGAGCACGACGCGCCCGCCCAGCCGCGCAGCCGCCTGCAGCGCCTCATCTTCGCTGGCGACGGCCACGGTGGGCGCCATCGGGATCTGATAGCAGGCCAGCAGCTCGGACACCTGGCTGGCCGGCAGCCAGCCGCCCGCCGGGCTGGCGGACAGGAAAGCAGCGGTCAGCTCGCGAGCGGCCTGGGTGCGTACCCCGCTGAGAGCAGGCACGTGACTGTCCTCGCGATCGCGCCAGGCGCCGTAGCGGGCGGCGTGACCGAGGGCACGCGCGGCCGCCTCGGGGTAGGCATAGGCGGGCAGGCCGTCCAGCACGCGAACTGACTCGGCCTGGTCGAGCAGGACCGCCACGACCGGCTTTGTCGTCTTCGCCGTGCTGATTGCGGCGGTCAGGTCACCTAGTGCAGTGGGCACGGCCACGGCGATGACCGCGTCAACGCCATCGTCGGCGGCAACCTGCTCCAGAGCCGCCCGGAACGCCGGGCTCGGTGCTCCGGCGGTGGTATCAATCGGGCCGCCTACCGCCGCCCCGTCCGGCAGCACGGCGCGCAGCCGCCGCCGGGTCTCCGGGCTCAGTCCCGCCATGACCAGGCCGCTGTCCTGGCACGCGTCGGCGGCCAGAACTCCGGCGCCGCCTGCGTTGGACAGCACCGCTACCCGCGGCCCGCCCGGCAGCGGCTGGCTGGCCAGCAACGCCGCCGCGTCGACGAGCTCGCCCAGGCTGCGGGTCGCGATGATGCCCGCCTGGCCGAATAGCGCCTCCTGGGTGACCAGGGGTGTCGCCGCCGCGGCGGTATGCGACGCGGCCGCGCTCTGGCCCGCGGCTGACCGCCCGCCGATCACGGTGAGGATGGGCATCCGGCGGCCCACCCGGCGCGCGGTGCGCGCGAACTTCCGGGGGTTGCCGAAGGACTCGACATACAGCACGGCCAGCCGGGTGGCCTCATCCTGCTCCCACCACATCAGCAGGTCATTGCTGGATACGTCGTACTTGTCACCGATCGAGGCGAACGACGACACGCCGACGCCGAGCCGGGACAGCTGCTCCAGCAGGGCAATCCCGACGCCGCCGGACTGCACGGCCAGGCCCGCCACGCCGGGCACGGCCAGGCGGGGCGCGAACGTGGCGTTCAGCCCGGTGCCGGGCACCATGATGCCCAGGCAGTTCGGCCCGACCAGCCGCATGCCGTGCCGGCGGCAGATCGCCAGCAGGTCGGCGCCGACTGTGCCCAGGCCGGAGGTAATGACCGTCATCGCCCGGACGCCCGCGGTCCCGCAGTCCGCCGCGACCCGCGCGATGGCCGCGGCGGGCACCGCGATGATGGCCAGTTCCGGTGGCTCGGGCAGGTCGGCGACCGAGGCCACGCACGGCACGCCCTCCAGCCGGTGCGCATGCGGGTTCACCGCGTAGACCGGGCCGGCGAACCCACCGGTCACGATGTTGTGCAAGATGGCGCGGCCTACTGACGAGCGATCCCGGCCAGCCCCGATCACCGCCACTGAGCGCGGTCGCAGCAGGTGCCGCAGGCTGGCCACGTCGGCCCGGCTCTCCCGGCTGGCCACTACATCCAGGTAAGTGTCCAGGGCCAGGTCACTGTCGTCGCCGGGCAACGGGAATGACAACTGCACTTCGCCGTCCGCCATGCTGCGCCGGACGGGCAGCCCCGCGTCGGCGAACACCCGCAGCATTGCTGCGTTGTCCGCCAGCGTCGTGGCCGTGAAGGCGGTCAGGCCGCGCCGCCGGGCCAGCGACACCAGGTGCTCTAGCAGCAGCGTGCCGATACCGCGGTGATGCAGGTCGTCGGGGACGGCGAAAGCGATCTCGGCAGTCCCGGCGGCGCCGCCCGCCTCATAACTCGCGACTCCGGCCAGGCGGCCGTCCAGCCAGGCCAGCAGCGCCTCGTGACGGCCATCGGGACTCCGGCACACGCGCTGCGCCTCGCGCTGCGCCGAGTGCGGGCTAAGGCTGAAGAAACGCAGGTACAGATTGTCCGGGGACAGTGCGGCGTGCATCTGACGGACGGCCTCGGCGTCGCCAGGCCCGGCGGCCCGGATCTCCACCGTGCCGCCGTCGGCCAGCAGCGCGTAGACACTCTCCCCCGCGCCCGGCACCGGAACTGCGGTTGCTCCGGTCCTGGCCGCCTCTGCAGCTGGTCCGGGCCACTCGCCGGCCTCCGGTAGTCCCATGACCCCAGTCTGCCGACACCCCGTCCCGGCGGCAGGAGGCCTGCGGCCCGTGACCTAGGGACCTTCGTCCCCGGGCGGAGGGGGCGGTTTCACCCTCCGTCACGGGCGGGCTTGTCCAGGAGTTCCAGTTCGGCATGAAATGGCCGCCACCCACCGCGGACTCGCGGCCGGTACTACGTAAGGGAAGCTGCTGGCTCTCTGCTCCCGGGCTACGGACGGCTTGAGCCCGGAGGGGACGGCCATATTGGTGACGAGCGACAGCATCGCCTCGGGCGCGTTGTCGGCCGGCGTCCGGCCGTTCATGCCGGCGAAGCCGAAGGTCGCGGGGGTGCCCACCTCGTAAGGCAGGACGTCAGGGAACAGCTCCTGCGCCACGGCCCTGCCGTAGTCATGCGGGTCATCTGCGGTTCCCGTGGCCGATACGACCGCAGCAACCTGCTCGCCGATATATTCACCGACCGCGCTGAAGTCCTCGGACGGATGGCGGGCGTTCGCCGGGTTGGCGAAGTCGGTGTCGTCGGGCCAGAAGATGGGCCACATCATGGGGTGCCCGGCGCGGTTGATGGGCCGCCAGCCGCCCGCGTCGGTGGCCAGCTTCGTAGCACACCACACGCCGATGCTCGTTCCGGGCTGCAGCTGCGGGTGCCGGTGCGGGACTTCCAGCACGATTGATTGCACCGTCGTGCCGGTGAAGCTGTTCGTGGCGCTTTCCGGGCGCCATCCGGACAGGTCCACCGCCGTCCCGCTCTTCACTGCGTCGTTAATGATGCCCAGTGCACTTTGAACTCGTAACGCGCCTCCGGGTGGAAGCCCGGCTCGGCGCGCTTGCCGGTGACGTCGGAGTTAACGTCCATGACGAGCACGGTTGTGTCTGGGCCGGGAAAGACGTACAGGTCGTCGATGAACAACTGACCGCTCTGGCCTGCCAGCGGCGAGGCCACCATGGTCGGTGCGTCCGGTGAAGTTCTGCTAACTACTGGCCGCCCGCCCGGCCAGCCTGGAAGCGGCTTGACGTCAGACTGGCTGGCGGATGCGCCGGCCCGTGATCCGGACGGGGGTTATCCGGATGAAATGATCTTTGTCGCCGCTGGGCCACGGGTGAATGCCCGCGGCCTGGGCTGCGCCTTTCTCATCGTCGGAATCGATGTGATGAGCGGGCCCCTGGAGCAGAACGCTCCAGCCCTCACGGGCTGCCTCATCAAGGCTGTCAACCTCGAAAGCGACCTGGAAATCGGCGTTCGCGATCCCCGTGCGAAGGTCTTCCCCGGCCAGGCTGTCCTGCGCGGTCCGGAACAAGATCGCACCATCGACCAGCCGGTAGTTCACGGGCAGGACAGTCAGGTCATGCCGGCCCACATAGGCCAGCCGCCCGACGACTTCGAGTGAGACAAGCCGCAGGCACTCGCCCTCATCCAGCGTCTCCATGATGGCCTTGGCATGTCCGGGCATCTCGCAGCTCCTTCATCCCGGACCGCTCCGGGTTAGCACCGCTCCTGTGCATAAGGAGCCGCCCATTCACGATCGGCCGCCGGGCGCAGTCTCGCCCAGAGGCATACGGTCATGGCCGCCAGGCCATTGGTCCCGATCCGGGCATCGCGAAGCCGAAAGCAGCGACGTCGCTGCGAGGCTGAGTTGCCTGGGCCGAAGGTCCCGCCTGGCACAACGTTCGGCCCTGCCCGCTGCCCCTCCAGCTGCGATGGGATGAGAAAGACGGCGAGAGCGGGGAACAGGCCGATCCTGATGGCCGCTTCTCACGCGCCATGCGGTCCGGAAGTCAGGAGCCTTTCATGAACAACAGGAGCGGAGACCTGGGCCGGCGGATCGCCGAGCAGCGGATGCTGCTCGGCCTGACCCGGGCCGAGGTCGCTGCCCGGGCGGGCATGGCCGAAACATACCTGCTGTACCTGGAGACCAGCCCGGCCCCGCACCCGGGAGAGGGCGACCTGATCCGGCTGGCCGCCGTGCTCGGAACGACCCCCGGCGCCCTGGGCGGTGCCGGGCTGTACCTGCCGCCCGGCCAGCGCCGGGCCGCGGCCCATCCGGTGCTGGAGGCGCTCACAGCCGCCGACTGCCTGGCCTACCTGCGGCCCGGCGGTGTGGGCCGGTTCCTGTACGTCGCTGACCGGGGCCCGGTGGCCGCGCCGGTCAACTACCGCATGCTCGGCGACACTGTCGTGTTCCGCACCGGGCAGCCCAGCCCGATCGCCGAGGCCATCGGGCAGCCGTCCGTTTCCTTCGAGGTCGATCATCTGGACTCGGTCCTGGCTGAAGGCTGGAGCGTCCTGGTCAGCGGGACCGCGCGGCTGGTGACCGACCCGGCGGAACTGGACGAGGTGACTGCGCTGGGGGCCGAGCCGTGGGCCGGCGGCGAGCGAGAGGCCTACATCAGGCTGACGGCCAGCGAGATCACCGGACGGCGGATTCGCCCGGCCCGGACGACGTGGCCGCCCGCTGAGGACACAAAGGCAGCCGCTGCTTCAGGAAGGTGAACCCTGAGGCGGGGGCGGAATCTGAGACCGGGATCCAGGCGGCCCGGTGTCAGAGCGGGTCAGGTATCGGACCGCGGAGGAGGCGAGCGACATGAAGGCCAAGGTAGGCGACCGGCTGCTGCCCGACGAGAACCCTGACCATGTGGGCCTTGTCATCGGGCTGCGTGAGGCTGATGGCTCGCCGCCCTACGTGGTCAAGTGGCTGGACACCGGCCACATCGCCCTGGTATTCCCCGGGCAATACGCCAGGATCGTGCAGGGCAGCGCCTGGTGATACCTTCATGGCCCGCCGGGGCGGCCAGCGTACGATCTGTGGCATTCAGGGAAGGTGATCCTCGTCAGCCGCACTGAGCCCGCAAAGACGCACCCGCTGCTGCCCCGGATGCAGCTCGACGAATTGCTCGCCGAGCTGCAGACGCGGCTGAGCGCGGTCATCCAGACGCGGGACCGGATCGGCGCCCTGCTGGAGGCCGTAGTCGCCGTCGGCCGCAATCTCGAGCTCGACGTCGTGCTGCGGCAGATTGTCGAGGCCGCTGTCACTCTGGTCGACGCCCAGTACGGCGCGCTGGGCGTTATCGGAGAGGCAGGGCGGCTTGCCGAGTTCATTCCGGTTGGACTGACCGAATCCCAGATCGCGGCCATCGATCACTGGCCCGAGGGACGCGGCCTGCTCGGTGAGCTCATCACCCACCCCGTCCCGCTGTGCCTGGCGCGGATGTCCGATCATCCGCGGTCCTTCGGTTTTCCGCCTGGCCATCCGCCCATGAAGACCTTCCTGGGCGTTCCGGTCCGCATCCGCGACGAGGTCTTCGGCAACCTCTACCTCACCGAGAAGCACCATGGCGCCGACTTCGACGAGGATGACGAGCGGGTCGTTGACCGCCCTGGCGGCGGCGGCTGGCGTCGCCATCGAGAATGCCCGGCTCTATGGCGAGGCACGGCGCCAGCAGCGCTGGCTGCGCGCTAGCGCTGGCATTACACAGCGGCTTTTGTCGGGAGCTGAACCCCGCCAGGTGCTCGATCTCGTCACGCAGGAGGCGCTGGCGATCTCGGCGGCTGACCTGGTGGTGCTGGCGTTGCCCGCCGGGGACGGCACGCAGCTGATTATTGAGCATGCGGCCGGCGATGGTGCGGGCGAGGCGCGAGGGCTGGTGCTGCCCGTGATCAAGTCGCTGTCCGGGCTTGTCCTTGCCAACGGGAAGCCCATCACTGTCGAGGACTTCGCCCATGACGAGCGGGCGGCGCTGACCGCCCGCGAGCACCTGCATCTCGGGCCGGCGGTCCTGGTCCCGCTAGGCGGCCCCGGCAATGTCCGGGGCATCCTGACCGCAGGCCGGCGGCCCGGCTCCCTGCCGCTGCCGCCCCCGGCGGTCGAGGTCCTGATCACCTTCGCCGCCCAGGCCGGCGTCGGCCTGGAACTGGCCGAGCACCGCAAGGATGCTGAGCGGTTCGCCGTTTTCGAGGATCGGGACAGGATCGCCCGCGACCTGCATGATCAGGTCATCCAGCGGCTTTACGCGACCGGTATGTCGTTGCAGGGCGTGTCCGCGCGGATGGGCGACTCGCCTAACCGGCAGCGCGTATCGGATGCTGTAGACGCGCTGGACGAGACCATCAAGGAGATCCGGTCGGCCATCTTCTTCCTCCAGTTGCGGCCGGAAGGAGATCAGAGTCTGCGGACCAGGATCCTGTCCGTGGTCGATGAGGCCGCCACGGCGCTGGGCTTCGCCCTCGAGTTGCGCATGGCCGGCCCTCTGGATAGCGACGTGCCCGATGAGACTGGTGAGCACCTCCTGGCCGCCCTGCGTGAAGCGCTATCTAACGCGGCCCGGCACTCCGGTGCTAGCCAGGTCAGCGTGACTGTGGAGGCGGGCACTGAGCTGCTCCTGGCCGTCCTCGATAACGGCACCGGTCTCAGGGAATCAGGGCGCCGGAGCGGGCTGGCCAACCTGGCTGACCGAGCGAAACAGCTGGGCGGGACCATGCGCGCCGAGAGCCGGGAAGCGGGCGGCACTGAGCTGGAATGGCGGGTGCCGTTGACTTAGCCGCCGGTTCTGCATCCGGGTCGCACGTTGCAGGATGCTCTGACGCCCCGGCCTCTGCAGGTGAGCCGTGCAGTTCACACTGTCTCGCACCCAACGGCGTCAAGGCTGGCCGCGGCACCGCCAAGTTCATTCTCGTCCTGCCCCAGCCGCTGATCACTCAGCTCCGTGAGCACCGCCGCCGACAAGATGCCGAACGCACTGCGGCTGGCGGGCGTCCGCGAAGCACGTGTCCATGACGCCCGGCATACGGCCGCGACACTGACACCATGGCCGCAGATACCGGGATGAACTGTCAACGACGCGGCGGGTTCTAGTCAACGTCGCAACACAGGCGGACTTTCGGAGGCTAGCAGCGCGGAACGCGATCTCGGCGGCCAGGTCACGGGCCGGTGCCTTCGCGGCCATCAGGCGGCCCCGCCGTCCGCGCCGAGCCCGAAAGCAGTGTCGTAGTCGGCCAGGCTGCGCTGCTCGACTTACGGGTCGCGGGAGGGGCGGAGCACCCCGACGCGCTGGCGGCGCAGGTCGGCCGCCGCGGCGTGATGCTCAGGGTCGGTGATCGTCTGCACGCGACGGTGCCCCGTGAGTACCCGTTATGGAGCGCGGCTTTTCCTGGCTAGTTGCACGCTAATTGCACGGCGGTCCTCTGCCTACCCGGCGATGACGGATTCGTCGGCTCTGTCCAGGATCTGGGTGACCGTCTGGTCGGCCGTCAGCAGGGAGGTGTCCAGCCAGAGCCCGAAGGACCTCATCTCCGCGCGCATCTTCGCATCCAGGTGGCTCCACGTATCGAAGACCTGCTTGTCCCGGTCGGCGTCCCGGGCTCGGATCACCTCCAGGCCCGGGGCAAGCTGCACGAACAGTAGCGGCCTGGACCGCAGGCCGCTGAGGTAGCGATCCAGGACAGAGACCGCAACGACTACGTCGTCAATCACGGGTACGAAGCCGGCTTCGGCGAAGGAGTCAGCCAGGGCACACATATTGCGCCGCCGTAGCAGCAGCTGGACCTGAGCCTGGTCCTCAGGTGGCCCCTGCGGGGGGACCAGTCCGTTGACGATGAACTGCTCTCCGACGACATCGCCCTCGATATGTGCCGAGCGGGGGAATCGGGCCGCCAGTGCCCTGGAGACGGTCGTTTTCCCCGCCCCGGGGACGCCTGAGATCAGGAACGTCGGCACAGGACAAGGACCGTACACCCGCCAGCAGCGAAGCCCGCCGGGCAAGAAGAGCCATTAGACAACAGGCCGTGTCCGCGGTCGCATCTGCCGTCAGGGTCGCGGTTGTCCGACGACGATCTGGGTGGCCGGGTCGGAGGGGATCTGCGGAGTGCCGCAGACGATGAGGTCGGCGCGTTCCCAGGTCCGCTGAGCGGTGTTAAAGGGAATCTCCTCGGCCATCCACCCGTCCTCGTCGATGGTGAGCGACCCGTCCGCGGGCCTGTTGGCCCGGTCGAGCGGATCTGCGTATCCCGCGCGGGCCAGGGCCCTTCGGCGCGCCTCCCGCTCGTCGGACTGCACCCAGATCAGGACGTCGATCAGGTGCGCGACCTCCTGGCGCCCGGCGCCGTCGCCCTCGACGACCAGCAGCGGGCAGCCAGCAGCAACATCGACAGATCCCGCCCGTCCGTGCTCCTCCCACCGCGGCGGCCGGAAGCTGACCGCCCGGCCCCCGCGGGCGGGTACCAGGATCCCGTCGGCCAGCAGATCCGCCCAGCCGAAGCGGGAATGCTCCCACGCGATGTGATCGGTGTGCACGACCGCCGAGCCGGGAACCGCCGCGCCGATCCGCCCGGCCAGCGTGGTCTTGCCCGCATTACTGCGCCCGTCCACGGCCAGGACAACCGGACGGCCCGACACGACCCGGCCCGGACCACGCCAGACAAGCGCCTCGATCACCGCCGTCAGCAACTCAGCGCGCCACGGCCCGGCCTCCGGTTCCTCCGCAGCAAGCTGCAAGGCCACCTCCCCATCCTGCCATTCAGCCGACCCATCGAGCATGCAACGGCACGGTGACCTGTTCCTTACGAGATTGTCACCACGTCGTCCGTGACCTGTCGCCTCGCAGATCTGGCCGCATGAGGCAGCGCCGCTGATGACCACCTGTGACCCTAGCTGTCTCAACGATCTGGCACGTATCTGGCACGCCCGCAGTGCCGACGGTAGGTCAGTGTGCTATCCCGCATATCCCGCGCCAAGTTCGGACCACGATGGTGGTCCAGACTGGGTGGATGGCTGAGCAGCAGGCTGCCGAGTGGCTTCGTGAGCCGTGTTGTCTGGGGCGGCCGCACTGTGCGGCTCAGTCTCAGGGATGGCGCCTAGCAGTAGCTGTAAATCGGAGGTCGGAAATATATGGGCAATAGCAACGTAACCATCGGCCAAGGCAAGCTTGCTGGCAAAGGCGTCTATGCTGCCAGAGATTTTAAGAAAGGCGAGCTTGTCGTTCCTTACAATCTCAGAGTACTTACGCAAGCAGAGTTTGATGTCCTCCCTGACGGCGAATGGGAGTGGACACATTCCTTCTGGGGCGAGATCTACCTATTCCCAGAACCCGCGCGGTATGTAAACTCGGCCGACGATCCGAGCACCTATCCAGACTTGGAACGCCAAGGAAACTACGCCTTGCGGGACATCAGGAAAGGTGAAGCCATAACGATCGATGATCGTATTGAGCTGCGGCATGAGCTCGAGACTTTCCTTGAGGCCTACGGGCGAGCTGTCAGCAGCAAGAACTTTAGTAATGTCGCTCCGTTCATAGCCGACGACGCAAGCTTCTGGTACACGGATAGGAACCTTGAGGGCAAGGGAAATATTAGAGAAGCTTTTGAGGACAACTGGAAGCGTATACAAGATGCAACCTGTACTCCTTCAGATGTGCAGTGGATTGCAACAAGTTACCGGGTGGCATCCTGTACCCATACGTTCAAATCAGATGACACAGCGAGCCGCGAACATCAGGCTTACAAAGTCAAGGGGACCAGGGTTCTAGCCCGGCGCAATGGCAGCTGGCGGATAGTACACGAGCATCTTAGTTGAAAGACGGAGCACCTTAGATGACCGAGGAGCGCCGTAGGCACGAAAGCAGCCGCCGGCAGATCAGGATTAGGGGAGCGATGCACAGAGTGAGCTGTGAGCTGGCATTCCGGGGATGGCCTGGATGGACTTGAATGATCGAGCTCTTCCTTACGAGATTGCCACCGGAACGTGCGGTACCAGTCGCCTCTTGGACGGTTTAGGTCGTCATATTGTGCGTGCTGAGAATCTCGTCCACAGCTCTGACCAGCAGAGTTGCGATCCGGCTGTTAGCCGTGATGATCATCGCTCATGTGCTTGCGGTTCGTGTTTCTCCTGATCACCCGGATTGCCGGGTGGCTGCGGCTGTCGCGGCGCGAGGAGGCATGGAAGACCGCAGAAATCCTGATTCTGCGCCATCAGCTCGCCGTACTGCAGCGTCAACAGCCCGGCCGGGTGAAGCTTTACCGGGCAGACCGGGGCCTGCTCGCGGCGCTGCTCGGCCTGATCCCCAAAGCGCGGTGGCACGAGCTGCGGCTGCTGGTCACCCCGGGCACGGTGCTGCGCTGACGCCGCGACATCGTCCGCCGCCGCTGGGCCGCAAGATCCATGCTCGGAAGGTTCGGCCGACCTGCGACCCTGCGGAACATCCAGGCCCTGGTCCTGCGAATGGCCCGCGAGAACCCTGACTGGGGGTACCGCAGAATCCACGGCGAGATGGCCGGGCTCGGGGTAAAGGACGCAGCGTCTACCGTCTGGGAACCTGCGCCTACGTCCTGGTCGTGATCGAGCACGCGACCCGCCGCGTCCAGGAGGCTCTGACTCACCGGGGCGGTTCGCTGCGCGGTGTGCGCTATGTGTGGGTGTGCTCGGGGCTGATTGCGGAGCCTAGCTCTGCGAGCAACGCCTGGATCGCTGGGCTGGCATTGGCGCTGCGTCGCCACGCCGTGTGTACCTCGCGTTTCGGTGGCCGCCGCAGCGGCCGGGAGACGAGCCCTTCTCCCAGGGGCGGGCGGGCAAGGCGCGGGATCAGGGCGATGACCTCGCCTGAGGCGACCAGCGACAGCTGGGTGGCGAAGTCGTCAGCCAGATGGCGCACGTCGGGGTCTTCGGGCACGTCCGCGAACAGTCGCCGGAACCACTGGTGGCATACCGAGCCAGGCGGGCTGGTCACCCACGCGTGGCCGGCAAGGTCGGCGCCGGCGAGTGGCGGGCCGGGCCGCGTGAGCGGATGCGTCCGATTCATGACGACGTCGCCGATGTCGGTGTGCAGATGGCGCTGCGTCAGGGACGATGGCAGAGGGACTGGCAGCCCGTCGGCGTCATGGACGAGGGCAAGGTCGGCAGTACCGGCGTCGACGCTGTGGAGTGCCTGGTCGGGGTCCTGCTCGGTGATGTGCACGCGCAGCTCCGGGCAGCGCGTCGACAGCCGCGGAATGGCGGGGGCGAGCAGCCCGCGGATAGCAGTCGAGAAGGCAGCCACGCGGAGTATGCCGCGCGGCGCGCCCTCCGCCACTGACTGGGCCGCCTCGGCGCAGCGCTCCAGCGCCTGGAACACTTCGGGCGTTGAGTCGACGATGGCCTGCCCGGCCGGAGTGAGCACGACCCCGCGTCCCGCCTGTGCGAGCACGGGCACACCGACCTGGCGTTCCAGCCTCTTGATCTGCTGCGACACCGCCGAGGCCGTGAAGCCGAGCTCATCGGCCGCCCGCGCCAGCGTCCCGAGAGCAGCCACCGACCGCAACGCCCGCAAGGCCACGACATCGATCATGAAGGCAGGCTACGCAATATCGGCAAGAAAGCGTCGCTAGACCACACCTATCGGGCCAGGGCAGGATCGGACCATGACCGACGACCCGCAGCACCCTGCTGACCTGATCTTCGGCTCCAACCTTGTCGCCATGGTGACCCCGATGCACCCCGACGGCACGATCAGCGAACCCGGCCTCGCTAACCTCATCGACCACCTGCTGACCACAGGGTGCGACGGCATCGTCGTCGGCGGGACCACCGGTGAGTCGCCCACCTTGACCGAAGCCGAGGCCGCCCGGCTCGTCCGTGCCGTGGCCGCCCAGTCGAAGAACCACGCTCGGGTGATCGCCGGCATAGGCACCTACGACACGGCCGCCAGCCATTGATCGGGCACGCGAAGCCCAGGCCGCTGGGGCGGATGCGGTGCTGCTCGTCTGCCCCTACTACTCCAGGCCGACTCAGGCCGGGGTGGTGGCCCATTGCGCGGCGGTGGCCGACGCCACCGAGCTGCCCGTGATGCTCTACGACGTCCCCTCACGCACAGGCATCGCAATGGAGGCGCCCACGCTAATCGAGCTCGCCGGCCACCCCCGGATCCGAGCGGTCAAGGACGCCAAGGGCGACCTGTTCGAAGCGATGTCCGTCATGGCCCGCACGTCGCTGGCCTACTACTGCGGCATCGATGAACTCAACTTGCCCTACCTCGCATGCGGCGCCACCGGCGTGCTCAGCGTGGTGGGCAATGTCGTCGCCGACCGCAACGCCGGGCTCATACGAGCAGTCCGCAGCGGCGACCTCGGCTCGGCGAAGGCGATCCAGGCCTCGCTGATTCCCCTGGTAGACGCTATTATGCGCACATCCCAGGGGGCCATAATGGCCAAGGCCGCCCTGGCCGAACTCGGGATCATCCCGCACGCCACGGTGCGCCTCCCGCTGCTCGAGCCGCCGCCGCCTCACCGCCAGCGCCTAACGGATGCTCTGGCATCCATCGCCGTGCCTGCCTGACCGAACCTCCATCAGCCGGCGGATCAGGATGGGCGACGACATTCGACACCTAGAGCCAAACGCCCGCTACTGCCGCGATGAGGTCCGGCATCCCCGGAGCAGGAGTCAGAACTGGGTTCCCTGCGCACGGCACACGGCTCATCCTCACGCTGCTAAGGAATATCGCCTGCGATTCATTGATGACGACTGCCGCTGCGTCCTCACCGAGGACTCCAGCGGCTGGATGGCAATCCCGGGCGACGGCGAGCCGACAATGAACGTACCCGCGTTCGGGGACTCATACTACGGGTGGAATCTGTTCCCGGAAACATTCTTCGTGGCAAACGAGGTCTACTCGAGCCCGCACGCCGGATCCGAATGGCGCGTTGCGTCGTTGATCGTCTCGCCGGTTCTCGGTACCGAGTCGGCCGCGCGGTCGGCGGAGCATCACGGGCTGGCTAGCCGGCGGGGGGCGCCGGGCACCCATTCCAGCAAGACGATGGTGGCATCGTCGGAGAGGTGCCCGTCCTGGAAGTCCAGGACGGCGCGGTCGAGGCGACGGAGGGCCTCAGGGGCCGGTAGCCCGGTGGCGGTGCTGCGGATGATGAAGTCGCTGAGCCGGTCCGTGCCGAACGGGCTGCGGTCTGCATCGCGGCCTTCGGTGACGCCGTCGGTGTACAGCAGGAGCCGGTCGCCTTCCTGGAGCTGCTCGGTGCAGGGAGCTGGCAGCTGGTCAGCGGCCCCGGTGCCGAGGGGCGAGGCTTCATCGAGGCGCAGGCCGAGCGGCAGCCACGGCGGCCGGGCGAGCTCCTTGATGACCTTGCCGTCGCGGATGAGCAGGGGCGGCGGATGACCGCACGGGATCCACGCGAGTTCGCCTGTTGAGGTATTCAGCTCGCACAGCAGCGCGGTGGCGAACCGGATATCGCGGAACTGGGCCGCGATGACGCGATCGGCGTGCTGGGCCATGTCGGTGAGGCTGCCGCCTGCGCGGCGGGTGCTGCGGCAGGCGGCGATCGCGATGCTGGCGACCAGGCCGGCGTTCAAGTCATGGCCGGCCGCGTCGAGCACGGAGACCTGCATCCGGTCGCCGAGCAGGCTGTAGTCGTACGCATCGCCGCCCACCTCGTAGGCGGGCTCCAGGATTGCCGATACGCTCACCCGGGCGGTGGCGAACGAGGACGGGGGCGTGAACGCATGGACCATCTCCGCCTGCAAGGCCACCGGCTGGCTGCGCCGGGCCCGGGCGTAGGCGTCACTGCATCCGGCGTTGCTGGCGACGATGAGCCCGGCCAGCGACGCCAGCGCCTGGCACCGGGCAAGCGTAGTCTCGCCGGCGTCCTCGGCGACTATGCCGAGGACGCCGAGGCGCTCGGCGCCGTTCACGAGGGGCACCCATAGCTTGCGCGGTCCAGCGCTGCAGGCATCATCCTCGGCACCACCAGGATCTGCCGACGTCTGCTGGACAGCCCCGGTCTGGAAGGCGCGGCCAGCGAGAGTCGAGTCGATCACCAGCCCAGGGGCCTCGGCTTCGCTGAGCGGATAAAGGTGCCGCTGCTCGATGTCAGCGAGGTAAACCTGGACAGCGCTGACGCCCAGCGGGCGGCCCGCCGCGGCCAGCACATCACCAAGCGCCTCCGGCTGCGCCAGGGCGGACTGCGCCAGGACCTCAGCTAGCACGGCGGCAGCCCCGCCGAACGCAGGCAGTCCCATGCCCCTTACCCCCTCTGATCCCGCCAGGACCTCCCGCAGCACGAGCGCGGGATCCCACCCCCTGCCTACCGGATACCCATGGCAGGCAGCCAGAACCGGCCTGGGTACAGAAGCCGAGGAGCGCAGATCAGGAAGAACGCGCGGCAGCCGGACGTCAGCGCCGGCCGGGAACTGGTCTTCCGCAGCAGCTGGCCCGAAAATGATCGATCAGGGCGCCGCCTCCCAGGCAGCGCGCCGCAACCGGTCACCACCTGGAGCCCCAGCGCCGCCATCACCGCGAACCCGGGACCGGCCTGCCGGAAGGTCAGCGCCTGTGAAGGCATCGCGTTTCGGAGCCCGGCGATGGCCCGAGCAGACCAGCAGGCCGGCCGGAGAGGCCGCGCTCATCGACCGCCTGCCTCGCGGCCCCGGCGGTGACATCGATTCGTACCTGGGTGTCCTAGATCGCGCCCTGGAAGACCGCCGGATCACTGATCACGAAGCTGCCACACTGTCTGGCCTGGCCGCGGAACTCGGACTAACCCGCGACAGTGCCGAGCAGGCCCACCGCCAGTACCTTCACCACCTCGCCGCGACCGCCTGGCGCGACCGCGTTGTCACTGACCTGGAACGTGCCGACCTACTCGAAGTCGCCCGGCTCCTGGACATTCCCCGCAGCCGAGGCCCTGGCCATCCTCGATGATTCGCCTAATAGGCCCTCACCTGAGACCGGCGGGCCTGGGGCCGCGGGACTGCGGCCCGGCGACCGGGTCGTGTTCACCGGCGACATGAACGGCAGCCGCGCCGAGGTCGAAGCGCTTGCCACCGCAGCCGGCCTGATCGTGACCAGCGCTGCCAGTGGCAAGACGACTCTGGTCGTCGCCGCCGAACCCTACTCCCAATCCGGGAAGGCACGGCAGGCCCGCGACAGAGGTATCCGCTTGGTCACCGAGCAGGTATTCCTCCATCTCCTAGACGGCATGCGTACGGCCGCAGCTCCAGTCACCGCTCCATCTTCGTGATTCGAGCAGCTCGATCAGCATTCTCGAACCGGGCAGCCTTGCCGGCCGCTGTGCTGACAACCGCGTATGGCCGCGCAGGCTCACCAGTGCCGACGGCGGAGTCAACAGCGCTGACCGGGCTGGGCGCCCGAACAGCGCGCCCCGTCTCCCCAGGGCGTCGAGCTCAGAGCTTCACCCTTCGCTCTGGCGCCAGCGCATGACTGCATCATTCAAGCGAGGGATGTCGTCGCGAAGCGTGACCCAGACCTCGTCGTAGTCAATGCGGTGATACGCATGAGCAGCGATGATCCGCATGCCCTTTACCTCGCGCCACGGGATCTCCGGCGTGGCCTTGATGACCTCCTCAGGCAGCTTGCCGGCAATATCGCCCCAGGCGGCCGATGACGGCCTCGCCGGCCAGACGCAGCGGACGCTCAGCCTCCCAGCGCTCCTTGCCGAACCCGACCAGCTCGGCCGCCGCATCAACCGCCTCGGCCAGGTCCGCCAGCAAGTCCTCTGCCGACCTGGTCACAGATCCACGGCCTCGACGCGGATGTGTTCATCTCGCGGCTTCAGAGCACTCCGCGTCACCACGTCAACTCCCACGCCCAGGAGCTCCTCAAGATCCTGGAACAGGCCGACATGATCAAGTAGTGACGTGCCTTCCTCGAAGTCCACGAGCAGGTCTAGATCACTGCCCTCGCGGGCCTCACCCCTGGCTACCGAGCCGAACACTGCAATCCGGTGCGCATGGCGCCTCCGCGCGACGCCCAGGATCTCCGCACGACGACGACGCAGGCCAGCCAAGGTCAGCACATCGTCAGTCACCCAACAAGCGTAGCGCCGCAGCCGCCAACCGAGCCTGAGCAAGGTCAAGGGCGTGACCGGCGGACTAAGAATCCGCCGGTCCGCCACTAGCAGCAGACTCCTGACCTGGGCAGACAGTCCGACAGAGGAGTCTGACTGCGCGAGTGAAATACAACCAGAACTGCAACCAAGCCGCCTCCCTGAACCCGGCAGGACCTCAGAGAATCCTGCAAAAGCCCAGGTCAGAACATATTTCCATGGTGGGGCGGGTGGGGCTCGAACCCACGACCGACGGATTATGAGTCCGCTCCCCCGCCGTTCGCCACTGACCGGGAACGTCCTCACCTGGGCCGATGAACACGAGCAGCCCTCGGCGTACGAGGGTGAACTGCAACTAGAACTGCAACTGAAGCGGGCCATCAGTGCAGCATCACGGCCGGCGCGGAGCTGTCGATCTCAAAGGGCCCGCCAGAGATGATCCACAAACCCAAGCCGCGGTCGCTGGCTTGCTAGTCAGCATTTGCCGTTGTTGACCTGTCCTCTGCGTCCGGCTGGAAGGCCCGCGTCGTCCAGATGGGGTCATCCCGATCGGGCCTTCCCGTCAGACGACGCAGCGGAGGTCCGGACGGGGCCAGCCGGCGCCGGGCGACGTTTGACGAATGCCCGCCGCCGGGCCTCGATCTGATCGCGCAGCAGGAACCATTCCTGGTCACGGGTCATGCCCGCCTTGATCTGCAGGTGTACCGGCCAGATAGCACGATCGATATCGTGGGCGGCCGCTACGACCTGGTAGACCCCGCATGCGGCGAGCAGAACCCGCTCGCGGATCTGATCAGCGCCTGGCGCGCTCATCACCTCGCTACGGGGCGCATTCGCCCTGCTGGCCATCACGTTGTCCTCTCAGCAGCTTCTGGTAACGGTGGCAGGCGCTGGCCTTAACATCTCGGTCATTCCTCTCGATGTATAACGAACTTCAGCTATTCGCCTTTATCGCCTTTATCAATCATTTACGAGTGATGACCGGGACTCAGAGGCGGCGCATACTCCGCGCGGGGTAAGGGCGTTCAGCCCGTCCCTTCCCGCCGGCGTGTTGTGGGTCAGCGCCGGGGTGACTACGCCGGCGGGGGGCCGGAGCCAGAGTCGGTCGCCGGGGCGGGCCGGGTGTATACGCCGGCCTGTGCGGTGGGCGCCCAGCCGTGCTGAATCATCGCGGCCCGCCAGACCTCCCCGGTCCGGGCACGGCGCCCCGGCGGGTCCGTCCTCGGCTCGCCGTCCAGGATCAGCCTGCTGAAGACCAGCTGCACAGTCGCCCGGTCAGGTGACCACCGCAGCCGGGGGTCATCAGCTCTGGCGTCGATCAGCTGCATGATCTCAGCGACCAGATCCACAGCTTCCTCCGCGGTTAGCTATCTGGACGTCGGCGGTCGGCGGACGCCTCTGGCGTGCCAGCCCGGCCGTCCCCTGGGCGACCCCATTGCTGTCAAGCGCCGGGAGGCGCCTGGCTGTTACAGCACCCGGTGACACCGGATGCGCAGCTGCCAGGCAGAGACAGCGCTCTGACTACGACCCGGGTGCGGCGCGGCGGGCCTGCGCCCGCCGGAGATGGCGTTCGCACGGCTGGCCGGCGGGTGGCGGCAAGAGCGCCGGGCGGGGCGGGTGGCCCGGCGGTCCTGGTGGCGCCTGCCCGCCGCCCTGCGTGCTACCTGGCGCTGCCGTGGGCGTGGCTGCTGGCTTTGCCGTGGCTGCTGGCTTTACCGTGGCCGCTGGCCCTGCCATGAGCCCTTGCCGTGGGGTGGCCGTGAGGACTGGCCTTGCCGTGGCCGCTGGCTGGCTGCGTCGGGCGTGCGGCGGGGCGTGCGGAAGGCGTAATGCCGGGCCGGCCGGCTGCGGCACAGTAGACACTGATGCTGCCGGAGTCTCCGGCGGCCCTGGTGAGCTGGCGGAGCGCGGCGGCCAGGGCCCGGGCATCCCCGCGGTTCGTGGCGCGCTGGAATGCGATGCAGAGCTGGAAGGCGGACCGGCGTGCGCCGGGAGCGGACGGGTGACGGGCCGACGGCGCGCCGATGGCGTGATGGGCCACATCCTGGATCGGGCCTGGCAGGGCGCCCGCGTACGCCGCCGCCGCGCCGCCCAGCCCGACCGTCGCCGCTGCCAGCGCGGCAGCCAGCCCGGCGCTGAGGCGCGCGGGCAGCCAGGACCGGTTCTGGCGGACCCGCCTGCGGGCAGCAGCGGAGGCGCCGGCCGCAGGGACAGCGCGGGCGAAGGCTGACCGTGCCGCCTGGGCTCCGGCCAGCTCACCGGGGCGGGGCGGGCTGGCCAGGCTGGCGAGCACCTCGGCTACGCCGTGTGCCTGCTCGGGGGCATCTGGTGGCAGGTGCTGCCTGGTCAGGATGCTCTCGAGAAGCTGCTCGTCCAGGTCCGGGCCGGGCCGGGCCGGGACAGGGAACGCTGGCATGTCAGCGGGGGAAGCGCCGGGCCCGGTCATAGCGTTACACCCGCCCGATCGACCATGGCGGCAAGCCTGCGAAGGCCCCGATGCGCGGATACCCGCACCGCGCCCGGGGTCTTGCCGACGATGCGCGCGACGTCCTGGGTGTCCAGGCCTGCGACCACGCGCAGCATGATGATCTCAGCCTGGTCCGGTGGCAGCGCCGCGACCAGCGTCATGGCAGCCTGCGTGGAGATCCGCTCCAGCACGGTGTCGGCGGTGTCCTGGGCCCCGGCCATCTCCTGTGCTCCGCTGTCGGCCAGGGGTACGGTCGGGCGGCGGGCCCGGGAGCGGCCCCAGTCGATAGCACGGTGCCGGGCGATGATGAACAGCCAGGACCGGAACGCCTGCTCGCCGCCGCGGAAGGCGGCCAGCCCGGCTACCACCTGCAGCCACGTCTCGCCTGCCAGGTCATCGGCGGCATGCGGGGCACGTACCCGCAGGTATCTGAGCAGCGCCGGCTGGAGGTCGCGGAACAGACAGTCAAACGCCGCCTCGTTACCGCTCTGGGCCTCGGCTAGCACGGCCTCGAATGCAGCTCCGATCACCGCCCAAGTATCGGCTCGCCGGCCGTCTGCCGCAGCAGGAACCGGCATTCCCGCCCGGCGGGGGCGCCTGTAACGCCGGCGTCGTCCCCAGCGCTCCCGGTCATGACATCACCGGCAGCGCGTCCTGCCGACCCTGACAGGGCCAGCGTGGCCAAGGAAGGACCCGGCATGCGATGACTCAATCACGTTGCTCGCCGCGGCATCGTCCGCAGTGCCGATCATCATCCCCGCCTGGCCCGCCGCAGGCCCAGCCCACCGGGTCGGCTCATGCCGGGCATCCGCCCTGCATGGTCAGCGAGACGATCAGCCATCCCGGCGTCATCCGGGTACACGCCACCGCCAGGCAGCAGCGCAAAGCCTCCGTCGCCTGGTCGAAGACCTGCACGAAGGGGAAGGACAAAGACACCAGCAATGACAGCTTCAGCGTCGGCGCGCCGCTCAGCCCACGCTCCGCCGCCCAGGCTCCTGCACCGTTTCCGCCGCCGCGCAGCTTACCGTGACCGGCCGCCTGCACGCCTGGCTCACAGCCCGCAGCTAGCGTCGGCGGGGGCAGGCCCCGCCGGCTGGGCGCTTCCGTCAGTCCCGTCGTCACAGCAGCCTCGGTGCCGCTAAGAAGGGCAATCACGTGAACAACCCAGCCTCCGATCCCGCCCCGGCGCAGCCAATGCTCCAGAGTCAGCGCTCCGGGTCCGCACGCGGGCCGGCATGGCAGCGCGCGGCCAGGCTCTCGCAGCTGGCGGGCCTCGCAGCTGTGCTGGTCACGGTCGCGGTCAGCCTGGTGGCGGCAGCTTGCGGCCAGTGGTGACCGAGAGGACCCAGCGGCACCCGGTCGGCTCAGCTGTCACGACTTCCTGGCCGCTTTGTCAGCAGGACGGGCCGCTGACCAGGACATGGTCGATGATCAGATCGACCGGGAACGCAGCGCCGGGAGGCTGTGCGTGCCGAGAATCCCGTCCGCGGCCCTGACCAGCAGGGTTGCTCTTCTGGCTGTGCGCCGTAAAGATCACCAATAATGTGTCTGCGGTTCGTGTTCCTCCTGGTCGCGCGGGTCGCCGCGGGGCTGCGGCTGTCCCAGCGCCGGGATGCGCGGAAGACCGCGGAGATCTTGATCCTGCGCCATCAGCTCGCCATCATGCAGCGGCGGCAGCCGCGCCGCCCGAGGCTGAACCGGGCAGACCGGGCCCTCCTAGCGACCCTGCCCGGCGTGACACCAAGGGCGCGCCGCCACGGGCTGCGGCTGCTGGTCACACCGGACACGATCCTGCGCTGGCACCGCGACATCATCCGCCGCCGCTGGGCCGCCAGGTCCATGCACCGCAAGACCGGCCGCCCGGCCACCCGCCGGAACATCCAGGCCCTGGCCCGCCGGCTGGCTCGCGAGAATCCCGGACGGGGGTACCGGCGGATCCACGGCGAGCTGGAAGGGCCGGGAGTCAAAGTCGCAGCGCCGGCCGTCTGGGAGATCCTCAAGGCCAGCGGCATCGACCCCGCCCGGCGGCAGGCCGGGCCGACCTGGTCACAATTCCTGCGCCCCCGGGCCGGCGCGGTCCTGGCGTGCGACTTCTTTACAGCCGACCTGCTCGACGGCACTCAGGCCTACGTCCTGGCCGTGATCGAGCACGCCAGCCGGCGCATCCGCATTCTGGGAGTCACCTCGCGCTCTGGGACGACCTCCCCCAACCCCGGCAACAGCCAGGTCGCGAAGCGGAGCCTGGCTAGAAATATCGTCTACTCCGCGCCACCTCCCCGGCCTACGCTGGGGAGGGTCCTGGAGGTGCGCCGCCTTTCCCACGGGGCCACGATCGAGGGAGGCGAAACAGGAGCCTGGCAGACGTGGCAGGGCTACTGGGACAGGGCAGTTGGGCGCGGCTCCGGTTCCGGCACACCGACGTGACGCCCTCGCGCCAGATCGGGCACGTGCTTATAGACCGTGGAACGTGAGACTCCGAGCAGCCGGGCGATCGAGGAGACGCTGTTCTCGGGCCTGGCCAGCAGATCCCGGGCGTAGCGCACCTGCTCCGGGGTCAGCGCCAGCGGGCGCCCGAGCCGCTGCCCGCGGGCCCGCGCCGCCTCCAGGCCCTCCCGCGTGCCCTCGATGATCAACTCTCTGATGAACTCGGCCAGCGCGGCGAAAACGTGGAAGACCAAGCGCCCGCCCGGCGTCGTGGTGTCGAGCGCCTCGTGCAGCGAGGCGAAGCCGATCCCGCGGCGGCGCAGCCCTGTCACGATGGAGATCAAGTCGCCGAGGGACCGGCCGAGCCGGTCGAGCGAGGCCACCACCAGCGTGTCGCCCGGGCGCAGGTAGTCCAGTGTCTTCCACAACTCCTCGCGTTCGGCGTCCTTGCCGGACTTCTTGTCTGCGAACACCCGGATGCACCCGGCCGCGTTCAGAGCGGCGATCTGCCGATCGAGAAGCTGTCCGGCCGTGGAGTCCCGGGCGTAGCCGACCTTCGTGCCCACAAGAGCGACACCGGATGCGAGCCCGTGGTCAGTGCCAGGTTCGAAAGGTGCAGTCACGCCGCCGAGCGTAGAGAAATCGGTGCCTGCCTTCGGGACCGACAGTCCGTGTTCTCAACAGCGTTTCTCCGACAGCCGAACGGAATCGAGATTCACCCGCGCGGGTGGGGTGGCGCGGGTGTCCGTGAATCGTTCGAGACGCGACGCTTCGGCCCCACCTCGGTATCGGCGTGTCCACGGGCGATTCCCGACCATGCCGTAATCCTGACGGAAAACCAGTCGGGATCAACCCCCGCAGCAGACGGTCAAATCAGCTCCGGTCGGCGGCGCCCGTGCCTTCCAGGAACCGAAGCACTGCCAGGACCCGCCGGTGGTCACCTTCGGCTGCGGACAGGTTCAGCTTGGTGAAGATGCTGTTGATGTGCTTGGCCACCGCACTTTCGCTAACCACCAGGCATTCGGCGATGCCGGCGTTGGAGCGGCCTTCGGCCATCAGGGACAGCACTTCGCGTTCCCGGGCGGTCAGCCGGTCCGTCGGCCGGTCTTGGCGACGCAGGAGCAGTTGGGCCACCACCTCCGGGTCGAGAGCCGTCCCGCCCGCGGCCACCCGGCGCAGCGCCTCCAGGAATACCTCCACGTCCGCGACCCGGTCCTTCAACAGGTAGCCGATACCGGTCGTCCGGGTGGCCAGCAGTTCTGCGGCATAGCGCTCCTCGACGTACTGAGACAGCACCATGATGGCCACGTCCGTCCATTGTTGGCGGATCACCAGGGCCGCCCGGATGCCCTCGTCGGTGAAGGACGGCGGCATCCGCACGTCCGCGATCACCAGTTCTGGGCGGTGCTGCTCCACCGCGGTCAGCAGCGCGTCCGCGTCGTGCACCGCCGCCACCACCTCGAATCCGGTGGTTTCCAGCAGCTTGGTCAGTCCGGCGCGCAGGAGGACCGAGTCCTCGGCGATCACGGTTCGCATGGCAGGTTTACCTTAATCGTCGTCGGTCCGCCGAGCGGGCTGCTGATCCCGAAGCTACCGTCCACCGATGCGGCCCGCTGCGCCAGGCCGGTCAGGCCGGTGCCCCGGCTCGCGTCCGCGCCGCCGATCCCGTCGTCCGTTACCGTGATCCGCAGCACCGTGCCGTCCAAGCGCACGTCCACCTGCACCGCCGTGGCCCGGGCGTGCTTGTTCACGTTGGCCAGGGCCTCGGAGACGATGAAGTACCCGACGGCCTCCACCGTGGACGAGACCCGGCGCGGCCCGTCCACAGTCAGCCGCACCGGCACCGGGGAGCGCGCGGCGATACCGGACAGCGCTGCGTCGAGGCCGCGGTCTTCGAGCACCACCGGGTGCAGTCCGCGCACCAGCTCCCGGAGCTCGGTCAGCGCCTCCTTGGCCTCCTCGTGCGCTTCCTGCAAAGCCCGTCGGGCCGGCTCGGACAGCTCGTCCGCCAGGGTCGCCCGGGCCAGGCCGAGGTTCATCGCCAGCGAGACCAGCCGCTGCTGTGCGCCATCGTGCAGGTCGCGCTCGATCCGACGGCGCTCGGCGTCGGCCGCGTCGACCGTCGCGGCCCGGCTCTCGGTCAGGTTCGCCACCCGCTGCGCCAGCTTCTCCGCCCGGCTCGGGCCGAGCAGGTCGGCGGCCGCCCGGGTGTCCATCCGCACCGCTGCCGAGACGACCCACGGGCTCAAGTACACCAGCACCACGCTGAGCAGCACGAACCAGATCTCCGCGCCGCCCCAGACACGCGGGCCCGCGTAGTGGAACACGCCGACGGCGGTGAACAGCGCGAGCAACGCCGATGTCGCCAAGCCGCTCAGCGCGGCGACCCAGAGCAGGCCGCCGAGCAGGCCGAGCAGGTTCACCGCCGGGCCGACGACCAGGTGGTAGCACGCCTGCCGCCAGGTGCGCGGCGAGCGCAGGCGATCGCGAAGCGCCGACCACACGCCGCCGGAGGATTCCGGGGACCGCTCGAGCGTCGGCGGCCTCGGGATCCGCACCCCGAGCACCTCGTAGAAGCAGCCCCGGCGCAGCACCGTCAGCCACGGACAGAGCGCCACCGCCGCCCCCACCGAGACGAACATGCAGGTGAGCACAGCCAGCAACGAAATCGGCACGTAGAAGGTCCATGGCAGCGCCATGACGAGCAGGGGCAGCAGGTTCAGACCCGCGGACAGGACGGTGAACCCCAGATCGCGCCAGGCCCGGCGGGCCCACGGGCCGGCCAGGACGCTGCGGAGCCCTCTCGCTCCCGATTCGGTGTCGGTGGTGCCGGAGCTCACGGAGCCCACCGTATAAGGCCTGATCACCACTGGTCCATGTCGCTACCTACCGCGTGCGGCTGTACCCAGCACCACCCCGAAGACGGAAAGCCACGCTACTGATTCACCGGCCGGTGGCGGCCAGAGTGGTTCCCGGCCCGAACGATCGGGCGGCGAGACAAGGAGACCACTGTCATGCTCCGCACGCTGAACCAGGCGGATCGGCTCCGATGCCCGGTTCAGTCGGGCAATCCGCCCGGCCCGGCACGCCGCGGCACGCGCAGCCGGCTCGGTCGAGCATACGTCACGGCGGGCGTGGCCATGATCCCATGGCTGCTCTACCTCGCGTTCACCCTGCCAGCCAGCGCCACCGACGGCCACTGGGCGCTGGCCTGGGTGGGCCTGGACAGCAGCGAGGCACTGGCCCTGTTCGCCACCGGCCGACTGCTGCTGCGCGCGGACAACCGCTGCGTCCTGGCCGCCACCGCCACCGCGGTGCTGCTGCTGACCGACGCCTGGCTCGACGTGACCTCGGCCGCACCGGGCGGCGAACTGCTCACCGCGATCGCGATGGCCGTCTTCGCCGAGGCCCCGATAGCCCTCGCCTGTGTCGCGCTGGCGCTGCGGCTGATCCGTCACCCGTTCCCATCGGCCACCGAGACCGCCGGAACCGACAAGTACGAGGAGTAGAGATGTCTCTGACCCATGCCGCAACCCGCCTGGCCTCGCGCCGAACCGGCCTGACGGCCGCGGCCGGGCTCGCCGCCTTGGCCGCCGGCGCCTGGTGGTTCACCGATCAGGCGCCCTACCCCTACGCCAAACGCCGACTGCTGGACCTGCAACTGCCGTTCCTGGCCAAGGCAGACCTGGACCAGATCCTGCAGCCCCGGACCGGGGAGCAGATGCTGGAACTCGGCCCGGGCACCGGCCTGCAGACGCTGCACATAGCGCCACAGCTCGGCCCGGAGGGCCGGCTGGACATCGTGGACATCCAGCAGGAAATGCTGGACCACGTCATGAGCCGAGCTGCCGAGAAGGCGCTGGACATCGTCCACCCGCACCGCGCCGACGCACGCGAGCTGCCGTTCGAAGACCAGACCTTCGACGCGGTCTACCTGGTGACCGCGCTCGGCGAGATCCCCGAACCGGACCGGGTGCTAGCCGCGGCGGCCCGAGTGCTCAAACCTGGCGGACGGCTAGTGGTGGGCGAGTTCTTCGACCGGCATTGGATCCCGTTCGGCCGACTGCACCGCCTGGCCGACACCCAGGGGCTGCACCTGACCGCCCGCCGCGGCCCGAGCATGGCCTATCTGGCCCGATTCCGCCCCTGCGCCGCGGCCTGACGAATTCTTGGACAAGCAAACAGGGGCGACCCGACCCTGGGAAACGATCAATCCGAACGCGGGAGAACCAGCCGTCGACGACCTGGCTCAACCAGCTCACCCGACTTTCGTCGGTGCACCACTCACGGCGGATCCTGGGCTGGCGGGCCGCCCGGTCGATGAAGACGGCCCTGGTCCTGGACGCCCTGGAGCAGCTGCTACCTCAGTAGCCCCGACCGGATTTGAACCGGCGCTACCGCCTTGAGAGAGCGGTAGCGCCAAACCTTAGATGAAAGTGGCACTGCCAGGGACGCCACCCCGGCCTCTTTGCACCAACTGGCGCTGATGGTTCCCGAACCAAGCGGTTCCGCCAGGCAGGGCAGGCGCCACAGAGTAAGTTGCGCGTCGCGAGACGGCCTTCATGCGAACGCAACTGCAACTAGAACTGCAACTATGCCTTCGGGCCTAGGCTCGCGGGCTCTCGCACGGGCTGGACAAAAGTCCAGCTCAGAGCACATGTTGATCATGGTGGGGCGGGTGGGGCTCGAACCCACGACCGGCGGATTATGAGTCCGCTGCTCTAACCGGCTGAGCTACCGCCCCTAGCGCCGCAGCGACAACGGCCGCCGAGGACCGCAACCGCGTCAGGGCCGCGGTGGCCGAATACGTCCTCCCCCGGCCACCCCCAGCGCACGCCCGACCCTACCTCGTGCTGAGCTGCATCTCCATTGCGTGCTCGACCAGGGCGATGAGCGTGGCCTTGGTCGAGCCCCGGCCGCGCGCGTCGCACTGGACGATAGGCACCCGCGGGCTGATGGACAGCGCCTCCTGGACGTCCTGTACCGCGTGCGGGTAGTCGCCGTCGAAGCCGTTGATGGCCACGATGAACGGCAGGCCGGCGGACTCGAAGTAGTCCACGGCCGGGAAGGAGTCCGCGAGGCGGCGGGTGTCCACCAGCACCACGGCGCCGATGGCGCCCTGGATGAGGTCATCCCACATGAACCAGAAGCGGTGCTGGCCCGGCGTGCCGAACAGGTACAGGATCAGCCCGGCGTCCAGGGTGAGCCGCCCGAAGTCCATGGCGACGGTGGTCGTCTTCTTGTCGGGGGTGTGCGACAGGTCGTCGACCCCGTCACTGGCCGAGGTCATCACCGCCTCGGTTGTCAGCGGCGTGATCTCCGACACCGACCCCACGAAAGTGGTCTTGCCCACACCGAAGCCGCCCGCCACGACGATCTTCACTGAGGTCATCGCGGTGTCCGCGGCCTCGGCCGCGGCGAGCTTAGAGCTTGCGAAGTCCACTGAGCACCCTTTCCAGCAGGTTCATATCCGGGCGACCTTGCTCATGGTCTATCTGGTGAACCCGGACTAGCCCGTCCATCGCCATGTCAGCGATGAGGACTCGTGCGACGCCCAGGGGCATCCTGAGCACCGCGGAGATCTCGGCGACCGACCGCCAGTCCCGGCAGAAGCCCAGGATCGCCTGGCACTCGGGACTGAGCACCGACAGGTCGCGCGCCTCATAGTGCGAGGCGGCGACCATCGCCTCAATCTGCAGCTGGTATTTCGGCTTGGTCCGCCCGCCGGTGACGGCATACGGGCGCACCAGAGCGCTCCCGCTGCCGGTCTGCGCGGTCTCGGGCACAAACGGATCGCGTGGCGGCGGAGCAAAGCCGGCCGCGAAGTCAAAGCCGGGGCTAGGCGAACTGCCACGCCCGCTCTGCTTCGCTTGCTCGGCTGGCTCCCACCTATCGCGACCGAGTCCAGCCACCGCAGCCTCCTGTCACTGTCGGCCGCCATTCGGCCAGCCTGAGGGCAGGCCTCCGCGAACGTCGGGGGTAAGAGCACTGCCAACCCGCTCGACAAGCAGCGCCATCTCGTAGGCCACCAATCCCATGTCACAGTCGGCCGATGCCAGGACGGCCAGGCTCGAGCCATCGCTGATCGCCATCACGATCAGCAGCCCGCGCTGCATTTCCACGACCGTCTGGGTAACGGCACCGCCTTCAAATACCCGGGCTGCGCCCTGGGTCAGGCTGGTGAGACCGGACGTGACCGCGGCCAGCTGATCCACGCGATCGGCAGGGAAACCCTGCGAGAACGCCATCGGAAGCCCGTCGGCGGAGACGACGATCGCATGGGCGACCGAGGCTACACGCTCGACGAAGTTCGTGATCAGCCAGTTGAGGTCCTGCGCCGGGCGCACAAGCGGACTCACGGGCGCTCCTTCCTATAAAGACGGGCAACCAGGAGCCCGGTGCCCGGTAGCGCGCCGGTCACCGGAGTGACCAGCGGGAGACCGGATGGCGTTCCGACACTAAGCATGACCATCCCAGGCAGATCGTGCCACCCGTCATCGGGAACCGTCATCCTCTCCGGCCGGACTGTCGCCGGTGGAGGCGGCTGCCCGGCCTTCCCTGATTCCACGCTGGAAGCTAGAGAACCGGTCGCGCGTGACCGAGGCGGACCGGGTCGGCGCGGGGTCCGGAGCGTCGGCGCCGACTGCACCCGGCACGAGGTTAGCTCGCGGCACGCGCTTGGGCAGCCCGGCCGTGGTGGTCCCGCTGGAGGACGGACTGCTGAGCGCGGCCGCGGCCTGCCAGCCCTCGTCCGCCGGGGAGGACCAGCCGCCCGACCGCACCGGCTGCTGCTCGGCGCCGTCGTCCTCGCCGGGAGCCCAGCCGACCGAGTTGCGGCCCCGGCGGAACCAGTCCGACTCGACGGCCTCGAAAATCGGCAGCCGGTACTCGGTGGCGTGCTCCGCGGGCGGGATCACGACCTCGTCAGGCGACGCGGCCGACGAACTGGATGAGCTGCCATCCCAGCTGAACCCGTTGGTCCCGCCGGATCCGTGACCGTTGCCGTTCCCGGTAGTCCCGCGCGCGCCGTTCTTGGCCTCGCTGGTGACCGGCGCGCTGAACATCGGCCGCGATCCGGGGCCGCTGCCCGCGCCGGCACCAGCGGGCTCGGGCTGCTCCGGCGGCTCGGCGGCCGCAATGTCGTCGGGGCCCGAGCCGGTGACGCTACCGCCGGCGGGACGAGTGAACATGTCGGTGGTACCGGTAGCCGCCCACATGTCGCTCATGCCGCCGCCGGAGCCGCCAGCTCCGCCGGCCCGCGGCTCGGCGCGGTCTACGCGGCGCTTGGGCAGCTTCTGGCCGTTTCCGGCCGCCGGCTTGTCCTCGGCGGGCTCGCCGGCCGGGGCCGGGACGTCAGCGGAGTCGGGGGCCTGGCCGGCGGGCGGGAGGCTGGCGGAGGCCTGGGCGGCCGCGGGCTCGGCGGCCTGCGGCTGGGCCCAGCTCGATCCGGATGCCCCGCTGCCAGCGGCCGGGGCGTCGAACGACGGGCGCTCGAACGAGGCGGTATCGAAGGAGTCGAAACCGGAGGTGTCGAAGCCGGAGGTGTCCCAGGGGTCCGCGCTGGCCGCCTGCGGCTGCGGGACAGCATCCGGATCGTCGGCGCCGGCCGGCTGCGGGCTGGTCGGGAACGCGGGTATCGGCCCGGTTGTGCCGCCACCGCCCTGCTCCCAGGGACTTGCTCCGGGGCGTGGCCCGGCGCCGGGCACCCGGCGCGGGCCCAGTGACCCGTTCTCGCCCTGGAGCGAGGCGAACTTGGGGGCGCGGGCCGCATCGACCTCCTGCGCGGTGGCCGACCGGTCGTCAAAGCTCCGGCTGGACGCGCTGCCGAAACCAGCCAGCTCGGCCGGGCTATCGGGCATCCGCGACCCTGACGGGCTGGCGCCCTCGCGGCTGATGACCTCATCCGGCAGCCAGACCAGCGCGGTGAGACCCCCGGAGGCGGCCGGCCGCAGCCGGACCCGGACACCGTGCCGGGCAGCCAGCCGGGCGACCACGAACAGGCCCATCCGGCGGGATACCGCGACGTCCACGACGGGCGGGTTGTCCAGCCGCCAGTTCGCGTGCGCCATCTCCTCGGCGCCCATGCCGACGCCCTGGTCGGTGATGTCGAGCAGGACTCCCCCGCTGGACAGCAGGTGACCGGAGATGGTGACCGGCGTCTCGGCGGAGGAGAACGATGTCGCGTTCTCGGCCAGCTCGGCCAGCAGGTGCACGACGTCGTTGACGGCGTGGCCGCGCGCCGAGATACCCGGCTGCACGTTGAGGCTGACCCGCTCGTACTGCTCAATCTCCGACACCGCGGCACGCAGCACGTCGACCAGCGCGACCGGCTGGTTCCAGCGGCGCGAGGAGTCGTGGCCGGCGAGAACCAGCAGGTTCTCGGAGTTACGGCGCATCCGGGTGGCCAGGTGGTCCATCTGGAACAGGCTGCCCAGCCGCTCGGCGTCCTGCTCGCCCTGCTCCAGGTCGTCGATCAGCCGGATCTGCCGCTCGACCAGCGACTGGCTGCGGCGGGACAGGTTCACGAACATGGCGTTGACGTTGCCGCGCAGCGCGGCCTCGTTGGCCGCCAGCCGCAGTGCCTCGCGGTGGACCTGGTCAAAGGCCCGCGCCACTTCACCGATCTCGTCGGTGGAATCGACGTCAATGGGCTCGATGGTCAGCGGCAGGTTCCCGGCGTCGCTCTCGCTCATCCGGCGGACGGTCTCGGGCAGCTGCAGTCCGGCCACTTCCAGGGCGCCGGCCCGCAGCCGCCGCAGCGGCCGGACCATCGACCGGCCGACCAGGGTGGTCAGGATGAGCGCCAGGCCCAGGACGATGACAACGGCGGCGCCGATGGCGATGGCGTCAATGATCGCGTTGCGGCGCAGGTCGCTGGCCCGGCTCACGGCCTGGGATACCAGCTGCTGCTCGACCTTGCGGATGGCACCGATGGTGCCCGACTGGGCCCCGAACCACTCATCGGAAGTCACCGGCGAGGTGCCTAGTGACTTGTTCTGGGCACCGAGGGCCAGGGCGTTCTGCTCGTACTCGTTGGCGAGGTCAACCAGCGAGCCGGAGACCGTGTTGTTGTAGAGCGAGACCTGCGCCGCCGTGGCCGAGTCGGTGAACTCGGTGAAGTTGTCGGTCTCCTCGGCCTGAGCCGAGGTCAGCGCCGTCAGCACGCCGGGCCCGTACCCGCCCTGGGTGAAGGCGTCAGCCAGGAACGCGCGCTGCTCGGAGGCTTCTTCCCCGATCCGGGAGACGAAGCCGAGGGCGCGGACGGTACTGGCCAGGGCCGGGTCGCCGGTGTCCAGCGTGATGTCATCGTCGATGGCCAGCAGCGAGTTGATGGCGCTGGTGTAGCGGGAGACCACGCTCAGGGCGGGCAGCTGGGTCGTCGTCGCGGCGGCGCGCAGGTCGGGCAGGCCGGTCAGGATGGCCCGGATCGACTGGGCGTCCTGCTGAACCTGGGCCGGGTAGGTGCCGCCGATTCCCGACAGCTGGTCGCGGACCTGGCTGATCCAGGGTGCGGTGAACCCGTACTGCTGCTTGACCAGCTGCAGCTGCGGCGCGGCTCCGTCCCGGGTGGTCTTGTCCTTGCTGAGGGAGCCCGCCCGGCCCGCCTTGTTCTGAGCGATGTAGGTGACGGTCTGGTCGCGCTCGTCCTCCATCTTGCCGGCCAGGGTGGTGACGGCCGAGCTGAGGTTCGCCAGCGTCTCGATCCGCTGGAAGGTCAGCGCGCCCTGGACCGAGGTGACGATGCGGGTACCGCCCAGGACAACGGCGGTCAGGGTCGGGATCGTGATCAGCAGCAGGAGCCGCGATCGCACCCGCCAGTTCTTCAGCGCCCGGCGCGAGCCGCCAGCGCTGCGGGAGCCCTGCTGACCGGGCGCCTGCGAGCCCGGGCGGCCCGCCTGTGCAGCGGCAGGCCCCGGCGGCGCGGCGTCTCCGGCGCCCGCCTGCCGGGACGGACGATCAGCAGACGGGCTTACGGCCAGCCCGCCGCGGGGCTTGTTGTCTCGGGACGGCACAGCTTCTGTACCCCTCACCTGGTTACCGGGATAAGGCCAGCGGCCGGCGCGGTGCGCGTCACCAACGACACGGCGGACCTCCCGGATAACGAATCTGCATCGCGGCACAGCCAAGCAGCCAGGCGCAACTCTAACCCGCTAACCGGGTACCGTGCACCAATAGGTACATGAACCGGAAAATTCGAGCTAACGTGACGTTTGCCCTAACACCTGGCAGCTTTAGGGTACTCTCTGGCGCATCGCCGGTTCGGAAAACCGACCGGATCAGCACTGGATTTGCCGCCAGGCACCAGAATCCCCCCGGCTCTCGCGCAAGGAGTGTCATGAGGCTAACGGCGGCTGGCATATCCCGGCCTGCCCCGACCGAGAACCCCCTCGATCAGGCGCGGCCGCACCAGCTTCCCCCGCCCTCCCGGCGCAGGCCGGGCCGCTCTGCCCCCGCGGGGGGCGGGCGATGGATGCGCCACGGAGCCCTGAGCCTGGCCGCGCTGAGCGCGCTGGCCCTGGCCGCCGGCTGCTCCGGCGGCGGGCCGGCCAGCGGTGCGGCTGGCACGATCACGATCGGGGCCGTTCCCGGCGTCGACACCGTCCCGCTGTTCAGTGCTGAGCACAGCGGCCAGTTCTCGGCCGGCGGCGTCAGCGTGCAGATCAAGAAGTATGTCTCGGTCGCCGCCGAGGTGTCGGCCCTGAAGAATGGCCAGATCGACATGGCGGCCGGGGACTACGGGCCGTTCCTCTACGCCCAGTCCCAGCAGAAGGCGAGCGGGCCGCAGATCAAGATCGTGGCCGACGGCTACGACGCGACGCAGGGGGTGCTGGAGGTCCTGGCCAAGCCCGGCTCAGGCATCACCAGCCCGCAGGACCTGACCGGCAAGACGGTCGCGGCCCCCAGCGAGGCCACCCTCCCCAAGTCGGCTTCCTCCTCGGCCTCGACCGCGAACGGATCAGGCGCCCCCGACAGCCTGGACACCGCGGCGACCACCTCGGTGCTGCGCAGCTACGGCGTCAACATGGCGACCGTGACCTGGAAAGTGATGTCGCAGAGCGCGGAGATCGCCGCGCTCAGGGACGGCACCGTGCAGGCCATCCTGGTTAATGAGCCCTACATCTACCAGGCGCAGTCCCAGCTCGGCGCTATCGAGGTCCTGGACGCCTGCTCCGGGGCCACCGCCGGGCTGCCGCTGTCGGGCTACTTCGCCATGAGCAGCTGGACCGCTGACCACGCCAGCGCGGTGAGCGACTTCAAGTCGGTCCTGAACAAGGCCCAGGCCACCTCCGCCATGGACGGCCCGGTGCAGAACAACCTGCCCGGCTACACCGGCATGACCAAGCTCGAGGCGAACCTGGTGACGCTCGGGTCCTACCCGTCGACGACCAACTCCAGCGAGGTCCAGCGGGTGTCCCAGCTGATGTCCGACCAGGGCCTGCTGACCGTCCCCGTCGCAGTTGGCGGCCTGATCGTGCGCTGACCGCCGGTAAAGATCATCAGTAACGGAATACCGCCCCGGTCCTGGCTCGCAGGGCCGGGGCGGCTTCGCGTCTCAGCCCGGTGACCCAGCCCGGGGCGGCTTCACGTCCAGAGCGCCGCGCAGGCTCGCGGGAAATCGAGCTAGCTGAGCTGGTCCAGGCCGAGCTGGCGGGCCAGCACCATGCGCTGGACCTCTGAGGTCCCCTCGCCGATCTCCAGCACCTTCGCGTCACGGTAGAACCGGGCCACCGGGAACTCGTTCATGAACCCGTAGCCGCCGAACACCTGGGTCGCGTCCCGGGCGTTGTCCATGGCCGCGTTGGAGGCAGCCAGCTTGGCGATCGCGGCCTCCTTCTTGAACGGCTCCCCCGCCACCAGCCGCGCCGCCGCGTCGTACCAGGCCAGCCGGGCCAGGGCGGCGCGGGCCTCCATGTCAGCGATCTTGAACTGGATGGCCTGGTAGTGGCCGAGCTGATGGCCGAAGGCGGAACGCTCGGCCACGTAGCGCAGGCACTCATCCACGCAGCCCTGGGCCAGTCCCGCGGACAGTGCCGCGATCGCGACCCGGCCCTCGTCCAGCGTCTGCAGGAACTGCGCGTACCCGCGGCCCTGCGGGCCCAGCAGGCTGGCCGCGGGTACCCGGCAGCCGGCGAAGGCCAGCTCCCGGGTGTCGGAGGCACACCAGCCGACCTTGGAGTACTCCCGGCCGACGGTGAAGCCCGGCGTCCCGGCGGGCACCATGATCGCGGAGATCTCGGCCCGCCCGGCCTCGCCGGGGCCCGTCCGGGCCAGGACCGTGACCACCGACGTGATCGAGGTCCCCGAGTTGGTGATGAACGCCTTCGACCCGTCGATGACCCACTCGTCGCCGTCGCGGACGGCAGTTGTCCGCATACCGCCGGGAATGTCGGAGCCGCCGCCCGGCTCGGTCAGCCCGAAGGCGGCCAGCCGGTCGCCCCGGCACAGGTCCGGCAGCCACTGCTCGCGCTGGGCCGCCGAGCCGAACCGGTAGATCGGCATGGCGCCGAGCGCGACCCCGGCCTCCAGGGTGATCGCCACCGACGAGTCCACCCGGGCCAGCTCGTGCAGGGCCAGGCAGAAGGCGAGGTAGTCGCCGCCCATACCGCCGTATTCCTCGGGAAAGGGCAGGCCGAACAGGCCGAGCTTGGCCATCTTCGCCACGACCGGGTAGGGAAACTCGCCGCGCTGGTAGTAGTCGCCGATCACCGGTGCCACCTCGGCACGGGCGAATTCCTCGACTGTCGACCGGAGCGCCTCGTGCTCGTCATTGAGCCGGAAGCTGACCATGGCAAGGATGCTACCGGCCAGTCCGGCACCCGCCGGCCGTCGCCGGGGCTGGCCATCCGGGCACCATCGCGCGGTTGTCGCACGTTAGTCTCTCGTGCGGGTGGATGTTGCCAGACTGGAGGCAACCGCAACCGCTGCCGCGCAGTCATGAGTGACATGAGCGGTGCTGAAGACTGTAGAGCTGTCCTGGAGGACGTCATGGCGACCCTGAACTGCCCGACCTGCGCGGCGGTGGTCAAGCCGGCCGACCTCATCTGCTTCACCTGCGGGGCCAACCTGCCGCGCCAGGCGGTCTGGGCCGAAGAGCCGCCCGCCCCGGACACCGTGATGCAGGAGTACCTGCGGCGCGACGAGCGGACCGGGTCGATCTCCGCGTCGGTGCTGCGGCTGTCCTTCCCGACCGGCAACGTGGAAGTGCCCGCCGGCACCTCGCTGCTGCTCGGCCGTGACCCGGCCGAGTCCCTGGTCGCGGCGGCCTTCTCCAGCTACGAGAACGTGTCCCGGCGGCATGCCACGGTCACCATGGACGACAGCGGGCACGCCAGCATCCGCGACGAGCACTCCACCAACGGCACGTTCGTGAACGGGGACCGGGTGCTGCCCGGCGTCGCGGTCCGGCTCGCCGACGGCGACGTGGTCCGGCTGGCCGCCGACGTCACCGCCGAGGTGCTGCTGCCCCGGGCCGAGCCCGACCCCGCCTCGCTGAGTCGCCCCGACATGGCCTGACGCCCGCTGCGCCCGCCCGCCTGCCGGGCGGGTCCCCCGCCCGGCTCCGCGGCGGTGTTGGCCAGGCCGTAACCTGATCCTCGTGAGCCAGCGGGACCGGGGTAACCAGGCGTTCACGGGGCAGCTGTGATCGACCTCGAGCTCTCCTGGCATCAGGCGGTCGCCACCGCGGGCGTGCTGGCCGCGGGAACCGCGGTGATGCGCAGCTCGCGGCGCCCGAGGCTGGTCAAGGTCAGCGTCTTCACCCTGGAAGCCGCCATCGTCCTGGGCCTGTTCGCGCTCTGGCAGTACGCCGGCTCCTACGGCGTCATGGGGCCGGACGGCGCCCTGGGCCGGGCTCGCTGGATCTGGCACGCCGAGCGGGTCGCGCAGCTGCCCAGCGAGACCTGGGTGCAGCACCTGTTCCTGCCCCATCCGCTGCTCGTGCAGTTCTTCAACCTGTACTACGACAGCCTGCATTTCCCGGTGCTGATCGCCACCTTGATCTGGCTGTTCGTGCGGCATCGCGATTCCTACCGGCGGTTCCGCACCACGCTGGTGGGCCTCACCGGCGCGTGCCTGGCCATCCAGCTCGTGCCGGTGGCGCCGCCGCGGATGCTGCCGGGCACCGGGCTGGTCGACACCGCGGTGCTGTATCACCAGTCGGTCTACGGCACCACCGCGGGCTTCAACGCCGACGAGCTGTCCGCCATGCCGTCGGTGCACGTCGGCTGGGCGGTGCTGGTCGCGGTCATGATCATCATGACGCTGCGCAGCCCGTGGCGGTGGCTGGCGCTGCTGTACCCCGCGATGACCACGCTCGCGGTGGTAGTTACGGCCAACCATTTCTGGGCCGACGGGATCGTCGCGGCGGCCTTGCTGGGGCTGGTCTTGCTGGTCCAGGCAGCGGGCCGCCGGGCCTGGGCCGGGGTCCGCAAAATAGGGGTATATCCGGCTCGCCCGGCATGGCATGATCCGGGTAACAAAAACCCCACCGGCATCCGAGGTAACAATGGCGGGTCCAGCGGCTCCAGCGACAACAGAGACCGGGCTACGGCGCAACGCAATCGGTCTGCGTGAGGTCGCCTTCCAGAGCATCACCGATATGGCGCCGGGCGCGGCTATCGCCGCCTCCATCCCGGCCGGCGCCGCCTTCGCCGGCGGGTCCCTGCCGCTGTCGGTCCTGCTGGCGCTGATCGCCAGCCTGTTCTGTGCCTGGTCCATCGGCCTGCTGGCCAGGGAGATGCCGTCGGCCGGCTCGCTGGCCACCTACGCGGCCCGCGGCCTGCACCCGTCGATCGGCTTCCTGGTGGCCTGGGGCTACGCCCTGGTCGGGCTGCTGATCCCCCCGCTGGTGCTGCTGCAGCTCGGCTTCACCACGGCCGGCACGCTGAACGCCGAGTTCTCCGGCTACCCGGCCAGCCTGTGGTGGCCGTGGTCGCTGGCCGGCGCGGTGATCGTGCTGGCCGCCGGCTACTACGGGATCCGGACCTCGACCCGGCTGGGCACCATCCTCGGGCTGTTCGAGATCGCCGTGTTCGTGGTGCTGGCCGTGTTCCTGATCGTGCACGCCGGCAGCCACAACACCTTCAGCGTGTTCGGCACCTCCTACACCCCCTCGGGCTACAAGGGGATCTCCGGGGTGATCGCCGGCTCGGTGTACACCGTGCTGGCCTTCGGCGGCCTGGAAGGCGCCGCGCCGCTGGCGGAGGAGGCCCGCAACCCGCGTAAGACCATCCAGCGCGCGGTCCTGCTGGCCACGCTGTGCATCGGCGCGCTGTATGTGTTCACCACCTACGCCGTCGACGTCGCCTACGGGCCCGGCAAGTTCGCCGCCTTCGCGGCGGAGACCGGCAACGCCTCCTGGGAGGGCCTGGCCCGGTCGCTGTACGGGCTGTTCTGGTTCTTCGTGTTCCTGGCCATCGTGAACTCCACGATCGCCAACGCCAACGCCGGGATGAACGTGTCCAGCCGGACCGCCTACGCGATGGGCCGGATCGGCGCCTTCCCGCGGCTGCTGGCCCAGGTGCACCCCCGGCACCGGTCCCCGCACCTGGCCATCCTGACTGCCTTCGTCGTGACGGTGGCCGTCACCCTGGGCCTGGGCCTGGGCTATGACCCGACGGAGGCGTTCTTCATGGTCGGCACGGGCCTGGTGATCATCCTGGCCGCGATCTACATCCTGATGAACGCCGCCTGCATCGGCTTCTTCGCCCGCCAGGGCGGCCTGAAACCGCTGCAGCACGTGCTGATCCCGGTGCTGGGCATCGCGGCCTTCATCCCGGCCTGGCTGACCGCGGCCGGCATCAAGGCCTTCTCGTTCGTGGCCCCGCTGTCCGCGCCGATCTCCTACATGGGCCCGGCGGTCGGGATCTGGATGGTGCTCGGCGTGATCTACCTGGTGTACCTGTACCGGACGAGCCCCGAGCGGGTCACCCAGGTGGGCCTGGTCCACCTCGACGACGAGCCCGCCTAGCAGGCTCCGCCCGGGCCCGCTGCCCGCGCGGCACGACCAGCACGCCGCAGCCCCCGGCCCGCCGGGGACTGCGGCGTGTCCGGGCTACGGGTGCAGGTGCAGGGCCGCGTGCCCGGTGTCGGCGTGGTGCGCGGCGTGCTCGCCCGCGTGCGGCGCCGCCGAGGCGGCTTTCGCCGCGGCATGCGTCGCCGCGCGGCCCGCAGCTGCCAGCACGCCGAGCCCGGCCAGGTCGATGACGTCCTCGGTCAGCCGCGGGGCCGGGACGAGCGGAACGCCGGCCGGGCGCGGGCCGGCGCCGAGGGCGGCCAGCCGGTCGCGCCGCTGGTGGCCGCGGCGGCCGGGGTACAGCAGCTGGTCCAGGCTGATCGCGTGGGCCAGGCCGCCAAGCGCGGCCTCGGCCACCGCGACGTCGCCGCGCGAGCTCGCGACCGCGTCCAGCCGGGCGCGGGCCCGGGCGGCGCGATCGGTGTCGGTGACCCGCCACCGGGTCCGCCCGGCCAGTCCGCCGGGCTCGGCACGCAGCACGCCCGCCGTCGTCAGCCGGGAGATATAGGCCGCCCGGATGCCGCTCCACGGACGGCCGACCCAGTCCTGCGGCCGCGGCGGCCGCGGCGCGCGGGCCAGGTCGGCGAGCGCGGCGTCCAGTTCCGGGTCACCGGTGGGCCCGGTGTCGCCGACGATGATCTGGTCCCCCGGCACGCTCACCCGGCCGAGCGCGGCCAGCTGCACCAGCTGCGCGCCGGCCAGCCCGAAGTCGATGCGCTGCTCGGTGCCGAGGCGGCCGCCGCGGGCCCGGAAGGACAGCAGCAGTAAGTCCTCGGCCAGCGTGCTCAGCGGCTCAGGCAGCCCGGGCGTCTCCATGTCTCTGACTGTAACGGCCTGATTACGCCTGGGCCCAGGAACCCGGCAGCCAGCGTGTCCGGCTTATCCAGCCCGCGCCGCCGCCGCTTCTTGCTGTTATCCAGCCCGGAACCGGGAGCGGCGGGACGCGGGTCAGGGCAGATCGAGGAAGCGGCGGACGTCGGCGGCGTCGCCCGCTACGGCCTCGTCCACCGCGGCCGGCAGCGGGCCGAAGCGCTTTTCCGCGATGACTCCCCCGGCCAGGCTCCAGATGCCGGCGGCCCTTCCCTGCACCAGCAGGAACGGGCGGAACAGCCCGTTGACGGTCACGATCTCCCGATGCTCGCCGAGGATCGGCTCGCGGGAAGTCCAGCCGTGCAGCACCGGGTCGTAGGCACCCAGCAGCCGGGGCGGCGGCAGCTCCTGGTCCCGGCGGGCGGCCGTGAGGTCGACGAGCCCGCGCTCCGCACCCGCCCCGTCTCGCCGCCCGCGCCCGCCCCGCCCGCGCCCGCCCCGTCGCCGCCCGCCCCACCTGCGCTCGCCCCGTCCGACGGCCAGGGTGTGGTCTCGTCACTGATGGCAGCCAGGCCGCGCCGGGCGTCCCGCAACGGCAGGCCCGCCCACTTGGCCAGGTCGCGCTCGGTGGCGGGGCCGTGCCCGGCGAGGAACCGCCGGGCCAGCATGCCCAGCGCGACGTCCCGGTCCAGCGGTGCCGGCGTCGGCCCGAGCCAGTCCCGAACCAGGGCGTAGGCGTGCTCCCGGCCAGTCATCGGGCCGCGCACCGCGATGCCGCGCAGGCAGGCCAGCAGCAGCTCATGCACGAGGGCCTGGCCCTGCGTCCGCACGCCCGCTGCCGCGATCCGGTCGCGCAGCTGCGGCCGGGTCAGCGGGCCCTCGCGGGCCAGCGACTCCTCGATGACGCCCACTGCAGTGTCGGCGGCGGCGGGCGTGACGCCCTCCTGCGCGAGGCGGCGGGCGCTGGCGGTCCGCAGCGGCGGCGTGACCAGCGGGTGCAGCCACCAGTAGTCCTCGGCGGTGACCAGGTGCAGGGTGCCGCGGTTGAGCCAGCTGATCAGCAGGGACCGGTCGGTCAGCGCGGCATCGACGTCGGCGGCAGTCAGCCCGGCGGACCGGGGCCGGATGGCCAGCCGCGCGCCGCGCGGGTCCTGGGCCTGGATGGCCAGCAGCCGCCTGGTCACCTCGACGGCGCTGCGCCCGGCCGGGCCGGCGAGCAGCTGCGCGGAGAACCGGGCCGCCTGCAGCGCCGCCGGACTCCCGGCCGCGGGGCTCCCGGCTACCGGACTCCCGGCCGCGGGACTCACGGCCGGCGGCTCACGACCGGACGGCTCACCACCGGGCGGCTCACCACCAGGCGGCTTACGACGGGGCAGCTCACGACCGGGCGGCCCGCTCGCTGTCCAGGGCGGCCATCTGATGCGGGTCGTAACGCTCCCCGGCGACCTCGCCGTGCGGCACCGCTGCCTCCAGGCTGGCCAGCTCGCCTGGGGTCAGCTGCAGGTCCAGCGCCTGCAGGGTCTCGGCCAGCCGGACCCGGCGCTTGGTCCCGATCAGCGGGATGATGTCAGGACCCTGCGCCAGCGCCCAGGCGAACGCGAGCTGGGCGGTGGTCACGCCCTTAGCCTCGGCGATCGCCTCCAGCGCGGTGAGCAGGTCCAGGTTGCGGCGCAGGTTCTCGCCCTGGAACCGGGGGAAGCGCTGCCGCGGGTCCCGCTCGCCGATGGTCCGGCCGGTGGCCGAGCTGAGCAGCCCGCGGGACAGGATGCCGTAGGCGGTGATGCTGATCCCCAGCTCCCGCACCACGGGCAGGATCTCCGCCTCGATGCCGCGGCTCATCAGCGAGTACTCGATCTGCAGGGCGCTGACCGGGTGCACCGCGTGGGCCCGGCGGATGGTGGCCGCCCCCATCTCCGACAGGCCCAGGTACCGGACGTAGCCGGCCTGGATCAGCTCGGCGATCGCGCCGACGGTGTCCTCGATCGGCACCCGCGGGTCCAGGCGGGCCGGCTGGTACAGGTCGACGTAGTCGGTACCGAGCCGGGTCAGGGTGTAAGCCAGCGAGTTCTTGGCCATGACCGGGCTGGTGTCGTGCCCGATGAAAGCGCCGCCCGGGTCGCGCTGGCCGCCGAACTTGACCTGGATGAACACGCGGTCGCGGGGCACCCCGCGCAGGGCGTCGCGCAGCAGCAGCTCGTTGTGGCCCATGCCGTAGAAGTCGCCGGTGTCCAGCAGCGTGATGCCCGCCTCCAGCGCCGCGTGGATGGTGGCGATGCTCTCGCGCTCCTCGGCGGGCCCGTAGACGCCCGACATGGCCATCAGTCCCAGGCCGGCCCGCGAGACCTCAGGACCGCCACGGCCCAGCTGAACTGTGCTCACCGTCATGAACCCGACCGACCTCCTGCACCGTTACGGCTGACTTCGTCACAGGGTATCGGCGCACAGCGCTCAGGCCCGGTAGACCGTCTCGCCGTTCACCAGGGTCTGCTGCACCGCGATGCTGGCGATGTCAGCGGCGGGGACCTCGAACGGGTCGGCGCCGAGCACGATCAGGTCGGCGAGCTTGCCCGGCGTGATGGTTCCGGTCTCGTCGTCGAGGTGATTCACGTACGCCGACCCGGCGGTGTAGGCGGCCAGCGCCCGGGACAGGTCCAGGGCCTGCGCGGGCAGGAACGGCTCGGCGTCGGCGCCCACCGCCTCCCGCAGCGACCGGTTCACCGCCACGTGGATGGCGCGCAGCGGGTTGGCACTGCTGACCGACCAGTCGCTGCCGCAGGCCAGCCGCGCCCCGGCGGCAGCCAGGTCACCGAAGACGTACTGGCGCCTCGAGCGCTCGGGGCCCAGGAACGGGATGGTGAGCTGATCCATCTGCGGCTCGTGCGCCGCCCACAGGGCCTGCATGTTGGCGGTGACGCCGAGCTGGGCGAACCGGGGCACGTCGTCGGGGTGCACCACCTGCAGGTGGGCGATGTGGTGCCGGAGGGTCGCGGCGCCGGCCGCGCCGTTGGCGGCCCGGGCGGCGGCGATGGCATCCAGTGACTCGCGGACGGCGCGGTCGCCGATGGCGTGCAGGTGGACCTGGAACTGCTCAGCATCCAGGGCGGTGACGTACTGCGCGAGCGCGGCGGGGTCGACGTAGGACAGGCCCGACCCGTGGTCGTGGTGGCAGCCGGTGGGGTCCAGGTAGGGGTCGATCATCGCCGCGGTGTAGTTCTCGGCCACGCCGTCCTGCATGATCTTGACGGTGCTGGCCTGGAACCGGCCGGCCTGGCCGCGCTCGCGGCGGGCCAGGATCTCGGGCAGCTGCTCGCCCCCGCGGGTGCGGTCCCACCACAGGGCGCCGCGCACCCGGGCGGTGAGCTGGCCGCTGGCCGCGGCGGCCAGGTAGGCCTCCAGCGGGTCAAGCGAGCCGAGGTAGCTGCCCACGATGGCGTCCTGCCAGGCGGTGATGCCGCGCGCGTGCAGGTGCTGCTGGGCCAGCAGCAGCCCGGCAACCTGCTCCGGCAGTGACAGCTCGGGGACCAGGGCGCCGACCAGGTTGGCCGCGCCCTCGTGCAGCGTGCCCTGCGGCCCGCCGTCGCCGGAACGCTCGATCCGGCCGTCGCGCGGGTCGGGTGTGGCGGCGTCCAGGCCGGCCAGCTCCAGCGCGCGGGTATTGACCCAGGCGCCGTGCGCGTCTCGGTTGAGCAGGTAGGCGGGCCGCCCGCCGGTCACGGCGTCGAGGGCCAGGCGGCCCGGAGTCCCGTTCTCGAACCACTCCATCCGCCAGCCGCCGCCGGCGATCCACTCCTTCTCCGGGTGGGCGCGCGCGTAGGCGCTGATCCGGCCCAGCGCCTCGTCCAGGGTGGGGGCGCCGATCAGGTTGCAGCCGACCATGGTCACGCCGGCGAACGCCGGGTGCACGTGAGCGTCCTGGAAGCCGGGCAGCACGGCGCGGCCGGCCAGGCTGACGACCTCGGTGCGCGGGCCCGGTCAGCTCCCGGATCTGGTCGTCGCCGGCCTCGCCGACGGCGGAGATCCGGCCGCCGGTGATGGCGACGGCGGTGGCTGGCCGGCCGCCGGGCCCGGCCGCGGGCCCCATCCGCGCGCCGTCCGGGCCGGCGGTGTACACCGGGCCGCCGGTGAGAACCACGTCCGCCTGCGCGCTCATCATGCCTGCCTTCCCGCCGCCCGGGCCGTCTCACCCGCCTCAGCGGTGCCATCTTCCCGCGATCGGGGACGGTCAGGTAGAGGCGACCCGGGCCGATTCGCTGCCGGGCCGGGGTCGGCGGGGTAGGCCGGGGCCGGCGGCGGGGGCCGGACGTGTCAGGGCCGGAGTCGGCGGTGGCGGGCCATCGGACGGCGCGGATGGCCGGGACGCACAGCACGGCCGTGCTGCTCAGCAGCGCGTACCCGGCGGCGACGGCGAGCAGGGTGCGGGCCCCGGCGACGCCCGCCAGCGGGCCGATCACCGCGTAGCCGAGCGAGCCGAGCGCGTACGCCCCGGTGAGCTGGAACGCCGTGGTGCGCGACAGCATCTCCCGCGGCACGGTGTGCTGCATGATCGTGACCTCGTAGACGCCGAACACGGTGGTTCCCGCGCCCGCCGCGGCCGCGCCGGCCGCGACCACGAACAGCGGCGCGTGCAGGGCCAGCGCCAGGCACGGTGCCGCGTAGCCGAACGTGCCGGTGACCGCGACCACCATCGGGCGGCGCGGGCGGCGGCCGGATGCCGCCAGGCCAGCCAGCACCGAGCCCGCCGCGTAAGCGGACATGATGATCCCCCAGGCCCGGGCGCCGCCCAGGTACTGGCGGGCCAGGATCGGGCCGAGCAGCAGGTACGGCGCCCAGCTGATCAGGTTGAACAGCGCGAACTGCAGGGTGGTCACCCACAGCCAGGCGTGCGCGCGGAACTGGGCCCAGCCATCGGCCAGGTCTCGCCAGGGCGTGCGGGCCGAGGGGGTGGCAGGCGGCACCCGCAGCAGCGCCAGCGCGGCCAGGCTGACCGCGAACGTCCCCGCGTCGACGGCGATGACCGTGGCCGGGCCGGTGACAGCGATGAGCAGTCCGGCCAGGGCCGGCCCGGCAATGCTGGCGGCCGAGCTGGCCGTGCTCAGCAGCGCGTTGGCGTCCGCCAGCCGGCGTTCGGGCACCAGGTCGGGCGGCAGGCCGCCGAGCGCCGGCCCGAAGAACGCGTCCCCGGTCGCACGCAGCGCGGACGCCGCGATGAACAGCCACACCGGCGGCCGGCCGGCGAACAGCGCGATCGCCAGGCCAGCCTGGATGAGCAGCCGCCCGGCGTCGGTGCCCAGCATGACCGGGCGGCGGCCGATCCGGTCGGCCAGCACTCCGCCGCCGAGCATGAACACCACCTGCGGCACGACGGCGGCGGAGAAGACCAGGCCCAGGTCAGCCGGGGTTCCGCCGCTGCGCAGCACCGCGAAGATCAGGGCCACGGTGGCCATGGCCGAGCCCAGCAGCGAGGTCGCATAGCCGCAGAAGAAAAGCCGGAACCCCGGCTCGGTCAGCACGCCCAGCCGCCCGGTCCGGTATTTACTGCGCCGGGACAGGCGCGGTGTTTTCTTTTCTGGCACGATTTCGAGCCTGGCATTTACTCGCTCATCGCAGCCAGCCGAATTCACAGGTTATTGCCGCCAGATGATTTACTGCCGCATTCTGTGGCCGATTCCTGCCGCAGTAAATGCGCTCCGCGACAGCGTTATGATGAGCTCGCGGCGCGTTTACCAGGCGTCGCGAGGACGAGAAGGAGCGGCGGTGCGCGCCGAGCTGCTGACGGTCACCGCGGGCGCGGGGCCGGCCCCGGTGGAGTACGCGGTGGCGACTGACCGGTTCCTGGAGCAGGCCTGGCTGAGCCCGGCCTCGCGGCGGGTTTACCGGATCTCGCTGGCCAGCTGGGCCTGGCCGCTGGTCGGCCGTGAGGCGCCGCCGCGCGGCCAGCGCCGCGGCGCGCGGCCGCCCGTCGTGCCGCTGGCCCTGCTCGATGATCCCGCCACCGGGGTCCGGCTGGCCGCTGCGCTGACGCGGCGGGCCCGGCAGGTGGACGCCCGGACGGTCAACCGCGAGGTCTCCGCGCTGCGCAGCGCAGTGTACTGGTGGCTGGACCAGGGCTGGATCGCCACCGACCCGGCCGGCGGCCTGCGGCACCGCGTCGCCCGGCTGGACGCGGCTCCGCCGCTGTCCGACGACCAGGCCGCGGCCGTGTTCGCGCTGCGCGCCGGACTGCGCGAGCAGGCCCTGTGGCGGGTGCTGCGGGCGTCCGGCGCGCCGGCCGAGCGCATCCTGGCCCTGGACGCCGGCGGCATCGACCTGGCCGGACAGCGCGCGGTGCGCTGCGCGCCCGGCTCACCGCTGCGCTGGGACGAGCAGTCCTCCCGGCTGCTGGGCTGGCTGCAGGCCGGCCCTGCGGGCCGCTGTTCCTCACCGACCGGCGGGCGCCGGCGGGAGCTGCGCCCCCGGATGTCTGCCCGGTGACCGGGCGGGCCCGGATGTCTTACCGGCGCGCGGCCGAGATCTTCACCGGCCGCACCCGCGAGCTCGACCCGGCCGGCCGGGGCTTCACGCTGCACCAGCTTCGCCGTCCCGCGCCCGCGCGCTGACACCGCTCGACCTGTCCCGGCCGGCATCAGCACATCGCGGCGAGTCTGCGTCACCCATGACGCAGACTCCTCCGGTTACGGCCGCGCGGGGGTAGCGATCAGGGAGGTGGTGCTAATCGGTGTAATCGGGGAAGGGTGGTAACCACCGTCACATCGGGGCCACGGGCCGCAGCGAGGGGAACCACCATGACTACACCGGGCGTTCCGGTTGTCTTCATCCACGGCCTGTGGCTGCACGCCAGTTCGTGGGGACCGTGGCAGGAGCATTTCCGTGCCGCTGGCTACATGCCGGCCGCGCCGGGCTGGCCGGGCGAGCCGGACACCGTGGAGGAGAGCCGCCAGCAGCCGGACCGGGTGGCGGGCAAGGGCATCGACGATGTCGTGGACCACTACGCCGAGTTCATCAAGGGGCTGGGCACCAAGCCCGTCGTGATCGGCCACTCCTTCGGCGGGCTCATCGTCCAGCGGCTGCTCGGCCAGAACCTGGCTGCAGCCGGCGTCGCGATCGACGCCGCCCCGGTCAAGGGCGTGCTGGTCCTGCCGGTCTCCGCGCTGCGGGTCGCCTCCATCGCGCTGCGCAAGCCCGCGAACAGGAACGCCTCAGTGGCCCTGACCGCCGAGCAGTTCCGGTACGGCTTCGGCAACGCCATCCCCGAGCGCGAGTCGGCCGACCTGTTCGAGCGCTGGACCATCCCGTCGCCCGGAAAGCCGCTGTTCGAGGCGGCGACGGCGAACTTCACGCCGCATTCGCCGGCCCAGGTCGCCACCGGCAACCACGACCGCGGCCCGCTGCTGCTGGTCGCGGGCAGCCGGGATCACACCGTCCCGGCATCGATCACCCGGGCCACCCGGAAGCTGTACCACAAGTCGCCGGCGATCACCGACTTCCGCGAGTTCCCCCGGGGCCACTCGCTGACCATCGACAGCGGCTGGCGCGAGATCGCCGACTACAGCCTGAGCTGGCTCAAGCAGCGCGGCCTGGCCGGAGCCGACGCGGCCAGCTGACCTGGGCCCGCTCACGCCGACCGCCAGCACGCCGACCGGCAGCAGGCCGGCGGCCTCACCGCGCCGCCTGGCATCGCGCGCCGCCTGACCCAGGGCCTGCTGGCCCTGCCTGCTGGCCCCTCCGGCAGGTGCCCGCCGCCGGCGCCTCTTGCTGTTATCACTTCTGGGTCGCGCTGCTGGCGCCGTGCTGTCGCTGACGGGCGGGCGGGCGGCCGAACACGCAGAGATACGACGATGTAACCGATTGCCGTCACTTTCGCTCTACCGTCACGTAAAATCACTGTTAACCAGGCAAATCACGCGACGATCTTGGAACCTGCATGGACTCTGAAGCTGCCATCATCGCCAGCTTGCGCCGCGCCGTAGCGGCCATGCCCGACGATCCGGCGCTCCGGCTCCACCTCGCCGGCCTGCTGCTGGATGCAGGTCAGCGCGAGGAGTCGATCCAGCACCTGGGCACGATCGTGGCCGCCGACCCGGCCAACTCCGGGGCACTCGCCCTGCTCCGGCAGGCGACCAGCACCCCGGCCGCCGACGTCTCCGCGCCGGACCGCCCGGCAGGCGGCTCCCCCGCCGACCCGGTCACGCCCGACGCCAGCTCCCCCGCCGACGCCGTCGCGCCGGACGCCAGCGGCCCGCCCGGCCCGGTCCCTCCGGACGCCAGCTCTCTCGCGGACCCGGTGGCGCCGCACGGCAGCTCGGCCGCCAGCCCGGTGACGGACGGGGGGTTTGACTGGGCGGAGGCGGAGACCGAGCTGCGCGGCGTCCTGCCGCCGATGTTCGTGACCGCCGACGGCGCGGCCGCCGAGGAGCCGGGCACCGAGCCCCCTCCCGGCGCCGGGCAGCCCGTTCTCCGGCTGGCTGACGTGGCCGGGATGGCGGAGGTCAAGGCCCGGCTGGAGGCTGCCTTCCTCGCGCCGCTGCGCAATCCGGACCTGCGCCGCCTGTACCGCAAGAGCCTGCGCGGCGGCCTGCTGCTGTACGGGCCGCCCGGCTGCGGCAAGACCTTCATCGCCCGGGCCGTGGCCGGCGAGCTGGGCGCCAGCTTCCTGGCCGTGTCGTTCGCCGATGTCATCGACATGTTCACCGGCCAGAGCGAGCGCAATATCCGTGAGCTGTTCACGATCGCGCGCCGCCGGTCGCCGTGCGTGCTGTTCCTGGACGAGGTGGACGCCCTCGGCCAGAAGCGCAGCCAGCTGCGCAGCGCGCCGATGCGCAGTGCCGTCAACCAGCTGCTGCTGGAGCTTGATGACGTGGCCGGCGGCAATGAGGGGGTGTTCGTCCTGGCGGCGAGCAACCACCCGTGGGACGTCGACAGCGCGCTGCGGCGGCCCGGCCGGCTCGACCGCACGCTGCTGGTGCTGCCCCCGGACGAGGCCGCCCGCGCGGCGGTGTTCCGCTTCCACCTGCGCGGCCGGCCGGTAGCCGGGATCGAGCTGGCGGGCCTGGCCGCAGTGACCGACGGCTACTCCGCCGCCGACATCGAGCATGTCTGCGAGTCGGCGGCAGAGCTGGCGCTGCTTGACTCGGTGCGCAGCGGCGAGGCCCGGATGATCAGCCAGGCTGACCTGGCCGCTGCGGTACGGCAGGTCAGCCCGTCGATCGGGCCGTGGTTCGAGTCGGCCCGCAATGTCGCCCTGTTCGCCAATGAGGGCGGCGCGTACGACGACCTGGTGGCCTACCTGCGACAGCGGAAGCTGCTGTGAGCTCCCCGGCGGCCGGTCTGGCGGCGGCCCGGCCGGCAGCGGCGCGGCCCGGCCCGGCCACGATGACCACCACGACGACGGCCGGGCTCAGCCGGGCTGCGGCGATGATCGACCTGCGCCGCTACTCCGAGGCCGCGGCGCTGCTGGCCGGGATCGTGGCGACCGCGCCGGACCTGCCCCGGGCCTGGTGCCTGCTGGCCCGCGCGCAGCTGGGCGCGGGCCGCGCCGCCGACGCGGTGCGGGCGGCCCGCCGGGCCAGGGCGCTCAGCCCGGACGACGACTGGCCGTGCCGGCTGGCCAGCACGGCGCTGGTCAGCCTGGGCCGCGGCGCGGCGGCAGTGGCCGCGGCGCAGCAGGCCCGGCAGCTGGCTCCGGGCTTCTGGCGATCGCACGTCTGCCTGGCCCAGGCCGCGCTGGCGGCCGGGGACCTGGCGCTGGCCGGTGAGGCGGCCCGGGCGGCGCTGGCGATCGACCCCCGGGAGCCCGACGTCCAGTTCACGGCCGGCAAGGTGGCCCTCAGTGCCGGGGAGCCGGGCCGGGCCCGCGACCATCAGCAGGCCGCCCTGGCGATCGATCCCGGCCATGCGGGGGCCGTGAATGAGCTGGGCCGGATCAGCCTGCGCGAACGGCAGCCGGGCCCGGCCGCGGGGTACTTCCTGCGCGCTGCCCGCGCGGCGCCGGGCGTGACTACCTTCGGGCGCAACACCGAGGTGGCCCTGGCCAGAGTCGCGATCAGCCTGATCATCCCGGCTGCCGGGGCTCTGGCGGCCGGGATCAGCCTGCTGGTGCTGACGCGGCTCCAGGTCGGCCCCGGCCTGGCAATCGCCGCCGGACTTGCGGCGCTGACCTGCGGTTACGTCTGGCTCGTGGTCCGCCGGCTGCCCCGCGATGGCCGCCGTCACCTAGTCCGGATGCTGCGCCGGCGCCAGTGGCTGGCCACCATGGCGGCGGTCGCCGCCCTGGTATCCGGCCTGGTGGCCGGGGTGGCGCTGCTGCCCGGCGGGCTTGCCGCCGCGGCGCCGGCCGTGCTGCCCGCCGAGCTCGTCCTGATCGCCGGGCTCGGCACCCGGCTGCTGGTCACCCGGCTCATCCGCCGGTCACGGCGAATGCTCCGCTAGCCCCCGCCTCCCGTCCCCGTACCCCGTCGTCCCGCGGCCGTTGCCAGCCGGCCCTTGGCCATCCCGCTCCCGGCGACCGCCTGGTCGTTATCGCCCGATATCGCCGTTCCGGGCGCATGCCTCACCCGCCCGGCGGCTCTGCCGCCGGGCTCGCAGTCACCGGGACCGCTGCCGGGCCTGCGCCCGGCTGCCTGCTCACGTCACGCTCAGCTCGTGGTCAGGCTGCGCACTCCCGGCAGACCAGCTTCTTGCCCTTGGTCTGGGCGAGCTGGCTCCTGTGGTGCACGAGAAAGCAACTCGAGCAGGTGAACTCGTCCGCCTGCCGCGGGATGACCCGGAACGAGAGCTCCTCATTGGACAGATCTGCACCGGGCAGCTCCAGGGACTCCGCGACATCGTCGGGATCAAGGTCGATCACCGTCGATGACTTGTCCATCCGGCGGGCCTGAAGCTCCTGCAGGCTGTCCTCAGTTAGCTCGTCGTCAGTCTTCCTCGGGCTGTCGTAGTCCGTAGCCATGTTGGCCCTAACCCCTCCATCTTCACTAACCTCGTCGCGCGGATGTAACGCTCGGGGAGCCTTAGTTGTGCCCGATTCCGGCGGGGAATTCTTCCACGTCCGGCCGCGCGGTACACCACTGCTGGCCGGCAACGTGTTCGTGTCGCGAAAGCGGCCCGGTTCCGATCGCCCGGCACATCACCTTTCAACCCCCCGTTCCGGACTTGTCGCGGCCCGCCCGCCCGGCCGCTGACCAGCGTCGCAGGGCCCGTCCGGCAGCGGGCAGGTTACCGGATACGCTCAACAGCGTCCGCATCAGTGGTTATGGTACGAACCACCCATCGGGTTACTTTCGCGCGACCACGGGGGAGATGATCTGTGCCCAAGGTCACTCCGCTCCGCGCAGACGATCCGGGTCACGTCGGCCGGCACCGGCTGACGGGACGGATCGCCGGCATGCCCGGACCGGGGCCCTTCTACCTCGCCCGGGCCCCGGATGGCACCGCTGTCACGCTGCAGCTGCTGAGCGGCAGCTGGACCCGCGACGCCGCGGCCCGCGACCGGTTCGCCGCCGAGGCGGGCGCCGCGCGCCGGGTGCCAGGGACGTGCGCCGCCCGGATCCTCGATGCCGGCGTGGCGGGTGACCATGCCTACCTGGTCAGCGAGTATGTGCCGGGCCCGTCCGTGCTGGAGCTGGCCGCTCAGGATCGCTGGGCCGGCGGCGCTGAGCTGGAGGCCCTGGCGCTCGGCAGCGCGGCCGGCCTGGCCGCGGTCCATCAGGCCGGGCTGGTACACGGCGCCTTCGGCCCGGATCACATCATCTGCAGTGCCAGCGGCCCGCAGGTGATCGAGTTCGGGATCACGCCGCCCTACGGCACGGCGACGCCCGCCGCGGACATGATGGCCTGGGCCCAGACGATGGTCTTCGCCGTCATCGGGCGGCCGCCGGCCGCGCTGGCGGACCTGGACGCTCTGCCCGGCCGGCTGCGCGAGTCGGTGGCGGCCTGCCTGGCCGGGGACCCGGCCCTGCGCCCGGCAGCGCGTGACATCGTGGCCGGCCTGCTCGGCGAGCCAGGACCCGGGCCCGCCACGCTGGCGCGGGCGGCCAGCCGGGCCGCCGGGCTGTACCAGTCGGTGCACCCGCCCCCCGGCGGCGAGCTGGACGGCGGTCCCGGCGGCGAGCCGGCCGGCAGCAGCCGCGGCGACCGGGCCCGCCGGGCGCACCCGCGGGCCACCGAGCATCGCGGCCCGCCCGGCGGGCCGGATTCCGGCACCCCCGGCACCGGAGCGCACGGGCCCGGAGCGCACGGGCCATCGGCGCACCTGCACGGCGGGGCGCATCATCAGGCCGCCCGCGGGCATGGCGCGGCCGGGCCCCGGCGGGGTACTCCGCCGGCCGGCTGGCGGGGGCGCACCTGGGCAGCCGCGGCGGCCGCCGCGGTTGTCATCGCCGCCGGCGCGGTCATCGTGCACCTGCTGCTGGGCAGCAGCGCGGGCAGCGGCCAGGCCGCCGGCCGCACGCCGGGCGGGGTAACCCGGAGCCAGTCCGCCAGCCCGGCAACCCCGACGGCCAGCGCGGCACCGTCGGCGACCGTGCCTTCCTCGTTCGCCGGGACGTGGTCCGGGCAGGCTAAGCAGCTCAACCCGGCCGACGTGTTCGACGTCAGGGTCAGCCTGGCCGCCGGGGCAGGCGCAGGCAGCGTCAGCTACTCCAGCGCCTCCTTCACCTGCGCGGGCCAGCTGAGCCTGCAGGACTCGACGCAGTCCCGGCTCACCCTCAGCCAGGGCATCATCCACGGCCAGCACACCTGCGCCAACGGCACCGTGACCTTGTCTGCCGATGCCGAGGGCACGCTGGTCTTCAGCTTCCGCGGCAAGACCGGCCCGGCGGCCAGCGGCACGCTGACCCGCAGCTAGACGACTGGTGCGTCTAGGGTCTGCCGTCCACTTCGGCCGTAGCCACCGTTGCCGACGGCTGATGCCTCCCGGCCGCGGTGTCCTCGGCCACCCAGCGCAGCAGGTCGCCCGGCTGGCAGTCGAGCGCCTCGCACAGCGCGGCGAGCGTCGCGAAGCGCACCGCCCTGGCGCGGCCGTTCTTGAGTACCGCCAGGTTGGCCGGGGTGATCCCGACGCGGTCCGCGAGCTCGCCCACCGACAGCTTCCGCCGGGCCAGCATCACGTCGATGTCAACGGCGATCGGCATCAGATCACCTCATCCAGCTCGGCCCGCAGCTGCGCCGCCTCGACATCGCGCGCGACAGCCTGGGCGAGCAGCATCCGCAGCACGAGCACGATAAGCGCGACCCCCAGGATGCCCACGCCAACCCCGCCCATGATGACGGTCACGCCCGGGTCTGCCCGCTGGCCCGGCGCATTGACGGCCGTGACCGCGAACCACACCAGGGCAGCCGCCACGATCGCGCCGATCACGAGATCCACGTCCCGGAAGGCGGCGTGGGAGAACACGGTTCCGCGTCGCACCATCGTCAGCAGCCGCCATACGCAGACCCCGATGACCTGGACCGACACCAGGCCCAGGATCGTGATCACGCGCAGCGCTGTCAGCGGGAGCGACCCGTCCTCCGGGTCGCTCCCGCTGACCAGCGCCCACACCATCAGTGCCTGTACGAGCACGGTGCCGGCGAGCACCGCTGCGAGCACGGCGCGCAGCGCACGCACTGCCAGCTCTCCCATCCTGTCTCCTTCGATCGAGTTGCGATCATAACCTATCGATAGTCGATAGATTAGGCCAGGGGTTCGGCCGAGGAGGCAGGACTTCGGTACAGACCTGTGACTCAGTGCTCTAGCGCCAGGCAGGGATGGACAAGCTGCCGCTGCCGGACTCCGGCGCAGGCGCTGGCGCTGGCGCTGGCCGTGGAGGGGTACCGCCGCAGCGATGCCGGCGGCGACCCTGCGGGAGCGCCAGGCGTCTAGCTGGCGGGCGCCGCCGCGTCGCGCTCGGGATCCAGGCCGGCCAGCAGGTCGTGCAGCGCGGTGAACAGGCCAGGCCCGGCGGCCAGCGTCATGGACTCGCTGGCGGGCCGCCCGTGCAGGCCGCCGACCTGCGCCCCGGCCTCGCGCGCGATGAGACCGCCGGCCGCGAAGTCCCAGGCGTTCAGGCCGCGCTCGTAGAAGGCGTCCAGGCGGCCGGCGGCCACCGAGCACAGGTCGACCGCGGCCGATCCGCCCCGCCGGATATCACGGACCAGCGGCAGCACGGCGGCGACGACCTCGCCCTGCACCACCCGGCGGCCCGCCTCGTAGCCGAAGCCGGTGCCCACCAGCGCCCCGGCCAGCGGCACCCCGGAGGTGCAGGCCAGTCGCTGCGGCGGGGCGGCCGGTCCGGCGCCCGGCAGCTGCACCCAGGCGCCGCCGCCGGCGGTCGCGGTGAACAGGCTGCCGCGAGCCGGGACCCAGACCGCGCCGGCCACCACTGCGCCGTCCACCTCGGCTGCGATGCTGACCGCCCAGTCCGGCAGCCCGTACAGGTAGTTCACGGTGCCATCCAGCGGATCCACGATCCACCGCACCGGCGCGCCGTCCGGCTCCCCGGCCTCGCCGGCGGCCGCGGGCGGGGCGTCCAGGAGACCGCCCTCCTCACCGAGGATCGAGTCACCGGGCCGGGCGGCCAGGATGCGGCGCCGGATCAGCTCCTCGGCGGCGCGGTCCATCTCGGTGACCACGTCGGTGGGGCTGGACTTGGTTTCGCACCACTGTCACCCGGCCGTGCCGGGTCGCCAGCAAGTCCCCGGCCTCGCGGGCCACCGAGCAGGCCAGATCGGCCAGGCCGGCCGGGTCCGGGCCGCGCAGCGCCGGGCTCACCGGCCGGCCTGCGGGCGCGCCGGGACCGGGACGCAGCAGCCGCCGCCGCAGCAGCCCGCCAGCTCCGGCGGCGACGGCCGGGACGCGTCGGGGGCCGGCGCCGGGCGCGCGCCGGGCCGCGGACCGGGCACCGGGGGCCCGGCAGGCGGCAGCGCCTGGTACTCGCGGATCAGGTCGGTGATCATCGCGACGAACGGCGGGCTGGTGCCGGGCGTGGCCGCCCGGCCAAACGGCAGGCCCAGCCGGGCGGCGGTCTGCGCGGCCTCGACGTCCAGGTCGAACCGGACTTCCATGTGGTCGGAGACGAACCCGATCGGCACCGCGACAACGGCGCGCGAGCCGGCCTGCGCCAGCTCGGCCAGGCAGTCATTGATGTCGGGGACCAGCCACGGCTGGGACGGCGGGCCGCTGCGGCTGGAGTAGGCCAGCCGCCACGGCCGGGTGCTGCCCGCCTGCTCCGCGACGGCGGCGGCGACCCGGGCCAGCTGAGCCGGGTACGCGCTGCCGTCCGGGCCGCTGCGCTCCGACATGGCCGCGGGGATGCTGTGCGCGGTGAACACCAGGTCGGCCTCGTCCCGGACCCCGGCGGGCAGCGAGTCCAGGGCAGCCCGGGTGGCGGCCGCGAAACAGGCGGCGAAGGCCGGGTGGCCGGAGTACGGCTTGATCTTGTCGACCTGCGGCGCGGCCGGGCCGGCCGCCGCGCGGGCCCGGGCGATGTCCTCCAGGTACTGCCGGCAGCTGGAGTAGGAGCTGTAGGCGGACGTGCAGAAGGCCAGGGCCCGGCTCACTCCGTCGGCCGCCATGGTGACCAGGGTGTCCTCCAGGTAGGGATGCCAGTTCCGGTTTCCCCAGTACACCGGCAGGTCGATGCCCGCCGCGGCCAGGTCCTTCTCGATCGCGTCCAGCAGGTCGCGGCACTGCTGGCTGATCGGGCTGACCCCGCCGAACCGGTAGTAGTGCTCGGCCACCTGCGCCAGCCGGCTGTCGGGCACGTTGCGGCCGGCGGTCACGTTGCGCAGGAACGGCAGCACGTCGTCGGGGCCCTCCGGGCCGCCGAAGGACACCAGGACAAGCGCGTCATAGGCCGGCATGCTCACTATCCAACCAGTGCCCCGGGCGCGCTCTCGCGCCAGCACTCCCGCGGCGCGGCCTCGGCCGGGGCCGCTGCGGTCAGTGGTACTCGGCGGCGTACCGGGCCGCGAGCCCGAGAACCTCGCGGACGTACCAGTCGGCGTGGTTGTAGTCGAAGACCGCGTGGTACAGCGACTGCCCGCCGCGGGCCGCTCCGTCGGCGCAGAGCAGCCGGGCCGCTGACGGCACCGCGTCGTAGGGGTCCAGCACGTTCGGCTGGCCGCTGCGGCCGAAGCCGCGGATCCCCCACTGCGCCCAGGTGGCGGGCATGAACTGCATGGGGCCGAGCGCCCCGGCGCTGGACGGGCCGACGTTGGTGCCGTCGCCGCTCTCGATCTGGCCGATGGCGGCCAGCACCGTCCACGACAGCCCCGGGCAGTACCGGGCGGCAGCGCCTTGAACAGCTGCAGGTAGGTGGTCGGCAGGCCCGCGCCGGCGCCGGTACCCGTGCTCCTGGCCACCGGGAGCTGCTCGCTGCGCAGGCTCTCCATCCGCGCGCCTGAGCCGAGGATGGCCGACACCTGGCGGTGCAGCCGGGCCATGCTGACGCCCGGCGCGCTGAGCAGCGCGGCCACCTGGTGCACCAGCCCGAGCCGGCGCGACATGGTCCGGTTGACCAGCAGGTCCACTCCGTTGAGGCCGAGCCGCGAGGCCTGCCCGAACTTGACCGTGGCGGTGACCGCCCCGGCCAGCCGGTAGCCGGTCGCCCGGCTGCAGCCGCAGCCGGGCCGCCACCGAGTCACCGGACACGAACTCGCCGGTGCTGAGAGCGGTCCAGAAGGCCTGGTCGGAGGCGGTGCGCACCGGGACCCAGGACCGGAAGGTGGCCGGGTTGACGCCAATCGCGCTGACCGGCTGGCCGCCCACGGTGATCTGGGCTCCGTCGAAGGCGATCATGTTGCGGACGCCGGGGATCTTGCCGAGCCGGGCGACCTGCTGCTGCGTCAGGCCCTTCGGGGCGACGATCAGCAGGTCGGGCAGGATGATCCGGCCGAAGGCCCGGTCCGCGGTGGCGTCCTGGCGCCTGGCCGCCCGCGCCGCCGGGCGGCTGGGGCACCACGTGACGGCCGGCCGCCTGGCGGGCGTGCGCCACGGCGGCCTGGCTGGGCTGGGCGCCGAGCACGGCCTGGCTGCCCAGGCCGGCCAGGCTGACCACCGCGACGGTGCCCAGCACGGACGTCAGGCGGCCCGCCCGGCGGCGGGCCCGGGATCCGCCGGGCGGATCCTCGGGTGCTGCGGGCAGGCTGCCGCCGGACACGGCGGCGGCACGGCGGCGGGCAAGGTGTCCCATGGCCTGTTCACAGTAACCCGGCGCGCCGGGCGCCTCCAAGGCCGAGGAGACCACGCGCAGGTAAACAGCTTCCCTGCCTCAGATACCGTCATATCGGAGGTCACGTGACGACATGACGGATGTTCGCGCTAGCTGCGGCGAACATGAGCGGGAGACAGAGCCTGGCCCGGGTCCGGGGCGGGTGCCAGAACAGCCGGGCCACGGTGGCTACCTGGAGGTGCTGCGCCTGCCCGGCGCACTGCGGTTCAGCGTGGCCGGGGCCATCGGCCGGGTGCCGATGGCGATGTTCGGCCTGGGCACCCTGCTGCTGGTGGCGTCGCTCACCGGCCAGTACGGCGTGGCCGGCGCGGTGGCCTCGGCGGGCTCGGTGGGCTATGCCATCAGCTCCGCGCTCGCTGCCCGGCTGATCGACCGGTTCGGGCAGGCCCGGGTGCTGCGGCCCTCAGCCGTCATCTTCGCCGTCACCACGGCCGCCTTCGTGGCCTGCGCTGAGCTGCGGGCCCCGCTGGCGGCCGTGCTGGTCACCGGGTTCCTGGCCGGGGCGTCGATGCCCTCGGTCGGGCTCGCTCGTGCGCACCCGGTGGAGCCTGCTGCTGGGCAGCTCGCCGCAGCTGACCACCGCCTACGCGCTGGAGTCCGTCGTCGACGAGCTCATCTTCGTCTTCGGCCCGGCGGTCGCCACCCTGCTGGCTACCGAGGTCCAGCCCGCGGCCGGAGTGGTCACCGCGACGGTGGTGTGCGTAGGCGGCACGCTGGCCCTGGCCGCGCAGACCGGCACCGAGCCGCCCCCGCACGCCGCCGCGCGCCGCCCGGCGGCCGCCGGGCGGCGCCGCTTCCGGATCCGGGGCCGCGACGCGGCCGGCGCGCTGCTGCCGGCCCCGGCGCTGGTCACACTGGCCCCGATGTTCTGCTTCCTGGGCGCCCATGTTCTCCTCGCTCGACCTGAGCACCGTGGCCTTCGCCCAGGAGCACGGGCACAAGCCGCTCGCCGGGCTCCTGCTCGGCACCTACGCGCTGGGCAGCGCGACCGGCGGGATCTGGTACGGATCGCGGTCCTGGCGGGCGCCGCTGGAACGGCGGTTCATCACGCACTGGCCGTGATGGTTGCGGGAGTGGCCACGTACTGGGCCGCGCCCGGCCTGCTGCTGCTCGCGCCCGTACTGTTCCTCACGGGCCTGGCCTGCGCGCCGTGCCTGATCGCCGGCTTCAGCCTGATCGAGCGGCAGGCTCGCTGCCGGGCCGCCGCACCGAGGGGATGGCCTGGCTGTCCTCCACCATCTCCGTCGGGGTGGCGGCCGGCTCGGCGGTCTGCGGGCAGATCGTCGATGCCGGCGGCGCGCGCTGGGGCTATGCCTTCGCGGCGTGCTGCGGCGGCGTGGCCGTGCTGATCGTCTCGGCCGGGCTCGGCGCGGCTGCGTGTGGTGCCCGCCGCGCTGGACGGCACAATAGGCCGATGACCAGGCAGCGCGACACCGGCCGCCCGGCGGCAGGCGCACCCGGCCCGGGGGCCGCGAGCGCCGGGCCGGCGCCCTGGCGGAACTGGGCCGGGAACGTGACGGCCCGGCCGGCCCGGCAGGCCAGGCCCGGCTCAGCGGACGGAGGTCGCCGCCGAGGTGCGCCGCGCGGCGGCCGACGGGCTGCCGGTCCGGATGACCGGCACCGGGCACTCGTTCACCGCCGCGGCGGTGACCGACGGGGTCATGCTGGCGCCCGGCGGGCTGACCGCGATCCGGTCGGTGGACCCCGGTGCGGGACTGGTGACCGTCGAGGCGGGCTGCCCGCTGCAGGTGCTGAACGCCGCGCTGCTGGCCCGCGGCCTGTCGCTGGGCAACATGGGCGACATCCAGGTGCAGACGGTCGCCGGCGCGATCCAGACCGGCACCCACGGCACCGGCCGCGACCTGGGCGGGATGGCCGCTCAGGTGGCGGGCCTGGAACTGGTGCTGGCCGACGGCGCGCTGGTCACCTGCGGCCCGGCCTACGGCGGCGGCGATGCCGGCTACCCGGGCCTGTTCGACGCGGCCCGGGTGGCCATGGGCGCGCTGGGCATCGTGACCGCGGTGACCTTCCGGGTGGAGCCGGCCTTCCTGCTGACCGCCCGCGAGGAGCCGATGGCCTGGGGCGAGGTCATCGGCCGGCTGGACGAGCTGACCGCCGCCAACGAGCACTTCGAGTTCTACTGGTTCCCGCACAGCGAGGGCTGCCTGACCAAGCGCAACAACCGCTCCCCCGGCCCCGCCCGGCCGCTGCCGCGCTGGCGTTACCTGCTCGATGATGAGTTCCTGTCCAACACCGTGTTCGGCGCGACCACCAGCCTCGGCCGCCTGGCCCCGGCCACCATCCCGGCGGTCAACAAGGTGGCGGCCCGGGCGCTCGGGGCCCGCACCTACACCGATGCTGCCTACCGGGTGTTCACCAGCCCGCGCCGGGTGCGCTTCAAGGAGCAGGAGTACGCCGTGCCGCGGGCCGCGCTGGCCGGCGTCCTGGGCGAGCTGCGTGCCCTGTTCCGGCGGCGCGACTGGCGGATCAGCTTCCCGGTCGAGGTGCGGGTCACCCCCGGCGATGACATCTGGCTGTCCACCGCCTACGGCCGGGACTCGGCCTACATCGCCATCCACGTCCAGCGCACCGCCGCGCACCAGGAGTACTTCGCCGACGTCGAGGCCGTCATGACCGAGGCCGGCGGCCGCCCGCACTGGGGCAAGATGCATACCCGCACCGCCGGCTACCTGGCCGGGGTCTACCCGCGGTTCGCCGATTTCGTCGCGCTGCGCGACATCCTGGATCCCGAGCGTAGGTTCGGCAACCCCTACCTGGCCCGGGTGCTGGGGTCCTGACGGCGCGTCTGTGACGCGTACCCGGCCAGGGGGCTAGTCTCGCTGCATGACTAGGGAAGGTGGCCAGGCACCAGGGGGCAGGCCGCCGCCCCGGCGCGATGCTGCTGACCGGCAGCGCTCCGGGGCGTCAGGCACCCCCCGCGCGGAGCCCGGTCCGGCCGTCCGGCCGGCCAGCGCCGCCGCCAGCGCAGCCCGCGGCACGGCAGCCAAGCCGAAGCCGCCGTCGATGCGCGGCGGTGAGCCCGCGCAGGGCCGGGCGCTGGGCCGGCAAGGCCAGAAGACCGTGTCCCGGCTGCTGGAGGCCGGCCTCGCCGAGTTCGACGAGCGCGGCTACCAGGCAGTCCGGGTCGATGACGTCGTACGCCGGGCGAATACCTCGCACGGCACCTTTTACCTCTATTTCTCGAACAAGGACGACCTGTTCAAGACGCTGCTGCGGGACGCCCTCGATGCCATGAAGATCATCACCGACGACTTCCCGGTGGTGACCAGGAACGACGCCGGCAAGGCGGCGCTGCGGGTCTGGGTACGCAGCTTCTTCGACGTGTACGCCGCGCATGCCACGGTCATCCGCATCCTCAGCCAGGCTGACGTGGTCGGCGAGGAGGTCTACGGCGACGGCCTGCAGCTGTTCTTCCGGGTCGCCGAGGCGATTACCCAGGGCATGACAGCCGGGGCGGGCATCGGCGGGACTGGCACCGAGACCGAGACCGGCGGCGGCCACGTGGAGCTCACCGCGGTGGCCTGCCTGATGATGCTGGAGCGGGTGAACTACCTGTTCAGCGTAGAAGTCCGGCTGCCCAGGGACGAGATGATCGACCGGGTCGCCGCAATTATCTACGCCGCGTTCCACCACGCCTGACCAGGCCGGGGAATGGGGCAGAATCGGTAACGTGCGATTCCTGACTCCGCCTGCCCACGACCTGACCTACAGCGACGTCTTCCTGGCCCCCCGGCGCTCATCGGTCGGGTCCCGGCTGGATGTGAGCCTGGCCACTGGTGACGGCAGCGGCACGACGATCCCGGTCATCGTGGCCAACATGACCGCGGTGGCCGGGCGGCGGATGGCCGAGACCGTCGCCCGCCGCGGCGGGCTGACGATCCTGCCGCAGGACATCCCGGCTGACGTGGTGGCCGAGGTGATCGCCTGGGTCAAGGCCCGCGACCTGGTGCACGACACCCCGCTGACCCTCGGCCCGGCCGACACCACCGGGCACGCGCTGAGCCTGCTGCCCAAGCGCGCGCACGGCGCGGTGATCGTGGTCGACGCCAGCGGCCGGCCGGTGGGCGTGGTCACCGAGGCCGACTGCAACGGGGTCGACCGGTTTACCCAGCTCAGTAACGTGATGTCGGCCGAGCCGCTGACGCTGCCGGCCGGCACCGACCCGGAGCGGGCGTTCGGGATACTGCACGCCGGCCGGCACCGGCTGGCCCCGGTGGTCGATGCGTCCGGGCGGTGCACCGGGATCCTGACCCGGACCGGCGCGCTGCGCGCGACCATGTACCAGCCGGCCACCGACGCCGGCGGGCGGCTGCGGATCGGCGCGGCGATCGGCATCAACGGCGACGTGGCGGCCAAGGCCAAGCTGCTGCTGGACGCCGGCGCCGACCTGCTCGTGGTGGACACCGCGCACGGGCACCAGGACAAGATGCTGCACGCGCTGCAGGCGGTGCGCGCGCTCAGCCCGGCCGTACCGGTGGCGGCGGGCAACGTGGTCACCGCGGCCGGGGTCGCTGACCTGGTCGAGGCCGGGGCCGACATCGTGAAGGTCGGTGTCGGGCCGGGTGCCATGTGCACCACCCGGATGATGACCGGGGTGGGCCGGCCGCAGTTCAGCGCCGTGCTGGAATGCTCGGCCGAGGCCCGCCGGCTGGGCGCGCACGTGTGGGCCGACGGCGGCGTGCGCTACCCGCGCGACGTCGCCCTGGCGCTGGCCGCGGGCGCGGCCAACGTCATGATCGGCTCCTGGTTCGCCGGCACCTGCGAGTCGCCCGGTGATGCCTTCCGGGATGCCGACGGCCGCCTGTACAAGGAGAGCTTCGGGATGGCCTCGGCCCGCGCGGTGCGGCTGCGCTCGGCCGGCGACTCGGCGTTCGAGCGGGCCCGCAAGGAACTGTTCGAGGAGGGCATCTCCACCTCCCGGATGTACCTGGACACCAAGCGCCCCGGCGTGGAGGACCTGATCGACACCATCACCGCCGGGTTGCGCAGCGCGTGCACCTACGCCGGCGCGGACACCCTGGACGGGCTGCACGAGAACGCCATCGTCGGGATCCAGGGCGCGGCCGGCTACACCGAGGGCATGCCGCTGCCCACCGGCTGGTAACGCCGCGCCTGCGGAGCTGAGGATGGCCGGGGCATGGCAGCGTCCGGGCGGCCCCGGCCGGATCCCGCTCACGCCGGAGCAGGTCGGCGTGGCGGCGGCCGTGGCTGCCCGCGGGCATCGGCCGCAGCCGGGCAGCAATGGTGTCCGTACTGTTACAAGGGATCGCCCTGCTGCTCTGTTAATGTTGATGTTATGCCATTTCTAAGGGAATATCATGACATGGTTAGCCGGGTCTCGCCTCGCCGGATTCGGCGACTGCTGGTATTACTGCCGGCGAGCGCGATGGTGCTGGTCGGGTTCGCGGGGGCAGCCGAGGCTGCCGCGGGCAGCGCCGCGAACGGCCCGCATAACGCGGCCGGGCACCGGTATGGCGAGTTCCGTTCCGCGCATGGCGCCCGCAGCGCGCAGCTGCGGCGTGCCGAAGCCGCCTCTGGCATTATCAGCGGGAACTTTTATCAGATACAGAACGTCAACAGCGGGAAATGCATGGAGGTTTACCACTCCGGCACCGCCAACCTGGACAACGTCGACCAGTACACCTGTGCCTGGGATCCGAACAAGGAGTGGACATTTAACTTCATAAAGGTCGCGGGCGGCGCCGATCTCTGGCAGCTCAAGAACGTCGGAAGCGGCAAGTGCGCAGAGGTATATCACTCATCCTCAGCCAATCTCGCCAACGTCGATCAGTACACGTGCAACTCCAGTCACCCCAATCAGCTCTGGGCTTCATTCGATGGCGTCGGAGCAGACGCCGGGCAGGTGGGCTTCGCTAATGACACCTCGCCGTTTCACGCGCTCGAGGTCTATCACTCGCTGAAGACAAACCTGGCTAACATAGATCAGTACGGCCCGAACCTCTTGTCCAACGGGAACTTCACCCCGAACCAGGAATGGTTCCTGAATTCTCCGCTGTAGGACCCGGCCGGCCGCCAGCGGCTTCCGGGCTGGCCGGCCGGACTTGTCGGGTCTGCGACGGGGCTGAGATGCTGTGGGCGGTCTGCCCCCGCCTTCCTGGAGCATCGTGCGCCTGCTGACGAGATCCGGAGCCGGCACCGCAGCGAGCACCGCCAGCGCCGTGCTGGCGGCCCTCGTCGTCCAGCTCGCAGGCCCGTTCCCGGCCCCGTCCGCCGCCGCGGCGGCCGCACCGTCCGCAGCAGCAACCCCGGCTGCAGCAGCGACGCCGGGCACTGCGGCTGCCGCGGCCAGCCCGGCCACCTCGGGCACGCCAGCCACCTCGGGGACGCCAGCCTCATCGGTGACGCCGGCGGCGGCGCCGGCCAGGATCACCGCCAAGGCGGCCGAGTTGCTGGACTCCACCACCGGCCGGCGGCTGTGGAGCCGGCGGCTGGTTCACCGGCGGCCGATCGCCAGCATCACCAAGGTGATGACCGCGCTGATCGTGCTGGACGCCCCGCGGCTGGAGCGCAAGCTCAGGGTGCCGGCCGCGGCGGTGAGCTACGCCCGCGAGCACGACGCGGGCAGCGCCGGCCTGCACGCCGGGGACGTCCTGACCGCGCGCCAGCTGCTGGAGGCCATGCTGCTGCCCTCGGGCGCGGACGCGGCCTACACGCTGGCCCACGCCTACGGGCCGGGCTGGCATGCCTTCGTCGCGAAGATGAACGCGACCGGGCGGCGGCTGGGCATGACCAACTTCCACTTCGCCAACTTCGACGGGCTGCCGTACCCGACCGAGCACTCGACCTACGCCACCCCGCGGGACCTGCTGCTGCTGGCCGCCGCGGCGATGAAGTCGGCGGTCTTCCGGGGCATCGTGCACCAGCGCACGCACGATCTGGCGCCGACCAGCCAGCACCACGGTTACGCCTGGCACACCACCAACCTGCTGCTGCGCCGGTACTCCGGGGCGCTGGGCATCAAGACCGGCTACACCAGCGGGGCCGGCTACTGCCTGCTGTTCGCCGCGCGGCGGCACGGCATCACGCTCACCGGCGTGGTGCTGGACAGCACGACCACCAGCCCCGGCACCCGGTTCACCGCTGCCAGCCGGCTGCTGAACTGGGGGTTCCGCCGCGAGCACGCGGCGCAGCTGGCCGGCTCAGCGGGCCAGGCCCGCGCAGGCCGCCTCGAACTGCCGCACTGACCCGAAGCGCAGCACCGCCTGCGCCGTTCCGTCGTCTGCCGTCGAGGTCACCGTCCTGATCGCGCCGCGGGCCGTGAAGACCTTGGTGAACGCATCGTCGGTGCTGGCCACCCGAAGCGCCGGGCCGTGCCACCGGCCGGCCAGGTAGACCGGGAACGGCAGCCTCGTCTGACCATCGTCGAGGACCAGCGTGGTGCGCGCGCCGCCGGTGCTCAGCCACGCGTGCACCTCACCGCCCAGGCTGAAGTGGTAGTCGGCGCCGCTCTCGGTGCACAGCCGCGCCGTGCCGGAGACGTTGTCACAGCCGCCGGAGTTCTCGCAGGAGCCGCCGTTACGGCCGCTGCCAGGCAGGTCCATCCCGCCGCGCAGCTGGACCAGCAGCTCGTACTGCCCGCCGTTACTGCCGCGCACCGGGCCGTACCCGGTCCACTCGGCCAGCGGGGTGAACCGGCCGCCGATGTGCAGGGCCCACGGGGTGAGCCCGATGTAGATGATCGCCAGCAGGATGACCAGCACGGCCAGCAGCCGCAGCCACTGGTGCCCGCCCCGGCGGGGCGGCCGGCTGCGGCGGGCCGTGCCCGGCAGCCCGGAAAAGCTCGGGGCCATCACCGCTCCTGGCATCCCCTGGCCCGGGCACCGGCCCGCGCTCCGCTGCCGCTGCGCGCGCGGCCGGCGCGCGGCGGATCCTGAGGGACGTTATATCCGGAAACCCGGCGCGGGGGAAGGCCCCGGCCGCGGGCCGGCCTGGCGGCGCGGGGGTGAGTCCGCAGGCCCCGTTTCGTATGCTCCTGTCGTAGCTCATGCCCCCTCACGCCCGCAGGGCAGGAAGCAGGCAGCACGACATGACGGGAGCCGAGATCCTGGCCCGGCGCGGACTCACCAGCGAGCCGGAGGCAGCCGCCAGCGCGGCGCGGTTCCCCGACGGCGCGCACTACCGGATCGAGATCCCCAGCGTGGAGGGGCCGGCCGTGCTGCGCGCGGTCACCGAGGCGGCGGCGCAGGCGGGCGTGACGGTCAACCGGGTATCCCAGGGCAGCGGCGCGATGCTGCTGCGCGAGGCCGAGCTGGCCGAGATGGCGCGCATCGGCGCCGACCACGGCATGGAGGTGTCGCTGTTCACCGGGCCGCGTGAGGAGTGGGATATCGGCCGGTCGGCGCACGCGGCCGACGGCCCGCAGCTGGCCGGCCAGCTGCGCGGCGTGCGCCAGCTCCGGTACGCCCTCGATGACGTGCTGCGCGCCGTGGAGCAGGGCATCCGCGGCTTCCTGATCGCCGACCTCGGGCTGCTGCAGCTGGTCAGCGAGCTGCAGGCGGCCGGCGAGCTGCCCGCCTCGGTGGTCTGGAAGGTGTCGGCGGTGATGGCGCCGTCCAATCCGCTGACGCTGCGCCAGCTGGAGCAGCTGGGCGCCTCCACCGTCAACGTGCCCGCCGACGTCACGCTGGGCCAGCTGGCCGAGCTGCGGGCCGCCGCCAGCGTGCCGGTTGACTTGTACGTGGAGGCGCCGGACGGCATGGGCGGCGTGGTGCGCAGCCAGGAATCGGCTGACCTGGTGCGGGTCGCCGCGCCGATGTACGTCAAGTTCGGGCTGCGCAACGCGCGGCCGCTGTACCCCAGCGGGCTGCACCTGCAGAACGACGCCGCGGCGATCGCGCGAGAGAAAGTACACCGCGCGGCGGTCGCGCTGGAGTGGATGGCGCGCAGCGGCGCTGACCTGGTCCAGTCCGCGCCGGGCGCCAAGGGGCTCGGGATCCCCGAGCCGTAACGGCGCCCGCGGCGCCGCGGGCGGTGTAGAACTGGGATTGCAGGGAACACGGCAGGTGTGCTGAGACTGCGCTTCGCGCGGGCCGCCCCGGCTGGTGCAACCCCCCTGCGGCCCGCCTGAATGAACTCGCTGCCCCGCCCGCTGCGGCTGGCCGAGGCCACCGGGGTGCTGTCCCTGGTGACCGACCTGTCGATGGGGATGCCGCTGGAGCACGGGCTGCGCACCGCGATCATGGCGGTCCGGATCGGCCGGACGATGGGCCTGCCCGAGGACGAGCTGGCCACCGTCTACTACACCGGGGTACTGCACTTCGCCGGGCTGCACGGCCGAGAGCGAGGTCGACGCGCGGTTCTTCGGCGATGAGCTCGCCGCGCGGCCGCAGATGCTCGGCACCCAGTTCGGGTCGCGGCTGGAGCTGATGAGCATGGCGGCGCGGACCGCGCACCAGGGCGCGCCGCCGTTCACCCGGGCGGCGATGATGGCCCGGTCGGCGTTCGGCGGGCTGGCCGAGTTCCGCAAGTGGGCGGCCAGCCACTGCGACGTCGCGCGGCTGCTCGGCGCCCGGATGGGCCTGTCAGCCGAGGTGCAGGTGGCGCTGCGGCACCTGTACGAGCGCTACGACGGCAAGGGCATGCCAGCCGGGCTGAGCGGCAGCGAGCTGCCGCTGGCGGTCCGGCTGATGCAGGTCGCCCAGGACGCCGACGTGGCCTGCCAGCACGAGGGCCCGGAGCTGGCCGCGGCGATCCTGTCCAGCCGGGCCGGCTCGGGCCTGGACCCGCAGGCGGTGACCGCGTTCCTGGACACCGGCCCGAAAATGTACGAGGGCCTGGACGCCCCGTCGGCGTGGGAGTACGCGATGGACGCCGAGCCGGGCCCGCGGCCGGTCATCGGCGAGGACCAGCTCGATGACTGCCTGTCGGCGGTGGCCGACTTCGCCGACCTGAAGAGCATGTGGACCGTCGGGCACTCCCGCGGCGTGGCCCGGCTGGCCGAGGAGGCCGCGGTGGTGGTGGGGCTGCCCACCGCTGACGTGCTGCAGCTGCGGCACGCGGCGCTGGTGCACGACATCGGCCGGGTCACGGTGCCGGTCAGCGTGTGGGCCAAGCCGGGGCCGCTGACCCGCGCCGAGCGCGAGCAGGTCCGGCTGCACTGCTACCAGAGCGAGCGGGTGCTGGAGGCGGCGCCCGCGCTGGCCCCGCTGGCCCGGCTGGCCGGCTCGCACGGCGAGCGCTGCGACGGCTCGGGCTACCATCGCGGCGCCCGCGCCGCCGACCTGCCGCTGACCGCCTGGCTGCTGGCCGCCGCCGACTGCTACGTGGCGATGCGCGAGCCGCGGGCCTACCGCGACGCGCTGACCACCGAGGAGGCCGCCGCGCAGCTCAGCCAGGACGCCCAGACCGGACTGCTGCCCCCGGAGGCGGCCAACGCCGTGCTCGTCGCCGCGGGCCAGACGCCCGGCCCGGTGCTGCGGCCCGCCGGGCTGTCGGAGCGCGAGTGCCAGGTGCTGGGCCTGCTGGCCCGCGGCCTGGCCACCAAGCAGATCGCCCGGCGGCTGAGCATCTCGCCCAAGACCTGCGACCACCACATCCAGCGCGTCTACGCCAAGGCCGGGGTGTCCACCCGGGCCGGGGCGACGATGTTCGCGCTGGAGCACGGCCTGGTCAGCTATGACGACGAGGGCGGCAGCCGAATGGCGTTCGGGGCCGGATAGGGAATTCTCCCGACTGGCCGGGCCCGGCGGCGCCCCCTACCGTCATCCGTGATGCGCACTACCGGGAGGTGTCACGGGTGCTGTCACGGCCAGGCAGCGACGCTCTGGCGCGGGCCCATGCCCGCCCGCTGCGCGCCGCCGAGCTCACCGCCATTAGCGCGGGTCGCCGGCTCTTCCGCACCGGGACCATCAGCGCCGACGCGACCGTCAACACGATCATGTTCCACACCCCCAGCCTGGAGACGGCCGAGCTGGAGGCGCTGGAGCAGGTCGGCCAGCGCTCGTTCGGCATCTGCGCCCGGGCTGGCGTGCTCTACCAGCAGGCCGCTGACCTGCTAGCGGAGCTGCGCGAGGAGGAGCCAGGCGACCCGGCCGGGCAGCCTGAGCCCGGTCGGCCCGAGCTGGTCTGACCGAACCGGACGTTAGCGGACCGTGGCCCGGGCCGGGGAGAGCCCGGGCCACGGGGCCAGCTCAGTCCCGCCGAAGGACACGGGCACCAGCAGCGCAGGCGCATCACCAGCACGGCAGCACATCAGCCCGGCGGGGAACCGGGTCGCGAGCACCCCGTTACCGGGAATCTGCTCGGGGCCGGGCGGTGCCGGACTCCCCCGGCTGGCCGGTACGAGGGGGGCGGCCAGCCGGGGGATGATCCGGTTGCAGGCCGGGTCTCCCGCGGCGAGCTGACTACCAGCGATCGTGGACCAGGGCGCGGATCCGGCGGTCATACAGCGCCTCAATGCCGGCCAGCCGGGCGTCATCCAGCGGGGCCAGCGCCGCGGCGGCCGCGTTCTGCCGGACCTGCTCCGGGTTGCGGGCGCCGGGGATCACCGTGGTCACGCCCGGCTGCTGGATGATCCAGCGCAGCGCGGCCTGGGCGGGGCTCGCCCCGGCCGGGGCGAGCGCGGCGAATTCCTGCGCCGCCGCCACGCCGGTGCCGAAGTCAACCCCGGAAAAGGTCTCCCCCACGTCGAAGGCCGCGCCGTGCCGGTTGTAGGTGCGGTGATCACTGGCCGGGAACGTGGTGTCGCGGGAGAACCGCCCGGACAGCAGCCCCGAGGCGAGCGGGACCCGCGCGATGATGGCCACCCCGGCCGCCGCCGCGGCGGGCAGCACCTCATCCAGCGGCTTGCGCCGGAAGGCGTTGAGGATGATCTGCACGCTGGCCACGCCCGGCCGGGCGATCGCGGTCAGCGCCTCGGCGCACGTTTCCACGCTCACCCCGTAGGCGGCGATCCGCTCCTCGGCGACCAGGGTGTCCAGCGCGTCGTAGACCTCGTCGCGGGAGTACACCGGGGTCGGCGGGCAGTGCAGCTGCACCAGGTCGAGGCGCTCGGTGCCCAGGTTGGCCCGCGACCGGTCGGTCCAGGCCCGGAAGCTGGCCAGCGTGTAGGCCTCCGGGACCTGCTCGACGCGGCGGCCCATCTTGGTCGCCACCGTCATCTCCAGGTCGCCGCGACCGGCCAGGAACTGCCCGATCAGCCGCTCGCTGCGCCCGTCGCCGTAGACGTCGGCGGTGTCCAGCAGCGTGACGCCGGCCTGCACCGCCTCGTCCAGCACGGCGCGCGCGTCGCTCTCGGCGACTTCGCCCCAGTCGGCGCCCAGCTGCCAGGTGCCCAGCCCGATGACCGACACCGGCCGGCCCGTCCGTCCCAGAATCCGCGTCTCCACAGCCGGTGATCTTAGTGTCCGGCCCGGTGCCGCCGGGCGGGTGGCCCGGCGGCCGGGCGGCGGTCAGGCCGGGAGCGTCCTGAGGAAGTCGATCATCCCGTCGAAGTAGGTCTGCTGGTCGTCGTACATGGCCAGGTGGCTGCCCTCCGGGCAGTACAGGTAACGGCCCTGGGGCAGGCGGGCGGCCATCTTCTCCATGTGCGCGGGGTCCATCGTGTCGTAGCGGGCGCCGATCACCAGGGCCGGGATATCCACCTGGCCCAGGTCCCCGGACCGGTCCCAGCTGTACAGGCTCGCATTCGCGCTGATGCCCAGCTCGCTGGGGCCCTGCATGGACACGTAGATGGCCGGGTTGATGTGCGCGAAGCCGCGCTGCACCGGGTCGGGCCAGGTCTCCGGCGGCATCCGCAGCACGTGGTAGATGTAGTGCTGCTCGGCGAGCAGTTCCATGTAGCGCGGGTTGTCGGTGTCGCCCTGCTCCTCCAGCGCCATGATCTCGGCCAGCTTGGCCTGGTCCATGTCCGGCATCAGCACGTCACGGGCGTAGGCGTTGTAGTCGGGGACCGACGACATCATGTTGGAGATGATCAGGCCGCGCAGGTGCTGGCCGTAGGCCAGCGCGTATTCCAGGGCCAGGATGCCGCCCCAGGACTGCCCGTACAGCACGAAGTTGCCGCGTTCCAGGCCGAGGGCCTGGCGGACCTGCTCGACCTCCTGCACGAACCGGTCCTTATCCCACAGCGACGGGTCCTCGGGCTGGTCGCTGCGCCCCGAGCCGAGCTGGTCGTAGTAGTAGTACTCGATCCCGGCCGCCGGCAGGAAGCTGTCGCATGCCTCGAGGTACTCGTGGGTGGCGCCGGGGCCGCCGTGCAGCAGCAGCACCTTCAGGTCCGGGTTGTTGCCGACCCGCTTGGTCCACACCCTGAACTCACCAGCCGGGGTGCTCACCGGGATCATCCGGGCACCGCCGCTCAGCTTGTCGTCCCGGCCGGAGTAGTCCAGGTACCCGCTCATCCGCATGCTCCTTCTCGTCACCGGGGCCAGCAGGCTGTCCGCGATGCCCGGTTTCATGATCGCGGCCAGCCTAGGCGAGCAGTACCCGGCGCGGCTAGGGCCAGCTCAGCGGCGCTGACCGGGCCGGGGGGCTCAGGCGACAACGTTGGGGCTGGCGGCCACGGGAATCGCCGCCAGCAGCCAGCCGCCGATCCGGTCCAGCAGCGCCGGCGTGGTCCCGGACTCGGCGTGCCCGAAGCCGGGGATGATCCACAGCTCCTTGGGCTCGCGGGCGGCGGCGAACAGCTGCTCGGCGTGATCGACGGGGAAGAACTCGTCCTGGTCGCCGTGCACGATCAGCAGCGGGACGGGCGAGATCCGGGCGGCGGCATCGGCGGGCGGCATCGGCACCGGGTCCCACCGGCCGCTGCTGATCCGGGTGTTGCAGGAAGTTGCGGGCGACGAACCGGCCCGCCCGGCGCTCGATGGCGAAGTGCACCCGCCGCATCGGCTTGGTGCCGCGGTAGTACCAGCGGCCCGGGCTGCTGACCGCCACGACAGCGTCCACCCCGCCGACCAGCCCGGCGTGCCGCAGCACGATCGAGGCGCCCATGGAGAACCCGACGGTGGCGATCCGGGTGTAGCCCAGCTCGCGCGCGTAGGCCACCACGGCCTCGACGTCCCTGACCTCCCGGTCGCCGAGCGTGGACGCCCCGCCGGACCGGCCGTGGCCGCGGAAGTCGAAGGTGACCACGCCGCCGAAGCGGCTCAGCCGCGTCACCACCCGCCACACCGCCGGACGCTGCCAGTTCAGCGTGAACCCGTGCGCGACGATGATGACCAGCTGGCCGTCGCCGGGAACGTGGACCGCCTCGATGGGCACGCCATCCTCGGTCACCAGGGTCGCGGCCTTCAGCACGGGCTTGCTCATAACTTCTATTGTGCTTGACCGCCGACTTCGCCAGTCTGGTGGATGCCTCGCGCCGGCGGCCGCCGCGCGAGCCCGACCGCCCGCAGGAGGCCGCCCTCATGTCCGTCCTTGACCAGTTCGTCACCGCCCTCGGGTCCGGCGCGATCGAGATCGTTGACCTGACCGCCCGGCTGGAGTCCTCGACCCCGGTGATCCAGCTCCCGCCGCCGTTCGCCAACACGGTGCCGTTCTCGCTGAGCGAGGTGAGCCGCTACGACGAGCGCGGCCCGGCCTGGTACTGGAACGACATCACCACCGGCGAGCACACCGGCACGCACTTTGACGCCCCGGTGCACTGGATCACCGGCCGGGACGGCCTGGACATCGCCCAGGTGCCGGCGGCCAGCCTGATTGCCCCGGCCGTGGTGCTGGACTTCAGCGCGCACGCCGCCGCCGGACCCGGACTTCCTGCTGGAGATCGAGCACGTCAAGCAGTGGGAGGCCGAGCACGGGCCGCTGCCCGAGGGCGGCTGGCTGCTGTACCGCACCGGCTGGGACGCCCGGTCGGGCAGCCAGGAGGAGTTCCTGAACGCCAACGAGACCGGCCCGCACACGCCGGGCATCTCGGTCGCCTGCGCCCAGTGGCTGGCCGGCCACACCGCCGTGCTCGGGCTGGGCACCGAGACGGTGGGCACCGACGCCGGCGCCGCGCACTCGTTCGACCCGCCGTTCCCGTGCCACTCCTCCCTGCTCGGCGCCGGGAAATACGGGCTGACCCAGCTGCAGAACCTGGCCCGGCTGCCCGCCACCGGCGCCGTCGTGATCGCCGGCCCGCTGCCGATCATCGGCGGGTCGGGCAGCCCGGCGCGGGTGCTGGCCCTGGTCGAGCGCAGTGCCTGATGAGCACGGGGCCTGATGAGCACGGGGCCTGATGCCGGCATGCTGGTCAGCGACGCCGTCGCCGAGGCCCTGACCGGGCTGGGCGTCGACACCGCCTTCGGGCTCGTCGGCAGCGGCAACTTCCACGTCACCAACGCGCTGATCGCCCGCGGCACCCGGTTCATCGCCGCCCGGCACGAATGCGGCGCGGCGAGCATGGCCGACGCCTGGGCCCGGCTCACCGGCCGCCCCGGCGTGCTGACCCTGCACCAGGGACCGGGGCTGACCAACGCCCTGACGGCGATCACCGAGGCGGCCAAGAGCCGCACCCCGCTGCTGGTACTGGCGGCCGACGTGAGCGCGGCGGCGAAGCTGTCCAACTTCCGCATCGACGTCGCGGCCATCGCCGCGGCGGTGGACGCCACCCCGGCCCGGCTGCACTCCCCCGGCCTGGCCGTGGATGACACGGTGCGGGCCTACCGGACGGCGCAGCAGGAGCGGCGCTGCGTGGTCCTGGCCCTGCCGCTGGACATCCAGGCCAGCCAGTGCGCCTGGCCGGACGGCGGCGTCACGGGCGGCGGCCCGGCGGCAGGCGCCGCAGCGGCAGGCGAGCCGGATCCGGGCGCCGTGGCCGCGCTGGCCGAGCAGCTGCGCCGGTCGCGGCGGCCGGTGTTCGTCGCCGGCCGCGGTGCGCGGGCCAGCGGCCCGGGCGCCCGGCAGGCGCTGGAGCAGCTGGCGGACGGCTGCGGCGCGCTGCTGGCCACCTCGGCCGCGGGCAAGGGCCTGTTCCGCGGCAGCCCGTGGGACCTGGACGTCAGCGGCGGCTTCGCCACGCCGCTGGCCGCCGAGCTGATCCGCGATGCAGACCTGGTGGTGGGCTGGGGCTGCGCGCTGAATATGTGGACCATGCGGCACGGCAGCCTGATCGGCCCGGCCGCCGCGGTGGTCCAGGTGGACATCGACGGCGGCGCGCTCGGCGCGCACCGCCCCGTCACCCTGGGCGTCACCGGGGACGTGACGGCGACGGCCCGGGCCGCGGCCGAGTTGCTGGACGAGCCGGCCGCGGGGTACCGGACCGCCGCGGTCGCGGACCGGATCGCCCGCGAGGGCCGCTGGCGGGACGTGCCGTTCGACGACGACAGCCATGACGGCCGGATCGACCCGCGCAGCTTCACCATCGCGCTGGATGACCTGCTGCCGGCCGAGCGGATTGTGGCGGTCGACTCCGGCAACTTCATGGGCTACCCGAGCATGTACCTGTCGGTCCCCGATGACAGCGGGTTCACCTTCACCCAGGCCTACCAGTCCGTGGGGCTGGGCCTGGGCTCGGCGATCGGGTCGGCCATCGCCCGGCCGGACCGGCTGACGGTGGCTGCGCTGGGCGACGGCGGCGCGCTGATGGGCGTCAGCGAGCTGGAGACGGCCGTCCGGCTGGGCCTGCCGATGGTGATCGTCGTCTACAACGACGAGGCCTACGGCGCGGAGGTCCACCACTTCGGCCCGGACGGGTACCCGCTGGACACGGTGCGGTTCCCGGCTGCCGACCTGGCCGCGATCGGCCGCGGGTTCGGCTGCGCGGGCGTGACCGTCCGGGAGCCGGCCGACCTGGGCCCGGTGCGCGACTGGCTGGACGGCCCGCGGGACACCCCGCTGGTCATCGACGCGAAGGTTACTGGCGATCGCGGTTCCTGGTGGCTGGAGGAGGCCTTCCGCGGCCACTAGCAAGCGACCACTAGCAAGCGGCGGCCAGCCCGGTAAGCACTCCGGGCTGGGCGCCGCTTGCTGTTATCAGGGGACGCATGTTGCTGTTATCAGGAGATTCGGATGATCCAGGCCAGCCCGGGTGCCCGCCGGCGACTGCGGGCGGCCCGGGCTGGCCAGGCTAGCCGGGCAGGTGCCTGCCCGCGTCTGCCTACTCGGTCAGGACCTTGTCCGATCCGGGCGCCGTCCCGTTGCTGGCCGGGCCGGGCAGCTCGCCCTTGTGGTCGGTGGCCGCGCCGGCCATGGCCGGCGCCTTCTCCGGCTCCTCCTCGGGATAGGCCACCTCGCCGTGCGCGGCCAGGTCGCCGCTCTGCAGCATGGCGTCGTCCATCCGCAGCGGCGTGAACAGCTTGATGATGCGCAGCAGCACGTAGGTGCCGACCGCCGACCAGGCGATGACCGACAGCGCGGCGCCGGCCTGGATCAGCAGCTGCCGCGGGTGGCCGTAGAACAGGCCGGCCGTGGTCACCGCCGGGTTCTTGCCGATGCCCAGGTAGACGACCATGCTCGGGTTAGCCAGCAGGCCGGTCAGCAGGCCGCCGAGCAGGCCGGCGAAACCGTGGGTGTAAACCACGCCAAGAGCGTCGTCGACCTTGTTGAACGGCCACACCTTGCGCGGCAGGTAGGTGAACAGGACCCACACCAGCACCGAGCAGACCGCGCCGATGAGAATCGCGCCGACTCCGTTGACGTAGCCGGCTGCCGGGGTGATCCCGACCAGGCCGCAGATCATGCCGTTGACGCCACCCAGGAACGTCGGCTTCTTGTCCTTGCCGAACGACATGTCCATGATGAGCCAGGCCATCGTGGCGACGGCGGCGGCCAGGTTGGTGTTGATGATCGCCGCGGTGGCGTCGGCGCCGGCGAAGTACGGGTCACCGCCGTTGAAGCCGTTCCAGCCCAGCCACAGGATCCCGGCGCCGAGCGCGATGAACACCAGGTTGTTGGGCCGGCCATGCTGCCGGTCCTTGCGCAGCCGGGGCCCCACCACCGCCGCGGCGACGAAGCCGGAGACGCCGGCGGCCAGGTGGATGACGTAGCCGCCGCTGAAGTCCAGGGCGCCTTTCTGCGCCCAGAAGCCGCCGCCCCACAGCATGAACGCGTTCACGGCGTAGACGAAGGTGATCCACAGCGGCACGAAGACCAGCCAGACCTTGAACTTGATCCGGCCGAGCACGCTGCCGATAAACAAGATCGGCGTGATGGCGGCGAATACGAACTGGAAGTAGACCAGCGAGCCCTGCGGGAACCTGAAGTCCGGCATCAGGCCTTTCAGCAGCGGAATACTCGCCTGCGCCCTGCTCTCCGGCCGCGTCTACCACGGGACCCGGCTTACCGAGGAAACTTCCGATCCACGGTTCACCGAAGCCCATCTTGAAAGCGAACAAGACCCACACGATGAGCGTGAGGCAGAACGCGCTGAACACCATCAGCATGGTGTTCACAGCCCATTTGCGCTGGACAATGCCGCCGTACAGGACGGCCAGGCCAGGGATGCTCATCAGGCCGACCAGCGTCGCCGCCGTCATCTGCCAGGCATTGTCGCCGGGGCTGAGCCAGGCTGCGTAGGGATTCAACTCTCTGCCTCCAGAGGCTGAAGCGAAGGGCGCCGGGCTCGGCCAGGCAGCGCTGACCAGCACGGTCCCAGCCGACCGCTTCGGGGTTCATCAGTACCTTTCATGTCTCCCATGCACGCGTTTCCGGCACGTTTCCTGGCCGTTACGCGACCGGCACAATAGCCGGGCCCGGCGGGCGATATGTTGCCGCGCTGTTACCGGGCCGGCCGCCTCGCGGGCCGGGCGGCCGGCGCGAGACCGGGCGGCGGCCGGCCAGGGCGAGCGCCGGCCGCGCGGATGGCCCGGGCGGCTGCCCGGATGCGGCGGTCTGGCCCGGAGATCATCTGGTTGTCACGGTTGGGTAACAGTGCCGCCTTCGCTCTTTGAGCATGGATACGTCCGGATCTACGCTCCTGGCAGCGCTTCCGGTAAGCGCTTACCCCGACTCCGAGACGGCGGTGTGCAAACCACCGCCGCGCCCGGTCAGCGGCCGGGGTAAGCGCTTACCGGAGCTGACCAGGAGGAACATGTGACGACGGGTACCGGCAGCGAGACCGGCCGCACTCCGGGCCGCCTTGCCGACCCTGCGACGGGCCGCCCGGCCAGCGCCGCGGCGGGCCATCCGGCCAGCAGCGCGGCGGGCCACCCGGCCGGCCTCGCGGTGGCCGGCGCTCTCGGCGGCACGCCGGGCCAGCCGCCCACGATCTACGACGTGGCCCGGGCGGCGGGCGTGTCGATCGCGTCGGTGTCGCGGGTGCTGAACGGCCGCCGCAACCCGCGCGAGGAGACCCGCGACCGCGTCCTGCAGGCCGTCGCCGAGCTCGGCTTCGTCCCCGACGGCGCGGCCCGGGCGCTGAGCGTCCGGCTCAAGGAGGTCGTCGGCGTCGTCGTCCGGCGCCCGCAGCCGTCCCGCAGCGACGGCGTGTTCGCCGATGAGGACGAGAACCTGCAGTTCCCCGACATGATCAACCGGGGCATGGAAGTCGTCGCCCAGCACTACGGCTACGACCTGCTGATCCGGTCGGTCGACCTGCATGAGAGCGACGGCCGGCGGATATTCGCCCTGGCCCGCAAGAGCGACGGGCTGATCCTGCACGACCAGGTGATCAGCACCGACCAGCTCACCCGGCTCGGGCGCCAGGTCCCGGTGGTCACGCTGGCCGTTCGTCCCGACGCCCACCACCGTGAACGTGCGCAGCGACAACGAGGCCGGGATGCGCGAGCTGATCCGGCACCTGGCTGTCGACCACGGCTATGCCTCCATCGGCTACCTGTCGGGTCACCTGGACAGCCCCGACAACCTGGCCCGCTTCGCCACCATCCGCGCCGAGGCGGAGGCCGCGGGCGTGCAGTTCCTGAACGGGCCGCAGTGGCAGGGCGACTACTCGGCGGCCGGCGGTGCCCGGGTCATCGACCGGCTGCTGGCCAGCAGCGCCGAGCTGCCCCGGGCGATCGTCTGCGCCAATGACCAGACCGCCATCGGCGTGCTGTACGCGCTGGGCCAGCGGCGGATCGAGATCCCCGGCCAGGTGGCGGTGGCCGGCTTTGACGACATCCCGGTGGCCCGGCACCTGAACCCGCGGCTGACCAGCGTCCGCCAGCCGATCCAGGACCTGGGCGCCACCGCATTCGAGACACTGCACGCGCTGATCAGCCCCGCGGCCGGCCAGCAGGACCTCCGGGGCCGCGACATCGTGCTGCCCACGCGGCTCAACCGCCGGGAGAGCTGCGGCTGCGGCCCTGGCCATCCCGACTCGTTAGTGCTCGCGGGCACGGAAGGGCTGCTCCCGTGAAGATGTTCACGCGGAAACTGGCGTTCTACATCGTGACCGCGATCGCCGCGGTCACGGTGGACTTCTTCATCCCGCATGCCATGCCGGGCAACCCGGTCGCGGCGGTGCTGGCCCGGATGGAGGGCAATGTCACCCCGGCCACCATCCGGTCGCTGGAGCTGACCTACGGGATCGGCTCGCACCAGGGACTGTGGAGTCAGTACTGGGACTTCTGGGTCAAGCTGCTGCACGGCAACCTGGGCATCTCGACCAGCAGCTACCCGGCCACCGTGGACAGCGTGATCTCCAGCGCGCTGCCGTGGACGCTGGGCCTGGTCGGCACGGCCACGCTGATCAGCTTCTTCCTCGGCACGGCGCTGGGCATCCTGGTCGCCTGGCGGCGCGGCACCTGGCTGGACAACCTGCTGCCCGCCACCACGTTCTTCCAGGCGGCGCCGTACTTCTTCGTCGCCTTCCTGGCCCTGCAGCTGTTCTCCACCAGCCTGGGCTGGTTCCCGTCGGTCGGCGCCTACAGCCAGGGCCTGGTGTTCCCCGGCTGGGACGCCGCCTACATCGGCGACGTGCTGCACCACGCGGTCCTCCCGGCGCTGACCATCGTGCTGTGCTCGGCGGCGGGCTGGATCGTCGGCACCCGCAACGTGATGCTCACCACGATGGACGAGGACTACGTGCTGATCGCCCAGGCCAAGGGGCTGTCCCGGCAGCGGGTGATCTGGTACGCCGCGCGCAACGCGGTGCTGCCCAGCGTGTCGGGATTCTCGCTGGCCATCGGCTTCGTGGTGTCCGGCGCGCTGCTGACCGAGATCGTGTTCAGCTACCCGGGCCTCGGCTGGATCCTGCTGCAGGCCGTCGGCAACCGCGACTACCCGCTGCTGCAGGGGATCTTCCTGATCATCACCTTCGCCGTGCTGGCCGCGAACCTCATCGCGGACTGCGTGTACATCTTCCTTGACCCGCGCATCCGGCAGGAGGCCTGACCGATGTCCGTCGTCACCGGCACCACGCCGCCCGAGGCTCCCGAGGCACCCGTCCCGGTCGTCTCCCGCGGCAAGATCCAGCTGCCTCGCTCGCCGAAGCTGCTGATCGGCCTCGGCGTCCTGATTATCTTCATCCTGCTGGCGATCGTCGGGCCGCTGCTCGCGCCCTTCGACCCGTCGGCCAGCCTGTCGACCACCAACGGGGTACCGCAGGCCCCCTCGGCCGCGCACCTGCTCGGCACCACCCAGGTCCAGCAGGACGTGCTGTCCCAGCTGCTGGTCGGCGGGCGGAGCACGATCGTGGTGGCCTTCATCGCCGGGATCATCGCCACGGCGCTGTCGGTGCTGCTCGGCGTCACCGCCGGCTACCTCGGCGGCCTGGCCGATGACCTGCTGTCGATGCTGGCCAACATCTTCCTGGTCATGCCGGCGCTGCCGCTGCTGATCGTGATCTTCGGCTTCCTGCCCTCGTCCAGCGGCAACAGCGACCTGCTCATCGGCCTGATCATCGCGCTGACCGGGTGGGCCTGGGGCGCGCGGGTGCTGCGCGCCCAGACGCTGTCCCTGCGCGAGCGGGACTACGTCACCTCGGCGCAAGATCATCGGCGAGGGGAGCTGGCGGATCATCAGCTGGGAGATCCTGCCCAACCTGCTGCCGATCGTGGCCTCCTCATTCCTGTTCACCGTGCTGTACGGGGTCGGCACCTACACCGCGCTGGCCTTCCTCGGCCTGGTCAACACCGGGAACTGGAGCTGGGGGGCGATCATGTTCTGGGCCCAGTCGTCGTCGGCCGAGATCAGCGGCTACTGGTGGTGGTACGTCCCGGCGGGCCTGCTGGTGGCCCTGCTGGGGACCTCGCTGGCGCTGCTCAACTTCGGTATCGACGAGTTCATCAACCCGCGGCTGCGAGCGGCCGGGCTATCGCGGCGGCGCGCGAGGCGGGCCGGCCAGCCGGTGCCGCCGCGCCGGTTCGTGCTCGGCCTGACGCCGGTCGTCCGGCCTGCCAGTGACGGGAAGACGCGGTGAGCGCCGGACTGGCCGGAACGGGCCCCGGCAGCACCGGCCGCTATGCCGGCGACCCGCTGATCGAGGTGCGCGGCCTGAAGGTGGATTACGGCACCGGGCCCGGCGTGGTGCACGCCGTCATCGACGCCGACCTGACCCTGAGCAGCGGAACGGTGATGGGCCTGGCCGGGGAGAGCGGCAGCGGCAAGTCGACGCTGGCCTACGCCATGACCCGGCTGCTGCGCGCGCCGGGCATGATCACCGGCGGCGAGGTCTGGCTGCACGGCGGCCGGGACGGCGACGCCAGCCACCGCCTGGACCTGCTGGCCGCCGACGAGGCCCAGCTCCGCGAGGTGCGCTGGTCACGCATCGCGGTGGTACTGCAAAGCGCGATGCACGCGCTCAACCCGGTGCTGACGGTCGGCAGCCAGCTCACCGACGTGCTCAAGGCGCACATGCGCGGCCTGGACCGGGACGAGCGCCGTCAGCGGGCGGGCCGGCTGCTGGAGATGGTCGGGATCAACGCCGACCGGCTGGGCAGCTACCCGCATCAGCTATCCGGCGGGATGCGGCAGCGGGTCATGATCGCCATGGCCCTGGCCCTGGAGCCAGCCGTCGTGATCATGGACGAGCCGACTACCGCCCTGGATGTCGTCACCCAGCGGGAGATCCTGCAGGAGCTGACTGAGCTGCAGCAGCAGCTGTCGTTCGCGGTGCTGTTCATCACCCACGACCTGTCCCTGCTGGTGGAGATCGCCGACTCCATCGCGGTCATGTACGCCGGGCGGCTGGTCGAGCAGGCGGACGCCGCCGCCCTGTACCGGGCGCCCCGCCACCCTTACACTCTCGGGCTGCTGAATTCCTTCCCCGGCCTGCACGGGCCGCGGACCCGGCTGACCGGCATCCCCGGCTCACCGCCGGATCTGCGCCAGCCGCCACCGGGCTGCGCCTTCCACCCGCGCTGCGGCTTCGCCATGGACATCTGCTCCGCTGAGGTCCCGGCGCTGCGCCCGCTCGGCACCGGCCGCCGGACCGCCGCCTGCTGGCTGCAGAACGGGCACGGCACGGTGCCCGCGGAGCTCGCCCGGCCCGAGCCCGGTACGTCGCACGCCGCCGGGACCGCGGCCGTACCGGGCCAGGCGGCGCCGGACCGGTGCCGTCCAGACCGGGGCCGCCCAGACCGAGGCCGCAGGGAGCCAGGCATGACCACGACGCAGCCCGCCCCCGGCACCGCCAGCGCCCGGCCCGGCGCGCAGCTCGAGGCGCGGAACCTGACCCGGCATTTCACGGTGTCCCGCGGCATCGCCCCGCGCGGCCGCCGGGACCGCGACTCCAGGGCAGCGCACATCGTGCACGCGGTCGACGACGTGTCGATGATGCTGGCGCCGGGCAGCATCACCGGCCTGGTCGGCGAGAGCGGGTCGGGCAAGTCGACGCTGGCCCGGCTGCTGGCCCGGCTGGTGCCGCCCAGCTCCGGCGACCTGCTGCTGGACGGAGCCGTCCCGGCCGGCGGCCGCCGCGGGCGTCACGCGTATGCCCGCACCGTCCAGCTGGTGCTGCAGGACCCGTTCTCCTCGCTGAACCCCGTGCACGACGTGCGGTACCACCTGGCCCGGCCGCTGCAGGTCCAGGGCACCTGCCCGCCGGGCCTGTCCCTGGACGAGGCCATCCTGGGGCTGCTGGAGCGGGTCGCGCTGACCCCCGCCAGCCAGTTCATCCGCAAGTACCCGCACGAGCTGTCCGGCGGGCAGCGCCAGCGGGTCGCTATCGCCCGGGCCCTGGCCGTCCAGCCGCGGGTGCTGCTGGCCGACGAGCCGGTGTCGATGCTGGATGTCTCGATCCGGCTCGGCGTGCTGAACCTGCTGGCCGACCTGCGCGAGAACGACGGCCTGACGATCTTGTACATCACCCACGACATCGCCTCGGCGCGCTACCTGTCCGACGACATCGCGGTCATGTACGCGGGCGAGGTCGTCGAGTCGGGACCGGCCATGCAGGTGACCGACGCCCCGTCGCACCCCTACACCCAGCTGCTGCTGTCGGCGGCGCCCGACCCGGCCCAGCCGCTCAGCGATCCGCTGCCCGGCCGCGGTGGCGCGCCCAGCCTGATGGCGCCGCCGTCTGGCTGCCGGTTCCACCCGCGCTGCCCGCACGCGATGGCCATCTGCTCGGCGCAGGCCCCGCCGGCGGTGCGGGTGGCCCCCGGTCACGTCAGCTCGTGCTGGCTGCACTCGCCAGAAAACGGCGGCGCGAGTGCCCAGCCATCGTCTGGTGAAGGGAGTGATGAGCCGCCGCCTGAGGTCACTGACACCGCCTGACCCATCCCCTCAGGGAACGGCCACGCCCGGCCGGCTCCTGCGCGACCAGCACCGACAGACCCCGACACGGTCACTCGAAGAAGGCCGGCGACAGCCGGCCGGGCAAGACGGAGCATAGTCAATGAGAAAAAACACGATGAAGGTCCTGGCCCTTGCGGCCGTCGCGAGCATGGGCCTGGCTGCCTGCGGCAGCTCGGGCCACGCCGGCTCGACCGGCGGCTCCCAGGCCTCGGGCAAGCCGCTCGTGGTCGAAAGCACCCCGCTGTCCCCGTTCACCGACACGTTCAACCCGTTCTCGCAGTCCTCGACCGGCTATGCGGTGAACGCGAGCGCCTGGCCAACGAGACGCTGTACATCTACAACGTCATGAAGCCGACCCAGACGCCGATCCCGATGCTGGCCTCGGGCGCGGCGACCTGGTCCAACGGCGGCAAGACGCTGACCATCCCCATCCGCAGCGGCGTGAAGTGGAGTGACGGCAAGCCGTTCACCGCCACCGACGTCGCCTTCACCTTCAACATGATCAAGGCGAACCCGAAGCTGTATACCGCGGGAGCTCCCGGTGGTGACCAGTGCCACGGCCACCAGCCCGACCTCGGTCACGCTGAACTTCGCCTCGCCCGAGTACGCCAACCTGTTCTCCATCGGCCAGGTCTACATCGTCTCGCAGCACATCTGGTCAGCGGTCTCAGACCCGTCCACCTACGCCGACGCGACTCCCGTCGGCACCGGCCCGTACGTGCTGGACAAGTTCTCCCCGCAGGGCATCACTGTTGAAGGAGAACACCAAGTACTGGAACAAGGCCTCGATCCACGTGCCCGAGGTCTCGTTCCCGTCCTACAACACCAACTTCAACCTGGTGCAGCCCATCGCCACCGGCCAGATTGACTGGGCCGGCAACTACGTGGCCAACATCAAGCAGGACGTGCTGGCCAAGAGCCCGCAGAACCACACCTACCTGTCGGATGTCCCGTACTTCGCCGACAACAACGTGGTCGGCCTGGTGTTCAACACCACCAAGAAGCCGCTGAATGACCCGGCTGTCCGCAAGGCCATCAGCCTGGGCATCAACCGGCAGCAGCTATCGGTCCAGGGCGAGACGTCCTACGAGCCGCCGGCCACCTCCTCGGGCGGCCTGCTGCTGCCGACCGACAACAACTACCTCGTGCCCGTCCCTGGCCAATGACCTGCCGGCCGACCGGGGACGCGGCTAAGGCCGCGGCCGTCCTGAAGGCCGACGGCTGGAGCAAGGTCGGCGGCAAGTGGACCAAGGCCGGCCAGCACATCGCCTTCTCCATCTCCGACCCGGTTCCCTACAGCGACTACTACACCGACTCCCAGCTCATCTCCCGCGCAGCTGAATGCCCAGGGCTTCCAGGTCATCGGTGAACGGCATCGGCAACCCGACCACCTGGGCGTCGGACTACGCCAACGGCACGTTCGACACCGCCATCCACTGGAGCAACCGGGCCCGAACCCGTACTTCATCTACGACGGCTTCCTGGACAGCTCGCTGGCCGCCCCGATCGGCAAGCCCGCCGCGGGCGACAACGGGCGGTTCTCCGACAAGGCCGTGCAGGCAGGCCTGGCGCAGTTCGCGAGCACCGCGGACCCGGCGTCCAGGCCACGCGCGATCAAGAGCTGCAGAACATCATGTCCACCCAGGTCCCGGTCGCCCCGCTGCTGTACGGCGGTGCCTGGTCGGAGACCTCCACCCGGAACTACACCGGGTGGCCGACGTCCGCCAACCCGTACATGAGCCGCAGCCGACGGCGCCGTACCTGGAGTACACGATCCTTCACCTCAAGCCGGTCTCCTGACCGGCCGGCCTGATCAAGACCGCGGCGGAAGGTACGCGCACTCAGATGAGCAGCTCAGCTGAGCAGCAGGCCCCGCCTGGCCGGACTCTCCGGCCAGGCGGGGCCTGCCCCCACCAGCCGGCTGCCCCGACTCAGACCCTGACCATCCCGGCCCGGCACCGGGCCCGGCTACCCGCACGCGGCGACGGCGCGCCGACGCCGACCGCGTCCTGCTCGGCCCGGCTGCTCGGTCGCCGAGAAGATGGCGCTGCTGACCGGCGCCGACAGCTGGCGGCTGCCCGGCTGCCCCGGCCATCGGGCTGCGGCCGATCGTCACCTCCGACGGGCCGGCCGGCGTGCGCGGCATCGACCAAGGACGAGCGCACCCCGTCCACCAGCCTGCCGTGCCCGTCGGCGCTGGGCGCCACCTGGGACCCGGCCCTGGTCCGCGAGCTGGCCGCCGCCCTCGGCCGGAGGCGCGCAGCAAGACCGTCGATGTGCTGCTGGCCCCGACCATCAACCTGATGCGCACCCCGCTGGGCGGCCGCGGGTTCGAGTGCTTCGCCGAGGACCCGGTGCTCACCGCGGCGCTGGCCGTGGCCTACGTGCGGGGCGTGCAGGACGCGGGCGTCGCGGCCACGCCCAAGCACTTCGTGGCAACGACAGCGAGACACGCCGCTGGACCTACGACGCGCGGATCGAGCCGAGCACGTGCTGCGCGAGCTGTACCTGGTGCCGTTCGAGGCCTGCGTGCGGGACGCGGGCGCGCAGCTGGTGATGGCCGCCTACAACTCGGTCAACGGCGCCACCATGACCGAGAACACAGCGCTGCTGCGCGACCTGCTGAAAGGCGAGTGGGGCTTCGACGGCGTCGTCACCTCCGACTGGCACGCCGCCCGCAGCACGGTCGGCCACCGCGCTGGCCACGCTGGACTCTGTCATGCCCGGCCCGGACGGGCCGTGGGGCGAGCAGCTGGCCTGCGCCGTCGCCGCCGGCGAGGTCAGCGAGGAGGTGCTGGATGACAAGGTGCTCCGGCTGCTGCGGCTGGCCCGCCGGGTCGGCGCGCTCGGCGACGGCGGCCAGCCACAGACGCGGCCGGGTCCGGGCGCGCGGCCGGGCACGCTGAGTCCGGTCACGGGTGGCCTGGTCGCGCCGGGCCTGCTGCGCCGGGCGGCCGCGGCCTCCTTCGTGCTGCTGCGCAACGAGGACGGCGCGCTGCCGCTCGACCCGGCCGCGCTCAGCAGCGTGACGGTGGCCGGCCCGAATGCGTTCTGGCCCACGATCCAGGGCGGCGGCAGCGCCGGGGTATACCCGGCCGGGCTGTCGGTGCCCGCCGACGCGATCGCCGCCGCCCTGGCCCGCTCGGGCACCGCTGTGCACGCGGCCGTCGGCTGCCAGACCTGGGAGTCCGTGCCGCCGCCCCCGCCCGGCGTCGCTGACCGACCCGGCAGACCGGCGAGCCCGGCGTCCGGCTGGAGTTCCGCGACGGCGCGGGCGGCCTGATCTCCAGCGACCACCGCGCATCGCCGGTGCTCACCTGGTGGGACTCGGTGCTCGCCGGACATCGGCTGGGGCAAGAGCGGGCGGATCGTGCTGCTGGCCCGGTTCCGGCCCGGCGCAGTCCGGGCCGCACCGCTCGGCGTCGTCGGGCATCGGCGCACCTCACCCTGGGCTGGACGGCGAGGTCGTGGTCGCCGAGATGACGGCCGTCCCGGAGGACCCGGTCGAGGCCATGACCCGGCCCGGCGAGGTCCGGACCCGGGCCTGGCTGGAGGCCGGCGACGGAGGTGGCGCTGCGGCTGGAGCTGCAGCCCGCGGCGGACGGCGCCGGGCCGCTGGGCGTGCGGCTGGGCATCGTGCCGGCCGCCGACCCCGAGGCGCCTGCTGGCCGAGGCCGCCGCTGCGGCCGCGGCCGGTCGGACGCGGCGATCGTGGTCGTCGGGCTCGGCCGAGCTAACCGAGAGCGAGGGCTTCGACCGGGCCACCCTGGCCCTGCCGGGCCGCCAGGATGAGCTGATCCGCCGGGTGGCGGCGGTCAACCCGCGCACCATCGTGGTGGTCAACTCCGGCATGCCGGTCCTGATGCCGTGGGCCGACGCAGGTCCAGGCCATCATCTACGCCTGGCTGCCCGGCCAGGCCATGGGCGAGGCGCTGGCCGACGTGCTGCTCGGCGCGGCCGAGCCGGGCGGGCGGCTGCCGGTCACGCTGCCCGTGGCCGAGGCTGACTGCCCGGTGCTGGCGGCGGTCCCGAGGCGGACGGCGCGCTGCCCTACGCCGAGGGCCTGCTCATCGGCTACCGCGGCTACGACGCCGCCGGGACCCGGCCGCAGTACCCGTTCGGGCACGGCCTCGGCTACACCACGCTGGGCGTATGAGTCGGTGGCGGCGCTGCGCGGAGCTCGCCGCCGGCCGCGACCTGGACCTGACGGTGACGGTCCGCAACACCGGGTCCCGGCCGGGCCGCGAGGTGGTCCAGGCCTACGTGGCCGGCGCCGCCGGGCGAGCCCGGGCGGCCGGTCCGGGCGCTGGCCGCGTTCGGCTCGGCGGTCGCCGGAGCCGGGCGCCGCCGGCCAGGTCCGGCTGCGGATCCCGGCCCGGGCGTTCGCGCGCTGGGACGAGCAGGCGGGCGGCTGGGCGTGGCCCGCGGGCCGGTTCGAGGTGCAGGTGGGCCGGTCGGCCCGGGACCTGCGGCTGACGGCGCGGGTCCAGCGGATCTGCTGACCGACGGCTGCGGGCTGGCTGGGCGGTCCTGACCGGGACATGGCCGGCCAGTCAGCTCAGGGAGCAGGCGGGGCCCCCGATGCGGGCGGGGCCCCGCCTTCTCGCTGAGCCGTGTCCTTCGCATCCGAAGCCGGCGGGGCTGGCGGCCGGGGGCGCCGGAGTAGCCGGCGTTACGGGAGTGGCCGGCGGTGCCGGGGTGACCGGGGTGACTGTCGGGGGCGGATACGCCTGGCCTGCGCTGCCGGCGGGCCCGGTGCTGGACGGCCCGCCGCCCGATGGGCCGCTGCCCGATGGCCCGCTAGCCCATGGGCCAGCGCCCGATGGGCCGGCGCCGCAGGCCCGCTGCCGGACGGCGCGGTGCCGGAGGGCGCGGTACCGGACGGCGCGGTACCGGACGGCGCGCGGTACCGGAGCGGCGCGGTACCGGGGGCGCGGTGCCGGCGGGCCGGCAGCGGCTCATCCTCCTCGCTCGGTGCCACCAGCTCGGCCTCATACCCGTCGACGTTCTCCAGGTAGGCCGCGTAGTGCCCCTTGCCGCCGGCGAACGGGTGCTGCTCGGCGAACATCAGCCGCCAGCCGTGCCCGGCGGCCGCGACGGCCAGCGCGTCGGCCAGGGCCCGGCTTTCCACGTGGAAGGCCAGGTGGTTGAGGCCAGGTCGGCAGCGGTCGTGCCGGATGGCGGTGCGAGCCGGTGACTGCTCGAACACGATGTAGGTCGACCCGGAGCGCCAGCTCTTGCCGCCAGGCCAGTCCTGGAAGAGGTCATAGCCCAGCTCGCCGAGCAGCCAGCCCCAGGTTGCGCTGGCCCGGTCCAGATTCGGGACCCACATCTCGACGTGATGCAGTGTTCCATGACGTGCCTGATCCACAGGCGTTATCCTGCCTGGCCAGCGCCCGCCGCACGCAGTAAAACGCCTGGATGGTGACTGGTATTACGGTATTTTTCCCGTATCGGGCTCCCGGGGCCCGGCGTCATCGGCCAGATCGCGGAACGTCTTCCGGTAGGCCAGCGGCGTCGTGGACCGCCAGGACCGGAAGTGATGCCGCAGGGTGGTCGCGTTCCCGAAGCCAGCCTGATCGGCCACCTCGTCCACCGTCAGGTCCGTCTCCTCCAGCAGCTGCTGGGCCAGCAGGATCCGCTGTCCGGTCAGCCAGCGCTGCGGCGTGGTCCCGGTCTCCTGGACAAAGCGGCGGGCGAACGTCCGGGCGACATCAGCGCCCGGGCGGCCAGCTGGTCCACGGTCAGCGCGGCTCGCCGAGGTGCTCGCTCATCCAGGTCAGGATGTCCTGCATCGTGTCGCTGGCCGGCTCGGCCAGCGGCCGCTCGACGTACTGGGCCTGGCCGCCGTCCCGGTGCGGCGGCACCACCATCCGCCGGGCGATCCCGTTGGCGACCCGGCTGCCCTGCTCCTGGCGGACCAGGTACAGGCAGGCGTCGATGCCCGCGGCGGTGCCGGCGCTGGTAATCACCGGGTCGTCATCCACGTACAGGACCGCGGGGTCCAGCTTGGCTTCGGGGAACAGCCGGGAGAACTGCTGCACGTGCCGCCAGTGCGTCGTGCAGCGCCGGCCGTCCAGCAGCCCGGCGGCGGCCAGTACGTAGGCGCCGGTGCAGACGCTCAGTACCCGCGTCCCGCGGGCCACGCAGTCCCGCAGCACGCCCAGCAGCGGGTCCGGGTAGCTGACCGGCGCCCGCCTGACTCGCTCGTGCGAGACCGCCGAGATGGCCACCAGGTCGGCTCCGGCCAGCAGGGTCAGGTCGTGCGGGACGTCGATGGTGAACCCGTTCACCGATCGCAGCGGGCCGGGCTCCCCCGCCACGAGGCTGAAATTGTAGGCAGGCAGGCCCTCATCGCTCCGGTCGGTTCCGAACACCTCGCACAGGACGCCGAGCTCGAAAGCCGTGAAGGAGTCGAGGATTACCACCGCGACGTTCTTCAGCATCCCGCCAGCATGCCGGAACCGGTGGCAGGATGTCTACGTCCATGGGCAGAACTGCCACTGTTGGCAGTGCTCGGATCGGGGCAAGACTAGGGCCATGAACAGCCCAGACTCACGATTCTCGATTCTCAGGGGCATGAAGGGGCTGGCCCGCAGGATCGCTGCCGTATTCGCGGAGTGCGCGGAAGCGCAGCGCCGGATGGCCATGCTCCGCTCGGCTCCTGACCGCTACGCGCCACGGCCCGCAAAGGCGCCTGACACCTACGCCGAGTTCCTGTTCCGCACCTCGGGCGTGCTGCTGCACGAGCCGCCCGCCAGCGCCCGCAAGGACGGCTCGCCCCGGTCCCGGTTACCGGCGGCGGCACAGTCCCGCCGGTGAGCCGAATGCCGGAGCGGATGCGCGCCGCCCACGCCTGCGAGCCCGGGCCCGCCACCGCGATCCAGGCCGGCGAGCTGCCCGTGCCGGGCACCGGCCCGGCCGAGGTCCTGGTCGCGGTCGAGGTGGAGGCCGCCTGCCCGGCCGATACTTTTGTCCGCTCTGGTCAGTACGCCGCGCCCGTCCCGTTTCCGTACATCCTCGGCCGCGACCTGGCCGGCGAGGTAGTGACGGCCGCACCATGCGCGCCATCCGCGCCCGGCGACCAGGTGTGGGTTCACCCGCCCGGGCCATGAGGGCCAGCCCGGTCCGTAAGAACATTCCCAGAGCTGCCCAGTCTCGTATCTGACCAGTTCCAAGGCTATCGGATGCGGATATCTCATGATATGAAGAGAACGTTCTTACAGTCCCTGACGGCGGGACCGGCGGCGCGATGAGGATGGGTGCATGGCCCGTACGGCGACCCGGCCCACCCTGGTCACCGTCGCCCGGCTGGCGGGCGTCTCGGTCGCCTCGGCATCGCGGGTCCTGACCGGCGGCACCGCGACGCCGGAGATGGACCGGCGGGTGCGTGCCGCGGCCCGGCAGCTCGGGTACGTACCGGACGCCGCCGCCCGCTCGCTGCGGGCGGGCCGCACTCAGCAGCTCGCCTTCGCGGTCGCCGACGTCGGGAACCCGACCTACGTCGCGATGATGCGCGGCATCGAGTCGATCGCCAGGCCCGCGGGCTACCGGCTGCTAGTCCGCTCCACCGGATCTGACCCGGCGGACGAGGTCAGCCTGGTGCAGAGCCTCGCCCGGCGGTACGTCGACGGGCTGATCATCTGCCCGATCCGGGTCACTCATGAGCTGCTGCGCGCGCTTGCCGCGGCCGCGGCTCCGGTCGTCGTGGTGGGCAACCTGCCCGAGGGCTCGCTGACCGACAACGTCCGCACCGACTCGGGCCTCGGCGTCCGGCTGGGCGTGGAGCACCTGCTGGCCACCGGCCGGCGCGCGCTGGGCCTGGTCAACGGGCCCCTGGACACCAGCCCCGGAGCCCGCCGGCTGGCCGCCTTCGAGGAGGCCATCGCGGCCGGCCCGCTGCCCGCCGGATCATCCGCCGCGGAGTGCGCGGGCGATTTCACCTATCGCGCCGGCCTCGCCGCCGCGGGCACCCTGCTCAGCCGGTTCCGGCCCGACGCGGTGATGTGCGGCAACGACCTGCTGGCCTTCGGCCTGATCCGGAAACTGGCCGAGCTAGGCCTGTCGGTACCCGGCGACGTGGCCGTCGTGGGCATGGATGACACCGAGTCGGCGCAGATGCACCTGCCCTCGCTGACCAGCGTGTCCCTGGAGTCGGCGACCCGCGGCAGCCTCGCCGTCCGGCTGCTGCTCGAGCGGCTCGCCGACCCCGGCCTGCCGCCGCGCCGGGAGAGCGTCATGCCCCGGCTGGTGATCCGGGAGTCGAGCCAGCCGCAGCCGCGGTCAGCCGTAGCGGGAGACGCGGCAGGAGATGGGAGACCGCAATGACCGATGCCCCGGACGAACTCGAGCGGCGCGCCACGGGATGCCTGGCGGGTGCCGCGGTCGGCGACGCGCTGGGCGGCCCCACCGAGGGGTACACGCCCGAGGCGATCCAGGAGCGCTACGGCGGCCCCGTCACCGGCATTGTCGGGCCGTTCTACGACGACTGGAAGACCCGCAGGCCAGCTTCGCCGTATCACAAGGGCGACGGCCACGTAACGGACGACACCCTGATGACCTCCCTGCTGGTGCAGGTCTACGCCCGCAAGCGGGATCACCTGGATGCCTATGACATCGCCGATTACCTCGTCCCGCTGATGCTCAGCGAGCGCGTCTGGATCCCGGAACTGCACCAGGAGACGGTCCCGCTGCAGCGCGTCTTCCTCGCGGAGAAGTGGCTGGTGACGCGCCTGCACCACGCGCATGCCGACCCGCGCGAGGGCGGCGTCGGGAACATAGTCAACTGCGGCGCGGCCATGTACATGGCTCCCGTGGGCATCCTCAACGCGGCGAATCCGGCGCGAGCCTACGCCGAGGCGATCGACATTGCCGGGGCGCACCAGTCGAGCTACGGCCGCGAGGCGGCCGGGGTCTTCGCCGCCGCCGTCGCGGCGGCGATGACGCCGGGCGCGTCCGTCTCCTCGGTCCTGGCCGCGTGCCTGGAGCTGGCCAGGGACGGCACCCGGGAGGCGATCCAGGCCATCTGCGCCGGGGCCGCCGGGAACACCGACACCGTGGCCGCCATCCCCGCCCTGCGCGAGGCGATCCGCCCCTACGACTCGGTCGGCCCCGAATACCGCGAGCCCGGGCTGGCCGCGCGGCGGCCCAGCCGGCTGCACTCGATCGAAGAACTGCCGGTCGCGCTGGGCATGCTGCTCGTCGCGCAGGGCGACTACGCCGCGGCCGTACTGGGCGGCGTCAACTACGGCCGCGACTCCGACTCGATCGCGACCATGGCCGGCGCGATTGCCGGCGCCCTGCACGGCCCGGCCGCCATCCCCGGCGCCTGGGCCGCGGCGGTGGCGGAGGGGAGCCGCATCGACCTGGCGGCCGGCGGCGCGACCATGGCCGCCGTGGCGCGTGAGGTCTTCGACTCCGACCAGCGCAGGCTCGAGGCCCACGCCCGGGCGGTGACCCGGCTCCGGCAGCCGCCGGTCCCGGACGCCGGCGACCGGGCCGCCGGGGCACGCTGAGCCGCCCAGGTACGCCGGGGCCGCCCGCACCCGCCGGGGCCGGGCCGGCCATGACGCCAGCGCCGGCCCGGCGGCCGCCCTGGACTACGCCTTCTCTTCTGCTCCCGTGATGAGCTGGCCAGCGAGGTCACGCAGCGAGACGCCCTGCAGCGCGGGAACGCAGACGCCGCGCAGCGTGGACACCTTGGCGCACCACGTCGCCGGGAGGCGGTCCGCCCCGGCCAGGGCGCCGGTGATGGCGCCGGCCATGGCGGGCACGCTGTCGGCCTGCTTGGCGATCGTCGCCGCGGCCGGGATGGCCGTCATCGGGTCTCCCCCGGATGCGAGGGCCAGAGCGTAGGCACTGGCGAGCGTCTCCGGGGCGACGGCGCCGAAGCTGTAGTTCCAGTTCGCCACCTGATCATTCAGCTCGGCCGCGAGGTCGAAGGCAGACGTCGCGTGCTGCGCCAGCGACATGGCGGCCGCCATCTGGCGCCCGAGCCAGCTGTCCGCGGGGATCCGCTGGCGCCCGGTCTCGATAGCCTCCGCCAGCCCGGCCCCGCCCACCGCGGCCGAGATGGTCGCCGCCATGGCCTGCGCGGCCCACACGCCATCGGCAGCATTGGTGATCTCCGCCAGGACGCGGGCCACGTCCGCGGCGCGGTCCGGCTGGCCGGGCAGCCGGATGCCGGCCGGGACGGCCCTGGCCACGGCGCCGTCGTCGAAGTGGGCGGGATTGTCGTTCCCGGTCTCCGGGGAGCGCAGTCCCCGGCGGGCGTTGACGATGGAGGCCCGCTCGGAGATACCGGACCAGATATCGTCGCCTGCCTGGACGACGTGCTTCTGCCAGCCCGCGAATAGCGTCCCGGCGCTGTAGTCGGTGCCCGCGTCCAGGAGGATCAGGGCGGCCACCGCGGCGAACTCGCCGTCATCGGTCGCGGAGACCGACAGCGCATCGGGACGGCCGTGGCTCATGGGCATGAGGAACCGCAGGACATGCTGCTCGTCGAGCTCGGTGGCGAAGCGCCACAGGGCCGACCGGCGCCGGCCCAGCCGGACGGTCCGGTGGAACAGGGCCGGGAAGCCTGCCGCGTCTCCCACGGCCAGCCCGAGCAGCGCGCCCTCGGCGCGCGACTGCAGCGACGGCTCTTGCGCACTCATCGGGCCGCATTCCTTTCCTCGGCGTGCTCCGTTCCGAGCGCCCGCTCGAAATCCCTGGCCAGCTCGGCCAGGTCTGTGCCAGCCGTCGCGGTGATGCAGTCGCCGCGGACCAGGTTGATCCGGCTCCGCCAGCGCTCTGGCACCGCCTGCGCCCCGTGCAGCGCTCCGGCCATCCCCCCGGCCATGGCGGCGATGGTGTCGGCGTCCCGCCCGACGTTGGTGCCGCCCAGGACGGCATCGACGTAGTCGCCGCGAGCCGCGGCCAGCACGCCGAAGGCCAGGGCCGTCGCCTCCGGGGCCACGTCGGCCCACGGGTAGCAGAAGATGGACAGCTCGTCATACAGCTGGTCGACCGCGGCCCGCAGGCCGGGCGCGCGGCGCCCGATGTCGACGGCCTTGCTGATGGTCCGCGCCGACCAGGAATCCGGCGGCACCGCAGCGAGGCCGGCCTCGATCACCGCCTCCCAGGACGACTCCACGAGCGCCACGGCCACCGCGGCCGCGATGGCCTGGGCGCAGTAGATACCGTCGCGGGCGTGCGACACCTGGGCGTCAATCGCCGCCAGCCGCGCGGCCTCAGCCGGGTCGCCGGCGCAGAATACGCCGACCGGCGCGATCCGCATCGCGGTCCCGTCGCTCCACATCTCGTGGTTGTCGGTCCCCGTCTGCGGGGCGACGAGCCCCTCGCTGATGTTCTTGATCGCGGCCATCTCGCTGAAGCCGCCGCGGTTGAAGCCGCCCGCCTGCCCGACGAGGGTGTCCCGCCACGCAGCCGTGACATCCGCGAGGGTGAGCTCGTGGCCATGCTCCAGGATGATCCGGGCGCTGAGGACCGCGTACTCGGTGTCATCGGTGCCGGTCGGGTCATCGCTCACGAAGTCCTCGACCCAGCCGTATCTGGAGGTGATCTCCGCCCGCGACATGCCTTCGGTCGGGGCACCGAGGGCGTCGCCCACGGCCTGGCCGATCAGCGCGCCGTATATCCGGTCATAGGGCACGGTCATTACCACGCAGAACTCCTTGCTGTTGCACGTCAGCCGGGCACCCGGCTGTGACTGCGGCGGGAGATTCCTCCGGTGCTACCCGCCGCCCAGGCCGCCGGAGGCGATACCGGCGATGAAATGCCGCTGCAGGACCAGGAACAGGCCCATCATGGGGAGGAGCATGATGATCCCGGCCGCGGAGATCAGCGCGTCATTCTGGCTGAAGCCCTGCTGGAACGAGTAGAGGGCGACTGACACGGGCTGCAGGCTCTGGCTCTGCAGGAACGTGATCCCGATCAGGAACTCGTTCCAGGCGGACAGGCCGGCGATCAGCGCGACGGTCAGGAAGCCGGGAGCGACCAGCCGCAGTGTCACCCGCCACAAGACCTTGAGCTCATTCGCGCCGTCCAGCCGGGCCGCTTCCTCGTAATCGCGGGGCAGCGACAGCATGAACGAGCGCAGCAGGAGCGTGGCGAACGGAGAGAACATCGCGCAGTAGATGAGGATCACGCCGAGCAGCGAGTTGTACAGGTGAATGTGTGACCACAGGTAGAACAGCGGGACCAGGAACAGCTGGACCGGCAGGGCCGTGATCCCGATCAGGTACACCAGCATCCCGTTCGTCCCCGGCATGTCCAGCCGCCCCATGGCGTAGGCGGCCAGGCCGGCGATGATGCAGACGCCGATGATCGTGCCCGTGGCGATGATGCCGCTGTTGCGCATGCCCGTGCCGATGTTGCCCTGCGTCCAGGCCGTGGAGAAGTTGCTCCACTCGAAGTGCGCCGGCCAGCCGAGCGGGTTCACGGCGAGGCTCTGCTCCGATTTCAGCGCGGCGAACAGCACGATGACCAGCGGTGCGATCGCATAGATGGCCAGGACCGTCAGGACCAGAAGGTACACGGTGCGGGTCAGCCGCTTGCCGCGTATGGACGCTCCGCGGTCCCGTGCGGCCGGCGGCCGCGGGCCAGTTCGCAGAGTTGTGACCAGGCTCATACGTTCCACCCCCGCCGGCGGAGCCGGGTGTAGATGATGACCACCACGATGCTGATGACGCCCAGGAACAAGCCCATGGCCGAGGCGTAGCCCGCCGCCTGGTTGCTGAAAGCCTCGGTGTACATCAGCGTGCTCACCACCTGGGTCGCGTTGTTCGGGCCGCCTTGGGTGATGATGTAGATGTAGTCGAAGACCAGGAACGACCAGATGATCGTCATGAGGCCCAGGAACATCAGGACCGGGCGGATGGACGGCAGCGTGATGTGCACGAACTCCCGCCAGGTGGTCGCGCCGTCGATGCGGGCCGCCTCGTAGAGCGCCGGGTCGGTCCCCTGCATGGCGGCCAGGAACATGACGACCAGGAACCCCCACCACTGCCAGTTGTTGGTGAAGGCGACCGAGCCCAGGGCCAGGTGCTGGTTGCCGAAGAAGCTGACGTTCTTCAGGAAGCCGATGGCTGAGCCGATCCCGCCGTTGGGATTCAGCAGGTTCTCCCAGATGATCGAGCTGACCACCGTGGCCAGGATGTAGGGGATGAAGAACAGGGCGCGGAACAGCGACTGGAAGCGCGTGATGCGCGACAGCATGAAGGCGCCGCCGAGCCCCATCGCCATGGGCACGATGAGGAAGAAGATGGTCCACAGAATGTTGTGGAAGCAGGCCTGCCAGAACTGGCCGGACGTGAACATCGTCTGGAAGTTCTGCACGCCGATGAACTTCGCCTTGCCGTAGCCGTTCCAGTTGGTGAAGGCGTAGAAGATCGCCTCGAGGGTCGGCACCACGATGACCAGGAGGTTGACGGCGAGCAGGGGAATCATGAAGATCCAGGCCCGCCGGCGCCGCCGGCGGCTCTTGCGCGTCATCTGGCGCATGATCTCGGCGTCGGAGAGCTCGGACGCGGCTTCGTCCTGCACTGCCCCGGCCGTGGCCAAGCGGGCGTTCATGTCTTACTCCTTTCCGCCCTGGCGAGGCTGCGCCTGGCCCGGCGCAGCGCGGTGTCGAACGTCATCACAAGGCGGCGTAGGCATGCGGCTTGAACAGCGGCGGCACCTTGCCCTGCGCCAGCTCGGCCGAGAAGACCTTGTCCAGGCCGGCACAGTACGCGGCCGCCGTGGCCGAGCCGTTGATGACGCTGTCCAGCTGGTCGATGATGTAGGTGTCGGACTTCGGCGGCCAGAAGGTCCACGTCGTGTAGCCGATGTTGCCGGCCTTGCTGTTCACGGCCATCTCGTCGTAGGCCCGTGAGTAGTTCGGGTTGGTTCCCGCGACCCAGTCCGACGAGGACAGGTTGACCGGCGGGGGCTCATTGCCGAACTTCTGCAGGCCGCCCAGGGCCGCCTTCCTGTTCGCCAGGTACCAGCCGAGGAACTTGGCCACGGCGTCGGGGTCCTTGGTCTGGGCGTTGATGGAGTAGGTGCCGCCGATCGACAGCTCGTTCAGGCTCGCCGGGATCCCCGAGCGCAGCGCCGGGGTGTTCATCCAGGTCCAGGTGGCGTCGTTGTGCCCCTTCGGCCCGAAGTACAGCGGCAGGTTGGCGAATTCCCACGTTCCCGACCAGTACGTCGCGGCCTTGCCGTGGGCCAGGTTGGTGTAGCAGGTGGCGAACTGGGTCGTGAAGTAGTCCTGGCTCGAGACGCCGATCCAGCCGTTCTTGAACCACTTCTGCAGGATCTGCAGGGGCTCCACGAACACCGGGTCGGTCCACTTGATCTGGCCGCTGAGCGCCTGGTAGAGCGCGTCCGGGCCGCTGTAGTGGTTCCACATCATGGTGACGAACCACTCGTTCACGCCCCGCCAGCCGGCGTTGCCCGCGGTGATCGGCTGGATGCCGCGGCCGTGGGCCTCGGTGAACAGGGCCTCCATCTCGTCCAGGCTGGTCGGCGCCGTCCAGTTGTACTTGTCGAAGGTGCCCGGGTTGTAGTAGATGATCATGGTCTCGTAGGCGTTGGGGATAGACCAGAGCTTGCCCTTCCAGCTGGAGGCGTTGAATGCCCAGGGCAGCAGGGTCTTGTCCCACCCGTACTTCTTCGCGTAGTCGTCGAGCGGCAGGATCTGCTTGGCCTGGGCCAGCGGCAGGACGGTGCTGGACCCGTCCTCGCCCAGGATGTCGGGACCCTGGCCGGCACCCACGGCGGTCTGCTGCAGCTGGGCCAGGGTGTTGAGCGGCTTGACCGAGATCTCCAGCGGGGTGCTCGGGTGGAGCTTGTTCCAGGGATTGAGGTACTGCTGCTTGAAGTACTCCTCCTGCTGAATCTCCTGGAACCCGGTCCACAGCGTGATCGGGCCGCCGCCGCTTGCGGAGGGGGCGCTGGTGCCGCAGGCACCGAGGCCGGCCGCGGCGCCCAGGGCACCGGTGGCGGCCAGGAACGAGCGGCGGTTCATCTCAAAAGGCATGGCGGTGGTTCCCTTCGCTTCGCGGTGCACAGTGGTGCGGGTATCGCTGTCACTTCTCCAGATGGGGGCCGGCCGGGGCCGCCGCTGCGAGCGCGGAGGTCCGCCGGGCGAGGGAGGCAATCGAGTCGCCGTCGAAGCCGAGCAGGGCGCTGTGCATGGTGTCCTGCAGCGGGTCAGTCCAGTGGCCGGGGATGGACGTGGTGCCGTGCAGGGCACCGAACACCGAGCCGGCCGTCGCGCCGTCACAGTCGGTGTCGAGCCCGGCCTCGACCGCGAGCCCGATCGTGCGGTCGAAACTCCCCGCGCCCCACAGCAGCGCGGCCGCCACCACCTCGGCGTTATTGATGGTGTGCACCCAGCTGTAGCCGTCGAGGCGCTGTTCCATGGATTCCATCGCCTGCTCCCACGACCGGCCGGCGTCGTGGGCGTCGATCGTCGCCTGCAGGGACGCCCGGAGGCGGGACCGCGCGGGGACGACCAGCATGGCCTGGTCCAGGGCTTCCCGCGCGGTCGAGGACGTCAGGGCGGCCGCGATGAGCGCTGCCGCCCACATCTCGCCGTAGATGCCGTTCGCGGTGTGCGACAGCGCCGCATCCTGATAGGCGAGCCGCGCTGCGCCGGCCGGGTCGCCAGGCGACACGTACCCGTAGATGTCGGCCCGGATCATGGCGCCGATCCACTCGCGGTACGGGTTGTGGTGGCGTGCCGTCTGCGGCGGGGCCAGCCCGAGAACGAGGTTGCCGTAAGCAATTCGCTCTGCTGTGTACACCGTGTGGTACGGCATGCCGCGCAGCCACTCGGATCCGACATCGGCGCTGGTGTAGCCGCGGCCGTAGGTCTCGAGGATCCGCAGCCCGAGCATCGTGTAGTCGAGGTCGTCGTCGCGCGCCATCCCGGCGACCCGGCCGCGGACCGCATCCGGCCAGCTCGGGTGGAACCTGAAGCCCTCGGGCATCGGGTCCAGAGCCGGCACGTAGTCATCCAGCGGGAAGGCCCGCGCCTGGTCGAGGTACTCGCGCAGCTTGACGCGGCTCCCCCAGCCTTCGACCGGCTTGCCCAGGTTGCACCCGGCACACCGGCCGAGCCACGCGCCGAGGATGCGGTCGGCGAGCTCGTCCTCGCCCGGCGCCGGGCGGGCGGCCGGCGCATCCGGGGCCGCGGCCAGGATGCCGGGCAGCGCTGACGGCTCCTCGTAGTCCCAGCCGGCCCGCAGGCTGGTGGCCTCGAGCTGGGCGTAGAGGTCGGCCACGTCGTGGCCGGGGGTGGTCTCGCCGGCGACAGCGGCCGCGATCCTCTCGGCCAGGCCGTCACCGACCGCATACCCGCTCTGCTGCCGCTGGACAAGCTCGTCGCCCAGCAGGCCGCGCAGATTGCTTACCTCGTGCACGCAGTACACCTGCTTTCCTGGCCGGGGCGCGGCCGTCCTGGCGGCCGCCGGCCCCGTGGGTTAAGCGGACTCTCGTTTCATGAGCTCGAAGTCAACGACCACATCGGCCGGCGGCCGGTCGCCGCCGCGCATCTGGTCCAGGAGAAGGTCGACCGCGCGGGCGCCCAGCTCGCCGGCCTGGTGCCCGACCGTGGTCAGCCGCGGCCGGACCAGCGAGGCGGCATCGATGTCGTCGAATCCGGCGACGGCCACGTCCTCCGGCACGCGGAGTCCGTGGGCCCGGGCTGCCTCGATGGCGCCCAGCGCCATCAGGTCATTGGCGCAGAACACGGCCCGGACCCGGGCCTTGGACTTCAGCAGGGCAGCCATCGCCTGATAGCCGCCCGCCAGCGTGTACTCCCCGTGAACCACGGGGCCGCTAGTGCCACGCGGGCCTAGCTCCCGCATCGCGGCCCGGTATCCGGCCAGGCGCGGCGCCGCCGGGCCGCCGCCGCCGGCGGCCGGCCAGGTGCGCCACGCTGCCGTACCCCTTGTCGAGCAGGTAGGCCGTCATCTCGAACGCGGCCGCGTAGTCACTGGTGCGGACATGGTCAAAGCCGTCGGCCCGGCCGACGATGACAAACCGGACGTCCTTGTCCGCGAGGGCGGCATAGTCGGCCGTGCTCAGCGTGAAGGTGATCAGCACCAGGCCGTCAACCTGCCGGTCGACCAGCTCGGCGATCAGCTCGCGTTCCTGCGCGCGATCGGCGTCGGTGTTGACGACCAGGGCGTGATAGCCGCTCAGCCCCAGCCGGTCCTGCACCCCGCGAACCAGCGCCGGGTAGAACGGGTTCGACAGGTCAGGCAGGACGACGCCGATCAGCTGCGACCGCAGCGTCTTCAGCCCGCGGGCGAAGGTATTGGGCCGGTAGTTCAGCTGCGCGATGACCTGCTCGATTCGCTGCCGGGTCGCGTCGGCGACGGGCCTGCCGCCGTTCAGGACCTGCGACACCGTCGCCGTGCTCACCCCGGCCGCCCGGGCCACATCCCGGATAGTCACCCGCTGGCCGGCTGCCTGCACGAAGTTCCCCGAATCATCGGCGACCCGGATCGCAAATCGTTTTGCGTCCGAGTTTCGGCTATATTGCACCAAGCCTTCTTGTCCCGTCAAGGCCCTGTTTATCGGCATGTTCCGCACCAATGCCGGCGGCCTGGCCGCCGTGCCACGATGCAGTCATGAGCTCAGCTGACTCCCCGTTCGTCGTTGTCGTCGGCTCCCTGAACGAAGATCTGGTCCTCGAGGTCGACCGGCCCGTCCGGCCGGGAGAGACCGTCGCCGCCAGGCGCGTGGCGCGGCTGCCCGGCGGCAAGGGAGCCAATCAGGCGGCCGCCGCGGCGGCCGCCGGGGCCCGGGTGGCGATGCTGGGGGCCGTCGGCGATGACTCCGCCGGGATACGCCAGATCGAGGACTTGCGCGGCCGCGGCGTGCGCACCGAGTCGGTGCGGACCGTGGCGGGTGTCAGCACCGGCACCGCCTACATCACGGTCACCCCCGATGGCGAGAACACCATCGTGCTGGACCCCGGCGCCAACGCGCTCGTGGACGCCGCGGCGGTGCACGCGGCATGGCCCGCATTGCCGGCCGCGAACGTGCTGCTGTCCTTGCTGGAGATCCCGCTCAGCGCCGTGACCGCGGCCGTGCGGCTCGCCGCCGGCACGGGACTGCGGCCGGTCGTGACCCTGGCGCCGGCCCAGCCGGTCCCGGCTGAGCTCCTGGCCGGCCTTGACCCGCTCCTGGTCAACGAGCATGAGGCCGCGTTCCTGCTCGACGCGGGCAGCGTCGCTGATGATCCCCTGGGCGCGGCCCGGGAGCTGCTCCGGCTCGGGCCGGCCGCGGCCGTCGTCACGCTCGGGGCGGCAGGGGCGGCCGTCGCCGACCGCGACGGCGTCCGGCTGCTGCCGGCCGAGCCGGTGGACAAGGTCGTGGACACCACCGGGGCGGGCGATGCCTTCGCCGGCGCCCTGGCCGCGGCGCTCAGCCGGGCCCCCGACCTCGATGCGGCCGTCGCGGCCGGGCTGCACGCGGGTGCCGCGGCAGTACAGCGCGCAGGCGCGCGCTAGGGCACGCCGCCCGGCACCCGGCAAGCTAGCCGTGCCGGTTCAGGACCCGCGCCCGCCCGGAAGCCCGCGGGCCTGCGCCGGCCCGGCAGCGCTGTTGCCGCCGGCCGGCGAGAGTTACGATCCTCGCGTCGGCTCGCTGGACAGAGCTGGTGCCCGTGTCCGGCCCGGCGGGGCGGATTGCTGACCAAGGAGGCTGTCATGGCCGACCCCGGCACCTCGCCGGCTGTCGCCGGCTACCACCACTTCGCGGCGACCGTCTCCGATGTGGAGGCCAGCGCGCAATGGTATGAGCGGGTCTTCGGGATGAGCCGGGTGCCAGTGCCGTTCCCGCACTACGGCGGGAAGAAAAGCGGCTATGCCGTGGTGCTGACGGAGCCGCGCTCGGGCATCGCGCTCGGCCTGCATCACCATGACACCAATCCGGGCCAGCCCTTCGACGAGCGGCAGACCGGCCTGGACCACATGTCGTTCGCCGTGGCCGACCGCGCCGATCTTGACGTGTGGGCCAGCTGGCTCGACAGTCTCGGCGTCGAGAACTCCGGCGTCGTCGATGCCGCCGATCCGGTGCCCTACTCCGTAGTCGTCTTCCGGGACCCCGACGACATTCAGCTCGAGCTCATGCATATGACCGGCTAGCAGCCGGTCACGCTCGCACCCGGCTCGCCCGGCGGCAGCGACCGTTACGAGCGGCGCGCTGCGCCGGTCAGGTTGTCGTCCAGTCCCGGCCGAACCAGTCCCGGATCCGGGACGCGCCGAAGTCGGCCTTCTGGCTGGCCAGCTCGCCGGACGGGCCCTGGAACGTGCCCGACGGCGCGGCGCCCTGCGTGAAGGTCACGTCCACCGTAGCCACCTGGTTGTGCCCGAATTCGAGGTAGCACTGGCCGCGCCCGTCATAGCCGGCCGACTGCTGCCGGCCGGTGAGCTGCCCGATGATGGCGGCTGCCACCACCCGGGCCTGGCCCTCCGCGAATACGCCGGCCTTCGGGGTGCCGACGCTGGTGCAGTCCCCGACGGCGTAGACGCCGGGGAACCGGGTCTGCAGCGTCCGGGCGTCCACCGGAATCCAGCCGTCGGCGCACATCCCCGACTGGCGGACCACCTCGGGCGCGACGTGCACCGGCACCCCCAGGAACAGGTCGTAGCTGATCTCATCGCCGCCGGTGGTGCTCGCCACCTTCCGGGCCGGGTCCAGGGCGGCGACCTGCTGGCCGGGCCGCCACCGGATGTTCCGCTCGGCGAAGGCCGCCAGCAGCGCCTCCGACGCCTGCGGTGAGGGCGGGATGGGCACTCCCAGCGGCATGACCAGCGAGACTTCCGAGCGATCCCGGAGCCCGCGGTCCTGCAGGAAATCGTGGATCAGCAGCGCCGTCTCGCTCGGCGCCGGCGGGCACTTGAACGGCGTGGAGGTCACCCCGATCAGGACATGGCCGCCCGCGAAGGAGGACAGGACATCACGGAGGGCAAACGCGCCGGGCACCGTGTAGAACTCGTGGCCGCCCTCGAGCAGGCCCGGCGTCGCTGCCGGGTCCAGGTCCGCGCCGAGCGCCACGACCAGCACGTCGGCCTCGAACGGACCGGCATCGGTCGCTACCCGCCGCTGCTCCGGGTCGATGGACGTGATCGTCGCCTGGACGAAGCGGACACCCGGCTTGACCACATCCCGGTACGGATGCACGACGGCCGCCGCCGCCGTCCGGCCGAACATCACGTCGAGCTTGGAGAATCCGAAAATGAAGCCGTCAGCCTTGTCGATCAGCACGATCTCGATACCGTCGCCGAACTGCTCCGACAGCCGCGAGGTCAGTTCCAGGCCGCCGAAGCCGGCCCCGAGCACCAGCACTCTCATCCGTGATCGCTCCCCCCGTGCTCCCGCGGCCCCCGTGCTCCCGCGCGGCCAGGGCAGTCCCGGCCCTGGCCGCGCGGGCAGTCCGCTGCTCAGCTCGGCTGGGGAACAATCCGGATGTAGGGCTTGGGCTCATTCCAGCTGCCGTAGATGTCGCGGGCCTCGTCGTTCGAGACGGAGCCGGCGATGACAACGTCCTCGCCCTGCTTCCAGTTGACCGGAGTGGCCACCCGGTGGCTGGCGGTCAGCTGCAGCGAGTCGAGGACCCGGAGCACCTCGTCAAAATTGCGGCCGGTCGTCATCGGGTAGATCATGACGAGCTTTACCTTCTTGTCCGGCCCGATCACGAAGACGTTCCGGACGGTCTGGTTGTCGGCCGGCGTCCGGGTCGCCGAGTCACCGGAGGTGCTGGCGGGCAGCATCCCGTAGGCCTTGGACACGGCGAAGTCGGTGTCGCTGATGATCGGGTAGTTGGGCCGGGCGCCCTGGGTCTCCTCGATGTCGTCCGACCACTGGTCGTGGCGCTCGTTGGAGTCCACGGACAGCCCGATGATCTTGACGCCCCGGCGGTCGAACTCGGGCTTGATGCTGGCGACGTAGCCGAGCTCAGTGGTGCAGATCGGCGTGAAGGCCTTCGGGTGCGAGAACAGCACCGCCCAGGAGTCGCCGATCCAGTCGTGGAAGCTGATCTTGCCCTCGGTGGTGTCAGCCTCGAAATCCGGTGCGATATCGCCCAGCTGCAGTCCCATGAACCCCGCTCCTCGCTTGCTCGCGGACATCGTTTCCCTGGAACCTCACCGTAGCCCACGGCCCGGTACCAGCCCGGCCAGAAGGCGGGCTATCGCGCACCGTGGCGGTCCCGGCAGCCGGCTGAGACGCGCTGGCGACCACCGGGGCGATCGGCCTGGCGCTGGCTGCTTGACGGACTGCCGGTTAGAGCGTTTGCTAAATCCGTTCCTGATGTGGCCGGAATCACACAGAAACTGGGGCCTTGTTATGGGATCAGCGCGTATTTCACGGCACAGGCTGCTGATCGGCCTGCTGGCCGGCGTCACAGTCGTCGGGGTTGCCACAGCCGGGCCGGCTGCGGCAACGTCCCGGCCGCACAGCCATCCACTGCCCGGCAGCACCCCCCGCTGGCTGCACCGGGCCCACGATCTCGGCGCCACGCGGTCCGGACAGCGGGTCAGCTTCGGCGTGCTGCTCGGCATGCGCAACCAGGCCGGGGCCGCCGCCACCCTGCGGGCGGTCTCCGACCCGGCCAGCGCCAGCTACGGCCACTGGCTGACTCATGCGGCATTCGACGCCCGCTACGCCCCGGCCAGGTCTGCCGTCACCGCCGTCCGGGCGTGGCTCCGGTCGCAGGGCTTCCAGGTCACCACGACCTTGCCCAGCGGGATGTACGTCGAGGCCAGCGGCTCGGTCGCCCAGGTGGAGCGAACCTTCGCCACCACGGTGCGCAACTACTCCTACCTGGGTAAGCGAGTGCGGGCCAACGCGACAGCGCTGAGCCTGCCGGCCAGTACCCCGGCGGCGGTCAGCAAGGCGATTACCGGAGTGCTCGGGATCGACCAGGGCTCAACCTTGAAGCTGCCCGCCGACACCCTGCCAGGACCGCCGCCCGGTGCCCGGTATGGCGTGCAGCCATGCTCGGCGTACTACGCCCAGAAGACGGCCGACAGCCAGCCTGCCGCCTACGGCAAGCACCAGCCGTACGTGCCCTGCGGGTACGTTCCGCAGCAGTACCAGTCGGCCTACGGGGAGAGCGGGCTGCTGCGCTCGGGCGTGGACGGCCGCGGCGTCACCGTGGCGATCACTGACGCCTATGCCGCGCCGACGATCTTCCAGGATGCCCAGAAGTACAACCGCGTGCACCACCAGCCGCTGTTCAGCCGGGGCCAGTTCTCCCAGATCACCCCCGCTCCCGACGGCTACGACCTGGTCAACGAGTGCGGCGCGCAGGGCTGGTACGGGGAGGAAACCCTCGACGTGGAAGCCGTGCACGCGATGGCTCCCGGCGCCAAGATCGTCTATGTCGGCGCCGCTGACTGCTCCAGCGGGCTGGACAATGCCTGGGCCAGCGCCATCGATAACCACGTCGCCAACGTGATCACCAATTCCTGGACCGACGGGACCGACGACATCACCTTGCTCGGCTCCGCGTACGTCGCCTTCTACCAGCAGTTCTCCCTGGAAGCGGCGCTGACCGGGATCACGGTGAACTTCTCCTCAGGCGACGACGGCGACCACACCGCCGGCGGCACGGACCCGGCCGCCAAGACCGTCGAGTTCCCGGCCGACCTGCCGTACGTCACCGGCGTCGGCGGCACCAGCGTGCTGATCGGCAGCCGGGGCCAGTGGCTGGGCGAGCACGGGTGGCAGAGTGCCTACTCAACCCTGACCAACGGCGCCTGGACCCCGGCCCCGCCCGGCACCTACAGCTCAGGCGGCGGCGGCGGGACCAGCCAGCTGTTCGCCCAGCCCTTCTACCAGGCCCGCCGGGTACCGGCCAGCATCTCGAAGTACTACGGCAGCACCCCGATGCGGGCCGTGCCTGACATAGCGATGCCCGGCGACCCCAATACCGGCTTCGAGGTCGGTGAGACCCAGCAATTCCCTGATGGCACCTACTGGGATCAGTACCGGATCGGCGGGACCAGCCTGTCCTCCCCGCTGATGGCCGGCGTCGTGGCCGTCGCCGACCAGTTCAGCCACAGGTCGCTGGGGTTCATCAACCCCTTGTACTACCGGCTGCTCGGCACCAGGGCGCTGCATGACATCACCGCGCCGTCCGCCCCGCTGGCCCAGGTCCGGACCGACTACGCGAACTTCCTGGACAACACTGACGGCCTGCTGTTCCGCCTGCAGACCATCGATGTCCAGGACTCGACCCTGCACGACACCCACGGCTACGACGATGAGACCGGAGTCGGCACCCCCGACGGCCCGGCGTTCTTCCTCGGGACGCTGATCGGATCGCGGCACTGACGGCTGGCCCGGGGGGCGCGCCCGCGCCCTCCGGGCCCGTTCCTCGCTATCCCCCTAGCGCGGCAGCGAGCTCGGCGTTGCGCTGGGCGAACGCGGCCCACGCCGGCGGCGTGGCGGCCAGCGGCGCGGCCGCGCGCAACGGCGGGCAGCGGCGCTGGGACCAGTGCGCGAGCCGGCCGCTGCGGCTGCGGAAGCTGACCAGGACGCCGTCCGCCCAGCCGTGCACGGCGAAGTCGCCGGCGCCGTCGGCGGTCACGCGCTGCGGGCAGGTCACCCACTCCAGCGCCTGGATCTCCTCCTGGATCCGGCCGGCCACCTCAAAGGCGAGGGCGGCGGCGGCCCGGTCGCGCCGCTGCTCCAGCTCGGCGCGGGCCAGGGCGACGGCCTCGGGCTGGCGGTCCAGGATGGCGGCGATGGCGCCGGCCAGCTCCGCGCTGTCACCGCCGGCCCGGCCGCGGGCGCGGGCGATCTCCAGCCGGGCGCCGGTCAGCCGGGTGCCCGCCTCGGCCAGCGGCAGGATCCGGTTCAGCGCCGTCACCGCGCGCCGGGCCCGCAGGCCGCCCAGGTACGGCCCGAAATAGCGCTGGCCCTCCCCCGGCTGCCGCTGGTACTCCACGCTCAGGCCCGGCGCGGCAGGCCGCTGGTCGAGGCGGATGTAGACCTCGCTCTCCTGGCCGCCGGGCGTACGGTTCCACGGCGGCAGGCCAGCTACCAGCAGATTGCGTTCCAGCCACGCGGCCTCGTGGACGGAGGCACAGGTCGCGGCACGGATGGCGGCGACCCGGGCCACCATCGGGGCCAGGTGGCCGCGGTCACGCAGGTCCAGCCAGTACGAGGCCACCCGGCTGCGCAGGCTGGTGGCCCGGCCGACGTACAGGACGCGGCCGCGGGCATCAGCGAACCGGTAGACGCCGGGCCCGGCGGGCAGCCGGGCCACCACCGCCGGGACTCCGGACGGCATCGAGCCGGACGACCGGGCCCCGGCTAGTCCTCCTCCGGCCCGAGCTGCCCCGGCGGGCGCATCGCCGGCGGGCGCATCCCCGGCCGCGCTGCCCCGGCGGGCGCAGGGCCGGGCGGGGGGTGACCGGAGACCATCGCTCAGGCTCCGGGCCGGACCAGGCCGTGCTCATAGGCGTAGACGACGGCCTGCACCCGGTCGCGCAGCGCCAGCTTGCTGAGCACCCGGCCGACGTGTGTCTTCACCGTGGCCTCCGACAGCACCAGCCGCGCGGCGATCTCGGCGTTGGACAGCCCGCCGGCCACCTCGATGAGGATCTCGCGCTCCCGCGCGGTGAGCGTCGCCACCTCGGGCGGCTCTCCCCCGCTGCCGGCCGGGCCCGGCAGGTGCGGCAGGAAGGTGTCCAGCAGCCGCCGGGTGACGCTCGGCGCGACAACGGCATCGCCGCTGGCCACGGCCCGGATAGCGGACAGCAGGTCGGGCGGCGGGACGTCCTTGAGCAGGAAGCCGCTGGCCCCGGCCCGGAGCCCGGCGTAGGCATACTCGTCGAGGTCGAAGGTAGTCAGGATCAGCACCCGGGACGGGCTGGCGTCGGCCGCGATCCGGCGGGTCGCCTCGATGCCGTCCATGCCCGGCATCCGCACGTCCATCAGCACCACGTCGGGGTGCTGGCGGGTGGCCAGGCGCACCGCGGCGGCGCCGTCGCCGGCCTCGCCGACGACCCGCATGTCGGGCTGGGCGTCCAGCACCAGCCGGAAGCCCATGCGGAGCATGGGCTGGTCATCGGCGAGCAGGATCGAGATCACGCGCCCTCCGCCTGTCCGGTCATGGCCGTTCCGGGAACTGAATGTGAATGTACCTCCGGGTCCACGTGCAGGACGGTGTGCACGCGCCAGCCGCCGCCCGGCCGCGGCCCGGCCGCGACCTGCCCGCCGAACACGGCCGCGCGCTCCCGCATGCCAGCGATGCCGTGCCCGGCGCTGGCCTGCCCGGCGCTGCCGTTCCGGGCGGCGGCCGGGCTTGCGGTGCCCTGGCCGGCCAGCCCGTGGCTCCCGGCGCCGTTGCCGGCCGCGGGCGGCAGCGCGCCGGGCAGCACGGAGCCGGGCAGCAGCGGATGCGCCACGAGGTGCCCGCCTGCCACGGCGGGGCCGGCGGCCGTGCCGTCATCGGTGACCTCCAGCTCGACTTCGCCGGGCCGGTAGGTGAGATGCACCCGGGCGGCGCTGGCGCCGGCATGCTTGAGGGTGTTGGTCAGCGCCTCCTGGGTCATCCGGTAGACCGCCAGCTGCGCGGTCGGCGGCAGCGCCGGCCGCTGGCCGGACACGGTCAGCCGGACCGGCAGGCCCGCCGCCCGGACCTTGGCCAGCAGGTCCTCGAGGTCATCGAGCGTGGCCTGCGGGGCCAGGCCGCTGTCCGGCCCGGCGATGCTCGCCCCGGCACCGCCGGCTCCGGCCACGCTGGCCGGCCCGGCGGCCCCGGGCCCGGCGCCGGCCGTGGCGGAGCCTGCGGGCTGGCGCATCACGCCGAGCAGCCGGCGCATCTCGGTGAGCGCGGCCCGGCCGGTGTCGGAGACCTGGCGCATGACGTTCTCGGCCCGCTCCGGGCTGGCCGCGTTGGTATAGGCCGCCCCGTCGGCGAGCGCGATCATGACGGCGATGTTGTGCGCCACGATGTCATGCATCTCCCGGGCGATCCGGGCCCGCTCCGCCACCGCGGCCAGCTGGGTCTCCCTGTCCCGCTCCGCCTCCAGGCGCGCGGCCCGGTCCTCCAGCGCGGCCAGGTAGGCCCGCCGGGTCCGGATGTTGTAGCCGATGAAGCCTGCCGCGGCGACCATCGCGGTGATCGACAGGATGACGAACACGACGGCTCCGGCGCCCTGTCCCACGAACCAGATGGCGGCCAGGACGGCGCCCAGCTCCAGGATGCCGCTCGCGATCATGATCCGGCGGCCGGACTGGTTGGCGGCGACCGTGTAGAAGGCGATGAGCGGAGCCAGGTCGGCCGCCATCGGCTGGCGCGCCGCCCAGTCGCCCAGCGCGGCCGCGGCGACGATCAGGAAGACCAGGAACGGGGCGCGGCGGCGCCAGGCCAGCGGCAGCGTCAGCCCCAGCACCACCACCACGGTCAGCCCCCAGCTCACCGGCCGGTGGTGGCGGACGCCTTCCAGCACGTTCGGCAGGGCCAGCAGCAGCAGGATCGCGACCAGGGTGCTGTCGACCAGCCGCGGGTGCCGCCGGGCCCAGGCCAGGTAGCGGCCGGGCCAGCCGGCCATGCCGCGGGCCGGCCCGCGCTCGAGGCGCAGGCCGGCCAGTGGCTGCTGGGTCATGTTCATCCTGTACCGGTCGGGGGCTAGCCGGGGGCGCCGCTGATCACCGGCTGGCCAGCTGCGAGGTCACGCATCACGGCGCCGCAGCAGCACTACGGCCGCCACCACGGCGACGGCCACATAGCCGAGGAACAGGGCAAACCCGGTCCACGGTGCCAGGGTATGCGGGTCCGGATGGACCTGCATGACGGCCGTGCCCGCATCGCCGGGCAGGTAGGGGACGATGTGCGCGGCCCAGCTGGCGGGCAGCACGTCGGCCAGCAGCGGCAGGACCAGCAAGATCCCGTACAGCGTGGCGATCGACCCGGCGGTGGCCCGGAAGATGAAGCCCAGCGCCATCCCCAGCAGGCCGACCCCGGCCAGGTAGAGCCCGGCGCCGATGACGGCCCGAGCGACACCGGGGTCGGCCAGCGAGACGCCGATGTGGTGGGCGGACAAGATGGCCTGCCCGGCCAGGAACGCGATGACCGTCGAGATCACCGACACCACGGCGGCGACCACGGCGAACACGCCCAGCTTGGCGGCCAGCACCGGCAGGCGGCGGGGCACCGCGGCCAGGGTGGCGCGGATCTGCCCGGTGGCGTACTCGCCGGTGATGAACAGGACGCCGAGCACCCCCATGGCCAGCTGGGCCAGCAGCACGCCGCGGATGCTGGTGCTCACCGGGTCGATCGTCGCCCGGTCCGCCGGGCTCAGCACACTCCACCGGGCGACGACGAACGAGCAGAACAAGATGCCCAGGCCCACGGTGATGGCGACCGACGCGGCGAGGGTGTAGACCGTCGACCGCAGCGAGCGGAGCTTGATCCACTCCGACCGGATCACCCGCGGGAAGCTCAGCCCGGCGCTGGCCGGGGCGGCCGCCGGGCGCTGCGCGAGCGCCGTGCCCGCCATCACGCGCTCCGTCCGGCGCCAGCCAGCTCGGCCGGCGCATCCGGGACCGCCGCGCGGTACTCCACCGCGTCGCGGGTCAGTTCCATGAATGCCTCCTCCAGTGATGCTGTCCGGGGCGCCAGCTCATAGAGCGTGAGCTGGCGCTGGGCCGCGATGCGGCCGATGTCCTCGCTGTCCATGCCGGTGACCTCCAGCACCCCGGCCTCGGCCGAGGTGACGGTGACCCGTGGCCCGGACAGGGCGTCGCGCAGCTCGCCGGCCTGCGGCGAGCGCACCCGCACGCTGGTCCGCGACGCCCGGGTGAAGTCCGCCACCGACACATCGGCGATCAGCCGGCCGCGGCCGACGATGATCAGCTGCTCGGCGGTCAGCGCCATCTCGCTCATCAGGTGCGAGGACACGAAGACGGTCCGGCCCTCGGCGGCGAGCCGCTTGAGCAGGTTGCGGATCCACAAGATGCCCTCGGGGTCCAGGCCGTTGACCGGCTCGTCGAGGATCAGCGTGCGCGGGTCGCCGAGCAGGGCGGCGGCGATACCCAGCCGCTGGCCCATGCCCAGCGAGAACCCGCCCGCCCGCTTCCGGGCTACCTCGCGTAGCCCGACCAGGTCGATGACCTCATCGACCCGGCTAGCCGGGATGCCGGTGGTGGCACCCAGGGCCAGCAGGTGGTTGTAGGCGCTGCGGCCGGTGTGCACGGCCCGTGCCTCCAGCAGCGCGCCGACGGCGTGCAGCGGCGCGGGCTGGCTGGCGTAGCGCCGCCCGTCGACGGTGACCTGGCCGGCGGTTGGCCGGTCCAGCCCGAGGATCATCCGGATCGTGGTGGACTTCCCGGCCCCGTTGGGGCCGAGGAACCCGGTGACGATGCCGGGCCGGACGGTGAAGGTGAGGTCGTCAACGGCGAGCTTGTCGCCGTAGCGCTTGGTCAGGCCGCGCGCCTCGATCATGTGTGCTCCAGGAATAGTCCAGGGTTGGTTCGGTGCGGTACTCACGTTAGGAAGCGGAGGCCATCCGCCTCGACCGCCGCGAGGCCGATCTTCGCCGCCGCACAGGTCCGGCCTGAGGCGTAACGGCTACGCCTCAGGTAGCACGCCCGCTGGGCGGCTGCCAGGGACAGGATTTCCAGAACTGGCGTTATCTGCTGAAGTCGCCCGTGCGCCGGTCATCCTGCGAGATGATCCGGATGCCCGGCCATGTCCAGCCAGCAGGGAGCTGATGCCGCGATGGACCGGACTGCAGAACCGGCGGCGCCCGCCGTGCCCCCCGCGAACGGCCGCCGGAGGACCCGGGCCCGGATGACGGCACTCGCGCTCGGCGCCGTGCTGGCCGGGCCCGCCATCCTGGCCGGCGCGGCCCCGGCGCTGGCCCGCCCCGCGCCCGTGACGGCGCCCGCGGCCGCAGCTTCCGCCGCCGCCGGGCCGTCCGCCCCGGCCGCTGCCGCTCCGGTCACCACCCGCTGCCAGGCCCCGTTTGTGCCGGCCTATTTCTGGTCGGGGAAGATCTGGCGGCAGGCCATCGCCAGCAAGCCCGCGCCGCGCGACATGATCCTGGACGTCACCGGCGTCGGCGCTGGCAGTGCTGCGGAACCGCACTTCCAGGCGCTGGTCCGCAAGGCGCGGGCCAGGGGCATCGCGGTGCTGGGCTACTCCTCCACCGAGAACGGCCAGCGGCCGGCCGCCGCCGTTGAGGCCGACGTCCGGCACTACCGGGCCTGGTACCACGTGGACGGCATGTTCCTGGACCTGGTCGCCGGGACCGCCCGGCGCCTGCCGTACTACCGCCGCCTGGCCCGCTACATCCGCCAGGACAAGACCGAGTCCACGATCTGGCTGAACCCCGGCGCGTTCCCGGCGCGCGGGTACATGTCGGCCGGCGATGTCGTCATGGTCTTCGAGGGCAGCTTCGCCTCCTACCGGCAGTTCCGGGTACCGGGCTGGTCCCGCCACTACCGGCCCGCCCGGTTCGCGCACGTCATCTACGCCGCCAGGCGCGCCCAGCTGACCCGGGCCATCACGCTGACCCGCAGCAAGCGCGCGGGCCAGGTGTTCATCACCGGCCGGTCGGGCGCGCCGGGCACCAACCCCTACGGCGGCCTGCCCTGGTACTGGGCTCAGGAAGACACGGCCCTGACGGCCGACTGCCCGCCGGCGACCACCACCCCAGTCGGGTAGCCAGCCCGATGTGCCACCCCGCGCCGGGTTCTACCGGCGACGATAGACAGTCGAGCGGTGCTGGATGTCCTGCACGATCACAGCATGCTTCGCTTCATCAATCCGGTACAGCACGCGCCACTGGGTACCGAGCCAGGCGCTGTGTACCCCGGACAAGGCGTCGCGCAGCGGCTTGCCAACCCGGTAGGGCGCTTCCAGGAGCGGTCCAGTGATGAACTCGACCACAGCAGAAGCAACATCCTCCGGGAGCAGTTCGGAGATCGCGCGCCGGGCCGGGCGCGTCAGTCCGATCTCGTAACTCCCGGCGGTCACCGGGTGCGGTCAGCCAGCAGGGCGCGCGCTGCCTCGGCGCCGTAGGTAACGTCACCAGCCTGCTCGGACTCCCTGGCCTCCGCCAGCCCCCGAAGTGCTGCCGGGTCCGCAAGGATCTCGGCCGTCTCGCGCGTCGAGAGGTACTCCTCAACGGCTACCAGAACGGTCTGCTGCATGCTTCGGTGCTCGATCTCAGCGACCTGCTTGAGCTGGTCTTCTACCTCGGGCGGAAGGCGCAGTGTCATAGCCATACCGTTGTGGTATCACAATGGTGCACCCAGATGCGTGGACGGTCAGCCTTCGACGCGGCGCTGCATCTTGTTCATGCCGCGCAGCCACCGGTCCGGGTCCGCCGCCCGGCCGGCGTAGTAGCCCGCCACCTCCGGGTGCGGCAGGATCAGGAACCGGCCGTCGGCCATCGCCGCGATCACCGCGTCGGCCACCGCCTCGGGCTGGATCACTCCCGGCCCCAGTACCGCCTCGGCCCGCGGGTCGGTGCCGTCCAGCATCCCGGTCCGCACCCCCTGCGGGCAGATCGCCTGCACGGTGATGCCGCGATGGGCGTAGGTCAGCGCCATCCACTCGGCGAACGCCAGCGCCCCGTGCTTGGTCACCGAGTACGGCGCCGACCCGACCATCGACAGCAGCCCCGCCGCCGACACGGTGCAGATCAGGTGCCCGCTCCCCCGTTCCAGCCAGCCCGGCGTCAGCAGCCGCGCGGCCCGGACGTGGGCCATGACGTTGACCTGCCACGAGTCGGCCCAGTCCGCCTCGGCCGCTTCCGGGCCGCCGTTGCGGGCGATCCCGGCGTTGGCGCAGTACAGGTCGATCTCGCCGAGGTGCTCGCGGGCCGCGCCGATGAGCGCGGCCACGCCGTCTTCCGTCGCCGCGTCGCCGGGCACCGCGAACGCGCCGCAGGACTCAGCAACGGCGCGGGCCGCACCGGCATTGAGGTCGTTGATCACGACACGAGCGCCCTCGGCGGTGAACCGGCGGGCCAGCGCGGCGCCGATGCCGCTGCCGCCGCCCGTGACCACTACTCCGGCTCCGGTCACCGTCTGCATGTGCCTGCCTCCGCGGGGATGAGTGTCGGACGGGATAGCTGCGCCGGGACCGGGCTCCGGGGGGTCAGCCGCCGGCGGGCGGCAGGTCGGCCAGCGCAGTCAGCGAGGCCCGGTGCGCGTCGGCGGTGCCGAAGCCGATGGAGTCGGCCTTGGCCCGCTTGAGGTACAGGTGCGCCGGGTGCTCCCAGGTGAAGCCGATCCCGCCGTGCAGCTGGATGGTCTCCTGAGCCGCCTTGAGCGCGGTGTCCGAGCAGGTGGCCTTGGCTACCGCGACCGCGACGGGGGTGTCCGGGTCGCCGGCGGCCAGGCAGGTTGCCGCGTACCGGGCCGCCGCGCGAGCCTGGACCACCGCGACCCACCAGTCGGCCAGCCGGTGCTTGATGGCCTGGAACGAGCCGACCGGGCGGGCGAACTGGCGGCGCTCCTTGACGTAGGCGACGGTCATCTCCAGGCATCGCTCGGCCATCCCGAGCTGCTCCGAGGCCAGCACGCCGGCCCCGGCGGTGAGGGCGGCGGCGACTGCGGCGCGGGCGGTGTCCCCGGTGGCGATCTGCCGGGCCACCGCGCCGTCCAGGGTCAGGTCGCCCAGCTGCCGGGTCATGTCCAGCGAGGTCACCGGCGTCAGGGTGACACCCGGGTCGCTGACCTGCACCGCATACAGCCCGTACGGCACGCCGTCGGCCGGGACGATCAGCACGCCGGCCGTCAGCGCGTCGGCGATCCCGGTGACCGTGCCGGTGAGCCGGTAGGTGCCGCCGGAGTCGCCGGCCGCCGGGCCGCCCAGCCGGACGGTCGGGGCGACCTGCGGGTCCGGGCCCGCCGCGCTGGTCGCGAACGGGATGGCCAGGGCCGCTGTCACCGCGCCGCTGGCCAGCTCGCCGGTCAGCTCGGTGTCGCCAGCCGCCAGCAGGGCCGTCGTCGCGACGACGGCGCTGCCCAGGAACGGCACCGCGGCCGCCGCCCGGCCCAGCTCCTCTGCCACGACCGCCGCCTCGCGGCAGGAGGCGCCGGCGCCGCCCTGGTCCTCGGGGATCAGCAGCCCGGCACAGCCGACCTCCGCGGCCAGCGTCTGCCAGAGCCCGGTGTCGTAGGTCTGGCCGGTCTCGGTCCGGGCCAGCACGTCGCGCCAGGCGGCCCGGTCGGCCAGCAGCGAGCGCACGGCGTCGCGCAGGTCGGTCTCGTCCGGCCCGTACAGCAGGTCGGGGGCCGCGGCCTGCGGCCCTGGCGTAGCGGGCGCCTGGCTGGCCGGGGTCTGCGTCGCCTGGCTCATCGCGGCAGGTCCTTCCATGGCACGTCCTTGTCCACCCGCATCTCGGCCGGCAGCCCGAGCACCCGCTCGGCGATGATGTTGCGCAGGATCTCCGAGGTCCCGCCCTCGATCGAGTTGCCCTTCGAGCGGAGGAACCGGTACCCGGACTCGCGGCCGAAGAAGTTGGTCACCTCGGGCCGCCGCAATGACCAGTCGTCATAACGAAGGCCCTCGGCGCCGGCCAGCTCCACCTCGAACTCGGTGATCTCCTGGTTCAGCCGGGCGAACACGAGCTTGGCCGCCGAGCCTTCCGGGCCGGGCTGGCCGGCGGCCAGCTGCTGGCGCATCCGGATCCCGGCCAGCCGCGCCGCCTCGGACTCGGTCCACAGCCGCAGCAGCCGGTCATGCAGCCCCGCGGTGCGCAGCTCCGGGTGCTCGCGCCAGGTCCGCGCGGCCGGGCCGATCATGCCCGCCTCGCGCGGGGCCGCGCCGCCGCCGATCGCCACCCGCTCGTTCATCAGCGTGGCCGTGGAGACGGCCCAGCCCTGGCCGACCTCGCCGATCCGGTCGGCGTCCGGGATCCGGACGTCGGTCAGGAACACCTCGTTGAACTCGGCCTCGCCGGTGATCTGCCGCAGCGGCCGGACCTCGACGCCCGGCGCGTGCATGTCGGCGGCGAAGTAGGTCAGCCCGCGGTGCTTAGGCACGTCCGGGTCGGTGCGGGCGACCAGGATGGCGCGGCTGGACACGTGCGCCGAGGACGTCCAGACCTTCTGGCCGCTGACTACCCAGTCATCGCCGTCCCGGATCGCGCGGGTGGCGAGCCCGGCCAGGTCAGAGCCGGCGCCGGGCTCGCTGAACAGCTGGCACCAGATCTCCTCCCCGGTCCACAGCGGCCGCAGCCAGCGCTGCTGCTGCTCCGGGTTCCCGTAGGCCAGGATCGTCGGGGCGGCCATGCCCAGCCCGATGCCGTTGCGCTCGGGCCGGTTCCCCGGCGCCCCGGCCTCGGCGAATGCCTCGTCGACGACCTGCTGCAGGGCGCGGGGCAGTCCCTGGCCGCCGAGGCCGGCCGGGTAGTGCACCCAGGCCAGCCCGGCGTCGAAGCGAGCCCGCAGGAACTCCAGCCGGTCGCTGCCCGCCGGGTCATGCCCGGCCAGGAACGCGCGCACCTGCTCGCGCAGGGCGCCGGCGTCTGCCGGGGGGCTGCCGTTGCCGGCCGGGCCGCCGGTCAGCACAGCGGCCCGCCGGCCACGTAGATGACCTGGCCGGACACGAACCCGGCGCCCTCGCTGACCAGGAACGAGATCACGTGCGCGACGTCGGCCGGCTCGCCGACCCGGCGCACCGGGATCTGCGAGGCGGCCGCCTTCTTGAAGTCCTCGAAGTCCATCTTGACCCGGGCCGCGGTGGCCGCGGTCATGTCGGTGGCGATGAAGCCGGGGGCGACCGCGTTGGCGGTGATCCCGAACTGGCCCAGCTCGATGGCCAGGGTCTTGGTGAAGCCCTGCAGGCCGGCCTTGGCCGCCGAGTAGTTGGCCTGGCCGCGGTTGCCCAGCGCGGAGCTGGAGGACAGGTTGACGATCCGGCCGTAACGCTGGTCCACCATGTGCTTCTGGCACGCCCGGCTCATCAGGAACGAGCCCTTGAGGTGGATGCCCAGGACGGTGTCCCAGTCGTCATCGCTCATCTTGAACAGCAGGTTGTCGCGCAGCACCCCGGCGTTGTTGACCAGCACTGCCGGCGGGCCCAGCTCGGCGGCCACCTTGTCCACCGCGGCGCTGACCTGCCCGGCGTCGCTGACGTCGGCGCCGACCGCCAGGGCCCGGCCGCCGGCGGCGGTGATCGCCTCGACGGTCGCGGCGCAGTCGCCCTCCTTGAGGTCGAGCACGGCGACCGCCATCCCGTCGGCGGCCAGCCGCTGGGCCGTCCCGGCCCCGATGCCGCGCCCGGCGCCGGTGACGACTGCGACCCGCTGGGGTGCGTCTGACATGTGTTCCTCCTGCTATCTGGTGGTGACCGTGCGGTCCTGCGGTGCCGGGTCCGGGAACCAGCCCGGCACCGCGGGCCTAGCTGTACTTGTGCAGCTCGCGGCGGGCCAGTGAGCGCTTGTGCACCTCGTCGGGGCCGTCCGCGAAGCGCAGCGTCCGGGCGCTGGCCCACAGGTGGGCCAGCGGGAAGTCCTGGCTGATGCCCCCGGCGCCGTGCGCCTGGATGGCCTTGTCGATGACCCACTGGGCCATCCGCGGCGTGCCGATCTTGATGGCCTGGATCTCGGTGTGCGCGCCCTTGTTGCCGACGGTGTCCATCAGCCAGGCGGTCTTGAGCACCAGCAGCCGGGCCGGCTCGATCCGGACCCGCGACTCGGCGATCCAGTCCTGGATGACGCCCTGCTCGGCCAGCTGCTTGCCGAACGCGGTGCGGTCGGTGACCCGGCGGCACATCAGCTCCAGGGCCCGCTCGGCCGCGCCGATCTGCCGCATGCAGTGGTGGATCCGGCCGGGCCCGAGCCGGGCCTGGGCGATGGCGAAGCCCTCGCCCTCGCCGGCGATCAGGTTCGCGGCGGGCACCCGCACGCCGGTGAACTCGATCTCGGCGTGCCCGCCGTGGGTGCCGTCGGTGTAGCCGAACACGTGCATGCCGCGCTTGATGTTGACGCCGGGGGTGTCGCGGGGCACCAGGATCATCGACTGCTGCCGGTGCCGCGGCCCGTCCGGGTCGGTCTTGCCCATCACGATCAGGATCTGGCAGCGCGGGTCCATCGCACCCGAGGACCACCACTTGCGGCCGTTGATCACGTACTCATCGCCGTCCCGCTCGATGCTGGTGGCGATGTTCGTGGCGTCGGAGGAGGCGACATCAGGCTCGGTCATGCAGAACGCCGACCGGATCTCGCCCTCCAGCAGCGGCGCCAGCCAGCGCGCCTGCTGCTCGGTGCTGCCGAACTCAGCCAGCAGCTCCATGTTGCCGGTGTCCGGGGCGGCGCAGTTGAGCGCCTCGGGGGCGAGCGCCGGGCTGTGCCCGGTGATCTCGGCCAGCGGCGCGTACTGCAGGTTGGTCAGCCCGGCGCCGCCCGCGCGGTTGGTCAGGAACAGGTTCCACAGGCCGCGCTCGCGGGCGGCGGCCTTGAGCTGGTCAATCACCGCCGGCCGCTCCCAGGTGCGGCCGTCAGCGGCGGCCTCGGCCACCTGCTCGGCGAACACCTTCTCGGCCGGGTAGACGAACTCGTCCATGAAGGCCAGCAGCTGACCGCGCAGTTCCTCGGTCCGGGCGTCGAATGCGAAGTCCATCTGGGCTGCCTCCTGGGAAGTCCGGACAAGCGTATCTACCGGCCGGTACGAGTCCACGCTACGGTGCTCAGATGGGACAGGTCGAGACCGTCCGGGGCCCTATCGACATCGCCGCCATGGGCACCACCCTGATGCACGAGCATGTGTTCATCCTGAACGAGGAAGTCCGGGCCAACTACCCCGCCGGCTGGGATGAGCAGCAGCGCACCGACGATGCCGTGGCCAAGCTGGAGGCGCTGCGCGAGCGCGGCTGCGCCACCATCGCCGACCCCACGGTGCTGGGCCTGGGCCGCGACATCGGGCGGATCCAGCGGGTCGCCGCCCGGACCAGCCTCAACATCATCGCCGCGACGGGCCTGTACACCTACGGCGACGTTCCGCTGTACTTCCGGTTCCGGACCGGGCAGCGCGGCGACGCGGCCAGCGACCCGATGACGGCGATGTTCATCAGCGACATCACCGAGGGCATTGCCGGGACCGGCGTCAAGGCGGCGTTCCTGAAGTGCGCGATCGACGCCGAGGGCCTGACACCGGGCGTGGAGCGGGTGATGCGCGCCGTGGCGCAGGCGCACCTGGCTACCGGCGCGCCGGTCACCGTGCACACCCACCCGGAATCGCGGTCCGGGCTGACCGCCATCCGGGTACTGCGCGAGGAGGGCGCGGACCTGACGAAGGTGGTGCTGGGCCACAGCGGCGACACCGCCGACCTCGGCTATCTGACTGAGCTGGCCGACGCGGGCTGCCTGCTGGGCATGGACCGGTTCGGGCTGGACATCCTGCTGCCGCTCGAGCAGCGGGTGGCCACGGTGGCCGAGATGTGCGCCCGCGGCTACGCCGGCAGCATGGTCTTGTCGCATGACGCCTCGTGCTACATCGACTGGTTCCCGCCGGAGCAGATCCCGGCGTTCGCGCCGTCGTGGCACTACCAGCACCTGTTCGACGACGTACTCCCGGCGCTGCGCGAGCGCGGCGTCACCGATGAGCAGCTGGACACGATGCTGGTCGCCAGCCCGCAGCGCTACTTCGCCGCCCGCTGACCGGGGCGGCCGCCAGCCGCCGGCAGCGTCCTGGCTGGCCAGCCAGGACGCGCTAGGTCGACATGCCCATGCCCAGGAAGCGCGGGCCGGCGATCTGGGCGTCAGCACGGCGCATCTGCTCGATCAGGCCGCGCCAGTCTTCCCCGTCCAGCACGACGGCGGGCTGGTCACGCGGCGAGGCATGCCTGCGGCCGTCCGCGTCCCGCCATACCGTCCAGCTCGGAAACAGTCCCTCGATCACCGCCTGGTCGGGGTCTGCCTGAGGCTCGCTCATGAGGTCACCATAGTCACGCTTGTATGTACCTGTCTGCACCTGTTCTCCCCTGCCTGCACCCGTTCTCCCCCGCATGCACACATGGATAGCCGGACGCACCTGCTTACTGTGCGGAGATGATCCGACACGACTCGGCAGTGCCGGTGTACCACCAGGTGGCGAGACTGCTGCGGCAGGCCATCGAGAGCGGCGAGCTTGCGCCCGGCCGGCCGCTGCCGTCTGAGTCGTTCCTGATGGGCGAGCACGGCATCAGCCGCGACACTGCGCGCAAGGCCGTGCGGCTGCTGCGCGACGAGGGCCTGGTGCTGACCGTCCAGGGCAAGGGCACGTTCGTCTGCGAGTAGCCCGGCCGTTCTGCCTGGTCAGGTACTAAGGGAGGCCGTTGTCGGGACCTGTTCTGCTGCCGCGGCTATCTGGCGATCAGCAGGGCCATGGGCCCGCGGCCAACCTTGATGGCGGGGCCGGCCTTGCTGGTGGCAGCGGTGACCGGGATGACGGAGCCGATGCCGAACCTGAGGCTGTCGCCGACAACGCGCCAGGGCGCGCTCAGCACGTACACAGTGCGGCCGCCGGGAGCGAAGGCGAGGCAGAAGGAATCAGGCCCGACCGGGATGCGCCGGCCCACTGAGCCCCTCGCGGCGGTGACCGGCACCACGAAGCCCGGCCCGGAGTCAGTCGGGTCAGCGACCACATAAAGGGTCCGGTCGCCCGGCGCGAGCGCCAGGTTCTCCGGATCGCCGCCGACTCGCGCCGCCCAGGCGATCGAGCGCGCCCGCGCCCGGACAGCGACAACCCGCTGGCCGGACACGGCGTAGACCATCCGGCCGCCCCAGCTCGTGACCAGGGCCTGCGGGAACCCCCCGATGCGGACGGACCGGCCCGGACGCCGGGCATGCACGGGAACCGGGGCCAGCACTCCGTTGTCGGTTCCGACGTAGAGGATCCGGCCGCCGGCGGCCAGCACCATCGAGACCGGGACCCTGGTGCCGAGCCTGATCACCTTGCTGATGCGATCAGCCCGGGCGCGGATCACGGTCACATTGCCGTTGCCCGTCTGGGAGTCGTAGCCCGCGGTCCCCGCATAGACGGTCCTGCTGTCCGGCGAGACCACGATTGGACCGGGGTCGAGGCCGACCCGGACGGGGCGCCCGGCCTTCCCGGTGGCGGTGCGGATCGGCGTGACCCGGCCCGGTACCTGGTCGTTGTCGTTGATCTCGCTGGCCACCCACAGCGTCCGGCCGTCCGGGGCCATGGCCAGGTAGTCCGGCCCGCGCGGAACCTTGATCGGGGTGCCGGGCCGGCCGGTCCTGGCGCTAACCGGGGTGACGGCGCTGCTGCCGTAGTCGGCGACGTACACCGTCTTCCCGTCCGGGGTGACGGCCAGCGCCTGCGGCCCGCTCCTGCGGCCCAGCCGGACTGGTGCCAGCGGCTGGCGCGTCGCCGCGTTGATGCGGCTGACGGTTCCCGAGCCGAGGTTGGCGACGTAGACCGTGGCCGGGCGCCTGGTCAGCGCCGGCGCGCTTCGGGCGTACCGTGCGGCGGCCGCGCCGCCCGAGGCTAGCGCCGGCACCAGCGCGGCGGCCGCGCAGGCAGCGGCGCAGCCGGCAGCGATGGCAGCGCGGCGCCGGGCCTTCCCGGCGGGCCGGGTCCCGGCGGGCCGGGTCCTGGTGGCAGCGCTGGTCTTCCGGCCAGGGAGCCGTGGCATGCTGCCTCCCAGGGGTCGTCGCGGCGGTGCCACTATATCGGCTCCCGAATAGCTGAGGCAAGGATATGAGGTGGGCAACGTGGACCTGCGGCGGTGGCTGGGCGCCGGGGCGGACGCGATCGGCGCGTGGCAGGAGCAGTTCGGGCCGTATGAGCAGCACAGCTCGCTGCAGGTCAGCGACGCGCAGATGGCCGAGGCATTCGGCGAGCTGACCGACCGGCTGCACGACAACTACCCGTTCTTCCATCCCTCCTATGCCGGGCAGATGCTCAAGCCGCCGCATCCGGCCGCGGTGGCCGGCTACCTGGCGGCCATGCTGATCAACCCGAACAATCACGCGCTGGACGGCGGCCCGGCCACGGCGCAGCTGGAGAAAGAGGTCGTCGCGCAGCTGGCGGCGATGTTCGGGCTGCCGGCGCACCTGGGTCACCTGACCACCAGCGGGACAATCGCCAACCTGGAGGCGCTGTACGTCGCCCGCGAGCTGCATCCGGACGCGGGCATCGCCTACAGCGCCGAGGCCCACTACACGCACGGCCGGATGTGCGGGGTACTGGGCATCGCCGGGACGGCGGTGCCAGCCGACAGCGCGGGGCGGATGGACCTCGACGCGCTGGATGAGCTGCTGGCCGCGGGCCGGATCGGCACGGTAGTGGCCACCGCGGGCACGACCGCGCTGGGCGCCATCGACCCGGTGCACGGGGTACTGGCGGTCGCCCGGCGGCACGGGGTACGGGTGCACGTCGATGCGGCCTACGGCGGGTTCTTCACGCTGCTGGCCGGGCTGGACGCCGAGGAGGGGCTGGACCCGGCGCCGTGGCGGGCCATCGCGGCGTGCGACTCGGTGGTGATCGACCCGCACAAGCACGGCCTGCAGCCCTACGGGTGCGGCGCGGTGCTGTTCGCCGACCCCGAGGTCGGCCGGTTCTACGTGCACGACTCGCCCTACACCTACTTCACCTCCGGTGACCTGCACCTGGGCGAGATCAGCCTGGAGTGCTCGCGGGCCGGCGCGGCGGCGGCGGCGCTGTGGCTGACGTTCCGGCTGCTGCCGCCGGTCCCGGACGGCCTCGGCCAGGTGGTCGCGGCCTGCCGCCGGGCGGCCCTGGCCTGGTCCCGGCTACTGGAGAACTCACTGCGCCTGGACCTGTACCAGCAGCCCGAGCTGGACATCGTGTCCTACTTCCCGCTGGAGGCCGGGCCGGATACCGCGGCGCGCAGCCTGTCGGCGATCGACCGGGCCAGCGAGCAGCTGCTGGCGGCCGGCATGGCCCGGGCCGCCCGCCCGCTGTATGTCAGCACGCTGCGGGTCAGCGCCGACGCATTCAGCCGGCGGCACCCGGCGGTCAGGGCCGACGCCGACGGGGCGCGGATCGTGCGCAGCGTGCTGATGAAGCCGGAGTCAGAAGCCTGGGTTCCCGAACTGCACGCTCGCGCCGAGGACCTGGTCCAGCACCTGGGCTCCCCCGCCTGACCGTCCGGCCCGGGCGCCGTCCCGCGCCGAGGCGGCGGGGGCGCAGAGTTGGGCCTTGCGGTGGCTGCCGGCCGGGGCTTTGCTGGAACTGCCCCGACAACCCTGCGGCCAGGAGGTACCTGCGTTGGCAACCCTGGGCGCAGCGGAACTGCTGGACTGCTACGAGCAGATGGCCGTGATCCGCCATACGGAGAAGGCGGCGCATGACCTGTTCCTGGCCGGGCTGGTGAAGGGCACGACGCACCTGGCGGCCGGGCATGAAGCCGTGGCGGTCGGGGCCAGCGCGGCGCTGCGGCCCGATGACTACGTGTTCGCCACCTACCGCGGTCATCACCATGCGATGGCCCGCGGCGCGAGCCCGGCCGAGTGCCTGGCCGAGCTGATGAGCAAGGGCACCGGGGTGTGCGGGGCCAAGGGCGGGTCGATGCACCTGACCAAGGCCGCCGCCGGGATGCTCGGGTCCTACGCCATCGTGGGGGCGCACCTGCCGATGGCGGCGGGGGCGGCGTGGTCGGCGAGGCTGCGCGGCACCGGGCAGGTGGCGGTGGCGTTCTTCGGCGACGGCGCGACCAACATCGGGGCATTCCACGAGGCGCTGAACCTGGCCGCGATCTGGGCGCTGCCGGTGCTGTTCGTCTGCGAGAACAACCTGTACATGGAGTACACCCCGATCGGGTCGGTTACTGCCGTGCCACACCCGGCCGCCGACCGGGCCGCGGCGTACGGGATCCCGGCGCAGGTCATTGACGGTAACGACGTGGTAGTGGTGGCGGGCGCGGTCCGGGCGGCAGCGGGGCTGGCCCGGGGCGGCGGCGGCCCTACGGTGCTGGAGGCGCTGACCTACCGGCACTACGGGCATAGCCGCACCGACCCGGGCGCTTACCGTCCCGCGGCGGAAGTGCAGGCGTGGCTGCGCCGCGACCCGCTGCTGCTGGCCCGCGCCCGGCTGACGGAACTCGGGGTGCCAGCCGCCGAGGTAGCCGCGGCCGGTGCCCGGGCCGAGCGGGCGGCGGCCGAGGCGGTAGCGGCGGCCCGGGCGGCACCGGGCCCGGACCCGGCCGCCGCGCTGACCGATGTGTGGGCGGACGGAGGGTCGGCGTGGCGGAGGTGATCAGCTACCGGGAGGCGGTGGCGGAGGGGATAAGCCGGGAGATGCGCCGCGATGACCGGGTGGTGTGCCTGGGCGAGGACATCGGCGCAGCGGGCGGGGTGTTCAAGACGATGGCCGGGGTGTTCGCCGAGTTCGGCCCGGAGCGGGTCTGGGACACCCCGATCAGCGAGCAGGCCATCGTCGGCGCGGCGATGGGCGCGGCGATGACCGGGATGCGGCCGGTCGCCGAGATCATGTTCTCCGACTTCCTGGCCTGCTGCTGGGACTACCTGGCCAACGAGATTCCCAAGATGCGGTACATGACCGGCGGCCAGGTCAGCGTGCCCCTGGTGATCCGCACCGCCAACGGCGGCGGGCTGGGGTTCGGCGCCCAGCACTCCCAGGCGGCCGAGAACTGGGCGCTGACCATCCCCGGCCTGAAGATCGCCGCGCCGTCCACCCCCGCCGATGTCACCGGCATGCTCGCCGCCGCGATCCGCTCCGATGACCCGGTCGTGTTCTTCGAGCACAAGGGACTGTTCGCCAGCAAGGGCCCCGCCGCCCCGGAGGGTCACGTCGTTGAGCTGGGCCAGGCCGCGGTCGCGCGGCCCGGCACCGACCTGACCATCGTCGCCCTCGCGGCGACGATGCCGCTGGCGCTGGCCGCCGCGGACCGGCTCGCCGCCGAGCGCGTGAGCGCGGAGGTGATCGACCTGCGCTGCCTGGTCCCGCTGGACATGACCACCGTCCTGGCGTCGGTGCAGCGCACCTCCCGGCTGGTGATCGTCGAGGAGAACCCCTACCAGGGCGGCTGGGGCGCCACCATCGCCGCGATAGTCGCCGACGAGGGCTTCGAGCTGCTCGACGCCCCCATCCGCCGCGTCGCCGCCGCCTGCGTCCCGCTCCCCTTCGCCGACACCCTCGAGCGGGAAGTCATCCCGACCACCGACAAGGTGGTCGCCGCAGCTCGCTCTCTCGCGGCCTACTAGGCAGCGGCCGCACTGCTCAGGCCGGGCCGCCGACCGCGTCAGCCGCCGGGAGGCCGGCCTGCTCGCGAGCCTGGGCCTGGGTCAGGACGCGGGCAATACCGACCGGTGTCCACGAGGCGCTGTCCTCGATCTGGTCGCGCAGCATCGCGGCCTGGTACTCGATGGCGACCGGGCCGATGGCCACCAGCCCGTGCTGCTCGTTCTTCATGATCAGCATGTAGTTCACGACCTGATCCTCTCAGCTTCCGGCGCTCGGCAGGCGGCTGTGCGGCGGCCAGCCCCCGGCCGCACCCGGCCAGAAGGACCGCACTGGCCTGTCACCTGGCGGGGCTCCGGGGCGGCCGGTCAGGATGGAGGCATGAGACCTGCTCCCGGTAGCCACCTGCGCATCGCCCGCCCCAGCCGCGACCTGGGGGCCGCCGAGCGCTTCTGGGTCGGCGGCCTCGGGCTTGAGGTCCTGTACCGGGTCGATGAGAGTGCCGAGGGAGACCACGCGCTGCTGATGGCGGGCTGGCCGGACGCCGCCTGGCACCTGGAGCTAGTGGGCGACCCGGACCAGGAGACGCCGCCGGCGCCGACCGAGGAAGACCTGCTGGTGCTCTACCTGGGCGGCGAGATCGACGAGGACGTGATTGCCCGGCTGGTCGACGCCGGCGGGACCCGGGTCACGGCGCGCAATCCGTACTGGGACGAGTGGGGCGTCACCATCGAGGATCCCGACGGGTACCGGCTTGTCCTGTCGACGCGCTCGTGGCCCTGAGCCGGTCCGGCCGCCGCCCGGCCCGCCGCGGTCAGGACTCCAGGCCGTCCAGGTCGGCCAGCGCGCCGCGCGAGGAGGCGACGAAGCGCGGGTAGCCGGTCTGGCGCAGCGCCAGCGCCTGCTCGAAGCAGTCCCGGGCGGCGGCGATCCGGCCCTGCTCGGCATAACAGCGGCCCCGGTGATGGAGCAGGAAATGCCGGTGCACATCGATCCCGGCGGCCGCGGAGACGTCCAGCCCGGCCTGGAACAGCTGCTGCGCCGCGTCCCGCTCGCCCAGGTACTGGCGCGCCGTGGCCAGGTGCAGCAGCGCGCCGATCTCCTGGTCCTGGTCGCCGAGCTGGCGGGCCAGCGTCAGCGCGGCCGCCAGGTGCCCGGCTGCCTCGGCCTCGCAGTCGAGCGGGATCAGGTTCTCCCCCAGCCCGATCAGCGCCTCCAGCAGGTCCGCTGACGAGCTCTCCGGCCCGGCGGCCGCGACGACGGCGCGGTCGGCGGCGATCTCCGCCTGCACCTCGGCCAGGTCGTCATCGGCGAACCGGAACCGGCGGAAGAACTCCTCGTCGCTGGGCACGACGCAAGGCTAGCGGCGGGGCGTGCTGGTGCAGACCTGGCCGGGTGGCTGGGCCGGCCAGGCCTCTGTATGCAGGTGGCTAGGCCGGCTTCCAGGCGGGGTCGCGGCCGGACAGGCCGAGCAGCCGGTCGAACGCCGGCGCCGTGTCCGCGACGCTGACCCGCGGGGCGAACGCCTTGCCCGCACCCTGATAGTCCGGGCTCAGCATGTTGGGAGCGAAGCCCAGCGACTCCTCGGCCGCCGCGGCCGGCGTCGACCAGGACTGGCCGGTGGCCCGGGCCAGGTCCCAGCCGTGCATCTGGTACTCCCACAGGATCATGCCCAGGGCCAGCTCGCCCGGCATCGAGCTCTCGCCCAGGTGCATGGGCCGGCTGGCCGCGCCGTCGCGCAGCGCGGCGGCCATCGTGCCGGACGCGCGGCGCACCTCGGCCGCCGGGTCGGCGGACACCTGGTAGGCGTCGATGCGGTCACTCGGCGCCTTGCCGTCCGGGTCGGCATAGCCGGCCGCGAAGGTGGTCAGCCAGCTCAGCACGTGCAGGCGCAGTTCCTCGACGTCGTACTGGGTGCAGGGGGTCGGATCGCTGAGCTGATCGCTGGTGACGCCGCCCACGACGGGCGCGAGTTCGGCGAGCACGGCTACCAGCAGGTCAGTGGTGTTGTCGGCAGTAGTAGTCATGTCCCCGACGGTAGGCCGCCGGCCAGGGCCCGGGCTTGAAGATTCGCGTCAGTGGCGCTGGTTAAGGTCATCAGATGAGCACTCCCGGCCCCGAACCGGTCGAACGCGACAGTCGCGGCATTCTGGACCCGTGGCTGCTGCGCCAGCGCGTGCAGCTGACCCGGTACCCGCCCGGCGAGGCACTGGCGGGCCTGGTGGAACGGTTCTGGGCGGTGCGCTGGGACCTGCCGCCGGGCCAGGCGCATGAGCAGCAGGTGCTCACCCATCCGGGCGCGAATCTCAGCATCGGCCCGCCGAGCGCCCGGCCCGGCGACCAGCAGGCGGGACCGGCGGAAGCCCGGCTGAACGGCGTCGCGCGTGGACTGTCGAGCCGGGTGCTGGCCGGGCGGGGCTGGGCGGTGGCCGCGATGACCCGGCCCGGCGGGCTGGGCGCGTTCACCGCCGGGTCCGCGGCGGACTATACCGACCGGGTCGTGCCGCTGGGTGAGGCCATCGACGTGGACGAGGCTGAGCTGGTCGGTCAGGTCACCGCGGCCCCCGATGTCGAGGCGCGGGTCAGCCTGCTGGCGACGGCCCTGGAGCAGGCCGTGGACCCGGAGCTGGCCGGCCCGGCCGGGCAGGTGGCCGACGCGGCCCGGCTGGCCGAGACGAACCGGGAGGTACGGCGGCTCGGCGACCTGTGCGAGCTGGCCGGCACGCGACAGCGGACGCTGCAGCGGATGTTCCTGCGCTTCGCCGGCGTGTCCCCGGTGTGGGTGATCCGCCGGTACCGGCTGCTGGACGCGGCCGAGGCGGTCCGCGAGGGACAGCAGGTGTCGTGGGCCGATGTGGCTGCCGGCCTCGGCTACGCCGACCAGGCCCACCTGATCCGCGACTTCCGCGCCGCGACCGGCCAGACTCCGGCCGCCTACGCCGAGGCCCAGGCCAGAGCCGCCGGCTGAGCCGCCGCGACAGGTCCGCTAACCATCCTTGAGGTGGGCGCGCAGGTGCGCGCGCTCGCCCTGGCGGCCGAACAGGCTGAGGAATTCCACGGCCTGGTTCCCGGCGGCGCCGAACCAGTGCGGCACCCGGGTGTCGAACTCGGCCGCCTCGCCGGGAGCCAGCTCGAGGTCCTGCTCGCCGAGCACCAGCCGCAGCCGCCCGCTGAGCACGTACAGCCACTCGAATCCCTCGTGGACTCGCAGATCCGGCTCGGCCCCGGAGCCAGCTTCGATAATCAGCTTGTAGGCCTGGATTCCGCCGGCCGGCGGGTCAGCGGCAGCATCGTCATGCCGTGCCGGGAGACCGGTCGCAGGTGAATGCGCGGATCCCCGGTGGGCGGGGCGCCGGCGAGCTCGTCCAGCGTGACTCCGTGCGCCCGGGCCAGCGGCAGCAGCAGCTCGAGGGTGGGCCGCCGTTCTCCGGACTCCAGCCGGGACAGGGTGCTGACCGAGATGCCGGTCGCCGCCGACAGCCCGGCCAGGGTGGTGTCCCGCTGCCGCCGCAGCGCCCGCAGCCGCGGGCCGACCGCTGCCAGGGCCTGATCCAGGTCATCGTCCATTCCGCCATTTTGCCGGAGCGGCAAAGAACTTTGCTCATCCGGGCACCTGTCCCGCATGGTGACGGGAGGAGGTGGTCGAGATGACCGGTGAGCTGAGAGATGACTATGACGTGGTCGTGGCGGGCGGCGGGGCCGCGGGCCTGAACGGGGCGCTGATGCTGGCCCGGTCCCGGCGGTCAGTCGTGGTGATCGACGCGGGCACCCCGCGCAACGCCCCGGCAGCGGCCGTGCACGGCCTGCTCGGCCGGGACGGGATGCCGCCCGGCGAACTGCTGGACCGTGGCCGGGCGGAGGTCCGCGGCTACGGCGGACAGGTGGTGACCGGGCAGGTCACCGGCGCGCGCCGCGACAGCGGCGGCGGCTTCACGGTGACGCTGGCCGGCGGCGGGCCGGTCCGGGCGCGCCGGCTGCTGATCGCCGCCGGCCTGACCGATGAGCTGCCCGATGTCGAGGGACTGCGCGCCCGCTGGGGAACCGACGTCGTGCACTGCCCGTACTGTCACGGCTGGGAGGTCCGCGACCAGGCCATCGGAGTGCTCGCCAGCGGGCCGATGGCAGTTCACCAGGCACTGCTGTTCCGGCAGCTGAGCAGCGACGTCATCCTGTTCGCGCACACCAGCCCGCCGCCGGCGGGCGAGGAGGCCGGGCAGCTGGCCGCCCGCGGCATCAGCGTCGTGCCCGGCACCGTGGCCGCGCTGGAGGTCACCGGCGACCGGCTGACCGGGATCAGGCTGGCCAGCGGCCAGGTCGTGCGGCGCGAGGTGCTGGTCGTCGGGCCGCGCATGGTGGCCCGGGCCGGGTTCCTGGCCGGTCTCGGCCTGCAGCCCGCCGAGCACCCGGCCGGCCTGGGCAGCTACATCCCGGCCGACGCGCGGGGGCAGACGGCGGTGCTCGGGGTATGGGCGGCCGGCAACATCACCGACCTGGCCGCTCAGGTGGGCGGCGCGGCCGCGGCCGGCGCGCTGGCCGGGGCGGCGATCAACGCCGACCTCGTCGCCGAGGAGGCCCGGCAGGCGGTCGCCGCGCGGCAGGATTCGTTCTCGGTGGTTTGACCATCTGCTAGGTTGCGGCCGTGGCAGACCTGGGGCCCGTCGCGTGGCCGCCTGAGCCGATCAGGACCGAGCGGCTCGTGCTCCGTGAGCCCGAGGCCCGGGACCGTGCGGCGGTCATCGAGCTGCTGGCCTCGCCAGAGGTGGGTACCTACCTCGGTGGCCCCCAGCCGCGTGACGAGCTTGAGCGGGAGATGCCCGGGGCGCCCGAGCGGCGCCCCGGCCTTTTCATAGTCGATCTCGGCGGAGCGATGATCGGCGAGATCATCCTCAGGAGAGCAACGGAGCACGGCCCTGCGGCTGCTGCCGGGCAGGCCGAGCTCGGCTACCTGTTCCTGCCGGGGGCGTGGGGTTTCGGGTACGCCGCCGAGGCGTGCGCAGCGGCACTCGGCTGGCTGGCCGGCGAGCTTCCCGGCGAGCCGGTGGTGCTCTTTACCCAGACCGCCAACACCCGCTCGATGCGGCTCGCGGCGAAGCTGGGGTTCACCGAGGTAGAGCGGTTCGAAGCCTACGGCGCCGAGCAGTGGCTCGGCAGGTGGTCCTCGGTCACGCCGTCCGAATTGAAGACCGGCTAGCTGGCCGGGCGGGCGAATACGTCGGCAGCGGCCTGGATCCGGGCGACGTAGGCCTGCCGGCTCGCGGCCTCGGGCGCGGGATTGGCAGCGGAGCCAGCCGCGCCGTCGATGGTCTCCCGCACGATGTCGGCGTGCCCGGCATGCTGCGCCGTCTCGCCGACCATCCGGATCAGCAGGACGCCGAGGGTGGTATCCCGTCGCGCGGCTGGCCAGTGCGCCACCGATGCGGGCGCGGACAGGTCGAGCTCGGCGATGACCTGGTCGGCGTGGGCGCAGGCGCGCTGGTACAGGCGTGTCAGGTACTCGCGGGACTCGCCGGGCGCCGCCCACATGTCGGCGCCGTCCCAGATCGAGCCGTCCTCGACCCAGGACAGCTTCTCGGGCGCGGGACGGCCGAGGGACTCCCCGAGATAGCCATACTCCAGGCCGGCCAGGTGCTTGACCAGGCCGAGCAGGTTCGTGCCGGTGGGTGTGACTGGTCGCCGCAGGTCGTAGTCGCTCAGGCCGTCGAGCCGGGATATCAGGGTGGCCCGGCTGGCCTGCAGGCTGGCGTGCAGTTCGTGCTTCACATCGAGCATGGCGGCTCCCGGTCTGGTCAGCGGTGGCCTGACGGCTGCGGTCTAGCCAACCACCCAGCGCCGACAGCGCACCAGACGGCCGGGAGGCGCTGCACGGTTAGCGGCCAGCTGGCCCCGGCGCGAGCCGGCTAGCCGGGCCCGGGCCGGCCGATCCGGGCTGACCCGGCCGGGGCCCGGGCAACGGCGCTCAGCTCAGCCGGGCGGGACAGGGTCTGGAAGACAACGCAGTATCGCTCGGTGAGCCGCAGCAGCGTCTCGACCTGCTCGGCGCTGGCGTCGGTGTCCAGGTCGAAGGCCAGCCGGATGGCGGTGAAGCCGACCGGGGCCTCCTTGCTGACCCCGAGCGTGCCGCGGAAGTCGAGGTCGCCTTCGGCGGTCACGGTGCCGCCCGCAACCGGGATCTCCAGCGAGGTAGCGACCGCCTTCAGGGTGACCCCGGCGCAGGCCACCAGAGCCTGCAGCAGCATGTCCCCGGAGCAGGCCAGGGTGCCGTCACCGCCGGTTGCCGGGTGCAGGCCGGCCTCGGCCAGGGCGCGGCCGGTGGCTACTGAGCAGCTGACCGACTCGCCGAGCTGCCCGTCGGCGCGCAGCGTGATGACGGCCTGCGCCGGGTCGCTGCGGTAGGTGTCCTTGAGCGGCTGCTGCACGGCGCGCAGTTGCGTGCTGTCCATGCGGTTCCCTTCTGGCTCCTGGCCTGCTGGTTCCTGGCCCGCTGCTTCCTGGCCGCTGGCACCGGGCCGTCCGGCCGGTGACCATCGGGCCCGGCCGCACCCGGCGCGAGACTGGTCAGCCGCCCGCCGCCCCGGCGGCCCCGCACGTAGCCTTACCCGGTGACCACGCCGGGAAGCAAGGCAGCCGATGGGCCCGCGCCCGCAGGCGGCGCCGCCGAGGCGGTCCTGATCACCGGCGTGTACGGGTCCGGCAAGAGCTCGGCGGCGGAGGAGATCGCCTACCTGCTGGAGCAGCACGGCACCCGGTACGCGCTGCTCGACCTGGACTTCCTGGGCTGGGCCGACACGGGCACCGCCGACCGCGCAGGCGCGGTCGCGATGATGCTGGCCAACCTCGCGGCGGTGACCGCGAACTACCGCCGGGCCGGCGTCACCCGATACGTGCTGGCCTGGTTCGCCCGCACCGCCGAGGACGTCCAGGGGGTAACGCAGGCCATCTGGATGCCGCTGCGGGTGGTCCGGCTCACGGTGGGGCTGGGAGAGATCGAGCGGCGGCTGTCCGCCGACATCACCAGCGGCCGCCGCGACGACCTGCGCGATGCAGCCGCGTCGATCGCGGCCGGTGAAGGCACCGGCATCGGGGACGTGGTGATCGACTCCGGCCAGCCGGTCGGCAAGGTGGCCAGGGACGTGCTGGCGTTCCTGGGCTGGCCCGCCTGCCGGGCGCCTCACCGGGGGCGGGGCTAGAGCCTGTCCGGTCGATCGTGTGACTTTGGGCAGTCCTGCTCGTTGTCCTGGCATGGGGCGGGGTGATCTGACAGACGCTGAGTGGGAGCAGTTGCGGCCGTTTCTGCCGGTCAGCAATAGGCGGTGCGGACGGTGGCGTGATCACCGACAGGTGATCGACGGGATTCTCCACCGGATCCGGACCGGGGCGCACTGGCGCGACCTTCCAGAGCGGTTCGGCCCGTGGAAGACCGTGTACGAGCGCCATCGGCTGTGGTCGGCGGACGGCACCTGGGAATATCTGCTCCAGCAGATCCAGGCCGCCGCCGACGCGGACGGTGAGGTCGACTGGGACATCTCGGTGGACTCCACTACCGTGCGCGCCCATCAGCACGCCGCGCAACACCGTCGAACGGGCGATCAACAAGCTCAAGCAGTTTCGCGCGGTCGCCACCCGCTACGACAAGCGCTGCTCCATCTACCTCGGCACGACGACGGTTGCCGCGCCGGTCATCTGGCTGCGCTCTTGAACACGCCGTCCGGCCGCTGATGCGCGCAAGGCACCAGCCCGCCCTGCGCATCGAAGACCTCGGCGTCGAGGCCGGCGTTCACCCAGACGGAGATACCCTGCCCGTGCACCACCACGTTGAACGGCGCATTCTCCGGATCCGCCCGCGTCGCGACTGTGAACACCTCGCCCGGACGCATCCAGTGATCCGGCGCCCAAGGCTCGACCCGCAAGCACAACAGGGAATCCGTCTCGTTGCTCACATCGGCCCAGGGCCCCGGAGTGTTCCCTGGATGTCTGATTGATCATGGGATGCCGTGGAGCGCGAGGACGCTGATCGGGTCGAGGTGGGCTCGGCGACCGGCTTCGTCACTCCAGGCCCGCCAGTCACAACAGCCTCGGACCAGGTCAAGCACGGAACACTCCAGGGCCCTGCCGCTCCATGGGCTGCGAGCCGCCATTCTTTTTCATCCGAGGAACGCTTGCCTTTATAGGCGGGCTACGATCTCTTCGTCTATTAGGGCTGTTATAGAGGTTCGCTGGGAGCCGCCCCCTTCCACGTGGGCGGTTACGGTTACCACCGCTTCCTTATCCGGGGAGATTATGCAGAGCTGGCCGTAGAGGCCTGCCATTTTGTACGTTTTTTCCCCGGGGGTGCACCAGACGCCGAGGCCGTAACTGTCCGAGAGGCGGAAGCCTTCGTCTGTTGGGTCCTTCACGGTCGGGACGGTTTCAGTCGCGATTCGTGCGCAGTATTCGGCGGGGACCAGCTGGCGGCCTTCGTGGCGGCCCTCGTCTAGCAGGAGGCGGCCGAAGCGGGCCAGTTCGGACGTCCTCAGGTAGAGGGCGCTCTCCGCTACCGGATGGCCGAGGGGGCAGGTGTGCCACTGGGGGTTGTGGATGGCCAGCGGGGTGAAGAGGCGGGGCAGCAGGTAGTCGCGGACGTTGGCGCCGGTCGCGGCGCGCAGGGCGCGGGCCGCTACGTACGGGCCGATGCCGGTGTACCTGAAATACGTGCCGGGCTCGTGCGCCAGCGGGGTCGCGAAGAAGTCAGCGGCTAGGTCCGGGACTACGACGGGGTCGTAGGCGGACCAGGAGTACGGGCTGCCGGACGTCATCATGAGCAAGTGCCGGAGCGTGACCTGGTCCAGGCGGGGCGCGGCAGAGCCGGCTAGCTCGGGGTAGTACTTGAGGGCGGGGTCGTCCAGGGCGAGGCGGCCTTCGGCTTCGGCGATGCCAAGCGCTACGGACGTAAAGGTCTTCGAGACCGACCGCACGTCGACTCGGTCGTCCGAGCGGAGCCTGCGTTCGACCGGCTCGGCACCGCGGCGGTAGATGTGCACTCCGTAGAGTTCCATGCCCTCTCGTTCGGCGGACCGGACCAGGGCGTCAATGAGTTCTCGCATGGCGGGGAGCCTAATAGCGGGGTCTGACATTCGCGGCTGTCTGCGCCGCGTCACTATGGCCCCAGGGCCCCGGAGTGTTCCGTGCTTGACCGGGTTTGAGGCTGTTGTGACTGGCGGGCCTGGAGTGACGAAGCCGGTCGCCGAGCCCACCTCGACCCGATCAGCGTCCTCGCGCTCCACGGCATCCCATGATCAATCAGACATCCAGGGAACACTCCGGGGCCCTGCACATCGGTCCTGGCCACACCGGAACGCTACCGACACATGATCGACCGGACAGGCTCTAGTCGATCAGGGTCGTCTTCGGGCGCACGACGCAGAACTCGTTGCCCTCGGGATCGGCGAGCACGGTCCAGGACTCCTGGCCGGTCTGCCCCACGTCCACCCGGCGGGCGCCGAGGGAGATCAGCCGTTCGATCTCGGCGTCCCGGTCCGAGGCGCTGGTGGTGAGGTCCAGGTGCAAGCGGTTCTTGACCGTCTTGGGATCGTCCACCGGCATGAAGCAGAGGCCAACGGTCGCGTTCTCAGCGGGCCCGACGACGATCTCGCCCTCGCGCTCGGACAGGATCCGCCAGTGCAGCGCCTGAGCCCAGAACCGGGCCAGCCGGGGCAGATCGCGGGTATCGACAATGACGTGATGCAGGGCAACCGGCATACCACCAGTATTGCCGCCCGCGGCGCGCTGCGCGGCTCAGCCGGATTGTCGCCGGGCGCCGTTACCGTTGGCCAATGATCGATCACTTGGGTATCCAGGTTGCCGATGTCCAGGCGTCGCTTGCGTTCTACCTGCGGGTCTTCGAGCCGTGCGGGATCCGTGAGGCGATGCGCTTCCCGCACGGCGACACGTTTGTGGTGGGCATGTCCGGGACCGACGGCATTCCGCACTTCTGGCTCAGCCATGGCGGCGGCGCGGAGACCAGGGAACTGCACGTTGCCTTCACCGCGCCCAGCCGCGAGGCCGTCGACGCGGTCCACGCGGCAGCCGTCGCCGCGGGCATCGAGGTCCTGCACACACCGCGCGAGTGGCCGGAGTACCACCCCGGGTACTACGGCGTGTTCCTCCGCGACCTGGACGGCCACAACGTGGAGGCCGTGCACCACGGGTTCTAGGCGGGCTCGCCGACGACCCCGGACAGCACGGCTGCCTCGCGGCGGAGCCGGGCGGCCCGGTCAGCGTGCCCGGCACGCTCGTACTGATCCGCCGCCGTGAGGCGCTCGCTGATCTCGGCGCGGACGATGCGCTGCGCCTCGGCCTCGCCGATGTGGCGGCGGGCAGCCTCGGCCGCGCCCAGGCCGGCCGCCGCCCCCGCGATATGCGGGTCGCCGCTGGCCGGCGCGTTGCCCGGCGGGATCACCGGCGCAAGCACGGCTTCGGCGTTGGCCAGCGTGCTCAGCGCAGTGCGCAACGCCGCCACGGCCAGCTGATCGCGAGCGCGCAGGGCCGCGGCCAGCTCGCGCCGCAGCCTCGACTGCAGCCCCGGGTCCGTCTGGCCGCCGCCGATGGTCATGCCGTCACCCTAGGCGCGCGAAGCTTGGTGACCTGGTCCGGCCGCTGGTACGGTCCGCCCGTGCCCTACGACGTACGCACCGAGAATGCCGCGCCGCGCCTGCTCGCCGCGGTCAGCACGACCACCACGCCGCCCGAACTGGGCCGCGCCATCATCGCGTCGCTGGACCAGGTGTGGCCGGTGGTGCGCGCGCAGGGCGTCGTGGCCGGTCACAACGTGGTCATCTACGACGGCGGCCGCGACGGGATCGCTGCAGATCCACGCTGGCGTGGAGGTGACCAGCCAGTTCGCTGAGTCCGGTGCCGTCCGGCGCCAGACCACGCCGGCCGGCGAGGTGGCCACCGTCACGCACCTGGGCAGGTACAACGAGATGGCCGCCACCTACGCGGCGCTGCAGGACTGGCTCGCCGCGCACGGCCGGCGGCGCCGGCCAGCTGGGAGGTGTACGGCGACCCGGCCGACGATCCGGCACAGACTCGCACCGACATCTACGTCCTGCTCGCCCCGGCGGAGCCGGCCTGACGGCTACTGGCTCACCCATTTCCAGCGGCCGTAGGATGCGTGCTCGACCCGCCCGGCGGCCAGCTCCTCGGTGAGCCAGCGGTGCACCGTCTGGTGCGCGACTTCCGGGCCGTCGGTGGCCAGCTGCTCGGCGATGGCGCGGACGGTCATGCCGCGCACTCCGGCCCGCTCCAGCATCGCCAGCATCCGCTGCCGGCCGGGATGCGCGGCATCGGCCGCCGATCCCGGCGCGGCCGCGGCCGTGAACTCGGCTAGCCGCTCGAAGGTGCTCCCGCGCTGACCACCCGGCCCCACGCCGGCCGCAGCCGAGGGCCTGCGCCGGGGCAGCGGCGCGGCGGCCGGAGGCTGCGCCGCTGGCTGGGTCTGGGCGGGTGCCGGTGGCGCTGCGGCGGCGGTGGCCTGCCGGACGGCGGCCTGGACCGCCGGGACGGCTGGCGCCGTGCCGGGTGCCCGCGAGGCAAAGGCGCGCTCCCAGCGGGTGACGTAGTCGGGGCCCAGCGCCTCCGCCAGTAGCGGGTCGGGATCGGGCCGGATGACGCCGGACTGCTCCGCGATCGAGGCGATCGCCTCGTGCTCGATCCGGTAGAACTTCACCGGCAGCACCCGGCCGTACTTGCCCTGCTGGACGATCCCGGTGCCGGGATGGCGCAGCCGGGCCAGGTCGGCGGCGATCTGGATATCGTCAGGGATGATGAGCCGGGCGTCGGCTTCCGAGGCGACGCCCAGGCCGATCCGCAGCCCGCATTGCGACTTCAGGTCGGCCGAGCCGGTCATCGTGACCGTGCCGCGCTGGGTGGCCATGATCAGGTCGATGGCCTCCGACCGGCCCGTCATCACCAGCTGGGTGGCCAGGCCCGCCAGGGTCGTGTTCGTCACGCCCTCGTGCGACGTGCGCGGGCCGCCCATGCCGATCCCGAGGATCACCGCGATCTCGTCGCACACCAGCAGGATCGCGGGCTGCCGCGGCGACGGCGTGATCTTCTCCCCGCCGCTGCCGGACCGGGACCGGGCCTGCACCGCGCGCAGCAGGGCGCGCAGCATCAGCTCAGCCTCCTCCCGGTCGGTGGCCAGCCAGTCGACTACCGGCCGCGAGGTCCGCCCGGCCAGCCACGGCTCGACCCAGGGCGCCGCCATCCGGCCGCCCTTCACGTCGATGGCGAAGATCAGCACGTCAGGACACCGGGACAGCTGCGCCAGCAGGACATTGAGCAGGTTGCTGTTGTGAGTCGGGATGCACGACTCGCCGACCAGGTACAGGTGGCTCGGGCTGTCGACGGCAATGCACCGAACCGGGACCGACGGCACTGGGCGGATGGCCGTGATGTATCGATGGCCACTAGTCGACCGTTCGGTCGTGACCTGGCGGGCCAGCTTGCGCGGCAACCGGAATACCTTGTCGGCCGTAGTGAACGCCACCGTCCAGACCGTGCCGCAGTCCCGGCCATTCAACCGTGCCGTCTTGCTCCGCAGCGACGTCTTGTACCCGAGCGTGGCGACCAGGTGATGGACGTCGTGAGCCAGTCGTTCCGATGTGGAGTAATACTCGGCGTTGCCCAGCCTGCCGCAGTGGCCGTCGGTGTCGAGCAGCCCGGCCAGCAGGGCACGACGCTGTGCCTCCGATGCGCGCAAGTAGGTCGCCGGGATGTGCTTGCAGCCCAGGACGCCAATCTCGCGCAGCCGTGCCTTGAGCCCGCCTATCCAATAGCTGGCGACCGGCGCCCGGGTGAGGGTGTCACGCTCGCGGGTCGGCCACAAATGCAGGGTTCCGTGTCGCTGCTCGGCGGACCAGTGCGTGGCGCACAGTCCTCGGGCAATCACCCGGGCGGATGGCGAGCACGGCGACGTACTGGCGAGGAGGCACTCCCCCGGAGTCCGCTGCTGCGGTGCGGAGCCCTTGATCGTGGACGGCATTATCCAGACGGTCTCGCCCTCGGCCTCGATCTCGGTGAGGATTTCCGCGTCGGCGGTGGTGATAGCTCCCGTCGCAGACCAGCCATCACCCATCCAGGCGCCGAGCGTGTAGGGCGGCACGACCAGCCGAGCGTCGTCGCCCTGAAGCGGTGCAGCAACCCGAATGCTGTAGTTGTTAATCGCGCCGTCGCGGGTGACGCCGCTGCGCCCGGGCATCCGCAGCGAGCCGATCATTGCCTCGGTCGTCACGACCTCCGGCAGCTTGCGCCGGTACTCCTGACCGTGATTCCACTCAATGCCTGCCGTCTTGCGCGGCCGGCTAGCCAACTTCGCCTTCGTTCGCGCGGACCGGCGGGACGCGTCGGTGTCCACCAGCCACTGGTGCTCGCCGTCGGCCACGATCGTCGAGCCGTCGCTGAACTCGATCTGGTAGCAGGGACGGCCATGGCGGATGTCCCATGCATGGGTGACCCGGCACGGCTGGCCGGTCTCGTCATAGACGACATCGCCGGCCTGGATGTCGCCCATGGTGGTCCAGCCGTCCGGAGTGGGCACCGGGGTGTCCAGGGCCAGTGCCTTGCCCGAGCCCCGCAAACCTACGATGAGGGTGGCCAGCTCGCGCAGGCTGGGCGCGCACACCTGGCCGTCCTCATACAGCCCGAGCGGGATCGGCTCGGTGATGCTGAGCGTGCCGTGCTGCGCCGGGAACGGGACGGTCTCGGCCAGCACGTCCCGCTCGGTGACATGCAGGATCACCTTGTGCGCCTGATCGCCGCGCTCGAAGCGCAGCGAGCCGTGCCGCAGCCGGGCGGCCACCTCGAGCTTCTCGGTGGCGGGGGCCAGCGCGGAGTAGGTGACCCGGCCCGAGCCCGGCAGCCGCAGGTGCACCAGGTAGCCAGCCAGCGTCGCCTCGCGGCCCGCGAACCGGACGCCGCTGAACCCGATCCGGGTCAGCAGGTCGGGCCACTTGTTCTGCAGCTTGGCCAGCCGGGCTGCTTCCTCAGCCGCGCGGGCCTCGGCCAGGGCATGCTCCTCGCGCGCCCGGGACGCGGGGTACAGCCAGATCAGGGCACCGGCGGCGACCAGCAGGGCGGCGGTGACCGGCCACGACCACGCCGTCGTGATCCCGGCCAGGGCCAGCCAGCCGAACGCGGCTGCCGCGCACGCTGCGGAGTGGGCGGCCGTCCATCCGGTCCGCGAGCGCAGCACCGCGGCCACGATGAGCGCCGCGGCCAGCACGGCGCAGGCCACCAGGACCGGCAGCGCGGGCAGCCGGGTCAGGTCGGCCAGCGCTCCGGCCGCGAATACCGCGGCGGCGATGACCGGCCCGCGGCTCAGCGCCCGGCGGAGCGCCGGGCTCAGGCCGGCGGAGCGGCGGGTTCCCAGTTTGACGTCGTCAGTGGTTCTCGACGACATCCCAGAGCTCCTCGTTCGGCCGCGGGTTCTCGATGCGCTCCATCTCCGCGGCGTGCGCCGTGCGGTGAATGGCGTGCGCCTCCCCGGCGAACTCGCCCATCCCGGCGACGGTCGCCGCGATCTCCTGCAGGTGCTCGGGAACGGAGGGGTGCACCGGGAACTCCGAGCCGAGCCGCTCGGCGACCGTGGCGACCGACGATGCGACCGTCTCGAACAGGCGGGGCAGGCCGGCCAGGAACATGTCCAGGTCCAGGGCGTTAGCTGGCACCCATGCGCCGATATGCTCGCTGACCGCCTCGGTCGCGGCGTCGATGTGACTGCTCACGGCGTGGTGACCCTTCTTCGTAGTGACGTCGCATGCTGTCGGGCAGGATCTGGCTGCCGGGCCCGCGCGGCACATCGGGAGGGTGTGCCGGCCAGGCCCGGCCTCTGCTGGAACGGGGAGCTGCATTGCGTGCTTTCTTGCGTGTTGTTGCCGTCCTCCACAACTAAGCACAGATTTGGCATAAAATCTTCGGCCCGCTGCCTGAGATTGTGCAGGGAGATGAGATACGGACCGCGGCGGAACTTCCAGCAACGGCCGCAAGCCGGGCAGCCTAGCAACTGCCGACGAAATGGCCACACGGGGGGTCGATCCCGCAGGCCGCCCACCGGTCCTGGCCTCGCCATTTGCGCAGCTATTCGCCGCGCACCTTTCAGTTGGGAGCGTCGTCGCGGTGCTGCAGCGCCTGTGCCAGCATGGCCTCGATCCGGTCCAGGCGCTGAGTCAGGTCGACCTTTTCTTTGTCCGCCTGCTCTTCGACGAAGTAACTAGCCACGGTGGCCGTGAGGGTGCCAATCAGGCCAATGCCAACCAGCATCAATACCACCGCCACGCCGCGGCCGCCGGCGGTGACCGGGTAGGTGTCGCCGTAGCCGACGGTGGTCACCGTCACGACGGCCCACCACAGTGCGTCGCCGAAATTGCGGATGTTGGCTCCGGGAGCGTGCTGCTCGAAGACCAGCTCCAGGACCGAGCAGATCACGATGATGCCAAGCACGGCCAGCAGCACCAGGTGCAGCCCGCGGTGGGTGACAATGTCGCGCGACCCGGCGCAGGGCGTTGGCCAGGACAACGCCGGCCCGGGCCAGGTTCAGGAGCCGCAGCAGCCGCAGTGCGCGCAGCGGCCGCAGCAGCGGGAGAGCCACCACTGCCAGGTCGATCAGGTGGTGGGTCACGAACCGCCAGCGTGCGGGCGCCAGGTAGAGGCGGATCAGGTACTCGGCCGCGAACGCGGCCCAGACCAGGTAGTCGATGACATCGAAAGTCTCCGCGATGTCCGGCGACAGGGTGACCACCAGCGGAATGATCAGAACGGGCAGCCAGAGCAGGGCCAGGATCGTCAGCGGCAGGTCAGCGATCTCGGAGAATCGGTCATAGGCCGCCTGCGACCGGCCGAGCTGAAACATCCGCGGATCCGCTGTGCCGGCTTACTGCAGCGTCCTGGCGGACGCAGCGGAATGCTCCGCGCCCGGCGCGGCCAGCCGCGCACGCCTGAACTCCCTCGACACCCGCCTGCCCCCGTTCCCCCGGCCCGCGCTGCACGGGCTACTCTACGCGCGTAGCAGGCCCGGGATGGCGCCTGGACGCGCGGGAGTATTTGATGTCACGGGCGCTGGGAGGCTCAACTCGGACTGCGTTCTGCAGATGATGCTCCAGATAATCGCCGCCGCCCACCGGTGCTCCCGTAGCTAGTCCCGCACAGGACCTGTTCTGGGTGGCCTTACGGGTATCCCGGATTCACCGCGAGCTCAGCGGCGAATTGCTGCTGCTTGGCGCGTGTGGCTCGAAGGTCGTTTCCACCGCGAACGAAGGCGACCTCCAGGGCCCCAGATCACCGGCTTCTAGCACCGGGGTCGCCACGCGGGTGCGCGGTCGCCAGAACGTGCTGGTTTCAACTGCCGTTCGTCACGCGTGCAGGGCATAGGTCACTTCTGTCACGGGACAGGCAAAGAGATCGTCAACCGATCAGAAGCAGGTGGACCACTGGGCGAACCCGTAACCTGGAGCGCCATCTTAATCCCAGGCCCGCCTACCTGCGGGACGCTGCCACTTCAGACAGCCACCGCGACGCCTGGCGCGGCGTCCGGAACCGGAGGACCTGCACACCCAACTCCGCAGTTTCGGCAAGCTGCCGCTCGTACTTACTACGGTTCCGCAGGTATTTGCGCACCGCGTTGGACATCACTGACTTGCGGCTGAAGAATGCCCGCCGCCAGCCGAAGGTACCTGCTGGGACCGACTCATGGCCCACTAGCCACCGCAAGTTGCGTCGCGCTACGCGGTAGACGATTAGTGGCAGCCGGTAGTCGAGCCAGACCACCGCATCAGCCCTATGCCAAGTCACGTCTGCGAGCTTGGAATAGTTGCCGTCCACGATCCAGTCGGCTTGTGCGGTCAGGGCCGCCGCTCGAGCTCTGAACTCTTCGAGCGGGAGCGGCCCATCCCTGGTGAACAGGACTTGATCAAGATCGTGCGACGGCGCGCTGAGCAGGTCCGCCAACTGGTACGCAAGCGTTGTCTTCCCGGTACCCGGCAGCCCAAATACCGCGATCTTTCGCATCTCAGGCGCCTGCCAGCGCGGGGTAGAACGCCGCAGCGCCGAGGTCCGGATCCATACGAACCCAGGTGAGGAATCCGTGTTGAAATGCCGCCCGAGCAGCGAGCTCGACCAAGTCGAAGTTCCCGACACCCTTGCGAACCTTCACCACTGTGCCATCGATGACCGACACTCCTGCCCCTCCGAGGTCGGAAAATACGCTGAGCCGGATGTAGGCGTACAACATGCCACGCCACTCGGAGAAGGATACTGAATACGCTAGGTCCGCTAGGGGGTATACGTGGGTGGTACGGTCCCGATTTCGCGGGTCCGCATAGGCTGCGGTGTTTGCTAGCAGCTCCGGCCGAAGTCCGGCCAGGTAGTGGCCAAGTACTGCACGGGTGCTAGATGACAGCGGGAGCCGAACCTGGCTGACTTTCGCAGGATCGGCGGCAGGCCGCCGCCACATGCCGACCGTCCCTGTGAAACACGCCTGGCTGATTGCACCATAGATCTGCTGCAGCATCACATGGACGACATGAAGATCGGCAAATAAAGCGCCATCGGCAAAGGACTGCCACCCGCCTGGTATCCGTAACTGAAGGCAGGCAGTGGCCTGCGGCGTAGACATCGGCTCAACGATCTCCAAGATCCGGAAACGGTCGCTATTCATGCAGTCGGCGAACAGCATCGCCCCCAGCAAGGACGCTTCGTCCACTGTACGCCGACGCTCGCGCCTCGAGTACGAACCCGCCGGCCGGGCGAGACCCTTTACAAGCGCAAGCTCCTGCTGTGTGCGGCCCACCAGGTGAGCATGAAATCTCTTTTCCCCTTGGATCGACTCCCGGTCGGTGGTTGCGGGATCGTAGCTCCACGAGAGAATCGGGTAAAGGCCAACTGCATGACAGTACCTAGCGAAAGACGCTGTCAGTGCGCCGAGAGCTGCCGGGAAGGCTCGCGAGTGATCGTGCAGGCCTGGCCGCAGGCGGTTACCTGCCGACATCATCATCATCTCAAACTGGCCATGCGGGTGCTGCTTGTCGATCAGCATGTATGACTCATCGGGGCCGACTCCGACATGGGCCAGTACCTCGGTACGCTGCCAGATCCGCGGAGTCTTCGTTAGCTCCCCCGGATGCGCCTTCGCCGAGCGACCTTCGCGGCCCTTAACCGGAACTGAGTCAGCGACGGGGACTGCGCAGCGAGCCGCCTCCAGCACAGGAGGGAGAAGTCCGGACTGCCGGGCATCTGGTGCTGCCGAAACGGCACCGTCTCTGGCTGTCCGGCTACCTCCGTGCAGGCAAGTCTCTTCGCGCATGGCGCATCCTCCTCGATGAATAGCTCAGGTGCTCGCACGACATGCAACCTCGACATCGGCAGGCGGTGAAGGCATGGTGCGAGGAACGCACGCGATTTGCGCAACTGGCAACGGTGCTCAGTCCCCTGGGCTGTCCCTGGCAAGCCCGGTGCTCCACCATGTAGAGGGAGGAACGATGGATGCCGCACACTCGCCCTGGCCGACCCAGGCTGCCCGGGACGCCGCAGCGGCAGGGCAGTTCGGCGACCTAATCCGCATGACCCGTCAGGCGAAGAGACTTAGCCTCGTGCAAGCAGGCACGCTGCTGGGCTATTCAGCAAGCACACTGTCACGCATCGAGACCGGTAAACGCAAGCTCAGCGATGTCACACAGTTACGCCGCTTCGCCGATGTCCTGGGAATCCCGCCGATCCTTTTCGGGCTGGCCCCTTCCGCCACTGTAACAACTGCCGGCGCGCCATCGCCGCCAGCAAGTCGCTCGCCTACTACGTTGAGCGGGACCATAAGGGAAGGCGGTGACGGCCCGGTGCGCCAGGCGAGATTACTCACCAGTCTCGTGGGCGTCACAGGCTCGGCACTGGTCAGCGCCCAGGGTGCTCTGCCGACCAGCAGAAAGCGTGTAGCGCTCGCTCAGGAGCTCCAGTCCGTGGTGAGCGGAGAGCCGACCAGCACCTCCATGCCCCTGAGCGCGCCGTTGCTGCGCCGAAGGCTGGCCGTCGCGTATACCGCGTTTGCTGACTGCCGGTACACCGAACTAGCTGAGATCCTGCCGGGCATGATTTCTTCGGCCCACGTCCGCCTCGATGACGCGGGCGGTGACGAGCGCACGAGCCTGGCCGCTCTTCTCGCTGACTCATACAGCCTGGCTTCACATCTATGCAGTCGGCTCTATGAGGACGCCTTGGCCTGGGTAACAGCAGATCGGGCCCGAGCAGCGGCCCAGGCCAGCAACTGCCCGGCCAGCATCGCCGAAGCGGCGCGCATGAGCGCTATCCCCATGCGCCGCCACGGCCACCATGATGCGGCCGCCGGGCTCCTGACAGGTACCGCCATCGGCCTTGGCGCGGAGTCCGCGGACGTTGCGCCCGAGGTGCTGGCAATCTACGGATCCCTGCTGTGCACAGCCGCGTATACAGTTGCTCAGCACGCTGGCCGAGCTCAGGCGCAAGAATTGATAGCCGAAGCAGAGGCGTCCGCTAACCGGCTCGTCGGCCTACGGGCGTCCAGCGCAGCGTTCAGTCCGACCAGCGTCACTATCTACCAGATCGGCGTGCATACGGCGCTGGGGGATGCCGGTACCGCTCTCGATCATGCGAGGCGGATTGACGTGCGCAGGATCCCTACCCCCGAACGGCAAGCCCGGTTCTGCCTGGACACCGCACGGGCCTGGCAGCGTTTCGGCAACGCGAGCCAGGCCTTCCAGTGCTTGCAAGCCGCTGGCCGCTATGCCCCTGAGGAGCTCCGCAGGTCGTCGGTGCGCAGTTTGATACTGACGCTTCTCGAAGGCCCAGGGCGTACGCCAGTTGGGCTCCGAGCATTCGCTGCGCGCTGCGGCGCCCTCGGTTCCTCTTACGACTAGCCGTACACATCAGACCATCCGTTGCCTGTGCACGGCATGGCCCGAGAATCGGAACGGGGGGGCCGCCGGGGGCGGCGAGCCTGCGTGCAGGCCCGCTGCCCCCGGCGGCCCGCTGCTCAGCTGTGGCGCCCGGCTGCCGTGGCTGAGCCCCCGGCCGCGACGCTCGGGACGATCCACTGGATCGCGCCGACCGAGCCGAGGCCGCTCTGCATCACGACCCGCAGCTTGGTCGTGGTGACGGAATCGAAGGTGACAGCGTTGAAAGTGTCGTCGGCGGCCGGGTAGCTGCTGGCCCCGGTCACGTCATCCCAGTTGCTGCCATCCCAGTACTGGACCGACCAGGAGGCCGGCAGCCGCAGCCCGCCGCCGTCATCGGCGAAGTAGACCGAGCTCCCGCTGGTGGTGACGGGCTGGCTCCAGTCCAGCTCCATCCACTGGGTGCCGGTCTCGGGCCAGGTGCCCCAGTACGGGGTGAGGTTGTTGTCGTCGCTGGACTGGATGGGGTAGATGCCGTTGTTGATGGCCGAGATCGTCGTCCAGGGTGAGGCGTAGGACGCCGACGCGGTCGCGGTCAGGGCCAGGTCCGTGGTGCCCGGCGGCAGCGGGAGCGGCTTCTGCACCGAGACCCACTGCTCCGAGCTGTCGGACGCGGCCGCTCCCGGCCCGGCGTTGTAGCTGGCCGCCACGATCAGGCCCGCTCCCCCGGTGGCATCGGCTGACGGCGTCACCGACCAGGTAGCGGTCTCGGTCTTGCCCGGCGCGATCGAGGCGAAGCTGGTCGCGCTGGTTGCCGAGCTGGTCCAGCCCTTCGGGGCCTGCAGGGTGAGCTGCACGCTGCGCAGGGCAGTGCCGCCGTTGTTGGTGATGGTGCCGGTGACCGTGGTCGCGGTCCCGGCGGTGAGCGCCGGCTGGGTGTGCTGGCCGGGCACCGTGCTGTCGGTCTTGACGGTCATCGACGGGCGGTCGGCGTTGCCGAGCACGATGCTGGCCACCCGGCCGTGCGGGCTGAGCGTCACGGTGTGGGTGGCAGCGTCGTAGTGACCGCCGATGACGGACCGCACGCCGGCGTCGGCGAACACCGGGAGCTGGACCTGGATGTCATCGCCGGGCACCTGGCCGGTGAGGGCCACGCTGACGACGCGCTGGCCGGCCAGGCCGACGGTGGCGATCCGCGCCGCGTAAGTGGAGCGGCGGCCGCTGGCGGTGTCGTAGGCGGAGGTGAGGTTGGTGGCCGAGATGACCTGGCCCGGCTTGATCCAGGCGTCCGGGACGCCGCGGCCGACGTACAGGACGTCGCGGTAGTCAGCCGTGCCGTCGCTGTTCTGGGTCGAGGTGAGGCCCTCGGCGACCAGGGACTGGACCAGGGTCTGGGTCTGGCCGGCCATCGGCCACACGTACGGGATGGCCCCGAACTGCGGCGCGGCGTGGCTGCCGGCCCACGGGTTGGTCGGGTCGGGGGCACTGCCGTTGGCCTCCCACCAGGCATTCGGGCCGCCGGTCGTGGTGGCCAGCTGCCAGGCGTAACTGGTGATGGGCAGGTCCCGGTACTGCGTCCCGTACAGGGCGCCGGAGGCGTAGCCGGTGTTGTGCGCGGTGCTGTAGCCGCTGTAGGCGCCGAAGGACGGGAACGGGACGCTGCCCTGCAGCCGGGACAGGCCCATCTGGCAGCAGGTTGTCGGTCTGCGACGGGTCGCCGAGGATCCCGCTGAGCTGGCCGCCCTGCAGGAAGATGTCCCAGACGTTCTGGCCCCACAGGTTGGAGCCGTCCCAGTTGGCGTCGTTGGCGGCGTTGCACCGGTCCGCGGTGACCGGCTGGTTGACCTCGCACGGCAGGAAGCTGAAGTTGTTGGCCTGCTCGTTGGCGGCGAGCCCGGCGTTGGTGGCCTTCAGCAGGCTGGCGTAGGCGGTGCCGGCCCACTGCGCCTCGGCGGTGTTGCCGATGCGCTCGGCGATGTACTGGTAGGCGGCCAGCCCGGCCAGCGCGGACTCGTCGTCGAACAGCCAGGTGCCGCCGGAGTCGTTGTCACCGGAGGACTTCAGGTACCCGGTGGTCGCGCTGAGCTGGGACAGGTAGTCGGTGTGCATCTCGGTGTACAGGCTCGGGCCCCACTGGCTCGGCCCGTCGGCGTCGTCGTGGAAGTACTTGGCCACGAAAGCGGTGTCGTTGGTCGTCTGCAGGTAGTCGGCCCAGGCCACCGGGGTCTTCCACAGCCCGTCCCAGTACCAGTTGGCGCCGACCTCGTTGAAGTTCGGCTGCTCGGAGATGCGCCCGGTGAGCAGCAGGTTCTGGGCGTCGGTGAAGTCGCCGAGAGTGAAGCGGTTCTCCAGGATGCCGGGGACGTCGTGGTTGAGCAGCCAGTCGTAGTTGTCGGCCCCGGAGAACGGCGCCGCGGCGGACTGCACGATCCGGGTGTAGATGAAGGCGGCCTTGTAGGCGTTGTCCATCGCGGTGCCGGGGCTGGCCAGGCTGTTGGTGTCGGGCAGGGACACGTTGGGCAGCGACAGCTTCGGGATCGCCGACAGCCGCTGGTTCCAGTACAGCGCCATGTGCGCGAACGCGGCGGCGTAGGGCAGCACGCCGGGCTGGCCGGGGGCGGCGACGGTGAGCGCGCTGGCCGGCGGCAGGGTGCCGCCGACGGCGAAGGTGTCGACGGCGGCCACGAAGTCGTGCCGCACGGTCTGGCCGGGCTGGACGGTGTCGGCGGCGCTGTCGAGCTCGACCAGGCCGGGGCCTGACTGGCCCGGCGGGGCGTCGACGGCCGCGGTCCCGGTGTTGGTCTCGGTGACCCGGGTGTAGACCAGCTCGACGGGGTTGCCGCCGACGGTCTGCTTGTCCGCGAAGTCGGTGATCGCGACCTTGAGGCCATTGCGGGTGAACGAGGTGGTCATGGCGGGCAGGTAGCCGCCGGCCTCGGTCCACTGCACCGACCCGGCGGCCGGGGCCTGGCCGGCGGTCAGGCCGTAGGTGTAGATGCCGAACGAGTACATGGCGCCGCAGTAGGTGGTCCGGCCGGCGGTGTAGTGGTCGGGCACGCCGCGGGCGAAGTAGGACCCGGACAGGTAGGCGAAGGGGGCGTAGATGTTGCCCTCCCAGCCGATGATCGTCTGGTTGGCATAGCCGAACCCGCTGGGATCCGACGGGGTCGCGAAGTTGGTCCCGTAGTCGCGGGGCAGAGTGCTGTCATTGCAGGCGTTGACCGGCAGGTCGGGCAGGGGCTGCAGGGTGCCGGAGTCGGCGGGCCGCCCGGCCGCCGACTGCGATGCTCCCGCGGAGGTGCGCGCTGTGGTGGCGCTCACCGCGGTGGTCCGCGCGGCGGGGGCCGCCTGCGCGGGTGCTGCCAGCGCCGGTATCGACAAGGCGCTGACGGTGACGAGGGCCCCCAGCAATGCTGTGAGCCGCCGCGTCAACTGGACTCTGCTCATGCTCCGAGCCTCCGTTAGTGGTGCGAGCCAGTACTTTCGGCGGGCATGCTTCACCGGCCGGCGAGCCCCCTGTGCCGGGCAGGCGCGCTCACCGGAAAGTAAAGAAAGCCTTTTCCTAAACCTAGGAAATCGCAGCTCCCGGCGTCAACCCCCTAGCACTCGGCGTACCGTCAAGTAGCCTGATGGCAAGCGGGGATGAAGGTCAGGGTGCGGGCGGGGCTGGCCCGGATGTTAGCGGCGCTGACCTGCGAAAGGGGTTTCCATGACGGAGACCAAAGCGGCAACGATCTCCGATGTTGCCGCCTTGGCGGGGGTATCGATCAGCACCGTGTCCAAGGCCGTCAACGGCCGGGGCGGGCTGAGCCAGGAGACCCGGGAGCGGGTGCTGGCCGCAGCCAGCCAGCTCAGCTTCGAGCCGAGCCCGCTGGCGCGCGGCCTGCTCGCGGCGCGCAGCTACACCGTCGGCCTGATCACCTCCGACAGCTTCGGCCGGTTCACCATCCCGGTCATGCTCGGCGCGGAGGACGCCCTCGGCCGGGGCCAGATCTCGGTGCTGCTGTGTGACGGCCGGGGCGACCCCATCCGCGAGGAGCACTACGTCCGCACGCTGCTGTCCCGGAAGGTGGACGGCATGATCGTCACCGGGCGGCGCACCGACCCGCGGCCGCCGGTGAAGGCCAGCCTCCCGGTGCCGGTGGTCTACGTGATGACCCAGTCCGAGAACCGCGACGACCTCTCGCTCATCCCCGATGACGAGCAGGGCGGCGAGATCGCGATCCGGCACCTGGTGACCCTGGGCCGGACCCGCATCGCGCACATCACCGGCCCGGAGCGGTTCCTGTCGGCGCGGCTGCGGGCGGCCGGGGCCCGCCGGGTGGCCGAGGCCGCCGGGCTGCAGCTGGTCGGCGGCGAGGTGCTGTTCGGCGAGTGGAGCGAGGAATGGGGCCGTCAGGCGACCCTGGCCGTGCTGCGCAGCGACCCGGGCACCGACGCGATCTTCTGCGGCAGCGATCAGATGGCCCGCGGGGCGGCCGATGCGCTGCGCGAGGCGGGCCGCCGGGTGCCCGGCGACGTGGCGCTGGTCGGCTACGACAACTGGGACGTGTTCGCGGAACCGGCCGGCCGCCGCTGACCACGGTCGACATGCGGCTGAAAGAGCTGGGCGTGCGGGCCGCGCAGCGGCTGCTGGCCGCCATCGACGGCGAGCGGATCGGCGGGACGGAGCGGCACCCGTGCCGCCTGGTCATCCGCGAGTCCACCAGCGCCGCCCAGCCCGTCGCTGCCGCCGAGCCCGCGCCGTAACACCGATCGCCGTAACGCTGGCCCGAGGCTGGGCAGGGGCGCGGCTGGCCACCGGCGGGATCGGGTAGCCTGCGCCGCAGGGAGAGGGAGCAGGGTTTGATGAGGGAGGGGCTGATCCGCAAGCTCGAGGGGCTGTCCGACGCCGACGCCCGGAAGACCCCCACGGCCAGCTCGCTGTCGCTGCTAGCCCTGATCAAGCACTCCGCGATCTGGGAGCGCGCTCGTTCCAGGTTATCCTGGCCGGGCGAGGCGCTGGCGATTGGCCGTAGGTCCACGACCGCACTCAGCCCGACCTGCCGGCTTGCTTGGACGTCACGATGGCGCACTGGGTGGCGTACTATCGCGAGCAGATCGCGGAGTCCTTCAGCGGTCAGTCCTCATCCTGTAACTCGACGCACCTAGCGCATTTGCTGTCATACCGCCTGACCCGAGAAGCCCTGCTGGACACGTTCGCTTGGAGATCAGACACGGTCTTCAAGCTCTCCGCGATCTGGGACGCCGCTGGTTCCAGGTCATCCTGGCCGGGCGGGAGTTCGCTGGCGAGTGGCCGGAGGTCCACGACCGCACCCAGCCCGACCTGCGGGCCGGCGTGGACGACACTATGGCGCACTGGGTGGCGTACTACCGCGAGCAGATCGCGGAGTCCCGCGCGGTCTCGCCGGCCGGGACCTGGACGCCCCGTGCGCGCGTGCGGACATAGCCGACCGCAACACGCGCTGGGTGCTGCTGCACATGATCGAGGAGACGGCGCGGCACGCCGGGCACGCCGACATCATCCGCGAGACCCTGGACGGCAGCCGCGGCATGTGAGCCGGGGCCCTGCCCGGGCTGACGGCCGGCGGCGCACCGGTGCGACGCGCTAGGTGAGCAGCAGGCGGCTGATGCGGTTGCCCGCGATGGTCAGGCCGACGGCGCCCATGACGGCCAGGTACAGCACGTGCCACAGCAGGCCCGGGCCGACCGAGCCGAGGGTGAGGCCGCGCATCAGCGCGACGCCCTGGTACAGCGGGAAGCACTCGACGACGACCTGCAGCGGCCGGGGGTAGACGCTCAGCGGGTAGAAGGTCGCCGAGAACAAGAACATCGGCAGCGTGGCGAGCTGGATGAACTCGAAGTGCTGCCAGCTGCGCATGAACGTGGTCGCGGCCATGCCAGGCGCCGGCGAAGGCGAAGCCGATCAGCAGCGCGACGGGCAGGGCCGCGATGGCCCACAGCGAGTGGATCAGGCCCAGCGCGGCCATCACGATCAGGAACGGGATGGCGTACAGGCCGCCGCGGATCAGCGCCCAGCCGATCTCGCCCGCGGCGATGTCGCCCGAGCTCATCGGAGTGGCCAGCGCCGAGTCGTACAGCTTGGCGTACTTGAGCCGGAAGAAGACGTTGAAGGTCGAGTCCATCACGGCGCCGTTCATGGCCGAGGTGGCCAGCAGAGCGGGTGCGACGAAGCTGGGGAAGCTGATGAGCTGGCCGCCAACATGCACCTTGCCAACCAGGGCGCCGATACCGACGCCGATGGACAGCAGGTAGAACAGTGGCTCGAAGGTCCCGGAGAACAGGATTACCCACTGATGCCGGTAGGCCCGGGCGTGCCGCTCGATCAGCCGGGGGCTGCCCCCGCCGCCGAGCGCACTGGACCGGGTGGCCAGCAGCGCCGGGGGCAGGATCCGCAGCGGCAGGTTCCGCAGGCTCGGCGCGGTCACCGGGACCACCCCGCGCGCCTAGACATACAGCCGCTTCCGGTAGGTGCGCAGCCCGACGGCCAGCCCGATCAGCGCCACCGCGACCAGGTAAGCCACGTGGCCCAGCGAGCTGCCCCAGGTGGCGGTGCCCAGGCTGAGCGAGCGGCACAGGTCGACGCCGTGCCACAGCGGCGTGGCGTAGGCCAGCGGCCGGATCCACTCCGGGAGCTGGGACAGCGGGAAGAAGGTGCCGGAGAACAGAAACAGCGGGATCAGCCCGAACCGGTACAGCATGGCAAAGGACGCGTCCTTCTCCCGGGTCACCGAGAACGCCTCGATGGGGGTGGCGAACGCCATCCCGGTCAGCAGGCAGACGGGGATGGCGGCCACCACCATGGCCGACCGGACCGCGCCGAAGGCGGACATGATGGCCAGGAAGATCACCGAGTTCATCGTCACCCGGATGGCGGTGAACATCAGGTGGCCGCGGAACAGGTCAGCCGGGCGCAGCGGGGTCGCGATGGCCGCGGTGTAGATCTTCAGCCACTTCACCCAGGCCAGGACCGGGTAGGTCGACTCCCCCAGGGCGGTCTGCAGCGCGGTGGAGGCCAGCAGGCCGGGCGCCAGGAACTGCAGGTAGGTGACGCCGCCGATGTTCCCGGTGCCGTGCTTGTCGACCAGGGTGCCCAGGCCCAGGCCCATGGCGCCCAGGTACAGCACCGGGTTCGCGACGCTGGAGTAGATCGAGCCGCGCCAGGTGCGCCGGTAGTTGGTCAGGAAGAACCGCAGCGCGCGGACGGCCAGGGCCCATGAGCCCGCCAGCGGCCGCCCCTGAGGACCAGCGTCCGGTGCGGGAACGGCGGGCGCGGCGGCGGGCGCGGCCATCAGTCCTCCAGACGGCGGCCGGTCAGCCGCAGGAAGACGTCCTCCAGGGTGCTGCGCCGCACCAGGGAGGTGAGCGGCTCCAGGCCGCGGTCCCGGACCGCCGCCAGCGCGACGTCGCCGTCGGGCACGTACAGCAGGATCCGGTCGGCCAGCACCTCGGTCCGCTCGGCGGGCAGCCCGGCCAGCTTGTCGGCGGCCTGGTCGTGGTCGGACGGGCTGAACCGCAGCTCCAGCACCTCCGGGGTGGAGTAGGCGGTGATGAGCTCGCGCGGCGAGCCCGCGGCGGCGATCCGGCCGCCGTCCATGACCACCAGCCGGTCGCACAGCTGCTCGGCCTCGTCCATGTAATGCGTGGTCAGCACCAGGGTCACGCCCTGCTGCTTGAGCCGGAACAGCCGGTCCCAGACCACATGGCGGGCCTGCGGGTCCAGGCCGGTGGTCGGCTCGTCCAGCAGCAGGATCTCCGGCTCGTTGATCAGCGACCGGGCGATCGTCAGCCGCCGCTTCATCCCGCCGGACAGCGGGTCCACCTCGTCCTCGGCCCGGTCGGTGAGCTGGACGAAGTCCAGCAGCCGGGCCGTCCGCTCGGCGATCACGTCCCGGCGCAGCCCGAAGTAGCGGCCGTAGATGAGCAGGTTCTCCCGGACCGTCAGCTCGACGTCCAGGGTGTCCTCCTGCGGCACCACGCCGAGCCGGGACCGGATGGCCTGGCCGTCCCGCACCGAGTCCAGGCCCAGGATGGTCAGGGTTCCGCTGGTCGGCGGGGATACGCAGCCGATCATCCGCATAGTGGAGGATTTGCCCGCCCCGTTGGGCCCGAGGAACCCGAAGGCCTCGCCCTTGCGCAGCTCGAAATCGATCCCGTCGACTGCCGTGAACTCACCAAACCGCTTGGTCAGGTCCTGGGCGCGAATAAGAACAGCAGGATCGGGCACGAAGTGACAGTACCCGCGGGTGCCGACGATTTCGAACGAGAATTCGCGCCGGTGCGGTACCGGGGGCTCGCGTGGATGACGCGGGAGCCGTCGTTAGTACACCGGAAGGCCGATAACTCCATCTCCGTCGCAGGTCTGAGGACGGGTGGCCGGCCGGGCCGGTACCCTCACAGTAAGCAGATCAAGCAGGCCGGAGGCAGTTGCCGCCGCCCTGCGCAGGCACCGCCTGTCAGTAGCTTCACCAGCGCCGTCGCGGCTCGCCGGACACTCCTGCCAGCCGCCATCCAGCCGAGTCAGAGGAAGGCCGTCCCCGTTGAGCAGCGTCCACGACCTGTATGCGCGGTTCCGGCACCTGATTCACGAGGCTCTGAAGTTCGGCGTCGTCGGCGGCCTCGCCTTCATCGTCACCGAGGTCGGCGCCAACGTGCTGCACTTCGACGCCGGGCTCGGCCCGCTCACCGCGACCATCATCGCGACGGTGGTGGCCACGTTCGTCTCCTACGCGGGCAACCGGTACTGGACGTTCCGGCACCGGGAGAGCACCACCAGCAACGTCGGCCACGAGGGTGCGCTGTTCTTCGTGCTCAACGGCGTCGGCCTGGGCATTCAGCTGGCGCCCATCGGCTTCACCTATTACGTGCTCGACCTGACGGGCCGGCTGCCCTACAACGTCGCGCTGATCGTGGGCATCGGGCTGGGCACGCTGTTCCGGTTCTGGTCCTACCGCCGCTGGGTGTGGCGGGCGCCGCTGGAGCAGGCGCTGGAGGAAGAGCACGAGGCGCTGCAGCCCGAGCCGGCCGCGCGCCGGCCCCGGAGCGGTCCGACCGGGCGCGGGCGGACTAGCCCGGCCGTTCCGTTAGGGATAGGCGTTATCAGGCCCGGCAGGCCTGGCCGGCGCGGGCGACCAGGCGTGCGAGCGGGATCTTCAGGTACCGGTCGGCCTGCGCCTGGGTGATGGCGCCGGTGGCGACCAGGCGGCCGATGACGTGCACTTCGCGGGCGCGGGCGTTGCCGGGTGAGGCCAGCGGGTCATCCAGGGACGGGCCCAGCACCAGGCCGGCCATCAGGGCGGCCTGCGGCCAGGTCATCCCGGCAGGCCGGACGCCGTAATAGCCGCAGCTGGCCCGCTCCAGCCCGTAGAAGCCGTGGCCGAAGTAGGCGACATCGGCATACATCCGCAGGATCTGCTCGCCGCTGTAGCTGTACTTGAGCTTGACCGCCAGGGCGAGCTGCTTGGCCTCGACGGAAACCCCGGTCTGGCCGGGGGTGTAGAGCATCTTGGCCAGCTGCTGGTAGAGGGTGGCGCCGGCCAGGTTCCGCTGCCCGCCGAGGAAGCTCAGCCCGGCCCGGGCGACCGCGATGGGGTCGATTCCGGGTTCCTCGCTGAACCGGTGGTCCTCGGTGGCCTCGAGCGCGGCGGAGAATTTTGCCGGGACCGCCGGGCCGGGGTAAGGCGAGTGATGGCGGAGGGCATCGCGGCGGGCGATCTGCTGCGCGTCGCCGGCGGACGGGGTGACCGCCATCAGGATGCCGAAGGCGGCCAGGACCAGGCAGATCACGATCACGATGGCGCCGGTGGTGGTCCGGGCCAGCCGGGACCACCAGGGCCGGCGGACCCGCCCGCCGCCGCGGCCGCTGCCCGCCGTCGTCCCCCGCACTGAGCCCCGTAGTGTCACGCCGCCTGCTTCCGGTCCGGCCGCGGGCGCCGTTGCCATCCCCTGGCGATGCCGCGTGCCGTTGTCATTATCCGTCAGCACAAACGATCAGGAGCGGCACGAAGTGCCCGGCGCGCCGGCGAGGTGCCGGGGCTGGTGCCAGGACCTGGCCGGGGCGCGCGGCGGCGGGCAGCTGGCGGTGAGCGGGCAGCGCGTCAGCCGGGGTCACCCGCGGCCAGGTCGTCGAAGTGCGCGGTCATCTCGGCGATCCGGTAGCCAGGGGTCCGGTACTGCGGCCCGGTCCCGGCGCGCTGCCAGGGCCGGGGCCCGGCCAGCGGCCGGTACTCGATCCCGGCGGCATCCAGGCGCCGCAGGTGCGCGGCCAGCCGGGCGGTCAGGCCCGGCGCCGGGGCGGCGCCGGGTCCCGCTGCTGCTGTCTCCGGGTCCGGGGCGCCGGCCCAGGCCACCTGGGCCAGCGCGCAGGCCCGGGGAAAGACCATGTACTCCAGCTGGCGGCCGGTCCTGATGTACTCGGTCCAGACCTGGAACTGGGTGCCGACCAGGTGCCGGGCCAGGTCAGCGGGCCAGTCCTGCGGCAGCGGCGAGAACGCGGCGACGTCCTGGACGCGCACCGGCCCGCCGATCGATGTCGGCTCGGCCGGGTCATCGGCCTGGCTGTAGTCGAAGTAGGTGGGCAGCACCGGGGCGGCGATGACGTCGTGCCCGGCCTCGGCGGCTCGCCGGCCGATGTCCATCCCCCGCCAGGCCATGACGATGGTGTCCGGGCGGAGCAGGCCAGGGCGGCCGCCGGTGCTGGCGAACCCCTCGTCCCAGACCAGGGCCCGGACGCCGAAGTCGGCATTCAGCATGTCGGCCACCTCGCGCAGGAACGCCGCGTGCAGCTCATCCGCGCTGGCCAGGCCGCGGTCGCGGCGGTAGGCGTCGATCACCGGGTCGGTGCGCCACGAGTCCAGCACGCACTCGTCCCCGCCGATGTGCACGTACGGCACGGGCATGGCGGCCAGCAGCTCGCCGAAGATGTCGTGCAGGAACTCCCGCGTCCTCGGCAGCGGGGACATCAGCCACGGGAAGATCCCCCAGTCCCCGATGACCTGGTAGCCGCCGTCGGGCGGGGTGCCCGAGCCGAGTTCGGGGATGGCGGCGAGCAGCGCCGCGGCGTGGCCGGGCACCTCGATCTCGGGCACGACCGTGATCATCTGCTGCGCGGCGTAGGCCGTGATCTCGGACAGGTCGGCGAGGGTGTAGTAGCCGCCGTGCGGGGACTCGTCGTAGACCGGGTCGGTGTCCTTGCTGTGGCTGAGCCGGGTCCGCGGGCGGTGCGAGCCGATCTCGTGCAGCGCCGGGTAGCGGCGGCTCTCGATGCGCCAGCCCTGGTCGTCGGTGAGATGCAGGTGCAGGCGGTTCAGCTTGAGCGCGGCCAGGGCGTCGATCAGGGTCAGGATCTGGCGCTTGGGGAAGAAGTGCCGGGCAACGTCGATGTGGGCCCCGCGCCAGGCCAGGGCGGGGGCATCGTGAATGGTGGCGCAGGGGACGTGCCACGAGCCGGGCTCGGCGGCGGTTGCGGCGGTTGCGGCTGCCAAGGCTGTGCTCGCGGAGCGCCAGGCGTCGTCGGGAAGCAGCTGGCGCAGGGTCTGGGCGGCGTAGAAGGCACCGGCCGGCGCCCCCGCCTCGATCGTGATGCCGGCCGGGGTGATGTCCAGGCGGTAGGCCTCGGCGGCCAGGTCAGCGGCGATGCCGACAGTAACCGGGGCCGGAGCGCAGGCGGCGGGCGAGCTGGCCGGCTGGCCGGCTACGGCTAGCCCCTGACCCGGCCGCCCGGGCCACGGGATGCAGGCCATAACGCGCTGCACGGCGTCGGCGGCTTCCTGGGCCGCTCCCCCGGCGGACCCGGACGCGGGGGTGACCGTCACGGCGGTGAGCGGGAGGGTACCCGGCTGAGACCGGGCGGACTGCGGGACGGGGACGAGGCCGGAGAGGCGATCGTTCATGGACAGGGGCACTCCGTTCGGGGCCAGCTGGGCAGCGCGGGGGTTCTGCGGCCGATTCTGCCCGCCGTGGCACCTGGAGAGCTGGCCGACCCCTGGCCAGACGATCTTCAGGACGACGGCGTGCGGTCCGGTCCGGGCTCCGGCCGGCTCGTCAGGAAGGGAGCCGTGGCAGGGTGTAACGACGTCGGCTGGCCTTCGTCGCGCTGGGCCCGGCACCGGCGTCTGCGCCGCTGAGACTGCGCTAAGGTATGGGGGTCCGTCGCGCGAGTGGCGGGCGAACGGTTCCGGGACGTAGCGCAGCTTGGTAGCGCACTTGACTGGGGGTCAAGGGGTCGCGGGTTCGAATCCCGCCGTCCCGACAATTTTTCGAACAGCCTGGGGACCATATGGGGACCACAGTCCCTAGCCGACTCACAGATAGGCGCTCAGCGCCACGCCCGCTGCGATGACAGATGACAGCCCACTCATCCGGGATGCAGGTATCGCTGCGTTGTGGTCAGGGAGCCGTGACCGGCGATCTTCCGCAGGACGTGGACCGGTACCCCGGCATCCGCCATCAAGGCGGCCCGCCGGGCCGCTCGCGGCGCCGCCTCGGCCCCCGCTCGGCTGGCGCGAAATGCAACGAGCAGGGCCGCCGCGCCGATGAGGACGGTTCACCAGCTCCTTGTCGCGGAGTGCCCGCTGTTCGGCTCCCGCCCCGTCATTGTCCGCAGGAACCCCCATCATCGGGAGGCCTCGACGCCTGCCCACCCACCGACGCGCCGCCCGACGCCGTCACGCCGCTACACCTCAGATCGGATGAGCCCCGCGCCCAGATTCGGGTGCGGGTCACGTTGTCCCGTTTAGGCGCGAAGACGACGACCTACCAGACGAGTCCATCTAGATGGTTATGGCCGGAAAGCAGGAGAGCGATGCGGTCGTGCGCCGTTTCGCGTATGTCAGGCTGGGGGTGGTGTGCGTAGAGCGCGAGTTCCCCGTGCATGTCATAGAAGTTCAGCCGCTCGCGCAGATGCTCGCGCTCGAACAGCTCCGGATACGCGCCGTGCAGCCATCCGGGGACCTCGGTGAGTGTGGTCTCGTCGAGCCCTCGTTCGTCGGGTGTGGGTGGGTACTCTTGCGCCTTCGCGCACCAGCGCAGGATGGTATCGAGCTCGGCATCCGCTGGCTGAGCCAGCGCCTCCGCGAAGTCGATAAGACCGGTGACGCGTCCCTGGTCGACGATCACGTTGGATCCATGTAGATCACCATGGACGAGGACGGGTTCGTCGGCGGCGAACAACGCCAGCCGCTCCTGGATCCAGTCGGCGACGTCCGCGAGCAGGCGCGAGTCATGACCGGGCAGTCGTCGGGCAGCCTCGACCTGCTGGAGCGCCGCACTCACTACGGGCGGGTGGAACGCAGGCCACGGTTTGCCGGAGAGCGCGTCGGCCAGCCAGGGCGGCAGCAGGTCGGCGGGGACCCGAACGCGGTGAAGTGCGCGCAACGCAAAGCCGAGGCTCTCGATGATTGACTGGCGCGTGCGCGAGTCCGCCGCCGGCCATGCGTCGTACAGGGTTCGGCCGGGCAGGCGTTCGGAGATGTACCACGGCCCGTCCGGGCCGTCGCCGTGGGCAAGGATCCGGGCGTGCGGGACCTCGCTGCCGGCGAGCAGGCTGACGACTGCAGCCTCGTGGCGATACGCGTCGCGGAACTGTCCGTTGTTGTTCAGTCGTACGACGTATTCGTCGCCGACCCACACGCGGCTAACCCAGCCGGCCTTCGGAAGAAAGCGCCCGGTTGCTGGCAGACCAGCGGCCGCCAGCGTCCTCAGCAGCGCCGGATCGGTCGCCGGCTCGTCGACGAACGGTGTTGATTGGTCGCACACGTACCAAGTCTCGCACCACCGCTACACCCTCAGATCGGATGAGCCGCCTTGCCCCTTCCGACCTAGCGGTGAGCGGCCAGATAGGCCCCCGCCACCGCCGCGATCGAAGAGCACATACCGCTGCCGCTGCGGCCAGGCCCGCTAGCCGTTCGGCGGCATGTTTCTCAGAATGGGACGATGGTGGTGAGCAGGCCGGCTGGGTGTCCGCGGCCTGCGAGGGTGCGGCAGAAGTCGACCGCGTCGAGCGATAGGCGCTCGGCCCCAGGGAGGTCTGGGTCGTGCGCGTACGTTCCCCCGGCGGGGCCGGTGAGATCGAGCATGAAGGGCTTGCCATGACGGCGCGCCCATTCAGCGACGACGTTGGCGACGATGCGACCATCGTGGCCGGCGCTGAGCTCGGGTGCCCGGTTGAGCGCGCGGGCCGCGTCGGTGCGGTGCATCCATAGGTCGCGCAGGTAGATGGTGTCGATGAGGTAGCCGAGTTTCCAGGTCTCGTGCACTGGGCCGTCGACCGCGAGCTTGGCGTGATTGCGCACGAGCGCTGGTGTGCGTGCGCGGCCGCGCACGGTCTTCGGCGCGATCGCCGTGAGCCGCCCGACGATCTGTGCAGGGCTGAGGCCGGCCCGTTCGCGTACCTGCACGGCTGACAGCGCGGCTTCGAGCGGCCCGCCGTCCTGCTCGCGGTGGGCCCGGGCCCACCGCAGCTGGTGGATGTTCTCGCGTATCGACGCGCCAGCTTCGCACGCGCCCAGGACATGCTGGTACATCGCGCGGACGTCCCAGGCCGGGCAGTCGGTCGCGGCCGTCCACGCTACGTCGTCGAGCGATCGGAGCAGCGCGAGCGTGCAGTCCAGCTCATGTGCCTGACGGCGCATCGCCTCGTCATGCGTCAGCGGCTCGATGGTCGTGACGTCAATCGGCGTCATGGTCACGCTGGGGCTCCCTTGGCTCGGGCTGTGCGGGACCTGGGCGTGCGCGGGGCACGGCGCGGCTGGTAGCGGGCGAGGAACATGTCGATCGATTCGTCGATGAGGCGGATCCAGCGATCCCCTCCGGGATCGTTGGAGACTTGCTGGTCGACCAGGCCGGTTACCAGCGCGGTCGCCATGTCAAGATGCCTCGGTTCGGTGATCCCGCTGAGGGCCAGCAGTTCCCGCGGCGCGGGCCAGGGCACGCACCGCCGGCGCATATGACTCCGGTGATGGCTCGAATCCGGGGAGCGTGCGCTGGAACAGCAGCTGGTAGCGCGGTGTATCGCTGGTACAGAACTCGGCGAATCGCCTCGCGCAGGCCACCAGAAGGTCGCGCGGGTCATCGCACCCGTACGGTTCGGCCATCCGTTCGGCGAACTGCGTGGCCGCATTGCCGAACATGGCGTCGTAGATGGCGTTCTTGGAGTCGAAGTAGGCATACACCGTCGGCGTGGTGATCCCTGCCCGGCGGGCCAGGTCCCGCAGCGACAATCCAGCCAGGCCCTCTTCACCCACCAGCGCCCACGCTGCATTGACAATCGCATCGCGTGCCGAACGGCGCCGGGCTTCGCGCCAGTCGGCCGGCTCAGCGAGTTTTATCATCGCTCGCCATACTTGCACAGCGTTAAAATTTGTCAAGCGCTGATCACCGCGCCCGGCAGACACCTAGGCGGAAGGTCACACGACGCGGAGGTACCGCAGAAGGATGTCCGGACTATTGCTTGCGAACGTCACATGCCCACGTCTCGCGAGGTGCTGGGAACGAGGTGGGAACGACTCCCGCTCTGACGGGCGCCCGACCGCTTCATCATGCTCAACCCTGCACTCCCCTACCTGCACGAACCCGCCCGTATCCTGGCCAGGGCCACGCAGGTGCATGCCTGGGGGTCAAGGGGTCGCGGGTTCGAATCCCGCCGTCCCGACCAGAACATTGCAGGTCAGAGGGGTTTCGGAGATTCTTCGAGACCCTTTTCGATCTTCGGGAGCCAACTGGGGAGCCGCGATCCGCTGCGCTCCTCACTCGAGACTGAAGATCAGGCTCCAGCCTGAGGACGGCCGATAGTATGTCGTCATGTCCGTTGGCGTCACAGGTCCGCTGTCGGCCGGGGACGACTTTCCAGTGCCTCGGTCGATCCGGGGTGTCCTGCTGCCAGAGGAGGCCGGGGACTTCGACCGGGAGTTCCGGGCGGCGATGGCGCAGGCCACAGAGACTCTCGATCTGACCGGCGTGCTGCAGCTGCTCGAGCGCTGGCGGCGCGTCGCGGAATCCTCGCGGGACGCACGGGCGCACCGACGCATGCTCGAACGCGCTGACCAGATCAACCGCGGCGACACGGCCGGTGAGGTGTCGACAGAGGCTTGGTCGGTCACGCGCGACCGCCTGGGTCTGTAGACAGCTCACCGCCGGATGTACTCGGTCGAAACGGAAGTCGCCGCGCTCGACGAGGTCGCCGCTCTCCCGGCCCGTGCCCTGCCCGCGTACGCCGAACTGGTGACCCTGCTAGAAGTGGCTCCATGGTCGGGCGACCCTTACAACCTGCAACGCCCGGACGCGAACATGCGTACCCACACGTTCGGTCAAGGCGCTCACGGGCTCGCGATCTACCTTGTCCTGGAGGCCGACCGGCGGGTCGTGATCCTTCGAGTGCTCTGGGTCGGCTGAGGGGGCGTCAATCGCGCGAGGAGCATGGGACCGATTCGCCTGTCGGTCTGGACGGCGCGCACGTGGCGGCAACATCCGAGGCTACGTGTCTCCAAAGGACATCGCGCTCAAGGACATCGCGCTGGCCCCGGGCTCACCATGGCCCTGGTTTCAGGTCATGAGCTGGCACATTCATAGGAGCCCAGTCGGTATCCCGGCGGCCCGGCTCTGAATGATGGACGGTCCGTTGGTGGATCGCTGCGAACAGCCCGATCCGGAGGGGAGCCGGTGAGGGGAGCCAACGCCTGCAGACTCCCCCGGACGACTTGCGACCACGAGATTGGCCTTGATCATTCCTACCTGGCTCAAGAGCAGCTGATGCCGATGGGCACCAAGTGGCGTCAGCGGACCAGCGACAGCATGTCGAGGAACGCAGCGCACTTACCCATCACGGCCAGCCGAAGCGCGGCTGGTGACGCCTATGGATGACCTCCGCACTTCACATGTGGCAAGCACTTCGCTGAGCCTGTCCTGGGCGAGATGCGGGCCGCTGTAGTCAGCCGGACATAGACGGTTGCGGGGATCGCATGGTCAGCTGGCTGGAGAGCCGGGCGCACGTACGTTGCCGGTGACTGGGTGATCGGGCCAGGGAATCGAGTACCCGGCGGTGCCGCCGTCGCTGAGCCGCGCGTACCGGAGCAGCTCGCGGAGGATGCCGGCGTTCCCCATTGCCCACCCGGCGCGCGGCTCCAGATCGCCGGGGGTGGTGCGGTGCTCGTAGTTCGACCACCGCGTACCTGCGTCATCGACGGTGGCATGTGTGGTGAGGTCATCAACCAGGGCGTCGGCGAAGGTGAAGTCATCGCCGTGCTCGGCGATGCGATCGCAGGCCAGGGCCAGGACGCCGGCGGTACCGCAGCACCGGCCGTTGTTGTCCCAGAATCCGGGCCTGACCCGGGCCGGAAGCCCGGAATCGCGGACGGTCCGCCAGCATCGGTCACCCATCCCGGTCCAGGCCTGGTCGCCGGTGATCCGGGCGAGCAGGCGGAAGACCTGGGCGTCGCCGGCCGGGCCGTTACACCAGCCGTAGCTGTAGCGCTCGATGATGTCGGGCCGGTGCGGCGGATCCGAATGCGGGACCAGAAAGCCGTCCGGGCCGGCCTCGTTCCTGGCTGCCACGTCGGCAGCGCCGGCCAGCGCAGTCTCGATCATGTCGTCCCGGCCGGCGGCCTCGCCGACCGACGCCAGCGCGTACACGATGCCCAAGGTGCCGTGCGCGATGTGGTGCGACCGGGCCGACGACGGCCGCACCGCCCAGTTGACGCCGCACCCAGTCCGGTCGCCCGTGGTCAGGTACGGGGTCACCGCTGTCACGGCCAGGTCCAGATCCCCCGCGTGCAGCGCACCGAGCCCGATGCCTGCATTACCCGTGAACAGCTCGAACATCTCATTCCACCGCTGCCCGTCGAAGCGATCACGCACCCGGCTCAGCGCCCGGTCCGCCGCGGTGTCCCGGCCCAGCGCACGCAACACGACCGCGACGCCGGCCAGCCCGAAATACAGCGAGCAGTTCTCCATGCCGCCGACCTGCCCGCTCAGCACACCCGCGCCCCGCGCTACGGCCTGGCCGTACCGGTCATCACCGAAGTACCGGTGCGCCTCATGCAGCGCAAGAACCACGCCGGCCAGGCCATGGTAGAGAGACGGGTCCGAGGCCTCCTCGGCCATGCCATCAGCCAGCCAGTCCGCCGCGCCACGAGCCAGCCACGCGGCTCGCGCGCCACGCGACAACTCACCGGGCAGGCCCACAACCTGAGGCTAGCGGCGCCATCACCCCAGCAACCACGCGGGCTCCCGACGGACCGGTAGCCCGTCCCCCGCTTGCACGACCCATTCGGGCGTGCCGCCTCGCGACTGCACCGCGCTATCAGTCTTCGTCATCGGCGGCATATTCGCCGCAGACTGCGACAACCTGGTGGTTGCCTTGCAACCAGCCCTGACGGTTCAGACAGGCCGACCCGCAGAGCCACCCGCCGGACTAAGGCTCGTTCCGGTACCGGTAGTAGTCGTCTTCGACCTGGTCGGGCCGCTCGAACAGCGGGTCGCGGTGGTTGCCGGCCCCCGGCATCCGGCGCAGCAGGCCGGCGGCGCGCCGGAGGGCCAGCAGCGCGCGGGACGTGCGCGGGCCGGGCATCGGGGGCAGGGGGGCGATGGGGCCTGCTGCTCCTGCCTGATTACGGCTGACGGTGACGGCAGGACTGACGGGCGGAGCGGATGGCATGGCGTGTCTCTCCTTCGGGTCATTCCGCGGGGCTGGCCCCGGGACAGTTCCACGATCAGCGCCGGCCAGCGGGTTCACCACACGCGACCGCCCACACAACGACCCACGCGAATCGGCAAAGCGCCCCGGCGCTGCATAGGCTTTAGACGTGTGTCCTCCGCGCGGCCGCCGGTCGTCGCGGGCGAGAGACGAAAGGCGCAGGGGCGGTGGTGGAGCAGCCTGAACCAGAGTTCGCGGAACTGCTGCGGCAGTTGCGAGCCGAGGCAAGGCTGACCCAGGAGGAGCTGGCAGAGGCGGCGAGCCTGAGCCCGCGGTCGGTCAGTGACCTGGAACGGGGAGTCCACCGCACAGCCCGCAAGGACACCGCCGGGCTGCTGGCCGATGCACTGGGCCTGGCCGGGCCGGCCGCGGGCTGTTCGTCGACGCGGCCAGGGGCCGCGGGACCACGGCGGAGGCGCTCGCGGCCGTGCAGGAGGCGGCGCCACGGGGGGCCGCGGCCGCCGCCTCCAGGACCCTTCCGCGCGATACCGCCGGCTTCATCGGTCGCGAGCGCGAGCTGGCGCGGCTGCTGGAGGAGCTGATCGCGTCCGACGGCGGGGTGGTGGGCATTTACGCGATCGACGGCATGGCCGGAGTCGGCAAGACGACCCTGGCGGTGCACGCGGCCCACCGGCTGGCGCCGAGCTTCCCGGACGGGCAGCTCTTCCTGCAGCTGCATGCCCACACCCCCGGTCAGCGGCCGGTCGATCCGACCGATGCGCTGGCCAGCTTGCTGCTGACCGCCGGCCTCGCCGCCCAGCAGATTCCGCCCGGCCTCGAGGACCGGGCAGCGAGGTGGCGCGATCACGTGGCGGGAAAGAAGATCCTGCTCCTGCTGGACGACGCGGCTGGTCACGATCAGGTCCGGCCGCTGCTGCCCGGTACTGCCGGAAGCGTGGTGCTGATCACCAGCCGCCGCCGGCTGGCGGCGCTCGGCGATGCCGCTCAGATCAGCCTGGACACCCTGTCCCCGGCGGAGGCGGCGGCCCTGCTGGTCCGGCTGTCGGGCCGCGCGGACATGAGCGCCGAGGACGCCGCCGCGGGCGAGATCACCCGGCTATGCGGGTACCTGCCTCTGGCGATCGGGATGCTGGCCAGCCAGCTGCGACACCACCCCGCGCGGACCAGCGCGGGCCTGGCCGCCGAGCTGCTGGCGGCCAGGAGCCGGCTGGCCCTCATGCATGCGGAGAACGTGTCGGTCAGCGCCGCGTTCGGCCTGTCATATGCCGACCTCGCCCCCGGCCCGCAGCGGCTGTTCCGCCGGCTCGGCCTGGTGCCGGGCCCGGGCATCGACGGCTACGCGGCCGCCGCGCTCGACTGCACCAGCCTCGAGGCGGCCCGCCGGCACCTTGATGAGCTGTATGACCAGCACCTGCTGATCGAATCGGCGCCCGGCCGCTATCAGCTGCACGACCTGGTGCGTGAGCACGCCCGCACGCTCGCCGCCGCCGACGATCACGGGGAATCTGGCCAGGCGGCGGGGCGGCTGCTTGACTACTACCTGCACACCGCCCAGGCCGCCGGCCGGCACTTCAACCGCTGGTCCAGCGCCCGGAGCCGCCCGCGGCCGGACCACCCGCCGGCCCTGGCTCCCGATGTGTCCGTCCCCGGGCAGGCAGCCGCATGGCTCGAGGCCGAGCGGGCGAACCTGCACGCCGCCGCGGACTTCGCCGCCGGCAGCGCACGATCGCAGCATGCCGTCGGCCTGCCCGCCGCGATGAGCGGTTTCCTGGCCGCCCGCGGTCACTGGGACCAGTCCACCGCGCTCCACCGGAGCGCACTCACCGCAGCGCACCAGGCCGGCGACCGGCTCGGCGAGGCCGACACGCTTGCCGAGATCGGCGCCGTGCAGCGAGACACCGGTGACTACCCGGCTGCCGCTGCGAGCCTGGTGCAGGCGCTGGCGATATACGGTGACCTCGGTGACGGGTCCAGCCAGGCCTACGCCCTCAACGAGCTGGGCTTTGTGTACGTGCTCACGGGGGACTACCCGGCCGCCGCCGCCTGCTATCGGCGGGCTCTAGCGCTGGCGCGCGATGCCGGCGACCGCCCAGCCGAGGGCACCTCCCTCATTGACCTGGGCACGGTCCAGCAGCTGACCGGAGACTACCCGGCCGCCGCCGCAAACTTGCAGCAGGCCCTGGCGCTCTACCGCGACCTCGGGCACCTGCTCGGCGAAGCCCATGCACTCAACTGCCTGGGCGTCGTGCAGGAGGAGACCGGAGACTACGAGGCCGCCGCCGCCAGCCAGCAGCGGGCCCTGGCGCTGTGCCGCGATTTCGGTGACCTGCTCGACCAGGCCCGCGCCCTCAACGACCTCGGCATGGCCGAGCAGGGGACCGGCGACTTCGCGGCCGCCGCGGCCAGCCACCAGCAGGCCCTGGCGCTGTTCTGCGACGTGGGCAACCGGCTTGGCCAGGCCGAGGCGCTCAATCGCCTCGGCGAGCTGGCCAACCGGACCTCGGATACCGGCCAGGCCCGCGAGCGGCACGCACAGGCGCTGGCTATCGCCACCGGCCTCAGCGCGTCGCCAGAGCAAGCGCGCGCCCTGGAAGGACTGGGCCGCAGCGACCTGCTGGACGGCGACGCCAGCCAGGCCGCCGCGCACCTGCGGCAGGCGCTGGCCATCTACCAGCGCATGGGCGTCCCCGCCGCCGGGCGCGTCCAAGATGCCCTGGCTTCCGCCCTGTCCGCCGTGCCTCCCGGAGGCCGTGGACCGGAGTAGCACGTCTAAGGCCGATACGTACTGACACTTCAAGGTTCAGCTGGTGCAGCGACGGCGGCCGCCACGGCCAGGGGCGTGGTGAACCTGATCAAGCGATCGGGCTCCTCTCCCGCTCCGAGGAAGCAGGGAGCCAATCCGGGGAGCCATCGCATCTTGACCGGCCCTGACAGACTGCCACTCGCTCGGAACGTTAATGCCGGTGCGAAGCTCTCCGTCTGACTTCCTCAGACCGGCCCAGACACATTGTTCGTGGCTGGGGGTCAAGGGGTCGCGGGTTCGAATCCCGCCGTCCCGACGATTTTCCGAACGCTCGTACCCTGAAGTGGGAACGAAACCGGCGATGCTCGTTCCCTCACTCCATCTCGCGGTCACGCCGCAGCCGGTGGTGAAACTGTCTGTTACCGCGCGGTGCCCTCAGCCTGGCCGGATGGTCTCGAACATCCGGTCTTCCAGGGTGGAACCGCTGGTGTATTCGCCGATGGCGGCGCAGTAGCCGTGAGGCGCGCAGGACACCTCGTTCACCTGGGCGTAACCGTCGGTGTTGAGCCTGGCCAGGCCGGGCACCTGCGCCGCGTCGCCCCAGGTGCCGCCGTGCTCCGCGGCCAGGAATCCCGACGTGACCCCCTGGTGGCTTTTCGAGGTGTAATAGCCGCCGGCAATGCAGGCGGTGAGGGAGCACGAAACCGAGCTGGTGACCGCGATTCCGCCGGTGTTCAGGGCGATCGAGCCGGGCACCGGCTCGGCCGCGTGCCAGTGCCCGCGGATCTCGGTCGCCGCCCACGCCTGTACGGGGTCTTTACTTCCGCGCGGCTGGTAGAAGCCGCCTGCGGCGCACAAGTTAGCCGAGCCGCAGGACACCTGGCTCGCCACGACCCGATAGCCCTGGCCCAGGGCCTGCAGTCCGGGAATCGCCGTGGCGTGGCTCCAGCGGCCGCGGCGCTCACTCGCGACGAACACGTGCGCGTGGCCAGCGCGATCCCGGTCGCCGCCGATCAGGGCGCAGTCACCCGCCGCGGCGCACGAGACCGAGTCGATGTAGGAATAGATGCCCGAGTTGTCCTTGATGAGCTTGCTGAGGCCGGGCACCGGGCGGGCCGCCGTCCACCGGCCGCCGCTCTCGCTGGCGATGAACGGCAGAGTCGACGCTGCGGCCCCGCCACCGCGAGGGTCGGCCCCGCCGGCGGCCAGGCACGTGCCGGCCGCCGGGCACGACATCGCGGTGACTGGCCACCTGGCGCCCGCCACGGCCTGGTACCTCGCCCACGCGCGGCCGTGCTCGTCGATGACGAACGCGCCCTTCGCGGTCGCCCCGCCCGCGGCGCAGCTCCCGGCCGCGGGCGGGCACGAGACAGTGAGCAGAGCCCGGGCCGCGCCGCTCAGCGGCTGCACCTTCTCCCACCGGCCGCCCCGCTCAATCCCGAGCAGCGGCGCCGACGCCAGGGACAGGTCCTCGGCCTGGTAATTGCCCGCGACCGCGCAGTTGCCCGGTGAAGAGCACGCGACCTGGCTGAGGAAGCCGCCGCTGAGCAGCGGGTAATCGCTCGCCTTGCCGGTGTTCCCGACCAGCGCCGCGTCGCCGGGCAGCACCGCCGCCCGGTCCCACGCCCCGGCATGCTCACTTCCGGCGAAGACCAGGAAGTTGAAGCCCCGGTCGACGAAGCCGCCACTGACCGCGCAGTACCCGCGCGCCGGGCAGTCCACCGACGTGATGCCCGAGCCCACATCGGAATGCTCGCCGACCACTTCCGCCTGCCGGCTCATCGTCTCCGTACCCGGAATCTGCCGGGCCTGGCTCCAGCCGCTAGCCGCCGCCGCAGTCGGCCGCGCCGCTGGCCGGTCCCGGGCGAGGGCCAGCACGGCGCCCGATGCGCCCACCGCCGCCAACGCGCACGCCACCAGCGCCAGCCATACCCCCATCCGGCCCGGGTGCGCCAGGCCAGCCACTCGGGCCCGCTCTCGCTGTATCCGCCTGTCACCCATAGCTAGAAAGACGCCCGGGCGACGGGCTGGGTTGGCCCGCGCCGCCGCGCATGCAGGCGGCCTCCGTACTCAGGAGCGAGTAAGGACACGGATCAGCCCTCCTGATGCTGCAGCCGCAACTACACGGATCATGTGATCTGCACGCCCGCCGACTTAGGCAGGCCCGTCATTCCGGCGTACAGGCAGTCGGCAGTGGAGCGGATACTACGGCTCTGGCGTTGACCGCTGAGTGCAGTGCGCGACTTTGACTACGCGTGCGCTTGGCCAGCTTCGGCGATGCGTTTCTCCGCTCCTGCCGCGATCCGCTCGGCTACGTCGACGGCAGGCAGGTTGGTGGCGTCGATTACGAGATCGGCCGCTGATTCCATCCATGGACGTGCCTTCTCGTAGTCACTGATGTGGTCGAGTCGCCACTGGCACGCCCTGGGCCAGACTTCGTCGGCCTTGATCCGCTCGGCCAGAACGTCGGAGTCGACGTGCAGGAGCACGTGGAAGATGTCCAGCTGGGTTCGCCTGAAGCCCTGGGCCAGTTCCCGCCAGTAGTCCTCGCGCAGGACCGTCTGCACGGCGATCAGGTGCTGGCCGGTGAAACAGGCGATCTTCTCGGTGAAGACGGGGACCAGCTCACGCCAGGGCGTCAGGTCCTGGAAGTCCTTGAACTCGTGGTCTTCTAGCGCCGTCATCAGGAGCTCGCCCACCAGTTCGGGATCGAAGTGGCGGGCATTCGCCAGCCGGACGGCCAGTTGCTTGGCTGTCGTGGTCTTCCCCGCGCCGAACGTGCCGTTGAGCCAGATGATCACGTATGCATCCCTCCCCGGGCCATGTCGTCTTGCAAGGGCCATCCTTGCCAGGGACGGGCAGCGTAGTCCCCCGAGATCCTGACGTTCCGATTCGCCCAGGGAGCCAGCGAATGGTTACCGCACTTCAACCCGTCTGGGCCTGTGGACAGCTCGCCACGGCATGTATTCGGTCGAGACGGAAGTCGCCGCGCTCGACGAGCTAGCCGCGCTCCCGGCCCAGGCCCTGCCCGCGTATGCCGACCTGATGACCTTGTTGGAAGTGGCCCCGTGGTCGGGCGACCCTTACGACCTTCTGTAAGGGCGCGTTGTCACCGTAAGTCTGCGTCAGGCCGGGCGGCGCCGAGTGACCCGGCGAGGAATGCGAGCTCGTGCCGCAGCAGCTGGCCGCCGGTGTCGGTCGGCATGTGGGTGGTGCCGGACAGCGGCAGGACCTGGTGCGGGCGGCAGGCCGCGAGCAGCGCCGCCGACATCCGGAGCGTGTGCGCCACCACCACGTTGTCGTCGGCCATCCCGTGAATCAGCAGCAGCGGCCTGGTCAGGCTGGCGGCCCCGGCTAGGGTGGAGGACCGGTCGTAACCTTCCGGGTTTTGCTGGGGCAGGCCGAGGAATCGCTCCCGCCAGTGCGTGTCGTAGAGCCGCTGGTCATGCGGCGCGGCCCCGGAGACGGCCGCGTGGAACACATCGGGGCGGCGGATCACGGCGATGGCCGCGAGCGCCCCGCCGTAGGACCAGCCGCGGATCCCGACCCGCCCCCGGTCCAGGTCGGGGAACCGAGCGGAGATCGCGTCGAGCGCGTCCACCTGATCGTCCAGCGGCGCGGAGAGGGTATCGCCGAACACGGCCTTCGACCATTCCGGTCCGCGGCCGGGCGTGCCGCGCCCGTCTGTGACCAGGACGGCGAAGCCCTGCTCAGCGAACCACTGGTCCTCGCAGAACGCCGCGCCGCGCACGCGGACCACCCGCTGCATGGCCGGGCCGCCGTACGGGCTCAGCAGCACGGGGAGCCGCGTTCCCGGCTGGTACCACGACGGCAGCAGCAGGGCAGCGCGCAGCTTTCTGGCGCCGAGAGTCAGCCACGTGATCCGCGGCTTGAGCAAGGGTTCGGCCTCGAGGCTGGCGATGGCCGCGCGGGTCCCGTCGCGCCAGGCGACGGTGACGGCGCCGCCCCCTTCGGTGCGCGAGAGCACCACGACTGTGCCGCCCGCCGCCTCGCCGTCGTGCACGCCAGGGTCCGCACTGCACCGCGACAGGCCCTGCCCCGGTTCGTACCGCCACAGGTGCCGCTCGGTGGGGTCGCGTTCATCGGTGGCGGTGAAGTAGACGGCCTCGCCGTCGGTTCCGCTGACCCAGTCGATGTGCAGTCCGTCTGGCGTGACGGCGGCGCCGCCGACCACCAGGCGCCGGGAGCCGTCCCGGTCAGACACGGTGACCAGGTCCCCGGCACTGGTCCGCGCCGGGGTGCCGGGCGCCAGCTCGACCCAGGCGTCGTCGCGCTCGGTGTGCAGGGGCGTCGTCTGTCCCGTGCCGGCGTCGGCCGCCAGCACCATGACGGTCCGCTGATCCCGGCTCTGCACGCTGAGCAGCGGTCCCCGGGAGTCCCACTCGGCGGCCGTCACGTACTCGTCCGCGCCGCGGTCCCAGCTGACCTCAGTCCTGCTCCCGTCAAGCCGCAGCACGTGCAGGGTGACGTCCGCGTTGGCAGTTCCGGCCGCCGGGTACCTGACCGCCCGCGGCGGCCGCTCCGGATCAGCGGGGTCGGCGATCCACCAGCGCTGGACGGCAGAATTATCGACCCGGGCGGCCAGCAGCCGCTGGCCGTCGGGAGCCCACCAGTAGCCGCGGAAGCGGTACATGGACTCGGCAGCGACATGCTCCGCGAGGCCGTAGGAAACGTCGTCGTGCTCCGGGGCGGCCAGCAGGCGGCCCGACCCGTCGGCCAGCTCGGTCACGTGCAGCGCGCCGCCGGTGATGTAGGCCACGCGCTGCCCCGTCGGGTCGATCCGCGGGTCCGTCACCGCGCCCGCGGCAGGCACCGGTTCCGGGACGCCGGCAGGCTCGCGCGGGTCGTCGCCGACGCGCAGCACCCACAGCCGCCCGTCCAGCGCGAACACGACCGTCCGGCAGTTCGCGTCGGCCGAGTAGGCCACGATCCCGGCTGCGAGCTCGCGTGCCCGTTCCCGCCGGACGCGCTCGGCCTCGGGCACATCGCCGGGACCGAAACTCCACGACGCCGCCGGATCGGCGACAAGCCGCTCACGTCCTCCCCCGCTGTCCCCCGCACCCTCGGCCAGGTCCAGCCGCCAGAGGCAGGTGACCGGGTCTTCACCACCCTGAGTGCGCAGGAACAGCACCCGCCTGCCATCCCGCGAGACCGTCACCGCGCGCGGAACACCGAGCGTGAAGCGCCTGGTGCTGGCCAGCTGCCGGGGGAAGTCGTCGATCGTCACGCCAGCACACTGCCACGCGGCCCCACCGCCGCACGACGGATTAACCGGTCCCAGGACGCGGGCCGCGCGGCCCAGGTCACTGCCAGGCAGATGCATTCCTGGGGGTCAAGGGGATCCTCGTCTCCGCCCCGTCTGCTGCCGACATGGCCCGCCAGACCAGCTCGCGAGACTTAGTTAGCCAGCCAGGTGTTGTTGTAGGCGACCTGGGGTGGGTCAGGGTCCAGAGCGCGGCAGGCAGACGGCGGACAGCCGTGGCAGGCGGCGGCGCATCTCGTCCTAATCGTCGAAGTCGAATTCCTGGTCGGCCGTGCCTTAACCGGGGGCGAGGCCCGGCCCAGCGTCCGCGGCCCGGGCCCGCACGGAAACGCCGAGCAGAACGTGGGCAGCTGCCTGATGTCGAGCACGCTGCCGGGCCTGGGCCGGGCCAACACCGGCCTGGCCTTTTACGAGTCCGGGCTGCAGCCGTGCACGCCTGGCCGGTGGCGGCCGAGCCCGAAGTCCGCGGTAAGCCGGACCTGGCCCTGGTCGGCATCCGGACCACCATGGGGTAACGCGCCTCAGCGGACCAGCCCCTCGGCAGGTAAGCCCCTGAGCTTGCTCAGCCCTGCTCAGCTACGGCCCCGCCGCCGGCGGCGGGCCAGGTTGCGGTATTTTCCCGCTGCGGCGCCGCGCCGGCCATGATCGGAACCAGGCGCGGGACGTCGCGCGGAGCAGGCACGAAGGCCGGGAGGACTTGGTGACGTTCACAGCCAGCCATCTGATGCTGGATCTGTCCGCTCTCCCGTTCCATTCGGCGGAGCTCAATGCCGATTTCCGGCTGGGCGCGGGAAACAACGGAAAGCCGCTGCTGTTGCTGAGCCCGGCCGCGGATGCCGCCGCGCCATCCCCGCATCAGAGGTTCGCGGTTTACATGGAGCTGTCGGGCGATGACGGCACGGCCGCCGGGAAACTCGGCCAGCTCGTGGTGACCGGCGAGCGGGTTATCGGGATGATGACGCGGGGCTCGGCGGGCGGGGCGAAGCTGGACGATTCCGCCGGCAGCGTCTACGCGTTCGCGGCCAGCCGGGATGATCTTCGCCCGGCCGAGGCGGAGTCCAACCGGAAGGGCAGCGTGGCCCAGGCGCTGATCCGGTCCCGGGACGGCCAGTACCCGGGATTCACCCTGCGCATCACGTCGGTGGTGGGAACCCTGGACGACCGCGGGCAGCTGGACTACCGGCCGTCGCTGGCGGATCTGCTGGTCTCACTGAGCTGACCGGGGGCGGTTACGCGGCGGGACTTCGAGCTGAGCTGGAGCGCGACGATGGTCGCGGCGATGACTGCGAGACCGGTCGCGATCAGGAACGACAGGCGGTAGCCGTCCACCAGGGAGCCGCCGCGGCCGTCGGTGGCCGCCGCGGCGGCGGTGGCGAGGATCGCCAGCCCCACCGCGGCGCCGGTCTGCTGGCTGGTGGTGAACAGCGCCCCGGCCAGTCCCTGGTCGCTGGCCCTTACCCCGCTGGTGATCGCAATCGACGCGGTCGGCAGCGCCAGCCCGACCCCGGCCGCGGTCAGTACCAGGCCAGGCAGCACCGCCGCCGGGTAGCTGGCCCCGGCGGTGATCTGCGCGAGCCACAGCTGCCCGACGCCCACGGAGGCCAGCCCGGCCAGCAGAACGGCCTTAATGCTGAACCGGGCCAGCAGCCGGCGGGTACCGAAGGTGGCGACAAGCACCACGGTCACGGTCGACGGGACCAGCGCCAGGCCGGTCGCCACCGGGCTGAACCCCAGCACCTTCTGCATGTACAGCGACGCGAAGTACACGTAGCCGGCCAGGATCGCGCCGATCAGCAGCATCGCCGCGATCGCGGCCCGCCGGGCCGGCTCCGCCAGGATCGACAGGGGCAGCATCGGAGCCGCCGACCGCTTTTCGGCGAGCACAAAGCTCGTGGTCAGCAGCACCGTCAGGGCGAGAGCGATGATGGTGGCGGGCGCGGTGAAGCCGTGCTGCTGCCCGCTGCTGAGCCCGAAGATCAGCGCCGCGATGCCGGTGGTCACCAGCAGCGCCCCGCGCGCATCGACGCTGCCGCGCCCGCCGGACCGCTTCCCGGCCGGCAGCCGCGGGACCAGCGCGAGCATGATGGTGATGATCGGCGGGTTGATCAGGAACACCGCCCGCCAGCCGAGGTACTGGGTGAGCAGCCCGCCGGCCACGATCCCGGCGGTCGCGCCCGCCGCGGTGGTGGCCTGCCAGATCGCCAGCGCCCGGTTGCGCGCGGCCCCTTCGGCGTTGGTCGTCGTCAGCAGCGACAGCGCGGCCGGGGAGACCATCGCCCCGGCCGCGCCCTGCACGATCCGGGCGATGATCAGCATGATCGGCCACTGCGCGAGTCCGCAGGCCAGCGACGCGATCCCGAACAGGGCCAGGCCGGCGGCCAGCAGCCGCCGCCGGCCGAGCAGGTCCGCCAGGCGGCCGCCCGCCAGCAGTAGCGACCCGAACGCCAGCGCGTACCCGGTGACGATCCACTGCAACTCCGCCGCGGGCATGCCCAGCTCCCGCTGGATCGACGGCAGCGCCACGTTCACGATGCTGAAGTCCAGCTGCAGCACGAACTGGGCGGCGCAGATCAGCGAGATAACAAACACGGCCCGCCGGGAGCCGCCCGCAGCGGGCAGTAGCGCGACGCCATTCGTCGAGTGGCCTGCCATGGGCGAATCTCCTGTCCTGCCGGGTGTCCTTACTGGTTCATCGGCGTTAACCACGCCCGTCAGAACGCCGATGCCGGTCCGGCGGCAGCGCGCACAGATACAGTGCATCTGCCTGACAGATGACACTGTCCAGTTGCGCTGCAATTCAGGCTTGGAGAGGCGGTGGCAGATGGAACTCAGACAGCTACGTCACTACCTGGCGTTGGTTGAGGAACGCAGCATCACGGGCGCCGCCAAGCGGGAGCTCATCGTGCAGTCAGGCCTGTCGAACTCGATACAGGCCCTCGAACGCGAACTCGGCACGGCCCTCTACGTCCGCGGAACCCGGCCCGTCCGGCTCACCGCGGCTGGCGAGGCCTTGGTGGGCCCGGCTCGCCGGACCTTGACCAGCGCCGCGCAGGCGGAACAGGCCGTACACCACACCCGTGATGCGCTTATCGGCACACTGCGCATCGGCGTCTCGCTCTCCGCTCAGCACCTGGTGCCGTTCGCTTCCTATCTCGGCGAGTTCACTCGCGATCATCCCGGCATCGACCTGAGCCTGCAGTACGCACCTGCGCTGATGATGATCTCGATGGTCGAGACGGGAGAACTGGATTGCGTGATCGGACCGGCGGTCAGCCAGGTCCCGGGCGTCCGGATGACTCGCCTGGCGCGAGAGCCGCTGCACCTCGTCTGCCGTGCTGATCACCGCCTGGCGGAGCAGGCAGAAGTCAGCATGAGACAACTCTCCGGCGAGCGGTTCGTCGAGGTACCCGCAGGGTGGACGGCTCGCCTGCTGAGTGACGCCGCGTTCGCTGGCGAAGGCATACCGCGCCGCGTCGCCTGTGAGGTCGGCGACTGGGAGCTGTTCCTCGAGCTGGTCAGCGCAGGCGTCGGTATCGGCTTCGCTCCAGCCGGCCTGCAGTATCCGGTGCTGACCGGACCAGACAGCGTTCTGCGGCTCATCGCAGTTGAGGGCGTGCGCCTGGAAAGGCACATCTACCTGATGCTGCCCTCGGTGGGCGAGACCAGCCCGGCAGCACGGCGGTTCGCCGATCAACTGCTGCGCATCCACCCTGCGGACAGCTAACCCGCACCGGTAAGCCCACGCAGCCCTGTCTGTCCTGATGCCGCAGGAGGCCGGGGACCCCGACAGGGAACTCCGGGCTGCCCGCCCGCCTGCCCGGCCCCTGCTAGCCGGCCACGACGGCGGCCGAGGTCCGGCCGCCGTCGACGTCGATCACAGTGCCGTGCACGAACGCCGCCTCGTCGCTGGCCAGGTAGACCGCGGCCGCCGCCACCGCCTCCGGGGTGCCGCTGACCCCTGCTGGCGTGCCCGCCATCATCTGCTCTGCCCGGCTGTGCCCGGCGGCCGTGTCCCGGATCACGCCCGGCGAGATCGCGTTCACCCGCACCCCGGCGGGCCCGAACTCGGCCGCCCACGCCCGGGTCAGCGTCTCCACCGCGCCCTTGGTCGAGCTGTACAGGGCCGAAGGGATGCCCAGGCGCGCGATCCACGAGCCGAGGTTGATGATCGCGCCACTGCCCCGCTCGGCCATCTGCGGCGCGATCACCGCGGTCAGGAAGAACGGCGCCTTGACGTTCACCGCGTACACCCGGTCAAAGACCGCCTCGTCGGTCTCGGCCGTCGCCCCGCCCGGGAAGATCCCCGCGTTGTTGACAAGCACGTCGATCCGCCCGCCGAGGATCCGGCCTGCCTCCTCCGCCAGCCGCCGTGAGGCGGCCGGCGACCCGTCCAGGTCGGCCGCGACGAAATCGGCCCGGCCGCCGGCCGCCCGGATCTGCGCGACCACCGCCGCGCCGCGCTCGGCGCTGCGGCCGCTGACCGCCACGTGCGCCCCCTCCGCGGCGAACGCCACCGCCATGGCCCGGCCGATGTTGCTGGTCGACCCCGTGATCAGGGCCGTCTTGCCCGCCAGTCGCTCGCTCACCTGGACATCCCTCCTGCTCGGCGTACCGGCTGGACTGACCGGTCCAGCGAACCTATCACCGGACTGGACCGACCGGTCCAAGCGGGTATCCTGCCTACATGACCGCCGCGCACCTGTCCGCCGGCCGCGGGACTGCCGAGCGCCCGGCGGCCGCGCCGGACCACCGCACGCCCCGTGGCGCCGCCACCCGGGCACGGATTATCGAGGCCGCCGCCGACCTCGTGCTGGCCCGCGGTGCCGCCGGCACCAGCCTGGATGACATCCGGGCGCAGACCGCGACCAGCAAGAGCCAGCTGTTCCATTACTTCCCCCGCGGCAAGAACGAGCTCGTTGCCGAGATCGCCGCGGTCCAGGCCGGCCGGGTCCTGGCCGCCCAGCGTCCCTACCTGGACACGCTGGACACCTGGGCCGCCTGGGACGGGTGGCGGGCGGCGGTGCTGGCCCATTACTGCGCCCAGCCGCACTGGGGCTGCCCGGTCGGCGCGCTGGCCGCCGAGGTGGCCGGCGGCGACCCGGCCCTGGCCGCCCAGCTGGCCGCGCACCTGGACGAGTGGCGCGGCTACCTGGAGGCCGGCCTGACCCGGATGCGCGCGGCGGGGCGGCTGCGGCCAGGGACCGACCCGCGCGCTCTGTCCCTGGCCATGTTCGCCGCGCTGCACGGCGGGCTGCTGCTGACCCAGACCATGCAGTCGGCCGAGCCCCTGGCCGCCGCCCTGGACGGCGCGCTCGCTGCCCTGCACGCCGCGGCCGCCGCGCCGACCGGCGAAGCCTCTGCTACTGAGATCTCCGAGCAGCGGGCTGGGGCGGACGCGGGCGCGCAGGCCCAGGAGGGTCGCGTCAGGTGCAGCCGGGAGAGCTAAGTAGTTAGCTCCAGCGTGAGACTAAGGCGAAGTCTGCCGGTGAGGTGCGCGGCGCGCTCGCGACAGCAGCTGCGCTGATGCCGACGGGCCGCAGTTCGAGACTCACCAGATCAGCACCGCTCACCTTTCACACGGGCCAGATGCATGCCCCCAGGCGCCTGTTGCCCGTGCGCGTCCGGCTCGCAGCCGCCTGACGCTAGGGCAGGCGGCGCTACACGGTTTGTCGCAAGTCAGAGCAGGGTAGGGGCCACAAATGTCACGGGCGCGACGCGTCTACGCGATCAGCATCTGACGATCCGCGACCGTGCGGAGCACCCGCTTTCCGCCCCCGCGCGCGATGAAGGTGGATGCCCGGGCGCCGTCGGGCCAGAGCCCGCCGATCCAGCCGTCCGTGGTAGTCAGCCAGTGCAGGGAGGGGAGACCTGTGTCCGACGCAACTGCAATCCGCCCGTTCCGGTCCGACATGCCAGACGAAGCGATCGCCGACCTTCATCGGCGCATTGCCGCGACGCGCTGGCCCCGCAAGGAACTCGTCGCAGATCGGTCTCAGGGCGTGCAGCTATCGACCATCCAGGAGCTCGGCCGCTACTGGGCCGACGAGTATGACTGGCGCAAGCGCGGCGAGGCCAGGCTGAATGCGCTGCCGCAGTTCAAGACCGAGATCGACGGGGTCGACATCCACTTCATCCACGTCAAGTCACCCCACGAGAACGCGTTGCCGCTGATCATGACCCACGGCTGGCCCGGCTCGGTCATTGAGCTGCTCGACACTGTCGGCCCGCTCACCGACCCGACCGCTCACGGCGGACGGGCCGAGGACGCATTCCACCTGGTGCTGCCGTCCATACCCGGCTACGGCTTCTCGGGCGAGCCGACCGAGCTCGGCTGGGACGCCGCCCGCACCGCCCGCGCGTGGGCGGAGCTGATGAACCGCCTCGGCTACACGCGCTACGTCGCCCAGGGGGGCGACGTGGGCGCCATCATCACCGACGCGATGGGCCGCCAGGCACCCGAGGGGCTGCTCGGCATCCACGTCAACGTGCTCGTCCAGGCGATCGGTCTCAAGGACCAACTGCCGGCGGAGTCCAAGCAGGAACGCGCGGCGCATGACGCGCTCGACGCGTTCACGACGGACGGCTTCGGCTACTACCTGGAGCAGGCCACCCGGCCGCAGACGATCGGCTACTCCCTGCTGGATTCACCCGTCGAGCTGGCGGCCTGGTTGCTCGACCACGACACCGACAGCTACTACAAGATCTCCCGCGCGTTCGTCGACGGCGAGCCCGCGGGCAATCTCACCCGGGACAACATCGTCGACAACATCACGCTGTACTGGCTGACCGGCACCGGCGCCTCGGCCGCCCGGTCCTACTGGGAGATTGGACGGGCCGCGGCCGCAGCCGATGCGGCCGGCCAGGCTCCTCCGGCGGTCTCGGTTCCGGTCGGCTTCACGACGTTCCCCGGCGAGGTCTGGGCTGCCCCGCGCAGCTGGGTCGAGATGGTCTACCCCAACCCCACCTACTTCAACGAGGTCGACAAGGGCGGTCACTTCGCCGCCTGGGAGGAGCCCGAGCTGTTCGCGTCCGAGATCCGGACCGCCCTCAGCCCGCTGCGCTAACAACAGCCGCTCTCGGGTTTGAGTGTGAGCACCCGTCCACGACAACGTGAGCAGGACCATGCAAGAGTCCTGGCTGGGCTAGTGGCTGGGCTAGATCGGGATTCTTTCGGCGTTGACCGCGTCGGCCGAGCGCTTGTGCCGGAACCTGCCGGACGAGGCTCGGCAGGTGGTTCTGGCTCGACTACCCGGGGCGCATCCTCCCGCGACGACACATCAGCGGAGGTGTCGGACTGGTGAACTGGATCGCACTAGTGGTCCACGGCGGCCCAGGGACGGGGGTGCCCCCGCCCCTGGAGCCGTGCCTGTTCTAGTTCGGAGCGATGGCGGTGTCGTCCACGACGAAGGAGGTCTGCAGCGAGGAGTCTTCCGTGCCGCTGAACTTCACGGTGACGCTGCTGCCGGCGAGGCTGCCCAGCGAGACGGTGTGCTGGGTGTAGCCGGTGTTGTGGTTGAGGTTGGAGAAGGTGGCGACCGTGGTGCCGTTCGCCGTGACCGTCAGCTTGTCGAACGCCGTCGTGGTGGTGGTCTCGGCGGTGTCGATATGCAGCCAGAAGCTGAACGACGTGGCGGTGCAGCCTGCCGGGATGGTCACCGTCTGGGAGAGCGTGTCGGTGTGAGTCGTGCCGTACCCGTCCAGCCAGGCGTACCAGCTTCCGGTGTGGGAGGTCTCGCCCGCGCCGTTCTCGTTGATAACGCCGGCGGTGGATGTCCACGGCGCGGCCGAGCCTGTCTCAAACCCGGGGTTGCCCAGCAGCTGGGTGTGGCTGGTGCAGGTGCCGCCGCCGACGCTGCCGATCGTCCAGGTGAAGGAGGCCGCGCCGGACGCCCCGGTCGTGTCCGTGGCGGTTACCGCCACGCTCGAGGTAGCCGCGGTGGTGGGAGTGCCGGAAATCAGCCCGGAAGTACTGATGGACAGGCCCGCTGGCAGGCCGGTGGCCTTGTAGGTGAGGGTCTGGCCAGCCGCGGAGTCGCTGGCGTGGATCTGCAGGGAGACCGCGGTGCCAACGGTGCCGGTCTGGTTGCCGGGGTTGGTCACGGTGACGGTGTTGCCAACGGCTCCTGTGACCAGGCCGGCGATGCCGTTCGGGGTGCCGATGCCGGTCGGGCCGTCGTACCCGGTCTCTGCAGTGCACAGGTAGGCCGGGCTGCACGAACCGTCATTGCCGGTGGTGACGTCGAAGAAGTTGCTGGTGTGAGTGTAGATGTCGTTGGCCGGGGTGGTGCCGGCGTTGCCGGCGAGAGCGTACATGGCGGCGAGCATCGGTGAGGAGGCGCTGGTGCCGCCGACCTCGTTCCACCCGCCGTTGCCGTTCGTGGTGTCGTACACCGCGACTCCGGTGGCCGGATCGGCGTCCGCGGCGACGTCGTTGTCGATCCGCCGGGAGCAGCCGGTCAGGCCGAGCGCGGCCTGCCAGGACGGCTGCGGCTCGACGGTGGAGCAGCCCGACCCGGTTCCCTCGGAACCGGCTGAGGTGTTCCACACCGACTCGGTCCAGCCGCGCGTGTTCGAGGCCGTGCTCAGCCTCGTCCCGCCAACCGCGACGACATTCGGCGAGGTCGCCGGGTAGATGACGCCGAAGTCCGAGTCGCCCGCCGACGCGGTGATCACGTCACCCGGGTGATTGAAGTCCGTGGAGTCAAGCGTGGTGTCCGAGGCCGACTCGCTGCCGCCCCAGGAATTGGAGATGTACCCGGCCACGCTCGCGGCGGCGTTCTCCGCGACATCCAGGCCGGTGCCGCTGTCACTGTTGGCCTCGACCAGCACGATGTTGCACAGCGGGCAGATCGCCGAGGCCATGTCCAGGTCGAGCGACTCCTCCAGGGTCCAGTCGTCGCTGGCCGGCGCCTTGGACGGCAGCGGCGAGGTCGCGCCGTTCTGGTTGATCTTCTGGAAGCTGGGCACCGGGGGCAGCCCGGCGGACGAGCGGTAGGTGGCCAGGTCGGCCGCGGCGGTCGGGTCGTCGAACGCGTCAACAATCGCGATGGTGCGGCCAGTGCCGTTGGCGGCCGAGGCCGAGGTCAGGTTGTATGCCGACTGCAGCTGCGAGGGGCCGTAGCCGACGCCCGCCGGAATCGCGTCCGGCGAGGCGCTCGCGAGGATCGGGTGCAGGCCATCGCGCTTGAGCAGCATGCATGACTGGTGGCCGACGACGATGACGGCGGCGCAGGCGTGGGTTGAGCGGGAGTTCGCTTTCGTCCTGGCGGGCTGCGAGGCATGCGCGCTGTGGGAGAGCTCCGAGGTGATCGACACGTGCGGGTGAGTCTGTGCGGTGCTGGCGCTGGCGGTGCCGGCGGTCAATCCCGCCATGCCTGCCGCGAGCGCGGCGGCCGACACGAGAGTTAAGCCTCGTCGCAGCCGGTTGGAGAGGTTCATTGGATGCCCTTCGTTGGGTCGTCCAACGCATCCCGCAGATGCGCAAGGCACCCGAAGTGGGTTGCCTGCGCGTAACGTAACCAAAGGATAATTTAACGTCAAGAAGCAGGCTGAATACCTATTTCAGGTGATTGTGAATGGCAACTGGCCTCGCGACTGTCAAGGTCGGGAACGGTGACAGATGCGTTCCGGGCTGGCGCTGGTGATCACGGCGCAGCTCGGGGCAGCGACAGAGCCGGGCGTAGACACCGGTGACCTGCTCAGAAACGCCGGATCCGGATTCGCGTCACTTCGTGATCGGCGCCCTTATGCAGGACGAGGGTGGCCCGCGCCCGGGTGGGCTGGATGTTCTCGACGAGGTTGACCTCGTTGATGGTCCTCCATACCTGGGTGGCGAATGCCTCGACGTCAGCTGTGCTGGCCTGGGCCAGCTGGCGGAACGGGGACCGAGGGTCAGCAAACGCGGTCTGCCGGAGCGCGTGCAGCCGGTCGAGAAACCACTGCTGGATGTGGTCGGTTCGCGCGTCGACGTAGATGGAGAAGTCAAAGAAGTCCGAGACTGCAAGGGCTCCGGCCGGGGCGGGCTGCAGCACATTGATGCCTTCGAGGATGAGGATGTCGGGCTGCCGCACCGCCTGCTGGCCGCCGGGCACGATGTCGTAGGCGAGGTGTGAGTAAACCGGCGCGGTCACCTCAGCCGCGCCTGCCCGTACCTGCTGAACGAAGCGCAGCAGCGCCCGCCGGTCATAGGACTCGGGGAAGCCCTTGCGGCTGCTCAGGCCGCGCTCCTCCAGTACCGCGCCGGGATACAGGAAGCTGTCGGTCGTGACGAGCGCAGTGTCCGGGCGCTGCGGCCACTGCGAGATCAGCGCCCGGAGCAGCCGGGCTGTGGTGGACTTGCCGACGGCGACGCTGCCCGCGACGGCGATGATGAACGGCGCTGGCCGCATCTGCTCGCCCAGGAATCCGCCGACCGTCTCCCGCAGGGCCGCGCTCGCCTCGTAGTAGAGGCGCAGCAGCCTGCTCAGCGGCAGGTAGATCTCTTCAACCTCGCTGAGCTGGATCGGGTCGGCGAGTCCGCGCAGTTCGCCCAGTTCCGCGGCCGTCATCGACATCGGCGTGCTGGCGCGCAGGTTCCGCCAGGCCTCGCGATCCATATCCAGGTACGGCCCGGGCCCGTTCCGACCAGTCACGCTCCCAAACCTACGGTCGGCACCTGCGGTAGCCGACAGGAATCAGGCTTGCCCGGGAATTACGGGCTAGTTTCGCGCAGCGGCGATAGTGCTGCGACGAGCGCGGCGGCCGCGAGAACGATGATCACGCCGATGAGAGTGGGGCGATCACCGATCAGGCCGACGACGAGGCCGGCAGTGAGAGCTCCGAGTGCGGCCATCGTCCGGTTGACCGAGCGTCTGGTGGCGTTCACCCGGCCGAGAAGTTCGTCCGGCGTGAGTGCCTGCCAGTAGCCCATCTCGTTTGAGTTCTCTGTGCCCGCGGCGAGTCCCTGGAGGGACAGCGCAACGAACAGCAGGGCATCACCGATTGCGCTGGCCGGGGCGAAAGCCACCAGAAGCCAGACGACCGGGTACGCCGCGCGCGCGAGGATGATCACCCGTCCCGGTCCGAGCCGGGCACCGCACCATGGTGCGATCGACGCGCCGATCAGGCTGGTGATGCCGAAGACCGCCAGCAGCAGCCCGAATGTGTACGCGGTGAACCCGAGTGATCGCAGGGCAAGGAGAGAGAGCACGGTCAAGGCAGCCGCATTGGCGAGGAACCAGACGTGCGTCGACACCGCCAGCGGGCTCAGCGTGCGATGCCGGTAGGTCCATCGCAGGCCGTCGCGGATCTCGGCCCGAAGATCGCGGGTGCGGGAGTCAGGCCGGGGCTCGTCCACCCGGATGCCCGCGTTGAGTGCTGCCTCAATCAGGTAGCTGATCGCGTCGACGGCAATCGCTACCGGGGCTCCCAGCAGCCCGACGAGTCCGCCGCCGATCGCTGGTCCGAGAGTCTGAGCAGCGGCATCTGTCTGATCGAGCCGCGCATTGGCCGCAACCAGTCTCGCCCGGGGCACCAGGCGAGGAAGCAGCGACTGGTCCGCGGCGAACCCGAAAACGGAAAACGCGCCGAACAGCAACAGGGCGATGACCAGCATCCAGATGTGCAGTACGCCGGTCTGCCACAGGATCGGGATTGCGCCCAGCGAGAGAGCACGCCCGACGCTCGACCAGACAAGGATCGGTTTCCGGCGCCACCGATCGGTGTACACGCCGGCGATGAGCCCGAGCAGCGCATACGGCACGAACTGAGCGGCGTTCACCACACCGACCTCGAACGGTGTCGCGCCGAGCAGCTGGACAACCAGGACGGGCATCGCAACCGCGGTCACCGCCGTGCCAAAGGAACTGATCGCGGCAGCCGTCCAGTAACGAGCGAACGAAGAGCGAGGCGGCGGCGGAGGAGAAGGAGGAGGAGCCTCTCCCATCAACCCGCTCCTTCAGTCAGCGGCTCATTCGCCGGACTTGGCCTCGATGGCGTCGAGGTCGCGTACGGCGAAGCGGTGGTGCTCCCACTCCTCATGGAGTATCACGTGCAGGCAGGACAGCGTGGTCTCGGGGTATTCGGGAGCCCACGGGTTCTGGTGCGTCTCGGCCAGCACGTCCGGTGTGATTGTGGCGAGGAAGTCGCGCACCCTCGCGACGTGGCCGGCCCGGACCTCGAGCACCTCGGCATACGACGGCGTGACCGCCGTGAAGACCGACATGTCGAGGCCGTCGGTCTCATACTCGGCGTTCGGCTGGCCGATGGGGTGGAATGGCTGTTCGATCCCCAGGATCGCCCGGCCCAGCCATGTGTCCGTGGCCATGACCAGGTGCCGCAGCGTCTGCGCGAATGACCACTCGCCGCCCACCGAGATGTCGGCCGTCCCGGCCGGCATCGCCGCGACGCGCCCGAGCGTGGCCGCCCATGCGCGCTCGAGCGCGGCCCAGGCCGCGCGCAGGCCATCCGGGTCTGCGGCGCGCCGGCCGGCGCGGCCGGGAAAGCGGCGGTTGAGCTCGGCCTCGACAAGCGGGGCCACGTCGACGCCGTTGACGCACAAGGAGCTCTCGCCCTCGGACAGCCACGGTGCGTCGATGTCGGTGCCCGACACGTCGACGGCGCGCATCACGACACCGGACAGGTCAGCCCTGACGAAACGGGCACCACGCAGGTCCGCGTCGGTAAACTCCGCTCCCCGCAGTTCGTCGGACCGGGTAAAGGTTGCCATGCCTTCTCCTTGCCGGGCAGCCTCGGCGAGGCCGATTTTCCGCACCCCGTTCGCCCACGTTAACGATCAGGTTAGACAGCGACGTCATATCGCGTTCGGTGACGAGTCCCGGGGCTGTCAATAGTGCTGGCATCCCTGACGACGGCGGCCAGAATCAGGGCTGCCTGCCTGGCAGCAGGCTAGGGCCGGCCGGGCCGGGCCGGCAGCATAGGAACATGCGCTGCGGTCGCGGGGTATTCGGGTCGCTGGCGGGCAGCCGCCCGCTGCTGCGTGTGCTGGCCGCCTACGCCCTGTTCATTCTGTCTGAGTACGCGGTCTGGACGGCCATGCTGGTGTTCGCTTACCGGCAGGGCGGCGCGACCGTGGCGGCGGTCGTGGCCCTGGCCCAGCTAGTGCCGGCCGCCGCGGTGGCGCCGCTGGCCGCGGCGCGGGTTCGCTCGCCGGCGGCCCTGCTGGCCGGCGGCTACGTGGTGCAGGCGGCCGGGATGGCAGCGACCGCCGCCGCGATGCTGGCCGGCCAGGCCCTGCTGGCGTACGCCGCCGCGATCGTGGCCTCGACCGCGGTGACCACGACCCGGCCCGCCCAGGCTGCGGTCGTCCCGGCGGCCGCCGCCACGCCTGACCAGCTCACCGCGGCCAACGTGGTGGCCGGCTGGCTGGAGGCGGCTGGCATCACCGCGGCCGGGCTGGTGACCGGCGGGCTGATCGCGGCGGGCGGAGTGGCCGTCGTGTTCGCCGTGTGCGCGGGTCTGGGCGGGGCTGCGGCGCTGCTGGTAGCCGGGACCGGCCGGGCCGCGCTGGCGGCCGGCAGCGTCGCGGCCCGCCCGGCTGACCCTGGGCCGGCCAGCGCTGAGAGCACCGGAAACGACTCGGCGGGGCCTGCGGCGGACGGGGACGGCGGCGGGTCCGGCGGCACGGGTGGCGGAGCGGCGGCCGGCGCCGGCCCGGGCGCGGCGGCGCGGCTGGCGGCGCGGGCGCCGGGGCCGCGGCTGATCCTGGCCCTGCTGACTGCCGAGGCCGTCGTCGGCGGGGCGCTGGACCTGCTGATGGTCATCCTGGCCACCCGGGTACTGGGCCGGCCGGCCGCCTGGGCGGGCTACCTGAACGCTGCGTTCGGGGCGGGCGCGATGCTGGCGGCCACGGTCAGTGCCGCGCTGGTGGGCCGCAGGCTGGGCGGTCCCGTCCTGGCCGCGGCGCTGACGATCAGCGCCGCGCTCGGCGCGCTGGCCCTGCGGCCGGGCCTGGCCGTGACCGTGCTCCTGCTCACGGCGGCCGGCGCGGGCCGCGCGGTGCTGGACGTCGCCGGGCGCACGCTGCTGCAGCGGTCGGTGCCGTCCGCGCTCACCGCACGGGTGTTCGGCCTGCTGGAGGGGCTGTGCATGGCGGGCCTGGCGGCGGGCGCGCTGCTGGTCCCGGCACTGCTGCGGCTCGGCGGCCCGGCCGCCGCGCTGGCCGGCGTGGCCGCGCTGCTGCCGCTGGCGGTGCTGGCCGGCGCCCGGGTCGCGACCCGGCTGGACACCGGGAGCCGGGTGCCGGTGGTGGAGATCGCCCTGCTGCGCTCGCTGCCCTTGTTCGCCGAGCTGCCCGCGCCCGCTCTGGAAGGGCTGGCCGCGGGCCTGGTCCTGACGCAGCTGGAGCCGGGGCAGGTGCTGATCCGGGAGGGCGAGCCCGGCGACGCCTACTACGCCATCGCGGCAGGTGAGCTGGAGGTGGCCCGGGACGGCCGGCTGCGCCGGCGCTGCGGACGGGGCGAGGGCGTGGGGGAGATCGCGCTGCTGCGCAGGGTGCCCCGGACGGCCACCGTGACGGCCCGGACGGCGGCCACGGTGTACGGGCTGCGCCGGGAGCTGTTCCTGGGCGTGGTCGCCGGGCACGCGGCCACGGGCCGCCAGGCGGACCAGATCGCGGCGGCCCGGCTGGCCGCCGACACCGCGCCGCCGGCGCCGGGCTGAGTCAGCACCGCCCCGGCGACGGCGCGCGCCCGGCCGGTATGGTCTGGCGGACTAACTGCCCGGGTTGCAGGTTAATGGGACGGGCGGCGCGCAAAGGAGTGGTGTCATGCGGGTACTGGTGTCGGTTGACATGGAGGGCATCGCCGGCGTGGTCGACGGCGAGGATGTCAGCCCGGGCCATGGCGAGTATGAGCGCAACCGGAGCCTGATCACGGCCGAGGCCAACGCCGCGGTACGCGGGGTCTATGCCGGTGACCCGGGCGCTCAGGTGCTCGTCACCGAGGCGCACGCGGGTTTCCGGAACCTTCTTCCCGAGCAGCTCGACCGGCGCGCCGAGCTGCTGCGCGGCAAGCCTAAGCCCGACGGGATGATGGCGGGCCTGGCGGACGGCGCGGATGCCGCGCTGTTCATCGGCTACCACGGCAAGGCCGGCACGCCCCGCTCGGTCCTGGCCCACACCATTCACGGCGGGGTGGTCGCCGACGTGCGCTGCAACGGGCGCTCGCTCGGCGAGATCGGCCTGAACGCTGCGCTCGCCGCGCACAGCAGCGTGCCCGCGGTCCTGGTCTCCGGCGATGACACCGTGGCGGCGGAGGCGGCCGCGGTGGCGCCGGGTATTCATACGGTGGTGGTCAAGCGGGCTGTCGGTTTTTACGCGGCGGCACTGCTGCATCCCGACGAGGCTTGTGACCGTATTGAGCAAGAAGTACCGAAGGCCCTTGCCGACCGCGAGGCCATCCAGCCGCTCCGCTTTGACGGCCCGGTACTACTCGAAGTCGAGGTCTTGCGGCCACACATGACCGAACGGGCGCTGCTCCTGCCGGGAATCGAGCGAACCGATGGCTGCACCCTGCGCTATGCGGCTCCGGACTTTCCGACGGCGTACCGAGTCACCCAGCTCATCATCATGCTCGGCGGCATCTGATCCGGGCGCCTGGCGGGGACGCCCGGGCGGCGGCGCGCCGGACGGCGGAGACCCGGGCGGAATTCCTGCTGGCAGAGTGTCGGATCCGGAGCGGGTCGTTCGTAGCTGAGATGAGGGACGGCCGGAGGAGGCCGCCGGGACAAGGAGGAATGGGATGACGCGGTACCTGATCTCGTTCAACGACGGCGCGATGGACCACATCCCCGGGGAGGACTGGCCCGCCGTGGGCAAGGCCGCGCACGCGGTGGTCCAGGAGGCCCAGGACGCCGGCGTGTGGGTTTTCGGCGCCGGGCTGGAAAGCCAGCGGGCGAGCATCGTGGCCACCGACGGGATGGTCACCGACGGCCCGTACCCGGAGACCAAGGAGGTCATCGGCGGGTTCTGCGTCGTCGACGTGCCCTCCCGCGAGGAGGCGCTGGTGTGGGCGGCCAAGACGGCCGTCGCGTGCCGCTGTGCGCAGGAGGTACGGGAGATCATGCCGGACCCGGCCGTCTGACCGGCGCCGGCCCGCGACGCCAGAGCAAGATCCTCCCTGACCGCGGCCGGCCTCGCGGGTCTCCGCAGCGAGTGTGCCCGCGTGCCCGGCCGGACCCGTTCACGGCTACCTCCCTGGAGGCGGCCTGCCTGCCGGGTCCGGCCAGGCAGCGGATTTGCGGATCGTCGAGGTCAGTTCGCCGGGCTGTTGTGGAAGGCCGCGACGTACCACCGGTCGTCCCGCCTGGTGAGAACCCAGGTACACCGAACCAGGCTCCCGGCGGGAAGCTCGGTCTGCCCGGCCATGAGAATGCCGGATTCGGTAATGACGACGGCGGTGTCGGACCCGAGAAACCGGACGCTCTGCGGCTTGTCAAGGACGGTTGATCCCTTGAGCGGCCCGGCGAACGCGGCCGCCATGGTGGTCCTGATGACGTCGTTGTTCGTCTTGTAGACGCCGGGCTGCACCACGGTCGCGTCGTCGGTGTAGAGCTTGGCGAATGCGTCGGCGTCGCCGTCCGCCCAGGCGTCGTAGACGGCGTGGATGATGCTCATGACGCTGTCGGTCGTGTTGTTGCTCGTCATGGAACTTGCCTCTCTGCTCCTTGGTACATTCCGGTCCAGCTGAGGGTCATGGCCGTGGCCCGCCAGCTGGCGGGCTGGCAGGAGTACCTACCGGGCCGGCCGCCGGAATTCATCGCCCGGAGCGATGATTTCTGGCACGCCGCCGAGTAACTACCTGCGTGAGGCAAACAGGAGGGGCCGTGACTGCCGTCAGGGACGAGTTCGAGCACCGAGCCGACCCGTTTCGACGCGAGTTGCTCGCCCACTGCTACCGGATGCTCGGATCGGTCGATGAGGCCGAGGACCTGGTGCAGGAGACCATGCTGCGTGCCTGGCGCTCCTACGATCGCTACGACGACCGGCGGGCCTCGCTGCGCACGTGGCTGTACCGGATCGCGACCAACGCGTGCCTGACCACACTGTCGGGGATGAGCCGCCGGCCCCTGCCGTCGGGACTCGGTGCCCCCGGCGAAGATCCCGGCCAGGCTCCCCTGGTCCCGGCGCTTGACGTCCCGTGGCTCCAGCCGATGCCCGATGCGATGCTCGGCGCGGCGCCCGGCGATCCGGCGGCGGCAGCCGGCGTCCGCGGCAGCCTGCGCCTGGCCTTCGTCGCGGCCATGCAGTACCTGCCGCCTCGCCAGCGCGCCATCCTGATCTTGCGCGACGTGCTTGAGTTCTCTGCCGCCGAAGTTGCCGGCATCCTGGCCACAACCCCGGCCGCGGTGAACAGCGGCCTGCAGCGCGCCAGAGCCCGGCTCGACGACGTCTCAGTCGCCGAAGACGGGGTCGAGGAGCCATCCGACCCGGCGACCCGCGCCCTCATCGACCAGTACGTCGCTGCCTTCGAGACGGCTGATGTGCCGGCCCTCACCAGGCTGCTGACCGATCAGGCGGTCATGGAGATGCCGCCTGTCCCGCTCTGGTTCCGCGGCCGCGAGCACTACGGCCAGTTCATGGCCCGGGTCTTCCGGCTGCTGGGCCCGGACTGCCGGATGCTCCGCACCACCGCCAACGGCCAGCCAGCGGTCGGGGCTTACTTCCGCGGCGACCGGGACTGCTACGAGGCCCACTCTGTGCAAGTGTTCAGCCTCACCCCGTCCGGGATCAGCCGCAACGTGGTCTTCTACGACCAGCACCTCTTCGAGGTGTTCGATCTGCCGCCCACCCTGGACCTCGCTGCGCGACCGCCGGGGGCGGGCACCCGGTAGCCGGCGCTATACGCGGGAACGGGCTCAGGCGCGCATCCTGACTTCGTAGGTCTCCAGGTGCAGCGCCGTCAGTCCGGTCGCCTGGTTGTGCTGGTCCCGGATGCCGGACGACCCCGCCGCGGCTGTCACTGCGTCCATCTGCTCGCGGGTCTCCCACAGCGAGATGATGACGACCTTGCCGGTCCCGGCGTCAGTGAGCAGGTAATAGCCGGTGAATCCGGGCTGCTGGCTGGCGCCGGGCAGCTGCTGCTCGAAGAGGCGGACGGTGCCGTCGAATCCCTCGGCCCCGGCCTGGGCTGTGATCACCCGCGCGAACATCGCTCAGCTCTCCCGGCTGGGCTCGCTGATCACGTCTTCCAGAACCCGGGGGTTGGCGAAGTCGCGGAAGAGCACGATCTGCCCCTCCCGGACGCGGTAGATCTGGATGGACGTTGTCCCGAACGACCGGCCCGTCGTGGTCAGGGTCGCGGTCGCCCGCACCTCCGCGATCACCACCTCCGGGTCCTGGGTCTGGTGAAGTTCTACTTCCTCGAGGTCATCCAGTCGCACCGGCGACGCCACCACTTGCCGCGAGTACGCGCGAATCGCCTCCCGGCCCTCCAGGCGGGAAGGCGCGCCCGGCGGCGCGAAGGGCGACTCGATCACCCCATCGGGTGCGAACAGGTCCGCATAGCCATCAGCATCCCCGCTCAGGATCAGGTGGCGGCGCTGGGCCAGGACATCGGCGGGCGTTGCGGATGGCATGCTGCCCTCTCTTTCGTTCAGGCTGGTTCATTCAACAGACGTTGATTGAGCAAACCATAGAACGGATCGGCCGCCCCAGTCAACGCTCGTAGAATGAACCAGTGACCACTCCCCCGCCTAGTTCGCGCGCTGAGCAGCGCCGCCGCACCGAAGCGCGCATCCTGGACGCCGCGAGCCAGCTCTTCCTCACCGCCGGGTATGAGCGGACCACCATCCGGGCCGTAGCCGCGACCGCGGGAGTGGACGCTGCCCTGGTCATGCACTACTTCGGATCCAAGCAGGAGCTCTTCCGGCGGGTGATTGACGCCGCCCCCGTCCCCGCGGTCAGCGGAGCGCCCGGACAGGCGGCCGAGCAGATCCTCGCCGCGCTCGCCGACCGGCTGGCGAGCGAGCCGGTCGCGTCGCTGACCCTCCTGCGCTCGATGCTGACCAATGCCGAGGCCGCCGGCGTCGCCAGCGTCGCCGCAGCCCGCTACGAGGCGGAGATCGCGCAGGCCATCCCCGCCAGTGACGCGAGCCTGCGGGCCGCGATCATCAGCGCCATCACCCTCGGCGTCATGGTCTCCCGGCATCTCATCAAGTCCGACGAGCTCGCCACCGCCGACCCGGCGCAGGTCATCGGCCTGCTGCGGCCGTGCATGATCTCGCTGGCCGCCCAGCCCCCGGCTCCGCCTCGCTAGGTCCGCAGCCAGGCCGCGTAAAAGATCCCGAGACCGAGCGCCACGCACAGGCCGGAGATCAGCCAGAACCTGATCATGATCGTCGTGTCCGCCCAGCCCAGCAGCTCGAAGTGGTGCTGCAGCGGCGCCATCTTGAAGACCCGTTTCCCTCGCCCGGTCCTGATCTTGGTCACCTTGAAGACGGTCACCTGGATCACGTCCGACAGGGTGATGATCACGAACAGGCCGCCGAGGATCGCCAGCAGCAGCTGCGTCTTGGTGCAGATGGCGAGGCCGGCTAGCGCCCCGCCCAGGGCCAGCGACCCGGTGTCGCCCATAAAGATCTTGGCCGGCGGCGCATTCCACCACAGGAACCCGAAACAGCCGCCCAGGACCGCCGCGGCGACCACCGCCAGATCGAGCGGGTCACGCACCTGGTAACACTGCGAGGAGATGACGCTGATGCAGTCGTTGCGCTCCTGCCAGATCCCGATCAGCACGTAGGCGGCCAGCACCAGGCAGGTGGCGCCGGTGGCCAGGCCATCCAGCCCGTCGGTCAGGTTCACCGCGTTGGAGGTGCCGGCCACCATGATGACGGCCCAGATGATGAACGGCAGCGTGCCGATGGCCGGGCCGAAGTCCCGCAGGAAGGAAAGTGACGGGTCAGCTGGCGTCAGGTCGATCTTGTCCGGATGGTGCAGCACCTCCGCCGCGAACAGCACCGCCACCACGAGCTGGCCGGCCAGCTTCGCCCGGCTGCGCAGCCCCGCGCTGGTCTGCCGGAAGATCTTGAAGAAGTCGTCGATGAACCCGACCGCGCCCATGCCCGCCATCAGCAGCAGCACCAGCACGCCCGAGGGCGTAAACGGATCGTCGGTGGCCACGTGCGCGACCACGTAGCCGATCAGCGCCGCGATCACGAAGACTGTGCCGCCCATGGTGGGCGTGCCGCGCTTGGTCTCGTGCGACTTGGGGCCCTCGACCCGGATCGGCTGGCCAAAGCCGTGCCGCCGCATCAGCCCGGCGAACAGCGGCGTTCCGAGCAGCGCGATCAGCAGCGCGACCGCCCCGGCGACGATGATCGTCTTCAACCGCGCGGCCCCTCGCACGTGCTCGCCGGCGGCCACCCGTGCCACGAGGTTCCAGGGCGGTTCACGCTGAGCAGGCTATCCGAGCCGGACAAGCTGATGGTTCCGATTCCGCTCGGCGGTGCCGCAGTCCGTCCGCGAGTACATCGAGTCCCCGCCGTTCGGCCCGGACCCTGCTGAGCCCTTCCATTCTGCTCCGCACCGCACGGCCGCTGCCCGTGCGGCTGCCACTCCCAGCGCCGCTGGTGCTAGCACCCTCGCGGCCCCGCGAGCGGTGTGGCTGGATGAGGACAGGCGCCGTATCACCTACACGGCAGCAGTCGTGTAGCGGGGTTGGGGGGCATCCGTCGCCAGTCTGCCGCGGGCATCCCTCGTTTAGATCAGGAGTAGTCATGTCCAAACGCGCAATCGCGGTGGCCGGCCTGGCCACCGCCCTGACCCTCGCGCTGGGGGCGCCCGCCGCCATCGCGAGCTCCGGGCCACCGCCCCCGCCCGTCTCGACCAACGGCCACAAAGTTGAGCTCGTCGCTTCCGGGCTGAACACGCCGACGTCGTTCGCCTTCGGCCACGGCCGGGTGTTCGTCGGCGACGGCGGCTCCGAGACCGCGAACCCGCCGAACGGCGGAGTTTTCGTGCTGGAGCACGGCCACGCGCGCAAGCTCGCCAGCCGGCTCAGGTTCGTGGCCGGCCTGGCCTGGCACCACAACAAGCTGTACATCAGCGGCGCGGCCCTCGTCCACGGCCGCCCGAGCTGGCGGCTGATGGCGTGGAGCGGCTGGAATGGCCACACGTTCACGGTGCGCAAGGCGCTGTTCATCGCCGGGAAGAAGTTCGACGGCTTCAACGGCCTCGGCTTCGGCGCCAGTGGCCGCCTGTTTGTGGGCGTGGATGTCGGCCTCACCGACGGCAACGACCACGGCCCGGCCAGTACGTCGCCGCACGTCTACCAGATCCTGTCGTTCCGGGCTAACGGCACGCACATGCGCGTCGTCGCCAGGGGCATCCGGCAGCCGTGGCAGCTGGCCTTCCGGCCCGGCTCGAACGCGCCGTACGTCACTGACCTGGGCCAGGACTCAGGCGCCAAGAACCCGCCGGACTTCGTGCTGCACGTGCACTACGGCGACAACTACGGCTTCCCGCAGTGCAACCACACGGTGGCGAGGAAATGCCGGGGCTTCACCAGGCCGTTCCGCCTCTTCGGCCCGCACACCGACCTGATGGGCATCGCGGTGCACGCCCGGACGCTCTACCTGACGTCCTTCCTGGGCAAGGGCGGCAAGGGACCGGGCGGTGAGGTGTTCACCCTCGGCCTGCGGCGCCACGTGCTCAAGCCGCTGGTGCAGGGGTTCGTCGCGCCGACCGTCGGCCTCGGCCTGCACCACGGGTACGTCTACGTGGGCGAGCTGACCGGGCAGGTGTTCCGGGTCAGGATCTGACGCCGGGCATGCCCGGAGCGTTCACGTGGTCCTCCGGACGGCGACCGGCCGTCCGGGGGGCCACGGCTCGTGCAGCACGGCAGGCCGGCCGGAGGTTACCGGGTGGCCCGGTGCTCCCGCAGCCAGCGGCCGATCCGCTCAACGGCCTCGTCTGCCTCCGGGAGCAGCCCGGCGAACGCGTGCCAGACATGCGGCATCTCCGGCCAGATCTCGAGCGTCACGTCGACCCCAGCGGCCTGCGCTGCCGCGGCGAACCGGGTGGAGTCGTCGCGAATGATCTCGGCATCCCCGGCCTGGATCAGGACTGGCGGCAGGCCGTGCAGGTCGGCATAGAGCGGCGAGGCATAAGGGTGCCGGGGATCCTGCCCGGCGAGGTACCAGTCCGCCGCCTCCCGCACCCCGTCGGGGGTGAGCATCACATCGACGGCGGCCAGGCTCTGCAGCGACTCGCCGCCCATGTCCAGGTCGGTCCACGGCGAGAGGACGACGGCCGCGCCGGGCAGGGACTCGCCGGCGTCGCGCAGGGCCACGAGTGCCGCAAGGGCCAGGCCGCCACCTGAGGAGTCACCGCCGATGACGACCTGCCGGGCGGGCGTGCCGCTGGCGATGAGCCAGCGGTAGGCGGTCAGCGCGTCCTCGAAGGCTGCGGGGAACGGATGCTCAGGCGCCAGGCGGTAGCCGACGCTGAGCACGCGCGCCTGGGCCGCCGCCGACAGCAGCGCGAGCAGGCCGCGGAGCCGGGCGGGCGAGCCCAGGTGGTAGGCACCGCCGTGGAAGTACAGCACCACCGGCCCGGTGCTCACCCCGGCCGCGACCACCCACTCGGCTGGCACGCCATTCGCGTCGACCGGCTCGACCTGCGTGCCCCCCGGCGGCGGGGCGCCCGACCCCATGAGCTCGCGGCGCTCCTGGAGCGTCAGGGAGCCCAGGTCAGCGCTGCCCACGAGCTCCAGAATGGTCTTGAGCTCCGCACTAGCCATGCTGGCGTCCTCCGTACCGGCCCCAGCCGGAATCCTGACAGTCCGCCACTCGGGGCGGCAACCAGATAAACGCCCGCCGCCGGGGCTGGCCCGCGCCGCCGGGCCGGCCGGGCCTGGCCGGGCCGCGTCGCCTGGTCTGCACTGAGCGACGCCGCCGGTAGCGGCGGAGGCACCGCGCAGGCGGGCCTAGGACCGTCGCCGCGCCCGGATCTGGACCTGCTGCCGGGCCCGGCGCACGGTCCGGTCCGGCGGCGGTTGCAACGGAACCTTCGCCGGGCGCTCGCCCACGGCGCAGTCAAGGGCTTGCTGAATCAGGCTTCTCCTGCGCAGCAGCTCGCTGCGGCGGCTCTGCAGGGCCCGAAGTTCGCGCACTGCCGCGGTGCAGCCTGCGGATGCTGAACCCGTGCTGCCGCAGTCGTTGATGTACTGCCCCAGCACCGCGCAGCGAGCTTCCGTTTCCCTGAGCGCCTGGCCCACCAGGACATCCGCCTGGTGCAGCGCTTCTTCCTGCGTAACCTCGCTCATGACTGCGCCCTCCTGCTCGTGCGCGGTTCTCCGAACGTCTCACGCCTGCGACCGCGAGGCTAGCCAGCTGCCAGGCCCTGCCGGCCACCCGGCTCAGCTGGCGGACACGACGCGCTCCAGCGCGGCCCAGCCTGCGGGCAGCCACGTCGGCTTGCCGCCCGGCAGGCCACGCTCCCCGGCCTGACCGATTCCGATCAGGACCAGGGCGCGGAGCACCGCCCAGCCACGGGCACGCCGGATCGTCGCGTCGTCCGCGCTCCCGTAGGCGTCGAAAAATCGCGGTGCAGCGCCGGCGGGCAGCAGCAGCCAGGCGGCCGACAGATCCGTCGCCGGATCGCCTGCGCAGACCTCACCGAAATCGACCACGCCGCACAACGCCCCGGCCGAGACGACAACGTTCGCGGGATGAAGATCACCGTGCAGCCAGACGGGCGGGCCCCGCCACTCGGGAGCCGCCAGCGCCTGCTCCCAGGCACGTCGCACGCCGGCCGCCAGGCCGCTGGCGGCAATCAGCGTGAACCACTTGTCGAAGTCGTGCCCGACGGCCAGTGACGTGCCCCGGTCCGGGTTAACAGGAGCCTCGGCCGGGGCGCTGCGGTGCAGCGCTGTGAGAAACTCCGCCAGGTCCCCGGCCGACCTCGGGCTGGTGACGGGCATGCGGTCGGCCGGCTCGCCCGCCACCCATCGCACAACGGACCAGGTCGCGGGGAACCGCGTCGATGGCTCACCGACGCGGACCGGCACCGGCACCGGCAGCGGCAGGGACGGGGCGATGAAGGGCAGCCAGCGCTGCTCGGTGCGCAGCAGGGACGGGGCACGGGGGGTACGCGGCAGGCGCACGGCCAGGTCCGCGCCGAGCCGCCACATCCGGTTGTCCCACCCGCCCGCCACCTCCCGCAGCTCCAGTCCGGCCAGGTCCTGGTGCTGCTCGTGCAGCAGGGACCGCACCAGCGCTTCATCGATGTCCACGTCGGCATGGTCCATGAAGCGGCGGCTCCCGTCACTGGCGATGGGCCGCCCCCAGCATGGCACGCCGCTGGCCGCCCAGCGCTGGCCCGGACATCGCAGTTTCTCACCGGTACCGGGCCGCCCGCCGCTCCCGCAGCGCGGCCGGGAGCATGGCGAGCACCAGCACGCTGGTCAGGGCGAACGCCGCGGGGTATCCGGTACGGACGATGAACAGGCCGAAGGCCACCGGGCCGAGGCCGTATCCGGCGTCGTAGGCGAGGTTCCACAAGGCGCTGGCCCTGGCTTCCGGCTGCTGCTCGATCAGCAGCGCCAGCGTGGCGTTCTCCAGCACCCCGAAGCCGGCGCCGAACAGGACCATGCCCGCGAAGATCGCCGCCGGCGCGGCGAGCCACAGCAGGATCGTCGTGCCGAGTGCCGCCAGGACGAGCGCGGGGATGAGCAGCCGCGCGTGGCCGTACCGGTCGCCGTGACGTCCCGCCTGCCAGCGGCTGAGCGTGGCCGCGATCGACTGGACGAGCAGGGCTGCCGATGCGATGCCGGTCGGCACTCCCCGGGCGATCGGGAGGAATGAGTCGAGCACGCCGGCGGCGATCGTGGCGGCGGCGAAGATGAGCGGCAGGCGGTACCGGCCCGTGCGCGTGCTGTCGTCCCGCTGGGCCGGCACGGGAGAAGGTCCCCGGCCACCGCCGGGCAGCCACCGGATCACCAGGAGCGGAGTCAGGCCGGCCGCCGCCGCCATGACCGCGGCCGCCGCGCTCAGCTGGTGCCCGGCGAGCCAGACGCCGGCCGGCAGCGCGAGCACGGCCGGGACCCCGGAGACAATGCCGAGCAGGCCGAGTCCCTCGCCGCGTCGCTCAGCAGGAAGCAGGGTGGCGGTGAGCGCGCCAGTGGTGACACCGCACAGGCCGAAGCCGATGCCCCGGACAAAGCTGACGCCGGCCATCACGGCCTGCGGCTCGCGCGGCAGGAGCAGCACCAGGGCTGGCGCGCCGAGCAGCACCGCGCCGGCCGTGAGCACGGCGCGGTAGCCGAACCTCCTGATGACCGGCGCCGCAGCGATCTCGGCGACGACCGTGCCGAGCAGGAGGGCTCCGGTGATCATCCCGGCGCCTGCGCTGCCCGCGCCGGCCGCGGCGGCGAGCATCGGCATGACGGACAGCAGCAGGAAGAAACTCAGCAGCGACGTGAACTCGGCCAGGAACGTCAGCGCCAGCGGCGCGGTGAGGAGCCGCGGCCGGGCGGGTGGCCGCGTACCCGGCTGGGCGTGCGTCAGAGTGCTCATGTCTATGCACGCTAGGAGCCAACCGGGTCACTGATAAGGTCCAATCCTATGGCAGTGGAGTGGTCCAGTTCGGCTCGCTACCGTCGGCGACGTCGCCCGGTGGCGTTGTTCAGCCCAGTGCGGGGACGATGTGGTCCCACACGCAGTCGAGGATGCGGGTAGTCGGTTCCTGGTAGTGCGCCATGACGCTCACGCTGGCGTGCTGCCCGGGGAGCACAATCCCGAACTGCCCGTAGATCCCGTCCATGCGCCAGGCGCCGTCGCGAGCGCACAGCCACACGTGCAGCCCGTAGGTGCGGTTGTCCGGCTCGGCCCGCCCGGTGTCGGTCGTGTCGGCGGTCATCCGGGCGATGTAGTCACCGGGAACCAGGCGATCATGGCCGTACGTGCCCTGGTGCAGCAGCAGTTGCGCGATCCGGCTGATTTCCGAGGTCCGCAGCTGAAGGCCGATCGCCCCGAGCGAGAAGCCGAGCGGGCAGCGCAGCCACTGCGGATTCCGGATGCCGAGCGGGCCGAACAGGCGGGGCACCAGGAAGTCGCGCAGATCCAGCCCGGAAATCGCGTGGACGACCCGGCCGAGGACGTAGGTGTTCGTGCCGCGGTACTGGTAGGTCGAGCCGGGCTCGGCTACCAGCGGAGCGGCCAGGAAGTCGCGGGCCGGGTCACCGGGGTGATCGGCATCGTCAGCTGACCAGCGATAGCCGTTTCCTGCCGTCATCCGGAGCAGGTGCCCGACCGTGATCGCCGCGCTGCCCGCGGCCGCGGTACCGGCCAGTTCGGGCAGATGCACCAGCACGGGGTCGTCCAGGCTGAGCAGCCCGTCGCCTTCGAGCATGCCGACCGCCAGTGACGTCACGGTCTTCGACACCGAGAACACATCCCGGCGGATGTCATCGATCCGGCGCCGCTCGCTGTGCGAGCCGTTGCCGGCGACGACGTGGACCGCGTCGATGCCCAGCCGGCGAGCTTCTGCGGCCGCCCAGAACTGGTCGAGCGCGACGTCGAGTCCCACCGCTCAACGCTACGTGACGCGCCGGGCTACCAGCGGAGCGAGCCTTCGGCTCGGGGCAGCAGCCGTGGCTAGCCGATGCCGGCCGCCAGCTGCTGGTAGGCAGGAAAGAGCTCGCCCATCCGCGCGTCGGCGTCGCAGCGGCCGCGCCCGGCGAGATAGGCGGCCAGATCCTCGACATGGACCTGGATCCCCGATCCGTAGCCAGCGAGATAGTCCAGGGGCATGCCCCGTTCCTCCCAGGTCAGGATGGTCTGGTTGCCGTCAGCGGCCAGCGTGACCTCGATGGAATGCTCGTCCGGCTGGCCCGGCTCGACGGTCAGCACCAGCAGCCGCCGCGGTGGCTCGCAGGCTTCCACGTGCCCGGTGCCCTCCCATCCGCTGGAGAAGAAGCGGGCGCGGAACGCACCGCCGGGGCGGAGGTCGCCTTCCACCTCACCGAGCCAGCGGGCGAGACGGCGCGGATCGGTGATGGCCGTCCACAAGTCGTCTATACCGGTGTCGTAGCGGTCCTGCATGCGCACGACGCCCTTGCCATCTGCTGACCCCAGGGTGCCCAGGATGCGGGAGCCCGCACGTGCACTGCCGGTCATCTTCGTCCTCCTTGGCTCTCGCTCGCGAGCCTGCGCTCGCGTTTCCCGCGGGCTACCTCGGTGTGCAGGGCGTCCAGTCGCTGCTCCCACAGGGCCCGGTACCGGCCCAGCCATGCATCGACCTCGGCGAGCGGCTCGGCCCGGAGGCTGTAGACCCGCCGCTGGGCGTCCTGGCGGACCTCGACCAGGCCCGCCTCCCGCAGCACCCGCAGGTGCCGCGACGTCCCCTCGCGGGCAATCGGCAGCAGCGCCGCCAGCTCGCCCGCGGTGGCCGGACCGCCCGCCAGGGCCTCCAGCATCGTCCGCCGGCCGTCGTCCGCCAGTGCCCGCAGCACAGCTTCCATGGGCGTTAATGTATCAGGTCAGTTACGTAACAATCAAGGTACATAGAGGACCACGTACGCCTCCGCAGGGGGTTGCCAGGCACCGGGCTACAGATTGGCGCTGGTGTCCACGAGCTCCTGGACGAACGGATAGGGAGCGTCGTCAAAGAAGAAATACAGGTTTCCGTCGGCGCCGAGCTGGGCGATGTTCACGACGCCGTCGTTGGTGGTGACGTCCGGGAAACCTCCGGTGGACGATCCTCCGGCCACAGCGCGGTAGGTCCAGGTACCGGTTCCGTTCACGGTGGACTCGTCATCGGTACGGCCGAACAGGTCGATGTTCACGACGTGGACCCCGCCCGGGACGGTCGTGATGGCCGGCGCGCCGACGTCAAAGCCGGGCAGCAGCGGGTCCTGGTGCCACACGTTCGTGCCATTCGCGGCCCAGTAGAACCGCTGCCCGAAGGTCGGTCCGAGTGCGACCACGTTGACGCTGCCGGCATTCGCGGTGATGGCCGGGGCGGAGTTGGTGGTCCCGGCGCCGGCCACGACCTCCGGGGTCCAGACGGAACTGCCGTTGGCCGCCCAGTAGAAGTACAGGCTGTTGCTGGGTCCCACCGCGGCGATGTTCACGCTGTTGTTGTTCACTGTCATAGCTGGCACCGAGAAGGTCGTACCCGGGCAGGCGACCGTTTCCCGGTGCCAGGCCGAGCTGACGCTAGCCGCCCAGTAGAAGTACAGGCTGTTGCCGGGTCCCTCGGCGGTGATGATCGGGGTGCTGCCGTCCGCGACAACCCTCGGCACGAAGAAGGTTGTCCCCCGCCCCGCCACGGTCTTGGCGTTCCAGCCCGTCCCGCCGTTCAGCTGCCAGTAGAAGTCCAGCGTGTTGCTGGCGCCCAGCGCCGCGATAACGACGTAGTCGCCGACCTCGGTGATGGTCGGCGCGGAGAAGGTGGTGCCGTTCGCCGCGACCTGCTCGCCGTGCCAGGTCTGGGTGCCGTGCTCGTTCCAGTAGAACCGCAGCCCGTTGCCGGAGGTCTGGATCGCGATGACAGAGTTGCCGTCGGCCACCGCGATGGCCGGGCCCGAGGTCGTCGCGGCATGGGCCGCAGGACCGCCCGGCGCGACCGCGCTCAGGACGGTGATAGTCATGGCGACGGCGCTCGCGATGACAAGAAGGCGGGCGACTGGGCGCGGACCCGCGCCGTGAATTTTCATGGTCTCTCCCCAGCAGCTGAGAAACAGCCCCGATATTCCGCCAGTGTGACATAGGTCACTGAAAGACCACTAAAACCCGCTAACCGGCCTGCGGCAGCCCGCCTGAGGCGGGCCTGTCCCGGCGCGGTCAGTCAGCCGAGATCGTCGGAGTGCCCGGCTTGCAGTCGCGGCCACTGAGGAATCGGCCGTCCGGCCGGCCACACCGGCACTGGCGCCCAGTCCGGCCCGCCGGCGGCACTGCGCCCGTTGGTCCGCTGCTGCGGCCAGCCGGCCGGCGAGTCCTCCCACGACTCCTGGCGTCCGTAGGCGGTGAGGTCCATGAGGGCGAGGCTGTTGTCCATCTGCTCGACGCCGCGCAGGGTCGTCCAGTAGGTCTCGAAGACGTGGTCGCCGTCGCGCAGGTAGCTGACCAGGTGCATCAGGCCGGGCTGCCGGGGCGGGGACAGCAGGGTGGCCAGGGATTCCTGAGCGGAGTACCAGGGCATGTCCCAGCCCATGAAGTCGTGGTAGCGGATGCTCTCCGGGTACGGCCCCTGGCAGAAGACCGCGTAGGTGATGTCGCGGGAGTGCAGGTAGGACAGCTCGGCAACCTGGCTGGCGCACCAGGTGCAGCCTTCGCACTGCTCAGCCGCCGGGTGGCCGTCCCACCACATGAAGTAGTACGCGATGAGCTGCCGGCGCCCTTCGAACACATCTAGCAGGGTGAGCGGGCCGTCCGGCCCGGTCAGCGCGATGCGGGCGTCTCTCTCGATCATGGGCAGGCGCCGCCGGGCCGCGGCGATCGCGTCGCCTTCGCGGGTGTGCGCCTTCTCCCGGGCCCGGAGCTGATCCAGCTCGGCCTGGAAGGCGCCCTGGCCGGCGACCGGGGGCAGACCCGGTGCCCGGGCAGCGCCTGCCGCCGGGCCGCCGGGGTGTGCTGATTCGCTTGTCATAGCGGACTCCTCTTCCTGGCTGCAGCGTGCGCGGCCTCCGCGAGGTCTTTAACCGCGGTGAGCCGCCGGTCCCACCGGGCGGCAAGCTCCGCCATCGCCCGGATGGCCTGGTCGAGCCGCTCGGCCTCGACCTGGTAGAGAACCTCCCGGCCCTGCTTGTGCCGGCTGACCAGGCCGGCTCGCTCGAGCACGACCAGGTGCTTGGAAACGGCCTGACGGGAGAACGTCACCCGCCCGGCCAGCCAGCTCGCACTGACGTCAGCGTTACTGACTAGCAGGTCAAGAACCTGGCGGCGGGACGGATCGGCGATGGCCGACCACAGCTCGTCAGCGGCCTGCATGGTCAGCCCGGCTGGCGCTCGGTCAGCAGCGCTGCGAGGCGGTCCAGGAACTCGCCCCAGCCGCCCAGGTGCTCGTCGGCATAGCGCTGCTTCTCCGCGCCGGGCCAGGCCAGCAGCTCGTGGCCGCTCTCAGTCACGCGAAGCCGGGTCCGCTCCGGGCCCTCCGGGGTCAGCGTGAACTCGACGAGCATCGAGTTGCCGGGCGCCGGCTCAGCCCCGCGCGGGTAGTTCCAGCGGAAGGAGAAGCGGGCGGGCGGGTCCACGACCTCCACGACCACCGGACCGCCCTGGTCACCGAACTCCAGGAACCCGCGGGCGCCCGGCTCGATGACGAGGTCCACCCGGTCGGCGAACCACCGGGTGAGCTGACCGGGCTCGGTGATGGTGCGCCACACCACGTCCGCGGGCGCCTCGATCAGGATCTCCCGCTCAATCATGAGGCCGGGCATCAGCATCCGCTCCTTCCTTATCTGCAACCGAAGGTAGCACGTCAGCTGAGAAGTGCAACCGGTGATTGCAGATAGCCCGCGCCTGCGCGGCGGGCCGGGGGCTCGTCAGCGCCGGACGGGCTGGCCTGGCGGTCCGCCGGACCGCGCTAGCCGAACTGGCTGCTCAGCCACTCGACGCCGAATCGGACCAGCGGCGCGGCCGGGAACAGGTGACTGTCCGCCTGCCCGGCCCGGCCGCTGACTCCGCAGCCCGCATCGAGAGCCAGCTGGCCGATGACCGCGAACGGATCCTGGTCGCCGACCGCCCGCTCGTAGGGGAAGGCGCCGACCGCCGCAGAGGTGTCGTGGTCGCGGACCTCCCGCCAGACGACCTGACTGCCGTCCCGGACGGGAACCACGTGCCGGGCCATCCGCTTCTCGGGGCTGTCCACCAGGGACTCGGCATGATGCAGGATCGTCAGCCGGTCCAGCGGCGCCCCGAGCAGCAGAACCTGCCCGCCGGCCTCGGTGAGCCTGGCCAGCGGCGAGCCCGGCCCGAAGCCGTGATGCCAGGGCTGATTGTCGGTCAGCCAGCCTGCGGCCGGGCCGATGGCCGCCATCCGCCGGAAATGGCTGCCGCTGACCTTCGCGCCCGGCCACGTGCGGATGCGCTCGGGCACCCGGCCCATCTGGCGGTCGGCCGCGGAGAACTCCGGGTCGAACGGCGGGCACTCGGCGCGGTAGGCCGCCTGCCACTCCGGCGGCCACCTGGTCAGGCCCCCCGTGTTGTCATTCCAGCCGATGTAGGCCAGCAGCGTCCCGGCCGGGCCGAGCGCTTCCAGCAGCGCCGTCACGACGGTCTGCGCGCCCCCGACCACCCAGCCGATGGCACTCATCCGGGTGTGCGCCATGAGCACCCCGCCCGGCCGCACGCCCAGCTTGCGCAGGTCCGCGACCAGCTCCGACTGGGTCACCGGGCGGGTGCTGCGCAGCACCTCAGCAGACGGCATCGGGGGCGCCCGCGGCGGTCAGGGCCGCAGCCACAGCCGGTAGACGATGAACATCGGCACGCCGACCAGCGGGCCGAGCTCGTCGGGGAACTGCCGCAGTGCCTCGGCTGAGGGCTGCGGCTCGGCGACCCGGTCCACCACGAACCCGGCGTCCGCGAACGCGCCGAGAGCCGCCGCCAGGGGACGGCGCCAGAAGTGCTGGGTCACTTCCACGTCGGCCTTGCGCCAGGTATCGGAGACCAGCTCGGTGTCGAAGTAGCCGCCGCGCCGGCCGGGCGTAGCCGGCCCGAACGGGTGATCGAGGGACAGGACAGCCCAGCCGCCCGGCCGCAGGGCGGCGGCGAAGGACCGCAGCGGAACGCTCCAGTCCTCGACGTAATGCAGCGCCAGGGAGCAGGTGATGCCATCGAGAGAGCGCGGCTGCAGCGCCAGCGGCTGGCTCAGGTCGGCGACACCGAACCGGCCGCGCCCGGCGCAGCGGCGCTCCGCCTCCTGCACCATCCGGGGGCTGATGTCCACGGCGGTGACATCAGCGCCCTGGTCCAGCAGCCACAGGGCCTGGGCCCCCGACCCGCAGCCGGCGTCCAGCACGGCGGCGCCGCGGAGGTCTGCGGGCACGAGGGCCTGCAGCGCGGGCCGCTCCAGCAGCCCGTTGAACGGCCCGTCGTCGGTGGTCGATGACCAGACTCCCGCCAGCCGGTCGTAGGCCTCGCGGGTCCGCTGGGTGAGCTCGGCCTGGCTGGCCGGCAGGTCAGTGGTCACCGGCCGAGAGTAACGGGGCCCTGGCCGGCCGACCAGTCAATTTGCCGGGCGGCCGGGGCGACTCAGTGCCCGGCTCGCCGTCCCGGCGCAGCTCAGAGGCCAGCTCCCGGCCGGGAGCTGGCCTCTGAGTGCCGAGCTGAGTTACGAGCCCCGCGCGGGCCCGGCACCAGCCGGGCCCCGCGGGCCTACTTGGTGAAGTGCCAGTACTCGGGGAACAGGCTGAACAGCGGACCGAACGTGACACCCTGCAGCTTGTTGGTGACCGCCTGGATGGTGTACGCGTTCGGGTTCCAGATGAACGGCAGCTGCTGTGCGCCGTAGGTGGACCACTGGTGCGACACGTCCAGGCTGCTGCTGGTGTGCGTGGCGGTGATCAGCTGGTCCATCTTCGGGTCGGAGTAGTTGCCGGCATTCGAGCCGGCGCCGGTCGCGAACAGCGAGTCGCCGGTCGGCTCGAAGCCCGGGCCGTCGTAGACCCAGCCGCCGTAGGCGAACACCTGGACGTTGCACTTCGGGCCCATCGGCGCGCACGGCGCCGCCTCGCCGACGATCGTGTTGAACGACTGCCCGACCAGGTTGATGTCGATGCCCGCCTTGCTGGCGTCGGACTTGTAGGTCTGCCACATCTGCGTGGTCGCGGCCGTGCCGGTCGAGTACGTGAAGGTCAGCTTCAGCTGCTGGCCCTGCTTGATGCCGGTGCCGCACTTGGCCGGCGTCTCGCAGGTCATCACGCCGCCCTTCAGCACCCAGCCGTGGCTGGTCAGCAGCGACTTGGCCTTGGAGATGCTGAACGGGTACGGGCCCTGGTAGTTGTTCGCGGCCTGGGCCTGCGGGATCCACTGGTTACCGGGCGGTGCGTTCGGGGCCGGGCCCGAGGCCGGGACGGCGTAGCCGCGGTAGATGGCCTTGATGATGCCCGGCTGGTCGAACGCGCTCTGCAGGGCCTGCCGGACATACAGCTGCCGGACGATGTAGCCGATCTGCGGGTTGTTGAAGTTGGGCTGGGCGTAGGTGATGCCGAAGAAGTAGAACGGCTGCAGGTTGTAGTTGCTGCCCGCGGGGTTGGTGGCGGGCAGGACCGCGTTGGCCGGCTTGGGCGGCAGGTCCTGGGCCGGGATGTAGCCGATGTCGACCTGACCGGTCTTCAGCGCGGTGAACTCGGACTGGTCGGCGGTGTAGGGCAGGAACTTGACCGCCGAGACCTGCGGCTTGGGGCTGCCCGAGTAGGACTTGTTGGGCACGATGGTCACGTTGCCGGTGCTGCTGAAGCTGGACAGCTTCCACGGCCCGTCCACGACCTGCCACAGCTTGTTGGTCGCATAACTGCCGGACAGCTTGGCCTGCGCGCTCAGGAAGGCGAAGACCTGCTTGCACTTGGCCCAGCCGTCGGCCTTGCTGTCGGTAGTGCAGCCGCCGCTGCCCGCCTTGGCGCTGAGGCTGGTGACATCCCAGGCCATCGGCATCGGCTTGAGCTCACCGAGCTGGTTGTAGGTGAACCACAGGCTGGAGTAGCCCCGGTTGAGGTGGAAGGTCACCTGGTTGGGGCCGGTGGCCTTGTAGGACACCAGGTTGTCGGGCAGCAGCCCCTTGGAGTACCCGTACCAGTTGGCCTTCTCGGCCTCCGCCATGTTCACGAAGAAGATCAGGTCCTTAGCGTTCACGCTCTCGCCGTTGGACCACTTCCAGTTCTTCAGGTTCACCACGACGGTCTTGCCGCCGTCGCTGTACTGCGGCGCGTCGGCCGTGGACAGCGGGTAGTTGATGCCGACCGCGCTGTCGGAGTTGCCGCCGAACATGTACAGCGGACGGAAGAACAGGTACTGGAACTGCAGGTTGTAAACGCTGGCCTCGGTGATCGGGTAGAACGGGAAAATATAGTTGTAGGTGACGTTCGCGGGCAGGGCGATCGTCGCCGTCCCGCCCTTGACCGCGGTTCCGCCGCTACTGCTACTGCCGCCGCCGGTGCTGCCGCCGCCGCTGGACCCGCAGCCGGCTGCGATCAGCCCGGCCACAACCATCCCGGCAACCGCCGCGAGGCGTGCCTTCCGCCCCCACAAGTTCATGTAGCACCTCTTTCGCGATGACGCGTGCGCACGTAGTGCCATACTTTGTCCCGGGCTATGGCTGGGTCTCACAGTAGCTTTGCCGATGACGCAGTTTCCAGCCAAAAAGTGTCACAACTTGAACAACCCCGCGGCTGCCGCCAAAGGCCCGCCGCCGCGTGCCATCGGGGGCGGCAGGAAACGTGGGCGGCCGCGCGGCCGCCGCCGGGGCTAAAGGGCGCACGCTGCACGAGCAGTCAGCCCGGCCGGGCGGGCGATGATCTTGATCACGAGTTCCGCCCCCATCGCGCAGGTCGGCGGCCAGGACAGCGCGCCTTCCTGATCTGCGGGTTCCTGGTCGCCGGCCTGCGCCTGCAGCGCCTGGCGGAGGATTTTCACCGAACGCTGCCGATCGCCTGCCGGCTAGCTCCGCAATGACTTTCCGGCCTTACCCGGCGGCGCTATTGGCTAGCGTTTATAAGTTGTTAATACCAGGCCAAACGAATGAGTTATCAATTTTGCCGGCGGCTGACCGCCGTAATGACCGCGGCGTCCCCGGGCGTCCCTTGCCTTTGTCCCGGAATCGCTGCCCGAGTCATCACGGGCGTAAACGAGACCACGCGATAACGAACAGCACCAGGCCTGTCTCCGCGTTCCGGAACCGCCGCAAACTGAGCGCTGCTGCGCCCGCCTCCGCGGCGATGCGTACGGGCCTGCGCGCCTGGTATCTGGGATACCACGACTATCGCGACGCGAGGCGGCCCCGGGCCCGTGTCGCACTGCGTCGCACGATTCGAGCCACCACGTCCAGACAGCTTTTCGAACACATCAGCGGCCGCGTGGTGTCTCTCCGGGCTGGCCGGTCAGCAGACCCGCATAATGAGCAAAGCCCGCGCGCAAAATCGTCTTAGCTGGGCTAATGCTTGACCGCGTGACCGCGGTCATGGGGCAGCGGGCTAAATCCCGCTCTCCCGGCCACGGCCCGGCGGTCAGCGGGCTTCCGAGTTGCGCCAGCGCCCTTTCCCGATCTTGGGCGAGCTGACCAGCACGGGTGGATCAAGCGGGCCTGAGCTTCTTCTCAGAATCTAGTCCGGGCCGCTGCCGCCGGGTCCGGGCCGCCGTTGCCGGGCGCTGCGGATGGCCCCGGTCATGTTCGTTGTCAGGTAGCCCGGTGAGCGAGCTGAGCACCGGCGCATAGCGCGAATCCGGCGAACGCGGAGAGTGAGACCGGCCGAGTGGCCGCCGGCGCATTTCCCGGGCCGGCCATTGCCTGGCCCGCCCGGCAGCCGGCGCTGGCCTGCCGCTGGGCTCCCCGCCGGGCCGCCCGTCGAGCCGGGCCCCGGTACCGGGCTCGCGGCCCGGCACCGCCGCGGGACCCGGGCGGGCGCCCTGGCCGGGCCGGCAGCTATTTTCGGTGCCGGCTGTCGATTCCGGCCGGCTCGTCCGACGCACAGGCAGCGGGACTCAGCACCGCCACAGCGAAAGGAGACCCGTCATGGCTCAGTACGCGGTCCTCATCTATGCCAGCGACTCGGCCCACGCCCCGGATGCCACGCCCGATGACCTGAGCGAATGCGACGACCACGCCGCCGGGCTGACGGCCGGCGGCTCGATGGTCGCGGCCTGGGCGCTGACCCCGCGGGACATGGCGACCTCGGTCCGCGGCGACACGATCACCGACGGCCCGTTCGTGGACTCCAAGGAGATCGTGGCCGGGTTCTACATCCTCGAGGCACCCGACCTTGACACAGCCCTGGCGATCGCCCGCACCAACCCGGTCGTGCACGACGGCGGCGGGGTGGAGATCCGGCCGGTCCACAGCGGCGGGGTCACCGGAGCCGGGGAGCAGACCGCCGGTTGACCGATCCCGCCGCCGTCGAGGCAGCCATCTCCGCTGCGCACCGCCAGCAGTGGGCCCGGGTGCTCGCGGCCACCGTACGGGTTACGCGCGACCTCGACCTCGCCGAGGAGTGCGTGCAGGAGGCCTACGCGGCCGGGCTGCAGGCCTGGCTCCGGGCCGGCGTCCCGGATAACCCGGCCGCGTGGCTGACCGCGACGGCCCGGCGGCGCGCGATCGATGCGCTGCGGCATGAGCAGGCGCTGCGCCGCCGGCTGCCGCTGCTGGCGGTGCCGGATGCGGTGAGCGAGGCGGCCTTTGATGAGGCCGGCGCCGGCGGGCCGCTGCCGCAGCAGCAGGCCGCCCGCAGACCGCCGGCCTGCTGCCGGACGAGCGGCTCCGGCTGATTTTCACCTGCTGCCACCCGGCGCTTCGCCAGGACGCCCAGGTCGCGCTCACGCTCCGGCTGGTGTGCGGGGTCACGACCGCGGACATCGGCCGGGCATTCCTGGTGCCGGAGACCACCATGGCGGCGCGCATCACCCGCGCGAAGAAGAAGATCTCCACGGCGCGGATCCCGTTCCGGGTACCGCCGCCGGCCGAGCTGCCGGAGCGGCTGGGCGCCGTCCTGGCCGTGATCCACCTGCTGTTCACCGCCGGGCACACCGCCCCGTCCGGGCCGTCGCTGGTGCGCGCCGAGCTGGTCGACCGGGCCCTGCACCTGGCCGGCCTGCTCCGCGACCTGATGCCGGGCGAGGCTGAGGTCGCCGGCCTGCACGCCCTGCTGCTGGTCACCGATGCGCGGCGCGCGACCCGGGTGGACGGCGCCGGGCGCCTCGTCCGGCTCCAGGACCAGGACCGCTCGCAGTGGGATCAGGCCGCGCTAGCCCGCGCCCATGACCTCATCGTCGGCTGCCTGCGCGCGGGCCCGCCGGGACGTTACGTCCTGCAGGCCGCGATCGCCTCCCTGTACGCCGGGGCGCCGGCGTTCGATCAGACGGACTGGCCGCAGATCGTCACCCTCTACGACAAGCTGCTCGAGGTGTGGCCATCACCCGTCGTGGCGCTGAACCGCGCGGTGCCGCTGGCCAGGGTCGCCGGCCCCGAGGCCGCGCTGGCCGCGGTGCAGTCTCTCGAGCGCGACGGACGGCTGTCGGAGTACCAGTACCTGCACGCCGTGCAGGCGGACCTGCTGGTCCAGGCCGGGCGCCCGGCGGAGGCGGCGCGCGCCTACCAGCGCGCCCTCGAGCTGACCGCCAACGAGGCCGAGCGGGAATTCCTGGCCGCCCAGATCGCCCGGCACGCCGCCCGCTGAGCCATGGCCGGCGGTCAGCTCAGGCCGGAGGCCGCCTCCAGGTGCTGCTCGACCCAGATGGTCTTGCCGGACTCGGTGTAGCGGGTTCCCCAGCGGTGCGCGACCTGCGAGATCAGGAACAGGCCCCGCCCGTTCTCGTCCGTCGCGCCCGCGCGCCGCAGGTGCGGTGAGGTGCTGCTGCCGTCGGAGACCTCGCAGATCAGCATGTCCGGCTCCTGCCGGATCAGCAGCAGCCGGATCGGCGGGCGACCGTACCGGATGGCGTTAGTAACCAGCTCGCTGACGACGAGCTCGCAGGTCAGCGCCAGGTCCCCCCAGCCCCACTCGGCCAGCTGCCGGCCCGCCAGCTCGCGGGCATCGCGCACGTGGACGGGATCGGACGGCAGGTCCCAGGCGGCGACATGACCGGAGTCCAGGCCCTGCGCGCGGGCCACGATCAGCGCCACATCGTCCTGGGCGGGCGTGTTCAGCACGGGCTCGATGACGTGCTCGGACACTTCCTCCACCGAATCGGCCGGGCGGGCCAGGTCGCCGGCGAGCCGCGCCAGCCCGCCGTCGATGTCGTGGCCGCGGGACCCGACCAGCCCGTCGGTGAACAGGGCCAGCAGCGTCCCGTCCGGCAGCATGAAGTCCGCGGACTCATACGGCAGCACGCCCACGCCCAGCGGCGGCCCGGTGGGCAGGGGCACGAAGCTGACATTCCCGCCGTCCACCACCGCCGGGGCCGGGTGGCCGGCCGTCGCGGCCGCGCACCGCCGGGTGACGGGGTCATAGACCACGTACAGGCAGGTGGTACCCAGCACATGCTCGCCGAGCGGCCGGTCCGCGCTGGAATCGCCGGGCGTGCCCGGCGCCTCCTGCTCGGCCAGCTTGGTCACGCGATCGTCGAGGTGCGCCAGCAGCTCCGCGGGCGGCAGGTCGAGCCCCGCCAGCGTGCGCACGGCGGTGCTCATCTGCCCCATGGCGGCGGCCGCTGCCGCCCCGTGACCCACGACATCGCCGACCACCAGGGCCACCCGCCCGCCCGACAGCGGGATCACGTCGACCCAGTCGCCGCCCAGCCCGGCCGGCCCGGTGGCCGGCAGGTAGCGTGAGGCGACCTCGAGGGCGGGCGTGCCGTGCAGTCCGCTGGGCAGCAGGCTGCGCTGCAGGGCGAGGGTGGCCCGCCGCTCCCGCTGGAAGCGCCGGGCGTTATCCAGGCACACCGCGGCGCGGGCCGCGAGTTCCACCGCGAGGCTGACGTCTTCCTCGTCATGCGGCTCGGCGCCGGCCCGGCGGCAGAACAGCGCGACGCCGAGAATGACACCGCGGGCCCGGACGGGAACCGCGCAGACCGAGGCCACTCCCAGCTCGGGGAGCCGGGCCACCCAGTCAGGCTCGCGGGCCAGCTGCTCCGCATGCTGGGCCGCCGTCGAGACGACGACGGGCTCGCCGCTGGTCAGGCACCGGCGGATAGCGGTGCCGGCGGGCAGCCGGAGCAGGTCACCGGCGCCGGGAAGCTCCGGCGAGCGGCCCAGTACCGAGCGCAGTCCTGACCGGGCCAGCACCACCGGGCCGTCCTCGGCTACCGGCTGCGGCTCGTCACCGCGCAGCACGGGCTCCAGCAACTCCACGGTCACCAGGTCCGCGATGTCCGGCACGGCAACATCGGCGAGCTCCTGCGCCGTCTGCGCGACATCCAGCGTGCTGCCGATCCGCTCGCTGGCGCGGTTGAGCAGCTGCAGCCGGGTCCGGGCGCGCCGCTCCGCCGACTGATCGGCGATCATGTACCACGCGCCCACGGCCTCGCCCCGGTCGTCATCGATCCGGAAAGCGCAGAACCACCAGGAGTGCAGGCGGGGGCTCACTGGCGACGGGCCGGTCAGCTCGTGGTTGAGCACCGGGACGCCCGTCTCCAGCACCTGCAGCAGCGCCCCGTCCACGAGCTTGGCCAGCTCGCCGGGCAGCACCTCGGCGGACCGCCGGCCGACCCGGCGCTCCCGCGGCAGCCGGCCGCCGTAGGTGAGGGCGTCGTTGCACCAGGTGTAGACCAGGTTGCGGTTCAGCATGGCCACGCCGACGCCCGAGTACTCCAGGATGGACGCCAGCATCAGCCGGCTCAGCTCGCCGGCCTGCGGGAATTCCTCCTCCGGGCCCAAATACTCCCCCTGTCGGTCACGCATGTGCGCATACGAAAATCTGGCAACGGGGACGTCCCCGAGTCTACGGGCTGTGGTAATGGAGGAGATCGTCCCGGTATGCCCAGGCCAGCCGGAGCAGGGCGGCGCCCGCCGCCTGCACGGGCTCGGCGGCGATCAGCCGGTCGATGGTGCCGGCGGTAAAGCTGAGGCCCTGACCGTCACCCAGCAGCACCCGGCCCTCGGCGTTGGCGTGCACCATGCCGCCGAGCAGGTCATCGAAGACCGCGGCGTCGATCGCGACCACGGTCAGGATGTCGGTGGCGAAGGTGAGCGGATCCACCCCCATGCCCAGCACCGACGCGGTCAGCAGCCCGGCGGCCCGGGCCTGTGACATCCGGCGCGCGAACGGCCAGCCGTCGTAGTCGATGGAGCTGCCGGCCGGGCCGTACTCCTCGGGCAGGCCCAGCAGTTCCTCCGCGAACTCGCGCAGCATGCACCGCCACAGGTCAAAGTCGCGGGCCTGGTTGCGCGGCGCGTCGCTGGAGGCCTGGAACATGCCGACGGGCACGACCTGGTAGAGCCCGCCGGCGTGGCCGACCTTCGCCGGGTCACGCCAGTGCAGGGGGAAGGTGACCTGCCCGGCGTGCCGGTCCACGCGCAGGGTCAGCGTGGCCACCGCCACGTTCGCGGCCCGGCGCCGGAGGTTCCAGGGCTCGCCGACGAGCTGGCGCAGCGGCAGGTCGTCCCGCCCGCTCAGGCACGCCGCCGCGAATTCATGCGCGCAGGCCTCGCCCACGTTGGTGCCGTCGAAGTAGCGGCCCGCGGTGAACGTCAGCGCGCCTGCCGGGCCGCCCAGGTCGGCCTCCAGCAGCCGGTAGGTCGACCGGTTCTCGAACACGCTCGGCCGCGCCAGGTACGACATGGCCTCGGCGTACGAGCTGACCGGCGGGCCGCCGGGCCGGGCGGGCAGGACACCCCGGACCGCCCGCTCCCAGCCGGCCAGGCCAGGCGGCGGCGGGTCGGCGCGCGACAGCGTCACGGCGCCGAGCGGAACCGGGGCGGGCGGGAGCCAGGCCGGATCCGCCAGGAGGTCGGTCCCGGCCACCCGGAACGACGGCGGGTACAGCCGGGCCGCCTGCCGGGACAGCTCATGCCGGTGCTGGCCCAGGTGCTCCCGCACCCGCAGCCATTCCTCGGTCAACGCCGCCTCCCGGTCATTCGCTGTCACTGCCCGATCATGGCCTAGCAGGGGCACGAACCCATGCTCTGCCCCGGTGATCACATTCCGCTCACAGCACGGCAGCATCCGGCCAGGCCTCGGCGCTTTAATATCGTTTGCACCAAAAAAGGCATCCATTTACTATCTGCGGATGCCCATTACCTTTGACCGGAGACGATTCCTTCAGGCAGGCGGCGTGGTCGCGGGAGCCTCGCTGCTCGGGCCGCTGGCCGGCGCCCGCCCGGCCGCCGCCGCCGCATCCGGCGTGGAGCAGACGTCGATGTTCAACATCCACGCCGCGTCCAGCCCGTTCATCCCCGCCCCGTTCAGCCTGGCCAGCACGACGGTGCTGCAGTCATTCGCGTTCGACAACGTCAACGAGCACATGTACACCGTTCAGCTGACTCATGGCGGCACCCTGGGCGAGCTGACCTGCACGAAGCTCACTTATGCCGGCAAGGAGGCCGAGCCGAGCTGGCTGCACCTGAAGGGCTTCGGGCACGGCGTGCAGATCGGCGTGCAGCCCGATCTCGACAGCGCCTACATCTGGGTGGAGACGCTCACCTCCGCGGCCGGGTTCGGCACCCAGATCGCGCGGTTCAGGTTCGAGGACTTCGCGCACGGCGCCACCCTGTCGCCGACGACCAGCGGCGTGGAGATCTACAAGCCCCGGCCGACATACGGGTCGAAGTCGATCGCGGTGGACATGGCCTACAGCCGCGTGTCCCTGCGCTACAAAATCGATGCCAAGAACGCCCGGTTCGACCTGTTCGACCTCGGCACGTTCGCCAACCACGCCTATCCCGCTCTGTGCAGCGTGACTCTCAACAGCGCCACCGCGTTCCCGGGCCATGAAAATCCGACGTTCCAGGGCCACACCACGCATGGCAGCTACCTGTACCTGCTGACCGGCACTCACGACACCGACAACATGATGATCTGGGCGTTCGACTGGAACACCGGCAAGCTGGCGGACTCGTTCCTGACCGAGGCCGGAAAGTCGCTGTCCTGGCGGGAGCCGGAGGGAATGGCGGTCTGGCAGTCCGCCAGCGGCACCTACCACCTGACTTTCGGCATCGCCACCGGTGCCGAAGGCGCCCGGAAGGCCGCCATCTTCTACAAGTAGCGGCCGGGCCGGTCCGGCACCGAGGCCGTTCCGGTGCACCGCCCGGTCAGGAGAAGACGTACACCGTGCGCTCCAGGGCGGCCCGGTAGCCCACGCGCTGGTAGAGGGTGTTGGTGACCGCGTTGTCCGCGTCGGTGTACAGCACGACCTCCCGCGCGCCAGCCTCGACGGCGCTGCGGCTGGCGGCGGCCGTGACCGCCGCGCCGTAGCCGTGCCCGCGGTACTGCGGCGGGGTGTAGACCGCGGCGACCCGGCAGATCCCGGCGGCGACGCGGGTGCGCCCGGCCATGGCCGCCGGCCGCTCCCCCGTGTCCCAGAGCACCAGCCCGCCGAACCCCAGCCGGTCAGCAACGGCCGCGGGAACGTCCGGCTCGTCGGTGCTGCCGAGTTCGGCCAGGAAGTCCTCGTGCCAGGCATGCAGCAGGTCACGGTCAGCGCCGGTGGCCAGCCGGACCCGGCCCGGCGGCGGCGGATCAGGCAGTGCCAGCTCGCTCAGCCGGTACAGGCGATCCCGGCGGCGCACGGTGGCCACGGCCCCGGTCCGGTCCTGCCAGCGCCGCGCGAATCGCCCGGCGGCGGCCGACCCGGCGCCGATGCCCGGCAGCGGCGGCACCAGGATGTCCGCCAGCTCGTCCAGCGCCTGGTCCGGCATCGGGGTCACCGCGAGCGGAAAGCCCGCGGTGCGGCTGAAAGCGCCCTCGGGGCCAGCCTGGCCGGCCCACCAGCCCAGCAGCGGCGCGTGCCCGGCCCCGGCCAGCTGGCCCCGGCGCAGCTGGCCTCGGCGCAGCTGATCGGTAATGGTGAGCAGGAGGTTGTGCTCGACCAGGCGGGAGCGCAGGAACCCGCCGGCCGCGGCAGCGAACTCGTCGGGGTCAGTGGTCGTCATCCACGTCATGCCTCCATGCTCGGCCATCCGGGTTACATCCCGCGCACGGCTCGGCCACGGCCGGCCCTGCTCCGGCTCTTGCCCGGACTCCGGCCCGTTGCTACGGTCCGGCTAACCGGAGCAGCGGAGGCACGGTGGCAGCGCAGATGACCGGGGCCACAGCGACGGCGGGCTGGGCGCAGCTCCGCCGCGGTCGCTGGCTAGCCGCAATCGTCGCCGCCGTCCTGGCGGCCCTGTACCTGGGCGCGATCACCTCGACCCACGCGGCCCTGAGCGGGGGCTTTACCGGCTGGTTCGATGTGATTCCGGGCCACGGCGCGGGACTGGGCTTCAGTACCGCCGCGCAGCGCGCGCAACTGGCGCCGACCGGCGGCTACAGCGGGGTGCTGTGGGCAACCGGGCCCGGCGGCGAGGTGAGCTTCGGGCTTCAGGTGCACAACGCCGGGCCGGTCCCGGTGACCATCCTCGGGCTGGCCCTGCGCCCCGCAGATCCGGGTGTCATCTACGCGCTGGCACCGGCCGGCGGGCCGCAGGCCGGTGCGGGCTTCGGCCAGCTGCGGCCGCTGCGGCCCGTGACCATCGGCCCCGGTAGCTCGCTGGCGGCTGCGCTCACCGTGCGCGTGGCGTGTGACCGGATACTCCGGGCCGACGCGCGGATCCCCGGAGCGGGCACCTCGGTGATCGGTGATGCCACCAGCCCGGTGGTCGTGCGCTACCGGGTTCTCGGCGTGACAATGTCGCAGACCGTCAGCGTCGCCACGCCCGTGCTGATCGCGCTGCAGTACCGCGCGTGCAGGTGAACGAGCGTTCCCGCCGGCCAGCCCGGCGGGGATGAACTCTCAGTCCCACCAGAAATCCCAGAACGGATTGCTCACCAGCGCGGCGGCGATGCCGCTGACCCAGTTCAGGCCCCGGCTCGCGGCCTCGTCGCAGAACGCGACGTGCTCAGCGGCGACCGGCAGGGCGGCTTCCAGGGTCTGCGGCGGCCGACTGACCAGGAGCCGGATGTCGGCGAACCCGACTTCCAGGAGGCGGGCGCCGAACCGGTCCTCCCAGGACCGGAGCACGGCCGAGATCTCCGCTGACGCGCGGTTGTTGCAGGCGCCGCCCCAGCCCAGCCGCGTCAGGACGTCAGCCGGACGGCCGGCGGGCACCAGGCCGATCCGCGCGTCGCCCGTGTACTGGCGGAGCGCGCGCTCCGTCAGCTCTGCGTCCAGTTGCTGGTCCAGGGCCGCCGCGAGGCCGGGAAACTGCAGGCCGAATGGCGCGAGCATCGCCCGGCACTCCTCGTCCTCGTCGTACTCCTCCTGCTCCGGTGCCGCACCCTCATACCAGGACTGGAGGAGCCGGCCAACGTCGATCTCATCGATGGCAGCCGCGTCCTGCGGGTCGCTGAACTCGCCGTCGTCCCACGGCCGCGTCGTATCGCCAGCATCCAGCCCGCGCAGCAGGATCGGCTGCAGGCCAGTCGCCGGAGCCTTGTGACTGAGCCTGCTCCAGGCCCCGCCCGGCTGGCGCTGGGCCCGGTCGGTCGCCCAGGCAACCGCCTGCGGGGGCCGGCTCTCCGAGAAGTTCGCGCAGACCTGCCGTCCCCGCATCCACAGCCCGTCGATATCCAGTTCTTCGTCGTCCGGCACAGCCACCTGGCTCATGGCACTCTCCCTGCTCCCTCGCCTACCGCACCGAGAGATATCAGGCGACTGCGACATTGGTGTCCGCATGCACGCGACTCAGATCTCCAGGAAAACCGTGCCGTCCTCGACCCTGGCCGGGTAGGTGCGCACGTCGGTCAGCACGGGCGCGCCGAGCGCCTTGCCGCTGGTGTAGTCGAACCGGCCGTTGTGCCGGGGGCACTCGATAACGGCGCCCATCACCAGGCCGTCGCACAGCAGGGTCTGCTCGTGCGTGCAGTGGCCGTCGGTCGCGTAGTAGCGGTCGTCAGGTGACCGGTAGATGGCGTAAGAACGGCCGCCGTGGTCGAAGGGGATGACGTCCTCGGGATCGATGTCGTCCGCCTGGCAGGCAGCAATCCACTGGCCCATGGGCTCTCCCTCGGTGCCGGTGACTCGGTCAGGCCGCGGTGCTGGCCGTCAGCGGCCGACCGCGGCCGTCGTTCGCGGGGCCCGGCTCGTTGAACGGCGCGGCTCCGCGGACCAGCTCCCGGCGCACGAAATAGTCCTGGTCGCGCAGCTGGCGCAGGACCGCCGGGATGATCTCCCGCCAGGCCGCCCACAGCGACGGGTACGGCGGCGCGCAGTCGTGCTTGATCTCCTCGTGCAGCTCCGCGAGGCGGAAGCACGGGACCATCGGGAACATGTGGTGCTCGACGTGGTAGTTCATGTTCCAGTACAGGAACCGGTTGACCACGCACATCTTTACCGTCCGGGTGTTGAGCCGGTGATCGAGCACGTTCTCGCCCAGGCCCGCGTGCTGGGTCAGGCCGTAGACCTGCAGCAGGAACGCGCCGTACAGGCGCGGCCCGCCGATCAGCACGACAGGCAGCCAGGACCGGAACCCGATCGCCGCGCCGACGGTGACGGCGTAGATCGCCAGGTCGATGCGCGCGGTCCGGTAGACCTTGTGCCGCTCCGGGCCGGGCACGTAGTCGGCCTCGTCGGCGGTCAGCCGGCCGGCCGCGTGCACGAGCATCAGCCGGAAGGCCGCCGGGACGTCGGCCAGGCCCGCGAAGTTGGCCAGGATTCTGGCCAGCCGCGCCGGGCGCATCGCCGCGATCTCGGGGTCCCGGCCCACGATCAGGGTGTCGGTGTGATGGCGGGTGTGGCTCCACCGCCAGGTGGTCGGGTCACGCATGATCATGAACGAGGCGAGCTGGTACAGGCCCTGGTCCAGCCAGCGGGTCCGGAACACCGTGCCGTGACCGGCCTCATGCCACCGGGAGTCCGACGACGAGCCGTACAGGACGCCGTAGGCCAGGAAGAACGGGACCGCCTGCCAGCTCCCCCACAACGCGATGCCCAGGCCGGCGAAGACGGCCATCAGCCCGAGCCAGATCGCGGTGTCCCGGATGGCCGGCCCGTCGGAGCGCCGCATCAGCTCCTTCATCCGCTGGCGCGGCACCGCGCTGCGGAACCAGGTGCTGCCGGCCAGGCCGGCAGCCACGGCGGCCTGATTCTCCGGGCCCGCGAGGCTGTACCGCTGCAGCCGCTCCCTGCCCATCCGCCCGACCGCCTCTCTCCGGAATGTGCTCCCCTGCCGCTCGGGTACCTGCTGCGCGGCGGGCGGAGCGCTCCAGCGTCAGGCTCGTTCGGGGCACTCTCGCTGTCAAGGGGCTTACTGGAGCAAGGTGAATATGCAGGTCAGCAGGGATCCGGGGACACGAGGCCGACTCGGATGAGCAGGTAGGCTCCCTCGGATGACCAGGAGAGGCACGACCAGGACTGGCCACGACCAGCACCGCAGGCACCGGCGCGGGCGCCGTCCGGGACGGCTGGCCATCGCCGTCGGCCTGACCGCGACGGCCTGCGCGGGGATCGCCCTGGCCGTGCTGAGCGCGGTCGCGCCCGGCACGACCACGCCCGGACGCGGCGCCGCCGGCAGCCGACCCGCCGCCCGCGTCCAGCCGGCGTCCCGCGCCGCGTTCCCGGCGGGCTTCTGGTCCGGCAGCGACAGCACCGGCATGTCCCTGCACGGCCGGGCGCCCGCCCGGCTGCCGGGCACCGGCGCGGTGGACGGCGGGTACATCGGGATGGCCGGCAACTGGGCCACCTGGCAGGGCTGCAAGACCAAGACGATCTGGTCGCGTGCGGACGCCCGGGCCGCCAACACCAGCCTCACCCGCTTTCACAAGGGCATCGGGACCGGCGTCTACTGGTTCATGGGCGGACCCGGCGTCGACCCGCACTACAACGGGACCACCCGGCAGGCCTCCCGGTGGGGCGCGGCCCAGGCCGCCCGGGCGCTGCACGACATCGCGGGCAAGCCGAACCGGGTGCGGTACCCGGTGGTGTTCATGGACGTTGAGCTGCCCGGCCACGCGCCGACCTTCACCCCGGCCGATGACAACGGGTGGAAGAACGTCTACACCTCGCCCTGCAGCGGCCAGATCCGCGGCCGCCACATCGCCGCCCGGGTCGACCACGCGGAGCTGGCCGGCTTCTCCGCCTACCTGGCCGGCCACTCGAAGCTCAAGGCCGGCGTGTACTCCTCGCCCGAAATCTGGCCGATGATCTTCGGCCGAGGCCGCGCGGCGCAGATCCCGCATACCTACGAGTGGACCTACCACCAGGCCACTGCCAGCCTGGCCCGCCAGCCGGGCCGCTGGTGCCTGCACGGCACTCAGGTCTGCGCGCGGTTCTTCGGCGGGGTCACCACCCGGTCCCGGTACGCCCTGATGTGGCAGTGGTCGGGCGGCGGCGGCACCTGGAACGGCTTCGGGGACTTCGACCAGATCGACGGCAGCCGCACGCCCTGACGCCCGGCCGGCCCGGCGCGGCATCAAAAGTGGCCGATGTAACAATGGCGCATGATCAGCATCGGCAGGCTGGCGCCGTCCGACCGGGCGACCTGGGAAGAGCTGTTCCGCGGCTACATCGCCTTCTATGAGCGGACCGAGCCACCGGAGATGTACGAGCGGTCCTGGCGCGAGTTCCAGCAGGACACGACGCTGCACGCACTCGGCGCGCGACTGGACGGGCAGCTGGTCGGCATCACGCACTTCCTGATTCACGCCAGCACCTCCAGCCCGGATGTCTGCTACCTGCAGGACCTGTTCACCGCTCCGCAGGCACGCGGCCAGGGCGCCGGCCGGGCCCTGATCGCCGCCGTGGCGGACTGGGCACGGCAGCACGGCTGCATCCGGGTGTACTGGAACACGCATGAGTCCAACGCCACCGCCCGCCGTCTGTATGACCAGGTCGCCGAGAACCGGGGCTTCATCCGCTACCAGATCGAGCTGTGAGGCCGCCGCCGCCCTGCGGCTAGCGGACCAGGCAAGGCAGTTCGTCGGCCGGCTCGGCGAACTCATCACGCGCGCAGCTGTCCCCGGCCGGGAATGTCCACATCGTCAGTCCCCCGATGACGGGAATGCAGACCGCCAGCTGCCGCGCGCTTGTGGAGTGGACCAGGCCGCGGGCAGCGGGCCGGTGCCACGCACGCAGCGCGCGGCCCGCGGCGCGGCCCAGCCGGAGCCCGGGCCCGGGTCCGGCGGCGAGCGCGCGGGCGGGTGCTGGCGCGGGTGCCGCCGGGTGCGCCGCGCCGCCCGGCTGCCCGGCGGTCAGCCGGGCGAGCGTGATCAGGCCGGCGGAAGCGGCCAGCACGGCCAGGACGGCGAGGGCGCCGCTGAGCATGCCGAGCCGGGCGGTCTCGCCGAGCAGCAGATTGCCGGTGGCCAGGCTGGCCACCGGCGTGACCACCGCAATGACCGGCAGGGTGATCATCGGGCGGCCGGCCTGGTAGGCGGTCTGGGTCAGCAGCAGCGAGCACGGACCGCCGAGTAGCAGCGCCCAGGTGGCCCAGGAGGTCGCCATCCCGGCTGGCCCGTGGCTGGCGACATGCGCGAAGGCCATGGTCACCACGGCAATGCCGGCGTCAGCCAGGCCGGCGGCCACGGCGAGCAGGACGGCCCGGCGGCGCCCGGCGGCGGCCAGGCCGGCCACGGCGAGCGGCGCCGCGCAGGCCGCCAGGCACGCCGCTGCCAGGCCCGCCTGGTGCGAGGAGTCAGCGCCGTGCGCGGCACCGCCTGCGGGAGCGGCCAGGGCCACGAAGGAGGTGATGCCGGCCACCACGCTCAGCGCGGCGGCCCACGCGGTCCAGCCGAGCTGCTGGCCCGACCACAGCCGCACGGTGGTGACGCTGAACAGCAGCGAAGAGGCCAGCAGCATCTGGACGATGGTCAGCGGCCCGGTGCGCAGCGCCAGGGCGTGGGCGGTGAAGCCGCCGAGCTCGACGGCGATGCCGAGCAGCCACCACGGACGGCGGATCAGCAGCAGGAGCAGCCGCGGGTGCCCGGCGGCGTGGCTAGGCGCGGTCGCAGCCTGGCGCTGCTGGAGGGCGGCGCCCGTGCCGTAGAGAACAGCCGCGGCCAGCGCCCAGCCGATGGCAGTCACGGGGCCACCGCCGGCGCGCCGCCCGGGCGCAGGCGGCCACGACCCGGCAGGACCGGCAATGGCCTGCAGGCACGGAATCTCGCTGGCGACGATGGCACACGACTTACGCTACCTACGAGATACATCTCAAGTCCATCGGGTATCCCCCCGATACTCAGCGGGGGATATCCCCCGCCTGGTGCCGCCGCTCCGCCACGGTGCCGGGGTCGCCTCAGGTGCGGCGCAGCATGGCGCGCGGCGGAACGGGCCGGCCCGCGGCCAGGTCACGCTTGTAGCGGGCCGCGCAGGCCGCGGCGGCATCGGGAGTGCCGTGCGCGTGCTGGCAGGTGTAGACCGAGCCGTCGGTGAACCGCGCGATCCCGCGGAACGACGGCATCCAGCCGGACGCGGCGGCCCGCGAACGCCGGTGCCGGCGCCGCGAGGCCAGCGGCAGGCCCGCCGCCAGCGGGCCTGAGCCGATGCTCAGCCGAATGCCCATGATCTGCTCCTGTCGGGTCCGGTGCGTCGCGATGACGAACAGTAGGACGCGGACTGGCGGTTCCCGGACGACCCTGAGTTCGGGGATGTCCCTGAGAGCCGCCGCGGCACGCGGGGCCACGCGCCTCCCGCGACGCCGGCTGCCGGTCTGGTAGGCAGGGCACACAGGCAGACACGGGAGGGATCTTGACTACTCTCAGCCCTGAAGGGCGGGGATCCCGGTGGTCGGCCGCCGGGGTTCCTGTTTCACTGCGGTCTGCACGGGAGGAGGTTCCTGGTCGTGTCTGATGTCCGCTCCGCAGGCATCGCCGCCACTTCTGGCGGCTGCCGCCAGCCCGGCGGCAAGAATGTTCCTCGCGGCGTTGATGTCCCGGTCGTGCCGGGTGCCGCAGCCCGGGCACGCCCACGCGCGTGTCCCGAGGTCCAGTTCGGCGAGCAGGAACCCGCACGCCGAGCACGTCTTGCTGGACGGAAACCAGCGATCCGCAACCACGATGGTGCGGCCGTGGCGTTCCGCCTTGTACTCCAGCTGGCGGCGGAACTCGGCCCACCCGGTGCGGGAGATGGCGCGGGCCAGCGACCGGTTGCGGACCATGTTGGCCACGGCCAGGTCCTCCACGGCGATGACGTCGAAGCGGCGGATCAGGTCCGTGCTGGCCTTCTGCAGGAAGTCGCGGCGCGCGTCGGCCACCCGGGCGTGCGCGCGGGCCACCTTCCGCCGGGCTTTGGCCCGGTTGGCGGAGCCTTTCTGGCAGCGGGCCAGCCGCCGCTGATACCGCTTCAGCCGCTGTTCGTGCCGGTCCATGTGCCGGGGATGCGGGATCCGCTGCCCGCCGGACAGGACCGCGAAGTCCGTCAGCCCGAGATCGATGCCGGCGGCCTGGCCCGTGGCGGGCAGCGGCACCGGGTCGGGGACCTCGGCGTGGAAGGTCACGAACCACCGGCCCGCCGGATCCCGGGCCACCGTCACCGACGTCGGGTTCAGCGCGGCCAGGTCTATCCGGGGCCAGGTCCAGATGACCTTCAGCGGGTCGCTCATCTTGGCCAGATACAGGCCCGTGCCGCGCATCCGGAACGCCGACCGGGTGAAGGTGGCCGCCTGGCGGCCGCGCCGCGACTTGAACCGCGGGTACCGGGCCCGGCGGGCGAAGAACGCCCCGAACGCCGCATGCTGGTGACGCAGCGCCTGCTGCAGCGGGACACAGGACACCTCGCCCAGCCACGCCAGTTCCGGGTTGCGCTTCATCACGGTCAGGGCTGCATCCGTCTGCGCGTACGAGGTGGAGGTGCGCTCGGCGGCATACCGGGCCTGCCGGGCCGCCAGCGTCCGGTTCCAGACCACGCGGACACAGCCGAACGTCCGGTTCAGCATCACCTGCTGCTCCGCGCTCGGGTAGGCCCGGCACCGGTACGCCGTCCGCATGTGCTCAGTATAGGACTTATAGCTCTAGGAGCATTCATGACACGCCGTATGCCATTCCTCCCCGGCCTGAAGACCGGGGCATCCTGGCGACGTCCTCGGTGAGCCAGAGCGAGATGCAGGTCGTGCCGGTCGCGCGGGTGGAGTCGGCGCTGACCGACCGGGGGCAGGCGCCGCGGCAGGGCGATGAGGGCGCGCCGGACGCGTGGCTGGTCTTCGAGCCGGCGATGGCCAGCGGGATCGCCGACCTGGCCGCGGGGGCCGAGCTGATCGTGCTGACCTGGCTGGACCGCGCGGACCGCAGCGTGCTGGTCACCCGGCCGCGGGATGACCCGGCCCGGCCGCCGGCCGGCGTGTTCTCCACCCGGTCACCGGACCGGCCCAACCCGATCGGGCTGCACCGGGTGACGGTCCGGGAGACGGCCGGGCTGCGCATCCGGGTGGGCCCGCTGGAGGCGCTGGACGGCACCCCGGTCCTGGACGTCAAGCCGGTCCTGGATCCCGTCGCCGAGCGGTAGCGCGGGCGCCGATGAGAACCGGGCCGCCCGGTCGTCCATATTCCGGGCGCGCGGCCCCGGGCCCGGGCGCCGCCGTGCAGCACCGGCTGCGCCCGTCCGGACCGGTCCCGGGCCACGAGCAGGGAGTGAGACAGATGAACGTTCCGCAGGTCGTCTCGGCTGGCGAGTGGCTGGCCGCCCGGCGGGAACTGCTGGCTGCCGAGGAGCAGGCGGCCGCCGCGATGGCCGACGTGACGGCCCGGCGCCGGGCACTGCCGGCCGTGCGGGTCGAGAAGGACTACGTATTCGAGGGGCCAGCCGGGAAGGCCAGCCTGCTGGACCTGTTCGAGGGCCGCGACCAGCTGATCATCCAGCACTTCATGTTCGACCCGGCCTGGGACGAGGGCTGCCCGGTCTGCTCCCTCGCGGCCGACGGCGTCGGCCACCTGGCTCACCTGCATGCGCGGCACACCACGTTCGCGGCGGTGTCGCGCGCGCCGATCAGCAAGATCGAGCCATTCCGGCAGCGGATGGGCTGGACGTTCCCGTGGTACTCCGCGCTGGGCAGCGACTTCAACTACGACTTCCACGTGACCCACGACGAGTCCGTGACACCGATTGAGTACGACTACAAGACCAAGCAGGAGCTGATCGACGCCGGCCGGCCGTGGTCCGCGCGGCCGGGCGAGCAAGGCGGGGTCAGCGTGTTCGCCCGGGACGGCGACACGGTCCTGCATACCTACTCGGCTTACTCCACCGGCATCGAGCGGGTCTCTTCTGACCTGTACATGGACCTGACGCCGCTGGGCCGCCAGGACGAGATCCTGGCTCACCACGACCGGTACGACGCGGCTGCCGGGGACTAGCCGGGCGGCCGGCGGCTAGCCCGGCCGGCGGGCCACGAACACGTACTCTCCCGAGTCGTCGGTCAGTGGCTCGCCGGCGAACCCGCCGTGCAGCGACTCCAGTTCCAGGCCGGCCACATCCAGCAGGCCGAGCCACTCGTTCTTGGTCGCCCACCACACCGAGCTAACTGCCCCGTCATCGCAGATCAGGTCGATCCGGCCGTCGCCGACCGAGTACCGGGCCGTGTGCGGCACCGGCTTGTCCTGGTGCACGCCGTCCAGCCGCACCGCGACCTGGTGGCTGAAAGCGAAGGCGTTCCAGGCGAACCGCCCGCCCGGCCGCAGCGCGGCCGCGACCCGCTCGAACGTGGCGCGGCGGTCGGCCCAGGTTGGCAGGTGCAGCAGGGCGCGGAACGGGCAGTAGATCAGCGCCGCCGGCTCCGCCAGCGCGAGCTCGCGCATGTCGGCCAGCCGCAGGTCCAGGTGCACGCCCGCGGCGGCGGCGTTCGCGCGGGCCTGGGCCAGCATGGCCGGCGAGGTGTCGATGCCGGTCACGGGGCGCCCGGCCGCCTGCGCGACGGGGACGGCGACTCGCCCGTTCCCGACGGCCAGCTCGGCCAGCGGCCCGTCCGCGGCTACCGCGAGCGCGACGTAGAACGGGATGTCGGCGGTCATCCCCGCCGACCAGTCCTCGTAGTTGCTGGCGAACCCCTCGTCCCAGCTCGTCGTGCGCACGCCCGGGTCCGCTCAGCTCGCCCGGCGGCCCTGCGCCGCGCCCGCCACCGCCGGGTAGTGCCGGCGCCACTGGTCCGCCACGCCGGTCACCTGCATCCCGGCCTGCTCGTACACCCGCAGCGCGCCGGTCTGATTGTGCGTGTCGAGGTCCACGCCGACGCTGGCGTGCCCGCGCTCCCGCAGCTCAGCGAACGACGCGCCCAGCAGCGCGCCGGCCAGTCCCCGGCCGCGGTAGCCCGCCAGCGTGCCGAGCCAGGCGATCCACGCCCGGTCCGCGGGGGCCCGGGCGATCAGCGCCGCAGCCGGCTGGCCTGCCACCTCGGCGAGCAGCCACAGCGCCGGGTCGTGACCGTCGCGGGACCGCTGATCGGCCAGGAAGCTGGCGAAGTCCCGCTCCTGGTGGTTCCAGTGCCCGGCCACGGACTGCTCCAGCACCGCGTGCACGGCGGCGAGGTCCGCGGCCGTGACCGCCGGGCGGATCGTCACCCCGGCGCTGTGGCCCGCCGGGCGGGCGGCCGGGGCCGCAGCGGCCAGGCTGGCTTTCATCCGGGTGTAGCTGTGCACGACGTGCCAGCCCGCCGCAGTCAGCTCGGGCCCGGCCAGTGACCCCGGCAGCTGGAACAGCGTGACGTCGGTGCCGCCGGGGCAATCCTGGGCCACCCAGAGGCCGGCCGTGTCCAGCAGCGCGCGGGCGGTCTGCCGGTGCCGCGGGTGCGGGCTGACGCACAGCTGCATCCGCAGCTGGCCCGGCTGCGGTGCCGGGTGCAGCATGATCAGGCCGCGCAGCTCGCCCTCGGTGGCCGATACCCGGCTGCGCCGGACCAGGTCCAGACCAGGGGCGCGCAGCAGGTCGGTCATGTCCGGCGCCGTGGTCTCGGCCCGGCCGATCTCGGCCAGCTCGGCTGACCGGAACAACTGCACCAGCTCTGGCAGGTCCGCAGGCCCTGCTGCCCGGAATGTCACAGAGCTAGACACTGGCAGTACCCCGGCGCGGCGGCAATTTATTTAGCTCCCGGGCCTTGCGCCGCGGGCCTGTCAGCAGGTAAGCGCCGCCGGCCCGCCACCAGGTAGGCGAGGCTACCGCCGGTGTTCAGCGCACTGGCGATCCGCCAGGCCTTCTTGCTGCCGCGAACCTGCCCGTCCGCCCGGCGGCCAATGTCGCGCCAGGTGATCGTGGTAATCGCAGCGTGGGCCAGCAGAATGGCGCCGAACGCGGCGACGCCTTTCCGGTCTGTCATGCCGGTACTCTCCCACAGGGCGGCCCGGCCGCGGTCGCTGCCAGCGGCCCGCAGGCCGGTGCCAGGAGGCGGGGCCGCCGTGAGCGGCGCGGCTCCCCCGGCCGGGCTGCCAGCGCCCGCCCGGCCCCTGCACGGGCGGTGCGGCCGGGCGAGCCCGGGCTGGCCAGCCGGGGTTACTCGTCGAGGGCGTAAGAGCCATAGCGGGGCGGGCCTGGCTCGTAGCTGGCGATAATCACGCCCGTGCTGGTCACCGAGCTGCCGGTCAGCCGCAGGGCGCCGGCCGGGAGCCCGTCGGCGAACAGCTTCTTCCCGGAGCCCAGGTGCACGGGGAAGGTCAGCAGCCGGTACTCATCAACGAGGTCGTGCGCGATGAGGGTGTGCGCCAGACTGCCGCTGCCGTGCACCTGCAGCTCGCCGCCGGGGCGCTCCTTCAGGCGGGCGACCTCAGTGGCCACATCGCCGCTGAGCAGCTCCGAGCCGGCCCAGTCGAGCGAGGTCAGGGTGGTCGAGGCGACGTACTTGGGCAGGGCGTTGAGCTTGCCGGCTATGGGGTCATCGGCGTCGGTGACCTTGGGCCAGTGGCTGGCGAAGATCTCATAGGTCCGGCGGCCGAGCAGGAAGGCGCTGACGTTACCGAAGTAGCCGGTCATGGCGGCGCCGAAGTCCGCGTCGCCGTACGGGAAGGACCAGCCGCCGTGCGGGAACTGGCCGTCGGTGTCCTCGTCCGGGCCACCGGGCGCCTGCATGACGCCGTCGAGAGTCAGGAAGGTGTGCAAGGTCAGCCGCATCATCGCCTCCTCGTGCCGAATCTGCCGGGTGCAGCGGGTGCTGACCTGGTAGACGGCCGGGGGCCGCGGAAGTCATCGCAGGTCTAGCTCCCAGGACCAGTAGATGTCGCTGATCTGGTAACCGAGCCGGGCGTTGATGGCGATCATGTGGTCGTTGGCCCGGGCGTTCCCGGTCAGGATGCGGCGCAGCCGGGGCTCGTGCCGGGCCAGCAGGTCGAGCATGCCGATCTTGACGCGCAGCCCGAGGCGGTGCCCGCGGTGGCCGGGCAGGACGGCCGTGATGTCCTGCAGCGCCCAGCCCGGCGCCTCCGGGTCGGTGCTGACCTGCGTGAGCGCGGCCAGCTCCGCGGTGCCGTCGAGCCGGGCGGCCACCGTGTACAGAAGCTGGCCGTGGCCGAGCTCGGACTGCTCGGCCTGCCGGACCCGGGCGGCATCCCAGACATCTGGCTCGGTGCCCGCCGCCCGGGGCGCATCCGCCATGGCGCCGTGCACCCGCGCTACCGCGGCGGCCTGGTCCGCCGGGCTGGCGCCGGACCAGGACAGCAGCTCATAGCCGGCCGAGTAGCTGGCGGCCTCGGCGCGCAGGCCCGAAAGCCGGGCGGCCAGGTCCGGGGTGAGCTCCTGAGTCCGGATTACCTCGGCCAGGCCGCTGCTGGCCCCGGCGGCGGCCGCGAACGCGGCGCCCGGTGAGCCCTCGCGCACCCTGGTCCGGGTAGCGCCGGTACTGGCCAGCCGGGACCGGCCGGCCTGGCGGGCCTGCGCCGCGCAGTGCGCGAGCAGCTCGGTGCCCAGCCCGGCCCGGCGCCGGTCCGGGTGAATGACCAGGCAGCAGCCGGCCATGGCCTGGTTCTGCCGGTCGGGCAGCGTCAGCAGGCAGCAGCCAGCGGCTCCCCGGACTGGTCGCGGGCCAGCCAGCTGCGCGCCGGGACGCCGCCGTGCGCCCACCAGGCCGCGAACCGCGGGAAGGACTGCGGCGGCAGGCCCGGATGGTCGACCGGCCAGGCCGCCGCCATGATCTGGTGGCAGGAGCGCAGCTGCGGCGTGTCGGCCTGCGGATCGAACGGCTGAATCAGCACGCTGGCAGCTAACCGCGCCCGCATCCGGCCGGCAAGGGCCCGGGCCGGCGATGGTTTGGGTCCCGCCCGGCCGTCAGTACTGCAGGCGGCAGCGCCAGAACAGTCCGGCGGCGCTGTCACCGGCCCGACAGCAGAGAAGGGATCTTGATGAGCACACCAGCCACCACGCTCGATGAGCGGTTCAGCGACCCGGCCGCGGCCGCGACCGGATGGGATCAGACCCGCCAGGCGCTGGAGGCAGCCGAGCTGTTCTGGATCACCACCGTCCGGGCCGATGGCCGCCCGCATGTCACGCCGCTGGTCGCGGTGTGGCTGGACGGGGCGGTTCACTTCTGCACCGGCACCGGGGAGCAGAAGCTCGTCAACCTGGCCGCCAACCCGCACGTGGTGCTGACCACGGGCTGCAATCGCTGGGCGGACGGCCTGGATGTGATGGTCGAGGGCAGCGCCGTGCGGGTCACCGACGACGCGCAGCTGCGCCGCCTGGCGCAGGCCTGGACGGGTAAGTGGGACGGCCGCTGGCAGTACGAGGTGCGGGACGGCTCGTTCCGGCATTCCGCCGAGCCCGATGCCGGCGAGATCCCGGTGTTCGCGGTGCGGCCGGACAAGGTGCTGGCCTTCGCCAAGGGAACCTTCAGCCATACCCGGCACCGGTTCTAGCCGACCGCCCTCCGAACGATCAAGAACAACCGGAACCGGCCGTGAACACCACCGGACGCCGGCGAACGCAAGCGGGCCCGCCGACGCGCGGCGGTTAGCCTGCCCGGATGATCTCCGCCAGCAGCCCGACCGCCGCACCGATCATCGGGTCGGGCAGGTTGCCGTAGCCGATCAGCAGACCGGGCCGGTTCCGGTTAGCGCGCATGCGCTTCGCGTCCAGGCTGCACAGCCGCATGCCGTACCGCCGGGCCCGCACCACGAGGGCCGCGGCATCGGTTCCGGGTGGCAGCTCCAGCAGCAGGTCGATGCCGGTCTCGGTGCCGCGGACATGGCACTCGGGCAGGTCCCGGCTCAGCGCGCTGACCAGGGCGCCGCGCCGGGCCCGGAACCGCTGCCGCGAACTCCGCAGGTACCGGTCGTAGCTGCCGGACTCCATGAACTGCGCGAGGGCGAGCTGGTTCAGCGCCGACGGCACGCCGGTGACCTGGCGCTCGGCCCGCACCATCGGTACCCAGCGCCGCGGCGCGACCACCCAGCCGATGCTCACCGACGGGTTCAGCACCTTATTCATCGACCCCAGCAGCGCCACCCGGCCAGGGTCGCTGCCCTGCATAACCGGCGGCGCGGGCCGGTCGTAGCTGAACTCGCAGTCGTAGTCGTCCTCGACGATCAGGCCGTCAGCACGCCGGGCCCACTCCAGCAGCGCAGCCCGCCGGTGCGGCGCGAGCGGTGAGCCGTAGACAATCTGGCGCGCGGCCCCCACGCATACGGCGCGCAGCTCCGGGTGCTCGGCCAGCGCGTCGGTCACCAGGCCGTCATCATCCACCGGCAGGCCGACCAGCTGCAGCCCCGCCGTCCGCGCCGCGTGCCACAGTCGCAGGGAGCCGAGGTCCTCGACGCCGATCGCCGTGTGCCCGTCCGCCAGCAGGGCGTGCGCGACCTGCGACATCCCCTGCCCGGCGCCGGTGAACACCGACACCGTGTCCGGCTCAGCCATCGCGCCCCGGCTGCGGTTCAGGTGCCCGGCCAGCACCGCGCGCAGCCGCGGGTGGCCGCCGGCCTCCGCGTAGTCGAGCTCGTCGAAGGAAGCCGTCTCGGCCACCGCCGAGATCGCGGCCACCCACTGACGGCGGGGGAACGCCCGCAGGTCCGGCCGCGAGTACGACAAGTCGAAACGGGCCTCGCGGGCCGCGCGCGGATAAGACGGGCGGACCGGATGCGGGGCGACGTCCTCGCCCGGCCCCGGTGACCAGCTGACCCGGGTGGCAGAGCCCTGCCGCCCGGCGAGATATCCCTCGGTGACGAGCTGACTGTAAGCCTGGGTGACCGTCCACCGGGACAGGCTCAGGCTGCCGGCGAGCACGCGGCTGGGCGGCAGGGCCGCTCCCTGCGGCAGCCTGCCGTCCCGGATCGCTGACCGGATTGCCGCCGCCAGCCGCATGGGCAGCGGCTCTCCCCGCCGGGCGGGCGGCAGCTCCAGCAGCGTCTCCCAGGCCAGATTGGTCTGTGTTAGCGCCACGACATTGGATCGTAACTCCCCGGCTGCCGCTCGTAACGTCAAGAACAGGACACAACGGACCTACCGAGGAGCCCAAGATGACGTCGCTACAGCGGCACCTGGCAGTGAGCAAGGCGCGCCGCCGCCCGAGGATCAGCCTGCACGACCTGGTCACCGGGCACGCGCCCGCCAGCTGGCTGTCCGTCAGCCAGCTGCCGGACGGCCGGCCCAGCGCCGGGCCCAGCTACGCCGACAGTTTCTTCGCCGACCCGGCCGCTGTCGAGGACGACTACCGGCGGATGCGCCGGGACTAGCATCGAGCCGATGGGCGAGCCAGCGGGGCCCGGCGCGGGCGAGGAGCCGACGGAACTGCCGGCCGGCCGGATGACCACCGGGATTATCCGGCGCGGCGCCCGGATCTGGCGGCCGGCGGGCCCGTGGTCCCCGGCGGTGCACGAGTACCTGCGCCACCTGGAGGCGGCCGGCTTCCCCGGCGCGCCGCGGCTGCTGGGTTCGGAGGACGGCCGGGAGATCCTCAGCTACCTCGACGGCGCGGTGCCCGCCGACCCGCGCTGGGAACCCGGCCACGGCCACCGGCTGCCCGGTTACGCCCGCTCCGATGCCGCGCTGGCCGCCGCGGCGCGGCTGCTCCGGCAGCTGCACGACGCGGCAGCCGGCTTCCGGCCGGCCCGTACCGGCTACCGGTACCACCCGCATCCGCCGCTCCCCGGCGAGATCGTCTGCCACGGTGACCTCGGGCCGTGGAACACGGTCTACCGGGACGGCGAGCCGGCCGCATTCATCGACTGGGACGGCGCTCAGCCCGCCCGGCCGCTGACCGACCTGGCCGCCGCGGCGTGGGGATTCGTGCCGCTGGCGCCGCCCGGTCAGCTCGCTGAGGCCGGCTTCGAGCCGGGCCTGGACCTGGCCGCCCGGCTGCGGCTGTTCGCCACTGCTTACGGGCTGGCCAACGCCGCGCTGCTGGTGCCCGAGCTGGCCCGGTGCAAGCTGGCGCAGGCGGCACAGATCAGGTACTGGCCGGCCGACGCCGCCGTGGCGGCGGACAAGCTGGAGTTCCTGGCCGGCGAGCTGCGCTGGATTAACTTGGTGTCTCCCGCCCTGGCCAGCGCCGGGTGACCAGCAGGGCGGCGGCCCGCGGGAACGGCCGTGGTCAGTGCAGGGCGGACAGGGCCCGGCCGGTGTTGTACGCCACGATGCTCAGCATCCCGGCCCGGTCCGGGAAGTCCCCGTCCAGCAGCCGCAGCGGGCCCGCGACCAGGGACAGCGACAAGGCCAGCCGGTACAGCCGCAGCCGGGCCTGGTCGAGCCCGCCGGGATCCAGCCACCGGTAGCCGGCCCCGAACCGGAGCTCCAGGAACGCGTGTTCCCACTCGACGTCGAAGTACATCAGGCCCTCGATGTCGATGAGGACCGGCTGGCCCCGGTCATCGAGGAGTACGTGGTCGGGGCCGAGCTCGCCGTGGATAAGCGCGTGCTCCGCGCGGGGCGGCACGGCGGCGGCCAGTTCCCGCAGCGCCGCCGTCAGCGGCGCGGCGGCCGCAGCGATGCGCGGAACCCGGCGGGCGGCCTCGGCCAGGTCGGTGAGCGCCCGGTCCGTCACGATCTGCTCGCAGGACCGGCCGCCGGCCAGGCCGGGCAGACCCGCCTTGCCGATCTGCGCCCGGCGGTGCTGGTGCATCCGCTGCACTGTGCCGCGCAGTGCCAGCAGCGCAGGGTGCGGGGCGGCGGCCGCCCGGTCCAGCTGGCTTTCCAGGGTCCCGCCACGCACGTCCTCGACCAGGGCGATGTCGGCCGGGCTGGCCGTGCGGCTGCGATCCAGCAGGTAGAGCTGCGGCGTGCGGACGCCGAGCCGGCTCAGCAGGGCCTGGCCGGACGCGAACAGCTCGCTGCCGGTCGCCGCGGCGAACGGATCGGCCGGGTCACCCGGCGGCTGCGGCGCGGCGTGCTGCCAGTAATCCTGCGAGGGGTGCCAGGCGTAGCCGATGACAGTCCTGCCGTCGTCGAAGGCGAGCCGGTAGACGCCCTTCTTGCTGCCGCCGCGCAGCCGCTCCGCGGCCACCAGCCGGCGGCCTGCGCCCAGCTCGGCGCGGGCCGCTGCGGACAGGTGAGCGACAGCAAAGCCGGACTCCGCGCTATCTGCGTCCTGCCGCACTGCTCCAGGATGGCCGGCCCGGCCGGGGCGCGCCCAGCCGGATTACTTCTGCATGTGGACCTCGAGGGCGACCGGGGTCTGCCGGATCCCCGAGAACGCGAAGCGGCTCCGGGCGATGAACTCGTCGTACTGGTCGCGGGTGTAGGCGCGGTGCGCCTGGAACGAGCGGAGGGTGAAGGAGGTGAGCACCCGAGCCGCGGGCCCCAGGCTCATCCGCTCGACCTCGGCCCGCACGGCCCGGCGGGACACGTCGTGCCGCAGGTCGATGACGATCGCGCGGCCGGACGGTCGCAGTACCCGCTGCATCTCGCGCAGCACCTGGACCGGCTCGGCGAAGTTCTTGAACGCGGCGCAGCACGCCACGAGGTCGAAGCTCTCATCCTCGAACGGCATGCTCGCCGCATTGCCGTGCCGGAAGTCGACCGGCAGGTCCGCCGCAGCGGCGTTTCGCCGGGCGATCTCCACGAAGGTGGTACTGATATCCAGGCCGGTGACCTGATACTTGCCAGTCCTGGCCAGCTCGATGGCCATCAGGCCGGGGCCGGGCCCGACCTCCAGGACCTGGCCGCCGCCGGGCAGGCACGCCGCGACCTGGCGGGCCTCCTCGGCCACCCGGCGGGTATCCCGCCGCCCCGCGCTGGTGGCATACCACCGGGCGATCGGCCCTTCCATGCCGATCCCCTTGTACCCCTTGCCCTTGCCCGCCATGGCCGACCGGCCTCCCCGCTCGCATGCTCCCCGTATTCGGATATCACGATACATCTCGAAGACGGGCAGCGATATTTCTTATTGAGCAGAAACCTGACCGGGTTGAGCAGGAACCTGCCCGGGGCCCGGGGTTCCGGCGCGACGTCAGGCGTGCGCGGGCGCGGCCCGCTGGCAGAAGCCCGCCGCTACCCGGCTGAGAACGCGGGCACAGGTCTCGATGCTGGCGATGTCGGCCCACTCAGTGGCGGCGTGCGCGCCGTCGCCGGCCGGGCCGAACAAGACGACCGGCAGCCCGGCCGCGGCCAGGAAGGCTGAGTCGGCCCAGTAACTGAGACCCGCGGGCTGGCGGGGATCGCCGTCCGCCTCGCCGGCAGCAGCAAGCACGGCCGCCACCAGCGGGTGCCCGGCGGGGATCTCGAACGGGTCCCGGGCCAGCACTGTCCGGCTGCTCGCGCGGAACTCGGGGTCCCGCTGCGCGCACCGGGCGAGCAGGTCCGCGACCTCGAGCGCGACATCGGCGGCCGACTCACCGGGCAGCGTGCGCCGCTCGGCCGTGATCGTGCACTCCCCCGCGATCGTGGACGCGCCGGTGCCGCCGGAGATCAGCGTCGCGTGCACGCTGCCGTGCCCGAGCAGCGGGTGCGGCGGCCGGGCCGCCAGCGCCCGGTCGAGGTCGTCCAGCTCGGCCAGGACCAGCCCGGCCAGCCGGATGGCATCGACTCCCAGGCGCGGCCGGGAGCCGTGCGCCGCCTGGCCGTGCACCTGGATCTCGGTCCAGGCGAATCCCTTGTGGGCGACAGCCACCTGCAGCTCGGTTGGCTCGGTGACGATGGCCGCATCCGCGCGGACCCGCCTGAGCACGGCCTGAACGCCGGCGCTGGCATGTTCCTCGTCGGCCACGGCGGCCACGATGACCTGGCCGTCGATCCCGGCGGCGGCGGCGTCCCGGCAGGCCATCAGGGCGGCCGCGAGCCCGGCCTTCATGTCGTAAGAGCCGCGCCCGTGCAGGCGGCCGTCCTCGGCGCGCGGGTCCAGCGGCGCGGTCATGCCGTCGTAGCCGACGGTGTCCAGGTGCCCGCACAGCAGCAGCCGCCGGCCGCCGGCGTCGTGGCCGCCGCGGACCAGCACACTGGGCAGGCCGGGCGGGTCGTCGAGCACCTCGGCATCCAGCCCGCTGGCCCGTGCCCAGGCCGCGACATGGGCCGCGATGGCCTGCTCGCCGGCACCGCCGGGTACCAGCGCGGGATTGGCTGAGTCGATGGCGATGAGCTCGGCGGCCAGCGCGGCCGCGGCCGGCAGCTCAGCACCGGTCACGGCTAGCCTGCCGGGGACCCGGCCGGGTTGGCGGCCGAGCCCTCGGTGCACAGCAGGACGATGACCGTCTCGCTGGTGATGCCCAGGTGGCGGCGCAGGCCTGTGTCCGGCCCGGCGGCCAGCGCCCGGCGGACGGCGGCCAGCGGGGCGGCGCCGCACGGCCCGGCCGCCACGCCCAGCCGGGCCAGGTCGGCGCAGGCCACCGTCGCCTCAGCATCGGTCACGGCGACCGCGGCGTCCAGCCCGGACTGCAGGTACGGCCAGGCGGCGGTGGAAGGCGTGCCGCAGTTCAGCCCGGCCATGATCGACTCTGTCGTCTCGATGGTGACCAGCTGCCCGGCGCGCAGGCTGTGCTGCACGCACGCGGCCTGCGCGGGCTCGGCGCACGCCAGCGCGGGCGGATCGGTGATGCCGGGGCGCCGGTAGTGCGCGATGACCGCCTGGGCGAGCGACCCGACGCCGGCCGGGGTCACGACCAGGCCCGGGGCGGCGATGCCCGCAGCGGCCAGCTGCTCATCGATCTCGGCGAACATGGTGGTGTAGCCCTCGACGATCCACGCCGGGATCTCGGTGTAGCCGGGCCAGGCCATGTCCTGGACGAGCAGCGCGTCTCCCCCGGCGGCGGCGGCGGTGTCCTGCGCGGCGCGCCGGACGGCGTCGTCGTAGGACCCGCTGACCCGCACGACCTGCGCGCCCTCGGCCGCGATGGCCGCGACCGCGCTGGGATGCACGCCGTCCGGGATCATGATGCGGGCCGCCAGGCCGCGCTGGGCGGCGACCCGGGCCACCGCGCGGCCGTGGTTGCCGTCCGTCGCGGTCACCAGGGTCGCCGGCGGCCGGGCCCGGGCCGCCAGGGCCCGCTCGATCGCCCAGGACGCGCCGAGGATCTTGAAGGCCGGCAGGCCGAGCCGGGCCGACTCGTCCTTGACGAAGACCCGGCCGGCGCCCAGCTCAGCGGCGAGTTCCGGCAGGTCGGCGAGCACGGTCGGCCGGTAACCGGGCAGTGCGCGGTGGAAGGCCAGCGGGCTCTCGGCCAGCGCCGGGGCCCGCCAGGCCCGCGCCCCCGCGGGGCCGGCCAGGCCGGCCAGCCGTCACCGGCCAGGGCAGTGCCGGCCGGGGCAGCACTGGTCAGGGCGGCGTCGGACGGAGCCGCGCTCGGCGAGACGGCATCGGCGGGGAGGGCATCGGTCATGATCGCCACGCTAAGGCCGGGTCTACCATTCGATCCAGCGCACGTTTTCGAGCGGTATTCATCGGTTTTCCCGACGATTGGTCCCTGCGATGTACAACCTGCACCGGCTCCGGCTGCTGCGCGAGCTGCAGCTGCGCGGCACGCTGGCGGCCGTCGCGGCCGCGCTGTCCTACAGCCCGTCCACGGTCTCGCAGCAGCTCGCGCTGCTGGAGAAAGAGGCCGGGGCGGTGCTGCTGGAGCGGGCCGGCCGCCGGGTCCGGCTGACCGCCCAGGCACAGATCCTGGTCGGGCACGCCGAGGCTGTGTTCCAGCGACTGGAGCAGGCCCAGTCCGATATCGCCGCGTCGCTGACCCGGCTGACCGGGGAACTGCGGGTGGCCAGCTTCCAGACCGCGGCGCACACGCTGGTGCCCGCCGCCATCACCGAGCTGCAGGCCAGTCATCCCGGGTTGCGGGTGCTGCTCACCCACGGCGAGCCCGAGCACACCATCCCCCGGCTGCTGGCCCGTGACTTCGATCTCGTGCTGACCGAGCAGTATCCCGGTCATCTGCCCGCGGCCAGTCCCGGCACCACCGCGCAGCCACTGTGCGCCGACCGGCTGCGGGTCGCGGTGCCAGCCGGGCTGCCCGGACTGGCCGGCGCCGGATCAGACGCCGGCCAGGGCGGCCCCGCTGTCAGCGCCGGCCCGGACGGCCCTGGTGCCAGCGCGAGGGAGCACGGCGCCGGGCCGGGGCGGAGCGCCGGGCCGGAGTGGAGCGTGGCCGATCTCGCCGCGCTGCGCGCGGTTCCGTGGATCATGGAGCCCGCCGACTCGGCGGCCGGGCGCTGGGCGCGAGCGCTGTGCCGGCAGGCCGGCTTCGAGCCGGACGTCCGGTTCGAGTCGGCCGACATGCTGCTGCATGCCCGGATGGCCGAGCAGGGCCACGCCGCCGCGCTGCTGCCCGACCTGGTCTGGGCCGGCGGTGCGTCGGAGGTCACGCTGGCCAGCCTGCCGCCGGAGCAGTCCACCCGGCAGATCCGCACGGTCTGCCGGGCGGGCGGGGACCGGAACCCGGCCGTGGCGCAGTTGCGCGCGGCCCTGGCCCGCAGCGCCGCGACCCTGCGCACCCCGTAACGCACCGGGCCCCGCTCGGCGCAACGCCTCACTTGACGCAACCTGACGGTTGCCATAATGTAGCAATCATTCAGTTGCTATATGGGGAGGCTGTCCATGGGATTCCCGGATCGCATCGAGCGGACCGTGCAGGTCGCGCACCCGCCGGAGCGGGTGTGGACGGCGCTGACCACGGCCGAGGGCCTGGGCACCTGGTTCGGCAACAACGCGGCCATCGACCTGCGGCCCGGCGGGCCGGCCCGGCTGAGCTGGACCGGGGGTCCCGACCTGGAGCTGCGCGTAGAGCGGGTCGAGGAGCCGCGGGTGTTCGCCTTTACCTGGCAGATCTTCGGGCTGCCGGCCGATGACCCGCGCCGCACCTACGTCGAGTTCACGCTCGAGCCGTCCGGTCCGGGCACCCGGCTGACAGTCGTCGAGACCGGGTTCGCCCAGCTGCCCGCCGGGGCGAGCCAGGCGGCCTACGAGGCCAACACCGAGGGCTGGACCCGCGAGCTGGGCGAGCTGGTCAGCTACCTCGATGCCGCCGCCTGACCGCGAGGCGGTCGCCGAGCAGGTGTTCGCCGCCCTGGCCGACCCAGCCGGCGCGCCATCCTGGCCGCGCTGGCCGCCAGCGGGCCGGCCACGGCCACCGACCTGGCCGCGCGGCTGCCGATCACCCGGCAGGCAATCGCCAAGCACCTGGCGCTGCTGACCGAGGCCGGGCTGGTCACGGCCGAGCCGGGTGAGCGACGCCGGGTCCGGTACCGGCTGCGTTCCGCGCCGATGCAGGTCGCGCAGCAGTTCCTGGCCGCGCTGGCCCGGGACTGGGACGGCCCGCTCGGCGCGCTGCAAGACCATCTCGACCGGTCCGTTCCGGGGGCCCGCCCGGGTCCCGGCGGCCCGCGGACCTGACTGACAGGGAGGACATCATGACAACCCCGCTGATCGTGACGGCACCGGAGTGGGAGGCCGAGCGCCAGAAGCTGCTGGTCCAGGAGAAGGAGCTGACCCGCGCCCGGGACGCGCTGGCCGCCCGGCGGCGCCGGATGCCGTGGCTGGCCGTGGACAAGGCCTATGAGTTCGACGGCCCGGCCGGCCCGGTAAGCCTGGCCGGCCTGTTCGAGGGCCGCCGGCAGCTCATCGTCTATCGCGCCTTCCTCGAGCCGGGGGTGTTCGGCTGGCCCGGCCACGCCTGCCGCGGCTGCTCGCTGATCGCCGACCAGGTCGCCCACGTCGCGCACCTGAACGCCAGGGACACCACGCTGGCCTTCGCCTCGCGGGCGCCGCAGCCCGACATCGCCCGGGTGAAGGAGCGGATGGGCTGGACGATGCCCTGGTACACGATGACCGACGACTTTGACGCCGACTTCGGCGTCGATGAATGGCACGGCACGAACGTCTTCATCCGCGACGGCGACCAGGTGTTCCGCACCTACTTCATCAACCTGCGCGGCGACGAGGCGCTGGGCGGCACCTGGAGCTACCTCGACATCACCCCGCTCGGCCGCCAGGAGGAGTGGGAGGACTCGCCGGACGGCTACCCGCAGACCCTGCCGTACACGTGGTGGAACTGGCACGACGAGTACGACACCGCCGCGGCGCCCGCGCAGGGCTGGGTCGACAAGCTGGCCGCGGCCGGCGCCCGTACCGAGCCTGCCGGGGGCGCCGCCGCCCCGGGCGCGGACACGCGCGGACGCGGGACAGCACGGGCGCGGACAGCGCCAGCTGCGCGGCCTGCGCTGACCGCAGCTGACCTGCGGCGTCAGGCAGCCTCGGCCGGGACCCGGCCGAGGCTGCCGGCGACCACGGCGGCGCAGGCCAGGCAGGTCCCGGCCACGATGGCCAGCAGGACCGGGAAGGACGCGACCGGCGCCAGCGCGGACAGCACGACGGGCAGCGCGAACCCGGCGTAGGTGAGCGAGTAGTAGATGCCGGTCAGCCCGGCCAGGTCGCCGGGCCGGCCATGGCCTGGACCTCTGTCAGCCCGGACACGATGCAGATGCCGTAGGCCGTCCCGAACAGCGCCGCGGCCAGCACCGTCCAGCCCGGCTCCAGCAGCACGTCGTTGACGGCCAGCAGGACCGTCGCGACCAGCACCAGGATCAGGCCCAGCACAACCTGGCGGCCGCGGGCCAGCCGGGCGATCCACGGCAGCAGCGGCTGGACGCCGGTGCCGCAGGCCAGCGTGACGACGGTCAGCAGGGTGGCGAACGCGATGCGGTCCGGCCCGGCGTGCCCGGCCAGCAGCGCCGGGCCCAGCACGAAGGCCAGCGACGGGGCGGCGAACACCCACGGCGCCATGGGCAGCACGACCCGCCGGAACCGGCGCCGTGCCGCGCGGGGCACCCGCAGGTCACCCAGCAGCGAGCGGACCTGTCCCGGCGCGGCCGGCTGCGGCGCGCGCAGCAGCACCGGGACGGCAGCAGCGGACAGCACGATGTGCACCAGGTACGGCGTGACGGCCGGCGCCGGGCCCCACTGGGCGAGCACGCCGGCCACGCCCGGCCCGATGCCGAACCCGGCGGACACCGACAAGGCGGCCCGCCGCGCGCCGGCCGCCGGGTCGCCGCCGGCCACCGAGAGCTCCTTGATCCAGCTGGTGCCGACCACCATGCCCGCGGCCACGCTGGCCCCGGCGATGAGCCGGCCGGCGCACATCACCACCGCGCTGGAGCCGCCCGCGGCCAGCACCGCGCTGCCCGCGATGCCCAGCGCCAGGCCGGCCAGCATGACCGGCCGGCGGCCGTGCCGGTCCGACAGCGGCCCGGCGATCAGCAGGCCGGGCACCAGGCCCACCACGTAGAAGGCAAAGAACAGGTCCACCTGCACCGCGCTGTACCCGTAGACCTGGCGGTAGAGCAGCAGCAGCGGCGTGAAGTGGTTGCCGCCCCAGGCGATGACCACCAGCGCGGGGGCGACCAGCCGCCATGACCCGCGCGGCGCGGCGGGCGCGCCCCCGGCTGCGCTGCCCGCCGCTCTGGTCACACCGCCGACCCTAATGGGGTAGATCGTCCGGCCCGACGGGAGAGGCCGATCTAGCGGCAGGGCCGGCCGGGGCGGCGTCAGCCAGAGCGGAGTAGACCGCCCAGGAGCACCGGGCCTCCGGACCGTCGTCCACAGGCTTGGCTACGGTATTCACAACAGAAACCGCAGCTCACCTGCGGTGCAGGCAGCTGATATCCACAGGGTGTGCAGGATCCATAACCAGCTGTCCACAGCCTGTTCACCAAGCCGTTCACCTGTCCGTCACGAGCCCGGCCGCCGCCAGCCTGGCCGTCACGCGCGCGGCCGCCACCGGTCAGCTGCTGCGCAGCCCGGTGATGATGATGGACAGGTTGCGCCGCCACTGGTCCGCGCGGGCCGCCAGCTCCAGGGTGCGGGCCGCCGGGATCGCGGTGGCCAGCGCGAAGACGACATCAGGCCAGTCCACGTCGGCGCGGATCGTCCCGGCTGCCTGAGCGCGGCAGATCAGCGCGCGCAGCGCCTCCTGCAGCCGGCCGACCTGCTCGTCCAGGCCTAGCCCGGCCGCGCCCGACAAGGCAGCGTGCAGCCCGCGGCTGGAAGCGCGCACCCGCACGAAGACCTCGGCGAAATCCGCGAAGGCCTGCCACGGGTCCGGGTCATCCAGTGCGCGGGCCGCCTGCGCGGTCATCTCGTCGATGGCGTCGGCGAGAATAGCCGTGACCAGGGCGTCGAGCGAGGGGACGCGGCGGTACAGCGTCCCCAGCCCGACACCCGCGCGATGAGCGATCTCCCGCGTGGTCACGCCCAGCCCCTGCTCATCCACGGCAGCACGTGCCGCGGTCACCAGGCGCTGGAAGTTGCGCTGCGCATCAGCCCGCGGCCGGGTCGTACTCCCGGCCACCAGCGCGTCAACTGCTGCTGGCATGCGCGCAGCCTAGTAGAAGCGGATCGGTGCGTTCCAGTTAATTTTCCTTACGGATAGCTGACGACATCGCTCGGCCCGCCGCTGGCAGAATTCACCGCCGCACCGGTGCCGTTCACCACTGACTCGATGCCGCCCGACCCGTTCAGGAACACTGTCAGCAGGTCGTGCAGCTGGACGCCGGGGGCATCGGGTACCTGGAAGGCCATGCTCGCCTCAATCGGGATGCCGAGCTCAAAGAACGAGTAGCTGCCCATACCGTAGCCCTGGAAGGCCGACACCCGGTCGCCGACCCGGAACGCCGGGTACCCGTCGGTGGTCCGGCCCGGCCATCCACGCCGCCTGGCTCGGCGGGTCATACGGCATCTCGTTCTGGAAGAAGATGTCGGTGCCGCGCTGCCCGTTCCAGATGACCTGGTCTTTCTGGTAGTGCTCGACGAACAGGCCATAGGCGGTCACGTCGCTGCCGTTGACGATCAGCCCGGTGTCGGCGGTGTTCTCGGTCCAGCCCACCCCGGCGCCGTGGTCGGCCCGCCAGGCCCAGATGTCATCCAGGATGACGTGCGAGCTGTTGACCACCAGGCTGTCGGCCGCTGAGCCGGGCGTGGCCCCGCCGATGCGGAAGAACACGTCCTGGATCAGGGTCGGCTCGGCCGCGCTGCTCAGCCCGCCGCCCGCGCCGCCGACCTGCAGCAGCACCGGCGAGCGCACCGGCCCGGCGTCGAAGATCAGCCCGGACAGCTTGACGCCGGGCACGCCGGCGACCCGCATCCCGGCGGTCCCGCGCTGCGGGACGATCGTCGGGAAGCCCAGGCCCAGCACGATGGTGTCCGGCCGGGTCACCTGGATGGCCTGGTTCACGTCGTAGACGCCGGGCGTCAGGATCAGGTTCTTGCCCAGCGCCAGGGCCGCGTTGATCGGCCGCGACCGGCGTGCCGGGGCGGGCGATGAAGAACTGCTCGATCGAAACGAGGTGCCCGGGCTCGCCCGGCCTGCCAGCTAGGCCCGGCCGAGTTGTGCTGCAGGGCCGGCACGAAGACGCTGAGCTGGCCGGCGGTCGGCCTGCAGGAACGGCTCTTCCTGGGTCACCGGGCTGGTCGCCAGCGTGGTGTAGGGTCCCGCCGCCGCCGGGATCGCCGAACGCCTGCGCGGGCGCGCCGGGGTCACCGGCGAAGACCTGGTTCCACACGCCGTTGCTCCAGCCGTCGAGGCTGGTGTTGCGGACGACGAACTGCTGCTGCGAGCCGCTGATCACGGTCCCGCCGGAGAACGCGGAGTCGGCGATGAACCCGCCGCTGGCGAACTGCGGCGGCCGAGCAGTAGTCCATCAGCGACAGGTTGCCGCCGGTGACCGCCACCCGGCGCATCGGCGCGGCCTGCGACACCGCCCAGAAGTCGGTGCCGGTCTGGCAGCCGGTCCCGCCCGGCGACGTTGATGGTCAGGTTGGACAGCGAGCGCCAGAAGTTGTCCAGCGCGATGCAGTTGCTGCTGCCGTCGGTGGTCGGGAAGCACTGGTTGTACACGTCGATGGTGCCGTTGATGACGACGTCGCCGGGAGCCGCGCCCAGGCCCGCGACCTCGGTGTAGTAGCCGACCTGGAAGGTCAGCGGGTCAGCCGCCGCGCCGTAGGTGCCGGGCTCGAACAGCAGCGCGTAGCGCTGGGTGCCGAACTGGTTCGGCACCTGCTGGGCGGCGATGGCGTCGACGGTGGCCTGGATCTGGCTCTGCGGCATGCTCGGGGTGAAGATGTAGACGTCCGGGCCCAGGTCGGGCGCGCTGGCCAGGCGCGTGGCCGGGCGGACGGCGCCGCCCCGCGGCACGGTCCTGATCACCGCGGCGCCGCGCGCGTGCGCCGCGCTGCCAGGGTGCGGGCCAGCCCTGGTGGCGGCCGCGGTGCCCGCCGCGGCTGGCGCGGCGACGGCCAGGCCGGACAGTAAGCCCAGCCCGACAATGGCCGCGGAGAAGACTGCGTAACAAGCTCGGCCCGACCGGGTTCGTGACATCCGTGCCTCCGCTGTACTGGTCCGGGTGCAAATCGGCCCCGCCGTCAGCATCGGCCACCAGCGCGACCAGTCAACGACTTCGCGGTGATTTACCCGGAACGTTAATGCCCGCCAGCGGCGGCCGCCGGGGCGCCGGCGGCCGGGCGCTGGCGGCGCCGGCCGGGCCTCAGGCGGCGAGCTGCTCCCAGAAAGCGCAGTGATGCTCCGCGGCGAAACTGCCCGCGGGCTGCGTGCGCGGCTCGGCCAGCGACTGGACCAGCGGGGCCGCCGCGGCGAAGCGGCGCCAGGCCGGTTCGCCGGGCACCTGCGGGCTTGTCCAGTACCCCTGCATGTCCGTCGCGAGCTGCTGCTGAGCCGGCGTCAGCGCGGCGGGGAAGTTGCTGCGCAGCTGGAACAGATACTTCAGCTCGGAGGCGTTCGCGGCACCGTAGGGAACCCGGCCGGGGGCAGGAACAGCTCGGGCGCGTTCTGGTCACCAGTGGCCTCGCCAGGATGTCCCGGGCTTCAGACCGGGGAGGATTGGCGTGCGGCGCGGCATAAGTACCCCTAGTGCTATAAGACCTATACTAGAGGTATGCGGACGGCGTACCCGGTGCCGGGCTTACCCGGACACGGCCCAGCAGGTGATGCTGAACCGGACGTTCGGGTGCGTGCGGGTGGTGTGGAACCGGACCCTGGCCGCGCGACAAGCCTGGTACGCCCCTGGCCGTTGCCAACATGGTCCGCAACCGCAGCCTGGCCCGCGCCATCTCCCGCACCGGGTGGGCCGGCGGATGCCAGCCGCGGTGCCAGTCTGCGACATGACCATGCCGCCGGGATATCTCCGCTGAGAGACATTTCTAGAACTAGCTTCTATAACTGGCCGGCGAGCTCTGCCGCGCGGCACCGCGCGGGCCTGCCGGGCGGTGGCCTGCGCGGTTCCGCTGAGCGTTCGCGCCGGCCGCGCCGGGGAATGTGCCTCTTCCCGCCCGAAATCCGGATTCGCGTGCTTAAGCTGGGACGATGACGATGCAATCGGACCCGGGCCAGGGTGCCTACGCGGACTTCGAGGGCCACCAGACGTGGTACCGGGTCGTCGGCGACCTGGACGCCGCCCGGTCCGGCCGGGGCCCCGCGCCGCTGGTCACGCTGCACGGCGGTCCGGGCGCTTGCCACGACTACCTGCTGTCCATGACGGACCTGGCACAGGACGGCCGGGCCGTCATCTTCTACGACCAGACCGGCAACGGCCACTCCACCCACTTCCCGGACCGGGGCGCCGAGTACTACACGGTGGACCTGTTCGGCCGGGAGCTGGCCAGCCTGATTGAGCACCTGGGTATCGGCGGCCGCTACCACGTGCTGGGCCAGTCCTGGGGCGGCATGCTGGCCCAGGAGCACGCGATCACCGGCCCGGCCGGGCTGCGCTCAGTAGTGCTGTCCAACACCGCGGCCTCCTTCGGCAGCTTCGCGCTGGAGGCCAACAAGCTGCGCGCGGACCTGCCGCCCGAGGTGGAGCAGACGCTGCGCCGTCACGAGGAAGCGGGGACCACCAGCAATCCGGAGTACGGCGAGGCGTGCGACGTGTTCTACAGCCGCCACGTCTGCCGCCTGGATGAGTGGCCGCCGCAGGTGCTGCGCTCCTTCGAGCTCATGGACACCGACCCGACCGTGTACCACACCACGAACGGCCCCTCGGAATTCCACGTCATCGGGTCGTTCCGGGACTGGTCGGCCGCCGAGCGGCTGGACCAGATCAGCGTGCCCGCGCTGGTGATCTCGGGCCGGCATGACGAGGCGACACCGCAACTCCAGGACGAGCTCGTGGCCGGCCTTGGCGAGGCCGAGCAAGTGATCCTGGAGGAGTCCTCGCACATGCCATTCTGGGAACAGCGCCGCGACTATATGGCCGCGGTCGGCGATTTCCTGCGTCGGCACGACTGAGCCGGGCGCGCGCCTGTTAGCCGCCCGGCAACACCCCGTCGGCACGCCGGCTGACAGGCTTCTGACATGCGCAAACGCGACATTGTTACTGTTACTATGCCGATTCGCTGCGAGCCTGATATCGGCGGCGATACGATGCGGATCATTGGCCGGGGGGCTAACACAATTGCACCGAGGTTGTACTAGCTAGGTAAGCGAAACAGAGCGCCCGCACCCGCCGTCTCAGTCAGCTGAGCGCTCTTTCCTCGTTACGCCCCCCAGGAGGCCTCATTGTCAAGCAGGCGGCGCGCGAGCATGCCCGCCACCCAGCCCTCGCCCACCGGGCGATGGGTCGCCGGCAGCATCGCTGTCATCGCCATCACCGTGGTCCTGGCCCTCGTCGCGGAGCAGACCCCGCACGGCCGGTCCATCGTGAGCGGCGTCGATGCGTTCCTGCTCAAGTACATGGGAGTCTTCGCGCTGATCGGCCTGACCACGGCCGTCGGCGTCGGCCTGGTGGCCACCGACCGCATCGTCATGCGGCCCGGCCACCGCGTGGTTGCCCAGGCGGTGCACCGCGGCGTGTCACTGGCCGCGCTGATGTCGCTGGTCGCACACATCATCCTGGAGATCGTGGCCCACCGGTCGCACGTGATCGACGCCGTCGTCCCGTTCCTGGCGCAGAACCGGACGCTGTATGTCGGGCTCGGCACCGTCGCCTCGGACCTGGTCGTGCTCATCGTGATCACCGGGTTCCTGCGCGGCCGGTTCGCCGGACGCCATCCCGGTGCCTGGCGCGCCGTGCACGCCATCGCCTACCTGGCCTGGCCACTGTCGATCATCCACGGCCTGATGGCCGGCCGAACGGCCAAGCCGTACGTGGACTGGAGCTACGGCGCCTGCGTCGCCCTGGTCGCCCTGGCCGTGGGCATCCGGTTCGCGGCCACCATCCGCGCCGAGGACGAGAAGCTCCCGCACCCGGTGCCCGACCGGGTCAGCGTGCCCGCCGACGGCCTGCTGCCGGGCTCGCGCGTCGCGATGGCCCCGCTCGGCGCGGCCACGATGGGCGCCGGCGCACTCGGCGGCGCCCAGACTGGCCTGCGCGCGCTGCCCGCCTGCCCGGGCCGCGGCGGCGCCCCCGGCGCTAACACCGGCAGCCTGCCGCGGGTCACCGCGCAGCAGACCGGCCCGCTGTACCTCAACGCGCAGCAGATGGCGCCCGACCAGCTGGCCCAGCAGCAGGCCGCGGAACAGCGGATGGCCCAGCAGCGGATGGCCGACCAGCAGGAGGCCGTCCGGCAGATGACCACTCCCCCGATGGGCCTGCCGCAGATGCCTGCGCCGCAGCTGGCCGCGCATCAGGTTCCCGCGCCGCACCTGGCGGCCCCGTACCGGCCTGCTCCGCACCTGGCCGGGCCCCCGGCGGGCGGGCCCTACTACGACGGGCCTCCGGCGGGCGGGCCGTACTACGACGGGCCCCCGGCGGGCGGGCCCTACTACGACGGCCCGCCGGTAGCGCCGGCCGGCCAGTGGCGGCGGCCCGATCCCGGCCTGCAGCTGGACGCCACCGATCCGCACGGCTGGCCCGCGCCGGCCGAGTGGACTGACCCGCGGGACTGGACCGGCATGCCCGGCGGAGCGCAGCGGTGACTGCCCTGCCCCCGGTCCCCGAGACCCTGTGCATCGGCCAGGCCCGGCTCACCGCCGGCCTGGACCGGATGCAGCAGATCGACCTGGCCGCCTACCAGTCGATCTTCGGCAAGCTGCCCCGCCTCACCGCCGATCAGCTGATCGCCATGGCCCAGCAGGTGGACCTGCGCGGCCGCGGCGGCGCGGCGTTCCCGGTGGCCCGCAAGCTGCAGGCGACGGTGGCGGCCGCCCGCTCCCGCAAGCGCCAGATCGTCGTGGTCGTCAACGCCACCGAGGGCGAGCCAGGCAGCTACAAGGACCTGGCGCTGCTGCAGAAGTCGCCGTACCTGGTGCTGGGCGGCGCGCTGGTGGTCGCCTGGGCGCTGCGCGCCCGGGAGATCGTGGTCGGCGTGTCCGGCGACGGCAGCATGACCCGCTGGGTGACCGCGCTGGCCAACGCCGAGCCGGACCTGCGCCGGATGATGATGGTCGTGCAGGTGCCCGACCGGTTCGTCTCGGGCGAGGGCAGCGCGCTGGTCAACGCGATCAACGGCAAGATCGCGCTGCCGAACGGACGCCGGGTCCGGGCGGCAGAGAGCGGCGTGGACAACCGGCCGACGCTGCTGTCGAACGCCGAGACGTTCGCGCAGATCGCGGTGCTGGCCATGCTCGGCCCGGAGAACTACGCCTCGGTGGGCACGCCTGAGGAGCCCGGCACGGTGCTGCTGTCGGTCAGCGGCTCGGTGCACCGCCCGGCGGTCGTGGAGGTGCCCTCGGGGCTGCCGCTGGGCGAGGTCCTGGACCTGTGCGGGGCGACGCCGGAGGACGGCGTGCTGGTAGGCGGCTATCACGGCATGTGGCTGCCGACCGAGGTGGCCTACGAGACGCCGGTCAGCCGGGCCGGCCTGGCCGCCGCGGGCGGCAGCCTCGGCGCCGGGATCATCCTGCCCGTCGGCTCGGGCACCTGCCCGATGGGCGAGGTCGCCCGGGTGGCCAGCTACCTGGCCGGGGAGTCGTCGGGCCAGTGCGGCCCGTGCAAGCTCGGCCTGCCCAGCATCGCCCGCTCGCTGGCCGCGGTGGCCGACGGCTCCGGCGGCCTGGACGCCCTGGATACCGCCCGCCGGGCCGCCGCCTCGGTGCGCGGCCGCGGCGCGTGCTCACATCCCGACGGCGTGTTCCAGTTCGTGCTGTCAGCCCTGGACGTGCTGACCGAGGACCTCACCGCGCACCTGTTCCGCGGCAGCTGCGGCCGGCCCGTCCGCGGCGTGCTGCCGATGCCGCCGGAGTACGGCGACACCCGGCTGTCCATCGACTGGACCCGCTGCCGCGGCCACGGACTGTGCGCCCACCTGGTGCCCGAGCTGGTCCAGCTTGACCGCCAGGGCTTCCCGGTCCCGCTGGACATGCCGGTGCCGCCGTGGCTGGAGCGCGAGGCCAAGCAGGCCGTGGACATGTGCCCGGCGCTGGCCCTGCGGCTCGCCGCCTCGCCGCGGGAGACGCCCCGGCTGCCGCCGGCCCGCGAGGACCGCAAGGAACTGCTCGCCGAGACCCGCACCGACCTGGTCGTGTCCGAGTCGTGGATCGCCGACCTGTCCGACGCCCGCCGGCCCCGCCTCGGTACCTAGGACGCTACGACTGGCCGCCGCGGGCGATCGCCTCGACGGCGGACTTGGCCTCGCGCAGGCTCGCTCCGGTCAGGTCCCGGTAGATCTTGATCGCCTCGATCATCCGGCCGCGCTGGATGGCGGCCATCAGCTCCGGCGAGTAGCCGGCGGCCGCCGGGGCCGGGGCAGCGGGCGCCGGCCCGAAGCCTGCCGCCGGGACGGGTGCCGAGCCGAAAATGTCGGCCGCCGAGCCGAAGGACGAGCCGCCCGGCTGGCCGGCCGCGACGTCCGGGTCGATGCCCAGGTGCTGCAGGAGATAGGCCACCTGGCGCTCCAGACGGGCCACGCGATCGGGGTCGGCAGAGTTCATGGGCCGCATGCTACGCAGCCGCGCGGCATATCCACCACATCCGCTAACGTTCGGCCATGCGCATCCTGATCATGGGCGGAACGTCCTTCGTGGGGCGGCACATCGCCGAGGCGGCGATTGCGGCCGGTCACGAGGTCACGCTGTTTCACCGGGGCCAGACGGGGGCCGGGCTGTTCCCTCAGGCCACCCACCTCATAGGAGACCGTAACGGCGATCTGGCCCCGCTGGCAGCGGGCAGCTGGGACGCCACCATCGACGTCTGCGCGTACGTGCCCCGGCAGGTGCGCGCCCTGCACGCCGCGCTCGGCAGCGCCGGCGGCCGCGGCGGCCGTTACGTGTTCATCTCCTCCACCTCCGCCTACCGGACGCCGGTGGCCCCCGGCTTCACCGAGGATGCACCGCTGGCCGAGCTGGACGACCCGGCCACCGAGGACATCACCGTGCAGACCTACGGCGGCCTGAAGGTCAGCTGCGAGCGGACGGCAGTCCGGCTGCACGGCGCCGCGGGCACCACGATCGTGCGGCCGACCTACGTCATCGGCCCGTGGGACCGCAGCTACCGGTTCACCTGGTGGGTCGAGCGCATCGCGCGCGGCGGCAACGTGCTGGCGCCCGGCGACCCGGCCGACCCGATCCAGGTGATCGACGCCCGGGACCTGGGCACCTGGACGGTGGCGCTGGCCGCGGACGGGACCAGCGGCACCTTCCACGCGGTGAGCCCCGCGCCGCCGTTCGGCTTCGGCCAGATGCTGGAGGCCATCGCGGCCGAGGTCGCGCCGCCCGGCACCCGGCTCACCTGGGTGGACAGCAGCTTCCTGACCGCCGCCGGCCTGGACGACGAGAGCCTGCCGCTGTGGCCGGGCGCCGACCTGGAGGAATCCGAGATCAACGCGGCCAGCCCGGCCGCCGCGCACGCCGCCGGCCTGGCGCCGCGGCCGCTGCGGACCAGCATCGCCGAGCTGCATGCCCACGAGGCGAGCCACCCGACCCCGGTGCCGGCGCGGACCGGCCTCGCCGCGGACGGCGAGGCCGACCTGCTGGACCGCTGGGCCGCCCGCTAGCGCGCCGCGTGCGCGGGCTCGGAGCCGTGGTGGCGGTGACCGAGGCCATCCCGGCGCGGCCGGACGGCGGTGAACGTGTCGTAGGCGACCGGAGCGGGATTGAGGTCCGCGGTGGTGGCCGCGGGCGTGTGGTAGAAGGTCATCCTGATCGAGGTCGTGTCGCCGGGCCAGCGGCCGGGGTCCACGTCGAACACGCCGATCCCCCACGGGAAGGTGGTGTCCGGGTCGCGGACCGCCGACCAGGTCGCGACCTCGCTCTCGTTGGCCACGGCCTTGAAGGGCTGCGGCTCGGTGTAGATCTGCGAGGTCAGCGGGTCGCCGGTGGCCGTGTCGGGCGGACCGTACACGTCATCGTGGGATGACGTGCCGCCGCCGCCCAGGACGATGTGCACCAGGCCGCGCGAGGTATCGACCTGCGCCACGTCGGTGCTGACCACCGACGGGCGCAGGAACGTACCGGGGTCGGTGCCGCGGACCAGGTAGCTGCGCTCGTAGTCGTGGTCATGGCCGGCCAGCACCAGGTCGACGCCGTACTTGTCGAACAGCGGCATCCAGGTCTGCCGGATGCCCAGGTCGCTGCCGCTGCCGCTGGACGAGCTCGACATGGCCGGCTGGTGCATGTAGGCGACGATCCAGTCGACGGCCGGGTTCAGGTTCGCCAGCTGCAGGGTCCGCTCCAGCCACCGCTCCTGGGCGCCGCCGGAGTAGCCGCGGATGTACAGGGCGTCGCTGGTGTTCAGGAACGCGCCGCCGTCACTGGCGTACACGACGTCGTTGTTGTCCAGGGAGATGAACAGCACCGAGCCGACCTGGAAGCTGTACCAGTTGCCGGCGAACGAGCTGTGGTTGCCCGGCAGCGTGTACCGGGTCTGGTAGGCGAGGTAACCCAGCGGTCCGTTGCCCGCCTCGACCTCGTGGTTGCCCAGGGCGGGCATCCACGGCCGGTGCATGGATGAGGGCATGGTGGTGTTCATGAAGTCCGCCCACACCGCCGGCATGGTGGCCTGGTTCACGTTGGCGTAGGACAGGTCACCGTTGAGCAGGTGCACCACCGGGTCGAATCGCTCGATCTGGTTCGTCGCGGTGATGGCGTTCAGCGAGGACTTGGACCAGACCGGGTTGCCCGAGCCGATGTCGCCGAAGCTGGTGAACCGGAACGGCACCCGGCCGGCTGGCGCGGTGCGGAAGGTGCCCTGGACCGGGGCCGCGCCGTCGCTGAGCACCTCATAGACGTAGCTGGCGCCGGGCTCCAGGCCGCCGATCTGCGCGTGCTGGGTGATCGTCTGCACGCCGTTCACGCCGTCGGTGTAACTGCGGGTCTCGGCGCCGATGACCCGCCCGAAGCCGCCGCGGGCGGAGCCGAGCCGCACCCGGGGCCGGGATACCGACGTGGCGGTGGCCCAGGAGACGGTCATCTCCCGCGCGGCGTCGGCGCCGAACTGCAGGTGGACCTGGCTGGCGCTCTGGGTGCCGGCGATGGCCGGCTGGCGCCAGAACTCGGGGCTGGCGGCGAGCAGCAGACCGCTCGCGGTGGCGCCGCCGAGGAACGAACGCCGGGAAACTAGCTGGCTCACGTGCGAGGACCTCCACATGCCGGGGGCAGCAAACGGAGGTGATCGTGGCAAGCGCTAGCGTCGCGCCGCGGACAACCGGGTGGACAGCCCGTTAACAGCTGGTATGGATAGCGCCGGCGGGGCCGCCCGGTCAGGCCGCCGTGCCGCCGGCGGGCCGGCCAGCCGGCTTCAGCGGATCACCCGCAGGCACAGCCAGCCGGGCACCCGGTAGGGCCGGTCGCTGCGGTTCGCGCCCACCGTGGCGACGATCAGGAACACCAGGTACACGAACCCCAGGATGAGCCACAGCAGGAAGGCCAGCACGAACAGCGCGCCATGGCCGTCAACCGCTGCCCCGGTGCCCAGCCCGAGCAGGATGACCGAGTACGCCGTGACAGTGATGATCATGTTCAGGGCCTGGGCCGCGTGGTAGCGGATGAACGGGGACTCGTTCCGCTTGAGGATGTAGATGATCAGCGGCCCGAGGAAGCTGACCACGAACGGGGTCAGGTAGGCCACCGTCGCCCAGGCCCGGTCGTCGGACTGCGGGCGCGGGCCGTAGCCGGCCGGGCCGGGTACCGGGATGCCCGCCGCGGCCGCGGCGCCGGGGAAGCCGTACTCCTGGCCGGGCCGCGCGTAGGGGGCGGCGGGCGCCGACCCGTTCTGCGGGACGGCCGCGGTGCCGTTCTGATGCGCGAACGGCGACCCGTTCTGCTGCGCGAACGGCGACCCGTTCTGGTGGCCGAGATCGGCGGGCGGCGGCCACTGGCCGTACGGGCCGCCCCCGGACTCACCGCCTCCGGACTGACCCCCCGGAGTCCCCTCCGGCCATTCCTGCGACATGACTACCCCGCCCCTTCGCCTCATGACAGGACATAAGACTAGGCCAGGGATCAGAAGCCGAGCAGCCGGATCGTGATGAGCACCGCGACCACAGCCAGCGCGATCAGCGCTTTCACGGCCAGACCGGACTCATAGGCGGCGTCCCGGCGCAGCTCGGCATCGAACTCGCCGCGGAAGGCCGGCTGGCCCGGCTCCGCGCCGGCTGGCTCGTCAGCGCCCGGCGGGACCGGGCGGGGCTCGCCGGCCTGCGGGCCTGCCGCCGGGCCCTGGGCCGAGGTCACGCCGGCATCGCCACCTTGCCGCTCTTCTCGGTCTTGTCCCAGGAGGCGTCAGCCCGGCGCAGTTCCTTGACGTAGGCGGCGAAGGTCACCGCGCACAGCAGCGAGCCGTAGCCGGCCAGGAAGATCAGCAGCGGGCTGGTGACCCGGCCGCCGCGCCGGCCCTCGATGGCCTTGGCCAGGTAGGCCACGCCCATCGAGGCGGCCAGCCATACGTAGGTGAACAACTCCACCTCCGCGCCGTAGCCGCGCAGCTGAGTGGCGCCGGCCCAGTTCAGGAAGTGATAGGTCAGGAAGCGCAGCGGGGCCGGCGCCACGGCGGAGATCATGATGATCAGGCTGACCACGCCGGGGAACAGCAGTGCCTCGCGCCACACGTGCCGTCCCGTGTGCGGATCGATGAGCAGCGCGAACGTCGTGATGAACGCATAGGTCAGCACGTTGGTGATCCACAGGAAGTGGAAAGCGTGCCAGGCCAGCGACTGGTCGACGTAGAACAAGGTGACCAGCGCTGCCGAGGAGCTCAGCAGGAACACCGGCTGCAGCAGCAGGGCGAACCAGAACAGCCCGAAGGTGATGCCGCCCAGCCGGTGCCCGGCCTGCGGGCGGAACCAGGTCCGCCAGAACCGCCGGGTCACCTGGACGTTGCCGCGGGCCCAGCGCAGCCGCTGCTTCCACAGCGCCCGGATGCTGCCCGGCTCCTCGGCCCACACCACGGCGTGCGGCTCGAACACCACCCGGGCCCCGCGCAGCTGGGTCTTGAAGGTGGTGATGGTGTCCTCGGCCAGCGTCGCGGTGTCGATCCGGCCGCCGATCGCCTCGATGTTGGCCCGCGAGTGCAGCTGGGCGCCGCCGGCCAGGCAGGCGATGGCGCCGAGCACGTTCTGGCTGCGCCGCGCCGCGGCCTGCGCGGTGATGTACTCATAGCCGATGAAGCGGGTCAGGTAGTTGCCCGGCCGGCTGCCTTCCTTGATGTAGGCGGTGACCGAGCCAACCTGCGGGTCGGCCAGGTGCCGGGTCATCAGCCGCAGCGAGTCCGGCTCGTAGATGACATCGGAGTCCATGATCAGGACGGCCTGCATCCAGTCGTCGGCCAGCACGTGCGCCAGGCCGTGGTTGAGGGTGTGCGCCTTGCCCTGGCCGCCCACCTCCCGGCGCAGGTGCACCACCGAGCCGGGGTACTGCGCCGCCTTGGCCCCGATCACCTGCGGCGTGCCGTCGGTGCTGGCGTCGTCGATGACGAAGATCCGCACCCGCCCGCGCGGATAGCGCAGTCCCATCAGCCGGTCGACCGAGGCGCCGATGACCGCGGCCTCGTTCCAGGCCGGGATCAGGATCGCGGTCCGCGGGAAGCACGGCGCGCACCGGTCGTAGTGCAGCCGCCGGAAGTGAAAGCCGATGAGCAGGAACTGATAGCTGGCCACCACCAGCGGCAGGGCCCCGGCGATCACCGCCGCGGCCAGCAGCAGCTTGACGACGGTCACGCGGTCAGGCCGTCGTCGCGGCGATCTCGGACAGGTCCAGGAACCGCTCCGCCAGGTACCGGACCATGGCCTTCTCGCAGAACTCCGCGTGCTCGGGCAGCTCCGCGCCGCGCAGCGCGTCCAGCGCCAGCCGCGGCATGTCCACGCCGCTGGCCACCGTCAGCGGCAGCGAGCCGGGGGCGCGCGGGTTGACCTCCAGGAGAGGCCGGCCAGCGTGGTCGCGGCGGACCTGGACGTTGGCGATGTAGGTGAGGCCGACAATGGTCGCCACCGTGGCCCCGAACTGCTCCAGTTCCTGGTCGTGCAGGGTCCGCCCGGCCACCGAGACGCCCGAGTCCACCCGGGCCCGGACCCGCGGCACGCCGGCCACCACCCGCCCGGCGGAGTCGGCCAGCACGTCGATCGAGTACTCCTCCCCCGGCAGGTACTCCTGGACCAGGAACTCGGGCGCGGGCTCCATCGTCTTGAGCTCATCGGCGGACATGATCGCGGTGATGTCGCGCGAGCCGCTGCCGGTGCGCGGCTTGATGATGACCGGGTAGGTCCAGGAGTCGGGGCTGATCTCCTCGGTCAGCAGCTCGGTGCGCGGCACCCGGACTGACCCGGCGCAGGCGCGGGCCAGCGCGAGCTTGTCCAGGGTCAGCGCCAGCGCGCGCTCGGGCGGCAGCATCAGGGCGATGCCGGCCTCCTCGAAGGCGGGCCGGGCGGTGGCCAGCGGCAGCAGCTCGGAGTCGACGGTCGGGATGACGACGTCCGCACCCAGCTCGCGGCACCGGGCCAGCAGCTGCCCGGCGAAGTCCGGCGCGCTCCCGGCCGGGATGACCGCGCGGGCGGCCGGCGGGACCAGGTACAGCCCCGCCGCCCAGGGATCCATGTCGGCGGCGAGCAGGGTGACCGACTCATCAGCGCGCAGCGACTTCATCACGGCGATGGCGGCGGGGCCGCCGGCGCCGGTGACCAGGACGCAGGTTCCGCCGCGAGTCCGGGCGCGGGCGTCGCTGCGGCGGGCTTCACGAGGTGACATGGCCGGCCTCCCGTAGATGCTGCTCCACCACGGATTCCTGCTCTGCCAGGGCCTGCTGGGCGGCCTGCTCGTGCGGGGCATTCTGCGCGACCGCGGCCGCCAGCTCGGCTGCCTCCTGATCAGCGGCCTTGCGCACCGCCGCTTCCTGCAATGCGTGCTGGGTCTCGGCGGCCTCGCGCGGGGTCGCGGCGGCCAGGCCCGGCGTGCCGGGGACCGGGCCGGCGGCATGGTCGCGGACGACCTCGAAGGCCTCAGCGAACCGGCCGCTGCCCCACCGGGACCAGTACCGCGCGGTCGCCTCGATGAGGTCGGGGGCCAGGTACTGCCGGACGGACGCCTGCGAGGCGAAGGCCCCGATCGCCGCCAGCTTGACCGTCAGGCGCTCGTCAATCGCGATGAACCGGGCGGGCCGGAAGTCCACTGTGGCCGACGGCGACTGATAGCAGAACACCGAGCCCACCTCGCGGGCGGCGACCATCACGGCCCGGTGGGTGTTGCGGTGGTCCTGGTGCACGTCGTGAATCGAGTGGGTGTACACGATCGTGGGCTGCACCTTCTCGATGACGGCGCTGATGGCGCTGATCGTCGGGTCCGACTCGCTGATCTGGGTGTCCTCCATGTCCTCCAGGTACAGGCTGGCCCCCAGGATCGCCGCGGCCCGGCGGGACTCTCCCGCCCGCGCCTCGTCCGGGCCGCCGCGGGCGCCGCGGCTCATGGTGAGGATCGCGATGTCATGCCCGGCGGCGCGGTGCGCGAGCAGCGCCCCGGCGGCGCCGATCTCGACGTCGTCGGGGTGGGCGCCGACGGCCAGCACGACCTCGCGGCCGCCCCGGCCGCCCGCGATCAGGTTGCTGACCGTGGTGATTAGTGAGTCCGGCCGCAGCGGCTTCTGCAGGAAGTCATCGGCGCGGCCGCGCAGCGCCCCGAGAGTGTTGTCCACGGTGGCATGCGCGGTGATCACCACGACCGGGACCGCTGGCGCCTGGCGGCGCAGCGCCTCCAGCATCTCGATGCCGGTCATGTCCGGCATCTCGATATCGGTGATGATCAAGTCCCAGCGCTCCGGGCCGATCCGGGGCAGCGCCGCGGCCGGGCTCGGCTCGTGCTCGATCTCGAAGCCGGCCTTGCCGCCCAGCACGTGCCGGATGAAGCGGGCTGAGTCCGGGTCGTCCTCGACCAGCAGGATCCTGCCGTCGGGCCGGGGCTGGAAATCACTCATGACTCCAGCGTTCTCACGCGGCGTTGCAGGTCAGCTGCCGGACCGGTTGCAGTCCCGTTGCTGCCTGGCCGTTCAGCCCGGTGGCAGGTACCGGTAGCCAAAGCCGCGGACTGCCTCGATCGGCGCCCCGGCATCATGCTGGCCCAGCTTGCGGCGCAGCCGCATGATCGCGAACTTCACCCGGTCCGGGCCGATCCCGGCCGGGTCCTGCCAGGCCCGCTCCAGCAGCTGCTCGGGAGACAGGATCTGGTGCGGGTGCCGGATCAGGGCCGTCAGCAGCCGGAACTCGGTCGGCGTCAGGCTGATGTCGCGATCGGCCACGCTGACCTGGCGGTCGGCGAAGGCCACCCGCACCAGCCCGTCGTCATACACCTCGGCGTCGGCGGGCGCGGGCCGGGCGCGGCGCAGCAGCGCCTCCACCCGGGCCAGCAGCTCGGCGTTGCTGAACGGCTTGGTGACATAGTCATCGGCGCCGGCCCGCAGGCCGCGTACCTTGTCCGCTTCCTCATCGCGCGAGGTCAGCACGAGCACCGGTACTTCGCTGAGGTCGCGGATGCGATCCAGCACCGCCCAGCCGTCCATCACCGGCAGGCCGATATCCAGCACCACCAGGCCCGGCCGGCTGGCGTGAAAGGCACGCAGCCCGGACCGGCCGTCGGCGGCGGACAGCACCTCCAGGCCGCCGGCCGCCAGGACCACCCTGATGGCCCGCGCGATGTCCGCATCGTCCTCGATCACCAGCACCGGTCCGCCTGCCCGGCCGGTGCGCAGGCGGCCGGGCAGCGCCGCGGTCATGGCTCGATGGGCAGGTACACGGTGAACGTGGTGCCGCTGCCCATGGTGCTGACGACCTCAATCCGGCCGCCGTGCAGCTCGGTGATCGCCTTGGCGGTGGGCAGGCCCAGGCCGGTGCCGGGCACCTCGGACTCGCGTGCGTTCGAGGCCCGGAAGAACCGGTCGAACAGGCGGCTGAGCTCCGCCGCCGGGATGCCGATTCCGGTGTCGGTCACGTCGATCCGCCACTCCCGGTCGTCGTGGGTGGCCTTGACCTCGACCCGGTCCCCCGAGGCCGAGAACTTGACCGCGTTGGAGATGAGGTTGTCCAGGACCTGCTGCATCCGGCCGCCGTCGGCCCGCACCTCAGGTCCTTCGACGGCGTCAATGTCCAGGTGGATGCCATCCACGGCCGCGATCGACCAGCCGGTCCGGACCGACTCGCGGGCCAGCATCGGCACCGAGACCGGCGCCAGGTCCAGCCGGGCCACGCCCTCCTCCAGGCTGCTGAGATCCAGCAGGTCGCCGACCACCCGCAGCAGCCGCTCGGCGTTGCGCTGGACAATATCCAGGTACTCCCCGGCGTCGGAGCCCAGCTTGTCAGCCTCCGAGCGGATCAGGTCGGAGAAGGACACGATCGAGGTCAGCGGCGTGCGCAGCTCGTGCGAGACCGTCGCCAGGTAGCGCACCCGGGTCTCGTTGAGGTCGCGCAGCTCGACGTTCTGCTCGACCAGGCGGCGCCGGTCCTGCTCCCGCGCGGCCTCGGTGCGCTTGCGCTCGTTGACGTCTGTCAGCGCCGCTACCCGGCCGACCAGGTTGCCGTACTGGTCCAGGACCCGGCGGACCACGGCGTGCACCCAGATCTCCCGGCCCGAGGCGGTCTTGAGCCGGCAGTCGGTGGCCACCTCCGGTCCGGTCGTGGCCTTGCCCCGGATGGCGTCGATCCGCTTGACGTCGCTGATGTTGATGGTGCTGCGCCAGTTCCGGCCGATCACGTCGGTGGCGGCCATCCCGGACATCTCGCACCACTTGTCGTTGACGAACGAGCAGACGCCGGCGATGTCGGTCTGCATGATGCCCACCGGGGCCAGGTCCGACAGCAGCCGGAACCGGGCATCGCCCTCGGCCACGGCCAGGCCCGCGTTCTCCACGTCGGAGGCGTCCCGGATGAAGCCGAAAAAGTAGGTCTCGCCCGCGACCGTGACCGGCATCGGGGTCAGCTCGATCGGCCGCTCGGTCCCGTCGGCACCCAGGGCCCGCAGCAGGACCTTCTGGGTGACCGCCGTGGGGTCGCCGGTCGCCAGGTAGCCCGCCATGGCGTCCACGAACATCTGCCGGTAGCGCTCAGGCACCAGCGCCTCGGGCATGTCCAGGCCGAGCGCCTCCGCGCGGCTGCGGCCGAACAGTTCCTCGGCCGCCGGGTTGAACTCCCGGATCCGGCGGCTGGAGTCCACCGCCACGATCGCCTCCGGCGCCCCCGCCACCAGGGCACTGGCGACCAGCCCGGTGTCGAGCGGGAAGCCGCCCTCCGGCTCCGGTACCTGGTTACCGCGTGACTTCCGGGCCGGGACCGCCGACCGGGCAGCGTGCCGCCCGGGGCCGGCGGACGGATTCGCCGGCGCGTCCCCGTGCCGGGGGCACGTCCGTACCGTGCCCGCCCGGCGGCATGGCGGGCGGCGGGCGGCCCGGTGCCCCGCCTGCGGGCGGCTGCACGCCTGCCGACTGCGAGCTGGGGAACTGCAGGCCCGGCCGGATCAGCCGCAGGCCCGGCCGGGTCCCCTCGGGACGCGCCTGCTCCCCGCTGGCCCAGTCCGGCCACGGCCGCTCCTCGGCGCGCGGCTGGGCGACGGCCCCGACGTCCAGCAGCGATGCCATCATCGTGGCCAGTGCCTTCAGGGTGGTCCGCGCCGGCGCCTTCCAGCGGGCCACGTCGCCCAGCAGCGCCACGGCGCACGGACGGCGGCCGATGACCGGCTCGGCCGGCGCGACCAGCAGCCCGACCCGGTGCTGGCCGGAGTCAAGATCGACCTGGAAGGCACGGCCGCTGCTGGCGGCCCGGCCGCCGTGCTCAGCCCAGGCCGACCGCAGCTGAGACAGCAGCACCAGGTCGTTGCTGATCTCGCGGGGGTAGACCGCATGCTCGCCCAGCGGCCCGGCCGAGCCGGGCGTCAGGACCAGCGCGCCCTCCGCGCCGAACTCCAGGGCGAGCCGCTCCAGCAGCCGGGCGGTCGCATCCTCCGCCTGGCCGACGGGCAGCAGGCTCGCGGCGTACTCCAGCAAGCGCCCGCGCCCGCGCCGACGGCTGCCCGGCGGCCGATGTTCCCTGCCGCGATCCGCGGCTCATGCTGCGCTTTGCCCCCGATGCCCGCATTGGCCCCCGCAGACTCCGTTGTGAACCCCCGATCCCGGCCGTCTTGCCTTAGGAAGGTTCCCAGCAGCCCGGCGCTGAACCCCGGGCCAGATACAGCGAGCGCGCGCCGTCCCGGGTCATTCCGGGTCGGCGCGCGCTGGCCTTGCTAGCGGGCCCTGCTGCTCAGGCAGCTGGCGTTGCTCCTGGTCAGGAGGCCAGGACAGCCTCGATCTCCAGGTGGATCGTGATCTTGTCCGAGACCACGACGCCGCCGCCCTCCATGGGGGCGCTGAAGCTGACGTTGAAGTCGCGGCGGTTGATCTCGGTGGTGGCAGTGAAGCCGGCCCGGGTGCCGCCGAAGGGGTCGGGGCCGAAGCCGTTCAGCTCCAGGTGCAGCGGGATGCTCTTGGTCACGCCCTTGAGGGTCAGCTCGCCCTCGACGGCGAAGTCGCCGTCGCTGACGGTCACGCCGGTGGACCGGTAGGTCATCGTCGGGTGGGTCTCGACCTCGAAGAAGTCGGCCGACCGGATGTGCTCATCGCGCTGCTCGTTACCGGTGTTAATCGAGGCCAGGCTGATCTCGGCGGTCACCGAGGAGTCGGCCGGGTTCTCGGCGGTGACGATCTCGCCGGAGAACTCCGTGAACCTGCCGCGCACCTTGCTGACCATCATGTGCCGGACCGAGAACCCGACCTCAGAGTGCACCGGGTCGATGCTCCACTTGCCCGCTAGGTAGCCGGGGATCTGGGTCAGGGTCGTTTCCGTCATTTGGCGCTCCTGTGGATGCTGGATGCGTACTCTGTGTGTTGTCGTTGAACACTCAATGAGTATCAGGCCGTTCGGCCTGTTGTCAAACTCTCAACTACATGTCGCGTATGATTGTTCCCGTGGAGCAGACTGAGACTCGCTGGCTGTCCCCCGCCGAGCAGCAGGCCTGGCGGGCGTTCATTGGCGCATGCCGGCGGCTGTTCGCTGAGGTGGACGGCCACCTGCAGCTCGTGGCGGGCATCCCGCACGCCTACTACGAGATCCTGGTGCGGCTGTCGGAGGCACCGGGCCGCGAGCTGCGGATGACCCAGCTCGCTGACGCCTCGATCTCCAGCAAGAGCCGCCTGTCCCATGCCGTGGCCCGGCTGGAGGAGCGCGGCTGGATCGAGCGGGCCGCATGCCCCACCGACCGGCGCGGCCAGGTAGCCCGGCTGACCGACGAGGGCTTCGCGGCCCTGGAATCGGCGGCGGCCAGCCATGTTGAGCAGGTCAGGCAGCTGATCTTCGACCAGCTGACCCCGCTTCAGGTCGGCCAGCTGCGGGAAATCTCCGAGGCCATCGAGGCCGGCGTGGACTCGGCCAGCTCCTCGCCCGCCGCCGCAGCGTGCCGCGCCGCGCGCGAGGAGGCTCCAGCCGACCCGGACGACGACCCCGGCTGCCTCGGCTGACCCCCGCCCCGCCGCCCCGCCCTCTAGCCCCGCCGTCCCGAACGCATGCGCGCCGAGCCGCTTCTTGCTGTTATCAGGTCGACGTCAAGATTGTGCCAGTTTCAGGGGGTTGGGACCCCCTGACATTCACACGTTCCTGAGGTGCAGCCCGCGAAGGGAGGCTGCCAGCGGCCCAGGATGCTCGCGCGGGGGCACTTCTTGCTGTTATCAGTGAAGGGGATGGAGGGTAGAGATGGAGAGGGGAGATTTGACGGGTCGGGGCGCGCGGGTGCGGGTGCTCTGGTCACCGCAACTTCTCGGGCTAGCCGACAGAGTCGGGGTCCGGCGACTCGGCGGCGAGGCAGCCCTCGGGCTAGCCGGCGGGGTCGGGCTCTGGCGACTCGGCGGCTAGGCGGGCGGTCATATGGTCGGCGATGGCCGCCGGGCCAGGGCCTGGGTCGCCGCGGAGGCCGGCGATGGTGCCGTGCTGGTCCGCCAGGCCTCGGTTCTGGCTGAGCTTGCGCTTGGCCTCGACCGAGGTGATGGTCAGCTCGACGCCGACGATGGCCCGCAGCTGCCCGTTGATGAAGTCGGGCGGGGCGTCGGTAACGGCCCACGGGTGCTCCCGGCCGCCCTCATGCAGCCGGGTCAGCCGGGTCACCAGGGCGCGCAGCCACTCCGCGTCGCGGTGCACGGTCAGCGTGCCAGTCAGGTGCACGGACTCGTAGTTCCAGGTCGGGACGACCCGGCCGTGGCGCGCTTTGCTCTCGTACCACGACGGCGAGATGTAGGCCTGCGGGCCGTGCACGATGGCCAGGGCCTGGCTGCCGGGCTGAATGTTCTGCCACTGCTCGTTGGCCAGCGCCAGGTGTCCGACGAGCCGGCCCAGGTCCGGCCCGACAGCCCCGTCCGGCCGGGCAGCTCCGTTCTGCGCGTGAGAATCGCCCGGCCCGGCGGCGCCGTTGCGGCCGCCAGGGTTGTCCGGCGCGGCGGTGCCGGCCGGCCGGGCTCGCCGGGCTCGCCGGGCTCGCCGGCAGGCCCGGTACCGCCCGCACCCGCCGCCGGGCGATCCCAGATCACCGGCAGCAGCGAGGCGACCGGCTTGGTGCCGTCGAAAGTCACCAGGTCGGCCGCTGCGGCGGCCGCGACGAAGGCCTCGATCTGGGCCAGGTCAGAAAGCGCGAAATGGCGCGGAACGTACACCTGTACAGGGTAATCGCTCGACAGCGCCGGTAGCCTGGCGGTAACGCGCTGACGGAGACGAGTAGCACGGGAGCAAGCGAGCAGGGCGCCGCAATCGACCACGTGGCGCGCAGAGAGCGGCCGGCAGCTGAGAAAGCCGCCTCGCACCCCCGCGTGAAGACCCTCCCGAGCGCGGGGAGGAACGGCTGCCGCAGCCAGCGGCGCGCCTGATGCCCTGCCGGCTGGCCCCCGTGACCGGGCCGCAACGAGGCCGTCGCGGGCCCGCCCGCGACGGTGAAAGTGCGGTGGCACCGCGAGTTCCCTTCTCGCCCGCACTCCCAAGGGGTCACGCAATCCCGCAAGGAGTGTGGAGTGTGATGATCTCTCGTGTCCTCGCTGCCGACCTGCCCAAGCATGTCGGTGAGCACGTGCGGATCGCCGGCTGGCTGCATCGCCGCCGGGAACTGAAATCAGTAACCTTCCTCATCGTCCGCGACCGCTCGGGCCTGGCCCAGGTGGTCGTCCGCGACCCGGAGCTGACGGGCCTGCCCGAGGAGACCGTCATCGAGGTCGAGGGCCAGGTGACCGCGAGCTCGCAGGCCCCCGGCGGCGCCGAGATCGCTAGCCCGGCGGTCACCGCGCTGTCGGGGCCGGCCAGCCCGCCGCCGCTGGAGGTGTACCGGCCCGCCATCACCGCCGGCCTGCCGGCCATCCTGGACGGCGCCCCGGCCAGCCTGCGCCACCCGGCCCTGCGGGCCGGCTTCGAGATCGCCGCGGCCAGCGTCGCCGGGTTCCGGGCGGCGCTGGACCGGCTGGACTTCACCGAGGTGCACACGCCGAAGATCGTCGAGTCGGCGACCGAGTCGGGCGCCACCGTGTTCGGCATCGACTACTTCGGCCGGCCGGCCTACCTGGCGCAGTCCCCGCAGTTCTACAAGCAGGCGCTGGTCGGGGTGTTCGAGCGGGTCTACGAGGTCGGCCCGGTGTTCCGGGCCGAGCCGCACGACACCGCGCGGCACCTGGCCCAGTACACCAGCCTGGACGCCGAGTTCGGGTTCATCACCGACCACCGCGACGTGATGGCGGTGCTGCGCGAGGTGATCGACGGCATGGCCACCGGGATCCGCGAGCAAGCCGGCCCGGCGGCCAGCCTGCTGGCGGCGCGGCTGCCGGAGGTCCCCGCGGTCATCCCGGACATCCGGTTCACCGACGCCCAGGAGCTGATCGCGGCTCAGGCGGGCCGGGACCCGCGCGGCGAGCCGGACCTGGCCCCGGCCGACGAGCGGTGGCTGTGTGAGTGGGCGCTGCGCGAGTACGGCAGCGAGTTCCTGTACGTGACGGGCTACCCGATGGTCAAGCGGCCGTTCTACACCCACCCGGAGCCGGGCCGGCCGGGCTCGACCAACGGCTTCGACCTGCTGTTCCGCGGGCTCGAGCTGGTCACCGGCGGGCAGCGGCTGCACCGGCACTCCGACTACCTGGCGGCGCTGGCCGCCCGCGGCGAGGACCCGGCCCGGTACGCCAGCTACCTGCAGGTGTTCGAGCACGGCATGCCGCCGCACGGCGGGTTTGCCATCGGCCTGGAACGCTGGACGGCCCGGATCACCGGGGCGGCCAACATCCGCCAGGTCACGCTGTTCCCGCGCGACCTGCACCGGCTGGCCCCCTGAGCCGACGGCGCGCGGGCCAGCCGCCTGCACGGCGGCGTCCGGAGGCCGGGACCTGCGCCCGGCCTCCGGGACGGCGGCCGGCCGCGGGCGGGACGGGCACGGCCAGGGCGGGACCGCGGGCGACCGCGGGCGGGCCGGCGTGCGGCCGGAGCGGCCCCGGCCGCCCGGTAGGGTCGGCGCATGACCGATGGCGACAATCTCGACCAGCTGTCCGCGCGCGAGCTGCATGACCTGGCCGTGCACCGGGCCCGGCGCCACGTGGACGTCAAGTTCCTGTGGGACCTGCTGCGCGAACTGCCCGCGAGCGAGGCGGCGGCGGGCCGGACCGACCTGGCCACGGCTGACGCGCTGCACCTGTCCCGGCTGATCGACGACGCCATCGACTCCGGCCAGGGCGAGATCGCTGAGTCGCTGCGCCCGTTCTACACCGACTACCTGCGCAGCCACTCGTCGTAGCCGGGCCGGCCCGGCCACGTCGTTACCGGTGATCCCTCAGGGGATGACCAGGACCTTGCCGACCGCGCCGGCCTGCACCGCATCCTGCGCGGCGGCGACCTGATCCAGCGGAAACCGGGTGACGGGCAGCGGTGTCAGCGCGCCGGCCGACAGCGCGGCGGTGATACCGGCGGCGGCCTCCAGCAGCGCGGGCCGCGGCACCCCGTACAGCAACACGAACCGGAGCGTGACGTTGGCGGTCATGCAGGCCCGCACCGGAAGCACCGGGTCGGCCGGCTCGGCGGCATAGTCGACGATGGTGGTCGCCTGCCCGGACAGGGCCAGGTCGAGCGCGAGGTTGGCACCGAGGGCGAGCTCGACGACGCGGTCCAGCGGGGCGAGGGAGCGCAGCTGGGCGGCCGCGTCGGGATCGCGGTAGTTCACCACGGGCTCGGCCCCGGCCCGCCGCGCGAGCTCGGCCTTCGCGGGGCCGCTGACGGTCGCGGCGACCCGGGCCCCGGCGTGCCGGGCCAGCTCGATGGCGAAGTGGCCGACGGCGCCGGCGCCGCCGGCGACCAGGACGCTGCGGCCCGCCAGCGGGCCGTCGGCGAACAGGCACCGGTGCGCGGTCATGGCAGGCACGCCCAGGCTGGCGCCGAGCTCGGCGGAGACGCCGTCGGGCAGCGGCACGGCCTGGTCCGCCGGGACGACGCACCACTCCGCCGCGGTGCCCCAGGGCTGGCCGGCCGCGGCCAGCCAGACCCAGACCCGCTGACCTTCGCGGCCCGGCGCGACGCCCTCGCCGACGGCGTCGATGACGCCTGCCCCGTCGTGGTGCGGGATCTGGAACCCGCTGACCGGCCGCGGCGTCGCGCCGCCGCGCGACTTCCAGTCGGTCGGGTTGACGCCGGAGGCCTCGATCCGGACCCGGACCTGGCCGGGCCCCGGATCTGGCCGGTCGATCTCGATGACCTTGAGCACCTCGGCGGCCGGGCCGAGGCGGTCGTACACGGCGGCTCTCATGATGCGGCGCTCTCCCTGAGTCGTGCGGACGGAGCCTGCCGGGCCGGGCCCGGCGGGCGGCCGGGCTCGCCGGGTCGCGGGCCGGGCGGGCGGGCCCGGATAGGGCCGGAACCGGCCGGGCCGGCTGCCTCCAGCCTGCCCTACCGGGTCAGTCGCCGTCCGCGAAGGGCTCGGCGGCAATGCAGATCTTGCTCCAGCCGGTCTGCCGGGCCGTGCCCAGCGCGGTGTCGGCCGCGCCGATCAGCTCGCCCAGCGCCCGCCGGGTCTCATTCATCACGGCCACGCCGATGGACACCGTCAGCCGGAAGACGAACCCGGCCTGGGTGCCGGACTCGATGGCGATGGACTCGCCGGCGATCCGGTCGCGCAGCCGCTCCGTCATCCGCTTGGCATCGGCGACGCTGGTGCACGGGAACAAGATGGCGAACTCGCGCGACCCGAAGATCCCGATGATGTCCTGATCGCGCAGCTGGTCAGCGAGCATGGCGGCGACGTCGCGGCGCAGCTGGCGGGCGACGTCATCGCCCGCCGACTCCTGCACCGAGCCGAAGTCGTCGATGTCGATCATCGCCACCGCGAGCGGGGTGCTGGCCTGCGCCGCCCGGTAGACCTCGACCTCGGCCTCGCGCTGCCAGGTTCGCGGGTTGAGCAGCCCGGTCGTGGCATCGACCCGGACCTGGGCGACCAGCTGGGAGCGCATCAGGTAGCGCCGGCACAAGATCACCGATGGCAGCGCCAGCGCCATCAGCGCCGGGTTGACTGCCACCACCAGGGTCAGCGAGACGGCCAGGCTGATCTCCAGGAAGTCAGCGGTAATGGACTCCCTGGTCCCGAACAGGTCACGCAGCCGGACGGCCTGGTCCGACAGCCGGATAGCGGCGAACAGCAGCGCGCAGTTAATCCACACGGCGACAATCGCGCACACGGCGACCACGGCCGTCCAGGTCAGCACGTGCGTCTGCGAGCCGGGATGGGGCCCGGCCAGGCTGTCGGGGACCATCCGGAACAGCATGGCCACGGTTCCGTAAGCCAGGCTGATGGTGGCGTTGCTGAACACCCGGCGGTGCATCAGCCCGCTGCGTACCCGCCACAGCCGCCAGGCCGCCAGCGGCACCGGCGCGAGCATGGCGTAGCCGGGCGGCAGGGTGATGGCCGCCGCCAGGTACCACACCGACTGCAGGTCCCGGCCCACGGTCCCGTGGACCTCGCGCACTCCCCTGGTCGACTCGATGGCCGCGATGCCGCAGGCCAGGAAACCCAGGAAGATCAGCAGCTGGCTGAGCTTCCAGGGCATGTCGATGAGGGTGACCGTGAGCCCGGCGACGGCGCAGGCCGTGATCAGGATCAGGTAGCTGCGCAGCGGCCGGGACAGCGACCAGATCGGCCATCCGGCCAGCCGGGACGGCAGGGCGCGCAGCCGGACGCTGACTTCCCTAGCCAGGTGCGCTGCGGCCATGGGCACTCCGTAGGGACACTATCGAGGCACCGGGGCAGCGTTTTGCGGATGTCACATAACTAATGCCGCATAGTGACAATAATCGCCCCGGCTTGTCAAGTGCGGCCGAAGATCAACCATGCTGCGGCCAACGGACCAGGCGTTGTCCTTTGCAAAAGGCTGACCTTCTCGCCCGGTTCGGGATGACATATCAGGTGCAAATGTAGCACAAGAGGCTGGTCCTTATACCACAAGAGCGGCACAGGTGGGCGTAACACGGCAAAATAGCCAGCCATAACCCCTTGCTCCGGACGGTCCGACTTGTCCGCCCCGGCTCGCTCGCTGCGGCCCGGCGCGGCTCACCGGGTCCCGGCCGCCCGGTCGCAGCACCCGCTCCTGCAGGGAGGAGGCCCGCCATGCGCCACGAGTGGCAGTAACGCCGGACGTCGGCCGGCACGCTCTGCTGGCAATCACCCGCAACCGGACGGAGGACCACCATGCGTCACGAATGGCAGTAACCGCCTGGCAGCCGACTCGCCCGCTGCCGTTTGGCTGATCGATTCCGACAGCGCCGAAAGGAGGCCCGCGATGCGTCACGAGTGGCAGTAACCACGGTCCCGGCACACCCCGCTCAACCCGGCAGGAAGGAGGCGCACTCCATGCGTCACGAGTGGCAGTAACACCGGTCCGATGACAACCCCGCCCGCCGCGAGAACAAGGAGGCGCGAGATGCGTCACGAGTGGCAGTAACCACGGTCCCGGCACACCCCGCTCAGCTCGCCAGGAAGGAGGCGCACTCCATGCGTCACGAGTGGCAGTAGGCCCGCCGCAGCCCGTCCCCGCCAGCCCAGGAAGGAGCACCGCCGTGCGTCACGAGTGGCAGTAACCGTCCCGTCCGCCAGCAAGCCCGCCAGTCGCAGCCGGAAGGAGGGCCGAGATGCGTCACGAGTGGCAGTAACTCCGTCGGTACCCGCCCCGACTCCGTCGGTACCCGCCCCGCTAGCCCCGCCTCGGAAGGAGGCCTGACATGCGCCACGAGTGGCAGTAACCCGCGTACCCGCCCCGCTACCCCCGCCTCGGAAGGAGGCCTGACATGCGCCACGAGTGGCAGTAACCCGCGATCCTTACTCGTTAACGCCTGTGTGTTCCCGGCGGGAGTCGCCGCTGATTCCCGCCGCCAGCCGATCGCCAGGGCGGCGGCTATGACTGCCCCGATGCCGCCGCTAATGGCGATCACTGCTGCAGGCGAGTACGCATGCGCTGCCAGCCAGCCCGCGAGCACGACCCACACTCCCTGGCACGCCTGCATGCCCCCGTTGGCCAGGCCGAACGCCTGGCCGCGCCGCTCCGGCGGCACCGCCGCGACGAACGCGGAGTTGGCGGCGAGCTGGTAGCAGGTGAACGCGCCGGAGACAGCGAGCAGGATGAGCGCGGCGACCAGCCCGGGCCGCAGCCAGAACGCCATCAGCAGCGCGCAGCAGGCTGTCGCCAGCGGTCCCAGCCAGCGTGATCGCCGGGCAGCCGGGACCAGTCGGCTGAAGAGCAGCGAGCCGGCCAGGCCGCCCAGCGGCCCGGCGGCGAAGATCAGGCCGGCGATAACGGCCTGCGGCAGGCCGCCAGCCCCGGCAGCGGAGCTGGCGAGCGGCACCGCCAGGCCCATGGGCACGACGTAGAACGTCACCAGCCAGCCGAACAGCATCAGCGTGCGCAGCGGGCCGCTGCCGAAGACCAGCCGCAGCCGGCCCGCACCCCGCCGGACCGGGGCCTGGCCAGCCGGGTCGCCGGCCGCGGCCGCCGGCCGGCCGGTCACCCCGAAGCCGAGGAGCAGAGCGGAGGCCCCGAACGTGGCCGCGTCGGCGGCCAGGGCACCACCGGAGTGCAGGACCGCCACCACGAGCCCGCCGAGGGCAAAGCCGGCCACCATCCCGGCCTGCAGCGCCGCCTGCGACACCGCGATGCCCAGGACGTACAGGTCGCCGCGGAGGATGTCGGGCAGCATCGCCGACCGGGCTGCCTTGAACGGCGAGTCCAGCAGCGTCACCACGAACAGCAGCACGACCAGCAGCAGCAGGCCCGCCCGCGATGGCATGGCTGCGGCCACGGCCGCCATCACCGCGACCAGCACCATCCGGGCCGCGTCACAGGCGATCATGAGCCCCCGCCGGGGCAGCCGGTCAGCCAGGCCGGACAGCGCCAGCCCGCCGAGGAGCCACGGCACGAGCGTCACCGCGTAGGTAACGGCCGACCAGAACGCGGAGCCGGTCCGGTCATAAACCAGCACGGTCAGCGCGACCCGGGCGAGCTGGTCGCCGGCTACCGACAGCAGCTGAGCGAGCCACAGCCACCGGAACTCGCGGACCGCGAGCAGGCTCGCGAAGGTGGCATGAGCGGCTTGATCAGGGACGGCAGGACCGGCGGGGACGGTACCGCGAGCCAAGCTTCTTCACCGCTTTCGCTGGACTGCCGGGCAGGACTGAACTGATCCGCGCCCTGAATGTAGCTACCTGGGGTGCTCGCCCCGTAACCGCCCCGCGGTCCGGGCCATGCCGGGTGGGTATGGTCCGGGCCAGCTGACCGGACAAACTCCGCGCAATATCGCGTGTTTCAGATCTGGATCAGCGGCAAAGGGAACGTCACAATCAACTGAGGAGCAGGCAAAGCAGGGCAGCCGCGGCGGATCACCCCGCCGCCTTACTGGCGAGGGGACGGGCCGGGCGCAGGATGAAGGACGCACCGTGGCACCGGCTACGGCCGGCGCTGCCGCCACCGCTGCGACCGTCCGCGGCGCGGACCCGGGCCCGGGCCGCCCGGCCCGGTCCGGCCCGGCTGATCCGCTCCGCCTTCACGGCGGCCGCGGTCCTGGCCACGGCCGCCTCCAGCCTGGTCATGACGACGCCCACGGCCGCGGACCCCGCGATGGCCGCCCAGCTCACCGCGCCGGAGGCGCAGTCCTTCAGCGGGACATCGGCGGTCGGCGCGCTGTTCACCAGCAAGAACGGCAAGCTGACGCACTTCTGCACGGCCAGCGTGGTGCACAGCAAGCTCGGCAACCTGCTGATTACCGCGGCGCACTGCATGCAGGGTCGCAGCCTCAAGCCGGCCGGCGTGGTGACCTTCGCGCCCGGCTATCACGACGGCCATTTCCCGCACGGCCGCTGGATCGTCCGCGCCACCTACACCGACAGCCGGTGGAAGCGCAGCCGCGATCCCAACGACGACGTCGCGTTCCTGATCGCCGGCCGCAAGGGCGTGCGGGTCGAGAAATACGCCGGCGCCGAGACACTCGCCACCGGCACCAGCCTGCCCCGGGAAGTCCGGGTCATCGGCTACCCCGACGATTCCGAGCTGCCCGTGGGCTGCTGGGCCAGGGCCCGCGCGTTCACCCGGCCGCACCTGCGCCAGGAGGTGTTCGACTGCGCCGGCTACACCGACGGCACCAGCGGCGGCCCGTTCCTGTATCACGTCAGCAAGACCACCGGGACCGGCCGGGTCATCGGCGTGATCGGCGGCTACCAGCAGGGCGGGGACACCCCGGCCATCTCCTACTCCGCGCGGTTCCTGGCCAACATCGCGGCCCTGTACAAGAGGCGACGTCCTGACGGACTTATCCGTAACGGGGCGCCGGGTAACCGCGGCTCACCGGGCTAGCGCGGCGCGGGCCGGTCAGGCGGCCGGTACGGAAACAATCTTGCTGACCTCCGCGAGGTCCTCGGCCGAGGGGACCCACTGAGCCGCCGCGGCGTTGGCCCGGACCTGGTCAGCTGACGTCGCGCCCGCGATCACCGACGTGCAGCCGGGCAGCGCCGCCAGGGCCCCGATGGCCACCTCCAGCAGCGAGCGGCCGTGCTGGTCCGCCCACTCGGCCAGCGCCTCCACCTTGTCCAGCTTGGCGTCGGTGATGTAGCCCACCCGCTCGCGCAGCCGGGTCCCCTCCGGCGGCTCCTGGCCGCGCCGGACCTTGCCGGTGAGCAGGCCGTTGGCCAGCGGGAAGTACGGCAGGACACCCAGCCCGTGGTGCACGCAGGCCGGCACGACCTCGGTCTCCACGTCCCGCTCCAGCAGCGACCAGTGATTCTGCGCCGAGATGAACGGCGGCGTGCCCAGCTCGCGCGCCGCGGCCACGGCGTCGGAGATCTGCCAGCCCGCGAAGTTGGAGTGGCCGATGTAGCGGACCTTGCCCTCGGTGACCAGCTCGCCCAGCGCGGCCAGGGTCTCGCCGACCGGGGTCTGCGGGTCCGGCGTGTGAATCTGGTACAGGTCGATGTAGTCGGTGCGCAGCCGGCGCAGCGAGTTCTCCACGGCCCGCCGGATGTAGGCCCGCCCGCCCTGCGCGCCGGCCGCCGGGCCGTAGCCCATGTCGGCGCCCCGGTGCCCGAACTTGGTGGCCAGCACGACCTTGTCCCGGCGCCCGGCCAGCACCTCGCCCAGGATTTCCTCCGAGCGGCCGGCGCCGCCGTAGGACTCGGCCGTGTCGAGCAGGGTGATCCCGGAATCCATGGCCGCGTCCACGACGGCCCGGGTCGCCTCCACGTTCAGCCGGCGACCGAAATTATTACAGCCAAGTCCGGCCACGGATACGACCAGTCCCGAGTTGCCCAGTGCCCTGTAGCGCATGTTCCTGCCCTTGCTGCCGTGCCCGTGCTGTCGCGGATGGCACCTATCGCTGGCTTCCGGCCAGCCTGCTCCCGATCGTAGCCAGGTTGCCCAGGCCAGCCGCGGCCGGTCGGCCGCGCCGCCGGGCGGGCCGCAGGCCCGGCCACGCGGCACCACCCGCCCGGCGACTACTAATTGCGACAGATCAGGCGCGCATGGTAGTCAATAAGATCGCGATGGTCAATACTGGGCACGCGCAGGGGGTGGCGCGAAATCCCAGCTGCGATATCATGAAGTAAGTAACGATTGGCGGCAAGTCCATTACGCAATTGCGTCGGGACTTTCTGCACTAAGGGCGCGGCCAGGCCAGCGTCATAATATGATCACCGATCTCTGTGCCAGGATCTGAGCGGAGCCTGGACTACGGCGAGACGGAGTGCACAACATGACGGAAGAGGCATCTGGCCCGACTGTACTGCGAATCCTCCTCGGCACTCAGCTGCGCCGCCTCCGTGAGGCACGGGGGATCACCGCGCAGCAGGCCGCGCGAGCGATCCGGGCCTCAGAGTCCAAGATCAGCCGAATCGAATTAGGGCGTAACGCCTTCCGCGAGGTCGACATCGCCGACCTGCTCAGCCTCTACGGCATCACCGACGTCGCCGAGCGCGAGCAGATGCTGTCGCTGGCCAGTCAGGCCAACCAGCCCGGCTGGTGGCACCGCTACCAGGACATCCTGCCGCAGTGGTTCCAGGCCTATATCGGCCTGGAGGAGTCCGCTGAGTTCATCCGCAGCTACGACTCGCAGTTCGTGCCCGGCCTGCTGCAGACCGAGGAGTACGCCACCGCGATCCTCGAGCTGGGCGAGTTCTCCCTGGAGGAGACCAACCGCCTGGTCGTCCTCCGCAAGGAACGGCAGCGCCGGTTCACCACGGGCGGGCTGCGGCTGTGGGCCCTGATCGACGAGATGGCGCTGAAGCGCCCGGTCGGCAGCCCGGCCCTGATGCGCAGCCAGCTGGAGTACCTGCTGGAGATCAGCGACCGGCCCGGCCTGACCCTGCAGGTCACCCCGTTCCCGGACGGCGCCACCTACCTGGCGCCCAGCAGCTTCAGCATCCTCACCTTCGCGCCGAGTGACCTGCCCGATGTCGTGTACCTCGAGCACCTGACCAGCGCCATGTACCTGGACAAGCGCATGGACGTGGACCGGTACACCGCTGCCATGGAGAAGATGGCCGCGACCAGCCTGACCCCTGAGCAAAGCAAGGAGTTCATCCGCGGATTGATCAACGATCTGGAGGAACCCGAATGATCAATTCACGCCGGGAGGCCGCGAAACTCGCTGACGCAGTCTGGCGCAAGAGCATCCGCAGCGGGCCCACCGGGGGCAACTGCGTCGAGGTGGCGTTCCTGCCCGCAGGCGAGGTGGCCCTGCGGAACTCACGCCACCCGGACGGCCCGGCGCTGGTCTTCACCAGCGCCGAGTGGGACGCATTCCTCGGCGGAGCCCGCGACGGCGAGTTCGGGGTGCCGGTCGGGTAGCCGGCCAGCGCGCCGCCCCAGCTGCACAGCGGCGGCCCGGATCCGCGGATCCGGGCCGCCGCTGTCATCCCTGACTGTGACGGCCGCCCGGATCCAGTGGATCCGGGCGGCCGTCGTCGTTCCTGACTGCCTGGCGCCGGGCAGGGCGGCCTCAGTGGCAGCCGGACCTGCCCGCGCGGTGCCGCGGACAGGCCCGACGTCTAGCTGGCCGGCTGGTCGAACTCGCCGTTCCTGACGCCGGCCAGGAAGGCAGTCCATTCCGTGCCGTCAAACACGTGCGCGGGCTTGGCGGTGTCCTTGGAGTCCCGCAGGGCGACCAGGCCGCCCGGCAGGTGGGCCACCTGCACGCAGGCCGAGTTATTGCACGACCGGCTGGTGATCCAGGTCGCGCCGGAGAGGTCGGGATTCATGGGTGATCCTTTCTGGTAAATCACATGCATTGCTGGCTGGCTTCTCGGATGAGCTCGGCGGAATCAGAAGGCGGCAGGGCGGTGGCGCGAAGTAGGTCAAATGCCTCCACGCGGGCACGTACTTCTCGCTCGCGCTCCTCGATATTGGCCTGCCCCCCGACGCCCTCGGAATACACGACATCCGGGTCAAATCGCTCGGGGAACTCAATGATGGCGAATGGGCCGTTGAGCGCGGGGTGCAGGCCGCTGGAGAATTCCAGCACCTGCAGCGTGACATTCGGCATCAGGCTCGCCTCGCACAGATGGTCGAGCTGACGCCGCATAAGGGCGGGCGAGCCCATGGAACGCCGGATGACGGCCTCGTCGAGAATGATCCACAATTCCAGCGGATCGGCCTTCAGCAGCGCATCCTGGCGCTGCATCCGCAGCTTCACCAGCCGCTCGATCTCCTCCGGCGACTGCCGGCGGCGCACCGTGGTCATGACGGCCCGGGCGTACTCCTCGGTCTGCAGCAGCCCGTGCACGACCAGGGACTCATAGACCCGCAGCGAGGCCGCCTCGGCCTCCAGGCCGACGTAGATCCCGAACCCGGTGGGCAGCACGTCCTCCCAGACCTGCCACCAGCCCTTGCGGTGCCCCTCCCGGGCCATCTCGGTGAGCATCTGCTTCTGGCTCGGGTCATCCACGCCGTACAGCTCCAGCATGGACGTCAGGTAGGCGCTCCGGGTGGGTGCCTTGCCGGTCTCGATGCGCGACAGCGTGGACGGAGCCAGGCCGAGACGCTCCGCGACCTCTTCCAGCTTGATCGACTGCGCCTCCCGCAGCCGCCTTAACTCGCTGCCGAGACGTCTCCGCCGGACTGTCGGGCCAATCGACACGGGCACTCGCCCCCTTTAGGGGAAGGCAGCGCGGCTTGTGTCCTGCTGATACATAGCTGGTCAGCCGTCGCGCTTGCTGGACTTCGAGATCACCATACCTGAAAAACGGCGGTGTGATGAGATCTCATCTGAGATTTCGTATGCAAGATTTCTCTCACGCACTTGCGTGGCATGCACGCTCATACCATTATGAGTGACAAGGCGTCACGCCGTGCAACCATCCCGCTGGCCTCGCACGGATCCGGCGCTATCCGTTACGAAAGTGACGGACCGCCATTTACCGGTGCAGCTGGGGAAGGAGCGACCGAGATGGCAGTAGCGGTGTCGCGCGCAAGCGATGCGACTGAGGATCTTGCGAGAATGGCGGGCGCCGCCGTTCTCGGGACCCTCACCATTCCCGGCCGGGCCGATCAGGTCCGGACCGCGCGCGCGTTTGTCTCGACCGCGCTCGGCGAGTTAGACGCGGTCACCGACACGGCGGTGCTGCTCACCTCGGAGCTGGTGACCAACGCCGTCCGGCACAGCAAGTCCAGCGGGCCCGGCGGCTCGGTCCTGGTGGTGGTCCTGGAGATCGCCGACGGCATCCGGGTCGAGGTCACCGACCATGGCTCCGCCACCAGCGCACCGGTGGTGAAGGGCGACACCTACGCCTCGGACGGGCACGGCCTGTTCCTGGTGGAGACCATGGCCCGGCAGTGGGGGTTCCTGCGCGGCCCGGCCGGCACCACCGTCTGGTTCCAGCTCGGCCCGGCCCGGCCCGGTGCACCCGGCTGGCGGCCCGGCGGCCACGTCCGGCACAGCGCGGGGCAGGGGCGGCCGAGCCAGCACCGCCTGGCCCGCCTCGGGTAGGCGGCCCGGCCAGGCCAGCGCCAGCGGCCCGGTCCACGCTGCCGCCTGGCCGGGCCCAACAGTCCGGCCCATCAGCCCCGGGCCGGCCAGGGGTCAGCTGCGCCGCGCTCCCCTGGCCGGGCGGCCCGCGCCCGCCCGCTTCTCGCGCAGCCGCATCGACAGGTGCAGCGGGGTCCCGGCGAAGCCGAACTCCTCGCGCAGCCGGCGCTCGATGAACCGGCGGTAGCCGGCCTGCAGGAAGCCGGACGTGAACAGCACGAAATGCGGCGGCTGGATGCCGGCCTGGGTCGCGAACATGACCTTCGGCTGCTTCCCGCCGCGCACCGGCGGCGGCGTGGCGGCGATCAGGGCCGTCAGCCAGGCATTCAGCCTCCCGGTCTGCACCCGGGTCTCCCAGCTCGCCAGCGCGGTCTCCAGGGCCGGGACGAGCCGGTCCACGTGCCAGCCGGTAGCGGCGGAGATGTTCACCCGGGGCGCCCAGCGCGCGGTGTGCAGCTGCCGGTCGATCTCCCGGTCCAGGAAGTACCGGCGGTCCTCGTCGACCAGGTCCCACTTGTTGTAGGCGATGACCAGCGCGCGGCCGGCCTCGATGACCATGGACACGATGCGCAGGTCCTGCTCGGCCAGCGGCTCGCTGGCGTCAATGAGCACGACCGCGACCTCGGCCCGCTCCAGCGCGCGCTCGGTGCGAAGCGCGGCGAAGTAGTCGGCGCCCTGCGCCTCCCGCATCCGGCGGCGGATCCCGGCGGTGTCGACAAAGCGCCAGGTCTTGTCGCCCAGCTCGATCAGCTCATCCACCGGATCGCGGGTCGTCCCGGCGGTGGCGTCGACCAGCACCCGCTCCTGCCCGGCCAGCTTGTTCAGCAGGCTGGACTTGCCCACGTTCGGCCGGCCGATCAGCGCCACCCGGCGCGGGCCGCCGGTCTGGCCGAGCTGCTCGGCGGGCGTCTCGGGAAGCGCGTCCAGCACCGCGTCGAGCAGGTCACCGCTGCCGCGCCCGTGCAGCGCGCTGATCGCCAGCGGCTCACCGAGCCCGAGCGACCACAGCGTGCTGGCATTGGCCTCGCCCGGCGCGTCGTCGACCTTGTTGGCGGCCAGCACGACCGGCTTGCGGGACCGGCGCAGCACGTCCGCCACCGCCGCGTCGGCGTCGGTCACGCCCACGACCGCGTCCACCACGAACAGCACCGCGTCGGCCGCGTCCACCGCCACCCGGGCCTGGGCTGACACCCGGGCGCCGAGCGCCGGAGTGCCCTCCACCTCGGGATCCCAGCCGCCGGTGTCCACCAGGGTGAACGCCCGGCCCCGCCAGGTGGCGTCGTAGGTCACCCGGTCCCGGGTCACGCCGGGAACGTCCTCGACGACCGCCTGACGGCTGCCCAGGATCCGGTTCACCAGGGTTGACTTGCCGACGTTGGGCCGGCCGACAACGGCCAGCACCGGGGCCGGCACGGCCCCGGCCGCGCCGCCCGGCGCGCCCGGCAGGCCGGGGTCGTCCCAGGCGAGGTCGCTGGACTCCGCTCCGGCGGCCCCGGCGTCCGGGCCTGCGCCGCTGCCCGGCAGGCCGGCGCCCCCGGTGCCCTGGCGGGAACTGTCAGTCACGGCGCGCCGCCCGGCGGCTGCGGGCCAGCCCGATGACCTCGGCGATGACCTCGTCCAGTCCCAGTGCCGTGGTGTCGATCTCGATGGCATCGCCGGCCACCGCCGACTGCGCGGCGTCCCGGCGATCGCGGGCCGCCTGCTCGCGCTGGGTCAGCTCGGCCGTGACCACGGGATCCGCCGCCAGCTCGGCGCTGCGCCGGGCGGCCCGGGCCGACTCTGAGGCGGTGAGGAAGACCTTGACCATGGCATCCGGGGCGACGACGGTGCCGATGTCCCGGCCCTCCGCCACGATGCCCGGGCCGGCGCTGACCGCGGCGGCGATGATCTCCCGCTGCAGCCCGATCAGGTACTCGCGCACCGGCGGCAGCGAGGCTACCGCGCTGACGGTGTTGGACACCTGCCTGGTCCGGATCGGGCCGGCCACGTCCTGCCCGTTCACGGCGATCTGCGGGGCATCCGGGTCGGTACCGCTGTCGATCCGGGCCCGGCGGAAGTTCGCCAGTACCGCGGCCGAGTCGGCCGGGTCGATGTCCTCGGTCAGCAGCCACCAGGTCAGCGCCCGGTACTGGGCTCCGGTGTCGAGGTAGCGCAGTCCCAGCCCGCGGGCCACGCCCCTGGCCGCAGACGACTTGCCCGATCCGGACGGGCCGTCGACAGCGATCACCAGGCCGCCGGACCAGCCGCCTGGCTCCTCGTGGTCGCCGGTCACCGGAGCCTGCTGGATGCTGGAGGCCGAGTTTGTCACGAAGGCGATGTTACCGGCGGCCCGGCTGCGCCCAGGCCAGCGTCGGGAACGTCCGGTTGATGACCGGCCTTCGCGGCCAACCTCGCATTCCTGCCTCTTCTGCCCGGATGTGCCGAAAGTGACGGCTGACCTGCGGAGGAATGGCGGCCGTCCGGGATGATGGCCGGCCGCGGCCGCGGCCGCCGGCGCGGCAGATCAGCGGCGGACGTGCCAGCCGCCGGCGGCCAGGGCACTGATCAGCCCCGGCGCGGCGTCCGGCCGGACGGCCAGCTCGGCCACGCCGGCCGGCAGTCCGGGCGAGTGCTCGATGCCCACGTCCTCGATGTTGATCCCGGCCTCGCCCGCGGCCTCGAACAGCCGGGCCAGCTCGCCCGGCCGGTCCGGGATGACCACCTGGACGATGGCGTAGTCGCGCGCCGGGCCGCCGTGCTTGCCGGGGATCCGGGCCACGCCGGCGTTCGCCCGCTCCAGGATCGCCGTCAGTTCCTTGACCGCGTCCTCCTCGCCGCTGCCGATCCTGGTCAGCGTCCGGGCGGCGGCCTGCAGCTCCGCGCCGACCTGAGCGAGGATCTCGGCGACCGGCCTGGCGTTGGCCGTCAGGATCTGCGCCCACAGGCCGGGGTCACTGGCGGCGATCCGGGTCACGTCACGCAGGCCCTGGCCGGCCAGGCCGAGCGCCCCGCCGGGGGCGTGCTCGAGCCGGGCCGCCATCCCGCTGGCGACCAGGTGCGGCACGTGCGAGACCAGCGCGACCCAGCGGTCATGCTCGGCGGTGCTCAGCAAGACGGGCTGCCCGCCGCAGGCGAGCGCCAGGCTGGTGGCGGCCGCCACCGCGGCGGGATCCGTTTCGGGACCCGGGCACAGCACCCACGGCCGGCCGAGGAACAGGTCAGCCCGGGCGGCCGCCGGCCCGGACCGCTCGCGGCCGGACAGCGGATGACCGGGCACGTAGCTGGTCAGATCGCAGCCCAGGTCACGGGCCTGGGCCAGCGGGAGTTCCTTCACGCTGGCCACGTCGGTGTAGCTGCGGGCCAGCCCGCGCTCCTGGGCCGCGGCCAGCTCGGCGGCGACGGCCGCGGGCGGCACGGCCAGGACGGCAATGTCGGCCGGCAGGCCAGCCGCGCCGGGATCATCGCCGTCCCGGTCATCGCCGTCCGGGTGACCGGCTTCCGGATGACCGGCCAGGTCGTCGGGCCCGGGCCAGGCCGGGCCGCCGGGCAGCACGTGACCGGCCCCGATATGGGCAGCCAGCCGGGCTGCGGCCGGGTCGCGGTCGGCCAGCCACACCTGCGCGCCCCTGGCCCGCATGGCCAGCGCGACCGACGTGCCGATCAGGCCGGCGCCGATGACCACGACGGTCGCCGGGCCGGCCGCGCCGCGGTCCGGGCCGGCCGGGCCGCCGTCGGGGCCGCCGGGGCCCGCAGGGGTCATCACTGGGCGATGTCCAGGCGCAGCGCGGCGGCGCCGCGCAGGTAGACGTGGTGGACCTGAGGCCGGCTCAGCTCGGTTTCCACGTGCATCATCAGCCGCACCACGCGGGGCATCGCGCCGGGAACCGGGATCTCGCTGCAGCACAGCAGCGGGACCTCCTGGAAGCCGAGCTTGCGGGCTGCCAGCGCCGGGAACTCGGCGTCGAGGTCGGGGGTGGCACTGAAGATAACGCTGATGACCTGGTCGGTGCTGAGGTTGTTGCGGCCCATGACCTCGGTTACCAGCTCAGCCGTGCCCGCACAGATCGCGGCTGTGTCGTTCGCCTCGACCTGCACGGCACCGCGGACTGCCCGGACCGCCACCGGCATCCCCTTCCGTCACCTCAGCTGAAACCTGACCCGGCTGACCCGCGGCGGCCTGCCGCCCGGACGGGTCAGGTCACCAGTCTGCCAGCCCGGCCCGGCCCGCCAGCGGGCAGCAGCCTGCGGCTACAGCCCGACCGCCGCGTACAGGTCGCCGACCTCCTTGGAGGTCAGCCGACGGGACGCGGCAGGCTTCAGCGAGCCGAGCAGAACCGGGCCGACCTGCGTGCGCACCAGCCGGCTGACCGGGTGGCCGGTCTCGGCGAGCATCCGCCGGACGATGTGCTTGCGCCCCTCGTGCAGGGTGATCTCAACCAGGGCCCGCGACCCGGCCCGCTCGACAACCCGGAACCGGTCAGCGCTGGCCGGCCCGTCGTCCAGCTCGATCCCGTTCATCAGCGTGCGGCCCAGGTCACGCGGCACCGGTCCGGCGATGTCGGCCAGGTAGGTCTTGAGCACGCCGAAACGCGGATGGGCCAGCCGGTGGGCCAGCTCACCGTCGTTCATGAGCAGCATCAGGCCCTCGGTCTCGTAATCCAGCCGGCCGACGTGAAACAGCCGCTCGGCCCGGTCGCCGAGCAGGTCAGCGATGGTGGGCCGGCCGCGGGTGTCGGACATGGTGGTGAGCACCCCGGCGGGCTTGTTCAGCGCGACGTACACCAGCTTCTCGCTCGCCGCGATGCGGCGGCCGTCCACGCGGATGACCTGGTTGTCCGGATCCACCCGCGCCCCGAAGCGGCGGACGACCTCGCCGTCGACCTCGACCCGGCCCTCGCCGATCAGCTCCTCGCAGTGCCGGCGGCTGCCCACGCCCGCGGCGGCCAGGACCTTCTGCAGCCGGACCCCGCCGGGCACGTCAATCAGCGAGTCGCGCGGCCCCGCGGGGCCGAACTCGTCATCGAAATCGTCATCATCGTCGCCGCCGGGCCGGCCCGGGCCGACCCCGTCCTCGCGGCTGAAGTCGCGCACCGGGGCCAGCTCGGCGTCCACGCCCCAGGCCCGGACCCAGCCGGGCCGGGAGCCCGCGGTCACGCCGCGCTCGGCCCGCCGCCCGCCAGCCCCGCCGCGGCCGCCGCTGCCCGGCGCGGCGCCGCCCTGGCCGCCACCGCGGCCGCCGCCCGTCCCGGACCCGCTCCGGCCTGCGCCGCCGCGGCCGGCAGCGCCGCGACCTCCGCCGCTGCGGCCGGCACCGCCCTTGCTGGCGCCGCCCTTGCCGGCACTGCCCTTGCCGGCACTGCCCTTACTAGCGCTGCCCTTACTGGCACCGCCCTGGCCGGCGCCATCCCGGCGATCACGACCCGACATGCTCATGTCCCGCATCCTGTTCGTCGTCGAGGTGATCGGGCAGGAACGGGGCCAGCTCCGGCAGGTCCGCCAGGCTGGCCAGGCCGAGCCGCTCCAGGAAGTACCCGGTCGTCTGGAACAGGATCGCCCCGGTCTCGGGGTCGGTGCCTGCCTCCTCGGTCAGCCCGCGCAGCACCAGCGTGCGCATAACGCCATCGCAGTTGACCCCGCGTACCGCCGAGACCCGCGCCCGGCTGACGGGCTGCCGGTAGGCCACGACCGCCAGCGTCTCCAGGGCGGCCTGGGTGAGCCGCACCTCCTGGCCATCGCGGACGAACCGCTCCACGACTCCCGCGCACTCGGCGCGCGTGTAGTACCGCCAGCCGCCCGCGATCTCACACAGGTCAAATCCGCGGCCCTCCGCGGTGTAGGCGGCGGCGAGCTCGCGCAGCGCCGCGGACACCTCGCCGGTCGGCCGCTCGACGACCTGGGCGATGACCATCTCGGGCACCGGCTCGTCCGCCACCAGCAAGATCGCTTCCAGGCTGGCCCGCAGGCTCGGCGGCTCAGCGTCCGCCTCGCTCAGCGTCCGCCTGCCCGGGCTCCGCCTGCCCGGCGTCGGGCTGCACGGCGCCGGGCTCCCCGGCGCCGGGGAGCTCAGCGTCCGCCGGGCCGGTCCTCGCCAGCTCGCTGGCCGCCGGATCCGCCTCTGGTGGCTGCGCGGCGCCGGGCTGGTTACTGCCGGGCCCGGCGGGTGAGTCGGCGGCATCCCCGGGGACGGGAGCCGGTCCGTTCTGCATAGGTCTAGTCGTCTTCCTCATCAGCGATCATGACTGGTCCGGGCGGCCCGGCGTCGGACCAGGAAACGAACAGCTCGCCCAGCGGCGTGATCTGATCGAGGGTGACCCTGGCCTCGCGGTAGAGCTCCAGCACGGCCAGGAACCGGGCCACGACCTCGTAGGTGCCCGCGCAGTCGGAGGTGAGCTGGCGGAAGGTGGCCCGGCGGAGCTCGCGCAGCCGCCCCGCCAGTATCTCAGCCTGCTCGAACACGCTGGTCCGCGGGATGTGCAGGTGCGCTGTCGACACTACCGGCGGCCGCTTGGGGGCCAGCGCCTGAGCCGCCAGCGCCGCGAGCTGCTCCGGCCGCAGGCCCAGCAGGACCTCCGGCAGCAGCTCAGCGAACCGCGGCTCCATCGGCACGCGGCGCGGGAACCGCCGGGCCGCCGCGCTCATCTGGCTGGCCAGGACGGCGGACACGTCCTTGTAGGCCCGGTACTGCAGCAGCCGGGCGAACAGCAGGTCCCTGGCCTCCAGCAGGGCCAGGTCCTCCTCGTCGTCCACCTCGCCGGCGGGCAGCAGCCGGGCTGCCTTCAGGTCCAGCAGGGTAGCGGCGACGACCAGGAAGTAACTGGCCTGGTCCAGGTCCCAGGCATCAGCCAGGGCCCGGATGTGCGCGATGAACTCGTCCGTGACGCTGGACAGCGCGATCTCCGTGATATCCAGCTTGTGCTTGGAGATCAGGGCCAGCAGCAGGTCGAACGGGCCCTCAAAGTTGTCGAGGTGCACCTCGAAGCCACCAGCGGGCTGCGCCGACGCGGCGTCACCAGGGTCGCTGGTTGTCATGATGGTCATTCAGGGTCCGTTGCCGCCTGCTGCTCAGCGGCCGCGGCCGCACCGGGAAATGACGCTATCCCATCCACGGACCCGACTGCGCCAGCCGGCCGCGCCCCGTTGCCTCCTGGTCTGATCCCCGCTGCCCTGCTGGGGTGCATGCCCCCGGCTGATTCCTCGTCCGTGCGCAGCCGCCGGGCCAGCCGGCTCCGCTCCCCCTCGGTGTCGAAGTCGGCCAGCAGCACCGCCAGCGCCTCGCGGACGATCCGGCCCCGGTCCACCGGTATCCCGAGAGCGCGCAGCGCCACCCGGGCCCGTTCCAGCGCCAGCAGCTCGGCCGCCGACAAGTACACGGTGATCTTCTGGGAGTGATTCTCCCGGCCGCTGGCCGGGCGCTGGGGCAGAGCGTCCGGAGCGCGCGCCACTGGCCGCAGCAGCTCCGAAACCCCCGGCAGGCTTACCCGCCGTGGACGGGACCCGCGGGCACCCCCTGACGCCACCGGTCCAGAACCTCCTTGGCCAGCTCGCGATAGGCGCTCGCCCCGTTAGACGCGGGATCGAACACCGTGATCGGCTCACCTGCCACGGTAGCGTCCGGGAACCGCACTGTCCTGCTGATGACCGTGTGAAACACCTTCTCGCCGAACCCCGCGACCACGCCGGCGAGCACCTCGCGGGTGTGCAAAGTTCGCGAGTCGTACATGGTGGCCAGAAGTCCGTCAATCGCGAGCTTGGGGCTGAGGCGGCTGGACACCTTGTCGATGGTCTCCATGAGCAGCGCCACGCCGCGCAGCGCGAAGTACTCACACTCCAGCGGGACGATGACGCCGTCGGCGCACGCCAGCGCATTCACGGTGAGCAGGCCGAGCGACGGCTGGCAGTCAATCAGGATCACGTCATAGTCGGGGATCACCGGCTGCAGCACGCGGCCCAGCACGAACTCGCGGCCGACCTCGTGCACGAGCTGGACTTCAGCACCGGACAGGTCGATGTTGCTGGGCAGCAGGTCCATGCCGTTGACGGAGGTCTTGATCACCACGTCATGCGCGGTGATGTTGCGCTCCATCAGCAGGTTGTAGACCGTCGCGTCGAGCTCGTGCGGCTGGATGCCCAGGCCGACCGACAGCGCGCCCTGCGGGTCGAAGTCAACCAGCAGCACCCGGCGGCCCTGCTCGGCCAGCGCCGCGCCCAGGTTGATCGTGGTGGTGGTCTTGCCGACGCCGCCCTTCTGGTTGCAGACGGCCGCGATCCTGGCCGGCCCGTGCTGCAGCAAAGGCTCGGGTACCGGGAACACCGGTATGGGCCGACCGGTAGGACCGTCCACTCCCGGCCTGACCTCCAACGTTCGGGACGCTGCCACGAATCGCACCTCCCCGGCGTTAGCGCAGAATACGCCCGCTGGAACGGGGACTCTAAGCGCCTGCACCGCGCTCAGGCAAGCCGACGCACCGGTTACGGGGAAATGGCTGCTCAATAAGCTACACCGCAAAGCGGTACCGGTACTCGCAAACTGCGCGCGGCGCCCACGGTAAAGAGCCCGCCACGCGCTGGCCGGCCGATCGCCGGCCCTAGCCCAGCGCGCGCGGGTGCGCCGCGGCGTAGACCTCGCGCAGCTTGTCGACGGTGACCAGCGTGTAGACCTGCGTGGTGGTGACGGAGGCGTGCCCGAGCAGCTCCTGCACCACCCGGACGTCGGCGCCGCCGTCCAGCAGGTGGGTGGCGAACGAGTGCCGCAGCGTGTGCGGCGAGACCTCGGCCAGGCCGGCCCGCTCAGCGGCGGCGCGCAGCGCGCCCCAGGCACCCTGGCGGGTCAGCCGCCCGCCGCGGGCGTTAAGGAACAGCGCGGCGGTGGCCGCGCCGGGGCGGGGCAGGCTGCCGCGGCTCACGCTGGCCCGGCTGCCGCCGCCGCGGCCGGCCAGGGCCAGCGCCGGCCGGGCCCGGATCAGGTAGGCCTCGACCGCCTCGCGGGCGTACCGGCCGACCGGCACGATCCGCTCCTTGCCGCCCTTGCCGGACAGCCGCACGGCGCCGGGCACCTGCGCGCTGCGGCTGTCCCCCGACAGTTCCAGGTCGTCCACGTCCAGCCCGACCGCCTCGGAGATCCGGGCCCCGGTCCCGTACAGCACCTCCAGCAGCGCCCGGTCCCGCAGCGCCGCCGGGCTGGCGGCGGCCGCCGCCAGCAGCCGCTCGACCTCGGGGACGGAAATCGCCCGGGGCAGCCGCCGCGGCCCGGCCGGCGGCCGCACCAGCCGGGCCGGGTCGCCGGCCGCCAGGCCCTCGGCCAGGGCGAAGGCGTGCAGCCCGCGGACCGCCACTACCGCCCGCCCGGCCGAGCTGGCGGCTAGCGGCGGGTGCTCGCTGTCCCCCTCGCGCAGCCCGGCCAGGTAGTCGGCCACGTCCTGGGTGGTGACCGCGCCGATCTCGGTGCGACCGCCCGCGGCCAGGGTGGCCGCGTACCGCTGCAGGTCCCGCTGGTAGGCCTCCAGCGTGTGCGCGGCCAGGCCCCGCTCTACGGTCAGGTGATCGAGGTAGCGGCGGATCGCGGCGGCGACTGTGGTCAGCTGAGCACCTCCGACAGCGACGTCACGGGCAGCCCGTGCGCCTCGGCCACCGGCTCGCAGGTGACCGCGCCGTCGTGCGTGTTCAGGCCCAGGGCCAGCGCCGGGTCGCGCATCAGCGCGGCGCGCCAGCCGTGCCGGGCGATGTCGACCGCGTACGGCAGGGTGACGTTGGTCAGCGCGTAGGTCGAGGTGTGCGGGACGGCGCCGGGCATGTTGGCCACGCAGTAGAACACCGTGTCGTGCACCGGGTAGGTCGGCTCGGCGTGCGTAGTCGGGTGGGAGTCCTCGAAGCAGCCGCCCTGGTCGATCGAGATGTCGACCAGCACCGAGCCCTTCTTCATCCGGGACACCAGCTCGTTGGAGATCAGCTTGGGTGCCTTGGCGCCGGGCACCAGGACCGCGCCGATGACCAGGTCGGCGTCGATGACGGCGCGCTCGATCTCATAGGCGTTGGAGGCAACGGTCTGGCAGTGTCCCTGGTAGATCGCGTCCGCCTGGCGCAGCCGGGCGATGTTGCGGTCGATCAGCAGCACCTCGGCCTGCATGCCCAGCGCGATGGCCGCGGCGCTCATCCCGGACACCCCGGCGCCCAGCACGACGCACTTGGCCGCGTACACGCCCGACACCCCGCCCATCAGCACGCCCCGGCCGCCGCCGTCGCGCTGCAGGTGATGCGCCCCGACCTGGGGCGCCATCCGGCCGGCCACCTCCGACATCGGCGCCAGCAGCGGCAGCGACCGGTCGGCCAGCTGCACGGTCTCATAGGCAATCGCCGTGACGCCCTGCTCCAGCAGCGCCTCGGTGCACTCCCGGCTGGCGGCCAGGTGCAGGTAGGTGAACAGCACCTGGCCCTTGCGCATCCGGTGGTACTCCTCCGCCACCGGCTCCTTGACCTTGAGGATCAGGTCACCGAACTGCCATACGTCATCGGCGGTGGGCAGGATCTGCGCGCCCGCGGCGACAAAGTCCGCGTCCGGGATCAGCGAGCCCGCCCCCGCGTCCTTCTCCAGCACGACCTCATGCCCGTCCCGGACCAGCTCGTGCACCCCGGCCGGCGTGATGGCCACGCGGTACTCGTGATTCTTGACTTCCCTAGGAACGCCGACCTTCATGACCGCGGTCCTCCCTCGATCGCCGGGGCGCCCGGCCTCTTTGCCAGGTGGTTCCCCTCCGTGCCCGCGCTGCCCGCTATGGTCCCTCGGGCGCGCCCGCCTGGCGCAGTCCAGCGAAGTCATCCTGCCGGGCGGCATACGCGGACAAGATACCCACCCCGGCTACCCCGTTGTGCAGGTCACCTGCGAGAAAGGCCGCGACGGCCTCCTCCAGGGGCACCCACCTGATGGTCAGGAACGCTTCCTCGTGCTCGGGAACGTAGGTTCGCTGCTCCGGCGGCACCTCGGTGATGCCGCGGGCCAGGAAGACGCGCAGCCGCTCGTTGCTGCTGCCCGGCGTGCTGTAGAAGTCGGCCAGCACCCGCCAGTCGGCGGCCTGGTAGCCGGTCTCTTCCAGCAGCTCACGGCGCGCCGTGTCGGCCAGCGGCTCGCCGGTCACGTCGCGCAGGCCGGCCGGGATCTCCCACAGCAGCGCGCCGGGCGGATGCCGGTACTGGCGGATCAGCAGCACCCGGCCGGCCTCGTCCAGGGCCAGGATGGCGACCGCGCCGGGATGCTCGATGTACTCCCGGCCGGTGACCACCCCGTCGGGCATCCGCACCTGGTCCTCGACCATCCGCAGCAGCCGCCCGCGGGCCAGCTCCGCGGACGCCGTCACCGGCCACCGGTCCCGCTCGTCCCGCAGCGGGCGGGCATCCAGATCAGTAACGGGGCCTCGGGCCGCGGCAGCGCTCCCGGCGGCCAGGCCGGCCTCGGGGTCAGCCATCCCAGCGCGCGCCCGCACGCACGGTGGCCGCCGGGCGCAGGGCCGCCGCGGAAGCCGTCTCGGCGGCGGCCGGCACGGCGCGGGACCGCGACCGCTCGATGGCGGCCGCGACCAGCCCGCCGAACAGCGGGTGCGGCCGGGTCGGCCGGGACAGGAACTCCGGGTGCGCCTGGGTCGCGACGAAGAACGGGTGCACCTCGCGTGACAGCTCCACGAACTCCACCAGCCGGCCGTCCGGGGACAGCCCCGAGCAGATCAGCCCGGCCTCCTCCAGGGTCTGCCGGTAGGCGTTGTTGACCTCGTAGCGGTGCCGGTGCCGCTCGTGCACCACGTCAGCCCCGTACAGCTCGCGGACCAGGCTGCCCGCGGCCAGCACCGCCGGGTAGATGCCCAGCCGCATGGTCCCGCCCATGTCCCGCTCGCCGGCGACCACGTCCTCCTGGTCGGCCATGGTCGCGATGACCGGGTAGGCGGCGGCCGGGTCGAACTCGGCGCTGTTGGCACCGGCCAGCCCGGCCAGGTTGCGGCCCGCCTCGATGGCCATGCACTGCAGGCCCAGGCACAGTCCCAGCAGCGGGATGCCGTTCTCCCGCGCGTACCGGACAGCGCCGATCTTGCCCTCGATGCCGCGGACCCCGAAGCCGCCGGGGACCAGCACCCCGTCCACATCGGCGAGCTTCTCCGCGGCGCCCTCGGGCGTCTCGCAGTCGTCGCTGGGCACCCAGCGGATGTTCACCTTGGCGTCGTTGGCGAACCCGCCCGCGCGCAGCGCCTCGGCCGGGGACAGGTAGGCATCGGGCAGGTCGACGTACTTGCCGACCAGCGCGATGGTGACCACGCTGGCGGGGCGGTGCACCCGGCGCAGCAGCTCATCCCAGTCGCTCCAGTCCACGTCCCGGAACGACAGGCCCAGGCGGCGCACCACGTAGGCATCCAGCCCCTCGCTGTGCAGCACCTTGGGGATGTCGTAGATCGACGGCGCGTCGGGCGCGGAGACCACGGCCTCCTCGTCGACGTCGCACATCAGGCTGACCTTGCGCTTCAGCCCGGCGCTGATCGGCCGGTCCGACCGGCACACGATCGCGTCGGGCTGGATGCCGATGCTGCGCAGCGCGGCCACCGAGTGCTGGGTCGGCTTGGTCTTCAGCTCGCCCGAGGGGCCGATATAGGGCAGCAGGGACACATGCAGGAAGAAGCACCGGTCCCGGCCGATCTCGTGCCGGATCTGCCGGATCGCCTCCAGGAACGGCTGCGACTCGATGTCGCCCACGGTGCCGCCCACCTCGGTGATCACCACGTCGGTCTCCGGGCCGCCCATGGCCAGGATCCGCGCCTTGATCTCATTAGTGATGTGCGGGATGACCTGCACGGTGTCGCCCAGGTAGTCACCGCGGCGCTCCTTGGCGATGACGCTGGAGTAGATCTGGCCGGTGGTGACGTTGGACGAGCCGGGCAGCCGGATGTCCAGGAACCGCTCGTAATGGCCGACGTCCAGGTCGGTCTCCGTGCCGTCGTCGGTGACGAAGACCTCGCCGTGCTGGAACGGGTTCATGGTGCCGGGGTCAACATTCAGGTACGGGTCGAGCTTCTGCATGTTGACCCGGAGCCCGCGTAGTTTCAGCAGACGGCCGATGCTCGAGGCGGTCAGGCCCTTGCCCAGGCTGGAGGCGACGCCTCCGGTGACGAACAGGTGCCGAGTGCTGACCGGCCGTGATATGCGCTCTGGCATCGCCAAGGTAAAGCTCCCGTGGTCAGTGCCGGCCGGGATACCGTCCGGTCCACGGGATCTCAGGATATCAGGCCGCTGGGGCTCGGACGTGGATAAACGCGCCGGGTGCCCGCCGGCGAGCCGGCGCTGGCCCGCAGACGGGCCCGGCTCCCCTCAGGCCGCGGGCCGCCCGACCTCGACGCCGGGCCGGTCATCATGACCGGGCTCGGGCTGCCCGCCGTGCTCGCCGGCCTCGCCGAACCGGGCCAGGGCCACCGCGCAGCACACCGCCAGGATGAAGCCCGCCACCGCCACCGCCTGCAGTCCGGGCCGGGTCGAGTCGCCCAGGAACAGCACCCCGACGACCGCCGGCGGGGCGGTCTCGGCCAGCACCACGGCGGCCGTGGCCACGGTCACGCTGCCGCCCTCCAGTGCCGACGCATACAGCATGAACGAGACAATCCCGGCCGCCGCCAGCGTGTAGGTGGCCGGGGCGCGGGCCAGCTCGGCGGGCGAGAAGCCGGGCAGCACCCGGGCTGAGACGGCCAGCACGGCATAGCCGAGCCCGGCGGTGGCGCCCAGGACCGGTGTCCGGTACGGGCCGCGCAGCCGGGCGGCGGCCAGGCCGGCCACGGCCACGGCGGCCACCGAGATGATCAGGCCCAGGTTGACCCCGAACCCGGCGCGGGTGGCGCCCTCGGCGCCGGCCGAGGCGCCGAGCAGCCCCACCCCCGCGACGACGCCGGCCACCGCGAGCCACTCCCGGGCGCTGAGCCGCACGTGCATGAGCCAGGCCGCGCAGACGGCGGTCACGGCCAGGTTGGCCGCGATGATGGCCTGGACGGCGAACAGCGGCAGCCGGGCCAGTGCGATGAGCTGGGCCACGAAGCCCAGCAGGTCAATGCCGATGCTGACGATGAACGGCCACTGGCGCAGCATCCGCATGACCAGGCCGGGGTCGACGCCGGTGACCTCGGCGCGCTCGCCTGGCTGACCGGCGGGCTGAGGACCGCCGGACAGGCTCCCGGCGGGCCGCTGGTCCCCGGTCGCATCCCCGGCCAGGGCAGGGCGGCGGCTGGCGGACCGGACCGCGATGGCCTGCAGCACCGCCGCGATCCCGTAGCAGAAAGCCGAGACCAGAGCGGCGGCCAGGCTCTCCAGCATGGTCCTGACCCTACGCCGTGCGCCGGGCCGGCAAACCTCCTGGCGCCGGGCACGCCGGCGCCGCTTTCCGGGCGGCGGGTCGGCCCCTGCGCGAGCCGGGCGGGCCCGCCCGGCCGCGCAGGCCGGGGCGCGGTGCCCGGCCGCCCGGTGGCCAGGGGGATGGGCGGGCGGCCGGGCGGCGGCGGGGGCGGGGGCGGGCGGCCCGGGATCAGGGGGCCGGGCCCGCTCCCGGTCAGGGGGCCGCCCGCGGCCTGGCAGGCGCCGGGATGCGGTCCGGCGGGGCCGCCAGGCAGCGGACGGCGGCTAGTGGCGGGGCTGGGTGACCGGGTGGTAGGGGCCAGGGCACGCCCGCCCGCCAGGGCCGGGCGGGGTCCGGCTGGAGAGCGGCGAGCAGCCCGGCACGCCGGGCGGGGCGGGCAGCGGGCCGCCCGGCAGGTGCACCGGCCAGGTCGGCGGCCACCCCCCGGTCCGGGCCAGGAGGTTCCAGAAAGCCGGCGTGGCCCGCCGGACCGGGCCGCCCAGGCCGGTAACCAGCTGGCAGCCCGACACCTGCACGGTGGCCGGGGTCAGCGTCCGCCCGGCCGCGCTGAAGGTGAGCCGGTAGTAGCCGAGGAAGAAGGCCGGGCAGTTGACCGGCCCGCGCGGCGCCCGCGGCAGCGCGCACAGCGCCCGGGCCAGGACCTGAGCGCGTGGCGGGCTGGTGACCACCCGGACCACCACCGGCCGGGGCACCATCACCGGCTCCGACACGCTCGGGCTGGGCACGGGCGGCGCGCTGGCCGAGCCGGACAGCCTGGTGCCGACCGGCATGACCGGCACGCGCAGCACCGCGGCCCGGGCGATGATCACCTTGCTCACGGAACCGGGCTGAGCGCACAGCTGGCGGCTGGCCGGCGCGCCGGACGCCGGCCGGGACCCGGCGGAGCTCGCGGACCCGGCGGAGCTAGCGGATCCGGCCGCGCTGGCCGGCCCGGTGGCGCTGGCCGAGCCCGCGGCGTTCTGGATGACGGTCCCGCAGCCCGCGACGCCGAGGGCGAGCAGGATCAGGGCGCCGGCACGTGGCCCGGCCAGGCTGGCTGGCCGCGGTGATCTGGCCATCGATGACCCTCTTCCCGGCCGCCCGGCTAACGCAGCGCGGCCGTTCTGGCTGACCGGCGGTTTTTGTCTCCGCCGGGGCTTAGACGCGGCGAGGGGGCCCGCGGGTTCCGCCATTCCCGCAATGGCCGCCCTGAGGCGACACTGGCGCCTGGCCCCGCCGGCTGAGCCCCCGGCCGGCGGCTCAGCCGGCGGACGGCTAGCCGGCCTGCCGGGCCGCGCGGGGTGCGTAGACCAGCTCGGCCGAGCCGTCGGCGAAGACCCGGTCGGATCGCAGCAGCTCCAGCGGCATAGCCGGGCTGCCGGCCGGCGACAGCGGCACGCCCGTGCCCAGCAGCATCGGCAGGACGACGAGCTCCAGCCGGTCCAGCTGGCCGGCCTTGTGGAAGGCCCGGATTGTCTGCGGGCCGCCGACCAGGTGCACATCGCCGTCCGAGCCGCGGGTGCGCAGCAACCGGGCCAGCCCGGCCGCGCTGGCGGCCGAGCTGACGCCGTCCGGGCTGCCCGCGGGCAGCGGCTGTGTGGTCAGGACATAGACGCTCACCCCCGGCCAGGGAAACCGCGGCGCCTGCACGCCCGCCACGAAGGTGCTGCGCCCCATGACGACGCTGTCGCAGCCAGCGAAGAACTCCGGGAAACCGTGCGAGACAGCCGGCGCAAAGCCAGGCATCAGGGCGATGGCGGGGATCTGGTCCGGGCCGGCCACGAATCCGTCGGCACTGACGCCCATCCGAGAGCGAATCAGCATGGCGTGCTCCTTCCTGGTGACTGCCCGCAGTCGGGGCAGTTTCACCCGGAGGTCGGAGCCCGCTGGCGATTCCTGACATCGGCGCAGCAGAGATAGCCGGCCCGCGGACAGGCCGCTTCTTGCTGTTATCAGCTTCAGTGCAAGACGAGACCGCGCTGGCACGGCTACCCGGCGGCCAGCGGCTGCGTCGTCCCGGTGGCCGCCCCCTGCGTGCCCGGGTCAGACGCCGGCGGCCTGCATGCCGCGCAGCTCGTGCTTGAGCTCGCGGATCTCGTCCCGGATCCGGGCCGCGATCTCGAACTGCAGCTCAGCAGCCGCCGTGTGCATCTGCTCGGTCAGCTCACCGATCAGCCCGATCAGGTCGTCCCTGGCCGGCCCGCCGCCCGCCTCGCCCTGGCGCGCTCCCGCCGAGGCCGCGGCAGCGGCCTTCGCGCGCGACGACAGCCCTGGTACCGGGGCCTTGCCGCGGGACTGCTGCCGCCCGGACCCGCCGAGCAGCTTCTCGGTGTCAGCGTCCTCGCGGATCATCTGGTCCAGGATGTCGGCGATCCGCTTGCGCAGCGGCTGCGGGTCCACGCCGCGCTCGGTGTTGTAGGCGATCTGCTTGTCGCGCCGCCGGGACGTCTCGTCGATGGCCCGCTGCATCGACGGAGTCACTTTGTCCGCGTACATGTGGACCTGGCCGGACACGTTCCGCGCCGCCCGGCCGATGGTCTGGATCAGCGACGTGCCCGACCGCAGGAACCCTTCCTTGTCGGCGTCCAGGATGGCCACCAGGGACACCTCCGGCAGGTCCAGGCCCTCGCGCAGCAGGTTGATGCCGACCAGCACGTCGTACTCACCGACCCGCAGCTCGCGCAGCAGCTCGACCCGGCGCAGCGTGTCTACCTCGCTGTGCAGGTACCGGGCCCGGATGCCCAGCTCCAGCAGGTAGTCGGTGAGGTCCTCGGCCATCTTCTTGGTCAGCGTGGTGACCAGCACCCGCTCGGACTTCTCGGCGCGGTCGCGGATCTCGTGCACCAGGTCATCGATCTGGCCCTTGGTCGGCTTGATGATCACCTCAGGGTCGATCAGGCCGGTCGGCCGGATCACCTGCTCGGTCACCTCGCCGCCGGTCCGCTGCAGCTCATAGGGACCCGGCGTGGCCGACAGGTACAGCGTCTGCCCGATGCGGTCGCCGAACTCATCCCAGGTCAGCGGCCGGTTGTCGATGGCGCTGGGCAGCCGGAACCCGTGCTCGACCAGGACCCGCTTGCGGGACACGTCACCCTCATACATCGCGCCGATCTGCGGCACGGTGTTGTGCGACTCGTCGACGACCAGCAGGAAGTCCTCGGGGAAATAGTCGAGCAGCGTGTTCGGCGGGCTGCCGGCCTCGCGGCCGTCGATGTGCCGCGAGTAGTTCTCGATGCCCGCGCAGCTGCCGACCTGCCGCATCATCTCCACGTCGTAGGTGGTGCGCATCCGCAGCCGCTGGGCCTCCAGCAGCTTGCCCTGCTGATCCAGCTCCGCCAGCCGCTCCTCCAGCTCGGCCTCGATGCCGCCGATCGCCCGCTCCATGCGCTCGGGCCCGGCGACGTAGTGCGAGGCCGGGAAGACATACAGCTCGCTGTCCTCGCTCATCACCTCGCCGGTCAGCGGGTGCAGCGTCATCAGCCGCTCGATCTCGTCGCCGAACATCTCGATCCGCACAGCCAGTTCCTCGTACTGCGGGATGATCTCGATGGTGTCCCCGCGCACCCGGAACGTGCCGCGGGTGAAGGACAGGTCGTTGCGGGTGTACTGCATGGCGACGAGCTGGCGCAGCAGCTGGTCGCGGTCAATGGTCTCCCCGACCCGCAGCTTGGTCATCCGGTCGACGTACTCCTGCGGGGTGCCCAGGCCGTAGATGCACGACACCGAGGCCACCACGATCGTGTCCCGCCGGGTCAGCAGCGAGTTGGTCGCCGAGTGCCGGAGCCGGTCCACCTCGTCGTTGATCGAGGAGTCCTTCTCGATGTAGGTGTCGGTCTGCGGGACGTATGCCTCAGGCTGGTAGTAGTCGTAGTAAGAGACGAAGTACTCGACAGCATTGTTGGGCAGCATCTCGCGCAGCTCGTTGGCGAACTGGGCGGCCAGCGTCTTGTTGGGCAGCATGACCAGCGCCGGGCGCTGCAGCTTCTCGGTCAGCCAGGCCACCGTCGCGGTCTTGCCGGTGCCGGTCGCGCCGAGCAGGACGGTGTCCCGGGCGCCGGAGCGCAGGCGCGCCTCCATCGACGCGATGGCCGCGGGCTGGTCTCCGGCCGGCACCATGTCGGTGATGACCTCGAAGGGCGCGACCCGCCGCTGGAGATCCGTTACTGGTCGCATGACGCCTCCCGCCCGGCCCGGCCGAGCGCGCGCGCCGCGGGCATCGCGACGGCAGGCGGCACGGGAGCACCAGCAGTAAGCACGGGGATACTAACGAGCGGGACGGTCAGAAACTTCCTCACGTGCCCACTGTAGGCGGGGCCTCCGACAGCCGGGCCGCGCGACGGCGCAGCTCGGTCCACAGCTCGCCGGCCAGCCGGTCCAGCTCGGCCAGCGAGCCGGAGTTGTCGATCACGATGCTGGCGATGGCCAGCCGGTCGGCGCGGCTGGCCTGGGCGGCCAGCCGGGCCCTGGCCTGGTCCCGGCTCAGCCCGCGGTGCCGGACCAGCCGGTCCAGCTGGACCCGCGGCGGCACGTCCACCACCACGACCAGGTCATAGCTGGCGGCCAGCTGGTTCTCGGTGATCAGCGGCACGTCCTGGACCACGATCGCGGCCGGGCCGGCCGCCGCCTCCAGCGCCTGCATCCGGGCCCGCACCCGCGGGTGGATGATGTCGTTCAGCCGGGCCCGCTGCTGCTCGTCGCTGAACACGATGTCGCCCAGTTTCGGCCGGTCCAGGCTGCCGTCCGGCGCCAGCACCCCGGGGCCGAACGCGGCCACCACCTCAGCCAGGCCGGGCGTGCCCGGGGCGACGACTTCCCGGGCGATCAGGTCCGCGTCGATCACGACGGCACCGTGCGCGGCCAGCCGCCGGGAGACCTCGCTCTTGCCGGCGCCAATGCCTCCGGTCAGCCCGACCCGCAGCATGTCACCCCGCCTGGTACTGGCCGGCCGGGCCGGGCTGGCCGGCGCGGCGGTTCAGACAATCGCGGCGGGACACCCCCGCAGGGGCTCCCGCCGCGACTGTGAATGGATCCGTCCCGGAGGTCAGCTCTGCCCGCCGGACAGCTTGTCGCGCAGCGCGGCCAGCGCCTCGTCCGAGGCCAGCGTGCCCTGGGCGGGGGCGTCGCTGCGCCGGTCCTCGCGCTCGACCGATGCGGTGCTCGCCCGGTGCTGCGCCTCGGCCACCTGGGCCTGGTGCGCCTCGTAGCGCGTGCGGGCCTCGGTGTACTGCCGCTCCCACTCCTCGCGCTGGGCGTCGAAGCCCTCCAGCCACTCGCCCGATTCGGGGTCGAAGCCGTCGGGGTAGACGTAGTTGCCCTGCTCGTCGTAGGTCGCGGGCATCCCGTAGAGCGTCGGGTCGAAGTCGTCGCCCTGCGCCTCGCCGGTGGTGCCCTCGTTGGCCTGCTTGAGCGACAGGCTGATCCGCCGCCGGTCCAGGTCGATGTCGATGATCTTGACGAAGATCTCGTCGCCCACCTGCACGACCTGCTCGGGGATCTCCACGTGCCGGTCAGCCAGCTCGGAGATGTGCACCAGGCCCTCGATGCCCTCCTCGACCCGCACGAACGCGCCGAACGGCACCAGCTTGGTGACCCGGCCGGGCACGACCTGGCCGATCTGGTGGGTCCGGGCGAACTGCTGCCACGGGTCCTCCTGCGTCGACTTCAGCGACAGCGAGACGCGCTCGCGGTCCATGTCGACATCCAGCACCTCGACCGTGACCTCCTGGCCGACCTCGACAACCTCGCCGGGGTGGTCGATGTGCTTCCAGGACAGCTCCGAGACGTGCACCAGGCCGTCCACGCCGCCCAGGTCGACGAACGCGCCGAAGTTGACGATCGAGGACACCTGGCCCTTGCGGATCTGGCCCTTCTGCAGGGTGTTCAGGAAGTTCTGGCGGACCTCAGACTGGGTCTGCTCCAGCCACGCCCGGCGGGACAGGACCACGTTGTTGCGGTTCTTGTCCAGCTCGATGATCTTGGCCTCGATCTCCTTGCCGACATACGGCTGCAGATCGCGCACCCGGCGCATCTCCACCAGCGACGCCGGCAGGAAGCCGCGCAGGCCGATGTCCAGGATCAGGCCGCCCTTGACCACCTCGATGACGGTGCCGGTGACGACCCCGTCCTCATCCTTGATCTTCTCGATCGTGCCCCAGGCGCGCTCGTACTGCGCGCGCTTCTTGGACAGGATGAGGCGGCCTTCCTTGTCCTCCTTCTGCAGGACCAGGGCCTCGATGTGCTCGCCCGTCTTGACTACGTCATTGGGGTCGACATCGTGCTTGATCGACAGCTCACGGGAGGGGATGACGCCCTCGGTCTTGTAGCCGATATCGAGCAGGACTTCGTCTCGGTCGACCTTGACGACGGTGCCCTCGACAATGTCGCCGTCGTTGAAGTACTTGATGGTCTCGTCGATCGCGGCGAGGAAGGCCTCCTCGGAACCGATGTCGTTGACCGCTACTTTGGGGGTCGAGGTGGCCTCGGTGCTGCTCGTCATGTGGTGGTGGACTCCGGATGCGGACAGGATTGCGGACGTGCGCCGTGCACGAAACGCCCGACATTTGAGGCCAAGGTGTGAGACTTGACTCGCCTGGCCAGCATCACCGCGGCAGTCTACGAGCGACCGCCCTAGGGCTGCCCGGCCATGGCGGACGGCACAGAACACAACGCGACGTTCAGCATATGAGAGGCCCGGCCGGGGGTCAATCTATAGCGCGCTCCGGCCAGGCCAGCTCAGTGCTCATTCCGGCCCCGGTGACCCGGTTCGTCCCCTGGCCGCGGGCCAGCCGTCAGTGCGCCGCCTCGGCCCAGCTCCGGCCCGTTCCCATCGAGACCTCCAGCGGGATGGACAGGTCGAAGGCGCCGGCCATGGCCCTGGCCACCAGCTCGCGCAGGGCCTCGAGCTCGCCGGGCGCGACCTCGAACAGCAGCTCGTCATGGACCTGCAGCAGCATCCGCGACTGCAGCCCGGCCGTGGCCAGCTCGCGGCGGGTGGCCAGCATGGCCACCTTGATGATGTCCGCGGCCGAGCCCTGGATCGGGGCGTTGAGCGCCATCCGCTCGGCCATCTCCCGGCGCTGCCGGTTGTCCGAGACCAGGTCCGGCAGGTACCGGCGGCGACCCATCATCGTCTGGGTATAGCCGTTGGTCCGGGCCCGCGCCACGACCTCCTGCAGGTAGTCGCGGACCCCGCCGAACTGGGTGAAGTAGTCGTCCATGAAGCCGCGGGCCTCGTCGGCGCTGACGTGCAGCTGCTGGGACAGCCCGTACACCGACAGCCCGTAGGCCAGCCCGTAGTTCATGGCCTTGATCTTGCTGCGCAGTTCCTGGGTGACCTGCTCGGGCTCGATGCCGAACACGCTGCCGGCGGTGGCGGCGTGAAAGTCGTGGCCGGAGCCGAACGCGGCGGCCAGCGCGGCGTCCTGGGACAGGTGCGCCATGATCCGCAGCTCGATCTGGCTGTAGTCGGCGGTCAGCAGGCACTCATAGCCCGGCCCGACGATGAAGCCCTGCCGGATCCGGCGGCCTTCCTCGGTCCGGATCGGGATGTTCTGCAGGTTGGGGTCGGTAGACGACAGCCCGCCGGTGGCCGCGACCATCTGGTTGTAGGTGGTGTGGATCCGGCCGTCCTGGCCGGCCATCGGGATCAGCGAGTCCACGATGGACTTGAGCTTGGCCACGTCCCGGTGCCGCAGCAGGTGGGCCAGCACCGGGTGCTCAGTCTGGGCCAGCAGGCTGGTCAGCGCCTCGGAGTCGGTGGTGTAGCCGGTCTTGATCCGCTTGGTCTTGGGCAGGCCCAGCTCGGTAAACAAGATCTCCTGGAGCTGCTTGGGCGAGCCGAGGTTGAAATCGCGGCCGACGATGGCGAACGCCGCCTGCTCGGCCGCCTTGACCTCGCCGCCCAGGCTGGCCGACATCCCGGCCAGGTGGTCGACGTCCGCCGCGATGCCGAACTGCTCCATCTCGGCCAGCACGCTGACCAGCGGCAGCTCGACGTCGGCCAGCAGCTCGGTGGCGCCGCGGCTGGCCAGGTCGCCGTCCAGCGCGTCGGCCAGCTCCGCCGTCGCCCGGGCCCGCTGGGCCAGCGAGTCGGCGGCCTGGCCGGGGTCGGGCATGTCCAGGGTCAGCTGTCCGGAGGTGGCCTCGACCTCCTTCAGCCCGCGGTTGAGGTAGCGCAGCGACAGGTCGGCCAGGTCGAAGCTGCGCTGGCCGGGCAGGGCCAGGTAGGCGGCCAGTGCCGTGTCGCTGGTCAGGCCAGCCAGGGTGAGCCCGCGGGCGTGCAGCGCGTGGATCGGCCCCTTGGCGTCGTGCAGCGCCTTCGGATAGCTGTCGTCGGCCAGCCAGGCGGCCAGCGCCTGATCGTCTTCCTCGGTCAGGGCCGTCGGGTCCAGGTAGGCGTTCGCGCCGTCGGGAGCGGCGATGGCCAGGGCCTCCAGGCTGCCGGTCCCCCGGCCCCAGTGCCCGCTGGCGGCCAGCCCGGACCGGCCGGCGGCGCGGGCGTGCGCCGCCAGCCATGCGGCCACCTCGCCGGGACCCGGCTGGTCGGCGGTCACGTCGAACTCGTCGGCGGCCGGCTCGGCCGCGTCCGCGGTGGCCGCGCCGGTGATGCCGTTGGGCAGGGTCTGGTACAGCCGGTCGCGCAGCACCCGGAACTGCAGCGTGTCGAACAGCTGGTGGATCTTCTCCCGGTCCCACGGCACCGGCCGCAGGTCCTGCGGGCCGGCGCCGACCGGGACGTCCCGGGCCAGCTCGGTGAGCTGGCGGTTGAGCAGCACGGCAGCCAGGTGCTCGCGCAGCTTGTCGCCCGCCTTGCCCTTGACCTCACCGACCCGGTCGACCAGCTCAGCCAGCGAGCCGAACTCGCTGATCCACTTGGCCGCTGTCTTCTCGCCCACCCCGGGGATGTTGGGCAGGTTGTCGCTGGGGTCGCCGCGCACCGCGGCGAAGTCGGGGTACTGGACCGGGGTCAGGCCGTACTTCTCCTGCACCGCGGCCGGGGTAAACCGGGTCATGTCGCTGATCCCGCGCCGGGTCATCAGGGCGGTCACGTCGTCGGTCACCAGCTGCAGCACGTCCCGGTCGCCGGTGACGATCAGGACGCTCATGCCCTCGGCGGCCCCCTGGGTAGCCAGGGTGGCAATCACGTCGTCGGCCTCGTACCCGGCCACCGACAGCCGCGCGACCCCGAGTGCGTCGAGTACCTCGAAGATCAGGCTCAGCTGGCTGCGGAAGTCAGCGGGCGTCTCGCGCCGGTTGGCCTTGTAGTCGACGTACTGCTCGTGCCGGAAGGTCGGCTCGCTGCGGTCGAAGGCCACCGCGATGTGCGTGGGCTTCTCATCGCGCAGCACGTTGATGAGCATCGCCGTGAAGCCGTACACGGCGTTGGTGGGCTGCCCGGTGGTGGTGGCGAAGTTTTCCGGCGGCAGGGCGAAGAAGGCCCGGTAGGCCAGCGAGTGGCCGTCCAGGAGCAGCAGCCGGTCGCCGGTCCCGGCCGCCGGGGCGCCCGCTGCCGATGTCTGGGGAGTCGGCTTGTTTACCACGCCGGAAGTCTAGTCCGCGGCACCGACATGGGCCGCGCTGATCGGCAGGTGCCCGGCCCGCCGCGCGGCCGCCGGGCGGCTGCGCTGGCCGGGCTCAACTGGCTGGCCTGAGGCTCGGGCAGGCGGCTGGCCGCGCACGCGCCTGCCCGAGCCGGCCAGGGCTAGCCGGCTCCCGGGAGGAGCCGGCTAGCTGATGGTGCCTAGCTGGAGAACTGGAAGATGGTGCTGGAGTTGAAGACCTGGCCGGGCTTCAGCTCGGTGCTGGGGAAGTTCGGCTGGTTCGGCGAGTCCGGGTAGTGCTGGGTCTCGAAGGTGTAGCCCGCCGACTGCCGGTAGATGTGGTTGCTGATGCCCACCAGCGTCCCGTTCAGGAAGTTGCCGGAGTAGAACTGCACGCCCGGCTCGCTGGTCCAGACGGTCAGCTCACGCCCGCTGCGCGGGTCCCAGGCACGCGCGGCCAGGCGCAGGCCGCCCGTCGTCGGGCCGGAGTGGTTCAGCACCCAGTTGTGGTCGTAGCCCTGGGCAATCAGCAGCTGCTTGTTGTTCTCGTTGATCCGCGAGCCGATGGTGTGCGGCCGCAGGAAGTTGAACGGGGTGCCCCTGACCGTGGCGATCTTGCCGGTGGGGATCTGCGTCGCATCGGTGGGGGTGTAGTGGCTGGCGTTGATCTGGACCTTCTGGTTGTAGGTCGCGCCGGAGGCCTCGCCCGCCAGGTTGAAGTAGCTGTGGTTGGTCAGGTTGAGGACGGTGTCCTTGTTCGTGCTGGCCCGGTAGTGGATGCGCAGCTGGCTGCGGTTGTTCAGGGTGAAGGTGACGGTTACCGCCAGCCGGCCGGGATAGCCGGTGCAGCTGCAGCCGACGTTCGCCCCGTCATCCCCGTTGGGGCTGACCAGGTGCAGCTGGACGCCAGCGGCGTTCCCGGCCTGCACCTTGTGCGAGGCCCACACGTGGTTGCCGAAGCCGACCAGGCCGCCATGGAGGCTGTTGACGCCATTGTTGATCGGCAGGGTGTAAGTGTGGCCATCCAGCTGGAAGGTGCCCTTGGCAATCCGGTTGCCGTAACGGCCGATCGTCTCGCCGAAGTAGGGGCCGCCATTGGCGGTCACCGGCGGGCTGTCCTCCTTGATGTAGTCCTTCAGTGTCTTGAACCCGAGGACGACATCGGCCTCGCGGCCGCCGCGCCCCGGCACGGTGATGGACTGGATGATGCCGCCGTAGCTCAGCACCCGGACCCGCATCCCGCGGCAGTTCGCCAGCGTGTAGCGGAAAACCGGCAGCTTCTTGTGGGCGTACAGGTCAAAAGCCTTGCCGAAGGCCTGCCGCGTCACCGTCGGGCCGCTGCAGCTGGCCGCAGTGCTGCGGGCCGCGACGGCCTGGCCGATGCCCAGCGAACCGGTTAGCCCCAGGGCAAGAACGCCAGCAGCGCCTACCCGGGTAGCCCATGTAATCCTGCTCGACCTGAGGTTAATCATGAAGCCTCCTGCCGTGTCAGCGTCCCGGTCACCTGGATCGGGACTCACTGGGCAAATTGTTTACGCTAACAACGGATAAGTCATCCTCTTCGGCTAAAAAGCGTTCAAAGTTCTCAGAGTAACGATTGCGCCTATTGTTGCTGCAGTGATCGAGGTGAATCTGGTCGGCCGCCTCGGCGGCCGCCCAGGCGGCCGGGACGGCCGACATCGCAGGGCCGGGACGGCCAGCGCGACGGGGCCGTGACGAGGCCGGGGTGAGGCCGGGACGGCCGGGCGCGGCGGGACGCCTGCTGGCGTCTAGGCTGCGTCCCGGAGGTGGCACGGTGCAGGAAAACGACGATCACGCGGCCCGGCGCGGCGACCCGGCGGCGGAGTACGCGACGCACGTCCGGTCCATGTTCGATCAGGCCGGCGCGGACACCCTGGTGGGCCGGATGGGCATCCGGATCCTGGAAGCATCCGCGCAGCGCGTCGTGGCGACGATGCCGGTGGCCGGCAACACCCAGCCCTACGGGCTGCTTCATGGCGGTGCGTCGTGCGTGCTGGCCGAGACGCTGGGCTCGCTGGGATCAGCGCTGCACGCCGGCCCGAACCGGGCCACGGTCGGGATCGAGATCAGCGCCACCCATCACCGCGCGGCGTCGTCGGGGCTGGTCACCGCGGTGGCCACGCAGCTGCACGGCGGCCGGACGATGACCACGTACGAGATCGTGATCAGTGACGAGCAGGGCCGCCGGGTGTGCACCTCGCGGCTCAGCTGCCTGCTGCGCGAGGGCGTGCCGGGCGGGCGGGCGCATACTGGCGGAAGCGGCACAGATGGTGCGACACGCCCGGCGGCGAGGGACGTTTAGCCCATACCGGCTGCCGTATCGCGGTGTCTTTGCGCGGCACGGCCGGGCATCGCTACCGTTGTGGGCCGAGCCCGGAGAGGCCGAGTAGAGAACGTGCCGGCCCGGGGAAGGCTGACATGGCACCAAAGGTCCTCCAGGGCTCGTGACCGCTGGCTGGCAGGCAAAGTCCTGAGCCGGACAGCGGCGGCAGGCGGCGGGATGCCGGGGCAGCACCGGGGGGTTGTGCCCTCGGCTCCGGCCGTCAGCAAGATGGGCCCGGCCGGCTGCCTGGCTCCGTCAGGCCGAGGCGCAGGGGCAGCGCCCGGCACGGGGCCGGCAGCCGGCCCGGGACAGCCGCATCGTCGGCAGGGTTACCGTTCCGGGAGTTGTGCGACGCGCCGCGCCTGCCTGCGGCGCGGGGCAGGTACGGGTCAGCCTGGAGCCAGGTCAGGAATCGGAGCCGGGTGTCTCCCCGGCCTGGTCCGTGGCCGGCCGTGCCCTTTCTGACCCGGGACCGGGCTGCCCGGCGGACTGCGAACCGCCCGGCCTGCCGCCCGTCGCGGGGCCAGGCTTGGCGCCGGCACCGGGCCGGGCGGCCGAGCCAGGTGGCGGTGACGGGCGGGCGGCGGCGGCAGGCGGCGGACCCGATGATGCGGGACCGGCCTGGGCCGGATCAGCTGGCGCCGGAGCAGATTGTGCCGGACCGGGCGCGACCGGATCGGCGGCGGCCGGGCCGGCTGGCGGCACCGGAGAGTCCGGCGCGATCTCCGTGCCGGCCCGCAGCACCTCCTCGGCCACCGCGCGCATGGTCAGCCGGCGGTCCATCGAGGTCTTCTGGATCCACCGGAACGCCTCGGCCTCGCTCATGCCCCGGCTCGCTTGCAGCAGGCCCTTAGCCCGGTCCAGGAGCTTGCGCACCTCCAGCCGCTCGCGCAGCCCGGCGACCTCGGAGTCCAGGGCCGAGATCTCCTGGTACCGGCTGACGGCCACCTCGATGGCGGGCACGAGGTCAGCCTTGGTGAACGGCTTGATCAGGTAGGCCATCGCGCCGGCGTCACTGGCGCGCTTCACCAGGTCCCGCTGCGAGAACGCGGTCAGGATGACGACGGGGGCCAGCCGCTGCGCCGAGATCTGCTCCGCGGCCGAGATGCCGTCCAGGCCCGGCATCTTGACGTCCATGATGACGAGGTCAGGGCGGAGCTGATGGGCCAGGTCCACGGCGGACGCGCCGTCGCCGACCTCGCCCGCGACCAGGTAGCCCTCCTCCTCCAGCATTTCTTTCAGGTCCAGCCGGATAAGGGCCTCGTCTTCAGCGATAACCACGCTCAGGGACTTGCTCACGCGCCGACATTACCGAAGTACTGGTCCCCCGCGTCGCGCCCACTCCCCCGCGGCTGCCGCGGGCGGCCGTGCCGCCACCCGCGGCGGGCCGTCTGCCAGTAGATTGTTCCTGCGCAGGATCGGTGCCAGATTAAGCTGGCTAATGTCCGATATAGCCGGGATGGCGGAACGGCAGACGCTGGTGCCTCAAAAGCATCTGCCCGAAAGGGCGTGCGGGTTCGAATCCCGCTCCCGGCACTAGACGGCCGCGGGCTCAGCCCGCAGCGCCGGCGGGCGTGGCGCTGGCCAGGGCCAGGTGGCCGTGCTGCCCGGTCTCGGAGTCCAGCTGCCCGGTGGGCTCGTCGGCGGTCAGCAGCTGACGGCTGACGGCCAGGGCCCGCGCGATAGCGACGCGCTGCTGCTGGCCGCCGGACAGCTCACCAGGCCACTGCCGGGCATGCTCCGGCCGCAAGTGGTTACCCGACCGCAGCGCAACCGCTGCCGGGCCACTGCAGCGGATGCCCGGCCCGCTGCGGGTCGGCCGGCCCGGCTAGGAGGGGACGGTGGCGGTGCCGCCGGAGGGCACCCACTTGTACACGGTGATGTCCAGCCCCAGGCGGGGGATCTGGACGTAGTGCCGGTGGAAGTAGGCGGTGACCCTCGGGGTCCACGGGATCCGCTTGACCTGGTGGAAGGACAGCCACAGGTACTGCGAGTGGGCGAGCGCCGACAGCCACAGGTTCTCCACCGCCGGCACGTCGCCGGCGCCGGTGGCGGTGTTCAGCCCGTTGGACAGCGCATAGTTCACCCCGGTGCCGTCGTCGATCGCCGGGCAGCCGGGCGCATCGGACCAGAACCGGTTGGCCACGACGGTGTACGCGACCTGGTCGGCCAGCACGCACGCGCCGGGCGGGATGGCCCGCTGCACGTTGGCGATCTCAGTCGTCGTGATGCTGGAGGTCAGCGTCCGCTCGTAGCTGATCTGGATCACCGACCCGATGACGATCCCGACCATGACCAGCACCGATGCCCCCCAGCGCAGCATCTCCTGGGGGTCCCGCTGTCCGATGATCTTGCGCAGCGGCAGCAGCCGGGCCAGCCGGCTCCGTTCCCGCGGGGCACCCCAGGACGCCGCGGCGCGCGCCTCCCCGGCCCGCTCGCGCGCTGCGCCCATGAACCCGGAGACGGCCAGCGCGATCGAGACGGCCATGAACGGCACCAGGAAGGCCACGAAGTGGTAGTGGAACTGCGGCGGCCACAGGAACAGCACGACCATGACCGCGCCCGTCACCGCGGCGAACCATTCCAGCGGCGCCGGCAGCCGCCGCTCCGCCCGGCAGGCCACGATCGTGCCCGCCAGGACCATCGCGACGGTGACCAGGGTGACGCCGATGACCAGCAGGTTGGCCGGGTGCAGGATGTCGGACAGGCCGATCATCAGCCGGATCCGGAACAGGCCGAAGACTCGCTCGGCGCTGGGACGGCTGCCTACCTGGGCCACGATGATGCTCTTGTAGAAGCTGGTCGGGGCGAGGGCGGCGAACGGCACCGTGGGGATCAGGAAGCCGGCGGCGACCGAGATCGCGAACCGCAGGGCCCGGCGCGGCTGGCGGCCGAGGGTGGCCAGCAGCACCAGCACCGGCACGATGGCCCACGCCTCGATGACCCCGGCGAAGCCGAAGGCCAGGCCGGCCGCGACGATCCGGCCATTGCTGCGGGAGATCCGGTCCCGGCGGAAGAAGGCCAGCGCGCCGGCCAGGCAGAACAGCACCAGCCACGGCTCGACCAGGATGGTGTGCGCCGCCGCGATGCTCTCCGGGTGAATGGCGACGATCCCGCTGGCCAGCAGCACCGCCAGCACGCCGCGATGGCGCACCAGCAGCCCGGTCATCGCGATGCCGGCGGTGCCGGCCAGCACCGTCAGCAGGCGGCCCAGCACCATCCCGACGCCGGTGCCGGTCAGCTCGGAGATCAGCGCCACGGGCGTCATGACCAGCGTGATGCCGGGCGGCTGGACGAAGACGAAGTCCCGGTAGGGCAGCTGGCCGTGCACCAGCCGGATGGCGCTGCCGAGGTAGGAGCCGTCGTCGTACTCCGTGACCCCGCTCAGGTAGCCCGGCCGGGACAGGTAGAACAGCCGCAGCGCCAGCCCGACCAGAGTCAGCACGACGATCACCTTGCCCGGCGTGACCAGGTCGGCCCAGGCCCGAGCACTGATCTTGCCGAAGGTACCGCGCGACTCGATCGCTGGCGTGAGACGGACGTCGGCCATCAGTGGCTGCTCCCCTGGACATTCATCTGCTGAGACGCCGGCCCGGCCAGGCCGGCCAGCGCCGCCGCCGGGACCGGCAGGGTAGGCGCATCCGGCGGGCGCGAGGCAAGATTATGGGGTCCGGGCAGCGGGAATCCCGCTCATTGACGAGAGTTACGCCGTTGTTCTCATCGTCGTGATCATTCTGTTAACGAACATTTCCGGCTCATTTTATAGGCTGTTTTGCCCCGGTTCCGGGCTCGCTAGCCGGGCATGCCGCCCGCGGCCGCGGGCGGTCCGGGAACGCTGTCCCCGGCCGTTTCCGCCACGGCCGGGCCAGCCATCGCCGGCCGCCGCCGGACCCGGGAGATGGCCAGGTAGGCCACCGCGGCCGCCGCGATGAGCAGCATCTCCAGCTCCGCGAGCCGCGATCCGAGCAGCCGCGGCGAGTAGTCGATGCGCAGCATCTCGGCCGCCAGGCGGCCGACCGCGTACAGCCCGGCGTACAGCGCGAACGCCCGGTCGCCGGTCAGCGAGAACCGCCGGATGGCGTAGATGACCGCCGCCGCGATGAGCAGGTCCCCCAGCGACTCGTACAAGAACACCGGCTGGAAGGTGGAGAAGCTCTCGTAGCCGTTGGCGCGCCGCTCGGGCCCGATCGCCACCGCCCACGGCAGCGTCGACGGCGCGCCGTACATCCGCTGGCTGAACCAGTTCCCCCACATCGCGACGGCCTGACCGACGGCCAGCGCGGGCGCGGCCGCCAGCGCCATCGGGGCCAGCGCGTAGCGGTAGCGGCGGCAGTAGGCCCAGGCTCCGAGCGCGGCCGCGGCGAACAGGCCGGCCAGGCCGAGCCCGCCGTCCCAGATCCGGAAGACCGAGACCCAGTCGCTGCCCCGGCCGAAATAGGAGCCGAAACTGGTCGCCACCGTGTAAGCGCGGGCACCGATGAGCCCGGCCGGCACCGCGATCGTGGCCACGTCCCAGATCATGCCCTGCGGCCCGCCCATCCGCCGGTACCGGCGGTCGGTCAGCCACAGGGCGATGACCACGCCCGCGATCGCGCACAGCGCGTAGGCCCGGACCGGCACCGGTCCGAGGTGCCAGGCGCCGCGCGCGGGGCTGGGCAGGTAGGCCACCGACATGATCTGTGACGTTACCCGTGTCCCGCGGCTGGTTCGGCCGGTTTACCCGGCCGGGCCGTGCCCCTCCGGTGGCGCCCCGCTAGCGGAGGGGCACGGCGGTCGGCTCGATCGCCGCCGGCAGCGCCGTCTGGCCGCTGAGGTAGGCATCCACAGCGGCCGCGGCGGACCGGCCCTCGGCGATCGCCCAGACAATCAGCGACTGGCCCCGGCCCATGTCGCCGGCCGCGAAGACGCCGGGCGCCGAGGTGGCGAAGCGGGCGTCGCGGGCCACGTTGCCGCGCTGGTCGAAGTCGATGCCCAGGTCGGTGACCAGCGCGCCGCGCTCGGCGCCGGTGAAGCCCATGGCCAGCAGCACCAGGTCACAGCGCAGCTCACGCTCCGATCCCGGCACCGGCGCGAACGAGCCGCCGGACAGCTCGACCTCCTCCAGCGCCAGCGCGCGGACCCGGCCGGCGGCGTCGGGCAGGAACTGCCGGGTGGAGACCGCGTACACGCGCTCGCCGCCCTCCTCGTGCGCGCTGGAGACCCGGTAGACCATCGGGTAGGTGGGCCACGGCTGGCTGGCCGGCCGCTGCTCGGGCGGCCGGGGCAGGATCTCCAGCTGCGTCACCGACGCCGCGCCCTGGCGCAGCGCGGTGCCCAGGCAGTCGGCGCCGGTGTCGCCGCCGCCGATGATGACCACGTGCCGCCCGCGGGCGCTGATGGCCGGCTCGGCGGCCCCGGCTGCCGGGACGGCCGCGCCCCGGCCGGCCGCGCCGCGCTGCCGGGCGACCGCCCGGTTGGCCAGCGGGAGGAAGTCCATCGCCGGGTGAATGCCGTCCAGCTCGCCGCCGGGCACCGGCAGCCCGCGCGGCACCGTCGCGCCGCAGGCCAGCACGATCGCGTCGCTGCGCTCGCGCAGCTGGGCGGCGGTGATGTCCTCGCCGGCCGCCACCCCGCAGCGGAACTCAGTGCCCTCGGCCAGCATCTGCACCAGGCGCCGGTCCAGGTGGCTCTTCTCCATCTTGAACTCGGGAATCCCGTAGCGCAGCAGCCCGCCGGGCGCATCGGCCCGCTCGTACACCGTCACCGCGTGCCCGGCGCGGGTCAGCTGCTGGGCCGCGGCCAGGCCCGCGGGCCCCGAGCCGATGACCGCTACCCGGCGCCCGGCCGCGACCGCCGCCGGGGCGGGCCGCCGCGGCGGCACCCAGCCCTCGGCCCAGGCCCGGTTGATGATCTCCACCTCGACCTGCTTGATCGTCACCGGGTCGGCGTTGATGCCCAGCACGCAGGCGCTCTCGCACGGCGCCGGGCACAGCCGGCCGGTGAACTCGGGGAAGTTGTTCGTGGCGTGCAGACGCTCGGCCGCGCCCCGCCAGTCGCCGGTGCGGACCAGGTCGTTCCACTCCGGGATCAGGTTGCCCAGCGGGCAGCCCTGGTGACAGAACGGGATGCCGCAGTCCATGCAGCGGCCGGCCTGCCGCTCCAGGTCGCGCGGCGCGAACTCGGTGTAGACCTCACGCCAGTCCTGGATCCGGATGTCGACCGGGCGCCGGGCCGGCGTGCGCCGCGGCGTGTTCATGAATCCGCGCGGATCAGCCATGCCGCCTCCTCAGCCCGTCACCGCGGCCATCACGGCCTCGTTCACGTCCAGCCCGTCACGCTCGGCCCGCTGCGCCGCGGCCAGCACCCGCTGGTAGTCACGCGGCATCACCCGGCGGAACCGGCGTACCGCCGCGGGCCAGTCGGCCAGCAGCCGGGCGGCCACCGCCGAGCCGGTCTCGGCCAGGTGCCGCCGGATCAGCTCCGCCAGCTCGTCGGCATCCGCCCCGACCGGCTGCAGGTCGGCCATCTCGGTGTTGACCAGCTCCGGGTCGGGATCGAGCAGGTAGGCGATACCGCCTGACATGCCCGCCGCGAAGTTGCGGCCGGCCGGGCCGAGCACCACGACGCGGCCGCCGGTCATGTACTCGCAGCCGTGATCGCCGGTGCCCTCGGCAACGGCGGTCGCGCCGGAGTTGCGCACGCAGAACCGCTCGCCGACCACGCCGCGCAGGAAGATCTCCCCGCCGGTGGCGCCGTAGCCGATGACGTTGCCCGCGATGACCTGCTGCTCGGCGGTGAAGGCGGCGGCCGGGTCGGGGGCGGCGATGATCCGCCCGCCGGACAGGCCCTTGCCCAGGTAGTCGTTGGCGTCCCCGGACAGCCGCAGGGTGATGCCGCGGGGCAGGAAGGCGCCGAGCGACTGCCCGGCCGACCCGGTCAGCGCCACCTCGATCGTGTCGTCGGGCAGCCCGGAGCCGCCCCAGCGGCGGGTCACCTCGCTGCCCAGCATCGTGCCGACGGTCCGGTTCACGTTGCGCACCGGCAGCTCCAGCCGGACCGGGGTGCCCTGCTCCAGCGCGCCCTCAGCCAGCAGGATCAGCGTGTTGTCCAGGGCCTTGTCCAGCCCGTGGTCCTGGCCGGCGGTGCAGTGCCGGGACCCGCGCGGCGCGGCCGGGACGTGCAGCACCGGGCTGAGGTCCAGCCCGCTCGCCTTCCAGTGCTCGGTGGCCCGCGCGGTGTCGAGCAGCTCGGCGTGCCCGACCGCCTCGGCCACCGAGCGGAAGCCGAGGGCGGCCAGGTACTCGCGGACCTGCTGGGCCAGGAACTCGAAGAAGTTGACCACGAACTCCGGCTTGCCGGCGAAGCGCTGCCGCAGCTGCGGGTTCTGCGTCGCCACGCCCACCGGGCAGGTGTCCAGGTGGCAGACCCGCATCAGCACGCAGCCCGCCACGACCAGCGGCGCGGTGGCGAAGCCGAACTCCTCGGCGCCCAGCAGGGCCGCGACGATGACATCGCGGCCGGTCTTGAGCTGGCCGTCGACCTGGACCACGATCCGGTCGCGCAGGTCATTGAGCAGCAGGGTCTGCTGGGTCTCGGCCAGGCCCAGCTCCCACGGCGCCCCGGCGTGCTTGATGGAGGTCAGCGGCGCGGCGCCGGTGCCGCCGTCGTGGCCGGAGATCAGCACCACGTCGGCGTGCGCCTTGGACACCCCGGTGGCCACCGTGCCGACGCCCGGCTCGGCGACCAGCTTGACGTGCACCCGGGCGCGCGGGTTGGCGTTCTTCAGGTCGTGGATCAGCTGGGCCAGGTCCTCGATCGAGTAGATGTCGTGGTGCGGCGGCGGCGAGATCAGGCCCACTCCCGGCGTGGAGTGCCGGGTCGCCGCGATCCACGGGTACACCTTGTGGCCGGGCAGCTGCCCGCCCTCGCCGGGCTTGGCCCCCTGCGCCATCTTGATCTGCAGGTCGTCGGCGTTGACCAGGTACTCGCTGGTCACCCCGAACCGGCCGCTGGCCACCTGCTTGACCGCCGACCGGCGCAGGTCCCCGTTCTCGTCGGGGGTGAACCGGCGGGCGTCCTCGCCGCCCTCGCCGGTGTTGGACCGGCCGCCGATCCGGTTCATGGCGATGGCCAGGGTCTCGTGTGCCTCGGCGGAGATGGACCCGTAGGACATGGCCCCGGTGGCGAACCGCTTCATGATCTCGGCGGCCGGCTCGACCTCCTCCAGCGGCACCGGCGGCCGGGCGCCGCCGGGCCCGTCGATGCCGCGGATGCGCAGCAGCCCGCGCAGCGTCATCAGCCGCTCCGCCTGGTCGTCGACCAGCTGGGTGTAGGAGCGGAAGACGTCGGCGCGGCCGCTGCGGGTGGCGTGCTGCAGCCGGAACACGGCCTCGGGGCTGAACAGGTGCGGCTCGCCCTCGCGCCGCCACTGGTAGTCCCCGCCGGTCTCCAGCCGCCGGTGCGCGGGGCCGGCGCCGCGCGGCGGGAAGGCCCGCGCGTGCCGCTGGCTGACCTCGGCGGCCAGCTCACCGAAGCCGACGCCGCCGAGCGGCGAGGAGGTCCCGGCGAAGCAGCCGTCGATGACCTCGGCGCCGAGCCCGACCGCCTCGAAGATCTGCGCGCCGGTGTAGGAGGCGACCGTCGACACGCCCATCTTGGACATGATCTTGAGCAGGCCCTTGCCGAGCGCCCTGATCAGGTTGGCGCCGGCCTGGCCCGGCGGCAGGTCGACCGCGCCGCGGGCGGCCAGCTCCTCGACCGAGTCGATGGCCAGGTACGGGCACACGGCCGCGGCGCCGTAGCCGATCAGCAGCGCGATGTGGTGGCACTCGCGGGCGTCCCCGGCCTCGACGATGAGCCCGGCCAGGCTGCGGGTGCGCTCGCGGATCAGGTGGTGGTGCACGGCGCCGGTGAGCAGCAGCGACGGGATCGGCGCGAGCCGCTGCTGATCCGGGCCGGCCCGGTCGGACAAGACGATGAACCGCGCCCCGCCCGCGATCGCCGCCGACACCTCGGCGCGGATCTCATCCAGGCGGCGGCGCAGGGCGTCGCCGCCGCCGGCGACCGGGTACCGGCCGTCGATCACGTGCGCCGCGAAGCCGGGCAGGTCGCCGTCGTCGTTGACGTGCACGATCTTGGCCAGGTCGGTCTCGCTGAGCACCGGGTAGGGCAGCACGACCTGACGGCAGGACGCCGGCCCGGGGTCGAACAGGTTGGTCTCCGGCCCGATCGTCGCAGCCAGCGAGGTGACCAGCTCTTCCCGGATGGCATCCAGCGGCGGGTTGGTGACCTGCGCGAACAGCTGGGAGAAGTAGTCGAAGATCAGCCGCGGCCGGTCCGACAGCACGGCCAGCGGGGTGTCGGTGCCCATCGACCCGATCGGCTCGGCACCGGTACGCGCCATCGGCGACAGCACCACCCGCAGCTCTTCCTCGGTGTAGCCGAAGGCCTGCTGCTGGGTGAGCAGCGCGCGGCTGTCGGGCAGCTCGCGGTTCCGGCCGGGCAGCTCGTCCAGGTGCAGCTGGCCGGCGTGCAGCCAGTCCGCGTACGGGTGCTCCGCGGCCAGGGAGGCCTTGACCTCCTCGTCCTCGATGATCCGCCCGGCGCCGGTGTCGGCCAGGAAGATCCGGCCCGGCTGCAGCCGGCCCTTGCGCACCACCGAGGCCGGGTCCAGGTCCAGCACCCCGACCTCGCTGGCCAGCACGACCAGGCCGTCGCTGGTCACCCAGTAGCGGCCCGGCCGCAGCCCGTTGCGGTCCAGCACGGCGCCGACCACCGTGCCGTCGGTGAAGGCGACCAGGGCCGGGCCGTCCCAGGGCTCCATCAGCGCGGAGTGGAAGCTGTAGAAGGCCCGCCGGGCGGGGTCCATCCGCTCGTTGTTCTCCCACGGCTCGGGGATCATCATCAGCACGGCGTGCGGCAGCGACCGCCCGCCCAGGTGCAGCAGCTCCAGGCAGGCGTCGAAGCTGGCCGAGTCGCTGGCCGGCTGCAGTCAGTACCGGCAGCAGCCGCTCAAAGCCGCGGCCGGCCGCGTCCGGGCCGATCAGCGGGGTGTCCAGCAGCGCCTCGCGGGCCCGCATCCAGTTCCGGTTGCCGCGGATGGTGTTGATCTCGCCGTTGTGCGCCGCCATCCGGTAGGGATGGGCCAGCGGCCAGGACGGGAAGGTGTTGGTGGAAAAGCGCGAGTGCACCAGGGCCAGCGCCGAGGTGTAGCGGGGATCGGCCAGGTCGGGGTAGAAGTGCTCCAGCTGCAGCGCGGTGAGCATCCCCTTGTAGACGATCGTCGAGCAGGACAGGCTGGCGAAATAGCAGCTGGCCTCGCGCTCGGCGCGCTGGCGCAGGCAGAACGCGCGCCGGTCCAGGTCCAGGCCGGACTCGCCGGCCTGGCGGGCCACGAACAGCTGCACCAGGACGGGCAGCACGGCGCGAGCCCCGGCGCCGCACTGCGCCGGGTCATGCGGCACGTCCCGGCGGCCGAGCACGACCAGGCCCTCATCAGCGGCGATGGCCTCGATGACGGCCAGCGCGTGACGGCGGCTGCCCGCGTCGGCGGGCAGGAACGCCAGCCCGGCCGCGTAGCTGCCCGGCGCGGGCAGCTCGAAGGCGCAGACAGCGCGGAACAGCTCATCGGGAATCTGGGTCAGGATGCCGGCGCCGTCGCCGGTCTCCGGGTCAGCGCCCTTGGCGCCGCGGTGGTCCAGGTTGCGCAGGACCGTCAGGGCCTGGCCGACAGTTTCATGCCGGGCGGTCCCCGGTGAGGTCAGCCACGAATCCGACGCCGCAGGCATCATGCTCATACCGGGGGTCATACAGCCCCTGGCTGCGGGGATCCGGGCTGGCCGGGTGGAGAGCAGCTGCCATTAACACTCCAGTCGTCTCGTCCGCCATCAGAACTTCAGGTGGGGGCGGGACGACATTGGCCCTGCCGGTTTTCGCAGATGCAGTTGTGCTGCGGGGCAGCATTTCGGGGGCGCCGGGTGCGCTAGCCGCCTTGGCTAGCTGACAGGACCTAGCCGGGAAGGACTAGGTTACTGACCCGTCTGGACTAGTTACCCGAAAGTTTCATCATTATAGCCAGGAGGGCCCGGGTGTTAACCAGACATTTCCGGCGGATTTCAGCGAGCCCCGGCTGGCTCCAGGGACGGCCCGGCGGCGCCCCGGGCCCCGGCCGCCAGTTCCCCGGCCAGGCTGGCCACGGCGGCCAGGCCCGCGTCGGGGTCGGGGGCGGCCAGCAGCCGCTGGACGAACGCTGACCCCACGATGACTCCGTCGGCGAAGCCCGCGACCTGACGGGCCTGGGTGCCGTCGCGGACCCCCAGGCCCACGGCGACCGGCAGGCTGGTGTGCTCCCGGACCCGGCTGACCAGGCCCTCCGCGTCACCGCTGACCGCGTCCCTGGCGCCGGTGGTGCCCATCAGCGAGGCGGCGTAGACGAACCCGCGGCAGACCCGGGCAATCAGCTCCAGCCGCTGCGGCGGCGAGCTCGGCGCGACCAGGAACACCCGGTCCAGGTCATGATCGTCGGCCGCGGCCAGCCACGGCCCGGCCTCCTCGGGAGTGAGATCCGGGGTAATCAGGCCCGACCCGCCCGCCGCGGCCAGGTCGCGGGCGAACGCCGCGGGACCGTAATGGTCGACCGGGTTCCAGTAGGTCATCACCAGGACCGGCACGCCGGCCGCGGCCACGGCCGCGACGGTGTCCAGCACGTCGGCGACGCGCACCCCGCCGGTCAGCGCCTGGTGCACGGCGTCCTGGATGACCGGGCCGTCCATCAGCGGGTCAGAGTAGGGCAGGCCGATCTCCACGACGTCGCACCCGGCCCGGGCCATCGTCTGCGCGGCCGCGATGGCGCCGGCGACCGACGGGAAGCCGGCCGGCAGGTAGCCGACCAGGGCGGCCCGGTTCTGCTGCCGGGCGCGCGCGAAGGCCTCGCTGACCGCGCTCATCGCGATGTCTCCTGCTCCGCCGCGCCCAGGCCGGCGTCGCTGCCGCCCGCGCCGTCGCCGGCCGCAGCCAGGTCACCGGGGCTGTCGTCCAGGTGGCCGAACCAGCGGCCGGCCAGGTCCACGTCCTTGTCCCCGCGGCCGGACAGGTTCACCACCAGCACGCCGCCCGGGCCCAGCTCGGGTCCGACCTGCAGGGCGCCGGCCAGCGCGTGCGCCGACTCGATGGCCGGGATGATGCCCTCGGTCCGGCACAGCACCGAGAACGCGTGCATCGCCTGCGCGTCGGTGATCGCCCGGTAGCTGGCCCGGCCGGTGTCCTGCAGCCAGGAGTGCTCGGGCCCGACGCCCGGGTAGTCCAGGCCCGCCGAGATGGAATGGGTGGGCAGCGTCTGGCCCTCGGAATCCTGCAGCAAGAACGTCCGCATGCCGTGGATCACGCCCTCCGAGCCGCCCGCGACCGTCGCGGCGTGCCGGCCAGTGGCCACACCGTCGCCGCCGGCCTCGCAGCCGATCAGCGCAACCTGCTCGTCCCCGATGAAGGCATGGAAGAGGCCGATGGCGTTAGAGCCGCCGCCGACGCACGCCAGCAACGCGTCCGGCAGCCGGCCGGCCGCTTCCAGCACCTGGGCCCGGGCCTCGACGCCGATGACGCGCTGGAAGTCGCGGACCATCATCGGGAACGGGTGCGGCCCCATCGAGGACCCGATGCAGTAGTGCGTGGTCTGAACCGAGGAGACCCAGTCGCGGAACGTCTCGTTAATCGCGTCCTTGAGCGTCGCGCTGCCGGTCGCCACCGGGATGACCTGCGCCCCCAGCATCTGCATCCGGGCCACGTTCAGGGCCTGCCGCCGGGTGTCCTCCTCGCCCATGTAGACGGCGCACTCCAGGCCGAGCAGCGCCGCCGCGGTCGCGGTAGCCACGCCGTGCTGGCCGGCGCCGGTCTCGGCGATGATCCGCGGCTTGCCCATCCGCTTGGTCAGCAGCGCCTGGCCGAGCACGTTGTTGATCTTGTGCGAGCCGGTGTGGTTCAGGTCCTCGCGCTTGAGGAAAACCCGGCAGCCGGCCGCGGCGGAGAACCGCGGCGCCTCGGTCAGCAGCGACGGCCGGCCCGCGTAGCCGGTCAGCAGCGCGTTCAGCTCCCCGGTGAACTCCGGATCGGAGCGGGCCTGCTCGTAGGCGAGCGTCAGCTCCTCCAGCGCGGCCATCAGCGCCTCGGGGGCCAGCCGCCCGCCGAACCGGCCGAAGTGGCCGCGGGCATCAGGCAGGCCGGGGCTGGCGGGCACGAAGGCCGGCCCGGCCGTCCGGGCGGGTACCGCGGACGCCGGGCTGGCGGGTGCGCTCATGTCTCGTCCTGTTCGCGGGCGGGGTCATCAGGGCGGCCCGCAGGCCGCGGGCCAGGCCGCCGGCCGGGTCCGCCGCGGTCGCCGCGCAGCGCCGGATGCTGGCCGGCGGTGACCAGGTCGGCGACCGCGTTGCGCGGATCCCGGCCGGTCACCAGGCTCTCGCCGACCAGCACCGCGTCCGCGCCGGCCGCCGCGTAGGCGAGCAGGTCATGCGGGCCGCGCACGCCGGACTCGGCAATCTTGACGATGCCCTCGGGGATGCGCGGCGCCAGCTCGGCGAAGATCGTGCGATCGACTTCCAGGGTGGCCAGGTTGCGGGCGTTGACGCCGATGACCTTCGCGCCGGCCTCCAGCGCCCGGTCCAGCTCCTCGGCGGTGTGCACCTCGACCAGCGGCACCAGGCCGATCGACTCGGCCCGCTCGACCAGCGACACCAGGGCGTTCTGTGTCAGCGCGGCCACGATCAGCAGGGCCAGGTCGGCGCCGTGCGCGCGGGCCTCCCACAGCTGGTAGGAGCTGACCACGAAGTCCTTGCGCAGGACCGGGATGCTGACGACCTCGCGGACTGCGGCCAGGTCCTGCAGGCTGCCGCCGAAGCGCCGCTTCTCGGTCAGCACGCTGATCACCCGCGCGCCGCCGGCCTCATAGTCAGCGGCCAGGCCGGCCGGGTCGGCGATGGCGGCCAGCGCGCCCTTGGACGGGCTGGACCGCTTGACCTCGGCGATGACGGACACCTCATCGCCGCCCAGTGCGCCCAGCACATCGCAGGGCGAAGGGGCCCGGCTCGCCGCCTCTTTCACCCGGTCCAGCGGTGTCAGCCGCTGGCGCTCTGCAAGGTCGCTGCGCACATCCTCGAGGATGTCGTCGAGCACGCTCACGCGGTTCTGCCGCCCCCTTGGATGGGATGCCTTGCGACCAAATCGTAGCGAGAGCGTCGCAGCCCGCTCGCGGACCCCCCTGGGCGGGGCGGCAGGGCGGCGGCTACTCGGTCCCGGCGGCCTGCCGCAGCCGCGGGGTCAGCACCCTCCCGGCCTGCTCGGTGAGAATGGTCATCTCATAGGCGACCTGGTCAAGGTCGGCGTCCGGGCCGGCCAGCGCGGCCAGGCTCGACCCGTCGCTGATGGCCATGATCACGAACGCCGCATGCTCCATGGATACCAGCGTCTGCACGATGTCGCCGCGCTCCGCGATGCCCGTGCTGCCCTGGGCCAGGCTGGCCAGGCCGGCGGTGATGGCCGACAGGTGGTCCAGCTGTTCCGGCCAGATGCCCTCCGACGCCGCCAGGCACACCCCGTCCGCCGAGACCACGACCGCGTGCACCACGTCCGGAACACGGTCGGTGAAGTCGGTGATCAGCCAGCTCAGGTCACGTGACTGGCCCCTTGCCACATTCAACGGACGCTCCTTTGCTTAATGCCGGGCACGTAGTCCTGGCCGCGGGTCATGACGGCGGGTCCGCCGGGCGCGCGGCCGGGACCGTGCCGGCCCGGGCCCGCCGCGAGCCGCGCTGGAAGCCGGCCAGCCGGGCGCGGGCGAGCTCGGCGGCCTGGCCCAGCCGGGCCGCGGCACCGCGCGCTGCCCCGCCGACCCCGGCACGAGATTGGCCTGCGGCGTGCGCCGCGGCAGGCCGGCCCGGTCAGGCCGGCGGTGACCGGCGTGCGGACAGCCTGCGCGGCCCGCCAGCCGTCGTCGCCAGGCGAAGTCCACGGACGGTCCGGCGGCGTGCCGTCGTCGCCCGGTGAGGTCCACGGGCGATCCGGCGGCGTGCCGTCGCCGGCCGCCGCGGGCCGGGTGCGCGGCGGAGCATCTGAGAACTCAGTAACGGGCTGCGTGGTGCCGGCCGGCCGGGCCGCTGGCGGGCCCGCGGCGCCGCCCCCACCCGCGGCCGGGGCCAGGCCCGGAGCCGGCGGCCGGTCCGGCGCGGGCGGCCGGGTTCCGCGCGCGCGGAACCAGTCCGACTCCACCGCGTCGAAGATCGGCAGCGTGGCGTCCGCCTCGAACCCGGGCGGCGCGCCGTCGGCGGAAGAGCGGTGCCGCGCGGCCGCGGCATCCGGAACCGCCGCGGCCCAGCCCGTGCCCGGTTGTCCCGCACCCGGCTGGCCCGCACCCGGCTGGCCCGCACCCGGCGGCACCGCGCCCAGCGACACTGCGCCCAGCGACACTGCGCCCAGCGACACTGCGCCGGGCGGGCCGGTGTCCGGCGACGCTCCGCCCCGCGACGCCCCGCTCGGCGACACTGTGCTCGCCGGCACCGCACCCGGCGGCACCGCACCCGGGGACACTGCGCCTAGCGGGCCGGTGCCCGGCGACGCTCCGCCCGGCGGCACCGCAGCCGGCGGCGCCGTGCCCGGCGGCGCCGGCCGGGCCGTCCCCCGGCCCGGGCCGAGGCTGCGGCCGGGCCGGGGCCGGGCGAGCGGGGCGCGGGCCCGGGAGGGCCGGGTCAGCTGGGTGCCGGCGGCAGCACGAACGCCGGCGGGACCGGTCCGGCGGGGCTGCCTTCCGGCGCGCTGCCCCCGGCCACCCCGGCCGCCCGCGCCGCCAGCCGGGCCGGGACGGTTACCTGCGCGATGGTGCCGCCCGTGGCCTGCGCCTCCATCTCGACCCGCAGGCCGTGCCGGGCCGCCAGGTGCGCTACCGCGAACAGGCCCATGTGCCGGGAGACGGCCACGTCCGCGGCCGGCGGGTCGGCCAGCCGCTGGTTGACCTCGGCCAGCTGCTCGCTGGTCATCCCCATTCCGTCATCGGTCACCGTGATGGCGACCGCGCCGTCTTCCAGCTCCCGCGCGGCCACGCTCACCCGGGTGTCGCGGGCCGAGAAGATGGTGGCGTTCTCCAGCAGCTCGGCCAGCAGGTGGACGGTGTCGGTGACGGCGGTGCCGGTGATGGCGATGGCCGGCTGGCTGCCGAACACGACCCGGTCGTACTGCTCGATCTCCGATACCGCGGCCCGCACCACGTTGACCAGCGGCACCGGGCCCGACGGCCGCCGGGGCGTCTCGTGCCCGGCCAGCACCAGCAGGTTCTCGGAGTTCCGGCGCATCCGGGTGGCCAGGTGGTCCATCCGGAACAGCTGGGCCAGCCGGTCGGGATCGTCCTCGCCCAGCTCCAGGCTGTCGATCTGGCGCAGCAGCCGCTCCAGCAGCGACTGGCTGCGGCGCGACAGGCTGACGAACATCGCGCTGACGCTGCCGCGCAGCGCGGCCTCGTCAGCGGCCAGCCGCAGCGCCTCGCGGTGCACCCGGTCGAATGCGCGGGCAACCTGGCCGATCTCATCGGTGGAGTGCACCCCGATCGGCTCCACCTCGGCGGGCCGCCGGGGCAGCACCTCCGAGCCCGCCTCGCTGAGCTTGGCGACCTCACCCGGCAGCCGCAGGTCGGCGATCTCCAGCGCGCCGGCCTGCAGGGTCCGCAGCGGGCGGACCATGGACCGGGCGATGAGCACGGTGATCAGCAGCACGATGACCAGCACCGCCAGCGCGGCGAAGCCGGTGAGCAGGGCCGAGCGCTCCGCGCCCTGGTGCAGCGCCTGGGCCTGGGCCACGATCGAGCCGGCCAGCTGCTGCTCGTCCAGCCGCATCCGCGCCACGGTGTAGGTCATGTCGGCCGACCACGAATTGCGCAGGGCCGGGCTCAGCCCGGCGCCCCGGTTGCCGGTCACGATAGCGGCCTGCTCCATCGCCTGGGCCTGGTCGACCGCCGGCCCGGCCACCGTGTTGCTCAGCGCCTGGCTCTGGCCGAGCGTGGCCAGGGTCATGAACGAGGCGAGGTCGCTGGCCTGCTGCGCCTGGGCGCCGGTCAGGTCGTTCAGGGTGCCCGGCGCGAAGCCGCCCGCGGTGTAGGCGGCGGCCAGCACGGCCTGCTGCTGGGTGGCCTCGTCCTTCATCCGGGACAGTGACCCGAGGGCGCGGACGCTGGCCACCAGGGCCGCGTTCCCGCCCTCCTGGGCGACGTCGTCGTCCAGGGTGAACAGGTCGGTCAGGGCGAGCGTGTAGTTGTCGACCACCACCGCCGGCGGGGCGTTCCCGGCCGCGGTGTAACTGCGCAGCGCGCGCAGGTCACTGATCCGCGCACGGACCGCCGCGGCCGCCGTCCGGGTCTGCAGCGGGAACCCCGCGCCGACCTGCCGGGCCAGCGCGCTGACCCGCGCCGCCTGCGCGTCGGTCACTGCGTACGGCTGGCGCAGCGCGCCCGTCCCGCTGGCCGGGCGGCCCGCGGCGATGAAGGCCGCGCTGGCGTCGCACTCGGTCTCCATGGCCTGAGCCAGGCCCGTCACCTGCTGGCCGAGCACAGCGAGCTGCTCGACCCGGCCGAAACTGGCGGCCGTGTCAGCCGCCGATCCCACCCGGAGCCCGGCGAAAATCATCGCGGTGACCGTCGGCAGGGCGATGAGCGCGACCAGCCGCCACGGCACCCGCCAGTTCTGCAGCGCCAGCCGCCCCGCCGGGGCGGCGTCGCCAGCACCGCCGGGCGCCGTGGCCGCCGCCGCGGCCGGTCGTGCTGCGGTGAGCTGCTGGCTCATCTGCCGCTACCCCCGGACCCTCGCCGGTCAGCGCCTCCCGGTGCCGGCCGTGTCAGAAGCCGATAATCGGCCGGACGTTGAATGGCTTGCTGAGCTGCCCGTATTGCAGCATCAGGTTCGCGACCCGCTGCAGCTGCACCGGGTTCACGGACGTCGGGAAGATGCCGGTGGCCATGACGCCGCTCACGTCCGGGCTCAGATGCAGCACGGTGGCCATCGCCCGCTGCAGCACGGCCAGGTTCGTGGCGGCGATCGCATTACCCCGCTCCACGACCCTCGTGAACGCCGCGGCGGCCTGCGGGTGGTGCCGGGCCCAGGACGCCAGCACGCCGTACCCGGAGACCGGGAAGCCCATGCTCGGCCCGGTGTCAATGTCGGCGAGCTCCTCGACCTTGTCCTGCTGGACCGTCTCGGTAACGAACGGCTCGTTGGTCTCGATCGCGTCCACCTGGCCCGCTGCCAGCGCGCCTGCCATCAGCGGGAACGGGACCGCCACGATATGGACCTGCGCCGGGGTGATGCCGTAGGAGGCCAGGGTGTTGTCCAGCAGGTCGGCGGAAATGCCGCCGAGAGTATTCACCGCGATGGTCTTGCCCTTGAGCCTGGCGATGCTGGTGATATGGCTGCGATCGGCGACGATCACCTCCTGGACGTGCGGGCCCAGGGCGAAGCCGGGGGCAATGACCCGCAGGTCGGCCGTGCCGGCTGCGTCGGCGCCGATATAGGCGGTGTAGGCGCCGTAGTCGACATCCACCCGGCCGTGCAGCATGGCCGGGATGACGCTGGCTGCCGCGACGCTCGTCTGGATGCTCACCTTCAGCCCCGCGCGGGCGAACATGCCTTCTTCCAGCGCGACGTACAGTCCTGCCGCGCCCTCCGAGGGCACCGCCGCGACCGTGATGTTCAGCAGCCGCCGGGGAGTCGCGGCGGCCGGGCCGGCGCAGGCAGTCAGGACCAGCGCGGCGGCGGCCAGCAGGGCCAGCCGTCCCCGGCGCCCTGGCCCGCCACCATTCACGCCGCCTCATCCCCGGGCCGCGGGCCGACGCGCCGCCGGGCCGCCGGCGGGCGCGCTGGCCAGGCCCCCTGCCCGGCGGCGGGCGCGGTCCGGGCCGGGACATCCGGCCAGCTGCCGCAAGCCCGCCCAGCCTGGAAACTGCCAAGCACGCATTGGCGCAGACAGTAGCACTCTGACGCCGTTTCGGCGGCTTATTGGCAATTGGCGCTGCATTTGTCGGAAATAAGAAAAATAAGCGGTTATCCGAATGGCCGCAGATCAGGAAATGATCACCGTCCGCGGCGGGCGGGAACAGCTGACGGCGGCCCGCTCAGCCGCTGCCGCGAGCGCACCGCTGGTCAGCCCGGCTGGCCGGCGGAGGTCGGGTCCTCGCCCCGGCTCAGCGACTCCCACATGCTGGCCGAGTCGGCCGGATCCGGCCGGGGCGCAGCCGCGCCACCCGGCTGGGCCGCCGCCGGTGCGCCCGGGCCGGCCGCGGCCGCGGGCCGCAGCGGGCCGCCGGGGGCCGGCTGGCCGGCCCCGGCCGCCGGTGCCGTGGCTGGCCGCGCAGGCCGCTGGCGGTCAGCGGCAGGCGCGTCATACCGGCCCGACATCACCGGCAGCCGCGTGGCCCGCCAGGCGACCAGCAGGCCGGCCGCCATGATCGCCAGCGTGCCGGTGATCGCCAGGGCCTGCCAGCCGCCGGCCGTGAGCACGGCATGCGGGTGGAACCCGGCTACCTGCGGCACTGCTGATCCGCCCGCGGTGCTGCCCTCGGTCACTGACCCGGCGCCGGTGCCGGCGCCGGTGGCCGGGCTGGTGCTGGCCGTGGCGGCGGCCAGCGCCGCCGGGGCCGAGACGCCGCCGGCGACGGCGGCCGCGATCCCGGCGCCGAGCGCGGCCAGCAGCACTCCGGCCACCCGGCGGGCCAGCCGCCGGGTGGCCAGCACGGCGGCCAGGGTGGCCAGCGCGGCGAAGGCCAGCGCGCCGGCGAACGGCACCAGGCTCTGCCCGGTGACCCGCACGACGCTGTCGGGCAGCGGGGCAGGCACGTCCGTGCGGACCTGGGCCCAGCCCTGCCGGGTGGCCAGGAACACCAGCCCGGCGCCGGCCGCGCCCAGCAGCACCACCGCGGTCAGTTCCTGGCGCGGCGACAGCACGCTCAGCCGCGCCCGGCCCCGCGCGGGGCCGCTGGCGGGCATGGCGGTTGTCATGATTCTCCTTCAGCGCCGGGTCCGGGGCCCGCGCGGACGCGCTGCCCCAGGTAGAACGCTAGCGCGTGGCGTGAGTTGTCCCGCCGCCAGGAGGAAAGCCGGCGCCCCCCGGCCGGTGCCGAATGCGGACTGGGCCTGGGGCGCAGGGCCTGCGTCACCTAGGATCTGCGGGTGACCTTTGCCCGAGATGAGCGCCTGGCGCTGGCCGACCTGCTGACCAAGCTCGGCCCCGATCAGCCGACGCTGTGCGCGGGCTGGAAGACCCAGGACCTGGCCGCGCACCTGGTGCTGCGCGAGCGCCGCCCCAACGCCGGCCTCGGCGTGCTGGGCGGCCCGGTCGCCGGCCACACCCGCCGGGTGCAGGCCCGCTATATCTCCCGTAACTCCTTCGCCGGGCTGGTCGAGCTGATCCGGACCGGGCCGCCCCGGCTGTCGCTGTTCGCCATCCCCGGCGCCGACGAGCGCGGCAACGCGGTTGAGTTTTTCGTGCACCACGAGGACATCCGCCGGGCCCAGCCGGGCTGGGAGCCGCGCGAGCTGAGCCCGGGCCTGTCGGACATGCTGTGGCAGCGGCTGCGGGCAGCCCGGCTGATGCTGCGCCGGGCGCCGGTCGGCGTGGAGTTGGCCCGGGAGGCTGACGCCTGGCAGGAAGGCGACGCCCCGCTGCGGATCACGGCCAAGGCCCGCGCGCCCATGGTCACCGTCGCCGGGACACCTGCCGAGCTGACCATGTGGGCCTTCGGCCGGGTATCCGCGGCCCGGGTCCGGCTGGCCGGCAGCGACCCCGACGTCGCGGCGCTGGCCGCGCCCGGCTGGCGGCACTAGCCACCGCGCCGGCGGCCGGGCCCGGTCAGGCGCCTGGCAGCCGGCTCAGCGGGAACGGCGCCCGGATCCGCAGGTCGACGTTGCGGTCGGCGGCGGCGCCGGCCCGGCCGGAGTCAGCGCCGGCAAAGGGCACGTTAGCGGCCAGTTCCCGGTGCAGCGACGCGATCTCGGCGCTGGTCTGCGTGGCGGTCACCATTGCCGGGGTGTCGTGATCGAGCATCGTGCACACCACCGCCAGGTCGTCGCCGCAGTCGATCAGCTCGACCAGCCTGGTCTGGCACGGCCAGTCGATCACGGCGCACGTGGTGACCTCCCAGAATCCGCCGCCGTCGCCGCCCGGCGCGGGCCGGGCGCGCACCGCGTTGAGGTGGGTGTGCCCGTTCAGCCACAGCACGACGTTGGGGAAGCGGTGCAGCAGGGCGGTGAGCTCACCGCCGCCCAGCACCGGCTGCCCGCCCGGCCCGGCGTGGCTGGCCCGGGAACTGGTCAGGGTGTCGGTGCCGTGGTGAGAGAGCAGCACGACCAGCCGGTCGTCCTGGCCGGGCCGGACGATGCTCCCGTCGGCGGCCCGGTAGGCGGAGTGCACCTCGGCCAGCCGCTCCTCCAGCCAGCGCGCCTGATCGTGATCCAGGCACCCGTCGGCGCCCCCGGACAGGCAGTTGGTGTCCAGGGCGATGAACCGGATGGCCGGGGTGTCGTGCACGTAGTAGGCGGTGCCGTCGAGCCGGTTCCGCTCGGTGAACCCGTGGCCGGCCGGCCGCGCGCCCGGACCGAAGTGCGCCGCGACGAACTCCTGGCGGGTGATGGTCCGCCGTCCGGGATCCGGCGTCACCGCCCGCAGCGGCCCGGCGAAGTAAGCCTCGGGGTGGTGGGTGAACAGCTCCAGCGCCCGGTCGTGATCGAAGTTCTCGGCCAGGCCGGTCGGCTTGCTCCCGCCGGTCAGCGCGGCGGCCAGGGCCGGCGTCGGCACCCCGACGCCCTGGATGAGGGCCTCGTGATTGCCGAAGCACGACAGCCACGGCATCACCAGGCCGGTGGCGGTGAACTCGCGCATCGCGCGGTCCAGCAGGCCGGGGTGGCGCGGGAAGCCGAACGCGGTGGCGAAGATATCCGGGCCGCCCGCTCCGTCGCCGTCCGGCTTCCAGAAGATGTCGTCGGGCCAGTCCAGGGCCTGCACGCCCGCGTAGCCCGGCCCGCCGGAGCCCGGCCGGACGGGCCCGCCGTCAAACAGCGCCAGGAAGTTCTGGAGCTCGTTCCACTGGGTGTTGTCGATGGCGTCGCCGGTGGTCACCGCCAGCCGGGCGGCCATGCCGGTGGCCGGGCCGCGCGCGGCGTTGACGGTGGCCAGGGTCGCCTCGATGGCATGCGCAGTGAGCGCCTCCTGCGGCCGCTGGACCGGGACCAGCTCGGCATAGCGGGAGTCGGCGTAGTAGCGGTTGAGGAACTCAAAGCGGGCCGGCGACTGAACGTCGGCCAGCTGCAGGTCGGTGATATGCACCAGGCTCAGCAGCGGCCGCGCCCGGTCCCCGGGCCGCCCGCCGCCGGGCGCCGTGCCAGTGGCCGCGCCCAGCTCGTCCCGGACCAGGTGCGGCTCGCCGGGCCCGTACTGCAGGCTGCGGTAGGGCGCCAGCGACCCCTGTCGCCGGACCGCGCCGGGGCCGAGGCGACGGTGGGTGGTCAGCGGACTACCGCTCACCAGTGGCCTCGCCAGGATGCCCCGGTCTTCAGGTCGGGGAGGAATGGCGTGCGGCGTGTCATGGATGCCCCTAGAGCTATAAGACCTATACTAGGAGGTATGCGGACGGCGCACCGGTGCCGGGCCTACCCCAGCGAGCAGCAGCAGGCGATGCTGAACCGGACCTTCGGCTGCGTGCGGGTGGTGTGGAACCGGACCCTGGCCGCCCGGCAGGCCCGGTACGCCGCCGGGCGCAGGTCCATCTCGTATGCGGAGACGGACCGGGCGCTGACGGTGCTGAAGCGTGACCCGGACCTGGCGTGGCTGGGCGAGGTGTCCTGCGTCCCGCTGCAGCAGGCCCTCCGCCATCAGCATGCCGCGTTCGGGGCGTTCTTCGCCCGCCGGGCCCGGTACCCCCGGTTCAAGTCCCGCCGCGGCCGCCAGTCCGCCACCTTTACCCGGTCGGCGTTCCGGATGAAGGGCACGGACCTGTACCTGGCGAAGATGAGCGGCCCGCTGAAGGTCATCTGGACCTGGCCCGGGAGCGGACCTCGCCGCGCTGAACCCGACGTCGGTGACGGTGGCGCGGGATCCGGCGGGCCGGTGGTTCGTGACCTTCCACGCCGAGGTCCCCGGCCCGGTACCGCTGCCCGCCACGGGCCAGGCCGCGGGCATCGACCTGGGGCTGACGGACTTCGCGGTGCTGTCCGGCGGCGAGCGGATCCCGCATCCGCGGCACATGGACCGGCATGAGCGGCGGCTCAAGCGACACCAGCGGCGGCTGGCCCGCTGCCAGAAAGGCTCCGCCAACCGGGCCAAAGCCAGGCGGAAGGTGGCCCGCGCGCACGCCCGGGTGGCCGACGCGCGCCGCGACTTCCTGCAGAAGGCCAGCACCGACCTGATCCGCCGCTTCGACGTCATCGCCGTGGAGGACCTGGCCGTGGCCAACATGGTCCGCAACCGGTCGCTGGCCCGCGCCATCTCCCGCACCGGGTGGGCCGAGTTCCGCCGCCAGCTGGAATACAAGGCCGAACGCCGCGGCCGCACCATCGTGGTTGCGGATCGCTGGTTCCCGTCCAGCAAGACGTGCTCGGCGTGCGGGTTCCTGCTCGCCGAACTCGACCTCGGGACACGCGCGTGGGCGTGCCCGGCCTGCGGCACCCGGCACGACCGGGACATCAACGCCGCCAAGAACATCCTTGCCGCCGGGCTGGCGGCAGCCGCCCCAAACGGCGGCGAAGCCTGCGGAGCGGACATCAGACACGGCGAGGCAACTCCCGTGCAGACCGCGATGAAACAGGAACCCCGGCGGGCGACCGCCGGAATCCCCGCCCTTCACGGCGGGGAGTAGTCAAGCCTCGCTCGCGGCGGCCTGGTCCGCGGAAACCAGGACCGGGTCAGGGCGGATGGTCAGGGTGACCGGGCTGCCGGCCGCGAGCTGGGCGGCGTCGGCGGTGGGCAGCTGGGCCATGATCGTGGTGCCGCCGAGGTCGACCGTCACCCGGCTGGTCGCGCCGAGGAACGTCGCGGCGATCACCGTGCCGGCCAGCGGGCCCGAGTCACGGGCGCCGGCCGCGGCCAGCGTCACGGCCTCGGGCCGGACCAGCGCGATGGCCGGGCCGTCGGGGGTGGCGGTGTCCACCAGCGGCAGCTGGACACCCTGCACCAGCACCTGTCCCCCGCTGACCTGGCCGGGCAGCCGGTTGGTCAGGCCCACGAACTCGGCGACGAACGAGGAAGACGGCCGGGAGTAGACCTCGGTCGGCGGCCCGAGCTGCTCGATCCGCCCGTCCCGCATCACGCCCACCCGGTCGGCGATGGCCAGCGCCTCCTCCTGGTCGTGGGTCACGAACAGCGTCGTGATGCCCACCTCCAGCTGGATCCGGCGGATCTCATCCCGCAGCTGGCTGCGGACCTTGGCGTCCAGCGCCGACAGCGGCTCGTCCAGCAGCAGCACCTTCGGCTCGATGGCCAGGGCCCGGGCCAGCGCCACACGCTGCTGCTGGCCGCCGGAGATCTGGCTGGCGTACCGGTCGGCCTGCGCCGACAGGCCGACCAGTTCCAGCATTTCCAGGGCGCGGCGGTCCCGCTCCTCCTTGCTCACCTTGCGCAGCCGCAGCCCGAACGCCACGTTCTGCGCCACCGTCAGGTGCGGGAACAGCGAGTAGGCCTGGAACACCATGCCCATGTCCCGCTTGCTGGCCGGCAGGCGGGAGATGTTCTCGCCGCCGACGATGATCTGGCCGTCATCGGCGTCCTCCAGGCCGGCCAGCAGCCGCAGCGTGGTGGTCTTGCCGCAGCCCGACGGGCCGAGCAGGGCGACCAGCTCACCGGAGTGCAGGGTCAGGTCCAGGCCGTCCAGCGCCACAACCTGTCCGTACTGGCGGCGCAGTCCTTCCAGCCGGACCTCGACCCCCGCCCGGGCCGGCGCGGAGTAGGTTTCAGCAGCCGAGGTTGTCACATCGTCTCCTCATCCGCGCCGGCGGGAGCGGCGGCGGCCAGCGTAGGACAGGATCACCAGCAGGGCGAAGGCGAACAGCAGCGCGGCCGCCGAGGTAGAGAACAGCACGCGGGCGTCTGAGGTGGCCCGGCTGATGTTGAACAGCGCGACCTGCAGGGTGATGTAGTTGAGGATCTCGGCGATGGTGAACTCGCCGAGAACCAGGGCCGCGCTCAGCAGCAGCGCGTTCAGGATGGACTGCCCCATGTTCGGCGCGATCACCCGGGCCATCACGGTCAGCCAGTTCGCCCCGAGGCTCCGGGCGGCCTCCGACAGGGTCTTGATGTCGATCGCCTCCAGCCCGGTGGCCAGCGCCCGGTAGGCGTAGGGCAGGGCCAGGATGACGTAGACCCAGAACAGCTGGAGCGCGGACAGGTTGTAGTGCTCGATCCAGTTGTAGATCGGCCCGAGGCCCACCACCAGCACGATCGCCGGGATGGTCAGCGGCAGCAGGCACAGGAACTCAAATGCGCGGCTGAACCACTGCACCCGCAGCCGGATCCAGATCATCGTCGGCAGCAGCAGCACCAGCACCGCGATGCAGGTAATGGCGGCCAGTTCCAGGGTGATCTCGATGGCGCTGAGCAGGCCGGGATAGGACGCGATCTGCCCCCAGGCGGCCAGCGACCACGAGCCGGTCTTCTTGCCCTCGGCCGAGAACCGCACCATGGCGATCAGCGGCAGGAAGAAGAACAGCCCGAAGATCGTGAACACGACGTAGCGGAACAGGTTGAGCTTGCGGCGGCGGCCACCCTGCATGCCGCCGGGGCGCGCCTGCCGGGCGGCCGGGACCGACTCGCCGACGGAGGTTACCGCAGCCATCGCGCCGCCCTTCGCTGCAGCAGGACATACAAGGTCATGACGATGGCCACCAGGATCACCATGCCCAGCGCCAGGATGTCGCCCTCATTAGAGGCCAGCCCGACCTCGCTGTTGATCGCGATGTAGATCTGCTGCGGCACGGTGTAGGAGATCTGGTTCTCCCACGCCTGGATGGTGGCGTAGGCCGACAGCGCGTTGGCGAACAGCAGCAGCGTCGATCCGACGAAGGCCGGGGTCAGCAGGGGAATTCCCACGTGGCGCCAGTACTGGAAGGTGGACCCGCCGAGGTTCTCGGTGGCCTCCCGCCACTGGATCTTCAGGCCGTCGATGGCGGGCAGGAAGACCAGCACCATCAGCGGGACCTGGAAGTAGACGTAGATCAGCCCGATGCCCCACGGGAAGTTGTAGTACCAGCCCGCGTGCAGCAGGAAGCCGCTGCTGGGCCCGATGGCGGCGTTGAACGCGAAGGCCAGGGTGACCCCGCCGAACTGGGCGAGCACGCCCGACCCGGCCAGGGACAGCCGCCGGATCACGCCGGACGGATTCCCGGACGCCACGGCGTAGGCCAGGATCGCGCCGAGCACGGCGCCGATCGCCGACGACACCGCGCACAGCTCGATCGACCCGGTGAAGTAGCTGCGGACCGCCGAGTTGCCGAGCAGCTTGAGGCTGCCCAGGTCAAACTGGCCGGCCGGGCCGCGGACCGCGTTCCAGAGCACGATCCCGGTCGGCAGCAGGAGGAACACCCCGACGTAGCCCAGGAACGGGATCGTGCCGATGAAGGACAGGGACGGCAGGTGCCGGGCCCGCCTGGGCCGGGCACCTGCCGTCGTTACTGCTGCAGCCACGTGCTCGCTACTTGACCGCTGCGGCCCAGTTCGACGACAGGTAGGTCGCCGCGGCCGTGGCCTGGGAGCCGCTGAGGAACACCGGCGTGCCGGTGACCGGCGGCAGCGCCGCCGCCGCGGTCTTGTCGAGGGTGCCGTTGCTGGTCATCTCGGTCTGCTCGACCGGCCGGGCACCGCCCTGCAGCCACAGGTTCTGGCCGCCGTCAGCGCCCTGGGAGAACAGGAACTCCTCCCACAGCCGGGCCGCGGCCGGGTGCGGCGCGTCCTTGTTGATGGCCTGCGCGTAGTAGCCGCCCAGCGTGGCGTTGGCCGGGACGAACACCTTCCAGTTGGCGCCCTGGCCCACGACGCTGGCCGTGTTCAGGTAGTCCCAGTTGATGACGACCGGGGTGGTGCCCGCCTTGATCGTGGCGGCGGTCGCCTGCACCGGCGAGAAGTTGCCGGCCTGCTTGAGCTTGTGGAAGAAGTTCACGCCCTGGGCGATGCTCCCGGCGCTGCCGCCCTCGCCCAGGCTGGCCATCATCACGCCGCTGAGCGCGGCGTTGGCCTCAGTCGGGTTGCCGTTCAGCGCCACCGCGTTCTTGAACTTGGGGCCGAGCAGCTGGCTGAGCGAGGTGACCGTGCCGAACTTCTGCGAGTTGTACCCGACGGACATGTAGCCGCCGTAGTCCTGGGTCCACAGGCCCTTGGTGTCCTTCTGCGCGGCCGGGATGGCACTCCAGGTCGCCACCTTGTAAGGGGCGAACAGCTGCGTGCTGACCAGCGCCACCGCCATGCCGACGTCCAGGACGTCGGGCGCCTTGGCCGTGCCCTTCTCGGACTTGACCGCGTTCACCTCATCCTGGCTGCTGCCGTCGGGGTTAGCGGAAACGACCTTAATTCCGTACTTCTTTTCGAAGGCCTTGATGATGTTGCCGTAGTTCGCCCACGTCGGCGGGAGGGCGATGACATTCAGGGTGCCCTCTTTCTTCGCCGCGGAGACGAGCGCGTTCATGCCGCCGCCGGCCGATGCCGAGGTTGCCGTGCCCCACTTGGACGAGCTGGAAGAGGCTGCGGAGCAGCCGGCTCCGAGCAGCGCCAGGGCCGTCAGGCCCACAAGCGCGAACCGATGTGGCGATCTCACGTGAATGCCTCCTGTTGGCTTCCCCACGCATTTGCCTGCACTGCGAGTTCGGAAAGACAACTGATGCCGGAGCGGCGGCAGCAGCTGCAAACCCCCCACGGGCCGAGCATTATGGTCAAATGCCTAAAACGTTTAGCATCGGTATGCTGACGCACCGCTCGCAGGGGTGTCAAGGGACGTTACGAAGTTGACGCCCCTGGCTCTCCCGCCGTTCATCTGGGCAGGTGAAGTGGCTGGTGCGGGGGGTTACCGGGCCGCCAGCGAGGCCCGCTCCACCAGGTCCACGGGAGCGATGTAATCGTCGGCCGGAACCCGCCCCAGCAGCCGCGCCATCATGGCCCGGCCCATGTCCCGCAAGTCCATCCGGACGGTGGCCAGCGGCGGGTCGAGTAGCTCGGAGGTCGGCAGGTCGTCGTGGCCGATCACCGACACTCCCGGCCCGACCGGCCGGCCTAGCTCGCGCGCGGCCTTGTAGACGCCGTGCGCGGTGTAGTCGGAGTTGGTGATGATCGCTGTCGGCGGGGACGGCTGCGCCAGCACCTTGGCAGCGGCCTGCTGGACATCACTCATCGTCAGCGGGGAGTGCAGGACCACCGGCTCCAGGCCGAGCTCGGCGGCCAGCCGGCGGAAGTGCCGCAGCCGGTCCGGGTCGGCCATCAGGGTCCGGGGCGCCGTCAGGAAGGCGACGCGGGCATGACCAAGCTCGGCCAGGCGGCGCATCGGCAGCTCGACCGCGCTGGCGTCGTCGGGCCGTACCCGGCAGACGCCGGCCATGCCAGCGGCGGCCGAGTTCAGCGCCACCACCGGCGCGCCGGGCCGGGCGTCCTGCCACAGCCGGATCGACTCCCCCGCGCCGACCGAGGCGATAGCGAGCCCGGCGAGCCGCTGCGCGGCCATCTCGCGGACGTGCTCGCGCTCGCGCTCGGGCGAGTACAGCGAGTCCAGCACCAGCAGCGTGGTGCCCGTCTCGGCGGCGACCTCCTGGGCCCCGCCCAGCACCTCCAGGAAGAAGGGGTTGGCAAAGTTGCGCACCACCAGCCCGTAGGTGGAGCTGCGCCCGGTGCGCAGCGCCTGCGCCTGCGGGTTGGCGCGATAACCGAGCTGCCCGGCGGCGGCGATGATGCGGCTGCGGGTGGCGGCAGCCACACCAGGCTGCTCGTTCAGCGCCAGGCTGGCGGTCGCCACCGAGACCCCGGCCAGCCGCGCGACATCGCGGAGCCCGACCGGGCGACCTGCTCCGCGCGTGTGACTCGGCATGACCCTCCTGCAGGCAGCAGCAAGCCCGAGCAGCAGGCCCGGCCCCCGGCCCGGTACGCCGCGGGCGCAGCGCGCGTGCCGATCACTCACCTTGCATGAGCGGCCGCCGCTCGGCAACCCCCGGTCGCGCTAGAGCCGGGGCCCGGGGTCGCCGTTCTGATCGGCCGCGCGCTGGGCCGAGCCCAGGCCGAGCAGCGGCAGCAGTCCGGTGACGGAGTCCAGCACGTACGGGGCGCCGGCCTTCTCCAGGTCCTCCCGGCGGCCCGTGCCGGTCAGAACCCCGGCCACCACGCCTGCTCCCGCCCGCAGTCCGGACTCCACGTCGCTGGCCGTGTCGCCGGCCACCACCAGCTCGCTGACCCCGCCACCGCCCAGCCGCAGCAGGGCGGTCAGCGGCAGGTCCGGCCAGGGCCGGCCGCGGCCGGCGTCGGCGGGCGACAGGGCCAGGTCGATCAGGGGCCGCCAGGCCAGCGCGTCCAGCAGGGCGTCCCTGGTGGCCGGCGAGAACCCGGTGGACAGGCACACCCTGATGCCGGCCGCGCGCAGTGCGGTGATGGTCTCGGCGGCACCGGGCAGCGGGGTGATCAGCCCGCCGCGGACGGCATCGGCGTAGCTGCCCTCGAACACCCGGTTGGCCCGCTGCGCACGGTCCTCATCGCCCAGGATGCGCCGGAACACCTCGATCTTGGACTGGCCCATCGTCTCGTGCACGATGGCGAACGCCGCGTCATAGCCCGGCGCGCCCGGCACCAGTCCGGCGTCGGCCGCGGCGGCGGTGAACGCGGCCAGGACGCTTCCGTCGTCAGCGACGGTCGTGCCGGCCATGTCCAGGCAGGCAATGGTGATCTCGCTCATGCCAGGGTCCCCTCCGCGATCGCGGGCCAGCAGAGTTGTCGCACTCAGTCAATCGCGGCGGGCTGACAATGCGGTGAGCAGGGCACCGGCGGCGTCATATCCGGCCCGGGCTGACCGGCGGGCGGGCTCGCATCATCAGCGGCGGCTCAGCCGGCCGGGCCGCGCTAATCGTCGTCGGTCTGGCCGTCGGCGAGCTCGCGGACGATGTCCAGGTGGCCGGCGTGCCGCGCGTACTCCTGCAGTACGTGGAACAAGATCCAGCTCAGCGTCGGCACCTCGTCGTAGCGCACACTCGGCGCCGCCCGGTCGGTCAGCTGCGCGGCGGCAGCAATCTCGCGCGTTCGCGCGGCCTGCTCGTCGAAGAACGCGCGGATCTGCGCCACCGTCTCATCCTCGGCGACCAGCCACGGCTCCTCCGGACTGCGCTCGCCGGGCCCGCGGTCGCCGAACGGCTCCGTGATGTCCGCCCCGGCGAAGCTCCACTGCAGCCAGCGCCGCTCCATGTAGGCCAGGTGCTTGAGCAGCTGCAGCGGAGTCCAGCCCGACGGCAGCCGGCTGGAGCGCAGCTCGGCCTCGCTCAGGCCGTCCAGCTTGCGCAAGACCTCCGACCGGTAGAAGTCGAGATAGCCCGTCAGCAGTTCCTGCGCCCCGTACAGGGTCTTAGACGGCTCGGGCAGCACCGGGCTGGGCGTCAGGGCCGGCGGCGGCGCTGCCGCCGCGTCAGGATGCGGGGTCATAGCCCGTAGTTAACTAGGTAACGCGCGGCCCGGCATCTCGTTAAATGGGTCATAACGGACATCCGCCGGCGCCCGGCCCGGGCCGCCGGGCCCGGCTCAGCTGACCGGACGGGCACGGCCGGCCCGCGGACGAGTATCGTCAGGTCACGCAGGGGCGCCCGGACTCCCCGGCCGGCCGATGGCCGCCCGGCGCGCCCGCGGGCAGCGTCGCCCGCTTGTGGCTTTCACCTGGCACGACAACACGAGATGACCTCTGGGAGGCCCCGGTGCCTGCTCTGCGCTCGCGGACATCTACGCACGGCCGCAACATGGCGGGCGCCCGCGCCCTGTGGCGGGCGACCGGCATGACCGATCAGGACTTCGGCAAGCCGATCGTGGCGATCGCCAACAGCTTCACCCAGTTCGTGCCGGGCCATGTGCACCTGCGCGACATGGGCGCGCTGGTAGCCGGCGCGGTGGCCGAGGCCGGCGGGTGGGCCGCGAGTTCAACACCATCGCCGTGGACGACGGCATCGCGATGGGGCACGGCGGCATGCTCTACAGCCTGCCCAGCCGGGAGCTGATCGCCGACTCGGTGGAGTACATGGTGCAGGCCCACCAGGCCGACGCGCTGGTGTGCATCAGCAACTGCGACAAGATCACGCCCGGCATGCTCATCGCGGCCATGCGGCTGAACATCCCCACCGTGTTCGTCAGCGGCGGGCCGATGGAGGCGGGCAAGGCCGTCGTCACCGGCGGCGTGGCGCGCACCGGGCTGGACCTGATCGACGCGATGACCGCGTCCGCCGACCCGTCCGTCAGCGACGACGAGCTGACTGCCATCGAGCGCTCGGCGTGCCCGACCTGCGGGTCGTGCTCGGGGATGTTCACGGCCAACTCGATGAACTGCCTGACTGAGGCGCTCGGCCTGTCCCTGCCCGGCAACGGCAGCACGCTGGCCACCAGCGTGGTGCGCCGCGAGCTGTTCCTGCGGGCCGGCGAGCTGATCGTGGACCTGTGCCGCCGCTGGTACGACAAGGATGACGCGGGCGTGCTGCCGCGCAACGTGGCCAGCCGGGCCGCGTTCAGCAACGCGATGCGCATGGACATCGCCATGGGCGGATCCACCAACACGGTGCTGCACCTGCTCGCCGCCGCCCGCGAGGGCGAGGTCGACTTCGACCAGGACACCATCGATGAGCTGAGCCGGGCGACGCCGTGCATCTGCAAGGTGGCACCCAGTTCCAGCTACCACATGGAGGACGTGCACCGGGCCGGCGGCATCCCGGCCATCCTGGGCGAGCTGGACCGGGCCGGGCTGCTGGACCGCAGCGTGCACGCGGTGCATGCCGCCAGCCTGGAGCAGTGGCTGGCCCAGTGGGACATCCGCGGCGGCAGCGCCGCCCCGCACGCCCGCGAGCTGTTCTCGGCCGCGCCGGGCGGGGTGCGCACCACCCAGGCCTTCTCCTCCACCTCGACCTGGGACACCCTGGACACCGACAGCGCGGCGGGCTGCATCCGGGCCGTCGCCACCCCCTACAGCGCCGACGGCGGGCTGGCCGTGCTGCACGGCAACCTCGCCCCGGACGGCGCCATCGTGAAGACCGCGGGCGTCCCGGCCGACCAGCTGACCTTCCGCGGCCCGGCCCGGGTGTCGGAGAGCCAGGAAGAGGCCGTCGAGGCGATCCTCAACGGGAAGATCCAGCCCGGCGACGTCGTGGTGATCCGCTACGAGGGCCCGCGCGGCGGCCCGGGCATGCAGGAGATGCTCTACCCGACCAGCTTCCTCAAGGGCCGCGGGCTCGGCCAGGCCTGCGCGCTGATCACCGACGGCCGGTTCTCCGGCGGGACCAGCGGCCTGTCCATCGGGCACATGTCCCCCGAGGCTGCCGCCGGGGGCCTGATCGGCCTGGTCGAGGACGGCGACATCATCGAGATCGACATCCCGGCCCGGCTGCTCCAGCTGGCCGTCGGCGACGACGTGCTGGCGCAGCGCCGCGCCGCCCGCGACGCGGCCGGCTGGCAGCCCGCCGGCCGCGACCGCCCGGTCAGCGCGGCGCTGCGCGCCTACGCGGCGATGGCCCTGTCGGCCGACCAGGGCGCTGCCCGGCACGTGGACTAGCGCGGCCGGTGCCCGCCCCGGAGATCACGCTCGAGCTGCTCGCCCGGCCCGCGGCCGTCCGGCACGCCAGCGAGCTGCGGGAACTGGCGGCCGAGGTCTACGCCGCGGCGCCCTACCACCGCGGCGAGGCCAGGCGCCGCGCAGTTCGCCGGCCGGCTGGCCGTCCAGCAGCGCCAGCCGGGCTTCGCGCTGGCCGAGGCCCGGCATGGCGACTTCCTGGTCGGCTTCGCGCTGGGCATGCCGCTGCGGCCATCGACGTCCTTCTGGCGCGACCTCACCGCGCCGCTGCCGGCCGAAATCACTGCCGAGCGTCCCGGCCGGACCTTCCAGCTGGCCGAGCTGGTCGTCCGCGCCGCGTGGCGCCGCCAGGGCATCGGGCAGGACCTGCACGACCTGATCCTGTCCGGGCGGCGCGAGGAGCGCGCCGCCGCCGCCGTGCTGCCCGCCGCCACCGCCGCGCAGCGGGCCGCCCGTGACTGGGGATGGCACAAGGCCGGCCGGACCCGGGATCCCGAGCCGGGCGCTCCGGTGCTGGACGTCCTGGTCCGCGCGCTGCCCGGCGCCCGCGACTAGCGCCGCGCGCCCGATCAGGGCGGTCAGCCGCCAGTTGCTGTTATCAGGCTTACGACGGCCGGTGGCCGACGCTGCCGTTGATGGTCAGCCCGCCGTCGACGGCGATCTCCTGGCCGGTGAGGTAGCGGGCCGCGTCGGAGGCGGCGAAGGCCACCACGTCGGCGATCTCCTCCGGCTGGCCGATCCGCCCCAGCGGGGTGCGCTCGCGGTACGTGCGGCGGACCGCCTCGTCCCAGGCCCGGGTGTTCAGCGGGGTCTCGATGGCACCCGGGGCGATCGCATTCACCCGGATACCCTGCCCGGCCAGTTCCACCGCCAGCGTCTTGGTCAGCGCGACGACGGCGCCCTTGGCCGTGATGTAGGCGGCCAGGTTCCCCACCACGAGGATGTCGGAGGCCGAGCTGATGTTGACGATGGCGCCACCGCGGCCCTGCCGGGTCATCGCCCGGGCGGCCGCCTGGCAGCCGTAGAAGTAGCCGTGCAGATTGGCGGCCAGCAGGCCGTGCCAGTCCTCGGCGCTGATCTCCAGGAATGGCTGGACCCGCAGGCCGGCGGCGTTGTTGACCCAGATGTCGATGCTGCCGAACTCCTGCTCGCAGGCCGCGGCCAGGTCCTCGACGTCGGCCTGGCGTCCGGTGTCGCCGGCCCGCACCACCGCCCGCCCGCCGGCCGCCTCGACCAGCGCCACCGTCTGGGCCGCGCCGTCCTCCCCGCCCGGCGCGTAGATGCCGGCGACGTCGGCGCCCTGCCGGGCCAGCGCGACCGCGATGGCCTGCCCGATGCCGCGGGACAGCCCGGTCACGACCGCGTTCCGGCCAGAAAGGTCAAAAGGGTCAGTAGTACTCATCGCCGGACTCCTCAGGTACGGCCGGGCCGGGCCGCGGGCCGGCCCGGGGAACAAGCCCGGCCGCCCCGCTGCCGGCCTAGGCTCAGGTGAGTCACTACTATTCCCCGGGCGCACCGGGCATATAGATCAGATCGCCGGGCACACGACCACCGGGCACGACTACCGGAGACAAGCGGCAGCGCTGGAGGCCAGATGGCACAGGTACTCGGAATCGACATCGGGGGCACCGGGATCAAGGGCGCGCCGGTCGACCTGCTGGCCGGGAAGCTCGCCGCGCCGCGGCAGAAGCTGGCTACCCCGCGCCCGGCCAAGCCCGACGCCGTCATTGATGTCGTGCACGAGCTGGTCCAGGGCTTTAACTGGAAAGGCCCGGTCGGCATCACCTTCCCCGGCGTCGTGACCAGCGGCGAGATCCGCACCGCGGCCAATCTGGACCCGGACTGGATCGGGGTTAACGCGCAGGACCGCTTCGGCCAGGCCACCGGCCTGCCAGTGACGGTGGTCAACGACGCGGACGCGGCGGGGATCGCCGAGATGCGGTTCGGTGCCGGCGTCGGTCACCGCGGCACGGTGCTGTTGCTGACCCTGGGCACCGGGATCGGCAGCGCGCTGTTCATCGACGGCGAGCTGGTCCCCAACACCGAGTTCGGCCACGTCGAGATCCGCGGCAAGGACGCCGAGAAGCGCGCCTCGGAGCTGGTCCGCGAGGAGCACGACCTGAGCTGGGGCAAGTGGGCCGGCCGGGTGGATGAGTACCTGGAGCACATGGAGGCGCTGCTGTCCCCCAGCCTGATCATCATCGGCGGCGGGGTCAGCAAGAAATCCGAGAAGTTCCTGCCGCTGCTGACCAGCCTGCGAGCCGAGGTCGTCCCGGCCAAGATGCTCAACGACGCCGGGATCGTCGGTGCCGCCATGGCCGTCGGGGCCGGCGAGCCGCCCGCGGTGGTCCGGGCCGCGCGCGGCTAGTTCTCGGGCGCGTCCGGCGCCGGGCCCGCCGGCCGCCAGGCCTGGCTGTCGAGGGACTGGCCGTCGAAGGACTGGCCGTCGAAAGACTGGCGGCCCTCGGCGGACTGGCCGCCCAGGGGCTGACCGTCCCGCGGGCGCCCGTCGGGGGACCGCCCGTCGAAGGACTGGCCGTCGAAGGACTGACTGCCGAACGGCTGGCTGTCCAGGCGGCGGCCGTCGAGATGGCGGCCGTCAGGGTGCTGGCCGTCGAGGTGGTACGGGCCTGCCGCCGGGAATCCGTCCGCCGCCGCTGGCGCGCTGGCCGGCGGGGCCGTCCCCGGCCCCCCGGCCGGACGTGCCGCCGCGGCCTGCTGCCGCCGCTCGCGCATGGTCAGGAGCAGCTCGATCCCGCCGACCACGGCCCCGGCGGCCAGCGGCCAGAGGGCCAGGGCGCCGTGCGCGCCGAGCTGCGCGGGCTGGCGCAGCAGCGCGCCCGGCCGGGCGTCGGCCAGCCGGTGCCGGAAGTCGCCCAGGCCCACGTTGCTGCCGGCCCAGTCGGCGAGGAAAGCCGCCGCCGTCGCGCCGATCAGGGCGCCCGCGGCCGGGAGCGGGCCGAAACGGCGCACTCCGGTCCGGTAGGCGACCAGGCCGATCACGATGCCGCCGGCGACCGCGATGAAGCTGAAATAGCCGTCAGCGGCGATGAACGCGCTGGTCTCGGGGTTGACCACGTAGGCCACCCCGTGGCTGGCCACCATGAACAAGGCCTGCGGGGCGATCGCGGACCACAGCAGGCCGCCGAGGATCCCCAGCAGGGCGCTGCCCGCCACGATGGCGAGGGTGAACAGCCAGGCACGCGGTGCTAGCGCGGCTGCGGGACGCCAGGCCATAGCGGCAGGGCCGCCGGGCGGCGAGGTCGGGGGCTGTCGGGAATCGGCCATTCTTCGCAGCAGCGTACGTGACAAGGCCGACCACGGGGTGACCGGATGGGCACAACACGCCACCGGACCCGGCCGAGCCGGTCACGAGTGGCCCGCCGGTCTTGCTAGTTTGGATAATGCGGGGGACCGATTTGTCCAGACCTTTGCCGGAGCTACGGGGAGATCGATGATCGAGGCTAGCGACCTGACGAAGAGCTACGGGGGAAAGCTGGCCGTAGACCACTTGTCATTCACGGTCCAGGAAGGCATGGTGACCGGATTCCTGGGCCCGAATGGCGCCGGGAAATCGACCACCATGCGGCTGATCCTCGGCCTGGACCGGCCGCAGAGCGGCACGGCCACCATTGACGGCAAGCGGTACGCCGACCTGCCCAGCCCGCTGCGCACGGTCGGCGCCCTGCTCGAGGCCAAGTCCGTGCACAACGGCCGCAGCGCCCGTAACCACCTGCTGTTCCTGGCTCAGTCGCAGGGCCTGCCCGCCAGCCGGGTAGATGAGGTCCTCGACCTGGTCGGCCTGCGCGAGGTGGCCGGGAAGCGGGCGGGGACGTTCTCGCTGGGCATGGGCCAGCGGCTGGGCATCGCGGCCGCCATGCTCGGCGACCCGCGGGTGCTGCTGCTGGACGAGCCTGTCAACGGGCTGGATCCCGAGGGCGTGCTGTGGATCAGGAACCTGATGAAGTACCTGGCCGGCCAGGGCCGGACGATCCTGGTCTCCAGCCACCTGATGAACGAGATGGCCGTCACCGCTGATCACCTCATCGTCATCGGCCGCGGCAGGCTGATCGCCGATGCGGCCACCGCTGAGGTGATTGCCCGCAGCTCCGAGCAGGCGGTCCGGGTGCGCACCCCGGATCCGGCCCGGCTGACCGAGCTGATCACGGCCGAGGGCGGCCAGGCCAGCGCCGGCCAGGCCGCCGGCGACGGCGGCGCCCCGGTGCTCCTGGTCACCGGCATGCCCGCGCCGCGGATCGGCGAGCTGGCCGCGTCGGGCTCGGTCGTGCTGCATGAGCTGAGCCCGCAGCTGGCCTCGCTGGAGGAGGCATTCATGGAACTGACGGCGGGGAGCCTGGAGTTCGGTCAGCACGAGGGCGGGCCGGGAACCGGGCCGCAGTCCGGCGGGCCCGGCCTGGCCGGCGCACCGCCGGCCGGAGCGCCGCCCGGCAGTCCTTACCCGGCGAGCGCGGGCAGCCCGGCCGGCACTCCCGGCGGGAGCGCCCGGTGACCGCCGCGCAGGCCAGCCCGGCTGGCACGGTCACGGCCCCGGACACGAGCCCGCCGAAGCGCGCCGGCTTCGGGCGGCTGATGCTGTCGGAGTGGACGAAGATCCGGTCCGTCCGCTCGACGGTCTGGTCGCTCATCTTGTTCGTGGTCGTCAGCATCGGCTTCACCGTGCTGTTCACAGCACTGACCGAGGCCAACTGGACCAGGGGTGACGGCGCGGCGGCGCGCAACGCGACCATCGTCGCCGACCCGGTGAGCTTCATCATGGGCGCTGGCCTGGGGCTGGGCCAGCTGACCATCTGCGTGCTCGGCGCGCTGCTGATCACCACCGAGTACTCCACCGGGGTCATCCGGTCCTCGCTGCTGGCGGTACCGCGGCGGATCCCGATGCTGGCTGCCAAGGCCGTGGTCTTCGCCGCGCTGATCCTGGTGGCCGCCGAGATCGTCTGCTTCGCCGCCTTCCTGACCGGCTCGGCCATCCTGCACGCCCACGCGCCAGTGTCTCTGGGTGACCCGAACGTGACCAGGGCCGTTATCGGCTCCGGGCTTTACCTGACGGTCGTGTCGCTGCTCGCGCTGGCCATCGGCGCGATCATCCGGCATACCGCGGGCGCGATCAGTACCGTCATCGGCGTGATCCTGGTGGTGCCCATCCTGACCGGGCTGCTGCCCGGCAGCGTGGGCAAGCACATCAACGCCTACCTGCCCGCCCAGGCCGGGACCCTGATCGGCCAGGCGCACCGGCAGTCCGGCGACCTGCTGTCGGCCTGGCAGGGCTTTGGCGTGCTGTGCATCTGGACGGCGGTGCTGCTCGGCCTGGCCGCCTACCTGCTCAAGCGCCGCGACGCCTGACGCCCGGATCTATCCGCGAACCGCGATGTGGTCCAGGCCACCGCCTGGACCACGTCGCGCGCGGTCCGGGCCCGCGTCGGCTCCCTGGGGCGCGGCCTCGCGGCCGGTCTCGAGGTCGGGCTCGCGGATGTCCATCGCCACCAGCTGCGGGATGTCCTCGCGGCGGTCCAGCCGGCCCCTGATCAGCACGATCGCGTCCTCGGCCAGCGCGGCGCCGAACTGCTCGTAGGCGGTCGGGAAGACCAGGACGTCGATCGCTCCGGCCAGGTCCTCCAGGATGGCTGAGGCCCAGGCCTGGCCCTGCCGGGTGACCTTGCGGCGCACCCCGGACAAGATCCCGCCGACGGTGATGACCTGCCCGTCGGCGATGACCCGGTGACCGTCGGCGGGCGGGTGCGGCGCGGAGCTGACCAGCTCGGCCACGGTGCAGTCGGTGACCGCGGCCAGCGCCTGCTCGCGGCCCAGCAGCGGATGATCCGACACGTACAGGCCGAGCATCTCCCGCTCGAAGGCCAGCACCGCGGGCTTGGGCCACTCCCCCGCCGGCACCGGAACCTCGAAGGCCGAGGCGCTGTCGGCGTCGCCGAACAGGGAGTCCTGGCCGAATGCCTCGTTGCGCTTGACGTCGATGACCGAGTCGACGGCCTGCTCGTGGATCAGCATCAGGCCGCGCCGCGGGTGGCCGAGCGAGTCGAACGCGCCGGCCTTGATCAGCGACTCGATCACCCGCTTGTTGCAGACGCTGGCCGGCACCTTGCGCAGGAAGTCGGCGAAGCTGGTGAACGCCCCGGCGCCGTCGCGGGCAGCGACGATGGCCGCTACCACCGCGGCGCCGACATTGCGCACGGCGGCCAGGCCGAAGCGGATGTCGGGGCCCGCCGCGGTGAACACCGCCGCTGAGGCGTTCACGTCCGGGGTCAGGACCCGGATCCGCATCCGGCGGCACTCGTTGAGGTACAGGGCGGACCGGTCCGGGTCGCCGGACACCGAGGTCAGCAGCGCGGCCATGTACTCGGCGGGGTAGTTGGCCTTGAGGTAGGCGGTCCAGTACGAGACCAGGCCGTAGGCGGCGGCGTGGGCCTTGGTGAAGGCGTAGTCGGCGAACGGGACCAGGGTGTCCCACAGTGTCCGGGTCGCCCCGGCCGAGAACCCCGCGGCCGCCAGGCCGGCCGCGAACGGCTCGTACTCCGCGTCCAGGATCTCCTTCTTCTTCTTGCCCATCGCCCGGCGCAGCAGGTCGGCGCGGCCGGCCGTGTACCCGGCCAGCTGCTGGGCGATGGCCATGACCTGCTCCTGGTAGACGATCAGCCCGTAGGTCTGGCCGAGGATGCCCGCCAGCGCGCCGGCCAGTTCCGGGTGCAGCGGCACGACCGGCTTGCGGCCGGCCTTGCGGTCGGCGTACTCGTTGTGCGCGTTGGCACCCATCGGCCCCGGCCGGTACAGCGCGAGCACGGCCATGACGTCGGTGAAGCTGTCGGGCCGCATCGCCCGCAGCAGCGCCCGCACCGGGCCGCCGTCCATCTGGAACACCCCGAGGCTGTCGCCGCGGGCCAGCAGGCGGTAGGCGGCGGGGTCATCCAGCGGCAGGTCTTCCAGGGTGAGCTGGACGCCCCGGTTGGCGGCGACCCCGGCGACCGCGTCGGACAGCACGGTCAGGTTGCGCAGGCCCAGGAAGTCCATCTTCAGCAGGCCCAGGTCCTCGCAGGCCGGGTAGTCGAACTGGGTGATCACCGCGCCGTCGGCCTCGCGCCGCCACACCGGGATGTGATCCAGCAGCGGCTCGCTGCTCATGATCACCCCGGCCGCGTGCACGCCCGCCTGGCGGATCAGCCCTTCCAGCCCGCGGGCAGTATCGAGGACCTGGCGCACCGGCGGCTCGGCCTTGTACAGGGCGCGAATCTCGCCCGCCTCGCCGTAGCGGGGATGCCCGGCGTCGAACACGCCGGCCAGCGGCATGTCCCGGCCCAGCACCGGCGGCGGGATCACCTTGGTGATCCGGTCGCCCACCGAGTACGGGAAGCCGAGCACCCGGGCCGAGTCCTTCACCGCGGCCTTGGCCTTGATGGTGCCGAAGGTGATGATCTGCGCCACCCGGTCGTCGCCGTACTTGCGGGTGACGTAGCGGATCACATCGCCCCGGCCGCGCTCGTCGAAGTCGATGTCGATGTCGGGCATCGAGGTCCGCTCGGGGTTCAGGAACCGCTCGAAGACCAGGTCGTGGCTGACCGGGTCCAGGCCGGTGATGCCGAGCGCGTAGGCGATCAGGGAGCCCGCGGCCGAGCCGCGGCCGGGGCCGACCCGCACGCCGTGCTCGCGGGCCCAGCTGATCAGGTCGGCGACGACCAGGAAGTAAGAGCAGAACCCGGCCGCCTCGATAATGCCCAGCTCGTATTCGGCCCGTGCGCGGCGCTGCTCATCCGGGCCGCCGGGGTAGCGCCGTCCCAGGCCGGCCTCGACCTGCTCGCGCAGCAGCCCGGCCTCGGACTGGCCGGGCGGCAGCGGGAAGCTGGGCAGCAGGCTGCGCCGGGCGAACCGGACGTCAGCGCGCTCGGCGATGAGCAGGGTCGCGTCGCAGCCGGCCTGCCACTCCTGCTCGGTCCAGCCTCCGGCGGCCCGGCCGTCGCCGGCCAGCGCCCGCATCTCCTGCGGGCTGCGCAGGTAGTAGCCGCTGCCCTCGAACCGGAACCGGCCGGGATCGGCCAGGGTGGTGGCGGTCTGCACGCACAGCAGCGCCTCATGCGGCCCGGCGTCCGCGCGGCTGGTGTAGTGCGCGTCGTTGGTGACGACCAGCGGCAGCGCCAGCTCGCCGGCGATCCGCCGCAGGCCCGCGGCGGCACGCTGCTCGACGGGCAGGCCGTGCTGCATCACCTCGATGAACAGGTTGTCCGGGCCGAAGATGTCGCGCAGCCCGGCGGCGGCCGCCAGCGCCTGCCGGTCCTGGCCGAGCCGCAGCCGCGTCTGCACCTCGCCGCCGGGGCAGCCGGTGGTGGCGATGAGGCCGCGGGCGTGCTCGGCGAGCAGCTCATGGTCCAGGCGCGGCTTGCGGAAGTAGCCCTCCAGCCAGGCCCGCGAGGACAGCCGGAACAGGTTGTGCAGGCCCTCGGTGGTCTCGGCCAGCAGGGTCAGGTGGGTGTAGGCGCCAGCGCCGCCGACGTCATCGCCCGCCTGCGCGGGGGTGCCCCACCGGACCGGCCGCCGGTCGCCGCGCGGGCCTGGCGCCAGGTAGGCCTCCATGCCGATCACCGGCTTGATCCCGGCCGCGGTGGCCTGCCGGTAGAACTCATAGGCGCCGTGCACGTTGCCGTGGTCGGTGACCGCGACAGCAGGCATGCCGTCGCGCTGGCAGGCGGCGATGAGGTCACGCAGCCGCGCGGCGCCGTCCAGCATGGAGTACTCAGAGTGCACATGCAGGTGCACGAAGGACCCGCCCGGCCCGCGCCGCGCGCCGCCGGCCGCGGGCGGCCCGCTGGCCGGAACCGCTGGCCCGTCGCCTGTCCCTGCTGTGCTCATGCCGGATTCACACTATCGGCCAGCACCGACATTCCGGCCGGGACCGGGCGGCGGCGCCAGGCGCAGGCCAGCCACCCTGGCCGCGGGCTGCCGGGCTGATCCGGCGGCCTCCGGCGTGCGTTGACACTGATATACGGGATGACTAGATTTCAGTACGTTCGCGCAAAGAACCTATGTTCGAAGTGCGCACGACGAGCCGCGCGCCCGGCAGCCGGCATCGCCGGCCGGGGACGCTGACCAAGGAGCGCTCAGTGGCATTTCTCGATGAGGCAACCTGGCGGGGCAAGGTCTACTCCGGCGGCTGGACCGCCGCCGGCAGCGAGGCGGCGGTCACCGAGCCCGCCACCGGCGGCGAGCTCGGCCGGACCGGGATCGCCGGGCCGGCCGAGGTGGCCCGGGCGGCGCAGCTGGCCGCCGCGGCCCAGCCCGCCTGGGCGGCCACCCCGTATACCCAGCGGGCCGCCATCCTGCGCAAGGCCGCCGAGATCTGGCTGGCCAATGCGGCCGAGATCGAGAACTGGAGCATCCGCGAGGGCGGCAAGATCCCGCCCGCCGCGCAGTTCGAGACGCACGTGGCCACCGAGGAGATCTTCGAGGCGGCGACGCTGCCCAACCGGGCCGCGGGCGAGATCCTGCCCAGCGAGCACGAGCGGCTGAGCTATGTCGAGCGCGTCCCGGCCGGGGTCGTCGGGGTCATCTCGCCGTTCAACTTCCCGCAGATCCTGGCCATCCGCTCGGTCGCGCCCGCGCTGGCGCTGGGCAACGCGGTGGTGCTCAAGCCGGACCCGCGCACGGCGGTGTGCGGCGGCGTGGTGCTGGCCCGGGTCTTCGAGGAGGCCGGCCTGCCCGAGGGCCTGCTGCACGTGCTGCCCGGCGGCGTGGACGCCGGCGAGGCGCTGATCACCGAGCCGGCCGTGCGGATCATCTCCTTCACCGGCTCCACCGCGGCCGGCCGCCGGGTCGGCGAGCTGGCCGCCCGCCACCTCAAGCGCGTGCACCTGGAGCTGGGCGGCAACTCCGCGCTGATCATCCTGGACGACGCCGACCTGGACAAGGCGGCCTCGGCCGGCGCCTGGGGCTCCTTCCTGCACCAGGGCCAGATCTGCATGACCACCGGCCGGCACCTGGTGCACGAGGCCATCTACGACGAGTACGTGAGCCGGCTGGCGGCCAAGGCCGAGCACCTGCCGGTCGGCGACCCGGCTACGGCCCAGGTGGCGCTGGGCCCGGTCATCGACGAGCGGCAGCGCGACAAGATCCACGCGATGGTCACCGGGACCGTCGAGGCGGGTGGCCGGCTGGCCGCGGGCGGCAGCTACGAGAATCTCTTCTACCGGCCCACCGTGCTGGCCGATGTCGCGCCCGCCATGCCGGCCTACGCCGACGAGGTGTTCGGCCCGGTGGCCCCGGTGATCCGGTTTGCCACCGCCGACGACGCGGCCAAGCTGGCCGCCGACAGCGAGTACGGCCTGTCGCTGGGCATCCTGACCCGTGACGTGATGCGCGGCCTGGACCTGGCTAAGCGCATCCCGACCGGGATCGTGCACATCAACGAGCAGACCGTCGACGACGAGCCGAACGCGCCGTTCGGCGGCGTGCTGGCCTCGGGCACCGGCGCCCGGTTCGGCGGCAGCGCGAACCTGGAGGCCTTCACCGACACGCGGTGGGTGACCGTCCGCGGCGACATCGCGCCCTACCCGTTCTAGGAGCGGCCCGGATGCAGAGCCAGCCAGGACCGGCACGGCGGAGCGGGCCTGCGCGCGGCCGCGGCAGGCGCCGCGGGCGCGGATGAGCGGCGCCGCGCGGCGCACGCAGGTCGGCATCGTCGGGGCCGGCCCGGCCGGGCTGCTGCTGTCCCACCTGCTGGCCCGGCGCGGCATCGACTCGGTGCTCGTCGAGCTGCGCAGCCGGGCGTACTGCGAGGCCCGGCAGCGCGCCGGGGTGCTGGAGCAGGGCAGCGCCGACCTGCTGCGCGCCGCGGGCCTGGGCGCCCGGCTGGACGCTGAGGGCCTCGAGCACGGCGGCATCTACCTGCAGTTCGGCGGGGAGCGGCAGCACCTGGACTTCCGCGACCTGACCGGCGGCAAGACGGTCACGGTGTACGCCCAGACGGAGGTCGTCAAGGACCTGATCGCGGCCCGGCTGGCGGCCGGCGCGGCGATCGAGTTCGAGGTCACTGATACCGCCGTGCGCGGCCTGGACACCGACGCGCCGGTGCTGAGCTACACCACGGCCGCCGGGGAGCGGCGCGAGATCAGCTGCGACGTGATCGCCGGCTGCGACGGCTTCCACGGGATCTGCCGGCAGGCCATCCCGGCCGCCCGGCAGGCGGTGCGGGAGCGCGAGTACCCCTACTCCTGGCTGGGCATCCTGGCCCGGGTCGCGCCGTCCAGCGACGAGCTCATCTACGCCTATCACCCCCGCGGCTTCGCCCTGCACAGCCTGCGCAGCCCGCAGCTGAGCCGGCTTTACCTGCAGGTGCCGCCGGGGACCGACGTGGCGGACTGGCCCGACGAGGCGATCTGGGCCGAGCTGCAGACCCGGCTGGGGCTGCCGGGCTGGGACCTCAAGGAGGGCCCGGTGCTGGAGAAGAGCGTCACGCCGATGCGCAGCTACGTCAGCGAGCCGATGCGTTACGGGCGGCTGTTCCTGGCCGGCGACGCGGCGCACATCGTGCCGCCGACCGGCGCCAAGGGCCTCAACCTCGCGATGGCCGACGTGACGGTGCTGGCCGACGCCCTCGGCGCGCTGCTGGCCGACGGCGACGGCGCGCTGGCCGGTGCCTACTCAGCGACCTGCCTGAACCGGGTCTGGCGGGCCACCCACTTCTCCTGGTGGATGACCTCGATGCTGCACCCCACGCCGGGGGCCGACGCCATGGAGGCGCAGCTGCAGCTGTCCCAGCTGCGCTACGTCACGTCCTCGCGGGCCGCGGCGGCATCGCTGGCCGAGAACTACACCGGGTACCCGCCGCTGGCGCCGGGCTCAGGACTCGGCGGCTAGCACGTCGAGCGCGCGGGCGAGGTCGGCCGGGTAGCTGCTGGTGAACTCCACCCGCCGCCCGTCGGCCGGGTGCGCGAAGCTCAGCGCCATCGCGTGCAGCCACTGCCGGGTCAGCCCGAGCCGGGCAGCCAGCACCGGGTCGGCCCCGTACAGGCGGTCCGCGACGCACGGGTGCCGCACGGCCGACATGTGCACCCGGATCTGATGCGTCCGCCCGGTCTCCAGCCGGATTTCCAGCAGGCTGGCCGCCCGGAACGCCTCCAGGGTGTCGTAATGGGTGACCGACGGCCGCCCGTCGGAAACCACGGCGAACCGGCCGTCCCCGGCCGGGTGCCGGGCGATGGGCGCGTCGATCGTGCCGCGCAGCGGGTCGGGGTGCCCCTGAACCAGCGCGTGGTAGCGCTTGTCCACCTCGCGGTCGCGGAAGGCCTGCTTGAGCAGGCTGTAGGCACGCTCGCTCTTGGCCACCACCATCAGCCCGGTGGTGCCTGCGTCCAGCCGGTGCACGATGCCCTGCCGCTCGGCGGCGCCGCTGGTGGCCAGCGTGTGCCCGCCCGCGAGCAGGCCCTGCAGCACCGTGGGTCCGGTCCAGCCGGGAGTCGGGTGCGCGGCCACGCCGACGGGCTTGTCGATGACGACGATGTCGGCGTCCTCGTAGACGATGGCCATGCCCGGCACCGGTTCCGGGCGCGCCGCGGGCGGCGCGGGCGGCGGCGGCAGGGTCACCTCCAGCCACTCCCCCGCCGGGACCCGGTCGGACTTGGCCGCGGGCTGGCCGCCGACCAGCACGTCGCCAGCGCCGATGAGCTCGGCGGCCCGGGCCCGCGACAGCCCGAACATCCGGGCCAGCGCGGCATCGAGGCGCTCGCCGTCCAGGCCGTCCGGGACCGGCACGCGGCGCGGCGCGGCGGCGTTCATCCGCTGCTCGCCGGCGGCCCGGCCGCGGGCCGGAACTCCGCCGCGGGCGGGTGGCCAGCCCGGTCAGCCGGGCTGGCGGGGGCCGTTTCGTTACTGATGATCTTTTGCGACCGCGCGGGCGTCTCGGCGGACGCAGCCGGAATTTCCTGCTCAGTAACGGGGCCCTGGGTGACCCGCTCCCCGTCGAGGCGGGTGCCGCGGGCCGACAGCAAGACGGCCAGCACGCCGCCGCAGACGATCGCAGAGTCGGCCAGGTTGAACACCGGCCAGTGCGGCAGCTGGATCCAGTCCACGACGTAGCCGCGGAACAGCCCGGGGTAGCGGAAGATCCGGTCCAGCAGGTTGCCGGTGGCGCCGCCCAGCAGCAGGCCCAGCGTCAGCGCCCACGGAATGGCCCGGATGCGCCGCGAGGTGCGCAGGATCAGGACGATCACGCCGACGGCGATGGCGGAGAACACCAGGGTCATCGAGGTGCCGATGCTGAAGGCGGCACCGGGGTTACGGGAGACCAGCAGGGTCAGCAGGCCGCCCAGCAGCCGCACCGGCGGCCGGCCCGACAGGTTCGCCACGACCGCGACCTTGGAGATGATGTCGAGGCCGAGCACGATTACCGCCGTGCCGGCCAGTATCCCGATCCGTCGTGGTCTCACTGGTCTTCCCGGCTCGTCCTCGCCGCTGACGTGGCTGATGTGATTGTGTCCCGGCGCCTGGTCAGCGACGTTCTTCGCGCTGCTTGCAGCTCACGCACAGTACCGCCCGCGGGAAGGCCTGCAGCCGGGCCTTCCCGATCGGCTCGCCGCAGGACTCGCAGGTGCCGTAGGTCCCGGCCTCGATGCGCTCCAGCGCGTGCTCGGTCTGGGCCAGCAGCTCGCGGGCGGTGTGGGTCAGCGCGAGCTCATGCTCACGCTCGAAAGTCTTGGCGCCGGCGTCGGCCTGGTCATCGCCGGCATCACCCGTGGCGTCGGTCAGCCGGCTGGCGATGTCAGACTCGGCCCGGTCAATGTCGGATCGCAGCCCGGCTGCCTCGTCCGCGAGCTGATCGCGCGCCGCCGTCAGCTCGGCCGCGGTCCAGCGCTTCTCACCCCGCCGGACCGGAAGGGCGGCAGCTCCTGATTGCGCGGCAGCAGTCATATCCGGCCTCCCTCGGTGCTCGAAGATGATCTTGAAAGCTGGGCAGTCACCGGAGGATAAGTGCTGACCGTGGCCGTCCGCAAACATACCTGCCGGCGACCCCTGCCCCGGCCAGCGGGCACCCGCCCGGGCCGGGCCGGCCGGGCCTGCGGCCGGCGGGCGAGATGACCGCCGGTGCCCGGAGTGCCCGGTGATGTCGGGCACCGCCGCGCCCGGCAGGCGGCCGGCGGCGGGCGTCCGCGGGCGCCGTGGGAGCCGGGCCGGCGGCTCCCGGCGGGCCGAAAATCAGCGGGGAGCGAAATGCCATCTCCGTTATCCTGAACGCTCGCCCGGCGCAGCGGGAGCGGCCGCCGCCAGGGCCACCGCAAGCGGTGCCGGGCGGGCCGGTGAGCGCACGACACCGCGGAGGCCACTGACCATGCCGGGCATGCCCTTCCCGGAACTGCCAGGTAGCGCCGACCTGCCCGCGATCGAGCGCGAGATCCTGCGCCGCTGGGCTGACGGCAAGATCTTCGAGCGCTCGCTGGAGCAGACGGCGGGCGGCCGGCGGTGGATCTTCTACGAGGGGCCGCCGACCGCCAACGGCATGCCCGGCGTGCATCACATCGAGGCGCGCGTGTTCAAGGACGCGTTCCCCCGCTTCAAGACCATGCAGGGCTTCCACGTGCCGCGGCGGGCGGGCTGGGACTGTCACGGGCTGCCGGTTGAGGTCGCCGTGGAGAAAGAGCTCGGGCTCACCGCGAAGCAGGACATCGAGGCCTACGGCATCGCCGCGTTCAACGCCCGCTGCCGGGAGTCGGTCCTGCGGCACGTGGACGCCTTCGCCGAGCTCACCCGCCGGATGGGCTACTGGATCGACCTGTCCACGGCCTACCGGACCATGGACCCGGCCTACATCGAGTCGGTCTGGTGGTCGCTGAAGAAGATCTACGGCCAGGGACTGCTGGTCCGCGACTACCGGATCAGCCCGTACTGCCCGCGCTGCGGCACGCCACTGTCCGACCACGAGATGGGCCAGCCCGACGTGTACCGGACGGTGACCGACCCGTCGGTGATCGTCCGGTTCCCGCTGCGCGACCTGCCGCCGGGCGGCCGGCCCGAGCTGCGCGGCGCCGACCTGCTGGTGTGGACCACGACACCGTGGACGCTGGTGTCCAACACCGCGGTCGCCGTGCACCCCGACGAGCTGTACGCGGTGGCCCGGCGGTCGGGCCACGGCGACCGGGTAGTGGTGGCCGACAACCTCGTCGCCCGGGTGCTGGGCGAGGGCTGGCACGTCACCACCCGGCTGCGCGGCAGCGAGCTGGCCGGGGCGACCTACCAGCCGCCGTTCGACCTGGTCGAGGTGCCCGGCGCGCACCGGGTGATCACCGCCGGGTTCGTGACCACCCAGGACGGCACCGGCCTGGTGCACCTCGCGCCTGCCTTCGGCGCCGACGACCTGGCGGCCGGCCGCGAGCATGGCCTGCCGGTGGTGAACCCGGTGCGGCCCGACGGGCGGTTCACCGAGGATCTCCCGCTGATCGGCGGGCTGTTCTTCAAGGCCGCGGACCGGCGGCTGATCAGCGACCTGGCCGACCGGGACCTGCTGTTCCGGTCTGCGCCGCACGAGCACAGCTACCCGCACTGCTGGCGGTGCGGCACCCCGCTGCTGTACTACGCCATGCCGTCGTGGTTCATCCGCACCACGGCGATCCGCGACCGGCTGCTGGCGCAGAACGCGCAGACCAGCTGGCAGCCGCCGTCCATCCAGGACGGCCGGTACGGCGAGTGGCTGCGCAATAACGTCGACTGGGCCCTGTCGCGAACCCGGTACTGGGGCACGCCGCTGCCGCTGTGGCAGTGCCCGTCCGGGCACGTGACCTGCGTCGGCTCGCTGGCCGAGCTGTCGGAGCTGGCCGGAACCGACCTGACCGGGCTGGACCCGCACCGGCCGTTCGTCGATGACGTGGTGATCAGCTGCCCGGACTGCGCCGGGCAGGCCCGGCGGGTGCCCGAGGTGATCGACGTCTGGTATGACTCCGGCTCAATGCCGTTCGCGCAGTTCGGAGCGCCGCTACGGAACGAGGCGGAGTTCGAGCGGTCCTACCCGGCGCAGTTCATCTGCGAGGCCATCGACCAGACCCGGGGCTGGTTCTACTCGCTGATGGCCGTGGGCACGCTGGTCCTCGGGCGCTCGGCCTACGAGAACGTGGTGTGCCTGGGCCTGATCGCCGACGAGCATGGCCGCAAGATGAGCAAGCACCTGGGCAACGTGCTGGAGCCGCTGCCGCTGCTGGAGGCGCACGGCGCCGACGCGGTGCGCTGGTTCTTCTTCGCCGCCGGGCTCGCCGTGGGCGACCCGCAAGATCGGCCCCGCGGCGCTGGAGGAGATCGTCCGCAAGATCCTGCTGACCTACTGGAACACGGTGTCGTTCCTGGTCCGCTACGCCAACGCGGGCGCGGCTCGCGGCGCGGCCTGGACCCCGGCGCAGCTGGCCGGCGCACCGCCGCCTGCGGATCGCCCGGCGCTGGACCGGTGGCTGCTCAGCGAGCTGAACGCGGTGGTGGCAGATGCGACCGCCGCGCTGGAGAGGTTCGACTCAGCGGCGGCCGGACGCCGTCTCGCGGCCTTCATCGACGACCTGTCCAACTGGTATGTGCGCAGGTCGCGGCGGCGGTTCTGGGACGGTCCCGGCACCCCCGCCGGAGCGGCCGCGTTCGCGACCCTGCACACCGCGCTGGAGACTCTGACCCGGCTGATGGCGCCGGTCACGCCGTTCCTGACGGACTACCTGTGGGGAGTGCTGCAGGCCGGGGCGGCGGACGCACCGGAGTCGGTGCACCTGGCAGCCTGGCCAGCCGCCGACCCGAGCCTGATCGACGCGGACCTGGACAGCCAGGTGGCGCTGGCCCGCAGGCTGGTCGAGCTCGGCCGCGCGGCCCGGGCCAGCGAGGCCCTGCCGGTCCGCCAGCCGCTGGCCCGCGCGCTCATCGGTGCCGCCGGGTTTGCCGCCCTGTCCCCCGAGCTGCGGGACCAGGTGGCCGACGAGCTCAACGTCCGCGTGCTGGAGCCGCTGGATGCCGTCGGCAGCGACCTGGTCAGCTACACGGCCCGGCCCAATTTCCGGGCGCTGGGCCGGCGGTTCGGCAAGGACACCCCGCTCGTCGCGGCCGCGATCCACGTGGCCGACCCGGCCGCGCTGGCCACTGCGCTCGGGCCGGCCGCGCAGCCGAGGTGGCGGTCGCGGGCGTGACCGGAGCGGGGCCTGGCGGCCTGGTGCGCCTGTCTCCCGAGGACGTCACCATCACGCAGACGCCGCGAGCGGGCTGGGCGGTATCCGCCAGCGACGGCGAGACGGTCGCACTGGCTACCGCTGTCACCCCCGAGTTGCGCCGCGAGGGCCTGGCCCGGCAGTTCATCCGGCTGGTTCAGGAGGCTCGTAAGGGCGACGGCCTGGCCGTGACCGACCGGATCACGCTGCGCTGGGCCACCGCGGATGCTGAGCTGGCCCGGGCCCTGGCCGACCATGCCTCGCTGGTCAGCGGCGAGGTGCTGGCGACCAGCAACGGGCCCGTTGCCAGCAGCCCAGCCGAAGCTCCCGGCGGTCCGGCCGACGCTGCCGGCGACCTGGGCGGCGCGGCCGGCGACCTGGGAGACGAGCACGCCGACGCCGATCTCGGCCTCACCTTCTGGATCCAGCGAGCCTGAGGCACCGGCCCGGCACATCAGCGGCCTGCCGCCCCGGAACGGCGGCAACGCGAGCTTGCTGGCCGCTGTACGGGCCGAGGGCTACGTCGCGTTCTCCGGGCGGCATGCCTTGCAGGGCACGCAGCCTGCGGCCTCGGCCTCATGCCGGGTCGTGACCTCCAGGTCGGCGGCGCCGAGGAACCTGATCAGGATGCAGTCAGCGAGGTGGTACCGGCCGATCCCGGGGACCACGCTGACCGGGCTGTCCGCCCCGGCGGCGGCGCCGCCCGCCGCAGCGGGCGGCCCGGCCGCGGCCGGCTTCGCCGTGCTGACCGGGCCAGTACGGCCCGGGTCCGTGCTCGCCGGGTCGGTCCTGGCCGGATCCGTGCGGGCCGGACCGATCCTGGCCGAATCGGCGCGGGCGGAGTCGGTGCGGGCCGAGTCGGCACTGGCCGAATCGGTGCGGGCCGAGTCGGCACTGGCCGAACTGGAACTGGCCATGCTGCGGCGCGGGGTGGCTGGTGCGCCGCTCGAACTGGCTGCGCTCGCGTCGGCCGCTGCCGCGCTGGCCGGCTCGGCTGATCGCGATGATGCCGCGCCCGCTGCGGGCGCAGACCCGCCCGGTGCGGGCTCGCGCGAGGCGGGCGGGCCTGAACCCGGCGCGGGCGCCGCAGGCGATGACGGTGAAGGCACCGCCGGCGCGGGCCGGGTGGCAGATCCAGGAGTGGCCGACGCCGGCGTCGGCGTGCTGGCCGAGGCCGCGGCCGGCCGTCGCGTTGCCCCCTGGTCTCCCGCGGACTCGCGGTCGTGTCCGGCATCGCGGTCACGGGCCGCGTCCCTGTCGCGTCCGGCATCGCGGTCACGGGCCGCTTTCCCGTCGCGCCCGGCATCACCGTCACGGGCCGCTTCCGCGTCGCGCCCGGAGTCACCGTCACGGGCCGCGGCGCGGTCCCGCGAAGGCTCGCCCGCCTGCGCCCGACCGGACCCGGGTACACCGGCGGAGCCGGGCGCAGCCGGTGGTACGGACGCACTGGCGGCAGCCACGCCGGACGGGGCGTCGCTCGCGGATGGCGGCCCGGAGCGTGACCCGGTCTCGGCGGCCGGGGATGGCCGGCCGGCCGGGGACTCCGGGTCCCGGTGACCGCGCTGGCCGGCGTCGGGAGAAGCGCTGTCCGGAGCCGAGCCCCGGCTGACCCGGCGCAGGAGCTCCTCCACGCTCGGCGGCCCGGCTGGCCGCGCCGGAGCGGCCGGGGCAGCGCTGGCGGCGGGTCGCTCCGACCCGGCAGCGGCCGTCTTTCCGGTCTGGTCTGGCTTACCTGCCAGGTCTGGCTTCTCAGCCTGGCCAGGCTTCCCGGACTGATCTGGCTTCTCAGCCTGGCCAGGCTTCCCGGACTGATCTGGCTTCCCGGACTGGCCAGGCTTCGCGGACTGGTCAGGCTTTCCGGCCTCATCGGCACGGGCCGCGCCAGGACGGGACTGGCCGGGACGGGACTTGCCCCGGTCGCGATCCGCCTCGATCTCCCAGGGCGGCCGCGCCCTCCGGGTGTCCTGGGCGCGCGTGTCCGGAGCGTGCCCGGAGTGTGCGTCCGGGGCCTGCGTGTCGGCGGCCGGCGGCTCGCTGCCAGGCCGGGGCTCGGTCGCTGGCCGGGCGGCAGGCACCGCGCCGTTATCGGACCGGCTGTCGCGGCGCCGGTCACCATGATCAGCCCGACGGCTGGTCCGTCGCCGGTTATCCCGGTCGCCGGAGAACCCGCGGTCGCCGCTGTCGGCCGGGTCATCGAGGTCGCTGCCGGAGCCTGGCCGCCCTCCCCCACCAACCGCGCCGGCGCCCACCCGGGCGGCGGACCGCGACGGCGTGCCGGCCCGGCTGCCCGAACGGTGGCCGGCCGATCCTGAGACAGCGGACCCCGACCCGGACGACTCAGCCGCCGGCGTCCGTGCTGCTGACGACCGGCTGGCCGCCGACTCACTCGCGGTCCGGGACCGGCCGGCCCCGGACGCAGCAAGCTGCCCGTCGGCGTCTGCGCCGACGGGCAGCTCACGTACTGCCTCTTGCTCAGGTGACGAGACCGCTTCGCGGTCCAGCTTCCCGGTGGCCAGGTCGCTGCGGCCGTCCTGGCCGCTCGCGACCGTTCCCCCGAAGACCTCCTCGCGCCAGATGACCACGCCTGCGATCAGCAGGAGCAACGCCACTGCCGCGACGCCGATGGCCAGGTAGACCAGCAGGAGACTGCCGGATACCGCTCCCGCGGCCAGCAGGGCGATCGCCACGATGACGACCGACAGGATGGCACTGAACCGGATCACCGACAGGCTCCACTAGCTAGCGACGCGTACGGGGCCCCCGCCATCGCGCTCGCGACTAGCGGCGGTCGTGCTGGCCCGTGTCCGACGGGTGGAAGCCAGAGCCGTTGTGCGCGACGGGCTCGGGAACACCCGCGTAGGACCCCGCCACGGACTGCTGGCCGCCGTTGCGGACGCCCATGCCGGCCTGGCACGCTGGTCTGCTGGCTGGACCCGATAGCCGGGAACACCCCGCTGTCCGCTGCACCTGCTTCCAGGTCGCGGAGCTGGCCCTCCAGGTACGCCTTGAGCCTGCTGCGGTACTCGCGCTCGAACGCGCGCAGGTCGTCGACCCGGCGCTCAAGCTCCTCGCGCGACTGCACCAGCGAGCCCATGGCCTGACGGTGGCGCTCCTGCGCATCCCGCTCGAGGCTCTCGGCGCGGGCCCGGGCGTCACTCGTGATCTGCTCGGACTGGCGGCGCGCCTTGGTCAGGATGTCGTCCGCCTCGCGGCGAGCGCGGCCCAGCGTCTCGTCGGCCTCCCGGCGGGCGTCGGCAATCGCCTGGTCAGCGGTCTGCTGGGCGAGGGCGAGGACGCGGGCAGCCGTGTCCATGTTGTCCTCGACCGGCTTCATCCCGCCCATCATCACCGGCTCCGGCCGGCGCTCAGGCTCGTGGCGAGGTGGCTCAGGAGCCATCAGCTCCGGCACCGGCTCGACGTGCGGAGCGTTGAGGGCCGCCGGCACGGGCGACTTCCCGCCGCGCAGGACTTCCGCGAGCTTGGCCCGAAGCTCCTCGTTGTCCTGGATCAACCGGTCGAGTTCCGCCTCTACCTCGTCGAGGAAGGCATCCACTTCCTCTTCGTCATAGCCGGGCCTGAGCCTGGTCGTGCTGAACTGCTTGTTCCGCACATCCGCGGGCGTCAGTGGCATCTCGTCTCCTTGGAGCGTGGTCCCCTATGGACGCTACAACACTTCATTTACTGCACTACCTGCCAGAGCACGAGCACCACCAGGAACAGCAGCATGAAGCTGAGGTCAAGAGCCACAGTACCGAGACGGAGGGAGGGAATGTAGCGCCTTAGCAATCTCAGTGGCGGATCAGTGGCCGAGTAGACGGTCTCGGCGATGACCAGGATGACCCCGCGCGGGTGCCAGTCACGCGCGTAAGCCTGTACCCAGCTGAGGATCAGCCTGCCGATGAGCAGGAGCAGATACACCGAGAGCACATAGAACGCCACAAGCTTGACTATGTCCACGTCCCTGCCCTGCTCGCGGCTGCCGGCCGGCCCGCGGGCCGGCCGCCGCCGCGTCGTGTCTTGCCTGGTAGCGGCTAGCTCTGGTTGAAGAAGTCGCGCTCCGCAATCCGCGCCTTATCCTCGGCCGCCACCTCGACGTTGGCCGGGGAAAGCAGGAACACCTTGTTGGTGACGCGCTCGATGCTCCCGCGCAGCCCGAAGATCAGCCCCGCCGAGAAGTCGACTAGTCGCTTTGCGTCACTATCGACCATCTCGGTGAGGTTCATGATCACCGGAGTGCCTTCGCGGAAATGCTCTCCGATCGTACGGGCCTCATTGTACGTGCGGGGATGCAAGGTCGTGATCCGGGCCAGGTCGGTGGTCTGGACCGGGCGCTCGCCAGGCGGGCGCGCGGTCTCGCCGAACCCGTAGGTATCGGTCCGGCCCTCCTGAGCGACCAGCTCGGCACCGAACTCGTCGTACTCCTCGTCGGTGCCGTAGTCGTCCTGGTAGGGATCGTCGTAGCGGTGGTCGTCCTCTACCAGGCCGAGATAGACCGCCATCTTGCGCATCGCGCTGGCCATCTTCTTCCTCCGTCATGCCCGCTGAGCGGCTCCGCTCACACCGCGGCCTGCCACGCTTGGTCGGACATTACCTGACGAAGGCTTGCCGGCCGCCGAGCAACGCCGTACCGATGCGCACGAGTGTCGCGCCTTCGGCAATCGCGTCCTCCAGGTCACCGCTCATGCCCGCTGATATCGCCACAGCGGCCGGATGCGCTGAGCGCACCTTTTCCGATACTTCGCGGAGCCGGGCGAACGCCGGCCGCGCGGGCTCCCCCAGCGGCGCCACCGCCATCACCCCGCCGAGGACCATGCCGGGCTCGGCAGCGATGGCGTCGGCCAGGCCCGCCACCGAAGCCGGCTGTGCACCGCCGCGGCCCTCCGAGCTGTCCAGGCTGACCTGTACCAGGCAGGTCAGCTCACGGCCGGCCGCAGCCGCGCGGCGGCCCAGCGCGGTGATCAGGCGGGGCCGGTCCACCGAGTGCACCACATCGGCGTAGCTAGCGACGCTGGCTGCCTTGTTGACCTGCAGCTGGCCGACGAAGTGCCAGGTGAGCGGCAGTCCCAGGGCCGCGGTCCCGGCCGCCTTGGGTGCCGCCTCCTGGTCCCGGTTCTCGCCCACGTCGGTGATCCCCAGCTCGCTGAGCAGGACGATGTCCGACAGCGGGAAGGTCTTGGTGACGGCGATGAGCCCCGCAGCGCCGGCCGCCGTCCGGCCGCGGCGCACGCCGCATCGATGCGCTCGCGCAGCGCTGCCAGGCTCTCTCGCAGTTCCTCGCGGCGGTCGCCGTCGTGACGGCCCGCCCCGCCGTGATCATCGCTCATCCCGCCATCATGGCCCGGCCCGCCAGCCGCTGGCGAGCCGGCGGTGCCTGGACTGAGGAGTACGCCGCGGAGCTGGACCAGCACGCTGCCTGGACTAAGGAGCGCAGACAGCAAAACGGCGGGGCGCCCCCAGGGCGCCCCGCCGATTCGCCGGCTAGCAGATCTACTTCAGGAAGTCGGGGACGTCCAGCTCGTCGTCTTCCTCGAACACCACAGAACGCCGCCGGGTGCCAGGCGCCGACTCGCCGAGCCGGGCCGGGGCCGGGTCGGCGGGCCGCGCAGTCCCGGCCGCCGGCTTGTCGGCGCTGGCCGGGGGGTCCGCCGGGCGGGGCGCCGGGACGCCGTCCAGCTTGGCCGGGCCGGATGCGGCCTGCGCCTCCCGGTCGGACGCCGGCTCGCGGGCCGCCGACGCTCCGCTGGGGTCGTGCCTCAGGGTCTCGGGCTCGGTGCTCGCCGGGCTCGCGCCGGTGCCCGAGCTGACCGGCGCGGCGAGCGGCGTCGCGGGCGGCTCGGGCCGCGCGGCCGGGGCAGCGGGCGGTGCCGGGGCGGCCGGAGCCGAGGCGCGCCAGGACGACGCCACCGAGCTGGTGCTGCCGAAGGAGTTGCCGCCGGCACTGGTGTGGCCGGTCCGGCCGTGGCTGTCCGAGGGCTCGTCGAAGCCGGCCGCGATGACCGTGACCCGGACCTCGTCGCCCAGCGCGTCGTCGATGACCGCGCCGAAGATGATGTTGGCTTCGGGGGCAGCCGAGTTGGAGACCAGCTGGGCCGCCTCGTTGATCTCGAACAGGCCCAGGTCCGAGCCGCCCTGAATGGACAGCAGCACGCCGTGGGCGCCGTCGATGCTGGCCTCCAGCAGCGGGCTGGAGATAGCCATCTCGGCGGCGGCCACGGAGCGGTCATCGCCGCGCGCCGAGCCGATGCCCATCAGCGCTGAGCCCGCCCCGGACATGACCGACTTGACGTCAGCGAAGTCGAGGTTGATCAGGCCGGGCGTGGTGATCAGGTCGGTGATGCCCTGGACACCGGACAGCAGCACCTGGTCGGCGGACTTGAATGCATCCAGGACGCTCACGTGCCGGTCAGAGATCGACAGCAGCCGGTCATTGGGGATGACGATGAGGGTGTCGACCTCGCTGCGCAGCCGCTCTATGCCGGTGTCGGCCTGCGAGGCCCGGCGCTTGCCCTCGAAGCCGAAGGGCCGGGTGACCACGCCGATGGTGAGCGCCCCCAGCGACCGGGCGACGCTGGCCACGACCGGCGCGCCGCCGGTACCGGTGCCGCCGCCCTCGCCCGCGGTGACGAAGACCATGTCGGCCCCCTTGAGGACCTCCTCGATCTCCTCGCGGTGATCCTCGGCCGCCTTGGCGCCGATGTCGGGATTGGCCCCGGCCCCCAGGCCCCGGGTCAGCTCGCGGCCGACGTCGAGCTTGACGTCGGCGTCGCTCATCAGCAGGGCCTGCGCATCAGTGTTGATCGCTATGAACTCAACGCCCCTGAGTCCCTCTTCGATCATCCGGTTCACGGCGTTGACGCCGCCCCCGCCGATACCGACGACCTTGATGACCGCCAAGTAGTTCTGCGGTGCTGCCACGAGGAGGAACCCTTTCCGCTCGTTCGCTGTGCCACGTATCCGCGATTGCGGGCTATGGCCAGTCTTCCTGCCGAGCCCGGCTAACTCCTGCTGCTGAGTTCGCCAACCCTTGCCCCCATCGGCTGGGCAGACTCCGCGATTCCGGCACGGCCAAACTCTCACTCTCAACTTGAGATTTAGAGTTATGTCAAGCTGCGGACTGATAGGGACAGTAGGGTTGCGCGCTACCTGAGGTCAACTAACTGGTAGCCAACGGCGTCGGCGTGTCGCGGCGCGGCGGCGGCAAGCCGCCCGGGGGCTGACCGAAACGTGCCCGGCCGCGCCGGATGTGCCGCCCCCGGGCCGGCGTTCCGGCCCGCCCGGCCCGCCGGGATCGCGGTCACGAGGTGACCGCCACCTGCGGCGAGCTGACATCGAAATGGCGCGAGTGGGTGCGCATCAGCGCCTGCAGTTCGCGCGCCTTGGCCGCCGACCGGCCAGGACCGCCCCAGGCCACGGTGATCCCGCCGCGCAGCCGCAGGGTCACCGCGTCCGTCAGCGGGTCGGCCGTGACCGAGGTGACCCGGCCGCGGATCCCGGCGGGCAGGTGATTGAGCACCAGCACCGCGGCCCGCACCGATGGACTGCCGCGCAGCTGGAAGGGCGGCTGACGCAGCACCGGCATCCCGGCCGGGCGGCTGGCCACGGTCGCGACCACCACGCCGTCCACGTCGACCAGCTCGAACTGGCCTGCGTCGCGGACCGCCAGCGCCGGCCTGCGAGCCTGCACGGTGATGACGACGGTGTCCGGCCAGGACCGGCTGACCCGGGCCGAGCGCACCTGAGGAATCTGCTCGACGCGCCGGGCCACCGCGCCGGAGTCCAGCCGCGCCATCGGCGTGCCGGGCCGGATGGCCGCCGCGGCGCGGATCCGGGCCGCGGTTACCTTGTGACTGCCGTCGACCTGGACGTTGCGGACCACCAGCAGGCTGGAGCCGAGCAGCGCCCAGGCCGCCCCCACGATGATGGCCAGGGCCAGGACCAGCACGAACCCGGTGCGCCACGGATCGCCGCGACGCCGGCCCGGGTCGCGGGACGGCCGGGATGCGGCCGCACCGGGGACTCCGGCCGGGCTGGCGCCCGCTTCCGGCGGGCTGGTGCCAGGCGCCGCCGGCCCGGTCATGCCCGGTCCGCCGGCCCGGCAGCAGCAGCCCCGGGAGCAGGATCGGGCTCACCGGCCCGTTCGCGAAGCGCGGCCACGATCAGCGGGCCGAGCACGGTGACATCGCCCGCCCCCATCGTCAGCACCACGTCGCCCGGCTTGGCCAGCCCGGCCACCACAGCCGGGGCGGCGTCCCGGGCGGGCAGGAACTGCGCGGCGCCGCCGGGCACGGCGTCCGCCACCAGCTGCCCGGTCACGCCGGGCTCGGGATCCTCGCGCGCGGCGTAGATATCCAGCACGATGACCTCGTCGGCACGGCCCAGGGCCGCGCCGAACTGCGCGGCAAAGATCCGGGTGCGGCTGAACAGGTGCGGCTGGAACAGCGCGATCACCCGGCCGCCGGAGGTGATGTCGCGGGCCGCGGCCAGGTCAGCGGCCAGCTCGGTCGGGTGATGGGCATAGCTGTCCAGGACCAGCACGCCGTCGGCCTCGCCCTTGAGTTCCAGCCGCCGCCGCGCGCCGGCGTAGGCGGCCAGGCCGGCCGCGATCTGGTCCGGCGCGAAGCCAAGCTCCGCGCACAGCGCGAAGGCGCCGGCGGCATTCAGCGCATTATGCGCGCCGGGGACCGCGAGCCGGACGGTGACCGGCCCGGCCGCCGCGGCGCGGGTGCCGGGGCCGGGCGTGATGACCAGGCTGCCGGTCATCCCGCTGGGCCGCACGTCGGTGATGCGGTAGCTCGCGTCCGGGCCGGCTCCGTAGCTCACCAGCCGCAGGTCCGTGCCCGCCGCCGCGGCATCCGCGCGCGCCGTGCCGGCCAGCTTCCGCGCGCCGTCGTCGTCCGCGCAGGTCACCAGCAGGCCGCCGGCGCTGATCCGGCCGGCGAAGGCCCGGAACGCCGCCTCGATCTGCGCCAGGTCGGCGTAGTTGTCCAGGTGATCGGCCTCCACGCAGGTCACGACGGCCGCGTCGGGCGACAGGTTCAGGAAGGAGCCGTCGCTCTCGTCGGCCTCGGCGACGAACGCCGGCCCGCTCCCCCGGTCCGCGCCGCGGCCGGTGCCGGCCAGGATGCCGCCGATGACGTAGGACGGGTCAGCCCCCGCCGCGCGCAGCACCGTGGTGATCATCGACGTGGTCGTCGTCTTGCCGTGGGTGCCGGCCACCGCGATGCCCTGCCGGCCGAGCATCACCGAGGCCAGCGCGGCTGACCGGTGCAGGACCCGCAGGCCGCGCCGCCGCGCCTCGGTCAGCTCGGGGTTATCGGGCCGGATCGCCGTGGACACCACCAGCGTGTCCGCGTCGCGCAGGTGCTCCGCGCCGTGCCCGACCGCGACCCGGGCCCCCAGCGCGGCTAGCTCGTCCAGCTGGGCCGAGGCCGCCGAGTCAGTGCCGGAGACGATCACGCCGTCGGCCAGCATGATCCGGGCGATGCCGGACATCCCCGCGCCGCCGATGCCGGTGAAGTGCACCCGGCCCAGCTCGCTGAGGGGCACCGCATCCGACGGTGTCACCAGGCCCATCTCACGCTCCTCTGCTCGTCCCGGGGGCCACCCCCTGGAACCCCCGGGAGAATCAACGCTGCCGCGGGTTGCTGCGGCTGGCCAGGTCCAGGACTTCCTCGGCCAGCAGCCGGTCGGCGTCGCGGTGGCCGGTGCCCGCCGCGGCCTTGGACATCGCGGCCAGCAACTCCGCGTCCATCAGGACCGGCAGCAGCGTGCCGGTGATCCACTGCGGCGTCAGGTCAGCATCCGCCACGATCAGCCCGCCGCCGGCCTGCTCGATGGGCAGCGCGTTCATGCGCTGCTCGCCGTTGCCGTGCGGCAGCGGGACGTACGCGGCCGGCAGGCCGACCGCGGTCATCTCCGCGCAGGTCATCGCCCCGCCACGGCACAGCGCGAAGTCGGCCGCCGCGTACCCGAGGTCCATCCGGTCCAGGTAGGGCAGCACGATGTAGGGAACATTGCCCGGCGGGGCCTGCACATCGGCCGCCCGCGGCCCGACGATGTGCAGCACCTGGATGCCGGCCGCCGACAGCTCCCGGGCGGCGCCCAGCACCGCCTGATTGATCGTCCGGGCGCCTTGCGAGCCGCCGGTCACCAGCAGCACCGGCAGGTCGGGCCGCAGGCCGAAGTGCCCGCGGGCCTCGTCGGTGAGCGCGAGCCGGTCCAGCCGGGCGATCTGCCGCCGGACCGGGATCCCGATGTAGCGGCTGTGCGGCATCTTCACGCCGGGCTGGCCGGTGAACACCCGGGACGTCAGCCGGGCCCCGATCCGGTTGGCCAGGCCGGGCCGGGAATTGGCCTCGTGCACCACGATCGGCACGCCGCGCCGCCAGGCGGCCAGGTAGCCGGGCGTGGCGACATAGCCGCCGAAGCCCACCAGGACCTGCGCGCGCGTCCGGTCCAGGATCTTGACCGCGGCTCCGACCGAGGCCGCCATCCGGGACGGGACAGACAGCAGCTGCGGGGTCAGCGACCGCGGCAGCGGCACGGGCGGGATCAGCGCCAGGTCGTAGCCGCGGGCCGGGACCAGCCTGGTTTCCAGGCCGCGCTCGGTACCCAGACAGGTGATCAGGATTTCCGGATCGGCCTCCCGGAGGGCATCAGCGAGCGCGAGCGCGGGCTCGATATGACCACCGGTCCCGCCGCCCGCGATGACAACGCTCATCGCCATCCGTGCCTCACTCTCCTTCGCCCGGGCCGCTCACGCTCGGCTGCATCAGCGCCGCCGCGGGGCCAGGCCCAGCCAGCTTAGGACGCGCCGGGGCGCGCCGGGGCCAGCGTCGGCCAGGGCCTGCTGGGCGCCGGGCTCATGCCGGGCGAAGCTCATCAGCATGCCCAGCGCCACCATCGTGACCACCAGGGAAGACAGGCCCTCGGACACCAGCGGCAGCGGCACCCCGGTGATCGGCAGCAGGCCGAGCACCGCGCCCATGTTTACCATCGCCTCGACCACGATCCACATCGTCGCCGCGGCCGCGGCCAGCCGCATGAAGGTGTCGGGCACCCGGCGCGCGATCCGCAGCCCGGCGTAGGCGATGCCGCCGTACAGGAAGACCACGCACAGGGTCCCGATCAGGCCGAGCTCCTCGCCGAGGATCGCGAAGATGTAGTCGTTGGGGCTGTTGGGCACCCAGCCCCATTTCTCCTTGCTGCCGCCCAGGCCCACACCCAGCGGGCCGCCTGAGCCCAGCGCGTACATGCCCTGCAGTTCCTGCATGTTCGAGCCGAGCGGCTGGGAATGCGGGTCCAGGAAGCCGGTAATCCGCTGCAGCCGGTACGGGGCCACGATGATCAGGATCAGCAGGATGAAGGCGATCAGCCCGAGCATGCCGATGAACAGCCGGGCCGGCGTGCCCACCACCCACAGCAGGGCCATGAAGATGACCAGCAGGATGAACGTGGTGCCCAGGTCGTCGCCGATGACCACCAGCAGGGCCAGGATCGCGGCGCCGGGCATCAGCGGCATCAGCAGCTGGCGCCACTCGGTGAGCTGGCCCAGGGCCTCCTTGCGGGCCAGCAGGTCGGCACCCCACAGCACGAAGGCCAGCTTGGCGAACTCCGACGGCTGCACCGCGAACCCGCCGATGTTCAGCCAGCGGGTGCCGCCCGAGATCTCGTGGCCGAACGCCTGCACCAGCAGCAGCCCCACCACGCTCGCGCCCAGCAGCGGGTAGGCCGCCGCCCGGTACAGCCGCGGCGAGGCACGGGCGGCGACCCACATCAGCACCAGGCCGCCCAGCGCGCCCAGCAGCTGCTTCTGGAACGCGCCGTAGGGCGACTGGTCGCTGTCCAGGGCCAGCGCCGAGGACGTCGACAGCACCATGGCCAGGCCCAGGGCCAGCAGCAGCAGGGTGCAGCCCAGGATCAGGTAGTACGAGGTCAGCGGGCGGTCCAGGAGCCCGACCAGGCGGGCCAGCGAATCGCGGGGACTGGCCGGGCGGCCCGGCGCCGGGCGGCGAGGCGCGGGCCGGGCGGCAGGCGGGGTACCGGCGCGCCCGGTGCCCGGCTCCGTGGTGGCACTCACCCGGTCTGCCCGGCCGTGCCCGGTGCAAGCAGCTTCATGTCTCCAGTGTCGGTGGCCGCCCCCGCCGGGCGTTGGACCTCCGGCCGCGTGTCGCGTTCGGGCCGCATTCGCCCGGCTCAGCCAGGCAGCCACTCCACGTAGAAGATGCCGAGGCCCAGCGCGATGCACAGCCCCGAGATCATCCAGAACCGGATCACGATCGTGGTCTCAGCCCAGCCCAGCAGCTCGAAATGATGCTGCAGCGGCGCCATCCGGAACACCCGTTTACCGGTCAGCTTGAACGAGCCGACCTGGATCATCACCGACAGGGTGATGACCACGAACAGGCCGCCCAGGATCAGCAGCAGCAGCTGGGTCTTGGTGCAGACAGCCAGGCCGGCCAGCACGCCGCCCAGGGCCAGCGAGCCGGTATCGCCCATGAAGATGCGGGCCGGCGGCGCGTTCCACCACAGGAAGCCGAAGCAGGCCCCGAGCACGGCGGCTGCCACGACGGCCATGTCCAGCGGGTCACGGATCGCATAGCACTGCGGGGCCAGGAAGTTCGTGCAGTCGTTGCGCTCCTGCCAGATGCCGATCAGCACGTAGGCGGCCAGGACCAGGCAGGTCGCGCCGGTGGCCAGGCCGTCCAGCCCGTCAGTCAGGTTCACCGCGTTCGACGTGCCGGCGATCATGATGACGATCCAGATCACGAACGGCAGCACGCCGATCGACGGGCCGAAATCGCGCAGGAATGAGAAGTGCGGGTCGGCCGGGGACAGGTCGAACCCGTCGGAGTGCCGCAGCACCTCCAGCGCAAACAGCGCGCCGACCAGCGCCTGGCCGGCCAGCTTGGCCCCGCTGCGCAGGCCCAGGCTGGTCTGCCGGTAGATCTTGATGAAGTCATCGACGAACCCGACCAGGCCCAGGCCGGCCATCAGGGCCAGCACCAGCAGCCCCGAGGCCGACATCGGGTCGTTAGTCACCGCGTGGGCGACTACGTAGCCGATCACCGCGGCGATCACGAAGACGGCGCCGCCCATGGTCGGCGTGCCGCGCTTGGTCAGGTGCGCGGCCGGCCCTTCCTCGCGGATCAGCTGGCCGTAGCCGCGACGGCGCAGCAGCCGGATCCACAGCGGCGTACCGAACAGCGCCAGCACCGCGGAGATGCTGGCCGCTACCAGGATGGTCTTCACGCGCCGGGCTCCGGGTGCCCGGCCGGCCCGCCGGGCTCGCTGGGCAGTGGCCGCTCGCCGGTCAGCGCCAGCGCGACGTCCTCCAGGCCGATCGAGTGCGAGGCCTTGACCAGCACCACGTCCCCCGGCCGGAGCCGGTCAGCAAGGGCGGCCACCGCCGCGGCCTTGTCCGGGACGTGCAGCAACTCGCCCTGCCAGGACGGCACCGCCTTGGTCCCGGTCAGGATCGGCGCGGCGGCATCCCCGACCACGATCAGCCCGGCGACTCCGGCCTGCGCAGCCTGCCGGCCAGCCTCCTCGTGGAACTTCTCCGCCGCGTCCCCCAGCTCGGTCATGAAACCGAGGACCGCGAACCCGCGCCGCCCGGCGGTCATGGCCGCCAGCGCGGCCAGCGCGGCCCGCATGGACTCGGGGTTGGCGTTGTACGCGTCGTTGACGATGGTCACCCCGTCGGCCCGCTCGGTGACTTCCATTCGCCACCGGCTGCGGGCCACCGCCTCCGACAGGCCCGTGGCGATATCGCTGGTGGTCATGCCCAGCTCGGCCGCGAGCGCGGCGGCGGCCAGCGCGTTGGTCACGTGATGCGCGCCGTGCAGCTGCAGCCGCACCGGTGCCGACCCGGCCGCGGTGATCAGCGTGAAGCAGGCCCGGCCCTGCTCGTCAGCCCGGACGTCTGCGGCCCGCACGGCGGCGGCCGCCGACTGGCCGAAGGTGACGACCCGGGCCGCCGTGACCGCCGCCATCGCGGCCACCCGCGGGTCGTCGGCGTTCAGGACGGCGACGCCGTCGGCCGGCAGCGCGGCCGGCAGCTCGCTCTTGGCCCTGGCCACCGCCTCGATGCCGCCGAACTCGCCGGCGTGCGCGTGGCCCACGCACAGCACCGCGCCCAGCCGCGGCGGCGCGATCGCGCACAGCGCGGCGATGTGGCCGGGCCCCCGGGCGGACAGCTCCGAGATCAGGTAGCGAGTCTGCCCGGTGACCCGCAGCACGGTCAGCGGGTGGCCGATCTCGTTGTTGAAACTGCCCTTGTTGGCGACGGTCGGGCCGAGCGTCTCGACCAGCTGGGCGGTCAGGTCCTTGGTGGTGGTCTTGCCGGCCGACCCGGTGATGCCCGCGATCGTCAGGTCCGGCAGCCGCCGCACGACGGCCGCGGCCAGGGCGGCCAGGGCGGCCTGGACGTCAGCGACCAGCAGCGCCGGGCTGCCGACCGGCCGGGTGGCGAGGGTGACCGCGGCCCCGGCCGCAGCGGCGGCCGCGGCGAAGTCGTGGCCGTCGGCCCGGGTCCCCGGCAGCGCCGCGAACAGGCTGCCCGGCTGCGCGTCCCGCGAGTCGATCACGACCGGGCCGGTCACCAGCGCGGCGGGGTCGGCCACCTCGTCGAGCACAGCGCCGGTGATCTCGGCGAGCTGCGCCACGGACAGCGGGATCACGCATCCTCCGGGTCAGCTGCGGTCGGCCTGGCCCGGTCCGGGTCAGGCAGGGGGGCATCGCGGCGCACCGGCATGACACGGCCGGGCGACAGCGTCGCCTCCGCGCCGCCGCGGCGCCGGCGGAGGGCCTGCGCCGCGACCTCACGGTCATCGAACGAGATCACCGCGGTGCCAATGTACTGGCCGGTCTCGTGTCCCTTGCCCGCGATCAGCACCACGTCGCCCTTGCCAGCCGCCGCGATGGCGGCCTCGATGGCGTCGGCCCGGTCGGGCAGCACGGTCACCTCAGCCCGGTCGCTGGCGGGCGCCTCGGCAGCCCCGGCCAGCATCTGCGCCAGGATCGCCAGCGGGTCCTCCGAGCGCGGATTGTCGCTGGTGAAGATGGCGTAGTCGGCCAGCCCCGCGGCGGCCCGGCCCATCAGCGGGCGCTTGGCCCGGTCCCGGTCCCCGCCGCAGCCCAGCACGATCGTCAGGCTGCCGGCGGTGACCTGCCGCAGCGCGGTCAGCACGGCCTCCACGGCGCCGGGCTTGTGCGAGTAGTCCACCAGCACGGTGAAGTCCTGGCCGGCCTCGACGCGCTCCAGCCGCCCGGGGACGCCGGGGCAGGCGGCCACGCCCGCGACGGCGGTGGACAGCCCGATCCCGGCCTCGACCAGGCCGACGATGGCGGCCAGCGCGTTGGCCACGTTGAACCGGCCGGGCAGGGCCGCTGACGCGTCGGCGGCCACGCCGCCGGGGCCGATCACCCGGAACGTGCTGCCGTCCGCGCCGGGCCGCACGTCGGCGGCCCGCCAGTCGGCCTCGGGGCGGCCCTCCGCAGAGAAGGTGGTGACCGGGATCTCCGCCTCCTCGGCGAGCTGGCGGCCCCGCTCGTCGTCGATGTTGACGACCCCCGCGGCGGCGTAGCGCGGGGTGAACAGCCGCGCCTTAGCCGCGAAGTAGTCATCCATGCTGGCGTGGAAATCCAGGTGATCCTGGGACAGGTTGGTGAAGATGGCTACGTCGTAGCGGGCCCCGTCGACCCGGCCCAGGGCCAGCGCGTGGCTGGACACCTCCATGGCTGCGGCCAGCACCCGGCGCTGCGCCATCAGGGCGAGCAGCGCCTGCAGGTCGGTGGCCTCGGGGGTGGTCAGCTGGCTGGGCAGGATCTCCGAGCCGATCTTGGTCTGCACCCCGCCGATCAGGCCGGCCTGGTAGCCGGCCGCCCGCAGCCCGGATTCCAGCAGGTAGCTCGTGGTGGTCTTGCCGCTGGTCCCGGTCACGCCCAGGAGCAGCAGCCGCTCGGACGGGTAGCCGTAGATCCAGGCCGCCACCTCGCCGAGCCGGGAGCGGGGGTCGGCGACCACGAAGGCCGGCAGCCCGGCCCGGACGGCCTCATCACGGCCGGCCGGGTCGGTGAGTACCGCCGCGGCGCCCGCCGCCGCGGCGGCGGCGCAGAACCGGGCGCCGTGGACCTGGCTGCCCGGCAGGGCGACATACAGGTCACCGGGCCGCACCTGGCGCGAGTCGTGGGTGATGCCGGTCACCCCCGACGGCCCGCTGCGGCCGGTGAACGCATCGAGCGCATCCTGGCCGGACGTCTTCAGGCCCAGTAGCACCGCAAGCCCCGCAAACGGGCGCACTGGAACGCGTTCTGGACGCAGGACCGCTGGCACGGGCTGAGGTTACCCCCGTTCATGGCTGCATGAGCCGGATGTGCGGCGCATGGGCGTGGGTCGGCGGGATCTTCAGGGTCTGCAGCGCGAACTTCATCACGTGGTAGAAGACCGGGCCGGCGATCTCGTCACCGTAGTAGCCGTTGGCCGTGGGGTCCTGGATATTGACCGCGACCACCAGCTTAGGAGCCTGAGCAGGCGCGATGCCGATGTAGCTGGATCCGTACTGGCACAGGCACTTGCCCACGTCCGATACCTGCGCGGTGCCGGTCTTGGCGGCCACCGGGTAGCCCGCGATCATTCCCCAGGGCTCGCCCTGCTCCGCGTCGACCCGGGGCACCTGCTGCATCATGGCCATCAGCGCGCTGGCGGTGCTGGCCTGGATCACCCGCCGCTGGGACGACTTCGGGGCCGGGCTGAACCGGCCCGCGGCGCTGGTCGTCCCGGCCACGATCGTGGGCTGGACCCGGACGCCGCCGTTGGCGATGGCGGCGTAGGCGCTGGCCATCTGGATCGCGGTCACCCCGATGCCCTGGCCGAAAGACATCTCGTAGGGCTCGTCGTTCCAGTAGTTCGGCGCGCCCGGCTTGATCACCAGGCCGGAGCTCTCGCCGGGCAGGCCCAGCCCCGACGCCTGGCCCAGGCCGAAGGCACGCAGGTAGTCGTACTGCTGCTCGGGCGTGATGTGCTGGACGATCTGCACCATGCCGTCGTTGAGGGAGTTGGCCAGGATCCCGGAGATGGTGTACTTCGCGGTGGCGTGCGGCTCGGCGTCGTGGAAGTGAAACCCGTCAATGGTGATCTCGGCGGGCACGGTGTAGGTGGAATCGGGCGTCTGGCCGCCGCGCTCGAGGTCGGCCGCGACCGTCATCGGCTTCAGGGTGCTGCCCGGCGCGAACACGTTCGTCACCGCGATGTTCCGGGTCTGCTCCAGGCTGGGCACCGGCTTGTTCGGGTTGAACGTCGGGTACTGGGCCATGGCCAGGATCTTGCCGGTGCTCGGGTCCATGACCACCACTGAGCAGTTGCGGGCCTTGGCCAGCTCGACCTCCCGCTTGCACTGGAGGTCGGCCTCGTACTGGATGCTGGACTGGATGGTCAGCCGGAGGTTGCGCGCCGGAACCGGCGGGCGGACCTTGGCCTGGGTCAGCGGGATCGGCTCCCCGGCCGTGCTGAGCTCGACTTCCTGGCTGCCGTCCCGGCCGGCCAGCAGCCGGTTGAACTGCGATTCCAGGCCGGCCTCCCCGACCAGGTCGCCGGTCGAGCGGGCATTGGTGAAGCCGATCAGGTTGGCGGCCAGGGTGCCGTCCGGGTAGGACCGCGCGTAACTGGGAATCAGGGCGATGCCGGGCAGGCCCAGCCCGCTGATGCGCCGGGCGACCTGGGAGCTGACCCCCTCCTTCAGCACGACGTACTGCGGCGATGACGGGTGCTCGAGCAGATCCGCGATGATCGCCGGGGACAGCTGCAGCGGGCTGGCCAGCGTCAGCGCGGCGTGCTGGCGGGCCGCCGCCGTGGCCAGCTGCTGCGGGTCGGCGGTGACCGTGTCGGTCTGCTGCGTCATGGCCAGGACCTGGCCGTCGCTGGTGGTGATCGAGCCGCGCAGCGTGGGGATCGGGATGGTCTGGGTGCGCTGCTGCTGGGCCAGCGTCCGGTACCGGCCCCAGTCCAGGCCCTGCATCTGCACGAGCCGCCCGGCGAACAGCGACAAGACCACGGCGATGACCAGCAGGGTCGCGTTCAGCCGGTGCCGGGGGTTACGGCGGCGGAGCATCGCCCGGGCACGGGCGGGTGCCATCCGGGCCGCGCCCGTACGCAGCCGCGCCCCGGCCGGGCGCCGGGGTCCGGCCGGTCCGGCCGGCTGGCGCGGGCGGCGCGGGCCGCTGGCCGGCCCGCGGCCGGGGGCGGCACCGCTGCCCGGCCCGGCGCTGCGGCCGGTGCTAGCGGGCCGGGGCCCGCCGCGCGTGCTGCCCGGCCCGCCCGGCGCCGCCGGGCCGCGGCTGGCACCGATCCGGGCGCTGGCCCGCCCGGCCCCGCCGCGTCCGGGTCCGGGGCCGTCGCCGCCGGACGCGCGGCCTGCGGCCGTCCGCGGCCGGTCAGGTCCCCGGCTGCCGCCCGGCGCCGGCCGCTGCCGGGCCCGGCGGCTCGCCCACTCGTCCTCGCCCATGCCATCGCCCACGTCGTCGCCCCCGCTCCGCCCGCCGCCGTTCCGCCCGATCATCCCGTCACGCCGCCGCCGTTTCCCGCTACGGCGCGCCCGGATCCGGTCACGGTGTGTATCCGGGCGGCTGGTTGATGACGCCGGCCATCGTGAGCGGCGCCCGGTAGATGTGGCCGGTCCGGGCGTTCAGGAAAGTCAGGTGCTGCTGCTGGCGCATACCGAGCTGGTAAGCCCGGTGCGCGATGGTGGCCGGGGCCTGCTCCTTGGCGATCTGATCCTGCAGCGCCTGCTGCTGCTGGGACAGGCTGGTGTTGCTCTGCTGCAGGTGCGTGATCTGGAACGACGCGGCGGCCAGCGTGGTGTTGATGACCAGCAGGCAGATCAGGCCGCCGCCGAGCAGGCCCAGCACCAGCAGCACGAACGGGGTCCGCGGGCCGCCTAGCCGCCGGGTGCCCGGCAGCCGGGCCGTGCTGGCGGCCGCGCGGGCCGGCGTTGGGGCCGGGGCGCCCGTCGTGCCGCCGCCCGGCCGGGCGGCGCCCGGCCGTAGCTGCTGGGGGCCGGGCGATGCGGCGGGCCGCAGCCGCGGCCGGGCCGGGCGCGGCGCCGGGCCGCGGGCCGGCGCCGCTGCGGGCTTCGTGGTGGTGCCGGCGCGGCCGGCCGCGGAGCTGCGCGCGGCCGGCGCGGAGCCGGCCGCTGGCGCGCTGCGGGACGCCGCGCCCCGGGCCGGGGCGTCGCGGGCCGGGCCACGGCCGGCCGCGCTGGCGGGACGCTGCCGCTGCGCCGCCCCGGCCCGGCCGGCCGGCGCGATCGGGGCCGCCTCGGCGGCGGCGGCGCGGCGCTGGCTGCGCGGGCTGGCCTGGAGCGCCCAGCCGGGCGGGAGCCCGGCGTCGGTGCCCCGGCCGGCCTGGCCGGGGCGGCTGCCCGCCGGCGGGCGGCCCTGCTGGCGTGTCCTGGACTCAGTTCTCATGGCTCTTACGTCCGTTCTCCCCTGTCGCATGGGGCCGCGTAGTCCCCATGCGATCTGCCCCACGGCACCTGCCCCCGGCCGGACCGGGCAGGGCAGGCGCCGCCCGGCGCCCGATGCCCTGCTCCCGCAGCGGCGGACTTCCCGAGCCCACGCGCTGCCGACGTACCCGGTTCCGCGCTCTCCTGTGTCCCGGCAGCCTGTCCCCCGGCCGCCGCGGCCATCCCGGCCGCTCTCCTCCGCCGAGCTGCCCGGCCCGCAGCCGCCCCGGCCCCAGCCGGTCATGCCGCGGCCCGCACGCGCTCGGCCGCCCGCAGCCGCGCGGACGCGGCTCGCGGGTTGGTCTCTAGTTCCTGATCCCCCGGCCGCTCAGCGCCCCTGGTCAGCAGCCGGAACTGCGGCCGGGCGGACGGCAGCGGCACCGGCAGTCCCGGCGGGGTGGTGTCAGCCGCCCGCTGGGTCAGCGCCCGCTTCACCGCGCGGTCCTCCAGGGAGTGATAGGCCAGCACGGCGATCCGGCCGCCGACGGCCGTCGCGTCCAGGGCCGCCGGCAGGACGCGGTCTAGCGCCTCCAGCTCGCCGTTGACCTCGATGCGCAGCGCCTGGAAGGTGCGCTTGGCCGGATTGCCCCCGGTGCGCCGGGCCGGCGCCGGGATGCTGTCCCGGACCACCTCGGCCAGCCGCAGCGTGGAGGTAAACGGGGCCTGGCCGCGCTCGCGCACCAGCGCGGCGGCGATCCGGCGGGCGAAGCGCTCCTCGCCGTAGTCGCGCAGCAGCCGGGCGAGCCGGTCGGCCGGGTAAGTGTTCACGACGTCGGCCGCGGTCAGCGGGTGCGCGGTGTCCATGCGCATGTCCAGCGGCGCGTCGTAAGAGTAGGCAAAGCCCCGCTGCCGGTCGTCCAGCTGCGGGGAGGAGACGCCCAGGTCGAGCAGGATGCCCTGGACACTGGGCCGGCCGAGAGAGCTGAGGATGGCGGGCAGCTCGTCGTAACGGGACTGCACCAGCGTGACCCGGCCGGCGAAGTCGGCCAGCAGCCGCCGGGACTCCTCGATGGCCGTGGCGTCGGCGTCGATCCCGACCAGGATCAGGCCGGGGTGGAGCGCCAGCAGGGCGCCGGCGTGGCCGGCCCGCCCGAGCGTCGCATCCACCAGCACGGCACCATCACCGGAGAGCGCGGGACCGAGCAGCGCGAGCACCCGGTCCTTCATGACCGGCAGATGACCGGCCGCGGCCGGGCCTGTCGCACCCATCGAGCCCCCTCTCTGTGCGTGTCGCGTCGCGCCTCGGGCGAGATGCCCGGCCAGGCCCCCATCCGCGCCTGGTGCTGACGGGCGGCCGCGCCGCCTGGCGCCGGGGAAGTGGCGTCAGCCGGACTGGCCGTCCCAGCACGGGTGGAGACCTCGCCGGGCACCAGTGGGCGCATCGATCGCGCCCGCTACAGAACTCCTGGCAGCACCTCCTCCGATGCGTCAGAGAAGGCGTCTTCCTGCTGGTTGAGGTAGGTGTCCCAGGCCTGGGAATCCCAGATCTCCAGGCGGGTGTTGGCGCCGACCACCACGCAGTCCCGCTGCAGGCCGGCGTAGTCGCGCAGGGCGGCGGGGATGGTGACCCGGCCCTGCCGGTCAGGAGTCTCGTCGGAGGCGCTGGCGAAGAACACGCGGCTGTAGTCCCGGACGGCCTTGGCCGTCACCGGGGCGGTGCGCAGGGCCTCAGTGATGCGCTCGAACTCCGGCAGCGGAAACACGTAGAGGCAGCGCTCCTGCCCCTTGGTGAGCACCAGGCCCGCGGCGAGCTCGTCGCGGTACTTGGCGGGCAGGAACAGGCGGCCCTTCTCGTCGAGGCGGGGCGTGTGCGTGCCGAGAAACATCGCCCGTCACCTCCCCAGTCCCCCACCGGCGGTGCCACATGAAGCCGCTTGGCTCCACGGTCCACCACTGTACTCCACTCTCCTCCACGGTCAACGACTTCTTCTCTCTCAATCTGGGCAAGGAAGCGACAAGTCCCGAGGTCAGAGCGGTGGAGCGAAGTGGAGGAGGTGACCGGCGGCCTGCCGTTACCCGGCCGATACCGCAGCGGGACCAGCGCGGGATCGCCCAGAGGGCACCGCACGACGTACTGTCTGAACGCACGGATTTCTCAATCTGAAGAGCGAATCGGGCGCCGGTCGGGCTACCGGCGACCGACCGAGTCGCGCCGGACCGACGCGGGGAGGACATGTGGTTGTGGATACTGGGCGCCCCACCGAGCCCAGCCTGGACGAGCTGGGCGAGATCGCCCGCCGTGTCGGGACAGCCGTGGAGTCGGTCATCGCGGGCAAGCCCGCGGCCATCCGCCTGGCGCTTACCGTCCTGCTAGCCGAGGGGCATGTGCTCATCGAGGACGTGCCGGGGGTCGGCAAGACACTGCTGGCCAAGGCTCTCGCACGGTCGATCGACTGCTCAGTCCGGCGGGTTCAGTTCACCCCCGACCTGCTCCCCAGCGACATCACCGGGGTCAGCGCCTACAACCAGGAGATCCGCGAGTTTGAGTTCAAGCCGGGCCCGATCTTCGCCAACCTGGTGCTCGGCGACGAGATCAACCGGGCCTCCCCCAAGACCCAGTCGGCCCTGCTGGAGTGCATGGAGGAGCGCCAGGTCACCGTGGACGGCGAGACCTACCAGCTGGAACTGCCGTTCATGGTGATCGCCACCCAGAACCCGGTCGAGATGGAGGGCACCTACCCGCTGCCCGAGGCCCAGCGCGACCGGTTCACCGCGCGGATCTCGATCGGCTATCCCGACCCCGGCGCGGAACTGGCCATGCTCGACTCGCACGGGTCGGCCTCGCCGCTGGATGACCTCAAGCCGGTGGCCCATGCCGCCGACATCCGGGCGCTGACCGCGGCGGTGCACGGCCTGCACGTCGCCCCGCAGATCAGGCAGTACGTGATCGACCTGGTCAACGCCACCCGGCGCTCGCCGGAGCTGCGGCTGGGTGCCTCGCCACGGTCCGCGCTGCACCTGCTGCGGGCCAGCAAGGCGTGGGCCGCCCTGGACGGGCGCGACTTCGTAATCCCCGATGATGTCCAGGCGCTCGCGCTCCCGGTGCTCGCGCACCGGCTACTGCCCACCTCCGAGGCCCTGTCCGGCCGCCAGCTGCCTGAGCAGGTCCTGGCCCGGATCGTGGAGCGGCTGCCGCTCCCGGCCAGATAGCCGGCCGCAGGGCAGCGGGAAGAAGGCGCTGGGATGCGGTCTTCGCTGCTATCGGGGCTCACCACCCGCGGTACGTCGTTCCTCACGGCCGGCGTCGCCACGATCCTGGCCGGGCTGCTGCTGGGCACCCGCGCGCTGCTCAGCGTAGGCGTGGTGCTGATCCTGCTGCCCCTGCTCGCGCGGCTGGCCGCAGGCCGGTCCCGCTACCGGCTGGGCTGCACCCGGTCCATCAGCCCGCCCCGGGTGCCGGCCGGCCAGACCGCCGCCGTCACGCTGCGGCTGGAGAATGCCTCGCGGCTGCCCACCGGGCTGATGCTGGCCGAGGACAGCGTGCCGTACGCGCTGGGCACCCGGCCCCGGTACGTTCTCGACAGCATCGAGCGCGGCGGGGCCCGCGAGCTGAGCTACCCGCTGCGCTCCGACCTGCGGGGCAAATTCGAGATCGGCCCGCTGGAGATCCGCATCGCCGACGCCTTCGGCGTGGTCGAGCTCGGCCGCTCCTTCTCCTCGCGCACGTCGTTCGTGGTCACGCCCCGGGTGGTGCCGCTGCCGCGGGCGTTCTCCAGCAGCAGCTGGGCCGGGGACGGCGACGGCATGACCCGGACGACCGCGGCCGCGGGCGAGGACGACGTCATCCCCCGCGCCTACCGCGACGGCGACGAGCTGCGCCGGGTGCACTGGCGCTCGACCGCCCGCTACGGCGAGCTCATGGTGCGCCGGGAGGAACAGCGCTGGAAGAACCGGGCGCTGCTGTTCCTGGACAGCCGCCGGATCGCGCACACCGGCACCGGGATGGCCTCCTCGTTCGAGTTCGCCGTCAGCGCCACCGCCTCGATCGGCGTGCACCTGGCCCGGCAGGGCCTGGACGGCCAGCTCATCACCGACACCGGGGCCTTCGACAGCGGCGGGATATTCGAGGACGTGCTGCTGGACTCGCTCGCGGTGATCAAGGCCTCGGGCCAGCGTGAGCTGTCGGCGGGCCTGCCCGGCCTGCGGGCCGGCGACGGCGGCCTGATTGTCGCGGTGACCGGCCAGCTGAGCGCCGGCGAGGCCCGCCAGCTAGCGGCCTGCCGCCGCGATCAGTGCCAGGGGATCGCGCTGCTGCTGGCCGTCTCCACCTGGGCGGACCAGCCCGCCGCGGCCGGCCCGCCGGCGGCGGCCGCCGCACCGGGACCGGACGCTTCCGCGGCCGCGCCGCCCGGCCGGGTCCGGGTGTCCCATGACGAGACCGCTGAGGCCGCGGGCGTCCTGCGCCAGGCGGGCTGGCGGGTCATCTCGCTCGACTCGGCCACGCCGCTGGCCGCCGCCTGGCAGCAGCTGCCGCGGTTTGCCGACCGCCCGGTGCCGGTGGCCGGGCTCCCGACCCAGGACCTGGCCGGAGGGACGGCGAGATGAACTACCGGCTGACGATCACTGCCGCCATCGCTGTCGTGCTGTCCTCGTTCTCGCTGTTCACCGTCATCCTGGGCACCGGCTGGCTGTACGCGGCGATGGGCGCGGTCGTGGTGGTCGCCGCCGCCGGGCTCGCCACCCGGCTGAGTGCCATCCCGGCCGCCGCGGTGGCCACCGTGATCACGGCGATCTGCCTCCTGCCGCTGCTGACCCAGCCCTCCTGGCTGGCCCGGATCGGGGGCCTGGTCCTCCTGGCGGCGGTGGCGGCCAGCGCGATCACCCGCAAGGTCCTGGCGCTGCTGGCCGGCGCCTGCACCTACCTGGGCGCGCTGCTGCTCTACCTGAACCTTGTCTTCGCCGCCGGGCGCGTCCTTCAGCTGGCTGGTCCCGACCACCGACTCGCTGCATCAGCTGACCCGGCTGGCCAGCGCGGGCTACGCCGAGCACATTTACGCGCCGCCGGTACCCGGCATCCGCGGCATGGAGCTGGTGGCAGCGGCCGGCATCGGGCTCGTCGCGGTGCTGACCGACCTGGTGGCGGTCCGGCTGCGCAGCCCCGCCGTCGCCGGGCTGCCGCTGCTGGTGCTGTTCAGCGTCCCCGTGGCCACGAATGTCAAGCACGCCGGGGTCGGCCTCACCCTGGCCGTTCTGCCTGGGCATCACCGGCTACCTGGCCATGCTGGCGGCCGACGGCCGGGACCGGCTGCGGCTGTGGGGGCGGCTGGTCACGGTCTGGCAGCAGGCCCCGGCCGACGACGAGGACGAGCCGGACCGCGGGCCCGATACGCGCGCGCTGGCCGCGTCGGGCCGCCGGATCGGGCTGGCCGCCGTCGCGCTCGCGGTCATCGCCCCGCTCGTGCTGCCCGGCCTGAACGAGCACGGGCTGCTCAGCCACGGCGCGGCCGGGACGGGCACCGGATCCGGTGGCGCGCCTGCCCCGGACCCGCTGGTGCAGATGCACAGCCAGCTGTACGGCCAGTCCGACCAGACGTTCCTGACCTACCGCAGCACGGCCGCCGACCCGACTCAGCAGTACCTGCAGGTGTATGTCCTCAACCTGACAACTCCTCCGGCCAGTGGACGCTGACCAGCCGCTCCCCCAGCACCTCCGTTGGCGCCGAGGCGCTGCGGCCCGCGCCCGGCCTCGCCTCGGGCACCACGACGGTCACCACCCGCACCAACATCACCATCGGCAAGTCCGCCGGGTACACCAGCTCGCTGAGCTACCTGCCGATGCCGTACGCGCCGGTATTCCTCTCGGCGCCCGGCGGCGGCTGGCGGGAGACCAACGACACGCTGATGGTGTACGGGCTGCGCCCCGACGCGGGCCTGCACTACAGGTCACCAGCAGGCTGGCGACGCCGTCGGTCACGCAGCTCACGAAGGGCGGCACGAGCCCGGCCAGCATCCGCAACAACTACCTGGCCTACCGGGGACCGGACGAGGTCCAGCTGCAGCGGATCGCCCGCGCCATCACCGCGGGCTCGCAGGGCCGCCTGAGCGAGGCGCTCGCGCTGCAGAACTACTTCACCACCCCCGGCCGCTTCACCTACGCGCTGCACGGCAACCTGCCCCGGACCGTCCTCCAGTTCCTGACCACCGACCGGCGCGGCTTCTGCCAGCAGTTCGCGTTCTCGATGGCGGTCCTGGCCCGGCTGCTGGGCATCCCGTCGCGGATCGCGGTCGGCTACACCGGCGGGACCGCAGGGCCGCCATCACGTGTGGCGGGTCACCACCGCCGACGCGCATGCCTGGCCCGAGCTGTACTTCCCCGGCTCCGGCTGGATCCGCTTCGAGCCCACGCCCGGCGGGGCCGGGCGGGCAGGGCACCGCGACCACGCCGGTGTTCAGCTCGACGACCCCGGGCAGCCCGCCGACGGTCGGCCCGGCCCCCGGCGCCAGCAACCCGGCCACGGCGCCCAGCACCGGCCCCAGCGCCCCGCTATCCAAGCTGAGCGGCCCGCTCGGCGCCAACAAGACGCCGAGGCGGCGGCGGCGGCGCGACCGGATCCGGCAGCTTCCCGGTCGGCCTGCTCATCGCGGTCCTGGCCGCCGTGCTGCTGGTCGCGCCCGGCCTGACCAGGCTCGCGATCCGGCGGCGGCGCTGGCTGGCGGCCGGCGATGACGCCGGGCGAGCGCAGGCCGCCTGGCGGGAGCTGCTCGCGGACCTGACCGACTACGGGCTCGACGGCGCGGCTAGCGAGTCACCGCGGGCGCTGGCCCGGCGGGTAGTGACGGCGGCCGGCCTGGACGAGCCCGAACGCGAGGCGGTCGCTCGGCATCGCCTCCGCCGAGGAACGGGCCCGGTACGCCCCGGCGCCCGCGCCGGGCGAGTCGCTGCAGGCTGACTCGCAGCTGGTCCGCCGTGGCATCGCCCGCAGCGTGACCGCCGCGGCGGCGCTGGCGGGCCCGGCTGCGCCGGCCTCGGTCCTGGCCCCGGTGCTGAGCGGGCTGCGCCAGGCCCCCGACGCCTTCGGCTGGATGGACGCCGCCGGCCTGCGGATCCGCCGCCGGCTGAGACACCAGAATCCGCCCCCGCCGCGCCCACTAAATCAGCCGCACACGCCCCAGCCGCTCCACCTCGGCCACAGCCGAGCTGACGGCGAGCGAAGCGAGCCCCCGCGAGGCGGAGGGATGCCCCGGCGGTGTCTGGACTGACGAGCTTGCGAGGAGGGAAGACGCCGCCACGGGGCATCCCGGAGCCGCGGACAACGCGCCGCTGGACTCGGCTTGCGAGGGGACGGGCCGCAGCGATCCGACGAACTACCTGTCGCCGCGCTCCTGGCGGCGGCGCCAGCGCTCTTCGAGTCGCTCCATCATGACGGCGCGGCGGGCCGGCTCTGCCGGGCAACCTGCCGGGCGGCCTTCCGGCCGCCAGCCCGGCCACCGCCCGGCCGCCAGTCCGGCCACCCGCCGGGCCGCGCCCGGAGGTGATCCCGGCCATGTGCCGGTAGCTGGACAGCGACCACATGCTGCAGGCCAGCATCACGACGACGCCACCGGCCACGATCCACGGGTTCTTGATCACCACCCCGGCCACCAGCAGGCCCACGCCCATCAGGAAGCCCACTGCCGCCTGGATAAGTCGCCGCCGGTAGTGCACCTTGGGGTCGCTGGCCCGCACAGCGCGGGCAAATCGCGGGTGCTCGGCATAGAGCGCCTGCTCAATCTGCTCGAGCTGGCGCTGCTCGTGCTCAGAGAGCGGCACGTTGCCTCCCATGGACTCACGCAGGGACGGGCTCGATGACCATCGCCACACGGCCTTACGCCCAGAATACGAGCGCTGGTGCGTCATGGGGAAGGGTACACGGCGCCCGGCGCTGCCCGGCCCGGCGCGCCCGGCCGCTGGCACTCCCCTGGATCAGCCCGGCGGCGGGCGGGCCTGCCGCCCGGGCGGCCGGTTCCGGGCTCCGAACCGCCGGCCCGGCCGGGCCGGGGCGGCCGGGCAGAACCGGGGCGATCGGGGTCCACCAGGGCCGCCGGGCGCACCGCCCCGGACCCGAACCGGCTGGTAATACGGTCCAGCGCGCGCTCGGCCTCGCGCCACGACTCCGGCCGCTGCTCCCCCAGCGCCAGCTGGGTCGCGGCGGCCGCGGCCGGGACCAGGCCCGCCGCCCGCACGCCGACCAGCCGCAGCCGGGTCCGTGCTCCCAGCCCCGACCCCGCGTACAGCGCGCAGGCGGTGGCGTAGATCTGGTTGGCGATGTCGGTAGGCTCGGGCAGCGTCCGGGACCGGGTAATCGTGGTGAAATCGGCCATCCGCAGCTTCACCACGACGGTCCGGGCGGCGTAGCCGGACGAGCGCAGGCCCTGCGCCGTCCGGCCGGACAGCCGCAGCAGCTCGCGGCGGATCACCTCGGGATCGTCGATGTCCTCGGCGAACGTCTCCTCGGCGCCGATGCTCTTCTCCGCCACCGCCCGCTCGACCCGGCGGTCATCGCGCCCGGCGGCCAGCGCGGACAGATGGGCCGCAGCGGCCTTGCCGAGCGCCGGCTCCAGGACGCCGACCGGGGTGGCGGCGATGTCGCCGACCGTGCGCAGGCCCAGCCGGGCCAGCGTCTTGGCGGTCTTGGCCCCCACGCCCCACAGCGCCGAGACCGGCAGCGGGTGCAGGAACTCCAGGATCTGTCCGCCGGGATGACCAGCAGTCCGTCCGGCTTGCAGTGCACCGAGGCCAGCTTGGCCAGGAACTTGTTCACCGCGATGCCGACCGAGCAGGTGATGCCCTGCTGCTCGGCCACCTTGGCCCGGATCAGCGCGCCGATGGCCGCGGGCGGGCCTAGCCGCCGCAAAGCCCCCGATACATCCAGGAATGCCTCATCCAGCGACAGCGGCTCGACCTCCGGCGTGATCGTCCGGAAGATGCCCATGACTTCCTTCGACACCGCCCCGTACACGCCGTGCCGGGGCGGGATGATGACCGCCTGCGGGCACAGATTCCGGGCCCGGGCCATGGGCATGGCCGAGCGGACGCCGTAGGCCCGGGCCTCGTAGGTGGCCGAGAGCACCACGCTGCGGCCGGAGGCATGCCCGACGATGACCGGGCGGCCGGCCAGCTCGGGCCGGTCCCGGATCTCGACGCTGGCGTAGAAGGCGTCCATGTCCACGTGCAGGATGCCGCAGCCGGTGTCATCGGCACTGCTCACGCCGCGACCCTAGCGGCCGGGTCTGACACCGGGTCCGGCAGCGCTACAGCGCCAGGCCGGGCTTGAGCTCCAGCAGGCGGGCCAGCAGTCCGTTGACGAACGACGGCGAGCCGTCCGTGGACAGGTCCCGCGCCAGCTGGACGCTCTCGCTGATCGCGACCGCGTCCGGCACGTCGTCGCCCCACAGCAGCTCGTAGGTGCCGATCCGCAGGATGTTGCGGTCCACGGCCGGCATCCGGTCCAGGGTCCAGCCCTGCGCGTGCGCGCCCAGCAGCTCGTCGATCTGGACCCGGTGCGACTGCACCCCGCGGACCAGCTCGGCGGCGTACGGCGATACCGGCGGGCTGGCCGCGGCGGTCCGCTCCGCCAGCAGGTCCAGTACCGGCTCCGAGCGGATCTCAGACTCGAACAGGATGTCGAGTGCCCGCTTGCGGGCCTTACTGCGGGCGGCCATGCTGGCCGGTCACGCCCGGCCGAGGTAGTCGCCGGAGCGGGTGTCCACCCGGATCTTCTCGCCGGTGGTGATGAACAGCGGGACCTGGATCTGCGCGCCGGTTTCCAGCGTCGCGGGCTTGGTGCCGCCGGTGGACCGGTCGCCCTGCAGGCCGGGGTCGGTCTGGCTGACGGTCAGCTCCACGGCGGCCGGCAGCTCCACGTACAGCGGCGTGCCCTCGTTGAACGCGATCGTCGCCATCTGCTCTTCCAGCAGGTAGTCTGCCATGCCGCCGACCACCGCGGCCGGGATGTGCGGCTGGTCGTAGTCCTGGGTGTCCATGAAGACGAAGTCCTCGCCCTCGCGGTACAGGTACTGCATCTCCCGCTTGTCCACGCTGGCGGTCTCGACCCGGACGCCGGCGTTGAAGGTCCGGTCGACGACCTTGCCCGACAGCATGTTCTTCAGCTTGGTGCGCACGAACGCGCCGCCCTTGCCCGGCTTGACGTGCTGGAATTCCACGACACTCCAGAGCTGGCCGTCAATGTTCAGGGTCATGCCGTTCTTGAGGTCGTTGCTGGTGGCCACGTCTGTCAGTCTCCTGCACGCATCCGGGACCGCCGCGCCGTGCCGCGAGCCGGACTCGCGTTACAGGACGAGCAGTTCCTTGGTGGTCATGGTTAGGATCTCCGCCGGCTCCGCCGTGCCGCTGCCATCCGCGCGGATCACCAGAGTGTCCTCGATCCTGACGCCGCCCCGGCCGGGCAGGTAGATGCCTGGCTCAACGGTGACGGGGACCCGGTCCATGAGTGTACCTGTCCGGCCATGCCCGATGATCGGTGCTTCGTGTACCTCCAGGCCCACGCCGTGGCCCAGCCCGTGCCCGAAGAACTCGCCGTACCCGGCGTCGTCGATCAGGTCCCTGGCCACCGCGTCCAGCTCGCCGGCCCCGGTGCCGGGCCGCGCCGCGGCCACGCCGGCCAGCTGCGCGGCGGCGACCACGTCATAGATCTCGCGCTGCCAGGCGGCCGGCTCGCCCAGCGCCACGGTGCGGGTCATATCCGCGTGGTAGCCGCCCAGCCGGGCGCCGCAGTCGATGGTCACCAGGTCGCCGGCGGCGAGCACGCGATCGCCGGGCGCGTGGTGCGGGATCGCGCCGTTCGGGCCGCTGGCGACGATCGAGTCGAAGGCCAGCCCGTCCGCCCCGTGGTCGGTCATGGCCCGCTCCAGCGCGATAGCCAGCTCGCGCTCCGTCCGGCCGGGCCGGATCTGCCCGAGCAGCCCGTCGAACGCGGCGTCGGTGATGGCACAGGCCTTCCTGAGCAGGGCGAGCTCGGCCTCGTCCTTGACCATCCGCAGCTGCTCCACCACCCGGCCGAGCGGTACCAGCGCCCCGGTCTCCGCCAGCGCGGCCAGCTCGTCGCGCCGCTCCACCGTCATCTCCTGCGCCTCGAAGGCCAGCGTCCGCGCGCCGCGGCTGGCGGCCAGCCGGGCCAGCGCGGGCTCGATCATCCGGTCGCAGACCAGCTCCAGGTCCGCGCAGTCGCGGGCGGCCGCCTCGGCGTAGCGCGAGTCGGTGGCCAGCACGGCCGGGCCGTCGGCGGGGATCAGCACCGCCGCATTCGAGCTGGCCAGCCCGGTCAGGTAGCGGACATTGGGCGGGCTGGTGATGAGCGCGGCGTCCGCCCCGCCGGCAGCGATCCGGGCCTGGGCGCGGGCCCGGCGGGCAGCGTGTCTGTGCGGCATAAGGCGACAGTAGGCGCCTGTCAGCCAGCATCCTCCGGCGGGTCGTCCCCGACGAGGATCCCGCCGCCGCGGCTCCAGGTCAGGTACCGCCACGACAGGTTGACCAGGGTCACCAGCCGGTTGCGGTTGCCCAGCAGCGTGTACAGGTGCAGGCCCAGCCAGGCCAGCCACGCCAGCGTGCCGCGGATCCGGATGCCGACCGGCAGCTCCACCACGGCCGACCGGGAGCCGATCGTGGCCATGGTGCCTTTGTCGTGGTACTGGAACGACCCGGTGGCCTGGCCGGCCAGCAGCCGCCGGATCTGCCGGGCGGCGAACCGGCCCTGCTGGATGGCCGGCTGGGCCAGCTGGGCGACCGGGTGCGCAGAGCTGACCGAGATGTCGCCCGCGGCGAAGATGCGGTCCTGGCCGTCGATGCGCAGGTCCGGGCCGACCGTCAGGCGTCCGCCGCGGCCGCTGGGCAGCCCGAGGTTGCCGGTGGCGTCCGGGGCGGCGACCCCGGCGGCCCATACCGTCAGGTCGCTGGCCAGCGTGGTGCCGTCGGCCAGCAGCACGCCGTCGCTGGTCACCTCGCGGATGGCCGTGCCCAGCCGGACGTCCACGCCACGCTCGATCAGCTGGTGCCGCGCGTACTCCTGCTGGCGCGGCCGGAACGCGGCCAGCAGCACGGGAGCCTGCTCCACCAGCGTCACCTGGACGTGGTCACGCCTGATCGCCGGGAAGGAGGCCGGCAGGGCGATGTTGCGCAGCTCGGCCAGGGTCCCGGCGAGCTCGACGCCGGTGGCACCGCCGCCGGCGATGGTGATGGCCAGCCGCGCGTCGCCGCTGTCCTGGCTCATCCGCTCCAGCTCGCTGACCAGCCGATCGCGCAGCGTCACCGCGTCCCGCCGGGTGTACATGCAGATGCTGTGCTTGTCGGCGCCGGGGATGCCGAAGAAGTTGGCGCTGACGCCGGTGGCCAGGATCAGGTAGTCATACTCCAGGTCCGCGCCGTCGTCCAGGGAGATCACCCGGCGGGCGGTGTCGATGCCGGTCAGCAGCCCCTTGTGGAAGCGGGCGCCGGTCCTGCGGGTCACCGACCACAGCGGGTAGGCGACGTCGGAGGAGGTGAGCCCGGCCGTGGCCACCTGGTACAGCAGCGGCTGGAAGGTGCTGTAGAGATTGCGGTCGACCAGCGTCACCGCCGCGCCGCTGCCCTTGAGCTCGTTCAGGGCCGACAGCCCCGCGAACCCGCCGCCGACAATCACGACGCGCGGGCCAGCGGAGGTCTGTGCCCGGCCTCGTGCTGCTCGCATGATTCCTGCTCCGATCCGTGCTCGGCATTCGTGCTGGCGTCCGTGCCCGGGCATCCCGGGCCGGCTGCCCGCGGCCACCCTGCCCGTTTTCTGCCTGCCCGCCCCGCGATCGGCTAATCCCGCCGGCCCGGCCCAGCCGGGCAGTGCCCGCCGGCGCCTGCCCGCGACGCCCTGGCACAGCCCCTCCTTAGCAGCAGCCGGGCCGGCCTGATGTTTATTTCCCGTGCAGCGGGCATTCCGGAGGCGTCTAGTCCACGGGTGATCAGGAGGCTTCAGGTGACAACCATGTCGCTGCCCCGCACCGCCGCTCCGGCCCGCCGGCCGGGCCCGGCCGTCCCGGCCGCCCGCGCCGCCGACGGTGCCAGCCTGGCCGATCCGGCGAGCCTGAGCGCCATCGACGACCAGCAGCTGCTGCGGCTGATTCACGATCAGCCGCGGGGCAGCGAGGCCCGCGCGCAGGCCTGCGAGGTGCTGGTGGCGCGCTACGAGTCGCTGGTCCGCTCCTGCGCCCGCCGCTACCAGGGCAGCCCGGAGTCGGCCGATGAGCTGATGCAGGTCGGCTACGTGGGCCTGATGAAGGCCATCAACCGGTTCGACCCCGATGTCGGCACCAGCCTGGCCCCCTACGCGCTGGCCTGCGTGAGCGGCGAGATCAAGCGGCACTTCCGGGACCGGCGCTGGCAGGTGCGGGTTAAGCGCTCAGCGCAGGAGCTGGTGCTGGAGCTGCGCCAGGCCGCCGCCGACCTGGCCCAGCAGTTCCAGCGCACCCCGACCGACGCCGAGCTGGCCAGCTACCTGCGGGTCAGCGTCCAGGACGTGGAAGCCGCGCGGCGCGCCGACCTCGGTTTCTCGGCGTGGTCCCTGGACGCCCCGCTGTCGGAGGAGAAGGAGGCGGGCAGCCTGGCTGAGCTGCTCGGCGCCGAGGATCCGCAGATGGAGCACACGGTCGACATGGCCGCTCTCAGCGCGCACTGGAACGAGCTGCCCCGGCGCGAGCAGCGCATCCTGCTACTGCGCTTCTACGGCAACCTGACCCAGGCCGAGATCGGGCAGCAGCTGGGCCTGTCCCAGATGCACGTATCGCGGCTTATTACCCAGTCGCTGGCCTTCCTGCGCGAACGCATGCTGGGCTCAGACCAGCCCGAGACGATCGGCTCATCATGAGGGCAGCAGCAGGCCTGGCCCTGCTGGCGGCCGGCGCGATCCTGACTTTCGCCGTGACCGCCCGGGCACCGGGCATCAACCTGCACATCGCCGGCGTGATCATCATCGTGACCGGCATCATCGCACTGATCCCGCCGGCCCGGATCGCCGCGCTGCTGCACCATGGTCCGGCTGCCCCGCAGCAGCCGGACCTGCCGTCCGGCCCCGCCATGGAGGATCCGGACGAGGCGATCTACCCGGCGTACCTGCTGCAGGACCCCGCGGTGCTGGCCGCCGAGGTACTTAACGGCGCCAGGGCCGCCCGGACCGCCGCGCCGCCGAGCCCCCGAGTCCTCCGGTCCGTCGGCCGGGACGGCCAGGACGGGGACGCCTAGCCGGCCACCCGGTCCGATCCGGCCCGGCCGCGGCGGTCGTGGCCGCCGCGCTGCCGACCCGCAGCACGAGCATCGTCACGTCATCGCGCAGCTCGTTCTGGCTGAACTCCAGGACCTTGCCCTGCATCGCGGCGACGATCTCGGTCGCGCTGCGGCCTGCCTGCTCGCCGAGCGCGGCCGCCAGCTGCTCCTCGAAGTAGGCCATCTCGGGGCTGCGCGCCTCGGTAACGCCGTCGGTGAACATGTAGAGCGCGTCACCGGCGCCGAGCTCGATCTCCTCGCTGCTCATCTGCGCGTCGGGGAACAGCCCCAGCGCCATCCCGCCGCCGTGCAGCGCCTGGACCTGGCCGTCGGCCCGCAGGATCAGCTGGCCGGGATGCCCGGCGCTGGCCACCCTGACCCGCAGCCGGTCCCCGCCCCACTGCAGGTAGCCCGCGCAGGCGGTGATGAAGCGGGCCTCCGGCTGCTCGCTCTGCAGGACCTCGTTGGCGCGGCTCAGCACGTCGGCCGGATCGGGGTTCCAGTGCGCCAGGACCCGGATGGCATGCCGCGCCGCAGCCGTCACCGCGGCCGCTTCCTCGCCCTTGCCGCACACGTCGCCGATGGCGATCCCCCAGCCGTCCGGGCTGCGGTACACGTCGTAGAAGTCGCCGCCGACCTCGATGCCGTCCTCATCGGTCGCGGCCAGGTAGGCGGCGGCGAGCTCGACGCCGGGCAGCTCGGGTAGCTCGGCCGGCAGCAGGCTGGCCTGCAGCGAGTCGGCGATCTCCGACCGGCGCCGGAACATCCGGTCGACCCGGATGGCCAGCCCCAGCTGCTGGCCGAGCTCCTCGATCAGGCCCAGGTCGGCGACCTCGAACGGCTGCTCACCCGCCTTGCGGACCAGTGTCAGCACGCCGTAGTTACGCTGCCCGTCGCTGAGCGGCACGCACACCACAGACGTCGCCTCGAGCATCCACAGCAGCGGGACGCCGTCCTTGCTGGTTCCCAGGACGGTCAGGTCGGTGGCCGCCGGGATGTGCACGGCGATCCCCGACTGATGGACCTGGCGGGGCAGCGAGGCGCGCCGCGGCTGGACGGCGGACACCCGGCGGGCCAGCCCGGCCGACTCCCGGTCACCGGGCCCGATGACGACCTGGCGGCGCAGCCGCTGCCGCCGCTCGACGTCGACGATGACCCATGCCGCGAGCCCGCTGGCCAGCAGCCGGGCGCAGCGGCGCAGCGTCTGCGCCTCGCTGAAGGTGGCGTTGTCGAGCAGCAGCCGGGTCGCGGCGGTCACCAGGTCGAGCCGCTGCGACATCGCCTCCACCACGCGCGCGGTCTCCGGGTCGAGCACGGCCTCGGCGGTGTCGAGCGGCGCCGCGCCGTTGCCGGCCAGGGCGGCAGCCGGGTCCGCGCTCGCGGCGGGCTGCTGCCCGGCAGCGGCCGCCGGCGCGGCCAGGCCGGCGGTGCCGCCGCTGCGGCCCGGCTTGCCGGCCCCGCGGCCGGCGGCACCCGAGGCGCGCATGTCCCGGCCGATGGCGACCAGCAGCAGCTGCTGGTCATCGGAGGTCAGCGGGGCGATCGTGAAGATCGCGTCGAACGGGCCGTCCGGGCCCAGCACCCGGCACCGCAGGTGCTGCTGTCGCCCGGTGCGGGCCGCGGTAGCCAGCTGCGCCGCCGCGGTCGCCCGGGCGGGAACGTCGACGAAGGCCGTCAGCAGCCGGCCGACCGCGGACCGGGCCTGGGTGCCGATCAGCCGCCCGGCCCGGGCATTGGCGCGGCGGATGGCGCCCTCGCGGTCCAGCAGGAACAACGCGACCGGCGCCTGCTGGAACATCTGGCCCAGCAGCCGCCGCTCGGTTTCGGTGCCGTCCGGGCGCGCCGCGGGCAGCGCGGGCCGCAGTTTCTCGGCCGCGGCGATCGCCGCGTCCAGCTCGGTCATGGCCGCCGACATCACCTGCAGCGGCTGGGCCCCGGGCAGCCCGGCACTGTGCCGCAGCGCATCGCGCCGCGACCTCAGCTCCGCGAGCTCGCGCTCCACATCGGGAGCGCCCCCAGCCTGCTGCATGCTCCGTCCCGTCTTTTCCTGCTGAGCACCGGGCGATAAGCCCGCGCTGCCTGGTACAGGCCCGGTGACCGGCCCGTCGGCGCCCTGTTGCCCCGCGTCCTCGCGCACGGTGCCGCCCTTAGCTGCTCGGAATGCCCTGCCGTGCCTGAGCCAGCCCCGTGCCTGAGCTAGCTGCCTGCCTGCTGATCATGTGCCTGCTGCCCCGCGCTAGCCCGCACACGAGCCCGCGGCGACCGGGCTCCGCAGCGCTGCAGAGCCGTCGCCGACGGCATGCGGGGCTAGCTCACCCCGTGGTGTCCCAGTCTAGGGGGGTATGCCGCACAGCGGCATGCGGAACAGCCGGTCCGTAACCGCCCGGCACCTGCGTCGTGACCGGGGCGAGACCTAGGTTGCGGCGGCGATACCTGGTCAGCGGCCCGAGACCGGCCCCGGGGCCGGGGGCAATGGCCACGTTTGACCGCTCCTGGACGGGTAGCTGAGGGCGTCAACGTTGATCCTAGGGAAGGCTGACAATGGCTCTTATCCTCGTGATTCTGCTGCTCGCCCTGGTCCTGGGCGGGCTGGGATTCGCCGTGCACATCCTGTGGTGGGTGGCCCTGGTCGTCCTGGCGATCTGGCTGCTGGGCTTCGCCTTCCGGGCTGGCTCGGGCGCACGCTGGTACCGATGGTGAGCTCCCGGCCGTGAGAAGAGTCCGGGACGGGCGCCCCTCCCGTGCCCGTCCCGGTGACCTTTGTCACAATGCGCCACGAGATTCCGTGGTTTGCCGATCTCCGGCATCGGATATAGTCCTGTTAACGGTGTCTACGACGCAGGCACACCCCTCCCACGCCGTCACGGTGTGGTCGCAGCGGATGCCTGCGCGGGAAATCCCCCCGGCGGCCAGCCCTCTTGATGACGGGCCTGCCCCGGTTCCGGGTCACCTCTCCCCCATGGTGCAATCCCGTTCCTGACGCTCCCTCCTGCTGCCGCCGCCCGTGTCGCCGTGGCGATCCTGAAGGAGGCAGCGTCATGAGGATCGCCCTCGTCACCGGCCATGTCACCCCCGATCCCGCAGCGCCCCGCAGCAGCGGCGCCGACCCGCGCGGCCAGGCACTTCGCGTCGCCGCGCTGGCCGGAACACTGGCCGGCCTGGGCCACCAGGTGACGGTGTATGCCCGCAAGGACTCCCCCGCCCGGCCGCGCTCGGAGAACGCAGGCGGCGTGCGGTTCGAGTACGTCCCCGCGGGCCCGGCCGCCCCGCTGCCTCAGGACCGGCTGCTGCCCAAGCTCGGCGCCTTCAGCGCGGAACTGGCCCAGCGCTGGCAGCAGCAGCCTCCCGACGTCGTGCACGCGCACTTCTGGACCAGCGGGCTGGCCGCCCTGGCCGCCACCCGCGGGACGCAGATCCCGGTCGTGCAGACCTTCCACTCGCTGGGCTCGCGCCGCGGCGCGCGGCCGGCCGATGACACGATGGTGCGCGCCAAGATGGAGCGCCTGGTCGCGCGGACCGTGCACTCCGTGCTGGCCGGCTCGTCGGCGGAGCTGACCGAGCTAGCCGGGCTGGGCGTGCCGCGGGCCGCGATCACCGTAGTCCCGTTCGGCGTCGACACCGCCCGGTTCGAGCCACTCGGCCCGCAGGCACGGCGCGGCAAGCGGCCCCGCCTGCTGGCCGCCGCGCCGGCCTCGCGCCAGCACGGCCTGGACACCGTCATCCGGGCCCTGGCCGCACTGCCCGGCGCCGAGCTGCTGATCGCCGGCGGCCCGCCGCGGGCCGAGATCGGCACCAACCCGATCCTGCGCGACCTGGCCGAGCTAGCCGAGCGGGCCGGAGTCAGCGACCGGGTCATGTTCACCGGCAAGGTCAGCCCGACCCGGGTTCCGGCCCTGCTCCGCTCGGCTGACCTGTTCGTGCACGTGGCCAGCGACGAGCCGACCGGCATCCTGCCGGTGGAGGCGATGGCCTGCGGCACGCCCGTGGTCGCCGCCGAGGGCGGCGCGGATCAGGACGCCGTCGTCGACGGCGCGACCGGCGTGCTGGTCGAGCCGGGCAGCGCCAGCGCCCTGGCCCGCCGGATCCGGCAGCTGCTGGCCAGCCCGATGCTGCTCGAGGGGTTCGGCATCGCCGCCGCCGACCGGGCCCGCAGCCGGTACTCGTGGGAGCGGGTCGGCCAGGAGACCGTCGCCGCCTACGAGCGCGCCAGCTAACTGAACAAGACGCCCCGCAGGCCCGGCGCCGTGGTTTCCGCCACGGCGCCGTGGTCTGCCCGGGCTAGGCAGCCAGGTCGCGGACCTGCTCGATGAGCGCGACCCGCTCGGCGTGCGTGGCGGCTAGCGGCGCCACGTTCAGGGTCGTCACGCCGGACTCGCGCATCGCTGCCACCCGCTCGGCGACCAGCGATCGCGGGCCCACCAGCGAGGTGCCCTCCAGCAGCGCGGCCGGGACCAGCCCCTCGGCCTCGCGCTTGCGTCCGTCCAGGTAGGCGTCCTGAATGGCGGCTGCTTCTTTCTCGTAGCCATAACGAACAGCCAGGTCGTTGTAGAAGTTCCGGCCGCGGGCGCCCATCCCGCCGATGTACAGCGCCATCGTCGCCCGGCCCAGGTCCAGCAGCCCGCCGGTGTCCTCGCCGATGGCCAGCCCGGCCTGCGCGATGACCTCCAGCGGGCCCAGCCCGGGGTCGCGCCGGGCCGTCCCGGCGGCCAGCGGCTCGCCCCACACGCTGGCGGCCTTCTCGGGCAGGTAGAAGATCGGCTCCCAGCCCTCGGCCAGCTCGGCGGCCAGCGCCACGTTCTTCGGCCCCAGCGCGGCCAGCACGATCGGGATCCGGTCCCGCACCGGGTGGTTGATCAGCTTGAGCGGCTTGCCCAGCCCGGTGCCCTGGTCCGGTGGCAGCGGGATGGTGTAGTACCGCCCGGCGTGCTCGAGCCGCTCGCGCCGCCATACCTTCCGGCACACCTCGATGACCTCGCGGGTCCGGCCGATCGGCGCGTCGTAGGGGACGCCGTGCCAGCCCTCGATGACCTGCGGCCCGGACGCGCCGAGGCCGAGGACGAATCTTCCGCCGGACACGTAGTCCAGCCCGGCGGCGGTCATGGCGGTGAGCGTGGGGGTGCGGGTGTAGATCTGCAGGATCCCGGAGGCGATCTGCAGCCGCTCGGTCTTCGCCGCGACGTAGCCGAGCTGGCTGACGGCGTCGAAGCTGTAAGCCTCGGGCACGAACACGATGTCGAGCCCGGCCTTCTCGTAGTCGGCCAGCTCGGCGACGGTCTCGGCGAAGCCGCCCGCGTAGTTCAGTGCCATTCCGATGCGCATGAAGCCACGCCCTCTCGCGCCCGTCACCGGCGCCGCCGGCATCCGGCCAGGCCAGCCACGGGCATCCCGTTACGGATCGGCTTGAATCGTAACTGCCGGGCGGGCCGCTTCCTAGCTCGCCGGGCCCCGGCCGGGCCGCAGCCGCCGGATCGTCTCGCCGCTCACCTCGGCGGCGCTGCGGTCGGCGCCGACCCGGACGGTGATGCCCGCCACGGCGGCGTAGCGGTCCTGGCGGCGGGCGAACAGGCCGGCCAGGTCGGGGTCGCGCAGCAGTGGCCGGCTGGTGTCGTGGCCGACCCTGGCCAGCGCGTCGTCCAGGCTGATCTGCAGGTAGACCACCTGATGGCCGGCCAGGGCCGCGCGGATGGCCGGGGCCTCCACCGCGCCGCCGCCCAGGGCCAGCACGGCGTCGGCTGCCTCGGTGAGCAGGCCGGTGATGACCTGGCGCTCCAGGTCCCGGAAGGCCTGCTCGCCGGCGGTGGCGAAGATCTCCCGGATCGGCCGGCCGGCCTGCTCCTCGATGGCCTGGTCGGCGTCGGTGAAGGGCAGGCCGAGAGTGCGGGCCAGCTGCCGGCCGACGGTGGTCTTGCCCGCCCCCATGAAGCCGACCAGGACGATCACGGCGCGGCGGTGAGCCGGGCGATGGCGGCCAGGGCGAGCTCGTAGGACTGCAGGCCGAGCCCGGCGATGGTGCCGTCGGCGACCGCGGACACGACCGAGTGGTGGCGGAAGGACTCGCGGGCCGCCGGGTTGGAGATGTGCACCTCGATGACCGGCGCGGTGCGCATGGCCAGCGCGTCGCGCAGCCCGTAGGAGTAGTGGCTGAACGCGGCCGGGTTGATGACCAGCGGCAGCCGGCCGTCGACGGCCTCGTGAATCCAGCCGATCAGCTCGCTCTCGCTGTCGGTCTGCCGGACCTCGGCGGTCAGCCCGAGCGCCGCGGCGGCCGCCTCGCAGACCCGGGCCAGGTCGGCGTGCGTGGTCGTCCCGTACACGTCGGGCTCGCGGGAGCCCAGCCGGCCGAGGTTGGGGCCGTTGATCACCAGCACGCGCCTCACCGGGCCGCCACCTCCGCGAATGCCCGGGTCAGCAGGTCCTCGGGCGGGCCGTCCAGGGTCACCGGGGCACCCAGCCCGGCCAGCACGATCATCCGCAGCACCGCGCCGCGGGACTTCTTGTCCAGCGCCATGGCCGCCCGCAGGTCCGGCCAGGCCCCGGCCGGGTAGGAGGTCGGCAGCCCGACCGCCGACAGCACCCGGCGGTGCCGCCCGGCGACCTCCGCGGGCAGGCGGCCGGCCAGCCGGGCCACCTCGGCGGCGAACACCATGCCGATGGCCACCGCCTCGCCGTGCCGGATCCGGTAACCCTCGACCCGCTCGATGGCGTGCCCGAGGGTGTGCCCGTAGTTCAGGATCTCGCGCTGCCCGGCCTCGCGCAGGTCGCCGGCCACGACCCGGGCCTTGACCGCCACGGCGCGCTCAATGAGCTCGTGGGCGTGCGGCCCGTGCGGCACCACCGCGCCCTCCGGGTCGGCCTCGACCAGGTCGAGGATCACCGGGTCGGCGATGAACCCGACCTTGATCACCTCGGCCAGGCCGCTGACGTACTCGGCCCGGGGCAGCGATTCCAGGACGGCCAGGTCGGCCAGCACCCCGGCCGGCGGGTGGAACGCCCCGACCAGGTTCTTGCCCTCGGCGATGTTCACGGCGGTCTTACCGCCGACAGCCGCGTCGGCGATGCCCAGCAGCGTGGTCGGCAGCAGCACGATCGGCACGCCGCGCAGCCAGGTGGCGGCGACGAACCCGGCCAGGTCGGTGGTGGCGCCGCCGCCGATGCCCACGAGGGCGTCGGACCGGGTGACCCGCAGCGCGGCGAGCCGGGACCACAGGGCGGCGGCCACGGTGATGTCCTTGGCCGCCTCGCCCTCGGGCACCGGCTCGGCGTGCACCTCGTACCCGGCCTTCTCCAGCACGCCGCAGACGGGCCGGGCGATCTCCCCCAGGCCTGCGGGATGCAGGACGACCACCGTGCGGGCCGCCGGGCCGATCAGGGCCGGCAGCTCGGCCAGCACCCCGGCGCCGAGCACCACCTCATAGGGCGGGCTGCCGCCGACGGGGATCCGGGTGATGGTCATGACGCTCCGCCCGGCTGCGCGGGCCGGCCCGGCTCGCCCGTCCCGGCGGGCTGGCCCGGCTGCCGCTCCGCCAGCGCGGCGGCGATCTGCCGGGCGATGTCCGGCGGCTCGCTGGCGTCGGTCGCGATGGTCAGCCAGGCCACCTGCGCATACCGCGGCCGCCGCGCTTCCAGCATCTGGCGCAGCTTGCCGCGCGGGTTGCCGGGGATCGGCGGGTGCGGGCCGTCCAGGCCGGACCGGCGGGTCACCGCCGCGAGCCCGGTCTCCAGGTACACCACCGGCTGGCCGGCCAGCAGCGCGGCGGTGGCCGGGTCCTCGACCGCCCCGCTGCCCAGCGCGATCACGTCGCCGTGGCCGGCCTCGCCGCGCAGGGCAGCCTGCGCCGCGGCGGCCTCCAGAGCGCGGAACGCGGTCTCGCCGTCCAGGATGAAGATGTCGGCGACCGGCTGGCCGGCCTGCTTCTCGACCAGCGTGTCGGTGTCGGTGAAACCGGTGCCCAGCAGCGCGGCCAGCAGCGGGCCGACGGTGGACTTGCCCGAGCCGGGCGGCCCGACCAGGATGGCGGCCGGCCCGGCGGGCCCGGCCTGCGAGGTGGAAGTCATCGGGTGAGCGGTCTGTCCTTCTGCTGTCGGCGGGCGGTCATCTGGTTGCGACGCCAGCTTGCCACGGCGGCGCTGCCGGTCAGGTGATGACCAGCGACTCGGTATAGCTGAGCAGGTTGCGCCGGACTTCGGCGACGGAGTCACCGCCCAGCTTCTCCACCGCCGCGTCGGCCAGCACCAGGGCCATCATGGCCTCGGCCACCACCCCGGCCGCGGGCACCGCGGTGACATCGCTGCGCTGATTGATGGCCCTGGCCGGCTCGCCGGTCCGCACGTCGATGGTGCCCAGCGCCCGCGGCACGGTGGAGATCGGCTTCATGGCCGCGCGGGCCCGCAGCGGCTCCCCGGTGCTCATCCCGCCCTCGACGCCGCCCGCCCGGTTGGTGACCCGGCGGACGCCGCTGGGAGTTCCCTCGATCTCGTCGTGCGCCAGCGAGCCGCGCCGCCCGGCGGTCTCGAAGCCGTCGCCCATGGCCACGCCCTTGATGGCCTGGATGCTCATCAGCGCCCCGGCCAGCCGGCCGTCCAGGCGGCGATCCCAGTGCACGTGGCTGCCCAGGCCGGGCGGCAGCCCGTAGGCGATCACCTCGACGACCCCGCCCAGGGTGTCGCCGTCCCGGCGGGCCGCGTCGATCTCGGCCTGCATCGCGGCGCTCGCCGCCGGGTCCAGGCACCGCACGGGGTCGGCGTCCACCCGGCCGGCGTCGCCGGGCTCCGGTGCCGCGCCGTCCGGGGCGGCGACCGAGCCGATGGCCACCACATGGCTGACGATCTCGGCCCCGAGCGCCTGGCGCAGGAACCGGCGCGCCACCTCGCCGAGCGCGACCCGGGCCGCCGTCTCCCGGGCGCTGGCCCGCTCCAGGACGGCGCGGGCATCGTCGTACCCGTACTTCTGCATGCCGGCCAGGTCGGCGTGGCCGGGCCGCGGCCGGGTCAGCGGCGCGTTGCGGGCCTGGCTGGCCAGTTCCCCGGCGTCCACCTCATCGGGCGACATCACCGTCTCCCACTTGGGCCACTCGGTATTGCCGATCCGGATGGCCACCGGCCCGCCGAGCGTGCGCCCGTGCCGGATCCCGGCCGTCAGCTCGACCTCGTCCTGCTCGAACTTCATCCGGGCGCCGCGCCCGTAGCCGGCCCGGCGCCGGGCCAGGGCCGCGGCGATATCCGCCGTGGCGACCTCCACCCCGGCGGGCACGCCCTCGCAGATCGCCACCAGGGCGCGGCCGTGCGACTCTCCAGCAGTCAGCCAGCGCAGCATGCTGCCGATCCTGCCATGCCGCCGGCCGCGGCGTTTGCCCGGCAGGGCGCCGGGTAAAACCGCGACGCACGGCTCACGCCGTCGCCGCGGCCAGCTTCGTACCTGGTCACGGGCGCCTGGGGGGCGCTCCGGCGACGGCCACGTGCTTTCCGGGGAGGGAACGTTTCCATGCGCTTGCTCAGGTATGCCGCGGTGGCCGCGCTGCTGGCCATCCCGGTCCTGGTGGCGGCCGCGCCGGCCAGCTACGCCGCGACGGCCGCGGGCCGCAGCGGCGGGTCGACCGCGTTCGCGTCGCCGTCGACGGCGGCGCCGGGCCAGCGGGTCATGTTCGTGGCGGACTGCAGCCCGGCGGCCGGCATCGGCGACGCGACGCTGTCCGGGACCACGCTGGGGCTGCCGTCGCGGATCCCGATGAACCCGAGCAAGGGCGACAGCTTCGATTTCAGCGTCTCGGTCACCCTGCCGAGCTCGATCGAGCCCGGCACCTACCACCCGAACATCGACTGCCCGGGCGCCACCTCGACCACGGCGACGCTGCACGTGACCCGGTTCCCCAGCGGCGGCGTGGCTACCGGTGACGGGACTACGGCCACGACCTCGAACAGCACGCTGGCCATGGCCGGCCTGGCGCTGATCGGCGCCGGGGCGCTGGCCGGCGGCTTCGCCCTGCACCGCCGCGGCGCCCGCGACCACAGCTAGCCGGCCGGGCCCGGCAGCCGCCCGGAGGTCAGGCGCGCCGTGCGAGCATGGCGGCGTGGACCGGGATGCGGCGCTGCGACTGCTGGACCGCCTGCATGACGCCCAGAACGACTTCTATGCCGGCGGCAGCGACACCGCACTGCGGCAGCTGCTGACCCCCGACATCGCCTGGACGGTGCCCGGCCGCAGCCCCGTCGCCGGGCAGTATCACGGGATCGACGAGGTGCTCGGGTACTTCGCGCGGCGCCGCGACCTGGCCGCGGGTACCTTCCGGATGCACCGCGCCGACGTGCTGGCCGGCGACGGTGACCGGATCGCCGCGCTCACCGACGGCACCGCGATGCTGGGCGGCGCGGAGCGGACCTGGTCCACCGTCGGGCTGTACGCGGTCCGCCGCGACCGCATCGCCGCGTGCTGGCTGCTGCCCCTGGACCCGGCGGCCTTCGACGAGGCGTGGAGCCAGCCAGGTCCGCCGGGATCGCCGTAACGAGCCTGCCGGGGCGCCAGCGCCGCCGCCGGGCCGGCGTCGCTCATCCGGCTGGCGGCTCTGGCGACTGGCGGCTCTGGCGGCTGGCGGCTCGGTGGCTAAGGACCGGGGACTGAGGACCGGGGACTGAGGCCGGACCGGGGACCGGGACGCGCCCGCGGGCCCGGCGCCCGGTCAGGACGCCAGCGCTACGGCGATACCGCGGCGCAGCCGGCCGCCGAGGCGGGCCATCGCCGCCGAGCCGGCCGCCGTGGCCAGGCGCGTGGCGGCGGCCGCGTCCAGGCCAGGCGGCGGGGCGATCTCGATGAGCAGGTCCGCCCCGTCGGGGCCAGCCGGACCGGGCCGCAGCGCGAAGCCGACAGTGCCGGGGCTGACTCCGGCCGCCGCCGCGGACTCGACCACGGCCCTGGCTACCGTGTCCCGCACGTCGGTGTCCTCATGGGGCGCCGGAACCGGCTGCCCGCCGGCCAGCGCGGCCAGCCGGTCGCCCTCGACGGCCAGCGGAACCGGGCCGGCGATGTCGATGACCACGGCGCAGCGGTCCTGCATCGCGGCCTGCCACACCTGGGCGGCGGCGGCCGGGATGGGCCGGGCCGCCGGCTGCCAGCGAGCCAGCGCGGCCACGCCGGTGAACACCGGGATGGCCCGCCGGCCGTCCTGCCCGACCAGTGTGGGCAGCGCCATCTCGCTGGCCTTCTCGCCGCCGCCGGCCGGGTGGCAGGCCGCCGGGCCGGGCTCCGCCGGGCCGGAGTCCGGGCGGGCGGGCCGCTGCTGGCCGGCGGCGGTGTCCTCATCCGGCGTCAGGGCGGCTACGACGGGGACCAGGAGCCGGCCGGCGGCCAGCGCGGTCAGGACGTCCTGCTCGCTGCCGGCGCCCGCCGCGAACGCGGCCAGGGCGGCTGTGACGGACGGGTCAGCTGAGCCGTCATCGCCTGCGAAGCGCGGCTCCGCGCTGCCTTCGAACACGGGCCTACTGTAGCCGCGGCCGACCGCCCCGCTGAGCTGGGCAAGCTCGATCCTGACCGTTCCGGAAGGTACCCTTGCGCCCGTTACGACCAGGTCAGCCGAAGCAGTTGAGGACGTAATTCGCAATATGAGAGTCTCATGACACTGCAGGACAGTCTGACCACAGGGGACAGGGTGCGCCAGGTTGACCGGACTCCCATGGCCATCGAGCCGGGAACGCTGTTGCACAAGGCGATCCCGCCCCGGATGGTAGAGCCGTACCTGGCCGGGCGGCGGTCCATCATCGCCGGATTCGTGCACCGCGTCGCGGACAGTTCCTACCTGCATCCCGCCGACTATTTCCAGGCGATGAGCCTGGGCTACGAGGGCACCGAGTTCAGCTCCGACATGGCGGAGCTGTACCTGCTGCGCTGGCGGGCGGTGAATACCGAGACCTACCAGGTCCCCTACTCCGTCGCCCTGGGCGGGGACTGGGCCATGAAGCCGCCGTTCACCGGAACCGGCTACACCGCCAGCGCGGCCCACCCGGTGCCCGAGTTCTTCACCGATCCGATACCTGTACCGGTCGGTGCTGAGATATACCGGATCAGTGCCGGGCACGCCGAGTTCATCGCCCGCTATGACGGCCAGGTCTGGCTTCGCCCGGCAGGGGGGATGTGAGCGATGCGGTACCGGCTGATGGCGACCTACCGGGGCGCTCCCTACGAGGCGGGCATCGGCCCGGCCGACGGGTCCGTGGTGCTGTTCGCTGCCTGCCCGCCGCCTGAGGAGCTGGGCTTTGAGCCGGCGACCGGGCACTGGCGCAAGGAGCTGCAGATTCAGGACGTCCAGGCGGTCTGGCAGTCCCGGCCGGTCGGACGGTTCCGCGGGGAGCGCTGCGTCGTGCTCGATGACCTCGGTGACCGCCTGCACATCTGCTATCTGGGGCACGATGCGCTCACGGCGGAGCAGCTGGGCTACTGGCAGGTGGACCGCGGCGTCTTCGAGCTGATCGCCGCCCGGGACGAGGTCACCGACATCGTCGAGGAGCGGTCCGATTTCCCGGACCGTCCCGGGCCCGGCCAGCCTGCGGACTATCCGTCCCTGCCGCCCGCGCCCGAGCCGGGTTACGGCCTGCCGCCGGCCAGCCAGACCGGCCCGGGCTACCTGTACCCGGCCGGGTCAGCCGCAGCCGCCGCCCGCATGCTGCCGCTCAGCGACGGTGGCGGCGACTGGGGCGGACTGGGCCTGCCCGCCCGGCCCGGCGGGGTCAGCATGCCGCCGCCGTCCGCGGCCGATGGACCGCTCCCGCTGGAGGCTGAGGCGATGCGCGCGGCCTCGGCCGCCACCCGCCGCGAGCAGGCCGCGCCGCCGGGCCTGCCGGCCGCATCCGGCCCGCACGCCGCCGGGCCCTTCCCGAATGGCCCGGTCCCCGGCGGCTCCGCCGCGGGCGCCCCCATTTCGAATGGGTCCGACGGCTCCTTGCCGCCCGGATCCCTGCCGCCCGGATCCCTGCCGCCCGGATCCCTGCCGCCGGTCCCGGCCCGGTCCATCGCGCCGCCCGCCGCGCAAGCACCCCCGGCCAGCGCTGGCGCGACGCCCGGCCCCTTCCCGCCCGGTGCTGACCGGCCGCAGTCCGGCCCCGCTCCCGCCAGTACCGGCCAGACCAGCCCCGAGCAGGCCGGGCCGGGCCTGCCCAGCTCCCGGCAGGCGGGCCCCGGTCCGGCGGGCTCAGCCTCGGTCAGCCCGGCCCAGCCGAGCGCCGCCCAGGCCGGCCGGAGCCAGCCCGGCCGGGGTCGCCTGGCCCCGGCCGGGGCCGCCGCACCGGGCAGCATTCCGCCCGGCACCGTTCCGCCGCCTGCTCCCCCGCTGGGCAGCCCGCCCGCGCCGAGCCTGCCGACCGCGAGCCCGCAGACCGCGAGCCTGCAGACCGCGAGCCTCCAGGCCGCGCCAGTCGCGGCCCCGTCGCAGACGGCTCGCGCTGGCAGTGGCCATCCGGGTACGGGCCTGCCGCCAGCCGTGCCCTTCCAGCCGGGCGCGGCTGCCCCGCTCCTCCCGTCGGCTGCCCCGGTCCCGGCGGCTGGCCGTCCTGCTGGCCCCGCCGGGCGCGGCGACCAGAACAAGCCGGGCGGACTGGGCGAACCTGGCCCCCGGCTGGAATCGCCCCGGCGGCGGCGCTCAGCCGGACGCCGGATGGCCACCGAGCGGCTGTTCAGTGAGCTGGCCAGCCTGGCCGCCATCCCGGCCGGGTCGTACTCCGTGGGCGAGGAGGTGGACGGCGCCATGTGCCTGCTGGAAACCCCCGACGGCTTCGAGGTCTTCAGCTCCGCCGGCGGCGCCCGCCACGAGATCCGCGTCTTCTCCGATGAGGAATCGGCCTGCTTTTACCTGTTCGGGGTACTGGCTGCCGACGCGGTGCGGACCGGGGTGCTGGTCCCGGCCGCCAGCCGGATGGCGGCGCCGGCCACGCCCGAGGGTGCCCTGCGCCGCTAGCAGACACTGCCGGGCGGGCCCGGTCTCACCCCTACCCGGCAGGTCTCACCCGCAGCCCGGCGCGCCTCACCCGGCCGCCCGGCGGGCCTCACCCGGCCGCCCGGCTTAGCCGCGGCGCGGCACGGGAAAGAAGCCGTGCGACGGGTCGCGGGCGTCGGGGGCTGCGGGGGTCTGACGATGCACAGCACGGGGCGGAGGGCGCCCGGCCGGACTCCCGGCCGGGCGCGCCATCTGTTCCGCCATGCCCGCCGGCTGGCCGGCGCCAGGTCCCGGCAGCCGGTCCGGGCCGGGCGGCCGGGCATCCCGTGAACGGCCAGCAGCTGAACGGCCGCCGGGCCAGCCGCCGGCTGCGTGGCCGCCGGCCGGACGGCAGCCGCAGCCCCGGCATCTCCTGGCTCAACCTGATCGCCGTAACGCTTATCGGCACCGGCATCGTGGTGGCCCTCATCGGCCGCAACACGCTCCGCTGGTCGCCGCCTCCGCTGCCGCCCGCGTGGGCCGCCGGCCACCCCGGCCAGTCGTCCCGCGACCTGCCCGGCAGCCAGTCGCGGGCGGCCGCGAACCGGGTCCCGGCCGCCGATCCGGCCAGCATTCAGATTCCGGCCATCGGGGTGAGCGCGAAGATCATCGCCCGCGGGCTCGGCCCGGACGGCAGCATCGCCGTTCCGCCGCTCAAGACGCCGTTCGTCACCAGCTGGTACGACCGCGGGCCCACGCCCGGCGAGGCCGGGGCCGCGGTCATCCTGGGCCATGTGGACGCCGAGGGCGTGGGCCCGGCGATCTTCTACAAGCTGGGTGACCTGCGGCCCGGCAACCGGATCTACGTGCGGCTGCGCAACGGCCGCACCGCGATCTTCGAGACCTACTCCGTGGCCCTGTACCTGAAGACCGAGTTCCCGACGTCGCGGGTGTACGGGTACACCAGCTGGCCGACCCTGCGCCTGGTCACCTGCGGCGGCGAGTTCGACCCGAAGACCGGGCACTACCTGGGCAACACCGTCGCCTTCGCCAGCTACGTCGGCCAGCGCCGCTGACCTGCGGCCGGCGCCCGGCCGCCGCTCAGCCGTGCTCGCGCGCCGGGCACGGCGGCTCGTAGGCGCGGCCCGGGTCATAGCTCACCCACTCCGACCGGGTGAGCGGCTCCCCCGCTGTCGCGCACACCGAACGGGCCGCCGCATGCTCCCCGGTATCCCACAGCCGGACCGTCCCGTCCGCGCTGCCCGCCGCCAGCTGCCCGCCGGACGGGCTGAAGGCCACCGTGTACACGTGCCCGGCCGGGCCGGTGAGCTGCGCCGCCAGCGCTGGATGGCCGGCATCGCCGGTATGCCACAGCCAGACCGTGTTGTCGGTGACGCCCGCGGCCAGCGTCTGGCCGTCCGGACTGAACGCCAGCGCGTAGACGTATCCCTCCGGTCCGCGCAGCGGCCTGCCCGCGAGGCGGGGGTGCGCCGGGCGGGCCACGTCCCACAGGTGCACCGTCTTGTCGGCGCTGCCCACCGCCAGCGTCCGGCCGTCCGGGCTGAATGCCACCGACATGTCATAGCTCGTCGTGCCGCGCAGCGCGGTGCCGATCCGGACGGGGCGGGCCGGGCGGGCCATGTCCCACAGCCGTGTCACGTCGTCGGAGCTGGCCGCGGCGAGCATTCGCCCGTCCGGTGCGAACGCGACCCCGAACACCATGGCCGCCGAGTCCGGGATCGCGGCGATGAGTTCCGGGCGGGCCGGGTCGGTCACGCTCCACAGCCGGACGACGCCGTCGTCGGACCCGCTGGCCAGGATCTTCCCGTCCGGGCTGAACGTCACCGACTCCACCACCCGGGCCGACGCCGGCGCCAGCAGCGGCCCGAGCCGGGTCAGCCGCCCGCCCGCGGTGGCCCACAGCTGGACCCGGCCGTTGCCGTAGCCGGCCGCCAGCAGGCCGGAGTGCGGCGCGTAGGCCACCGCGTTGACGAAGGTCCCCGCGACCGCGGCCGATGCCTGCTGCGTCCGGGTGACCGGATTCCACAGCTCCAGGTCCTGGCTGCCGACGGCCAGCAGCCCGCGGCCTGGCGCGTAAGCCACGCTGTTCACCTCGCCGGCGGCGGCCAGCACCGGCGGCGGCAGCGCCCACAGCCGGGCGGTCCCGTCGGCGCAGCCGCTGATCAGCTCGTGGCCGCCGTCGAAGGCCAGCGAGGTAACCACGCCAGGGTGGCGCAGCGTGCCGATCAGCCGCCCGGTACCCAGGCTCCACAGCCGCACCGAGCCATCGCTGCTGCCCGCGGCCAGCACCGTGCCGTCCGGGCTGAACGCCACCGTGTTCACCCAGTCCGTGGCCCCGGCCAGCGAGGCCAGCCGCCGGGCCGCAGGCCGGGGCCCGCCCCGGTGCCCGCGGGCCGGCCCGGTCAGCTGCCACCGCCACACCCGGTCGTCCTGGCTGCCGGCCGCCAGCGTGCGCCCGTCCGGGCTGAACGCTACCGACGTCACGGCCCGGCCCGGCCCGCTCAGCGGCGCCCCCAGCTCCGCTGGCCGCCGCGGGCTGGCCACATCCCAGAGCGCGACCCGGCCGCCGGCCGTGCCCGCGGCCAGCCAGCCGCCCGTCCGGGCTGAACGCCACCGCCTGGACGAACCCCCCTGGCCCGGCCAGCGTCGCCAGCGGCCGGGCGGACGCTCCGGCCGTGCCCGGAGCCGCCCACAGCCGCACCGTGCCATCGGCGCTGGCCGCCGCCAGGATCGTCCCCGCCGGGCTGAACGACAGCCCGTAGATCGTGTTGCGCGGGCCCGTGAGCAGGGTCTTATCCAGAACGGGGTGACCGGGCCGGCGCACGTTCCACAGCCGGACCACCTTCGCGGCCCCGGCGGCCGCGAGCGTCCGCCCGTCCGGGCTGAAGGCAACCGCGAACAGCGGCCCCGGCCCGGCCCTCAGCCGGGGGCTGCGCCGGCACCGGCGCACCAGGCCGGGCAACATTCCACAGCCGCACCGTGCCGTCCGCGGCCACCACGGCCAGCAGGTGCCGGCTCGCGCTCAGGGCCATGGCCTCCACGACGCCAGCGGAGTCCCTCAGCCGGGTCGCCGCCGGGGTGCCCGACGACTCCAGCAGGCTGCCCAGCGCGGCGGGGGTGCGGGCCGTGCGGTAGGCCGCCAGGCTGAGCTGAGCGGCCACCGACGGGTCCTGGCCGCGCAGCTGACTGGCTTCCACCGCCAGCTCCCGCGAGTCGGCGATGAGCTGCTCGGTCATGGCCGCCCGGCGCTGCGAGAACGCATAGCCCGCCAGCCCGACCGTCGCCAGCACCAGCACCGCCAGCGCAGCCACGAGCCGGGCCAGCCGCCGGGACCGGCGCCGCTCGGCCTCGACGGTGGCCTGCTCGTGGGCGGCGCTGGCCGCCAGGAACTGCCGGGCTGCCTTGCTGAGGCCGTCGCGGCTGTGCTGCACCGCGGCCCAGTCCCGGGCTATGGCCAGCTGTCCGCCGCGCAGCAGGACCGCGCTGTCGTGCCCGGAGTCAGCCCAGATCCGGGCCGCGTCGGTGACCCGGCGGCGAGTCCGCAGCCCGTCCCGGTCGCCTTCGATCCACTCCCGCAGCCGGGGCCAGGCCTGCAGCAGCGCGTCGTGGGTGATCTCAGCGGCCTCCGCCGTGACGGTGATCAGCCGCTCGTCGATGAACCGGGACAGCACGCCCGTGCCAGCCCCTTCGCTGCCGTCCCCGGCCAGCTCACCCAGCTCCGCGAGCGGCACCTGGCACCGGGTCTCGATGGAATCGTCGGCCACCTGGACCAGCCGCAGGAACAGCCACCGGGCCCGGCGCTGCTCAGCCGGCCGCAGCGCGCCGTAGGCATCCTCGGCCGTGCGGGCGATCGCGTCGGTGATCCCGCCGCTGGCCCGGTAGTCGGCCACGATCAGCGTGTCGCCCCGGCCGTGCTCCCAGGTCGCGCGCAGCGCGTGCGACAGCAGCGGCAGCGCGCCCGCCTCCTGGCCACCGGGTCCGGCGAAGCGCGGCGTCAGGTCCCGCAGCAGCAGCTCGACCAGGCCCTCGGTGACGCTGACCCCGGCCCGCCGGGCCGGCTCGCTGATCACCCGCCGCAGCTGGTCAGCCGACATCGGGCCGACGGCGAGCTGGCGTTCCTGCAGCGCGGCGGCCAGCCCGGCGTAGCGCAGCGCCCGGCCGTAACAGTCCGCCCGCAGCCCGATCACCACCAGGACACGCGACGCCAGCTCGCCTACGGCGGTGATGAAGGCCTGCCGCTCGGCCTCATCCGGGCAGGCGGTGAAGACCTGCTCGAACTGATCGATGATGACCGCCGTGCGGCCACCCGGCCGCCCGGTGGCGCTCAGCTCCGCGGTCAGCATCGTGAGCGGCCGGCTGCCGGGCGTCAGCACCAGCGCCGGCGAGCCAGCCTCGATCCCCGGCACGCTGCCGCGCTCGATCGCCGGGATCAGCCCGGCGCGCAGCAGTGATGACTTACCCGATCCTGACGGGCCGACGACCATCAGGGGCTGCCCGGCCGCCCGGGCGGCGCCGGCGAGCTGCACCAGCCGCGCCGTCAGGTCCTCGCGGCCGAAGAACCACTGCGCGTCGGCGGCCTGGAAGCTGGCCAGCCCGCGGTACGGGATGACGCTGCTGCGGCGGGACCGCAGCGGGCTGTCCGCCGCTGATCGCGCCCCGGCCGGGCCGGGCGCGGCCAGGTTGCCGCCCGGCCGAAGGACGCCTGGCCGGCCCTCCCCCGCCTGGCCGGGGCCACCACCCTGGCCCGCGCCGGACCAGCCAGCACCTGGATCCCCGGCAGCTCCCGCCGGGCCCGCTCCGGTAGCCGGGCCGGCCGGGTCGGCCGGGCCCGCATCCCGGCCCGGGCCGGGACCCCGGCCGGGTCCGCGGCGCGCCCGGTCCGCGGCCGCCTGCCAGCTGTCCAGGTCCTGCTCGTCGGTGACCCCGCAGGCGCGCAGGATCCGGCGCAGCACGAGGGGCTGAGCAGGCGGCGGCAGGTGCCGCCCCGCGACATAGTCACCTGCCGTGCTGTGCGGCAGTCCGGCCCGCCGCGCCAGCTGCCGCACGGTCAGCCCGGCCGCCAGGCGCAGCAGCGTGAGCTCCCGGCCGAAATCCCCCGCCGTGCGTACGCGCCCCGGGTCGGCCCGGTGCGCCCCGGCCGGGCCCTGAGACTGATGAGCCGGGCCGTCCGATGAGTCGTTGAATGATCCGCCCGCCACCGGGCCCCCCTTGACTACGCCGCCTCGCGCCGCCAGCCACGCCGGCAGGCCGGCGGAAAGGCGGTACTTACTAGCTTTATCGGAAATCCGGGCGGTCGGTGGCCTGTCCGGTCAGCTAGGCCCTTGTCCGAGGTTGTCCGGGTAAGCCCGCGCCCGGGGTCATGTCGCGGCGGATCAGCAATAGTCGGGTGCTCACCTACGGGCCCGGGCGGAGTCGGGGAACCGGGGCAGGGTCCGCCTGGCTGCGCCGGGGGGCGGGCGGACCCTCCCCCCGGCTGCGCTCCCGGCCGTCAGCCGGCCCGGCCCGGCACGCCCGCGAGCGCGGCGTTTCTGCCATCATCTGACCGCATGGTGACGGGCCGGGTTTTAATCGGCACCAAGATCTCTAAACGTGGCATCAGCAGTCCCGATGAAATGATTATTCCGGGTGCCCAATTTGCAGCACTCTTGACGGTCTCGGAGCGCCGAATCTAGCTTTGGTGAATATCCATGGAATTCCCGTGCTGTGCGGCTTCGCGGCCGAGTAATTAAAAGCAGGCCGATTCCCGGGGCTCACACACACGCGCGCAGCTGCGCGCAGGCGGCCAGAGGGGGGTCACATGAAATCATTTGTGCGCCGGGCGGCAACCGCAGTTGGCGGCCTGGTAGCCGTCGCCTCCATGGCGACACTCGTGGCTGCGGCGCCGGCCGGAGCCACGACCACCTCGACCACCTCGGCGACGGCCGGGAAGCCCGCCTGGTTCAGTCAGGGGCTGCGCTGGCCCGTCGTGTCTCAGGGGGCGCAGGGCGAGCGGGTCGTCACGATCCAGTACCTGCTCCAGCAGAAGGGCTTCAACCTGCGTGCTGACGGCTCCTACGGCCCGCTCACCACGCGCGCGGTGAAGTCGTTCCAGCGCCAGCACGGGCTGCGGGCCAGCGGCGTGGTCAGCGCCTCGACCTGGAACCGGCTCATCGTTACCGTCCAGCGCGGCGACCGGGGCTCGGCCGTCCGCGCCGTCCAGCACAGCCTGAAGTTCGCCTACGGCTTCCGGTTCATGCGCGTGACCGGATTCTTCAACCACGAGACGGTACTGGGTGTCCGGGCCTTCCAGCGCGGCTCGAACCTGCACGTTAACGGCGTCGTCTACAAGAACACCTGGAAGACCATCGTGGTTTTCGAGTAAGTCAGAACCAGGGCCGCCCATCAGGCCCGGATTAAGAAAGCGGCGCATAGCCAGCGTCACCGTGGCGCTGGCTATGCGCCTGCCTGCAGGTAATTGCCGCACCGCTGGTAGCGGGCTCAGTCCGCCGGGGTGCTGTCTGGCCCGGCCAGCCACTCGCGGATAGCCGCGTCATGCTGGCCCAGCAGCGGCGGCGCAGCGTGCTGGCGAGGCGGCTCGCCGTCGAAGCGCAGCACCGGGCCGGGCAGCTCGATCTCGCCCAGGGTCGGATGATCCACGCTGATGACCAGGCCCTGGGATCGCGTCTGCGCCCACTGGTAGACCTCATCGATCGAGCGGATCGACCCGGCCGGCACTCCGGCCTGCGCGAGCAGCGCCAGCCAGTGCGCCCGGTCCGCCCGCAGCAGCGCCAGCTCGATCTCGGCGATCAGCTCCTCGCGCCGGGTGACCCGCAGCTCGTTGCGGGCGAACCGCGGGTCGGCGGGATCCAGGCCCGCGATGGGCGCGAAGCGCTGCCACTGCTGCTCGTTGGCCACGGCGACCTGGAGCATCCCGTCCCGGCAGCGGAAGGTCCCGTACGGGGCGATGGCCGGGTGATGGTTGCCGGTCGCCACCGGGACCTGCCCGGCGATCGTCCAGCGGGTGCCCTGGAAGGCATGCGCGCCCACCACCGAGGCGAGCAGCGACGTGCGGACGACGCGGCCCGCCCCGGTGCGGGTCCGCTCGTGCAGGGCCGCGACGATCCCGAGCGCGGCATTGGTGCCGGACAGCACGTCCACCATCGACAGCCCGGCCTTAGTCGGATGGTCGGAGTCCGGGCCGGTGACGCTCATCAGGCCGGCCTCGCCCTGGACGATCTGGTCATAGCCAGGCCGGGCACCCTCGGGCCCGTCGTGACCGAAGCCGGTGATCGAGGAGATGACCAGGCCCGGGTTGAGCTCGTGCAGCCGGTCGTAGCCGAAGCCCAGCCGGTCCAGGACACCCGGCCGGAAGTTCTCCGCCAGCACGTCAGCCCGGCGCGCCAGCGCGGTCAGCAGCTGCCGCCCCGCGTCGCTGCGCAGGTCGCAGGTCACCGATTCCTTGTTCCGGTTGCAGCTCAGGTAATAGGTGCTGACCGGCTCGCCGGCGTCGCCGGGCGGGGCCGCGAACGGCGGCCCCCACAGCCGCGACTCGTCCCCGGTGCCGGGCTGCTCGACCTTGATGACGCGCGCGCCGAGGTCGGCCAGCAGCATCGTCGCATGCGGGCCGGCCAGGGCCCGGGTGAGGTCAATGACAACGATGCCGTCAAGGGGTCCGGTCACGGGCTCTTCTCCTCAGCCTGAGCGGTGCAGAACTAGCTGCAGTGTTGCCGAAGTTGGCACGGAGGGGTTTCCGAGGCAGCTATGGTGCAATTGCCGGCGGGGCTGAAGGTCCCCCGCTCCCCAAGCAGCCCCGTCGGCACAAGCCTCCCGCGGACAGTAGCTGTCACTGGCGTGCCCCGCCCCGTGCGCGCAGGAAGGGACCCGATGACTGAGCCGTCCGCGACGCCGCTGACCGGTGCCCAGTACGACATCGAGGCCGGTGACTACCGCGCAACCGTCACTGAGCTGGGGGCGGGCCTGCGCCGGCTGAGTTACCAGGGCCGTCCGGTCATCATCGAGTACGCGGCCGACGAGGCACCGCCCGCCGGGGCCGGCCAGCTGCTGGCGCCGTGGCCGAACCGGGTGGACGGCGGCCGGTACACCTTCGACGGCGTGCAGCGGCAGCTGGACCTGACTGAGCCGGCCCGCGGCAACGCCATCCACGGCCTGACCCGGTGGGACAGCTGGCAGCCCGCGGCGCACGAGGCCGGCCGCGTGCAGCTGGGGCTGCTGCTGCTGGCGCGGCCCGGCTACCCGTTCTGCCTGGAACTGACGGCCAGCTACCGGCTGTCGGCCGACAGCGGGCTGGAGGTGTCGGTCACGGCGCGCAATGCCGGCCGGGCCGCCGCCCCGTACGGAACCGGCTCGCACCCCTACCTGACCGCCGGCCCGCCGCTGATCGACGAGTGCGAGCTGCAGCTGCCCGCGGCGCAGTGGCTGCCCGCCGACGAGCGCGGCATCCCCGCGGGCGAGCCGGCGGACGTCACCGGCACGCCCTATGACTTCCGCGCCCCGCGGCCCATCGGCGATACCCAGGTCGATCACGCGCTCACCGGGCTGACCAGGGACGCCGCGGGCCGCGCCTGGGCCCGGCTGGCCGGTCCCGGCACCGAGCTGCGGTTCTGGGCCGGCCCCGGGTACCGGTGGCTGCAGGTGTTCAGCGGGGACGCGCTGGCCGCCGGGCACCGGCGCCGGGCACTGGCCATCGAGCCGATGACCTGCCCGCCGAACGCGATGGTCACCGGGACGGACCTGCTGACGCTGGCCCCCGGCGACAGCGTCACGCACAGCTGGGGCCTGCAAGTAACGCATTCCTGACCCGCGGCGTCGCGGCGACTCCCGCGCTGGGGACCGCCGCCGCCCGCACGGCCCGCGCCGCCAGGTCCGGCGGAGTCAGCCGGTCCCGCGCCGGGGACGTTACGACTCACTGGCGGGACCCGCGCCCTCGGTCAGCTGCCGGTCAATGCGGTCGAGGTCATCGCGGGTGTCAATGTCGTCGGGCCGGCCGGTGTCACCGCACTCGACGAGCGTGACCAGGTCCGGATGCGCGCGCAGGAACCGGCGGGCGCCCGCGTCCCCGACGGCCAGCTCGGTCACCTCGGGCCAGTGCCGCCGCGCCAGCAGTACCGGGTTGCGCGGCTGCCCGGAGTAGGCCGCGACCGCGACATCCGCGCCGGCCCGGTACGCGGCGATCAGCCGGCGGACCGATTCCGCGCCGACCAGCGGCTGGTCGACCAGCGCGACGACCACGGCGGCGGCGGAGTCGGGAACCGTGGCCAGCCCGGTGGCCAGCGATGAGCCCATGCCGGTGCGCCACCGGGGGTTGTGCACCGTGATCACGCCGGCCAGGTCCACGGCCGCCGCCCCGGTCACGACGATGACGGGCGCGGCGCCGCCGGCGCGCAGCAGCTCGATGCCGCGGCTGACCAGCGGCCGCCCGGCGATGTCGACCAGGGCCTTGGGCTGGCCGAGCCTGCTGCCTGCACCCGCTGCCAGCAGAATGCCGGCTACCTGCGCTGTCATCTGCCTCAGCCTAGGCAGCCGCTCGGTGCGGCGCGGGCCGCTCCGGCCACCGGAGCCCGGCGGGCATGATCAGCGGGCCAGGCCCTCGGTCAGCCGCTCATGATGGATCCGGCCGGAGGTCTCCGTCAGCGGCTGCCCCGAGCCGCCCCAGCGCAGCTGGATCAGCTCCGCGGCGATGGCCACGGCCGTCTCCTCCGGGGTGCGGGCCCCCAGGTCCAGGCCGATCGGCGAGCGCAGCCGGGCCAGCTCATCCTCGGTCATGCCGACCTCGCGCAGCCGGGCCAGCCGGTCCTCGTGGGTGCGCCTGCTGCCCATCGCCCCGATATAGGCGGCCGGGCAGCGCAGCGCCACCTCCAGCAGCGGCACGTCGAACTTGGGGTCGTGCGTCAGCACGCAGATGACCGTGCGGGAATCGGTGCTGATCTGCGACAGGTACCGGTGCGGCCAGTCGGTGACGACCTCATCGGCATCGGGGAAGCGCGAGGCGGTGGCGAACACCGGCCGCGCGTCGCACACCGTCACCCGGTAGCCCAGGAACTTGCCGGCCCGGGCCACCGCGGCGGCGAAGTCGATAGCGCCGAATACCAGCATCCGCGGCGGCGGGGCGAACGACTGCACGAACACCGACAGGTCATCGAGGCGCCGCTCCCCGTCGGGACCGTACCGGCGTACCCCGGTCAGCCCCTGGGCCAGCATCCCCCGCGCGTCGTCATCGACCGCGTCATCGAGCCGCTCACCCGAGCCCAGCGAGCCGGCTGAGTCGCGCTCGCCGGCCGTCCAGATCAGCCGCCGGGCGCCGGCCTCGCCTGGCCCGGCGACCACCGTCGTGGCCGCGACCGGGATGCCGGACCGCACCGCCGCGGCGATCTCGCCGAGGTCGGGAAAATGCTCCTTGCTGACCGGCTCGACATAGATGTCGATGATCCCGCCGCAGGTCAGGCCGACGGAGAAGGCGTCATCGTCGCTGATGCCGTAGCGCTGTAGTACCGGCTGACCCGACGCGGCCACGTGCGTCGCCAGCTCGTAGACGGCGCCCTCCACGCAGCCACCGGATACGCTGCCGACGACCTCACCCGCGGCCGAAACAGCCATCGCCGCACCCGGCTCGCGGGGCGCGCTGCTGAACGTGCGGACCACAGTGGCCAGGCCGAACGTCTCTCCGGCGTCCCACCACTTGGAGATATCGCCCAGAATGTCCCGCACTGCCGACCACCTCAGAGCTTGGCAAGGTCTACTGAGTCAGCGTATGTGGCCGGCCCGTAATCTGCACGCAGCGCCTGGCCTGGCGGGGAAGCGGCAGCGCCGCGTTCAGCGCGGCACCGGGGCCGCGCAGTGGCCCCGGCCGGCCGGGGCGCGGCAGGCAAAGGGCCGGTATTGCTCCGGTCATGATCGGGTACGCCGTTATTGCGCGCCGGACTAGTTAGGTTAGCCTCATCTACGCGAAGTTAGGTAAGCCTAAGTTCAGCCGCCACCCGGCCCAGGGCCCCGCGGGTCGCGGCTACTGCTGAGAAGGACATGATGATCACTGCACCTGGCCTGTCCCGGCACCGGGCCGCGTTGAGCCCGCCGCGGACAGCCCCGGCGGCGGCCCGGCAGCTCCCCCGACCGTCCGCGCCGCCCGCACCGCGCCCCGGCTCCCGGCCTGCCTGGCGCCGCGGCCGGGCGCTGGCTCTCGCCCCGGCCCTCGCGCTGGCCCTCGCGTTGGCCCTGGCCCTGGCCGCCTGCGGCGGATCAGCACCCTCCTCGGCGGCAGCCACGAAGAAGGCCTGCCAGCAGGTCGGCGCCGTGCTGTCGGACGGCCCGGACCCGGATGCGGACCCGGCCGGCTACGCCGAGGCCCAGATCCTGCCGCTGCGCCAGATCCGCACCAGCAATCCGCGGCTGCGCACGGTGCTCGGCCAGCTCGACACCGCCTACCGCCAGCTGTTCGCCAGCAACGGCGCCAGCGCCACGGCGACCCAGGCGGTCGCGGCGGCGACCAGGAAGGTCAACGCAATCTGCCCGGGAGCGGCGTCATGAGGCAATGGCATCAGGTCACCCGGCCCGCCCGGCCCGCCCTGCTCACCTGCGGCGCGCTGCTGGCCTGCAGCGCGCTGGCCGCCTGCGGCAGCGCGTCCGCCGGCTCGCCGCCGGCCCGGCCCTGACCCTGTACAGCGGTCAGCATGTCCAGACGACGCAGAACCTGGTCCTCGCCTTCGAGCAGCAGACCGGGATCAAGGTCGCGGTCCGCAATGACGACGAGGACGCCCTCGCCGACCAGATCGCCACCGAGGGCAGCAACTCGCCCGCCGACCTGTTCTTCACCGAGAACACCCCGCCGCTGCAGAGCCTGCAGGCCAAGGGCCTGCTCGCGCCGGTGCAGGCCGCGACGCTGAGCCACACCCAGCGGCGCTACGACTCGGCCAGCGGCGACTGGGCCGGCGTATCCGGGCGGGTCAGCGTGCTGGTGTACAACCCGAGCCTGATCTCCGCCAGCCAGCTTCCCCAGCACGTCAGCCAGCTCGCGGAGGCCAGGTACAAGGGCAAGCTGGCCCTGGCGCCGCAGGAGACCGACTTCCAGCCCATCGTCACGGCCTATGACCACGCCTACGGCCAGGCCGCCACGCTGAAGTGGCTCGCGGCGATCAAGGCGAACGCGGCCGGTCATGTCTACCCCGACAACGAGACGATTGCCTCCGAGGTCAACCAGGGAGCCGTGGCGTTCGGGATCGTCAACCAGTACTACTGGTACCGGATGAAGGCGGAGCTCGGCGCGGGCCGGATGCACTCCCTGATCACGCACTTCGCGCCGCACGACCCTGGCTACGTCGTCGACATCGCCGGGGCGGCCGTGCTCAAGTCCAGCGATCACCAGGCGGCGGCGCAGAAATTCCTGGCCTTCCTGGTCAGCAAGAAGGGCCAGGACATCATCGCCCGTCCGGGCACCGGTCCCGGGGAGTCGATCAGCTACGAGTACCCGGTCGACTCGGGCGTCACCACCCGGGCCCCGGAGACGCCGTTCAGCCAGCTGCAGCCCTACCCGATGAGCGTGAGCCAGCTGGGTACCGGCAGCACGGCCATCGCGCTGATGCGCCAGGCCGGGCTGCTGTAACCGTGAGCCAGCAATGATCCAGGACCTAGCCGAGCCGTCGGCCCGGACCGCGCCCGCCCCGGCGGGGCGCGCGGTCCGGCCCCGGCGGCCCCGGCGGCCGGTGACGCTGATCGCGGCCAGCACGGGCGTGGCCGTGCTGCTCGCGGTTCCGCTCGTGTTCCTGCTCATCGAGTCCGGCGGGGCCGGGCTGCATCACGTGGCCGGGCTGATCGCCCGGCCGCTGACCGGTGAGCTGCTGTGGAACACGGTGCGGCTCACGCTGGCCGTGACGGTGCTGTGCGCGATCATCGGCACCGCTGCGGCGTGGCTGGTCGAGCGGACCGACCTGCCGGGCCGGCGGGTCTGGGCCGTGCTGCTGGTCGTGCCGCTGGCCATCCCGGACTTCGTGGTCAGCTTCGGCTGGGCGTCGCTGTGGACGTGGGTGCACGGCTTCCGCGGTGCCGTCCTGGTCATGACCCTGGCCGTCTACCCGCTGGTCTACCTGCCCGTGGCGGCCAGCCTGCGAGCCGCCGACCCCGGTCAGGAGGAGGTCGCCAGGAGCCTGGGCAGCGGCCGGCTGCGAACCTTCGGCCGGGTCACGCTGGGCCAGGCCCGCGGCGCGATCCTCGGCGGCTGCCTGCTGGTCGCGCTGGTCCTGCTCGCTGAGTACGGCGCCTTCGAGCTGCTGGGCTACCAGACTTTCACGACCGAGATCTTCACCGAGTTCAACGTGTCGTTCAGCGTCCCCGCGGCCTGTGCGCTGTCGCTGGTGCTGGTCGGGCTGAGCCTGCTGGTGCTCGGCGGTGAGGGCCTGGCCCGGGGCCGCGGCCGGGCTTCGCGGGTCGGCGCGGGCACGCAGCGGGTCAGGCCCCCGCTGCGGCTGGGCCGGGCCCGGTGGCCGGTGCTGACCGCCCTGGCGGTCCTGGTGGCGCTCGCGCTCGGGATGCCGGTGTACTCCAGCGTCTACTGGATCTTCGAGGGCGGCATCCCGTCGGTGACCGGCGGCACGGTGTCGATGCTCAGCGCGGTGCTGCATACCGCCGGCTACGGCGCCTGCGCGGGGCTGCTGGACACGCTCGCGGCGCTGCCCGTCGCGCTGCTGGCCATCCGGCACACGTCCGCGGCCCGGCATGTCCTGGAGCGCAGCACCTACCTGGTCCTGGCCATGCCCGGCGCCGTCATCGGCTTCGCGCTGGCCTACTTCACCGAGCACTACCTGGCCGGCCGCGGCTACCAGACCGCGCTGCTGCTGATCGTCTGCTACGCGATCATGTTCTTCCCGCTCGCCCTGGTCGGGGTCAAGGCGGCCGTAGCCCGCGCCCCGGCTAGCCTGGATGAGGTGGCCTGGTCGCTGGGCACCAGCCGGCTGCGGACGCTGAGCCGGGTTACGCTGCGGCTGGCCGGCCCTGGCCTGGCCGCCGCGTTCTGCCTGGTGTTCTTGTCGGTGGTGACCGAGCTCACAGCCACCCTGCTGCTGATCCCGACCGGCGTGCAGACGCTGGCGACCCAGTTCTGGCAGTACGAGAACGACCTGTCCTACGGCCAGGCGGCACCGTTCGCGCTGGCTATGATCGCGATCGCGGCAGTTCCGAGCTATGTGCTCGGCCGGTTCTTTGATCGCTCAGCGAAGGCGCAGGGATAGACGCGTGACCGAACTGACAGTGCAGGGGCTGCATAAGGCGTATGGCAGCAATCCGGTCCTGACCGGGCTGGACCTGACGGTGCCCGCCGGGTCGCTGACCGCGATCCTCGGCCCGTCCGGCAGCGGCAAGACGACGCTGCTGCGGCTGCTGGCCGGCTTCGACCAGGCCGACGCCGGGACCGTGCGGATCGGCGGCACGATCGTCGACGGGCCCGGCGAGCACGTGCCGCCCGAGCGGCGCCGGATCGGCTACGTGCCGCAGGAGGGCAGCCTGTTCCCGCACCTGACGGTCGCGGCTAACGTCGGCTTCGGCCTGCCGGCCCGCGAGCGCCGCGGGTCGCGGGTGGCCGGGCTGCTGGAAGCTGTCGGGCTGGCCGGGCTGGGCAAGCGCTACCCGCATCAGCTGTCGGGCGGGCAGCAGCAGCGCGTCGCGCTGGCCCGGGCTCTGGCCATCGAGCCGGCGCTGGTGCTGCTCGACGAGCCGTTCGCCTCCCTCGACGCGCACCTGCGCGCATCCGTGCGGGCTGACGTCCAGGCGATCTTCCGCGCCGCGGGCACGACGGCGATCCTGGTCACGCATGACCAGGATGAGGCGCTGTCCATGGCCGATCGCGTCGCTGTGCTGCGCGGTGGCCAGATCGCTCAGTGCGCCGCGCCTCAGGATCTCTACATCCGGCCCGCCGACCCGCAGCTGGCCCGCTTCATCGGCGAGGCGAACCTGCTGGACGGAGAACTGGAGTCCGGTCTCGTGCCGGGTTCCCCGGCATCCCCGGCGTCCGAGTCTGCGGTCTGCGCCGGCGCGGCACCGGCGCAGACGCGGCAGCCGCGGACAGTCTGGTAAGCGGCCGCGCTCAGGCACCGGAGCGGGAAGGCGGCACGGGCGCCCTGGCCGCCTTGGGCGAGCAGGCCGGTACGGCCAGCGCGGACGGCCTGGGCGGTGCGGCCGGCGCGGGCGGCTCGGACGGTGCGGCCGGCGCGGACGGGCAGGCAGGCGCGGGCGTCCCGAGCGGTGCAGGTGCCGCGGGTACCTCAGGCGGCGCGGGTGCCCTGGGCTCGGGCGGTGCGGATGAGCGGGCCAGGCCGGGGATGGTGCGGACCATTTTCGGGCCGCTCCCGCTGGCGGCCGCCTCAGCTGGCGCGGAACTCACGCCGGGTCCGGTCACCGTGCTGATCCGCCCCGAGCAGCTGGAGATTCGCCTGGCGTCGCCAGCGAATGGCTCGCGGCCCTTGGGCGAGGGCGCCAGCGGACTGCCGGGCGACGGTACCGGCGGCGTGCCGGGCGAGGCCGTCGGCGGCCTGCCAGGACGGGTCCTGGCCTGCGAGTACTACGGCCACGACGCCGTTCTCCGGGTCCATCCCTTCGGCAAGCCGGGCACCCCATCCGGATCCAGCTCCGGCCTGGCCGACGTGACCGAGCTCATCGTCCGGACGGCCGGCGGCCCGCAGCTCTCCCCCGGGACGGATGTCCTGGTGAGTGCCCGCGGCCCGGTCCTCGCCTGGCCCCGCTAGCCCCGGCCGTCAGCCCGGGCCCGCTATCCCCGCCCCGCTATCCCGGCCGCGCTAGCTCCGGCCCCACTATCCCGGCCGCGCTAGTCCAGGCCGATCAGCTGGAGGGACGGGACAGTCTGGCGCGCACGGGCGCGCTTCGCGGTAGCCGCGATAAGCCAGCACGGCAGCCACCTCGGCCGCGACCTCGCACCGATGCTGACGGATGTCGAGCCAGCCGTACCGCAAAGTGATCAGGCCGTCGGCGGCGGCCGCGTTGTCCCGGTGAATGTCGCGCCACCGCGTATCTGCGGAATGCGCGAACCGCCCGTCAAGCTCGACGGCCAGGCCGTAACTGTCGTACAGAACATCCCGGTACTCCGTGCGGGACCCGCGCCGGACCAGCGCCTGACGACTACCTCGCGGCAGGCCATGAGGCCGCTCAACCTCACGCAGGTACCGATACTCGAGCACCGAGTGAACGCCGGCGGCGTCAGCGCTGAGCAGCTCAGCAACTGCTGGCCGCCAGCGCATGCGACGACGCTGCTCCAGCGCTGCGCGCAGCCTGGCTGGCGTGGTTAGCCGGCGGTTGAGCGCCCCGGTAACCCAGCCGCAGGCATCGTCGAGAGTGACTGACATTGCGGCCAGATCCAGGACTGTCTCCTCGATCCGGGTCCGCGGCGGAGTCAGCGCCGGATGACGGGCATCCCATGCCCGCTCTGAGCGGTGCAGCAGTACTCCGCTGATGGGATCGACCCGCCGTGCCTGCGGAATAGTCAGATGTATCCGCTCAACTGGACGGTCAATCAGATGGTCGACCTCAGCGGCCGAGTAATAGCTCAGCGCGGCCCCCGGACCCGCGCGGAGCACGGCGGCCCATAAGAGGGACCTCCGCGGCAGCGGACCGGAGAATGTGGCATAGACGCCGGGGTGGAGTCGGTGCCAGCGTCCACGCTCTTCGAAAGAGCGCAGGAGGTCTTTGGTCAGTCCGCCGTGGAGGGCTTGTGCCGTCGTCAGGATTCCGCTCTGCCAGCAGGAGAGCTGCGCAAGCTGCGGGGGCATTTCGTTGCTCATGGCCGCAGGTTGCCCACGCCTGGCCCGGAGTGCCAGCCACGAGCGGCCCGTCTGTGGATAACAGGCCCGGCCGCGGGCCGGGTCACGAGCTTGTCCACAGCGGCGATCGCAGCCTGGCCAATCTGCCGAGTTCGTGCTAAAGCCCCGGCGGCCTCACGCAGCCCATCCCGGCACTCCGCCTCTCGCGAAGCGCTAGCTAGGAGGATTTCGCGCCTATCCTGCGCGAAATCCTCCTAGCTGGGTCAGTCAGGTCGCGGCGGGGGTGCGGAGGGTGCGGAGGACCAGGGCGGTTTGCAGGGCGGCCAGGACCGTCTCCCAGCCCTTGTCCTCGGCGCTGCCCTCGGCGCCGCTGCGATCCTGAGCCTGCTTGATGTCATCGCAGGTCAGGACGCCGTTGCCGACCGGGGTTGCGGTGTCGAGCGCCACCCTGGCCAGCCCGTAGGTGACCGCGTCGCAGACGTAGTCAAAATGCGGCGTGCCACCGCGGATCACTGCGCCCAGGCAGGCCACCGCGTCGTGACGGCCCGCCAGCTCGGCGGCGACAACCGGCAGCTCGATGGCGCCCGGCACCCGGACGACCAGCGGGTCGGCCACGCCGCACGCCCGGGCGGCGGCCAGCGCCCGCTCGACGAGCACGTCAGTGATCTCGGCGTGCCAGCGGGTGGCGACAATCGCCAGGCTGACGCCTGCGGCGTCGATCGCGGGCCCGGCGGGCCGCCCGGCGCCGCTCACTGCGCCGCCGCGCCGGGTGCCGGAGCGGCCGAGTCCCCCGCGGCCAGGCTCGCCGCGAACGGCGCCGTCTCGGCGGCGGCTGCGGGAGCGATGTCGGGCAGCTGGTCGAGCTGGTGGCCGAGCCGGTCGCGCTTGGCGGTCAGGTAGCGCAGGTTGTCGGCCGTCGCCACCACCGGCACCGGAACCCGCCCGGTGATCTTGATGCCGTAGCCGGACAGGCCCAGCATCTTGGCCGGGTTGTTGGTGAGCAGCCGCAGCGAGTCCACGCCCAGGTCAGCGAGCATCTGCGCGCCCGTGGAGTACTCCCGCGCGTCGACCGGCAGGCCCAGGTCCAGGTTGGCGTCGACGGTGTCGGCGCCGGCGTCCTGGAGCTGGTAGGCGCGCAGCTTGCTGAGCAGCCCGATGCCGCGGCCCTCGTGGCCGCGCAGGTACAGCACGATGCCCCGGCCCTCGGCCGCGATCGCGGCCATTGCCGCGTCCAGCTGAGCCCCGCAGTCACAGCGCCCCGACCCGAACACGTCGCCGGTCAGGCATTCGGAGTGCATCCGCACCAGGGGGTCCGGTCCCGGCTCGGACAGGTCGCCCAGCACCAGCGCCAGGTGCTCGATCCCGTCTACGGAGTTGAGGTAGCCCAGGCCGCGCCACTGGCCGTACTGGTTCGGAATCCGGGTTTCGGCCACCCGGCTGACCATCCGCTCGGCCCGCCGCCGGTACTCGATCAGGTCGGCGATGGTGACCAGCGCCAGGCCGTGCTCGTCGGCGAAGGCCCGCAGCTGCGGCAGCCGGGCCATGGTGCCGTCGTCATTGACGATCTCGGCCACCACCCCGGCCGGCGTCAGGCCCGCCAGCCGGGCCAGGTCGACCGCCGCCTCGGTGTGCCCGGGCCGGCGCAGCACGCCGCCCTCGGTGTAGCGCAGCGGGAAGATGTGGCCGGGCCGGACGACCTCATACGGCTCGGTGGCCGAGTCGGCCAGCGTCCGGATCGTCCGGGCCCGGTCGGCCGCCGAGATGCCGGTGGTGATCCGGTCCCGGGCGTCCACGCTGATCGTGAACGCGGTGCCCATGTGCTCCTGGTTGTCGGCGGTCATCTGCGGGATCTGCAGCCGGTCCAGGTCCTTGCCCAGCATCGGCACGCAGATCAGCCCGCGGGCGTAGCGGATCGTGAAGGCCAGCAGCTCCGGCGTCGCCTTGCTGGCCGCGAAGACGATGTCGCCCTCGTTCTCCCGGCTGGCGTCGTCGACCACGACCACCGCCCGGCCGGCCCGGATGTCGGCCACCGCGCGCCCGACATCGTCCAGCCGGACCTCGCCGGCCCCGGTCGTCTCCTGCTCCGAACTGATCACAGCTGCCTCCCAGCGAGCAGTCGCTCCACGACCTTGGCGATCATGTCGGCCTCCAGGTTGACCACCTCGCCCGGCTGGCGGCGGCCCAGCGTGGTCCGCGCCAGCGTCTCGGGGATCAGGCTGACCTCCAGCCAGGCCGGTTCCGCGGCCGGCGGGCTGAGCGCCGAGACGGTCAGGCTCACGCCGTCGACAGCGACCGATCCTTTTTCCACCACGTAACGAGCAAGCTCGGCGGGGACCGAGACCCGGACGACTTCCCAGCCGTCACCGGGCTGCCGGGAAACGATGACGCCGGTCGCGTCGACGTGGCCCTGCACGATGTGGCCGCCCAGGCGCCCGTCCGCGCGGACCGGCCGCTCCAGGTTGACCCGCGAGCCGGGGGCCAGCGCGCCCAGGCTGGATCGCTCCAGGGTCTCTTTGATGACGTCGGCGCTGAACTGGCCGTCGCTGGTCTCGGTGACGGTCAGGCAGACGCCGTTGACGGCGATCGAGTCACCGCGCCGGGCGCCGGCGCTCACCTCCGGCCCGCGCACGGTCAGCCGGGCTGAATCGGCGCCTTGCTGCAGCGCGACTACCTCGCCCAGCTCTTCCACGATCCCGGTGAACAACCTGTCCTCCTCCGGAGCCTCATCCGTTCCTGGCTCCGGGGGAATGCGCGAGAAAGCGCCGCGCGAGCTGGCCGCCGCAGCCCGCCAGAACGGGCCCGGCCCGTCCGGTGGTCCCGGGCGGATCTGCCGCCGGGCCCGCCTGAGTCAGGCCGGCCCGCCGGAGCGGGGCGCTGTCGCGCGCGTGCTGCCTCCCATCCGGACTTTAACCGTCGGTCCTGGAGTTTCACCAGGTCAGCCAGCTGAGTTTCCTCAGCTGGGTCGCGGACTATCACCGCCGGCTCGGAATTTCACCGACCCCGGAGCACGCATGTTGTAGTAACCAGTGTGCCATGGACCCTATTCCGGCTGATTCCGGCTGGCAGCCAGCGGCTGTGCCGCTGCGGACCTGGGCGCCGAACAGGCGGAGGGGCGGCACCCGGCTGGGTGCCGCCCCTCCGCACTGCTATCGCCCGGCTGGGCGCTATCGCCTGGCTAACCCGCGGCAGCGCCGCCTAGTTGGAACTGCGGCCGCGCCGGGTGAGTGAGTCCACGGTGACCGCTGCGACCAGCACCAGCGCTGTCCACATCAGCTGGGCGTCCGCCGCCAGTCCCAGCAGCTGCAGGCCGTTGGCGATGACTCCGACAACCAGGCCGCCGAGCAGGGCATCCATCATCTTGCCGCGGCCGCCGAACAGGCTGGTCCCGCCGATGACGGCGGCGGCGACAGCATTAAGCACGTTCTGGCCGCCGTTGACGCCGCTGGAGATGGAGCCGAGATAGGAGGCGAGGATGATCCCGGTGATGCCTGCGGTCATGCCGCAGAGCGCGAAGGCCGCCACCCGGATCCTGTTGGTGTTGACTCCGGCCCGCCGCGCCGCCTCGGTGTTGCCGCCGATCGCGTAGATGTAGCGGCCGAACCGGGTCCGGCCGAGCAGGACGGTATAGAGCACCAGGATGGCGAGTACCACCAGAACCACCCACGGCAGCCCGCGGACGGCGAAAAGAGCTGTGCCGCGGTTGGTGTTGCCCACCAGCACGACGACGACTCCGGCGACCGCTATGACCGCTATCTTCAGCAGCGTAATGCTGACCGGCGGGGCGACCAGCCCGCTGGTCCGCCGGCGCCGGTCCCGCAGGAACAACATCAGCCCGGCGGCGACGACCAGCGCGATCATCACGATCCAGCTGGCGGTCGGGTTGAGAGCGCCTGACTCGATGTCGTTGAGAATGTTGTTGTTCAGCCGGATAACTCCGCCGACGCCGATCTTCCCGGTGGCGTCAATCAGGAAAAGCAGCAGCCCGGACAAGCCGAGGAAGCCGGCCAGCGTTACCACGAACGACGGCAATCTCAGGCGGGTGATGATGTAGCCCTGCACCGCTCCGTACGCGCCGGTTGCCGCCAGGCAGGCCAGGACCGCAACCCACCAGGGATAGTTCTTGGCCACCAGGTACAGGGCAATGACCGCGCCGCAGGCCGCCGTGAATCCCGCCGCCAGGTCAATCTCGCCCAGCAGCAGGACGAACACCTCGGCCATGCCCAGGGTGACAATGAAGGCGGCCTGGGTCATCAGGTTGACCAGGTTGCCCGCCGACAGGAAAAGCGAGCTCTTGACCTGGAAAATCAGCACGATCACGATCAGGCCGACGATGACCGGCAGCGCCCCGCTCTCGCCGCTGCGGATCCGCTTCAGCCAGAGCTGCACGTACTGGCCGATGGAGCCGGCGAGCAGCTCGGGCGCCGCCGCCAGGACCGCGGCTTCTTCCTTGCTGTCGGACGACGTGCCCTCGGTGGTCACGGCGCCCCGCTCGGGGTCGGAATTCCTGGATGCCAATGGTCAGCCCTCCGGGCCGCTGTCGGGGGTGCGGGCAGCGCTATCCGCGCCCCTGGTCCGCTGCGTGGCGCCCGTGGTCATCAGGTCCACGGCGGACGCGGTGTCGTAATCCGAGGCCCGGCCTGTTGATACGAGGCGCCCCAGGTACAGAACCGCGAGCCGGTCGGCGACCTGGAACACGTCGGTCAGGTTATGCGAGACCACCAGGACGCCGATGCCGCGCTTGGCGAGGCGGGCGATGAGATCCAGCACCTGAGCGGTCTGGGAGACCCCCAGCGCCGCGGTCGGCTCATCCATGATGACCAGCTTGGCGTCCAGCATCACGGCCTTGGCCACCGCCACCGCCTGCCGCTGCCCGCCGGACAGCGAGCCGACCGGCTGGCGGATGTTGCGGACCGTCGTGACCCGCAGGTCACTCAGGGTCGCCTTGGCTGTCTTCTCCATGGACACTTCGTCCAGCAGCAGATGCCGCCGTACCTCGTGGCCCAGGAGCATGTTCTCCACGATGTCCAGGTTGTCGCACAGAGCCAGGTCCTGGTACACGGTGGCGATGCCGGCCTCGGTGGCGTCCCTCGGGGACTTGAAGTGCACCTGCTTGCCCTGCCAGATCATGTGACCGTGGGAGGGCTCCCAGATCCCGGAGATCGTCTTGATCAGCGTGGACTTGCCGGCGCCGTTATCCCCGACCAGTGCCGTGACCTGGCCCGCTGGGATGTCAAGGTCGACACCGCTGAGCGCCGACACGGGACCGAAGCTCTTCCCGATGTCGCGCAGCGACAGCAGCGACCCGTCCATGGTGGCAGTGGCAGTTTCCTCACCGGCGCCGGACGGAGCCCGGCCCGCGGGCGCGGGCCGGGCTCCGTCTTCCGGGCTACCGGTCACTGGTGGTGTCCCGGCTTGTCATGCGGCTCCATCCGTCAGCCTGAGATCCCTGCGGCCTGGCAGGCCGAGGCAAACTTCTTAGCGCACAGCTGTGACGCTGGCACGAACTTATCCGCAATGACGGTCGAGTTCATGTTCGCCGTGGTGACCCACGTCGGCGTCAGCAGCACTGACGGGACACTGGTGTTGGTCTGAGTGTCCATGGTCGAGCCGTTGACCAGGCTGGCCGGAGGCTTGGCACCGGCCCGCACGTACATCGCGAGCGCGGCGGCCGCCTGGGCCTCCAGGTAGATCGGCTTGTACGCGGTGCCGCACTGGTAGCCGGTCAGGATGTTCTGCAGGCCGGTCAGCGTGGCGTCCTGGCCGGTGACCGGGAAGGTCTTGGCCTTGATGCCCTTGCCCTGCAGGTAGTGGATGATCGGCGCGGCGTTCTCGTCGTTCGGGACCAGCGCCGCGTTGATGTTCGGGTGCGCGGTGAACTGCTGCTGGAACTCACTCAGCGCGGTCGGCGGATCCCAGGTCCCGGCCGGGTTGCTGACGTCCTTCCAGCCCGAGCTGAAGTGCGGCTTGAGCACGGCGTTGTAGCCCTGCGCGAAGAGCGTCGCGTTGTTGTCGGTCGGCGCGCCCTTCATCACGATGAGGTTGGGCTTCTTGACATGCCAGTCGGCGATGCAGCTGACCATGCCCTGGCCGATCTTCGTGCCCACCAGGACGTTGTTGAAGCTGACGTAGTAGCTGCGGGTCCCGCCGAGGGTCAGCCGGTCATAGTCGATCACGGCCGCGCCGTGGGACTTGGCGTAGGACTCAATGCGGGCGCCGACGCCGGAGTCCAGCGGGTCGACGATCAGGACGCTCGCGCCCTTGGTGATGGCCGTCTGCGCATCGCTGAACTGCGTCGAATCGCTGCCCAGGGCGTTCTGGACGGTGAACTGCGATGACTTCAGCCCGGCCTTCTGGAACGCCTGCTTCAGGTACGGCGCGTCGAACTCGACGTAGCGGGTCGAGGTGACGGTGTCCGGCAGGATCACGGCCACGTTGCCCTTGCCCTTGGCTGCGAGGGGCTTGAGCGTCGTCATCGCCGAGAAGCTGTTGTTCAGATCCGCGACGGAGATCTGCGGCACCGGCGCGTTGGAGCTGGAGCCCCCGGAGGAGCTTCCAGATGGGCTGCTGCTGCCGCAGGCGGCGACGACGAGCGACGCGCTGGCGGCAATGGCCACCGTGGCGGCCGTTTTCGTAACAGAAAGCAAGAAAACCACCTCGTTGATGGGCGGGACGATTCGAATCACGGGCCGCTGTCGGACTCCGCGTGACCGGTCGCCGCAGGTCCCGAACCTCTTGAGGGAAACCCTAAGCCGCGTTTGATAAACGTCTCCGTTAACATCCCGGTTACCCCGTGAAAATTTTGTTAACAACATAACCCCAGGTCAGACCCATGAGAGCGCTCACTTAGGCCGATCGGGCCGGGTTAAGGGCGTAAATCTGATGCGATTCTGTAACCTGCGCGCGGCTGGGTCAGAATTATTGGCACTCCGCCATCGGTCTCCAGCTTGGCCCGCAGCCGCCGGACATAGACCCGCACATACTCGGTTTCGGTCTCATAACCGTGTCCCCAGACCCGGCGCAGCAGATGCGCGTGGGTCAGCAGCTTGCCCCGGTTCACGGCCAGTTCGCGCAGCAGCGCGAACTCGGTCGGGGTCAGGTGCACCGGATAACCGCTCCTGGTCACCTGCTGAGCGGCCAGGTCCATCGTCAGGTCGCCGATAGTGATCACGGTGGGCGCGCTCTCGGGAGCCGCTGCCGGGCGGGTCCGGCGCAGCGTGGCGGTAATCCGGGCGAGCAGTTCCTCGATGCTGAAGGGCTTGGTCATGTAGTCGTCGGCGCCGACGTTCAGCGCCGTGACCTTGTCCCGCTCGCCGCCGCGGGCCGAGACCACGATGATGGCCACCGCCGACCGCTCGCGGATCTGGCGGCACAGCTCGAAGCCGTCTACCTCGGGCAGCATCAGGTCGAGCAGGACGATGTCGGGCGCCTCGGTCTCCAGCAGCCGCAGGGCCCGCAGGCCGTCGGCCGACACGATCGTGTCGAACCCGCGCACGGCCAGGTTCGACCTGATCAGGTCCACGATGTTGGGATCGTCCTCGACCACGAGCGCGCGCGTCCGGACGGCCTCATCCTGCACCGGGAGCGACTCCGATCTGCTGCTGGCCCGCAGGCCGCGAAACGGGACCGGCGGCCGCGCTACCGGGCCGCGCGGGGGCGCCGCCCAGCCTATCCGGGCTGGCCGGCCCGGATGCCGCGGGCGGTGCCGTGACGACCGGCCCGGCTGCCGCGGGCGGTGCCGCGACGACCGGCAGCTCGACCAGCGGCGCCTCGACCGGCAGCCAGATCCGGAAGCAGGTACCGCGGCCGGGGCTGGTCAGCTCGATCCGGCCGCCGTGGGCGGTCACGATACCGCGGGCGATCGACAGGCCCAGGCCGGCGCCCGAGGTCGGGGTGCGCCGCCGCCGCGCGGGCTCGAACGGGGCCGCCGCGACCTCGGCAGGCAGGCCGTCGCCGTCGTCGGCCACGGTCACCACCACCTGGCCCGGCCCGTCGGCCGTGGCACTGATCGTCATCCGGGTGCCTGGCGGGTTGTGGCCGTGGGCGTTGCTCAGCAGGTTCACGAACACCTGCTCCAGCCGGTCATGGTCGGCCCACACCACCGGCAGGCCCGGATCGCAGGCCACCGTCACCAGGGCCGCCCCGGCTGGCGGCAGGCAGGCCACCGCCGCGTCAACGACCAGCGGGATGTCGCACCAGTCCGGCTGCAGTCGCAGGATGCCTGACTCGATGGCCGAGAAGTCCAGCAGGTCATCCACCAGCCGGCCGAGCCGGGCTGACTCGGCGGCGATCCGGGCCATGAACCGCTGCTGCGACTCCCCGTCCCAGGTCACGTCGGGCTGCAGCAGGCTGGAGGCGTAGCCGCGGATGGCCGTCAGCGGGGTACGCAGCTCGTGACTGAGCCGGGACAGGAAGCCCCGCTGCATCTCCTGGGAACGGCGCAGCGCCACCGCCTCCTGGTGGGCGACCACGGCCTCCTCGCGCTCCAGGGCCAGCCGCAGCGAGTGGGCCGCGTCGTCGAGCAGGGCGGGAGCATCGGCGGGCAGCGGACGGTCGGGCCAGCTGGCAATGAGCGCAGCGCCACTGCCGGGGGCGGCGAACGTCACGGTCAGCAGCCGGCCGCCGTCAGCCCGGCCTCGTTCGCGTGCGACATCGTCGCGCCGGTCGCGGCCCAGGACGGTGGCGGCGGTGTCCATCAGCTCCGGGGCGGGCCGGGCCGGCAGCCGGTGCCCCGGCTGGCCAGCCAGCGCCCGGCAGCGCGGCGGCTCCCCCGGCGCCATGGTGACCAGCACGACCTCACTGGCCTGCAGGCCGTGCCGCAGCGACTGCAGGGCCTCGCCAAGCGCATCGGCCACCGGCAGCGGCCCGGCCAGCGTCTCCAGCATCTCCCGGATGGTCTCCAGCACGCGGTTGCGGGTGGTGACCTCCTCCAGCAGCCGGTCGCGCTCGATCGCGGCCGCCGCGTAGCCCGCGTACAGGGTGATCAGGTCCAGGTCATCGCGGTTGGGCCGGGCCGGGATCGCGCGCAGCACGGTGATGACGCCGACCAGCCCGCCGGGCCCCATGACCGGCACCGACCACGAGGCTCCGACCTTGGCGGCCCGGGCCAGGTCGCCGAACGGTGCCCAGCCCAGCCCGGCCCGCACGTTCTCCACGATCACCGGCTGCCTGGCCGGCGGCGGCCAGGCCGACCGGGCCGCCGGCCGGCCCGGTCGGCAGCCGCGACCACGATTCCTGCAGCGCGGCCGGCAGGCCCAGCGACGCCGGCGCACATCAGCGACTCGCCCTGCAGCAGGTGGATGCACAGCCGCTCGCTGCCCAGCGCCGCGCCGAGCGCGGACAAGATCAGCGACAGGCTGGAGGACGGCTCGGCGGACACCAGCCGGTCGGCCAGGCCGTGCAGCCGGGTGAGCTGGCGGCGGGCCGAGGAGTCGACCTTCTGCCCGGACAGCAGCGTGACCACGTCATCGGGGTGCACCTCCGACGGCAGCACCTGCGCGGCCACCCGGCCGTGCCGCAGGACGACGATGCGGTCGGCCAGCCGGAACATCTGGTCCAGGTCGTGGCAGGCCAGCAGGATCGCGGTGCCCTGCTCGCGCATCGCCACGATCATGTCCTCGACCCGCCGGGCGATCTGCACGCCCAGGGCCGCGGTGGGCTCGTCCAGCAGCAGCACCTGCGGCGCCCGGGCGATGGCCCGGGCCACCGCGACCAGCTGGCGCTGCCCGCCGGACAGCGAGCGGACGCTGCGGGTCGTGTCGCGCAGCGGCACCCCCAGGCGCCCCAGCAGCTCCATGGCGTCGGTGTGCATCCGCACGTCCGAGCGCAGCTGGCGGCGATGCTCGCGGCCGAGCATGAGATTGGCGGCAATGTCCAGGTTGTCGCACAGGGCCAGGTCCTGCCAGACCACGCCGATGCCGCGCCGGGCCAGCGCGCCGGGGTCGGCGGGCAGCGGCCTTGCCGGACAGCCGGATGGTCCCGGCGTCCGGCTCGATGTCGCCGCCGAGGCAGCGCACCAGGGTGGTCTTCCCGGCCCCGTTCTCCCCGGCCAGGGCTACGATCTCGCCCTCGCCCAGGGTCAGGCTGACGCCGTCCAGCGCGCGCACCGGGCCGAACCGGACGGCCAGGTCCGACACCGACAGCAGCGGCGGGGCGCTGGTCAGCTCAGGCAGGGGCGCGGCGGACATGACCCCATTGTCGGCTTCTGATTAGGGCGGCCACCGCTCCAGGGCCGCAGGTCAGCGCCCTCAGCCCAGGTCAGACGGGTCGCCGGCGCCGCCGAGTCCGGCCAGCCGGGCGGCCAGGAAGGCGCGCTCGGCCTCGTTGTCGGCCAGCGCCAGGGCCGCCTGGTAAGCCTGCGCCGCCTCGGTGTCGCGGCCCTCGCGGCGCAGCAGGTCCGCCTTGGCCGCGTGCAGGTAGCGGTACCCGGCCAGGACCCCGCCCCGGGCCTCCAGCGCGGCGATCTCGGCCAGCCCGGCGGCCGGCCCGTCACCATGGCCAGCACCACGGCCCGGTTCAGCGCCACCACCGGCGACGGCCAGGCCTGCAGCAGCACGTCGTACAGGCCCAGCAGCTCGGGCCAGTCAGTCTCCGCGTAGCTGGGCGCCTCGGCGTGCACCGCCGCGATGGCCGCCTGCAGCGCGAACCGGCCCGGCCGGCCGCCGCGCAGCGCCCCGACGACCAGCCCGATGCCCTCGCCGATGGCCGCCTGGTCCCACTGTGACCGGTCCTGGTCCTCCAGCAGGAGCAGCCGCCCGGCGGGATCCTGCCGGGTCGCCCGCCGGGCGTGCGTCAGCAGCAGCAGCGCCAGCAGCCCGCGGGCCTCCCGCTCGTCGGGCATCAGCTCCGCGACCATCCGGGCCAGCCCGATAGCGCGCAGCACGAGGTCATCGCGGATCAGGTCGGCGCCGGCCGGCGCGGTATGGCCGGTGGTGTAGAGCAGGTGCACCACGGTGAGCACCGCATCCAGCCGGTCGGGCAGCTCGTGCTCGCGCCGGCACCCGGTAGGCGATCCGCGCGGCCGCGATCTTCTTCTTGGCCCGGGTGACCCGCGCGGCCATGGTCGCCTCCGAGACCAGGAACGCCCCGGCGATCTCGGCCGTCGTCAGCCCGCAGACCAGCCGCAGCGTCAGCGCCACCTGGGCCTCGCGGGCCAGCGCCGGGTGGCAGCAGGTGAACACCAGCCGGAGCCGGTCATCGCCGATCACGTCGTCAGCGCCGGCCGCGGCCGGCGGGCCCGGCTCGGGCTCGATCAGCAGCGGCAGCTTGGCCCGCAGGGTCTTGTCCCGGCGCAGCGCGTCGAGTGCCTTGCGCCGGGCGGTGGTGGTCAGCCAGGCGGCGGGATTGTCCGGGACGCCGCGCTGCGACCAGGCATCCAGCGCGGCGACATAGGCATCCTGAACGCATTCCTCGGCGACATCGAGATCGCGGGCGACTCTGGCCGTCGCGGCCAGCACGAACGCCCACTCGCGCCGGTGCGCCTCGGCCACGGCGGCCGCGGCGTCGGGCTCGGCGGGCGGCGGGCCTGGGGCTGCGGGCGGGGGCGGACCCGGGGCCGGGGCGGCAGCTGGCGGCCGGGCCGGGCCGGGGGCCGGGGCGGCCGGCGGGCGGGCGGCCTGCTGGCCCCGCTCGCCCGGCCCCCGGCCGGGATGCCCCGTCACCAGTGGCCTCGCCGGGATGTCCCGGTCTTCAGGTCGGGGAGGAATGGCGTGCGGCGTGTCATGGATGCCCCTAGAGCTATAAGACCTATACTAGGAGGTATGCGGACGGCGTACCGGTGCCGGGCCTACCCGAGCGCGGAGCAGCAGGTGCTGCTGAACCGGACGTTCGGGTGCGTCCGGGTGGTGTGGAACCGGACGCTGGCCGCCCGGCAGCGCCCGGTACGCCGCCGAGGGCAGGTCCATGTCCTATGCGGAGACGGACCGGGCGCTGACGGTGCTGAAGCGTGATCCGGGGCTGGCGTGGCTGGGGGAGGTGTCCTGTGTCCCGCTGCAGCAGGCGCTGCGTCATCAGCATGCCGCGTTCGGGGCGTTCTTCGCCCGCCGGGCCCGGTACCCCCGGTTCAAGTCCCGGCACGGCCGCCAGTCCGCCACCTTCACCCGGTCGGCGTTCCGGATGAAAGGTACCGACCTGTGGCTGGCGAAGATGAGCGACCCGCTGAAGGTCATCTGGACCTGGCCCGGCATCAGCCTGGCCGTACTGAACCCGTCGTCGGTGACGGTGGCGCGGGATCCGGCGGGCCGGTGGTTCGTGACCTTCCACGCCGAGGTCCCCGACCCGGAACCCCTGCCCGCCACGGGCCAGGCCGCCGGCATCGACCTGGGCCTGAAGGACTTCGCGGTCCTGTCCGGCGGGCAGCGGATCCCGCACCCGCGGCACATGGACCGGCACGAGCAGCGGCTCAAGCGGTACCAGCGGCGGCTGGCCCGCTGCCAGAAAGGCTCCGCCAACCGGAAGAGGGCGGCGCGGAAGGTGGCCCGCGCGCACGCCCGGGTGACCGACGCGCGCCGCGACTTCCTGCACCAGGCCAGCACCGGCCTGGTCCGCCGGTACGGGGTCCTCGCTGTCGAGGACCTGGCGGTGAAGAACATGGTCCGCAACCGGTAGCTGGCCCGGGCGATCTCCCGCACCGGGTGGGCCGAGTTCCGCCGTCAGCTGGAGTACAAGGCGCAGCGTTACGGCCGGTCCCTGGTCGTCGCTGACCGGTGGTTTCCGTCCAGTAAGACGTGCTCGGCGTGCGGGTTCCTGCTCGCCGAACTGTCCCTGGGGACACGCGGGTGGGCGTGTCCGGCCTGCGGCACCCGGCATGACCGGGACCTGAACGCCGCGCGGAACATTCTTGCCGCCGGGCTGGCGGCAGCCGCCAGAAGTGGCGGCGATGCCTGCGGAGCGGACATCAGACACGGCCAGGAACCTCCTCCCGTGCAGACCGCAGCGAACCAGGAACCCCGGCCCGCGAGGGCCGGAATCCCCGCCCCTTAGGACGGGGAGTAGCCAAGCAGCGGCCTTACTCGCCGGAGGTGTCCATGATCGGCCGGACCTCGACCCCGCCGAAGGGGGCCGGGCACAGCTTGGCGATGTCCAGCGCCTGGTCAAGGTCGCGGGCCTCGATCAGGTAGTAGCCGCCGAGCGCCTCCTTGGTCTCGGCGAACGGCCCGTCGGTCACGATGTCGCCGCGGATCGAGGTTGCCGTGGGCGTGGGCTGCAGGGCGTTGCCGCCCAGCAGCGTGCCGCCCTTCTCCCCCACCTGCCCGGCGAACCGGCCGTGCGCCTGCATGGCCTCCTCCCAGACCTCGGGCGCCGGGTTCAGGTAGGCGTCCTCGTTCTCGTAGATCAGGATCAGGTACTGCGCCATCACGGCCTCCTCAGCCAGTCACGGTGGTGTACGTCTATCCCGACGAACGAGATCGGCCGGATCGACAGCGCCCGGCCGGCTTTCTGGCCCGGGCCGGTCCGGCCCCGCTCATCTGTGTCCAGGCTCTCAGAACCAGCGGGCCGGCAGGGGCAGTACCCGCCAGGGCGAGAACGGCGGAACGAGCCGGCCTGCGCAGACGTCCAAGGGGCATGAGGAGCAGCGGGCAGCGCCGATGGATCCTGACGGCCGGAGCAGCGGGCGCCGCGGTCCTGCTGGCGGCCTGCTCACCCGGCAGCCCGGCTGGGCAGCACCGCGCAGCCGGAGCCGGCCGGTCCGGCTCATCGCCGGCCCGGCCAGCCCGGCGCCGGGATCCGGGCCCGGCGAGGCGGCGACCGGGCTGCGGCCCGCGCCCGCCGGGATCACCGACCGGCTGGTCGTGCGGCACACCCGGCTGCGCGCCGGCACGCCGCTGCGGGTCACGCTGCTGGTGACCTATCGCGGTTCCCGGCCGCTGAACCTGAACCGGGGCTGCCGGCCGCAGTGGGCGGTGGTCGTCACCAATCGCCGCTTCCCGCCGGATGTGGCCTTCTCCACAGTCTGCTCGGCGCATCCTTTCCTCATCAGGCCCGGCCGCAACCGGCTGCGGACCACGATCATCACCACCTACCAGGGCTGCTCGGTGACCAAGAGCCAGGCGACCCGGCAGCTGCCGCACTGCGGCCGGGATCACCGGCCGCCCGCGCTGCCCGCGGGCCGCTACCGGCTGGTCCTGGTCGGCGACGGACTGCCGTTGCCGGCCCCGGCGCCGGTCCCGGTAACGCTCACCCGCAGCTGTCCCCCCGGCGCCCGCTGCCCGGCACCGGTCCCTCCGGCGCCGCGCTAGCCGCCGCGGTCCGGTAGCCGCCGCACCCGCCCGCGCCTGGCGGCCGTTCCGCCGACGGCTCCCGCCGGGCGTTCCCGGCGCCCTGGCCGCGCGCCGCCGCGCTAGCAGGCGCAGCCCGCCAGCCGTATCCACGCCGGGCGCCGGCGCCCGGCCGGTGGCTGTCGCCCGCCGCGGCTCCCCCGGCATCCGGCCCGCCCGGCCATCGGCCCGCGGTCCTGGCGGCCGATGGCAGGAAAGGTGGGATACCTGTCATTGCGGTCACGTCAGCCAGGGCCGACGATAACTGCATGGCTGCTCGCGAGGTGCTCATCGTGCTGTACGAGGGCGTCCAGAGCCTCGACGTGACCGGGCCGCTGGAGGTCTTCACCGGCGCCTCGCGGTACCAGGAGGCACGCGGTCTCGGGCCGGCCTACCAGATCAGCACCGCCAGCCAGGACGGCCAGCCGGTCACCACCTCCAGCGGACTGCGGCTGGTCCCGGACGGGGCGCTGCGAGCGGGCCGGGGCGCCGACACGGTGGTGGTACCCGGCGGGAACAACGGTGCGCCGATCCCGGGCCTGGCGGACTGGCTGCGGGGCACCGCGGGCCGGGCCCGGCGGGTGGCGTCGGTGTGCACCGGCGCTTTCGTGCTGGCCGAGGCGGGGCTGCTGGCCGGGCGGCGGGCCACCACGCACTGGGCGTACGCCGGCGAGCTGGCCCGGCGGTACCCGGATGTGCGCGTCGACCCGGAGCCGATCCACATCCGGGACGGCGCGATCGCCACCTCAGCCGGTGTCACGGCGGGCATCGACCTGGCGCTGGCCCTGGTCGAGGAGGACATCGGCCGCCGTGCCGCGCTCTCGGTCGCCCGGCACCTGGTGGTGTACCTGCGCCGGCCCGGCGGCCAGGCCCAGTACAGCGCGCAGCTGCGGGCTCAGGCCGCCCGGCGCGAGCCACTGCGCGAGGTGCAGCAGTGGATCAGCGAGCATCCGTCCGCTGACCTGTCGGTGGACCGGCTCGCGGGGCGGGCCGGGCTCTCGCCCCGCCAGTTCGCCCGGGCGTTCACCGCCGAGACCGGGATCACGCCGGGCCGGCACGTCGCCGCGGTCCGGCTCGAGGCGGCCCGCCGGATGCTCGAGGACGGGCCGGCCGGGATCGAGCAGGTCGCGCGGGCCTGCGGATACGGCAACTGCGAGGCCATGCGCCGCGCCTTCATCCGCGCCCTCGGCGTGCCGCCGGCCGGCTACCGCGGCCGGTTCTGAACCTTCCCCCTGTCCCCTGCCCTGGTCACTCACCCGAAGGAGCAAGCCGCCATGGACGTCGCCATCGTGCTGTACGACAAGTTCACCGCGCTGGACGCGATCGGGCCGTATGAGGTGCTGAGCCGCCTGCGCGACACCCGGGTCACGTTCATCGCGGAGCGGCCGGGACCGGTCACCGCCGATACCGGGATGCTCAGCGTGCTGGCCGGGTCCCTGACCGATCTGCCGCACCCGGATCTCGTCCTGGTGCCCGGCGGCCCCGGCCAGGAGCAGCAGATGGACAACGAGGTGCTGCTGGACTGGCTGCGCGCCGCGGACGCTACGTCCAGCTGGACGGTCTCGGTGTGCACCGGCTCGATGATCCTGGCCGCCGCCGGGCTGCTGGCCGGCCGCCGCGCCACCTCACACTGGCTGGCCCTGGACTCGCTGGCCCAGTACCAGGCCAGGCCGGTCAGCGAGCGCGTGGTGATGGACGGGAAGTACATCACCTGCGCGGGAGTATCCGCCGGCATCGACATGGCGCTGGAGCTGGCCGGGCGGATCGGCGGCCAGGTCACGGCACAGTCAATCCAGCTGATGATCGAGTACGACCCGCAGCCGCCCTACCGCGCGGGCTCGCCGCGGACAGCGCCGCCGGACGTGGTGACGCGGATGCGGATCGCCAGCCGGCACACGGCCCGGCGCGCGGCCGGCTAGTGCGGGACAGCCGGGCCAGGGCCAGCCGGGCCAACGGCCGCGGCGCGCAGCGCCTTGACCCGCCCGGCCGGGTCGGCGTGCCCGAAGACGGCTGACCCGGCGACGAACATGTCTGCCCCGGCCTCGGCGCAGCGGCCGATCGTCTCCTCGGTCACGCCGCCGTCCACCTGGAGCCAGATCGAGCCGCCGCTGGCGGCGATCAGCTGGCGGGCCCGGCGGAGCTTGGGCAGCACGAGATCCAGGAACGGCTGGCCGCCGAAGCCGGGCTCGATGGTCATCAGCAGCAGCATGTCCATCTCGGGCAGCAGGTCGGCATAGGGCTCCACGGAGGTCGCCGGGTTGATGGCCAGCCCGGCGCGCGCCCCGGCCGCCCGGATGGCGCGCAGCGTGCGGACCGGGGCGCGGGCAGCCTCGGCGTGGATGGTCACGTTGCGCGCCCCGGCCTCGGCGTACTGCGGGGCCCAGCGCTCCGGGTTCTCGATCATCAGGTGGCAGTCCAGTGGCAGCCGGGCGTGCTGGAGCAGCGCCTCCACGACCGGCAGGCCGACGGTCAGGTTCGGCACGAAATGGCCGTCCATGACGTCGACGTGCAGCCAGTCGGCGGCTCCGGCCACCGTCTCCGCCTCATCAGCCAGCCGGGCAAAGTCAGCGGCCAGCAGGCTGGGCGCAATCTGTACCGTCATCACGGGCGAGTGTAGGCCGCCAGCGCCCGCCGCGCGGGGCTGCCCCGCCAGCCGGGCCGCCGGCGCGGCGGGCGCGCACTAGCCTCGTGCCCGGCAGCGCCCGGGGCGCCGCAGCGCCGGGCAGAATGTCACTGCCCCTGGTTAGCGTTCGATCCTGCATGTGAAGCCCTGACTGGTGAGGAGGCCGACGCTTGGCTACCGAGGCACCGGACAAGCTGCTCGAGCGCGTGCGCAAGCTGCTGGCCAAGGCAGAGGACGAGTCGTGCACGCCGCCGGAGGCCGAGGCGCTGACCGCTAAGGCCGCGGAGCTGATGGCCAAGTACGGCATTGACCGGGCGCTGCTGGCGGCCACCAGGCCGGAGACCGACGTTCCGTCGAGCCGGATGGTGGACATCGACAACCCGTGGGGCCGGGTGAAGGCGCACCTGCTGTGCGGGCTGGGGGTGGCGCTGCGCTGCCAGTGCATCATGCTGACCCCGCCGGACGGCGGGCTGAAGATTCACCTGTTCGGCTACGAGTCGGACCTGGAACGGACCGATGTGCTGTACACCTCGGTGCTGATCCAGATGTGGCACGGCCTGGCCGCTGCGCGGGTGCCCGAGCGCAGCAGGAGCCCGCGGGCGTGGCGGCGGTCGTGGCTGCTGGGGTTCGCCGCGGCGGTCATCAGCCGGGTACGCGAGGCCGAGGAGCGGGCGACTCAGCAGGCGGGCCAGGACGCCCCGGCCGGCCAGGCGTCGCGGGCGCAGCTGGTGCTGGCGGACCGGTCGGTGGTGATCCGGGCCGCGGTGCAGCGGGAGTACCCGGTGACCCGGACGGCGCGGATGACCTATTCCGGCTCGGGCTACGGCGCCGGCTACGCCCAGGGCCAGCGCGCCGACATCGGCACGCGTCGCGTCGCGCGGCCGGGCAGCCGCACGCTGACCCGCGCGGGCGGCTAGCCCCCGCACTCTGACCGGGCCGACGATTCGGCCGGCTCGAGGGACCCTCGCGGCTGACCCGGCCAGCGGCTGAGCCGAGCTCGCGGCTGACCGGGGCCGGCGGCGCAGCCGACCGTATGGCTGTCCGCGCCTTCGTGCCGGTGCCAGCCGCGCCCTGAGCCCGGGGTCTCCGGCAGGCCGGGGCACGCGGGCCCGTCCGGGCTCCGCGTGCCCCGGCCCCGTTCGGGATCCGGTTATCAGGACGACGACCAGTGCTTGCCGCGGCGGAAGTCGGCGGCGAAGGTATGCGCGACCGAGGCCATGGCGCTGTGATTGCCCACGATCAGGCCGAGCTCGCGGTTGCGGTTGAGCGAGGTGCTGGAGAAGTTCTCCGACCCGGCGAACATCCGGGCCCGCGCGGTCCCGTAGTCGGCCTCGACGATCTTCCCGTGAATGTAGAAGCCCGACGGGGAGCTGAAGTAACTGACGTGCACGCCCGCCCGGGCCAGCCGGGCGAAGTCGTCGTCGTACTCGCCGTCGGTGTTCTCGCCGCACACCCGGACGTCCACGCCGCGGCGGGCGGCGGCGATGAGCGCGTCCACGACCGTCGAGTCCCCCATCTCCTCGCTGTAGATGCGCAGGCTGTGCCGCGCTCCGGCGATGAGGGCCAGCAGCTGGCGCTGGGAGTCGGTGGGTGACCAGACCAGGTCCCGGCCATCACCGGGCTTGACGGCCCGGTGCGCGAAGTCTGCGCTGAACACCCGCGCGATGGCGCTGATGTCGGCCGGCGCGCGGTCGATGACCAGGAAGTCCCGGCTGGTGGCGTAGTACTTGCTCGTCAGGTTGGCGGTCATGATGACGGCCGCCGACTGGTCGATCAGCACGGTCTTCTGGTGGGTGTACTCAAACCGCGAGGACGACCAGGTGACGGCGACCTTGTGCGCGGTCAGGTAGTCGTAGGCGGCGGAGTTGGTGCTGCGCTCGCGCTGGTCCAGCACGACCCGCACCCGCACGCCGCGCCGGGCGGCGGCGGCCAGCCGGTGCTCGGCGGTGGTGTCCTCCAGCTCGTACATGGTCATGTCGATGCGGTGCCGGGCACCGCTGATCAGCCGGTAGACGGGCGCGAACCCGGCGCCCGGCTCGGTGACGAGCCGGACCGGGCCCGGCTTGGCCGAATGCTGGCTGGCGTGCCCGGAGTGGTGGTGATGGTGCGACTTAGCGTGCGCGGGCGCGGTGTGGCGGGCCTTGTGATGGCCGTCGCCGGCCGCGAGGTTCTGGATCTTGCATCCGGTCACCAGCAGGCCGGGCACGAGGGCCGCGGCGGCTACCCGGACGACGGTACGGGCACCGGGACGAAACACAGCAGGTCCTTTCTGAAGGCCGCGCCGGGTCCGGGGAGGGGGTGAGGACCCGGCGCGGACTCGGCCCTGGAGTACCACGCCGGGCGCTGGCCAAGCATCGGCCTCGGCCGCCAGCCGCGGCCGCGATCGCGGCCGGGCGGTAACGGGCCAGTTCAGCGGAGTACGGCCGGGTTCGGAGGCGACAGAAGATTCGTCCGGGCCCGCGGTGCTAGCCGGCGTCCAGCAACGGCAGGAGCAGTTCCGGTGGCCGGGCGATGACGGCCCGGTCCGGCCAGATCACCACCGGGCGCTCGATCAGGACCGGGTGCGCCGCCATCGCCTCGATCAGCTCGTCGCCGCCAGCCCGGTCCAGGCCCAGCTCCGCATACAGGGGCTCGCCCGTGCGCATCAGCGCCCGCGGGTCCGTCGCGCCCAGCAGCCCCAGCACCCGCCTGATCTCGGCGGTCGCCGGCGGGTCGTCGAGGTAGCGCAGCCGGTGCGCGGGGACGCCGCGGCTGGCCAGCAGCTCCTCGGCGCCCTGGCACTTGGAGCAGCGCGGGTTGTACCAGACGATCACGCCCTCGGCGGTCATGGATGCCACGGTACCGGCCATCACCGGCCGCCAGACGGGCCGCCGGATGCGGTTTCTGCCAGGATGGGCGACGTGACCGTCACGACCGAGGCCGCACCGCAGCCGCGCGACCCGGAGCGTCCGGCGCGGCTGCTGCGCGCCGAGCACGACGCGCTGCTGCCCGTCCTGCGCGAGGCGCCCGAGCAGGCCCTGGACCGCCCGACCGCGTGCCCGGGCTGGTCGGTGCGGGACGTGCTGGCGCACTGCTCAGCGGCGCTGAGCCGGGCCGTCACCGGCCAGCTGCACGCCTTCACTCCCGAGCTCAACGAGATCGACGTGGCGGAGCGGCGCGGATGGCCGCTGCCCCGGCTGCTCGCCGAGCTCGCGGACGGCTACCTGACCGGCGGCGCGGCGATCGGCGCGGCCGGGCGGCCGGCTGGATGCCATCGCTCTCGGCGAGTGGGTGCACGGCGGTGACGTGCGGGAAGCGCTCGGCCTGCCGGGTGCCTATGCCAGTGCCGGGTTCGCTGATGCCGCCGCGCTGCTGACGGCCTACACGCGCCGCTGCCAGGTCCCGCTCACCGAGGTCACCCTGACCGGCTCCGCCGCGCCGGATGCGGCGCCGCCCGGCGCGGCCCTGGCGCCCGGCCCGGCCCTGACCCTCGGCGCCCGCCAGCCCGGGCGGCCCGCCGCCCGGCTGCGCACCAGCCCGGCCACCCTGATCAGGCTGACGGCCGGCCGCCCGGCCGGCCCGGCGGACTACCAGCTGGCCGGCCTGACCGCCGCCGAGCTCGTCGTCTTCTGACCTCGCCCGGCCGTCCCGCTGCCGCGAGGCTACGAGCGGCGGCGCGCCTGATGGTAGGCGTGATCCTGGATGATCAGCTCGGTGAGCTGGCTGATCTCGGCCGCCGTCAGGGACCGGCCGGCATCGCGCAGGGCGGCAGTGACGCCGCGGGCCGAGGTCGTGATGAGAACGGTCGGCCGCGTGCAGGTTCCGAGCCGGGCCCGCGGATGATTCAGCAGGACGACGAGCTGGAAGGCCACCCGGTGGCCCCGGCGGTGCAGGAATTCCTCCAGCAGCCGGGCTGGCTCGGTGAGCTGCACGCTGGGCGAGCGACCGCCGGCATCGGCCAGCGGCTCGCTTACCCCGCTACCGGGCCGGCCGTTCCGGGTCTCCCACCAGGCATCTCCGTCGCACCGCACGGTGGCGTTGTGATACTTGACCTCGATGGCAGCCAGGCCGTCCGGGCCGGCCAGGATCAGGTCGATCTCGCCGCGCCGGTTGTGGTATCCGCGCAGCGCGGTCCACTCGTCGCCGAGGAGCTGACCGAGCGCGGCGATCGCCAGCCGCTCCCCGTCCACCCCGGCGGCCTGGCGGGCCTCGGTGCCCGAGACAGGCCGGAAGCTGACGGGCGGGCGGGGAGCCTGCCGCCGCTGCCGTCGGACGGCGAGGATGGCCCGCAGCCAGGCGGCCCAGTGCCGACCGGCCCGGGCCTGGTCCCGGGCTCGCCTGGTGTCGCGCAGGAGCTGGTCGTGCCGGGCCAGGTCGGCGGTGTACTGTCGCTGCTCGCGGCTGAGCTGCGCGGCACCGCGCCGCCGGGTCTGCCGCAGCAGGTCCGCCGGGTGGTTAGACAGCTCTACGACGCGCATCGCCGGTCCCGTCCGGATAATCCGCGGGCACCAGCGCCCGGCCGGGCGGCCGGCCGGGCGCCCGGCTTCCGAGGATCAGCCATGGTCTCCATCGTAGGCCGGCGCAACCTCCGGCGCCCGCCCCGGCAGCGCGGCCAGGCGGCCTGGTAAGCCGGCACTGACGAGCGCGGCGGATGCCTGGCCCGGTGGGCTAATGTCCCGGTATGGATGGCAGCCTCAATGCCGACGACCTGATGTTCGCGAGCGTCCGGGCCAGGTACCTGGAATCCCCGGGCACGGTCGCAGCGCGGCTGCGCGAGGCGGCCCGGCGGCCGGGCGGGCTAGAGGGCGTGACGCCCGCGCAGGCTCTGGTCGCGGCTGGCCGGCTGCTAACCGACGCGGGCGAGCTAGGCGAGGCAGTCACGATCCTGCGCACCGCCGCGGCCCTGGCCCCGCCCGCTGGCGATGATCACGGAGCGCGGATCGCGCTGGCCATCGCCCTGGCACTGTCCGGGGACAGCGAGCCGGCCGAGGTCTTGTTCCGCGGCGGCCTCAGCAACAAGGCCGGGCTCGGCTTCGGCCAGCGCGTCCAGGCCGCGCTCGCGCTCGCCGAGGCCGGGCAGGAAGCCGAGGCGGTGCGCTGGGCCGACGCGGCGCTCGAGCACGCCACGAGGAAGCGGATGGGCCGGCAGGCCGAGGACGTGGCCCGCAAGCTGCGGGGTGCAGTGCACACCCACGCGACCGGGGCCGCGGCCCGGCGGGCCAGGCCCGCGGCGCCCGGAGCCGGCGGCATGGAGCCGGGAGCGGACGACCCTGGCGATGACGACGGCCCGGGCGGGAGCGACTCCCTCGAGCGTGCTGACCCCGGCGGCGCCGTCGTCGGGCGTGCGGAAGTCGCCGGCGCGCCCGGCGCGGAGCCGGGCCAGGACACCGGGGCCGGACCGGCTGACGACGTTATGGACGACACCGGGGCCGGACCGGCTGACCACGTTATGGACGACACCGGGGCCGGACCGGCTGACCACGTTATGGACCGTACCGGAGCGACCCGGCCAGGACGACCGGGACCGGACCAGCTGACGACGTAACGGACGACGCCGACGACGGTACGTCTCACGACGTCGCGGACGGTACGGAACCCGGCCAGGACGCCGGGACCGGACCAACTGACGACGTAACGGACGACGGCGGGGCCGAACCGGCCGACGACCTTATGGACGACGGCGGGGCCGAGCCGGGCGACAACGTCGCGGACGGTACGGAGGCCGGCCAGGACGCCGGGGCCGGGCCTGGTGACGACGGCGCGGACGACGCCGCGAACGGCGCGAGCGGCGCCGCCGCTGATCCGCCCGCCCTGGAGGCCGCGGCGGACGGGCCGGTCCTGTGGTGGCCGCAGTCTGAGTACCTGCGGCTGGCCCGGCAGCTTCCCGACCTGGCCGGCCGCATCGGCCCGGGCTGGGCCGGCCACACGGCCCGCACCGAGGCGGGCCTGCGCGCCCGCGCCAGCTATGCGCCGGGCCGCATCGCGCTGGTCGCTGCCGACTTCGGCCAGTTCGCTACCTACCTGCGTAAGGGCAGCGTGGATCCGCGGGACGCGGGCGTGCTGACCGGCTATGCCGCTGTGGCGGCCGCGAACGGGGCGCCCGCGGCCTGGCCGCCGCGGTCGTTCCGGGCGTGCTGGTGCGGGTCGGGCCGGCGGTACAGGAACTGCTGCGCGGTCACCGGTGCGGCGATCCCCGCCAGCTAGCGGAGTTCAGCGGGCCGGGGTCCGGCGCAGCAGGGCCAGGAAGATGGCGTCGGTGCCGTGCCGGTGCGGCCAGAACTGGGCGTACCGGCTGTCCGGGGCCGGGCAGGCCAGCCCCGGCACCTCGCCCAGGAGAGCCGGGGCGTCCAGGATCTCGGCGTCACCGCGCCCCGACAGCACGTCGGCCAGCACCTCGCGGGTCTCGGCGACGTGCGGCGAGCAGGTCACGTAGGCGACCACGCCGCCGGGCCGCGCGGAGTCCAGCGCGGTGCCCAGCAGCTGACGCTGCAGGGCGGCCAGGCCGGAGATGCTGTCCGGTGAGCGGCGCCAGCGAGCCTCGGGCCGGCGGCGCAGCGCGCCCAGCCCCGAGCACGGCACGTCAGCGATGACCCGGTCGAAGGCACCCGGCGGCCAGGCGGGCCGGGTACCGTCGGCGACCACGATCTCGCCCGCCCAGGCCCCGGCGGCGGCCGGGCGCACCATCCGGGCCCGGTGCGGCCGCAGCTCAGCGGCCACCAGCCGGGCGCCGGCGGCTCCGGCCAGCCCGCCCAGCAGCCGGGCCTTGCCGCCCGGCCCCGCGCACAGGTCCAGCCAGCGGGCATCGCTGCCGGGCAGGTCCGCGCGGGTCAGCGCGATGGCCGCCAGCTGGCTGGCCTCGTCCTGGACGCCCGCGCGGCCCTGGGCTACGGCCGGGATCCGGGCCGGGTCGCCCTCGCTGAGGTAGCCGCCGTGCGGCGACCAGCGGGCGGGTGCGACCCCGGTCAGCTCAAGCTCGGCCTGGCTGGCCAGGCCCGGCGTGGCGCACAGCGCGACCTGCGGGCGCTCGCTGTCGGCCGCCAGCGCCACCTCGGTCTCCGGCAGACCGCCCGCGGGGTCCTCGCCGAGCGCCTGCGACCACGCAGTGACAATCCACCGCGGATAGCTGTAGCGGACCGCGAGATGGCCGGTCAGGTCATCGGCGCGGGCGGGCGCGGCGATCTCCAGCCAGCCTTCCAGGTCACGGGTGGCCACCCGGCGCAGCACCGCGTTGACGAACCCGGCCGGGCGCGGGCCGGCCACGTCCCGGATCAGGTCCACCGAGGTGGCCACCGCCGCGTGCGGGGCCACCCGGGTGGCCAGCAGCTGATGTGTGCCGAGACGGAGGATCTCGCGGACGGCCAGGTCGAGGCTGGCCAGGTCACGGTCGCAGCAGATGCTGAGGATGGCGTCATAGGTACCCCGGCCGCGCAGCGTGCCGTAGGTCAGCTCGGTGGCCAGCGCGGCGTCCCGGCCGGCCAGCCCGCGCTCGGTCAGGGTCGCGGGCAGCAGCAGGTTGGCGTAGGCGTCGCGCTCGGCGACCGCGCACAGGACGTCGCAGGCAGCGCGCCGGGCCGGGTCGGCCCGGCCGCGGTGCTGCGCGCGCTGACCGGGCTGACCGTGCTGACCGGGCTGACCGGGCGGGCGCCGGTTCCGGTCCCGGCCGCGCGCGGGTACGGGGCGGGCCACCTAGCCCAGCACCGGGTGGCCGTCACGGGCCCGCAGCCCGCGGGCCCAGTCAGCGGCCGCCATGCGCCGCTTGCCGTCCGCCTGAACCTCGCCGAGCTGCACGGGCCAGGTCGCGGTGCCGACCAGAACGCGGTCCCGCAGTACCCGCAGCTCCCCCGGTCCCGGCGGCTCCCCGGCTCCGTTCCCGGCACCGTCCGCGCCGTCCGCGCCGACCGCTGGCACGGCGGCCGCGCGCGCCTCCGTGACCGGGCCGAGCTTGAGCCGGCTGCCGTCGAGCGTGGTCCACGCGCCCGGCGCCGGGGTGCAGGCGCGGATCAGCCTGCTCACCGCGGCCGCCGGGAGCTTCCAGTTCACCTCCGCGTCGGCGGTACTGACCTTGGGCGCGAAGCTGATCCCGTCGGCGGGCTGGGAGCGAGCCTCCAGTTCCCCGGACTCGATGAGGTCCAGGGTCGTGACCAGCAGGCCGGCCCCGGCAATGCTCAGCCGCTGCAGCAGCGAGCCGGCCGTGTCGGCGGGCTGGATGGGCTCGGTGAGCATGCCGAACGTGGGCCCGGCGTCGAGGTCGTGGACCAGGCGGAACGTCGTCGCGCCGGTCACGTCATCGCCATGGCGGATGGCGTTCTGCACCGGGGCCGCGCCACGCCAGGCCGGCAGCAGCGAGAAGTGCAGGTTCACCCAGCCCTGCGGCGGGATCTCCAGAACGTGGTCGGGGATCAGCGCCCCGTAGGCGGTGACCGGGCAGCAGTCGGGCGCGATCTCGCGCAGCCGGGCAACGAAGTCCGGGTCCCGGGGCCGGGCCGGGCGGAGCACCTCGATGCCCGCTTCGGCGGCGCGGCTCGCCACCGGGCTCGGGCTGACCTTGCGGCCGCGCCCGGCCGGCGCGTCCGGCCGGGTGAGCACGGCGGCCACCTCGTGCCGGGAGCCGATCAGGGCGTCCAGGGACGGCACCGCGGCGGCCGGGGTCCCGGCGAATACCAGGCGCATCTGCTAGCTGGCCCTGCCGCCGGTCGGGTGCGGGGAAGCCCGGATCTCCGGCACCGGCTCGCCCCACCACTCCGCGGCCCGGATCTCCTTCATCGCCAGCTTGCGCTGCGCGGCGTCTAGCCGGTCGATGAACAGGATGCCGTCGAGATGGTCGGTCTCATGCTGGACGCACCGCGCCATCTGGCCGGTGCCCTCCAGCGTGACCGGCTCGCCGTGCATGTTGAAGCCGCGGGCCACGACGCCGTACGAGCGCTTGGTCGGGTACTGGAGGCCGGGGAAGGACAGGCATCCCTCGTCGTCGGTCTCCTCGTCCTCCGACAGCCGCAGCTCCGGGTTGATCAGGTGACCGAGCTCGTCATCGATGTAGAAGGTGAACACCCGCAGGCCCACGCCGATCTGGGGCGCGGCCAGCCCGACGCCGGGCGCCTCCTGCATCGTGTCAGTGAGGTCCTTCACCAGCCGGCGCAGCTCAGCGTCGAAGTCGGTCACCGGATCCGCGGGCGTCCGCAGGACCGGATCCCCGAACAGTCGAATCGGCTTGATGCTCACCCAGTTCCTCCTGGCCATGCCGGCGGTGATCACGACCCGCTCAGTCTATGAATACGGGCCGGTGAACGTGGCCTCAGGCGCCCGGGCCGCCGGCCAGCGGGGAGCGCGCCTTGAACGCGGCCTTGCGGGCGGCGCGCGCCACCGCGGGGTCGGGGTGGTGCTCGCTCAGCGCGGTCAGCAGGTCAACGACGCCGGGATGCGCCACCCGCCACAGCCCGGCCACGATGTCGGCCTGCGACTGCGCCGAGACCTCCGGCAGCAGCTCGGCGACCACGTCGCGCGGGTCCGCTTCCTCCAGCAGGCCGGCCCCGAGATCCACCAGCAGCCAGGTCCGGTCCTCCGGCCGCAGCTCGGCTTCCTCGTCGTGCTCATGCAGCCAGACCGCCGCGTGCGCCCGCAGCAGCGGGTCGCCCAGCACCGCCCGGACCTCGGCGATGGCCGCGCCGCCGATCCGGTCCAGCACCGCGAAGGCGGCGCCGCGCAGCCCTGGTGAGCCGCTGGCCGCGGCCCGGATCAGTTCCCTGGCTGCCTGCCGCGGTGTCCGGCCGGCCAGCCAGGTGCCGATCTCCGCCTCGCCGTCCTCGGCGTCACAGCTGGCCAGGGCCATCAGCAGGCCGACGGCCCCGTCGCGGCCCGCGCTGCCCAGTACCGGCACGTGCCAGCCCTGGCCGCGCAGCCGGCGGTGCACGCCCCACACGCCGAGCGGGGACAGCGTGACGGTCAGCCCGCCAGCGCCCTCCTCGGTGCCGAGCTCGACCACGCCGAGGTCGGCCAGCGTCTCCAGGGCCCGCGACAGGGCGGCTGCCTCATCGGGCTGGCGGGGCGCACCAGCGCCGGGGCCGGGCCTTCCCGGCCGCGTGGTGCCCGCGGCCGCGGTGTAGGCCTCGAACAGGGCGTCGATCCGGACCGGCGCCCCGACGGTGTAGAGGGCAGTCGCCAGCCCGTCCAGTTCCTCGGCGTCCAGGATGGCGGCCAGCGCGCTGTCCCAGGCGGCCAGTACCTCACCGGAATCCCAGCCGCTGACCGTGTCCGCGCCGTCGCAGTCCAGCAGCCGGGTCGCTGCCGCCACCCGCCAGGCCGCGTCCACCTCGTTGGCGGTGAGCTCCAGGTCGGCTGCGGCCGCGGCGGCCGCGGCGGGGCTCAGCGAGTCACCAGCGACGCGGCTGGCATCCTGGCTGGCCCAGAGGCTGAGGTCGGCTGCCGCGCGCAGCAGCGGGGCCACCCGTGCCGCGGCGGCCAGTTCGTCGCGCGGGGCCAGCCGTACCGGCGGCATCCGCGGCCGCTCCCGCCCGTTCGCGCCGGCCGCGCCAGATCGCGCAGCCATCAGGCTGGCCGGCTGGCCGCCGGCAGGCCCGCTGGCCGGCGCGCCGTCCGCGGGCTGGCCATTCGCCGGCGGCTTGCCCGCTGGCTGCTCCCCGGCGGGCGGGCCGCTGCCCGGCTGGCCGGGCTGCCGGGCCAGTGGCCCCGCCGGCTGTCCGGGCGCCGCTGCGGCCGCCGCGGGAGGTGCTGCCCCGGCGCCGTCCGGCGGCCGGCGGATCGCCGCCCGGCGGCGTCCCGTGGCCGGGCGGAGGCGCAGCAGTACGCCGCGAGCCAGCATCCCGTCGTGAGGTCGCCACGCAAGCACCCTACGGCCTCCGCGCGCCATAGTCAGATCAGCTCGGCCGGGTCCAGCTCCAGCCGCACCTGCCCTGCCTCCTTCTTCGCGGTCCGGGCGGCCTGCCCGGCCCGCAGCACCGCGGCCAGCTCACCGCCACCTGACCTGGGCACCCGCACCAGGAACCGGACCTGGTCAGCATCCGGGCCGGCCGCCGCGCTGGCCCCCGCCGAGGCCGGGGAGCTGTCCGCATCGCCGGGTTCCGGGCCGGCGCCGCCGGGCGCCCCGCCGGGCACGGGCACCGGGCCGAGCACCTCAGCCCCGGCCGGCAGGTCGGCGCCGTCCAGCAGCGCCCGCACCGCGCGGTGCGAGCCCGACACCGCGGCCATCCGGGCCGCCGGCGGGAAGCGCAGTTCCCGGCGCTCGGCGAGCTCACGGTCGGCGAACGTGGCCGGGTCCCACCGGATCAGCGCCTGGACGGCGGGCAGGCTGGCCGCCGCCACCACGACCACGGTGCCGCCGCCGGGGCCGGGCCGGACCAGCGCGGCGGCATTCATCCACCGGCGCAGCGCCTCCTCGGCGGCGCGCAGGCTGGCCCGGCCGAGCAGGGCCCAGCCGTCGAGCAGGACGGCCGCGGCGTACCCGCCGTCAGCGACGGGCTCGGCGCCGGGCGTGGCGACCACGACCGCCGGGCTGGCCGGCACCGACGCCAGCACCCGGCTGCCGCCGGACGTGCGCACCGGGACGGCAGGGAAAGCCCGGCCCAGTTCCTCGGCGGTCCGGGTGGCCCCGGTGACCAGGGCACGCAGCCCGTCATGCCCGCAATGCGGGCAGGTTCTCCTGACCGGGCTGCCGCACCAGCCGCAGCGCGGTGCCGCGCCGGGCCCGGGCAGCTGGGCCGGGCCCCCGCAGCGGCAGCGGGCCGGCGCGTGGCAGCGCTCGCAGGCGACCGCCGCCAGGTAGCCGCTGCGCGGCACCTGGAACAGCACGGGGCCGCGAGCCAGGGCATCGCGCGCGGTGCGCAGGGCCAGGCTGGGCAGCCGGGCGGACCGCGCCGCCTCATCCCTGGCCAGCTCAGCATCGTCACCCGGCGCGAGCACAGCGGGTGCCCAGCGGCGCACGGTGGCGCGGTCGGCCGCCAGCGGCCGGGCCCAGTTCCCGGTCAGCAGCTGCGCGGCTTCTGCTGTCCGGGCGAACCCGCCGATGAGCGCGGCAGCGCCGGCCCGGTGCGCCCGCAGCGCCAGCACCTCGCGTGCGTGCGGGTACGGTGCCCGCGGCTCGGCCAGTGAGTCGTCGCCCTCATCCCAGAGGACGACCAGGCCCAGGTCGCGGACCGGCGCGAACATCGCGGACCGGGTGCCGGCGACGACGGGCACCTGACCGCGCTCGGCCACTAGCCAGCGGCGGTAGCGTTCCGCGGGTCCCAGGCTGGCGGCCAGGATCACATGCCGGCCCGGCCCGAGCTCACGGCTCAGGGCCGCGTCGACGCGCTCCAGGTCACCAGCATCCGGCACCACCACGACCGCGCCACGGCCCGCCGCGACGGCGGCCGCGGCGGCGATGGCGATCTCGCCGGGCCAGTCCGCGCCGGGCAGCGCCGACCAGACAGCCCGCGGCGTCCGGCCGGCGGCGACCGCGGCCAGGAATGACGGCCCGGCCGGATACCGGGCCCAGGTGCCCGGCACGGGCGCGGCCGCCGGGGCCAGCGCGCCGCCCGCGGCGCTGGCCCGGGCCGGCTCAGCTGGTTCCGCCGGGTCCGGCTCGCTGGGCTGCCCTCGCTGGCCGGCCCGGTCTCCGCGCCGGGTCGCGGCGCGGCGTCCGGCGCAGGCGAGGTGGCCGGCGCGGGCGCGGCCGCTGCCGCAGGCACGGCGCCGGGCTCAGCCGCGGCGTCCGGCTCAGGCACGGCCGCTGCCCCAGCCACGGCACGGGGATCAGCCGAGGCGCCCGGCTCAGGCGCAGTGGCCGACGCAGAACCGGCGGCAGGCTCAGGACTGGCGGCAGGCCCGGAAACAATGGCCGGTGCCGGCCCAGCGGCGGCTGGACGGCCGGGGCAGGCGCTGACTCGGCTCCGGCGTGCCGGGGCGGGATGGCCAGGCGCAGCACGTCGGCCAGAGTGCCGCCGTACCGGTCGGCGACCGCCCGGGCCAGGCCGGCGATCTCGGGGGTCAGCACCGGCTCGGGTGACAGCACCCGCTCCAGGTACCCCAGGCGGCCCTGGTGCTCGCTCTCAGCGGTCCGGCCGAGCAGGAAGCCGCCGGTGAGCCGCCCGGCGAAGCGCACCCGCACCCGGCAGCCCGGCACCGCCGCCTGTGACAGCGTCTCGGGGATCAGGTACTCGAAGGGCCGGTCCAGGTGCGGCAGCGAGACATCAACCGCGACCCGGGCGACGGGCAGGGTCGCGGCGGGCTCGCGGCTCGCCGCGGGACGGCGGGCCGCCCTCTTGCGCGCCTGGACCTGAGCTGCCACGACCCTGGTTTACCAGACCCCGCCGACAAATTCGCCGCCTCGTTCGGCATGCGCCAGGCCGCAGCACCCGCGCCCGCAGGCGGCGCTGGCCGCGGGCGGCGCCGGGCACAGGCGGCCTTAGCCGCGGGCGGCGGTGACCCCGGGCACTGCCGCCGCGGGCCGGGCCGACGGCTGGCTGGTGGCCCGAGACGGTGCTAGCCGCAGGCGTGCGCGGCAGCGGCGATGTCGCCGGTCAGCTCGTGCCGCAGCAGCGGCGGAACCGGCCGGCCGGCCGTGACCTCGCTGAGCGTGGACTGCAGGTCCCCGGTCATCGCGGCCAGCGTGCTGCGCACCGAGACGCTCTGCGCGCTGGCCGCGGCTGCGTTCACCCGGGAGGCGGCCGGGCCCAGGCTGGCGCGCAGCTGGCCGGCCGGCGCGCCGGCGGACAGCTGCGAGGCGACCTGACTGACCGCGCCCCTGGCGCCGGCCTGGTAGGCCGTGCAGCCGGCATCGGCGGCCGGGCTGGACCCGGGCAGCGCTACGACGAGGATGATCGCGACCGCCCACAGCACGGACAGCCCGATGCCCAGCCAGGAACGCACCAGCCCGGCACCGGTCCGCCGGCTGCTGCGCACGCCGAGCGCGCCGAGAATCAGCCCCGGCAGCACCAGCACGCCGGCGATCCCGGCGATCAGCGCCGGCATCGCGAACGGGTTGGGGGTCTCGCCGCCGCGACGGTCGTGCACGCTGGATGCCGCGCCGGGCCGCAGGCCTGCGCCGCGCGCCAGCGCGGGACCGCCTGCGGCCGGGCCGCCGGCATGCCGGCCGGCGCCTGCGCCATTCGCGGCCGCGGCAGCCGCCGGCGCGCCAGCCCGGGATCCGGTCCGGCGGGCCCTGCCGTCCTCGCGGGCCACGCCGTCCGCAGCGGCTGCCGGGCCAGGGGCATGGGCCGCGTCGCTGCGGCTGTCAGCCGGAGCACTGCTGCCGGGCGCCGCCGGGTCGCCGGGGCGGCGGGCCGGCCAGGGTCCGGACTCCCAGGGCGGGATTCCCAGGTCGGCTGTCGGGGGCTCGCTGGCCCAGGGCGGCGAGCTGACGATGTTGGCCGCGTTCTCGGGCAGCGCCCGGGCGGGGCCGGGCACCTTGTCGGCTTCGGAGTCCAGCGCCTCGGGTGCCAGCCCGGCCCGGCCCGCGGGCAGGAACCAGGGCACGTCCGCCGCGGCTGGCCGGCTGGCTCGCGGAACCGGGTCCTCGTGCTCGTGCTCGACGGGGGCATCCGCGGGGGTCAGCGGCGGCAGGCGATGGTCCGGCTTCGGCGTCGGTCCCCCGCCGTCTGCGGCCCACTCGGTGGACGACGACATGATCGGTGACTTTACCGAAAAGCTGTCCCAAAAGGCGCGCATTGCCCGAATGCCCGGCGCCGGTCAGTAAATGGTCAGCTCCGGTCGGTAAAGGCCCGGACCGCAATCCCGGCGGCGGCCTGGTCAGCCGGGTAACCCGGCGCGCCCGCGGCCGTCCGGCTGACCCGGCCCCGGCCCGGTCAGGCTCCGGCGGCGCGCCGCAGCGTCTCCGCGCGGTCGGTGCGCTCCCAGGAGAAGTCCGGCTCCTCGCGGCCGAAATGGCCGTAGGCAGCTGTCTGAGCGTAAATCGGCCGCAGCAGATCCAGGTCCCGGATGATGGCCGCGGGGCGCAGGTCGAATACTTCCAGGACCGCGTCCTGGATGCGCTCAACCGGCACCTGCTCGGTGCCGAAGCACTCCACGAACAGCCCGACCGGCTTGGCCTTGCCGATCGCGTAGGCGACCTGCGTCTCGCACCGGTCGGCCAGCCCGGCCGCGACGACGTTCTTCGCCACCCAGCGCATCGCGTACGCGGCGCTGCGGTCCACCTTGGACGGGTCCTTGCCGGAGAATGCGCCGCCGCCGTGCCGCGCCATCCCGCCGTAGGTGTCAATGATGATCTTGCGGCCGGTCAGCCCGGCGTCGCCCATCGGGCCGCCCACCTCGAACCGGCCGGTCGGGTTGACCAGCAGGCGGTAGCCCTCGGTGCTGATCTGCAGCTCGTCCACCACCGGCTGGACGACGTGCTCGCGGATGTCGGGGGTCAGCAGCTCGCGCAGGTCGATCGCCGGGGCGTGCTGGGTGGACACCACGACGGTGTCGAGCCGGACCGCTTCGTTGCCCGCGTACTCGATGGTGACCTGGGTCTTGCCGTCGGGCCTGATGTAGGGGACGGCGCCGCTGCGCCGCACCTCGGACAGGCGGCGGGCCAGCCGGTGCGCCAGGGTGATGGGCAGCGGCATCAGCTCGGGGGTTTCCCGGCAGGCGTAGCCGAACATCAGGCCCTGGTCGCCGGCGCCCTGGCGGTCCAGCTCGTCAGCGCCCTCGCCCTCGCGGTGCTCGAACGCCTCCCGCACGCCCAGCGCGATGTCGGGTGACTGCGACCCGATAGACACCTGGACGCCGCACGAGGCACCGTCGAAGCCCTTGGCCGACGAGTCGTAGCCGATCTCCAGGATCTTCTCCCGGATGATGCCGGGGATGTCGACGTAGGTGTCGGTGGTCACCTCGCCGGCCACGTGCACCTGGCCGGTGGTGATCAGGGTCTCGACGGCCACCCGGCTGTGCGGGTCACCCTTGAGCATCCCGTCGAGGATCGCGTCACTGATCTGATCAGCCATCTTGTCCGGGTGGCCCTCGGTGACCGACTCGGAGGTAAACAGACGACGAGCCACCTGACCACCCATTTCTCTCGGACTGTGCTCGGCACAGTTTATCGGCGGCGCTCCGGGCCCGCGCAGCATCCGTCCCCGGAGGGGTCCGGCCGCAGGTCAGCCAGCTGGCAGCCGCTGCACGACGAGGTCCCAGATCACGTCGGCGAGGACTTCCTTGGGCCCGCGCCCGATCTTGACCTCCGGGCCGTCCGTGCTCAGCACGACGGCCTCGTTGTCGGGAGTGCCGAAGGCCAGCCCGGCCCCGACCTGGTTGACCACGAGCAGGTCGCAGCCCTTGGCCGCCAGCTTGGCCCGGCCGTGCGCCAGCACGTCGCCGGTCTCCGCGCCGAAGCCGACGATGACCTGGCCGCTGCGGCCGCCCGGCTGGCGGCGGGCGGCGACCAGGTCGCGCAGCACGTCCGGGTTCTCCGTCAGCTCGACCGGCCCCGGCGGCCCGGCGGACTTCTTGATCTTGGTGTCGCTGCGCCGGGCCGGCCGGAAGTCAGCCACGGCCGCGGCCATCACGATGGCATCGGCGCCGGCCGCCGCGGCGAGCATGTGCTCGCGCAGTTCCAGAGCCGAGCCGGCGCGCAGGATCTGCACGCCGGCCGGGTCGGGCAGCTCAGAGTTGGCCGCGACGAGGGTGACCCGGGCGCCGCGGCTGACGGCCGTGACGGCCAGCGCGTAGCCCTGCCGGCCGGAGGACCGGTTGCCGAGGTAGCGGACCGGGTCGAGGTCCTCGCGGGTGCCGCCGGCCGAGACCAGCACATGGCGGCCCGCCAGGTCGGCGGGGAGCGCGGCGGCGCCGCGGGCCAGCACCCGGACCGCGACGGAGTAGAGGCTGGCGGGCTCGGGCAGCCGGCCCGGCCCGGAGTCGGCACCGGTCAGCCGGCCGGCGGCCGGGTCCAGCACGAGAACGCCCCGGCCGCGCAGCGTGGCCACGTTGGCCCGGGTGGCGGGGTGCTGCCACATCTCGGTGTGCATCGCCGGGGCCAGCACGACCGGGCAGCGCGCGGTGAGCAGCACCGCCGTCAGCAGGTCACCCGACATCCCGGCGGCCGCCCTGGCCATCAGGTCGGCGGTCGCCGGGGCGACGATGACCAGGTCGGCTTCCTGGCCGAGCCGGACATGCGGTACCTGCGCGACGTCGTCCCACGGCGTGGTCGTGACGGGCTGTCCGGACAGCGCCGCCCAGGTGGCGGCACCGACAAAGTTCAGGGAGTCCGCGGTCGGCACGACCCGGACCTCATGACCGGCCTCGGTGAGCAGCCGCAGCAGCTCACAGGCCTTATACGCCGCTATCCCGGCGCTGACGCCCAGGATGATCCGCATCGGCGCTCCCGCAGCAGCCTGGCTGGCTCCGGCCGGGCCGGGCTCAGGACTCGGCAGGCGGGAGCTCAGCGCTGAGCATGCGCTCGCTGATCTCGCGCAGCGCGATCGACAGCGGCTTCTCCTGGACGCGGGTCTCGACCAGCGGGCCGACGTACTCCAGCAGGCCCTCGCCGAGCTGGGCGTAGTAGGCGTTGATCTGGCGGGCGCGCTTGGACGCCATGATCACCAGGCCGTACTTCGAGTCCACGACCTGCAGCAGGTCATCGATGGGCGGGCTGATGATGCCCTCGGCGGACGGAGTCGCTGCCACTAGGTGCCTTCCGGTCTGGAACTGGGACAACCAGGTTCTGGGCCCGCGGCCGGGCAGGGCGCCCGGCACCGGGGCCGGCCCGGCGCGAGCCAGGGCGCGCGAGCGCCTCAGCAGGCAGCCTGGACCATCATCAAGGTTACCAGCTGTTCGCATACATCATCGACGGCGGTATTGACAAGAGTGATGTCGAACTCCGCCCCCGCCGCCAGCTCGGCCTGCGCGGCCGCCAGCCGCCGCTCGATCACCTCGGGCGGCTCAGTGTCGCGGCCGGTCAGGCGGCGCACCAGCTCCGCCCAGGACGGCGGGGCCAGGAACACCAGCAGGGCCCCCGGCAGCGCCGCGCGGACCTGGCGGGCGCCCGCGACATCGATCTCCAGCAATGTCGGGATTCCGTCCCGCAGCCGCTCCTGAAGGGGCGTCCGCGGGGTGCCGTACTTATTCCCCGCGAACTGCGCCCATTCAAGGAGTTTTCCGTCAGCCGCCATTGTGTCAAATTGGCGTTCGCTGATGAAGAAATACTCACGGCCATCGGCCTCACCCGGCCGCGGTGGCCGGGTGGTGACCGACACAGATTGCCAAATCTGCGGCTGCTCTTGCCGCAGCCGCGTTACCACTGTGCTCTTGCCTACTCCGGAAGGACCGGACAGCACAGTAAGACGGGCGGGAACAGGGGACCGGTCAGCCGGATCGCGTACTGCGGCCGGGCCTGCTGCTGACACGGTGTCCCCCGCCCCGTCAGTGACGTCTGCCCTTCTGGTCAGATGTCCTTGAACTCATTCTCCAGCGCGGTGCGCTGGTTGGCGCCCAGACCGCGGACACGCCGCGACTCGGCAATGCCCAGCCGCTCCATGATCTGCTTGGCCCGGACCTTGCCCACGCCTGGCATGGACTCCAGCAGGGCCGACACCTTCATCTTGCCGACAACATCGTCGGTCTGGCCCTCCTTAAGGACCTGGGGCAGGGTCGTGGAACCGTGCTTGAGCCGGTTCTTAACCTCCGCACGGTCTTTACGTGCCTTGGCCGCCTTCTCAAGCGCCGCCGCCCGCTGCTCGGGGGTTAGTGGAGGAAGAGCCACGCTGAGGTCACCTCGGGTTTCGTATCGAAAAACTCGCTCCGCGAGGGGAAACTAGCGAAAGCGGCCCGCATCGGCAACGCGAACCCCCGTTATAGCCGTCACAAATTGCCCATTATTACGTGACGCATTCGACTAAAGACACAGCGTAGTCGATCTGGTGCGTGAGAGTACAGCACAGCACTCCAGCCTGAGGTCAGCGGCCGGCCACCTCGGCCTTGCGCAGCGAGGCGGCGATGGCCGCCGCAGCCGCTCCGGGATCGGCCGCCCCGGTGATCGGGCGGCCGATCACCAGCAGGTCGGCGCCGGCCCGCAGCGCTTCCACCGGGGTGGCGATCCGGGCCTGATCGTGTGCCTCGGCGCCCGCCGGCCGCACGCCCGGGGTAATGATCGTGATGTCGTCACCGACCTCGCCGCGGACTGCGGCCACCTCGCGCGGCGAGCACACCAGCCCGGTGGCCCCGGCGGCCACCGACAGGGCCGCCAGCCGCCGCACCGCGTCACCGACCGGCCCGATCACGCCGAGCAGGCCCAGGTCGGTATCCGACAGGGAGGTCAGCACCGTGACCGCCACGATCGCGGTGCCCGGGGCCGCCTGCGCCGCCGCCCGGATCGCCGCCGGCCCGGCCGCCGCGTGTACCGTCAGCAGCGCCGGGCGCAGCCGGGCGACCGCCCTCGCGGCCCCCGCCACGGTGGCCGGGATGTCATGCAGTTTCAGGTCCAGGAAAACGTCTACGGCACTGGCGCCGCGTATTGAGGCCACCGCTTCCGGGCCGTAGCGAAGGTAAAGTTCCAGCCCGATTTTCACGGTCGAGACATGCGGGGTAACCAGGGCCGCCCAGCGCGCTGCAGTATCCAGATCAGGCGCGTCCAGGGCTACGGCAATCGGTGCCAGGCCGGTCACGATGTTTCTCCTCACTGGGCCCTTGCGCCCGCTGTGGTTTTCCATTTCCCGCCGCCCGGCCGCGGCTGCTGACCGCTGGCCCGCACGCGGCGCCAGGCGCTACTCGCGCAGGCCGCTCAGCCGCCGCCGGGGCGTGGCGCGCGGCTCGTGCGCCAGCCCGATGACATCCGACAGCCGCTCGATCCCGCGCCGCCCCAGTTCCTCATCCAGCTCGCGCAGCACCCGCGCGCAGGCCGACGGGTCGTGGAAGATGGTGGTGCCCACGCTGACCATCGAGGCCCCGGCCAGGATCAGCTCCAGGGCGTCCCGCCCGGTCCTGATCCCGCCCATCCCGATGATCGGCACGTCCGGCAGCGCCTCGCGGACCTGCCAGATGCACCGGACCGCCACCGGCCGGATGGCCGGCCCGGACAGCCCGCCGGTCACCCCGGCCAGCGCCGGCCGCATGGTCTCGGTGTCGATGACCATCCCGAGCAGGGTATTGATCAGCGACAGCCCGTCCGCCCCGGCCGTGACGCAGGCCTTGGCGATGGCGACGATGTCGGTCACGTCCGGCGACAGCTTGGCGAACACGGGGATGTCATAACGGGTGCGCCCGCGCACGGCCTCGATCACTGACGCCGACGCCCCCGGGTCGCAGGCGAACACCTGCCCGCGGTGCTCGACATTGGGGCAGGAGATGTTGACCTCGATGGCGGTCACCCCGGCCGCGTCCGACAGCCGGCCGGCCAGCTCGGCGTACTCGGCCACGGTGCCGCCCGCGATCGACACCACCGCCCGCGCGCCCCGCGACAGCAGCCAGGGCAGGTCGCGCTGCAGGAACGAGTCGATGCCGGGGCCCTGCAGGCCGATCGAGTTGAGCATCCCGCTGGGCGTCTCGGCCATCCGCGAGGTCGGCCGGCCCGCCCGCGGGGCCAGCATGACCGACTTGGTGACGACCGCGCCGATCTTGGAGACGTCGATGAACTGCGCCAGCTCACGGCCGGCGCTGGCGCAGCCCGACGCGGTCAGGACCGGGTTGGGCAGCTCGATGTGACCCAGCCGGGTCCGCAGGTCAGTCACGGCGCGGCTTCCGGGCCGGGCCGGGAGCGGCGGCCGCGCCGGGCCCGCCGCGGCCCCGGGCTCCCTCGCGGGCCGGTGCCCCGCCCCCGGCCCCGCCGCCGTCAGCCCCGGCGGCCCGCCGGGTCCGCGGCTCCCAGCCGGGCGCCCCGAGCGCGTCGAACGGGATGGTGCCCACGTCGTCCCAGCGGACCTGCTCGCCGCGGAACACCGGCCCGTCCGTGCACGAGCGCACCATCCGGGTCACCCCGTCGGTGCCGGTCACCGGCAGCACGCAGGTCATGCAGACCCCGATACCGCAGGCCATCTGCTCCTCGACGCAGGCCTGCACGGGGATGTCGTAGCGGCCGGCCAGCGCGGTCACCTGCCGCAGCATCGGCATCGGGCCGCAGGCGTAGATGACGTCGGTGCGGGCCTCGTGGATCACCTGGCCGAGCATGTCGGTGACGAGGCCGCGGACGCCGAGCGAGCCGTCCTCGGTGGTGATCGTGGCGGTCCGCCCGGTCCGCCGGGCGGTCAGCGCGCCGAACACCTTGTCGCCGCTGGCCGCCCCGATCAGGAAATCGACCGTGCTGCGCCGCTCGCGCAGCCGGCTGGCCAGCGCGAACAGCGGGGCGCTGCCGTACCCGCCGCCGACCAGCAGGCAGCTGACCGGGTCGCGGGGCACCGGGAACGGGCGGCCCAGCGGGCCGGTGATGTCCAGCACGTCGCGGGCCCGGCGCTCGGCCAGCCAGCGGGTGCCGCTGCCGTGCACGGCGAAGATGAACTCGACCGTGCCGCCGTGATCGGGCCGCACGTCGTGGATGGAGAACGCCCGGCGCAGCAGCATGGCGCTGTCCTCGCCGCCGACCGCGACCGCGACGAACTGGCCGGGCCGGAACCGGGCCGCTATCCCCGGCGCCACGACCGTCATGGCGTAGTAGGCATCTACCCGGCGCACGGTCAGCACCGTCCCGCGCACCTGCACGGGCCCGGCCTGGACCTCGGTCTCGCTGTGGCTCACTGGCCGCTCATCCTTCTGCCTAGCCGTCGCGGCTGCCGCCGGGCGGTGCACCGCCGCGGCGCTGGCCCGGGTCGGGTACCGCGGCACCGCGCAGCCGCGCCGCATGCTCTTGCAGCGACCGCACGCCCACCTCGTCGCGCGTGATCGCCTCGATCCCCGCCGCGGCGGCCGCGAGGCCCTGGACGGTCGTGACGCACGGGATGCCGCGCCGGACGGCGGCGGTGCGGATCTCGTAACCATCCAGCCGCGGGCCGGAGTGGCCGGGACTGCCGAATGGCGTGTTGATGATCAGGTCCACCTCGCCGGCCAGGATCTTGTCGACGATCGTCGGCTCGCCCGCCGGCCCGGTGCCCTCGCTGTGCTTACGCACGATCGTGGCACGGACCCCGTGGCGGCGCAGCACCTCCCCCGTCCCGCGGGTGGCCAGGATCTCAAAGCCCAGGTCGGCCAGCCGCTTGACCGGGAAGATCATCGAGCGCTTGTCCTTGCTGGCCACCGACACGAAGGCGCGGCCCTTGACCGGCAGCGAGCCGTAGGCGGCCGCCTGCGACTTGGCGTAGGCGGTGCCGAACTCCTCGTCGATCCCCATCACCTCGCCGGTGGAGCGCATCTCCGGCCCGAGCACGGTGTCCACGCCCTGGCCGCGCTCGTCGGCGAACCGGCCGAACGGCAGCACCGCCTCCTTGACCGCGACCGGCGCGTCCAGCGGCAGGGTGCCGCCGTCGCCGCTGGCCGGCAGCAGCCCCTCGGCCCGCAGTCCGGCGACCGTCGCGCCGAGCATGATCCGGGCCGCCGCCTTGGCCAGCGGCACGGCCGTCGCCTTGGACACGAACGGGACCGTGCGGGACGCGCGCGGGTTGGCCTCCAGCACGTACACCACCCCCGCCGCCAGCGCGTACTGCACGTTCAGCAGGCCGCGCACGCCCACGCCGCGGGCGATGGCGGCGGTGGACTCGCGGATCACGTCGATGTAGTCGCTGCCCAGGGTGATCGGCGGCAGCGCGCAGGCCGAGTCGCCGGAGTGGATGCCGGCTTCCTCGATGTGCTCCATCACGCCGCCCAGGTACAGCTCGGTGCCGTCGAACAGGGCGTCAACGTCGATCTCCACCGCGTCGTCCAGGAACCGGTCGATCAGCACCGGGTGCTCCGGGCTGGCCTCGGTGGCCCGCTGCACGTAGGCGGCCAGCGTGGCGTCGTCGTAGACGATCTCCATGCCGCGGCCGCCGAGCACGTAGGACGGCCGGACCAGGACCGGGTAGCCGATCTCGGCGGCCACCGCGGCGGCCTCGCCGGGCGAGGTGGCGGTGCCGAACCGCGGGGCGAGCAGCCCGGCCTTCGCCAGCACCCGGCCGAACTCACCCCGGTCCTCGGCCAGGTGGATCGCCTCCGGCGAGGTGCCGACCACGGGGATGCCCGCGGCAGCCAGCGACCGGGCCAGGCCCAGCGGGGTCTGCCCGCCGAGCTGCACGATCACCCCGGCCACCGGCCCGGTGGCCTGCTCGGCCGCGACGACCTCCAGCACGTCCTCCAGGGTCAGCGGCTCGAAGTACAGCCGCCCGGAGGTGTCGTAGTCGGTGGACACGGTCTCGGGGTTGCAGTTGACCATGACGGTCTCATAGCCCGCCGCGGTGAGCGCGAACGAGGCATGCACGCAGGCGTAGTCGAACTCGATGCCCTGCCCGATCCGGTTCGGGCCGCTGCCCAGGATGATCACCTTGGGAGTCTCGCCGCCGGGTACCTCGGTCTGCGCGTCGTAGGTGGAGTACAGGTACGGGGTGCGGGCCGCGAACTCCGCGGCGCAGGTGTCCACGGTGTGGTACACCGGCCGGATCCCCAGGTCGTGGCGGAGCTGGCGGGCGCGGGCCTCGCTGGCGCCGGTCAGCTGGCCGACCTGGGCGTCGGAGAATCCGGCCGCCTTGGCCTGAGCCAGCAGGTCCGGGCCGGGCTGCCCGGCGCTGCCCGCCAGCCGCTGCGCGATCTCCTCAATGCCGGCGATCTGATCGAGGAACCACGGGTCGATGCTGGTCGCGGCGGCCGCCTCGGCGACGGTGGCGCCGGCCCGCAGGGCCTGGTGCACGGTGGCCAGCCGGCCGTCATGGGCGACGGCGCTGGCGGCCAGCAGCGCGGCCTTGTCGCCCGGCGGGCCCGCCCAGCTGAACGGGGCGCCCGGCGACTCCAGCGAGCGCAGCGCCTTCTGCAGCGCCTCCGGGAAGCTGCGCCCGATGGCCATCGCCTCGCCGACCGACTTCATGTGCGTGGTCAGCTCGGGGTCGGCGCCGGGGAATTTCTCGAAGGCGAACCGGGGCACCTTGACCACGACGTAGTCCAGGGCGGGCTCGAAGCTGGCCGGGGTCTCGCCGGTGATGTCGTTGCGGATCTCATCGAGGGTGTAGCCGATGGCCAGCCGGGCGGCGATCTTGGCGATCGGGAAGCCGGTGGCCTTGGAGGCCAGCGCGCTGGACCGGGACACCCGCGGGTTCATCTCGATCACGACCATCCGGCCGGTCTGCGGGTGCACCGCGAACTGGATGTTGCAGCCGCCGGTGTCCACGCCGACGGCGCGGGCGGTGGCGATCGCGACATCGCGCATGTGCTGGTACTCGCGGTCGGTCAGGGTCATCGCGGGCGCGACGGTCACCGAGTCGCCGGTGTGCACGCCCATCGGGTCGACGTTCTCGATCGAGCAGACGATCACCACGTTGTCGTGCCGGTCGCGCATCAGCTCGAGCTCGAACTCCTTCCAGCCCAGGACCGACTCCTCCAGCAGGACCTCGGTGACGGGACTGGCATCCAGGCCCGCGCCGGCCATCCGGCGCAGGCCGGCCTCGTCCCGCGCGATGCCCGAGCCGGTGCCGCCCAGGGTGAACGACGGCCGGATGACGACCGGGAAGCCGAGCTCGGCGGCGGCCTGCTCGCAGTCGGCCAGCGAGTGACAGATCCGGCTGCTCGGCACCTCGGCGCCGAGGCCGGTGACAATCTGCTTGAACTGGCTGCGGTCCTCCCCGGCCCGGATCGCCTCGATGCCCGCGCCGATCAGCTCCACGTTGTACTTGGCCAGGACGCCGGCCTCGTGCAGCGCGACGGCCGCGTTCAGCGCGGTCTGGCCGCCGAGGGTGGGCAGGATCGCGTCGGGCCGCTCCTTGGCGATCACTTTCTCCAGCACGTCGCGGGTGATCGGCTCGACGTAGGTGGCGTCGGCGAACTCCGGGTCGGTCATGATCGTCGCCGGGTTGGAGTTCACCAGGCTGACCCGGATGCCCTCCTCCCGCAGCACCCGGCAGGCCTGGGTGCCGGAGTAGTCAAACTCGCAGGCCTGACCGATGATGATCGGCCCGGAGCCGATGACCAGGACCGACTTCAGGTCGGCGCGCCTAGGCACGGGCCCCGCCCTCCATGAGCTCGCAGAACTGGGTGAACAGGCCGGCCGCGTCGTGCGGGCCGGGCGCGGCCTCCGGGTGGTACTGCACGGCGAAGGCCGGGGCGTCCAGCAGCCGCAGCCCCTCGACCACGCCGTCGTTGAGGTTGACGTGGGTGACCTCGGCGGCGCCGAGGCCGGTGTCGAACCGGGCCGGGCCGCCGTCCGGGCCGGCCCGGCGGCCGTCCTGGCTGTAGCCGGCGGGCATGGCGACGGCGAAGCCGTGATTGTGGCTGGTGATCTGCACCCGGCCGGTGCGCAGATCCGCCACCGGCTGGTTGACGCCGCGGTGGCCGAACCGCAGCTTGTAGGTGTCCAGGCCGAGCGCCCGGCCGAGGATCTGGCTGCCCAGGCAGATGCCGAAGACAGGCAGCCCGGCGCGCAGCACGCCGGTCATCGCCTCGACCGCGTAGCCCAGCGCCGCCGGGTCGCCGGGGCCGTTGGCGAAGAAGACGCCGTCCGGGCCCAGCGCCGTGATGTCAGCCGCGGTGACCGTGGCCGGCAGCACGTGCACCTCGCAGCCGAGCCGGGCCAGGTAGCCGGGGGTGGCCGCCTTGATGCCCAGGTCGACCGCCGCGACCCGGAACCGGACCGGCGTGCCATCCGGCGGCGCAACCACGTACGGCTCCGCCGTGCTGACCCGGCGGGCCAGGTCAGCGCCGGTCATGACGGGGCTGTCCAGGACCCGGCTCAGCAGCGCCTGCGGGTCGGTCTCGGTGCTGGATACCCCGGCGCGCATGGCGCCGCGGTCGCGCAGGTGCCGGGTCAGCGCCCGGGTGCCGGGCATCGCGATGCCGGTGATGTCCTGGGCCCGCAGCTCGTCGTCCAGGCTGCGGCGGGCCCGCCAGCTGGAGGTGATCCGGGCCGGCTCGCGCACCACGTAGCCGCTGACCCAGATCCGGCGCGACTCATCGTCCTCGTCGTTGATGCCGGTGTTGCCGATGTGCGGCGCGGTCATCGCGACGATCTGGCCGCAGTACGACGGATCGGTCAGGGTCTCCTGGTAGCCGGTCATGCCGGTGTTGAAGACCATCTCGCCGAAGCTCTCGCCGGGGGCGCCGAACGCGCGGCCGCGGAAGGTGACGCCGTCCTCCAGGACCAGGAGGGCGGCCGCCGGGGCGTCAGCAGCGGTGCCGGTCACCGGGCCAGCTTCCCGTCGAGCACCGTGGCGGTGCCGCGCAGGAACGTGGCCTGCACCTGCCCCGGCAGCGTCCGGCCGGCGAACGGGGAGTTGCGGCTGCGCGAGGCGTGCGCGGCCGGATCGACGGCACTGCGCGCGGCCGGGTCATACAGGACCAGGTTGGCGGGCGCGCCCGGCTCCAGCGGCCGGCCGTGCACCTCGGCGGGCGGGCTGCCCGCCGGCCCGCCGCCGGTCCCGTCCAGCTGGCCGATGGCCGCCGGGCGGGCCGACATCCGGTCGGCCACCCCGGCCCAGTCCAGCAGCCCGCTGTCCACCATGGCCTCCTGCACCACCCGCAGCGCGGTCTCCAGGCCGGTCATCCCGAACGCGGCGGCCTGCCACTCGGTCTCCTTGTCTTCCACCGGGTGCGGCGCGTGGTCGGTGGCCACGCAGTCGATTGTCCCGTCGGCCAGCGCGGCGCGCAGCGCCTCGACGTCGGCGGCCGTGCGCAGCGGCGGGTTGACCTTGTAGACCGGGTCGTAGCCGGCCGTCAGCTCGTCGGTCAGCAGCAGGTGGTGCGGGGTGACCTCGGCGGTCACCCGCCAGCCCTTGGACTTGGCCCAGCGGATGATCTCGACCGAGCCGGCCGTGGAGACATGGCACACGTGCAGCGCCGAGCCGACGTGGGCGGTCAGCAGGCAGTCCCGGGCGATGATTGCCTCCTCGGCCACCGCCGGCCAGCCGGCCAGGCCCAGCTGGCCCGACATCTCGCCCTCGTTGACCTGGGCCCCGTCGGTGAGCCGCGGCTCCTGGGCGTGCTGGGCGATGACCCCGTCGAAGGCCTTGACGTACTCCAGCGCCCGGCGCATCAGCACCGCGTCCGACACGCAGCGGCCGTCATCGGAGAAGATCCGGACCCGGGCCCGGGAGTCGTGCATCGCCCCCAGCTCGGCGAGCTGGCGGCCCTCCAGGCCGGTGGTGACCGCGCCGACCGGGCGCACGTCGCAGCGGCCGGCCCGGCGGCCGAGCCGCCAGATCTGCTCGACGACGCCGGCGGTGTCGGCGACCGGGTCGGTGTTGGCCATCGCGTGCACCGCGGTGAACCCGCCCAGCGCCGCGGCGGCCGTGCCGGTCTCCACCGTCTCGGCGTCCTCGCGGCCTGGCTCGCGCAGGTGCGCGTGCAGGTCGACCAGGCCGGGCAGGGCGATCAGCCCGGTCGCGTCCAGCACCTGCGCCCCGGCCGGGACGGCGGCCGCGCCGGCCGGCGTGATGTCGGTGATGATGCCGCCGGCCAGCACCAGGTCGGCGGCCGGCCCGCCCAGCGGCCGGGCGCCGCGGATCAGCCAGGGCTGCTCGCCGCCGGCCCGGTCATCGTCGTGCGCGAAGTCCGTCAACGCTGTGCCTCCGATCCGCCCAGCAGCAGGTACAAGACCGCCATCCGGACGCTGACCCCGTTGCCAACCTGCTCGACGATCGTGGACCGGACCGAGTCGGCCACGTCGGCGGCGATCTCCACGCCGCGGTTCATCGGGCCCGGGTGCATGACGATGGCGTGCTCGGGCAGCATCGCCATCCGCCCCGAGTCCAGGCCGTACCGGCGGCTGTACTCCCGGACGGTCGGGAAGTAGGCGGCGTTCATCCGCTCCTGCTGCACCCGCAGCATCATCACCACGTCCGCCTTGGGCAGCGCGGTGTCCAGGTCATAGCCGACCTCGCACGGCCAGCCGGTGACCGCGACGGGCAGCAGGGTGGGCGGGGCCACCAGGGTGACCTCGGCGCCCAGCGTGTGCAGCAGCCGGACGTTGGACCGGGCCACCCGGCTGTGCAGGACGTCGCCGACGATGGCCACCCGCAGGCCGTCCAGCCGGCCCAGCCGCCGGCGCATGGTGAAGGCGTCCAGCAGCGCCTGGGTCGGGTGCTCGTGCTGGCCGTCGCCGGCGTTGATCACGCTCCCGGCCACCCAGCCGGCCAGCCGGTGCGGGGCGCCGGAGGCGGGGTGCCGGATGACCACCGCGTCGGCGCCCATCGCCTCCAGGGTCAGCGCGGTGTCCTTCAGGCTCTCCCCCTTGGCCACGCTGGAGCCCTTGGCGGAGAAGTTGATGACGTCGGCGGACAGCCGCTTGGCCGCCGCCTCGAACGAGATCCGGGTCCGGGTGGAGTCCTCGTAGAACAGGTTGACCACCGTGCGGCCGCGCAGGGTCGGCAGCTTGGGCACCGCCCGGCCCGATACCTGGGCCAGTTCCTCGGCCGTGTCCAGGATGCGCAGCGCGTCATCGCGGCTCAGGTCCGCGGCGGAGATGAGATGCCGGTTCACGCGCTGGCCCCGTGGCTGCCATTGCCGCCGTCGCCCAGCAGTACCGCGTCCTGGCCGTCGACCTCCTCGAGCAGCACCTTGACCACCTCGCGCTGCGAGGTCGGCAGGTTCTTGCCTACGTAGTCGGGCCGGATCGGCAGCTCCCGGTGACCGCGGTCGACTAGCACGGCCAGCTGGACCGCGCGCGGGCGGCCCAGGTCGTTGAGCGCGTCCAGGGCGGCGCGCACGGTCCGGCCGGAGAACAGGACGTCATCGACCAGCACGACAACGCGGTCGTCGATCCCCGAGGCCGGGACATCGGTGTGGCCGAGCGTCCGGGCCGGCCGCAGCCGCAGGTCGTCGCGGTACATGGTGATGTCGAGCGAGCCTGCCGGGGTCACGCTGTCCTCGACCTGGGCGAGCCGGTCAGCCAGCCGCCGGGCCAGCGTCACGCCCCGGGTCGGGATGCCCAGCAGGACGACGTCGGCCGCACCGTCGGTGCGCTCCAGGATCTCGTGCGCGATCCGGGTCAGTGCCCGCCGGATCTCCGTCGCCCCCAGGACCGTTTTCGCCCCGTCGGGCAGGGACCGCTGCGCCCCGGCACTGCCGGGCGCGGAACCACCGGGCGCAGTGCCGCCAGTTCCGGGGCCGCCAGGCACGAGCCCGGCGGGGTCGGTGCCACCGGGCGGTGCTCCGCCGGCCGCCCCATCGATTGCATGCATCTTTACGGACCTCCTTTCCCGCCTCTCTGGACGGGCCTTAAAGGACGTCGAGCCGGTTTTACCGTACCAGGCAGACCTGGCCACACGCCGCGCGGCACGCCATCACCCGCAGCTGATGTCATCTGCCCGCAGTCTGCGCTATCCGGCGCACGCTCCGCAGATGCGACTCATGCCGCCGGCCGGGAGGTTCCCGTCCGCCGCCGCCGGGGGGCTGCGCCGCCGCCGAGGGCTTCCGGTCCGGCCGGAACCGGGCGGCTAGCGCGCTTATCAGCGCTTCTCCGCCAGGATGCACGCCGCGTAACAGGAAGTGATCTCTGTCACACGGGATGAGGTTTTGCCCGATAATACGAGGGTCTGCCCGTACTCGTACATCCGGTGGTCACGCCCCGGAAACGCCGGCGGGACAGGGCATCCCGGCCGCCACGCGGACGCTCGCGCCGATCGCGTTAGGATGCGCCGACGCGCGTTAGTTCATCCGCTTTTTGGCGTTCGGCTTGACCTACCGCGCGTGGCGGCTTACCGTCACTGAGCGTAACCATCACCCACAGCAGACATCAGGCCAGGGGGCCGAGCACCATGCCATCTGATTACGCCAAGACTCTCGGCGCGAGGCTGCGCGCCATTCGCACGCAGCAGGGCCTCTCGCTGCATGGCGTTGAAGAGAAGTCGCGCGGCCGCTGGAAGGCCGTCGTTGTTGGCTCCTACGAGCGCGGCGACCGCTCTGTCACCGTGCAGAAGCTTGCTGAGCTTGCCGATTTCTACGGAGTTCCGGTGTCCGAGCTGCTGCCCGGCGACGTCCTGCCCACGCTGCTGGCCCCCGCGCCCAAGCTGGTCATTGACCTGGAGCGGATGGCCCAGCTGCCCAAGGAGAAGGCGGGCCCGCTGGCCCGCTACGTGGCGACGATCCAGAGCCAGCGCGGCGACTACAACGGCCGGGTGCTGTCCATCCGCCAGGAGGACCTGCGCTCGCTTGCGGTGATCTACGACCGGACCCCGGCCGACCTCACCGAGGAACTGATCAACTGGGGCATTCTCGACGCCGACGCGCGCGGCGCCATCGACTCCTTCTGAGCCCTCGCTGCCGGGCCAGCGGCCGTGCCCGCGCTGCTAGTTCCGCGCTGCTAGGCCCCGCACTGCTGTGACCTCGCTGCTGAGCCCGGGTCGCTCCGACCCGGGCTCTCTGCATGCCCGGCAGGCCCGGTGCCCGCGAAACCGCCAGCGGGCTAGCCGGCCGGGCGCAGCGGCAGGGCCTCCTGGGCCGGGATCCCCAGTGCGCTCTCGGCCAGGCCGACGAAGATCCCGGCATCCCGGAGCAGGTCATCGGCCTCGGCCGGGGCCACGGCCCGGGACAGGCCCGCCTCGGCCGCCGCCCGCTTGCCCGCGCCCGCCGCGAAGAACGCCGCCCACTCGCACAGCGCCGGCTCCACCCGCGGCAGCAGTTCCCACACGCTCTGCGGCTTGCGACGGCGCCCGGTGCTGCCCGGCTCCGCCCGGGCGGCCACCACGGCCGCCGCGGCCCGCAGGGCCGCGAGGTGGGCGGCCACGTACCGGGCGCCGGGCGACGACTCGCCCTCGGCCGCGGCCAGGCCGTGCCGCGCAGATGCCATCAGCGCCAGCGCGGACGGCGCGACTCGGGCTCGCGGCCGGTCCGGCCGAACCTGAACGATCGCGCTCATCTGTGTCCTCCTCCTTTGGGCGGCCCGGTCCCCCGGCCCGGCGCTCACGCGCCCGGCCCGACCGGTGCCCGGCAGCCCTAGGGGGCTGAGCTGCCGAGCACCGCTCACTTATTCGAACATAAATTCGGCTTGCTGTCCATCTCCTTGCAACTGCGTTCGAAGATAGCCCCGGGGTCTGACAATCCAGGCCCGCCCGGCAGGCCGGCCCGGGCGGCGATGCGCCGGCGCGCCGCCGCGCGCTCGCCCGGCCGGCCTGCCGGGCGAGCGGGCGCGGCCGCCCGGCGGCTACTACGCTGGCGCCGTGCCCGGCCCTGCTGAACTGCGCGAGCTCAGCCGGCCTGACTTCCTGGCCAGCCTGGAGACGCTGCTCGCCGTCTACACCGCCGCCATGCAGCCCGATCGCGCCCAGCTGGGCGGCCGGCTATCGATCATGGAGCGGCACGCCGGCTATCCCGGCTTCCGCGCCATCGTCGCCGTGCCGCCGGGCGCGCCGGCCGGTCCCCCGCCGCCCGCGGTCCTGGCTTTTGCCTACGGCTTCCGCGGTGCCGGGGGCCAGTGGTGGCACGACGTGGTGGCCACCGCCATTACCGCCTCGGCCGGCGCCGGGACCGCCAGCGGCTGGCTCGCCGACTCCATGGAGATCGCCGAGGTGCACGTCCGTCCTGAGCATCAGCATCAGGGCACCGGGCGGCGCCTGATGCACGCCCTGACCGCCGGGCGCGGCGAGCGCACGGCCGTGCTGTCCACCCAGGACAGCAACTCACCCGCCCGCTCCCTGTACCGCAGCCTCGGCTTCACCGACCTGCTGCGCGGCTTCAGCTTCCCCGGCGGGGGCCCGCCTTACGCCGTGATGGGCGCGGCACTGCCGCTGCGCGGGCGGCCCGCTCCCGCGGCGCGGTGACCGGCGCCGAGGCCGAGCAGCTGGTAGATCTCCCGGGTAGCCCGCGAGCCGTTCAGCGTATAGAAATGCAGGCCCGGCACGCCCTCGGCGAGCAGCCGCTCGCACATCCGGGCGGCGTACTCGACTCCGATCTTGCGGACCGCGGGCTTGTCGTCGGCGTGCTCGCGCAGCTCAGTGGCCAGGCCGGGCGGAAACCGCGCCCCGGACAGCAGTGCCGCCCGCTCGATCATCGGGACGCTGATGATCGGCATGATCCCGGCGATGATCGGCACGTCGCAGCCGCGCGCCGCGACCTGGTCGCGCATCCGCAGGTAATCCTCGACGTAGAAGAACATCTGGGTGATGGCGAAGTCCGCGCCGGCCTGGCACTTGGCCACGAAGTGGGTGACGTCCTGCGCCATGCTGGCCGACCGCGGGTGACCCTCGGGAAAGGCGCCGACGCCGACGCAGAACTCACCCGAGGACCTGACCAGGCGGACCAGCTCGGCGGCATACTGCAGGCCCTCGGGGTGCGCCTGCCAGTCCCCCGCCGGATCGCCGGGCGGGTCGCCGCGCAGCGCCAGCACGTTGCGCACCCCGACCGCGGCGTACGAGCCGATCACGTGCCGCAGCTCGGCGACCGAGTGGCTGACCGCGGTGAGATGGCCGACAGGCGTCAGTGTGGTCTCGGCGGCGATCCGGCCGGTGACCCGCACGGTGCGGTCCCGGGTGGACCCGCCGGCGCCGTAGGTTACCGAGACGAACGTCGGCTGCAGCGGCTCCAGCTGGCGGATGGACAGCCAGAGCCGCCGCTCCTCCGCCTCGGTCTTGGGCGGCATGAACTCAAAAGAGTAGGACCGCTGCCCGGCGGCCAGCAGGTCCCTGATCACGGGCGTGAGTGCTGGTTCCGGCGAAGACATCTCCCCAGCCTAACGCCGCCGGCCGGATCGCTCAGGCCGGGCCGCGGCGGCGCGCCTCGCTGGTCAGGCGGCGCGCGGCGCAGGTCAGGCGGCGCAGGTCAGGCGGCCCGCAGCCGCGCGGCCAGCCGGCGGGCGGCGGCGGCCGGATCGGCCGCCTCGGTGAGGGCGCGGACGACCACGACCCGGCCGGCCCGGCCGCCAGCACCTCGTCCAGGTTCCCCTCGCCGATGCCGCCGATGGCGAACCAGGGCCTGGCGGTGCCCAGGGCCGCGGCATAACGGACCAGGCTGAGCCCCGGTGCCGGGCGGCCGGGCTTGGTCGGCGTCGGCCACACCGGCCCGGTGCAGAAGTAGTCGGCGGCCGGCTCGGCGGCGGCCAGCTCCGCCTCGGCCCGGGCGTGCGTGGACAGCCCGATGACCGGCCCGGCGCCGAGGATCTCGCGGGCCACTCCCGGGGCCAGGTCATCCTGGCCCAGGTGCAGGACGTCCGCGCCGGCGGCGTACGCGATGTCGGCCCGGTCATTAACCGCCAGCAGGGTGCCGTGCGCGTCGCAGGCCCGGCGGAACACCTCCAGCAGGCGCAGCTCCTCGCCTGCCTCCAGGCCCTTCTGCCGCAGCTGCACGATGTCTACGCCCGCGCCGAGGACCGCGTCCAGGAACGGGGCCAGGTCGCCTTGGTCCTGCCGGGCGTCCGTGCACAGGTACAGGCGTGCGCCGGCCAGCCGGGCACGCAGGTCGTCGGTTGCCACGAGCCCATCCTGCACCGGGCTGGCCGGCCGGGATCAGCCGGCCATGCGGGATCAGCCGGCCGCGGCACCGCCCCGGCGCCGCGGCCGCCGGGTCGCGGGGGACATGCCGGGGCCGGCGCCGCGCAGCCAGCCGGGGCGGACCGGGGCATGCGGGACTGGCCAGGCCGCCTCGAACGCCCGCGCTGCCGCCGGCTGAGAACGCGAGGGCCTGCGCCCGCCTTCGCACCTCGGTGCCGCGGTTCTCGGCGATCGCCTGGATCGGCGTGCCGGGAAGCGTCTCATCGACGGTGAACAGCCAGCGCAGCGCCTCCGGCTCGGTGAAGCCGCAGTCGAACAGCAGCATCAGGGTGCCGTTCAGGCCCCGGACGATCTGATCGCCGTCCAGGAACGCGGCAGGCACCGAGTAGGTGCCCGCGGGCCGCTGGACGGCCAGCAGCTTGCGCTCCCGCAGGTACTGCTTCACGCGACTCGGCGGCAGGCCGAGCCGGTCAGCAACTTCGGGGATGGTCAGCCAGTCGCCGACCATTGCGTCGGTCGGGGGGTCGATCTGTGCCACGTCTCCAGACTTTCCATATCAGCCGACGGCAAAACCTGGACCTAGCCAGGTTGTTCTTCCGGCAAACAGCCGGCCCCGCAACGACGCGAAGGGGCGGTTACTGCGGAAACAGCGACAGTACCGGTCCGACCGCCACGTTAGCCGGGCTATCGCGGCCGCGGGGCGGGCCGGTGATGCTGGCGCGGCCGCCGGGCGAGCTAGGCCAGGACAGCGTCCCGGACGGGGATCTGCGGATCGGCCAGCCGGGCGGGGTCGATCCGGGCTGCGGAGCTGATGACCCGCCGGCCTTGCTGCAGGTCACGCGGCAGGCCGACGGTCAGCAGCGCAGCCAGGCGGCCGCCGGCCAGCCAGGCTGCCGCCCACCGGCCGGCGGCCGGATCGCCGCGCCACAGCAGCTGGTCAGCATGGCCGTGATAGCCGACGTACTGGACCATCCGGCCGAACTGCTCCGACCAGAAGTACGGGACCGGGTCGTACTCGGCCGCTCCGCCCAGCACGTTGGCGGCCGCCACCTCCGGGGCATGCAGCGCCACATCCCAGTGCTCGAAGCGAAGCCGGCGGCCGTAGCGGCCCGACTGGAAGGCCGCGCAGTCGCCCACCGCGAACACCCCCGGCAGGCTGGTCCGCAGCCCGGCATCGACCGCGATCCCGTTGTCCAGCTCGATGCCCGAGCCGGCCAGCCAGGACACCGCCGGCCGGACGCCCACCGCGGTGACCACGACGTCGGCATCGAGCCAGCCGCCGCCCGCCAGGGCCAGCCCGCCCGGCGCGACCTCCGCGACGCCCTGGCCCAGCCGCAGGTCGACGCCGGCCTCGGCATACCATCCGGTGGTGCAGCCGCCGACTTCGGCGGTGATGGCCGACGCCAGCGGCGCCGGCCCGGCCTCCAGCACGGTCACCTGGCAGCCCCGGCCGGCCGCGGCGGTGGCCAGCTCGGCACCGATCCAGCCGGCGCCGATGATGGCCAGCCGCAGGCCCGGAGTCAGCAGCTTGCGCAGCGTCAGGGCGTCGTCGAGGGTGCGCAGCACGAACTGCGGCCCGGTGCCGGGCAGCCGCACCGGGGTGGCTCCGGTGGCCAGCACCAGCGCGTCGAAGGCGTACTGGCCCGCGTCAGTGGCCAGGAAGCCGTCGCCCACCCCGGTGGCGGTCTCGGCCAGCCTGACGCGCACCTGCAGGTCGTCCAGGTGGGGACGCAGCGAGGTGTCGTCCAGGGCCCCGGTCATGAGTTTCTTCGACAGCGGCGGCCGGTCGTAAGGCAGCCGCTCCTCAGCGCCGATCAGCGTGATCTGGCCCGCGAAGTCCCGGCTGCGCAGTTCTTCGATCGTGCGCAGCCCGGCGAGCCCGGCCCCGGCGACGACAACGTGCCCGGGCTCGCTCACTGCAGCCGGTCCTTCATGACGGGCGGCTCCCTCGCATCCGGCGGCCTCATCCGGGCCGGCTGGCCCTCCCGCCGGCCCTCCATCATGGCCGAAAGACGGTGCCGCCGGGGACCGGGGCAAGGGGGACGGCGCCGGGCTGGCGGAATGCCCCGGACGGCAGCCGGGAGGCCGGCCAGGCGGCGCGGCAGGCCGGCCAGGAGGCAGGGCGGCGAGGCGGGCCGCCGGGCAGGCCTGCCGCCGGGAAGACGGCCGGGCGGGCCTGGGCCGGACCCGACCCGTTAAGCTGGAGTTCACGCGCGGGAGTCCGGTTGGACCGGACTGAGAGGGCGGCTGGGAGCCGCCGACCGCAGGAACCTGATCCGGGTCATGCCGGCGAAGGGAGCGACATCATGTCCGGCCAGAACGCGACCAGTCCGGCGGCACCGAGCCCGGCTAGCACCGCCCCGGCCGGCGGCACCGCTGCTGACCGCGCGGACGTGCTGGTCATCGGCGGCGGCGTCATCGGCCTGGCCGTCGCCTGGCGGGCCGCCCAGCGCGGCCTGCAGGTCATCGTGGCCGACCCGGCGCCCGGCTTCGGCGCCACCCATGCCGCGGCCGGCATGCTGACACCCGTCGCGGAGGCCGCCTACGCCGAGCGCGAGCTGTTTGCGCTCGGCAGTGAGTCCCTGGCCCGCTACCCCGCGTTCACGGCCGAGCTGACCCGGCTGACCGGGCTGCCGACCGGGTTCCGCCAGACCGGCACGCTGCAGGTCGCCTACGACAGCGACGACCTGGCCGTGCTGGTCGAGGCCCACCGCCTTCAGCAGTCCTTCGGCCGGGCCGCGACCCGGCTGACTGGCCGGGAGGTCCGGGCCGCCGAGCCGCTGCTGGACCCGTCGGTTCGCGGCGGGCTGCTGGCCGAGGGCGACGGGTCAATCGACCCCCGGCTGCTCGCCCGGGCCCTGCTGGCCGCTGTGCGCCAGGCCGGCGTCGCTGTGATCAGCCAGGCGGCCGTGCAGATCAGCACCGCGTCCGCGGGAGGGCGGGGTGACCGGGTGGCCGGCGCCCGGCTGGCCGACGGCACCGAGATCCGCGCGCCGCAGGTGGTGCTGGCCGCCGGCTGGCAGTCGGCCGCCATCGCGGGCCTGCCGCCCGGCGCGGTCCCGCCAGTGCGGCCGGTCAAGGGCCAGATCCTGCGACTGCGCCCGCCGCCAGCCGCCGGGACAAGAGGGCCCGGCACGTCGGGAGCGGCGGGGACGAGGGCAGCCGCGCTGGCCGCGGCCGCCGCGGCGCCGCCCGCGCTGCTGGCCCGGACCGTGCGCGGGATCGTCCGCGGTTCCTCGGTCTACCTGGTGCCGCGCGAGGACGGCGAGCTGGTCATCGGCGCTACCCAGGAGGAACTCGGCGCCGACACCACCGTCACCGCCGGCGGGGTGTGGGAGCTGCTGCGGGACGCCCGGCTGATCGTCCCCGGCATCACCGAGCTGGAACTGGCCGAGGCGGTCGCCGGCCTGCGGCCCGGCACCCCCGACAACGCGCCGGTAATCGGCCCCGGGATGCTGCCGGGACTGGCGCTGGCCACCGGTCACTTCCGGGGCGGCGTCCTGCTGGCCCCGGTCACCGCCGACGTCATGGCTGAATTCCTCGAAACAGAACGGCTACCCGTCCTGGCCGCCCCGTTCACCGCGCAGCGGTTCGCGGCGGCCCGGGCGTAAGGACGGCTCCGTGGACATCATCATCAACGGCCAGCCCCAGCAGGTGGCCGACGAGGCGTCGCTGGCCGGTGCCGTCACCCTGGTCACCGCGGCGGTCACCGGAGTGGCGGCCGCCGTCAACGGCGAGGTCGTGCGCAAGGCTGCCTGGGCGTCGACCCGGCTGGCCGCCGGCGACGAGGTCGAGGTCCTCACCGCGGTGCAGGGGGGCTGACATGGACGACCCCTTCGTGCTCGCCGGTGAGACGCTGAACTCCCGGCTGATCATGGGTACCGGCGGCGCGCCCAGCCTGGATGTGCTGGACCGGGCCCTGGCCGCGTCCGGGACGGAGCTGACCACCGTCGCGATGCGCCGGGTGGACCCGGCCGCAACCGGCTCGGTGCTGGACGTGCTGGCTGCCCGCGGGATCCGGGTGCTGCCCAACACCGCCGGCTGCTTCACCGCCGCCGAGGCGGTCCGGGTAGCCCGCCTGGCCCGCGAGGCGCTCGAGACGAGCTGGGTGAAGCTCGAGGTCATCGCCGACGAGCGGACCCTGCTCCCGGACGGCATCGAGCTGCTGGACGCGGCCGAGCAGCTCGTCGCCGACGGCTTCACGGTGCTGCCGTACACCACCGACGACCCGGTGCTGGCCCGGCGGCTGGAGCAGGCGGGCTGCGCGGCGATCATGCCGCTCGGCTCGCCGATCGGGTCCGGCCTGGGCATCAGGAACCAGCACAACATCGAGCTGATCGTCGAGGCGGCCGGGGTGCCGGTGATCCTCGACGCCGGGATCGGCACGGCCAGCGACGCGGCCATCGCGATGGAGCTCGGCTGCGCCGCGGTGCTGCTGGCCACCTCGGTGACCCGGGCCAGGGACGCGGAGATGATGGCCGCCGCCATGCGCGCGGCGGTGCAGGCCGGGCGGCTGGCCTTCCGGGCGGGGCGGGTGCCCCGGCGGCGGTACGCGCGGGCTTCCTCCCCGCCTGCGGGCTAGCCGCCGCCGCGGCGCGAGCCGCGTGGCCTGGGACAACAGCCTGGCCGCGGGTCCGCGCCAGCTCGTGACAGCTGCTGAGCGTGACCGAGCGACTGCGCAGCGCCGTTACCGGGGCGGGCGCTATTTTCCCGCCTTACACTGCTCCCGATGGACACGACCTTGTCAACCCCGACCGGGCAGCTGCTGGATGGCCGCTACCGGGTGGAGTCGCAGCTTGCCCGCGGCGGGATGGCAACGGTCTACCGCGGCCGCGACGTCCGGCTGGACCGGCCGGTCGCGCTCAAGGTCGCGCATGCTGACCTGGCTCGGGACCCGGAGTTCGTCCGGCGCTTCATCACCGAGGCCCGCGCTGTCGCGCAGCTGTCCAGCCCGAACGTGGTCGCGGTCTTCGACCAGGGCTCGGCGGGCGACGTGCACTGGATCGCCATGGAGTACGTGCCTGGCCCGACGCTGCGCGAGGTGCTGCAGGCGCGCGGCTCGCTGAGCGCCGGGGAGTCGCTGGACATCATCGCGGGGGTCCTGGCCGGGCTCAGCGCGGCGCACCAGGCCGGCATCATTCATCGCGACGTCAAGCCCGAGAACGTGCTGCTGGGCCGCAATGGCAGCGTCAAGGTTGCCGACTTCGGGCTGGCCAGGGCCGCCGCGGCGGTAGCCCAGACGAAGACGGGCATGATCATCGGCACCGCCGCCTACCTCGCTCCCGAGCAGGTCTCGGCCAGCACCTCCGACGCGCGGACCGACGTCTACGCGGCCGGCATCATGCTGTTCGAGATGCTGACCGGAGCGCAGCCGCATACCGGCGAGTCTCCCCTCGCGGTGGCCTACAAGCACGTCACCGACGTGGTACCGCGCGTCTCCAGCCGGGTTCCTGGCCTGCCGCCCGCGCTGGATGCCCTGGTCGGCCGGGCCACCAGCCGCGATCCGCGCCAGCGGCCGGCCAACGCCGGCCAGTTCCTGGACGCCGTCAACGAGCTGCGCGGCGGGATGCCGCCGGGCGTCCGGCACGGCCAGCACGCCGCTCCCGGCGCGGGCCCGGCCGGGTTCGGCGGGGCCGGGCTCGGCGCGGCCGCCCTGGGCGGGGCAGCCCTCGGCGCCGCCGCCTACGATCGCGCCGGCGGCCAGGGAACTGCCCGGCTCGACGACACCGACCTGACTCCGGCGCTGGCCGGCGGCGGGGCGCATGCTGCCGGGGCTCCGGGCGGCGTGGGGTCAGGCAGCCGGGCCGGCGGGCGGCATGGCCGGCCCCCTGGCAGCGAGCCGGATGACCCCCGGGCCGCGGGCGAGGACGACGACCCGTCCCGGTCCGCCCACCAGACGCTGGTGGTGTCGAACCCGAGCATTGTCCCCGGCCTGGGCGACGACGACGGCGACTACGGGCTGCAGTGGCGCGACGCCGCCCCGGCCGCCCCGGCCCGGCGCAGCCCCGGCGCCGAGCCGCCGCTGCAGCGGCTGCTGTTCAGCCGCCGGATCTTCTACATTCTCGGCGGCCTGGCGGTGATCCTGATCGCGGTCCTGCTGGCCTGGTGGCTGACCTCCGGGCAGTACACCCAGGTGCCGGGGGTCAGCGGCTGGTCGGCCGGGCTGGCCAAGACTGAGCTGACGGGCCTGGGCTTCCAGGTCCGTGACGGCGCCCCGCAGCACAGCAACATCCCGTCCGGGCATGTCATCGCGACCAGCCCGAAGGCCGGCGCCCGGACCAAGCACGGCTCGACAATCACGCTGACCCTGTCGCTCGGGCCGGTCAAGATCAAGGTGCCGCCCGTCACCGGGCAGAAGCTGGCGGCGGCCCAGCAGGAGCTGCGGTCGGCCGGGCTGACGCCCGGCGCGACCAAGGAAGTTACCTCCCCCACCATCCCGTCCGGCGTGGTGATCAGTACCGATCCGGTGGCCGGCACCCGCTGGCCCAAGAACCGGCCGGTCGACATCACGGTGAGCGAGGGCCCGCCGCTGCCGAACTTCGTCGGCCAGCAGGTCGCCGCGGCCCAGGCCACCGCCGCCGCCGGGGGCTACAGCATCAACCCGGTGCAGGCGGCCAAGAGCGATCAGCCGTCCGGGACCATCATCAAGCAGTCCCCGCCGGCCGGATCGGCGGTCCTGTCCGGCGAGGTCGTCACGGTGTACGTCTCGCCGGGCCCGCCGATGGTGGCCGTGCCGAACGTGCAGGGCATGCCCGCGCACCAGGCCGAGCACGAGCTCCAGGCGGCCGGATTCCAGGTCCAGGTCAACAAGGTGGGGCCGGGCAACCGGGTGCTCAGCTACGGGCCGCAGGGCAACGCGCCGCAGGGCTCGACCATCACCATCAACGTCGGCTTCTCGTTCTTCTAGCCGGTGCCCGCACGCTCCCCCGGGCCCGCCCGGCAGGCTGGCGGCCGGTCGGCGCGCACGTACCGGTCGCCGGCGGCCTGACCGCCGGCCTGCGCTACGCCAGCGCCGTGCACGCCGAGGCCATCCAGGTGTTCGTGTCCAGCCCGCGCGGCTGGGCGGCCGCGGCCGGCGACCCGGCTCAGGATGCGGCCCTGGCCGGCCAGGTCGCCGACGCCGGCCTCCCGGTGTTCGTGCACGCCCCGTACCTGATCAACGCCGGCTCTCCCGACCCGGTGCTGCGCGAGCGGTCCGCCACCGCGCTGCGGCACTCGGTGCGCCGTGCCGCGGCCATCGGCGCCCGCGGCGTGGTCGTGCATACCGGCTCGGCGACCGACGGGGACCGGGCGGCCGGGCTGGCCCGGGTCCGGCAGACGCTGCTGCCGGTGCTGGATGAGCTCCGCGACGGCGACCCGGACCTGCTGCTGGAGCCGATGGCCGGGCAGGGCCAGATGCTGTGCTGCGCTATGCCTGACCTTGGTCCTTACCTGGAGGCGCTGAGCTGGCACCCGCGGGCTCTGCTGTGCCTGGACAGCTGCCACGTCTTCGCCGCCGGGCATGACCTGACCGCGCCGGGCGGGCCCGGCGCGCTGCTGGCCGGCCTGCAGGACGCTGCGCCTGGCCGGCTGCGCCTGGTCCATGCCAACGACTCCCGGGACGGCTGCGGCTCGCTGCGCGACCGGCACGAGGCGATCGGCCGCGGGACGATCGGCGCGGCGGCGTTCGGCGCCCTGCTGAGCGACCCGGTCACGGCGGACGTGCCGTTCATCGTGGAGACGCCCGGCGGGCAGCGGGGACATGCCGCCGATCTGGCCGCGCTGCGCCGTCTGCGGGACGAGGCGGGGCGACCGGCCGGGCAGGCCGGGTCAGTGAGCGACGGCCCGGTGCCCCGGCTGGCCGCCCAGCCGGGCGGCGGGCGCCCGCCCGTCATGACTCACAGCGCCGGGCCCTCGCCGTCCTCTTCCTGATACGAGTAGCGCTGCTCACGCCAGGGGTCGGCGGTGTTGTGATAGCCGCGCTCCTCCCAGAAGCCGCGCCGGTCCCGGGTCAGGTACTCGATGGCCCGCACCCACTTGACGCTCTTCCACGCATACAGCGAGGGCACCACCAGGCGCAGCGGGTAGCCGTGCTCGGGCGGGAGCGGCGCCCCGTTCAGGTGGGTGGCCAGCAGCGTGGTGTCGGCAGCGAAGTCAGCGATCCGGAGGTTGGCGCTGTAGCCGTAGTCGGCCCAGATCATCACGTGGGTCACCGATCCGGCAGGCGGCGCGGCGCGGAGCACCTCGGCGGCGGCAATGCCGGCCCAGTGGTTGCCGGGGATCGTGAACCGCGTCACACAGTGCAGGTCGGCAGTGACCTCGCTGCGGGGCAGGGCGCAGACGTCGTCCCAGCTCCAGATGTGCTCGTCGCCGGACTCGGTGGCCCCGCTGACCCGCAGGTCCCAGCGATGCGGGCGGAACGCGGGAACGGGTCCGTAGTGCAGCACCGGCAGCTTGCGCGGGATGTACTGGCCGGGCGGCAGCACGGCCGGGGCGGGCTCGGCGCCGGCCTTCGGGCGCGCTGGTCGCGGACGCGCCTGGCCATCCGCCGCCAGTCTCGCGCGCACCGGTTTCCGGCTGCCTCATGTCCGGCTGACCTGCCCCTTTCCGCAATTACAGCCGTGCCGCCCTGATGCCTGGCGCTGCCCTGTCCCGCAAGTGGAGCTATCTTGCCACCCCCGGTTCCGGAACCAGATCCCGGCTACCCGTGACGAGACTGGCGGGGCCAGTGCGCTAAACTACGGCTCGTGCAGCGCAGCTACTGGTTTAACTATGGCTACCGCCCCGGCCCTGGGACGGTCGCCCGCCAGACTCTGCACTGACGCGAGCGACGTGAGAAAGCCCCGGGCCGGTTACGGCCCGGGGCTTTTCGCTTTTCTGAATCCCGTCTGAGACCAGGAGGATCGGCAGTGGTGGTGGTGATGGCCCCGGAGGCCACTCAGGACGATATTGACGCGATCGTTGAGCTCGTGCGGACCGCCGGCGGCGAGGCGTTCGTCTCCAGCGGCGTCTCGCGCACGATCATCGGGCTGGTCGGCGACGTTGACCAGTTCGGGGCGCTGAACCTGCGCAGCCACCGCGGGGTCATCGACGTGGTCCGCATCTCGGTCCCCTACAAGCTGGTCAGCCGGGAGCACCATCCGAGCCGCTCGGTGATCACGGTGGGCGGGGTGCCGATCGGGCCGGACACGTTCACGGTCATTGCCGGGCCGTGCACCGTGGAGAACCCGGAGCAGACGCTGGCCGCCGCCCGGATGGCTCAGGCGGCCGGCGCCTCGCTGCTGCGCGGCGGCGCGTTCAAGCCGCGGACGTCGCCATACGCGTTCCAGGGCCTGGGCGAGGCGGGACTGCGGATCCTGGCCGACGTGCGCGCCGAGACGGGCATGCCGGTGGTGACCGAGGTGATCGACCCGGCGTCGGTCGACCTGGTGTCGTCGTATGCGGACATGCTGCAGGTCGGCACCCGGAGCATGCAGAATTTCGCGCTGCTGCAGGCCGTCGGCTCAGCGTCCAGGCCCGTCCTGCTGAAGCGGGGCATGAACGCCACCATCGAGGAGTGGCTGATGGCCGCGGAGTACATCGCCCAGCGCGGCAACCTGGACATCGTGCTGTGCGAGCGCGGCATCCGCACGTTTGAGACTGCCACCCGCAACACGCTGGACATCAGCGCCGTCCCGGTGGCACAGCGGCTGTCGCACCTGCCGGTCATCATCGACCCGTCGCACTCGGGCGGGCGGCGTGACCTGGTGCTGCCGCTGAGCCGGGCCGCGATCGCGGTGGGCGCTGACGGCATCATCGTCGACGTGCACCCGCAGCCCGCCGCGGCGATGTGCGACGGCGACCAGGCGCTGACCGGCGACGACATCCGTGACCTGGCGCTGGCCGCGAACACACTGCCGCGGCTGGTCGGCAAGTCGCTGACGCCCGCCAGGGCGCAGCCCGCGCCAGTCGGCTGACCGGTGGCCGGGCGGCCGGGGCACCCCGGCCGCCCGGCTCAGCCGCCCGCCGCTACAGGTCCGCTACCGCCGGGATAACCTCGCTGCCGATGATCTCCAGCGGCCTGACGTCCCAGACGTTGGCCACAAAGCCGATCGCGGCGCCGAAGCCCATCGCGGCCAGCTCGCCCAGCTGATCGGTGACCGCTCCGGCGCGCTCGCCGTTGCGGCCCACGTCGAAGGCGAAGTAGCAGGTCTTCTCGATCTCGTCGTAGTCGCGGCCCTCGGCCTCGCAGTGCGCCCGCAGCACATCCAGCTTGCGGGCCATCTCGGGGCCGGGGAACAGGTTGCAGGCCTGGGCGTACCGGGCGACCAGGCGCAGCGTCTTGCGCTCGCCCCCGCCGCCGATCATGATCGGCGGGTGCGGCACCGACAGGGGGCGCGGGTGGCAGATCGGCCGCTCCAGCTGGTAATGCCGGCCCTGGTAGGGCGACTGGTCATCGCGCCACATCTGCAGGCAGATCTGCAGCGTCTCCTCCAGGCGCTCGAAGCGCTCGGCGACCGGCGGGAACGGGATGCCCAGGCCGCGCGACTCCTCCTCGTTCCAGGCCGCGCCGATGCCCAGCCAGGCCCGGCCGCCCGACAGCACGTCCAGCGTCGTCACCATCTTGGCCAGGATGCCCGGCTCCCGGTACACCGCCCCGGTGACCAGCGTCAGCAGGCGGGCGCGGCTCGTGCAGGCCGCCAGGTAGCCCAGGGTGGTGTAGGCCTCCAGCATGTCGTTCTCGGGCGGCCCGACCCCGCCGATCTGGAAGAAGTGGTCCATCACGGCGATGAAGTCAAAGCCGGCGTCGTCGGCCGTCCGCGCGACCGTGGCCAGGTCGGCGCCGAGCGTGGCCGGGCCGGCCGCGCGAGTGAAGTCAGGAACCTGCAGTCCGATCCGCACGGGATCACCTCCGGGCCCAGCCTCCCACAGCGGCCGGGCCAGCTGCGCCGCCCGCCCGCGCCGCTAGCTGGGCCGAATCTTTGCCGGACCAGCGCCAGGGCCATAACCTGGCACTGTGCGTCCGCCGATGGCACCGGTGACGGCACTGAGCAGAGACCGCGCCACACTGGCCTACCGCGCCGGAGCGCGGCTCGCTCCCGCCGGTTCCGTGCTGGTGATCGTGATCGCGCTGACCATGGCCTGGGCCGTCGCCGCGCGACCTGCCAGCGCGGGCCCTGCCGGGTCACGCGCCCGGGGCCCGGACCGGGTGGCCGCCCCCGGGCTGCCCTCAGCCAGCTCGCGGCAGTGGCGGCTGTCGGCCATGCGGCATTACGGCGCTGCCGACCGCGCATCCGGGTTCTCCGCCATCGTCGCCCCCGGCCCCCGCTCAGCCTGGGCGTTCGGCGGCACCAATCCCGGCCGCGCCAGCACGCCGGTGGCGCTGCACTGGAACGGCGCGAACTGGCAGCCCGCCGCCCTGCCCGGCGGCCTTGACGGATTCCTTGGCGACGCCAGCGCCCCGTCGGCTCGGGACATCTGGGCCGTGAGCTACGGCGCCGGCTACGTCCTGCACTGGAACGGCATCAGGTGGCAGGTCGCCCGGCGCTGGCCGCAGGAGCACCTGCTGAGCAGCGTGACCGCGCTCAGCCCGGCGGATGTGTGGGTGTTCGGCACCAGCACGACCGGCAGCCACGGCATGGGCACCTGGCATTTCAACGGCCGGTCCTGGAGCCGGGTCCGGGGCCCGGCGGGCCGGATCTACCGGGCCAGCGCAGTTTCGGCGCGCGACATCTGGGCGGTGGCCGCCACCCGGCGGGGCGGTTACGTCGAGCACTACGACGGCCGCGCCTGGCAGCGCGTCCCGACGTCCCCCGCGATGGCCCGGGCCAGCCTCGATGACGTGCTGGCCTGCTCCCGCCACAGCGTGTGGATCGTCGGGAACCGGTGGGCGCCCCATGGCGAGGGACGGCTGTTCCTGGCCCATTTCGACGGCCGCCGCTGGGCCGTGACCAGCACCAGCCGCACCGCCGACACCGGCCGGCTCGCGGCAGACGGGTCCGGGGGGATTTTCATCACGGCTGACTCGTCCGGGTCACGCACCGACGCGCTGGTCGGGCATCTCGCCGGTGACCCTGACGGGCGCGGGCGGCTCACCTGGTCCGCCGTCCGCGGCGGCCTGGGCAGCGGCATCAGCGATATCGCCGCCGTGCCCCGCTCGGGCCGGGTCTGGCTCAGCGGCGGGTACCTCACCCGGACCGGCGGCAACGCCGCGGTCTGGTCGCGCGCCAGCATCCGCGCCGCCAGTCCCGGCGCTGACCAGCTGGAGCTCCGGCGCCTGGTCGCGCCCCTGCAGTACCCGTCCTGGCGGCAGGAGCTGGCTTTGCTGCTGCGACCTGGTGCCGCCGCCGCGCTGGCCTGAGGAATACCGGCCCGGGCCGGTACCGGGCGGCGCCGGACAGCGGGGTCAGGGCCAGGCCGGCGCGTGCTCCTGCGCCGCCCCGGCGAGCTCTTCGGCCAGGTCATCGGCGTCCATCCGGGCCTCGATCCGGCGCAGGTCACTGATCCGCGCCCGGGTCTCCGTCTGCCGCGGGGCCAGCCGCGAGCAGCAGTCCTCATCACGCAGCTCGGAGATCGCGAGCGTGGCGATTGCCCGCGCCTGCGCCATGATCTCGACCTTGTCCAGGCCGATCAGCGGCCGCAGGATCGGCAGCTCGACCGCGTCGTCTGCAGCCGTGAGGTTGACCAGGGTCTGGCTGCTGACCTGGCCCAGGGAGTCGCCGGTGACCAGCGCGGTCGCCCCGAGCCGGCGGGCCAGCACGGCGCCGGTCTTGAGCATGAGCCGGCGCTGCGCCATGACCTGCAGCCGGCCCGCCCCGGAGGCGGCCAGCCGCCGCTGCGCGTTCCCGAAGGCCACCACGAACAGCCGTGAGTCGCCCTGGAACCTGTCGAGCTGCCTGACCAGCGCGTACGCCTTATAGACCGACTCAGGGCCGGTCAGCGGCAGGCCGGAAAAGTGCAGGTAGCCGCAGCGCAGCCCGCGGCGCATCATCCGGTAGGCCGCCACCGGCGAGTCGATGCCGCCGGACACCAGCACCAGCGCCCGGCCGCTCATGCCGACCGGCAGGCCGCCCTGGCCGGGCTGGCCGTCGGTGTAGACGAAGATCTCCCGCTGGTCTACCTCAACATGCACGGTGGTGCCCGGCTGGCTCAGGCTGACCGTCAGCCCGTGCTCGCGGCGGATCCGGTCGCCGATGTCGATAGCGAGCCGGGCCGACGTCACCGGGAACCCCTTGTCCCGGCGCCGGGACCGGACCGCGAAGGTCCCGCTGCGCCCTGCGGTGAGCTCGACGGCCGCTGCCGCGGCCGCGTCAGCATCCTTGTCCACCCGCACCGCCCGGCAGACCCGGGCCAGGCCCATGACCAGCCGCATGCGCTCGGCGATCAGGTCCGCGGCTGCGGCCGGCGCCAGGCCAGCACCAGCGGGGCCGCCCGGCGCGCCGGCGCCGCCGTCCGGCCCGCCGGGGCGGCCCGGGCTGGTGCGCAGCACGATGACTCCCTCGCGCTGCCAGACCCGGATACCCACTCCGAGGTCTTGCACCGAGCGCCGGATGTTGTCGTGCAGCAGCCGCTCGAAGCGCTGCCGGTTCCGGCCCTTCAGCACGACCTCACCCAGCTTGAGCAGGACACAGGGCTCATGCATCGCCGACCCGGCGGTGATCACCGGCGGCACCGTGAGCGGGCTGGCCGACATACCGCCAGTCTGCCAGCCTGCGCGCGCGGCGGCCGGGCCACGGGCGGGTGCATGGCCCTGGCCGCTGCGGAGACCGGGCAGAGTTGTCAACTGGCTGACACCAGAGCGTGTCTGAATAGATACTGATAGTGATCGCCATGCGCAAGAGCTGGTGAGGAGCCCGGCGATGACGTGCACACGATGCGGACAGCAAACGAGAAACGGCGCGCCTGCGTGCGCGGTATGTGCCGCGCTGGACGCCGCCCTGGTGAACAGCCGGGCCTCCGGCACGGATGCCATCGCGCTATTCGAGGCCCGGGCAGCGGCCGGCAGCGCTCTGTGGCCGGGCCTGGCAGCGCCTGCTGGCCTGATGGCGCCCGCTGACCTGGCGGAGCCCGCTGACCTGGCGGAGCCCGCTGACCTGATGGCGCCCCCTGACCTGATGGCGCCCCCTGACCCGACGGCGCCCCCTGACCCGACGGCGCCCGCTGACCCGACGGCGCCCGCTGACCCGACGGAGCCCGCTGACCTGGCGGGCGCCGGTGACCGCCCGCTATCAGCAACTGGCGCCGGCCACGGCCGCCGTCCGGGGCCCGGTACCGACGACCCGGCTACTGACAGCTGGCTGTTCGAGCTCACCCCGCCCCCGGCTGGCGCAGCCGGAACCGCCGGGCCTTCCGTTAGCCAGCCCGACAGCGGCGGCGGACGGCGCGCAGCTGGCCGCGGACGCCGCCGGCGGCGGGCTGTCCAGCGGGCTGGCGCCGGGCGGCGCCGACTCCCCGACGCTTGCCGGAGCCTTCCCGCCCGTCCCCCCGGCCCCGGTCCATGTGCCCGGGCCCGCGTCCGGGCCCGGGTCCGCAGCCAACCCCCGGAGCGCACTCGCGGCCTGGCTCGGTTCGCCAGCTGGCTCCGAGACCCCGCTCCCGGCCCGGCCCGGTGCGCCAGCCGGCTACCAGACCCCGCTCCCGGCCCGGCCCGGTTCGCCGTCCGCGGTCAGGCATGCGGCCCCGCCCGTGCCCGCACTTCCCGCCGCGGTCCCGTCGGCCGCCGGCCCTGCCGCCAGGCCCGTATCCGTCCCCGCGCCCGTGTCGCCCGTGCCCGCCGACCCGCCCGTGCCGCCCGTGCCCGCCGACCCGCCCGTGCGCCGCCGCCGCGCCCGTGCCCGCCGCCGCGCCGGGACCGCGGCACGCCAGCCCGCCGCACGCAGCTGCCGCGGCGGCGGCACGGTCTCCTGACGACCGGCCGGCGCCAGCTCGCGGCGCCAGGAGCGGCCGGCGGATCATGCTGGGCTCAGCTGCCTTAGTCATGGCCCTGGCCGCCGCGGGCGGCGTGGCGGTGCTGGTCACGGCGAGCGGGCCCGGCGGCTCCCGCGGGCAGCTCCTGACCGATCCCGGCCACGAGTCCGCCGCCGCGCCCGGCACCCGATCCGCGGGCGGGCCGTCCGGCACCGGCCGCAACGGGAGCAGGCCACGCGCCGGGCGGTCAGCAGTGCTGGTCGCGCCGGCTGCCCGCCAGCAGCCAGACGCCCAGCCGGTCAGCCGGTTCCTGAGCCGGTACTTCCGGGCCATCAATCACCACGACTATCCGGCTTACCTGCGCCTGTTCAGCCCGGCGAGCCGCGCGGCGCTGTCGCAGACCAGCTTCCTGGCCGGCTACGGCAGCACCCGTGATTCCGCGCCGCGGCTCGTCGCGCTGCACGCGGCCGGGCTGCGCCAGCTCGCCGCGACCGTCACGTTCACCAGCCGCCAGGACGCAGCCGCCAGCCCTGAGCACGAGGGCTGCCTGCGCTGGCGCATCACGGTCTACCTGATCCGGCACGGCGGCCGGCACGAGCGGTACTTCATCGGCAATCCCCGGCCGGCTACACCGCCCGCGATCACGCCTGCTGACCGGGCCTGTCCGCGCTCGGATATTTTGCCCCGCTAACTACCTCTCTGGCCCCGGGCGTCCGCCCTATCATCAGCGGACCCTCATCTGCGTTCCAGGACTCACTGAGCGTCTGCCGATTGCATGTTCCCGCTGCAGCAGCACAGCGCGTCCGGGAACGGTTGAGAGCACGGGAGAGACACAGTGAGCACACTGGGAGCCAGCGGGCCGGTCGGCGACGCGGACAACACCAAGAGTTCCGGGACGGCGCAGCTCGATGAACAGCCCGCCGGAAGTGGCGGCAGCCGCCTGACTCGCCGACGGCTCCTCGAGCGCGGCGGGACGGCCGCCGGGGCCGTCGCCGGGCTCGGGCTGGCCGGCTTCGTCGGCTTCAAGCTGCCGCATCACAGCGCGCTAGCCGCCACCCGGCCCCCGGCCGCGGCGGCCGCGCCCGGCAGTCCCTATGATCCGGGCGCCGTGGTCCGGCACTTCGTGACGCGGACCGACCTCACTCCCCCGGCCATCAGCGTCACCAGCGTCGGGCCCGGCGCGCCCGCGACCAGCCCCGGCTACATCTTCCTGTCGACCAAGGGCTACCCGGCCGCCGGACCCGGCCAGCCCGGCAACGTCATCCTGGACCGGCAGGGCCGCGTGGTCTGGTTCGCGCCCAGCGGCAGCCAGTCCTGGCTGGGCTTCGACACCCAGAACTACCGGGGGCAGCCGGTCCTCACCTGGTGGCAGGGCGACGTCAAGGACGGCTACGGCAAGGGCGAGGGAGTCATCGCCGATGCCTCTTATAAGACGATCGCCACCGTCCGGGCCGGTCACGGCCTCATGGCCGACCTGCACGAGTTCGCGATCACCCCGCAGGACACGGCGCTGGTCACCGCCTACCGGACCGCGGCCGCTGACCTGTCCAAGCTCGGCGGCAAGTCCCGCGGAATGGTCTTGTCCGGGGTGGTGCAGGAGATCGACATCGCCACCGGGAAGGTGCTGTTCGAGTGGGACAGCCTCGACCATGTGGCGCCGGCCGAGACGATGGCCCCGTTCGCGGGCGGCACGAGCAAGCTGCCGTTCGACTACTTCCACATCAACTCGATCGCCGTCGCGCCCGACGGCGACCTGCTGATCTCCTCCCGCAACACCTGTGCGGTGTACAAGATCTCGCGGCCTGGCGGCCGGGTGGTCTGGCGGCTGGGCGGACGGCAGTCCAGCTTCACCATGGGTCCCGGCACGCGGTTCTACTTCCAGCACCACGCCCGCCCGCACGGTGCCAGCACGCTGAGCCTCTTCGACGACGGCGGCGCGCCGCCGCAGATCGAGAAGCAGTCCCGGGCCATCCTGCTGGACCTGGACACCTCGGCGATGACGGCGACGCTGCGCCGCCAGTACCTGCACCCGGCCGGCGTCGCGGCGGCTAACCAGGGCAGCATGCAGGTGCTGCCGGACGGCCGGGTCTTCGTCGGCTGGGGGAATCAGCCGTACTTCTCGGAGTTCGCCGCGGACGGCCAGATCCGGCTGGAGGGCGAGTTCCCGGTGAGCGACCAGTCCTACCGGGCCTTCACCGCGGCGTGGCACGGCCGCCCGGCGGGCCAGCCGGCGGCGGTCGCCCGGGTCAACCCGGCCGGCGGCAGCGTCGTCTACGTGAGCTGGAATGGTGCCACCGAGGTGGCGGGATGGGTCGTCCGCGGCGGGCCGACATCTGACTCATTGTCCCAGGTCGGGCGCCAGGAGTGGCTAGGATTTGAAACCGCCATCGCGGTCGCGAGCAGTGGACCCTACTTCGCCGTGACCGCCGTCGATGCCCGCGGCAGGGCCCTGGGAGACTCTGAGGCGGTGAAGGTCGGGAATGCCTGAGGCAGCATCCGGTTCGGCGAACTCGCTGCCGTCGGCAGGAGCGCCGGATGAGCCGGCCGGGCTGCCCCGGCGGCAGGTGCTGCGACTCGGCGGCGGGATCGCGGCCGGCGCGGCGCTGCTCGGCGGCTGCGCGGCCCAGCCGCAGTCCGAGGACACCGCGGCATCCGGCGCCGCGGGCCCGGCGGTCCGGCACTTCCGGTCCCGCCCGGACCTGCGGCCCGCCGCGGCCGTGATCGGAACCGATACCGGTCACGCCGCGCCCGGCGTGATCCTGCTCGACAGCCACGCCGGCGCTGGCCAGCAGGGACCGATGATCCTGGACAACGCCGGCGAGCTGATCTGGTTCCGGCCGCTGTCCGCGGGCCGCACACCGAAGCTGCGGGCCATGAACCTGCGCGTCCAGCACTACCGCGGCGAGCCGGTGCTCAGCTGGTGGCAGGGCAGCGTCGTGCACGGCCACGGCCAGGGGCACTACGTGCTGGCCAGCTCCCGCTACGAGGAGATCGCCCGGGTCAGCGCCCGCGGCGGGCTGGCCGGCGACCTGCACGAGTTCCTCATCACCCCGGCCGGGACCGCGCTGTTCAGCAGCTACGGCACGGCGACCGCCGACCTGCGCGCGCTGGGCGGCGTGGCGCACCACCCGTACTTCTACGGCGAGGTCCAGGAGATCGACATCGCCACCGGGAAGCTGGTGTTCCGGTGGCGCAGTGACCGGCACGTCGCCTTCCGCTCGTCCTACGCGCCGATCGGGCACGACACCTCCGTGCCCTGGGATCAGTTCCACCTCAACTCGATCAACGTGGCACCGGACGGCAACCTCATCATTTCCGCGCGCGACACCTGGACCGTCTACAAGATCCACCGCAGGACCGGCCGGGTCATCTGGCGGCTGGGCGGCAAGTACAGCGACTTCACCATGGGCCCGAAGGCCAGGTTCGCCTGGCAGCACCATGTGACGCCGCACGCCGACGGCACGTTCACGATCTTCGATAACGAAGCCGGCGACTACAAGGTCGGTAAGCGCTCCCGCGGGCTGGTGCTGCACGTGGACGAGAAGCGCCGGCACGTGTCGTTCGTCCGCCAGTTCAACCCGCCGGTGCAGATCCTGACCTCGGCGCTGGGCAGCATCCAGGAACTGCCCGGCGGCCATGTGCTGGTCGGCTGGGGCGAGCACCCGTACTTCACCGAGTACCGGCGTGACGGGTCGATCGTGTTCAGCGGGCACCTGAAGGGCAAGGGCACCTTCGACTACCGGGCCTTCAAGTCGGCGTGGACGGGCAGGCCGACAGCCCGCCCGGCCATCGCGGCCAGCCGGTCCGGCAGCGGGACGGCCGTCTACGCCAGCTGGAACGGTGACACCCGGGTGCGGCACTGGAAGGCGCTAGCCGGACCGGCGGCGGGCCGCCTCGCCGTCGTGGCCACCGCCTCGCGGCACGGCTTCGAGACCCATATCCCGGTCCCCGGCCACCCCGCCTATGTCGCCGCGGCCGGGTACGACAGCGCCGGGCACGAGCTCGGCCGCTCCGCAGCGCACCGCGTCTGAGCGGCCGACGGCAAAGCGGCCGAGCGGCCGAGCGCAGGCCGGCTAGCGAGACCTCAGCCGAAGAAGACCTCAGCCTCGGCGTAGCGGTCCGGCGGGACGAGCTTGAGCTGGCTGGTCGCCTCGGCGAGCGGGACCCGGTCGATGTTCGTGCCGTGCAGCGCCACCATCGTCCCGAATGCCCCGTCGGCCACGGCCCGGATGGCATGAACGCCGAACCGCGTGGCCAGCACCCGGTCGAACGCCGTCGGAGTCCCGCCGCGCTGGATGTGCCCGAGGACCGTGCAGCGCGCTTCCTTGCCCGTCCGGCGCTCGATCTCGTCGGCCAGCAGCTGGCCGACGCCGCCGAGCCTTGCGTGCCCGAAGGCGTCCAGCTTCTGGTCAGCGATCTCCGCCGAGCTCTTCGGGTGCGCACCCTCAGCGACCACCACGATGGGCGCGTACCGGGTCTGGAACCGGTGCTCCACGTAGGCGCACACCTGCTCGATGTCGAACGGGTTCTCCGGGATCAGGATGACGTTGGCACCGCCGGCCAGGCCGGCGTGCAGCGCGATCCAGCCCGCGCTGCGGCCCATGACCTCGACGATCAGCGCCCGGTGGTGACTCTCGGCGGTGGTGTGCAGCCGGTCGATCGCTTCCATCGCGATGTTGACCGCGGTGTCGAAGCCGAAGGTGAAATCCGTCGCGCCCAGGTCGTTGTCGATCGTCTTGGGTACCCCGACCACGTTGACCCCGGCGGCGTGCAGGCGGCTGGCCACGCCCAGGGTGTCCTCGCCGCCGATCGCGATCAGCGCGTCCACGCCCAGGCTGGACAGGTTCTCCCTGATCCGCTCGAGGCCGGACATGCCGCCGGCGGACGCCTGCTCGCCGAGCGGGTTGGTCCGGGACGAGCCCAGGATCGTGCCGCCCTGCGGCAGGATGCCGCGGACCGCCTGCACGTCCAGGACCATGGTGTCGCCCTCGAGCGGGCCCCGCCAGCCGTCCCGGAACCCGATGAACTCAAAGCCGTGCTCAGCCGCGCCGGTCCGCACCACAGCGCGGATCACTGCATTCAGGCCGGGGCAGTCACCGCCTCCGGTCAGCACTCCGACTCGCATGGATCTCCCTCCAGACTTGGCCCGCCCCGTCACCCTGAGGGCCCATGAGCGTCCTGGCGAACTGACGCCGGCACGACGGGCGCCGCTGCCCGGGTCGTGACCGCCGATGGCACGGTAGCAGGTCCGCCGCAGCGGCAAATCCAGCCGCGGCTTTCCGGCCGGGCGCGGGGGACTGTTCCCGCGCAGCAGAGGCTAACTCCGCTCGCTGGCCGGCTCCTCGTCGGGAGCGGTGCCGTTCGGGCTGGGCTCGGCATGGCCCGGGCGCAGCGCCTGCAGCGGGTTCTTGCCGCGCTTGGCGTACTCGTCGACGTACTCCTGGCCGGACAGCTTCATCAGCTCGTACATGATCTCGTCGGTCATCGCGCGCAGCACGACATGGTCGTCCTGCATGCCGTAATAGCGGGAGAAGTCCAGCGGCTTGCCGAACCGCACGCCGGGCCGGACCCGCAGCCGGGGCGTGATCTTGCCCGGCGGCTGAAACTCAAAGCCGCCGATCATCGCGGTGGGGACAACCGGTGCCCGGGCCTCCAGGGCCAGCCGCGCTACCCCGGTCTTGCCCCGGTACAGCCGTCCGTCGGGGGTTCTGGTGCCCTCCGGGTAGATGCCCAGCAGCTCGCCCCTGGCCAGTACCCGCAGCCCGGTGCGCAGCGCCCGCTCGCTGGCCGCGCCGCCCGCCCGGTCCACCGGGATCTGCCCGACGCCGCTGAAGAACGCCTTGCTGACCAGGCCTTTCAGTCCGCGGCCGGTGAAGTACTCGGCCTTGGCCAGGAACACCACCTTGCGCGGCAGCGGCAGCGGCGCGAAGAAGTGGTCGGAGAAGGACAGATGATTGCTGGCCAGGATGGCCGGGCCCTCGCGGGGCACGTTCTCGGTGCCCTCGGCCCAGGGCCGGAAGACAAGGTTCAGGACGGGCCACAGCACCGCCTTGACCACCCAGTAGAACACGGTCATATGTTCGCACGTCACCAGCCGTTCGGGACATGGCCAGCCGCGGGAGATCAGCTGTGTCGCGGTGAACCTCGCGGCAGGGCCTGCCTTTCGGCGCCCGGCGACTGCCGCCTGACAGCCGGGCGTGGGACGATCGGAGAGCGACCGGAGCCACGCCGCCGAGAGGACCTGACATGCCGCTGATGCCCGGGGCCGAGCCCTTCAGTCACGAGGGCAGCGCTACCGGGGTACTGCTGTGCCACGGGTTCACCGGCACACCGCAGTCGATGCGGCCGTGGGCGGAGTACCTGGCCGATGCCGGGCTGAGCGTGCTGCTGCCGCGGCTCCCCGGCCACGGCACGACCTGGCAGGAGATGGCCCGCACCCGGTGGGAGGACTGGTTCGCCGAGGTCGACCGCGCGCTGGCCCAGCTGCGCTCGTGGTCGGACGAGATCTTCGTGATGGGCCTGTCCATGGGCGGCTGCCTGGCCTTGCGGCTCGCTGAGCTGCATGGCCGCGCGATCAGCGGCCTGGTCCTGGTCAACCCGTCCGTGACCGCGGATACCCCGCTCTTCCGGCTCGCGCCGGTACTGAAGCTGGTCATCCCGTCGCTGAAGGGCATCGGCAGCGATATTAAGAAGGAGCAGTCCAGCGAGCTCGGCTATGACCGGACCCCGGTGAAGGCCGCCGCGACGCTGCCCGGGCTGTGGCGGGTGACCAGCGAGCATCTCGGCGAGGTCAGCCAGCCGGTGCTGACCTTCAAGAGCACAACCGATCATGTAGTCGGGCCGAAGAGCCTGGAACTGCTGCGGTCACGGCTGCCGGCCGGGCAGCTGGAAGTCCGCGAGCTGCCCGACAGCTATCACGTCGCCACCCTGGACAACGACGCTGAGACCATCTTCACTGGGAGCCTGGAGTTCGTCCGAACGCACAGTCGCACCAGCCGGGGATCGGGCAGGGAATGACGTAGTGGGCGGCAACGGGGACGTGCACGGCGACGTCAGCGGCGAAGAGGCGGCCTGGCGTGACCTGATCGCGCGGTTCGACCAGCCGGTGGACACGGTGACGGCGGAGCCGCCGTGGCCGGCCAGGGAGAGCCTGGGCGACGAGGCGGCCGGCGAGCCGGGCCCGGAGGCACCAGGCAGTCCCGGGCCGGGCGCTACGGGGGTACCAGGCGCGGCCGCTGATGACTCCGGGGCGGCAGGCAGCACGAGCCGGGCCGGCGGTGCGGGCAGCGGCGGCGTCCCGGATGGCGCCGGACCCGGCGGCGCGATGGCCCCGGGCGGCCTGGCGCCGGGCAGCCCGGCGGGCCCGGCCGGACCGGAGGGCACGGACCGGAGCCCGGGCAGCCGCGGCGCGGGCGGCACCGAGGCGGGCACCGACACCGACACGGACACCGACACGGGCACGCGATACCGAGGCGGGCAGCGATACCGAGGCGGCAGGCCGGCTGGCGGCCGGCCCTGAGGGCTGGGACATCGCGGAGGCACCAGGCGGCCGGCGCCGGATCATCCGCCGGGCAGCCGCCGTGCCGCGGCCGGCGGCACCCGGTGATGCCCGCGAGGAGCCCGACGACGATCAGGCCTACATCCCGCCGCCACCCGAGCCGCTGCCGCAGCTGGACCCGGTGGCCAAGGGTGCGTGGCTGGGCCTGCTCGGCGGGCCGGGCTACCTGCTGGTGGCCACGCTCGTGGGCTGGCAGGTCTCCGACTGGGCGGCGCTGGTGTCCATCGCGGCGTTCGTCGGCGGATTTGCCACGCTGGTCCTGCGGATGGGCGACAAGCCCCGCGACGACGACGATAACGGCGCGGTGGTCTAGCCCCTGGCCAGGTCAGCCGCGCCGATCAGGCCGGCGTCCGTGCCAAGCTGGGCCGGCTTGATCTCCGCGAGCGGGCGGTAGGAACCCCCGGTCAGTCCGGCCTCGAAGGCCGCCCTGGCGGGCCCGATGAGCAGGTCGCCGGCCTCGGACACGCCGCCGCCGATGACGAAGCAGCCGGGGTCCAGGACAGCGGCCAGATCGGCCAGCCCGGTCCCGAGCCAGTGCCCGATGATCTCGAAGCAGCGGAGCGCGACAGCGTCGCCCTCCAGGGCCGCCTGGGTCACGGCCGGACCGTCGATGCCATCGGCGCTGCCGCCGGCCAGCTGCAGCAGCCGCACGGCCGCGCCGGGCGACCGCCGGGCGAACTCACGTGCCTCGGACACCAGGGCGTTACCGCTGACGTACTGCTCCCAGCAGCCCCGGTTCCCGCACCCGCACAGCCGGCCGTCGGGGACGACCCGGTAGTGCCCCGGCTCCCCGGCCGATCCCCACCGGCCCCGGTACACGCGGCCGTCCAGCAGCAGCCCGGCACCGATGCCCGTTCCCACGGCAATCAGCACGACATGGTCGTGGCCGCGGGCGGCACCGAACTTGGCCTCGGCCCAGACGGCGGAATTGGCATCGTTCTCGACGATGACCTCGCGGCCGAGTCGCTCCTCAACCTGCTTCTTAACGGGCTCGTCCCGCCAGGCCAGGTTCGGCGCGAACAAGACGGTTGAGCGGGTCTCATCGACAAAGCCCGCGGCGCCGATCCCGACGGCATCCACCTGGTGCCGGCTCAGCAACTCGGTGACGACCTCGACGATGACCTGCTCGGTGCCGGCCGGGCTGTAGGCCGGAGTCAGCCGCTTGAGCTTCTCGACGACCTTCCCGTCGGCATCAACCACGCCGGCAGCCACCTTGGTGCCACCAACGTCAACTCCGATCGCCAGGCTCATGTGCGGCCCTTTCCGCTGCATCACTCGCTGCGGAATCGGCGTCCCCCTGACCCTGCGACCTATCCGCGGGCGTCGGCCCCGTGGGCGGCGCCGCCGTCCGCGAGAGTACTCCGTCCAGCGCCCCCAGCGCATCCTGAACGGCGGCGGCCACGGCATCTGACGCACTCGATATCCCGGGGCGGTTCTCGCGCATCCGGCGAGCGGCCCGGCAGACCGGGCACCAGGCACACTCGGGCGCCTGGTCCAGGTCGGGCGGCGGCTCGGTCGTGGCGGTTCCCCAGACGTCCTTCGACTCGGCCCGCCCGCCGCCCAGAGTCCGGCGGACCTGGCCCTCAAGCTCCCGGCGCATGGTGCGGGCGCTCGAGCGGATCAGCCAGCGCTGCATCCCGGACAGCATGTCCCCCGCCGGGGAAGCCGGGCCGCCCTGCGGCCGGCTGCGCTGCTGGAGCCCGCGCTGGTCCGGGCGCCGCGGCTGCAGGCGGCCGGACTCCGGACGGGCCGCTTCCAGCCGGCCGGAGCCAGAACGGCGGGCGGGGGAACGACCGGCACCGCCGGGCGGCGCCTCGCGGATCCCCGGCCGGCTGGCCGGTGTCTGGGTCACGATGGACCGGCTTGGCGCGGCCGGCGCTGGCTCCGGGCTAGCCAGATCCGTCCTGGCCGGCCCGGGACTGCCCGCCTCGGGGCCGGCCGGTTCCGGGCTGGCGGATTGCGAACTGCTTGGTTCCGTGCTGCGCTCCGGGATGCCCGTCTCGGGACTGGCCGCCTGCGGGCCGCTGGCCGCCGGGCTCGCCAGCCCGGCACCGGCCGGGTCCGGGCTGCTGGTCTCCGCACGGCTGCCGCTGAGGTCATCGGTGGCGGCGCTCCAGGCGCCGGCGTCGTGCTGCTCGGCGGGCCGGTGCTCGCCGCGCGGCCCGCTGCCCGCGGCCGGCGGCCGGGTGTCAGCCACGGCCGTCACGGCCTTCGGCGCGCGACCGGAGACCCTTGAGCGCGGTATCCACGATGGTCTTCTCCGCCCGTCGCTTGAGCATCCCGATCATCGGCACTTTCAGGCCGACCGCTAGCTCGTAAGTCACCTTGGTCCCCCCGCCATCCGGCTCCAGCAGATACCCGCCCGACATCTCCGAGATCATCGTGCCGGGCCCGGCCAGGTCCCAGCGCACCGCGGCAGCACCATCCCAGCGGTAGGCCAGGACGTAGCGGTCCTTAATGATCCCGGCGTCCAGCACGAACCGCACCTGGCTGGCCCGGCCGTCCGGGCCAGCCTCGACAACCTCGGCCGAGCGGACCCCGGTGGCCCACTGCGGATAGGTGCCGAAGTCGGCGATCACGCCCATAACGGCGGCCGGGGGCGCCGCCACCGTGATGCTGGAGCTCGTCCTGTCGGCCATGTATCGGAGCGTACCTCCGCATCCGCCACTGCAGCGCAAACGGGGCGCCGGCGGTCCGCATCTCCCGGACAGCCGAAGCCTCGCTCGCTGCGCGCGTGGTCGTCGTCCAGTACGCCGCCGCCGCGGCAGCGGCCCGTTGTCAGGAGGTGTGCAGGGCGAACGGGACGCCGGTGGCCCGGAAATGACCGACGTTGACGCACTCGGTGACGCCGATGCGCAGGCGGCTTTGCAGCGGCTGGTGAACGTGCCCGAACAGGGCGTACCGGGGCCGGGTCTTCCTGATTGCGGCCAGCAGCGCCTCGCTGCCCCGCTCCATCCGCTCCGCCACGGTGTCGAACAGCAGCTCGGGGAGATCGGGCGGGATATGCGTGCACAGCACGTCTACCTCGCCGACCGCCTCGATCTTGGCCGCGAACTCCTCGTCGTCCAGCTCGTTAGGTGTCTTGTAAGGCGAGCGCAGCCCGCCGCCGACGAAGCCGAAGGTCCAGCCGTCCAGCTCGACGCGCTGGCCGTCCAGGACCTGCTGGCCGGGCCTCAGGTGCCCCGGCCACAGCCGCGGCACGTCAACATTGCCGTACGTCAGGTAGGCGGGGGCCGGCATGGCGGCGAACAGCTCGGCGTACTGCCGGGACACGGCCGCGTCGATGTGCTCCCGCGGGTCGCCGCCCAGGCCGGCCCACAGCTGCCGGGACATGGCCCGGGCCTCGTCGAAGCGGTGCGCGGTCCGCAGCGCGATCAGCTGCCGGGCGGCCTCGGCACCGAACAGGTCAGGGAAGATGCCCTGGCGGTGATCGGCATAGTCCAGGAACAGCAGCAGGTCGCCCAGGCAGATCAGCGCCTCGGCGCCGTCGGCGGCCTGCCGCAGGGCATCGGTCCGGCCATGCACGTCGCTCACCACGTTGACCCGCATGGCCTCACTGTAGGCAGCTGGCGGCCCGGCGCCCAGGCACGAATGCGGCCCGGGCGCACCGAGCAGGCCGGGCGCGACTCGCGGGGCAGCTGCGCCGGGCCGACCAGCCCTGCTGGGCCGATACTGGCCGGTAGGTATACGGTCCTGGGATACGCAGCAGTGGCAGGAGGATTCGTGCGCGACTACAGCATTCCCGCGCTGGCCGAGATCGCGGACAACGCCAGCCTGGCTGACGTCGTCTTCCGGCGGGCGCAGGCCGAGCCGGGCAGTACCGTGATCCGCCGCCGGACCGCCGCGGGCACCTGGCAGGACGTTTCTGCGCAGCAGTTCGCTGCCGAGGTCAGCGCTCTGGCCAAGGGGCTGGTGGCGGCGGGCATCGAGCCGGGCGACCGGATCGGCCTGATGTCGCGGACGCGCTATGAGTGGACCGTCATCGACTACGCGATCTGGTCGGCGGGCGCGGTCCCGGTCCCGGTCTACGAGAGCTCCTCGGCCGAGCAGGTGGAGTGGATCCTGAGTGACTCGGGTGCCCGCGCCGTGTTCGCCGAGACGGACCGCCACGCGGAGCTCATCGGCAGCGTCCGGGACCGGCTGCCCGCCCTGCAGGAGATCTGGCGGATCGACAACCTGGCCGCGCTGGCCGGCGGGGCCGGGCCCGGCGCGACTCAGGTCAGCGACGAGGACCTGGCTGGCCGCCGGGCCGGCCGCAGCGCTGATGACCTGGCCACGATCATCTATACCTCGGGGACGACGGGGCGCCCCAAGGGCTGCGAGCTCAGCCACCGCAACCTGCTCGCCGATGTCCGCAACGCGATCACCGGCGCGCTGCCGGAGGTCTTCGAGATCGCGGGCGGCTCGACGCTGCTGTTCCTGCCGCTGGCGCACTCCTTCGCGCGCATCATCGAGGTCGGCTGCCTGGAGTCCGGGGCGATCCTGGGGCACTGGCCCGATGCCAGCACCCTGGCCGAGGGGCTGCCGGAATTCCGGCCCACGTTCCTGCTCGCGGTGCCGCGGGTGTTCGAGAAGGTCTTCAACTCCGCCCAGCAGCAGGCCGCGGCCAGCCCGGCCAAGAGCAGGATCTTCCAGGCCGCGGTGAGCACGGCCGTCGCCTGGAGCGAGGCCCGCGACGAGCCCGGCGGCTCGGGCCCGGGCCTGCGGCTGCGGCATGGCCTGTTCGACCGGCTGGTGTACGGCAAGCTGCGGGCCGCCGTGGGCGGCCAGGTGCAGTACGCGGTGTCCGGCGGCGCGCCGCTCGGCGAGCGGCTGGGACATTTCTTCCGCGGGGCCGGCCTGACGGTCCTGGAGGGCTACGGGCTGACCGAGACGTCGGCGGCCACTGCGGTCAACAAGCCGACCCGCAACAAGATCGGCACGGTGGGGCAGCCGCTGCCCGGCGTCAGCATCCGGATCGCCGAGGACGGCGAGATCCTGATCAAGGGCCCGAACGTGTTCCCCGGCTACTGGCAGAACAAGGCCGCCTCGGCCGAGGTGCTCGGCGACGACGGCTGGCTGCGCACCGGCGACCTCGGCACCCTCGACGAGGAGGGGTTCCTGCGGGTGACCGGCCGGAAGAAGGAGCTGATCGTCACGGCCGGCGGCAAGAACGTGGCGCCGGCCGTGCTGGAGGACCGGCTTCGCGCCCACCCGCTGGTCAGCCAGTGCCTGGTGGTCGGCGACGGCCGCCCGTTCATCGCCTGCCTGGTGACCCTGGACCCGGAGTCGCTGGAGCACTGGAAGCAGCAGCACGGCCGCCCGGACAGCGCCACGGTGGCCGAGCTGGCCGCCGACCCGGAGCTGATCGCCGAGATTCAGGGCGCCGTGGATGAGGCGAACAAGGCCGTCTCGCGCGCCGAGTCGATCCGTAAGTTCGTGATCCTGGACGTGGACTTCACCGAGGAGACCGGGCACCTCACGCCGTCCCTGAAGGTCAAGCGCAGCGTGGTGGCCGCCGATTTCGCCGCCCAGATCGAGGCCCTCTACAGCTGACGCCAGTACAGCGGCTCGCGGGCTAGCGGGCGGCCGGACAGCTGAGCTCCGGGCCGCGCAGGCGGTCCCGGAGCTCAGCTGGCGTCAGGTTCTGCGGGCTTAGTGCCCCTCGCCGCCGGGCTGGCCGCCCTCGGTGTGGCCGGAGCTGCCCGACGAGACGGCGGTGTGCCCGGTCCCGTCACCGTCGCCGTGACCGTCGCCCTCGAGCGCCTCGTGACCGTTCCCGTGCCCGTTGCCGGTCGGCAGCGGAACGCTCTCGGTCACCACGTTGTACAGCCGCTCGCGGACCTTGCCGATGGCCCCGCGCATGCCCGGCGCGGGCACGTCGGCGTCCTCGCTCTCGGCGGCCGCGCCGCCGGGCAGGGCCTGGTAGTCCGGCCGCGATTCCAGCACGGCCCGGGCCTCGTCATCGACGGGCCGGGTCTCCTCGATGAACTCACCGCTGGGCAGCTGGCGGACGATGCCGGTCTCCACGCCGTGCTCCAGCAGGTGCACGTCCTTGCGCTGCAGGCCCAGGCAGATCCGCTTGGTGATGATGTAGGCCAGGACCGGCCCGACTACCCAGGCCCACCGGGCGATCTCGGTCGTCAGGTACAGCGAGACATTGAACTGGTCGGCGATGACGTCGTTCGCGCCTTCCAGCCACAGGATCCCGTAGAAGGTGACGACGGCTATGCCGATGGCGGTCCTGGTCGGCGCGTTGCGCGGCCGGTCGTTGATGTGATGCTCGCGCTTGTCTCCGGTCACCCATTGCTCTATGAACGGCCAGAACGCGGCACCGGTGAACACCGCGCCCAGCGGGAGTAGCGCGGGTATGAACACGTTGAAGGCAAACGTGTGCCCGAAGACGACCCACTGCCAGGCGGGGAACATGCGCAGCGCCCCTTCGAGCATGCCCATGTAGAAGTCGGGCTGGGAGCCCGCCGACATCGCGACCGCGTTGTAAGGGCCGTACAGCCAGACCGGATTGATCTGGGCCAGGGCGCCGGCCAGGGCGAGCACGCCGAAGGTGAAGAAGAAGAACGCGCCGGTCTTGGCGGCAAAGTACGGATAGGCCGGGGCGCCGACCACGTTGGTGTTGGTCCTGCCCTTGCCCGGCATCTGGGTGTGCTTCTGCCAGATCATGATGAACAGGTGCGCGGTGATCAGCGCCAGGAGCAGGCCCGGGATGAGCAGGACATGCAGGATATACATCCGCGGGACGATCACGTTGCCCGGGAACGGGCCGCCGAACAGGAAGAACGCCACATAGGTCCCGACGATCGGGATGGACTGCAGCACTCCTTCCAGGATGCGCAGGCCCGCGCCGGACAGCAGGTCGTCGGGCAGCGAGTAGCCGAACAGGCCCTCGATCATGCCCAGGGTCAGCATGATGATCCCGATCAGCCAGTTCACCTCGCGCGGCTTGCGATAGGCACCGGTGAAGAAGATCCGGATCATGTGCGCGAAGATCGCGGCCATGAACAGGTCGGCCGCCCAGTGGTGGATCTGCCGCATCAGCAGGCCGCCGCGCACGTCGAAGCTGATGTTCAGCGTCGAGGCGTAGGCCTGGCTCATCTTCACGCCGTCGAGGTTGTGGTAGGAGCCGTGATAGACGACCGTGTTCATGCTGGGCTCGAAGAACAGCGTCAGGAACGTGCCGGTCAGCAGCAGGATGATGAACGAGTACAGGGCGATCTCGCCCAGCAGGAACGTCCAGTGGTCGGGGAAGATCTTGCGCATGAAGACCCGGATGCCCCGGGCGCCGAGCAGCCGGTCGTCCAGCCAGGTGCCGGCCCCCGCCAGGGGTCCGCTCGTGCTCATGACCGCTCCCAGTAACTCGGCCCGACGGGCTCCTGGTAGTCGCTCTGCGCGACCAGGAAGCCCGCTGTGTTCACGGTAAGGGGCAACTGCGGCAGCGGCCTGGTGGCCGGGCCGAACAGCACCGTCGCGCCTCGCGCCGCGTCGAACGTCGACTGGTGGCACGGGCACAGGATGTGGTGGGTGGTCTGCTCGTACAGGGCGGCCGGGCAGCCGACGTGAGTGCAGATCTTGGAGTAAGCGACGATGTTGTCGACGGTCCAGTTCATCCGGGTCGGGGCCTGCAGCTCACCGGGGCGGAACTTGATCAGCGTCGTGGCCGCCTTGGCCAGCGCGTCGTCATCGTCGGCGTAGCCCTCGGGGATGACGCTGAGCGAGGAGCCGGGGGTGCTGAATTCCGCCGGGGTCAGCGGCCGGTTCGTGCCGAACACGACCAGCCGGGTGCCCTTTTTCCAGACGGTGAACTCCAGGCTCTTGCGCGGCAGCGGGCCCATGTCCCGCAGCAGGACCACCGGGGCGATGGCCACCGGCACGGTGGCAGCGATCAGCGTCCGTCGGATGATCGGGCGTTTGACGAACTGGCTGGCCTCCGCGCCCTCCTCGAAGGTCTTGGCGAAGGCGGCCCGGTTCTCCGGCGTGGAGGCCATCGGGTGGCGCTGCTCGGTTAGTTCCACCTGCGGCATCAGGTGCCGCACCCAGATGGTGGCGCCGACGCCCATGGCCAGGAACGCGATCGCCATCGTGAGGCCCAGGGCCAGGTTGGAGTGCAGCACGCTGGTGACCGAGTGCACCTGGAAGATCACGTAGGCCGCGATGAATCCCAGGCCGCCCAGCGTGGCGATCACGAAGCAGGCCGCGACGATTCGCTCGGCGCCCTTGGCGTGCTTCAGGTCGTCCGGGTCGGCGGGCAGCTCGCGCGCGGGCGGCGGCTGCTCCGCCTGCTCGGCGGGCAGCAGTGTCCGCGCCTCGGCCGGGGGCGGCGTGCCGATGACCCGGCGCGGGCGCGAGGCCTCGGCGGGGCCGGAGCTCCCGCTCACCGCCAGGTCGGCCATCAGGTCCTCGCCCTGCACTCGCCGGCCAGGATCGCCTGGCTGGCCCGGGGCGTTGTGGTCACTCATGAGATCTTGGCTTCCCGTGCTTCGCAGTGATCCAGATGGCAGCCAGCACCATGAACAGCAGCAGGCCGAGGAAGGCCACCAGGCCCTCGGTCACCGGCCCGACCCGGCCCAGGCTGAACCCGCCCGGGTTCGGCTCCGCTCGCACGCTGGTGACGTAAGAAATGATCGCGCGCTTCTGATCCGGGGTGATGGTGTTGTTATTGAACACCGGCATCGCCTCGGGCCCGGTCAGCATCGCCTCGTAGATCTGCTTGGGCGTGGACTCGGTCAGGGCCGGGGCGAACTTGCCGTAGGTCAGGGCGCCGCCGGCGCCGACGAAGTTGTGGCACTGGGCGCAGTTGGCGACGAAGAGCTGCTGGCCCAGGCCGGTATCGGCGCCGGAGGTGTTGAGCTCCGCCGCGGACGGCTCGGTCGGGCCGCCGCCCAGCGAGGCGATGTAGGCAGCAACCGCGCTGATCTGGCGGGGGGTCAGCGTCGGGGGCTTGCGGACCGCCTCGGCCTCATCCTGCTTCAGCGGCATCCGGCCGGTGCTGACCTGGAAGTCGACGGCCGCCGAGCCCACGCCGATCAGGCTGGGCGCGACGCCGGGGGTGCCCTGCGCCGCGAACCCGTGGCAGGTGGCGCACTCCTGCAGGAAGATCTGCCGCCCGGTGTTGAGCTGGGCGGCATCTTGCGCCGCGGGCGGCGAGGCGGACGCGGCCGTGCCGCCGCCGGTGAGCGACGCGTAGATCGCGCCCACCAGGAGAAGTCCGAGAAGAAGGACAGCGTAACCCGCCGCCGGGTGGCGCCGCCTTGCGGTGATCCAGCTCACAGCGTTCCTCAAGTCCCCGGCTAGTGGATCAGGTAGATGGTCGTGAACAGGCCGATCCAGACGACGTCGACGAAGTGCCAGTAATAGGACACGACGATGGCGCTCACCTGCTGCTCGTGCGTAAATCTCTTGGCGGCGAACGTCCTGCCGAGCAGGAACAGGAACGCGATCAGGCCGCCGGTGACGTGCAGGCCGTGGAACCCGGTGGTCAGGTAGAAGACCGAGCCGTAGTTGTTGTGCGGCAAGGTCACGTCCTGATTCCGGATCAGGTCGAGGTACTCATAGCCCTGGCCGAGGACAAAGTACAGGCCCATCAGGAACGACAGAACGTACCACTCGCGCAGGCCCCACTTCGCCGGGTTGAAGATCGAGCCCACCCGGCGGATCTGGCCGCGCTCGACCGCGAACACCCCGAGCTGGCAGGTGACGCTGGACAGCACCAGCACGATCGTGTTGGTCGTGGCCAGCGGCAGGTCCAGGTGCGCCTTCGGCCACGGCTGGCCCATGCCCTTGTCCACCGCGCGGATGGTGAAGTACATGGCAAAGAGGGCCGCGAAGAACATGAGCTCGGAGGACAACCACACGATTGTCCCCACGCTGACGAGGTTGGGCCGGCTCGCGGGGGTGCGCGGGACCACCTCTGTAGTTGCTGTCGCCACGGGGCCATTATTACGACAACGCGTAGGCCTTCGTTGCCCGACCCCCCGGGTCGGTAGCATCCAGTTCCATGAAGGTCGTTGTGTATAGCCATGATGCGGACACCCGGGCCCGGATACGGCTCGCCATCGGGCGCCGCCCAGCCGCCGATGTCCCTGAGGCAGAGGTCATTGAGGTCGCCACCCACGCGGCGCTGGTGCGCCTGCTCGACGCCGGCGGAGCCGACGTCATGGTCCTGGACGGCGAGGCCCAGCCGGCCGGCGGCATGGGCGTGTGCCGGCAGGCCAAGGACGAGCTGTTCAACTGCCCGCCGGTGCTGCTGATCATCGGCCGCCCGGACGACGGCTGGCTGGCCACCTGGTCGCGCGCTGACGCCGTTGTCAGCCATCCGATCGACCCGGCTGCTCTCGCCCAGGCCCTGGCCGGCCTGATGCGCGAGCGGGCCGGCGGCACGCAGGCCCTGCAGGCCTGACCCTCCGGGCGCCCGGCGCCCGCCGCACCCGGCACACCAAGGTGGTCCCGATGGACACGCGAACGAGCTGGCCCGCGCTGATCGGCGCCCTGATCAGGAGCGACACGCTCACCGCGGAAGAGACCGCGTGGGCCATGAACGAGATCATGGACGGCGCGGCAACGCCCAGCCAGATCGCCGGCTTCGCCGTCGCCCTGCGGATGAAGGGCGAGACGGTCGGCGAGGTCAGCGGCCTGGCCGAGGCCATGCTGGGGCACGCCATGCCCATCTCGGTACCGGGCCCGATCACCGACCTGGTGGGCACCGGGGGTGACGGAGCTCACACCGTGAACATCTCCACCATGGGGACCATCACCGCGGCCGCGGCCGGGGCCCGGATGGTCAAGCACGGCAACCGGGCGGCGTCATCAGCGTGCGGGACGGCGGACGTGCTGGAGGCGATGGGCGTGGTCATCGACCTGCCGGCGGCGGCTACCGAGCGACTGGTGGCCGAGGTCGGGGCCGGGTTCCTGTTCGCCGCGCTCTACCACCCGGCTTACCGCTACGCCTCGGTGCCGCGCCGGGAGCTGGGTGTGCCCACGGTGTTCAACTTTCTCGGGCCGCTGACGAACCCGGCCCGGCCGGGCGCCCTGGCCGTGGGCGTGGCGCAGCCCCGGATGGGGCCGCTGCTGGCCGGGGTGCTGGCCGGGCGCGGCAACTCGGCCCTGGTCTTCCACGGTGAGGACGGGCTGGACGAGCTGACCACGACCGCGCCGTCCACCGTCTGGATCGTGCACAGCGGCACCGTGAGCGAGGTGCGGTTCGACCCGGCGGCGCTGGGCATCCGCCGGGCCCGGCCCGAGGACCTGGCAGGCGGTGACCCGCCGCACAACGCCGGGGTGGCCCGCGCCTACCTGGGCGGCAGCCCGGGGCCGGTGCGGGATGCGGCGCTGCTGAACGCGGCCGCCGCGCTGGCCGCCGAGGCTGGCGTGCGCGGCCCCGATGACCTGGAGCCGGCGCTGGCCGACGGACTGGCCAGGGCGACGGCGGCGGTGGATTCCGGGGCGGCCGCGGACCTGCTGGTCCGCTGGGCCGAGGCCAGCCGCCGACTGGCCGTCCAGTCCTGAGCGACCGGGCAACCGGGCGCTACTCCGCGCTGGGATAGCCGATCGCGAAGGCCGCCTCCAGATCGTGCCGGGAGTAGGTCCGGAATGCGATGTGCGTCTCGGTGTGCGTGACGCCACTGACCTTGTTGAGCGAGCCGGGAATGACGTCGGCGAGCTCGTCGTGGCTGCGGACCCGGACCAGGGCCACGAGATCGAACTCGCCGGTGACCGAGTACACCTCGGTGACCGCCGGCATCTCGGCGATCGTCTCGGCTGTCTCCGGAATACGCGCCACGTCGGCCTTGATCAGGACGATTGCGGTGACCACGGTCGCCTCCTGGGGCCGCCGGGAGCCCGCGCCCCGGCTGCGCCAGTTAGCGTACAGCGGCGGCCCCGGCCAGCGGCGCCTGCCCGGCCTGGCGGGGCGGCCAGGGCGGCCCGGCGGGCAGGCCGACCCGCGCGGTCGCGGCCGTCGCCCGCGCCCGCCGCAGCAGCCCCGCCAGCACCTCGGCGGTCGCCTGGGCATCAGCCAGGGCACGGTGGCAGGGCTCGGCGCGGGTACCGAAGTAGGCCGCCAGCGTGGCCAGCTTGCAGTCCGGCACCTGCTCGTGGCTGAGCAGCAGCCGGGCCAGCACCGCGGTGTCCAGCACGGCAGCGGGCGGCCAGGGCAGGCCGGCGGCCGCGCAGCCCCGGGTCAGGAAGGCGATGTCGAAGGCCGCATGATGCGCGACCAGGACAGCACCGCGGGCGAAAGCCAGGAAGGCCCGCAGGGCCGGGGCCGCGGGCGGCGCGCCGCTGACCATGGCATCACTGATGCCGGTCAGCTCGGTGATGGTGTCCGGCACCGGACCGGGCGGCCGGATCAGGGTGAAGAACTCCCCCGTGACCTGATCGCTGCGGAGCCGGACCGCGCCAATCTCGATGAGGTCAGCCTGCTCAGGCAGCAGGCCGGTGGTCTCGACATCGACCACGACGAGGTCCATTCCGCTCAGCACGCTTTCACGCTAGGACGCGCCTGTGACAGTCCGGCTCAGGCGCGCCGCGACAGGATGCCGCCGCACGGGCGGTTCCGTTACTGCGCACTCCCCCGGTTACGGGGAGTGTCCGGGCACTGGCACAGCAGTAGCGCAGTTCGCACCCGTCCCGCCCGTGATGGTTTTCGTAATGGCATCGTTATCGCAGCGGAAGGGACACGCGAACTGGCGGGACTTCCCGAACCGGTTGAATCCGCTATTGCAGGTTCACTAGTGTCGTGCAGCGAACCGCTTCGCTCACCAGCCGCCATCACGGCGGCGGCGATCAGCGGCTGTCGAGTCTCCGCGTCCGGCCATCCGGCCAGGCGGGAGAGCCGGGGAACCACCGGATGACCGCGGCGCTCGCGCGCAGCGATCATCCAGGGGTGAATCGGCCTGGCCCTGGCCAGGCTGTAGGGCGATCTTCCACAGCCCGAACCCGTCAGCTGACCCGGTAGGCAGATGTGGGAGAAGGAGCGTGTCACTCGGGTGAATACGCCACCGCAGGACGTCCGGCCGGCCGCCGTAGCGGCATCGCCGGGCACGAGGTCAGGGAGCCGGAAACTGAGGTACCGCGTGGCCGTCACGGCCGGCCTGGCGGCTCTGGGCCTGCTGGCCGCCACCGGCGGCGTCGCCATGGCGGCACCGCGGGCCCCGCAGCCGACGGTCTCTGGCGTCCAGGCGAAGCTCAACAAGCTGAACGCCAAGGCCGACAAGCTGGATAACCAGTACGACCAGGTCCAGCAGGAACTGCAGTCAGCCAACCAGCGGCTGAAGGTGGTGAACCGCGAGGCCGCCCGGTATGCCAAGCAGTTCGCCTCGATGCGGGCCGAGATCAGCCGGATCGCCACCCAGGCCTACATGCAGGGCAGCATCAACTCCTCGGTCGCCCTGCTCACCTCCGGGAACCCGCAGCAGATCCTGGACCAGTCCTCGGTCCTGCTGGAACTGGACTCGGCCAACAAGGCCGAGCTCGACCAGTTCCTGTCCGCGGCCCATCACCTGACCACCACCCAGCAGGCGGCCGAGCACACCAAGGCCGGGATCGCCTCCCTCAAGGCCGACCTGGCCAAGCGCAAGGCGACACTGGACAAGCTGATCGGCCAGCAGAAGTCGCTGCTGCAGAAGCTGACCCCGGTGCAGAGCAGCCCGCCGACCGGCGGTGGTGGCGGTGGCCTGAAGTACACCGGGCCGACCAGCACCCAGGCCGAGAAGGCCATGGCCTTTGCCTACGACCAGATCGGCTGCCCGTATGTGTTCGGCGGCACCGGCCCGTGCAACAGCGGCTTCGACTGCTCGGGGCTGATGATGGAGGCGTGGGGCAGCGCCGGGGTGTCCATCCCCCGGGTCAGCAACGACCAGATCGCCGACCTGCCGCAGGTGGACCTCGCGGCGGGTGACCCGACTAAGTACCTGGAACCCGGTGACATCCTGGGCTTCGCCGGCAACTCCCACGTCGGGATGTATGTCGGGGGCGGGATGATGATCGATGCCCCGCACACCGGCCTGAACGTGGAGAAGGTTGCGCTGACCGGCTGGTACCTCAGCGAGCTGGACGCCGCGGTCCGGCCCTAGCAGCCAGGCACGGCCGGGCCCGGACCGCTGAGAGCTCAGCGGTCCCGGGCCCGCTGTCGTCCGGGTCGGCACGGCGGCAGCCGGACGGCCGGTAGGCTCGCTAACTCGGCAAGGCAGGCGACGTCAGCCACGGGCGAGTCCGGCCCGGTGCGGGCCTGCGGTACGGGAGCGGGATGCGCAAGATCCTGATCGTGACCAACGACTTCCCGCCGCGACGCGGCGGGATCCAGTCGTTCGTGCACGCGCTCGCTGCCCGGCTGCCGACGGGCACGGTGTGCGTCTACGCGCCCTCCTGGGAGGGCGCGGCTCAGTTCGACGCCCGGCAGCCGTTCCCGGTCGCCCGGCACCGCACGTCGCTCATGCTGCCGGTCCCGACGGTGGCCCGCCGCGCCCGCCAGCTGATGGCCGAGCATGACTGCGACACCGTCCTGTTCGGCGCGGCGGCCCCGCTGGGCCTGCTGGCCCCGGCTCTGCGCCGGGCCGGGGCGGAGCGCATCGTGGCGCTGACGCACGGGCACGAGGCCGGCTGGGCGGCGCTGCCGGGAGCCCGGACCATGCTGCGGCGCATCGGCGAGGAGGTGGACGTCCTCACCTACCTCGGCGAGTACGTCCGGACCCGGCTGGCCAGCGTGCTGACGCCGCAGGCGGCGGCCCGCATGGTCCGGCTGGCGCCCGGCGTCGACACCACGGCGTTCCGGCCCGGCACCGGCGGCCCGGCGATCCGGCAGCGGCTCGGCATCGGCCCGAAGCGCCCGGTGGTCGCCTGCGTATCGCGGATGGTGCCGCGCAAGGGCCAGGACACGCTGCTGCGCGCCTGGCCGCAGGTCCGGTCTCAGGTGGGCGGCGACCCGCTGCTGCTGCTGGTTGGTGACGGGCCCTACCGGGCCGAACTGGGCCGGCTAGCTGACCGGCTGGGCGTGCATGACTCCGTCGTCTTCGCCGGGCCGGTGCCGTGGGAGGAACTGCCGGCCCACTACGACGCGGCCAACGTGTTCGCCATGCCGTGCCGGACCCGCCGGGCCGGCCTGGACGTGGAGGGCCTGGGGATCGTCTACCTGGAGGCATCGGCGACCGGGCTGCCGGTCGTCGGCGGCGACTCGGGCGGCGCGCCGGACGCGATCCTGGACGGCGAGACGGGCTACGTGGTGCCGGGCGGCGACGTGGACGCGCTGACCGGCCGGCTCACCGAGCTGCTGAGCGACCCGGTCGGCGCGGCTGCGATGGGCGACAAGGGCCAGGCCTGGGTGGACCGGGAGTGGCGCTGGGAACTGGTCGCCGACCGCCTGGCGGGCATCCTGGCGGGCTCCCAGCCCAGCGCAGGCCCGCACCCTCAGCCCGCCTGAGAAGCGCTCTCAGGGTCTTCCCGGGGGTCCGGGGGCACGGCGCCCCCGGTCCCGGGGGTTCCAGGGGGTTGTCCCCCTGGGCAGACACAGCCCCCGGGCTAATTCAGTGGGCGTAGTTGCCGCGGTAGTACTCGAAGACGAAGCCCACGATGCTGAGGATGAGAGCCAGGGCGCCGATCAGGAACAGCCACCAGCCGACCGCCATGCCCACCGCGGCCAGGGCGGCGGCCAGGCCCACGAACAGCGGCCACCAGCTGTGCGGGCTGAAGAAGCCCAGCTCGCCGGTGCCCTGGTAGATCTCGCCCTGCTTGTCGTCCTCCGGCCGCTTGGGCAGCCTGCGTCCGGTGAACAGCAGGTAGAACCCGGTCAGGAAGGCCAGGCACACCGACAGGGCCAGCGCGGTGGTACCGGTCGGGTCGTGCGAGAAGGTCCAGTAGACCAGGTCCGCCGCGCCGAAGAACGCGGCGCAGCCCAGGAACAGGTAAGCCTCGACCTTCACTTGCCGACTCCGATCGACTGACGCTCCAGCTCACGGTTCCGGCCGGAGGCGATGTGCGGGTAGTGCAGGTCAAACGCCGGGCGCTCGGACCTGATCCGCGGGATAGAGGTGAAGTTGTGCCGCGGCGGCGGGCAGGAGGTCGCCCACTCCAGTGAGTTGGCGAAGCCCCACGGGTCGTCCTGGGTGACCGGCTCCACGTTCTTGTGGGTCCACCAGATGTTGTACAAGAAGATGAACGTGGACGCGCCCAGGATGAACGCCCCGATCGAGGAGATGTCGTTCAGGGTCGTCGCCAGGTGCGGCAGGAACGGGTAGTTGGCCACGCGCCGCGGCATGCCCATGACACCCAGCCAGTGCTGGACCAGGAAGGTCAGGTTGAAGCCGATGAACACTGACCAGAAATGCCACTTCCCGAGGGTGCTGTTGAGGATCTTCCCGGTCCACTTCGGCCACCAGAAGTAGAACCCGCCGAACATGCAGAACACCACCGTGCCGAACAGCACGTAATGGAAGTGCGCGACCACGAAATAGGAGTCGCTGACCGCGAAGTCCAGCGGCGGCGAGGCCAGGATGATGCCGGTCAGGCCGCCGAAGAGGAAGACGACCAGGAAGCCCAGGATGAACAGCATGGCTGGCTCGAAGCTGAGCTGGCCGCGCCAGATCGTCCCGACCCAGTTGAAGAACTTCACCCCCGTGGGCACCGCGATCAGGAACGTCATGAACGAGAAGAACGGCAGCAGCACCGCGCCGGTGGTGAACATGTGGTGCGCCCACACCGTCAGCGACAGGCCGGCGATGGCGATCGTCGCGCCCACCAGGCCCTTGTAGCCGAAGCAGGGCTTGCGGGAGAAGACCGGCAGGATCTCGGTGGCGATGCCGAAGAACGGCAACGCCACGATATAGACCTCGGGATGGCCGAAGAACCAGAACAAGTGCTGCCACAAGATCGCGCCGCCGCTATTGGCCGCGAACACCTGGGCGCCGAGCTTGCGGTCAATCTCCAGCACCAGCAGCGCGGCGGCCAGCACCGGGAAGGCCAGCAGCACCAGCATGCTGGTGAGCAGGATGTTCCAGGTGAAGATCGGCATCCGGAACATGGTCATGCCCGGCGCGCGCATGCACAGGATGGTCGTCACGAAGTTGACGCCGCCCAGGATCGTGCCCAGGCCGGACAGCACCAGGCCCATGATCCACATGTCGCCGCCGAGACCCGGCGAGTAGACCGCGCTGGTCAGCGGCGAGTAGGCGTACCAGCCGAAGGAGGCCGCGCCGCCCGGCGTGAGGAAGCTGAGGACCAGGATCAGCCCGCCGAAGGTGAACATGTAGTACGACAGCAGGTTCAGCCGGGGGAACGCCACGTCGGGCGCGCCGATCTGCAGCGGCATGATCTCGTTGGCGAACCCGACGAACAGCGGCGTCGCGAACAGCAGCAGCATGATCGTGCCGTGCATCGTGAACAGCTCGTTGTACTGCTGGTCCGACACGATGTGGTTGTTCGGCCCCATCAGCTGCGCCCGCATGATCATGGCCATCAGGCCCGCGATCAGGAAGAACGCGAACGACGTGATCAGGTACAGGTGACCGATGATCTTGTGGTCGGTCGAGGACAGCCAGTCCGCCAGGATCGACCCCTTGCGATAAGGGGCCGCGATGGGTGCCTGCGGCGTGCCGATCGGCGTCGGCTGGCCTGGCTGGCTGGTCGCGGTCACTGAGAACTCCCGGATCCGGTCTGAGCGGCGGTGGTGATCGCCGCGTTCTGCTGCGCCTGCTGCTGGTGGATCCACGCGTTGAACTCGGCCTGCGAGACGATCTTGACGCGGAACAGCATCCGGCTGTGATACAGGCCGCACAGCTCCGAGCAGCGGCCGATCGAGGATCCTGTCCTGGTTGCCGTCACCTCGAAGTGGTTCGGATGACCGGGCACCACGTCCCGCTTGAAGGAGAAGGGCACGATCCAGAAGGAGTGGATCACGTCGGCGGAGACCAGGTTGAACCGGACGGTCTCATGAACGGGAATCTCCAGCAGCGGCATCTGGCCCTCGTTGCTGCTGGAGCCGAGCTTGCCGTTCCAGCTCGGGCCCAGCTCGCAGACGCTGTTGCCGCCGCACAGGGCCGCCTGGGGCTTCACCGAGTACTGCGGGTACTGGAACGACCAGCTCCACTGGAACCCGGTGACGTTCACGACAACGGCCGGGTGCGCCGACAGCTTGTCGATGGAGTTCTCGTCGCGGGCGGTGTAGTAGAACAGCACGCCCACCATGACGAACGGCAGGACCGTGTAGAGCATCTCGATCGGCAGGTTGTACCTGACCTGATGCGGTATCCGGTCCGAGCGCTTGCGGTGGAAGATCACTGACCACAGGATCAGGCCCCAGACCACGACGCCGACGGCTATCGCGGCGATCCAGGAGCCCTGCCACAGGTGCGTGATTCTCGTCGCCTGGGAGGTGGCCGGCGCGCGCAGGCCCAGATTCTCCCAGGCACTCGTCTGGCAGCCGGCGGTCATTGTCACCAGCGCGATGCCCAGGGCCGTGCGGGGCAGCCAGCGGCGCAGCTGGCGCGACGTCACCCCGGCGCGCGGGTGACTGCGGAAGAGACTCACAGATTGCCTTCCCAGCGGATGACTTCCGGCTTCGCACAGGCCGGAAATGCTCGTCCTACAGCCTGTCGTGGAAACAGTACAACGGACCGCTGCCGCGTCCTGCGTTACCCCCGGTTTCTGATGCCTAGACTGGTGCCTGTGACCCCGCAGCAGCCCCCGTCCCCCGGCATCCGGCCAGGTGGCCCCGGCGCGGCGGCGCTGACCATCGACGCGCTGGGCAAGAAGTGCCCCATCCCGATCATCATGCTCGCCGAGCGGATCCGGGAGGTGGCGATCGGCGAGATGGTGGAAGTGCTGGCCGATGACCCGGCCGCGGAGAGCGACCTGCCGGCCTGGTGCCGGCTGAAGTCGCAGGAGCACGTGCTGACCCGGCAGCTGCCGGCCTGCTGGTCGTTCCTGATCCGCCGCTGCTATTAATCCCGTGCGCCGGCGTAGTGCCCCGCAGGCACCGCCTTCCCTCGTCGCAGGCTCCTCAGTCCAGGCGGCGCCGGCACTACGCCGGCTCCTGTTAGCCCCGCTCCCCGGCGTAGTGCCCCGCAGGCGCCGCCTTCCCTCGTCGCAGGCTCCTCAGTCCAGGCGGCGCCGGCGCTGCGGCTCGCTCTGATCCTGTTCCTGGGACGCGCCGGCCACCGGCTGGAACCGCCCGGCGATCCGCTGGTCGGTCTCCCACCACGGGCGCTGCGCCGGGCTCGCGCTCGCGGCCCCGGCCGCTGATGGCTCGCCGGCCACGGCGGCGGCGTCCAGCTCGGCGTCGATGACCTTCGCGTCGGCCTCGTCCTCGCGGATCATCTGGATGAGCTGGGCCACCAGGAACGGCAGCCCCACGATGTCGCCGAGCACCCAGATGGTGCCCCCGCCCAGGACCTGATCGGTAGCCAGGCTCGGCCCCCACGGCCGCGCGACCAGGTGGTAGTGGGCGGCCGCGATCAGGGTCGGGTCGGCGATGATGGCCAGGCCCAGGATCGCATCACCGATGACCTCAGCCGCGCTGATCCACAAGGACACCAGGTACGGGTAGGCCTTCGGTACCGGGTCGATGCGCAGCAGCGTCCAGAAGAACACGAAACCGGGCGCCAGCAGCGCCACGTAGGTCAGCTCGCGGACGGCTCCCGAGCTGAACCCGGCGGCGTACCACGAGGTGAAGTACAGCAGGAACGGGGTGACGACCAGGACCATCGTGGTGATCGCGGGGAACGTCACCAGGCGGGCGGCCCGGCTGCCGATGACGGCCTCGACCCGGCGGCCCGCCCGGGGCAGCGCAGCGATGGCCAGGCTGACCGGCCGGCCCATCGCCCAGAACACCGGGACCAGCAGGAGCAGCACGATGGTCTGCGCGGCCCGCGCGTAGAACAGCACCGGCTGGTACACCCGCAGGAACGACATGGTGGCGATGATCGCGAAGCCGGAGCCCAGCCCGCAGCTGGCGATCACCCGGCCGACCGGCCAGCTCTGCCCGGACCGGCGCACCCGGCGGACCCCGGCCAGGTAAGCGGCAGTGAGCGCGAGGATGACGATCAGGGCCCAGGGGTCGAGCATCCACTCGGTCAGCGCCCGGGCCGGCGTCAGCTCCGGGGGGCCGGTGTAGCCTGCCGCCGCGTGCAGGACGGCTGCGTGCCCGGCGGCATCGTGCTGGCTAACGGCTGCGTGCAACCCGGCGGAGAGGCCCATCGGCATGACGACCACGGTATCGCTCCGGGCCCGGGGCGCCGCCGCGGGACGCCCGGGGCCGATTGTCTGGACCGGGATGCCACCGCCTGCTCCCGAAGTCGGAGTCCTCCCGCGCGTCGCGCCTTGCCTGCGCGCCCGCCGGGCTGGAAGGTAAGCGAGGGGTCGGCCGGTCTGCAGGTCAGCCCGCATTTCCTGCGGAATCAAGGGAGACGTGCATGTCTGGTGTCAACCGGCTGCGGCCCGGCCTCCGGGCCCGCACCGCCAGCTCCGTGCTGGCGCTCAGCGCCTTAGGCGTGACCAGCCTGACCCTGGCGGCCAGCGGGGCGCAGGCCGCTCCGGCGGCCGGGCGGGTCACGCTCGCTGGCACCCATCCGTCGTGGGCCGTCGCGGCGCACCGGGTCGGTCACCAGGCCGTCACTTCCGGAACGGTGCACGCGCGGGTCTACCTGGCCCCGCGGAACGCGGCCGGGCTGGCGGCCACGGCCATGGCCGTGTCGACGCCGGGCAACGCGAGCTACCGGCACTTCCTGCGCCCGGCGCAGGTCCGGGCCCGCTACGGCGCCACCGCCGCTCAGGTGTCAGCGATCCGCTCCTGGCTGCGCTCGGCCGGGCTGCAGGTGACCTCGGTGCACAACCAGGTAGCCGGCGGGTACCTGGCCGTGTCCGGCCCGGTGGCCGCGGCCGGCAAGGCGTTCGGCGTCCGGTTCGCCCGCTACCGGCTGCACGGCCAGGGCGTCGTCCGGGCACCGCAGCAGGCGGCCAGCGTGCCGGCCAGCGTTGCTGCGGGCGTGCTGGAGGTGACCGGGCTGAGCACCGCGCGGCAGACCATGCGCCCGCTGAACGCGGCCGCGGCCCAGTCGGCCCAGCTGCCCCCGCCGGGACCGAACTTCTGGGTCGCCCGGCCGTGCGGGCAGTACTACACGCAGAAGATCGCCACCGGCAAGCCCGTGGCCTACGGCAAGCACCAGCCCTGGGCGGTGTGCGGCTACACCCCGCGGCAGATCCGCAGCGTCTACGGGGTGACGGCCTCCGGCGCCACCGGCGCCGGCCAGACGGTGGCCATCGTGGACGCCTACGCCTCGCCGACCATGCCGGGCGACGCCAACAAGTACGCCCGGGCCACGGGTGACCGGCCCTTCTCCCCCGGCCAGTACCAGCAGTACCTGCCGTCAGCCTTCACCGGCGCCGGGCCGAACGTCTGCGGCGCGCAGGGCTGGTACGGCGAGCAGACCCTCGACATCGAGTCGGTGCACGGCATGGCACCGCGCGCGAACATCCGGTACGTGGCCGCGGCCAGCTGCTTTGACTCCGATTTTGCCAGCGCGCTGTCCCTGATCGTGAACAACCACCTGGCCAGCATCGTCAGCAACTCCTGGGGCGGCCCGGAGGACAGCGACCCGCTGTTCGTCCCGATCTACCACCAGATCTTCGCGGCCGGTGCGGCCGAGGGCATCGGGTTCATGTTCTCCTCCGGCGACAACGGCTATGAGTCACCGGCCGAGTCCGGGGGCTTCTCCGACCGGATCCAGGTTGACTACCCGACGTCCGACCCGCTGGTGACATCGGTGGGCGGCACTAGCCTGGCTATCGGCAAGTCCCGCAACTACCTGTTCGAGACCTCGTGGGGGACGCTGCTGAACCCGCTGGCGGCCAGCGGCAGGAAGTGGCAGTTCCCGCTGCCGGGGCCCTACCCGCAGGGCTTCGACGGGGGCAGCGGCGGCGGCACGTCCACCCTGTTCGCCCAGCCGACCTACCAGGTCGGCCCGGTCCCGGCCGCGCTGTCACAGCGGCTGCCCAGCGGCCGGACCGCCGAGCACCCGATGCGCGTGGTGCCGGACGTGGCGGCCTACGCTGACCCGGCCACGGGCTTCCTGATCGGCCAGACGGTGCGGCTGCCGCACGGCCGGGGCTTCGGGTTCGCGCTCAGCCGGATCGGCGGGACCAGCGTCGCCTGCCCGACGTTCGCCGGCATCCAGGCCGACGCGCAGCAGGAAGCCCGGCACGCCCTGGGCTTCGCCAACCCGGTGATCTACCAGCGCTTCACCGCGGGCAACGGCAACTTCCGCGACGTTACAGATCACCCGCTCGGCCCCGGTCACCTGGCTCAGGTGCGCCCGGATTACACCAACCCGGCGACCAGGGGCAAGCCGATCGTGTACTTCCTGCGCACCCTCGGCATCGACGGCGAGGGGGCAGCCGCGCTGCACGCCACGAAGGGCTACGACGACGCGACGGGCGTCGGCTCGCCGTGGCGCTACATCGCGTCCTTCCGCCCGGCGTAGCAGGCGGGCGCCGCGCGCGCTTGGCACGGCAGCAGCTGACGGCCGGTCCCACTGCGGGGCCGGCCGTCACGCTTCCTCCGGGCCCGCGGCGGCTGCGGAGGCCGCGCCACCCGGCCGGGTTAGCTCAGGCCGGGCTTAGCCCGGCGCGGCTAGCTGAAGTGCGCGGCGACGTCCTCGCCCGCCTGCGGCCCGTAGGCGGCCGACAGCCGGGCGGCCAGCTCGGCCGGCTTGAGCTCGTACTCCTGGGTGCCGGTTGTCTCCAGCGCGTGCACGGCGATCATGTTGCCGAGCTGCGCGGCGCGCTCCAGGCTCAGCCCCCAGGAAACGGCGGCCAGGAAGCCGGAGCGGAACGCGTCGCCGGCTCCGGTCGGCTCGCGCGGCGCCGCATCCGGGAGGGCGCCGACCTCGACGGGCGGCTCGCCGGCCACCTCGACCCGGGCGCCGGCGCTGCCCAGCGTGGTGACCCGGATGCCGACCTGGGCGGTCAGCTCGTCGCTGGTCCAGCCGCTCTTGTGCACGATGAGCTCGGCCTCGTACTCGTTGCTGAACAGGTACGCGGCACCGGCCACCAGCTCGCGGACCTGGTCGCCGTCCATGCGGGCCAGCTGCCAGGAGGTGTCGGCCGCGAACGGGATCCCGGCCCGCTTGCACTGCGCGGTGAACCCGAACATGGCCTCCGGGTCGGTGGCACCGATCACGATCAGGTCCGTCTGCCCGGCCAGGTCGCTGACGTCGATGTTCACGTCCTCGCTCATGGCTCCGGGATAGAACGAGGCGATCTGGTTGAGGTCGATGTCGGTGGTGCCGATGAACCGGGCGGTGTGGTGCACCGACGACTGGCGCACGCCGCTGCAGTCCACGCCGTGCCGCTCCAGCCAGCCGCGGTACTCGGCGAAGTCGGCGCCGGTGGTGCCGACCAGCAGCGGATGCAGGCCCAGGCAGCCCAGCCCGAAGGCGATGTTGGCGGCCACCCCGCCGCGGCGGATCTCCAGGGTGTCGACCAGGAAGGACAGCGCGACCTTGTCCAGCTTGCCGGGCATCAGCTGCTCAGAGATCCGGCCAGGGAAGGTCATCAGGTGGTCGGTCGCGATCGAGCCGGTCACGGCAATGCGCACGGTGGTCCTTCGGCAGGCGTCTGAACGGGCCCCGACAGGCTACCGCGCGGCTGTTCACGCAAACCCGGCCGTGCGCTCACATCGGGAAGACGGGCCGCCGCACTCCAAGGCAGCTCAGCAGGTGACCCATGTCCCGGGGGTCCGAGCTGATGATGGCCGCTTGCGTCGCAGCGGCGAGCAGGGCGACGAATGCATCCACGACATCAGCCGTTCCGGCGGCCGCTAGCAGCCGCCCCACGGGCACATGATGAGCAGCGCTGAAGGGAATGATGTCGCATCCGCTGAGCGCCCGCATGAGCCGAGCCTGCCGCGCCGGGCTGCGCACGACCTGCGCGGCGACAACCGCGGGAACCAGGAGCCGGTATCCGCTGCGCAGCCTGTCCCTATGCCGCTCGAAGGCGGCCGGACTCCGGCCATCTCCGATAGAGATGAGTGCTCCGCTGTCATAGACGACCGCCGGAGCCGCTGCCCCGCCGGGTGCGCCGATGCTCATGCTGCGCCGGTGGCCGGAAGGTCATCTGCCCCGGCTTCCTCGGCCAGCATCCGGCCGAGTTCCCTCATCTGCTCCGCTACCGCGGCGCTGGCCTCCCGCGTGGCGCCAGCGTCCGGGTACTGGGTCTCCCGGTACTCCTCCTCGATCGCCGCCAGGCCTTCCGCGCGAATCTGGTACCAGCGCAACTGTTCGGCTAGCGCCGCCTCGACGACGCTGGAAATGGTGACGTCGCGGGCTGCGGCCTCGCTCCGGACTGCCTCGGCCACCGACTCGGCGACGGTGACGTTGAGGACCGCCTTCTTCTCGGTCATATTATTAACATAACACAGCCTTGCTGATTCCGGCACGGCCCGACCAGGCGGCCCTGATTCGCCCGGGCATGCCAACGGCCGCCTGGTCAGCCGGAGCTAGCCAGGCGGCCGTTATGCGTAAATCAGTGGAACGAGTCGCCGCAGGCGCAAGATCCCGAGGCGTTCGGGTTGTCGATCGTGAAGCCCTGCTTCTCGATAGTGTCGACGAAGTCGATGGTGGCCCCGCTGAGGTAGGGGCCGCTCATCTTGTCGGTCACCACCCGGACAGCGCCGAATTCGCTCACGAGGTCGCCGTCGATCTGGCGCTCGTCAAAGTACAGCTGGTAGCGCAGGCCCGAGCAGCCACCAGGCTGCACGGCGATGCGGAGCCGCAGGTCGTCGCGGCCCTCCTGCTCCAGCAGGTTGCCGACCTTCACGGCGGCAGCCTCAGTGAGGTTGATGCCCTGGGTGGTCGCCTGGTCCTGAACTGTCATCTCGGAATACTCCTGCGTCCGACTAGCCGTCGCCCCGATGGCGGGGCCCGTCACCTGCTGTACCAACCAACCATAAGCCCGGCGCTGGCATTCCGGCCGGCCCCGGTTCTTGCTCCGCCCGCCGGCGGGCCCGGGTCGCCGCCCGCCGGCGGGCGGCTTCCTACAGGCCGGGCGCGCCCCACACCGGGAACCAGCGGTTCAGCTCGGGCTCGACTTTCAGGTCGTCACCGATCTGGCCGCGGATCTGCAGTTCCAGCGCGTTATCCCGGCGCTGTCCGGATTGCGGGGCAAACGGGTAGAACGTCCCCCGCTTGTAGAGGTAGACCAGGCCCATGCTGCGGCCGCCGGAGTCCTGGAAGGCCATGATCGTGCACAGCAGCTGCGGCCCGAACCCGCCCAGCTCCAGCGAGGAGTTGACCGCGTGCAGGTCGGTGACCAGCCCGGACGGGTCAGACGGGTCATGGTGGCAGACCAGCCAGGTGAAACCGTAGGAGTCGGTGGAGACCTCCGGCGGCTTCTTATCCCCGCCCATCGCCAGCAGGTCGCGAACGTCCTTCTCCATGTCGCCGAACGCGCGGCCCTCAGCGGCCCGGAAGCACACCGACCCGCTGCCGGTGGGCCGGAAGTCGGTCGCGGCCTCCAGCGTCAGCGCGGCGCCGGGCAGCCCGAACAGGTTGTCCAGGTTGGGCGGGGCCGGCTTGGTCCGGCCCAGGATCGTGTCCAGGAATCCCACCTGCTGCCTCCTCGCGGCAATCCGCTGCGGCCGGGACCCGGCCGGCGGCCTAGCGGCCGAGCTGCTGGGCGATCTCGTCGAGCTGCTTGAGCCGCTTCTCCAGCGGCGGGTGGGTGGAGAAGATGCTGTTCAGGCTGAACTGGCCGGGCCGGTTGGCCAGCGCCGGGGTGAAGTAGAAGGCGTTCAGCGGCTCGGCCGTCCGCAGGTCCCTGGTCGGGATCCTGGCCATCTCGCCGGTCACCTTGACCAGGGCGCTGGCCAGCTTCGAGGGCCGTCCGGTCAGCAGCGCGCCGGACCGGTCCGCCGACAGCTCACGGTAGCGCGACAGCAGCCGGATCAGCAGGAAGCTGATCGCGTAAGTGATCATCCCGACGACCAGGACGATGAGCACGATCGGCACCGCGTTCTGGTCGTTGCCGCCGCTGCGCCGGTCACGGCCGCCGCCGCCGAACAGCTCGGAGTAGAAGGCGAACCGGACCAGCAGGGCGGCCACGATGCCCAGGAACGAGGCGATCGTCATGACCGCGACGTCCTTGTGCGCCACATGCGACATCTCATGCGCCAGGACGCCTTCGAGCTCCTCGTTGTCGTCAAGCTTGTCCAGCAGGCCCTGGGTGGCGCAGAGCACGGCGACCTTGCTGCTGCGGCCGGTGGCGAAGGCGTTGGGCATGGACGTCGGCGCGATGGCCACCCGCGGCTTGGGCATGTTGGCCAGCGCGCACAGCCGGTCCACGATCGCGTGCAGCCGGGCAGCGTCCTGCGAGTCGTCGGGGCCGACCAGGCGGGCCCCGGACGTGCGCAGGGCGATCTTGTCCGACCAGTAGTAGGACGCGAAAGCCGAGCCGATGCCGATCAGCGCGGCCAGGACAATCCACACACCCGTGCTGGTGGTCTGGCCCGAGTTCCCCCGGCTGGAGTACAGGTCCAGGATGTAAAACAGTCCCACGATGAGCCCGACGAACACCAGGCCCAGCAGGAACATAGTCGCGCCCATCCGTGCAATCAGCCCGGGGTCAGACGCGTAGCGAGTTCGCGCCATCGGGGGCGCCTCCGTTTCGTTAGCGGCCCGGAGCGGGCCGCCCAGCCCTCATTACACCGCGAACGGTGCCGTGCCCCGTCGCCGCCACTCGCCCCCGGCCCTGGCTCCACGCCCAGGGCACGAGATGCTCGCCGCCCGCCCGGGACGCTGTGCCCCGGGCAGGCGATGACGAGTACGCCGTTCACCTACTGCAACGCGCGCACGGCCTGCTTCGTTCCGCGCGCCCCCGGCACTGCAGCCGCCCTCAGCCCTTTCTCAGCCGGGGATAAGCCCGTCATCAGCCAGCAGCTGGCGGACATCCTCCATGGTCGCGTCGGCCTGCGGCAGGATCAGCCCGGAAGGCTCCAGGGCATCCAGCTCAGCCGGGGTGCCCAGCTCCCTGACCCGGCCCAGCAGCGCGGCCAGGGCCGCGCTGAAGGCCGCCTCGTCGCCGCGCTCCACGGCCGCCTCGAGCCTGGTATCAAGCTCGTTCAGTTCGCTCAGGGCGGAGTCGTCCAGCACCAGCTGACCCTCGCCCAGGATCCGGACGATCACTTCTGGTCACCCGCCTGCGGCTGCTCCACCGCCGGCGTGGCCGTGGCCGTCTGGGCCTGCGAGCCGGTCTGGTCCTGGCCGCCCTCGATCTCGCGCGGTGCACTGCCGCCGCCCAGCTCGGCCTTCATCTGCTCCAGCTCATGGTCGACAGTGGTGCCGGCGCCCATCCGGTCCAGCTCGAGCTGGATGTCGTCGCGCGGGCCGCTCACCACGTCGTCCAGCGCGCCCGAGGCCATCAGCTCGTCGATCGCGCCCGCCCGGGCCTTCATCTGCTCGGTCTTGTCCTCGGCCCGCTGGATCGCCATGCCGACATCGCCCATCTCTTCCGAGATGCCGGTGAAGGCCTCATTGATCCGGGTCTGGGCCTCGGCGGCGGTGTAGGTGGCCTTGATGGTCTCCTTGCGCGTGCGGAAGGAGTCCACCTTGGCCTGCAGCCGCTGCGAGGCGTTGGTGAGCTTCTCTTCCTCGCCCTGCAGTGAGGCATACTGCGTCTGCAGGTCGGCGACCTGCTGCTGCACGCCGGACTTACGGGTCAGCGCCTCGCGGGCCAGGTCCTCGCGGCCGGCCCAGGGCGTCCCTGGCCTGCCGGTCCAGCTTGTCCGAGGACTGCTGCAGCTGGTTGAGCTGCAGCTCGACGCGCTTGCGTGAAGTCGCAACGTCCGCGACGCCGCGGCGCACCTTCTGCAGGAGCTCCAGCTGCGTCTGGTAGGAGTAGTCCAGCGTCTCTCGCGGATCTTCCATCCGGTCCAGGGCCTTGTTGGCCTTGGTCTTGAAGAGCGTGGACACTCGCTTCATAACGCCCATAGGCGCGACCATCCCCTCATACATGTACACCGCTGCCGCAGCCCGGCAGTGCCGCGGACTGGCGCCTGCGAGAGGCAACGGACATTGCGACACGTGTTTTGCCCAGCCTACGACGCCCTGATGCACGCGTCATCCGCGGGCGGCATGCCGCGCCGATCTTCTGAGTAGCGATCTGGGGCGTTCGTCCCGGTAGGCTGGCCAGGTGTTCCGACGACGCGCAAACGACGCTCCTGACGTGCTCGATCCCGACACGCCAGCTGAGCAGGACGAGGATGCCGCCGAGGCGTCCCGCCCCGGCCACACAGCGGCCAAGGGCCGGCCTACGCCCAAGCGCAGTGAGGCCGAGAAGCGCCGTCGCCAGCCCTACTCCGCGCCGGGCGACCGGAAGGCCGCGGGCGCGCAGGGCCGGGACCGCGACCGCGCCACCCGGGTCCGCCGTATGGAGGCCATGCGCCGCGGCGAGGACTGGGCGCTGCCGCGCAAGGACCAGGGCCCGGTGCGCGGGCTGGCCCGCGATGTCGTGGATTCCCGCCGGGGCCTGAGCGAGTACTACCTGTACGCGATCGTGATCCTGGTCGCGCTGCTGTTCGTGCCCGCACTGCGCGGCCAGCCGATCGTCGATTACCTCATCGTGGTGATCCTGGCCATCCTGGTGGTCGAGGGCTGGATCGTCAGCGGCAAGGTCATGCGGCTGGCCCGCGAGCGCTTCCCCGGCGAGAGCACCCGCGGCGTCCGGATGTACACCGCGATGCGCGGCACCCAGATCCGCAAGATGCGCGTGCCGCAGCCCCGGGTCAAGCCCGGCAACAAGATCTGAGTCCGCGCCAAGATCGCTAACTGCCGGGCCGTCGGGGTGTGCCGCGCGGCCCGGAATAGGTTAGGCGCCATGGAATATCGTCATCTCGGCCGCAGCGGCCTGAAGATCAGCGAGCTCGCCTACGGAAACTGGGTCACCCACGGATCGCAGGTCGAGGAGGATGCCGCGAAGGCCTGCGTCGCGGCCGCCCTCGACGTGGGCATCACGACGTTCGACACGGCCGACGCCTACGCCGGCACCCGGGCCGAGGACATCCTCGGCCGGGCCCTGCACGGGATCCGGCGGGAGTCGCTGGAGATCTTCACCAAGGTGTTCTGGCCGACCGGCAGCGGCATGAATGACCGCGGCCTGTCCCGCAAGCACATCATGGAGTCGGCGCACGCCTCGCTGCGCCGGCTGCAGACCGACTACGTCGACCTCTACCAGGCCCACCGGTATGACTATGAGACCCCGCTGGAGGAGACCATGCGGGCCTTTGATGACCTGGTCCGCCAGGGCAAGGTGCTGTACGTCGGGGTGTCAGAGTGGCGGGCCGAGGAGATCGCTGCCGCTCTGAAGATCGCCGCCGAGATGGGCTTTGACCGGATCGTCTCCAACCAGCCGCAGTACAACATGGTCTGGCGGGTCATCGAGGCCGAGGTCGTGCCGCTGTGCCAGCAGGAAGGCATCGGGCAGGTCGTGTTCTCCCCCATCGGCCAGGGCGTTCTGACCGGCAAGTACCTGCCCGGCGCCGAGCCGCCGGCAGGCTCGCGGGCCACCGACCAGTCCGGCGGGGCGAACTTCATCTCGCGTTTCCTGAAGGACGACCTGCTGACCCGGGTGCAGCAGCTCAAGCCCGTCGCCGACGAGGCCGGCCTGACCCTGGCCCAGCTGGCCGTCGCGTGGACGCTGCAGAACCCGAACGTGTCAGCGGCGATTATCGGGGCGACCCGGCCCGAGCAGGTGCACGACAACGCCGGCGCCGCTGGCGTCCGGATCGACCCGGCCCTGATGCGCCGCATTGACGACATCCTGGGTCCGGAGATCATCAGCGACCCGGTGCACACCGCCAGCCCGCCCAGCCGGCCCTGACCGGCCCGCTGATCCACCGCGCAGCAGTCCGCTGAGCTGACGCCGGGCCTGTGCCCGGCGGGGTGACTAGTCCTCCGCCGGGCGCAGGCTCATCGGGCCGTACTCGACGCGCCCGTCCTCGACCAGGCTGACCTGGTCCACGCCCTGCTCCAGCAGGCTCCGCCAGTTCTCGCCGAGCCAGCTCTCCGCGTCGCCCTGACTGGACCAGGTCTCCTTGGACAGGTCGCGGGAGGTGGCCACGCCGCCGTCGGCCTTCTCGAACTGCCAGGTCCAGGTCATGTCTCGCCTTCGGTAGCTAGGATCGGGCCGTCTGCCGCGGGCCCGGCACTAGGCCGGCCCGGGCTGGCCAGCCAGGCAGGCCGGACGCCTATCGTAGCCAGCCGGGCCGCGGGGGCCGCGGGACGGGACGGGGCATGGAGATTCGGTTCGCGGGCACCGCGGGGCCAGCTGGCTGGCCCGCCGCGGACTGCCGGTGCGCCTCCTGCATGCGCGTCAGGACCAGCAGTAACGGGCGGCGCGGTGCCGAGGTGGTGATCGACGGCCAGCTGCGCCTGATGCCCGGCCGCGAGCCCGGCCCGGCGCCCGGCTACCGGATCGAGCCGGTGCGCGGCGGCTGGGACATCACCAGCCCGGACGGCGCCCGGCTGCTGGCCGCCGCCGGCCCGGGCCTCGTTCCTGACCCGCCCGCGGCGACCCGCGCTTACGACGCGGCGCTGCTCGACCTGCTGCACGGCCCGGCCCAGCTCGGCGCACTGCGCCGCCGCCACCTGCTCCCCGGCCCCGAAGCCAGCGGCACCGCCCTGGTCGCCGCGCTGTATGCCGACCACCGGATCAGCTCGGCGGCGGAGCTGGGCCGGCGGTGCGGGTTCTGGCGGGCAATCAGCCCGGCCGACGGCGCCGTGCTGACCGTGCCCGCCCCGGCGCCGCCGGCCGGAGCACCGACGGGCGGCCAGCACGCCCGGACCACGCCGGCGGCTGACGGCCCGGACCCGGCGCCCGGCGGGCCGCACCGGACGCTGGTCCTGGGCGGCGCCCGGTCGGGCAAGTCGCGCGAGGCCGAGCTGCGGCTGGCCGCCGAGCCCCGGGTGACCTACCTGGCCGCCGGGCCCTACCCGGACGGCGCCGCGAGCGGGCCGGACGGGCCAGACGCCGAGTGGGAGCGGCGGATTGCCGCGCACCGGGCCGCCCGGCCGCGCTGGTGGCCGACGATCGAGACCACGGACGTGGCCGGGGCGCTGCGCCGGCTGCGCGGCGCCGTCCTGATCGACGGAATCGGGACCTGGCTGACCGCGGCCATGACCGAGGCCGGGGCCTGGGCGACCGGCGACCCGGCGGCGCAGGCCGCGCTGGCCGCCCGGGCGGACGACCTGGTCGCCGCCTGGCGGCAGGCCGGGGCCCGGGTGGTGGCCGTCAGCGACCAGGTCGGCGCGGGGATCGTGCCCGCGACCCCGGCGGGCCGCGCCTTCCGCGATCAGCTGGGCTGGCTTAACCAGCGGCTGGCCGCCGAGTCCGAGGAGACCGTGCTGGTCGCCGCCGGCCAGGTGCTGAGCACGATTTAGCCCGGGGGGCCACCCCCCGGAACCCGCAGTGCTTGCCCAGGGGGCCACCCTCTGGAACCCCCAGTAATCCGGGGGGCCGGCCCCGTGGGGACATCGCCCAACATGACCGAATCGCTACCAATCACGGATTCGGACCCCGGAACGGCACAAGAGCGGTCCGCGGAACTGTTAAGTTCTATGCGCTAGCTCTGAGCCGGGCTTGTTAACGAGCGGTCCGCTCATAGCCCCGTGATCAAGGTGGTGAGACGGCATGACGCGCGTCGTCGTCGTTGGTGATCTCATGACGGACACCGTCGCTCACGCCGCCCTGCCGCTGGCCAGGGGCAGCGACACGCCCGCCGTCGTGACCATGCACGGCGGAGGCTCCGGGGCGAACATCGCCGCGTGGCTGGCCGTCGACGGGGCCGAGGTGGCCTTCGTCGGCCGTCGCGGGGCCGACATCGCCGGCCGGAACCGCGACATGGAGCTGATGGGCTACGGGGTCGACGCGCGGCTGGTGATGGACCCCGAGCGGCCGACCGGCACCTGCGTGGTCATGGTCACCCACAAGGGCGACCACACGATGCTGTCCGACCCCGGTGCCAACGCCGCCCTGTCCCCCGACGACCTGCCCAAGGACCTGTTCACGCCCGGCAGCCACCTGCATGTCTCGGGTTACACGCTGCTCAACGAGGGCTCCCGGCAGGCCACCCTGGCGGCCATGTCGCATGCCCAGCGGGCCGGCATGACGATCTCGGTGGACGGGGCCTCGGCGGCCCCGCTGGAGCGGGTCGGCGCCGAGCCGTTCCTGCAGCTCACCAACGGCGCTGCGCTGCTGTTCGTGAACGCCGCCCAGGGCCGGGTGCTGACCGGGCGGGACGAGCCCGAGCAGGCCGCCCGGGTGCTGAACGCCTGGTACCCGCACGTCGTCATGAAGATGGGCGCCGACGGCGCGCTGTTCTACGCCAACGGGCGTCCGGACCCCGTCCGGGTGCCGGCCCCGCCGCTGGAGAAGCTGGTGGACAGGACTGGCGGGGGCGACGCGTTCTGCGCCGGCTTCCTGCCCGCCTGGCTGGACAAGAAGCCTCCGGCGGAGGCGCTGGTCAGCGGCTCCCGGCTCGCGGCCAGGGCGCTCAGCCTGGTCGGCGCCCGCCCGCTGCTGTAAGCCCGCGGGCTAGCCCGCCCGCCCGGCCACGACGTCGCCGGGCAGCTCCCCGGCGTCCGCCGGGTCCGGCTCGCTGCCTGGCTTGTGCTGCGGGCTGCCGCGCAGCTCATCGGAACGGACCAGGATCACCCCGGCCAGGATCAGGACGCCGCCGCCGAGCTGCATCAGCGACGGCAGCTGGCCGAGCAGGATCCAGGCGAACAGGACCGCGAACAGCACCTCGGAAATACCGATGAACGAGGCGAGCTTCGGCCCGAGCAGCCGGGCTGCGGTGATCCCCGCCACGTAGGCGAAGACCGCGGCCACCAGGGACAGGCCCAGGATGGGCACCAGCCAGCTGACCCGGTGGCCGAGGAAGTCCACAGCGCGGGCCGGCGCGACCATCGGCAGCACTCCTGCCGCGCCCGCCGCGCCCAGCGCGATCGCGCCGGTACACATGCCGCCCCAGGCCATCACGATGGGCGGCAGCGGGTCGGCGTCGGCCGCGGACAGGATGAAGAACGTGGCCAGGCCGATGGCGGCCAGCAGCGCGAACAGTACCCCGGTCAGGCTGAGCCGGGCGGACCCGGACAGGTCAAGGACCAGGCCGAGCCCGGCCAGGGCGGCTACCGTGCCGGCCAGGGTCCGGCGGCGCGGCCGCTGCCCGTGCCGCACCCACAGCCAGCCGACCACCACGATGATGCCCAGGTACTCCAGCAGCAGCGCGACGCCCACCGGCATCCGCGCGATGGCGCTGAAGTAGCACACCTGGCAGCCCGCCACCGCGATCAGGCCGTAGGCGGCTACCTGGCCCGCGCCGCGGCGCAGCAGCCCCCACTGGCCGCGCAGCTGCAGGAGCGCGGGAATGGTGAGCACCAGCGCCGACACCGTGATCCGGGCGGTGACCGCGGCCGCCGGGCTCCAGCCCGCGTCGATCAGTGACGCGGCGAAGGTACCCGACGTCCCGAAGGTCGCGGCCGACGCCACGGCCAGGGCTACGCCCCGGCCGGAGGCGGTGGAGCGAGCCTGCGCGCTAGCCACCGAGATACTCCCTAAAGCCGTTTGGTAAGAGGCAAAAGTAGATTACGCTAGTGACGGTACCGAGGGCTGCGAAAGGGGTCAAGTGCTTTTTGCCCATGACACCGAGGTGGCGCTGACCGGCGCCGCCGCCCTGGTGAACACCGTCCGCGGCGACGCCGGTGACGAGCTGAGCGACGTAGCGGCGCTAGACCGCTTCGTGACCGCCTGGCAGTGGACCGGCGACCGGACCCGCGACGCCGCCGAGCTGGCCGCCGTGCGCGCGCTGCGGCCGCGCCTGGAGCAGCTCTGGGAGTCCGACGTGGACGAGGCCGCGGCCCTGGTCAACGCCCTGCTGCGCGAGTCGCACGCGCTGCCGCAGCTGGTCCGGCACGACGGCTGGGACTACCACGTGCACGCCGCGCCGCCCGGTGCGCCGCTGGCCGAGCGGATGGCCGTCGAGGCGGCGCTGGCTTTCATCGACCTGATCCGGACCGGGCAGCTCGGCCGGCTCCGGCGGTGCGCGGCGCAGGACTGCGCGGACGTGCACGTGGACCTCTCCAAGAACCAGTCCCGGCGGTTCTGCAGCACCTCGTGCGCCAACCGGGTCAACGTCGCCGCCTACCGGGCCCGCCAGGCCAGCCGGTAGAGCTCGCCAGAGGGACGCCCGGCGGCGTCTGGACTGAGGAGCCTGCGACGAGGGAAGACGGTGCCTTTAGGGCGTCCCGGAGGCGAGCAGGACGGCCAGTACGGCGTGCCGGAATCGGCGCGGGACCAGGCGGGACGGCACAATGGCGGTCATGGCCAGACGCACCACGACAACTCCGCCGCCCGAGGACTTCGAGGAAAACATCGTTGACATCGACGTCACCGATGAGATGCGGGGCAGCTACCTCGAGTACGCCTACTCGGTCATCTACCAGCGCGCCCTGCCGGACGCGCGGGACGGGCTCAAGCCCGTGCAGCGGCGGATCCTGTACCAGATGAGCGAGATGGGCCTGCGGCCCGACCGGGCGCACGTCAAGTGCGCGCGGGTGGTCGGCGAGGTCATGGGCCGGCTGCACCCGCACGGCGACAGCGCGATCTACGACGCCCTGGTCCGGCTCGCCCAGCCGTTCGCGATGCGGCTGCCGCTGATCGACGGGCACGGCAACTTCGGCTCCATGGGCGGCGACGACGCCCCGGCCGCGATGCGCTACACCGAGGCCCGCCTGTCGGCCGCGGCGATTGAGATGACCGCCTCGCTCGATGAGGACACCGTCGACTTCATCCCCAACTACGACGGCCAGGACGTCCAGCCCGAGGTACTGCCCGCCGCCTTCCCGAACCTGCTGGTCAACGGGGCTTCCGGGATCGCCGTGGGGATGGCCACCAACATGGCGCCGCACAACCTGGGCGAGGTCGTCGCCGCGGCCCGGCACCTGATCGCCCATCCCGACGCCGACCTCGACACGCTGATGCGCTTCGTGCCGGGCCCCGACCTGCCGACCGGCGGGAAGATCGTGGGCCTGGACGGCATCCGGGACGCCTACGCCACCGGCCGCGGCATCTTCCGCACCCGGGCGGCAGCCCGGGTGGAGAAACTCACCCCGCGGCGCACCGGCATCGTCATCACCGAGCTGCCCTACGGCGTCGGCCCGGAGAAGGTGATCAGCCGGATCAAGGACCTGGTGCAGGCCAGGAAGCTGAACGGGATCGCCGACCTGAAGGACCTGACCGACCGGCACCGCGGCCTGCACCTGGTCATCGAGGTCCGGAACGGATTCCACCCCGAGGCCGTGCTGGCCGAGCTCTACCGGCTGACGCCGATGGAGGAGACGTTCGGCATCAACAACGTGGTCCTGGTGGACGGCCAGCCGCGGGTACTCGGGCTGCGCGAGCTGCTGCAGATCTACGTCGATCACCGGATCGACGTAGTCCGGCGCCGGACCACGTTCCGCCGCAACAAGCGCGCCGACCGGCTGCACCTGGTCGACGGCCTGATCATCGCGCTGCTCAACATCGACGAGGTCATCCAGGTCATCCGGACCAGCGACGACGCGGCCGCGGCCCGGGAGCGGCTGATGTCGGTGTTCGACCTGACCCAGATCCAGGCGCAGTACATCCTGGACACGCCGCTGCGCCGGCTGACCCGGTTCGACAAGCTGGAGCTCGAGGGCGAGCGGGACACGCTGCAGGCCGAGATCGCCGAGCTGACCGCGATCCTGGATTCCGAGCAGCGACTGCGTGCGCTGGTGTCCGACGAGCTGGCCAGCGTGAGCGAGCGGTTCGCTACCCCGCGCCGGACGGTGCTGCTGGAGGCGAGCGGCGCGGCCCGGACCGCTGCGGTGCCGCTGGAAGTGGCCGACGACCCGTGCACGGTGCTGCTGTCCTCGGCCGGGCTGCTGGCCCGCACCGCGGCTGCCCCGGCCGCCCCGGACGGGGCTGAGCAGCTCCCTGAGCCACCGCCGCCGGAGACCGGCGGCCGCAGGGCCGGCCGCGCCCAGCGGGCCGCCCACGACGTCATCGTCGCCTCCGTGCCGGCCACAGCGCGGGGCATGGTCGGGGTGCTCACCTCCCACGGCCGGCTGATCAGGATCGGCGTGCTGGAGCTGCCGGCCCTGCCGCCCAGCGCCCACTCCCCCGCCCTGTCGGGCGGCGCGCCGCTGAGTGAGTTCGTCGCCACCGGCCCCGGCGAGACCGTCGTGGCCGTGGTGGCGGCGGACGAGGCCGGCGCGGGCCTGGCCCTGGGCACGGCGCAGGGCGTGGTCAAGCGCGTCGCCCCGGACTACCCGCAGAACGCCACCGAGTTCGAGGTGATCTCGCTGAAGGACGGTGACCGGGTCATCGGCGCCGTCCAGCTGGCCAGCGAGGAGCAGGACCTGGTGTTCATCACCAGCGACGCGCAGCTGCTGCACTTCCCGGCGACCGCGGTCCGGCCGCAGGGCCGGGCGGCCGGCGGGATGGCCGGGATCCGGCTGTCCGCGCGGGCCAGCGTGGTGTGGTTCGGAGCGGTGCAGGACGGCAGCGACGGCGAGCCGGCCGGCGGCGAGCCGGTCGTCGTGACGGTGGCCGGCTCGGCCAGCGCGCTGCCGGGCACGACCGCCGCGACGGTCAAGGTCACCCCGTACGGGGAGTACCCGGCCAAGGGCCGGGCCACCGGCGGGGTGCGCTGCCACCGGTTCCTCAGGGGCGAGGACACCCTGGTCCTGGCCTGGGCCGGGGCCGGGCCGGCCAGGGGCGCCACCGAGGCGGGCACGCCGGTAGACCTGCCGGCCGCCGACGGGCGCCGGGACGGCTCCGGCGAGCGCGTCCGGCAGCCGCTGGCGGCCCTGGGCGGCACCACCACAGGAGGACTGGCATGACCGCGGCGCAGCCGACCATCATCGCGACCAGCATCGGCTTCCGCCAGTCAGCGGACGGGCTACTGGATAACGTGGCCGGGCCGGCCTACGCACTGGCCGCCCGGCTGGCCCGGGCGGGCCGGCATCCCCGGCTGTGCGTGATCAGCACCGCCGTCGGCGACGACCCGGCCACCCTGGCCCGCTGCTACGCGGCCTTCGGCCGGCTGGACATGCTGGTCTCGCACCTGTCGCTGTTCCCGATGCCGAGTGTCCCTGACATCGCCGCGCACCTGGCCCGCCAGGACATCATCTGGGTCACCGGCGGCAGCACCGCTAACCTGCTGGCGCTGTGGCGGCTGCACGGGCTGGACACGATCCTGCGCGACTGCTGGCAGGCCGGGGTGGTGCTGATGGGCGTGTCGGCGGGCTCGATCTGCTGGCACGCCGGCGGCACGACCGACTCCTTCGGGCCGCGGCTGCAGCCGGTGACCAACGCGCTGGGCTTCCTGCCGTGGTCCAACAGCCCGCACTATGACGCCGAGCCCGAGCGCCGACCCCTGACCCAGCGGCTGATCGCCGACGGCGTGCTGCCCGACGGCTACGCCACCGACAACGGCACCGGGCTGGTCTTCTACGGCAGCGAGCTGCACGAGGCCTTCACCGAAGTAGCCGGGGCCCGGGCCTGGTCGGTCAGCCGCGGCGCCGACGGGCAGGTGACCGAGCAGGAGCTGCCGACCCGGCTGCTGTAAACCGGGCCGCCGCTGCCGGGCTGCCCGGGTCGCCAGGTCCGGGCCGGCCGGTCAGGTGTCGATACGGGCCGGGTCCAGCTCGGCAGCGCCGCCGACGATGAAGTCGCGGCGCGGCGCCACCTCGGTCCCCATCAGCAGGTCGAAGATGCCGTTCGCGGCGGCCGCATCCTCGATCCTGATCCGGCGCAGGGTGCGCTGGCGCGGGTCCATGGTCGTCTCCGCCAGCTGGCTGGCGTCCATCTCGCCCAGGCCCTTGTAACGCTGCGGTGGCTCCTTCCAGCGCTGGCCCTTGCGCTCGAGTTCCAGCAGCGTCCGGTGCAGCTCCGCGTCGGAGTAGGTGTAGCGGTACTTCGGCTGGTTCTTGCGCGGGCTGGTCAGCTCGATCCGGTGCAGCGGCGGGACGGCCGCGAACACCCGGCCGGCGTCCAGCATGGGCCGCATGTAGCGGTGGAACAAGGTGAGCAGCAGGGTCCGGATATGCGCGCCGTCGACATCGGCATCAGCCATGAAGATCACCCGCTGATACCGGGCCGCCTCCAGGTTGAAGGCGCTGCCCGACCCGGCTCCGAGGACCTGGATGATCGCGGCGCACTCCGTGTTCTTGAGCATGTCGGCCAGCGAGGCCTTCTGCACGTTGAGGATCTTGCCGCGGATCGGCAGCAGGGCCTGAAACTCAGAATCCCTGGCCAGCTTGGCGGTGCCGAGCGCCGAGTCACCCTCGACGATGAAAAGCTCACTGCGGTCATCGGCCGACCGGCAGTCCACCAGCTTGGCCGGCAGCGCCGAGTTGGCCAGGCTGGTCTTGCGCCGCTGGTTCTCCCGGTGCTCCCGCGCGGCGATCCGGGTCTTGGCCGCTGCGGCCACCTTGTCGAGCACGGCACGGGCCTGCTGCTTGCTGCCCCGTATCTTGCCGTCCAGGAAGTTGCGCAGCTCGGCTGAGACCACCTGAGCCACGATCCGGGAGGCGGCTGGCGTGCCGAGCACCTCCTTGGTCTGACCCTCGAACTGCGGCTCGGGCAGCCGGACCGCGACCACCGCAGTCAGGCCCTCCAGCACGTCTTCCTTGATCACGGCCTCGTCGCCGTTGCGCAGCAGCCGGGTAGCGCGCAGCTGCTCGTTCACCGTCCGCACGATGGCCCGCTCGAACCCGGTGACGTGCGTGCCCCCCTTGGGGGTGGCGATGACGTTCACGAACGACCGGGCGGTGGAGTCATAACCACTGTCCCAGCGCAGCGCGACGTCGACGTCCAGCTGCCGCTCCACGTCCGTCGGATTCAGGTGCCCCTGGTCATCGAGCACCGGCACGGTCTCGGTGAACTGCCCCGAGCCGGTCAGCCGCAGCACGTCAGTCACCGGCTCGCCGCGGGACAGGTGCGCGCAGAACTCCGCGATGCCGCCGGCGAACCGGAACTCGACCTCGCGGCGCCCGTCACCGGCGTCGGCGTCAGCCCCGGCGTCCTGGACGGCACGCTCGTCGGTGATCTTGATAGCCAGGCCGGGAACCAGGTAGGCGGTCTGCCGGGCCCGCTCGATCAGGCTGGCGAAGCCCCAGTCCGCGCCGGGCACGAAGATCTGCCGGTCGGGCCAGAACCGGATCCGGGTGCCGGTGACGGTCTTGGCCACCCGGCGGCCCTTGCGCAGGCCCTGGCCGGGCGCGAACGGCGCCTCCGGCCCGTCCGCGGCGAACTCGCCGGGCATACCGCGGCGGAAGCTGGTCATCCATTCCGAGCCGCTCCGGCGCACGCAGACGTCCAGCCGGCCCGACAGCGCGTTGACCACCGAGGCGCCCACCCCGTGCAGGCCGCCCGAGGCGGTGTAGGAGCCGCCGCCGAACTTCCCGCCGGCGTGCAGCCGGGTCATGACCAGCTCGACGCCGTTCAGGCCGGTCCGGGGCTCGATGTCCACCGGGATGCCGCGGCCGTCATCGGTCACCTCGGCCGAGCCGTCGTCGTGCAAGACGATGTCGATATGGGAGCAATGCCCGCCGAGCGCCTCATCGACGCAGTTGTCGATGATCTCCCACAGGCAGTGCAGCATGCCCCGGCCGTCGGTCGAGCCGATGTACATGCCTGGCCGCTTGCGGACGGCCTCCAGGCCCTCCAGGACGGTCAGGTGGCGTGCGGTGTAGCCATCCGCCGAGCTGGCGGCCTTCACGCGGGCGTCGCTGACGGCGGTCACACAGATCTCCTGAGCTGACATCGGGGCCAGCCGCCCGATCGCCGGTGCCGGCGGGCTTCCGGGGCGGCTTTCCAGGACGGCACTGTAGGGCAGACTAGCCGCCCGGCGGCCCTGCCCGGCGCAACCACGCCGCTGACATACACCGCGACCTGGCACAACCCCGACCTTGGGGGATCCGGGGGCTGGCCCCCGGTACTGGGGGTTCCAGGGGGTGGCCCCCTGGGTCAACACAGTCCGGGGGGCTGGGCCCCCCGGTGCTGGGGGTTCCAGGGGTGGCCCACTGGGTCAACACGGTCCGGGGGGCGGCCCCCCGGTGCCGGGGGTTCCAGGGGGTGGCCCCCCTGGGCTAACACGGTCCGGGGGGTACGGCCCGCGGACCCTGCTGGGGGTTCCAGGGGGTGGCCCCCTGGGCTAACACTGCCGGGGCCCGGAGGCCGCCCGGGCCGGCTAGCGGCCTGGTCACCCGGCGTGGCGGGCCGGGCCGCGCGAGAGAGCGCCGGGGCTCCGCTGTTCGCCTACGGCATATCCCCCGTGCGCGGGGGATGACAAGGACCCCGGTCAGGTGTTGTGATGCGTAGAGATCAGAGATCACGGACGGCCCGCGGCACAGGCGCCGCACAGGGCCCGAGGCGAGGAGGCGACATGACCGGAGCGCTAGCCCCTACAAAGCCGCTAACCGCCAGCGACCTGTGCGACCGGTGCGGAGCGCCCGCGTATGTGCGCGTGCTGCTTCCCGGGTCCGGGGAACTGCTGTTCTGCGGACACCACAACCGCCAGCACGCCAACGCGCTGGCCAAGATTGCGGTGGAGATCCAGGACGAGACGGGCCGGCTGACTGTCCAGCCGGCGTCCGACTCGCGCTGATAGCGATAACGAGGGGGCGGTCCCGGCCTGGCCGGGACCGCCCCTTTTCGTACCGCTCCGAGCAGTTACATCCAGGAAGATCGCCGACGCCGGCGACGGCTCAGGCCTCCGGCGTGCCGTCTGCCCTGATGCGGCCGAACCCGAGATACGGGACAAGTGACTCAGGCAGGACGATCGAGCCATCCTGCTGCTGACCCTGCTCGAGGAGCGCGGCCATGGTGCGGCCGACGGGCAGGCCTGAGCCGTTCAGCGTGGCGACCAGTTTCGGCTTTCCGTCCGTGCCGCGGGTCCGGATGTTCGCGCGGCGAGCCTGGAAAGTGCCGAAATTCGACACCGACGAAATCTCCCGATAGGCGTTCTGGCTCGGGAACCACACCTCGAGGTCGTAGGTGAGCTGGGCCGAGAAGCCGGTGTCACCGGCCGGGAGGATGATCACCCGGTACGGCAGGCCCAGTTCCCGCAGGCAGGCCTCGGCGTGTCCGGTCATCTTCGCCAGCTCGGCGTCGGCATCCTCCGGGTCACAGATCCGCACCATCTCCACCTTGATGAACTGGTGCTGCCGGATCAGGCCCCGGGTGTCGCGGCCGTAGGAGCCTGCCTCTGAGCGGAAGCAGGGCGTCTGCGCGGTGATCGCGACCGGCAGCTCCGCGGGCGGGATGATCTCATCGGCGTACAGATTGGTCAGCGGGACCTCAGCCGTCGGGATCAGGAACAGGTCACGATCCGCGACGCCCGTCTTGAACAGGTCCTCCTCGAACTTGGGCAGCTGGCCGGTTCCGGTCATGGTCTTGCGAGTCACCAGGAACGGCACCGAGTGCTCGACATAGTCGTGCCGGCGCGTGTGGAGATCGAGGAAGAACCTGGTCAGGGCCCGTTCGAGGGCCGCCCCAGCGCCGCGGGAAACGGCGAAGCGAGGCCCCGACAGCTTGGTGGCCCGGGCAAAATCGAGGATGCCGGCGGCCTCCCCGAGGTCGACGTGATCCTTCGGGGTGAAGGAGAACGAGGGCGGGCTCCCGGCCCGGCGGACCTCGACCGCGAACTCCTCGGAGTCGCCGTCCGGCGCCCGGTCGTCCGGGAGATTCGGGATGGACAGGAGAAGCATCCGGAGGTCCTCCTGGACCTGTTCGGTGCTGACCTCGATCTCGCGGATCTGCTCCTTGATCTCGCGGGCCCGTTGCTTCAGCTTCGAGATATCGCCGCCCTGCCGGGCGGTCTGCTGCACCTCCCCGGCCACCCGCCTGGATTCTGCCCGCAGGTCGTCTGCCGAGCCGATGTTCCGGTTCCGCCGGGACTGGAGAATTTCCAGCTCGGTCAGGTCCAGCGCGTATCCGCGGCGGGCCAGGCGGCGAACTGCCTCGCCGCCCAGTTCGAGCAGGGCCCGGGCATCATGCATCAGGGGAAGTCCATTTCTCAAAAGCAAGCGCCCCTGACTCGGAAAACCGATGTCAGGGGCGCTTGTGAGTGACTGGTCAGTCCAGGTAATCCCGCAGGACCTGAGACCGGGACGGGTGGCGGAGCTTGGACATGGTCTTGGACTCGATCTGCCGGATCCGCTCCCGGGTCACCCCGTAGACCTTGCCGATCTCATCCAGCGTCTTGGGCTGCCCGTCGGTCAGCCCGAACCGCATCGACACCACGCCGGCCTCGCGCTCGGACAGGGTGTCCAGGACCGAGTGCAGCTGCTCCTGCAGCAGGGTGAAGCTGACGGCCTCGCCGGGCTGGATGGCCTCGGAGTCCTCGATCAGGTCACCGAACTCGCTGTCGCCGTCCTCGCCGAGCGGGGTGTGCAGCGAGATCGGCTCCCGGCCGTACTTCTGTACCTCGATGACCTTTTCCGGAGTCATGTCCAGCTCGGCGGCCAGCTCCTCCGGGGTGGGCTCGCGGCCCAGGTCCTGCAGCATCTGCCGCTGCACGCGGGCCAGCTTGTTGATGACCTCGACCATGTGCACCGGGATCCGGATGGTCCGGGCCTGGTCGGCCATGGCGCGGGTGATGGCCTGCCGGATCCACCAGGTGGCGTAAGTGGAGAACTTGTAGCCCTTGGTGTAGTCGAACTTCTCCACGGCCCGGATCAGGCCCAGGTTGCCCTCCTGGATCAGGTCCAGGAACAGCATGCCGCGGCCGGTGTAGCGCTTGGCCAGCGACACCACCAGCCGCAGGTTGGCCTCCAGGAGGTGGTTCTTGGCCCGGCGGCCGTCGTCGGCGATCCACTCCAGGTCCAGCCGCTGCTCCGGGCGCAGCGCACTGTCCCGGCCCTCGGCCAGCTTCTCCTCGGCGAACAGGCCCGCCTCGATCCGCTTGGCCAGCTCCACCTCCTGCTCGGCGTTGAGCAGCGGGACCTTGCCGATCTGCTTGAGATAGTCCTTGACCGGGTCAGAGGTAGCCCCGGCCACCGCGACCTGGGCCGCGGGCAGGTCCTCGTCGTCATCGCCGTAGACGAAGGTCTCGTCCTCGCCCTCGGACTCGGTCGCCGCAGCGGCGGGCGCGGCGGCGGCCTTGGCCGCCACGGCAGGCCCGGCGGCCGGCTTCGCCGCGGTCTCGCCGTCGGCTTCCTCAGCCTCCTCGGCGTCCTCGGCGGGCTCAGCGACCTCGCTGTCCTCGGTGTCCAGGGTGATCTCGTCGTCGGCGCCGATCTCCTCGTCGCCGTCAACGGCCAGCTCGGACAGGTCCTCCAGGTCCGGGTCGGCCTCGGCCAGCTCGGGCTCGCCGTCCAGTTCCGTCACCTCAGCAGAGTCAGCGTCCGCGCCGAGGTCCACGCCGCCGCGCGCCTGGCCCGCGAACTCATCAGCCTGCGCGCTCACCTTCTTGCGCCCGTTGCCGCCATTGCTTCCCCCACCTCGCCGATCTGACTGGTTTGATGATCCCGAGCCGTGCTGCCGGGCGCCCCGGCGGCCTGGCGGCGGTGCCGGAGCGTCGGTGCCGCCCTCGTCAGCCAGCGCCACGGCGCCGTCTGAGGATCTTCCACGGGCCTGCTGCGGAACACGTGCGCCCTGAGCCGACGGCCGCGTCCGGCGCCGGGCTGCGGAGCTAGCAGCGCTTGCCACCGCGGTCACCCCTTCCTTCGCTGGCTGGCCGGCTGCCACCGGCCGGCCTGCCACCGGCCGATCGAACTGACAAGCGACACAGCCACCTCTCCGGCAAACGTCATGGCGAGAAACGGACCTTACCGGGCCGCGCCGGCTGCCTGAACCAGGCCGGAACCCGCGCCTGCGGCTCCGGACCTGTGGCAGGAGGCTGGCACCAGATCCTGTCCCGCCCACCACCTTAGGCGGAGTCTGAGGGTAGGTCGTACAGCCGCGGGCCGCCGCCGGGCATTCCTGGCCGCCGCAATCGCGGTCGCCGAGATGGTACCCGCATCCGTCATGCCCGCCCCTTCCTCGTCACTCCCGCGGCCCGTGGCCGGCGCTCGGGCTGGCCATCACGGGCCGGCACGTGCAGGACCAGCACCGTGACGTCGTCATCCTGCTCGTACCCGGTCAGCATCTGGTCAACGAGATAAGCCAGCAACTGCGCCGGATCTTCCGCGACGCCCGGCGGCGCCTTGGAAGCCACCGCCACCAGCTCATCCAGTCCCTTGTCCAGCCCGCGCTTGCGGTTCTCCACCAGTCCATCGGAATACAGCACCGCAGTGTTGCCGGGTGGCAGCGAGAACTTGTACTGCTGGCGCGGGCTGGCCCAGCCCAGCGGCGTCCCGGCCTCGGTGGTGTCCAGCCGGGGCGGTGCGCCGGCCGACAGCAGCAGCGGCGGCAGGTGGCCGGCGTTGCCCGCCATCCCGTCGCCGGTCTCCGGGTCTACTACCAGGTAGGCCACCGTGGTGACCTGCTCCTCCAGCTCAGTGGCGATGAACAGCCGGTCCAGCCCGGCCAGCACGGCGGCCGGGCGCGGGTCGGTCAGCGCCAGCGCCCGCAGCGCATTGCGGACCCGGCCCATCCCGGCCGCGGCCGTCAGGCCCTTGCCCATCACGTCACCGGCGGCCACGGCCAGCTTGCCGTCTGGCAGCCGGAAGGCGTCGTACCAGTCGCCGCCGATCTCCATGTTCCTGGTCACCGGCAGGTACCGGGCCTCCAGGATGATGCCGGGCACCGTCGGCAGCCGGTCGGGCAGCAGGCTGCGCTGCAGCGTCTCGGCCGTGGTGTGCTCGCGCTCGAACAGCGACGCCCGCTCCAGGGCCAGCGCGCACTGCCCGGCCAGGGCCTCCAGGAAGACCCGCTCCTCGTCAGTGATCTGCCGCGGGCGGGTAAAGGAGAACCGCAGTGCGCCCAGCGGCGCGCCCGAGGACAGCAGGGGCAGCCCTACCCAGGCCTTCTCGTCGCTATGCGCCAGGAACAGGTCCAGGTTGACCTGGCTCTCGAAGTAGCGGCGCAGCGCCTCCGGGCTCTCGAAGGTCAGCGGGCGCCGGGCGATGATGGCGGCGGTCATGACGCTGGGCGTGTCCAGCGGGATGTCGCCGCTGACCGCCCCGGGGCTGCCGGGCAGCCCGCCAGCATTCACTGTCTTCAGCCGCAGCCGGTCCGGGTCGATCATGGCCACCGCCGACCGCTCGGCCCCGATCGCCGACCGGCCGACCTCGGTGATGACCTGGACGACCTGCTCCACCGTCAGCGCCTCGGCCAGCATGGAGGTGGCCTGCTGCAGTCGGGCGGTGCGCAGCGCCGCCGCGGACAGCTGCTCGGTCAGCCGGCCACGCATCTCCTCGGCCTCGCGCTGGCCGGTCACATCGGTGCTGGCCCCGACCCACTCGATGATCCGGCCGTCCCGCTCGACGGCCACCGCGCGGACGTCGTAGTGCCGGTAGGAGCCGGTCTTGGTGCGGATCCGGTACCGGCTATCCAGCGCCTTGCCCGACCGCAGGCTCTCGGTCCAGTCGCGGCTGACCCGCTCCCTGTCGTCCGGGTGGATCACGTCCATCCAGCCCTTGGCCAGGTACTCCTCGACGGCCTGGCCGGTGATCCAGCGCCACTCCGGCGAGTCCTCGGCGATCTGCCCCTCCGGCGTGGTCACCCAGACCACCTGCGCGCCGGCCTGGACCAGCGACCGGTACCGCTCCTGGCTGCGCCGCAGCGCCTCGCCCGCCGCCCGCCGCTGCGCATGGTCGACCGCGATGAGCGACACGCCGGCCACCCCGCCGTCGGTGTCGCGGGCCGGATACCAGGCCAGGGTCCAGCGCCCGCCCGGCTGGACGGGGTCAGCGGCCGGCGCCGCGACCGGGCCCGGCTGGGCCGGGTCCGGGTAAGCCGACTCCAGCGTGCGGCCCTCGGTCAGCACGCGGCCCAGCGCCGCCTCGGCATGGCCGGCGCAGCCCGGCCGGCCAGATCTCCGCCGGGGTGCGGCCGATGTGCCCGGCCGGCTGCCAGGCCGGCCAGCTGCGCCAGTGTCTGGTTCACCCGGCGGAAGCGCTGGTCGGAGCCGAAGAAGGCGAATCCGATCGGCGCCTCGCGCAGCAGCGTGTCCAGCAGCGCGGAGTCATCCAGGTCCAGGCCGGGAGCCCGCGGCCTGGGCACGGACATGCCTGTGCTCACCCCGAACACCCCGCACCCGTGCCAGCGCGTGCCATGGAAGAGCCCCTTCCTGCTCACTGCGGACACAAGAAGGCTAGCGTCAACAACGGGCGCAAGAAGCCCGCCGCCGACAACTGCCGGCAATCACCTCGCAGGTCGCGGCCCCCCTCCCGTCGCCCGGAGGGCGGCATCGGGGGTTCCAGGGGGTCGTCCCCCCGGGCTGGGCCGTCGCCCGGAGGCCGACATCGGCGGTTCCGGGGGGGTCGTCCCCTGGGCTGGGCCGTCGCCCGGGGGCTGGCGCCGGGGGTTGCGGGTGGCTCAGGCGACGACCGCGCCCGGCCCGCCGGGAGCCCGGCGGCCGGCGCCTCGCGGCCGTGCAGCGGGAAGTGGCAGGCCACCAGCTGCCCGCCGCCGGCCGTGGGCCGCAGCGGCGGCTCCTGCGCGTGGCAGATCTCCTGGGCCAGCGGGCACCGGGTCCGGAACCGGCAGCCCGATGGCGGGCGGACGGCGGCGGGCTGCTCACCCTCGATCCCGTGGCCAGGATGCCTGCCGGCGGCGCTGAGAGCCACCACGGGGACCGCGTCGATGAGCCCGCGGGTATACGGGTGGGCCGGGACGGTGCAGACCATCTCGGCCGGTCCGATCTCGACCATCTTGCCCAGGTACATCACCCCGATGACGTCGGCCATGTACCGGACCACCGACAGGTCGTGGGAGATGAACAGGTAGCTCAGGCCGTACTGGCGCTGCAGCCGGCGCATCAGGTTGAGGATCTGCGCCTGGACCGAGACATCCAGGGCCGAGACGGGCTCGTCCGCGACGATCAGGTCCGGCTGCAGGATGAGGGCGCGGGCCAGCGCCAGCCGCTGCCGCTGGCCGCCGGAGAACTCGCGCGGGAACCGCCGCACCGAGTCGGCGGGCAGCCCCACCTCATCCAGGAACCGGGCGACCGTCCGCCAGTGCGCGCGCTTGCGGCCCGACTTGGCAATGATCAGCGGCTCGCGCAGGATCGTGCCGACCCGCATCCGCGGGTCCAGGGACCCGAACGGGTCCTGGAACATCAGCTGGATACCGGTTCCGGCCCGGCGCCGCTGACCGCGGCTGAGCCCGGTCAGGTCAGTGCCACGGAACGCGATCGACCCGGCGTCGGCCTGTTCCAGGCCGACCAGCAGCCGGGCCAGCGTCGTCTTGCCGCAGCCGGACTCGCCGACCAGGCCGAACGTCTGGCCGGCCGGGATGTCGAAGCTGACCCCGGCCACGGCGCTGACCTCGCCGGTGGCGCGCCGCAGCACCGCTCCGCTGGTCACCGGGTAACTCTTCGCCAGGCCGCTGACCCGCAGCACCGGCCCGGCCCCGCCCGGCTCGCCTCCGAAGGGGCCGTCCGGGCTCGCGCCGTACTGGCCGGGGAACGGGCTGACTGCGGCCGGCCGCTCGTCATAGGGCCAGTTTCCCGGCAGCCCGATGCCGTCCGGCAGCCCGCCGGGGACGGGCGCCGCCGCGGGCTGCGCCCGGCCGGCCGGGCGGCTCCACGCGCTGACCAGCGGGCCGGCGTCGCCGTCAGCAGCCGGCTGCCGCCCGGCCGCGCTGCCGGGCGGCTCGACCGGGTAGAAGCAGGCGTACCGGTGGCCGGGGTGGTCGCCGTCCAGGGCCGGCTCGCGGGTGACGCAGTGATCACGGGCCCGGCGGCAGCGCGGTGCGAACCGGCAGCCCGTCAGGCCCGCCGTCAGGTCCGGCGGCCGGCCGGGGATGCTGTACAGCGTCCGCCCGCCGAAGCCGGCCGAGTCTGCGGGAGCCATCTCCGGCAGCGCGTCGAACAGCGCCTCGGTGTACGGATGGCGAGGGCCGGCGAACACCGCCGCCGTCGAGGCCGACTCGACGATCTGGCCGCCGTACATGACTGCCACCCGGTCCGAGTGCGCGCCGATCACGCCCAGGTCGTGGGTCACCAGGATGACGGCCATCTGCAGCCGCTGCCGCAGGTCATCGATCAGGTCCAGGATCTGCCGCTGGATGGTCACGTCCAGCGCCGTGGTCGGCTCGTCGGCGATCAGCAGCCGCGGCTCGCAGGCCAGCGCGATCGCGATCATGGCCCGCTGCCGCATGCCGCCCGACAGCTCGTGCGGGTAGCGGGCCAGGACCTGGTGCGGCTCGGGCATCTGGACCAGGCTGAGCACGTCCTCAGCCCGCCGCAGCGCCTCGCGCCGGCCCATCCCCCGGTGCAGCTCAAGGGGCTCGGCGACCTGGGCCCCGATGGACATGACCGGGTTCAGCGCGCTGGACGGATCCTGGAAGATCATGCCGATGTCCCGGCCGCGAACCCGCTGCAGGTCCGGGGCGCCGAGCGCGACCAGGTCCGTACCGTCCAGGCAGACCCGGCCGCCGGTGATCACGCCGCCCGGCGGCAGCAGTCGCAGCACCGACAGCGCGGTGATTGTCTTGCCGCTGCCCGACTCGCCGACCAGGCCCAGGCACTCGCCCGCCGACACCGACAGGCTCACCCCGTCCAGGGCGCGGACCACCGACGTCCGGAGCCGGATCTCCGTCTGCAGGTCCGTGATCTCGAGCAGCGGCGCCATCGGTCCTCTATCGTCGCGGGTCAGCGGACGGGGCCAGGGTGTCGCGCAGCCCGTCGCCCAGCATGGTGAAGGCGACGACGACGGCGACGATGGCCAGGCCGGCCGGGTAGATCTGCCACCAGTAGCCGTCGTCGATGTACTGGATGCCGCTGCCGATGATGTCGCCCCAGTCCACCGACGGCGGCTGCACGCCCAGGCCCAGGTAGCTCAGCGTGGCCAGCGTCAGGATCGCGTTGGCGACCTGGAAGGTGACGTTGACCGCGATCGTGCCCGCCGCGTTGGGCGCGATGTGCCGCAGGATCGACCGCACGTCACCGCCGCCCATGACGCGGACCACCTGTACGTACTCCCGCACCCGCAAGGTCAGCGCCTCGGCCCGCACCAGCCGGGAGATGCCCAGCCACGAGGTGGCGGCGATGACCACGACCAGCACCCAGGCCGACGGTGAGTAGATGGTGACCAGCAGCAGGAGCAGTACCAGCGCGGGGATCGCGATCGCGGCGTCGACGATCCGCATCATGATCGCGTCCACCGCCCCGCCGAGGTAGCCCGCCACCGCCCCCCACAGGGAGCCGACTACCGCCGCCAGCACGCCGGCCGCGACGCCTGCCTCCAGCGAGATCTGACCGCCCGCCATCAGCTGGCCGAGGATGTCCACGCCGTCGGCGTCGGTGCCCAGCGGGTGGCCGCTGCCAGGCGGCTGGTTGGCCAGCGCCAGGTGCACGTGCGTGGCGTCCCAGTGGTAGAACAGCGGGCCGCCGAAGCTGAAGAGCGCGATGATCACGATGATGGCCAGGCCTGCCCAGGTCAGCGGGCTGGCCGCGAGCGCGGCGCGAGCTCGGTCCGGGGCGCTGACGGGCCGGGCGTCACCCTGGCCTCCGGTCGCCGCTCCGGGGGCTGCGGGGCGCCGGGGGCGGACGGCCGGGCCCGCCGATCCGGCGTGCCGCCCGCGGCCGCGGGCGGGCGGCGCTCCCCCGGCCGGCCGGGCTGGCCGCGTGCCACGGTCACCGGCGCACCAGCCGGACGCGGGGGTCAAGCGCGGCGTAGCCGATGTCGGCCAGCAGGGAGCCGAGCACTGCTCCGACGCCGATGACGAGCGTGAACCCGAGCACGACCGGGAAGTCCTTGTGCTGGGCCGCCTGCCAGATCTGCCAGCCCATGCCCTGGATGTTGAACACGCTCTCGGTGACCAGCGCCCCGCCGACGATCTGCGGGATGCTCAGGCCGACGAGCGTGACCAGCGGGATCAGCGCATTGGGCAGCACGTGGCGGCGCAGCACATGGCGCTCGTCGCCGCCCTTGGCCCGGGCCGTGCGCACGTAGTCCTCGGCCAGGCTGTCGGCCGCCGATGAGCGCATGTTCCGGCTGAACACGCCGATCGTCAGCAGGGCCAGGGTCAGCACCGGCAGGGTCAGGTCATGCCAGTCGGTGATGACGCCGCCGAACCCGGTCGCCTGCGGGCCCTCCGCGCCGAGCGCGTGCATTTTCACGGCGAAGATCAGGATGGCGAAGGTACCCAGCACGAATGACGGCGTCCCGTAGAACACGAAGGTCAGCCCGCGCAGCACGTGATCGGTGGCGGTGCCGCGGCGCAGCGCCTGGGCCAGCCCGAGCGGAACCGCGACGGCCAGCGCGATCAGGGTCGAGGTAATCGTCAGGGCCAGGGTCCGGGGCAGGCTGGTCGCCAGCAGCGCCGACACCGGCTCGTTGAAGTTGTTGGAGTAGCCCAGGTTGCCGTGCAGGATCTGGCCGACCCAGCCGATGTACTGCAGCAGGAACGGGCTGTGCACCCCCAGCGCCCCGCGGATCAGGCTGGCCTCCGCCGCCGTCGGGTGCGACCCGAGCATGGCCGCCGCCGGGCCGCCGGGCACCAGCCCGAGCAGCAGGAACAAGATCAGCGTGACCAGGACGAGCACGGCCACGGACTGCAGAGCCCGCCGGGCCAGGTAGGCCGTCACGGGGTCAGGGGGCGGCACGCCGCCGGCTGGGGGTTCCCGGTGGTGGCCCCCTGGACCGGCCCTGCGGGCCAGCCCGGCACGGGAGTCTGGTGCCTCACTTCACGAAGAACCAGTCTTCCGGGGTGAGCGCCAGCGTCGGGGACTGGACGCCCCCGTTGGCGTTCAGGTCATTCTCGGTCTCGGTCAGCTGGTTCGGGCCCTCGGGCTCCATCAGGTTCGGCAGCTGCGGGCCCAGGTAGTTCTGCCACTTGTAGAACGCCTTGTAGAACGCCTTGTTCGTGGTGGCCGCCAGGGTGTCCTGGATCAGGCTGTCGTTGACGGAATCGCTGTAGCCGCCGATGTTGTCCACCGAGTGGGTCCCGAACAGCTCCTCACCGGTCGGCAGGTAGTCCGGCGAGTAGCTCCAGCCGCCGCCCCAGTCCAGCAGGTCCCAGCCGGTGGTCCCGATGTTGCCGACCACGCCGTTGAAGGTGTTGCCCTTCAGCTTGATGTCGATCCCCACCTGAGCAGCGTTGGAGGCGAACTCCTTGCTCGCGGAGGCGACCCAGGACAGCCCCTGGTCGTACTGGAGGTGGAAACTCAGCGTGGCGCCGGACCTGATGCCCTTGCCGCACTGAGTCGCGCCGGCGCCGGGCGCGGTGCAGGTCTGGACCCCGCCGACCACCTTCCAGCCGTGCGCCTTCAGCAGGCCCGATGCCTCGCCCGGGTTCAGCGCGTACTTGTCGCCGCTGCGCGCCTCGGGTGACAGGTACCTGGTGACCGGCACGTCGCCGACCGGGCCGAGCGAGACCGCGCCGTAACCGTGCAGCGGCCCGCTGACCACGCCCTCCTGGTCGATCAGGAGCTGCAGGGCCTTACGGATGTACAGCTGATTGAACATGGGGGCGACAGCCGGGTTCCGGAAGTCGAACGGCATGTAGCTGAGACCCCAGGCGAATTGCGGCGCCAGCTGGTAGCCGGGCAGCGGGTTCTCGCCGACCGCGGCGCCGGCGGGCCGCACCGGGGCATCGACGGTCGGCAGATAGCCGACCTGCAGGCCGTTCGTCCCGCCGGCCTGGAGCACGTTGTACTCCTCCTGCTCCGTGGTGAACGGCCGCTCGATGAACGTCGAGATGTGGTGCGCGGGCACCTGGCCGCTGTAGGCGCTGTTAAAGGTGAGCACCACCGGGCCGTCGACCGCGAAGCTCTTCAGCTTCCACGGGCCGTCGACAACGCCCCAGATCTTGGACGTTGCGTAGTCCTTAGTATTCGCGGCCTGCGCGTTCAGGTAGCTGTACACCGCCGCGCAGTCGGCGACGACCGCGGTGCAGTTGCTGGCGCCGGCCGCTGTCCTGTCCCACGCCTTCGGCATCGGGGTGATCTGGCTGAGCTCGTTGGCGGTGAACCAGGGCTGCGAGAACGCGCCCTTGATGGTCATGACGACCTCGTGCGTGCCGACCGCCTTGTAGCTGGAGACGTTGTCCGGGAAGTAGCCCTTGATGTAGCCGCCCCAGCCCACGGTCCCCGAGGCGTTTGTCGCGTTCGCCTCGGCCTTCATCATGTTCATCCAGAAGATGACGTTCTGCGCGGTCACCGGGGTGCCGTCGGACCAGCGGTAGTTGTCCTTGAGCCGGATGGTGACCTGGTTCCCGTGGTACCGGGGCGGAGTGGCCAGGCTGAGCTGCGGGCTGAGCGTCGGCTGCTCCTTGTTGCCGAACCAGTACAGCGGCCGGTACAGCAGGGCCTGCAGCGAGTTGATGTTGGTGATCGTGAAGTAGCTGATCGGCGTGAACGGGAAAATGTAGTTCGGGTAGTTCTGCGGCTGCTCGGCCCAGTTGACCGTGCCGCCGGACTGGGGCGTCCCGTGGCCGGCGGCAGGCGTGCCGCCTGACCCGCAGGCCGCTGCCGTCAGGGCGAGGGCCGCTGCCGCGCAGCCGGCCGCCAGCCCGCGGCGGGCCCGGTGCCGGGCGATCGGGCGGCCGGCCGGCGGCTGCCCGGCAGCCTGGTGCTGCCTGGCGGTCATGCGCTCCCGGCTAGCCCGCAGCCTGGCCGCAACTCCGTCTCGCATGGCGATTCGCCCGTCCTTCTCGCGCAGGAACTACCTGTCGTCCGCCGGGCTCGGCGGCGACCAGCCCCGGTCAGGAATTATGTCCTAGATGCTGCGAGATGACCGGCAGTTCCGGCGTACCCGGGGGCATCGAGGAGCAGGCGCTGCGGACACGGGTCCGCAGCGCACAGCGGTGCCCGGCCAGCCGGACCTCGGCGCGGCACAGACATACCGTTGAAGGACGTTACCTGACCAAACCCCTGCTCGCGTCCCAGACCCCGTAAAACCGGCAGCCAGGCACCTTCATCGCGGACCGGGCAGGTCCGCGCGCGGGCGGCCCGGGCCGGCGGCCTCGGCCAGGCCGGGCGGGAACTCCTTCTTGCCCCGGCCCGGCGGCGCCCTGGCCGGGCGGCGCCCCGGCGGCCCGGCCGGGCTGGCGCCAGGCCGGCGACAGCAATCAAAGCCACCCGGCACCTTTCGGCCGTGATGGCCCTATCCTGGCCCAGTGCAACCTGGCCCGGTTCTGGCCCGTCTCAGCCGTCGTGGACACCGCGGCAGCGGCTCAGAGCGAACATCAGCGGCGAATGCCGTCGTCTCCGAAGGAATCGGACGGCGCGCCGGGCGCAGGCATGGCATCTCCGAGCGCGAATCTGGGAAGCTAGGCACGTGAGCCCGCACAGCCGACGCCGCGACCCCTCGGGTGGAAGCGGATCTTCTTCCGGCTCGGGCCATTCTGGATCAACTACCCATAAACGCCGCGGCCTCGGCCTGGCCTCACCGCCGCCGAACGCGCTGTTCGCCGAGATGCTGCGCGCCGCCCGCGAGCTGCTGGCCGTCCGCAGCCCGCTGGACGCGGAGCTGATGGTCAGCGAGCTGCTGGGCACCTGGTGGGGTCAGCAGCCCGGCCGGGCCGGGATGCGCTCGGCCCGCCGCCGCCGGGCCGACATCGAGGAGCTGATCGGCGAGGGCCTGGTGGCTTACGCGGCCGAGCAGGGCAGCCCGGCCGCCCTGGCGCTGCTGTCGGGCATCGCCTGCCTGGGCACCCCGCGGCAGTGCGCGCAGGCCGAGCAGGCCGCACTGGAGCTGATGGAGCGCGGCGTGGCCCGGCCGGCCTGGGCCGACCACGTGGGCGCGGTCGAAGCCGCTGAGTGCTACGTCAATTCCGACGCCTACGGCGACCGTGATGAGGTCGTCTGCGTCTTCAGCTACGCCGGCCAGGAGCAGCACGCCCTGGTCGTGGTCGTGGACTACAACGCCGGCGGCCTGGCCCGGGACGGCTGGGTCACCTCGCAGGTCGGCAAGCTGCTGGACTACTGCCGGGACGCCAGCCAGCCGCCGGCGGCCGGGAGCGAGGCCGGCGCTGCGGCCCCGGCCAGGGGCGCGGGCCAGTCGCGCGGCGCCGGGCAGTCCCGCGGCGCGGGCGGGGCGGCCGGCCAGCCGGCCGCGCGCCCCACCTTTACCCAGATCGAGCCGCCGCTGGCGCGGCGGCTGCTGGCCAGCGCGCTGGCCGCGACCGAGAGCACAACCGACCCGGCCGTCAGCACGTCGTTCCCCTCCTATCACGCCTTCATCCGGGCCCGGGTCCGCACACTGCCGCCGACGCCGCGCAAGGGCGCGCCCAGCATGGCTCCCCCGGCCGGGTCAGCGATGGCCGCGCTCACCCGGCGCCCGGTGTGGCGCAAGGACCGGCGGGCCATGCTGATCGCCGAGTTCCTCGCCTCGGATGAGGCTGAGGACCTGTCGGACCGCGAGGCAGCCAGCCGGTGCGCCGACCACATCGTGAACTACGGGTGCGACCGTGACTTCGGCCGGCCACTGCGGATCAGCCCGGCCAAGGCCGAGGCGTTCCTGCTGGACTGGCTGCCGCGCAAGGTCATGCTGACCCCGGCCGAGCAGGACGCGATGCCGCACGTGCTGCTGGCCTGGACGCGCTGGGCCACGGCCCGCTCGGGCCTGTCCCGCGAGTGCGCGGCCGCGACCCTGGACGCGGTCTTCGACGCGATGCGCGCCTTCCCCGACACCTACCACGACCCGGCCTCATTCGGCCTGGACACCGCGCTGGTCGCCCGGCTGCTCCCGGACGGCGACCTGGAGGCGCTGGCCCGGCGCGCGTTCGCGTTCCCGCTGCTGCGCGGTACCTACCACGGCATTGACCTGTCCGGGCTCGACCCGGCCCGTACCGAGGACCGGCGCTCGCTGCTGGCCGCCGATCACGAGGATCAGTTCGGCCCGCCGGTGACCGACACGCACCTCGACCGGCACGTCGCGCTCGCCGACCGGCTGTGGCGCGACGATCCGCCGGAGCTGTGGGACGCCGCCCAGCGCCTGCTGGACCTCGGCGAGGACCGGCACTCGGTGCTGCACGCGCTGATGAGCGCGGTCCGGTCGGCCGGCGCCGACGAGGGTGACATCGCCGCCGCGCTGGCCGACCTCCCCCCGGAGGAGCCGGGCTAGCCAGCCGTCAGGGCGGCGCCGGGCAGGTGAGCGGCCGGGCGGCCGCCGCGGGCCCGGCCCCGTTACGGATAATCAGCTGCGGGCGAGGGCTACCGGCCCAGCTCCCGGGCGGCGACTTCGAGGTCGCGGGCGGTCACGATGGTCAGGTCATTGGTCGTGGCGGTGTCGCCCAGCTCGGCTACCCGCAGGTCACGGGCGGCGCAGGCGCGCTCGAACAGGGACCGGGCGAACCGGCCGTTGCCGAGCTCGTCGATCCGGCCCTGGGCACTGGCCTCGCTGAAGATCTGCGCCAGCAGCGGCCGGGTGTCGGCCGCGAAGGCGTCCCCGGCCCCGGTCGCGATGGACTCGGCGATATCGGCCAGCTGGCCGGGGCTGTAGCTCGGGAAGCCGATCCGGACGCTGAACCGCGAGGCCAGGCCGGGGTTGCTGCGCAGGAACCGGTCCATGTCGGCGGTGTAGCCGGCCAGCACGATGACCAGCCGGTCCCGGTCGTCCTCCGCCCGCTTGAGCAGCGTCGCGACGGCCTCGGAGCCGAACGCGTCGCCGCCGGAGTAGCCGTGGTTGTACAGGGCGTAGGCCTCGTCGATGAACAGCACGCCGCCCAGCGCGGAGTCGATCAGCTTATTGGTCTTGATGGCGGTCGAGCCGAGGTGCTCGCCGACCAGGTCGGCGCGGTGCGCCTCGACCACCGCGGGCCGCACCAGCAGGCCGAGCGCGGCGAAGATACGGCCCAGGATCCGGGCCACCGTGGTCTTGCCGGTGCCGGGCGGGCCGGTGAACACGAAGTGCCGGGCGGGCGGCTGAGAGGCCAGGCCCTGCCGGACCCGCAGCCGCGCCACCTGCAGCTGGGCGGCGATCTCATGGACCTGCTGCTTGACCGGCTCGAGGCCGACCAGGGCATCCAGCTCGGCCAGCGCGCTGGCCACGGTCGGGGTCTCCCCGTACCCGCGGAACCGGGTGGTCAGCTCGGCGTAGGCCTGCTCCAGGTCGGCCCCGCGGATGGTCACCAGCTCGGACTGGGATGGCTCGCTGGTAACGGCCATGACCCGCACGTCCCGGCGCTGGCCGGCCTTGGTCAGCAGGCTGCGCACGAAGCGGCCGTTGCCCAGCTCATCAGCCAGCCGGCGGCGGCCCACCTCCTCGAACAGCCGGCGCAGCACCGGCCGGCCATCCGGGTCCAGCAGCTCGCCCCTGATCTCCAGGGCCAGGTCAGCCAGCGCGAGCAGTTCCGCGGGCGAGTACCCCGGGAACTTGATCCGGTTGCCGAAGCGGGAGTTGAGGCCGGGGTTGGTGGCCAGGAAGGTATCCATCTGGCGCTCGTAGCCGGCCAGGATGATGATCAGGTCCTCGCGGTTGTCCTCGGCGCGCTTGAGCAGCGCCTGCACCGCCTCGTTGCCGAACCGGTCGCCCTGGCCGTCGCCCTCGTTCACCAGGCTGTAGGCCTCGTCGATGAACAGCACGCCGCCCAGCGCGGAGTCGATGAGCTCGTTGGTCTTGATGGCGGTCGCGCCGAGGTACTCCCCCACCAGGTCCGCCCGGTGCGCCTCGACCACGGCCGGGGTGTTGAGCAGGCCGAAGGCGTAGAAGATCTTGGCGATGACACGCGCCACCGCGGTCTTGCCGGTACCCGGCGGGCCGAGAAACACGAAGTGCTGCATCGGCTTCTCGGTGCCGTGCCCGGCCAGGGCCCGCCGCCGGGCGGCCTCGACCGAGGCGGCGATGGACCGGACCTGGTCCTTGACCGCCGACAGGCCGATCATCGAGTCGAGCTCGGCCATCGCCTCGTCGATGGTGATGACGGGCCACTCGGCCGCGGCCTGCTGGCCGCCGGACTCAGGCCCGGCCTGGCTGCGCAGGCCATCACCGGCCTGCGCGACCCGCACGGTCCCGCCGGCCGCAGGCGGGCGGGCCGCCGGGCCGCGGCCGGCCGTGCCGCCGGGCCGCGCCGCCGTCCCGGCCAGCGGCCCGGCCGGCGACCACGGGTAAGGCACGCCGGGGGCGCCGCCGCGAGCCTGCTGGCGGATCTGGTCCTGGCCGCCCTGCCAGGCCCGGGCCAGCCGCCAGCCCAGCACGAGGCACGCGACGAACCAGGCGGCGGCCGGGCCGCGTAGGGGAACTGCCGCCACAGGTGGAAGGTGAGGATGCCGATCGGCAGCGCCCACGCCAGCGTCCAGGCCACCGTCCGGCAGGGCGCGAACCAGGTGCGAGCCGGCGGGCGTGAGCGGCCAGCGCGACCGCCACGGGCAGCACCAGCAGCAGGTAGCGGGGACCGTCAGGGCCGTGCGCCAGCGCGGCGGTCAGCGCGATACCCCACAGGGCAGCCGACCCGGTGGCGGCCGCCCCCTTGCGGCCGGTCCACAGCGCGTAGGGAGCGTAGATGAGGCCGCCGAACATCGCGATGACGGCGGCCGGCGGCACGACGATGCACAGCGCGAGCGCCAGGAGGATCTTCAGCGGCAGCGGCGCGGCGGCGAAAGATTGGCGAAGGCGGGCTAGCCCGTCCTGCGCGACCCGCCGGCCGGGCAGTGACGGTGACCTCTCAGCTGACGGTGTCTCGCTCGCTCGCACTGAGACTTGTATAGCGCATTACAGCGGGCATACGGAGTCTCACGGTCGGGAAGGCCCGAAAAAATGGCACCGTGTCACTCTCCAGCCACATAAAACATACCGCGCCGGCCGCGGGCGCGGTGGCTGTTAGCCCCGGGACGCCGGCGCTGCCGCCGGCCCGGCGGCGCCCAGACGGCCGGCGGGACGGCACCGGGGACGGCGGGCGGGGCGGCGTCCCGGCGGCCGCCGGGCATTGGCAGGATGGGCGCACGCGCCTGGTCAGCCAGGTAGCTGCGGCCGTTTCCGGAAACGGCCGCGCGCACACTGTCGGCATACGACTTTCTGGTGCTGGCCTGGTCCGGACCTGCCGCCCGCGCCGGAAGGGACAAGGCAATGGAGCGGATCGATGCCGGGCTGCTGATTCCCGGCCGCGGCGAGCCGGTCCGGGACGGCGCGGTCGTCTTCGACGGGCCGCAGATCACCTACGCCGGCCCGGCAGCGGCAGCGCCGGAGGTGCCGGCCGGCTCGCTCCGCCGCGCGGCGACCGTGCTGCCGGGCCTGTGGGACTGTCACGGGCACTTCATGGGCGGCCGCGATTTCGCACTGGAGAAAGTGGCGCAGGAGGCACCGCAGCTGCGCGCCGCCCGGTCGGCCCGTGACCTGCTGAACGCCCTGGACGCCGGGGTCACATCGGTGCGGGAGGTCGGCGGGCTGGGCGTCTACCTGGGCCAGGCGGTCCGCGAGGGCATCCTGGACGGCCCGTCGGTCTACGCCTCGGGCGCGATCTTGTCCACCACCGGCGGCCATGGCGACCTGCACTGCTACCCGCTGTCGTGGGTGGCTGACCTGGCCCGCACGGACGGGACGCTGCGGCTGGCGGACGGCACCTCCGAGTGCATGCGCGCGGTCCGGGAGCAGCTGCGCCGGGGTGCGGCGGTGATCAAGATCTGCGCGTCCGGGGGCGTGCTGTCGGAAATCGACGACCCGGTCCACCAGCAGTTCACCGGCTCCGAGCTGCGCGCGATCGTCGAGGTGGCCGGGCTGGCTGACCGGGTCGTTGCGGCGCACTGCCACGGCAAGCCCGGCATCATGGCCGCCCTGGAGGCCGGCGTGGCCACGATCGAGCACGGCACCTACCTGGATGAGGAGGCCTGCGACGCTATGCGCGAGACCGGCGCCATCCTGGTCCCGACCCGCACCATCATCGAGAACATGCTGGCTGCGCTGGACACGGTGCCGCCGTACGCGGCGGCCAAGCTGGTCGCCATCGCCGGCAGGCACGCCGATGCGCTGCGGCTGGCCATCGAGCGGGGTGTCACCGTCGCGATGGGCACCGACATCGGCCTGACCGGCCGGGACCTGCCTAACTCCTGGGGCAGTAACGGGTCAGAGCTGGTGCACCTGGCCGCGCTCGGCATGACCCCGCTGCAGGCCATCGAGGCCGCCACCGCCACCGCGCCGGCCACCCTCGGGCCGCAGGCGCCGCGCAGCGGCCTGCTGGCCGCGGGCTACGACGCGGACATCATCACCGTCGACGGCGACCCGCTGGCCGACATCTCCGTGCTGGCCAGCCCGGAGCGGATCACCGGCGTGTGGACAGGCGGCCGCCAGGTCAAGGACACCGCCGGAGTGTCGTAACGCTGGCCGATCCCGCCCCCGATGACCTGGCTGGAAGATGTCTGTGCCGGTCCGCCCGCAGCTGCGGCAGTCCGGCCTTATCGCAGGGGGATCAATGGTCAGTCGGCTGAGCGGCGGGCGAGCGGGGGCGTGGCTCGCCGTGGTGCCCGTTACTGTCGTGGCAGCGGTTGCGGGCCTGCTGGTGCCGGCCGCTTCCGCGGCGCCCGGGTCACCGGCTACGGATGCGGCACTCGTCACGGCCGCGGCGTCAGCGCCCGCGACCCCGGCGGCCGCGCGCCGTATCCGGTTCATCATGCTCAGCACCCGGGTGCGCGGCCTGCATGTGCGCACCCGGCCCAGCAACCAGTCACCGCTGGTCGCCAAGCTGGGCAAGCGGGGCACCCGGGTCACCATCACGTGCTGGACCCAGGGGACCTCCGTGGTCGGGAACACGGTCTGGTACCACCTGTCCGGTCCCCGGCGGGGGTACGTGACCTCCTACTACATCAACAACCGCACCGCTCCGTATCCGGGCCTGGCCCGGTGCAAGGCACCGTTCCGCGGTCACTACCGCTCGCGGACGGCCGGGGTGCGGGTCCGGACCGGCCCGAGCGCGAAGTTCCGGGTCCTGCACAAGCTGGGCCGGGCGGGCAGCCGCGTGACGGTCACCTGCTGGAAGCGCGGCGAGGCGATCTGGGGCGACCACGCCTGGTATCGCCTGAGCAGCCCGCGGCGCGGCTACACGGCCGGCTTTCACCTGAACACCGGCCGCGACCCGGCCGCTGGCGTGCCCCGCTGCTAGCGCGGCGGCACTGGCCCGGGCCACGGATTCATGGCCTGCCCGGGCCGCAGTGACCGGCCCGGAAGCGGGGGTGCCGGCGCCCGGCGGCGTGATGTCCGCGGCCAGGGCAGCCGGGCCGGCCAGGGGTGGGCTGCTGACCGGGCAAGAGTCACTGACCCGGGGCCGGGCACCGCGATCTGCGGGCCGGGCCCCGGGCTTTCCCGTTAGCATTCGCTGCGTCGGGGGCCCGCGTGCGGGGCGCATTGCTGCGCAGCACGCACGGGCGCGGGGGCCGCGCGGGGGCGCGGGCGAGCGGGATGGCGGGCACGGGTGACCTGGGAGATCGGCAGGCGTGGGGCGGCCAGAGTCGGCCGGTCCGTCAAGGGCATGTTCGTCGCGCTGGCGCTGGTGGCCGCGTTAGGCCGGGAAGAGGACCCGCTGCCCACGCTGCTGGCCCTGCTCGGGGCCGTGGTCGCGTTCACCGTGGGCGAGGTGTACGACGCTGCCATCGAGACCCAGATCCGGCGCCGTCACGGGCTGCGGCTGCGGGAACTGGCCGACATCAGCTACGAGCAGTCCTATATCGCCGCGGGCGCGGTCCCGTCCATCGTGATCTTCATCTTCGCCGCCGCCGGCGTCATCGATGCCGCGCTGGCCGACAATCTCGCCGTCTACACCGGCGTCGGGCTGCTGGGCATCCTGGGCTGGACGGCCGGGCGGCTGGCCGGCGAGCACATGCTGCGCTGTTTGCTGTACGGCTTCGAGGCGGCCCTGATCGGCGCCCTGGTCATCGCCTTCAAGGTCCTCGTCAAGCCGTAACGGTCCCGGCCGGAGCTAGCCGGCCAGCTGTCGGCGGCTGTCGGCGGCTGTCGGCGGCTGTCGGCGGCAGCTGCTATACAGCGTCGTCATGACCACTCTGCCTTTCGCTGACCTGCCTTTCGCCGACATGCTCACGATCATCGAGGACCGCTCGGCCGCGCTGCGTGCCGCCGCCGCCGAGGCCGGCCTTGATGGCCGGGTTCCGGGCTGCCCGGAGTGGACGGTGGCTGACCTGGTGACCCACCTGGGCGGAGTGCACCGGTTCTGGGCCGCGGCGGTCAGCGCCGGGCCGGCCGACGGACCGCCCGGCGACGACCAGCTGCCGGGCACCGCGCCGTCGCGCGACCTGCTGACCTGGTCAGCGGCGGCCACCGGGGAGCTGGTGCGGGCGCTGGCCAGCGCTGGCCCGGACCGGCCGTGCTGGACATGGTGGCGCTCGACCGCGGCCCCGGCCACCTCCGGAGCGGTCGCCCGGCATCAGGTCCAGGAGGCCGGGGTGCACGCCTTCGATGCCCAGGAAGCCGCCGGGCACGCCCGGCCGCTGCCGCCCGGCGTGGCCGGTGACGGGATCGGCGAGTTCGTCACCGTCGGCATGGCCGCGCTGGGGGCCTGGCCGCATCCGGGCGGGACCGTGGCCCTGGCGCCCGAGGACGGCACGACGTGGCTGGTCACGCTGACGCCGGACGGAGCCGCGGCGGTCCCGGCCGGCCCGCAGGACGGCTCCGCCGCGGCGGATACCCGGATCCGCGGCACCGGCAGTGACATCGTGCTGGCCCTGTACGGGCGGCAGGCCCGTCGCGGCCTGACCATCGAGGGCGATCGCGACCTGGCCACCCGGCTGCTCACCTGGGGCGGCACTCAGTGACCAGCGGGGCCGGGCGCGGGCTAGGCACGACAGCAGCACCGGCTCGGGCGGTCGGCCAGCCGCGTGCCTAGGCGGCGGGCCCGGGCGCCGGCCGGAGGCGGCGGGCCCGGGCGCCGACCGGATGTGGCAGGCCCGGGCGCCCGGCCGGAGGCGGCGGCACGGAATTCGCTCGCGGCGCCGGCCTGCGCACGCATATCCTGCGGCGTCCCCCCGTGTCGCGGCCAGCGCCGCCGGAAGGAGTCCTCCGATGACCGACGACCGCGTCGGCCCGTCCGCCACCGCTCCCGAGCGCGAGATGCTGCGCGGGTTCCTGGACTTTCACCGGGCCACGCTGGCCATGAAATGCGATGGCCTGTCCGATGAGCAGCTGCGCCGTGCCTCCATGCCGCCGTCATCGCTGTCGCTGCTCGGCCTGGTCCGGCACCTGGCCGAGGTCGAGCGCACCTGGTTCCGGAAGGTGATCAACGGCGAGGACATCCCGCTGGTGTGGTCGCCGGACAACGACTACCAGGTGGCCTACGACGCGAGCCAAAGCTCCCGGTCCGAGGCGTTCGCCGCCTGGCAGGCGGAAGTTGAGCGCTCCCGGGCGATTGAGGCGGGGGCCGAGTCGCTGGACCTGACCGTGCATGCGCCGCGGTGGGGTGAGGACGTAACGCTGCGCCTGGTGATGCTGCACGTGCTGCTCGAGTACGGCCGGCACAACGGTCATGCCGACTTCCTGCGCGAGGGCATCGACGGCGTGACCGGGGCCTGATCTCGCGGCCAGCCCGGCCGGCGGCGGTCAGACCCGGCGGAGCACCGCGACAACCTTGCCGAGAATCCGGGCGTCGTCGCCGGGGATCGGCTCGAAGGCGGGGTTGTGCGGGATCAGCCAGACATGCCCGCCGCTCTTCTTGAACGTCTTGATCGTCGCCTCGCCGTCGGCCGATGTGCTGCTGTCGAGCATGGCTGCCACGATGTCGCCGTTCTCGACATCTGACTCCCGGCGGACCACCACCAGGTCGCCGGGGGCGATGGCGGCGTCGATCATGGACTCGCCCTTCACCCGCAGCATGATGAGGTCCCCCTCGCCGACCAGCTGCCGGGGCAGCGGGATGACTTCCTCGACTAGCCCGTCGGCGAAGGTCGGGCGGCCCGCGGCGATCTCGCCGACCAGCGGTACCTGCGCGATCCTCGGCCGCGGCCGGACACTGCTGCCGCCCGGGCCGGCCTGCACCGGGGCGGTGCTGGCCACGCGGCCGGCGCCCGGCGAGCGCCGACGGCGTGGTCTGGTGGCCGGGCTGACCGCCGACGGCACCACCGCCGTGCGCGGGCGGCCCGCTCCGCGGCTCAGGCAGCCCATCTTCTCCAGCGCGGACAGCTGGTAGGAGACGCTGGAGGTACTGGACAGCCCGGCCGCCGCGCCGATTTCGCGCAAGGTCGGCGGATAGCCGTCCTGCTGCACGGAGTCCTGGATGACCTGGATGATCCGGCGCTGGCGGGGGCTCAGGTCGGGTCCGGGCTGGCCGGCCTCGTCGTGCTGCCGGGCATCTGGCATCGCCGCACCTCCGGGGACGCTGGCTGGGGTCGCTCCTATCGTAATAGCTCAGCGTTATTTTTCATATACAAGTTCGAACTCTGATCGAACGGCAGGCGGCCGGCTGTCCCTGGCCGGCTGGATGCGGCAGCACGGTAAACGCCGCGCCCGGACCCCAGCGGGGTCCGGGCGCGCGGCACCGGCTGACCGGTGCTAATGGCGCAGAGCGCCTATTCGGGGGGTGCGGCATTGCTGCGGCGCTGGTGCCTGGCGACGCGGTAGGCGTCCACTGCCTTGCGGGAACTCCGCCAGACGCCATCCGTGCCCTGGACTGCATCAAGGCGTCCACGCTGCGCCGCCTGGCGGAGCGCCGGAAGGGTGAACTGCTCGTCCACGAGCGCGGCCAAAGGTACCAGGCGAGCCGGTCCGGCGATATTGGGCACGATGAACCGGTTGAGGTTGTCATACATGGCCCGGGCGATCAGCTCACCCAGCGCTCCGAAGTCGTCCCGGTCGGCCCGCTGCATCGCCGCTAGGTAAGCATTGCGCTGTCGCTTGAAGACGACGACCGGCGGGTAACCGAGGCGGACCAGGATGAGGTTCAGGACGAGTCGCCCTGCGCGGCCGTTGCCGTCGATGAAAGGGTGCACTCGCTCGAACTCGTTATGCAGCCGGGCCAGTTCCTCGACGAGCGGGCGGCCAGGATCTTCTCCCGCGTGAATCTTGTCGCCCGTGATGCAGGCGCTTTCGACCCAGTGCTGCACCTGGGCTGGCACGAGCGGCCACGATGGCGGTGTCATCCCACCGCCGAAGGGGCGGATGTCGTGCTCGCGGAAGCTGCCCGGCCCTTCGCGATCGGTCGCGTCCGGATGCGGGGCCACGTCCCAGACCGGGGTCATTGCCGTGTGGTGGATCTGGCGGACCTCAGCGATCGTGAGGAGCCTGCCGTCGTGCCAGTCGCCTGGCTCCAGTGCCTGACCGTAGACCCACTGTGCCGCGTTGGCGTATCCCCGTACCTCGTTGTATTCGCTGAGCGGCTTGGCACCGATCGCGCGACCCTGGTCAAGCAGTGCCTGAACCTGCCGCAGGACCAGGGTGTTGCCCTCCAGGGCTGTCGAGTGGTGAGCTTCCTGGTGCCAGATGTCCTCCCAGATGGCCTGGGCTTCCTTCGGCGAAGGAAGGCCTCCGAAACGCTGATTGAGCTCGGCCAGGGCCTTGTCCAGGCGCTGGTAGACGCTTGTCCGGCTCGGGCGGCCTCTGCCTGCCATGACAACCTGCCTATCAGTACGGCCAGCGGACCATAGAATTTGATACATCTACGTCGAACCTAAATTAACTTATCAACTAATTGCTGTGCCGCGGAGTAGGCAGACCGACACCCGGTCAGGCAGTCCGACTCTGGCCGAGCAGCAGGCGACCGGCCGGCCCCTGGGTCGGCTGGGATGCGGCAGCACGATAAACGCCGCGCGCCCGGACCCCAGCGGGGGTCCGGGCGCGCGGCGCCGGCTGATCGTTGCTCAGCTGCAGCCGCTGGTGGAGCCGCAGCCCTCGCAGACGTAGCAGCTGCCCGCCGGGCGCATCTTCGTCCCGCAGGTCAGGCACAGTGGCGCGTCGGCCGTCCGGCCCTGCTGGGACTCGATCAGCTCCGTGGAGCTGCGCGGCTGCGGGAGCGACTCAGTCTTCGGCCGGGCGGACACCCACTCGGACGCCTTGGCCTGCGCGGGCGGGTTCTCCACCGGCGCCGACTGGGCCAGCTCCTCAGGGTCGATTTCCTCGGCGGGCGGTGCCGGGTCCTCGCCGGCCAGCTGGGCTGTGCGCTCGGCCGTGGTCAGGATCCCCAGCTCGGACCGGTCGTCGTAGCTGAGGTGATCCATGGCCAGCCGCCGGAAGATGTAGTCCATCACCGAGCTGGCCATCCGGATGTCGGCGTCGTCGGTGATGCCGGCGGGCTCAAACCGCATGTTGGTGAACTTGGCGACGTAGGACTCCAGCGGGATGCCGTACTGCAGGCCCACCGAGATCGCTATCGAGAACGCGTCCATCACGCCGGCCAGCGTGGAGCCCTGCTTGCCGAGCTTGAGGAACACCTCGCCGACACCGTCGTCCGGGTAGCTGGAGGCCGTCATGTAGCCCTCCGCGCCCGCGACCGAGAACCGCGTCACCATCGCTGACCGCTGCCGCGGCAGCCGCCGCCGGACCGGCCAGGCTCTCGTGCGGCTGCGGCTCAGCCACAGGCGGCGCGGTGGCGGCCGGAGCCGCTGCGACCCCGGCCGGCTTGGTCTTGGCCACCGAGAGCGGCTGGCCGACCTTGCAGTTGTCCCGGTAGATCGCCAGCGCCTTCAGGCCGAGCTTCCAGCCCTCGAAGTAGATCTTCTCAATGTCCTCGACCGTCGCGGACTCGGGCAGGTTGACCGTCTTGGAGATGGCCCCGCTGAGCGCGGGCTGGACGGCCGCCATCATCCGCACATGACCCATCGCGCTGATGGCCCGCTCCCCCATCGCGCAGTCGAACACCTCGTAGTGCTCGGGCCGCAGCCCCGGGGCGTCCACGACGTGCCCGTGCTCGGCGATGTACTCGATGATCGCCTCTGCCTGCTCGGGCTGGTAGCCGAGGTTCTTCAGCGCCCGCGGCACCGTCTGGTTGACGATCTGCATGGACCCGCCGCCGACCAGCTTCTTGAACTTGACCAGGGCCAGGTCCGGCTCGATGCCCGTGGTGTCGCAGTCCATCATCAGGCCGATGGTGCCGGTTGGGGCGAGCAGGCTGGCCTGGGCGTTGCGGTACCCGTTGGCCTCGCCGAGCTTGATGCAGTCCCGCCAGGCCTTGTCGGCCAGGGTCAGGATCTCCTTGTCCATCTCGCCCACGGTCGTGATCTGCCCGTTGGCCTCGGCGTGCTTGGTCATGACCCGCTTGTGCGCCGTCGCGTTGCGCGCGTAGCCGTCATAGGGCCCGACGATCCCGGCCAGCTCGGCCGAGCGGCGGTAGGCGGTCCCGGTCATCAGCGAGGTGATCGCGGCCGCGATCGCCCGGCCGCCGACGGAGTCGTAGGCATGCCCGGTGGCCATCAGCAGTGCGCCCAGGTTGGCGTAGCCGATGCCGAGCTGCCGGTAGGCCCGCGTGGTCTGCGTGATCTTCTCGGTCGGGAAGTCAGCGAAGCAGATGGAGATGTCCATCGCCGTGATGACCAGCTCGCAGACGTCGCGGAACCGCTGCACGTCGAAGCTGTCGTCCGCGCGCAGGAACTTCAGCAGGTTGATGCTGGCCAGGTTGCAGGAGGAGTTGTCCAGGTGGACGTACTCACTGCACGGGTTGCTCGCGGTGATGCGCCCGGTCTCCGGGCAGGTGTGCCAGTCGTTGATGGTGCCGTCGTACTGGATGCCCGGGTCGGCGCACTCCCAGGCCGCCTTGGCCATCCTCCGGAACAGTCCCTTGGCGTCGACCCGGCTGACCGGCTCGCCGGTGGTGCGGGCGTTGAGGTCGAAGCCGCTGCCCTGCTCCACGGCGCGCATGAACTCATCCGACACCCGCACCGAGTTGTTGGCGTTCTGGTACTGGACGCTGACGATGTCCTTGCCGCCCAGGTCCATGTCGAACCCGCCGTCGCGCAGGACCCGGACCTTCTCTTCCTCGCGCGCCTTGGTCTCGATGAACTCCTCCACGTCGGGGTGGTCGACGTCGAGGACAACCATCTTGGCCGCCCGGCGGGTGGCACCGCCGGACTTGATGGTGCCGGCCGAGGCATCGGCGCCGCGCATGAACGAGACAGGACCGCTCGCCGTGCCGCCCGAGGTCAGCAGTTCCTTGCTCGACCGGATCCGGGACAGGTTCACGCCCGCGCCGGAGCCGCCCTTGAAGATAAGGCCCTCCTCGCGGTACCAGTCGAGGATCGCGTCCATGGTGTCGTCCACGGCCAGGATGAAGCAGTTATGCACCCGCAGGCTGCCGGACAGGTACTCGCCGCTCTCGGTCTGGATGTCGTAGACCTCCATCTCGCCGAGCCGCTCCACCCTGGTGACCTGCACCAGGTTCCGGTCGGTGCCGCCGACGTCCGGGTCCACGTGCAGCAGCTGGTCGCCGGGCCGGATGAACCCGGCCACGGTGAACTCGCCGGTCTGCAGGTCTGTCGCCCGCCACACCAGGTGGTCGGCGGTCGCGTCGACCGACTCCCCGCTGTCGGTGTGCAGCCGCAGGACTTCCTTGACCCCGTTCGCCTTGGTCGCCACGATCCGCGTCGTTCCGTGCGCGTCATGCACCTTGGTGCCCACGGCATCGCGAGCCACCAGGGCCCCGATCGGGACCAGTCCCTCCGGCGTGCTCACCGGGGCGTCGTAAGGCTGGCATGCCGAGACCTGCTGCGGTGACGCGGTGCCGACGTTGAACCAGACGGGCGAGTTGAAGCTGAAGACCTGGTGGATCAGCGCGTACGTCAGCTCATGCTCGAAGATCTCCGCGTCGGCGGGGGTGGCAAAGTACGCGTGCTCGCGCCCCGCCCGGGTGTAGGTGCCCACGACGCGGTCGACCAGCTGCTTCAGGCTCCACTCGCGCTGCGGGGTGCCCACCGCGCCACGGAAGTACTTGGTGGTCACGATGTTGGCTGCGTTGACCGACCAGGTCTCGGGGAACTCGACACCGCGCTGCTCGAAGTTGACCGTGCCATCCCGCCAGTTGGTCATGACGACATCGCGGCGCTCCCAGGTGACTTCGTCATAGGGATGCACGCCTTCGCGGGTGTAGATCCGGCGCATGGTGAGGCCCTTCTTGGCGCCCTTGCCCGCACGCGCCCGCGACCCGCTCGTCGTCTCGGTCATCTTGCCCCCTTCGGGATCCGCCTGGATCCCCTCGCGGACCTGCTCAGGTCCTTCCCGATGTTTTCGAACTGTGCCCGGCTCAGCGGGCTGGCAGGTGATGCTCGTCAGATGCCGGCCGGTCCTGGCCGGCCGCTGCCGGGCCGGGCCCGGTCCCGTCGCTGGCCCCCGCTGGCCGGCCGGGCTGCGCGGCCCCGTCGCCGGCTGACTCCGCCGGCGGCTCCGCGAGCCAGTAGCTGGTCATCCTCCGGCCGCCATTGGCCCAGGTGCTCCGACCGCAGCGCGGCGATCTCGTTCTCGAAGTCGGCAAGCGACTCGAAGCTGCGGTAGACCGAGGCGAACCTGAGGTAAGCGACCTCGTCAAGCTCGCGCAGCGGCCCCAGGATGGCCAGGCCGACCTCATGCGAGGGAATCTCGCCGCTACCGCGACTGCGGATAGCCTCCTCGACCTGCTGAGCGAGGATCGCGAGCTGGTCCTCGGTGACCGGCCGGCCCTGGCAGGCGCGCCGGACCCCGGTCACGATCTTGTCCCGGTTGAACGGCTCGGTGACTCCGCTGCGCTTGCAGACCGTGAGAATCACGGACTCCTGGGTGGTGAACCGGCGCCCGCAGGCCGGGCAGGACCGCCGCCGGCGGATGGCGACGCCGTCCTCGGCAGCACGGCTGTCGATAACCCTGCTGTCTGGATGCCTGCAATACGGGCAGTACATGCGATCACCCCCTCAGCGCTAGCGGTACAAAAGCCATGAAGCACAACCTAGAGGAAAACTACAGTGGTGTAACTACTAGATATTGTGGTCCAGGCCGCGCGCTGGCGCAAGTAGTTGTCGCTAGCCGGGGACCTGGCAGGTCGCCCGGTCGCCCCGCGGGAGCGCCTGCGGCCCGGATTCGCCGCTTCCGCCGGCGTGTCGCGCGGTCAACCTGACCCCGCGGCACGGGCCGCTCGCACTACGCCACGTCACGCGGAGCGGCGCAGGCCAGCTCGCCCGGCGCGCTGCCCGGCGTGCCGAGCCCGTGCAGGCGCCCGTCAGCGGTCTGGCACCCACAGTGTCTCGCCCGCGTAGACGGTACTGCCGGCCATCGAGTTCGCCTGCTCAATCTGCGGGATCAGCACCCGCGGATCGGCGGCGGGGGCGGCGGCGGCTGCGATCGACCACAGAGACTGGCCCGGCCGGACCACGATCTGCCGCATGCCCTGGTAGCCCGCACGGGCCGGGCCGTGACTGACGGCCTGGGCACCGCCCGCCAGCGCCAGCGAGAGAAGGCCGGCCAGCGCGACGGCCATCGCGACAGCCAGGCCGCCGGCAACCACGCGACCACGCCGGGTGAGCCGGACCGGGGCCGGCCGGGCCGGGTGAGCCAGGACCCGGCCGGGGGCTGCGGGCCCGCTCCGGGCGGCTGCGCCGGCAGCCGGGCTGACCGGGCCGGCCAGGCTGCCGGGGGCTGGCCGGGAGACCGTCCGCGGAACTCCCGTCCCGGCACGCGTCGCGGATCCCGGACTCCAGCTAGCTCCTGACCTGCGTTCCTGCATGACCGCTGTCCTGACCTGCGCTGCCGCTGTCCGCCGCCCCGGCGCGGGCGCGTCGCCAGTTCTCGGGAAGGGCACCAGCACAGCGGGGGCCGCCGGCCCGGCTTGCGGCCGGGGCGGCAGCGGCTCGCCGGCCTCGGCAACATCCAGGACCGCCATCGCGGTCGTCATCGCTAGCGTCATCGTTGGCCTCCCGTCGCTCGCTGGCCGTTCATCAGCTTTCCGCTGTCCTGGTGGTACTGCTGCCTGCTCATCTCCGCTGCCCCCGCCCCTGGCCCGCCCCGCCGCTGCCGGATCCTCGCGAGACCCGGAACCGAACCTCTGTTCGATCGTACCTCTGTTCTATCAAATTCTCTTTCGATCGAACGAAGATACGGTACAGTCCTACCGCAGGGGTCCGACACTCTCGTTCCGGTCGAACAGATGTTTGAGATCCGCGACCGCAACCGCTAGCGTCGGCATGGATGACAACCACCGAGCCCGGAGGCCGATGATGAACGACGTGACCGAAGACGGCGGGACACGGAGGACAGCGGCCGTCGGCGGCACCACGGCGGGAACCAACACGGATACGGCAGAGCCGGTTACCCGGCAGCGCGGTCGGCCCGGCCGCAAGCCGCGCGGCAGCGTGCCCACCATCGTGGCTGACATCCCGGACAAGCCGGATCCCGACCATGTCCTGACCTGGCGGCAGCGCAAGGTCCTGCAGGTAATCCGTGACTCTGTGCAGCGCCGGGGATACCCGCCCTCGATGCGCGAGATCGGCGAGGCGGTCGGCCTGACCAGTACCTCCAGCGTCTCGTATCAGTTGTCTACCTTGCAGAACAAGGGGTACCTGCGCCGGGACGCGGGACGCCCGCGCACCGTCGAGGTGCGGCTGCCCGGCCACCCGGCGATCCGGCCGGAGCCCGAGGTTGACCAGGACGCCCCGATGGACATCACCTCGCAGGAGGCCGCCTACGTGCCGCTGGTCGGCCGGATCGCTGCTGGTGGCCCGATCCTGGCCGAACAGGCGATCGAGGACATCTTCCCGCTGCCCCGGCAGATCGTCGGCGAGGGCAACCTGTTCCTGCTCAAGGTCGTTGGTGACTCCATGATCAACGCGGCCATTGCCGACAAGGACTGGGTTGTCGTCCGGCAGCAGCCAGTCGCCGAGAACGGCGACATCGTGGCGGCGATGATCGACGGCGAGGCCACGGTCAAGACCTTCAAGCGGTCTACCGACCATGTCTGGCTGATGCCGCACAACCCGGCTTACACGCCTATCTCCGGCGACGAGGCCGAGATCCTGGGCAAGGTCGTCGCGGTCCTGCGCCGCGTCTGAGACAGCCGTCCGTCACGGCCGGGCGCCAGCGCGCGGCCGTGACGCCTCATCCCAGCGCGGCGGAACGGCACCGCTCCAGCCAGCCGTGCGCCAGGGCGCGGAATCGCTCAGGCTGCTCGAAGGGCAGGTAATGCCCGACATCGTGAAACAGGACGTAGTCCGCCGCGGTGTTCCCGATGGCCAGGTGGAACTGGTCCCGGAAGCCGGCGATCCGATCACGGCGTCCGGCCGCCACGGTCGCGGTCACGTTCAGCGCCGGCAGTTCGCTCTCCGCCGCCAGCTGATAGCCGGTCGCCCGCAGCAGGCGCAGGTACGGCTCATCCGCCGGCCCGTTCGCCCGCAGCGCCGCAGCCAGCCGGTCTCCCACCCGCCGGGTCTGGCGGCCGACCGCCTGGGCCAGGTGCGCGTGAAACTGCGCGGGAACTGCCTCGAGCCAGCCCGGCTCGGGCTCAGCTGGCAGAACGCCGGACAGGTCGCGCTCAGCGGGCAGGATCTTGATACCCGAGCAGATCATCAGCAGCCCGGCTACCCGGTCCGGATGACGGCGGGCCAGCTCGGCAGCTAGGTAGCCGCCATAGGAACAGCCTGCGATCGCGGCCCGGGCGCCGCCTGCCAGGGCCTCCACGGTGTCCGCAACGGCGCTCGCCACCGCGTCGGACCGCGGCTCGACCGGTGCCGACTTCCCGGTGCCCGGCAGGTCGAGGTAGGCCCGGCGCCAGCCGGCCGCTGAGATGGCTGGCTCGCAGGCCGCCGCCATCACGCCGCTGCTGAGCCCGAACCAGGGCAGCAGCACCAGCAGCGGGCCCTCGCCGTAGACCTGCGCCGACAAGATCATGAGGCGAGTCAAGCACGTCGGCCCGCCCTGTTCCGGGTGATTTCGCCGTGGGCGTGCTGGCCAGCCCCCACCGCCAGCACGCCCCGGCGAGGCCGGCCTCAGGCCGGCCGGATATTGGCGTTGACGTGGAAGATGTTCTCCGGGTCCAGGTCCGCCTTGATCCGGGCCAGCCGCTCGTACTTGGCTGCCCCGTAGCTCCCTCGCACCCGGTCCTCGCCGCGCTCGCCTTCCGTGCCGTTGATATAGCCGTCCCCGTTGGCGATGGCGTGCGGGCGCAGTGCCTCCCAGAAGCCGCGCACCCAGCTCCGCTCGCCGGCCAGCGCCTCGGAGTCCGGCGCGGCGCCGATCATGAAGGCCGCATACCGCGGCGAGCGCCCGCCGCTGAACGCGGTATCGTCCTCGCCGACCTGGCTGTAGGCGCCATCCAGCCGGTACAGCAGCATCGCGGACATGGGCGAGCCCTTGGCCGGCACCTGCTCGGTGATCAGCTCGATGATGTCGTCGGTCAGCTCCGCGACGTAGGCGCCCTTCTCGTAGGCGTAGACGCCCCACGCATTGGCCTCGTCCAGCAGTTGCTGCAGCGCCACGTACGGCATCGGCGCGACGATGTCGAACAGTGGCGGAAGACTCTGCCGAACCCGGTCCGCGAGCTCGGCATGTCCCCGCGCCGCCCCGAATCCGGTGAGCAGGAGCACATAGCCGGGCTGGAAGTGATGCTGCTCGGGCACGAACGGCGCAGGCGGCGCGTTCACCGCCCCGATCACGGCACTCACGTCCGGCGGCAGCTCCGCGACGATCCCGGCAGCCAGGCGCAGCGCCTGCGTGCCCTGGTCCAGGGGCCAGAAGAACAGTCCGAACTGCACGGTCGGATCGACCTCATGCAGCTGGAACTCGAAGGACGTCACGACGCCGAAGTTGCCCCCGCCGCCGCGGATGGCCCAGAACAGATCCGGGTTCTCGGCGGCCGAGGCCCGCAGGATCCGGCCATCGGCGGTCACGACCTCGGCCGATACGAGGTTGTCGATGCTGAGACCGAACTTGCGGGTCAGCCAGCCCATGCCGCCGCCCAGGGTCAGCCCGCCAACGCCGGTGTGACTGACCAGCCCGGCCGGCACGGCCAGCCCGTGCGCCAGGCAGGCCGCGTCGAGGTCCGACAGCAGCGCGCCGCCGCCCGCGGTGGCCCGGCGGGCCTGCGCGTCGACGTGCACGTCGTTCATCAGGCTGAGGTCGATCATCATGCCGTCATCGCTGCTCGCGGCGCCGGAGGTGTTGTGCGCACCGCCCCGGACGGCAATCTCCAGCCCGTGCCTGCGGGCGAAGCCGATGGCCGAGACCACATCGGCAGCCGACGCGCACCGGGCGATCACGGCCGGGTGCTTGTCGATCTCGGCGTTCCAGACCCGGCGCCGGTCATCGAAGTCAGGGTCGCCAGGAACAGTGACCTGGCCGTCCAGCGTCGCGCGAAGCTCTCCAACACCTCCGCTGACCGTCTGCGTCATGATCGTTCCCCCTTCATGATCATCATGGTGACGCTTCCTGCCGCCCGGGACACCAGACGAGCCGGACGCCGGCCAGGCCGCCGCCAGCTGCCGACGGCCTGCCGCCCCGGGCTCGCTGCGGCTGCCCTCCCCCGGCGGGCTCCGACCGCACCACGACCTGGTACCCAGGCGGTGCCGGGCGCACCGGCCTCAGCGCACGGGCCTCATCACCCGGCCTCAGCCGCACGGGCCGAGCGCACGGGCCCGAACGCACGGCTGGCGGCGAACGGGCCCGGACGCGCTGCCGGGACCGCTGGCATGGCCCGCGGTCCCGGCGGTGCCTGCGCCCCCTGCAGGCATTTCCTACTAAAGACCACCGCCGCGAGCAGGTGGTGGGCAGCCCGTGGAGGGGAGGTGGAGATTGGGTCAACTCGGCTGGACATACTCATCAGAAGGGATGAAAGCGGGCTCCGCCTGGCACAGCCGGCCCCGGCAGCACCAGCAGCACCGGGCCCCGCTGACGGCTGACCGTCAGGTCGCCCGCCGGGTCGCTCAGCCCGAGACGATGTTGACCAGCTTGGGCGGCCGGACGATCACAGTCCGGACACCCCGGCCGGCCAGCGCCCGCTGGGCACCGCTGGCGGCCAGCGCCTGCTCGCGCAGGTCGTCCTCGCTGATGCCGGCCGGCACCTCCAGGCGGTCGCGAACCTTGCCGTCCACCTGCACGACGCAGGTCACGGTCGCCTCGACCAGCAGGCTGGTGTCGGCCAGCGGCCAGCCGGCCAGCGCGACCGACGGGTCGTGCCCCAGGATCTCCCAGCACTCCTCGGCGGTGTAGGGCGCGAACAGCGACAGCAGGATAGCCAGCGTCTCGGCCGCCTCGCGGACGGCCGGATCCCCCGCACCGGGGCCGGAGTCGATGGTCCGCCGCGCGGCGCCGACCAGCTCCATCAGGCGGGCCACCGCCACGTTCAGCCGGGTCGCCTCGACCAGCCGGGTGACCTCATCGATGGTGCGGTGCGTGACCTTCCGCAGCTCGGCATCGCCCGTCGCCGCAGCCGTGGCCGCAGCGCCCGCCGCGGCCACGTCGGCCGCGACCCGGTACACCCGGCCCAGGAACTTGACCGAGGCCTCGGGCCGCATGTCGGCCCAGTCGATGTCGTCCTCCGGCGGGCTGGCGAAGATCATCGTCAGCCGGATGGCGTCCACCCCGTGCGCGGTCAGCTGGGCACCCAGGTCCACGCCGTTGCCCAGCGACTTGGACATGGACTTGCCGTGGTTGATGACCTGGCCCTGATTCATCTGGCTGGCGAACGGCTCGACGAAGTCCAGCATCTTCATGTCGTACAGGACCTTGGTGAAGAACCGGCTGTACAGCAGGTGCAGGATGGCGTGCTCGACGCCGCCCACGTACAGGTCGACCGGGCTCCACTGGCGGACCGCCTCGACCTCGAACGGCCCGGCCTCGAAGTCCGGCGAGCAGTACCGCAGGAAATACCAGGACGAGTCGACGAACGTGTCCATGGTGTCGGTGTCGCGCCGGGCCGGGCCGCCGCACTTGGGGCACTCGGCGTTCACCCAGTCGGTCGCCCCCGCCAGCGGCGAGACGCCCTTGGGCGCCAGGTCCTGGCCGCGCAGGTCGGGCAGGCGCACCGGCAGCTGGTCGTCGGGGACCGGTACCTCGCCGCAGCCGTCGCAGTAGACGACCGGGATGGGCGCGCCCCAGAACCGCTGCCGGGAGACCAGCCAGTCGCGCAGCCGGTAGTTGACCGCGGCCCGGCCCAGGCCGCGCTCGGCCAGGATCTCGATGATCTTCTCGATCGCCGCCGCCTTGGCCAGCCCGTCCAGCGGGCCGGAGTTGACCAGCTCGCCCTCGCCGGGAGTAGCGGTCCCGGTCTGCGCCGGGTCAGGCAGGCCGGTCTGCACCACGACCCGGACCGGCAGCTCGAACTTCCGGGCGAAGTCCAGGTCGCGCTGGTCGTGCGCGGGCACAGCCATGATCGCACCGGTGCCATAGTCGGGCAGCACGTAGTCCGCCGCCCAGACCGGGATGCGCTCGTCGTTGACCGGGTTGATCGCGTAACGGCCCAGGAACACGCCGGTCTTCTCGCGGTCGGTGGACTGCCGCTCGATGTCGGTCAGTTTCCGCACATCGTCGATGTACCGGTCCAGGTCCTCGCGCTGCTCGGGCGCGCACAGCTCGCTAGCCAGCGGCGAGTCGGCCGCGACTACGAAGAATGTGGCCCCGTACAGCGTGTCCGGCCGGGTGGTGAACACGGTGACCGGCTCGTCACGGCCCTCGATACGGAACGCAACCTCGGCGCCCTGGCTGCGGCCGATCCAGTTCCGCTGCATCAGCAGGATCCGGTCGGGCCACTTGCCCTCCAGCGACTCCATGTCCGCCAGCAGCCGGTCCGCGTACTCCGTGATCCTGAAGTACCACTGGGTCAGCGTGCGGCGGATGACCTCCGCCCCGCACCGCTCGCACTTGCCCGCGACGACCTGCTCGTTGGCCAGCACGGTCTGATCCACCGGACACCAGTTGACGTAGCCGTCCTTGCGGTAGGCCAGCCCGCGCTCGTAGAAGCGCAGGAACAGCCACTGCGTCCAGCGGTAGTACTCCGGGTCGCTCGTGTGCAGCCGCCGGCTCCAGTCGAACGACAGTGCGTACTGGCGGAACGAGGCGGCCTGGGTCTCGATGTTGCGGTAGGTGTAATCGGCCGGGTGCGAATTGGTCCTGATGGCCGCGTTCTCCGCGGGCAGGCCGAAGGAGTCCCAGCCGATCGGGTGCAGCACGTTATGCCCGCGCTGGACGTAATAGCGCGCCATCGCGTCCGCGATCGCGTACGCCTCGGCGTGCCCCATGTGCAGGTCGCCCGACGGGTAGGGGAACATGTCGAGCACGTAGGTACGCGGCCGGGTGTCGGCCGGGTCATCGCTGGCCCGGAACAGGTCCAGCGCTGCCCAGCGCTGCTGCCACTTCTCCTGGACGGTGCGCGGGTCGTAGTGCGACCGGTCAGCGTTATCGACGGCTGTCATGGCTCCTCGCGAAAAGGTGATGAGGTCCGGATCGGCCCCTGCCTGGCCTGGTTCTCCCAAACAAAATGCCCCTCGGTCACGAGGGGCAGCCGCGCCAGCGATCAGGTCAACTGGCGCGGCTAGGTAAGGAGCAGCCCGGCGAAACGCATGTTCCCAGGGTAGCGCATCCGCCGCGGGCCAGCGGCCCGTTATCGGGCCCTGCCCGGCCAGCCCTGGCGCGACGGGACAGGCCGCCGCAGGCGGGACAGGAGGCCACGTAGCCCGCCAGCGGCGCAAAGGGCCCCGAACCTGGAATGAAATGACTCTACCCGGCATCTCCGGCCGGGCATTCCAGAAATGCCATCAGCTGCTAAAAAGGGCAACCAGAAATCCGTCTTGACCACTGCTCAAGCGCCGCCAATAATGGCCTGACACCCCGTCATCAGCAATCCGCGACATTGCCGCCAGCAACGGCCGGGGCAAGCCTGTGCTGGGCGGATGATGCCGCGGTGCGCTGCATGCGGTCGCGGCATGCTGCTGCTCTGGCGCCGGGGAAAAGCCAGGGCAATTACCGGGGACAAGTCATTACCGGGGGGACAATGAGTACAGGGTCATGCGCGGAATTCGGGCACCTGAATCGCAGGTGCGGCCGCGCCGGGGCAGCCAGATCCTGGTTAGGCACGCGGCCGGCTTCGGCCCGGGCAGCGGCCCGGGCGACCGCCCGGCCGGCCCCGCCCGGCCCGGCGCTGGACGACGTCGTGGCTGAGCCCGGCCGCCCCGCCGCCCTGGCAACGCCGGTGGCCGTCGTCGGCCTGGCCTGCCGGTTTCCCGATGCCGATGACCCGGCGACCCTGCTGGACACGGTACTGACCGGGCGGCGGGCGTTCCGCCGCCTGCCGCCTGGCCGCCTGGACCTGGCCGACTACTACACCCAGGAGCGGGACGGGCCGGGCGAGCGCGGCCAGCACGAGTCCGCCGCCGGGCCGGACGACGGCCGCCGGGACACCATCTACAGCACCCGGGCCGGCCTCATCGAGGGCTGGCAGTTCGACCGGGATGCCTTCCGCATTCCCGCCCCGGCGTTCGCGGCCGCGGACCCGGCCCACTGGCTGGCCCTGGAGACCGCCGCCCGGGCGCTGGCCGCGGCCGGCTTCCCCGGCGGCACCGGGCTGGACCGGGACCGGATCGGCGTCATCATCGGCAACACCCTGACCGGTGACACTTCCCGGGCCAACGCCCTGCGCCTGCGCTGGCCCTATGTCCGACGGGTGCTGAGCGAGTCGCTGCGGGCCAGCGATGTCCGGTCGGACCTGGCCAAGAAGGTGCTGCGGCACGCCGGCGCGCGCTACCGGGCCCCGTTCCCGCGGCCCGGCGAGTACACCCTCGCGGGCAGCCTGCCGGCCTCCATCCCGGCCGGGATCAGCAGCTACTTCGGGTTCCGCGGCGGCAGCCAGGCGGTTGACGGCGCCTGCGCGTCATCTCTGCTGGCCGTGACGTCCGCGTGTGCCGCGCTGGCGGCCGGCGACATCGACGTGGCGCTCGCCGGCGGCGTCGATGTCAGCCTCGACCCGCTGGAACTCGTCGGGCTGGCCCGGACCGGCGATGCCGCTGAGGCAGAGGTCCGCATCTATGACGAGAACCCGACGGGTTACCTGCCCGGCGAGGGCTGCGGGGTGGTCGTGCTGATGCGCGCGGCTCAGGCTCGCGCGGCCGGGCTGCCCGTCTACGCGGAGATCATCGGCTGGGGCAGCTCGGCGGGCAGCCAGCCGGGCGTGGTGGCCTCCGCCGTCAGCAGCCAGCTGCTGGCCCTGCGGCGCGCCTACGAGCGGGCCGGCGTGGACCCGCGCGAGGTCCGGCTGATCGAGGGCCAGGGCAGCGGCACCGCGGCGGGCGACGACGCCGAGCTCCTGGCGCTCAGCGAGCTGCGGGCGGGGGCGCGCGAGCCGGCCGCGCTCGGATCAATCAAGGCCAACATCGGCCACGCCAAGGCCGCGGCGGGCGCGGCGGGGCTGATCAAGGCCGTGCTGGCGGTGGGGACCGGCGTCATCCCGCCGACCACCGGGGTGGTCAGCCCGCACCCGCTGCTGCGCGAGGCCGGGTCGGGCCTGTGGCTGCCCGGCGCCGCCGAGGAGTGGCCGGCCAGCAGCCGGCTGGCCGGGGTCAGCGCGATGGATTCCGGCGGGGCCAACGTGCACCTGGTGCTGCGCGGCGGCACGCCGGCCCGCGGGTCGCGCTATGACCGCATGCTGCGCGTCATCCCGCGGCTGGCCAGGGCCGGGTCCGGGCAGGAGCGCGCCGCCAGCGAGCAGCGCCGGCCCGGCCAGCACCGGCAGCCACTGCCGTACCTGCTGCACGCGGCTGACCGCGCCCAGCTCGATGCGGCGCTGGCCCGGCTGGCCGAGGTCGCCGGCTGGCTGTCGGACGCCGAGCTGACCGACCTGGCCTGCCAGCTCGGCCGTGACGCGCGCACCCAGCACCCGGTGCGGGTCGCCATCGTGGCCCGTCATCAGGAGGAGCTGGCCCGGCTGGCCGGCCAGGCCCGGGTCCTGCTCCCCGGTCTCAGCGGCGGCCTGGTTACGGTCCGGCCCGGCATCTTCGCCGCGGACGGCGCCGACGGGCGGATCACGCTGCTGCTGTCCGACGAAACGGGCGCGAGCGCTGCCGGGAGCCGGCCGGCCACGCCCGGCGATCCCTCGGCCAGCGCTATCGGCCGGCAGCTGGCGACACTGCGCTGGCTCGACTCGCTGGAGGTCAGCGCCACGGCGGCCGTCGGGCACGGCCTCGGCGAGATCGCCGGGCTGGCCTGGGCCGGCGTGCTGAGCCAGGCCGACGTCACGGAGGTCGCGGCGCTGCGCGCTGAGTTCCTGTCCGGCCCGTCGGTGCGGATCCTGGCTCCGGCGGGCCGGCACGCCTCCGGCCGGTCCCGCGACCTGCCGCAGGCATCGCAGACTCTGGAGCTGCTGCGCACCGCGCTGGCGCAGTTCCGGTTCGGGCCGCCTCGACGACGGCTGATCTCGACGGTGACCGGCCGCGAGATCGCCTCCGCCGCCGAGGTCATCGACCTCATCTGCAGCGGATTCAGCGGCCAGCACCAGCTGGCCAGCGCGGTAGCCGCCGGAGCCGAGGGGGCGACCCTGCTGGCCGAGACCGGGCCGGGGCAGCTGCTGGCGGCCACGGCGACCCGGGTGTGCCGGGTGCCGTCGGTGAGCATGGACGGCGGCGATGCCGGCGCGGCCAGCCAGCCCGCCGCCGCGCCGGGAAGCACCCCGGATGCCGGCGGCCGGACCTGGGCCGGCGCGGCGCTGTTTGCCGCCGGCGCCATCAGCGAGCTGGCCCCGCTGTTCGCCGGGTACCAGAGCCGTCCGCTGGACCTGTGGCGTGACCAGGTGTTCATCACCAGCCCCTGCCAGGCTGCCGGGCCGCCGCAGGCCGGCGAGGCCGATCCGGCTCCCGCCGCCCGGCGGCCGGCCAGACTGCACCAGGGCAGCCGGGGGCGGCACGGCGACCGGCCGGTCGCCCGGCCGCACGCCGCTCCGGTCCCGGCCGCCACGACGACTGAGGTCACCGAGCTGGCGGCCGGAAGCGGGACGGCGCGCCGCGCCGGGCCGCCGCGGGGCGCAGCGGCCGACCGAGATGCCGCCGCGGCCGGGCCGGCCAGCACGGGTCCCGCCGTCACCGGTCCCGCCAGCGCAGGCCGCCCGGGTACCGGCGCGGCGGCCGGCGGCGGCGCGCCCGCCGGGACGCAGCCGGGCGGTCCCGGGACGGCCGGCTGGCCGTCCGCCGGGCAGCCGGACGCGCTGGCCGGGGTGACCGCGTGGGCCCGCTGCTTCACCGAGCAGGAAGGGCCGGCCGTCGCGCCGGACAGCGTTCGCGACGATCAGCCCTGGCGGCTGCTGGTCGCGGGCGGATTCCCGCTGCGGGAGGACGTGGCCGGCATTTTCGGCAGCGATCCGGCCGCCGCCCGGACGCTGGCCGTCATCGGCGACCCGGCCGGTCCCGGCGCGGCGCAGACGGCGCTGCACGCCGCCCGCGATGCGCTGAGCACCCGCCGGCTGGTCGTGATCACCACCGGCCCCGGCCTGACCGGGTTCTTTGCCACCCTGCACGCCGAGCAGCCCGGGCTGGGCGTCACCGTACTGCGGGTTCCGGCCACGCCGGACGGCCTGCGCGCGGCCCGCCGCTACGCCCGCGCCGAGCCCGGTGAGTTCCGGGAGCTGATCATCGCCGCCGACGGCACCGCCCGGCAGCCCGTGCTGGCCGCCCTGGCGGTGCCTGGCGGCGACGACTTCCCGCTCGGCGGCGGCGACGTCGTCCTGGTCAGCCGGGCCTCCGGCGGCGCGGCCCTGGCCCTGGCGCAGGTCCTGGCCTGCAGCGGCGCCGCGGTGGCCATCGTCGGCCAGGCCGGCCCGGAGCGGGACACCGCGGTCGTCGCGGGCCTGGAGGAGCTGCGGCTGGCCGGGGCCCGCATCACCTACGAGGTCGTTGATGCCACCCACCCGGCCGACATGGTGATGGCGGTGCAGCGCATCGAGCGCCGTTTCGGCCCGGTCACCGCGGTCGCGCACGCCGCCCCGCCGGGCCCGCCGGTGCCGGTCGCCGCGCTCGATGAGCGCATCCTGCGCGAGCACCTGGCCGCCGCTCAGGGCACGCTGCGCGACCTGCTCAGCCCAGTCGCCGCGCGGCGCCTGCGGCTGATCCTGACCGCGGGCTCGGTGGCCGGCCGGTACGGCCTGCCCCGGCAGGCCCTGCTGGGGCTGGCCAGTGCCGGCCTCGCCCGGCAGGCGGCCGCCGTAGCAGGCGAGATAACGGGCTGCCTCGCGCTGCACGTGGACCTGCCGGGCTGGGCGGGCACCGGGCTGGGCGAGGAGCCTGGCCTGGCCGCGAGCATGGCCGAGGCCGGGACGGCCGCCATCGAGGTCGGTGCGGCATCGCGGCTGCTGCTGAAGCTGCTCACCACCGCCGGCCGGCCCGGCGCCGTCGCGGTGCACGGCCGGGCCGGCGGGCCGGCCGCCTGGCTGCCGGGCGCCGGGGCAGCCGGCCCGGTGCTGGCGGAGGCGGCCGGGAACGGCCGGTTCCTGCGCGGCATCCGGATTCATCATCCGGGGATCGAGCTGGTCAGTGACACCACGCTGGCCATGGCCGAGGACCCCTATCTCGCCGACTACCGGGTCGACGGGCTGCCGGTCCTGCCGCCGCCGATGGCCCTGGAGGCCCTGGCGCAGGCAGCATCGGCGCTGGCCGGCCTGCCGCTGCGCCAGGCCAGGGCCGTCACCATGACGGCGCCGGTCGTCCTGTCCGGCGACAGCGGGGAGGCCCTCATCCGGGTCTGCGCCCTGGCCGAGGGCGGAAAGATCACCGCTGTCCTGCGGAGCGCGGACAGCGGCATGCAGGTCGACCATGTCCGGGCGGAGTTCCCGTGCGAACCCGCGGCCAGCGAGCCCGGCGCCGCCGTGCCGGGCATGATGACGAGCGGCCAGGCGCTTGCTCCCGCGATAGCCGGCCCGGCCTGGCGAGACCGCCATCGTCGACGGGGCGGAGCTGTACGGCCCGGTGTGCTTCCAGTCGGGCCGGTTCCGGCGGATCGCGATCCTGCCGGAGATCACCGCGCGCTCCTGCCGGGCGCTCGCTCGCGGGGCCGAGGACCAGCCCTGGTTCCCGGCGGGGCCAGCTGGGGCCAGCCCGGCCGACGCCGGCGCCGGACCGGCCGGCGCAGCGGGCGGGCTGCTGCTGGGCAGCCCGGGGCTGAACGACGCCGCCCTGCAGGTGCTGCAGGCGTGCACCCCGCACCGGCGGGTCTGGCTGTCCAGCTGCGAGGCGGTGACCTTCAGCGGCCGGATGACCGATGGCCCGGTCACCGTGCACGCCGTTGTCACCGGGTCAGGCCCGGCCCGCCCGGCTCCGGCCAGCGCGCCGCCGGCCGGGCGCGGGCCAGCCGCGGCGTCACCGGCCGGGCCAGTGCCGCCGGGTGCGGTGCCCGCCCCGGCCGCCAGCCCGGACCAGGCATCCCGCGCCGCGGCGGCGCTGTCGTGGACCGTGCTGGCGCTCGACAGTGCCGGCCAGCCGCTGGTGACGTGGCAGGGCGTGCGGCTGCGCGAGGCCGGGCTGATGCCGCGCAACTCCGCGTGGCCGCCCGCCCTGCTGTCGGTGTACCTGGAGCGCGGGGCGGCTGGCGTCGGGCTCGACCCGGCGCTACGGGTCGCCGTCAGCTGCCGGGCACCGGACGTGGCGGTCCGGCCCGATGCCGCGGCTGCCGCCGGCGCCGCGGATGCATCCGCCGCCGCGGATGCCGCCACGGCCGACAGCGCACCTGGCGCTCGGCCGGGGGCCGGACAGCAGGCCGGTTCCGCCCCGGCCGCCGCAGCCGTGCCGGCGCCGCGGCCCGGCACGCCGCCGGGCACCGCGGCCGCCGGCGTGGCGCACCCGGCGCTGGCCGACGTTCCCCGGCAGCCCGGCGATCCCGAGGCGGGCGCCGTGGCGGCCGGCACAGGTCAGCTGGCGGGCTACACGCTGACCGCGAGCGGCGCCCGGTTCGCGGCCTGCGGCTGGGCGGTCGCCGACCCCCGGCACCCGGTCTGGCCGCCCGGCACCGAGCTGGCCGCGACCTTCTCCCGGCTGTGCAGTCACCTGACCGAGCCGCCGGTGGCCTCGGCGGCGCGGCTGCAGGCGGTGGCGGCCTGCCTGGCCATGGCGGAGGCGCCGGCCGGCATCCCCGTGACGTTCCGCCGGGTCACCGCCGACGGCTGGGCCGTCCTGGAAGCGGCGGGCACCGAGGTGGCCTGCACCGTCGTCCAGGTCAGCGGGATCACCCTCCCGGTTGCCATCGCGCTGCTGACGGACCCGCCGCGGCGCGGCAGCCGCCCCGAGAGCCGGGCCGGCGGCCGCCGCGAGGCCGGCGGGCGCGCGGGACGCGGTGGTCACCGGCTGCCCAGCCGCTGGTAGCCCGCGGCTCACGGGCGCGCCCGGATGCCGGGCGCGCCCGCACCTTCCCGGCCACGGGCCGGTCTGTCACCATGGACGAAACCGAACTTCGTTCTAGCGCGAAGGGCGCGAACAGTGGCAGCTTCCCGTCCCGCCCCGGCCCCGGATATCAGCGACATCGACCTGTCGCAGAACGAGTTCTGGGCACTCCCGCCTGCCCGGCGGCAGGCCGCCTTCGCCCGGCTCCGGGCCCAGCCCGGGCCGGTGCACTTCGCCGAGCCCGAGACACCGTTCCCCGGCCCGGCCGACGGGTACTACGCGCTGGTCAGCCACGCCGACATCACCGAGGCCAGCCGCCATCCTGAGCTGTTCTCCTCCGGCCGCGGGTCAACCAGCATCGTCGACCTGCCGCCCGAGTTCAACGAGTACTTCGGCTCCATGATCAACATGGACGACCCGCGGCATGCCCGGCTGCGCCGGATCGTCTCCCGCGCCTTCACCCCGAAGATGATCAGGCGCTTCGAGGAGAACGTCCAGCTGGCGGCGGCCGGGATCGTGGATGACCTGCTGGCCACCGGGCCCTGCGACTTCGTGCAGCACGTGTCCGCCCGGCTGCCGCTGAAGATCATCTGCGACATGATGGGCATCGGCGATGAGCACTACGCCATGGTGCTGCGCAACACCAACATCATCCTGTCCGGCGCTGACCCCGAGTTCCTCAGCGACGACATGGACGAGGCCGTCACCCAGCTGCTGACGGCCGGGCAGGACCTGGCCACCCTCGTCACCGACCTGGCCGCGGCCCGTCAGGAACACCCGGCCGACGACCTGGCCACGGCGCTGGCCACGGCCAACATCGACGGTGAGCAGCTCACTCCGGCCGAGCTGGCCTCGTTTTTCATCCTGCTGGTGGTGGCCGGCAACGAGACCACCCGGACGGCGATCTCGCACGCGCTGTGCCTGCTGACGGAGTACCCGGACCAGCGCGAGCTGCTGCTGGCCGACCTGGAGGGCCGGCTGGGCGGCGCCGTTGAGGAGATCGTCCGGTACGCCACGCCGGTGATCTGGATGCGCCGGTCGGTCACCCGGGACTGCACGCTGAATGGCCACCCGTACCGCGAGGGCGACAAGGCCGTGCTGTTCTACTGGGCGGGCAACCGCGATGAGTCGGTGTTCGCCGAGCCTGAGCGGTTCGACATCACCCGCTCCCCCAATCCGCACGTCGGGTTCGGCGGCGCGGGCCCGCACTTCTGCCTGGGGGCGCACCTCGCGCGGCGCGAGATCACCGCGATGCTCCGCGAGCTGATGCTGCGGGTGCCGCAGATCCGCGCGGCGGCCGAGCCGGACCGCCTGCTGTCCAGCTTCATCAACGGCATCAAGCACCTGCCCTGCGACTTCGGCTGAGCTGGATCACGGAACCCCGGGCATCCGCCGGGGCCGGGGCAGGGGCCGTCCGCCGGCCGAGATGGCGATGGCCACCACGCACACCGCGGTGGCGATCCACCACACGGTGTCCGAGGACGGGCCGCCAGCTCCGGGCGCCGGGAACGTGCGGACCCAGCGCGCGACCGGCGGCACCAGGCTGGGCGCCATCAGCACCAGCACGACGACCGCGCCTGCCGCGGCGCCCGGCTCCCCGGTCCGTGTCCGGGCCACGCACGCGGCGGCGAATCCGAGCAGCACGTTGCCGGCCAGCGCGAGGCCGGTCGCCGCCCAGGGCAGGGCCAGTCCGCGCAGCGCCGCCGCCAGTATCACCAGCGCGCCGGCTGCGAGGGGCGCGGACAGCGCCACCGCACGGATCCCGGTACGCCGCACCGGCCCGGTCGGCGTCACGTCGACGACCAGGCTGGCCGGCTCGTCGAGAGTGAACGCCGCGGCCGCGGCGAGCAGCGCAAAGCAGACCGGGAGCAGCATGCTGGCGGCCGCCGGGAACGCGTCACCGCAGCCGCCTACCACGACCGCCACGCCGCTGATACCCGCGACCGCCGGCCACGCCCCGGCCCGCAGCACCGGCCCGACCATCACGCGGTGACAGCGTGGGTGAACCCGCCGGTAGCGGCCAGCACGAGCATGACCACGGCCACCGCTCCCGCGACGGCGAGGGCACGGATGATCCGCAAGCGCGCCCGCTCCTCGGCCCCGCGCAGCAGCGCCGCCAGGACCGCGATCGCGCATAGGGCGAGCTGCCAGCCGAGGAAGAACCACGGCGACCCGCGCCAGGTGGTGAGGTGGGCGGCGTTCCCGCGGAGCGTGAAGAAAGCGAACGGCGCGAACAGCCGCAGCACCACCAGCGCCGTCGAGTCCGGACGCGAGATGGACAGGGCCGTCACCAGATTCCCCCAGCCGAAGAGGATCAGGAACAGCACGAACGCGGCACCGGGGAACCGCACCCAGCGGCCCAGCGCGATACCGAGCAAGGGGCCGCCGAGCGATGGGACGACTATCTGCCCGACGAGGACAGCGACCCGTGCTGACGGGCTGAATGCCCCGTACGCCGGGTCGCCGACCGGGATTAGCTGCACGAACCTCAGCAGGGCGACGCAGCCGCAGGCGAACGGCACGATCGCGACCGTGCAGAGGGCGGCGGTGCGGGTCGGCAGCGGGACCGGGGTGACGCCAACGACGGGTTCGCTGGCACGCATCGACCGGGTCAGCCAGAACGTGGCCATCATGCCGAGCCCGCCGAGGAAAACCGCCGGGGTCCAGTTCACGTTGTCGATCTCGGTGACGGTGCCGGGGTCAGTCGACAGCACCAGCACGGTCAGCGCCACGGCCAGGAGGAAGACCGGGTTGACGGCGAACCGGCGCATCTCCCGGGCGGCGAGCGCGGCGAACGCCCCGGCCGGCGGCGGTTCCGGCCCCGGCGGACGCGAGCGTCGTGGTCATGACGCCGGATCCCCGGCGGGCTCGTTCTCCGGTGACCCGCCGCGCAGCAGCAGGTAGGCGTCTTCGAGAGATGGCTCGACGTGCTCGACGTCGTCCAGCACGCGGGCGCCGACGTTGCGGTAGCGGCCGGTGCCGGTCCGCCAGGACACGCTCGCCGCCGGGTCCGGCTCGTCGGCCAGCCAGACCCGCCCGGCCGCCTGGGCGACCAGGTCGGTGACCGGTCCGTCATAGCGAACCCGGCCGCGGTCCAGCACGATCACGCGCTCGCACAGGGCCGCGACGTCCTCGGTCTGGTGGGTGGACAGCACCACGATGGACCGGCGCGCGATCTCCGCGAGCACGGTCCGCAGCGTCACCCGCTGCTCCGGGTCGACGCCGGTGGTCGGCTCATCCAGGACCAGCACCGGCGGCGAGCCCAGCAGCGCCTGGGCCAGCGCGACCCGCCGCCGCTGGCCGCCGGACATGGCCCGGATCCGCTTCGCGGCGAGGTCGGACAGCCCGACCAGGCCGAGCACGCGGCGTACTTCCGCGTGCCGCACGGCCGGCTGGGTCCATTCCTTGAGCAGCGCGATGTAGTCCACGAACCCGAAGGCGGTGAAGCCGCGCGGGAAGCCGACCTCCTGCGGCAGGTAACCGAGCTGGCGGCGGATGCCGGTGCGCTCGGCCGGTACTTCCGGGTCCAGGCCCAGCACGCTCAGTTGTCCCCGGCTGGGCGGCAGCGCGGTAGCCAGCAGGCGCAGCAGCGTGGTCTTGCCGGCGCCGTTGGGGCCGAGCAGCCCGGTCACGCCAGGTTGCAGGTCCAGGTCGACGTCGGCCAGTGCCCTGGTGGCACCGAACGTGCGCCCCACGTCACGCAGGCTGATCGAAGCATCCATCACTACCCCCACGGTCGAAGCTGGCGCAGCCGGCGCCGGCGCAGCAGGAAAATCAGGAACGAGGCGGCCGCCAGCAGCAGGAAGCCCGCCTGGACCCGGGCCTGGAGTACCGCTTCCGGCGAGTCCGACTGCCTCGCCATCAGCCAGACCGCCGCGAGCCAGACGGAGCTGACCGCGATGGCTGAGCGCAGCGGGCTGACCCAGGTCGACGCGGCCAGGACCACCGCGACGAAGCCGACCGCCGGCAGCAGCCAGCCAAGCGGGGCCTCGCCGGGCACGGCGAGCCCGAGGAGCAGCACGGCCGGCAGCGCGAGCGCGAGCACGGCGATCGTGCGCAGCAGGATCAGCCGGAGCGCCGGGTAAGGAGTGACGAGTTCCGGTTCGAGTGCCGGGTCCAGCCACGGGTCATAACTGGACGCGACCACCAGGCACGGCACGACCGGCGCCACCGCCAGGAACAGCCACATCCCGCGGGCGTGCCCGATCGCCGCCGCCAGCGCGGCGAACGCGAGGACCGCGGCCGTGCCGGCCAGCCATGCGCCGCGGAAGGTGCTGGCCACTGCGACCAGCCGCGCCTCGTGGGCCGGGAGGCCGGCGATGCGCAGCAGCCGCTCGAGCGCCGATGGCCGCGGCACCTCGACGGTGTCCCGCGTGCGGGCCCATACCGCGGCGAGGTCGACTACGTCGGACCCGGCGCTAACCCGCGCCCGGCACTGCTCGCAGGCCAGCAAGTGGTGTTCGACCGAGGTTCCCTCGGCCAGCGAATCGGTCCGTGCGACATAGCGCCGCAGGGTGCCGTCGTCGAGGTGCCAGCCGGTCATGATGGTTCCTCCGCTAGGACGGCCCGCAGGCGCGCCTTGGCCCGGTAGAGCCGTGTCTTCACGCTGCTCACCGGCACGTGCAGCAGGTGCGCCGCTTCCCTGGCGGTCAGGCCGTCCAGCACGACGGCCTGGATGACGGCGCGCATTTCCGGCGACAGCCGGGCCAGTGCCTGGCCGATGTCGCCGTACTCGACCGACAGCAGCACCTGATCTTCCGCGGCCGGCGCGGATTCGGCGCTCCCGAATACGGCGGCGACGCCGCTGGGAGTCCGCAGGCGGCTCACCAGCCGGCGGATCGCTATCCCCCACAGCCACGCCGCGATGTCGCCGTCGCCGCGGAAACCCTGCGGTCGCTGCCAGACAGCGACGAAGGTGTCCTGGATCGCGTCCGCCACGACGTCGCGGTCGTTGCACCGCCGGGCGAGCCGGACCGCGAGCCAGCCGGCGTGGCGTTCGTAGAGCGTGCGGAAGGCGCCCATGTCGCGCTCGGCAACGGCGAGCAGCAGCGTCGCGTCGCTCGGGCGGCTGTCCATGTCCTAACTGTCGCGCCTGCGCGACCCGGAAAGTTTCACCCGGCGGCGGAGAATTTCCCGGCCGGCCACCGCAGCGGGCGGGCGCCGCGGCGGCGGAGCATCCGCCCGGTGGCCCGGCCGGGCCGCCGGCCAGGCCGCCCGCCATCCCGTTTTATTAACGGAATCAAGCACCTTCCGGGCGAGATCAGCGGGCCCGAGGGGCTTAGGTTTGCAGCCCGTGCAATTGCGCGGGAAGGCCCGGCCGGAGTCTTTTGTCGCGGTCGCCGGCGCGCCGCCGCAACCTCCTGACCTCAATGTTGTAACGAGCTGTAATCGCTACTGCACAGCGTGTATAAATAGAACCCCGCGCGGCGCTACGGGGTCCGGGTTTCCCGGGCCAGGGGGCTTACGGCACCGCGCGGTTACGGGGAAAACCGTGAGTCGCGGAGGGGGACCTTCGTCCGGGGGGCCGTTCGACCCGGCAGGGATCGCCCGGTTGCGTGACGCCCGGCTTCGGCCAGGCAGAACGCACGGTGTACGAGGGTCGCGACAAGCGGTAAGGGGGATCTTCGTCCTGTGGGCGGCGCCACCCGGGGGCGTGGCGCCGTCCGCAGGCGAAGTTTCCTTTCCGCGGCTATCCGGCCAGCTGGCTGATTCGCTCGGCCAGGTCGAAATCCGCTCCGGTCAGCCCGCCCGCTGAGTGCGTGGAGAGCGTCAGCGTCACCTTGTTCCAAGAAATCGCGATATCGGGATGATGGTTAGCGGCCTCGGCCAGGTAACCCACGGCGCCGACATACAGCAGCGCATCGCGGAAGTCGGCCCGGGTAACGGTGGCGACAATGGAATCGCCCTGCAGATCCCAGCCGGGCACGCCGCCAAGCCGGGTGGCAATCTGGTCCTCGGTGAGAAGTGTCATGTATCCGGGCTATCACATCCCGGGCCCGGCCGCCCCCGCGCTCGCCGGCGGCCCTCCAGGTAGGCTGGCCTGCGCCTGCCATGCACGCGAACGCTGGCGGATAGTTGTCCCGGCCGGGCCGCCAGTCCGGCTGGCCGCGCGCCGGCCCTTGGAGCTCACATGACAGATCCCCGCCCTGCCGACCCGGCCGCCGCCATCCGGCGCACCCCGCTGACCGACGTGCACACCGGGCTCGGCGCCACGCTGACCGAGTTCGCCGGGTGGCTGATGCCCCTGCGCTACGGCAGCGAGACCGCCGAGCACCAGGCCGTCCGGGCCGCCGCCGGCCTGTTTGACCTGTCCCACATGGGCGAGCTGGCCGTGACCGGCCCGGATGCCGCGGACACCCTCGACTACGCGCTGACCGGCTATCTCAGCGCGCTGAAGCCCGGCCGGGCCCGGTACACGATGATCTGCGCGGCGGACGGTGGCGTGCTCGATGACCTGATCGTCTACCGGCTGGCGGACACCGAGTTCCTGGTCGTTGCCAACGCGGCCAACACCGCGGCCGTGCTCGGGGCGCTGACCGAGCGCGCGGCCGGCCGGGAGGCCCGGGTCACCGACCAGACCGCCGGCTACGCGCTGATCGCGGTGCAGGGACCGCGGTCGGCGGCGATCCTCGGGCCGCTCACCGACGCGGTGCTGGACGAGGTGAAGTACTACGCCGGCTACCCGGCCGCAGTGGCCGGCGCGCCGGTGCTGCTGGCCCGGACCGGCTACACCGGCGAGGACGGCTTCGAGATCTTCGCCCGGCCGGATGACGCGCCGGCCATCTGGGCCGCCCTCACCACGGCCGGCGCCCCGCACGGGCTGGTGCCGCCGGCCTGGCCGCGCGGGACACGCTGCGCCTGGAGGCCGGGATGCCGCTGTACGGGAACGAGCTGGGCCCTGACCTGACCCCGTTCGATGCTGGCCTGGGCCGCGTGGTGCGCTTCGACAAGCCCGGCGACTTCGTCGGCCGGGCCGCCCTGGCCGAGCGCGGGCAGGCCGCGCCGCAGCGCCAGCTGGTCGGCCTGGCCGGCGAGTCCCGGCGAGTGCCCCGGCACGGCTACGAGGTGCTGTGGGACGGCGCGCCGGCCGGGACCGTCACCAGCGGGGCGCCGTCGCCCACCCTCGGCACGCCGGTCGCGATGGCCTACGTCACCCCGGACGTGGCGCAGGCCGCGGCGGGCGACGACGACGGGCGGCTGGCCGTGGATATCCGGGGCCGCGCCGAGCCTGCCAGACTGGTGCCGCTGCCGTTCTACCGGCGCCCGGCCTAGTTCGCAGCGCACAATTTGCTCACCGCCGGACCACCTGGCGGCTAACCGCCGAAGACCATCGCAGACATGATCAGCGCGACAAGAGAGGTGCAGATGAGCGTTCCCGAGGAGCTGCACTACACCGCCGAGCACGAGTGGGTGGCTATCAGCGGCTCCATCGCCTCGGTCGGCATCACCGACCACGCCCAGCGGGCCCTGGGCGATGTCGTATTCGTGCAGGCGCCGGCGCCGGGGACCCGGGTCACGGCCGGCGAGGCGTGCGGCGAGGTGGAGTCGACCAAGTCGGTCAGCGACCTGTTCTCGCCGGTGGACGGCGAGGTCACGGAGATCAACCCGGAACTCGAGGACGACCCGGGCCTGGTGAACTCCGATCCGTACGGGTCGGGCTGGCTGTTCAAGGTCAGCCTGGCCGCGACCGACGGGAACGGGGACGTACCGCCGGGCCTGCTGAGCGCCGCTGAGTACACCGCGCTGACCGCGGGAGACGACAGCTGACAAGCGGCCGGCCGTGCCTGTCCCGGCGGCGCCCCTGGCGCCCCGGGCGCACGGACCGGAGCCGGGCGGGCCGGAGCCGGGCGGGCCGGAGCCGGGCGGGCCGCTAGCCCTTCCGGCGGCCCCAGATGCGGTAGATGACCACGCCCACCACCGCCAGCGCGGCCGCCGCCGCGGCCAGCTGAACCTCGGGCCGCGCGGCCTGGAGCGCCAGCTGCTCCTTGAGCCTGCGCACGTTGTTGGCCGGACTGACGCGCTCGGTCAGGGCATCGATGGTGCGCGCCAGGTCCTCCCTGGTCCGGTCAATATCGGCGACAATCTGCTCGGAGCCCCGCTTGGTCACGGTTCCGTTCAGGGCCGCCGTGCCCCGCACCTCGACTGAGCCGTCCGGATCGGCCATCGCTGGTATCCCTCCTGGACCAGGGACCTCCCTGGTGTCACAGCTCAGCTGCCGTGACGTCTGCCTAGTGTCCCAGCCCGGCCGGGCCGGCGTCCGGCCGGCTGGCCGGTTGCCCGCTCTGCCCCGGACCGCCCCGGTCGCGCCCGGCAGGCACCGTCGTCCCGCCGGTAAGATTCCGGGCGTGGGCGTGGCAGCAGTGATCTTTGACTGGGGCGGGACGCTGACCCCGTGGCACACCATTGACGCCGCCGAGCTGTGGCGCGGGGTGTGCGCCGAGCATTTCGGCGCCGACCAGGCGGCCGAGGTCGCAGCGGCCATCTGCGTGGCCGAGCAGGAGCTGTGGCGACTGTCCACGGCCGAGCAGCGCAGCGCGAGCATGAGCCACGTGTTCGAGCGGGCCGGGCTCACTCCCCCGGACGAGCTGCTGGCCAGCTACACCAGCGCCTGGGAGCCGCACACCTACACCGACCCGGACGCGGCGGAGCTGCTGCGCTACCTGCGCGGGCGGGGAATCAGAACGGGCGTCTTGTCGAACACGTTCTGGCCACGGAGCTGGCACGAGGAGATCTTCCGCCGCGACGGCATCCTCGACCTGATCGATGGCGCGGTCTACTCCAGCGAGATCGCGTGGACCAAGCCGCACCCCGAGGCGTTCCGCGCGGCCATGGCCGCCGTGGGAGTGACCGACCCGGCTTCCTGCGTCTTCGTCGGTGACCGGCCGTTCGATGACGTGCACGGCGCGCAGAGCGCGGGGATGCGCGCGGTCCTCATCCCCAACAGCGACGTGCCGTCCTTCCCGGCCGCCACGCCTGACGCCGTGGTGAAAAGCCTGGCCGACCTGCGCGCCCTGCTCGGCTCCTGGTAGCGGGGCGGGCACGGCCTGCCATTCCGTTGTCAGTGTCTTGCTATGACACGTGCGCTGCCCCATGCAACGGAAACGTTCCAGCCCATGGAATTCGACGTGTAACCCGAGCTGAAACACTCGAGTCGGAGGATGGCGGCTCGCCCACGTCGCCTCCAGGGCCGGGCGAGCGGCCTCGACGATGCTCAGTTGCAGCGGCCGTCCGGGACGACCTGAAGGCGCTGGTGGATCCGGCCAGCAGCCTGCCCTGCTCGACACCTGGTGAGCCTGGCCGGCAGCGCCACGGGACGGCCTAGCCGCCGCTGCGCGCGACGCCGGACCGCAGGCCCGCGTACCACTCCGGGAACTGGGTGAGCGAGTCCAGCACGACCTGCGCGCCGGCCTCGAGCAGCTCGTTCCTGCTGAAAGAACCGGTGGGCACGCCCACGGCGCGCACTCCGGCCGACCGGGCGGCCTGCATGTCCGCGGTGGCGTCCCCGACGTAGGCGACAGCCCCGATACGGGCCAGCACCGCGGCCTTCTCCGGCCCGTGCACGTGGGCGTAGACCTGGTCGGCGCTCAGCCCGGCCGCCTGCAGGCTGGGACCGATCGCGGCGGACTTGGCGGTGATGATCACCGCGCGCTGGCCGGCGGCCCGGACCGCGGCGATGGCCTCGCCGGCTCCCGGCAGCGCGGTGGTCAGGGCGGGAGCGATCCGGACGTAGTGCCGCCGGTACCCGGCGGTCGCGGCCTCGACCGCTGCGGGCGGGAACCAGTAAGCCGCCTCGTCCTCCAGCTTGCTGCCCATCCGGCGGTCGACGGCGGCCAGGTCGATGGTGGCGCCGGTCTCGGCCGCGAGCGCCGTCCACGCGGCCATGATCGCCGGACGGGAGTCGATGAGGGTCAGGTCCAGGTCGAAGCCGACAGGTCCGTCGTGACCAGCCGGGCTGACGCTCACCTAGGCCGGCTCGGCGCCCGGCCGCCAGGCCTTGCGCGTGTCCGGGATGGTGTCGCCGCCCACCGTGATCCAGTACTCGGTCGCGGTCCGCAGCAGCCCGTCGTCCTGCCGCCAGAACGCGGCCATGACGAACAGCTGCCCGTCGGGCGCAGTGATCTCGATCTGGGCGGCGCTCTCGGCCGGGCCGCCGAGCACGTGCCGGACCGTCAGCTCGCCCCACGGCTCGGGGTACTCGGCCTGGAACGCGATGACGGCGTCCCGGCCGGTCAGCCGCTCCGAGGTGGCCGGCAGCCCCACCACCGCGTCGGGGTGCAGGAAGGTAGCGGCCCGGTCCCAGTCCCGGTCCTGGTAGGCCGCATACAGCGCGGCGACCTGAGCAGTAGCGTCCATGGCACCGATCCTGCCAGGTGCCGCCGACACCCGCTCAGCCACGCCGCGGGACCTCGGCACCCGGCGCAGCGGCGCGGTCCCCGGTCGCGGCGTCGTCCTCGCCGTAGTACTGCGCCCACGTCTTTCCCCAGCCGCTGGCCGGGTCCTGGATGCGCTCGGTGAACTCGCTGACGAAGGCGGTCTCGGCGGCCAGCATCGCCAGCCGGTACTCCTCCTCGATCAGGAACAGCGCCGGCACTCCGTCGGCTGCCGCCTGCTCGATGAGCGCCCGGGCCTGCGCCTGCTGGCCGGCCAGGTGATCCAGCCGCCGGCCCAGCAGCCCGGTCACCTCGCGCGGCGGCAGCGCCGCGACCAGCGACAGGGCCGCCACGAAGGCGGGAAACTCATGCCGCGGCACCTCGACCAGCTCGCGCAGCCAGTCCCGCAGCTCCGCCCGGCCGGCGTCGGTCAGGGCATAGACCGTCCGCTCCGGCCGGTTGCCCTCGCGAGTCGCCTCCTGGCCCTCGATGAAGCCGGCTCTGGCCAGCTGCTGGACCACCATGTACAGGGAGCCATGGTTGAACTTGATGCTGCGGTCGTCGCCGTGCTCACGCAGCGTCCGGCCGAGCTCGTAGGGGTGCATGGGCGTCTGGCTGAGATAGGACAGGACGGCCAGGGCCAGCAGGTTGTCGACCTTGCGCCGTGCCATCGCCCGATCCCGCCTGCCCGTAGCCGGCGGCGCCCGGTGCGCCGCTCAGCACCTGATTATCCGGCCTCCGATTAATCAGTGTCAACTAGTCAAGCGGTTCTTCCGATACCCGCCACAGCCGGGCGGCCGCGGCGGGGTCGAGCGCGTACGGAGCGACGCCCGACGACGCGTCCGCCAGTGCGCCGGGCTCCAGCACGACTGACTCGTTGCAGTCCTCGAAGTACCGGCCGCCAACGCCCTTGAGCTGGGCCGAGGTGGCGACCAGCACGCTGGTTGCCGCCCCCTGGGCGATCGACTTGTAGTGGAACTGTCCCGAGGTGCGCAGGGCCGCGAGCTGCTCAGGGTCCATGTACCGCGACAGGGCCGTATCGGCGATGGCCCCGGGGTGGACCGCGTTGGCGGTGATACCGTCCCCGGCCCACCGCCGGGTGGCCTCGACGGCGAACAGCACGTTAGCCGTCTTGGACTGGCCGTAGGCCAGCCACGGGTCATAGGGCCGGGCGGCGAAGTTCAGGTCCTCGAAGACCACCGGCGAGCGCAGGTGCCCGCGCGAGGTCAGCGACACGATCCGCGCGTCCCCGGCCGCGGCCAGGGCCGGGTGCAGGCCGCGGGCCAGCGCGAAGTGGCCCAGGTGATTGGTGGCGAACTGCATCTCCCAGCCCTGCGGGGTGAGCTGCAGGCTCGGCAGCGCCATCACGCCGGCATTGTTGATGAGCAGGTCCAGCGGGCCGCTCCAGTCCGCGGTGAAAGCGGCCACCGATGCCGGGTCAGCGAGGTCCAGCCGGCCGACGCGGACGGCCGGGGCGCCGGGCATGGCGATCTGGGCCGCCGTCCGGTCGCCGGCCGCGGTGTCCCGGACAGCGATGGTGACTTCGGCCCCGGCGCGGGCCAGGACGCGGGCCGTCTCGACGCCGATGCCCGACGAGCCGCCGGTGATGATCGCGCGCCGGCCATGCAGGTCAGCCCCGGCGATGACCTCGGCGGCGGTGGACTGGGCGCCGAATGGGGTGGTGATGCGGTCTGTGCTCATGGCCGGCCCTTCCCTGAAGGCAGCTGGTGGCCCGCCCGGCGCGAGATCGGCCAGCTGGGCCGGCCGGGCAGAGGCTAAACGGAGTGTTCTCCGGTTATCGATCCTATCCGGAGGCTACTCCGGATAGCAAGCAGCGGAGCGGCGGTGCGCGCTGCGCCAGCCGCGGGCCGCGCTGCGGTGTCCAGTACCCTCTGAGGCTGGCAGCGGAACGCGCAACGGAGGCGAGCGTGGCGGGTGCCCTGCGGGTCACGACCCGCAACGCGCGGTTCCAGCAGTGGGCCGCGCTGCTGAGCAACCGGGCCAAGCGCCAGCGCAGCGGCGAGTTCCTGGTCCAGGGCGTCCGGCCGGTCACGATGGCAATCCGGCACGGCTGGCCGGTCCGGGCCCTGCTCTACGACGATCGCGCTGTGCTGTCCGGGTGGGCGCGCGAACTGCTCGACACCAGCCCCGCGCCGCGGTTCGCCGTGTCCCCTGAGCTGCTCTGTGAGCTCGGCGGCAAGGCCGAGACCGCGCCCGAGCTGCTCGCCGTGGCGGGCCTGCCGCCTGATGACCTGAGCCGCCTCCCCGTCCATCCCGCGATGCTCACCGTCGTGTTCGACCGGCCGGCGAGTCCGGGCAACGTCGGGTCGCTGATCCGGTCCGCCGACGCGCTGAACGCCTCCGGGGTCATCGTGACCGGGCACGCCGCTGACATCTACGACCCCCAGGCGGTGCGGGCTAGTACCGGCTCGCTGTTCTCGGTGCCAGCGGTGCGGGTGCCCTCGCACCGCGACGTGCTCGGCTGGCTCACCGCCATCCGGGACGACGGCCTGGATGCCCGGCTGGCGGGCACCGACGAGAGCGGCGCGCGGGATCTGGCGCACTACGACTTCAGCCGCCCGGCCGTGGTCGTAATCGGCAACGAGACGAGCGGTCTCAGCGCGGCCTGGCGCGAGGCCTGCGACGACATGATCCGGATCCCGATGTCGGGGTCGGCCAGCTCGCTGAACGCCGCCGCCGCGGCCTCCATCGTGCTCTACGAGGCGGCCCGGCAGCGGGCCGCCTCGTAGCCGGCTCGCCAGGGCCCGGATAGCTCAGCACCGCTGAGCCCGCAACTAGCAACCCGGCCGCTGCGGGTCCGGGGTCATTCCGATCTCCTGAGAGATCACCAGGTGGGGCCGGTGGGACTCGAACCCACACTGGCAGGATCCTAAATCCTGTGCCTCTGCCGTTGGGCTACGGCCCCGCGTCGCGCGCGGAGGTAAGCAGGCGGGCCAGCTAGACCCGCCGCCAGTCAGACGCCTAGCTCCCTGCGCAGTCGCCCGACATGCCCGGTGGCCTTAACCCCGTACTGGGCCTGCTCGATCTTCCCGTCCGCGTCAATGACGAATGTGGAGCGGATCACGCCCACGCTGGTCCGGCCGTACATGGTCTTCTCGCCGTAGGCGCCGTAAGCCTGCAGCACCTGGCGATCCGGATCGGACAGCAGCGGGAAGGTCAGGCCCTCCTTGTCGCGGAACTTAGCCAGCTTGGCCGGGCTGTCCGGGGAGATCCCCAGCACCGCGAAGCCGGCCTGGGTCAGGTCGGCCTTGCTGTCCCGGAAGTCACAGGCCTGCTTGGTGCAGCCGGGCGTCATGGCGGCCGGGTAGAAGTAGATGATCACTCGCTGCCCGCGCAGGCCGGCCAGGCTCACCTGATTGCCGTCGGCGTCGGACAGGGTGAAATCGGGCGCCGGGTCTCCGGGTGCGAGCTTCTTGTCAGCCACGGGTCTCCTTCAGCGGCCGTTGCGCGAGTGGTCAGCTGGCCCTGCGCGGCCAGCCGGTCGCCCCTACCGTACAAGGCCAGCGCGCACGCCCTGACCGGAACCCGCGGGCCGGCTAGCGTGTCTTTATGCCCGGATTACTGGCTCCCGTGCGGCTTAGTCGTCTTTCCCGCCCGTGCCGCCCCCGGCCGGGCAGCACGGGCCGCAGGGCCGCCGCCGCGGCCGCGGGTGTCACGGCGGTCGTGCTGCTCGCGGCGGGCTGCGGGTCAGCCGCGGCCGGTGCCGGCGGCAGCACCGGACCGCAGGCCATGACGACGGCGGCGCAGGTCGCCGCACGGGTCACATCGGTGACCGCGGCCATCTCGGTGCGAGTCTCGGGCCCGGCCGCAGTGACCACCACCGGGACGATCCGCGAGCAGCTCACCCCGGTCCCGCTGCTGAGCATGCACCTGAACTCGGCGCTGGGCGGCGCGCAGACGGCGGTCAGCGCGGTTGTCACCCGCAGCGCCGCCTACCTGCACCTTCCGATCCTGGGCCGGATGCTGGCCAGGCCGTGGCTCAGGATCCCGCTGACTCCCGCCGAGTCTGGTCAGTCAAGTTTCGCTCCGCTGCTGCGCAGCCTGACCTTCAGCGATCCGCTCGGGCAGGCCCGGCTGCTGCAGGCCGTCCGGCAGGCCCGCCGGGTGGGCACCGCGGACATCGGCGGCGCGGCGACGACGCAGTACTCGGCCACCTACAACCCGTCGGCCGTGCTGCGCGGGCTGTCGCCAGCCCTGCGCCGCCAGCTCGGCCCGCAGCTGCGCAGCATCCACGGGCAGGTCCACACCGACATCTGGATTGACGCCCGGCACCGGGTCCGGCGGATCACCGAGACCGGGCACGTGGCGGGCGAGAGCCTGGTCACGACGATCACCTACAGCGGTTACAACCAGCCGGTCAGCATCACCGTGCCGCCCGCCAGCCAGGTGCAGCAGCTCTCGGGCCTCGGCCAGCTCGGCGGCTAGCCGGTCAGCCAGGCGGCGATCACCGGGGCCAGGGCGCGCAGCGCCCGGCCCCGGTGGCTGATCCGGTCCTTGGCGTCCGCGCTCAGCTCGCCGTTGGTCACCTCGCCCGCGCCGCCGGGAGCATCGTCGGCAATGAAGATGGGGTCATAGCCGAAACCGTTGCTGCCCCGCGGCTCGCCGGTGATCCGGCCGGTCATGATCCCCTCGCAGACGAGCTCCTTCCCGGTCGGGAGGACCAGCGCTGCGCAGCAGGCGAACTGCGCGCCGCGGCGCTCCTCGGGGACGTCGGCCAGCTGCCCCAGGACAAGCCTCAGGTTGGCCTCGTCATCACCGTGCCGGCCCGCCCAGCGCGCGGAGAGCACGCCGGGCATCCCGTTCAGCGCGTCCACGCACAGGCCGGAGTCGTCGGCCACCGCCGGCAGGCCGGTGAAGGCCGCGATGGCCCGCGCCTTGAGCAGGGCATTGTCGGCGAACGTGGCACCGGTCTCCCGGACCTCGGGAGCACCGGGGAACTCCCCCAGGCTGGCCAGGCTGGCCGCGACGTGACCGGCCTCCAGGATGCGGGTCAGCTCCGCGAGCTTGTGCGCGTTGGCGGTGGCCAGGACGAGCCGGGCCGCGCCGTCCGGGCTGGCCGGGCTGGCGGCAGTCATGCCGCCAGCGCTGCCTGCTGGATGGCAGTCAGGTCGGCGCAGCCGGCCACGGCCAGGCTGAGCAGCTCATCGAGGAGCTCGCGGCCGAACGGCTCGCGCTCGGCGGTGCCCTGCACCTCGACGAAGCGGCCGTCTCCGGTGCACACGACGTTCATGTCGGTCTCGGCGATGACGTCCTCGGCATAGCTGAGGTCCAGCCGGGGCTGGCCGTCCAGGATGCCGACGCTGACCGCCGACACCGTCGCGGTCAGCGGGCTGCCCTTGCAGCGCTTGCGGCCCGCGAGCCAGGACACCGCGTCGGCCAGCGCGACGTAGCCGCCGGTGATCGCGGCAGTCCGGGTGCCGCCGTCGGCCTGCAGCACGTCGCAGTCGATGATGATGGTGTTCTCGCCGAGCGCCTTGGGGTCGATGCAGGCGCGCAGCGACCGGCCGATGAGCCGGGAGATCTCGTGCGTGCGGCCGCCCAGCCGGCCCTTGACCGACTCGCGGTCGTTGCGGGTGTTGGTTGCCCGCGGCAGCATCGCGTACTCGGCGGTGACCCAGCCCAGGCCGCTGCCGCGCCGCCAGCGCGGCACGTCCTCGGTGACGCTGGCCGCGCACAGCACGCGGGTGCCGCCGAACTCGACGAGGACCGAGCCCTCGGCGTGCTCCAGCCAGTTCCTGGTGATCTTGACGTCGCGCAGCTGATCGGGGCGGCGTCCATCGGGTCGAGACATGGCCGCCAGCCTAGATCAGAAGCCGGACCGGTCGCCCGCGCCGGCCTGGATCCACCGGTACACCGCGCGGACGCCGTCGGCCAGCGGGGTGACCGGCGTCCAGCCCAGGTCCCGCTCGGCCCGCTCCACGGCCAGCGCGCTGCGCAGCAGCTCGCCGGGGCGCGCCGGGGCGAACACCGGCTGTACTGTCCGGCCCGCGGCCGCGCCGATGACGGCGGCCAGCTCCAGCACGCTGACCTCGCGGCCGGTGCCCATATTCCAGGTGCCCGGCCGCCCGCGAGTGGCCGCGGCCAGGAAGGCCGCCACCGCGTCGCCGACGTAGACGTAGTCACGGGTCTGCTGCCCGTCGCCGTAGATGGTCGGCTGCTCGCCGGCCAGGATGGCGCGAGCAGAAGATCGGGATCACGCCCGACTCGCCGCTGGGATCCTGCCGGGGACCGTAGACGTTGGCGAAGCGCAGCACCGTGTGCGCGGTGCCGTGCAGCCGGTTGTACAGGCCGACGTACTGCTCGGCGCAGTGCTTGGCCACCCCGTAAGGCGACTCCGGCAGCGGCAGCACGTCCTCCAGCGACGGGATCGGGCGCATCCCGTCCGTACAGGGCGCCGCCGGTGGAGCAGAACAGCACCCGCGCCCCGGCCGCCCGCGCCGCCTCCAGCACGTTCACCGTGCCCACGACGTTCGCCTGAGCATCCGCCGCCGGACCGGCCACGCTGGCCCGCACGTCGATCTGCGCCGCGAGGTGGCAGATCAGCTCGGGGCGCAGGTCGGTGATCAGGCTGGCCAGCTCGCCGGCCTGGGTCACGCTCAGCTTGTGCAGGCTGGCCCGCTCGTCCAGCCGCCCGGCCCGGCCGGCCGACAGGTCATCGACCACGGCCACCTCGTCCCCGCGGGCCAGCAGGGCATCGGTCAGGTGCGAGCCGACGAACCCGGCTCCACCCGTCACGACTACTCGCATGGCTGAGGAGTCTATGTGCCGGGCGGCGCGAGGCGGACCACCGCCAGCCGGACGGAGAGCCCCGGCCACCGGGCGGCGGGCATTCCCGCTGAATCAGCCAGATTGCCGATTTAGTGATGTGAAGATATTGCCGGATCGACATATCAGCGGAAACTTTGCGGAGTTTTTGCGTCGGACCATCGATATTCGGACGCGCTTCCGGCGAACCCCCGGCTATTGTCGGTGACGGCGCCGGGGAACAGCGCCTGTCCCGGGTCCGGGGACAACGCAAGCGGGGTCAGCCTGCACGACAGCTACCAGCTGATTGGTGTTCAGCCAGGCCAGCATGGGTAGCCGGCCGGAACGTCCGGTGGCTGCGGGCGCGCCATTTATTCAAAGTCTTGGCAAATAGCACGTACTGGTACGTCTATTCTCCGGGGAAATGCGGAGGCATACGGGTGGCATTGCGCGTCAGCGGCCGGGGCACGTTCCGCGCGCCCGGCCGGCCCTGGCGATGCGGTGGCCCCGCCGCGGCGCCTGCCCCTGCTGATCGCCGTCGCGGCCTGGCTGGCCGCGCTCGGCGCCGTCGGGCTGCTGGTGCACGCGAGCATCGACCAGCCCGCAGCACACCCGCCTGCTGGACCTCAACGTCTACCGCGACGGCGGCCGGACGATGCTGCATGGCGGCGCGCTGTACGCCATGCAGGCCCGCCAGCACCTGCTGTTCACCTATCCCCCGGTCGCCGCCATCCTGGCCATGCCGCTGGCGCTGGTCTCCTGGCCCGTGGCCCAGGTGCTGTGGATCCCGGTGGTCTACGTCCCGCTGGCCGTGACTGTCCGCCACGGATTCCGCTCCGCTGCTGGCCCGGGCCCGGCAGTATGCGCCGGCTGTGCTCGCCGCGGCGTTCGCGCTGTGCGCCTACCTGCTGCCGGTCCGCCAGGAGATGCGCTACGGGCAGGTCGACATCCTGCTGGTGGCCCTGTGCGTGCTGGACTGCGCCGCGCCCCGGGCCGCGCTGGCCGCGCGGGGTGCTGATCGGCCTGGCCACGGCGATCAAGCTAGTGCCCGGGCGTCTTCATCATCTACCTGCTGATCACCGGCCGCCGCCGGGCGGCGGGGGTGGCGGCGGCGACCTTCGCCGGCCTGACCGGGCTGGCCTGGCTGATCGCGCCCGCGTGACTCGAGCGGCGTACTGGACCAGCGCCGATCTTCAACTCCCGCCGGCTCGGGCCCAACGGCGCAGGCGGCCAACCAGTCGCTGCGCGGCATGATCCTGCGCGTCTTCGCCCCGCACCCGGCTCCGCTGGCGCTGTGGCTCGGCGCCGCCGCGATCGTGGCCGCGGCCGGCTTCCGGCCGCCCGCCAGGCGCACCGGCACGGTCACGAGATGGCCGGCATCGCCATCACCGGGCTGCTGGCCGCGCTGCTGTCCCCGGTGGCCTGGATTCACCACTTCTGCTGGGTCGTGCTGGCTCTCGGCGTGATCGTCGGCGACGGCCGCAGCTGGCGGCGGGTCGCGGCCGCGGCCGCGGCCGGCGTGCTGTTCGCCAGCACCCTGCCGCTGTGGGCCAAGTACCTGCTGCTGTCCCGGTCCGTCGCGCCGTTGCCCGGCCGCATCCTGGAGGACACCTTCGGGCTGGCCGCGATCGCGCTCGCGGTGATCGTCGCCCGGATCGCGACGCGCTCCCGGGCTGCTGCCGCCGGGATCGTGCCCGGGCCGCGGGCCGCGCCGCCGCTCAGCTGCGGCCGAGGACAAGGTGCTGGCCAGCAGCCGCGACTGACAGCGGCCCGCCGAAGGCCGCCGCCGCCTCGGCCCGCGACTGGCCCGGGTCGTTCCAGGCCACCAGGTGCGTCAGCACCAGCTGGCCGGCGCCCGCACGGGCCGCGTACTCGCCGGCCTGCCCGGCCGTCAGGTGCAGGTCGCCGGGCAGCCCGCGGCCGGCCAGGAACGACGCCTCGCACAGCAGCACGTCCGCGCCGGCGGCCAGCGTGACCAGCTCATCGCAGGGCCCGGTGTCCGCGGAGTAGGCCAGCGCCCGGCCGTCGTGCTCGATCCGGAAGCCGAAGGTCTCCACCGAGTGGTTCATCCAGCGCGGTCGGTGACCCGCAGCGGGCCGATCTCGATGGTCCCGGGCGCCAGCGTGCGGAAATCGAACGCCTCGGTCATTCCGGTGCCCGGGTCCAGGCCCATGGCGCGGGTCAGCCGCTCGCCGGTGCGGGCCGGCGCGTACACCGGCAGCCGCGGCCGCGGGCCCTCGGGGTGATGCCGGCGGGCCACCATGTACCCGCACATGTCCAGGCAGTGGTCGGCGTGCTGGTGGCTCAGGCAGACCGCGTCCACCTCGTCGAGGTCGCAGTGCTGCTGCAGCGCGCCGAGCGCGCCGTTGCCCAGGTCCAGGACCAGCCGGAAGCCGTCGGCCTCGATCAGGTAGCAGGAGGCCGGGCTGTCCGGGCCGGGGAAGCTGCCGGCACAGCCGATGATCGTGATCCGCATGACTGGCCAGACTACGGCGTGATCACCGCGGCGCCGGGGCCCGAAGATCACATTGCGGGCCAGGATCTACCCAACGCGCAGCGCAAACGGGCATGATCCCGTGCAAGGTCTTTCGCGCCGGGCTACGCCCAGTCAGGCCCGGCTCGCGGCGGAGGTGCGCATGACCGGACAGGCGGCCGACGAGGCTCGCGCAGTGTCCCCGCGCTGGCCGAGCCCACCGTGCACGTCCGCGGCGGCTGGATCACCGGGCTCGGGCTGGCCTGCCTCGGCATGTGGATGGGCTCCCTGACCCCGCTGCAGGTCATGCTGCCGCAGCAGCTGCAGGACATCACCCCGCACCACAAGATCGTGGCGCTGGCGGTGGTCTCGGCGGTCGGGCGCGGTCGCCTCGGTCATCGCCACCCCGCTCGCCGGCGCCCTGTCCGACCGGACGACCGGCGCGTTCGGGTTCGGCCGGCTGCGCGGGCGGCGGCACCGCTGGACGCTGGGCATGGCCCTGCTGTCCGCCATCTGCCTGGCCGCTGCTGGCCGGGCAGCGGACGGTGGTCGGCGTGGCACTGCTGTGGGTGCTGTTCAGCGCGTTCCAGAACGGCGAGTACGCCAGCCTCAGCGCCGCCATCCCCGACCACGTCCCGGTCCGCCAGCGGGCCACGGTGGCGGGCTGGGTCGGCATGCCGCAGGCCCTCGGCCTGGTGGTCGGGCACCGTCCTGGTCGTCGACGTGTTCACCATCGACACCTGGCCGGGCCTGAGCTACCGGCTACGTGACCCTGGCCATCCTGATGCTGGGGCTGGCCATCCCGTTCGCGCTGCTCACCGTCGACCACCCGCTGGAGGACAGCCACCGGCGAGCGGCTGACCGTGCGCAAGCTGCTGTCCTCGTACTGGATCAGCCCGCGCCGGTATCCCGGATTTCGGCTGGGCCTGGCTGACCCGGTTCCTGGCCTCGCTGGCCATCGCGATGGGCACCCTGTACCTGCTGTACTTCCTGCGCGACGGCGTGCACTACGCGCACCCGGCCCAGGGCCTGCTGATCCTGATCGTCATCTACACCGTGTGCGTGGTGATCACGGCCATCGTCGGCGGGGTCATCTCCGACCGGCTGGGCCGCCGCAAGGCCATCGTCACGTTCGGCGGCTCGCTGATGGGGCTGGCCGCGCTGCTGCTGACGTTCGAGGAGACCTGGCCCGCGGCGCTGGCGGCGGCTGTCCTGTTCGGCGCCGGGTTCGGGGCCTACCTGGCCGTGGACCAGGCGCTGATCACCCAGGTCCTGCCGGCGGCCGCGGACCGGGCTAAGGACCTGGGCATCATCAACATCGCCATCGTGTCGCCGGGTGCGGTGGGCGCCGTCCTGGCCGGCGGGCTGGTCACGCTGGGCGGCTACCCGACCCTGTTCGCCGGGACGGCCGTGGTGGCGGCCCTCGGCTCGATCCTGGTCTGGCGGATCAAGTCGGTCCCCTAGCCCGGCGCCGCCGCGGCGGCTGGCCGCGGCGGGCCGGTCAGGTGCCTCGAGCCGGGCGGCCGCTGGCCGTTGGAGCGCTGGCGGACCGGGCCGCGCCCGACCCGGGCCAGCTGGCGGCTCTGCGCGACCAGGCAGCCGGCCGCGTCCCACACCTCGGCCTCCTCGTCGAACCAGCCGCCGCCGACGTGCCGCGAGCGGGCCGCGACGCGCAGCGGGCCCGGGCTGGGCACGGCGCGCATGTACCAGGTGAGCTCCACGGTCGGCGCCCAGCCGGTGGCGCCCAGTCCGAACACCACCGGCGGCAGGCCGTCGACGGCCATGGCCAGCAGGTAGGCGTCCGGGTCGCGGTCCTCGCGCAGGCCGAAGTAGCCGCGCATCTCCGGCAGGCCGGACGGCTCGCGGGCCCGCCAGCCGGTTACCGCCGGGTCGAGCAGCACGCTGACATGCAGCGCGTATCCCTGCGCTCCGTCCACGGCCACCGATCCGGACCACGGGCCGAGGTCGACGCAGTCCTCGATGGGCGGGAAGTCGGGCGGCGGCCCGGTCCAGGTCAGCTCGTCCGGCGGCACGGGACCGGCGCCGGTTCCGCCGGCCGCCCCGCCAGCGCCGGCCGCCCCGTCCGGCGCGGTGCTGGCCGGCACGGTCCCCGTGGTGACGGTCATGTCCAGCACTTCCTGCCCGTCCTGGATCAGGGCCGCGCGGGCCGTCGCCGCGGTCTTGCCCTGCTTCAGCCAGGTGACGCGCACCTCGGCTGGCTCCAGCCGGGCCACCCGCAGGAAGTGCGCGGTGGTAGCCACCGGGTGCGGGTGCGGCGAGCTGTCCAGGACAGCGCGCAGCACCGTGGCGATCAGGGCCCCGCCGTTGACCGCCGGCGGGACCTTTCCGCCGGGGGTGACCAGCGCGAACCGCTGGTCAGGCAGAGCGTCGTAGACACCCTCGCTGCGGCGGCGGACCGCGGTTGCCTCATCGAAAGCCGTCATGCCCCGCGTGCCACCCTTCGCCGGCCGTGCACCTGGGTCTAGATTCTAGGGCCAGGTGCACGGCCCGGATCAAGGGGCCCGGGCTCACGACTGCGCGGCCGGCGGCCCGAGTGACCCGCGCAGCACCGGCTCGCAGCGGAGCATCTGCCGGCCCGGGGCACTGCCGTCCAGGATCGCGGCGACGGCGCTGGCGCCCATCTCGTAGTAGGGCAGCCGCATGGTGGTCAGCGGCGGGCGCATGTAGGCCACGATCTCCTGCTGGTCGTCGTAGCCGATCACCGACACGTCGCCGGGGACTCGCAGGCCGAGCTCCTTGATGGCGTCGTAGGCGCCGAGCGCCATCCGGTCGTTGCCGCACAGCAGGGCGGTCGGCGGCCGGTCCAGGCTCAGCACCGCCCGGGCCTGCTCGTACCCGCTGTCCGCGTGCCAGTTGCCGTGCCGCACCGAGCTCCGGGTCGTAGCTGATGCCGCGGCGGGCCAGCGCGTCCCGGTACCCGGCCAGCCGCTCGGCCGCGGGCCAGGTGCCGCGCTCGCCGCCGATCAGGGCGATCCGGCGGTGCCCGGCGGCCGCGGCCAGCTCGGCCGCTGCCGCGCCGCCCGCCCGGTCGTCGGGCAGCACCGCAGGGCAGGTCGTGCTGCTCGTCAAAGCAGTTCAGCAGGATGACACCGGGCCGGGCCAGCCGCTCCGCCAGCCGCCCGGACAGCTGCACCGGCCGGGTCATCACGGTCGCGAAGATGAGCGCGTCCGCATGCCGGTCCTCCAGCGTCTCCAGGTCAACCGACAGGTCGCCCTCGCGGCCGGTGTTCATGACGACCAGGGCATGGTCGCGCTCACTGGCCGAGGCCTGCGCGCCCGGCGATGAGCCCGCCCGCGAACGGGCCGCTGGCGATCTCGTCGCCGATGAGGCCGATCATCCTCGACCGGCTGGTGCGCAGCTGCTGCGCCGCGACCGAGGGCCGGAAATTCAGCTCCCGCGCCGCTTCCTCCACCCGGCGGCGGGTCGCCTCCGCGATCCGCGCACCCGCGGCCATTCAGCACCAGCGACACGGTGGTGCGCGAGACGCCCGCGAGCTGCGCGACGTCCTTCATGATCGGGCGGCGCGGCTTGCCCTCGTCCCGGCCGCTGGCGCGGGCCGGGTCTGCCTCACTCGACATGACCAACGAGCTGCCCCCTGACCTGCGTGAACTGGGCGGACCCATCCTGGATGACGAGCGCGACCGACCCCGCTGACGCAGCGGGCAGCCGGTAAGTCAGGCATACCGTATCCGCCACGAATGCTTCCACCACATCACCGCGAACCAGGACCCGGATGGTGAGGTCATCGAAGGCGTCCAGCGGCAGGCTGCCCTCCGCCACCGAGGCGTACTCGCTGACCGCCTTCTCGTACTCGTTGGCGACCTCCGACCGCAGCGCGGTCAGGTCGACCGCGCACACCCGGCCCTCCCTCGGGTAGCAGAGCACGGCCGCGCCGCAGTCCAGCTGCTCGTCGGTCTGCACGGCCACCCCGAAGACGGCCGCCTGCGTGCCGCCGCGCACCGTGGCCGACATGCGCGTACCCCGGCCGTGGCCGGGCGGGGCGCAGCACGCAGTACCCGAACGTGCCCGTGGCCGTGACCCGCAGCGACGCCCCGGCCGGTCCCGCGGCGCCGTCCGGCCCGGAATCTGCCAGCCACTGACCCGCTGCCCGGCGTGATCGCGAAATCCAGCTCGCCGCCCAGGCTCAGGCCTATCTCGTCCGGCACCCGCATCGCCAGCCGCCCCGGGTCGCCGAGCCGCAGTTCGCGCGGGACCGAGAGGTCCCCGCCCCACAGCCACTGCCCGGTGTCCGCCGTCGGCTCCGGGTTACGGTCCGGCACCCAGCCGAACGCGATCCGGCGGCCCGCTCGCGTCGGTCAGCGACTTGGCCGCGTACCAGTTCGTCCCTGTCCGGGCCCTCGGCCGCCAGATGCCGCCACGGCCCGCGCGGATCTTCCGCGACGCGGTAGACCGTGCCCCGGCGGTCGGTAAAGCGGGAGTAGCCCAGCACCCATTGGCCGCCCAGCTCGAATACCTCCGGGCATTCCGGGCAGTGCGTCAGGAACGTCTCATACAGCTCATCGGCCGCGCTCCAGGTCACCAGATCGGCCGAGGTCTGCACGGCTACCACCCCGCGCGATACCGCCGGCCGTGCGCCGCGGACCGGGTGGACAAGCAGCATCCAGTAGCACCGCTCGGCCTCGTTCCAGAACACGAACGGGTCCCGCCAGTCCTTGGCCTCAAAACGTGCCGGGTCGGGCAGCGAGATCGGATTGGCCGGGTCCTTGACCCAGCTGATGCCGTCCGCGCTGGTGGCGTGGCAGACCGACTGGGGAACCTCGCCTTCCAGCGTGTGGCCGGTGTAGAAGATGTGGAACTGGCTCGCCCGCCCGGATGACCGACCCGGTCCACACGCCGTCCCGGTCGGGGTCGCCGTCGCCGCCGGGCGCCAGCGCGTCCGGCAGTTCCTCCCAGTGCACGAGGTCGGCCGAGCGCAGGTGCCGCCAGGTCGTGCGCAGCCGCTCGGGGAAGTACTGCGCGCCGGCCGGCGGCGTCAGGCAGAACAGGTGGTAGGCGCCCTCGTCGAAAAACGGGATGACATCGCCTACTGGTGCCTGGTCGGCCCAGCGGGCAAAGATCCGCGGCGCCCGGCCTGGGACGAGCGGACGTGGTCGATGTGCTCACTGTGGTGCTTCTCTCCGCTATCGGTGGTGGCCGCACGCGGCGGCGGTGAACGAGCAGCGCTGGTCCCGGCATCCGGACCGGGCCGCGGTCAGGGTGAGTCCAGCGGTGCCTCCTCGCGGTCCGCTGCCCGCGGCGCCGCGGCCCCGGGGAACAGGTGGCAGCGGACCTGGCGGCCGGGACCGGGATACTCGGGGCCGGGCATGGTGGTCTCGCACACGGCCATCCGGGCCGGGCAGCGGGCCGCGAACGGGCAGCCCTGCAGCCCTGGCCGGGCGGCGCCCGGCCGCCCGGCCGCGGCGGGCGCCGGGCCGGCGGCCTGGCCGTCCGCGCCGGGGCACCGATCGCACCAGGAGCTGGGTGTAGGGGTGGCGGGGGTCGGCGATCAGTTCCCCGCTCGGTCCCGACTCCAGGATCTGGCCCGCGTACATGACCAGGGTGTGGCTGGTGGAATAGCGGGCGCTGGCCAGGTCGTGGGTGATCAGCAGCATCCCGATGCCGCGCTGCGCGCGCAGGTCGGCCAGCAGGTTCAGGATGCCCACCCGGACCGACACGTCCAGCATCGAGGTCGGCTCGTCAGCGACGATCATCCGCGGCCGGGCCGCGAGCATGCGCGCGATGGCCACCCGCTGCCGTTGCCCGCCGGACAGCTCGTGCGGATAGCGCTCGGCGATGCCGGGCACGGCCTCCAGCCCGACGTCGCCCAGCAGCGCGGCGATGGCCCCGGCCGGCAGCGCCCGGCTGCGGCGGTGCCGTGAATCTGCAGCGCGCGGCGCAGGTGATAGCCGACGGTGTGGGTCGGGTTGAGTGAGCTGAACGGGTCCTGGAAGATCATCTGGACCTGGTGCCGGTAGCCGCGTGAGGCATGCCGTGGCTCGGCGGCGATGACATCCTGGCCGTCGAGCAGGATCTGCCCGGCGGTTGGCTGCTCCAGCCGGGCGATGAGCCGGGCCACGGTGGACTTGCCGCTGCCCGACTCGCCCACCAGCCCGGTCGCCTGGCCTGCGCCGACCTCGAAGCTGACGTCGCGGACCGCGCGCACGACCTGGCGGCGGCGCATCCAGCCCGAGGTGAAGTCCTTGTGCAGCCCGCGGACCTGCAGCAGCGGGCCGCCCGCCGCTGCGGGCGCCGCGCCCGGCTGCGTTCCGTTGTGGCTCGCGGTGGTCATCGCACCAGCTCCCGGTCCGAGTACAGGTGACAGGCGACCTCGTGGCCCGGCGCAACCTCCAGCAGCGCCGGCACCTGCTGGTCATGGCCGGGCCGGGCCTGGCTGCAGCGGGGGAAGAACGCGCAGCCGGGCTGGGCCGCGATCAGGTCAGGCGGACGGCCGGGCAGCTCGCTGGCCAGGCCTTCCTGGCCGTCTACGGACATGGCCGAGGCGAGCAGCGCCTCGGTGTAGGGGTGCTGCGGGCTGGCCACCACCTGCGCGGCCGGGCCGGACTCCACCACCCGCCCGGCGTACATGATCGCCAGCCGGGAGGCGCGCTCGGCGACCAGGTCCAGGTCGTGCGAGATCAGCAGCACCGAGAAGCCGAGCTGCTCGCGCAGCCGGTCGATCTCGTCCATGATGGCCCGCTGCACGACCACGTCCAGGGCGGTCGTCGGCTCGTCCATGACCACCAGGTCGGGCTCCAGGGCCAGCGCGATGGCGATGACGCAGCGCTGCCGCATGCCGCCCGACAGCTCGTGCGGGTAGGCGCCGCGGCGGCCGGGGTCGATGCCGACCAGTTCCAGCAGTTCGGGCGCCCGGGCCCGCGCCGCCCGGCGCGACATCTTCCGGTGCGCCCGGATCACGTCGGTGATCTGGTCCTCGATGGTGAGCACCGGGTTGAGCGCGTTCATCGCGCCCTGCATGACCAGCGACACGCCCTCCCACCGGTACTGGCGCAGCCGGGCGCCGCCCAGGGTCAGCACGTTCTCGCCGCGGAAGGTCACCGTCCCGCTGCACCGGGCCGAGCGGGACAGCACCCGCACGATGGCGTGCGCGACGGTGGACTTGCCGCTGCCCGACTCCCCGGCCAGGCCCAGCACCTCGCCGCGGCCGATCTGGAACGAGACCTCCGACACCGCCCGCACGACGCCGCGCGCGGTGGGGAACTCCACGCTCAGCCCGGCAACATCCAGGACCACCTCGCTAGGCAGCATGCTGCTCCTCCTGACCCTGCTCGCCGCGCCGGCGGCGCAGCGCCCGGCTGGCGCGGCGGGTCCGCCGCTCGCGGATGGTCCGCAGCCGGGGGTTGGTCACCTCGTCGATGGCGAAGTTGAGCATGGAGATGGCCGCGCAGGTCAGGGCCAGGCAGGCACCGGCCGGGATGAACTGCCACCAGGTGCCCTGCAGCAGGGCGGAGTTGTTCTGCGCCCAGTACAGGATCGTTCCCCAGCTCACCGCGCTCAGGTCGCCCAGCCCCAGGAACTGCAGCGCGGCCAGCGAGCCGATCCCGTAGCCGATGGCGCCGAACAGGACGCTGGCGATCAGCGAGGACAGGTTGGGCAGCACCTCGGCCAGGATGATCCGCAGCGGGCGCTCGCCGATGACGGTGGCGGCGGAGATGTAGTCCCGGCGTACCACCGACAGGGCCTGGGACCGGATGACCCGGGCCGACACGGCCCACCCGGCGATGGCCAGCACGAAACTCACCGACAGGGTCGACCGGGGCAGGAAGGCGGCCATCACCACCAGCAGCGGCAGGCCGGGGATGACCAGGAAGATGTTCATCAGCAACGTCAGCAGGTTGTCGGCCCAGCCGCCGAAGTAGGCGGCCGACAGCCCGAGCGCCACGCCCAGGAACGCGATGGCGAAGCCGGTGACGAAGCCCACCGCCAGCGAGTTGCGGGTGCCCCAGACCACCTGAGCGAACACGTCATTGCCCTGGCCGGTGGTGCCCAGCAGGTGGTGCGCAGACGGCGGCAGGTTCTGCGGGCGCGACCACCGCGAGCGGGCTCCCCGGCGCGATGACCGGCGCCAGCAGGCCCATCGCGATCAGGAGGCATCACGACCGCGGCACCGAACAGCGCCTTCTTGCTGGCCAGCAGCCGGGTCAGGCAGGCCCGCGCGGACCGGCCCGCGACCGCCCAGGCCGCGGCCGAGCGCACCGGGCGGCGTCGCGCTGGTTGCCGGGGCGGTCATGGCCGCCGCACCCGCGGGTCGAGCAGCACGTAGATCCAGTCCACCAGCAGGTTCGCGGCCAGGACGCCGACGGTGATGATCAGCAGCAGGCCCTGGATCAGCGGGTAGTCCAGGCCCTCCACGGCAGTGAACAGCAAGTATCCGACTCCGGAGTAAGAGAACACGACCTCGGTGAGCAGCGCGCCGCTGACGATGAAGCCCACGGCGACACCGGCCGTGGTGGTCACCGGCAGCAGCGCGTTGCGGGCCCCGTAGTTCAGCGCGATGCGCAGCGGGCTCAGGCCCTTGGCGATGGCCATGGTGATGTAGTCCTCGGACAGGACCGAGATCATCGTGGACCGCATCACGATCAGCCAGTTGCCGACCGACACCGTGACGATGGTGGCCACCGGCAGCACGGCGTGCAGCGCGACATCGCCGATGAACGGCCAGGAGAACGCCGGCAGCAGGTCGATGTTGTAGGAGTGGCTGACCGGTAGCCAGTTGAGCTTGATCCCGAGGATGAAGACCGCCGCGGTGGCCAGCCAGAAGTACGGCACCGAGGCCAGGAACACCGTCGACGGCGTGACGACAGAGTCCACCAGGGTGGCCCGCCGCCAGGCAACCAGGATGCCCAGCCCAGCGCCGGCCGCGAACCCGATCAGCAGCGACACGCCGCCCAGCAGCACCGTCCACCAGATGGCCGAGGCGATAACGGTGGACACCGGGGTCGGGAAGTAGGTGGTGGAGATGCCCAGGTTGCCGTGCGCCAGCTGGCTCAGGTACGTGCCGTACTCCGACAGCAGCGAGGCGTGCGTGTCCACCCCGTAGATCAGCCGGATCGAGTTCAGCTGCGCCGGCGTCATCTGGCCGGTCATCCGCGACAGCAGGCTGGAGGCCGGGTCGCCCGGCGCCAGCCGGGGCAGCAGGAAGTTGATCGTCAGCGACCCCCACAGCGCGACGAGGTAGAACCCGAGCCGGGTCAGTAGATAGCGCATGCCACCCTTTCGGCCGGCGGGCGGCGCGGTGCCCCGGGCAGCCGGGGCACCGCGCTCCCGCGCGGCGCTAGCTCTTCGGCCGGATCGTGGTCAGCACCAGCACGGCGCCCGGGTAGCGGGTCTGGCCCGTGGCGTACGGGTCGGACGCGCTGGGGAACCCGGTGAACCGGGCGGTGTTGAACTCGCCCCAGTCGGGCTGGGTGAACAGCGGGACCACCGGCGCCACCTTGGCGAACTCGGCCTGCAGCTGGTTGGCGATCGACTGCTGAGCCGACTGGGTGTTGGCCGCCGCGAACCTGGCCAGCAGCTTTGTCGCCTTGGGATCGCAGAACCGGCCCCAGTTCTGCAGCGCCGTCTTGCCGACCTTCACCACGTTGTCGCAGCTCATGTAGAAGTCGTAGAAGGTGTACGGCGTCGTGCCGAGCTGCTCGAACATGTGCGCCACCTGGAAGTGGCCGAGCTCGACATCGCTGATCACCGTGTTCCACGCCTTCGGCGTGACGACGAGGTTGATGCCGATCTTCTTGACGTCAGCGGCCACGTTCTGCGAGGACTGCACGTAGTCGCTGGAGGTCGAGCCGGTTTCCAGGGTGAAGGTCAGCGGCTTGCCCGCCGGGCTGACCCGGATGCCGTTGGGCCCTCGCTTGAACCCGGCCGCGTCCAGCATGGCGTTGGCCTTGGCGATGTTCTGGGTCGTCCAGTCATCGGCGGATGCGACGGAGGAGTCGAACCAGTTCGAGGTGGGGCTCAGCCCGGTCGAGTTACCGGTCGCGGTGTAGGACCCGTATACCGACTCGACGTTGGCCTCCCGGTTGATGGCCAGGCTGATCGCCTTGCGGACCGTCACGTTGTTCAGCGGCGCGATGGTGGTGTTGAACACCAGCGGGATGGTCCCGCCGGTCTTGGCGAACCAGTAGTGGTTGTCGGTCGGGTTCTTGTCGGCGTAGGTCTTCTGGACATTGGGGATGTAGGCGTCGCCCCAGTCCACGTTGCCCTGCACGATGGCCTCGTTCTCCGACTGCGGGGAGTAGGCCGGGTAGCGGATGCCGGCGAAGTGCGGCTTGCCCGGCTGCCAGTAATGCGGGTTGCGGCCGAGCACGTAGGCCTGCGGCGCGAAGCTGGTGATCTGAGTGAACGGGCCGGTGCCGACCGGGCTGGGGTTGGTGAACTTCACCGGGTTAGGCACCTTGGACCAGATGTGCTCCGGCGCGATGACCTGCTGACCGACCTGGCCCAGGGCGGGCGAGAACGGCATGGAGAAGGTGAAGGTGACCACGTAGGGGCTGGTCGCCACAACGCTCTTGACGTAGGGGAAGCCGCCGCCGCCGAAGTACTTCTTCAGGATCTGGAAGGTGTAGGCGACGTCGGCCGCGGTGAACGGCTTGCCGTCCGACCACTTCACCCCGTGCCGCAGGTTGAAGGTCAGCTGCGTGGAGTCGGAGTTCCAGGACCATCCCGTGGCCAGCCACGGGGTGTACTTCCCGCTAGTCGGCGTGTAGACCACCAGGGGCTCGTAGATGGCAGTGGTGGTGCCGAGGTTGGCGCTGGGCGAGAACGGGTTGAAGTTCCGGGTGTAGATCGTGACCTCACCCTCGCCGCTCATGTTCAGGATCGCGCTGCTGCCAGAGCTGCCGCCGGTACTGGCAGCCTGGCCGGACGACGAGCTTGAACTGCAGCTCGACAGGAGGATCACGCCGGTCAGGAGCGGCACGCAGGCCGCGATGAGTCGAGAGGATCTCATGGGCGTCTCAGCCTTTACGGTGATGAGTCGAGACAGGTGAATCGAAACAGTGAATCGAGTAACCGGCGCTGTGCCGTGGAACATACCAAGATCGCGGCAACTGGGTCAAGAGGTCAGTTCCCGCCCTGGCCCGGCGATACAGGGCTATCTCCGAACTCCGCTGACCTGCCTCGCAGCACATCCTTGACCGCCACGTTCAGGCTGATGTAACTTGCGGGCGGCGCTGTGCTAACTCGATACACCATATCGGGCTAAATCGATACACCTACCCTCCGGCTCCCGTGGCATCGCGATACACGGGGCCGGGCGGGACGGCATCGGTTCCCGAGCCGCGCCGCGCGCTGGCTGGTGCGCGGCGCCTGGATGAGACCGGCCCCGGAGGTCGCCCTATGGCCATTTACCGCTGATCCGGACCACGTGCCGCCAGGCACGCTCCTGCGCCGCCGCGGGCCTCCCCCAGCCCGCGGCGGCGCGCCCTGGCCGGGCCGCTCCGCCGGGCCGCCGGGCCCGCCGGGCCGCTCCGCCGGGCTAGCCGCGCCTGCCCCGGCCCGCGATGAGAGGCTGACGCCGCATGACCGCCACGATGTCCGTTCACGTCGACTGGGACCGGTCCGCCGGCGTCCGCGACGACCGCTTCTTCGGGTATTTCCTCGAGCATTTTCACCGCCAGGTTTACGGCGGGGTCTTCGACCCGCAATCACCGCTGGCGGACGACCGCGGCTTCCGCCAGGACGTTCTGGACGCGGTGGCCCGCCTGCACCCGGCGGTCATCCGCTGGCCGGGCGGCTGCTTCGCCTCGGCCTACCACTGGCAGCACGGCACCGGGACCAGCCGGCAGCCGAGCTACGACAAGGCGTGGCGGGTGACCGACCCCAACACCTTCGGCACGGATGAGTTCATCGCCTTCTGCCGCCGGACGGGCGCCGAGCCGTACCTGTGCACGAACGCCGGCAGCGGCACGCCGGAGGAGATGAGCGACTGGGTCGAGTACTGCAACCTGCGCGGCACCAGCCGGTGGGCGGCGCAGCGTGCGGCTGACGGGCATCCCGAGCCCTACGACGTGCGGCTGTGGAGCATCGGCAACGAGAACTACGGCTTCTGGGAGATCGGCGCGCACGACCCCGCGCAGTGGGGTCGCTACGTCCGCGAGGCGGCCAAGATGATGCGGCGCGTGGATGACCGGGTCGTGCTGGCCGCTGCCGCGGTCGTCGACTTCGAGTGGGACCTGGACCTGCTGGCCGACTGGAACCTGGGGCTGCTGCGGGCGGCCGCGCCGCAGCTCGACCTGCTGGCCGTGCACGGGTACGCGGTACTCCGCGAGGGCGCCGGCTACCTGGAATCGCTGGCCCAGTACGGCTTCGCCGAGAGCCGGCTGCGGCGCGCGGAGCGCGCCGTGGAGCTGCTCGGCCTGCAGGACCAGATCCGCATCGCCTTCGACGAGTGGAATCCGCGCGGCTGGAACTTCCCCGGCTTCGACGGCCGGGACCGGCCCGACCTGTCGCAGTGGGACCGCAACGACGACAACTCCAGCTACACGATGGCCGACGCGCTGCTGCACGCCGGCTTCCTGAACGCCTGCCTGCGGCACTGCGCCAGCGTGGCGATGACCTGCCTGTCACCGCTGGTCAACACCCGCGGTCCGATCTTCACCCACCCCGGCGGGATCGTGCTGCGGCCCACCTACCACGTGTGCGAGCTGTATTCCCGGCTGCTGGCCGCCGAGGTCCTGGACGCCTGGACCCAGGTTCCCCGGTTCGACGCCGGGGGCACACCGCTGAGCCGCGGCGACGCGGTCGTGACAGCCGACCGGGACGCCGGGGTGCTGGCCGTCGCGCTGAGCAACCTGCACCCGCGCGATCCGCTGGAGTGCGAGATCTGGGTACCGGGCCGCCACCTGGCCGGGCCGGCCGAGCTGTGCACCCTGACCGGCGCCGCGCCGGACTCGTTCAACGACGTCTCGCACCCGCGCGACGTCAGCCCGGCCGCGGGCTTTGTGCCGGTTTCCGGGGACTGCTGCCGCATCGAGCTGCCGCCGCACTCGGTGAGCATCCTGCGCGTGCCGGCTGCCCCGGACCGCCAGGGCTGACGCACCGCCGGGCCCGGGCCAGCAACCATCCCGGCCAGCCGCCGCACCGGCTCAGGCCCAGAGCTGGCCTTCCAGCCGGGCCTCGGCCTCCTCAAGCGTGCCGCCGTAGGCACCGGTGGACAGGTACTTCCAGCCCGCGTCGGCGATGATTATGGCGATGTCGGCTTGCTGGCCGGCCGCCAGGGCCTTCGCGGCCAGCCCGAGCGCGGCGTGCAGGACGCCGCCGGAGGAGATGCCGGCGAACAGGCCCTCGGACTCCAGCAGCTGCCGGGTACGGCGCAGCGCGTCGCGGGCGCCGACCGAGTACCGGCCGGTCAGCACGGCGGCGTCATACAGCTCGGGCACGAAGCCCTCATCGATGTTCCGCAGTCCGTACACCAGCTCGCCGTACCGGGGCTCGGCCGCGACGATCTGCACGCCGGGCCGGTGCTCGCGCAGGTAGCGGCCCGTGCCCATGAGCGTGCCGGTGGTGCCCAGCCCGGCCACGAAGTGGGTGATCTCCGGCAGGTCGGCCAGCAGCTCAGGCCCGGTGGTCTCGTAATGCGCCAGCGCGTTAGCCGGGTTGCCGTACTGGTACAGCATCACCCACGCGGGGTTGCGGGCCGCCAGCTCCTTGGCGACCCGGACCGCCTCGTTCGAGCCGCCGGCCGCCGGGGAGCTGATGATCGTCACGCCGTAGGCCTCCAGCAGCTGCCGGCGCTCGGCGGAGGTGTTCTCCGGCAGCACGCAGATCAGCTGGTAGCCGCGCAGCTTCGCCACCATGGCCAGCGAGATGCCGGTGTTACCGGAGGTCGGCTCCAGGATGGTCGCGCCTGGCGTCAGCAGGCCGTCTTTCTCGGCCGCGGTGATCATGTAGAACGCGGCGCGGTCCTTGACCGACCCGGTCGGGTTGCGGTCCTCCAGCTTGGCCCACAGCCGCACGTCCGGGCCGGGTGCCAGCCGGGGCAGGCCGACCAGCGGCGTGCCGCCGACGGAGTCCAGGAGAGAGTCGTAGCGCATGGGTCGCGGCTGCCTGGGCGCTGACCGTCAGCGCGCGCCGCCGGCGACGGCCGGGAGGACGGTCACGGTGTCGCCGTCGCGCACGGGCGCGCCGAGGCCGCCGATGAAGCGGACGTCCTCGTCGTTGAGGTACACGTTGACGAAGCGGCGCAGGCCGGCGTCATCGACCAGTCGCTCGCGCAGGCCGCCGTGCCGGGCATCCAGGTCGGAGAACAGCTCGTCCAGGGTCCCGCCGGACCCCTCGACCGACTTCGCGCCGCCAGTGTAGGTGCGCAGGATCGTCGGGATGCGGACCTCGATCGCCATCTGCTTGCTCCAGGTGTATCCGGGGGGGCTGGTGCTGCCTCTTGCGATTGAACCGGCCGGGCGGCCGGATCATTCCGGGCGGCCGGCCTCATGGCGCGGCGACGGTGACCTCTTCCTCGGTGACCTCTCCGTCGATGATCCGGAAGGACCGGAACTCATCGGCACCGGGCTCGCGGGTGGACACCAGGACGTAGTGCGCGCCCGGCTCGCTGGCATAGGAGATGTCGGTGCGGGACGGGTAGGCCTCGGTGGCCGTGTGGGAGTGATAGATCACCACCGGCTCCTCGCCGCAGTCGTCCATTTCCCGCCACACCCGCAACTGCTCCAGCGAGTCGAACCGGTAGAAGGTGGGCGATCGCTCGGCGTTCAGCATCGCGATAAAGCGCTCGGGCCGGTCGCTGCCAGCGGGGCCGGCGATCACGCCGCAGGCCTCGTCCGGGTGGTCAGCACGGGCGTGCGCCACGATCTTGTCCCGCAGCTCGGCACTGATGGTCAGCATGCTGGGAGCGTAGCCAGTACTCAGCTGAGCGCGTCCACGAGGCTGTCCTGTACGGCCGCCAGCCACTGGTAGACCCCGACATAGGCGGCCTGCGGGTCGTCGGCGGACATGTCCGCCACCTGCTCGTCGAAGTCGTCGGTGACGCCCAGGACCACCCCGAGCGACAGCCGGACGTCGTTGAGCGCCCGCAGCCAGGCCTGCGCGTCCTGCTCGGACAGCCGGACGGTGCCGCCGCCGGGCGGCAGCGTGGCCAGCACGGTCTGGGCGACCTCCGCCTTCGCCGACCGCAGGCTGATCTCGGTGTAGCGGCGGAACTCCCGGGCGGCGTCGGGGTCGTCGGCGTAGCCGTCGGGCAGCAGCCGGGCCAGGATCGGGTCGGCGGGCAGCCCGGCGCTGTCCGACAGCCCGAGCTGGGCCGCCAGGTCATCCAGGGCGGACCGCCCGGCTTCCCCGGCGGGCGGCGCGACGGTGGCCGGGCCGCCCGGCGGCTGGCCCGCCGCGGTCGGGTCCGGCGAGCCGGGCACGATGCTGCTGTCCTCCCCGCCGACGAGCTCGGCGACCTGGCTGACCAGGCTGCGGATGATGGTTGCCTCGCCTGCGGCAAACCGCGCCGAGGCACCGTTCGCCGTACGGCGGAATCCTGCCAATTCACTCTCCGGATCCGCGTCGGGCCACGGTTCCTGCCCGGTGCCGGTCACGAGTCGCGGCTTACCGTGGCCCACAGGCCGAACCCGTGCAGGGTCTCGGCGTCCCGCTCCATCGCCTCGCGCGCGCCTGAGGAGACCACGGCCCGCCCCTTATGGTGCACGTCCAGCATGAGCTTTTCCGCCTTGGGCTTGGCGTAGCCGAACACTGTCTGGAATACGTACGTCACGTACGACATCAGATTGACCGGGTCATTCCAGACAATCGTCACCCAGGGCGTGTCCAGGACGGCGTCCGTACTGGACTCTGCCTGCTGCACTTCGGCTGGCGCGGCGCTCACCTGATGTCACCTCCCCGGTTCGTACCCTCCTACTCTGCCAGTACCGCGGGGGACCGCAAACATGCCCGCCGCCAACCCGCCGTGTCCACCGGCCGGGAGGCGTGCCCGGCTGGGCACCCAGCTGGCCCGCGGCCTCGCCGGGGCCCGCGCGAGCGGGCCGGGAGCCGGTCGTAGGCTGCCCAGATGAGCACTGATCGGGCGGCAGGCCCGGAGCCGGGCCCGGCCAGCACCGGGCTGCTGACCGACCACTATGAGCTGACCATGCTGCGCGGCGCGCTGCATAGCGGCGTGGCGCACCGCCGGTCCGTTTTCGAGGTGTTCGCCCGGTACCTGCCTTACGGCCGGCGGTACGGCGTAGTGGCGGGCATGGGGCGGCTGCTGCAGGCGCTGGAGCAGTTCCGCTTCGATCGCGCCCAGCTCGATTTCCTGGCCAGCGCCGGCATCACCGACGAGGCCACGCTGAGCTTCCTGGAGTCTTACCAGTTCAGCGGCGACATCTGGGGCTACGCCGAAGGCGACTGCTACTTCCCCGGCTCGCCGATCCTGGTCGTGGAGGGGACGTTCGCCGAGGCGGTCGTCCTGGAGACGCTGTCGCTGTCGATCCTCAACCACGACTGCGCCGTGGCCTCGGCCGGCTCGCGGATGGCGCTGGCCGCGGCCGGGCGGCCGCTGATCGAGATGGGCTCGCGGCGGACCCACGAGCGGGCCGCGGTGGCCAGCGCGCGGGCCGCCTACATCGCCGGCTTCGCCTCCACCTCCAACCTGCAGGCCGGGCGCGAGTACCAGGTCCCGACCAGCGGCACCAGCGCGCACGCCTTCACCCTGCTGCACGACGATGAGCGGCAGGCATTCGCGGCCCAGGTGGCGGCGCTGGGCACCAGCACGACGCTGCTGGTCGACACCTACGAGGTAGCGGCCGCCGTGGCGACGGCCGTCGACGTGGCCGGTCCCGGCCTGGGCGCCGTCCGCATCGACAGCGGCGACCTGGCCCTGGCCGCCCGCGAGGTCCGGGCGCAGCTGGACGGGCTCGGCGCCGCCGACACCCGCATCGTGCTCACCGGAGACCTGGACGAGCACTCCATCGCCGCGCTCGCGGCCGCTCCGGTCGACGGCTACGGCGTCGGCACCTCCCTGGTCACCGGGTCAGGCGCGCCGACGGCCGCGCTGGTCTACAAGCTGGTGGCGCGGGCCGGCGCCAGCGGCGGCGGCCCGCTGGTGCCGGTCGCCAAGCGGTCAGTGGGCAAGCCGTCGCGCGGCGGCCGCAAGTGGGCGGTGCGCGAGCTGGACGCCGGCGGCGTCGCGGTGGCCGAGCGGGTCACCGACACCGCGCCCGGGCCGGGCCAGGGCCGCCCGCTGCTGCGCCAGCTGGTCCGCGGCGGCGAGATCATCGGCCGCGAGCCGATCGCCGACGCGCGCGCCCGGCATGCGGCCGCGGTGGCCGAGCTGCCCAGTCATGCCCGGCAGCTGTCCCGCGGCTACCCGGCCATCCCGACGACCTTCACGCCGGACCGCGATGAAGCAGCGGCGCTGGCGTAAGCACATGCGCGCACTGCTCATCGTGGACGTGCAGAACGACTTCTGCCCGGGTGGCTCGCTGGCGGTCAGCGGCGGCGCTGCCGTGGCCCGGGCCATCACCACCTACCTGGCCGGCCCGGCGGCCGCGGCCTACAGCTGCGTGGCTGCCACCCGGGATCACCACATCGACCCGGGCCCGCACTTCTCGGCTGAGCCGGACTTCGTGACCACCTGGCCGGCGCACTGCGCGGCCGGGACCCCGGGAGCGCAGTTTCACCCGGACCTGGACACCAGCCGGGTCGATGAGATCTTCCGCAAGGGCGAGTACGCCGCGGCCTACAGCGGGTTCGAGGGCACCGGCGGCGACGGCAGCACGCTGGCCGACTGGCTGGCCGCGCGCCAGGTCACCGGCGTGGACATCGCGGGACTGGCCACCGACTACTGCGTGCGGGCCACCGCGGCCGACGCGGCGGCGGCCGGCCTGCAGACGCGGGTGCTGCTCAGCCTGACGGCCGGCGTCAGCGTCAGGACCACCCGCTATGCCATCGAGGATCTGCGCACGGCCGGCGTCACCCTGGCCGGGCAGCCGCTCAGCTGACGCCGGGCCCGCGATGCGAGCCCGGTGCGGACAGCGCCGCTAGTCCTCGCCGCCGGTCTTGGTGAGCTTGTAGAGCTCCTCGCACTCCGGGCAGACCGGGAAGCGCTTCGGGTCGCGGCTCGGCACCCAGACCTTGCCGCACAGCGCCACCACCGGCGTGCCGGTTACCGCGGACTCGACGATCTTGTCCTTCAGGACATAGTGCGCAAAGCGCTCATGGTCGCCATCGCCATGCGAGAGGTCAGGCCGGGCATCGGTGTCCTCGCGGACACCCGTGCCGGGCAGGATTTCAGTTTCCACAATGCGAGAGCTTACCGCGCCGGCCAGCCCGGCACCGGTGGCCGCCCGGCGCTCAGTTCTGGACGGGGTCATCGGGGTAGGTGGCAACGAGCGCCAGCTCGCCGCCCTGGCGGCGCAGGACCGCCGGCCACAGCCGCTCGGGCTCGGCGATGAACGCGTCCGCCGGCTCGCCGGCCAGCACGTACCAGGCTCCCTCGTCGATCTCCGCGCGCAGCTGGCCCGCGCCCCATCCGGCATATCCGGCAAATACCCGGAACGAGGAAATCCCGTCCGCCAGCAGCTCCGGCGGCGCCTCGAGGTCCACCAGGCCGACCCGGGCCATCAGCGGGGATCCCTCCAGCGAGCGCCAGCCCAGCGGCTCATCCGTGCCCCGCGCCAGCGCCAGGGCCAGCGCGCTGTTGGGCGACACCGGCCCGCCGCGGAACACCACCGGCGGCCCGGTGACCAGCTCCGTCCAGGCTTCCAGTACCTGGGACAGCGGCACCTCGGTCGGCCGGTTCAGGACGACGCCGAGCGTGCCCTCATCCGGATCGTCCTCCACGACCAGGATCACGGTCCGGCGGAAGTTGGGGTCGCCCAGCAGCGGCGTGGCCGCGAGGAGCCGGCCGCCGAGGGATTCATCCTCTTCCATAGGCCCCATGATGCGCCTGGCCGCGTGGTCCTGGCAGCCCGACATCCCGGGTTGCGGCGCCCGGCCAGCCCGGCACACTACGGCGGCGGCCGCGCGGCTACCCCGGCGCCCGGCGTACCCTGAAGTGTGTCCACGGGAGCCACCACGATGTCGTCCGCAGCGGCGCCGCCCAGTACCGGGCCAGCCGGCGCGGCGGTTCCGGCTGTCCCGGTGCCCGCGGCCGGCGGCGGCTCCCGGCGAGTCAGCTGGCACCGGCCCGGCTGCCCCGGACATTGACGTAGCCCGGCTCCGGGTGGCGGTCCTGCGCCTGTCCCGGCACCTGCGCAAGCATGACCTGGTCGACCTGACCCCGACCCAGCTGTCCGCGCTGGCCACGGTGGCGCGCGACGGCCCGATGCGGCTCGGCGACCTGGCGGCTGCTGAGCGCGTCGCGCCATCGACGCTGACGCGGCTGGTCAGCGCCCTGGAGGAGCGCGGGTACGTGCAGCGCGGCGTGGTCCCGAGCGACGCCCGGGCCTGCATGCTGGCGGTCACCGACTCCGGCACCGTCGTGCTGGACCGGATCCGCCAGGAGACCACCAGCCTGCTCACCGAGACGCTGCGGATGCTGCCCGCTGACCAGCTGGCCGCCCTGGCCGCGGCCCTGCCGGCGCTCGAGCACCTGTCGGCGACCGGCACCTAGGGGACCCGGCAGCTGGGAACCCCGGCAGCTAGCTCCCCGGCGGGCTCAGAACAGCAGGCTGGACAGGCGGGCGCGAGCCCTGGTGACCAGCGGCTCCCGCGGCGGGAAGGCCTCGAACAGCCCGAGCAGATGCACCCGGGCCTTGTCGCGGTCCTCACCTGATGAGCGGCTGATGACCTCCAGCAGCCGGTCAAAGCTGGCCTCGATCTTGCCCAGAGCCAGGTCGATGTCGGCCACCCGGACCTGCGCGTCCACGTCGCCGGGATCATCCTGCGCCGCCTGCCGGGCGCTGGCCTGATCGTAGGAGCTGACCCGGCGCATCAGCTCCACCCGCCGCAGCTCCATGGTGGCTACCGGGTGGCCGGGGTCCGCGGCGAGGACCTCCTCGAAGGCGGCGACCGCGGCATCCAGGTCGCCGCGGTCGATGGCCGCCTGCGCCTCGGCGAACGCCGGGTCGGACATCGGGCCGTCCGGGCCGGGGCCGGGCTGGCCCGCCTGCTGCCCGTCGGCGCCGCCGTCCGGGGCGCCCTCGGGCCCCAGCCCCAGCTGCTCGGCCACCTGCATGACCTGGCCTATCCAGCTGCGTACCTGCGGCTCGGGCATGGCCCCCAGGAACCCGTCGGCGACCTGCCCGGCCACCACGGCGACGACCATGGGGATGCTCTGGACCTGCAGGGCCGCACTCAGCTGGGGGTTAGCGTCAACATCGACCTTGGCCAGGATCCAGGCGCCGTTGGCCTCGGCGGCCAGCTTCTCCAGGATGGGGCCGAGCTGCTTGCACGGGCCGCACCACTCGGCCCACAGGTCCACGATGACCGGGACCGTCCGGGACCGGGCGACGACCTCGGAATTGAATGTCTCGTCAGTGACCTCGATGACCGGCCCGCCCGGCGCGCCGGGCGCTCCCCCGTCACCCGTGGGCTGGGCGGTCCGCTGCCGGCGCTGCGCGACGGCCTGCCGGGCGCCCAGATCAACGGCGCCCTGGATCGAGAATCCCTGCGGCGGCTGCTGCTGCATGCCTCCATCCTGCCCCATCCGCCGGAGCGCCCGCACCACAGGCCGCCAGCCCCGCCGCCGGCGAGTCAGAACGCAGGCGCCTCGGCGTAGCTGCCCCACACCTCACGCAGGGCGCCGCAGATCTCCCCCAGCGTGGCCTCGGCCCGGGCGGCGGCGATCATCGGCGGGATCGTGTTCTCCTGCGACCGCGCGGCCGCCACCAGCTCGGCCAGCGCCGCGTCGACCGCCGCGGCATCGCGCGCGGCCCGGCGGCGGCCCAGCTCGCGCACCTGCCCGGCCTCGACCTCGTGGCTGACCCGCAGGATCTCGACCGGCTTCTCCACGGTCTCGGTATGGCAGTTCACGCCGACCACCCGCTTGTCGCCCTTCTCCAGCTTGCGCTGGTAGTCGAAGGAGGCCTCGGCGATCTCGGCCATGAACCAGCCTTCCTCGATCCCGCGCAGGATCCCGGCCGTCATCGACCCGTCGGAGCTCATGGACCTGACCTTCGCGAAGATGGCCTCGGCCTCGGCCTCCAGCCGGTCGGTGAGCTCCTCCAGGTACCACGAGCCGCCCAGCGGGTCGGCCACGTTGACGACGCCGGTCTCCTCCATGATCACCTGCTGGGTGCGCAGCGCGATCTCGGCGGCGTTCGCGCTGGGCAGCGCGAGTACCTCGTCCAGGGCGTTGGTGTGCAGGGAGTTGGTCCCGCCGAGCACGGCCGCCAGCGCCTCGACCGCCGTCCGGACGATGTTGTTGTCGGGCTGCTGGGCGGTCAGCGACACCCCGGCCGTCTGGGTGTGGAACCGCAGCCACTGCGCGCGCTCGGTCCGCGCGCCGTACACGTCGCGCAGCCAGCGGGCCCAGATCCGGCGGGCGGCGCGGAACTTGGCGATCTCCTCGAAGAAGTCGATGTGCGCGTCGAAGAAGAACGACAGGCCCGGCGCGAAGGTCTCGATGTCCAGGCCGCGCGACAGGCCCAGCTCGACGTAGCCGAACCCGTCGGCCAGCGTGAAGGCCAGCTCCTGCGCGGCCGTCGACCCGGCTTCCCGGATGTGGTAGCCGGAGACCGACAGCGGCTTGTAGTCCGGGATCTCCGCCGCGCAGTACTCCATCAGGTCGCCGATCAGCCGCAGGTGCGGCTCGGGCGGGAACAGCCACTCCTTCTGGGCGATGTACTCCTTGAAGATGTCGGTCTGGAGGGTGCCGTTGAGCTTGCTGATGTCGGCGCCCTGGCGCTGAGCCGCCGCCAGGTACATGCAGAACACCGGCACGGCCGGGCCGCTGATCGTCATCGACGTGGTGGTGTCGGCCAGCGGGATCCCGCCGAACAGGACGTCCAGGTCGGCGGCCGAGTCGATGGCCACGCCGCAGTGGCCGACCTCGCCGGCCGAGCGCGGGTCGTCGGAGTCACGGCCCATCAGCGTCGGCATGTCGAAGGCGACCGAGAGCCCGCCGCCGCCCGCGGCCAGCAGCATCTTGTACCGCTCATTGGTCTGCACGGCGTTGCCGAAGCCGGAGAACTGCCGGATGGTCCAGGCCCGGCCGCGGTAGCCGGCCGGGTACAGGCCGCGGGTAAACGGGAACTCCCCCGGCCAGCCGATGCGCTCGAAGCCGGGCACGACCGCGCCGTCCGGCGGCCCGTACACCGGCTCGACCTCCAGCCCGGACAACGTGGTGAAGTCGACCGGGCGGCGCCGTGCGGCGTCATACCGCCGCTGCCAGCGCTCGCGCCCGTAGTCACCATCCACAGCTACCTCCGCGGGCCGGGCCAATTTACTAGGACGTCCTACTATCTGCCTGTACCCAGCCTACGCGCGCTTACCCGGCCGGCCCAATCCGGCCAGGATCCAACCGAGACGACCGCCGCGGCGTCTTAAAGATGCCTGGCCCGCCGGCCGCCAGCCGCCCCGGCCAGGACAGCAGCACGTCCGGCAGGCCGCCAGCAGCCAGCGCCACCCCGCCACGCCAGCAGGCCCGGGGCCCGGCGGGAAATGTGGTAGAACCAGATGCAATATCACAACGACGCGGGATGCACCGTGGTCCTCGGGGGCGTCGGCGCTGATACGGCACCCTGGCCGGGTCGCCTGGCGCAGGTCGTCCCGTCTCCCGCGACCCCCGCGCGTGCGCCAGGACAAGCGCGTGCGCCGAGACAAGGGAGCGTAGTGGCGGCCAGGCTCCGGGCGGCCGACCATCAGGCGGCCGAGGATCTGTTCAACGCGTGCTACCCCCGGCTCGCGGGCTGGGTCCGCCGCCTGGTCGATGACGACGAGACCGCCCACGAGATCGCGTCCGAGGCCTTCACCCGGCTGCTGGCCCGCTGGTCCCGCCTGGATAACCCGCAGAGCTACCTCTACATGATTGCCACCAACCTGGTCCGCGACCACTGGCGCAAGACCGGCCGCGAGCGGCGCGCCATCCGCACGATGACCGCCGGCACCCCGGCCGACCCGGCCTATCATCCTGCCCAGGACGTGGACGTGCGCGCCCTGATCGAGTCCCTGCCGCCCCGGCTGCGCAGCGCGTTCCTGCTGCACTACTACGCAGGCTTCGGCGTCCGCGAGGTCGCGGGCATGCTGGGCCGGCCGGAAGGCACCGTGAAGGCTGACCTCTACCACGCGCGCGCGAGGCTCAAGGCCGCACTGGGAGACGGCAGTGACTGATCCGCGCGACGAGATCGACACCTGGCTGGGCCGGGAAGTGGAACCGCTGCCCCCGCCGCCGGGCTCCTTCGACCGCATTCACCGCCGGGCCCGGCGCCGGAAGCTGAACCAGGCGCTGACCGCGAGCGCCGGCGCGGTCATCGTGATCGCCGGGGCCGTGCTCATCCCGACGGTCGCCACCGGGGTCCTGACCGGCGACAACAGCAGCCCGCCCCGGTCGCTTCCGGCGGCCCGGGCCAGCACGCACTCCACTGTCCCGGCCCCGCGTAGCACCCCGGCCGCCACGCCCACCCAGCGCGTCACGGCCGAGGCCGGCGGGACCGGACTGTCCGCCACGACCTCCGGCGCGGCCCCGCCGGTCAACTTCCAGCCGACCTCGGTCACGATGATCGGTGACGGCATCGGCGCCGTGATCGGGCAGGCGGGTGTCCCCGGCCACTGCGGCCCGCCGGTCGCCGACGACTGCACATCGCTGGCCGGGACCTCCAGCTACGGCGCCACCTGGTACGGCGTCAGCGCGCCGGTCACCGGCGCCCCGGCGGGCTCGGCCGGGGCCAGCCAGCTGCGCTTCCTGAACCTCTCCTACGGCTGGGCGTTCGGCCCCGGCCTGTGGCAGACCAGTGACCAGGGCCGGCACTGGAGCGCCGTGGCCACCCGCGGCCTGCGCGTCACCGCGCTGGAGGCCGGCGGCAGCCGCGCGTTCGCGGTACTGGCCCGCTGCGCCGGTGCCGGCACCGCCTACGCCGCCGGCTGCTCCACGTTCCGGCTGTACTCCGCCGTCACCGGCAGCACCACCCTGCAGGCCGTCCGGCTCGTCATCCCCGCGGCCGAGCGGACGTCAGCGATGGGGACCGCGGGCCAGCCGGGAGCCGCGGCGCTGGCCATCGCCGGGAACGCCGCCAGCCCGCAGGACGGCACGGGCTACCTGCTGACCCCGGCCGGCGACATTGTCAGCGGCTCAGTCAGCAGCCTGACCTGGACCTACAAGGGCAAGGCGCCGTGCACGCCGGGGACGGCCACCGGCACCGGCGCGCCGCTCGGCGCCCAGCTGACGATCGGCAGCGGCGGCGGGCTGCTGCTGAACTGCGCCACGGTCAGCGCGCCGGGCGGGAGCCAGGTGACCCCGGACCAGGCGACGCAGGCCAAGCAGCTGTGGCGGTCGGCCGACGGGGTGACCTGGACGAAGGTCGGGCAGCCGCCCAGCCAGGCGGCCGCCCGGTCGCTGGCGGGCACCAGCTCGGGTCAGGTGGTGCTGGCCACGAACGCCGGAATCGACTACTCCCCCGACGGCGCCTCCTGGCACCGCGCGGCGGTCAGCGGCGGGGCGCCCGCCGGCGGGTTCAGCTATGTCGGGATGACGTCCGCTACCCAGGGCGTCGCGGTCCCGGCGGACGCCGGGCTCGGCGAGATCTTCGTGACCAGCGACGGCGGCCAGACCTGGACCCCGTCCCGGATCTCCGGCTGACCGCTGGCCGGCGGCCGCTGGCGGCCCGCCGGACCCGGCCGCGGCGGGCGCGCCGCGGCGCTAGCTGTCCTTGAAGTCGCCGGCCGACACCCGCAGGCTGCGCAGCACCGCGGAGATGTCCTCCAGCTGGCCCGGGCTGTAGCCGCCCATGCCGAACTCGGCGGCCATCAGGTCCGCGGTGGCGGCGGCCACCACGTCCCGGCCCGCGGCCGTGATCTCGGCCAGCGTGCCGCGCCCGTCGCTCGGGTTCGGCTTGCGGACGACCAGCCCCTGCTGCTCCAGCCGGTCAATGGTGTTGGTGACGCTGGTCGGGTGCACCATCAGCCGCTGGCCGATCAGCCGCATGGGCAGCGCCCCTTCCCGGCTGAACGTCAGCAGCACGAGCGCCTCATAGCGCGCGAAGGTCAGGCCGTGCGGCCGCAGCAGGCCGTCCAGCTCGGCCAGCAGGATCTGCTGGACCCGCATGATGGCGGTGACGGCGGCCATCGCCCGGGCATCTCCGAACCGGTTCTCCCAGATCTGGGCCGCGCGCGCGATCGGGTCAAAAGGCAGATCCAGCGGCTTGGACACAGCCACAAGGTACCGGTTTGCTGCGCAGCGGCCGCCGCGCGGGCCAGCGGCCCGGGCGTCCGGTGACCAGCAGCCCGCCGTCCGGTGACCGGCGTCCGGCCCGTCCGGTGACCGGCATCCGGGGGTATCCGGTGATCGGCGCAGGGGCATCAGCGGAACCGGCCGGAACCGGTCCGGAATCGCCCGGCGCGACCGTGGACACGGTTATGTACGGAACGTTATCTTGCCTGCTTAACAAGCATGTGACCGCACAAAATCGGGGGATAGTGTGGGTCCTGTTTCTTCGTCATGCCAATGACACCTGTGCTGGCCGCCGGCGTAGGAGTACGCCGTGCGTGGGGCTGGACGCTCCGGTCTGCCAGCTTCCGCCTGGAGTCTCCGCTCAGCGGGCAGCCGGCGCTGGGGATCCTCATCCCGCAGCCCGCCGCGGCGAGCGCCGTTGTCGACCTGTTAGCCGGGCTGGCCTCGCCCAGCTACGGCGAGCTGCGGGTGCTCGGCGAGGACATGCGCACCGAGCGCGGCCGGGCCGCGGTACGCGCGCGGATCGGCATCGCGCGGCACGGCAGCTGGACCCGGCCCGGTGTCCGGGTCCGCGGCCTGGTCGAGCACGCCGCCCGCAGGACCCGGCTGCCGCGCCGCGACCGGAACCTGCTCGCGGCCGCCATCCTGGACCGGCTCGAGCTCGCCCCCTGGGCGGAGGTCCCGCTGCGAGCCGCGCCCGACCCGGTCGCCCGGCGGGCCCGGCTGGCCGCGGCCGCCGTGCACCAGCCGGAACTGCTGCTCATCGACGGGCTGCTGGACGGCCTGGAACCGCGCGACGCCGCCGTGCTGGCGGCCAGCATCCGGGACATCGGGACCGACACCGGCATCGTTGCGGCCGGCAGCGACCCGGACGTCCTGGCGATGACCTGCGGCGAGGTGCTCACCCTGGCCGACGGCATCCTGGTCAGCGCCTGAAACCCGGCGCGGGCCGGGCCTGCGGCCCCCGGCGCGCATGAGAACACGCCAGTGCTGCGGGCCGGGGCGCAGTAGCCGGCCTGCCGTAGGCTGCGACGATGGACTGGAGCATGCTCGCCTGCGGACGCTCCGGGCACCTGACCTTCGCCCCGGAGGAGCCGGGCCTGCGCGAGCAGCTGCACGGCCAGACCGCGGGCGGCGAGGCGTGGCGCTGCCTGCGCTGCGGCAGCTTCGTGCCCGGGCCGCCGGACCTGACCGGCCCGGCCGCCGAGGCACCGCAGGTCCGCCGGGGCAAGGAGGTCCGCAGCGCGGTCATCCTGCGCTTCTTCGCTGTCGAGCGGTTCATCCGCGCGGTGGTGTTCGTGGCGCTGGCCTACGGGCTGTGGCGGTTCAAGTACGCCCGGAACTCCATCGACGCGGCGTTCGACCGGGAGCGGCCCATCGTCCGGGAGCTGTTCCGGCAGCTCGGCTACAACATCGATAACTCCAAGCTGGTCGGCCTGATCCAGCACGCGCTCACCCTGAGCGCCGCGTCGATCACGCTGCTCGCGACCGGGCTGGCTGCCTACGCCGCCGTCGAGGTCATCGAGGGCGCGGGACTGTGGCTGGGCCGCCGCTGGGGCGAGTACTTCGCGATGGTGGCGACGTCGGCCGGCCTGCCGCTGGAGATCTATGACCTGTCCCGGAAGGTCACCGTCACGACGCTGATCTTCTTCGCGATCAACCTGGCGCTGGTGCTGTACCTGGTGCTGACCAAGCGGCTGTTCGGTGCCCGCGGCGGCAAGGCCGCCTACGAGGCCCGGCTGCGCAGCGAGTCGATCATGGAGGCGGCTGAGGAAGCCGCTGCGGCACAGGCGGCCCGCGCGCAGACCGCCAGTGACCACGAGACCGCGGACCGGAAACGAGCTGGTCCGGCTCCGGCTGGTCCGGCTGCCGCGCCGCAGTCCGCCGCCGCGCCGCCGCAGTCCGCCGCCGCGCCGGCGGAGCCCGGGCCGCCCGGTGCCGGAGCCGCACCCGGCCCGGCCCCGGCCAGCGGGTAACTACTCGCCGATCAGCTCGTCGGCGGCCGCGTAGGGGTCCAGCTCGCCTGCCGTCACCCGGCCGGCCAGCTCATCCAGCTTGTCCTCGCCCGGCAGCCCGCCCAGCCGCCGGCGCAGTTCGGTGACCGCGATGGCGGCGATCTCCTCGCGGGCCCGGACCCGGCGGCGCGTGCCCAGCTCTCCCGACTGCTCCAGCCAGTCCTGGTGCCGTCCGATCGCGGCGGTCAGGTCCGTGATCCCGTCCCCGGTCGCGGCCGTCGTGCTGACGATGGGCGGCTTCCAGTCGCCGGTGTCGTACCGGGCCATGGCCAGCATGGTGCGCAGGTCCCGGACCACCTCCTGGGCGCCCGGCCGGTCACTCTTGTTCACCGTGAACACGTCGGCGATCTCCAGGATGCCGGCCTTGGCCGCCTGGATGGAGTCGCCCAGGCCCGGCGCGACCACGACCAGCGTCGTGTCAGCGGTGGCAGCGATGTCCACCTCGGCCTGGCCCACCCCGACCGTCTCCAGCAGGATGACCGCGAAGCCCGCCGCGTCCAGGATCCGCACCGCCTGCGGGGTCGCCCAGGCCAGCCCGCCCAGGTGCCCCCGGCTCGCCATCGACCGGATGAACACCCCGTCGTCCGTCGCGTGGTCCTGCATCCGGACCCGGTCCCCCAGCAGCGCGCCGCCGCTGAACGGCGAGGTGGGGTCCACCGCCAGCACGCCGACCCGCAGGCCCGCCTCGCGGTAGCTGCGCACCAGGGCGGCGGTCACCGTCGACTTGCCCACGCCCGGTGAGCCGGTCAGCCCGATCACGTGGGCGCCCCCGGCCAGCGGCGCGATCGCGGCCATCACGTCGCGCAGCAGCGCGGATGAGTTCTCCACCAGCGAGACCAGCCGGCCGAGGGCCCGCGGGTCACCTGCCCGCGCCGCCTCGATCAGCTCGGCCGGGCTGGCCTGCCCGCGCCGCCCGACACGGCCCGCGGCCGCGGCGGGACCCGGCGCGGGCGCCTCAGCCACGGGCGGCGGGCACCCGCAGCAGCAGGGCGTCGCCCTGGCCGCCGCCGCCGCACAGCGCCGCCGCGCCGGTGCCGCCGCCGCGGCGGCCCAGCTCGGTGATCAGGTGCAGGGCGAGCCGGGCACCGGAGGCGCCGATCGGGTGGCCCAGCGCGATGGCGCCGCCGTTGACATTGACCTTGTCCGGGCCGACGCCCAGGTCGCGCATGGACTGGATGGCCACCGCGGCGAACGCCTCGTTGATCTCGATCAGGTCCAGGTCCGCGACGCTCAGCCCGGCCCGGCCCAGTGCCTTCTCGATGGCCCGGGACGGCTGGGAGTGCAGGGAGTTATCCGGTCCGGCCACCACGCCGTGCGCGCCGATCTCGGCCAGTACCGGCGCGCCCGCTGCCTGCGCCGCCGCCGCCGACATGACCACCACAGCGCACGCGCCGTCGGAGATCTGCGAGGCCGACCCGGCGGTGATCGTGCCGTCCTTGGCGAAGGCCGGCCGCAGCGCGCTGAGGGCCTCAGCGGTGGTCTCGCCGCGGACACCCTCGTCGGTGTCGAAGACCACCGGCTCGCCGCGCCGCTGCGGCACCGGCACGGGAGTGATCTCCGCCGTGAGCAAGCCGTCCTTGGCCGCCCGGGCGGCTAGCTGGTGGGACCGGGCGGCGAACTCATCCTGCTCGGCGCGGCTGATGCCCAGCCGGGCATTGTGGGTCTCGGTGGACGCGCCCATGGACACCTGGTCGAAGGCGTCGGTCAGGCCGTCGTGCGCCATCGAGTCGACCAGCTCGACGTTGCCGTACTTGAAGCCGCGCCGTGATCCCGGCAGCAGGTGCGGCGCCTGCGACATGGACTCCATGCCGCCGGCCACCACCACATCGAATTCCCCGGCCCGGATGAGCTGAGCGGCCAGCGCGATCGCGTCCAGCCCGGACAGGCACACCTTGTTGATCGTCAGCGACGGCACCGTCATCGGGATGCCTGCTGCCACCGCCGCCTGCCGCGACGGGATCTGGCCGGCGCCGGCCTGCAGCACCTGGCCCATGATCACGTAGTCAACCTGGTCGCCGCGCACCCCCGCCCGCTGCAGCGCCGCCTTGATGGCGATTCCGCCGAGATCGGCCCCGCTGAAGCCGCTCAGCGAGCCCATCAGCCGTCCGATGGCCGTCCTGGCCCCGCCCGTGATCACTGGTTCCTGCATGCCTGAAACGATACCCGCGGGCAACCCGATAACCGGAGGTGTGGCGAGCGTGCTGACCCGTATTGACCATGTCGGAATAGCGTGCCGGGACCTGGAAGCGAAGATCGAGTTCTACGAGGCGACGATGGGGCTGCGCGTGGTCAGCCGCGAGGTGCACGCCGACCAGGGCGTCCGCGAGGCGATGCTGCAGGTCGCCGGCGTGGAGGGGCTCGCCGGCGGGTCGTACGTGCAGCTCCTGGAACCGCTGGGCCCCGACACCCCCGTCGGGCGGTTCCTGGAGCGGCGCGGCGAGGGCCTGCACCACGTGGGCTACGGAGTGGCCGATATCACAGCGGCGCTGGCCTCGATCGGGGCCGCCGGGGTGCGGCTGATCGACGCCCGGCCGCGGCACGGGTCGATGGGCGCGTCGATCGCGTTCCTGCATCCGGCCGATATCGGCGGGGTGCTGACCGAGCTCGTCCAGGCGCCGCCGGCGGGCTGATCAAATGGGGGCAGCGGCCGCCCTTCGGGCGGCTAAGCCGCTTGCAAAAATGACATATCGCAAAAAAGGCGTATCTCTAGCACGAGCAACCCCGAACAGGCCGCCAACGAGGCAACAGGGGAGTACGCTGCCAGCACCGGGCGAGCGGAATTGCGTGCCGGCCGGGCCAGGGGCGGCGGTGGTGCTGCCAGGTCCGGCGACTGGACGTATGAGGCGGTTGCCCGGGTGTGCGAATTCCCCCGGTCTACACAGGATTAGGCGACCATGCAGCCCGACATCGATGCACAGCTCAGCAACTTCTTCGAGGAAACTCCGCAGCGCGACTTTGCCCGGGTCATGCGTGGTTACGACCCGCATCAGGTCAATGAGTACCTGAAGCAGGTTGATACGGACCTTCGCCAGCACCGGGATCAGAGCCAGGCACTGCAGCAGGAGCTAGCCGACGCGCACCGCCAGCTTCAGGAACAAGAAAGGCCTACTTACGCCGGGCTGGGCTCTCGTATTGAGCAGCTCCTGCGGCTGGCCGAGGAGCAGGCCACCGAGATAGTGCAGGAATCCCGGTCCGCCGCCAACGAGATGAACGCGGCAGCCAAGGTCGAGGCCGCGGAGCTCCGCGCCGCTACCGAGAACGAGGCCAGCGAGCTGCGGGCCGTCGCCAAGCGGGAGACCGACGACCTGCGCGGCTCCGCCGAGCGCGAGGCCGACGGTATCCGGACCGGGGCCCGCCGTGAGGCCGACGAGCTGACCTCCACCACCGAGCGCGAGGTGGCCAAGCTGCGGGCCACGGCCGACCACGAGGTCGCCGAGAAGCGCGCCGGCAACGAGCGCGAAGTGGCCAAGATGCGGACCACTGCCGAGCGCGAGGTCGCCCAGATGCGCGCCTCGTCCAAGCGCGAGCGGGACGAGATCCTCACCACCTCCAAGCGCCAGGCTGACGAGATGCGCAGTCAGGCCCAGCGGATCCTGGAGGAGAGCGAGGCGCAGCGGGCCCAGGCCGAGGCCGAGTTCGACATTCAGCTGGCTGCGCGGCGCGAGGAGGCCGAGCGCCAGGAGGCCGAGCGCCTCTCCGCCGCCCAGGCCGCCACCCAGAAGCTGGTCTCCGAGGCTGAGCAGCGGGCCGCGACCGCCGAGCAGCGGGCCACCAAGGCCAGCGCCCAGGCCGAGCAGACCCGGCGCGACGCCGACCAGCACTCGCGGCAGCTGGTCAGCAACGCCAAGAAGAACTCCGACCAGATCGTCGCCCAGGCCAAGGCTCAGGCCGACCAGCTGCTGGCCGACACCAAGTCCGAGGCCGACCGGGTGCGCACCGCGGCCCAGCGTCAGGTCGACGACCTGAACAAGCAGAAGGACAGCGTGGCGGCGCACCTGGCGCAGATCAGCCAGCTGCTCGGCACCCAGATGCCGGGCCTGGCCGACGCGCTCAAGGCGCCGGCGCCGGCAGTCGCCGCCCCGGCGGCCAAGGCAGTCACCGCGGGCCCGGCCGCCAACGGCGGCTCGGCCCAGCAGGCGCCCGCCCGGCAGGCTGCACCGCAGCAGGCCTCGGCCCCCAAGGCCGAGGCAGCCAAGCAGCCCGCGAACGGCCGGCCCAAGTCCGACAGTGACGAGGGCGAGGAGTGGTGGGAGGAGTAACGACCCGCCGCCTAGCCTGATCTGCAAGAAGGCCCGCCCGGTGATCCGGGCGGGCCTTCTTGCTGCCGTCGGGGCCGGCCGGGCGGTCAGGCGCTCGCGGTCTGGCCGCCGTCGATGACCAGAGCCTGGCCGGTCATGTAGGACGAGGCGTCGCTGGCCAGGAACACCGCGGGCCCGGCCATCTCCTCGGCCCGGCCCCAGCGGTGCATCGGCACGTTCGCGATGGTCGCCGGGCCCGCCTCCGGGTCCTCCCACAGGGTCTGGTTCAGCGCTGTCGCGGTCCAGCCGGGGCACAGCGCGTTGACCCGCACGCCCGAGCCGGCCCACTCCACGGCCAGCGACTTGGACAGCGAGATCAGCCCGGCCTTAGCCGCGCCGTAGGGCGACATGAGCGGGGCCGAGGCCACCCCGGCCACCGACGCGACATTGATGACCGAGCCCTGCCCGCGCTCCAGCAGGTGCCCGGCCAGCGCGCGGCAGACGTAGACGGCCGAGCTCAGGTTGAGGGTGATCAGCTTGTCCCAGCCGGCCAGCCGCAGGTCCGCGAAGCCGACCATGAAATTCGAGCCGCCGGCGTTGTTCACGACAATGTCGACATAACCCAGCTTGCTGATGGCCGACTCCACCGCCGCCGTGACCGCCTCCTGGCTGGTCACGTCGGCCGGGATGACGTGGGCCTCCCGGCCCACCGCCCGCACGGACTCGGCCGTCCCGGCCAGCCCGTCGGCGCTGCGCGCGACCAGCGCCACGTCCGCGCCGGCATCGGCAAAGGCCACCGCGATGGCCTGGCCGATGCCCCGCGATGCGCCGGTAACGAGCGCCTTCTTCCCGCTGAGGTCAAACAGGCTCATCGGAGTCCTTCCACTCGGTCGGCAGGGGCCAGGCCGCCGGGGCCACCCGGCGCACGATCTCGTTCAGCACGATGCGCACGTAGCGCTCCCCCACCCACAGGTGCTTGGCCCCCGGCACGCCGATGACCTCGGCCTGCGGGACGCGCGCGAACCGGGCCGCCGCCTCCGGCGGCCGCAGGTAGTCATCCAGCTCCGGGACCAGGGCGACCAGCGGCTTGCCGTCCGCCGCCCAGGCATCCAGCTCGTCGTCACCGGCCCGCTTGAGCGGCGGCGACAGCAGGATCGCGCCTTCGACCGCCGGGTCATCGCCCCACATCAGCGCCAGTTCGGTGCCGAACGACCAGCCCAGCAGCCACCGGGCCGGAAGTCCGGCCGCCACCGCGTACCCGATGCCGGCCGCCACGTCGTGCCGCTCCGCCACCCCGGCACCGAACTCGCCCTCGCTGGTGCCCCGGTCCGAGGACGTGCCCCGGGTGTTGAAGCGCAGCACCGCCACCCCGGCCAGCGCCGGCAGCCGGTACGACGCCTTGCGCAGGATGTGGCTGTCCATCATGCCGCCCTGGACGGGCAGCGGGTGCAGGCAGATCAGGGTGGCCACCGGCGGCCGGTCCGCGGGCCGGGCCAGCTCGCCGACGAGCCGCAGTCCGTCGGCGGTCATCAGCGTGACGGGCTCGCGGTGCGCGGGCAGCACCGTGCCGGCCGTGATCTCGGTCATGATCTCCCTCGGCGGTGCGTGCGCGGGCCGGGTCCCGGCCGGCGCGGACGGCGCTGCCAGCACGAATTGTGCCAGTGCCGGCGATCTTCTGTGCCGTTGGCCTGCTCGGGCCAGACCACGACGTGCGGCACGCCGGGCAGGATCTCCTGATCGCAGCCGGGGCACCGGTAAGCCTTGGCCGCGGCCGGCCCGGGTACCTGGCGGACGACCCAGTCGCCGTCCGGCCAGGACTGAACCTGCGGCGGCCCTAGCCGGGTGGCCGGCTCCTCCCCCGCGGCCGCGGGGGCGGCGGGGCGGCGGCTGGCACCGCGGCGCGGCCGGCGCGGGATGTCGGCTGGCAGGCGGCGGGCCTTGCGGGGACTCACGGGTTACTCGCGCCAGGAAGATCAGCGGCGGAACGGCAGGCCGGCCGCGGCGTGCTCCGCTAGCAGCGGCGGAGCGGCGTACGCCGGGTCGCCGTAGACCAGGTGCATGGCCTGCAGGATTTCCAGAACGGTGCCGGGGCCGGCCTGGTCGAGCAGTTCCAGGGGCCCGCGCGGGTAACCGCAGCCGAGCGTCATCGCGGTGTCGACGTCGGCGGCGCTGGCGTAACCGTCCTGCACCATCCGGACGGCGTCGGCCAGGTGCGGGTACAGCAGGGTGCCGATCAGGAAGCCGGGCCGGTCCGGGGCCTGCACGGCGCTCAGCCCCAGCCGCCCGGCCAGGGCCGCGGCCGCCGCGGCCGCGGCCGGGCTGGTCAGCCGCGTCGGCACGATCTCGGCCAGCCGGTCGCCGCCGGACGGCGACCCGGCCAGGTGCAGGCCGACGGTGTCGGCCTGCCGGCCCGCGGCGAGGGCCGCGGCCAGCACCGGCGCCGCGGGCGAGGCAGCGATGAGCACCAGGTCGCTGGCCTCGGCCGGGTCAGTGCGGACGGTGACCCCGGCGGCGGCCGCGGCGGCCGCGAGCTCGCTGTCGGGACGGGCACCGGGCCCGGCCAGAGTGATGACGGCGGGTCCGGCCCCGGCCCCGTTACGGATATCGCTCGTCGCGGTCGCGGCTGCCGACGGCGTGGCGACCGGTCCGTAGTCGTACAGGCCCCGGCCGCTCTTGCGGCCGGTCCGGCCCGCTGCGACGAGGCGGCGCAGCAGCGGGGCGGGCTGGTAGCGGGAGCCGCCGAGCTCGTCGTGCAGCACCTCGAGGATGGACAGCGCGGTGTCCAGGCCGATGAGGTCGAGCAGGGCCAGCGGGCCCATGGGCAGCCCGATGCCCCCGGTGGCGGCAGTGTCGATGTCCGCGCGGCTGGCGAATCGAGTCTCCAGCAGGGTGACCGCGTGGTTGAGGTAAGGCAGCAGCAGCGCGTTGGCCACGAACCCGGCCCGGTCACTGACCCGCACGCACGTCTTCCCGAGCCGGGCAGCCAGGTCGGCGGCGGCGGTGACTGCGGCCTCCTGCGCCAGCACGGTGTCGATGACCTCGACCAGCCGCATGACCGGCGCCGGGTTGAAGAAGTGCAGGCCGACGACGCGGCCGGGGTGCTGCGTCCCGGCCGCGATCTCCGTGACCGACAGGGAGGAGGTGTTGGTCGCGAGGATGGCGTCGGGACGGCAGGCGCGGTCCAGCTCGGCGAAGACCTGCCGCTTGATCTCCATTCGCTCGGGCACGGCCTCGATGGCCAGGTCAGCTCCGGCCGCCTCGGCGAACCCGCCGGCCTGCCGGACCCGGCCGAGGACGGCGGCCTGCTCGTCGCTGGTCATCCGGCCGCGGCTGACGGCCCGGTCCAGGGAGCGCTGCAGGATGGACATGCCGCGGCGCAGCGCCTCGGGGTCGGCCTCGACCGCGACCACCTGCAGCCCGCCACGGGCCAGCACCTCGGCGATGCCGGCGCCCATGGTCCCCAGGCCGATGACGGCTACCTCGCGAATGTCCATGCCGGCGACCCTACTTCTCGGCCGCGAGCGTGCGATCCTGGGGGCTGACAGCGGGCTGACGTGGCCGGGCCGGGTGCCTGGCCGCGACCGCAGGGCGGGGGCTGACATGACCGGGACCCATCCCGAGCACGAGGACTTTCCCTGGATGATCGCGGTGGTGGATCATCCGCCGCGCAGCGACAGCCCCGCCTACGTGCGCAGCCGGGCCCTGATGCGCCAGCTAGTCGCCACGACCACGGACTGGACGTTCGCCGGCGAGAACTATCAGGACCACCACGGCGGCTCGGTCTGGGTCAAGGACGCCCAGGGCTGGATGTGCCTGCAGGTACCGCTCGGCATCGAGTGGTCAGCGCAGTTCTGCGCCGACCCGGCCAAGATCGACGGGCTGCGCCAGTACGCGGCCCGGGTGGTAGCCGGCTTCCCGGACACGCTGCCGGGTTACGAGGCGCTCGGCTACCACGACGGAGCCAGCCTGCTGGCCACGACGATCACCGACGCGGACGGCGTGGCGGCCTGGACCGACTCGATCTTCAACGCCTCGCTGCCGCTGCCGGCCGCCGCGCACACCGGGGTGCTGCCGGCCGCGGCGGGCTATCACCACTACCCCAAGCCCATCGTGGACATCGACCACTTCCGGTTCAGCGACTTCCAGCTGTTCGTGACCGACCCCGCGGGCCTGCCCGCGGTGGTAGTCCCGGTCGGGCAGCGGGGCAGCGGCGACGGGCGGGTGCGGCTGCTGGCCGCGCACCCGGCGTCGGCCTACGTCCGCCTGCTGACCGGAGCGGCCCCGGCCCCGGCCGCCCCGGCCGCGCAGCAGGCCGGACCGGCCGCGGCGGCGGTCCTCCCGCAGGCCGCGGCGGGACCCGGGCGGGCCGCGGCACTAGTCCCCGAGCGGGCCCCGGCGGCGGCCGCGGCGGAGGTGCCCGGCCCCGCGCCGGAGCCCGGCGTCCTGCCCGCGGATGACCCGCTGGCTCAGCAGGCGTTCGCCCGGCAGTAGCTGCCGGGCCGGGTCAGCCGGAATAGCAGCCGGAGTACCGGACGCCGCCCAGGTCACTGAAGCCAGGCAGGACGACCCGCCCGGCGTGGCTGCGCTGCTCGAAGTACAGCCGGAACTGGACCGGGTCGGCGGCCGGGCACCGGACCAGGACCCGGAAGGACATGGTGAACCAGCCGGTACCGCCCGGCGGCAGCGGCTGGGCGGGGTAAAGCAGCGACCCGGGCAGCTCGCCGCAGGATCCCCAGGACAGCCCCGTCGCCCGGAGCCCGGTAAAGGGCATGATGGCCGCGACCCGGCGCAGCCGCAGCGGTGCCGCCGACTCATTAAAGACCTGAACCCCCAGCTGCAGCCGGTGCCCGGACTGCACGGAGCACAGCCCGGTGTCCTGGACCAGGGGCGGGCTGAACGGGCCAGTGCCGGCAGGCCGGGTCGTGGCCGGACCGGAAGCGCGCGAGGTGGCAGCGGCGCGGGAGCGAGCGTGCTGGTAGCCCGTGGCATAGCCGGCCGCCAGGCCGATGACCAGGCCGGCCACGACCAGGATGACGGCGAGCCGCGGCAGCCGGTCGGGCAGGAAGGCCAGGCGGCGGTCGCCCAGTTCCACCATGTCCGCGGGCTCCCGGCCGGGCGGGCCGGGCTCCGGGTGCTGGCTGTGCTGCGGACCGGTCACCCCGCCACCCTAAGCCGGGCGGCTGCTGCTTGCCCGCTCCCCGGCAGGCACCCGGCAGAATGGCCGGGTGACCACACTGACCACACTGGAGCTAGGCGCCGAGCCGGTCGTGCTGCGGCAGGCGCGTGCGGATGACCTGCGCGCCATTGTCGGCCTGCTGGCCGCTGACCAGCTGGGGGCGACCCGCGACGCTCCGCCCGCCGACGGCGACCTGGCCCCCTACCTGCGCGCCTTCCGGGTCATCGACGCCGACCCGGCGCACCTGCTGATCGTCGCCGAGGCCGGCGGCGAGGTAGTGGCGACGCTGCAGCTGTCGTTCCTGCCCGGCCTGGCCCGCCGGGGCGCACTGCGGGCCCAGGTCGAGGCGGTCCGGGTCCGCGAGGACTACCAGGGGAACGGCCTCGGCGCGGCCATCATGACCTGGGTCATCGACGAGGCCCGCCGCCGCAACTGCGCGCTGGTCCAGCTCACCTCCGATAAGACCCGGACCCGCGCGCACCGCTTCTACGAGCGACTCGGCTTCATTGCCAGCCACGAGGGCATGAAACTCGCCCTCTGAGTGCCGCCGCCATCCCGGCTGCTCTCGGTAACCGTCCCGGCGCTGACCGCTGTGCAGCTCACGTTCAAACCAGCTGCTGCCTTGGATGCGAGGGGTTCAGCAGCTCACAATGACCGGAGACTGTCTCGCCACCGAAGCTAGGCGTCCCAGGTCACCAGGGTCGCTGGTGAGGATTCGATCGCCGCGGCCCGCCAGCAGCACGACAGTCGCGTCGACCGCATCGGTAGTGCCGGCCCGGGCCATCAGCTCGCCGGCCTCGCGGCCATCCTGCTGGCTGACGACGCGGACGTCCACAGCACGGAGCAGCCGGGCGAGGCTGACCTGACGGCCGTGCGGATCACGCCACACCTGGGCAACCACCATCGCATTGCTGCGAAGCTCCAGCCCGCTCTGCCGGGCGACACGGAGCCGGGCCATCATGGCGCGATCGCCGCGATCAACCGCCACGAGCGCCCCAGCATCCAGAACCAGAGCGCTCACGCAGCCGGCTCATCAGCATGCATGCCCAGCTCGCGCTCGGCACGGCTGATCTCCGCTGCAGTCAGAGCACCATGCTCGGCTTCCCAGGAGGCCAGAAACTCATCCAGGGCCTCGGCTCGCAGCTTGCTCGCCGCTGCTTCCGCCAGCCAGGCCGACAACGGCTTACCCGCCTGAGCCGCTGCCGACCGGACAGCATCTCCAAGCTCGGGATCGAGAGACACACTCACCTTGTCTACCTTCACGCGCTCATCCTACCCTGGTAGTTCCTACCACGGTACGACTGCCCTGGCGAGCGTCGTGAGCCTGACCCGCGACAGCGCGGGCCGGTAGGCTCCCGGCCATGATTACCGGGGTGCACGCAATCATGTACTCGCCCGCTGCCGGGCCGGTGCGGGAGTTCCTGTCCGGCACGCTGGGCCTGTCGTCGGTCGACGCCGGGGAGGGCTGGCAGATCTTCGCCTTGCCGCCGGCCGAGCTGGCCGTCCACCCCGCCGAGGCCGGCGCGCACCAGCTGTACCTGATGTGCGACGACATTCACGCGACCCTGGCCGAGCTGCGCGGCAAGGGCGTCGAGGTAGCGCAGGACGTGGCCGACCGCGGCTGGGGGCTGATGGCCGCGATCCGGCTGCCCGACGGCACCGAGCTCGGCATCTACCAGCCGCGCCACCCCACCGCACTGAACCGCTGACCCGGGCCCTCGGCGCCAGCGACCGGAGCTAGCCGCGCCCGGCGCAGCGGGCCGGGCTGCGCCGGGCGGGCGGGCCGGGCGCGGTCAGGACAGCAGGCGGCGGGTCCACCAGGTGCACAGGCCGGCCGCAGCGATGGTCAGGGCGAGGTAGATGGCCGTCTCGTCGCGCTGCAGTGGCCAGAACCGGCTCGCGGGCTGGAAGGTGATCTGCTGCCGGTAGCCGAGCCGGGCCAGCCGGGTGTAGCAGGCCTGGCTGGCGGCGGCCGACCGGGCGGGGCAGGTCAGCACCCAGGACGGCGCCTGGACCGGCTGGCCGGCCGCGTTGACGGTGTGCTGCGCGCTGACCCAGGCGCCCGGCTCGCTGGCCACGACGGTGATGCTGTTGTTGACGTTGATGTTGAGCAGGTTGGCGGCGCTGATGACCTCGGTGCGCTGCTCGGGCGCGATCAGGTGCGGCCGGACGAAGGTCGTCATGCCGATCTGGACGACGGCGAAGGCGGCCAGCAGCAGGGCCATGGCCGGCAGGGTGCGCCGCACCACGACGCCGATGGTCACGCCCAGGACGAAGAAGAACGCGGCGTAGCCGAGCGGGACGATGCCGCGGGCGGCGAACAGCTCCGGCGACAGCCGCGGGAAGACCAGCAGGCCGGGCGGCAGGATCCCCTGGTGCGCGGCGATGGCGGCGTCAACGGGCGGGCCCACCAGGTCACCGCCAGGCTGAGCAGCCCGGCGGCGGCCATGGCGGCCAGGCCGAGCAGGCCGAGCTTGGCGGCCAGCCAGCGAGTCCGGGTGGTCTGGGTCCAGGCCAGCCGGTAGGTGCCGGCGTCGAGCTCGCGGGTGATCAGCGGGGCGCCCCAGAACAGCCCGGTCAGGGCGGGCGCGGCCAGCACCGCAAGGCTGGCGATGACCCACAGTGCCCGGTCCGCGCTGCTGACCCGGCTGAGGAATTCGTTACTGCTGGTGCTGGACAGGTGCGCGAGCTGCGGGCCGGTGACGGCCAGGACGGCGGCCAGGACGGCGATGACGCCGAAGGTTACCGCGGCCTGGGTACGGAACTGGCGCCAGGTCAGCCAGATCATCGGGTGACCTCCAGGGCGGGCGCGGACTGGCTCATGTAGGCCAGGACAAGGTCTTCGAGGCCGACCGGGCTGAGCGCCGCGGCAGGTGCGGCCGCGACGGAGTCATGGGCGGCCGGGGCGTCGCAGCGGACGACGGCGGTGTCGTGTGAGCCCCCGTGCCGCACGGAGATGACGTGCAGGCCGGGCGGGCACGGACGCGGGGTCGATGCGCGGCGCGGTGAGCAGCCGGTGCCGGGCCAGCAGCTCGCTGACCTCGCCGGCCACCTGGACCCGCGAGGCGACCAGGACGATGAGGTAGTCGCAGACCCGCTCCAGGTCGGAGATCAGGTGCGAGGAGTGCACCACGCTGAGCTCCTGGTCCGGCCACGTGTCGTGCAGGTCGCGCAGGAACGCGTCCCTGGCCAGCGGATCGAGGCTGGCCACCGGCTCGTCCAGGATGCAGCAGCTCGGGCCGCTTGGCGATGGCCAGGGTGAGGGCGAGCTGGGCGCGCTGGCCGCCGGACAGGCTCCCGGCGCGCTGGCCCGGGCGGCAGGCCCAGCCGCCCGATCCGGTCGCGGGCCAGCTGGCGTCGTCCCAGTCCGCGGCTGAGCCGGGCGCCGAGCCGCAGGTGATCGGCGACGGTCAGCCTGGCGTAGGCAGGCGTGTCCTGGGCGACGAAGCCGACCCGGGCCAGCTGCGCCCGGCCGCTGCCGGGCCGGCCGCCGCACACCTCGATAGTGCCCGCTGTCGGCCGCAGCAGGCCGGCGGCCAGGCTCAGCAGCGTGGTCTTGCCGGCTCCGTTGGGGCCGACCAGCCCGACGACCCGGCCGGCCGGGATGTCCAGGGTGCAGTCCGACAGCGCCCAGCGCCGCCGGTACCTCTTGCCCAGTCCGCGCGGCCTGCAGCGACGGTGCTCATGTCGTGTCCTCCTGTGCTGGTGGGCGCTCGCCGGTGGCTGGCTTGCTGGCCAGGCGGGGCCGGGGAGCCGGATGGCATGCGGTTCACTGTGCCGGCCAGCGGATGACGCCGGCATCAGCCGGAAGTACGGTCCTGGCCGGAGGCGTCGTACTTTCGGCCGGTCGCGGCGGCAGTGCGGTCTTCGTAGGCTGAGCGGCATGAGCGTGCGGGATCAGCTGGACGGGCTGGGGCGGCGGGCCGCGCTGCCCGGCGCGGTGGCCAATGCCGGGCTGGGCGTCGTGCTGGCGGTGCTGCTGGCCTACGAGGCGCACCTCATCTCCCGCCAGCACGGCAACTGGCTGTTCGACCTGGCGGCCGGGACGCTGGTGTGCGCGGCGGCGCTGCTGCGCGGCCGGTCGGCGGCCGCGGCGGCGACGGCGGGCCTGGCCGTGTGCGGCGCCGCCGAGCTGGCCGCCTGGCTCTGGCAGCTGCCGGCCCAGCCGGACGCCGCGGCGGACCTGGCCCTGCTGGTGCTCGATCGGCTCGGCGGTCCGGGCGCTGCCGGCCCGGTGGGGGGCGGCGCATCGCGGCGGCCGGGGCGGTCGTGGTCGCGGGGACCGTCGAGCGGTACCTGGTGTTCATCGCCTCCGGGATCCCGATTTCCTTCGCCGCGACCCGGCTGATGGGCCTGGGCTGGGGCGCTGCCCTGGGCACCGGGCTGTGGCTGCGGCTGATGGACGGCCGCCGCGAGGCGACGATGGACGCGGTGCGCCGGGCCGAGCGCCTGGAGCTGGCCCGGGAACTGCATGACGCCGCGGCCCACCACATCACCGGCATCGTGATCCAGGCGCAGGCGGCCCGGCTGGCCGTCGGCCCCGGTCCTGGCCGGCTGGCCGAGCGCGCTGGCCGGCATCGAGGCGGCGGGCTCGGACGCGCTCGGGTCGATGCGCCGGGTAATCGGCCTGCTCCGCGACGAGCGACGCTGGCGACGGCGCGGGCCTCGCGCCCGGGCCTGGCGAGCTCAGCGAGCTGGTGAGCAGATTCGCCGGGCGGGCCGCGGGCGGCCCCGTCGTGCGGCTTGAGCTGCCCGACGGGCCCGCCGACCCGGGCTGGCCGCCGGTGGTCACCACCACCGTCTACCGGGTCGTCCAGGAGGCGCTGACCAACATCGCGCGGCATGCCCCCGGCGCCCGGTCGGTCAACGGTCACCATCGGGCACGACCAGCGGGCCGTCACGGTGGAGGTCACCGACGACGCTGTCCCGGCCGGGCCGTCCCCGGTTCCCGCACGCCAGCGGCTACGGACTGCTGGGGATGCGCGAGCGGGTCGAGCGGCTGGGCGGCTCGCTCCGCGCGGGTCCCGGCGCGCGGCGGGCTGGACGGTGACCGCCACGCTGCCGCTGCCGGGGGCGCGGACGGCGGCGCCCGGCTGGGCTGCTGCCGCGCGGGCCGCCGCCCGGCCCGAGGACGCGAGCCAGACGGCGGCCGACCAGCCTGCAGGCGGCCAGCGGCGACCGGTCAGGCGGAGGCTAGCCAGACGGCGCGTGGCCAGGCGGCAGCCGGGCCGGCAGCTGCCGGCCGGGGGCCCGGCGGACTGGCCGTGCCGGGGCAGGCGTGACTATCCGCGTCCTGCTCGCCGACGACCAGGCGATGATCCGCAGCGGCCTGCGCCTGCTGCTGGAAGCCCAGCCGGACATCACCGTGGTCGGCGAGGCCGCCGACGGGGCCGAGGCCGTGGCCCTGGCCCGCCGGCTGCGCCCCGACGTCTGCCTGGTCGACATCCGGATGCCGCGGCTGGACGGCATCGAGGTCACCCGCGCGATCGCCGGGCCCGGCGTGGCCGACCCGCTCCGGGTCGTCATCGTCACGACTTTCGATCTCGACGAGTACGTCTACGGGGCGCTGCGCGCCGGGGCGGCCGGATTCGTGCTCAAGGACGCCGGCCCGGCGCTGCTGGCCGAAGCCGTCCGCGCGGCGGTGTCCGGCGACGCGCTGATCTCCCCGGCCATCACCCGCCGGCTCCTGCAGCACCTGGCGGCGACCAGGGCCCCGGCCGCGGCCCGGCCGGCGACACCGCTGTCCGACCGGGAGACCGAGGTCATCCGCGCCATCGCGCGCGGGCGGACGAACACAGAGATCGGCGCTGAGCTGTTCATCTCGCTCAGCACGGTCAAGAGCCACCTGACCAGCATCCAGGCCAAGCTGGGCCTGCGGAACCGGGTGGAGATCGCGGCCTGGGCCTGGGAGAGCCGGCTGGCCGGCCCGGCTCCCGGCTGAGACAGCGCCCGGCGCGCAGGCAGGCCGCCCGTCTCCTGGACTGCCACCTGTCCCGGCGCCGCCGGACAGGTAGCCGGAACGGCGGGCTGCTCTCGCTAACGGAACGTCACAACAACCTTGCTCCTGAGTCGTCATCCAGGATAAATGCGCCGAAGCGGCCTATATTGACCGCAGGTGCCCGCCTCCTTCAGCGGCCGGGCACACCGCACCCGGCAGGTCGCGATGAGCAAGGCGAGCAGCAGGGGCGCGGGAGAGCCTGCTAGCCGCCTGCAGGTGCCCGGATCAGGGCCCGCGCCTGACTTCATCGAGCACGCACCGCGCTGGGCCCGCCCGGCCTGGATGCGCGGGCCGGTCCTGGCGATCGCGGTGGTGGTCATCGTGGCCGCGGTCGCGGCGACCGTGGCCGGATCCCGCACGCCCGCACCCTCGGCCCGGGACCAGCACTGGCGGCGTGACATCGCCCTGCTGGCCCGCCAGCTGCCGCAGGTGCATGCCGAGGGCCTGACGCACGTGACCCCGGCCGCCTGGCACGCGGCGGCCGCCCGCCTGGAAGCGCAGGTGCCCCGGCTGAGCAACGGCCAGGTGCTGGTGGGACTGGCGCGGATGGTGGCGCTGCTGCACGACGACGAGACTCAGCTGATGCTGCCGGACGCACCGGTGTACTTGTTCAACGCGCAGTGGGTCGGCTCGGGCCTGTACCTGACCGCGGTGCCGTCCGCCGACCGCGGATTGCTCGGCGCGCGCCTGGTCGCCGTCGACGGGCATCCGATGGCGGAGGTTGAGTCCCGGCTGCGCGGGGTGATCGACTTCCAGGACCCCGGCACGGCCCGCGCCTGGGAGATCGGGCTGGATCAGATCGGGCTGGAGTCGCCCGGCTACCTCAACAACGCGAACCTGCTGGCCTGGCTGGGCCTGGCCAGCTCCGCCCGCGGGGCGACGTTCACCCTGCGGCTGGCGAGCGGCGAGGTGCGCCGGGTCTGGCTGGCCGCGCACGGGCGAGACAACGGCCCGGTCCCGCCGATCGCCGCCATCCCGGCCCCGCTGTACCTGCAGCGCCGTGACGAGCCGTTCTGGATGCGGGTACTCCCCCGGCAGCATGCGGTCTACCTGAAGTACAACCAGTGCCTGAGCAACGGCGGATTCCAGCGGCTGGCCGCCCGCGCGATGGCCGTGCTGCATGCCCATCCCGGCTACCGGCTGATCGTCGACCTGCGCAACAACACTGGCGGGGACACCACGCCGTTCCAGTCCCTGCTGAACCGCATCACGCGCGACCCCGTCCTGAACCGGCGGGGCCACGTGCTCGGGCTCATCAACGGCCTCACCGCCTCCTCGGCCACCCTGGACGCCGGCCTGCTGGCCCACGCCACCCGCGGGCTGCTGATCGGCCAGCAGGTCTCTGACCCGATCGATGAGTACGGCAACGACAACGGGCTGCTGCGACTGCCCTACAACGACGTGCTGATCCAGTACACGACCGCCACCGTGAACTCGCCCCGGACGCCGGCGGGCATCCCGGACGTGCCGGTCGCGCCCACGGTGCAGGACCTGCTGACCGGCGCGGACCCGGTGCTGGCCGCCGCACTAGCCTACGGCCGTGAGCATGCCCGCCCGGCGCGGTGACGGGTTCATGACCAGGAAGGGACACAGGGCGCATGACCGCTGATTCCGATGACGCCGGCTGCCTGGTGTGCCGCAAGCACCGGGACCGGGCGGCGCTGATGCCCGGCGGCGCGATCGCCGAGGACGACCTGGCTGTCGTCTCGCACCTCCCCCCGCCGGAGGCGCTGGGCCGCGACGGCTCTGTCGCCTACCTGGGGCACTTGTTCGTCGAGCCACGGCGGCACGCGCCGGAAATGGCGGACCTGACCGAGGCCGAGGCAGCCAGCATCGGCCTGTGGTGCAGCCGGGCGAGCCTGGCCCTGCGCGAGGTGGCCGGCGCGGAGCACGTGTACGCGGCAGTGATCGGCGACGGCGTCCCGCACCTGCACGTCCACCTCCTGCCGCGGTTCCCCGGCACTCCGCGTGAGTACTGGTGGACCCGCGTGGATGAGTGGCCGCAGGCCCGCCGCGGCGACCATGCGGCGATCGGCGCGCTCGCCGGCCAGCTGCGCGACTACCTCGCGGGCCGCGACAGCGCGGCCGGCCGGTAGCCGGGAGCGGCGGCCGCCGCGAGTCCGGGCTAACGGAACCGCCACAACCGCCTTGCTGCCGATCGCGGGCCGGAGAGCAAGCTGCGGCGGCCTTATAGTGGCCGCAGATGCCCGGCCCACGGCCGTGCCGGGCCGTGATGCGCACGGGCCAGGACGCGATGAGCAAGGCGGACGCCAGCGGGACGGACGGGCCCTCCCGGAGCCTGCGGCCGCCGCGGCCGGGTGCCGCGCCCGCCGACGTCATCGAGAGCGCCCCGCGCCACCTGCTCCCGCGCTGGCTGCACCGGCCGGGCCGCCCGCCGTGGCGGCAGCCCGCAGTGATCGCCGCGGCCATGGCCGTGGCCGTCGCCGCCGCGGGCGCCATCGTCGCGGTCAGCAGTTACCAGTCCCCGGTGCCGCTGCGGGACCAGCGCTGGCGGCGCGACATCGAAGTGCTGGCCCGCAGGCTCCCGCAGGTGCACGCCGCGGGCCTGACGCATGTGACGCCGGCGGCGTGGCAGGCGGCCGCGGCCCGGCTGGAGGCCAGGGTGCCCCGGCTGAGCGACGGCCAGGTGCTCACCGGCCTGGCCGCCATGGTGGCGCTGCTGCATGACGATGAAACCCAGCTGCTGCTCCCGCCCTCATCGCTGTACCCGTTCGCCGTCCGGTGGGTCGGCACGGGCCTCTACGTGACCCTGGTGCCGCCCGCTGATCGCAGCCTGCTCGGCGCGCGCCTGATCGCCGTGGACGGGCATCCGGCGGCGCAGGTCGAGGCCCGGCTGCGCGCGGTCATCGACTACCAGGACCCGGGCACGGCCCGGGCCTGGATAGCCGGGTTCGACCAGTCGGTCGGTGACCTCAATGACGCCGACCTGATGGGGTGGCTCGGCCTGGCGCGCTCCTCCAGCGGGGTGACCATCACCGTGCAGCTAGCCGGCGGCGGGCAGCGCCGCGTCTGGATGCCCGCGGAGAATCTGGCTGACGGCCCGATCCCGGCCGTGGCTACCATCCCGGCGGCGTTCTACCAGCAGCACGCCACCGAGCCGTTCTGGATGCGCGTGCTCCGCCGTCAGCGCGCGGTGTACCTGAAGTACAACCAGTGCCTGGATAACGACGGCTTCCAGCGGCTGACCGCCCGCGCCCTGGCCGTGCTGCGCGCTCATCCCGGCTGGCGGCTGATCGTCGACCTGCGCGGTAACCGGGGCGGCACCACCACGCCGTTCCAGTCGCTGCTCACCGGCATCCGGAAGGACCGCCCGCTGAACCGGCCAGGTCATGTGTTCGGTCTCATCGACGGGCTCACCGCTTCCTCGGCGACCCTGGACGCCGGGAACCTGCGACACCAGACCCGCGCGCTGCTGATCGGCCAGGAGGCCGCCGACCCCGTCGATGAGTTCGGCAATGACTACGGGCTGCTGCGACTGCCCTACCACGACGTGCAGATCCAGTACACGACCGCGGTCGTCAACTCGCCCCGCACCCCCGAGGGAATCCCGGACATCACGGTCGCGCCCACGGTGCACGACCTGCTGGCCGGCACCGATCCGGTGCTCGCTGCCGCCCTGAGCTACGGGCGCGGTCGCTACCCGCCGGGGTGATGATGGACTCATGGCCAGACGGCCCGGGCGGCAGCGCGGGACGCCGGGCGGTTGCTCGCTGCTGGCGACCGTCGTCGCTGCTCGCTGCCGCCGCTGCCCTGGCGGCGGGCTGCGGGGCGACCCGGCAGGCCTGCACCGGCCAGTGCCAGGCGCCATTCGAGCTGGATGTGGTCTTCCATGTCGGCACGACACGGACTGCGGCCGGGGCGGCGCTGCGCTCCTGCCAGGCGAACCCGACCGTCGTCCGGCTCGGGCGGGTGCACCGCTTCGCCAGCTCAGGCGATGCCCGGGCCCGCTCACCGCGGCGGTCTTCACGCACTCGATGACCGGCTCGAATCCCCGGAGGCTGGTGTCCTGCCTGCAGACCTCGCACGCAGTGGTCACCGTCGGGTTCCCCGGCTGATGCCGCGCTGGCCGGATTACGGCGTGACGATCGGGAAGGCCCGGGTCGGGGGTATCGAGCAGGTCCAGCAGCCGCCAGGGCGGCCGGGTCCGGTCCCCGAACGGCAGCTCGCTCACGAGCCGAGCCTGCGCCCCGCCGCGCCCGGCCGCTTCATCCGCACCGGGTGACGCGGCCCGCCGCTGCGGCGCGGCCTACGCCGTCGAGGGCAGCGGCCTGGTCCAGCCGGCCGCCGAGCTCGGCGGCCAGCCGGCCGAGCTCGGGGCCACCGCCGCTGGCGGCCGCCTTCTTCGCGTTGAACAAGCGCACCCACAGCCCGGCCGCCCACGCGTCCCGGACCTGCCCTGCGCTCCAGCGCGCTCCGGCCGCGGCCTGGTAGGCGGCCAGGAAATCGGCGCTCTGCCGGACCGTGGCCGCCGCACCAGGGCCGCCGGCCGCTGGCCACACGGCCGCCGCCATCCCGGCGATCGCCGTCTCGGGCTGGGCGATGACACTGTCCCAGTCGTGCACGGCCAGCGGCTGGCCGCCGGCCCACCGGATGTTCTGGGATTCCCAGTCACCGTGCCCGACGCGGGCCGGCGACCGGCAGCCGCCCAGGCGCTCACGCACCGCGCAAGCTGCGGCATCGACCCAGGCGGGGCCACGGACCTGGTTGAGGTCGCGCCCCTCATCGTCGGTGTCCGGCCACAGCCCCGGGCCCGGGTGGTCCCAGCCATTCCACGGCGGCGCTGGCGCGAGCCCCGGCAGCCGGGCGGCCGGCGGCGCCAGCGACACCAGCTGCGCCAGCAGCCGGGCGAACGGCGCAGCCCCGCGCTCGGGGGCCAGCTGGGTGCCGGCGGGGACCAGCTCCTCTGCAGTGATGCACAGGCGGCCGATCCGGCCCGGCCCGGCCAGCGGGGCCGGGCAGGGGAAGCCGGCCGCAGCAAGGTGGGCTTGCACAGCCACGCAGCCGGTAATCCGCGGCTCGGCCGGCCTGACCTTGATGACCGCCTGCCTGCCGTCGGCGAGATCCGCGCCGAGGACCAGCGCCAGGTGCCCGGTGCGGAACAGGACCCGGTCCAGCGGCGCGCCCAGGGCGGCCGCGCACCAGTCGGAGACAGCCGCATCAGCCAGCACAGCAGCTAGTCTGCCGGGCTCGCCGGCGGCGCAGATACCGCGGGGCCGCCGCGCGGATCGCTACAGTTAGCCCTCGTGCGAATCGTCATTGCCCGGTGCAGCGTGGACTACGCGGGACGGCTGTCGGCCCATCTCGCGATGGCCACCCGGCTGCTCATCGTCAAGGCCGACTCCTCGGTCCTCGTGCACTCCGACGGCGGCAGCTACAAGCCGCTGAACTGGATGTCGCCGCCGTGCCGGCCTGGCCGAGGCGGAAGGCCGCTGGGTCGTGACCGGCAAGTCCGGCGAGACGCTCACCATCAACATCGAGGAGATCATCAGCGACTCCGCCTACGACCTGGGCGTGGACCCCGGCCTGGTCAAGGACGGCGTCGAGGCTCATCTCCAGGAGCTGCTGGCCGCACAGGTGCAGGTGCTGGGCGAGGGCTGGCGGCTGGTCCGCCGCGAGTACCCGACGCCGATCGGCCCGGTGGACCTGATGTGCCGGGACGGCGCGGGCGTGAGCGTGGCCGTGGAGATCAAGCGCCGCGGCGAGATTGACGGCGTCGAGCAGCTGACCCGCTACCTGGAACTGCTGAACCGCGACCCGCTGCTGGCCCCGGTCCAGGGCATCTTCGCCGCCCAGGAGATCCGCCCGCAGGCCCGCACGCTGGCGCAGGACCGCGGCATCCGGTGCGTGGTGCTGGACTACGAGGCCATGCGCGGCACTGACGACGGCACCCTGCGCCTGTTCTGACCGGCTGCCCGCCGTCGCTCAGCCGGCTCCGAACGCCGCGACCAGGCCCGCCACCACGTAGCCCAGCCCCGCGGCGAAGCTGGCCTCGGACCAGTCGGGCGCGTGCGGGCCCGCGGCCTCGATCATGACCGCGGCGAGCGCCGGGTAGCGGCCGCTGCTGATGATCTCGTCGCCGTAGCGGCCCTGGGCGGCCATCCACTCGCCGGGAGTCACCCCGGACCGCTCCCCCGCCTGCCGCTCGGCCAGCTCCGTGCTCACGTGCCCGCGGACGAAGGTCAGCACGGTGCCGACGACGGCCAGCGTGTCGTCGGCGGTCAGGTCCGGCCGGGCCGCGATCTGGAAGGTGGCCTCCAGCCAGCGCAGGCTGCTGGGGCCGAGCGCGGGGCGCCCCGGCGACAGCGCGGTCAGCCACGGGTAGCGCAGCAGCACCGCCCGGTTCCGGCGGGCGATCTCGCCCAGGCCGGCGGCCCAGTCCGCGCCCGGCGCGGGCGGCTCCTCCTGGCCCAGGGCGGCGTCCGCCATCAGGTCGAGCAGCTCCTCCTTGTTCCGCACGTAGCGGTACAGCGAGGTGGTGCCCGCGCCGATCTCGGCGGCCACCCGGCGCATGGATACCGCGTCGATGCCCTCGGCTCCGGCGATCGCGATGCCGGCCGCCGCGATGTCTCGCCGGCTGTGCGCGGGCTTCGGCCCGCGGCCGCCGCCCTCGGGCCGCGCCCAGATGACCGGCTCCGGGCCGGGCGGGGCGTCTGCAGTGGTCACGTCATCGCTCCCCGGTAATTAATTGCGAACAGTGTACCCAGTGGAGTTACCGTAACGGAAACTGCGCACACTGTTCCCGCTATCAGCGGGTCCGCGGGGTGTGCTCCCGAGTGAGGAGCTGGGTCCATGAGTCATCCGGTAGTGATCGCCGGCGCCGGGCCTGGCCTGATGGTGGCCGGGGAACTCGCGCTGGCCGGGGTGCCGGTTCTGGTGCTGGAGCGCCAGGCCGGCCGGGACGGGCGAGGATCTCACGGCGGGTGCCATGGGCGCGCGGTCGGTGAACGCGCCGACAGCGGACGCCTTTCACCGCCGCGGGCTGCTGCCCGCGGTCCGGGACAGTGCGATCTGGTGGTTCGACCCCGGCGCCGGCCCGCCCGGTCCGCGGGGTGAGCAACCGGAGCCGGGCGGTGCGGAGGACGGCCCCGGGGCCAGGCAGCCTGGCCGCCAGCCGGAGCCGCCGCAGGCCGGGCAGCCGCCGGTGTTCGCCGGGCACTTCGCCGGGCTGATGATCCGGGCCGACCGCCTGGACCTGACCGACCCGGCGCTGACCAGCGACACCCTGGGCGGCGGCGTCATCAGCCAGGGACAGCTGGAGGTGATTCTCGCCGAGCGCGCCGTCAGCCTCGGGGCCGAGATCCGCCGCGGCACCGAGCTCACCGGGCTGGAGCCGGCCGCGGCCGGAGTGACGGTCGAGGCGGGCGGTCAGCGGATCACCGCTGACTGGCTGGTCGGATGCGACGGCGGCCGCAGCGCCGTCCGCAAGCTGGCCGGGTTCGGCTTCGCCGGGCTGGGCCCGGAGTTCACCGGGCGGCAGGCGCTGGTCGACCTGGCTGAGCCCGAGGCCGTTCCGATGGGTGACTGGGTGCGGACGCCAGCGGGCGCGTACGTGCACGGCCCGGTTCCCGGCCGCATCCACACCGTGCAGTACGCGAGCCCGCCGGCCGACCCGCGCGCGCCGGTGACGGCGGCCGAGCTGCAGGCGAGCCTGCGCGAGGTCAGCGGCATCGACACCGCGATCACCCGGGTCCATGCGGCGACCCGGTACACCGATCAGACCCGGCAGGCCGGCACCTACCGGCGCGGCCGGGTGCTGCTGGCCGGCGACGCTGCCCACGTGCACTCCCCCGCCGGCGGCCAGGGCCTGAACCTGGGCATCGGGGACGCGATGAACCTGGGCTGGAAGCTAGCCGCGACAGTGCGCGGCCACGCCCCGGCCGGGCTGCTGGACACCTACACCGCCGAGCGGCACCCGGTCGGGGCGTGGGTGCAGCTGTGGAGTAGCGCCCAGACCGCGCTGGGCCGCCCGGACCCGCGCAGCGAGGCGCTGCGCACGGTGGTCGCCGACCTGCTGGACACCACGGCCGGGGCGACCTACGTGCTGCGGCAGATCTCCGGGCTGGCGCAGCGTTACGAGCTGCCCGGCGACCATCCGCTGACCGGGCGCCGGGCCCCGGAGATCGTGCTGGCGGGCGGCGGGACGCTGGCGGAGGCGGGCCGGGCCGGGACGGCACTGCTGGCCTGCTTCGGCGCCCCGGCGGAGCTGGCCGGCCTGGCTGAGCTGGGGGCGGGCTGGGCCGGGCGGTTGCGAGTAGTCGAGGCCGCGCAGCGGCCGGGCGGCCGGGACAAGCTGAGCGCCCTGCTGGTCCGGCCGGACGGCTACGTGGCCTGGGCCGCCGACGGCGACCCGGACCCGGCCGCGGCCGCCGCCGCCCTCACCACCTGGCTCGGCCCTGCGGCATAGAGCGGCGACGGCCCAACGCGCGACGGGCTATCCGGACTGGCCAGAGCCCTGCCTTCGATCGAGCCTCAGGAAGCGGGCCGTGGCTCGTTCTGAATGTGCGCGTGATGACCCGGTGCGCCGCCGAACTTGCCGTCGTCGGTGAGCAGCGGCAGCTTCAGCTGCTCAGCGAGCGCCACATACATGGCGTCATATGCCGTGAAGTTTTTCCGTAGCTCGAAAGCTCGCAGCTGCAGCGGCTGCATGGGGCACCGGAGAATCCTCAGGCCGGCATAGTCCGCGAGCATCTGCCCTGCTCGCTCCGGGCTGATGCGAACACCGGGCTTGACCGTAATAGCGAGCCCCCGCACGACACTCGACACTTCAGCGTCGATCAGCGCAGGCGCATACACCGTCCGGGCCAGGCGGCTGCGCAACGGCTCATCGCCAGGCAGGTTGGAGAGGAGGCGGACAATTATCGAGCAGTCAACGACAAACGTCACCGGCGGCCATCCGCCGCGAAGCCGTGCAGATCCTCGATGTCGTACCTGACGGTCTCCCGGCTGGCTATATCCGCCATAACGCCCTCGACCGCGGGCATGGCTGCCTCCTGCGTCAGCAGGTCCCGCAGATAGGCAGTAAGTGACTGGCCGCGGCCCTGCGCTCGGGCCTTGAGCGTGGCGACGACTTCATCCGGAAGATCACGTACCTGGACGACCATGCCTTCATCATAACGCATATGCATGCAACATGCATGCACCTAGGGTATTCTGGCTGGGAAGCCAAGGAGGAACGGTGAGCCAGCATCCGCTGATTCAGTTAGCTCATGGCCCGGCTGGCCGGCGAGCCCGGCTGACCGGAACAGGTAAGGACGTGTGGGAGATCATCGCCACGGTCCGGGACAACAACGGAGACATTTCGGCGACGGCTGACTACCTGAGCATGCCGGTCCACTTGGTCGAGGCTGCCGTCTCCTATTTCGCGGATCACGTCGATGAGGTCAGTCAGTGGATCGACCACAACGACCAGGAGACTGCAGCCGCGTACGCGGCCTGGGCCGCCGAGCGACGCCCTGGCCAGCAGTGAGCTGGTCCCGCCCCGGCATCCTTACCGGCGAGCCGGGTGAGTGAGGACGGTCCAGGGCAGAAGGCCGCTCCCAGCCAGCGCTGGCGTGCGCTGAACATCGGCCGGGACGAGGCTGGCGCAGGCGGGGTGGCGGCGGGCGGCGGTGCCGGGCAGGACGCTGGCCAGGTTCGAGGCGATGACCCGGCCGCTGCCGCTGACCAGGACCGCCGGGCAGCCGGCCGCGGCCAGCTCGGCCAGGCCGGGCTCGACCAGCCGCTCGACCTGGCCGGCCAGGATGTCGCACCCGGCGACGCCGATGAACTCCCCCGCGCAGCGCAGCGGCGCCGACAGCGTGAAGGTGTACTGGTGGGTGCAGATGTAGTCGACATACGGCCCGGCCACCGACGGCTGGCCGGTCCGCTGCGGGCCCCGGTACCACTCGGTCATCGTGTAGTCGTAGAACTCCGCCGACCCCGGGTCCAGATCGACCTGGAGCTGCTCGGGCCCGGAGTCGGCGCTGGCGTACCACCACTCGATGCAGCGCGGCGCATCGGCCAGCGCGCCCGGCGCGAGCACCACGCCGGCGCCCGCGGCGAGACGGGCGTGCCGGCCGAGCAGCCCGGCCGCCAGCGGCCGCACGGCGGCCAGGTCGGCGCGCTGCAGGGGACGTCCGGCCCGCCGGGCGTCCGCGGCAGCGGCCTCAGCGGCCTGCCCGATCCGCTCGACCGACGTCAGCACCTGCCCGACCTGCTCGCTGACCCTTGCCAGCACCCGAGCGCCGGGGCGGGTGCCGGCCGGGCGGGCCATCAGGCCTCCAGCGCGGGCAGGCCGAGCCGGTAGCTCAGCAGCCGGTCGGTCTCGGCCGCCACATGCTGCTCGGCCAGCCGCCGGGCTGCCACCGGCAACTCGGCCTCGATCGCGTCGACCAGCTCGGCGTGCTCGGCGATGATGGCCGCGACCTGGTTCTGCGCCACCGGCAGCCAGATCAGGTCGCCGATCTCCGACCACAGGTCCATCTCCTGGCGGGTCAGCCGCGGCGACTGGGCCACGGCAGCGACCTCGATGTGGATGCGCGCGTCGGCCCGGCGCCGGGCCGAGATCGTGGCCGGCGCGTCGCGCAGCCGGGCCACGTGCTCGCGCAGCGCCGCCACGTCGCCGTCCAGCGCCCGCTCGGCCGCCAGCCGGGCGGCCGTGCCCGCCACCGCCGCCCGGTGGTCGCCGATGTCGCGCAGCTCGTGCGGCGGCATCAGCCGCAGCAGCCGCTCCAGGTGCGCGCGCTGCGGCTCGGCCGCCGCCCGGACGAACGACCCGCCGCCGCGGCCGCGCCGGGTCTGCACCAGGCCCATGCTCCGCAGCGCGGCCAGCGCCTCCCGCAGGGTGACCGGCGAGACGCCGAACTGGGCGGCCAGCTGGCTCTCCGGCGGCAGCCGCTCCCCGTCGAGCAGCAGCCCGAGCTGGATCGCCTGGATCAGCCGCCGGGCTACCGTCTCGGCCCGGCCGCCCTCGATCGGGGCGAACACTGAGCGCGCCCGCAGGCTCGTCACGGCCAGCTCCGGGCCACCCGCGGCGGGCGGCTCAGGGGCGCTCACCGCGGCGGCAGGCAACGAACGGGTCACAGTCAGAACCGGCCTCATCTCTGGTACTTGACAACTTAAACATCTAAACCTGTATGTTACCGGAATGTCTACTACGGCCGCGGGTGCCGGTGGCGTGATAGCCGGCGGCGTGACCGCCGTGCCCGCCGTGCGGCTGACGGGCCTGCGCAAGTCCTATGGCAGCGTCGAGGCCGTCGCGGGCGTCGACCTGGAGATCGCCGAGGGCGAGTTCTTCACCATGCTCGGCCCGTCCGGCTCGGGCAAGACCACGCTGCTGCGGCTGATCGCCGGCTTCGAGCGGCCCGATGCCGGCACGGTCGAGCTCGGCGGTGCCGACGTGACCCGCCAGCCGCCCTACGCCCGCAACGTCAACACCGTCTTCCAGGACTACGCGCTGTTCCCGCACATGAGCGTGCTGGAGAACGTCGAGTACGGGCTGCGGGTCCGCCGCGTCCCGCGGCCGCAGCGGCGGCAGCGGGCGCAGGCCGCGCTGGAGATGGTCCGGCTGGCCGGGCTCGGCGACCGCAAGCCGGTCCAGCTGTCCGGCGGCCAGCGGCAGCGGGTCGCGCTGGCCCGCGCGATCGTGAACGAGCCCGAGGTGCTGCTGCTCGACGAGCCGCTCGGCGCGCTGGACCTCAAGCTGCGCCAGGAGATGCAGCTCGAGCTCAAGCGGATCCAGCGCGAGGTCGGCATCACCTTCATCTACGTCACCCACGACCAGGAGGAGGCGCTGACGATGAGCGACCGCCTGGCCGTCTTCAACCCCGGCCGCATCGAGCAGCTCGGCACCCCGGTCGAGGTCTACGAGCGGCCGGCCAGCGAGTTCGTCGCCGGCTTCATCGGCGTGTCCAACCTGCTGGACCGCGACGGGCGCTACTTCACCATCCGGCCGGAGAAGATCCGGCTGCTCAGCGACGGCGAGCAGGCGCCGGCGGGCAGCCACGTCGAGGCCGGCCAGATCGAGGACGTCACCTATCTCGGGATGGTGACCCGCTACATGGTCGGGCTGGCGGACGGCGGGCGGGTGACCGCGGTCCGGCAGAACCTGGAGACCGCGGCCGCTGACGTGCTGGCCGCGCGCGGCTCTTCGGTCCGCGTCGCCTGGCGCGACGAGCAGACCTATGAGATTGACCAGAAGGAGTCAGCATGAGGACCTGGACTAAGGGCGGGGCGATCCTCGCGGCCGCGGCCGCCATCGCGCTCGCCGCCGGCTGCTCCTCCTCCGGCGGGGGCGGGGCCAGCTCACCGGGCGCGGGCGGCGGCAGCGGCGCGACGGCGGGCCTGACCCCGCCGGAGGCCAACACGGCCGTCCCGACCTCGGTCGGCAAGGCCGAGGGCCAGCTCAACCTGATCGCCTGGGAGGGCTACGCCCAGCCCCAGTGGGTCAAGCCGTTCGAGCAGGCCACCGGCTGCCAGGTGAGCGCCAAGTACGCCGGCTCATCGAGCGAGATGGTGTCGCTGATGGCCAACGGCGGCGGCGGCCAGTACGACCTGGTCTCCGCGTCCGGCGACGCCGACCTGCGGCTCATCTACGGCGGCGACGTCAAGCCGGTCAACATCAGCCTGATCCCGTCGTGGAAGAACTTCCACCCGTTCCTGCAGTCGCCGCCGTTCAACACCATCGGCGGCAAGCACTACGGCGTCTCCTACGAGTTCGGCCCGAACGTGCTGCTGTACTCGACCAAGACGTTCCCGGCCGCGCCGACGTCGTGGTCGGTGCTGTACAACAAGAAGTACGCGGGCCAGATCACGGTCCCGGACAACCCGATCCAGATCGCCGACGCGGCGCTGTACCTGTCCAAGACCAAGCCGAGCCTGGGCATCACCGACCCCTACGAGCTGACCCAGCCGCAGTTCAACGCGGCGGTCAGCCTGCTGAAGTCCGAGCACCCGCTGATCAAGAAGTACTGGGACCTGGCCTCGCAGGAGATCTCGCTGTTCCAGAGCGGGACCACGGTGGTCGGCGCGGCCTGGCCGTACCAGACCAACACGCTGGTGGCGGCCGGCGCGAAGGTCGCCGACACCATCCCGTCCCAGGGCGCGACCGGGTGGGCCGACACCTGGATGCTGGCGACCAAGGCGCCCGACCCGAACTGCGCCTACAAGTGGATGCAGTGGGTGACGACGCCCAAGGTCCAGGCCCAGGAGGCCGACTACTTCGGCGAGACCCCGGCCAACAAGCTGGCCTGCCCGATCATGGACAAGATCCAGAAGGGCTCGTGCGCCGCCTACCACGCGAACGCGCCGGAGTCCTACTTCCAGACCATCAAGTTCTGGAAGACCCCGCTGGCCCAGTGCGGCAACGGCAAGAGCGACTGCGTGCCGTTCCAGCAGTGGGTGACGGCCTGGACCCAGATCACCGGATAGCGGAGCCTGCCTGATGACCGTCAGCACGACGCGGGCCCGGCGGCCGGCGCCAGCGGGAGGACCGGCGTCTCCGCGGCGCTGTGGCGCCGGGCCTGGCTGCGGGCCACCCTCACGCTGTCGCCGCCGCTGGCCTGGTTCCTGGTGATCTACCTGGCCTCGCTGGTGGTGATGCTGGTCACCGCGTTCTGGACGGTCAACCCGTTCACCAACCCCCTGGTGCACGTCTGGACGCTGGCCAACTTCCGGCAGATCTTCACCGGCACCTACCTGACGATCATCGGGCGCACGGTCGGCATGGCGGCGATCGTGACGGTCACCGACGCCATCCTCGCCCTGCCGTTCGCCTACTACATGGCGCGGGTCGCCTCCGGCCGCGGCCGGCAGCTGCTGTTCACCGCGGTGCTGCTGCCGCTGTGGGCCAGCTACCTGGCCCGGGTCTACGCCTGGATCGTGATCCTGCAGAAGGGCGGCACGCTGAGCTGGGTCTTTCCAAGCTCGGCGCCGGGCCGGTGAACATCGGCTACACCAACACCGCGATGTGGCTCGTCTTCTCCTACATCTGGCTGCCGTTCATGATCGTGCCGGTCTACGGCGCGCTGGAGCGGATCCCGGACTCCCTGCTGGAGGCCTCCGGCGACCTCGGCGCGCGCAACTGGCGCACGATGCGCAGCGTGGTGCTGCCGCTGGTGCTGCCGGGCGTCGTGGCCGGGTCGATCTTCACCTTCTCGCTCACCCTCGGCGACTTCATCACGCCGCTGCTGGTCGGCGGGGCGAACTCGAACTTCATCGGCAACGTCATCTACTCCAACCTCGGCACCGCCGGCAACCTGCCGTTCGCGGCGGCGCTGGCGGTCGTGCCGATCGTGATCATGATCATCTACCTGCTCGGCGCGCGGGCGGCTCGGCGCGTTCGAGTCGGCGTGATGGAGGGACGGCTGGCCCGCATCGGGCTGCGGATCTGGGTCGGCGGCGTGCTCGCCTTCCTGTTCGTGCCGATCGCCATCATCTGCCTCTACGCGTTCAACTCCTCCAACGTGCAGAGCTGGCCGATCCGCGGGCTGAGCACCAAGTGGTTCTCGGTCGCCTGGCACGACCCGCAGGTCCGCGCGGCGTTCGGGCTGTCGCTCAAGGCCGCGCTGCTGTCCACGGCGATCGCGCTGCTGCTCGGCTCGGCGGCGGCCTTCGGCGTGCACCGGTTCCGGTTCTTCGGCCGCGAGGCCGTCTCGCTGCTGCTGGTGCTGCCGCTGGCGCTGCCCGGCATCATCACCGGGATCGCGCTGAACTCGGCGTTCCACTTCGCCGGGATCGACCTGTCGCTGCTGACGATCATCATCGGGCACGCGACGTTCTGCATCGTGGTCGTCTACAACAACGTGCTCGCCCGGCTGCGCCGGGTCTCCGGCTCGCTGTACGAGGCCTCCGCCGACCTGGGCGCGCACGGCCTGTTCACCTTCCGCACGGTCACCCTGCCGATGCTGTCGACCGCGCTGGTGTCCGGCGCGCTGCTGGCCTTCGCGCTGTCGTTCGACGAGGTGATCGTGACCACGTTCACCGCCGGGGCGCAGAACACGCTGCCGCTGTGGATCTTCGGCGCGATCCGGCTCGGCCAGCACCTGCCCGAGGTCAACGTCGTGGTGGTCGCGGTGCTGCTGCTGACGATCGTGCCGGTGATCATCGCTGCCCGGCTGACCGGCGGCGGCGGCATCACCCGCGGCTCCGCCGGCCGGGTGACCGGCTCACGCCCCTGACGAAGGCTCGCCCCAGGCCGGCTCCGCCCCCGGCGGCAGCGGCACCCCGCAGCCGTTCAGCAGGTAGGAAATCAGCGTGTAGTACCCGCACAGCGAGATCAGCTCGACCATCCCGGCATCGCCGAAGGCCAGCCGGGCTGCGTCGTAGGCGTCCTGGCTGAGCTGGCCGGTGCTGATGAGCTGGCGGGCCACCGCGTAGGCCGCCCGCTCGTCGGCGGCCTGCAGGGGCGGCTCCTCGCCGCGGCCGATGGCGTCGATGACGGACTGCGGCACGCCGTGCTCGCGGGCCGCCGGGACGTGCGCCCACCACTCGAACTCGGCCTTCCAGCGCGCGCCCACGGTGAGGATGACCAGCTCGCTGACCCGCCGGTCCAGGGACGTCTCGAACCGCACGGCCTGGCCCAGCGCGCTGAGCCGCCGGCCGACGACCGGCGCGTGCAGGAACGCATTGAACGGCCCGATCAGCCCGCCCTCCGCGCTGATCATCGCGGCCCCGCGGCTGCCGGTCACGCCGTCCCAGACCCGCAGCCCGTCCGGGTCGAGGTCATCGTGGCGCAGGACGGGAAGCCGGCTTGCTGTCATCAGTTCCGCTCCTTTTCTCGGCGAGCCTGCGGGATGCCCTGAAGGCGCCGCCTTCCCTCGTCGCAGGCTCCTCAGTCCAGGCGGCGCCGGCATCCCTCCGGCTCGCTGGGCCAGGGTCCATCATCGCGCGACGGTCGGCGGCCGTCGAGCGCCCGATTGCGACCGCTTTACCGGCCGATATCACGGAACGCCCGGACCTGCGGTCTTCACACGGTCACCACGGGGGTGCCATGGCCCGGGCACCGACGGATGATCTACTTGACACGGATGACTGGGGGCCGGGGGTGAGCAGCCAGGAGGGCGGGCTCGCGATTGCGGGATTCGCCGCCCTGGCAGCAGCCTGCGCATTCGGCGTGGCCGCCGCCCTGCAGCACCAGCAGGCCGCCCAGGCCCCGCCGTCCCGGACCCCGTCGCTGCGCTTGCTGGCCTACGTGGCCCGGCGGCCGCTGTGGCTAGCCGGGATGGGGCTGGCCGTCGCGGCCTACTGCCTGCAGGCCCTGGCCCTGGCCTACGGGCCCATCACCCTGGTGGCGCCCATCATCGCCGCTGACCTGCTGTTCGCGCTGCCGCTGGCCGCGCGGTGGTCCCGGCGGCCGCTGCGACCCCGGGACTGGGCCGGCTGCCTGCTGGTCGCCGCCGGGGTAGCGGTGTTCCTGGCCGTCGCGCCGCCGTCCGGCGAGCGGCCCGACGTGCCCGCGGCCGACTGGATCGTGGCCTTCGCCGCTGTGCTGATCATCACCGTCCTGGCCGTCGTGGCCGGCCGCTCCGTCAGCGGCCGGGCCCGGGCCGGCCTGCTGGCCGCCGCGGCCGGGGTGGTCTTCGGGCTGACCGCCGCGGTCACAGCGAGCTTCACCCGGTCGCTGCGGGCCGAGGGGATGTCGTCGGTGCTGGCCCACTGGCAGCCCTGGGTGCTGATCACCCTGGGCATTACCGGGCTGCTGCTGTCCACCGGCGCGTTCCAGTCCAGCGCCCTGGCCACCAGCCTGCCGATCATCGATACCGTAGAGCCGGTCTCCGCGGTGGTCATCGGGGCCATCCTGTTCGACGAGCGGCTGGCGTCCTCGGCCACCGGCCTGGCCGTCCAGGCGGCGGCCGGCCTGGTGGCGGCGGCGGGCATCATGATGCTCGGGCCGTCCCTGGCCGCGGTTCAGTCCGGCTCGGGCCTGCCCGCGGGCACCCGGCGGGGTTCCGTGCCGCCGGCCCGGCTGGCCAGCGCCCGGCTGACCGCGGGAGTCCCGGCGCAGGCGGCCCGGGTCAGCGGGAACGGGACTGGCCGCGGAAACGGCCGGGCCGCCGTCATCGCCGGCGCGGGTCACCCGCCGATGGCCGTCCCGCCCCGGCCCCGGGCGGCCGAGGCCGGCGACAGTGCGGCCGGCCGCCACGGGGACAGCCCGGCCTGGAGCTGGCTCGCCGGGCCCGCCGGGCGCGGCCGACGAAACCCACGCGCAGGAAAACCGCGGGGAGTCACGCCGCGTATCCGGCCCCCGACAGCAGTGTGATCTGCTGGAACCCGGATGCCCGAGGACCACCGCGGAGGACCGTGCTGACCAGCCCTGACCCCACTCACGCCGCCTGCCAGGCCGGCCTGCCGCCGCTGGCGCGCCGATGATCAGCCTCACGCACCTGGCGATCTCCTCGCCGGTCTCCTACCTGATCGCGCTCCTGCTGCCGGCCTTCGACGCCCTGATCCCGATCCTGCCGAGCGAGACGGCGATCATCGCCCTCGGCGTGGCCACCGCGGGCAGCGCGGACCCCCGTATCGCGATCCTGGTCGCGCTGGCCGCCGCCGGGGCCTTCCTGGGCGATAACGTCACCTACCTGGTGGGCCGCAAGCTGGGCCCGTTCATCAACCGCCGCATTTTCGCCGGCGAGAAGGGCGCCAAGCGGCGCGACTGGGCCGAGCAGGCGCTGAACCGCTACGGAGCCCGGATCATCATCGCCTGCCGGTTTATCCCCGGCGGCCGCACCGCCGTGACGCTGACCTGCGGGCTCATCGAGTACAACCGGCGGACCTTCATCGCGGCCACGGCCGTTGCCGGGGTGATCTGGGCCTGCTATGCGTTCTTCATCGGCCGGCTGGGCGGCCAGGCGTTCGAGGACCGGCCCTGGGCCGGGCTGCTGCTGGCCTTCGGCATCGCCCTGGCCGCCAGCGGCATCATCGAGCTGATGCGCCGGTTCCGCCCGTGGCGGTGGCTCGGCTTCGGCCGCGAGGACAAGAAGCCCGAAACCGCGGCGCCCGGCTCCCCGGACTCCCCCGGCTCCCCGGATTCCCAGCGCACCGACGGCTCCGGAACTGACCCGGACACCGACGGCAGCGCCGGGAATGGCGCGGGCGGCGAGGCCGAGCGGGTACCGGTCAGCAAGACGGATCATTCCGGCTCATAACACCGACCGGGCGACACCGGCGTCCGGGTTACCAGCCGCTCAGCGAGCCCAGCCGGGCGGCTCTTCAGGTCAGTCCGGCAGCAGGTGGGCGTTCACGGCGCGGGCCGCGTCAGCCAGGCCGGGCATCTCGGCCACCTTCACGCCCTGCTCCCGCAGCCAGTCAGCCCCGCCGCCGGGCACGAACACCGGCGGTTCCCGCCAGGCCAGCACCACCCGGCCGATCCCGGCCGCCACGATGAGCTCCGCGCAGGACCTCGAGCGGGACAGCCGCCGCCGGCAGGGCTCCAGCGAGGTGTACATCGTCGCCCCGGCCAGCGCTCCGCCGCTGCCCCCGGCCCCGCCTGCGGTCCCGGCCGCTGGTCCGGCTCCCGCCTGCTCGCCGGGGCCGGGCCGGTCGCTGCCCGGCAGCGCGCCCGCCTTGGCCAGGGCCACTTCCTCGGCATGGTCACCGGGGTCCAGCTCACGCGAGTAGCCCGTGGCGATGACCACCCCGTCCGGTCCGACCAGGATCGCGCCGACGGAGAACGCCGAGTCCGACGGCGGGCACCGCCGCGACAGCTCGACGGCCTCGCGGAGGAAGCCATGATCTGCGGTCGCCTGTGCCGTTCCGGTCATGTAGTCCCCGTTTCAGCTGGGTCAGGACCCCCGGCGGATTCCGGCCCGCGACGGCCCGCGGGCCAGCCGGGCCCCTGCCTACCCAACGGTATCTTCCGGCTCGCGGCCAGTGGTTTACTGGCACGCAGGAGCCTGCGATGCCGGCCGTCCCGGCCCCGGCAGCTACCGCACGGAAATGGTGGTGGACCCGATGGTGATGACAGCACGGCCGGCGGGCGCGGCGCGGGGCGCGCCGACCTTCGACACGCAGAATCCGGCGACCTCGGAGGTCATCGCCACCTTCGGTGTCTTCGGCGAGCAGGACGTCGCGGACGCCGTGGCGCGGGCCCGGGCGGCCGGCGCCTGGTGGGCCGGGCTGGGCTGGAAGGAGCGGCGGCAGCGGCTGCTGGCCTGGAAGTCCCATATCACCCGGTATATGGGCCGCCTCGCGGAGCTGGTCCACAACGAGACCGGCAAGCCCCTGGCGGATGCCCAGCTGGAGATCCTGCTGGCGATCGTGCACATCGACTGGGCCGCCCGGAACGCACGCCGGGTCCTGGGCCCGCACCGGGTCCGGCCAGGCCTGGTTGCCATTCACCAGGCCGCGACGCTGGAGTACCAGCCCGTCGGCGTGGTCGGGGTGATCGGGCCGTGGAACTACCCGGTGTTCACGCCGGCCGGCTCCATCGTGTACGCGCTGGCCGCGGGCAACGCCGTGGTGTTCAAGCCCAGCGAGCTGACCCCGGCCGTCGGCGGCTGGCTGGTCAGCTCGTTCGCCGAGGTGGTGCCCGAGCAGCCGGTGCTGCAGCTGATCACCGGCTTCGGCGCGACCGGCGAGCACCTGGCCCGCAGCGGGGTGGACAAGATCGCGTTCACCGGCTCCGCCGCCACCGCCCGCAAGGTGATGGCCGCCTGTGCCGGCAACCTGACGCCGCTGGTCGCCGAGTGCGGTGGCAAGGACGCGCTGCTGGTGGGGGCCGACGCCGACCTGGACGCCGCGGCGGACGCGTGCGCCTGGGGCGCGATGTCCAACGCCGGGCAGACCTGCGTCGGCATCGAGCGGGTCTACGTGGCCGAGGACGTCTACCACACGTTCCTGGAGAAGCTGACCGACCGGGTCAGCCAGGTCCGCCCCGGCGACGACCGGGAAGCCGACTACGGCCCGATGACCCTGCCCGGCCAGGCTGACGTGATCGAGAAGCACATCGCCGACGCCCTGGCCCGCGGGGCGCGCCCGGTGGTCGGCGGCATCGCCAGCATCCGCCGGCCGTACGTGGGCCCGGTCATCCTGGCCGACGTGCCGGAAGACTCCAAGGCGGTCACCGAGGAGACCTTCGGGCCGACGGTCACCGTGGCGAGGGTCGCCGACCTGGCCGAGGGCGTCGCCCGCGCCAACGCCAGCCCCTACGGGCTGGGGGCGAGCGTCTTCGCCAAGAACAAGAAGGCGGCGATGGACGCGGCCCGGGCCCTGCGCAGCGGGATGACCGCGGTCAACGGGGTCATCTCCTTCGCCAGCATCCCCGCGCTGCCGTTCGGCGGGTCCGGCGACTCGGGCTTCGGCCGGATCCACGGCGCGGACGGACTGCGCGAGTTCGCCCGGCCCAAGGCCATCGCCCGGCAGCGCATGAAGCCGATGGTGAACCTGACCTCGTTCAGCCGGACCGACCAGGACATGAAGAAGATCCTCACCCTGGCCACGATGCTGCACGGCCGCCGCTACCGGTAGCGGCGCACGGCGGCGGCAGGCTCCTCGGCGGCCGCCTGCGGGCGGCCAGGCGGGCCGCCGGCCGCCGGATGCGGCGCGGACTCCGGGTCAGCCGGGCGCGGCGGCCAGGGCCAGGTCGGCCGGGTCGACCGGGGCCAGCGGCGCCCGGCCCGAGATCAGGTCGGCGGCCCGCTCGGCGATCGCGATCGTCGGGGCGTTGGTGTTGCCGCGCGGCACTGTCGGCATTACTGAGGCGTCCACGACCCGCAGCCGCTCCACCCCGCGCACCTTCAGCTCGGTGTCCACGACGCTGGCCAGCTTGCTGGCGGCCAGCTTGGAGTCGCCGCCCATCGCGCACGTTCCCACCGGGTGGTAGATCGTGGTGATGCTGGACCGGATCCAGTCCATCAGCTCGGTCTGGCTGGTGAGGTCGACGCCGGGAGCCAGCTCAGCGGCGCAGATCTTGCTCATCGGCCGCTCGGCGGCGATCTGCCGGGCCAGTCCGATCGCGCGCAGCAGCGGGTCGAAGTCGGCCATGTCGGACAGGTAGGCCGGGTCGATGGCCGGCTTGTGCCGGGGGTCATTGCTGTGCAGCCTGATCCGGCCCCGGCTGCCCACCGACACCAGGGTGATCAGCACCGACAGCGCGCGGAACGACGGGTCGGTGAGGCCGAAGTTCTGGTATGGCACCGGCAGCACGTGCCACTGGATGTCCGGCGCCGGGAGCGCCGGGTCGGTCCGGGCGAACCCGCCCGCCTCGGCCACGTTGGTGGACATCGGGCCGGAGTGGGTGAGCTGCCAGCGGGCCAGGTTCTTCGGCCCGGCCTTCTCCCACAGCCCGCGTGATTTCGGCGTGCTCCACATCGCGGTGACGACCGGGTGGTCCGACAGGTTCGCTCCGACGCCCGGATTATCGGCCATCACCGGGATGTCCAGCTCGCGCAGGTGATCCGCCGGGCCGACGCCGGACAGCATCAGCAGCTGCGGGCTGCCGATCGCCCCGCCGGCCACGATGACCTCGGCCTCGGCCGGGGCGTACTCCTCCACCCCGCGCCGGAGGTAGCGCACCCCGACCGCCCGGCCGCCCTCGATCTCGATTCCGGTGGCCAGCACGTCGGTCATGATCGTCAGGTTGGGCCGGTCGGCGGCCGGGTGCAGGTAGGCGTCAGCGGCCGACCAGCGCCGGCCACCGCGCTGAGTTACCTGGTAGTAGCCGACGCCCTCCTGGCTCGGGCCGTTGAAGTCGTCGTTCGCCGCCATCCCGGCGGCCTTCGCGGCGGCCACCCAGGCGCCGGTCAGGCTGGACTTGTAGCGCAGGTCCTGGACGCTCAGCGGGCCGGAAGCCCCGTGGTAGGCCGAGTCGCCGCGGGAGTTGTTCTCCGCCCGCAGGAAGTACGGCAGCAGGTCGGTGTAGCCCCAGCCCGCGCAGCCGTAGTCATCCCGCCAGGTGTCGAAGTCGTAGCGGCTGCCCCGGATGTAGATCATCGCGTTGATCGACGAGGATCCGCCCAGGACCCGGCCGCGCGGCCAGTAGATAGCCCGGTCAGCAGCCCGCGACTGCGGGACGGTGGAGTAATCCCAGTCGTAGGTGGTCTTGAACAGCGAGCTGATGGCCGCCGGGATGTGGATCTCGTCGGCGGTGTCAGGCGGCCCGGCCTCCAGGACAAGCACCCGGATATCGGGGTTCTCGGTCAGCCGTGAGGCGAGCACGCAGCCGGCACTGCCGGCTCCCACGATGACGTAGTCATACACGGCCAACCTCCTGAAGGTGCCCGGGGCCGGGCATTACAGTACTAGCCGGTACCATCCGCGGCTGCTGATCTTTGGCGCTGGCGTAGCCGAACCGGTATCACCGGCCCGCCGCCGGCCGGCGCAGAGTACCCCCCGGGCACAAATGAGCGCGCCCCCGGCTGGATCAGCCGGGAGCGCGCTCCCCCCACCCTTATGACCGCCTCCGTGCCGGCGGGCCCCCGAGAACCGCCGGCACAGGGAGGAGGCCACTGGCCGCCTGAGGCGGCCCCTCTGCGGACCGGTTGAGTTTCGGTCTAGCAGAGTTCCCCGTTAAAGCTGTTGTAGCACTACGACCTGGCGTGAAGCCTTCTGATCACTCTTTGTATCTATACGATGCCACATCGTTGTGTAGATGTGAATACCCCAGGTCAGCGCCTTGGAACTTCTTCATGCCCTAAATCTTGCCGCTTACGCTCTGCAACGGACATCTTGAAACTTGTGCCCGATGCGACTCCTGGAGCGTGTTATGGCCCTCGGCGTACCCCAATTTGGGTCATGAAATCTCGTCTCCGGCCTGGAACGCCTTCGCACACCCCTGAGGCCTCAGGAACGCGTGAGGCACCAGCCGCTACGGTTGAGCCATGCCCTCCGATCGCGGCGACGACCGTGCTGCCCCCGATAACGCCGACCAGCCCGTCGTGCTGTCCCGCATCTACACCCGGACCGGCGATGACGGCAGCACCGCGCTGGGGGACATGAGCCGGGCGGCCAAGACCGATACCCGGCTGGCCGCCTACGCCGACGTGGACGAGGCGAACTGCGCCATCGGCGTCGCGGTCACCATGGGCGGGCTGCCCGAGGGCATCCGCGAGCTGCTGATCCGGATTCAGAACGAGATGTTCGATGTCGGCGCCGACCTGTGCAACCCGGTTGCCCCCGACCCTGCCTATCCCCCGCTGCGGGTCGCGGAGTCCTACATCAGCGGCCTGGAGCAGGCCTGCGACAGCTACAACGCCGGCCTGCCCACGCTGCGCAGCTTCGTGCTGCCCGGCGGCAGCGCCGGTGCCGCCCTGCTGCACACCGCCCGCACGGTGGTCCGGCGGGCCGAGCGGTCGGTCTGGGCCGCCCTGGAGCAGCACGGCGACACCATGAGCCTGCTGCCCGCGCAGTACCTCAACCGGCTGTCTGACCTGCTGTTCATCCTGGCCCGCTGCGCCAATGAGCCCGCCGGCGACCTGCTGTGGAAGCCGGGCAGCGACCGCTGAGCAAGCCGCCGGGCTGGCCCGGCTACCCGAAAGGTCAGCAGGAGCCGGCTAGCTGAGCCGGCCGACCCGGCCCGGCGGAGCCGCCTCCAGCCAGGCCAGGAACCCGGTCAGGGCCTCGGGGCTCATGGCCAGCTCGACGGTGCGCGGCGCGGCGCAGGGAGCCGCTCCGCGGGACGCCAGGCCCAGCTCGCGGCTGGTACGGCACTCCACCACCATGGTGCCGGCACCGAGGCTCAGCGCCTCGGCCTGGGCCGCCGGGCGGCGGGCCAGCACGCTCAGCGTGCCCCGCTCGAAAACCTCGTTGGGCCGCAGCCGGACGCCGAACGCGCTGAACCACTGCAGCTGGTCGAGCTCATACGTGGCGATGCCCAGCCGCCAGGCGGCGGCCTGGCTGGCCCGCAGCCCGCATTCCACGGTGCCGCCGGAGCGGCCGAGCAGGATCCGGCGCGAGGCCAGGGCGAGTGCCGCGATGACGGCGACCGCCAGGACCAGCAGCAGGACCCAGCCCGCGATGAGCGCCAGTGCCTCACTCACCCCGGCGCCCCGCCCGTGCCCTCGTCAGGATCCGGAGCCGGCAGCCCGCAGCTGGGCCTGGTAGTAGCGGACCTCGGCCGAGTCCTCGCCGCCGGATCCGGCCTGCTCCTGTGCGGCATCCAGCGCCGCCTGGGCGGCCGCGGTGTCCACGTCGGGGCCGAGCACCGCCTGGCGGGCCAGCACCGATACCCGGTCGCTGGCGATGGAGAAGAAGCCGCCGCCGACGGCCGCGACAATCTCCTGCCCGTCCTCCGGGCGGATCCGGACCACACTGCCCTCGACCAGGATCCCGATGACCGGCGCGTGCCCGGTGTAGACCCCGATGTCGCCGTCCAGCGTCTTGGCGATCACCATCTGGGCCGGGCCCGACCAGACCTCGCCTTCGGGCACGACCAGCCCTACCTGCAAGGTCATGACTTCTCCAGCGCCTTGGCCTTCTTCTCCACGTCCTCGATACCGCCGCACATGAAGAATGCCTGCTCGGGGATGTGGTCGTACTTGCCCTCGGTGATTGCCTTGAATGAGGAGACCGTCTCCTCCAGCGGCACGAACTCGCCGTCCTGGCCGGTGAACTGCTTGGCCACGAACATCGGGTGCGACAGAAACCGCTCGATCCGGCGGGCCCGCTGCACCGTGACCTTGTCCTCTTCCGACAGCTCGTCGATGCCCAGGATGGCGATGATGTCCTGCAGCTCGGTGTAGCGCTGCAGGATCCGCTGCACCTCGCGGGCCACGTCGTAGTGCTCCTGCCCGACGTAGCTGGGGTCCAGGATCCGGGACGTCGAGCCCAGCGGGTCGACCGCCGGGAAGATGCCCTTCTGGGTGATCTCCCGGGACAGCACCGTGGTCGCGTCCAGGTGCGCGAAGGTCGTCGCCGGCGCGGGGTCGGTGATGTCGTCGGCAGGCACGTAGATCGCCTGCATCGAGGTGATCGAGTGGCCGCGGGTGGAGGTGATCCGCTCCTGCAGCTGGCCCATCTCGTCGGCCAGCGTGGGCTGGTAGCCCACCGCCGACGGCATCCGGCCCAGCAGGGTGGATACCTCCGAGCCGGCCTGAGTGAACCGGAAGATGTTGTCGATGAACAGCAGCACGTCCTGGCGCTGCACGTCGCGGAAGTACTCCGCCATGGTCAGCGCCGACAGCGCCACCCGCAGCCGGGTGCCCGGCGGCTCGTCCATCTGGCCGAACACCAGGGCGGTGTCGGCGATGACCCCGGACTCGGTCATCTCGGTGATCAGGTCGTTGCCCTCGCGGGTCCGCTCGCCCACCCCGGCGAAGCAGGACACGCCGCCGAAGTTCTTCGCGACCCGGGTGATCATCTCCTGGATCAGCACGGTCTTGCCCACGCCGGCGCCGCCGAACAGGCCGATCTTGCCGCCCTTGACGTAGGGGGTCAGCAGGTCGATGACCTTGATCCCGGTCTCCAGGATCTCGGTGCGCGGCTCCAGCTGGTCGAATGGCGGCGGCTCGCGGTGGATCCCCCACCGCTCGGTGATCTCCAGCGAGGCGGCCGGCACGTCCAGCGGCTCGCCGAGCACGTTGAACACGTGGCCCTTGGTGACATCGCCCACCGGGACCGTGATCGGGCCGCCGGTGTCGGTGACGACTGCCCCGCGGGTCAGGCCGTCAGTCGGCGCCATCGCGATAGCCCGGACGGTGTCGTCGCCGAGGTGCTGCTCGACCTCCAGCGTCAGCCTGGAGGTGTCCTCGCCCAGGGTGAAGTCCACGGTCAGGGCGTTGTAGATGCCCGGCATCTCCTCAGCGGAGAACTCGATGTCCACGACGGGGCCGTTGATCCGGACGACCCGGCCGTCTCCGCCCGGTGCGGTCCCGCCGGCGGCCTGCGGGCTGTCTACGGTTGCGGTCATGTCGCTCACTTACTCCCAATCGACTCGGCCAGCGCGTTGGCACCGCCGACGATCTCGCTGATTTCCTGGGTGATCTCTGCCTGCCGGGCCTTGTTGGCTTCCCGGGTCAGCGCCTCGATCAGGTCATGGGCGTTGTCCGTCGCCGACTTCATCGCCCGGCGCCTGGCCGCGATCTCCGCGGCCGCCGAGTCCAGCAGCGCGTGGAACAGCCGGCTCTCGATGTACCAGGGCAGGAGCGCGTCCAGGACGGCTTCCGGCGATGGCTCGAAATCATAGACCGGCACCGGCCCCTCGGGCGCTTCCTCGGTGGTCTCCTCGATCTCCAGCGGCAGGATCCGCCTGCTGACCGGCTGCTGGGTCAGCATGGAGACGAACTCGTTGTAGACGATGTGGATCTCGTCCACGCCGCCCTCCTCGGCCGGCTTCTCGAAGGCCTCGAGCAGCGCGGTGGTGATCTCCCCCGCGTCGGCGTTGCGCGGCGTGTCCGAGAACCCGGCCCACTCCCCGGCTACGTCCCGGCCGCGGAACCGGTACCAGCTGATGGCCTTGCGACCCGACGCGTACGGCACCGTCTCGATGCCCTGCTCGTCCAGGTAGGCCCGCAGGCTCTGGGCCTCGCGCAGCACGTTGGAGTTGAAGCCGCCGCAGAATCCGCGGTCGCTGGTGAGCACCAGGACCGCGGCCCGCTTCGGGTCCTGCGGCGGGGTGGTCAGCGGATGCTTGATCTGCCCGGAGCGGCTGACCACGGCCTCGACGGCCGCGGTCAGCTCCCTGGCGTACGGCGCGGCGTCGCGGGCCCGCTGCTGGGCCTTGATGATCCGCGAGGACGCGATCAGCTCCTGGGCGCGGGTGATCTTAGCGGTGGACTGGACACTCTTGATCCGCCGCCGGACCGCTCGAAGCTGGGCTCCCATCGGCTGCCCGCCTTACTTCTTCGCCGGGACGTTCGGCTGAGGCTTCGGGACGCGCTTCTTCAGAGTCTCCTGCTGGACATCGGACTCCTCCAGCGCCTCGGCCGGCTCGTCGCCGACCAGCATGTCGCCGGAGCTGGTCTCGAAGCTGCGGCGGAACTCGTCGATCGCATCCTTGAGCGCTGTCTTGGTGTCGTCGTTCAGCCGGCCGGTCTCCCGGATGGCGTCGTAGATCCCGTCATGGGAGCGGCCGATCGCATCGAGCAGCTGGGACTCGAACCGGCTGACATCCTCCACCGGCACGTCGTCGAGGTAGCCGTTGGTGCCGGCGAAAACCGAGACCACCTGCCGCTCGACCGCCATCGGGCTGTACTGGCCCTGCTTGAGCAGCTCCACCAGCCGGGCGCCGCGGTCCAGCTGCGCGCGGGAGGCAGCGTCCAGGTCGGAGGCGAACGACGCGAACGCCTCCAGGTCGCGGAACTGCGACAGCGACAGCTTCAGGCCGCCGGCGACGTCCTTCATGGCCTTGACCTGGGCGTCACCGCCGACTCGGGACACCGACTGGCCCACGTTGATGGCCGGGCGGACACCGGAGTTGAACAGGTCGGTCTCCAGGAAGATCTGCCCGTCAGTGATGGAGATGACGTTCGTGGGGATGTAGGCCGAGATGTCGTTGGCCTTGGTCTCCACGATCGGCAGCCCGGTCAGCGACCCGCCGCCCAGCTCCTCCGACAGCTTCGCGCAGCGCTCCAGCAGCCGGGAGTGCAGGTAGAACACGTCGCCGGGGTAGGCCTCGCGGCCCGGCGGGCGGCGCAGCAGCAGCGAGATGGCCCGGTAGGCCTCGGCCTGCTTGGTCAGGTCGTCGAAGACGATCAGCACGTGCTTGCCGTCATACATCCAGTGCTGGCCGATGGCCGAGCCGGTGTAGGGCGCGATGTACTTGTAGCCCGCCGGGTCCGAGGCCTGGGCCATCACGATCGTGGTGTACTCCAGCGCTCCGGCGTCCTCCAGCGACTGCCGGACCTGGGCGACGGTCGACCCCTTCTGGCCGATCGCCACGTAGACGCAGCGGACCTGGCGCTTGGGGTCGCCGGAGTCCCAGTTCTCCTTCTGGTTGATGATCGTGTCGACGGCGATGGCGGTCTTGCCCGTCTGCCGGTCGCCGATGATCAGCTCGCGCTGGCCGCGGCCGATCGGCACCATCGCGTCAATGGCCTTGATGCCGGTCTGCAGCGGCTCGCTCACCTTGGCCCGGTTGACCACCGACGGCGCCCGCAGCTCGAGCTGCCGCAGCTGGGTGCCGGAGATCTCGCCCAGGCCGTCCAGCGGCAGGCCGAGCGGGTTCACCACGCGGCCCAGGAAGCCGTCGCCGACCGGCACCGACAGCACCTCGCCGGTCCGCCGGACCTGCTGGCCCTCCGCGATCTTGCTGAAGTCGCCGAGCACGACGACGCCGATCTCGGCGACGTCCAGGTTCAGCGCCAGGCCGCGGGTCCCGTCCTCGAACTCCAGCAGCTCACTGGCCATGGCCGAGGGCAGGCCTGCCACCCGGGCAATGCCGTCGCCGCACTCCACGACGGTGCCAACCTCCTCAGCGGAGGCGGTTCCCGGCTCGTAAGCCTCGACGAAACGCGCGAGGGCGTCCCGGATCTCTTCCGGCCGGATTGTCAGCTCCGCCATCTTCCTCGTGTCCTTCTCGTCTGGTCCTGCTCGGTCACGTCTGTGGTTGTCCGCTATCTGAGCTCAGGCGGCCAGCCGGCGCCGGAGCTCGGCCAGGCGAGTGGCGACGCTGGCGTCGATCTGCTCACCCCTGATCCGGATGATCATCCCGCCGATCACCTGGGGGTCCAGCACCATGTTGAGGTGCACCTCGTGGCCGTAGGCCGAGGCCAGCACCGCTGCCAGCCGGGTCCGCTGGGCGGCGCTCAGCTCGGTGGCGACGCGCACCTCGGCGACCAGCCGCTCCCGGTACTGGGCCGCGAGCCGCGCGTACTCTTCCAGGTTTCTGTCGAGGCTACGTCCTCGGGGGTGCAGGCTGGCCCGGATCACCAGCTGCATGGCCTCTGGCGTGGCCCGGTCCGCCAGCAGGGCGGTGACGAGCTGCTCCTTGGCCTCGGCCGGGGCAAACGGGTTACTCAGCGCCGCGCGCAGCTCGGACTGGCCGCCGACGATCCGGGCAAACCGGAACAGGTCGTCTTCCAGGTCGTCCAGGTGCTGATCGCGGTCCGCGATGATGACGGTGGCCAGGACGGCCAGCTGCTCCAGCGCGTTCACCAGGTCAGCCGGACTGGACCACGGCGAGGTGACCACGAACTCGATCAGCTCAGCGGTCCGCTCGCTGACCCGCGGCCCGAGCACGGCCGCGGCCAGCCCGGCCCGCGCCTCGCGCGCGCTGGCCGCGTCGGCCAGCGCCCGGCGCAGCGCCAGCTCGTTATCCAGCAGGGTCACCACGGCGAACAGCTCGTCGCCCAGCTGACGCGCCGACGGCGCGCCAGTCGTCAGCGCGACCAGCCGCTCGGTGGCCTCGGCCAGTGATGCCCTGCTCGCGCCCCTCATGACGAGGCCCGGGCTCCGGCCGGGCCCGACTGGGCTTCCAGTCCGGCCAGGAAATCGTCCACCAGGCGGCTCTGCCGGGCGTCATCGGCCAGCGACTCGCCGACGACCCGGCTGGCCAGCTCGACCGCCAGGGTGCCGACCTCCGCGCGCAGCGCGGACAGGGCCTGCTGCCGGTCGGCGGCCAGCTGGGCCTGCGCCGCCTCGGTGATCCGGCGCGCCTCGGCCTGAGCCTGCTCGCGCATCTCGGCGATGATCTGGGCGCCCTGCTCCTGGGCTTCCTCGCGCAGCCGCGCGGCCTCGTGCCGGGCCTCGGCCAGCTGCGCCTTGTACTGCTCCAGCGTGCGCCCCGCCTCAGCCTGGGCTTCCTCGGCCCGCTGCAGACCGCCCTCGATCGCGTCCGTCCGCTCGGCCAGCGTCTTCTGGATTCGCGGCATCAGGACCTTGTAGAGCAGGCCGAAGACAATCAGGAACGCGATGAAGCCGATGATCAGTTCCGGCCAGGCCGGCACCAGCGGGCTGGAGCCCGGGACGACCGGCTGTTCCTGAGCCAGGATGTGCATCATCGTCGGCTGTCCTTCCTATCGCGCATCACATCTCCCTCGTCCGCAGGCCGTCAGGCGCTGCCGGTGGCCTTGAAGATGTACGGGACGACGATGCCGATCAGGGCCAGCGCCTCGGTCAGCGCGAAGCCGATGTACATGTTGGACTGGATCAGGCCGCGGGCCTCAGGCTGCCGGGCCATGGCCTCGACGCCGTGACCGAAGATCAGGCCGATGCCGATGCCGGGGCCGATGGCCGCCAGGCCGTAGGCCAGCGCGCCGAAGTTGATGATGAGGCTCTGGGGGGAGCCGGTCGCCGCGAGAAGGTGCAGCATCTATGCATTTCCTTTACGTTCGTGCCAGCGGGTTGCGCCGGCGGTTGGGGGTGAGTGCTTCACGCGCCCGGCGGGCACGCGCTCCCATCCCGGGCCACGTCAGTGGCCCGCTTCCAGCGACCCGCCGATGTACTGGGCGGTCAGGATGGTGAAGATGTAAGCCTGCAGCGCCTGGATCAGCATCTCGAATGCCGTCAGGACCACCACGAGGATGAACGAGGTCGCGCTGAACAGCAGCCCGATCGAGGCGCTGAACATGTACCAGGTCGCCAGCGTGAAGACCAGCAGCAGGATGTGGCCGGCGAACATGTTCGCGAACAGCCGGATCGCCAGGGTGAACGGCCGGACGATGATGTACTGCAGGATCTCCACGGGCGCCAGGATGAGCAGGATGCCGATCGGCACGCCCGTGGGGATCATGTTCTTGAAGTAGCCGCCCAGGCCCTGGTGCTTGATTCCCAGGTAGGTGTAGGTCACGTAGACCATGAGCATCAGGGCGACCGGGAACGCGATGAACGACATCGCCGGGAACTGCGCCACCGGGATGATCTCCATCAGGTTCATGGTCCAGACGAAGAAGAACAGCGCGACCAGGAACGGCAGGTAGCCGTCGCCGCGCCGGCCCATCATCGGCCGCAGGATCTGGTCCCGGACGAAGGTGATCCCCAGCTCGGCCAGGTTCTGCGCGCCGCGCGGCACCAGCTTCGGCCGGGCGAACCCGGCCCAGAAGAAGCCGATCACGGCGGCCATGCAGATCAGGGCCAGCAGCATCGGCTTGGTGAAGTAGAAGCTGCCGATCCGGAAGAACGGGGTGAAGATGAAACTGTCCGGGTAGCCCGGCGCCGGGTAACCGCAGTGCATGGAGGAGAAGGCGTGGCTGTTCTCCTCGGTGCACCTGGCAGCAGTGAGTGCCACCGTGTCAAGTGCCAAGATCTGATCCTCCAGCTTCGGAACGGCGCTCAGCGCGCGGCGCGGCGCCCGTGACTACGTCTGCCGCCCCCGGTGCCGCGACACGCCCCAGCACGGGAATGCTAGCTTCCCGGCCTGCGGGCTTTACACGCGGATTACCTCTCAGGGCCTGCCGTACTTGTAGAAGACACCGACGATCGCCAGGACCAGCCCCGCGAGGGCACCGATCGGGATCGCGGGCGCCCAGTGCGTGAGCGAGGAGACCAGCCAGCCGACCAGGCCGTAGGCCACCATGCCGGACACCAGGTACCCGAAGACCGCGTAGCCCTGATTCTGGGGCGTGCGCCCGCCGTCGGGCCCGGAGCCGGGTTCGGGTGGCACCGCCGCAGGCAGCTCGCGCTCCGCTGGCCGGGCCCGCTGACCGGAGCGCATCGCTACCGGTCCCGCCGCCGCACCGGGCAGCAGTCACCGCGGGCCGCAGTCTGCCGTCCGGGATCAGGTGCTGGCCCACGGGTCATCCTTGCCCGTGCGGTTCGACGTAGAGGAACTTGAGCTTCATCGACCAGAACACCTGGGACAGGCTCCAGGCCAGGATGCACACGAGCGCGGTCAGGCCGAACAGGCGCGGGCTGAACACCGTGGTGTCGCTGAACCGGGAGACGAAGACCAGCAGCAGCACGATCTTCACGATGTAGGTGGCCAGAGCCGTGATCATCATGGCCTGCGGGCTGATCCTGGCCGCGCGGCCGACCGCGAGCACGCTGATCGCGAAGAACACCGCGACCAGGGCCACGCCGAGCACCGCGCCGAGCAGGCCCTTGCCGCCCGCGACGCCCCCGCCCACCGCAGCCATGATCACTGCCGCCGCGGCCGTGACAAGGGCCGAGCGACGGACGATCTGTGCATAGATGGCCGGCATCTACAAGGCTCCGGGGGTCTCGACGAGGACTGCTGGCCCCCGCCGGCTTGACGAACTCATCACGGTACCAAGAAGGCACCGGATCATCCGGCCGACAGCACTCGGGTGCCCCGCCAGATGAGCGAAACGTATCACGGACCTCTCACTCGTCATTGAGTAGATGCTCGTGAAAGATATCACAAGCTCCCGGACACCCCACTCACCGGGTCACCTAACGTGACAGACCCCGTCGGCTGCCGTCACGACAGGTCACCACCTTGATAACTCAGAGTAGCGGCTCCGCGGGCACTTCTCGCGTGCCCCCGCTGCCGGCGGGCCCGTGGCCGCAGCCGGCGGGGAGAGGCAGCTCAGGGGCGAGTCAGGGGCGGCGGGGCGGCCGGCGGCGCGGCCACGGCCGATCGGCAGCACTGCTGTGGCCGGCGCTGTGACTGGCCCGGCCATCGCCATCGGTGCCCTGGGCCGCCTGATCAGCGGCCACCGGATCCGCTGCGGGGCGATCGGGAGTGCGCGGGCCCGCGGCGAGCAGGTCCGTCGCGTGCGCGCCGGAGGACATCGCATCGTCAGACAGCGTGTCCGGCCCGGAGATGTCGGGGTGCAGCGGGTCGGGCGGCGGCGCGCCCAGCGGCACGGCGGGCGGGATCGTGCCCACCACCGACCGGGCCGGGCGGGCCGGCGGCATCGGCGGGATGGGCAGTGCGGGCGGGACCGGCGGGCGGCCGGCCGGGCGGGCAGGCTCCCACAGCGACCGGGCGGCTCCGCCGGCCGCCCCGTTAGCCATGGCCCCGTTTGCCGCGGTCTCCTGCGCCGCGGTCCCCTGCGCCGCGGTCCCCTGGGCCGCGGTCCCCTGGGCCGCGGGGTCGCGCCCGGCGGCCAGCCAGTCGTCCGCGGCGAGCGGGCTGACCGGCTCGCGGGTCAGGACCGGCGCACCAGCCGCCGCGGCTGCGGTGCCCAGGCTGGCGGTGACGGCCGGGCTGGCGGCCCCGTTCGCGGCCGGGCCGGGCTGGGCCGCCGGGGCGGCCACGGCCGGCGCCAGGCCCTTCCGCCGGGCCCGCTGCCACCAGCGCAGCCGCGGCATCGACATCAGCAGCAGGGCCAGCACGGCGGCCAGCGTGATCACCGCGAAGGCGAACAGCGGCGTCCGGACGGTCGAGAACCAGACGATCAGCCCGGAGAACATAGCCGCCCACAGGTACATGATCAGCACGCTGAGCCGGTGCGAGTGCCCGATGTCGAGCAGCCGGTGGTGCAGGTGCTTGCGGTCGGCCGCGAACGGGGACATGCCCGCGCGAGTCCGGCGTATCACCGCCATCAGCATGTCGGCGTACGGGATGACCAGGATCGTGGTGGGCAGCAGCAGCGGCAGCACCTCAGGGAACCGGTTCACCGCGCCGGTGAGGGTCCGGGGGTCCAGCGTGGTGATGCTGGAGATCGGCACGTAGGCCAGCAGCAGGCCGAGCAGCATCGACCCGGTGTCGCCCATGAAGATCCGGGCCGGGAAGAAGTTATGCGGCAGGAAGCCCAGGCACATGCCCGCCAGCAGGGCTGAGGCCAGGGTCGGGGCGGCCTCGGCGGACAGCCGCAGCGTGTGAGTCAGCGAGTAGTAGTACAGGAAGAAGCGAGATGGCGGCGATGGCCACGATCCCGGCCGCCAGGCCGTCCAGCCCGTCGATGAAGTTGACCGCGTTGATGGTGGCCACCACGACCAGGACGGTCAGCACCAGGGCCTGGTTCGAGGTAGGCGAGAAGGTACCGCCGCCGGGCAGCGGCAGCCAGCCCAGCTCGCAGCCGCTGGCCACCAGGATGACCCCGGCCGCCACCTGGCCGGCCAGCTTGCTGATGGCGTTCATGCCCCAGCGGTCGTCGATGATGCCCATCGCCACGACCAGGCCGCCCGCCAGCAGCAGCCCGATAGCCATGTTGCTGCCCGACAGCACGCTGTCCAGCGGGGACATCTGGGCCGCCACCAGCAGCCCGACCGCCAGCCCGGCGTACATGGCCAGGCCGCCCAGCCGCGGGATCGGCACCACGTGCACGTCGCGGTCGCGGACCGCCTGCTGGCTCCGGCCTTGATCGCCCCGCGCCGGACCAGCGGCGTCAGGATGTAGGTGACGGCGGCCGTCACCAGCAGAGTGAGAACGTACTCGCGCAACCGATCACCAGGTCTGGGCGGATGAGGCGGGCATTGATGTAACTCTAGAGCAACCTCAGGTCACATCAGGTCCATGGCTAGCTGGCCGTGTCCCCCGTGGCGCGGACCCCGGCGATCTCCCGGAGCCGTCCCATGGAGATGGCCCCCTGGCGCAGCAGGCGGGGCGCCTCGCCGGTCAGGTCCACGATCGTAGAGGCACTGGCCGCCCGCTGACGGGCCGCCGTCCAGGTAGACCGCGACCGAGTCGCCGAGCTGGTCACGGGCCTCGGCGGCGGTGGTCGCGGCCGGCGAGCCGGTCAGGTTGGCGCTGCTGACGGCCATCGGGCCGGTCTCCCGCAGCAGGTCCAGGGTGACCTCGTCCTGCGGCATCCGGACCGCGACGGTGCCCTTGGTGTCGCCCAGGTCCCAGCTCAGCGTCCGGGATGCCCGGCAGACGATGGTCAGGCCGCCCGGCCAGAACTCGTCGATCAGCTGCTGGCCGTACGGGCCGAGGTCCTCGACCAGGGCCGAGGCGGCCCGGACGGTCCCGACCAGGACCGGCGGCGGCATCTCCCGGCCGCGGCCCTTGGCCGCCAGCAGCGTGCTCACCGCCGCCGGGCTGAAGGCATCGGCGCCGATGCCGTAGACCGTGTCGGTGGGCAGCACGACCAGCTCGCCGCGGAGCACGGCCGTCGGTCGCGGCCTTCAGGCCCTCAGCTCGCTGGGTCTCGTCGGAGCAGTCATACCAGGCGCTCATAGCCGCTCATCCTTGCATGCGCCAGGCGGCCGTGACGAACCTGTCCCGCCCGGTCAGGTCCGGGTGGTTGCGAGTCTGCCGCCAGCCCTTCTCCTCGGCGAAAATCCAGTACACAGCTGGCCCCTGGGTCTCGCCGTGCTCGACGGCGACCAGCCCGCCGGGGCGCAGCAGCCGCCGCGCGCCGGACCTCGACCACCTCGGATCGCGTCCAGCCCGTCCGGCCCCGACCACAGGGCCGCCGCGGGGTCGTATTCAGCCGACCTCGGGCGGCAGCGGGACCCCGGCCGGGATGTAGGGCGGGTTGCTGACCACCAGGTCGACTGCGCCGTCGAGCCCGGCCAGCGCGGTGGCGAAGTCCCCGGCGTGCAGGGTGACCCGGCCCGCGGTGTGCGGTGCCGCCTCGGCGGTCCTGGCGATGTTGCGCGCGGCCCACGGCCGGGCCTGCGGGTCGGCCTCGACCGCGTGCACCCGGGCCCGCGGCACCTCCTGGGCGATGGCCAGCGCGATCGCGCCCGAGCCGGTGCCCAGGTCGGCGACCACCGGCTCGGCGACGTCCATGGCGGCCAGCTGCTCGACGGCCCAGCCGGCCAGCACCTCGGTCTCCGGGCGGGGCACGAACACCCCGGGCCCGACGGCCAGTTCCAGGTAGCGGAAGTAGGCCACGCCCGGTGATGTGCTGCAGCGGCTCGCGGGCCTCGCGGCGGGCGATGTCGTCCCAGAACTGCGGGTCGAAGTCGGCGTCCGCGACCAGGTGCAGCTGGCCCGCTGCTGACCCCGTGCAGGTGCGCGGCGATCAGCTCGGCGTCGGCCCGGGGCGAGTCGACGCCGGCCTGCGCCAGCCGGGCGCAGGCGCCATGGCGATCTCGTCGAGCAGCAGGCTCATTCCTCGTCGGCGCCTGCGATCTTGTCGGCTCGGTCGGCCTCCACCAGGGCGTTGATCACCGCGTCCAGGTCGCCGTCGATCACCTGGTCGAGGTTGTAGGCCTTGAAGCCGACCCGGTGGTCGGAGATCCGGTTCTCCGGGAAGTTGTAGGTGCGCACCCGCTGCGACCGGTCGACGTCGGCGACCTGGCTGCGCCGGGCGGCGGCCGCCCGCGCGTCGGCCGCTCCTGCGCGGCGGCCAGCAGCCGGGCGCGCAGGATGCGCATCGCCGACTCCTTGTTCTGCAGCTGGCTCTTCTCGTTCTGGCAGGACACGACGATGCCGGTCGGCACGTGCGTGATCCGGACCGCCGAGTCGGTGGTGTTCACGCTCTGGCCGCCCGGCCCCGACGAGCGGTAGACGTCGATCCGCAGGTCGTTCGGGTCGATGGTCACCTCGACCGGGTCGGCCTCGGGCAGGACCAGCACGCCGGCCGCCGAGGTGTGGATCCGGCCCTGCGACTCGGTGACCGGCACGCGCTGCACCCGGTGCACGCCGCCCTCGTACTTCAGCCGGGACCAGGCGCCCTCGCCGCCGGCGGCCCTTGATCGCGACCGTGACGTCCTTGTAGCCGCCCAGGTCGGTGATCGTCGAGTCGATGACCTCGGTCTTCCAGTGCCGCCGCTCGGCGTAGCGCAGGTACATCCGCAGCAGGTCGCCGGCGAACAGGGCCGACTCCTCGCCGCCCTCCCCCGCCTTGACCTCGAGGATGACGTCCTTGTCGTCGTTGGGGTCGCGCGGCACCAGCAGCTGCTCCAGCCGGGCCTGCAGCTCCTCGCGCTGCCGGGCCAGGTCCTCGGCCTCGGCCGCGAACGACGCGTCCTCGGTGGCCAGCTCGCGGGCCGTCGCCTCGTCAGCCGCCGGCCTGCTGCCACTGGTGATAGGCGGTGATGATCGGGCCCAGCTCGCCGTAGCGGCGGCCCAGGGTGCGGGCCCGGTCCGGGTCGGCGTGCACGGCCGGGTCGGCCAGGTCGCGCTCCAGCTGCGCATACTCGGTCGCCAGGTCGGCAAGCCGCTCGAACACTGCCTACCTCCTGTGCTTTGTCATGCGCGGGCAGTCCGGAGCACCGGCCCTGACGGGCGGGCGATCCGGACTGCTGAACCGGCGCTGGCCTGACAGCGGGGCCCGGCCAGCCCGGCGCGAGCGCGCCAGGGGCCGGGCTGCCGAGTGGCCGGCTACTTGCTGCCGGGCTGCCTTCTTGCCGAACCGGCGCTCGAACCGGGCGACGCGGCCGCCGGTGTCGAGGATCTTCTGCTTGCCCGTGTAGAACGGGTGGCAGCTCGAGCAGATGTCGGCGTGGATCACGCCGTTCTTGGCCGTGCTGCGGGTGGTGAAGCTGTTCCCGCAGGTGCAGGTCACCGTGGTCTCGACGTACTCGGGGTGAATTCCCGACTTCATCGTGTGACTCCTGGTTCCGCGAGTCGCCGGGTCGCCGGGCGTATCACGCGGCGTGAACCGGTACCGCATTGGGGTTGGCGTCCAGTCTGCCAGACGCGGTAACGCCGGCGGGCACCGGGAGATTCCCGGGTCACCGGCCGCGCGGGGCGCGGCCGCAGGCTCGCGAGCCGGCCCGGCGGACGTGCCGAGCCAGCTGCGCCTGGCTAGAGGAGCCGAGCGTCGTCCTCTGCACCTTCAGCAGGAACTCGGCGTTGCTCTTGGTGTCCTTCATCCGGTCCATCAGCACCTCCAGCGCCTGCTGCGGCTCCAGCGCGTGCAGGACGCGGCGCAGCTGCCAGACGATCTTCAGCTCCTCCGGCGACATCAGCAGCTCTTCCTTGCGGGTGCCGGACGCGTCGACGTCGACCGCCGGGAAGATCCGCTTGTCGGCCAGCTCGCGGCGCAGCCGCAGCTCCATGTTGCCGGTGCCCTTGAACTCCTCGAAGATGACCTCTTCCATCCGGGAGCCGGTCTCGATCAGGGCCGTGGCCAGGATGGTCAGCGAGCCGCCGTTCTCGATGTTGCGGGCGGCGCCGAAGAACCGCTTCGGCGGGTAGAGCGCGGCCGAGTCGACACCACCGGACAGGATCCGGCCGCTGGCCGGGGCGGCCAGGTTGTAGGCCCGGCCCGAGCCGGGTGATGGAGTCGAGCAGCACGACGACGTCGTGGCCCATCTCGACCAGCCGCTTGGCCCGCTCGATGGCCAGCTCGGCGACCGTGGTGTGGTCGTCGGCCGGGCGGTCGAAGGTCGAGTGGATGACCTCGCCCTTGACCGTGCGCTGCATGTCGGTGACTTCCTCGGGCCGCTCGTCGACCAGGACGACCATGAGGTGGCACTCGGGGTTGTTCTTGGTGATCGCGTTGGCGATCGCCTGCAGGATCATCGTCTTGCCCGCCTTGGACGGCGAGACGATGAGGCCGCGCTGGCCCTTGCCGATCGGGCAGACCAGGTCGATGATCCGCGTGGTCATGATCGTCGGGTCGGTCTCCAGGCGGAGCCGCTCCTGCGGGTACAGCGGGACCAGCTTGGCGAACTCCGGGCGGGTCTTGGCCTGCTCCGGGTCCAGGCCGTTGATCTTGTCCAGCCGGACCAGGGCGTTGAACTTCTCCCGGCGCTCGCCCTCGCGCGGCTGCCGGATCGCGCCCTCGACCACGTCGCCCTTGCGCAGGCCGTACCGGCGGACCTGGGACAGCGAGACGTACACGTCATTGGAGCCGGGCAGGTAGCCGGTGGTGCGGACGAACCCGTAGTTGTCCAGCACGTCCAGGATGCCGGCGATCGGGATCAGGACGTCGTCCTCGGTGATCACGGGCTCGGCCTCGCTGCCGCCACCGCGCTCGCGGCGCCGGTTGTTGCCGCCGCTGTTGCAGTTCCGGTTGCGGAACCGGTCCCGGCTGCGGCGGCCGCCCGGGCCGTCCCGGTCGTCGTCGCCGCGGCTGTCGCGGTCGCCCGGTTGTCCCGGGTGCCCTGGTCGTCGCGGCCGCCCGGCTGTCCCGGTCGCCGCCGCCCTGGTCGCGGCCCTGCGCGGTCGCGGCCGCCCGGTGCCGGCCGCCCTGCTGGTCGCCGGCGCCTGCTGGTCGCGGCCACGGCCGAGCCTGCCGTCGCGGCCCTGCTCGGAGCCGTCGCTCGCGGCCGCGGCGGCTGGTCATCGCGGCGGCCGTCGTCGCGGCGGCCGTCTGCGCGCGCGGCGCCGCTCGCCGCGCTGGCCCTCGCCGCCGGTAGCGGCTCTCGTCGCGCACGCTCGGTGTGCGCTGGCCGCGCCGCCGTGGCGCATCGCCTGGCGCGCCGCTGGTCACCGCGGGCGCTGGTCGCCGCGGTGCACGCCGTCGCGGCACGCGGTGCGCCGCGTTCACTGCGGGCCTGGCACTGCCGATACCGCCTGCGCTGCCCGCCTGCGAGCTCTCCCCGACCCCGCCTGCGTCCCCGGCACCCAGGCCGGACTGCGTCGATGTCTGTGTCTCCATGGCGTCCCGCTCGAAGATGGCGACTCGCGCCGGCTCCCGCAGGCGCGCCCCGCTGGACTGAGTTATCGGAATCGCTCGCGGCTGCTGGCCGGACTGCGTCCCGGCTACCTCGCCGCGCCGGCAGCCGCGGCCGGCGCCGTGACCGCGCAGCCGCTCCGCCGCGGCCGCGCTGCCGCTCCTCGATCGCCGCGACGAGCTCGCCCTTGCGCATCCTCGCGGTCCCGGTGAGGCCGAGCGACTGGGCGAGCCGCTGGAGCTCGGGCAGCAGCATCCCGGAAAGACCCGCGCCGGCCCGCTTGCCCGCGCTGGGCGCGGTGGCCGCGGACGGTACCGTCGTCCGCGTCCGGCCAGGAGCGTACCGCGCCGGCCTGCGCTGGGGAAGTCCCTGCTGACGGCGCCACGCCGGCGGACTGGCCGGCGGAGCGGGACAGACTGGGAGATTCCTCAGGCTCGCCAGTGGAGCCGGAGAACAGATCGATGGTTTCGCTCACTAGGGGTCCTTCCCAGGGTGCGGGCCCGGCCGCAGGTGCGGCCGCCCGATGCCCGCTGTCGCGTGTTGTCCGCGGCGTCCGCCGCTTCCGGGCCTCGCCGCTCTGCCGAGGCCCGTCGGCCTCGGCATATGCCGAACCGTGTGCATTGCAGCATTTGTCTGACCGCCCGGCACGTGGTTCGCTAGGCATCCAGGCCCTTGGCCAGGACCGGGCGTACGTGGAATCCCCGCAACAGGTGAATGTCAGTGGAAGCCGCACACCGCCGACCGCCGTGTGGCTGATCGACCGGAGTGCGTGCGAGCACCTCTCCCCGCAGCGGGGCATCTGGTGCAGCTACCAGCTTAACACCAACGACGCCCACGGCATTCCTTCAGAGCTGTCCCTTACGACCGCAAGGGGCCGGCAGCATGACGTGGCCAGGTCAGGACATGCCTGGCCAGGGTTCCGCCAACACGCCGCGGGTACGCTCGCGCCAGTCGAAGATGAGGAACTGCCGACTGACGCCTGGCTCCGAAGACCGTGTCTTGGCTGTCGACATCCAGGGGGCTTACACGGCATGCGGTACCCGTTTCGGCGGAGCTTGAACCGCCCAGTCATGAACAGATCCCGGACAGGCTGCCCGCGTGCTTCCAGTTGACCCGCGAACCTACTTGAACCTCGCGTTTCTCACAAGCCTGCCGAACCAGCCATCATTGTCGTATCGCGCCGGCTAGCTGCCCGAGCCTCGAGCGGGCCGTCGAGCCTCCGGCCGGCCCGTGAGGCTCAGCCAGCGCCCAGCGCCGTCGCCGTGGCCCGGCCAGCCACAGCCGGGCGCTGATCCCGGCCGCCTCGCCGCGGCGCGGCGCGCCCCCGAACGGCAGCGCCGGGCAGGCCTCCCGGCAGTCCAGCCACGCCGCGGCTAGTCGCTCCAGGTACCGCGGCAGCTCGGCGGGCCGGGCGCGCCGCGCCGCCCCGGCCACCCGTTCCGCCAGCCAGGACAGCCGGCCCAGCAGCACGATCTCGGCCGGCGCGCCGAGCAGTTCGGCTAGGCGCTCCCCCGGCGGGGCTGGCGACCGGGCGCCAGCCCCAGGTCAGCAGCCCAGAGTCCGGTCCTGGCCGCGTCCGCCTGCGCGAACGTGACCGCGTACCAGGGATTGCGAGAGGTCCCGGCTCGCCAGGGCCCGCGAGGAAGGCCCGCGATCGGGCCAGGCCGGGTTGCGGGTGAGCCAGTAACGAACTGCGTCAGCGCCGGCGTAGCTCACGGCGCTGGCCACCGGCCCGGCCGCCGGGCGGGCGTCGCTCCCGACGCTGGCCGCGGGCTCCGTCGCCGGACGGGCGTGACCGGCCGCAGGTCCCCGTTCGGGATAGTCATCTGGCGCCTGGCTGCCATCGCGGCCGCGGCGTGACCGCCGCCCGGGCCAGCCGGGCGGTCACGGCAGCGGCCTGGGCCTGGCCGGCCTGCCGCCAGCTCGCGGCGGCCGCCAGGTCCGGCAGGACCGGGCCCGCCTCGCCCGCTCGCGTCCCGGCTGGCCCGGCCCCGGCCCCGGCTGCCCCGGTCCCGGATAGTCCCGTCTCGGATAGCCGGTTCTCGGGTAGCGGCGGGTCAGCGCGGGATCGCCGACCGCGCCGCCGCATGCGCAGCACGGCCCGGCCGCGCTGATCCGGACCGCAACGCCGGCCAGGGCCGCGGCGGTGACCTCGATGCTCAGGTAGCCGTCCCCGGTGACCCCGGCCGAGCTGATCCACGGCAGCCGGGCCAGGCCCCGGGCCAGCCGGGCGGCGACCTCGCGCGCCTCGCAGCCAGCGAGCCGGCTCAGCGCGAATGGCAGGGACGTGGCATAACGCCGGGCCATTGCCGCAGCGTCGCCCGGATAAGGCGGCGTCCATTCCGGATCGGCGGGGCCGCCCGCGCGCCCCGGCGGCGAGCCGGGACCGGGCGGGGCCAGCGCCGGGACGGGACGCCAGGTGCCGCTCGGGACCACCTGCCCGGCCGCGGGCGGCAGTTCCCCCGCGGCGACGGCAGCGCGGATCCCCGCAGTCAGCTCGGCGCCCAGGTCGGCAGGGATCACCCGCTCAGCGTAGGTGCCTGGTCAGCGAGCCAGGCTCGCGCGGGCCCCGGGTACCGGCGGGTCAGTCGAAGGCGCTGCTCGGCGCGCCCGCCAGCTCGCGGACGACGCGGATCATCTCCATCGGGTCGAACGGCTTGGTCAGGTAGGCGTCGACGCCGATCTGCTGGCCGCGGCTCGCGGTCGTCCTCCTGGGCGCGGGCGGTGATCAGGACGACCTTGATGTTGGCGGTCTCCGGGTTGCGGCGCAGCTGCGTCGCGGTCACCCAGCCGTCCAGCCGCGGCATCATCACGTCCAGCGTGATGACGGCGGGGTCTGACCTCAGCGACTTTTTCCAGACAATCCCGGCCATCCACGGCGGTGACGACATCGAACCCCTCAAGCGTGAGGTTGACGGCGATGAGCTGGCGGATGACCTCGTCGTCATCCACCACCAGCACCCGGCCCAGTCCGTTCGTCACCCGCGTGAGGGTATCTGCTCCGCCTCGCTGATGCTCGCTGATCCGGGGCCGTGTCCGCAGATACTTAGGACTGCCGCAGGACTGGTAATGTGTGCTCCGCCCGCAGGGAGTATCCGCGTGGCGAGCGCCAGCCCCCATAGCTCAGGGGATAGAGCAACGGCCTCCGGAGCCGTGTGCGCAGGTTCGAATCCTGCTGGGGGCGCCCACCGAAACCAGGTCAGATAGCCGCTGACCTGCTGGTACACCCGAGTCAGTCTCTCAGTGCGTAGGCAGCCAGATGCCGCCAGATGCGGTCCCGGGCCGCTGTTCCCGGAACATACCCGGAACGGACCCGAGGGCATAAGCCCAGCCCAACGTGCCAGTTAGCGTCATCCCGGGGGTGGCGCGCCGGGCATGCAGTCCAGCAGCCCGACTGTGCCCGACGCGCTCGGCTAGTCGCCCGCGATAATGGCGGGCCATGAGATCAGCTGACCAGCCGCGCCAGCTCCGCCACTTGCGGCTGGAAGTTACGGGGGCTGAGTGTCCGGATGACGGGCAGGTGGTCACGATCCTCATCGACGGACGGGACTTGTTCGCCAGCGTTGGCGATCACCGCTTCGCCGGGTTTCCTCCGTCAGAGATGCTGGACCCGGACGCAGGAGTAATGCTGCCCGCATCGCCCGAGCGCCGGGTAGCCATCTACCGTTGCACTTGCGGGCAAGCCGGGTGCGCGTGCATCGCGCCGTTCATTTCCCAGGCCGGACAGCATGTCAGGTGGACCGACTTCCGTGACTTCACCGGCGTCTATGACGAGCCGACTGGCGAGGACAACCCAGCTGGCGGCATGGCACTGCCGCTACCGGAGCTGGTGTTCGATGCGGACCAGTACCTGGCCGAGGTCGAGCGGGCCACCGGCGACAGATCGTGGGAATCCCCAGAGCTCAAGACTGCGCGACTAGCACGCCGTCGCCTCCACGATGGTCAGAGCCACCTGACTGGTCTGGGATGGACGCACGACCGAGTATGGCCGGCCTATGACCACGGAACCTTCACTGTGACCTTCCGCGACGTTGAAGACAACCAGCTCTGCGTCGACATCGCCCCCAGGCCAGGATCACCCGAGGCCCAGGCCCAGGAGGTGGCCGATCTCCTGCTTGCCAGCATGCCTGGGCAATGGCCGGTCGCCCAGTGCAGTCTCTGTGACTACGACTTCGAGCCGAGTCCCGGAGAGAGCTGGGAGGAACGCAGAGCCAGCCTGGCCCGGCACCCTGTTCACGGACCTACAAACAAGTCGAAGCTAGCTGCCCAGCATCCGTCAGCCGCCAGGGACGTCTCACAGTAGACACGCAGCACGGGCGAACGCGCTCAACCATCGACGACCATCGGCATCGGTCAGCCCCCGCCGCCCAGCGCGTTCTCCATGGCGCTGAACCAACGCTCGTCCTGACCGTCGATGCAGTGCGTGTAGATCCGGTGCAGCACCTCGACTGTGTGCCCGGCCCACTCGGCGACCTGCGGCGGAGGTGCCCCGGCGTTGAGCCGCCAGGAGACTCCGGCGTGCCGGAAGTCGTAGGGCTTGCGGGCCAGCGGGGATGCCAGCTGGGCGGAGTTGAAGGCGCGCTTGCGGGCCAGCTGGAGCACGTTCCAGAGCGTGGATGGCAGGTAGATGCCGCCCCGGTAGGTACGGAACAGGCGCCCGTCTGGCGCGGTGCCGAACAGGTCGGCATGCTCGCGGATCATCGCGACCAGTACGGGCGGGATGGGCACCCGCCGGATGGCGTTGCGCGGGCCGCCCTTGGGAGCGCGAGCCTCGTGAACCGCGCCGTCATCGGTCCAGTCGCGCCCAGCTGCTGAGGTGATCTCACTGAACTCCAGCAGTCCCCAGCCGGTGTCAGGCAGCGTGCACTCGCCCAGCAGCAGCGAAAGGGATGACCTGGACGGCGATGGCGGCGCCCGCCAGGACCAGCGCCGGTGACGGGATCTTGACCCGCTCGGTCACGCGGTTCGACAGCACCGCCACCAGGCCCACGGCGGCCATCAGCAGGACCAGCAGCGCGAACGAGGTGTCTGTCAACGGTAGGTACTCCCCTCGGACGGGAACCAGGCACAGCTCCCGACCAGGCTTCCCGGGGCACCGCTGACAGCTTAGTCGCCGGCCGCGCGGGCACCGCGCTACTCATGAGGCGAGCCCCGGCGGCCGCAGCCGGGCTGGCGCCGAGCGCCAGCGCCGAGCGGAGAGATAAATGCGGTCTGCAGGGCGTCGGGGCCGTGATCTAAGGGGCGGCAGCACCCGGGCCTGTTTACTCTCCCGGAACCGCCGCTTGTCAGTGACCGAAAGCGCGGCGGGCTGGTCCTGGTCCCGATATTGTCCCGCATATGAGCACTTCAAGGCCATTCGGGCTTGGCCGTCGGGGGAGATGGGCACTGGATAAGCCCGCGGAGGTCCTGTTGTGGCGGCTCGGCATGGGGTGGTGCTTGCTAGCCGCGACGGTGGATGCAGCGACCGGGCACCGGCTTGTCTTGAGCGGCCTGGTCGTGGTGGGCCCGTGCCTGGTGTTCCTGACGGGCCGGTGGCTGCGCACGGCCGCTGCGGGAGCGTGGGCAATTTGCCTTGTCGCGCTGCTGGGAGGCCCGGACGGGACCTGGGGCAGCAGGCTGGAGACGGTCCTGATTAGCCTGGCGGTCCTCGTCGCTATGACCAGCACCCTGGCTTTGCTGGTTACGGTCCGCAGCGCGTTGTCGCTGGTCGCAACGGCTCTGGTCGCGGCCGCCTGCAGTGGTCCGGGTACCTCGTCAGGGCGGGACGCCGCCAGTTCGTCTCCCCGGCCGGCTTCGTGCCGTGAGCAGTACGAGTCCTGGAAGGCTGGCCCCGGGCCAGCCGCCGACGGGCGGCTGAAGGCTGCGGTTCGCGTCGTCCGGGGTGCTGACGCGGCGGGGAACGCATCGGCCCTGCTCGCGGCGATGAGAAAGCTGATGCCTGCTGCCATCGCTGCCGGGCTGGCTGGCCCGATCCCGCACTGCACGGACCCGGACGGCCTGTACGCCCGCTACGTGGTCGTGGTGTATGACGCCGGCGAGAAGGCCCGGAAGGCTCACGGGCTGGCTGCCCTCCGCGAGGCGGCGGCGCCGCTACGGCGCCTCCCGGCCCTTGAGTCAGCGCTGGCGGCTGAGGCTGGCCGGGCAGCCGCGCACGGCTAGCGGAATCATGCCAGCGATCGGAATGCAGCGGGCGGGGACTCGCATCAGCTGATGGGAGATCCGACGGCCTGTGTTGCCGCCTCGCGGACCGCGTCCTCGTGACTGCCATCAGACATGTCTGCCGGGACCGGCGGTCGCGTGCTTCGCATCAGCCCGAGGGCGCCGTAGATGAGGGGCCATGACGATGACCAAGGCCGGGCTCGCTTATCAGGTCAGGTTCCGTGCGGCCTGGCTGTTGCTGAGCGCGCGGCCGGCCAGGTCGGCGAGTGTGACAGCGACCAGCCGGGCCTGCAGGGAGGGCCGGGCGCCGGGCCGGGGCTTCAGCATGAACCGGCCGTGATACTGGCCGTTGCCGAAGACGCGCAGCTCGATCTCCTCGCCGGGCAGGCCGAGCTGCTCCACGTCGTGCTGGCCGTGTCGCGCCGTCACGGTGCCGTCCGGCTCCAGGCGGGGCGGGTGGCCGAGCAGGGAGCCGTACTCGAAGCGGCATGCCGACAGGTCCAGCAGGCTGGTGAGCTGCTCCCGGACGTGATCGATCACGGCATCCGGGGACCGGGCGGTCTGGCCCATCGCGGCGGTCTCGTGGATCTGGGCGAGATAGCCGGCGTCGGTGATCGTGATCACCTTGAGGCGGCGTGCCCGGGCCGCGAGCTGCGACACGGCCACGCCTGTCAGCAGGAGCAGGACGGCAGTGGCGACGTCGGCGGGACCGCGGATCGTGAACCGGTAATAGGGCAGGGTAAAGAAGAAGTCGAACCAGGCCGCCGCTGATACCGCGGCCAGGGCGCCGGCGGCGCGGTTGCCGATAGCCGCGACGCCGACCACTGCCACGACCAGCAACAGGGCGACGTTCGTGTTCGGCCAGCTCGCGCGGAAGGGCAGCAGGACCGCCGCCGCGGCCAGCGGCGCGGCCAGGGCGGCCAGGACGGCGGCCCGGTCCCTGCTCAGATAGCGAGTCATGTACGCCGCCTCCCGGAGGGTCAGGGCTGCTCGCGCCAGAGCTTGGCGCCTCCGCCGGCCAGGGCCACCAGCGCCGGGATGAAGAACAGCCCCGTGCGGCCGATCCCGCCCGCCATTCCCGCGATCAGGACCAGCACGCCGGCAGCGGCGGCCAGCCGTGCCGTCATGGCCGGGGCGAACGCGGCAGCCGCGGCCAGGGGCGCCGGGGCGATGGCCAGCAGCAGCGAGGACCAGGTCACGGCGATGGGGTCAGAGCCCACCAGGGCCGAGATGGTGATCAGCTGGGCGGCGAGGGCCAGGAGCAGCGCCGTACGCCGCCAGGGCCAGCTCGGCGGGGCGGCGGGCACGACTGCCGCACCGTCCGGTGTGCTCAGGGGAGAAGGGGTGTCGGCGGGCGCGTTGTGCATCGTCATCGGGTGCTCCTGGCGGGCGGATCTCGGCAATAACGAATATCGCGCCGACCAGTCTTCCCGGCTCACCTGACTCTGAGAGTAGACCCCGTCCGGCCGGTTGCCAAGCAGCTGCCGGCAGCCACAGCAGGAGGACTCGCGAGCAGCCGCGCCGCGCTCCGGCCTGTCCTGGCATGATCGGTCCGGCAGGTCGCCGGCAGCTGTCTTCATGCGCTGTTCAGGATGCGCTGGCCCGGAGACCGGGAAGGAGGCGCGGTGCCAGCGGGCCAGGCGTCGGCTGCGGCGGATCGCTTCGCGGGCCGGACGGCGTGGGCGCGGAGCCTGGAAACGCCGCTGCGGGTGTTCCTGCGGACCGAGACGGGCAGCGCCGCGGTGCTGGTCGCGGCGGCGGTGGCGGCGCTGGCGTGGATCAATGTCAGCGCGGCGTCGTATGAGGCGGTGTGGGGGGCGCGGCTGTCGGTCCGGCTGGCCGGGGCGGGGGTGTCGCTGGACCTGCGCGAGTGGGTGAACAGCGGGCTGATGACGTTCTTCTTCTTCGTGTTCGGCCTGGAGGCGCGCCGCGAGTTCGACATGGGCGAGCTGCGGGAGCGGCGGCGGCTGGCCCTGCCGGTGCTGGCTGGCCTGGGCGGCCTGGCTGTCCCGGTGGCCATCTACCTGGCGTTCAATCACGGGGGCCGACGGCACGGGGGTGGGGCGCGGCCATGTCCACCGATACCGCATTCGCGCTGGGCATGCTGGCGGTGGCCCGGCCGGGCTTCCCGGACCGGGTGCGGGCTTTCCTGCTGTCGGTCGCGGTGGTGGATGACCTGGTGTCGCTGGTGGTTATCGCGGTCGCCTACCCGGATCATTTCAGCGCGGTCCCGCTCGCGGCGGCGGCCGGGGTCCTGGCGGTCGTGGTGGCGGCGCGGCGGGCCGGGATCCGGGCCGGGCTCGTGTACGCGCTGCTGGGCGTCGCTGCGTGGGTCGCCGTCCTGGAGTCCGGGGTCGACCCGGTGGTCGTCGGCCTGGTCATGGGCCTGCTGACATTTGCCTACCCGGCCGCCCGCAGCGACCTGGAGCGGGCCAGCGACCTGTTCCGCAGCTTCCGGGAGCAGCCCACCCCTGAGCTGGCCCGGTCCGCCGGGATCGGGCTGGCGTCGGCGCTGTCCCCGAACGAGCGGCTGCAGCTGCTGTACCACCCGTGGACCAGCTACGTGATCGTGCCGCTGTTCGCGCTGGCCAACGCCGGGATCGTGCTGAGCGGCAGCTTCCTGGCCCGCGCTTACGCCTCGCCGGTCACGCTCGGCATCCTGGTCGGGTACGTCGCGGGCAAGCCGGTCGGCATCACCGGGGCGTCCTGGCTGCTGGCCCGGCTCAGCCGCGGCCGGCTCCGGCCGCCGGTGGGCTGGGCGGCCGTCGCCGGGACTGGCAGTGTCGCCGGGATCGGCTTCACCGTCTCCATCCTCATCGCCACCCTGGCCTTCGGTCCCGGCCTGCGGCTGGAGGAGGCCAAGCTCGGGGTGCTGAGCACCATCCTCGGCGCGTCGCTGGTCACCTGGCTGCTGTTCCGGGCCACGGCCCTGCTGCCCGCCCGGCTGCGGATCCGCGCGCTGCTGGGCACCAGCCAGTCCATCACCGACCTCGGCGCCCCGGTCGACCCGGGCCGCGACCACATCCGCGGTCCCGAGCGCGCCATCGTCACCATCGTGGAGTACGGCGACTTCGAGTGCCCGTACTGCGGCCAGGCCGAGCCCGTGCTGCGCGAGCTGCTGGCCGGCCACGGCGAGGTCCGGTACGTCTGGCGGCACCTGCCGCTCACCGACGTGCACCCGCACGCCCAGCTCGCTGCCGAGGCCGCCGAGGCCGCGGCGGACCAGGACGCGTTCTGGGAAATGCACGACCTGCTCCTGGGCCACCAGGACGCGCTGCTCCTGCCCGACCTGCTCCGCTACGCCGCCGGCCTCGGCATCGACGTCAGCCGGTTCCGCGCCCGCCTGGCCAGCCGCGGCGGCGCCGCGCGGGTCGCCGAGGACACCGACTCCGCCGGCCTCAGCGGCGTCTCCGGAACGCCCACCTTCTTCGTCAACGGCCGCCGCCACTACGGCAGTTACGACATCACCGAGCTGACCGCGGCCGTCCGGGCCGCCAAGGCCGCCAGCCTGATCACCCGCCCCTGACCGTCTCCGGCTCGGGAAGCCCGCCGCTTATGCCTGTTTCCCTCCCGTCCATCGTGGGCTCACCGAACGGCCTGCCTCCCAGCTGGCCAGTCGGCGCCGGTCCAGCATCGCGTGCCGTTTCATCGCGGTGGCCTTCGCACTGCGCGGCACGGAATGCTCTCAGCCAGACTGGCAGCTGCGCCAAGGTCATCTGCGCCGGATGCAGCCCGTCCTCAGGGAGGAGCCTGTCAAGCCTGCCGCTAGCCTGGGTACACTCCGCCGATATGACCGGCCTGCTCTTCGACGCCGTCGAGCGAGCGCAGCTCAGCGACTTGCTTGGCGAGCTCGGTCCCGAGGCGCCGACTCTCCTCGCGCCGTGGACGACCCGCGATCTCGCCGCCCACCTCGTCCTGCGCGAGCGCGACCACGTCGCCGGCCCCGGGCTTGTCCTGCCCGGCGCTTGGGCCCGCCTGGCTGAGCGGCGAAGAAGAGCGCTCGCGCTGCGGGACTTCCCCTGGCTCGTCGCGACGCTCCGGTCGGGACCGCCGCCCGGCTTCTTCCGCATCGGATGGGTACGCCGGCTCCCGAGCCTCAACGAGTTCTTCATTCACCACGAGGACGTACGCAGAGCCAACGGTCGTGGCCCCCGAACCGGCGAGCATGCCGCGGATATGGATGAGGCGCTGTGGCGCAACGCCAGTCGCGCGTCCTGGTTCCTCGCGCGGCGACTGCGCGGCGCAGGTCTTGAGCTTCAGTGGGCGGGGACAGCTCAGACCGTGCGGGCACGGCGGGGCAAGCCTGCTGCTCGCATCGCCGGACCCCCTGGCGAGCTATTGCTTTATCTCTTCGGCCGGCAGGGCGCAGCACAGGTCGAGGTGAGCGGACCCGCCGCGGCGGTCGAAGCCGTGCGGCGCGCGCGGTTCGGCATGTAGCGGGACTCAGCCCGCTCTCATCCAGGACGCTTGCGCCCGAACATCCTGCAGATTCGCTCACTCCAGGAGCGCCGCATCCATCTCTGTCGCCAGCGTCACGCTACGCAGCATGACGCCAATCGGAAATCAAATCACCACTTCCGGCCGGGCATCGCCCGCCGTGGTTCGCCGCCCCGCCGCTCCGGCGGCCGCGCTGCCCTCCACGCCTTCGGCATGACCAAAGCGGGCGCCCCGCCGCCATCGCCAGGATCTCTTGTTCTTGGCAGTCATCCGGGCGAGGGCTAGGATCGCGTGCAGGTGAGCCGGGAAGCCTGGTCGGCGACGTTTGCAGTATTCGGACACGCGACCGGGGAGTTGCCGGTGATGATCAGCAAGGCACCCGCGGGCAGTTCACCTCAGGTCGTATTCGCTGCGAGGTCCCGGCCGCTCCTTCCGGTCTGGACTGATGATGACAGCCAGCGCGCCCTCCGCCTCTTTCCCCATTGCCAGTCGCGGCGCTGTCAGGTGCGTGTCGGCGGGCCCCGACCGGGAATGCGGTAAGGGGGCGACAGGGCAGTGTCTGGCGTCGGCCGGGTGATTGTCGGCTCGAGTGGCTCACCGGGCAGTCTGAACGCGCTGCGCTATGCGGAGGTGACGGCCCGTGCCCACGGTGCGGTCCTGATCCCGGCGATGGCCTGGGAGACGCCCGGCGGGAACAAGGCTGACCTGATACAGCAGTCAACTTACATACGCGAGGAATGGCGCAAGCTTGCCTGCCAGCGATTCACCGAGGCCCTTATCGCCGTGTGGGGTCAGGTGCCTGACGACCCCTGGATCCAGCCGTGTCTCGAGCGGGGCCCGGCAGGATGGGTCCTGGTGAGCCTCGCTGACCGGCCTGATGACCTGCTGGTCGTGGGCGCCAGGCGCCGCAGCACCCTGGGCCGGATGGTCTTCTCCCGGGTGAGCCGGTACTGTCTGGCCCGCGCCCGGTGTCCGGTGCTGGCCGTGCCGCCCCCGGCGCCTGCGCGCGAACTGGGGCGGAGTCGGCTCTCCTGGATTTTCTGGCACCGGACACTGACGCCTGAACAGGTTGTCAGCGACCGGACAGGCCCGCCCGCCGACAACGGCTCAGCCCCGCGCTAGAGCATTTCGCCGGACAGGTCCGGGACAGCTCATGGCGTGGCGGCATGGCCGACGACCCCAGATTCCTGCCGTTCACTGCGCTAGGACGTGGCGGAGATGACGGGTGCTGCTCAGCGCACGTCCTGCCGCTCGAATGCCATGGCGGCCGCACTGAGCGTGACGGCGGCGAACCCGACGAGCACGACGGCGGAGGTAACGCTCAGCCCGGTGCGCAGCTGAGCGTTGCCGACCGCCCAGTAGAACAATGACCCGAACCGCAGCGGGCGCACCCAGTGCGTGACCGGCGCGAGCGAGCTGACCAGGTAGGACGACGCCGCGAGCGAGGAGGTCACGCCGAGGGCGATTGCCCGGCTGGCGCTGAGGACGCCGGCGAGCAAGGCGAGCGCGCCGAAGTCGATGCCGAGCAGGATCGCGCCGATCGTTGCTCCGATCAGGTGGCCCGTCCCTGGCGAGAGGCCGAAGCCGCGTCCGGCGAGCACGACGAGGACCGTGGCCAGTCCGGCGGGCACCGCAACGACGACCAGCGCCGCCGCCTTCTGCGCCAGAATCCGCCGTCGCGACAGAGGAAGCGTGATGATCAGGCCCAGCGTCCCGTCCTCGTCCTGGCCGGCGATCGCGGAGGCGCCGTAGCCAATGGTGAGCAGCAGAATGACAAGCGGGAGGAAGTTGGAGTAGATGTTGGCGTTGAGCCAGCCGGCCGGCGAGGTGAGGCTGCCGGTCGCGCCGATCAGCGCGGCGACTGCCGAGTTGCCGTGGGTGAACTGGTTGAGGCTGGCGTCATCCTTGAAGGCCGGGTACAGCGCGACGATGACGAACGCGTAGACCGCCATGCCGAGCGCGTAGCCGATCGTGCCGCGGCGGCGCAGCAGCAGGTCGAGGCGGGCGATGTCGGTCCTCACCGGCGGGCCTCCTGACGGTCGTTGCGGTAGTAGCGCAGGAACAGCTCGTCGAGATCAGCCGGCCGCGCGGTCACGTCGACTGCACCGAGGTCGGCCGCGGCCCGCAGCACCGGCGCGAGCGGCCCGGACACCGACACGGCCACGCTGCGCGGCTGCGTGTCAGTGACCTCGACCCCGTCGAATTCCGGCGAATCTCGCCGTGTCCACGTCTCCGTCGAAGCGGAACACGATCGAGCGCGGGGCGGCGCTGCGCAGCCCGTCGATCGTGTCGGTCACGACGATGCGGCCGTCGCGGATGATCGCGACCTGGTCGGCCAGGCGCTGTACCTCGTCCAGCTCGTGCGAGGAGAGGAAGACCGTGCGCCCGTCGGCGGTCGTCTCGCGGACGAGGCGGGCGAACTCGTCCTGCAGCAGCGGATCCAGCCCGGAGGTGGGCTCGTCCAGGATCAGCAGTTCCGGCCGGTGCATGAACGCCAGGACGAGGCCGATTTTCTGCCGGTTGCCCTTGGACAGGGTGCGTACCGGCCGTTCGAGCTCGACTCCGAAACGCTCGACGAGCTCATCGCGCAGCGCGAAGTCGAGCTGTCCTGCGAGCGCGGGCGAACGCTGCCAGGTGCTGGGCGCCGGTCAGGCGCGGGTACAGAGCCAGCTCGCCAGGCAGGTAACCCACGCGCCGGTGGACCGCGACAGCGTCGCGCTCGGGGTTGAGGCCGAGGACGGACATGGTGCCGGAATCGGCGCGGTACATGCCGAGCAGCAGGCGGATCGTCGTCGACTTGCCCGCGCCGTTGGGCCCCAGGAAGGCGAAGACCTGCCCCGCCTGCACCTCGAAGCTCACGTCCGTCACGCCGCGCCGCGACCCGAACTGGCGGGTGAGGCTATCGACGGTGACGACAGCACTCGTCATGGTTCCTCCTCCTCAGGCGCGATCAGCACCCCGCGCGTGTAGACGTCCAGGACGGCGTCGCTCCAGCGGCTCATGCCGGCGCTGCTCAGCGGGTCGGCCCCCAGAATTCCGGCGATCTGCTCGCGCAGGATGAGCATGGCCAGGTCATTCGCGAGCAGGAAGACCAGGCGCGCCGTCTCGTCCGCGGCCGGCCGCATGATCCCGGCCCGGACCAGGATCGCCATCGCGCCGGCCAGCGCGTCGTAGAGGCGGCGGAACAGGGCGTTGGCCGGCGCGCCGCCGTCGACGAGCAGGCGCCTCAGGTACGCCGGCAACGCCGGCTCGCTGGCGAACCGCGCCGCGATCATCCCGGACACCGACGCGGCGTTGACCGCGCCCTCCGGAGGATCCATGGCCTCGGTGAGCAGTTCCGCCAGGGCCGCCGAGACACGCTCGTCGACTGCGGCCTTCAGCCCGTCCTTAGTGCGGTAGTGGTGAATGACCAGCGACGGGGACACGCCCGCTTCCGCCGCGATGTCGCGCACGGTCACGCCCGCGACGCCCCGGTCGGCGAACAGCCGCATCGCCGCCTCGCGGATCTGGGCAGCCGCAGTAAGGTCTCGCCCTGAACGCATGTGCTGATTATTGCACAAACGTTCAGTGTCGGGTGCAGGTGTAAATGTCAGATGGTCCAGGCAGGGACTGGCTGGCCGGCGCTTCCCACCCCGGTCACCGATGCCGAGTGCGAGCCCCCTGCACTGGCGCAGCGGTTCCCCGACCCCCTCGCCGAAACCATGACCCGCCGCGACCGGATGCCGGCCCAGTCCGAAGCGCCCGAAGTTCGCCGCCGGCCAGGCCTGGAATGCCTAGGGATAGAGGTGGGCGGCGGCCCAGCAAGACGCCCCGCCATGACAGACCTGCAACGCTTCGAGCGTTCTGCGAAGACCAGGCGGGACACCTGTCGCGGCGATATTGTCCAGTTCCGCCGGGTCACGTGCCGTGTCGTAGTATCCCTGATCCCCGCTGGCGTACCGCACGTAGAGTGAAGTCGCTGTGCGGACGGCCTCGTAGGACGGCGGATCCCCGCTCAGCCAGTTCTGCCGGTCCGGGTCACCGCGGTTGTCGTCCGGGCCGTGGTGCTCGATGAGGATGGCCTGCCGCCAGCCCGCCGGATTCTGGCCGTGCCACAGCTGCGCCAGGCTATGCCCGTCGACCCGGTCCGGCACCAGGAGCCCGGCTAGTCTGTCGAAGGTAGGCGCAAGATCGATATTGGACGCGAGCTGGCTGATGACGCGTCCGCCGGGCACTCCGGGACCGGTGACGATCAGCGGCACGTGAATATCGGTGTCAAAGGCCGTCTGCTTACCGGGCATCAGCCGGTACTCGCCCATGTGGTAGCCGTTGTCGGAGCTGAAGATGAAGTAGGTGTTCCGGGCCTCCCCGGTAGCGTGCAGCACCGACTCCAGGTGGCCGATCATGTCATCGACGGACATCACGTCCTCGACCCGCATGCGGTACGCGCGGGTAATCCGCCGCTGCTGTGCTGAGGTCAGAGGTCTCCGGGCCCTGAGCCACGACGGCGGATTCTGCGGCACCCGGTCGTAGGCGGCGGTCTTCGGGTAGGCGACGGTGCTGGCCGCGGTCGCGTAGCGCGGGGCCGGGGTGTACGGCGCGTGTGGCGCGAACGTGGCCACCTCGAGCATGAATGGCTTGCCCGACGAGTGCGCTGACCTGATGAACGAGCCGGCCTTCGCCGAGAGGACGTCGGTCAGGTAGCTCTGCGGGCTGCCCCCGTAATGTTGCGTCTGGCCGTCCTCGTTCAGGTTGTAGTTGAACTCGGAGTACCCATCACCTGCGACATCCCACTCATCCCAGCCCGGCGCCACTCCGTCAAGAGGCCAGTAGTCGTTCAGGTACTTGCCCATCAGGGCCGTCCGGTAGCCGGATTTCTGCAGCGCAACCGCGAATGACTTCCGGGGATCTCCGTTCCGGTTGTAAGCCTTGTAGCCGCCGTCGCTGAGCGTGTTGGTATAGACGCCATTGTCATGCGGGTACTCGCCAGTGAAGATAGCCGCGCGGGACGGGCAGCACAGCGAGTCGACCACGTAATAGCGGGACATCGCCGACCCGGCCTTTTCCATGGCCAGGACGTGCGGCATGTGGCTGATCAGGTTCCAGGCCAGGTCGTCGGTCAGGACAAAGACGAAGCTGGGCCGCGAGCCGGTGGCCGTGCCGATCGCCAGCCGAGAGCGGCCCGCAGCCGACCGCGGCCAGGACAACCGCGACGACAGTAACGAGTGCGAGGACGAGCCTTTTAATCACGTACTCCTGCTTCGTAATTTTCACGAGAACTGCCGGGCGCTACCGGGTTAGTCCCGAACGGTCAGCCTTCCCCCTTGCAGTCAGCCCTGAAATTTACGGCATGCACCATTCTGCCCGACGCCCGGGTCACAGGGATGCCAATGATGGCCTCAGTTGCCTGCCGCGAAGCTGCAGCGTCCTGCCGGCCTGGCATGCAGATCGCTGCGCCGGGGCCTTCCGGGAATTCCCAAACGGCTCTGCCGCCCGCCGGCGGCAGGCCACTGCTATCCCCGGCCCCGCCCCCATAACTGCTTAACTGTGCGGCTGGCCCAGCGGGAGCGAGCAGGCTGAGCCGGTCACCGGGGATCAGGACGATGGCGGGATCAGGCTCTTCCAGCTGGCGGTGCCGCAGCAGCGACACCGGGATGGTGCCACCTGGCCATGCGACGTATCCGATGGCCTGGCCCGCGGCCGGCGATCCCGCCATGACTGTGACTTCCATGACCTGGTAGCCATGCAGCGGGGTCGGTGGCTGGCCTGGTGGTTGGCCGGCGGACCCGGATCCGCCGCGGCCTGATCCGCCTTCGTCAGCCGGGCCCGCCGGTGCCTGCTGGGGCGGGGCGCTGCCGATCTGGCTGGCCACGGCGTCCAGGACGCTGGCGTTGGTGATCCAGCCCTCGACCAGCCGGCCGTGGCCGGAGAGCACCGGCAGGCCGTCGCGGCCGTAGGCGGCGAGCTGGCGCAGGGTCTGGGCCAGGGACTCGCTGGCATACACCGCCTGCGGGTCACGGTGGTACGTGACCTGGCCCGGCAGGTCCGCCGCGCCCCGCCCGTCCTTGCCGCCCGCGCCGTTCTCCCCGTGGCCGGGCCGGCCGCCGACCGTCAGCGGGGCGGGGAACGGACGCATGGCGTCGGCGGCCTTGAGGTCACCGAATGCCCGCCAGGGCGCCGCACGGTCGAGGTCGGCGCCGCGGCGCAGCAGCTTGGTGGTGTAGATGGTGCCGTAGCTCAGCGCCCGCGAGGTCGCGGTGGCGATCGCCACCGCGAGCATGACCGGCAGGGTGAGGGTGTAGTCGCCGCTCATCTCGACGACGCTGGCCACTGAGGTGAGCGGGGCGCGGGCAGCAGCAGTGAAGACCGCGCCCATGGCGACCACGGCGTACAGCGCGGGCGGCCCGGCGCTGGGACCGATCAGGTGATCGGCCATCTCGCCGAAGGCCATCCCGGAGGTGACCCCGACGAACAGCGACGGCGCGAAGACACCGCCCGACCCGCCGATACCCAGGGTCAGGCTGCAGGCCAGGATCTTCCCGGCGGCCAGCACCAGCAGGAACCACAGGACGTAGTTCCCGGCCACCGCCTTGTACATGACCGGGTAGCCGACCCCGTACAGCTGCGGGACGGCCAGCAGCACCAGGCCGAGCAGGACGCCGCCCGCCGCCGGCCGCGCCCACTCGGGACGGCCCGCCCAGATCACGTCCCAGAGGTCTTCCATCTTGTAGACGACGGCCTTGAACAGCAGCCCGACCAGGCCGGCGGCCACCGCCAGCACGGCGATCAGCAGGTAATTGCGCGGGTCGTGCAGCGCGATCCCGGACGGGAACCCCGACAGGAACGGCTTGTCGCCCAGGAACGGGATCGCGACCGCGTCGGCCAGCATGGCCGACAGCATCACGGTGAACATCGCGTCGATCGAGAACTCCCGCAAGATGATCTCGACGCCGAAGAACACGCCAGTGATCGGCGCGTTGAAAGCGGGAGCTGGTCAGGACGAGCTCGGTATCCGCCTGACCGGCCTCACGACCTGTCGTGGCCGACGACACCTGAACCGCGGAACAGGGCGGACCTGATCAAGCACCGGAATTCGGCGGCGCCCGACCCGGGACGCAGTGCATGACCGCGGGCCGCCTGACTGCCGGGCCGGATTCAGGTCCCGGGCTGACTGAAGTGGCTGATGATCCGCTGGGCGTAGTAGATCTCCCAGGTATCGCCTGGCTGCGCCGCGGTGTAATCCTTGTCGAGGCTGACCAGCAGATACACGAGCTCGCTGCGGACCAGCTTGACACCGAGCAGCACGGGAAGCTCGGAGAGATTGATGAGCCAGTCGGCGTACCAGCTGGCCCAGTCGTCGTCAGCGCCATCCACGATCCGGAAGACGCGATGATGGGTCTCCCCTGCCTCGTGAAGAAGGCTGCTGATCTGCTCTGCTGAAGCGGTCATCGTCCCCCTGATCAGGCACGAGGCTATTAGTTCGGGTACCTGCCTGAGCAGGGCTACGGGTCGCCACCGATGCCAATGCTGATCTCGGCAGCAGCAGGCTAGCCCACCGCCCGGTTGCGGGCACGTCGTCGAAGACATCTAGGTGGAGCGCCAGCGCGCCGCGGGACCGGGCGATCTGCACGGCACGAGCGGTCACGTCGATCGCGAGCGCGGGCACGCCCATTGCAGTGAGAGCGACGGGAAGGCGGCCGGGGCCAGCACCGACGTCCGGGTCGGTCCGGCGCAGCGCCTGAGCATCGAGTCATCGAGCGCGATCGCAGTCAGCCAGCGTCGCGCTGGCAGCAGGCCGATGGTTCCGCCGGCGCGCTCGCCGCTGCCATGCTGCCGGGCATGCTCAGCCGGGGCTCGGGCAGGATGCTCAGCCTGACCGGATGGGCTGGGGCCGCGCGGCAGGAGCAGCTCGTGATCTGGCCCCCTGACCCGTTCGCCGCGGCCCTCGAGACGGCTGTGGCCGGCCTGGCCGCCGAGCTGGCCGGAACAAGAGTGACGGCCAATGCCTACTGGCTGGGGCAACATTATGAAGGCCCGCCCGGCCCGATAAGCAGACGGGCCAGTCCCCGTCACGCATCTGTCCTCCGCCCGGCCGGACCGCGACACCCGGCTTTGGTTACTGTGACGCTGGCACTCGAACGGAAGGCCTGGTGTCATGCCGGAGCTGGATTTCCTGACCGTCACCGCGGCGGATGGCCGTGACATGCTGGCCGCAGCACGATCGGACTGGTCCCGGCCGGTCCCCGCCTGCCCGGGCTGGGACGCCGGTGACCTGGTCGGTCACATGGGCGCGATCCTCGGCTGGATGGCCCGGATCGTGACCACCGGTCAGGCTGTTTCCCGCCGGGACCGGGAGACGCCCCCAGCCGACCGGGACACCCTCGCGCCCTGGTACTCATCACACCTCGACCAGACCCTGGATGTTCTGTCCACCATGCCAGCCGCATCGCCCGCCTGGACATTCTCCAGTCTCGGACACCATCAGGTGAGCTGGTGGCGCCGACGTCTCGCCGTCGAGCTGGCCATCCACCGGTGGGACGCCGAGCAGACCGCCGGGGCACCGGCCCGGCCCGTGGATGGCGAGATCGCCGCTGCGGGCATTGAGGAGTACGTGACCGAGTTCCTGCCGGCCCTCCTCGCCCAGCCACAGGTTGCGGGGCTGACTGGCAGCCTGCACCTGCATGCCACCGACGGTCACAGCGAGTGGTGGGTCGACCTGGACGCCCGCGGCAGCGCAGCCGCCGTTCCCGGGCACCGCAAGGCCGCGACCGCAGTCCGGGGCACCGGGTCGGACCTGCTGCTCTGGCTGACTAACCGGAAGCAGGCGGCCGAGCTAGACGTCCTCGGTACTCGCGAGGTGGCTGCCAGCTGGACTCAGCTGCGGCGCTGACGGGCACCAGCAGCACGCAGTACGCTCGCCGGGACGCGCCGGTGACTACAGGTCGGTCAGCACCGTGTCGGCGCCGGCCTGGATCGCGCCGTTCCGCTGGCTATCCGGGCCGAGCAGGGCGGTCGCTGACGCCGCGGCCAGATCAGGGCAGTCCTCCCCGGTGAGGCTGACAGTCATAAAGCACGCCCCCATCTGACCGCACGCCCTCGCGAGCACGCGATTGGCCGGCGCCGTAGCAGATCAGCCGTGCCGCCGGAGTCCTCAGGCTTGTCTTCATGCCCGGACCTACTGAGTGCGCGAAATCCTGGGACGTCTTACCGGCTAGCTCCTTATTTCCTGCCGGCGTGGTAAGAACTCGCGCCAGCTGGACACCAACGACCCGATCGTAACTGCCGGCCCGGCATTACGGCGCTGTGCAAGGAGGACCTGTGCCGCTGCTCGGAACCGGAGACTCATTCCCGGCCATCGCCGTAACCCCACCCGGGGCACCAGCTATCACCCTGCCGGAGGTTCTTGCCGGTGACTTCGGGGTCGTGCTGTTCTTCCGCGGATCCTGGTGCCCGTACTGCAATGCCCAGCTACGTGCCTTCCAGCGCGCCGGCGACGGTCTGACGGAAGCCGGAATCAAGGTCGTCGCCCTGTCCGTCGACGACGAGCCGACAACGGCCGAGCTAATCGCCAACCACGGCCTGACGTTTTCGGTCGGGCACAGCGCGGATGCCCGTGCCATCAGCGAACTCACCGGCGCATTCGTCAATCCCGACCCACTTCACCTGCAATCCACGGGCTTCGTCCTGAGTCCGGCAGGCGCGGTCGTGGTCAGCGTCTACTCCAGCGGCGCCATCGGCCGGCTCATGCCCGAGGACGTGCTGGGCCTGGTCCGGTACCTGCGCCAGCACCCACACGGCTGACCGCGGCCGTCCCTGACATCAGCTCCGGCCACCGCAGCCCCGGCCTGGCAAACCGCGCCCGCGTCGGTCAGCCCGCGCCGCTGCACAGGGCGGCGGGCAGGTCCTCCAGGGAACTCACCGCTATCTCCGGAGGCCGGCCGATAGTGTCGAACGGGACGGCTGCCCGGTTGATCCACGCGGTCCGCAGACCTGCTGCGCCCGCTCCGGCGATGTCAAAGGCATTGCCAGAGACAAGCCGCAGCTGCCCGGCTGGCCGGCCAAGCTGGCTAGCCGCGAACTGGTAGACACGCGGCGACGGCTTATAGGCGCGGACAGCATGGACGCTGAGAGCCTGCCCGATGATGTGCAGGCCGCTGCTGTCCAGGCACCCGCGGATCATGCCTGGGGTGCCGTTGGAGAGCACCGCCAGCTCGAAGCCGAGCCCGCTCAGCTGACGCAGTGCTGGCCCGGCATCCGGGAAAGCAGGCAGGTGGTCATAGCGGCTGGCCAGATCTCGCAGCAGCGGGTCGGGCAGCGTCAGTCCCGATGCGGCCAGGGCGAATTCCAGGGCGTGCGCCGTCACCGCACTAAAGTCCTCATACAGCTCCATCGCGGTCAGCCGGAAGGTGTACTCCAGCTGCTTCATCCGCCAGAGCCGGCTCACCTCTGTGCCACCGGCTCCCAGGGCATCGCTCAGGTCGGCAGCCACGGCCATCGGATCCACCAGCGTCCCGTAAAGGTCAAAGACCAGCACCTCATCCACCCGCAGTCCCTTCACTTACGTCGGCCCGCGAAGCTAGCAGCGTGGCGACTGCCTTCTGCGAGCTGCCCCCTATGCGCTCTCCGTAAGGGCATCATGACGAGTTTGATCAGGTAGAGGCCATGAGGAGCATTCCTCTCCGGAGCCGTGTACGCAGGTTCGAATCCTGCTGGGGCGCTGGTAGAGCACCTCTTTCGAACACCGGGACCCGGGTCGAGGTGTGTCCAGAATGCTCCTCCCTGGCCGATGACTACGGCGGGCCTTCCAGAGCCGCCGCGGTGGCGCAGGACAACGCCCTCCGAAGCCGTGCGCTCCGAGTCGGTCCTGGTTGGCCTGACTTCGGATTCGGCTCAGGCTGGCTGGAGTCGGCCTCGCCCGGCGTTCATCGCGATGGCCATAAAGGGGGCTGCCAGCCGGATAACCCCGGCTGGTCCGCCACGGTTGCGATCCAGCGGAACGGCCCGATGAGCGGTTGGCCGGCCGCACCGGCTGGTCGGCCCTCTGGCCCAGCTCGCGTCGACCTCCCCGAGTTTAGTGGCGATGCCGACCTGGTCGCGGACAGGAGCCAGGGCGTCTCCCACAAGCTGCTCGTTGGTGAACTGCCAGCCTGCGCTTTCAAGTCGGCCCGACCTGATCAGGCGAACCACCGACGCGTCCCTGGCCCGCCTGGGCGTGGAGACCATCGACCTGCTCTACCAGCACCGGGTCGATCCCGGCGTGGCGCCAGAGGAGGTTGCCGGCACGGTCGCGGAGCTGATCACGCAAGGCAAGGTCCGGCATTTCGGCCTGTCCGAGGCTAGCGCGCAGACGATCCGCCGTGCGCATGCTGTCCAGCCGGTCACCGCCGTGCAGAGCGAGTACTCGCTGTGGTGGCGGCGCCCCGAGGACGAGGTACTTCCGGCCTGCGCGGAGCTGGGCATCGGATTCGTGCCCTACAGCCCGCTCGGCCGCGGCTTCCTCGCCGGCCAGCATCGACGAGCACACCACCTTCGACAGCTTCGACAACCGCAAGACGCTGCCCCGCTTCACAGTCCAGGCGCGCAAGGCGAACCAGTCCCTGGTCGACCGCCTCCGCGTGATCGACGAGCGAGCCAGCCTCACACCGGCCCAGCTGGCCCTGGCCTGGCTCCTGGCCCGGGCACCGTGGATCGTGCCGATCCCCGGCACCACCAAACTCCCCCGGGCTGCAGGAGAACCTGCACGCCGCAGCCATAGAACCCACCGCCAGCGACCTAGCTGAGACCGGCCGCGCAGTGTCCGAGACCACGATTAGCGGCGACCGGTACCCCGCCGAGCGGGAAGACAAAACGAACCACTGACTGCGCCGGTCCGGTCAGTCACCGCCTCGCGGGCGCTGCATTTGCCGGCGGATTTTCGAACATCCGGTCAGCAAGCTGCGGTGCGTCACTGCTGCCCTGCTGGCCGCAGCAGGATCTCGTTGATGGCCAGGCGGCGCGGACGGCTGAGGATGAAGGCGATGATGTCGGCGACGTCTTCGGCGGTGACCTCGGCCTTGCCGTAGAGCTGCTGGACGCCTTGCTTGGTGCCGGCGTGGGTGATGTGATCTGGCAGCTCAGTGGCCACGACACCTGGCTCGACGAGCGTCACGCGGATGTCGGGCAGCAGTTCCTGCCGCAGCGACTCGGACCAGCCGTTGATGCCCCACTTGGTCGCCGCGTAGACGCCGTTGCCGGACCGGGCCGTTCGCCCGGCGACAGAGGAAATGTTGATGATGTCGCCGCCGTCGTCCTTGAGCTGGTCGAGGAACACCTCGGTGGCGGTGATCGCACCGAGCAGGTTGACCTCGATCATCTGCCGGTAGTCCGCTCGCTGACCGGAGCCGAACGGGCCGAGCAGCATGACGCCGGCGTTATTGACCAGGACATCGGCGGTGCCGAGCTCCTGGCGGACGCGTTCGGCGGCGGCAACGATGCTGTCGCGATCAGTGACGTCCGCTTCGATGGCGATGGACCCGTTGCCCAGTTCGTCCGCGAGAGTGGTGATGCGGTCGAGCCGGCGGGCCAGCAGGGCGACGCGGTAGCCGTCTACGGCGAGGGCGCGGGCGGTTGCCGCGCCAATTCCGGACGAGGCGCCGGTGACGACGGCGATCTTGCCCGGTGTGCTGGTGCTGGTCATCGCGGTCAGGCCTCCGGGATCTGCCGGCCGAAGCTTTCCAGGGTGATGGAGTCCGGCTCGGGACCGCCGCGCCTGCCGGTATCGAGCCTGTCGATGGCCGCGACCTCGCCGGTGGTGAGCTCGAAGTCGAACACGTCGAAGTTCTCCGCGATACGGCGGGGCTTGGTTGACTTCGGGATGACCGAGCGTCCCTCTTGCAGGTGCCAGCGCAGCATGACCTGCGCCGGACTCTTGGAGTGGGACTCGGCGATCTTGACGATGGCCGGGTCTTCCAGGGTGCTGGTGTGCTCGCCCTCGCGGTAGAAGGTGATGCCGCCGATCGGTGACCAGGCCTGGGTCACGATGCCGTGCTCGGTGTTGAACGCCTGCACCTGCGGCTGCTGGAAGTAAGGGTGCAGCTCAATCTGGTTGACGGCGGGGACGACCTCGGCCTTGTCCAGCAGGTTCGTGAGGTGCTCGACCATGAAGTTGCTGACGCCGATGGCGCGGACCTTGCCGTCCGTGAGCAACGTCTCCAGCGCCCGGTAAGCCTCAAGCGTCTTGCCGAAGTCGGACGGCAGCGCCTGATGCAGGATCAGCAGGTCGATCTGGTCGACGCCCAGCTTGCCGGCGCTCTTGTCGAAGCCGTGCAGCGTCTTGTCATATCCGTAGTCGCTGATCCAGATCTTGGTCTCCAGGAAGACCGCCGCACGGCCGCCCTTCGACGCGCGTACCGCTTCACCGACCTCACGCTCGTTGCCGTAGGCGGCGGCCGTGTCAATGTGGCGGTAGCCGATGTCGAGCGCGGCCGTGACCGCGCCGCGCGTCTCGTCCGGCGGAGTCTGGAAGACACCGAGACCGATCGAAGGCATCTCGACGCCGTTGTTCAGGGCGATAACTGGTACTTCGCGTGTCATGGTGATAATCCTCCTGATGCGTGCTGTGGGTCACGGTGAGTCAGCGCCGCAGTGTGGTCTCGCCTACCCGCCTCGACGGCGTCAGTCAGAACTGGTCTGCCGCCGGCGGGCCTGCGGCGTCAGTTCGGCTGTTCCGTAGCTGTTGTCGTCCGGGTTCAGCGTGACGCCCGGTGCCACGAGCTCGTCGATGCGGTCGAGGAGCTCGGTATCCAGCGCGACGTGCGCCGCCGGGAGCTGCGACTCGAGTTGCTCCATGGTCCGCGGGCCGATGATCGCCGAGGTGACGCCCGGGTGGTTGATCGCCCAGGCCAGTGCGAGCTCGATCATCGTCATGCCCGACTTCTCTGCCAGTAGCGCAAGCTCCTCGACGATGTCCAGCTTGCGCTGGTTCGCCGGGGTGCTCATGTCGAACCGGGCACCCGGGCGCGCGGCCGACGCGGGGGTGCCGGGGGCACCCTTGCGCCACCGGCCGGTCAGCCAGCCACCGGACAGCGGGCTGTAGACGAGAGTTCCCATGCCGTGACGCTGCACCGTGGGGAGCACGTCCGCCTCGATACCGCGGACGAGGATCGAGTACGGGGGCTGCTCGGTGACGAACCGGGCCAGGTTCCGCTCGCGGGAGACCCATTGCGCCTCGACGATCTGGCTGGCCGAGTACGAGGACGATCCGATGTAGCGGACCTTGCCCTGGCGCACCAGATCGGTCAGCGCGCCCAGGGTCTCCTCGACGTCCGTCGTCGCGCTCGGGCGGTGCACCTGATACAGGTCGATGTAATCCGTCTTCAGGCGCCGCAGCGAACTCTCGGCCTCCTGCATGATCCACTTCCGGGAACCGCCACCATGGTTTGGCCGGTCGTCCATCGGCATGAAGAACTTCGTCGCCAGCACGACATCGTCGCGGCGTCCCTGCAGGGCCTCGCCGGTGATCTCCTCCGACACGCCGCCGGAGTACACGTCCGCGGTGTCGACGAAGTTGATCCCGGCATCGAGCGCGCGGTGGATGACGCGGATCGCGTCGGCGCGGTCGTCGTTGCCCCACGGCCCGAACATCATCGTGCCCAGGCACAGCGGGCTCACCGATACCCCGGTCCGGCCCAGCTGTCGGTATTCCATGTCGTGCTCCTCGTTGTTCATTGTCAGCTGCCGGTGACGTCGTTGAGTGCGGCAAGGCCGTTGAGGGTGCGGGGGTAGCCGATGAAGGGCACGAGTACGGTCAGGACGGCGAGCAGCCTCGCGCGGGCGTTGCCGACCCGCAGGTTCGCGTTGACGTGCCCGCGCACCTGAGCGTCGGCACCGCCCAGGGCGACGAGCATCGAGAACGTGAGCAGCTCGCGGATCTCCAGGTCGATGCCGCCGCGGCCGACGGTGTCGCCGAAGCAGTTGGCGGCCAGGTAGCGCTGGAAGTGCACCTCGTCCGCCGGGGTGCCGGTGAGGCGGGCGGCCACCGCGTCGTCGCCGATAATGCGGCCCTGCACCGTCTTGCCGTGCTCCAGGCGCGTCGCCCGCGTGGACGCCGACTGCCCGGGCAGCGGCAGCTCGACCCCTGCCCCGGTGAGGATGTCATTGACCGCGTGCAGGTAGCCGAACGCGCGGGCCATGCCGACGTAGGCGACGGACTGGTAGACGATCTCCTTCAGCTCGACCGGGTTCACCCCGCCGCTGGCCACCGCTGCGGCGCCCACGACGCGGAACTCTGCGAGTCCGCCGGCGGCCAGGATCGCGGCCAGCTGCACCAGAAGCCGGGTGTGCAGGTCGAGCGTCTCGTCCAGTCGCGCGGCATCGGCGTACACCTCGTCGAAGGCGAAGTTGCCGAAGTACTCGATCAGCTCGGGGTCGGACTGCGCCAGAGCGGAGACCCGGTCGCCGAACAGCTGGTCGTGGTTGCCCTTCGCGGCAGCGCTGATCGCCATCGGCTACACCCCCGCCGTGCGGTGCGCGGCCAGGTACTGCTCGTCGGTGACCGGCTCGAGCCAGGTCGTGGCCTCCCCGCCGCCAGAAGCGTCGAGGATCGCGTAATGGCACATCATGTTCTCGGCGGTGCCGCCGTGGAAATGCTCCTCGCCCGCCGCAGTCCACACGCTCTCGCCCGCGCGCAGCACGACAGCCTTCCCGTCGCGGGTGCCGACCAGCCCGACGCCGTCAGTGCACACCAGCAGCTGCCCGTTGACGTGGCTGTGCCAGTTAGTGCGCGCGCCCGGCGTGAACCGGACCAGGCCGCAGGTGAGCTGCGAGATCCCGTCGCCGCCGAACACCGGGTTCATCCACACGTCGCCGGTGAAGTTCGACGACGGGGTCTTCACCGTGGCGGTGCTGGGGCTCTTATTCATGTCGTGTCCTTCTCATCGTTGAGGTAATCAGGAGTGAACGGTGCTGTCCCGGTGGCGTGCTCGCGAGAACCAGTTAACGCACGTGCTCGCCCCCGTGGGAGGGCCTGCTCTTCCAGGTAACGGCGGTACCTCCCTGCCGCCAGCGACTTCACCTACCGTGGAGTCATGGACAACCGAGCACAGGTCCGCGAGTTCCTCGCCTCCCGGCGGGCACGGATCACCCCCGAGCAGGCCGGCCTGCCCGCCTACGGCGGCAACCGCCGGGTCAAGGGCCTGCGCCGGGAAGAGGTCGCGCTGCTCGCAGGGGTCAGCATCGACTACTACATCCGGATGGAACGCGGCGACCTCGCGGGCGCCTCCGAGACGGTCCTCGACGGGGTCGCGAACGCACTGCAACTCGACGAGGCAGAACGCGGGCACCTGCAGGCACTAGCCCGCTCCGCTGGCCCGAACTCGCCGCGCCGCGCCCGGCCTGGCCCGGCCACGGTCCGCCCGGTCATCCGGCAGGTTCTCGACGCGATCACCGAAGCGCCGGCCTGGATCCGCAACGCCCGGCACGACATCCTCGCGGTCAACCCGCTCGCCCGCGCGCTCTACTCGCCGGTCCTGGACTCCGCCGTTGCCGGCGCGACAGCCAAGCGCGCGGCCAACACGACCAGGTTCGTCTACCTCGACCCGGACGCCCGGGAGTTCTTCGTCGACTATGAGCGAATTGCCGCTGACGCCGCCGCCATGCTCCGGCTCGAAGCGGGACGCAACCCGCACGACAAGGCCCTCATCACCCTTGTCGGCGAGCTGTCCACCCAGAGCGAGCTGTTCCGCCAGCACTGGGCCTCGCACAACGTCAAATTCCACCGCAGCGGCCGCAAACGACTCCGCCATCCCGCCGTCGGCGAGCTCGACCTCAACTTCGAGGCCATGGAACTCCCCTCCGAGCCCGGGTTGCGCCTCAACCTCTACACCGCCGACCCTGATACCCCCGCCGCCGACGGACTCAAACTACTTGCCAGCTGGGCCGCCACCCATGACGTCGGCACGCGTGACGCTCACGACGTCCGCTGACAGCCAGCGACCTAGCAGAACCTGCTTCTCGACGCGTTCGACAACGCCACGACTCCGTCGGGGCGAGCCCTTTGAGATCACGGGCGTCAACGCGGCAGCACGCGAATCGTTTCAACATCGGCCGTCCACGCGGCGAGGAAGCGGACGGAAGGCGACACTCTAGAGGCGCGTCCGAGCGTCCCTGGCGCCAGATGACCCGACCGGCGAGTGCGGACGAGCAGTCCGATTTGGAGCGGTCAGGCAGGTCCGGTGCGGAAAGCACCCCCCATACGCCCCCGCAGGCTGCCCGGATGACAGATAACGCCAGGTCACAGCGGTGGAGGGCAATCCCCTCCGGAGCCGTGTGCGCAGGTTCGAATCCTGCTGGGGGCGCTGGTAGGGAAACCGTTTCGAATTCCGGACCAGATGGGCCCTCAGCTCCGGCGCAGCACTGTGACCTGCGGAAACGCCGTCAAGAGCGAGCCTGCCCCCTATGCGCCCCCGGAACACTACTCCGGGCAAAGAGCCGCAGGTCAAATGCTCACAAAGGCAAGCGCAGACCAGGCCCTGTGCCTGTGCCCAGATGCCGTGGCTTGGGCGGTTGGCATCCCGCATCTCTCCCGGCTCGTTCTCCGCCTGGTACGTCTCCATGCGGCAGCATGCGGCGTCGACCCTGGACAAGCAGCGGCGGCTGGCCCGCCAGGCTGTCGTCTTCTCGGCGGCTGTCGGCGTGGGAATACTCATCGCCGGAGCTGTCGCGTTCGTCCTCACCGGTTACTGGTGGCCGGAGAAGCTGCCCTGGACCGCGATCCCCCTGGGTCCGCGGCCACTGGGAGATAGAAAACCGGCTTCGCTGGGTCCGCGACGTGACTTATCAGGAGGATAAATCGCTGGTCAGGACAGGAAAAGCGCCCCGGGTGATGGCCTCGCTGCGCAGCCTGGCCATCAGCCTGCTGCGCTTGGACGGCCAGGCCAGCATCGCCGCCGCAAACCGCCACCACGCCCGCGACCCGCAGCGGACGCTAGAACTGCTGCTTCAAACTGCATGAGCGGCTTTGCCGTGTCCGTGGCGGCTGGCCTGCCCATGTAATAAGCCCGCTCAGGGCGCCTGCCGCGCCGAAGACCGGGACGCCCGGCTCAGCTGCGGTCGTGGAGGGTCACCTGGTAGCCGTCGGGGTCGGCGAACGTGAAAGTGCGGCCGAACGGCCCGTCGGCGGGCGCTGAGACGATCGTCGTGCCGGCGGCGGCGAGGGCGTCGTGGATGTCCTGCGTGTCGGGGGCGTGCAGCCACAGCGCCATTCCCTGGCCCGGCTGCGCGACCGCGTCCAGGTCGGTGCCCGCGACGACGTCGCGGACGGCGAACGCGATCGGCCTGGTGCCGAACACGACGGCGTGCGGCGGTCCTGCGTCAGAGCGCTTCAGCCCCAGGTACCGCTCGTAGAAAGCGGCGGAGCGCTCCAGGTCGCGCACCTGCAGTGAAATGAAGTCGGGTCCGGTGACGGCCACGATCCTTACCTCCTCATTGGATGTCAGTCTCCTGACACACCTCAATGTATGTCAGACTACTGACATGAGTCAAGGCGAGCCCGGAATCGAGCTGGACACATCGCTGGGGTACATGCTGAAGGCGGCCGCGAGCGCCCTGCACTCTGCCCTGGAGGCCGTGCTGAGGCCGCTGGGCATGACGATCACCCACTACGCCTGCCTGGAGCTGCTTGCCCAGCGGCCGGGCCTGTCGAACTCCGAGCTTGCCCGCGGCGCCTTCGTCACCCGCCAGTCGATGAACGTGCTCCTGCAGGCCCTCGAACGCCAGGGACTCGTCGTCCGCCCGGCACAGGCACCCGTAGGCAGGGCCCTGCCGACCGAGCTGACCGCCCGCGGCCGCCGCCAGCTCAAGATGGCCAGCACCGCGGTTCGCCGCGTCGAGCAAGACATGCTGGCCAACCTGGATGCCAGCGAGCAAGGTCAGATGCGGCGCCTGCTCACCGCGTGCATCGCCGCACTGACCGAACCGCCCGCACCGGCGACGTAACTGCTCCGGAATCTACGACTTTGCCGTGTCCCTGCCTGCCAGGCGCAGCGGGCACAGGCTCGCGCGCTAGGCAAGACTCTCAACCGGGGTCGGGTGCGCCGGTCAGGTCCAGGCTTAGCTGCCAGAGTCGCTGCTGAACAGCAGGGTCATAAGCGCTGGCGTGAGCCTGGGCTTCAGCTAGATGGTCGAAGTACCGGCCAGTCACTCCGGCGAGACTGGCGTCGTCCACGAGGCGGCGTGTCGCCTCTTCTCCCTCTTCGAGAGTATCGACGCCTGCGGGCAGGCTAGCCAGGACCATTTTCGTTGGCATGTTCGTTGCCGGGTGGAGGCTGTTGACAGCGATGCCGTAGCGACGGAGCCGCTCGGCGAGCATGAAGCCCCAGGTGATCTGCGCCAGCTTGCTCTGGCCGTAAGCACGTGCGGGCGTATAGTCCCGCTCGATCATCACGTCATCGAAATCGATCGGATTCTGACCAATGGACGCGACGTTAACAATGCGAGCGTCATGGCTGCCGGCGAACAACGGCAAGATCCGCATGGTGAGGTCGAAGCCCGCAAGATAGTTAACCGCGAAGCGGAGCTCATGGCCGTCTACGCTGGTTTGCCGCTCCGGACCGTCAGGACCGACTGGCCCGATACCAGCGTTGTTGACCAGAACGTCGATGCCCCCGGCGCGATCCCTGACTTCCTCCGCTAGCTGATGCACCTCTGCCAGCGACGCCAGGTCCGCGCGCACCACGACGGGTGGCAACCACCCTGGCTGGGTTAGTTCAGACCTCAGCCGCTCTAGCCGCTCGCTGTCGCGTCCGTGGACCACGAGACGGGCTTTCCTGGCCGCGAGGTTGAGGGCCAGAGCCCGTCCGAGTCCGTCGGTGGCCCCGGTGACGAAGACCGTCCGCTCCGCCATGATGGCAGCCCCTCCCACCGACAGGAACTCTCGACCGTTGAGTCCTGATTATCCCGGGAACCCCTCCTGACGCAACGAGCCCGCGACCGCGGTCTTGCCTCAGGAGAGACCGCAGGTCGCATCCTCCCGGGGCAGGAACCCAGTCCTGGCCGTCACCGTCGGAGGCTGCGGGGGTCGTCTGCACGCCCCTAGATCCCGGGCTGATCATCGGCCGGCGAATCAGGCGGCAAAACCAGGCGGTAGATGTCGCCGTGCTGTGAGTCCGCCAGGTTACTGATCGCCGGTGCCCAGCCTGCCCGACGCGGAGATTCAAGCCAGGCCTGATAATCGGAGAGCTCATCCCATGCCGCCAGGACCACGACCTCATCGGCTGCGACCAGCAGCTCCGCGCCGCGGCAGCCGGTCTCCATGGCTGCGGCGAATATGGGCTCGGTCTCGAACAGCGTGGCCAGCTCCTTGATGCGGCCCGGCCGAGCATGAAGGTGAAGGACAGACCGCCAGGCAGGTCGGGCTCCGTTCACTGGCCCGCCCAGCACTCGTCGGCCACGCGAAGGAAGTTCTCGCCCAGGATCTTGCTGACTACCGCTGGTTCCAGTCCGCGCCGCAACAGCCCTGCGGTGATGCTGGGGACGTCGGCGAGGGAGTCAAGGCCCGAGACCGACTGCGGCAACGCTGCCACATCGGCGTCCATCGCGGCATAGACCATTGCGAACCCGGAACGCCCGGGCAGCGCACGGGAGTTCTCGTTCAGGTCCAGGCCCAGGCTAACCGCGTCGGGCCCGACAACGGACAGGACGTACTCGACGTGATCGAGGTAGTCCTCGATGCTGGGAATGCGGTCGGGCGCCTGACGATTCAGCGGGCTCCACGCAGCCACGCCAACGACGCCGCCGGAGTCGGCGATGCGACGCATCAGGTCGTCGCTCAGGTTGCGCGGATGCCGGGTGAGCGCAGCAGCATTGGCATGACTGCAGATGACGGGCCCCCGAGAGCTAGCGATAACGTCGGCTGCCGTCTTCGGCCCGGCGTGTGCCACATCGGGAATCACGCCGACGTGGTTAAGACCTGCGACGACTTGCCGTCCGTAGGCCGTCAGACCGGTGTCCACCGGCTCGAGGCACCCGCTTCCGAGCCGGTTGCCTTCGTTGTACGTCACCTGCGTACAACGAAGCCCCAGCCGCGCGAGAATCGTCAGCCGCGTCACCCAGTCGGCCTCAAGCGGAGCGGCTGTCTGGTTGGCCAGAATCAGGGCCAGCTTTCCGGTGCGCTGAGCCGCCCGGATGCCATCCGCCGACGTCACAAGGCTGACGGAATCAGCTTTGTCATCGACGAAGTGCAGCAGCCCTGCGATCTGACTCAGACATTTCTCGTAGCCTTCGTCATAGGCACTGACAGTCAGGACGACCGCATTTATCCCGCCTGACCTGGCCCGATCGAGCGCACCGCTGCCATCAGAAGCGACTGGGGCGGGAAGAGCGAAGTTCGTGGTGCCGCAGATATCTATGACCAGGGCTTCACGGTGGAGCTTGGCACCAGAGTCGTCAAGATCATGAGCTTCCATCAGGTCGAGCATCCGTTCATGGCCGTGCAGCAGCAGCGCAGCAGGGGCTGGCTGCCTCCGTGATCAACAAGGTATCCGGGTACCGGACGTTTCGTCCTGGGCCCGCAGAAGCTACCTGCGCAACTCTCGCCGTGCCGGTCTCCAGCCGCGCGGGTGCCGGCGCGGCTGGAGACCCCGGCACGCTAGCCGATAGAGGGCGGGCTGATCTCCTGGTCGGCCTTGATGAGCAGCAGGACAGCCTCGATCAGGGCCAGGTGAGTGAACGCCTGCGGGAAGTTACCGAGATGCTGGCCGGTAGTGGTGTCGATTTCCTCCGCGTACAGCTGCAGCGGCCCGGCAAACGACAGCAGCTTCTGGCACAGCGCCCGGGCACGGTCCGGCTCACCGATCATGACCAGCGCGCTCACCAGCCAGAACGAGCAGATCGTGAAGGTACCCTCCTCGCCGCTGAACCCGGTGTCGGTGCCCTCGACCCGGTAGCGCAGGACCAGGCCGTCCTTGGTCAGGTGGTCGGCAATGGCCAGAACCGTCGCCTTGACCCGCTCGTCGTCGGCGGGCAGGAAGCCCATGATGGGCAGCAGCAGCAGCGAGGCGTCGAGGTCATCGGTCTCGTAGTGCTGCCGGAACACTCCCTGATCAGACACGCCCTTGTCCAGGATCTCGGCCTTGATCTCGTCGGCGCCCGCCTGCCAGCGCTGAGCGCGCTCGTCGGCGCCCCGCTCCCGGGCCAGGTCGGCGCCGCGCGAGGCCGCGACCCAGCACATCATCTTGGATGCGGTGAAGTGCTTCGGGTCGCCGCGCACTTCCCAGATGCCCTGGTCGGGCTCATGCCAGTGCTGCAGGGCGGCGTCGACGAATCCCGCTAGGCCGTCCCACACCGGCTCGACGATCTGGGCGGCGCCATGCCGGAACTGGACATCCAGGGCATCCATGATCATGCCCCAGACGTCATGCTGATGCTGATCCCAGGCACCGTTGCCGACCCGGACCGGCCGCGCCCCCCGGTACCCGGACAGGTGGTCGAGCGTCCGCTCAGCCAGGTCACGTTCGCCGCCGATGCCGTACATAATCTGCAGCTCGAGCTTGTGGTTGAGGTCACCGCCGCTCACGGCGTCGATAACGAAGCCCCAGTACTCGATCGCCTCCCAGTCAAAGCCCAGGTGGTACAGCGAGCGGAGCATGAACGCCGAGTCCCGGATCCAGGTGAAGCGGTAGTCCCAGTTGCGCGCGCCGCCGGGCGTTTCCGGCAGCGAGGTGGTGGACGCGGCCATGATGGCACCGGTGGGGGCGTAGCTGAGCCCCTTCAGCGTCAGGGCGCTGCGGTCGATATAGGGCTTCCACGGATGGTCGGGAATCTTGGCCGCGCTCAGCCAGTCGCGCCAGTAGTCGACAGTGGTGTTCAGGGCCGCGAAAGCCTCGTCCTGGTCAGCCGGGATGGCGGCGCCGCCCCAGGACAGCGCGGTGAACGCGGACTCCCCCGCCGTGAGTGTCGTGCGGCCGTAGCAGCGGGCGCCCAGCACGCCGAGGGGAATGGTGCCCCCGAGCTCGAGCGCGACATCTCCGTCCGGGGAGGCGTTGATCATCGAGTCGTAGCCGTCACCCTGATAGGCCCACTTGCCGCCGGATGTCCCGTAGTCAAAGACCGGACCGCAGTTCACGGCGACCTCGACCCGGCCGCTCACGCACGTCGCGATCCGCAGCAGGACCCCCGTGGCGCCGAGATCCGCCGGGGCCCGGCGGTAGTCCGACCGCCGGCTTTCATGCCGGAGCTTGTCCACGACCAGCAGGTCATGGACGGTCATCCAGCCCGTCGGGGTATTCCAGGTGGTTTCCAGCACCATCGTCCCCGGAACGTACCGGCGATGCTGCGGAACGTGGGTGTTACCAGGGCCGAACCGGAACAGGCCCGCGGCCCGGTCCAGGAGCGCCCCGAACACGCTCGGGGAATCGGGCCGCGGCAGGCACAGCCATTCGACCGAGCCGTCGGGCGCGACCAGGCAGTTCTGCTCGCAATTCGACAGGAACCCGTAGTCGGCAATCGGCGGGAACAGGCTGATCTCGCCCGGAGTCTCGGTCGTCGAAGCGGCAACGTCTGACATGTGGACCCATCCCCCCGGAGATCCTCAGCACGCCCAGGGCATCCCGCTGAGCACGTGCTCCCTGACGGGATTACCCTGGCGGCGCTGCGCGGCGGCCGCATCATCCCCGCCGGGTGACCGTCCGGGTTCCGCTAGGGACCGGAACGCCGGACTGCATACGGGCTGCGGCGCCGACTGCTCCCCCCGAGCAGCCGGCCCGCAGCCCGTACTCACTTCCCCTCCGGAACTGGTCTTGCCTGCCTGCGGGCACGCCGCAACTATCCGCCCCCGCGCAGCCGGCAGTATCCGCGCAGCCCCGGTGCCGCGCGCCGAGATATCGGCGCGAAAGTCGTACCTTCCCCATCCCCAGGTACGAATTGCTGCGCGATTTCAGGGCACAGCAAAAGCTCCGAGACTCCCTGCTGCATCCGCGCTTATAGCGAAGATGCCGCCGGGGTCCGGAGCGGATTCGAAAACGCTACATGATCTTCGCTGGTATGTAAATTCATGGCCTGAGCCTGATCGGCCCGGCGACTAATATCGTGCAATTTCGCCCTTATTCGCACGTCCGGAATCCGGCGGGACCGGCCCGGCTGCGCCGCCCGGCGCCGGGATCGTCACGCCAGCCCGAAGCGGCAGTCGCGAGCATCACCCGGAGCGGACGACGCGCGGGAGTCCGGCAGCAGCGATGCTGGCGCCGGCGGGCTGGGCCTGCGTGCAGCACGATGAGGAGGCCGACGTGAGCAAGGCGTTCAGGGGATCGATCAGCACGGACATCCGGGACTCGGTTGCTGACTGGGCGCCGTTCGAGCCACCGAAGGCCCCTGACGGAGCACCGAACGTGGTCTACATCGTGCTCGATGACGTGGGCTTTTCTGCGCTGTCGTCCTACGGCGGCCCGGTTGAGACGCCGAATATCGACCGGATCGCGGCCGACGGCGTCCGGTACACGCAGTGGCACACGACGGCGCTGTGCTCGCCGACGCGCTCCTGCCTGCTGACGGGCCGCAATCACACCCGTAACTCGATGGCCTGCATCACCGAGGCCGCGGTCGGGTTCCCGAACGCGAGCGGGACCATTCCGCCGGAGAATGGCATGCTCCCCGAGATCCTCGGCGAGCGCGGCTGGAACACGTACATGGTCGGCAAGTGGCACCTGTGCCCGACCATCGAGATGAACGTCGCCTCGACCCGGCGGAACTGGCCATCGGGCCGCGGGTTCGAGCGCTGGTACGGGTTCCTCGGCGCCGAGACCAACCAGTGGTATCCGGACCTGGTGTACGACAACCACCCGGTAGACCAGCCCCGGTCACCGGAGCAGGGCTATCACCTCACCGAGGACCTGACCGACAAGGCGCTGGAATTCATCCAGGACGCCAAGGTCATCGCCCCGGACAAGCCCTTCTTCCTCTACTACGCGCCCGGAGCCGCGCACGCGCCGCACCACGCCCCGCGGGAGTGGATCGAGAAATTCACGGGGCGCTTCGACCAGGGCTATGAGGCGATGCGGGAGCAGACCCTGGCCCGGCAGAAGGAGCTGGGGATCGTGCCGGCCGACACCGAGCTGCCGCCGGTCAACCCGATCGGCACGCCAGAGACGCGCCAGGGCCCGGACGGGCAGCCGTTCCCGCCGCTGGACGTCACCCGGCCCTGGGACTCGCTGTCAGCGCAGGAGAAGACGCTGTTCGCCCGGATGGCGGAGGTCTACGCGGGCTTCCTGGCCCATGCCGACCATCACATCGGCCGGCTGCTGGACTACCTGGAGGAGTCCGGGCAGCGCGAGAACACTCTCGTGATCCTCGTCTCGGACAACGGGGCGAGCGGCGAGGGCGGTCCCGACGGCTCGGTGAACGAGAACAAGTTCGCGAACGGCATCCCGGACGACATGCAGGCCAACCTGGCGATGCTCGACGAACTGGGCGGCACGAAGACCTACAACCACTATCCCAACGGCTGGGCGATGGCCTTCAACACCCCGTTCAAGATGTGGAAGCGCTACGAGTTCAATGGCGGCACCGCGGACCCGTGCATCATCTCCTGGCCGCCGGTCACGGCCGGGCGAGGCGAGCTGCGGCACCAGTACCACCACGCCATCGACATCGTGCCGACGATCCTGGACGTGCTCGGCGTCCAGGCCCCGGAGACCATCAAGGGCCACGTCCAGAGCCGTGTCGACGGCGTGAGCATGCGGTACAGCCTGGACGACGCGGCCGCGCCGCCCGCGCGCAAGACGCAGTTCTACTCGATGCTCGGCTCCCGCGGCATCTGGCACGACGGCTGGAAGGCCGTCACCACGCACCCCACGCTGAGCGGCTGGAGCAACTTCAACGACGACACCTGGGAGCTGTACCACACCGACACCGACCGCGGCGAGCTGCACGACCTGGCTGACGAGCATCCCGAGAAGGTGCGGGAGCTGGTCAACCTGTGGTTCGCCGAGGCCGGCGACAACCAGGCTTTCCCGCTCGATGACCGGTCCGCGCTGGAGATCATCACCACCCCGCGGCCGCAGCTGGCCAGTCCGCGTCACCGGTACGCCTACTTCCCTGACCTGGCCGAGGTCCCGGAGGCGCAGGCGGTCAATATCCGCAATCGCTCGTACACGATCGGCGCGCTGGTCGACATCCCGGCGCCCGGGGCGCAGGGCGTCCTGTTCGCCCACGGCTCCCGGTTCGGCGGCCATGCCCTGTACCTCAAGGACAACCGGCTGCACTATGTCTACGACTTCGTCGGCATGGTGGAGCAGAAGATTGACGGCAGCCAGGACGTCCCGACCGGGGAGAACCTGATCCTCTCGGCGTCCTTCGACAAGGACGGCGAGGACCCGCCTGGCGTCTCCACCGGGATGCTGTCCCTCTACCACGGCGACACGAAGGTCGGCGAGGGCCGGATCAGGACCCAGCCCGGCATGTTCTCGCTGGCCGGCGAGGGCCTGTGCGTCGGCCGCGACAGCGGCGAGGCGGTGACCAGCGACTACCCCAACGGGTCCGCCCACCACTTCACCGGCGGCACCATCAGGCGGGTTGCGGTTGACGTCAGCGGGGACCCCTACGTCGACCTGGAGCATGAGGCGCAGGCCATGCTCGCGCGGGAGTAGGCGGCGATGACAGCGACCGGGACGGACCGGGCGGAGCTGCCGCTGGCCGGCATGGCATGGATTCCCGCCGGGACCTTCGCCATGGGCTCGGCAGATTTCTATCCCGAGGAGCGGCCGGTGCACCGGGTCGCCCTCGACGGCTTCTGGATGGACGAGCATCCGGTGACCGTCGCGGAGTACCGGCGATTCGTGCACGCGACCGGCTACGTGACAGTCGCCCAGCGGCCGCCCGACCCCGGCGCGTACCCCGACGCTGACCCGGCGCTCCTGGTTCCCGGCTCGCTGGTCTTCCAGCCCCCGCCCGGCCCGGTCGACACCCGCGATGTCCGGAACTGGTGGGCCTACCAGCCCGGCGCGTCCTGGCTGCACCCGGGCGGGCCGGGCACCGGCGTGAGTCACCGCGGCCACCATCCGGTCACCCACATCGCTCTGGCGGACGCCGAGGCGTATGCCGGCTGGGCGGGCAAGGAACTGCCGACAGAGGCTGAATGGGAGTACGCGGCCCGCGGCGGCCTGGACGGGGCGGTGTACGCGTGGGGAGATGAGCTCACCCCCGGCGGCCAGCTCATGGCCAACACCTGGCAGGGCGAATTTCCCTGGCAGAACCTGCTGCTCGACGGATATGAGGCCACCTCTCCTGTCGGCTCGTTCCCCGCCAACGGCTACGGCCTGGCCGACATGACCGGCAACGTCTGGGAATGGACCAGCGACTTCTTCACGAGCCGGCACGCGGCCGACGCCAGCCCGGGGTGCTGCGCGCCCCGTAATCCGCGGGCCACCTCAGCCGAGCTGAGCAAGGTCGCCGGGCAGCCCGGAGCAGGCATCCCGCGCAAGGTCATCAAAGGCGGGTCGCACCTGTGCGCCCCCAACTACTGCCTGCGCTACCGGCCCGCCGCCCGCCAGGGCGAGACCGTCGACACCTCAGCCAGTCACCTGGGCTTTCGCTGCATCAGCCGGGCCACTCCCCCGCCGGACGAGGCCACGTGATGCACCTCACCGGCTCGGCCGCTTGAGTCTGCGCCTGTTCGAGTGCGATTCTGGCGGCAGGTCGCTCGTCTTGAGCGCCCCCGGGTAGGTGGGGCATCGTTCCCGGCTAAGGACACGAGGCTTTCAGGAAGCTGCTCGTGTCAATGCTCATTCAGCTCATAGGCTCGGCGCTTGTCCTGGCTGCTTTCGCCGCGAATCAGATCTGGCGAGCCAGTGACTCGTCGCGCCTGTATCTGACAGCCAACGCTCTTGGCTCAGCTGGCCTTGCGGTGAGCGCGCTGGCGTGTTCCCAGTGGGGTTTTCTCGCGCTGGAAGGCACGTGGTGCCTTGTGTCACTGATCGGCCTGCTCAGGACGTACGAGCACCACGTGCCGGGCGCACGCGCCAAGATCAGCGTCCGCAGCAGCACCAGCGAGACAGCCACGGGAGGATGACATGGATTCCCTGATCGACCGCCGTGAGTATGCCGGTCTTGCCGACTGCACGTACCTGAACCAGGCATCGCTTGGCCTGATCCCTCGCGTCTCGCTGGAGGCCAGTACCCGTTTCCTGACCGATGTCGCCCAGTACGGCAACCTCCGCCTCTCGGACCAGGCCGAGGCCGAGATCCTCGACAACCTCCGTGCCGCCGCAGCCGGGCTGCTCGGCGCCCCCGTGGCGTCGGTCGCGGTGGTGGGCGGAGCCAGCGAGGGCCTGGGCCAGCTGGCCGCCATGCTGTCTGGCCCGGGCGGTGAGGTGGTCCTGGTGCCGAGTGACTTCCCGAGCGTGACGTACCCGTGGCTGGCCGCCCGCGAGCGGACAGGCATGCGGATCCGGTGGGTTCCCGACGTCGCCGCTGCGGACCTCACTCAGTCGCTGGCTGACGCCATCAGCGAGCGGACAACGGTCGTGTGCATCAGCGCTGTCCAGTTTTCCACCGGCACCCAGGTCGATGTCGCGGCCCTGGTGAGGCGGGCCAGGAGCGCTGGCGCCCGGGTTGTCGTTGATGTCACCCAGATGGCCGGAGCCGTCCCGGTCGCGATGAGCGCCTGGGGAGCCGACGCGCTGGTGTGCAGCGGGTACAAGTGGCTGTCGGCCCCCGGCGGCGCCGCACTGCTCGCGGTCACTGAGGACCTGGCGGCGATCATTCCGCCGCTCGTGGGGTGGAAAGGCAGCGCCACTCCGTTCGACTTCAAACCGCAGGAACTCGCACTCGCCGGGGACGCCCGGCGGTTCGAGCTGTCCACCATGTCCTATAGCGCAGCCTCAGGACTGCGCGCTTCCATCGACCTGCTCACCGGCATCGGGCTGGATTCGGTACGCGAGCACGCCGGGCAGCTGGCAGCCAGCCTGACGGAGCAGACCGCACCGCTCGGCTGGGCCCCCTACCGGCCGCTGAGCGACCGGTCTGCAAGCGGGCACATCATCTCGCTCAGGCACCCCACCGCCGCGGTCGAGGCAGTCCAGGCCGCACTCGCGGACGAGCACCAGATCATCACCAGCTCACGCGGCGGCGGCATCCGTGTCTCACTCCACGCCTACAACAGCGAGGACGACGTGGCTGCCCTGGCGCAAGCCCTGGATTCCATCGGCCATGCCAGCCGAGCGTGACGGCAGAATCCAGGCCGGGCCGGGGCCGGCGCCTGTCAGGCGGGCTGCCACAACTCGATCCGGTTGCCCTCGGGATCGGTCACCCAGCCGAACCGGCCGACGCCCTCCATGTCCTGCGTCTCGGCGGCCACGTCCGCGCCCTTGGCGCGCAGTTGCGCGAGCATCGCATCCAGGTCGGAGACCCGGAAGTTGAGCATGGTCTGCTGGGCGCGGGACCCGAAGTAGTCGGTCTCAGACTCGAACGTGGCGAATACCGTCGGCCCGGCTTCCGGATGCCACAGGCCGTGCTCGTCGGCGTCCAGGCCCAGGCAATCGCGGTACCACGCGCCCAGAGCCGCCGGGTCGGCTGCCCGCAGGAAATAGCCGCCAATGCCCAGCACACGTTCCATCCCGCAATCTTGCCAGGACGGCGATCGGGCGGGCTGACTCCGGCGTGCTTCCCCTGAACAATTATCGGACAGGCTCCCGGACAGAAGGGCTCAGGCCAGTGCGAGACGGAGAGCGAGCCGCCCGCCAGGCGCGCGGCCGGGCAGGCGTAACGAGATCGCAGGCGATCCCGGCCCCGCAGGCCGCGAGACCGGAGGGCAGCTGCATGCCGGAGTCCTGGCCAGAACACACCGGGGAATGGCTGGAGCGCTTCACCCGTCGCGGCTACCGGGATGTGACGCCGCTCGCCGCGGGAACCGAGGGCGCCATCTACGACCTGGGCGATGGCACGGTGGCCAAGGTCTGGGGCCAGCGCCGCGCGCCGGAACTGGCCCTGATGCAGCGGTTCTACGCCGATGTCGCCGGGGCCGGCCTGCCGTTCGCCACGCCGGAGATCCTGGCCGTGGAGGAGACCGGCGGGACGGCCGTGACCTTCGAGCGGAAGCTGCCTGGTGAGCCCCTGCGCTCGCGCCTGGATTCTGACGACCGGCAGCTGGATCCCGCTGGCGCCCGGTGCGTAACGGCTGTCCTCAGCGCGCTGGCCAGCGTCCCGGCCACCGTGAGCATGCGGCGGCTGCCCGTTCTGGACGAGACACGGCCGCTGTGGGCCGGAGCGGAGGACTTCCGGGGCGCGCTGCTGAGCCTGCTGCAGCGGCGGGTCAGCCGGTTCGGCGATGTCCTCCGCCGGGACCTGCCCGGCTTCGATCTGCGCTACGCCCGGCTGCAGGAGAAGCTCCGGGCACTGGACCCGGTCCCGGACACGGCGCTGCACGGTGACCTGGTCCCGGACAACATCCTGGTCGACCAGGAGCTGCGGCCGCTGGCCGTGCTGGACTTCGGCTTCCTCACCACCGCCGGCGACCCGCGGCTGGACGCCGCCATCGCCGCGGCCATCACGAACATGTACGGGGCGCACGCGCCCCGGATCACCCGCGCGCTGACTGCGCAGCTAGCCGCCGGCCTCGGCTACCCGGCCAGCACGCTGCTGATCTACCAGGCCGCCTACGCCGTCGGGACGGCGAACGCCTTTACCGCCGACGGCAGCGACGGCCACTTCGCCTGGTGCATCAGGCAGCTCGCCCGGGCCGACGTCACCGCCGTGCTGCTGGCCTGAGGCTGGCCGCCGGGCCGGGCATCCGTCAGCGCCGGCCCAGCCAGGGACACTCCGGATCTGAGATAGTTTACGCTGCTTATGGCATGTGACATATTACCTTTCATTAGCGGCTCAGTTGCGGAGGCCAGATGCACGCCCGTAAATGGCGAACGACCGTTTTGTGCTTTCTCGCCATCGCGGGGCTGGCGATCTCAGCAGGCTGCACCGCCAGCGGCACCGTCGGCTCCGGCGGCACGCAGCAGAGCGCGGCGGCCGGGACGCCGCAGCGCGGCGGAACGCTGACCCTGCTGGGGCAGAGCGACATCTTCAACCTGGACACCGTCAGCGGCTACTACACCGTGACCTCGACGCTGGAGCGGATGTTCGCCCGCCAGCTGTTCACCTATCCCGACCCCACCGGTTCGCCCAGCGCGCCGCCGGTGGTCCCCGACGTTGCCACCGTCATCCCGACCGCGGCCAACGGCGGCATCACTGACGGCGGCAAGACGCTCACCATTCACATCCGCAGCGGCGTGCGGTGGAATACCTCGCCACCGCGTCAGGTCACCGCAGCGGACTTCGTGCGCGAGTTCAAGATGCTCTGCAACCCGGTCTCACCCGTCGGGGCGCCCGGCTACTTCACCGCCACCATCGTCGGGATGAACGCTTACTGCAACGGGTTCGCCAAGGTGCCGGGCACGGTGGCGGGCATCGCCGGCTACGTGAACTCCCATGCCCTGCCGGGCGTAGTCGCGACCGGCCCGCTCACGCTGACGTTCCACCTGCTCACCCCGACGCCGGACTTCCTGTACATCCTGACCATGGGCTTCTGCTCGGCCCGCCCGGTCGAGTACATGAAGTACGTTCCCGACGGCGTCGTCCTCCGCCAGCACACCTTGTCGGACGGGCCCTATGCGATCACCTCCTACGTGGCGGGCAAGTCGTTCACGCTCGACCGCAACCCGGCCTGGGAGGCGGCGGCCGATCCCGTCCGGCACGCCTACGTCAACAAGGTCACCATCACCGAGGGCCTGTCCGCCGACAACGTGCAGCAGCAGCTGGAGGCCGGCACCGGCGACATGGAATGGGACGTCACTCCCCCGGCGCAGGATCTCCCCGGCCTGCTGGCCCAGCACAGCCAGGGGCTGGTCATCGGGCCGACGCCCGCCGGCGCATCCGCCCTCGTGCTCGGCATGTACCTGCCGCTCAACCAGTACGCCGGGCCGATGCGGAACAAGCTCGTCCGCGAGGCAGTCGCCTACGGCGTGAACAAGAACAACATCGTGCAGCTCCTCGGCGGCAAGTCCCTGGCCGCCCCCGCGTACCAGCTGATCCTGCCCGGCAACGTCGGCTACGCCCCGGGCTTCAATCCCTTCCCGGACAACAACGGCAGCGGCAACCCGGCCATGGCCAGGAAGCTGCTCACCCAGGCGCATCAGCTGGGCGTCACCATCAAGCTGATGTACTCCACCACGCCGCCGGGCCCCCGCGAGGCCCAGGCCCTGCAGGCGAGCCTCGACACTGCCGGCTTCAAGGTCAAGCTGGTCCCGGCGGTCCAGTCCGACTTCTACGGCAAGTACCTGTACAACCCCAGCGCGTCCCGGAAAGACCTCTGGGACCTGGCCCCCGCCGGGTTCGAGCCGGACTGGTTCGGGAACAACGGCCGCTCCACCGTCGTGACCCTGCTGACCCATCCGGGCTTCGTGGGCTCCAACGACTCCGGCAACTACAACAGCCCGGTGGTGAACCGGGCGGTACAGCAGGCCTTGTCGGCACCGTCCACCGCGGCCGCCACGAAGTACTGGCAGCTTGCTGATGAGACCGCCATGAAGGACGTCGCCATGGTCCCCGTCGCGGCCCAGAAGTGGCCGGTCTTCCACTCGTCGGCGGTGCACGGCTGCAACCTGTACTGGGTGGGACTGAACTGTGATCCCACCAACGTCTGGCTCAGCAACTCCTGACCGGCCGCGGCCCGGCCTGACCAGCACGCCGCTGGCGGGGTGGCCAGGCCGGCCGCCTGACTAGCCGCCGACGGCAGCGACGGCGGCGAGGATGGCGTCGATCGCAGCCTTCGGATGGGACACCATCGAGACGTGCGATGCCTCGACCTCGGTAATCGTCGCGCCGGCCCGCTCGGCCATGCTGCGCAGGTTGGCCGGCGGAATGACGTGGTCCTCGGTTCCGATCACGGCCCAGGTCGGGATGCTCTTCCAGGCCGTCGCCTCCGTCGGCGCGGTGTTGGCGCCGAGCGTGATCGGACGCTGGCTGGCGGCGATCAGCCGCCGGTCGGCCTCGGGCAGGTCCTGCGCGAAGTGCTCGTGCACGACCGCCGGCTTGAGGAACGCCTCGACGTCCCCTTCCGGGGCTCCGGGGTAGCCAATGAGGTCCAGCACGGTGGTCGGGTCGGGGACGGCAAGCGCGGAGCTGGAGCCGCCCAGGATCCCGAAGGTCGACTCCCCCGCGTCGGGGATGAACCCGTCGACGTACACCAGGGCCTGCACGTCGCCGCCCGCGGCGCCGGCGTTCGTGATCACCACGCCGCCGTAGGAGTGGCCGACCAGGACGACCGGACCGGTCGTGCGCTGCGAGAGGAACGACGCGATGTAGGCGGCGTCGCCCGCCACCCCGTGCAGGAGGTTGGGCGGGGTGAGGACGGTGAAGCCCTGCCCCTGAAGCTCGGTCGATACGGCGTTCCAGCTCGATCCGTCGGCCCATGCCCCGTGCACCAGCACGATCGTCGGCTTCGGCATTCTGCTCCCTTCTCAGGCCCGCCGGGTGGCATCACCCGCTGACGGGCATAGCGATCAGGTTTGCCGCCTCTACCACTAGGTAGTCAGGGTTTTCCGCCGCTGGCACAACGCAAGCTGTGCCGGATTACCTCAGGCCGAAGCGAAGCTGTGCGCCGGGTAAAGTTCCGGCTGCTCCTTGATGCCGATGTCGGCCTGGATCGGCGCGAGCATGTCACCGAACCGGCGGCAGGCCTCCTCGGACTCCCACACATCGACGACCCGGAACCCGTCCGCACCCTGCCCCGCGGCATGCACCAGCAGGCCCGGCACGGGCCAGTCGGCGGGCGATTCGAGGTGGCTCTTCTTCCCGCCGGTGAGCCGGCGGACCGTCTCCTCGTAGCGCTCCTGGGTGAGTGTGGGCCCCTGGTGGACAAGCACGACCGGCATCTAAGTTCCCCCCGTTTTTGATCTTGTCTCGGCAGCTGGCAGTGTCACTGCTATCACTGACCGTAGCTGGTCCGGCCCGGGCTGAACAGGCGCGGGCCTGCGCGAGCCGGCGCGGTCCAGGCCGGTCGCCGCCGCCACCTAAGATCGCGCTGCCGGACAAGCACTGCCGGATGAGAACGGCCGGGACAGACCAGGACGGAGCGGTCATGACACCATCGCAGGCCAGGCCTGCCGGACCGGGCAGCGTGCCCCGTGACCTGCGGGATCTGCCGAAGGCAGAGCTGCACCTGCACCTGCTCGGCGCGATGCGCCCGGCCACGCTGAACGAGCTGGCCGCCGCGGCCGGGCGAACCGCCCCGGACCCGCGCGGATTCACCACGTTCACCGAGTTCCAGCAGGTCTTCCAGGCGGCATTCGAGATGCTGACCCGGCCAGAGGACCTGGACCGGCTGGTGCGCGAGGTCGTGGCCGACGCGTCGGCCGACGGCGTTGTGTGGGTGCAGCCGCATGTCGACCCGCACATCTGGCCGCAGTTCGGGCCGCCCGAGGCGGTCCTGGAGCTGATCCTGGCCGCCGGGCGGGATGAGGGCGCCCGGCGCGGGGTCGGCTTCGGGCTGACCATGGCGGCACAGCGGCACAGCGGTCCGGAGGCTGCTGCCGGGCTGGCGCGGTTCGCCGGACGCTACGCGGGCCACGGGGTGCACGCCTTCGGGCTGACGGGTGATGAGGTGGCGTTCCCGTGCGATCCGTTTGCCGGGGCTTTCGCGATCGCGCGCGATGCGGGCCTGACGGCGGCTCCGCATGCGGGCGAGCTGTCCGGGCCCGAGAGCGTGCGCGCCGCCGTGACGGCGCTGGGGGCGACGCGGATCGCGCACGGCGTGCGCGCGGCCGAGGACCGGGCGGTGCTGGCCCTGCTGGCCGAGCGCGACGTCACGCTGGATGTGTGCCTGACATCGAACTACCTCCTCGGAGTGGTCCCCGAGCTCGCCCGGCACCCGCTGCCGCAGTTGCTGGCGGCCGGGGTGCGCTGCTCGCTGGGCGCTGATGACCCGCTGCAGTTCGGCGCCGGCCTGCTCGACGAGTACCAGATCGCGCGCGCCGAGCTGGGGCTGGATGATCACCAGCTCGCCGCCCTGGCGCGCACCTCGGTCAGCACGAGCGATGCTCCGGCGCCGCTGATCCGCGACGCGATGGCCGGGATCGACCGCTGGCTCGCTGAGCCCGCCGCGGCCGGGCCGGCACCGCGCTGATCCGGACGCGGCTGCCGGGTCAGTAGCGGACGGCGCTTTCCAGCAGCGGCGGGTACACCGAAGAGGGCTCGCCGTCGACGGTGGTCCCGCCGAACTGCAGCATGGCCCGCAGCGAGCCGTGCAGTTGAGCGGGGTAGCCCGGGGCCGGCGCGGATAGCTCGTCCAGGGTGCGCAGGTGCCCGGCAGCGAGTGTCACGTCAAGCCCGGCCAGGTTGTCGGTCAGGTGGCTGAGCCGGCGGGCCCCGAGGATGGGCACGACCGTGCCGGGCTGCGCTCGCAGCCAGGCCAGCGACACGGCCGCCGGGGTGGTGGCGAGCTCATCGGCGAGGGCGGCGACGGCCTCGATGACGGTGTAGTCGCTGTCCTGCGGCTCGGGGACGTGCGCCGCGCGGGCCGAGTCGGTGACCTCCATGCCGCGCCGGTACTTGCCGGACAGGAAGCCGTTTCGCAGCGGGCTCCACGGCACCAGGGCCAGCCCCTGGTCGCGGGCCAGCGGCGCGACCTCAGCCTCGACGGTACGGGCCAGCAGCGAGTACTCAACCTGGAGCGCGATGAGCGGGGTCCACCCCTGCAGCAGGGCCAGGGTGTGCGCCCGGGCCGTGAACCAGGCCGGGGTGTTCGAGAAGCCGAGGTAGCGGATCTTGCCTGCCCGGACCAGGTCGTCGAGGGTCTGCATGGTCTCCTCGACCGGGGTGCTGCGGTCCCAGTTGTGCAGCCAGTACAGGTCGAGGTAATCGGTGCGGAGCCGGCGCAGGGTGGCATCGAGCTGGGCGATGATCGCGCCGCGGCCCGCGCCGCCGGCGTTGGGGTCGCCGGGGAACATGCTGGCGAAGAACTTCGACGCCAGGACGACATGGTCGCGCTGGCCGGGCCGGGCGGCGAAGTAGTCGCCCAGGATCTGCTCCGAGTGGCCGTTGGTGTAGAAGTTGGCAGTGTCGATGAAGTTGCCGCCCAGGTCCAGGTAGGTCGCCAGGATCTTCTCGGACTCCTCGACGCTGGATCCGGCACCGGGCGGGTCCTCGCCGAAGGTCATGGCCCCCAGGGCGAGCGGGCTGACGCGCAGCCCCGAGCGGCCGAGGGTGACGTAGTGGTTCAGCGGCATGACTGCTCCCGTGGATGTGTCGGTGTGATCTCTTCCATCGAAGCGCGGGCCGTCCGCGCAGCGGTAGGCCAATCCGCGCGGGCTCTTGCCTGATCCTGCTCGCCGCGCTCCGATCGGGTTGCCCGCTGCGCGCCGGGGTGCTTTCGTGGAGCGATGCAGAGTTCCGCTGACCTGCTGGCCGAGATCCGGGACCTCATCGGCCGGCACGCCGGGCAGCCGGTACCGGTCGACGGGCTGCGGGTGTCCAGGATCGAGGCGGCCGAGCCGGATCACTCGCTGACCGAGCCGCTGCTGGTCCTCGCGGCCCAGGGCGGCAAGCGGCTGATGCTGGGCGATCAGGTGCATGAGTACCGGGCCGGCCAGATTCTCCTGGCCACCGCGACCATGCCGGTCACCGGGCACTACATCGATACCGACCCGCGCAGCCCGATGCTGGCCATGGGACTGACGCTGCGCCCGGCCGCCATCGCCCCGCTGCTGCTGGAGGCGGCAGGCCGCCTGCCGCAGCACGGCGCGGGCGGCCCGGCCGCGCTCATCGCGGGCGACGCCGGGCCCGAGCTGCTCGACGCGCTCGCCCGGCTGCTGCGGCTGCTCGACCGGCCCGCGGACATTTCGGTGCTCGCCCCGCTGCTGGAGCGGGAGATCCTGTGGCGGCTGGTCACTGGCCCGTATGCGGCGGTGATCCGGCAGATCGGCCTGCCCGACAGCGGCCTGTCCCACGTCAGCCGCGCGATCCGGTGGATCCGCGACAACTATGCCGTGCCCATGCGGGTCGCCGACCTCGCCGGGCTGTCCGGCATGAGCCCGTCGGCCTTCCACCGGAACTTCCGCGCCATCACGGCGATGAGCCCGGTGCAGTTCCAGAAGCGGATCCGGCTGCAGGAGGCCCGGTCGCTGCTGATGGCCGAGGCCGGTGACGTCGCCGGGGTCGGGCATCTGGTCGGCTACGACAGCCCGACGCAGTTCAGCCGCGAGTACCGCCGCCTGTTCGGTGCCCCGCCCGGGACGGACGCGGCCCGGCTGCGCGCGGGCGCTGTCCGGCCGGACCGCGCTCAGCTGCCCTGACTGCGCGCGGCCCCGGTGCCCTCGCTGGTCCCGGCCGTGCCGGGCAGCACCGGGGCCAGGTCACCGGCCCGGCGGGCGTCGTAGCGCCAGAAGGGCCGCACGGCGACGGCAGCGACCGCGACAATCACGATGCAGGCCACCGCCATGCCCGACCAGGCGATCGTGAGCGTCGTGAGGGCGGCCATGGCCCCGGCCCGCAGGTCAGCCAGCCGCGGCCCGCCGGTCACGACCACGGTGAACACGCCCTGCAGCCGCCCGCGCATCTCATCGGGGGCATACGTCTGCAGGATCGTCTGCCGGTAGACGGCGCTGACCAGGTCGGCGGCGCCCGCGACGGCGAGGAAGACAACCGCCAGCCACAGCGAGCGCGCGAACCCGGCCAGCGCGATGGCCGTCGCCCAGGCGATCACCGCGACGGTCAGGGCCACGCCCTGGCGGCGCACCCGGCCGATCCAGCCGCTGGACAGGCCGGCCAGCACCGATCCGGCTGCGATGGAGGAGTACAGCAGGCCGACGCCGCCGTGGAAGCGGATGGCGGCGGCCTCGGGGAACAAGGCCCGCGGCATCGCCAGCACCATGGCCGCGATGTCCACCCCGAACGACATCAGCAGCACCGGATTGCCGCTGATGAACCGCAGGCCGTCGAAGACCGCCCGCAGCCCCGGCCGGCCGGACACCGCCGGCACGAGCGCGGGCAGCCGGAAGGTCGCGTACAGCGCGGCGGTGAACAACACTGCGTCCGCGCCGTAGGCGTAACTGAACCCGTCCGGCAGCCCGACCAGGACCCCGGCGACCAGCGGCCCGAGGATCTCGCCGACGTTGCCGGCCGTGAAGCTCAGCGCGTTTGCGGCGGGCACCAGGATGGCCGGGACGATGGACGGGACGATGGCGCCCTGGACCGACGACGAGACCGCGAAGCCCGCCGACTGCACGACGACGAGGGCAAGGATCAGGCCCACCGACCGGACCCCCAGGACGGCCTGGGCCAGCAGTGCGAGCGTCACCATCCAGGTGACCAGCGACGACCACAGGCACAGGCGGCGCCGGTCCATCGCATCGGCGACGGCGCCGCCGTACAGGCCGAAGATGATGATCGGGACCAGGCCGGCCAGGCCGGCCAGCCCCACGTACAGCGACGAGCGCGTGATGGCGTAGATCTGGACCGGGACGGCGACCTCGGTCACCATCGTGCCCAGCGTCGCCGTCGTCTGCCCGGCGAAGATCCGCCGGTAGGCCGGGATGGCGAGCGGCCGGGTATCGGCCGCCATCCGGCGCAGCCGCCCGCCGGTGCCCGCGCTGGCTTGCTGCGACCCGTCCACGCCCATGATCAAGATCGTGGCATCAGGGCAGCCGTGCGCACTTCCGATAATCTGCCTAGTTGTGTCGCATACCCGCCACCAGCACTCCGCTGGCGAGATCATCAGCCGCCACAGTCACGACCACCATCAGCTCATTTACGTCAGCTGCGGCGTGCTCGCCATCACCACCGACGCCGGAGCGTGGGTCGCCTCCGCGGCCCGGGCGATCTGGCTTCCGGCCCGGACCTGGCACGAGCATCGCGTCTACGGCAGCAGCTCGGTCCACACCATCGCGTTCCCGGCCGGCGCCCCGCCGGTGCCGGGTAGCTCCCCGGTCGTCATCGGCGTGGATGGCCTGCTGCGTGAGCTCCTCATTGCCTGTACCGATCCCGGCCTGCCGGCCGGCGAGGCCCGGCGGATCCGGGCGGTGCTGGGCGACCGGCTGCGCCGCGCGCACGTCCAGCCGCTCCGGCTGCCCGTCGCCCGTGACCCCCGGCTCGCTAGCGCCTGCCAGCTCGTCGTCGAGGACCTTCGCCAGCCGCGCACCGTGTCCTGGCTGGCCCGGCACGCCGGCGTCAGTGAGCGGACCCTGGCCCGGCTCTTCCGGTCGGAGTTCGGCACCACCTACCCGCAGTGGCGGACCAGCACCCGCGTCTTTCACGCCATGACCTGCCTCGCCGAGGGAGCAACTGTCACTCAGGCTGCACACCGCTGCGGCTGGGCGACCGCCAGCGCATTTGTCGACAGTTTCACCCGGACCATGGGCCAGACCCCCGGCGCCTACCGGTCCGCCGCAACCCGGGACGACCTCGCGCCGGCCCGCTGAGGGCGGCCGGCGGCGACTGAGCCAGGTAGGCGCGCCCGCGGCATGGCATCCTGGGGAGGTCGAGAGGCGCTGCGACGGACCAGGTCCGCCACGCTCGGCACCGCAGCACCGGGAAGGGCGCCTTCATCTCCATGGAGGCGGTCATGCCGGTGGTAGGGCACGTTGCTGCGCTATGGCGGTACCCGGTGAAATCCATGCAGGCCGAGGCGCTGGACGCCGTCGAGGTGTCGTGGCACGGCCTGGCCGGGGACCGGCGCTGGGCGTTCATCCGCGACGGGCAGGTGCGCAGCGGCTTCCCGTGGCTGACGATCCGGGAGCTTCCTGAGCTGGCTCGTTACCAGCCGCGGCTGCGCGATCCGGCCCGGCCGGACGCAGGCACGGTACTGGTGCGCACGCCCGGCGGCCGGGAGCTGGACGTCACGGACCCGGCGCTCGCAGCCGAGCTCGGCCCCGGTGTCCGCGTGATCAAGCAGGACCGCGGGGTCTTTGACTCCCTCCCCCTGTCGGTGCTGAGCACCCAAGCCCTGGCCGGGCTCGGGCAGCTGGCCGGCCGGGACCTGACGGCGCAGCGCTTCCGTCCCAACATCCTGGTCGATGCGGCCGGGCCAGGCTTCCCGGAGGACGGCTGGGTCGGCGCGACCCTGCGCCTGGGCGGCCTGCGGATGCGCGTCGACAAGCCCGACCAGCGCTGCGTGGTCGTCACGGTCGACCCGGTCACGCTGGACCGGGACCGCTCGGTCCTGGCCACCATCGCCCGCCAGCGCGGCAACCAGCTCGGTGTCTACGGCTCGACCGTGGAGCCGGGCAAGGTTACGGTCGGCGACCAGGTCGAGCTCGAGTTCTGAGCCAGGCCAGCCGGTGATCCTCGGCCATCGGACGCTTCATCGCGAAGCCACCGGTCGAACCACGCACGCGTGCGCCGGAGCAGGTCGAGCTGGTGATTGCGCTCCGCGAACCCGTGTCCCTCACGCGGGTAGATGACGAGTTCGTGCTCAGCCCCGTACCAGCTGAGCGCGCGGTGGAAGTAGATCGCCTGGCTGACCGGCACGTTGGTGTCGTCCTGGCCGTTCACGATCAGCACCGGGGTGCGGATCTTCGACGCGAACGAGATCGGGCTGACCTGGTCGTGCGGGTGCGGGCCGGTGCCCTCCCAGCCGCAGCTGCCGCTGAGCTCAGCTTCCAGGGCTCCCCCTTCGCTGGTCGCGACGAGCATCCCCCAGTCGCTGATCCCGGCGGCCATCATGGCGGCCTTGAACCGGTCGGTCTGCCCGATCGCCCAGGCGGCCATGAAACCGCCATGGCTGGCACCGCCGATTCCCAGCCGGTCCGGGTCCGCGACCCCCTCGGCAATCAGCAGGTCGATCCCGCTGGTGATGTCGCTCCATTCGCTGCCGCCGACCGAGCGCGCGACCGCGGCCGCGAAATCACGGCCATGACCCGTCCCGCCCCGCGGGTTAGGCAGGAACACGGCGTATCCCGCGGTCGCGAGCCACTGTCCCGTCGGATGCGGGGCGAGCATGAACTCGTCGGCGTACCGGGCATCAGGGCCGCCGTGCACCAAGGTGATGAGCGGGAACGGGCCGTCCGCGCGGTTGCGGCCGGGCGGCAAGACGAGCAGGCCGTCGAGGCCGAGGCCGTCCGATGCCCGGTAGGACAGGCGTTCCTGACTTCCCCATCTGATCGCGCGCAGGGCAGGCCGGGTGTCGCTGAGCCGGATGAGCTGGCCTCCGGGCGGTCCGGCATGGACGTTCACCGGCTCATAGGAGGTGCTGGCCAGCGCCGCGATCACCGCGCCGGAACGACACGCGGTGAGCGAGTCGGCCAGGCCGTCCCGGGCGGACACGCGCCCGAACCGCAGCAGGTCAGGGTCGAGCCGGAAGATCGCGGTGTCGAGCCCGTCCGCGAACAAGGCCAGCGGCGGGCCGTCCGCGACCTGCGCCAGCTCCGCCGGGCAGACAGCCATGCCCGCGGTCAGGTCACGATGCACAGCGGCAGTCGCGGAGACGGCGACATCGTAGACGGCGTCGCCGCCGAACGGCTCGGGCCTTGCCAGGTAGGCCAGGTGCCAGCAGCCGCCGGCCTGCCACCAGACCGGCGACCGCGCCTCGGTCCCGATCCGGCCCAGATCACGGGCCGTCCCTGTCTCCAGGTCGACCACATGCAACTCGCCGGTGGTCACGCCCGAAGCCTGCTCCGGGCCCGCCCAGCTGATCGCCGCCAGCGCGCCCCCGTCCGGCCGCGCCGCCAGCTCCACGACGTGACGGTCGGCGAGCCCGTCCACCGTACGCAGCTCGCCTGTGGCCAGGTCAAGCACCCGCAGCCTGCCGCAGCGCAGCTGCTGTCCCCAGACGAACGCGTCGTCGCGCTCGGCGCGCCGGCGCTGGTCCTCCTCAGTCGGCTCGTCCGTGGCCACCACGGCGACCAGCCGGGCATCCGCAAGCGGCCAGGCAGCAGAGATCTCGCCGCGCCAGTCCGTCAGGACCTCGGCCTCCCCGCCATCGACCCGGACCCGGTACAGCTGACGGGAGCCGGCGCGATCTGACAAGAAAAACACCGACGCCGAATCCGGCGCCCAGCGCGGATCAGAATCTGCCGCCGAACCCGCGGTCAGCTTCCACGGCGGTGAGCTGCCGTCAGCAGCGGCCACCCAGAGCGCGCACACATGGCGCTCTCCCCCGCGGCCGACCGGAGCGACGACATACGCAACCCAGCACCCATCTGGCGAGATCACCGGCTGCGACGGCACGGCCCCGTCCACCACCAGCTCCGCGGTTAGCTCCGGCAGGTCTGCACTCATGCAACGCGCCCTTCCGTCGAACAACTGCACATTCGGTAGCAGAGAGCCTGCCACGGCGGCCTTTTGTGGTCAGGCGCCGTAACGGCGCTGCCGGCCGGCGTAGCTGCGGACGGCCCGCAGGAAGTCGATCTCACGGAAGGCCGGCCAGTAGGCGTCGCAGAAATACAGCTCGGAGTAGGCACTCTGCCAGAGCAGGAAATTCGACAGGCGCTGCTCGCCGCTAGTCCGGATGATCAGGTCCGGGTCGGGCTGCCCGGCGGTGTACAGGTGGCGGGTGATGTCGCCGGCGGCCAGGCGGCTGGCGGCGTCCTCGATGGTCAGCCCGCGGGCGGCGTACTCGCCGAGCGCCTCGCGGATGGCGTCGATGACCTCCTGCCGCCCGCCGTAGCCGATGGCGAGCGTGACCTGGAATCCGGTCGCGCACTCGCGGGTCGCGTCCACGGCCTTCTTCAGAGCGTGGGCCGTGCTGTCCGGGAGCGCGTCGAGGGTGCCGGCGACCAGCACCCGCCAGCGGCCGGCGGGCCGGGCCAGCCGGGTCGTGACCACGTCCTCGATCACCTGCATGAGGAACGCCACCTCGGCGTCGTCGCGGCGCTGCAGGTTCTCCGCGGAGCACACGAAGACCGTCACCTGCCGGACGCCGATGCTCTCGCACCAGGACAGCACGGCCTCGGCGTGCTCGGCGCCGTACCGGTGGCCGAGGCTCGGGCTGGCCAGGCCCGCCTGCCGGGCCCAGCGCCGGTTTCCGTCCATGACCAGCGCGATATGGCCGGGGAGCGGGCCGGTCAGGACCTGCCGCCGGAGCCGGCGGCAGTAGAGCGCGTAGAGCGGATCCGTCAGGCGCATAGTACGCAGCGTATAGTACGTGACACGTACTAGCGATACGGAGAGGCGAGGTCGTGGCCCGGACCAACGATGCCCAGCTGCTGGTGCTGTCGGCGCTGGCCGACGGCCCGCTGCACGGGTACGCCATCAACACCGCGATCGAGACGATGACCGGGCGGCGCCTCGGGCCGGGCAGCCTGTACGGGGCGCTGGCGCGCCTGGAGGCCAAGGCCCTGGTCGAGCCCGTCGCCGGACGGGGCCGCCAGCAGCCGGCCCGGCTCACCCCGCAGGGCCGCGCGCTGCTGGAGCACGAGGCTCGCTCGATGGCCCGGGTCAGTGACCACGTCTTCGAGACAGCGGTTCCCGACCAGGTCAGGTACCTCGACCGGCTGGCCGCCTCGGACGCGGCTCGCTCCTATAAGCAGGTCGCGGCCGGCCTGCTCGGCGCGCGCCCCGGCGAGGCCATCGCGGACCTCGGGTGCGGGCCGGGGACCGACCTCGCGGCGCTCGCGGCCGCGGTCACCCCGTCCGGGACCGTCACCGGGATCGATGCGAGCCCCGAGCTGGCGGCCCGCGCCCGGCAGCGCACGGCTGCGCTGGCCGCCGTCCGGGTCCAGGTCGCGGACCTGCAGGAGCTCCCGCTCCGCGGCGCCAGTCTCGACGGCGCCCGGATGGACCGGGTCCTGCAGCACGTGCCCAGCCCGGCCCGGGTGCTGGCCGAGACCCGCCGGGTGCTGCGGCCCGGCGGGCGCCTGGTCCTGGCCGAGCCCGACTGGGACTCCCTCGCCATCGACTACCCCGACCTCGAGGTGGCCCGCAGCTATACCCGCTACGTGGCGGACAGGGTCGTCCGCAACGGGGTGATCGGGCGGCAGCTGGCGCGCCTGGCGGCCAGCGCCGGCTATGCCGTCGGCGAGGTCGTGCCGGTCACGGCGGCGTTCCGCGACATCCGGGCCGCCGACCAGATCCTGGGCCTGCAGCGCACCACCGAGCGGGCTGTCACGGCCGGGTACCTCACCGCCGCTGCCGCGCGCGAGTGGCTGCGCCACCTCGCCGCTGAGCCGTTCTTCGCCGCGGTCACGCTGTACGTCGTCCGCGCCGAGGTCCGCGGATAGTAGCGGGAGATCACGGGTAACGGGCAGCGAGGTGCGGCGCCCTGGCCCGGCCGCTGCTGCCGGGCCAGGACGCCGGCGTCAGCCAGCCGGCCGCAGCGGCCGGAAGAACGTGCGCAGCTCGCTGGCGACCTGCTCCGGTTCCTCGTGGGCCATGAAATGCCCGCCGCGGTGCGGCGCGTTCCAGTGCCGCAGGTCGGTGAAGATCCGGTCGGCCAGGCTCCGCGGGTAGGTCTGGTAGGCCGGCTCGCCGCTCAGGGTGACCGCCGCGGGCACCGTGATCGGCGGGACGCGATCGTTGAGCGGGTAGTTGTAGTACTGCCGGAACGACGAGCCGATCGTGGCGGTGGCCCAGTACAGCGTGGCCACGGTCAGCAGGGTGTCCTTGTCCCAGCGGGCCTCCAGGTCGCCGCCGCAGTCGCTCCAGTCCCGGTACTTGTCGATGATCCAGGCGACCAGCCCGGCCGGCGAGTCGATCAGCGCGGCGGCGATGGTGTCCGGCCGGGTCCACATGATCTCGCTGTAGCCCTGGTCGCGGGCGTCGTAGGCGTCGAGGTCATCGAGGAACGCCTGCTCCGCGGCCGTCGCCGGCTGCTGGCTGAAGTCGCTGGTGACCACCGCGGAGGTGATGTGCACGCCGGCGACCTCGGCCGGGTACAGCGCGCCCAGCCACTGGGTCACGCCGCCGCCGATGTCGCCGCCGAACGCCCCGAACCGCCGGTAGCCCAGCACCCCGGTCATCAGCTCGTGCCACAGCTCCGCGACGCCCCGCCGGGTGAACGGGCCGCGGGGCAGGTCGGAGTACAGGAAGCCGGGCAGCGACGGCACGACCACGTCGAAGGCGTCGGCCGGGTCGCCGCCGTGCGCGGCGGGGTCGGCGAGCAGCGGCGCGGCCCGCAGCATCTCCACGAAGCTGCTCGGCCAGCCGTGCGTCATGATCAGCGGCAGCGGAGCCGGCGCGCCCTCGGGGACCTGCGCCGCGCAGGTGCACGAAGTGCACCCGGCGGCCGCCTACCTCAGCCACGTACTGCGGGAAGGCGTTGAGCGCGCGCTCGGCCGCGCGCCAGTCGAACTCGCGGGCCCAGTAGCGGACGAGATCGCGGAGATAACCGGGGTCGGTCCCGGCCGCCCAGTAGTCGGTGTCGGACGCCGTGGTGAACCGGGTCCGGGCCAGCCGCTCGCGCAGGTCGGTCAGGACGTCATCGGGCAGGTGAATCTGGAACGGCTTAACGGTCATGGTTCCTTCGCTCAGGAGAACAGCTCGGCACTCCCGGCGGCGTCAGGCCGACACGGTGACCGGAAGTGCCCGGACAAGACGATCGATGCTCATCGGGCTCACCTCCCTGGTCACGTGTTGCTCCGAGCCTAGCGGGCGCCGCGGCCGGCGACGAGATAATTAGCGCGCGCCCCATCGCCGCGGCCCGCGCGGCGGGCGCCGGCGGCGGGCGTGGCAGGCTAGGCCCATGCGTTATGCGAATCTTGGCCGTTCCGGCCTGTCCGTCAGCCGCCTGTGCCTGGGCACCATGAACTTCGGGCCGCTCACCACGCCCGCCGACTCGCACCTGATCATGGATCACGCCCACGAGCTGGGCATCAACTTCTTCGACACCGCCAACCGGTACGGCGGGGCGATGAGCCCGCCCGGCCAGCTCGCGCCGGGCGAGACCCACGCGGGCTGGACCGAGGAGATCATCGGCGACTGGTTCGCATCCGGCGGCGGCCGCCGCGAGCGCACGGTGCTGGCCACCAAGCTGTACGGGGCCATGGGCGACTGGCCGAACGAGGGCCGGCTGTCGGCCCTGAACATCCGCCGGGCCTGCGATGAGTCACTGCGCCGGCTGCGCACCGACTACATCGACCTGTACCAGATGCACCACGTGGACCGGAACACCCCGTGGGAAGAGATCTGGCAGGCGATGGAGGTCCTGGTCACCCAGGGCAAGATCCTCTACGTCGGGTCGTCAAACTTCGCGGGCTGGCACATCGCCAAGGCCAACGACGCCGCCGCGGCCCGCGGGTTCTCCGGCCTGGTCAGCGAGCAGTCGATCTACAACCTGATGACCCGCGAGATCGAGCTGGAGGTCCTGCCGGCGGCCATCGACTACGGGGTGGGCGTCATCCCCTGGTCGCCGCTGGAAGGCGGCCTGCTCGGCGGGGTGCTGCGCAAGGAGCGTCAGGGCCAGCGCCGCCTGGCGGGCCGCGCCAAGGAAGCCGTCGAGAACAACCGGGAGCAGATCGAGGCCTACGAGATCTTCTGCGAGGAACTCGGCGAGGAGCCCGGGGCCGTGGCGCTGGCCTGGCTGCTGCACCAGGCCGGCGTCACCGCGCCCATCGTCGGCCCGCGGACGCTGGAGCAGGTGGACAGTGCGCTGCCCGCCCTGGAGCTGACGCTGGACTCCGACGCGCTCAAGCGGCTGGATGCCATCTTCCCCGGCTACCAGACCGCGCCCGAGCACTACGCCTGGTGAGCTGAGCAGGCCCGGTCCGGCGAGCCCGGGCCGGGCCGGGCTCAGCCGCGGCGGGCAGACCGGGCCGCGATCGCGTACAGGTCGCGGGCCGGCCCGGTCAGGCGGCGGCCCGCCGGCCAGACCGCGCGCAGGTCGCGGCTCAGGTCCAGGCCGCGGACCGGGACCGCCCGCAGCGTGCCGGCGGCCAGCTCGGCGGCCACGGCCAGGGAGCTGAGCACCGCCGGCCCCGCGCCGGCCGCGGCGGACGACTTGATGGCCGTGGTGGAGGACAGCTCGGCCAGCGGCGGCACGAGCCGCAGGCCGGCCTGGTCGCGCATGGCCTGCTCCAGGTAGCGCCGGGTGCCCGACCCCGCCTCGCGGGCCACCAGCGGCGCCGCCGCCAGCTCGGCCGCGGTGATGCCGCTGCGGCGCCGGGCCCACGGGTGCCCCGGCGCGACCACCGCGGTGAGCTCGTCGCGGGCGACGGCGACGCCGCGCAGGCTGTCGGGCAGGTCCGGTCCCTCGACGAACCCGATGTCGGCGGTCCCGGCCAGCACCGCCTGAGCCGCCTCCGCCGAGTTGACCGCGGTCAGCGCGACGGCCGCGGCGCCCGGCCCGGCCGACCGCAGCGCGGTCAGCCAGCCGGGCAGCAGGTACTCCGCGACGGTCAGGCTGGCCGCGACGCGCAGCCGGGACTCCTGCTCCCGGCGCAGCGCCGTGACGCCGGCGTCCAGGGCCGCCGCGGCATTGACCGCTGCCTGCGACCAGCCGGCGACCAGCGACCCGGCCGGCGTCAGCCAGGAGCCGCGCGGTGACCGCTCGATCAGGGGCAGGCCCAGCCGGCCTTCCAGCTGCCGCATCCGGGCGCTGGCGGCCGGCTGCGACATGCCGTGCTCGGCGGCGGCCTGGCTGAGGCTGCCCAGCCGGGCGACCGTCAGCAGCAGGTCAAACGGGGTCAGGTCCGATACCCGCGGAGACAAGGCCATAAGCACAGGTTATGACCTCAGAACGGATCTCCCCCTACTGCCGCGGCGCCGGGCGGCGCACGCTCAGAGCATGACCCAGATCGCTGACCGCCCGGTTGCTGACGCGCGAGCCGACGGGGCGGAGCCAGCCGGGCCGCGCCGCCAGTCGTCCGGTCCGCCCGCCGGGGTCTCCGGCCTCGGCCCGAACTGGTTCGCCGCCGTCATGGGGACCGGCATCGTGGCCACCGCCGGGGCCGCCCTGCCGGTGCACCTGCCGGGCCTGCGCGTTTTCGCCACGGTGATCTGGGCCCTGGCCGCCGCGGTGCTGATCGTGCTGACCGCCTCGTGCGCGACCGGCTGGACGCGGCACCCGGACCGGATCCGGGGGTATCTGTCTGACCCGGTGATGGCGCAGTTCTGGGGGGCGCCGGCGATGGCGCTGATGACCGTCGGCACCGGCACCCTGCTGCTGGGCCACGGACTGCTCGGCCCGGCCGCGGTCGGCATCGACTGGGTGCTGTGGAGCGCCGGCACGGCGCTGGGCCTGGCCACCTCGTGCTGGATCCCGTACCTGATGATGACCCGCCATGACATCGCCCCGGACGCGGCGTTCGGCGGCTGGCTGATGCCCGTCGTGCCGCCCATGGTGTCGGCGGCGGCCGGTGCCCTGCTGATCCCGTACGCCGGGACCGGGCAGGGCCGGCTGACCCTGCTGCTGGCCTGCTATGCGATGTTCGGCATCAGCCTGTTCGCCTCGGTCGTCATCATCACCCAGCTCTGGTCCCGGCTGGTGCTGCACAAGGCCGGCAGCGCGGTGCTGGTGCCGACGCTGTGGATGGTGCTCGGCCCGCTCGGCCAGTCGATCACCGCGGCCGGCAACCTGGGCACCCAGGCGGCGAAGGTGCTGCCCGCGCCGTACTCGGCCGGGGCCGCCGTGTTCGCCCTGCTGTACGGGGTGCCGACCTGGGGATTCGCCATGATGTGGCTGGCGCTGGCGGCGGCTATCACGATCCGGACCGCCCGGCGCGGGCTGCCGTTCGCGCTGACCTGGTGGAGCTTCACCTTCCCGGTGGGCACGTGCGTGACCGGGACGATCGCGCTGGCGGGCCGCAGTCATTCCGCGGTGCTGCTGGCGGCTGCCGTCGCCCTGTACGGGCTGCTGCTGGCGGCCTGGCTGCTGGTGGCCGCCCGGACCCTGCACGGCAGCGTGACCGGCCGCCTGCTCGCCCCGCGCCCGGCCGCCCGGCCCGCCCCCGCCTCGCCGGCCTAGGAGCCCGCCGGGCGCGCGGCAGCCCGGGGCAAACCAGGCGGTACGGTCACCGGTGTGGATCGCGACGGGCTGACGGTGATGCCGGAGACCGCGGCGGGCAATCCGCCGCCAGCCGGGCCCCCGGCGCCGGCACCGGGCGGGGCGCCGCGGCCGCGGCGAAGCAGCTTCCGGGCCCTGCACTCCCGGCCGTTCCGGCTGTACTTCGCTGGTCAGGTCGCCTCGGCCAGCGGGACCTTCCTGCAGCAGACGGCCATCGGCTGGCTGGTCCTGCAGCTCACCCGGTCCCCGGCCGACCTCGGGCTGGTGCTGGCCGCAGGCGGCGTGCCGTCGCTGCTGCTCGGCCCGTGGGGCGGCAGCATCGCGGACCGGGTGGACCTGCGCCGGCTCATCATCGGCACCCAGGCGGCCTACGCCGTGCTGGCCGGGCTGCTGTGGGCGCTGGCCGCGGCCGGGCGGGCCTCCGTCGGTGTCATCGTGACCATCAGCGTGATCGGCGGGTTCGTGCAGATCGCCGACTCGCCGGCCCGGCAGGCGTTCGTCAGCGCCCTGGTCGAGCCGGATGACCTGTCCAGCGCGGTCAGCCTCAACGGCGTGGTGATGAACAGCGCGCGGGTGGTCGGCCCGGCGCTGGCCGCCCTGCTGATCGTCACGGTCGGCACCACGCCCTGCTTCGCGGTCAACGCGCTGTCCTACCTCGTGGTGATCGCCGCGCTGATCGCGTTGCGCCCGCTGCGCCCGGCCCGGCCGCGGCAGTCCGGCGGCGGGGTGCGCGAGGGCCTGCGCTATGCCCGCGGCCGCGAGCAGCTGTGGCTGCCGCTGACGATGATGGCGCTGGTCGGGCTGCTGTCCTTCAACTTCGCCGTCATCTTGCCCGTGCTCGCCCGGCAGACCTTCCACGGCAGCGGCGGCACCTACGGCCTGCTGTCCACCATGCTCAGCATCGGATCCGTCGCGGGCTCGCTCGGCGTCGGGCTGGTCCGGCACCCGCGGCGGCAGTACCTGGTCGCGGGCGCGCTGGCGTTCGGCGTCGGCCTGGCCGCGACCGCCGCCGCGCCGGATGTCGCCGTCGCCTGCGTCACGCTGCTGGCCACCGGGGCGGCGGCCTTCTCGTTCGTGACCATGGCGTCCACGACCCTGCAGCTGCACTCCGCGCCCGCCTACCGCGGCCGCATCATGGCCCTGTGGGTGTTCGTCTACCTCGGTACGACCCCGGTCGGCAGCATCATCACCGGTGCTATCAGCTCGGCCGGCGGCCCGCGGGTGGCGCTGCTGGCCGGCACGGCCGCCTGCCTGGCGGCGGCCGCCATCGCCGCGCGGGTGCATACCCCGCCGCACCCCGATGACGCGCTGACCGACCTGGCCGGCAGCTAGCCGGGCGTCAGGACCCCGGCCACGACCGCGGTCACGGCCCGGCCGACGGCACCGGCATCCGGCGGCGGGCTCTCCCGGTCGGCGAACAGCAGGTGCCCGGCTCCGATCAGCGTCGGCGCGAGGGTGGCGATGTCGGCGCCGGGCGCGATCCGGCCCAGGTCACGCTCGGCGTCCAGGTAGGCCGCGATCAGCTGAGTGGCCTCGGTCAGCAGCGGGACGCCGAGCGGCAGGCCCTGGCGCAGCCGGGCGCGCAGGTCGTAGCGGAAGGTGATGAGGCTGACGATCGCCACCGCCACCGGCCCGAATATCCCCGTCAGCGCGCTGGTCAGGTTGCCGGTCACGGTGCCGGTCCCGGCCGCGTCGCGCAGGGCAGCGGCCTGCTCATCCAGCCGGGCGATGCGGTCCAGCACGAGCTCGGCGAGGAAGGCGTCGAAGTCGGTGAAGTGCCGGTGCAGGACGCCCTTGGCGCAGCCCGCCTCGGTGGTGACGGCCCGGCTGGTCAGCGCGTGCGGCCCGGACCGGAGCAGGATGCGCTCGGCGGCGCCGAACAGCTGCTCGCGCACGTCGCGGATGGCCACTCCGGTCGGCACCGGCAGCTCCCTCGCGGTCACGTCTCGGTGCGCTCACAGCGAACCGCGGGCTGCTGCCGTGGTCGAGTGGGCGCTTGCCCATTATGGTGGGCGCATGCCCACTCTACCTGCGGGCCAGCCGCCCGCCCCGCGCCCCGAGTCCCATCAGCAGCGGCAGGTGGCCGAGTCGTTCGGCACCGATGCCGGCCGCTACGACCGGGCCCGGCCGGGTTATCCCGGCGCCATGGTGGCGCGGATCGTCGCCGCCAGCCCGGGACCGCGCATCGTGGACGTGGGCACCGGCACCGGCATCGCCGCCCGCCAGTTCGGCGCGGCCGGCGGCCAGGTGCTCGGCGTTGATCCCGACGCGCGGATGGCCGAACTGGCCCGGCAGCACGGGCTGCCGGTCGAGGTGGCCACGTTCGAGTCCTGGGATCCGGCCGGGCGGGTCTTCGATGCGGTCATCGCCGGGCAGTCCTGGCACTGGGTGGATCCCGTCGCGGGCGGCGCTAAGGCGGCCCGGGTCCTGCGCCCCGGCGGCCGGCTGGCGGTGTTCTGGAACGCCTACCAGCCGCCGCCTGACGTGAACGAGGCGTTCGCCGCGGTGTACCGCCGGGTGCTGCCGGACCTGCCCTTCGGCGCCCGCGGGCTGCCGGGACCGGACGGGTACGCCGTGCTCGGCGCGAAGGCGGCCGACGGGCTGCGGCAGGCCGGCGGGTTCGGCGAGCCGGAGGAATGGCGGTTCGGCTGGGAGCGCTCCTTCACCAGTGGCGAGTGGCTGGACCTGGTGCCCACCATGGGCGGATTCAGCCGCCTCCCGGCCGGGCAGCAGCAGGACCTGCTGGCCGGCCTGGGCGCGGCCCTGGACTCGTTCGGCGGCAGCTTCACGATGACATCGGCCACGGTCGTGATCACAGCGGCCCGGTCCTGACAATGCTCGCGGGCCGTCCGGCGATCCGCCGGGCGGCGGGCGCCCCGTCACCCCAGCTGCCCGAGCTGATAGTCGCCGCCCCGCTGCTGGATGATGACATTCAGCCGGTTGAAGGCGTTGATCACGGCGATCTGGGACACCAGGGCCATGAGCTGCTCCTCGTCGTAGTGCCGGGCCGCGTTCGCCCACGCCTCGTCGGTGACACCGCTGCTGTCCGCCAGGCGGGTGCCCTGCTCGGTGAGCTCCAGCGCGGCCCGCTCCGCGTCGGTGAACACCGTCGTCTCCCGCCAGGCCGCGACCAGGTTCAGCCGCAGCTGGCTTTCCCCCGCGTGCGCGGCTTCCTTGGTGTGCATGTCGAGGCATCCCCCGCAGCCGTTGATCTGGCTGGCCCGGATGTTCACCAGGTCCCGCGTTGCCGCCGGGAGCGCCGAGCCGCCGATGACCCTGGCGGCCGAGACAAGGTACTTGCCGAACTTCGGGCCGACGTCGGTGCCGAAGGGGTTGAGCCGCGCGTCCATGAGGATCTCCTTCGCTGCTAGCTGGTTCCGCCTCCTTCGACGAGCCGGCCTTCGCGTTCGTAACAGCGCCCGGCCGGACGAGCTCTAGCCGGGACGGGCCGGGAGGTCCAGGGCCGCGAGTCGTTCCGGGTCGCCCACGGACAGGATCTCGACGATCCGGCCGCCGGCCACGGTGCACGCCATCACGGCCAGCGGCCTGCCGCCCGGGCCCCAGGCCAGAATCCCCGGCTCGCCATTGACCAGGACCCGGCGCGCGGTCACCGTGCCGCGGCCGCCGAGCCGGGCCCGGCTGGCCACCTCGGTCGCCCCCAGCCGGACGATGACGCCATGCTCGGAGTAGGAGCGCCACGTCACGTCCGGGTCCAGCACCCGCAGCAGTCCCTCGAAATCCCCGCGCCGGGCCGCCGAGATAAACGCGTCGACCACGGCCCGCTGCTGCTGTCGCTGCACCGGCGGGGCGAGAGGTGCCCTGGACCTTCTGCCGGGCCCGGCTGGCTGCCATCTTGGCCGCGTCGGCGGACCTGCCGATGATCTGGCCGATCTCGTCGAACGGCACCGCGAACATGTCGTGCAGCACGAAGGCCAGCCGCTCGGCGGGACGCAGCGTATCGAGCACCACCAGCAGGGCCAGCCCGACCGATTCAGCGAGCAGCGCGTCGTCCTCAGGCGCTCCGCCGTCCTCGGTCACCACCAGCTCGGGCAGCTGCTCGTCGTAGGGCACCTCAGGCCGCGCCCGGCGCGAGCGCAGCACGTCGATGCAGACCCGGCCCACCACGGTGTTCAGCCAGCCGGCCAGGTTGCCGATCGCAGCCGTGTCCTGGCGCGCCAGCCTCAGCCAGGCCTCCTGCACCGCGTCCTCGGCGTCGGCGCGCGATCCGAGCATCCGGTAGGCCATCGCCACGAGGCGCCCGCGCTGCTGCTCGAAGGCGCCCGCCAGGGTCTCGTCCGGGCCCGGTCCGGTCATGTTGGTTACCTTCCCCCAGCAAGTTCTGTCATAGGTATGACGGGCGCGGCCGGGCCGGGGTAACCGGTGAGCGCGTACTGGCTGAAACACGGCGGGCGCAGTCCAGTCGTTCTCGTCTTGACAATAGTTAACGAATAGTCTAACTATTAGACATGACTGATCTCGATGCCCTGCTCGGCGTCCTCGCCGACCCGACACGGCGGGCGGTCATGCAGCTGCTGAGCGGCGGACCCCGCCGGGCGGGCGAGATCGCCGACTCGGCCGGGGTATCCCGGCCGGTGATGAGCCGGCACCTGCGGGTGATGCTGCAGGCCGGCGTGGTCACCGACGAGCGGGATCCGGCCGACGCCCGGCGGCGCATCTTCCGGCTGCGGCCAGACTCGGTCGCGGGCCTGCAGGCCTGGCTGGATCAGCTGCAGGCGCACTGGGATGAGCAGCTCCGCTCGTTCCAGAAGCATGTTGAGAAGGGGGCACTGTGAAAACCACTTCGACCGTGTCGGTCAGCGTCGACCCGGCGACCGCGTTCACCGCGTTCACCGCCGAGATCGACCTGTGGTGGGTGCGCGGCCCCGTCAACTACTTCGACTCCGGGCGGGCGGTCGGCATGCGCTGCGAGCCCGGCGTCGGCGGCCGGCTGCTGGAGGTCTATGACGAGGCCTCGGGCGAGGGGCTGGAGCTGGCCCGGATCACCGCCTGGGAGCCCGGTCGCCGGCTGGCCTGGACCAGCTCGGTGGATGACGTGCTGACCGAAGTCCGGTTCCGGCCCGACGGCCAGGGCACCGAGGTCACGGTCGAGGCAACGATCCCCGAGGGCGGCACCGACCAGGGCGGCACGGCCTGGCTGCGGGTGGTGCCCAAGTGGTTCCCGGCCTGGTGCCAGCGGCGCGCCAGCGCCCCGCAGGCGCAGCGCGAGCTGAGCCGGCTGGCCGTCGCGCTGTACTACGCGCGGCCCGCGGCAGCGGCCCGGTTCCTGGCCGAGGTGTTCGGGCTGGAGTCCCCCGACCCGCTGCCGGAGGGGACCGACCCGCTGCCCGAGGGTCACTACGGGCCGCCGTGGATCGAGTTCCGGGTCGGCAACGCCTCGCTGCTGGTCTGCACGCGCAAGGACGAGGCCCCGGCTGACGCTGCGGCTACGCACGAGACCTGGGTGTTCGTCGATGACCTCGACGCGCACTTCCGGCAGGTCCAGGCGGCCGGGGCGACCATCCTCAGCGACATCCGGCAGACCGGCTACCGCGCCTACACCGCCGCCGACCCCGAGGGCCACCGCTGGATCTTCGCCCAGGCACGCCCCAGCCAGGTCTAGCTCGCCAGCAGGAGGATTTCGCGTCTGTCCGGCGCGAAATCCTCCTCGGTAACCCTCGGCCGAGTCGTCGCCGCCTGGAGTGGCGGGTGCGCGTCGCCCGCCGGCTGCTCGCACGCCGGGTTCGTTTGGTCAAGGATATTTATGTTTGATGTTTGATCGCGGACTCGGTACCGTTCTGCTGTCCCGGTGGCGAAGCCGGGCAGGTCCGGGCGCTGGCAGCAGCCGCTTTTCGCAAGATCCCTGGAGGGCAGATGCACGTTCGCGCGACGGCGAAGCAGGCGACGGCATGCGCCGGTGACGTTCTGGTGCTGCCGGTCTACGCCGGCGGGGAGCTGCCCGGTGTGACGGCGGACGCCGCGCGGGTCAGCGGGCTGGACCTCGGCGCGGTGGCCCGGCGGTTCCGGCTGCGCGCGGCCGGGGACCGGTGCTGGATCCCGGTTCCGGCCGGCGGTGAGCTGGGCTGCGAGGACATCATGCTGGTCTGCGCCGGGACCCGCGGGGACGCGGGCGTGAGCGCCGATGACCTGCGCGCCGCCGCGATGCTGTCGGCCCGGCATGCGGGCCGCGCCACGGTGGTGTCGGCGCTGGCCGGCGTGCCGGTCGCGGGTCGTGACGCGGCCGAGATCGCCGCCGAGGGCGCGCTGCTGGGCGCCTACCGGTTCGACCGGTACCGCAGCCCGGACCGCGACCCGGGTGAGCCGCGCGTCGAGGTGGTCGTGCTGCCCGGCGCCGCCGAGCAGTCCGTGCAGGCCGGCCAGGCCATCGGCGCGGCCACCAACCTGGCCCGGGACCTGACCAACACCGCACCGGGCGACCTGACGCCGCAGGCGTTCGCCGGGGTCTGCGCGGATCAGGCCGGCCTCGGGCTCACGTTCCGCGCGGTCGAGCTGGATGAGCTCCGGGCCCGCGGCTTCGGCGGCATCGCCGGGGTCGGCGCGGGCAGCCCGAACCCGCCGGTGCTGGTCTGCCTGAGCACGCCAGACGACGGAGCCGACGGCGGGCCGGCGCTGACGGCGCTGGTCGGCAAGGGCATCACCTTCGACTCCGGCGGCCTGGACCTCAAGGACCTGACCTGGATGCTGCAGATGAAGGACGACATGGCGGGCGCGGCCGCGATCCTCGGCGCCCTGATCGCCCTGGAGCCGCTGGGCCTGCGGCCGCGCGTCCGGGCCTACCTGGCGCTGGCCGAGAACTCGGTCAGCGGCCAGGCCACCCGGCCCGGTGACGTGCTGCGGCACTACGACGGGCGGACCAGCGAGGTCGTCAGCCCGGACGCCGAGGGCCGGCTGGTGCTGGCCGACGCGATCAGCTACGCGCGGGAGCAGTCAGCGGCCCGGATCATCGACGTGGCCACGCTGACCGGCAGCACCGGCCTGGGCCCGGACCTGTGGGGCATCATCGGCAACTCTCAGCCGCTGGTCGACGCGCTGCTGACAGCGGGCCAGCGGTCCGGCGAGCCGGGCTGGCAGCTGCCGCTGTGGGAGGGCTACCGGCGCAAGCTGCGCTCCGACATCGCCGACATCCGCAATCTCCAGCTGGGCGAGCAGTGGCCGCACGGCGCGGTGTGGGGCGCGCTGTACCTGAGCGAGTTCGCCGGGGACTGCGAGTGGGCCCACCTGGACACCGGCGCCACGGTGTTCCGCGGCCAGGCCGACGACACGTGGATCGCGGGCGGCACCGGCAGCGGGACCCGCACGCTGATCGAGTACCTGCGCGCCGCCGACGCCGACGCCGGCGCCTAGCGCGCGGCGGCCGGCGCGGGCCGGGCAGGCTCCGGCTCGCGCAGCGGGAAGTGACAGGCCGCCTGGTGCGCCGGCCGCGGTGAACGCGCGCAGCGGCGGCTCCTGCTCGGCGCACAGCTGCTGCGCGCGCGGGCAGCGGGTCCGGAACCGGCAGCCCGACGGCGGCCGGACAGCGGACGGCAGCTCGCCGGTCACCCCGGCCCGGCCGCGGGCCTGCTCGGCCTCCGCCGTGGCCACCGGGACGGCGTCGATCAGGCCGCGGGTGTAGGGGTGAGCGGGCCGGGCGTACACCTGCGCCGCCGGGCCCACCTCGACCAGCTTGCCGAGGTACATCACGCCGATCCGGTCGGACAGGTAGCGCACCACCGACAGGTCGTGCGAGATGAACAGGTACGTGAGGCCGTGCTCGCGCTGCAGGTCGCGCATGAGATTGAGGACCTGCGCCTGAATCGACACGTCCAGGGCCGAGACCGGCTCGTCGGCGACGATCAGCCGCGGCCGCAGGATCAGCGCGCGGGCCAGCCCGAGCCGCTGCCGCTGGCCGCCGGAGAACTCGTGCGGGAAGCGCTCGGCCCAGGCCGGCGGCAGGCCGACCTCGGCCAGGATCGCGGCCACCCGGGCCCGCTGCTCGGCGCGGCTGCCGCGGCGCTGGATGGCCAGCGGCTCGCGCAGCACCGAGCCGGCTCGCATGAGCGGGTCCATGGCCGCGCCCGAGTCCTGGAACATCAGCTGCACGTCGGCGCTGCGCCGCCGCCGCTGCCCCGGCGGCATCGTGGTCAGGTTCTCGCCGTCCAGGATGACCGAGCCGCTGGTCGGCCGGTCCAGCCCGGCGATCAGCCGGCCGACGGTGGTCTTGCCGCAGCCGGACTCGCCGACCATGCCGAACGTCTCCCCCGCGGCGATGCCGAAGCTGATCTCCGCCACGGCGCTGACCAGGCCCGCCCGGCGGCGCCGCAGGCTGCCGCCGCCCGCCGGGAAGTCCTTGGTCAGCGCGTCGACCTGAAGCAGCGGCACGGGGCCCGCCAGCGATGACGGCGTGGCGGCCGGGTCGCGGGGTGCCTCGGTCACCGTCGCCGCGGCTGTGCGCCCGCCGGCCGGGCCGGCGTCAGCCGGGCTAGCGCCCGCCAGCCCGGTCCCGGCCGGGCTAGCGCCATCCGGGCCGGGGCCGTCCGCGGGGCCGCCGACGGGGAAGAAGCAGCGGTAGGCGTGCAGCAGCGGATCGCCGGCCGGGCCGGGCTCAGCTTCGCGGCACTGGTCCTGTGCCCGCTGGCAGCGCGGCGCGAAGGTGCACGCCGTCGCGCGCCGGGTCAGGTCGGGCGGGGCGCCGGGAATGCTGTACAGCGGCGCGGCCGAGCCGGCTGCCTTCTCCGGCAGCGCGGCGAACAGTGCCTCGGTGTAGGGGTGGCGCGGGCGGGTGAACAGCCGGGCGGTGCTGGTGGTCTCCACCACCTTGCCGGCGTACATCACCGCGACCCGGTCGGCCCGCCCGGCGATCACGCCCAGGTCGTGGGTCACCAGCACCACGGCCATGCCCAGCTGCGCGCGCAGCTCGTCGATCAGCTCGAGGATCTGCTGCTGGATGGTCACGTCCAGCGCCGTGGTCGGCTCGTCGGCGATCAGCAGCTTCGGCTCGCAGGCCAGCGCGATCGCGATCATGGCCCGCTGCCGCATGCCGCCCGACAGCTGATGCGGGTACTGGCTGGCCCGCTCGGCCGGCCGGGGCATCCCGACCAGGCCCAGCGCCTCGATCGCGCGACCGCGGGCGGCCCCGCGACTGGCTCCGCGGTGCACCCGCACGGACTCGGCGATCTGGTCGCCGACGGTCATCATCGGGTTCAGGGCGCTCATCGGGTCCTGGAAGATCATCCCGACTTCGTTGCCGCGGACCTGGCGCATGGCCGCCTCGCCCAGGGCCGAGATCTCCCGGCCAGCCAGCCGGATCTGGCCCCCGGTGAGCTCACCGCCCGCCGGCAGCAGCTGCAGGACCGACAGCGCGGTCATGGTCTTGCCGCAGCCCGACTCCCCCACCAGGCCCAGGCACTCGCCGGGCGCGACGGTCAGGCTGACCCCGTCCAGGGCGCGCACGGTGGCCTGCCGCAGCCGCAGCTCAACGTGCAGGTCGTCGATCTCAAGCACGGGGATCATGAGTCGCTCACTCCTGCACCGCCGGGGCTGCCCGGCTCCACATGTGCACCAGCCGGGTTCCGTCCGGCAGCCGCACGACGTGCAGCGGCCAGCACTCGCCCGGATCGCCGCCGCTGACCGCGAAGCAGCCCGGCCCGGCGGGGCGCAGCCGCAGGCTGACCGGAGCCCGGCCTAGCTCGCGGGCGGCCATGCCGCGGGCCCGCAGCTCGCCGTGCAGCTCCCCGGCCCGGCTGGTGATGCGCAGCCGCCAGGTGCCGCAGGCGTACGTGCCGGCCACCGGCACCGGGGCGTCCTCCCCCGGCACGGTTACCTCGGGCGGCGTCCACGGGGGCGGCACGGTGACGCCGCACAGCCCGGCCAGCAGCGGGCCGAAGACGTCTGCGACCAGGGCCGATGCGTCGGCTCCGCCGTTGACCAGCAGGACCACGGCGGTCGCCTGGTCGGGCAGCACGCGCAGGAATGACTCGTAGCCGCGGGCGCCGCCGTCATGGCCCAGCACCGCGGCGCTGCCCCAGTGGTCGAGCCCCCAGCCCAGGCTCCAGGCCGGCGCCGGCGCGCTGTAGGCGCGGCGCGCGGCAGGCTGGCGCAGCCGGGCGGCCAGCCCGGCCGGGAGCAGCGGCCGCGGGCGGCCTGGCCGGCCCGCCCGGCCGGCGGCCGCGCCGTCCCCGGCCCCGCTTCCCGCTCCGGGCCCGGCCGTGGTGACGGCGACGGCGGCGCCGAACCGGAGCAGGTCGGCCGCCGTGGCGCACAGCACGCCGGCCGGGCCCATCGAGCGGGGCACCGGCCAGCCGGTCGCTACCCGGATCCGGCCGCGCGGACCGCGCTCATGACCGACGGCGAACGGGCCGCGCAGCGCGCGCTCGGGGCTGGTGGTCGTCGCGGTCATGCCGAGCGGCGCCAGGATCCGCCGCCGCAGCTGGCGGTCCCAGGAACTGCCCGTCACGACCTCGGCGATCCGCCCGAGCAGGCTGTACCCGGCGTTGCCGTAGGAGAAGATCTGGCCGGGGCCGAACGGCCGGCTGATCCCGGCGGCCCGGTCCGCGAACCGCTCCAGCGCGTCATCGCCCGGCCCGGTGTCCCGGAAGAAGTCACCGTCGATGCCGCTGCTATGCGACAGCAGGCCGGCGATCGTGACGGGCCCGTCCTGCGCCCCGTCGATGGCGGCCAGGCCAGGCAGGAGCGATGACGCCGGCTGGTCCAGGGCGATCCGGTCCTCCGCGACCAGCTGCAGGATCACCATCGCGGTCAGCGTCTTGGTCACCGAGGCCAGGTGGAACGCGGTCGCGGGCGTGACCGGCTGCCGGGTCTGCCGGCTGGCCTGGCCGGCCGACCAGGTCGTGGCCCGGCCGTCATGCCAGATGCCGGCGCTGGCGCCGGCGATGCCGTGCCGCGCGATGGCCGCCGCCAGGCCGGCGGCGAGCTGACGCGGGCTGGCCGTCACCGGGTCCGCCCCCGGACGCTGAAGGCGTCCCGGAGCCCGTCGCCGATGAAGTTGAAGGCCACCACCGTGAGCACGATGGCCAGACCCGGGCAGAAGATCATCCACCAGTAGCCGGCCTCGGCGAAGGAGATGCCGCTGGACAGCATGGTGCCCCAGTCGGCCGCCGGCGGCGGCACCCCGATGCCCAGGTAGCCCAGGGCGGCGACGACCAGGATCGCGTCAGCCACCTGGAAGGTCGCGTTGACGGCCATCGTCCCGATCGCGTTGGGGAGCACGTGCCGGACTACCATCCGCGGCGTGCGCCCGCCCATCATCTTCACGGCCTGGACGAAGTCCCGCGAGATGGTGGTCAGGGCCTCGCCGCGGACCAGCCGGGCCGGGCCGAGCCAGGCCACGTAGCCGATGACGATGATCAGCATGGGCACGCTGAAGCTCAGCACGTGGGCCAGGAAGATCAGGAAGAACAGCGACGGGATGGACGACAGCGCATCCACGATGCGCATCATCAGCGCATCGACCACGCCGCCGGCGACCGCGGCGACCGCGCCCCACAGGGCCCCGAAGATCGTGGCGAACAGCGCGGCGGCGATGCCGACCTCCAGGGAGGCCTGGCCGCCGGCCATCAGGCGGCCCAGCTCGTCGAAGCCCAGGTTGTCGGTCCCCAGCGGGTGGCCGGGCGAGCCGGGCGCCAGGTTCGCGGTGGCCAGGTTCGCGTGCACCTGGTCGGTGCCGTACAGGTGCGGGCCGACGAAGCAGAACAGCACCAGCGCCACCAGCAGGACCAGGCCGGCCACGGCGACCCGGTTCTCGGCGAAGGAGCTCAGCAGCGCCCGCCCGGCGGGTGGCGGCGCGCCGGCCAGCCCGGCGGCCGGCTCGGCGGGCGGCGGCACGCGCCGCCAGTTCCTGGCCGGCGGTCATGACCGGCCGTACCGTACGCGCGGGTCGAGCAGCGCGTACCCGATGTCGGCCAGCAGGTTGCCCGCCACCGTGGCGACGCCGACCACCAGGACGACGGCCAGCTCCACCGGGAAGTCGTTCACCTGCGCCTCATTCCAGAACAGCAGGCCCATGCCCGGGTAGTTGAAGACCTGCTCGACGATCACGCTGCCGGCCAGCACCCAGGGCACGCTCAGCCCCAGCAGCGTGACGATGGAGGTCAGCGAGTTGCGCAGCACGTGGCGCAGCAGGATCCGGCGCGGCGACAGGCCCTTGGCCCGGGCCGTCCGGACCCAGTCCTCAGCCAGGTTGTCCAGGATCGAGGAGCGCAGGTAGCGGCTGAACAGCGCGACCATGCCGAGCGCGAGCGCGGCGATCGGCAGGATCATGCCCTGGAAGCTGCCCAGGATGGCCAGGATCGAGTTGCTCTGCGGGGCCTCGGCCGGCAGCAGCCGCAGGTCGACGCCGAAGATCAGCACCAGGGCCAGGCCGAGGAAGAAGGTCGGCGTGGCGTACAGGACGAACGCCGCGCCGGTGCCGATGTGATCGGCGGGCTTGTTGCGCCGGACGGCCTGCAGCATCCCCAGCGGGATCGCGATCACCAGCGCCACTGCGATGGACAGCGCGGTCAGCAGCGCCGTCTTGGGCAGCGCCTGGCCCAGCACCGCCGACACCGGCTGGTTGAGCTTGTAGGAGAAGCCCAGGTCACCGCGGAGCACCTGGGTCAGCCAGGTCCAGTACTGCACCGGGATCGGCCGGTCATAGCCCATCCGGTGGTCGAACTGGGCGACCTGGAGCGGGGTCGCGGACTTGCCCAGGATGGCCCGGCCCGCGCCGCCCGGCAGCACGTGCAGCATCACGAAGACCACGAGCGAGACCAGGAACAAGACCACGACGGCCTGGAGCAGCCGGTGCAGGATGTAGCGCTGCATTCAGGCCTCCCCCACTGATTGCCCGGCCGCCGCGGCCGGTGTCCCGGCAGATGTCATTCTGGAGCGCTCGCTGCGTAATTTAGTGCGTAAAGTACCAGTTCTCCGGGTTTATGAAGAGGAGCGGATTGAAGGGCGCCACGCCGTGCAGGTTGTCGGCGACCTCCTCGATGGGCGTCGAGCCGAAGGGCTGCCACAAGACCGGGACCTGCCGGGCCGCGTAGTCCTGGTAGGCGCTCATCGCGCCGGGCGCGGACGAGGTGATCGTGGCGTTGATCAGCTTGTCCATCTGCGGATCGGAGTAGCTGCCGATGTTCTGGCCGGCCCCGGTGGCGAAGTAGGGCTGGCCCGAGGGGAAGGCCGAGGCATAGACCACCCCGCCGTAGTTGAGGATCTGCCAGTCGCAGCTGGCCTGGGACGGCTTGCACTGGACCGCGTCGGACAGCAGCTGGTGGACCGGGACCTGGCTCAGCTTGATGCCGATGCCGGCCTGGCTGGCGTCGGAGACCAGCTGCTGCATGACCTCGCTGACGGTCTGGGTGCCGCTGTAGCTCTCCAGCCTGAGCTCCAGCTTCTGCCCGGCCGTGACGCCCGCGCCGCACTGGCCGGCGCCGGAGCCGGGATGGCTGCAGGTGGCCACTCCGGAGGCCGGCACGCTCCAGCCGTGCGCCTGCAGGATCTTGCGGGCGGCCGGGATGCTGAACGGGAAGGGGTTCGTCGACCCGGCCGCGTCGATGAACGGGTTGGCCGGCAGCCGGGGCACCGGCCCGTACCCGGCATAGCCGTAGCCGTTGTCGGCCTTCTCGATGTCGACGTCCTGGTTGACGACGGTCTGCAGGGCCTGGCGGAGGTAGAGCTGGCGCAGCAGCGGGCCTGCCGCCGGGTTGTTGAAGTTGATGAGCAGGTACTGGAAGCCCCAGTAGTTGACCGGGTACATCTGATAGCCGCTGACCGGGTTATGCCCCGCGGTCTGCGAGACCGGCTTGGGCGGCAGCACCTGGGTCGGCACGTACCCGAGCGAGATGGACGAGCCCGAGCGCAGCTCGTTGTACTCGGCGGTGTCGCTGGTGAACGGCAGGAACTTCAGCCCGGCCAGCTTCGGCTTCACCGGGCCGGAGTAGGACTTGTTCGCCGTCATCGAGTACGACCCGCCGGGCGTGTAGGCCGACAGCTTGAACGGGCCGTCGACCACTCCCCACAGCGGGCTGCTGGCGTAGCTGGCCTGGTCCTTGGCCTGAGCGGTCAGGTAGCGGTAGACGCGCGGGCACGACCGGGCCTGGACCGCCGGGTCCTCTGATGAGCAGCTGCCCTGCTGGCCGGCCCCGGTCAGGTCCCAGGCCAGCGGCAGGGGCGTGATCTGGGATAGCTCGCCGTACAGGAAGTAGCTCGCCGACACCGCCGACCTGAGGTGGAAGGTGACCGTGCCGGCCTGGTCGTCGTAGCTGACGGACTTCACGTCATCGGGCAGCTGGCCGGGGTTGTAGCTGGCGAAGTTCTGCTTCTCCGAGCGGTCCAGGCCGAGCCAGAAGGCAACGCTGCGCGGCGTCACCTTCGTGCCGTCGGACCAGCTGTAGTCCTTCAGGCGGATGGTGACGCTCGTGCTGCCGTCGGCGAACGCCGGCGGGCCGGCCAGCGAGAGCGAGTAGTCGACCGCCGGGCTGGCCCCTTTCCCGAACCAGTACAGCGGCCGGTACATCAGCGACTGGAAGGTCGTGGTGTTGGAGGTGGTCAGGTACTGGATGCTGAAGAACGGGAAGATGTAGTCCGGGCCGTTGCCGGCCTCCTCGGCGATGGTCGCGATGCCGCCGCGCACCGGCTTGCCGCCGGCGGCGGATCCGCCCGAGGCGGGCACGGAGTTGCTGGCGCAGGCGCCGAGTGTGAGCGCGGCCGCGAGAGCGGCGACCGCTGCTGCCAGATGCCGGCGTGAGGCTTTCATGCACACTCTCCCTTGATCAAGGGTGCGCGGAAAACGCCCGGATCGGACCGCTTTCCGTCAGCTGGTCGCCTTGTGGCCGACATCCTCGCATCGCCGGCTTTAATCGTCAACAGTAATAATCTTTGATTTCAGCGTACTGGCTACCGGGGGATATATCGCCTGTTCAGTGCCATGTCAGGTTAGGTGAGACGGAGCAGATCCTGGTAAGTGTCGGGCCGCCGGTCGCGGTAGAACTGCCACAGCCCGCGGGCTTCCTCGATCTGGGCCAGGTCCAGGTCGGCGGCCACGAACTCGTCCTTCTCCTCGCCGGCCCGGGCCAGCACCTCGCCGCGCGGGCCGCACAGGTAGGAGCTGCCGAAAAAGCGCACCGACGACAGCGGCTCTTCGACCCCGACGCGGTTGATGGCGGCCACGAAGTACCCGTTGGCCAGGGCCTGGGCGGGCTGCTCCAGGTTCCAGGCGTGCCGGGCGTAGTCGGAGGTGGCGCTCGGGTTGAAGACGATCTCGGCGCCGTTGAGGCCAAGCGCCCGCCACGCCTCCGGGAAGTGCCGGTCGTAGCAGATGACCACGCCGATGCGCCCGGCCGAGGTGCGGAACACCGGGTAGCCGAGGTCGCCGGGCGCGAAGAAGTACTTCTCCCAGTAGCAGGGACCTAGCTGGGGGATGTGGGTCTTGCGGTACTTGCCGGCAACCGACCCGTCGCTCTCCAGGACCATCGCGGTGTTGAAGTACAGGCCCGGAGCGGCCTTCTCGAAGAACGGCACGACCAGGACCACGCCGAGCCGCCGGGCCAGGCCGGCCATCAGCGAGATGGTCTGGCCGTCGTCCGGCTCGGCCCAGGCGAACCACTTAGGGTCCTGCTCGGCGCAGAAGTACGGCCCGTTGCACAGTTCCTGCAGGCCGATCACCTGCGCCCCGTCAGCAGCGGCCGCCTCGATCAGGGCGACCTGACGCTGCAGCGCCTCGTCCTTGGCGGTGTTGCCGTAGGCCTGCACCACGGCAGCGCGAACAACCCGTGACATATCTTCGTCCTCTCGGCTGGCCCCGGCGCGCAGCTGCAGGCCAGGGGCGCGCGCAGCGGCTTTCGCCGGGAGATGGGGCGACACAGCGCACGCTAACCGGGGCTGGCGCCAAACGTCAAACGTGAATACTGTTGACTTCTGATCCGGGACCCGGAACCGTGACCCGCAACCGTGATCCGAGACCGTGAGCCCGAGCCCGCGACCCGAGACCCTGAGCCCGAGGAGGACCCGAAGTGACCTTTGAGCCCGGCACCGCGGGCCGCCAGAACGCCCGGCCCGAGCGCGAGGCCCGGTGAGGACGGACAGCCTGGCCGCCGCGCCCGCCATCACCGACCTGGTGGCCGCGTTCGCGCCGGGCCCGGCCGACCCGCCGCCGCTGGAGCTGGCCCGCCGGGTGCTGGCCACCGTGAGCGACCACGACCGGTGGCGGCAGACGGTGGTGAACCTGATCGCCGCCGAGGGCCTGATGAGCCGCACCGCCCGCTCGGTGCTGTCCTCGGACCTGGCGTCCCGGCTGACCGAGGGCCTGCCCGGCGACAAGGACGTGTCCAGCTCCCCGGTCGAGTCCAACCGGCACATCGAGCAGATCGAGGTCACCATCGCCGGTCTGGCCCGGCGGCTGTTCGGCGCCGCGTTCGCCGAGTGGCGGCCGGCCAGCAACAGCATGGCCAACGCCGCCGTGCTGCGGGCCGTGACCCGGCCGGGCGACCTGATCGCGGTGCAGCCGCTGGCCGCCGGGGCGAACATCAGCTACCAGGAGGCCGGCGTCGCGGGCGTGCTCGGCCTGCGGACCGCCGAGCTGCCCGCCACCGCGGACTTCGGGATCGACGGCGCCGCGGCGGCGGCCGAGATCATCCGGCTGCGGCCGCGCGCGGTGGTCGTCGGCGGCAGCAAGGTGCTGTTCCCCTATCCGCTGCGCGAGCTGCGCACGGCCGCCGACCAGGTCGGCGCCGTCCTGCTGCTGGACGCCGCGCATGTCGCGCCGCTGATCGCCGGCGGCCGGTTCGCCGACCCGTTCGCCGACGGGGCGCACGTGCTGACCCTGGGCACCCACAAGTCGATGGGCGGCCCGGTCGGCGGCCTGGTGCTGACTAACGACGCGCAGATCGCGGCCGGGGTCAGCGCCGCGATCTATCCCGGCTTCCTGCAGACTCGCGACCAGAACAAGTACGCGGCTGCGGCGATCGCCCTGGCCGAGCTGCTGGAGCACCGCGTGGCCTACGCCGCGGCCCTGGTGGCCAACGCCCAGGCGCTGGCCGCCGCCCTGGCCGCTGCCGGCTTCCGGCTGCTCGGCGCCGACCGCGGCTACACCCAGACGCACCTGCTGCTGATCGACGCCGGGCCTGCCGCCACGAAGATCGCGGCGGCGTGCAGCCGGGACGGGATCCTGATGGGGCCGACCAACATCCCCGGCGACCCGCCGGGCACCCGCGGCGGGGTGCGGATGTCGGTCTCCCAGGTGACCCGGCAGGGCATGACGCCGGCCGAGATGCGGGTCATCGCCGGGCTGATCGCCGACGCCAGCCAGGGCCGCGCGGGGGTGGCGGCCCGCGTTACGGAGCTGGCCCGCTCGTTCCCGGGCGTCGGGTACTCCTTCGACTCGGAGCTGTCCGCCGGACCGGAGCCGACCGGGCCGGAGCTGACCGGACCGGGGCGGCCATGACCGGCACTGAGGTGACCGGCCCCCCGCTGGTGATCCGCGGCGCCACGATCATCGCGCCGCCCGCTCCCCCGCGCCCCGGCGCCACCGTCGTGATCCGCGGCGACCGGATCGCCGAGATCGTGACCGGCCCGGCCGACCTGCCGGGCCCGGCCACCGTCATCGACGGGGCCGGGCAGTACCTGATCCCCGGCCTGACCGACATGCATGTCCACTTCCACCGCGATGACCGGGTCAACCGGGTGCTGGCCGCGCTGCTGCTGGCGCACGGGGTGACCACCGCGTTCTGCATGCACGGAACGGCCAGCGTGCTGCGGCTGCGGGCCGCCATCGACGCCGGGCAGGTCGCCGGGCCGGCCGTCCTGTCAGCGGGCCCCATCCAGAACGACAGCCGGCTGAGCTTCGCCCTCGGCCGCCGCCGCGCCCGCGACCAGCGGCGCCGCGGCTACGACGCCATCAAGGTCTACAACGACCTGTCCCGGCCCGGCTTCGACGGCCTGTGCTCGGCCGCCCGGGAACTGGGCATGCCGGTGGTCGGGCATATCGTCCGGGCCGTCGGCACGGCGGGCACGCTGGAGTCGTTCCAGTCGCTGGTCGCGCACGCCGAGGAGTTCGTCTATGCCCACTTCGGCTTCCGGCTGCGCACCGCCAGCAACGCCGAGGCGGCCAAGCTGGACCGCGGCGAGCTGCCCCGGCTGGCCGCAGCGGCGCAGGCGGCCGGGCTGACGCTGGTCGCCACGCTGCAGAATTTCGCAGCGATCCAGGGCCAGGCAGCCGACGCGGCGCGCTGGCTGGCCCAGCCGGAGATGGCGCTGCTGCCCGCCGTGATCACCCGGCGCTGGCGGCCGGGCCGCAACACCTACGCGGCCCGGTTCACCGAGCCGTTCCACCAGCGCCGGCTGGCTGAGGCGGCGCAGTTCCAGGGCGAGCTGGTCGCGGCGTTCCACCAGGCCGGAGTGCCGGTGCTGGCCGGGACCGACGCCCTGGTCGCCGGCAGCGTGCACGGCGCCTCGCTGCACCGCGAGCTGGCCCTGCTGGCCGCCGCCGGGCTGCCCGCGGCCGCGGTACTGCGCGCCGCGACCGGCGCCGCGGGCGACTACCTGGGCACCGGGGCCGGCCGGATCGAGGCGGGCGCGCCGGCTGACCTGGTGCTGGTGCCCGGCGACCCGTCCCGCGACATCACCGCGGCCCGGACGGTGACCGGAGTTGTGGCCCGCGGCCGGTGGCGGCCCGCACCTGAGATCTGGGCCGAGCACGCAGCCGCGCTGGCCGCGTGCCCGGGTCAGCTGGCGGCGGCCTGATGGCCCCCGGCCAGGCCGCCGCCGGGCACGACGGCAGCGGACCCGACATCGCACCGGCTGACAGCGCACGGGCCGACATGGCCGAGGCTGACATCGCACAGACCGACATCGCGGAGGCCGGCATGGCTCAGGCAGGCAGCGAGCAGGCCCGCGCCGGGCACGCACCCACGGGGCTGGCCAGCCGGGCGTGGGCCGGGTGGTTCCGGGCGGGCGGCACCCCGGTGTTCCTCCGGGTCGAGCGGCCCGGCGACAGCGGGGCGCGGCAGGCCAGCCTGCCCGGACTGGGCTGGTTCGGCGTGCCCGTCACGGCCCGGGCCGGCGACGGCTCGCGGCTGGAACTGGAACTCACTGCTGCGGGCCTGACGCTGCGCCTGGACGGCACAGTGGCCGAGGACCGGTTCAGCGGGCGGGCCGTGCGCGATGGCCAGGACGGCGAGTTCGAGCTGCTGCCGGCCGGCCCGGCGGACGAGGCGCAGTACCGGCCGTGGCTGGGTCACTACGCCGGGGACGGCCGGGCGGTGTCGCTGCACTTGCAGCCCGACAGCTTCTTCGGCGAGCCGGTTCCGCTGTACGCCGAGGGCAGCGACCTGGTGCGGCTGCATCCGGCCGGGCCGTCCCGTTTTGTATCAGAGCGGGCGGAGATCATCACGCTCGATGCGGCGGCGCCGGGCTCAGCCCTCACCATCGCGAGCCCCGGCGGCAGCCAGCCCGCCCGGCTCAGCCGGGCGCCGCTGTGGACGGAGCAGGACGTGGTCTTTCCCGGCCCGGCCGGCCAGCTGGCCGGGACGCTGATGACGCCGGTCAGCCCCGGGCCGCACGCCGCGATCGCCCTGATGCACGGAGCAGGGGGCGGCAGGCGGGACTTCTACCGGATCTTCGGCGAGCAGTTCGCTCGCGCGGGCCTGGCCGCGCTGATCTTCGACAAGCGCGGGCACGGCGCCTCGGCCGGGGACACGGCGGAGTCCACGATGGCGGAGCGATCCCGGGACGGGGAGGCGGCGCTGGACTTCCTCGCCGGGCGGCCGGGAATCGCGGCCGGGCGGGTCGGCCTCTACGGGTTCAGCAACGGGGCCTGGTCGGTGCCCATGGTCGCGGGCCGCCGCCCGGACCTCGCCTTTGTCGTGGTGATGGGCGCGCCGGGCGTCACGCCGGCGGCCACCGAAGTGCACCGCAAGGTCTTCGAGCTGCGCGAGCAGGGCGTCCCGGCGGAGGAGTGCCAGCTGGCCGGGCGGATGTGGGAGCTGATCTACCGGTTCCGCGAGACGGGGGCGTGGGATCAGGCCAGCACGGACTTCTTCGACGAGGCCGCGCGGCGGCTGCGGGCCAGCCCCGAGATCGCGGGCCTGCGCCTGCAGCAGTACGCCATCGACGAGCCGTTCCTGAGCCCGGTGCCGCCTTATCCCACCCACGCGGAGGTGCTGGCTGACCGCCCCGACGCTGAGGACACCGACTGGTCCTACGACCCCGTGCCGGACTACCGGCGGTCGCGCTGCCCGGTGCTGTTCACCGTCGGCGAGCTGGACCAGAACCTGCCCGGCCCGGAGAGCGCCCGCCGCGCGGCCGCGGTCCTGGACACGCCCGCCCACCCCGGCTCGGTGGTCCGGGTGTTCCCCGGCACCGGGCACATGATGAACCTCAGCGACAGCTCGGCCCTGCACGGGATGACGACGGAGGAGGCCAGCTACCGGTTCCACCAGTTCCGGTTCGCGCCGGGCTTCCTGGAGCTGCTGCGCAGCTGGTCGGCCGGGCAGGCCGCGGGCCCGCCGGGCGGGGCCGGGGAGTAGCCGGGCGGCCTGGCGCGGCGGGCTGGCGGGCCGGCAAGCCCGGACGGCCGGGTTACTCCTGGCCGTCCAGCTGGCCGGATTCCAGCAGGTCGGCGACGATCTCCAGGTCCTTCAGGTGGTGGGTGGTCGCACTGGCCACCCGGTCCGGGTCGCGGCTGCGCAGCGCCTCCAGCGTCTCGGTGTGCAGCTGGATCCCGGTATCCCGGTCGGCGTACTTGGGCGGGAAGCCGCCCAGGAACACGGCCATCTCCTCCAGGACCTGATGGTGGTAATAAGCCAGCAGGTCGCTGTGCGCGGCCCGGCCCAGCGCGTAATGGAACAGCAGGTGCGCCCGCTCCCACTCGCGGCTGCCGCCCTTGGCCTTGCCGAGCGCGGCGACGTGCGTCTCGAGCTCGGCCAGGTCGTCGTCGGTGGCGCGCTGGCAGGCCAGCCTGGACAGCTCCATCTCGATGGCGTGCCGCGCCTCGACCAGCTCGGAGTACCGGCGGGCCCGGCGCTGGGAGGACAGGTGCAGTGCCTTGGCCGGGACGATCTGGGAGATGACCTCGACCCCGCCCATGGCGCCGCGCTGGACCCGGAGCACCTTGGCGTCCACCAGGACCTTGACGGCCTCGCCGACGGTGGGCTTGCTGACGCCCATCTCGCGGGCCAGCTCATCCAGCGTCGGCAGCCAGTCGCCCACCGAGAACCGCCCCGACCGCACGGCATAAGTGAGCTGATCGACTACTTCCGCGAAGGCCCGGGCGCCGACGATCGGGTAAAAGAATGAGTCCTTCTTGCTGGTACTGCGAGGGCCTGATGGCACGCCTGAGAGTTTACGGCACCTGCACCCGCCTGCGATGCCGTCGCAGCCGCAGATGACCTGCGCAAAGCAGCAGGCGACGGCGGACCGGACGGCGTCGCGCCGTCGGCTTGACTCCCGCCTTCGTTCGTGGGAACTTACGGTTCGTGGAGACTTACGAAGCGGTCCTCGAGGCCCTGGGTGACCGCACCCGCCGCCAGATCGTGGACCGCCTGCGGGCGGGCCCGTCGTCGGTGGCCGAGCTGGCGGCGGCGCTGCCGGTCAGCCGCCCGGCGGTCTCCCAGCACCTGACGGTGCTGCGGCGCAGCGGCCTGGTCAGCTACACCGAGCTCGGCACCCGCAATGTGTACCGGCTCGACCCGGCCGGGCTCGGCGAGCTCCGGGCCTGGCTGGACGGGTTCTGGGAGACCGCCCTGGACCGCTACGCCGAGCACGTCCGCGAGGACAGCGCTAGCCGCGGCACGCCGCCGCACCGCGATTAGGAGGGGATTCCGATGCCTGCCCACCTGACTTCAGCCGAACCGGTCCGCAAGTCGGTCACCGTCCCGGCCGCCCCGGAGCGCGCCTTCGAGCTGTTCACCGCGCACATCCACCAGTGGTGGCCGCTGGCCACGCACTCGGTCGGCGGTGAGCAGGCGGCCGGCATCGTCTTCGGAGACGGGACCGGCGCCGAGATCACCGAGACCCTGGCCGACGGCAGCACGTCGGTCTGGGGCACCGTCACCGACTGGGAGCCGCCGCACCGGGTCGCCTTCACCTGGCACGCCGGCACGGCCGCGGCCGAGGCGACGTGCGTCGAGGTGACGTTCACGCCGGACGGGCCCGGTGCCACGGTGGTGCGGCTGGTCCACTCGGGCTGGGAGCACCGCCCCGACGGCGCGGCCGCGCGCGAGGGGTACGACTCCGGCTGGGAGCCGGTCATCGGCAGCTTCGCGGAGTTCGCCGCGAGCGCGCCCTAGCGCCGATCCGGCCTGCCCGGCCCCGGCCCGGCGACGATGATGGCCGGGGTCTGGCCGAGCAGGCCGATGCGGCGGGTGCTGATCCGCGCGTCCGGGGCGCGGCGGCGGATCCGCGCGGCGAGCCGGTCCCCGGAGGTGGTCAGCAGCGCGCACGCGCCGCCGTCCGCCAGCCGGGGCGCGACCAGGGCAGCGACGGCGTCGAACAGCTCGCCCTCACGGGGCAGCTGGATCTGCTTGCCCCAGGGCAGGTTGCTGACCACGATCACGGCCCGGATGTCGCGGGGCACCGGGCGCAGCACGTCGTGCCGGAAGACCCGCGGCGGCCGCGGTGGCGCAGCGGCGGCGGCCAGGCGGGCCAGGCGGGCAGCCGTCAGGGTAACGGCCTCGGGGTCGATGTCGGAGGCATAGACGGGCAGCGCCAGCCGCGCGGCCTCGGCGGCGATGGTCCCGGTGCCGCAGCACGGGTCATACAGCCCGCGCCGGGTGGCATCGGGGACGGCAGCGTGCAGGGCCAGGCGCACCAGCGCGGCCGCCACGCTCGGCCGCAGCGCGCCGGGCCGGGCCGGGCCGCTGTCGCGCTTCCCGTGCGGCCGGGCGGTGCGGCTGGCCGCGATGTGCATCAGCTCGCCATCGGCCTGGATCCGCAGGTCGACGTCGCGGCGCTCGGTGCCGTGCAGGTCGGCGCCGCCCAGCCGGGCCGCGATCACCGGGGCCGGGTCCCACCCCTGCGCGCGCCAGGGCGGCTGGCGGGCCGACATGGTCACTGACCACGGCTCCTGGCCGGCCCGCTGCGGGTCGTGGTCGGTGAGGTAGGCCCGGGTGGCTGCCGCGGCCTGCGCGCACAGCTCCGCGAAGCTCGCCTGGTCCGGCACCGCGGCCGGGCCAGCCGCCAGCAGCCGCAGGTCATCAAAGGTCCGGCCGCCGGCCAGCAGCTGGTCCAGCTCGGCCGGGCGGGCGCTGATGGTGGCGAAGCGCTCGGCCGTCCCGGTGATCTCCAGGCCGGGCACCAGCGTGGTGAGCTCGCCGGTCACGACGTCGGCCAGGCCCTTGGTGAAGTAGACGACGAAGGCCCGGCCGTCCGGGCCGCCCCGGCCGCCAGGCGGCCCGCCCGGCGCTGCCCTGCCCGGCGTGGCCGATCCGCCCGGCGGGGCTGCTCCGGCCGGCGTCGCCGGGTCAGCGGGCGATGCCGGGGCGCCGTCGCCAGGTGTCCCGGTCAGGCCGGCGTCCCGGTCACGCGGCGGCACGGGCCAGGGTCGTCAGCATGGCGACCTCATGTCCCTGTAGCCGCGCCACGGCCCGCCGGCCGAGCCAGCTGCCCAGCACCAGGCCGGACAGCACGCCGACCGGAACCGCCGCCCAGCCGCCGCCGGCCAGCAGCACCAGCAGCGGCGGCAGCGCCGTCCCGGCCACCGCCACCAGCGCGATGTGCACCAGCAGCGAGAAGGCGGGCGTCGGGTTGCCGGCCTCGTCCAGCGGCTGCACGAACCGCGCTGAGGACCAGGCGGCGAGCCCCGCGCCGCCGCCGAGCAGTGCCGGGAGCAGGGCCAGTGCCCAGGGCCAGTAGCGGGTCTGCCCGCTAGCCGCAGTCAGGATCACGGTGGACACGATCGCATAGGGCGCGACCGCGATCAGCCAGGCGAGCTGACGGCCGCGCACGTCGGCCCGGGCCGAGCCGGGCGTGAGCACGGTCAGGAACAGGCTGCTGCCGTCGTTGCCGTACAGGTTGCAGGCGCAGGCACCGGCGATGACCACGGTCATGGCGCCGCCGAAGGGCATCAGCAGGGAGCTGCCGGCCGTCACCCGGGGCAGCACGCACACGGCGGTGCCGACGACCAGCGCGATCACCAGGCAGGTCAGGCGGACCGGGTCGCGCAGCCACAGCCGCAGCTCCTTGGCGGCGACCGCGGCGACCGGGGCGGAGCCGAGCACGCGGCGGCCCGGGCCGCGGGCGGCCGAGCCGCGGCGCCGGGGCTGCCGGCCCTGCATCCGGCGGCGCAGCACGGCCGGCCAGGCGGCCACCGTGACCACCCCGGCCAGGACCAGGCCGGCCAGCGGGAGCGCGGTGAGGGCCAGGTCGGAGCGGCCCGCCGCCTGGACGGCGGCCGGCCCCAGCCCGACGGGAGGGCGCGCAGCAGGTCCGACAGCCAGGGCGCGGACTGGTTGCGGAGCGCGGTGATCAGCGCCGGAAGCAGAGTGCCGGCCACGGCCAGCAGGCTGATCAGCACGGCGGTGACAACGGTGCCGGCATCATGCCCGCGGCGCGAGCCGGGCCCGAGCAGGCCGGCCACGACAGTCGACAGGATGCTGGTCAGGACTACGGCCAGCAGCACGCTCACGACCGCGACCGCGGCGGCCGCCGCGCCCAGCCGGGCGCCGGCCGGGATCACCGCGGCCAGCGCGGCGGCCAGGAAGACGTTGGCCGGATCGAGCAGCCCCACCACGAGCAGGGACCAGCCCAGCCGCCGGCGGGACACCGGCAGCAGGCTGAACAGCTCGGGGCGCAGTACCGGCTCGCCGGACACCGCGCTCTGGGCCAGCCGCCCGCCGATCCACAGCGCCGAGGTCAGCGCGACCACGTCGAAGCCGGTCGCCGGGTCCGGGTAGGACGCCCAGCCGATGACCAGCGTGCCTGCCACGGTCGCCACGCCGAGCGCCAGCATCAGCACGAGGCTGGCCGGGTGGGTGGCGGCCAGCTGGTGGCGGGCGATGGTGCGGCGCAGGCCGATCAGGAGGTGAACCATGACAGCCCCCGAGCCGGCGGACGGGTCCCGACGATGGCCGCGAACGCTTCTTCCAGGGTGTGGCTGCCGCGCACCTGCTCCAGCGTGCCCGTCCGCAGCACCCGCCCGCGGTCGAGCACGGCGACGTGGTCGCACAGCTGCTCGACCAGCGCCATCACGTGGCTGCTCATCACGATCGAGCCGCCGGCGCCGGTGAAGCCGTCCAGGATGGCCCGCACCACGGCCGCCGAGACCGGGTCAACCGCCTCGAACGGCTCGTCCAGCACCAGCAGGCTCGGGCCGTGCAGCAGCGCCGCGGCCAGCTCGATCTTCTTGCGCATGCCGGTGGAGTAGTCCCCGATCAGGGTGCGCTCGGCGTGGCTGAGGTCCAGCACGGTGAGCAGTTCCTCGGTGCGCTCGTCCACGACGGGGGCCGGCATCGAGCGCAGCAGGCCCAGGTAGGTGAGCAGCTCGCGGCCGGTCAGCCGGGGCGGCAGGGCCAGGCCCTGCGGCTGCACACCCAGCAGCGCCTTGGCTCGCTCCGCGCTGCCGGGGTGCCACACGTCCTCGCCCAGCACGCTGGACTCGCCAGCGTCCGGGCTCAGCAGCCCGGTGGCCATCGACAGCAGCGTGGTCTTGCCGGCCCCGTTCGGGCCGACCAGCCCCAGGAAAGCGCCCCGCTCGACGCGCAGGTCCGCGTCCTGAACCGCCACGGTGTCGCCGAACCGCTTGGTCATCCCGCGGATCAGCAGGGCCGGCGCCGGGCCGGCCGCCGCTGACGCCGGCGCTGGACTCGGCGAGCTCGTCGCCATCATGCTTGCAGTCCCTTCTCGAACAGCCGGGCCAGCTCGGCCCCGTACTCCAGCACGTCGGCTTCCTGATCGGCGCGCAGCAGTTCCGCCACCGCGTCAATGGCGGCCCGCAGTGCCATGGCGGCGAACCGCGCGTGAAAGACGCCGAAGTCGCCCGCCTGCTGTCCCTGCTCCAGGATCCGGGTGACCGCGTCGACGGCGGCCCGGTGCCCCTCCGCGTACGGCGGGGCAATCCCGCGGCCGGGTGATGCTCCGTTGAAGATCTCGATCAGCGCGAGGATCTCGCGCCGGTTCGCGTCGATGAATTCCAGGTTCGCCGTCACGTAGGCGCGCAGGGCCGCGCGGCCCGGCGGCGCCGACTCCACCCGCGGGCGCATGTACGCGGCCGCCTCGGTGAGGACCGAGGCCACCACCTCGCGCAGCAGCCCGTCCTTGCCGGCGAAGTAGTAGGAGATGACGCCCTTGCTGACGCCGATGTGCTCGGCAATCGCCGCCAGCGAGGCCGCGCCGTACCCGCTGACGGCCAGCACGTCGATGGCCGCGGCCAGGATCTGCGCCCGCCGCGCCTGCTCGGTAAATGTCCTCGGACTGATTTCTGACCGCACGGTCAAATATTAGGACACTCGGTCAAAGATGCCCAGCGAATATCGCCGCCGCACGCGCAGCGGCGCGGTCCCGGGCCCCATCCGGGCCCGGCCGCGCCGCTGGTGATTACTGAAGAATGTGCTGGTCAGGTGTACATCAGGGAACCGGGAGTGGTCAGCAGCTGCCCGGTCTCCAGCCACGTCTTCAGGCCGGACAGGATCTGCGGCCAGCCGCCGTAGAGCTGGTCGTTGGCGCCCTCACGCAGCTCATCGTGGGTGACGGTGAGGCGGCAGGAATCCTGGACCGGCTCGATCTCCCAGGTGATCCGCGTGGATCCCTCGCTCTTCACCTCATCGCTCCACAGCGCGACCATCGTCTGGACGAGGCGGCGCGGCGGGTCGACCTCCAGGTTCTCGCCCTCCCCCAGCGGCATCCCGGGCGCGCCCATCTCGAAGTGCGAGCCGGCCGTCCAGTCCGAGGTGACCCCGGCGCCGAAGTTGTACCGGGCCCGGACCTCGGGATCGGTGATCGCCTGCCACAGCCGCTCGGGCGTGGTCTTGATGTAGATCTCGTACACCTTCTCCATGGAAGTCTCCCCGTGTCGCCCGTCCATCGCTCTCGTTACCAGCAACATAGGTGACCGATTAGTCACATGTCAAGGGCGGCTGGCCTCCCGGCGGCGGCGCAGTCCCTCGAACGGCTTGCGGGACACCGTGGGCAGCACCGGGGCCAGTGTCCGCTCCCGCAGGCAGCCGGCATAGACGCCAGCGCCGTAGGCCGCCTGATCGGCCAGGGTGCCCGCGAGCTGGTGAAGCGCTCCGCGCCCGCCGGGCCGCGCAGCGGGAGGCACGGCACTCCCCCGGCCGGCGGCCTTCCGGTCCCGCGCCCACTCCGTCAGCGGCGGGCCGGCCAGCAGCGACGCGGCCGCCGCGCGGCGGCCCCAGCGGGTGCGCGCAGTGGCTCCGCCGGGCCGCACCAGCACGGCCAGCACCGCCGGCGCGGCGAACTGACCGCACCAGCGGCCGGTGCCCAGCCAGGTCTGCCACACCCCGCTGGCCATCGGCCGGGCCAGGCCTTCGGCGGGCAGGCCGTTGGCCCGCAGCCGCCGGGCCAGCAGCGCGGAGGACGCGCCGAACGCGGCGCCCGCCAGCACCGGGCGACGGGCCAGCAGCGCGGCCATGGTGACGGCCGGCCAGGGCTGCAAGATCAGCGGGGTCAGCGCGCCGGGGTGGCGGCGGGCCAGCGGCGCGGCCGAGGTGCCGTACCGGAACCGGCGGGCCAGCAGCGCCCCGCGACCCACCGGGTCGGCGTGGGCCACCTGAACTGACGGCTCGTACCGCACCCGCCAGCCGGCCTCGGTCAGCCGCCAGACCAGGTCGACGTCCTCGCCGTGCCGCAGTGCCGGGTCAAAGCCATCGCCGAGCGCGGCGCGCCGGACCACCAGCGCCGCCGTCGGCACGTAGGACACCCGGGTGAGCGGCGCCACCCGGGCCGCCCGGTCGCCCAGGTCCAGCAGGCCACCGGCTCCGCGGCCGGCGGCCACAATCCGCGGCGCGACGGCCGCCACCAGCGGGTCGGCGAAATGGCCGGCCAGGCCGTCGATCCAGCCCGGCGGGGGGATGCAGTCGCTGTCCAGGAAGGCGACGAACTCGGTCCCGGCCTCAGCCAGCGCGGTGTTGCGGGCCGGGCCGGGTCCGCCGCTGACGGGGCGGCGCAGCAGCCGCGCGCTGCGAGCGGCGCACACCGCGGCTACGGCAGCAGGATCTGCCGAGCCGTCATCCGCGACGAGCACCGGGACGCGCGAGCCGGCGGCGGCCAGGCACCGGTCCAGCTCGGCCGCCCGGTCCCGCACCGGGATCACGATCGTCACATCGAGCGGCGCCCCGGCGGGTGCCGGCCGGGGATGCGCCAGCCCGGTGTCCGCGAGCCGCCCGGCCAGCGCGGAGCCGGCCGCTGAGGTCACGGTTCCGGCGCGCAGTTCGGCCAGCGCCGCCCGGCCCGCCGCGCTGAGCCGGATGACCCGCGCGGGCGACCCGCCGAACAGGACGTCCCCGGTGAGCTGCCGGGTGTCAGCGTCCAGTTCGACCGCCATCCCGGCGGGCAGCCCGGCGTCCGCCCGGACGCCGAGGTCAGCGGGCCGCGCCACGCGCGGACCCGGCCCTGCTACGCGCCGGCCTGGTCGCGCCGCGCGAGAGCCGGGCCGGGCAACGCCGGGATCCGGCCCTGCTATGCGGCGGTCTGTTCGCGCCGCGCGAGGCCCGGGCCGGGCGACGCCGGGATCCGGCCGCGGCACGCGGGGATCCGGCCGCGCGGTCACAGCGCCAGGCCGCCGTCGACCGGCACGATGGCTCCGGTCATGCCGCCGGACTCCGGGCCGGCCAGGAAGGCCAGCACCGCCGCCACCTCCGCCGGGCGCAGCAGGCGGCCAGGCCGGCTGCTGGGCCGCGAACGCCGCGGGGCCAGGCAGGTCATACAGCCGGGCGCTCTCGGCCAGGATCGGGGTGTCGGTTGAGCCGGGGCTGACCGCGTTGGCGGTCACCCCGGTGCTGCCCAGCTCGGCGGCCAGCGCACGGATGAACCCGGTCACCCCGGCCTTGGCCGCGCAGTAGGCGGCCAGCATCGGCAGCCCGCGGGTGGCAGCGGCCGAGGCGACGGCCAGGAACCGGCCCTGCCGCGGCTCGGGCCGGCGCAGCAGCGCGGGCACGCTCACCCGGGCCAGGGTCAGCACCCCGCCGAGGTCGATGTCCAGCACCGCTTGCTCCTGGCCCGGCGGGACCTGCCAGGCCGGCACTCCCCCGGCGATCACCCCGGCCGCGGCGACGGCCGCGTCCAGCCCGCCCCAGCGCTGCTCGGCCAGCTCGACGGCGGCCGTCAGCCCGGCCGGGTCCCGGGTGTCGGCCGCGGCCGCGATGACCCCCGGCCCGGCGGCCGCGGCCACCGCGTCCAGCTCCGCGCGGGTGCCCATCGGGTAGGGCAGGTCCGGGTCGTCCGCGCAGCGGTCCACGGCCACGACCCGCCAGCCAGCGGCGGCCAGGGCGGCCACCGTCGCGGCGCCGATCCCCCGAGCCGCGCCCGTGACCAGCGCGACCCGGACCCCGGCTGAGCTGATGGCGTTACCTTCGCCCGGCACCGGGGCGTCCGTCATCGGGGCGTCCGTCGCCGGGGCGGCCCGCACCGGGAGCTTCGCCGGCCGGCCGCGGTGCCCAGCGCGCGGGTGAAGCCGGGCGGGATCACGATGTCGTCCGGGGTCAGGTCCGCGACGGCCGGGCAGCCCAGGCCCAGCAGCGCCGAGTCGATCCCGCCGCGCAGGATATCCAGCACGTTCTCCACCCCCGCCTGGCCGTTGGCGGCCAGGCCCCACAGGTAAGCGCGGCCGATCATGACCGCCCGGGCGCCAAGCGCGAGCGCCTTCACCACGTCGCTGCCGCGCCGCACGCCGCCGTCCAGCAGCACCTCGACCTGGTCGCCGACGGCCTCGGCGATGGCGGGCAGCGCCCGGATCGTGGCCGGGGTGGAGTCCAGGTTGTTGCCTCCGTGGTTGGACACCGAGATGGCGGTCACCCCGGCGTCGGCGGCCCGGCGCGCGTCATCGACCCGGATGATGCCCTTGAGCAGGAACGGGCCGCCCCACAGCTGGCGCAGCCACGCGATGTCCGCCCAGCTCGCCAGCGGAGCCGACATCCACTGCCCGTAGGCGCCGAAGAACGTGGGGCCCGGCTGCCCCTTCGGGGCCATGTTGGGCACGGTCAGGTCGGGGACCTGGCCCGTCCGGGCGTACCCGGCCAGCCAGCGCGGGCGGCGCAGCACCTGAGGCGCGAACCGCGCCATGGTCTTCAGGTCCACCCGCTCGGGGATGACCGGGCTGCCCCAGTCGCGGCCGTTGGAGAACGACCAGTCCAGGGTGAGGATCAGGCCCGCGGCCCCGGCCGCTCGGGCCCGCTCCAGGTGCGCCGCCATCTGGTCACGGTCGCCCGCCCAGTAGGTCTGGAAGAAGGTCTTGGGGTTGGCCGCCACGACGTCCTCGACGGGCTTGCTGGCGAACGAGCTCAGGCCCATGGCCGTCCCCCGCGCGGCCGCGGCGCGGGCCACGGCTACCTCCCCGTCGGGGTGCACGGCCTGCACGCCGGTGGGCGAGATGATCACCGGCAGCGCGATGTCCACGCCCATGACGGTGGTGGCCAGCTCGCGCTTGGCGGGCAGGCCCGCCACGTGCGGCGCGAAGCCGAGCTCGCTGAACGCCGCCAGGTTGTCGGCGATGGTCAGGCCCTTCTCCGAGCCGGCCAGCAGCGCGCTGTACACCGACGACGGCAGCCGCCGGCGAGCCCGGCGCTGCGCCTCGGCCACGGTCTCGAACCAGGCGTTGCCCATCTGCTTATCCTGCCGCAGGGTCGAAGCCGGCCAGCGGGTTCTGATCGCAGGCATGGTCCGGGACCCGCCGGGCGGCCACCCCGCCTGGCCCGCCCGCCGGGCCCGCCTGGCCCGTGCTGTCCGGGGGCCGGGCGCCGATCGTGACCGGCACCGGGCGCGGCGCCCGGCCGGCCCGCCGCGAGTGGTCCCCGGACGGGCGCGGCGCGGCCGCGGTGTCCACCGCGGCCAGCGCGGTCTGGCCGTGGCCGCGTACGCACTCGGGGTCCGGACCGTCCAGGGGCAGGCCGGTGAAGAACTTGGCCGCCATGCAGCCGCCGCGGCAGGCGTCATAGGCCGAGCAGGACTGGCAGGCGCCGCCGGACTGAGGCTGGCGCAGGCTGGCGAACAGCGGCGAGTCCCGCCACACGGTCGCGAACCCGCCCGGCGACCGGACGTTGCCGGCCAGGAAGCTGTCGTGGATCGCGAACGGGCAGGCGTATACGTCCCCGACCGGGTCGATCAGGCACACCACCCGGCCGGCGCCGCACAGGTTCAGTCCCGGCAGCGCCTGGCCGTAGCCGGACAGGTGGAAGAACGAGTCGCCGGTCAGCACGCGCTCGCCGCGTTCCACGAGCCAGTCATACAGCTGGCGCTGCTGGTCGGCGGTGGGGTGCAGCTGCGGCCACACGTCCGCGCCGCGGCCCGAGGGCCGCAGCCGGGTCAGCCGCAGCTGGGCGCCGAACCGGTCGGCGATGGCCTGGAAGTCGTCGAGCTGGCCGGCGTTCTGCCGGGTGATCACCACCGAGATCTTGAAGCCGGTCATGCCCGCGGCGGCGAGGTGCTCCATGGCCCGCAGCGCCGTGGCGTACGAGCCCGGCCCGCGAACCGCGTCGTTGACCTCGGCGGTCGCGCCGTCGAGCGAGATCTGCACGTCGACGTAGTCGCTGGCGGCCAGCCGGGCGGCAATGGCCGGGCTGATCTTCACGCCGTTGGTGGAGAACTTCACCCCGACGTGATGGCTGGTGGCGTAGCTGACCAGGTCCCAGAAGTCGGGCCGGACGGTGGGCTCGCCGCCGCCGATGTTGACGTAGAACACCTGCATGCGCTCCAGCTCGTCGATCACCGCGCGGCACTCGGCGGCCGACAGCTCGCGGGGGTCGCGACGGCCGGAGCTGGACAGGCAGTGCACGCAGGCCAGGTTGCAGGCGTAGGTGAGCTCCCAGGTCAGGCAGATCGGCGCGGCCAGGCCGAACTGGAACTGCTCGACCAGGGGCAGCGGGGAGGCGGGCGCCGCGCTCACGCTGCGGCCTGCGGGCAGATCATCCGCGATCCGGCCAGCCGGGCCAGCGCGGCGCTGTAGGCGGGCAGGTCAGCGGCGCTGACTCCGGCCGCCTGGCACGCCGCCCGCGCGCTCGGCTGCCCGGCCAGCGAGCTGACCACCGTCAGCATCGCGGGGCTCTTCAGGAACGACAGCCGCCGGGTCCCGAAGTGATACAGCAGCGCGCCGAAGTCCTCCGGGCGGACCGATACCTGCGGGTGCAGCCGCCAGGCCCGGTCCAGGTCGAAGGCGGCATCCGCGACGGTCCCCGGCATCGTCCCGGCCACGCCCGGCTCCGGCCCGGTCAGGGCCGGGCCGCCGGCGACCGGGTGGTCAGTAGACACCGCACATGCCGTCGATCGAGACCTCCTCGACCAGCAGGTCGGCAACTACGACCTCCGGAACGGGCTCGGGCGCGGGCGGCGGGGCGGGCTCGGTGATCGCCGTGGCTGCGGTGTCCCGGTCGGCGACGGCGGTCGCGGAGTGATCGGTCATGGCACCTTCTTCCGCGGGCCCGGCGCGGGCCCGGCTCGTGACGCCACAGCTGGCCAGCAGCATTCCGGCACGCCGTGACGAATACTCTCGGAGGCTAACGTCACCCTGTGCCATAAGCAAGACTGACCGGAAAGCCGGCGGGCGGCTGAGGCGGGCCGGGCGCACGGGCGGGAGGGAGCCTCATGCCAGGACAGGCAGGCACCGCGGCCATCGCGCGGCGTGGCCGGCCGCCGGGCACCAGCCGCCGCGAGCTGGAGCTGATCGCGCTGCGGCTGTTCACCGAGCAGGGGTTCGGCCGCACCACGATCGAGCAGATCGCGGCCGAGGCCGGGGTGAGCAGGCGAACGTTCTTCCGGTATTACAGCTCCAAGACCGGCGTGCTGTGGAGCCAGTTCGACCACGAGGTCGAGGCCATCCGCGCCGCGCTGGCGCAGGTCCCGCCCGGCGTGCCGATGATGGACGCCATCCGCCTCGCGGTGGTGGCGGCCAACCACTACCGGGCGCAGGACGTGCCGGAACTGCGGATGCGGATGAACCTGATCGGCTCCGAGCCGGCCCTGGTATCCAGCGCGGCGGTGCATTACGACGCGTGGGAGCGGGCCATCAGCGATTTCGCGGCTGCGCGTACCGGCCAGCCGGCCGACGCCCTGTACCCGCTGGCCGTGGGCCGGGCCACGCTGGCCGCCTGCCGCGCTGCCTATGACCGGTGGACCGTCCGGGCCGACGCCGACCTGACGCACTACCTCGAAGCCGCCCTCACCGCCCTGGCCGCCGGGTTCGACCCCGGCGCCCGGCCCGAGTCCCTCTAGCCGGCCCGAGCTTCTCTAGCCGGGCCGGCCCGCCCGGCTCGTGTCGCGAGGTGAGACCGGCGGCGGCCCGGCACCATGCGACGATCGGCGCACGGGAGCCAGTCCCCGGTAGCAGGCTGCGGAAACGGCGAACAGGGGAATGAGGGCGTTATGAGCAATGCGAACGCGGCCGCGGCCACTGCGGGACCGACCGTCGGCCTGGATTCTGCCGAGGCCCGCCTGCTGGCCGATCAGGCCGGCATCATCGGCGACCTGCAGTTCGTCATGGACTGCTGCAAGCGCCTGCTCAGCGAGCTGGCCCGGCCCGAAGCCGAGCAGGAGCCGGTGATCCCGCAGGCCCTGTGGTCGGCCGCCCTGGTCGCTTACGCCCGCTGCTTCGGCGAGGGCAAGCGGTTCGGGCTGACCTCCGAGGACATCCGGAGCCTGCCGCTCGAGGGCGAAGTCATGAAGTACCACAAATGGGTCATCGAGCAGCGCAATCAGGTGACCCGCCATCCGGCCGACCCGTTCGAGGCCGCCCGGGTCGGGGCCACGCTGTCCCCGCCCGGCGCCGAGTCCCGGAAGGTGGCGGGCATCGCGATCATGACGATGAGTCACGTGCTGGTCGACGACATGGGCGTGCGGCAGCTCGGCGCGCTGGCCTCGGAGCTGGCCCGGCAGACTGCCGAGAAGGCCAAGCCGCAGCAGGATGTCGTGCTGGCCGACACCCAGAAGATGGACATCGACCGCCTGTACGAACTGCCGCAGCTGCGCACCCGGCCGCCGGGCGCCGAGGACCAGGACAGCACTGCCCCGGACGCCGGCAACCCGGACGCCGGCTGACCGCTCCCGCCTGAGAGCCGGCGCCGGGCCCGGCTGACCGCTAGGCCGACAGGGCCGGCGCGTACCCGTTCCCGGCCGCGGCGAACTGGCTGCCGGGCCGCGGCAGCCCGTAGTGGTCGCGCAGCGTCGGCCCGGCGTACTCGGTGCGGAACAGCCCGCGCCGCTGCAGGATCGGGATCACGTGCTCGACGAACGCCTCCAGGCCGGCGGGCAGCACGGCGGGCATCACGTTGAAGCCGTCGGCCGCGCCGTTGTCCAGCCAGTCAGCGATGGTGTCGGCCACCTGCTCGGGCGTGCCCGCGAACGTGCGGTGCCCGCGCCCGCCGCCCAGCCGGCCGAGCAGCTGGCGGACGGTGAGCTGCTCGCGCCGGGCCAGCCCGACGATCAGCTGGTAGCGGCTCTGCGCGCCCTCAACGTCGGGCCGGCCGGAGATCTGCTCGGGCAGCTGCTGGTCCAGCCGCAGGATGCTGGCCGGGACCTCCAGGACGCTGGCCAGCTGGGTGAGGCCGTACTCCGGGGTGATCAGCTCGTCCAGCTCGGCGTCCAGGGCCAGTGCCTCGGCCTCGGTCGAGCCGATGACCGGGACGATCCCCGGCATGATCTTCACCAGCTCCGGGTCGCGGCCGGCCAGCCGGACCCGCCGCTTCATGTCGGCGTAGAACTCCTGGCCGTCGGCCAGCGTCTGCTGCGCGGTGAAGATGGCTTCGGCGTAGCGCGCGGCGAACTCCCGGCCGTCCGGCGACGAGCCGGCCTGCACCAGCAGCGGCCGGCCCTGCGGCGACCGCGGCACGTTCAGCGGGCCGCGCACCCGGAAGAACCGGCCCTCGTAGTCGACCGGATGAATGCGGTCGGCGTCAGCGAAGATGCCGGCGGTCTTGTCGCCGCGCTCGGCGCCGTCCTCCCAGCTATCCCACAGCTTGATGGATACCTCGACGAACTCTCCGGCCCGCTCGTACCGCTCGGCGTGGGCCGGGCGGTCATCGAGACCGAAGTTGCGCGCCGAGTGCACGTCGGCGGTGGTCACGATGTTCCAGCCCGCCCGGCCGCCGCTGACGTGATCCAGCGAGGCGAACCGGCGGGCCAGGTTGTAGGGCTCGTTGTAGGTCGTGGACGCGGTGGCGATGAGGCCGATGTGACTGGTCGCCGTGGCCAGCGCCGTCAGCAGGACGGTCGGCTCCAGCGACCCGGCCGGCCGGTACCGGGCGTTCTGCCGCAGCGCCGGCCCGTCGGCCAGGAACAGCGAGTCGAACCGGCCGCGCTCGGCGATCTGGGCCAGGTTCCGCCAGTGGCCGAGGTCGAAGTTGGCGAACGGGTCGCTCTCCGGCAGCCGCCAGGCGGCCTCGTGATGCCCGGAGCTCATCAGGAAGGCGTTCAGGTGAAGCTGGCGCGGCGCGCTCATGCTGGGGGACCTCCGGGGTGCCGGTGCTGGGTGGGCGTGCCGGCGCCGGGCCTGCGGGCCGCCGCCGCTGTGGCGACACCCGGCCCGGGTGGCTGCCGCACTCGGGCCGGATGTCCCTGTCGCTAAATTAGATTAATACGATCGTTATAGTCAAGATTAACGAGATTTCCCGGCGGACGCGGCTTCCGGACCAGCGCGGCTGGCGGAACCGGGCATCCGGACCGGCCCGGCGATGCGGCCCAGGCCAGGCGCGGGCCGGGCCGGGCGGCGGACGGGCCAGGAAGCCGCCCGGCCCCGGTCTAGCGGAAGACGACCGTCTTGTCGCCGTTCAGCAGCACCCGGTGCGCCGCGTGCCAGCGCACCGCGCGGGCCAGGGCCAGGCACTCGGTGTCGCGGCCGGCCGCGACCAGCTCGGCGGGCCCGTGCGTGTGATCCACCCGGGCGACCTCCTGCTCGATGATCGGCCCCTCGTCCAGGTCGCCGGTCACGTAGTGCGCGGTCGCCCCGATCAGCTTCACGCCGCGGGCATGGGCCTGGTGGTAGGGCCGCGACCCCTTGAAGCTCGGCAGGAACGAGTGATGGATGTTGATCACGCGGCCGGCCAGCTTGGCGCACCAGTCGTCAGACAGCACCTGCATGTACCGGGCCAGCACCACGAAGTCGATCCGGTAATGCCCGACCAGGGTCAGGATCTCGGCCTCCTGCCAGACCCGGGTCTCCGGGGTGACAGGCAGGTGGTGGTAGTCGATGCCGTGCGACTGAGTCAGCGGGCGCAGGTCGGGGTGGTTGGACACGACCGCCGGGATGTCGATGCCGAGCTGCCCGGAGCTCTGCCGGTGCAGCAGGTCGTTGAGGCAGTGCCCGGCCCGGGAGACCAGGATCAGCACCCGCGGCCGGACCGCGGTGTCCCACAGCTCCCAGTCCAGGCCCAGGTCGCCGGCCAGCGCCGTGAGCTCCCCGCGCAGGCTCCCGCTCGCGCCGCTGCCCGCCGCTCCGCTGGCGCCCGCCGGCGTGCCGGGCTGCGCCGCAGCGCCGGGCTCGGCCGGGCCGGGGGCGGTGAACTGGACCCGCATGAAGAACCGGCCGGTCGCCCGGTCCCCGTACTGCTGGCTCTCGACGATGTTCCCGCCGCGCCGGGCCAGCAGGCCGGATACCGCGGCGACGATGCCAGGCCGGTCTGCGCACGACAGGGTGAGCACGTACTCGGTCACGGGCGATCCTCCGGGAGCCGGCGTCTCGTCAGGGTACAAGCTCAGCGTCCGCCAGCCGGCGCAGACGGTGACGCGGCCGGCTGTCACCAGCGGGCCGGCACCTGCGGCTAGCGGCGGGTCAGGCTGAGCCGGTCAAAGGTGACCGGGAAGCCGCCGCCTTCCGGGGCCGCGCACATGGCCCCGGCCATGACCTCGGCGCCCGGCGGCAGGTAGGCCAGCGCGGCCAGCTCCCGCGGGCCGCCGGCGGCGCTGTAGCGGATCTCCACCGCGTCGCCCCGGCGGGTGATCGACAGGGTGATCTCGTCGCCGCCGCTGGGCAGGCCGGCGACGGCCCAGCTGGAGAAGCCCGTGGTGATCACGGTGCTGAAGCGGGGGCGGCCCTCGTAGAACTCGACGCCGGTCTTGATCCAGTTCCGCTCGTCGGCCCGGATCATCGCGCCGGCCTGGTCGTACTGCGCCGCGTACACGCCGCGCACCCGGACGGTCAGGTCGAAATCGCCGGCGACGGCACCGCCGTACAGGTGCCCGTTGTCGCGCGCGTAGCCATATCCGGTGACCTGCCAGAAGTCAGTTCCGCCGTCGGCGGTGACGCTCAGCGCCCCGCCGTGCTCGCTCCAGCGCGCCGGTTCGTTCAGCCAGTGCACGGCATCCTCCCGGTTTGCGGCGTGCTGTCCGGATCAGAATCTAGCCCACCAGCCTGGCGGTGCCCGGCCGCCCGCCCGGCGCAGGCGTCCGGCCCGGCCGCCGCGCTACTCCGGCTCAGGCTTGCGCGCCTCGATCAGGAAGCGCTGGGCGTAGCAGCTGAACGGCCCGCTGGCCAGGATCTGCTGGTGCAGGTCGGTCAGCCGCGCGGCGTACCGCCGGACGCTGAAGCCGGGCACCGTCGACGGCACCCGGCGCAGGAACCAGACCACCGCGCCGACGTCGAGGAACTCCACCCGCAGCGCCTGCTCCTGCAGGTCGGTTACCTCCAGCCCGGCGTCGGCGGCACCGGCGGCGGCCTGCCGCGCCGTGCAGGCCGGGCTGGCGACCGGGGACCCGCCCAGGAAATCGGTCAGCTCCCGGTTGGAGCCCGCCCCGACCTGCTGGGACAGGTAGCTGCCGCCCGGCCCCAGGACGCGGGCGATCTCCGCCCACCGGACCACGCTCGGATGCCGGCTGGTCACCAGGTCAAACGAGTGATCGGCATAGGGCAGGTCCGCCTCATCGCCGACCAGCTCGATGACGGCGCCGAGCGGCTCCAGACGGTGCCGGGCCAGCCCGATGGTGGCCTCGTCCGAGGTCGTGGCGGCCAGCACCGGCGGCGGGTAGCGGATCTGCTCCAGCACCCCGCCGTCGCCGGTCTGGATATCGAGCGCCGCGGCGGCGGCCCCCATCCGCGCGACCAGCAGCCCGGCGTAACCCCAGGCCGGCCGCTCCTCGGTCGCCCGGCCGTCCAGCCAGGCAAAGTCCGAGCCGCGCAGCGGGGCGGTCACCGCCTCGGCGACCAGGGCGCCGAGCTCGCCGCCGCCCACCGCCGCGCTGGCTGCCGCGCCGTCGTCCGCGGAGCCTTCGCCTGCTCCGTCGTCGTCTGCTGGATCGCCGTCAGCCAGGCCGTTGCCGGGCACGCTCTCACCGAACACGTCTCGTCCCGCCACGTGAAGAAGGATCAGGCCGCTACGGCCTGGACCACGCTGTATATGCCGAACCCGAGCAAAATCGTTCCGGTGATGCGCTGGACCCAGGCCATCGGGATGAGATTCAGGCTCTTGGAGCCGACGTTGACCGCCACGGCGGTCACGGCCCACAGGCCGAGAATAGCGCCCGCGGCCACGGCGAGGGGATCCGCATACCGGGCCGCCAGGTTGGCCGTGGTGATCTGGGTGATGTCGCCCCACTCACTGAGAAAGATGATCCCGAACGACGTCGCGGCGACTCGCAGGAACGACAGCTGGCCGCCGCCCTGGCGGGCGGCATCGGCATCGGCTGCCTCGTCGTCCGAGCGCAGGCTGCTGATCAGCAGGTAACCCGACCCGGCCAGGAACAGGGCGGCGATGACCGACTCCAGCGCCGCGCGCGGCAGCAGGGTCAGCAGCTGCCCGGCCGTGATGGCAATCCCGACGTGCACCGCGAACCCGGCCGCGGCGCCGGCCCAGACCGGCAGCCGGCGGTACCGGGTGCTCATGACCAGCGAGGCGAACAGGCTCTTGTCCGGCAGCTCGGCGAGGAAGGTAATGCCGAACACGGACGCAGCGACCACGAGGGCGTGCAAGGTGATGTTCCTCCGGGTGCTCTGGCTCCTGGCCAGAGCCGCACGGGGCAAGCTCCGGCTGGGCGTGATTCACAGCCGAAGGTCTCGCCCACCCGAGAGGGCCTGGCGGCCGGGCACATGATCGTGCCGGTATGTCGACCAGCCAGCGAGGGACTACTCCCCTTCAGTCCGACAGGTTACCCGGACCGGGCCCCGGCGGCCGCCCCGTCGGCACAACCCCGTGGCCGGCGACTAGCCTTCGGCCATGCCGTCTACCGCGGACCCGGACTTCCCGGGCGGTCATCCCGACGAGCGCGAGCTGCTGCTGATCTGGCTGGATTACCTGCGCGGCGCGGTCATCCGGAAGATCGAGGGCCTGTCCGAGGCGGACGCCCGGTGGACGCCCGAGGGCGGCGCGCTGATCCCGCTGCTGGGAATTGTGAATCACCTCACGCACGTGGAGTGGCGGTGGATCGACGGCGCAATCGGCGGCGCTCAGGTCAGCCGCAGCGAGGCCGAGTTCCGGCCGGGGCCGGAACTGACCGTGCCGGGCGCGCTAGCCGCCTACCGGGATCGCGCGCAGGCTACCGGCGCGGCCGTCCGGGCGGCGCCGTCACTGGCCCAGCCCTGCCTGCCCGGCGAGGATGCCGGCCGGGACCTGCGCTGGGTGCTGATCCACCTGATCAACGAGACGGCCCGGCACGCCGGTCATGCCGACGCCGTGCGGGAGCTGCTGGACGGCACGACCGGCGAGTAGCCGCGCCGCGCACGGACCGCCGCCCCGGGCCGGGCCAGCCGGGCCGGGCGGCGATGAGTTCGGGTCTTCCGTTTCGTCGTCTGTTGTAACAACCGGCGCAGGTGCAGCAGCCGCTGGCCAGTGGCGCTGCGCTCAGGGCGGAGCGCCGGTTTTTGGTTCGCCGGGACCACCGGGTGACCGGTAGGTTCGGGTTCGCGCAGACGGCTGCCTGCTCGGGAGGATGCAGTGGGACAGATCAGTTCGGGGCCTGCGATTCTGGTGGAGGGCCTGACCAAGTCATTCGGGGACGTGCACGCGCTGCGGGGCATTGACCTGTCGGTCCCGCGCGGGACGGTGCTCGGGGTACTCGGGCCCAACGGCGCGGGCAAGACGACGGCGGTCCGGATCCTCACCACATTGCTGCGCCCTGATGGCGGGCGCGCCCTGGTCGAGGGCCTGGACGTGGTCCGGCAGGCCGCGGCTGTCCGCCGCACGATCGGCTTGTCCGGCCAGTCGGCCGCCATCCAGGAGGAGCTGACCGGCCGGGAGAACCTGGAGATCGTCGGCCGGCTGTATCACCTCAGCTGGCCGCAGGCCCGCAGCCGGGCCACCGAACTGCTGGAGCAGTTCGACCTGGCCGACGCCGCGGACCGGGCGGCCAAGAACTACTCCGGCGGCATGCAGCGCCGCCTGGACCTGGCCGCCAGCCTGGTCGGCAACCCGCGGGTGCTGTTCCTCGATGAGCCCACGACAGGCCTGGACCCGCGGTCCCGGCTGGGCATGTGGGAGAACATCAGGTCGCTGGTGGCCACCGGGACAACGCTGCTGCTGACCACGCAGTACCTGGATGAGGCCGATGAGCTGGCCGACGAGATCGTGGTTATCGACCACGGCCAGGTCATCGCGGCGGGCACCTCGGAGGACCTGAAGGGCCGGATCGGCGGGGACGTGCTGGAGTTCACCGTCCCCGACCGGGACCGGATCGGCGACGCGGCCGGCGCCATCACCGCGATCGGCGAGGGCGAACCGCATGTCGACAAGGAAACCGGGGTGATCAACGTGGGTGTCGGCGGACGGGGCTCCGAGGCGCTTATCGAGGCGGTCCGCGGCCTGGACGCGGCCGGGGTCCAGACGCAGGGGCTGGCGCTGCGCCGCCCGTCGCTCGATGACGTGTTCCTGGCCCTGACCGGGCACGCGGTCGAGGAAGAGGAATCTGGCAAGAAGAAGAAAAAAGGCCGCAAGAAAGCCGACGCCCCCGACCGCGACCAGTCCGCGAAGGCCGCGTCATGAGCGCCGCCGTCGCCATCCCCGCCACCGGGCCAGACACCAGTCCCAGTCTGCTGCAGCGGGCCCGCTGGTCCGTGAGCGACACGATGACCATCACCCGCCGCAACCTGCTGGTCTGGATGCGGGTCCCGGCCTACATCGTGTTCACCGTCATCCAGCCGGTCATGTTCGTGCTGATGTTCCGCTACGTGTTCGGCGGCGCCATCAAGGTGCCCGGCGGCGGCAGCTACGTGAACTTCCTGATGCCGGGGATCATCGGCCAGACCGCGGCGTTCGCGACGTTCGGCACGGCCATCGCGCTGGCCCAGGAACTGAAGAAGGGCGTCATCGACCGGCTGCGGTCGATGCCGATGGCGCGCTCGGCGGTGCTGGCCGGGCGGCTCATGGCCGACACCATCCGGATGACGATCACCATCCTGATCGTGGTCGGGGTCGGCTACGCGGTCGGCTTCCGGTTCGAGAACGGCGTCGTGCCCGCCATCCTCATGGTGGTGCTGGCCATCGTGTTCGGGCTGGCCATCTGCTGCATCTCCGCCTTCACCGGGCTGGCCATCGGCGATGAGGAGTCGGTGCAGGCGTTCGGGCTGATCTGGCTGTTCCCGGTCACGTTCCTGAGCTCGGCGTTCGTGCCGATCTCCACGATGCCGGGCTGGCTGCAGGCCTTCGCCAACAACCAGCCGGTCACCTGGGTGATCGACGAGATGCGCGCGCTGGCGCTGGGCGGGCCGCTCTACTCCAATGCGTGGAAGAGCCTGGTCTCGCTGGCCGTCATCTTCGTCGTGTTCGCGCCGCTGGCCGTCCGGGCCTACAAGCGGGCCGCGTAGGAGCCTGGCAGGAGACCCGATGCGGCTGAACAGCAAGGGCCAGGTGACGATCCCAGCTGCCCTGCGAGAACGTCATGGCCTGCACGCAGGGGACGAGGTCGAGATCATCGAGGCGGACGGCGACCTTCGCATCGTCCGGGCGGCGGGCAGTTCGACTCGCGGCCAGCGGCTTGTCCGCGGGATGCGGGCCAGGGCCACTACCAGCATGAGCACGGATCAGCTGCTCGGGCTGCTGCGTGGCGAATGAGAGCGCCAGCCGGCCTGCTGCTTCGGACGGCGCGCTAGCCATCCAGCAGGCTTTGTGGCCGCCAAGGCATTCCTCACCTATCGCCGCCGCGGCGGTCCAGTTGACCTTGTCCCTGGGGAAAGCCGCACGGTGAGGTGACCGGGCACCGTGCCCGGAGCGAGGGAGCCGGCCATGCGACGGACGACGGGACCGGAACCGGGGTCAGACCCGGAACTGGTCAGCATCGGCGAGTTCGCGCGGCTGTCGCAGCTGTCCCCCAAGGCGCTGCGCATCTATGCCGACCTCGGCCTGCTGGCCCCGGCTCACGTGGACCCGTACTCCGGCTACCGGTGGTACGCCACCGCGCAGCTGGACCGGGCCCGCCTGATCGCGTCGCTGCGCGCCATCGGCGTGCCGCTGGCCACCATCGGGCCGATGCTGGCCGCCGGCGAGGCCGACCGGGCCGCGCTGGCCGGGCAGATCCGGGACTGGTGGTCGGCCGCCGAGGCCGAGCACGGCGCGCGCCGGGCGCTGGCCGGCTACCTCGCGGATCAGCTGACCGGAAAGAGGTCTGTCATGTACGAGGTAGCCACCCGCCAGATACCCGAGCGCACCGTGCTGTGCCTGAAGCGGAACGTGGACCCGGCCGGCGCGTGGGCGCTGGGCAAGGAGTTCGTGGCCATCATGCGGGACCGGCCGGTGCCCGGCGAGCGCCTGCCCGGCCGCGCAGGCGCGGCGTTCTCGATCTACCACGGTGAGGTCAGCGAGGACAGCGACGGCCCGGTGGAGTGGTGCCGTCCGGTGCCCGCCGGGCAGGCGGCGGCGATCGCCGCGAACTACCCCGAGCTGACGCTGCGCACCGAGGCGGCCCACGAGGAGGCCTTCGTCCACCTGGGCGACACCGTGGGCTCGCCGCCCGAGTGGCGGCTGGTCATGGAGGCGCTGTTCGGCTGGGGCGCCCGGAACGGCCGGGAGGCCAGCGACCTGGGCATCCGGATCACCTACCTGTTCCAGGGCCAGGGCGGTCCCGACCCCCGGCCCGACTGCGACTACGCCGTCCCGCTGGGCTGATCCCGGCTGCGCCCGCCCTGGTGCTGCCGGGGCCGCTGCCGTGCGCAGCGGCCCCGGCGGCCGGCGGCGGCTCAGGCCAGGCCCGCGCCGATGAAGGCCAGGGTGAGTTCCTCCAGGTGCCGGCGCAGGTCCTCGGGGGCGTCGCGCAGCGGCCCCTGCCCGGCCAGCACGGCCATCCCGTGCACCGCCGACCAGACCGGGTACTCGATGCCGTCGCGGTGCTGCTGCTCCAGGACGCCCGCCTCGACCAGCTCATCGAGGGCGGCGCGGAGCTGGCCCAGGGGCGAGCGGTCCGGCCCGCTCCCGGCCGCGGGGGCGTAGGCGTGCTGCTCGGGCAGCGCGTAGGCGGTGCCGAACAAGCCGGGTTCCTCTCGGGCGAACGCCAGGTACGCGGCGCCGATCGCGCGCAGCCGCAGGCGGGCCGCTTCGGGGTCGCCACGGCGGCCGGGGACGCGGGCGACGCCGGCGGCCATCCGGTCGGCCAGCTCCCCCATGGCCGCCGCGCAGACCGCGGCCAGCAGCTCGCCGCGGCCGGCGAAATGCCGGTAGGCCGCGTTCGGCACCACGCCGACCATCCGCGTCGCCTCGCGGAGGACCACGGCGTCCGGGCCGCCAGCCCGGGCCAGCTCGAGCCCGGCCGCGACCAGTCCGTCGCGGACGCTGCCGCGCGGCCGGCGGCGCCGTTCCGCCGGGCGCGGCTGTCCTGCTGACCGGCTCGCTGTCACCACCGGAGGATAACAAAAGTGGACGCTGTCCACTAGCTTCGTTATAGTGGACAGTGTCCACTAACTCACAAGGGGAGGGCCGGCGAGCGGACACCGCCGCCGGTGACCTGTCCCCCTGAGCATGAACGGAGCCTCGCTATGACCCGGATGACCGCGCTGCTCCAGCGCAACGAGCAGTTCGCCGCCGCCTACACCCCCGTCCCGCTCGGCCTGCCCGCCGCCCGGCTGCTCGTGGTCAGCTGCCTGGACCACCGCGTCGACCCGGCGATCGTCCTCGGGCTGCAGCTCGGCGACGCGCCGGTCATCCGCAACGCGGGCGGCCGGGTCACCCCGGCCGTCATCGAGGACATTGCCTTCCTGGCCTACCTGGCCGATGAGGTGGTCGGCGGCCCGGACCAGCTGGACTCGCTCTTTGAGGTCGCGGTCATCCACCACACCCAGTGCGGGACCGGCTTCCTCGCCGACCCGGACTTCCGCCAGCGCGCCGCCGAGCGGACCGGCCTGTCCGAGCCCGCGCTGGCCGCCTCAGCGGTCGCCGACCCGCACGCCACCGTCCAGGCCGACGTCGGGCTCCTGCTGGACTCGCCCTACCTGTCGCCGAAGGTCAGCGTGTCCGGCCACGTGTACGACATCGCCACCGGACGGGTCACCACCGTGGCCGATGCCCGGTACCCGGAGTGGTCGCGCCGGTGATCCCCCGGCGGCGGGGCGGGCGCCGATAATGAGTCCATGGCTGAGTTGCGGGACATCGTGGTGGACTGCGCGCGGCCCAGCGCGCTGGCGCGGTTCTGGGCGGCGGCGCTGGACGGGTACGCCGTGGCGCCCTACGACGACGCGGAGGTCGCCCGGCTCGCGGCGCTGGGCATCCATGACCTCGAGGACGACCCGACGGTCCTGGTCATCGGGCCGGGCCCGCGGCTGTTCTTCCAGCTCGTGCCGGAAGGCAAGGTAGGTCAAGAACCGGCTGCACCTGGACCTGACGGCGGCCGATCCGGAAACGGAGATCGCGCGGCTGACCGGGCTGGGCGCGAGCGTCCTGACCCGCTACGCGCGGCACGTGACCCTCGCTGACCCCGAGGGCAACGAGTTCTGCGTGATGCTGGCCTGACCGGCGTTCTGGGCGAGCCTGGCCTTGACCCGGGTACCGGGCCTGGTACCTGACCGGCCCGAGCCACCCGGCCTGCCGGTGACGCGCCGGCTCGTCTGCCCGCTGCCGGCCGCAGCGCGCCGTCCGGCGGGACCGGGCCCGGCGGCGCGGCGGCTGACCGGCCCCGAGGCCCGTTACTGAGTGTCCCGAACGGACGCCGGGCCGGGAGCTGCGAGAATTCTCCGCATGGCAGAACCTGAGCCACAGGCCGCCCGGTCGGGGACAACGGCCTGGGCGCGCAGCCTGGAGACGCCGCTGCGCCAGTTCCTGCGCACCGAGACGGGCAGCGCGGCGTTCCTGCTGGCCGCCACGCTGGCTGGCGCTGGCCTGGGCGAATGTGTTCCCGCACGGCTACGAGAGCTGGTGGCGCACCGAGCTTGTCGATCCATGCCGGCAGCCGGGAGCTGAGCCTGACCCTGCGCGAGTGGGTCAACTCCGGGCTGATGGCGTTCTTCTTCCTGGTCGGCGGGCCTGGAGGCGCGGCGCGAGTTCGACATGGGCGAGCTGCGTCGAGCGGCAGCCGGCTGGCCCTGCCGCTGGTGGCCGGGCTGGGCGGGATGATCGTGCCGATCGCCATCTACCTGGCCATCAACGCCGGCCACGGCACCGCCGGCGGCTGGGGCGTGGCGATGTCCACCGACACCGCGTTCGCGCTGGGCATGCTGGCGCTGGCCGGCCCGCGGCTGCCCGACCGGGTGCGCACCTACCTGCTCGACCTTCGCGATCGTGGATGACATCGTCGCGATCGCGATCATCGCGTTCGTCTACAGCGGCACGGTGACCTGGCCGCCGCTGCTGATCGGCGTGCTGCTGATCGCGGTCGGCGTACCTGCTCCGGCGCCTGGGACCTGCGCAACGGCCCGGTGTACGCGCTGTTCGGCGTGGCGGCCTGGGTGGCGTTCTACGAGTCCGGCATCGACCCGATCGTCGTCGGCCTGCTGATGGGGCTGCTGACCGTGGCCTACCCGGCCGCCCGGTCCGCCCTGGAGCAGGCCACCGAGGTGTTCCGCCGGTTCCGCGAGCAGCCGACCGCCGGAGCTGGCCCAGTCCGCCCGCGAGGGCGTCCGCACGGCGATCTCGCCCAACGACCGGCTGCAGCAGATCTACCACCCGTGGACGAGCTACCTCATCGTGCCGCTGTTCGCCCTGGCCAACGCGGGCGTGACCATCAGCGGCGAGCTGCCTGGCCCGCGCCTTCACCTCGCCGGTGACGCTCGGCATCCTGATCGGCTACGTGGCCGGCAAGCCGGTCGGCACCGTCGGCGCCGCCTGGCTGCTGGACCGGCTCAGCCGCGGCCGGGTACGGCCGCCGGTCGGCTGGGCCGCGGTCATCGGAGTCGGGACCATCGCCGGGATCGGGTTCACCGTGGCCCTGCTGATCGCCTCGGTCGCCTTCCGCGGCGAGCTGCTGGAGGAGGCCAAGATCGGCATCCTGTCCGCCGCGCTCGGCGCATCCGCCCTGACCTGGGTGGTGTTCCGGATCACCGAACCTGCTCCCGAAACGGCTGCGGGCGCTGGCCCTGCTGGGCCGGACCGAGACGCTCGTGGACCTGGCCGTGCTCGGTGGACGACCGCCTGGACCACATCCGCGGGCCGGAGAAGTCGCCGGTGACGGTGGTGGAGTACGGGGACTTCGAGTGCCCGTACTGCGGCGAGGCCGAGCCGGTCGTCCGCGAGCTGCTGGCCGACTACGGGGACGTCCGCTACGTGTGGCGGCACCTGCCGCTGACCGACGTGCACCCGCACGCCGAGCTGGCCGCCGAGGGCGCCGAGGCGGCGGCGATCGCAGGGCAAGTTCTGGGAGATGCACGACCAGCTGCTGGCCCACCAGGGCGCGCTGACCCGCGCGGGACCTGCGCGGCTACGCCGGCGAGCTGGGCCTGGACACCGAGAAGTTCGCCGCCGACCTGCAGCCGCCGCGCCGGGCGCGGCCAAGATCGCGCGCGACGTCGACTCGGCCGACCTGAGCGCGGTGTCCGGGACCCCGACGTTCTTCATCAACGGACGGCGGCATTTCGGCGCCTACGACATCGAGCACCTGTCGGCCGCGGTCCGCGCGGCGCGCGTCCGGGCCGCCATCACCACTCGCGCCTGACCCGGCAACCGCGCCTGCCGCCGGCCGGCGCAGCCGCGCCGCGGTCAGACAGCCGCAATGGCGGGAACAGCGGCGCACGGAGGTTTGTTAGGCTAGCGAACTGTACGTGCGCCGTACCAAGATGCGGCGCCGTACCAGGAACCGGAGACCGCGTGCCCCTTCCCGCGCCAGCGCCCGGGCCGCGCGACCGGCGCTGATCCCGGCCGGGCCACCGCCGCCCAGCCCGGTGACCGACCCGCAGGACGCCGTGCTCGGCATCATGCGGCTGGCCCGGGCCCTGGACAGCGTCGACTCCGGGCTCAGCCCGCAGCAGTACCGGATCCTCAAGCTCGCCGGGCGCGGGCGGCGAGCGCTCGGCCCGGCTGGCCGAGCGGCTGGCCGTGGCCAAGCCCACCCTGACCGCCATCGCCGACAGCCTCGTCGCCGCCGGGCTGGCCCGGCGCGAGGCCGAGCCCGGCGACCGGCGCGTGGTCCGGCTGCACCTGACCGACGCGGGCCTGGCCGCCGTCGAGCGCGCCGATGCCGCCTACGGCCAGTGGCTGGAGACGTCCTGGAGCTGTCCGGCAACGGCGACAGATTCAGGCCGACCTGCGCCTCATGGTCGGCGCCCTGGAGGAACTGCGGCGCCGCAAGAAGACGGCCGCCGCCAGCGCGAGAGCAGGAGACACCACGAGCACCGCCAGCACAACCAGCCCGGCCACGCACGCCACCGCCACGCCTGACCCGCACGCCTGCACCGCCAGTCCTGACCCCACCGCGCCCGGCCCCTCCAGCCGGGTGAACCCGGCCCCCGCGGGCCGCCCGTGAGCGCGCTGATCCGGCGGCTCGCGAAGCGATCCGCGCCTGCTGCCGCGCCGTCCGGCGCATCCGGCCGCAGCCACGAGGACGCCTGGCTGCGCCGGCTGGCGGGCTACTGCTGGCGGCACCCGCGGCTGGTCCTCATCGCCCTCGGCGGCTCGCTGCTCGCCACCCTGGCACCGTGACCATCCCGCTGATCCAGCGCTACATCGTTGACAACGCCATCCTGACCCGGCGAGACGCCATCTGGCCCGGCGCCCTGGCCGCTGATCGTCGTCGCCGTGCATCAGCTTCGTCGGCGTCTACCTGCGCCGCTACCGCGGCGGCCAGCTGTCCCTGGACGTCCAGCACGACCTGCGCACCGAGCTGTTCGGCGTCGCTCACCCGCCTGGACGGCGCGCGCCAGGACCAGCTGCACACCGGCCAGATCGTCAGCCGGTCCATCTCCGACCTGAACATGATCCAGAGCCTGCTCAGCATGGTGCCGATGCTGCTGGGCAACGTCGCTGCTGTTCGTCCTGTCCCTCGTCGTCATGGCCGTGCTGTCCCCGCTGCTGACGCTGGTCGCGCCTGGCCGTCGGCTCCGGCCCTGCTGGTGCATCTCGCTGGCCTCCCGCAAGCGGCTGTTCCCGGCCAGCTGGGACGCCCAGCAGCAGGCCGGCGACGTGGCCGGGGTCGTCGACGGCGCCGTGACCGGCGTCCGCGTGGTCAAGGGCTTCGGCCAGGAGGACCAGGAGATCGAGCGGCTGGAGGGGGTCAGCGCCCGGCTGTACGCGGCGCGGGTGCGCGCCGTCCGGCTGACCGCCCGCTACAGCCCGGCGCTGCAGGCCGTGCCCGCGCTGGGCCAGGTCGGCGTGCTGGCCCTGGGCGGCTGGCTGGCCATCCGCGGCTCGATCACCATCGGCACGTTCCTGGCCTTCTCCTCCTACCTGGCCCAGCTGGTCGCCCCGGTCCGCGCGCTGACCGGCCTGATCACCATCGGCCAGCAGGCCCGGGCCAGCGTCATCCGGGTCTTCGAGGTCATCGACTCCCGCCCGGTGCTCACCGAGAAGCCCGGCGCCGCCCCGCTGCCGGCCGGCGAGGCGGAGGTCGAGCTCGACGACGTCAGCTTCGGCTACCTGCAGTCCGAGCCGGTGCTGCGCGGGCTGTCGCTGCGGGTCCCGCCGGGCGAGACGCTCGCCGTGGTCGGCACCTCGGGCTCGGGCAAGTCGACCATCTCGCTGCTGCTGCCCCGCTTCTACGACGTCACCGGCGGCGCGGTGCGGATCGGCGGCCGCGACGTCCGCGACCTCACCCTGGACTCGCTGCGTGCCGCCATCGGCCTGGTCATGGAGGAGAGCTTCCTGTTCTCCGACACGGTGGCGGCCAACATCGCCTACGGCCGGCCCGACGCCACCCGCGAGCAGGTCATCGCCGCCGCCCGGGCCGCCGAGGCCGACGAGTTCATCGCCGACCTGCCCGACGGCTACGACACGGTCGTCGGCGAGCAGGGCCTGACCCTGTCCGGCGGCCAGCGGCAGCGGGTCGCCCTGGCCCGCGCGCTGATCACCGACCCGGCCATCCTGGTGCTCGACGACGCCACCTCGGCCATCGACGCCCGGGTCGAGGCGCAGATCCACGCCACCCTGCGCAAGGTCATGGCGGGCCGGACCACCCTGCTGATCGCCCACCGCCGGTCCACCCTGCAGCTGGCCGACCGGATCGCCGTGCTGGACGAGGGCCGGCTGGTCGACTGCGGCACCCACGAGGAGCTGACCGCCCGGTGCCCGCTGTACCGGCTGCTGCTGGCCGGGCCGGGCGATGACGCGGAGGGCGTGGACGCCGGCGAGCTGGGTTATTACCAGAACGAGCTGGCCGGGCCGGCCAGCGCAACGGCGACGGCGACGCCGCCGCGAGCGCCGCAGCGCGCTCGGGCAGCGTCACCGCGCGGCTGTGGCCAGCGAGAGCCGGGAACGGCAGCCGGGACGGCGCGAACGGCTCCGGCGGAGCCGGGCGCCAGCTGGCCAGCGGCCGCCGCCGCGATCGGCCGCGGCGCGGGCGCCGGGCCGCCGCGGGACGCGGTGCCGGCCGCCGCGGGCGGCATGCTGGCCGGGATCCCGCCCTCGCCTGAGCTGCTGGCCAAGGTGGCCGCGCTGCCGCCCGCCACCGACACCCCGGACGTCGACCAGGCCTACGCCCGGGCGCCGGACCCGCGCTTCACCCTGCGGCGGCTGCTGCGGCCGGTCGCCATCGCGCTGCTGATCGGGCTGGTCCTGGACGGCCTGGACGCCCTGGCCGGGGTCGCCATGCCGTGGCTGGTCCGCGGCGGCATCGACAGCGGCGTCGAGCGGCACAAGTTCAGTCATCGTGGCCGCGATCGCGGCTGCCGGGCTGGCCATCGTGCTGGCCGACTGGGTCATCAACTACGCGCAGACCATCGTGGTCGGCCGCAACGGCGAGCGGCTGCTGTACACGCTGCGGGTGAAGATCTTCGCCCACCTGCAGCGGCTCGGCCTGGACTTCTACGAGCGCGAGCTGACCGGCCGGATCATGACCCGGATGACCACCGACGTGGACGCGCTGTCCTCGTTCCTGCAGACCGGGCTGATCACGATGGTCAACTCGGCGCTGACGTTCTTCGGCGTGCTGATCGCGCTGCTGTTCATCAACGCCAGGCTGGCCCTCACGCTGTTCGCCATCCTGCCGGTGCTGATCGCCGCGACGGTGCTGTTCCGCCGCAAGTCCTCGCGGGCCTACGCCGAGGCGCGGGAGCGGGTCAGCGCCGTCAACGCCGACCTGCAGGAGAACGTCGCCGGGCTGCGGGTGGCCCAGGCCTACCGCCGCGAGCAGGTCAACTCGGCCCGGTTCGCCGGGCTGAGCGGCGCCTACCGCCAGTCCCGGCTGCGCGCCCAGCGCTACATCGCGATCTACTTCCCGTTCGTCCAGGCGCTGTCCACCATCGCCGGGGCGCTGGTGCTGCTGGCCGCGGCGGGCCAGGTGCACAGCGGCGTGCTGACCGCCGGCGGCCTGGTCGCCTACCTGCTGTACGTGGACTCGCTGTTCTCGCCGGTGCAGCAGCTGTCCCAGGTGTTCGACGGCTACCAGCAGGCCAGCGTCGGCCTGCAGCGGATCACCGGCCTGCTGCGCACCCCGACCAGCACCCCGCCGCCGGCCCGGCCGGTCTCGCCCGGCCGCCTGCGCGGCGCCATCGACCTGGAGGACGTGCACTTCAGGCTACGACCGGCAGCACGGCGAGGCGATCGGCGGCGTCAGCCTGCACGTCGCGGCGGGCGAGACCGTCGCGCTGGTCGGCCAGACCGGGGCGGGCAAGTCCACCGTGGTCAAGCTGGTGGCCCGGTTCTACGACGTCACCGGCGGCAGCGTCCGGATCGACGGCACCGACGTGCGCCAGCTCGACCTGTCGGCCTACCGGCAGCAGCTCGGCGTGGTGCCGCAGGAGCCGTACCTGTTCCCCGGCACCGTCCGCGACGCCATCGCCTACGGCCGGCCGGAGGCGACCGACGCCGAGGTGGAGGCGGCCGCCCGGGGCGTCGGCGCGATCGAGATGATCGCCCGGCTGCCGGGCGGGTTCCGGCACGAGGTCACCGAGCGCGGCCGCAACCTGTCGGCCGGGCAGCGGCAGCTCATCGCGCTGGCCCGCGCCTACCTGGTCGACCCGGCGATCCTGCTGCTGGACGAGGCCACGGCGGCCCTGGACCTGGCCGCCGAGGCCGAGGTCAACCGCGCCACCGAGCAGCTGGCCGCCCGGCGGACCACGCTGGTGGTGGCGCACCGGCTGACCACCGCCGCGCGAGCCGACCGCATCGTGGTCATGGACGGCGGCCAGATCGCCGAGATCGGCACGCACGAGGAGCTGCTGCAGCGCGGCGGCACCTACGCCAGCCTGTGGTCGGCGTTCGCCGGCAGCGCGGAGCTGGTCGCCTGATCCCGGTTCCGTGGCACGCCCGCCGGCCCGCTCCCGCCGGGCGAGGCCGGCCTCGCCGGAATGACCCGGCTGACCTGGGGTAGAGCAGCCGGATCAGGCCAGCTCACACGGGAGGCAGCCCGATGCCACGCGGATCTAGCGCCAAGCGGGAACGGCAGTACGAGCACATCAAGGACAGTGCGGAGAGCCGGGGCGAGAGCACCCGGCGGGCTGAGGAGATCGCGGCGCGGACGGTCAACAAGGAGCGGGCCCGCTCCGGGGAGGCCAGGACGGCGAGCCGGAGCTCGACGCAGGACATGTCGTCATCGCGGCGCGGCGGGCTGCGCTCGCACTCCGGCTCCGCCGGGCCGACGAAGGCGCAGCTGTACAACGAGGCGCGGCAGCGCAATATCAAGGGCCGGTCCTCGATGACCAAGGCGCAGCTGCAGCGCGCCCTGGGCCGCTAGCAGGCCGGCACTGCCCGGCCGGCGAGCTGCCGCCCGGAGCCGGCGCCGCCTGCCGCAGGTGCCGTCCGCCGCGCGGTCAGTCGCCGATCCACACCGACTTGATGTTGCAGAACTCGCGGATGCCCTGGGCCGACAGCTCCCGCCCGTAGCCGGAGCTCTTGATGCCGCCGAACGGCAGCTGCGGGTAGGACGTCACGTTGCCGTTGATGAACACCATCCCGGCCGCCAGCCCGGCGATGAATCGCTCCTGCTCGCCGGCGTCGGTGGTCCAGGCGTTGGCGCCGAGACCGAACTCGGAGGCGTTGGCCAGCTCGATCGCGGCGTCGATGCCGGGCACCCGGTAGAGGGTGGCCACCGGGCCGAACACCTCCTCGGTGTGCACGCGCATCGCCGGGGTGATCCCCGCCAGCACGGTCGGCGGGTAGTAGTAGCCCGCGCCCTCCGGCGCCGCGCCCCCGCACAGCGCGGTCGCGCCGTTGGCGACGGCGTTGGCCACGAGCTTCTCCACGTCGTCGCGCTGCTGCTCGGAGGCCAGCGGGCCGATATCGGTCGCCGCGTCCATCGGGTCGCCCACGACCTTGGCCGCCATCTGCGCGGTGAACAGCTCCTCGAACTCGCCGTAGATGTCCTCGTGCACGATGAAGCGCTTGGCCGCGATGCACGACTGCCCGTTATTGATGCAGCGCGCCAGCGCCGCCACCTCGGCGGCGCGGGGCAGGTCGGCCGAGGGCATGACCACGAACGGGTCGCTGCCGCCCAGCTCCAGCACCACCTTCTTGATCTCGCTGCCCGCGATGGCCGCCACGGCCTGGCCCGCAGGTCCCGAGCCGGTCAGGGTGGCCGCCACCACCCGCGGGTCCCGCAAGATGGCCTCGACCCGCGCCGAGCCGACCAGCAGGGTCTGGAACGACCCGGCCGGGAAGCCCGCGCGGGCGAACAGGTCCTGCAGGAACAGGGCGGACTGCGGCACGTTCGAGGCATGCTTGAGCAGCCCCGTGTTCCCGGCCATCAGGGCCGGCGCGGCGAACCGCATGGCCTGCCAGAGCGGGAAGTTCCACGGCATGACGGCCAGCACGGGCCCGAGCGGCTCGTAGCGGATCTGGGCCTGCGCGGCGCCCACCGCGGCGGCGTCGGCCGGCTCGGTGGCCAGGAATCCCTCGGCGTGCTCGGCGTAGAACCGGCAGGCGGTAGCGCACTTGGCCACCTCCTGCCGGGCGGCGGCCAGCGTCTTGCCCATCTCGGTGGTCATCATCGCCGCGACCTGATCCTGCTCGGCGTCCAGGATCTCCGCCGCCTGCGTCATCCAGGCCGCCCTGGCCGCGAAACTGGTGCCGCGCAGCTCCGCGTGAGCGGTGACGGCGGCGGCCAGGCAGCGGTCGACGTCGGCCTCGCTCATCTCGTCATAGGTCTTCACGGTTTCCCCGGTAGCGGGGTTGATGGTCGCGATCGGCACGAATCCTCCCTTTCGCCACGCCCGGCAGGCCCGTCGGGCCGGATTACCTGGCCCCTGCCCGGATGACCGGGTGCCACACCCCGCACGGTAGCCACCCCGGACCGCGGTAGCTACAGTGCTGGCCGGCTCGACTCGCCCGCGGGTGGCCTTTGTGGCACCGCCTTCCCTCGTCGCTCGTTCCTCGCTCCTCAGTCCAGGCGGCGCCGGCCACCCGCCACTCGCTCGCGGTGCTGCCAGCTCGCTCGCCGCGGGTGCCTTGTGGCACCGCTCACTCGCCGGCGGGCGGCCGCTAGGCTGCCGGGCATGAGCCGACCAGTCGCTGAGGAGCTGTCCGCTTACGTGCCGCACGGCGCGGCCGAGACGACCGACCTGCCCCGCATCCGCGAGGTCGCCGCAGCCGCAGCGGATCCCTGGTCTCGGTCGATCCCGCTGCACCTGACGGGCTCGGCGGTCATCGTGCATCCGGGCTCCGGGCAGGTGCTGCTGCGCTGGCACGAGCGCCAGCAGGCCTGGCTGCAGGTCGGCGGGCACGGTGATCCCGGCGAGAGCGACCCGCTGCAGATCGCGCTGCGCGAGGCCCGCGAGGAGACCGGCCTGACTGACCTGGTGCCGTGGCCGGACGCGGCCCTGGTGCACGCGATCATCGTGTCGGTGCCCGCCGGCGGCGGCGAGCCCGCCCACGAGCACGCCGACCTGCGCTACCTGCTGGCCACCAGCGACCCGGCCGCGGCCCGGCCCGAGCGCGAGACCGCGCCGCTGCGGTGGCTGTCCCTGGACGACGCTCGCGCGGTCGTCGCCGAGGACAACCTGCGGGAGACGCTGGACCGGGTTGCCGAGCGGATGCGGGTGGCCGGGCCCGCGCGGGCCGACCGGGCCTGAGCAGCTAGCGGGCACCTGGTCAGGGCGGGTTATGGTGACGAGGTGATATCCCCCGATCACCTGCTTGGCTACGCCCTGGCCTCGTTCATCCTCATCGTGATCCCCGGCCCGAGCGTGCTGTTCGTCGTCGGCCGGGCGCTGGCGCACGGGCGCCGCACGGCCCTGGCCACCGTCGCCGGCAACTCCGCGGGCAACTACCTGGTGGCCGTGTGCGTGGCCATCGGCATCGGCACCCTGGTGCAGCGCTCGGCCATCGTGTTCACGGTGATCAAGCTGGCCGGCTCGGCCTACCTGATCTGGCTGGGCATCCAGGCCATCCGGCACCGCAAGGCGCTGTCCGCCGCGTTCGGCACGGCTGCCGCGCCGCGCAGCACCCGGCGCGCGGTCCGGGACGGATTCACCGTCGGGGTCACCAACCCCAAGGCCTTTATCCTGTTCGGCGCGGTCCTGCCGCAGTTCGTGAACCGGGCGGCCGGGCACGTGCCGGAGCAGATGCTGCTGCTGTCCCTGGTCTCGATCGTCATCGGCCTGGCCTCCGACACCACCTGGGGCGTGACGGCCAGCGCCGTCCGCACCTGGTTCGCCCGGTCGCCGCGGCGGCTGGAAGTCGTGGGCGGCGCCGGCGGCCTGGCCATGATCACTGTCGGCCTGACGGTCGCCGTCACCGGCCGGCAGAACTAGCTCTCCCGCCACCGGCCGGCTGACCTGCCACTCACCCGGTCCGGGCCCCTGGCTCGGGCTCCTGGTTCGGCCGGCGCCGAATCAACCCGGCAGTAGCGTCACGGCAGTGCCTGAGCGACCCGGCCCGAGAGCTACCGCGGAGAGAAATGATCACCTGCGTCATCCAGTACACGATCGACCCGAACGAGCCCGGCAACTTCGAGAAGTACGCCGCCGCCTGGCCGCCCGTCATCGAGCGCTGCGGCGGCCGGCTGACCGGCTACTACCTGCCCAAGGAAGGCGCTAACGACTTCGCGCTGGCCCTGATCGACTTCGACTCGCTGGCCGCCTACGAGCAGTACCGGGAGCGGCTGGCCGCCGACCCGGACGCCCGGGCGAACGTGGCGTTCGCCCGGGCGACCCGGTGCATTCAGGCCGAGCGGCGGTCCTTCCTGCGGAAGGCCTGACTGAGCGCGTGGCCAGCTAGGCCTCGCAGCCCGCTGGACCGCCGTCAGCGAGGTGCGCGGGCCCCGGCGGGCCGGGCCGACTGCCCGGCCGCCGCGGCCTCGGTCTCCGCGGTGGCGCCGGCCACCACGGCCCGCGCCACGGCGGCCTCCGCCGCGACCGCCTCGGCCGCCAGCGGCGAGCCCGCCTGGATTCGGCGAGCCCGGCGGACCTCCCGCGGGATCAGCGCCAGGGCCGAGGCCACCAGGATCAGCCCGGCCGCCCCGTACTCCGTGGCGGGTACCCCGACCGCCACCGCCACCGGGCCGGCCAGCAGGGCTCCGGCCGGCATGGCCATCACCGTGCCGAGCGCGTCATACGACGACACCCGGGCCAGGATCCGCGGCGGGATCTGGGTCGCCAGCGCGACCGTCCACTGCACCATCACGATCTCCATGGCGACGCCCAGCGCGAACGAGGACAGGCACACCACCGGCAGCGGCCAGGGGCCGGCCAGCGACGCGGGCGAGATCGCGATCGCCCCGCCCATCAGCACGATGAACCGCATCGGCCGCCGCGGGCTGAACTTCAGCGACACGAACCCGCCGACGATCAGGCCCACCGAGTCGGCCGCCGCGATGGCCCCCCAGGCCGCCGCCCCGCCCAGGTGCGAGCGCGCCACGGCCGGGCCGAGCACCTCGAAGGCGCCGTACCAGGCCATCAGGATCACCCCGAACTGCGCGCAGATCACCCACAGCCAGGTGTGCGACCGGAACTCCGACCAGCCCTCGCGCAGGTCGCGGAGCATGGTGGTGTCCTGGGTCCGCTCGTGCGCCGGGACCCGCAGGCTGAGCATCAGCGGCACGGTTCCGAGCATCCCGGTCCCGCAGGTGACCAGCGCCCAGCCGGGACCCAGCCCGGCCACCGCCAGGCCGGCCAGCACCGCGCCGCCCATCTGCCCGCCGTTCATCGCCAGCCGGCTCAGCGCGCTGGCCTGCTGCAGCAGGCCGGACGGGACGATCCGCGGCAGCAGCGCCTGAGAGGCCGGGTAGAAGATCGCCATGCCGGTACCGGTCACGACCTCCAGCGCGATCATCTGCCACAGCCGGGGATGGCCGGTCAGGACCAGGATCCCGAAGGTCCCCTCGCCCAGGGCGATCATCAGGTTGCCGGCGACGATCACCAGCTGCGGCCGGATCCGGTCGGCGATGACGCCGCCCACCAGAGTGAAGATGAGCGACGGCACGATCTGCGCGGCCAGCACGTACGACAGGTCGGCGGTCGACCCGGTCAGCTCCAGGACGGCGAACGAGACGCCGACCAGCGAGAAGCCGTAGGCGGCGGGGGCGATCAGGCGGTCGGCAAGCAGGATCCGGAAATCCGGGATCCTGAGGACAGGGAAACGCCGCAGCACGCCCGACAGGCGGCGCCCGGGCGCACGCGAATACACGAGAAACTCCGATCTGAGGTGGGGTAGCACACGATGCTATCCGGCCGGGCCGCTGGCCCGATAGGTAATTTCCGGCGGCCCGCAACCCAGGCCATAACCATCCGGGCCGTCCGGTTCTTCCCGGTCCCGGCGGCGCCACGACCGGCCCGGCTGACTTTCCGGGCGGGTTTGACCTGCCTGAGGATGACCAGGCAAGATCGGCAGTGCTGGTTGCGCCCGCACCATCCCGGTAGCGGGCCAGATGTCAGGAGCCACTCCCCCGCAGGCTGCCCCCGGCTGCCCCCGTGTGAGCCGCTCGCCACGACAGCGGCCAGCAGTTGTGCGCGAGGGGAGCTGGTCGTTGAGCATCCTGGGTACCCGGGTCCTGCGGACGGAAGATCCGCGCTTCCTGACAACAGGCGGCGTCTACACCGAGGACGTTACGGATGACCGGCTAGCCGGCGCTGTGCACCTGTGCTTTGTGCGGTCGCCGGTGGCCCACGCGAAGATCACCGGCATCGACATCAGCGCCGCTGCCGGGGCGCCCGGCGTGGTCGCGGTCTACACGGGCGCAGATCTGGACAGCCTGCCGCCGCGCAAGGGCATGGGCGGCATGAACCCGGAGATGCAGCAGCGGCTGCTGGCCACCGACACGGTGCGCTTCGTGGGCGAGCCGGTCGCGGTGGTCGTCACCGAGGAGCCCTACCAGGGCGAGGACGCCACCGAGCTGGTCAGCGTCGACTACGACCCGCTGCCGGCGGTGGTCAGCCTGACCGGCGCCCGGGATGGCGACGACCCTGCTGTTCCCCGCGGCGGGCACCAACGTGGCCATGGAGTTCGGCGACCGGTCCACCGCCGCCGCCGACCTGTTCGACGGCTGCGAGGTGGTCGTCACCAAGACGATCATCAACCAGCGCGTCGCACCCGCGCCGATGGAGTCGCGCTCGGCCGCGGCGGCGTGGGGCGAGGACGGCCGGCTGACGGCCTGGATCCCCAACCAGGGCGCCCAGGGCACGCGCGGCAGCCTGGCCGGCCAGCTGGCCATCGACACCGCCAGCGTCCGGATCATCACGCCCGACGTCGGCGGTGCCTTCGGCGCCAAGTTCGGCGCCGACCCCGAGCACACCATCACCTGCTGGGTAGCCCGCGAGCTGGGCCAGCCGGCCCGGTGGAGCGAGACCCGGTACGAGAACCTGATCGCGATGACGCACGGCCGCGCCCAGGAGCAGACCATCACCATCGGCGGCACCAGGGACGGCAACGTCCTGGCCTACCGGCTGGACGTGCTCCAGGACAGCGGCGCCTACCTGCGGATCGGCGCCATCCTGCCGTCGCTGACCATCCTGATGGCGCCCGGCCCCTACGACATCCCGCGGGCCGAGGCCTTCGCGACCACCCTGGTCACCACCACGACCCCGATGGGCGCCTACCGCGGCGCCGGGCGGCCCGAGGCCACCGCCGCGCTGGAGCGGGCCATGGACCTGTTCGCCGCCGAGATCGGGATGGACCCGGCACAGGTCCGGCGCCGGAACCTGCTGGCGCCGTTCACCGAGCCGCACGAGACCGCGTTCGGCGCCCTGTATGACAGCGGCGACTACGTGGCGGCCCTGGACCGGTGCCTGGACGCGGCCGGCTACGCGGACCTGCGCCGCGAGCAGGCCGAGCGGCGGGCCCGCGGCGACGTCGCTGCAGCTGGGCATCGGCGTCGCCTCCTACGTCGAGATCACCGGCGGCGGTGACGAGTCCGGGCCACCCAACGAGAACGCCACCGTCGAGGTGCACCCGGACGGGTCGGCGACGATCCTGACCGGGACCTCGCCGCACGGCCAGGGCCACGAGACGGCGTGGGCCATGCTGGCCAGCGAGGAGCTGGGCATCCCGATGGAGAAGATCACCCTGAAGTGGGGTGACACCGACCTGGTGCCCGAAGGCGGCGGCACCGGCGGCTCGCGCAGCCTGCAGCAGGGCGGCGCCGCCGTCCAGAAGGCCTCCCGGGAGCTGATCGACGTGGCCAGGGACCGGGCCGCGGCCGAGCTCGAGGCCAGCCCCGCGGACCTGGTCTTCGACGTCGCCAGCAGCACGTTCGCAGTGGCCGGCGACCCGGAGGCGAGCGTCCCGCTGGCCTCGCTGGCGGAAACGGAGCGGCTGCTGGTGCGCACCGTGTTCTCGCGCGCCGAACGCCACCTACCCGTTCGGCACCCATGTCGCGGTGACCGAGGTCGACACCGAGACCGGCAAGGTGTTCCTGCGCCGCGTGGTGACCGTCGATGACGCCGGCGTGGTGCTCAACCCGCTGCTGGCCGAGGGCCAGCGGCACGGCGGCATCGCGCAGGGCGCCGCGCAGGCGTTCCTGGAGGAGGTCGTCTACGACAGCGACGGCAACCCGCTGACCGCCAGCTTCGCTGACTACCCGATCCTGTCCGCCACCGAGGTCCCCAGCTTCGAGCTGGCCGACATGGCCACGCCGACCACCTACAACCCGCTCGGCGCCAAGGGCATCGGCGAGGCCGGCACGATCGGCGCCACTCCCGCCGTGCAGAGCGCGGTCATCGACGCCGTGGCCCACCTGGGCGTCCGGCATATCGAAATGCCCACCACCCCGCAGCGTGTCTGGGCGGCCATCCAGGCCGCCGCGAACGGATCCGGCAGCTCGCGATCGGAGAACGCCTAATGCAGGTCAAGCTCACCGTCAACGGGGAGGCTCGCTCGGCCGAGATCGAGCCGCGGCTGCTCCTGGTGCACTACCTGCGCGAGCACCTCGGGCTGCGGGCGGCCAACATCGGCTGTGACACGACCTCCTGCGGGGCCTGCACGGTGCTGCTGGACGGCCAGTCGGTGAAGTCCTGCACGGTGCTGACGGCGCAGGCCGCCGGCCAGCAGGTCATCACCGCCGAGGGGCTGGGCAGCGCGGAGAACCTGCACCCGGTGCAGGCCGCGTTCCGGCAGGAGCACGGCCTGCAGTGCGGGTTCTGCACACCGGGCATGGTGATGGCGGCCACCAGCATGCTGGCCGAGAACCCGGACCCCACCGAGGAGCAGGTCCGTGAGGGCCTGGAAGGCAACCTGTGCCGGTGCACCGGCTACCACAACATCGTCCGCGCGGTGCTGGCCGCGGCCAGGGCCGGCGGCGGCAGCGCTCCGCCGGCGGCCGCGGCGGAGCCCAGCCTGAATGGCAGTGCCGCGGCCCGCGAGGCCGCGGGGCAGGAGGCCGGCCAGTGATCCCCGCCCCGTTCGAGTACGTCGCCGCCACCTCGGCGGCGCATGCGCTGGACCTGCTGGCCGAGCACGGCGATGAGGCCAAGCTGCTGGCCGGCGGCCACTCGCTGCTGCCGATGATGAAGCTGCGGCTGGCCATGCCCGCGGTGCTCATCGACATCGGCCAGGTCACCGAGCTGAGCGGGATCACCGCCGACGGCGACGAGCTGGTCATCGGCGCCACCACCCGGCATGCCGAGCTGGCCGCCTCGGACCTGGTCCGGGCCGGCGCGCCGCTGCTGGCGCACGCCGCCGCCCAGGTCGGCGACCCGCAGATCCGGCACCGCGGCACCATCGGCGGCTCGCTGGCGCACGCCGACCCCGCCGCTGACCTGCCCATGGCCCTGGTCGCCCTGGGCGGCTCGGTGGAGCTGCGCGGGCCGGACGGCAGCCGGCTGGTCGGCGCGGACGACTTCTTCGACGGGTACTTCGAGACGGCGCTGGCCGAAGGTGAGCTGCTGGCTGCCGTGCGGGTGCCCAGCCGCCCCGGCGTGCCGTGGGGCTACCAGAAGTTTGTCCGCCGGGCCAACGACTGGGCCATCGTCGGCGCCGCGGCGGTCGCCGGCCGGATCGCGCTGGCCAACATGGGCCCGAAGCCACTGCGGGCGCTGGCCGCCGAGCAGGCGCTGGCGGGCGGGGCCAGCCCGGCAGAGGCGGCCGAGCTGGCCGCCGAGGGCACCTCACCGGGTGAGGACATCCATGCCGACCGGGCCTACCGCCAGCACCTGGCGCGCGTGCTGACCCGGCGCGCGCTGGAGCACCAGTCCTAGGCTCGGTCTCCGGATCCCGGCCGGCGCAGCCGGCCGGACCGGCGCGAAAGGCCGAGCCGGAGGCTATGGACCTAACATCGGCGGCATGGCGACGCGGCTAGTTCAGATTCACATGAAGGCCGGGGATGACTCGGCGCTCGGCCGGTTCTGGGCGGCGGCGCTCGGCTGGGGTGTCTCGAGCGAGGCACCCGGCGTGACCAACCTCGAGCCCGAGGACTTCGTCTACCCCGACCCCGCCGCCGTCTGCATCGACATCGTGGCCGACCCGCAGCCCAAGACGGCGGAGAACCGCGTGCACGTCAATCTCGCCACGACCTCCGCCGCCCATCAGGCGGACCTGGTCGCGCGCCTACGGGAACTCGGCGCGACGCCCGCCGGCGCGGGCCAGGGCGACGTCCCGTGGGCGGTCCTCGCCGACCCGGAGGGCAACGAGTTCTGCGTGCAGGAGCCTCGGCTGGCCTACCGGGACACCGGACCAGTCGCCGCGGTGGTGGTCGGCTGCGCCGATCCGCGGGCCATGGCCCAGTTCTGGGGCGAGGCGATGGACTGGACCCGGCACGAGGTAACCGACGATCACGCGATGCTGCGCTCCGCCCGGGATGTCGGGCCGTATCTCGAGTTCGTGCGCGCGCCCGGCGTGAAAACCGGGTGGAACCGGGCTGCCCGGCCGCGCATCCATCTCGACCTCCGGCCCTACCCCGGTGACGATCAGGAGGCGGAGGCAGCCCGGCTGCGGGTCCTCGGCGCCACCGATATCGACTTCGGCCAGGGCGACGTCCCGTGGGCGTGCCTCGCCGACCCGGAGGGTAACGAGTTCTGCGTCCTCGCCCCGTCCTGACCCAGCCGGCAGTCCCGGCCCCCGCCCCGGCTCGCCCTCCCCGGCACCACTGACAACAACGGAGCCGGCGTCAGCCCGGGCCAGAGCGACGAGACCCGGCTCGCCCTTCCCCCTCCCTGCCGTCGACGGCCTCCACGGCGGCACGCTAGCGGGATGCCAGCTGGCCGCTGCCGCAGCGCGCCGCGGCTCGACGGGGCGCCGGTGAGCACGCCCGTCGCGGTTCGCCTGCGTACGCCAGCCGCGGCCGGGTAGTCCTAGCCCATGGAGCCCAGAGATCATCCGGGGGCCGGCGAGCCCCGCGAGCCCGGAGCGGAGGCCGGCGGCCAGCCGGGGAGCGGCGAGCTGGTGCCCCGTGACGGCGAGCAGCTGCCCGAGCGGGTCGCGGAGCTGGCCGGCGAGCTCAGCGAGGAGCGCTCCGAGTCGCGGCGCCGCCGGCTGGCCCGGGGTATCCCCCGGCTGACCGGGCGCGGCGGCCGGATCGCCGGACGCAGCGGGCGGCTGGCCGGGCGCGGCGGCATGACCGCCTGGACCGGGCTGCAGGCGGGCGGCCGGTGGCTGACCACCCAGGCGCTGGCCATGGCGCCCCGGATACCGATCCGGGACCTGGACACCCTGCGGGCCCAGTACCCCGGCCTGACTCCCGAGGAGCTGGCCGACGCACTGATCCACGGCTCGGCGCGGGCGGCGGCCGGGGTGGGCGCGGCCGTCGGGACGGCCATGGTGCTGCCGGTGGTCCCGGCCGCGCCGGTGGAGCTCGGCGTCGAGACGCTGGCCCTGGTTGCCATCGAGCTCAAGCTGACCGCCGAGCTGCACGAGGTCTACGGGATGCGGGCGCCGGGCTCGGCGGCCGACCGGATGCTGTCCTACCTGGATGCCTGGGCGCACCGCCGGGGTGTCGGGCTGGCACCGGGCGGGCTGGTCCTGGCCCTGGGCTCGCCGCTGCGCCGGCAGCTGGAGCGGCGGCTGATCGCCCGGGCCGGCCGCAGCGCCGCGTCGCTCGGGCCGCTGCTGACCGGGGCCGCAGTCGGCGCGCTGCTGAACCACCGCGAGACACGCAAGCTGGGCCATGAGATCCGCGACGACCTGCGCCGCCGGTCCCCCGAGGCGGCCCGCTGGCCCGACCAGCTGCAGTAGCGCCGGCAACCGGACCCGCATCCGCGGGCCGCCCGGCCGCCGGGCCGCCCCGGCCAGGCCGCTTACAGCCGGGCCAGCTCGTCAGCCAGGTCGTCCAGGCCAAGCGAGCCGAGCGACAGCGCCGCCATGTGCCAGGCCTTGAGGTCGAAGCTGGCCCCGCGGGCGGCGCGGGCCGCGGCCCGGCCCGCCAGCCAGGCCCGCTCGCCGATCTTGTAGCTGATGGCCTGGCCGGGCGCGCTCAGGTAGCGGACGATCTCGCTGTCGATGAACTCGGCGTCCCGGCCGCTGTGCGCCCGGAAGAACTCACCCGCCAGCTCCGGCGTCCACACCTGGCCCGCGCCGACCGGCGAGTCGGCCGGGCACGGTCAGGCCCAGGTGCATGCCGAGGTCGATGATCGACCCGCACGGCCCGCATCATCTGGGCGTCCAGGTAGCCCAGCCGGGCCCCGGCGGGCCGCAGGTAGCCGAGCTCGTCCATCAGCCGCTCGGCGTACAGGGCCCAGCCTTCCAGGCAGGCGCTGACCCCGCCGACGCCGGTCTGGAACGTGGACAGCTGGCCGGCCAGGTAGGTCCACTGGGCCAGCTGCAGATGGTGGCCGGGGACGCCCTCGTGGTACCAGACGCTGATCAGGTTCCACTCCGGGAACCGGGTGCGGCCCAGCGTCGGCAGCCAGGTCCGGCCGGGCCGGGAGAAGTCCTGCGACGGCGCCGGTGTAGTACGGCGCGGCCGCGCTGCCCGCCGGGCGCGATCATCGCCTCGACGGTCTTGATCGGCTCGGCCAGCTCGAAGTGCGTGCCGTCCAGGTCGGCGATGGCCTCGTCCATCATCTGCTGCAGCCGCCGCCGGATCTGCTCGACGCCCTCGACGGCCTTGCTGTGCTCGTCGAGATAGCGCATGGCCTCCTGCGGGCTGGCGCCGGGCAGCACGTGCCGGGCCTCGTCCTGCATCTGCGCCAGGATTTCCGGCGGTACTGCGCCCAGCCCCACTCATAGGTCTCGGCCAGGTCCAGCCGCGCGCCGGTCCAGCGCCGGGCGGTGCGCAGGTACCGCTCCTCGCCCATCCCGTCCGGGCGTGCCGTCGGCCCGGGGCAGGTACTCGGCGGTCAGCCAGTCCCGCAGGTCGGCGGCGGCGCCGGCCGCCTCGGCCGCGGCGTCGTCCAGGTCGGCGCGCAGCGCGGCGGGCACGTCGGCGCCCGCTGCTGAACTCCGCGAACCAGCCCGCGCCGCCCGCCGGCCGCCAGCCAGTCGCCGATATCTGGCCGGTGACCGTCTGGACCTGGCGCGGCGCGGCGAGCAGCCCCTGGCGCGCGCCCTCGGCCAGCGACTCGCGGTAGCCGGCCAGGGCCTGCGGGACGGCGCTCATCCGGCGGGCGATGACCGCCCAGTCGCCGGCGGTCGCGGCCGGCATGATGGTGAAGACGTTCCGGACGCCGCTGCAGCGGGCCGAAGATATTGGACACCGCGCGCAGGTGCTCCCCCGCCCCGGCACATGTCCAGCTCGGCTTCCAGCCGCTCGCGCAGCAGCCGGGCGCAGCGCCGCTCCCGGGCGGCCGCCGGCCGCCGTCGCCGTCCGGGCCGGGCGCGCCGCCGGGTCCAGGGCGGCCAGCCGGGTCGAGCGTGGTCCGGGCCAGGTCGTCGCGGGCCTGCTGCCCGGCGGGCGACAGGTCCGGCAGCCGGTCCTGGCCGGACCCGGTCCCGAGCCGGGTCGCCAGCAGCGGGTCTAGCTCGGCCAGCGCGGCGACGTAGGACTCGGCCAGCGCGCGTACCGGCCGCTGCATGTCATCTGGCGTGATATCCGGCATGCCGCTATTGTGCCCTGTCACGTCACTGGCGCCCCACCCGCGCCGGCCTCGGCCGGGTGGTAGGCACGGGCCAGTGCCGCGAAGGCCAGCTTCGGCTCCCAGCCCAGGCCCTCCCGGCCGGTGCCCGGGCCGCCGGGCAGCATCTTCACCACGCCGTAGCTGGCCAGGTCCAGGTCGGCGCGCGGCTCGTCGCGGTGCGGGTGCCCGTACCCGGCGAAGGTGAACCAGAAGGCCGCGTCGATACCTGCCTCCTCGAACGCCGGCAGCAGCTCGGTGAGGTAGCGGACCTGCTCGGCCTCGTCCCGGACATAGTCGCCGGCCAGCCGCGGCGGGTCGGCGTCCTCCTCAGCGATAGCCCAGCCCAGGCCGCCCCGGTCAGCGGCGCCGGCATAGGTGCAGCAGCCGAACTCCGTGACGGCCGCAGGCTTGCCGTGCCCGGTGAGCTGCTTCAGGCTGGCGGCGTAGCCGGCCGCGTTGTCAGCGTCCCGGTAGGCGTCGGCGGCCACGATGTCGAACGGGGTCCAGTCCACCGGCTCCCAGGTTCCGGAAGCGTAGGTGATGCGCCCGCCGAAGCGGCGGCGGGCATCCGCGACGACCCCGGCCAGGAACTCGTTCAGCTTGCCCGGCATGGCCCCGAACGCGGCTCCCATCCCCGGGCCCCACGAGGTCAGCCCGGAGATCCGCTCATACACCGTGCCGCCCGGCAGGAGCCCGGAGTTGAACAGGCTGATCTCGCAGCCGGTGGCCAGGACCACCTCGGCGCCGGACCGGCGCAGCCGCTCGGCCCGGTCGGCGCAGTCGGCCAGGACCTCGCTGAGCTCGCCGAGACCTAGCTCGCAGGGGAAGGGAGCGAACCAGACCTCCAGCCCGGCCGCCGCAGCCAGCTCGCCGGCGATGCTCAGCCGCCCCGGGTCGCCCCCGCTGACCCGGACGGCGCTGCAGTGCAGCTCGTCGGCGATGATCTGCATCTCGCGGCGGACGACGGCCGGGTCGAACAGCTCACGGCTGTTATGGCCGCCGGGGAAGAACCCGGTGTCGTAGTTGATGCCCTTGCCGCGCATGAGCTGGCTCCTCCTGGAGGGTGACGAGTGGTTCCGGGCGACGGGCTGAGTGCGGGCCGGGCCTGCCTTAGCGGGTCTCGTCCTCGATCATCTTCTCCATCGGCCCGACGGCCAGGCCGCCGGCCATGATGGCCAGGCCGATCGCGCCCAGCAGCATGACCGTGCCCAGCCACACCATCGTGGTCACCGGCAGGGTGAAGGCGCCGACCAGCCGCGCGACGCAGTCCGCCAGCAGCGCGGTGCCCCAGATGGCACTGAAGGTGAGCTCCAGGCGGCGGAACCGCGGGCTGGCCGCGGCCAGCCGGTCCCAGGCGGCGGTCCGGTCCGCCGATCCCCGGGTGACGAAGACCTTCAGGCCCTCGGTCATCAGCGGGCGGCGCAGCGCCACCGAGCCCAGGATGGCCAGCGCGATCACGCTGCTGACGACCGAGTCCTTGGCGATCATCATCCGCGGGTCGCCGGTCCAGAAGCTGATCCCGATGCCCGCGATGTTCACCGCCAGCATCAGCATGGCCAGCACGTTGAGCCGCCGCTGGACCACCGCCGCGAACACCGAGCGGATGACCGGGACCACGCTGCTCAGCGCCAGCGACAGCCACAGGCTCAGGCCGAGCGCGTCGCGCATCAGGTAGTAGCTGCCGAGCGGCACCGCGACGTCGATGGCCAGCGACCGCAGCGAGCTGGCCGTGGCCTGGCCGCGCCCCGGCGCGGTGGCCGCGGCGGCCGGGCCGGAGGCCGTGGTGGTCCGGCCGGCGGCGGCGGGCGGGCAGAGCGCTGGGGTGGCGTGCATGGCGGGAGCCTCCGTGTCCTTGTCGCTGAGCATGGACCTAAGATTAGGTCTGACCTAAGTTTCTGTCAAACCTAATTATTTACTCGACCTAAGAATCTGCTAGACTGGCCTCATGACCACCGGACTGCGGGAGCGCAAGAAGCAGGAGACGCGGCGGACGATCTCCGACATCGCCACGGCGATGTTCGCCCAGCGCGGCTTCGACACGGTCACCATCTCCCAGGTGGCCGAGGCCGCCGGGGTGTCCAAGATGACGGTCACCAACTACTTCCCGCGCAAGGAGGACCTGGTCTTCGATCGCGCGGAGGGAATCATCTCGGGCCTGGCCGATGCCATCACCGCCCGGCGGCCGGGCGAGAGCATGCTGGCCGCGGTGCGGCGGTCCTACGCCGAGGCCGCGGAGCGGGCCGACGTCACGCTCGGCCTGGTCGGCCCGGAGTTCGCCCGGATGATCCGCAGCAGCCCGGTGCTGGCCAGCCGCGGTCTGGAGATACTGGCCGCCCGCGAGCAGGCCCTGGGCGACGCGATCGCGGCCGAGACCGGTCGCGAGGACGTCCTGCAGCGGATCGTGGCCGCGCAGCTGGCCTCGGTGCACCGGGTGCTGTTCGCCGAGGGCAGCGCGCGCAGCCTGGCCGGCGAGGCGCGCCCGGACATCCTGACCGCGCTGGCCGCGGCCGCGGAGCGCGCGTTCGATCTGCTGGAGCCCTCGCTGGGCAGCTACGGCATCCGCCCGGCCGGATCCGCGGCCGGGCCCGCTGCGGCGGGCCGGCCGGCCTGACCGCCAGGGGCCAGCGCCTGCCCGCGGCAGCTGGCCGCTGATAGCCTGCCGCCTCCGACGCGCACCGAAAGCGGCCCGATCATGACCACCGCATCCGGCCCGGCCCCCGCCGGCAACCCCCCGCCTGAGGCGGAGGTCACCGCCGCTGGCGACGCCTCGACCGCGGCGGAGGTCAGCGCCGCCGGGGACGCCTCGCCCGAGGCGCAGGCCACCGCTGCCGAGGTGGAGGCGGCGGTCGCCGAGCGCACCATCTTCTTCTCCGACGCGGTGGTCGCGATCGCGATCACGCTGCTGGCCCTGGCCCTGCCGCTGCCGACCGGCATTCACAACATCGACATGCTGCACTCGCTGCAGGCCAACGGCGACGCCTACATCGCGTTCCTGATCAGCTTCGTGGTCATCGGCAATCACTGGGCCGCGCACCGGCGGCTGTTCCGCTACGTCGACCGGCTGGACAAGCAGGTGGCTCAGCTGAACATGGTGTGGCTGCTGATGATGGTGCTCACGCCGTTCGCCACCCGGCTGGTCTCCGGCTCCGGCGCGCTCGGCGTCCGGTTCACTATCTACGCCGGGGTCCAGGCGATCAGCCGGCCTGTGCCTGCTGCTGATGACCCTCGAGGTGCGGCGCTCCCGGCTGCTGCGGCCCGGCGCCCCGGACGACATCGGCAGCAATCGCATTCGCGGCCTGATCGTCATCATCGCGATGTTCGTCGTCTCGATCCCGATCTCGTTCTTCTACCGCTACGCCTGGCTGTGCTGGGTCGCCATCCCCCTGGTCATGCGCATCCAGGACCGGCTCTTCCCGGCCCGGCACGAGGCGGACGACGATCCCCGCCGTGCCGCCGGGGACATCTGACGGCTACCCCTGCTCGCCCAGGCTGCCGCCCGCGGTCATCGCCATCAGCCGGACCAGGTCGCTATCGCCCTCCGTGCGCGGCGGGTTCCTGATCACGTACTCGCGCATGAGCCGGAAGCATTCCACGAATGCCTCGGCCCGGTCGTTCAGCCGCTCCAGGTCGGCGGCCAGCTGATCGTGCCGCGCCTGCTCGTCCTCGGTCCAGGCCATTCACGTCGCCCTTCTCCAAGCAGCAACCTCGCTTACAGGATTTCCAGATTGGCGCCGTTTTGAACGCTCACAACCGGATGATCCTGCGCAGGCCGCTGAATGAGCCGCGGCGAAAGCCCGCGAATGCAGCCGCGATCCCCCTCTGGGTATTCATCACCCGCGGGCCGCCAAACGCTACGCAGCCCGCCCTTCTCTTGCTGTTATCAGCGAGAGGAGGGCGGGCAGGAGGGCGCTGCCCTGCCGGGGGTCACCAGCCGCGCAGGTCAACCGGCCAGACGTCGATCACGTCCTCGCCCGAGCAGATGTACATCCGCTCGTGGTAAGCCATCGTGGGGTCGACGTGGGCCGGGATGAGCCGGACCCGGTCGCCCACCGGGCGGGGCGGCGCGAACGTGGCGTGCTCATCGGACAGGAACCACAGCGTGGAACCCTCGACATCGGGATTGCCGTGGTCCATCCCCATCGTCTTGAGCCCGGCGTCGGCCACCGACCATTCCGGGCTGGATGAGACCACCGTGGCCAGCACGAACAGGGCCTGGCGGAAGGGCAGGCCGAGCTTGCCGTAGGCGGTGTCCATCAGCACGTAGGAGCCGGCCTGGATCTCATTGGCCCAGGTGTTGATCGTGTACGTCCCGGTGCCGCCGGCCGAGATCAGCTCGCCGCCCACGTCGGCGTGCGCGCTCAGCAGCAGTTCCATCGACTCCCGGCACTGCCGCTCGCGCTCGGCGGCGTCGGCTAGCCCGACCACGTGCCCCTCGTAGCCCATCACGCCGCGCACCTGCAGGCCGCGCGCCCGGGCCCGGTCCGCCAGCGCGCCGGCGTCGCCCGGCGCGCAGCCGCACCGCGGCAGGCCGACGTTGACGTCGATCAGCACCTCGGGCACGCCGCCGGTCACCGCCGCCTCGATGGTCTGCTCCGAGTCCACCGCGACAGTGACCCGCGCGCCGTCGGCGACCAGCTTGCCGAGCCGCCGCGTATCCAGGACCTCGTTCCCGAGCAGCAGGTCCTCGCCCAGGCCGGCGGCGGCCATGCCCTCGCACTCGCGGATCGTCGCGCAGGTGAACGACCGGTGCCCCGCCTCCGCCTGGCGCCGCGCCAGGCTCGTGCACTTGTGCGCCTTGACGTGCGGGCGCAGCCGCTCGCCCGGCAGCGCGGCGGCCATCACGTCGATGTTGTGCTGCAGCGCCCCGGCGTCCGCGATCAGCGCGGGTGTGGGCAGGTCGCCGATCCTGGACGGCCAGCCGCCCGCGGTCACGGAAGCCGCCGCGGGGCGCCGGCTGCGGCGCGGGCCGGGGTGCGAGTCACGATCATGAGCAAATTCGTACCATACGCGGGTCAATCAGCCCCGGAGCTGGGTCGATGAACCCGCTCGCCGGGCGCGGGCCGCGGGGAAACCGGACCGGACCAGGCCCGGCCGTAGTGCCCGCCGTCAGTTCGCCGGGGCTGCTTCCGGCGCCTCGCCAGGGGCAGCGGCCTCGCTGGCCACGACACTGCCGGGCGCGGCCGCGGGCAGGGCGCGCATGGGCCGGATGATGGCCAGGCCGGCGACAATGAACATCAGGCCGCTGATGCCGAAGATGGTGTCGTAGGGCCCGAAAGTGACTCCCGCCAGCACCGCGTGGAACCGCAGCAGGACGGTGCTGGACAGCACCCCGGCCAGGGTCATCGACGTCAGGGCCGCGATCTGCTGCAGCGGGCTGAAGACCGCGCTGACGCGGCCCATCAGGTGCAGCGGGGTGGTCCGCAGCAGGATCGGCCCGTCGACCGCGTTGATCACTCCCACCGACAGGCCGAGCACCAGGCCGGCCACCAGCGCCGGGGGCAGCGCCGTGCAGCGGGACAGGCCGACCAGGCCCAGCCCGCCGACGATCAGGCCCAGCCACAGCAGCTTGCCCAGCTGGACCCGGCTGGCCAGCACCCCCGTGCTCAGCGCGCCCGCGACCGCTCCGGCGCCGACAACTCCCGAGACCGTGCCCAGCCAGCTGGCCGAGACGTGCAGGTTGTGCACGATGAAGAACACGCCGACCGCGTTGATGGCGCCGACGCCCAGCATCGTGATCATGATGCTGATCGCCATGCTGACCAGGATCTTGCTGGCCGCGAAGTACTTCAGGCCGGCGCGGAGCTCCGTTCCGTAGCTGGCCCGCTCCGCGCCGGGCTGCGCCGGAGCCGGCGGAATGCGCATGGCCCGCACGCACAGGAAGGAGATGCCGAAGCTGGCCGCGTTCAGGATCAGCGCCCACTGCACGCCGAAGGTGATCAGCAGCGGGGCCGCGATCGGCGGACCGAGGACCTGGGCGAACGCTGCCATGGCCTGGAGGTGCCCGCTGGCCCTGGCCTGGTCGTCCGGGGGCACGATCGTGCCGATGACGGCCAGCCGCGAGGGATCGAAGAACTCGGCGAAGCAGCTCGCCGCCGCCAGCACCGCGTACAGGATCGCCAGCTGCCCGCCGACCGGGATCCGGTGCCGGAGCAGCGGCAGGACCAGCAGGCCGGCGATGAGCAGGAACCGCGCGGCGTCGGCGGTCAGCATGGTCCGGCGCCGGTTCCACCGGTCCACCCAGACGCCCGCGAACGGCCCGACGATCAGGGCCGGGACGGCGACGGCGATGAGCGCTCCGCTGACCGCGGCCGGCGCCCAGGAGGCGATGACGCCATCCGGGCCTTTCGCGATCACGGTGGCGATCCACAGCATGACCGTGATCAGGAAGACCATGTCCCCGAGGAGGGACACGGACTGGCCCAGCCAGAGCCGCTGCCAGTTCTTGTTCTGCCGTAACCCGGGTGCCTGGTTACTCAACGATCCGCCGCCTTCCCGGCCCCGCAACGGAAACCAAAGATGTCGCGAATGTCATTTCGGCGCAAGAGTCGCTGTCTGCCCGGTGGCGGCGCGCGGACCGGGGGAACGGGCGCCGGCGGCCCCGGTGCCCGGACGCTAAGGTCAGTCCGTGAGCAACCGAGCGATCTTGATAACGGGGGCGTCGCGCGGGATCGGCCGCGCGATCGCCGAGGCCTTCGCCGCCGCGGGCGACCGGGTAGCCGTCCACCACCGGGCCTCGGCCGCACTCGCCGCCGAGGTAGTGGCCGGGCTGCCGGGCACCGGCCATGTCGTCGTCCAGGCCGACCTGGCCGATCCCGAGGCGGTCCGCGCCATGGTGGACCACGCCGCCGCCGCGCTGGGCGGGCTGGACGTGCTGGTCAACAACGCCGGGATCTTCGAGCAGCATCCGATCACCGAGGTGTCCTACGAGCAGTGGCAGGCCGCCTGGCAGGCCACCCTCGCGGTCAACCTGACCGGGGCGGCCAACGCCTGCTGGTGCGCGGTCCAGCACATGACGGCGCGCGGCGGCGGCCGGATCATCAACGTGTCCTCACGCGGCGCGTTCCGCGGCGAGCCGGGCCAGCCCGCCTACGGCGCCAGCAAGGCCGGCCTGAACGCCCTCGGCCAGTCCCTGGCCCGGGCGCTGGCCCCGCACGGGATCGCCGTTACCGGGGTGGCCCCGGGCTACGTCGAGACCGACATGGTGACCGGGACCATGGCCGGGCCCGGCGGCGACGAGATCCGCGGGCAGAGCCCCTTCAACCGGATCGCCGAGCCGGCCGAGATCGCCGCCGCGGTGCTGTACCTGGCCTCGCCCGCGGCCGAGTGGGCCAGCGGCACCATCGTCGACCTGAACGGCGCTTCCTACCTGCGGAGCTGATGCACCGATGCGCACCGAGCTGATCGAGGTGTCCACGGGCACCCGCGAGACCGTGCTCAACCTGACGCCGCAGTGCCAGAAGTTCGTCACCGACGTGGCCGGCGGCGGCGAGGGGCTGCTGCACGTGTTCGTGCCGCACGCCACCGCCGGGCTGGCCGTGCTGGAGGTCGGCGCCTACAGCGACACCGACCTGCTCGCCGCGCTGCGCGACCTGCTGCCGGCCGACAACCGGTGGCGGCACCAGCACGGCTCGCCGGGCCACGGCCGGACCCACGTGATGCCGGCCTTTATCGCCCCGTTTGCGACCCTGCCGGTCGTGGGCGGCTCGATCGCGCTCGGGACCTGGCAGTCGATCGTCCTGGTTGACATCAACCCGGACAACACGCACCGCAACGTCCGCCTCTCTTTCCTCAGCTGAGCCAGCTATCAGCCATGCGATAGCGTGGCGCTCTCGCCGGCTACGCCGGGTGACACCACGCAGCTGTCCCGGCGCCGGACGAGCACAGCAGTCAGCGCAGACGGGCGGGTACGCACTATGAACGGGCAGCGTCGCGACATCACCGGGCTCCGGCATGACCTCGATGAGGTCGACGGCGGGATCGTGCGGCTGATCGCGCAGCGGCAGCGACATCATCGCCGCGATCGCGGCGGTCAAGGAGCAGGCGGCAGCGCCGGCATCCAGGATGCCGACCGCGAGCGGCAGGTCCTCGACGGCGTGGCCGCGGCCGCGGCCGAGCTGGGCGTCTCAGCGAGCCTGGTGCGCCGCATCTTCCGCGAGCTGATCAGCGACTCGGTGGCGCAGCAGGCCCGGCGGCTGAACGGCGACGACGAAGGCGGCCAGGTCAGAGTCGCCTTCCAGGGCGTGGCCCATGCCTACAGCGACGCCGCCGCGCAGAAGTACCTGGCCGGGCGCGGCCTGGAAGGTGAGCTGACCGGCTTCCGCACCTTCCGCGAGGCCGCCGCGCCCTGCTGTCCGGGCAGGCCGACCTGGCCGTGCTGCCGATCGAGAACACCACCGCCGGCAGCATCAACGAGGTCTACGCCCTGCTGCGCGAGCACGAGCTGTTCATCGTCGGCGAGGAGACCTGGAAGGTCGACCACTGCCTGGCCGCCGCGGCCGAGGTGCCGCTGACCTCGCTGACGCCGGATCCTGTCCCACCCGCAGGGCCCTGGAGCAGTGCACGCAGTTCCTGGCAGTCGGTCCCGCAGGCCGTCGCCGACCAGCTACTTCGACACCGCCGAGGCGATGCGCGCGGTGGCCGAGCAGGGCGATCCCGTCTACCGCGGCGATCGGCTCCCCGGACGCGGCCGCCGCCTACGGCCTGACCGTGCTGCGGCATAACATCTCCGACCTGACCGACAACTACACCCGGTTCGTCGTGCTGTCCCGCACCGCCGCCGCGGTCGACCTGCGCATCCCGTGCAAGACCAGCCTCATCCTGGTCACCGGGCACGAGGAAGGCGACCTGCTGCGCTGCCTGGAGGTGCTGTCCGGCAGCGGTCACTCGATGACCAAGCTGGAGTCCCGGCCGCGGCCCGGCCGCCCCTGGGAGTACATGTTCTTCATCGACATCGAGGGCAACGCCGCGGACCCGCGGACCGCGGCCGCCCTGGACGAGCTGCGCGCGGCGGCACTGTTCGTCAAGATCCTGGGCAGCTACCCGGCCAAGGCGCTGCGGGCCCCGGCCCGCCCCGGCGAGGTAGGCGGCCAGCAGCCATCGTCACGAGAATCCGTAACGGCCGCCGCGCAGGACCCGGCCGAGATGCTGGAGGCCGTCGCCGCCGCCCCGCGGCCGGCCGGGAGCCGGTCCCGGCACTACAAGCTGGTCGACCGCGATGCCCGCCAGGACGACACCCTGATCGCCGTCGGCGACCTGCTGATCGGCGGCGACGGCTTCGTGGTGATGGCCGGGCCGTGCTCGGTGGAGAGCCAGGAGCAGATCACTGCCACCGCGCGGTTCGTCGCCGACCACGGCGCGCACATCCTGCGCGGCGGCGTGTTCAAGCCGCGGACCTCGCCGTACTCGTTCCAGGGCCTGGGCTGGGACGGCCTGGACCTGCTGGTGGCGGCCGGGCGCGAGGCCGGGCTGCCGGTGATCACCGAGGTGATGGCCGTCGACCAGGTGCCGCGGATGGCCGGGGCAGCCGACATCCTCCAGGTCGGCGCCCGCAACATGCAGAACTTCGACCTGCTGCGCGAGCTGGGCAAGGTGGACCGGCCGGTGCTGCTCAAGCGCGGCCTGTCCAGCACCATCGAGGAGTGGCTGGCCGCCGCCGAGTACGTGGTGGCCCAGGGCAACCAGCAGGTCATCCTGTGCGAGCGGGGCATCCGCACGTTCGAGAGCGCGACCCGCAACACGCTGGACCTGTCGGCCGTCGTCGTCGTCCGGGAGCGGTCGCACCTGCCGGTCATCGTGGACCCCAGTCACGGGACCGGCAGCCGGCCCTACGTCGCGCCGATGGCGTGGGCGGCCCGGGCGGCCGGCGCGCACGGCCTGCTGATCGAGGTCCACCCCGACCCGGACCGCGCCTGTCGGACTCTGACCAGAGCCTGTCCCCGCCCCAGTTCGCCGCGCCTCATGCGCCACCTGCGCCGACGTCCCCCAGTGGCCCAAGTTTTCCCGCTCGCCTGCGGGGGCGCTGTAGCCGGCAGGCTGCCGGGGCGCGGGGAAGTCGGCTCGGCCGGTGCTCCCCCGCGACCAGGGCTGGCCCCCAGGTGGCCGGGCTGACGAACCCGGCCTGTCCTGATCTGGGGCGAGGAACCTGACTCAGGCCCGCCGGGCTCCCCCCCAGGCACCGCGGCACGCGAGCCCGGACCCCACCGCCGCAAGCGGCAGTTCCCCGGCGGGCCGTGTCTGGCGCCTCGCCCCAGACTTGTGCTAGCAAATCGTGTATTCCCGGCGCCGGCTATCCCCGGATTCCGGGGTCCGCCGGGCTGGACAAGCCGGCTCTACAATCTCCGGCAGCGAGACCTGTCAGCCAGACGCGGCGGCCTACGGCCGCGCGGCGGCGACGTCCCCGCCCCTCCCACCCTCCCACCCCGACCGGCGACCAGGCAGGAGGCTCATGGCGCCCCAGCCCAGCAGCGCGTGGCCGCCCGGGTCAGCACGCCGTCCGGGCTGGTCGTCGGGATCCCCGAGGGCAGCCGGCTGGTCTTCGGCCGCGGCCCCGACGCGGACCTGACGATCGCGGTCGGCCGCGGCCTGTCCCGCCGCGCCGGGGTCATCAGCCGCGGTGGCCGACGGCGTCTGGATCGCCAACATCAGCCGCACCCACGCCCTGTACACCGAGGGCGAGGGCTACCGGATCCGGCTGCCGCGGATGGAGAACGGCGGCGAGCCGTCGGGCGGCTGGTTCCTGCGCTCGGGCACGGCGCTGATCGGCTCGCGGGCCATGCTGGACGAGGGCCAGGGCGCTGTCGGTCATGGTGGCCGGGCGGGCGGCGACTCTGGCTCGCCGACGGGACCGGCCGGGTCCGGCGCCGACGGCGACGCGACGGTGCTGCCGCTGTACCTGGACCCGATGACCAAGCTGTACCTGGTCGCGCTGATGTGGTGCCGGCCGTGGCTGCTCGACCCGGCCGCGACCCAGCCGCTGCCGCGCACCCCGGAGATCGCCCGGGCCGCGCTGGAGGTCACCGGCGCCTACCACGAGCTGGAGCGGTTCGACACCGACCCGGCCTACCGCGACCGGCTGTCGGCCCGGGTCGCCGAGCACATCAAGGTGCTCCGCCGCAAGATCACCGAGCGCGGGCTGATCCGCGCGACGTGCGGCTGTCCGACGAGGTGGTGGTCCGGGTGCTGATCGAGCACGGGATCATCACCGCCGCCGACCTGGGCCGCCTGAACGACCCGGCCTGGTGCTCCCGGCAGGAGGACCTGTGGTGGACCACCCAGTGACGGGCGCGGCCGGCTCGGGCCCGGCGAGGCCGACGCCCCGGCGGCTGACCCGCCCGGCGGCGCACCGCCCGGCGGCGCTCGGCCGGGCGTCGGGATGACCTGGAACCGCACCGTGGCCCGCTGCCCGCCGCGCCCGGTCACGATGACGTGGTACAACCCCGGCGGCAGCGATCCGCGCCAGAACTCGTGGTCCTGGTTGATAGGTAGTTGAAGCTGCCCGCGCGTCCGACGACCGGGTGGACCGGCGACACCCTGGCGTGCCGGGCCCGGCCAGCGCGACGGTCACGTGACTCGTGCCCGGCGGCCAGCCCGACGCCGTGGATCACGAATCCGGTTCACGGTCGCCGAAGGGCTGAGCATGTTGATGGCGGGCGGCCGCCCGCCGCGGAGCGCGCACGGACGGGGTCGCACCGGCGGGGGCGCGGCTGGGCGGCGGGCTGGGCGGCGGGGACGTATTCTGGGTCGTGGGCCGCCCCGCGGGTCCCGCCGGGCATTGCCGAAGCAGCGCGCCGATGGCCGTGCCCGCGCCGACCAGCAGCAGCGGCGGCGACCGCCCGGCCCGCGAGGCCGAAGCAGCGCCTCATGCTGGCGCCGGGGCCCGTCAGGTCCGGCCCGCGCCGGATCCGGGCGGGCTGCGCCGGCCGGGACGCTGCTGCCCGAGCTCCTCGTGCCGGGCCCGCGCCGGCCGCGGCCGGGTCCTGGCCCGGCCGCAGCCGGGCCAGGCGTGCCCAGCTCCGGACAGTGCGTATGGTCAGGCCGTCCCCGGTCGTGTCGCCGTCCCGGCCGCTGCCCGTGGAGCCGGGATGGCTGGGGTCGCTGGCCTCGCTCCCGAAGCCGGACGCTGGCCTCGCCGGGCCGGCTGGCGCCGCGGCCGCGCTGGTCAGGCTGGCCTCGCTGCGGCTCCCCGGGCAGCGTCCCGGCGCCGGGCTCGACCGTTGCCGGCTGCGGCTGCGAACCCCGCGATCAGCGCCATGGCGGGCCGGTCAGGTACGGGTGCGGGGCGCCGGGGGCCAGCCCGTCGGCGTGCGGCGCGTCGCCACCAGCGGCCCGAGCCGGGCCAGCAGAGCCGCCGAGGTGGGCCGGTCCCGGGGGCTGCGCGCCAGGCAGGCGGTGATCGAGCTCGGTCAGCTCGGCGGGCAGCCCGGCCAGGTCGGGCGGCTCGGTGGCCAGCCGGACCAGCACGTCCATGACGGTCTCGCCCTGGTAGGGCGGCGTGCCCGGTCGCGGCGAACAGCAGCGTCGCGCCCAGCGCGAACACGTCGCTGGCCATCGACGCCTGACGGGTGTCGCGGGCCTGCTCGGGCGCCATGTAGGCGGGCGTGCCGACCGCGCCGCGGGTCACGGTGAGCTGGATCCGCTCGGCCGCCCTGGCCACGCCGAAGTCGATGACCCGCGGGCCGTCCGGGGCGACCAGCACGTTGGACGGCTTCAGGTCACGGTGCACCAGGCCGGCGCTGTGAATGGATTCCAGCGCCTCCGCGCAGCCCGGCCGCCAGCCACCAGATCGTCGCGCACCGGCTGCGGCCCGCACGCCCGGACCAGCCGGCTCAGCGACGGGCACCGGGACGTAGGCGGTGGCCAGCCACGGCACGTCCGCCTCGGGATCGGCCGCTACGACCGCGGCGGTGAACATGCCGCTGACCCGCCGGGCGGCGGCCACCTCGTGCGCGAAATGGTCCCGGAAGCCGGGCTCCTCGGCCAGCTCGATCTTGATGGTCTTCACCGCGACCAGCCGCCCGGCCTGCGACCGGCCCAGGTAGACCTGGCCCATCGCGCCCGCGCCGAGGCGCCCGAGCAGCGCGAATGGCCCGATCCGCTCGGGATCCCACCGGCGCAGCGACTCCAGGGTCGGTTGCGGCACCTTCATTGGCCTCCAGTGGCCCCGGTTGCCAGGTCACCATAATGCCGAAACTCCCGGCATGGGGGCGGGGAGATTCGCCAATGCGTGACCGTCATGCAGCCGGGCGTGCCGGTTGCCCGGCCGGCGGCGGGCGGGTGATGCTGGGCAGAGAGCCAGATCCGGTATCGCGAGAGGCAGGACATCATGACTGCAGCCGCCGTCACCGGGCAGCCGGCGAGCCGCCCGCACTACCAGCTGATCATCGACGGCCAGCCCGCCGAGGCGGCATCCGGGCAGCGCTATGAGTCGGTCGACCCGTTCCTGGGCGCGGGCTGGGCCACCGCCGCCGACGGCGACGGCCGCGACGTGGACCTGGCCGTCACCGCGGCACGCCAGGCGCTGGCCGGGCCGTGGGGGCAGCTCACCGGCTTCGGCCGGGCCGCTCTGATGCGCCGCCTGGCCGACATCATCGCGCGCGACGCCGGCCAGCTGGCCGAGGTCGAGACCCGCGACACCGGCAAGCTGCTGCGCGAGATGCGCGGCCAGCTGGATGTCATCCCCCAGTGGTTCCACTACTTCGCCGGCCTGGCCGACAAGCTGGAGGGGACCACGATCCCCGTCGACAAGCCCAACTTCCTCGTCTACACCCGGCGCGAGCCGGCCGGGGTGGTGGCCGCCATCGTGCCCTGGAACTCGCCGCTGCTGCTGCTGTGCTGGAAGCTGGCCCCGGCGCTGGCGGCCGGCTGCACGGTGGTGGCCAAGCCCAGCGACTACTCCCCCGCCTCCGCTGTGGAGCTGGCCGGCCGGATGGCCGAGGCCGGCTTCCCGCCGGGGGTGTTCAACGTGGTGACCGGGTTCGGGCAGGCCGTGGGCAAGGCGCTGGCCGCCCACCCGGGCGTCGACAAGATCGCCTTCACCGGGTCGACCGCGGTCGGCGCTGAGGTGGCGAAGGCCGCGGCGGGCAACATCACCGGCGTCCTGCTGGAGCTGGGCGGCAAGTCCGCGCACGTCGTCTTCCCGGACGCGGACCTGGACGCGGCCTGCAACGGCGTGCTGGCCGGGGTCTTCGCGGCCACCGGGCAGACCTGCATGGCGGGCTCGCGGCTGCTGGTGCACCGCAGCGTGCACGACGAGCTGGTGGCCCGGATCACCGGGCGCGCCGCCGCCATCCGGCTGGGCGACCCGCGTGCCGCCGACACCGAGATGGGCCCGCTGGCCACCGAGCCGCAGTACCGCAAGGTGCTGTCGGTCCTGGCCACGGCCGCCGACGAGGGCGCCACGGTGGCGGCCGGCGGCCAGGCGGCCGCCGCGCTGGGCGGCTTCTTCGTCGAGCCGACCGTGCTGACCGGGGTGACGCCCGGCATGTCGGTGGCCGGCGAGGAGGTCTTCGGCCCGGTGCTGGCCGTGCTGCCGTTCGACACCGAGGACGAGGCAGTCGCCCTGGCCAACAACACCCGCTACGGCCTGGCGGGCGCGGTGTGGACCAAGGACGTGCACCGCGCGCACCGGGTCGCGCACGCCCTGCGGGCAGGCACGATCTGGGTCAACGCCTACCGGGTCGTCGCCCCGGACGTGCCGTTCGGCGGGTACGGCATGAGCGGGCTGGGCCGGGAGAACGGGATCGACGCGGTGCGCGAGTACACCCAGACCAAGGCCATCTGGGTGGAGCTCACCGGCGGGACCCGCGACCCGTTCACGCTCGGCTGACCCGGCCCGCGGGATGACCTTTATCACGTCCGGCGGCGCGACCCGCCGGCCCTGGCTGCCGGGATTCGGCGGCCGCCGGCTGGTAGCGTTCCGACCTCGTGAGCACCCCCGCCCCCGCGATCGGAGATGACGCGCGCCAGCCCCGGCCCGCGCTGCGGGTGGACCTGCTGGAGACGCTGCGGCCCTGGCAGCAGGCCGCTTATCGCGAGTATTTCCGGGTGCCGCGCCGGGACTTCCTGGTCGTCGCGACGCCGGGTGCGGGGAAGACGGCGTTCGCGCTGACGATCGCCGCCGAGCTGCTGGCCCGGCGCGAGATTGCCGCGATCACGGTCGTCACGCCGACCGAGCACCTGAAGCACCAGTGGGCCGCCGCGGCGCACCGGACCGGGATCGCCCTCGACCCGGCCTACCGCAACAGCCAGGGACCGGCCTCGGCCGACTACCACGGCGTGGTGGTGACCTACGCCCAGGTGGCGGCCCATCCGGCGCTGCACCGCCAGCGCACCTCCGGGCGGCGCACGCTGGTCATCTTCGATGAGATCCATCACGCCGGCGACGCCCTGTCGTGGGGCGAGGCGGCCCGCGAGGCATTCGAGCCGGGGCGGCGGCGGCTGGCGCTGACCGGCACCCCGTTCCGCAGCGACGCGAACCCGATCCCGTTCGTCACCTACCTCGAGGAGCCCGACGGCGGCCGCCGCAGCAGCGCCGACTACGTCTACGGCTACGGCCCGGCGCTGGAGGACGGCGTCGTCCGCCCGGTCATCTTCCTGGCTTACTCCGGCGAGATGCGCTGGCGCAGCCGGGCCGGCGATGAGCTGTCCGGCACGCTGGGCGCCCCGATGACCCCCGATCAGCTGGCCTACGCGTGGCGGACCGCGCTCGACCCGGACGGGGAGTGGATCGGCCGGGTGCTCGAGGCGGCCGACCGCCGCCTGACCGAGGTCCGCCGGGGCATGCCGGACGCGGGCGGCCTGGTGATCGCCAACGATCACGCCGACGCGCGCGCCTACGCGGCGCTGCTGCGCCGGATCACCGGGACCCGTCCGGTCGTGGTGCTGTCCGACGACCCGGCCGCGAGCAAGAAGATCGCCGCGTTCACGACGTCGCAGGACCGCTGGATGGTCGCGGTCCGGATGGTCTCCGAGGGCGTGGACATCCCGCGGCTGGCCGTGGGCGTGTACGCCACCTCGACTAGCACCGCGCTGTTCTTCGCGCAGGCCATCGGCCGGTTCGTCCGGGTCCGGTCCCGCGGCGAGACCGCCTCGGTGTTCCTGCCCTCGGTCCCGGTGCTGCTGGGCTACGCCGCGGAGCTGGAGGCCGAGCGCGACCACGTGCTGGCCCGGCGCGGCGGCGCCGAGGACGAGGAGCGCGAGCTGGCCGAGGCCCAGCGCCAGCGCAGCACCGCCGACGAGCTGGACGAGGGGCCGTTCAAGGCGCTGGAGGCCTCCGCGCACTTTGACCGGGTGCTGTATGACGGCGGCGAGTTCGGCACCTCAGCCGAGGAGGAGGACTTCCTCGGGCTGCCGGGGCTGCTGGAGCCGGACCAGGTCCGGCTGCTGCTGCGGCGGCGCCAGAGCACCGGGCTGCCGGCCCGCGCCGTGGCCGGCCGCGGCGGACGGGCCGGCGGTGGCGGCCAGCCCGCACGCCGCCGGGCTGGCCAGCGTCGTCCCGGCCCAGGCCGGCAGCGCGCGAAGCGGGAGCCGCGCCGGGCGGCGGCGCGCCCGGCGGCGGCGCGTCGGCGCGGGAGAACCTGGCTGCGGCGCGCAAGGAGCTGAACGGGCTGGTGACGGCCTGGCATCACCGCACCGGCCAGCCGCATGGCGTGATCCACGCGGACCTGCGCCGGTCCTGCGGCGGGCCGCCGGTGCCGCAGGCCACCGGGGCCCAGATCCGGGCCCGGATCGTCATGCTGCGCCAGTGGGCGGCGACCCGGCGCTAGGGCCGGGCGCGCCGGCGGCCCGCGCCGGCTAGGGGACGACGGTGATGGGCCAGCGGCTGGCGCGGACCAGGTGCACCGCGAGGGAGCCCACGAACCGGTGGCCGGCCTTGGTCGAGGCTCCGACGATCACCGCGTCGGCGGGCAGCTCATCGGCCAGCCGGACGATCTCGGTGAACGGGTTGCCCTCGCGCTCGACGAACTCGGCGTGGATCCCGATCCGGGCGCTCTGGCTCTCGACCATCTCGCGCAGCTCGGTGGCGATGTCGTCATGCGCCTTCTGCATGGACGGGATGGCAGCGATCCCCACGCCGGCCGCGACGCTGTAGGTGCGCACGTACAGGCAGACCAGGCGGACACGCTGGCGGGAGGCCAGGCCGGCGGCGTAGGCGCCCGCCCGCAGCGAGGTGTCCGAGCCGTCGATCCCCACCAGCAGCACGGGGATGCCCGGATGCGGGTCATTCACGCCTCAACGGTACCGATCCGGGGCGGGCCCGGGCACCGCGAAGCCAAGCCGTGACCGGGCCGATGCGCTGTTACCAGCCGTAGATCCGGGCCGGCAGCAGGCCGGCGTGCACCTGATCCGGGCCGGGATAGGTGATCATCACGACCAGGTCGTCGGGGTCGCGCCCCTCGACCGCCGTAGATCCCTCGCTGGCCCGGGTCTGCCGGAAGGCTCGCCGGTCGCGCAGCGCCTGCTCGCACCGCTCCAGGGCGGCCAGGCCGGCCACGGTCCAGACGACGTACTGGACGCCCACCGCGCCCAGCGGGTGCACGGCGTTGCTGCCCATCGCGCGCAGGATGAGCTGGGCACCGCTGCTGCTGACCAGCAGCGCCGCGGTGGCGCTGCGGTCGGCCACGGTCAGCTCCAGCACGCCGGTGTAAAAGTCCACCGACCGGTCCAGCTGCTGCACGAACATGACCGCCGCGCCGATTCGTGCCTCGTGCGCCATCGACTCCCCCATCCGGGCCGGCGCCCCCGGGCCCGCCAGCCCGGGTTCCAGAGCGCAGCATGAATGTATGACACCCGCCGCCCGCCCGCGGGTCGGCGCGGCAGCGCGTATTGCCGCGGGGCGGATTTCGCTACCCTGGCGGGGCGCGGACGACGGCAGCCGCTGCCGTCCGGAGGCCGGGCGCAGCCGCGCCAGCCTGCTTTCGGCCGAGCAGACGGGACGGACCGGGATATGAAGGTGGCCTGGCCACGCATCAGTGACCCGGGGCTGTCCTCGCTGAAGTTCGCGATCCGCGCGGCGGTCCTGATGCCGGCCGTGTTCGCCGTGGCGACCCAGGTGCTGCAGGATCCGCAGCTGGCCGTCTTCGCCGCCTTCGGGTCCTTTGCCCTGCTGGCCTTCGTCGACTTCCGCGGCACCGCGCGCAGTCGCCTGACCGCGTATGTCTCGCTGGCCGCGGCCGGCGCCGTGCTGGTCGTGCTCGGCACGCTGTGCTCGCGCAACGCCTGGCTGGCGGCCGGCTCGATGGCCGTCGTCGGCTTCATCATCTTGTTCAGCGGGGCGATTAACGGCTATTTCGCCGGCGCGGCCACCGCGGCCATCCTGCCCTTCGTGCTGCCGGTATCGCTCCCGGCGCCGATGTCGGTCGTCGGGTCACGGCTGGCCGGGTGGTGCCTGGCCGCGGGCGTCGCGATAGTCGCCGTCATGCTGGTGTGGCCGCCGCGCCAGGCCGGGACGCTGCGCGGCGCCGCCGCGCGCGCCTGCCTGGCCCTGGCCGAGGTGGCGGACTGCGTGCTCGGCGGGCAGGAGGAGCTCATCCAGGCCCGGCTGACCGCGGCGGCGGACGCGGTCGACACGCTGCGGGGCAAGTTCGAGGCCACCTCGCACCGCCCGACCGGGCCGACCCGGCAGGCCGCAGCGCTGGCTGCCCTGGTTGATGAGCTGCGCTGGCTGCTCGGCTCCCTGCGGATGGCCGCCGAGTCCGCCGGGTCGCTGGTCTGCCGCGCGGAGAACGGGCAGGCCATGGCGGCCGCGGCCACGGTGCTGCGCGGCGCCGGGCAGCAGCTGGCGGGCAAGAGCCGGGATACCCCCGATACCAGCGCGCTGGACGCGGCCCAGGAGGCCGTGACCGAGGCGCTGACCCGCCGGTTCACCGACCTGCCCGAGCTGCCCGACAACCAGACGCTGGAAGACATGGTGGGCCGCACCTTCCGGGTCCGGCTGATCGCCTCCACCACCCGGCAGATCTCGGTCTACGCGGCCGAGGCCAGCACCGGCAAGGCCACCCGGCCCGGCCGGCCGGTCGTGGCGGCCGTCCGGGACTTCGCCCGCGAGCACGCGGCCAGCCGGTCAGTCTCGTTCCGCAACGCGGTGCGCGGCGCGGCCGGGCTGGCCGTCGCGGTGTTCATCGCCCAGCGCGCCGGGCTGCAGCACTCCTACTGGGTGGTGCTGGGGACCCTGTCGGTGCTGCGCTCCAACGCGCTGGGTACCGGCCGGTCCATCGTGGGCGCGCTGGCCGGCACCGCGGCCGGGATCCTGGTCGGAGCCGGGATCCTGGAGCTGCTGGGCGCCAGCGACCCGGTGCTGTGGGCGGTGCTGCCGGTGGCCGTGCTGGTGGCCGCCTATGCCCCGCGGGTCATCTCCTTTGCCTTCGGCCAGGCCGGCTTCACCGTCGCCCTGGTCATCCTGTTCAACCTCATCGACCCCATCGGCTGGCGGGTCGGGCTGATCCGGATCGAGGATGTCGCGATCGGATTCGCGGTCAGCCTCGGTGTCGGCCTGGTGTTCTGGCCGCGCGGCGCCGCGCTCGTGCTGCGGCAGAACATCGGGCTGGCCTACTCGCGCGGGGCGGACTTCCTGTCGGTCGCCGTGGGCCAGCTCACCACCGGGGCCGAGGCGGGCGACCCGCACCGGGCCGAGCTGGCGGCCACGGCGTCGCTGCACCAGCTCGACGATGCCTTCCGCCAGTACCTGGCCGAGCGGTCGGCCAGCAAGGCCGACCCGGAGAGCGCCGGCCGGCTAGTGGCCGGGGCGTCGCGGATCGTCCGGGCGGCCCGGTCCATGGCCACGGTGAAGGTACCCGCGGCGGACGCCGCCGCCCGCGGCGCGCCTGCCGCTGACCATCGCGACAGTGCCAGCGGCGCGGGCGGGCCAGCCGGCAACCTGGCCCTGTACAGCGCAGCGCTGGACGGCCAGGCCCAGGCGGTTCGCGCCTGGTATGTCACCCTCGGCGACTCGCTGGCCAACGGCACCTCGGTCCCGCAGCCGCAGCGCACCACCGACCCCGGCCGGGACCAGTTGCTGGCCTTCGTGCGCGAAGCCCTGGCGGGCAGCGACCCGGCGGTGCTGCGCACGGCCTTCGTGGTGCTGTGGACCAGCCAGCACCTGGACATGCTGCGCCGGCTGGAAGCCCACCTGGGCCAGCAGGCGCTGGCCGCGGCCAGCGCGCTGCCCGCGGTTCCCGGCGGCAGCCAGGCGGCCCCCGCCTAGCACCCGGCGGCGAGCGGCGAGCCGGGCTACCGGCCCAGCCCCAGCGCCGCGGCGAGCTGCCGGTAGCCGGCCATCGGGTCGGCGCCCGGCTCGTCGAGCAGCTGCACGCACACGTGATCGGCGCCCGCCTCCAGGTGCGCGCCGACCCGGGCCGCGATCTGCTCATCGGTGCCGTGCGCGACCAGCGCGTCGATGAGCGCGTCGCTGCCGCCGTCGCGCAGGTCATCGTCGGTCCAGCCGAGGCGGCGCAGATTGGCGGTGTAGTTGGACAGGCCCAGGTACGGCCGGGCGACCCGGGGCCGGCCAATGGCCCGGGCCCGGCGCGGATCGGCCTCCAGCACGACCTTCTGCTCGGGAGCCAGCAGCGGCCCGGCGCCGAGGATGTCCCGCGCCTGGCGGGTGTAACCGGGCGGCACCAGGTAGGGGTGCGCGCCGGCGGTCCGCTCGGCGGCCAGCCGCAGCACCTTGGGACCGAGCGCGGCCAGCACCAGGCTGTCGGCCGGGACACCGCCGTCCAGCAGGGTGTCCACGTAGCTGACGAGGGTCTCGTACGGGTGGGCGTACTCGCTGGTGGCCTCCCGGTGCCCCGCGCCCACTCCGAGCAGGAACCGGCCGGGGAACCGGGCCTCGATCCGGGCCCGGGAGGCGGCCACGACGCGGGCGTCGGCGCTCCACATGTTCACGATCCCGGTGGCCACGGTCAGCCGGGTGGTGGCGGCCAGGAACTCCTCAACCCGGGCCAGGTCGCCGCCGGGCGAGCTGCCGACCCACAGCGTGCCGAAGCCGAGCTGCTCAAGGCCGGCCGCCAGCTCCGGCGTCAGGTCCTGCTGGCCGCGCCAGACGCCGAACCGGCCCAGGTGGTCACGCACTCGCTCCGTCATCCAGCCGGCTCCTTCGTCCCGGGGTACCTGCCGGCCGCCAGGATATGCCGGCTATCCCGGCCGCCGGAGTGCGGTCAGGTAGCGGGGCGTGGGCGAGCCGATGCCGGTGACCGTGTCGTAGCCGGGCACCGCATGCAGCGTCCAGTCGCTGCCCAGGGTGAGCAGCAGGCCCTGGAGCACCCCGCCGGCCGTGCCGCCGCTGATGGCCGCCGCGTAAGTCTGACCGCCGGGGTGGTCGGTGATGTCGCGGAAGGCGTGCAGGCCGGCCTGCTGGCTGGTCGCGTACAGCTCCGGATTGGCGAAGCCGATCGGGTAGCCGGCCGCCTGCTGCGCGTCGGCTTGCAGGCCGGCGAACAGCGGGGTGGCGACGCTGGTGCCGCCGTAGCCGGCCTCGGCGAACCCGGTGCCGCCGCCGGGCAGCTGCTGGGTGAACCCGACCATGGTCGCGGCCAGCAGGTCACCTTCCATGGCTACGTCGGGGACCACCCGCATGGGCGCCGCCGAGTACGCGCCGGTCAGCAGGTTGTGCGCCAGCGCGTACGGCACGACGGCGGACTGGTAGTACGGCTGGCGGAAGTAGTTGCTGGTCCCGCCGCCGGCTCCGAACAAGAAGGTGCCGGGCAGGTCGGACCAGGTCGTGCCGTGCTGCAGCACCGCCTCCGAGTCACCCATGCCCGTCTCGAACAGCCGGCTGTCGCGGCGCCCGATGCCGATCGCTGTGGCGCCGACCGCCGTGGCCCACGGGTCGGAGGCCGGGAAGGCCGCCTGCGGCTGGGAGGAGTTCGGATCGCAGTTCAGGCCGTCCGGCACGATCACCGGGTCATTGGTGGCGCAGTCGCCGGAGGCGAAGTAAAAACCGATGCCCTCGGTCGCGCCCTGCTGCAGCAGCTGGGTGTAGGCCTGGATGGTGCCGGGCGGCTCGATGGCGTCGTAGTCGAACAGCAGCCCGCTCCAGGAGCTGGTCACGATGCTGGCCAGGTGCCGGCTGACGATGGCCCCGAGGGCGGCCATCAGGTCGGCGTCGGTGCAGGAGTTGGCGCCGACATAAGTCACCCGGGCGGCCGGGGCCATGGTGTGCACGGCCTCGATGTCGAGGGACTCCTCCGGCTTCCAGCCGGCCCGCCGCAGGCGCCCTGGCTGTTCCACTGGCCCGGCGTGACGACCTGGCGGAACTGGCCCGGCGCGAACTCCGGGATGCCGTTGAACCGGGCGAAGGAATTCACGTCGCTGCCGATGGTCGCCGACCCGTAGGCATCCACCACGGCTACGGTCGCGCCCCGGCCGGTCAGCCCGGTGCCGGGCACGCCGTAGCCGCCGCGGAGCTGGCGGGGGGTGTAGCCGCAGACCGGCAGCGGACTGACGTGCCCGTAGGCGGGCGGCAGCCCGGCGGGAGTGCGCTGACCCCAGTACGCCGAGCACGGCGTCGGCCCCACGAACGGCGGCCGGCCCGGCTGCGTCCGGGCCGCTGGCGCCGCCGCGGCGGCCGGCCCTGATCCGGTGGTTCCGGCGGCCAGCTCCGCCGCCGGGACCGCCGTCGGGTGCGCTCGGGCCGGCGCGTTGTTCAGCCCGGCCACGCCCAGCACCGCCGACGCCAGCGCCGCCGGGACGACGGCATTGCGGGCCGGGGCGTGGTAGAGGTGGCCCGACAGCGTGTAGTTCCGCAGCCGGGTGCCGAAGGCGCGCCGCACCGCCGCGGCCGTGCCCGTGACCGAGATGTACTGCTCGGTGCTCGCGGTGACCCGCAGGCCGGCCTGCCGCAGCCAGGCCCGCACCCGGCTGGCCTGGGCCGCCGACGGGCCGAACCAGGCCTGCTGCCGGGCCGGGGTCAGGTACTGGTGGTACCGGGCGCTGCCCGGCGCGGACACCGCGCGGGCGTAGGCGGCCAGCGCCGCCGGGGCCCGGCTGGCCAGGTACACCTGAGCGGAGACCCGGGTCGCGGCCGGGGTGATCCCGCTGTCGGTCGCGGCGGTGGCCCAGGACGGGTGGGTGCCGGCCAGCACGCCGGGCCGCGGCCCGATGGTCGCCGCCCCGGCCGCGCGGACCGGCCCCGCCGCGAGCGCGACGGCTGCGATCGCGAGGACGGCCGCGGCCGCCGCGACCCCGCCGCGCACCGGATGGCAGCAGGCTGACCTGCCCATGACCCTGGCCCCCTCATGCCGCGTGCCCAGTCCGCCGCGGGCTGACCTCGCCCTGTCCCCCACCCCGACCCTGACCTGCATCTTCACATGGACCGGCCGTTCTGCCGGGGCGATCAGGAATACGCGGAAATTGACCGGCAGCGGGCCGGTATCTGGCCTATGCCGCCCTGCGGGGCCAATGTTCCCGGCCGCCGGTCCGGCGGATTCCCGGCCTGATGAAATGGACCCTGCGGCCGGCTGCCCGCCGGCCCGCCGCGCACCGGCCACCCGCGGCCGGCCCCGCCCGCCTAAGGAGCCCGCATGCCCGGCATCCCCGAGTCCTACCGCGATCTGCTCGACGGCGAGATCGCCACGCTCGCGACGATCGGCCCGGACGGCCGGCCGCAGGTGTCGGCGGTGTGGTTCCTGGCCGACGGGGAGACGGTCCGGATCTCCCTGAACTCATCCCGGCAGAAGACGCGCAACCTGCAGGCCCGCCCGGCGGTCAGCCTGTTCCTGCTGGACCTGACGATGCCCTACCGCTACCTGGAACTGCGCGGCGACGCGGAGATCGCCCCGGACGACGACTATGCCTTCGCCGACCGGGTGGGCGCCAAGTACGGCGTCGACCTGCGCGGCCACGATCAGTCCGGCCAGTCGCGCGTCGTGGTGACGATCCGGCCGGTGCGGGTCAACGCCGTCAACATGCGCGGCTAGCCCCGGCCGGGCAGGATGGGACCATGCCCTGCAGCGTGCACCTGGCCTGGGACGACCGGCTGACGACCTACGACTTCGGCCCGGGCCACCCGCTGGCGCCGGTGCGGGTCGAGCTGACCATGGAACTGGCCCGCGACCTGGACGTGCTGTCCGGGCTGTCGGTGCAGCGTCCCGAGCCGGCCACCGACGCCGAGCTGGAACTGGTCCACGATCCGCGCTACCTGGCCGCCGTGCGGCGCTCCGGCGCCGACGTCAGCCCGGCCCTGGCCTTCGGTCTCGGCACCCCGGACAACCCGGTGTTCCCCGGCATGCACGAGGCATCGGCCCTGGTGGCGGGCGCGACGCTGGCCGCCGCCCGGGCGGTGCAGGACGGCTCGGCGCAGCACGGGGCCAGCATCGGCGGCGGACTGCATCATGCGATGCGGGCCAGTGCCAGCGGCTTCTGCGTCTACAACGACCCGGCCATCGCGATCGCCTGGCTGCTGAGCCAGGGCACCGAGCGGATCGCCTACGTGGACATCGACGTGCATCACGGCGACGGCGTGCAGGCCGCCTTCTACGACGACCCGCGGGTGCTCACGATCAGCCTGCACGAGACCCCGGACCTGCTGTTCCCCGGCACCGGCCGGCCAGCGGAGACGGGCGGGCCCGGCGCCGAGGGGCGGGCCGTGAACGTCGCCCTGCCGGGCGGCACCGGCGACGCGGCCTGGCTGCGGGCCTTCCATGCCGTGGTCCCGCCGCTGCTGCGCGCCTTTGACCCGCAGATCCTGGTCAGCCAGCACGGCTGCGACACCCACCGGCTCGACCCGCTGGCGCACCTCGAGCTGACCGTTGACGGGCAGCGGGCCGCGCACGCCGCCATCCACCAGCTCGCCCACGAGACAGCAGGCGGCCGCTGGCTGCTGACCGGCGGCGGCGGGTACGCGCTGATCCAGGTCGTCCCGCGGACCTGGACGCACCTGCTGGCCGAGGCGTCCGGCCGGCCGGTGGACCCGGCCACCGCGACGCCGCAGCAGTGGCGGGACTACGTGTTGCGCCGCACCGGCCGCGCGGCCCCCGAGCTGATGACCGAGGGCAGTGCGCCGGGCTACCTGCCCGTATCGAGTCCGGGACCGACCCGGCCGACCCCGTCGACCGGGCCATCGCGGCCACCCGGCGGGCCGTTTTCCCCGAGCACGGCCTGCATCCGTAAAGGTCACGTAATGGCCGGGCAAAGAAGCCGCCCGGAACGCCGTTCTTTCTCCGCGCAGACACCTGCTCGTCACCAGCTGGCCGGATCACCGCCATTTCCGCTCGCGACCGTTACGTCGTTTGTGCCCGGCACAGCGCCGGGCGCTGCCGAGGAGGTCAAAGGTGAAGATGCCGTTCCGCTCGCTCCCGGTGCGCCGGCGGGTGCTGCTGCCGCTGACGGTCGCCGTCGCGGGAGCTGCCCTGCTGGCCGGCCCGGCCAGCGCCAGCGCCAGCGCCGCGCAGCCGCACCGCTTCGGGCCGGCGCTGCTGCCCGGCAACCTGCTGGTCAGCCGCTCGGTCTACACCGGCAGTCCCGGCGCCATCACGCCCGGCGTGACGGTGCTGCCGCCCAGCTGCACCAGCGACTGCGTGGTCGCCAGTGCCGATGCCGGCTACCCGGAGGTCTGGAACAACGTCCTGGTCGATCCGTCGTTCGGCATCACCTCGCGGATCTACCTCGACCAGCTCACCCCGTCCGGCCGGCGGCTGAGCACGCTGCCGGTGCCCGACGGCCCCGGCTCCGGCATGTCCACCAGCTTCTCCTCCAAGTCCGAGCTGGCGCTGAACCAGTCGCTCAGCGGCCGCGAGGTCACCTTCATGGGCTACGCGGCCAGGCCGGACACCATCGACGCCTCGAACTCCAGCACGCCCGGCGCCGTTGACCCGACCGACCCGGTGCCGAGCTCGTACTACCGGGTGGTGGCGCAGCTGGACCGCCAGGGCCGGTTCAGCTTCACCAACACCAACGCCTACAGCGGCAACAACGGCCGGGCGGCGATCCTGAACGACACCCGCGGCGCGAACGTGATCTACACCTCCGGCAACGCGGGCAACGGCGCCAACCCGCAGCCGGACGGCATCATCTCCGGGACTGGCGCGCAGATCCTGACCCCGGCCCGGCTGCCGCAGTTCCTGCAGAAGACCCCGGCGGCGACACCGGTCGGCAGCTTCAGCGTGACCCAGCTCGGCGACAAGGCCGACAAGGTCGGCAAGGACACCAACTTCCGCGGCATGACGATCTTCAACAATGTCCTGTACTACACCAAGGGCAGCGGCAGCAACGGCGTCAACACGGTGTACTTCGTCGACACCACGGGGCAGGCCTGCCCGGACGGCAGCGGGCTGCCGGTGCCCGGCGCCCCGCTGCCGACTTCCCCCATCGCCTACGACCCGGCCCTGCTGCAGGCCCAGGGCGTGTTCCCGTACAACATGTGCGTGCTGCAGGGCTTCCCGACGGCGCTGAAGTCAGCGACCTCGTTCCCGTTCGGGATCTGGTTCGCCAACGCCCGCACGCTGTACGTGGCCGATGAGGGCAACGGCGACACCACCTTCTCGGCGGCCGCCGGCAGCTACACCGCCGCCGCCGCGCAGACCACCGCCGGCCTGCAGAAGTGGGTGCTGTCGGGCGGCAGCTGGCAGCTGGCCTACACGCTGTCCGGCGGCCTGAACCTGGGCACCCCCTACACCGTGCCGGGCTACCCGGCCGGAGACAACCCGGCCACCGGGCTGCCCTGGGCGCCGGCCACCGACGGCCTGCGCAACATCACCGGGCGGGTCAGCCCCGGCGGCACGGTCACCATCTGGGGCATCACGTCCACGGTGAGCGGCGACGGGGATCAGGGCGCCGACCCGAACAAGCTGGTCGCCGTCACCGACCGGGTCAGCGCGCTGACCGCGCCGGCGGGCGAGAGCTTCACCACGGTGCGGACGGCCGGGGCGCGCGAGGTGCTGCGCGGCGTGTCGTTCACGCCGGGCACGCCGGCCAGCGGACGGTAGGCCAGCCGGGAGCCCGGCACGCGGCGCCCGCGCCTCGCCGTGCAGCGAGGCGCGGGCGCCGTCGCACCGGGTGTTACCGGGGGTTTCCAGGGGATGGCCCGGGGCTGACCCCGTCAGGAGACGTTCAGTGCGTTGTCGTCCTCGAGGAAGCCGGTGTTGTAGCCGCCGCCGAGGGTCTCCTTACCGGTGAACTTGATGGTGATGGTCTTACCGATGTACGGCGCCAGCGAGAAGCTGTGCTGGACGTAGCCGCTGCCCTTGTTCTGGTTGGAGTAGGTCGCCAGCGTGCCCAGCACCGTGCCGCCGGAGCTGAGCACCTGGGCGGTGAAGGTGTCGTAGGCCTTCGAGGCCGGGGCGGTGGAGGAGACGTACAGCCAGAACGACAGGGTGGCCGTCTTGCAGGCCGCCGGGATGGTCACCGTCTGGGACACCGTGTCGGTGTGCGACCCGCCGTACCCGTCCAGCCAGGCCAGCCACGAACCTGAATGCGCCGGGACGCCGTCGGAGGTGTTCGACAGCACGCCGCTGGTGGCGGTCCACGGGGAGATCTTCCCGGTCTCGAAGCCGGGGTTGCCGATCAGCTGGGCCGCGGTGCAACCGCCGCCACCACCGCCGCTGCCGCTGACCATCCAGCTGAACGTCGCTGACCCGGACGCGCCGGTGCTGTCCCTGGCCGTGACGGTCACGCTGGAGGTCCCGGCGGTGGCGGGCGTTCCGCTGATCAGCCCGCCGGGGCTGATCGACAGCCCGGCCGGCAGGCCGGCCGCGCTGTAGGTCAGCGACTGGCCGGAGGCCGAGTCGGTCGCGTGGATCTGCAGGCTCACGGCCGTGCCCGCGGTCCCGGTCTGGCTGCCGGGGCTGGTGACCGTGACGGTGTTCCCGCCGCCGCCCGACGAGCCGCTGGCGAACGCTGTGACACCGTCCGGCGTGCCCCAGCCCGTGGGCCGTCGTAGCCGGCCTCGCGCGGTGCAGAAGTAGGCCGTGCTGCACGAGCCGTCCGACGCCGGAGGTGACGTCGTACAGGCTGGCGGTGTGCTGGTAGAGGTACGACGACGGGTAGCGTGCCCGCTGCCGGGGTGCCGGCCAGCGCGATACGACCGAGGCGATGATCGGCGAGGACGCGCTGGTACCGCCGACCTCCAGCCAGCCGCTCTGGTCGTAGGTGTCGTACACGGCCACGCCGGTGTTCGGGTCGGCCACCGCGGCGACGTCGTTACTGGTCCGCTTGCTGCAGCCGGTGTCGGTCTGCCAGGACGGCTTGGGGTCATCGGCCGAGCAGCCGGACCCGGTGCCGTTGCCGCCCGCGCCGGAGCCCCAGACCGTCTCGGTCCAGCCGCGGGAGCTGGCCGCTGAGCTCAGCGAGGTGCCGCCGACGGCGGTGACGTACTGCGAGGCGGCCGGGTACTCCACGCCGTAGCCGTCGTCGCCCGCGGAGGCGGTGATGGCCACGCCGGGGTGCTTGAAGTACTGCGAGTCATAAGTCGTGTCCGAGGACGACTCCGGGCCGCCGTAGCTGTTGGAGATGAACTTCGGCGCCGAGGCTGACCGCGCTGTTCACCGCCGTGCCGAGGCTGGCCGTGGACGGGCTCTTGGCCTCGACCAGGAGGATGTGGCAGTTCGGGCAGATGGCCGACACCATGTCGATGTCCAGCGACTCCTCGGTCGCCCACCCGGTGCTGCCCGAGGCGGCGGGCAGCGGGCTGGCCGGCCCCGTTCTGGTTGACCTTGGAAAAGCATCCGCTGCCGCACGCCGGGCAGGCCCCAGTCCGCGCGGTAGGTGGCCAGGTCGGCGGCCGCGTCTCGGGTCGTCGTAGGCGTCGACGATGGCGACCGTCTGGCGCCGCTGCCGGCGGTGGCGGACGGCAGCTTGTAGGCGCTCTGCAGGCTGGCCGGGCCGTAGCCGTCCCCGGTCGGGGCGGCGGCCGGGCCGACCGCGCCCAGCGACTGCTGGCTGTGCTGCGCGACGTTGGTGCGGATCAGGACCATGCAGGCCATCCGGCCCGGCCTGGTCGTGGCCGCGCACGCGCGGCGGTAGTCATGCGCGGAACTGACGGCGGGCGCGGCGGCCGCCGGGCGGCGCGGCCTGCCCGGCGTGCCCGGGCGCGGACGGCCTGCGCGCTGGCGCTGCCCGCGAAGGCCAGGCCGGCGGCGGCTAACGCGGCCGCGGAGGCGAGCAGCATCGAGGCCCGGAGCAGGCCCGGGCGAGACCGGCGCTGGCGCTGGGCACGTAAGGCGTCCAGGGATGGCAACGGGATTCCTCCTTAGCGGGACCAGGCCCGCGACGCTCCGGTCCCGGCAGGCAGGATGTCCGGGCCGCGGGGCTCCCGCCGCCGCGATTACCCGGACCACTGTCACGGTTACTCCGCGCAGTTGCGCGTACCTTACAGCGGCGCCCAGGTCACCACGCCGCCCTCGGCGGAATACACCTCGGCGCCGTCGATCGAAGGCCCGCTGCACCCGGCTGAGCACGTCCAGCGGGTCGCCCGACCAGATCACCAGGTCGGCGTCCTTGCCCGGCTCGATCGACCCCAGCCGGTCATCGATGCCGATGATGCGAGCCGGGTTGATGGTCAGCGCGTCGAGGCGATCCGCGGGTCCAGGCCCTCCTTGACCGACAGCGTGGCCTGGTGGACCAGGAAGGTGATCGGCACCACGGGGTGGTCGGTGGTGATGGCGATGGTGACGCCGGCCTGCGGCGAGCTTGCCGGGGTTGGCCAGCGACCGGTTGCGCAGCTCGACCTTGGACCGGCTGGTGAACAGCGGCCCGATGATGACCGGAATGTTCCGCGCGGCCAGCAGGTCGGCCACCAGGTGGGCCTCGGTGCCGTGGTCGATGACCAGGTCGTAGCCGAACTCGTCGGCGATGCGCAGCGCGGTGGCGATGTCGTCGGCGCGATGGCAGTGCTGCCGCCACGGGATCTCCCGGCGCAGCACCCGGCCCAGCGCCTCCAGCTTGAGGTCACGGTCCACCGGCTTGCGCTCGGCCTCGGGCTTGCGCCTCCTCGGCGGCCAGCCGCTGCAGGTAGTTCGAGCGCGTCCACCAGCGCGCTGCGGATCACCGCCGCGGTGCCCAGCCGGGTGCTGGGCATCTTGTGCAGGTCGCCGTAGACCCGCTTGGGGTTCTCGCCGAGCGCCGACTTCATGCCCGGCGGCGCGCGCAGCAGCCATCTCATCGACGGTGCGGCCCCAGCACTTCAGCGCGCAGGTCTGGCCGCCGATGGGGTTGCCCGAGCCGGGGTTGACGTTGACGGCCAGCACGCCGCCGGTGATCGCGTCGCGGAAGCCCAGGTCGGCCGGGTTGATCGCGTCGATGGCCCGGACCTGCGCGGTGACCGGCTCGGTCATCTCGTTGGTGTCCTCGCCGGCCCAGCCCTCGGCCTCCTCGTGCACGCCCGACGTGACCGTGCGCCTCGATGAAGCCCGGCAGCACCCACGAGCCGGCCGCGTCGATGACCGCGGACGCCGTCCGGCACGGCCAGGCCCGCGCCGACGGCCGTGATCTTGCCGTCCTGGATCAGGACCGTCCCGCCGTCGACCGGCTCCCCGGTGACCGGCACGACCCGGCCCCCGATGATCGCCACTGCCTGGGTACTGGACTGCGCCGCCATCATCACTCCGATCTTGAAGCCGCGGCCCGGCCAGGCCGCCGGGTCCACCGTAATCGCCGGCCGCCGGCCAGGGCTGACCCGGCTCACCCGCGCCGGGTGATGCCGGGGCGGCCCGGCCGGGAGAGCTTGGTCCCACACCGCGGGGAAAGGACGAGATGGCGGGCAAGCACGACCGCGCCGTACCGGTCCGCAAGGCTGCCCGGTGGCTGGCCCGGCTCGCCTTCGCCGCCCTGCTCGGCGCGCTCGCCGTGCTGGTGGCAACCGGGGCGCTGCTCAGCCTCACGGCGCTGGCGCTCGGCGCGGCCGGGCTGGCGCTGTTCTGCGCGGCCGCCTGGTGGTTCCTGGCCCACCGCGGCCCGGTGCGCTGGCTGGCGGTGGTCGTGCTGGTCGCCGCGCCGGCCGGGGTCATCACGGCCTACGTGCTGGCCGGCCTGCTGTGGGAGATCGCGCTCAGCGGCGCCCTGGTCGCGCTGGCCGCGGCGGCCGGGCGAGCCGCCCTGCGCGCCGCCCGCCCGGCCGATCAGCCGACGCGCGAGCGAGCCGTCGCGCCCCGGCACCAGCCGTTCCTGATCATGAACCCGCGCTCCGGCGGCGGCAAGGTGACCCGGTTCGGGCTGCGCGACAAGGCCGTGGACCTCGGCGCCGAGGTCGCCCTGCTGGACGGGCCGGGGATCGTGGACGTGGCCGCCCTGGCCCGCGGGGCCGTCGACGACGGCGCCGACCTGCTCGGGGTGGCCGGCGGGGACGGGACTCAGGCGCTGGTGGCCGGGATCGCGGCCGGCCGCGATGTCCCGATGGTGGTGATCTCCGCGGGCACCCGCAATCACTTCGCGCTGGACCTGGGCCTGGACCGCGATGATCCAGCGGCCGGACTGGAGGCGCTGCGCGACGGCGTCGAGGTGCAGATCGACCTCGGGCTGATCGGCGACCGGACCTTTGTCAATAACGCATCTTTCGGTGCCTACGCCCAGGTCGTTCAGAGCCCCGCCTACCGCGACGACAAGGCCGGCACGGCGCTGGCCATGCTGCCCGACCTGCTGACCGGGCACGAGGGCCCGCGGCTGCGGGTCCGGCTGGACGGCGAGCTGATCCTGGACGGGCCGCAGGCCGTGCTGGTCAGCAACAACCCGTACGGGACCGGGGACATCGCCGGGCTGGGCCGCCGGGCCCGGCTGGACTCCGGCGTGCTCGGCGTGGTCGGGATCCGGGTGGAATCGGCGGCCCAGGCGGCCGGGCTGCTGCGCGGCGCGGCCGGTACCGGCGTGACGGTGGCGGCCGGCCGCGAGGTCGTGATCGAGGCGGACGCGACCCACATACCGGTCGGCATCGACGGCGAGGCGATCCTGATGCCCGTGCCCGTGCGCTGCACGATCCGGCCGCGGGCCCTGCGGGTCCGGGTCCCGGCCAGCCGGCCGGGCGTGCGGCCCGCGACACCGCCGCTGGACTGGACCCGGCTGCGCCAGCACGCCCTCACCTTCGCCCGGGCCGCCGGACCGCACTAGACCGCGCTGGTCTGCTTCGGCACGGCTACGCCGTGGCAGAAGCCCCGGCACGCCCCCGGCAGCTAGCCTGCTGGGGAGAGGAGGCGCCGTGGGGCTGACCGAGGACTGGGCCGCGATCCTGGCCGAGCAGGCCGGCGCATACGCCCGGGTCGTGCTGACCACCATCAAGCGCGAGTTCCCGTCCGGCGTCTATCACACGATGAAGGCGCCGGGCGACTTCCCCTACCGGCCGCGGGCCCGCACCCCGGCCTTCTACGGCTGTTATGACTGGCACTCCTCAGTGGAGATGCACTGGGCTCTGGTCCGGCTGCTGCGGGCGGTACCGGGGGCGGTGCCCGGCGATGAGATCCGGGCGGCGCTGAGCGCGCACTTCGAGCGGGTCGCGCTGGCCGCGGAAGAGGACTACATCACCGGGCCGGACGGGCTGGGCGAGCGGCCGTACGGCTGGGCCTGGCTGCTCGCCCTGACCCACGAGACGCAGACCTGGGATGACCCGCACGGCCGCAAGTGGGCGGCGGCGCTGGCCCCGATGGCCGCCACGATCAGCGACCTGCTCACCGGGTGGCTGGCCGCGGCGGCCTACCCGGTCCGCTACGGGGTGCACGCGAACACCGCATTCGGGCTGTCCCGGGCGCTGCCGTACGCGGCGGCCCGGGCCGGGGCGGGCGAGCCGGCGCTGCACGAGGTCATCACCCGCCGGGCCCTGGAGTGGTTCGGCGCCGACCTGATCTACCCGGCGGCCTGGGAGCCGTCCGGGCATGATTTCCTGTCCCCGGCTCTCACCGAGGCCGAGCTGATGGCCCAGATTCTGCCGCCCGCCGAGTTCGCCGACTGGCTGAGCATGTTCCTGCCTGGCATCGCCAGCCGCGAGCCGGGCACGCTGTTCACCCCGGCGGTGGTGACTGACTCCGCCGACGGCCAGGTCGCGCACCTGCACGGGCTGAACGCCAGCCGGGCCTGGTGCTGGCGGCGGCTGGCCGCCAGCCTGCCGCCCGGCGACCCGCGAGCCGGAGCCGCCGAGGCCGCCGCCCGCGCGCACGCCCGCGCGGCGCTGCCGCAGGTCATCGGCGATGACTACATGGTCGAGCACTGGCTGCCGGCCTACGCCGTGCTGATGCTCAGCTGAGGTCAGCCCTGCGAGTGCGGATCCTGTCAGCTGCTGCGCAGGAGCTGACGTCCCTCGTGCGTCAGAACCTGCGTCTTGATCCGCATGAAGCGCGGCCGCGTGCCGTGGTTCCGAGCAGCGCAGTGCACCATGACGGGATGGCAGAAGACCATGTCCCCTGGCTCGCCCGTCAGTTCGACCACCCGGAGGGGCACGCCGTCGATGATCGTTTCCCCGTCCATGAAAGCCGCGATCCGGTCGGCAGGTGACGGCGCCAGTCCGGTGAGCGCCATGAGCCAGGTGTCAGAGCGGTGGAACCGTTCCCACAGCCGGGCGCCGAATTCGCGCTGCTGGCTCGGGGGAATCCGGCGTTCCTGCTGAATCAGCAGACGGGGCGACCCGGAAAGGATCAGGGTTCCGCCGCTTCGCGGGGCGACCGGGCCGATGAAGCTGACCACGAGCAATCCTCGCGGGCGATCGAGGTGCAGCTCCCCGGGATTGTCCCAGTGCCAGAGCCTGGCCGGCACGTCCCAGGCGCCGGGCTCGGGAAACGTGACGAGCGAGCGGCCCCAGTCTCGCGGCGGGGACCAGGCGGCCGGGCCGAGCAGATCGTCGAAGACGCCGCGTACCCGCTCGGTCAGGATCCGGGCCTGGATCGGATCGCGCTTAGCGGCTTTCAGGTCGCCCGTGATCTGCCGCCAGGTGGAGCGGTCGTCGCGGCGTATGCCGTAGGTGTCTTCCAGCTCTCGCCACCATTGCCGCTCCATGGCGAGGCCGTCAGCGGGCGAGAACGCCTGCCTGACCACCAGGTAGCCGTCCCGCTCGAAGCGCTGGATGTCTGCTGAAGTGAGGCTGGTGAGCTGTGATCCCATGAGGTCCGTCTCCTGGCTGACGGCGCCCCGCAGCAGATCATTCGCCCCGGCTAGGCCGGCGCGACCGATCTACCGCGGGGTATTACCCCACGGCTCACTGCAAGGCGCAGTGAACGATGAGCTCATGATCCCATGCACTCGCCGGGCTGTCACCAGACGGCCCAGCCGGGGGTCCGCGGTCCGGCTGCCTGGCCGGGCCCGGTTTCCCGGGCCCGGCCAGGCAGCCTGGTCTCAGGACCGCGCGGTGATGTAGGTCGGGATCACCTCCGCGCCGCCGTTGAGCACCACGCCGTTCAGGTTGCCGGTGTCCAGCCCGGCGGCCGGGACCGCGCCGCCGCCATCAGCCTGGACCACGGTGGAGACGTACTGCGGGGCGCTGCGGGAGACCGCAACCCGCAGCACCAGCGGCCTGCCCTGGCCGGCCGCCAGCGGGCCCGCCGAAGTGCAGGTCACCGTCGGACCCAGCGAGCAGGACCAGCCCGCGCCCGGCGCGGACACTGCGCTCAGCCCGGCGGGCAGGCTGACCCGGACCGTCACCGGCCCGGTGGTGGCGGCGAACCCGTCGTTGGCCACGGTCAGGTTGTAGGTATCGGCGGCGGACGGCCCGTCGCCCTGGGCGAACGGTGCGTACAGCAGCCCGCCGGAGGCGTAGCCGCCGGTGACGGCCAGCGCCGCCAGCTGGCTGACGGTCGTCGCGTCGGTCGCCGAGGCGGGGCTGGCGCTGCCGCCGCCGGACACGGTGACCGTGTTGGTGACCGACGCCTGGGCGTTATCGGCCGTGGCCACGGTCAGCGTGATGGGCGGGTAGGCCGCCCCGGCCGCCAGCGTGTCGGACCGGGTGCACGACGGGGCCGGCTCGAACAGGTTGGGCGAGCCGCCCAGCGTGGCCGGGGCCAGTGCGCAGTCCCAGCCCGAGCCCGACATCCGGGCCGGGGTAAGCCCGGCGGGCAGGGTGTCGGTGACGGTCACCGTCCCTGAGGTGGGCCCGCCGCTGGCCGCGCTGGACACCTTCAGCGTGTAGCTATCGGCGCTGTCACCCTGGGCGAACGACCCGGAGTGGCTGCTGGCGGCCGTCAGCACCGGCGGGTTATCCGAGGCGGGCGGGGCGGCGGCCGGGCTGGCCGGCGCGATCGTGGTGGCGGCGCTGACCGAGGCGGCCGCGACCGCGTCGCCGCCCCCGGAGACCTGCACCGTCTCGTTGCCCGAGGCCGCCGCGGAGCCGGACACGCTGACCACGGCGGTGATCGGCGGCTCCTCCCCGTTCTCGCCGGCCAGCACGTCGCTGCGGTAGCAGGTGCTGGCGGGCTCGGTGACCGGGCTGGTGATGGCGTCGGTGTTGCAGGTCCAGCCGCTGCCGTACAGCGCCTGCAGGGTCACCCCGGCCGGCAGGGCGCTGATGGTGGCGGTGACCGGCGCGCTGGCATCTCCGGTCGTGGGCCCGCCGCCGGTGTTGAGCACCGTGATCTGGTACTGATCGCTGGCGTCGCCCTGGCGGAACGCGCTGGCCACCGCGTTGTCGGCGGTCAGGTCGGGCAGCCCGGCGACCGGCGTCTCGCTGGCGGCCGATGTCTGCCCGGCGCCGCCGCCGGCGACGGTCACGTCGTTGGTCAGGTGCAGGCCGGCCGTGGAGTCCTGAGTGCCGTAGCCGGCGGTGTGCGGCACGCTGACGGTCAGCGTGATCGGCGGGTAGGACTGGCCGGGCTGCAGCACCGCGGGCCCGCCGCCGGAGCCGCCGGTCTCGGTGCACACCTCCGTCGGGTCGTTGTCGGTATCGCAGCTCCAGCCGGAGCCGGTCATCGACACCATGCTCATGTCGGGGTCAACCACGTCGGTGAGGGTGACCGGCGTCGATCCGTCGGTCGCCGACGATCCGGTGTTCTTGACCGTGATGGTGTAGGTGTCGGCGGTGTCGCCCTGGGTGAAGCTGGTCGACGGGCTGGCGGTCGGCGAGTTCGCCACCGAGGTGACGGTCCAGGCCGGCCCGTGCTTGCTGCCGCCGGACGTGCGGGTGGTCGCGAACGCCTGCGGGTCCGCGCCGTCGCCGGGGCTGGCGCTCGCGGAGACCGCGCCGTTGGCGGCCCCGAAGTGGGTCACGCCGCGGGAATTCTCCGCCGCGGTCTCGGCGGCCTGGGCGGCGTGCGTCTGCGGGGCGGCCGAGTCTGAGCTCGGCACGTTCCAGCCCTCGACACTGGCCACCGGGGTGGCGCCGTTCAGCAGTGCGCTGCGGTAGGTCGCGGTCAGCGTCTGGGACTGGCCGGGCCACAAGGTGATGTCGTTGTCGGACCAGGTGATGGGCAGCACCTGGTTGTCCCCGGACGCCACGCTGCCGCTGGCGCTGCCGCGCCGCACGTCGGCCCGCAGGAAGAAGGCCACCGCCGGGTTGGCGGACGGGTTGGTGATCGTCACGGTCGTGGTGACCCGCCCGCCGGAGGCAGGCTGGGTGGCCGCGGCCACCTGCACCGGCTCGGACGGCAGCTTCTGCAGGGCGGTCAGGTCGGCGTACTGGCTCAGCGGGTCGCCGTTGTTGGCCTGCGGGTTGCCCTCGGTGGAGTCCCAGTCGATGACGTCCTGCTGGGTGGACAGCCAGTACACGTTGCGGTCCACTACCGAGCCGTGCTGGCTGATGGTCAGCTCGACGAAGTAGGTCGTGGCCGGCGTGGGCGGCGTGGTGGCGGCTGGCACCTTCGGGGTGAGGACCCCGTTACTGACGGCCTGGGGGGCCAGCGACAGGCCGCTGGCGGTCTGGCTGTCGAGCACGTGGCCGCTGGTGTCATAGACCCTGGCCTGGACCGACAGCCCGTGCTGCGCTGCGCCGCTCAGGTTGTCGACGGTGACGTTGCCGGTGTCGAGGGCGTACAGGACGTGCAGTTCCTCGTTGGCCTTCTTGGCCCCGAAGTAGGCACCGGCGGTGTCGTAGTCGTAGTTGTACAGATCCCACAGCATGGTGGGCCAGCCCTTGTTGAGCTGCCAGTAGTCGGTGCCGGTGGACGGGGTCGGGTAGTTGTCCCAGTGGTCGACGTAGGCCTCGAACTGGGCGCGGGTGTTCTCGTAGTTCTGGACCTGGGCTTCCTGCACGTACTGCGGCAGGCTGGACCAGGTGCCGTAGCGGGCGGCCACGGCGGTGTCCAGGTTGTCCAGGGTGCCGAAGGAGTATCCCGAGTGCTGGCCGGCGGTCGACTCGTAGTTCAGGTGGTACTGGTGCGCGTCGGGCTGCTGCCACAGGGCCGCCTGGTCGGCCGGCGAGAGGAACCGCTGGATGGAGTCCATCGTGGGCACGGTGTCGCCGGAGCCCTGCTCGCTGTCGAAGCCGAACGAGCCGCCCACGTTGGTCTGCGAGCTGTCGTTGTCGTTGCCGTTGTTGCTGGAGTGCGTGGTGTCGAAGAAGTACGACGGCGGCACCCAGTCGTAGGGACCTTCCTTCTCCCCGGACGGGCCGAGCTGCGCGCTGACGTTGTACTCGGCCGAGGAGATGATCGGGTCCTGGAAGCCGGCCTGGCTGAAGCCGGCGGTGGAGGCGGCTTCCTGCTCCTTGATCGGCGGGTTGTCGCTCCAGCTGTAGTTGATCACGCTGGGGTGATCGCGCAGCCGCTCGCCGATGGTCAGCGAGGACAGGTACATGACGTGGAACTCCTGCGCGGTCACGCCGCGGCCGCTGCTGGAGGGCGCCCACTTGTCGCAGCACTGGAACCCGGCGTCGAGCAGGATGCCGGCCTTATCCATCTGCTCGTAGAAGTCGGCCGGCATCTCCTTGCCCTCGGTCCGGATGCCGTTGATGCCCATGGACTTGATCAGCGTGATCTGGCTGGCCAGGTCGCTCGCGGAGTAGTGCAGGAACAGGTTCTCTGACCAGCCGCCTGCCCGGTAGTCGAACGGCACGCCGTTGATCTCGAAGACGCGCACGCCGTCCGCCGCCTCATCGGACGGCGCGGTCAGGTAGGTGGTGACCGACCGGATGCCGAACGTCTCCGGCGCGACTGAGTCTGATACCGCGCCGCCCGCCGATACCGACGCCGACAGCTGGTACAGCGGCTGGCCGCCCATCTGGTAGGGCCACCACAGCTGCGGGTGATGCAGCACGAGCTGCGGGAACGACGACGGCGTGAAGGTCACGGTCGAGGACTGACCGCCGGCCAGCGTGACCGGCCGGCTGACCACGACGGGGGCGCCGCCGCCGGGCGGGGTGATGGCGGCCGAGACGACGCCGGTCCGCGGCGCGCTGGTGTTGTTGGTGACGTCGCCCTGCACGGTCAGCGCGGCGCTGCTCATGTCCGTGGCGTCGTTCTGGGTCACGTGCACGTTGCTCAGGCCCAGCGCGGCGGAGATGTGCAGCTGGACCGGGAACTGGATCCCGGTGTTGTTGTCCGGCGGGATCTGGCTCCAGTCCACGTCGTCGAGGGTGAACATCGAGGACGGGTTGTTCGGGAACAGCTCCAGGGCCAGCGCGTTGGCGCCGGGCCTGATCAGGCCGGTGACATCGAAGCTGTAGGTGGTGTAGTCGCCCTCGACCTTGGCCTGGGTGGCCACCTCGGTGCCGTTGACCCAGACGTCGGCCTGGCCGACGACGCCGTTGATGACCAGCTTCGCGTCCTGGCCGGGGTGCAGGTTCCCGGTGAAGCTGGTGCGGAACCACCACGGCACGCTGAACAGCGGGTTGGCGTCGGCGCCCTCGCGGGTCTGCGGCGGGCCGAAGCACTGCGCCATGTTGTCGGAGTAGAAGACGCTGCTGGTCCCTGCGGCGCTCTGGTTAACCGGCTGCAGCGCGGTATCGAGCGGGCAGACGCCGTTCTGCAGCAGGGCCTCGACCTCGGTGCCCGGCACCGCCGGCGTCGTCGGCGGTGACCGGCAGCCAGCCGTCCGCGGCGAAGCCCGGTGCCGAGATCTGCGCGCCGTCCTGGGTCGCCCCGGTCCCGGTCGTCCAGCCGGTGCTGGCCGCGCTGCTCTGCACCTGCCAGCTGCCGCCCAGGGTGGTGAGCCCGGCGGAGCCGGCCGTGACCGGGCGGGCCGCGTGCGGCCGGGTGGCGCCCGACCGCGCGGCAGACGATGCGGCCCGGGCCGCGGCGGCCGCGCGGGCCTGCGCCAGCGCGGGAGTCCCGGACAGGCTCAGCGCGGCCAGACTAGCCAGGCTGAGGACAGCGGTTACGGCTCGCAGCTTCATGGTCACCGGCCTCCCGGGCGGACTCGGCCTGCCGTTCTTTTCAGGCTGAAAATAAATCCGCCTGACCGGGACTTTAACTTTTGTGCCGCCGGTGGGCAATAGGCCGGAGATGGGCGGGCACGTCGAGTTCGGAGACGATGGCCAGCGCCCGGGCAATGGCGCCGGCGATGGCGGCGTCGGCGCCCAGCCCGGACACCACGATGCCGGGCGGCGCGAACACGCTGGCCGCGACGCCGGCCCGCAGCTCAGGCAGCCACGGCTGCAGCGCCCGGCCGACGGCGCCGCCCAGGATGATCCGCTCCGGGTCGACCAGGGCGGTGATGCCGGCGATCGCCGCCGCCACGTACTCCGTCAGCTCGCTGACGACCTGGCGGCCCGCCTGGTCACCCCGGCTCGCGGCGGCGAACACGTCGGCTACCTCGAAGCCGGGCGGGCCGCCGGGCCGCACCGGCAGCTCCGACGGGACGCCGCTGCGGACCAGCTCGGCCGCCCGGGCGCGCAGCACCGGGCCGGCGGCCACGTCCTCGAAGCCGGGCCGGGCGGCCGCGCCGGGCCGCGGCCAGAACGGGAAGTAGGCCACCTCGCCGGCCGCGTTGTGCGCGCCGCGGATCAGGTGGCCGTCGATGACCACCGCCCCGCCGATGCCGGTGCCCAGCGACATCGTCACGAAGGACGAGATGCCGCGGCCCTGCCCGCGCCACGCCTCGCCGAGCGCGGCCAGGTTGACGTCGTTGTCGACCTCGAACGGCTCGGTCAGCTCCGCGCGCAGCACGCCCAGCAGGTCAAAGCCCTGCCAGTGCACGTTGGGGCCGGCCGTGGCGAGCTGGCTGACGGGGTCGATGAGCGCCGGGATGCCGACCACTACCGCGCGCACCGGGACGCTCAGCCCGGCGGCCCGGCCCTGCAGCGCGCGGATGCACGCCAGCAGCGTCGCGGCCGCATCGCCGGCGTCGGCACTGGCCCGGAAATCCATCGCCAGGGTGCCGCCGGCCAGATCGGCCAGCGCGCCGTGACAGCGGGTCCCGCCGAGGTCGACGGCGATCACCGCGCCGGCCGACCCGACGAAGCGCAGCACCGACGGCGTCCGGCCGCGCGCGGTGCTGCCCGCCGCCGGGGCGCCCTCGCGGGGCAGCTCCTCGATCAGGCCGCCGTCCAGCAGCCGCTTGACGATGCGGCTCACCGACGCATCGGACAGGCCGAGCTCGAGGCCGAGCTGACGCCGGGTGGCCTCGCCGCGGGACCGGATCGCGTCCAGCACCAGGAAGGTGTTCAGCTCTGCGATGTTGCCGACATCCATGCTGGCCGCCCGCCCGCTAGCCGAACTCGGTGAAGGCGGCGGCGACCTGATCGTGGCCGGCGCCCGCCGCGACCAGCAGCCGCAGCAGCACCCGCGCCTTGACCGGATGCAGCAGCCCGGCGCCGATCAGGCCCCGGGCGCGCAGGTCTCGCTCGGATCCCGGCGCGCCGTAGGTGCTGGCCAGCACCGGCCCGGCGCCGGTCCGGGTGGCCAGCACGACGGGCATGGCGGCGGCCAGCTCGCCGAGCACCGGGGCCAGCGCGCCGGGGACGTGCCCGACGCCGAACGCCGCGACCACGAGCCCCTGGTGGGTCGCGGCCAGGCCGGGTAGCAGCACGCCGTCATCATCGAGGGTGACCGTGTACAGCGCCACCCGGGTCGCCGCCAGCCGGTCCCGGCGCAGGCCGGTCAGCGGCGGCGGCGCGGGCACCATGGCCGTGAACCGCGCCGCGCCCTCGGTGACCCGGCCGACCGGCCCGAGGTCGGGCGAGGTGAACGCGGCGGTGCTGGTGCTGTGCGACTTGCGCACGTGCCGCGCGGCATGGATCTCGTCATGCAGCACGACTAGCGCGCCGCGGCCGCGGGCCGGGGCGGCCGAGGCGACCTGGATCGAGGCCAGCAGGTTGGCCGGCCCGTCCGGCCCGGCCAGCGTCGGGTTGCGCATCGCCCCGGTCAGCACCAGCGGCTCGGGGCGGTCCCAGACCAGGCCGGCCAGGAACGCGGTCTCCTCCAGCGTGTCGGTGCCCTGAACCACCACGACCCCGGTGGCCCCGTCGGCCACGGCGGCCCGGGCGGCGTCGGTGACGTCCAGGATGTCGCCGAACGAGAGGTCGGCGCTGGGCACGGCCCGCAGGTCACGTACCTGCACCCGGTCGCGCTCCGCCCGGCCGAGGCCCGCGAGCAGGTCAGCGCCGCCCAGCCGGGCCACCACGCCGCCGGCGTGCCCGGTCATCGCGATCGTGCCGCCGAGGGTGAACACCACAATGCCTTGCTGACTCACCGGCCTAATGTACGCAGGACCGTGCGCCCGGTGGCTACCTCCGGGATGCGCGGCACGGCCGCCCGGTGGATTGCGGGGTCCTGACCCCGGAACTCTCCAGGGTCCGCGCGGCAGCGGTCAGGCCGGGCGGCGGTCGGCGGCGGCGCGGTCAGCGACGCTGCGCAGCAGGGAGTCGTTGAGGCGGGTCAGTGACGTGCCGAGGCTGGACTGGCCCGGCTCGTCCCAGCCGCGGACCAGGTCCTCGATGAGCAGCCGACGGCGGCGCTGCACCTCGCCCATGACCGACCGGCCCGCCTCGGTCAGCACGATGGTGGACGACCGGCCGTCGGCCGGGTTGGCCTGGCGCTCGGCCAGGCCCTCGCTGACGAGCGCGGAGATCTGCCGGGTCACGGTCGAGGCGTCCAGGCGCAGCGCCTGGGCCAGGCAGTTGGCGCTGACCGGGCCGAGGCTGTCGAGCATCCGCATGGCCAGGTAGCCGGCCCGGTCGACGGTCACGTACAGCGAGCTCCGGCGGCCGAACGTCTCCAGGTGCCGGACCAGTTTCAGGAGCTCCAGCTCGATCATCCCGATTGCGTCGGTGCCGGATGGCGTCGGAAAGGTCATCGCGCTCGTGCCCCTCCTTACTCTGCGTGTATAATGCAACTAAGTATTTGTATGATACATGTACTTTTCTCCCGCCAGGTGCGGTGACGTACATGTGCGCAGCGTGGGGCCGGGCTGCGGTGGCCGGGCGCTGCGCGCTGGGTGCCGGAGCGAGGTTAGATGGTCTTTGTGCTGGCCTTGGGCGCAGCCCTGGCCAACGCGCTGACGAGCGTGTTTCAGCGCATGGCGGTGGAAAGCGCGCCCGCGAGCACGACGTTGCGGCTGAGTCTGCTGGCGTACGCGCTGCGCCGCAAGATCTGGCTGCTCGGGTTCGCCCTGATGATCGTGTCGTTCCTGTGCCAGGCCGTCGCCCTGCACCTGGGCCGGCTGTCGCAGGTCCAGCCGATCCTCACCACCGAGCTGGTGTTCCTGGTCATCGTGCTGGGCACCTGGTTCGGCTTCGCGGTGGGCCGGCGGGAGTGGCTGGGCGTCCTGGCGGTCAGCGGCGGCCTGGCCGGGTTCCTGATCTTCGCCAACCCCGAGCACGGCAACCTCAACCCGCCGCTGTGGGAGTGGCTGGTCACGATGGGGGCGTGCAGCGCCGGGATCGTGCTGGCCATCATCGCGGCGCTGCGCGGCCCGGCCTGGTGGCGGGCGGCGATGTTCGGCTCGGCGGCCGCGATCAGCTTCGCGTTCACCTCGGCCTGCACCAAGGCCGTCTCCGACCTCGCGGCCCATGACATCGCCTCGCTGTACCGGCACTGGCAGACCTACGCACTGGCCGGGTTCGGGGCGCTGGCGGTGTTCCTGGCCCAGAATGCGTTCCACGCCGGCCCCATCGTCGCCTCGCAGTCGACGCTGGTGCTGGTCGACCCGCTGGCCAGCATCCTGATCGGCGTCGGGATCTTCGGCGACAACCTGCGGACCAGCGGGCCGTGGGGACCGCTGGAGGCGATATCGCTGCTGGTGATGTTCGCCGGCGCCTACTGGCTGTCGCACTCGCCGCTAGTCAGCGGGCTGTACGGCAGCACCGAGCCGCTCTCGGCCCGGGCCCAGTCGGCCCGGCTGCACGACGCGGCCTGCCCGTCGTCGCCGTCCTGACGACCAGCCGCGGCACCGGCCCCGGCCGCCTTACTGGCGGGGCGCGGCTTACTCGCCGGCCGCAGCCCGGATCGCCGCCGGCGTCAGCGCGGTCATCGCCGCCACCACCGGCTCCGGGCCGGGGCGCGCGGTGATGACCCGCACGATCGTCTCGTCCAGTCCCGCGCTCAGCCGCGCGAACGCCTCCGGCGCGCCCGCGGCCGGCCCGTAGTAGCCCACCGCCTGCAGCAGCTCATCGGGGGCCGCGTCAACCAGCTCGGGCAGCTTCGCGCCCTGGTCGCGCCGGGTCTCCAGTTCCGTCAGGGCGCCGTCGAAGCCCATCTGGCCGAACAGCCCGCGGTAGCCGGCGGTGTTGGGGACGCCGGGCTGGCCCATCGCGTAGCCGAGAACCTGGGTACCGAAGGCCCGCCGGGCGGCGGCCACGTCGTCGTCGATGCAGACCCGCACGTACATGGTGACGGTGACGTCGCCGGGGTCGCGGCCGGCCCGCGCGCAGCCCCGGGCGATCTGCTCCCGGCTGGCCGCGATGCGCCCGGGAGTGGCCCAGTTGAGCAGCGCGCCGTCGGCCGCCTCGCCGGCCAGGGCCAGCATCTGCGGGCCGAGCGCGGCCAGGTACACCGGCGCGGGCGGCAGGTCACCGGCGCCGAGCGACAGCCGCCGGCCCCGCCCGATCGGCCCGTCGGAGGTCACCGTCTCGCCCCGGAGCAGCCGGCGGACGATGCCGACGTAGTCCCGCATGACGGCGATGGGCTTGTCGGGCAGGCCGGCCGACTCCCAGAACCGCGGGCCGTAGCCGCCGGTACCCAGGCCGGCCACGAACTTGCCCGCCGACAGCTGGGCCACCGTGGCCGCCTGCAGGGCCAGCGACAGCGGGTCCCACATCCGGACTGCGGGCAGCACCGAGATGCCGGTTCGCAGGCCGGTGTCGCCGGACCAGGCCGCGCACACGTGGAAAGCGTCCGGCACCGTTCCCGCCGGGGTCCACAGGCTCTCGAAGCCCAGCCGCCGCGCCTCGCGCGCGACGTCCCGCAGCTGGCCGAAGGGCAGTCCGAGCCGGGCGTCGAGGCCCGCACCGATCATCATGAGGTGCAGTATGCCGAATCAGGCGGCTGCGGGCATGGCCAGGGCTGACCGGCCAGCACCGCCAGGTGCATCGCGACGACCGTCTCCTCCAGGGCCGGGACAGCCTCGATCCGGTCGTGGCTGACCTCGGCGCGGACCAGCGCCGCGGTGGCGCCGGCCAGCGCGTAGTAGGCCTCCCACGGGACCGCCGGCCAGGCCGGATGGTCGCGACGGGCGCGATCATGCCAGGCCCGGTTGGACCGGGCGAAGCTGCGCAGCCCGGCCTCGGACTGGCGGGCGGCGCGGCGGCCGGCGGCCGGCATGTCGACATAGAAGGCCCGGGCGAAGGCGGGCTCGGCGGCCAGGAAGCCCAGGAAGGCGGCGATGCTGGCCCGCAGCACGTCCGCCGCCGGGGCGGCCGGGGGCAGCCGCCGGGCCGCGGCGGCCACCTGGCCGATCATCAGCAGGCCGCCCTCCCAGGTGGCGGCGAGGAAGCAGTCTTCCTTGTCGGTGAAATGCGCGTAGAAGGCCGCGCGCGATACCCGGGCACCGCGCACGATGTCGGAAACGGTGGCCGTGGCGTACCCCTCGCGGGCCACCGCGGCAATCACCGACCGGAGCAGCCGGTCGCGCTGAGCTGCGGCGACGGCCTCAGCGGGCAGCCCGCTACGACCCCGCGGCAGCCCCGGTTCCCCCTCGTGGGTGCCAGCCAGAACACCCTCTTGTCCCATTACGGACATTCTCCTAAACTAACACCACGCTAAAGTACGCGATCGTACTTTAGCTTACCCGGCACGAGTTCGTGTGATCACGCCGAGCAGAGAAGGCCCGCCATTGAGCACGTCGGATGAAAGGCAGCGGGTCCGTCCTCGGCGCCCCAGGCCCCCGGGCGCAGCACTATTAATCCTTGCGAGGACCGCATGAGTGCGACTGCAGCAGAAACTGTCCCCGGCCGAGGCGGCCTATCGTCGCTCTGGCACCGGCAGCTGTATTCCTATCCCGACACCGGAGCGCGCTTCACCTACCTGGCCATCACGGTGCTGGCCACCATCACGCTCTACTACGAGCTGTACGTGGGCGGTTCCGTGTCCACGCTGCTGCTGGCCAACCTGAACATGAGCTTCACCTTCTTCGTGCTGACGCTCGCGTTCGGGAACCTGCTCGGCGCCTTCGGGTCGCTGTTCGCCGGCCTTACCGACCGGCTGGGCCGGGCCAACCTGGTCGTCTTCGGCCTGCTGTTCACCGGCGTTTTCGTCGCCTTCATCCTGCCGGCCGCGACCGACAAGTGGACGTTCACGATCGAGAGCTTCGTGGTCGGCATCGTCGAGGGCATCTGCCTGGTCGCCACCCCCGCGCTGATCCGCGACTTCTCGCCGCAGATCGGCCGGGCCACGGCCATGGGCTTCTGGACCAGCGGCCCGGTGGTCGGCAGCCTGATCGTGGCTGTCGTGGGCAGCGCCACCATCCCGGCCGTCGTGCACGACCCGCGGTTCTGGACCCATGAGTACCGGATCTGCGGCATCGCCGGGATCGTCGTCTTCGTGATCGCGTTCATCGGCCTGCGCGAGCTGTCGCCGCAGCTGCGCGACCAGCTGATGGTGACCATGCGCGACCGCGCGCTGATCGAGGCCCGGGCCAAGGGGCTGTCCGACTCCGACATCGCGGCGGCGCTGCGGCACCCGTTCCGGCAGCTCCTCAAGGCCGACATCCTGGTCTCGGCGACCGCCGTGTCGGTCATGCTGCTGATCTACTACACCGCGGTCGGCTTCGCGGTCATCTACCTGTCCACCATCTTCGGCTTCTCCACCAAGGACGCCAACGGCCTGGGCAACTGGAACTGGGGCTTCAACGTCATCGCGGTCATCGTGATCGGGATCATCTCCGACCGCCTCCGGGTCCGTAAGCCGTTCATGGTCGTCGGCGGCGTGCTGGCCGCGATCATGACCGTCATCTACCTGCAGCAGGCTGGCGGGCATCCCAGTTACTACGGCCTGGCCATCATCCTGGCCCTGCTGTCCTTCGGCCTGGGCGTGGCCTACACGCCGTGGATGGCGAGCTTCACCGAGACCGTCGAGGCCCGCAACCCGGCCCTGATCGCCACCGGCCTGGCCATCTGGGGCTGGATCGTCCGCGTCACGGTGTTCGTCTCGTTCCTGATCATCCCGGCCGTGATTCACTCGGTCACGCCGCTGGTCAACTACGGCGGGACCGTGGCGGCCTACGCCACCCAGTACAAGAGCCAGCTGGCCTTCGCCACCGAGCACGCCGATATCGTGGCGCTGGCCCAGAAGGACAAGGTCCAGCTGGCCAACGCGCAGAAGTTCGCGCCCGAGCTGAAGGTGATCCAGGCCAACCCGGCGCTGTTCACCAAGCTGGCCGCGTTCCCCGACCCGTCGAAGATCCCGCCGAAGCTGGCCGCCCAGGCCATCGCGGCGGCTGGCGGCGGTGCCACCGGCCAGCAGGTGCTGGCCACCATCGGCGCCAACCAGGCGGCCATCCAGGGCGTCATCGCCGTCGCGCCTGACCTGCAGAAGATCGCGCCGTTCGCGACCCAGCTGACGGCCCTGAGCAAGGTCCCGCCGGCGGTGTTCGCCTATCTCAAGGCGCACGGCGCCGCGGTGCAGAAGGCGGCCGCGGAGTCTCCGGGTCAGTGGAAGACCTGGTACTGGATCTGTTTCGGCGGCATCATCTTCTTCCTGCTGTCCATCCCGCTGCTGCGGGGCCGGTGGCGGCCGTCGGATGCCCGCCGCGATGAGGCCGAGCACGAGGCGACCGTGGAGGCGGAGCTGGCCAAGCTCAGCACCTCCTAGCCAGGCCGGGCGGGGCGCGCGGGTGGCCACCCCGCGCGCCCCGTTCGCTTGCCCGGCCGCGGCGGCCTGCCCCGGCTCACCCCCGGGGCAGGCCCGCTCACCGCTCGCTCTCCCCGTTGCCGGCGCGGCAGCCTTTCAGCCCGCCATCGCCTGCGGCTAACCTGGAACCACGGGCGGCAGGCAAGGGGAGCTGCGTGCTGCGCGTATCACTGCTGGGTCAGCAGGCCGTCACCGGCGACCAGGCCGACGACGTCCGGCGGCCGTCGGCGCGCGCCATCGCCCTGATCGCCTTCCTGGCGCTGCGGGCCGGGTCGCCGCAGCCCCGGCAGCGGATCGCCGGGCTGTTCTGGCCGGACTCGGCCGACGCGCAGGCGCTGACCAACCTGCGCCGCGAGGTGCACCACCTGCGCCAGGTCCTGGATGACGATCCGGCCCTGGTCATCACTCCCCGCGACCTGTGCTGGCAGGACACGCCGGGCTGCCGGGTCGACCTGCGGGCGTTTGCCGCCGCGGCGGCGGCCGCGCAGGCCGCCGCCGCGGCCGGCCACAGCGCCGCCGTGATCACGCACGCCACCGGCGCCCTCGCCGAGTACGGCGGTGACCTGCTGCCCGGCCAGTACGACGACTGGCTGACCGAGGCCCGGTCGGACCTGGAACGCCAGTGCGTGGACCTGTGCGACCTGATCTGCGCGACGCGGCCCGGCGACCTGGCCGTGGCGGTGGACGCGGCCCGGCGCCGGGTCCGGATGCAGCCGCTGGAGGAAACCGGCTACCGCACCCTGATGCGGCTGCAGGCCGAGCTCGGTGACCGGGCCGGCGCGGTCAGCACCTACCACCACTGCGCCTCGGTCCTCGAGCGCGAGCTCGGCGTGCAGCCCGGCCCGGCCACCCGCCAGGCGTTCCGGCAGCTCCTGGCCCAGGGCACCGGCCAGGCCGCGGCCGGGCCGGCCGACTCCGGCGGCCCCGCCCCGCCCGGCCGCTCCGGGCCGGCCCTGGCCCGGCTGGCGGGCCGGGCAGACGACCTGCGCGTGCTGGCCGACCGGTGGCAGTCCGCCGCCGGCGGCCAGCCCGGCCTGGTCGTGGTCCGCGGCCGCCCCGGCGTCGGCAAGACCCGGCTGGTCGCCGAGCTCACCGCCGCCGCCCGGCAGCAGGGCGCGGTGGTGGCCAGCTCGCAGTGCTTCGGCACGCCGGGGCTGGCGCTGCGGCCGGTCGCCGACTGGCTGCGCACGCCCGCGATCCAGGCGGCGGCTGCCACCCTGGACCCGGCCTGGCAGGCCGAGGTGAGCCGGCTGGTGCCCGGCCCCGGCGGCCGCGGGGCCAGCTCCCGCGCGCTGGTCGACGCCTGGCAGCGGCACCGGTTCTTCGAGGGCCTGGCCCGCGCGCTGCTCGCGGTGCAGCAGCCGCTGCTGCTGATCCTGGACAACCTGCAGTGGTGCGACACCGAGACGCTGGAGTTCCTGGCCCTCTGCCTGAGCCTGGATGGCGCCAGCCGGCTCCTGGTGGCCGCCACGCTGCGCGACGACTACCCGGGCACCGACCCGGCGATCGGCGAGTGGCTGGCCCGGCTGCGGACGGCGGGCCTGCTCGCCGAGCTGCCGCTGGGCCCGCTGGACACCGCCGGCACCGCCGCGATCGCCCGCGCGATGACCGGCCGCGCGCTGACCCCCGCGCAGGCCAGCCTCCTGCAGGTGACCACCGGCGGCTTTCCGCTGTACATCATCGAGGCGCTGCGCAGTAACGCCGACCTCAGCGCCGATCCCCCCGACATCGCTGACGTCGCCGCCGTGCTGCGGCTGCGCCTGGACCAGGCCACCCCGGCGGCGCGGGACATCGCCGGGCTGGCCGCCGCCGCCGGCACCAGCTTCAGCCTGGACCTGCTCACCGAGGCCAGCGACCACGACGCCGATGTCGTGGTCGGCGCCGTGGACGAGCTGTGGCACCGGCGGATCATGCGCGAGCTCGGCGATGGCTACGACTTCTCCCATGACCTGCTGCGCGAGGCGGCCTACTCCACGGTCAGCCCGGCTCAGCGGTGGCTGCAGCACCGGCGGCTGGCCCAGAGCCTGGAACTGCTGCACGCGGGCCACACCGACGCAGTGGCCGGCCGGCTGGCCGAGCAGTACGCCCGCGGCGGCCGCCCGGCCCGGGCGCTGGAGTACTACCGGCAGGCCGCCGATGTCGCCGCCGGCATGCTGGCCAACGCCGACGCGATCCGCCTGCACCGCCAGGCGCTGGCCATCGTGACCAGGCTGCCGCCGGGCCGGGACGCCGACCGGCAGGAGCTGGCCGTGCTGCAGGCGATGGCCGCGCCGCTGAACGCCCGGCTCGGGTATGCGTCGGCTGAGCTGCAGGAGGTTCTGGAGCGGGCGATGGTCCTGGCCGAGCGGCTGGGCGCGACCGAGGCCCGGGTCGCCGGCCTGCTGGCCCTCTGGGCCTCCCGGATCGTCCAGGGCCGGACCGCCGACAGCTACCAGACCGCCGCCCTGGCCCGCAGCCTGGTGGACCCGGGCTCCGAGCTGGCCGGCCCGGCGCATTTCGCCGTCGGCGGCTCGGCCATCAACCTCGGCCGCCTGGCCGAGGGCCTGCGGGAGATGCAGGCCGCTGCCGGGCTGGGCATGACGACCTCGCTGCAGGTCGGCACCCGGCCCGATGTGCACGCGCTGGCCTGGTCGGCGCACGCGCACTGGCTGCTCGGCCACGACGACCAGGCGGCCGCCGCCGCGGCCGGGGCGGTGGAACTGGCGCGGGCTGCTGACCACCCCTACAACCTGGTCGTGGCCCTCGCCTACCGCGGCATCACCGAGCAGATGCGCGGCGACACCGGGGCCATGGCCGGCACCGTCGGCGAGCTGGGCGAGCTGTGTGCCCGCTACCAGTTCGCCTACTACCGGGAGTGGGCGCTGGTCCTGGCGGGCTGGTGTGCCCCCGACGGCTCGGGCGCCGGGCAGGCCCGCAGCGGCATCGCCAACCTGCGGGCCAGCGGCGCCCTGGCCCGCATGCCGTACTGGCTGTCCCTGCAGGCCGACATCGCCGTCCGGGACGGGCAGCGTGACGTCGCCGTAGCCGCCCTGGACGCCGCCATCGCGGCCAGCCAGGCGAGCGACGACCGGTGGTGGCTGCCGGAGGTGCTGCGGATGCGGGCCGCGCTGGAGGACGGTCCCGCCGCGGTGACCCGGCTGCAGGCGGCCGTCGCCGCCGCAGCCGGCCAGGGCGCCGCCGGGCTGCTGCGGCGCTGCCAGGCCGACCTGGACCAGGCCGGCCGCGCAGCGGGCCGCTGACGGGCCGGCCGCTGCGCGAACGCTCCGCGAACGCTGCCCGGCCTAGCGTTCCGGAAAACCACAGCCCTACAGGGGGAATCATGACCACCACCACGGCCGGCACCGCCATCGCCCCGCTCGGCGACCTGGCTGCTGCGCTGCGCGGCGAGCTGATCACGCCGGAGGACGCCGGCTACGACGAGGCCCGCGCTGTCTACAACGCCATGATCGACAAGCATCCGGCGGCCATCGCGCGCTGCCGGGATACCGCCGATGTGATCACCAGTGTCCGCTTTGCCCGCCAGCACAATCTCACTATCGCGGTGCGCGGCGGCGGGCACAACGCCGCCGGCCTGGGCGTCTGGGATGACGCCCTGGTCATCGACCTGTCGGCGATGCGGTCGGCCACGGTCAGCCCCGAGGACCACACCGTCCGGGTGGACGCGGGCTGCACCTGGGGCGACGTCGACCACGCGACCGTGGCCTTCGGCATGGCCACGCCATCCGGGTTCCTGGCCTCCACCGGCGTCGCCGGGCTGACGCTGGGCGGCGGCATCGGCTACCTGGCCCGGCGCTTCGGCCTGACCGTCGACAACCTGCTGGCCGCCGACGTCGTGCTGGCCGACGGGACCTTCGTGACGGCCAGCCAGCAGTCGCACAGCGACCTGTTCTGGGCGCTGCGCGGCGGCGGCGGCAACTTCGGCATCGTCACCTCGTTCACCTTCCGCTGCTACGACATCGGCGAGCACGGCACGGTCGTCGCCGGCCCGGTCCTGTATGACCTGGCCGACGCGCCCGCAGTGATGCGCTGGTACCGGGAGCTGCTGCCCTCGCTGCCGGAGCAGCTGAGCGGCTGGATCGGCCTGCTGACCGTCCCGCCGGCCCCGCCGTTCCCCGAGGAGCTATGGGGACGCAAGGCGTGCGGCATCGTCTGGTGCTACACCGGGCCGCACGACCGGGCCGACGAGGTGCTGGAGCCGGTGCGCTCGTTCGGGTCGCCGCTGCTGGTCGGCGTGCAGCCGATGCCGTTCAACGTGCTGCAGAGCGCCTTCGACGCGCTGTACCCGGCCGGGCTGCAGTGGTACTGGCGGGCGGACTTCTTCAAGGAGATCAGCGACGAGGCCATCGCCATCCATATGAAGTACGGCGAGCAGCTGCCCACCGGGCACTCCACGATGCACCTGTACCCGATCGACGGCGCGACGGCGCGGGTACCCGCTGACGCGACCGCCTTCGCCTACCGCGACGGCGGCTGGGCGGGCGTCATCGTTGGTGTCGACCCCGACCCGGCCAACGCCGACCGCATCTCGCAGTGGGCGAAGAGCTACTGGGAGGAGCTGCACCCGACCTCGGCGGGCGGTGCGTACGTGAACTTCCTGATGGATGAGGGCCAGGACCGCGTGCAGGCGGCCTACCGCGGCAACTACGAGCGGCTCGCGCAGGTCAAGGGGCGCTACGACCCGGACAACGTGTTCCACGTCAACCAGAACATCCGCCCGGCTCAGTCGGCCGCCCCGCCGCCGCGGCGCGGCGAGTAGCCAGGGGGCAGGGGGACGGGATGGTGGCCGGCCCGCTGACGGGCCGGCCACCGCCCCGGAGCTGACCCCGGGCCGCTGCTGCTGTCGCCGCCGCAGCCGGCCCGGTTCCGTTCCGGATAATCCGCTGCGCGCCTATCCACGGCCGGCCTGATCGCCTGACAATGGGCGCGATGACCTCGTCCTGGGAGCCGGGTACCTGGCCGCCGCCGCACCTGCTGTACGGCGGGGACTACAACCCCGAGCAGTGGCCGGCGCCGGTGTGGCGCGAGGACGCCGCGCTGATGCGCAAGGCCGGGGTGAACCTGGCGACGGTCGGGGTGTTCTCCTGGGCCCGGCTGGAGCCGGCGCCCGGCGAGTACGACTTCGGCTGGCTGACCGAGGTGCTGGACCTGCTCGACGACGCCGGCGTGGGCGTGGTGCTGGCTACTCCCACGGCCGCGCCGCCGCCGTGGCTGACCGTGGCGCACCCGGACATCCTGCCGGTCGACGCGGCCGGCGTGCGCTACTCCCCCGGCAGCCGCCAGGCGTTCTGCGTGCACCACCCGGAGTACCAGCGAGCCGCGCTGGCCATCACCGGCGAGCTGGCCCGCCAGCTGGGCCAGCATCCGGCCGTGCGGATGTGGCACATCCACAACGAGTACGCCTGCCACGTCCCGCAGTGCTTCTGCGACATCTCCGCGGCGGCGTTCCGCGACTGGCTGCGCGCCCGCTACACCAGCCCGGCGGAGCTGACGGACGCCTGGGGCGGAGCATTCTGGAGCCAGCGTTACGGCAGCTTCGATGAGGTGCTGCCGCCGCGGGTCACCCCGTCGTTCGCCAACCCCGGCCAGGGGCTGGACTACCGCCGGTTCTCCAGCGATTCCTACCTGGCCGCGTTCGCCGCCGAGCGTGACGTGGTCCGCTCGTTCACCGGGTCGCTGCCGGTCACCACCAACTTCATGGGCTTCTTCAAGCCGCTGGACTACTTCACCTGGGCGCGCGAGGAGGACGTGTGCTCGACCGACAACTATCCCGACCCGGCCGACCCGGACTCGCCGATGCGCACCGCGCTGCACTACGACCTGGTGCGGTCGCTGAAGCGCGACGTCCCGTGGCTGGTCATGGAGCAGACCACAAGCCGGGTCAACTGGCGCCCGGTCAACTCGGCCAAGGTGCCGGGCCGGATGCGCGCCGACAGCTACCAGGCGCTGGCCCGCGGCGCCACCGGGATCGGCTTCTTCCAGTGGCGCGCATCGGCCGCCGGGGCGGAGAAGTTCCACAGCGCGATGCTCGGGCACGCCGGCACCGCCACGCCGGCCTGGCAGGAGGTGACCGGGCTGGGCGCGGAGCTGGCGCGGATCGGCGAGATCCGCGCCGCGCCGGTGCAGGCCGACTGCGCCATCGTGTTCTCCTGGCCGAGCTGGTGGGCGATGGAGCAGCCCTCCCGGCCGTCGTCGCAGCTGCAGGTGCTGGACCAGGTCCGGTGGCTGTACCGGCCGCTGTACGAGGCCGGGATGACCGCGGACTTCGTCGCGCCGGGCGCGGACCTGTCCCGCTACCCGGTGCTGCTGGTGCCGAGCCTGTACCTGCTGACCGAGGCTGAGGGAGCCAGCATCCGGGACTACGTGACCGCCGGCGGCACGGCGGTGATCTCGTTCTGGTCGGGCATCGTGGACGAGCGCGACCGCGTCTACGCCGGCCCCTACGGCGGCCCGCTGCGCGACCTGTTCGGCGGTGACGTGGTGGACGTGGCGCCGCTGCAGCCGGGCGAGACAGCCGGCGTGGCGTGGGCCGACGGGCGCCGGTCAGCGGGCACGCACTGGCTGGATGTCATCGAGCCGGGCGACGGCGAGGTGCTGGCCCGGCTGGACTCCGCGCCGTGGGCCGGGCGCCCGGCCGTGCTGCGGCGCAGGTCTGGCGCAGGCCAGGCCTATTACCTGGGCACCCGGCTGGACCACGAGTCGCTGACGGCCCTGCTCGGCCAGGCGCTGGGCACTGACCTGGCCGGATCCGCCGCGGCGCTCGGCGCCGGCGTGGAAAGGGTGACGCGGCGGGACGCCGCGGCGAGCTACGAGTTCTGGATCAACCATGCCAGTCAGCCCGCGCTGGTGACGCCGGCTGCCGGCGGGCATGAGCTGCTGTCCGGCACCGCCGTCGGCGAGCAGCTGGTGCTGCCGCCGCAGGGCGTGGCCATCGTGCGGCGACCCGGACCAGGCGCACGCCGGGTAACGGCACGAAGTCGCGAGCGCGCTGCGGCGGGGCCGCGATGAGTACCCCGGACCGGCGGCACGGGCCTCCCGCCGCGGGACTGGGTCCTGCGGCGGGAGGCCGGGCGCGCTAGCTCACCGCGCGCTGGCCCGGTGCCGGGCCGTCGGGGCGAGACCGTTACTGCTGGGTCTTGTACTGCTGGGTATTCCCTACAGCTGCGTGGTCACCGCCTTGACCTCGGTGTAGTTGTTCAGCACCTCGTGGCCCATCTCGCGGCCCCAGCCGCTCTGCTTGTACCCGCCGAACGGCAGTGAGGCGTCGAAGACGTTGTAGCAGTTGATCCACACGGTGCCCGCGCGCAGCTTCTTGGCCAGCGCGTGCGCCTTGGAGATGTCCCGCGTCCAGATGCCGGCCCCGAGCCCGTACTCGCTGTCGTTGGCCGTAGCGGCTATCTCGTCCAGATCGCTGAACGGCGCGGCGACGACGACCGGCCCGAAGATCTCCTCGCGGACGACCTTCATGTCCGGGCGGGTATTGGTCAGCACGGTGGGCTCGATGAAGTAGCCGCGGTCACCGAACCGGCCGCCGCCGGTCAGCGCGGTGGCGCCGTCGGCCGCCCCGGACTCCAGGAAGCTGCTGACCCGCTGGAACTGCTCCTCCGACACCAGCGGGCCCATCTGCGTGCCGGCGTCCATGCCGGGGCCCATCTTGATCGACTTGGCGATCTCGGCCACGCCGTCCACGACCTGGTCGAAGCGGCTCTCGTGCACGAACAGCCGCGACCCGGCCACGCAGCACTGGCCGTGGTTGAAGAAGATCGCGTTGGCCGCGCCCTCGACCGCGTTGTCTTCCGCGTCCTCCAGCACGATGTTGGGGCTCTTGCCGCCCAGTTCCAGGGTGAGCTTCTTCAGGTTGCTCGCCCCCGCGGCCGCCACGATCAGCTTGCCGACCTCGGTGGACCCGGTGAACGCGACCTTGTCGACGTCATTGTGCGCGGCCAGGGCGGCGCCGGCGGTCTCGCCGAAGCCGGGGACCACGTTGACCACGCCGGCCGGGATGCCCGCCTCGGCGATGAGCTCGACTAGCCGCAGGGCGGTCAGCGGCGTCTGCTCGGCGGGCTTGAGCACCACGGTGCAGCCGGTGGTCAGGGCCGGGCCGAGCTTCCACGCCGCCATCAGCAGCGGGAAGTTCCACGGGATGATCTGGCCGACGACGCCGATGGGCTCGCGCAGGGTGTAGGAGTGGAAGTTCGCGCCGGGCATGTAGGGCACCGAGATGTTGATGGTGTTGCCCTCGATCTTGGTCGCCCAGCCGGCCATGTAGTGGAACAGGTCGGCGGCCAGCGGCACGTCGGCGCCCCGGGCCACGGCGAACGGCTTGCCGTTGTCCAGCGACTCCAGCTGGGCCAGCTCGTCGGCGTGCTCCAGGATCAGGTCGCCGATCTTCCAGATGAGCCGGCCGCGGTCGGACGGTGTCATCCGGCTCCACGGGCCGCTGTCGAAGGCCCGCCGGGCCGCGCTGACCGCGCGGTTGATGTCCTCGGCGTCGCCCTCGGCGACCCGGGCGAGCGTCTCGCCAGTGGCCGGGTTGGGCGTGTCGAAGGTCTTCCCGGACGCGGCGTCGACCCAGTGTCCGTCGATGAACATCTGCCGCGGTGTGCCGATAAAGGCCTCAACGCTGCTCTCCAGGGTCACGGTCATGGTTCGTCATCTCCTTGCCTGCAGGAGGGGAGATGGCCGCGCCAGGCGGTCAGTCCCCGCGGGTGCGGCTCCACGGGGAGCCGCCAGCCCCAGTAGTCTCCATGAGACTACGGGCGGCAGAGCGGACGCAAGGGGCACTGGCTACCAGAGCTAGCCGGGCCATCCGGCCGATAGTGCCGCAACCAGGCAGGATGTTCCTGTCTGTCGCATTTCGCGACTGATCCGGCCGCTGCCGCCAGCGACCGCTAGCGGGTCGCGGCAGACGGGACCCGGGCGCCCAGCGCGTCCAGGAACCGGATCGTGGCCGACACGGTCTCGCACCGCCACAACACGAGGGTGCGGTCGAACCCGCTGGCCGCGTCGAGCCGGTCGGCCAGCGCGGCGGCCACCGGGACGAGCTGCTCGCGCTGGGCATCCAGCAGCGGCAGCGGGTTCTCGCCGCGCCGGTCCAGCAGCGCGAGCTTCACCAGCAGCTCGGACCGGACGTCGCGGTTGTGGCTGGCGGGGCGCGTCAGCCAGCCGGCGGCCTGCTTCCGGCCTGCGCTGGTGGCCTGCACCGGCGAGCGGGCGGGACCCTGGCTGGAGGGCTCCGGCCCGGCGGCGCGGACCAGGCCCAGCTGCTCCAGGCGCTGGAGGGCTCGGTAGACCACCGGCTTGGGCACCCGCCAGACCTGGCCGAGCTCACCGTCGGCGCCCAGGACCCGGGCCATGGCGAACCCGTGCACCGGCTGATCGCAGGACAGGCACAGCACCAGCCACTCGGCCAGCGACAGGGACGGCGTCTCGGGCATGCCTCCAGGCTACGGCGCGCCGGGATGCCGTGCGGGCCCGGCAGGCGGACGGCCCGGCGGCGCCCGGCAGGCGGGCGGCGCCCGGCGGTGGCGAGCAGGCGGGCAGGTGCGCCGGCGCCGGTATCCTGCCTCGGTGAACTGGGAGACGATCTCCGCACTGGCAACGGCCGGCGGGACGCTGGTCCTCGCGGTGGCGACCTTCGCGGCCGTGCGCTCGGCCAACCGGGCCGCGCGGGTGTCCGAGCAGGCGGCCCGGACGGCTGAGCGGTCGCTGCTGGTCGGGCTCCGCCCGCTCATGGTTACCTCCCGGCTGCAGGACCCGCGGCAGAAGATCCAGTTCCAGGAGGAAGACAAGTACCTGGTGGTCGACGGCAGCCAGGCCGCCCTGGAGGCCACCCCGGACGTGGTGTACATGGCGCTGTCTGTCCGTAATGTCGGGCCCGGCCTGGCCGTCCTGCACGGCTGGCACATGTGCGCGGGCAACCAGTACGAGCGGGTGCACCCGCCGCTGGAGGATTTCACCGACCAGGTTCGCGACATCTTCGTGGCCGCCGCTGACATCGGCGTCTGGTCGGCGGCCTTCCGTGACCCGTCGACCCCGGCCTTCCAGCTCGCCGCTGACGCCATCAAGGCCGGCCACCCGCTGACGCTGCACCTGCTATACGGGGACTACGAGGGCGGCCAGCGGGTGATCACCCAGTTCAGCCTGCGGCACCCCGGCCAGGCCTGGCTGGGCTCGCCCGTCCGTCACTACAACGTCGACCGGCCGGAGCCCAGGGCGGCGCCCTCGCGGCAGGATCAGGCAGAGCAGTCCTGAGCTGATCGGAGATGGCGCTTTACCTGGCTGAGCAGCAATGCCAGCCTGGTCCAGTGAGGCCGACGATCAGGTACTGCGCCACGCCCGCGGGCCGGGTGGCTTACTCCGCAACCGGGAACGGCCCGGTGCTGCTGTGTGACTCCGGCTGGGTCACGCACCTGACTGGCCAGCTGAACCTGTTCGCCTTCGGCACTTTCGTCGAGCGGCTGGCCGAGCGGTTCACCGTCATCCGCTACGACAAGCCCGGCTGCGGCCTGTCCGACCGCGAGGTCACCGACCTGTCGCTGGAGGCGCAGCTGGCGGCGGCCATGGCCGTCGCCGACGCGGTCCGCGCGGACCGGTTCAGCCTGTTCGGGGCCTCTCAGGGCGGCCAGCTCGCCGCAGCCATAGCGGCCCGGCACCCCGACCGCGTCGAGTCCCTGGTCCTGTTCGGGACCTGCGCCGACGGCGCCGCCCTGGCCCCGGCGGAGGTGCGGGAGTCGATCGTCGGGCTGATGCGCGCGCACTGGGGCCTGGGCTCGAAGATGCTGACCGGCATTTTCATCCCCGACCCGACGGCGGAGGAGGTGGAGGCGCTGCGGCAGCTCCAGCGCTCCAGCGCCACGGCGGCGGTGGCGGGCGATCTGCTGGAGGCCTACTACCAGACGGACGTCCGGGATCTGCTGCCCGGCATCCGCGCCCGCACGGCCGTGCTGCACCGGGAGGCCGACCCGGCAACCGGGTTCCCGCTGGGACGCGAGGTCGCCATGGCGATTCCCGGTGCGACGCTCGTCCCGCTGCCCGGCCGCAGCCACCTGTACTACCACGGTGAGTGGGCCGCGGTGCTGGAGGCGACGCTCGGCTTCCTGGGCCAGACGACCGGCCCGCGGCTGACCAGCCGCGAGCTGGAGGTGGCCCGGCTGGTCGCCGAGGGGCTCACCAACCAGGCCATCGCCTCGCGGCTTTCCATCGCGCCGCGCACCGCCGAGGCGCATGTCGAGAACATCCGCCGCAAGCTGGAGGTACGCTCCCGGGCTCAGATCGCGGCCTGGGTGGCCCGGCAGGAAACAGGACGGTAGCTCAGGCAGGTCCCGGCCGGCTCCGTAGTTCTCCCGATGCGGGTGGCCGGCTAGCGGTCCCCGGACGCGCTGAGCTGGGGCTGGCGCCGGCAGATCACCCGATTGCCGCCGGAGAGACGGCGTTCCTAGGCTGAAGTCATGTCAGAAGCGACGACGTCCGCGCCGCCCCCGGTGACTGCCCCGGTGACGATCCCGGCCCGGCCGCGCGCCGGGTGGGCGGTCCTGGCCTACGCGGCCGCGGTCTACCTGGTCCTGCTCGGCGTGCTGGCCTACAGCATCGGCTATTTTGTCGGCTTTGCCGTGCCCCGGGGCATCGACCAGGGCACCCGGTGGCCCGTTCTCGCCGCGGTGGCCGTCGACCTGGCGGTGCTCGGGCTGTTCGCCGTGCAGCACACCGTGATGGCCCGGCCCTGGTTCAAGCGGTGGCTGGCCCGCCGAATGCCGGTATCCGCCGAGCGGGCGACCTTCGTGCTGGCGGCCAGCGCCATCCTGGCCCTGACCTTCTGGGCCTGGCGGCCATTCGGCCCCACGCTCTGGCACCTGTCCGGCGCGTCCGCCGGAGTGCTGCTGGCGGTCTATGCCGCCGGCTGGGTGATTGCCCTCAGCTCCACCTTCCTGATCAGTCACGCCGACCTGTTCGGGCTCCGGCAGGCCTGGCTGAATGCGCGCGGCACGCCGTACACGCCACCGCCGTTCACCGAGCGCGGCCTGTACCGCCAGATCCGGCACCCGCTGATGGCCGGCTTCGTGATCGTCTTCTGGGCCGCCCCGGTGATGACGGCCGGGCATCTGCTGTTCGCGGCCGCCGCGACCGCCTACATTGCCGTCGGCATCGCGTTCGAGGAGCACGACCTGCGGCTGACCCTCGGCGAGGCCTACGCCTCCTACCGGGCCCGGGTCCCGGCCCTGGTCCCGAGACTGGTCCCGGGGCTGCGACTGCGGCGGCGGCATGAGTAACGGGCTGCCCCGCGTCGGGATCTTCCCGCCGTTCGGCCTGGTCGAGCGGGATCCGGGGGCGGCGCGCTCGTTCCTGGCCCGGCTGGCTGACGCGGGACTGGATCATGTCTGCTGCGCCGACCATGTCAGCTTCGTCGGCGGGCTCGGCTTCGACGGGCTCATCCAGGCCACCGCGCTGGCCCTGCTGCATCCCGTGCTGCCGGTCTACACCGGCCTGTACCTGCTGCCGCTGCGCCATCCGGTCCTGGTCGCGCGGCAGCTCGCCGACATCGGCCAGCTCGCGCCGGGCCGGCTCATCTTCGGAGTCGGGATCGGCGGCGAGGACCGGCACGAGGTGCAGATCTGCGGCGTGGACCCGGCCACCCGCGGCCGCCGGATGGACGAGTCGCTGCACCTGCTGCGCGCGCTGCTGACCGGCTCGCCGGTGACCTCCGCCGGCGAGTTCTTCGACCTGGACGCGGCCGTGATCAGCCCCGCGCCGCCTGCCATTCCGATCATCATCGGCGGCCGGTCTGACGCCGCGATCCGGCGCGCCGGGCGGCTCGGCGACGGCTGGCTGGGCATCTGGAACTCGCCCCGGCGGTTCGCCGCCGCCGTTGAACTCGCCGCGCAGGAAGCCGACCGCGCGGGCCGGCCCGCGCCAGCCCGGCACGGCATGCAGGTCTGGTGCGGGATCGCGGAGTCCCGGGAGGCAGCGCGCCAGTGCCTGGCACCGGTGATGGAGGCGTTCTACGGGCTGCCGTTCGAGCGCTTCGAGCGGTACTGCCCGTACGGCACGGCTGCCGACGTCGCCGAGTTCCTGGCCCCGTACGTGACCGCAGGGTGCGCGGAGTTCAACTTGATCCCGCAGTCCCCCGGCGACGATCAGGCCATCGCGGGCGCAGCCGAGGTAAAACGTCAGCTCGGGAAGGCATGATGGCCGCAATGGATGTACCGGATGACCGCCTGGTGATCGACCGGCGGTTCTGCGGGCCGCCCGGTAGCGGCAACGGCGGCTATGTGTGCGGTGTCATGGCGGCCTACCTCAGCGAGCCCGCCCAGGTCACCCTGCGCCGCCCGCCGCCACTCGGAATTCCGCTGACCGTGACGCGCGAGGCTGGATCCGCACGGCTGGAGCACGACGGGGCGCTCGTGGCCGAGGCCGTCCCGGCGGCGGCTTTCGGGCCGGCCGCCGAGGACCTGCTCGGGCAGCTGCCCGGGCCGGTGGCCCTGGCGGACGCGCGCCAGGCCAGCGCCGGGTCATGGCTGCGAACCAGTCCGGAACGGCACCCGTTCCCGTCCTGCTTCGTGTGCGGCCCGGACCGGGCTGACGGCCTGCGGATCGCGCCCGGACGGGTAGCGGGCCGGGACATGTCAGCCGACGTCTGGTCCCCCGGTGCGGACCTGGCCGGACCTGATGGCTTCGTGCGGCCGGAGTTCTTGTGGGCGGCCCTGGACTGCACCGGCGGCATCGGCTCGTTCGGCGACGACCCGGACGGGCCGCCGTACCTGCTCGGCAGGCTCGCCGTCCGGCAGGTCGCGCCCATCCAGGCCGGCGAGCCGCACGTGGTGACGGGCTGGCGGGTCGGCCGGGAGGGCCGCAAGATGCTCGCCGGATCGGCGCTGTTCACGGCCGGCGGGGACCTGGCTGGCCTCGGGCTGGCGACCTGGATCCAGCTCAGCTGAAGCCGTAGCCGGCCGCCCCGGCGGGCGGACCAGCCCGGGCAAGCCAGCGGACGAGCCCACGCAAGCCAGCGGACGAGCCCGCTCGGCCAGCGGCTGCCCGCTGCCTAGCGCAAGCTGCCCGCCCCGCTAGCAGACGAGCCCAGGCCAGCCAGCCGTCGAGCCCGATCGGCCAGCGGCGGCTGCCGGCTGGCCCCGCTAGCAGACGACCCCGGCAGGTCAGCGGGCTGCTTGCCGGGCGGTTCGCGGACGGTCGACTGTCGACGCGGGCTACTCAGGCCACGCAGCGCCCGTTAGGCTCGAAACCCGCCCAAGCCATTCGGAGGAGTTCATGGTGAAGCCTGCTGCCGTCTTCCCGTCCTGGCCCGGTGATGCTGAGGTCGCCGTTGCCCTGACCTTTGACGTTGACGGCGCGGCGCCGTGGATTAGCGCGGGCCCGGAGTACGCGCGGCGGCTGACCATGCTCTCGCAGGGCGAATTCGGCCCGGGCCGCGGCCTGGCCCGGGTGCTGGACCTGCTCGCCGACCGCGGCATCCCGGCCACCTTCTATGTACCGGGCCACACCGCCGACCAGCATCCCGAGGCCATCACCGCCATCCTGGCCGGCGGCCACGAAGTCGGCCACCACGGCTACCTGCACCGCGGCAGTGACGCCCTGGACACCGCCGACCAGCGGATCGAGCTAGAGCAGGGCCTGACCGCGCTGGGCAAGCACGGAATCCGGCCGGCCGGCTACCGGTCGCCGGGCTGGGAACTCACCACCGAGACGATGGGGATGCTCGCCGAACTGGGCTTCTCCTACGACAGCAGCCTGATGGCCGACGACCGCCCGTACTGGGAAGACAGCGGCGGCCAGCCGCTGCTGGAGATCCCCGGCCACTGGAGCCTGTGCGACTGGCCGTACTTCGGCTACACGTCCTACCACGGCGGCCTGCTCGCCGACCCGTCCGCGGTCGAGCGCAGCTGGCTCGAGGAGTACGAGTCCGCGCGGCACGACCGCCGCGCGGTCACCTACACGATGCACCCCGAGGCCATCGGCCGCGGCTACCTGCTGCGGATGCTGGAGCGGGTGATCTCCGGGATGTCGACCCGCGGCCGGCCCTGGTTCGCGACGCACGCGCAGATCGCGGCGCTGGCGGGTCAGCCTGAGTGAGCTGCCGGCAGCCGAGCGGACCTGCCGGTAGCCGAGTGCGCTGTCGGTAGCCGAGCAGGCCAGCACGGAGTCGCGCGGAGCAAAGCGCCAGTCAAGCTGTCGGTCAAGCCGCCGCCGCGGCAGGCGGGCTGTGACTGTGCAGATTTCGGCACTCATCCGGGCCGACCGCAGCGGGCGGGCTGTGACTGTGCAGGACCCGGCACCCGTCCGGGCTGACCGCCGTGGTCGTCCCGTCGCCGTGCAGGGTGATACGCCAGCCCCAGCGGTGGATGGCCACCAGGTGGTGGAAGCTGCACAGCAACAGCAGGTTGGGCAGCGCCGTCGGCCCGCCTTCGGAGCGCGGGATGACGTGGTGGACCTGGCACGCCGCGGGTGGCTGGGTACAGCCGGCGAAAGCGCAGTGCCGGTCCCGCGCGATGACGGCCCGGCGCAGGTGCGGCGGAATCTGATCGGTCGCCGTGCCCACGTCCAGGGGCAGCGACACGGCCGGGAACCGGCGGCCCAGAACCTGATCGCGGAGCTGGGCGGCCAGCCCGGACGGCCCGGACAGCAGCTCGGTGGCGTACCGGAGCAGAGTGTCGTGGCAGCGCGCGGAGGTTGTCCCCGGCGGGACGCTGGCCGCGAGCCGGCTGAGGGCTTCGGGGTCAGCGTGACCGACCACCATCGGCGTGACCTGGGCGTCGCAGGAATAGGCCAGCGCGGCGGCCGGGTCTTGCAGCCAGCCCGGCTCGCCGGCGCCCGCTGCGGTCTCAGCGACGCCAGCCGCACTCCCGTCCCGCGGATCCGCCGATTCGCCCGCTGCTCCCCCGGGCTGCCCGTTCGCCAGATCCAGGAGCTGGTCCAGGGTGACGTGCAACTGCACCTGGGTCGGCTGGCCGGCCCGGTCGGGCAGCCAGCCGGCGCCGATCAGCCTTCGGCAGGCTTCTTCCAGAGCGTCGTGCTGGCGCTGCTGGCGGGACCGATCGTCCTCGGGGCCGGCCCGTTTGCCCAGCGCGTCCAGGACGGCCGACAGCGCGGCAGCACACTCGGGCGTCAGGTCGCCGGTGAGCCGTCCGGCACCCCGCCAGTGAATGTCCAGCTGGAGGCTGCGCTCGGCAAAACCGTCATCGTCACCATCAGGCGCGCAGCGGCGGTGCATTTCCTCAGCTAGCGCGGCAAGCTCGCCGAGCTGGGCCCCGCCGGCAGCGGCGCCCAGCAGGATCTGATCAGCGTGGTCACGCAGGTCGGCCGGGAGCTGGTCGGACCAGGAACAGATCTGCCGCGCCCACGACGCGGAAAGCTCGGCGGCGGCTAACGCCTCGCAGACGGCCGGGTGCGCGCCCAGCCGGCGCACCCAGGCCATGGCGGTGGCGGCCGAGGCGCGGGTGATGCGGGTCTGCCAGGCCAGCCACGACCGGGCGCCGCCCTGGCCGTCGTATTCGTAACCCTCCTGAGCTGCGAAGGCGGCCAGGACGTTCGCCCGCGCGACGGTCTGCACCGACTCAGCACGCTCCAGCACCCGCAGGCACTCGGCTAGCTCCGCGGCCGGCAGTGACCCGGCCCGGGCGGCCGCGAGGTAGTCCAGGCCGGACCGGACGGCCGCCAGCGCCTCGGCTGTGCCGCGGTAACCGGAGCCACCGCGACCGGAGGCATCACAACCGGGGCCATCACCGGGAACGCCATGACTGGAGGCACACTCCGCTGCCTTATCGGGCATCTTGCGCACCTCCCGTCTGCTGCTTGTGCACTGATCCGGCGCCCTCTTCGCTTATGTTTTCGATACTAGACCGACCCTCTGACATTCCCGCGCAGGTGCTGGAGGGGCAGCCGCCGAGGTGGTGATGGAGGCGGGCAGCGGCCGCCGCGGTGGTGACAAAGCTGGGGCGGTAGCCGCCAGGACGGTGGTGAAGCTGGGCCTACGGCGGCGGCAGCGGGGCGAACTCGGGCGGGTGGCCCTCGGCGCGGGCGGCCAGGGCGGCGGCCAGGTCCGGGTTGTCGAAGGACTCGTCCATCAGCGCCATGGCCCGGCGGATGCCGTCCTCGGCCGACGCATCCAGGTCGGCGTAGACCTGGGCCTTGGCTGCGGCCATGGAGTACGGCGAGCTGCTCTCCGCCAGCCGGGTGGCGTAGGCCACCGCGTCGTCGAGCACCGGCCCGGTGCTGACGTACTGGACCAGGCCGATCCGCGCGGCCTCGGCGCCGCTGATCGTGCGCGCGGTCAGCAGCAGGTCGAGCGACCAGGCCGTGCCGATCGTCCGCGGCAGCAGCCAGGCCAGGCCGTACTCGGCGACCAGGCCGAGCCGGGCGAAAGTCGTGCTGATCCGGGCGTCCGCGGCAGCGAACCGGATGTCGCTGCCCATCATGTACGCGAAGCCGATGCCGGCCACCGGCCCATTGACCGCGCAGATGACTGGCTTGCGGATGCGGAACGCGACGGTCGGCAGGTCGCTCGCGGGCACGACGAAACGGCGGATGGCGCCGGCGCCCTGCGCCAGCCGGCCCAGGTCAGCGCCGGAGCAGAAACCGCGCCCGGCGCCGGTCACGACCACCACCCGGACGCTGGGGTCGGCATCGGCGGCGCGCAGCGCCGCGGCGTAGGCGAGGGCCATCTCGTGGGTGATGGCGTTGAGTACGGCGGGCCGGTTGAGGGTGACGATGGCCACGGGACCGACCCGGCGGACCAGGATTTCGGACGAATCCGTTCCGGAATTAATCTCGCTCGCTAGCGACCGGGGCGCGGGGCCGGCGGACGATCCCGGGTGGTCGCCGGCGCGCGGTCCGGTGCCGGGGCCGGCCGACGATCCTGACGGGTCGCCGGCGCGCGGCCCGGTGCCGGGGCCGGCCGACGATCCCGACGGTGGGCTGGTTCCGGATCCCGCCATGCTGCCTCCTGCCCGGCCGCGGTCCGAGGGACCATTCAGGTGTGCCTGAGCGCCAGTCTGCCAGCGATCCCGGGCCGCGGACATAGCCGCCTGGACGCGATAGAAAGGCACCATGACCGACAACCTGGCTCGCCTGGACCGGCCCGCGCCGGGCGTGGCCGTGCTGACGCTGAACCGCCCGGCCAAGTACAACGCCCTGTCCGGGGCGCTGCTCACCGCGGCGGACCAGCGGCTGGCGGAGCTGGCGGCGCAGGCCGCCGGCGGCGACCTGCGCGCGCTGGTGCTCACCGGCGCCGACCCGGCATTCTGCGCCGGCCTGGACCTGACCGAGCTGGGGCAGCCGGGTGCGATCCCGGCCGGAGCGCTGCGGCTGCTATTCGACTTCCCGGTCCCGGTGCTGGGGGCGATCAACGGGGTGGCCGTGACGGGCGGCCTGGAGGTGGCGCTGGCTTGCGATTTCCGGATCGGCAGCGAGCGAGCCCGGTTCGCGGACACGCACGCCCGGGTCGGGGTGACGCCGGCGTGGGGGCTGACCGCGCGGCTGCCGCAGGCGGTCGGCCAGTCCTGGGCCCGGCAGATGTCGTTCACCGGCGACTTCGTGGACGCGGCCACGGCGCTGCGGATCGGGCTGCTCAACGAAGTGGTGCCGCACGATGACCTGCTGGACCGCGCGGTGCAGCTGGCGACCAGCATCGCCTCCACCGACGTCGGCACGGCCGGGCGGATCCGCGGTCTGTACGACACCAGCCGCGACCGGAGCGGCGCCGCTGCGCTGGCCGCGGAGCAGAAACTGGCGGCGGACGGGGTACGGGTAGCCGATCCGGAGAGCTTCGGGGCCCGCCGGGCGGCGGTGTTCGAGCGCGGGCGCGCTCAGCGGTAGGCACCGGCAGGCACCCGGCCGCGGCCCGCGCTCAGTGCCCGGCGTCAGCGGAAACTTCGGCCGGTCCTGTCGTCTCCGAGCGGAAGGTGCGGCCAAGCTCGGCACCCAGGCCGAAGTAGTGCCGGAAGTTGTAGATCAGCGGACTCCACCGGTCGGGGGCGACGTGCTGGGTGCCCGGCACGACCAGGCGCGGGTCCGCGTGCACCCGGAGCACCTCGGCCTGGACGATCACGAAGTTCCCGCCGGCGTCCGGCTCGGCCCGTGCGGCGCGGGCTTCCAGCTGCAGCGGGCACTCGGCCACGCGCGGCGGCCCGACCAGGTCGGACGGCTCCGGGCGCAGTCCGGCGGCAGTGAACTTGTCCGGCTCGAACCGGAACGTGCCGCGCTTGCCCGCCGGGACCGGGTGCAGCCCGGTCAGCGGCGCCAGCCGCTCGACGGCCGGCCACTGGTCCGGCGCGGGCAGGTTGACGACCAGCTCGGGGCGCTGGCGCAGATTGCGGGCCGTCTGCCCCTCGATGCCGACCCCCAGCACGATCACCTGGCCCAGCGCCCACGCCGACGACATGGGCGCGAGGTTGACGGAACCATCATCGTTCTCGGTCGAGAGCAGCACGACGGGCGTGCCGAAGTACAGAATGCTCGGCGTGATCGTCACGTGCCCGGCCGGGGCGCGGGCGGGGGTGCAGGTGATGGTCGCGGTATCCATGACGCCGACGCTAGGCCGGCCACCCTTCGGCACCCGCCGAAGGATCTCCGGGGCATGATGGAGAAGATGAACCGTCATGCTGAGGACACCGGCGGCCCGGACCTGGCCGCCCTGGCCGGGCTGCTCGCCGACGGGACCCGGGCCAGCATCTGCCTGGCGCTGCTGGATGGCCGGGCCTGGACGGCGAGTGAGCTGGCCCGGCTGGCCGGGGTCGCGCCCTCCACGGCGACCGAGCACCTGAACCTGCTGGTCGCCGGCGGGCTGCTGGCCCAGGAGCGGCAGGGCCGGCACCGGTACGTGCGGCTGGCCGGCCCGGACACGGCAGCGCTGATCGAGAATCTGGCGGCGATGGCGCCGCGGCGGACCACGCCGCCCCGGTCGCTGCCCGCGGCGAGCCGGCGCCGGGCCCTGGAACGCGGCCGGACGTGCTATGACCACCTGGCCGGAACGCTGGGAGTCGCGATCACCGACGCGATGACCAGCCGCGGCCTGCTCGACTGGACGCACGGGGTGGCCCTGACCGAGCGCGGGACGGGCTGGCTGCGCGAGGCCGGCATCGCGCCGCCGCCGGCTACCGGCCGGCCGCTGGTCCGGTCCTGCCTGGACTGGACTGAGCGGCGGCCGCACCTGGCGGGCGGCGTCGGAGCGGCCCTGTGCCGGCACGCGTTCGGCGCGGGCTGGATCACCCGGATCGGCACCGGCCGGGCCGTGGCCCTCACCGGCGAGGGCGAGCAGGCACTGCACGATCAGCTCGGCCTGACGGCTGAGCAGGTCCGTTCCGGTGCGCCAGCCGGCGCCGCTCCGGCCGCTCGCTCTGCCTAGCGGGTCAGCTCAGCGACTCGACCTCAGCGGTCAGGTCCCCGCCCGCGTCACCGGTGTTGACCACGCTGCTCGGCTCCAGCAGCAGCACGGCCGTCTCGGTGTCCGCGCGCGGGCAGTGCTCGGCGCCGCGCGGGACCACGAACAACTCCCCCGGCCGGAGCACCACGTCGCGGTCGCGCAGCTGGATGGTCAGCTCGCCGCTGATGACCAGGAAGAACTCGTCGGTGTCTTCGTGCTGGTGCCAGGTGAACTCACCCTGCAGCTTGACGATCCGCACGTCGTAGTCGTTGACCCGGGCAATCCGCTTGGGCTGCCACTGCTCGGTAAACCGGCCCAGCATGGCCTCGATATTCACAGCATCCACGACTTCCATGCTGGCAGGTACGGGCGTTTCCGTCGCGTTTATTTGTGGCTCGGGTGACCGCCGAGCCCGGTGTTTACGATGTGGTTAAGGTCAGCTGTGCTCTTGGTCGCCGTGATCCAGGTCAGCTGTGAGCAGGCCAGCTATCAGCCCCGGCGGGCCAGAAGGGCCGGACGTGATCATCGACGCGCATAGCCACATCCTCGCGCTGGCGGCGGATCCCGACTTCACCGTGGACTACGGGCGCGAAGGGTCGCTGTGCATCTACCGGAGCATGGGCAGGCTGCCGTCGCACCGGATGCCCACCGAGCAGGAGTGGGCGGCTAGCGGAATGGGCCGGACCGGCTGGCCGCTGATCGGGCCGGCCGAGTCGCGCCGCGACCATCCCGGCTTCGACAAGATCGTGGTCCTGGCGGTGTCGCCGCAGTTCCTGGACGGGCAGCTGATCGGCACGGTGGACACCGATGGCATCCTCGGGGTCGGCGGCCCGCCGGACCCGGAGCGCTGCAACGACTACATCGCCGCGGTGGTCGCCTCGGACCCGGAGCATTTCATCGGCTTCGCCTCGGTGAACCCGGCTTTCCGCGGGCCCGCGGCGGCCGCGGCGGAGCTGGAGCGCGCGGCCGGCCTCGGCCTGGCCGGCGTCAAGCTGTACCCGATGTACCAGCACTGGGCGGCCAACGACCGGGACCTGGCCTTCCCGGTCTACCGGAAGGCCGCCGAGCTGGGCATCCCGGTGATGATCCACCAGGCCGGGTCGACTCGCATCGACGCGAAGCTGGAACTGGGCCGCCCGGCGCTGCTCGATGACATCGGCCGGGAGTTCCGCGACCTGCGGGTGATCATCGCGCACTGCGGGCTGCCGTGGGTCGACGAGGCGATGTTCCTGCTGACCAAGCACCCCAACTTCTACGCGGAGCTGTCCTACCTGATCGCCACGCTGTCCCGGCGCGACCTGTTCTTGTTCCTGCACCGCCTGGAGCCGTCGTTCGTGCCGCTGGAGAAGATCTTCTTCGGCACGGACTACCCGGGGTTCCTCTACGACCCGGTCAAGCTGGCCCGCAAGCTGCAGACGGTCAACGAGGAGGCCGCGGCGGTCCAGCTGCCGCCCATCGCCGAGCACAAGCTGGCCGGCATCATGGGCGACCACTTCGCGGCAGTCCTCGGGATCAGCTGAGCCCGCCATCACCCGCCGCGCGGGCGCCCCGGCGGCAGCGGCGGGACCGGCAGCGCCGGAGGCGGCGGGGCGCCGGGCGAGGCAGGCGGGCGCCGCGCGTTGTACACATAGGCCGGCTCGACCGGTGTCTCGTACCACGGCCGGTAGAACTCCGGCAGGTACGGCTCGACCAGCGTGCCCAGCTCGGCCCACCGGCGGACCTGCGCCGAGGGCCGGTAGACCCGCTGCGCCACGGCCGCGGCGAACGCCGCCCGGACCTGATCCTCGTCCACGATCGTGACCCGGCCGTCCTCCATCAGGATCCGGCCGTGCACCAGGACCGTCTCGATGTCGGCCGCCTCGGCGCGGTCCAGCAGCACGTCCAGCACCGGCTCGGCGTCGTAGCGGCCGGGCGGGAAGAAGATCCGGTCCCTGGACAGCACCAGCAGGTCGGCGTACCGGCCGGCTTCCAGGCTCCCCAGCCGGGACTCCTGACCCAGCGCCCGGGCTCCGTTGCCGGCCGCGGCCCGCAGCACCTGCTCGCTGTCCAGGCGGCCGGTGCCGAACTCGCGCGGCAGCCGCTGCAGGTAGCTGGCCAGCCGCAGCTCAGCGAAGAAGTCCTCCCGGTCGGAGAAGGAGATGCCGTCGGTGCCGAAGCCGACCCGCCCGCCGGCCGCCATGATGTCGCGGACCCGGCAGATACCGGTGGCCAGGCGCAGGTTGGAGCCGGCGTTGGCGGAGGCCACCGCGCCGGAGTCGGCGAAGATGGCCAGGTCCTCATCGGTCACCCAGACGAAGTGCTCGGCCACCGTGGCCGGGGTGAGGACACCCAGGTCGGCCAGCCGGCGGACGCCCGACTTGCCGTAGGCCTGGAGGTTGAACAGCATCTCCGAGCGGGTCTCCAGCAGGTGGGTGATCAGCCCGGTGCCGTGCTCGTCGGCGGCCCGGCGGCAGCGCAGGTACAGCTCGTCGGAGCAGGCCGGGGTCCAGTCCGGCGCGGTGACGATCGCAATCCGGTCGTCATAGCCGTGCCAGCGCCGGGCCAGCCGCTCGAAGCTGGCCATCACCTCATCCACCGGCCAGGCGTAGCCCATCGGCGACCGGCGCACCTCGGCGGCCAGGTCGGGCGGCAGCCGGGCCAGGAACTGCTCGTCGCTCTCGTGCGCGTAGATGTTCTGGTCCCGGCTCACCAGCCCGAACGCCGTGCGCAGCCCGGCGTCGGCGTAAGCGTGCAGGGCCGTCGCAGCCGAAGTCGGGCAGGCTGGGGCGGCCGTAGTACATGTCCACGGTGCCGGTCTGGCCGCCCTTGATGGCGGTGATCAGGCCCCACAGGATCCCGTAGTACAGATCCGCCTCGGAGATCGGCCCGGTGGCGGCCTGGATGTGCACGTTGGCCTTCTCGAACACGTGCTGGTACAGGCCGGGCCCGATGATCAGCTCGGAGTGGTAGTGGCAGTTGACGAAGCCAGGCATGACCAGGTGGCCCGGCGAGCCCAGCACCCGGTCGAACGGGCCCTGCCGCTCTAGCTGCTCGCGCGGCCCGGCCGCGGTGATCAGCTGATCCTCGATGATCAGCGCGCCGTCGGGGATCAGGGTCTGCTCGCCGAGGGACACCACCGGGTCACCCAGCACCAGCCAGCGGCTCATGAGCCCTCCTCGCGCCGTGCTCAGACGGCGGCTGCGCCGCGCTCGCGCCGCGCACATCATGCGAGAGCTGCCCGCCCGGATCCGTCCCCTGGGCCCGGGCGGGCAGCCTCGGGGCTTGTCAGCTGCCGGGCACGACCATCCGGTCCAGCACCCGGCGGAACGCCGTGTTGGCCTCGCGCAGGATCTTCTGCTCGTCCACGGTGACCAGCTGGCGGTCCTCCATCACGATCTGACCGTCGATGATCGTGGTGTTCACGCAGCTGCCGTTGGCCGCGAAGACCAGGTGCGAGAACAGGTGGTCGGCGTTATCGGGCATCAGCGGGGTGAACATCTGGCTGTTCAGGTCGACCAGGATCACGTCCGCCTTGCGGCCGGCCTCCAGCCGGCCGGTCTGGTGGCCGAGCGCGTCGGCGCCGTTGCGGGTGGCCATGGCCACCACGTCACGGGCCTGCTGCAGGCTGGCGTCCACCCGGCTGGCCCGGTGTATGAGCGAGGCGAACTTCATCACCTCGAACAGGTCCCGGCTGTTGTTGCACTCGGCCGCGTCGTGGCCGATCCCGACGTTGATCCCGGCGGCCAGCATCTCCGGCAGCCGGGCGATCCCGTTGCCCAGCTTGGCGTTGGACGACGGGTTGTGCGAGATCTGGGTGCCGGTCTCGCGCATCAGCGCGATCTCGGTGTCCGACAGCCAGACGCAGTGCGCGGCGATGCAGTTGCGGCCCAGGATCCCGTTGTCGTAGGCGACCTCGGTGGGCCGCCGGCCGAACCGCTGCTTGGAGTTCTCCACCTCGGTCAGCGACTCATTGAGGTGAATGTGGATGCCCGTGCCCAGCTCATCGGCGAGCAGCCGGGAGTCGCGCAGCAGCTCCTCCGAGGCCAGCGGCAGCCACTCGATGCCGACGTACACCTCGATCCGGCCGTTGGCCTTGCCGTGCTTGGCCTGGAACGCCTCCTTGTTGTCCTCCAGAGTGTCCAGGTTGTGCTCGGCGTCGGCGATGTCGTTGGACAGCACCGCCCGGATGCCGATCTCCTCGGCGGCGTCGCCCAGCGCGATCAGCTGCCGGTACATGTCGTTGACCGTGGTGACGCCGCACTTGATCGACTCGCTGTAGCTGGCCATCGCGGCCCAGTAGGCGGCGTCGTAGTCGAGCGCCCGGATGATCGGGTACCAGCAGGTCTCCAGGTACTCCCACAGCGGCAGGTGATCGCTCCAGCCCTTGCCCAGCGCGGTGTGGTAGTGCAGGTCGACCAGGCCGGGCAGCACCGCCTTCCCGGTGGCGTCGATCACCTTGGCCCCGTCGGCCGAGGTGCGGGCCAGCACCTCGGCGGCCGGGCCGACATCGGTGATCCGGTCATCCTCAATGACCACCGCGCCGTCGAACACGACATCGCCCGCGTCGTTCATGGTCACGACGGAGCCGTTCTTGATGATGATCCTCATCGGCGGTCCTTTACCGGCTGATGCCCTGCCCGGACTGCGGCACGGCCGCGTCCAGGTCGAGCCAGACAGACTTAGAGTGCAGGTAGGGCTCCAGAGCCTCTTCGCCCAGCTCCCGGCCGAAGCCCGACTGCTTGCGGCCGCCGAACGGCACGGCCACGTCGAACATCCCGTAGGTATTGATCCAGACCGTGCCAGCCTCGATGTGCTCCGCGACCCGCAGCGCCTTGCTGGTGTCCCGGGTCCAGATCCCCGCGGCCAGGCCGTAGCGCACGTCGTTGACCAGCGCCTTGAGCTCATCCAGGTCGCGCCAGGAAATGACCGACAGCACGGGGCCGAAGATCTCCTCCTGAGCGACCCGCATGTCGTTGCGGACCCCGCCGATCACGGTCGGCTCGACGAAGAAGCCGCCGGCCAGCCCGGCCACCTCGGCGGCCTGGCCGCCGGTGATGACCTCGGCCCCGGCGCTGGCCGCGTCCCCGACGTAGCCCAGCACCCGCTCCCGGTGCGGCGCGGAGATCAGCGGCCCCATGTCGGTCGCCGGGTCCAGGCCGTGGCCGAGGCGAATGGCCTTGGCCTTCTCCGCCACCCGGTCCATCAGCGCCTCGGCGACCGGCTCCTCGGCGAACAGCCGCGAGCCGGCCACGCAGGCCTGGCCCTGGTTGAAGAAGATCCCGCCGAACGCGCCGCCCGCCGCGGCGTCCAGGTCGGCGTCGGCGAACACGATGTTGGGGCTCTTGCCGCCCAGCTCCAGCGAGACCCGCTTCAGGTCGTCAGCCGAGGCGCGCAGGATGGCCTTGCCCGTCTCGGTCTGCCCGGTGAAGGCGATCTTGTCGACGCCCGGGTGCGCGGTCAGCGCCGCGCCCACCTCGGGGCCGCCGATGACGACGTTGACCACTCCGGCCGGGAACCCGGCCTCGTGCACCAGGTCCATCAGCCGCAGCGTGGACAGCGGGGCCAGCTCGGACGGCTTGATCACGACCGTGCAGCCCGTGGCCAGCGCCGGGCCGAGCTTGTAGGCCACCTCCAGCAGCGGGAAGTTCCACGGCGTGATGGCCGCGACCACGCCGACCGGCTCCTTGCGGACCATGCTGAGCATGCCGGGGATGGAGTTCGGCTGCACCGAGCCGGCGATCTTGGTGGGCCAGCCGGCGTAGTACCGCAGCAGCTCGATGGTCAGCGCGATGTCCACCGCGCGCGCCTCGCCCAGCGGCTTGCCGTTGTCCAGCACCTCGATGGTGGCGAACTCCTCCTGCCGGGCCTCCAGCAGGTCGGCCAGCTGCCAGATCAGCCGGGCCCGCTGGGTCGGCGGGCTGAACCGCCAGGTCTCGAACGCGGTCCGGGCCGCCCGCACCGCGCCGTCCACGTCCTGCCGGCTGGCCAGCGGCACCTGCGCCAGCGGCTCCCCGGTGGCCGGGTTCAGCACGGTCAGCTGCTGATCGGTGGCCGCGAACTCGCCGTCGATGTACAGGCGCAGCGGCCGGCGCAGGAACTCCAGGTCAGGATCGGTCACAGTAGTGGCCACGTCACTCCCTACACCAGGTCGAGGATCTGCCGGCCCAGGACCGCGCGCCCGCGCAGGGCGTCTAGCGCGTCCTGGATCTTCTCCAGCGGGAAGTGGCCGGCGATCGGCACCGTCATCGCCCCGCTCGCGGCGAGGGCGATGGCATCAGCCAGGTCCTGCCGGGTAGCCGCCACCGTAGACACCAGATTGGTCTCCGACAAGATGAACTCGATCGGATGGATGGTCAGTGACTGGTCGGTGTAGCCGGTGGACACGAACGTGCCGCCCTTGGCCAGGCAGCGCACCCCGGCGGTCATCGTGCCGGTCGTGCCGACCAGCTCGAAGAACACGTCCGCGCCGCGGCCGCCGGTCAGCTCACGCACCCGGCCGGGCAGCCGGTCATAGTCCTCGGCCGGGCTGACCAGCACCGTGTCGGAAGCGCCGTGCGCCACCGCCAGCTCCTGCTTGTCCGGCGAGTCGGCCACCGCGATGACCCGGGCGCCGGCCTGCCGGGCGGCCTGGACGACCAGGATCCCGACGCCGCCGATGCCGTTGACGACCGCCGTGTCGCCGAGCTTCAGCCCGGCCCGCCGCGCGGTGTGCACGGCGGTCATCCCGGCGCAGGTCAGCACCGCGGCGGTGGCGAAGTCGACCGACGCCGGCACCGGCACCAGGTTGCGCTCGGGCACCACCACGAACTCGGCGTCGCCGCCGTCCATGTTGAAGCCGAGCTGGCCCGGCTCGGTGTCGCAGATGTTGGGCCGCCCGGCCAGGCACTGCTCGCACCAGCCGCAGAACAGCTTGTTGTAGATCGCGACCCGGTCACCGGGCTGCAGCGTGGCGCCCGGCCCGGTGGCGGCCACCACCCCGGCCGCCTCATGCCCCACCGTCATCGGGTAGGGGTCGGGCTTGATCATGCCGTCCAGGATGTGCAGGTCCGTGCCGCACACCCCGGCGGCGTGAATGCGGACCAGGACTTCTCCTGGTCCGGGCTCGGGGTCGGCTGGCTCGTCCAGGCGCAGGCTCAGGTCGGCGAAGATTCGGGCAGCACGCATGACGGCGCAGGCTCCTTCTCTGGCTGCCAGCTCTGGCTGACGCCGTAGGCCATATCCCAGAACTGCACTTCGAATCGGGTGGAGGCGTCGAAAACGGCCGCCAGGCGGGTCAGGCTGGCCTGGTCATTGGGGCAGGTCAGCCGGTCCAGCAGGCTGGTCGTCTCGTTGACCATCGTGCTGTAGGAATCATCGCCGAACAGGGAGATCCAGTCGGCGTAGACCGAGTCCACCGGGAGCGAGGCCATCAGCGGGACGGCCAGCTCCCCGTAGCTCCACTGGCAGGGCAGCACCGCCGTCAGCCCCTCGGCGCAGGACCCCTGGGCCGCGGAGTACAGCAGGTGCCGGGTGTAGGCGTGGGTGACCGGGTGCATCTGCGGCCGGCTCGGCGGGCGAGCCGCCCAGCCGCCGCAGGAAGCCGATGTTGGCCGGGATCTCGGTGGCCACGATCTGCTGCAGGAACCGGCTCAGCACGCCGATGGCGGCCAGGTCCGGCGCCTTGCCGGCGATCAGGGCGATCGCCCGCGCGTAGTCCTGCAGGTACAGGATGTTCTGCTCGAAGTAGCCCCGGAAGGTCTGGTGCGGCAGGGTTCCCCGGCCGATCTCGGCCACCATGGGATGCCGGGTGGCGGCAGCCCACGCCGCCTTGCCGCGCTCGCGCAGCACGACAGAAACACCCTGTCCTCGCTGGTCGAACATAATGTGCAGCACATCAGATATGATCCACCGAAGTCAAGGGCCCTGCTGGGCCCGCGACCAGCGCACCAGGCCCCGGCGAGCCCGGATCCGGGTCAGGAGGCGGGTGCGGCCTCACTGAGGGCCCGGAGCTGGTCATCACGGACGCTGTGGATGTGATCAGCCATCCGCTGCTCGGCCAGGTCGGGATCGCGGGCCACGATCGCCTCGACAATCTTCTCGTGCTCGGCGATCGACGTCTGGACGCGACCGGGAATCTCGGCCGTGAGCTGGCCGATCCGGGTCAGGTGAGCGCGCAGGTTCTCGATCAGGGCCCGGATCCGGCCGTTGCGCACCTGGTCGAACAGCACCGTGTCGAACTCGGTGATCAGCGCCGCCAGCCGGGCCGGATCGCTGCCGGTGCGCAGGTCACGGCTCTCCTGGCAGATCGCCACCAGCCGGTCCAGCGCCGGGGCCTCGATCGAGGTGGCCGCCGTCCGGGCCGCCGCGTTCTCCAGCAGCTCACGCAGCTCGTAAATCTCCAGCAGGTCCTTGCGCGAGTAGCCGGTTACGACCGCACCCTTGAACGAGGTCATCTCGGCCAGGCCTTCCTGCTCCAGCCGGGACAGGGCCTCGCGGATGGGCGTCTTGCTGACGCCCAGCTGCTCGGCGAGCGCGGCCTCCCGCAGCGGGTGCCCTGGCGGCAGCCGGAGCTCGAGGATGGCTGCCTTGAGCTCCTCGTAGACCCAGTCGGTTACCTTCCGCCGGTCGTGCTGGCCAGTAAAGACCGGGCCGCTCACCATGCCCTCGCCAGGTGCTGCGCGCGTGGCCACGCCGTTCCTCCTACGTAGATCCTGCTGATGACGGCCGCGCGAGCCGGGTCAGGAGCCCGCTGGCGGCCGTTAGCTGCAGGTAACCCTTGCCCGCCGGCCGCATCCGCCGGGGGAGCCTCGGACCGGGGAGCCCCGGACCGGGCTCGGTGGGCGCGCAGGTCAGGCCAGGCAAGCGGGCCGGACTGCCGGGCATCCCGGCATCGTCGTGGCAGGCCGCCTGGCGCAGGTGAATGACCTGCCCGGCCCGCTCCGCGTCGGCCACTGCCCTCGCCGCCCATCTCGCCCCCGGTTGGTCGCTGCCGGTGCCCGCCCCGCGCTGCCGCCGAACTCGGCGCAGCACCGCAGGAACGGGGCCGTGCGAATATGATATCCGAGATATCATCCGAGGGCCCGTCCGCCTTACCGGGTCACCTTAGCCATCGCCGGCCGGTCCTGCCACGGGCCGTCGTGAGACGGCCGACGAGCCGTCGTGAGACGGCCGCAACCCGCCGTCCCAGCCCGGGCCGGATACGGTGCCGCGGCCCGCGGCTACAGCGCCGCGGCCTGCGGCCAGGCGCGCGCGAAGGCCCGGACCGTGGCCATCCGGTCAGCGCCGAGCGGGAACACGTGCACCGAGTCGGCCCCGGCCGCCAGCGCCGCCCGGATCTGCGCGGCGGCCCGCTGCTCGTTCCCGGCCAGCGCGACTTTCCGGACAAACTCCGCCGGCAGTTCCCGGGCGGCCGCGGCCGCCTCCTGGAACTCGCCGCCCTGGTATCCGGCCCGGACCCGGTCAGCTATCGCGCGCGGCAGGCCGGCCAGGTCACAGATGCCCGGCGCGGTCTGCGGGAACCAGGCCGCGATGGACCGGGCCTGCTCCAGGGCGGCATCCTCGTCGTCGCTGATCGCGCCGTAGGCGAAGACCGCGATGTGCGGCCGCGGCCGGCCCGCCTCCTTCGCGCCCCGGTCCACCTGGGCGACCGCCCAGTCCAGCGCCTCGGGGAACAGCCCGACCAGCAAGATCACCCCGTCGGCGATCCGGCCGGACAGCTCCAGCGTCTTCGGCCCGCTGGCCGAGATGTAGACCGGGATGTCCGGGCGGGCGCCGAAGCGCAGGTGCGCGCCGTCGAGAGTGACGCCGGGCGCGGCCACGCTGACCTCGGCCCCGCTCCACAGCTGCCGGATCCCGCCGATCGCGGCCTCCAGGGTGGCCAGCGGGCTGGGCCGCAGGCCCAGCGCCAGCAGCGGCCGGTCGCCGGCGCCGATGCCCAGGATCAGCCGGCCGCCGGCCACCTCGTCGACGGTGGCGGCGGCCGCCGCGGTGATCGCCGGGTGCCGGGTCGCCGGGTTGGTGACCGCCGTGCCGAGCAGCAGCCGCGAGCTGCTCACCGCGGCCAGCGTGAGGTAGGAGTAGCAGTTGCGGGCGTGCAGCGATGAGTCGGTCAGCCACAGGTGATCAAAGCCCAGGTCCTCGATCTCGCCGACCATGGCCCGGAAGTCACCCGGCGGGTCCACGCCCTGCAGCACGACCCCGGACCGCGGCCCGCTCGCATCGGCCTGGCTCACATGCACTCCCTGATCTCGTCGATGGCGGCCGTCACGACACGCTGCCCTCGCTCATCACCACGGCGCCGTCCAGCTCCAGGGTGGCGTCACGCATCACGCAGTCCAGGTGGGCCACGGCGTTGACCCGGCCGCCGTAGGCGATCGAGTTGCCCAGCGCGACGTGCGCCGTGCCGCGCGCGGACTCGGTCTCCATCGGGACGGCGCAGATAGTGCCGTTGGGGTTGAAGGCGACCGACACCTCGGCCAGGTTGGCCATCTGGTCATCGGCGCAGCGCTGGATCATCTGGGTCAGCCGGCCCCGCTCGGCGCCCTCGATCCCGACCACCTGGCCCTCGGCGATGTGCAGAATGACGGGCTCGCGCAGCGGGCCCTCGCCCATGAACAGCAGGTCCCCGTCGATCACCACCACGCCCGACGCGGTGCCCTCGACCGGCGCGGTGCCCGACTCGATGTCCGGGGGCGCCATGTAGGCACCGGGTGCGGTCGCCATCCCGTGCAGCACCCGGCCTGGCCGGCCGTCCACCGAGCCGCGCAGGTCGGTGCCGGCCGGGGTGCTCAGCCGGAACTGCCGGGCCGCGCCCCAGGCCCGGCCGACCGTCTCCGCGTCGCTGCGCAGCCGGGCGAAGTCCACGTCCACCGGGCCGCCGGCCCGGAAGGTGTCTACCCGGACGCCGGGCATGGCGAGGTACCGGACACCGCGGTCGGTGGCCGCCCGCCGGGCCTGGCTGGAGCCGATGAACAGGCTGGTCAGCTCGATGACCGCGCCGGAGGCCAGCATCATCGCCGCCACCGCGCCGGGCGGCTCGGCACCGGGCAGGTACGGCGCGGGCATCCGGGCCACCAGCGCGACCCCGTCCCTGGCCTCGATCCCGGCGGTCAGGCCGGCGATCACTCCCGGGTCGGTCCCGGTGTCGGTGAGCAGCACGACCTGCTCGCCGGCCCGGACGGCCAGGCACTGATCCAGGAGGCTGCCGAAGCTAGCGCTCATGGCTGGCCGCGGTCACCCCCTCCGCCTGTCCGGCCGGGTCGGCCAGGGCCAGCGCCGCGAATGCCGCGTAGGCCCGGGTGGCCTCGTGGATGTCGGCCACCGACAGATGCTCGTCGGGACAGTACACCGGCCGGCCGCCGGGACCGAAGATGACCGTCGGCACGTTGGCTCCGAAGCTGGCCGTGTCGCCCAGCCAGTTCTCGGTGACCAGCCGCGGCTCCTCGCCGCGGACCGCGCGGACGGCGTCGGTCATCAGGGTGACGACCTCCGCGTCCGGCTCGGCCAGGTAGCCGGGCTTGACGTCAGCCAGCACGACCTCGGCCTTCAGCCGCGGGTCGGCCGCCCGGGCCTGAGCCAGGCAGCGGTCAATCTCGGCGCGCACCTCCTCGGCGCTGACCCCCGGCTGCGGGCGGCAGTCGACCCGGATGACGCACTCGTCGGGGATCATCGACGGCCCGCCGGGCGGCAGGCCGCCGTAGATGCGGCCAGGGACGATGTAGGTCTCGGCCCCGAACAGCTCGGCCACCCCGTCGGCCAGCGACGGCTCCAGCCGGGACTGATCCAGGGCCAGCACGGCGCGGGCGGCCAGCACGTTGGCGTTGACCGCGTCGTGCTTGTGGCAGGTATGCGCCGAGCGGCCGATCAGCGTCACATCGAAGTAGTACCGGCCGCGGTGACCCAGGCAGACCTCGTTGTCGGTGAGCTCACCCAGCACGCACAGGTCAGCGTCGTAGGTGTCGAAGTAGGCGATCGAGCCCAGCTGGTCGCCCATGTGGTCGGCGACCGCCGCCATCGCCAGCGTCCCCGACAGCGGCAGCCCGCTGTCGCGCACGGCCTCGATGGCGACGATCTGGCAGGCCAGCGCGGCCTTCATGTCCATGACCCCGTGGCCGTAGACCGCGCCGTCCAGCAGGTCCCCGGAGAACGGGCTGGTGACCTGCCAGCCGTGCGACACCGGCTTGGTGTCCATGTGGCCGGTGAGCACCACCCGGCGGCCGGGCCCGAAGCTGACCTCGCCGATCGCGTTGGGCCGGTCGGGCAGCACGGGCTGCAGCCCGGCCGCCTCGAAACCGGAGCCGCGCATCTCACTGGCCAGGAAAGCGGCCAGCTCCTGTTCCTCGCCCAGCACGCTGGGGATCCGGCAGACCTGACGGACCAGCTCCACGGCCCGGTCAGTGTCGACCCGGTCCAGCAGCCGGGCGATATCGGTGTCGTGAGTCATCCGCTACCGCGCCGCGTCGTCCGCAGCCGTCCCGACACCGGCCGGCACCTCACGGGCGGCCTGAGCAGGCGGGGAGACCTTGAGCAGGGCGTAGTACAGGACCCCGGCGACGACAAAGCCCACGTAGAAGGCCAGGTCCGCGCCGTCGAGGGCGGTGGCGGCCGGCCCGACGATGATCGAGGTGTTCATGAACGGCACCATGCAGCCGAAGCCCACCACGAACGCCACCAGGGCCTGCCAGCCGCCGCGCAGGGCGCCGTAGTTCAGCGCCCGGCGCAGGAAGCCGGGGGTGTACCTGGCCTTGTTGTAATGCCAGTCGATCATCACGATGGCGACGAACGGCGCGATCCAGTAGCCGATGAACAGCAGCAGGTTCTCGAACTTGCCCGAGGTATCGCCCGAGTTCATCCACAAGATGGCCAGGAACGCCAGCACGGCCACCACCGCGGCGATGATCGGCCGCCGCACCCGGGCGCCGAGCGCCTGGAAGGCCAGCGAGCCGGTGTAGTCGTTCATCGAGTTGGACGCGATGGCGCCGAACACGATCGCGATCAGGGCCAGCACGCCCAGCACCCCGCCGCCCATCAGGGTGCGCACGCCCGCGGCGGTCTGGTTGCCCAGCACGCTGGCGCCGGCCAGCCCGATGGTCTCAACCCAGATGTAGGACGCCGACAGCCCGGCCAGGGTCAGCCAGAAGATCCCGGCCTTGGACGAGGTCGGCTTCATGTACCGGCTGTAGTCCGAGGCGTAGGTGGCCCACGAGATGCCCTCCGACACCGAGATGGTCACCATCAGCACGAACGCGCCCCACAGGGCCGGGCCGTGCACGGTGTTATGCGGCAGCACGATGTTGTGCTGGAAGATCTTCACCGTCAGCACGACGAACAGCACGATCAAGATGGCCGAGCCCCACACCTGGAGCCGGTGCACGAACTCGTAGCCGAAGACGCTGACGGCCCCTTCCAGGCCCAGCACGATGGCCACGCCCACCCAGAACGGGACGTGGAACAGCAACTGCGCCGCCTGCCCGCCGAACAGCCCGACCAGGGCGTCCCAGGCGATCGACGACAGCCACTGCACGGTGCCCGGCAGCGTGATGGTTTTCCCGAACGGCAGCCGGGCCAGCGGCACCTGCGCGGTACCCGTCTTCGGGCCCCAGGTGCACAAGATCGCGACCGGCAGCGAGCCGATGATCGTGCCCGCGATGATGGCCACCAGGCCGAGCCCGAAGCCCAGCCCGAGCACCACGGCCAGGGTCCCGGCGAACACGCCCGACAGTTCCATGTTGGGGGTGAACCACACCGTGAACATCCGGTGGATCCCGCCGTAGCGGTTATCCTCCGGGATCGGCGCCATGCCCTGGCTCTCCAGGGCCAGGTCGCCTTCGCGGCTAGGGCGAACGCCCTCGAAGACTCTTAGCTCGTCACTCGTGTCGGTCATGGCAGTACCTCCAAGCCTGCGATGGCAGATCGCCACCGCTGCGCGCGGTGCCTGCGTGACCGCGGGCATCGAGTACGGGCAGTCAAGCCAATCTGGTGTATGATATATCAGATCCTAAAGCCGCACGTCAATGGCCCATTAAACACCGGTACCCGCCCCCCGGCCACCCGCCCGGCGGGCCTGCGATGACTACGGTGCGCCGGCGGCATGGCTGTGCGCTCGCTGCTGTTCGAAGCGGCAGCGAGCGCACAGCCACGTTGCTGACGGGCTGGCCCGGCGTTAGCGGGCTATCGCCTAGATGAACTCCGCGAACTCGCGCAGCAGCGCGGCCTTGGACTTCGCGCCGACCACCTGCCTGACCAGCTTGCCGCCGGAGAACAGGGTGATGGTCGGGACCGCCAGGATGCCGTACTGCCGCGCGGTCCGCGGATTCTCGTCGATGTTCAGCTTGACCACGTCGAGCTGGCCGGAGTGCTCGGCCGCGATCGCGTCCAGCACCGGCCCGACCTGGCGGCATGGCCCGCACCACTCCGCCCAGCACTCCACGAGCACCGGCCGGGGCCCGCCCAGCACATCGGCCTCGAACGTCTCGTCCGTCACGACCTTCACCGCTGTCATGCCTGTGCTCCTTCCCGTGCGTCGCCCAGGTGCAGGGCGACGCAGTCCTCGCTGCTGCCGTGCGCGCAGACCCGGACCAGCCGCCGCAGCCGGCACTGGACCTCGGCCAGCTCCCTGATCTGCTCGCTGATCGCGGCCAGCTTGGCCTGCGCCGCGGCGATCACGTCGCCCGCGTCGCGGCCGCCGTCCGGCCCGAGCAGCTCGCTGATCTCGCTCAGGGTGAAGCCGAGCTCGCGGGCCCGGCGGATGAACGCCAGCCGCTGCTGGTCACTGGTGGTGTACTCGCGGAACCCCGAGCCGCGGCGCTGCGGCTGCTCCAGCAGGCCGCGGCGCTGGTAGAAGCGGACCGTCTCCACGCCTACCCCGGCCTGCGCGGCCAGCTTCCCGATCGTCAGCCCGTCCATTCCCGCAAGCTAACAGCCGTACTGCGGTACGGAGTCAAGCCAGCTGCCCGGTGCGGCGAGCGGCCCGTCCGGCGGACCCCGGCAGCCGGGCGGCCGGGGCCGCGTAGCGGCTGGCCTCCGCGCGGGCCGGGCGGACCAGCCGCTGGCCGCGCAGCAGGGTCCAGGCCCGGCTGAGCGCCACGCCGAAGGCGGCAATCAGCACGTAGGCGATGTTGTGCAGCAGGTGCACGTCGCGGGGTCGCAGGATCAGCGCCACCCCGGTGCCAAGCTGGATCAGGTAGGCGATGACGCTGAGTGCCAGCAGCACCCAGGCCGCATCGCGGCGGCCGATGCCCGCGTGCAGCCGGATGGTGTTGTACAGGCTGACCAGCGCCATGATGACGGCGGTATAGCCCAGGCTGGTACCGGGAATCAGCGCGATGATCGCCACGAAGAAGCTGTTGACTAAGGCGGTGAACGCCGAGCCGGCGGTGGCCTGGGCCAGCGGCGCGGCCCGCTCCCCCGGCACCGACTCCGGCCGCAGCGTGACGGCCACGAACAGCAGGCCGATCAGCACCCCCGCCGCAGCCGCCGCCGCCGTGAAGTACGCGATGTAGGTGTCCGGAACCATCCCCGCCCCTCTGTCTGACCGGCAGCATGCCGCCCGTGCCGCGAATCTGCCAGCACCATCGCCGGGGGGGCCCGCGGCCGCCGGGGCGGGCTGCCCGCGGGCCGGGCAAGTTTGCCCGGCCGTGCCGCCATTGTCAGGGTCGCGCCCAGCGGGCACGATGATCACGTGACCGGTGCGGAGGTGACGAGCGGCGGGGAGCCGGGCTGGCTGTCGGAGCCGGCTGAGCCCGGCGAGTGCGCCCGTTATGACTTCGCTGTCCGGGCCCTCGGCACGGCGGTGCAGGTCCGGACCTGGGCCCCGGCCCGCACCAAGGATGACGAGGCGCTGCCGCTGCTGGTGGTGCACGACGGCCCGGAATATGACTCGCGGGCCAGCCTGACCCAGTACCTGGCCGCCGGCGTGACCGCGGGCCGGCTGCCGCGGCTGCGCGCGGCGCTGCTCGACCCGGGCCCGCGGGACCGGTGGTACTCGGCCAGCGCCCGGTACGCCCGCGCGCTGGCACTGACGGTCGTGCCGGGGCTGACCGGCCGGGTGGCGACCACGACGACGATCGGGATGGGCACCAGCCTGGGCGCGCTGGCGATGCTGCACGCGCACTGCCGACACCCCGGCCTGGCCGGCGCGCTGTTCCTGCAGTCCGGCAGCTTCTTTCGCCCCGTCCACGACAGCCATGAGCGGCGGTTCGGCTACTACCAGCGGGTCGCCGCGTTCGTCGCCGGCCTGCCCGCCGATCCCGGCCGCCCGGTCCCGGTCGTGCTGACCTGCGGCACGGCCGAGGAGAACCTGCCCAACAACCGGGCCATGGCCGCTGCGCTGGCGGCGGGCGGCTACCCGGCCACCCTGCACGAGGTCGCGGGCGGGCACGACTTTACCGCCTGGCGCGACGCGCTCGACCCGCACCTGACCGGGCTGCTGCGGCAGGCGGCCCGGTGAGCCGCGCGGTCGCGGAGCTGTGGTCCGGCGAGCCGGGCCTGCCCGGCACCGTCGTCCGGTACGGGCACTGGGGCCGCCCGGTGCTGGTGTTCCCGTCGGAGCAGGGCAGCGCCTGGGACTTTGAGAGTAACGGGATGACCGGGGCGGTCGCTGACCTGCTGGCGGCGGGCCGGGTCAAGCTGTACTGCGTCAGCAGCTACGACGCGCAGTCCTGGTCCCGGCAGGACCTTCCGCTGGAGGAGCGGGCCCGGCGGCATGGCCGTTACGAGTCGTGGATCTTCGATCAGGTGCTGCCGTGGATCTTCGCCGACTGCGGCGGGGCGGCCGACGTGGCGACGCTCGGGGTCAGCCTGGGCGCGTTCCACGCGGCCAACTTCGCGCTCCGGCGAGCGGATGTGTTCCCGCTGGCCCTGTGCTTCTCGGGCAACTACGACCCGGCGTCCTGGAACGGGTGGGGCGAGCGCGGCGACGCGGCGTACTTCAACAACCCGGTCGACTACGTCGGCCAGCTGGGCGGCGACCACCTGGACTGGCTGCGCGGCCGGGTCAGCCTGCTGCTGGTGTGCGGGCAGGGCCAGTGGGAGGACACCACCGGGTCGCTGGCCAGCACCCGGCAGCTGGCCGGGCTGCTGGCCGACCGGGGCATCCGGCATGAACTCGACCTGTGGGGGCACGACGTGCCGCACGACTGGCCATCCTGGCGGGCCCAGCTCGCCCACCACCTGCCGCGATTCTGCTGACCGCTTCCGACCCCCAGGAGGTCCCCCATGACAGCCACCTCGCGCCTGATCGGGCTGCTGCTGGGGACCGAGGAGGACTGGCCGCGGGCGTTCGAGGAGATCCTCCGCCGGCTCGGGCCGGTGCCCGGGCCGGGCGGCAGCCAGCACGTGCTGGACTGCGAGCGGATCACCATCGAGCCGTTCAGCCTCCGCGACCGGCCCCGCTACGACCTGGCCATCGACCGGCTCGCCTACTGGTACTACCACCCGCGGGAGTGGCTGAAGAAGGTCGCGCTCATGGACGGCGTGTACCTGCTGAACAGCCCGTTCACGTTCCAGTCGATGGAAAAGCACGCGGCCTACTGCGCGATGATACGGCTGGGCCTGAAGGTGCCCGAGACGGTGCTGGTGCCGTACAAGAACCCGCTCGACAACGCCCGGTACGCCTACACAGCCGCCCGCTACAACCAGCCCTTCGACCTGGACGCGATCGCCGGCGAGATCGGCTACCCGCTGTTCATGAAGCCCTACGACGGCGGCGCCTGGCGCGGCGTATCGAAGATCGGCAGCCCGGCCGAGCTGCACGCCGCCTACGACGCCAGCGGCGAGATGCTGATGCACCTGCAGAAGGCGATCGACTACGACGTCTTCGCCCGGTCGCTGTCCATCGGCGCCGAGACGATGGTCATGCGGTTCCAGCCCGAGCAGCCGATGCACCTGCGCTACGCGGTCGACCACGAGTTCCTGACCGCCGCAGGCCGGGCACCGAGGTGGTCGCCATCGGGCGGCTGATCAACGCGTTCTTCCGGTGGGAGTTCAACTCGTGCGAGACGCTCGTCGACGGCGGCGAGGTGTTCCCCATCGACTACGCCAACGCCTGCCCGGACGTGGCGCTGACCAGCCTGCACTACTACTTCCCGTGGGCGATGAGGGCGCTGGTCCGGTGGTGCGCCTTCGCGCTGGTGACCGGCCGGCGGCCGCGGCTGGACCTGGAGACCGACCGGTACTTCGAGATCGCCGACGACGCCGGGCGCCGCTACGACGCAGAAGCTGGCCGGGTACGCGGCAGCTGGCCGACGAGCTACTTCGACACCGCGCGCTACCAGGACTTCTGCGCGACCAGCCTGGCGCGGCTGGACGAGATCGTGCTGGACTGGGCGGCCGGGCCGGACTTCGACCGGCTGCTGGTCGACACGGTCCGCTCGACCTACCCGGCGCACGAGCAGGAGCGAGTTCATCGCGCACCTGCGCGGGCTGGCGGGGCTTGTGGGTCACCGACGAGAGCGTCAGGCTGAGGGTCATACGGCCGCTCGTCAGGTAGGCGGGTCAGTTATGGGTCGTGACATCCAGGCCATCAAGATCAGCGGCGAGGACCGGCGCAACTACCGGGATAAGCTGCCGCCGCTCGCTGGACGTGTTCGCCCGGATGCTGCACGAGCGACTGTTCGAGGCCGACCCCGCGCTGGTCGGCCTGGAGATCGAGCTCAACCTGGTCGACTCGGACGGCGCGCCGTCGATGCGCAACGCCGACGTGCTGGCGCGCTGATCGCGGACCCGGCCGTGGGCGACCGAGGTAGGCCAGTTCAACCTGGAGATCAACGTGCCGCCGCGCGAGCTGGCCGGGCGACGCGCTGGCCGGGCTGGAGGACGAGATCCGGGCCAGCCTGAACGGCGCCGACGAGAAGGCCCGCGGCATCGGCAGCCGGCTGGTCATGATCGGTATCCTGCCGACGCTGCGCCAGTCAGGACGTGCACCTGGACACCCTGTCGGCCAACGAGCGGTACCGGGTACTGAACGAGCAGATCTTCGCCGCCCGCGGCGAGGACATGCAGATCGCGATCGAGGGCGCCGAGCAGCTGCTCGCGCACACCGACAGCATCACCCCCGAGGCCGCCTGCACCAGCGTCCAGCTGCACCTGCAGGTCAGCCCGGACGCGCTTCGCCAGCTACTGGAACGCCGCCCAGGCCATCGCCGGCGTGCAGGTCGCGCTGGCCGCGAACTCGCCGTTCCTGTTCGGGCGGCAGCTGTGGCACGAGACCCGGATCACGCTGTTCGAGCAGGCCACCGACACCCGGCCGGAGGAGCTGAAGCGGCAGGGCGTGCGGCCCCGGGTCTGGTTCGGCGAGCGGTGGATCACCTCGGTGTTCGACCTGTTCGAGGAGAACATCGAGTTCTTCCCCGCGCTGCTGCCGATCTGCGAGGAGGAGGACCCGCTGGCCGTGCTGGACGCGCGGCGCCTGCCCCGCAGCTGGGCGAGATGAGCCTGCACAACGGGACGGTGTACCGGTGGAACCGGCCGGTGTACGCGGTCGTCGGACGGGCGGCCGCACCTGCGGGTGGAGAACCGGGTGCTGCCCGCCGGGCCGTCCGTCGCCGACGTCGCTGGCGAACGCGGCGTTCTACTACGGGCTGGTCCGGGCGCTGGCCGAGGCCGAGCGGCCGGTGTGGACGCAGATGTCGTTCGCGACCGCGGCCGAGAACCTGCACGAGGCGGCCCGACGCGGCATGGCGCGCACCTGTACTGGCCGGGCCTGGGCGAGGCGCCGGTGGCCGAGCTGGTGCTGCGCCGCCTGCTGCCGCTGGCCCGCGCCGGGCTGAGCCGGTGGGGCGTGGACCTGGCGCAGGCCGACCGGCTGCTGGGCATCATCGAGCAGCGCTGCCTGACCGGGCAGACGGGCGCCGCCTGGCAGATCGCAGGCGACGGCGGCGCTGACCCGGCGCGGCGCGGACCGCGCGGAGGCGCTGCGCCAGATGACCCAGCGCTACGTCGAGCACATGCACACCAACGAGCCGGTGCACACCTGGCCCGCCGCCCCGGCCTGACGCGCCGCCGCCGGCCTGGCGCACCGCGCCGGGTTCCCGGGCGGCCGCGCCCCGCGCTGCGCCGCTGCAGCAGGCTGCTACAGCAGGGTGTCGGCGAGCTCGTCCGGGCGCAGCGGCTCGGCCGACAGCTTCGGCGACGGCAGTTGCTCCGCCGCTGCCGCCGGAGCCGGGCGACCCGTGCCGCCGTCCGGCACGGGCAGGCTGCTCGGGGGCCGGCTGATGGCCGGGATGAAGGCGGTCAGCTCCGCGCTGGCCTGCTCCCGGGCGACGAGCTGCTCCTGCTGTCTGTCCGCTCTCGCCGCGGCGGCGGCGAGCCTGTCGTTCATCTTGTGCAGCCGGCGGATCTGGGTCCGCGCCTTCCACACTCGATCCGCCGCGTAGGCGGCGATCACGACACCAGCAAAGATGAGGACAAGCAGGACCACCAGGCACCCTTCCGCTCCGGCGCCGGGCCGCTCCCCGGCGCCTTTTCCACCGTATGCGAGCACCGCCGCGCGCGGGCCGGATCGGCGCGCCGAAACCGTGGCGTTCGTGCTCACTTCCATTGCAGGTCACCCGTATCCAGGCAAGCTGGAGATCCCGTCGGGCTGAGCTGTCCGCCGGGCGGGTGCGGCATGATGGCTGACCGGGCCGGCCTGGCCCGGGCCGCTACTGGGGAGGAACTGTGACGCTGATCGCGCGCTTTCAGGTCGATGGCTTCGAGCCGCAGGCCGTCAGCGGCCTGGACGGCGACTGGGTGGGCGTGATGACGTTCGCCAAGACGTTCACGGCCGGGATCCTCGGGCAGGCCACGACGCTGTTCATGTCGGCCGGCAGCCAGGAGGGCTCGCGGTCGTATGTGGCCACCGAGCGGATCATCGGGCGCACCGAGGACGGCCGGCAGGGGGCGGTGACGGTGCAGCACGGCGGGCTGGAGTCCGACCCCGGCTCCTGGTTCGGGCACATCGTGCCGGGCACCGGCACCGGGGACTTCGCGAGCTGGGCGGGCTCGGCCCGCATCGTGCACGACGACCAGGGCGCGTTCTTCGAGATCAACCTGACCTGAGCCGCTCGCGTGTCGGTCCCGGCCGCGCCGGGGGCGGGGGCGGTAGACATGGCCAGGGCGGCGACGGCAATGCCGGCCAGCTGCGCTGCCGGATCGGGCAGCGCTGATCGCGGAGGGGGCCCGCGTGTCTGAGTCGAGCTCGGAAGGCGTCCGGCGGCTGCAGGAGTCGCTGGGCGCGCGCGTCTGCTTACCGGGCAGCGCCGCCTACGCGGCGGCGCTGGGCCGGGTGTTCTTCCCCGATGCCGCGCGGCGGCAGCCCGCCTGCGTCGTGGAGCCGGCCTCGACGGCTGAGGTCGTGACGGTGCTGAAGGTAGCCACCGCGGCCCGCTGCCCGGTGACAGTCCGCGGCGGCGGGCTGAGCTCGGCCTGCGTGTCCGACGGCGCGGTCATGATCGACCTGTCCACGCACCTGGACTACGCCAAGGCCACCACCGGGCCGGGCGGCGAGGTCCTGGTCACCGCGGGCGGCGGGGCGACGATGGGCACCCTGCTGGACACCGCAGCCGACGCCGGGCAGATGGTGCAGGCCGGCATCGTCCGGCTGGCCGGGCTGGGCCTGGCCAGCCGCGGCGGGGTGGGTTACCTGACCCGGAGCCTGGGACTGACCCTCGACCACCTGGTCGCGGCGGAACTGGTGCTGCCGGCGGGCGAGGTCGTGCACCTGTCGGACGACGCCACCGGGACCGCGGCCGAGCTGTGGTGGGCGGTCCGCGGCTGCGCCCCGAGCTTCGGCGTGCTGACCAGCGCCACGTTCCGTACCCACCCGGCGCGGCCGGTGTTCGTGGACCGGCTGGTGACCAGCCCGGACGCGCTGGCGGCCTATTTCCAGATCGCGCCCGGCCTGCCCCGGCACACCTCGATGTCCGCGGTGCTGAGCACGGTGCCCGGCGAGCCGGGAGAAGCCGGGCTGCTGATCTACACGGTGTGCGCGAGCGGCGCCCCGGCTGACGTGACCGCCGCACGGCAGGCCGCCACCGCCGTGGCGGGCAGCTCAGCCGGGCCGGTGATCGCCCGGAAGGAGGAGACCGGCTTGTTCAACCGCGGCTTCCCGGAGATGGCGCTGCTGCACCGCGGCGGCCGCGAGCCCGACCCGGTCGGCCCGCCCGCGCCCGGCCCGCGCACGGATTTCTTCTTCGGCAAGAGCGTCTTCCTGGATGCCACGCCGGGAGCTGACGTCGCGGCCGCCCTGACCGAGCAGCTCCGCCAGGCGCCCACGCCGGCCTGCCGGATCGACCTGCAGCACACCGGCGGCGCGCTGGCCGACGTCGCCGACACCGCGACGGCGTTCTGGGGCCGCGGCACGGAATGGAACGCGCCGGTCAACGCGATCACCGCCGACCTGGGTCAGCGCGAGGAGTGCACCGCGTGGGCGCGGCAGGCCGCCGGTGCCTACGCCGGGCACGCCGCCGGGGTCTACAGCGTGGAACTGCGGCCGGGACTGCCGGAAACCGCCCGCGAGGTGCAGGCCGCCTTCGGCGGCAACCTCCCCCGGCTGCAGCGGCTGGCCCGCGACTGCGACCCGGCCGGCGTGCTGAGCCGCTACGCGCCGCTCGGCGCCCCCTAGCCACTTCGTCCCCGCGCCCGGTTCGGCCGGGATATCCGGATTGAGCAGCAGCGCCGGCCGATTGACAATCCCGTGCGGATCTCCCCAGGATCGGATGACGGGGAGCGCGGGGATGGAGGGCTGAATCATGACGGCCACGCAGGGCACGGAGCTAGCCGACCGGTGGGGCGTCGGCGTACGCGGCGCGACGGAGCCGGGCATCGCCGCGCTGAACGATGGCGTCGAGTGCCTGCTGGCGCTGGCCGGCGACCCGGTCGGCCTGGCTGAGCAGGCCGCAGCCGCGGCGCCGGGCATGGCGCTGGCCCGGATCTACCAGGCCTACCTGGCGCTGTACGGGACGACCCCGGACGGCGTGGCCCAGGCAGCCAAGATCGTCAGCGAGATCGAGGCACCGCCGTCCGGCAGCCGGGAGGCGGCGCACCTGCAGGCGGCGCGGGCGTGGTCGGCCGGCGACTGGACCGCGGCGGCCCGCGCGCTGGAGCGCGCCCTGGTGCTGAACCCGCGCGACGCGCTGGCCCTGAAAGTGGCCCAGGACCTGTACTTCTTCCTGGGCAGCCGGCTGGATCTGCGCGACGTCGCGGCCCGGGTGCTGCCCGCCTGGCCGCAGGACCAGCCCGGCTGGGGCTACGTGCAGGGCATCTACGCCTTCGGCCTGGAGGAGAACGCCGACTACCGGCAGGCGCAGACCCGCGCGGCGGCCGCGCTGGCCGCCAACCCGCGCGACGTGTGGTCGGTGCACGCCCTGGCGCACGTCTATGAGATGGAAGGCAGCCAGCGGGCCGGCATCGACTTCATGGCGGCCACGCTGCCGGACTGGCGGGACAGCTACTTCGCGGTGCACAACTGGTGGCACCGGGCCCTGTTCGGCCTGGAGCTCGGCGAGATCGACGAGGTGCTGGCCCTGTACGACAGCCAGGTCCGGGCCCGGCCGTCGCTGGAGTGGCTGGACATCGTGGACGCCGCGGCGCTGCTGTGGCGGCTGGCCCTGTACGGCGCCGACGTGCGCGACCGGGCGACCCGGCTGGCCGGCGACATTGACCCGCTGCTGGACGCCGCGCCGGTGTACATCTTCAACGACTGGCATGCCGTCATGGCGCTCGGGCTGGCCGGCCGTCACGATCACGCCGAGCACGTGCTGGCGGCGAACCGGCGGCTGGCGGCCGGCACCAACCGGGACGCGGCTGAGCTGGCCGGGCTGACGCTGCTGGAGGGGTTCAGCGCGTTCGCCGCCGGGCGGCCGGCGGACACGCTGGAGAAGCTGATCGACATCCGGCAGATCGCCAACGTGGTCGGCGGCAGCCACGCCCAGCGCGACGTCATCGACCTCACCCTGCTGGCCGCCGCGGCGCGGGCGGGCGAGAGCAGGCTGGCCCGCGCGCTGGCGCACGAGCGGGCGGCCCGCAAGCCGACCGCCGCCGCGGCGACCGAGCGGCTGATCGCCGCGAACTCACGCTGACCGGCGATAGCCCGCGGCGCGTGGTCCCCGCGCGGTCGCCCGCGGCAGGCCGCGGCGCGGCGGCCCGCTGACGGCCGCGCGCTCCGCGCTGACCCGCTAGCGTCATCTCCGACCGCACCGGGATGGAGACCCGCATGGCCGAGTTCGTCGCCGCCATCGACCAGGGCACGACCAGCACCCGTTTCATGATCTTCGACCATGACGGCGGCGAGGTGGCCCGCCACCAGCTAGAGCACGACCAGATCATGCCCCGGCCGGGCTGGGTGGAGCATGACCCGGCGCAGATCTGGGCGCGCACCTGCGAGGTCATCGAAGCCGGCCTGAGCCGGGCCGGGCTGCGGGCCGGTGACCTGGCCGCGGTCGGCATCACCAACCAGCGCGAGACCACGGTGGTGTGGGACCGGCGGACCGGCCAGCCCTACGGCAACGCGATCGTCTGGCAGGACACCCGCACCGACACGATCGCCGCCGCGCTGGACCGGGACGGGCGCGGCGAGCTGATCCGGCAGCGGGCCGGGCTGCCGCCGGCCGCCTACTTCTCCGGCGGCAAGCTGCAGTGGATCCTGCAGAACGTCGACGGCGCCCGGGCGGCCGCCGAGGCGGGCAACGCGCTGTTCGGCACCATCGACTGCTGGCTGCTGTGGCACCTGACCGGCGGGCCCGACGGCGGCGTGCACGTCACTGACCCGACTAACGCCAGCCGCACCATGCTGATGGACCTGGCCACCCTGGACTGGGATGACGAGCTGCTGGCGCTGTTCGGCATACCGCGCCAGATGCTGCCGCGAATCCGGCCGTCCGCAGATCCGGCCGGCTACGGGCTGACCCGCCCTGACGGGCCGCTCGGCGGGGCGGTGCTGCTGGCCGGCGACCTCGGCGACCAGCAGGCCGCGACGGTGGGCCAGGTCTGCTTTTCCCCCGGCGAGGCCAAGAACACCTACGGCACCGGCAACTTCCTGCTGCTCAACATCGGCACCGAGCCGATCCGGTCGCAGCACGGGCTGCTCACCACCGTGTGCTACCAGTTCGCTGACGCGGCCCCGGTGTACGCCCTGGAAGGGTCGATCGCGGTCACCGGGTCGGCGGTGCAGTGGCTGCGCGACCAGCTGGGGATCATCTCCGATGCCGCGCAGAGCGAGGAACTGGCCCGCCAGGTCGACGACACCGGCGGCGCGTACTTCGTTCCGGCGTTCTCCGGGTTGTTCGCCCCGTACTGGCGGCCGGACGCGCGCGGTGCCATCGTCGGGCTGTCCCGCTTCCACACCCGCGCCCACCTGGCCCGCGCCACCCTGGAATCGATCTGCTACCAGAGCCGGGACGTGGTCGAGGCGATGCGCCAGGACTCCGGGGTCGCCCTGGACACGCTGCGGGTGGACGGCGGGGTCACCGCCAACGAGCTGTGCATGCAGCTGCAGTCCGACATCCTCGGCGTCCCGGTGTCCCGGCCCGTGGTGGCCGAGACCACGGCGCTCGGCGCGGCGTACGCGGCCGGGCTGGCCACGGGGTTCTGGTCATCGACCGAGGAGCTGCGGCGCAACTGGCGCGAAGACCGGTGCTGGCAGCCGGGCTGGGATGACGAGCAGCGGGCGGCCGGCTACGCCCGCTGGCGCCAGCGCCGTGGACCGCACCCTGGACTGGGTCGAGGTGCCCTAGCGCGGTGCTCCTCAGCCGCAGGCCGGCCAGTCCCCGTGCACGAGCTGACCGCCGACCGCGGTGGCCAGGACCTCGATCTGCCCGATCGCGGCGCCGGGCACCCGGCGCGGGTCGGCGCTGAGCACGGCCAGGTCGGCCAGCTTGCCCGCGGCCAGGCTGCCGAGCTGGTCCTCGACCCGGCAGGCGTAGGCCGAGCCGGTGGTGTAGGCGGCGAGCGCCTCGGCCGCCGTGATCGCCTCGCCAGGACCGACCGGGACGCCGCCGCTGGTCCGCCGCTCGACCATGAACTGCATGGCCTGCAGCGGGGCACCGCCCGCCACCGGCCGGTCCGAGCTGCCCGCCACCGTGATCCCGGCGTCCAGCAGGCTGCGCCCGCGATACAGCCAGTCGCTGCGCTCCGGGCCGACGATGGCCGCGTAATCCGCGCCGGACTCATACAGGAAGCTCGGCTGGATGACCGCGATGACGTTCAGCTCGCGCAGCCGGGCCAGCTGGTCGGGCCGGATCAGCCCGGCGTGCTCGATCCGGTGCCGGGCATCGGATCGCGGCGCCCGGCGCTGCGCGCGGGCGAAGATGTCCAGCGCGGCGTCCACGGCCGCGTCGCCGATCGCGTGCAGGGCCAGCTGCCAGCCCGCGGCGTGCGCGTCCTCGGCCAGCTGCGCCATCTCGGGCAGCTCGGCGGCGAGCATGCCGGTGTTCTCGGTGCCGGCATAGGGCTGGGTCACCGCGGCGGTGCGGATCCTCATGCCGCCGTCCAGCCAGATCTTCAGCGCGCCCAGCGACAGCCGGGGCGAGCCCAGCCCGGTGCGCAGGCCCAGCGGGAAGGCCTGGGCGACATCATCGCCGGGGGCGCTGGCCACCGGGCCGAACATCTCCCGTGAGATCATCAGCTGCGCCCGGAGCGGGAACTCCGGCCCGTCCTGGGCCCGCTGGAAGGCCAGCGCCTCGACCGGGCTGCGGAAGGACATCCCGCCGCCGAGCCCGGCCTCGGCGCAGAACGTAACGCCCTCCGCCGCGCACTGCGCGGCCGCCAGCGAGAGCGCACTGGTGAGTTCCGCCAGTGAGTACGGGTTGCGCAGGGCGGCGATGAGGCTGGCCGCCTCCTCGGCGAACATCCCGGTCGGCTGGCCGTCTGCGTCCAGCACGACGCCGGGCTGGTGCTGCCAGCCGCAGGCCGGCAGCAAGTCGGTCACCAGCGAGTTCACCAGGCTGGCGTGACCCGAGGAATGCAGGATGAACAGCTTGCGCCCGGCGGCGACGGTGTCCAGGTCGTGCCGGGTCAGGTGGCGGCCCAGCGGGCGCTGGTCATAACCGCTGATGTCGGCCCAGGCACCCGCGGGCACCGCACGGGCGGCCCGGCCGATCTCGGCCAGCGCCTCGGCCACGCTCTGGCAGGACGCCAGGCTGGTGCTCCGGGCCGCGATCCCGGCCCAGGCCAGGTGGCTGTGGGCATCGATGAAGCCCGGCACCACGGTGGCGCCGCCCAGGCCGACCTCGGCCCGGGCAGGCAGGCCATCGATCTGCTCGTCAACCCCGGCCACCTGGCCCCGCCAGATGCCCAGCCGGCTGGCCGCCGGGCGGGCCGGGTCCATTGTGATGATGTTCGCCTCGCGAAGTACAAGATCCAGTTCCACCTGGCCGACTATCCCGTATGCGCGCGGGCTCTGACTAGGCGGGGCGGCCGGGCAGGCGGCCAGCCCGTGATTGCCGGGCCGCGGCAGCGGCGGACCGCCGGCCGTGCCGGTCGCCTACCGGGCCCGGCGGCCCCGGCGGGGCAGACTGGTACTAACACGTCAGCACAACCGTCGCGGCAGTGTCGTCAGCGCTGCCGTCCGGTACTTCGGAGGTGGGCCAGTGGCGTGGTTCCTGGTTGTGGTCGCCGGGCTGTTCGAGACCGCGTTCGCGGTGCTGCTCAAGCAGAGCGGGCACTTCAGCAAGGTGTGGCCGACGGCCGGCTTCGCGGTCTGCGCCCTGATCAGCTTCGGGCTGCTCAGCTACGCGGTCACCCGGCTGGAGATCGGCGCGGCCTACGCGGTGTGGACGGGCATCGGCGCGGCGGGAACGGCCGTCATCGGGATGATCCTGCTCGATGAGTCGGTCTCGGTCATGAAGGTCGCCTCGATCGTGCTCATCGTCGTCGGCGTGATCGGCCTCAACCTGTCGGGAGTCACCCCGTGACCGGCCGGGGCGCGGCGGCCTGCGGCGGCGAACCCGGCCCTGGTGAGGATGACCGTGTCCGGGCGGTCCCGCCGGCCCCGGGCGTAATCGTCCGGGAGCCGCCCGCGGCCGGCCTCAGCCTGCCACCGGCGCACCACCGCCACCAGGGCCTGCTGCCACGCCGTCAGGCCGCCCGGCCCCGGCTCATCCGGCGAGCCGCCCCACACCAGGGCCAGCAGCCCGCCTGGCCGCAGCCACCGGAGGAGCCGGGCGGCGACCGCCTCGCGGGGCAGCCGGTGAAAGGCATTCCCGATGGTCACCAGGCCGAACCAGCCCGCGGGCGCGGCCAGGTCCTCGGCTGCCGCCGTCACCGCACGGATGCCGCCGTCCGGGCCGGCCTTGCGGGTGACCATGGCGGTCATGTCCGGCTCCTGGTCAACCGCCCAGACCTCGGCGACGTACGGGCGCAGCGCGAAGGTGAGCTGCCCCGTCCCGCAGGCCAGGTCCAGCAGCCGGCCGGTGCCGCCGGTCTCGGCCTGACGGGCCGGTGCCCGGCCCGTCAGTCTCCGGTGCGCACCCGGTAGCCGACGCCGGGCGTGGTGGTGATGACCGGCGGGGCGCCGAGCTTGCGGCGCAGCCGGCCGATGGTGACCGCGACGGTGTTGGTGAACGGGTCGGCGTGCTCGTCCCAGACCTGCTCCAGCAGGTCCTCGGCGCGCAGGAAGGCCGGCGCCGCGCGCAGCAGGGCCTCCAGCACGCCGAACTCCTTGACCGACAGGTCAAGCTGCCGGCCGTCGCGGGTGACCGTGCGGCGCACCGGGTCCAGTTCCAGGCCGGCCGCGCGCAGCCGCCGGGGCCGGGCTCCCGGCTGGCGCCGGGCCAGCGCCCGGATGCGCAGCACCAGCTCCGGGAAGTGGAATGGCTTGGCCAGGTAGTCGTCGGCGCCCAGGCCAAGCCCGGCCACCCGGTCGCCGGGCGCACTGGCCGCGGTCAGCATCAGGACCATGACCCTGTCATCGTGCTCGGTGATCATCTGGCAGAGCGCGTCGCCGTGGATGCCGGGCAGATCGCGGTCCAGCACCACCACGTCGTAGGCGCTGGCGTCGAGCTTGGCGGCGGCCTCCAGCCCGTCCCGGGCGACGTCGACGGCCATGCCCTGGTCGGTCAGCCCCTCGGCCAGCACGTCGGCCAGCGAGCGGGAGTCCTCGACGACCAGGACTCTCATGCGCGGGAGCCGGCCAGGGCCGGCTGCGGCACAGCCGGAAGCCCGATGCTCACGGTCAGCCCGCCTCCGTCCCTGGCCCGCAGGTCGAGCGTGCCGCCATGGACCCGGGCCACCGCGTCGACGATCGACAGGCCCAGCCCGGCGCCCGCGCCGGAGCCGGTCCGGTCGGCGCCGAGCCGCCGGAACGGCAGGCCCAGCTCGGCTACCTGAGCCTGGTCCAGCACCGCGCCGCCGGTCTCCACGACCAGGCTCGCGACGCCGCCGGAGGATCCGGCCCGGACACTGATCCAGCCGCTGTCGGCGTTATGGACAATGGCGTTGTCGATCACGTTGGCGACCATCCGGCCCAGCAGGGCCGGGCTGCCCTCGGCCCACGCGCCGTCCCCGCCGGCCAGCTGCACGGTCAGGTTCCGGGCCGCGATCGGGGCGGCCCGCTCGCCCAGCGCACGGGCGGCCAGCGAGCCCAGGGACAGCCGGGCCTGGTCGGGCAGGGCGCCGTGCTGGGCGCGGGCCAGCACCAGCAGGCCGTCCAGCAGCTGGTCGACCTGGTCCAGCTCGGCGCGAACCCGGTCGGCCAGGGCAGTGACCGGCGCTGGCACCGGGCCGGGCTTGGCCACCGCCACGTCGAGTGCGGCCCGCATGGTGGTCAGCGGGGTGCGCAGCTCATGGGAGGCGTTGGCGACGAACCGGCGCTGCGCGGCGAAGGCCAGCTCCAGTCGTTCCAGCAGCCCGTCGATGGTGTCGGCGAGGTCTTTCACCTCGTCGGCCGGGCCGTCCACGGCCAGCCGCTGATGCAGGCTGTGCTCGGAGATCCGCCGGGTGGCCGCGGTCATCTGGCGCAGCGGCCGCAGCACCCGGCCGGCCGCGAACCGGCCCAGCAGCAGCGAGGCGAGCAGCATGACGCCCAGCGCGATCGCGGACCCGACCAGCAGCCGGTGCGCGGCGTCGGACTGCGCGCTGGCGAGCTGATGCTGCAGCACGCGGATCGTCGCCTGGGCCCGGGCCAGGGCGGGCGGCGTGGCCAGGCCGGGCGCCGGGCCGCTGACCGCGTGCGAGGTGGAGCGCACCGACAAGCCGTTGGTCAGCGCCAGCAGTGCCAGGCCGGACAGCAGGAACAGGCCGCCGTACAGCCCGGTCAGGCGCAGCGCCGCAGTACGGCGCGGCAGGTGCATCCGCATCGGTTCCTCTCCCCCGCGCTGCTGCCGCCGATGACATCCGGGCCGGTCATCGCGGTCAGTCCAGAATGCCCGGCCGGCCCTAACAACGGAATAACGGCCGCCGTTCGGCCGGTGTTAGGCCCGCTCCCATAAAACCAGCACAGCGAGCCGCAGGGATGCCGGCGCCGTCTGGACTGACGAGCTTGAGACGGCGCACAAAGACACCCCGCAGGCGACCGCGCTAGCAGAGCGAGCCGCAGGGATGCCGGCGCCGCCTGGACTGAGGAGCTTGCGACGAGGGAAGGCGGCGCCTCCCAGGCATCCCGGAGGCGAGCCAAAAGAGAAGGAGAAAAAATGAATGCGACCATCGAGGTCCGGGGACTGCGCAAGCGGTACGGGCCGGTGCTGGCGCTGGACGAGATGACCTTCACCGCGGCGGCGGGCCAGGTGACCGGGTTCGTCGGCCCGAACGGGGCCGGCAAGTCGACCACGATGCGAATCCTGCTCGGCCTGGACGCCGCTGACGCGGGCAGCGCGCTGATCGGCGGCGGTCGCTACGCCCGGCTGCGGCGGCCGCTGAGCCACGCCGGGGCGCTGCTGGACGCCGGCGCCCTGCAGCCCAGCCGGACCGGCCGCCATCACCTGCTGTGGCTGGCCCACTCGCAGGGCCTGGGCGTCCGCCGGGTGGATGAGGTCATCGCCCTGACCGGGCTGGGCGGCGCGGCCCGGCGGCGGGCCGGCGGCTACTCGCTGGGCATGCGCCAGCGGCTGGGCATCGCCGCCGCGCTGCTCGGCGACCCGCCCGTGCTGCTGCTGGACGAGCCGTTCAACGGGCTGGACCCCGAGGGCATCGTGTGGATGCGCGGCTTCCTGCGCGGCCTGGCCGGCCAGGGGCGGGCGGTGCTGGTGTCCAGCCACCTGATGGGCGAGCTGCAGGACACCGCCGATCACCTGGTCGTGGTCGGCCGCGGCCGGGTGATCGCCGATGCCAGCACGGCCGGGCTGCTGGCCGCCGCGTCCGGGGACCGGGTGACGGTGCGGACGGCCGCGCCTGCCGCGGCGATGGCGGTGCTGGCGCGCGCGGGGGCCGCCGTCACCGAGGCCGCCGTCGCCGAGGCCGGGCCGGGCACGGTCACGGTGGCGGGGCTGGCCGCCGAGCGGATCACGGCGCTGCTGGGCGCCGGGAGCGTCCCGTTCGCTGAGGTGACCGCGCACCGGGCCACGCTGGAAGAGGCCTACCTGGAGCTGACCCGTGACGCGGCGGAGTTCCGCGCCGCCCCGGCCGCCGGGTCGCTGCCCGCCGGGACTTCCGCGGCGCCGGAGGCCAGCCGATGACCGCCGTCGCCGACCGCGCCCCGGCCCGTCCCGGCCGGGACGGGTTCGGGCCGGTACTGCACGCCGAGTGGACCAAGTTCCGCACCGTCCGCGGCTGGGTCATCGGGATGATCGTGGCCGCGCTGGCCAGCATCCTGGTCGGCCTGCTGGCCGCCAGCAGCGCGAATATCGGCTGCCAGCAGCCCGGCGGGGCGGTGCGCACCGGCCGGGCCTGCCTGCCCGCGATCCCGGTCGGGCCGGGCGGCGAGGCGGTGACCGACAGCTTCTACCTCGTCCGGCAGTCGCTGGGCCGCGACGGCAGCCTGACCGTCCGGGTTTCCGGGCTGACCGGCCGGTTCGGCAGCGGCGGCGGGCCAGGCGGCGGGACCGCGGACATGACGCCGGGCCTGCAGGCGTGGTCGAAAGCCGGGATCATCGTCGCCGCCAGCACCCGGCCCGGCTCGGCCTACGCGGCCATGATGGCCACCGGCCGGCATGGCGTGCGGCTGCAGTGGGACTACGTGCACGACACGGCTGGCCTGCCCGGCGCCGTGTCGGCGGCGGCGCCGCGGTGGCTGCGGCTGACCCGCGCCGGGGACACGCTGACGGGCTATGACTCGGCCGACGGCCGGAACTGGACCCGGACCGGCACCGTCACCCTGCCCGGGCTGCCGGCCACCGTGCCGGCCGGGCTGTTCGTGGCGTCGCCGCAGCACATCGTCACCGGCGGCTTCTTCGGCGCGTCGCGCGTGCAGAGCAGCGGCAGCGAGGCCACTGCCGTCTTCGACCACGTCATGCTGCGCGGCGGGCCCGCTGGCGGGCGCTGGGCCGGCGGCTTCGTCGGCGGCGGGGCGCGTGCGCCCTATCCGCTGCCGGCCGGCGGGTACCGGCAGGCCGGCGGCGTGCTCACGGTAACCGGTCGGGCGACATCGCCCCGGACGTGACCGGGGCGGGCTCCACGTTCCCGTCGGCCCGGATCGAGGATCACCTGGTCGGCGTGTTCGCCGGGCTCATCGCCGTGGTGGTGGTCGCCGCGATGTTCATGACCGCCGAGTACCGGCGCGGCCTGATCCGCACCACGCTGGCGGCCAGCCCGCGGCGCGGCCAGGTCCTGGCGGCCAAGGCCCTGGTTGTAGCGGGCGCGGGCTTCGCGGCCGGCCTGGTGGCTGCCATCGTCTCGGTGACCGTCGGTACCCGGCTGGCCAGCGCGCAGGGCATCTACGTGCTGCCGGCCTCGCTGCTGACCCAGGTCCGGGTCATCGCCGGCAGCGCGGCGCTGGTGGCCGTCGCCGCCGTGCTGGCGCTGGCCATCGGCGCCCTGCTGCGCCGTACCGCGGCGGCGGTCGCCGTGGGGATCGTGGTGATCGTGCTGCCGTTCATCCTCGGCGTGGCCTCGATCCTGCCGCCGGGTGCGGCGGACTGGGTACTGCGGCTCACCCCGGCGGCCGGGTTCGCGATCCAGCAGAGCCTGCCCGCCTACCCGCAGGTCAGCTCCATCTACTCCGCAGCGGGCGGGTACTACCCGCTGGCCCCGTGGGCCGGCTTCGCGGTGCTGTGCGGGTATGCCGCCCTGGCCCTGGCCCTGGCCGTCGTCGTCATGCGGCGGCGTGACGCATGACTCCCGCGCGCGAGCCGGCGGGGCGCGCCGCCGCCGGGACCGAGGAGCCGCCGGCCAGCGAGCAGCGGATCGGCGAACAGCGGGCCAGCGAACAACAAGCCGACGAGCAGCCGGCCAGTGAGCAGCCCAGCGACACGCGCAGGCGGGGCGAGCGGACACCCCGCGGACGCGCCTGCCATCCCGTCCGGCGCTCGGGCGGCCCGGCGGCCCGGGCCGGACTGCTGGCGGCGATCCACGCCGAGTGGACGAAGCTGCGGACGGTGCCAGGGACGGGCTGGCTGCTGGCCGGGATCGTGGCCGCGACGGCGGCGGTGAGTGTCCTGGCGCTGGCCGCGACCCGCTGCCCGGCCGGCGTCGCGTGCCCGGTCGACACCGCCCGGCTGAGCCTGACCGGGGTGCAGGCCGGCCAGGCGGTGGTCGCGGTGCTGGCCGTGCTCGCGGTCAGCAGCGAGTACAGCACCGGCATGATCCGGGTCACGCTGGCGGCCATGCCGCGCCGAGCCGAGTTGCTCGCCGCCAAGGCGGCCGTCAGCACCGGGCTGGTGCTGGCGGCCGCGGCGGCCGCGGCGGCGGGCTGCCTGCTGGCCGGGCGGCTGCTGCTGCCCGGCCATGGCTTCACGCCGGCCCGGGGCTTCGCGCTGCTGTCTCTGGGTGACGGAGCCGTGCTGCGCGCGTTTGCTGGGTCGGTTCTCTACCTCGGCCTGATCGGACTGCTCAGCGTCGGCCTTTCCGTTCTGATTCGCGATCCGGGAGCCGCCACCGGGGCGGTACTCGGCCTGCTCTACCTGGCCCCGATCATCGCGGCGTTCCTGGGCGGCAGCCCGGTCTGGCAGCACCGGGTCGAGCGGTATGCGCCGACGATGGCCGGGCTGGCGATCCAGGACACGACGGGGCTGCACGGGCTGCCGGTCGGCCCCTGGGGCGGGCTCGGCGTGCTGGCCGCGTGGGCCGGGGCGGCGCTGCTGGCGGGCGGCCTGGCGCTGCGCGGGCGGGACGCGTGACGGCCCGGCCGGTCCGGCGAGGCCGGTCAGGCGAGGCAGGTCAGCGGTGTGCCGCCGTTATAGGTAACCATGTCACCCAGCGCGGCGGCGATGTCGACGGGCCCGCCGCGCGGGGTGCCGTCCAGCTCGGCCAGGGCGCGATGCAGGTTGCCGACGATCCGCTCGCGGTCGGGCCAGTCCGCGTAGGGGCCAAGGTCGGTCTGGCAGGCGGCTTCGAGCGGGGTAAGGCCGGCGTCGCGGGCGCGGATGGCTACGCCGAGCACGAAGTGCAGGTAGCCGAGGGTGGCATCGACGGGCTCGCGGCCGCTGAAGACGGGGCCGTGGCCCGGCACGATGGTCTGCGCGGCCAGCGGGATGATGGCCTGCTCCAGCACCTCGATGGCACCGGCCACTGACCCCATCAGCAGGAACGGGGTGCCGCCGTTGAAGATCAGGTCACCGCAGAAGAGCACGGACCGGTCCGGGATCCAGACCAGGCAGTCATTGGTGGTGTGCGCGGGCGTGCCGGCGTAGCGGACCTCGGCCCGGAGGTCGCCGCTGTGCAGGGCGATCTGGTCGGCGAAGGTGATGAACGGCGGGTCCAGGGTGAGGTCGCCCCAGTCGGGACCAGCCCAGAACGGCAGCTCCCGCGGCGGGCCGAAGGCGATGGCCTCAGACCGGGCCCGCTCGTGGCCGAGGATCGCGGCGCCCGGGAACAGGCAGTTGCCGAAGGTGTGATCGCCGTGGTGATGAGTGTTGACCACGGCGCGGACGGGCGCCGGGGTGATGGCCGCGATGGCAGCCTGGTAAGCGCGGGTGCGGCGCTCGGTGGCGCAGGCGTCGATGCTGATGACGCCCTGCGGGCCGGCCAGGAACCCGGTGTTATTGATCCACCAGGTTCCGTCGGGCTGCACGTAGGCGTACACGCCGTCCGCGACCTGGTGCACCTCGGGACGCCCCGGCGTGCTGATGTCGGTGGCCGAACTGCTCATCTGGCTCCTCCCGCTGACCGGGAGCCTAGCTGCTGCTCAGCCGGGGAGCAGGTACGTGGCCAGGTGGTCCTCGACGGCGGCCAGGCCATCGGCATCGGCGGTGGCGGCACGGAAGCCGACGTATCCGTCGGGCCGGACGAGCAGGGCGCCGCCCGCCGGGGCGCGGGCCGGGCCATCGGGGCCGGCGGCGGTTCCGATGTCGACCAGGCCGGCCCAGCGACGACGCAGCCGGGTCAGCGCGGCCGGGTCGGCGGGCCCGTTCAGCAGCAGGTGGTGCCGGATGCCGGCGAGCGACAGCCGGCCGGGATAGCGCTCGCCGGGAGCGGCGCCGCCAGGGTCGGCGGCGCGGTCGGCGGCGCGGTCGGCGTGACCATCCCCGGCGTGACCGGCATGACCGGCCCCGGCGGGGTCCGCGTGGCCGGACCCGGCGTGACCGGCGTACTCACCGGTCAGCGGGCTGGCGGCGTAGCTGACGTCGAGCATGCTGCGAGCCCGGAGCAGGGCGGCGGCCTCGCTGGGCGTCAGTTGGGGGGCCGGGATGCCGGACCGGGCCGACTCGACAGCGCTGTAGGCGAGCTGATGCAGCTGATCGGAGACGGCCAGGACGTGCTCGTCGGCCGCGCGGCGCTCGGCGGCGTAGCTGGCCAGCAGGACGGGCCGGGCCTGCCCGCGGGTAGCCAGCGCGAGCTTCCACGCCAGGTTGCTGGCGTCGTGCAGGCCGGAATTCAGGCCCTCACCGCCGAACGGGCTGGACAGGTGCCCGGCATCACCCAGCAGGAAGCGACGCCCGTCGGCCAGCCGCGGCGCGAGCCGCCGGTGCATCTGGAACGGGGCCGCCCAGGCCACCTCGTCCACGCCGACCGCGCCCGGAGCCCGGCGGCTGATGACGGACTCAACAGCGCGCGGTGAGCGGTCGGCGGCCAGCTGCAGCTCCTCCTGACGGGTCAGGTCACCGATGAAGCTCAGCCACCGGTCGTCCGGGAGCGGCGCGAGGAACACGTACCCCGCCGGGCTGGCGATCAGCGCGGAGGCGTCCCGCGGCAGCCCGCAGGACACGCGCATATCGGCGACCAGCGCGGTGCCGCGGTAGGTGCTGCCCTCCAGCGTCTCGGCCATCGACTCGCGGGTCATGCTGTGCGCGCCGCCCGCGCCGATCACCCAGCCGGCCCGGACGGACTCCATGGTGCCGTCGGCGCGCTCCAGCCAGGCCAGCACGTGATCCTCGCGCTCGTCCAGCGAGACGGCCGACACGCCCCGCTCAACCGTCCCGCCCAGCTCGGTGAGCCTGGCCAGGATCCGTTCCGTGCTCCACTGCGGCAGGCTGCACTGGAACTCGAAGGGGCAGCCGACGGCGGCGCCGCCCGTGAAGCTCGACTCGGCGACGGTCCGGAGGCTGGCGTCGTAGACCCGTGCGTGCCGCACGTGAACGGAGTGGTCCAGGAAGTCCTGCGCCACCCCGGCCTGGGCGAGCAGCTCCATGGTGGCCGGCTGCACGGCGGTGGCCCGCGCCTGGCCATGCGGCTCAGGCGCGCGCTCCACGAGCCGGACCGTCACGCCGCGCCGGGCCAGCTCCACGGCGGCCATCAGCCCGGACGGACCGGCCCCCACGATCAGTACCTCGACCTGCGCCCCCGCCGTCCCCACCCCCGTTAGGCCGGGTCACCCCCGTGACCCCCTGCGCTCCCCGCCCGCCGTGACTCTCCGTGACGAGTTCGCCCCTGTAAGGGTACGGGCTGGCCGGAAAGGGCCGGCACCCGGGCCGCGGGGGGAGGCTGGCCCAGGTGCCGGAGTCGAGGGTCGGGGGTAGCGAGGCGGTCGCTGGTCAGGCGACACGCCGGCCAGGCGGCGTCCCGGTCAGGCGGCCGCCGTCAGGTGGCCCGGCCAGGCAGCCGCCGTCAGGCGGCGGCCCGGTGGTGACTGACCGTAAGCCAGATCCCGGTGCCGGTGACCCACAGGAGCAGCAGCGGCCCGGACACGTACACCAGGCCAGCCCCGGACTGAGCCAGCAGGAGGTAAGCCACGCCCGACCCGGCCAGGGCCACCGCAGCGAGCCCGGCCGTGATCCGCAGCCACCGCGGGAGCCGCGCGCCGGTGTCCCGCACGGTGACGCCGCGCCGGGCCGCTAGCCAGGCGGCGGTGCCGGCCAGGGCCAGCATCTTCACCCCGTCGAGCCGGTTAATCAGCGCGAACAAGGTGCCGGCCCGGGCGGCGTCGGAGGCGGATGCGACCAGGATCTGGCCGAGGACGCATTGCAGCAGCGAGATCAGCACCGCCACGGCACCGAGCACGGCCACCGGACGGACCCCGGAAAGCCGAGGTCCGCGGCCGGCCGCCCGCAGCACGGCCGTCAGCACGGCCCCCAGCAGCAGTCCGGCCAGGCCTTCGACCAGCAGGTAATTGACCGCTGCCACCGCCTGGTGGCCCTGGTAGGCAGCGGACACCTGCGTGCTCGAGGCGTTCACGGCCAGGTTGGACGGCCAGACGGCCAGGCCGGCCACCCACGCGGCCAGGTAGCCGGCGCCAGCGACGGCCGGCCAGCGGAAACGACGGCCATGCGAGCCTGGCGGCCGGGCTCGCGCCCGGTCGCGAGGCCGTGGACGGGAGCGGATGTGGTGGACATGACAGCACCTTTCAGGGAGGAGCACCGGGAGGCTTTATTGCAACTCGGTGTTGCGATAATGATCCTGACATGAGGCCTGCCTTAAACGCAACTCAATTTTGCAGTAAGCTCTCCCCGTGACTGCTTCCACGACGCGCCGGCCGGGCGGGCGCACCGCGCGCAACACTGCGGCGGTCTTCACTGCCACGGTCGACGAGCTGGCGGATCGCGGCTTCGACGAGATCAGCATCGAATCGATCGCGGCCCGGGCCGGGGTGCACAAGACGACGGTCTACCGCCGGTGGGGCAGCAAGACCGAGCTGGTCCGCCAGGCGCTGGCGGCGACGGCGCAGTCGATGATCGAGGTGCCCGACACCGGGACCGTTGGCGAGGACCTGCGGCTGCTCAGCCGGGCGGTGCAGGCCACGCTGGGCAGTCCGCGCGGGGCGGCGACGACGCGCAGCGTGCTGGCAGGCGCGGCCGCCTCCCCGGAGATCCGGGCCATGATGGCGAGGTTCTGGGACACCCGGCTGGCCGCGATCGCCGCCATCATCGACCGCGCCGTCGCGCGCGGCGAGCTACCGGCCGGGACCGAGCCGGCGGGCGTCATGCACGCGGTGGCCGCGCCGCTGTACTACCGGCTGCTGGTCACCGGCGAGCCACTGACCCCGGAGCACGCTGATGAGGCTGCCGCAGCGGCGCTGGCGGCGGCCCGGGCCGGGGTCTTCAGCCGGACCTGACCGGACCGGCGGACCTGACCGGACCGGGCGGACCGGGCTCAGGCGCTCCAGCCGGGGCGGACCAGGCCGGCCTCGTAGGCAGTGACCACGAGCTGCGCCCGGTCGCGGGCGCCGAGCTTCATCATGGCCCGCCCGGCATGCGTCTTGGCCGTGGACGGGCTCATGTACAGCTGCCCGGCGATCTCGTCGTTGGACAGGCCGCGCGCGATCAGGATCAGCACCTCGCGCTCGCGGGCGGTGAGCAGGTCCAGGCCGGGCGGCTGGCGCATCGGCCGGGTCCGGGCGGCGAACTCGGCCACGAGGCGGCGGGTCACGGCCGGCGACAGCAGCGCGTCTCCTCCGGCGGCAACGCGCACGGCGCGGATCAGCTCGGCCGCATCGGTGTCCTTGAGCAGGAAGCCGGCCGCGCCGGCCCGCAGTCCCTCGAAGACGTACTCGTCGAGGTCGAAGGTGGTCACGATCACGATGTGTACCCCGCCGAGGCCGGGCCGGGCCGCGATGCGCCGGGTCGCCTCGATGCCGTCGAGGCCGGGCATCCGGATGTCCATCAGCAGCACGTCCGGCCGGCTCCGCTCGGCCAGGGCGACGGCCTCGGTCCCGTCGGCCGCCTCGCCCACCACCGCGATGTCATCCTCGGCATCGAGCAGCGCAGCGAATCCGGCCCGGACTAGCGCCTGGTCATCGGCCAGCACCACCCGGATGAGGCCGTCACCGCGGGCCGGCGTGGTTGCCGTCATGCTCCGACCGTATGTGCCGTCCGGGCGCGGTGTCGTCATCGCCACGGCTACTCGCGCTACGCCGCCCGCAGTACTCCCCGCCTGCCGCGCCCGCCCCGCCTGCCGTGCCCGCGACGGTAACTACCCTCCTGCCCCGGGCTCCCGCCGCGCGCCCCCGCCACAACGTGTGCCATCCGGTCAGCGTGTGGATTCCGGGGGGTTCCGACCCCCGGAATCCACACGTTAACCAGGCTCGCGGCGGTCAGCGGGTGCGTGGCGGCGCAGGAGCAGGACGCCGGTGATCAGCAGGAGGGCCATGAGGCAGGAGTGGTAGATGATGTCGGGCACGCGGCCGTCGCTGATGGTCACGGTCATGCCGTAGGCCACGCCGATGACCGCGAACGTGGTGGCGGCCAGCGCGACCCGGCGCGCCTGGCCCCGGCCGGGTGCGGCGCGAGCGGCGGGCGGGGCAGCCAGGTACACCGCGGCGCCGGCGACGAGGACGAAGGCGATGACCGCCTCGGGGATGGAGGCGGCGTAGAAGCTCTCGCCGCGAATCTCGGTGAAGCCCAGCGGGATATGGCCCTGTCGGTGCAGGTAGGCGGCCACGCCGAGGGTGATCCCGGCCAGCGCCATCAGCACCCCGGCCGCCGGCCCGCGGCCCGCTCCAGTGTGGTGCCCGGTATCCGGGCGGGACGGAGTCGCGCCTGGCGGGGATGCCGGGCGCTCGGAGAGCACCCGATCGGGACTCGCGCCGGGCACGAACGAGCGGTGCGGGCCCGCTTCGCTGCCAGCCATCATGGTCAGCCTCATTTCGCCTGGAGGACGCTGGTAACACGCCCAGCATCGGCCGGCCGGGTCGGTCGCGTCGTCAGCCCGGCGGCCCGGCTGTCGCCGGCGCTGGCGACAGGCGCCGCCCGTGATATCTACAACGCCGGGCGAAGGCGCCGCTCCTGTCGAGCGCCGGAAGGAGTAGCCGGCCGTAGCCGCCGGGCTGACGACCGCTGACCCGCCCGGCCGGGAACATGGCCGCATGGCAAGCACGGACCAGGCCGCCGGGCCCGCGGTGGCAGACGGGCCCCGGGCGCGAGGCGGGCTGGCGGCTACTGCGCCGCTGACCGGTATCCGGATGGCAGCAGGCGGGAGCCCGGCGGGCGTGTCCGCCACGCGGGTGACCACGGCAGACGTGGTCACGACGCCGGGGGTGCTCGAGACCCGGGCTGCCGCGGCCGGCGACGGCGACTCCACTAGCGGGCCGGTGCCGCTGCTGTTCCTGATTTCCGACACCGGTGGCGGGCACCGGAGTGCCGCTGTCGCCGTGCGGCAGGCGCTGGACCGGGCCTACCCGGGCCGGTTCGCGATCACGCTGTGCGACCCGCTCGGCGGGCCGGACGCGGCACCACTGCTGCGCTGGGTGACCCAGCTGTACGGGCCGGTGACGCGGCGGGCGCCGTGGCTGTGGGGCGCTGCTTACTACCTGACCAACTCCCGCCCCGCGGCGGCACTGCTGAGCGCGACACTACTGCGGCTGGCGGACCGGCCGACAGCACGAGCCGTGGCGGCGCGGCGCCCGGCGGCGATCGTGTCGTTCCATCCGCTGACCGGAGCGGCCGCCGCCCGGGCCCGCGCGGCACCGGGCCGGTTGCTGCCCGTCGCCACTGTCGTCACCGACCTGGGTGCCGCGCACGCCGCCTGGCGGCACGGCGGCGCCGACCTGACCATCGTGCCGCCGGGCCAGGGTGGCCGCGCTGACGCGCCGCCGTCCGCCCGGCGCAGACTAACCGGACGGGCCGGGCAAGCCCGGGCCTCCGCGCGAGCGGGACGGGGCGGTAGCGGCCGGCCCGGCCGCACTCGTGACTGGCAGGCCGGGGACGACGGGGGCCTGGCTGCTGACATGGGCTGCGTCGTGCGGGCCGGGCCGCCGGTGGGGCAGGCGTTCTGGGCCGGGCCGTCACTGGCGGGCGAGCGGGCGGCGCTGCGCCGGGCCCTGGGGCTGAGCGAGGACCGGCTTCTGATCGTGCTCACCGGCGGCGGCGAGGGCTGCGGGGGCATCGGGCGGCGGGCTGCGGCGCTGGTACGGCGGTTCGCCGACGTGCAGGTGGTCGCCGTGTGCGGGCGCAACAACCGGGTGCGGCGCCGTCTGCTGCGCCTGGCGGCCCGGACCGGCAGCCGCCGGCTCATGGTGACCGGGTACACCCGCCGCCTGCCCGATCTGCTGCGCTGCGCGGACCTGGTGGTCACCAAGGCCGGGCCCGGCACCATCACCGAGGCGGCCTGCTGCGGCGCGCCGCTGCTGCTCACCACGCAGCTGCCAGGCCAGGAGCGCGGCAATTCCGACCTGGTCGTCAGCGCCGGAGCAGGCCGCCGGGTGGCAGGCGTGCCCGGTCTGCTGGGCGAGGCGGGCCGGCTGCGCACCGACGGTGCGGCACTGGCCGGTCTGCGCGCAGCCTCAGCCCGGCTCGGGCGGCCCGGCGACACCCGCGACATCGCCCGGCTCATCGCCGCCCTGGCCCGCCGCGGGCCCGCGGCGGGTGCCGGGCCCGCGGTCCTGGCGGGCTCCGCAGGCGAGCAGGACCGGGCGGCGGTGCTGGCCGGGAGCGGCACCGGGAGTAGTCATGGCTGAGCTGCGGATCCGGCGGGCGGCGCGGCCGCTGACCGAGCGCTGGCGGCAGGTGCCCGTGGCGCCGCGCGGCGCGACCCGGCTGGGGATCAGCTTCCGGCCGCTGCAGGCCGCCGAGCTCGGCCTCGACCCGCAGGCCGCCCTCGGCCGCCTGCTCGCTTACCCGTTCCCCCTGATCCGGCTGGCCGCCTACTGGAACCGCCTCGAGCCGCGCCCCGGCGCGTTGGATGCCGCCGAGCTCGACCGCCAGCTCGATGCCGCCGAGCAGGCGGGCAAGCAGGTCATCGTGTGCACCGGCCCGGTCAAGTCCTTCGGCTACCCCGAGTTCTTCGTGCCGCCGCACCACCTGCCCGAGCCACTGCCCGAGCGCACCCTGATCACGCCCGCCAGCCACCCCCGGCTGCTGGCGGCCAGCTGCGCGTTCGTGACCCGCCTGGTCGAGCGGTACCGCGACCGGAGCGCGATCATCGCCTGGCAGGTGGAGCACGAGGCGGCCGACCCGCTGGGCATGGAGCACTCCTGGCGGCTGTCCCGGGAATTTATCCAGAACGAGGTGGCCGCCGTGCGGGCCGCTGACCCCGGCCTGCCGGTCCTGATGAACGGGTTCCTGCCTGCCTCGGGGCCGGTCGCGCTGCAGCAGCACTGGCGCACCCGCGACCAGGGCGACTCGCTGGCCATGGCCGGGCAGCTGGCCGACGTCGTCGGCATCGACTTCTACCCCCGGCACGCGCTCTTCGCCGCCGGGCCGCTGTCGGCGTACCTGGACGGCAGCCCGGCCCGGTCGCGGCTGCGCCGTCGTCCCTACCCGCGGCCCGGCCCGGTGCTGGACCAGGCCCGGGCGGCCGGCCAGCGGCTGCTGATCGCCGAAGGCCAGGCCGAGCCCTGGGAGGCAGTAACCACGCCGCCGAGCCCGCAGCAGCAGGCCATGTACAGCTGCCGCCCGGAGGATGTCATCGCGACCTACAGCCAGTGCCTGGGCTGGGCTGGCGACGACGTCGTTATGGATGCCTATCTGTTCTGGGGAGCTGAATACTGGCTGGCCCGCGAGCAGCAGGGCGATCCGCGCTACCGGCAGGCCTTCGAGCGGGTGCTGGCCGAGTCCGGGCCGGTCAGCGGGTCCGCTCCCGGTAGCTGAACACGGCCGCGCCGGTGACCAGCAGCGCGATGGTCAGGCCGGCCGCGATCACCGCGTCCAGCACCGGGCTGCCGGTCACCACGGCGTGATAGCCGGGGCGGCCGGCGAAGAAGGCGGCCCGGGTCAGCTGCACGACGTAGGTCATGGGCAGCAGGTGCGCGAGCACATCCAGGTAGGGCGCGGCGCCGCGCAGCGGGACCAGCACCCCGCTGAGCACGTACTGCGGGATGATCAGGAACTGGAAGATCTGCATGGCCGCGCGCTGGTTCGGCAGCACGGCGATGGTGGCCAGCCCGAACGCGCCGCCGAGCAGGCAGCTGGCCACGGCCGGCCCGGCCAGCGCGGCCAGCTGGCCGGCGTTCATCCGCACCCCGAAGGCGACGGCAAACCCGGCGATGGCGGCGCCCTGGGCCAGCGCGACCAGCGTCTCGCCCGCCACCTTCCCGGTGACCAGCGTGAACCGGGAGACGGGGGTGACGAACAGCTCGCGGGAGAAGTCGGTCTCGCGGTCCTCGACGATCGAGATCATGCCCGCCGCCGCGGACTGGAACAGGCTGGCCGCCAGCACGCCGGTGAAGGCCACCGTGACCGCGCTCACGCCGGTGACCTGGCCGACGGTGGCCTGCAGCGCACTGCCCAGGCCGCCGATCAGCAGCAGCGGGAAGGCCAGGCTGACCGCCAGCCGGGGCCGGTCGCGCAGCAGCTTGAGCACGTCCCGCTGGGCGATGGCGGCCAGCCCGGACAGCTCGCGAGCCAGCCCGGCGGCCATGCCCGGCCGGTGCAGGCGCAGCGCGGTCACGGCGGGCCGACCGGAGCGGACGTCTGGTCCAGCAGGGCCAGGTAGGCCGCTTCCAGGGTGCGCCCGGCCGGGTCCGGAGCGGCCAGGCCGCTGCGGCCGGAACTGGTGCCGGGATCCGCGTCGGCCGGGCTGACCGGCCCGAGGTGGCGGGCCTTGATCTGCGCCGGAGTGCCCCGCTCGATGATCTGGCCGGCCGCGATCACGCAGATCGCGTCGGCGGCCTCAGCCTCCTGCAGGTAGTGCGTGGTCAGCACGATGGTGGTGCCGGCCGCGGCGCGGGCCTGGCTCAGGTAGGCCCACAGGGCGCGGCGGCTTTCAGGGTCCAGGCCGGTCGTGGGCTCGTCGAGAAACAGCACGCGCGGCCGGTGCAGCAGCGCCCGGACGATCTCCAGGCGGCGGCGCAGCCCGCCGGACAGGGCCCGGGCCCGGACGCCGAGCAGGTCGGCGACGCCCAGCACGCCGGCCAGCTCGGCAACCTCACGGCGGTAGGCGGCCGGCATCAGCCGGCAGGACGGCCGCCACGGGTACACCCCGTACAGCACGGCATGCAGCCGGATGTTCTCCTCCGCGGTCAGGTTGAGGTCCAGCGACGGCTGCTGGAACACGATCCCGGTGCGGCGGCGGACCAGGGACTGCTGGGTGGCCAGGTCGGCGCCGGCGATCCGGACCCGGCCCGCGCTGGGCGCCAGCGTGGTGGTGAGTACCGACACGGTGCTGGTCTTGCCCGCGCCGTTGGGGCCGAGCAGGCAGAACAGCTGCCCGTCCGGGACCTGGAAGCTGATGTCATCCACCGCGTTGCGGGCGGCGCCGCGGTAGCGCTTCACCAGGTGGGCGACCTCGACCGCGGTCACCAGCCCGGCCTGGCCCCGGCTGCCGGGGCGGCGGCCGCCGGAGCGGGTGCCGTGGCGGCGGCCGCCGGAGCGGGATCCGGGGTGGCGGCCGCCGGAGCGGGGGGATCCGGGGTGGCGGGATCCGGGAGGGCGTGCTCCGGGGTGGCACGCAGCCGGGCGTAGGGCGCATCCAGCCCGCGGCGGCGGGCCAGCCGGGCCAGCGGCCCGATGACGGCCCGGACGACGGCGGCGGGCAGGTACGGCGCGGCGACCTCGCGGCGGAAGTCATCCAGGAACAGCACCAGGTCGGTCAGCCGGGGCAGCGGCCGGGCGGCCGCGTGCTGCTGGCGGGCCATCGCGGCCGCCGTCGCCAGCAGGTCGGTCATGCTCAGCGCCGGGGTGCTGCGCACTGCGACGCGGGCGGCCCCGGGACCGGGGTTGGCGAAGTGATGGACCGTGCCCGGCGGGATGACCACGGTGTCGCCGGGCCGGGCCAGTACCCGGCGCCGGCCCACCCGGAGCCGCAGCTGCCCGGATAGCACGGTGAAGCATTCCTCCTGCTCAGGGTGGGCGTGCGCGCTGGGCACGCGGCCACCGGGGGCGAGTTCCAGCTCCCAGTGCAGCGCGCCGTCACCGGACGCGGCCGGGCGGCGGATGGTGATCCGCTCGCCGCTGAGCGGGTTCTCGATGACCTGCCCGCCGGGCGTCATGGCGGCCTCCTGACCGGCTGAGCTGCTGCTGGCTGCTGCACCTGATCCAGCCTGCCGCCCGGGCGGCGGCCGTGTCGCCGGCCCGGCGGACGGTCCCGGGTGGCCGGGCGAGGTAGGCCGTCCGGCTCCGGATGCGCCGCCGGGAGTACCCGCGGGCCGGGCGGATCGGCGCCTGGCTGATGCCAGCGGCCAGCGCGGCGCCTAGCGTGGTGGCAGTGGAGCCCGAACCTGACCTGACCACCGCCGCCCCGGCCGAGACCGGCCGGGGCGGCGCTGGCCGGGCTGGCGCTGGCCGGCCGGAGACCGGCCGGGCAGGGACCGGCGGCGCGGGACCTGGCCCGGCGGGTCCGGGCGCTGGCAGCGCCTGGCGGCCGCGCTGGCCGGTGCTGCTGCGCGATCCGGCGGCCCGGCGGTGGCTGACCGACGTACTGATCGCGGCGGCCGTGACGGCCGTGCAGCTAGGCGTCGCGAGCCACCCCTGGCATCAGCATGCGGCCGGCGGCATGGCCGCCGGCGGCACGAGCCCCGGCGGCTATGCGGCGCTGGTCATCGGCGGGGCCGCGCTGATTGCCCGGCGCCGGTTCCCGGTCACCGTGCTGGCCATTGCCCTGGTCACGGCGCTGTGGGCGGCCGCGGCCGGGTCGCCGATGAGCTATCTCGGGCTGATCGTGGCCTTCTTCACCGCGATCCTGGCCCGCAAGCGGGCGGCGGCCGTGGCCTCCCTGGTCATCGGCTACCTGGTGTCGTGCTGGCCGCCGTGGCTGATCGGCACGCGCGGGCACACCAGCGCCGGGTTCGCGCTGGGCCTGGCGGCCGGCCTGTTCGCCATGCTGGCCATCGCCGAGCTGATCCGCGGCCGGATGCAGCGGGCCGCTGAGCAGGCCCGCAGCCGGGAGGAGCAGCTGCTGCGCCGGGCCGGCGAGGAGCGGATGCGGATCGCGCGGGACCTGCACGATGTGCTGGCCCACAACATCGCCGTCATCAACGTGCAGGCCAGCACGGCGCTGCACCTGATGGACCGGCAGCCCGAGCGGGCCCGGTCGGCGCTGACGGCCATCAACGACGTCAGCAAGCAGGCGCTGGTCGAGCTGCGGTCGGTGCTCGGGGTGCTGCGCGAGGCGGGCGAGGACGCGCCGCGGGCACCCGCGCCCAGCCTGGCCCGGCTCGGCGACCTGGTCGAGAACGCGGCGGCGGCCGGGCTGGGAGTCAGCATCGAGACCACCGGCGAGCCGGTGCCGCTGCCTGCCGAAGCCGACCTGGCTGCCTACCGGATCATCCAGGAGGCGCTGACCAACAGCGCCCGGCACTCGGGCGGCAGCCGCGCCGAGATCCGGCTGTCCTATGGCGACGGCCGGCTGGACCTCCAGGTGACCGACGACGGGACGGCCCGGCCGGGAAGCCGGCCCGGCGGCCCGGCCGGGGCCGCGGACCCGGGCAACGGGATCACCGGCATGACCGAGCGGGCCGCCGCCCTGGGCGGGACCCTGCGCGCCGAGGCCCGGCCGGAGGGCGGGTTCACGGTCACGGCCCGGCTGCCCGTCCCGGCCCGCGACAGCCACGCGGCCGGCCCCGCAGACCGCTCAGCCGGCGGCACTGGCCCGGTTCCGGGGCCCGGCCCGGGGCGCCGCGGCCGGGACCTGGCGCTGCGGCCGGCCGCCACCTGTCACAGGCTGCTGCGCAGCGGCAAGTACGCGCGGCGGCTCGCGACCCTGAGCATGCTGCCGGCGCCGGTCCTGGATGCGGCCAAGCGGAAAATCTTCCGGCTCCCGGCCCCGCGCTCGCTGGCCGCCTGAGCCGGGCCTGCGGCTGCGGGCCCCGGCCCGGGCATGGGCCGGGCCCGGAGATACCGGCGATCTCCGGGCCCGTGCGGTCCGCGCTCCCCTCAGCGCGCAGCCTGTCGGTCAGCCGTGGTTGAACGGCGCGACCAGCGGGTTGGTGCTGGAGTACAGCCCGGCCGGGTTGGGGTACCAGACCCAGACGTGCATGGTCACCAGGTCGGGGTGCCAGAAGGTGAACTTCGCCCCGTCCGGGGCCTTCTTCGCGCACGTCTTGGCGTTCTGGTCCGGGATGAAGGTGCCGTCGGCGTAGTGGCAGGCCGCCGGGAACGAGCCGAACGTGGCGTTCGGCAGCGGCGGGCTGGCGGGCATCTTCGGGAACACCCACTCCAGGGCGCCGAGCTGCCAGGTCTTCGGGCTGGTGTGCTCGTAGACCAGGATCTGCGGCTTGCGGATGTGGAAGCCCTGAATCTTGGCGTTCATGAAGTGGAAGCCCATGTCCGGCATCATCTTGGTGATGATCCGGTACCCATCGGCCTTCGCCCGGGACAGGTTGGTGGCGTACTTGGCGGTGGCCAGCCGGGCGGTGGCCAGCTGCTGGGTCAGGCTCGGTGCCGCGGCGGGCGCCATGGCGTCGCCCGCCATCGCGGCGTCCGGCATCGTGCCGCGGGACATAACGCCCGGGACCATGATGCGGGCGCCGGCCACGCTGGTGCTCGCGGCCTGGTCGCCAGGCTTATAGGTGGGCGGCGGCACCGCGGATGATGCCTGGGCCGCGACCGGCGCCAGCAGCGCGCCGATCCCCAGCACCAGCCCGGCCAGGCCGCCGAGCCGTATCGTCTTGCTTGATCGCATGTCGTGCTCCCCCTCAGGATCCTTCCTGGACCCGGTAGATGTGCTCGGCGACCAGGCCGTGAGCCTCCCGGTGCACGTCGGCGGCCACCTCGGCCGTCGGCGCCTCCACCAGGCAGAAGATCCGGCCGGCTGGCTCGTCGACCCAGTAGCGCAGGTACTGGACGTCATAGGCGCCCTGCGTCTTGAGGTCAGCGATGTGAGCCTGGGCGACGTCGTCCATGGCCACGCCCCCGTCGATCTCGTGAATGTCCATGAAGAGCGGCACTGGCGGTTCTTCCTTCCGGTCGTCGTTAGCGGATGTAACGACCGTAGGACGGGGGCCAGGGGCGGCTCATCGGGGAAAAAACCCAGGTTGGCGGCGCCGGTTGCCTAGGTTGGCGGGCGGGCTGCCTACGCTGGCGAACGCCCGGACGCCCGGACGCCCGGACGCCCGGGGGCGGGCAGGGCGGCAGGGCGGATGGGCGGGCAGGGCAGCGGAGCGGCCGGGCTAAACGGGTGCGCCGATGCCCAGCCGGGTGGCCTCGCGGGCAGCCGCCGTCCGGGACGAGACGCCGATCTTGCCCAGCACCGAGGACACGTGATGGTGCACCGTCCGCTCGGAGATAAACAGCCGCCGGGAGATCTCCCGGTCCGGCAGTCCCTCCGCCAGCAGGGCCAGGACCTCCTGCTCACGGGCAGTGAGCCCGGCCGGGCCGGCTTTGGTCGCTGGCCGCGGCCCGCGCGGGATGGCCCGGATGCCCAGTTCCTTCATCCGCCGCCGGGCGGCGGCGGCCGGCAGGCGGGCGCCGAGGTCATCGAAGACCGCCAGCGCCTGCCGCAGGCCCGCCTCATCCGCTGAGCCAAGCCAGGCCATAGCGGCGTCGTAAGGCCGGCCGCCTGCTGCCACGCCAGCGCCGCGGCGGCCCAGTCGCCGGCCAGCTCGCGGGCATAGGGCTCGGGCAGGCTCGGCGCCGGGCCGACGGGCTCGCCGGCCCGGGCCAGCCAGATGGCCACCGATCCCAGCGTCCACTGGTGGACATAGCCCCGCCCCAGCTCATACCCGGATCGCGCTTCGCGCCGGGCCGCGCCGGGATCGCCGGACAGCCAGTGCAGCTCAGCGCGGGCAGCCCGCAACGGCACGATCCACTGCGGCTCGCCGGTGCCCTCGGCCAGGGTCAGCGCCTCGTCCAGCAGCTCCCAGCTGCCATCGGCGCCACGCAGGCCGCGGATGGTGCCCAGCACCTGCAGCGGGTTCATCCGGTTCACCGGCGAGGCGAGCTTGCTCTTCAGCATCTGGCCGGCGATCTGCGCGGCCTCGTCCCACCGCCCGGCCAGCAGCAGCGTCCAGGCCCGGCCGCCGGACAGGCAGGTGCTGTAGACGCCGAGCTGACGCTCCTCGCAGAACGCCATGCCCTGGGCGTAGTAGCGCTCGGCCTCACCGAACGCGTTCTGCGCGGTTCCCAGGCTCTGCAGGTTGCAGAAGGCCCGGCCGGCCGCCTCGTGCAGGTTGGCATCCAGGGCGATTCGCAGCGCCTGACGGACATGCTCCATGCCGCCCTGGCCGGCCATGAACTGAGCGCAGCCGAGCGAGTTGAGCGCCTCACTGACGATCTCCGGCTGGTCCAGCCGCTCGCTGAGCTCGCGCGCCTTCTCGCCGACCGCCACGGCCTCCGCCGTGCGGCCCCGGTCCATGTAGAGCGCACTGAGGTTGGCATAGGCCCAGGCCAGCTCCGGGCCGGGCGGGAGGGCCTCGAGGACCTCGACGGCGTCGAAGGCGGCCTGCCCGGACTCCGCGCCGCGGCACAGCCGCCACAGCGTCTTGGACAGCATCCGCAGGTTCTCGCCGACGCTGCGGCCGTCATCGAGCTCGCGGCGCAGCCGCAGGGCGGTGCGCAGCGGCTGCTCGGCCTCGTGCCACCGGTCGAGCAGGGAGTACTCCAGGGCCAGGCCCTCGTGCAGCGGCGCCCGGGTCGCGCCGTCGCGTCCGGCGGCGTAACGGAGGGCGCGCTCGAACTGCGCCGCCGCCTCGCGGTGCGCGCCCAGCCCCGCCGACCGCCGTGCCGCCTGGGGCGCGTGCCGCAGTACGGCCTTGTCATCGCCGGCGCCCTCGGCGTGGTGGGCGAGCACGGCCGGGTCAGCGCCGCCGCGCTGCTCCAGCTCGGAAAGCAGCCGGGCGTGCAGCTCGACCTTGCGATGCGGAGTGATTGACTCGGTGACCGCCATCCGGACCAGCTCGTGACGGAACCGCAGTCCGCGGCCGTCAGCGGTCAGGATCCCGGTCAGCAGCCGGTCGTCGACGGCCGGGGCCGCGACCTCGGCCAGGGTAGCCAGCAGCGACCGGTCTACCCGGGCCCCGATCATGGCCGCGCATTCCACGAGCTGGCGGGTCGCGGGGGCGGACCGGGCCAGCCGGGCGCCCACCGCGTCGCGAACCGTCGGCGGCACCGACGGCCAGCCCGCAGCCAGCATCTCGGTCACGTAGAACGGGTTGCCGCCAGTCACCCGGTGCAGTTCGGCGGCGTCGATGTCCCGGCTCCCGACCAGGGTGGCCACGGCCTCGCGGGACAGCGGCGGCAGCTTCATCCGCCGGGTGGCCCGCTGCGTGGCCAGGTCGCCCAGCACCATGCGCAGCGGGTGATCGGGGGCCAGCTCATCATCCCGGTAGGTGACCACCAGCAGGACCGGGCTGCGCGACAGCCGCCGGCCCAGGAAGCTGAGCAGGTCGGCGGTGGCCTCATCGGCCCAGTGCACGTCTTCCAGCACGGCCACGGTGAACGGCGCGCCGGTACCCAGCTCGGTCAGGAAGGCGGTGAACATCTGGTCGCGCGGGGCGCCGTCGCGGCACAGGTCGGCCAGCTCGCCGCCCACCTGCGCGGCGATATCGAACAGCGGGCCCAGCGGCCGGGGCGTGAGCAGCCCGTCGCAGCCGCCCCACAGCCACCGCGCGTCCGGGCTACTGTCCTGGAACGCCTCCAGGAGCATCGTCTTGCCCATGCCGGACTCGCCCGAGACCAGCACCAGCCGGCCGGTGCCCTGCCGGGCCTGGCCGGCGTACTCGGCGAGCGTCTGCAGAAACGGCCCGCGCTCCAGCAGCTCCATCAGCATCCCCCGGTTCCTCACCAGGATTGTGCGCCGCGCGCCGCCGCAGCTCCACACCGCATCAGCCGCGCGGGCCAGCACCAGTCCTGGTCCGTCGCCTTCCGGGTCGCCCGCGCCGCCGATGAGCCCCCCGGACAGCATAGAACGGACGGCGACGGCGATCGGTTCGCCGGGGCCGCCGGTGGTCAGCCCGGTGCCGCGGCCCGGTGGTCAGCCCGGTGCCCCGCCCCGGTGGTCAGCCCGGTGCCCCGCCGGCGGCGATCTGCCGCATGGCGGCCAGCGTGCTCTGGACGGCTGCGCGGTAGTCGCCCGTCATGGACTCGCCGTACTCCAGCTCGGCGGCCGAGCCGCCGGGCACGCCCGCCAGCACCAGGGCGAAGCTGAACCGCAGCCGCAGGTGGTCATCGCCGCCCTCGATCTCGTTGGCGATGGTGCCCAGCACCGGCCCGGCAATCCGGGTGAACACGACACGGTGCGGTGCCTCCAGGGTGACCCGCTCGGTCAGGCGCTGACCGCGGAAGTCGATATCCCGGTCAAATACCGTGCCGGAGTGCCGGGCGGTGACCTGGCAGTAGGTCATGCTGGGCACGAACGGGAGCGCGTTCCCGGCCTTGAGCACCAGGCCGTCCCAGACCGCAGCCCGGTCCAGGACCGGCTGGCCCGCGGCGTTCACTGGGATGTCATGGCTGACGTAGATCACGCGGGCACCGGCGATCAGGCGTAGACCGGCGCGATGTCGATGTAGATCTGCCAGTCCCGGACCAGGTCACCGTCGTAGGTCAGGATGTCGGCATTGGGGATGAGCACGGTCGTGCCGTCGAGGCGCCGGTACTCCACGTCGATCTGCGCGATCGCCACGTCCCCGTCCTGCCAGGTGCTGCGGATGTGATGAGTCAGCCCGCCGATGGTGGCGAAGAAGCCGGCCACGGCATCCCGGATGGCCGCGCGGCCGGTGACCGGCTCGGCGTTGCCGAAGCGGAACCGCGCATCCGGGGTCAGGTTGGTCACGAACTTGTCCGGATCGAAAGAGTCGATGTCAGCGAAGACCTGGGCTAAGTCACGGCTCATGGAGCTCCCGTCGGTACTGCCGCCGCCCACGCGGCGCGGCAGAGGATCTGTCCTGAATGTAGGCAGCTTCCGGCTGCCGGGCAATGCCCAATTCCCGCGCATCCAGCGCACAGCCCGGACCTAGCCCGGCCGGGGGCGTGATCGCCGCCGGCCCGAACCGGCCTGGACCGGCGCCCGGCGGCCGGGGGCCCTGACCAGGAACGCTGTGGCCGCAGCTGGCCGATTCGCCGCCCTGAGCCCCCGGCGGACCGGTACATGCCGTACATTTCGTGGCTGGCGGCACGGTCGGCGCTGCCGGACATTCTGGGGTCGCCCTGGCGGTACGGTAATTTCGTCCGACAATACCGGAGCAGGAGTACGTGACTAAGAAGTTTGGCCGCGCCCTTATCACGGCGGTGGTGATCGTGCTGGCCATTGCGGGCTGCACGTCCTGGTGGGCCGGCGGTCATCTGGGCGGCTCGCGGCGGGATTCGCGGGCGGATTCGCGGCCGAACTTTGTCTTTGTGCTGACCGACGACCTGGCGGAGAACCTGGTCAGCTACATGCCGCATGTGGAGGCCCTGGAAAGGGCCGGCTCGACGATGTCCCGGTACTACGTGGTCGACTCGCTGTGCTGCCCGTCCCGCACCGCCATCTTTACTGGCGAGTACCCGCATGATGACGGTGTCTTTACCAACACGCGGCCGGATGGCGGCTATCACGCCTACAACCAGCACGGCAATTTCGACAAGTCATTCGCGGTTGCCCTGCAGAAATCCGGCTACCAGACCGCACTGATGGGCAAGTACCTGAACGGGTACTGGCAGGCTGATAATGTGCCGCCGGGCTGGGACCAGTGGGATGCCGCGGGCGATGGCTACCCGGAGTTCAACTACACCCTGAACGAGAACGGCACGAAGCAGCATTACGGCGATAACCCAGGTAATTACCTGACTGACGTGCTCTCGGCCAAAGCCGGCTCGTTCATTCAGTCGTCGACCTCGTCGGGCAAGCCGTTCATGCTCGAGGTGGCCACGTTCGCGCCGCACGCGCCGTACACGCCGGATCCGCGCTACGCGAACGCGGCGAGCCAGGTCGCCTACCCCAGGACCGCCGCCTACGACCGGCTGCCGAAGCATCCGCCGTCCTGGCTGAAGGGCCAGCCGGCCCTGACCCGGGCCGGGCAGCGCCGGATTACCCGCGCCTACCGCAAGCGGATCGAGGCCGATCTTTCCGTCGACGACATGATCGGCCATCTCGAAGACGTGCTGCGCGCCACCGGGGCAGCCCGGAATACCTACTTCGTCTTCAGCTCCGACAACGGTTATCACATGGGCGAGTACCAGCTCTTGCCGGGCAAGCAGACCGCCTTCGACACGGATATTCACGTGCCGCTGATTGTCGTCGGCCCCGGCGTGCCGGCCGGGAAGGTCATCAGCAACCTGGCGTCCAACATCGACCTCGCGCCCACGTTCGAGACGCTGGCCGGGCTTTCCGTACCCGGCCGGGTCGACGGTCATAGCCTGGCCGGGCTGTGGCACGGGCATCATCCGGCGAACTGGCGGCAGGCGATTCTCGTCGAGCACCACGGCCCGGATGACAAGGCGGGCGACCCGGACCGGCAGAACCGCCTGAGCGGGGACCCGCCGTCGTATGAGGCGGTCCGCACCGCCACCGCGCTCTACGTGCGGTACGTCAGCGGGGAGCAGGAGTACTACGACACGGCGCGCGACCCGCTGGAACTGGACAACATCGCCAGGGCGGGCGTCCCGCGCGCCCTCCGGAAGATGCTCACCGCACTGCAGAACTGCCACGGCGGGAAATCCTGCTGGGCCGCCGCGCACCTCCCTCCGTAGGCCGGCGCACCGCGCGGGCGGACGGAGCGCCCGCTGCCCGGAACGGGCGGGTTATCGTCCATGTCATGAGGTCGCGATGAACGGCGCGCAGGCGCTGGCGGGCAGCCTGGCCGAGGCCGGCGTTGATGTGTGCTTCATGAATCCCGGCACCTCCGAGATGCATTTCGTCAGCGCGCTGGATGCGGTGCCGGCGATGCGCGGCGTCCTGGCGCTGTTCGAGGGGGTGGCGACCGGGGCCGCCGACGGGTACGCCCGGATCGCCGGCCGGCCCGCGGCCGTGCTGCTGCACCTGGGCCCCGGCCTGGGCAACGGGCTGGCCAACCTGCACAACGCGCGGCGGGCGCGCAGCCCGGTGGTGGTCATCGTCGGCGGGCACGCGACCGGTCATGTCCGCTACGACGCGCCGCTGCAGTCCGACATCGAGGCGGTTGCCCGCACCGTGTCCGGCTGGGTGCACACCAGCGGCACTACCCGCGAGCTGGCCAGGGACGCGATGCGGGCCGTGGCGGCCGCCGCGCGGGGCCAGGTCGCGACGCTCGTGCTGCCCGCCGACGTGTCCTGGAGTGCGGGCGCGGCCCGCGCGCCCGCCCGGCTGGTGCCGCCCCCGGAGATACCCGGCGACGGGCAGGTCCAGGACGTGGCGGGACTGCTGGAGGCGGGCGGCCCGGCCGTGCTGCTGCTGGGCGGGCCGGCCCTGACCGAGCGGGGCCTGCTAGCGGCCAGCCGGATCGCCGTCGCGACTGGCGCCCGGCTGATCGCCGAGACGTTCCCGGCCCGGATGGAAAGCGGCGCCGGGCTGCCGGAGGTGCCGCGGCTGGGATACCTGGCCGAGCAGGCGACCGCGCAGCTAGCCGGGGCCCGGCAGCTGATCCTGGCCGGGGCTCGCGCGCCGGTGTCGTTCTTCGCCTATCCCGGCCAGCCCGGCGACCTGGTGCCGGACGGCTGCACGGTGACCGAGCTGGCCGCCGCCGATACCGATGCCGAGGCCGCGCTGGAGCTGCTCGCCGGGAAGGTCGCGGCCGGCACTGAGCCGGCCCTGGCCCGTGCGTCCGCGCCGGATCCGGAGGACGGCCCGCTGACCGTGCACAGCCTGGCCGCCGCGATCGCCGCGACGCTGCCCGGGCACGCCATCGTGGCCGACGAGGCGAACACCTCCGGGGTGGCGCTGCGACCGGCGCTGGCCACCGCGGCCCGGCACACGGTGCTCGCGCTGACCGGCGGCTCGATCGGCCAGGGCCTGCCCGTCGCCACCGGCGCGGCCATCGCCGCCCCGGACCGGCCGGTGCTGTCGGTCGAGGCTGATGGCAGCGCGCTGTACACGATCCAGGCACTGTGGACCCAGGCCCGCGAGCAGCTCAACGTCACCACGGTGCTGATCAACAACGCGGCGTACGCGATCCTGCGGATGGAACTGGCCCGCACGGCGGCCGGCGAGGCCGGCCCGCGGGCCGCGCGGATGCTCGACCTGTCCGGCCCGACACCGGACTTCACGCAGCTCAGCGCGGGGCTCGGGGTGCCCGCCGTCCGGGTCACGACGGCGCAGGACCTCGTCGGCGAGCTGCGCCGCGCTTACGCCGAGCCGGGCCCGCACCTGATCGAGGCGATGGTGCCGCCGATCTGGCCCTGACCGGCGTCACCGCGCTTGTTCTTGAACGATCGTTCGCGTATTCTCGCGGCATGCCCCGTCCGCGAGAGTTCGAGCCCGAGGTCGTCCTGGACACGGTGATGCGCCAGTTCTGGGAACGCGGCTACCGGGCGACGTCCGTCGATGACCTGGTCCGGGCGACCGGGATCAAGCCCGGCAGCCTGTACACGGCGTTCCCCGGTGGCAAGCATGCCCTGCTGCTGAGCTCCCTGGAGCGGTACTCCCGCCTCGTGGTACCGCAGAAGCTCGGCGACCTCGGCCAGCCGGGGGCCTCGATCGCGCAGATCCGCGCCTACTTCGACGGACTGGTCCGCGATCTGCTCAGTCCCGAGGGCCGGGCGGGCTGCCTGCTGGTCAACAGCGCCGTCGAGAACGCGGCCACCGACGATCAGGTCGCGGTGGCCGTCCGGGGGCATCTGGCCCGGCTGGAGCACTGCTTCACCGCGGCGCTGCGCACGGCCATCCGGCTCGGTGAGGTCCCGGCCTCGGTGGATCCCGTGATCCGCGCCAAGGGCCTGGTCGGCAGCTGCCAGGGCCTGATGGTCGTCGGGAAGGCCAGCCCGGATGAGGGGACCCTGCGCGCGATTGCCGATAGCGCCTTCGCGGGCCTCAGCTAAGCCACGCCCAGGCCGCCGCCCCGGCGGCCTTTATTACGGCCTCATAAATGAACGATCGCTCAAGAAAGAGGATCCGGCATGTCGGCTCCCGGCCTGTTCGCCCCGTTCCAGCTCGGTCCGATGCTGCTGCCCAACCGCATCGTGATGGCGCCGCTGTCGCGGGCCCGGGCCAGCGCACGCGGCGTCCCGTCCGCCCTGGCCGCCGAGTACTACGCCCAGCGGGCCGGGGCCGGCCTGATCATCGCCGAGGCCACGGCCGTATCGCGGCAGGGCACCGGGTACCGCGGCTGGCCGGGCCTGTACACCGGCGAGCAGCAGGCCGGCTGGCAGCGCATCACCGAGTCGGTGCACCGGGCTGGCGGGCGCATCGTGCTGCAGCTGTTCCACGCCGGCCGGATGTCCCACCCGGCCTTCCACGGCGGCGCCCGGCCGGTCGGCCCGTCGCCGGTCGCCGCCGGCCCGGCCACTGAGCGCTACGACGGCGAGCACGCCTTTACCCGGCCCCGGGCGCTTGCGGCCGCCGAGCTGGGCTGCATCGCCGGCCAGTTCGCCAGCGCCGCCCGGCGTGCCCTGGCGGCCGGCTTTGACGGCGTGGAAGTGCACGCCGGCAACGGCTACCTGCTGGATCAGTTCCTGCGCGATGGCGCCAACCAGCGCACGGACGGGTACGGCGGCAGCGCGGCACGCCGCACCCGGCTGCTGCGCGAGGTGACCGCCGCGGTGATCGGCGTCTGGGGCCGCGACCGGGTCGGCGTGCGGATCTCCCCGCTCAGCCCGACCAACGGGATGACGGACTCGGATCCGGCCGCCACCTTCGCTCAGGCGGCCCGCGACCTCCAGGCCCTCGGCGCTGGGTGCCTGCACGTGATCGAGCCGGGAGTGAACGGCACGCTGTCCGAGCCGGCTGCCGCCCAGTCGCCGCCGCTCGGCAGCGGCTTCTTCCGGCCGCTGTTCGGCGGGGCGATCATCGCCGCCGGCGGCCACACGGCCAGTACCGGAACGGCCCGGATCAGGCGGGACGAGGCGGATCTCATCGCCTACGGCCAGCTTTTCATTGCCAACCCCGACCTGCCCGCCCGGTTCCGCCGGAACGCCGCGCTCGCCCGGCCGCTGCGCGCGACCTTCTACGGCGGCGGCGCGGCCGGCTACACCGACTACCCCGCGCTGGATCCCGCCGCGCCGGCCCGGCTGGCCGCAGCCGGGACCGCTGCCTCATCCGCCGCACACATCACGTAACTACAGTCGCAGGCATGGTGACCAGCCGTCACCACGGGGAGGGACCATGAGCATCAGGAACCGGATTTTCGCAGCCGTGTACGAACGCCAGCTCGTCCAGATCGAGAAGGCCGGGCTCGCGGCCCGCCGGGCACGGCTGCTCGCCTCAGCCGCGGGGCGCGTCCTGGAGATCGGCGGCGGCACGGGCGCCAACCTGCCGTACTACGGCGCGGCCGTGGCGGAACTGACCATCACCGAGCCGGAGCCGCCGATGATGCGGCGGCTGCAGCGCCGCACCCGCGACCACACGCCGCGGCCCACCGTGCTCAGTGCCCCGGCGCAGGACCTGCCGTTCGATGACGGCAGCTTCGACGTGGTGGTCTCCACGCTGGTGCTGTGCACGGTCCCCGATCAGCCGGGGGCGCTGCGCGAGGCGCGCCGGGTGCTGCGGCCGGGCGGCCGCCTGCTGTTCATCGAGCACGTGCTGTCCGATGACCCGCGGGTGGCGGCCTGGCAGCACCGCCTGAACGGGCTCAGCCGCTTCGCTGCGGGCGGCTGCAGCTGGAACCGGCCAACCCTGGACGGCATCGCGGCGGCCGGCTTCACGCTCGCGGAGGTCGAGCGCGCGCAGCTGCACAAGGCGGCCCCGCTGGCGCGGCCCCTGGTGATCGGCTCGGCCGTCACCGGCGGGCCGCCGCCGCTCGTGCCGGGCGGCACGGCGGCGGCCCGCGCCTGATCCGGCCGGCTCAGCTCACGACGCGCAGCGCGACCCTGCGGTTCCCGCCGTTCTGGCGCACCAGCGCGAACCACAGCGGCAGCAGGCCGTCGACGGTGGCGCTCTCCGGCCCGTCCCCGACGAAGACCGGCTCCAGGCCGGTGGCGGAGATCAGCTCCTCGGTGGCCGCGCGGGCACCGGGGTCGGCGGCGAAGAACAGCGCCGAGCCGGGCACCGGGCTGGCGAAGTTCTCCCAGCCCAGCGTGCTGAACGCGCGGGCGTAGTGCGCGGCCGGCGCGGCCGCGATGATCGCCGCCCGGCTGCTGAACTCCTCGGCGCCCATCCGGTTGGTGGCATCGATTACCACCTTGCCGGCCAGCGCGTCCCCGAGCGGCCCGAGCGTATCGGCCACCGCGCGGCCCGGAATGGCGACCAGCACCACGTCGGCGCCCGCGACCGCGTCGGCGACCGAGGTGGCCGGGGCGCCGCCCGGTCCCTCCCCCGGCTCGCCCCGCGTCCCGTACACGACGTCCTGGCCGGCGGCGAGCCACCTGCTGCCCAGCGTGCCGCCGATGTTCCCGGTCCCGATAACAGCGATCCTCATGACGCCGCCAACCACCGGCCGGCCGGACGCATTCCGGCCGGCGCATTCCGGCGGGCGCGGCAGGCGGCGCCGCGGCCGGGACGCCGGGCCCCGGCTGATCACGATTCATCCGGGAACATCGAGAGCCGCCCGGCCGGGATAGCTCACCTACGATCGCTGTCATGGCGGGTGCGGGGCAGCCAGGCCCCCGTCTGCCAGCAGGCAGGCGGCGGGGCTGGGTCAGCTACTGGGTCCTGGTCGCCGGGGCAGCGGTGGCCCTGGCCGCGGGGGTGACCACGGACGTCGTCACGATGCGCACCTTCAGCGTGCCGACCGACAGCATGGACAACACCGTTCGCGCCGGGGATGTGGTGCTGGTCAGCACCACCGCGCCGGTCCGCCGCGGCGAGGTAGTGGTCGAGGAGCAGCCCGGTGACGGCGATCATGTCCGCCGGGTCATCGGCCTGCCCGGCGATCATGTGGCGTGCTGCGACGCGGCCGGGCGGGTCACCGTCAACGGCATCGCCCTGCACGAGACCTACCTGCCCCGCGGGGCCGTACCGTCCCGGACCCAGTTCGGCGTCACCGTGCCGCGCGGGAAGCTGTGGCTGATGGGCGACAACCGCGGCATCGCCTATGACTCGCGGGCCACCGGGCCGGTGGCCGCGCACGTTGTCGGGGCAGTCTTCCTCATCGTGCGCTCTGGGCACCTGATCTTCGTGCACCCGTCGCCGGCGTTCACCGCCGCCGGCCTGGCCCCGGCCGGGCAGCCGGTGCCGCCCGGGCTGATCGGGACCGCTGTCGCGCTCGCCGGGCTCATCATGCTCGTCGCGCTGGCCATTACCGGGGCCGTCGCGGCGGCGCGGCGGTCCCGGCCGCCGCGCCGTCGCACACCCGCTGATTGACTTCAAGTCTGCTCGAAGTCCTAGCGTTGCGAGCATGGCGACGGATCAGCAGCGCAGCACCAGCACCAGCACCAGGACCGGCAGGCTCGGCCTCGGGAAGGTCGGGCTCGCGCTCGGCGTGACCGGCGGTTATCTCGCCGAGGCCGCCGCGGCTGAGCAGCTCGGCTATTCCGCGCTCTGGCTGCCGGGCGGTCAGCTCGACCAGCTCAGCCGGCTCACCGACCTGCTCGGCGCCACGGCGGCCATCCCGGTCGCGCCCGCGATCATCCCGCTCGATGTGTACCAGGCCGCCGACATCGCCGCGCTCTACGCCCGGGCCGAGGCCAGCGCGCCCGGCCGGCTGCTGATCGGCATCGGCGGCCCCCAGCAGCCCCGGCCGCTGCAGGCGCTGCGCGCCTGCCTCGACGACCTCGATCACGGCGAGCCGCCCGTGCCCGCCGGGCGCCGGCTGCTGGCCGCGCTCGGCCCGCGCAAGCTGGAACTGGCCCGCGACCGGGCGGCCGGCGCCCTGCCGCTGCTGGTCACCCCCGGCTGGGTGCGCTCCGGCCGGGCGCGGCTCGGCCCGGATCCGGCCCTGGTGATCGGCCAGCTGGTGGTCCTGGACACCGATTCCGAACGGGCCCGGGCCACCGCCCGCCGCACGCTGACCTTCCTGTCCGGCGTGCGCGGCTACCGCGAGCACTTCGCCCGGATGGGATTCAGCGAGGACGAGATCGCCCGGCTCAGCGACCGGCTCACCGACTCGCTGGTGGCCGGGGGCGACGCCGGGGCCATCGCGGCGCGGGTCACTGCCCTGCTGAGCGCCGGCGCCGACCACGTCTTCCTCCAGGTGCTCAGCCAGGACGGCCAGCCCGGCCCGGCCGAGGTAGCCCGCGAGCTCGCCGGCCTGCTGCCGGGATTGGCGGCTTAATGCGGGTTTAAGCCAGTCTGCTCGGAGCAGTTAGGACAGGGTCATGTCGTCCGCCCTGAACTGAATTGCCCGAGGTGCTCATGCGTCGTCTGATTGGCATTCCTGTCCTGTCTGCGCTGACGGCCGCGGCGCTGGCCATTCCGTCGCTGGCCAGCGCCGCGCCCGCGCATCCGTCCGCGACCGGCAAGGAACCGGTGGCGACCGGGACCGGGGGCGGTGTCGCATCGATGGACCTGAACGCGAGCCGGGCCGGAATCGACGTGCTGAAGCGCGGCGGGAATGCCATTGACGCCGCGGTCGCCACGGCCAGCACGCTGGGCGTGACCATTCCCTTTGTCGCCGGGCCCGGCGGCGGCGGGTTCATGGTGATCTACCTGGCCAGGACTCATCAGGTCGTGACCATCAATGGCCGGGAGACCTGCCCGGCGGCCTGCACGACGTCGATGTTCACCGATCCGAAGACCGGCCAGCCGCTCGGCTACGACTACGCCTCCGACCAGCCGCTGGCCACCGGGGTGCCGTCGATGGTGGCCACCTGGGCTCAGGCCCTGAAGCGGTACGGGCGGCGCAGCCTCGGCGCCGACCTGCAGCCGGCCATTCAGGTGGCCCGCCGCGGGTTCCGGGTCAACGCCGACTTCCGCCAGCTCACCCAGTCCGAGCTGCCCGAGCTGCAGGCCTACCCGGCCAGCCGCAAGCTGCTGCTGACCAAGGCCGGCCACCCGCTGCCCGTCGGCTCCCGGCTGACGAACCCGGACCTGGCCCGCACCTACCGGCTGCTGGCCCGCCACGGCCCGTCCTACCTGTACGACGGACCGCTGGGCCGGGCCATCGTCCAGGCCGATGATCACCCCGTGCTCACGCCGGGCCAGTCGGTCGTCCAGCTGCCGGGCATCATGAAGACGAGCGACCTGCGCGCCTACCGGGCCCGGCTGCAGGCGCCGACCCACGTGCGCTACCGCGGGCTGAACATCTACAGCATGGCGGCGCCGTCCAGCAGCGGGACCACCGTGGGCGAGGCCCTGAACATCCTGAGCAAGTGGAACCTGCCTGCCGAGCCGCGGGCCACCGCGCTGTTCCACTACCTGGAAGCATCCCGGCTGTCCTACGCCGACCGCAACGCCTACGTCGGTGACCCCCGGTTCGTCCACGTGCCGCAGCACGCGCTGCTCAGCAAGGCGTTCGCCGCGACCCGGGCCTGCCTCATCCACCACACCGCGCTGAGCTCGCCGGCCGCGCCGGGCAACCCGGCCCCGCCCTACACCGGCTGCTCAGCGGCCGGGACCACGGCCGCACCGGTCACCACCGAGGGCCTGCACACCAACAACATCGTCACCGAGGACAAGTGGGGCAACATCGTCGCCTACACCAACACGATCAACTTCTTCGGCGGCAGTGGCGAGACGGTGCCCGGCTACGGGTTCCTGCTGAACAACGAGATGACCGACTTCGACTTCGCGCCCCCGGCCTCGGGTGCCGCTGACCCCAACCTGCCGGCCGGCGGGAAGCAGCCGCGCTCCAGCATGGGCCCGGTCATCGCCTTGCGCGGGCGGCAGCCGGTGTTCACCGTCGGCGCCGCGGGCGGCTCGACCATCATCGAGACGATCCTGCAGACCATCCTCAACCACGTGGACTTCCACATGTCCCTGCCCGCCGCGCTGGCCGCGCCGCGGGTGGCCCAGACCAACTCGGCTACCTCGCTGGCCGAGCCCGACTTCTACACCAGCGCGCTGGCCACGAAGCTGACCAGCAAGTTCGGTGAGCAGTTCACGGAGTCGACCGGGCCGATCCTGCCGCTGGACTACTATCCCGGCGACGCGACAGCGCTGCAGATTCTCGGCCACGGGCGCGTCCGGGCCATCGCCGAGCCGGTGCGGCTGGGCGGCGGCAGCGCCCTGGTGGTGCATCCCGGCCGCTGATCACCGCAGCCTGCCGTGCGACACCTGCGACGGCCCGGGCTCAGCCCGGGCCGTCGTAGCGCACGGGCGCCGAGTACTGCGGGTCGGTGTGCCGGGCCCAGTACCGCTCGCGCAGCGCGAGCGTCAGCGGGCCGGGCGCGCCGCTGCCGACCGGCTGGCCGTCGACGACGGTCACCGGCATGATCCCGCCGGCGGTGGAGCTGACCAGGACCTCGCCGGCCTGGCGCAGGTCATCGGCGGTGAGCCGGCCCTCTTCCAGCGACTGGCCGGCCTCGGCGGCCAGCTCGATGACCGAGCGCCGGGTAATGCCGAGCAGGGTGCCGCCGGCCGGGGTCAGCCACCGCCCGCCGGCGTGGGCGAACACATTGAAGCCGGGACCCTCGGTGATCGCCCCGCTCAGGTCGCGCAGCACCACCAGCTCCGCCTGATGGTCGTAGGCCTCCAGCAGGGCCAGCTCCATGTCAAGCCAGTGATAGTTCTTGACCGCCGGGTCGACGCTCTGCGGCGGGATCCGGGTCGCCGGGCTGATCCACAGGCTGGCGCCGGCCTGCTGCTGCTGCGGCGAGCTGATCCACACGAACGGCACCGCGTAGCAGTAGAACGTGTTCCGGGCCGTGCGCAGGTCCCGGCTGCCGGGCGCCAGCCGGCCCCGCGTGCAGGTCATGGACACGTAGGCGTCGCGCAGCCCGGCATGCCGGACGCAGCCGTGCAGGATTTCCTCGATCTCCGCCCGGCCGCGGCCCGGGTCCAGCCGCAGCCGCGCGCAGCTGGCCAGGAACCGGTCCAGGTGCGCGCCCAGCCGGTAGAACCGGCCCTGCCAGGCGTGCACCACGTCGTAGGCACAGTCCGACCGGGTGACGCCCAGGTCCAGCACCGAGATCCGGGCCTGCTGCGCCGGGCCGTACTGGCCGTCCATCCAGGCCGCTCCGGCCGGCCACGGCGGCCCGGCCACGCTGTCGTCGCTCATCGTCTCCTCCAGGCCGGCCAGGGGCGGCGGCGGACCGCACCACATAATGAAGCATGCCCGCTAATGATGAGCTTTCGGCCGACCTGGACGCGCTGCGCGACCAGTGCACCCAGTTTCTGGGCAGTCACGGGCCGGTGACCCCGGAGGCGATGCTGGCGACCATCCCGGCCAGCACCGTCCCCGACAAGTACGGCGCCGGCGGCGTGGTCGCGGAGCTGGAAGCCGAGGTGGCCGGGCTGCTGGGCAAGCCCGCGGCCGTCTTCCTGCCCAGCGGCACGATGGCCCAGCAGGCCGTGCTGCGGGTGCATGCCGACCGCCGCCAGCGCAAGACGATCGTGTTCCACCCGATGTGCCACCTGGACCGCCACGAGGGCCAGGGTTACCAGCGGCTGCACGGGCTGGCCGGGCGCCGGGCGGGCGACGCGGACCGGCTGCTGACCCTGGCCGACCTGGAAGAGATAGCTGAGCAGCCCGCCGCGCTGGTCATCGAGCTGCCGCAGCGCGACATCGGCGGTCAGCAGCCGGCCTGGGACGACCTGCAGGCCCAGGTGGACTGGGCGCGCAGCCGCGGGGCCGCCGCGCACCTGGACGGCGCGCGGCTGTGGGAGTCAGCGGCCGGCTACGACCGGCCGCCGGGCGAGGTGGCGGCGCTGTTCGACACCGTCTACGCCTCGCTCTACAAGGGCATCGGCGGGCTGGCCGGCTGCTGCGTGGCCGGGCCGGCCGACATCCTGGCCGAGGTGCGGGAGTGGCGCGAGCGGATGGGCGGCACCCTGTACGGGCTGTGGCCGGCCGCTGCGTCGGCGCTGACCTGCCTGCGCCGCCGCCTGCCGCTGATGCCGGCCTACCTCAGTCACGCCCGGGAGATCGCCGCCGCGCTGCAGGACGTGCCCGGCGTGCGGGTGGTACCCGACCCGCCGCAGGCGCCGATGATGCACCTGCTGCTGAGCACCACCGCCGACGGTTTCACCGCGGCATCCCGGCGGCTGGCCGCCGAGCAGCAGATCTGGACCTGGCCCACCGCCATGAGCACGGTGGACCCGGGTGTTCAGCGGGTGGAGCTGTCAGTCGGCGACGCCACCTGCGCGCTGAAGCCCGGCCAGGTCCGCGACATCATTGCGGCGCTGGCCGCGCCGCCGCTGGACTGATCAGGCGCCGCGGCGCCAGCCCGGCCGGGCGGCGCCCGGCGGCGGCCGGGCGCGGCCGGCCGCCGGATGCCCTGCGATCAGGCTCCGCGGTGCGCCTGGCACCGGGCCGGGCAACCTAACGTTTGTTTCATATTGCCCGAAGTGATCATGACATGGAATATTTCTTCCTATGTCAGCCACCGGTGAGGCCATCGCGGAGCGGCTGCGCCAGCTGCTTCCGGCCCTGCCGGCCGCCGAGCGGCGCGTCGCGCGGGTGCTGCTGGCCGACTACCCGGTGGCCGGGCTGGAGACGATCGCGCGGCTGGCCCGCCGGGCCGGCGCGAGCGGGCCGACGGTGCTGCGGCTGACCGCCCGGCTGGGCTTCGCGGGTTACCCCGAGCTGCAGCACGGGCTGCGCCAGGAGATTGCCGGGCGGGAGCACTCGCCGCTGGCTGGCTACGCCGCCGGGGTCAGCCAGGAACCCGGCGCGGACACCGACATCGCCGCCGGGGCCGGGCGACTGCTGGCGGCTGCGGTGCAGTCTTCGCTGGACACGGTGGACCGGGCGGACTTCGACAAGACCGTGGCGCTGCTGTGCGACACCCGGACCCGGATCCTGGCCAGCGGCGGGCGGTTCAGCGGGCTGCTGGCCGAGTACCTGGCCGCGCACCTGCAGCAGCTGCGCCCGCAGGTGAGCGCGGTCCGGGACAGCGACCGCGCGGCCGCGTCGCTGGACCTGGGCCGCCGGGACTGCGTGGTGCTGTTCGACTTCCGCCGCTACCAGCCCGACGTCATCGCCTTCGGCCAGGCCACCGCCGCGGGCGGTGGCCGGGTCGTGCTGGTCACCGACCCGTGGCTGTCCCCGCTCGCCGCCGTAGCCAGCGCCGTGCTGACGGCCCAGGTGACCGCGCCGAGCCCGTTCGACTCACTCGTCCCCGCCCTGGCGGTGGTCGAGGCCCTCATCGCCGCGGTCGTCCGCGAGCTGGGCGACGCGCCCCGCGACCGCATCGCCGCCTACGACGCGTACTGGAGCAGGCGCCACGGCATCAGTGCCGGGCCTGGCGCCGCGCCGGCGCCCCGGACCCGGCCCCGCGCGCCGCACCGGAACCGGAACCGCGAACCAATCGGGAGGGGAACATGAACGCCGCTGAGATCACGCAGCTCGCTGACACCGTGCCGCTGGTGGACCATCACTGCCACGGCCTGGTCCGGACGCCGATCACGGCCGGGGTATTCGAGGACCTGGCCACCGAGTCGGACACCGGCCAGCCGGCCGGGTTCACGGTGTTCGACAGCCCGCTGGGCGTAGCCATCCGCGCCGAGTGCGGACCGCTGCTCGGGCTGCCCCGGCACGCCGCGCCGGGCGACTACCTGGCCGCCCGGTCCGCGCTCGGCGATGCTGAGTCGGCCCGCCGGCTGCTGGCCGGCACGGGAATCAGCCGCTACCTGGTCGAGACCGGCTACCGGTCCGACGACATCCTGTCTCCCGAGGAGACCGCCGGCCTCGGCGGCGGCGCCGCCAGCCAGGTCGTCCGGCTGGAAGTGGTGGCCGAGCAGCTCGCGGCGAGCGGAGTGGGCGCCGCGGAGTTCGGCGCCCGGTTCGCCGAGGCGCTGGCCGCCGCAGCCGGGCCCGCCGTAGGCCTGAAGTCGATCATTGCCTACCGGTTCGGGCTGGACTTCGACCCGGCGCCGCCGTCGGCAGCGCAGGTCGCCGCGGCGGCCGGCGAGTGGCTGGCGGCCGGCCCGGCGGACCCCGCCACGGGGCGGTGGCGGCTGGAGCACCCCGTGCTGCTGCGCGCCGTGCTGTGGGCCGGGGTGGAGCTGGGCAAGCCGCTGCAGTTCCATGTCGGCTACGGCGACTCCGACATCGTCCTGCACCGCTGCGACCCGACAAAGATGACCGGCTTCCTGCACGCCACGGCGTCCTCGGGATGCTCGGTGATGCTGCTGCACTGCTACCCGTTCATCCGCGAGGCGGGCTACCTGGCCCAGGTGTACCCGCACGTCTACCTCGACACCGGGGCAGCGGTGCACTTCACCGGGGCGTCCTCGCGGGCGCTGATCGCGCAGTCGCTGGAGGTCGCGCCGTTCGCCAAGATCCTGTTCTCCTCCGACGCCTTCGGGCTGGCCGAGCTGTACTGCCTCGGCGCGCTGCTGTGGCGGCGCGGCATCGGCGCGATTTTCGCCGAGTGGGTCGGGCGGGATGAGATCAGCGGCGCCGACGCGGCCCGCTACCTGCACGCGATCGCGCACGGCAACGCCGAGCGGGTATACGGGGTGAGCGCATGACCGCGGACGGGTCGGCGCGGCCCGGGTCCGGGCCCTGGTACGCAGGCCGGGCCGGCGGACCGCCTGCTGGGCGCATGCGGGCCCAGCTACCAGCGGTCACCGAGCTGCGCCACCAGATCCACCGCAGCCCCGACATCGGCGGGCATGAGGGGCCGACGGCGAGCGCTCGTCACGGCCGCGCTCGGGGCGCCCGATGCCCCGCGGGTCACCGAGGGCGCGCTGATCGAGATCGGCGCCGGGCCGGGCCCGCTGGTGGCCATCCGCGCCGAGCTCGATGCGCTGCCGGTGGCCGAGACGACTGGCGCGCCGTGGGCCTCGGTGAACGGAGCCATGCACGCCTGCGGGCACGACGTGCACATGGCGGCACTGGTCGCCTTCGGCCGGGCGCTGCGCGAGGCGGGCGGGCCGCGGCCCGCGCTGGCGGTGCTGCAGCCGCGCGAGGAGTCGCTGCCCTCCGGGGCCCGTGACATCGTCGAGTCCGCGGAGCTGGCCGCCCGCCCGGTGGGCGCCTTCCTCGGGGTGCACCTGCACCCGTCGCTGCCGGCCGGGACGATCGCCGTGCAGGCCGGGCCGGTCAACGCCTCGGCCGATGAGTTCACCGTCACCATCACCGGTCCAGCCCGGCCATGCCGCCTACCCGCACCTGGCCCGCGACCCGGTGGTCGCCGCCGCGGCCACGGTCATGGCCCTGCAGCACCTGATCTCGCGGCGGATCAACCCGATGCACCCGGCGGTGCTGACGGTCGGCGCGCTGCAGGCCGGCAGCGTCAGCAACGCCATCCCCGAGACGGCCGAGCTCGATGGGCACGCTGCGAGCCTTCGATGAGGCCGACCGGGCGCAGCTGCACGACACTGTGCGGCAGGCCGCCGACACTCACCGCGCAGGCCTACGGCTGCTCGGCGGAGGTCAGCATCGGCCTGGGCGAGCCGGTGCTGCGCAACGACGCGGCGCTGGCCGCGGCGACGGCTCCGTGGCTGGCCCGGCTCGGCCTGGACCCGTCCGGCGACATGCGTTCCTGCGGGTCGGATGACTTCGCCTTCTACAACGGAACGTTCCCGTCGCTGATGTGCTTCGTCGGCGTCGGCGACAGCCCGGTGCCCGGCCTGCATCACCCGGACTTCCTGCCGCCGGACGAGGCGATCTTCGATGTCGCGCGAGTCATGCTGGCCGGGTACCTGGGCGCCTGCGACGTGCTCGCGGCCCGGGTTGCGAGCACGGCCGGGCCGGTCGCCGCCGAGTTCGCACCGTGACCAGCGACGCCGCGGGCACCGGCCTCGCGGGCACCGGCGGCGCCGGTTCGACCCGGAGGCGACCCGGCTGCTGCTCGGCACGATCGTGGACAACGCCGGGATCACCCGGGCCAAGAGCGTGCCCGGCCACCGGATCGCGGCCGCGGCGGCCGAGGGCATCGGGCTGTCGCCGGTGTTCGCGGTGATGTGCGTCGACGATCACCTGACCAGCGCCGGCCACTACGGCGGGCCAGTGGGCGACATGCGGCTGGTGCCGGACCTCAGCGCCGCGGCCACCGTCGACGCCGCAGCCGGGCTGGCCTGGGCCCCGTTTGACCAGTTCGATCAGGACCTGGCGCTGATGGAAACCTGCCAGCGCGGCGTGCTGCGACGCCAGGAGTCGGCCGCCGCCGCGGCCGGCCTGGACCTTCCTGCTCGCCTTCGAGGTTGAGTTCACCGTGTTCGCCGACGCCGACCGGTCCGCGCCCGCGCATATCGGGCCCGGCTACGGGCTGCGGCCGTGGCTGGCCCTGGAGGAGTTCAGCGGCGACCTGCTGGACGCGCTGGCCGCCGCCGGGGTGACCGTCGAGACGCTGCACCCGGAGTACGGGCCGGGTCAGCTGGAAGTCTCGATGGCCCCGCGCGCCCCGGTGGCCGCTGTCGACCAGTACGTGCTGGCCCGCCTGATCATCATCCGGACCGCCCGGCGGCACGGGCTGGCCGTCTCCTTCGCCCCGCTGACCATCCCCGGCTCGATCGGCAACGGCTGCCACGTCCACTTCTCCGCCGCCCGCGACGGCCGGAACGTCTTCGCCGGCGGCGACGGCCGGTTCGGGATGACCGCCGACGGAGCGGCGCTGATCGGCGGCCTGGTCGCGGCCCTGCCCGAGGCGGCCGGGCTGTTCACGCCCAGCGTCATCAGCTACGCGCGGCTGGTGCCGGGACTGTGGTCGGGCGCCTATGCCTGCTGGGGGCTGGAGAACCGGGAAGCCGCCGTCCGGTTCATCACGGGCACGGCGGGCAGCCGGGAGCGGACGGCGAACGTCGAGGTCAAGTGCATCGACGGGGCCAGCAACCCGTACCTGGCGGCGGCCGCCATCATGGGCCTGAGCCTGGCCGGGCTGCGCGCGGGCCGGGGCGCGCCGCCGCCTGCCGAGTCTGACCCGGACGAGATGCCGGCCGCGGACCGCGCGGCGGCCGGGATCGCGCGGCTGCCGGACAGCCTGCCCGCGGCGCTGGACCTGCTGGCCGGCTCGCAGGCGCTGCGGGACGTGCTGGGCGGGGCAGTCGTGGACTGCCTGGTCGCCGTCCGCCGGTACGAGCAGGAGCGCTACGGCGAGCTCCCGCTTGAGGAGCAGATCGCGTTCCTGGCCACCCGGTACTGACGCCCGCCCGGAAGGGTCAGTCCACTTCCTCGGGCAGCTCATACCAGGGCACCCGGCGCCCGATCCTGGCTCGTGCCCGCCATCTGAGCGATCTGGGCGCGGTGGCCAGGATGTCGCTCACCCGCGCGAGCCGCCGGGCCACGATCTCGGCCTGAGCGTCGCTCAGCCCGGCCGTCGGCAGCCGCTGGCTCACCTTGGCGAGATTGTCGGAGATGGTCGTGTGCCAGCCCCAGTCCGACCCGGTGATCCGGGCCAGCCGGCTGGCGTCGATCCCGGGCTGGCCATCGCTGCTGACGGGGTGGCTGAGCAGCAGCGCGATGGCATCGATGAGGTCCTTGTCGTTGACCTCGAAGATCTGCAGCTTGGTCAGCAGCAGGTCGGCCGGGGCCAGGGTCGGCGAGGCCGGCGGAAACTGACCTTCCAGGTCGAGCTGATGGCACATGGAGAAGCTGGAGACGAACGTGTCCAGCTGGCGCTGGTGCGGCTCGTCCACGTGCAGCAGCCGCTGGGCTCCGTGCAGGGTATTGAACTGGATGTCGCCGGCATACCCGCTGGCCTCGAGCAGGTCACGCCACCTGGCGGCGTCGGCCCGGCGGACCACGTAATCCAGGTCTTTGTAGGCCCGTTGCAGCGCTGCGGGCAGTGGGGCAGCCGTGCTGAGCGGGACCGCTGCCCCGCCGAGCAGGCGGACTGTGATTCCCGCCGCCTCGGCGCGGTCGTGCAAGCGGCGTGCCTCAGTGAGGACGTCGGCATCAGGCATCGACGTGGTCATCTCAGTTCTCCGGTCCCGGGCTCAGGCCGGCGGCCCTGGCGGCGGATCGTACCTGGGCGTCGGCAGGCAGGGCGCTCTGTGCTCCCAGCGCCCGCGTCGACAGCGCGGCAGCGGCCACCGCAAGCCGGGTCGCTGAGCCGAGCTCCAGGCCGGCGCGCAGGTAGTGGCATAGGGCCCCGGCGAAGCAGTCGCCGGCGCCGGTGGCATCAACCGTCTCGGCGGCGACAGCGGGAACCTGATCACAGCGGCCAGATCCGTAGTGGATCGCGACGCCGCGGGATCCCTGCGTCTCGATGACGGTTACCCCGCCGGGCAGGCGGCCGGCGAACCGCTGCCAGCCGGCCGCGTTGGTGATGACCAGATGCGCACCGCCCAGCACATCGCCACGCCCGAGTTCGTCAGCCATGCCGCATTCAATCCCGGCGACAATGCGCCCGGCTAGCCCCGCGCTGGCCAGGCGCCGGATCGCGAGCCCGCTGCCGGTCACGTACACCACGTCGGCGCTGGTGGTTCGCGGCGCTTCCAGTTCGGCCAGGTGGTCGGCGACGCCGCGGTCGACGATGACCCGCCGGCTGGCGCCGCTCAGCAGGATGAAGGCCTGAGTGCTGGTCCCGCGGAACGCCCGGATGCCCGTCGCGTCGACGCCGCGCGCGGCGACCGCGTCGGTCAGCCAGCGGCCCTGCTGGTCGTCGCCCACCGCCGAGTGCAGTGACACGGCGCTGCCCAGCACGGCCGCGGTCACGGCGGCGTTCGCGCCCGTGCCGCCGGGCAGCCAGGTCACGCGCTCAGCGGTCACCTTCTCGTCGGCCGCTGCCTCGCTGCCCGGAGTCAGATAGCCCGCAGGCAGCTGCACGAAGCAGTCCGCGGCCACATCGCCGACCACGCATACCCGGGCGGCCACGGCTACCCCGTCACCAGCTGGTGGCCGGTGACCTTGCTGCCCTTCACCGACACGATCACGCCCTGGAGCACTCCCTCGGTGTAGGAGCTGCCCGGGTTTACCGCCAGGGTCCGGCCGATCTTCCGGGACGCGCGGGACTCGTGGATGTGCCCGTGCAGCGACAGCACCGGCTGGACACGCTCGATCAGATCCCGGACGGCGGTGCTGCCGACCGGGGCCAGCATCGCCTGGCCGCCGGCCATCTCGACCTTCAGGTCGCCGGTCATCTTGTAGGCCATGTCGAGGCCCGAGCGGGCGGGGGGGTCGTGGAAGTTGAAGATGGCGGGCTGGCCCGGGTCGAGCTGCGCGGCCAGGACGCCCAGCCGGCCGGCGAGCTCAGCCTCCGTCACCTCGCGCGGGCTGTGCCACGGCGTGGTCGTGGCCCAGCCGAAGCTGATGACCTGATAGCCGCCGATCTCGACGAGCGTGTCTTCCGCGTCGGTGATCCAGTCGCCCTGGGCCAGGATCTGCTTGACCGCAGGCTCGTCATCGTTGCCGGGCATCATCAGCGCCGGGATCCCGGCCGCGCGGAGCCGCTCGTCGGCCAGGGTCACCCACTTCTCGGCGGTCTGGAGCATCAGGCGGCTGAACGTGCGGGCGAGCAGATCGGGGTCCGCGGCCAGGCTGGCCATCTCCTCCGGAGTAGTCCGGTACGGGTACGCGCCGCGGTCCCGGACGAACTGCTCCAGCTCGGTCAGTGCGCTGCCGTCAGCAACGGAGTGCTGGGCGCCGAACACGTCGGCCTGATAGCAGCCCGGGCTGGTCTCCACGAACGGGATGATCGCCTTCCCGGTCAGGTCACCGCCGAAGATGATGGCCCGGACCTTGTAGAAGGCGGCCGCGTTGAGGAACTTGCGGAAGACCCGTTCTGATCCGTGAATGTCCGAGGCGTAGAAGATCTCCAGGCGGGCGGCCATCAGGCCTCCTGGTCTCGCCTGATGCGGTCCCGCTCGCGGGCCATCTCCAGGACGGCTTCCTTGCTCATCGCCCCGTGCCAGACATCGCCTTCCTTCAGCGAGCTGCCGACAATGACCGCGTCCGCGCTGCCCAGGATCGTGGCCAGGTTGCCGGCCCGGACGCCGGATCCGGCGATGACCGGGATACTGGCGGCCTCCCGGACTTCGCGCAGGTCACTCGCGGCGGGCGGGTCGGCCAGCCGGCTGCCCGTGACGATCAGCGCGTCCGCGTCGAACCACGCGGCATCACGGGCCTGCTCGGCCAGCGAGCGGTCGGCGGTCAGCGCGTGGCTGCCCAGCTTGACCTGGACATCGGCCCAGACCGTCACCTCATCAGCGCGGATCGCGTGCCGGTAGCGGGTCACCGCGCCGGCCCGGCCCTCGACGAAGCCCTCGTTGGCAACGTAGGCGTTGACCCACTGGTTGGCCCGGACGAACGAGGCTCCGGTAGCGGCCGCTACCGCGATCGACGCCTCGACCGCGTTGGCCAGGCAGTTCACCCCGACCGGCAGGCTGATGGCCTGCCTGACCCGGTCCACGACCACGGCCAGCGCCGCCACCGTCTCCGGGCCGACCTGGTCGGGCTTGACGAACGGGATGTCCCACCCGTTCTCCACGATGACACCGTCGAACCCGCCGTCCTCCAGTATCCGCGCCTCGGCCAGGGCCTGCTCCAGCACGGCGGCCACGCCTTCCTCCGCGCGGTAGCGCGGCGCGCCCGGCAGGGGCCGCAGGTGCAGCATGCCGATCAGGGCGCCCCGGCGGCCGAACAGCCGGAGGATGTCGTCGGGCTTGGGGACGCCGCCGGCCTGCGCTGTCATCGGCCGCACACCCCGGCGAGGATCTCCATGGCCACGCCGCAGGCGAGCCGGGTGCTGATCCCGGACAGGTCATACATCGGTGCGATCTCCACGAGGTCGAAGGCAATGGGACGGGCGCGGCCCAGAGCCCGCGCGATCTTGAAGGTCTCCCGCGCCGTGAAGCCGCCGGGTTCCGGCGTCCCGGTACCGGGAAAGGCCGACGCATCGACCGAGTCCAGGTCGAAGCTGACGTACAGGCCGTCGACTCCGTCGCTGGCCACGTCGATGGCCTCGGCGATGGCCCGCTCCACGCCGGCCTGCTCGATCTGGTCCATGCCGAACCAGCGCACCCCCTTCTCCGCGGCCGCGCGCACCTGGTCGCGCGGGTTCAGCCAGCCGTGCACGCCGAAGACGACCACGTTGCGCGGGTCGACATTCGGTATCTCCGTCGCGCGCATGGTGGGGCAGCCGCTGGAGTAGATCTCGCCGGCCCAGCTCGGCGCGGTGTCCAGGTGGGCGTCGACAGACAGGTAGCCCATCCGCCCGGTGGTCTGCGCGGCACCGCGGGCCGCGCCGATCGCCAGGGCGTGATTGCCGCCGATCGAAACGGGCAGCACGCCCCGCTCGCGTACCGACCGGACATGCTCAGCGATGAGGTCCATGGTCCGCCCGGCATTCGGCGGCACGACCGGGATGTCCCCGACATCCACGGCAGGCAGCTCCTCCCAGACATCGAAGTCGCGTTGCGCGTCATATCCGAAGAACCAGCTGGAGGCATCACGAAATGCCCGCGGTCCCATGTTGGCGCCGTTGCGGCCAGCGTTGCCCTCGTCCCAGGGAATGCCCGCGATCGCGCAGCGGGCATCGCCCAGGTCGCCGGGACTGGCCAGCGGCCGCCCGAAGAAGGTCGCGACCCCGGACTGGATGACGCGCAGTTCCGCCGGGCCGGCGGCTGGCTCGCTCATGTTCCTCCCTGGTTGCTGCTGCGGATCCCGGCGGGCGCGGTCAGCACGTCCAGGCCGCGCTCGGAGTAATCCTGCAGGCTGGCCGGGTCGGCCTCGGCGTCGGTGATCAGCCCGGTCAGCGCATCGAGCGGGCAGACGGTGGTGAATGCGGTCCGGCCCAGCTTTGTGTGGTCCAGGACCGCGTACACATCGGTGGCCTGCTCAAGGAGGGCGCGCTTGACCGCGACTCCGTCCAGGTCGGTGTCCATCAGCCCGAGGTCGGGGTGGATCGCCGGGGCGGAGATGAAGGCCAGGTCGCAGTGGAACATCCGGGCGGTCTGATCCGCGACCGGTCCCACCATGCCCAGCGACCTTCCGCGCAGCAGGCCGCCGATGACCAGCACGGCGGTCTCGGTGCCGGCCAGCTCGCTGATGACCGGCAGGCTGGACGTCACCACCGTGATCGGGCGACCGCGCAGGGCGCGCGCGATCTCCACCGTCGTCGTGCCCGTGTCCAGGGCCACCGAGGTACCGTCCTGCACCAGCCGCTCGGCGACGAAGCGGGCGATGGCCGCCTTAGCCGCCTGGTGCTCGCTGCTGCGCACAGCCAGGTCGAGCTCCGTCAGCGACCCGCCCGGCGCGGTCGCGCCACCCCGGGTGCGCTGCACCAGGCCCTGACCCGCCAGCGCCGCCAGGTCCCGCCGGATCGTCTCCCGCGACACATCGAGCTCTGCGGCGATGGAGTCCACCTCGACGGATCCGTTGCGCAATATGGTTTCCTGCAGCTTGCGCAGTCGTAGCTCTCGCACCCTTGCAAACCCTTCCGGAGCAGGTCCCTGCTCAGCTTCCGCCCTCGCCCGCAAGTCCCGGTCAGTCGGGCGGGATCTCCGCGGCGGCCAGCCTGAGGTCCACGCCGCCGCGCTTACGCCAGGCCCAGATGGCTCCGTACACGACGAGCCCGCTGAGCGGCAGGCCAATGTTCAGCCACTTCTGCAGCGGGGCATGCCCGATCCCGACGTTGGGGTCATTCCACAGGATGTACAGCACGACCAGCATGGCCGGCACCAGCAGGGCACCCCAGATCCTGATTGTCGGAACACCCAGCACAGTGCCGCCGCCGTGGCCGGCCCAGACATCCTTCATCCGGGAGGGATACATCATGGCGGCCACCCCGACCACGGCGAACATCACCACCCCCGCCCACAGCAGGGTGATGACCGACAGGATCCCGGTGACGTAGAGGATGAGTGAGGCCTCCCCCACGACGAAGGCGACGATGATTCCGATGTAGGGGGTGGCGTACTTCTCGTGCACCTTCGAGAGCGAAGGCGGCAGGTAGCCGTCCAGGGACAGCGCGAGCATCAGGCGGGTGGCGGTGAAGAAGTTGATCGGCATCCAGACGTAGGTCCAGAACAGGAACAGGAACCCGAGCGTGATGACCCAGAAGAGATCGCTGCCGGCGCCGATGGTCAGCAGCTCGTTGTAGGTCGGCGTGAAGGTCAGCCCGATTTTCGCCGGGTCGGCGGCGGACAGCCCGTTCAGGAACGGCAGCCCGATGGAGTAGCCCAGCAGGGCGGTCAGCGCGGCCATGCACAGCCCGGTCAGCGCCAGGGAGCCGAGCATGCCCACCCGCTGCGTGGTCTTCGCCCGGCGCACTTCACCGCCGATATAGCAGGAGGTCGCCCCGAACAGCACCATGTAGATGGTCCACAGCATGGCGTAGAACGTCGCCGACCCCGAGATGCCGTGGTGAACCGGGGCGCTGGCCAGGACGGTCGAGGACGCGTGCGCGGCGCCGCCGGCCTTGGCCACGTAGGTGTCGAAATGGTGGTCGAACGAGCTACGCGGGCTGACCAGGCCCGCCACGAACTCCAGAACGATCCCGAGCATGGCCAGCAGGAAGGTCCAGTTCTGGATCTTCATATAGGTCCGCACGCCGCGGATCAGGACGACCGTGAAGAACAGCAGCAGAACGGTGCCCACCACGATGGCCCCGGTCTTGCCGCTCACCCAGTTGCCGATGGAGTCGAAGGCGGAGGACCCGGTGGCCACCCCGAGGCTCCGCATCCAGCCGGCCACCCCGAGCTGCCCGAAGAACGCCGCAGGCGCGCCGATGGCGGTGAAGGCCAGGATGATCCAGGTCCAGGCGACCATAAAGCCAACGGGAGGGCCGATGGCCGGGCCGAAGATGCGGCTGGTCCACACGTAGTCGCCGCCTGAGCGCGGCATGTCGGCGGACAGCCGCGAGTAGACCATGTACAGCGGGACGACAAGCACGGTGGCCAGCAGGGCTGACAGCGGGAGCAGGCCGCCCGCGTAGGCGCCGATGCCCAGGCCCAGGAACGCCACGCCCAGGCCGATGTTCTGGTTGTTGGTGTTGTAGACGAAGACGTCGAGCGCGCCCGCCTCCTTGCGCAGGCCGGTGGCGTTGCGGACAAATACCCCGGGCGGAGACTGGCTGGCAGTCATAGCGGCTCCTTGCGGGCATATGCGGCTATCTACGGAAGTTATCGGTCAGTAAAACAGACACTTCCGGGCATGACAAGACTCTGGACGGGCATAGTCGCCCTGCGGGTCCAGGCGGATTCCGGGGCAGGCGGGTGCGGCAGGCCGGCCGCGCCGACGGGCCGCGTCGGCCGGGCTAAGCGGCCAGGGCCTCGACGCGGCCGGCCAGCTCGAGCGCCGTCGCCGGCCGCCGCGCGGTGTCCTCGCTGATCGCGTCGCTGACCAGGTCGCGCGCCGCCGGGTCGATGGTGCCGGACACCACCGGCTGGCGGGACAGCACCCGGCGCATCGCCACCAGCGCATTGTCGCCGGGCAGCTCGCCGTACAGCCCCTCCCCGGCCAGCGCCCGGTGCAGCGTGGCGCCGAGCGCGAAGATGTCGCTGGACCGTGACGGCGCCTGACCGCGCAGCACCGCCGGGTCAAGGTACTCGACCGACGCGGTGGACCCCAGGCCCGAGACCGTCATGCCCGGCGTCAGGACCCGGCTCAGGCCCAGGTCGGCCAGCTTGCCGCCGCCCTCTTCGGGGAGCATGACGTTGCCGGGCTTGATGTCGTTGTGCGTGATGCCCGCCTCGTGCAGTGCGTGCGCGGCGCGAGCCGCCCCGGCCACCGCGGACACGACGGCCTGGTCCTCCGGCGGCTGCGCGGGGTCGCCCAGCGAGCCGCCGGGAAAGTACTCCATCGAGTAGTACAGCTCCTCCCCCTGCTGGCCCGCGTCGTACAGGGTGACCAGGTCCGGGGAGCTCACGGCGGCGAAGGCGGCCAGCTCCCGAGTGGCCCGCCGGAAGGTGTCCTGGCTGCTGGCCCCGGACAGCACCTTGACGGCGACCAGCTCGGCGCCGGGGCCGAGCCGCTCGGGGCGGCCGGCCAGGTAGTACACCCCGTGATTGCCCGCGCCCAGCATGCGGATGAACTGGTAGTCGGCGATCCCGTCGCGCGCGGCCGCCGGGCTGCTGCCGGAACCGGCCGGGCTGTCGGAGCTGATCACAGGATCCGCCTTTCATCCAGGGCCGCTACCCACTGGTCCATGTCGTCGCTGGCCTCCCGGCTGCCGGCCACCACCGACAGGTGCGCGCCGGCGTCTCCGGCCGGGCCGACCAGCAGGGCGCCGTCGGGCGGCGGGCCGTCGCTGGCGGGCACCCCGTGCCGGGCCAGGGACGCGGCCACCGTGGCCCGGCGGCCGCCGCCTGGCGCCACGATCAGGCTGAGCTGGCCGGCCACCGCGAGCTGTGCGGCGACCTGCACCGCGGCCGCCCCGTCCGCACCGCGGGCCCAGCGGACCGCGACCGCACCCGGCGCGGCTGGCGGCGGGCCCAGCACCGTCACCAGCTGCGTCGAGCCGTCCGCGCCCAGATCCGCGCGGGACACGCCGTTTTGGCCCAGCACGATGGTGTCCGGCGCGGCGGCCGCCACATACTCCGACAGCTCCCCGGCGACGTTCTCGCTGAACCGGGACTGGACGACGGCCCGCACGCCGTGCTGCCGGGCCCGGGCGGCCAGCCCCTCCAGCTGTGTCATCGTCTCGGTGAGCTGCAGCAGTTCCTCGCCCAGCCCGCTGCCGACCTCCAGCTGGGTGGTCTCGCGGTGCGAGACCAGGTGGGCCAGGACCACCTCGCTGTGCGGCCGGCTGGCGGCCAGGCCCGCGCCGACGTCGACCAGCGCGTCGGCGGAGCCGGGCGCATCGACCAGCACCAGGATCCGGTGCGGCGGCGGCTCGCCGAGCAGCACGCGGTCGGCCTCCGCGATGTCGCGCTCCATGAGCCGGCGCGGGTAGATGGCCTTGAGCAGCGGCCCGGCCATCGCGGTGGTCACGATCGCCATCACGATCATCAGCGAGTACAGCTGGCCGGTGAGCACGCCCAGCTGCAGCCCGATCGTCAGGATGACGATCTCGGTCAGGCCGCGGGTGTTCATCAGGGCCGCCAGCACCCCGGCTTGCCGGGGCGGCACCCGGACTAGCCGGGCGCCGGCGAAGGCACCGCCGAACTTGCCGCCGATGGCGACGGCCAGGATGGCCAGCAGCTCCAGCAGGCCGGACAGGCCGACCGTGGACAGGTTGACGCTGAGCCCGGACACCACGAAGAACACCGGCAGCAGCACCAGCACGGTGACCTGCTGCAGGCTCTCCAGGATGTCCTCGCGCAGCGCGCCCGCCGTCTCGCGGGGCATGACCAGGCCGAACACGAACGCGCCGAAGATGAACTTGACGCCCATCCAGTCGGTGGCCAGGCACGAGACCAGCAGGCCGATCAGCACGGCGGCCAGCACGTTGGGGGTCAGCCGGCCGCGGCGCAGGTACACCCCGGCCAGGCGGCGCAGCAGCGGCCGGAAGCCCCAGATCATCACCGCCGCGTACAGCGGCACGAAGGCCAGCCGCTCCTGGTGGCCGCCGGTCCCGGCCACCGCGACGACGATGGCCAGCAGCGACCAGGCCAGCACGTCGTCGACGGCGGCGCTGGCCAGCGCCAGGCCGCCGATCCGGGTCCGGTGCAGGCCCCGGTCGACCAGGATGCGGGCCAGCACCGGGAACGCGGTGACCGACATCGCGATGCCGATGAACAGCACGAACGCCGCGGTATTGGTGACGTTATAGCGGTAGGTCAGCCACACCCCGAGCCCGGCGCCCAGCGACAGCGGGAGGATCACCGAGCTGACCGACACCGTGGCGGCCACCTTGGCCCGGCCCCGGATCAGCCGCAGGTCTATCTCGTACCCGACGACGAACATGAACAGCACCAGGCCCAGGTTGGCCAGCGCGCTCAGCGGCCCCTTCAGGTCGGCCGGGAACAGGGTGCGGGTGATCGCGCCGCCGAAGAAGGTCGGCCCGAGCAGGATGCCGGCGACGATCTCGCCCACGACCGGCGGCTGGCCGATCCGCTTCGCGGCAGCACCGAGCAGCCGGGCCAGGGCGATGATGATCGCCAGATCGGCCAGCAGCAGCTGGATCTGCTCATCGGTCATGGTCGTCTACCGGCCGCGGTGAGATTCGTAGTGCAGCCGCCGGCCGCCCAGGTCGACCCGGCAGCCCGGCCGCAGCAGCGCCGGGACCCGCGGGATGAGCTGCTCGGCAGCGCTGTCACCGGACCGCCGGATCCGGGTGCCGTTGGCTGAGCCCAGGTCGGTGACCAGCACGTTCCAGTCCACGAGCTGGATCTGGGCGTGCACCCGGGACAGCGTCCCGGTGGCATCGGGAATCGGCAGCGGGCGCGCGTTGCCGGCCATAACTGACGGGTCCATCTCCGGCTCCCGGCCGATCACGTAGTCGGCGTCGAGCTGCAGCACAGCCCCGGTGTCCAGGAGCAGCAGGCCGAGCGGGGGCCGCGGGCCGAGGCGGGGCGTCAGCGTCTGCTGGTTCATCGAGATGCCGCAGACGGCGCAGAACCGGGCCTCGGGGTCGTCGAAGTGACCGTTCTTGCAGTACGCGCCCATGATCATCGGCTCGGCGGCGTCGGGCACGGCCGGCGCGGGCTCGGCGGCGGGCGGCAGCGGCGGCCGTTCCCCGGTCTCGCTGAGGGCCGCACCGAGCGACGCCCCGGTCAGCAGCACGGCTTCGAACGGCTCGCCGGCGGCGGGTGCCGGGCTCGCGGCCGGCGCTGGGCTCGGTTCAGGCGCCGGGCTCGGGCCGGCTCGGTTCAGGCGCCGGGCTCGCTTCAGGCGCCGGGCTCGCTTCAGGCGCCGGGCTCGCTTCAGGCGCCGGGCTCGCTTCAGGCGCCGGGCTCGCTTCAGGCGCCGGGCTCGCTTCGGGCGCCGGGCTCGCGTCGGCCCCGGCAACCGCATCTGGCGCTGGCGCGCGGGCCTCGGGGTCCGCACTGGCCGCGCTGGTCTCCGCCACCGCGTCAGCGAATGGCCGGCTCACGGCCGGCGGCGGGCTCGGCTGGGATGGCGCGCCCGCGGCCGGCGGCTGGCCCGGATCAGCTGGCTGGCCTGCGGCCGGGGCCTGATCGTCACCCGGCTGGAGCACATCGGACGACTGGCCCCCGCCGAGGGCCCGGCGCTCTTGCGGCGACCGCCCCGCGGCGGCGGGCGGCGCGGGGTGAGCCTCGGTGTCGCGGTCGGCGGCAGCGGCGGCCGCCCGCCCGGCGGCCGCACCCGGCTGCGTCCCCTCGCCCGCCGTCCCCTCATCCGGCGTCCCCTCGCCCGCCGTCCCCTCGTCCGGCGCCGCCGCCCGGTCCGCCCGGTCCGGCGCGGCTGGCTCGGGTGCGGGTCGGGCAGCGGCCGGGGAGCCGGCGTAGTAGGACAGGCTGCCCGCCCGGACGCTGCCGCGGTCCAGGTGCGAGTAGCGGTCGGTACGGGCAGCATCGCGCTGGCCGGCCTCCAGTCCGGCATGAACAGCCAGAACGGGGCCGGGCAGCGTGCTGCGGACCAGCCAGCCTGGCCGCCCGGCGGGCAGGGCCTGCCTGACCTCGGCGGTGGTGACTTCCGCCCACGCCGTCCCGGCGACCAGCGCGACGAGCCCGGTGCCGGATGGTCCCAGCGCGATCACCGGGACCGTGCCCGCGTCGCCCAGGATGTCCTCGACGGCATCAGCCAGCCGCCGCCCGTCAGCGCCGGCCGCGGCGGCCTGCTCCAGCGCCGCCAGCAGCCGGTCCAGCAGGGCGGCCTCCGCGGGCCCGCTGAGCAGGATCAGGTCGCCGGCCCGGGCCAGCACGCCGTCGCCCGGCGCGGACCATAGTCCGGGCCGGTGGGTCTGCTCGGTCACGCTAGCCGTCCCCCCCGGAAGCGCCAGCGGATGAACGGCACCCGCATCGGGCCGTTCGCCACCAGCCACACCACGATCCACACCGCGAGGAACTGAAGGCAGAACGCGGGAGCGGGCACCGTCCCGGTCATGCCCGGGATGATCCCCGCTCGCATCACCAGCCACACCAGTAGCCCCTCGGGTACCAGCGTGATCAGGCCGAATAGGGTCGGCCAGTCCTTCTCCCACCGCCACTGCATCAGGAAGTGGTAGATGAATTCCCAGCCCACCCCGAGCACCGCCACGGCGGCCAGGATGAGGAAGGCATTGCGGTAGGTGTCGCCCAGCGATACCGAGGCAGGCACGGGCAGCACCGGGACGATGATGGCGGTGACCAGCCCGCCCACCACCGCCAGCAGTGCCAGCCGGGTCTGGATCCGGCCGGCCAGCGTGGGAACCACCTGGCTGACTCCTTGTCGTCAGACGTAACGGGCTTCAGAGGTAACGAGCTAGGGCTGCCTGGCCGAGCACCCAGCGCAGCCATTGCGTCGTGGACCGGACCGGGCCGATCCGCTGGCAGAACCCCCGCCGGGCCAGGTCATCAGTAATCTCCTGGGCCGCGATCTGCAGGCCGAGGAAGGTGTCCACGCCGGGAAAGTAACCGCCCAGCGTGGCCGAGCCCGAGGCGTACAGGACGCCGTCGCCGCTGGCCGCGCCGCGGACCTCGAAGCTGCGCTCCACGTCCAGCCGGCCGAGCGGGTTGCGGCCCGCCCCGGAATGCTCCAGCAGGTCGGCCAGCACGCGATGCTCGCCGATGTCGGCTTCCAGGCCGGTGCAGTCGATGACGTAGTCAGCCGCGACGTCCAGCGTCCCGGTGCGGGTGGCGACCCGGCTGACCACCATGCCGTCGGTCAGCATCATCTGCTCGACGGTGCCGGCCATCGTCCGGTACCAGCCCTGCGTCCGGCCCGCGTCGCATCTGCTCCTGCCAGCGGCGGCGGTAGGGCGTGTTGGTGCCGCCCATCTGCTTGTAGGCCGCCGCCCGGTCCTCGCCCTCCAGCCGGCGCATCCGCACCTTGAGCTGTCCGCCCCAGACGGACTTGGGGTAGTTGAAGCCCTGGTAGGCGAACCCGTCGCCGCCCTTGCGGCGGCTCCACGCGTGCGGGCCGTGCGATCCGGACACATAGGTACGGAACAGGTGCACGATCTCCGTCTGCAGCCCGTACCGCTCCCGGTCGTCCATCAGCCGCTGCAGCACCCGCGAGGCGACGATCCCGCCGCCGCGGATCAGGATCACCACCGGCCGGGCCCGGGCTCGCTGGTAGATGTGCTCGTGGTCCTCGTAGGCGCTGACCACATGGTGGAAGTCGCTGTAGCCAGTACGGAACTCCTGGAGCTCGGGCAGGAACTTCAGGCCCGGGTAGCCCACGGCCAGGTGCACGTACTGCGAGCGGTAGGCCATCCGGCGGGGCTGAGCGGCACCGGGCATCTGAGTCAGGATGGTGAAATAGCCGCCGCCGTGCCGACGGCGCACCATCCGGACCTGGCCCTTGATCACCATCTGCTCGTAGCCGATCCGGCTGGCCTCCCGCTCGAGGCTGGCGAAGACCTGGCCGGCCAGCGGCGTGTAGTAGTCGTCGCCGACCGGCTCGACCAGCAGCTGCCACAGCGGCCGCAGGCTCCGGGTATGCACCGCCTCAGCCAGGCCGTAGGACGGGAAGCCCCAGATGTTGTCGGGCCGCGAGGCGGAGTCGGAGCGGATCCGCTCACCGCGCGGGATCTGCGACACCCGGGTCAGGTACTCATACGTCTGCCACGCGAAGTCGATATTGGACAGCACCGCGATCTGGTCCGCCGCGACCCCGGCGATGCGCAGGTAGTCAGCGGTGACAAACGACCCGATCCCGCCGCCGACCGACACCAGCGGGACATCGGTGACCTCGATCCCGGCCCGCTCCAGCATGTCGTCGGTCCACACGCCGGACTGGAGCAGCTCGTCGGTCAGCTCGCCGGCCCGCCGGGCAGCGGGCAGCACACTCGTATCGCCGCCCTGTGCTGCCGCATGGCCGCCTTGCGCTGCGAGGCCCACCCCAAGCTCCGCTCACCCGTGACAGGTAACCCCCGACCGGGGCTCCAGAGCTGGCTAGCCTTCCCAGCGGAGGGCCGGTCACAAACCCGGTTACAGGAGGCTGGCCAGCAGGCGCTCCTGGAATAGCCGGACATCGCAGCCCGTCGCGACCCGGACCGCCGGGCGGCCATCGGGCCGGGCGGCGGCCCGCCGGTCCCACAGGGTCGCCCCGCGGAAGTGCTCGCCGCGCAGCTCGACGCGGACCGGCCGCTGGGCATACTCCCCCAGCGCCGGGTCGACGGCCAGCATGGCGGCCAGCGCGTCGTGGATCACGGCTCCCCGGCAGCCCAGGGTGGCCTGGTAGGCACCGCAGTAGAAGTCCAGGAGCCGGCTGGCCAGCCGGGCCGTCGGGCTTTCCCCGGCGGCCAGCCGGTCCAGCCAGGTGCCGTCCACCGCGGTCGGGTGGGTCGCGTCCAGCGGCACCAGCGTCACCGGCCAGGGCGCGCTCAGCACCAGCTCAGCGGCCTCGGGATCGTGCCAGATGTTGGCCTCGGCGTGGGCGGTGACGTTACCCGGGTGATCGAGCGCGCCGCCCATGATCACGACCTGCCGGAACAGCCCCGCCAGGCCGGGCTCGAGCAGCAGCGCGATAGCCAGGTTGGTCAGCGGCCCGACGGCCACCAGGGTCAGCTCGCCGGGCCGCTGCCGGCCCAGCCGGATGATCTGCTCCGGCGCGGAAGTCTGGGTCAGCTGCCCGGCCGGCGGGGGCAGGCCGGTGTCCCCCAGTCCGTCGGTGCCGTGGAACTCGTGCGCGTACGACACCGGCCCGACCATCGGCCCGGCTGCGCCGACGGCCACCGGCACCCCGTCCAGCCCGGCGCACTCCAGTACCCGCAGCGTGTTCAGGGCCCCGGTATCGGGGGCCACGTTGCCGTGCACCGTGCCGATCGCGGTCAGCTCAGCCTGCCCGGACTGCGCCAGCCGGGCCAGGTACAGCAGGGTCAGGGCATCGTCGATGCCGGTGTCGCAGTCGAGCAGGATGGCAGGGGTCACGCAGCTTTCTTAGCAGGATCTGCCCGATTTGCGCGAGCGGGCGGGGCCCGGCGGGCTCACGGCCCGCCCGTGCCTCGCCCGCCCGCGGCGCTACGACAGCCGCCGGAGCGTCTCGAAGGTGGTCAGGTGACCGGCCCGCGAGTTCTCGTGCGACTTGGTGTCCCGGCGCCACTGCGGGACGTCCTCACCGAAGACCTGACTGGGCTTGCCGCCCTTGACGTGCACGTAATAGCCGCCCTTGTCCATCTGGAATGGCTTGCTGACCTTGTTCAGGTAATCCAGCTGAGTGCCCGCCGCGGACTGCGCGTCGAACCACTCGGGCGTCACGAAATTGCTGACCGACACCCCGTCGATCTCGTAGCTGCCGTTCTCCACCGGGTCGCAGACTTCCTGCGAGATGAGCGTGTCGGCCGGACCTGTCGCCCACAGGTTGACGTGCGGGTCGGCAATCGTCTCCAGGACCTCGTGGGACAGCGTCGCGGCCACCGTGTAGGTCGCGCCGGTCAGCACCTGGCCGCCGTTGTCCAGGACGGGCGCGGCGAAGACATAGCCGAAGATCACGCCGCCCTCGCCCTCGGTGTGCCAGCCCAGCACGCCGGGCTGGTCGGGGTCATCCACCAGCGACAGCACCGCTCCCCACGACGGCTTCGCCGCGCCGGAGTCCATATAGGTCACCGGATTGACCGGGATCCGCCAGGCCGGGGCGAAGTGATCGCGCACCTGAGCCGCGACAGCGTCGGTCATGGTCTTGGCATCGGAATCAGTGACCCGCGTGCTGGAGTTGGTGATGTAGATCGGCAGCGGCCCGGTCGGTAATGACATCGGCGGAAATCCTCCTGAATGGGCCAGCCAATGGCGCGCTGGCCAGCGGAAATGGACGTCGCAGCGTCCTGGCCGCCTAGCTTTCAGGCCCGGCCGTGCGCGCGATGTGCAGATGCCGTGGAAGTCGCGTGGAGACGCGGCCCGCCAAGGTCCCGGGTATCCGGTCCGGCAGCTGACCTGATCTGCATCAGGACGGTGGTGTTCGGCTCCGCAGGCACTGTTCCTCCCCTACGAAGGCGGGGCCCGTCCATGCGACGGCAACAGGCCCCGCCCCCATCCAGCAGCAGGTCCCCTCGTTCCCATAGGGTCCCGGCAGCGCCGGGCCAGGCCAGGAAACGGGATGGAAGCCCCCCGGCGCCTTTCCGCGCTGCCGGTGACAGGTTAATGGCAACTTATCTGGCCTGTCCGTCACACTAAGTAAACGGCGCTGGTAATGGTGCCCGTCAAATCGCCAGACCAGGACCAGCCCGGCCGGGAACGTTCGCCGGCGCAGGACCGGCACTGCCCGCAGCGTGGCCGTGTGCCCGGCCCGGCCCGGCCAGCGTGCGCCTCCTGGCCGCCTAGCTTTCAGGCCCGGCCGTCCGCGATGTGCAGATGCCGTGGAAACTGCGGGGGAGACGCGGCCCGCTAGGGTCCCAGGTATCCGGTCCGGCAACTGGAAAGGACGGCTCCCGTGCCCCTGACATCACCGCTGACGACCGCGCCGCTGGGCAGTTCCGGGATGGATCCTCAGCCGCGTCGGGCTGGGAACCTGGGCGCAGGGCGGCGGCGGCTGGGCAGCCGGCTGGGGCCCGCAGGACGACCGCCAGTCCGAGGCCGCCATCCGGCACGGCGGCGCAGGCCGGGATCAACTGGATCGATACCGCGCCGGCCTACGGGCACGGGCACGCCGAGGAGATCGTCGGGCAGGCCACCGCCGACCATGTCCGAGGCGACCGGCCGTATGTCTTCACCAAGCTCGGCCGCCGCTGGGACCCGGCCGACCCGATGGCCCCGCTGCACACGGCCCTGACCGCCGGAATCCGTGCAGCGCGAGGTCGAGGACTCGCTGCGGCGGCTGCGAACCGAGCGGATCGACCTGCTGCAGGTGCACTGGCCGCCCGCCGACCCGGCGGCCGGGCCCCCGATCGAGGAGTACTGGGGCGCGCTGGTGCGGCTGCGCGAGCAGGGCAAGATCCGCGCCGCGGGGCTGTCTAACCACGCAGCCGCGGCGCTGGCCGCAGCCGAGCAGGCCGGGCATGTGGACAGCCTGCAGCCGCCGTTCTCGCTGATCCGCCGGGACGCCGCCGCGGCCGAGCTCGGCTGGTGCGCGGCGCATGGCACCGGCGTGATCGTGTACAGCCCGCTGCAAGCGGGGCTGCTGTCGGGGGCGATGACTGCGCAGCGGGTGGCCGCGATGCCCGCCGATGACTGGCGCAGCCGCAACCCCGAGTTCGCCGGGGACCGGCTGGCCGCCAACCTGGCCCTGGCCCAGCGCCTGCGAGCGGTCGCGGAGCGGCACGAGACGACTGCGGCTGCTGTCGCGGTGGCGTGGGTGCTGGCCTGGCCGGGCGTGACGGGCGCGATCGTCGGCGCCCGCAGCCCGGCCCAGCTCGACGACTGGACCGCGGCCGGTCAGCTGCAGCTGACCGGCGCGGATCTGGATGAGATCGCGACCGCGGTCCGCGACACCGGGGCCGCTCGGCCCGGACCGCCCGCCGGCTCCCTAGGGCGCCGCACCCGCACTGAACCCGCCCGCCTGCTGGGCCGCGACGCGCCCCGGGGCCGGGCAGTTCCCGGATCGCGTTGCAGGGGAGAACCCGCCCTGGACCCCGCGGCTGTGGCATCAGGGGCGCCAGGCGCCGAGGCATATGCCCACCTGCCGAACTTCCTTGTTGTCGCTGCCCGCCGAACATCGCCAGGCCAGTCCGCGGGCCCGGTTGCTACGCCTGACCCCCCGGCCTGACCCGCGGCAGCCCGCGAGCCAGGCCGGCGGCTCCGGCGACCAGCATGGTGGCCAGGACGACCAGGTAGCTGATGCCGGCCGCGCCGGACCAGCCGAACTGACCGGGGTACCGGGCCAGCGCGATGAGCTGGAACAGCACCAGCAGCAGGTAACCGGCCGCGGCCGGGCGCAGGCGGCGGGCGTCCCGCTCCAGCAGCGCGTGCGCCGCGGCCACGCCCAGGCTGATCAGCCACGCGCCGGTGGCCCGGGCCAGCAGCGGGGTCAGCGGCCAGGGCCAGAGCGTGGCGGCGTCGCCGGGCCGCGCGAACAGGGTGATCCCGGCGCCGAGCAGCACCACGGCCTGCACCGCCAGCAGCCCGTACAGCCAGCCCGGCAGGGGCCGGGTGCGCGGCGGGTCGCTGCCCGGACGGCGGGCCTGCACCACCCAGATGATCGCCATGAGCACCGGGACCAGGGCGTAGATGGCGATCCAGGCCCAGGTCACCGCCCGCGTCGATGCGGAGAACTCGCTGCCCAGGTGGAACTTGTCCAGGTGCAGCAGGGTTGCGACCAGGGTCAGGACGGTGAAGACCAGCACGGTGGGCACCGCGATGCGGGCGTTGGCCCAGGCTCGCTGCCGGCAGGCCAGCGCCTCGATCCCGAAGCTGGCCCAGTAGCCGGCACCGAGGAACGCGGCGGCCAGCGGGGTGGCGATCGTCCAGGCGAAGTACGTGCTGGTCCGCTCGGTGAACACGAAAAGCTGGAAGCCGGCCAGGAAGACCAGTCCGGCCGCGACGAGCAAGATCACCCGCATGCCGGGCGCCAGCGGCTTGACCGCGGTGACCGGGCTGCCTGTCCCGCGGCCGTCCGTCCCGCCGCTGCCCGCCGCCGCGATGCCCGCCGCGGGGCTGTGCGTGGGCTGGGTTTCCGGGGCCGGGGTCTCCGCAGCCGGAGTCTCCGCGGCCGAGTCCGACGGGGCGGGCCGGGACTGCGCAGACCCGTCGGCCCGCAGCCCGGACCCGCCGGCCGGGCGGGCGGCGCCGCGGCGATGCGCTCCGTGTGCGCCGCGCACGGCGCTACCGGGCCGTCCCGGCCGCCACGGCGGCTCCGGCCGCGGCCGCGGCCACCTCGGCCAGCCGCCGGTGCACCAGCGGCACGGTGACCGCGCCCTCCCCCACCGCGGAGGCGACCCGCTTAACCGAGCCGCGCCGCACGTCCCCGGCCGCGAACACGCCGGGCAGGCTGGTCTCGTGCGGCAGCGGCAGGCGGCCCGGGCCCGGCTGCCCGCCGGGCCCGTCGGCCAGGTCAGCGCCGGTCATGATGAAGCCCCACTGGTCCCGCGCGACGCTCTCGTCCAGCCACTCGGTCCGGGGCTGGGAGCCGATGAGGACGAACAACGCGTCGGCCGGCACCCGCTGCCGGTCGCCGGACCTGGTGTCCTCCAGTACCAGCGACTCGAGGCGGTCATCGCCGCCGGCGCCCGCGACCCGCGCGTGGTGCCGGACGCCGATATTCGGTGCGGCGTCGATCTCGCGGACTAGGTAGTCCGACATGCTGCGGGCCAGGGAGGCCCCGCGCACCAGAATGGTCACCTGGTCCGCCCACCGGGCCAGGTGCAGCGCGGCCTGGCCGGCGGAGTTGCCGCCGCCCACCACGAACACCTGCCGTCCGTGCATGGCCGATGCCTCGCTGACCCCGGCCCCGTAGAACAGCCCGCGGCCCAGCAGTCGTTCCAGCTCCGGCACGCCGAGCTCCCGGTAGGCCGCGCCGGTGGTGATGACCGCTGTCCGGGAGGTGAGCACGGCGCCGTCCGACAGCCGCAGCCGGCACCGGCCGCCGGCCTGCGACAGGCCCTCCACCTGGCGCATGAACAAGAACGTGGTGCCGAAGAACCAGGCCTGCTGATAGGCCTCGAAGGCCAGCTTGGAGCCGCTGATGCCCTGGGCGAAGCCCGGGTAGTTGCGGATCATCGAGCTGGAACCCGCCTGGCCGCCGATGGCCTCGCGCTCGACCACGACCGTGCGCAGACCCTCGGAGGCGGCGTAGACCGCGGCGGCCAGCCCGGCCGGCCCGGCCCCGACCACCGCCACGTCGAACACCTCGTCCTCGGGGATCGGCGTCATCAGCCCGAACGCCTCGGCGATCTCCAGGTTCGAGGGGTTGACCAGCGCGGACCGGTCGGCGCCGAAGCGCAGCACGACGACCGGCAGTTCGCCGGAATCCGCGCCCAGCTCGTGCAGCAGCTGCCGGCCGTGCTCGGAGTCGGCATCGTAGAAGCCGATCGGGATCCGGTTGCGGGCGAAGGTGTCCCGCAGTTCCTGGGACCGTGCCGACCATCGCTCGCCGATGATCCGCACCGCCTCGAAGCCGCCGCTGTGCAGGCCGGCCCACTCGCTCAGGAACTGCGTGATGGAGTGGTGGAACTCCTCGTCCGGGATCTGCTCGGGGCGAGTGACCCAGTGGTCGACCTTGCCCAGCGTGACCGCGTCGAAGGTCGGCCGGGCAGTCTCCCACTCGCCCCAGCGGACCGCGGCCACCCGCGAGGCCTCCGGGGCGGCGCCCCGCACCGAGGCCAGCACCTCGATGCCGTCCGGGTCCTCCGCGCCGACACTGCCGATGACCAGTGCGACGGGCGTGCCCGCGGCGGTCAGGCCGGTCAGCAACGGCGCGAGCCCGGCCGGCTGGTCGCAGGCAAGAATCTGGTAGTCGGTGCTGTAGCGGCTGATGAGCTCCCGGCTGAGGCTCTGCCGGGTACCGGGGTCCCGGCTGACGATGACGATCGCCGCCTGCCGCTCGCCCGAGCCGCCCGGGCCGCCCTGGCCCGGCAGGCCTGACTCCGCGGCCTGGCCGGCGGAGAACTGATCATCTGTCACCCTGGCCCCCCGAGGTGAAAGCTGCCGGGCGCTGCCGCGCTCCGGACCGGTGCGTATCCCCACGGCGAGTATCAGTTCACGGCCCGCCGAATGTCTATCATCCATACCGAATAACGAATTTTGTCCGGGACTGTCTTCACACTGTCTCCACTCCGCCCGCGCACCGGCCTGCTGCCGTGCGCCCGTACCGCCCGGCTCCGGCTCGCGTGACCCGGGAAGATGGCCGGGTGACTTCCCCGCGCCTGGAGTGGGCGGCCGCAGGCGCGGCGGCCGTTTACGCGGTCGCCCGGCTGTCGGCCGCCGACCGCCTCACTCCGCTGCAGCGGGTCAGCGTGCCGCTGGTGTCGCTGACCCCGCAGGCCAGCGCCGCGGCCGGGCTGCTGGCGCTGGCGCTGCGGCGGCGCGGGCCCGCGGTCACGGCCGCGGTCTCGGCCGCGGCGCTCACGGCCGTCCTGGCCCCGCGCGCGGTGCCCGGGCGCCGGGCGGCGCGCGGCGCGCTGGCGCCCGGCGGTCCGGCTCTGCGGCTGCTGACAGCCAACCTGCACCAGGGCGACTCGGCCGGGCCGGACCTGCTGGCGCTGGCACGCCAGCTGGGGGCCGATGTGCTGCTGGTCCAGGAGCTGACTGACGACGGCGAGGCCCGGCTGCGCGCGGCCGGGGTGCACGAGCTGCTGCCCCATGAGCTGAGCGATGTCTACGGCTACCGCTACCGCGGCAGTGCGATCTACGCCCGGTACCCGCTGGAACCCGGGCTGCCCGTGGGACCGAGCTACGCCTCCCAGCCGTCCGCCTGCCTGACCCTGCCGTCCGGGGGGCACGTGCAGCTGGTCTGCGTGCACCCCCATCCGCCCTACCCGCCGTGGGCGCCGGCCGCGGTCCCGCGCTGGCGGGGTGAGCTGGCTGCGCTGCCCCCGCCGGGCGCCGCCCCGGTGATCCTGGCCGGGGACTTCAACGCGACCGCCGACCACGCGCAGTTCCGCCGGCTGCTGAAGCTGGGCTACCGGGACGCGGCCAGCGAGGCCGGCCGCGGCCTGATCCCGACCTGGGGGCCGCGAATCGGCCGCGGGCCGGCGGTGCTGTCTTTTGACCACGTGCTGGCCGGCCCGCGGTGCGCGGTGCTGGGAATCTCGGTGCACCTGCTGGCGCACAGCGATCACCGCGCGCTGTTCGCTGAGATCCGGCTGCCCGGCTGACCGGTCCGCCCCGGCCCGGGACGGCCGGGGCGGGCGTGTCATTCGTGGTCCTTGCGGCCTTTATTACTGAATGTTCATCCCTCGCCATGACCTGGTCAGATATCACGCCGACAGGTACTATTCCCGAAATCGCCCAGGGCGAGGGTGCCCGGCGGATTCTGGTAGTACTTCGAGCGCCGGGAGCAAGCCATGGCAACCCTCGACCTTCCGACTACCGCCGCCGCGGCGATCGAGCGCAGCAAGCTGCAGCGCCACTTCGGCCGCCTGGACATCCTGTTCTTCCTCATCTGCACGATCGTCGGCGTCGACACCGTGGCCAACGTGGCCCAGGGCGGCGGCCAGGCCTTCACCTGGATGATGGTCTTCGCGGTGGCGTTCTTCATCCCGCAGGCGCTGCTGTTCTCCGAGCTGGGCACGGCCTTCCCGATGGAGGGCGGCCCGTATTACTGGACCCGGCTCGCCTTCGGCCACCTGGCCGGCGCCGTGAACAACTTCCTGTACTGGATCACCAACCCGGTGTGGATCGGCGGCTCGCTGACGATCAGCTGCATCGGGGCGGTGCAGGTGTTCTTCAACGACGGGCACCCCCTGCCGACGGCGGTCTGGTACATCGTGGCGCTGGCCTTCGTGTGGGTGTCGATCGTCGCCGCGATCATGTCGTTCAGCGTCGGCAAGTGGCTGCCCACGGCTGGCGCCTTCGCCCGCTTCGCGCTGCTGGGACTGTTCTGCCTCACGGTCGTCCTGTACGCGGGACGGCACGGCGTGCACGGCCTGGGCGCTAGCGGCTACTCCCCCTCAGCAGGCGGGTTCGTCCTGCTGATCGGCGTCCTGCTGTTCAACTTCGTCGGCTTCGAGCTGCCCAGCAGCGCCGGCGAGGAGATGACCGACCCGCAGAAGGACGTTCCGTTCGCCATCGCCCGGTCGACGATCGGCAGCGTGCTGCTCTATGCGCTGCCGGTCCTGGGCATCCTGATCGTGCTGCCGTCCAGCGCGATCACCAACTTCAGCGGGTTCATCAGCGCCATCCAGGACGTGTTCACCGTGTACGGCGGCCACGTCACCGCGACCGGGGCCAGCCTGACCGGCGCCGGGCTGGTGCTGGGCGATGCCTGCGCGGTGCTGTTCCTGGTGTGCCTGCTGACCTCCGGCGCGACGTGGATCATGGGCTCGGACCGGGCCCTGGCCGTGTCCTGCTACGACGGCTCCGGGCCGCGGTTCCTCGGCGTGATCAGCGAGCGGTTCGGCACCCCGGTACGGGTCAACGTGTTCAGCGGGATCATGGCGACGGTCGTGGTGATCCTGGCCCAGCAGATCACCAGCGGCGACGCGGCCAAGTACTTCAACGCCGTGCTCGGCGTCACCATCTCCACCACGCTGATCAGCTACCTGCTGATCTACCCCGCGCTGTGGAAGCTGCGGCGCAGCCACGCCGACACGCCGCGGCCGTTCAAGATGCCGGCCTACCGCAGCCTGACCGTCGTGCTGATGATCCTGGTGGCGGTGGCGACCGTGCAGCTCATCGCGCCCGGCGCCGGCGACTCGTGGTTCGGCCCGGACTTCCTGCCCGAGAGCTGGACGCACGCTCAGCGCTTCACCTTCCTGCTGACCGAGGCCATCCCGGTGCTGGCCTTTGTCTGCATCGGCGTGCTGTTCTGGTGGCTGGGGCGGCGCACCCGGATGGCTGTCGTCGCCGCGCCTGCAGCCGAGACCGAGTAACGGGCGCCCGGCCGGGCGGCGAGGTCACGCCGCCGGCAGGGCGGCGGGCAGCGCGCGCAGGTCGGGGATCACGACGTCGGCGGCCGTGAGCGCGGCCGCGGCGTGGGTGGTGGTGACGGCCACCACTAGCGCCCCGGCGGCCCGGCCCGCGGCCACCCCGGCCGGCGAGTCCTCGACCACAACGCAGGTTTCCGGCGCGGCCCCCAGCGCCGCCGCGGCGGCCAGGTAGCCCTCCGGATCTGGCTTGCCGCGGGCCACGTCGTCGGCGCTGACCAGGACCCGCGGCAGGGGCAGGCCGGCCGTGCGCAGCCGCCCGGACATCAGCCGCCGCCCGCCGGAGGTGACGGCCGCCCACTGGTCGGGGCGCAGCGCGGCCAGCAGCTCGCGGGCGCCCGGCGTGGCCGCGACGCCGTTCATCGTGGCCAGGTCCAGCTCGCTGACCCGGGCCAGCACGGCGCTCTCCTGGTCCGGGCGGAAGTAGTCCCGGGCGACGTCGGTATCGACCCGCCCGTGGCTGTCCCGCAGCACGGCCTGCTCATCGGCGCCGAACTCGCGGGCCACCTGGCGCCAGACCTGCTCGACCACCGCGGCCGAGTCGACCAGGGTGCCGTCGATGTCGAACAGGAAGATCCGCATGCCGCCGCAGCCTAGCGGCGGCCCTGGGCCGGCCAGCGCGGGGCCGGGCGACGCAGGGCCGGGCGACGCAGGGCCGGGCGTCACGATCGCGGCAGCCGGCCCATGGTGTAGAACTCCGCGTTCGGCGCCAGGGCGGTCAGGTGCGCCAGCCGGTTGGACATCGCGAACAGCGCGGTGATCGCCCCGACGTCCCAGATCTCATCGTCGTCGAGCCCGGCGGCGCGGGCTCGCGCCAGGTCCGCCTCGCCGAACAGCTCGGGCTGGCGGGTGAGGGCCAGCGCCAGGTCCGCGATGGCCCGGCTGCGCTTGTCCAGCTCGGCCTGCCACGGGCTGGCGGCCACCCGGTCGGCCAGCTGCGGGTCGCGGGACCGGATCCGCAGGATGGCGCCGTGCGCGACCACGCAGTACGTGCAGTGGTTGGCACCGGATGTCGCCACGACCACCAGCTCGCGCTCGGCCTTGCTCAGTCCCTCATCGCGGTCCATCAGCGCGTCGTGATAGTCGAGGAAGGCGCGCAGCTCGGCCGGGCGGTGGCCCAGCGCCCGGAAGATGTTGGGCACGAACCCCGACTTCTCCGCGATCGCTCCTACCCGGTCGCGCAGGTCCGGTGGGAGGCCGGCCAGCTCCGTCACGGTGAACCGGCTATCGGCCATGGCACCCTCCCAGCGCTGCGGCCGGGCCCGCGCGGCCCGGGCCATCGCGGCCATTCTCCCCGGCCGCGCCGCGATCCCGGCCGGGGCGGCTGGCCGTCCCCGGAGCGAACCAGCACCGATGTCATCACGTGTTACCTATGTCAGGACAACGAAACGGTATCTATCCATACGCCCCGTTCAGGAGCGATACTCGCCGTAGGCGGGGTCTGCAGGGTGCTGGATCGGGCCGCCTGGGGTGGGGAGCTGACGGATGAGCAGGGCCGGTCTGGCCACCGGGCGAGCGGCGGCCGTGCTGGCGGTGCTGCTCGCGGCGACCATCCTGGCCGGGTGCGGCGCCCCCCGGTTCTCCTACGCCACCGACTCCTCCGCGCACGCCTATTTCAAGGTGCCGTTCGGCTGGGACAAGATCACCGACAGCGACCTGATCACCCAGATCAGCGGCGGGCAGAGCTCCTCGCTCCCGGCCGGCGTCTGGGCCGCCGGATATGACGCCAGCGCCTCGCCCGCCGCGGCCGACCTCCTGAACCCGCAGGCCAGCAGGCCGTTCGCCTATGCGCTCGTCGAGCCGGTGAACGCCACCACGACCGATTCGCTGTCCTACAACACGCTGCGTGACTTCTTCCTGCCGGTGACCTCGGCGGCCCGGCAGACCGCAGCCAAGAGCGGGTTCCAGCTGACCGGCTTCAAGCAGCTGCGCAACACCGTGGTCACGCCGGGTCAGGGCGTGCACGGCGTTCGGGTCACCTACGACTACACCTACCCCGACGGCAGTACCGACACCTTTGACCAGGTCGCCCTGATGAACTCCGACGCCACCGAGGTTTATGTGCTCATGGTGCACTGCCTGGCTGCGTGCTACCAGCAGTATCAAGGCAAGATCAACACCGTCATGACGTCCTTCACGGTCAGGAACCCGCGATGACCGCGCCCCCGGCGGCCGGCGCCGCGGGCCTGCCGCCGCCCGGCGGGCGGCCCCGCGATGAGGACCGGCCTACCCGCAAGCGGCTGCCGGTCTGGGACCGGATCAAGTTCCTGCTGCTGCTGACCCTGCTGTGGTTCATCCTGGTCTGGTCGGCGATGGCCAACAACCCGCTGGTCAGCTTCCATGACGCGGTGCGGATGGAGGTCCGGTCCGGCGCCTGGGTGTTCGTGCTGATCGGCCTGGAGCTCATCCGGCAGATCCACTTCCTGACCAGCGAGCACTGGGCGCGCTATCACCGGTTCTGGGTCCGCGGGATCTTCGGCGGAGTGGAGCGGGTCACCCGTCGCCGGCTGTCGGACTGGACCAGGTTCCGGCTGTGGCGGCTGCTGACCTGGGTGTTCTGGATCGCCATCATCGCCGTGGTGGCGGGCAAGTTCCTGAAGTCCAGCCCCGTGCTGGCCCTGCTGCAGGCACCGGCCCTGCTGTGGCACGCGCTGCCGTTCGTCCTGCAGATCATGGCCGGGGTGTTCTTCGTCGTCATCCAGTTCGGCGCGCTGTTCTGGTTCATGAGCCGCGGCGGCGTGGATGTCTACTACCCCGACGACATCAAGACCCGGTTCACCGACGTGTGGGGCCAGGATCACGTCCTGGAGCGGGTCAAGGAGAACATCCTGTTCCTGGAGGACCCGGACCTGATCGAGTCGCGGGGCGGCTACGTGCCCGGCGGCATCCTGCTGTGGGGCCCGCCGGGGACCGGCAAGACGCTGATGGCCGAGGCGGTCGCCGGCGAGACCGGCAGGCCGTACGTGTTCGTCGACCCCGGCGCGTTCATCAACATGTTCATGGGCGTCGGGATCCTGAAGGTGAAGTCGCTGTTCCGCAAGCTGCGCCGGCTGGCGCTGCGGTACGGCGGGGTGATCGTCTTCTTCGACGAGGCCGACTCCCTGGGGCGCCGCGGCGCGCTGGCCCAGGGCGGCCCGCCCGGGCAGCGCGGAACCGCAGTCGCGCCGCAGCTGGCCGCGGGCTGCCACGGCTTCTCCTACCTGTCGCGTGATGTCCAGTGGCGGCTGCTGCGCCGCGCCGCTGACGCCGCCGAGCCGGAGGAGCCCGACAGCCGGCGCAGCAAGCAGATCATGGGGGGCATGGGCGGCGGAGGCGGCGGGATGGGCACGCTGGAGGCGCTGCTCACCGAGATTTCCGGCCTGAAGAAGCCGCGCGGCCTGGTCAACCGCTACGTCCGGCGCGCCCTGGGCATGCGGCCCAAGCCGCCGCCCCGGTACCGGATCCTGGTCATGATGGCCACCAACCTCCCCGAGGCCCTGGACGAGGCGCTGCTGCGGCCCGGCCGCATCGACCGGATCTACCGGGTCGGGTACCCGTCCAAGGCCGGGCGGGTGCGCACCTACGAGGGCTACCTGACCAAGGTCCGGCACGAGCTGACTCCCGAGCAGGTCGACAAGCTGGCCACCATCACCCCCTACGCGACCGGCGCGACGATCAAGGACCTGGTCAACGAGTCCCTGATCACGGCGATCCGGGCCGGGCGGGACGTCATCACCTGGCCGGACGTCATCCGGGCCAAGCAGCTCAAGGAACTCGGGCCGCCCGAGGACGTGGAGTACATCGAGCGCGAGCGGCACGCCGTGGCCGTGCACGAGGCCTGCCACGCGCTGATCGCCTTCCGCAGCCGCCAGCACATGGACATCGACATCGCGACGATCGAGAAGGGCAGCGACTACCTCGGCATGGTGGCCAGCATCCCGCCCGAGGACCAGTTCACCCGGTGGCGCAGTGAGTACGAGACCGACATCCTGGTGTCCCTGGCCTCGCTGGCCGGCGAGCGGATGTTCTTCGACAGCGACAGCTCGTCAGGAGTGTCGGGAGACCTGGAGTCGGCGACCACCGTAGCCTCGTTCATGGAGGGCTTCTGGGGGATGGGAACGACGGTGTCGTCCTACTCCACGGCCAAGCGGCTGGAAGTCGGGTCCCCTGGCGGCGGCGCGGCCGGCCGGCGCAAGAAGGGCCAGGACCCGGAGGTCGACCTGCGGCGCGCGCTGGCCGACCGGATCGAGGACAAGCTCGGCGAGCTGCTGAGCCAGGTGGAGACGATGCTGGCGCAGAACCGGGAGCACGTGCTGTGCCTGGCGCACGCGCTGGAGACCTACAAGACCCTCAGCGGCGACGACGTGGTGGCCGTCATCGAGCGGACCAAGGGGCCGCTGGTGGACGGCCGCCGGTACGGCCAGCCCGGCTTCGCCGCGGACCTGGAGGACTACCACCGGGCCGCTATGACCGCCCACCGCGAGCACAGCCAGCTGCGGCTCGATATGCCGGCCCTGCCCCATGCCTCCTGGATTCCGGAAGGCGCGTCGGCCGCGCCGGCCGCCGATCCGGGCGCCGGGCCGGTCCTCGGCTCGTGAGCGGTGCGCCTCAGGTACCGGGCCCGGATGGCGGCCAACCTGGTCAACGGCTCCACCCTGGCCGGAATCCTGGTGGCGGCCGCCGGGCGGGCCCCGCTGGCCCGCGGCCGCGACGGCCTGCTGATCGGGGTCCGGTACCGGCTGCCGCTCCCGGCCGCCCCCGCCTTCACCATGGGCAACGTGATCCTCACCCGCGCGGACCGGGCCGCGCTGCCCGGCTGCCCGGCCCTGCTGGCGCACGAGGCCCGGCACGCCACCCAGTACGCCTGGTGCGCCGGCCTGGCCATGCTGCCGCTGTACTTCGCCGCCGCCGCGGGGTCGTGGGTGCTGACCGGGGACTTCGGCTCGCGGAACATCTTCGAGACGCGCGCCGGGCTGGCCGACGGCGGGTATGCCTGCCGCCCGCTGCGGCCGGCGATCACCCGGTGGCTGCGCCGCTAGCGCGCCCGGCCCCGGGCCGCCGCCGGGCCCGCGCGGGCAGCCCGGCGTGCTGAGGTTTCACCGGCTGGAGGTGCTGCGGCGGCTGCCGCACCCCGGCCGGGGCTTCACCCAGGGCCTGGTCGTGGCGGGCGAGACGGTCTGGGAGAGCACGGGCCTGTACGGGGAGTCGGCGCTGCTGCAGTACCAGCTCGGGGACAGCCGGGCCGCCAGCACCGCAGCGCTGCCGCCCGAGCTGTTCGGCGAGGGCATCTGCCGCGCCGGGGACCAGCTGTGGCAGCTGACCTACCAGGAGAAGGTCGCGCTGCGCTGGGACCCGCAGAGCCTGACGCCGCTGGGCACGGTGCCCTACAACCGGGAGGGCTGGGGCATCTGCGCGGCCGGCGACGACGTCGTGACCAGCGACGGCACCAGCGAGCTCATCCGCCGCGACCCGCGGACGCTGGAGCCCGCGGGCCTGATCCAGGTCCGCTGCGGCGGCCGCCGGGTCACCCTGCTCAACGACCTGGAGTGGTCGGCCGGGCGGATCTGGGCCAACATCGCGGGCCGCGCCTGCCTGGCCGGGATCGACCCGGCCACCGGTGAGGTGACTGACGTCGTCGATGCCCGGGCCGTGCGGGAGCGGCACCGCGATCCGCAGGCCATCTGCAACGGCATCAGCGCGCTGCCGGCCGCCGGCGAGTTCCTGCTGACCGGGAAGTACTGGCGGCACCTGTACCACGTCCGGCTGGCGGCCGGCCATCATCAGCACCCGCAGTGGCTGCTGGGCTAGGCGCGCCCGCCGGGCCGGCCCGGCGCCGGAGGGCGGCCCGGCCGAGACGGCGGCCGAGATGGCGACGGCCCGGATGGGGACAGCTGCGGTGGCGTCAGCGGGGCGCGGCGGAAGACCCGGGCATCCGGTCCTGGCCCGCAGGCCGGCCGGACAGCAGGAAGGCGGCCCGGAAACCGTGTCGGCCGGGGCATTTGCGCGGTCAGCGGCCGGGTCACCCGCTAGCTTGGCCACACCGCAGATGGCGGGCATCAGGCGATTGCGACCGGAGGCCAGGTGCGCGAACCGGGACAGCAGGTAGCCACCGCAGCCGACCTGGCCGAGCGCTATCTCCTGATCCTGGTACTCGCGGCTGCCGCCGCCGGCGTGGCCGCCCCGGCGCCCGGCCGGGCGGTGTCGGCAGGCAACGGCATTGACATCGCGCTAGCGGTCCTGGTGCTGGCCACCGGCCTGTCGCTGCGCCTCGCCGACCTGACCGCGGTCGCGGTGGCGTGGCGGCGCATCGCCGTGGTCCTGATCGTCAGCACCGCGGCACTGCCGGCGCTGGCGTGGGCGGCCAGCCTGCTGATCGGCGATCCGGTGCTGCGCTCGGGGATGCAGTCGGTCGGGGTGGCGCCCGCCGAGGTGGCCACCGTGGCCTTGTGCGTGATCGCGGGCGGCGAGGCAGCGCTGTGCGCGGTGCTCCTGGTGGCATCGACCATCATCACCGTGCTCGGGGCAGGCCCGATCCTGTCGCTGATGGGGGCGCCGGTCATCGTCTCGGGGTCCGGGCTGCTCGTCAATCTTGCCCTCGTCATCGCGCTGCCCCTGACCGCCGGGGTGGCACTGCGCACGGCCTGGACGCCGGGCCAGCGGGCCGATGCGCTGATCAGGATCGTCACGGTGGCGGCGCTGCTGGTGCTGCTGTGGCAGGTCGCCAGCCAGATCCGGCTGGATGCCGCCTACACCCGGGTCATCGCGGCGCTCGTCGTCTTCATCGCGGCCTCGGCCGTACTCGGCCGGGTACTCGCGGGGCGCGCGCCGGCGAGCCGCGTTACGGCGGTGCTGCTCCCGGTGGCCATGCGGGACTTCGCGGTCGCGGCCGGGATCGCCGCGGCCGCGTTCGGGCCCGCTGCGGCGGCCCCGCTGGGCGCCTACGGCGTGCTGGTCCTGCTGACCGGGTCAGCAGTGACGCTCCTGGCCCGCCGCGGCCCGCGCGCCGGGGTCAGGGCCCGTCCGTGACCCTGCCCGCCGTGACCCTGCCCGCCGTGACTCAGCCCGCCGTGACCCCGCCCGCGGTGACTCAGCCCGCCGTGACCGCCGCCTCGGCGGCGTCGCGGGCGGCGGCGGCGGCCCGGGCGGCCCGCCGGGACAGCTCGGCATCCAGTCCGCCCAGGCCGACGTTGATGTCCACCAGGGCGGCGGCGCTGCGCGCCGATGCCGCGGCCAGCAGCGCCGCGGTGATGGCGTCGCCGCGCAGGCGGGGATTGCCCGAGCAGGCCAGCCCGGCAGCCAGCCCGGCCACCTGCGCCCCGGTCTCGGCCATCTCCAGCGGGACCAGGGCCGCGCCGAGCAGCGCCTCGCGGACCTGCCGCTGACGCTGCCCGCCGTCCTCCGGCAGCCGGTAGGCAGCCAGCACGGCCTGGTAGGCGCGGGCGTCGGTGTCGGCCAGATCAGTAAGCCGGTGCCGCAGTTCATCGGCGCGAGCCGCCAGGTCGCCCGCCTCGCGCAGCTGAGCGTCGGAGTACCGGGCGGCCATGGCCGTCAGCCCGGCGGCCAGCGCGCCGGCCACGGCCGCGGCCCCGCCGCCGCCGGGTGTCGGACCGCGGGCGGCCAGCTCATCCAGGAACCCTCGTACCGGCTGGTCCAGGGGCGAGGTCAAGACAGGCCCACCACCAGGCCGTCGTCATCGAGGTCGATGCGGGCGGCGGCCGGGTTCTTGCTGAGGCCCGGCATCGTCCGCATGTCGCCGCAGATCGGGTAGACGAATCCGGCGCCGACCGCGGCCCGCACCTCGCGGACCGGAAGGGTCCAGCCGGCGGGCGCGCCCTTGAGGGCGGGATCGGAGGAAATGGACAGGTGGGTCTTGGCGATGCAGACCGGCAGGTGCCCGAAGCCGGCCCGCTCGTAGGTCTCGAGCTGGGCTGCGGCCTGGGCTGAATAGCTGACGCCGTCCGCGCCGTAGACCTGGGTGGCGACGGCGGCGATCTTCTCGCGCAGGCTGGCCGAGTCGGGATAAAGGACGTGGAAGTCCGACGGCCCGGCCGCGGCCTCGCTGACCGCCTCGGCCAGCTCGACGGCCCCGCGGCCGCCGTCGGCGAAATGCGTGCACACCGCCGCCCGCGCTCCCATCTCCGCGACGATATCCCTGATGGCCTGGTGCTCGCTCGGATGGTCGGTGGGAAAGGCGTTGATCGCCACCACCGGGGAGACCCCGTGCAGCCGGATATTCTCGATCTGCTTGCGGAGGTTGGCCGCGCCGGCCGCGACGTCATCGGGGTTCTCGCGGAGCAGTTCTGCTGGCAGCGGGCGGCCAGCGATGATCTTGTACTTGCCCGAGTGCGCCTTGAGCGCCCGGACGGTGGCAACGACGACCGCGGCATCGGGGCGCAGGCCCGAGGTCCGGCACTTGATGTTGAAGAACCGCTCCGCCCCCATGTCCGCGCCGAAGCCCGCCTCGGTCACCAGGTAGTCGCCGGCGTGTATCCCGATCAGGTCGGCAATAACCGACGAGTTCCCGGTCGCGATGTTCCCGAACGGCCCGGCGTGCACGAGCACGGGGGTGTTCTCCAGCGTCTGGAGCAGGTTCGGCTTGATGGCGTCGCGCAGCAGGACCGCCATCGAGCCCGCCGCGCTCAGCTGCTCGGCGGTGACGGGGGTCCCGTCACGCATGTACCCGATCACGATCCGGCCGAGCCGGCCCCGCAAGTCGGCGAGCGAGCCGGCCAGGGCAAGCGTGGCCATGACCTCCGAGGCGGCGGTGATGTCGAAACCGGTCTGGCGCGGCACCCCGTCGGCCCGCCCGCCCAGGCCGATGACGATGTTGCGCAGCGCGCGGTCGTTAACGTCCAGCACCCGCCGCCAGGTGATGTTGTGCGGGTCGATGCCGAGTTCGTTGCCCTGGTAGAGGTGGTTGTCGATCATCGCCGCGAGCAGGTTATGAGCGGCCGTGACGGCGTGCATGTCGCCGGTCAGGTGCAGGTTCAGCGCCTCCATGGGCACGACCTGGCTGTACCCGCCGCCGGCCGCACCGCCCTTGATGCCGAAGGTCGGCCCCATCGACGGCTGCCGGATGGCCACGGTCGACCGCTTCCCGATGTGCCGCAGGCCCTGGCCCAGGCCGACCGTGGTGGTGGTCTTGCCCTCCCCCAGCGGCGTCGGGGTGATCGCGCTGACGACGACGTACTTGGCGGCGGGACGGTCCGCCAGCTCCCCGATCGCGTCGAGCTTGATCTTCATCACCTCCTCGCCGTGTGGCTCGAGCAGGTGCGGGCCGATCCCCATCTCCTCGGCAATGTCCTCGAGCGGCTTCAGGGCGGCGGCGCGGGCAATCTGCAGATCGCTCGGGAAGTCCATGCTGGGTCCTCTTCTCCGCGGGGGGCTGAAGGGTAGCGGGCCGGCTAGATGCCGGGCGCGCGGAAGCCGTCGATGCCGATGCTCAGCGACTCGCCAGCACTGACCAGGGTGCCGAACAGGTACTGGCCTGACGACCGCTCGCAGTGCAGCAGGTAGGAGAGCCGACCGTCCCGGTCGTCCCGGATGATGTCGGTGGCCACGCCGGCCACCGGCGCGCGCAGCGCCGCGCCGTCGGGGGTCATGTCGTCGTGGAAGTCGATCCCGCACAGCCGGGCCAGCAGCGCGGCCGCGTCCGGGCCGGTGATCCGCACCAGCGCCCGCCCGTGGGTGAGGTCGATGATGGTGACGAATTCCTCGGGCGCGGAATCCGACACGAGGGCGGTCAGCCGGCTGGCCACCTGCGCGGCGGTGCCGGGCGGAGCCAGCACGAGCCACTCCCCCGGCCCGGAGCCCGCGACCAGCCAGGTCTCGTCCTGGCTCGCCCCGTCCCGGCTTCCTGCGTCCCGGCCGCCTTCAGCCGGGCTGTCCTCGACCCGGCCGCGCTCATCCCGGCTGGCTCCTGCACGGCTCGCGCTGCCGAACGAGACGCCGAGTGCCTTGGCCAGCGCGCCGTTCCACGGTGCCCGCAGGGCGACCTTGGCCAGCGGAGTGCAGTCGGTGATGGTGAGCGGCGCGTCGCTGCGGCAGCCGCTCACCTCCCAGCCGGCCTCCACCCGCACCGGCGCGGCCGGCGCGATCGGGCTGCGCGCCAGCGCGGGGCCGCTGCCCCCCACCCTGCCCGTCCCGGAGGAATCAGTCGCCGGGCCATCAGGCCCGGGAGTCACCGCGCCAGCGAAGTGCTCAGACACGCATCCGGCTCCCTTCGGGATCCACGTGGGCCAGGTGCTCCATCACCCGCGCGCCGATCAGCCGCCCGCCGGGCAGCCGGACGGTGACCCGGCTGCCCGGGGCGGCCAGGGCCGCGTCGACCTGCGCCAGGCAGATCGAGCGGCCCAGGGTGGGCGACATCCGGCTGGACGTCACCCGGCCCGCGATGTGCTGCCCGCTGACGATCTGGCTCGCCTCCGGCGGCACCACCGCGGCGTCCTCGGGCTGCAGCGCGACCAGGCGCGGGCCGGCCAGGCGCGGGTCAGCGGACGCCTGGTCACCGGGCGAGTCACCGCCGGTGCCGGGCGCAGCGTGCTGCCAGGCGAGTTCCGGCTTACCCGCGAAGTCGTCCTTGTCGAGCTTGATCGCCCAGTCCAGGCCGGCGCTGAAGCCGCGGGTCAGGCCGTCGGTGTCCTGCCCGACGATCAGGTGACCCTTCTCCAGCCGCAGGATGCGCTGCGCCTCGACTCCGAACGGCGCGATGCCCAGGTCAGCGCCGGCCGCCAGGAGCGCCTCCCAGACCGCCAGCCCGTAGCCGGCCGGGACGTGCAGCTCATAGCTGAGCTCGCCGGTAAAGCCGATCCGCCACAGCACGCAGCCGCCGACCCCGGCCACCTGCCCGGTGCGGACCTCCATGTACCCGAACGCCTCGTTAGCCAGGTCGACGCCCCGGGTGACCCGGCTCAGCAGATCCCGGGACCGGGGCCGGCCACGTTCATGCTGGCGTAGGCGGTCGTGACCGGGGTGACGTGCACCGCCCAGTCCGGATGCGCGGTCTGCAGCCAGTTCTCCAGCCATTCCCACACCGCCGCCGCGCCCGACGAGGTGGTGCTCATCAGGTAGTGGTCGGGGCCCAGCCGGCCCGTGACCCCGTCATCGAAGACAACGCCATCCTCGGTGCACATCACCCCGTAGCGGACCTTGCCGATCCCGAGCCGGGACCACTTGTTGACATACACCTGGTTGAGCAGCAGCGGCACGTCGGGCCCGCGCAGGTCCAGCTTGCCGAGCGGGGTGACGTCGATGATGCCCACCCGGGCCCGCACGTTCGTGACCTCGGCCGCCGGGTCCCCGTAGTCATCGGGCCGGATCCAGGCTCCGGCGATCAGCGGGCGCGCGCCGTGCGCCTCATGCCAGGACTGCATCGGGGAGTACCGCACCGGCTCCAGCGGCCGGCCGGCCAGCGCGCCCAGCGTGACCGGCGCGTACGGCGGCCGCCAGGTCGTCGTGCCCGTGGCCGCGATGGTCTGCCCGGTGGCCGCGGCCGCGATCGCGACCGCGTTCACCAGCTCCAGCTTGCCCTGGGTCGGGCCCATCGTGGCCGTCGTGTAGCGCTTGGCCAGCTCGATCGAGTCGTAGCCCTCGCCGATGGCGGCGATGAGGTCCTTGGACGACACGTCCTCGCAGAAATCCACGATGCCGTGGGTGGCGGCCCGGAACAGCTCCGGGTGGTCATCGACGGGCAGCTCCGGGATGACCACGGGCTCGCCGTCTGGCCGCCGCCCGCCCGCGCCGGCGGCCCGGCCGCGGGGCGCGCGGGCGGGCAGCGCCGCCTGCCAGTCCTGCCGCACGCGGTCGGCGCGGCGCGCCGCCTCACGGCCCACCGCGCGGGCGTGCGCGATCAGCTCGTCATGGCTGCCGTCCCCGGCGATGCCGCCCGTTGCCAGGACATTGCCGGGCAGGCCGCGCGGGAAGAAGCGGGCCGCCCGCGGATCGTAACCGGGCTGGTCCCCGGCCATGTTGAGCAGCGAGGTGGGCGCGGTCCAGCCCACCGCCGTCACGACCAGGTCGCACTCCACCCGGGTCCCGTTCGCCAGCTCCGCCGCCCGGGCTCCCCGGTGGCCGAGTACCCGGACGAGGTCCTCCCCGGCCCGGGCGTCAGCCACGTGGGCGATCTCCACGCCGGCCTGCCGCAGGTCGGCCACCGCCGCGTCGCCGTCGGGGTTCGCGGTCAGCACCACCGCCCGCTGCCCCGGCCGGACGGCGTGCAGCCGGATCAGCCGCCGGGCGGCCGTCGCCAGCATGACGCCGGGCACGTCGTTGCCCTGGAAGACATACGGCCGCTCGATCAGGCCGGGCGCGGCCACCAGCACCTTCGCCCGCGCCTTGATGAGCTGCTCGGCGCCGTCCGGCAGGCCGCGCGCCACCACGGCGGTCCAGTTGTCGTCGTAGCGGCCCGCGACCACCGCGTTGGTCAGCACCTCGATCCCCGGCGTCGCCGCGACCAGGTCCCGCAGCTCCGCCAGCGCCGTGAGGTCGGCAGCGCCGCCCCAGCGCAGGTGCCCGCCCAGCCGGTACTCCTCCTCCACCAGCATGACCCGCGCCCCGGCGCGGGCGGCCGCGACGGCCGCGGCCATCCCGGCCGGCCCGCCCCCGGCGACCAGCACGTCGGGATGGGCGTACCGCTTGTCGGTCACGGCCCGCGGCGTGTCCGCGCTGATGTGCCCGGCGTGCACGAACCGCTGCAGGACCCGCTCATACAGCGGCCACAGGCGCTGCGGCCGGATGAAGGTCTTGTAGTAGAAACCCGGCCCCAGGAAGCGGCTCGCCAGCTGGTTGGCTGCTTTCAGGTCGAAGCTCAGCGAGGGCCAGGTGTTCTGCGAGCGCACGTCCATGCCCGGCTCGGCCAGCCGGTGCGCACCGCGCACGTTGGGCTCATCGCCGACCTGGAAGAAGCAGCCGGGGTCGAGATAGCTGGCCGTGAGCAGGCCACGCGGCCGGTGGTACTTGTAGCTGCGCGACAGCACCCGGTGTCCCGTGGCCGCGAGCGCCGAGGCGATCGTGTCGCCCGCGTAGGCGGGGACGTCGCGGCCGTTCCAGCGGAAGGTGAAGGACTGCTCGCGGTCGATCTCCTCGCCCGGCTGCGGGGCCAGGCGCATGCTCATCCGCGCCGCGCTCACCGGAAGCCCTCATCCAGCGTCTCGGCTTCGTTGGTGGCGGTGTCCCGGCGCACCGTGAAGTACTGGCGGCAGCCCAGCCGGTGGTACCAGGTCTCGGTCACCAGGCCGCGCGGGTTGGCCGGGAAGTACAGGTAGGCGCGCCAGTCCTGCGGCGTGACCGACGCCGGGTCAGGTCGCGGCCTGGCCTCGCCCCCGTAGTGAAACTCCGCCGACCCGCGCGGGCCGCACCAGGGACACCGGATGAGAATCATGAAAGCAGCCCTTTCCCAGCTCAGTGGCCGACAGCCGCCGCGCCCTTCTCACCGACCAGGCAGCCCTCGCCGAACCGGCTGAGCCCGAATGTCTCGATGATCTCCGGGACGGCGCCGGTGGCGATGCACTGAGCCATGGCCTCCCCGGACACCGGTCCCGCCTTGAACCCGTAGGTGCCCCAGCCGACGTCAACGTAGAACCCGCCCACCCCGGTGCCGCCCATGACCGGGGAGAAGTCCGGCGTCATGTCGCACAGGCCGCCCCACTGACGCAGCAGCCGCATCTTCGACAGCGCGGGCATGAGCTCGATGATGTGCGTGGCCAGCCCCTCGGCGAACTCCAGCGAGCCGCGAGTCGAGTACGCGGCGAACGGGTCCACGCTCGCGCCGAACACCAGCTCGCCGCGGTCGGTCTGGCTGACGTACACGTGCAGCGTGCCCGATACCACCACGGCGTTCAGGAACGGCCGGACCGGCTCGGTCACGGCGGCCTGCAGCGGGAAGGTCTGGATGGGCAGCTGCACGCCGGCCATCGCGGCCACCAGCGTGGACCAGCCGGCCGTGCAGTTGAGCACCACGGGGGTGGCAATGTCCCCGCGGCTGGTCCGCACGCCGCGAACCCGGCCGCCCGTCACGTCGATGCCGGTGACCTCGGTGCCCTGGTGGATATGCACGCCGCTGGCGGCGGCCGCCCGGGCGTAGCCCCAGACAACCGCATCGTGCCGGATGATCCCGCCGGGCGGGTGGTACAGCGCGCCGAGGACCGGGTAGCGGGTGCCCGGCGAGACGTCCAGGAACGGGACCAGCTGCTTGATCTCGGCCGGGCCGATGACCTCGGAGTCGACTCCCTGCAGCTGGTTGACCTCGGCTCGCCAGCGCATCGTGCGCAGGGAGGCGTCGTTGTGGGCCAGGGTGAGGTGCCCGCGGCGGGAGAACATCACGTTGTAGTCGAGGTCGGCGGCGAGGGAGCGGTACAGCTGCATCGACCGGTCGTAGAAGCGGACGCCCTCGGGGGTCAGGTAGTTGGACCGCAGGATGGCCGTGCTGCGCCCGGAACCGCCGCCGCCGATGTAGCCCTGGTCGAGCACCGCGACGTTCGTGATCCCGTGGTTGACGGCCAGGTAATAGGCGGCGGCCAGGCCGTGCACGCCGCCGCCGATGATGACCACGTCGTAGCCGGGGCGCAGCGGCTGGTCGGGCCAGGCCCGCGGCCAGGCCCGGCCCGACAGGCCGTGGCGGAGCAGGGCAAGCGCGGAGTACCGGGGCGGGCGGCGGGGCCGGGAGCGGGCGGTCGCGGCACGAGCTGCTTGCACGGCGTTCCTCCCGGGTACGTCGCTGCACCGGCCAGGCGATCTCGGGTGCATCGCCAGCATAAGTGGTTCATGAAACCATGTCCACTGTCAGTGGACATGTTCCGGATGCGCGGAAAGCCTGGTCAGGGCCGGGACGCCCGGCTCAGACCGAGGGCGTGATGGACTTGATCGACAGGAACTGGATGGGCAGTTCCAGCAGTGCCGCCGGCCCGTGCGGCACGCCGCCGACGAACTGCAGCGCGTCCCCGGACTCCAGCACGTACCGGGAGCTGCCGTAGCCGTACTCCATGCGGCCCGACAGCATGTAAATCAGCTCGGTCCCGGCGTGCTGGTAGAGCGGGAAGGTGTCGCTGCGCTCGGTCAGCGTCACGCGCACCGGCTCGAGGGTGTTGTTGGGCGCGCGCATGATGCCCAGCGACTCATAGCGCCGCCCGGCGCCGGACCCCTTGTGCTCGATGCTGAGGCCCTGGCCGGCCTTGACGAACAGGACGTCCTGCTCCTCGTTCAGGCCGCGGAAGAAGGCGGTCACCGGTACCTGGAGCGCCTCGGACAGGCGGGCGAGCGTGGCCAGGCTGGGCGATGCCTGAGCGTTCTCGATCTTCGACAGCATGCCCTTGGACATCCCGCTGGCCGTGGCCAGCTGCCCCACCGTCCAGCCCAGCTGCAGCCGGAACTCCCGGACCCGCGCGGCGATCGCCGTGCCGAGCGCCTCTTCCAGGTCGCTGCCCCGGTCGCCGGGGTCCGCTGCGGGCCGGATGGCGGAATGCTCGGCAAGTTCTGCGATGCGCGCCACCACGCTGCTCCTCTCCGCCGGGGCCCCGGCGCGCCCGGTGCATCTGACAACTGCTTCGGCGGGACGCGCCCGCGCGGCAGCCCCAGGTTAGTACGTGGCCGGGCCCGGCCTGTTGACGCAGGCCGGATCGCGGATGACAATTCCCATCTAGTGAAACATTGTCTCTTGTGCATAAACATACCTGGCCAGGACCGGAGGAGCGTGGGCGACGGATGTGCGGAATTATCGGCCTCCACCTCAAGAACCCCGCTCTCCAGCCGCGGCTGGGTGAGCTGCTGACCGAGATGCTGGAGGCGATGACGACCCGGGGCCCGGACTCGGCCGGCATCGCCGTCTACGCCGATCACGACCCCGGTCCCGGCCAGGAGGCGCCGCTGCGTTACTCGCTGCGCGGCGACGAGGCCACGGACTGGGACCTGCTGGGCAAGCGGATCGCGGCCGAGACCGGCAGCGCGGTCCGGGTGCACCCGCAGGCCGCCGATTCCGCGATGCTGGTCTCGCCGGGCGCGCAGGCCCCGTTCCTGGCCGCGCTGCGGTCGGCCGCGCCGCAGGTCAGCGTGACCGGATTCGGCCGGGCCATGGCGGTGGTCAAGGACGTCGGCGCGCCGGCGGACATCTGCGCGCGGTACGGCATTCCCGGCTGGAGCGGCTACCAGGGCGCCGGGCATACCCGGATGGCCACCGAGTCGGCCGTGACGACCGCCCACTCCCACCCGTTCGCCCCCGCGGCCGACCTGGCGCTGGTGCACAACGGGTCGTTCTCCAACTACGCGACGGTGCGGGGCCGGCTGGCCCGCGCGGGCGTGCACTGCGACACCGACAACGACTCCGAGGTCGCGGCCCGGCTGATCGCGTCCCGGATGGCCGCCGGAGACAGCCTCGAGGACGGGCTGCGGACGGTCCTGAAGGAGATGGACGGGTTCTTCACCCTCCTGGTGACCACCGCGACTCAGTTCGCGGTGATTCGCGACTCCTTCGCCTGCAAGCCGGCGGTCATCGCGGAGACCGGTGACTACGTCGCGATGGCCTCGGAGTATCACGCCCTGGCCGGGCTGCCCGGGATCGCCGGCGCCGAGGTCTTCGAGCCCATGCCGGAGGAGATCCACCTGTGGAGCCGGTGACGCTGAGCTGCGCCGAGCTGCGCACCCGCGAGATCAACACGGCGCTCGCGGCGCTGCCCGACGGCGCCAGCGCGCGGATCACCGAGCCCCGCGGCCGCCACAACCTCGCGGTCGGCCTCACCAGCCGGGTGAGCATCGACATCGAGGGGAACGCGGGCTACTACATCGGCGGCCTGGGCCAGGGCCCCGACATCGTCGTCCGGGGCTTCGTCGGCTGGTCGGTCGGCGAGAACCTGATGAGCGGGTCGGTCCGGGTGCAGGGCAACGCCTCGGAGTGCGCGGGTGCCTCCAGCCACGGCGGGACGATCATCATCGAGGGCGATGCCTCGTCGCGGGCCGGGATCTCCCTGAAGGGCGGCACCATCCTGGTCGGCGGCAGCGTCGGCCACATGAGCGGGTTCATGGCCCAGGCCGGGGTGATGCTCATCGGCGGCGATGCCGGGGACGCGCTGGGCGACTCGCTGTATGAGGCCGTCATCTACGTGGCCGGCAAGATCTCCTCGCTCGGCTCGGACGCCATTGTCGAGGAGCTCGCCGAGTCCGACGTTGCCACCGTCGCGGCCCTGGCCCGGCTGGCCGGCTTCGATCACATCGAGCCGGAGAACGTCACCCGGGTCGCCTCCGCCCGCGAGCTGTATAACTTCGACGCGCTGAAGGATCAGAAGTACTAATGGACCACACACCAGGGTCGCAGCCGCCGGGTTCCGGGCCGCTGGACGCGCGGCGCCGCAGCCACAGCTTCCCGCCCGAGGTCATCGCGCAGATTCAGCGCACCGCCGCGGAAGGCCACTACGAGATCCGCGGCTGGGGCGCCAAGCGCCAGCTGCCCTCCTTCGACGACCTGCTGTTCCTGACCGCCTCGCTGACCCGGTACCCGCTGGAGGGCTACCGGGAGAAGTGCGACATGGCCACCGTGCTGGGCAGCCGCTACGCCAGCCAGCCGGTGCAGCTCGACATCCCCATCACGATCGCGGGCATGAGCTTCGGCGCGCTGTCGGCCACCGCCAAGGTCGCCCTGGGCCGGGCCGCGACCGCCGCCGGCACCTCCACCACCACCGGCGACGGCGGCATGACGCCCGAGGAGCGGGCGGCATCCCGGCTGCTGGTGTACCAGTGCCTGCCCTCGCGTTACGGATTCAACCTCGCCGACCTGCGCCAGGCCGACGCCATCGAGATCGTCATCGGCCAGGGGGCCAAGCCGGGCGGCGGCGGCATGCTGCTCGGGCAGAAGGTGACTGAGCGGGTCGCCGGGATGCGTACCCTGCCACCGGGCGTCGACCAGCGGTCGGCGTCCCGGCACCCGGACTGGGTGGGCCCCGACGACCTGCGGATCAAGATCGAGGAACTGCGCGAGGCAACGCAGTGGGAGAAGCCGATCTACGTGAAGTTCGGCGCCACCCGGGTCGTCAACGACGTCAAGCTCGCCGTGGAGGCGGGCGCGGATGTCGTGGTGCTGGACGGGATGCAGGGCGGAACTGCGGCCACCCAGGACTTCTTCATCGAGCACACCGGCATCCCGACCCTGGCCGCGGTGCGGATCGCCGCGGAGGCGCTGCGGGACATCGGCATGGAGCAGACCGTCCAGCTCGTCGTCTCCGGCGGGATCCGCACCGGCGCCGACGCGGCCAAGGCCCTCGCCCTCGGCGCCGACGCGGTCTCCCTCGGAGTGGCTCCGCTGATTGCCCTGGGCTGCAACAGCCCGGTGTACTGGCAGGACGGCTCCGACCACGACGCGTCCGGCGACTACCGCGCGCTGGGCACCGAGGCCGGCTACTGCCATCACTGCCACACCGGCCGCTGCCCCGTCGGCGTCACCACCCAGGATCCGGTCCTGGAACGCCGGCTCGACGCCGATCAAGGCGCCCGGCAGGTGACCAATTACCTGAAGGCGATGGCCATGGAGGTGGCGGCGCTAGCCCGGGCCTGCGGCAAGTCCAGCGTGCACAACCTGGAGCCCAACGACCTGGTCGCGCTGACCGTCGAGGCGGCCGCCATGGCCCAGGTGCCGCTCGCGGGCACCGACTGGATTCCGGGTCATCCCAAGGGTTCCTGGTAGCTGCCCGGCGGACGAGATCCCGCCCGCCGGGTCGCCGGGACTGTTAATTCTCAAGATCCACGATGTAGGCACAGTAAACAAGCTGGCAGTCAGCCCGCGGGCCGGAGCGCGTCGGGAATGGCGCGCCCTGCTTCCTGGTCACCATTCGTCCGCGCGCCGCCCTGGACTGCATTCAGCTCCGCCGGATCCCGCCGGCCCGCGGGCCAGGGCCCGTGATTCCGGGTCCCGCAGGGATCTTCACAACGGCGCAAGCGCGGCGTACCCTCTGGCTATCGTGTCGTAAAAGTAAACAACGTCCACTCTGCTTCCTAGTGCCCCACGAGCCCGAGGAGCGTGTTCATGTCCGATATCGAGGCACACCTCCGGGCGCGGGCAGAGGCTGACGGCGTCCAGTTCTTCTTCGCCATGTTCGTCGACATGCACGGCAAGCCGTGCGCGAAAATGATCCCGGTCGAGGCGATCAGCGTGCTCACCGGCGGCGGGGCAGGCTTCGCCGGCTTCGCGGCGGGGCCGATGGGCCAGACCCCCGCCGACCCCGACATGATCGCGATGCCGGACCCGGACTCCTACACCCTCGCCCCGTGGCAGCCGGGCCTGGCCGTGCTCCAGTGCGACATTCACGTCGAGGGCGAGCCGTGGCCGTACACGCCGCGGCTGATCCTCAAGGGCATGCTCGAGAAGGCCCGCCAGCGCGGCCTGGTCTACAACGCCGGCTGCGAGGCGGAGTACTTCCTGGTCCGGCGGGCCGACGGCGGCGGCATCGAGCTGGCCGACCCGCTGGACCGGGCCGAGGCGCCCTGCTACGACGCCAAGGGCCTGACCCGGATGTATGACCACCTGACCACGGTGTCGAAGTACATGAACCAGCTGGGCTGGGCGAACTACGCCAACGACCACGAGGACGCCAACGGCCAGTTCGAGCAGAACTTCCAGTACGCCGACGCGCTGACCAGCGCCGACCGGCTCATCTTCTTCCGGTACATGGTGCACATGCTGGCCCACCGGGCGGGCATGGCGGCCACCTTCATGGCCAAGCCCTTCGGAAAGCTGACCGGCTCGGGGCTGCACCTGCACTCCAGCCTGTGGGACGCCGAGACGGGCGCCGAGCTGTTCGCCGACCCGGCCGACCCCCGCGGGCTGGGCCTGTCCCCGATGGCTTACCACTACATCGGCGGCCTCATCGAGCACGCGCCGGCCATGGCCGCCGTCACCTGCCCGACCGTCAATTCCTACAAGCGCTTCGGCGTCGGTGCCCCGCAGTCCGGCGCCACCTGGGCGCCCGCCTACGCCACCTACGGCGGCAACAACCGCACCCAGATGCTGCGGGTCCCCGACGGCGGCCGGGTGGAGAACCGCGGCGTCGACGGGTCCGCCAACCCCTACCTCGCCCTGGCCGTCCAGCTGGCCGCCGGCCTGGACGGCATGGACCGCGAGCTCGACCCGGGCGAGCCCAACCGCGACAACCTGCACACCATGGCACCGGCGGAAGTCGCCGCCCGCGGCATCCGGTCCCTGCCGCCGACCCTGCTGCACGCCGCGGACGAGCTGGTCACCGACGACGTGCTGCGCGAGGCCCTCGGCAAGACCCCTGACGGCGACTACATCGACTACTACGCGCGCACCAAGCGGGATGAGTTCCGCACCTGGCATTCCCTGGTGAGCGACTGGGAGACCGAGCGCTACCTGACGCTCTTCTAGGAGGGGTCATGACCTCGACAGATGCAGCCCTTCCCGACAAGGGCCTGGTCAAGGGGACCAACTGGTGGGGCGCCTTCGTGATCGGGCTGGCCGGGACCATCCTGGTCACCGGCATCGCGCCCTACGTCGTGCAGGGCACCGGCGCGCTCGGGATCATCCTGATCGGCGTCATGACCATCGCCGGCTGCTTCCTGTGCCTGTGCCTGGCCGAGCTGGGCACGATGTGGCCGGACCGCACCGGCGGGATCCCGGGCTACGCGACGGAGTCATTCCGGCCGCTCGTCGGCGACACCGTGGCCCGGCATATCGGCGGCACCTCCGGCTGGGCCTACTGGCTGGGCTGGTTCCCGGTCGCGCCGATCAACGTCATCCTGACCGCCTCCTACCTGGCGGTGCTGTTCAACTTCAGCCCCGGTCACCTGATCGAGCCCGTCGGCAGCGTGTGGGGCGCCCCGATCGGGGTGACCATCATGCTCGTCTGCTTCGCGCTGCTGCTGGTCATCTTCGTCCCGGCCTACTTCGGGATCCGGCTCGGCGCCGCGTTCGCGACGGTGCTCGGCGTGCTGTCGATGCTGCCGATCACGGCGATGATCTTCCTGCCGTTCTTCAAGTCGGGAACGATCCACTGGGGCAACATCGCCGGCTTCCACGCCCCGCCGCACGTGCACGTCAGCGCGACCTTCGTCTTCGCCTGGTTCTTCCCCATCCTGTGGAACGTCATCGCCATGGAGGCGGCGGCCTGCTACGTCGGGGAGTGCCGGGGCGGGGCCAGGGACGCCAAGATCGCGCTGACCGCCGAGGGCATCTTCGGGATGTTCATCTACATCGCGACGCCGCTGATGTTCGTTGCCGTGCTCGGCGTCCTGCTGACCAGCGCCGACCCGCTGACGCTGTACCTGACCTACACCGACCACATCTTCGGGCCGGGCTCGTGGGAGAAGTGGTTTGTCGGCCTGCCGCTGATCGCGGCCCTGGCGCTGTCGGTGCTCAACGCGATCATGGGCTGCGGCCGGTCGCTGTACCAGGCGGCCGAGGACGGGCTGCTGCCGCGCTGGTTCGAGAGCAAGAACCGGCACGGGGTGCCGGGCAACGCGATGGCGTTCAACGTGGTGTGCGCCGCGATCCTGGTGCTGCTCGGCTCGCCGCTGCGGATCTACATCATCTCCAACGGCGGCTACCTGCTGTCCTGCTCGCTGGCCTTCCTCGGCTACTTCATCTACCGGCATCTGCGCCCGGACGAGCCGCGGCCGTTCCGGCTGCCGACCGTCGCGAAGTGGGGCGCCCTGGGCGTCTTCGTGATCTGGACGGCCATCTACTTCTTCGGCGGCTGGAACTCGCCGAAGATCGTCCTGGCCGATCCCCGGCAGGGCCCCGGGCTGTATCTCCTCGGACTGCTGATCGTCGCGCTGTACGCACCGCTGTACTGGTGGCGGGCCTGGCAGGACCGGCGGCGGACGGCGGCGGGCTCGCTCGCGGCCGGGCCCGGGCTCGCGGTGGCCGGCGCCGGCCCGCTGAGCGGTGACCCGGGCCTGGCGGCCGAGGCCGGCCCGGCGGGCGACGCCGCGGTGGCCAGCAGTGATGAGCTGGCGGCCGGGACCGAGTCACCTGCCGACGAGCCGCCGGCTGTCCGGTAGGCGGCGCGGGACATGCTGCTGGGACGACGGCGCTGGGACCGGCAGCCGACCGCGCCGGCGGGCGTGCTGCTGGCGTCCCCCGGCACCCCGTTTAGTAAAGCGGCGATCAAGCGCGCCCACGAGCTGGCGGCCGGCGACCCGGTGGCGGTGCTGTCGATCCTGAAGGTCTACGGCTCCTCCTTCGGCCTGCCGAGCCCCGGCCTGATGCCGACGCCGCGCGAGCGCGACGAGCAGTACACGATCGTGGGGCGGGCCATCACCGCCCTGGAACGGCGCGGCTGCGCTGCGGACGGCCAGGTCACGGCCACCCGCAGCGCGGGCAAGACGATCGCGAGGGTGGCCCGGGTGCGCCAGGTCCGCTTCGTGGTGATGGACGACGCCAGCGCCAGCGGGCTGACCCGGGTCCTGCAGGGCGCCGTGACCAGCACCGTCCGCCGCAAGCTGGCCAGCGGAGCCGAGCTGGAACTGGTGAGCGGCATCCGCTGAGCCGGGCACCGCGTTCGCGAGCCGGGCACCGCGTTCGCCGGTTTCTTAACAGAATCCAAACGCCGCCGGGCGCGGAGCATGGCGGCAGTGGCGTGATGATGGAGTTATGCGCTGTTCAGTAGCTGGCCCGGGCTGGGTGAGCGATGTTTAGCCGGATCGTGGTGGCGGTGCACGCCCGCGGCGACAGCCGCGATGCGCTGGACCTGGTCCGGCAGGTGGCCACCGAGGGCGTGACGCAGGTTCAGGTGCTGCACCTGCGCGAGCGTGAGCTGTCCGGCTCCGCGTGGTTCAGCCGGGAGACCGGCAGCGAGGCGTCGCTCATCGCCGAGGCCGCCGTCTTCGAGCTGCGGATGGCGGGCCTGGCGGCCGGCGGCAGCGTGCGCTACGCGATCGTGGACCGGGTAGCCGAGGCCATCCTGCGCGAGGCGCAGGCATTCGAGGCGGACCTCATCGTCCTGGGCCGGCCGCGGCGCGGCGAGCTGGCCACCCGGCTGCTCGGCGGCGTGACGATGCGGGTGCTGCGCCGCTCGTCCTGCCCGGTGATCGTGGCCGCCCGCCGGTCGCCGAAGCGCCAGGAGGCCGCCGCCAGCTCCGCGGCCCGCGGCGGCCGCTGACCCGGCCGGCCGAGCATTGCCCGGCTCATCCGGGTCTGATCTAATACCGCCAATGGCGACTGCGGGGAATCACGGCAGATGAGCGGGGGTGCCGCGGCAGCGCGGCCGGCCAGCCAGCCCGACGGGGCCGCCGCCCGGTTCGCGCTCGGCTGCGGCAACTTCGGCGGCGTCGGCTCGGCACCGGAGTTCTTCGGCCAGGGCCTGACCACCGACCAGGCGCTGGCGCTGATGGACGCCGCCTGGGAACTCGGCATCACGCAGTTCGACACGGCCGACGCCTACGGCGGCGGGCGCAGCGAGGATGCGATCGGCGCCTGGATCGCATCCCGCGGGATCCGGCCGCGGCTCACGACCAAGACCTACAACCCCATGCAGGCCGGCGGCGACTACGGGCTGAAGCCGGAGCGCATCGCCCGCCAGCTGCGGGCCAGCCTGGAGCGGCTCAGAGTCGACCGGGTCGATCTGTACCTGGCCCATGAGTTCGATCCGGACGTGCCGCTGCCGGAGACGGCCGGCGCCTTCGCGGCCGCCCGGGACGAGGGCCTGATCGGCGACTGGGGCGTCAGCAACTTCGACGCCGCGCAGCTCACCGGGTGCCTGCAGGCCGGCGCCCCGCAGGCCGTGCAGAACTGCTACTCCCTGCTGACCCGCGCCGACCGCCAGGATGTCCTGCCGCTGTGCGCGCAGCACCGCATCAGCTACCAGGCGTTCAGCCCGCTGGCCGGCGGCTGGCTGACCGGGAAGTACCGGCCCGGCGAGCCGTTCCCGGCCGGCTCGCGGATGACCCAGCGCCCCGAGCCGTACGCCGGCTTCCGTACCGGCGCGACCTTCGCGGCACTGGACCGGCTGCGGGCGGTGGCGCAGGCCGGCGGCATCTCGCTGGCCGGGCTCGCGCTGGCCTGGCTAGCGGCTGATGAGCGGGTCAGCCAGATCGTCATCGGCCCCGGCCGGCCCGCGCACCTGGCGCCCGTCCGGGAGGCCCTCACCCACCCGCTGACCAGCGCCGAGCTGGCCGCGATCGACGAGGCGGTGGCCTGATGCGGGTCCTGATTCTCAGTCACGCCGACGTGCTGGCCGCGCTGCCGCCGGCGGCCTGCGCCGAGGCGATGGCGGCCGCGCTGGCCGGCCATGCACAAGGCAGCAGCTTCCAGCCGCTCCGGTCGGTGATGATCCCGCCGGAGGCAGCCGGGTTCATGGGGCTGATGCCGGCCTGGCGCGGACCGCAGCCGGGCCGCGCCGCCGCCTTCGGGCTGAAGGCGGTCTGCATTATCCCGGCCAACCCGGCCCGCGGGCTGGACGCTCATCAGGGCCTGGTCACGCTGTTCGACGGGGAGACGGGCGAGCCGACCGCGATCCTGGACGCCGCCGCGCTGACCGAGGTCCGGACCGCGGCGGTGAGCGCGGTAGCGACCCGCGCGCTGGCCCGGCCGCAGTCCCGGGTGCTGGCCATCCTCGGCGCCGGCACGCAGGGCCGGGCGCACCTGGCGGCGCTGACGCTGGCCGGCGAGTACGAGCAGGTGCGGATCTACTCGCCCCGGCCGGCCCGCGCGCGCGAGCTGGTGCAGGCGGACCCGGGGCCGGGGCCCGAGCTGGTGGCGGCCGCCACCGCGCAGGAGGCGGTCGAGGGCGCGGACGTCGTCGTCACGGCGACCAGCTCCCGCGAGCCGGTGCTGCGCCGCGACTGGCTGGCGGCCGGGACGCACGTCAACGCCGTCGGCGCGAGCAGCCCGGCCGCACGCGAGCTGGACACGGCCACCGTGGCCGCGAGCGCGCTGTTCTGTGACAGCCGGGAGTCGCTGCGCAACGAGGCCGGTGAGTTCCGCGCTGGCCATCGAGGAGGGCCTGATCACCGGCGAGGAACATGTCCGCGCCGAGCTGGGCGAGGTGCTCGCGGGGATCGCGCCAGGACGGCGCGACGCGGGCGAGCTGACGGTGTTCCGGTCGCTCGGGCTGGCCATCGAGGATCTCGCCGCCGCGCAGAGCGCGGTGGCGGCGGCGCAGGCCGGCGGCCTGGGAACGGAAGTCGAGCTTTGACTACTCCCCGCCGTGAAGGGCGGGGATTCCGGCTCTCGCGGGTCGGGGTTCCTGGTTCGCTGCGGTCTGCACGGGAGGAGATTCCTCACCGTGTCTGATGTCCGCTCCGCAGGCTTCGCCGCCGGTTACAGCGGCTGCCGCCAGCCCGGCGGCAAGAATGTTCTTTGCGGCGTTGATGTCCCGGTCATGCCGGGTGCCGCAGGCCGGGCACGCCCACGTGCGTGTCCCGAGGCCGAGTTCGGCGAGCAGGAACCCGCACGCCGAGCACGTCTTGCTGGACGGGAACCAGCGATCTACGACAAGGACGGCGCGGCCGTAACGTTCCGCCTTGTACTCCAGCTGGCGGCGGAGCTCGCCCCAGCCGGTGCGGGAGATAGCGCGGGCCAGCTTCGGGTTGCGGACCATGTTGGCCACGGCCAGGTCCTCGACGGCGAGGTTGTCGAACCGCTGGATCAGGTCGGTGCTGGTCTTGTGCAGGAAGTCGCGGCGCGCGTCGGTCACCCGGGCGTGCGCGCGGGCCACCTTCCGCCGGGCCTTGGCCCGGTTGGCGGAGCCCTTCTGGCAGCGGGCCAGCCGCCGCTGGTACCGCTTGAGCCGCTGTTCATGCCGGTCCATGTGCCGGGGATGCGGGATGCACTGTCCGTCCGACAGAACCGCGAAGTCCGCCAGCCCGAGATCGATGCCCGCGGCAAGACCCGTGCCGGGGAGCGGTTTCGGATCGGGGACCTCCGCGTGGAATGTTACGAACCAGCGACCGGCCGGGTCACGGGTCACCGTTACCGAGGTGGGGTTCAGCGCAGCCAGCTCGGTTCCGGGCCAGGTCCAGGTCACGCGCAGCGGCTCGGCCATCTTCGCGAGCCACAGGTCGGTGCCTCTCATGCGGAACGCCGACCTTGTGTAGGTAGCCGACTGGCGGCCGTGCCGGGACTTGTACCGCGGGTAGCAGGCACGCTTCGCAAAGAACGCCTGGAACGCGGCCTGCTGGTGACGCAGCGTCTGCTGGAGCGGGACGCAGGAGACCTCGTTCAGCCACGCCAGGTCCGGGTCGCGTTTCATCGCGGTCAGCGCCCGGTCCGTCTGGGCGTAGGACATGGATTTGCGGTCAGTGGCGTACCGGGCCTGCCGGGCGGCCAGCGTCCGGTTCCACACGACCCGCACGCAGCCGAGCGTCCGACCCAGGATCGCCTGCTGGTCCGCGCTTGGGTACGCGCGGCACCGGTATGCCGTAATCACCTGCACATAATTGCACTGACTGCTCTAGGAGCTCTGGAGGCGCGCCGAATGCGTTCAGAACGTCCCGTTCTCCTGGGCACACACTCGATTCCTTCTCAGCCCGAAGGCCGACGTTGTCTCTGGAGAATCCTGTGATTGAGCTGGCGGAGATCAGGGCGGCCCGGCAGCGGATCGCCGGCGCGGCGGTACGCACCCCGCTGGTCCGGCTGCACGTCGAGGGCGCCCCGGCCGAGATCTACCTCAAGCTCGAGAACCTGCAGCCCATCAACTCGTTCAAGGTCCGGGGCGCGACCAACGCCATCCTGCTCGCGACGGCAGCCGAGCGGGCCGCCGGCCTGGTCACCGCCAGTGCCGGGAACATGGCGCAGGGCGTCGCCTGGGCCGCCCGCGAGCTGGGCCTGCCCGCCACGATCGCCGTGCCGGAGCACGCGCCGGAGGCGAAGCTGGCCGCCATCGAGCGGCTCGGCGGCAAGGTGCTGAAGCTGCCCTACGACCAGTGGTGGCAGGTGATCGTCGACAGCCGGATCGACGGTGTCGAGGGCCTGTTCGTGCATCCGGTCCAGGATCCGGGCGTGATGGCCGGCAACGGAACCATCGGGCTGGAAATCCTGGAGGACCTGCCCGACCCGGACGCTATCGTCATCCCCTACGGGGGCGGCGGGCTGACCGCCGGGATCGCCAGCGCGGTCCGGGCGCTGCGGCCGGCCACGAAGATCATCACGGCCGAGCCCGAGGGCGGCGCCGCGCTGGCGGCCGCGCTCGCGGCCGGGCAGCCGGCCGACGTGGACTACCAGCCCTCGTTCGTGGACGGCTCGGGCAGCCGCCGCGTCCTGGACAGCATGTGGCCGCTGGTCTCGCAGCTGGTCGACCAGGCGCTGTCCATCCCGGTCGCCGAGGTGGCCGCCGCGGTGCGGCTGCTCGCCGAGCGGGTCCGGGTGATCGCCGAGGGGGCCGGCGCCCTGGCGCCCGCGGCGGCGCTGTCGGGGCGCGCGGGCAGCGGCAAGGTGGTGTGCGTCGTCTCGGGCGGCAACATCAACCTGAGCAAGGTCGCCGAGATCCTGACCGGCGGTAACGGGTCCTAGCGAGCAGCGGCCCGCCGCGCGGGCCCGGCTGCCGGGACCCCGCCGCTGCTAGGGCCGGCGCAGCGCGTTCAGCGCGGCGGCCAGCCGGTCGACTTCGTCGCCGGTGTTGTAGTGGATGAAGCCGATCCGCACGGACTTGCCGGGGTAGCCGAGGCGCTGGTACAGGTCCAGGGAGTACCACGAGTCGTGCGCCCAGACGCCCATCTGGTCCGCGGCCAGGCTGGCGGCCACCTCATCAGCCGGCGTCCCGGTGACGTTGAGCAGGAACGTCGGCACCCGGCCGTCCATCCCCGGCAGCCCGTAGACCTCGATGCCGTCGCCGAGGGCGTCCAGGAACCGCTGGCCCAGCGCGCGCTCATAAGGAGCGATCACGGCGAATCCGCCGATGGAGTCCAGGTAGTCGATCGTCGCGTTGAAGCCGGCCAGCAGCTCATAGGGCAGCGTGCCGGTCTCGAACCGCCGCCCGAGCGGGGCGACGGGCGCCGGGCGGGCCTTGTAGGGCCGCCAGTTCTCGGTCACCTCGGCCCGGCCGTAGGCCATGCCGAGGTGCGGGCCGCAGAACTTGTAGGGCGAGCAGATCAGCACGTCGGCACCGACCTCGCGGACGTCGATCGGCTCGTGCGCCGCGTAGTGCACCGCGTCGATCCAGGCCAGGGCGCCCGCGTCGCGGGCGAGCTGGCAGACGCGCCGGGCATCGACGATCGTGCCCACCGCGTTCGAGGCCCAGGCGAAGGCCACCACCCGGGTGCGCGGGCCGAGCTTGCGCTGCAGGTCATCGACGTCGAGCCGGGTGTCGTCGAGCAGCTCGATGTGCCGGACGACCAGGTCCTTGTCGCGGGCCAGCTCCAGCCACGGCGCGACGCCCGCGTCGTGGTCCAGCGCCGAGACCAGGATCTCGTCACCCGCCCGGAAGTCACGCGCGGCGGCCCGCGACAGGGTGAAGTTGAGCGAGGTCATGTTCGGCCCGAAGGTGATCTCCCGGCTGTCGCAGCCCAGGAACCGGGCCGCCTTCTCCTCGGCCTCGGCCAGGATCTGCCCGACGCGCAGGCTCGTGTCATACACCGCGCCCAGGTTGGCGCTGGCCTCCCGCAGGGCGCGTGCGATGGCATCGCCCACCTCGTCGGGCACCTGCGAGCCGCCCGGGGCGTCGAAGAACGCAAAGCCCCGGGCCAGCGCCGAGAACCGGCTCCGGACGGCGCTGACGTCTATCCCCTGGCTCAGTATTTCGGTCATCGTCTATTCCATCCTTTGCAGGGCGACCGCGAGACGCTGAGCCCGATCGAGACCACAACAGCCAGCCATGTCACAAAATTACACCTCTTGCACTGGCGTGCCGGCAATGGTTGGATCAGCGTACAAATCGACGGGGCCTGGGGGTGTGGTGAGCTACCGGATCTTCCGCGTTGCCCGGGCCGGTTTGCGTGGCGCTACGCCGGACGGCACCCGTCTTGCCACGCTCGGTAGCGGCGGCGTCGCGCCGTATTTACTGACCTGGGCTAGCAGGCCCGGACATGCACGATCTCGCATGCTTTAGCTGAATTCCAGATCAGCTCCTGCCACCTTTGCCATGGCCGGCCGGAAGCGCGATCTGGCGTTCGCAGTGCTGAGCTAGCCCGACTTCACGACATAGACAGATCCTGAAAACGGAGGCGTTCATGAAAGGACGCGTAATCATCGCCGCGGCCGGGCTGGCCGGGCTGGCCGTCGCAGGCTGCGGCAGCAGCGGCGGCGGCTCATCCAGCTCGGGCCCGGCCAAGAGCTGCGTAGCGACCATCGGGTTCGAGGGTCCCATCACCGGCCCGGTGGCGGTCCTGGGTACCGAGCAGCTGCACTTCGCCCAGCTCGCGGTCTCGATGGACAACACGGCCAACAAGACGAAGATCACCATTGCCCAGGGCGACACCCAGCTGCAGCCCTCGCAGGCCACCACGGTGACTCAGCAATTCACGTCGAACTCCAAGATCCTGGCCGTGGTCGGCCCGGCTGGCAGCCAGGAGGTCGAGGCAGTCGGCCCGCTGATGGCCCGGGCCGGGATGGGGTTCATTACCGGATCCGCCACGGCCGCGGCGCTGACGACCGGCAAGTACCCGACCTTCCTGCGGGTGGTCTCCAAGGACAGCGTGCAGGGTCCGCAGGACGCCAACTACATCGTGAACCAGCTGCACCCCAAGTCACTGATGATCGTCGATGACCAGGAGGCCTACTCGACCGGCCTGGTCGCCGCCATGACGCCGGTGTTCAAGGCGGCCGGGATCAAGGTCGACCACGAGTCGGTCCCGCAGAACCAGACCGACTTCTCCTCGCTGGTCAGCAAGGTCACGGCGAGCACCTCGGTGGTCGTCCTGCCGTGGCAGGTCGCGGCCAACGCCCAGCAGTTCGGCCGGGACCTGGCCCAGCAGCACAAGAAGGCAGTGCTCTTCGGCACGGACGGCCTGTTCTCGCCCGGCACGTTCAGCATCAGCGGCTCGTACGTGTCGTCCTTCGGCCCGGACATCACCGCCATTCCCGCCGACGCGGCGCTCGCCTCGGCGGCCAAGGCCAAGTTCGGGTCGTTCGGCACCTTCGGCCCGCCGGTGTTCGCGGCGACGCACGTGATCGACGAGGCGATCGCCTCGGTCTGCAAGGCGGGGCAGACGCCCAGCCGCAAGAACGTGCTGGCCGCGATCCGCACGACCGATGAGCCAACCTCGATCCTCGGCCAGCCGATCAAGTTCGACTCCCACGGCGACCTGGTCAACGGCAAGTTCTTCCTGTTCAAGATCAACTCGACGGGCGCTTACAAGCTGATCCCCACGAGCTGACCGCACACGTACTCAGATCGCTGATCCGGCGCGCGCCGGCCGCAGGCAGGCGCGCGCCGGACGGCACGTCGGGCAGGACTGCACGCGCATGGACTTCTTTGTCCAGGAACTCGTCAACGGCGTCACCACCGGCGCCCTGTACGCGCTGGTGGCGCTCGGCTTCTCGATGGTCTACGGGGTGCTGAAGCTGCTCAACTTCGCCCACGGCGACCTGTACATGATCGGCGCCTTCACCGGCTATTTCGTCATCCAGTGGTTCGGCGGCCCGAGCGCGCTGACGATCCCGGTGCCCCTGCTGCTGGTGATCATGCTGGTGCTGGCGGCGGGCCTGGTGGGCGGGCTGGGCGTCGCGATCGAGCGCTTCGCCTACCGGCCGCTGCGGAACGCGCCCCGGATCGCGCCGCTGATCACCGCGATCGGCATCTCCTTCTTCCTGGAGAACTCGGCCCTGCTGCTGTTCGGCGGGCAGACGCGCGTCTACAACACCCCGGACTTCATCTCCCTGTCCAGCGGGCTCAGCATCGGGCCGGTGACCATCAGCACCGTGCAGATCATGGTGCTGGTCCTGGGCGCCGCCCTGATGATCAGCCTGCAGGTGCTGGTCAACCGGACCAGGCTCGGCCGGCGGATGCGGGCGGTAGCAGCCGACCGCGAGGCCGCGGAGATGCTGGGCATCAACGTGAACATGACCATCGCGGTCACCTTCTTCCTCGGCTCCGCGCTCGCCGGGGTCGCCGGGGTGATGGCCGGGCTGATGTTCAACCAGGTCACCAACCTGATCGGCTTTATCGTCGGGCTGAAGGCGTTCACCGCGGCGGTAGTCGGCGGGATCGGGTCCATCCCCGGCGCGATGCTCGGCGGCCTGCTGATCGGGATGGCGGAGTCCTTCATCACCGGCTATGTCTCCTCGACCTACACCAACCTGATCGTGTTCGGGATCCTGATCGCCGTCATGCTCCTGCGGCCCAGCGGCCTGCTCGGCCGGGCGCAGCTGCAGAAGGTATGAGGCGGCCATGAGCATCGATCAGCCGCCGGCCAGCCCCGCGGCCGCCGGGCCGCCCGGCGGCCCGCAGGTCGGAGCCGACGAGTGGGTCGCCCGGCAGTCGCACCGGCAGGAGCAGCTGCCCGCCTGGCTCCGCCCCGCGCAGCAGCTGGCCGGCCGGGTCGGCTGGTGGCCGCGGCTGGCGATCGCCGCCCTGGTGGCCGCCGCGCTGCCCGCGCTCGGCCTGGGCGGCTTCCAGCTGCAGGTCGGGATCAACGCCCTGCTGCTGGCCATGCTGGCGCTGGGCCTGAACGTCACCGTCGGCTGGGCCGGCCTGCTCGACCTCGGCTACGTGGCCTTCTTCGGCTTCGGCGCCTACGGCTTCGCGCTGCTGTCCTCGGCACAGCTCGGATCGGCCGGAATCCACCTGCCGGCGTACCTGTCGCTGCCCATCGTGATGGTCGGCGCGGCCATCCTGGGGCTGCTGGTCGGCCTGCCATCGCGGCGGCTGATCGGCGACTACCTGGCCATCGTGACCCTGTTCTTCGGCGAGGCGTTCCTGGAGTTCACCACGAACGTGGCGCCCGGCACGCTGGGCGGGGCCAACGGGATCGTCGGGATCGACCCGATCCAGGCCTTCGGGTTCCAGCTCACCAGCAACACCGGCTACTTCTACCTGCTGCTGATCCTGCTGGTGGCGACCATGGCGGCCCTGCGCCTGCTGGACAGCTCGCGGACCGGCCGGGCCTGGCGGGCGGTACGCGAGGATCCGCTCGCGGCCGCCTCGATGACGATCCCGGTCAGCCGGGTGAAGCTGATGGCGTTCGCCTTCGGCGCGGTGATCGCCGCGCTGGCCGGGACCGTGTTCGCGGCCCAGCAGATCAGCGTGTTCCCGCCCGACTTCAACACCGCCTACCTGATCCTGATCTACGCCGGCCTGATCCTGGGCGGCGCCGGCAGCATCACCGGCGCGGTCCTCGGCGGCCTGGTCGTGGTCATCACCCTCGACGGGATCCTGCGCAGCCCGACCGACGCCGGCTACATCTTCTACGGGCTGATCCTGGTCGCCCTGCTGGTCAAGCTGCGCCCGTGGCGCAAGCTCGGCGGCGTGGTCGCGGCCACCGTGGCCCTGGGGTTCGCCGCGCACGCCATCACCGGCGCGATCTCAGCCAGCGCTGTCGCGGGCGGCCCGCAGTCGGGCGGGTGGATCGCCACCGCTGTGCGCGACTGGGTGATCGTCCCGGCCAGCCCGAAAACCGCCGGCAACATCGGCTTCGTCGTCCTGGTGTGCCTGCTGGTCGCGCTAGTGCAGGCCCGCGGCTGGTGGCGGACGGCCCTGCTGCCGCCCGCCATCTACCTGGCGGCCTGCGTGTGGGAGGCCCGGCTGGTCGCCGAGCCCTCGATCACGCGGCAGATCCTGATCGGTGTCGTGCTCATCGTGATGATGAACTCCCGGCCGCAGGGCCTGCTCGGGTCGCGGCGCGTGGAGGTGATCACGTGACCGCCGATCGTGAGCCGGTCCTGGCCCTGGATCAGGTCTGCCTGTCCTTCGGCGGCCTGCGCGCCCTGCACGAGCTGGAGCTGCACGTCGGTGACCGGGAGGTGGTCAGCGTCATCGGCCCGAACGGGGCCGGCAAGTCGACCGTCTTCAACGTGATCACCGGCATCTACGAGCCGGGCGCCGGGGATGTCCGGTTCGCCGGCCGGTCCATCACCGGCCAGCTGCCGCACGCCATCGCCCGGCTCGGCATCGCGCGGACGTTCCAGAGCCTGCGGCTGTTCCTGAACATGTCGGTGATCGAGAACGTCATGGCCGCCACCTACGGCGGCACGAAGGCCATGCCGTGGGAGTCCATCCTGCGGCTGCCCCGGGCCCGCCGCGAGGAGCGCGAGGTCCGCGCGCTCGCCGAGGACGTCTTGTCGTTCTTCGGCCAGCGGCTGGCCGGGTACCGCTGGGACCAGCCCGCGTACTCGCTGTCCTACGCCAACCGGCGGCGGCTGGAGATCGCCCGCGCGCTCGCTACCCGGCCCCGGCTGCTGCTCCTGGACGAGCCGGCCGCCGGGATGAACCCGGCGGAGACCCATGAGATCACCGAGCTGATCGGTCGGCTGCGGACGGAGCTGGACCTGTCGGTCCTGGTCATCGAGCACGACATGCACGTGGTCGCGGGCTGCTCGGACCGGGTGATCGCGCTCGACCACGGCGTCAAGATCGCCGAGGGCGGCTTCGACGAGGTCGCCGGGCATCCGGCCGTCGTCGAGGCCTATCTCGGCCGCGATCCCGAGGCCCTGGCGGAGGACGGATGACCGAGGCGCTGCTGCAACTGGACAACGTCACCACCTACTACGGCCAGATGCGGATCCTGGAGGGCATCTCGCTGCAGGTCGGCGGCGGCGAGCTGGTCTGCCTGCTGGGCGGCAACGCGTCCGGCAAGTCAACGACGCTGAAGACCATCCTGGGGATCGTGCAGCCCCGCTCGGGCCGGGTGCTGCTGGGCGGCCAGGACGTGTCGCGGTGGCCGGTTCCGCGGCGGATCGCCCGCGGGATCGCGATCGTGCCGGAGAACCGGCGGCTGTTCAGCCAGCTGACCGTTCGCGAGAACCTGGAGCTCGGTGCCGTGCTGCGCCGCGGCGAGAAGCTGGATGCGGACTTCGACCGCGTGCACGCGCTCTTCCCGCGCCTGCTGGAGCGCCGCGGCCAGCTGGCGGGCACGCTGTCCGGCGGCGAGCAGCAGATGGTGGCGATGGGGCGCGCCCTGATGTCCCGCCCGCGCCTGCTGCTGATGGACGAGCCGTCGATGGGCCTGTCCCCCGCCCTGGTCCAGCAGAATTTCCAGATCATCAAGGAGATTCACGCCGCGGGCGTCGCGGTGCTCATGGTGGAGCAGAACGCCACCATGGCGCTGTCCATCGCCGACCGCGGCTACGTGCTGTCCACGGGCGAGATCGTCCTCGAGGGCGCGGCCGCCGACCTGCTGCGCAGCGATGACCTCAAACGCGCCTACCTGGGCCGGTGACCCGGCGCTCCGCCGCCGGGCAGCCGGGGCGGACTACGGCTTGCGGCCGACGCCGGCCCACATGGGCACCGGCGTGGTGCTGCCGAGGACCGGCGGGCGCCACTGAGTCGTCTGCACGATGCCGGGCTCCAGCAGCTCCAGCCCGTCGAAGAACCGGGCCATCTCAGCATGGGAGCGGCGCTGCTGGCCGGCGGGCACCCGGGCGTTGTACCGGCGGGCAACCTCGGCCACGGCCTCGGTGTCGATGTCGGCGGCCGGGTGGCTGATGACCAGGTAGCTGCCCGGCGCGATGGCGGCGGTGAGCTGGGCCACGATCCCGTAAGGGTCATCGGCGTCCGGGATGTGATGCAGCACGGCGATGAGCATCACGGCCGCCGGCTGGCTCAGGTCCAGCGTCCGGGCCGCCTGGGCCAGGACCTGGCCGGTGTCCCGCAGGTCAGCATCGACATAGTCGGTGACCCCCTCGGGCGTGCTGGTCAGCAGCGCCCGGGCGTGGGCCAGGACGATCGGGTCGTTGTCGGCGTACACCACGCGGCTGTCCGGAGCGGCGGACTGCGCAACCTCGTGGGTGTTGTCGGCGGACGGCAGGCCGGTTCCGATGTCGAGGAACTGCCGGATGCCCGCCTCGGCCGCCAGGTAGCGCACGGCGCGGCCGAGGAACGCGCGGTTGGCCCGCACGTCGGCCCTGATCCGCGGCCGGACGGCGATGACCTGCTCGGCCGCTTCCCGGTCGGCGGCGAAGTTGTCCTTGCCGCCGAGCCAGTAGTCATAGACCCGGGCCGGGTGGGCCACGCCGGTGTCGATACGGGCGGCCACCTGCTCCGGCACCGCGTCGCCTGGCTGCTGCTGTGTCACGCCTACGCCTCTCCCCGGCCGCATGGCTGGCCCGCCGCCGCGGCAGGCCGCCGTTCTGCGCACAAACCCTAGCGGCTGACGGGCCCGGCACCACGCCGAGCCCTCGGCATCAGCGCCCGCACATCTCATCCAGGAAGTCGCTCAGGACTTCCAGGTAGGCATCGATGTCGGCGGGCTCGTGACTGAATCCGGGGTGCGGCCCGGCCGAGGAGATCGCGTCCCACACGCCGCGGTTGGCGAAGAAGACCCGCCGCGTATCGGTGAACAGCGGATCCATGCTGGCGTAAGACTCGCGCGAGGTGCGCGGCAGGCGGGGGAACAGGCAGTAGCCGGTCCGGGCGCCGAACCGGTGCGCGCGCCAGTCCAGCCCGCGCTCCCGTGCCGCGGACTCGATCCCGTCCGCCAGCTGCTGGCCCAGGGCGATGATCCGGTCGTAGTCGGCGGGCCGCATCAGCTCGGTCAGCACGACCTCGGCGCAGGCCAGGGACAGCGCATTGGCGAACAGGGTGCCGCCCAGGGCCAGGCCGTGCACCGTCCCGGTCTCATCCGCCAGCCTGGACTCGGCCAGGGCGGCCAGCTCGCCGGTCATGCCGTACGCCCCGATGGGGATGCCGCCGCCGATTCCCTTCCCGCCGGTGACCAGGTCAGCGCGGACACCGAAGTGCGCGGTCGCGCCGCCGTAGCAATCGAACTGGGTGTGCGTCTCATCCAGGATCAGCAGCGCGCCGTGCCGGGTGCAGGCCGCGCGCAGGCCAGGCAGGAATCCCGGGTCGGGCAGCACCGTGCCGCAGTTGGTCAGGACGCCCTCGATCAGGACCGCGGCCGTCCGCCCCCGGCTCAGCACCCGCTCGGCCGCGTCCAGGTCATTGAACTCGACCACCGCCAGGTCAGCCGGAGGGACAGTGCCCAGGCCCAGTTCGTCGGGCTCCAGCCGGCCGCCGTCAGCGGACCACAGCGTGTCCTCCAGCTGACCGTGGTACTTCCCGCTGAACAGCAGCACGCCATGGCGGCCGGTCGCGGCCCGGGCGATGCGCAGTGCCTCGGCGTTGGCGGCCGACGCCGACAGCGTGAACTGCCAGTGCCGCAGCCCGAAGCGCAGCCGCAGCTGCTCGCACACCGCCAGCACCGGCTCGGCCGGCAAGAACAACTGCACGCCCCGGGCGGCCTGCGCGGCGATGACCTCAGTCAGGCGGGGATGGGCGTACCCGAGCACCGCCGACATGTCGCACACGTTGAAGTCCAGGTACTCATGACCGTCAGCGTCGCTGAACCGCGGCCCGCGGCCGCCGGTCACCCACAGCGGCGGGGTCCGGTAATAACCCGCCATCCACGGCATCGGAACGCCGGCGGGCATGCGGGCGCGCGCCCGCGTCCCCAGGGCCAGCGATGCCGGGACACGCGCCCGGAAGGCGGCATCCTCACGATCCCGCATAATCCGCAGGCGCTCGCGCTGCTGCTCAGTCACGCCGGCCATGGTCATTCACCCCCGGCCAGTATCACGCATGAATGCGCGACGGGCCCGCAGCCTGTCGGGTCACCTGACGGCACGGACCTGACCGCCGGACGAGCCTGGTCCGCACGGGCGGCGTGCCGCCGGGCGCTGCCCGGTCGCTGCGCAGCCGCTGCTCAGCGGCCGCCCGGCAGGATTCGAGCGAACAACAGAGCACGTGACTAGCATGTGACGAAATCCATTTTCTTGAGGCCTTCAGCCATTATGGCTGTCTAGCATTCGACTTCTTGCCCAGGCCCGCAGATGCCATTATCCGAGTCGGCTGGCATTTCCGTGTCTATGATTCTGCGGGTGCAGTAAAGAGTGGCTGGAACATTCAGTTCGAATGATTTCCAAAAGGGGGATTCATAGTGTCTTTTACCAAACTGCCTGGCGGTGTGGCCGTCGCGGCACTCGCGGGCGCAGCCCTGGTGGCAGGTCCGGCTGCCGCCCAGGCGCAGTCCGCGGCCACCATCCAGATTCCGTGCCGGGCGAGCGCGCTGGTCTCGGCGATCAGCAACGCCAACAGTGGCTCCGGCGGCATCATCGTGCTGCCGGCGAACTGCAACTACGACATCACAACGGCAGCCGCGCCGGGTGATGGCCTGCCGGTGATCACCGGGCACGTCGTGCTGGCGGGCGCGCACAACACGGCGATCCGGCGCCGGGCCGCCGCGACGTTCCGCCTCTTCGACGTGGCGGCCGGCGGCAGCCTGAGCCTCACCAGCATCACGGTTGACGGCGGGCACAGCACCGGGCTGGGCGGCGGCATCCAGAACGCGGGCACGGTCGTGCTGAGCCAGGCCGTCTTCACCAACAACACCGGGAGTAACGGCGGTGCGCTGGCGAACAACGCGAGCGGGACGATGCGGGTCTCCGACACCGTCTTCGAGCGGAACGCCGCGACCTCGGTGGGTGGCGGGGCCATCATCAACTTCGCCGACCTGACCGTCACCGGGAGCATCCTGTCCCGTAACACGGCGCCGATCAACGGCGGCGCCGTGAACACCCAGCCGGGCGGGACCACCCGGCTCACCAGTGTCACGATTTCGGAGAACACCTCCGTTGGCCTGGGCGGCGGCCTGTCCAACCTCGGCACGACCGTCCTGACCGGCAGCACCGTGACACACAACCAGGGATCCGGCGGCGGCGGCATCGCCACCGGCAACACCAACGTCACCCTGCGCGCCACGGTGGTCCGGAACAACACGCCGGACAACTGCAACCCGCTGAACACCATCCCGGGCTGCGTCAACTAGGCAGCCTGCGGGTCACGGCCGCCACCTGGAGCCGGCGGCGGGGATGGGTTCCGCCGCCGGCCCCGGCCCTGGCGCTGGCCAGCCGCTGTTCCGCCAGCCCGGACCCGGGCCCGGCGTGCCGGATCCGGCACCCGCCACGCGGGCCGGGCCCGGGTAACGAGCCGGATGGCCGCCAGCCGGGACAATGGCCGGGTGAGTCTCCCGATGCAGCCCGGGCCGCCGGCCCGGTGCGGAGGCCGGCGGGCCATCACCGCCGCGGTCCTGGCGGCGGTAGCGGTGGCAGGCTGCGCGGTCCCCGGACTGCCCTCCGGATCGTCGCCGTCGCCGTCGCCGACCGGATCGGCCGCGGGCTCCTCGGCCAGCTCGCCACCGCCCGCCCGGCCGGACTTCACCGTCCGCGGCTCGGTGCCCGTCACGCCGACCTCCAGCCAGGACACCCACGCGCAGTCGGGCGGGACCTGCCCGCACCAGCGGCTGCGCCGGTATCAGGCTCTGGGCCAGGCCACCGTCTTCGGCTTCACCTCCACCGGGGCGCCGACGGCCGGCACGCTACTCAGCCATTTCCTGGCCGGGAGCGGCACCGCGGTCCGCTTCGGCGCCGGGTCGCAGGTCGCCCGGCAGGTCCGGGCCAGCCGGGTCTTCCGGGCCCTGAATACCGCCGTCCAGTCCCGCGTGCTGGCCCGGCTCCGGGCGGGCCAGCAGCACGTGCAGCTGGCCCGCAGCGAGCTGGCGCCGCCGCGCTTCGGATCCGGCGGCTCCCAGGATCTTTACCTCAGCTTCCGGGGCACCCAGGGCCTGACCATCCAGGGGTCGGGCACGCTGAGTCACGGCCGGTACGCCGGTCACCTGACCTACGTCATCCGCGACAGCTACGGCTTCTCGGTGTCCGATCGGCTCCGCGGCGTCGGCACCGCGATGCGCTACCTGCAGACCACCTGCGGGCACCCGCCGGTGTCCGGCGGCGGGCACTGGTTCCCGGACTCGGTCACCGTCACCGTGCCGTTCCGCCACCGTCGCTAGGAGACCGGTGTCCCGGGCGGCTGACGGCGGCGGGAGCCGGGTCGGTGGCGGAAGTGCCGTAGGCGGCGGCGAAGCCCTGCCGCCAGCTCGGGTAGCGCAGCGTCCAGCCCAGGTCCCGCCTGGCCCGGGCGTTGGAGGCACCGCGCGCCTGGGTGCCCATCATGACCCCGCCCTCGCCGGCGATCAGCCGGGCCAGCCAGGCCGGGATATGCCGGGGCGGGCCGGCGCTGAGGATCTCGGCCAGGGCCGGGAGCCACTCGCGCATGGCAGCGGGCTCGTCATCGACGATGTTGTAGACGGCAGGCCCGTTGACCTGCAGCGCGAGTACGGTCGCGGCGGCGGCATCGTCGAGATGGATGAACGAGGAGACGCCCTGGCCGTTGCCGATCACCGGGAACTGCCGCTTGCGGACCGGGCCGGCGAGCCCGTCATCGCCGGGCCCGTAGAAGCCGCCGTAGCGCAGCGCGATTCCGCCCGCAGCGGTGACGTGATCGTCCAGGTACCGCATCGCGGCGCTGGTCTCCTGCGCCCCGGCCGCGGGCGCCGGGTCCAGCGGATCGGACTCGGTCTTGACCCAGCCGCCCTCGCGGGCGTAGCGGAAGGAGGCAAAGCTCTGGGCGACGAAACGGCCGGTGCCTGCCTCGCCGGCGGCGGCCAGCAGATTGTCGGTGCCCTCGGTGCGCAGCCGGTTGGTCAGCGCGAACGTGCGGTCGAGCTTGCGGGAGAAACCCGCCCCGGCCAGGGCGGTGGCCTGGTGGATGATGGCCTCGGGCTGATGTTCCAGCACCGCTGCGCGGACGGCCCGGGCGTCGAGCAGGTCGAGCAGGACCGGGCGGGCGCCCAGCGCCTGAATCCGCCCGCCGCCCGCCGCCGACCGGTGCGTGCCGGTGACCTCATGCCCCTGCCTGACCAGCTGGGTCACCAGCGGCGTTCCGATGGCGCCGCTGGCCCCGGCGACGAAAACTCGCATGGGTTGCTCCTTACTCGCGCAGCGCGGCCCGGCGCCGGGCCGGGCTGCCCGCGCGGTCACATCGGTCGTGATCTGCGGTCACTAGGGCTGACCCCCGGCCCGGCCGGAATGTGACAGCGCGCGTGCCGGGTCAGGGCAGCCAGCGCAGCCAGCTGCCGTGGCTGTCGGCATATCCGAGGGCGCGCCCGTCGCGGGCGATCACGCACAGCTGGTCATCCGCAGCGGGCGCGGGGGTGCCGGGCACGACGCCGGGCGCCTCGCTGGACAGCCAGGCCGCGCCCAGGCCGCGGACCGTGCTGGCGAACTGCTCCCGCCCGGCGGGGCTGACGTAGAACAAGACCGAGGTATGGCAGATCACCAGGGTGGCATCCGCGGGCGCCTGGCGGGCCAGGGCGGGCAGGTCCGCGACCAGGTCACCGCGATGCACGGCGGGCGGATCCCGGCGGGCGGCGGCGATGGCGGCCGCCAGCTGCGCGGCCCGGTCCCCCTCCCCCGGCCAGACCAGGCAGGACAGCCAGCGGGCGTCGTCGCTGCTGGTCACGTCGAGCGGGTTAAGGTCGAGCCCGGCGCGCCAGGTGATCACCGGGACCCGGGACGGCAGCGGGACCGGCCCCCGCGGCTGGCAGCGCAGCGTCGGGGCACGCGGGTCCAGGCCGGCTACCCGGTGCCCGTCGTAGTCGTAGGAGTAGCGGTCATACAGCAGGGTGAGCCCGGCGCTGGCGCCGACATCGATCAGGGCGAGCGGCTCGGGCAGCTGGGCGAGCGCGGGCAGCAGGACTGCGCAGCGGGCCGGCTCATTGGTCTGGGTCCGCCGGGTCACCATCACCTCGGCGAGCTGGTCGCGGGACTGGCGGATCAGGTTCCGCAGCTGGCCATGGTCCGGGGGCGAGCCGAGCAGGTAGCGTGCCCCGGCGAACAGCAGGCCCGGCTGGCGCCGGCCGGGCGGCAGCCGCGCGACGAAGCTCATGATCGTGTCGTCGGCGGCAGCCGCCTGCGCCAGGGACTCATACGCCGGGGAGCGGCCCCGCGCCTCGCGGCGGGCAAATATCCTGAACGCCGCCGCCGCGGCGGCCACCGGATCGCCGTCAGCCTGTCCCACGGGAGGCACGCTATACCGGCCCGCGGCGCGGCAGCCCGGGATGACGGCGCGGCAGCGGCGGCCCGTACATTGAGGCGGTAACGCCCGCCCCCGCTGGATCAGGCCCGCGGTGGCGGCAGCCGGGAAGGACGGCAGGACATGTCCGATGACGCGCCGGGCTTCGTGCCTGATGACTTCGTGGTGCCCGGGCACCTGGCGGCGGCCGGCTTCTGGCTGGAGCCGCTGGGGCCGCAGCATAATGATGCCGATTACCACGCCTGGACCAGCAGCATGAGCCACATCCAGGCGACTCCCGGATTCTCCGGACGAGGCTGGCCGCATCCCATGACGCCCGCGGAGAATCTCGCCGACCTGGAGCGGCATGCGGCCGATTTCGCCGGCCGCCGCGGTTTCACCTACACCGTCCAGGACCCGGAAAGCCGGGACGTCATCGGCTGCCTGTACATATATCCGTCGAAGGACGACCGTCATGACGCGGACGTGAGCTCCTGGGTGCGCGCTGACCAGGCCAGCCGCGATGCCAGCCTCCGGGCGGTCGTGCGCGACTGGCTGAGCTCAGCGTGGCCGTTCCAGGCCGCTCATTACGATCAGTAATGGCATGCGGAAATGCGTCGCGCACCTGACCGGCAGGTGACTTAACTCCGGTCAGCCCGCTGCTGATACGTGTCATACAGCCGCGACAAATGCAGGACATGCGCATTTCCGCAGCGTTGCTCCGCGCATGTCACAAGATTGCGCGGAGCGACGCTGCGTGACCTTCCTCAGGGGGCGGAGCCAGCCGGTCCAGGAGGCTGGAGCACCGGCGTGGCTCCGCCCAGTCCTGAGCGTTCTCCCAGGTCAGTACATCCAGGGCCGGTTGGAGACGAGAATGTGCGGGCTGACCGAGAGCGTCGTCGCAGCGGTAGTTCCGCCGCTTGCCGGGTGCGCCGCGGATGGTCCGGAAATCCCCTGGACCGACGATACCGCCGCGACGCCGAGGCTCCCGGATGCGACTGCGAGAACGATAATGCCGCGCGCCTTCCGGGTCCGCGCCGGCGCTGCCGCATGCCTGCCACGGGCGATGCCGACTAGTCCGGCGGCCCGCACGGGAGCGTGCTGTAACGACCTATGGCTATGCATTTGGGATGATCCCCTCATCGGCGACTTAGATAGCAGAGTCTGCAGAGCCCTCCGGAGAAAGAAACTACACTACTAACCGTCCCCGTACGGGCCATTCCGATTAATTCACGAGAAATCATGAGCAGCGTTCTTGACGTCGTTAGCAGCGACCACGGAACGTATCGATCGGAATGCACTGAGCTGACCGCTGACGCCCCTTTTCCCGGGCTTGCGGCCAGGCGCCGCAAAGCGCCCGCGCCGCCGTCGCGATGCTCGTTCCGGTGCGTGCAGCGAACCGGCCGCCGGGCCGGTCATCAGCCGCCGCCCGCGGCAGCCGGCTGCCATCGGCCCAGGCTGCGGGCGCGGGCGGCGGGCAGTGCGCCCGCACGGACCCTCGTAAATTGCCGGTGAAATTTGCGTGAGAGTTGCGCCGCATGCCACCGTTGAGGCGAGATCATTCCTTTGTTCCGTTATTTCGCTTAGGATACGGGTGTGAACTGGCCCCAACGGGTATTAACGCGGCGAATGCTGGCGCGCACTGATAGGTAACGGCAGCCCTGTCCATCGAGCGGTGGAAGATGCAGAGCGATCATGGAATTCCGGGCGCTAGGACCAATTGAGCTGTGGTCTGCTGCCCAGCAGCATGACCTCGGGCCGGCCAGGGCGCGCTGCGTCCTGGCGATGCTGCTGCTGGCACCGCGCACGATCGTGCCGGCGGAGACGATCATCGACCGGCTGTGGGATACCCGCCCGCCGCCCAAGGCCCGCGAGAGCCTGTCGGTCTACATTGCCCGGCTCCGCGGCTTACTGCGCCAGGCCGTCGGCGATGAGGTGCAGCTGGCCGGGCGCGCCCGCGGCTACGTGCTGGAGGTCGATCCCGACCTGATCGACGTGCACCAGTTCCGCCGGCTGCGCCGGCAGGCTGCTGACCTGGCCTCCAGCAGTGACTTCGATCATGCGGCCGTGCTGCTGCGCGAGGCCGACGGGCTGTGGCGGGGCCAGGCGCTGGCCGGGATCGGCGGCGGCTGGGTCGGCCGGATGCGCGACAGCCTGGAGGAGGAACGCCGCGCCGCGCTCCTGGAGCGAGTCGAATGCGAGCTCGAGCTCGGCCAGCACGCCGAGCTCGTCGGCGAGCTGCGGCAGCTGCTGGCGCAGTACCCGCTGGATGAGACCTTCATCGCGCACCAGATGACCGCTCTGTACTGGAGCGGCCGGCCCGGCGACGCGCTGAGCCTGTACCGGGAGACCCGCAGCCGCCTGGTCGACGAGCAGGGTACCGAGCCTGGCCCGGCGCTGGCCGAGCTGCACCAGCGGATCCTCAGCCGGGACCCGCAGCTCGCCGTCCGGGCGACCGGTCAGCGGCCGGGCCGGGCCGCCCGGCCGGACACCCTGCCGGCGGAGACGACCGAGTTCGTGGGCCGCGCGGCCGAGCTGGAGCAGCTGACCGGGCCGGACGGCAGCCTGCCGGGAGTGGCAGTGATCGCGGGCATGCCCGGCGTGGGCAAGAGCGCCCTGGCCGTGCACGCGGCCCGCCAGGCCGCCGGGCATTACCCCGACGGGGCGCTCTACCTCAGCCTGCACTCCCACGACCCGGCCAGCCCGTCGCTGGATGCGGCCGAGGCCCTGTACCGGCTGCTGCGCATGCTGTCGGTGCCGGCGACCCACATCCCGGACACCACCGGCGAGCGAGTCGCGCTGTGGCGGGCCCAGCTGAGCCGCCGCCGCGCCGTGATCATCCTCGACGATGCCGCCCACTACGACCAGATCCGCCCGCTGCTGCCGGCCAGCGGCCAGAGCCTGATCCTGGTCACCACCCGGCGCCGCCTGCCCGGCCTGGGCGCGGACCGGACCCTGACCCTGGACGTGCTGCCCGCCGCCGATGCCGTCACGCTGTTCCGCCGGATCGCCGGCGAGGACCGGACCGCGGACACCGGTCAGGTCGCCGTCGTGGCGGAACTGTGCGGCCGGCTGCCGCTGGCCATCCAGCTCGCCGCCAGCCGCGGCGCGCGCGGCGAGCCGCTGCGGATGGCGGACATGGTCGAGGAACTGTCGCAGTCGCCGGCGCGGCTGGGCAGCACGGGCGCGGCCAGCCCCGAGGTGATCTCCGCCTTTGACCTGTCCTACCGGGCTCTCGAGCCGGACCACCAGCGGTTCTTCCGGCGGCTGGGCATCGGCCCGGGCGAGTGCATGAGCCTGCAGGCCGCGGCGGCGCTGGCCGGCTGCACCCCGGCCGAGGCGGAAAAGGCCCTGGGCACCCTGCTGGACCATCACCTGCTGGCCCGCACCTCCGGCGGTCAGTTCCGGTTCCGCGGCCTGATCCGCGAGTACGCGGCGGTGCGCGCCGCCCGCGATGACCCGCCGTCCGAGCAGCGCCTGGCGGTAGCCCGGCTGCTGGACTTCTACCTGCACACCGCCGACCGCGCGGACCGGGTGCTGCACCCGTTCCGGCACCGGCCGCCGGTGCCGGTCACGCACCTGCCCGCCGTCAGCCCGGCGGTCGGCACGCCGGAGGATGCGGCGGCCTGGCTGGAAGCGGAGTGGCGCAATATCCTGCAGGCCGCGCAGCACGCGGGTCGCCATGAGTGGAAGCAGCGGTGCGCCGACCTGACCCACGTGCTGGCCGATTTCATCGAGATCGGCGCGTACTGGGACGAGGCGATCGCGGCGCACACGCTGGCGCTGCAGGCCTGCCGCGAGCTGGGTGAGCCGGCCCGGATCGCCCGGGCCGCGCTGGAGCTCAGCGCCGTCAGCCAGCAAGTCGGCCGTCACGAGGCATCGCTGCCGCTGGCCGAGGAAGCCGCCGCCATCTACCGGATGCTGGCCGACGCGGGCGGCGAGGCCCGGGCGCTGGACCAGATCGGACTGGCCCATCAGCGCGCCGCCCGGTCCCGCGAGGCACTGGCCTGGTTCCACGAGGCCCGGCTGCAGGCCGGGACGGCCGGCGACGAACTGGGCGTGGCCGCGGCGCTGAGCCACTCGGGGATCGCATCCTGGCACCTGGGCCGCTATCAGGAGGCGCTGAACTACCTGCAGGAAGCCCTGGAGGTATACCGCCAGGCCGGCGACCAGCGCGGCACCGCCAAGACGCTGAACAACCTGGGCCGGATCCACCTGTACTGCGGCTACCACCGGGACGCGCTGGAGGCGTACCAGGAGTCCCTGGCGATCTTCACGGAGATCGGCGGCGCCCAGAACCGGGCCATCTTGCTCCACAACATCGGCAGCGTGCACCACTACAAGGGCAGCTACGAGGAGGGCCTGAGCGCCTGCCGCCAGGCGCTGGCGATCTACCGTGACATCGGTGACCGGCCCGACGAGGCCGACGTGCTCAATGACATCGGCGCCATCTACCAGAGCGCGGCATGCTACGACGAGGCCCTGGTGCACCACCAGAAGGCCCGGCTGATCGCCGAGGACATCGGCGACCAGTCCCAGCAGCTGATCTCGCTGCGCCAGATCGCCGATATCCTGCGCGGCTCGGGCCGCAGCGGCGAGGCGCTGGACCATTACAGCACCGCGCTCCGGCTGGCCCGCGAGATCGGCGACCCGTACGAGGAAGGCAAGATCCTCGAGGGCATCGCCGAGTCGACGCTCAGCACGCAGCAGCCCGCCGCGGCGCGGATCATGTTCCGCCAGGCCCTGGATATCTTCGAGCGGCTCGGCGTGCCCGAGGCGGAGTCGGCCCGGATCCGCATCGAGGCCATGGACCTGGCCTGCGGCCAGCGCATCGCCTAGCGCGACGCGGCCCGAGCTGCCGGGCGCGGGCCGGGCGCCCCTCCGGGGCGGGCTGACCTGCGGGGCAAGGCAGGCATCAAGGCCAGTGCAATATGCGCGGCAGACGATGGTGGCGTCCTGAGCGGTAGCTACCCCGGAGGTCTGCGTGGATCTCAGCCAAGGCCAAGTCTCGTCAGATTCCCGCTGGCGCCTGCCCGGCCGCCGCGTGGCCGCCGCCGGACGGCACGCTCGCCCGGGGCGGCAGCCGCGGCAGGCACCGGCGCCTGCTGCCGGGCCCGTCACGACGCCCGCCGCGGCGCCCCTCGCGGCGCCTGTCACAACGGCCGCCGCCGCGCCCGTCACGACGCCCGCTACGGCGGCCCGCGCGGCGCCCGTCACAACGGCCGCCGCCGCGCCCGCCGCGACGCCCGCCCCGGTGCCGCAGCCGCTGGCCTGCCCGGTGGCGCCGGGCGAGTTCATCTCCAGCCTGGCCGCGGACCTGAGCATGCTGTCGGCCGGCCGGTCGCTGGCGGGCGACGACTCCTTCGCCCTGGACAGCCTGCTAGTCAGCGCGGAGCGGTTCATCACGCTGTTCCATCACGAGACTCAGGCCGGACCGCACGAGGGGCGGCTCCGGCAGGCCCGCCGGGAGATCGAGACCACCGGCACGTACTGGCACACGACCGCGGAACTGGAGTTCGGCGCCCGGGTGGCCTGGCGCAACAGCGCACGCTGCATCGGCCGGCTGTACTGGAACAGCCTGCGGGTGCGCGACCGCCGCGCGGTCACCTCGGCCGTGGAGGTGGCCGCCGAGTCCGTCGGGCACCTGCGCGAGGCGACGAACGACGGCCGCATCCGCCCCGTCATCACGGTGTTCGCGCCCGATGCGCCGGGCCGTCCGGGCCCGCGGATCCTCAGCTCGCAGCTCACCCGCTACGCCGGCTACACCGCAGCCGACGGGACCATCACCGGTGACCCGGCCAGCGCCGAGCTGACCAGCCTGGCGGGTGACCTGGGCTGGCCCGGCGGTCAGCCCCGCGGCCGGTTCGACCGGCTGCCGCTGATCGTGCAGGAGGCGGGCGCGGCTCCGACGCTGCACCCGGTGCCCGCCGATGCCGTCCTCGAGGTCGCGATCAGCCACCCGGAGCTGGACTGGTTCGCCGAGCTGGGCCTGCGGTGGTACGCGGTGCCGGTGATCACCGACATGTACCTGGACATCGGCGGCGTCTGCTACCCGGCCGCGCCGTTCAACGGCTGGTACATGGGCACCGAGATCGGGTCGCGGGACCTCGGCGACACGGGCCGCTATGACCAGCTGCCCGTCATCGCCCGGCGGCTGGGGCTGCGCACCGGCGACGACCGGACCCTGTGGAAGGACAAGGCCGTCACCGAGCTCAACCTGGCTGTCCTGCACTCGTTCGGCGTGGCCGGGGTGACGATCAGCGACCATCACACCGAGTCGGCCCGCTTCCTGCAGCACCTGGCCCGCGAGGAGCGGCACGGCCGGGCCTGTCCCGCGGACTGGACCTGGATCGTGCCCCCGGCCGCGTCCTCGTCGACCCCGGTCTTCCACCGCTACTACAGCGACTTCGACCAGACGCCGAACTTCTACCGCCACCCGGCCGCGCGGCTGTCGCCGGCCAGCATGCGTGATGACCAGGCTGGCGCGGCGGCAGTCGGCTGACCGGGCGGGGGCCATCAGCGGCCGATGCTCCGGCGATCGCCGTTGCCATTCCCGTCGGGCAGGCCGTTCTGCCCGGCCGGGCCCCGCTGGGCGGCCGCCCGCCCGTTCGCGACTTCGGAGAAGGCGGCGGCCTCCCGGAAGGCGGTGGCCTCCTTGCGCTCCCAGTCCTCGATACCCCGCAGCACGCCCTCGGTGTAGGCCCGCAGGTGTGCCCGGTAGACGTCGCTGTAGGTGCGCAGGTAGGCCAGCTCCGCCTGGGCCGCCTGGCGCTCCTGGTCGGTCTGCGGCGGGGCCGGCACGTTCAGTGCCGTCACGGCCGCGTCCCGGGCCCGGGAGTGCGCGTCCTCCAGGATCATGTCCGAGTGCTTCTGCGCCTCGCGCATGATCTCATCGCGGCGCAGCCGGGCCTCCTCGGTGACCCGGCTGCTGTAGGCCTGGGCGTCAGCCACGTACCGGTCAGCGGTGGCCTGCGCGGTCGACAGGATCTGCACCGCGTGAATGTGCGCGTCCGCCTCGCCGAACAGCACGGCCTTCGGGTCGCCCTCGGACTCGCCGGCCAGGATCCGGCGGCGCAGCCGCTGCACTTCCTGCCACAGCGAGGCCCGCTCGTTCACCAGCCGCACGAACTCGGCCTGCACCGAGTGCAGGAACGCCCGGACCGCCTCCTCGTCAAACCCGCGCCGCCCCAGCCGTGACATCGGGAATGTCACCGTCTGCAGCGCCTCGGGAGTCAGCCTGTCCTGCTCGTCGAACCATGCTGTGGTCAAGGCTCACTCCAGCCAAAATCCTCGGTGTGGATCTGCTCTTTCGGCACGCCGGCCGCGACCAGCCGCGTCCACGGTCTCCCCGACCATCTCGGTCGGCCCGACCACGTAGGCGTCGCGGCCCGACCAGTCGCCGCTGCCGGGCGACCACGTCCGGCAGGCTGCCGGTCTCGCCGGCGAACTTCATGTCGCCCGATACCGACGGCGTCACCGTCAGCCACGGGTGCTGGGCCGCCATCTTCTCCAGGCTGTCCAGGTCATACAGTCCGTCCGGGGACCGGGCGCCGAAGAACAGGTGCACCTTCGGCGGCTGCGGCAGGCCGGCCACCTGCTCGAGGATGGCCTTCAGCGGGGCCAGCCCGGTGCTGCCCGGCCACCATCAGCAGGTCGCGGCCTGAGGGCGGCTGGCTCAGCGTCAGCGCGCCGATGGGCGCCCCGATGCGCAGCAGGTGTCGGTGATGCTGGCGCTGGTCAGCGCCATGCTGACCGCGCCGCCGTCGATCAGCCGGATGTGGAACTCCAGCAGCCCGTCCGGGCGCGGCGCGTTGGCGATGGAGTAGTAGCGCCACAGCCGCGGGCGGCTGGCCGACTCAATGGCCACCGACTGGCCGGGGAGGTATTCCAGTTGCGGCTCGGGCTGCACGAGCAGGACCGAGATGTCGAATGCCTTGCGCTCGCTGGCGACGACGGTGCCGCGCCACCACGGCGGGCCGCACCTGCTCATCGGCAGACGCGGCGGCCAGCATGACCGAGCCGATCAGCTCGTAGGCCGTCTGCCAGTCGGCGGCCAGCTCCGGGGTCCAGGCCGGCCCGGAATAGTGCTCCAGTGTCGCTAACAGGCTGGCGCCGACCGCCTCGTAATGCTCGGTCACCGCACCGAACCTCCGGTGGTCGCGGCCCAGCGCCTCCAGGAACGCGGTCGAGCTCGTCCACCCGGTCGACCTGCGAGACGATCTTCATCAGCGCCTCGACGAAACGTCCGCGCTGCGCCGTCATCGAGACCGGGAACATGTCGCGCACTTCGGGGTGCTTGATGAACAGGTCGGAGTAGAAGAACATCGGCAGCTCGTCACCGTGCATCGCGACACGGGCGAAGCTCTCCCGCAGTCGGGCAACGTCCAACAGTCTGGCCTTCCTCCGCAGACGCGACCAGGCAAGTCCTCCTGGCGCGCTGACCTCCGGCCGCAGAGATCCGCTTCGTGCTGATGCGGGATCTTGCCGGTACTTGCACGAAAAGTGTCGTGCAACTTTCACGGCAAGACATCGGTCAGCTGACGGAGAAAGGAAGCCGGCGTTAGTGACTGGCCGGCAGCAGGCGGCGGCGCGGCGCCGGCGGCGGGGCTTGCCCCGGCGGCGGCAGCGTGCTGCCGAGCTTGCGCAGCAGGCTGGCCAGCTCGTCCTGCTCGGCCGCGGTCAGGCCGCCGACGATGTGCTTCTCGTTGGCCAGGTGCCGGCAGGCGGCCTGGTCGACCAGCGCCCGGCCGCGGTCCGTCAGCGCGATCAGCACGCCGCGCCGGTCAGCGGGATCGGGCTCGCGGGTGACGTGGCCGGCCGCCTCCAGCCGGTCGAGCCGCTTGGTGGTACCCGAGGACGTCAGCATCAGGGACGCGGCGAAGTCAGTCGGGCGCAGCCGATAGGGCGGGCCCGCCCGGCGCAGGGTCGCCAGGACGTCATACCAGCCGGGTTCCAGGCCGCAGTCGGCGTAGACCGGCTCCAGCCGGAGCTCGATCTCGCGGGCCAGGCGGGAGATCCGGCCGATCACGCCGATCGGCGCGGTGTCCAGGTCGGGCCGCTCGCGCCGCCACTGCTCGCGGATCAGGTCCACGCCGTCGGTGTCGGTCATGGCGGCACTTTGACGTCCTCCCCGGCCTGAAGGCGCGGGGATTCCTGCCGTGCCGCTCATGCGGCACCTCGGAGGGTTCCTGTTTCACCGGGGCCAGCCAGCACCGATGCTGGTCTTACGTCCCCTCCGCAGGCAGTTAGAGTCCCGGCGCGTCCCGCCGTGACGATGTTCTGCGCCGCGTTGACATCGCGGTCGTGGACAGTTCCGCAGCCGCCGCAGGTCCACTCGCGGACGCTCAGCGGCTTCGGGCCGTCCTTCACCCCGCACGCCGAGCACACCTGGCTGGTCGGCTCGAACCGCCCGATCTTCACGAACGTGCGCCCGTGCCGGGCTGCCTTGTACTCCAGCATCCCGGTGAATGCCGACCATCCGGCGTCGTGCACCGACTTCGCGAGGCGCGTCCGGCCGAGGCCGCTGATGCACAAGTCCTCCGCGTACACCGCTTGGTTGTCGCGGATGATCTGCGTGGAGAGCTTGTGCAGCCAGTCCCGCCGGGAGTCAGCCACCCGGGCATGCACCCGCGCCACCCGGACGCGGGCCTTGTCCCTGTTCCTGCTGCCCTTCTTCTTGCGGCTCAGGTCCTGCTGCGCCCTGCGGAGCTTCCGCTCAGCCCGGCGCAGGAACCGGGGGCTGGCCACCTTCCGGCCGTCCGACAGGACCGCGAAGTGCGTCAGCCCCAGGTCGATGCCCACCTCAGTGCCGGCCAGCGGAAGCGGATCAGCGCCGGCCTCGACGACGAAGCTGGCGAAGTACCGGCCGCATGCATCCTTGATGACGGTCACGCTAGACGGCTTCGACGGCAGTCTCCGGGACCAGCGGACGGCCACATCTCCGATCCTGGGCAGCCGCAGCTCCCCGGCCGCAGTGATGGACCACCGGGCGTTCGCGGTGAACCGGATCGCCTGCCGCCGGTCCTTGCGGGACCGGAACCGCGGCCTGCTGACCCTCGGCCCCCTGCGCTTCCCGGCGGCCGAGGCGAAGAAGTTCCGGTAGGCAGCGCTCAGGTCGGCCAGGGCCTGCTGGAGCACCACTGCTGAGACGTCGCCCAGCCATGCGCGCTCCGGGGTGAGCTTGGCTGCCGTCAGCCGGGCCGACATCCTGGCGTCGGTGACGTACGGCAGCCCGGCGGCGTGCGCTTCCTCACGCAGGCGCAGCGCGTCGTTGAACACCACGCGCGCGCAGCCGAGCGCCCGGGCCAGGGCCTGACGCTGGCCGGGCTCGGGGTAGAGGCGGTAGTTGTACCGGAGCTGCACGAGTAGAGCATATTTGGCTACCTGGCTGACTACGGCGACAAATGCACGGGCAGACACTGTGTTCATCCTGCACGCCCACCTGGCATTCGTGACCACGTACCGGCACGGCGTGCTCAGCGCCCGGCACCCGGTGCGCATGGAGCAGATCATGCGCGACGTGGGCGGCGCGGACTCCAGCACGGAACCGGCCGGGCTCAACGGGGACGCGACGACGTTCACCTGCTGGTGAACTTCCCGCCCTCCATCGCCGTCTCCCGGCTCGCCAGCCGTCTCAACGGGCGTGTCCTCCCGCCGGATACGGCAGGACCTCCCGGAACTGGCCCCGCAGTACTGGCGCGCGAAACACCTGTGGCCGGGCTCCTGCTTCGCCGGGACGGCCAGCCGGGCACCTACCTCTGCCCCGCGCCAGCACATCGAGCAGCATAAACCGCCCGTTCTGACCTGGCCCAGGTCCGTCCGCCTTCACCACCGGCCCGAAAGCCGGCGCACTAGCCGACACCGCGGTAGCGCCCGGCCCCGCCCGGAGCGTACAGGGACGTAACTTCTTGAGACTTAGCGTCCTAGGAAGTAATATTCCAGGAAGGAACTTGAACTGCCGGACACCTGGAGGCCGGGATGCTGACACCCTTCGCCCTGCTGCACGCCGCCCTGCGGCCGAACGGCCCGCGACACACCCGGCCGGAGGGCCCGCGGCACAGCCCGCGGCACCCGCTCCGGCCGCCGCGACCTCGCTCGGCCCCGGCCGAGCCCATGCCGGTGATCCGCTGGTACTGACGGCCGTGGTACTGACGGCCGTGGTACTAACGGCCCGTGGTACTAACGGCCCGGTGCACTCGCCGGCCGCCGAGGTACGGGCTGCTGACGGCTGCTGCTAGTCGGAAGCCGCCTTCGGCGGCCGGCCGGGCCCCCGCTGCGGCCGGACCCGGCCGGGCAGCCGGCCGGAGTCGGCCAGCGCCCGGCGCAGCAGGAACTCGATCTGGGCGTTGGTGCTGCGCAGCTCGTCAGCGGCCCACCGGGCCAGGGCGTCATGCACGGCCGGATCCAGCCGCAGCAGCACGCTCTTGCGCTCAGTCACGATTAGTCCGCACCGCCGTCACTGGTACAGCGAGCCGGTGTTGACCACCTGCTGGGTCGCCTGCTCGCTGCACAGCACGACCAGCAGATTGGACACCATCGCGGCCTTGCGCTCCTCGTCCAGCTCGACCACTCCTTGCTCCTGCAGCTGGGTCAGCGCGAGCCCGACCATGCCCACCGCGCCCTCCACGATCCGGCGCCGGGCCCCGACCACGGCGCTGGCCTGCTGCTGGCGCAGCATGGCCTGGGCGATCTCTGCAGCGTAGGACAACCGGGTCAGCCGTGACTCGATGATGTGCACCCCGGCGGAGGCGACCCGGGCGGCAATCTCCGCTGACAGCCGCTGGGTGATCTCCTCGGCGTTGTCGCGCAGCGACAGGTGGTCCCCCTCCGGGCTGGTGTAGGGATAGCTGGACGCCACGTGCCGGACCGCCGTCTCGGTCTGGATCGCGACGAAGCTGGGGTAGTCATCGACCGCGTACAGCGCCTGCGCGGTATCGCGGACCTGCCAGACCACGACCGCGGCAATCTCGATCGGGTTGCCGTCCGCGTCGTTGACCTTCGCCATCGTCGTCTCGTGATTGCGGATCCGCACGGACACCGGGCGGCGCCGCGCAAACGGGTTCACCCAGTGCAGGCCCGGCTCCCGCACCGTGCCGCGGTAGCGGCCGAACAACTGGACCGCCCGGGCCTCCCCGGCCACCACGGACGTCAGCCCGTGGAAGGAACCCTCGCCCGCAAGCGCCAGCAGGACGCCGGCCACGATCAGGGCGACCCGCCCGGCGCCGTTAGTTACCTTCGCGGTCGCCACCAGGGCGGCAATGGCGACGAGCAGGAGGATGATGCCGACGACCAGTACCCGGACACCGGGTGCCGACCGCGCGGTGGCCTCGGAGATCACCGGCCGCGGGACATCCTGCTGGCCGGGAAGCTGTGCTGTCACCCGGATCACCTCCGCCTTGACGCTCTTGCTTGCATGAAACTATCATACTGATATCAGTTTTTCTCCGCAAGCCTGCCCGGACAGACAGGGCCAGCCGGACGGCGGCAGGCGGACCGGGCGGCGGCAGTGAACCCCAGCTGGCCGGGCTGGGAGTGAGGCGGCGCTCAGCCCGGCTGGCTCAGCTGGCGAAGACGCTCGCGAGGTGGGCCAGCAGTCCTGGCTCGGTGAGCTGGCCGGCCCGGTACCCGACGTATCCGTCCGGCCGGATCAGGTACCCGCAGCCGCCCGCCGCGTCGTAGGCGGCCCGGAACTGCCCGCCGGAGTCGGTCAGCGCGGGCGCCGGGTCAGCCGGGGGCGGCGTGCCGGGCGCGAGGATCAGGTAGCCGCGCAGGCGGCCGTGCGCCCGCCGCTGCGCGGCGCTGATCAGCGCGGCGGCCCCGGCCGCCTGCTCGCTGCTGGCGGCATAAAGCAGCAGGGTGTGATCGGCGGGATCGAGGACCTCGAACAACCGCAGCGGGAAGGCCACGGCACTGCGCCGCAGGCCGTCGCAGTCGGGCGCCCGCTGGCCGGGGCGCGGCCCGGAAGCCAGCTGGCTACCGGTGATCTCCTCGCCCGCGACCGGGCTGTCCGGGTAGCCGACCAGCAGCTGCGCCTCCCGCAGCATCATGGCCGCCGGGTCGTCCGGGCGGGCGTCGAACCCGGTCCGGGCGTCGCGGACGGTCTGGCCGACGACCTCCTCCCCCACCGGGCGGCGCTCCGCGTCATAGCTGTCCAGCAGGACGTCGCTGGCCAGGCCCTGGACGGCCAGGGCCAGCTTCCAGCCCAGGTTCCAGGCGTCCTGGATGCCGGTATTCATGCCCTGAGCGCCGGTGGGCGGGTGGATGTGCGCGGCGTCCCCGGCGACGAACACCCGGCCCGACCGGTACCGGTCCACGATGCGGTGGCTGATCCGGAAGACCGAGGACCAGCGCATGTCTGAGGCCTGCGCGGGCTGCGGTGCGAGCCGGTCCAGCACCGCCTGGATGTGCCGCAGTTCCGGGACCCGGCCGCCGTCCAGGCCGTGCGCCACCTCGCCCGCGCCCGGCTGCGGGTCCGGCGCGGCCAGCTCCGGCGGCACGAACATCGACATCCGGTACCGGCTGCGGCCCGGCAGCGGGATGCAGACCAGCAGGTCGTCGGTCTTCCCGTCGCTCTGGTGCTGGGCGCGGATCCCGACGCCGGCCGGCATCGACCAGTCGGCGACGACGTCGGCCAGCATGTACTGCTCGGGGAAGGCCCCGCCGGCGAAGTCCAGTCCCAGTCCGGCCCGGACCGCGCTGTGCGCGCCGTCGCAGCCGATCAGGTACCGGGCCCGCACCGTCTGCGGGCCCGCCGGGCCGGCGAGTTGCGCGGTCACGCCGCCGGCGTCCTGCTCGAACGACGCCAGCTCCGTGCCGCGCTCGATGCAGGTGCCCAGCCGGGCGAGCTGCCCGGCCAGGATCCGCTCGGTCTCGTACTGGGGCAGCGCGACGAACCCGAACGGTACCTCGTCGGGAAGGTCCAGCTGCACCTCGAAGGACAGCTTCCCGTTGGTGTAGATCTGCATCCCGCGCATCTCAATGGCCGCGTCCAGCGCATCGCGCAGCACGCCGCAGTGCTCCCAGATCTCCAGGGTGCGCGGCTGAATCCCGACCGCCTTGGCGTACGGCGCCCGTTCCGTGAGCCGGTCGATAATCCGGCAGCCGATCCCCCGGCGGCGCAGCTCGAGGGCGGCCGTCAGGCCCACCGGCCCGGCCCCTGCGACCAGCACGTCTACGTCCGTCATCGCCAGCTCCCCCCAGCTAGCAGCCGGGCCGCCCGGGTCCCGGCCGTCCGGGCCCGGTCCCCCCGCGCCGCCCGGCCCGGGCCAGACCATACCCGGCGATCCGGCCCCGCATCCCTGGCCGCCGCCGGGGCCAGGGGGCAGGCGGGAGATGCCAGACTGCCCGTCCGGGACACTGGCCGTGAAGAAGACGGGCGGGAACGGCGAAGTACGGGTGTCCCATCGCCTACCGCCTCAGGACTGCCCATGAACGGAAGTACTGCATGACGGCGCCGCCGCGGCCTGCCCGGCCCGGCTGGCCGCCGCCCGCCGGGATGATCCGGCTCGCCCGGCCGCTGGCCGGCCCGGCCGCCGGACCCGGTGCCGCGGCAGGCAGCCAGCCGGATCAGCCGTCGTCCCGGACCGGGCCTGCCGGGTCCGGGCCTGCCGGGCCAGGGGCCCCGGCCGACGATGCCCGGCTCGTCGCCCTGTCGCTGCAGCAGCCCGAGCGCTTCGGCGACCTCTACGACCGGTACTTCGCGGAGATCTACCGGTACGTCGCTTCCCGGCTCGGCCCGGACATTGCCGATGACCTGGCCGCCGAGACCTTCCTGGCCGCGTTCCGGTCCCGGCGCCGGTATGACGTGGCGCAGGGCTCGGCCCGGTCGTGGCTGTACGGGATCGCGACGAACATGATCGGCCGGCACCGCCGGGCGGAGGCACGCCGGTACCGCGCGCTGGCCCGGACGCCGCACGGCGGTCCGGAGTACGGCGAGGAGGACCGCATCGCCGAGCAGGTCAGCGCCCGCCAGCTGCGGCCGGCCCTGATGCAGGCACTGGCCGGGCTGCCGGCCGGCGACCGCGACGTGCTGCTGCTGATCTCCCTCGGCGGCCTGTCGTATGACGAGGTCGCCACCGCCCTGGCCATCGCCCCCGGAACGGTCGGCTCCCGGCTGAACCGGGCCCGGCGCAAGGTGCGCGCCGCGCTCGAGATCAGCAATCCGGCCGGCGAGCCCCAGACGCTTTCCGCTCCATGACAAGGACACCGAATATGCACAGCACAGATGATCTTGAGCTCGTCCGCGAGCTCATCAGCGAGCCCGGTCCCTCAGCCCAGGCCCGGGGCCGGGGCCGGGCTGCCCTCATGGCGCTGGCCGCCGACGGCGAGACGACTGGTCAGCAGCCGCCGGCCCGGTCCGGGCGGCCGGCCAGGACCCGGCGCCTGGCGCTGGCCGGCGGCGGCACTGCCGTGCTGGCCGGCGCGGCCGCGGCGGCCTTGCTGATCGCGACTGCGGGCACCGGGGCGCCGCAGCCGGGCCATGCCGCGTCCGGCGGTCCTGCCGCCGGCGGCCACGCCGCCGGCCACGGCGGTGTTCCGTCCGCGCATGACGTGCTGCTGACGGCCGCTCGCCAGGCCGGCACGGCGCCCGCCGCGGCGGGCCGCTACTGGGTGACCCGGACGATCTCCGGCACGAACATGGCCGTCGGGGCCGCCGGCCACCGTTACGTGATCACCGAGCGCGGCTCCGATGAGCAGTGGACTGCCCGCGCCGCTAGCGGGCCGAGCAGGTTCATCAGCCGGTCGCTGGGAGCGCGGCCGGCCACGCCGGCGGACACCGCCGCCTGGCGGCAGGCGGGCTCGCCGCGGCACTGGCTGTTCACCCTGATCAAGGACGGGCACCGGGGCCAGCTGCGGATCCCGGCCGCGGCCGGGAAGCCCTTCGGGGGCCCGACCAACAGCGGCGCCAAGATCTTCGCGATCGGCAGCCGCAACATCAGCATGCGGCAGCTACGGCGGCTGCCCGCGACGACGGCGGGCCTGAAGGCGGCTCTGCTGCGCTACTTCGCCGAGCCCGGCGCGACCGGCGGCGACCTGCCCGCCGGCGCCACCGCATGGCTGTGGCAGACCGGCACCGGGATGATCACCGACATGCCGCTGTCCCCGGCCCAGCGGGCGGCGGCCTACCGGATGCTGGCCGGGCTGCACGGGGTCCGCAGCCTGGGCACCGTGACCGACCCGGCCGGGCGGCACGGCACCGCGGTCGAGCTGACCAGCCCGACCGGCGCGGCCGGAACCGAGGCCAGCATCCTGATCGTGAACCCGCGGACCGGGCTGCCGCTGGCCACCGAGGTTCAGGTGGTCCGCGCGGCGGGCCTGACGACCGGGCTGCGGCCGGGCACGCTGGCCAGCTACGAGATCATCCGGTTCGCCGGCTGGTCCGACGCGGCGCCCCCGGCCATCCCGCACTCCTAGCGGAACCGGCCAGGCCGGGCCGGCCAGGAGGCGCCACGCGCTTCCCGCCCGGCCTGGCCTGGTGCGGCGCCGGGCCGCCGCCGGGTCACTTGCTGTTATCGAACCTTGCTGTTATCAAGCCAGGACCCGGGGTCCCGGCGGGCTCCGGCGGCGGGCGGGCCGACGGTCCGGCAGGCCCCGTTACTGATGGGGTTTTCCGTGATCGGGACCCAGCTGCCGCGGAAGCCCCGGGGGATGCGGGCGGGCCGGGCCGACGGCGGCCGCCGGCCCGGCAGATCACCGGCCAGCCTGGCCGCATTCCGGAAGCTTGCCGTCCGGAATCGGCAGTAACCTGCCTGGTCATGGACAACGACAGCGACGAGATCCTGCGCGAGCCGCCGATCGCCGGCTCCGAGCTCGACACCCTCATCGGCGGCCTGGAGCGGCAGCGCCGGTACATCGCGTGGAAGTGCGGGAACCTGGACGCCGCCGGCCTGCGGGCTACCCTGCCCCCGTCAGCCATGACCCTGGGCGGCCTGCTCAAGCACCTGGCCCTGGTCGAGGATGACGTGTTCGGCAGCAAGCTGATGGGACGCCCGTACGGCCCGCCGTTCGACGCCGTGGACTTTGACGCCGACCCGGAGTGGGAGTGGCGCACCGCCGCCGAGGACAGCCCTGCGGAGCTGATGGCGCTGTGGCAGGCCAGGGTGGCCCGCTCGCGCGCGGATGTCGCCGCGGCGGTAGCCGCCGGCGGCCTGGACGGCCTCGGCGCCTACACCTCGCGCGATGGCCAGCGGCCCAGTGTCCGGCGGCTGATCATGGACATGATCGAGGAGTACGCGCGGCACCTGGGCCACGCCGACCTCATCCGTGAGTCGGTCGACGGCCTCACCGGCGAGGACCCCGAGGACTAACTATCGCCCGGCCGCGCCGCGCAGGCCGCCTCCCGCATTTCCTCCTCGGTAATCGGCCCGTGCGCTGCCTCGTAGTCGGCCAGGAACTCATCGAGGGCGGCCATTCGCCGGTCATGACCGCTCTTGAGCCGGAGAGGTGCATTCTTCCGGGCGCTCGTGCGCTCGGCCCGTTCCTGGTCAACGGCTTCCTGCGCCGTGATCACCAGGTCATGATCCAGGGAGGCCGGAAGTCGCCGCTTCCCGATCATGCTCTCATGCGACATAACAGCCACGATTGCATGAACCGATCTGGCGTGAGTCGTTCTCTCGCGCATCACCCGCAGCGGGTGGCGTCCGGCCGCCGGGGGCGGGGAAGGAGGACGCTCATCCAGAACTGCAGGGGAAGGCGCGATGGCTAACAGGATGGCAAGAATGCAGGCGCTCAGGCCGGCCCGGCTCAACACCGGGCCCCTGGTCTTCGGCGCAGAGCTGATCGGCGTGGGCAGCGTGCTGCTGATGGCCGGCTTCGCGGTGGGCGGCATGACGATGATGTCGACGGCCCGCCGGTGGATCGGCGACCAGGAGATGCCGCCGAGCGACATCGTCAAGCACCACTGGAACAAGGGCGTGGCCGCGGCGACCGCGGGCGCGTCGGCCTGGCAGAACCACCCGCCCGCATAGGGCTGAGCCAGCACCGGCTGAGCCAGCACAAGGCTGAGTCAGCGCGGGGAGTACGACAAGCCGGGTACCGGGCCGGCGGCGGAGGTCATCACCGCCGCGCCCGGCCCGGCGTCCCGCTGTCCGGCCGCTAGCCGACCTGGGCGGTGCGGCCGGCCCAGTACGGAGCCCGGAGCTGGCGCTTGAGGATCTTGCCGGACCCGGTCCTGGGCAGCTCGCCGGTGAACTCGACCGAGCGGGGCACCTTATAGCTGGCCAGGTGCTCGCGGCCGAAGGTGGTGACCTGCTCGGCGGTCAGCACGGAGCCCGGCGACCGCACCACCGTGGCGTGCACGACCTCGCCCCACTCCTCGGACGGGATGCCGAACACGGCCACGTCGAAGATCTCCGGGTGCTGCTCCAGCGCGGCCTCGATCTCCGCCGGGTAGATGTTCATGCCGCCAGAAATGATCATGTCGGTCTTGCGGTCGCAGATGTAGAGATAGCCCTCGTCGTCCCAGTAGCCGATGTCGCCGACCGTGTGGAAGTCGCCGCGGCTGTTCGACTGGTAGCTGGCATCGTTCTTGTAGTAGGCGTTGAACACGCCCCGCGAGCGCACGTACACCTCGCCGGTGTGGCCGGGGCCGGTGCGGGTGACCTCATGGCCGTCGTCATCCAGCAGCCGGATCTCGATGCCAGGGGCGGGCTGGCCGCACGAGCCGGGCTTGCGCAGCTGGTCCTTGGGCTGCAGCACGGTATCCACGCCCAGCTCGGTGGAGCCGTAGATCTCCCACAGCGACTCAGGCGGGAAGTCGGCCACGTACTGCTGCTTGAGCGCGAAGCTCCACGGCGCGGCGTTGGCCAGCATCACGCGCATCGAGGACCGGTCGTAACGCTGCTTCACCTCAGCGGGCAGCGCGCACACCATCCGGATCAGCGCCGGCGCCGAGAACGTCGAGCTCACCTTGTAGGTGCCGACCAGGCGCAGCCAGTCTTCGGGGTCGAACTTGCGCTGCACGACGATCGTCTGGCCGAGCGCCAGCCCCGCCGACATGAAGGCGCTCGGCCCGCTGTGGTAGAGCGGGCCGGAGGTGAGGTAGATGTCGTCGGGCCGGTAGCCGAGCAGGGCGAGCAGGCCGCCGACGACCTCCGGGTCCGGGGCCCCCGTCCGGACCGCGCCCTTGGGCTTGCCGGTGGTGCCCGAGGTGTAGATCATCGTGCCGCCGGTGCCGTCTGCCTCGCCGACGTCCGGGGGCTGATCGGAAGCGGCGGCGATGTCGGCGTCGCTGAGCATGCCGGCAGGCGCCGGGCCGCCGGTCACCACTATGTGCCGCAGGCGCTCCAGCTGGTCGCGGAACTGGGCGAACATGCCCGCGTACTCGGCGTCGACATAGGCAATCTCGGCGTCGCTGTGGTTGATGACGTACAGCGCCTCTTCCGGGGTGAGCCGGTAGTTCAGCGGGACCGCGACGGCGCCGATCTTGCGGGTGGCGTTCATGACGGCGACCACGCCGGGCGAGTTGGGCCCGCACCACAGCACCTTGCGGCCCGGCCCGGAATCCAGCGACAGCAGCACGTTAGCGATCCGGTTGGACTGCGCCTCCAGTTCGGCGTAGGTCCACCTCACGACGGTCCCGCTGCCCCGGTCATCGATGACGCCGGCCTTGTCCGGCTGGGTCTGGGCGTACATCGACAGGATGTCCGGCATCTCAACTGCCCCTCGTCACGGCCAGCGAATTACCTCACACCCTGTCCTGGTTGGCCTCCGTTGTCATCAGCCTGCTGGGCATAGGTGAACATCCAGGCCCCCGCCAGGCCGGTGCCGGCGAGGCATATCTGCCGGGGCCGGGGTAGCTAGCAGTGCATGAGTGTCCAGACTGCGCGGGAGAACGCCGTACTCGACACGCTGGCCCGCCGGACGCGGACGGTCCGGGACATCACCTCGGCGCTCGACGGCGACGGGATGCCGCTGAGCTCGGTCGGGGTCCGGGACCTGCTGGCCGGCCTGATCCGGCGCGGCCTGGTCAGCCAGGCCGGGACCGTGTATCAGCTCACCGAGGCGGGCCGGGCCTCGGTCCGGCGCCGCAAATCCGGCTACTCCGGTGCCCTCGGCCCGGTCGGCAGCAGTCCGGGCGTGCTGGCCGCCGGCGCAGCCCGGCCGGCCGGCTCCACTGGGCGGCCCGGCAGCAGGCCTGGCGGTAGGACGCCGCCGGCCGGGGCGCTGCCAGCCGGCTCGCCGCCGGGCGCGATCGCGCTACTTAAGGCGGACGATGGCCGAGCGGCCGATGACGCGACCGCGCGCGTCGAGCGCCACGGCACGGAAGTGCGGGCCGCCGTGCGGCACCGTCACGGTCGTCTCGAAGCTGTGCTTGTTGGCCGCGCCGGCCCAGGACAGGTTCCCGGCCGTGCGCCCGGCTAGCACCCGCCAGCGGTGCACCTGCGTGCTGCCGTTCCAGCTCGCGTAGACGCGTGTCCCGGTCCCGTGCTGGCGCACGGCGATCGCCGGGTGACCGGACGGCTCGCCCGTCCACTCCGACCGGAAGGTGCGGTAGCTCGGGCTGTCCGCGGGCATCTGGGCGTCGACCAGCACCTTGCCGTCCCGGGAGAACTCGGTGAACTCCGGGACGGTGCCCCAGCCGACCAGCACCCGGCCGTCGTTCATGACCTGCATGCTGCCCATGGCGCCGGCCAGCAGCGACGGCCGCGAATGGGTGTACTGCCGGTTTACCGAGACCTTCATGCCGGTCGTGTCCAGCTTCAGGATCAGGCCGCGGGACTGCTTTTCCTCGGCCGGGGCGGCACCGTCATCGAACAGGGAAAGCAGTTCGCCGGGGTGCAGCCGCGCGTGGTGCTGCCAGAAGAAATGCGTCCCCGTTCCCATGGCGAAGTCGGACTTCTTGCCATTAAGCCGCCAGCGCACTGCCCCGCTGGGCCGCTCAATCTTGTACAGCGCCCAGGTGTTGCGGGCTGAGATGAGCAGATCGCCGTTGCCGGTGGCCTGAATGGAATTGATGTGGAAGTAGTCGAACGGCTCGGCCTGGGTTCCGCCGGAGAATGCCGCCTCTGTCTCAGTGAGGTCGATGTGGTCCAGGCTGTCCCACTGGAACAGCAGGTCCCCTGTCGCGATGTCGATCTCCTGGATGACGCCGGACAGCACGGTGCCGTCGGCCGGGCCGCCGAAGCCCGACAGGTCGATGCCGCTGGCGTGCCGGTAGCAGGTGACCAGTGCGGTGTTCTTCGCGGTGATCACGAACTCGTGCAGGTCGATGGTGAGGCCGCCCTGCGCCCTGATCGTGTGCAGGACCTTGTAGGAGGTATCCGCGATGACGGCCACGCCGTCGCCGTGACCGCCGGTGACGACCCCTTCCCACCAGGTCAGCACCGGCTTGCCCTGGTAGGTCTGCCGGTTGAGGTTGAACTTCGCCTTCGTGTCCGTGCTCGGCGAGAACCAGACCAGGTCACCATGCCGGTCCACGATCATGCCGCCGCCCGGGCCGGGGCCCGACCCCGGCGCGGTGAGGAAGAAGTAGTGCGGGTCGGTCGGCGCATTCGTCGCCGACCTCACGGCGACCGCCGGCGGCGTGAGGTCAGGCCGGGAGACGTAGTGCCGCAGCCCGAGAGCGTCCGGCCCGGCCAGCGGGGCGGCCACGCTGGCGAGCGCGGCAGCCGGGCTGCCCAGGGTGCCGATGCTGCCGATTCCGGCGGCCAGCGCGCTCAGTCCGCCAATCTGGGCTATTGCCTGCCTGCGTGTCGCGTCGCCGCCGCTCATGCCTTCCCCCACCCGTGTTCTGAGACCTCAGATAAACGTCAGTGCCGCCATCATGGATCATGCGTGACGTCGAAGCATCGCCGAAAAGGAAATCGGTCAGCTACGGGCCCCGTTTCGTTCACCTGGACGTCCCGCAGCAGCTATCTGACGGGTGGAGCTTACGCCGGCCAGCGGCCGTCTCCTGGCACGTTCACGGCCCTCCTGTCAGCCGGCCGGATCCTGCTCTCAGTCGGCCGGGCGGGCGCAAGCCGGCCCGGACAGGTCCCCGGCGGTCCGGGACGCCAGGCACTCCCAGAGCTCACGCGCCGCAACCGGGTCCTGCTCGCCGGCGCCGGGCAGCAGGTGCTCGGGCCGGGCCCGGCGGTCGTGCCAGAACCGGCCGCTGCCCAGCTGGGCCGCCGGCGCGGTGGCGAGCCAGACGATGGTCTCGGCGCCCTGGTCGGCCGAGCGCAGGATGGGCCGGGCGAGGCGGCGGAAACCGGGCAGGGCGGCCGCGATCCCGGGGGTATCCACCCAGCCGGGGTGCATGGCATGGAAGGCGATGCCGGTGCCGGCCTGGCGCCGGGCCCACTCCTGGCTGAGGGCCACCTGGGCCCGCTTGGCCCGGGCGTAGGCGACGGCGCCGCGGTAGCCCGCCGCCGTCAGCTCCAGGCGGGCGAGATCGAGCCGCTGGGTGTACATCCCGCCCGAGGAGACGGTGATCACTCGCGACGGCGCGGCGGCGAGCAGCGCGGGCCGCAGCAGGCTGGTCAGCACGAACGGCGCAACGACCTGGCCGGCGAACGTCAGCTCGGTCCCGTCGGCGCTGGTGGCGAACCGCGGGTGGATAGCACCGGCGTTATGGATCAGGACGTGCAGCCGCCCGTAGCCGACGGTGAACTCGCGGGCGAAGGCGCGGACGAGTCCAGGTCCTCCAGGTCGGCGAGGCCGTAGCTGATCTGGGTGCTGCCCGAGGCAGCGGCGATCGAGGCGCGGGCCTGCTCGGCGCGGCCGCGATCGCGGGCCAGGAAGTGGACTCTGGCGCCGCGCCGGGCCAGCTCGATCGCGGCGGCCTGGCCGATGCCTGACGTGGCGCCGGTGATGACGATGGTCTGCCCGGTCGCGGCGGGGCAGCCCCCGGCGGTGTACTCGGGCAGCAGCGCGGACCGCACGGCCAGGCCGATCCGCGAGAATCCGGGCACCACGGTAGCCTCCAGGGCTGCATCTACTGCGGTCGCCGCCGCGGGCCGCAGGCGGCCAGGCCGGGTCGCCGGGCCGTCAGGCCGCCCCGGCCGGATCGGCGCCCGGTCATGCCGGCCCGGCGGGCGCCGCTGGCGGCACCTGCTCCGCCGGGGCAGCCGGGAGCGGGTCACCGGACAGGGCCCGGGCCAGCGCCGGCGGCGCCCCGGCTGGCCACCGTCCGGAAGCCGGGCCCCAGCAGCGGGTCGAGCAGCCGCAGCAGACCGCGCAGCCGGACCTCGGCCTGGTAGCTGACAGTGCAGGCGTCCGGGCCCCCGGTCACGGCGATGGTGTCGGTGGCCCGCAGCAGGCGGCTGCTGGCGGCCAGCGTCACCGTATGGCCGGGCCCGTAGCTGGTGACCTGGTAGGTCAGCGGCATGGGCGGCCCAGGAACGGCACCACAAGCCGGAACCGGCTCCCGGCGCGAACCGGGCCCGGATCCAGCTGCTCAGCGGACAGCACGCCGGGGTCCCAGTGCACGGCGTTGCTGAAGGTGGCCAGGTAATCGAACGTCTCGGCGGCGGGACGCAGCGACAGGACGCTGGCGGCGTAGCGGGCCATGACTTCTCTCCGTTCTGCTGCCGGGCAGGCCCGGGGCTGGCGGCGGCGCGAGCGTTCCCGGCCCGGGCCAGGAGATCGCTCAGGCTGTCGCCGGGGCCTCCGGCCAGCACGGTCAGCCGGGGATGGCGGCGGTGATGGACTGTGCGGCCTGCCGGGCCAGTTCCGCGGTCTCCGGCATGGCCGCCGAGAGCACGACGAGGCCGGCCCCGACCTGCTCGGCCAGCCACGTGACCTCGGCCACGGGCAGGTCCGCGGCCAGGTGATGGACCAGCCAGCGGTCCTCGCGCAGGCAGCTCGCCGCCATCAGCGCGGGCAGGGCGTGCCGCTCGCCGGCGGCGTGGCCACCACCGCGGTGCCCCGGGGCCGGCCCGACGGCTGGCGGGCGCTGATGGCCAGCAGCCGCTCGCAGATCGCGCTGGCCCGGTGCTCCTGGGCGATGGTGACCGCCCCGGTGGCCCAGCCGTCGCCGATCTGGCGCAGCGCAGGCCCGATGACGTGCTCGCACAGGTCAATGAGGCGCACGCCGTGCGTCAGCCGCTGCGTCCGGTGCCGGGCCGTCGTCTCATCGCCGCTGACGATGGCCTCGTACAGGCCCTGCGCCTGGGCGGCCCAGTCCCGGACGCGGATGCCGGGGGCGGGCTCCCGACCGGCCTGGCGGCGCGCGGCGAAGCGCCGGCACATCGGCGTCCTCCAGCGTGTAGCCCCGGCCGACCTTCCGGGCAGGCAGCACACCCTGGCGCACCCAGGCGTAGGCCGTCTGGTAGTGGACGCCGAGAGCTCCCGCTGCCTCGCGCAGGTCCATCACTCTCCCTAGCTTGCCCGTCTGGGCGGCCGGCTGGCCGCCCGGCCTTAATCTTAGTGTAATTTAGTATTGGTTTGGTGGCCCCACCGCCCGCGAGAGGAACCGGGAAGCCGGGATGAACCGGGTGGCGCTGGGCCCCGAATACCCAGGGCGGCGCCCCGGCCGGGCGAGGGGGACTGCCGGGTCGCCGTCCCGGGGCGAATCAGACGACTCGCCCGGAGGCGGCGGGCCACCAGGAACTAGCCAGCGGCAGCGAACGGGGTAAAGCCAGGCATGACAACCAGCCAGGAGGCGGCCAGCGGGCCCCGGTCGCGGCACGACCGGCCGCAGGCCGCGGTTATCGGCGCCGGCATCGCCGGCCTGACCGCCGCCTACCTGCTGCAGCGCGCCTATGACGTGACGCTGTACGAGGCCGACGACCGGCTTGGCGGGCATGCGCACACCCACGACATCGCCACCGCGGACGGCCGGGTCGTGCCCCTGGACAGCGGCTTCCTCGTGCACAACGCCCGCACCTATCCCTGGCTGATCCGCCTGTTCACCGAGCTCGGCGTCGCCACCCAGGACACCGAGATGAGCATGTCGGTGCGCTGCGAAGGCTGCGGGCTGGAGTACGCGGGCTCGCGGGGCCTGCGCGGGCTGCTGCCGGACGCCCGCGTGCCTGGGCCGGCCGCAGTACCTGGCCATGCTCGCCGCCGTCCCCGGCTTCTACCGCGCGGCGCAGCGGCTGCTGGCCGCTCCCGGCGGCGGCACCGCCCCTGACGGGACGCTGATCTCGCTCGGCGACTTCCTGCGCCAGGGCCGGTACCGGCCCTACTTCATCGCGCACTTTGCCATCCCGCTGGTGGCGGCGGTGTGGTCCTGCCCGCCCGCTGACGCGCTGGGCTACCCGGCGCGCTACCTGTTCGAGTTCCTGGACCACCACGGGATCCTGCAGCTGGCCCGGTCGCCGGAGTGGCGGACGGTGACCGGCGGCTCGCGTCAGCTACGTCGAGCGGATCGCCAAGCAGCTCACCACCGTCGGCGCCCGGGCGGCCAGCCCGGCGGGTCACGCCGGTGCCCGGCGGGACCGAGATCCGCGACGCGGACGGGCGCACCCGCCGGTTTGACCGGGTGGTCGTGGCCACTCCACCCGGACCTGGCGCTGCGCCCTGCTGGCCGCGCCCACCCCGGCCGAGCGCGAGGTGCTCGGCGCCTTCCGCTACACCGCCAGCGAGGTGCTGCTGCACACTGACGCCAGCGTGCTGCCGCAGGCAGCCGCGGCCCGGGCCTCCTGGAACTACCTGCTGCGCGACTGCGCCGGCCCCGCCGGGAACGTGCACGTCAGCTACCACCTCAACCGGCTGCAGCGGCTGCCGGGAGCCAGTCGACTACCTGGTCACGCTGAACGCCCTCGACCGGGTCCGGCCGGGCCAGGTGCTGCGCCGGATGACCTACCGCCACCCGGTCTATGACCAGGACTCGGTTGCGGCTCAGCGGCGGCTGCCCGAGCTGAACACCCCCGTGCTGGCTTACGCCGGCGCCTACCACGGCTGGGGCTTTCACGAGGACGGCTGCCGGTCCGGCGTCGAGGCCGCCCGGGCGCTGGGGGTGCCCTGGTGAGCGCCGCGCGGTCGCCGGCCGCGAGCCCGGCGCTGTACCCGTGCCAGATCACCCACGTCCGGACCCGCCCGGCCCTGCGCAGCTTCCGGTACCGCAGCTACCTGTGGCTGGTGGACCTGGACGACCTGCCCCGGCTGCCGCTGCTGCTGCGGCCGCTGGCCCGGTTCCGGGCTCGTGATCACTTCGGCGGCTCCGGCCCGGCCATCCGGGACCGGGTGGATACCTGGCTGGCTGAGCGCGGCGTCAGCCTGGCCGGCGGCCGGGTGCTCATGCTCGCCAACGCGGCCGTGCTCGGCTACGTCTTCAACCCGCTGTCGGTGTTCTGGTGCTATCGCGCCGACGGCACCCTGGCCGCGGTCATCGCCGAGGTGCACAACACCTACCGGGGACGGCACGCCTACCTGCTGCGACCCGACAGCCGCAGCCGGTCCCGGGCCGACAAGAACTTCTACGTCTCACCGTTCCAGCCCGTGGCCGGTCACTACCAGCTGCACCTGCCCGAGCCCGGCGACGCCCTGAAGCTCAGCATCACCCTGCACGTCGACGGCCAGACGCTGCTGGCCGCGAGCGTGACCGGGCACCGCCGCGGATACACCCCCTGGGTGCTGGCAGGCTGCGCGCTGCGCTTCCCGTGGGTCACCGCGCGGGTAACGGCACTCATCCACTGGCAGGGCATCCGGCTCGCGCTCCGGCGGCTGCCGATTACCCCGCGGCCCCGGCCCAGCCAGCCGGAACCTCAGCGCGCCGCGGAATGCCCGCACGCGCCGGACAGCCAGCACGCGCAGCGTGACGGCCAGCACGCACGAAGGGGTGCCCCATGACCGCCACCACCTCGGGGTCCCGGCCCTCGGCCGCACCCCGGCTAACGGCCGGTCGCCGCGCGACGCCGCCGCCGGACTCCGGAACGGTTGTGCTCCCGGCTGTCCCGCGCGGGGCGCCAGGCGCCGCGCGGGCGGCAGTGGCACGACTGATCATGAACCGGGTCGCCGCCCGGCTGCCCATCCAGCTCGTGACGCCAGGCGGCCTGCGGTCGGGCAGCGGCGGCCGGGCCGCGCCCGCCATCCTCATCCGCGACGAGAACGTCTTCTACCGCCGGCTCGGATCCGGCACCGCCGGACTGGCCGAGGCCTACATCGCCGGGGCCTGGGACAGCGATGACCTGCCCGGCTTGTTCGCGGTGCTGGCCGAGCACATCACCGAGCTGGTCCCGGCCCCGCTGCAGGCGCTGCGCCGCCGGTACATCCCGCTCCAGCCGCCGGCCGAGGATGCCACGATCGACGGCGCACGGCGCAACATCGAGCGGCATTACGACCTGTCCGATGAGCTGTTCGCCCTGTTCCTCGACCCCACCATGACCTACTCCAGCGCGCTGTTCGCGCCCGGCGACCGGCCCGCCGGGGACGGCCCGGCCGGGGACCTCGTGGCCAGCGACGGCCTGACCCGCGCCCAGCACCGCAAGTTCGATGCCCTGCTGGACCGCACCGGCGTCGGGCCGCAGACCGCCGTGCTGGAGATCGGCAGCGGCTGGGGTGAGCTAGCCATCCGCGCCGCCCGCCGCGGCGCCCGGGTGACGACCCTGACGATCTCCCCGTCCCAGTGGCAGACGGCGCGCCGCCGGGCGGCGGCCGCGGGGGTCGCCGACCGGGTGGACGTGCAGCTGTGCGACTACCGCCAGGCCACCGGGCGCTACGACGCCGTGCTCAGCGTGGAGATGGTCGAGGCCGTCGGCGAGCGCTACTGGCCGGCCTACTTCGCCGCCATCGACCAGCGGCTGGCGCCGGGCGGCCGGGCCGGGCTGCAGGCCATCACCCTGCCGCACGACCGGATGCTGGCCAGCCGCGGCGGTCACACCTGGATCCATCAGTACATCTTCCCCGGCGGGCAGATCCCGTCGCTGGCGGCGATCAGCGCCAGCCTGCGCCGGCACACCGGCCTGCGGGTGACCGCGGACTACCCGATGGGCGAGCACTACGCCCGCACGCTGCAGGAGTGGCGCAGCCGGTTCGCCGGCGCCGCCGCCGAGGTGAGCGCGCTCGGGTTCGGCGAGAGCTTCCAGCGGATGTGGAACCTGTACCTGGCCTACTGCGAGGGCGGCTTCGCGGCCGGCTACCTGGACGTGCACCAGCTGGTCCTGGAGCGCCGCGGCTGGTGACGCGCCCCGGCGCCCGCGCCGGCCCGGCGCCCGACTGACCACTGAGGCGCCCCGGTCGTCAGAGGGAGCAGGGTTCCGTGACCAGGGCGGAGCGGCCGGGCCCGGGCAGCATGGCAGGAGGCGGCAATGCGGCAGGTGGTCTTGCAGTTCTGGATTTCTCTCGACGGCTACAGCTGCGACGAGGGCACCGAGACGTACCGCGTGATGGAGGCCATATCCGACCCCGAGCAGGAGGAGTACTTCGTCGGCCGGCTGCGCCAGGCTGGCACCCACATCATGGGGCGGACCACCTATCAGGAGATGGCCGAGTTCTGGCCGGCCTCTGATCACCCGGTCGCGGCGCCCATGAACGAGATTCCCAAGGTGGTTTTCTCCCGGAGCATGGAATCGGCTGGCTGGGCGCCGGCCCGGATCGCCCGCGGGGATACCGCGGCCGAGATCGCCCGGCTGAAGAACGAGCCTGGCGGGGAGATCCTGGCCCACGGCGGAACCCAGTTCGCCCGGTCCCTGATCCAGCTCGCCCTGGTCGATGAGTACCGGCTGTGGGTGCTCCCGGTGGCGGCGGGGCAGGGCGCGGCACTGTTCGACGGCCTGACCCACCCGGTGACCCTGCGACTGCGCACCAGCACCGCGTTCCCGTCCGGCATCCTGGAGCTGGCTTACGAGCCGGCCGACCGCCCGGCCTGAGGCACGGTCCGCCTGACCGGTCAGAAGCGGTGCTGGCGGGCCTCGCCCAGCTGCTCAGCAGTCAGCTCGGACGGCTTCATCCGGGTCGCCAGCCGCCAGTGGCGGTCGACCGGGCAGCGCTGGTAGTGAGTGCCGATCCCCAGATGCACCGACAGCAGGAGCGCTTTGAAAAAATCGGCACTGTAGAGGTGACCGTCCGAGCAGCGGTAGATGTCCTCGCCGGACATGTGACTCCTTTCTGCGAGCCGTAACGGGGCATGGCGGACGCCGGGCCGGCCGCCTCAGGGCGCCTCCGGGATCAGCACGAAGAACCCGGCTACCTGGCCGTCGCCCGTCAGCGTCACGCGGCCCTTGCGGACGCCGCCCTCAAACACCAGCGGCACGTCCACCACCGTGTACCGGCCGCGGACGGTGACCAGGGGCCGTCGGGTGCGCAGCAGCGAGCCCAGGTCCGCGCCGAGCCTGGCGCGCACCGAGTCCAGCAGCCCGGCCGAGCAGGCTTCCTGCATCCGGGGAGTGAAGCCCGCGCGCAGCTGCGTCCACCGGGCCGCCGCGAAGTCCGCGATCACGCTCGCGGCGCGCTCGGCGGCGCCCGGCAGTGCACCGTCCGGGATCTCGGCCATTCCCTCATCGGCGTCGTCGTCACCGCCGAACTTCTGGAACGCGGCCTGCCGCGTGACCTGCAGCGCGTCACCGACCGCCGCCCAGGTGCGGCCTTCGGCGCGGGCCTGGCCGACCAGGACCCGCACGCTGTCATCTAGCAGGATCGCGGCACTGCGGGCCGCGGCCAGCGCCTCCAGCGCCGTCGGCCGCCCGGCTCCGGCAGGCCCTCCCAGGCCGGCCGCGACCAGCCCGGCATTCTGCGTCAGCACGATGCCCAGCAGCTCGTGCTCCACGTCAGACAGGCCCGGGACGTCAGGCCGGGATTGCGCCACGCTGTAAATCTACGTTTACGCTAACGATCTTGTCAACCTGTCTTTACACCGGCTCGGCCTGCCCTGGTTAACGGCCGCTGCGGCGGGGGCTGGCAGCATGTTGCTGGCGACAGCAGATCCTTGCGGAGGCACCATGCAGCATGTTGTGGCTTTCTCGCACGCGGCCGTGGTGCTGCGGCACTGGTTCGAGATCGACCTGGACGACGCCTCGATGGAGCACGGGGCCCGGATTGAGCTGCGCGCCCTGGCCGCGGCACCGCACCGGGGCAGCGAGTCGGCGGCCCAGCTCATCACCGCGGACGCGCCGATGTGGCGGGCCGACCTGTTCGACCGGCTGACCGACGAGCCGGGCAGCTTCGGCGTCGCTCACTACCACCCGGAGTTTGCCGGGAACGAGCCCTGCGCGCGGAACTGGGACCCCCGGCTGTCGGCCGACCCGTGGTCCTGGCTGCATGATCAGTTCACCAGCGCCGGGCGCGGGTCGTCACCGGACGGCTGGCCGCTGACCGCGCAGGACGCCGAGGAGCTCAGCGGGCTGGCCGGCCTGCTGGTCGAGCAGGCCCAGCGGTTCGCGCCGGAGCGCTGCGGCTCAGCCGCCGAGTGCTTCGCGCTGACCCGCGACGCGCGCGCGTCGGTACGGCTGATGGTCACCAACCTCACCCGCCCGGACCTGCTGGACACCGAGCGGACGGCGGCCTGGCTAGCCTGACCCGGCCGCGGCCAGGCGCGTTACTGCAGGGGGAACTCCAGCCCGTGCTCACTGTCGGGCCGCGGGCCGAAGATGCGCCGCTGCGCCTGCGCGATCGCGATGTCGTTGATGCTGGCCTCACGGCGGCGCATCAGGCCGCGCTCGTCGAACTCCCACAGCTCGTTGCCGTAGCTGCGCCACCACTGGCCCGCGGCGTCGCGTGACTCGTACTGGAACCGCACGGCGATCCGGTCGGCGGTGAAGGCCCACAGGTTCTTGCGCAGCGCGTAGTCCAGTTCCCGCTCCCACTTGGCGGTGAGGAACGCGACGATCTCCGCCCGCCCGGTGACGAAGCTGTCCCGGTTGCGCCACACCGAGTCAGCGGTGTACGCCCCGGCGACCCGCTCCGGGTCGCGGGTGTTCCAGGCATCCTCGGCGGCCTGAACCTTCTTCAGGGCCGCAGCCCGGTCAAACGGGGGCAGTGGAGGCCGGTCGGTCATAGCCGCATCTCCTGAGAACGATCACTCCGGTACCGACGTAGCCTAGACGCCGATGCTGCCTTCCCCCCGGCGCCACCACAGGACGGATCACCGGCCATGAGCACCGCCGCGCAGACGGACGAGATCGTCGAGCGCATCCTGCGTGCCTACGACACCATCACGGTGGTCGGGGCCAGCAAGATGCCAGCCAAGGCGGCGCACTACGTGCCCGAGCACATGCAGCGGCACGGCTGGCGGATCATCCCGGTCAACCCGACGGCCAGCGCGGTCCTGGGCGAGCGGGCCTACCCGGTGCTAGCCGACGTGCCCGAGCAGGTCGGCCTGGTCAACGTGTTCCGCCCGTCGCCCGCGACGCCGGATATCGCCCGCCAGGCGGTCGCCGCCGGGGCCAGCGCGCTGTGGCTCCAGCTCGGCATCGCTTCCGCGCAGGCCCGCCAGATCGCGGCCGACGCCGGCCTGCTGTACGTGGAGAACCGCTGCCTGATCATCGAGCAGCGCCGCCTCGGCCTGCGGGCCCCCGACCGCGCCGGGCAGGCCGGCTAGCCCGGCCACTGGCCTGGCTCCGCATCGGGCGGCAGACAGCACCGGCTGCGGCTCAGTGCACGGACAGGCCGCCGTCGACGTAGATCGACTGACCGGTGATGAAGGCCGAGGCGCTGCTGGCCAGGAACACCGCCGCGCCGGCGAAGTCCCCGGCCAGCCCGTTGCGGCCGACCATGGTGCGCTCGGCCAGCGCGGCGACCCGGGCCGGGTCGGCGGACAGCCGGGCGTTAAGCGGGGTCATGACGAAGCCGGGGACCAGGGTGTTGCTGGTCACCCCGTGCGGGGACCAGGCTTCGGCCTGGGACCGGGACAGCGATTCCAGGCCGCCCTTGGACACGCCGTAAGCGCCGCTCTGCACGAACGCGCGATGGGCCTGCTGCGAGCTGATGTGGATCAGCCGCCCGAAGCCCCGCCCAGCCATCCCCGGCCCGAAGCGCTGGCCGAGCAGGAACGGCGCCTCCAGGTTGACGGTCATCGTGGTGTCCCAGGTCGGCTCGTCCAGCTCGCCCAGCGGGGGCCGCAGGTTGACCCCGGCGGAGTTGACCAGGATGTCCGGCTCGCCGAAGACCGCGGCAGCCTCCTCAGCGGCCGCGCGGATGCGCTCCCGCGAGCTCAGGTCGGCGCTCACCCAGGCCGCGCGGCAGCCGTCAGCGGTCAGCTCGCCGGTGATCTCGGCCAGCCGCTCCTGGTCTCGGGCCACGACGACGACGCTCGCCCCGGCGCGGGCCAGGGCCGCGGTGATGGCCCGGCCGATCCCCGAGCTGCCGCCGGTCACGACGGCCACCCGGCCATCGAGCGAGAACATCTCGTGCAGGTAGCTACTGGTGGTCACACGCCGATTATCCGGGTTGGCAGACAGGAACGCGGACGCCGCCCGGCAGGAGGGAAGTCCTGCGGGCGGCGCCCGGTCCGGCGGGTCAGGCGGTCTTGCTGGCCGCGCTGTCCTGGCCGGCGCCAGCCGGCACGGCGGCCGGGAGGCGAGCGGCGCGGACGGCCAGCCCGGCCGTCCGGATGACGATCATCACGACGGCCATGAAGATCAGCCCGTCGGTGATCGCCGCCTCCGACACCCGGTTCGCGATGGCCCAGGTCACCAGCGGCTGGGTGAACCAGTGCGCCGCACCGTAGGAGAAGGCCGCCCGGGCGCCGATGATGACCACCCAGAACGCTGCATACGGCCACCCCGCGGCACTGACCGGCTGGCCCGTGGCCGGGCTGCGGTACACCCGCATCAGCGCAGCGGCCAGCACGCCGCCCAGCACCCCGGCCGCGATCCCGGCCAGCTCCACCACCAGCCCGGTACCCTGCCACGCCGGCGTGCTGATGAAGATCGGGATGATCACCACCGCGGCGATCACCGGGCGCAGCAGCCGCATCCGGCCCACCTTCCGCGCCGGGCCCAGGTCACTGGCCAGCACCGTCGCCAGCACAACGCCGTTCACGATCATTGCTTCCGTTAGCTGCGACACCATCACGTGCTCCTCAGGGACTCTTGCCGTCGTGGACGAGTCCCACTCTCACGCCGGCACCCCCGGTCGCGGATCGGAGCACGGGCTGGTCTCCGGCATGACCCGCGGTGCCCTGGCCTGGTACCACGCGGTACCAGAACGTCAGCCCGCGGATCAGACCGCGGGCTGACGCGGCCGCCGGGCAGCTGCCGGTAGCGTCGGGCTGCGCGAGGAGCTGCGCGCCGCCCGGCGCCGGCGATGGGAGAGCGATGCCCCGAACCTGGCGGCCGGCCAGGCCAGCCGAGACCGGATCCGTGCTGCGCTGGGTCAACCCGGTCGCGCGCGGCTTCGGCTTCTTCTGGGTGGGCATGCTGGCCTTTGTCTTCTACCCCCCGGCTGGTCGTGCAGCCCTGACGGTGCAGACCATCGGGTACGCCGCGGCCGGGCTCGGGCTGGTCGCCTGGACGCTGCTGGACTTCCTGCCCGCGGCGGTGCCGCACCGGGCCCGGCTGCTGCCGGTGGCCCTGGGCGTCGTCGCCGCCGCCGCCGGGTGCGCGTCCGCCGTCTCCTCGGTCGGCGGCATCCCGCTGGTGGTCTTCGCGTTCGTGGCCGCGATGGTGGCCGGCAGCGACACCAGCGTGGCGGCGGTCCTGGCCGTGTCCGCGGCCGGCGTCCTGGCCACGCTGGTCAGCGGCCTGGCCTTCGACGCCAGCGTCAGCTCGCTGGTCGGGCTCCCGCTGGTGATCCTCTCCGGCGCGGTGGTCGGCCGGAACCGGGGCGCCTACCGGATCCAGGCCGAGCAGGCGGCCGCGCTGCTGGCCCAGCGCGAGCAGCTCGAGACCGAGCAGCGCCGGGCCGACCTGCTCGATGAGCGGACCCGCATCGCCCGCGAGATCCATGACGTGCTCGCGCACTCCCTGGGCGCGCTGGCCATCCAGATCCAGGCCGCCCGGTCGGTGCTCACCGACCGGGCCGACATCGACCGGGCCAGCGAGCTGCTGGCGGCGGCCCAGCGGATGGCGGCCGAGGGCCTGACCGAGACGCGCCGGGCCGTGCACGCCCTGCGCTCCGACACCCTGCCGCTAGAGCAGGAGCTGGCCCGGGTGACCGAGACTTACGCCGACCGCTACCGCGTGGCGGCGACCTTCGCCGCCGGCGGCGAGCCGCGGCCGGTACCACCCGAGGCCATCATCGCCTTGCTGCGCGTCGCGCAGGAGGCCCTGGTCAACGCGGCCAAGCACGCGGCCGGGCAGCCGGTGACGGTCCGCCTCGACTACCGCGAGGCTGACGTCCGGCTCGCCGTGCGCAACGCCCTGGCGCCCGTCCCCGCCGGGCCGGCCGAGGGCTCGGCGGGTGCGGACGCGCCGGACGTGCGCACCGCCGACGCCGGGTACGGCCTGACGGGCATGCGAGAGCGGCTGGCGATCCTCAGCGGGACGCTGGAGGCGGGCTGCGCGGACGGGCACTGGGTCGTCACCGCGCAGCTGCCGCTCCCCCGGCCTGAGATCATCTCCTCATGACCACTCCCGCCCGGCCGGCCGATGCGCCGCTGCGGATCGTCATCGCCGATGATCAGGCCAGCGTCCGCGAGGGCCTGGTGCTGCTGCTGGGCGGCCTGCCCGACATCGAGGTGGTCGGCGCGGCCGCCGACGGCGAGCAGGCCCTGGCGCTGGTCGCCGCGCACCAGCCGGACGCGATCCTGCTCGACCTGCACATGCCCGTCCTGGACGGCATCGGGACCACCCGGCGGCTGGCGGCCGAGCACCCGGCCGTCGCGATCGTCATCCTCACCACCTACGCCGACGACAGCTCCGTTCTGCATGCCCTGCAGGCCGGCGCGCGCAGCTACCTGACCAAGGATGCCGACCGCACCGACATTGCCCGGGCGCTGCATGCGGCCGCGGGCGGCCTGGCCGTCCTCGGGCCGCAGGTGCAGGCCGCGCTGCTGGCCGCGGCCGCGCCGCGAGCCGCTGAGGCAGGGACCGCAGAGCCAGGAACCGGGGAGCCAGGACCCGCGGCCGGCGACCGCCCGGCGCCCGCCGGCCCGCCGCCGGACGGCCTGACCCAGCGCGAAGCGGAGATCCTCGGCCTCATCGCCCGCGGGCTCACCAACCCCGAGATCGCGGCCCGGCTGTTCCTGTCCAGCCACACCGTCAAGACCCACATCAGCCGGATCTTCGCCAAGACGGGATCGCGGGACCGGGCCGCCGCCATCGGCTACGCGCACCGTCACAACATCGGCTGAGCCGCGGGCCCGGCACTAGCCGCAGATCAGGAACGGCCTCGCGGGCACGCCCCGGGCACCGCCCGGCGGCCGCGGGTCAGCCGGGACCGGTCACCGCCGACAGCCGCCGGCCTCGCGCAGGGTGGCGAGCTTCTTGCTGAAGGAGAACCGCAGCTGGGCGCGGCCCAGCTCGGGCCGGGAGTAGAACGACGAGCCGGGCACGGCGGCCACCCTGGCCCGCCGGACGAGCTCGCCGGCGGCCGTCAGGTCGTCGCCCAGGCCGAGCGCGGTGGCGTCGGTCAGCACGTAGTACGCCCCGGCGGGCGGGGCGGGCCGCAGGCCGGCCTGGCTGAGGATGTCCATCATCAGGTCCCGGCGCTGGTGGTAGCCGGCGGCGAGCGTGTCGTAGTAGGAGCCGGGCAGCGCCAGAGCGGCGGCGCCGGCTTCCTGGAGCGGGGCCGGCGCGCCGACGGTGAGGAAGTCGTGCACCCGCCGGATGGCGTCGGTCAGGCCGGGCGGGGCGATCGTCCAGCCCACCCGCCACCCGGTCACCGAGTAGGTCTTCGACAGCGCGCTGATCGTGATCGTGCGGTCTTCCATGCCGGGCAGGGTGGCCAGCGGGATGTGCCGGGCCCCGTCGTAGATGATGTGCTCGTAGATCTCATCAGTGATGGCCAGTACCCCGTACTTCTGGCACAGCTCGCTGATGACAGTCAGCTCAGCGCGGCTGAAGACCTTGCCCGTCGGGTTGTTCGGGTCATTGATCACGATGGCCCGGGTCCGGTTGCTGAAGGCGGCGGCCAGCTCGGCCTCGTCAAAGCTCCAGTCAGGCTGGCGCAGCGTCACGTACCGGGGCGAGGCCCCGGCGATGATCGCATCGGCGCCGTAGTTCTCGTAAAAGGGCTCGAAGACGATCACCTCCTGGCCGGGGTCAACGCACCCGATCATCGCGGCGATCATCGCCTCGGTGGCCCCGCAGGTTACGCAGATCTCCCGCTCGGGGTCGGGGCTCATGCCGTACCAGTCCCGGTACTTGGCCGCCAGGGCCTCCCGGATGGACACCGCGCCCCAGGTGATCGGGTACTGGTTCACGTCGGCCTGGATGGCGGCGCAGGCCGCCTGCTTGACTTCCTCGGGCGCGGCGAAGTCGGGGAAGCCCTGCGCCAGGTTGATCGCGTCGTGCTCGATCGCCAGCCGGGTCATCTCCCTGATCACCGACTCGGTCAGCGACGCCGCTGTCGCGGAGGCCTGCAGCACGCCGGCTGCCGGGATTCGTGTCACGCCGGTATCCAGGGCCGTCTCCCAGAGTGTTCCGTATACTGAAACAACTTTATCCGTATATAGGTACGGTAGAGGCGTTCATGATCGCGGTCAAGATCAGGCCGCTACGGCAGAACGGGGTCAGGGAGCATGCCAGGCGCAGCCAGACCACAGCACACGCTCAGCTCGCTGGACCGGGGGCTGGCCGTGCTGGAGGTCATCGGCCGCCGCGGCGAAGCACGCCTGTCGGACCTGGCCCGGGAGCTGGGCACCTCGCGGACCACGATGTTCCGGGTGCTGGAGACGCTGCGGGCCCGCGGCTTCGCCGAGCACGTGGCCGCCAGCCACAGTTACCGGCTCGGCCCGGCGGCCCAGTCGCTGGCCGCGCACGCGACCAGGTCGGCTCTCGCCCGGCTGGCCGAGCCGCTGATGGCCGGCCTGCGCAACGCCACCGGCGAGACGGTCAACCTGGTCGGGGTGCAGGGCCGCCGGCTGGTGTACGAGGTCGTGCTCGAGGGCGACTACGCCCTGCGCAGCCTGCCCACTCTGGGCCAGCCGATCGCGGCCCACTGCAGCGCCCTGGGCAAGGCCGTGCTGGCCCGGTCCGCGGCCGGGCAGCGGGAGATCCTGCTCGGCCCCGAGCCCTACGACCAGCTCACCGAGCACACGATCATCGCGCGCAGCGACCTGGACGCCGAGCTGGAGCTGACCGTCCAGCGCGGCTACGCGATCGACGAGGAGGAGAACGAGACCGGCCTGACCTGCGTGGCGGCGGCCATCAGCACGGCCGGCGGCCGCCCGGTGGCGGCCATCTCGGTCTCCGGGCTGACCGATCGCATGCACCGCCTGGACCTGGCCGGGCTGGGCGAGCAGGTCCAGGCGCGCTGCGCGGAGATCCAGGCCGCGCTCGTCCGCTGACACCGCGTAGCCCCGGACACCAGCGCTGGACCGCAGTCCCGGTCAGCCAGGCCGACCGGGACGGGCCCGCGGCGGCAATCCGGGCCGCGTGGCCGGAAGAAATCGGATCTTTCCATCTTGACCTGGTATTGCGGTGAAAATTACCATCTCCTCGGACCCTAGGACCCTAGGACCCGTCCAGGAGGGGGACCGCGATGGTGCTCGGCAGTAGTCAGGAAGCTCACCCGGACTGGGATGCCGGGCAGTTCAAGCGGCCCGCACGCGAGGGCGACCGCCAGCTCGAAGTCCAGGGCATGGCACCCATCCCGCTCGATGGCCGGTACGGCCGCAAGTTCCGGCTGTTCACGGTGTGGTTCGCCCCCAACCTGGTGCCGGCGGCGGTGTTCACCGGGACACTGGCCACGGCCGACTTCATCGGGCTGAACCTGTTCTGGGGCGTCGTCGCCATCCTGCTCGGCAACGTGATCGGCGCGCTGCCCGCGTCGTTCATGGGCCGGATGGGCCCGGCCACCGGCATGCCGCAGCTGCCGCTGTCGCGGATCGCGTTCGGCAAGACGATCGCCATTCCCGGCGTCGCTAACTGGCTCACGACCATCTCGTGGGATGCCATCAACGCCCTGTTCGGCGCCGAGGCGCTGGTCGTCCTCACCCACATGCCGTTCTGGCTCGGCCTGCTGATCATCATCGTGCTGCAGGGCGCGCTGGCGGTGTTCGGCTTCGAGTTCATCCACACGTTCGAGAAGTGGGCCTCGGTCATCCTGGGCGTGGTCTTCCTGATCCTCACCATCAAGATCGCGACGATCGGCGACATCCACGTCCAGCAGATCACCCACGGCGGCGCGGCCGTGGGCGGGTTCCTGCTGATGGTGGCCATCGTGGCCGGCTTCACCATCGGCTACGGCGGCTACGTCTCGGACTACACGCGCTACTACTCCCCGGACACCTCCAGCTGGGCCATCGGCTGGCGCACGATGGCCGGCCTCGGCGTGTCCTCGGCCTGGCTGGAAATCCTCGGCCTGCTGATCGCCAGCAAGCTCGCCGTCAACCAGACCAGCCAGGGGCTCTATCACCTGATGGGCGGCGGCGTGCTGGGCGTGATCACCATGCTCGGGATCGCGGTGGGCACCGTGGCCATCGACGCCATGGACGACTACACCGGCTCGCTGTCCCTGCAGTCCACCGGCATCAAGATCCCGCGGCCGGTGTCGGCCGCCATCGTCGGCATCGGCGGCTTCGGCCTGGCCCTGTACATGTACGAGGGCAACGTGGTCGGCACCTTCGAGAACATCGTGCTGTTCAGCGGCTACTGGGCCGCCCCGTACTGCGCCATCGTGCTGTCGGAGTGGTGGCTGCGGCGGGGCAAGGTGGACACCTCCCGGCTGCTGCACCTGCGTGACCTGGAGCTCGGCTGGGAAGGGCTCACGGCGCTGGTCGCCGGGTTCTGCGCGGCCATCCCGTTCATGAACACCTCGATTTTCATCGGCCCGGTCACCGGCGGCCCGCTGCACGGCGGCGACCTCGCCTACGAGGTCGGCTTCGTGGTAGCCGGGATTGTCTTTATCGGCCTGCGCTGGTTCAGCAGCACGGTGCTGGGGCGACAGGCGCCCGGCGCGACCTACCGGTTCGCCTCGGCCGGGGCCGTCCGCGGCCCGGCCGAGCCGGTCCAGCGGACCAGCGACGCCGCCGGAGACGCGTGAGCAACTCAGGCGGCACCTCCCCCGCGCGTGCGCCGGGCCGGGCGCGAGCCCGGCGCATGCGCTCGGCCGCCGACTGGCCCGGCGGCCAGATCGACCGGTCCAGCCCGGTGCCCTTCTACTACCAGCTCCAGGAGATCCTCAAGCGGGAGCTGGAGGGCGGCCGCTGGAAGCCGGGTGAGCTGCTGCCCTCAGAAGCCGAGTTCGCCGCCACGCTCGGGATCAGCCGGACCGTGCTGCGCAAGGCACTCGACGTGCTGGAGGGCGACGGCCAGGTCTACCGGGTGAAGGGCAAGGGAACGGTCGTCGCGCCGCCGAAGTTCCGCTACGACGCGATCGCCACCGCGCGGGACTGGTACCAGCACGGCACAGCCGCCCCCGCGCGGCTGGCCCGGCTGGTGCACGCCGCGCTGATCCCGGCCACCGGCCAGCTGCCCCGGGTCCTCGAGGTCGCGGCCAGCGACCACGTGTGGGAGCTGGTCGCGCTGAGCGAGGTGGCCGCCGAGCCGGTGTCGCTCAGCCAGATGTACGTCCGCCGGGACGCCTCCGCGCGGCTGCGCGAGGCCGGGCCGGGCGACCCGATCGTGACCGAGGGCGGGCCCGAGGTGCTGGAGCAGCTCGCCGACCGCTGGGGGGTGCAGATCTTCGAGAACCGGCTCGACATCCAGCACACCGTGGCCAATGAGTTCGAGGCCCAGGAGCTGCGGATCGGCCGGGGCGACCCGGTCCTGCTGCTCAGCCTGCTGTCCCTGGGCGCTGACCAGCGGCCGCTCGCCTTCGCCCGCACCGTGGTCCGCAGTGACCGGTTCCACCTGTCCCTCAGCATCCCCAGCCGGGTCGCCCTGCACCGGCTGGCCGCCGCACCGCACTAGCCCCAGGGAGGGAACCCGTGAAATTCGGCATCGTGAGCATCTTCCCGCCGGCCCAGCAGGCGGTGGAGCTGCTCCGCCTGGCCGAGCGGCTCAGCTTCGACACGTTCTGGGTGACTGACTCGCACGTCATCTGGAACGAGTGCTACAGCCTGCTCGGCTACCTGGTGGCCAGCAGCCAGGATCCCGGCATGCAGTTCGGGACCATGGTGACCAACCCGGTCTCCCGCGACCCGCTCGCGGTGGCCGGCGCGTTCGCGACGCTGCGCCAGCTGGCCGGCGAGGGCCGGCTCATGTGCGGGATCGGCCGCGGCGACAGCTCGGTGCGCGTGCTGCGGCGGCGCCCGGCCAAGGTCGCCGACCTGGAGGCCGCCTTCGGCCTGATCCGCGGCCTGACCGGCGGCCAGGCGGTGACCATTGACGGCAGCACCGAGGTGGTCATGCCGTGGGTCAGCGGCGCGCCGGTGCCGGTCTACGGCGCGGCCTACGGGCAGCGGATGCTCGCCGCCACGGGCCGCAGCGCGGACGGCGTGATCATCGAGTGCGCCGACCCGCACTACATCTCCTGGGCGCTGGGCCATATCCGCCGCGGGGCCGACGAGGCCGGGCGGGACCTGTCCGGCTTCCAGGTCATCTCCTCGACGGCCACCTACGTCAGCGACGACCTGGCCACTGCCCGGGAGAAGGTGCGCCCGTTCGGGGCGGTCGTGGGCAACCACGTCGCCGAGGTGCTGCGCAATACCGGGGCCAACAGCCTGCCACCCGAGCTGGAGGCGTTCATCGCCGGCCGCCAGGACTACGACTACTACAAGCACGTGCACACCGAGAGCGACCAGTCGGCTTACGTGCCCGACGACGTGATCGACCGGCTGTGCATCGTCGGCTCGGTGGAGCGGTGCGCCGAGCGGGTCGCCGAGCTGCAGGCCGCCGGGGTCACGCACCTGAACTTCTACGCCCAGACCGAGCACTACGAGCAGCACATGGAGCTGTACTCGCGGGACATCATCCCGGCCTTCAGGGCCACCGCGTGAGGCGGCCCGGCCCGGCCCGGCGCGGGAGCGGCGGATGAGCTATTTCGCGGACACGATCCGGCACCGGGTCGGCGAGGAGATCTTCGTCTCGGACTGGACCGAGATCACCCAGCCCGAGATCGACGGCTTCTCCGAGCTGACCCGGGACTGGGACTACATGCACAACGACCCGGAGTGGGCGGCCCGCGGGCCGTGGGGCGGCACCATCGCGCACGGCTTCTTCCTGCTGTCCCTGCTGTCGTACTTCCACGGCCAGGCCGGCTTCCCCATTCTGGCCACCGAGGACCAGTACGTCGTCAACTACGGCCTGGACCGGGTGCGCTTCGTGGTGCCGGTGAAGATCGGGGACCGGCTACGGGCCCGGATGAGCATCACGGCCATCGACCAGCGCAAGCCCGGCCGGGACCTGGTGCATACCGCGACTGCCTACCAGACCGAGCGATGCGGCGACCGGCCGCACATGGTGGCCGACATGCTGATGCTGTGCGTCAGCGGGGAGGCGACCCGCGATGCCCGGTGACCAGGCGGCGGGGACCGGCCCCGGCGCTGACCTGAACGCCCTGGCCGGCCGTCTGGCGGGGACGGCCGGCCAGGTGCTCGGCAGGTCCGGGCCGATCGTGATCAGCCAGGCCGAGGAGGACGCCTTCGCGGCGCTGATCGGGGACTGGGACCCGATGCACAATGACCCCCGGTGGCAGGCCCGCAACAACGACGGCCCGATCGTGCTGGGCTTCCACATGCTGGCCCGGCTGGAGGACCTGGTCCGCGGCTGCCCGGCACTGGCGGACGCGGCCGCGAGCGTGGCGGTCACCACGACCGGGCTGGACGGCGTCCGCTTCCCCGCGCCGCTCCCGGTCGGCGCTTCAGCGCAGGTCGAGGTCAGCGTGGCCGGCGTGACCGCCAGCGCCGGCGGGATCGTGCTCACCACCACCCACCGCTGCACCATCGAGGGCAGCGACCGCCCCACCATGGTGGCCACGCACACCGCGCTGCTCACCGCCCGGGACACCGGGCCGGACAGCGCCGCCGGCCCGGAATCCGCCCGCCCGGAATCCGCGGCCCGGACACCGCTGGTCCGGCCGCCCCGGCCGGGCTGCCCGGCGGCGAGCCGGGACCGGTAGCGGACATCCCCGCAGGTATCCCGCTGCCACCGGCCGCGGCCTACGACGACCGCTTCTTCACCGCGCTGGCCGGGCACGCCGGCGACTGGCTCGGCAGCACGCAGTGGACTTCGGTCAGCGACCGCGAGGCCCACGCCTTCGCGCTGCTGTGCGGCAGCAGCGGCGACCCCGGCGGGCACTCCCCCGCCCATCCCTTCGCCGGCCGGCCGGTCCCGCGCCTGCACCTGCTGTCCCTGCGCGCCTACTTCTCACCGCAGGCCGGCCTGCCGGTGCTGACCGACGAGTCGATGATGGCGTTCAACTACGGAGTGGACCGCGCGCGCTGGCGCGGCGCCGTGCTCCCCGGCACCCGGCTGCGCGATCACGTGCAGCTGGCCGCTGTCCAGGCCCGCGCGCCGGGCGACCACCTGGTCACCACCCGGCACGTCATCGAGGCCGAAGGCGACCCCGGCGCCGTCCTCGTCGCCGACTGCAAGACCCTCTACCGCGTCACCGCCTAAGGCCAGGAAGGAATCGTCGCATGACTGCTCCGCGCCCGTACCTGATGGAGGAGATGACCTGGGAGGAGGTCCGGGACGCCGCGGCCGCCGGCCTGCCCGCCGTCGTCGGCATCGGCTCCACCGAGCAGCACGGCCCGCACCTGCCGCTGAACACCGACTCCGTCATCCCGACGGAGATCGCGCTGGCCGCGGCCCAGATCACGCCCATGGTCGTCGCCCCGCCGATCCACTACGGCTCGATGTCCCGGCCGCTCAGCGGCGGCGGCGAGCGGTTCCCCGGCACGGTATCGCTGCGTGCCGCCACGCTCATCTCCACTATCACCGAGGTCCTGCTCGGCCTGGCCAAGAGCGGCTTCACCGACCTGTGCCTGTTCAACTGGCACTACGAGAACGCCGCTCACCTGTGGGAGGCGGCCGACCTCGCCGTGGCCGCCCGCGACGGCATCCGGGTGCTGGTCATGGAGCACCCCCTGCCGCAGTTCTCCGAGCAGGAGCTGAGCGAGCTGTTCCCGGGCGGCTTCACCGGGTGGAATTTCGAGCACGCCTCGAACCTGGAGACCTCGATGATGTACGTGCTGCGGCCGGGCCTGGTGCGCCGCGACAAGATCGCCGACGACCACGCCGAGCGCGCGCCGGACTGGGACGTGGTGCCCGCTCCTGATGAGTTCATCCCGCGCAGCGGAGTACTCATGAAGCCGACCGAGGCGACCGAGGAAGCCGGGCAGCGCTTCTTCGACGCGAGCGTGAACCGCCTGGTCACCGCCATCCGGACGGAGTTCGGCCGGCCGTGAGCGACCGCCCGGCGCCCGGCGACCAGGCCACCATCGACGACCATCTCGCTCACTACGCGCGGACCCGTCCCGGCCCGGCGGTGTGGTGCGGCGATTTCGAGTGGTCCTACGCCGAGCTGGACGGTCAGGTGGCGGTCTACGCCGGCGCGCTGGCGGCCGCCGGCATCGGTGCCGGGGATGTGGTGGCGGTCTACGGCAACTCGCGCCCCGAGTGCCTGGCCATGTTCCTGGCCTGCTGCCGGACCGGGGCCCTGTACCTGGGCCTGAACCCGAAGTACACGGTGCGCGAGCTGGAGTACATCTGCCGCGATGCCCGGCCGCGGCTGCTGTTCGCCGTCCAGGACCCCTCGCTCACCGAATTGCAGCGGGCCACGCTGGGCGAGCTGGTCGCCGGGCTGGACAACGGCGTCCTGGTCGTCGGCCGCGACCTCAGCGCGGCGGCGCAAGACGGAGCCGCGTTCCTGGCCGCCGGGCCGCCCGTCCCGGCGCAGCCCGGCCGGAGCGCGGAGCGGCCCTGCGCCATCGTCTACACCTCCGGCTCGACCGGTGCCCCCAAGGGCGCCCTGCTGTCCGAGGCGGGCTGCGTGCGCAGCGCCCGGCTGAGCTGGCAGCACTGGTACGGCGGCGACACCGATATCCGGACCGTCGTCCAGCATCCGGTTAATCACGTCGGCTGGCTGGTCTGCGAGTGCGTGTCCGGCCTGGTCGCCGGCGCCGCGCTGTTCTTCCGCGAGCGCTTCGACGGCGGCGCCACCCTCCAGCTCATCGAGGATCAGCGGCTCACGCTGTGGCTGGCGTTCCCGTCCATGGTCGCGCTGGCCATGCAGTCGCCGCAGTGGCAGCGCTGCGACCTGTCCAGCCTGCGCCGGATCGCGCTGGGCACCTCGCCGCAGCTGGAGCTACTGCGGCGGTTCCGGGAGCGGTCGGACTGCGTGTTCTGCGTGAGCTACGGCCTGACCGAGGCGCACGGCGGGGCGGCCACCGTCACCGCGGCCGACGCCAGCCTGGCGGAGGTGGCCGGCTCGATCGGCCGCCCGGTGCCGGGCCTGACCGTGCGGGTGGCCGGCGAGGACGGACAGGAGGTCCCGCCGGGCGAGCCCGGCGAGCTGCTGATCAGCGACCCGACCGTGTTCCTGGGCTATCTCAACCGGCCCGGGGCTACCGCTGAGACGATCGACTCCGGCGGCTGGCTGCATACCGGCGACATCGTGGCCGGGCAGCCGGACGGGACGCTGGTGATGGTGGGCCGGAAGAAGGAGATGTTCAAGTCCGGCGGCTACAACGTTTACCCGTCGGAGATCGAGGGCGTGATCGGCGACCACGGCGACGTCGTGCACGCGGCCGTCGTCGAGGCACCGGATCCGCTGTGGGAATCGGTCGGGATCGCGTTCGTCGTCCCGCAGGATCCGGACCGGTTCGAGCTGGCGGCGGTGACCGAGTACCTGCGCTCGCGGCTGGCCAACTACAAGGTGCCGAAGCGGTTCGTGGTCATGGCGGAGCTGCCGCAGCTGGCCAACGGCAAGGTCGACCGGGTGCAGCTCCGCCATCAGGCGCGCGCGCTCGGCGCGCCGTAGCCGCGGGGCGCGGGCCCCCGAGCTGATCGGCCGCCCGTGACGGCGGCCGTGGCTCACTCATCCCAGCCCGCCGGCGCGACCGTCGCTGATGGCCCGGCCACGACGCACTGACCTACGTCGGCTGGAAATTAGCTGTAGTTAACAGTTACTTTGGCTGATAGTCTTTTTCCGTGGAAGCGGAACGGGGCGCGGAGACGCTGCCGGCGAATGCGGGGTACCTGCTGTCCCGGGTCGGGACGGCGGTGCAGACCGGCTTCAAGGAGGTTCTGGCCGGGTGGCGGGTCCGGCCGCTGCACTTCCTCATCCTGGTCGCCCTCCGCGGCGCCGGCGGCGCCTCCCAGCAGGAGCTGTGCCAGGCCACGCACGTCAACAGCGGGAACATGGTGGAGCTGATCGACGCGCTGGAGCGGCTCGGGTACGCCGAGCGCGGCCGCGATCCCCGCGACCGCCGCCGGCACCTCGTGGCGCTGACGGAGTCCGGCCGGGCCGCCATCGCGGCCATGACCGCGGCGGTGGACGAGTACACCACCCGGTTCCTGGAGCCCCTCAGCCAGAAGGAGCAAGCGACCTTGATCTCTGCCCTGACCAAGCTGTATGTCACTACCCCGGAAGGGCAGGGCGCGGCTGCTCCGCGGCCCGCCGGGCAGCAGCCATGACCGGGCTGTCCCGGCTGGTGCCCGAAGATCAGCTGCGGGCCTCCGATACCGACCGCGACCAGGTCATCGAGATCCTGGCCGGCGCGGCCGCCGAGGGCCGCCTCACGCTCGAGGAGTACACCGAGCGCAGCAGCGCGGCGCTGACCGCCCGCACGATCGGTGACCTGTCCGGGCTGACGGCCGACATCCCGGCCGGGCCGGCGATCCCCGGCCGCGGGAAAGCCGGGCCGGCCACCGAGGACATCACCGCGGTGCTCGGCAACGAGTCCCGCAAGGGCCCCTGGGTGGTCCCGCCGCATCTCGTCGTCCGCTCGGTGCTCGGCGACTGCCACCTGGAGATGCAGCACGCCGTCATCCGCCAGCAGGTGACCACCATCGACGCCACCGCCCGGTTCGGGTCGGTGACGATCTTCGTGCCCGACGGGATCGACGTCCGCCTGAGCGGCCGCGCCGTTCTCGGGGCCAAGTCATCGCAGCTGCACGGCGAGCCCCCGCCCGGCGCGCCCGTCCTCGTGGTCCGCTGTCAGGTGCTGTGCGGCTCGGTGACGGTCCGCAGGCCCAAGTTCTCCATGCGCTAGCCCCGGGCGGAGCAGTGCCGGTTCTGGTCAGCCGGGCCGGGTACCGGCGGCCTCGATCTGGCTGATCAGGAGCTTGAGGCGGGCGACCTCCTCGGCCAGGGCGGCCTGACCCGCCTTGGTCAGGGTGATCCAGGTGCGGGCGCGCTTGCCGGCGTAGCCCTTCTCGATGACGATGAGCCCGGCCTTTTCCAGCACGCCGAGGTGCTGGGACAGGTTGCCCGCGGTCAGCTCGAGGCTGGTGCGCAGGTAGCCGAACTCCACCTGCCGCGCCTCGCGGGCGATGGTGAGGATGCCGAGCCGCACCCGCTGATGGACGACGTCGTCGAGCCCGTTGACCGGATGGCTGGTCACGTGGCCAGCCGGGCCGGCCGCTGGGCCAGGGCGAAGCCGATGGCGCCCAGCAGCAGCACGCTGCCCTGGATGACCAGGCGCGGCAGGAAGGACCACGGCGACACCGGGATGACCCACCCGAACGTGACGGGCACCAGCACGAGGACCAGGAAGCCGAGGGCGAAGACGAGCAGCGCCCGGCTGCGCTCGGCCCGGGCCAGCACCAGGAGCGCCAGGCCGATGGCACCGGCCGGGCTGGCCAGCCGGAAGAACAAGACCGACGACTGCGGCCCGTGCAGCCACAAGATGTCGGGGCCGCCCGCCGGCGGGTGGTGCGCCGCCCACAGCGAGGCACCGGTCAGCACGATGGCGATGATGATCCCCGCGATGGCGTAGGGCCAGACCCGCGTTCCCACCCCGCGCGCCCGGGACCGGTGCAGGTAGAAGGCCGCGATCGCGGTGTAGGCCAGCACCAGGGCAATCGGCCAGTAGACGAACCCCGCGGCGGAATAGACGGTGCAGACCCGGCCCGCGGGGGGCACGGCCCGGCAGGTCTGCGTGTAGTGGCCGTAGCGGACAGCTATGGACGCGAAGGTCACCGCCGCGAGCACCAGGAGCGGGAACCAGGTCGCCCGCTGCACCCGGCGCACCCCCTTCGTGAGCTCGCGGGTGCTGGCCAGCAGCCGTCGCGGGTCGTCCCCGGCCCAGGCGGATCCAGTCGTCATGAGCAATAGGTTAGTACTGCAAACCTGTCTGCGCTAGAGACAACTGATGCCCGGCTGCGCGGGGCCCGTCAGCTCTAGTCGTTCTCGACCTCGAAGTCCCAGCGGGCGGCGACCCGGTGCGGGCCGGGCGACCAGCGCATCAGCCCCTCGCCGACGGCCTGGACGGCGCGCAGCTCAAAGCGCAGCCGCTGGCCCGGCAGCAGCACGCGGGGCGGCTCGGGCTGGCCGCGGACCAGGCGGGTGCGGTAGACGGTGCCCAGGTGATCGATGCTCGTGAAGTCGCCCGCCCGGACCGGCACCGGGCCCGTCGCCCCGGACATGGTCACGGTCCAGGTGCAGGTCGTCGCCGGCGCCTGGAACGGCAGGCCCTCACCCGGGACCTGCGGGCCGGTGACGGTGACCCGCACCGACCAGCGGCGGGTCCGGACCCGGACGGCATCGCCCTCGGACGCGAGCGCCGGGTGGCGGACAGTCCCGGTGAGCGTGCGGTCGCCGCGGTAGCGCAGCAGGCTCCGGGCCGCGGGCAGGCCGGCCGCCCGGCCGCCGGCCGGGTTCGTGAACACGTCCGCGCCGAACGGCCGCAGTCCGGGCTGGGCGGCGTACCCCAGGTGGCCGAGGCCGTCGAGGCCGCCGGAAACAGTCCCGGCCCGCAGCGGCTGGTGATCGTGACCGCGGCTGACCTGGAACAGGTCCTCCATCGTCGCCAGCCAGCTGTAGTGGTTGTAGAAGGTGCGCGAGACCGTGCCGGGCCTGATGTACGGGCTGATCAGGACGCTGCCCGTGGCGCCGCCGCCGGGCGTGGGGTCGGTGGCGTCGAACAGCGGGTCCGGGGTCTGGCCGGGCTGCAGGTCAGCCGGATTGCCTTCCGGGCTGAGCCGGATGCTGGATACGAACTGCGCGAGCCGGACCGGCTGGCCGTTCTGGCTGACCAGCCGGAACGATCCGGTGGTCACCCCGGAGGGCGGAGCCGACGGCGGGCTGTTGGGGAAGTTGGGACCGGTGTCGGTGACCGCGCCGACAAAGGAGCTGGGCGGGATCCCGGCGCCGGTCACCTCGCGGCCGGTGTCGGTGGCGATGATCGAGTTGTCGGAGATGACGCTGGAGCCGGGAACGCCCGCGACGCTGTCGGTGCGCGCCGGCGCCGGACTGCCGGCCTGGCCCGCCACGATGCCGGGCACGCAGTCGGACGGCGTGCGGGGCGTCGTCGTGGTGCAGGCCGGCGGCCGGTCGATGAAGTCGTTGTCGCCGGGACCCGGGTAGAGCTGGTCGCCGCCGGGGTTCGTGCCGAGCGTCGAGTTCGGCCCGGTCGGCTCGAAGTGGACGTTGCGGCCGTGCAGGTTCTCCCCGGCGGCATCGGCGATGATCGTGCCGGCCGCGTCCGGCTTGACTGACCTGGTCGGCGGGTAGTCATTGGCGTTGTTGAAGCTGTTGCCGGTGTAGGTGAACGGCGGGTTGGCCTCGTCGAAGGTGATGTCGATCAGGCCGCCCTGCCGGAAGGCCGGCGACTGCTCGATCTTCGGCACGTAGTAGCGCAGGAACTCATCCGCGGCGTACAGGCCGCCGGTGTAGTTGCGCGGGATCGTCGACTCGGGATCGCCGGGGATGGGCGTGTGATAGTCCGGGCGCCCGTCAGCCCTGAACGCCCCGGACAGGTTGTTGCCGACGCACTGGGCATCGTGCGCGTCGCTGCAGATGTCCGGGGTGATCCAGCTGAAGGCCGGGGTGGTCTTCACGCTCTTCAGGTCGTGCAGCAGTCCGTCGGCCGGGCTGTCCAGGTTGGCGATGTGCCGCCCGTCGCAGTTGGTGCCGCCGTTCGCCGGCTCATTCAGCGGCGGCACGCGCGGCCCGCTGGCCTGCACGGCGCCGGTCAGCGACTCGAACCACGGGAACGGGAAGTGCTTGGCGACGTACTGGTCGTTGGGCTGCCCGCCGGTCAGCGACAGGACGCCCGGCGCGAAGTCGCCGGCCATGTCGGCCGGGTTAGTGTCGGGATTGTTGGACCGCCGCCCCGGTCCGCCGCAGGCGGCCGCCTCGCGGTGCGGGACCGTCGTGCGGCGGAACCGGGTCGAGTCGGGTGCCTGCGCCCCGCCCAGGTCCTGGGCATAGCCCTTCCAGGTCACCCCGGCCGCGTTGAACTGGTTGAACAGCGTCGGCACCTGCGTGGGGTAACTGCAGCCATAGGAACCGTGCGGGGCGTTGGCGCCGCTGGGCTGGCGGGCGTTCACGGCCGGGTCCAGCTGCCCGTAGTTCTTGTTCCGGCGCAGCGACCCGCCGGCCGCCGCGATCTCGGAGTTCGGCGCGATCAGCTTGTTCTGCAGCGAGCAGTCAAACTGGGTGTCCTGCTCGGGCGCCTGACCGGCCACCAGGGACAGGTAATTGTCCATGCTGGAATGGCCGGTTCCGTAGTAATTCGTCAGCAGCGCGCCCTGCCGCGGCAGGGCTTTCCACAGGTAGCTGTTCCGGTTCAGGCCAGTGAACGTCGCATCGTAGGATTTGTTCTCTAAAATGATGAGCCAGACATGCCGAATGGCGCCGGGCCGCATGCTGCTCGCCCGGGCCAGCACGTAGCTGCGGCTAGCATGCGGCCCGGCTGCCGTCGCCAGCGGAATGACTGCGCCGGCCAGCGCGACCAGGCCCGTTGCCGCCAGGGCGGCAGTCCGGCGGCGGCGCGGATTCCCGGCGAGCTGGCTCATGGGTCCACGATTACCGGGCGCGGTCACGGCCGGAACGCGACACGCCGGAGCGCGCTGGCCCGCTTACTCTGCGCAGCCGGCGCTAGCTCATAGCCCGCTGAGGTTGATAGCGGCTGCGATCGCCTGGTACCCGGCGTCGTTGGGGTGCAGGTAGTCGCCCGAGTTATAAGCCGGGCTGAGCTGCTGAGGGTCGGCCGGGTCGGCCACGGCGGCGGCAAAATCGGCCACCCCGTCGTACTGGCCCGAGGTGCGGATCCACTTGTTCACGGTCTGGCGGATGGCCTCGGCCCGGGCGAAGTCGCCAGGCTGCTCGTAAAAGGCCTTGAACGGCAGGATCGTGGCGCCGATCACCCGGATGCCACGGGCGTGCGCCGCCTTGATCAGCGCGCGGTAGCCGCTGATGATCTGCTGCGCGGTGACCGCCGGGGTGACGCCGCAGCCGTGATCCTGGTAATCCCAGATGTCATTGGCGCCCTCTAGCAGGATCACCGTGCGGACGCCGGGCTGACCGAGGGCAGCACGCCCGAACCGGGTTATCCCCGCGTCGCCGAAGCACGGCAGCTGGTGAAGCAGCAGGTTGCCCGTGATCCCCTCATTGACTACCGCCAGCCGGCGGTGCGCTGCCACCAGCCGGTCAGCCAGGTCGTCGGTGTAGCGGTCATTGCCGCCGGCCGTGGAGTTGTGGCCGTTGGTGATGGAGTCGCCGAACGCCACGACCGTGCCGTGAGCGTGCTCGCTGATCAGGTCGACGCCCGCCAGGTAGTAGAAGGAGTGGCTCGTCCCGCCCGCGAAGGCAGCGGCACCGGTGTCAGACAGGTGGCTGCCGCCCGCCTGGTAGGTCGTGGTCAGGCCATCATCGTGGAACGTGGCCGGACCGGTCGGCCCCGTGAGATACAGCGTGATCGTCAGGGACCCAAGCGGGGCGACCCGCAGGGCCGCGGCGTCGGACATCATGACCTGGCCGGCCGGGATGGTCGCCGAACGCGCCCCGCGGAAGGTCAGCCGCCGCAGCGTGCGGGGCTCGATCGCCGCGCCCGCGACGGTCCTGGCGATGGTGGCACCCGCCACCCGCAGCGGTGCGCTGCCGTACTGGTTCGACAGCCGGATCCGGACCAGGCGGCCGCCGCTGGTCACCCGGATCACCTGGCGGATGGTCTGATCGGTGAAGCCCTGCTCGGACCAGTTAGCGCCGGTGGTGGGGTTGTCCGGGACGGCCGGCTGCATGGCGGCGGCCCAGGTGGCGGACCACTGGCTGCCGGGCCGGGCGACGGCCGCGCTGGGCCGGACCGGGCCGGCACCAGGCCGGACCGTGGCGGCGCTGGCAGCCGGGACCGTGGCGAGTACGGCGCTCAGGGCCGCGGCCGTGGCGGCGGCTAGCGCAGTCGGGCGGAAGTTCATCGGGTTCTCCTGCGGGTCGAGCCTGACTTGTCGCAGTTGACTATCCAGAACTGAATAGTAGATGTCAACTAATATTCAGGCCGCGGGGCAGGCCGGAGAAGCGCGGGGCATGGTGCGGCTGGGGCAGGTACCTGCGGGCAGCTGGCTAGCGCGGCGGGCTCGGGTCAGCTTCGACGGACTCGAAGATCGGCAGTACATCGCCGGGCCCGGCACTGCCGGGCTCGGGTTCCTGCGGTGCGTCCGGGAGCACCGGGACCGGAGCCGGCACGGGCGCGTCCGCGGCCAGCACCTGCGGGTCCGCGGCCAGCACCTGCGCGTCCGCGGCCAGCCCGGGGCCGTCCGCGGTCGCCGCGAGCTCCCCTGCGGCCGGCCCGGGCGCGTCCGCGGCGGGCGCAGGCGCGTCTGCGGCCGGCCCGGCCGCGGACGGCGACAGCGGGTGGCCATCGGGCCGGCCGTCGGCACCGTCCGGGGTACGGACGTCCGGTGTCTCCTCGGCGCTGACTCCGTCGGCGAACTTCGGCGCGGCGGCGATCCGCGCGGCCCAGGGCTGCGTGTCCGGGGCCATGGTCACGGCGCCGCTGCCCCGGCCGTAGTCGCCGCCGAGCGCCGCGGTGCCCGCGGCCTGCGCGGCGTCCGGGGAGATGATCTCGGGCGGGAGCCAGACCTCGGCGGTCGTCCCGCCGCCGGGCGCCCGGCTGAGGACCACGGTGATGCCGTGCCGCTCCGCGAGGTGCGCGACCGCGAACAGGCCGAGTTGCTGGGCGACCCGCACATCCGCATCGGGCGGGTGCGACAGCTGCCAGTTGAGCCACCGCAGCTGATCCTCAGACAGCCCGGGCCCCGCATCCGCGATGCCGACCAGCGCCCCGCCGGCGCTCCAGGTACCCGGACACGACGACCTGGCTGGTCTCGGGCGAGAACGCGGTGGCGTTCTCCAGCAGCTCGGCGAGCAGGTGCACGGTGTCGACCGCGGCGTCCTGGCTGACCATGACACCGGCCTGGACGTCGAAGGCGACCTGCTCGTAGTGCTCGATCTCGGAGGCCGCGGCGCGCAGCACGTCGGTCAGGGCGACGGGCTCGGACCAGCACGGCGGCGACTCATGGCCGGACAGGACCAGCGCGGTGTCGGAGTGGCGCCGCATCCGGGTGGCCAGGCTGTCCAGCTGGAACAGGCGCCCGAGCCGCTCGGGGTCGTCCTCGCTCAGCTCCATGCTGTCGATCAGTCGCAGCAGCCGGTCATTCAGCGGATGGCTGCGCCGGAAGAAGCTGGCCATGACGACGTCGGCGCTGTCCCGCAGGCGCGCTTCCTCCCCGGCCATCCGGACGGCCTCCGCGTGCAGCCGGTCGATGGCCCGCGCGACCTGGCCGATCTCGTCACCGGATGAGACGTCGACCGCCCGCAGGACGGGCCGGGGAGCCCCGGCGTCGGTGCTCGCGGTCAGGGCCTGGATGTCAGCAGGCAGGCGCGCCTCGGCCGCGTCCAGCGCGGCCGCCTCCAGCCGCCGCAGCGGCCGCACCACTGACCCGACGATGATGACGGCGATCAGGGCGGCCAGCAGCAGCCCGGCTCCGGCCGCGCTGCCGGTGATGATCGCCGACCGTGTCGCGCTGTGCTGCTGAGCCCGGGCGTCGGCCCGGATCCAGGATGCGAGCTGCTGCTCGGCGCCACGCATCCAGCCGGCGGTATAGGACACCCCGGCCTGCCACTGGGAAATGGCCGGCGTGCCGGGGGCCAGCGGGCCATCGCCGGCGGCGGCCGCGCGCTGCTGCACGTCCCGGGCCTGCCGGGCCGGAGCCGCGGCCAGGGTGCTGGCCAGTGCCCAGCTCTCCTGCGGCGTGGCCGAGCTGCGGAATGCTGCGATGTCGCTGGTCTCGGCGGCCTGGGCCACATTCAGCGCCATGAGCTCGCCGGGCGCGAACCGGCCCGCCGCGAACGCTGCGCCGAGGATGGCCTGCTGCAGCGTGGCCTGGTCCTTCAGGCGGGACAGCGAGCCGAGCGCGCGCACGCTGGAGATCAGGCCCGGCTGGGTGCTCAGGTCGGCGATGCCGTCCACCACGGGGAACAGTCCCGCTATCGCCACGGAGTAGCCGCTGGTCACCGCAAGCGCGGACGCCTGGCTCTGCGCGGTGCTCCGGCGCAGTGCGGGCAGGCCGCTGATGCTGGCCAGCGCCGTGACCGTGTTGGCCTGGATCAGCGGCTGGCGGTGCGCGCGGCCGATCTGGCCAGCCAGCCGCCGCACGCTGGCCGCCTGCGCATCGGTGACGGCGTACTGCCGCCGCAGGGCGGCCAGGCCGGCGTCCGGGTGCCCGCGGGAGATGAACAGGGCCGCCGCATTACGCTCCTGCTCCAGCGCCTGGGCCAGCCCGGTGACCTGCTGCCCCAGCGTGGCCAGGCGGCTGACCTGGCCGTAGGTCCCGGCCCTGCCGAGGTCACTGCTGACCTGCAGCCCGGCCAGCGTCAGGCCCAGGATCACCGGGATGACGAGCAGGAGGGCGAGGCGGCTAGCCACCCGCCAGTGACGCACCGCCAGTAACGAGGTGGCGCCGCGCCGGGGCCCCGTCGCGCCGGGCGATGCATCGGCTGAGCTGGATCGCTGCAGCGCGCGTCCCCGCTGGGCTCGCAAGCTGGTCAGAAGCAAGAAGCTAGTCTCCAGTCCGCGCTCGGCGTGAGGCGCACGTACTTACCCTTCCCCACCGTTCCTGCCAAAAACGATACCTGCGGTTACCGAGTGCGACATACTGCCAAATTTCGGCCGTTCCTGATCGCTGCGCGCTCCCCCGGACCGGGGCACGATCACCGCCAATGGCGGGCGGGCGCGGCGCGATGGCTACTCACCCGGCCGCCTCGACGTGGCCCGGCCGCCGCGCGGCGGCAAGCGCGGCGAATACCACCGTGGAACTGCGGTACTGACGGGTGGCGTAGTCGAATGAGCCGCCGCACGTTATCAGAATCAGGACAGGGCGCTTAGTCGCGCCGTAAATGGTCTTCGCCGGAAAACGAGACTTGATGTACTCGCGCACGCCAGTCACCCGGAAAACAGCCGTGACGCCGTCGGCCAGCCGCACGTCAACGCGGTTTCCGGGGCGCAGCGAGCCGAGCCGGAAGAAGACAGCGGGTCCCTGATAAGTGTCCACGTGGCCTTCAATGACCGAGGCCCCGAGCTGGCCTGGCGTCGGGGAGTACTTGTACCAGGCCGCCTCGTCCGCGGCCGTGGTGAGCGACGGCACCCGCATGCTCCCGTCGGCGTTGACGCCCAGGTGCAGCAGCTGGGAGTGCACGCCGATGGCCGGGATGTCGACGGACAGCGGCTGCGAGCGCTGCAGCGTGCGGGCGTGCCGCCCGGACGCCCTGGTCGTGCCGGCCGCCGCCGCCGATGGCTGCGGCGCATGCACCTGGGCGATGACCGCCACGCCTGCCGCCGCCACCCCGCCCGCCAGGAGCAGGGCGCCGAGCACCCCGGCGACACGGGCCCGCAGGCTCACCACGGGGCGGTCCGGTAGTACCGGCCCCGCGTCGGACCAGGACATAACCACGCGGAAGCCGGCTATTCGCCGCCCGTCCGCATCCCCCATGGCCGCCGATTCCCTCACTTCCGCAGGGTCGTCTACTCGCGTAGCCTAATGTCGTAATGATGAACAGGCCATTGCCCGCCAGCGCCGTCCGCGGCATTACCGGCTCGCATGACGGCCTTTCCGTTTGCCCGTGCCCGGCTGATCGGGCCGGGAAGCGGCACCGCGGTGCCGCCGCCTTTCCAGCTCCCGATCCGGGAAATGGCCCGGCCGCCGGCCCGGCCGGGCAGGAGATCTCCTAGACATGGGCCTCGCTAGCGTGCGGACCAGACTCAGCGTGAGGGTGGCCGCCGCCGGCTTCGCCGCCCTGGCCGTCCTCGGCCCCGCTGCCCTGGCCGGGTGCGCCGGGTCCACGCCGTCGGCGACGCCGACGACCTTGTCGCCCGGCACCGGCTCGTCCTCCGCCACGCCCGGCCAGAGCCAGAGTTCCGGGCCGGGCCACACCAAGAGCCCGCGGCCCCGGCACCGCCATAGCCATAGCCCGCGGCCCGGCCATTCGAGCCCCGGCGCCTCGCATTCGGCATCGGCGGGGCACTCAGCTAAACCGCACCGGACCAGGCACCCGGCGCCTGCTGTCGCGCCGGCCACCGGCGGCGGCGGGACCGCCGGGTTCCAGAACCCGCTGCTGCTGGCCATCGGCGGAGCCGCCATCCTGGCTGGCGCCGCCAGCTTCGCCTACCGCCGGCGGGTCATGCGCCACCGCTGACCCGCCCGGACCCGACGGGCGCACCGTCCGCTCCCGGCAGCGGAAGCGGCGCCTGCCTTTGATGGTCGCCGGTCAGGCCAGGGCCATGGCGAAGGCGTGCAGGGCCAGGCCCACGCCAGCGCCCACGACGGTTCCGTTGATCCGGATGAACTGCAGGTCGTGTCCGAGCAGCAGCTCCAGCTGGCTGGAGGTCTGCTCGGCGTCCCAGCGCTGGATCGTGCCGGTGACCAGGCCGGCCAGCTCGTCGTGGAACTGGCCGGCCAGCGTCCTGGCCCCGGACTCGACGACCCGCTCCAGGCTGTCCTGGAGCCCGTCATCCGATCCGAGGTGCCGCCCGGCCGCCGCCAGCGCGTCGGCCAGCCGGCGGCGCAGCTCCGACTCCGGGTCGGCGGCCTGGGTCCGCAGCGCGGCCTTGACGTGCTTCCACAGCGACGAGGACCAGTCCCGCAGCCCGGCACTGCCCAGCACCTCGCGCTTGAGGCGCTCGCCGCGCTCACGCAGCTCGGGCGAGGTCTCAAGGCGGTCGGGAAGGCCGGCGACCCAGGTCTCGAACTGACGCCGGGTCTCGTCGTCGGGATCCGCGGCCATCGTCGCCAGCCGGTCCCGCAGCCGCATGTGCAGCCGGTCGAACAGCCGCCGGTGAATCGCGTCCGGTACCCAGCGGGGTGCCTCGGCCTCGAACAGGTCCCGCAGCTCGGTGTAGTGCTCGGCGAGATACCGGTCCGCCGCCGACACAATGTCGGTGAACAGGCCGGCATGCTCGCCGCCCGCCAGGATCACCCGCAGGATCCGGCCGGCCAGCGGCGCCACGTCCACCGCGCCGAGCGCCCGGGTCAGCTCCGCGGTCAGCACGCGCTGGACGTCCTCGTCGCGCAGCGCCTCGGCCACCGTGACCCCGAGGTCGGCGACCCGGCCGGCCAGGGCGGCAGCGTTTTCCTCGTCAGCCAGCCAGGAGGCCAGCCGGGGAACCAGCCCGGCCGAGCGGATCCGCTCGGCGAGAACGTCAGCGTTCAGGAAGTTCTCCTGGACGAACTGGCCGAGGGTGGCGGCGAACTGGTCCTTGCGCTCCACGATCAGCGCCGTGTGCGGGATCGGCAGGCCCAGCGGGCGGCGGAACAGCGCCGTCACCGCGAACCAGTCGGCGATGCCGCCGACCATGGCCGCCTCGGCGCCCGCCTGCACGTAGCCGGCCAGCGTCCCGTGGAATCCGGCTGCCGTCACCGCCACGAACAGCGCCGTCACGGCGGCCAGCAGGGCGGTCGCTCGCCGGCGCGCGGCGCGCAGGCGGCGCGCGCGCACCTCCAGCGACTCGTGCCCGGGCTCAGCCGCCGGCGCAGCGGCCGTCGTTGCGGCAGGTTCCATCGGTGAGCAGCTCCCGGTCAGCCGCGCTGCGCGGCGCAGAGCTCTGCGGCCGCGTCAGGCGAGCAGTCCTAACGGCAGGTCGGGCCTTAGTCTCCCAGGGCCGTCAGGACTGCGGACATCAGGACCGCGCGCAGCGCAGCGCAGCAGCCGGCGGGGGCCTGCGATGAGTCTGCGGGACCGCGCCGGTCTACCCCTGTCGTTGGCCCGGCATTCATGACCAGCGAGCACGGAAGGACGGCAGCGCTAGCGATGGCACTGATCCGGCTGTACATGACCATGTCCCTGGACGGCTTCGTGGCCGGGCCGCGCGACACCGCGGACGACCCGATGGGCGCGGGCGGGTTCCGCCTGTTCAACTGGCTGGACCTGCGCGACGAGCCGGGGCCGGCGGCCAGGTCTACAGCGAGATGATGGCCACCCGCGCCCTCATCTCCGGGCGCCGGACCTACGAGCTGGCGGGCCGCTGGCAGGGCGACCATCACGACGGCGTCCCGGTCTACGTGCTGACCCACGACATCCCGGATGACCCGGCGCCGGGCAGCATCCGCTACGTCACTGACGTGGCCGAGTGCGCCGCGCAGGCGCGGGCCGCCGCCGGGGACGGCGACGTGAGCGCGTGTGGCGCCGGGGCCGCGCAGGCCCTGCTGCGGGCCGGGGAGCTAGATGAGCTGGAACTGCATGTCGTCCCGGTCCTGCTCGGGCAAGGCCGGCGGCTGTTCGACCACCTGCCCGCGGAGTATGTGGAACTGGAGCTGCTCCGCTGCCTGAGCAGTCCGGATGACGTCGACCTCGCCCGGCGCGTGACGCATATGCGCTACCGCGTCCACCGCCGGTAACCCGCGGCGCCGCCCGCCAGGACCAGCCGGGGGCGGAACGAATGGCGCTGACCAGGCTGATCCGGCTGCATTCGTCCTGCTGATCACTACAGTGCGATAACCCTGGCCCGGAGGTTCCGGCCGGTCCGCAGCGCCCCGCCTAGGCTGAGCCGCCGGTACCGGGTCATGCGGATCTGCCGGAGACAAGGAGCGGGGAATGACGGTTTCGGGAGCGCGGTCGGTGAGTCTCGCCGCACGGCGGACATTAGCGGCAGCGCTGGCGGCCACGGCCCTCGCCGGCGGTGCGGCGGCCTGCGGCAGCGCGAGCAGCGGCGGCAGCAGCGCCGGGAGCAGCAGCGCCGGGAGCGGGTCGGCGAGCCCGCTGGCCAGTCTCAGCGGGAAGCAGATCGGCGACCAGGCCCTCGCCAACCTGGGCAAGGCCAAGTCGGTGCACGTGGCCGGGCAGGTGTCGAGCTCCGGTGAGCAGATCAAGCTGAACCTGAAGCTGCTCCGCGCGCACGGCTGCACGGGCAGCATGACCCTGGTCGGCAAGGGCTCGTTCCTCCTGACGATGATCGGCAAGACGGTCTGGATCAAGCCGGACAGCCAGTTCTGGAACAACTTCGGCGGCAGCAACGCCGCAGCGCTGAAGATCCTGCGCGGCAAGTACCTGAAGACCACCAAGACGAGTCAGCTCGGCGGGCTGTCGCAGCTCTGCCAGCCGTCCTCACTGGCCGGGGCCTTCCAGGACAACAAGAAGACCGGTGGCCTGGTCAAGGGCCCCGCCACGACGATCAACGGCCAGCGTGCCATCAAGCTGACCGACAGCGGGGACTCAGCCGCCGCCTATGTGTCGGCGGTCAGCACGCCGGAACTGCTGCGGATCGTCTCGCCAGGGACATCCGGGGGCCAGCTCGACTTCACCGACTACGACGCCCCGGTGTCCCTGCAGCAGCCGCCGGCGTCCCAGACCCTCGACGGCAAGAAGTACGGCTTCTAGCCACTGGCCGGCTAGCCATCCTCCGCCGGGCGGCGGGCCAGCGAGCTAGCCGGGCCGCCCGGCGCGCCATCCTGCGCCGGGCGGCGGGCCAGCAAGCTAGCCGGGCCGCCCGGCGCGATGCCGGGCAGGATCAGGTGGATGGCGACGGCAGGAGGACCAGGGCGGCGCACCCTGTCAGTAGCCGTATCCGCCCGACGGGGCTGCGGGCGCTGCGGGCGCTGACCCGGTCGCGCCGCCGAGCACGGCGATCCCGGGCGTGGCCACGAAGAAGTTCTGCACGCCCTGGCCGGTCACCTGGCCGGGATGGTCGTCGACGAAGGTGTACAGCGGATGGCCGTTGTAGGTGACCTGGCGGCCGCTGGCGTCCCGGAGCACGCCGACCTTGCCCGTCACCCCGGCTCCAGCGACGGGCGGGGCGGTGAGCGGCGGCCATGCCCGGGCCAGGCCGCCGGACACCAGTGAGGTTGTCGCGGTGTCCGGCCGGTAGATGTAGAGCGGCAGGCCCTGGCTGGTGACCAGGATGGTCTCGGGCTTGCCGCCGACGGTCGCCATCGCGGTGCGCACGCCGGCGCCCCCGGCGCCGCTGGCCGCCGGCATCGAGCTGGTGGCGGGAGCGGCGCTGGTGGCCGGCGTGCTGCTGGCCGCGGCGGCGGTGATGCCGCCGCCCGCCGCCAGAACGGCCACGCCGATGCTGGCCACGATGATCGCTGGGCGTTTCATTGTCTTCCTCCTTGATACGGGATCTATCTACTAACACGGTTAGTAGAGCGGTAGTGTTCACCCGCCAGCCGGCGCGATGGCGGCGACCTGCGGCACCGGCCGCGAGACCGGCGCCAGCCGGGCTGGTGCGGGGCCGGTCAGCTCAGCGGGGCTGGCCTCCTGACCGGGGCCGGTTACCTGACGGGCGCTCGCCACCAGGGCCCTGACCTCGTCACCGGTGACGGTCTCGCGGTCCAGCAGGGCCGCGGCGAGCTGGCTGAGCGCGTCGCGGTGCCGCGTCAGCAGGTCGCGGGCGCGGGCTTCAGCGGCAGCCAGGAGCGCGGCCACCTCCTGGTCGATCACCCGCTGCGTGTGCTCGGAGTAGCCGCGGGCGGGCCCGGTGCCGGGATGGCCGCCCACCGGGGCGGGGTAGCTGACCGGCCCGACTCGGTCGCTGAGGCCGTAGTCGCACACCATCTGGGTGGCGAGCGCGGTGGCAGCGGCCAGGTCGTCGGCGGCGCCCGTCGACGCCTCGCCGCAGACGAGGCGCTCGGCCGCCCGGCCGCCCAGCCGCACGGCCAGGGTGTCGGCCAGGTAGCTCTCGCCGTACAGCCGGCGGTCATCCACGGGCAGCAGCTCGGTGAACCCGAGCGCCTGGCCGGCGCCGAGCACGGTGACGCGGCTGACGTGGTCAGCATGCGGGGACAGCGCGGCGACCAGGGCGTGACCGGCCTCATGGACGGCGACGGTGGCCAGCTCGCCGGGCGCGGGCGGAGTGGTGTGCCGGGTGCCGAGCTGGACACGGTCCCGCCCGCTGGCCAGGTCAGCCGCCGTTACGCTGCAGCGGCCCGCCCGCACCGCGCTGACAGCGGCCTCGTTCAGCAGGCTGGCCAGGTCGGCACCGGAGAATCCCGGTGTCGCGGCGGCCACCTGGTCCAGGTCAGCGTCCGGCTCCAGGGTCTTGCCGCCCGCATGAGCCGCGAGGATGGCGCGCCGCTCGCTCCGGTCGGGCAGCGGGACCCGGACTTCGCGGTCAAACCGGCCGGGCCGGCGCAGGGCCGGGTCCAGCGCGTCCGGCCGGTTGGTGGCCGCGAGCACGACGACCCCGCCGCCCTGCTCGAATCCGTCCATCTCCGCGAGCAGCTGGTTGAGCGTCTGCTCCCGCTCGTCGCTGCCGGCATAGCCGCCCTGGTCACGGCGGCTGCCGAGGGCGTCGATCTCGTCGATGAAGATGATGGCCGGCCCGATCGTGCGGGCCTGCTCGAACAGGTCCCGGACCCGCGCCGCCCCGACGCCGACGAACATCTCCACGAAGCTGGAGCCCGGCACGTACAGGAAGGGGACCTCGGCCTCGCCCGCCACGGCGCGGGCCATCAGGGTCTTGCCGGTGCCCGGCGGCCCGGCCATCAGGACGCCCCGCGGGCCGCGCGCCCCGGCCCGGTGGTACCGGCCCGGCTCGCGCAGGTACTCCACGACGTCCATCACCTCGGTCTTGACCGCCGGATAGCCCGCTACGTCCGCGAACCGGGTGGCCGGCCGCTCGTCGCTGATCACCCGCGCCCGGGCCTTGCCCAGTGCGGCGGCGCCGCCCAGCCCGCCGCCCAGCCCGCCGCCCAGCCCGCTGCCCTGGCGGCGCGCGGTCCGCGCGAACAGGTACAGCAGGCCGGCGATCGCCAGGATGGGGAGGACGCCCAGCAGCAGCACCGAGGTCAGCGCGCCGGATGTCCCGGCCGTGGCGCTGACCTGGACATGATGCGCCGCCAGGAGGCCGGCCAGGTGGCTGCCGCCGAGGGCGACCGGGATGGTAGTGGTGAAGTGGTGGCCGCCCGCCAGCACACCGCTGACCTGGCCGGAGGGGCTGATGGTGACGGCCCGGACCAGCCCGGCGCCGACGTCAGTCACGAAGCGGGTGTAGGTCAGCGGCACGCCGGGCGGGCGGCTGGCCGACACGGTCAGCAGCACCACGAGACCGGCCGTGAGGGCCGGGAACAGCCAGCGCAGCCACGTGGCCATGCGGGCCTGGCCACGCGGGCCAGGCTGGGACAAGCGCATCACAATGCTCCTTCTGCCGGGATATCCGGCCGCGCGGCCGGCACCGGCCGGCCGCGGGGCCCGGGCCGGGCCGCTGCGCCCGGCCCCGCCCCCGCGTGGCCCGGGCAGCTCAGCCCGGGAGCAGGCCCGCGGCGGCGGTCAGCGGCCGTGCAGCCGCCATCTACTAACACGGATAGGAGATGGGGTGATGTTCATCAGAACGGCGGTCCGCCGGTGCGACGCTCGTCACACCCGGCGCTAGCCGGCGGAGGACGTTCCGCGGCGGCGCTCGGCCACCAGCGCGAGCCGGTTCAGGATGACCTCGGGCGGCTCACCGGTCGCCTCGTACAGCTCGCGGAGCACGATCTCGGAGATGAGCTGCATGCCCGCCATCAGCTCGGCCAGGCCGTCGGCGTCCTGCGGGACGAGCAGGGGCAGGGCCCGCCGCTCCAGCTCCGGTGAATCCAGGCTCGCGGTCATCAGGCCGATAGCCGCCTGCATGGCCTCCGCGACGGCGTCCCCGGCTGCACCGCGGCTGTTCCCGCCAGGAATCTCCGGGCCAGCGGCCGGGGCCGGGCCGGGCACCGGCGCCGGGCCGGGACGGGCCGGGGCGCCATCGGGCCCGCGCCAGCCCTCGGGCGGGAACGGGGCGCCGGACGCGAACCGGTCGCCGGGCGCGGGCCGGCCGCCGGATGCGAACGCGCCGCCGGGGCCGCCGGGCCCGACCAGGCCGCCGGATCCGGACGGGAACGGGTCCTCGGCTGCGGCCGGCCGGCCGGCGGAGCCAGGCCAGGGCAGCCGCCAGGCGGCCGCGCGGCGGCGCCACCAGCCCGATCGCCGGCCGTCACGCGGTCCGCCCCGGTGCTTAGTCATGGCTGGCGCTCAGACAACCCGGCCGAGCGCCAGGGCGAGCAGCGCAGGGGCGATGGCCAGCAGGACGGGGGTGAGCGCGAGCGAGGCGGCCGCGAGGCGAAGCAGCCGGCGCCGGGCGGGGCGCAGCGGCTCGGCGGGCCGCAGCAGCCGGTGAATCCGCGCCACCGAGTCAGTGGCGCTGGCGGCGAGGGCCGGCGCGGGCCGGGCGCCCGTGGCGAGCACGACCAGGGCGGTGGCCAGGGAGCGCGGGTCACTGGCCCGTACCGCCGTGTCGTCGGCGTGCATCTCGACCAGCCGTGCCACCTGCGCGTCGGCGTCCCGCATCAGCGGCAGGAACGGCAGCACCAGCGCGCCGATCCGGGCCAGCGCGAGCAGCCGGTGATGACGGCCGGACAGGTGCGCCCGCTCATGGGCCACGACCGCGCGCAGCTCAGCAGGGTCGAGCACGCCCAGGGCGCCGGTGCTCAGGATCACCGTCGGGTGCCGGCCAGCCACGCAGTAGGCAACCGGGTCAGCGTGCTCGACCAGCACGGCGCCCAGGGCCGGCTCCGGCAGGCCGATGAGCCGGGCAGTCTGCGCGTGCGCCAGCGCCTGGTGCCCGGTGGTGCGCAGGTGCGCCGCGGCGGTAAGCAGGGTCCGGGTCGCGATGGCGGCGGCCAGGGCGAGGCCGAGAACGGCAACGGCGGCGCCGCCGGGCGTGCCGTAGGTCTCGCGCAGCCGCAGCACGCAGGCACCGATCAGCGAGCTGAGCTCGCCGCCCAGCGCCGTGGCGTGCACCGCCAGGGTGAGCCCGGCCAGCGCGAGCGCGGCGACCACGGACCATCCGGCCGCCAGGTAGGTGACGATCCCCAGCATCGGCGCCCGGGACTGCCACCCGGCCCGGCGCAGCAGGCTGGCGCCGAGCGTGCCGACGCCGGCGGCGTAGCCGATCAGGATGACCGCGATCGTCACGGGGCCTCACTCCTCGGCGGGCTCGCGCATGGCCTGGTCCAGTGCGTCACGCAGGACCGCGGCATCGTGCGGGCTCATCTGGAGCGCGAAATGCGCCAGGGCGCGCCGCCGGTCGGGACTGGACTCCAGCGCCTCGTTCATCAGGGCCGTGGTGTAGCCGGACCGCGACCCGGTCGGCTCATAGCGCCAGGCCCGGCCGTCTCGTTCCCGCCGCAGCCAGCCCTTGCGGTGCAGGTTGTCCATGACAGTCATGACCGTGGTGTACGCGATGACCCGGTCCTCGCTCAGATCATCGAGGATCTCCCGGACCAGGGCCGGGCGGCCTCGTTTCCACAGCCGGTCCATGATCACTGCTTCCAGCTCACCGAATCGTCGCATCGCCCACTCCCGGACCTGACCAGACGAACCTGACCAGAAGGCGGCACACCGCCGTTGTCTACTATCACGCATAGGGTAGGCACCAGGTTCAGGCTCCGGACCCGGTTTTTTCCCTGGCGGCCAGGCACTGAACGGGAACAGTCTACTAATCGTATTAGTAGACATGTGTGAGACCACGCCTGACCACGACACCCGGCGGACCGCCGACGCCGACGACGACGCCGCGATCCGCCAGCTGTACGGCCATCACGCCAGTGCGCTGCGCGGCTATGTGACGCGGTACTGCGCCGACCGGGCGACCGCGGACGACATCGTGCAGGAGACCTTCATCCGGGCCTGGCGCCACCTGCCCCGGCTGAGCGCTGATGACCGGCCCGTCCGGCCCTGGCTGTTCCGGGTCGCGCGCAACCTGCTCATCGATGCCGACCGCGCCGCCCGGGTCCGGCCGGCCGTGACCGGCTCGCCGCCCGCCGAGGACGGCCACCCCGACGATGGCCTGGACCAGGTGCTGGACCGGGAGCTGGTGTCCGCCGCGCTGCAGCGCCTGTCCCCCGCCCACCGCGCTGTGCTGGTCGAGACCTTCTACCGCGACGCCAGCCTGGCGGGTACGGCCCGCGCGCTGGGCATCCCGCCCGGCACGGCCCGGTCCCGCCTGCACTATGCGCTGCAGGCGCTGCGGCGCCAGCTGGATACCGCCAGCGGAGCACCGCCGGCCAGGGCAGCCTGAGGGCGGCGACGGCCCGGTCGGTACGCTGCCCAGTTGACTACTCCCCGCCCTGGGGGGCGGGGATTCCGGCTCTCGCGGGTCGGGGTTCCTGGTTCACTGCGGTCTGCACGGGAGGAGGTTCCTGGCCGTGTCTGACGTCCGCTCCGCAGGCATCGCCGCCGTTTGGGGCGGCTGCCGCCAGCCCGGCGGCAAGGATGTTCTTGGCGGCATTCAGGTCCCGGTCGTGCCGGGTGCCGCAGCCCGGGCACGCCCACGGCGCGTCCCGAGGTCGAGTTCGGCGAGCAGGAACCCGCACGCCGAGCAGGTCTTGCTGGACGGGTACCAGCGGCAGGCGACAAGAACTGTGCGGCCGTGCCGCTGGGCCTTGTATTCCAGCTGGCGGCGGAACTCGGCCCAGCCGGTCCGCGAGATGGCGCGGGCCAGGCTGCGGTTGCGGACCATGTTGGCCACGGCCAGGTCCTCGACGGCGATGGTGTCGTATCGCCGGATCAGACTGGTGCTGGCCTGGTGCAGGAAGTCGCGGCGCGCGTCGGTCACCCGGGCATGGGCGCGGGCCACCTTCCGCCTGGCTTTGGCCCGGTTGGCGGAGCCTTTCTGGCAGCGGGCCAGCCGCCGCTGCCACCGCTGCAGCCGCCGCTCGTGCCGGTCCATGTGCCGCGGGTGCGGGATCCGCTGCCCGCCGGACAGGACCGCGAAGTCTTTCAGCCCCAGGTCGATGCCGGCGGCCTGGCCCGTGGCCGGGAGAGGCACCGGGTCGCGACCTCGGCGTGGAAGGTCACGAACCACCGGCCCGCCGCGTCCCGGGCCACGGTCACCGACGTGGGGTTCAGGGCGGCCAGGCTGGTACCGGGCCAGGTCCAGACGACCTTCAGCGGCTCGCTCATCTTCGCCAGGTGCAGCTGGCCGCCTTTCATCCGGAACGCCGACCGGGTAAAGGTCGCCGATTGCCGGCCGCGCCGCGACTTGAACCGGGGGTAGCGGGCCCGGCGGGCGAAGAACGCCCCGAACGCGGCGTGCTGATGGCGCAGGGCCTGCTGCAGCGGGACACACGAGACCTCGCCCAGCCACGTCAGCTCCGGGTCGCGTTTCATCACGGTCAGCGCCCGGTCCGTCTCCGCGTAGGACGTGGTCTTACGCTCGGCGGCGTACCGGGCGCGGCGGGCGGCCAGGGTCCGGTTCCACACCACCCGGACACACCCGAACGTCCGGTTCAGCAGCACCTGCTGCTGCTCGCTGGGGTAGGCCCGGCACCGGTACGACGTCCGCATATATCAAGTATAGGACTTATAGCACTAGGAGCACGCATGCCACGCCGCACGCCAATCCTCCCCGGCCAGAAGACCGGGACACCCTGGCGAGGCCACCGGTGATGGCAGGTGCGGCCGGGCGTGCTCCCGGAACTGGCAGTGATCACGACGTCATCGAGGGGAGCGACGAGCGGCTGCGGCAGTTCGCGCGCGGCCGCCGGTTCCTGCTCGGCAGGCCCCGCGACCTCGCCTTCGTGCCGGACCCGGACCGGCTGCTGTTCCTGCGCTCGCTGGCCGCTGATGACGCGGTCACCGGCCTGTGGTCGCTCGACCTCGCGACCGGCGCGGAGCGGCTGCTGGCTGACCCGCGCGAGCTGCTGGGCGGTGCGCCCGAGGTAGTCCCGGCGGCCGAGCTGGCGCGGCGCGAGCGGATGCGCGAGACGGGCCGCGGCATCGTGGCGTACTCGCTGGGCGGCGACGGCCAGCGCGCCGCGTTCATGCTCTCGGGCCGGCTGTTCAGCTGCGATCTGGGCACCGGGATCACGACCGAGATCCCGGCCGCGGGCCCGGTCATCGACCCGCAGCTGCGGCCGGACGGGACCGCGGTCGCCTACCTCGCCGGGCGCGCCCTGCGGGTCACCGGCCTGGACGGGCAGGTGCTGCTGGAGCTGTCGGACCCCGACCCGGAGGTGAGCTTCGGCGCGGCCGAGTTCGGCGCGGCCGAGGAGATGAGCCGGCAGCACGGCTACTGGTGGAGCCCGGACGGGCGCCGGCTGCTGGTGGCCAGGGTCAGCGAGCACGCGGTCGCATCCTGGTGGCTGGGGGATCCCGCGGACGCGGCACCGGAGCCGGTCCGCCAGCGCTACCCGTTCGCCGGCACGGCCAACCCGGACGTGGCTCTGCTGCTGGCCGGCCTGGACGGTCAGACCACGGACGTCGATGTCCCCGGCGACGAGCTGCCCTATCTCCTGGCCGCCCGGTGGGATGCGGCCGGGCCGCTGCTGGCGCTGCACACCCGCGATCACGGGCGCAGCGAGTACCGGGCTGTCGACCCGGAGACCGGCGCGACCCGGCTGCTGCGCGCCGATACCAACCCCGACTGGCTCGAGCTCATCCCCGGGACGCCGCACATCCTGCCGGACGGCGCGCTGCTGCACGCCGCGCACTCGCAGGACACCCACCGGCTGTTCATCGGCGACCAGCCGGTGACACCGCCCGGCCTGCAGGTCACCAGCGTGGCGGGCACGACGGGCGGCGCGACGATCTTCTGCGCGGCACCGGAGCCAACCGAGCGGCACGTGTACTCCCTCGACCACCGCAGCGGCGAGATCACCCGGCTGGCGGGCGAGCCGGGCCTGCACAGCGCGGTGGCGGACGGCTCGCTGCTGGCCATCTCCTCCGAGACGCTGGACCACGACGGCATCACGGTGCGGGTGCTCAGCGGCGGGCAGCAGGTCGCCACCGTCGGGTCACTCCCCCAGCCGGCGTTCGCGCCCGGCGTCACGCTGCTGTCCGCGGGCGAGCGCGAGCTGCGGACCGCGGTCATCTTCCCCCGCGACGACGTGCGGCCGGGCGGGCCGCTGCCCGTCGTGATGGCCCCCTACGGCGGGCCGGCCCAGCAGGTACTGCGGGCCCGGCGGCTGTTCTACGAGCCGCAGTGGCTCGCCGACCAGGGCTTCGCGGTGATCGTCGCGGACGGGCGCGGCTCCCCCGGCCGCGGACCCGCCTGGGAGCGCGCGTTCCGGTTCGACGTGGCGAGCGCCGCCCTGGAGGACCAGGTCGCCGCCCTGGAACATGTCGTCGCGCAGTATCCGGGTGAGCTCGACGCCGGCCGCGTCGGAATCCGCGGCTGGTCATTCGGCGGGTACCTGTCCGCCCTCGCCGTCCTGCGCCGGCCCGACGTGTTCGCGGCGGCCATCGCGGGCGCGCCGGTCAGCGAGTGGCGCTGGTACGACAGCGTGGCCACCGAGCGGTACCTGGGTGACCCCGCCGAGCACCCGGAAGCCTACGACCGCAGCTCACTGTTCCCGCACGCCGCCGGGCTCAGCCGGCCGCTGCTGCTGGTACACGGGCTGACCGACGACAACGTGCACCCGCGGCACTCGCTGGCGCTGTCCCGGGCGCTGGCGGCCGCGGGACGTGACCATGAGCTGCTGCTGCTGCCCGGCGTCACGCACATCACCTGGCAGCCGGAGACCATCGAGCTGATGCTCGCCGCGCACGTCCGGTTCTTCCGCCGCTGGCTGGCGCCGGGCGCGCAGGCCGCGGGCTGACCGGGGCCCGGCCGCCGGGCCCGGCCGCTGCTGCCCGCCGCGACGCCGGGCACTAGAGGGAACCCGCAGCCATCCAGTGTCAGGGAGGCAGACAACCATGGCAGTAACGATCCTGCGGAACGCGTCGGTGCTCGATGCCGCTAACGGGGTTCTCCGGGACGGCGCAGTCGGTGGCCGTGGAGGACGGCCGGATCGCCGACGTCGGGCCCGGCCTGACGGGTCCGGGCGACGCGGTCATCATCGACGTCGCCGGCCGCACGGTCATGCCCGGGCTTATCGACGCCCACACCCACCCGGCCATCGTGGATCACGACGTCTTCGGCATGGCCGAGTGGCCGCCCAGCTATGTCGCCGCCCGGGCCAGCCACGTCCTGGCGGGCATGCTGGCTCGCGGCTTCACCTCCATCCGGGACGTCGGGGCCGGCGAGACCGGGCTGGCCCGGGCCGTCGAGGAGGGCTACTTCACCGGGCCGCGGCTGTTCTACGGCGGCAAGCAGCTGTCCCAGACCGGCGGGGCCGGCGACTGGCGCGCGCCGAGCCGCACCGTGTACGACGGCAACTACTACTCCCCCGCCATCGGGGTCATCTGCGACGGCGTGGACGAGGTCCGGCGGGCGGTCCGCGAGGAGGTCCGCCGCGGCGCGCATCACATCAAGGTGTACCTGAGCGGCGCGGTCGACTCGCCCAGCGACCGGGTGGACTCCACCCAGTTCTCCATGGACGAACTGCGGGCGATCGTCGAGGAAGCCACCGCCGCCAACATCTACGTGGCCGGCCACGCCTACACCTCCCGGGCCATCAACCGCGGCCTGGAGGCGGGCGTGCGGAGCATCGAGCACGGCAACCTGATGGACGCCAGCAGCATCCCGTTCTTCCAGCGGTACAGCGCGTTCTACGTCCCGACCATCGTCACCTATCACGCGCTGGCCGCCCGGTCCCGGCAGGGCCTGCTGCCCGCCGACATCGCGGGCAAGCTGGCCGAGGTCATCGACGGCGCGCTCGGGGCGCTGGAGATGGCCCACGCGGCGGGGCTGCCGATCGTCTACGGCACCGACCTGTTCGCCGACCTGCACGATCAGCAGCTGCAGGAATTCGTGATCCGGTCGCAGATCGTGCCGCCGGCCGACCTGATCCGGTCCGCCACAACCACGGCCGCGCGGCTGCTGCAGCGCGAGGGTCAGCTCGGCGTGATCGCCCCCGGCGCGCTGGCCGACCTGCTGGTCATCGACGGGAACCCGCTGGCGGACATCCGGGTGCTCACCACCCCCGAGCAGACCCTGAAGCTCATCATGAAGGACGGCCAGATCTTCAAGAACGAGCTGTAGGAGTTCGCTGGCCGCGCAGCCACTCCAGCTCCTGGATGACCTGGCTCGCAGCGATCCCCCGGTCGCCTCTCCCGAGGGCGAAGAGCGTGGCCCGGATCATCGCCCCGTCGGTCAGGCAGATCCCCAGGCCGTTCTGGCCGCGGCCGACGTAGTGCGGCGGGTCGAAACCTGGGATCTCCGCCCAGCCGACCCGGTAGGTCCGGAAGTAGTTGCGCACGATGACCTGCTCCGGCCCGGCGAAGATGCCCGTCATGGCGATGCGGATCCCCAGGATCGCAAAGGCCAGCACCACGGTGGCGCTGGCGACCTTCTCCCAGCCATGCGTGGTGGGGGACCCGGCCCCGGCGAGGAAGATCACCCCCGGCCCGACGCTGAGCAGCAAAATCAGGAACAGCCGCACGGGGGTTCTGCGGAACGCCACATCGGCGGGCTGCGAGCCGGCCGCGGGTCACCGGCGGCCGGCGGCGCCCACACCGAGTTCAGCCCGTGCCGGTCCATGTCACCAGCCAGGTCGGTGATGGTCACCGCAGCGAGATCACGCCGCCGGGCATAACCATCATTCGGCGCCTGGCACGAGGCACAGGTCCACGGCCGGCCGCGCTTGTGCACCGAGGAGACCGGGGTGACCGACCCGCACGACGAGCAGCGACGCAGGCCGTACGAGCATCCGCACGGACAGTCCCACCCGGTCGCGCCGGGATCAGCCGGCTGGCTGACGGCCATGCACTCAGGGCACCGAGCCTTCACGATGACGGGCTCCCATCACGCGAACTACCGCATGCTGGACGCCGCGTCGGCCAGGCGGGTTTACGTACCGGATGCCGGCCGTCAGGACAGCGGCTCGGGGCCCGCGACGCGGACGGCTGGCCGGTCATCGACGGGGACCCGCTCAGGGACATCCGGTACCGCTAGCATGCCGCCGGACGCCGGAGTGACTCCGTGCTCGTACCGCCGGCAAAAGGAGGACCTCATGACCGATAGCCCAGCTCGGCCGGACCCGACGATGGAGGCCATCACCTCGGCGATGGCCGCGGGAGGCCGGGGGGAAACCGCGGCCGCCCAGCACAGTCTCCTGGCTATCTGGGACAGCGTGGGGGCCAGCGGCGACCCGCTGCACCGCTGCACTCTCGCGCATTACCTGGCCGACCTGTACGACGATCCCGCGCAGGCTCTCACCTGGGATGTCCGCGCGCTGGACGCCGCTGACGCGCTGACCGAAGAGCGGACCCAGCAGCACCACGCGAGCTTGCACGTCGCCGGCTTCTATCCCTCGCTCCATCTCAATCTTGCTGACAACTACCGGCGGCTCAGCTCCTTCGAGGCGGCGGCCGATCACATCGCCGCCGCCAGGAGACTTGCTCCCGATCTGCCTGCGGGACCCTACGGCGAGCTCATCCGCCGGGCCATCGAGGAAGTCGGTGAGGATATCGCGCAGCGAGTAACGAGGAAGAGAGCCACCGCACCCGGCCCGTCGGCATGAGTTCCGGCCGGGAGCCACACATGCGCAGCCGAGGCGACGCCAGCTGTGCTCGCCGGCGGGAGCCAGGGCAGGCCCGGTGACTGCGCCGCGGCCCGGATCACCTGGCGGGCCTGGTGCTGCCGCTGGCGAAGGGACTGGCCTTAGCCGGCCCCAGCAGGCCCGGGAGCCGGCGCAGCACCCGGGCGTAGGCAGCCCGGTACCGGCGGACCATGTCGGTCAGTGCCTGCTGGTTGGCGCTGACGAGCTGCTGCTCGTAGCTGGCCTGCACGGCGAAGTAGATCCCGGCCAGGTCAGCGGAATCGGTGCACGCGGAATCGGCGACGGCGACCGCGATCTGCGCCTGGCGGGCAGCAGAGCTGACGGAGTCCAGGCTGCCGATCTGTATTCCTCCCGTGCCGAAAATGGCCCGGATCTCGTAGTGGAATACCTCCTGCGGGCTGCCGAAGCTGAAGCCGTTCCTGGTCATGCAGGCCGCCCAGGCGCGCGTGGCGGCGACGACCGGCTTGTCGCGCTGCACGTCGCTGGTGATGTCGTTGCTCAGCGTCACGATCCCGGCGAGCGGGCCAGCCATCATGGCGTTACTGAAGTTCTGCACGATAGTGCCGCACTTGCCTGCCGCGGCCTGCTCGGCCTTGGGCAGGGTGCGCAGGTCAACGGCCTGGCGATTGACGCCTAGCTGGGTCAGCGCCGAGCCGGGCGGGACCAGGAAGCCGTACTGCCGGGCCTGCACCGCACCCAGGTAGCCCCAGGCCCCCCAGGGCTGCCCGAAGGACAGCCCGCCGGGGCCACCCTGGCTGATGCCGATGGGCACGGTGCCGGCACTGGCCCCGGGGTATCCGGCCGCGTTCATGCAGGCCGTGGCCAGGGCGAAGATGGACTGGCCAGGGGCCAGCCCGTCCTCCTGCGAGACGCCCAGCGCGGCGTACGGCGCGAAGGGCTCGCGGGACAGCGCCGCTTGCACCGAGGCCGGCGGCTGCGGACGGCTGACGGCCGGGGCGGTCACGGTCACGTCCGGCCCCTTCGGCGGGCCGGCCGCGCATGCGGCCAGGCCCAGGCAGCAGCCGGCCGCCAGGGCGGTGGCCAGGCGGGTGCGCATCATCGTTTTCTCCTTCTGGCCGTGTTCACGCGTGCCGCAGCGCGGCCAGCGGGCTGATCCGGGCGGCCCGCAGTGCCGGGTAGGCGCCGGCCAGCAGGCCGACGAGACTGCCGATCAGCGGGGCGGGCAGGGTATAGGCCGGGTTGAGGATGGCGGTCCAGTCCTGGAGCGCGGCGAAGATCACCACCGTGGCGACGCCGATGCAGGTGCCAACCAGCCCGCCCAGCGTGCCCAGTGTCGTGGACTCGGCCAGGAACTGCGCGGCGATGTGCCGCGGCCGGGCGCCGACGGCACGGCGCAGGCCGATTTCCTCGGTGCGCTCCAGGACCGCGACCAGAGTGGTGTTGGCGATCCCGACCGCGCCGATCAGCAGGCTGACCAGGGCCAGGATCAGGAACAGGCCCTGCAGGTCGCTGCTGACCTCGCCCTGCAGCTGCTGCGGGTTCGACGGGGAGGTCACGACCAGCCGGCCGGGGTCGGCGGGCAGCTCGGCCGCGGCGAGCTGCCGGGCAACGGCCTGCGCGGCCCCGATCCTGGTCGCCACGACCAGCTGGGCTTCCTCCTGGTTCCCGATGCCGGGCAGCGGGCTGCCGTAGTCGGCCAGCGCGGTTCGCTCCGGGATCAGCATCGCGCTCTCGCTGGTCACCACGCGCTGAGCCGAGCTGTAGATGCCGACCACCGTGTAGGCGATCCCGTTCACGAATATCGCCGGACGGCTGGCTACCCGCGCGGCTGAGATGCCGAGCGCGGACGCACTGGCGGTGTCGATGATCGCGACGTGCTGCCGGGTGTCGTTCTCGTAGCTGCTCAGCGGGGTGCCGGCGACCAGGTGCAGGCCCATGGCCCGCACCGCGCCGGGCGAGGCGGCCAGCAGGGTGATGCTCTGGGAGGCGGTCGCCGACAGGGCCAGGGAGCTGGTGAAGCCCGTGCCCTGCGGGAGGCCGACGGGCCACCAGACTCCGGCCGCCACCACCCCGCTGATGTGATCCGCGACCGCATCCGCGTCGGCCGGGAAGCCGGGCGCCGGGTTGGTGCCGGGCGCGGCGACATCGTTGGCCGGGCCGTTGTCCTGCACCGTCACGGTGGTGTCCGCCAGCACGGTGAACTGGCGCGAGATCTGGCCTGCGCCAGTGGCGGTCAGGCCGAGCACCGCCACGAAGGCGCCGACGCCCAGGATCGTGCCGAGCATGGTGAGCACGGCCCGGCCGGGGCGCTGCACGATGCCGGCGACGGCCTCGGCGGCGGCGTCCCGGGCGGCCAGCCGCGGCCGGGGCAGGGCGAGCGCGGGACCAGGCGGCCCGGGACTGGCCAGCCCGGGACTGGCCGGCGCCGGGCTAGTCACGGCCGGCCCCGTCCTGCTCGGACAGCACGCCGTCGCTGATCGCGATCTGCCGGGCGGCGTGCGCGGCTGCCTGCTGGTCGTGGGTGATCACCACGATGGTGAAGCCGCCGCGGTTCAGCTCATCCAGCAGTTCCAGGAGCGCCGCGGCGGTGCGCGAGTCCAGGTTCCCGGTCGGCTCGTCACACAGCAGCAGGCTGGGCCGGCTGACCAGGGCCCGGGCGATCGCGACCCGCTGGCACTCGCCGCCCGACAGCGTCGTGGGCAGCGCATCCATCCGGTGCCCCAGCCCGACCGACTGCAGGGCCCCGGCGGCGGCCTCGAGCCGGCTGCCCCGTGGTGTCTGGTTGTACAGCTGGGCCAGCAGCACGTTCTCGAGCGCCGTCCGGTAGGGCAGCAGGTGGAAGGCCTGGAACACGAACCCGATCCGGCGGCCCCGCAGCGCGGACCGGTCCCGGTCGTTCAGGGTGCTGGTGTCCACGCCGTCCAGCAGGTACCGGCCCTGCGTCGGCGCGTCGAGCAGGCCGAGCAGGTGCAGCAGCGTCGATTTGCCCGAGCCCGACGGCCCGGTCACCGCGACGTAGCCGCCCGCCTCGATGACCAGGTCGCTCGGCCGCAGCGCGGGCACCGGGGGCGAGCCCGGATAGGTGCGGGCCAGGCCGCGCAGCTCGATCACCGGCAGGCCGGACGCGGGCCGGGCGCGGTCCCGCGCGCCGGTCTCGCGCGCGCCGCCCCCCCGGTGGTCCGGAGCGGTCACGGGCGTGCTCACCGGCCGCTCACCACCACGTTGTCGCCGGCGGTGAGCGACCCCCGCGTTGCCGGGGTCACCTGGAGGTAGCCGTTCTCGGACAGTCCGGGGGTCACCCGGACGGTGCGCCTGCCGTGCCGGCCCGCCACGGTCACCGAGCTGGTGCCCGACGCCGTGGTGACGACGGCGGCCACCGGCACGGTGAGCACGGGCCCCTCGGTCCGTCCCGTTTCCACGGTGACCAGGACGTTCTCGCCGTTCAGCGCGGCCGCGAGCGGCCGGGACGGGTGCACGGTCAGCGGGATGAACACGGTCGCTCCCGAGCTGCCGGAACTACCCGAGCCGGCTGATCCGGACGATCCGGATTCCGCGGCCGCCGCGGAGCTCGCCGCGGTCGCGCCGCCCCCGACACCGACGACCGCCCCGGCCGGCGTCAGCGTCGTTGCCGTCCCCAGGTCCTCGACCCGGCCCGTGGCGTGCAGGCCGGTGACCTCGTCGTAGATCCTGACCCTCAGGCCGTGCTTCACCTGGCCGGCGTAGGCGGGCGGCAGCTCCCCGGTCAGCGCGAGGGAACCGCGGGCGGCCAGCTCCAGGAACGGCGAGCCTGGCTGCTGGCCGCGGGCGCCGTTGACCGCCACCACCGTCGCGGGCAGCGACGGCAGGAAGACGACATCCGACAGCGGCACGCCGCCGGTCACCGGCGGGGTGTAGCCGAGGTGCTCGTAGTACCCGGAGACGGCGTACTCGGTGGCCGGCCCGAAGTAGCCGGGCGTGTCTGCGTCGTCGTAGTAGCCCAGCCGGGCCAGGGCCTCCTGCAGCTCCGTCACGTCGGGGCCGCTCTCGCCGGGTGTCAGGTCACGCCAGGCCGGGACCCTGCCCGCCAGTGCGAACAGCGGCTGGCCGTCGATCTCGGCCAGCAGCTCGCCGCTGGACACCGAGTCCCCGGCCGCGACGTCCAGCCGGGAGATGTAAACCGAGGAACTGCCGGCCCCGCCAGCCGCCGACCCGCTGTCCGCCGCGGTGCCGCTGGCTCCGGTGTCCTCCGGGGCACTGGGATAGACGTCATACTCGGCGGCCGGGTACACCACGCCGCGCATCTGCACCGACGAGGTCAGCACCTGGGAGACGACCGGGGCGGTGGTCGGCGTGGGCGGCGGCGCCGCGGTGTCGGCGGCGAGCTGCTGCGGCGACTTCACGAACGAGGCGCCGATCAGGCCCCCGACGGCCAGCAGGGCCGCCGCGATGCCGGCGGCCAGCAGCACCCGGCGCCGGCGGGCGAGTCGTGATCCGTGCCCAGCTGACGGGCGGACCGGATCGTGCGGGTTGCTCTCCGTGGCCGGGGAGCCGGGCTGCGTCACGAGGGCCTCCGATTGCTGATCCGTCCCGTGCCGGGCGGCCAGGCTGGAGGCGCGCCGGTGTACGGGTGCAGGACAGCCTGCCGGCCGGGCTTCAGACCACCGCGTGACCTTCGTGTGAGTTCAGTGTCAGCACGGCCCCGGTGGCCGCCCGGCCCCGTGCCGCCCGCGATGAGGCACTGATCGCCTGACATCCGGGCGCGGCGCATCGTCGGACTAGTACAGGCAGAACATGGACCGCTCGCCGGTAACCGGCCAGGAGGAGACGATGAACGACTTTCAGGAGATCGCCGACCGCGTCGAGATCGAGGCCCTGCGCGGCGAGTTCACCGATGCGGCCATGATGCGTGACCGGGCTCGGATGGCCGCGCTGTTCACGCCGGACGGCGCCCTGCGGATGCCCAACATCCCCGCCGAGCTGATCGGCCGGGAGGAGATCCGCGCCGGGGGCGAGCGGCTGCAGGCCCAGTGGGATTTCTTCGTGCAGACCACGCACCCGGGCACGATCCAGCTGGCCGGCGACACCGCGTCCGGCCGCGCCTACATCCAGGAGCTAGCCCGGACCCGGGACGGCCGCCAGGGGCTGAACTTCGCCATCTACCACGACCGCTATCAGCGCACGCCGGACGGCTGGAAGTTCGCCGAGCGCGTCTACGAGGTCCGGTACCTCGACACCACGCCGCTGGCAGGCGCGGCTCCCGGCTGAGCGCGCGACGACAAAGCACCAGCCCGGCAGTCTCGCCACGCTGGCTCCGTCTGGACGGAGACGGAGCCAGCGTCCTGGTCCAGGGTGTATCTAGGCTGCCTGGCCGACCTCGTAGGTGACGAAGGCGAGCCCGGAGCCGAGCGGCTGCGCGCTGATCAGCCGCAGCGGCTTGGCCTGGCTGGTCTCGCCGAATAGCCGCTGGCCCGCCCCGAGGACGACCGGGAAGATCACCAGCCGCAGCTCATCGACCAGGTCGTGCTCCAGCAGGGTGCGCAGGAGCTGGTAGCTGGCGTAGACCAGGATCTCGCCGCTGATCTCCTGCTTCAGCTGCGCGACTTCCTTGACGGGGTCGCCGCGCAGGACCGTCGCGTTGGACCACCGCGGCTCGGTCAGCGTGCCGGACACGACGTACTTGGGCAGGCTGTTCAGCTTGTCCGCCCACTCGCCGGGACGGTTCAGCCAGCGTGCGGCGAACCACTCATCGCTCCGCCGGCCCAGCAGCATCGCCTCGGCGCCCAGCGCCTCGGCGGTCTCGACCCTGGTCCACTCCGTCAGGTCCGCGCCACCGAACTGGCCGAACCAGCCGCCGAGCCGGAAGCCCTCCTGCCCGTCCGGGTCCTGCACGACCCCGTCGAGCGAGGTGTTAGTCGTGATGACGATCTTGCCCATTCCGGGTCCCTTCATCGGTGTGGTTGCCGCCACTGATGGGGACACGGAACGGAGCCGGAACCGGGCGCCTGCTGAGCACCCAGTTTCTCCCCCGGCCGGTGTCGCGGCCGGCCGGGAACGGCCGGGGGTCAGCCCGCCCGGCTGACCACCAGCTCAGCTAGCGCCCAGTCCTGCGCGGCGATGCCCACCGACTTGAAGATGGTCGGCCCGGCGGGCGGGTCAGCCGGGGCCGCCAGCAGCTGGCCGATCTCCACCAGGCTCTCCTGGCGCAGCTGGCCGGCCGCGATGGCCTGGATGACGTCGCCGGCCTCGGCCAGTACCGCCTCGAGCTGGTCGATGACGACGACCGCGGCGCGGCCGAAGGCCGCGGCCGGCACCTCGCACATGTCCGGCCGGTAGGCGCCGACCGCGTTGATGTGCACGTCCGGCTCCAGGTCGCTCACCTCGAACAACGGCGCCTGGGACCGGGTCGCGGTGCAGATCACGTGCGCCCCGCGGACGGCCTCGGCGGCGCTGGCAGCGGCCAGGAAGGAGATGCCGGGATGCGCGGCCGCCAGCTCGGCGCACAGCTCAGCCCGCCGGCCCGGGTGCTGGCCGAAGATCCGCACCTCGCGGATGGGCCGGACGGTGCACACGGCAGCCACCTGGTCAGCGGCCTGCCCGCCGGTGCCGAGCATGGCCAGGGTGGCGGCGTCCGGCGCGGCCAGCAGTGCGGTGGCCAGCCCGCTGGCCGCCCCGGTGCGCAGGGCCGTCAGGGCCGTGGCGTCCATCATGGCGCTGACCCGGCCGTGGCTGGCGTCGATCCAGAGCACGGCGCCGCCGATGCTCGGCAGGCCCGTGCGCCAGCCGTCCGGCTGCAGGTCGATGACCTTGACCAGGGCGCTTCCCGAGATGTGCTCGGCGGGCATCACCAGGGTCCGGTGCCGGGACAGCCGCGTCCGCAGCGGCCCCGTTACCTCGCCTCTGGCGGCCGCGGTGAAGGCCCGGCGGCTGGCCTCGATCGCGTCGGCCATCGGCACCAGGGCACGCAGCTCGGCGCCCTCGATGAGGGCCGGCAGGCCGCCCGTGCGGGGGGCCGGGGAGGCAGTCATCCGGGCTGCTCGGTCTTCCCGGCCCAGATTCCGCGCGTGTGCCGGAGGTGGTGAGCCATGACCGCCGCCGTGGCGGCGGGATCGTCGGCACTGATGGCGTCCAGGAGCTTCTCGTGCTCGTGCGCTGACTCTCTCAGCTCGCCGCGCTCGGCGAGTTCGGCCAGCCCGTACAGGCGAGCCTGGTCGCGCAGCCGGGACACCGTCTCGATGATCCGGCTGTTGCCGAGGGTGCCGAGCAGGCCCAGGTGGAACTTGCGGTCAGCTTCCAGGAAGCTCGGCATATCGCCGTTCTCGGCGTGCCGTTCGATGTCGCCGGCCAGCTGCCGGAACCGGGGCAGCTGGTCCGCCGCGGTCCCGCGCCGGGCGACCTCCGCCGTGGCGGGGACCTCCAGCATCAGGCGGACCTCCAGGATCTCGTCCAGGTCGTCCTGGGTGACGTCGACGATGCGGTAGCCCTTGTTCGGCACCGCCTCGAGCAGGCCGGCGCTGGCCAGCTCCAGCAGGGCCTCGCGAACCGGCGTCGGCGAGACCCCGAGCACGACGGCGAGCGCCGGGGCGGAGTAGACGCGGCCGGCCACGATATCGCCGGTGACGATGCGAGCGAGGATGGCGTCCTTCGCCATAGCGCTCAGCGTGGCCGGGCGCACCAGGTCCGCCGCCCCGGGACCGGAGCCCGCCTCGCGGGCCGCCGCCGCCCGGCGCCGGTGCTGGTCATCCATGCCCCTGACGAACTCCTGCCGTTGCCAGCCGGCGCTTCACGCGCCGGGAACTGATCGCCTGCGGCCGGCTGCCCGGCCCGGCCTCGGGGTGACAGCGCTCAATGACCAGCCGGTATCTCCGGCAGCACCAGGTGCGAGGGGTAGTCGCTGGTATGCCAGACCGTGTTGACCGCCGTCACCATCTCCGTGCCGGTCGCGATATCCGCGCCAGTATTGAGATTGCGATCATATTTGGGAAAGGCGCTGGAGCTGACCTCCAGCCGGATCCGGTGCCCGGCCCTGAATACGTGCGACGTGCTCCACATATCGATGGTGAAGGCTGTCACCTCACCGGGCACCAGGCGCGACTCGGGTTCCCGGTAGCCGTTGCGGAACCGCGCCCGGACCATGCTGTCGCACAGCCGCTGAACGAACCCGTCCGGGTGCACGTCGAGCAGCTTGGCGGTGAAGTCGGTGTCGACCGCGGAGGAGGACGCGAACAGCTCCAGCCGGACCGGCCCGGTCACCTCGCGATCGGCCGCCAGTTCCCCGGTGGTGTAGACGAGCACGTCCGGGCGCTCCTCGATCGCCGCGTAGTCGTCGGGGCCGCCGATCTGCGAGGACGAGGCGTGGTCGCTGATGAACGGCACCGGGTCGGCCGGGTCATAGGTCAGGGCGTCCGAGGGCGCAGCGGAGCCCGGCGGCTCCGCTGCGGGATCGTCCTCGCGGCGCAGCACGCCCCCGCCGTGGCGGGTATTGGCGGCACCGTCGCTGTGCAGCAGATACCGGGTCCACCGGGTCCGGGCGATCGGCCATTCCTGTTCCTCGCGCCACGCGTTCTCCCCCATCACGAAAATGCGCACGGGGGCGGGCGGCTTGCCGTCCTGCCGCAGGACCGCGGCCAGCCATTCCCGCTCCAGGGCCGGCAGGTCCGTTTCCGCGCCGGGCCCGAAGTCGATCGCGCCCAGCCGGCGATTGCGGTTGGTGGTGCACGAGTGATCCCACGGGCCAATGAGCATCCACTGGTTCTGCCGCACCGAGGCCGGGACATCGGGGCCGGTCAGCAACCTGAAGTTCTCCGTGGAGCCGCGCTGGACGTCGTCGTACCAGCCCGTGATATTCAGCACCGGGACGGTTACCTCCCGGATCCGCGGCCGGTACCGGACCGGATCCCAGTACTGCTGATCGGTGATCGGGTGGGTCAGGAAGTTCCGCCAGTGCTCGCTGCGGAAGCCGGCGTGCTCGTCCATGGTGAGCAGCGGCAGGTGCCACGCCAGCCGCGGCCAGTCGACCAGGTCGACGTACTGCCGCATCCGGCCGTCGAGCATCCGCAGCCAGCACAGCTCCCACGGGATCGGCACGCCGGTGGGGCTGTCCTCGAACGGGTCGGACGGGGCGACGTGCGCAATCATGGCCCGCAGGTGCGGCGGCTGCTCCACCGCGGTCAGCCACTGAATCCAGCTCAGGTAGGACGGACCCCAGGTCACCACGTTCCCGTCGGACCAGTCCTGCGCGGCGATCCACTCGATGGAGTCGTAGCCGTCCAGCGCCTCGCTGCGCCACGGCTCGAACCTGCCCTCGGAGTCCCCGCGGCCGCGGACGTCCTGGTCCACGAAGTTGTAGCCGTGCGCCGCGTAGGCGGCGGCCCGCTCCTGGTGCTCGGCGTTGTTCTTGTTGTAGGGCGTGCGGGATAGCACCGTTGTTCGCCGCTCGCCGGGCCCGCCGCGCCAGACGTCGGCCGCCAGCCTGATGCCATCGCGCATCGGGACCTGGACGTTCCAGTCGGTCGTCACCGGCGATGCGCCCTCCGGCTGGGTCATGACGAGGGGATGCTGACGTGGTTGCTGACGGCGAGCTGGGTGAGTGAGATGGAGTTGGTCGCCACGTCCATCACGTACCGGGTCACCGTTGGCCCGGTAATCACGATGTTGCGGCCCCAGATGTAAGGCACCCAGGCCATGACCTTGGTCATCATGGTCTTGTCCAGGCCCGACCAGCAGGTACTGCGCTCGGGGCCGTCGCTGAGGACCTCGCACTGGTTGATGACCGAGTCCACGCTGGGGATGCCCGTCGACGGGTAGGGCACCTTGTAGCTCTTGGCCTGCTGCCGGGTCAGGCCGACCAGCGAGTAGTTGCAGCACGACACCGGGGAGCTCAGCGCGGTGGAGCCGAAGTTCGGCTGGGCGAAGCTGTAGGTGCCGGTGTAGTCGGCGTAGCCGCCGCCCAGGGCCGACATCGGCTCGCGCTCCTTGATGGTGAACAGCGCGGTGAACGCCGTGGTCACCGACAGGTCGCGCGGGACGATGGTGATCCCGATCTTGGCCAGGTCGTTCTGCACGACCGTGTCGACGGCGGAGAACTGGCTGATGTTGATGAACGCGAGCTTCTTGCACGCCGACACGTCGCACTTGCCGTCGTGGTTGGGGTCGAACGGCGACTGCTTCATCTCCGCCTGGGCCTTGGCCAGGTCACCGTTCTCCCCCGGTGTCTTGTACGGGTCGTAGGAGGCCGGGAGGCCGCCCGGCAGCGTGGGCGGGATGATGTGCGTCGCGATCGAGTAGTGCGAGGCCCCGCCGAGCGCGCGGAGCATGGCGCTCTTGTCCAGGACCCAGGCCACCGCCTTGCGGACGTGGACATTGGTGAACGGCGGCACGTCGAGGTTCATCGTGACCGACTCCACCTGGTTGATCAGGTCGGAGTGGAAGTCCTTGGCCAGGGACGGGTCGGTCAGGTACTGGCGGGTGACCGTGGCCGGCGGCGGGTCGATCATCGAGCCGTCCAGCTGGCCCTTCTGCACCCGGGCGAAGATGTCGGCGATGTTCGGGTCGATCGTGATCTGCACGCCGTTGACGTAGCTGGGCCGGGTGCCGTCGGTCGATGGCACGTAGCTGGGGTTGCGCACCAGCGTGATGTGCGTGGTGGGGTCAAAGCCAGTCATCGGCTTGATCGACTTGCAGGAGCTGATGTTCACCTGGGCCGAGCCCTGGAACATGTACGGTCCCGACGCGATGACGTCGCGGCCGTAAGTGCCGGGGGTGTTGTAGCACTTGGCCACCTCGGGCGGGACGGGCGCGGCGGCCGGCGACGCCAGCCGCTGCAGGAAGTCGCCGGTCGGCTTGATCAGGTGGAAGATGATCGTCTTGGAGTTCGGCGTCTGGATCCCGGAAATGTGATTGTCCGGGCTGGTGGCCTTGCCCGTCATTCCCTTGATGGTCCCGACGTAGTAGTACCCGTACTGCGCGACGAGCTTGGCGTCATTGATCCGCTGGAACGCGTACAGGATGTCCTTGGACGTGATCTCGCGGCTGACCGGCGGCGCGAACTTGATGCCGGACTTGAGGTGGAAGGTGTACGTCAGGCCGCCGTCGGTCGGCGTCGGCACGCTGGTGGCCAGGTCCGGCACGATCTGGGTGCCCGCCGCGCCGTTGACGTGCCGGAAGGTGACCAGCTCGCGGAGCAGGGCGTCGTAGACCGAGAACGCGAACCCGATCTCCGTCTCCCCGACCGGGTCCATGTTGTTGGTCAGCCCGAAGGACGAGACGGCCGTCCGGTAGACCCCGCCGCGGGTCACCTTGCCGCCGCTGCCCGAGGACCCGGTGCCGCCCGCGGAGCCGGAGCTGCCCCCGGCGCCGGAACTGCCGCCGCCGCAGGCCGCCAGGGCCAGCAGCAGCACGCCGCCGGCCGCCGCTATCGCGCGCATCAGGAACGTTCGCCGGGCTGTGCCCGGCTTAACGTGAGTATTCATGGTTGGTCCTTCCGGCGGGCAGCCGGCCGCAGGCGGCCGGGCAGGTGCGTGCGAATGAGACCGATGGGCGCGCCGCCGCGCAATCGGGACTAGTCATAACGAATCCGCGGGTCGACGTAGGCGTAGAGGATGTCGACGATGAGGTTGGCCACCATGACCGCGAGGGCCGCCAGAACCGTGACGGCCAGCACCGACGGGATGTCGTCGGACTCGACGGACTGCACGACCCACTGGCCGAGCCCGTTGAGGTTGAACACCACTTCGACGATGACCGTGCCGCTGACCAGGGCGGCCAGGTCCAGCCCGAACATCGTGAGGATCGGGGTGATGCAGGCCCGCAGCACGTGCCGCAGCAGGATCCGCGTCTCGCGCAGGCCCTTGGCCCGGGCGGTACGCACGTAGTCCTGCGCCAGCGTGTCCAGGACGGCGCCGCGGGTCATCCGCGCGTACCAGCCCGCGTACAGCAGGGCCAGCGTGAGCCACGGCATGATCATGTGGTTAAGCCAGGTCCACAAGCCGTACTGGCCGATCGGGAAGTTGCCGGTGCCCGCGGCGATGCCGAGCTTGTACCAGAACACGTACAGCAGGACCAGGCCCAGCCAGAACACCGGGGCGGACACGAAGAAGATCGCGAAGCCCAGCGAGAGCCGGTCCCAGACCGACCGCTGCCGCACCGCGGAGATCACCCCGATGGTCACGCCCATGGCCAGCCAGATGATCGCCGCCCCGATCGCCAGCGACGCCGTGACCGCGATCCGCCCCGCGATCAGCGTCCGCACCGGCGACTTATTGACGAACGAGAAGCCCAGCCCCGGCCAGCCGAACTGGTCGCCGAGCACCAGGTGCTTGAGGAACAGCAGGTACTGAATCCAGACCGGGTGGTTCAGGCCGAGCTCGCGCTGCACGGTGGCGATCACCGCGGGCGTGGCCTCCTTGCCCGCGAACAGCACGGCCGGGCTGACTGGCGGCAGCACGAAGTAGATGACGAAGGTGATGGCGGTGATGACCAGCAGCGTGACCACGAGCCACAGCAGGCGCCGGATCAGGTACGTCAGCATCAGCTGCCCCCTGCGATCGCGTCCCGGATGCCGTCGCCGAGCAGGTTGAACGAGAACGTGATGAGCAGCAGCAGCACGCCGGGGAACAGCATCATCCACCAGGCGTAGGTGAACAGGTTCCCGTTGGTGGCGTCGGCGATCATCCGGCCCAGCGACGGCGTGGTCTGCGGGACGCCCACGCCCAGGAAGCTCAGCGACGCCTCGAACAGGATGTTGCTCGGGATGATCAGCGTCATGTAGACGATGACCTGGGCGGTCAGGTTCGGCAGGATCTCGGCGAACATGATCTTCAGGTGCGGGGCCCCGAAGCCGCGGGCGGCGTTGACGAACTCCTGCTGGCGCAGGCTCAGTGTCTGGCCGCGGACCAGGCGCGCGATGTAGGGCCAGGTGAACAGGGCCAGGATGATGACGACCAGCCCGATGCCCGGCTGGATCGTGCCGTCCAGGCAGCCGCGGGCGGAGATCGAGCAGACCGACGAGATGCTGATCGCGAACAGGATCACCGGCAGGGCCAGGAAAATGTCCGCGCCGCGGGAGATCAGCGTGTCCAGCCAGCCGCCGAAGTAGCCGGCCGCCATCCCGACTGTGACGCCGAACGCCGTGGCGATCGCCGCCGACAGCAGCGAGACGATCAGGGAGGTCCGCAGCCCGTACACGCAGCGGACCAGCACGTCGCGGCCGTCGGAGTCGATGCCGAGCAGGAAGTGACTGCTGGGGCCGGTCGGCAGGCCCAGCTCGGCGCTCAGCTGATTGGGGAACAGCTGGTTGGGCCCGTGGCCGACCAGCGCGGAGATCAGCGGCGCGCACACGGCCACCGCCGCCAGCAGCACAACCACGATGAGCGCCGTGACGGCCGGCCGGTCCGAGCGGAACGCCCGGCCGATCTGCTGCCACTGGTTACGGCCCTGGATCGGGCCGCCGCGGCCGTCCGGGACGACCGTCTCCAGCGTGGCCGGCATGCTCATCCGGGGACCTCCGCGGCCAGGACCGGGCGGCCGGCGGCGCTGCCGATGCTCTCATTCAGCAGCCGCCGCAGGTTGCCGCCCATGACCGCGGCCACGTCCGGCTCGCTGAACCCGCGGTCAGCGAGGGCTGTCGCCAGGGCCGGCAGGTCGGCCGGCCCGGCCAGCCCGGGCACGACCGCGGCCAGGTCGCAGCCCTCCATCACTTTCCCGCCGCCGTACAGGACCTCGGTGAGTTCCTTGGTGAAGTCCGGGCCGAGGCCCACGTGCGCGATCCCGGCCACCTCGGCCGCATGCTCGATGTGCCGGACCACGTCCGCGATCGAGGCCGCGCCGTCGGAGAGGAAGACCGGGAAGCAGTTGATCCCGATCACGCCGCCGGTCGCGGCGATCTCCCGCAACTCGGCGTCCGGCAGGTTCCGGTGGTGGTGGCGCAGGGCGCGGCAGGAGGAGTGCGTCGCCATCACCGTGCCGCGGGTGATCTCCAGCACGTGCCGGGTCCCGGCCAGCGACAGGTGCGAGACGTCCACGAGCATGCCCAGTTCCTGCATCAGCCCGACCGCGGCCACCCCGGCGCGGGTCAGCCGGCCCTGCGTGTCGTCCTCGGAGCTGCCGTCGGCCAGCGAGTTGCGGCCGAAGTGGGTCAGCGAGGCGACCCGGACGCCGAGCCGGAACAGCGTATGCAGCAGCGCGATGTCGGTCCCGATCGCCGGGCAGCCCTCGAGCGCCAGCACGATGCCGATGCGGCCGGCCTCCAGCGCCTGCTCCACCTCGCCCGGCTCGCGGCAGAGCATCAGCTCCGGGCAGCTGTCGACCGTGGCCAGCGCCGTCTCAACCAGCCGGAACGTCTGCCGCAGCGCCAGTTCCGGCACGAACTCCTCGTCCACGAACACCGGCAGCACCTGCGTGGCGACGTGACCCGCCTGCAGCTGCGGCAGCCAGTTCCGCCGGAAGTAGCCGGGGTCGGACTGGAAGTGCTGGACGAGCATCAGCAGGTCATTGTGCGCGTCCGCGACCGGCACATCCAGCACGCCCTTGCCGCTATATGACATGCGATGTATGTTATGTCATATATTACTGGTGTACAAGACTGGCGTTTTACCTGCTAGAGGGGCTGTAAAGGGCGGTACGAGGCGGCCGTGTCGGGGCGTTAGCGCGCCCCGGCTGCGGTCACGAGCGAGGAGTTGGTGCGGTGCCCGACAGCCCGTTCCTGGTCGTCGAGGACCTGCAGGTGTCCTTCACTACCCCGGATGGCGTCGTCCGCGCCGTGGACGGTGTCTCATTCGGGCTGCGGCGCGGTCAGACGCTGGGCGTGGTCGGTGAGTCCGGCAGCGGCAAGAGCGCGATGAGCCTGGCCATCCTCGGCCTGCAGACCGGCCGCACCAGCCGGGTCAGCGGCCGGATCCTGCTGGACTCCGAGGACCTGCTGGCCGTGCCCCGGGCCCGGGTCCGCGACCTGCGCGGCTCGGCGATGGCGATGATCTTCCAGGACCCGCTGTCGGCGCTGCACCCCTACTACACCGTCGGCTGGCAGATCGCCGAGGCCTACCGGGCCAAGACCGCCGCCAGCCGCAAGCAGGCCTGGGCGCGCGCGGTGGAGATGCTCGGCCGGGTCGGCATCCCCCAGCCCGCCGAGCGGGCCCGCGACTACCCGCATCAGTTCTCCGGCGGCATGCGCCAGCGCGCCATGATCGCGATGGCCCTGAGCTGCGAGCCGGAGCTGCTGATAGCCGACGAGCCGACCACGGCCCTCGATGTCACCGTCCAGGCCCAGATCCTGGAGCTGATCGCCAGCCTCCAGGCCGAGCTGCACACGGCGGTGATCCTCATCACCCACGACCTCGGGGTCGTCGCCGAGGTCGCGGACGAGACGCTGGTCATGTACTCGGGCCAGGTCATGGAGCAAGGCACCACGGACCGGGTCTTCGCCGAGCCGGAGCATCCCTACACCTGGGGCCTGCTGAGCTCGGTAACCGGGCTGAACCGTCCCCGGCGGGAGCGGCTGGCCGCCATCCCCGGCGCGCCGCCGAGCCTGATCAACCTGCCGTCCGGCTGCCCGTTCCGCCCGCGCTGCCCGTATGAGTCGCAGACCGGCGGCCTGGCGGAGAGCGCCCGGCCCGCCCTGCGCGAGGCCACGCCCGGCCACTGGGTGGCCTGCCACCTCGCCGACCCGGTCCGCGCGCAGCTGTACGCCGAGGAGGTGCAGCCCGCCCTATGACCTCGCCTGCCCCCGCCCAGAGCCCGCCGCCCGCGCCCGCCGCCGAGCTGCTGCGGGTTGATCAGCTGGTCAAGCACTTCCCGGCGACCCGTGGCGTCGTGCTGCGCCGCGCCACCGGCTACGTCCGCGCGGTCGACGGGATCTCCTTCACCATGCGCCGCGGCGAGACCCTCGGCCTCGTCGGGGAGACCGGCTGCGGCAAGTCCACGACCGGCCGGATGCTCGCGGGCTACCTGCCCGCCACCTCCGGCGAGGTCACCTTCGACGGAGCCGACCTGGCCGAGGCCCGCCGCGCCGACAGCAGCCGGCTGCACCGGGAGATCCAGATGATCTTCCAGGACCCGTACTCAGCGCTCAACCCGCGGCACACCGTCGGGACCATCATCGGCGCGCCGTTCCGGTACCAGCGGATCACCCCGCCGGGCGGGGTGCGGAGCCGCGTCCAGGAACTGCTGGAGCAGGTCGGCCTCAGCCCGGAGCACTACAACCGCCATCCGGCAGACTTCTCCGGCGGGCAGCGCCAGCGGATCTGCGTCGCCCGGGCTATCGCCTTGTCCCCCAAGCTGATCATCGCCGACGAGCCGGTCTCGGCGCTGGACGTGTCCATCCAGGCGCAGATCATCAACCTGCTCAGCGACCTGCGCGACCAGCAGGGCATGGCCTACCTGTTCATCGCGCACGACCTGTCCGTCGTCCGGCACATCTCCGACCGGGTAGCGGTGATGTACCTCGGCAAGATCGTCGAGCTGGCCGACAACGAGAAGCTCTATTCCGGGCCCCGGCACCCCTACACCCGGGCGCTGCTGTCCGCCGTCCCGGTCCCCGATCCGCGGGTCCGCAAGCAGCGCGTGCAGCTGGCCGGCGAGCCGCCCAGCCCGCTGCACCCGCCCTCGGGCTGCCACTTCCGGACCCGCTGCTGGAAGGCGCAGGCCATCTGCGAGACCACCGAGCCGCCGCTGGCCGGGGACGACCCCGGCCATCAGGTCGCCTGCCACTTCCCCGAGGACGGCTGAAAGGTCCCGGCCGGACGGACACACACCACCGAGCGAGTCCGGTGGCCTGGCCAGAGCACCGGGGGGACTTGATGACGCTGCGGCTTCCGCCGCAGTGTCCGCGCCCGCTGATAGCCTGCTTTGCTATGAGCGCTCAGCCGGTGCACGAGGCTGACCCGGATGACCCGGTCGAGATCCTGAGGATGCTGCCGGGCCGGCTCCATGACCAGTTTCTGCGTGAGTATTACGCCGCTGCCGCCCTGGCCGCCCGGCAGGTCGGCGGGTACCGGCAACTCCATGATGTGCTGCGCCTGTGGCGGCTGACCGCTGCTGCCCAGTCTGAGCCCGGCTTCGCCGACCGCCTGGCCGCCGTCAGCGAAGCCGCTCGAGCCGGCAGCATCGCAGACTCGGTGCCGATCGAGGACGTTGTGCCAGGCTGGCGCCACCGCCGCACGTGAGCTACAGCGTTCGGTTCGAAGGTCCCGCCCTCATCCAGCTCAACGGCATACCGCCCGGAGCGTTTGACGCTCTGGTCGAACGTGCGGCCACCTTGGTCGATGAGCCATGGGATGCCGCGATCATGCCGCCTGGCAAAGACCCCGCCTACCGGATGACGATGTTCGGGTCCGGAAACGGACTGCTCACCTTTCATGTAGATGATGCCGCGGAGGTCATCCGGATCTTCGATATCACGTGGATTGGCTGACGATCGGGGTTAGGCGGCCTGGCTCTGCGCCGGCGCCCGCCGTGTGATGGGTCGGCGGCGGGCTCCGGGGAACAGCGTGGATTAGCAGCCCCGGCACACGCGCAGGCACTTGCCGGATCCGGGAACCGGCCCGGGAGCGGCCCTTAGCGGCGGTGGTGCGGGCCGGGGAAGCCACCGTGACCGGAGGACGGACCGGTGCCCGACCGGCGGATCAGCGTGACACTGTCCATGACCGCCTCATCGGTGATGGCGGTGATCGTCGAACCCGTCTGGGTCGGGTCGATGGCCCGGATGTGCATCTTCGTCTGGCCGCCCCAGATCCTCGGCGCCGTGACGTCGATGACCAGGTGGCAGTACTGAGCCCGGCGGTAGCCGGACCAGCCGGTGACAGGATCGGGCTCGGAGCTCGTGCCTCCAGTCCCGCCGCGGATCGTCTGGCTGCCCCAGACCTCGAGCGCGGGCGTCCCGGTTCCGGCGGCGGCCAGGTCGCCGCCGCCGCTGGTGCCGAACCACCCGGAGGTGGCCGAGGCCGCCAGCCCGGCGCCGCCTCCCCCGGTGCAGATGTAGGTGGTGCCGTCGGTGGCCGGCGTGGTCGTCCCGCCGGGCGGCACGTGGGCGCGGACGACGTTGTCCCGCATCGGGTAGGTCCGCTCGTAGAGGTGGTTGTGCCCGTTGATCACCAGATCGACCTCGAACCGGTCGAGGATCGGCTGCCACGCGTACCGGTCACCGCCGTCGGAGCACGGGCCGCCGCTGCAGTACGGGCAGTGGTGGAAGAAGACGACGATGAAGTCGACGCCGGAGCCGGCGGCCCGGTATTTCTTCAGCTGCTCGATCAGCCAGATCGTCTGCCGGCCGCCGGTGTAGCCGTTGTTCACGACGTCCAGGGCCGACACATCGCTATCATCCAGGCCGATGATGGCCACGTTCCCGTACCTGAAGCTCTGCACCACTTTCGAGCCGGAGCCGGCGGTAGCCGCATTGGCGCCCAGATGGGGGAAGCGAGTCAGGATCCCGGCGAAGCCATTGTCGGTGAGCGGCTCGACGTCGTGATTGCCCATCCCGACCATCCACGGGATCGACTGGGCGGCGCTGGGCCCCAGCAGACCGAAGTACTCATCCCACGCGCTCGGGGTGTAGGCCTGCGGGATACCGACGCCCTTGTAGGTCCCGTCATCGGCGGCGTAGGAAAGGTCACCGGCCACGATGGTGAAGTCGGGATCGAATGCGGCGATGCTCTGCATGACGGGCTGGGAGCTGGTGGTGAAGGTGTCCTCGTCCCCGGTGGCGCAGAACCGGAAGTCCGTCACGCCGGCCTTGCCGGTCCGGAAGGTCGTATCCGGACCCCACCGCTTCCCGTCGTTGCTGACCGAGTAGTGATAGGTCGTGTCCGGGTCCAGCCTGGTCAGCAGCGCATGCTGGTAGGCGGTCAGGTCCAGATTGCTGGCCGGCGCATTGACAGGCGTCGGCACGAGGTCGCTGGCGGCATGCAGGGTGCGCCCGTACTCCCGGGTCAGGCCCCACCGGACCGTCGGCGCGGGGACGTTGGCTGCGGTCTGGTAGGCGCCAGCCGACCACGAGATGTGCATCTCGGTCGCCGGGTCGGGCCCGAGCGCAATCCACTGCGGCCCGGCCGGGCTGCCCGCGGCTGAGGCATCCGCGTAGGTACGGCTCCAGAACACCGGCCCGGCCGCCGCCACCGCCCCCGCCGCGGCGGCGCCCTTCAGGAATCGCCGCCGCGAGTAGCGCTGCCTCAGGTAGTCGTGCATCTCCTGAGCGGACATGTCCTTGACCAGGCGCTGCGGGATATCCCCGTACGGTGTCTGCATGACCACAAGCTAAAAGGCCATCGTGAACGCATTCTCGCCGCGGGTGAAGTTCACCTGTCAGCGCGGCGAATAATCGGGCGGACAGCGAAAAGGATCACCAGCCTGTCATCGCCGGCGGCGGCCGGGAGGCTCAGCCGGACGGCGAGGCCAGCTTCGTTCCGGCTAGCCCGACGCGTGGATCCGGTCAGCCTGGATGGTCAGGATGACGCGCACCTGGTCACGGCCTCCGAACCACGGGTAGGCCGTGCCGAGGTAGCGCTGGGCGAGGGCGTCGATGTGCTCCGCGCCGCCCTCGGTGGTGACGTTCACGACCTGCCCGCGGATCGCGTAATACCGGGACGGGCGGGACTGGTCGCAGACGCTCACCGCCACCCGCGGGTCGCGCTCGACATTCCTGACCTTCTGAAAGCCCTGGACGGTATTGATAACGACGTGCTCGCCATCGGTATCGACCCAGGTCTCGGTCATCTGGGGGGAGCCGTCGGGCATCAGGGTGGTCAGGAAGCAGGGGCTGGGCTGGCGCAGCAGGGCGATGAGGCCATCGGGCAGGGTCATGATGGATCGGCTCCCCTCTGATCCAGCCGGGGGCCGGCGGATCAACCCCGGAGAACCTACTCCCCGCGCTCCGCTCCGCGGCGCCGGGGGACGCCGGTGCCGGACGCGCGGCCGGTGCCGGTTCGGCCGCCGGTTTCAGACGAGCGCCGGAGCGCCGGTCTTGACCGAGCGGTAGATGGCGTCGACCACCTGCAGCGCGCGCCAGCCGTCCTCCAGCGTGCAGACCGGCGTCTCCAGGCCGGAAGCGCACCGGACGAAGTGCCGGATCTCGGCCAGGTAACCTTCCTCGGCCCACTCGTCGCCCTCGGGCCAGCTCCACCCGCGGGTCCCGGCCACATGCGGGCGCTCCTTCGACTCTTCCGCCGCGTCCTGCCCGTAACCGCGCTCGCTGTAGACCGTCATGGCCCCCGCCGTGCGAGGCGAGTCGAGGTAGACAGTGCCGGCGCTGCCGAACACCTCGAACCGGTCATCGATGCCGCCGGCGATGGCCCAGCTCACCACCAGCTCGGCCAGGCCGCCGTTCTCGAAGCGCAAGACGATCACGGCAGTGTCCTCGGTCTCGCCGACGCACTTGTCGGCCCACTTCAGCACGCCCGCCTCGGCGTACACCCGCTTGATCCGCGAGCCCATGAACCACTCCAGGGCGAAGATCCCGTGAATGCCCATGTCAATGACGGCACCGCCGCCGGTGAGCTCGGAATCCCAGAACCAGTCACTGTGAAACGGCCCGTTGTGCACCTCGTTGGCGCGCAGCAGCAGGATCTTTCCCAGGCCGCCCTGGTCGACGATCGCCTTGGCGCGCACCATGCTCGGCTTGAACCGGACGGTTTCCGCGTATACCGCGGTCACCCCGGCGCTGCGCGCGGCACTGACAATGGCTTCCGCCTCGGCGGCGTTGCGCGCCAGCGGCTTCTCGATCAGGAACGGCTTGCCGGCCCGGATGCAGGCCAGCGCCGCGTCCTTGTGCAGGTAGTTCGGCAGGGTGATGTCGACGCAATCGACTGCGGGGTCATTAACGACCGCCTCGATGTCGGACGACCAGCGGGTGCCCGGCCTGCTGCCGGTCGCCGGGCCCGGCGACCGGGATGCGATCATCGCGATCGGGACGCCCAGCAGGTCATAGCACTCGGCGTGCGCCGAGCCCATGAACCCGGCCCCGAGTATGCCCACCCGAACAGCGGCATGCGTGTCCATGACCAGGCCCTCCTCAAGATCCTGCCGCTGATCTTGCTGCCCAGCCGCCCGGACCGCAAGCCCGCCCGCGGCCAGGGGTGCGGTCCGGGTCCGGGTGTGCCGCCCTAGAGCCCGCCAGCGAGCCGGTTCAGCTCGCCGAGCTCGGCGAGCTGGTCGGTGTCGGACAGGTCGAGCACCGTGAGGTACATCCGCTGCACGCCAGCCCGCGCAAAGGCAGCCAGCTTGTCGGCGATCTGGCCGGGCGACCCGGCCAGGCCGCCGTCGGCGAACTCTGCGGGCGGGCGGCCGGTGGCCGCCAGCCGGCGCGCCAGCGTCGCTGCGTCCGAGCCGAGGCAGACCAGCTGCACGGCGGAGTAAACGATGGCCGCCGGGTCACGGCCGATGGCCTCGCACGCCGACCGGACCCGGCCGATCTGGGCTCCGGTGGCGGCCACGCTGGCAAAGCCGGTGTTGAAATCGTCGGCGAAGCGGGCGGCCAGCGCGGGGGTCCGTCGCGGGCCGTGCCCGCCCAGCACCAGCGGCACTTTCGGGGTGCCGTCCGCCGCCCGCTGCAGCGGCTTCGGCAGCCCGGGCGCGCCGGTCAGCTGGTAGTAGCGGCCGGCGTAGTCGAACGTGCCGCCGGCTTGTGTCGCCCACAGGCCGGTGAGAACCTCCAGCTGCTCAGTGAGCCGGTCGAAGCGCTCGCCGAACGATGCGCCGAACGGCAGGCCGTAGGCGAGATGCTCGGCCTCGAACCAGCCCGCTCCCAGGCCCAGTTCCAGGCGGCCGCCGGAGATCTCATCGATGTTGGCCGCCTGGATCGCCAGCATCGCCGGATACCGGAACGTCGCCGCGGTGAGCAGGGTGCCCAGCCGGATGCCGGGTACCTGCGCCGCGATCGCGGCGAGACTGACCATCGCCTCGACCGGGCCGGGCGGCACCGGGCGGCCGCTCATGGGCAGGACGTGGTCAGCCCGGAAGAAGCCGGCGAACCCGTGCTCGCGGGCCGCGCGCGCGACCGCCAGCAGCTGCGCGTAGGTAGCGCCCTCCTGGGGCTCGGTGCAGATTCTGAGTTCCATGGCGCCAGCGGGTCTCCGTTCCGGGATTCGACATAACGGGTCCCGGGCTCAGCCGGGCCGGGACGGCTCGCCGTCGCGGACCTGATCCAGGATCGCGCCGGCCAGCCCGGCGGTGCCGGCCGTGCCGCCCAGATCGGGAGTCAGCGGCGGGCTGCCGCCGCCCAGCACCGACTCGATGGCCGCCACGACATCGCCGGCCGCCTCGGCCTGCCCGAGGTGCTCGAGCATCATCGCGGCGGCCCAGATGGCGCCAACCGGGTTGGCGATCCCGCGCCCGGCAATGTCCGGCGCCGACCCGTGCACCGGCTCGAACATCGACGGGAACTCCCGTTCCGGGTTGATGTTCGCCGACGGGGCGACGCCGATGGTCCCGGTCACGCCGGGGCCGAGGTCGGACAGGATGTCCCCGAACAGGTTGCTGGCCACGACGACATCGAAATAGTGCGGCGTCATCACGAACCGGGCGGCCAGGATGTCGATGTGGAACTGGTCGGTCCGCACGTCCGGGTACTCGGCCGCGATGGCGGCGAACCGCTCGTCCCAGTAGGGCATCGAGTAGTAGATGCCGTTGGACTTCGTCGCCGAGGTGACGTGCCGGGAGCCGGTCGCGGTGGCCAGCTCGAAGGCGTACCGGATGACGCGGTCGGTGCCGGTGCGGGTGAAGATAGCGGTCTGGGCCACCAGCTCGCTCGCGGTGCCCTCGCCGAACCGCCCGCCGACCTGCGAGTACTCGCCCTCGCTGTTCTCCCGGACGATCCACATGTCGATGCCCTGGCGGGCAATTGCCTCGCTCACCGGCGGGGTGATGCCCGGCAGCAGCCGCACCGGCCGGAGCGAGATGTACTGCTGGAGCTGCCGCCGGATGGGGATGAGCAGTCCCCACAGCGAGACGTGGTCGGGGACACCGGGGTACCCGACGGCGCCGAGAAAAATGGCGTCGTGGTCGCGCAGCCGGCTGATCCCGTCGCCCGGCATCATCTGGCCGGTCCGCGCGTAGTACTCGCAGCCCCAGTCGAAGGTGGTCAGCCGCACGTCGAAGCCGTATCGGGCGCCGGCCGCCCGGGCGATGGCCAGGGCTGGCGGAACGACCTCCGGCCCGATCCCGTCGCCGGGGATGACGGCGATCTCATAGGTGGTCATTCCGATTCCCTTCCGGTCGGTGCGCAAGGTGAGTGCCGGGCGGGCCGGCCTGCCGGGCGGTCATCGTCAGGCCACCCGCCCGTCGCTGAGGCGGAGCAGCCGCCCGGCCCGGACGCCGGTGTCCTGGCCGTCCCGCAGCGCGACCTGGCCGGCGACGATGACCGCGTCGATGCCGCGGCAGAACTGCTGCGGGCGCGCGAAAGTCGCGGTGTCGGCGACCGAGCCGGGCGAGAAAAGCACCAGGTCGGCGACGTAGCCGGGACGGATCGTGCCGCGACGGTGCAGGCTCAGCCGGCGGGCCGGCAGGCTCGTCATCTTCCGGATCGCCTCGGCCAGCGTCAGCACCCCCGCATCGCGCGCGTACCGGCCGAGCACCCGGGGGAACGTCCCGTAGTTGCGCGGGTGCGGCAGGCCGCCGGCGGCCGGGTCGAAGGACCATCCGTCGCTGGCGATGGCCGTCCGCGGGTGGGCCATGATGCGCCGCAGGTTGCGCTCCGACTGCCCGTGCACGATGGTCGTGACGTCCCCGCCCCAGCGCCGGATCAGCTCCAGGGCGGCCGAGGCCGGATCGGTGCCGTCCCGCTCGGCGACCTGAGTCAGCGACAGGCCGGCGTAGCCGCGGCCCTCCGGACCGGGCACGTCGGCCACGACGATGTTCTCCGGCTCGAACGCCCGCAGCCCGCGGGCCAGGTCGGCCGGATCCTGGGCGAGGATCTGCTGGCGGATCCGGTCCCGGGTCAGCGGGTCAGCCAGGCGGCGGCGCAGCGCCGCGGTGCCGCCCTCGGTGGCCCAGCGCGGCACGATGATGGCGAGGGTCGTGCTGCCCGCCGTGTACGGATACTGGTCCATGGCCACGTCCGCGGCCGGGGCGGCAGCGTCGATCCGGGCCAGGACATCGTCGAGCTGCGGCCAGTTGCCAGGCCCCATGATCTTGAGATGGCTGAGCTGGACCGGCAGCCCGGACTGCGCCCCGACCGTGATCGCCTCGTCCACGGCCCGGCTGACCATCACGGCCTCGCTGCGGATGTGGGTCGAGTAGAACCGCGCCCCGGCCGATCTCGCCGCCCGGGCCACGGCGACCAGCTCGCTGGTGCCCGCCGCTGACGCGGGCGCGTAGGTCAGTCCCGCGCTGATCGCGGCGGCCCCGGCGCGGACGCTCGCCCGGACGAGCTCACTCATCGCGGTCAGCTGCCCGGCGTCCGGCGGCCCCGGATCGAACCCCATGACGGCGATCCGGACCGAGCCGTGCCCGACCTGGCAGGCCAGGTTGCCCGCGAGCGGCAGGGCGTCCACGATCGCGAAGTACTCCCCCGCGGTCTGCCACGACCCCCAGGGCAGCCCGCCGTCCAGGAATGCTGCGTAGTCCCGCAGCAGGTCCGCCCGCCCGGCGGCGACCGGGAACGGCGAGAATCCGCAGTTGCCGGCCAGCTGGGTGGTGACTCCCTGCGAGATCAGCGCGGGCATGCCGGGCGTCACCGGCACGGTGAAGTCGCCGTGGGTGTGCAGGTCGATGAAACCGGGCGCCAGGGCCGCGCCGTCGGCCCGGAGCACGTCGCTGCCGGGCGGCCGGGCCAGGTTCCGGCCCACGCTGGTGATGACGCCAGCGTCGGTGCCGACGTCGGCGGGGAACGGCGGCCGGCCGGTTCCGTCGATCACCAGGGCGTCGCGGATCAGCAGGCTCGCCATCGCGGGGTCAGAAACTAGTGATGACGCCATCGACGACGGTGCCGCCGGCGTCGATGAGCGGCAGGAAGCGCCAGCGGTCGAACGCCGCGCACGGGTGGGAGACGCCCAGGGCCATGATGTCGCCGGGCGTGACAGGCAGCTGCGGGTCGACATCAACGAGCGCATGCTGATCCATCAGCTTCACCACCCGGGCGCTGGCCAGGCTGGCCGGGGCCGCACCCTGGCCAGCCCGGTAGAGCCGCTGCGGCATCGGCAGCTCGACGTCGTAGGGGGCGTCTCGCTTGCCGATGCCGACGATGACGCGGCCCGGCTCGGGTACCGACAGCACCGACCCCCACAGCGTCAGCGCATCGGTCAGCCGGAGTTCCTCACCGCTGTCCCGGCGGCCGTCCAGCGGCGACAGCTGGCGGTGCCGGCCAGCGTCGTGCGAGAGGTAGCCGCCGCTGCGCAGCACGATCTGCAGGCCCGGGATCTGGGTTCGCAGCGGGGCAAACGCCGCGATGACCCGGTCGAAGTAGATGCTGCCTCCGGCGCTGAGCACAAACTCGCCGCGGCCCGCCAGGCCCCGTTCGTGCATAGTCCGCGCGACGCCGGCCACCCCGGTCAGGAACTGGTCCACCGCCTCGATCTCGGCCGGTGACGCCCCCCGGGCCACGACCCCCTCATAGGTCTCGACGCCGGCCAGTGCCAGCGTGGCCGTCGCCGCGACCTGCTCGGCGAGCGCGATAGCCGCGGCCGCCGTGCGCACGCCGGTGCGGCCAGCCGGGCCATCCAGGCCGAGCTCGACCAGCACCGGCACCTTGCGGCCCGGCCCGGCCGCGGTCAGCACCTCGTCGGCCAGAGCGACCGCCGCCGGGTGATCGACCAGGAAGATGAGCTCGAAGGCCGGGTCGCGGCGGTACTCCGCAGCTAGCCAGCGGAACGCGTTCGGGTCGACCAGCTCGTTGGCGAGCAGGATCCGCTGGATCCCGGCCTCGCGCATCAGGCACGCCTGGCCGGGGGTGGCCGCGGTGATGGCCCACGCGCCGGCCGCCAGCTGCCGGCGGAACAGCTGCGGCGACATGGTCGTCTTGCCGTGCGGGGCCAGTCGCACGCCGTGCCGGGTGCAGTAAGCCGCCATGGCGGCGATATTGCTCTCGACCGCCGCCTGGTCCAGGGTCATGACCGGCAGTGCCAGGTCCCCCGCCGCGACGTTCCAGCCACGGGAGGCGATGTCGGCCAGCCGCGTCCGGGTCCCGTAGGGAATGCCCTTGAACGACGCATCCAGCACGACATCGCCGGCGTCTCCGTGACTGACAGGCTCGCTCATCCTCAGACGAGCGCCGGAGCGCCGGTCTTGACCGAGCGGTAGATGGCGTCGACCACCTGCAGCGCGCGCCAGCCGTCCTCCAGCGTGCAGACCGGCGTCTCCAGGCCGGAAGCGCACCGGACGAAGTGCCGGATCTCGGAAAGGTGGCCGTGCTCGGCCCACTCGTCGCCCGTCAGCCAGCTCCAGCCCCGGGTCCCGGCCACGTGCGGCCGGTCCTTCGCCTCCTCCTCCGCGCCCCGCCCGTAGCCGGGCTCGCTGTAGATCGTGGTGGCGCGCGCCGCCCGGGCGGAGTCGAGATAGGCGGTGCCGGCGCTGCCGAACACCTCGAACCGGACATCAATGCCGCCGGCGATAGCCCAGCTCACCACCAGCTCAGCCAGCCCGCCGTTCTCGAAGCGCAGCACGATCACGGCGGTGTCCTCGGTCTCGCCGACGCACTTGTCGGCCCACTTCAGCACGCCCGCCTCGGCGTACACCCGCTTGATCCGCGACCCCATGAACCACTCCAGGGCAAAGATCCCGTGGATCCCCATGTCGATCACGGCACCGCCGCCGGTCTCCTCGGAATCCCAGAACCAGTCACTGTGAAACGGCCCGTTGTGCACCTCGTTGGCGCGCAGCAGCAGGATCTTCCCCAGGCCGCCCTCATCAACGATCGCCTTGGTCTTCACCATGCTCGGCTTGAACCGGACGTTCTCGCCGTACACCGCGGTCACTCCGGCGCTGCGGGCGGCCTCGACGATGGCTTCAGCCTCGGCGGCGTTGCGGGCCAGCGGCTTCTCGATCAGGAACGGCTTGCCGGCCCGGATGCAGGCCAGCGCCGCGTCCTTGTGCAGGGAATTGGGCAAGGTGATGTCGACGCAGTCAACCGCGGGGTCACCAATGACCGCCTCGATGTCGGACGACCAGCGGGTGCCTGGCCTGCTTTCCGCGATCGCGCCGGGCGACCGGGATGCGATCATCGCGATCGGGACGCCCAGCAGGTCATAGCACTCGGCGTGCGCCGAGCCCATGAACCCGGCCCCGAGAATTCCCACCCGAACAGCGGCATTCGTGTCCATGACCAGCCCCTCTCCTCAGCGCCGCACTACGTGCAGACGTGTTCTCTCAGATAGCTCACAGCGCCGACGATTGCCGCGCGGTCGATCATCTCGGACTTGCGCACCTGCAGGCCAGCCCGCTTGCCCGCGGCCAGGTAGCGGGACGCCACCCGGGCGATCTCCGGCACCAGCGGCCAGTCGATATTGGCCACCCCGCCGCCGATGACGAAATGCGAGACATCCAGCAGCGACCGGCAGTTGGCCACCTGGATGCCGAGCGCGGTCGCCGCCGCGGTGAGCGCCGCGATCGCTGGCTCCGACCCGGCCTGCGCTGCCGCCGCCACGCCGGACAGGCTCACCCGGCCGGGCGGGCGGCTGCCGTCCGCCTGCCCCATCGCGTCCTGGTAGGCGCGGACGATGCCCGGGCCGGCGGCGATGGTTTCCAGGCACCCGGTCCCGCCGCACGCGCACGCGCGGCCGCCCGGGTCGGCGATGACATGCCCGATCTCGCCGGCGTTGTAGTTCTCGCCGGCGTACAGCTCACCGCCCATGATCAGCCCCGCGCCGACGCCGGTGCCGATCGAGATGCAGATCAGGTCGGCCGCGGGGGACGGCCAGCCACCGGCCACGTACTCGCCGAGCGCGGCCGCGTTCGTGTCGTTGAGCACCCGGACGGGCAGGCCGAGCTTGTCCTCCAGCAGCGTGCCGAGCGGGGCCCGGTCCCAGTCCAGGTTCGTGGCCTCGAGGACGACCCCCGAGCCGGAGTTCACCCGGCCGGGGGTGGCGACGCCCAGCCCCGCGACGGTCTGGCCGGCCGCCGCCGCGCGGTCCAGCGCGGCGGCGGCGATGTCCTTGATGGCCAGGACCGGCACCGGCCGCGTCGCCGGGGTGGCCACCCGGGCTCCCCACAGCATCGCGCCGTGGGCGTCAACGAGGCCGTACTTGATGTTGGTGCCGCCCACATCCAGGCCGAGGTAGGCCAGTTCCGTGCGGCTGGCCATCAGGCGCCCTCCGGCACGGCCCCGGCGGCGGCCCGCGCCCGCTCGTAGGCGAGGTGCCCGCGGATGATCGTGGCCTGCGGCACGAAGTTCTCATCCAGCACCGCGATGTCGGCGTCCAGGCCGGGGGCCAGGGCGCCGGTCCGGTCGCCCAGCCCCAGGATCGCGGCCGGCACCGCCGAGGCCATCCGCCAGGCCGCGCCGACGCCCACGCCCGCCCCGGCCATGTTCTGCACGGCAACGTTCATGGTCAGCTGGCTGCCCGCGAGCGTCCCGTCCGGCAGCCGGACCGCGCCGTCGGCGATCCGGTACTCCCGGCCCCGCTTGGTGTAGGACCCGTCCGGCAGCCCGCAGAAGTTCACCGAGTCGGTGACCAGCGCGACTTTGTCCGTGCCGCGGGCCGTCGCGACCATCAGCAGCGCCGCCGGGTGCACGTGGACCAGATCTGCGATCAGCTCGACCGTCGCCGGCGAGTCGATCAGCCCGGCCCCGACGGCGCCGGGCTGCCGGTGGTGGAATCCGCTCATGCCGCACAGGAAATGGGTGAAGTGCCGGATCCCGGCGTCGATGCCGCGCCGGGCCTGCTCGTAGCTGGCGTTGGTGTGGCCCGCCGCGACCACGACATCGGGGTGCGTCCCGGTGATGAACTCGATGAGCTCACTCGCGCCGCCGGTCTCGGGCGCCACGGTGATCATCCGGATCGGTGCCAGTGCCGCCCACTGCCGGAACTCCTCGATGCTGGCCGGGCGGATGGTCGCCGGGTCCTGGCCGCCGCGGCGTTCCTGGCTCAGGTAGGGGCCTTCGAGATGCGCTCCGAGCAGCCGGGCCTCCGGCCGCCCGGCCCCGGGCGGCAGCCGCCCGGGGCTCTCGGCTGCGGCCTGCTCGCTAGCCACCTGCTCGCTGGCGGCCTGCTCGCTGATGGCCTGCGCGATGGTGCGCAGGGCGGCCGAGATCGCCTCCCTGGTAGCGGTGACCGCGGAGGCCAGCATCCCGGTCACGCCGTGCTGCGCGGCGAAGGCCGCGATCTGGTGCGCGCCGTCCGGCTCGGCCGCCATGAAGTCCGAGCCGTTCGCGCCGTGCATGTGCAGATCGATCAGCCCCGGCCCGACGAAGGCATCCGGCGATGTCGCCAGCAGCGGCGCGGCCGGATCAGGCCGGGGACTGTCCTCGTCGTCGAGCGACACGATCTGGCCGCCGGCGACCGTTACGGTGCCGCGCCGGATCTGGCCGTCTGGCCGCACCAGGTTGCCGTGCACCCGCCAGGAGCCTGCGGCTATCACCGGACCGGTGCGCCGTCGGGCACCACCGACCGCTCGATGACGCGGGCCAGGTAGTCGCGGGATTCGGCGACCCAGCGAGCCGGGTCAAGATACCCGCCGAGCTCGATCGACAGGTAGCCGTCATACCCGGCGGCGATGAGCTCACCGACAATCGCGTCCCAGTCCAGCAGGCCCTGGCCGATCGGGAGCTGGTGCACCACGAGCGAGTCCGAGTCACGGACGTGCAGGTGGAAGATGCGCTTGCCGAGCTTGCGGATCGAGATCGGCACGTGCTCGCGCTGGTCGGTCTGCATGCCGGTGTCGTAGTTCATGCCGAAGTTCTCCCGCGCCACTTCCCGGTGGAAGGCCAGGAAGCTGTCGGTGTGGCTGACGATGACATGCGGATGCCCCTCCAGCGCGAGCCGCAGCCCGTAGCCGGCGGCGATGTCGCAGCAGCGCTGGATGGAGCTGACATAGGACGACCACACCTCATCCCAGTCGAAGGGCGGGTAGTCGAAGCTGATCTTCGGCGAGAACGCGCCCTGCGGTGACTTACTCACGTGAACGAAGGCCGGCGGGTACGGGTTCGGGGAGGTCAGCCCGGGAATCCAGTGCGACACCGTGTTGATCGTGTCGGTGCCGAGAGCGCGGGAGATCGCGCAGCACTGCTCCCAGATCTCCAGCGCCTGCTGGATCCGCGCCGGGTCCATGCTGGCCAGCCCGTCGATCATGTCCTTGTAGGCCACGAACTGGCTCAGCTCCAGGCCCAGCCCGCTCAGCCGGTCGCGCAGCTGCTCGCACTGGGCGGGGCTGAAGAAGTCGCGGAGCTGGTCGGTGGAGTCGACGATGAGCTCGGTGCCCTCGAAGCCCAGCTCCGCGATGGTCTCCAGCGCGTCCCCGTAGGGCGGTCCGTACCGGCCGGTCAGGCTCCAGACCGAGCACCCCAGCTTCATCATCGCGTTACTCCCTCACTGATCTGGCTGGCCCATTCGGCGTAGTAGGCATAACTGCGGTCCAGCGCCTCGTCCTCGCCGTCGCTGTCCAGGTCTGTCTCGAGGGCGAGGTACAAGGTGGCCTCGCCCTCGGCGTCGGCGAGCGTCTGCAGGATCTTGCGGACGGGGACGATGCCGTCGCCCAGCGGCACGCTGCGCCACACGCCGTCGTCCAGCGCGTAGTCCTTGATATGCAGGTGGATGGTGCGCGGCAGCAGCTTCTTGGTCACCGAGTAGGGGTCCTCGCCGGTGATCAGCCAGTTGCCGATGTCGTTCAGGTAGCCGTGGTTGCTCGCGCCGGACCGCTCGACGACCGCCATCAGCTCGTCGCTGGTGAAGGTGTTGTAGTTCTCCGCGCACAGCGACTGGCCGAACCCGGCGGCCACCTCGCAGATCTGGGCGGCGGCCTCGGCGTAGATCGTCACGGCCTTCTCCCGGGTCAGCCGGCCGTGCAGGCTGGTGCCGAAGGTGGACACCGTGGCGCCCAGCACGGCGGACCGCTCCAGCGCTGGCTTGAACTCCTCCACCGACCGCTTCACGAACGTCGGGTCGGCGTGGATGTCGAGGTTGCCCAGGATCGGGATCACCTGCAGGCCGAGGTCGTCGAGGCGGCGGCGGACGTCGCGCACGTAGGTGTCGTCGAAGCTGGCGAGCTGATTCTGCTCCCCGCCGACGCCCAGGTTGATGCCCGATTCCTCGAAGCCGTACTTGCGGGCCACGGCCGACACCCGGGGCACGTACGACTCCAGGCTCTTATCCCAGGCACCCCAGTAGTCGCGGTGGTAGCTCCAGTTCAGCACGCTTGGGATCAAGCGCATGTCAGCTGCTCTCCTTACTCATGTTCGGTCAGCTACGGGTAGTGGTGCGGCCAGGATCGGGTGCAGGGATCGAGTGCCGGTCAGAATCTCGAGTGGACCTCAGCGGGAGCGCCCTCGGCGGCTGAGCGCCGCGCCGCCTCGATCACCTCAATGACGTGGGCCGCCTGCAGTCCGCTGAGGGCGGGCGGTTCCCCGGTGCGCAGGGCGTCGACGGTGTGCAGCAGGTCGCGGACGGTGGGCTTGTAGTCGTTCGCCGGCGCGGGCAGCGACGGCCTGGTCCAGCCCGATTCCCGCCGGCCCGGGCCGGGTCCAGGTAGGCCTCGGCAGGCACATCGGGATTGGTCCACCCGCCGAGCTGGATCACCCCGGTCGATCCGTAGATCTCCACCTGGGGGGTGTTGAACGCGCGGCTGACGAAGTTGGCGTGCACCGACCCGAGGACCCCGCTGCCGAAGTCCAGGGCCAGCACCCAGCTGTCGTCCTCCTTCAGCTCCAGCGGCCGTCCCTCCCAGGACCGCTCCTTCAGCGCCCGCCCGCTGGTGGCGGTCACCCGGGCGACCGGTCCGAGCAGGCTGACCAGGCTGGTCAGCGGGTACACCGCCGTGTCGGGCAGCGGGCCACCGCCCGGACTGGTAGTACCAGGCCGGATCGGCGCCGTTGAGGTTGCCGTTCTCATGCCCGGGATGCGGGCCCTGGCCGCGGGCGAAGCAGACGTCCCCGATCGACCCGTCGGCGATGGCGCGCGCGGCGAACTGGTGGGCGCCGTCCAGCATCTGCCCCGGCGACGCGGTGAGGACCAGGTTCAGCTCGGCGGCCCGCCGGGTCAGCTCCCTGGCCTGGGCCAGCGTGCTGGTCATCGTCTTCTGCACGTAGACGTGGGCGCCGGCGTTCAGGCTGGCGACCGCCTGGTCGAAGTGCAGCGGGATCGGCGTCAGGATGGCCACCAGGTCGGGGGCGGCCTGCGTCAGTGTCGAGTCCAGGTCGGTGTAGCCGGCCCCGAAGCTGAAGCGGTCCGCGGTGTCCCGGGCCCGGCCGGGCACGGTGTCGCAGACCGCTACGACCTCCACCCGCTCGCGGACCTCCGCCGCGGCCAGGACCGGGAAATAGTCGTTCTGGGCCACGTACCCGCACCCGATGACCGCCAGCCTGAGCACATCGCTCACGTCTCACCCCTGTTCTGCGCCGATTTGAACACCCATACGTTCTCGGGACTGACTGATATCCAGGTCTCCTCGCCCGGCCCGGGCGGCCGCGGGCGGGCGGCAACGGCGGCCTCGGTGACATCGGCCCGCAGCGTGACCCCGCCGACGTCCACCAGCACCCGCCAGGCGTTCGGCGAGAACGAGCACGTCACGACCCGGCCCGGGTAGGAGTGCGGCGCGTCGGCGTCGGCCAGGCTGACCCGGTTGGCCCGGATCACCACGTCCACCGCGTCGCCCGCCTGGACGGCTTCCCGGCTGGCGAACGCCAGCTTGGCGCCGGCCTGGGCCACCACCCCGGTGCCGGCCGAGTCGACGCCGACCACCGTCGCGGCCAGCCGGTTGTTCGAGCCGATGAAGCCGGCCGTGAACGCGGACGCCGGCTGGTTGTACACCTCGGCGACCGGGCCGACCTGCTCGATGCGGCCCTGGTTCATCACCGCCACCCGGTCCGACAGGGCGAAGGCCTCCTGCTGATCGTGCGTGACGTAGATCGTCGTGGTGCCTGCTGCCTGCTGGAGGGCGCGCAGCTCGTACTGGACCCGCTCGCGCAGGCTGGCGTCCAGCCCGCTTAGCGGCTCGTCCATCAGCAGCACCGCGGGGTCGATGGCCAGCGCGCGGGCCACGGCCACCCGCTGCTGCTGGCCGCCGGACAGCTCCCGCGGATAGCGCGGGAGCAGCTCGCCGATCTCGACGATCTGGGCCAGCCGGTCGACCTGGGCCCGGATCCGGTCGGCTTTCCACTTCCGCAGCCGCAGTCCGTAGGCGATGTTGTCCTGGACCGTCATGTGCGGGAAGAGCGCGTAATGCTGGAAGACGATGCCGATGTTGCGCCGCCAGGACGGGACGCCCTGCATCGGCAGGCCGCCGATGGCGACCGTTCCGGAGTCCTCGCCGATCAGCCCGGCCACGATGCGCAGGGTCGTGGTCTTCCCGCAGCCGCTGGAGCCCAGCAGGGTGACCAGCTCGCCGTCGGCGACGTCCAGCGAGACGCCGTCGACAGACTTCACCGCGCCGTAGGACTTCTCCAGGTCGCGTATCTCTACCTGAGCCACCAGCCAGGCCCCTTTCGATCCTTATCAGCCATTGCGGGCCGCCCGTCAGCCACGTGAGACCCGTCGTGCGGCAAGCTCGCCGACACCGACGACTACCAGGGACATCGCCAGCAGGATCACGGCATTGGCGCTGGTTAGCTGCGGGATGCTGTAGTTGGTCGAGTTATAGATCTCGATCGACATCGGCAGGAAGCCCACCGGGACCAGGAACAAGGTGATGGCGAAGTCGGTGATGCTCCGGGCCAGGCCGAAGATCGAGCCGACGACCACCGTCGGGAGAATCACCGGGACCGTGATCTTCCGGACCGTCGCGACCGGGCTGGCGCCGAGCGACATCGACGCCGTCTCCAGCTCGATGTCCATCTGCTCCAGGGCGGCGATCACCGGGCGCGCGATGACCGGCAGCACGATCACCACGTGCGCGGCGATCAGGAAGGCCAGCGCCGGGATCTTGGACAGGATGCCGGTGTTGTACAGCTCGATCAGGGCCAGGCCCAGCGCGGTGCCGGGCAGCAGCATCGGCAGCAGGATCATCTGGTTGACCAGCCGCTTGCCGGCGAAGTCCCAGCGGGCCATCGCGAACGACAGCGGCAGGGCGACCAGCAGCCCGATCAGTACGGCCGGCACCGAGATCTCCAGCGAGTGCAGGATCGAGGCGACCACGTCCGAGGAGTTGAAGGTGTACCACTTGGTGGTCCACTCGCTCGGGATCGCCTCCACGTGGCCGGACAGCGAGAACAGCACCATGGCGATCAGCGGCAGGACGATCACCGCTACGCACAGGATCGTCCCGGCCCGGGTCAGCCGGCGGAAGCCGCTAGCGGGCAGCACTGCTCGACGCCTCCTTGTTCAGCCGGCCGGCCAGCAGCTGGCCGATCAGGGCGATCGCCACCAGGACCACCGCCATCGCGGCCGTGAGCGGGATGTCGGGAGCGAAGGTCGTGGACCGCTCCAGGATGTCGACGGGCAGGTAGGGAACGTTCAGCGGGCCGCCGCCGACGATCAGGGCGATCTCGACCATGCCGACGGCGAAGGCGAAGTCGAGGATCACCGCGGCCAGGATGGTCGGCCGGATGACCGGCAGCACGACCTTCAGCAGGGTGCGCAGCTCCCCGGCGCCCAGGCTCATCGACGCGTCCATCAGGTCGCCGGGCACCCTGGCGAACGCGGCGATCAGCATGCGCACGTACAGCGGCACGAGGACGTAGACCGTGCCGAGCACCACCGCGATCGTGGTGTAGGAGATGTCCCATACCGGCACGCCCAGCGCCGAGGTGGCCGCGTTCAGGATTCCGTTCGGGCCGAACAGGAGCACCAGCGCGTAGGCGATGACGACGGTCGGCATGTAAATCGGCAGCGACAGCACCCAGCTGGCCGTGCCGGTCAGCCGGGCCTGGTCCAGCGCCAGCTGGTAGGAGATCGGCGTCCCGACGATCACCGTCAGCGCCACCGCGATCAGGGCGATGACGATCGTGGTCACGATCGTCTGGACATTGGCCTCCTGGGTGAACAGCGCCTGGTAGTTGACCAGCGTGAAGGAGGTGTGGAAGAGCAGCGACGGGTTCAGGATCTCCAGCTCGGCTGAGTCGTTCGCGCTCACGCTCTTGACCAGCATGCCGACCGTCGGGATCACGATCAGCACGCCGTACAGCAGCAGGAACGGGGCCAGGGCGAGGTAGGCCCGGCGGTTCCGGTGCTTGCGGGCGCCGGGCACCGCCCCGGCCGTCGGCGCGGCCGGATCGAGCTGCAGGGCATCCTGGAACGCCACCATCTGCTTCTCCTCCGGATCTCAGGTGTGCTGCTGGCTGCTCGCCCGGTCTGGCGGGGTCAGCTGCCCGGGAGCGGCTGGCCCCGCCAGGACCGTCACCGGCGGCTTACTTCTTGGCCGCCTGGGCGACATCGGCATACAGGGTGGTCAGCGCCGACTGGCCCGAGGAATCTGGCTTGACCAGGGCGGCCCAGTCCGGCACGTAGGCGTTCTGCAGCACCTCTGCGGGCGTCTTGCCGCCCAGGCCCTCGGCCAGGCTCTTGTTAGCGACCTTGACGTTGCTGTCGACGGCGATGCTGATGCCGAGCTGGTTCATGATGACGTTCTGCATGTAATCGGAGAAGAAGAACTTCACGAAGGCCAGGGCACCAGCCGGGTTCGGGGCGTTCTTCATGATGCTGATCGAGTTGAGCATCAAGAACGCGCCCTCGGACGGCACCACGGTCTTGATCGAGGCACCGGCCTGCTTCACCATCACCATGACCGAGCCCATCGAGGTGTCCTCGATCTCGCTCGAGCCGCTGGCCAGCGCGCTTTCCTCGGCGCCGGGCGTGTTATAGGTCAGCTTGGCGTTCTGGTACATCTGGTGCAGCATGCTGAAGGCGCGCTGCTTGCCGTACTTCTTCTCCATCACCAGGATCGCCCTGGTCGCGCCCTCCTGGGTCGGGTCGTTCAGGCCGAGCTTGCCCTTCCACTTCGGGTTGGCCAGGTCGGCCCAGCTGGTCGGGGCCTGGCTCGGGCTCAGGTACTTGGTGTTGTAGGCGATCAGCTCCATGTCGTAGCCCCAGATCCCGACCTGCGGAGCCTTGAACTTGGGGTCGATGGCGCTGTTGTCCGGGAGCTTGCTCCACGGAATGTTGGCCAGCATGCCCTGCTGGGCCAGGGTGTAATTGTCAGACGGAGTGCCGATGAAGATGTCCGACTTCGACGCCTTCTCGGCCACGATCCGCTGGCGCATGGTGGTGCCGGGCCCGGAAAGGTAATGCAGCGTGATGCCGGTCTCGGACTTGAATTTCGCGCCCCAGGTCTTGAACCACAGATCCCAGTCGCCGGTCCAGCCGTAGACGGTGATGGAGCCACCAGCCTTAGCGGCGGTCTTTGCCGAGCCTCCGCCGCCGCTGGAGCCGCATCCTGCGAGCGCGACGATGCTCAGCGCGCACAGGACAGCACCGAATCGTTTGACCGTGAACTTGCCCATCCGTCTCCTCCGTTCCTTAGTAGCGCAAAATAAGATCTCTGACCGTCGGCTTCGTCCCGGACGACCGCCCGGCCCGTCCGTCCCGGCTGCCGGGAATGTTGTGGGCCGCGCCGAAAAGCTGCTGGATCACCAGCGTCGCCGCGCCGCGCAGCCCGGAGTCCTCATTCGACTCCGATAGCGCGAACTGGACATGGCCGTCCTGCTCCGGCACCAGCCGGGGCACGATCTTGGGCAGGAACTGCTCCATGAAGTAGGCGCCCGAGCGGGTAATCCCGCCGCCCAGGATGACCTGGTCGGGGTTGAACAGGTTGACCATGTTGCCGATGCCGACGGCCAGGTAATGCAGGGCCGTGTCGACGATCGCAGCGGCCGCGGCATCGCCGGCCTGCGCCCGCCGGAACACGACCTCGGCCGTGATCCTGGTCCGCCCCGACCGGGATGGGCCGGGCGCGGTGTCGGCCAGCGACGCCCGGGCCATCTGCTCGATGGCGCTGCCCGACGACAGGCTCTCGAGGCAGCCGACCCGGCCGCAGTTGCAGACCGGCCCGTCCGCTGCGACGGCGGTATGGCCGAGCTCGCCGGCCCCGTTGCGGGCGCCCCCGTACAGCTGGCCGTCCAGGATGAGCCCGGCGCCGATGCCGTTGCCGATCGCCACGTAAATGAAGTTGTCCACGCCGGCGCCCGCGCCGTAGTAGAGCTCACCGAGAGCCGCGGCATTGGCGTTGTTGCCGACCAGCGTCGGCAGTCCGGTGGCCGCCTGGATCTCCTGCCCCAGGTCCACGTCGCGCCAGCCGAGGAGGGAGGCGCTCACCACGATGCCGGTGGACGGGCGGACATAGCCGGCCGTGGCGACGCCCACCCCGAGGATCGGCGGTGACTGCTGGGACAGCGCCTGCTCGTTGACCGTTCTGACCAGCTGGACGGTCGCGGCCAGGGACTTAGCCGGGTTCTTCGGCGCCCGGATGGTCAGCTTGTCGTGAATCTTGGCGTGCAGGTCGACCCGGCCGCAGGTGATCGTGGTCGACCCCACGTCGACGGCGATGACGTGGCCGGCCTCCTCGTTGATGCCCAGGACGACGGGCCGCCGGCCGCCGATCGACGGCCCCTCCCCCACCGTCTTGATGATCCCGATCTCCATGAGCTCGGAGATCAGGGTGGAGACGGTGCTGTTGCTGAGTCCGCATGCTCGTGCGATGTCGTAACGGGAACTCGGCTCGTGCTGCTGGACGTAGCGCAGGATCGCCATCTGATTGATCCGCTTGATCAGCAGGGAGTCGCCCTTGATCATGGCGCGGCCCCCTCATCAAGTCGGTCCAGCCACCACAGACCGGCGCATCTTCTGCCGGGTGGCGAAAGAAGTTGACAAGAGTGAACATCGACCGGTTCGGTCTTGTCAAGAGATCTCCGCGCCCTGCCTGCGGGATTGCGCCGTGGGCCGCGCCGCGCCGCAACACGGCGGCGGCCGGCGGCATCCGGCCCGCAGCAGGCGCCGCTGCCAGCGCCCGTGCGCGGGGCGGGTGCGGGCCGCTCCCCCGCTTCATGCTCGCCGCAGCGCCCGGATGGCCGGGCAAGACCGGCCTATTCAGGACAAGACAGCTTCTGTTGTGCTTCACGTCAACCGGCGGGCGTGCGGGCGCGTCTTATGAGGGATTTAGCTCCGGGCCCGGAATCGCAATTCCGCCGCTACCTGACCTGCCGCGCGGCATTCGCGGCCGGAGCACGGCGGGCCCAGCCTGAGCTGAGCTGATGAGCGCAAGTTCCGACCCATCCTGCAGCGAGAGAGAACTGATGACCCACCCCTATGACTCTGCGTCTGACCAGGTCCGATCCACTCCCGTGCCATCGCCGGCCGGGTACGCTCAGGCCGCTCCGCCCGGCGCGGGCATGGCCTACGGGCAGCCGGCTTCAGCGGTCGTGGCCGCGGGCATGCAGGCCGGTCAGCCAAGCGGGCTGATCCTGCCTCCTGGCGTTCAGCTAGCCAGCAGCGGCCGCCGTATCGGGGCCTTTTTCCTGTCCATTCCGCTCGCCATTGTCACCCTGGGCATCGGCTATGCGATCTGGGGCCTGATCGTGTGGGGCCGGGGCCAGACTCCGGCCCTGCAGGTGCTCGGAATGCGGTGCTGGCGACCGGAGACCGGGCGGGTCGCCGGCTGGGGCTGGATGGCCCTGCGCGAGACGATCGGGCGCATCGCCGACAGCATCCTGTGGATCATCACCGAGGTCCTGTCGCTGATCTTCATGCTCAGCCGCCCGGACCGCAAGACACTGCACGACATGGTCGCCGGCACCGTGGTGCTGCACGACCCGGACAAGGTCCTCCAGAACGGGCAGGCCTAGCCGCTCGGTCCGGATCCCTGACCCCGGTTCCGGGCACTTTCTCCAGCTAAGTACCGGGACCCGGGGTGGGGAGACCGCCAACGGGCATTGCCTGACCGCGGCGGGCGGCGGCGGCCGCACGACCGACGTGATCCGCACCGACCCGGGGCGATGCTGATCCGGGCGCCGTATCCGGCGACGTCCATTCCCGAGATACTGGCGCTATGGTTGACGACACCGCACGGGATCTGGCCATCTACCACGCCCTCAAGGCAGCCGACGAAGTCGCTGCCGCCCTGCAGGCCCATCTCGTCGAGGAGCACGGGGCTGATCCTGACCGGGGCGCTGCGCAGCACTCCTCCACCAACTCCCTCAAGCTGCTGAGGCAGGCCCGCGCGCGCCTGGGTGAAGGACTACGGGCTGTCGAAGCTGACAATATCGCCCTTTCTGATGAAATCTCCCTGCGCAGCCACTGACAATCGTCGGCGGCCAGCGGCTCCCGTCAGGCCGGCGAGCCGGTCGTGTCGCTGAATGAGTGGTGCTCGTGCGTGACTGTCCACCGGCCGCCGAGCCTGCGGAGGCCCACCGTCAGCCGCAGCCGCTGCGCGGGCTCGCGCTCGAATTCAGCCGGAGTCCCGCACCGCAGCAGCGCGAACGCGAACGCGACCTCCGGGCCGCTCGTCACCTCCAGTGACTCGATCTCGAACACCGCACCGGACGCCTGCCAGCCGAAGAAGCCCGGCCAGGTGTCGCGGTAGTCATCGAGGCCGCGGACACCCTGGAAGGGCGGCGGCACGTCGAACATGACGATGCCGGGGGCATGGTCGGCGAGCACCGCAGGCAGGTCGCCGGCATGAACCGCGGCAGCCCACCGCTCTATCAGGTCACGGATCTGCTGCTCATCAGTCATCGTTTCCTCCTCGCGGACGGTTCTCGAAGATGGAACCAGCTGCGATGCGCGAATTCATCGCGGCACGCCATGATGGGCCGATGACCTCCCCTGCCGAGCTGCTCGACGCCGCCCGGTCCGGCGACGCCGCTGCCTTTGCGGAACTCACCACGCCGTTCCGCGGGGAGCTGCAGGCGCACTGCTACCGGATGCTCGGCTCGCTCCAGGATGCCGAGGACATCGTGCAGGACACCCTGGTCCGGGCCTGGCGGGGCGTGCAGGGCCTGGATGACCGGGGCTTCGTCCGGGCGTGGCTGTACAAGATCGCGACGAACTGCTGCCTGACCGCGCTGGAGCGCCGCGGGCGCCGGGAGCTGCCCGCCGGCCTCGCGCCCGGCACGCCAGCCGAGCGAGATCAGCTGGCTGGAGCCCTACCCCGGGCCCTCGCCCGAGAGCCAGTACCTGGCCCGCGAGAGTGTCCAGCTCGCCTTCATCGCGGCGCTGCAGCACCTGCCCGCGCGGCAGCGGGCCGTACTGATTCTCCGTGAGGTCCTCGGATTCTCGGCCGCTGAGGTTGCCGCCCAGCTCGGCATGTCGGCCGCGGCCGTCAACAGCGCCCTGCAGCGGGCCCGCCACCAGATCGGCTCGGCCGCCCCATCGCAGCAGGCTGCGGCGGGCAGTCCCGGCGACGCGGCGGCCCGCGCGATCGCCGAGCGCTGGGCCGACGCCTGGCACGCCAGCGATGTCGACGCGATCGTGGCGATGCTGGCGCACGACGCGCGCTACTCGATGCCGCCGCTGCCGCAGTGGTACCGCGGCCGGGACGAGATCCGCGCGTTCCTGGCCAGCGGGCCGCTGCTGTCCCGCTGGCGGTTCCTGCCCGTCACCGCAAACGGCCAGCACGCCTTCGGCACCTACCTGCTCGACGACGCCACGGACCAGTACGTGCCCGGCGGCCTGGACATCCTCACTATCCGGGGTGAGCAGGTCACTGACGTGACCGCCTTCCTGACGGCCGACTTCACGCGGTTCGGCCTCCCGGCGAAACTCGGGCTGTAGCCCCCGGCGCTGGCCGCCGCCATCGGCCGCGACCCGGGGATCGACCACCCCTGAAGCAGCGGGTTTCTGTCCGCCCCGGAGCGGGCACGCGCGGTAGATGAGCCAGGCCGCAGGCAGGACCGGAATCGTGATCATCGGCGGCGCCCTAGCCGGGGGCAACGCTGCAGTAACCCTGCGGGAGGAGGGTTTCCGGGACCGGATCACCCTGATTGGCCAGGAAACAGGCGTTCCCTTTGGCCGGCCTCCGCTTTCTAAGACATATCTGCGGTCGGAAGAGGAGCTGGCGGACTGGTACGTCAGGCCGGCCGGGTGGTACGCCGAGCACGACGTGGACCGCCTCGCCGGGGAAACTGTCGCGGTCATCGATACCGCCCAGCACACGGTGCTGCTCGGCTCGGGCCAGGAACTGCCGTACCAGCAGGTCCTGCTCGCCACCGGCGGGCGGAACCGGCGGCTCGGGCTTCCGGGGGCTGATCTGCCCGGCCTCCACTATCTGCGCACGGTCGCGGACTGCGAGGCGATTAAGGCCGAGGCGGCCGCGGGCCGCCGCGCGGTGATCGTGGGGATGAGTTTCATCGGGTCGGAGGTGGCGGCCTCGCTCGTGCAGCTCGGCGTCCACGTGACCGCCATCTTCCCCGGCCGGTTCCCGCTGGAGCGGGCCCTCGGCGGGGAGATCGGCGCGGTATTCGGTGCCATCCACCGCGCGAACGGCGTGGACCTGCTGGCCGGCGAGCAGGTTGCCGGGTTCGAGGGGACGGAGCGGCTGGAGGCGGTCACGACCGCGAGCGGGGTTCGCGTCGCCTGCGACTTCGCTGTGGCTGGTGTGGGGATTGAGCCGGTGGTCCCGGCCGTCACCGGGCAGCCCGTCGCGCAGGATAACGGCGTGCTGGTCGACGAGTTGTGCCGGACCAGCGCCGCCGGCGTCTACGCGGCCGGCGATGTCGCGAGCCACCTGCACCCGCTCTTCGGCCGGGTCCGTGTCGAGCACTACAACAACGCGGAGAAACAGGGTGCCGCGGCGGCGAGATCGATGCTGGGCTCGGCTGCTCCCTACGACTACATCCACAGCTTCTGGTCAGATCAGTACGACCACAAGCTCGAGTACGTCGGGCATGCCGCGAAATGGGACGAGCTTGTGGTCCGCGGGAGCCTGCGGGACGGCAGGCTGATCGGGTTCTACCTCGTCAGCGGAGTGGTGCGGGCCGCGGTCGGCCTCGACCGCGGTGGTGACCCCGAGCTGGACCGTGACTCGGAGATGGCCGCCGCCGCGCGCCTGGTGGCCGGCCGCGCCCAGCCAGCGGCCGGCCAGCTCGCTGACGAGCAGGTGGACCTGTGGTCGCTGGAAACAGCGGTGTAACTGCCGCGGGGTGCCTGCCCGCCGCCCTAGGCATTCGAGAACAGCGGGATGTTCGCCCCGCTGGCCGGCGCCAGCGGGCTGTCGAGCAGCGCGAGGATGAGTTCGCCGACATCGGCCGGCGTCAGGCCCGGCCGGAGCTCGGGGTTGGCCCGGCGCAGCATCTGCGTATCGACCGCTCCCGGGCTCACGCAGATGGCGCTGATGCCGTGCGGGCGGCCTTCCACGGCGATCGCCTCCGTGAGGCCGATGACCCCGTACTTGGAGACGTTGTAAGCGGCCAGCCCGGGGAACTTCTCGGTGGCGTAGACGCCGGACAGCGAGGCGATAGTGACGATCCGTCCCTCGCCGGCCGCGCGCATCGCGGTGAACGCCGCGCGGCAGCACAGGAACGAGCCGGTCAGGTTGACCCCTATCGTGTCGGCCCAGATGTCCGGCGTGGTCTCCTCGAACGGCACGGAGGTCAGCACGCCGGCCGCGCAGACCAGGGCGGTGAGCTGGCCGGCCTGCGCGGCGGCGGCGAACAGCCGCTCGACATCCCCGGTCTTGCTCACATCGGCGGGCACGGCCGTTGCCGCACCGCCGGCGGCCTGGATGCCGCTGGCCACGGCAGCCAGCGCGTCGCGGTCCCGGGCCGCGAGAACGACATGCGCTCCAGCGCCGGCCAGGGCCTCAGCGGTGGCGGCTCCGATGCCGCGGCTGGCGCCGGTGACCATCGCGACCCGGCCCGCCAGCCAGTGGCCGTGATCAGCCACGGACCGCGGTCCCGGCGCGCCCGCGGCTGACCTGCCGGTAGAGCTGTTCGTGAGCATCCAGGCTCCGTTCCAGGTCGAGGTGCCCTTCGGCGTGCGCACGGCAGGCGACGCGGGAGATCTGGCTCGTCCGCCGGACGCTCTCCGCAGCCGCCTGAACGTCATCAGGCGCGACCAGGAATCCGGTCACGCCGTCCACCACTATCTCGCCGAGGCCGCCGCGCCGGAACGCGACGACCGGAGTCCCGCAGGCCTGGGCGTCCGCGGCGGCCATGCCGAACGGCTCGTCCCACCGGGCCGGGCAGATAACGACCGCGGCACGGGCCATGGCCGCCCACATCGATGTCCTGGGTATCCCGCGATGCACCAGGACACCGGTCGCGCCGCGCCGGGGGTCGATCTGCTGCCGGGCATATTCCGCGTCGTAGACGTCGCCGTAGACATCGATTCGGACTCCGGCCGCCCGGGCAATGTCGATCGCCTCGGCGGCTCCCTTCTCCGGGCTGAGCCGGCCGGCGAACACAGCGCCGTCCCCGGCCGCCGCCGACCAGCGCACCGAACCCGTCGGCACATAAGGCGGCAGGATCGCGTCGACTCGGGTGACCGCCCGCCAGGCGCTCGACTGGGACCGGGACACGCAGGCCACCGCCGGCGGCGCCGCGCCGCGGGCGGCCTGCCCGAGCGCTGCTGCGATCGCCGCATCAGGTGGCAGGTGCAGCGTGTGCACCACAGGCGCGTTCAGTCCGGTCGCGAGGCTGATCGCCGGCGCGTCGAAGGCGTGATTATGAACAACGTCATAACGGGCCTCCCGGACCGCCGCGTAGGCGCCGGAAAATGCTGGCTCAGCCGCGCCCGGGTCGCGGGCCGGCCCGCGGCGGCCCGGAACAAGGTAGCCGCCAGGGCTGCGGGATCGACCCCGGTGTCGATGACGGTGACGCCGGGTATCTCCGATCCCGTGGCCGCGTAGACGTGCACATCGTGGCCCCTGCTGACCAGGCCGCGGGCCAGATCGGACAGGAATGCCTGCGACCCGCCACCCTGCGGCTCGCGGATGGCCGACACCAGCGGCGCCATGATCGCGACCTTCACCCGGCCATCACCTTGAAAGCCAGGTCGCGCGGCGGATTGATCCCGAGCACCTCGTACGGAACTCGCCGGGAGCCGCGGCGGCGGATCTCGGTGACCGCGTGCGGATAGAAGATCCCGGCCAGCTCAACTGCCTCACGGTGGCTCGCGAACTCCGCCGACATGGGCCCGGCGAAGCTCTCGTACCGGTATTCGCGGTCGGTCAGCCAGCTGATGTTGTTGGGCCAGATGATGGCGACACACCCGCCGGGCCGGCACACCCGCTCCATCTCGGCCAGGCCGACGTCGCCGCCATGACCCGGAGCCGGGGTGAAGACTGAGCACGAGACGACCAGGTCGGCGACGCCGCTCGCGACGGGCAGGTCGTCGAAGAACCCGTGCCGCAGCCGGGCGCGGTGGCCGTGATCAGCTTCGGCGAGCTTGCGCTGCAGTATCTGGCGCAGGCCGGTCGCGGGCTCGACCGCTACCACATCCCGCGCCCGGTCGATGAGCTCCATGGTCAGGCGCCCGGAGCCGGCGCCGACTTCGACGATCCGGTCCGCGTCGCGGGGCAGCCAGTCCACGATCCCCGGGTGGAGCCGCTCCGCGCTGGCCATCCGCTCCCACAGTTCTGGCTCGAGCCGGTACAGCAGTTCCCAGGCCAGGGTCAGGTCGGTCTGCGGATCGCCGCCCTCGTCCGGGGCATAGCGACGGGCCTCCTCGCCGGTGAGGACCCGGAGGTCGGCGGCGGTGTAGCGGCTGCGCAGCTCCCGGCCCCCGCGGGCCGGGTCCTCAGAAGCGATCACCGACCTCGACCCAGTTCTTGTCGGTCTCCGAGACCCGGACCGACCGCAGCGACCCGGCAGGCAGCTCGCGCTGGAGCCTTTCCCAGAAGGTCACCGCGAGGTTTTCCGCCGTCGGGATGAGTCCTTCCAGCCACGGCACGTCAGTATTGAGGTTCCGGTGGTCGACGTGCTGAATAATCTGCTGATTTATGACGTCGGAGAGCTGCTTCAAATCCAGGACATAGCCGCTGGTATCGTCAATCTTCCCGGATACCACGACATCGACGGCGTAATTGTGGCCATGCAGATTGACGCATTTCCCGAAAATCCGCTTGTTCTCGTCATCTGACAGGCGCGAGTTGCGGAGCTGGTGCGCGGCGTTGAAAGTCTCGCGACGGCTTACCAGCACGGTCGCCGGACCGGTCATGGTCCTGGGTGATTATTGGCGCATCCGCGTCCAGCACGGCCGTGATCAGCCATACACGCCCCCCGGCTTTCTGCTCGGCTGCCGGCAGCCCGACCAGGTCATCTCGGTCACGGGCCGACCTGCCACTTCGAGTTTACAACTGGCCGGGTCAGGACGGGCCGGCCACGCCGACCAGGTTGCCCTCCGAATCCCGGAAGTGCCCGGCGGCCTGCCCGGCCGGACCGCGTCGCACGCCGGAGATGGTCAACGGCGTCGGACGAGCCGACTGCTTTCTGCTACTGCTGTCGCTTGCTGGCCAGCCGGGCCCGGGCCTGATTGGCCGACGTGGCGCTTCACTCCCCATCCGCTCGGTAGCCGAGCCGGTCGGAGGCTTGCCTGGCCGCCTCCGCTACGACAGGCGCCAGCGCACGCAGGCGCTGCCGCCCGGCCCGCTGCACTGGCACCGACAGGGCGATGCTGGCGACGACGGCTCCGTCGGCGTCAAAGATCGGCGCGGCCACGCCCGCCAGGCCGCTGGTACCTTCCTCCTGGCTGATCGACCAGCCGCTCTTGCGGATGCGCTTCATCTCCAGCTCGAGCTGGCCATGATCGGTGATCGTCTGATCGGTCACCTGCTCGAGCTCTTCGCGCTGCGCAGCCCGCAGGAGGTCATCGTTGAATGCCAGCATGACCTTTCCCGCAGCGCCGATATGCAGTGGCACAGCCTGGCCGACATACGTCTGCGGCCGCACCGGCAGCTTGGTCGGAATTACCTCGACGCAGATCCGGAACCTGCCCTGGGGGGTGAAGGCGCAGGCTGTTTCCTGAGTGGTATCGCGGAGGTCATTCAGGATTCCACTGAGGAGCTGGTTGAGCGGCCGTGCCTGCTTGGCGATGGCGGCCCATTCGAGCACCGAGCGTCCGATGCTATAACTATCGCCGCTGCGCTCGAGTACGCGCTCGGCCACCAGGTTGGTAACGATGCGCTGACAGGTCGTCATCGGCAGGCCAGTCATCGCCCGCAGGTCCTGCAAGGTCAGCACCGGCTGCTCGTGCGAGAAGGCGCGCAGGATGGCCACGGCTTTGCGCAACACGAGCACGGTGCCCTGGCTCCGCTGGCTCTCGCCCTGGCCGGGGCTCCCGGCGCGATCATCGTCATGCAGCACGGCTACTGCGCTGGAACCGTCCCGCTGCTCCATTAGTCGTCCAATCGTGTGGCCCCGCAATTGGCTGGCGAACCGGACGCCTCCGCCAGCCAGTTTTGTTCCGCTCGTGACGTCCGGGCTGAGCGGGTGACGCTGTGCCCGGCTGAGAACCTGATGGCTCATCCATGTCGCGATAAGCCGGCCAGTACTCATGCTTCCGCAAGGTAGCCAAAAGCGGACTATGTGACGCTATCCACGGGCATGCATCTCGCGCATCCAGACGCCCTCGGCCTCGCGCGGCGGTGAGCACAGTCAATCGTAGGCCATCGATTCGCGCAGCCCGCCCTGTCCGGCTCACTCCTGATCCGGGAACAAGGGCCTGCGGCCGGCCACCACTCCCCCTGCAGTGAGCTGGTCGATCTCGGCCTGGCTGCGGCCGAGGTCGCGCAGGATGCCCGCGGTGTGCTCGCCCGGGTCGGGAGCTGGCCAGCCGGCGGATGCCTCGAACCCGCTGGCCCGCATCCGCGCCATGCCCTGACGTACCGGCCCCCAGGCCGGATGATCCCACTCCACGATCAGCCCTTCGGCGCGAGCCCAGTCCGCGCTGAGCAGGTCCCGGGGCGTCCGCTCGGTGGCCGCCGCGACGCCCCGGCCGCGCAGCAGGGCAACCGCCTCGGCGCTGCTGTGACCGCCTACCTCTGCCGGGGTGACCTGACCGGGATCGGTCCTGATCCAGCCGTCCGCCGTAGGCAGGCATGCCGAGTCGTCCGCGGGGCGCGCCAGCTCCTCCTCGCCGGCCGTGGCGCCCAGCTGGAGGAACGTCGCGGAGCGGGCCAGGCTCGCGTGCACGTGCGCAGGAGCCCCGGTGCGGTCGCGCCGCAGCACGGCCAGCAGCACGCCGAGCGCAGCGAGCAGACCGGTCGCGTAGTCGTTGACCGGCACCGGCACCGCGCGGGGCCGGCCGTCACGGTGACGCGCCACCTGCATGCCCGAGCCGGCCTGCGCGTTGTGCTCCCAGCCGGCCCGCGGGGCCCAGTCGCTACCAAAGTCGAAGGCGTTCATGGATCCGTAGATGAGATCCGGGCGGGCCGCCCGCAGCGCCTCGTATCCGAGCCCGAGCTGAGCGATCTTGCCGGCGCGGAAGTTCTCCAGGACGACATCGGCGCCGGCCGCGAGCTCACGGGCGAGGGCGAGGCCAGCGGCTGACTTGAGGTCGATCAGCATCGATCGCTTGCCCCGGTTGACATCGAGCCAGCCGTAGGAGCTGACGGCCCGGCCGGGTGCATCAACCTTGATCACGTCCGCCCCGAGTTCAGCGAGCGTCCGGCCGCAGGTCGGGCCGGCCAGGATGATGCACAAGTCCAGCACGCGCAGGCCGCTGAGCGGCCTGTTCGTGCCTTGTGCCGACGCCGGCAGGCCCGCCAGATGGGGTCCGGCTGGCTGCCGGGTTGCCGGCCACCGTCCTGAGCTGCGGCTGCTGGCCCGCCGCCGGGCAGGCTGGTCTCGGCGCTGATGGTCAGCGCCGGACCGGTCCGCCCACCCGGCGATCCGGCCTGCTCCGCGCCAATCACGATGCCGGCCCGGGCCACCTCGCCTTCGCGCCGCCATTCGTCATGGGTGCGGCACATCGTGCAGGCCCCGCCGGCCTCGTTGAGCAGGCGCTCCCACTCCAGCGCGTCCCGCTCCCGGAAGGCGGCGGCGAACCGGTCGCGCCACATCTGGGTCTCCGCTGGCGACGCGAGGCTAGTGACGCCGGCGGCCGCAGCGTCCGCCCACTCGGGCAGGCCGATGACACGGCACAAGATCCTGGCGAAGTGCCCGAACGTGCCGTGGCTCTGCACGTACCTTCCGTCCCGGCACTCGTAAATGTCGGAGATGGGCAACCTGGGCAGGCTCAGCGGGTCGATGAGCTCTGGCCGGCCGGGGCTGACCAGGTTGCGGCCGATCACGCTGACCCCCGCCGACAGCAGCGGCACCTCGATCCGGGCGCCCTGCCCGGTGGCCAGCTGTACCCGGAGCGCCGCCGTCAGGTAGATGGCCGCCCAGATGGCCGCGTACCCGCTGGCGATGCCGAGCGGCTCCGGCTCCGGCTTGCCGGCCGGGTCGGCGACGCGGTTCAGCCCGAGCTCGGCGGCTATGAGAGTCTCGCCCGGCGGCGCGATGGCGGCCGGCGCGCCCGGCGGCAGACCGCGGAACAGGCAGTACAGGCCGCCGGCCGCCACCAGCCGGGCCGCCTCGCCGGCGGCCAGCGAGCCAGCGCCGGTCCCCGCCGCGCCGTGTCCGGCGCGCTCGGAGTCGATCACGATGCCCGGGTCGGCACCGGTCCGCCACCCGGTCGCATGACTCGCCGGGAGCACGGTGACCTGCGCGCCCTGGTCGGCCAGCAGCCGGGCGGTGAGCAGCTCACTGCGGGTGCCGCCCAGCACTGTGACACCAACGCCGGCCAGCGCTGGCCCGGCGGCCGTCGCGGTCACGGCTGAGGATGTGGGTACGTCCGCCGTCACGTGCGCTCGCCTCGCTTTCGTAGAATCTTCAGCCCGGACCGTCGACGAACTGGAGGACGTCCGCGGCCAGCTCGCCGGGGTGCAGGAAGTACATGCCGTGTGTCCAGTCGGGGTAGCGGCGCAGCCGGGCGCCGGGGATCAGGGCGGCCAGCTGGTCCTGGGCTCCGGCCGTCAGGGAGGTGCTGCGGCCGGGCGACAGCATGAGGGTGCGGGCCCGGACGCCGGCCGCCCACCGGGTCAGGTCCACGTCGGGCTCATGCATGGCCTGCCACATCGCCACCGCTACCGGCACCGGGGTGCGGGCGAACTCGCTGGCGTACTGCTCATCCCGCTCGTCACCGAACAAGTCGCCGGTCATTGCCCTGCTGCGCAGCCACCATTGCTGCAGGCCCAGCTCACGCAAGGACGCCTCGGGGCTGCTGGCGCCTGGCGACTTGGTGCCGGGATCACCGTCGGCTGGCCTGGTCGGCGTGGATACCAGGTTCAGCGTGGCGATGCGCTCCGGGTCTCGCGCCGCGATGACTGCGCCGACCAGTCCGCCGGTCGACTCGCCGACGTAGTTAACATCCCTCAGGTCCATGGCCTGGATGAGCGCCTGCACGTCGCTGACGAGGTCCTCGAAGCTGAAGCTGACCTCACCCGGCGGCAGTGTGCTGCGACCGCAGCCGCGCAGGTCAATCCGGATGACGCGGTGCTCGCGACTCAGCGGCGGCACCCAGTCCTTCCAGAACCAGCCACTGCGCGCCAGGCCGTGCACCATCAGGAACGGGCCGCAGTGCGGCTCGCCGGCGGACTCCTGCTCGGTGACGTGCAGGGCAGCGCCGTTGACGTCAATCATGCTCATGCGCATCCTCCTGATCAGCACGGGCGGGCGGCGAAGTGGTGAGCGCCGAGCTGTCGTCCTCGCCCACGGTCCAGGTGGCACGGGGCTGCCCGAAGTAGGCCATCCGGAGCGCATCGCTGCCGGCCATCTCATCCGGCTGGCCGGCGAAGATCACCTCACCGAAGTCGAGCGCGGTGACGCTGTCGGCGAGCGCCCCGACGACCTCCATGTCGTGCTCGATCAGCAGCATGCTGATCCCCTGGTCCCGGGACAACGCGGCGAACAGGCTGGTCATGTGCTGGCTCTCGCCGCGGGACATGCCCGCGGTGGGCTCGTCGAGCAGCAGCACCCGCGGCCGCGCAGCGAGCACGAGGGCCAGCTCAACCCGCTTGCGGTCGCCGTGCGAGAGCTCGCCGACGACCCGGTCGCGCATCTGAGCCAGGTCGCATACGTCGCTGGCGTACTGCGCCGCCTCCTGCTCGGCAGGCCGGACCGGGCCGAAGGCGGCCAGCATCCGGTGCCGAGCGCTGGCGGCCGCGGCGACGGCGATGCTCTGCGCCACGGTCATGTGCTCGAACAGGTGGGCCACCTGGAACGAGCGGCCCAGGCCTGCGCGCACCCGCTTCCACGGCGGCCAGCGGGTCACGTCAGTGCCGTGCAGCCAGACCTGCCCGGCGGTCGGAGCGATCACCCCGGTCAGCACCTGGAGCAGGGTGGTCTTGCCGGCTCCGTTGGGCCCGATCACCGCGTGCACCGAGCCTGGTGCGAGCTCCAGGCCGACTCCGCTGAGCGCGGTGAAGCCGCCGAAGTTCTTGCGGATTCCCTCCAGCCGCAGGACTGGTGGCTGATCAGCTGATCCCATGATGATCTCCGATTCCGGGCTCGGGGACCGCGGCGGGCAGCAGTACCTGCTCGAGCAGGTCCGGGTTGTCCCGCAGGTCGCTGACGGCGCCGGTCCAGATGATCCGGCCGGCCGCCATGCCGATGGCGGAATCGCACAGCGCGGCGATCATCTCCATGTTCCGCTCGATCAGGATGAGGGTGCAGCCGGTCTCCTCGCGAAGCTGGCGGACGCCGTCGATCAGCCGCTGCACCGCCACCGGGGCCAGCCCCTCGCCGGGCTCGTCCAGCAGGAGGTAGCGCGGCGCGCGCATCGCCGCCCGGGCAATCGCCAGCGCCTGCTGCTCCCCGCCGGACAATGTTGTCGCCAGCTGGGCCGCGTGCGCTTCCAGGAACGGGAACAGGCCGAGCACGCGCGTGACGTCCGACCGCCACTCCCGTGATCCGAGCGAGGCAACGCGCAGGTTCTCGACCACGGTGAGCGGAAAGATCCGCCGGTCGTCGGGGACGAACGCAATGCCGTGCCGCTTGACCACCTCGTCGGTGGCCATCGCGCCGACCCGGACGCCATCCACCAGCACCTGGCCGCGCACCTGCACGCCAAATCCGTTCACGATCGAGCGGAGCAGCGTCGTCTTGCCCGCCCCGTTGCGGCCCAGAATGGCCAGCGCGGCTCCCTCGGGCACCGTCAGCGAGACGTCCTGCAGCGCCCGGTGCCGCCCGTAGTAGACGTCGATCCCGGTAGCGACGATCCCGGTCTGCGGCGCGGATGATGGCCCGGTGGTCGCGGCCCGGCGGCCGCTGAGCCAGGTCATGCCTTCGGCTCCGCGGCGACCGGGCGGGCCGAGGGCCCGCCCGCCGGTCCAGGCGGGCCGGGCGGCCGCGGCCGCCCGAGGCCGGGCAGCGCCGGCAGCAGGCGGGCCGCCAGCCGTGCTCCGGATGCGACCGCCGGGACAACGCCGTCAGGCATCAGCAGGAATATGCCCAGCACGATGAGCGAGACATACAGCTGGCCGATCTTGGCCGTCAGGCTGAAGGCGTAGAGCACGCCGCCATAGATCGTCGCCCCGACGATGGGGCCGGTCAGGGTCCGCATGCCGCCGAGGATGCCGGCCAGGATCGGCGCCGCCCCGGCCACCCAGTAGAACATGCTGGGGTCGGTGCTGCCGTAGGTGACCGCGTACATGGCCCCGGCGACCCCGGCCAGACCGCCGGAGATCAGCACGGCGATGCCCTTGTAGCGGTTGACCGGAGCGCCGAGTGTCTCGACGCGCACCGGGTTCTGCCGGATGGCCGACAGGATGCGGCCGTAGGCGGAACTGCGCACGGCATACAAGGCGATGGTGACCACTGCGACCAGGATGGCCAGGAACCAGTAGAAGGCTGTCGCGTTGTTCAGGTCGATGCCCAGCAGGGTGCCGCGGGCCACCCCGGCATAGCCGCCCGAGCCGCCGACGTAGCTGGTCCCGGAGACGAACTCGTATACGGTCTGGCCGATGGCCAGCGTCAGCATGCCGAAAACGAAGCCAGTCTGGCCACGGACCAGGAACACCGTGAGCGAGGAGCCGACCAGTCCCGCGGCGAGCCCGATGAGCAGCAGCACCAGGATGTTCTGGATGCTGGCGTTAATGGACAGCCAGGCCACCAGGTAGCCGGCCGCGCCGTAGAACGCCTGGTTGCCGAAGGTGGCGACACCGCCGAAGCCGATGGAGAAGCTCACCGACTGCGCGTACAAGATGCCCACCAGGATCCCGGCGGCGGGGAACAGGTCCTGCGCCGGCATAGCCTGCCCGCAGATCGCGATCAGCGCCAGCCAGCCCGCGGCGGCGCCGCAGCAGCGCTGCCAGCCGGGCGGATTCCAGCCCTTGCCCGTCATATCTCGATCACCGCCGCAGCAGATCCGAACAGGCCGTACGGGCGCACAGCCAGGAAGATGATCATCGTCAGGAAGATCGCGTACGGTTCGACGTTCTGCAGGTAGGCGGCGGTGAACGCATCGACCAGGCCGAGTACCAGGCTGGCGATGACCGCCCCGCCGAAGCTGCCCAGGCCGCCGATGAGCACGACCGCGAACGCCAGCACGACATAGTCGGCACCCAGGTCGCTGCTGACCTCGACCAGGGGCGCGATCAGGGCGCCAGCCAGGCCCGCCAGCCCGCAGCCGACGGTGAACATCACCCAGAACACCCGCTCGGACCGCACTCCCAGCGCAGCGCTCATCTCCCGGTCCGCGGCTACGGCGCGCACCTCCAGGCCCATCCGGGACCGGGTCAGCCACAGCCGCAGCGCCACCACGACGATCACGGCAACGACGATGATGAAGATCTGGTAGTCCAGGATGCTGACCCCGAACAGCGACACGTGACCGCCGAGGCGACGGGGTATGTCCAGCCCGAGCGGGCTGACGCCCCAGATCTGCTGCGCGATGGCCGCGATGACCAGGAACAGGGCGAAGGTGCCCAGCAGCGAGCGCAGGCTGTCGAACTGGTACAGCCGCCGGTAGACCACCCGCTCGGCGACGACGCCGACGGCGGCGCAGATCAGTGCCGCGGCCGCGATCGGCACGATGATCGTCTGGCCCTGGGACCAGGACACGCTGGCGCTGTAGGCAATGAAGGCGCCCAGCATGAAGAAGGCCCCGTGCGCCATGTTGAGGATCCGCATGGTGCCGAAGGTGAGCGTCAGGCCGGTCGCGATGACCAGCAGCAGCATCCCCTCAGCCAGGCCGGGCAGGACCGGCAGGAAGATCTGGGTGCCCAGGTGCGAGCTCATGTCGCCCGCCCTGGGTCCGCGACCGCCCCGGCCGGCCTGGTCAGCCGCCCGACGGCCAGGATGTGCCGCAGGTAGAAGTGAATGCCTGCCTCCCAGGTAAAGCCCATGCCGCCCATAACCTGGATAGCTCCCTCGACAACCTCGCGGGCCAGCACGCCGGCCAGCCGGACGCCGCGCTGGTAGTCGCCGGGTACCGAGTTGGCCGCCCACAGCACGGCCGTGCGGGCCAGCTCCAGCCGTTCGTACATGTCCGCGACGCGGTGCTTGACGGCCTGAAATTCCGCGATCGGCCGGCCGAACGCGACGCGCACCCCCGCGTAGTCGAATCCGGCCTGGAACGCGGCCGCCGCGGCGCCGACCGCCTCGGCCGCCCACAGCACCGACAGGTGCCCGCGCACCTGGCCCGCGGCGTGATCCGCCGCGCCGTCACCCGCGCTGACGACCCCCAGCGGCAGCGACGGTGCGAAGTCATCGGCGGCCAGCGCGGACGGCAGGTCGCTCAGGACCGGGTCGCCAGCGTGCGGCCCGGCCGCTGCGCGCCAGCTGACGTAGCGTGCCGATCCGCCCCCCGGCAGCGGAACAAGCTGAGCGCCGCTGCCGGCCACGGCCGTGGTCAGCATGTCCGCCGGCGCCGCGGCGGCCCGGACGGCCGGGATGGCGCGCAGCACGAGCGCCGGCGTCAGCGGCAGCGGGATGAGCCGCCGCCCCCAGGCCTCGGCAATGGCGGTCAGGTCCGGCAGCGTCAGCCCGCCGCCGCCGGCGGCCTCGGGCACCGCCAGGTCGAGCCAGCCGCCGCCCGCGATCGCGGCCCACAGGCCCGCGCGGTCAGCGCGGAAGTACTCGTCGGCGATCACCGCCCCGCGCAGCTGGCGCGCCAGCAGCTCGGTGAACCCGGCGGCCAGCTCCCAGCCTTGCTCTGTCACGACGCTGGACATCAGCCGGCCACCATCCTGGGCATGCCCAGCACCCGCTCGGAGATGATGTTGCGCTGGATCTCCGAGGTTCCGGCCCAGATCGTGGTGGAGCGCGAGTACAGGTACACCTCGCGCCAGTACTGCCGGTGGGCCTCGCAGCCCAGGTCATAGCCGAAGTGCGCGATGTCCTGCCACAGCTGGCTCCAGTAAAGCTTGAGCACCGACTCCGCCGCTCGCGAGTCGCGGCCCAGCGCAGTCTCCTCCACGCAGCGCACCACGTGCCACCAGACCAGCTCCAGCCGGTCGGCCAGGTCGCCAGCCCGCTGGTCCTGCCGATCGCCAGTCTCTCCCCGGCACTCGCAGGCCTGCCGGAGGTAGCCGCGGACCTCCAGGTAGCGGCGCATGGACTGGTAGACGCCGCGCTCGCGGGCCAGTGTCCAGCGGATCAGCGCCCAGCCCTCGTTCTGCTCGCCGACCCGGTCGGCTACCGGCACCCGGGCGCCGTCGAAGGTGACCTCGTTGAAGCCGCTCGCGCCGGTGATCTGCCGGATCGGGCTGACCTGCACGCCTGGCTGGTCCATGTCCAGCAGCAGCAGGCTGACGTTGTGATGGATCCGGGCCTGCAGGTCGGTCCGGGCCAGCAGCCAGCACCGGCTGGCCAGATGAGCATGGCTGGTCCAGGTCTTCCGCCCGGACACGCGGTACTCGTCGCCGTCACGCTCAGCGCTGGTGGAGACGGCGGCCAGGTCGGAGCCGGCCTCCGGCTCGGAGCTGCCCTGGCACCAGATCTGCGAGCCATCCAGCATCGGCGGCAGGTATTCCGCGCGCTGCCGCTCGGTGCCGAACTCGATCAGCATGGAGCCGAGCATGTGCTGGGTAAAGCGGCTGAAGCCGTCGGGAGCCCCGGCCCTCGCGCATTCCTCGTAGAAGATGACCTCCTCCACGACGCCCAGCCCTCGCCCGCCGTATTCGGCCGGCCAGGACAGGCCCGCATAGCCCGCCTCGAAGAGCAGCCGGTCCCAGCGCTGGCCCAGCGCCACGCTGGCGTCGCTGCCATGGCCGCCGGCAGCCTCGGGCAGGCGGGGCAGCACCTCCGACAGCCAGCCGCGTAGTTCCCGGCGGAACCCGATCGCGGCGCGATCATCGAATGTGACTGCCGTCATGCCGAATCCTCCGCAGCGACGATGGCCAGGGCATCAGCGGCTATTGCGCCCTGCTGACCGGCAATGAGCGGGTTGACCTCGACGGTGCTGCAGTGCCGCAGCGAGCCGGAGGCGAATTCCGCGCACAACGTGACGATGGCCGGGCGGGCGGCCGCCAGCGCGCGGCCGGCCAGCTCGCCGCGGGCCAGCGCCCCGATCGCGCAGTCGGCCGCGGCCGCCGCGCCGCGGCCGCCAAGCAGCTCGACGACATGCCCGCCAAGCGCCTCGGTGAGCACGCCGCCCCAGCCCAGCACGAGGTAGTCGCCGTAGAGCGCGTCTCGCGAGAGGCCTACCATGAGCTCGGGCCCGAACGCCATCTCGGCCACCAGCACGCCGATCAGGTCGGCGTCGGGCACGCCGGCCTGCCGGGGTCCGCGCAGCACCGCCTCGGCGGCCGCGGGTACCTGCGCCGGGCCGGGGACGCCGAGCCGGACGCCGCCGGCCGCCGCCTTATGCGCGAGATCGGCGGCGATGACCTTCACGGCGAACGGCGGTTGGAGCCCGGCGGCGATCACCCGGTCGGCGGCGGCCGCCAGCTCGCCGCGGCGCACGGCCACGCTCCTGGTCACGGGGATGCCCGCGGCGGCGAGCAGGCGCAGCGCGCGTGCTTCCTCCAGCACCTGGCCCGGCCCGTCCGACCCCCCGCGACGGCGGCCGGACGGGCCAGGTGCTGGACCTGCCGCGGCCAGGCGGCCAGCCGCGGCAGGGTCTCGGCGACCGGCCGCGGGCGGCTGGCCAGCGGCCAGCACGGACCGCAGCGCCCGCACGGTCGGGCCGACACCCTGGACGATGGCCATGTTCGGGGGCAGCTCCTGCTGCTGCTGCCGGGCCCAGGAGGTCCAGCGCTGCGGGGCTGAGGTAGCGATCACCACGGGCACGCCGCTGGCCGCGGCCAGCCGGACATGCCGGGACAGTGAGTCGCGGTGATAGCGCCGGGCCGGCGACGAATCCGGGAGGCTGACGCTCCACGGGATCAGCACCGCCCCGACGCCCGGGTCGTCGTGCACCAGCCCGTAGGCGCGGTCCACGATCGCCGGGTCGTGCGCGCCCGCCGTGAGGTCGACCGGGTTGGAGACATGCGCGCTGATGCCCCCGACCTCGGCCAGGAACGACTGGGTAGCCTCGCTGAGCACCGCGAGCGGCACCTGCTCGCGACTGGCCAGGTCCGCCGCGATGGCCGTGGCTCCGCCGGACGGCTCGATGATCGCCAGCGCTTCGGCGCCTGCGCGCCGCTTGCGCCGGGCCTGATCCAGGCGCAGCACGTTGACGGTCCGGACCAGGTCGGCCAGGCTCCCGGCCCTGATCACGCCATGCCGCCGGAAAAATGCATCCACCAGCCGGTCGTCGCCGCCGATGGCCCCGGTATGCGAGGCGGCCACGCTCGCGCCGGCCGCCGAGGCGCCGGACCGGACGGCTACCACCCGCTGGCCGCGGTCGGCGGCCGCGCGCAGCGGCCCGGCCAGCAGCGCCAGATCGGCCGCGTTGCCGAGGCTCTCGAAGTACACGCCGGCCACCCTGGTGTCCGGGCGGCTCAGCGCATACTCCAGCGCCCGGGCCACTCCGAAACGGGCGCCGCTGCCCACCGCTGCGCACCAGTCGATGCCGAAGCCCTCCTCGCTGGCGGCTCCGAGCATGGAGCTGAGCAGTGCGCCGGACTGGGAGACCAGGCTGACGCAGCCGGTGCGCAGGTCAGCCGGGAGCGGCGGCCCGAACGTGCAGATGCCAGCCCGGAAGTCGGCGGCGCCGAGCGAGCTGGGCCCGATCAGCACAGCGTCACCCTGCACGGCCGCAGCTAGCTCGCGCTCGAGGCGGTGTCCCTCCGCGGTGCCGGTCTCGCTGAACCCGTTGGCGTAGATGATCACCAGACGCGTCCCGCGCGCGGTGAAGTGGCGGGTCAGCCGGATGCACTCGGCCGGGCCAACGGCCAGCAGGACGACCTCCGGCACTCCGGGCAGGTCATCGGTGCTGGCGTACGCTCCCTCCCCCAGCGCAGCGGCGTGGCGGCGGCTGACCAGCCAGATCTCGCCGGTACAGCCGTAGGTGCGCAGGTTGCGCGGCAGCCAGTCGGTGGCGATGGCACCCGGCCGCGCGCCGACCAGTGCCACGCTGCTGGCGGCCGTGACGGGCCAGCCGCCGGTCAGCGGAGACTCGGCAAGCATGCGACCTCCTTCCGGCCCTGCCTGTGTCGGAGACGGATTGGCCGGCCGTGCCCGCTGCCCTTCCCCTCGCAGCCCGGGAAGCGGGCACGGCCGGAGCTCTGCTAGCTGGTCGGGTAGGCCGCGCTGCCGACCAGCGTGGCGGTCTGTCCCACGAAGTGGAGGAAGTGGAAGTCGGGGTTGCCCTGGTGGGTGGCGGCATTGATGGTCACCGGGTTGGCCTGGGTGGTGGTGTAGGACAGCCCGGCCATCGCCTGGCGTACCTTGTCCGGGTCCGTGGAGTTAGCCTTCTTCATCGCCGCCGCCAGGGCCTCAATCGAGCCGAATACCTGGCCCGCTTCCGCGCTGGGCTCGGTGTGGTACTTGGTCTTGAACGCGGTCCGGAACTTCTCCGACAGCCCGCCGGTGTTCAGGTAGGTGTAGTCCGAGGCCACGTAGACGCTGGGCGCTCCGGCCCCGAAGGTGGGCAGCTCAGTCGTGTAGGCCGGCCCCGAGGTGGTGAACACCGCGCGGTACCCGGTGAACAGCCCTTCCGGCCCGCCGATCTTCACAGCCGAGGTCAGGGCCGGCCCGAAAGTGGACAGGTCGAGCACCGACGACTGCTTGGCGTTGCCGGCCCGGTGCGCGAGGAGCGAGGCGACGTAGGACGAAGCCGACGTCGCGGTGATCGAGGCCAGCACCGTGTTGCCTGAGGTGACACCGCAGGAGGACTTGAATCCGGTGTTCACTGACTTCAGCTGGAACTGGCCGAAGTCGTAGTTGGGCGTCATGTGGTCGACGGTCTTGATGCCCTTGAAGTTCTGGCACATCCACTTGGTGAAGGCTTCGATCTCCGGTCCGGCCGGGCCGTACGAGCGGAAATACCACGGGTTGACGCTCGAGCCGGTCAGGTCATCGGATGCGCAGCCCGCTGGCAGCTGCACCACCTTCAGCGAGGCCAGCAGCGGGATCATGGCATCGCACTCGGGAGTGGTATTGCCAGCCACCATGAAGTGAATGTCCTGGCCGGACAGGGCGCGCAGGGCGGTGACAGCCCCGGAACCAGTCGCCTCGTCGTCAGCTTCCTTGACCTTGATCTTCTGGCCGAGTACGCCGCCGGCGGCATTGATCAGCTGGACGGCAATGGCGGCCCCCTGCGCGTCGGGCGCACCCAGGCCAGCGTCCGCCCCGGACAGCGGCGCGATGATGCCGATCGTGATCGGTCCCGACGGGGCGCCCGACGAGCCCGAGCCGGATGACCCCGAACTGCTCCCGCAGGCGGCCAGGGCAATAGTGGCCGCTGTGGCAATACCGATCACCAGCAGGCGGCGCTGCGGCCATTTCCAGGCTGACCCGGCTCGTCCCTTTACTGACATCATCGCTGACTCCCTAGCGGTTCGGACTAGTGCAAAGCTGCGTGCCTCCGGAAAGGCGCCGTGCTGCGCGCCGCTGACGGCCGTTCTGTACTTCCGTGTCGTGTCGTGGTGCGGGTGCCCGGCCGGGCCGGGCAGTCGTGCTAGCCCATATCGCCGGCCAGCACGCGCCGGGCGATCGTGCGCCGCAGGATCTCGCTGCTGCCGTCGGCGATCTTCAGCCGGCGCGCCTGATGCCAGCCCTTGTACAGGCCGAGCTCGTTGGTCATGCCCATGCCGCCGTGGATCTGCATGGCCCGCTCGTAGACCCGGTAGCAGGCTTCGACGCAGAAAGCCTTGGCCATCGCCATCTCAGCGACCGCGCGCTCGCCGCGGTCCAGCCGCTCTCCCAGGTCCAGCGCCATCAGCCAGGCAGCGTGCACATCCATGGCGCTCTCGGCGAGCTGGAAGGAAACGCCCTGGTACTCCGCGATGGGGTGACCGAACGTGACCCTGATCTTCGCGTACTCGGTCGCCTTCTCTAGCGCCCACCGGGCCAGCCCGACACTGCGCGCCGCGTTGTAGGTGCGGCCGATGCTGACCCCGCCCATGGCGAGCCGGAAGCCGCCGTCCAGGTCGCCGACGAGGGCGGTAGCGGGCACGCGAACGTCGCGGAAGGACAGGATCGCCTCGTTGCCGCCCACGTCGCCCATCAGCCGGATCACTGAGTCGATCGCGACCCCTTCGGTCGACATCGGCAGCAGGAAGCAGCTCACCCCGCCCTGGCGCTGGGCCTGCAGTTCGGGATTGGTGACAGCGAACAGGAATATGTAGTCGGCGTAAGGCGAGTTGGAGATCCACTGCTTGGTGCCGTTGATGACCCACTCATCGCCGTCCCGGCGAGCCCGGGTGGTCATTCGCCAGGCATCCGAGCCGGCGTCGGGCTCCGACATCCCGAAGCAGGTGCTGATCGTGCCGTCGACCAGGCCGGGCAGCACCTGCTCGCGCAGCTCGGGCTGCATGTGCGAGCACAGGAAGCTCGGACCCGAGGTCCAGTGCGAGAGCACCTCGTACGGCAGGTCATACACCGGGCCGTAGCGGTGGTGCAGACGCTCGTAAGCCCGGACCATCATGGCGGAGCCGAGCCCGGCGCCGCCGATGTCAGGCGGGCAGAAGGCGGTGAAATAGCCCGCATCCGCCGATGCCGAGCGCACTTTCTTGAAGAGCTGGACGACTTCCGGGCTGAAGCCGCCGTTCTTCCCGTAGAGCAGCTCAGGCGAGCGGAACAGCTTCTCGTTCTCCTGCTCCAGCGGGATGACGAAGCTGTCGACGAACTGCTCGAGGCCCGCCAGGAATTCCGCGGGCGTTATCTCGTCACTGGAAACTGTCATCAGCCTGCCGTGCCTTCCTGTCCGATGACCGTGCGCGCGATGTCGGCGACGACCGAGTCCGGCAGCTGGGCCTGCTGGGCCGCGGCCGCTGTCTTGCACTGACGGTGAATCTCGGCGACCTGATCGTGAGTAGCCCCGATCCCGAGCTCGTCGAGCTTGTCCCAGACCGTGTACGGCCCGGTCGTGGCCGACACGGCCAGGTGCCGGGCATTGCCCACCGTCGACGGCGTGATGGCGAAGTGGAACAGCTCGTCGATCTTGAATTCCTGGGCATACTCGTCACCGGTGGCGCCGACGTCGAAGACCTCAGTGCCGACGAGCGGCTGCAGCGGCCGGACCGGCTCCCCCGTGATATCGGCCACCTTGTGCGAGACGGCCGTGAGCTTTTCCAGGTCAATGCCGGCGGACACGCCGTACAGCGCCTCCAGCGCGCAGGCGGTCTCGGCTAGGTCCGCCTGAGCAGGTCCTTCGGTCAGCCCGTTGACCGACACCTCCAGCACGCTCGCGCCGCCGCGGGCTCCGGCCAGTGCGCACGCAGTGGCCAGCCCGAACATGTCGTGGCTGTGCACCCCGACGCGCAGGCCAGGCGCGGCCGCGGCGGCGGCCTGCGACAGGTAGGCCCAGCCTTCGGGGGACAGCGCTGAGGCGTGATCGCCGAACGTCACGTCGCTCGCGCCCGCTCCCAGGGCCGCCTTGGCAAAGTCCTCGACGTACTGCCGCCGGGCATAAGTGATCAGGGCCAGGATGACCGAGACACTGATGCCGCGCTGCGCGGCAGCCTCGCCCAGGGCGCCCAGCTTGGCGAACTGATCAGCGGGACCATGCGGGAAGTTCAGGTTCTGCCAGTCCCGCCCCGTCCAGGCCCGGTGATAGACCGCGCCCGCGACGGCGGCGACCGCCTTGCCGAGGTAGGGCCCGATCCACACCTGGACCGAGTCGTAGCCGGCGTCCGCGGCCATCGCGATGTCCTCGGGCGTGTTGGCGCCGCCGTAGCACAACCGGGTGGCGGCGTTCACCGAGTGCGCGAAGTCAGCCTCGCGCTTCATCTCCTCAATCGTGTGACCACGGCGGAACGCTGAGGTGACGATCTCGGAGACGCCAGCTCCGGCCAGTGCCCCGATGATCTCCAGCCGCTGATCCAGCGGCAGCGAGATGCCGAGCTGCTCGACCGTGCGCAGCGTGATGTCACGCAGCGAAACCTTCGCGGGGAAGCCGGTTCCGACCACGGCCGGATCCCGGTTGAACTCGCTGACCATCCACCGGCCGGGCTCGTAGGCGCCGGGTGAGCGGAACTCCCCGAGGGCCGTGCGCATCTCCGCGACCTGGGCGTCGGTGAAGACGCGCTGCCGGGCGGGCACCCAGGCCGGCCGCTCCTGGTCTGCAGTCATTGTTCCTCCGCTGCTCGGCCGCCGATCCCGGCTCCCGGCCCGCTGAAAGAGCATCCAGCAGCGCGATCGCCTTGGACATTGCCCAGGTCAGAGCGCATATCCCCACCCAGCCCAACCCTCGGGACAGCGACCGGGAAGGGCAGGAAATGCGACCCACTTCGTGGATCGTAGCTCCACGATACGGAATCCGACAAGAGTCAGGATCTTGACATCTCGCTCCCGGCTGGGAGACGCTCGGGCCCAGCAGGGCACGACTGAGCAAGTTCGCAGCGCTCCGGGAATCGTTGGCCGGCGGCCTTCGCCGCCGGGCAGTGATGCACGCCCGCGACCGCGCTAGCGCTCGGGAGGAGCTGGTAACGATGACGGCGACAGGCGAGGCGGCCGGGGCGCTCGCAGGCATCACGATCCTGGATTTCAGCCGCATCCTGGCCGGGCCGTTCGCCACCCAGATCCTGGGTGACCTCGGCGCGACCGTCATCAAGGTCGAGCCGCCGGGCGGAGATGAGGCCCGCACGTATGGCTCGGCCGATGCCGCGGGCCGCGTGGCGGTCACGCCCGGGCAGATGGGCCCGGTATTTGCGTCGTTCAACCGGAACAAGAAGTCGATCTCCCTGGACCTGAAGTCGGCTGCGGGGCTGGAGGTGGCCCGCCGCCTGATCGCCCGGGCCGACGCCCTGGTGCACAACTTCCGGACCGACGTCATGGAGGGCCTGGGCATCGGCTATGACGACGCCAGGCAGCTCAACCCCGGGCTCGTCTACTGCGCGATCTCGGGGTTCGGCAGCACCGGCCCCGACCGCCGCAAGTCCGGCAATGACCTGATCTCGCAGGCGCACAGCGGCCTGCTCAGCTTCACCGGCGAGCCGGGCCGCGATCCGGTCCGCTGCCCGGTCTCGGTCGGCGACCTCACCGCCGGCCTGTATGCCGTCATCGGCGTGCTGTCCGGGCTGCTGTCGCGCGAGCGCGGCGGCACCGGCCAGAAAGTCGAGACGTCCCTGTATGAAGGGCTCCTGAGCCTGATCAACTTCCACCTGACCCAGTACCTGATGACGGGCTTCCTGCCCCGGCCGATGGGCACCCAGAACAAGATGGGCCAGCCCAACCAGGTCTTCCGGGTGGCCGATGGCTGGCTCGCGGTCTCCGCGGTCAACGACCGGATGTGGCAGGCGTTCTGCCGTGGCATCGGCACCGAGTGGCTGTCAGCCGACCCTCGTTTTGCCCGCCTCCCTGACCGGTACGCCCACCGCGAGGAGCTCATGCACGAGGTATCCGAGATCGTCCGTGAGATGCCCCTGGCCGACTGCCTGCGGCGGCTGGAGGAACAGCGCGTCGTCTGTGCCGCCGTGCGGAACCTGGCCGAAGTCGCCGCTGACCCGCAGCTGGCCGAGCTCGGCGCGATCGTCGATGTCCGGCACGGCGGCCAGCAGATCCCGGTCGTGGCCAGCCCGCTGCACTTCAGTGCCACGCCGCCGCAGGTCCGCTCCGGGCCGCCCGGCCTGGGCCAGGACTACCCCGAGATCCTGGCCTGGCTCGGGTACGACCAGCAGCAGATCGGCAAGCTGGCCAGCTCCGGCGCTCTCGGCCTGACCGCCGGCGCCCCGGCCGCGCCGGCCAGCCCGGGAGCAGCCCGATGAGCGGCCAGCCGCCCGAGGTCAGCCCAGCGGTCAGCGCGAGCGCGATCCGGTCCTTCGAGGACCCGCGGGTGGCGGAATTCCGGACCCTGGCTGCCGACTGGCTCGCCGCTCACGTGCCGGCCACCTGGGCGAACCGCTTCGACATGCCCGAGGACGAGCGCATCAGCGTCCGCCGCGAGTGGGAACGCACGCTGTGGGCCGGGCGGTATACCGGGATCAGCTGGCCGGAGAAGTTCGGCGGCCGGGGTCTCGGCCCGATCGAGGACCTGGTGTTCTTCCAGGAGGCCGGCCGGGCCCACGCCCCCGAGGAACTGAACGTCATCGGCAAGCACGTCGCGGGCCCGAGCATCGTCGTCAACGGCACCGACGAACAGCGATCCAGGTACCTGCCGGCCATCCTCAGCGGCCAGGAGATCTGGTGCGAGGGCTACTCAGAGCCGGACGCGGGGTCGGACCTGGCCTCGGTGCAGACGATCGCCGAGCCGGACGGCGCGGGCATGTACCGGGTGACCGGGCACAAGATCTGGACCAGCAACGCGCATATCGCCGATCGCTGCTGGCTGCTGGCGCGGACGTCCCGCGAACTGCGCCGCCATCACAATCTCAGCATGTTCCTGCTGGACATGCACCAGCCGGGCATCACGGTGCGGCCGATCCGCCAGCTCACCGGCGAGGCACACTTCAACGAGGTTTTCTTCGACGGCGTCCGGGTCGCCCGCGCCGACCTGGTCGGCCAGGAGCATGAGGGCTGGCGGCTGGCCACCCTGCGCGGCCAGCGCGCGGGCCGGCAGGTGATCACCGGGGCACTGCGCCGGCACATGCTGATCGCCGAGTGGCTCGACACCCTGCAGCACTGCGTGGCCGGGCGGCCTGCCGCCAGCAGGCACCGTGAGCTGGCGACTAAGGCCACCGTGCTCAGCTGGCAAGTGGCCCGCGGGACCGACCTGCTCGCCCGGGACGGCGACTGGTTCCCGGTCACCTCGGTCCTGCAGATGTGGTGGAGCCAGCTCATGCAGGACATCACCGCCTGCGGCCTGCAGCAGGACTGCGCCGAGCATCGCGCCTACTGGCGCGGGCTGCACCTGGAGGCGCTCGCCGCCACGATCTACGGCGGGACCTCCCAGATTCAGCGCAACGTGGTCGCCAGCCGGGTGCTGGACCTGCCGCGCGAGGGAGGACGCCCATGAAGGTGACCGCAGCCGCCGACTTCCTGCCGGTGGCCGCCGAGCTCGGCGAGCTGGCCGCCCGGTACGCCGAGCGCGGTGACGGCGGGCCGTCCGCCGACGCGCCCGCCCGGGCCTGGGCCGAGCTGACCGCGGGCGGGTGGCTCGGGATGGGCCTGGAGGCGCCCGGCGGACCGGGCCTGCTGGACCTGGCCGAGGCCGCCCGGGCCTGGGGCGCGCACCTGGTCCCCGTCCCGTTCATGACCACGATGCTCGGCTGCCGCTGGCGCGGCTCGGCTGACCAGGCCGCCATCACCTGCGCCATCGCCACCCCGGCCGGACCGCTGGCGCCGTTCGCCGGCTGGCCTGGCATCGAGATTCTCGGCCCGCCGGTGCCGGCCGGCCGGACGGCGGGCAGCGCCGCGGCGGACGGTACGCCGTCCGCTAGCGCGCCGCGGCTCACCGAGATGCCGGCCGAGGACTTCGCCCCGTCGCTAGCCGCCGGGATTTGCGATGCCGCCTCGGGACTGAGCCCGCAGGCCAGCCGCGAGCTGGCCACGTTGTGGGCCGCCGAGGCCATCGGCGGAGCCCAGGACGTGCTGGACCGCTCGGTCGCCTACGCCAAGCAGCGCAGCGCCTACGGCCACCTCATCGGCAGCTACCAGGCGGTCGCGCACCTGCTCGCCGAGATGCACCGCGATACCCAGTTCGGCTGGAGCGCGGTGGTCTGGTCCGCTCAGGGCGACGCTGATGCCATCGAGGCCGCCCGGGCCGCCATCGCGCTCGCCGCCGATGTCATCCGCGGCGGTATCCAGGTCCACGGCGGCATCGGCTACACCTGGGACCTCGGACTGCACCGCTACCTGCGGCATGCTGTCGCGCTGGCCGAGCTGGTCACGGGGCTGGCGCCGTGACCGGCCGCGTCCGCGGAGGCAGCCGATGAAGCTGGGCGTGCAGCTGGCTAACTGGCGGCACGGCATGCCGGAGATCGGGAACTGGCTAGTCAGCGAGGCCGAGGCAGCCGGGATCGACTCGATCTGGACGTCGGAGTCCTACGGCGGCGACGCCTTCACCCCGCTCGCCTGGTGCGCCGCGCAGACCAGCCGGCTGCGGCTCGGCGCCGGGATCGCCGCGATGCCGGCGCGCACCCCGGCGGCGACCGCGATGACCGCGATGACCCTCGATCACCTCAGCGGCGGCCGCCTGGTTCTCGGCGTCGGCGTGTCCGGCCGCCGCGTCGCGGAGGGCTGGCACGGAGTTCCCTATGGCAAGCCGCTGCAGCGGACGACCGAGTACGTCACGCTGCTGCGCCAGGCGCTCGCCCGCGAGGAGCCACTGAGCTTCAGCGGCACCTACTACAACGTGCCCGCTGCCGGCCGGCCGGCCTGATCTCCTACCTGCACCCGCTGCGTCCCGAGCTGCCGGTCTACCTGGCCGCCCAGGGGCCGAAGAACATCGCGCTAGCCGCCTCGATCACCGACGGGCTGATCACGGGCTTCTTCGCGCCGCGGGCCAGTGACTACTACGCGGCCGCGATCGCCGAGGGCACCGCCCGCCGCCCGCCCGGCGACCAGGACCGGCCGTTCGAAGTCGTCGCGATCGCCGACGTCGTGGTCGCGGACGACACCGCGACCGCCGCGAGCCAGCTGCGGGGCAAGATGGCGTTCTACATCACGCGGATGGGCCCACCCGGCAGCAATTACTACTACAAGACATTCGCCCGGATCGGCTACGAGGCCGAGTGCGAGCGGGCACTGGCGGCTGACGCCGACGGTGGCGCCGCTGCCGCAGCCAGCCAGGTCAGTGACGCCATGGTCGCCGATGTGGCGCTGATCGGGCCGGTCCCCCGCATCCTCGAGGTCCTGCGCGAGTGGGAGGCCTCGGTAGTCGACACGCTGGTCCTGCGGGGATCGGCGGCCGACGTCGCCGCCGTCGCGCGAGCCTGGCTGTCCTGATCCCGCAGCGCGCGCCCGCCCGCACCCCGTCCGGCACGACAAGAAGCAAGGAGACACAGATGAGTGACGAGCTGGTGCTGTTCGAGGTAGCCGACGGCGTGGCGACGGTCACGCTGAACCGGCCCGCGAAGCTCAACGCGACCACCCAGCCCATGATGCGGCGGCTCAATGACATCTTCACCGAGATCCCCGTCCGCCAGGACATCTCGGTGGTGATCCTCAAGGGCGCCGGGCGCGCCTTCTGCGCGGGCCACGATGTCGGCGAGCGCATCGCCAAGCCGCCGTTCGCGACCGGGGACCCGCTGATCAATGAGCAGCGCTGGGTCTACAGCTCCCTGCACAACTACCGGACCTGGCTGTGGGACATCCCGCAGCCTGTCATCGCCCAGGTGCATGGCTATGCGCTGACGGTAGGCCTGGAACTGGCCATGCAGTGTGACCTGGTGTACGCCGCGGACGACACCAAGATGTGCTGGCGGCCGGTCAGCGGCTCGGGCCGGTACATGCACATGTGGCCGTGGCTGATCGGCGTGCGCCGGGCCAAGGAGCTGCTGTTCACCGGCCGCTACATCAACGGGACTGAAGCAGCCGAGGTCGGCATGATCAACGCCGCAATGCCCGCCGAGGACCTGGATGCCCACGTGCGCTCGGTCGCCGATCAGATCGCCCGGGTCCCCCTGGCGTTCCTGGCCCTGGAGAAGCAGGCCACGAATAAGTGCTTCGACCTGATGGGCGCCCGGGAGGGACAGGAGTACGCGGCGACCGTGCATGCCATGTGCCACCGGACCGAGGACGGAATCAAGATCACTGACGAGACCTACACCGACAACTGGAAGGAGAAGATCGCCGAGCGGGACCAGCGGTACTCCCAGGCATGAGCCCGCCAAGCGGCGTTACTGAGAAGCGCGGGGGCGCAGACCCGCGCGAGCTGTTCCGGCCGCCGGCGGCGACCATCATCGGGTTCAGCGAGTCCTCCGGGCCGAGCCGGACCCTGCTGGCCAACCTGCGCCGCGAGGACTGTCGCTTCGAGGGTCCCGTTCACCTGGTCAACCCGGCGCGCGCGGCGCGCGGCGAGGACGGCTATCTGGCCTCGGCGCGCGACGTCGCCGGGCCGCTGGGCTTCGTGCACGTCCTGCTGAGCGGCGAGACGGCGGTCAGCGCCGTGCGGGAGCTGACCGGCGACATCAGCGCGGTGGCGGTCTACGGCGGCGGCTTCGGCGACGCCGGCCGCGATGACCTGGAGCAGGAGCTGGCCAGCTGGTCGGCCGATAACCCGACCGGCCGGCGGGTGCCGGTGCTCGGCCCGCAGTCAATGGGCCTGTACCGGTTCACTGCCGCGACCCGGTTCTGCGGGATCACCGGCCCGGCGCCCGCGCAGGCCCGGCCCGGCCGGGTCGCCTTCATCTCGCAGAGCGGCGCGCTGGTCGGGGCGTTCCTGCGCGCGGCCTGGTGCAAGGGGCTCGGGGTGGGGTGCGCGGTATCGATCGGCAACGGCCGGGGCTTCTCGTTCGCCGACGCAGCGGTAGCGGCCCTGGCCGAGGACGACATCACGATCGTCTGCGTGTACGTCGAAGGGGTCACACGGCTCGCCGACCTGGCCACCGTCGGCCGGCATGCGGCCCGGCAGGGCAAGGTCGTCCTGCTCGCGGTCGGCGGCGAATCGGCCGGCGGCGCCACGCTCGCCCAGTCGCATACCGGCACGCTAGCCACCGGCACCGCCCTGGTCAGCGGCGTGGCCCGGCAGTACGGCATCGTGCAGGTCGCTAATGTCGAGGAACTGCTGTGGGGTGCCGAGGCCATCGACCGGGCGGGGGCCGCCATCCTGGACCGCGGCCGGGGCGACGGCGTCGCGCTGTTCGGCCTGACCGGCGGCGGCGTGATCCTCGTCGCGGACGCGCTGGAGCGCCGCGGTGTACCGCTGCCGCAGCCCACCCCGCGCGGGGCGCGCGCCATCGCCCGCGTCGTGGGTACCGGGCGGGTTCTCAATCCGCTCGACGGCGGCGCCGCCGCGCTGGCGCAGGGCGCCAGCCTGACTGAGCTGACCAGCGCCTACGCGGCTGATCCGCGGTACCGCGTGGTGGCCTGCGTGGCGGGCATGGGCCTGCCGCCGCCGACGCCCAACCACGTCCACCTGTACGACGCGCTGGCGGCGGCCTGCGCCCGCAGCGGGAAGGCCGGGGTGCTGGTCTCCCCGCTGCCCGACATCACGAGCGGTGCCTGGGACGCAACCGGCCTGGTGGTGGCCCGCGGCATCGCGGAAGGCGCGCTCAAGATCCGCGTGCTGCGCGAGGTAGCACGGCTGGGCTGGACCGTCGGCCGCCGCGCCCCGGCTTCGGCTCCCGGCCGGGCAGCCGGGCAGGGCGCGGCATGAGCCCCCGCGCCAGCGCGATCACGGGCGTGGCCGCCCGCGATTTCCTGCGCGCGCTGCCGCTGCGCTGGCCCTGGCTGCTGGAAGTGACCAGCGACGCCGACCGCGCGGCGGCGCCGGGCCGGATCAGCGACTTCCCGGTCGTGGCCAAGGCGGAGGGAATTGCGCACCGGCAGCAGGTCTCGGGCGTCTGGCGCAATCTGCCGGACGCCCGCACGGCCGAGCTGGTCCTGGAGTTGTTCGCCGGGTCGTTCGGCTACCCGCTCAGCCTGGCCGAGCAGGTGCCGCACGACCGGGAGTTCGCCGTGGGCTGGCAGCGCCGGGCATCGGGCGAGGACGTCCTGATGTTCGGCGCGGGCGGCAGCGACGTTGGCGCAGCGATCGAGTTCCGCCTGCTGCCGGTGACCCGCCGGGAGGCGAGCATGCTGGTCCGCGAGCACGTCACCGACCCGGGCCAGCGCAGTCAGCTGGTCAGCCTGGTCCTCGCCCTGCAGGCCCTGATCGCTGCGATCCCGGCCGCGGCCGGCGCCGGGCAGGTAGCCGAGATCGACCTGAACCCTGTCACGTTCGACGGCCGCGGCGAGCTGATCGCTCTTGACTGGAAGGTGTTCCGCGATGACTGAAATGGCTGCTGGCAGCAGCGGATCCTCCGCGGCCAGCTCGCCCGGCTTCCGGGAGCGGCGCGACGACGATGTGGTCGAGCTGACCCTGGACCGGCCGCACCGCCGCAACGCGCTGACGGCCGGGCTGGTGAGCGCGCTGGCCAGCCGGCTAGCCGGGCTCGCGACCGAGGAGGTCCGGGCCTGCGTGCTGGCCGGCGGCCCGCCGGTGTTCTGCGCCGGCGGAGACCTGACGGACCTGAACGCGACGATCGAGCTCGGCACGCTGGCCATGAGCGAGGTCGTCTACCAGCACTTCCACCGGCTGGTCACGACCATGGCGGCTGTGCCGTTCCCGGTCGTGGCCGCCATTGACGGTGCCGCGCTGGGCGCCGGGCTCGACCTGGCGCTGAGCTGCGACCTGCGGGTGGCCAGCACCCGGTCGACCTTTGCCAGCTCGTGGATCGGGGTCGGCCTGGTGCCCGGCATGGGCGGAGCACACCTGCTCACCGAGGCCATCGGCTCAGCCCGCGCGCACGAGATGGTACTGCTCGGCGAGCCGGTGGAGGCCGGCCGCGCGCTCGACTGGGGACTGGTCAGCCGGGTCGTCGAGCCGGCTGAGCTGGCCGAGGCCACCGCTGCCATCACGCGGCGGCTGGCCGGGCTGCCCTCCGTAGCCCTGGCCCGCAGTAAGGCCGCCCTGCGCCGGGCCGCCGGGCGCGGGCTGGCCGAGGAGCTGGCTGCCCTCGGCGCCATCCAGGCCGGCCTTCTGACCGGGCCGGAATTCCGGGACCGGACGGCCCGCTTCCGGCGCCCGGCGCCGGCCGGATGACGGCCGGCGGCAGCGGCACGGTCCGCCTGGCCACCCGCGGGAACATCGCGCACATCGTGCTCGCCAGGGCGGCCAAGCGCAATGCGATCACGCCGCAGATGGCCACCGCGCTGGAGTCGGCCGTCGACCGCCTGGAGTCCGACCCTGCGCTGCGCGTCGGAGTCCTGTCCGCCGAGGGCGACGCCGCGTTCTGCGCGGGCGCGGACCTCGGCTACGTGGCCCGGGGCCAGGGCGGGACGCTGGCCACGGCGCGGGGCGGCTTCGCCGCTTCGTCCGGTACCCGCGCCGCAAGCCGGTCATCGCCGCCGTGCACGGGTACGCCGTCGCCGGCGGCTTCGAGATCGTGCTGGCCTGCGACCTGGTCGTCGCTGAGCGCACCGCGCAGTTCGCGCTGCCGGAGGTCACCCGCGGGGTCGTCGCCGGCAGCGGCGTGCTCCGGCTGTCCAGCGCTCTCCCGTCGGCCAGGGCACTCGACATCATCCTGACCGGACGTACCATGACGGCCACCGAGGCAGCCGAGCTGGGACTGATCAGCCGGCTGGTCGACAGCGGCCAGGCGGTGCCCGCGGCGCTCCGCCTGGCTGCCGTCATTGCCGCCAACGCGCCGGGCGCGGTGCGGGAGAGCCTGCGGCTCGCCCGGGCCGCGGCTGCCGGGCCGTCCGCGAAGGCCTGGGATCTCGCCGCGGAGATCTCCCGGCAGGCACGACAGACGGCAGACGCCACGGAAGGCGCGCGCGCCTTCCTCGACCGCAGGGACGCCCGATGGACCGATCAGAATTGACCGCCGGTGCCGCCGGCAGGCGGCCGGGAGCGGACCGGAGCTGGAGCGAGCCCGGCGCGTTCGCCGTGGCACCCGGAGTGCACCGCATCCCGCTGCCGCTGCCCAGCGACGCCCTGCGAGCGGTCAACGTGTACGCGATCGAGGACGGGGACACCCTCGTGCTGATCGACTCCGGCTGGGCCTTGGCCGAGGCACGAGCTCAGCTGGCGGCCGCCCTGGCGAGCCTCGGCCGTGAGCTCGGCGATGTGACCCGGTTCCTGATCACGCATGTGCACCGCGACCATTACACCCAGGGCGTGGTGCTGCGCCGCGAGTTCGGCTCCCGGCTCAGCCTCGGCATCGGGGAGCGGCCGTCGCTGGAGCTGTCGCTCAGCGAGGGGCACATCCGCCTGGAGGGCCAGGTAGAGCGGTTGCGCCGGGCCGGCGCCGCGCCGGTCATCGGCGCCCTGCGGGCCGCCTTTCCGGCCCGGCCCACCGCGCAGATCTGGGGCCTGCCTGATGAGTGGCTCAGCGGTCAGGACGACATCACCCTGCACGCCCGGAAGCTGACTCCGATCCCGACGCCGGGCCACACTCGCGGGCACCTGGTCTTCCGGGACGAGGCCGCCGGGCTGCTGTTCGCCGGCGACCACGTGCTGCCGCACATCACCCCGTCGATCGGATTCGAGCCCGCGCCCGCGGCCCGCCCGCTGGCCGACTACCTGCAGTCGCTCCGAACGGTACGGCAGCTGCCCGACACGGTCCTGCTGCCGGCGCACGGCCCGGTCACCGGCAGCGTGCACGCCCGCGTCGATGAGCTGCTCGCCCATCACGCGGCCCGGCTCGATGCCTCTCAGCGTGCCGTCGAGCGCGGCGCCGGCACGGCCTACGAGGTAGCCAGGCAGCTCACCTGGACACGCCGGGAAAGGGCCCTGGATGAACTGGACCCCTTCAACCAGATGCTGGCGGTGATGGAGACCGCGGCCCACCTCGACGTCCTGGTGATGCAGGGCCGGCTCGCGGCCGAGGCCTCCGATGAGGTCACCGGCTACTGCGTCCGGCGGTCGCGCACCTGACGCTTGATCCGCGCCAGCATGGCCGCCATCCCCCGCAGGCGCAGCGGGCTGACCAGGTCCTGCAGGCCCAGCTGGCTGGAGAACTCGCCCGGCGTGTCCAGCACCTCCGTCGCGCTCAGGCCATCGAGCCCGGCGTGCAGGATGCTCGCGAACCCCCGGGTGGTCGGCGCCTCCGCCGGCGCGTCGAAGAACAGGTGCACGGCGTCGTCCTGGTCGACCTCCACCGCGACGAACAGCGGTGTCTGGCACTCGGGGACCGGCTCCAGCAGTTCCCGGTGCGCGGCGTACCGGTCCGGCAGCGGCGGCAGATCACCGGAGTACTCCAGCAGGAGCTGCAGCCGCTGGCTGTCCTCCATCGTGGTGAACTCATCGGCGATCTCGCGCAGCCGCGGGTGCAGCCCGGCTGCGGTCACGGCGCATCTCCGCGGGTGATCGGGACGCGGACGGTGTTGCCCCACTCAGTCCAGGATCCGTCGTAGTTGCGCACAGCGGGGTACCCGAGCAGGTGGTGCAGCACGAACCAGGTGTGGCTGGACCGCTCGCCGATCCGGCAGTAGACGATCACCTCATCGTCGGGACTGAGCCCGGCCTCGCTCTGGTAGATCGCCTCCAGCTCCGCGCGGCTGCGGAAGGTGCCATCCTGGTTGGCCGCCCGCGCCCACGGGACGTTGCGCGCGCCTGGCACATGCCCGCCGCGCAGCGCGCCTTCCTGCGGGTAGTCAGGCATGTGCAGGAGCTCGCCGCTGTACTCACCGGGCGAGCGGACATCGATCATCGGCTGACCCAGGTGGGCCAGCACCTGGTCCTGGAAAGCGCGGATCTGCTGGTCGTCGCGGTCGACGACGGGATAGTCCGCGGCCGCGAGCTTGGCCGCCTCGGTTGTCATCTCCCGGCCCTCGGCCGCCCACCTGGCCCGCCCGCCGTCGAGCAGGCGGACGTCAGGATGCCCGAACAGGGTGCAGACCCACAGCGCGTAAGCAGCCCACCAGTTGTTCTTGTCCCCGTAGAGCACCAGGGTGGTGTCCCGGCTGATCCCCTTGCGGGACATCAGCGCGGCGAAGCCCTCGCCGTCGACATAATCACGGCTGACAGGGTCGTTCAGCTCGGTGTGCCAGTCCAGCTTGACCGCTCCCGGGATATGCCCGGTCTCGTACAGCAGCACATCCTCGTCCGACTCGGCGACCACGAGGCCCGGGTCTCCCAGGTGCTCGGCCAGCCATTCGGCGGTCACCAGCATGTGCGGGTGCGCGTACTCGGCGAGCCTCGGCGCGGAGTCATACGGCAGTGCCATGACCATGACCGATCTCCCTTCATCCGTCCACATCGCCGTTCGGCGAACGTGGCAGTCCGGTACAACCACATCATGGCGCGGCACCTTCCGGGGGGTGGCCCCCGGCCTGCCGCAGCCGTCGTCAGCGGGGAAATGCGCGAGCCAGGATGGCCGTGCCGTCGTCGAGGTCCTGGCTGAAGCTGACCGCCCGGCGCGCACCCGCGCCGCGCCCTTGTACTAGGCGAGCAGGCAGGTGCGGAGGTAGCCGAGTGCGTGGCTGAGGAGCCGGGATACCTGCATCTGGGAGAGGCCGATGCGCCGGCCGATCTCGGCCTGCGAAAGGTCGCCGTGGAAACGGAACATCAGGATGGTCCGCTCACGGGCCGGCAGCTCGTCCCAGTGCGCCGCCACGACCTGCATGGCGAGCATGTGCTCAATCCGCCGGTCGTCCTCGCCCAGCAGGTCAGCCAGGCTGGCTGCGTCTGAGTGAGTGCCCAGCGGCTCATCCAGCGAGGACGGCCGGAATGCCGTCTCCGCCAGCCGCGCGTCGCGCAACTCGGCCGCGCTGACCGCCAGGCGCGCGGCCAGCTCGGCCTCGGCCGGGACGCGGCCCAGCTCATGAGTCAGGTCCTCGGTCGCCGCGCGGACGGCCAGCACCAGCTCCTGAACAGAACGCGTGGCGTGGACGGGCCAGCGGTTGTCGCGGAAGTACCGCTTGAGCTCGCCGGTGATGGTCGGCTGCGCGTACGCGGCCAGGTTCCCGCCGACGGCTGGATCGAACTTTCTGATCGCCTTCATCAGTCCGACATAGCCGACCTGCATCAGGTCCTCGGCCAGATCCGGTCGGCGCCGGTACCGCCTGACGCACGACCGGACAAGGCTGCGGTGCCGGGTCACCAGTTCCGCCCGCGCCGCCGCAGCTCGCTCGCCCGCCTGTCCTGGTGACCGGGCGATGGCGAGCAGTTCCCCGTCGTCCAGCCCGGCCAGGTACCGTTCCGGGGGAACAGCCCCGGCAGCCGGGCTGGCGGCTGGCCGGCCGGCACGCCCGCTGCCGGCCGATCTGACGGTCATGGCCGCCTCGGTTCCCATGAGTCCTGATCAGGACTGGCCGGCGGCGGCATGACTGGTCCCGGCCGGATGCCGGGCCGGGCAGGAAGCCTGCTGGCCGACGCGGAAGGGTTGCAGGTACGCCGTGGCGGCGGCACCGCGGCCGCTGCACGGCGGCTGGCCAGGGGCAATCAGGCTGACCAGCAGCGCGATCATGACCGCGGCCAGCCCGATCGCCGTCGCTGCCGCCCCCAGGCCCAGCCGCAGCTGCCAGCGCGGGGTGACCGTCTCGATCCGGGGCATGGCCTCGTGACTGGTCAGCCGCGTAAAAGTCGCGAACAGCGAGCATAGCTGCCGGTCGTCTTCCCGCAGCGTTTTCTCGATCCGTTCCAGCGCCTGCCGCTGGCTGCCGGGCAGGCTCATCACGCCGCCCTGGGCCCGCTGCCTGCGGATGAGCGTCGCCGCCGGCGGCGACGCTCATCCGTGGTGGTCCCGCCCCAGATGCCCTCCTGCCCGGTCCGCACCGCATAGGACAGGCAGCTACGCCGTACCAGGCAGCGCCCGCAGACCGCCTTCGCGGTGCTAATCCGTTCCAGCAGCGCCGGGCCCGCCAGCTCGACCGGGAAGAACAGCTCAGGATCCTCGCTCCGGCAGGCGCTCCGGGACATCCACGCCACGCCGGCCGCTATTCGCGGCATGACGGGCACCCGGCGGAAAGCGACAACGGGCGGGAGCAGGCGCCCTGGCTGGCCGTGCGGCGGTAAGGCCGGTGTGTCATTGCTGTTCTCCATGGCTGAGCCTGCTGAAGAGCCAGGCTGCGCCCGGCGCGGATGGCGGGACCCTGCGCCTGTGCAGGCGCAGGGTCCCGGGCTCAGCGGCGGGCGAATCGCCTGGACCGGCTCGACCGGCTGGACCGCCCCGACCGGCCGGACTGACTGGTCACCAGGTGGTAGGCCAGCAGCAGGATGGCCGCGCCGACAATGGCCGTCAGCCAGGTAGAGATGTTGAAGAAGCCCTGCAGCGAGTGGACGTGGAAGATCTTCGTAGCCAGCCAGCCGCCGAGCAGGGCCCCGGCGACGCCGATCAGGCAGGTGATGATGAGGCCCTGCTGTCTCCGGCCGGGGATCAGCATGTTGGCGATGAGGCCTGCTACCAGGCCAAGAACGATCCAGGCGATGATGCCCATTACCGACTCCCTTAGTCAGTGACCAGCTGTGGCACGCGGTAGTCGGTTATGCCGGGCAGATTGCGGCGGAAACGGGTGTGACCCGCGGGTGTCCGCCGTCTCTGGCCTGCAGCGCCCTTGCCTGCACCTTTCTGTGGACAAAAAAATGGACCCTCCCGCGCCGCCGAATAGCGGCAGCGCAGATACCAGGGTCCAGAGTTCCTCTGACCATACGCGCCTTTTACCCGGAAACAAAACCCGGGGCGACTTCCGGCCGCCTGCCGGGCACTTGCAGGACCAGTGCGACGGTGTCGTCGCTGAGGTCTCCGCCGCTAAAGGTCCGGACAGCTCGCTGGATGGCGCCGGCGATGTGCGCGGCGGACATGTCGCGGAGCCCGGCTACCATGTCGCGGAGGCGGTCGTCCCCGTAAAGCTCGCGGCTGATCCGGCTGCGGGCCTCCGTCACGCCGTCGGTGAAGAAGATGAGACTGTCGCCGGCCCGCAGCAGCGCCCGTGAGTCGTGCAATTCGGGATCGGGGAGCAGGCCGAGCAAAGTTCCCGGCCTCCCGATTGTCTGCACGGACCCGTTAGCACGTCGCACCAATGCCAGCGGATGACCCGCGACGCTCACCTGCACCGCGGCTCCGGCCGGTGTCGGCCGCACGGTGGCGTAAATAGCGCTGAGGAACCGCCGGTCCTCAGTAAGCCAATCCAGCAGGGCCTGATTCAAGGCAGCCAGAATCATGCTCGGCCGGCCATGCCGGTGCGCTTCGGCCCGCAGGGTGTACCTGGCCAGCGCCGTGCTCTTCGCAGCCGGGGCTCCTTTGCCGCATACATCACCGACAACCATTCCCCAGCCTGACCGGACGGACGGGAATATGTCGTAGAAGTCTCCGAGGACCTCAACCCCTGTCCCCCCGGCCACATACCGCGCAGCAATGCTCAGGCCCGGGATCTCTGGCAGCCGCGGCGGCAGCAGGCTCTCCTGCAGGGTCCGCGCCAGCTCGGCACGTTCTGCACCGTACTGCAGGGCCACCTGCAGCGCGACCTCGCTGGAGACGACCTGGGCCAGCGTGCCGAGCAGCTCAACATCCTGCGCGCTCCAGTTGCGCGGGGTATGGCCAGCTACGCAGAGCGCGCCGACAACGCCGCCCTGCGGATCGCGTACCGGAAATCCGGCCCAGGCCCGCGCGCTTTCCGGCTCGAACGGAGAGCTGGAGCTGAGCCGCACGTCCAGCTGGGCGTCGCTCACGACCACCCGGTCCCCGGACTCGATCACGGACCGGAGCAGCGCCTGCTCAGGCAAGCTCGCCCGATCAGTCAGGTGCGGGTCGCCAGGACGCCTCCGGCCTGATGCCGACCGCCGCCCGGCGACCGTGACGGCCGCCATCGAGATATCCAAGGTCATTGCGGCCAGCCGCGCCACCCGGCTGAAAGGCTCTAGTGCATCCGGCCCCGGCCGGATATCCGGTCGGCGCGCCGGGCAACCCCCCGGGCAGCTCGGGCAGCTCGGGCAGTTCTTCTTGAGCTAGCCCAGCGGGCGAACCGGATCTGCCCGGAGCCGGAATCGGAGAGCTTCCGGAATGCTTCATATCTGCCGCTTCCGCCGAGTTTGTGACATGCGTGCCGACATCCGGCCAAGCGGGGTCTAGACCTCCAGCGTTTGGATTTAACCACAGAGCGGACTGGCCGGCAAATCTTGCCCCTTTTCATCCGCGACAAATCACACGCCGCGTTTCTATTAGTTAATAATGATCTAAAGCGTCATAATTAATCGCAGCCAGGGAAGGGAGTTGCTGCACTCTGCCGAGAGAACCGGCGGCCTGCCAGGCCGGCGGATAACTCGACGCGTGAGCAGACCGCGCCTGACGGGCCGCAGCTGAGCCTGGCTGCCGCGATGCCGCGGCTCGAGCGACGGCGCTACCGGGCCTGAGCCGGGCCGCCGCGGCTCGCCGAGTCGAAGTCGCCGGTACCGTCAGCGGCGCCGTGGCCGGACTGCGGGTAGGCCTGCGATCCGCTCGCCGGCACGTTCTCCGGGTGACCAGTTCCGGAGGACATCTGCTTGATCTTCAGGTAGCGGACAATGTCCTGTCGCTGGCCGGCGACAATCCCGGCCACAGTCAGCGGGATCATGAAAAACAGCGCCTTACGGGTCATCTTGTGCCCCTCCCCGCAGCCCGGCTCGCCAGCCGACGGTAACTCCGGCTCCAGCGGCCTGGGCCGCCACGATGACTGCTATTCACGGGACTGCCCCGGCCGGCTCAGATTATCCGTCCGGACCCGGACCACTGCTGCGCTGGAGAAGCCTGGCGGGCGGCCGTTGCACGCCCGAGGCGGTCAACAGGCGTCGGACGAGCGGGCTGCTTTCTGCCACTGCTGTCGCGTGCTGGCCAGCCGGGCCCGGGCCTACGCTGACGCCATGCGCGGCCGGGCGCCGTGCATGCCGACCCTTGAGGAAGAGGCCATGGCAGAAGCTGAGGGCAGTAGGCGGCAGGACTTCTTCCCGCCGACGGCGCTGGAGAAGTCGGTGCGCGAGCTGGGCGCCGATGCCGTCCGCTACCTGGTCGAGTACATCATGCTGCCGATGCGCGACGGAGTGCGGCTGGCCACCGTTGTCATCCGGCCGCGGGCCGAAGGTCGCTACCCGGCGATCGGGATCCGCACGCCGTACCCGGAGACGTCGATTCACGACCCGTTCAAGCCCGCGTTCAAGCTGCACTTCGAGAGCAACTACGTGGTCATCGTGCAGAACGAGCGGGGCACCGAGTGGTCCGAGGGCGACTTCGCGTTCCTGACCAGCACTACTGCCGACGCGCAGGACACGCTGGACTGGATCAGCGCGCAGGACTGGTCGAACGGCAAGGTCGGGCTGCACGGCTGCTCCTCGACTGCGGAGAACCAGCTCCGGCTCGGCGCGATCGGGCATCCAGCCCTCGCTGCCTGCGTTCCGATGAGCTCCGGGGCCGGCATCGGCAACGTCCCGGGAGTTAACGGATCACAGGGCTGCTTCTACCGGGGCGGCATCCCGATGATCAAGACCTGGGCACTGTGGCACGCCCCGTACGGGATCCGGCTGCGGCCCAAGCTGCCCGCCGAGGCGGACGGCGACGAGCTGGCGCGGACCTTCCGCCGCTACTCGGTCAGCGTGCCCGACTTCCGCCTGCCCGAGTACCTCCAGGCGCTGGATCGCTCGACCCTGGAGGCGCCGAGCGGCGCGGTACTGCGGCGGATGGGCGCGCCGCTGACCGGCTACGAGACGTACCTGGCCGAGGGGCCGACCGGGCCATCCTGGGAGACCGTCGACCTGATCGACGCCCGTCACACCGGCGCCACGCCGTCCCTGAACATCAACGGCTGGATGGACGTCGGCGCCTTTGAGACCGTCAAGCTGTTCGAGTTCCAGCAGCATCATCCCGAGCAGTACCTCATCATGGCGCCCACCTCGCACTGCAAGATGCTGGATACCGCGTCGGACGCCAAGCTCGGCGACCGGCCGGTGGGAAACAGCTATTTCCCTTACGACGACATCATTACCTCGTGGTTCGACCGGTTCCTGCTGGACAAGGCGGACGCCTGGAAGCCAATGCCGAAGGTCCAGGTGTTCCTGCTGGGCGCGGAGACGTGGCTGACCGGGGAGTCCTGGCCGCTGCCGGAGACCGAGGACCGCACGCTGTACCTGACCAGCAGTGAGTCGGCGAGCACGCTGTGGGGAGACGGAGCCCTGGTGCCCGCGCCCGGCGCCGCGGGGAACGATGAGTTCATCGCCGACCCCGCGAACCCGGTACCGTCCCTCGGTGGCGACCTCGCCATGGACTCGGCTGTGTGCCGGGATCAGCGCACGGTCGAGTGCCGGGCCGATGTCCTCGTATACAGCACGCCGGTGCTGGATGAGCCGCTCACGATCGCCGGCGATGTCAGCGCGCAGCTGTACCTTTCCGCGGACGTGGCAGACGCCGACGTCTTCGTCAAGCTCGTCGACGTCTACCCCGACGGAACGGCGTACAACCTGGCCGACAGCTGCCTGCGGCTGCGGTACCGCAATGGCCTGGACAAGCCCGCGCAACTGGTGCCCGGCGAGATCGTCCGGGTCGATATCACGGGCATCACGACGGCCAACTACTTTGCTCCTGGCCATCAGCTCCGTATCGAGGTCGCCGGATCTAATTTCCCGCTCGCCGACCGTAACTGGCATGCCGGCGAGCGCAATGACCTGGCCGCCGACGGCCCGGTGGCGCACCTGACGCTGCATCACGGTGCCGGGCATCAGTCGGCCCTGCAGTTCCGCGCTTACACAGGCGAGGTCACGGTGAATACGCCGATGTCCAAGACGCCGAAGGCGGACTGACGGCCGGGTAAGAAACGGTCGAGCTATTTACTGCGGAAAAGATTTACTGCGACAGCTGAATTCCCTTATCACGAGAAGGCCCGCTTGCCAAGATTGGCGTTCTGCTGATAACACTCGCAGCATGAGTTATCCGCGACCCGAGACCCGCAATCAGAACGACAATTACCACGGCGCCGTTATCGATGATCCTTACCGGCCGCTCGAAGACCTGGAGTCTCCCGCGACCGCAGCCTGGGTAACGGCTCAGAATGAGCTGACCCGGCGACTGCTGTCAGCGCTGCCTGCCGGCCGGCCATCGAGGCCCGGCTGGCCGAGATCTGGAGCCAGCCGTCGGCCGGCGTCCCGTTCGAGCGCGGCGGGCACTGGTTCCAGCGGCGCCGCTCCGGCACCGCCGAGCAGGACGTGCTGTACACGCTGACGTCGGCCGGCGAGGCCGGCCGCGTGCTCCTGGACCCGGCCGAGTTCTCCGGCACGGGAAGCGTGTCGCTCGCCGGCCTGAGCGTCAGCCCGGACGGGTCGGCGCTGGCCTATGCGGTCAGCGAGTCCGGGTCGGACCGGCTGACCTGGCGGGTGCGCGATGTCGCCAGCGGAGCCGACCGGCCCGACCAGGTGCGCTGGTCGAAGAACGAGCAGGCGGAATGGCACCCGGACGGCTCGGGATTCTTCTACACCCGGGTGGCCGCCCCGCAGGAGGGCCGCGAGGACAGCGGCCCGGATCTCGGCCACCGGGTGTGCTTCCACCGGCTCGGCGACAGCCAGGCCGGTGACGCTGAGGTGCTCGTGCCCGAGGATGCCGGGCTGTGGCCGGACATCGCCGTCAGCACGGACGGCTGCTACCTGATCGTCTCGCTGTCGCGCGGCCTCGGCTCCGGCGACGAGCTGCGCATCCTCGACCTGGCCCGGCCCGGCCGCGGTTTCGGTGTGCTGCTCCCGGCCGGCGCCACCCGGCAGACGGTCGTCGCGACCCGCGACGACACGTTCTACGTGCTAACCGATGACGCGGCGGACCGCAGCCGGATCGTCGCGGTGCCGGCCGGCGACCCGGCCCGGCCGAACTGGCGCGACGTCATCCCGGAGTCGCCGGACACGCTCCTGGAAGCCCACCTGTTCGGCGGCCGGCTGGTCTGCCACTACCTGCGAGATGCCTGCTCCGTGCTGCGGGTATTCCAGCTCGACGGCTCCCCGGCCGGGCAGATCCCGGTTCCCGCGCTGTCGACGCTTTCCGGCAGCGCGGTGCGGCACGAGGCGATCGACGGCACGGCGGCCGGCACGATCGTGCACTTCGAGGTGGAGTCCTTCACGCAGTCCCGCAGCCTGTGGCGGCACGACCTGGCCTCGGGTGCGACCACGCTGGTGCGGGCGCCCTCGGTCACGCTGCCCGCCGGGGATTACGAGACTGAGCAGGTCTTCGTCCGCTCCCCCGACGGCACCCGGCTGCCGCTGTTCCTGACCCGGCGGCGCGACCTGCCCCGCGACGGTCAGGCGCCGGTCCTGGTGTATGGCTACGGCGGGGTCGGCGCCCCGTCCACGCCGGTATTCAAGCCCGACTGGGCGGCGTGGCTGGAGCGCGGCGGCATGCTGGCGCTGGCGTGCGTGCGCGGCGGCGGCGAGTACGGCCAGTCCTGGTACCGGGACGGGCGGCTGGACCGCAAGCAGAACGTCTTCGACGACTTCTGCGCCTGCCTGCGCTGGCTGGCCAGCTCCGGATGGTCCCGCCCCGGCCGGATCGCCATCACCGGCGGGTCCAATGGCGGCCTGCTCGTCGGCGCGTGCCTGGCGCAGCATCCGGAGCTGTTCGGCGGCGCGGTGGCCAGCGTCGGCGTCTTCGACATGCTGCGGTTTCACCGGTTCACGGCTGGCTGGTTCTGGAAGACCGAGTACGGCGACCCGGACAATCCACGGGAATTCGGCTGGCTGCGGGCCTACTCACCCCTGCACAACATCGCGCCTGGCCCGTTCCCGGCGACGCTGCTGACCACCGGCGATCACGACGACCGGGTCGTGCCCGGCCACACGCTGAAGTTCGGCGCGACCCTGCAGGCGGCGCAGACCGGGCCGGCGCCCGTCCTCATCCGGGTCGGCACCGGAACCGGGCACGGCCACGGCAAGGCGGCCAGCGCGGCGATCGCCGAGCAGGCCGACTGCCTGGCGTTCCTGGAGGCAGCGCTGGGTCATCACCCCGGCTGAGACAGGCCGGGACCGGGATGGCGCGCGCCCGGCCGGCCGTCGCCGGCCGGGCGCGGCGGCGTCAGGCTGACAGGTGACGGCCGAAGAAGCCGAAGACCTTCTCCCAGGCGTCCATGGCCTGCTCGGGCCGGTACATCGGGGCCTGGTAGTAGGTGAAGCCGTGGCCGGCGCCGTCATACCGGTGGAACTCGTAGTCCTTGCCGTGCCTGGTGAGCTCCGCCTCGTGCTGGTTGACCTGGTCGGGCGACGGGTGTGAGTCGTCGTTGCCGAAGATGCCCAGCAGCGGGATGGCGAGATCCCCGGTGTAGTCGATGGGCGCGACCGGCTGGGCCTCGGACAGGTTCTCCGGCGCCATCACCACGCCCCCGCCCCACAGGTCAGCGATGGCATCGAAGCCGTCCGACCGGGAGGCGGCCAGCAGGGCGTGCCGCCCGCCCGAGCAGGTCCCGATGATGCCGGCCCGGCCGTTGCTGGAGGGCTGGCCCTTCAGCCAGGTGAGAGCGGCGGCGCAGTCGGCGACCACGGCGTCATCGCGGACTCCGCCCTGGGAGCGGACGTTGGCGGCCACGTCGTCGGGCGTGCCATGGCCGTACCGGCAGTACAGGTCCGGGCAGATCACGGTGTACCCGTGCCGGGCCAGGCGCTCGCAGAACTCGCGGTAGAACTCATCCCAGCCCGGCAGGTGGTGCACGGCCACGATCCCGGGCGCCGGCGCATCCCCGGCCGGCCGGGCGACCCAGGCGTGAATCTCATCGCCGTTGCCGCCGGGATAGGTGATCACCTCCGCCGTAATCCCCTGCCGGTCATCAGTCCTGAACGAATTCCACATGTCTGTCCCCTACCGGGTTCCAGCAGGCTGCCCGCGAGGCCCTGGGCCCGGCATCCTGCACAGCGGTGTTCCAACTGAGCATCTGTATCACGCATCCGCCGGGCGGGTGGTTCCGTCCCCGGCGGGCGGGGCCTGCTGGCGGCCGAGCGCGACGGCACTCACCACCAGGCACGTGAACGCCGCGATCTGGAAGACCGCCCGCACCCCGTGCGGCAGCATCTCGTGGAACAGCACGAAGCCGGCCGCGATCGGGATGGCGTTCGTGACCATCGTCGCCGTGCCGGCCGCCGTCAGCGCGTCCCCCCGCTGGTAGGCGGCCTGCAGCACGCTGGTCCCGACCGCGTAGGCGATGATGAGCGAGCCGATGGCCAGCAGCCACCAGCCGCCGTAGCCGACCAGCTTCGCGGAGATGTCGCCGTCCGCGAACAGCAGGCCCGCGGCCAGGCCCAGCGATGCGGCGCGGGCGAAGTTCAGGCGGATGGCGATCAGGAAGACCGCGCCGCCCCCGCACGCTGCCAGCCAGATGACGATGCCCAGCACCGGCGGAGTGTGGTCCGACCCATCGTGCCCGTTGAGGGACACCGCTAGCAGGATGAGCCCCGCGAGCGCGAGGACCACGGCAAGCTGCTCATGGCGGGCGAGCCGCGACGGGTGCCCCCGCGCCGTGGCGAAGGCAAGGACGGCGACTCCCGACGCCGTCACGGCCTGCACCAGCGCCAGCGGCGCAAGCCGCAGGGCCGCCACGTACATCAGCCAGCCCGCCGTCTCGAGCCCGAACGCGACCATCCAGCGCCGGTTCCGGAGCAGGATCTGCGCCGACCGGAACGGGCGGCGCGGCGACAGGCGCGGCAGCGCCACCGCCGCGTCGTGCTCCAGCGAGTAGGCCGAGTTGGTGAGCACCGCAGAGACAAACGCGAGCGTCAGTCCGATCCACGTTTGCAGCGGCATCCAGCGGAGATTACACCGCGACGCGCCCGGAACCACTGCTGCCGGGCAGGCAGATCAGCAGCTAGCGGCCGCGGACCGGCCCGGCTGCCGCCCTTGAGGCTGGCCGCAACAAGATCCGCACCGACGTCGCCATTTACTGGCTTACCCCGACGGCAGTCGCCGTGCTCCCTGCCGACATCTCCATCCGGGTCTCGCCTGGCCCGCGCGGGCGCCGGGCATAGGGGGCACTCGTTGTTGATCTAGGACTTTGGCTGCTATACCGTCCGCCATAGTGCCCGCTTCCGCAGCTCAGGCTCCGATGGCCGCGCTGCCCCCGGACCCGAAGGGATGACCCGCCTGTGTCTGACCGTGCCTACCGGCCCGAGGATCTGTACCGGTTCACCGACTGCCTGGGCGGCGCGCTCGTGCCCGGCAGCGACGTGGTGATCTACGTCGCGAACACCCTGGACGGCAGCACGGCCAGCGCCACCAGCGCCCTGTGGCTGGCCGGCCAGGGCGAGCACCGCCGCCTGGCCCCGGCCGAGGTCTCGCAGGCCCGGCCCGCCGTCTCCCCCGACGGGACGATGGTGGCCTTCCTGCAGCAGTCCGGCCCGGCGGACGACGCGCCCTGGCAGCTGTGCACCTGCCCGGCGGGCGGCGGGGACGTCACGGTCCGCACCAGCTTCGCGCGCGGGACCGGGCAGGCCGGACCGGCCTGGTCCCCGGATGGCACCCTGCTTGCCGTCGATGCCTCGGACACGCCCCGGCGGGACCCGAAGCAGGCCTACCGGATCACCCGGCGGACCTGGCGGCAGGACGGGATGGGCCTGATCGATGACCGGCAGACCGACATCTACGTCCTGCCGGCCGCCGGCGGCGAGCCGCGGCGGCTGAGCAATGACGACGGGGTGGTGTCGTTCCTGGAGTGGGCGCGCGACGGCGCATCGGTCCTGTACGGCAGCTTCGGCGCCGGCGACGACACCGAGTACGCGATCCGCGCTGTTGATGCCGGATCCGGCGAGGTGCGCACGATCACCACCGGCCCGCTGCTGGCCTATCCCGCCGTCGCCGCCTGGGCGCCGGACGGCAAGATCGTTTACTCCTCCCCGTGGGAGATCAACAAGCGCATCGAGCTGATGCTCTGCGACCCGGTCACCGGCACCTGCGAGAGCCGCTCCCCCGACCCCGAAGGGCAGCTGTTCGGGCTGCTGCAGGCCGGGTTCGACTCGCGGGCCATGCAACCGCGCATCCTGGTCGACGACACCGGCGAGTGGGCCTACGTGTACGTCCAGCAGGGCGGCAGCCTGCGCACCAGCCGGGTCGCCCTGCACGGCGCGGTCCGGGTGGAGCCGATCACCGGCACCAGCGAGTCCGTGGTCCCCGTCGCCCTCGACGGGTACCGGCTGCTGGCCATCCGCAGCGCGCACGCCCGGCCCGCCGACCTGGTGATACTCGACCCGGCGGGCGGTCAGATCCAGCAGGTCACCGACCTGAACGCCGGGTGGCTGGACGAGATGCCCTTCGAGGTGCATCACCTCAGCTACCCGACGGCCGACGGCCAGACCGAGATTGAGGGCTGGTACCTGGCGCCCCGCGACGGCAGCGGCCCGTTCCCGACGGTGCTGCATATCCACGGCGGCCCGTTCGCGGCCCACGGCGAGATCTTCAGCATCGACAACCTGCTCCTCACCGCGGCCGGCTACGGCGTGCTGTCGGTGAACTTCCGGGGCGGGTCCGGATACGGCGATGCGCACGCCGAGATGCTCATCGGCGACTGGGGCCGCTTCGACCTGGCCGACCTGCTCCAGGCGGTGGACGTCGCCGTCGAGCGGGGCCTGGCCGACGGCAGCCGGGTGGCGTCCTTCGGCTTGTCCGGCGGCGGGTACCTCACCGCGTGGCTGCTGACCCACAGCGACCGCTTCCGCGCCGGGATCGCCGAGTGCCTGGTCTCGGACTGGGCCGGCATGCTCGGCTCGGATATCCCCCAGGTCATCGCTGTCTGGATGGACCGCCAGCCCGGCGGCGGGCCGGCTTCCATGGAGCCGTACGTGCGGATGGCGCCGTCAACCTACGCCGCCGCGTGCTCGGCACCGCTGCTGGTCCTGGAGCACGAGGGCGACCTGCGCTGCCCGGTCTCGCAGGGCGACATTCTCTACAACGAGCTGAAGCTGGCGGGCAAGGTGACCGAGATGTTCCGGCTGCCCGGGGTGCCGCACTCGCCGTTCAGTGCCGACCTGGCCGTGCGGGTACAGCGCGCCGAGGCGATCCTCGACTGGCTGGACCGCTGGGTCTGACGGGCACCGATGAGTTCGCCCGCCGGGGCGCGTCCCTACCAGTAAACCCGCACCCCGGAGGACTCTATGGCTACGACCGCCCGGCCGCCTGTCGTCGACGCCGACACCTGGCAGCGCCAGCTCGACGAGCTGCGCGCCCGGGAGAAGGCGGCAACCCGGGAACTCGACGCGATCGCGGCGCAGCGGCGCCGGATGCCGGCCGTGCAGCTGCCGGGCTACACCCTGGAGGGCGAGCAGGGGCCGGTCCGGCTGGCCGACGTCTTCGACGGCAAGTCGCAGCTGATCGTCTACAACCACATGTGGTTCGCCGGCGAGGAGTGGCAGTGCCCGGGCTGTACCGGGTTCACCTCGCAGTACACCCGGCTGGACTTCCTGGAGAACTACGACGCCCGGTTCGTCATCGTCACCCAGGGCCCGATCGACGAGGCGCTTGCCTACAAGCGTCGCACCGGGAACAAGATGACCTGGTACTCGACGGCGAACAGTTCCTTCGGCGCCGATGTCGGCGCGCCGCCCGGGGGCGGTTTCGCGGTCAACGTGTTCCTGCGCGACGGCGACACCGTCTACCGGACCTGGCACACCAACGGCCGGGGTACCGAGCAGCTCAGCCACAGCTTCGCGCTGATTGACCTGCTGCCGTTCGGGCGGCAGGAGGAGTGGCAGGACTCGCCCGAGGGCTGGCCGCAGTCGCCGACCTACAGCCGGTGGGTCGGCTCGCAGGATGTCGCCGCGCTGTACGGCCCGGGCGCCTGAGCCGGTCCGGCCTGGCCGAGGCAGATCCGGCTAGCCCGAGGGTCGGCCGGCCACGCGGGCCACGCGGGCCATGGCTGCGCAGTCCGCGCCCGGATCGGCGCGGACTGCGCAGCTGGTCTTTACCTTTCTGCCGTGCGCAGGATCTTGATGAACTGCTGGCCGCGCGGCGTGCCGAGGCCGGTCATGTTGTCGTAGCCCTTGCGGGTGACCTGGCCGGTGTAGCCGAACATGTGCGGGTTCTGGTCGTCGAAGGTGATCAGCGACGGGGCGCCGCAGAAGTTGACGTTGCACGCCACGCCGCGGAAGAACCCGCGGGTGCCGGACGTCGACGGCAGCATGTCGCGCAGCGCCGCCGTCGTGCGCAGCCGGTACAGCACCGGGTCGGTGAACCCGAACGCGGTGTGCCGGCCCTGCTGGGCGGCGGCGACGATGCCGGCCACCAGCGGGGAGGCCATGCTGGTCCCGCCGACCGGGAACTGGTGGAACCTGGGCGGCTTGTTCTTCGGGAACGCCAGCACCCCGGTAGCAAACCCGGTGTAAAGGTCGGCGTCGGCAGCGATGTCCGGCTCGGACCGGACCAGCCCGGACCGGTTACCCGGGGCCGTGGCCTCCGACTTCGGCACGGCGCGGCGCTGGTAACCCGGCTGGGCCCAGATCAGGCTGGGACCGCCGCTGCTGGCTCCGTCCTCGCCCTGCAGGGCCCAGCTGCCGTTGCTGATGCTCGAGAAGCCGCTGGACCAGCCGGTCTCGAACAGGCGCTTGTCATGCTTGCCGACTCCCAGCGAGGTACCGCCGACCAGGATGCTGAACGGGTCATCCGGGGTCTCGACTCCGGAGGAGTCGCCGGACGCGAAGTACATCCCGACGCCCTGCGCGGCGGCGCGCACCAGGTAGGCGTGCATGATGTTGGTCAGGATCGCGGGCTGGCTGTCGTCGCCCGGGCCCCAGGAGTTGGAGCTGATGTTGGCCAGCGGGTGCGGGCTCGCGGCGGTGCCGTCGATGACCACCAGGTCGGCGTCGAACAGGCCCTGATTGCCGAAGTCGCCGTTGTTGCAGCTGTCGCCGCCCACCACCAGCTGGTTTGCGCCAGGAGCCATGTCATAGGAGGTCTCGACGTCCAGCTGCTCCTCGACGTCGAACGGGTCGCCGCAGGCGTTGCTGCCCAGGGACAGCTCGGCGTACCGGTGCGGGGACGGCGCCACGAAGTGATCCGCCTTGGCCTGGTCCTGCAGGGTCAGGAACATGTCCGGGGTCAGGCCCAGCTCGATCAGCGAGACCGTCTGCCCCTTGCCGGTGTTGCGCATGTTGGCCCCGTAGGCAGCCCGCATCTGGTCAGCGTTGTAGCCGCAGATCTGGGTCGGGAATGACGTCCGCCCGAACTTCTTCGGCAGCCCGGCGATGTGATGCTGCCCGTAGTACCGCGAGCAGGGAGCCGTGGGCTGGGCCGCGGTCCCGCTCTTCTGCTGCCTGGCCGTCCGCATCAGCGGGAGCTTGGGCGCCGCGTTGTCCAGGCCGGTCACCCCGAGCACGTACTTGGACAGTGACCCGGGGATGGCCACCGCCCGGTTGTTGGCGTACAGCCGGTAGCGGCCCGCGTTCACGCTCGCTGATGACTGGTAATTCGTCAGCTGGACCTTGAACGCGGCGTTGATCGCCGAGACCGCCCCGGTAGCCCGCACGTAGTTGCGCTGCGCGTCGGTATGCAGGCCGGTGAAGCCCTGGCCGCGCAGCCAGGACTTCACGGCGCTGGCGGCGTCCGGGGTGGCGCCGAACCGGGCCGTGTAGGCGTTGGGGCTCAGGTAGTGGTGGAACAGCTTGTTGCCCGGCGTGCTCACCGCCGTCGCGTAGCGCTGCGCAGCGGCCAGGTGACTGGCACGCATCCAGACCTGGATGGTCAGCCGCCCCGAGCCTGCCACTGCGCCGGTTGCCCGGCTGTGGCTGGTGAACGGCGCGGCGCTGCCGGCCAGCCGCACATAGTCGGGGCGGGGCGCGGCTCCGGCCGGCCCGCTCAGGCCGACGGTAGTCAAGGCCGCGACTGTCGCCGTCGTTGCGCAGAGGCTGACAAGCCTCCGTTTTCTGACCACTGGATCTCCCTGCCCTCGTATCCGCCCAAAACCCCGGGCCTTCTAGGTCTGTGATACACCGGCAGGACCATTGCGCAAGCGGGTAGACAGTCACGTTTCAGGAACGGCTCCGGCCGGCGCAATAGCCGCGTTCCGCCGATCCGGAAGGACGGGCCTGATCCAGGTCATCGGGCCCCGTTTGATGACAGCGCACAGCTGCCCGCGCCCCGCCGGCCGGCGATCTGCGGCGTGGCGGCGACTGTCTTTGGTCCGGTCTAGGCGAGCCGCCTTGACGGGGGCTGTGCTGATCCGGGAGTCCCGGTGATCACCGGCGAGCAGCTGCACAGGGCCACGGGAATCGCCTGGTGGGTCAGCCGCAGCACGGCGCCGGGGGCCGGCGCCGAGGCGGCCGGGGCCGTAGCCGCGGCGGCGGGCGCCGGGACCGGGGCGGGCTCGGGGGCCGCGGCGGGCGGGGCGGCCGCGGCCCGGAGCTCGTCGAGCCGGCGGCGGGAGGGCAGCACGAAGATCGCGAGGATGCAGCCGAGGCCGAGCAGTCCCGCTGAGATTCCGAAAGCGATCGTGTAGCCGTGGGTGGCCGCGATCGCCGGGGCCAGGGGGCCGGTGTGGTGATCGATCAGGTAGGTGGCCGTGGCGCTCAGCGCGATCGTGCTGAGCGCGGACGTCCCGATCGATCCGCCGACCTGCTGCATTGTGTTGACCAGGGCGGAGGCCACGCCCGAGTCCTCGCGGCGCACTCCCGCCGTGGCGGTGTTGATGGCCGGGGCGAAGATCATGCCGAAGCCCAGGCCCAGGATCAGCAGGGCAGGCAGCACCGAGCTGACGTACCCGGAGGTCACGGTGACCTGGGTCAGGTAGGCCATCCCGCCGGCGCCCAGCAGCATGCCGGCCGCGATCAGGACGCGCGGGCCGAGCCGCGGCAGCAGGACGACGCTGGACAGATTGGAGCTGAGGAGAATGCAGCCGATCATCGGCAGGAACAGCAGCCCGGTGGCCAGCGGGCTTTCTCCCTTGACCACCTGCAGGTAGAAGGTGAGGAACAGGAAGGTCCCGAAGATCGCAATCCCCGAGATTCCGACGGAGAGATACGAGCCGCCACGGGTCCGGTCGAGAATCACCCGCAACGGCAGCAGCGGGTGGGTGGCGCGCTGCTCGGCGAGGACGAACCCGGCGAGCAGGACGACGCCCAGGACCAGCGAGCCGATGGTCAGCGCGGCCGTCCACCCGGAGGTCTCCGCGTGCGAGAACCCGAAGACGATGAGGAACAATCCCGCGCAGGCCAGGACGGAGCCAGGCCAGTCCATCCGCGGCCGGTCGGCCGGGCGGCTGCTGCGGATATAAGCCAGCGCGCCCGCCACGGCGAGCGCGGCGAATAGCAGGTTGACAAACAGGCAATAGCGCCACGACAGGTACTGGGTGAGCACGCCGCCCAGGATCAGCCCGACGCCGCCGCCGCCCGCGGCGACCGAGCCGAACACGCCGAAGGCCCGGCCCCGCTCGCGGGGATCCCGGAATGTGGACACCAGGGTGCCCAGCGCGGCCGGGGCGAGGAGGGCGCCGAAAGCGCCCTGCAGCGCCCGGGCTGCTACCAGCATGATGAACGAGGTCGCGGCGCCGCCGAGCGCCGAGGCAAAGGCGAAGCCGATCAGGCCGGTGATGAACACCCACTTGCGGCTGAACATGTCGCCGAGCCGGCCGCCCACCAGCAGCAGGCTGCCGAACGCCAGGGCGTATGCGGTCACGACCCACTGCCGGTCGCCGTTGGGAAACCCCAGCGAGCGCTGGGCTGAGGGCAGCGCGATGTTCACGATCGTGGCATCAAGGACCACCATCAGCTGCGCCACGGCGACCACGACCAGGATCAGCCAGCGCCGGTCGCCCGGCGCTGCCCCCCGGTCCCGCGTGACAGCAGACGTTGCAGATGACATCGGATCCGTCCCCCCGTGTGGCCGGTGCCGCCTTGACCCGGGCCCGCCCGCACCCGAAGCAGCCGACCCGGTAACCCCTCCGGTGAACCCCGACCGGCTGGTGAGCGGCTCCCCGGCTATCCCGGACCGCTACCGGGATCCCGCCGCGACGACCGGCCAGCGAGCCCGGCGGAATTCTGCCCGCCCGATGAGAGGCATCAAACGACCATAGGCACGCCGCGAACGCTGCGTCTACCTGGGCCACCCACGCTGGCCCTGACCCCGCCAGGTCCGCATATATCCCCGATGATCAGCCCGTGTCCGGCCATCAGCGTCTGCGGGCCGCACAGCCAGATGTGGTGAGGCTCGCCGCTGGCCAGTCCGCCGCAGCCACCGGGCCGGCCGGGCCGGCCGGGGCGGCCGGGGCTCGCCTGGCCGCGCGGCTGGCTGACAGGACCACGGCCATGCCAGCGACGGCGAGGGCCGGAACCAGGCCGCAGATCGCCATGCCCGCCCGGGCGCCGAGATGATTCGTGACCGCGCCGACGATGGGGGCGCCGATGGGCGTCCCGCCGATGAAGACCAGCATGTACAGGCCCATCACCCGGCCGCGCTGCTCCGGTTCGACGGACAGCTGGACCGATGCGTTCGCCATCGACTGGAACCCCAGGTTGACCAGGCCCATGGCGGCGAGCAGCGGCAGGAACACCGGCAGGCCCGGCGCCATCGCCGCAGCCGCCTCCAGCAGCCCGAACACAGCCACCGAGGCGGCCAGCAGGCGCAGCCTCGGACGAGAGCCAGCCCCGGCCAGCAGCGCCCCGGCCGCCGACCCGACGGCCAGGACGATATTGAACAGGCCATACATGCTGGCGCTGCCGTGGAAAGCCGATTTGGCCATGGCGGTCAGGACGATCGGGAAGTTCAGCCCGAAGGTGCCGAAGATCCCGACGAGGAAGATTGTCCACAGGACGTCCGGGCGGCGGCGGAGCTGCCGGGCGGCGTCACGCAGCGCTCCGGGCTGTCGCGGCACGGCTAGCGCCGGCTGGAGCTCGGACGGCCGGAGCCGGAGCAGGCCAACCGTCGGGCCGATGTAGCACAGGGCATTGATCGCAAACACCCACCCGGTGCCCACGGTCGCGATGAGCACGCTGGCGATGGCCGGCCCGAGCAGTCGCGTCGTCTGGAACACGGCGGCGTTCAGCGCGATGGCGGCCCGGAGCCGGCCGGGCGGGGTCACCTCGGCCACGAACGCCTGCCTGGTCGGCGCGTCGAACGCGAAGATCAGGCCGCTCAGCAGCGCGAACACGTACACCTCGGCCGCGTGCACCGTGCCCGCGATGGTGATGACCGCCAGGGCCCCGGTGGCCACGGCATTCAGCGTCTGCGTGGTCAGCAGGGTGCGGCGCTTCGACCGCCGGTCCGCCGCCGCCCCTGCGTACAGGCCGAACAGCAGCATGGGCGCGAACTGCAGCGCCATCGTCACGCCGACGGCGGCCGAGCTGTGCGTCAGGTCGAAGATCAGCCAGTCCTGGGCAATGCTCTGCATCCACGCACCGGTATTGGCCAGGCTCTGGCCGCCGAGGTAGATCCGGTAACTGCGCGAGACGAGGGGAGCGAAGGCCCCTCTCGGTTGCCGGATCGCCGCGGCGGTCGTCACGAGCCAGGCCTTCCTGTTGCTTGTTGTCCTCCGATTCTTCGCGGCCAGCGACCTATAGGGAAGTGCAATTATCTGGCTAATAGTTATTATGATTGTTTATGACTGGCCTCGATCCGCAGCTGCTCGCCACCTTCCTTGCTGTCGAGCAGACCGGTAGCTTCACTCGCGCCGCTGCCCGGCTCGGCATCCAGCAGCCCACCGTCAGCCAGCACATCCGCCGCCTGGAGGAACAGGCCGGCCGCTGGTGCTGCGGGACACGCACTCGCTGTCGCTGACGCCCGACGGCGAGGCCATGATCGGCTTCGCCCGCAACATCCTGGGCGCGTGTGACCAGGCGACGGCCTATTTCAGCGGCCGGCGGCCGCGCGGGCGGCTGCGCATCGGCATCTCGGACGACCTCGCGCTCACCCGGCTGCCGCAGATCCTGCGCGACTTCCGCCGGGACTACCCGCTGGTGGACTTCGACCTGACCGTCGATCAGAGCGGCGCCCTGAACCAGCGCCTGGAGGGCGACAAGCTCGACGTGTTCATCGGCAAGCGGCCCAGCGGTGAGCACCGCGGGCAGCTGGTCAAGCGGGAGCGCCTCGTCTGGGTCGGGACCCCGTCGACCAGGCTCGACCTGACCCGGCCGCTGCCGCTCGTCGTCTACCCGGCACCGAGCCTGTCGCGCACCGAGATACGCCGGGCCCTGAACCGGGCCAGCCTGCCGTTCCGCAGCGTCTGCATCTGCGAGGGTGTCAACGGCCTGATCGGCGCCGTCGCCGCCGGCATCGGCATCTCGGCCATGGCGGCCAGCCTCGTGCCCGCTCAGCTCACCACGCTCGGAGCCGGGCACCGGCTGCCGGACCTGGGCACGATCGACCTGGTCCTGCTGACCAACCCGCGAACTGATCAGCGCCCGGCAACGCGGGCGCTGATCTCGACGGTCCTGGCGAGCGGCTCGAGATCGCTGGCCGCCTACCGCGACGAGACGGTCCCTGATCCGGAGAGTTACCGGCGGTGGTGAGCGCGGAGCCGTCAGGCTCCGTGCCGGAAGGTGGCCGTGCAGCCGCCGTCGACGGTCACGATCGACCCGGTCATGAACGACGCGTCGTCCGAGGCCAGGAACGTTGCGACGCGGGCCACCTCCGCTGCCTGCGCCTGGCGGCCGATGGGCTGCAGGGCGGCGTTCGCCTCCCGCCGCGCCTGGGCGGCGGCACGATCGGCCGGCGGCAGGGACGCCCGGTGGCCGCCCATGTCGGTGTCGATATAGCCGGGGCAGATGGCGTTGACGCGAAGGCCCTCGGCGCTGTAGTCGACGGCCAGCTGCCGGGTGAGATTGACGATGCCGCCCTTGGAGGCGCAGTACGACGGCGCCAGCGGCGCGCCGATGATGCCGTAGGTGGAGGCGATGTTGACCATGGCGCTGCGCGGGCGCTGCAAAAGGTGCGGGATCGCCGCCCGGGCGCACAGGAAGGTCCCGCGCAGGTTGACGGCGATCGTCCGGTCCCACGCGTCGATGTCCAGCTCATGCAGGCGATGCGAGCCGCCGGAGATGCCGGCGTCGTTGACCAGGACGTCGAGTTGCCCGAAGTCGGCGACGGCGCCCTCGACCAGGGCGGTGACCTGGCCGGGGTCGGCCACATCACAGGACCGGAAGGACGCCCGGCCGCCGGCGCTCAGGATCTCCTCAGCCGTTCGCTGCCCGTCACCGACGTTCGTGTCACCGATGGCAACGGTCGCGCCGGCCGCCGCCATGTCGAGGGCGATGGCCCGCCCGATGCCCGTGGCCCCGCCAGTCAGGAGCACGACTCTGTCGTTCAGGGTGGGCATGAGTCCCGCCTCCGCATCTTCTTCGCGTACGTCAAGATCTCGGCTCGGAAACCGTACCGGTACTCCCAGCCGGTAACGCGACCAGCATCCTGCGGAGCGCGTCGAGCGAGCCGGCCAATCAGCGCCGGGCCGGCTGTGCAAGGCTGGGTATCCCCGATGACAGGAGGTCCGCATGACTGGCACCGGGCCGGAGCCCGAAAGTCCCGAAGACTCCGAAAGTCCCGAGGGCACTGAGGGGCTCGAAGACTCGGAGAGCCCCGGGGATTCTGAGGCTGCAGAGGACGACGTGCGGCGCAAGTTCCGCGAGGCACTGGACCGCAAGCAAGCCAGGAATGGCGGCACAGCCGGCCGGATCGCGGGTAACGACACCGGGAAGGTGCACGGCGCGCACGGCCCGGCCTCGAGCCGGCGCTCCTTCCGCCGCCGGGGCGGCGGCTGAGCACCGGCCCGCCGTCACAGCCAGGACGGGTCACGCTCGCCCTGGCCGGCCGGGGCGCCGGGCAGATTTCGCAGGGCCTGGAGCCGGGCTAGCCAGCTCGCGATCCCGGCGGAGCCCTGCATGAGCCCTGGTTCCGGCGGTAGCTCCGGCGGGGTCCTCGTGTGCTCGGTGTTGAACCAGGCCGCGCCGTGCGAGGTCGTGACGACGCGGCCGAGGACGTCGGCGGCCAGCGTGCCTGCCCAGTCGAGCAGGGCGGAGTCGCCGGTGGCCTGGTAGCGGTCGAGCAGCAGCTGCCCGACGCCCGCCGTGCCGCAGCACCGTCCGAGGTTGTCCCAGAATCCGGGGTAGAGCCGGGCAGGCAGGCAACTGTCCCGCAGGGCCTGCAGGCACGCGCCGATGGCGGTCTCCCACCGAGGCTGCGGGTTGATCTCGTTCAGGATGAGGAACAACCGCACCGTCCCGGCGGGACCGTGGCACCAGCCGAAGTTCACCGCCGGGCCGCGCGGTCGGGGTGGTATCGCGATCGGCAGTGCCCAGCCATCGGGCTGCTGCCCGGCCGCCAGGAGCGCGTCAGCGCCGCGGCTGGCGACGTCCACCAGGTCGCGTCGGTTCAGTGCGCGGCCGGCGGCGGCGAGGGCGTACGCGACCCCGGCGGTGCCGTGCGAGAAGCCAGGCATGAGGTACTCCCAGCCGGCCACCATCCGCCACTGCAGTCCGCCGGGGGCCGGCTCGGCCAGGGCCGCCAGCCGGCCGGCCAGGACGCTGGCAGCCCGCTGTGCGGTGCCGGTCGTGTCGGGCAGCAGGGCCAGCAGGAGGCCGGCGTCGCCGGAGACAATGTCCGCATACCGCGACGGGTCGTCCGCCATGCGGAGGACGCGCCCGGCGATCTGCGACGTCACCATGGCTGCTGCGGAGCCCGCCTCGGCGTCGCCCGCGACACGCGACCAGGCCCGCAGGGCTACCGCGGCGCCGGACCAGCCGGAGAACAGGCCGTCGTCGGGCATCGTGGCCACGCTCTCGCCGCGGCGGGCCAGGTGCAGCAGCCGGGCGCTGGCCCCGGCTGCGACCCGGGCCGTGTCGAGCCCGGCCGCCATCGCTTCCGCGCAGCCGAGCAGAACCCCCGCTGTCCCGGAGTACAGGTCATCGAAGAGCGTCCCGTCCTCGAGCCACCCCAGGCCGCCGTCGACCTCGACCGCCACGGAGCCGATCCAGTCGAACGTACGACGCGCCGCGTCCGCCACTTCCACCGGGTCAGGCTAGCGCCGCGGCCAGGGCAGGCCGCCGGACGCCGCCTCCGGGAATGCGGCAGCGTCAGCAGCAGTGAATGGCGAAGGTGCTGGGGCCAGCCGGGGAAATGAACTCGCCCACGGCCCAGGTGTCGCGAGCGGAGGCGGCCCCGATGCCGTTCAGCACGGAGCCGTCCCGGCTGGGCTGCGGGCTGGCCTCGCGGGCCCACCGGCGGCCGTTCCAGTGCAGGATCAGCGTCTGCGGGACCTTGGCCTTGACCGAGGCGCCCACGGCCCATGCGGTCGTCGCCGAGGGGGCGGCTACGCCCTGGAGGACCGCGCTGGTCCCGGCGCTGGGACTGCTCACCCGGGTCCACGTGCGGCCGTTCCAGTGCAGGACCAGCGTCCTGGCCGCGGAGCCGCTCATGGCCCCGCCCACGGCCCACGCATTCCTCGCCGATACCGTGCCCACGGCGGTCAGCTCGCTGCCGGTCCCCGGGCTGGGGCTGGGCACGTGCCGCCACCGGCGGCCGTTCCAGTGCAGGATCAGGGTCCGGTCCTGGCGGGCGGCCCCGGCCAGCACCCGAGGCAGCCGGGCCGGCGCCGTCTGCTGGTCCGCACCGGGCATCACCCCGACGGCCCAGACATCCTGGCCGGAGGTGGCGGCCACCCCGGACAGCTGGTTGACCGGCCCGGGATCGGGACTGGCCACGTGCGACCAGCGGGTGCCGTTCCAGTGCTCGGTGAGGGTCCGGGACGGCCCGTTGTTCCTGGCGTAGCTTCCGACGGCCCAGATGTCCCGGGCCGAGATGACCCGTACCCCGGTGAGGTTGCTGATCTGACCCGGGTTCGGGCTGGTGACCTGCTTCCAGGCCCGGCCGTTCCAGTGCAGGATGAGGGTCTTGCTGCGCATCGCGGTGGTGTACGTGCCGACCGCCCAGACGCTGCTGGCCGACACCGCGCGGACGCTGGCCAGGCTGCCGCTGGTGCCGCCCGTGTCCGGGACCGGGACTACCTTCCAGGACGAGCCGTTCCAGTGCTCGATGAGCGGCTGCTGCCCGCCGCCGTTGTTGGAGAACCCCACCGCCCACGCGTTGCACGCCGACAGCACGGCTGCGGCCTGCAGGGCGTTAGCTGTCGTGCCGGGGTTCAGCGGCTGGAGCCCGGTCCAGCCCTGGCAGCCCGCCGCAGCGGCCGCATCGGCGGCCGACGCGCTCGCCGGGCCGGCCCCGGCGAGCAGGCTCGCCAGCAGCACCGGGCCCGCCATTATCCGAACGAAACGACCAGCCCGCCGCGATGTGCCCATCAGCGATGTCCCCTCCGCCTGCCGGCGCCCGCACCGGGACCGGTCCGCCGGGCCCCGGAGGCCGGGACCGCAGCCGACTGGGACTGTGGCAGGCCGTCCTGAAACGGCGCTGATGCGGCGCTGAAACGGCTGGCCGGAGGGACTCCGGCAGCGGCATGGGTGCGCAGCGAGCAGTGGCTAGCGCGGCTGGATCTCGCCCATCGGGCCGAAGCCGTCGTGCGGGGTGTCGATGTAGATGATCTGCGGCTGCGTGGCCACCAGGTCGGGTGCGGCCTCGAAGAACTTCTTCACGTAGGAATGCTTGACGTGCGCGGCGCCCGCCTCGGCATCCTTGAAGCCCTCCATGCAGACGAACTCGTTGTCGCTGGTCAGACTCCGGGCAAACTGGAAGAACAGGCAGCCTTCCTCGGCGTTGACGTCCTTGGCGTAGGAGTCGGCCAGCGCCAGCCACGCGTCCATCTTCTCGGGCCGGATCTGCATCTTGATATTGATCAGAATCATGCGTCCCCTCCTGCACAGGTGCCAGTCGTCATCATCGTGGTGCGATCGCCGGCACCCGTCAACTGCGGCTACCCCGGTCCGGCGACCCCGGGCGGGAGGTACTGGCCGGGGTGTACGGGATCACCCGCGCCGGCCAGGCGGGCTGGACGTCAGGCCTCACCATCGCCGCCCTGGCCGCCGCCGTGGTGCTGGCCGCCGCCTTCGCGGCCGCCGAGTCGCGGTCGGCCTTCCCGCTGGTCCCGCTCGGGCTGCTGCGGGTCCGTAACCTGCTGGCCGCCGCGGCCATCGGGATGCTGTGGACGGCGGGCATGTTCGCCATGTTCTTCCTGACCACCCTTGTACCTGCAGCTCGTGCTGGGCTACAGCCCGCTGCGCACCGGGCTCGCCTTCCTGCCCGCCAACCTGCTGCTGGCCGCCATCTCCGTGGGTGTCGCAGCCCGCCTCGTCGCCCGCCTCGGCACCCGGCTCCCGCTGGTGGGCGGGCTGCTGCTGGCGGCCGCCGGCCTGGCGCTGCTGGGCCACGCCCCCGCCGCCGGCCACTTCACCGCCGACCTGCTGCCCGGCATGATCCTGCTCGGCATCGGCGCCGGGACCGCCCTGACGCCGCTGCTGCTGACCGCCACCAGCGCCGTCGCCCCTGCTGACGCCGGCCTGGCCTCCGGGATCGCCAACACGTCGTTCATGCTCGGCGGCGCCCTCGGCCTGGCCGTCCTGGCCAGCCTGGCCGCCGGCCGCACGCGGGACCTGCTCGGCGCCGGGCAGCCGCACCTGACCGCGCTCACCGGCGGCTACCACATTGCCTATCTCACCGGCGCCGGCTGTGCCGCCCTGGCTGGCCTGCTCGCCGCCACCTGGCTCCGCCCGGCGTCCAGCCGACCGACGCGCTCCGCCCCCGCCGGACGTGCAGCAGCACCAGAGCTCGTCACGACACCGGGCCCGAACAAGTAACCGCGCCACCTAGGCAGGCGACTCAGTAGTCAGGCGCTGTAGCCCATCAGCGCGCTGCGTTTAGCAGCCGAGCTCCGCCGGCGCCGAGCAGCCGGGTGGCCTTCTTAAGCCCGCCTGGCCTGCTCGTCTTCCTGTTGACGCCGCTTCCTGAGCTCTTGTGCGGCTTGAGTCGATACGTGTACTGTCGACAGTCGAGCGACGACAGTCGACGTAGCGTGAGTTCTGGCTAGCGGAGACGTGCCAGGCGCACCAGCAGGCGAAGGGGCAGGAATTCCGCGGGCCAACCAGCAGCTACAGATAGGAAGTACAGGTCAATGGCAGATCCCGCATTCCGGGAAGCAGTGCTGGTCGGGGCCTTTCAAACGCCTTACTCAAAGCGTCCCGCGAAAGAAGTCCTAGACCTGCTAGTGGATGCTGTAGTCGGAATTCTCCGCAGCCACGATGTTAAGCTGAGCGAGCTTGACGGCCTGGCGGCGACCTCGTTTCAACTAGCACCAGATAATGTGGTAACCCTGGCCGAAAGGCTGGGCGCCTCACCAGCATGGGCCTGGCAGGGCGCGCATGGCGGCGCCAGCGGTGTCATGGGTGTTATAGAGGCCGCACGGGCAATTTCTGACGGCCGGGCCAGTACTGTCGTTGCGGTAGCAGGCGACTCATTTGATGTCAGCCGTCATATGCTCTTGATGGATAGCTTCAATACCGGGATGCGAGACTTTCTGGCGCCCTACGCCTTCGGCGGGACGAACGGTCTCTTCGCACTCGTAGAGCGCGAGCACCGGGAACTGTACGGCACCAAGCGAACGCAGCTGGCCAAGCTCGCCGTCACACAGCGCGCCAACGCGCAGCTGAACCCCAATGCCCTGCTGCGGTCACCCATGTCCGAGGAGGACTACCTGACCGCCAGGCTGATAGCTGATCCGATACGGCTCTACGATTGCGTTCTCCCCTGCACAGGAGCCGACGCTGTCTTGTTGATGAGCAGGGCCCGCGCTGACGAACTGGGACTGTCCGGCATCACGATCCTGTCGGGTCATTCGCAGAACAATTACCTGCCGCTTGAGCCGCTGTCCCTGCGGACCGGAGCGGAAAAATTCGCCCACCAGCTATTCGCGGAAGCTGAGATCTCTCATGCCGACCTCGACTTCGTACAGCTATACGATGACTACCCCATCATGGAGCTGATACAGCTAGAAGATCTCGGATTCGCTAAGAAAGGCGACGGCGGCTCGTTCCTCGAGGCCACAGATATCACTCGGCACGGCACGCTGCCGGTTAATACCGGAGGCGGCCAGCTCTCCTGCGGCCAGTCAGGTGCGGGCGGCGGAATGATCGGGCTCGTCGAGGCCGTCCTGCAGCTGCTAGGCCAGGCTGGCGACCGGCAGCTCACATCGCCGCAACTTGGCCTGGTGTCAGGCTTTGGCATGGTCGGCTACGGCAAGGGCCTCAGCAGTGCCGCGCTCATCCTTGGCCGGGAGTCCCGATGACACCACCACACGCCAGCATTGCGGATCAGTACCACGACCTGCTCGCTCAGGGCAAGGCCTCCTGGGCGAGATGCGCTGACTGCGGCCGGGCGCATTTCTACCCTCGCCCGTACTGCCCGCACTGCCTCAGCAGCTCCGTGTCAGCCGAACCCGTTGCGGTGTCCTTCCGGGTCCGAAGCTTCACCCACGTCTACCGACCACAGCGTCCGGTTACCGGAGAGCTTCCCGTGCTGATCATTGCCGGTGAGGCCGAGGGGACCACCATCATCGCCGAGGGAGCGGGCTGGACCGGCGGCGAACCCTGCCGTATCGGCTCAGCAGCGCGCCTGGTGGTGAGCAGCGATGAGCGGCACCTGCCCGTCTTCGCGCCGGCACCTCAGGCGCCAGCTGCGCATCCGACGCTGGAGGATGTAGCACATGAATACTGAATTCCCTGAACTTGGCGGGCCCCTCGCCACTCCGGTGTCCCTTTCTCAGCACGCAGGCGAGCGCATACAGCAGGCCATCCTGGAAAACAGGCTTCCGCCCGGGTCGCCGGTAGCCGAGCCGCGGCTGGCCAAAGAATTCGGCATCTCGAGAACGGTTCTTCGTGAGGCGCTGGTCCGGCTGGAGGCCGAGGGCTACGTCGTGCGCGGGAAGGGGGGCCGCAGGCGCGTTTTCCGGATGAGCCGCCAGGATGCCATCGACATCTACGAGTGCCGCGGGGCGCTCGAGGGACTAGCCGCCGGGCTCGCGGCGTCCCGGGCCAAGGCCCCGGATCTGGATCGTGCGCGGGAACTTCTGCTGCACTGCCGTGCAGCCCTGCAGCAAGGTGCGCTGGACAGGGTCGTCTCCTGCAGCGCCGAGTTCCACGACATCGTCATAGCCAGCGCGGCAAATGCCAAGCTCGTCAGCCTCATATCAGTCCTGCAGCCACAGCTGCGGCTCAACCGGTGGCTCATGCTGCACCACGGGACACGTGACGGCGACTACATCACCGAAAACGGCACCCTGCTCGACGCAATCGCCTCCCACCAGGCCCAGCGTGCCGAAGACCTGGCCAGGTTCGGCGCGCAGCAGGACCTCAAGGCGGTGCTGTTTCTTTTCGACGAGGGAATCCTGTCCGAAACTTACGACCGCCTCAGCTTAAATCAGTGACCGCAGCCGACTGATTCTGCCGACCACGAGCATCCGAGTAGCGGAGGAACGGCATGATAGACCTGCTTATCGTAAATGGCGATGTCGTCTCCTCGACGTCGGTCGCACGGATGGATGTCGGGATCAAGGACGGCAAGGTTGCATTCCTTGCCTCACCCGGCGCCATGGACGTGGAAGCCAAGCACCGCATCGACGGATCTGGCAAGCTCGTCGTGCCCGGCGGCGTAGACGCGCATGTGCATTTCAACTTCCCGCTCTCGGACGAAATCTCCGCGCAGTCATCGACCTGGGGCAGCAGGGCGGCCGCATTCGGCGGCACGACCACCTTCCTGGATTTCGCGCGCCAGCAGGATGATGGCGGCCTGATGACGGCCATCGAGGGCAAGAAGGACGAACTGAAGCGCGACCGGCCGAGCATTGACTACGGGCTGCACGCCATGATCACAGGCAACAGCACGCTGGACGTCCTGGACGAGATGCGGGACGCCATCACCGACGGCGTGACGTCGTTCAAGATGTTCACTGCATTCACCTCGAATAACGTTGCCGGCACCGGCGGTCTCTACTCAGACGATGGCCGCATCTGGGGAGTGATGAATGCGGCAGCCCGGCACGACGGAACCGTCATGGTGCACTGCGAGGATGATTCGCTGATCGCTCACAACATTCACTGCCTCTACCATGAGGGCCGTCAGCATGCCAGGAATGTAGCTGAGGCCCGTACGGCCCTGGCAGAAGAGGCCGCCATCCGCCGCATGCTGCTGCTAGCCAAGAGATCCGGCGCGCCGCTGTACGTATGTCACATCACGTCGCGAGATGGCCTGGAGGCGGTCTTCGAGTCACGCGGTGCCCGCACGCCTATCTACGGCGAGGTCCTGCATCACAACCTGAGCCATACCGCCGAGCGATACGCCCAGCCTGACGGGCCGCTGTATCACACCTACCCCGGCCTCAAGGGCGAGGAAGACAAGCAGGCGCTCTGGGATGGTGTCCACGACGGCATCCTCGACACCGTCTCCTCTGACGATTTCACCTTCCCGCGGGCGGTGAAACTGGCCGGTCAGACAGTCGACACGGTTTCGGCTGGCCACAATGGCATCGAGACGCGAATGGGAGTGTTCTACTCCGAGGCGGTCGCCCAGCGCAGGGTTTCCATGAAGCGATTTGTCGAGCTGACTGCAGAGCGCCCGGCGAAGCTGTTCGGCCTCTTCCCGCAGAAGGGAATCATCGCGCCCGGAAGCGATGCCGACATCGTGCTGATCGACCCGCGCGCTGATCACACTATCCGGCAAGGCGAACTGCACTCCCAGTGCGACTACAGCGTATGGGACGGCTGGCAGTGCCCTGGCTATCCCATCACCACGATCCTGCGCGGCGAGATCCTCGTGCAAGACGGTGCATGGGTCGGACCGGAGGGAACTGGCGAATTCGTCGCCAGCGGGCGGCCCAGCGATCCGTGAGCCGACGGCAGACGTCGGGATTAAGACAGGCCAGCGGCAGCGGCAACGCCTGGAAGGAAGTGACGTGACCGGACCACTGCGAGGGCTGAACGTCCTGGAGCTTGGCAACATGATCGCTGCGCCGACAGCGGGCTGCCTCCTAGGTGATTTCGGGGCCCGGGTCGTCAAGGTCGAGCATCCGTCGCTTGGCGATGACCTGCGACGCTGGCCGCCAAGCAAGAACGGCGAGCCGCTCTGGTGGAAAGTCACCAACCGGAATAAGGACCTGATCACCCTTGATCTGAGCAAGGAAGCCGGCCAGGAGATCTGCAAGCGGATCATTGAGTCAGTCGACATAGTGATCGAGAACTTCCGGCCCGGCACCATGGAGCGATGGAACCTCAGCTACGACGAGCTGGCTGCGGTTAACCCTGGCCTCATCATGGTTCGGATCAGCGGATACGGCCAGACTGGACCGTATTCAAGCCGAGCCGGCTACGGAACCGTCGCGGAAGCCATGAGCGGCGTGCCTTCCTTCACGGGATTCCCGGAGACACCGCCGACGCTATCGGCATTTCCCCTGGTCGACTCACTTGCTGGCATGTTTGCCGTGCAGGGAGCGCTGATGGCGCTATATGAGCGGGACACCGTCGGCTCCGGTAAGGGTCAGGTCATTGACGTGAGCCTCTACGAGTCAATATTCCGGCTCGTTGATTCCCAGATCATCGGATACGACCAGATGGGAGTGGTCAAGGAGCGGCAAGGAAACAGAATGGGAGAGGACTCGCCCCGTAACGCATACCGGACGGCAGATGGCGAGTACGTGGCCATCTCTGCCGGCTCGCAGCGAACGTTCTCCCGGCTCGCCGAAGCGATTGGCCATTCATCCCTCAATTCAGATCCGCGTTTCGTTACCAATGAAGCACGGTGTGACAATAGTGACGCCCTCGACGAGATCGTGGCGGCATGGTTTGCGACCAGGAGCCTGGACGACGCTATGGAGACGCTGAATCTTGGCGGCGCGGTCGCCGGACCAGTCTACGACGTGAAGCGGATCCTGAAGGATCCGCATTACGCTGCGCGCGAGGACATCGTGACGGTAGCTGATCCTCAGCTCGGCGACATAAGAATGCAGGCCGTTCTGCCCAAGTTCTCGCGGACGCCGGGCGCGGTGCGCCGTCCCGGCGGTCAGCTGGGCGAATGCAACAAGGAGTTCTTCTGCGATCAGCTAGGGCTGTCCGAGGAAGAGCTCGCGGACCTGCGAGCACAGGGCGTCATCTAGCGATCGCGCTGGGCGGGCCTAACGGGACACGACTAGACAAAGCGCGGCGGCAGCAGAACGGCGAACCACGAATAACTGCCTGCATCAGGAAATCTCACGGAAGCAGCAACTACTCAAACTAGCAGCATCATGGGAGCAAGTATTTTAGGAAGGCGCAGCAATGACTGTCAAAGACGAGAATGCTATCGGATCCGGGCAGGGCCATAAGGTCGGATTCATCGAGGTGATGGCGCTATCGGTCGCCATCATGGGGCCGACCGGATCGATGGCGCTGAACGGCTCGCTGACCGCCGCTACTGACGGAACGGCGACAGCGCTGGCCTTCGTCGGCGCCACGATCGTCATTGCTCTAGTCGCCTACTCCTTCGTCGAGTTCGCCCGGAAGTATGCGCATGCCGGCTCGATCTACGCCTTCGCGGGCCGGGCCTTCGGGCCGCGCTTCGGCTTCGTATCGGCCTGGGTGATGCTCTTCGCTTACCTGATGTTCGCCTTCGCGGTGGCCGTCCTGGCCGCCAACTTCCTGGAGGCGGCGCTCGGACTGCTGGGCGTGCAGATTCCCTGGATCATCCCGGCCGTGGCCTTCTTCCTGATCATGTGGATCCTGGCCCACCGCTCCGTGCGGCTGTCGACCCGGACGACGCTCGTCATCGAGGGAATCTCGATCCTCGTCATCCTGATCCTCTCCGGTGTCATCCTGGGCCGTGGCGGAGCCCACGGCCTCTCAGCGACCCCGTTCAAGATCGGCTCAGGCGGGCTGTCCAAGGTGGCGCTGGCCAGCGTGTTCGGCTTCCTCTCCTTCGCCGCATTCGAGGGCGCGGCCACGCTGGGTGAGGAAACGAGAGAGCCTAGGCGGGCCATCCCGCGGGCACTGGCGGCGGCCGTCCTCATCACTGGCGTGTTCTATATCTTCTGCATCTATGTCCAGGCCGAGGGCTTCGGAACGACCACTGCCGGAGTGAATGCGTTCAGCACTTCCTCGGCGCCGCTTGCCGACCTGGCCAAGTCCTATGTCGGGACAGCCATGGCGCTGACCATTGACCTCGGCGCGATGGTGTCGGCGTTCGCATCCGGGCTGGGGCTGTTCACCGCGTCCTCGCGGATGCTGTTCGCCCTGGGCCGGGATGGCTTCGGCCCGCCTGCACTCGCGCGTGTCCATCCGAGGTTCGGTTCGCCCTACATCGCGCTGCCCGCCGTCCTGGTGCCCGGCATCGTCCTGGCGGGAATCCTGGCCGCTGCGGGCCAGAGCGCGGCTGCCGTGTTCGGCGACCTCGGAGTCCTCGGCGTGCTGGCACTGCTGGTGGTGTACGGAGCAACCCAGGTAGCGGCCATACGGCTATTCTGGCGCGAGCATTTCTGGCGGATTCCGCAGTTCGCCGTCCCGGCGGTGGCCATCATCCTGCTGGGATATGCGCTCTACGTAAACGTCTGGCCAGTTCCGCCCGCTCCCATTCGTTACTTCCCCTACATCGTCGCCATCTGGATCGTGGTGGGCATCGTGATCGCGGTCGCGCTTCCCGGGCTGTCGGCCAAGATAGGAAGAAGCTTCGCCGAGGACGGCCTCGAAGAGTCACTCAGCCAGACGTAGCCGATCCTGGCTGGCGCTCGGCGCCGCAATTCCGGGTTCGGCCGGCGGCCGGACATGTCACAGCAGAGGACAACCTGGGATGTCAGTACGCGTCATCACGACGGGCGGGACGATTGCGCAGCTCCTCGGCGGAGAGCAGGTCCGGCACGTCTCGGGCGGTGAGCTCATGTCCGCTATCCGGGCCGGTGCTGCACCCGGCGGGCATCTCGGGGCTGAGGTGGAAGTCGAGGATTTGCTCGATCTGCCCAGCACCTATATCGGAGTCGAGGAGATGCTGGAAATTGCCGAGCACGTGGCAGCGGCTGCGGCAGATCCTGCGGTGCAGGGCGTCGTCGTTACTCATGGCACGGCAACGCTTGAGGAGACGATCTACTTTGTGGAGATAGTGGCGGGGGCGCTGAAGCCGGTCGTGTTCACCGGCGCTCAGCGCTTCCCGCAGTCACTCGGGTATGACGGGCACCGGAACCTGGAGCACGCAATTACGGTGGCGTCGTCTCCGGTTGCCCGGGACCTAGGAACAGTCCTGGTCATGGACGGTGAGATCCATGCCGCCCGGGATGTCGCTGAGATTCATCCGAGCGCTACGGGCGGATTCCAGAGCCTGGCCTACGGGCCCGTCGGGCGTGTCGAGGGGAGCCAGGTCATCCTCGGGAGGAAGCCAGTCAGGGACAGTCCGGTCACGGTACGCAGGCCGCTGGCCCGGGTGGACCTGCTCAGTACCTATGCCGGCATGCCAGCTGATGTCGTGCTGGCCATCGGAGAGCTGGGGGCGAGAGGACTTGTCATCGCGGGCATGACGACCGGCGCTATCCCGCTCGGGATTGTCCCGGCTGTTCGCGAGCTGGTCGAGCGCGGCGTCGTTGTGGTGGTAGGTACCCGGTGCCCGGCTGGCGGTGTCATGCGGAGATCCGAGCTGTACGGGGGGGTAGCCGGATACGGTCCTGACCTTGATTCCCTCGGCGTCGTTCTCACCGATCTGAGCTGCGTGAAGGCCCGGTGCAGGCTGACGGCTCTGCTGAGCTCGGACCTGCCCGTCGATACTGTCCGGGACCACATGCGGTCCCCGGCATAGATCTGGTTTCCGCTGCTGTCCGGCTAGCCTGCGGCCTGGCGTCCCAGGTAGACACGCGGGATAGCGGAACCGATGGCCACGAGCAGGCCGACCTGGTCGGCCTGGCTAGCCGCGGCTACGGCATCCGCGCAGATCTCTGTCCCCGGCGGCCCGTGGATAATCTCGACCTCATCGCCTGCCCGGCTCGCCGGGACATCGGTCAGGTCGATACGCGCGTGCTCCAGGGAGAGCCGCCCCACAATGGGCACCAGCTGGCCGCGGACCCGGACGCGCCCGGTGGTCAGATGGGCCAGACCGTCCGCCCGGCCGATCGGGATGACGCCGATGCGCCGGACCCGCCCGGCAAGGACTGGCGACTCCGCCTGAAAGGCATCCCGCTGGGCATCCTTCACCTGGATGATGCGGCTCTTCAGCGCGCGCAAACCAGGCCGTATGCCCGGCGGAATATCCAGCCGGCCGCTGGGGGCAATGCCATAGAGCAGGTGCCCCGGGTCAGCCGCGTTAGTCAGCCCGCCGACTCGCATACCCAGGCTGGCGCTGCTCTCACTCATCTTCAGCGGAATCGAGATCCCAGCCTCGTCCAGCTCCCGAAGCAACCGCTCGAATCGGCTCAGCTGCCATTCTCGGTAGGCTGCCGACTCGGTCCCGTGAATATGAGTGTAAATACCCGCCAGCCGTATCCCTTGAAGCTCACTGAGAGTGCTGATGAAGTTCAGACCCTGCTCCGCATACGTTCCAAGGCGCTCAAGCCCGACATCAATCTTGGCAAAAACCCCGAGGGGCGCACCGTGAGAGGCCGCCGTGGAGTATGCGCGAGCAGCATCAAGATCTGTCACCGTACACATGAGGTCAAGCCCGCGCATCGCGGCAACCGCATCCGGCGAGGGAAGGACGCCGCCGTACAGGAGGATGGGCGCCGTAATTCCATCTTCCCGGATTCTGGCCGCATCTGCCGGATCAGTAAGCGTAAAGCCATCAGCGCCGCCCTCCAGCATAGCCTCCGCGACGGCAGGCAAGCCGAGACCGTATCCGTTGCTCTTGACTGCTGCAAACAGCGTTGCATCCGAGCCCAGCAGTCGCTTGACGATCCGGCTGTTATTCCGGATCGCGCCGAGATCTACCTCAACTGAATTCGGACGGGAGATAAAGCCGCCGGTACCTGTTGCCGCTAGTTCAGACGGTCCCGTAGCACTCACTTTTGTTTCCACACAATGATCATATCCAAGGCCAGGCCCGGAAAAAAGATTCGCGGCCCGCATTCCGGTTTAGCGATCCGCTCAAGAGACATGGCGAGGTCTACGGCTTGAGCTCGACCTCGACGAACATGGCGTGCTGGGGCCCGGCCACCGCTACGTCATGCTCGGCACCGGCCAGGCCGGCGTAGGCCAGCCCGGCACGCTGCTGCATGTCGGTCGTGGTTCCGTCCGGAGCCACGACGGCGAAGGTTCCGCCGCTGACCGGCACGACAATGTAGTCGAGCTCGTGCCGGTGCATGCCGGTGGCCTGACCCGGCGCAAAGGTCCACGCCGTGACCCGGACGCGCTCGTTCTCGATGATGATCTCGGCATCGGCTTGCTCCATGCGGGCGACGATACCGAGCCTGCGGGGCTCCGCGGACGTGGCTGGATACCATCCGCGCATGCACATGACGCCCAAGGAACGAGAGCGGCTCGATATTTTCACCGCCGCCGAGCTGGCCCGGCGCCGCCGGGCCCGCGGACGGAAGCTGAACGTCCCCGAGGCGATCGCGGTCATCAGCGACGAGATACTCGAGCGAGCCTGGGACGGGGCCAGCCTCGAGGACGTTATCGATCACGCGCGGTCGGTGCTGGGGCCCGAGGACGTCATGGACGGCGTGTGCGGCGTCGTCCGGCACCTGGAGATCGACGCCCTGTTCCCCAGCGGGACGACGCTGGTCACCGTGGATGACCCGATCGGCAAGCCGGCGCCGGATGCCACCGGCCGGGTCGCCGGGCGCGATCAGCACGCCCGACGGCACCGTCATCCTGAACCCCGGCCGCGGCACCGTCGACCTGCAGGTCACCAATGCCGGCGAGGAAGCGGTCTTTGTCTCCTCGCACTACCACTTCTTCGAGTGCAACCCGGCGCTGGAGTTCGACCGGCGGCTCGCGCTCGGCATGCGGCTGGACATCGCCGCGGGCACCGCGGTGGCCTGGAAACCTGGCGAGACCCGGCCGGTGCGGCTGGTCGAGCTGGCCGGGCGCAAGGTGGCGTACGGGTTCCGGGGTCTCGTGCAGGGACCAGCGGGCGAACGGCCGGCTGATGGCTGAGCTGGGCCGCCGCGAGTACGCGAGCCGCTACGGGCCGACAGCCGGAGACCGGGTGGTCCTCGGCGATACCGGCCTGGAGGTGGAAGTCGAGAGCGACGACACCTCCTACGGCGATGAGATCCTCGGCGGCTGCGGGAAGACCATGCGCGACGGCATGCTCGCGACCAGCCGGCCGGGCCGGGACAGCCGGCTCGACATGCTCATCAGTAACGTCCTCGTTGTTGACCCGGTCCTCGGGATCAGGAAGACCAACATCGGGGTGAAGGACGGTGTCATTGCCGGAGTGGGGCGGGCCGGCAATCCCGACGTCGTCGACAATGTCGAGCTGGTCCTCGATTCGCACACGGCGCTGATCCCCGGTGAGGGGCTGATAGCGACGCCGGGCACGATCGACTCGCACGTGCACTTGTCGTCGCCGGCCCTGCTCGATGTCGCGCTCGCCACTGGCGTGACCACCATCGTGGGCATGGGCCTCGGCGGGGTGTGGGACGTCGGGGTCAACCCGGAGCGCAATTTCGAGGTCATGCTGGATGCGTGGCGGGATGTGCCGCTGAACATCGGCTTTCTCGCCCGGGGCAGCGCGAGCCATCCGGCGCTGCTGGAACGCGCGATCGAGGCAGGAGCCTCCGGCTTCAAGGTGCACGAGGACTTCGGCGCCTATCCGGCCATCATCGACACGTGCCTGTCCGTCGCAGCCGGAGCCGACGTGCCCGTGGCGCTGCACACCGACACGCTGAACGAGGCGGGCATGCTGGCCGAGACGCTCGCCGCCATCGGCGGCCGCGCCGTGCACGCGTACCACATCGAGGGCAGCGGCGGCGGGCACCCGCGGCTGCTCGAATTCGTCAGCGAGCCGAATGTGATCGGCTCCTCGACCACGCCGACCATCCCGTTCGGCGTCAACACGCTCAGCGAGCTAATGCCTATGGCCATGACGGTGCACCGGCAGAGCGCGCAGCTCGACTCGGACCTGGCCGTGACGCGAAGCCGCGTCCGCCGGGCCACGATCGAGGCCGAGAACTTCCTGCACGACCGGGGCGCGATCCCCATCGTGAACTCGGACTCGATGGGCATGGGCCGCATCGGCGAGCTCGTCCGCCGGACCTGGCAGCTGGCCAGCCGCCGCGTGGCTGACGCGAGCCCGGACAACGAGCGGGTGCTCCGGTTCCTGGCCAAGCTGACGATCAACCCGGCGCTGGCCCACGGGCTGGCCGCTCACGTCGGCTCACTCGAGCCGGGCAAGCTGGCCGATGTCGTGCTGTGGCATCCGGCTCTGTTCGGAGCCAAGCCGGAGCTCGTGCTGAAGTCCGGTTTCGTGGCCTGGGGCGTGAGCGGCGACGGGGCCGGATCTACCCGGCTGGGGCAGCCGCGCCGGTACCGGTCCTACTTCGGCGGACTCGGCCAGGCGCCCGCTCGCCTCAGCGTGGTCTTCACGGCCGCGGCCGCGCTGGAGCACGGCATCGCCGCCAGGTTCCCCGGCCGGAACCTGGTTCCCGTTCGCGGCGCCCGCGATATCCGGCGGTCCGACATGGTGCGCAATTCCGCGACACCCCGGGTGGAGGTGCCGGCCGACGGATCTGCCGTCCGGGTCGACGGCACGGCCGTGCATGTCGAGCCGGCCGACTGGGTTCCCCTCGGGCAGCTCTACCACTGGGCCTGAGCCCGGCTGGCCCGGCCTGGGCCGGGCCAGCCGGTCAGTTAGCTCAGGCGGCGGCACCTGGTCCGGTGCGGCGCGTGTCGCTAGCCGCCTGTCGCAGCGAACCAGGCGCCGGGGGTGCCGGGCGACGTCACGAACACGATCGGGGCGATGCACGGCCGGGGAAGATGCACGCGGGCCCGGATCTGCGAGTTGCCTGCGGTGCTGGCCGGGAACTGGCCGGTGATGACGTTCGTGACCGCCGCGGTGTTCCCGGCGCCGATGCTCTGGCAGCTGACGACGGCCTCGAAGTTAGCGATCGGGTTGACGCCCTGCATCGCCGGCGGGACCGGGGCCTGCTTGGCGAGAACCAGGCCGCGCACCCGCACCCGCAGCTCGCCGTTGCGCGTCAGGGATCCGCTCGCGGACTTGATCATCCACGGCAGGCCGCCCCCGGATACGCCGCGGACTGGATTGGCGGTGCCCACATAAGGTCCGGTGACCGGAGTCATCGTGTCGAACCTGAGGATCGTGGCTGACCCGTGCCGCGCATGGCCGTGGTGCCGCTGCGCTGCTGCCGGGCTGCCTGACGAGGCGAGCGCCTGCGCTGACACGCCGCCTACCAGGGCCGCACTACCCGCGATGGCTAGCAGCCACTTGACCTTGCTCATCTCACGCCTCCTGTGCTGGCGCGGCGAACCCCGCGCCATGGACCGACCGGCTGACTCGCCTGTGCTAAACGGGTCAGCGCCAGGAGCGGTTCAGAACGGGCCGCGGGCGCGGGCGTCCGGGGCGGCCGGCGTGGGCTTCCCGGACGGCCAGGCGCGGGATTCTTATGGCGTCGGGCGCGGAGTTCCGGCGGGATGGAGCTACTGGTCGTTGTCCTGGACCGGCTCCGCCAGCTCCGCCCGCCAGGCAGCCGCCGGGAACGGATCAGCGAAGTACTGGGTCTCATGGGTGACCAGGTCATCGGTGAACTGCATGATGCTCACCGAGTGGGTGGGCACGCCGTCATAGGTGATGATGCACTCGCTGACCCACAGGTCGCCGGCGCCCAGGATCCGGACAATGGTGAAGTGACGCTCGGCCGGGTGCCCGCCGCGCTGGGCCTCGATCTTGGACCGGCCGCGGAAGCGCTCACCGGACTGCGGGTAGTCCAGGACGGCGTCCGCGGCGTAGATGGCGTTCTCGGTCTCGGTGTCTCCGCTGTCGGAGGCTTCCCAGTGCTGCTCGAGCCGGGCCCTGGTCCTGGTGTCACGATCCATGACCGTGCCTGCCTCCTTCGCTCCGCCAGGCGCTGCCGGGCGTGCGGCCGGCCCGCGCGGGGCCGGGCGCCGAATGGACAGGGCCGAAGTTATCCCAGATGACTGCGGCCGGCGCGCGGAAGCCCGGCGCGCCGCGCCGGAACCAGGCGAGTCGCTCGTGCGTCTGACCGGCATGAGGTTAGTCACCGTCGCGGCAGTGGCGGTTACAGCATCCGCGCTGGCCGCCGGATGCGGATCGGTACGGGCGCCCGGGCCGCCTGGCGCCGCCGCCAGCCGCCCGGCTCCGGCCACCGCGGCCCGGCCGGCCACCGCGGCCGGCAACCGGAAGCTTGCCGTCGAGCAGGCACGCTGGCTTCTGTCACTTGCGCCCGTGCCCGCCGCTGCGACGGCGCTGCGCAGGCCGCCGGCCGCGCTGCCCGGCGCGGCGATGGGCACTCCCGCGGTCAGCTCACGGATTGACATGTCCCGGTCATGGCGGCTGGCCATGACCTTCAGCCAGGCGCTTGCCTGGCTGAAGGCCCACCGGCCGCGCGGGCTGTCAGCGGATGGCTCGTCGACCGGCCGGACAGCAGGGCAGCTCACCACCGCCGGATACAGCTACGGCAGCCGGCCGAGCCCGGCGTGGCAGTCAGCCGACCTGGAGGTGGCGGTCGCCGCCGCGGCCGGCGGCACCAGCGTGCTGCGCGCTGACGCGATCGTCGTCTGGCTCGACCCGGTCCCGGTCCCGGACAACAGCCCCGGCCGGCGGCTGCACCTGAGCGGGACCACGCCCTGCCCGGCGACCGACCGCTCGATCGGCGGCGTCACCAACACCGGGCCCGGCCTGCGCCGGCGGCTGCTGCCAGCCGTCGCGCCGGCAGCCGCGCTGGAGTGCCGTTACTACGGCATGAACGGCCACCCGTTCCGGTTGCGCGGCCAGCGGTCCCTGACCGCCGCGGCTGCGGCCCGGGTGGCCCGGAAGATGCAGCGGCTGACGCTGCGCCACACCGTGGGCGGTAGCGTCAGCTGCCCGATGGATGACGGCGCCGCCGAGATCATCGCGCTGTCCTACGCCGGCCGCCCGGCCGTCGATCTATGGGTCAAGCTCAACGGCTGCCGGTATGCCGCCAACGGCTTCATCGAGACCGCCGGGTACTGATCACCCTCCTTGACGCGGCCAGCATGACCCAGATCACTCTGGCCCTGCCTAAATCAGGTCATTACAGTGGTCACGGGTTTACCTCACAGACAAACGTTTGCCCGCGCGCGCTCCGGCCCGACAGCGCCTGACGGCCAGCCCGGCGGCGACCTGGATGGAGGCTGGGTGCACTACTCCCTGCACGTGAGAACTCGATGACGGTGCAGCTGGCCGCCGACACGGGGCGGCTGCAGCCTTACGCCGGGATGCCGCCGGCGGCCCTGGACCGTGCGGGCCGCCTGCTGGCCCGCTACCCCGCGGTGTCGCTGCACGACCACCCGGTGCGCATGCCCGACCCGATGACGGCCGCGTCGTGGCAGGCCTGGCGGGCGGAGGGGCGCGAGGAACTGGGCTACGCGGGCCTGGCCGGCTCGGGCTGGGCCGGGATGGTGGCCAGCTCGATGTCCACGACGGACAACGGAGTGGTGCTGCGCTGGGCCGCGTCCCTGCGGGCGGACATCGCCGCCCACCCGGACCAGGTCGCCTTCGCTGCCGGTGCCGGGGACATCCCGGCCGCCGGGACCGGGCCGGTGGCCATCCTGCTCGGGCTGGAGGACCTGAACTCGGTCGGCACCGACCTGAGTCTGCTGCCTGGCCTGGCGCAGGCCGGCATCCGGTGCGCCGGGCTGACCTACAACGCGGGCAACCCGCTCGGCGGCGGGCTGGCCAGCGACCCGGACGAGGGCCTGACCGCACTCGGCCAGCAGGCCGTCACTCTGCTCAACGACGTCGGCATCATGGTTGACGTGGCCCACGTCGGGGACCGCACCGCGCTGGACGCATGCCGGGTCAGCCGGTCGCCCGTGGTGGTCAGCCACGCCGGTGCACGCGCCGTGTGGCCGACGCCGCGGATGAAGCCCGACACCGTGCTGGACGCGGTAGCGGCCACCGGCGGCGTGGTCGCCGTGTCTGCCGCGCCGGACTCGACCCTGTCCGCGGCGCACCCGCGGCACGATCTGGAGTCGGTCATGGACCACCTGACCTACCTGGCCGAGCGGCTTGGCGTCGCGCATGTGGCGCTGGGTCCTGACGCGTTCTTCGGCGATCATGTCGGGCTGTACGAGGCGACCGGGCACGCGGTGCCCTGGCCGGTGCCGCCGCACGAGGAGATCCGGTACGTGGCCGGGCTGGAGAACCCCGGCGAGACCGCCCGCAACGTCACCGCGTGGCTGCTGGAGCACGGCTGGGCTGAGCCGGACATCGCCGCGGTCATCGGCGGCAACGTCCTGCGGGTCCTGCGCGCCACCGCGGCCTAGGTAACCGTCCGGGCCCGGCCGCCGCACCCGCGGCGCCAGCCAGCAGCGAGAGGAGCAGGTACGTGTCCGCAGACGCGCCGCAGGCAGCGGCGGCCACCCTGGAGCAGGTGCACCGGGCGATCGACGTAGCGATGGCCGGCCTGGATGAGCCGCTGCGCGCCCTCAGCCTGGACCTGCACGGCCACCCGGAGCTGGCGCTGGCCGAGCACCGCTCGGCCGGGCTGCTGCGCGACTGGCTCAGCGAGCACGGCTTCCGGGTGCAGGCCCCGGTGGCGGGCCTGGACACGGCGTTCGTCGCCGACTACGGCCAGGGCGCCCCGGTCATCGCTTACCTGCTGGAATACGACGCGCTGCCCGGCGTCGGCCATGGCTGCGGCCACAACCTCATCGCGGCAGGCGGGATCGGCGCCGCCACCGCGCTGCTGGCGGCGCTGCCCGACCCGCCGGGCACGCTGCGGGTGATCGGCACTCCCGGCGAGGAAGGCGCCGGGGGCAAGGTCATCGAGCTGGAGGCAGGCGTGTTCGACGACGTCGACGCTGCGCTCATGTTCCACCCCGGCGACAAGACCATGCCCATCCGGCACGCCCTGGCATCGATGCCGATGACCTTCGAGTTCCACGGCGTGGCTACCCATGCCGCGGGCAGCCCGGATCAGGGCCGCAGCGCGCTAGCCGCGATGATCCAGCTGTTCGTCTCCGTCGACGCCCTGCGCCAGTTCCTGCCCGAGGCGTCCCGGGTGCACGGGGTGATCCTCGACGGCGGGGTGGCGTCGAACGTCATACCGGACTACACCAGGGCGTCATTCCAGGTTCGCGCCGTGACCAGCGAGCTGCTCACCGATCACGTGGACCGGGTCGAGGCGTGCGCCCGGGCGGCTGCGGCGGCTACCGGCACCACGGTGGACATCACCCGCAGCCATGTCTACGCCGAGCGCAAGAACAACCACGCCATCGCCTACCGCGTCGCCCAGTACCTGACCGAGCTGGGCGAGCAGGTCGAGGAACCGGTGCTGCGCGGCGGAACAGGCTCATCCGACATCGGGAACGTGAGCTTGCGCCTGCCCGCCATCCACCCGTACCTGAAGGTGATGGAGCGCGGCACGCCCAGTCACTCTCACGTGATGGCCGAAGCCGCCAGCAGCATGGACGCCCACCGGGCGATGCTGCGGATGGCGGCCGCGCTGGCCAGGACCGGTGCGGACCTGTTCTGCGACGGCGCCCTGCTGGACGCGGCGCGGCAGGAGTTCGCCACCTCCGGCCCGGACCTGCCCAGCTAGCGCTGCTCGTCGCCGGCCTGGTCTGGATCGTCGTCCGCCCGGCCGGGCTCCGGCTCGGGTGGCCGCGGGATGCTCGCATCCAGCAGCGCCGTTGCCCCGGCCGGCCGGGTGGCCACGTCATCAGCCCGCTCCCGGATGCGCTCCAGGGTCTCTGCGTCGCCCAGCGGGATAGTGGCTTCCAGCCGGGGGCGCTCGCGGACTTCGGGCGTGTCCACCACCGCATCCACCAGCCGCGCCCGGCTGCCCGCGGGAATGTGGCCGGGCGCGGGGTGCAGCGAGGCGCGCGCCGCCTCACTGCCGGGCGGCGCGGTGACATCGGCGGAGCCTACGGTCTGGTCGTCGTCGTCCTTGATCTCGATGTGACGCGGCTCGGGGGGATCGCTCACGGTGGACTCCCTGAAGAGGCGGATGCCTGTCCCGGCCGCACTGCCGCTAGTTCAGGCCTGCCGCGGATGGCTGCCCGGCCACGGGCCCCGCAAACCGGCGGCCGGCCCGGGACCCGGCTGCCATCACCTCAGCCGGCCGGAACCCGGCGTCCGGCGCGGTGGCGCGGCCTCAGGCCGGTGCGGCGGCATCGTCAGCCAGCTGGCCACCAGCGGCGTTCACCTGCTCATCGCGAATCATCCGCACCGCCGTGTTCAGCACGCACAGGCCCAGCATGAGCACCACCAGGAGCCAGAAGAGCCAGAGCGGCCAGTCGTAACGCTCCGCCACCCGCCAGGTCTGATCAGCGGCCAGCAGCATCGCGCCGCCGGCGACGGTGAACCAGCCAGCCGCCTTATTCATGAACCGGGTGAACTGCTCCCGCTGCTGCGGGGTGAGCTGAGCCATCACATCGTCGCGGAACTGCCGCCCCTGGCGGCGCCGGATCAGGTACATGACCGGCGGGAGCAACCACCACCACGGGGACGGCGGCTCGGGCCGGGCGACCTTGACCTTCGTCTGCTGGATCTCGTCCCGGTCGATGTCTTCCTCGCGAAGCTCGAGGGCGCCCTGATAGAGCGGTCCGGCCACCAGCAGCCACGCGCCGAGAAATCCGGCCCAGACGATCCCCTGATTCATGGGGCAAGCCTGTCATCTCGCCCGCCGGAGCCGCGGTCAGCCGGCGCTGAGCTTAGCCATGGCCTCGAAAGCCAGCCGGGGGCGCCAGCCCAGGCCCTGGTAGCCGCTGCCCGGTCCGTCCGGCAGCATCGACACCAGGCCGTAGCTGGCCAGATCGACGTCGCGGCGGGGATCGGTGCTGGCCGGCTGGTGGAAGCCGGCGAAGGTGAACCAGAAGGCCAGGTCGAGGCCCTCCTCAGCGAAGATCTGGTTCAGCTCCTGCAGGTACCTGACCTGCTCGGACTCGTCCCGCTGGTACTCGCCCCTGAGCCGGGGGACGTCGTCGTCGTAGTCGGCGATGTCCCAGCCCAGCCCGCCCTTGTCCGCGGCACCCGCGTAGGCGCAGCAGCCGTACTCCGTCGCGACCACCGGCTTGCCGTGCCGAAACTGCTTGCGCAGGTCAGCGCGGAAGGAGCGGGCGTTTTTCTGGTCGCGGTAAGCGTCGACGCTGACGATGTCGAACCGGGACCAGTCCACCGGCTCCCAGGTCCCGGCGGCGTAGGTCAGCGGGCCGCCGAACCGGCCGCGGACGGTGTCGGCGGCCTCAGCGAGGAACGCGTTGAGCCGCTTCGGCAGCCGGGCGAACGACGCGTACAGCCGCAGGCTCGGCCGGCCCAGCCGGGCGATCCGGTCGTAGGCGTTCGCGCCGGGCAGGAAGCCGGGATTGAACAGCGTCACCTCGCAGCCGGTCACCAGCACGACCGTGGCGCCCGTGCGCCGCAGCTGCTCGGCCCGGTCCGCGCAGTCGCCGAACAGCTCGAGCAGCTCGGCCGTGGTCAGCTCCGGGGGAAACGGCGCGAACCACACCTCGAGTCCCTCGGCCGCCGCGGCCTGCGCGGCGATGCTGATGCGCTCGGGCCGGGAGCCGCTGACCCGCACCGCGGTGCAGCCCAGCTCACGGGCGATGACCCGCATCTCCGCGGCCACGACGGCCGGGTCGAAGGCTGGCCGGCTGTCGTGGCCGCCCGGCAGGAACCCGGTGTCGTAGTTGATGCCCTTGCCGCGCATCAGGCCTCCGTCCGCCGCAGATCTCGTCTCGCCCAGCACCCATTGCAGCACCATTCGCGACGCCCGGCGGCCGGCCCGCGACTCAGGTTACGAGCGGTGCGCCCGCCGGCGTGTCACCCGCTCGGGCGTCATGACAGCGTTGCCTTTATTAAGGAATGCTGATTATGCGCCGGCCTGCGACCTGTTGTCGCCGCAGGCGCCGGCCATGCAGACACACCGCTCAGTGCCTGCATGCCGTTCTGCCTGGGGGTAACTCCGGGGGGGAGCTTAGGTGCCCCGGGTCGTCACCGGCCCGGGGTACCTAGGCTGGGATGGCTGGCCGCGGTGCGGGCGAATGAGTTGTACGGGACGATCTCACCCGGCTTGATCACGCCGTCCTCGATCGCCCGGGCGAGCAGCGCGTCTTTGCTGGGCGCGGTCCGCCCGGTGGCCGCGTACTTGGCGCGTGCGCGGCTGATGTACTGCCGGACCGTGTTCTCGCTGATCGACATGCGCCGCCCGACCGATGCCTTCGACATGCCCTGGAACCACAGCAGCAGCGCCTGCCGCTCCTGCTCCGACAGGCCTGGCCGGGCCGGGCGCTGGTCGGCGAGCATCGCCCGGGCCTGCGACCGGGTGACGTACGGCCGGTCGGCGGCGGCGGCCAGCACGGCCTCGACCAGATGGTCGCGGCCCTCCTCCTTGGACACGTAGGCGTGCGCGCCGTTGTCCAGCGTTTCCATCACGATCGCCGGGTCGCTGTGCCCGGAGAAGGCCACCACCCGGCATCCGGCTGCGACCAGAGCGGGGATCTGCCCGGTGACTAGCTTGCCGGACAGCTCCAGGTCCAGGATGATCACGTCGGCCGGCGGCCGCTGCATATCGCGGAGCCCGGTCAGGTCGCGCGCCGTCTGCACCAGCCGCACCCGCTGGCCAGGATCGGATCCGATCCAGGACGCTACCCCTTCGGTGACGACCGGATGGTCCTCAATGATCGCCACCGTCACCGGCTGGTCCATCGTGCCTCCGCCCAGAGCATGCCGCCGTCTTGCTGCTGTTCGATAGCAACCCCCTCGCCGGCTGCGGGCAGCCGGACAATCGCGCCGGTATCGGCGACAAAGCTGACGGCGATCCCGGCGGCCACCGCCGCCAGGGTGATCCGCGCCTGGCTGCGCGCGGCGGTCAGGATCGCGATGGCAGCGTCGGTGATCACCCGCCGGGCCGGGCCCGGCACCTGCGGCAGCGACCCGGCCGTCTCGATCTCGACGGCGACCCCGCGCCGCTCGGCCACGTCGGCACTCGCGTGCAGTTCGTGCACCAGCGATCCGGGTACCTCATCGCCCTCGGCCAGCAGCCGGCGCAGCCGGGCCGCCTGGATGGCACACCTGACGCGCACCTGCGCGTCGCCCGGGTCAGCTGCTCCCGCCGCCAGCTCGGCGACCAGCGGGACAGCGCTTTCCTGCAGGGCCAGCCAGCGGGCATGCCGGGCGGCCCGGATGATCTCCGCGGTGGCGGCCCGCTCGCGCGCGGCATGCTCACTGCGCGCTGCCGCGGCGGCCTGGCCGGCGGCGGCATCCAGCGGCTTGACCGCCGCGGCGACGGCTACCTGGGCGCCGGTCGACCAGGCCAGCAGGGCGAGGAACCCGGCCAGGTCAGCGCGGTGCAGCCCGTTCCCCGCCAGCGCGCCCAGGGTCGCCACGGCCTCGGCGGCGAGGAACCAGGCCAGCTCGGTGAACCGGCGGCGGAGCAGCACGAGCACGCATATCCACCCGGCACTCCCCCACGCCCAGTTGACCGCCAGCAGCTGGCCGGCCGGGCTGGCCGCTGCCGATGCCGTGCTGGCGGCCAGCGCGATCGCCGCCAGCGCCCAGGCCGGGCCCCGGCCGAGCGCTCCGCGCAGCACCAGGACCGACCCGGCGGTGATCGCCAGCGCCATGATCAGCCACATGGCGCCCTGGAAGGCCAGCGAGCCGAAGGCCGGCCTGTCGTGCAGCAGCTGCCCGCCCGCGCCGGCCAGGTGCCAGCCGGCGACCAGGAAAATCACCGCGATGGTGAAGGCCCGCTGATAACGGCCGGACATCTCCGCCGCGGGCTGCACGGCGGTCATGCCGGCCAGCTCACGGTGACAGTCGTGCCCGCGCCGGGACGGCTGGCGATCGCTGCCTGGCCGCCAGCCGCCAGCATCCGCCCGGTGATCGACTCGCGGATGCCCCGGCGGGACGGCGGGGTGGCGGCCGGGTCGAACCCGCAGCCGCGGTCGGTGACCTTGACGACCGCCCAGCCCGCGCCGCCGGTAAGGGTCACCTCCGCCTGGCCGGATCCAGCGTGCCGCTCGACGTTGCGCAGCGCCTCGCCGACGCAGGCGACGAGCTGATCGGCGACCGGAGACGGCAGCGTGACCGGGACGAGCTTCAGCCGCACGGCGAGGTCCGCCGTGCTGGCCGCGGCCCGCTCCAGCTGCGGTCTCAGGTCGGCCAGCGGGGCCAGGCCGCCCGGTATGGCCGGGGCGCCCTCCAGCCCCTGCAGGACGCGCAGGTCCCGGGCCGCCTGCGCGGTCAGCCCCGGCGACGGCCCGGCAAAGGCGCCGGCCGCGACCATGGTCAGGGTCGACAGGACAGTGTCGTGCAGCTGACGGTGCTGATCCTGCTCATCAGCGCGCCGCGCCTCCTCGGCCCGGATCTGCTGCTCGGTCTCCAGGCCGGCGGCGACGATCGCATCCGCCTGCCGGGCGCCGCCGCGGATCACCGCCACCAGCCCGGCGGCGACGATCGCCTCCACCACCAGCAGCCAGCCGCCGGCCGGGTGACCGGTGCCGAGCCCGTAGGCAATCACGACGATCGCGGCGCTGGGCAGCCCGAGCCACGGCCGCAGCGCGAGCTGCAGGATGTAGACCGAGGTGCAGGCCAGCGGCAGCATCCAGGTGGTGCTGTCGGTGATCAGGACGGCCGGGACCAGGTGCTGCTGGGCCAGCGCCAGCGCCGCGATGACCACGGCGTCGGCCAGTACCACGGCCGGCGTCAGCCCGGATCGCCGGACCCGCCAGGTGAAGAAGGCCGACCACAAGCACAGCGCGGTCAGCGTCGCGCCCAGCCACCAGCCGGAGATCTGCCTGGTTGCGGCCAGCACGGCGACCGCGGTGAACAAGACGGCGCCGCCGAGGCGCAGGGCGATCGCATACCAGCCGGCCAGCCGGTCCAGAACCTGGTCGGATGGCCCTGCTAACCGCACGCGGCGCGCCCGCCTGCGGCGGCCCGCGAGGGGCCGGACCTGTCCCCCGACGCAATCAGCTGCCGGTTCCACCGGACCAGTATGCGCTAATACCACGGCGCCAGGAACAGTGATGTTTCAACATCCGGGCTAAGCCTGAATGGATGCGGCCTTTCTTCCTGCTGGGCGGCAGTATTCCCCCGCGCATTTATTCAGGCCGGCGAGGTTCCGGCACCGGCGGCGGCTCGAAGTCGACGTCGATCGTCTGGAATCCCTTGTGCCGCTCGGTCTGGGGATAGGAGAGATAGGCGCGCCGGTCGCCCTGGGTGAGTCGCACGTTGTCGGTGAAGGGCGTGAGCAGGCTGCGCGGCCACAGCCGCTCTGCGCGCACGACGTTGAGCTCGGCGCAGATCACGACGATGAAGGCGCCGAGGTAGATCCACAGCATCAGGCCGAGTACCAGCCCGAACAGGCCGTAGGTCGCGGTGGCACCCTTGAGCTTGTCGCCCAGCAGGTAGGTGCCCGCCCACTGCAGGCCCTGCCAGCCGATCGCGGCCACGATCGCGCCGGCCCGTATCTGCCGGATAGCGACGTAGCGGCCCGTCAGCACGCGGAACGTCACGAGAAAAAGCGCCACGTTGAGCGCGACCGCCAGCAGGCTCGCGACCACCAGCACGAGATCGCTGAGGCTGGCGCCATAGGCACTCGCCGCGGCTGACAGGGCAGACAGCCCGGTCGTGACGAGGGCCGCCACTCCGCCGATCACCATCAGCAGCAGGCTGCGCAGCCGGGCCTTGACGGGATTGGGCCGGGCGTTGCGCGGAACGCCCCACACCTGGTTCAGCGCGTTCTGCGTGGCCTGGGCGATGCCCAGGCCGCCGTACACGGTGCCGAGCGCCCCGACGACCAGGCTGAGCACGCTGCCGTGCAGGGAGTAGATGCTCGAGGCGATCTGGTCCCCGATGACCGGGAACTGGGCCAGCGCCGAGTCCAGGACCTGCTGCTGCAGGTGGTGACTGGCCTGGAGGGCGTAACCGAGGCTCGTGACGAGCAGCAGCATCAGCGGGAACAGCGACACGAAGCCGTAGTAGGTAATCTGCGCCGTCAGGTAGTTGCCCTGGTCGTCGGAGAACTTGTACACCACCGCGAGCGGCAGCCCGATCCAGCGATGCCGCCGCTGATACGCATCGATGCGGCTGACCACGCCCATCTGCCGCTCCTTCGCGCCCCGCCCAGGGCCATCAACTGCCCCGGGCAAAGACCGCAAAACCCGCGGCTGCGGACGCCGGCCGATCCCGGGCCTGCGGGAATGCCGCGCGGGACTAGCTCAGGACCCGCTTATCGTGCCGGTGATGACTATCCGGGTACGTGGGATACGACGCGTAGTTAACGACGCTCCCCTTCTTCCACTGCTTCCACGGCATCTGGTAGAAGGTCCAGCCGTCATCGAAGGCCATCTTCCGGTCGGTGCCCTTAATGTGCACCACATCGGCGAGCTGGCTGGTGTCGTAGAACCACAGGGCCTCGGCGGGCGACTGCCGGACGCACCCGTGGCTGCAGTTCGCTACTCCGATGCACCACTCAGCACCGGGCGTCTCGTGCAGGTAGATACCCGAGTTGGTCAGCCGGACGGCGAGCGGAACCGGCTCCCGGTACCAGCCGGGCTGCCCCTTCTTGACATTCGGGTTGGTCATGATGACCAGCCGCTGCTTGTCCATCGTCAGGGCGGTCCCGCTGGGCGTGGTGTAGACCAGCGCCGACTCGTCGCCGCCGCTGATGCCAACGCTGCGCTTGAGCTTCCCGTCGATGCGCACGGTCATGTGGTGCGTCGCGATGTTGACGTTGCTGATCCGGGCCGCGCCGATCTTGAACCGGTAGGTGAGGTTCTTCGTGCCGTAGACCCCGGCGGCGGCCCGGACGCCAGCCAGGTGGGCGTGCAGCGTGACCGTCTGGTGCGGCGGCCAGTAGCCGTCGACCCGGTAGACGACCTGCTCGTCGGTGATCCAGTGCCAGGCGCCGGGAACGGGCCGCTGGGCCGTGACCTGCAGGGCCTTCTCCACAGCCGCCTTGTGCACGACCGGCTCGCTGAAGTTCAGGATGATCGGCAGCCCGACTCCGTACCGGTGGCCCTGGTTGCCCGCCAGCAGCCAGTCCAGCGCGGCAGTGAATGTCCTGGCTGGCCGCAGCGTGCGGAACTTGGCCATCGTGGTCACTGTCTTGCCCGCTGAGTTGCCGGCGGTGGCCTGCACGACGTAGGAGGCACCGGGGGTCAGCGCCCACCGCGATGTCCACTCGGTCGACTGGGCGTTCACCAGCCCGGCCACAACCCGTCCGCGCGCGCGGACAACGACATGGACCAGATGGCCTTGCAGCGCCTTGACGCGGATGGGGATATTCGGGCGCACCGCCTTGGCGCCGGCGGCGGGCGTGATCTGCACGACGGGCGCGGCTACCGCCGCAGCGACCTGGCCCGATCCGGCCTTGCCGCCCGCGCTGCCCGCACCCCCGCCGCTGCAGGCCGCCGTCATGATGAGGGCGCCGCCGCAGACCCCGGCCGCGATCCCGCGCCCGGCCACCGTCCTCCAGCTACCCGCCAGACTTGCCATCTGCTCTGCTACCCCCAGCGCCATGGGCGACTGCCCCAAGCCAGCCTGTTGTCAGGTCCGGCCACCGTCACCGGGCAGGCGCGCAATGCACGCCTGCTCGAGTAGTAGATGCCCAGAAACCCGCGAACTTTGCCGACCGTCAGCCGTTAGCCACATCGGCTGACAAATCGTACCCTGGCGGCCGCCCGATTGGGGGTCCTGCGAGACAGGACAGAGACCAAATCGATGCAGTTCCCGAGCGCGCGCCGCAGTCAGGCTGTGCTGACCCGGCGGGCGAGGACAAGCCCGGCCCGGGGGCGGCCGTCCGCACGCTGGCCCAGAGTCGTCAAGGGGGCTGTCGTCACCGTGAATCCGGCTGCGGCCAGGTCGGCGTGCAGCGCTGACAGCGACCCCGTTAGGTAATACATCACGAACGGGGGATGCCACACGGCATTGCGGACCCGCATGGCCAGGTCGAACCCGAGCAGTGCCCAGTACGAGCCTGAGGTGACGGGCAGCGGCGCGGCGACCGGGAAAGCGAAAACCCCGCCCGGCCGCAGCGCCCGGTACACGCCGGCGAACAGCGCGGGCCGCTCGGCGGGCAGGAAGTGCCCGAGCGCCCCGAAACTGACGGCCAGGTCGAACGCCCCGGCGAAGGGCAGGGCCCGGGCGTCGGCCCGCACCCACGCGGCATCCGGGTGCGCACGGCGCGCCTGCGCGAGCATGCCGGTGCTGAAGTCGACGCCCGCGACCGGCCCCTGGCACAGGGAGCTGAGGATCCGCACGCCCGCGCCGGTGCCGCAGCACACGTCCAGGCCCCGGCCGAACGGCCCGGCCGGGCGCAGTACGCCGGCGGTCGCGTCCAGCACGTCATCGGCGATGCGAAACGGCGTGTGGTCGAACTTCGGGGCCAGCAGGTCGTAGCCGCCCTCGACCGAGGACAGCGCCTGCCGCGCCAGTTCACGCAGCGACGGACCCCGGGGCGAGAACACCGGGCCAGCGTACGTGCCGGTGCCGGGCCAGCTGCCAGGCCGGGAATCAGCGGCCGGACGGCCTGCCGGACCTTTAACCTCAGGTCAGGCGCCCGGCGGCGAGTCCTGGATCGGTATAGGCCGGTTTCGGGCGATCAGACGACTTGTGCCCGCTCCCTTGACAGATGTCCGGCTGGCGGCTGAGGCTCATCTATGTGAGCGCTAACAGGATCTTACTTGCCCCTATCCGGCGCACCGCCCTGAAGACCCTCGCCGCCGGTACGGCGATAGCCCTCGTGCCGATTGGCATCACTTTCGCCATGGCCGCGCCGGCACCTGCTGCCGCTATGGCCGCGCCGCCCGCTGCCGCGCGGACGGCTCCCCCGCCCCGGCCCCAGGGCCCCTGCGACATCTACGCCGCCGCGGGTACTCCCTGCGTGGCCGCGCACAGCACCACGCGGGCCCTGTATGCCTCCTACAACGGCCCGCTCTACCAGGTCAGGCGCCTGTCGGACAACGCGGTCGCGAACATCGGGGTCGTCCGGCCCCGCGCGCTGCCGGTCCCCGATGCGGGCGGTTACGCCGACGCGGCTGCGCAGGACGCGTTCTGCGCCAGCACGACGTGCGTTATCACCAGGATCTACGACCAGTCGGGCCACGGCAACGACCTCACCCAGGCGCCCCGTGGCGCATTCAGCGGCCCGGCGATGGGCGGCTTCGACAACCTCCCGGTCGCGGACATGGCGCCGGTCACGGTCAGCGGCCATCAGGCCTACGGCGTCTTCATCGAGCCGGGCATGGGCCTGCGTGACAACCACCCGGCCGGCACCGCGACCGGCGATCAGCCCGAGGGGATGTACTGGGTCCTGGACGGCCAGCATTTCAATGACGGCTGCTGCTTCGACTACGGCAACGCCGAGATCGACAGCCGCGACGACGGCAACGGCACGATGGAGACCTCCTACTTCGGCAACGCCACCGCCTGGTATCACGGCAACCCGCCCGGCCCGTGGATCATGACCGACCAGGAGAACAACCTGGTGGGCTGCGTCAATCCGGGCAGCACGTCCAAGCTCTGCGCCGACCTGCCGACCGTCACCTCACGGTTCGTGACCGCCGTGGCAAAGGGCGAGCCGCACCACTGGGCCGCACTCGGCGGCGACGCGCAGCAGGGCGATCTGGCGACCATGTTCGACGGGCCGCGGGTCGATTCCAGCTATGACCCGATGCGCAAGCAGGGGGCCATCGTCCTGGGCAACGGCGGCGACAACAGCAACGGCTCGCAGGGCACCTTCTATGAGGGCGTGCTGACGGCCGGATACCCGACCGACGCCACCGACCAGCAGGTCCAGGCCAACGTCGTGGCGGCCAGGTACGCGGTACAGGGGCTGAGCCTGACGCCGGCCTCGGCGACGGACACCCCGCCCGGACTCCAGACGTTCGCACCGCGGTCCTCGCAGAACAGCACCGTGACGTTCACGAATACCACCGGGTCGGCCGCGACGGGCGTCCGGCTGAGCATCTCCGGGCCTGACCATCAGTGGACATCAGTCGTCGCGGGCAGCACCGGCACGTCGCGGACGTTTGACTCGGTCGCGCCCGGCGCGAGCGTGAGCGCGACCTTCACGGTCACCTCAGGACCGTCGGCCGTCAACGGCGACCTGACCGGCAGCGCCTCGTGGACCAGCCCGGGGCACGGCGGGCGGCAGTCCGAGACGACTACCGAGAAGGTGCGGAACGTCAGCCCGGTCAAGATCAACGAGTTCAGCGCCGGCACCAGCACCAACCCGACCAACTCGTTCATTGAGCTCTACAACGCCGGCAGCAGCGCCGTCGACCTGTCGAACTGGTCCCTGACCGAGCACCCGGCCCAGCAGCCCGTCTTCTCGAGGGTGACCGTCCCGGCCGGGACGAGGCTCGCGGGGCACGGCTTCTACCTGCTCGGCCTCTCTGACTCGGGGCTGGCGGCCCCCGCCAGCGCGGGCGACACCACCATCGACCTGCGGAACACGTCCGGTCTTGCGCCCGGCCAGCAGGTCCAGATCGGCTCCGGCCCGGCCGCGGAGACGCGCACCATCGCCCACATCACCAACTCGGGCGCGACCGGGTCCCGGGTACCCGGGAAGATCGGCAACGCCGTCCAGCTATCCGGGAACGGCGAGTACGCCGACCTGCCGGACGGCATTGTCAGCGGGCTGCACGACTTCACCATCTCCGCGTGGGTCAACCCGTCCGCCAGCACCGCCTGGTCCCGGCTGTTCGACTTCGGCACCGGCACCAGTGACTACATGTTCCTCACGCTCAGCGCCGGCGGCGGCCCGCTCCGCTTCGCGATCACTACCGGCGGCAATGGCGCGGAGCAGCAGCTCAACGCCCCTGGCACGCTCCCGCTGAATACCTGGTCGCAGGTGGCCGTCACGCTGTCCGGCAGCACCGGCACGCTGTATGTGAACGGCCAGCCAGTGGCGACCAGCGACAACATGACCCTCAGCCCGGCCGCCCTGGGCGCCACTACTAACAACTGGATCGGCCGGTCGCAGTTCAGCGGCGACCCGTTCCTGGCGGCCACCGTGGACGACTTCCAGATCTACGACCACGCACTGTCCGCCGCCGACATCGCCACGCTGGCCAGCGGGCAGCCCGGTGCGGGCAACGTCGCCTCGTACAAGTTCGACGAGGACTCCGGGGAAACCGCGCTGGACTCGTCGGGCAACGGCCACAACGCGACCATCATCAGCCCCGGGAACGTCAGCACACCGCTGTGGCAGCCGGTGCCCGACGGCCCGGTCACCATCCCCGCGCGCTCGACCAATGTGCCCGTCACCAGCACCGCGGGCTTCAAGGTCGGCCAGCAGATGGCCATCGGCTACGGCCGCACGGTTGAGACCGCCACGGTGACCGCGGTCGGCACGCCGGGCACGCAGGCTTACCTGGCGGCCGCCGCGGCCGCTGGCGCGACCACCATCAAGGTCACCTCGACCAGCAACATCACCGCCGGTGACAAGATCCGGCTTGACATCGGCGCCAGGACCGAGAACGTCACCGTCGCGTCCGCCGGGACCTCCGGCGCCGGCGGCACCGGCCTCACCCTGACCGCCCCGCTGAAGTTCGACCACGCGCCGAACCTTCCCTTCAGCGACCGGGGCACCGGTATCACCTTCAGCCCGGCGACCCGCTTCGCGCACTCCAGCAACGAGCCCGTGCAGGCGCTGGGCAGCAGCATCACCCTCGACCAGCCCCTCGGCCACAGCCACGCGATCAACGACCCGGTGCGCGATGCCTCGGTCACGACCGCGGGCTACCAGGGACCCGCGGCACCGGCCCAGTGGTTCGGCGGCCCGGCCCTCGCCACCGGTGCCGGGACGATGGTGCTGCGGGACGCGAGGGGCCTGGTGGCGGACAGTCTCAACTACGGCGAGATTGTCGACCCGGCCGCCGCCGAGGGCTATCAGGGCGCCTCCGGAACCGGCCAGGCCGGCTGCTTCGCGCCCGCGCCCGTCGCCGGCCGGAGCGACATCCGGCTGCCCGACGGCACCGACACCGACAGCAACTGCGCCGACTTCTCGATCACCAACGACCCCACGCCCGGTGCCGCCAACCAGGGCTTCACGCTGGCCCCGGGCCCGCGCGTATCGCTGCAGGCCACCTCGCCTGGCGGCAGCGCGGGCTTCATCAAGCACGACGACTCCGATGACCTGGTGGTCGTCGCGCCGGTGACGACGGGCAGCTCCAGCACCGATAAGGCGGACGCCACCTGGGTAGAAACGGCGGGCCTGGCCAACCCGGACTGCGTCTCGTTCGAGTCCGTCAACAAGCCCGGCAGCTACCTACGGCACCAGAATTTCCAGTTCCACCTGCAGCCCAGCGACGGCAGTTCCCTGTTCGCGCAGGACGCGACCTTCTGCGCCGCGGCCGGCAACAGCGGACAGGGCACGTCCTTCCAGTCGGTCGACTTCCCCGGCCGGTACATCCGCAACTTCAGCAACGTCGTTTACCTCGCTGCCGACGGCGGCACCAACCCCTGGGACACCGACACCGGCTGGGCAGCGGACACGAGCTGGCTGACGGCCGCACCCTGGGCTCAGGCACCGGGAGGCGGCAGCTGAGCCCCGCCACCGTCTCGGGGCGTTCCTCATAAGATCCGGGTTCATGCGGCACCCCGTTCCCTCGATGACGCAGTACGCATCTCCGTCGCTCATCGCGGCGATTACCTACGGAGGGCATCCGCCGGGCGAGGACCCGCGATGGCGGGAGAGCGGCGCGCCGGACCAGGAGACGTACGCGGCGTGGTGCGCGCGCTGGTGCGGGATGGCGTGCTTCGCGATGGCGCTGGCCGCCCGGGACGGGGCGGCGCCGACCTTGTACGAGCTCGCCGCCGGCTGCGTGGAGTACGGCGCCTACACCGATGAGCCGGGCCGGCCGCAAGGGCTGATCTACCGGCCTTTCGCCCAGTACGCCCGGGAGAAGCACAGGCTGCACGCCGAGGTGATCACGGATCTGGGCCTCGCCCGGCTGCTGGCTGAGCTGGGCGAGGGGCGGCTCGTCATCGCCTCGGTGCACCCGGAGATCCGCCGCCCCCGCGGTGCTCCGCCCGGGACCGGCGGGCACCTGGTGCTGGTCACCGGCCACGCCGATGGCCTGCTCACCTTCCACAACCCGTCCGGCCACACGGCGCAGGCGGTTGTCGCCACGCTCCCCGGGCCCGTCTTCGACCGCTTCGCCGCCGGCCGCGGCATCGCCCTGCAGCTCTGACCCGAACGGCGGTGCGGCTGCCCTTCCGGCGGAAGGGCAGCCGCACCGCGGGTTCAGCTAGGGCCGGCTGGGGTGCCTGCGCGGCCGCCCGGCGGCGGAGTGCTAGGGCTGCTGGCACATGACATCCTCGACGAGGTGGTATTCGGCGGCCAGGACCGGGTCGTCGACATTGGAGTTGACGGACAGGACCACCGTGGTCTGCCCGTCGGCGCTGACGGCGCCGATCGTGTTGTACCCGGGAACATCGCCCTCGTGTGACCAGTAGCCGCCGCCGCAGCTCAGCGGGATGAAGAAGATCCCCAGCCCGTACCGGGAGCCGGGCACGCTGGCGCTGTCACCGCCGGTGGCCGGCACCGTCTGGCGCATCTCCTGCGCCTGTGCCGGGCGCAGCAAGGTCCCCTTTCCGATCGCCCTCCAGAATCGGGTCAGGTCGGAAGCGTTGCTGATCAGCGCGCCAGCCGAGTCGGCCCAGGACATGTTCTCTGCGGTCGTGTCGAGCCGGGTGTTCTTGTCGAAGATCAGGTAGCCGGTGGCGTGCGGCCGGGGCAGGCGGGTGCTGGTGCCCGGCGCATACGTGTGGTGCAGCCCGAGCGGGATGATGATGCGGCGGGTGACCTCGTTTTCCCAGGAGTGATGAGTCACCTTCTTGATGATCATTCCGAGCAGGATGTAATTGGTGTTGGAGTAGTTCCAGGCAGCTCCGGGGGCGGACTCGGGCTGGTGCGCCAGCGCGATGCTCAGCAGGTCCGGCCGGCTGAACTGGTGGAATTCCAGCTCGCGGTAGGCCTCCGGCGAGGTGATCTGCGCCTGCAGGTCATCGGTGTAGTTGTGCAGGCCGCTGGTGTGCTGCAGCAGCTCGCGGACGGTGATCCTGGCTCCGTCGTTGCCGTTGCCGTGCAGCACGCCGGGCAGCCAGCGCTCGACGCTGTCATTCAGCGACAGCCGGTGCTCGGCGGCCAGCTGCAGCACCACGACAGAGATGAACGTCTTGGTGTTGCTGCCGACCCGGAAGAACCCGCTGGGGTTGACTGGCTTGCCGCTGTCCAGATTGGCCACGCCGCTGGTGCCGCGCAGCTGGCGGCCGCCGGCGTGCACGTCGGCCAGCACCCCCGGCACGCCGGTGGCGGCGATCGCGTCGAGGTCGCGCTGCAGGTCCTGCTGAGAGTAGGCGTGCTGAGCCGGCGTCGTGGCCGCCGCGGCGGCACCCGTGGCGGTAGCGGTGGTGGTGGCAACGGCGGTCGCGGCGACCGCCGCCAGGCCGATCCTGATCCATCTGCGAATTTCCATGACCACCACACTGCCGGCCAGGCAGCCCGCCGGCAGTAGGGCGACCCGTCCGGCGCAGCTGCAGTTTTCCCCACCCCGGCGGCGGGCATGCCCGACGCAGGTACAGGGCAATCGCCCCTCTTGCACCTATCCTGACCTGCGCGTTCTTCCTCCTGGCGGCACCTGCTGGACTAGGCTTTCCGACCATGGCATCGACCTGGTTACGCCAGACGCTGACCGCCGCGGCTGCCGCTGGCCTGGTCGCCGCCGCCGTGATCACGCCGGGCCTGGCCGATGCCCCGCAGCTTCCCCGCACGACTCTCGCCAGCGTCACCGCGCCCGCCGGGCCGGCGACGCCGCGTCCCCCGGTGCTCCCGGCGAACTTTCAGGGCCAGGGCCGGTACATCGTCGCCGACCTCAACGTCAATGTTCCCTTCAGCTGGCAGGGCAGCCACGGCAACAGCCAGATGATCGCGGGGGGCCCGCAGTACCGGATCTGGTTCACGAACGTGATCTACCACGGCACGCTCTACACGCTCACCTACAAGTGGCCGAACATTCCGCTGGACCGCAACCGCCGCTGCGACAAGATCGGATCCTTCAGCCGCCACGACTTCAACGACTTGCTGGCGACCTCGCGGTTCGTGGGCCGCGAGATCCTGCAGGGGAGCACGTACCGGTACGTCGATCACTGGCGGGTCGGCATCGTCGTGGGCGAAACCCGGCCGGGCTTCGCTATCCGGGTCCCGTTCGCGCTGGGTGACATCTACGTTGACCAGAACGATCCGAGCCAGTGGTGGCAGGTGCTGCAGTTCGGCCTGCAGAATCTCTTCGACCCGCAGCTCGATGAGTGGTTCACGATGAAAACGTTCACCCACCGGGCCGGCCAGGTCACGCTTCCCACGCAGTGCCTGCCGCCAGCATCCTGAGCTCAGCGAGCGCGCCCGCTATCACGATCGCCGCCGCGGGGCGGCCGCGGCCGTCGTTCAGCTCAGGCGGAGCACGCCGCTGACGGTCATGTAGATGCCAGCAATGAGGGCGGCCCAGGCGATCAGCAGCCGTGCGTGGGCCGAGAGCCATCCCTGAGCGCTCTTCAGCTTCGCCTTGGTGCCCTCCGGCCGCAGCTCCAGGAACGCGAACGGAACGAGGATGAGCAGGAACTCGATGATGGTGAATATCACCACCGCGATGGCCTGCGCGGCGGTGGACGTCTTGCTCGTGGTCAGCTGGTGCAGCGCGGTGATGTAACTGGCACCCGGCGTGCCGACCACGGCGCCGATCAGGATGGCCAGCCCGAACCGCGGCTCGCGCAGGACCCGCTGCGCCCAGCTCTCGCCTTTCGCGGGCTTGGCGCTGGCCGCGGCTGCGTGCGCCCGCCGCGGGCGGTGCAGGCGGCCGGTGGCCAGCAGCACGCCGAGGATCAGGAGCGGCACGCCGAGGGCGAGGTCGAGCCCCGCGCTAGCGTGGCCCTGGGCCTTGATGGCATCCGCGTGCAGCACGAACACGTCCAGGAACCCGATGGTGATGGCGACGCCCATGCCGCCGAGCAGCAGGCACGCGAACATCAGCCGCGGGCGCCGGTTCTCGATCAGCAGCAGGTCGACGGCGAGCAGTTTCGGGTTCAGCGCCGCGATGAACGCCAGCCCGAAGAAGGCAGCGTTCACCGCCGCCCGGCCCCCATCGCCGGGATCGCGGCCCTCGCGAACGCCGTCACCTCGCGCTCCCTCCCGCGGCGCCTCCGCCGGCCCCGACAGTCGCACTTCCGGCGGCCTAGGACGTCATCCGCAGCGGGTGGGGCGCCGCACCGGCCGCCCCGTCGGCGCGGATACGGCGCGCTGGCCCCGGGTTTCCCTATAGTCGCTGGCACGGACGTCAGCGAGCAGCGTGAGCAAACCAGACCCTAACGGGGCGTTCTGGCTCCGCCGTCCCGGCTGGCTGGCCTGAGACCCAGGGGTACTGTGATGGCGACTGCCGATACGCTCGCGCTCCTGCGGTCCCGCAGTTACGTGGTGCTGCTCGTCCTGGCCGCGCTGCTCGGTGTTGCCGTCTCTGCGCTCGCTTACGGCTTCCTGGCGCTGGTCAGCAAGCTCCAGGGATGGATCTTCACCAGCCTGCCCCGGGGCCTGGGGTTTCACGGCGAGCCGCTGTGGTGGCCGGTCCTGCCGCTGGCGCTGGCCGGGGTCGTGGTCGGGCTGACGATCCGCTACTTACCCGGCCGGGGCGGCCGCTCGCCCGCCGACGGCTTCAAGATGGGCGAGGGACCCCCCTCGCCCGCCGAGCTTCCCGGCATCGTGCTCGCGGCGCTGGCGACCCTGAGCCTGGGCGTCGTGCTCGGTCCCGAGGCACCGCTGATCGCGCTGGGCGGCGGCCTGGGCGTGTGCGCGGTCCGGCTGCTGAAGCGGGACGCCCCGGACCGGACCAGAACCGTGGTCGCGGCGGCAGGCAGCTTCGCAGCCGTCAGCACGCTGCTCGGCTCTCCGCTGCTGGGCGCGTTCCTGCTGATGGAGGCCTCCGGGCTCGGCGGCGCCATGCTGGAACTCGTGCTGGTGCCCGGCCTGCTCGCCGCCGGTGTCGGCGCCCTGGTATTCACCGGCCTTAACGCGTGGACCGGCCTGGGCACGTTCTCCCTCGCGATCCCGCACCTGCCGCACGCCGGAGCCCCGACCGGCGCCGAGCTGCTCTGGGCCGTGGCGATCGGCATCATGGCGGCGCTGGCCGGCCCGGCCATCCACTGGCTCGCGCTGCTGCTCCGGCCGCACGCTGAGCGGCGCATCCTGCTGGCCGCGCCCGTGGCCGGCCTGGCGATCGCGGGCCTGGCGATCGCGTTCGCGGCGGCCACCGGCAAGGGGTCGTCCGAGGTGCTGTTCTCCGGGCAGTCCGCGGTCGGCCCGCTGATCGGCCAGAGCGCCGGCTACACGGTCGGAGCGCTGCTGCTCCTGCTGGCCTGCAAGGGGATCGCCTACGGCATATCGCTGAGCAGCTTCCGCGGCGGCCCCACCTTCCCGGCCATCTTCCTCGGGGCAGCGGGCGGGATCGCGCTTTCTCACCTGCCGGGCCTGCCCCTGGTCGACGGCGTGGCCATGGGCATCGGCGCGATGACCACGGTGATGCTCCGGCTCCCGATGACCGCGGTCCTGCTCGCCGTCGTGCTGCTGGCCTCCGACGGACTGGCCGTCACGCCCGTGGCCATCGTCGCCGTCGTGGTGGCCTACGTGGCCTCGGCGCGCCTGACGCCAGACAGTCCCCCGGCGGCACAGCCCGCGGCCGCGGCGCCGGCGCGCTAGGCGGCGGCGGTCACCCGCGGACGCCCGTCCCGAGACGAACTGCGCCGTACCTTGTTCCGCTCAGCTGTGAGCGGGGTCGTACATGCCCGCCACGACCGCCAGCCGGAACTTGGTCTCGTCCTCGGTATCGGGGGCCGCGGTGAGAACGACGATCTTGCGTTCCGCGTCGCCGTCGGTCAGCACATCGCAGTCCACCGCGATCGGCCCGGTCGCCGGGTGCTGGACGATCTTGTGGTCTTCCCGGTGCGCGCCGACCGCGCCGGAGGCCCACAGCTCGGCGAAGCGCGAGCTGCCCGTCGTGAGATCCCGGATCAGGCCGGCCAGCCGGTCGCTGCCCGGGAATCGCCCGCTGGCGCGGCGCAGGTCGGACACGACGGAGGCTTCGACCTCCCGCTGGCCGAGCGAGGTCACCGGCCAGTGCGATAGGCGCGGGTCGGCCCCGCCGGCCCGGAAGGTGTCGCGGGCGAAGTTACGCAGCGCCGACGGCGTCGACGAAGGGTCGCCCAGCAACGCCGCCCAGCCACGGTTCCACCAGATGAGCTGCCAGTCCGCGGCGAACACGGCGGCCGCGGCGTCGCCGAGCCGGTTCAGCATGCGGCGCATTCCCGGCGGGATGTGGTCGGAGATCTCCCCGCCGGCCGGAGGGGCAAGCCCGGCCAGCCGGCACAGATGGTCCCGCTCGGCGTCGGTGAGCTGCAAGGCGCGCGCCAGCGCCGCGACCACCTGCGCCGACGGGCTCACGTAGCGTCCCTGCTCCAGGCGGACCACGTAATCGACGGAGATCCCCGCGAGCTCGGCCAGGTCCTCCCGGCGCAGTCCTGCGACCCGGCGCCCGCGGCCGGCGGGCAGTCCCGCCGCGGCCGGCGAGACACGGCCGCGCCAGGTACGCAGCGTAGGGCCGAGTTTCGCGAGGTCAGCGGTCATGAGAACTAATTGTCGCACGCGGTGCGAACCCGTAGGTGGTAGCGGTTTTCCTACCGAATTCCTGTCTCTGGCTAGCGGCGCGGCGGCCGACGACGCTTACTGACATGACGTTCACGTTCTCCCACGACCACGCAGGCATCACCGTTACGCCAGCGGACCTCGACGCCACCATCGCGTGGTACTCGCGCAACCTCGGTTTCACCGTCGACCAGCGATTCGAGTCCCACGGCACGACATTCGTCTACCTCACCGCCGGTGACGTCAAGATCGAGCTCCTCGCAGGCGCGGCGAACCGCGGCGGGCCGCCAGCCGACGACGCCCTCACGAGCATGGACCCGTCGCGCCTGCACCACTACTGCCTCGCGGTGGCAGATCTGGACGCAGCGGTGTCCCGGCTGCTTGAACTCGATGTGCCGCTGATCGGCGGCCCCCTGGCGATACCGGAAATCGGCCAGCGCATCGCGTTCATCACCGACAACGTCGGCACCATCATCGAGCTCGCCGAGCCCGGCACCTGGCCCGCTGGCCGGAACAGCGAGGGCATGATGCCGGACCGCGCAGACGGCACCGCAACGCGGGATGCCGGCTGGGGGAGGTCAGGTCAGGCGGAACAGGGCCTCCGCGTTGCCGGAGGCGATCTTGGAGCGGTCTGAGGGGTCGGGGATGGCGTCGAAGAACTGCCCGACCGCCGCCGCGTCGGGCCGGTGGAAGGGGTAGTCGGTGGAGAACAGCACCCGGTCGGCGCCGGTGAAGTCGAGGGTGTGGCGCAGCAGGCGCTCCTGCAGCATCCCGCTGCTGGTGATGTGGATGTTGGTCGTGATGTAGTCCGACACCCGGCGTTCGAGGTGCTTCGCGATCGCCGGAGAGGCTGTCGGCCCGGTCCATCCAGAACAACAGCATCTCGCCCCAGTGACCGAGGACGAGCTGAAGATCGGGGTGGCGGTCGAACGTGCCCCGCAGGATCAGCCGCAGCGCGGACAGGCCCGCGTCCATGTGCCAGCCCCAGCCGAAGGTCGCCAGACCGAGGTCGATCAGCGGATCCAGGCCCCGGTAGGCGGCATCGCGCAGCTCGTTCGACGGGATCTGCGGGTGGATGAAGACCGGCTGGTGCAGGCGGGCCGCGGTGGCGAACAGGTCGTCGTAGGCGGGATCGTCCAGCGTGCGGGTCGCCCGTCCGCCCGTGGATCATCGCGCCGACGTGACCCAGCTGGGTGGCGCACCGTTCGAGTTCCGCGGCCGCGGCCTGCGGATCGCTGGTCGGCAGGGTCGCGAACGCGCGGAAGCGGGCCGGATGCGCGCGGACCGCGTCAGTGACCTCGTCGTTCGCTTCCCGGGCCAGCGCGATGGCCTCCGGCGGCGGGGAGGGCCTGGGTGGCGGGCGTGACGACCGACAGGATCGAGACGTCGATCCCGGCGGCGTCCATCGCCTCGATGCGGCCCTGGCCGATGTCCTCGAGCCGGGCCTGGTTGTCGCCCATGGCGTTGAAGGCGACGCTTTCGTCCCGCGCCCCGTCCGGCAGGCGGTCGAGCGCGTCGCGGATGCTGGCGCTGTTCCAGTGCTCTTCGATCGCGATGATCTCGCTGCTCTCAAGTTCTTCCGTCACTCCCGGGACGCGGGGTGGATCCGTGACGATCTCACTCATCGTTTGTTGAGCCAACCGTACACGATTCGCTCAACAACGGTAGAGTGGACTGGATGAGCGAGCCGAAAAGCAGGGCCGCCAAGCGGGCGGCGACCGCGCAGCGCATCCTTGACGCGGCGCGCGCGGAATTCGGCGAGCACGGCCTTGAGGCGGCCACCATCCGGCGCATCGCCCAGCCGCGCGAACGTCGACCCGTCCCTGGTCATGCAGCACTACGGATCGAAGGCCGCCCTCTTCGCGGTCGCCATCCAGCTGGATGGAGCGAGCCCAGGCGAGATCGAGGCGCACCTGCACGACGTGCTGGACGTCCGGCTCGCGGCCCTGCCCCCGGAGACCAAGGCCCTCGTCCGGTCCATGCTCACCGCACCGGAGGCAGCAGCCTCGATGAGCGCGTTCCTCAACGAGCGGGTCGCCAACCTGAGCCGCGCCATCGGCGGCGACGATGCCGACCTGCGGGCAGCGCTCATCGTCAGCAGCATCCTCGGGCTCACCATCGCCCGGCACTTCCTGGAGCTCGACGCGTTCACCAGCGCCTCCGACGCCGACATCGCCCGCGTCGCCCGGCCATGGGTCACCACCGGAGCCGACTCGGAGAGGCATGCTGGTGCTCCAGTACCGCCAGCCGGGCCCTGACGGGGTGGAGTAATCGGCTCCGGCCTGCCGGATGACGAATCCGCTTCAGCTGAGGCCAGCCGACCCGATGGGCTCTGGCTCCCGGTCGCCGGGCCGGAACAGCACCGCCGCCCCCGTTCCGAGTGCGGTGAACTGTCCGTCGAGAAGATGCACAGCGGCGTCTTCGGCCACCCCGATCACGTCACGACCCTCGCGTGCCGCCAGCGCACGCAATTCGCCGTCGTACTCGGGCAGATAGTGCGGCCAGATGGAGGCGCCAGTGAGCAGGCCGAGACCGCTGAAGTCCGCCAGTCCAGCGTCGTTCGCATCGAAGAACGCCGCCGGAACGATGCTGGCGCCGAACAGGATCGCACCGGCACTCATGCCGTAGATCAGGCCGTCGGCGGCCAGGTAATCCGCCAGCGCCGGACCGAGACCAGCCGAGCGCACCGTCGCCATCAGCTGAAATGTGTTGCCGCCGTCGATGTACACGGCGTCGTAAGCCGGCAAGGGCCGCGGCAGCTCGCAGGGGTCGCCCCACACCTCGATCCTGTCTATCTCCGGGGCGAAGCTGGCGCGCAGCTCCCGGACCCGAATCACCGGCTCGTCGTCGCGCGCGAACGGGACGTAGAGCAGCTTCGGCCCGCGGACTAGCTGCCGGAATGCCGTGTCGACCGCCTCGGACTGGCTCGGGGTGCCGCCCCCGGCCATGATCAGTCCGGGCATCAGTCGCGCCCTTCCGGCGTGAGCGTCGGATCCGCCGGCTGCTCGATGCGCGGCACCGCGGCCACCAGCCGGCGGGTGTAGTCCGCACCCGGATTTCGCAGCACGTCTGCGGTAGCGCCGTGCTCGATGATCTCGCCGCCGTACATCACCGCTACCCGGTCGCTGATGGCGCTGACTACGCCGAGGTTGTGCGTGATGAGCAGGATCGCGAGATTGAGTCGGTCCCGCAGGTCGGCGAACAGGTCCAGGATCATCGCCTGCACCGAGACGTCCAGCGATGAGGTGGGTTCGTCCGCCACCAGCACGCTCGGTTCCAGGGCTAGTGCCCGGGCGATGGCTACTCGCTGCCGCTGGCCACCGGATAGTGCCCGGGGGCGCACGGTGGCGACTCTGGACGGCAGCCCGACTAGCTCCAGCAATTCGACGGCACGGTCCGCGCACTGGTCCTTCGGGCGCAGCCGGTGCACGCGCAGCAGCTCAAGCAGGGCGCTGCCGACGGTCCGGCGGGGGTTCAGGCTGCCGTACGGATCCTGGAACACCATCTGGATCGCGCGAGCCTGGGCCCGGGTGCGCCGGGCAGGCAGCACCGATCCGTTCAGCACGATCTCCCCGCCGGACGGCTCCAGCCCGACCAGGGCACGGGCCAGCGTGGACTTGCCGCAGCCGGATTCGCCGACCAGGCCGAGGATCTCAGCCTGCTCGATGGCCAGCGAGACGTCGCTGACCGCGTGGACGGCGGGCTGTCCGCGCCGTCCGCGGTAACTGACCGCCAGCCCGGTCACCCGCAGCACGGCCTGCGGCTCGCGGCCCGGATCAATCGATGTCCCTGTCATGCCGCATGCTCCGATCCGACCGGGTGGATGCACGCGACGGCATGAGCGAGGTCGCCAGCGGCGCGGGCCGCCGGCTGGACGGTGAGGACCGGCAGCTCGGAACGGCACCGGGCCGAAGCCGCCGGACAGCGCGGCGCGAATGAGCACGCGGCAGCAACCGATCCCGTCGCAGGTACCCCGGCAATCCCGCGCGGGCGGCGGCCCACATGCTCGATGTCGGGTGCCGAGGCGACCAGCCCGGCCGTGTACTGGTGCAGCGGCTGGCGCAGCACCTGAGACGTCGGGCCGGATTCCACGATCCGGCCGGCGTACATGACCGCGATCGAATCGCAGGTGTTCGCGACTACCGCGATGTCGTGGGACACGAGCAGCATCGCCAGCCCTAGCTCTGCCCGCAGCGCCGCAAGCAGTTCCAGCACGCTGGCCTGGACGGTGACGTCCAGCGCGGTGGTCGGCTCGTCGGCCAGCAATACCGCCGGATTCATCGAGACTGCCGCCGCGATGCCGATGCGCTGCCGCTGACCACCCGACAGCTCGTGCGGGAACGCGCGGAACAGCCGCCCGACGTCGGGCAGCTCCACCTTGGCCATCAGCTCCCTCGCCCTGGCGGCGGCCGCCTGGCGTGAGACGGTCTCGTGCGCCCGGATGGTCTCGACGATCTGATCCCCGACCCGCATCACCGGGTCCAGGCTGGACGCGGGGTCCTGCCAGATCACCGCGATCCGGTTGCCCCGGACGGTGCGCAGCTGCCTCGGCGACAGCGACAGCAGATCCTGGGAGTCGAACTCGACCCGCCCGGCGACTGGCACGACTGACTGCGGGAACAACCCCAGCACCGCACGCAGGGTGGTGGTCTTGCCGCAGCCCGACTCACCTATCAGGGCCAGGGATTCTCCCTTCCGCAGGGAGAAGGAGACGTCGCTGACGATCGGCCTGATCCCGCTGCGGGTGCGCACGCCCACGCTGAGATCACTCACCTGCAGGAGGCTCATCCGCGGTTCAGCTCCTGCGCGATGCCGTCGCCGATCAGCGAGAGCGCCAGTCCCGTGATGATCACCGCGATGCCGGGCGCGGTGGCGAGCAGCGGATGCAGCGACAGGAACGTGCTCCCCTCCTGCATCATGCTTCCCCACTCCGGCGTCGGCGGCTGGACGCCCAGCCCGAGGTACCCGAGCGTGACCACGGCGAGGATCGTGAGAACAACGTCGCTCATCGCATAGGTGATCGCCTGGGTCACGACATTCGGCGCCAGATGCCGGACCAGGATCCGCAGCGTGCCCAGTCCGGCCGCACGGGCCGACTGGATGTAGCCGAGCCGGGAGGCTACGAGCACCTCGCCCCGGACGATGCGGGCGTAAGTCACCCAGCCGACGCAGGTGATGGCGATGAAGATCGACGACACCCCGGCTCCGAGCGCGAAAACTACCGCGATCACCAGGATGTAGAAGGGAAAGGCCACCACGATGTCGACGACTCGCATGATCACCTGGTCGATCCAGCCACCCCGGTAGCCGGCCAGCAGCCCGAGGGCGGTGCCGATCACGAACGGAGCCAGCACCGCGGTCACGCCGATGAGCAGGTCGACGCGGCCGGCGTACAGCAGTCGCGCCCAGATATCGCGTCCCAGTTCGTCGGTGCCGAGCAGATGTGCGTGCGACGGTGACTGCAGAATCTGCGTGAGGTTCTGGCGGACCGGGTCGGCAGTAGCCAGGATCGGCGCCAGCACCACGGCCATGACGACGACCAGCAGTACCAGGAGCCCGGACGAGCAGCGTGCGATTGCGGACTATCCGCAGCACGCCCCCGGCTTCCGTGGCGTCGGGCTCCGGCTGCCCGTCCTCGGCGGCCGGCAGGCTGAGCAGCTCGGTCACGGTGCGAGCACCACCCGGGGATCAAGCGCGGCATAGGCCAGGTCAGCCGCCAGGTTGATCACGACCACGATGATCGCGTAGACGAGAGTGACGGACTGGACCACGTCGAAGTCGCGGTTGAAGATCGCATTGAGCAGCAGGTTCCCCACGCCGGGCAGGCCGTAGACGCTCTCGATGACGGCCGTGCCGCCTAGCAGCAGGCCCAGGTTGACCGCGAGCACGCTCACTCCCGGGATCGCCGTGTTGCGCAGCCCGTGCCGCACCAGCACGCGGACCGGCCGCAGCCCCTTGCCATGTGCCGCGGTGATGTAGTCACTGTCCAGCACCTCGATCAGGGCCGCTCGCAGGCTCCGCACCAGGATCGGGGCCATCGCGATCGCGATCGTCACCCCCGGCAGGATCAGCGAGCTGACGTGCTGGGTGAAGGTGAAACCGTAGCCGCCGGTCGGGAAGAGCTTCAGTTTCTGCGCGAACAGCAGGAGGAGGACGAAGCCGATCCAGAACGGCGGCATGCCCAGGCCGGCCAGCGGAACAGCCCGCACCAGCTGATCGGGCAGCGCGCCAGGGCGCCGCGCGGCCACGATGGCCAGCGGGACACCCAGCACAATCGCGAACAGCACGCCGACCGCGATCATCGCCAGGGTCACCGGCAGTGCATGGCCGATCAGCGTGGACACCGGTGTCTGGTACTGGGTGGAGGTACCCAGGTTCAGGTGCACGACCCGGCCCAGATAACTCAGGTACTGGCTGTAGACCGGGCGATCCAGCCCCCACTCGTGCCGGAGCACCGCCACCTCGCGATTGGTGGCGTGCACGCCCAGCAGCGTTCTGGCCGGGTCGCCGGGCACCAGGTGCAGCAGCGAGAAGGTGCCCAGCGTGACCCCGAACATGACCAGCACCAGCAGGGCGAGCCGCCCTGCCAGGTACCGCCTCACTTGCTCAGCCGGGCATCCTGCAGGTCCTCGTAGCCCTCCGGGAAGACATAGAAGCCCTGCAGCTTGCTGGTGTGCGGGTAGTTGTACGGGCTCTCGCCCAGCCACACCATGGGCGCGTCCGCCGCCAGGCGCTTCTGCACCTGCGCGTACAGGCTGGCCCGCTTGCTGCTGGAGAAGGTCTTCTCAGCCGACTCGATCAGCTGGTTCACCTTCGGGTTGTTGTAGTGGGTGAAGTTGGAGAATGAGCCGGCGCTGCCGTCAAAGCTGAACCCCGCGTACTCGTCGGGGTCCACGATGTCCATGGTCCACAGGGTCTCGCGCATCCCGAAGTGGAACGACTGCTCCTGCGCCGTGACCTGGGACGGATCGAGCGAGCGGATCTTGACGCTGATGTTCAGCGGCTTGAGGTCCTGCTGGATGATCTGGGCCACGGTCGACTGGACCTGGTCTCCGGCGGCCGAGATGAAGTCGATACTGAAACCGCCGTGCGGATAGGCCGACTTGGCCAGTTCCTGCTTGGCCTGGGCGAGGTTGAACGGCAGAACGCCGGCGTTCGCCGTGTAGTACGTGACCGCCGGCATGAACGGCGAGTCGGCCACCGTGCCCTGCCCGAAGAAGACCGCTTTCATCAGCGCGGCCCGGTCAACCGCCTCGCTGATGGCTCGCCGCACGTGGACGTCAGCGAGCTGCTTCACCTTCTCGTTCATCGTCACGTAGTCGATCCGGGTCGACGGGTACAGCCCGGTGTTGAAGCCAGCCGACTTCAGGGAGCTGATGAGGGAATAGGGCGCCGACTCGATGACCTGCGCCTGCCCGCTCTCCAGCTGGGACACCCGGGTGTTGCCGTTGGCGATCGCGTCGAAGGTCACGCTGTCGAGGTACGGCCTGCCCGGCTGCCAGTAGTCCGGGTTCTTGACCAGCTTCACGTACTGGCCCTTGACGTACTTGTCGAACTTGAACGGCCCGGTGCCGATCGGGTGGTTGTAGAAGGCCGCGGCGGTCTGACCGCCGTAGTTGGCCGGCACGATCGCGTTGCCGACGAAGGCGACGTCAGCCAGCAGCGGGGCCCAGGGGTACTTCGTTTTCACCACCACGGTGCTGTCGTCCGGCGCCGACACCGAGGCGATGGCGGAGTCTACGAACGAGAAGACGTTCTTCGGATTGCGGGCCGCATTGAGCGAGAAGACCACGTCCTTGGCGGTCAGCGGCGCGCCGTTGGAGAACTTGACTCCCGGGCGGAGCGTGAAGGTCCACACGGTGTGATTGCTGGACACCTTGTAGCCGGTCGCCAGGGTGGGCGTCAGCGATTTCCCGTCCCGGCCGTTGGAGTACAGCGGCTGCGCCACCTGCTCGAGGATCCAGATGGACTCGTTATCAACGGTGGCGTTGGTGTTGAAGTCGACTGGCGGAGTGAGCGTGTCGATCACCAGGTTCCCGCCAGCGACCGGGGTCTGCGACCCCTGGCTGCCCGACGAGCTCGATGACGGCGACCCGTTGTCGGAACAGGCGGAAAGAGCAAGTGCGGCTGCGATGCCAACTACCGCGAGCAGACGCTGTCGGGACAGCAACATCCCCGACCTCCTAAGATAACGTTTTCACGAGGCCTCACTTCTTACTAGCCAGGCGCCGCCTCCGTCAATAGGATCCGACCGAGAACTTCGCCACTACGTACCTGTTTGACCGGGGACAACGTGGGACGAACCGACAGCGAAGCCTAGCTAGGGCGGGTCGCGCGGCTAGCCAGGTTCCTGTATAACGTTTTCAGGAACACGCAAGATGAGAGGGCGATGGACGACAATCACACGGTCACCCTGCGCGACATAGCGACCGCGGCCGGCGTCTCCGTTTCCACTGCGTCGCGGGTGCTCAACGGCGACGACAGGGTCGGCGCAGAGCGGCGCGCATCCGTCCTGCAGGCCGTGGACGAGCTCGGCTATGTCGTCAACCGGGCGGCGCGTTCGCTTCGCACCAGACGCAGCGGCACGATTGCCGTTGTCCTGGCCGAGGAGAGCACGATCGTGTTCGGCAGTACCTACTTCGGCCAGCTGCTCGGCGGCATCGCGGAGATCCTCAATAGCTACGACCTGCAGATCGCCGTCTTCCTGCCGCAGAACGACCGCGACGAGCAGCGGCTCCGCTCGTATCTGGCCACCGGGCCCGTCGACGGGGTGCTCCTGACCTACAACGAGAGCCGGGACAAGCTGCAGGATCACCTCCTGGACAAGGGCATCCCGCTGGTCGCCAACGCACGGTCGCTGTCTAAGAAGTCGGCCAGCTACGTTGACGTCGACAACGAGCAGGGTGCCTACATCGCGGTGCGGCACCTGCTCGACAAGGGATGCCAGGTGGTCGCGACGGTGGCCGCCCAGCAAGGTATTGCACCCGGCGTGGACCGCCTCAACGGCTACCGCCGGGCTCTGGCCGAGGCTGGCCGGGAGCACGGCGAGGACCTGATCAGGTTCGGGGACTTCACCGCCGAGTCGGGCCGGCAGCTCACCGCGGAACTGCTGGCAGGCCTGCCCGATATCGACGGGCTGTTCGTAGCCGGCCAGCTGATGAGCTACGGCGCGCTGCCCGCGCTGCGCGAAGCCGGCCGCCGCGTCCCGACGGACGTGGCCGTGGTCGGCTTTGACGATCTGCCCGGCGCCGAGAGTACCGACCCGCCGCTGACCAGCATTCATCAGCCGGTCGAGCAGATCGGCCGGGAGCTGGCCCGGCTGCTGATCGCGGAGATCTCCGACGGTGCCGCGTCCCGCAAGCGGGTCATCCTCGACACCGAGCTCGTGGAGCGGGACAGCAGCCAGCTCGGCAGGGCGTGAGTCATGGCACCCGCCGCGCCTGCCTCTTCCTGGCTCGCTGACGCTGTCTTGTACCAGGTCTATCCGCAGAGCTTCGCTGACTCCAACGCCGACGGCATCGGTGACCTGCAGGGGGTGACCGACCACCTCGACTACCTGAGCTGGCTGGGTGTCACCGCGGCCTGGCTCTCGCCGTGCTTCACGTCGCCCTTCCGGGACGCCGGCTACGACGTCGCCGACTACCTCAGCGTCGCTGCCCGTTACGGCAGCAACGATGACCTGGCCCGGCTCGTCGACCAGGCTGGCCGCAGGGGAATCCGGATACTGCTCGACCTCGTCGCCGGGCATACCTCCGATCAGCATCCGTGGTTCACCAGTTCCGCAGATGACCCGGCTGACCACCGCTACATCTGGGCTCCGGACCCGGCGCCGGACGGCTTCGTGCCCTCGCCGGGAACCAGGCCCGGCGGGTACCTGCCGAACTTCTTCGACTTCCAGCCGGCGCTCAACTACGGCTACGCACGGCCCGACCCGGGCCAGCCGTGGCGCCAGCCGCCGGACGCGGAAGGCCCGCGGGCCAACCGGGCGGCGCTGCGCGGCATCATGGACCACTGGCTCGGCCTGGGCGTGGCTGGCTTCCGCGTCGATCTGGCCGCCACCCTGGTCAAGGACGATCCCGGCCACTCCGAGACGGCCGCGCTGTGGACCGGCATGCGGTCATGGCTCGACCGGGAGCACCCCGGCGCAGTCCTTATCGCTGAATGGGGAGACCCCGCCACCTCCGTCCCCGCGGGATTCGACGCCGACTTCTTCCTGCACCACGGCGGGCCGGGCGATGGGCAGCCGCTGCGGTCGCTGTGGAACAACCGCCAGGGCACCGACCGGGACGAGTGGACTCCGGTTGCGCCCTATTTCGACGCCTCCGGCCGCGGCACAGCACGCACTTTCGCCGATGCCTACGCCGCGGCCGTTGCCGCCACCGGAGGACCAGGCGGGATTATCCTGCCCACGGCCAATCACGACTTCGCCCGGCTGCGCTGCGGCCCCCGCGGGGCCGAGCAGCTGCCCGCCGCCTTCGCCTTCCTGCTCACCTGGCCCGCCATCCCCGCCATCTACTACGGCGAGGAGATCGGGATGCGCTTTGTCGCCGGGCTCGGCGACGTCGAGGGCAGCGTTCTGGGCCCCCGTCACAACCGGGCGGGCTCACGCACCCCCATGCAGTGGGAACCTGGTGCGGGCGGCGGTTTCTCGAGCGCCCCGCTGGCGCAGTTCTACCTGCCGCAGGACCCCGACCCGCACCGCCCCGACGTCGCCACCCAGCGAGCGGACGAGCACTCGCTGCTGCACCTGGTCCGCGACCTGATACAGCTGCGCAAGAACAACGCCGAGCTCGGCACGGGCCCGGCCGCCAGCCTGCAGGTGCTGCACGACGGCTACCCGCTCTGCTACCTGCGCGGCGAGCGGTTTCTCGTCGTCGTCAACCCGTCCGGGCGTACCGAGCACTTCGCGCATTCGCTCCCCGAGCTGGCGAACGCGAAGCCGGTCCTCGGATCCGGAGTCGCCGTTACCGCAGCTGCGGTGACCGCCGAGCCGTTCGGTTTCGCGATTTTCGCGATCACTTGAATTTTCACGATCACTTAAGCAGGGATGTCCAGGTCGCGCATGTCTCTTTGGTCAGGCTCGCACGGATGGTGCTGCCATCGGAGAGCACCGGGCGCTCGCATCCCCCAATGAGCACGCTCCTGATCTGCACGCCCGCTGCGGAGTGGGTGGCCGGCAGGCAGATCCGGAAATGGCGGTAACGGTACTTGAGCAAGCAATCGGAATAGACCGGGCCTGCCCACCTCAGCAAGGTCACGCCTTTGCTCTGAACGGTGATGGCCTGGCCAGGCACGCACACGTGGCGGGCCATCGTGAAGGTCTGGCCGACATCCAGGACCGCTATCCTGCCCCTGACCTGCCTAGCGACCAGGTCGGCGGAGTAGTCGCCCGCCTGCGCGCTCAGCCGGCAGGCGCCGGCGCCGAAGGCAGCCGAGGCTCCCAGCCTGACGGCATCTGGTAGGAGGAACTGCAGGCCGCAACAAGCACGGCAATGACGACTGCGGCTGACGTAACGAGCACACGCACGAGCGCCCCGTTCCTGGCTAGCCCCCGAAGCCGATTTTCTGTCACCAGCTAGGTGGCATGCAGGTATTTCTGAAGCTCTCACCCGTGTTGCGGATCCGGTGACCTTCCTGCGCCCGGCCATTCTCAGAAACCGCTCACCAGATTGGCCTGCAGGCCAGCGGCGCGACAGCAGCTCATGCTGCCGCTTACTGTCCTACTGCTGTGCTACCGTATAAGCCATGGCTGTCCGCAAGAAGCGCTCCATCTCCCTCCCTCCCGACCTGGACGCGGAAATCGCCGCCGCTGCCGAGCAGGCCGGGATGACCTACAGCTCCTGGCTGGCGGCCACTGCCCGCAAGGAGTTCACCATCCGGGCCGGCCTGGCCGCGGTCGCCCAGTTCGAGGACGAGCACGGCGCCTTCACCCCCGACGAGCTCGTCGACGCCGACCAGTGGGCCGCCCAGGCGGTCGACCGCGCCAGTCGCACCGGGAACAGCAGCCGACGGCGCAGCGCTTGATGGGTGTCACCTACGACACCGGCGCCTTGGTCGCCGCCGACCGCGGCGAGCGCCGCCAGTGGGCTCGCCACCGTGCCCTGCTCGCCCGCCGCGAAGTCCCCACCGTCCCCGCTCCGGTCCTGGCCCAGGCGTGGCGTGGCGGAAACCGCCAGGCCCTGCTGTCCCGGCTCCTCACCGGATGCCATCTCGAGCCCCTCGACGACACCCGCGCCCGCGCGACCGGCACCCTGGCCGCCCGAGCTGGCACCACTGACATCGTCGATGCCTGCGTCGCCGAGGGCGCCCTGCGCCGCCGCGACCTGATCATCAGCTCCGACCCCGGCGACCTGCACGCCATCGCCGCCGCTGTCAGCAGCCACCTCGAAATCGACCACCCCTGACTGCCACTCCCGCGTGCGCGCGGAGGACCGTTTCGGGTTGCGGTTCATCGCCAGGAACGCATGCTCCAGGCCGAGGGACCTTCTACCTGCCGCACGTGGTCAGCCGGCGCTACGAGCGGGGCCATCGCACCGTGGTGGTCACCAGCAACCACGGATTGCCGGCCGTCGGCCGCTCCCGACGGCGAGCCAGCGTGGATCCGGAAACGGTAGGAGCTGGTCGTCGCCGGCCCACCGCAGTCCTGCGGGCTAAGTTGCCCGGGACGGCCGGCCTGCAGCAGCGCGATGGCGTCTGTCATCGCGCTGGGCTGAATCCGGGCGATGGGAGAGAACGGGCGGTCGAGGACTGCGAGGGAAGCGATTTCGACGGTCAGCAGCACGGTCACTGCAGCAAGCACCGTGCGCCGGATGAGCTTTCGCTGCGATTGAGAATCTCCGACCTGCAGGAAAATCAGCAGGCCGCCGCTGAGGAACACCACAGCCCACAGGATGGCCGGTATCTGGGGCTGAGCCAGGAACAGCAGCTGCTGGCGCGCATTGTCCGCGTTGCTCAGGTCCGTGCTGACCTGCGGAGATCCGGCCTGGGTTGCGGCCGTGTTCCGGGGCAGCGCGTTTCTGAAATTACGCAGCCGGTCACCCCGCGCGAGCGTGTCGGGCGATTCCTGGGTGTCCCCCCGCTCTTGCGCCTTCCAGTCGCTGTCGGCGATCGACCACATGTAACAGACAATCTCGCGACGCCCCGTAGTGCGCACCTGTGACGGGAACACGCCTAGGTCGTCGTACATCGCCGTCAGGCTCGTCGCCTCGGACTGGGCCTCAGAACGGGCGGCAGAGTAGTGGTTGGTCGCGAATATCTGGAGCGTGGTGAGCAGGAAGCCGAACAAGAACCCGACGAACAGGACGATGTTGGTGAACTGCCCGGCCATGACCACCCCGCGCCGCTTCAGCGACCAGGCCACCAGCCATGCGAGCGCGATGATGCCCCAGAGGATCAGAACGTAGATCAGGATAGTGAGCATGTTCAGGCCGGCCGGATGCTCTGCTCGTACTGGAAGACGTTGTGCGGGTCGTACGTGGCCTTGACCTCGCGCAACCGGGCGACATGGTCACCCCAGTAGGCGGTCTCCCAGTCGGCCATGCCCGGGTTCGGCACGTTGACGTACGCGCCGCTGACGTAGGGCCGCAGCGCCTGGCTGAACTCGGCGACCCAGGCCTGTGCCCGGGGCGTGATCGCGTCGCCATTCCAGCCCGCGCCCGGCTCAGCGTAGAAGAGCGCGCCGCGGTGGGCGAACGCGGAGCCTCCCGGCGGCGGCGTCCTGACCGCGCCGCCGAAGCTTGAGCAGAAGTAGTCGCTCACCTCCGAGGGCGCGTCCTTCATGAACTTGCCGACGATATCGATCGCCTCCGCCGGGAACGGCTCGGTGATGAACTGCGAGAAGAACTTCCAGTTCTTTGCTTTTTCCATCGCGCTGTCCGACGGCGGCTGGAGCCGGGCAAAGATGTCGGGCCAGCTCCCGGCCTGGACGGAGACGCCAGGCTGGCCTACCGATAGCACCGGCGCCAGCAGCTCCCTGGCCTCAGCCGGCGACCCCGATTGCAGCACGGCCTGGAGGCTGATCCCGTCCGGGCCGATGTCGAGCACGCTGCTGAGGCGCGAGTCCGTCGTCGGCGCCTGCCGCTGCCACGCGTCGAAGACGCCCCGCAGGTTCCCGAAGCCATCCCACTGTGCCTCGAGCAAGCTGACCCGCGTCAGCGGGTGCATCCGGTAGGTGAACGAGGTCACGATTCCGAAGTTGCCGTTGCCGGCGCCGCGCAGGGCCCACAGCAGGTCCGGGTTGAGGTGCTCGTCGGCGGTGATCACCCTGGCGCCGTCGTCGCCCGAGGGGACGACTACCTCGGCCACCATCAGGTTGTCGCAGGCCATACCGAAGTTGCGGGTGAGGAAGCCCAGCCCGCCGCCGAGCGTCGCCCCGGCAAGCCCGACGGTCGCCTCCCCTCCGGTCGGCACGGCAAAGCCCGCCGCGCCCAGGGTCGTCACGATCTGGCCCTGGGTGAACCCCGGCCCGACGGTCACCGTGCGGGCCGCCGGGTCGAGCCGGGCGGACTTCATCTCACTGACGTCGATGACGATCCCGCCGGACACGTTCGACCAGCCCTCGAGGCTGTGCCGCCCGCTGCGCGCCCGCAGCGCCACGTCGTTCTGGCGGGCCCAGGTGATCGCGTTGACGACATCCTCCGTCGTCTTGGCGAAGACGATCGCCAGGGGGTAGGAGCGGTATAACCCGTCCCAGTCGGTGCGAGCCTTGGCGTACGCAGGGCTGTCGGGGTGGATGACCCGGCCGGTGAGCTGAGCTGAGCGGCTCTTAGCCGTAGTCATGAGCGGCACTTCCCGGTCATGGCAGTCAGTTCCGTCACGCAACCCCCGGTATCGAGATGTGCCTTTTCTATAACACGCGACGTGCATTTCAATAACAGGGGATCAAATGATGCTCGTGCATATGCAAGACATTGTCAAGGAGGCGCCCAGCGACGCTCCGTGACCGGATGTAACAACCATTCCGTTCGAGTTCATGGACAATCATGAAATGGCCACGCTGACTTGCAACTCCGCCGGCCAGGCGCCCGGTTGCGCGTCTCGTCGAAAAGAGCGGCCGCGGACCTCACGTCCAGGGGCGGCCAGGCGTCTTCCAGGTAGCAGGCACGGACTACTCGACGGAGGCATCAGTGAAGCGCGTGCTCAACCCCAAGATGCTCTACTTCGGCACCCCGGTCGTGCTGGTCAGCTCGCTCAACGATGACGGCTCGACCAACGTGGCGCCGATGTCGTCGGCCTGGTGGATCGGGAACACGGCGATGCTCGGGCTCGCCGCCAGCTCGCAGACCGTCCGTAACCTGGAACAGCGCCCGATGTGCGTGCTGAACCTCGCGGACGCCGCGATGGTCGACGCGGTCGACCGGCTCGCCCTGCTCACCGGCAGGCCCGATGTGCCCGACTACAAGCGCGCGCGAGGTTACCGTCACGAGCCCGACAAGTTCACGGCCGCCCGCCTGACCCCGGCAGCTCTCGGCGAAGGGCTGCCCCAGGGCGTTGCCGAGAGCCGGATCCAGCTGGAAGGCCGCGTCCAGGCCATTCATGACATCGACGGACCTGAGTCCGGCCTGCGCGCGCTCGAGGTCCCGGTATCACGCACGCATGTCGATGACAGCCTGCTCATGGCCGGCCACCCGAACTACATCGACCCGCTGGCCTGGAATCCGCTGTTCATGAAATTCACCGAGTACTTCTCCGGCGCCGCCCTGACCCGCCCCTCATCACTGGCCCGCGGCTGGGACATGCCCGCCCTGCCCACCGCAGCCGCAGACCTCAGCGCAGTCGGCTAGACAGCACCCTGCGAAGATGTCGTCAGACACGACAGCGGAGCGGGAACTGTCGCCTCCCGGCTGCGCGGGTGGAACGGCTCACGCTGGCGACGGATCCCGGTGCCCGCCGAGACCTACCTGCAGGGCACCGTCGTGCTCGGCCCGTCCAACGTATGGGCGTTCGGCGGATCCGGGTCCATGGCGGGTGACATCTTCCACTGGAACGGCAGGTCGTGGAAGGCCTACGACACCACCTACCGGTTCAACTTCTTCCCGCAGTCGATCTCGGCCTCGTCGGCTAGCAACGTCTGGATAGGGGGAATCAGGTACCCCGGGTCCGGTACGGAAAAGGCGGTCGCCTACCGGTGGAGCGGCCGCCGCTGGTCGCAGGCATCGACGCCGCACCCGAATGTGCCGTACGGCGGCCCGAGCGTCACGGTGCTGTCAAAGTCCAACGTCTGGATCGGCTGGACCACCGAGAAGACGTCGGTCGCTGAGCACTGGAACGGTCACGCCTGGACCAAGATCACCGCGCCCGGTGACGTGGATGCGGACGGCTTCGAAATCGCCCCGGACGGGCGCGGCGGCATGTGGTGGGGTCCGTTCGCCGACTGGACCGGCAGCGCGTGGATCAACATCGCAGGTGTGTCCCCCTCGAGCAGCAGCGGCGGCTTCGGGCCGGCGGCCGCGATTCCGGGGACCTCTTCGTCCGTGATGGCCGCGGGCGTGGAGAACACCGGTTCATCGGTCGAGCACCCGACGATCTACCGACTCTCTTTCGGGTGAGCAGGCGTCCTGGCGATGCGTCCGGCCGGGCGGCTGCCAGGCAAAGCTCATGCAGAATGCCCGGATCCCGGCAGGCTGCCGAACCTAAAGCCGCGCACCCGGATCGCCGGAGCAGACGAACAGCCATTCCATACGTTCGGCACCGGGAGGCTGATCAGCCGCGAGCCGATCCCGTCGGTGCGGGCCAGTGCGCCGAGCACGCTCTCGGTGAACCGGCCGGTCCTCAGCCCGGCGGTGAGCTTGCCGTCCTCGATAAGGAAGCAGCCATCCCGGCTGGTGCCGACGACGGTTCCGGCCTCGGCGTCGACCAGGCGGTTGTACCACAGTCGCTGGATGTAGAGGCCGCGCTCGACGCCGGCGATCAGGTCGGCTTCGCTGGCCGCGCCAGGCATCATGATCAGGTTCGCCGCCTCGGGGGCGGGCGAGGATTCCCGGGCGATGTGAGCATGCCCGGTGGAGTGCCCGCCGGTGGCCATCGCGGAGGCGAGGTCGCTGACCGCACCGCCGACACGGCCGGCTGCGATCAGCTCCACCCGCTGCTTGGGCGTCCCCTCGCAATCGAACGGGAACGGCAGGCCCGCGCCGGCGGTGGCGTCGTCGGCCACGGTGATGCCGGCCGGGGCCAGTACCGCGCCCGGCCGAGTGGCCGGCAGGCCGAATCCGGCCGCGACAGCCGGCCCGGTAAACCCGAATTCCGGCAGGAAGCCGATCAGCTCGGCGGTGGCCAGACCGCCAAAGACCACGTCGTGCACGCCGTCGGGCACCGGGACCGGCGCCCCGGTCGCCGCCGCCTGGCTGACTGCCGTTTCCGCTCGCTCCTCGACGCTGAGCGCGCTGACGTCGCGGCCGAGGTCGGCCGTGTAGGACGAGGCCTCGCCGGCCTGCGCGGTCAGCGAGTACCCGGCCTCGGTGGCCGCCGCATAGCAGCGCTGGCCGGCGCTGGTCACCACGGCCAGTTCCGTGATCGCGGCCGTCAGCACCCCGGCCGCGCTCAGGCCAGCCCGGCGGGCGGCATCCATGATTCGCCCGGCCAGTGCCGACCGGGCACCGGCGTCCCAGGCCAGCGTGCTGTCGTGGCAGAGCCCGGCCGCGCTGGAAATGCCCGCGGGCCCGGCCACGCCGTATGGCCTGCCGCCGCCGCTCGCACCGTCCCGCCGGCGGGCCATCTCCGACGCGGCGGCGACCGCGTCCCGGGCCCCGGCCAGGCTGCTTACCGCGACCCTGGCGCTGCCGGCGCCGGCCACGGCGCGCACCATGACCTGGCACTCGATGATGGTCTGCGGCTGGTGCACGCGCTCGCCCGCAAATCGCGTGTGCTGTCCGGTGCGGGCCGCGAGGAAGACTTCCGCGTGATCAGCGTCGGCCGCGGCCAGGGCATTCTCCAGGGTGCTGAGCGCCTGATCCTGGCCCGCCCACGCCTGCAGGTCCGTCCCTGGCATCAGGCCACCCCGATCCGCACGCCGCGGAACAGGCCCGGCGCGGCGCCGTGGGACAGGAATCCCCACTCTTTGGGCTCGCCCTTGCCACATGGCATGCCGAAGGTGCGGAACTCACCCGGCCCGGCCACGGCCTCCAGCGATCCCCAGAACTGCGGCGTGATCCCGCCGTAGGAGAAATTCCGCAGCAGCCGCGTGCGCCTGCCCTTCCGCACTTCCCAGGCGGCCTCGGTGCCGAACTGGAAGTTAAGCCGCTGGCTGTCGATGGACCAGCTCCGGTTGTCATCCAGGTAGTAACCGCTGCCCATCCGGTCGAGCAGTTCGTCGGTACTGCCCGTTCCCGGCTCGAGGAACACATTCGTCGCGAAGCACAAGGGCAGGAAGCCCCAGCCATCAGAGCGCGCGGACGCCGTCGACTCCGCCCCGATGCGCGCCGCGCTGTCGCGGCTGGACAGGAAGTTGGTGATCACGCCTTCGGTGACCAGCATCGTGCGCCGGGTGCGGGTGCCCTCATCGTCGAACATGAAGCTGCCCCGCGTGCCCGGCACGGTCGCGTCGGCCACCACGTTGACCGCCGCCGAGCCGTACTGGAGGCGGCCCGCCGCGTCCGGCCCGATGAACGACCGGCCGGCGAAGTTGGCCTCATCGCCGAGAATCCGGTCGAGCTCGAGCGCGTGCCCGGTGGACTCGTGGATCTGCAGGGCGAGCTGGGCGGGGCCGATGACGATATCCGCCGTCCCGGAATCGGCCACGGGCGCAGTCAGCAGCTGGACGGCTTCCGCGCCCACCCGGGCCGACTGCTCGGTCAGCTGCAGTCCCTCGACGTACTCCCAGCCGGCGGCCGCGGTGTTGCCGAAGAACGAGTTCGGGTAACTGCGCCGCTGCACGCCCGAGCCGTCAGCAGCGATGGCCAGCACCATGCCGCCGGATTCAACGAAGTGCTGCTCCTGCCGCGACCCCTCGGTGCTGGCGAAGTACCGGTGACTGCGCTTGGCGTTCACTCCGGCCTGCGCCTGCACGACGCCGGCGGTCGCGGCCGCCGCGGCCAGGGCATCGGCGACGACGCGCTCGCGCTCGGCGTCGCCGACAGCGAACGGGTCCACGGCGGCGGTCGTCTGGTACCGACCGCACTCCGCGGGCCGCGGTGGCAGCGTCACCCGCTCCCGCGAGCCCGCTGCCGCTGCGCGCGCGTTCCGGAGCGCATCCCGGGCGGCCGCGGCCGCGTCCGCCGCGTCGCGCAGCGGCCGGGACGCGAAACCCCACACGCCGTCGACCAGAACCCGGACGCCGAGGCCGAGGCTGCCCTCGATCCGCTCGTCGGGCGCGCCGCCCGAGACCGCATACAGGCGCAGCTCCTGGGTCTCCGAGAGCCGGACATCGGCGTAGCTGGCGCCCCCTTCGGCGGCCGCGCCGACCGCAGCGTCCAGCACCGGGCCGGCCGTGGCCAGCCCGCCGGCCAGCCCGCCCCAGCGGTGCGCGGGGTCAAGGTCCGCGGCCTGCGGCAGCTGCTCAGACACCCTCGGCTTCCCTTCCTGTCGTGCTCATGCCGGCGCGCTCTCCCGGTGGCTGGCCTGAGCCGCACGATCGGCCGTTAGTCGATTGTCGACACCGCATAAAGGTACACACTGGTAAAGATCAACTTATGACAAGCGGCGCGGCGGGGCGGCTGGCGGGAGCTGCACCGGCCGGAGGAGGCATACATGCAGCAGGGGCCGTATTCCGTCCACGTCACGCGCAGTGTCGAGGTGCTCATGCGCGACGGCGTGCCGATGTCGGCTGACATCTACCGTCCGGAGCGAGACGGTCAGGTGGTGGCCGGCCCGCTGCCGGTCATCCTGACCCGGACCCCCTATAACAAGGATTCACTGGCCGAGGCGCCGTGCTGGCCTCAGACCTTCGCCTCCCACGGGTACGTGGCGGTGGCCCAGGACTGCCGGGGCTGCTTCGGGTCGGGGGGTGAGGTCGACTTCTTGTGGCCCGAGGCCGACGACGGCTACGACACCGTGGCGTGGATCGTGTCCCAGCCGTGGTGTGACGGGCGCGTTGCCATGTGGGGGACGTCCTGGGTCTCGTGGACCCAGACGGCGGCCGCAGCCGCCGGAGCCCCGGGACTGGTGGCGCTGGTCCCCAACATGAGCGGCTCGAACGCCTACTCGAGCTCGGTACGCCACGGCGGTGCGCTGGAGATGCGCTGGATTGCGTGGGCGTTCTGGCACTCGGCGCTCAACCGGCGAGGAGCCCGGCGGCCGGAGTGGGTCGACGACGCGCTCAACCGCGGCGCCCCGCAGGTGGCCGACTGGCTGACCCGGCTCCCGCTGCGCCGGGGAACCAGCCAGCTGGCCCTGGTCGAGCCCTACGAGCACTGGGCGCTGGAGCTGGCCAGCCGGGGCGACTACGACGAGCGATGGGCCCATCCGAGCGTCCACCCCGTGGCCCACCTGGAGCGGTTCCCCGACGACCTGGGCGTGCTGCTGGTCGGGGGCTGGTATGACTCGTACACGCGGGGAACCTTTGAGCTCTTCGGGGCCCTCTCGGCCGCCGGGAAGGGGCAGGTCCGTGCCCTGGTCGGGCCCTGGACTCACGGGCAGGCCACTGTCGAGCTCAGTCACGCCGGGGACGTCGACTTTGGTCCCGGCGCCGCGCTCGCGTCCTTCCTGGACCTGCACCTCGACTGGTACGACCACCTCCTGCGGGGCGCGCAGAACCAGTGCCGTGGCTGGCCGCCGCTGAGGTTGTTCGTGATGGGAGGCGGGCCAGGTAACCGGACGCCAGCCGGGCGCCTCAGTCACGGCGGACGATGGCGTGACGAGCAGGAGTGGCCGCTGGCCCGCACGGATTACCAGCCGTACTACCTGACCGGTGAAGGCTCGCTCCAGCCCGGGCCCCCGGGCATCCCGGCGTCGTCCACGACCTATCTCTTCAACCCGGCCGATCCGGTGCCGAGCATCGGCGGCAACGTATCCTCACTGAGCGATGTGCGCCCGCTGGGCCTTCAGCTCTCCAGCGCCGACTACGGCGCCTTCGGCCAGCGCCGCTACGACCTCCTGGTCGCCGGCGGGTTTGACCAGCACGAGCGCGCCGACATCCTCGGGTGTCAGCCCCCGTACCTTCCGCTGTCCTCGCGGGCCGACGTTCTGACCTTCCAGACCGCGCCCCTGGCGGCGGCGACCGAGGTCACCGGTCCCATCACGGTGGCCTTGTGGGTGGCCTCCACGGCGGCCGACACCGATTTCACGGCCAAGCTCATCGACGTCTACCCGCCCAGCCCCTGGTATCCGCATGGCTATGCGCTCAATCTGACCGATTCGATCCTGCGCCTGCGATACCGCGAGGGCGGTGCCGAAGTTCCCTACCAGCCAGGGGACATCGTGAAGATCGAAATCGAGCTCTATCCCACCAGCAATCTGTTCGCGGCCGGCCATCGCATCCGACTCGATATCTCAAGTTCCAATTTTCCCCGCTTCGACGTCAACCCGAACACCGGTGATCCGCTGTGGCGGGAACGCCGGCGCTGGCCGTGCGAGAACACGGTCTTTCACGACTCGGCTCATCCATCGCATGTCGTGCTCCCGGTGATCCCCGGCTGAGCCGGCCCGGCCGCGCAGTTGCAGAAGGTAAACGCGGTGACGGTGGGTGCCTACTGAGCCGTGCTGTGGTGCGGCTGGTGGTTCCGGAGGAACTCGCGCACCTCATTGATCGTGCTGGTCTTCAGCTCGGGCGGCTCGGTCCAGGGATAGACCGTCGAGGTGGCATTCGGCGCCAGCGCCGCGACGTCGACGGACGTCTGGTACGGATGCGCCGGGGAATCGTCGGGCAACACCAGCATCGGCGTCGGGCACGAGCGCGCGAAGTCACGCGACACGCTGTACACGAAGTCGGGGTTGCGCCGGTAGAGACTATGCAGGTAAGCCCCAACCGTCGCCATGGTCAGGTCGGGCCGCCTGGCCAGCAGCTCCGGAGCCCAGACATCCCGGCCGGAGTCATACATGACGTCCGGGTTCTCTGGCCGGTGCCCGACCGTCTGGCAGAGGACGCCAGCTACTACGCGGTCTGGCGCGCGCTCCATGAGCTTCAGAGCGAAGCAGCCGCCAATGCAGTAGCCCATAAAAAAGAACTCGCGGATGCCGAGATGATCCATCAGCCCCAGCTGGTCATCGGCAAACGCCCCCCACGGATCATCGACATCAACGGGGCCGGCCGACTCTCCGCCATTGGCATTGCGCTGGTCCATCGTTATGCAGCGGAAGTCGTTCTTGAAAGCTTCCATAGCGTTCATCACTGCGGTAGGCCAGTTGCTGACACGCGAGTTCAGGCCGCCGCCCGGCGTCACCAGGAGCGGAAAGCCGCTGCCCGCTTCCTCGTAACGGATGCGAACATTGCCTCGCTCGTAAAATGGCATCGCCTGCGTCTCCTTTCTGTGCGGCTCTTGCAGTGCCGGGAGCGCCCGGATTGTGCGGCCGGATGGTGGTCATGCTGCGGTCTGGGTGGTGACGGCCAGAGCAGCACACCAGCCGGATCAGCCGGTGTTGCCGTCACGGCGTGATCTCCCTCATGATCGTATAAGACCATCTTGCCGGGCTTGGGAAGGTATGACGCTTCCCGGCAGTTGGACCGCTCGGGCGCGCATGGCGGTGCGTCCGGCGTCGCAGGGTCGCCCCGTGGCGCGAGAAGGAGGACATGCCCGTGACTAATGTCGCTACTGCCGCGGACAGCGACCGGATTACCGGCGAGATTCTGAAGATCGCGGGGGTTGTCGTCCTCGGCGCGATCATGTCGATCCTCGATATCACGGTCGTGAACGTCGCCCTGCCCACCTTCCAGACCACGTTCGGGTCAGCCGGTCACGCGCTGGCTTACTCCACGGTGGCGTGGACGGTCACCGGCTACACGCTCGCGCTGGCCACCGTCATCCCGGTCACGGGCTGGGCCGCCGACCGGTTTGGCACCAAGCGCCTGTACATGGCGGCGGTCGCGCTGTTCACCGCCGGCTCCGCGCTATGCTCCCTGGCCTCCAGCATCAACATGCTGATCGGCTTCCGGGTGCTGCAGGGCCTTGGCGGCGGGATGCTGATGCCGCTCGGCATGATGATTATTACCAGGGCGGCCTGCCCGCAGCGGATGGGCCGGCTCATGGCGATACTCGGCGTGCCCATGCTGCTCGGGCCGATCGGCGGCCCGATCCTGGGCGGCTGGCTGATCGACGCAGCCAGCTGGCACTGGATCTTCCTCATCAACGTCCCGATCGGCGTGATCGCGCTGATCTATGCCCTCGCGGCGCTGCCGAAGGACTCCCCGCGGCCGTCGGAGTCTTTCGACTTCCTCGGCGTGCTGATGATGTCCCCCGGCCTGGCCCTGTTCCTCTACGGCATCTCCTCGATTCCCGTGGAGGGCAAGGTCGGCACGCCCAGAGTGCTCATCCCTGCGCTGATCGGCCTGGCCCTGGTCGTCACGTTCGTCCTGTACTCCTTCAAGCCTCAGCACCCGCTCCTGGACCTTCGGCTGTTCCGTAACCGCAGCCTCGCGGTCAGCATCCTCACGATGTTCCTGTTCGCGGTGGCATTTTTCGGCGGCCTGCTGCTGGTACCCACCTACTTCCAGCAGATCCGCGGCGAGTCGGTGCTCAACGCCGGCCTGCTGGTCGCGCCGCAGGGCATCGGCGCCATGCTGACCATGCCCATCGCCGGCGCGCTATCCGACAAGCTTCCGGTCGGCCGGATCGTGCCGTTCGGACTCGTCTTCATCGCGGCTGGCATGGCCGGCCTGACCCAGATCACCTCCACCACGTCCTACCCCGTGCTGCTCGGCTTCCTGTTCATCATGGGCCTGGGCATGGGCGCCACGATGATGCCGATCATGACCTCCGCGCTCAAGACGCTGCGCCCGGTCGAGGTGGCCCGCGGTTCAACGCTGCTGAACATCACCCAGCAGATCGCCAGCTCGGTTGGCGTTGCCGTGATGTCGGTGATCCTCACCAACGGCCTGAAGGACGCCAGGCTCGCCTACCCGGCCATCGCGGCCCGGAATGACCCGCAGATCGCCGCGCAGATCGGCGGTCAGGCCGGCATCAGGGAAGGCCTGTCGCAGGCCGCGAACGCGTTCGCGCACACATACTGGGTGGCATTCGCGCTCGTCGGGGTGACCGTCGTCGCGGCTATGTTCCTCCCCCGGAAAAACGAGGAATCGCAGCTGCTGGATGAGGAGGGAACCGACGCCGCTCCGGTTATCGCCCATTAGAAGCATCTACATGCGCGATTGCCGGTACTCAGGCGTGCTGCTACGCCAGGCGCCTAGAGCTCTTTGGCGTACTCCTGGTAATGCCGGCTGATCCGTTCGCTGGTGCCGTAATAGGCATGCCTGCTCATGTCCGCGCTGAACCGGCTCGCCGGCGGCGTGCGGCCGAGTGCCTCGGCCATCGCGCGGACGTGGTGAGGTGCGCAGCCGCAGCAGATACCGAAGTAGTTGACACCGAGCGCCGCCGCCGCCGTCGTGAACGCGCTCATCTCGTAGCGGTTAGCCAGGAACGGGTCTAGTGCTACCGGGAATGGCCGCCCATCCGGAATCAGGTCGCAAGCGGGGTCGGTGAGCGACTGGAACGTTGGCTCGGCCTCAGTCGTTCGGTACGGCACCGGCAAGGCAGCGATGTAGCCGTCGCACGCTTCGCGGATTCCGCCCAGCAGCGGCAGCATGGTGGCAGGCCCGCGGATGCAGTTCAGCCCGACGACATCGGCGCCGGCGTCCTGCAGGCGACGGCAGGCCTCGCCGACCGGGTCACCACCACGGACGACGGGCTGGCGGTGAATAGTAAGTGTGACCACCGCGTCGAGACCGTGCGCCTTGATTGCCTCCAGCGCGAGCAGCGCCTCGCCGGGATAATCGAAGGTCTCGGCGATCACGAAGTCGACGCCAGCCTCGGCGGCCCACCCGACCTGCTCAGTGAACATGCCGCGGACGACCTCATGAGTCGCGGGATTGCCCGGTTCGAAGACATTGGTGTTGCAGATATTGCCGGCCACGAGGGAGCCGTGCTCGGCGCCGACCTCCTTGGCGATACGCAGCGCCTGCCGGTTCATCGGCTCGAGGTCGCCCTCGCGGCCGATCACCGCCAGCTTCTCTCGGTGGGCGTAGTAGGTGAACGCCTCAACGACGTCCGATCCGGCATGCACGTACTCCCGGTGCAGGCCGGCCACCATCTCGGGCTCCTCGAGCACCACTTCTGGCACGAACGCCCCGGCCTGCAGGTAGCCGCGGCGCTCGAACTCGAACAAGTACCCCTCGGCGCAGATCACCGGCCCGGCGGCGAGCCGATCGAGAAGCTTACCCATGCGCGACACCCCCACCGTCTTATAGTCGGTACGACTGTACCGGGAAAATTCTTACGTAGGGATGCCTCGATGAAGTCTTCCGCGCAGGTGGTCGTCGTCGGCGGTGGCGTGGTGGGTGCCTCGGTCCTGTACCACCTCACAGAGCTGGGCTGGACCGATGTCGTGCTTGTCGAGCGCAGGGAGCTCACCGCCGGCTCGACCTGGCACGCTGCGGGCGGAATGCACACACTCAACGGCGACCCTAATGTCGCGAAACTGCAGCAGTACACCGTCGGCCTGTACCGCGAGATCGAGCAGCGCTCAGGCCAGAACTGCTCCATCCACATGCCGGGCGGGCTGATGCTGGCCGGTGACCGGGAGCGGATGGACTGGCTGCGGATGGCCCGGGCCCGCGGCCGTTACCTCGGCATGGACCTGGAGATCATCTCGGCGGCCGAGGCAAAGCGGATGTTCCCGCTCCTGGAGGAGCAGTACTTCATCGGTGCGCTCTTCGACCCGGCCGAAGGTCACGTCGACCCGACCGGGGTGACCCGCGCCTATGCCGGCTGCGCACGGCAGGCCGGAGCCGAGATCTACCAGCAGACCTGGGTGAGCGACCTTCGCCAGCGCCCGGACGGCACGTGGGATGTCATCACCGACTCCGGCGAGATCCACGCCGAGCACATCGTCAACGCCGGCGGGCTGTGGGCCCGTGAGGTGGGCCGGATGATCGGCCTGGAACTGCCTGTGCTGGCGATGGAGCACATGTACCTGATCACCGAGGACATGCCTGAGGTGGCCGAGCACAACGCGGCCACCGGGCGCGAGCTGCCGATGGGCCTGGACTTCGACGGCGAGATCTACATCCGCCAGGAGGGCGGCGGGATACTGCTGGGCACGTACGAGCAGGCATGCGTGCCCTGGTCACCTCGCGAGACGCCGTGGACCTTCGACAAGGAGCTGCTGGTCCCCGATCTCGACCGGATCGCCCCGTCCCTGGAGATCGCGTTCAAGCACTATCCGAGGCTGGCCGACGTGGGGATCAAGACGGTAATCAACGGGCCGTTTACCTTCGCGCCGGACGGCAATCCGCTGGTCGGCCCGGTGCCTGGCGTGCGCAACTGCTGGATGGCCTGCGCGGTGATGGCCGGCCTGTCGCAGGGTGGCGGTGTTGGCCTCGCCCTCGCGCGCTGGATGGTGGACGGTGATCCGGGTGAGGACATCTGGGCGATGGACGTGGCCCGCTTCGGCACCTGGGCGAGCCGCGCCTACACCCAGGCCAAGGTGCGCGAGAGCTACAGCCGCCGGTTCCGTATCACGTTCCCTAACGAGGAGCTCCCGGCCGGCCTGCCACTGCACACCACGCCTGTCTATGACCGGCTTACCGCCCATAACGCTGTATGGGGCGCGAGCTTCGGGCTTGAGCATCCCCTGTGGTTCCAGCGGCCGGGGGAAGAGCCGCGCGAGGACGTGACGTTCCGCCGCTCCAACGCCTACCCGGCCGTCGCTGACGAATGCACCGCGGTGCGCGAACGCGTCGGGCTCACCGAGTGCTCCAACTTCGCCAAATACCGCGTGACCGGCCCCGGTAGCGCCGACTGGCTGCAGCGGCTGTTCACCAACAGGCTGCCGCGAGCCGGCCGGATCAACCTCACCGCCGCCCTGGATCAGGGCGGCCATATCGTCGGGGAGTTTTCCGTGGCGCGGGTCGGCCCAGACGATTTCTTCCTGTTCGGCTCGCAGGCGGCCGAAGCGCATCACTCGCGCTGGTTCCGTGGCCACCTCACTGACGGAGTGCGGTTCGACGTGCTGGGCTTGTCCCTGGTCGGACTCTCGCTGGCCGGCCCGCTCGCCCGCGACCTGCTGCAGTCGGTCACCGACGCTTCCCTGGCCACCGAGAATTACCCGTTCATGACGTTCCGCCGGATCGACATCGGGATGATCCCCGCCTACGTCGGCCGGATGACCTACACCGGGGACCTTGGCTACGAGATCTGGGTCGGACCGGAGTACCAGCGAGGACTGTTCGATCTGCTCTGGCAGGCCGGGAAGCCATACGACATCGGCCTGTTCGGGTTCCGGGCGCTGATGTCGCTGCGCATGGAGAAGATGTTCGGCACGTGGGCACGCGAGTATCGTCCGGTCTACACGCCGGTAGAGGCGCGCATGGACCGATCGCTCAAGCTCGACCATGACTTCATCGGCCGCCCTGCGGTGGAGGCGGAGCTGGCGCGCGGCCCGGCTCGGGCGCTCGGCTACTTCGACATCACCCCCGATCCGGCGGACCCGGCCGATGTCGTCGGCGACGAGCCGATCTGGCACGGCGGGTCGCTGGTGGGCTGGGTGACCTCTGGCGCGTATGCGCATTACAGCCGCCGCTCGCTAGCATTCGGCTACGTGCCGAGCGAGCTCGCGGTGCCCGGCGCCATGTTCGAGGTGGAGATCATCGGCCAGCGCCGCCCGGCGAGATTGCTCCCCGAACCGGTTCTCGACCCGGCGGGCCAGCGCATGCGCGTCTGATGGGACGCCATCCTGACCGTGAACGACGGGCCAGGCTGCTGGACGAGGTGGTCGGCTACCTCGGCCAGCACGGCATCGCCGGAGTGTCACTGCGGCCGGTTGCCCGCGAACTGGGCGTGTCGGTCAATGCCCTGGTGCATCACTTCGGCAGCAAGGACGACCTGGTGGTCGCCGCATTGCTGCGGGCCGCTGAGATTCAGCGAGAGGTCGAAGCGCGGTGGCGGCGGCAGGCACCTCACCTGTCCACGGCCGATCTCCAGCGGCGCTGGTGGCGGTGGATCAACCGCAGCCCGGAGCACCTGGCGCTGGTCCGACTGGGTCTCGAAGCCGCTGCACTGGACGCCACGGTCAGCGGTCTGCCCGGTGATGTGCGTGCGGAGCAGATCTCGCTCTGGCGCGAGAACATCGCCGCTGGCCTGCTCGCCGAAGGCTTCAAGCCCGAGGACGCGGAACGCGAGGCGTCGCTGGTCAAGGCGACGTTCACCGGCCTGGTGCTTGATCTGCTGGCCACCGGTCACCGCAAGCGGCTCACCGACGCCCTTGAATGCTCCCTCAGCCGCCTCGACGACCTGAGGAAGCCGGCCCCGTGAGGGTGACCGAGATATTCCTAGCCGCTTCGGCCCGATGATCTAGCGGGTGAGTTCGGGCTGGCCATGCCGTCGCCCTAGCCCGCCGCGCCAGGTCAGACAGCACGGCGGGCGCCGGCCACAGAAGGCCCGGCGCCCGCCGCTCAGCGCTGAACTGCTACTTGATGGTGTAGGCGTACGGCAGCGCCGCCAGCTCGTCTCCGGCTTCGGTGAAGAAGTCGAAGTTATCGATGTAGAGCGTGCCGCGCACCACGGTCCCGGAGGCGCCGGACGGCGTGATCGTCACGGTGATCGTGCCGGTCTGGCCCGGGTTGAGGGTGATCGGCCCGGTGGGCGGCGGCGGGGTATCCGCCGGGCTCACCTTGCTGGACGCCGCCGCCTTCACGCTGCCGCCGTGGGCCAGCTGGATCCGGCCGCCGTGCAGGACGATGGAGGCGTCCCGCGAGTTGGCCCTGATCTCCTTGACCACCGCAGCGCTGACCGCGGCGCTCTGCCCGGTCACGCCGGCCGTCCAGATGTCACCCGTGGTCGAGCTTGCGTTCGTGTCGAACAGGCGGCCAACGGCCGTCGCCGAGAGCTGCGCCGTGCCGGCCGGGGCCGGCCCGCTGAACGGACCGTTCTGGCCAATGTTCGTAGTCCAGATGCCCGGGGACACCTGAGCCGCGGTCACCTTGTCGACGGTGGGGTTCGCGGCCGCCGGGGCGTACAGCTCCGGCTCACCCGAGTTGTAGTTCATGTCGACGTTGACCGGCTGGTCGGCCGACACGGACAGGGCGAACTGCGTGGTCTCTGTCGGGTCCAGCCACTGCGGCAGGATCCCGGCGGGCATCGGCAGCGGGACGGTGGCGTTGCCCGTGAGCTCTTCCAGTGACAGCGTGCCCCGGGCCTTCAGCCGCGGATCGGCGAAGAACGTCAGCGGAAGAGTCCCGGTGTTGGTCACCTGCACCGGCACGTTCACCGGGGTGCCCGCGGCCAGCCGGGTCCTGGCCGACTTCGGCAGGCCCTTCTGGCTCACCCGCACCGAGTTGTACTGCACGTGCACGGTCGCCTGCTGGCTCAGTTCCCCGCCGCTGACCGGGTTGGTCACGTCGAGGGACAGCACCCACCGGCCGGGCTGCGGGTCCCGCCGGATGATCGACAGGCCGTTAGCCAGGTTCAGGTTGCCCGCGTCGTCGGTGAAGGTATTGCTCTTGAACGAGTACACCTGCCCGTCCGGCGCGGTCAGCGTGGCCAGCACCACCTGGTTGGGGTCCTGGAACGAGAAGTTGGCGGTCACGTCCCTGGCCCCGCGCGGGACATCCAGGTAGTAGATGTTCGTCTGGGCCGGCCCGAGCTGCGCCCGGCCGTTGCCGCCGGTAATCGTGGTGGTGAAGCTGGTGTTGCGCGGCGGGATCACCGCCCGCAGGGTCAGCGGCACCGAGGCGCTGGCGTCACTGCTGCTGAGCTGGACCGAGGCGGACAGGTCGCTCGGGCTGCTGGGCAGCCGGGCGGCCACCACGAAGGTGCCAGTCCCGCCCGGGGCGATGGTCTGCACCGCCGGGGCCACAACGCCCACCCGGGTGAAGTCGGACTGCGTCACGTTGAACAGCACCGGGCCGTTGAAGCCCGACGAGGTCGACGCGGCCGAGATGATCGTCCACCGGCCCGCCACCGGGTGGTGGACGTCCACGTGCGAGAAGTTGTTGAAGCCCTGCGGGATGGAGTACGCGGTGTACACGCCGCTCGGGTCCAGCAGGATGATCCGGATCGAGAACCCGGCCGGCAGCGACGCCGCGTTGGACACGTCCAGCCGGTCAACGCCCGGCCGCACCGTGAAGTGGTCCTCCACGAAGCTCCGGGATATCCCGAACGCGTCCAGGAACGCGGGCGCCGTCGCGGTGTTGAGCTGGTCGGTGCCGTTCACGCTGCTCACGGTGTGGCCAACCGTCCGGGTGGTCGCGTGCACGACCTCCGGGTGGTTGCTCACGTTGCGGACGGTAAGCCGCTGCACCGCCGCCGCGCCGGGCTGGCCGACGGCGGTGAGCTGGGTCGGGGTGCTGACCAGGCTGGAGCCGACTGCGGCCGGCCGGCCGTTGCCGTCCCGCCAGCTCTCCGCCGCCTGGACCGCGGCCAGCGAGTTGATCAGGCCGGAGCCCTGCTCGAAGGCCGGGTGGTCCAGGTCGCTGGCGGTGCCGGTGATGATCTTCTTGACCACCGCCGGGGACGGGCTGGCGCCGTGGTGGGTGTTCCGGTACGCCTGGATGACCAGCGCAGCCTCACCCGCAGTCAGCGGCGAGGACTGGCTGGTGCCGCCGAAGTCCTGGATCGGCGACGGGCCGCCCGCGTCACTGGTGCACTCCTCGTACAGCGTGAGGTCCGGGGTGCACAGGGCCCAGCCCAGGTCACCGGGGGCGGTCACGTCAGGGACGCGGCCCTGCTGAGTGGTGCCGCCGGAACTCAGGCCGGAGATGTTGTTGCTGACGAAGTGCCCGTTGGAGAACTGCGCGCCCGCGCTGGTGGTCTGGATGTAGGACCGGAACATCGTGCTGCCGGCCGCCGAGATCACGAACGGGTCGCTGGACGGCGTGCCGATGGTGCCGTTGGTGCCGGCGTCACCGGTGCTGGACACCACGGTCACGCCCGCGTTCACCGCTGCCTTGTCGGCCAGCGAGATCGGGTCGTCGCCGTTGTCCGGGAACGGGTTGCCGCCGAACGACTCGTTCAGCACGTTGACGTGGTCCACGTTCACCGCGTAGTCGATGGCCTGGATGAAGCGCGAGGTGGGCGCGGTGTTGGAGTTGCCGAACACCTTCAGCCCGACCAGGCTCGCGCCGGGGGCCATGCCGCGGACGGTGATGTTGCAGCCCGGCGGCAGCGGGTGCGCCGGGTTGACGAACTGGCTCAGGTCGTAGACCTGGCGGCCCTGCGCGGCGATCGCGCTGGCGTCGCCGAAGGCCTCCGCGCCGCCGGTCACCGCGGCCAGCCCGTCACCGGAGAAGTCCTGGTAGTCGGTGAACACGTGCTGGCCGTTGGCCCGGATGAAGTCCGGGTTGTTGATGTCGAGGCCGTCCGCGATAAAGCCGACCGTCACGCCCGCGCCGGTCACGATGTTCTGCGCCTGCGGGGTGGACGGGTCGTTGAACGCGGTGTGCGTGAGCTGCAGCGCCTCGGGCTCGAGCAGCGGCTTACTCGGGTCCGACGGGCAGATCTGCTGGTCGTCCGCGGCGGCGGAGACCTTGCCCTTGGCTGCCGTGCTGATCTGCTTCTTCGCCGACGGCCCGGCGCTGACCGGCAGGTCGGGGAAGACCCGCGCCACGGACGGGTCCGAGGCCAGCTTCGCCTCCTGCGCCGGCGTGACGGTTGCGGCCACGGCGTTGATCAGGCCGAAGCCGTGCAGGTTACGGGCGCCGACGCTGCGCGCGTGCGCGAGCAGCGGAGCCTGGGAACTGCGGTTGGCCGACACGTGCGCGGCCCTCGCCATGCTCCCGTTCTGGTTGCGCAGCACCATGATGATGTGCGCGACGCGCTGCGAAGCGGCAGCGGGTGCTTGCTGGGCCGCCACGGCGGCGGACCCAAATCCTGCGCTTGTCGCAAGGACGACCCCGGCCGAAATGGCCGCAGTGACGATCCCTCGACCCGATACCTGCGGCATCGAGTCCCCCTATCTCACGGATGGGCAGTATGCAGAGACCGTCAGCCGAGCCAGCCGTGAGGTCGGCGCGGCGCTGGTGGTCCGCAGGCCGAGAATAGGCCCAGTCCGTTGGCTTTAGACGGCAAAGTGCCTAGAAACCGCAGGGATTTATCTACCACGGTAACGAATTGATTTCGGCGTCCGCACCGTGACGGGACGATGCGAGTCGGCCGCGCGGCGTGGACCGTGGCCATCCGGTTCGTGACGCTTGAGATCTACACCCACGAGGACCGGCAGGAAGCCCTGAACCGGGCGAAATACCAGGTGGAGCTATGGGGATTCGAACCCCAGACCTCTTGCATGCCATGAAGTACTAACCGATTCCCCGGCCAGGGCATATGCAGCCTCACCAGGGTAGACACCTGCTCACGCAAGCTGCGACCGGCCCCGGCGAGCCCTCCCTAACAGCATTCTGCCCCTCAAACTGCCCCTCGAAATCATGCGCTGAGGGCCTGGTGGCCAGAGCATCAGCTATCAGTAGGACCGCGCTCGTGCGCGGGGTATGTCCTGCAGCAGTTCGGTGTCCATACGACCAGATTTGAAGCGGTCGGACTGCCAGCCACCCACAAACCGGCGTTGCCCTGCGTCAGGAGTCGTAGATACCGTGGTCGCCGACACGCAGCCACACCACGACCGTTTCGCCTGCGACCTGTGCCAGCCGGAACAGCGCCCGGCCGTCGGGTCCCGCGAGGCTCCATGTCATCGAGTAGTCCGCGCCGATCCGGTGGATGCGCAGCGCCCTCGGCCATGGCGCCGCCCCCTTATGGCGCTCTTCGCAATCGAGGGTGTGGTCCCCGTCGAGGTGCTCGGCGCGTCGGTGACCGGATAGGGGGTCGAGGTCTCCCGGGGATGAAGGCTCCGCGGTTCAGGTGGTTTCGGGCTGCACGAGACAGAACGGGTGTCCGGCCGGGTCGGCGTAGACCCGGTAGGTTTCGTCCTCGAGCACGACACGTTCCCCGAGCGGGACCGCGCCCAAGGCGCGCACCCGCTGATCGGCGATCTCGAGGTCGTCGACCCGCACATCCAGGTGAAGCTGCTGCGGTGGCCCCTGGTCCGGCCAGCCGGGCGGGCGGTAATCGGCGATCTGCTGGAACACCAGGCGTCGTTGGCCGTCGGAGGCGTCCGCGATGTCGACCCAGCCGGCGTTCTCCTGCACCCGCTCCCAGCCGAGGACGGCCGCCCAGAACCGGGCGGAGATGTCGGCGTCCGGGCAGTCCACGACGATGTTCATCAGCTGGCCGACAGGGGTGTCCACCCGATCATCGTAGAGTCTCAGGCTGGTTCGAGGGTTTCCAGGGCCGTTATCGGGCCCTTCACAATCGAGTGTGGTCCCCGTCGAGGTGCCCGGCGCGTCGGTGACCGGATAGGGGTCGAGGTCTCCCGAGGATGAAGGCTCCTGCACGCTCATCTGGAAGACCCCGACATGCCCGGCGCTACCGTCGCGGCGAGCCCTGCTGCCGGGTTCACGCGCGCCGATCTGACCACGTTCTGCCGTCTCGACGAGCTCGGACTTGAGGTGACCGGCCAACGCCTCGAACCCGGCCGTGCCGTGCTCGCGTGCCGGGTCCTCGAACCCGGGCCAGTGGTGTCGCCGCAGCGGCTGCAAGGGCCTCGTGCGCGACACCGTGATCCGACAGCTCGCCCACGAACCGCTCGGCTGGCGCCCCACCACGCTGGCGGTCAGGATCCGTCGTTACCGGTGTGCCGGGTGTTCGCACGTGTGGCGCCAAGACACCACCCTCGCGGCCGAGCCGCGAGCGAGGTTGTCGCGTCGCGGGCTTCGGTGGGCGCTGGAGGCGATCGTGGTCCAGCACCTCACCGTGGCCCGGATCGCTGAGGGTCTCAGCGTCGCCTGGAACACCGCCAACGACGCCGTCCTTGCCGAGGGCAAGCGGGTTTCGACATACGCCAGGGCTTCCCGGATCGACTCGAATACGAAGACCGGTCCACGACCGGCCGGATCGTCACGGCTTCGATGAGGGCGGTGACTTCGCGCAGCTGGTCACCGCTGGCCTTCATGAACAGGAACGAGTACGTCACGTCGCGGCGTCGCGCGTTCTGCCGGAACCGGAAGCTCAGAGCGGTCATCGCGAGCCTGATGACGGGATTGGCGCTTAGTTCGCTGACGAAGGCGGGATCAGGCGGCCCGGCGATGCTGATGACTTTTCCCGCCTGGCTTCAGCACCTGTAGAGACTTGCCGAGCGCCTCGCCCCCGAGAGTGTCCAGAACGACGTCATAGTCGCCCAGGGGAACTCCATGCTGAGCCAAGACGTCAGGCGCTCGAGCCATAGCAATGCTCGATCAACGCGCGGTTCCACCCCACCATGCCTACTGACTGCGTGGAACGAAACTGTCGGCCGTCCTCCATAAGCTGGTCGCGGGCACGGACGGAGGGGCTATGGAACACGCTGACGTCGAGCGCCTTCGCGAGCGGCATCCGGCGTGGCGCCTGCTCCGGGCAGGCAACGCGCCGCTGGTGCTGACCTTTCTCGGCCGGTTCTTCGTCGAGGACAACAACGGGGCGACGTCCGGGCCAGACCTGAGCGCCGCGCTGGACGATGACCTGTACGCACTCAACGCAGGCGACTCGGACAAGCTGCGCTACCCGAAGCCGGCTACCGATTATCTCGACGACTGGGCGCACGCCGACGCCGGCTGGCTGCGCCGCTTCTACCCGCTCGGGTCGGACGAGGTGCACTATGACGCCACCCCGGCTTTCGAGAAGGCCTACGCCTGGGTCACCGGGCTGAGCATCCGGCCCTTCGTCGGTACCGAGTCACGCCTGCACATTGTGGTCGAGCTACTGCGCCAGATCATCCACGGCGCCGAGACCGATCCGCAGGCCCGGCTGGCCGAACTGCACCGGCGACGCGACGTGATCGACCGCGAGATCGCCGAGGTCGAGGCAGGCAACCTGGCCGTCCTCGGCACAACCGCGCTCCGCGACCGGTACCAGCAGTTCGCCGCCACCGCGCGTGACCTGCTCTCGGACTTCCGCGAGGTCGAGGAGAATTTCCGAGGCCTGGACCGCGCCGCCCGCGAGCGGATCGCGGCCTGGGGGGCGGCAAGGGCGATTTGCTCGGCGAGCTGGTCAGCAGCCGCTCGGACATAAACAGCTCCGACCAGGGCCGCAGCTTCCAGGCGTTCTACGATTTCCTGCTGTCCGAGACACGGCAGGACGAGCTAACCGACCTCCTGGCGCGCGTCCAGTCCGTCGAGCAGGTCGAGGCGGACGGGCGGTTGCGCACCATCCACCACGACTGGTCCGAAGCCGCGGAGCGCACCCAGCAGACCGTCCGGCAGATCTCCGAGCAGCTACGCCGCTTCCTCGACGACCAGGTCTGGCTCGAGAACCGCCGCGTGCTCGACCTCGTCCGCTCCATCGAGGCGTCAGCGCTCGCCTGCCGTGACGAGCCACCGGAAGCCGGGCTGGAGGTAGACGAGCCGGGCGTGGGGATCGCCTTGCCGTTCGAGCGGCCGCTCTTCGACGCCCGTCCCGCCGCCCGGGTCGAGAGCCTGCTCGACCCGGACGCCGACGATGAGGCCGATGTGACCGCCCTGTTCAGCCAGACCTTCGTCGATCAGGCCCGGCTGGCCGACAATATCCGCGCGGCCGTGCCCGAGCGGGGCTCCGCCCTGCTCGACGACATCGTCCGCGTCTACCCGGTCGAGCAGGGCGCCGCCGAGATCGTCGGCTACCTGGCACTCGCAGCTGACGATCTTGAGGTGACCGTGGACGAGCGGGACGAGACGGTCATCGACTATGACGATGGCGAGATCACTCGCCGGGCGCGGCTGCCGAAGGTGACGGTGACCCGCCGATGAGGACCCCTGAGGAGCACGCCGTGGCCGCGGCGATCATCCATCTTATGCGCGGCGTCGTGTACCGCGAGCAAGATGAGCCCACCTGGACCGCTCTCGGCCGCCACGCCCCGGCCGTCCGCGACCACTTCGCCGCGATCGGCGTCGACGTGATCGTCGACGACACGGAGGGGTACGCCTACCTGCAGAGCCGACCGGATGCCGACGGCGAAGATCCCCTGCCCCGCCTGGTGGCCCGGCGCACGCTCACCTACAACGTGAGTCTGCTGCTCGTCCTTCTCCGCAAGCGACTCGTCGAGTTCGAGACGGCAGGCGGCGAGGGCAAGCTGGTGCTCAGCCGCGACCAGATCGTGGAGATGCTGCGGCTGTTCCTCGCCGAGTCGACCAACGAGGCGCGCGTGATCGACCAGGCCGACAGCACCATCCGCCGGGCAGCGGAGCTCGGGTTCTTGCGCCAGCTGCGCGGGCGCACCGACCAGTGGGAGGTACGCCGCATCCTCAAGGCGTACGTGGACGCGCAGACGCTCTCGGACTTCGCCAGCAAGCTGGCCGACTACGCCGGAGCAGGCTCGCGTCAGACAGGTGGCGGCGATGAGTGACCAGCCGTTCGCCGCATCTCAGCTGGGCAGCGATGACACCCAGGCGGGCTACCGGCTGCAACGGCTCGAGGTGTTCAACTGGGGGACATTCGACAAGCGCGTCTGGCGCCTGTCTCCCGAGGGAGCCACCGCGCTGCTCACCGGCGACATCGGCAGCGGCAAGTCCACCCTGGTCGATGCGCTCACCACGCTGCTGCTCCCCGCGCAGCGCATCTCGTACAACAAGGCCGCCGGGGCCGACGCCAGGGAACGCACGCTCCGCAGCTACGTCGAGGGCCACTACAAGTCCGAGCGGATCGAGGCCACCGGCAGCTCGCGTCCGGTCGGGCTGCGCGACCACCGGCACTACTCGGTCGTGCTCGGCGTCTTCGCCAACGCGGGATTCGACGAGACCGTCACGCTGGCGCAGGTGTTCCACCAGAAGGACCGGGCCGGCCAGCCGGACCGGTTCTTCGTCACCTCACCGAAGCAGCTGTCAATCGAGGCCGACTTCACCGACTTCGGCGCCGACCTGACGGACCTGCGCCGTCGGCTGCGGGCCGGCGGTGCGGAGATCCACAACGTCTTCCCTGATTACGCCCGGAAGCTCCGGCGCCTGCTCGGCATCAGGTCCGAGCAGGCGATGGAGTTGTTTCACCAGACCGTATCGATGAAGTCGGTCGGCAATCTCAACGAGTTCGTCCGCGATCACATGCTGGAGCCGGCCGACGCTGCCGAGAAGGTCCGAAACATCGTCGCCCACTTCGGAGACCTCACGAAGGCGCATGACGCAGTCAAGCGTGCGCGCGAGCAGCTCGAAGCACTGCAGCCGCTGGTCGCGACGAGTGAGCGGTACGACGAGGCGCTGGCGCGGCGCGGCGAACTGGAGCTCCAGCGCGACGCGGTGCGCCTGTACATCGCCGAACTGCGCATCGGCCTGCTCACCGAGGAGATCGCCGCGCACACAGCCATGCGCGACAGCCGGGCTCATGCCGCGGCAGAAACCAGGGCGGCGCACGACAGCCTCGTCCGCGAGCGCGAAGGGCTGATCGCTGCGCGCGCTGCGGTCGGCGGAGACCGGGTCAGCGTGCTCGAACAGCAGGCCGCCGCGGCCCGTGCCCAGGCGGCCGAACGGCGGCAGCGGCGAACGGATTTCGACGCCCTTGTACGCACGGCCGGCCTGGCCAGCGTCACCGACGCGGCGGCGTTCGCGACGGTCTCGGCCGCCGTAGCCACGGCCCGGGCGGAGGCTCAGGCGCAGCACGCAGGGCTGGACGGGCATCTGGAGGCGTCCATCGCGGCGCGCAGCGACCTGCGCCGGACCGGCGACGAGACGCGCGCCGAGCTGGCCAGCCTGGCCGTTCGCCAGAACAACCTGCCGGCCGGCCAGGTGGAGGTGCGGACCCAGCTCTGCGCCGAGCTCGGCATGACCGAGTCCGAGCTGCCATTCGCCGGCGAGCTGCTCGATGTCGCCGAGGAGTTCTCGGCCTGGCGGGGCGCCGCCGAGCGCGTGCTACGCGGCTTCGCGCTATCGCTGCTGGTGCCGCAGCAGCATTACGATCGGGTGGCCCGCTGGGTGAACGAGCATCGGCTCACCTACCGCCGCAGCGATGGGCGGATGGCGGGCAGCCGGCTGGTGTACGAGCGGGTACCGGCCCGGCGCGTTCCACTGCAGCCGCGCAACGGCGGCCGCATGCTGCTCCTCGCTGACACCATCGACATCGCGGACGGCCCGTTCCACGACTACCTGCGTGACGAGCTGGTCCGGCGGGCCGACTTCACCTGCGTCGACACGATCGAGCAGTTCCGTGACGAGCACCGGGCCGTGACCCGTCAGGGACAGGTGCGGGCCGGCGACCGGCACGAGAAGGACGACCGGTCACGCGTTGACGACCCGCGCTCCTGGGTCCTCGGCTGGATCAATGAGCGCAAGATCACCGCGCTTACTGCAGCACCTGGTCGAGTTGCAGGGCCAGTTCGACCAGACCGATGCAGAACACTCCCGGCTGCGTGATCAGCGCAACCAGGTGGCGGCCCGGCTGTCGGCGCTGGACGGCCTGGCCGTGTTCCGCGCGTGGACCGAACTGGACTGGGCGGACGCCGACGGGCGGGCGATCGCCGCGGAGGAAGAGCGCCAGCGGCTGATCGCAGGCTCGTCTGCCCTCGCCGAGATCGAGCAGCGGCTGAAAGATAACGAGGCCAGCTCGGTCCAGCGGCGGAGCGAGCTTGATACTCTCACCGGCGATGTACGGGTCCAGAACGAGCTGATCAGGCGAGCGAAAGCAGCCCGCGACGCCGACCGGGTCTTCGTCTCCGGGCTAGGCGAAGCGGCCCAGGCCGCCGCCCGCCCCTCCTTCGACCAGCTCACAGCGCGGCTCGGTGACGCTCTGCCCGGATCAGCCGACGCGTGCGCAGCTGCCGCCGATTCCCTCACTGCCGCGCTGAATGGCGCCATCGACCGCGTCGGCCGCGAGCTCGGCGGCTACGTCCAGAGCCTGATCCAGTACATGGCCGAGGTCCGCCGCCGCTGGCCCGGGGCGACAACCGAGATGGACGCCCATGTCGAGGCCCGGGACGAGTTCCGCGCGTTCCACGCCCGGGTTGCGACCGACGACCTGCCTCGGTTCGAGGACGAGTTCAAGCGGCAGCTCAACACGAACGCCATCCGCGAGCTCGCCCAGTTCAACAACTGGCTACGGCGTCAGTCGCAGGACATCCACGCCAGGGTCGACCGCATCAACGAAGCCCTCGGTGCGATCGACTACAGTCCCGGCCGGTACATTAAGCTCGTCACTGAACGCACAGTTAACGCCGAGGTGCAGGATTTCCGCACCGAGCTGCGCGCCGCGACCGACGACACGCTCTCGGCGGACGACGACCACTATTCCGAGCAGCGATTCCTGGACGTGCAGCGGATCATCGAGCGCTTTCGCGGGCGGGACGGGCACACTGACTCCGACCGCACGTGGACCCGCCGGGTCACTGACGTCCGCAACTGGTTCACCTTCTCGGCCTCCGAGCGAGACCGCGAGACCGACCAGGAATGGGAGCACTACCGAGACTCCGACGGCAAGTCCGGCGGCCAGAAGGAAAAGCTGGCCTACACCATCCTCGCCGCCTCGCTGGCCTACCAGTTCGGGCTGGAATGGGGCGCCGCGAAGTCGCGCGACTTCCGGTTCGCGGTGATCGACGAGGCCTTTGGCCGCGGCTCGGACGTCTCGACCCGCTATGCGCTAGACCTGTTCGCCCGGCTCGGCCTTCAACTGCTGATCGTCACCCCGCTGCAGAAAGTGCACGTGATCGAGCCCTACGTGCGGGCGATCGGGTTCGTCGACAACCCGACCAGCAGCTATTCCCGGCTGCAGACCCTGACCATCGAGGAGTTCCGCCGACACCAGGCCGGCCGTGAGGCATGACCGCGTGGACAACCCGCTCAGACATCCGGGCGCGAGTAAGGCGGCGTTGGGACGACGGGTCGATCCTGCGTGCGCTCGCCGGAGCCTCGCCATTTCCGGTGGTGGACGTGGCGCTGCGCGGGCCAAAGCCGGCCGAGATCGGCGACGACCTGGACGCGGTGCGCTCGTGGATCGCCGCGCTGGAAGCCGGCAGCCGGGGCGGCTCGCACTACACGCTCCGGTACGCGCCTGTGGGCGGCCGCCTGATCGGCCGTAACGAGCTGCCGAGCCGTGCCATCATCGAGTCGTATGAGCAGGCCGCGGCGCTGCTCGGCGTCGGCGACCAGGTGCAGGCGTACCAGGCCGTGCTCTCGGTCGTCGCCACGGAGCCAGTTCTCTCGGCCTGGGTCGGGAGCAAGCCACTGCGGGCGCTGGAGGTCGCGGACATGTGGCCGACGCTGCTGTCGGCCTACCTCTGGCTGGAGCACGCGCGGGGCTCCGGACGCTACCTGCGCGAGATCACCGCTCCGGGAGTCGACACGAAGTTCGTGGAACGGCACCGCCCGCTGCTGGCCCAGCTACTCAGGGTGCCTACGGCCGCTGCGGGCTTCCTCACCGCGCTGGGGCTGAGCGGCAAGCCGGAGACCTTGCGCCTGCGGCTGGACCCGTCGCTGAACCTAGCTGCAGGGCTGTCCGATCTCACCGCCCGGGTGGACGAACTGGTGACGCTGCAGATTGTCCGCCAAGCTCGCCGTGATAGTCGAGAACGAGATCACCTTCCTCAGCGTGCCCGTGCCCGCTGAGGGCCTCGTTCTGTGGGGAAAGGGCTTCGAGGTTGACCGCGCCGGGTCGATGCCGTGGCTAACCAACGCCGACATCGCCTACTGGGGAGACGTCGATACCCACGGCTTCGCCATCCTCAACCAGCTGCGCGCGTGGCTGCCGCAGACCCGCTCCGTGCTGATGGACCGCGACACACTACTGGCCCACCGCGACCGCTGGGTGACCGAGGCGACTCCGACCGCTGCTCGCCTCAGCCGGCTCACCGCCGACGAGGAAGCGCTCTACCACGATTTGATCACTGACCGCCTCGGCCCACGGGTCCGCCTCGAACAAGAGCGCATCGACTGGGCCTGGGTAGCCGAGCGGCTCCCGTACTAACGAGTGCAACGGCGAACAGATCGCATATGGTCGCAAGAACGGCGACCGAAGCGTCGATTGATTCGCGATGTTCGATGACTGCGTTATCTGATCGAAGTCAAGTTGACCCGTCCCGCCGAAACGATCCGGCTCGCCGACAACATTGATGTCCCCGGAGATCAACTGCTGTACTGTCCGTCACTCGTCCCGTTCGATAAATGCCTCGATCGAGGACCATGCAGGTTCAGGATCCTCACTGGGTGCACAACTATCAGAAGTCGATCACTTAGGGCAGTCTCGTATGCGCTGGCTCGAGGCCGAGCGCCCTGCCGAACGCGCGACCGAACTTGCCGGACGTCAGGCTCAGGGACAGACGTTTCCAGGGCACCGAGAAAGACGAATGTTCGATGGCCGCACGAGGTCTGCCGTCGCCCAATCGCCCCTAACCTCTCGGCCGAACAGCCTTCGGGGCTCTCGATCTGGTGGCGGTGGCGCGGTTTCGAAGAGTCGCGCAACTCTGCGCTGGCCACGCTCCGTCGCGCGGTTGGCACAGGATCCGCTGAAGAACCGGATGCCCATCGGCAAAGCTTCACTGCGATCCCTCACCTTGGCGAGCGAGCACCCTTGGCGGACTGCATCAGCGTGGCAGATGCCGCTGGACCTCCGCTGCGAAATTGGGGACTTGTGCCCTGGCCGGATAGCCGAGGAGCTCCTCAACGCTCATAGGCGGTGACTTGTAACCCCTGCCCTGAGCCCTTAGCGCGCCAACTGTGACCCCTGGGTAAAGATCCAACTGATCCAGTAGGAAGTCATCCGGCGTGACCACTGCGATGTCATAGGGCGCGGTTGCGGCCTCCGGGAAATGCTTGTCGTTGAACGTAACGAGCACTTCGGCGTTGGCGCGGACGGCCGCCGCAAGTACGTGCTTGTCCTTTGGATCGCACGCCATCCTCTCAATCAGCGCTTCGTATCCAGTCACCTGCGCGTCTGGGAACGCGCTAGTCATCTCAGTGAGCCGATGAGTGATCGCTTCGGGAGGCAGACCACGCTCCAGCAAGTTCCGTTCCAGCTCTTCCATCACCCCGGCAGACCACAAAGGCCGGTAGGTACCTGCCTCGGCCAGGCAGAGCATGGTGTCGCATAGATAGGCGCCAAACAAGACGTTGGTATCAATGAACGCCGGAAAAACCACCCTCCGAACCTACTCTCTTTCGGGTGGCGGGCCTCCAGTCGTTCCCTCATACAGCCCAGCAGCCTGTCCCTCCTGCTGCATGCGCTCCAGTGATTCCCTTCGCTGCCTCGTCATGCGCTCCTGGTAGACCAGCAGGTCAGCAAGCCGGACACGTCGGTGCCGCCCATGATGCTGGAACGGCATCTCCCCAGCTTCAAGCAGCCGCACAAGCGTCGGCCGCGAGATGCCCAGCAGATCAGCGGCTTCCTGGGTGGTCAGCAGCTTACTTCGTGGCATCACCGTGACTGCTTGCCCGTGGGCCATAGCGGTCGCCACCTGGACAAGCGCCTCAAACAGCGACTCTGGTAGTTCAAGCTTCGCCCCGTCAGCAGCTACCAGTGCCGGACGAGGCGCGGGCACGTCTACGCCCTTACCCGCCAGTGCCGCCACGAAGTCGACCACTTCTGCAAGCTCTGTTCCCTCAGGGACGTAAGTGGTCGCTTCGCTCCCCGCAGGCTGCGCGCCCATTCTTGATCCCTCCTAAGCTTCCTTGTATCCCACAGTATCGCTCAACGAAAAAAACGAACAGAGTTGGACCGGCCCCAAAGCTAACAAGCGCGCGCAGGCGTCTACACGTCACCGTCTCCCGGATCCGACTGGGCCTTCCAGCGCGGCCAAAGCCTCGGCAGACAGCCGTGAGCATCTCGACAGTGATGCCACGCTGGTGCGGCCACTCTTGGCCATGAGCCTCAGCGAAGCTCAGCCCCGGGAGGCGAAGCTTCTGAGCCAGCCGCCAAAGTGGTGACCAGACAAGTTGCGGGAGAGCAAGCACCGGGTCGCAGGCTTGAACCCCCCGCGCAGCACGTCAGCACGTAATCGATCATGCACGAGAGGTTTCTGAACGCTCCGCAGAAACCGTGCTGCCTGCGGCAACACCTGCCGAGATGAATCGGAGCTCATGAAACCGAGTGCCACCGGGCCTGGTGAGAGGTAGCGCGACGGATGAGCCGGCTCGTCACGCCGGTTGCCCACCCCGGAACCTCCGTATGACCGCGGCCCACGCCGCAGACGAGCACCACTCCCCCGCTGATGCCAGGCAACTGATAAGGGTTCAGCAGCCTGAAGTGCGTTCGGACCTCCCGGAAGCCCGCCGTGCCACGACTGGTGACCTCTTGAACATCACGAAAGCTCTGTTGGTCCGGGTGGTGAGACGATCTCTGCGTCATCGCTGGTCAGACGGGCAGTTTCCGGCGGATCTTGCCCCTCCGAATGCCCCTCATGGGCGACTGCTCATCGATTCAGCGTTCGAATTATATCTCTGACCTGGGTGGAGCTAAGCGGGCTCGAACCGCTGACCTCTTGCATGCCTGCGCGCGGCAGCCCGTCCTCCCGCGTGTCCTGTGCAGGTCACCGTCCTCCCGCGTCCCTGCGAGTCCCCCTGCGTCCGGGTGAGTTGCTGTACTTCCGTGCTGTACCGCTGCCATCCGCGCCGGGGGCACCAGTCGTGGCCCAGATCCTACGCGGGAGAGCCCGGCGGTCGTGTGGTAGACCTCGCCGCCGGGCTGCTGCTCAGTTCGGGCCGACGGCCACCCCAAGCGGGTCGTGCTGGCCGGTGGCGATGGCGTGCGGGCTGCTGCCGTCCAGGTTGGCCTCCCAGATCGTGCCGTCACCGTTGTTGGCCCAGTACAGGTGGCTGGCACCCACCGTCACCCCGTTCGGGTTGTGCTGGCCAGTGACGATGGCACCCGGGCCGGAGCCGTCAAGGTTGGCACCATTTATCGTGCCGTTGCCGGCGTCAGTCCAGTACAGGAGGCTGCCCACCGCCACCCCGAACGGGGAAATTTGCCCGGTGACAATGGCCTGCGCGCTGCTGCCGTCGAGGTTGGCCTGATTGATCGTGCCGTCGCCGACGTTGGCCCAGTACAAGTGACTGGCGCTCACCGTCACCCCGAAGGGGAGTCCCTGGTTGGGGAGGATGGCATGCGGGCTAGTGCCGTCGAGGTTGGCCTCCCAGATCGCGCCCTGCCTGACCGGGGGCTCGCCGGTGTCGGACCAGTACAGGTGGCTTGCATCGACCGCCACCCCGGCCGGGTTGTAGTCGCCGATGTCAATGGGAGCGGCGGAGGTGCCGTCGAGGTTGGCCTGCCAGATCGTGCCTCGATTGCCGGCAGTGGCGGTCCAGTACAGATGGCTGGCGCTCACCGCCACTCCACTGGGGGCGTGTGCCCCGGTGACGATGGCCTGCGGGCTGCTGCCGTCGAGGTTGGCTTCCCAGATCGAGTCGCCAGCGACCCAGTAAAGGTGGCTAGGGGGCGGCGCGCCCACCGCCCCCGCGCCGGTGAGCGCGTCGGTAGCGGCGGCGCGCTTGCTGGTCCCGGCGGCCGTCAGGGTGGCGGTGACCGTCCCGGACCTGGCGGGTGCGAACCGTACCGTGACCGTGCACCTCTTGCCGGGCCCGAGGCTGTGGCAGGTGCCGCCGGTGATGGTGAACGCGGCCGCGCCGGTCAGCGTCACTGCCAGCCTGCCGGTGGCCTGACCGCCAGTATTGGCCAGCGTGAACGTCTGCGAGGCCGCCCCACCAGCGGCGACCTGCCCGTAGTTGTAGGGGGCGGGGCTGAACGCCAGTACCGGCGGCCGCGGCTTGGCCGCCGCCGTCCCCGCGGCCGACCCGAGCGCCACCACCACGGCACCGGCCACCACCACGGCACGGCCGAACACCCTGCGCATCACAAACCCCCCCCGTCCCGGGCCATCGCGCGAAACCCCGCGATCACCCACCCCGTCAACGGGAATGCTGACACGCACCCGATACGCCGTCAAGGACGCCGCGGGCGGGCGCGGGTTGACAGTCTGCTGGATGATTGTCCTGGAGCCTGTCCGGAGCAATTGTCAATACCTGTGGATCATGATCGTTCAGGCGGCTTCTTGCTTGGCCTCCTGGCCGGGCCGCTCGATGAGCTTTCCGTTGGTGAAGGTCGCGCCGGCCCGGACCAGGGCGACGAGATGCGGCGCGTTGACGGCGCGCCAGCGGTCCTGCGCGGACTCGATGAGCTTGAATGCCATGGCCAGGCCTGCGGCGCGGGAGCCGGGGCCCTTGGTGACCTTGGTCCGGTGCCTGACCGTGGCGAAAGTTGACTCGATCGGGTTCGTCGTGCGCAGGTGCACCCAGTGTTCGGCGGGGTAATCGTAGAACGCGAGCAGGTGGTCCAGGTCGCCGGTGATCTTCGCGGCGGCCTTCGGGAACTTCGCCGCGTAAGCGGCGTCGAATGACCGGGCGGCGGCGAGAGCGTGCTGCTTATCCTCCGCACCCCAGATCCCGGCGAGGGCCTTCTTCGCGCCCGGGTGGGCAGACTTCGGGAGCGCGGCGAGAACGTTGGCTGCCTTGTGGAACCAGCAGCGCTGTTCCCTGGTCTCGGGGAAGACCTCGCGCAGCGCGCCCCAGAACCCCAGCGCCCCGTCCCCGGCCGCCAGCACCGGGGCGCGCATGCCGCGGCGGGCGCAGTCGCGCAGCAGGTCCGCCCACGACTCCGCGGACTCCCGGTACCCGTCCGCCAGGGCGATCAGCTCCTTGCGGCCGTCGGCGCGGACCCCGATCATCACCAGCAGGCACAGCTTGTGCTCCTCCAGCCGGATATTCACGTGGATTCCGTCCGCCCACACGTACACGTAGTCCGAGCCGGACAGGTCCCGGGCGGCGAACGCCCGCTGCTCGGCCTGCCACTGCTCCGTCAGCCGGGTGATCACCGCCGCCGACAGGCCGGCGGACGAGCCCAGGAACTGGCCGAGCGCGGGCACGAAGTCCCCGGTGGACAGCCCGTGCAGATACAGCAGCGGCAGCACATCTGTGATCTTCGGGGTCTTGCGCGCCCATGGCGGCAAGATCGCCGAGGAGAACCGCTTCCGCTCACCCGTGTCCGGGTCCGTGCGCTTGTCGTTGACCCGCGGCGCGGTCACCTCCACCGCGCCCGCGCTGGTCAGCACCTCCCGCGGCTCGCGGAAGCCATTCCGCACTACCAGCCGGCGGCCGTCCTTGTCCCGCTCCCAGGCGAACGCCGCGATATAGGCATCTACCTCAGCCTGCAGCGCCTCGGCCAGCATCCGCCGCGCGCCCTCCCGCACGATCTCATCGATCAGCGACCCCGGCCGACCCGGTTCCTCTCCCGACGATCCCTCCTGCACTACCGTGAGCACGGGCGTACCTTCCCGGCCAGCGTTCCAGCGCCGGCCTTGCTTGAGACCTCACTTGGCATCCGGGAGGGTACGCCCCCCGGCCCTCATCCACAGGTCTCAAGCATTGCTCGCCTGTCCGGCCAGATGATCGCCGTGGCGAGCCCAGCCGGACTGTACTGCTATACGTTCAAGTCGTAGCTCCACAGGTGTCCCGGCACGCGTCATCCAGCATGCACCCGGCTGTGACGAGCCGTTGGCAGTCATTGCGAGGCGCTCGTGCCCCAGCTGGTGCGCGCCGACCCAGTGCGGCAGTGTATGCATATGATCCAGAAGAAGAACGGCTTCGTCTGGCCACTGGCCTCAGAAATCGCAGGCTTCAACTCCACTGGCACAAGCTGGGATCAGCCAGTTGGCTTGATGGCGTCGCCAGCTTTCCTCGCGGCCCCGACGAGCTCAGTGTTTATCTGGTCAAGCTGACCGCCCGTGGGAAGTACCGCATCTACATAGGCGAGGCTGCGAATCTTCGCAAGCGGCTGAGGAGTTACGGAGGACGCGGAGCCGAGCGGCCTATTGAACGGGGCAAGACGACAACCAATATGAGAGGTCGCGTCAGGCGTGTCTTGCCCGAGAATGACGGAAGCGTCGAGGTGTACCTCCTCGAGCTTCCGATTGACTCAGGATATGCATTGTGCGAGAATTATCCGGCCTGCAAGGATTGCCGGCTAATGCTTGAGAGCTTGCTCTCTCCGCTGCTTATCTCCGTTGTGAGCCCTTGATCAATGAACATGGTTTTCCGAAGGCGTCACCAGAAGATCCTCTTCAGTAAGCGTATGTCGAATGCAGGATAGTCCTCCTATCCGCTCAGGTGAGCACGGCACTCTCAGTAGCCGCAAGTCGCGTGATGAGGCCGGGAAGCCTGCACGCAATCCAGCCCCTGCGGTCCCAGACCGACAACCCGGTCTGCCAGCCCGTCGCCGTGCTCCTCGCCAAGATTCGGGACTGCGACCAGCGGCTGGGCACCGCTCCGCAGTTTGCCGCCAACAGGGCGGCGCTGCCGGCGTGCAGGGCCGGTGGGCGGGTCACCGAGCAGGTTCCGGGCCGGGTGCATTCATAAAAGGGGCTGTCCGCTGGCTCCCGTGCGCTGATCGCGGCATCACACCGGATCTGTACAGTGCAGATAGTCCAGCGCAATAGTGGAGGCCCGCGATGGCAACGAAGATAACCGTCGCACTAGAAGATGATCTTGGCGGAGGCCCGGCCAGTGAGACGGTGCGGTTCGGCCTCGGTGGCGCGCAGTACGAGATCGATCTGAATAAGAAGAACGCCCGGGCGTTCCGTAAGAAACTCACACCCTTCGTCGAGCACGCCCGTAAGGCTGGACCAGGACAGCGACGCGGGCCAGCGCGGACCGCATCAAGCCGTCAGCGCAGCGCCGACATCCGGGCGTGGGCCAAAGCCATGGGCCTCGCGGTCAGCGACCGGGGGCGCATCCCCGCCAGCGTTGTCAACCAGTACGAAGCCACCACCAGAAGACCATTACGCACGCCCGGTCACCATCGGCATGAACCAATCCGCTCAGACGGTCTCTGGCCGCGGCCGGCCAGTCAACGGCGTGTCGGTGGGCCCTTCCGGCTGCCCGGCTGTAGCCGCATGGGGCGCGCGTCAGGCCGGGCAGTATCAGGCGGCCGAGGCCAAGACATCCGCCCGCACCGACGACGCCACCTGGAGCTGGCGGCAACGCCCACGCCCCTCACCTCACTCGGGCTAGCGGGCAACAGCGGTAGATGGCAACACGCTGCGTGACCGGGAGTGAAGGCGAGAACGCGCGCGGAGCCGCCGCTATGGGCAGGCGTCGGCTCGGTGCCGATCAAGACAAGGGCCATCCAGATCTGGGCATTCTGCGCCGACGAGTCGGTTGGGGACAGGGATCGCTGATCTGTTTCCTGGGGTCTGACGGATCCGTGTAGGCGAGTGCGACCGACGCCGTCGAGGATGTCGCACTCCCCTCACCTCGGCCTGAGGCGCTGACGTGTGCCAGATGATCCAGTAGATCGAATTCGGCCTAGGACCTTTCGGATCAGTGCAACAGCGTGGTAGGCGACGACGACGGCGATGGCGAGCGCCACTGCGGGATCCAGCCAGTACCATCCCCCCGTCACGAGGATGATCCCACCCGTCGCCGCAACCCCGGCTGCCGCGGCGGCATCTGCGATGGTGTCGAGCAGGACCGCTGCGACGGACATGTCCTGTTCCCCGGCCTCGCTGTCTTCTACTTTGTCCCCGTGAAGGACGAGGGCACCGGCAGCCATCACCAGGGCCGCAATGGCGCTCACTACGAGCACCGGCAGGCCATCCACCTGCGGCGTGCCGGTTATGAGCCGCTCTATCGCTGCGCCGGCGACGAGCAGTTCGAGCACCAGCAGCCATCCGCCATTGACCAGCGCGGCCACGCTTGTCGCATTCGGGTAGCCCTCCGGCCGTGCACGGCTGGCCGGGCGTGATGACAGGCGGATCGCCAGGAGTGCCACACTCACCCCAGCGGCATCGAGGAGATAGTCGCTGCCTTCCGCAACTACCGCGAGCGAATGGGCCGTCACGCCCACTGCAACCAGGCCGGCCACGAGCACCAGGTTGAGTACCAGGACCACGGCCAGGCGCTGGGTTCGAGACATGCGCGGTGATCCTACGACGCCAACTATGCCGTTGCTGCTCGATAGGCCGACGGCGTCCGGCAGCCGTGCACCGATCGGAGATGAGCGGCCGCTTCGCCCAGAACCGGCCCGCTGCCACCCTGCGTGGCGCGCCCGGAGTGGTTGCGTTGAGCCGGTCGATGCGGCGGTTCCATTAATTCGCCCTGACGATCATGCGGGCCAGTGTTCACGGATGTACCTGAGGAGGCTGGGACCATCGAGCTGATGCGTCGCGTTCGCTGCTCGCATGTAAAAACATTCACCCGCATCGTCGCTGTGCCAGGTCTCGCTGGCCCGTGGAGGGCAGTGGATGACTGCTACCGTCCCCTGTCCGTGACGGACCAGCGAAACATGAACGGCACTCCAGACTGCACGGCCAAGTGCCTTGACGATCACGTCCTTTAGGGACAAGAGCCAGGCGTCAGGATTTCGTTCCCTCGCGGGGAAATGCTTGAAATCGGGCTCGATGCCAAGCACCGTGCCCGAGTCGCTCACCCCGATCAAGAGCGTGCCCCCGTCAGTGTTGAGAGACGCGGCAACTGTCTTGGTGACTCCTGTTCTTATCTCCTTCTGAACCTCGCTTTCCGCTTGCTCGAGCTGCAGCACCTTCAGCTCTACCTTCTTCTGCAATTCCGGCGGTAGCGGTCCATGCCTGTGATGGAGTGAGGACTTCAACTCGACGCTGTCGCTTTCACCTGCGGCGATTAGCGCATCGATGTTTGACGCGTGGCGAACCTCGTCGAGTCGCAGCAGCACGCTTCCGGCGTCTGGGGGCCGGTCATCCGGTGACTTGGAAAGCAGGCTGGCCACCAGATCCCCGAATGACGACGGCAAGTCGGGCCGCCTGGTCCGGAGCAGGCTGAGATTCCCCGGACGGGGTGGCCCGTCGCAGCGACATAGAGCACGCCTCCCAGCGAGAATAGGTCGGTGCGCGCGTCAAGGGACCGGCCCTCTTGTTCCTCCGGGGCGGCGTACGAGTTCGTCGTGATAGGCCGCAGGTCCCCAGCGCCGGTGGCCGGGATGGCTGAGTCGAAGTCGCCGAGGTGAGCAGCATGATGTTCATCGAGCCACACGTTGTCCGGTGACACGTCCCGATGGATGAGGCCGCCCTTATGCAGATGGGACAGTCCACGGCAGAGCTGGCGCCCGAGGCGGAGGATCTTATCGAGTGACAGCTGGCCCGCTGCCTGCAGATACTCCGCGAGCGTTCCACCACCCAGGTATTGGAACACGATGTACTGGAGGGGGCCTTCCGGATCTATCTCATAGTCATAAAGAGACACGATGTTGGCGTTGCTGCCGATGCGGCCGAGCACCCTGGCCTCCCGCTCGGTGCCCTCAGGATCTGCGAGTGCTGCCTCCGGCTTTATTAATGACAGCGCCACATACCGACCCATCTTGGCATCTCGAGCCAGGTACGTTCGCTTGCGGTCACCCTCACCCAGCAGCCGCTGAACTTCATACCGTCCGGCGAAGATGTCGCCAGCTCTGAGCTCTGCCGCCCCGCCCATGGCTGCTTCTCCCATTGCCGGTCTGCTCGCTATGCAGGCTACACCGCGTATCCCCGTTGGCGCGGGTCGCCAAGTGCCCCGCTGCAAGGGAGTTTCGCTCTTGTGTCGCGACACCCCGCCCGGCGGGGTGTGTTGCTCGCGCGGATCCGGTCACAGACCGTCCCCTGGCGCCGATCCGCATGATCTGTGCGGTTGCCGCACCACCACCGGCCGACACCGACTCGCTCGGGTTCGGCGATCTGCATGTATTTCCGGCCTATATAAAGGTCGGCTGCGCTTACCGCCTATCTCCACCGTGGCCTTGGCGCTGCCGATGCCAGTGTTCTCTACCGCCGTAAAGGGCTGTCTGGGGCTGCGCGGCTCGTACCGCGCCAGCCCGCCGCCGCGAGCCCGGTTCGGTGAGCCGACCGTCCGCGGGGCGGGTAGCTGGCGGCCGGTGCCTGGCCAAGTCCCGGGCGCCGCGCCGCGCCTGATCCCTCATGTGGCGCAGCACCGCGCCGACATGCGCGCCGGATTGCGCCACGACGCAGTTCCCCCGCCTGAGCGGCGCACGCCGGCTGGCCCCGGCGCCGGACGGCACCACCCGTCGCAGCACGCAGAGCCCGGGCTTCCCGCGCTCCACAGGCGAACACGCAACCCGGTCAGCAGACGCGGCTGCCGGGAGTGGATCTGACCACTGGACGGTCACTCGGCGAGACCACCTGCAAATACGGCAACAGTCACTGGCAGGAATGGCCCCTCCAGGATGACCGGATAGTGACGCGGTGACAAGAGTCACGGGACCAAGGACAGGGCGATTTGCGCAGGTGACAGACTGACCAACGCCGGTTCTGCGTATGGAATCCGCTGTCCTGCGCAGCCTCGCCCGGGGGAAGATTCTCGATCCGAACACATATGGCGGCCCAACCGGCTGCCGTTGCTGTACTTTCCTGCTGTACTCGCTGTTCGAACCGTTCGAATTTCGCTTCTGACCAGTGGAGCTAAGCGGGCTCGAACCGCTGACCTCTTGCATGCCATGAACCACCGGCGCGACCGCGGCCGACGCCATACGCTGCGCCAACTGCGCAAAACCTAACTCACGCGAACTGAGCATGACTCAGACTGAAGCTCGCTAACACCATTCTGCCCCTCAAAGTGCCCCTCAAAATGACCTCCCTGAGACGGCCCAGCCGCATGATCAACTCTGACAGATCGAAAATTCGATTACTCGGGCAGGAGCATAACCAGGGACGAGACTCCCCATCCATCAACTACTTAGAGTGATCGCGCTGCAGACTCTTCGGCAACCAGCGAACGACCAGATCGAGCGATACACGGGTGATCATCTCGCTAAATATACAGGTGATCATCGCCAATATTTCGATCCGATTTGCGGCGCGCGCGGGGGTAACCGCGGATCACGTCATGGCCGTCGGCGGTTACCGTTCTCTCGGCCTCTCAGCCCGGCCCGCGGGCCCGTCGCCGGCGACCACGCAGCCGATCGCTGAGCTCGCGGGCAATCTCCCGGTCGGCGTCCCGCCGGGCGATTGCCTGCCGCTTGTCAAAGGACCGCCGGCCGCGCGCCAGGGCGATCTCCACCTTCACCCAGCCGTCCTGGAAGTACAGCGACAGCGGCACGAGCGTGACGCCCGCGTCGCCCAGCCTCCCGATGATCTTGTCGATCTCGCTGCGGTGCAGGAGCAGTTTGCGGGTACGCCGGGGCTGATGGAGGGCGCGGGTGCCGTGGCGGCCGTATGCGTGCTCGGGGATGTGCAGGCCGTGGAGCACCAGCTCGCCGCCCTCCTCCTGGACGAACGCGCCGGCCAGCGACGCGTGGCCAGCGCGCAGTGACTTCACCTCGTTACCGACCAGGACTATCCCGGCCTCGTATGTCTTGAGGATCGCGTAGTCGTGCCGGGCCCGCCTGTTCGAGGCGATGAGCCTACGGCCTATTTCCCTGGTCGCGGTGACCCCCTCGTCATCCGGCCGGTCCACCCAGCGGCGCAGCGCACGGAGCAGCGCATGCAAGTCTGCTCGACTCCCGGCAGCGCCGACAACCATGCCAAGCACATCCGCCAAATCATCTCGCGTCACTGAATCGCCCCAGGGCTTCGTGTACGGACCCTCCCCCACTGGCGGAAGTTGCGAGAGCTGCGCTGCTGCACACGCTGTGGGATCCGGGCCGGTCGGTCATGCTGAGCTGCAGCCGCCGGGCCGGGATCTGCATCCTGAGCATCTGCATCTGCCGCTGGGGGCATCGTCATGCGAGGTGCGGCGCCAGCCGGCCCGGGTGCACTCGCCTAGAGTCGCGATGTGGCAAATCAGGAGACGAAGGTCTACGCCCTCAAAGTCCTCTACCTGGCCGTCCGCAACCTGGAGGAGTTCCGCGGCCGCAACGTCGGGATCCGCAGCTCCGGCTGGAAACAGGCGCTGCAGGCGTTCACGATCTACTTCGACGGGCGAATCCCAACCCCATGACCGCCACGATCACTTACACAGGACGATCGGACGCTCCCCAGCGTGACTGGACATTTGCCCTGCGTAGTAGCAGTCTGAAACAGCAAGGGGCTGCCGGTTGGCCGGCTTGATCGTCTTTCAAGCGTTGGCCAGGGGCGTCCACCGGGTCCGCCTGGGGTTAGGCGGCCCCTAGTGTGCGGCGGTTGACATGATGGGCTGGGGCGGTGCGGTCGTTGGGGGGTGGTGTGGCCGGGCGCGCCATTCGCGTACCCGAGCCTATGGCGCCCGCCGTCCGGGATCCGGCCGCGGCTGACGGGGATGGCGCCGGTGCGGTGGCTGCGCTTTATGCCGCGCATTATCGATCACTGGTCGGCCTCGCGGTACTGCTGGTACACGATGTGGGGACCGCTGAGGAAGTAGTGCAGGAATCCTTCATCGCGATGCATAGGCGCTGGCGCCTGCTGAGGAACGGCGAGAAGGCGCTGTCCTATCTGCAGAGGTCGGTGGTGAATGGGTCTCGCTCCGTTCTTCGGCATCGCCAGGTCGTAGACCGGAACGCTCCCAAGGCGCCGCCGGATATGCCCAGCGCGGAGGAGGGAGCGGTCGAGCTGCTCGAGAGGTCCGCAATGGTCGCCGCGCTGCGCACGCTTCCGCTGCGGCAGCGCGAGGTGCTCGTGCTGAGGTACTACGGGGACCTATCGCAGAGACAGATTGCCCAGACGATGGGGATCAGCACAGGCGCTGTCAAAAGCCACACCGCCCGGGCCATGTCATCGCTCCGTGTCCTGCTGGAGAACCGGAAATGACCCAGCGCGATCGTGACCTTGAGGAGATTCTGCGCCGCACGCTGCGGGCAGCCGCCAGCTCGGTAGAGCCCGCGGACGATGGCCTGGAGCGGATCCGCGCCCGGCTGACTACGCCACGCCCGCTGCTCGTCGCCTGGATAATGGCCGGATACTCCGCCGGGGCCAGTCGCGCGCTAAGTGGGCTGCTAGCTATATCCGCGTGGCTCCAAAGGGTGCGCGGCGCGGTGAGCGAACATTTGCGGGTAGCGGGGCCCGGCAAACTGCGTGACCGGCAGCACCCAGCGGGGCTGCGCGCTGGCGCGGTGCTGGCCGTGGCCGTCATCCTGGTGTCAGCAGGTGTTCTTGCGCTGACTCCGGTGCGACAGTTGGCGATTTCGCAGACAGCCGGACTCATCCGGTCTCTTGTAAGCGACGGCCACCAGAACGGCACCGGCGGCATCGGCGGGTCCGGGGTGAGCGGCCACGGCGCAGGTCAAGCGCACGCGACAGCCGCCAGCTGCTCGGCGCCGCCGACCCGCACCCATCGCACGACCGCCCCGGCTGGCTGCCCAAGCACGGCTGCCAGTGCCACCCCGGCGGTTTGCCAGAGCCCCACCGCCAGCGCCAGCCCCACCGCTAGCGCAAGCCCAGCTGCTTGCGCAAGCACCGCCGGTCCTACGGGTCCTGCCACCAGCCCGAGCCCCACTACCAGCCCGAGCCCCACTACCAGCCCGAGCCCCACCATCAGCCCGAGCCCCACCATCAGCCCGAGCCCCACCATCAGCCCAAGCCCCACCATCAGCCCAAGCCCCACTACCAGCCCAAGCCCCACTACCAGCCCAAGCCCCACCACCAGCCCCATCGGCGTGGTTACCAGCCCCACTCCGAGCCCGAGCAGCGACCAGAGCCCCGTCGGCAGCCCTATCCCGAAGGAGTGATGGGGGGGAGAGGCGGGGAGGCCGGAGGAGCAGGAACAGCGCGCAGGTCAGGCGCGAGGTGCGTGGCGCCTTGGTGGCGTCGGTCAGGTGACGTAGATGTTGCTCATGGTCTTGCCCCTGTCTTCGTGTTGTCCCGTGACGACTAACGACGACATGGCTCACGCGTTGACCGGAACGACCCGTCGGGTACAGCGCCGCAGGTTCGCCTCGACCAGCCACGGCAGCTCGAGGGAGGCTTCATGGGGGCTGTAGATATCGGTCCCGGGCGGGACGATCTCGTCGATGCGATCGAGGACGTCGTCGTCGAGGCGTAGATCCATGGTCCTCAAAGACGCCTCGACCTGCTCGACGGTCCGAGGACCGATGATGACCGAGGTGACCGCGCGGTGGGCCAGCGGGAACGCCGTGGCCAAGGCCGGGAGGGTGCAGCCGACGGCGTCGGCCACGTCCACCAGTTGCTCGACGACGTCGAGCTTGCGGGCGGTGACCGGATCTGCGGGGTCAAACCACTGCGGTCTTAGGGCGGCCCGCCCGTCCGTGGGGGCCTCGGCACCCTTTCGGTAGCGGCCGGTGAGAAACCCGAAGGCGAGCGGGCTCCACGTGAGCACCCCCATGCCCCACCGCTCGGCGACGGGCAGGACGTCGCGCTCGATCCCGCGCGCCAGCAGGTTGTAGGGCGGCTGCTCGCCCCGGAAGCGCATCAAGCCACGCGCCTGGGACACGCGGTGCGACTCGACGATCTCGTGCGCCGGGAACGTCGAGCTACCGAAGGCGCGGATCTTGCCGTCCCGGACCAGGTCGGTCAGGAGCCCCAGGGTCTCCTCGATGTCGGTGTCCCAGTCGGGGCGGTGTACCTGATAGAGGTCGATGTAATCAGTGCCGAGCCGGCGCAGGCTGGCCTCGACGGCGCGGGTGAGGTAACGACGGGAGTTCCCGCTGCGGTTCGGCCCCTCGTCGAGCCCGAAGTGGCCCTTGGTGGCGAGGATGACATCGTCGCGGTAACCCGTGAGGGCCTTGCCCACGATCACTTCCGACTCACCCGCCGAGTACATGTCGGCGGTGTTGACGAAGTTGATGCCGCCCTCGAGCGCCGTACGCACGATGCGCACGCAGTCGTCGTGGTCCGGGTTGCCGACCGAGCCGAGCATCATCGCGCCGAGAGCGAAGGGCGAAACCGCCATCCCGGTGCGTCCGAAGGGGACATACGACGCGGTGTCGCCGCTCACCGGGAGACCCGGAGGGGAGCGGAGGCTAGGGCCCATTGGTGAAGCAGCATGGCTTCACCGTATGTCCGCAAGCAGATTTGCGCAAATATCATTGTAGAGTTGCGGCATGCGTGATGGAAGACCCGGCGATGTTCGGACCCTCCACAGCCTCAAGGCACTGGTCGCTCTCGGACACCCCGACCGGGCCAGGCTGATGGACGCGCTCACGGTCAACGGCATGTTGACCACCTCCGCCCTCGCAGCCATAACGGGGCTGGCCACCGGGAGCGTCTCTCACCACCTCCAGGTGCTGAGTCGGGCCGGTCTGGTCGAGCGTGCCGAGCCGGGCGAGGACCGGCGCCAACGGCGGTGGCGGCTGGTGACGCGCGGGTATCACTGGTCACCTGCCCAGTTCCGCGATCACCCGGCGGGCCAGGCCACAGTCAGAGCGGCCATGGGCGTTCAGGTGGACCGCGAGCGCGACCGCGCGCAGGTGTTCGTCCAGAGCGCCGGCGCACCCTGGGACGATGCTGCGTTCTCTGGTCACTACTGGCTGCGGCTGACCCCGGCCGAGCTCGTCGAGTTCGGCAACGAGATCGACGAGCTGATGCTGCGATGGCGGCGACGAGAGATCCCCCACGACGGCGCCCCCGACCGCCTAGAGGTGCTCGCCTTCGCCCGTGCGTTTCCCTCCCAACCATGAGCATGTGCTGACTCGGCACAGCGCCGCGCCAGGACTGGTGACCTCCTGCAGATCACAAAGGCGCCGCTCATCCGGAGATGACGATGCTTGCGTTGCCGCTGGCCAGACGGCCATCGTCCTGTGGATCTTGCCCCTCAGAATGCCCCTCACGGGGCGCACGCTGGCGCCCAGTACTGCGCTGTCCTCCGTTACCAGGGAACCTAGGGCTGGGCCGTGCCTGGAGCATGACAATGCCGGGCGGCAGGAAGATCATGCGGCCCGGCATTCGCCAGTCAGCTGGCGAGATTCTCGCGGCTGCCGTACGCGCAGAGCCCGTACACCGCGACCACGTCCACCGCCACGATCATCAGGGCCCAGAATGGGTAGGCCGGGATGAAGAACATCATGGCGATGGCGCTGAGCCCGACCACGACGACCCCGAACCAGCGGGCCAGCTGGTCGCCGACCATGAGTCCGAGCGCGGCCAGCACCTGGGGCCCGCCGAGGATCAGCGCGACCCAGCCCCACGTGCGCAGGTCACCGACCACATAGTGGGCACCGGCCACGAACACGTGCGAGTTCGCGACCACGGCGATGCCGTCGATCAGGTTGAAGAACTCAGCATCATCGGGCAGACGATACGGGTCCGTAGCACCAACGGGAAAGCCGTGCCGGTGCGCGTCGCCTGCCAGGACCAGCTGCGTGAGCTCCGGCCTGGGCGCAGCGTGGAATTCCCGCTCCCCGGACCAGGAGCATTCCCGCCTTTCTGCCCACGCCCCGCCGAACCCGGCGGTTAAGCGGCCGTCGTGTCCGCCATCGATGCATTCGCAGCCCGGATGGACTGCCAGATGATAATGCTGAACCCGGTGACCGAGATCGCCAGCCCAGCCAGGCTGATCCAGTCCCCCACGGTCATCTTCATTGGCTCCTGAACGGTGAACCTGGAAAAGGGCAGGGCCACGTTGACCTTGTTCCTCGGCGACACAACCGTGGGTGCCGCACGTGATCTTGTTGCCGGGGAGGTGCCCTTGCGGTCGGTCATCTCACTACCCTCCGATCAGCCAGACGGACGAAACATGCCGCTCCGGGCCATCATGATTCGGCCTGATGAATCGCACTGGACGGCAGCTGCAGCGCCGAGGGTGCAGACGACAGCACCGCCGGATTCCGGGGCGCCACCGGCACGATCCGCTGGTAGGCCAGGCCGAGAGCCGGGCGGGATCGCGGTCTCCGTTGTTGGGCCACAGGGCCATCGCGCGCTCCGCCTGCGCCGTGATCGAGCCCGCGAAGCCCGAGCCGATCACGAGGACGTCATAGTCGCGCGGCCCAGTGGCTCGGTTCATTGTCGCCCCTCGCCTCTTATGCGCAGTCGATAGTCCATCGTGTGTGCCGCTGGGCCGGGGCAGCAGGGCCGAAGGTCCCACCTCCGCATGTCACAGCGACCCTGGCTGGCGAGTTCTGCCATAGCCCGGGCAGTTCTGCCGCAGTTAGCCTGTGAATTGGGGGATAACAAGGCAACAGGGGCAACCATGCGGGAAATCTCTGCGCCCGCGGCATACACGGTCAGGCCGGGCGACAATATTACCGATGATGTCTTCATAACGGCTGCCGTCGATCTGCCATACATGGGTGAGCGCGGGGAGTGCGCCGCGGATCGCGGTGACCTTCTCCGGGTGCTGATCGGTCTCGACCACCACAGCCAATGCACCCGAGTCGCCGAGCATCCACTCCACCTGCTTGAGCGAGGAGGTGGGGTAGATCGGGACGGTGACGCCGCCCGCGGCCAGGATCGCGTAGTCGAGCACAGTCCACTCAAACCGGGTGCGAGACATCAGTCCCACCCGGTCACCCGGCCCGATGCCAGCCGCCATGAAACCGGAGGCAACCTCGCGCACCTGCCCGCCAAACTCACGCCAGGTCACCGGCGTCCAGGTGCCGTTCATCAGGCGCCGCAGGCCAACCGTGTCTGGCCAGTTCCTCAAAGGCTCGTACCACGCTGGCTGACCGTTCGGCCGCTCAGGCAGGGCCGTTGGCCATGTCGCCTGGGGTCCTTCGGCTTCTGGGCTGGCCGCCGGACCGGAGAACGATGGACAGTAGCGGGCGATTGCCTACCTGCCCAGGCTGAGGTGGGCCGAGGATCCAGATAGGTGCCGCAGCTGAGGGCTCGGGGCAAAGGGAGGGGTCATGGCTACGGTCAGCTCAGCACCCCGCACACTGGTGGGGCAAGAACCAGCCACCCGCACCCAGGCTGGACGGGCGGGCCGTCCCGAGCCGTTGGAGGGTGACATGCCAGATTTCCCGACAGATCGCTCAGGACTTGAGATCCTGCCGCTCACGGAATGCATACGGCTGCTGGCCTCAGTTCCGGTCGGCCGCATTGCCTTTCACGCTGACGGCGAAGTGGTAGTCCTGCCAGTCAACCACCTGGTCGATGGGCAGGACATAGTCTTCCGCACCGCCTCCGGCTCTAAGCTGTCAGCGGCCGAAAAGGCTGACATCGTCGCGTTCGAGGCCGATGATTACGACGCCCAGGCCAAATCCGGATGGAGCGTGGTGATCAATGGACGGGCTGAAATTCTGTACGAGAACGCTGAGACTCAGCGGCTCGACGGCCTGGGCCTACAGCCGTGGCCTACCGCCGTGGATCGTCCATTCTGGATCCGGATACGCTCCACTTCGGTCAGCGGGCGTCAGATACCAAAGTAATCTTCCGGCTGACCATGACAGGCTGCGTCATGGTCGGCGACCCGGCCCGTCCCACCGGCTGAGGACGTCCCGAGTTGGCTGCGAACGACTACCTGGCCGGCCTATGGGCAGATTTCCCCCGACGGGCGGGACCATGCCCGGTCGTCGCGGCTAAGATCCTCGCCATGGCAGCCACCGGGCCGACCCTGAGCACGGCTGACCTAGCCCGGGTGGCCGCCCGGACGCTTGTCATGGCGGGCGACGACGACGCGGTCTCCGCCGAGCACACCCTCCATCTGTACCGCGAACGCGCGCTATTCCGCTATTTGTGTCTGCCATGACCGCCCGGATCAGCCAGAAGCGGATGTTCGCGGCAGTTCGTGACACCCCGACAGACGCCACTCTGACCGAGCTGGCCGCGCCCGCGCCGGACGAGGAGGTGACCGGGGCCGTCAGCGAGACGGACGACGCGCTGATCCTCTACACCTCGGGCACCACCGGCCGGCCCAAGGGAGCGCTGTTCGATCATCACCGGGTGATGTGGGCCCGGGTTCACCTTCGTGGCCTCCTGCGGCATGCGGGCCGGCGACCGGTTCCTGCACGCCGCGCCGCTCTACCACGCCGCCGAGCTCGGCATCATGCTCATTCCCGGCACCATGATCGGGGCCAAGCACGTGATCCTGCCCCGCTTCGACCCGGCCACCGTGCTCGACACGCTGGAGTCGGAACGGATCACGATGTTCTTCGGCGTTCCCGCGATGTACCAGTTCCTGCTGCGCCTGCCTGACCTCGCCGACCGCGACCTGTCCCGCTGGCGGACCGGGCTGTTCGGCGCCGCCCCCATGCCCGCGAGCGCAGTCGAACGACTTGTCGCCGCATTGCCACAGGTGAGCTTCATCCAGCTGTGCGGGCAGACCGAGGGCGGCCCGGGCGGCGTGTACTGCGACCCCGAGCAGGTCAAAGCCCGTCCCGACGCCAGCGGCCGGCAGGGCGCTACCGTTCACCGAGGCGCGCGTGGCCGACCCGCAGAGCCACGACATCGGCCCGGGCGGCGTCGGCGAACTGCTGCTGCGCGGCGAGTCGGTGATGAAGGGTTACTGGAACAAGCCCGCCGAGACCGCCGAGGCCCTCAGATCCGGCTGGCTGCACACCGGCGACCTGGCCCGCGTCGACGCGGATGGCTACCTGACCTTGGTCGACCGGCTCAAGGACATGATCATCACAGGCGGCCACAACGTCTACTCGATCGAAGTCGAGAGCGCCCTCGCCGCGCACCCCGACGTCGCCGACGTCGCGGTGGTCGGCCGGCGCACCCCGACTACGGCGAGAGCATCGTCGCAGTGATCACCCCGTGCGACGGTGCGACGATCACCCTGGACGGCGTCCGGGCGTTCCTGCGCGACCGCCTCACCGGGTACAAGATCCCGCACCACGTCATCACGGGCACCATCCCGCGCAACGCGTCGGGCAAAGTCCTCAAGCGCAGGCTGCGGGAAGCGGTGGCCCGGCAGCAAGCCACGGCAAGCTGACCGGCAGTCCGGGCGGAGTAAAGCTCTGCGTAACGAGCACCAATGACCAGCGCCGTCCCCGACCGCCGCTGGCGATGGTGACGCCCCAGCCACGGCCGGTCTGACCGGGCATCAGCCGCCGCCATCCGGCCGGCGACCAGCCTCCGCCTGGCTGCCCACATCAGGAAGCCCGGCCATCGGGCCTGCGCTGCCAGCTGATGAGGCGTGCGTGCCGAAAATCTCGTCCACAGCTCTGACCAGCAGGATTGTTCTCCCCGCCGTCTAGCCGTGATGATCACCGATCATGTGCCTGCGGCTCGTATTCCTCTTGATTAAGCGGGTCGCCGCTGGGTTGCGGCTGTCGCGGCATGAGGAGATATGGAAGACCGCGGAGATCTTGATCCTGCGCCACCAGCTCGCCGTGCTGCAGTGCCGGCAGCCGCGGCAGCCGAAATTGAACTGGGCGGACCGGGCCCTGCTCGCCTGCGGGGTGCCAGAAGTCCGCGTGCTCGTTAGCTGCGGCGATAACCAGTGTTAGGTGTAGAGCATCATGATCATCTGTGTCCCTGCGCCTGCTCTATCTCATCTTCGTCCGGCTCTGCGGCTGGCTGGTCCTACTCGGCCGGTCATCGGCCTCCAAGAACGCCGAACTGCTCGTGCTGCGGCACGAGGTTGGCGTGTTGCGCCGCGTTAATCCCCGGCCCCGGCTCGACTGGGCGGACCGCGCAATCCTCCCCACACTGATCCGGCTCCTGCCAGCAAGGCTGCCGATGCACCGGCTGGTCACCCCCGGCACCGTCCTGCGGTGGCATCGTCGGTTGGTCACCCGCAAATGGACCTACCCGAACCGAATAGGACGGCCGCCGGTCAGCGCCGAGATCACCGTGCTCATCGAGCGGCTCGCCACCGAGAACAACGGCTGGGGATACAAGAGGATCCAAGGCGAGCTGCTCAAGCTCGGCCACCGGGTCGGCGCGTCCACCATCCGCCGGGTCCTGAAGGCCCTGACGATTCCCCCAGCACCGGAACGGCAAACCGACGCCACCTGGCGGCAGTTCCTGCACGCCCAGGCATCGACGATGCTCGCCACGGACTTCTTCCACGTGGACTGCGCGGTGACCCTGCGGCGCCTGTACTGCCTGTTCGTCATGGAGATCGGCAGCCGTTACGTGCACATCCTCGGTGACACCACGAACGCGGACGGTTCGTGGATCGTGCAGCAGATCCGCAACCTGCTGATGGATCTCGGTGGTCGCGCCGCGGACTTCCGGTTCCTCGTCCGCGACCGGGCGGGGCAGTTCACCGAGGCATTCGACGCAGTCCTGTCCGGAGCTGGGATCCAAGCGGTGAAGATCCCGCCCCGGAGCCCGCAGGCGAACGCTTACGCGGAAAGGTTCGTGCTCACCGCCCGGACGGAAGTCACTGACGGGATGCTCATCTTTGGCGAACGGCATATGCGGCTGGTCCTGGCTGAGTATGAGGCCCACTACAACGGACGGCGCCCCCATCGCAGCCGCCAGCTTCACCCGCCCCGGCCAGATCACCCAGTCGCGGAGCCTGTCCCGGAAGAGCATCCAACGCCGGGCCGTCCTCGGCGGCCTCATCAACGAGTACGAGCGAGCCGCATAGAAGCCCAGATCAACACCAGTGGCTGAGTTCTGGAACCCCACACGGCTTGCCTGGTCTATCGAGACAGCACCAGACGCTGCTGTCTGATCCCGGTCAGGCAGATAGCCAGTCCTAGCACCCCCACATCGCGCAGGATAAAGTCGGATAGCCCGCCGCTGACCGTCAGAGAGATCACGATCTCAAGGACGAGAACCGCTGCGACACCGGCCGCGGCGCGCGGCGCGATCCCGACCATGAGTGCCACCGCCAGAACCAGTAGAACCCAGCCGTGTACCAACACGAGGATCACCGCTCAGCCCGGAAGCAGGCAGCGCGACAGGCACGTACCCAGTCCACAGATCTGGCTGCACCAGCTCGTGATAGCCGAACCAGGCGAGCACCAGGCCGAGCAGGATACGGCTGATGACCGGGCTCCACGCGGCGAGCTGGGCCCGTCTGGGAGCGGGGATCGCGGCGAGTCCGCGCGTCCCAGGCCGACGGGTGTCGCTCATCGGATGATTCCCCCGCGGGCGTCGGTGACCACCAGGCCGTCGTCACCGAGGCTGTAGTCGGTGCTGCCCGAATCGTCGCCCAGCGATGCCTCAATGACATACACCAGCGCGCCACCCGGGTACCGGCGCGGAGCCGACACGGGCTGGCCGTTGACGCCGGCGGTGACCAGCAGCACGGATCGCCGACGGCTGACCGAGACCTTCAGCCCGGTCAATGCTAGCTTCGCAGCCTTGCTGGGACTGCCCGGCCAGATCCGATATGCGACGCTCGCGTAGGGCTGCGATTTGAGCAGCGGCCGGTGCGCGGTTGGAGACGGCCTGGCTGAGGCTGTTGCCGTGGCCCTGGGTGGCGAGGCTGTCTGCGCTGGGCTCAGGGCTCCGGCGGGCAGTCCCGCGCGGCGCGCAGACCAGCCATGGAAGGCGATGATGAGGCCGACGGCACCGGTGACAGCCAGCAGGGCCAGCCCCCACCGTCCTACCTGTTCGTCGCCAAGCCGCATCCTGAACCTACCCACGGATCTCAAGCGCCCGTTCGCTGTTTGGCGCGCATGCGTGCCTACCCGGCAAACGGACTCCCTATCAAATGGTGCCACGTCCGGACGGGTATGCGCCTGGCGCACTTGCCTATCCGGTGCTCTGGTGGGTCGGCGTCGATCCGTTCGGCAGCAGCAGATCGAACCCGTCTGGGGTGTGCAGCCTGCCGGGTGCGGTGCCGGGCCTGCCGGTGACGCCGTACTGCCACACGAGCGCCCTGGTCGCCGGGTCGATCGCGACCATCCGGTCCTGGTAGTCATCGTTGACCATGAAGACGCCGCTGGGCAGCAGCTCGGCCAGCGAGGGATGGTTCAGCATGCCCGGCCCAGACTGCGGGTGGTAGCGGTACAGGATGTGCCCGGCACGATCGAACTCGAGGATCTGCCCGGGCCTGGCGTAATCAGCGATGAGGTAGCGGTCGGGCCCGAGCTGCTGGGGATCGGACGGGTAGCTGATCGGCAGCTGGGTCGTCCAGGCCAGCTTCCCAGCCGTCGGTGTACTCGCTCACCCACGATCCGTTGATCTCCGAGATCAGCAGGTTCCCATCCGGCAGCGGCGTGTCCCCGTTTGGCGACCCCATCGAGGCGGGCGGGTCGTGGGTGCACACGCCGGTGGTGCCGATCTGGTGGGCTACGGTGTGGTTCTGGTTGATCACCAGCACCCGGCAGTTGCTGGCGTCGGCCACCGTGATCTGGCCGTTCCTCAGAAGATAGGCGTCGTCGGGCTCGTGCAGGTATCCGGGGGCAGAACCCGAGTGACGCGGATGGCCGTATGACCAGATGATCTTCCCAGACGGATAGGCGATCTTGATGATCGTCTCGTTTTGCTCCTGGTTGGACAGGATGGCCGTGCCGTGGTCGATGAAGAACGCGTCGTCGGGGAAGTAGAAGCGCGACGGGTCCCGCGCCGTATGCGCTGATGGGTATTTCCACGCCAGGTGCAGCGATGCGTTCAGGAGCAGCAGCCGGTTGTTGCCGCGGTCGGCGATGAGCAGCTTGCCGCCAAAATACGGCGAGCCGGCCCCGGGGGCGCCCGGCCGTGCCGAAGGCCCGGTTGGCCCGCAGCATCTGCACGGACGCGACCTGCGCGCCGTTGAATTCACCGCCGATGATCCAGGCGGTGGAGCCGACCACGGCGACCGCGGCGTGCGAGACCGGCACCTGGAGGCGGCCAGCCGGCAGCAATCGCCTGGCCGCCGGGTCGAAAGCCCAGATTGTCGAGACCGTGGATGTGGGTGGCGAAGCGGACTCGCTGCCGGTGCCGCCGCTGAACTCACCGGGGCCGAGCTGGGTCGTGCCGAGTCCTGGAACCGGCCGCCGGATTACCGTGCTGTCGCCGCCGGCTACGAATATTTCGCTGCCCACGGTCACGGCTGCCGCGCCGGCCAAGGGCTCCGGGAGGTGGCCGATGACAGCTGCCGTATGCCGGGCCGGGTTCACAACCTGAATCACGTCCACTGGAGCACCGGCCCGGCGGCCGGTGATCGCCTGACCGCCGAAGACGAAGATCTGCCCGTCCAGCGCGGCGGCCGCCGGGTAGCGCACCGGGACAGGGAGATCGGCGATCGGCGTGAATCTCCGGCCGTCGTCAGTGGCCAGCACCGGGGCATCAGCCCGGGTTCCGTCGTAGCCACCTACCAGGTAGGTACGGGCGCCAATGGTGACCCCGGTCGCGTCGGAACGCGGTGCGGGCATCGATCCCGCCTTGGTAGCGGTGGCGGGCTGGCCGCCGGGTCGGCCGTGCACAGCGAAAGCCTCAACCGTGGCGACGGTGGCTGAGGATCCTCCCCCGAAGACCAGCGCCCGCCGGCCGAGCAGCCCCACCGCGGCGTCGTGCAAGGGCGCGCTGAGCACACCGATCCGCCGGGCCACTCCGGTGCTGGTGCTCAGGGAGTAGATTCCCGCGGCGGAAGCACCGCCGGCGGTCAGCCCGCCGAGGACGATCAGGTGGTTCCGGGAGCCCGCGACGGCCACCGCTCTGCTGATCGGGGCCGCCATGCGCCAGGGAAGCAGGCCCGACTCGACGGCCGGCAAGCCCCTTGGCCCGGCGATACCGCGGACCGCCGACAACGGCCCCCCTGACTGGCCGGCTCGGCTAGGCGGGCCGGAGCCGTGTCCCGGGCCGACCACCAACCAGATGCCAAGCGCGGCGATCAGCACCACCAGCAAAGCCGCGACCGTCCGCCTCCGGCGGACCCGGGCCGACAGGTGTCGCCGCTGGCGCCCCTGCATCGGCGCCCTGGCAGCCGGAACAGCCCGGGCCCGCACGCGCAGGACGGGGTCTCCCATTTAGCCGATGATGCCCGAATGACCGCAGCGATCGGCGGGAGGAGAAGCTCTCTTTGCCGTTGGATGACGTTATGCGGCCAGATGCCATACCACCGTGAGGCACGCGGACTCACCGCCGCCCCTCTCTGCCAAGCTGTCGTGAGGCACCCGCCCCTCAGTAACCACTGACCTCCCCGAGGGCGGGGATGGAGACAATCCCCTTAATGACGATGACCGTGCTCGACCGTGCCCTGGTGGCCGGCGATGCTGGACCGGTGACCCGCGAGCGGCACGAACGCCCCGATCCGGAGGTGCCCGAGCGGGCCCGCCGGCGGACGTTCACCGCCCAGTACAAGCTGGACGTGGTAGCCGAGTATGACGCGGCGCCGGCCGGTGAGAAGGGCGCGGTGCTGCGCCGGGAAGGCCTGTACTCCAGCCACGTGATCGAGTGGCGGCGGGCCCGGGACGCCGGAACGCTCGCGGGCGCGGAACGGCCTCGCGGCCGTCCGGCGGGCGATCCGCGGGATGCGCAGATCGCCCGGCTGCAGAAAGAGAAGGCCCAGCTGGAGCAGGAGCTGGCTAAGGCCCGTTTCGTGGTAGACGTCCAGTCAAAACTGCAGGCGCTCTTGGAGACGATCTCCGAGGGCGCGGACACCGAGCCCGGGTCGAGCTCGTAACGGATAAGGCGATCGCGCTGCTCGCGCCCCGGATCGGCACCAGGGCGGCGTGCGCAGCGGCTGGAGTGCCGCAGGCCACCTGGTACCGGCGGCACCGGGCCAGCCCCGCACCGCCGCGCCCGGCGCCCGTGCCGCACCGGGACCGGGTGCAGCCCCGCGCCCTGGCCGCCGCCGAGTGCCACGCCATCCTGGACATGCTGCACTCGGAACGGTTCACCGACACCGCCCCGGCCGAAGTATGGGCGACGCTGCTGGATGAGGGCACCTATCTCGGCTCGGTGTCAACCTATTACCGGGTCCTGCGCGAGGCCGGCGAAAACCGCGAGCGGCGGGCGCAGGCTGCCCACCCGGCCGCCGTCAAGCCCGAGCTGGCAGCGGCCGGGCCGAACCAGGTCTACTCCTGGGACATCACGAAACTGCACGGCCCGGCGAAATGGACCTACTACCACCTCTACGTGATCCTGGACATCTACAGCCGCTACGCTGTCGGCTGGATGGTCGCGACCCGCGAATCCGCCGTCCTGGCCGAGAAGCTGATCGCCGCGACCGCGGCAAAGCAGGGCATCAGCCGCGGGCAGCTCACCATCCACGCCGACCGCGGCTCCTCAATGACCTCCAAGCCCGTCGCGCTGCTGCTCGCCGACCTCGGCGTCACCCAGTCCCATTCCCGGCCGCACGTCAGCAACGACAATCCCTACTCCGAGGCCCAGTTCAAAACCCTGAAATACCGGCCCGGCTTCCCCGCCGCTTCGCCTCGATCGAGGCCTGTGCCGTGCCAAAACTCGCGCATTAGCGCTGACCTGGCGTTTCGCGCTCGTTAGGCTGCTCTGCGGTACTCGCTGATCAGGCCCCCGCCAACGACTTGCCTGCGCTCGATCCGCGCGGTGATATCGCTCGTGCGGCTGGGCTGCCGCTGCGGGGGCTCCTGCTGCAGGGCCTGGTGCGGCCGGTGGGCGTTGTAGTGCCGGGCGTACTCGGCCAAGACGATGCGGAGATGCCGCTCGCCCAGGACCAGCACGTGGTCCAGGCACTCGCGCCGCAGCGTTCCCACGAACCGCTCCGCGTAGGCGTTTGCGCGCGGGGACCGGACCGGCGTCTTTATCACCCGTGTGCCATTCCCGGCGAGGACCTCATCGAATGTCAGGGTGAACTTGCTGTCCCTGTCGCGGATCAAGAACCTGAAGCCGCTCGCCCTTTCACCGAGGTCCATCAGGAGGTTGCGGGCCTGCTGGGCTGTCCAGGCTCCGGTCGGATGCGCGGTGACGCCCAGGATGTGCACCGCCCTGGTCTCGATCTCCATCACGAACAGCACGTACACGCGCCGCAGCAGCACGGTGTCAACGTGCAGGAAGTCGCAGGCCAGAATGCCGGATGCCTGGGCGGCCAGGAACTGCCGCCAGGTCGGCGACGTCCGCCGCGGCGCGGGACCGAGGTCAGCGGCAGCCAGGATCCGTCGGATCGTCCCCTCCCCCACCCGGTACCCCAGGCCGAGCAACTCGCCCTGGATGCGCCGGTACCCCCAGCGCGGGTTCTGCCGCGCCAATTGCTCCACCAGTGCCCGCGCCTCGGCTGGGACCGGCGGCCGGCCCAGGGCGTTTGGATAGGTCCATTTCCTCTTGACCAGGCGGCGGTGCCAGGCCAGCAGCGTGCCCGGTGTCACGATCCGGTACAGCCGCAGGCGCCCAGGCAGCACCCTGGCCAGGGCGGCGAGCACGGCACGGTCAGCCCAGTCAGGCCTCGGACGCGCGACCTGCCGACGCAGCACCGCCACTTCGTGCCGCAGCACGAGGATCTCGGCGTCCTTGGCGGCGTCACTGCGCGCCAAGAGCGCCAGCCAGCCGAACACCCGGACCATGGACAGGTAGACGAGACGGATGAGCACGAGCGCTGAGCGTAAAGCAGCACGTCAGGGCATGCGTAGGGTTTTGGCACGGCACACGCCAATCGTGGAGTCCCGCTGCGGACGTTGCAGCGCTGGCTGGCCGGTTATCGCTCGGCCTGGACGAGCTGGCCCTAGAGGACCAGCCCGAGAGCGCGCGCGGAAAACGCCGCCGGATGGCTCGCCTTGATCGAGGGACTGACGCTGCGGCGCCCCGTGTTTTGTTAGGCCGCGCTCACTGACTGGGCGGCCGAACCGCGGCTACCGGCGGCAGCATGCATCGGGCACAGCCCCGGCTTAACGATCATCGCGCTGTTCAACGACTGCCGGGGCACAGTCGCTTGGCCCGCCACCGGAGACCAGTCCGTGCCGCGAAGTGCCAACGGTCAGGGTTCAAACCGACGGTCAGATGACGGTCAGACGATCTTGGCAGGGATCCAGAGGACTCACGAATCAGGCCCTCACCTGGCACTTCATGTGGAGCTAAGCGGGCTCGAACCGCTGACCTCTTGCATGCCATCTCACGGCAGCACGTCCATCCACGTCCATACCCGCAGGTCACCGTCCGTGTAAGTACTCCACGGTCCACCGGAATCCGCACACGTTGCTGTACTTCCGTGCTGTACACCCACCACGGCGGCCAACCGGACTCGCCATGGCCCACGAGCAGGCCGCAGCTGGGCTGGAGCTAGACAGGGATGAGGTCGATGTGGATATCAGCGGCTTCCGCCAGGACCCTCAGGTCGCCCGGATCAGAGGTGAGAATATCGTCGCCGTCGGCGGCCAGGCACACCACGGTGGCGTCAATCGCATCCCGCTGGCCGCTGCGGGCCAGCAGCAGCCCCGCCCGGCGCCCCAGCGGGTCATCGATCGCTGCGACATCGGTCCCGGCGAGCAGCCGGGCGACTGGCACCTGGCGGCCACGGCCACCACGCCAGACCTGCGCGACCACTCCCCCGCTGGTCACCGGCACCCGCCCCGCCAGCCGCTCCCGCTTCACCAGCGCCACCACCCCGCGATCCCCGCGCTCCACCGCGACGAACGCCCCCGCATCCAGGACCAGCATCAGGCCGCACCCTGGCCACGGCCCCTGCCCTGGCGCCGGGACTCCGGCGCGCCGCGCACCACGACCGCCCGGCTGCGTGCGCTGCGGGCGGCCTCCCGCATCTCCTCCTCGGAGATCTCACCATGCTCGGCCTCGTACCCCGCCAGGAACTCATCTAGTGCCCGCAGCCGCCGGTCATGGTCAGCCTTCAGCCGCAGCGCATCATTGACCCAGGCGCTCACGCTCTCCGCCTGCCCAGCGGCCACCGCCTCCTGAGCCACCGCTACCAGCTCCGCATCCACCGACGCCGACATCCGCTGCTTCGAACTCATACAAACATGCTACACTTCTGCCACGTATGTAGGAAACCGATGCCGGCACGTTCCCTGCGGCGGTCGCGGGTTCGACGGGACCGGCTCTCTTCCTCCCCGCTGACCGCACGGATCCGCGAGAATGGCAGACCGGCTCCTGCCCGCAGCCGCCGAGCAGATGGCCTGCGATGCCGCAGGACGCAAACACAGCCGCCCGCCACCCCGGCAGTTCTGGACCACCGGGGCTTTCCTCATTGCCGAGTGTGGCCTGTGCGGAGCACGGGCGGTGAATGGCATCTATCGAGAAAGCCGGGGCCTGCCCCGTTCGGGACGTGGTGCCACGAATGGGCCAAGGCTCGCCATACCAGAATCCCGTTCGCGACGGCGGGGCCACTGCCGGGCCCGCCGGTAGATGAAGTCGGCACCGACCCCGGCCGTCGGCTGTGGGCCAGCTGTGGCTGAAGGGCTCAGATCTGCTGGTTCTGCCTGCCGCCTGACCGGCCTAGCTGAGGCGCAGTGTGTAGCGCACCTCGTCTGTGCCCGGAGCCGGGCCAGTGAGGTGGAATCCCTGCCGTTCAAGCAGGCGGCGGGAAGCGGTGTTCCTCACACCGGTAGCCGCGGTCAGCCGGCGGATTCCGGGCACCGCCGCCAGGCGCTGGACGAAGGCGGCCACGGCGGCGGTGCCCATCCCCTTGCCTCGCGTGGACGGGGCCAGACTGTAGCCGATCTCAACGCAGCCGTCACTGTCGGGCGGGCCGTGGGTCCCCAGATCGCCAAGGACCCGTTCATCAGCGCGGCGGACGATGAGCCAGACGGTTGGCAGGACGGCGGCCGCGCCGGAGTCAATGTCGCGGAGTGCGATGCCCATGGCCTGGGGGATCCTGTCGTGCAGGGCTCCCGTCTCGAACGTGCGCGTGATCGGCCCGCCCGCGAGCACGTCTTCCGCGATGCGGCGAGTGACCGGCTGGAGCAGCACATCTCCGGCATCGATGGTCCACTGGCGCTGCCAGTCAGCGGAGCCTGGAACGGCTGGCTGTGTCATGCTCGGCTTCCTCCCAGGCCATTGCCTGCCTGACAGACCCTAGCCAGCCGCAGCGCCGCGATCGTGAATTCCGTCGCCTGGCACCCGATCAGACGCCGACAGGCCGGGGGCTAGCTACCTCGGCTCAGAGCACCCATTTGGGCGCGACTTGTCCGGCCGCACCAGGGCAGGGCGCCCCGCCAGGACTGGTGACCTCCTGCAGATCACAAAGGCGCTGCTCATCCGGGAGAGATGACGATGCTTGCGTTGCCGCTGGCCAGACGGCCATCGTCTGTGGATCTCGCCCCTCAGAATGCCCCTCACGGGGCGTGAGCTCATTGGTTTTGAATGCGAATTATGTGCCTGACCTGGGTGGAGCTAAGCGGGCTCGAACCGCTGACCTCTTGCATGCCATGCGGATCCGATAAGTCGGTCTACGTCCGGCGACGTCGAACGGGGAGCCTCCTGCCTGCACCAATGCTCTGACGCCGTCGGGCACAGTCTGGGCCAGCCTGAACACGGTGGCTCCCCAAACTGGCTCCCGGCACCAGGGACGGCAGAGGAGCCTCCCCTGACACCGAACACAATAGCGACCCCAATATCCTGCGTGCCGAGCCTCCGGAGGCTGGCAGTGACAGGCCGGCTGATCAGGATCACCACCGCCCTGGCCGTGGCCTTCGTCGCCGCGGTCGCCGGCGCTGCCCTGTCATTGATTCGCGCACGTCAACTGCGGGGACCTGACCGATCTGTATACCGCCTCCCTGTACTGTGCCTCGGCCCCAGCCCAGCGCCGATGTCATCAGGCGCGGTCTAGGCCCTCGTGAGCCTCCCGTGTAACTGGCGATCCGGGTGTCACCAGGCCGGTCTGGTAGGCGAGAACGACGGCCTGCACCCGGCCGCGCAGGTCCAGCTTGGTCAGAATCCTGGCCACGTGGGTCTTCACCGTCGCCTCGCTGAGCGTCAGCGCGGCGGCGATCTCGGCGTTGCTCATGCCGCGCGCGATCAGCCCGAGCACCTCGAACTCGCGTGGCGTCAGGGCGGACAGGTCACGGCCCGGCAGCCCGGGCGATCCGGGTGCGGCGGCCGGCCGGGGGCCCGGCGCGAAGCGCTCGACCAGGCGGCGGGTGATCGACGGGGCGAGCAGCGCGTCCCCGGTCTGCACTAGCTGGACGGCGGCGACCAGGTGTTCCGGCGTGACGTCCTTGAGCAGGAAGCCGCTGGCGCCCGCGGCGAGCGCCGCGTACACGTACTGGTCCAGGTCGAACGTCGTCAGGATGATGATCCGCACTCCGGCCGCGGCCGGGCCGGCGGCCAGGATGCGCCGGGTCGCCTCGATGCCGTCCAGTTCCGGCATCCGGATGTCCATCAGCACCACGTCTGGCAGGTGCTTGAGCACGGCCGTGACGGCCTGCGCGCCATCGGCCGCCTCCGCGGCGACCTCGATGCCGGCTGCCCTCAGGATCAGCCGGAACCCGCCGCGCACCAGCGCCTGATCGTCGGCGATCACCACTTTCATGGTGCGGGGCCCAGTGGCATGACCGCCCGAAGCTGCCAGCCGCCGCCCGGCCGGGGGCCGGCGTCCAGTTCCCCGCTGTAGATCGACAGCCGCTCCCGCAGCCCGAGCAATCCCCGTCCGGGAGGCCCGCCGCTGGTACCGGTCCCGTCGTCGCTGACCGTGATCACCAGCTGCTCTCCCCATTTAATCCAGACGGACGCCACCGGCTCCCCAGCATGACGAAGCACGTTGGTGAGGGCTTCCTGCACCACGCGGTAGGCGGTCAGGTCAGCGCCGGGTGGCAACGGCCGGGGCGCGCCGCTGACCCGGAGCTCGACAGGCAGCCCGGCTGCCGATACCCGCGCGATCAGGGCGTCGAGCCCGGCGAGCCCGGGCTGCGGACGCAGCGCCCCGTCACCGGGGCCGCCCGCAGGCGGGCTGAGCAGCCCGAGCAGGTTCCGCAGTTCGGCCATCGCGGCCCGGCCGCTGGCCTCGACGGCGAGCAGCGCGTCCTCGGCGTCGCCAGGTGAGCTGGCCAGCACCTTGCGCGCCGCGCCCGCCTGCACCACCATCACGCTCACGTTGTGCGTCACGACGTCATGCATTTCGCTGGCGATGCGGGCGCGCTCGGCCTCGATGGCGCGGTGGGTGGCGGCCTGGTGCTCCTGCGTGGAGCGGCGCAGCTGCGCCCTGGAGTCCAGCAGCCGCCGGCGCAGTTCCCTGATGCCGAGCCCGGCGGCGGTCGCGGCGGCGAGGGTGAGGATCGCGGTGCCCCGGGCGGGCAAGGGCGGCAGCAGGTCGCCGAACGTGGAGGTCACGATGGCGGCGACGGCCAGGACCGCCGCGATGGCGAGGTTCCGGTACCGGCTGTGCAGGACCGCGCTGTAGGCGGCGAAGACGGCGGTTCCGGACGCGACCGGCGGTATCGCGGCATGGGGGGAGAGCGCGATCGCCGTGATCGCGGCGGCGATCACGAGCCAGGCCATGATCGGGTACAGCCGCCGGGCCGCCAGCGGCAGCGCGGTCAGCGCGGCGGCGGCGAGCGTTGCGGCGGCCGCGTGGATCGTGACCGGCTGGGTCATGATGGCGCCGCCGGGGCCGACGAACAGGTTCTGCAGAGTGCGGTCGGCCACCTCCATGACCGCGCCGACCGCCGCGGCCACCGCGATCGCGGCGTCGAGCGCGAGCGCCCAGCCGGACGGCGCGCGGCGCGGCTCGGCCTTCCCGAGGAAGGCGACCAGCCTGTGCGCGCGTCCGGTCATGAGGCCATTGTCGCCGGCCGAGGCCGTGGGCCATCGCCCGCCGTGTGTAGTTCGCGTACATCCAGCGGATGACGGCGGCCTCGCGGTCAGCCGGATACGGTACCCGGATTGCATACCACGGGCGACGCGGCGGCGCGGGCACCGGACCTACGGTCCTGGCATGGATGCACTGGTTCACCTGGACAAGGTGTCAAAGCAGTATGACAGCGGCGCGCCGGCGGCGGTCGCGGAAGTCACCGTAACGATCGCGCCCGGCGACGCCGTCGCCATCATGGGGCAGTCGGGCAGCGGCAAGTCGACGCTGCTCAATCTCATCGCCGCGCTGGACCGGCCGACAGCGGGCGCTGTCTGGGTCGGCGGCGAGCGGGTGGACAAGCTCAGCGAGACCGCGGCCGCCCGGTTCCGCCGGCGGCAGGTCGGCATGATCTTCCAGTTCTTCAACCTGCTCGACGACATGACCGCCCTCGACAACATCCTGCTGCCAGCCCAGCTGGCCGGCACGCGGGCGGCGGCGGCCCGCGAGCGCGCCGATGAGCTGCTGGTCAGCCTGCGGATCGAGCACCAGCGCGACGCCTACCCCGCCCGGCTGTCCGGTGGGCAGCGGCAGCGGGTGGCGATCGCCCGGGCGCTGATCAACAACCCCGCGGTGCTGCTGGCCGACGAGCCCACCGGCGCGGTGGACACCGCGACCGGGGAGGAGATCGGCGCGCTGCTCGCGGAGCTGAACGCCGCCGGGCAGACGCTGGTCCTGGTCACCCACAACCCGGACCTGGCCGCCAGGTACACGCACCGGACCATCGAGATCGCCGACGGGCGCATCACGTCAGGAACATCAGCAACAGCGCGAGAAAGGGCACTGTCATGAAGGCGATCATCCGGGCGGCGCGCGGCGGCCTGGGCGGCCGCAGGCTCCAGGCCGTCATCATCGGCCTGGTCGCGCTCGCCTCCACCGCCGCCTCGACCCTGGCCCTGGCCATGCTGGCCGACTCCAGCAGCCCGTTCGACCGCGCGTTCGCGGCGCAGCACGGCGCCAACGTCACCGCCACCGTGGACACCACCGTGGCCACGGTGCCGCAACTCGCGGCGACCGCGCACGCGCACGGAGTGACCGCGGCGGCCGGGCCGTTCTCTGAGATCCCGCTCACCGCGCAGGTCACGCTGCCTGGCATAGCCGGCTCCAGCGCCCAGCAGCTCACGATCACCGGCCGGTCCTCTCCAGGCGGCCCGGTAGATGACCTCTACCTGAGCCAGGGCCACTGGCCGGACAGCGACAGCCAGGTCGTCATGGCAGGCAGCGGCACCCCCGGGTCCACGATCACGGTGGGCTCGCAGAAGCTGGTTGTGGTCGGCGTCGCGACCTCGATCACCAGCACCTCGGATGCGTGGGTGCTGCCGTCGGAGATCCCGGCGCTCGCCACCGCGGCGGGCGCCAGGACCGGCGGCTCCGGGCAGGCGCAGATGCTGTACCAGTTCTCCGGCGCCGGCACGGCTGCGGCGATCAGCGCCGACGTCGCCGCACTGCGCGCCGCGCTGCCGCCCGGGGCGCTGGCCGGCACCGCGTCCTGGCTGGACGCGCGGCAATCCGAGCAGAGCGCCATCGCGCCGTGGGTGCCGTTCATCATCGCGTTCGGCCTGCTAACGCTGGTGATCTCGGTGCTGATCGTGGTCAACGTGGTCAGCGGCGCCGTAATCGCCGGGACCACCAGGATCGGCGTGCTGAAGTCGGTCGGCTTCACCCCCGCTCAGGTGGTGGCCTGCTACGTGCTCATGGTGGCGGTGCCCGCGCTGTCCGGCTGCGTGGCCGGGGTGGTGGGCGGGAACCTGCTGGCAATCCCGCTGCTCGGCCAGAACGCGCAGGTCTACCAGGTCGGCGTGCTCGGCGTCCCGCTCTGGGCCGATGCGGCTGTGCCGCTGGCGGTCCTGCTGCTGACCGCAGCCGGCGCGGTGCCCCCGGCGCTGCGCGCGGGACGGCTGAGCGCGGTCGCGGCGATCGCGACCGGGCGTGCCCCGCGACCAGCCCGCGGATACCTCGCACAGCGGGCGCTGGCCCGGCTGATCATGCTGCCCCGGGCGGTCACGCTCGGGCTCGCGGCACCGTTCGCCCGTCCCGGCCGGACGCTGGTGACCGTGCTCGCGGTGCTGTTCGGCGTGGTGGCGGTGACGTTCGGTGTGGGACTGGGCGCCTCGCTGGACCGGGCGATCACCGACGGTTCGCGGCACGCTGCCCTCCCGGTCTCGGTCACGGCCGTGCCACCGGGCTCGGTGGCTCCCGGAGCCCTGAACGGCCCCGGCGGCGGCGCGGGCTCCAGTGGCACCAGCCAGAGCGTGGTCGTCGGGCGGTCGCTGACCGCCGCGCAGCAGCAGGCCGCCGCGGCGGCGCTGGCCGCCCAGCCCGGCACGCTGCACGACCTCGCCATCACAGAGGACCACCTGAGCCTGCCCGCGGTGCCCGCCGGCGTGGAGGTCACCGCCTATGGCGGCGACCCGGCCTGGGCAGGACTCGCGCCAGTCTCGGGGCACCTGTACTCCGGGCCTGATCAGGTGGACGTGAACACGCTGTTCCTCACCGACACCGGGACCAAGGTGGGCTCCACGTACACGCTGGCCTCTGGCGGCCGCCATCTCACCGTGACGATCGCCGGCGAGGTGTTCCAGCCGGGTAACCAGCCCGACATGTTCCTGAGCGCCGCGACCCTGCATGAGCTGGACCCGGCCGCCGGACCGTCGCAGTACGGCGTGGCACTCAAGCCGGGCACCGATGCGCAGGCCTACGCCAACACGGTGTCAGCGGCCCTCGGCAGCTCGCTCGCGGTCACCGTCAACACCGGCGGCACTCATCTCGTCGCGGTGGTCACCCTTGTCACCATGCTGACCATCGTGATCATCATCGTCGCCGGGCTCGGCGTGCTGAACACCGTGGCACTCCAGATCAGGGAGCGGGCACACGCCATCGGCGTGTTCAAGGCGGTCGGGATGGTCCCGCTGCAGACCCTGGTGATGATCATCTGCTCGGTCGCCGTCACCGGCCTGCTCGCCGGGGTCGTGGCGGTGCCCGCCGGGGTGGCCCTGCACCACGGCCTGGTCCCGGTCATGGCGAGCGCGGCGAACTCCGGCATCCCACCGTCACTGCTGTCGGTGTACCAGCCGTGGGAGTTCATCCTGCTCGCCCTGGCCGGCCTGCTGATCGCGGTCGCCGGCGCGCTCGGCCCGGCCAGCTGGGCTGCCCGCGCCCGCACCGCCTTCGCACTCCGCGCCGAATAACGGACCGGGCGGGGCAGTCCGTCCCGCCCGGAACCCGGCCGCGCAGGGAGATACGACTTCCGCCCCTGGCGCGCGGGTCTCGGTCAGAGCTGGTAGGCGCTAGCGATGGTCTTTCTGACCCGAGCTGACCGCCGGCCTTCCTCGGCGGCCTGGCGGTCAGCGGCCTGGCCACGGCTCTGACTGCCCCGAAGACCGGGCGCACGGACGCCGTGGGCGTTCCGACCATCATGGACGTCCACGGCATGATGGCGACAACGGCCTGCATATCAATGCACGCCATCGTGTCCCCGGAACGCGCGCTCATGGCTCATAACCGCCCTGCGTGCGGTCGAAGGCGCACGATATGCCGCGATGAGAGTCCAGTCAGCGCGGCCTGCACGACGGGGGTGGTAGCTCAGCCCCTCAAAGTGTCACGTCCACTCGAGTCGTGGCTTCGGATCGCCCATGGTCCGTTCCGGTCGCGTCAGCCCGGGGCGTGCAGCCACGGATCCCGGAGGTCGAAGAAGACGGGTTCGCCGATGGTGAGCGCGTCCATCTCCTTCATCATCTCCTGCATCTGCGGCGGTGGTTCCTTCCGTTCACCTTCGCGAGCCGACTCCTCGGAGGTGAAGTAGAGCGCCATCGTCCAGGCGCCCCCATCGTGACCCACCGAGACGGAGCCGAGAATGTCAGGCCGGAAGTCCCGCCAGTCGGTTGGATCATTCGCCATCAGCTCACGCGCGCGGTCCGGATCGCTCGAACGACCCTGCATGACCTGCACGAAGCCGGCCTGCCAAGGATCACCGGCCGTGTCGACCTCGACCGACGTGCTGTTGCGGAACACCGGCTCGCCGGTGAACAGCGCCGCCGTCTGCTCCCACCACGCGGTCTGCTCCGGCCGATCACTGTTCTGCCGCGCCGCCTCGTCCGACTCGAAACGTGCGAGGGCAATCATCATTCCGTCGTCAGTAACCCCGGATGTGCTGCCAAGCCATCCCACGGCTCCAGGGGCCACCTCCTCGACCCATCTGTCAAGCTGCGCGCGCACCTGCGCAGCGTCGGACACATGGCCCTGGATCACCTGCACAAACATGTTGACCTCCCTTGTGCCCATCCCCCGGGCGGGTGCCGATCGGTCACGTCGACGCTACTCCCCGTCCGCTTACACAGGGAAACCTCCGCCAGCCGAGGCTCTCCGTTCGCGTGAACGCGGATTCCCCCACTACCCCGCACCGCGAAGGCATCTCCAAGCGAACGCCCGGATCTGCCGCTGGTCGGATGCTCGCCCAGTCCGGCTGGTTCCCTGACGGCGGCCTATGAGGCGGATCGAGCGGCGGGCGAACCAGACCTCCTCGGCCGGCCAGCGTCGGGCCCACTCGTCGGGAAGCTCGGGGAAGTCGTTGTTGGCAGCGCCGGGCGGCACCTGAACCTCGATCAGGTCCTCTACCATCAGGCCGCACCTGCCCAGGAGCCGGATCCATTCCCCATGCGGCAGCGTGAACAGCTGGTACTCGCGGCCTGAGGTGCCACGCTGGACTATGCGGTGCAGCCCGAACAGGTCACGCACCAGCCGGCCGGTCGCCGGCCCTCGCTCCGGGATGCACAGGCGCGCCAGCGTGGACTGGGCCATGAACACCAGCCGGCCACCAGGCCGCAGCAGCCGGGCCGCTTCGGGAATCCACCGGTACGGGTCGCACCAGACCGACGCACCGTACTCGCTGATCACCAGGTCGGCGCAGCCGGTACCCAGCGGCACCCGCTCGGCATCTGCCTGAACCAGCGGAAAGCGCAAGCCCGAACTCGCCCTGCAAGCGGTGCGCAACGGCCAGCTGCCGGGCCGAGACGTCCACCCCGACCGGCCGCGCACCGCGGCGGGCCAGCCACGCCGAGACGTACCCACTGCCGCAGCCCAGCTCCACCGCCACCACGTCAGCCAGGCCAGCCGGCAGGACCGGCAACCGCGACTGGGGAATGCACCACATCCCCCAGTACGGCTCAGCGGCCGCCCACCGGGAGCGCGCGTACCGCTCGAACCAGGCCGACATGTGCTCGTCCCACAGCCGCCGGGTGACCGCCACATGTCCGCCAGCCGAATCCGCCATGCAGCGATCATAAGAACGCGGTCAGCGTGACCCAGCGATGACTCCTGTCCTGGCTCCCCCACGGCTTCCTGCGGAGCAGCCTGCCTCCCGGAATCCCCCTCCGGCACTCTGAGCAGTGCAAACACCTGCATGCAGAGGACCAGCAGCACAAACCCAGTTGCGAGACACGCAAGCACTCACTATCCGAGCGGCGCAGAGCCGTGACCTGCAGTAATAGCACTGGTGTACGTCCGGGGCAGTGCCGCTGGTGAACCAACGTGCCGTGGCCAACCCCCACGCTCAGCAAGACTCTGAGCTGCGGAAATACCGTGAAGTGGAGCTAAGCGGGCTCGAACCGCTGACCTCTTGCATGCCTGAAGGGCAGGCACTTCCACTGACCAGCACGAATGCAGCGTGACCAGCAAAGACACCGACGGAGAGCAACGCGGAGCGACGCACAACAACACCCGCACACACCGATTTGCTACCCAACGCGCTACCCGCAGGCTGGCCCAATAGAACCTCCCTCGCGCCAGAACCGGTCCCCCAGGGCCAGACCCTGCAACTCCGCCACGGCGGCCTCCCGCCACAACGGACGAGCTAGCCGTGCGACCTTCAGCCAGCCACTTAGACGGCCCTCCTCCGGGCCCACCCGGCAGATCCTGATACGCGCGGATCTGCCGATGAGCGGAAGTTGCCTCAGAAGGCGGATCTCAGACGACGAGCAACCACTAACGTCGGAGCGTTACCGCTTCTCGAGGGTGTAGCGGATCGTTTGTGCCACGATCTTGCCGTGCTCGATCAGGTACGAATCGAGCCATCTCGCACCCGGACGGCGGAGTCATCGGAGGTCCACTCAAGGAGGCCCATCGTTCCCTCGGCGGCCACGTAGGTGTATTCGAACGCCGCTTGCTCCGGCAGCTCCTCGGAGAGCATCTGGGCGGCTGCCTCACCCGTCATAGCCCCGGAACGTGCCTGGTTGATCAAGACCACGATGTCCTCGGAGACATTGCGCCGCAGGCCTCGTCGAGGACCCGCTCCAAGGCGTGTCCACCCAGTCGTTGGCCAGGTTCAGGTGATCGTCGAGCACTTCTCGCGCAGACCGGCGGCCTCGGTCCACCCTGAACATCTCCCCTGCTCGCAGATCAGATCAGCCTGGCCCTTACGGCCGCCGGGCCATGGCTGCGGCTGGCCCCCCGGGATGTCCTGAGTCTGATCTTCTTCCGGCGAGCAAGGCACCAGGATCGTCCGGATCTGCCGCGACGCGGGCTGTCCGGACAGTGCCTGTGATCAGCCGAGTGGGCCTGCTGCTGCGTCGGCGTAGACGTCGGCCAGCAGGGGCGCGCCCTTGCTCACCCGGTCGTTGGCCATGGCGACCACGTCCAGGTCCCGGCTGGATGGCAGGCGCACCACCGGATGCCCGTTCGGCCACAGCCGCCAGCGCGTGCCGGGAACGGTGGCGATGATCCCGGTGCCGAGGAAAAGACCGGCCCGGTTTCCCACGGCGGCTATCCGCAACGGGCCGCCCAACTCGCCGCTGGCCTGGTCAAGGGCCTGGTCGAGCAAGGCGAGGTCGTCGGGGACGCCGTCCATCTCGAACCCGTGGGCCCTTGCCCAGGTGCGTAGCGGTTCGCATCGGCCCAGCAGTCCATCCAGGTGCTCAGGGCCAGGGCGGGGCACGTCGTAGACCGCCACGCTACGCGCCAGCCCGTGCTTGGGCCCGGGGATCCATCGCCGCCACCTGTTCCTCACGCTCCCATTCTCCCTGCCGGGGCTCCATAGTCAGGGGCGGGCCGTCGCCCGCTCTATAGCCGCCGCTCGGGTGTCGTGTCTTTGCGGTCATAGGGCTTGCGCCGGTTCAGTTTTGCGAGCGATGCCGGGGGGTTATCACGAGTGGAAGGGGGGCCGGGGCTGGTCTCGGGGATCGCCTTCAGCAGGCCGGACCGCGACGCGGTCCGGCTGGGCGGCCGCCAGGGTTCCTGAGGCTGGCGGTGTGTCACCTCGTTCTCGTGGTTCTGCTCTTGACTGAGGTGGCGGCCGGGGCGTTAGCGTTGTGAAGCTCTGCTTCTGCCTCTGGTATCAGGGTCTGAGGAGGTCGATGCATGGTGCAGGCACTCGGCGGCGTGCCGCCTGCCGCCTGCCGCGCTTCTGGGCTCGCCTGCGGATCTGGCTGGACGATGGCGCAGGGCACCCGGGGACGCAAAGCTGGACAGTGCCCTGCCGGGCTTCGGATCGGGGCAGGCCGCGCGGCATGGTCTGGTGACAGCCGCGCCGGAGGATAGGGCGCGACGGCAGGCAGCTGGCGTCGCGGCGCGACGGAGGCTGGCCGCGGTGTCCCTCAGATGACCGCGCGGCCACATCGGGCCTGGGGACCGGGTGGTCATTACCGGCGCCTCGGGGTTCATCGGGTCCGCTGTCGCCAGGGCGGTACACGCGAGGGGCGCAGAGATTACCGCCGTGATCGAACCGGGTGCCGGTGAGCGTAACCTCAAGGGCGTCGCCGCGAAGCGGGCAGTGGCGGATATCCGGGACATCGCAGCCGTCCGGGCCGCCTGCAAGGGCGCCCGCTTCGTGTTCCACCTGGCGGCGGTCTACCGTTTCTGGGCGCCCGAGCCACAGATCTTCTACGACGTCAACGTCGGCGGGACGCTCAATGTGCTCGACGCCGTCCGGGCCGCGGGATGCGAGCGGCTGGTGTTCACCTCCACCGCCGGCGTTCTCGGGCTGGGGAAGACCGGGCATGGCAAGCCGGCCGACGAGACGTCCCGCACCGACATCTCGCATCTGTTTGGCCACTACAAGAGATCCAAGTTCATCGCCGAACATG